>NZ_JACCBA010000001.1 GCF_013409365.1 Actinomadura luteofluorescens | reverse complement strand
GCCGCGCCGAAACCCCCACCCTCACCACGCGCGGCGCGGGCGGGAACATCATCGTTCCGCTCAGTGGAAACCCGCCGGGCGGAAAACCCGTTGCGGTGCCGCGCGGCGCGGGGCACTCTGATCGCACGGCATCCGCACGGGCCCCGCGAAGGCGGGCCAGGGCACCGGAAGGGAGGGAACGGGAGATGACCCGCTGTCGCGGCACGCGCACCGCGCCCCGGCCCCGAACCACCGGCCGGGCCTGCCGCTGACCCTCGTGGTGCCCGCCCCGCGCGGGGCGGCCGCGATGTGGCACCGGCCCGAGGGCCGGCTCCTTGACGCTGTGGCCGAGCGGTTCAGGCGGCGGTCTGCAGAACCGTCCTACGTGGGTTCGAATCCCACCGGCGTCTCCCGTCCCGTCCCCGCTGTCACCCTGGGGGCGGGACCCCACTCCCCGTAGCTCAGCGGACAGAGCGCCGGCCTCCGAAGCCGGAAGCCGCAGGTTCGATTCCTGCCGGGGAGGCGGCACTTCCGCCTCGGGGCGGGAGCAGGTCAGCGACCCGGCGGGCCCGGTGCCGGCGGCCACACGAACACGTGGGCGTACCAGGCGCCCGCGCCGCCGCCCCGCACGGGCCGCGTGCCGTAGGTGACGGCGATCGCGCCGCCGGGCGAGCCGCCGGGCAGCAGAACCTCGCCGAGCAGCAGCCGGACGGGTTCGTGCAGTTCCAGGCGCAGCTCCAGCGGCCCGCGCCTGCGCGCGCCCGTCCGCGCCGCCGCGTCCTGGATCAGCGGCGCCAGCCGGTCGGTGAGGCTCGCCGCCGCCGGGCCCAGCCCCCACACGTGCAGGGCGCCCTGCACGATCGCGCGGACGCCGCCCGCCGCCGCCCGGCCGCCCGGCAGCGGCCACCGGCCGGTGCGGGGCGCCGGTCGCGGGACGTTCTGGGCGGGAAGGACGGTCATGTGCCTCTCCGATAGCGCGATCGTCACCTCGCCGCTTCTGTGCCCGGCCCGTCCCCGCTCATGCGCCCCGGGGGAGTGAGGGCGGTCAGGACGGTCCGGGCAGGACGCCGGCGATGCAGTCCAGGACGCGCCGCAGCCCGTACCGGAACTGGTCCTCGTCGGACATGTGGGGCAGGCGCGCGTCCTTCACGAGCCGCTCGAACATCGGGTACCGGCCGGTGTCGAGCAGTTCGCGGACGTATGGTGCGCTCCGCATCATCCAGCGCTCGGGCGTCATCCCGCTCTGGCGCATCTCCCGCATCCATTCGATCTCGCCGCGGACCGTGCGCTCGACGTAGCCGTTCAGCATGTCCAGGAGGGCGACCATGTCGTCGATCGGGATGCCGACGTCCAGCGCGCCGAAGGCGAACTCGGCCAGCCGCAGCCGGTTGGGGCCGAACGACGCGCGCGGCCGTTGCAGGCCCGCCAGCCAGGGGTGCCCGCGCCACATCGCGCGGGTGTTCTCGGCGATGAGCGTGAGGTCGGCGCGCCAGTCCCCGCTCGGCCGCTCGGGGATGTCCATCTCCAGCACGACGTGGTCGATCATCAGCTCGATCAGGTCGTCGCGGGAGGGCACGTAGCGGTACAGCGACATCGCGCCGGTGCCCAGGTCGGCGGCGATGCGGCGCATCGAGGCCGCCTCCAGGCCCTCGGCGTCGGCGATGCGGATCGCCGCCTCGGTGATCTGGGTGCGGCTGTAGGCGGGGCGCGGCCCCCGGCCCTGCCGCTCGGGGACCGACCAGATGCTGACGTGCCGCTCGCCGCCTGCCAAGGGACCTCCTCGTGACTCTCCCGAGCATCCTAGTTGCGTACGACGTACCCAGTTGTCTACCGTACTTGCGTACACCGTACCCAGAGGAGGGGCCGTGACCGACGAACCGATCGTGGTGGCCGAGGGGCTGCGCAAGCGCTTCGGAGACACCCAGGCCCTGGACGGCCTCGACCTGACCGTCCCCGCCGGCACCGTCTGCGGGGTCCTCGGCCCCAACGGCGCCGGAAAGACCACCGCCGTGCGGATCCTGGCCACGCTCGCCGACGCCGACGCCGGGCACGCCCGCATCGCCGGCCACGACGTCGCCCGCGAGCCCGACCGGGTCCGCGCCCGCATCGGCCTGGCCGGCCAGTACGCCGCCGTCGACGAGAAGCTCACCGGGCGCGGCAACCTGCGCATGTTCGGCCGCCTCTACCACCTGCCCCGCCGCGAGGCCCACCGCCGCGCCGACGAGCTGCTGGAGCGCTTCGGGCTCGCCGAGGCCGCCGACCGGCAGGTCGCCGGCTACTCCGGCGGGATGCGCCGCCGCCTCGACCTGATCACCAGCCTGATCCTGCGGCCCCAGGTGCTGTTCCTGGACGAGCCCACCACCGGCCTGGACCCCCGCAGCCGCGGCGAGATCTGGGACGCCGTCCGCGGCCTGGTCCAGGACGGCACCACCGTCCTGCTCACCACCCAGTACCTGGACGAGGCCGACCGGCTCGCCGACGACATCGCCGTCATCGACCACGGCCGCGTCATCGCCACCGGCACCCCCGACCGGCTCAAGGCCTCGATCGGCGACCGCCTCGACGTCGTCCTGGACGACCCCGCCATGGCCGGCCGCGCCGCCGCGCTCCTGCACACCCTCACCGGCAGCCACCCCGCCCTGGAAGGCGAGCGGCTCTCGGTGCCGCTCACCGCCGGATCGGTGCGCCTGGCCGACGTCGTCCGCGAACTCGACGGCGCCGGCGTCACCGTCGGCGACGTCGGGCTGCGCCGCCCCACCCTCGACGAGGTGTTCCTGCGCCTCACCGGAGACGCCCCCGCCCCCGACACCACTCCCGCCGACAATGCCGACACCGCCGACAACGCCGAGCGCCGCAAGGAGACCGTCCGATGACCGCCCTCACCGCCCCCGCCACCCGCGCCGGACGGCTGCTCTGGGCCCTCACCGACGGCCTCACCCTCATCGGCCGCGAACTCGGCCGCATCCGCCAGGAACCCGGCGAGCTCGTCGCCGCCCTGATCTTCCCCGCGATCATGGTCGTGCTGTTCGGCTACGTGTTCGGCAGCGCCATCTCCGTCCCCGGCGGCGGCAACTACCGCGAGTACCTGATGCCCGGCCTGTTCGCCATGGTCACCTTCACCTCCACCATGGCCGTCACGATGCGCGTCGCCACCGACGCCTCCCGCGGCGTCATGGACCGGTTCCGCTCCATGCCCATGGCCCGCTCCGCCGTCCCGTTCGGGCAGACCGGCGCCGAGATCCTCAACGGCGTCCTCGGCATGGTCATCATGGCCGTCGCCGGCCTGGTCGTCGGCTGGCGCGCCCACAACGGCCTCTGGCAGACCGCCGAGGCGTTCGCGCTGCTCGCGCTCATGCGGTACGCGCTCAGCTGGGCCGGCTGCTACCTCGGCCTGGTGGTCAAGAACGAGCAGACCGCCGACCACCTCGTCCCCCTGGTCTTCCCGGTCACCATGCTGTCCAACTCCTTCGTCCCCACCGGCGGCATGCCCAAGGTCCTGCAGGTCATCGCCGAATGGAACCCCGTCAGCGCCCTCACCGCCGCCTGCCGCGAACTGTTCGGCAACCCCGGCGCGCCCGCCGGCGACCTCGCCTGGCCCCTCGCCCACCCCGTCCCCGCCACGCTCGGCTGGGCGCTGCTCCTGCTCGCGGTGTTCGCGCCCCTGTCCGTGCGCACCTACCGCGTCCGCGGCCGCTGACCCCCACGGCCGCTGACCCCCACGGCCGCTGACCCCCACGGCCGCTGACCCCCACGGCCGCTGACCCCCACGGCCGGCGGCACCGCGGGACACGCCGCGAACCCTGGCCGGCCGGGCCCCGCGCGGGGCCCGGCCGGCCAGGTCTCAGCAGGTCAGGGGCTCAGCGGGTCGGCGCACGCCGTTCCGCCCGGCCGCCCGGCTCACCGGTCGCGGCCCCGCTCCCTGTACAGCTGCCGCTGCCACCTGCTGATCGCCTTGGTGCGGTCCTCCCGCTCGGCGCGCAGCCGCCGGTCGGTGCGCGAGGCCGCCCACGCGTTCTCGCGCAGCAGCTTGCGGTAGCTGTCGAGGCGGCGGCGCGGCAGCGTCCCGTCCTCGACCGCGCCGAGGACGGCGCAGCCCGGCTCGGACCGGTGCTCGCAGTCACCGAACCGGCACCGCGCGGCCAGCTCCTCGACGTCGGCGAAGGTCCGCTCCAGGCCCTGCGCCGCCTCGAACAGGCCCACGCCGCGCAGCCCCGGCGTGTCGATCAGGACGCCGCCGCCCGGCAGCGGCAGCAACTGCCGCCGCACCGTGGTGTGCCGGCCCTTGCCGTCGCCGGCCCGGACCTCGCCCGTGGCCAGCGCCTCGGCGCCCAGCAGCGCGTTGCCCAGCGTGGACTTGCCCGCGCCCGACGGGCCGACCAGCACCACCGTCCCCGACACGACGGCGCGGACGATCTCCACGCCCTCACCGGTCGCGGCGCTGCAGGCCACCACGTCCACGCCCGGCGCGGCGGCGGCGACCTCGGCGCGCTCCCCGGCCGTGCCGGGGACCCGGTCGGCCTTGGTGAGCACGACCACCGGCCGCGCCCCGCTCTCCCAGGCCAGCGCCAGCAGCCGCTCGATCCGCCCCAGATCCAGCGGGGCGGCCAGCGACACCGCGACCGCGACGGTGTCGACGTTGGCGGCCAGCACCTGGCCGTGCGAATCCCGCGACGCCGACGACCGCACGATCGCGGTCCGGCGCGGCAGCAGCGCCGCCACCGCCGGGCGCCCGTCCGGGCCGCCGGCGCGCAGCGCGGCCCAGTCACCCGTGCACGGCGCGGCCACCGGATCACCACCGGAACCAGTGGACCCGGTGGACCCGGTGGAGGCCCGCGCCGGGCCGTTCTCGGTGACGACGTCGCACAGGCCGCGGTCGACCGCGGCGACCCGCGCGGGGATCAGCCCCGCCGCGCGGTGGGAGGTGAACTCATGCTCCAGAGCGTCGTCCCAGCCGTAGGCGGCCAGAGGAGACGACCCCGTGAAAGAGGAAGACAACGGATCGGAACCCTTGCGTGAAGGGGCCCCGGCGTGACGGCGCCGCAGGCGGCGCGAAGCAGAACGATCAGCCGGAGGCCCGGGAAGTGAGGACGGGCTGAATGCTGCTGCGGGCAGCAGCCACCACGGCGACGGCCATACGTCCACACCCCCCTTTCGGTTCCGCCTGGGACCCTACCGGGCCGCCCCCGCCCGGCCAACCGCTTTTTCTCACCCGCGCGGGGGAGCGGTCTCGGCCGCGGCGGGGAGGCTCCGCCCGCCCCGCCGCGGCCACGATCGTCGCCATGGCCACCACGCTGACCGCGCGCCTGTCCCCGCGCGCCCTGGGACGCCGCCTGCCCGCGACCGCGCTCGCCTGGACCCTCGCCTACGGCGCCCTGCGCGCGTACTGGGCGGCGGGGCATCGGCCGCAGGACATGTCGCCCATCGGCACCGACCTCGTCGCGTTCACCGGATGGGCGGGCGCCGGCCTGTGCGGGGCCGCCGCGCTCGTGCTGGCCGCGCTCACGCTCCCGCGCGCCGACCGCCTCGCCCGCGCGCCGCGGCTGGCCCTGGCGGGCGCGGCCTGGACCGTCGCGGCGTGCCTGGCCGCCTCCGGTGCGATGCTCCTGCTGGACGTGGTCGGCGCGGTCCTGCCCGGCCTCGGCCTGGGGTTCTACCCGCTCGGGGCGCTGTCGCGGGCCGCGGTCGTCGCCGCCGGGATCATGACGGCGCTGTCCGCGCGCGCCTACACCGCCCGCACCCGCACCGGGCCGGCCTGCGCCGCGTGCGGGCGCGCCGCGGCCGCGCCCGGCGCCCTGCCCCGCACGCCCGCCTGGGCCTACGGGGCCGCCTACCTCGCCGTCGCCGGTTGCCTCATCCGCATCGTCGCCCAGGCCGTCGTCGGGTTCGCCGAGTCGCCGCTGTCGGGCGGCGCCTCGGTGATGCTGTTCGAGGCCGGGTTCGTGCTCGGCGGCTGCCTGCTGCCCCTCGCCCTCGTCCACCCCTTCGGGCGGACCTGGCCGCGCTGGGTGCCCGGGCTGGCCGGGCGCGGTGTCCCGCGGCGGCTGGTGCTGTGGCCCGGCGCCGCGATCTCCGGCGGGCTGGTCGTCTACTTCGGGCTGATGCTGCTGCAGATGTTCTGGGAGCGGCTGCACGGCCGCGACCCGTTCCCGCCCGAAGGCGGCCTCGACCTGCCCGAGGCGTTCTTCTGGGTCGCCGTCCCCGCCTACTTCGCCTGGGGCGCCGGCATGGCCGCCGCCGCCCGCGCCTACGCCCGCCGCACCCGCACCCCATGCCCGTCCTGCGGCCGCTGACCGCGGCACCCGGAACTGGCGGCACTGTTCGGCAGTTATGGTGATTTGGGGCGGGATCGCGATGAGGGGGCGTGACCGTGGACGACCACATGGCCGACAACGAGGCCCACGACGAGGCTGACAACGGGGGCGACAGCGGCGACCGGCCGGCCGGGCTCGACCGCGCCGACCGGGCCGCCGCCCGGCGGGTGCAGGAGATCTGGGACGGCCTGGCACCGGCCGCCGCGCGGGCCGCCGCCGCGAGCGAGCCGGTCCGCGACGCCGCCCGCGGCGCGGCGGCGCTCGCCGCCGACCGCATCCTGGCGCAGGTGGCGGGGACGCCGGTGATGCGGGCCGCCGAGCAGGCCGCGCGGGACGCCGCCGTCAAGGCCGCCCGCGGCGCCGCCGAACGCGCCGTCACCGAGGCCCGCGCCGCCGCCGCGGCCAACCCCGCCACCGCCGGCGCGCTGGAGGCCGCCACCGCCGCGATGACCCTCGCCGAGCAGGCCGCCCGCCACCCCATGGCCGCCGCCGCGCGCCGCCTGGCCGCCCAGAGCCCCCTCGCCCGCGCCGCCACCGCCCTGGACGTCGCCGGCCGCACCGCCTCGGCCCCCGTCGTGCAGGCCGCCACCCGCATGGTCGTGGACGCCGCCGTCGACACCGTCGCCGACGCCGCCGTGGACGCCCTCATGGCCGCCGGCCGCGACGTCGTCGGCCGCGTCGTCCGCCAGACCGCCGAGCAGGCCGCCCGCGACCTGGCCGCCGCCCTGCGCGACACCGCCCGCGGCGCCGCCGAGAGCACCGGCGCCGCCGCCGAGCTCGCGCCGCTGGCCGACCTGGCCGCCCGCGCCGGCCGCGACCCCGCCGTGCGCGGCGCCGCGCGCACCGCCGCCGGGCTGCTCACCGCCGCCGCCGGCAGCGCCCTGGCCCGCACCGCCCGCGACCTGGCCGCCCGCGCCGCCACCGCCGCCGTCGAGGCCGTCCTGCGCGAACTGCTCCGCGACGCCCTCAAGCTCGCCCTGCGCGACACCCTGCGCGGCATCATCGTCGAGGTGTCCCGCGACGTCGTCGTCGACGTCGCCAGGACCACCTGGACCACCGCCACCCGCCCCGCACCGCCCGGCCGGCCCGCCACCGTCGTCATCGACGCCACGATCGAGACCACCGAAACCGTCGAAACGGCCGCCGCCGGTGGCGACGCGTGGGCCGACGCCACCGCCGACACCGCCGACACCGGCACGCCCCCCGGCCGCGATCACTGAACCGCCCCTCAGAAGTTCCTGAAAGAACCATGAGAAACGCCCGCCGGTGGCCGGGGCGCCCACCGGCGCTGTTTACCGTGAGTACATGGAACCCGGCGCGCAGGACGCACCGCCCCCGCGGATCCTCGTGGTCGACGACGAACCCGCCGTCCGCGAGTCGCTGACCAGCAGCCTGGAATTCGAGGGCTACCGGGTCGCCGGCGCCGCCGACGGCGTCGCCGCCCTCGACCAGGTCGAACGCCAGAACCCCGACCTGGTCGTGCTGGACGTGCTCATGCCCCGCATGGACGGACTGACCACCTGCCGGCGGCTGCGCGCCCTCGGCGCCACCATGCCCGTGCTCATGCTCACCGCCCGCGACATGGTCGGCGACCGCGTCACCGGACTGGACGCCGGCGCCGACGACTACCTCGCCAAACCCTTCGACCTCGACGAACTGCTCGCCCGCGTCCGCGCCCTGCTGCGCCGCGCCGCCATGACCGCCCCCGCCGCCGCGGCCCCCGGCGACGTCCTGGCCTTCGACGACCTGCGCATGAACACCCTCACCCGCGAGGTCGCCCGCGCCGGGCGCCCCCTGGAACTGACCCGCACCGAGTACATGCTGCTGGAGATGTTCCTCACCCACCCCCGCCAGGTCCTCACCCGCGAGCAGATCCTCGAGACCGTCTGGGGATTCGACTTCGAACCCGCCTCCAACTCCCTGGACGTGTACGTGATGTACCTGCGGCGCAAGACCGAGGCGGGCGGCCTGCCGCGGCTGGTGCACACCGTCCGCGGCGTCGGGTACGTGCTGCGCCCGGCGGCGTCCCCGTGAGCACCCGCGCCCCGGTCGCGCGGCGCCTCACCCGGCGGCTCACGCTGCGCGCCCGCATGGCGCTGCTCACCGCCGCGGCCGTCGCGCTCGCCGTCGCCGCCTGCGCCAGCGCCGGCTGGCTGCTGACCCGCAACCAGCTGTACCGCGAGCTGGACCGCCGCCTCGGCGCGGTGTCGGGCGGCCCGCCCGCCGCCCGCGACGACGTCCACCGCGAGGGGCAGCCCCCCTTCCGCGGCCCCCGCCTGCCGCGCCGCCCCGAGGCGATCCTGGCCGCCTGCTCCTCCGAGCCCACCGGCACCGGCTCCCAGAACCCGCCGCCCGGCCCCTACGAGATCATGCAGCTGGTCCGCGCCGACGGGCGGCGCTGCACCGTCCCCGGCGCCGGCGCGCTGCAGGTCACCGTGCAGGACGTCCGGGTCGCCCGCGGCGAACGCGACCACGCCTACCACGACGGCACCGGCGTCACCGCCTCCGGGACCGAGGACGGCGTCCGCGTCCTCACCCGCTCGTTCCGGCTGCCCGACGGCACCCCCGCCGCCGTGTCCTACGCCATCTCCCTCGACGAGGTCCAGGGCCCCCTGGACAACCTGGCGCTGCTGCTCACCGCCGTCACCGCCCTCGGCGTCCTGGTGTCCGCCGCCGCCGGCCTCATGATCGCCCGCGCGTCGCTGCGTCCCGTGGACGAGCTCACCGGCGCCGTCGAGCACATCGCCCGCACCGAGGACCTGGACACCCGCATCCCCGAGGAGGGCACCGACGAGATCGCCCGCCTCAGCCGCTCCTTCAACACCATGACCGCCGCCCTGGCCGCCTCCCGCGAACGCCAGCAGCAGCTCATCGCCGACGCCGGGCACGAGCTGCGCACCCCCCTCACCAGCCTGCGCACCAACATCGACCTGCTGCTGCGCGCCGAGGCCGCCGGCCGCGACCTGCCCGCCGGCACCCGCCGCAACCTGCTCGCCAGCGTCCGCGCCCAGATGCGGGAACTGTCCAGCCTCGTCGGCGACCTGCTGGAACTGGCCCGCCCCGCCGACACCGAACCCGTCCGCGAGACCGTCGCCCTGCACGAGGTCCTGGACCGCGCCGTCGAACGCGCCCGGCTGCGCGGCCCCGGCCTCACCATCACCTGCGACGCCCGGCCCTGGCACGTCCACGGCGACCCCGCCTCCCTGGAACGCGCCATCGTCAACCTCCTCGACAACGCCGTGAAGTTCAGCCCGCCCGGCGGCACCGTCACCGCGGGCCTGCACGACGGCGAACTCACCGTCCGCGACCACGGCCCCGGCATCCCCGCCGCCGACCTTCCCCACGTGTTCGAACGGTTCTGGCGCTCCCCGTCGGCCCGCAGCCTGCCCGGCTCCGGGCTCGGGCTGTCCATCGTCGCGCGCGTCGTCGCCGAATACGGCGGAAGCGTCGCCCTGGAACCCGCGCCCGGCGGCGGCACCCTCGCCCGCGTCCACCTGCCCGGCACCCCCGCCCCCGGCGACTGAACCACCCCCGGGCAGGGCCCGGCGCGTTTCTCATGCGGCGTTAAGACACGCCTCACCGCCCTCCCACACCGGCCCCCGAACCTCGGTCCCATGAGTCACCTCATCACCGAACCGGGCACGCCCGCCGCGCCGCCCCCGCCGCCGCACGAGCACGGCGGACGGGGACGGCTCGTCGAGGTGGTCGTCCCCGTCCACAACGAGGAACGCGTCCTGGCCGCCAGCGTCGAACGCCTGCACGCCTACCTCGCCGACACCCTCCCCTACCCGTTCCGCATCACCGTCGCCGACAACGCCAGCACCGACGCCACCTGGCCCATCGCCCGCGACCTGGCCGCCCGCCACCCCCGCGTCCGCGCCGTCCGGCTGCGCGACAAGGGCCGGGGCCGGGCGCTGCGCCACGTGTGGGGGACCAGCGACGCCGACGTCGTCGCCTACATGGACGTCGACCTGTCCACCGACCTGGACGCGTTCCTGCCGCTGGTCGCCCCCCTCATCTCCGGGCACAGCGACCTGGCCATCGGCTCACGCCTGACCCGCGGCTCCGCCGTCGTGCGCGGCCCCCGCCGCGAGATCATCTCCCGCTGCTACAACCTGCTGCTGCGCACCGCACTGGCCGCCCGCTTCACCGACGCCCAGTGCGGCTTCAAGGCCGCCCGCACCGAGATCGTGCAGGCGCTGCTGCCCTCGGTCGAGGACGAGGAATGGTTCTTCGACACCGAGCTGCTGCTGCTCGCCGAACGCAACGGGCTGCGCATCCACGAGGTCCCCGTCGACTGGGTCGACGACCCCGACAGCCGCGTCGACGTCCTGCGCACCGCCCGCGACGACCTGCGCGGCATGGCCCGCGTCGCCCACCGCATGCTCACCGGCGCGTTCCGCGCCCCCGTCGGCGGCCGCCCCGGCCCCGCCGCGGGCCGGGCCACCGACGCGCTCCCCGCCGGCATGGCCCGCCAGCTGCCCGCCTTCGCCGCCATCGGCGTCCTCAGCACCCTCGCCCAGCTGATCCTGTTCGTCCTGCTGCGCCTGTTCCTCGGGCCGCTGTGGGCCAACGCGCTCTCCCTGGTGATCACCACCGTCGGCAACACCGCCGCCAACCGCCGCTTCACCTTCGGCGTCACCGGCCACCGCCGCGCGCTGCGCCAGCAACTCGAGGGCGGCGCCGCGTTCCTGCTCGGCCTGGCCCTGTCCACCGGCGGCCTGGCCCTGCTGCACGCCGCCGCGCCCGGCGCCGGACGCGCCGTCGAGGTCGCCGCGCTCGTCACCGCCAACGCCCTGGCCACCCTCGCGCGTTTCCTGCTCATGCGCGCCTGGATCTTCCACCCCCGCCGCCTCGGCCACCACCCCACCGCACCCGCCGCACCCGCCGCGGGGACCGTCGCCGCGCCCGCCCACGACAACACCGGGGGGACCACGGCATGACCTCCACCCTCACCCCGCCGCCCGCCGCCGGGCACACCGCGCCCCGCAGCCGCGCCCGCCGCCTCCTCCTCGGCCCCGGCGGCGACCCCCGCTGGGCGCGGCCCGCCCTGTGGGCCGTCCTCATCGCCGCCACCGCCCTGTACGCGTGGGGCCTGACGGCCGCGGGCGACGCCAACTCCTACTACTCCGCCGCCGTCAAGAGCGGCACCCAGAGCTGGAAGGCGTTCTTCTTCGGCTCCCTGGACGCCGGCTCCTACATCACCGTCGACAAACCCCCCATGGCCCTGTGGGCCATGGGACTCACCGCCCGCGTCCTCGGATTCGGGACCTGGAGCCTGCTGCTCCCGCAGGTCGCCGCCGGCGTCGCCGCCGTCGCCGTCCTGTACACCACGGTCCGCCGCGCGTTCGGCCACGCCGCCGCGCTCACCGCCGCCGCCGTCCTGGCCCTCACCCCGATCACCGTCGCGATCAACCGCGACAACAACCCCGACACCCTCCTGGTGCTGTTCCTGGTCGCCGCCGCCTGGGCCTGCCAGCGCGCCGTCGACACCGGACGGCTGCGGCCCCTGCTGCTCGCCGCGTTCCTCGTCGGATGCGGCTTCAACACCAAGATGCTGCAGGCGTTCCTGGTCGTCCCCGCACTGGCCCTGGCCTACCTGGTCGCCGCCCGGCCCCGCCCGGCGCGCCGCGTCGCGCACCTGCTCGCCACCGGCGCCGTCCTGGCCGCGTCCTCGCTGTGGTGGACGCTGCTGGTCGACGCCGTCCCCGCCCGCTCCCGCCCCTACATCGGCGGCAGCACCGACGGCACCGCGTGGGACCTGGTCATCGGCTACAACGGCCTCGGCCGCATCCTCGGCCAGGGCGGCGGCCCGGGCGGTCGCGGCGGCCCCGGAGGAGGCGGCGGCTTCGGCGGCCAGTCCGGCGCCGGGCGGCTGTTCAACGACATCCTCGGCGGCCAGATCTCCTGGCTCATCCCCTTCGCCGTCCTCGCCCTGGCCGCCGGCCTGGTCCTGCTGCGCCGCCGCCCCCGCACCGACCCCGCCCGCGCCGCGCTGCTGCTGTGGGGCGGATGGCTCGCCGTCCACTACGTCGTGTTCAGCTTCGCGCAGGGCACCTTCCACCCCTACTACTCCACCGCCATGGCCCCCGCGATCGCCGCGCTCACCGGCGCCGGAGCCGTCCTGCTGGCCCGCGCCCACCGCACGTCGCGGGCCTGGGCGTGGGTCCTGCCCTCGGGCGTCGCCGTCACCGGCGCGTGGGCGTTCGTCCTGCTGGACCGCACCCCGTCCTGGAACCCGTGGCTGCGGTGGGCCGTCGCCGCCGCCACCGCCCTGGCCGTCGCCGCCCTGATCGCCGGACGGGTCTCCGGCCGCGCCGGGACCCGCGCCACCGTCGCCGGTCTCGCCCTCGCCGCGGCCGCGGGCCTGGCGGGCCCGGGCGCCTACGCCGTCGCGGCCGCCTCCACCACCTCCAACGGCACCAACCCCCTGGCCGGACCCGCCTCCGGCGGCGGCCTCGGCGGCGGGCCCGGAGCCGGACCCGGCCGGTCCGGGGCCTTCCCCGGCGGCGGCGCGCCCCCCGCCATGCCCGGCGGCAGGCCGCCCGGCGGGCAGACGCCCCCGTGGCAGGCCGGCGGCCAGAACGGGCAGGGACCCGACGGACAGGCCGCCAACGGACGGGCCGCCGACGGGCGCGGGCAGCGCCCCGGCGGAACCGGCGGACGCGGCGGCTTCGGCGGCGGGCCCGGCGGCGGCGTCGACACCCGGATGCTCGCCTACCTGGAGAGGAACCAGGGCGGCGCCACCTGGCTCGTCGCCGTCTCCAGCGCCCAGGAGGCCTCCTCGATCATCCTTCGGACCGGGCGCCCCGCCATCGCCATGGGCGGCTTCACCGGCAGCGACCCCGCCATGACCGTCGCCAAGCTCCAGCAGTACGTCAAGGACGGCGAGCTCCGCTTCATCCTGCTCGGCGGCCGCATGGGCCCCGGCGGCGGCGACACCGCCGTCACCGCCTGGGTCCAGAAGAACGCCACCCCCGTCGACGCGACCGCCTACGGCGGCACCGCCGGCGGCTCGACCGGCGCCCGGCTGTACAAGCTCGGCTGAACAGGGAAGACGACGATGACCACCACGATCCCGGCCGCCCCGCCCGCGCCCCGCACCCCGCGCGGGCGGGGCGGCCTCCCGCGGCGGCTGCTGCGCGGCCCCGCCGCCGACCCCGCCTGGGCCCGGCCCGCGCTGCTGGCCCTGCTCACCGCCACCGGCGTCGCCTACCTCTGGGGACTCGGCGCGTCCGGATGGGCCAACGCGTTCTACTCCGCCGCCGTCCAGGCCGGCGCCACCAGCTGGAAGGCGTTCTTCTTCGGCTCCTCCGACGCCGCCGGCGCCATCACCGTCGACAAGCCGCCCGCCGCGCTGTGGCCGATGGCCCTGACCGCCCGCGTGTTCGGCGTCAACACCTGGAGCATCCTCGTCCCGCAGGCGCTCATGGGCGTGGCGACCGTCGCGGCCCTGCACGCGGCCGTCCGGCGCCGCTTCCCCGCCTGGGCGGCGCTGCTCGCCGGCGCCGCGCTCGCGGTGACGCCGGTGGCCGCGCTGATGTTCCGTTTCAACAACCCCGACGCGCTGCTGGTGCTGCTGCTGACCCTCGGCGCCTACGCGGCGCTGCGCGCCCAGGAGAGCGCGAGCACCCGCTGGCTGCTGCTCGCCGCCGCGCTCACCGGGACCGGGTTCCTGGCCAAGATGCTCCAGGCGTTCCTGGTCGTCCCGGTGTTCGCGCTGGTCTACCTGCTCGCCGCGCCCGCGCCCCTGCGGCGGCGGCTGTGGCAGCTGGCCGCCGCCGGGGGAGTGCTGCTGGCCTCGGCCGGGTGGTGGGTCGTGGCCGTCGCGCTGGTGCCCGCCTCCGCCCGCCCCTACATCGGCGGGTCGCAGCACGACTCCGTCCTGGAACTTGCCCTCGGCTACAACGGCCTCGGACGCCTCAACGGCGAGGAGACCGGCGGGCTCGGCAACCTCGACCAGGACGCCGGATGGGGCCGCATGTTCGGGCCCGTCATCGGCGGCCAGATCTCCTGGCTGCTGCCCGCCGCGCTGCTCCTGCTCGCCGCCGGGCTGTGGGCGACGCGACGCGCGCCCCGCACCGACCCCGCCCGCGCCGCGCTGGCGCTGTGGGGCGGATGGCTCCTGCTCACCGCCGCGGTCTTCAGCTGGATGCAGGGCATCTTCCACGAGTACTACACCGTCGCGCTCGCCCCCGCGATCGCCGCGCTCACCGGCATGGGCGCCGCGCTGCTGTGGGAACGCCGCCGCACCCCAGGGGCCGCCGCGGTCCTGTCGGCGACCGTCGCCCTCACCGCCCTGTGGGCCTACGTCCTGCTGGACCGGTCACCGGACTGGCACCCCTGGCTCGCGCCCGCCGTCGCCGCCGCGGGCCTGCTCGCCGCCGCCGGGCTGGCGGCCGTGCGGCTGCTGCGCGGGCCCGTCCTGACCGCGGCCGCCGCACTGGCGGTCCTGGCCGGCCTCGCCGGACCCGCCGCCTACGCCGCCGAAACCGTCCGCACCCCGCACACCGGCGCCATCGTCACCGCCGGCCCCGCCACCTCCACCGGGTTCGGCCCAGGACGCGGCGCCCGGGGCGGGCGCCCCGGACGCGCCGGACCCGGCGGCTGGGCCCGCGGCCCCGGCGGGCCCCCGCCCCAGGGCCCCGGAACCACCGGGCGCATGCCCGCGGGCCCCCGCACCGGCCGCCCCGGCGCGGCAGGACCGGGCGGGGGACCGGGCGGGGGACCGGGCGGGCTCCTGAACGCCGGGACCCCGGACGCCGCCGTCACCTCCGCCCTCAACGCCGGCGCCGCCTCCTACACCTGGGTCGCCGCCGCCGTCGGCTCCAATACCGCCGCCGGCTACCAGCTCGCCACCGGCAGGCCCGTGATGGCCGTCGGCGGGTTCAACGGCACCGACCCCGCCCCCACCCTCGCCGAGTTCCAGCGCCTCGCCCGCCAAGGCAGGATCCACTACTTCGTCGGCGGAGACCGCGGCCAGGCAGGCGCCCGGACGCGCGGCACCGGCACCGGCAGCGACGCCGCCCAGCGGATCAGCGCCTGGGTCGCCGCGAACTACACCCCCGCCAGGGTCGGCGGCACCGTCCTGTACGACCTGACCCCCGGCGCGGGGTGACCGGGCGTCCCGCAGCGGGAAGGGAGACAGGAGAACGGCATCAGCGAACAGGGAGTGACCCGATGGCCGACACGCTCGACGCCGCCGAAGTCGCCGACCGCCTGCGCGGCCTGCCCGCCTGGAGCCGGGACGGCGACCAGATCCGCAGGCAGGTCACCGCGCCCTCGTTCCCGGCCGGGATCGAGGTGGTCGCCGACGTCGCCCGCGCCGCCGAGGACGCCGACCACCACCCCGACATCGACATCCGCTGGCGCACCCTGACCTTCGCCCTGTCCACCCACAGCGCCGGCGGCCTCACCGGCAAGGACTTCGCCCTCGCCGCGGTGATCGACCAGATCGCCGCCCGGCACGGTGCCGGGTAGCGCCGCGATGGCCGTGCAGGTGGCGGTGTGCGGGCCGGGCGAGTGCACCGAGCGGCAGTGGGACCACGCCTACGAGACCGGCCGCATCCTCGCCGGCCGCGGCGCCGTGGTCGTGTGCGGCGGGCACGGCGGGGTGATGGCCGCCGCGGCCGCGGGAGCCCGGACCGCCGGCGGCCTCGTGGTCGGGATCCTGCCCGCCGCCGACCGCGCCGCCGCCGGACCCGACCTCACCGTCGCCGTCCCCACCGGCCTCGGCCAGGCCCGCAACAACGTCATCGTCAACACCGCCGACGCCGTCATCGCCGTCGGCGGGTCCTGGGGGACGCTGTCGGAGATCGCCCTGGCCATGCGCGCCGGGCGCATCCCCGTCGTCCAGCTCGGCGGCTGGCGCGTCCACGACGAGGACGGGCGCCCCGTCGGCGGCATCGTCCACGCCGCCGACCCCGCCGCCGCCGTCGACGCCACCGGCCTGTGGCCCTGACCCGTGCCCCGGCACGCGCTTGCAGGCGGCCGATGCGGCCCTCGTGCCCGCGCATGCCCCGGTGGCCAGGCCGGCGGTCGGGGGCGGCCGTGATCAGCAGCGGTTGGGCGTGGTGTCGATGCCCTGGGTGCGGAGCCAGCGGGTCATGGAGGCGCCGAAGGCCGCGTGGGCCTCCTCCAAGGGGTGCTGCATGTCACCGAGGGGGAACCTGCCGGTGATCTCGTCGTTGAAGGAGGTCCGGGAGTGCGTCGCCGTCCCGCCGTAGACGGCGGCGGGGTCCAGGCTCGCGAGGAGGGCCCTGCTCTGGTCGTCCTGGTCGAACCTCAGCACGTCCCAGGCGAAGACGTAGCGGGCGCACGCTCCGCGGGAGCGCAGGTAGCCGTCGAGCATCAGCCAGTCCAGCGCGAAGTTGGTCAGGGAAGCCCGCTCACTCCACAGATGCCGGTAGTAGGCCTCCGCCAGACGGTCCTTCATCTGGATCCGCCATTTCCCCAGCCGGTGCCAGTGGAGTTCGTCGGGCAGGGCGGGACGGAACCCGTGGCCCTTGTCGCGGGCCCGGGTGAAGCACTCGTGGCGGGACAGACCCGTCCACATGCAGATCACCAAGACGTCCTCGACCCGCACATGGTGCTCGGCGGCGAGGCGGTCGAGGTTGCCCACCGTCGTGCGGACGACGCGCCGATTGGAGCCGCCGTCGCAGCCCAGGTTCACCCACGGGATTCCGAGGGCGTCGGCGACCAGGGCAGGCCAGGCGTCCTCCGCCCGCCCGAGTTCCGCACCCCGGGTGTAGCTGCATCCGTTGGCGACGAGCAGACGTACCGGTCGTGACGTCAATGGACCCGGACTCCTTCCCGCTCGCCGAACCGCTCGGCGTCCCGCCAGGAGTTCACCAGGGGTTCTCCGCGAGAGTTGAGGCTGGTGTTGAGCAGCATCGGACAGCCCGAGGCGTCCTCCCACGCGGTGAGCAGGTCGTGCAGGGCCGGGTGCTGGTCGCGGGAGACGCTCTGGACGCGGCTGCTGCCGTCGACGTGCACGACCGCGGGGTGTTCCCCGGGGTTCCGGCACAGCGCGGTGAACTGCATGTACGGGGTGTGCCGCACGGGCACGTCGAAGTGCCGGTGAAGTAGCTCCTCCCGGATCATCGGGGCGAAGGGCCGGAACCGCTCGCGCCCCTTGACCCGGTTGACGCGGTCCTTCATGTCGGCCGGCCGCGGATCGGCCAGCAGCGACCGGTTGCCCAGGGCGCGCGGCCCGAACTCGGCGGGGCCGTTGGCGACCGCGGCGATGCCCTCCGTGGTGAGGCTGCGGACCACGGCGGCGATGTCGAGCTCGCGGTCGATGCGGGTCCCGAGGTAGGGGCCCGGCCAGTGCAGCGGCCGCTCCAGGTGCGCGGCCACCGCGCCGACGCTGGACCCCGCGTCCCCGGGGTTGGGAAAGATCCACACCTCGGAGAAGCCCGCGTCCCGGGCGACGACGGCGTTGGAGACGCAGTTCAGCGCCACCCCTCCCATGAGGATCAGGTTCGGGGAGCCGGTCTCCTCCCGGGCCCAGACCGCCGCCCTGAGCATGACCCGCTCGGTGATCTCCTGGATGCTGGCGGCGAGGTCCTCCGGCCGCGCGTCGGGGAGCCAGTCGCCGATGCCGCGGTGCACGTTGGCCCTGAGGGCGTAACCCGGCCCGTCGAGGCGGATCCAGGCGTCCAGGATGTCGTCGACATGCCGGGGCTCTCCGAACGCGGCCATCCCCATGAGGATGTACTCGTCCTCGTTCGGCTTGAAGCCGCAGCGCCGGGTGAACGCACTGTAGAGCAGGCCGAGGCTGTGGGGGTAGCGGCACCGGTAGCGCGGGCGGAGGCCGTCGCGGGCGGTGTAGCCGAAGATGCTGAAGCAGTCGAACTCGCCGATCGCGTCGGCGACCACGACGGCCGCGGAGTCGAATCCGCTCGTGGCGATCCCGGCCCAGGCGTGCGACTCGTGGTGACTCGCGTACGCGACCGGGATGTTGCGCCGCAGGCCGATCGAGCGCAGGTAGCGGCTCGGCAGGTCCGATCGCGCCAGGGCGTGCTCCCACTGCCCGGCTCTCAGATGCCGGAGTTTCTTCACCAGGGGCCGTTCGTACCAGACCACCTGGTCCGGAGGGCCGAAGGCCCGGGCCTCGCTCAGCAGTTCGGAATGGAGCAGCGCGTCGTTCTTCGCGCGGGAATAGCGCTCTGAATGCGCCGCGAAGAGCAGCCGGTCGTCTTGGACGACGGCCAGGGCCGCGTCATGCGAGAGCGCGGAGATCCCCCAGGTGATCACGGGTTTCCCCGCTCACTTGTACATGAATGGATCGTCATTCCGCAGCCGCCTTCTTTTCAAGAACCACCGGATGCGGTGAACGAGATTCCGGGCGGCATGTGACACGGCGCCCCTGCCCCGGCCTGACACGGGCCCTCCTTCTGTTCGAAGCCTGGCCGCCGGACCGTCAAGGCGGCGATCACCTGCAGTGAATCATTCATCTTCGGGCAGTGACAAGTAGGGCGGGCGGGACTGGTCCGGCGAGCTCTCGCATGCCTATAGTCATCACCATGATCGAGTCTCCGGACCCCTCCCGGAACGCCGGTCCGTCCGTGCCCGCCCCCGAGGCCGGCGCACCAGAGTCCATCGCCGCCACCTCACTTGAGAAACCGGCGGGGCGCCGTTATCACCCCTCACCGGAGGACTGGCGAGCGGAGATCTTCTATTCGATCGTCACGGACCGCTTTCAGGCCACCGAACCGATCGCGGCCGAAGGAGACCGCGCGGACGGGACCTCGCGCCACGGCGGAGACCTGCGCGGACTGACGTCCCGGCTCGGCTACGTTCACGATCTCGGCGCCACCACCGTCCAGCTGTCGCCGGTGGCGCTCAACGGATCCGGCGCCTACCACGGCTACGCCCCCGTGCACTTCATGGCCGTGGACCCGAGGCTGGGCGAGCTCGCCGAGCTCCGCCGCCTCGTCGACACCGCCCACCGCCTCGGCCTCCGGGTCGTCCTCGACCTCGTCCTCAACCACGCCGGACCCGTCTTCGACTACGCGGACGGCAGCAACGCATGGAAGGGCACCCGGGAGGCGGCCGACGTCGCGGCGAACGGCATCGCGGTCCTGCCGATCGAACTCGCCTCACCTCAGCATTTCTCCCGGCGCGGCGTCATCGACGACTGGGAGGACACCGACCAGGAGACGCAAGGCGACTTCCCGCCGGACTACCGCAGGCTCGCCACGGAAAATCCCCGGACCCGGGAACTGCTCCAGTACATCGCCTGCTGGTGGATCAAAGAAACCGACATCGACGGTGTGCGCCTGGACGCGATCCGGCACATGGACCGCACTTTCATCCAAGATCTCAGCTCGGCCGTCAAGAACTATGCGCGTTCGCTGGGGAAATCGAATTTCGCGGTCATCGGAGAACACGCCAGCAGTGATGACACGCTCATCGCCTCCTGCTTCGAGTCCGGGGTGAGCGCCATGTACAACTACGGCGAATACCGGCGGCAGAACCGGGCACTTCACGGGTGCGGGCCCGCCCGCCTACTGGAGCACAGCTTCGAGATCGCGGCGAAGGCGTTCGGCGGCGACCACGGATCCACCGTCAGGTTCATCGACAACCACGACCTCTACCGGTTCCTCAGGGACGGCGAACCACTGGAACGACTCCGCGTCGGCCTGGCCTTCGTTCTCTTCTCGCTCGGCATTCCCATGCTCTACTACGGTACCGAGAGGGGATTTCGGCAGGCGTCCGGAAGGCTCGATCCGGAGAATCTCGCAGATCCCGCCGATCCGGGAAATCGGGAGGACATGTTCGCGGCGGGGAAATTCGTCTCGGCGAGTTCCGCCGGCGACGGGTTCGACCGGTCGTCGCCGGCGTTCGGTTGGACGCGGCGGCTGATCGAGATCCGCCGGCGGCATGCCGCGCTGCGCTTCGGGGAGCAGGAGGTGGTCTTCTCCGATCCCGGCGGGCCCGGGATCTACGCCTTCGTGCGCCGCCACCGCGAGGGGTCGGCGCTGGTCGTCCTCAACACCGCCGACCGGGCCCGCCGCCTGGACCTCTCAGCGCTGGACCTTTCGACGGACGTGGAACCAGGGGGTCCGCTGGTGGACATCCTCGATCCCGGCCTCCCCGCGCCGGTCGGCGGACCAGGGGACGGCCCGCTGCGCATGACGGTGCCGCCCTTCGGGGTCAGCGTCCTCATGCAAGACCCAGAACACCTGAAGCCACGGCCAGGGTCGCAGTAGCCGCCCGGCCCGTTCCGGGGGGTGCTCTAGTGGGCGGAGAAGCCGCCGTCGACGAAGATCGACTGGCCGGTGACGTAGGCGGCCGACGGCGAGGCCAGGAACACCGCCGCGCCGGCGAAGTCGTCCGCCAGGCCGTTGCGGCCGGTCATCGTCCGCTCGGCGAGCGCCCGGACCTTCGCCGGGTCCGACGACAGGCGCGCGTTCAGCGGCGTCATCACGAAACCCGGGACCAGGGCGTTGGCGGTGACGCCGCGGGGCGACCACGCCTCGGCCTGCGACCGGGCCAGCGCCACCAGCCCCGCCTTGGACACCCCGTAGGCGCCGCTGGTCACCGACGCCCGGAACGCCTGCTGCGAGGCGATGTGGATGAGCCGCCCGAAGCCGCGCTCGGCCATCCCCGGCCCGAACCGCTGCCCGAGCAGGAACGGCGCCTCCAGGTTCACCGCCATCGTGGCGTCCCACACGTCGGTGCCGAGCTCGTCCATCGGCGGCCGCAGGTTCACCCCCGCCGCGTTGACCAGGATGTCGGGCTCGCCGAACGCCGCCGCCGCGGCATCGGCGGCCTCGGCGACCGCGTCGCGCGACCCCAGGTCGGCGCTCACCGCCGCCGCCCGGCAGCCGTGCCCCTCCAGCTCACGGACGGTCGCCGCCAGCTCGGCCTCCCGCCGCGCCACGACCACCACCGAGGCCCCGGCCCGCGCGAGCGCTCCGGCGATCGCCCGGCCGATCCCTGAGCTGCCGCCCGTCACCACCGCGACCCTGCCCTCCAGCGAGAACAGCTCGGACAGGTACGGGACGGGAGACGGCCGGTCGTTCATGACCGCAGAGTCTACGGGGCGTCCGGCGGGTCGTCGTCGCCGCGGCGGCGGTCCCGCCACACCACGAACACGATCACCGCGACGACCACGAAGGTCGGCACGAAGAACGGCACCGCCGTGATGATCGGATGGGACGCCAGCACCCCGTCCGGCGCCGTCACGCGCCCGCCCCCGCGCGCTCCCCGTCCCGTCCGGCGGCGGGCCCGGGACGGTCCGGCAGCCGCCGCGCGATCCGCGCCACGCCCCAGCCCAGCGACAGCACCAGCGCCAGGGTGCACAGCAGCACCACCGCCGAGCACGCCGCCCACAGCCAGCCCGGCACGTCGGTCTTCAGCTCCCGCTGCAGGATGGTCCGCTCGCCCTGCAGGTCCCGGGTGAAGCGCGGCGGAGCGGGCAGCTCCTTCGCGCCGATCGCCGGGTCGTCGGGCAGGTAGACGGGGACGCCCGCCAGCGTCCGCCCGTCGTGGACGCGCACCAGCGTCTTCCACTCGCCGTGCAGCGGCATCGGCCCGCTCGTGCGGTAGACGCCCTCGCGCACCTTCACCAGGCGGTCGACGTGCAGGCCCTGCCCCTGCCAGCCCGTGACCGTCACCCAGGCCGGGCCGTCGACGGCGTCGGCGGGGGAGAACTCGACGCGGGCCTCGGCGGT
The DNA here is from genome assembly GCF_013409365.1 of Actinomadura luteofluorescens. Lineage (NCBI taxonomy): Bacteria > Bacillati > Actinomycetota > Actinomycetes > Streptosporangiales > Thermomonosporaceae > Actinomadura > Actinomadura luteofluorescens. The sequence continues at coordinate 9,600,389 of NZ_JACCBA010000001.1, read as the reverse complement.
GCGGTGCGCGGCGTCGCCGCGGACGCCGGTGAGGGTGACGGTGGCCGTGCGGCCCTGCGGGACCGAGACGACCAGGCCGTTGGCGACCGCCGCCGCCACCGCGAGGATCGCCGCCGCGAACAGCCCGCGCGCCACCGCCGGCCGCGACGACCTGCCGTGCAGCCCCTCGGCCAGCAGCGCCCCGCACACGCCGCCCGCGACACCGCCGGCCACGGCCATCGCCATGCCCTCGGCCACGATGTCCGGCGTCCACGGCAGCCGGAACGCCACCTGCCCGTAGGCGTACTCGGCGCCGAACCCGGCGGTGCCGATCAGCACGCCCGACACCGCGCCCAGCGCCAGCGGCCGCCGCGCCAGCACCAGCGCCGCGATCTCCACGCACAGCGCCTCGGCGAAGTACAGCGGCACCGCCGCCCACAGCTCCCCGATCACCCCGCCGACCAGGACCGACACCCCGCCGCGCACCACCATGTAGAACAGCACGGCGAACACGGCGCCGCCGCGCCCGGCCCACAGCCGCGCGGCGACCAGCGCGCAGCCCGCCGCCAGCGCGATCAGCAGCGGCTGGTGGACGAGCCGGAACTGCGGCACCCCGAAGTCGTACTCGGCCTGGAACACCGACAGCCCGATCAGCAGCCCGCCCGCGTGCATGCAGCGCCGCGCGTACCGCAGCCATCCCGGCGGCCGGCCGGTGTCGCCGCAGGCCCGGCGGCCCTCCCGCTCCAGCACCATCATCGCCACCAGCGACAGGCCCGCCCCGCCGATCAGCATCAGGTGCGTGGGCCCCCACAGAGTGACGTCCTGGCCGAAGATGCGGTGCCACACGTCGTCGAGGGGGAACCCCAGCAGCGCGTAGAAGCCGGCGCCGGCCAGCAGCACGCCGCCCGCGGGGGCGTGCCAGTCCCGCGTGATCCGCAGCGACGCGGCCCCGGGGCGCTCGCCCCTGGGCAGCACGACGGCCAGGACACCGGCGGTGAAGATGCCGAACAGTCCGACCAGGATGGGGTAGTGGGCGATGTTGGCCAGCGGCCCCTCGTCCCGGCCGTGCGAGATGTGCAGGGAGATGTCCCAGTACATTCCGAGGAGCGCGACCATCAGCGACACCATCGCGACCGGGATCGGCAGCGCCGCCCACCCCGGGGTGCCGCGGCCCGGGCCGCGCGTCGCGAGGTCGGCCGCCCTCGCCAGGACGGTGATGCGGCCGCTGCGATGCCCCCAGCCGAGCACCAGCAGCGCCGCCGTCAGCGCGGCCGCGGCGCCGGAGGCGATGAGGATCTGGTCGAGGGCGGCGCCGCCCGCCGGCTTGGCCGGTGCCGCGGCGAGCCGCGCGCCCGCGCCGCCGATCGTCGCGCTCATGCCCGTCACGTGCTCCAACACCGCTGCTCCCTCGACGCGCGAACCGGGACGTCCCTCAACCGAACAGGACGAACCCCTGGCCGGAGTATGCCACTTCCCAATGTGTCATTGTCTAGTGTCACAATTTGTGGTGTGCGACACCGGAACGGAAGGGGACACATGCGGCGGCGGACACGAACCAGAGCGACCACGGCGCTGATCGCGGCCGCGGCGGCGTTGGCGGCCGCGGCCGCCTGCGGCGAGCCCGCGCCCCGGACCCCGCCGGCCGCGCGGTCCGGCTCACCCGCCGCGCCGGGAAGCGCCCCGGCCGCGTCCGGGCCGTCCGCCGTCCGGATCACCGTGACCGTGACCGGCGGGAAGGCCCACACCGCGCGGCGCCGCGTGAAGGTCCCGCGCGGCGCCACCGTCGAGATCACCGTCACCGGCGACACCGCCGACGAGTTCCACCTGCACGGCTACGACCGCGAGCTCGAACTGCGCCCCGGACGGGCGGCCACCCTGCGGTTCACCGCCGGCACCCCGGGCGTCTTCGAGGCCGAACTGCACCACTCCGGCGCCCGCGTCCTCGAACTCCAGGTCGGGTGACCCGTGCACGTGCTCGCCCACGGGCTCGGCGGCCGCACCGACCTGCCGCTGGACGCCGTCGCCGCCATCGCCGGCGGCGGCCTGGCCGTCGCGGCCTCCTTCCTCGCCCTCACCGCCGCGTGGAAGCGGCCCCGCCTCCACCCCGGCGCCGGACGCCCGCTGCCGCCCGCCCTCGCCCGCGCGCTGGACTCGACCGCCCTCACCGCGGCCGGACGCGCTCTCGCCCTGGCCGCGGCCGCCCTGGTCGTCGCCGTCGCGTTCGCCGGACCCCCCTCCGACGCCCGCAACCTCGCACCGTGGGCGCTGTTCGTCACGTTCTGGGTCGGCCTGGTCCCCGCCAGCGTCCTGCTCGGACCCGTGTGGCGGCGCGTCAACCCGCTGCGGACCCTGCACGCCGCGCTGTGCCGCGCCACCCGCACCCCGCCGTCGGGGCGGCGCCCCCTGCCCGCCCGGCTCGGCTACTGGCCCGCGGCCGCCTGGCTCACCGGATTCGTCTGGCTGGAACTGGTCGCCCCGCACCGCTCCGACCCGCGCCTGGTCGGCGCCCTCATCCTCGCCTACGCCGCCGGGAACCTGACCCCCGCCTGGTGGTTCGGCCGCGACTGGTTCACCCGCGGCGACGGGTTCGAGGCCTACTCCAGCCTGCTGGCCCGCCTGTGCCCGATCGGGCGGCGCGGCGACGGCGCCCTCGTCCTGCGCACCCCGCTCACCGGACTGATGAAGGGCGACCCCGAACCCGGCCTCACCGCGACCGCCTGCGTGCTGATCGGCTCGACCGGATTCGACGGCATCACCCGCACCACCTACTGGCGCGACAACGTCGACCCCGCCAGCGTTCCCGCCGGCACCCTGGGGCTCGCCGCCGCCGTCGGCGCCGTCGCGCTGCTGTACGTCGCGGCGCTGACGCTCAGCGAACGGCTGACCCGCCACGACCCCGCCCTCCCGCACACCCGGTCCTGGCCCGCGCGGTTCGCCGCCACCCTGCTGCCGATCGCCCTCGGCTACACCCTCGCCCACTACTTCTCGTTCTTCGTCCTGGAGGGCCAGACCACGTTCATCCTCGCCGGCGACCCCTTCGGGACGGGCCTGAACCTGCTCGGCTCCACCGGCAACCGCGTCGACTACGACCTCGCCGGACCCACCCTCATCGCGCAGGTCCAGGTCAACGCCATCGTCCTCGGCCACATCTGTGGCACCATCGCCGCGCACGACCTCGCCCTGCGCGGCCCCGGCCCGGCCGCGCGGGCGCAGCTGCCCGTCGCGGCCGTCATGGTCGCGCTCACCTGCGCCGGCCTGTTCGCCCTGCTGAGCGGCTGACCGCCGAGCCGGCATGCCCGCCGGTCGGCGCCGTGGTCAGCGGGGTCAGCGCGCGAACGTCCACCGCATCGCGCCGAACGGCTCCACCGTCCCCACCGTGAACACCGTGTGGAAGGCGATCCGGTAGAGGTGCCACGGCGGCCGGCCCGCGCTCTGCGCGCTGTAGGGCGCGGTGAACGCCTCGCCCTCCACCCGCGCCGGCCATCCGCCGTCCCGGTAGCCGGCCGCGACCGCCTCCAGGACGGCCGGGTCGGTGACGCGCTCCGCCTCGCCCTCCAGCACCACGTCCCCGACAGGGGTGCGGACCGAGACCGTGCACGCCGGGTTCGCCATCAGGTTCCGGGACTTGCGCGTGCCGGGCCCGCTGACGACGTACAGGTCCCCGTCGTGCCACAGCGCGCCGACGCCCGCCGAGTGCGGGCGCCCGTCCGGGCGGACCGTGCCGAGGAACACCGGCGTCTCGGCCTTCGGCAGCGCCGCCTCCAGCGCCTCCCGCACGCCGTCCCACGCCAGCTCTCCGGCGCCGTAGATGTCGAGGTCGCGCGCCTCGACGGGATCGCGGTCGCTCATCGTCGTCCTCCCTTGGGAAGCGGCCTGCCTGGAGCCTTCGAAGAGGTAGACGGCGGGGCGGAGGGGAACTCATCGGTGCCGGGTTCCTAGAGTTGCGTGCATGGCTCCTTCGATCGCCACCGCGAACCGCGTGGACCGCTCCGAACTGCTGGAGTTCCTGCGTCCCCGCCACCACGCGCTGCTGTCCACCGCCCGCGCCGACGGGCGGCCCCAGATGTCGCCGGTGACGTGCGGCGTCGACGGCCAGGGCCGCGTCGTCGTCTCCACCTACCCCGAGCGGGCCAAGGCCCGCAACGCCCGCCGTGACGCGCGCGTGTCGGTGTGCGTGCTGTCCGACGACTTCAACGGCCCCTACGTGCAGGTCGACGGCACCGCCGAGGTCATCGACATGCCCGAGGCCGCCGACGCGCTCGTCGACTACTACCGCTGCATCGCCGGGGAGCACCCCGACTGGGACGAGTACCGGGAGGCGATGCGCCGCCAGGACAAGTCCCTGATCCGCGTCACCATCGAGCGGTGGGGGCCGATCGCGACCGGCGGCTTCCCCGCCCGCCTGGTCCCCGACAACTAGCGGCGCGCCGCGGCCTGCCCGGGCAGGCCGCGGCGCAGGAACCGCGCCGTGACCGAGGACGGCGCCTCCAGCAGCGCGGCGGGGGTTCCCTCGAACACGACCTCGCCGCCGTGCCGGCCCCCGCCGGGCCCGAGGTCGACCACCCAGTCGGCGTGCTTGACCACCTGCGGGTCGTGCTCGACGACGATGACGGTCCCGCCGCCGTCCACCAGCCGGTCCAGCAGCGCCAGCAGCGCGCCGACATCGGACATGTGCAGGCCCGTCGTGGGCTCGTCCAGCACGTAGACGGTGCCGGCGCGGTGCAGCCGGGTCGCCAGCTTGATGCGCTGCCGCTCGCCGCCCGACAGCGAGCCCAGCGGCCGCCCGAGCGTCATGTAGCCGAGCCCCACGTCGTCCAGGGCCCGCAGCCGCGCGGCGATCGAACGTTCGGCGCGGCCGGCGTCCCCGCCGGGGGCGCCGGCGGGCTCGGCGAAGAAGGCCAGGGCCTCCTCGGCCGTCATCGCCAGGACGTCCACGATCGTGCGGCCGCGCAGCGTGTGCGCGAGGACCTCCGGACGGTACCGGCCGCCCCGGCACGCCTCGCACGTGGTGGTGACCGGATCCATGAACGCCAGGTCGGTGACGATGACGCCGTTGCCGTCGCACTCCGGGCAGGCGCCCTTGGAGTTGTGGCTGAACAGCGCCGCGCCGGCGCCGCTCACCCGCGCGAACAGCCGCCGCAGCGGGTCCATCACGCCGACGAAGGTCGCCGGGCTGGAGCGGCGCGACGCCGCGATCGCCGACTGGTCCACCACGACCGCGCCGGGGTGCCGCGCGGCGAACTCGTCCATGACCAGGGTGCTCTTGCCCGACCCGGCGACGCCGGTGACCGCCGTGAGCACGCCCGTGGGGAACCGCACCGTCACGTCCTTGAGGTTGTGGGTGCGGGCGCCGGCCACCGCCAGCCAGCCGTCCGGCTCCCGGAACGCGGCCTTGACCGGCGACGCGGCGCCCAGCGCCCGGCCGGTCGGCGTCGGGGCCGCGCGCAGCCCCGCGACCGTCCCGGCGAACAAGACCTCTCCGCCGTGCACGCCCGCGCCGGGCCCCATGTCGACGACGTGGTCGGCGATGGCGATCACGGCGGGGTCGTGCTCGACCACCAGCACGGTGTTGCCCTTGTCGCGCAGCCGCAGCAGCAGCGCGTTCAGCCGGTCGACGTCGCGGGGGTGCAGGCCCGCGCTGGGCTCGTCGAAGATGTAGGTCATCCCGGTCAGGCTGGACCCCAGGTGCCGGACGACCTTGAGCCGCTGCGCCTCCCCGCCCGACAGGGTGCGGGTCGGCCGGTCCAGGGACAGGTAGGACAGGCCGATGTCGGCGAGCCGCCGCAGCCGCGCGACGGCCTCCCCGGCGACCCGCGCGGCGACCGGGTCGGTGATCTCGCCGAGCGCGGCGACCAGGTCGCCGACCTCCATCCGGGACATCTCGGCGATGCCGCGGCCGCCGACGCGCGAGGCCAGCGCCGCGGCGTTGAGCCGCGCCCCGCCGCAGGCCGGGCAGGTGTCCTCGCGCACCACGCGGCGGGCCGCGTCGCGCACCTTGGGCGGCAGGGACGCCAGGTCCCGTTTCAGGTACAGCCGGTCGAACCGCTCGATCACGCCCTCGTAGGCGTTGTGGCCCATCGACCCGGTCCTGTTGCGGCGCGGCACCCGGAACCCCTTGCCGTGCAGGAGCAGGTCCCGCTCCTCGGGGGTGAAGTCCCGCAGCGGCTTGTCCGGGTCGAACAGGCCCGACTCGGCGTACAGCTGCCACACGAACGTCCCCACCTCGAACGGGGGGAAGTTCACCGCGCCCTCGTTCAGCGACCGCCCGGTGTCCAGGAACAGGTCCAGGTCCACCCGCGCGACGTGCCCGAGGCCGTCGCATTCGGGGCACATGCCGCGCGGGTCGTTGAAGGAGTAGGCGGCGGCCTCCCCGGCGCTGGGCGTGCCGTGCCGGGAGAACAGGACCCGCAGGACGGGGGAGATGTCGGTGATGGTGCCGACCGTGGAGCGGGCGTTGCCGCCGATCGGCCGCTGGTCGACCACGACCGCGGGCGTGAGGCGGTCGATGACGTCGGCGTCGGGCCGCTCACGGCGGGGCATCCGGTCGCGGGCGAACCAGCTGAGCGTCTCGTTCAGCTGCCGCTGCGACTCCGCCGCGACCGTCCCGAACACCACCGACGACTTGCCCGACCCCGACACCCCGGTGAACACCACGAGCCGGTCCTTGGGGATGCGCAGCGAGACGTCCTTGAGATTGTTGTTCCTGGCGCCGGTGATGACGATGTGGTCCCCGTTCATGGCCGCCACGCTAGGCGGCAAAGAGGCCAGAACCTGACCGCATTCGCCGCATACTGGGGGTATGTCGTCCGAACGTTTGCTGCGGCTGCTGTCGCTGCTGCAGACCCGCCGGGAGTGGAGCGGGCCCGAGCTGTGCGAGCGCCTGTCGGTCAGCCCCCGGACCGTGCGCCGCGACATCGAGCGGCTGCGCGGCCTCGGCTACCCGGTGCACGCCACGCTCGGCGCGGCCGGCGGCTACGTGCTGGAGGCCGGCGCCGCGATGCCGCCGCTGCTGCTGGACGACGAGGAGGCCGTCGCGATCGCCGTCGGGCTGCGCGCCGCCACCGGGGGAGCGGTCGAGGGCATCGCCGAGGCGTCCGTGCGGGCCCTGGCCAAGCTCGAACAGGTCCTGCCCGCGCGGCTGCGGCGCCGCGTCACCGCCCTGCACGCCGCCACCACCACGCTGGGCTCCCCGCCCGCCGGGCCGGTCGCCGCCCCCGAGACCCTGACGGTGCTGGCCGCGGCGTGCCGCGACCACGAGCGCGTCCGCTTCGCCTACCGCGGCGCCGACGACCGGGAGACCCGGCGCCTGGTCGAGCCGCACGGGCTGGTGTCGGCGGGGCGGCGCTGGTACCTGGTCGCGTTCGACGCCGGCCGCGACGACTGGCGGATCTTCCGCGTCGACCGCGTGTCCGGCCCGCTGCCGACCGGCGTGCGGGTCGCGCCGCGCGAGCTGCCCGCCGCCGGCACGGCCGAGTTCGTCACCCGCTTCATGGCCGGGACGCACCCGGCGACGCGGGCGGTGCTGCTCGTGCACGCGTCCGCGCGGGAACTGGCCGACCGGTTCCGCGTGACCGAGGGCGAGGTCGAGCCGGTCGACGACCGCACCTGCGTGCTGCGCACCTCCGCCGACTCCCTGGAGTGGACGGCGCTGCGCATCGCCTACCTCGACATCGACTTCGAGATCCGCGAACCGGCCGGGCTGCGCGACCGCGTGGCGGCCATGGCCGAGCGCCTGGCCCGCGCCGCCCGGTGAGCGAGCCGGCCGGGCCGCCTCGACCGGTACGCGAACGCCGCGAGAGCGTTCCCGGTACCTGACAGAAGATGTCAGCTTCCCCTGGGAGCCTGGGAACACACCGACCACGAAGGAGCCCATAGATGCCTGGTATCGCCGAATTCGTCGCCGTCACCCTCGACTGCCCGGAGCCGCCCGTGCTCGCCGCGTTCTACGCGGCGGTGACCGGAGGCGAGGTCACCTACGACACCCCCGAGGCCTCCGCCGTCAAGCTGCCGGGCGGCATGGACGTCTACTTCCAGGGCGTCGCCGGGCACCGGCCGCCCACCTGGCCCGAGGGGGACCGCCCCCAGCAGTTCCACCTCGACTTCTACGTCGACGACCTGGACAAGGCCGAGGAGACCGTCACCGGCCTCGGCGGCGCCAGGCCCGGCTTCCAGCCCGGCGGCGACCGCTGGCGCGTCCTGACCGACCCGGCCGGGCACCCCTTCTGCGTCTGCCTCCGCCAGAACTAGGTTGCGTTTCGCAGTCCCGGCCCACTCCGCTCGCCTGGCGGCTCGCTACGTGACCGTGCCTGGGCGAACGCGATCTGCCCGGTTCCGCTCGCCTCCGGCTTCGCGGCACCGGGCAGGTCACGCGTTCGCGCGCGTGGACGAGGTCACATCCCAGGCGCTAGCTAGCCGAGCACTCGCACCGGTACGCCGCCGCGGGGGCGCATCGCGGTCACGCTCGTCGGCGTGGCGGCGGTGGAGACCAGCGACAGCCGCGTGCGGCGCAGCAGGCACGCCAGCATCGTCTTGATCTCCACCGTCGCCAGCGTCGAGCCGATGCAGCGGTGCGGGCCGCCGCCGAACGGCAGGTACGTCGCCGGGGTGGTGGGACGGTACAGCTCCGAGGAACGGTCCCACCGCTCGGGCCGGAACCGTCCCGCCTGCGGCCACGCCTCCGGCATCCGGTGGGTGACGAACGGGGAGTAGAACACCATCGCCCCCGCCGGGACCCGGTGCCCGCCGTAGGAGAAGTCCTCGACCGGGACGCGGGCGCTGAGCACGGCGGGCGGGAACAGCCGCAGCGTCTCGTTCACCACCCCGTCCAGGTACTCCAGCGCGGGCAGGTCTGCGGCCTCGACCGGCCGGTCGCCGACCACCTCGGCCACCTCCCGCCGCGCCCGCTCCTCGGCCTCCGGATGGGCCAGCAGCGCGTGCACCGCCCACGCCATCGCGGCGCTGGTGGTGTCGTAGCCGGCCGAGATGAGGCTGATGACCTGGTCCTGGAGCTCCTGGCGGGTCAGGCCCGCGCCGTCCTCGTCGCGCGAGGCCAGCAGCATGCCCAGCACGTCGTCGTACTCGCCGCCCTCGCGCAGCCGCCGCTCGATCTCCTCGTCCACCCGCGCGGCGACCAGCGCCCGCGACGCCGCGACGCGCCGCATGTAGGGGTTGGGCACCGACCGCAGCACCATCTGCAGCACGAAGTTGCGGTCGACCGCCGCGAGCGCGACCTGGAGGCGCCGCCCGATCACCTCGCTGTCGGCGGCGAGCCCGTCGCCGAACAGCACCTCCACCGTGCTGCGGCGGATCACCGCGCGCAGCTCGGCGTAGGCGTCCAGCGTCCGGCCCGGGCGCCAGGACTCCAGCGCCACGTCGGTGTTGGCCGCGATCCGCGCCACGTACCCGGCGACGCGCCGGTGGTGGAAGGCCGGCTGGACGAGCCGGCGCCGCCGCCGGTGGTCGGCGCCGTCGCTGACGATCAGCGCGGTCTCCCCGTTCACCGGCACCAGCAGGTCGAACGCCTCCCGCCACCGGAACAGGCCCGAGTTGGCGAACACGAACGCGTTGGCGTCGGGGCCGAACAGGTGCACGAACGGCATCCGGCGCGTCCCGACGACCGCGACCGGGCCCGCCTCGGCGTGCAGGCGCAGCAGGCTCGCGCACGGGTTGCGCGTGAACCCGATCCCGTGCCGGACCGTCAGCGACGGCGAGGGGCCCCGCGCCCTCCCGCCCGCCGTGCGGGCCTTGCGGGAACGGGGCGCGCGTACCGGGGTGTCGGGTGCCACGCGCCCCACTATCGCACGCCCCCCGCCGTCCCCGCGCCGGGAGCGGTGGGAGGATGGGATCCGTGACGGACGACCGAGCGGAAGGGACGCAGCAGCCCAAGCCGGGCACGCAGACGGTGGACCGCTCCGTGGCGGTGCTCCGCTCCTTCGAGGGCGCCGCCCGGCAGACCCCCACCCAGATCGCGCACCGCCTCGGCCTGTCGGTCAGCACCGCGCACCGCATCGTCCGCGCCCTGCACGCCACCGGGATGCTCGCGCAGGACCCCGCGACCGAGCGGTACTTCCTCGGCCCCACCACCGCCATCCTCGGCCGCCTCGCGCTGGAGCGGATGGGCGCGACCCTGCTGCAGCCCGAGCTGACCGCGCTGCGCGACGGGACGGGCGAGTCGGTCAGCCTCGGCGTGCGCGCCGGTGACGAGGTCGCGGTGCTGCTGCACCTGCCGTCGGTCCACCCGCTGCGCTACGACCAGCCGCCCGGCGACCGCAACCCGGTCCACGCGTGCGCGATGGGCAAGGCGCTGCTGGCCTTCGACGGCGACCCCGTCGCGATGGACGAGCCGTACGCCCGCCACACCCCCGCGACCCTCACCACCCGCGCCGGTCTGGAGGCCGACCTGCGGGCCGTCCGCGAGCGCGGCTACGCCGTCAACGACGAGGAGCGGCTGGCCGGGGTCCGCGCCGTGGCCGCGCCGGTCCGCGACGGCGGCGGGCGCGTGTTCGCGGCCGTCGCGCTGCAGGGCCCCTCGGTGCGGTTCGGCGACGACGCGATGCCCGCCCTGGCCGCGGCGGTGATGGCGGCCGCGAGCCGCCTCACCGACCTGCACCGCCACCTGTCCTAGCCGTCGCCCGCCCCGGCCGTGCCGGCGGCGGCCAGTTCGTCCAGCAGCGCCGCCACCGCGGGAGGACGCGGGCCTGCCGCGACGACCGCGCTGACGCGGCGGCTGCCGACACCGGGCACGTCGGGCAGCGCCACGCCCGGCTCGGAGTGCAGGCCGAGCGCCAGCCCCGGCAGCGTCGTCACGGCCAGGCCTTGCGCGACCAGCCGCTGGATCGCGACATGATCCTCGGTGGCGAACGCGATGTCGGGGACGAACCCCGCCCTGGCGCACGCCCACCGGAGATGGTCGCGGCACCGCGCGCAGCCCGACGCCCACGTCTCCCCGGCCAGGTCCTCCAGCCGCGGCCGCCGCGCCGACGCCAGCGGATGCGCGGCCGGGACCAGCAGCCGCAGCGGGTCCTCGCACAGCACCACCTCCCGGAACCGCGCGTCGGTCTCGGGCGGCATGGACACGTGCCGGAACACCACCGCGACGTCGGCCTCCCCGGCGCGCAGCAGCGCCAGCGCCTCGGGCGGCTCGGCGTCCACCAGCGTCACCGACACCCCCGGCGCGCGGGCCCGCAGCCGGGCCAGGGCGCCGGGCATCAGCCCGCCCGCCGCCGTGGGGAACACCGCGGCCCGCACCCGCCCGGCGCGCAGCCCGGCGATCGCCGCGATCCGCTCCTCGGCGTCGCTCATGCGGGCCAGCACGTCCTCGACGTGCTCGACCAGGACCCGGCCCGCCTCGGTCAGCCGCACGCCCCGGCCGTGCCGGACCACCAGCGGGGTGCCGACCTCGGCCTCCAGGCGGGCGATGTGGTGCGACACCGCGGGCTGGGTGTAGGCCAGGGACCGCGCGGCGGCGGTCATCGACCCGAGCCGCGCCACCTCGCGCAGGATCCGGCCCCGATGCAGGTCCAGCATCGCCGCAAGGTATCAACGCCATTGATGGGACGCCAAGAAAACCGTACTTTGCGCTATGGCGCACCGGTGTCCCACGATCGGGACATGACCCTTTCCCTGCCGGAGGCGCAGCGCGAGTTCGGCGCCGGCGTAGCCTTCCTCAACACCGCCACCTACGGGCTTCCGCCGCGCGCCGCGCACGAGACCATGCTCGCCGCCGAGCGCGACCGCGCCGCCGGGATCCTGGAGCCCGGCGCGCTGGACGAGGCGGTCACCCGGTCCAGGGAGGCGTTCGCGCGGCTGCTCGGCGTCCCGGCCGATCGCGTCGCGTGCGGCCCGCAGGTCTCCTACTTCACCGGGCTCGTCGCGGCGTCCCTGCCCGCCGGCGCCGAGGTCGTCGTCGCCGACGGCGACTTCACCTCGCTGCTGTTCCCGTTCGCCGCCCGCCCGGACCTGAGCGTCCGGCCGGTCCCGCTGGAGCGCATCGCCGAGCACGTCGGCGCGGGCACCGGCCTGGTCGCGGTGTCGGCGGTGCAGTCCGCCGACGGCCGCATCGCCCCCATGGACGAGATCATCGAGGCCGCCCGCGCGCACGGCGCCCGCGTCCTGCTGGACGCCACCCAGGCCGCCGGATGGCTCCCGCTTCCCGCCGGCCGCGTCGACTGGCTGGTCGCCGGCGGCTACAAGTGGCTGCTCGGCCCGCGCGGAACCTGCTTCCTGACCGGCACCCGCGAGGCCCTGGACGCCCTGCCCGCCATCGGCGCCGGATGGTACGCCGGCGCCGACATCTGGGACTCCGTCTACGGGCTGCCGCTGCGCCTGGCCGGCGACGCCCGCCGCCTGGACCTGTCCCCGGCGTGGCAGTGCTGGGCCGGGCAGGCCCCCGCACTGGAACTGCTGGAACGGGTCGGGATCCCCGCGATCCACGACCACGACGTCGCGCTCGCGCGCCGGTTCGCCGCCGGCCTCGGCCTCCCGCCGGGCGACTCGGCGATCGTGTCGCTGCCCGTCCCGGACGGCACCGCCGACCTGCTGCGACGCAACGGCGTCATCGCCGCCGTGCGCGCCGGGCGGCTGCGCTGCGCGTTCCACCTCAGCACCACCGAGGCCGACGTCGACAAGGCCGCCGGGCTGCTCGCCCCCCTCGTCCCCGCCGCCGGGTGAAGTTCTTACAAGGTTCGAACAAGGTGCCTTGACCGGCCCGTCCCGGCGGTCCCGGACGCGCCCCGCGCCCTACGTTCGTGCGCATGAACGTACTGCTCACCGGGTCGGCCGGATTCATCGGCTCGCACATCGCCGAGGCGCTGACCGCCGCCGGCCACCGCGTCCGCGGGCTCGACACGCGCCCCGACGGGCTCGGCGACCCGCCCGCCGACGTCCGCGACGCCGCCGCGGTCGCGCGGCGGCTGGAGGACGTCGACGCCGTCTGCCACCAGGCCGCCAAGGTCGGCCTCGGCGTGGACGTGTCCGACCTGCCCGACTACACCTCCGTCAACGTGCAGGGCACCGCCGTGCTGCTGGCCGAGATGGCGCGCGCCGGCGTCGGCGCCCTCGTGCTGGCCTCCTCGATGGTCGTCTACGGGGAGGGCGCCTACACCTGCACCGTGCACGGCCTCGTCCGCCCCGGGCCCCGCCCCGAGGACGCGCTGCGCGCCGGCCGGTTCGAGCCGCCGTGCCCGGCGTGCGGGGAACCGCTCACCCCCGGCGCCGTCGGCGAGGAGACCCCGCCCGGCCCCCGCAACGTCTACGCCGACACCAAGCTCGCCCAGGAGCACCTGGCCGCGTCCTGGGCCCGCGCGACCGGCGGTACCGTCGCCGCGCTGCGCTACCACAACGTCTACGGGCCGCGGATGCCGCGCGACACCCCCTACGCCGGCGTCGCGGCGCTCTTCCGGTCGCGGCTGATGGACGGCCTGGCGCCGCTGGTGTTCGAGGACGGCGCGCAGCGCCGCGACTTCGTCCACGTCCGCGACGTCGCCCGCGCCGGCGTGCTGGCGCTGGAGCGGGCCGCGGCCGCGCCGCCCGAGCCCGGCGGCCTGCGCGCCTACAACATCGCCAGCGGCGACCCCCGCAGCGTCGGTGCCATGGCCGGCGCCCTCGCCGACGCGTTCGGCGGCCCCCGGCCCCGTGTCACCGGGGACTACCGGCTCGGGGACGTCCGCCACATCGTCGCCCGGCCCGACCGCGCCCGCCGCGAGCTCGGCTTCCGGCCGGCGGTCCCGTTCGCCGAGGGCATGGCCGAGTTCGCCCGCCCGCACGTCACCAGTTCGTAAGGGTCGCCGCCCCATCACCGAAAGTAGCGTCTGAGCCGTGATCGATGTGGTTCTCCCCTGTCTCAACGAGGCCGAGGCGTTGCCCTGGGTACTGGACCGGATGCCCGAGGGTTTCCAGGCCCTGGTGGTCGACAACGCCTCCACCGACGACTCCGCGCGCGTCGCCGCCGACCACGGCGCCCGCGTCGTCGCGGCGCCGCAGCGCGGCTTCGGCGCCGCCTGCCACGCCGGGCTGCGGGCCGCCCGGACCGAGGTCGTGTGCGTGATGGACGCCGACGCCTCGCTGGACCCCGCCGACCTGCCCCGCCTGGTCGCCGCACTCGACGACCTGGAATCCGGCGGCCTGGAGCCCGGTGGCCGCGCGCTGCCGTCCAGCCCGCCGCCCCCCGGCCTGGTGCTGGGGCGGCGGAGGCCGACCGGGCCGGGCGCGTGGCCGCCGCACGCCCGCCTGGGCAACGCCGTGCTCGCCCGGTCGCTGAACCGGCGCGCCGGGACCCGGCTGCGCGACCTCGGGCCGATGCGCGCCGCCCGCCGCGACGCCCTGCTCGCCCTCGGCCTGAGGGACCGCCGCTTCGGCTACCCCCTGGAGATGGTGCTGCACGCCGCCCGCGCCGGATGGCGCATCGGCGAGATCGACGTCCCCTACCGGCCCCGCACCGGCGCCTCGAAGGTGACCGGGACGCTCGGCGGGACGGTCCGCGCCGTCCGCGACATGCGCCGCGTCCTGGCGGAGGTCGCCCGATGACCGGCGCACCCGCGACCGGCGCACCCGGAACCGGCGGCGCCGACCTCCTCGTCATCGCCAAGCAGCCTGTCCCCGGCCGGGTCAAGACGCGCCTGACCCCCGCCTACACTCCCGCCGAGGCCGCCGCGCTCGCTGAGGCGTCCCTGCGCGACACCCTCGCCGCCGTCGCCGCCGCACCGGCCGGCCGCCGGGTCCTCGCGCTCGCCGGCGACCCTGGGCCGTGGCTGCCGGATGGCTTCACCGTCATCGCCCAGCGCGGCGGCGGCCTGGACGAGCGCCTCGCCCACGCCTTCGCCGACGCCTACGCCGGCCGGCCGCTGGTGCTGATCGGCATGGACACCCCCCAGGTCACCCCCGCGCTGCTCGACCGCGCCCGCCGCGCGCTCGGCCGCGCCGACGCGGTGTTCGGCCCCGCCCGCGACGGCGGGTTCTGGCTGCTCGGGCTGCGCCGGCCCGCCGCGGCGCTGCTGCGCGGTGTCCCGATGTCGCGCCCCGACACCGGCGCGGTCCAGCTCGCGCGGCTGCGCGCCGCCGGCCTGCGGACCGCGACGCTGCCCGAGCTCACCGACGTCGACACCCCCGCCGACGCCGCGGCCGTCGCCGCCGCCGCGCCGGGCGGCCGGTTCGCCGCCGCCGTCGCGGCCCTCGGCCACCGGACCGTCCCGGCATGATCGGCGAACTGTACGAGGAGGCGCTGCGGGGCCGCGCCCCCGTGGAGATCGAGCACGCCGACGGGCGCCGCCGGCCGCTGCCGGTGCACGACTGGCTCGCCGTGCGGCCCGGCGACGGCGGGCTGCTGCGCCGCTGCGCGGGCGCCACCCTGGACGTCGGATCCGGGCCGGGACGGCTGACGGTGGCGCTGGCCCGCCGCGGCCTGCCGGTGCTGGGCATCGACCTGGCCCCCTCCGCCGTCGCGCTGACTGTCGCGGCGGGCGGCCCCGCCCTGTGCCGCGACGTGTTCGGCCGCGTGCCCGGCGCCGGGCGGTGGCGCACCGCGCTGCTCGCCGACGGCAACATCGGCATCGGCGGCGACCCCGCCGCGCTGCTGCGCCGCGTCCTGGCGCTCCTGGAGGTCGGCCCGCCCGGCACGGCGTCCCGGGTCGAGCCGCTGCGGCTGCGCTCGGACCGGTCGGTCGGCGAATGGTTCCCCTGGGCGCACGTGTCCGCCGACGCCGTCGCCGCGCTGGCCGCCGCGTGCGCCGCGACCGTGACCGAATCCTGGGAGGACGCGGACCGGTGGTTCGTCACCCTGCGCTCCAGGGACGAGCGCCCATGAGACCTCCACTCGACAGGTACAGGCCGCCCGCGCCCACCGCCGTGCTGCGCGGTGTCCCGGGACGGTTCACCAGCCGCCTGCACGACGAGCGGGTCGCCTCCTGGCTCGGCATCGCCCTGGGCGCCAGCGTCCTGGTCTCCTTCGGGACCGGGCTGGTCAGCCACTTCATGCAGCATCCCGCCGGATGGATGCTGTGGCCCTCGCGGCCGGTGAACCTGTACCGGGTCACCCAGGGCGTGCACGTCATCGGCGGGCTGGCGACCGTCCCGCTGCTGCTGGCCAAGCTGTGGACGGTCTACCCGCGGCTGTGGCAGTGGCCGCCGGTCCGCTCGCTCGTCCACGGCGCGCAGCGGCTGCTGGTGTTCGTCCTCGTCGCCGCCGCGCTGTTCCAGTTCGTCACCGGTGTCCTGAACGTCGCGTACTGGTACGCGTTCCGGTTCTACTTCACCACCGCGCACTACTGGACGGCCTACATCCTGGTCGGCGCGCTGGTCATCCACATCGCCGACCAGTGGGCCAAGGCGCGCCGCACCGTGATGACCCGCCCCGAGGACGGCGTCGGCCGCCGCGGCTTCCTGCTCACCGTCGCCGGCGCGAGCGGCGTCGTCGCGCTGACCACGGTGGGGGAGGCGGTCACGCCGCTGGCGCCGCTGGCGGTGCTGGCGCCCCGCCGCCCCGGCACCGGGCCGCAGGACGTCCCGGTCAACAAGTCGGCCGCCGCGACCGGCGTCACCGCCGAGGCCCGGGACCCCCGCTGGCGCCTCACCGTCACCGGCCGGGTCGCGCGAGAGGTCACCCTGTCCCTGGCCGACCTGGCCGCGTTGCCCCAGCACACCGCGCGGCTGCCCATCTCCTGCGTGGAGGGGTGGAGCGTGGAGGCGGACTGGCGGGGCGTGCGGCTGCGGGACGTCCTGCGCCTGGCCGGCGTCGCCGACGACGCGCAGGTGCGGGTCGAGTCGCTGCAGCGCCAGGGCCTCTACCGCACCTCCATGGTCGCCCCGCCGCACTGGCGCGACCCGCTGACGCTGCTGGCCCTCGGCCTGAACGGCGCGCCCCTGGCCCTCGACCACGGCTACCCCTGCCGCCTCATCGCCCCGAACCGGCCCGGAGTCATGCAGACCAAATGGATCCACCGGCTGGTGGTGTCGTGAACGCGGGGACCCTCACCAAGGCGGCGGCGTACGCGGCGGGCCTGGCGCTCATCGGCCTCGGGCTGCGCGGGATCGTGGACGAAGTTCCCCTCGCCGGGTGGGCGAAGTGGTTCGCCGGCGCGGCCGTCCTGCACGACGCCGTCCTGGTCCCGGCGGTGCTCGCCGCGGGCGCGCTCACCGGCCTGGTGCCCGCGGGCCAGCGCCGCGTCGCGCGCGCAGCGCTGGTCATCGGCGCCTGCGTGACCGCGGTCGCCATCCCCGTCGTGCTGGGGTACGGGCGCCGCCCCGACGAGCCGTCCCGCCTTCCGCTGCCCTACGGCCGCAACCTGGCGATCGTGCTGGGCGTCATCGCCGCCGCGGCGGCCTGCGTCATGGCGGCCCGCGCGGTCGCCGCACGCCGCAGGGCCGGGCGCGCCGGCGGGCGCGGCGGAGCGACGCGCGCCCCGCGCCCCTCCCGGAAAGGGGCGCGGCGATGACGCTCACCGAGGCGCACGGCCCCGCGAAGACGGCCGAGAGGCGGGCGGGGCGCCGATGGCCGGGGTGGGTCGCCGTCGCGGTGTGGGCGGCCGGGATCGCGGCGGCGTTCGCCGTGGGCTGGTACCTGCGGCGCGCGGGCCTGGCCACCGAGGACCCGCTGCCCCCGCTGCACGCCCGGGCGCGGGGGTGGCCGCCGCCGGTCCGGCGGCTCCTGCCCGCGGCCGCCGTCGCGGCCCTGGCCGTGGCGGCGCTGCCCGCGCTCGCGGCCCGGCTGCCGTGGCGGGCGCTGCCGCCGGCCGCGTGGGCGGCCTCCGCCGCGTGGACGGTGGCCCTGGCCGCCTGCGACGGATGGGACGCGCTCGCCCGGCCGCTGGACGCCCCGACCGAGTACCCGGCGGGCCTGGCGCAGCTGCGCCCCGACCCGTCGGCCTGGCTGCGGACCTTCACCGAGCGGCTCGGCGGCTACACCACCCACGTGCGGGGGCATCCGCCGCTGCCGATGCTGGTGCTGTGGGCGCTGGAGAAGGCCGGCCTCGGCGGCACCGGGTGGGCGGCGGCGCTGATCGTCGCGGCGGGGACGTCGGCGGCGGCGGCGATCGCGGTGACGGTGCGGTGCCTGGCGGGGGAGCGGGCGGCGCGGGCCGCGGTGCCGTTCCTGGCGCTGGCGCCGCTGGCGGTGTGGATCGCCACGGCGATGGACGCGTTCTTCCTGGCCGTCGGGGCCTGGGGCACGGCCCTGCTGGCGCTCGCCGCGCGCGGCGCGCGAAGACGGGCGCTCGTCCCGGCCGCGGCGGGCGGGCTGCTGCTGGGGTGCCTGCCGTATCTGAGCTACGGGCTGCTGCCTCTGTTCGCGGTGCCGCTCGCGGTCGTGGTGCTCGGCCGTCCCCGGCTCCGGGTCCTCGCGGCCGCAGGCGTCGCGCTGGCGGTGGTCCCGGCCGCGTTCACGCTGCTGGGGTTCTGGTGGCCCGACGGCGTCCGCGCCACCCTGGACACCTACCTGGTCAGCCGCGGGTCGGCGCAGCGCTCCTACGCCTACTTCCTGTTCGCGAACCTGGCGGTGCTGGGCCTGCTGACGGGCCCGGCGGTGGCGCACGCGCTGCCGCGCACGCTGGCCGAGCTGTGCCGGGGCGCCCTCTGGCGGGGCGTGCTGGGACGGGGGGCGCGGGCCCGTTCGGCCGCTCCCGCGGCGGCGGTGGCGGCGCTGGCGGGTGCGGCGCTGATCGGCGTGCTGGTCCTGGACGCGTCCGGCGTCACGCGCGGGGAGGTCGAGCGGATCTGGGTGCCGTTCGCCGCCTGGCTGACGGCCGCCGCCGCCGTCGACCGCCCCCGGGTGCGGGCGTGGCTGGCGGCGCAGGCGGTGACCGCGCTGGCCGTCCAGGCGCTCGTGCTGTCCCCCTGGTGAGCGCCGCGCGGTGACGTTTCGGCGGATGCCGAAACGACCCCGGGCTAGCGTGCGCGCATGAGCGACCCCGAGTTGAAGGCGCGGCTGGCGGCACGGTTCCGGGAGGTCAACGGCGACCATCCGATGACCGCCGCCGACGACGCCTACGTCACCGCCTGGTTCACCGACCTGGAGGACCTGTGCCGCGCCGCCGGCCGCGACACCGACCAGGTGCGGCGGCTGATGCTGGCGGGCAGGCTGCCCCTGCCCGGCTACCTGCGCTCCGACGGCGCGCAGATGGTGCCGCGGGACCTGTTCGACCTCGCCGAGCAGGCAGGGGGCCTGGACGCGATGGAGGGCTGGTTCCTCGCGCACTGGGACGACCCGGCCACCGCCGAGGGGGAGTGGGCCGCCTACCTGGACGGGCAGTACGTGTGCCTGCGCTCGGTGACGCCCCGCAACATCCGGTACAAGGACGCCCTGGTCACCGCGATCGAGGCGGCGCCCGCGGAGCCGGACGCCGGGACGCCGGCGTGGACGCGGCGCCTGCACGCGCTGGTCGACGAGCTCGACGCGCTGGAGCCGCCGTTCACCGCCTACGACCGGCTGCGGTTCGCAGGCCCGGTGTCGCGGGACCGCTGCATCGACGCCGTCCGCGCCCGCCATCCGCGCAAGGAGTAAACCCCCGCCCCCCGTCCCGCCGGGGAAGCCGTCACCGCCCAGAGCGGCGAGCCGGGGCGTCGTGCCCGGCCTCGCGCGGCGCCGCGGCCGCCTTCTCGCCCCGGCCGGTGTCGCGGGCTCCGATCAGCGTGGTCATGCCACGTCCACCGGCTCTCACCTGCACTGATACCGCCGCAGAAAATTATCTGGAGAAATCCTGGGCCGGATGTCGATCCGGCGGGGGTCCGTGCGACGCGTCTGTGAAGGCCGATGAGACAGCGCACGGAAGGACCACCGCCATGAGCGCCCAGACCCACACCACCACCCCCGTCACCACCCCCCGCAAGACCAACGCCCGCGCCTCCGCCGGGGACCGACGCACGCTGCGCAAGGTGCTGTGGGGCGCGCAGATCCTGCTCGCCGCGTTCCTGCTCGTCGCCTCGGCGCTGCCGAAGTTCGCCGGCCAGGCCGACGCCGTCAGGACCTTCGAGGAGATCGGCTGGGGCCAGTGGCTGCGCTACGTGACCGGCGCCGTCGAGGCCGCGGGCGCGATCGGGCTGGTCGTCCCGCGGCTGGCGGGGCTCGCCGCGGCCGGGCTGATCGGGCTGATGGGCGGGGCCGCCCTCACCCAGCTGCTGGTGCTGGAGCCGGCGTGGGCGCTGCTGCCCCTGGGGTTCGCGGTCGTGTTCGCCGCCGTCGCCTGGGACCGCCGCGCCGAGACCCGGCAGGTGCTGCGCCGGCTGACGCGCTGACCGGACGCCCCCCCGCGGCGGACGGTCAGGGCGGGGGCCAGGTGATGAGGGTGTGCCCCCAGGTCAGGCCCGCGCCGAACCCGGCGAGCAGCACCAGGTCGCCGGGGCCGATCCGCCGCGTCCGCACGGCGCGGTCGAGCGCGTAGGGGATGCTGGCGGCGCCGATGTTGCCGACCTCGTCCCCGACGATCGCCAGCTGCCCCGGGTCCAGCCCGGCGTCCCCGGCCAGCGCGGCGACCAGCTTCGGGTTGGGCTGGTGCGGGACGACCAGCGCCAGGTCGGCGGGCTTGATCCCGGCGGCCTCGGTCGCCTCGGCGACCAGCCGCGGGAAGATCGCGGTGATGAAGTCGCGGACGGCGCGGCCGTCCATGTGGATGGTGTGGCCGAGCCCCGCGAGGGTCTCGGCGCTGGCGGGCAGGCGGCTGCCGCCCGCGGGGATCAGCACGTCGTCCGCGCCCGAGCCGTCCGACCCGAGGGTGATCGGGCCGATGCCGTGCCCGGGCGGGGCGGGCCCGACGACCACGGCGGCGGCGCCGTCGCCGAACAGGGCGGCGGTGGCGCGGTCGGCGGGATTGAGGAACCGCGAGTACACCTCGACGCCGATGACCAGCGTGTAGGGCGGCGCGCCGCGCTGGGTGGCCAGCCAGCCGACCGCGGTCTGCAGCCCGAACACGAACCCGGTGCAGGCGGCGGAGATGTCGAACGCGGCGGCGCGGTGGGCGCCCAGCATCGTCTGCACGCGGCAGGCGGTGGACGGGGCGATCACGTCGGGCGTGGAGGTGCCGAGCACGATCAGGCCGAGGTCGGCGGCGTCCAGCCCGGCGGCCTCCAGCGCCCGCCCGGCGGCGGCCGCGGCCAGGTCGGAGGCGGCCTCGCCCGGCGCGACGACGTGCCGCTTCCTGATCCCGGTGCGGCCCTCGATCCAGTCCGGTTCCAGGCCCAGCGAGCGGGACAGGTCGGCGCTGTGCGCGACGTCGCGGGGCAGGTGGGCGCCGGTTCCGCGGATGGCCCACCCCCGCCCGCCGTCCCGCGCCGCTCCGCTGTCGTCCGCCCGGGCAGGCCGGTGCGTGTCGGGCACGGTCATGCGGGTCCTCTCCCCATCACCGGACTGGCGGTTGTCAGTCCCATCCCATAAGTGAATAATCCCATTTCAGGGTTTTGGTCCATAACTGAAAGCTAAGCGGCCGTTGTCGTAAAGGAAAAGGCAGCCTTCCCTCCAGGTAAGGAGACCCCGCGTGCCCGCACCCCGATTCCGCCCGGCCGAAGAGCTCCAACCCGACGACAACTGCGCCTTCCTGTTCCCCGGCACCGGCTCCGCCGGGGTCCCCGACCTGCCTGCCCTCGCCCGCACCGGGCCCGGCGCCGCCCGCGCCGTCGCCGACGTCCTGGACGCCGTGCAGGAGGGACTGCCCCCCAACGGATGGCCGCGCCTGCGCTCGATCCTCATGGACGACCCGGGCGGCTACCGGGAGGCCGCCCGCACCCCCGGCGTCGCCCAGCTAGCCGGCTACGCCGCGTCCGTCGCCGTCGACCGCGCCCTGCGCGCGCACGGCGTCCACCCCCGCTTCGCCGTCGGGCAGAGCTTCGGGGAGATCGCCGCGCTGGTGTGCGCGGGCGCGTTCTCCATCGCCGACGGCGCCCGCATGGGCGTGGCCGCCGTCGGCGTCCTGGCCCGGCACGGCGGGGGCGGCGGCATGGGGCTGCTGGAGGCCGGGGAGGACCGCACCCTCGCCTGCATCGAGGCCGCCGGCGCCCCCGAGGTGGTCGTCGCGTGCCTGAACGCCCCGCAGGTCACGGTCGTGTCCGGTCCCGACGGGCCCCTGGACGCCGTCCTGGACGCCGCGCGCGGGGAGGGAGTGAACGCGGTGCGGCTCGCGGTGCCCTACCTGTCCCACCATCCCGCGATGGCCGGCGCCGACGAGGAGTGGTACGCCATGATCCGCGGCTTCCCGCAGCGGCCCCTGGAGCTGACCGTCCACTCGCCCGTCCGCGGCCGCGCCTACCGCGACGACGACGACCTGCACCGCGCCATGGCCGACTGCATCGTCAGACCCGTCCGGCTGCCGGAGGCCCTGCGCGCCGTGCACGCGGCGGGCGCGACGGTGTTCACCGAGGCCGGCGCGGGCAACGCGCTGTGCCAGTGCGCCCGGCTGACCCTGCCGGGCGTGCGGACGATGGCGCCGCTGCGCGACCGCCCCCGCCACGGGCTCACCGGCAAGGCCGCCCCCGGCGTCACCCCCTCCGGCGAACGAAAGGACCCCTCGTGACCACCGACGCCGACGGTCTGCGGCAGTTCGTGCACGGCCCCCTACCCGACGCCAAGACGCGCGCGCGGCTGGAGGAGGCCGTCCCCGAGGAGTTCTTCACCGTCCCCGGCGGGCTCACCGCGCCCGACCGGCACGCCCTCACCTACGAGCGGCTGCGCCGCGCCGGGCTGGCCGCGCCGCCCGCGGGCGAGCTGCTGGCCGACCCGCCGGCGCTGTGCGCGCTGCTGGAGCGCGCCGCGATCGCCGACCCGCCCCTGTTCCACATGATGCTGCTGCACTACACGCTCGCGCTCGGCCCCATCGTGCGGTTCGGCGCCGGGCAGGAGGAGACGCGGCCGCTGCGCGATTCCCTGGAGTCGATGGACTCGTTCGGCACGCTGCTGATGACCGAGGTGGGACGCAGCAACAGCCACCTGTCGCCCCGCACCGTCGCCCGCCACGACCCCGCCACGGGCGGGTTCGTGCTCAGCACCCCCGACACCCAGGCCGCCAAGTTCCCCACCAACACCGGCCACCCGGACCTGCCCAAGACCGCCGCCGTCTACGCCACCCTCGTCCACGGCGGCCAGGAGCGCGGCGTGTTCGTGTTCGCGGTGCCGCTGCGCGGCCCCGGCGGCGCCGTCCCGCCCGGCGTGCGGATCGTCGCGGCCCCCGAGACCACCGGGCTGCAGATCGACTACGCCGCCGTCCTGCTGGAGGACGTCCGCGTCCCCTACGAGGCGTGGCTGCGCGACGGCGCCGCCATCGGCGCCGACGGGGCCTTCCACGACCCGCACGGGCCCGCGGCGGCGCGGCTCACCCGCTCGATGGGCATCGCCCCGCCGGTGTGGCGGGCGGTCGTGTCGGCCTCCGCCGCGATCACCCGGGCGTCCGCCGGGATGCTGCTCGCTCACTCGGCGGGCCGCACCACCCTCGGCCGGCTGGCGCCGCGCCGCCCGCTGACCGACTACCGCAACCAGCAGGAGGCGGTGCTGGGCGCGCTGGCGTCGGCCTACGCCCTCACCGCCGTCGCCGCGCACGTCACCACCCCCCGCCCCCCGGGCGAGACGGCGGGCGACGGCGAGGGCGCCGGCGATACGGGCGGGCCGGCGACCGCGTGGGCGCCGTGGTCGGCGGTCGACCGGGACCTGGCGCTGCTGAAGGCCGCCGCCACCGCCCAGGCGCAGGAGACGGTGTCGGCGTGCCGGGTGCACAGCGGCGCCCCCGGCTTCGCCGCCGTCGAGCGCCTCAACGCCTACCGGGGCCTGACGCACGCCTACCAGAACGCCGGCGGCGACAACGAGCTCATCCTCTACGACACCGCCCGCGCGATGGCCGACCGCGACCGCTACGTCCCGCCCGAGCCGGAGCTCGGTCCGCCTGACGACGGCGACCTGGACTCCCCGCGCGTGTGGCTGTTCCTGGCGCGCGACGCCGAGCGCCGCACGCGCGACCGGCTCGCCGGACGGGTCGAGGCCGCCCTGCGCGACGGGCAGGACGCCTTCACCGCCTGGAACGGCAACCTGGCGCTGGCCCGGCGGACCGCCACCGCCTGCGCCGACCGGATCATCCTGGAGATCCTCGCCGCGGCCTCCGGCACCGGGCCGAAGGCGCTCGGGCCCGTCCTGCGCCTGCACGCGCTGGACCGGCTGGAGCGCCGCGCCGCCGTCCTGCTCGACGAGGGGGTCGTCCCGCCGGGGATCCTGGACGAGCTGGGCGACGCGCGGCGCCGCACGTGCGACGAGCTGGCCCCCCGCGCGGCGGAGCTGGCCGCCGCGTTCGACCTTCCCGCCCCCGTCACCGCGCCCGCCGCGTTCCTGGCCTGAGGGCCCGCGCGCGGGAAGAAAGGGCACGCCACGCCGCGAATTCGCCAAGGAGGCGGGGGAACCAGCGCAAGGTGGCTACCGTTCTCGTTAGACATACCGCACGCGGGTGGTGTCACCCGCAGCCGATACGGAGGTAGACACAGTGGGAGTCAGTCTGAGCAAGGGCGGCAACGTCTCGCTGACCAAGGAGGCCCCCGGACTGACCGCCGTCGTGGTTGGTCTGGGGTGGGACGTGCGGACCACGACCGGAACCGACTTCGACCTGGACGCCAGCGCCCTGCTGTGCTCGGCGGAGAACAAGGTCCTGTCGGACCAGCACTTCGTGTTCTTCAACAACCTCAAGAGCCCCGACGGTTCGGTCGAGCACACCGGCGACAACCTCACCGGTGAGGGCGAGGGCGACGACGAGGCGATCAAGGTGAACCTGAACACCGTCCCCGCCGAGATCGCCAAGATCGTGTTCCCGGTGTCGATCTACGACGCCGACAAGCGCCAGCAGAGCTTCGGGCAGGTCCGCAACGCCTTCATCCGCGTGGTGAACCAGGCCGACAACAGCGAGATCGCGCGCTACGACCTGTCGGAGGACGCCTCGACCGAGACCGCGATGGTGTTCGGCGAGCTCTACCGCAACGGCGCCGAGTGGAAGTTCCGCGCGGTGGGCCAGGGCTACGCCTCGGGCCTGTCGGGCATCGCCTCCGACTTCGGGGTGAACGTCTGACCCTCTCCGCACGTGGACGGGGCGCCCCCACCGGTGGGGGCGCCCCGTCGCGCGTCCGGCCCGGGCGCCCGTCAGCCCGCGGGGACGACGGCGAGGGCCTCGATCTCCACCAGCAGGTCGTCGCGGACCAGGCGCGACACCTCGACCAGCGACGCGGCGGGCGCGACGCCCGCGGGGACGAACTCGGCGCGCACGGCGCGCACGACCGGGGCGCCGCCGGCGTCCCGCAGGAAGTAGCCGAGCCGCACGACGTGCTCCCAGCGGGCGCCCGCGGCGGTGAGCGCGGTCTCCAGGTTGGCGAACACCTGCCGGGTCTGGGCCTCCAGGTCGCCGGGGCCGACCAGGTTCCCGTCCGAGTCCAGCGGGATCTGCCCGCTGATCACCACCAGCCGGCCCGGCACGTCGACGGAGACGGCATGGCTGTACCCGGGGCCGGGCGGAAGGCCCGGCGCGTCGATCTGGCGGTGGGCGGGGCCCGGCTCGTCGCTCATCACAAGATCACGATACCGGCGGGCGGGCGAGCAGCTCCTCCCGCAGCCGCGTCTTGAGGATCTTGCCGCCGGGGTTGCGGGGCAGGCCCTCCTCCCGGAACCACACGTGCACGGGCACCTTGAACGCCGCGATCCGCCCGCCCAGGAACTCCCGGAGCTCGCGCTCGGACACCGCGGCGCCGGGGCGCGGCACGATCACCGCGCCGACCTCCTCGCCGAGCACCTGGTGCGGGACGCCGATCACGGCGCAGTCGGCGACGGCGGGATGCTCGTAGAGGGCGGCCTCGACCTCGGCGCAGTAGATGTTCTCGCCGCCGCGGATCAGCATGTCCTTGGCCCGGTCGACGATGTAGACGAACCCGTCGGCGTCCAGGCGGGCCAGGTCGCCGCTGTGGAACCAGCCGTCCACGAACGCCGCGGCGGTCGCCTCGGGCTTGTTCCAGTAGCCCTTGATGACGTTGGGCCCCTTGATGAGCAGCTCGCCGACCTCGCCGGCCGGCAGCTCCTCCCCGGCGGGCCCCACGACCCGGACGTCGCAGACCGCGACGGGCGGGCCGACGCTCTCGGGCCGCTCCAGGTAGTTCACGCCGCCGTTGTAGGTGGTGACCGAGGAGGTCTCGGTGAGGCCGTAGCCGTTGCCGGGCATCCGCTCGGGCAGCCGCTCCCTGATCTTGTCGACGAGGGCGGGCGC
Organism: Actinomadura luteofluorescens; assembly: GCF_013409365.1. Classification (NCBI taxonomy): domain Bacteria; kingdom Bacillati; phylum Actinomycetota; class Actinomycetes; order Streptosporangiales; family Thermomonosporaceae; genus Actinomadura; species Actinomadura luteofluorescens. The sequence goes on along the minus strand of NZ_JACCBA010000001.1, from coordinate 9,574,218 downwards.
GGCGGGCGCGCCGCCGTAGCTGACGCCGGTGAGGCTGGAGGTGTCGAACTCGCCGAACTCGGGGGAGGTCAGCACCTGCCACGCCATCGTCGGCACGCCGCCGAACCCGGTGACCCTCTCCCGCTCGATCAGCTCCAGCGCCCGGCGGACGTCCCACTTGTACATCAGCACCACGGTGCCGCCCTGCAGGGCGCTGGACACCAGCACCGAGTGGCAGCCGGTGGCGTGGAAGAACGGGACGCTCAGCAGCGTCACGCGCGGCTGCGGCGTCGCGAGCTCCTCGACCGTGCGGCCGGCGCGCACCCCCGCCGACATGATCCCGTAGGCGAGGCTGATGGGGTTGCCGGCGATGTTGCGGTGCGTTCCGAGGGCGCCCTTGGGCCGTCCGGTGGTGCCGGAGGTGTAGAAGATCGTGGCATCGTCCTCGGGACCGAGCGGCACGTCGGGCAGAGTCATGTCGGGCAGGGTCGCGTCGGCCGGGTCTCCGGCGGCGCCGGCGGCGTCCTCGAACGCCTCCGCTCCCGCGGGCACGGCGCCGTCCGCCCTCGCGACCAGGCACGCCACGCCCAGGCCCGGCAGCACCCCGGCGAGCCGCTCGGCGCGCTCGGCGTCGGCGACCAGGACCTTGGCGCCGCTGTCGGCCAGCCCGTACTCCAGTTCCGCGGCGCTCCACCAGGCGTTCAGCGGGACCACGACGGCCCCGGCGACCGCGGCGCCGAAGAAGGCCACCGACCACTCGGGGTAGTTGCGCATGGCGATCGCGACCCGGTCGCCCTTGGCGATCCCGTACCGGTCGACGAGCCGCCGCGCGAACGCGGCCGCCCGCGCGCGGTGCTCGGCGAAGGTGAGCCGGTCGTCCCCGTAGACCAGGAAGTCCTTGTCGCCGTGGAGGCGGGAGATCTCCAGGACGTCGCGCAGCGTGGGCGGGGCGTTCTTCCACACCCGGGTCCGGACGCCGCGGATCCGGGCCTCGTCCATCTCGAACGGCTGCCCCGGCGCCGTCATCGCGGCCCTGACCTCGGCGATGCTCGCCAGTCTGGGGCCCGCCATCCCGTTGCCGGCCATTCCGGTGCCCGCCGGCCGCCCGGTGTCCTGCACGTCCCGATCCTGCACGTCGCGCCTCCCGCGGGGTGGGGCGCACCGCCGGGCGACCCGTCCGCCGAACATGATTCGGTGCGCCGTGTCCGAGAATGTATGGTCCACGTCACACGCGGGTCAACGCCCCCGCGCCGCCGGGCCCGGGGGAGAACGGTCCCGGCGGACGGTCCCAGGGAAGATCCCTGCCTGCGACAATGGGGGCATGACCGAGCGCAAGCCGATCGAGTACTGGCTGTCGGACATGGACGGCGTCCTCGTGCACGAGGGCCGGCCCGTCCCCGGCGCCGAGGAGTTCGTCCGCCGCCTGGCGGCGTCCGGAAAGCCGTTCCTCATCCTGACCAACAACTCGATCTACACCCGGCGGGACCTGTCGGCCCGCCTGGCGGCGGCGGGGCTGGCCGTCCCGGCCGAGTCGATCTGGACCTCCGCGCTGGCCACCGCCCGTTTCCTGGCCGACCAGCGCCCCGAGGGGTCGGCGTACGTGATCGGGGAGGCGGGCCTGACGACGGCGCTGCACGAGGCCGACTTCGTCCTCACCGACATCGACCCCGACTACGTGGTGCTCGGCGAGACCCGCACCTACAGCTTCTCCCAGATCACCCGCGCGATCCGGCTGATCGAGGGCGGCGCCCGGTTCGTGGCGACCAACCCCGACCCGATCGGCCCGTCCCCGGAGGGCTCGCTGCCGGCGTGCGGCGCCGTCGCCGCGATGATCACCCGGGCGACGGGGGTGGACCCCTACTTCGTCGGCAAGCCGAACCCGCTGATGATGCGCACGGCGCTGAACGTGGTCGGCGGGCACAGCGAGAGCACCGCGATGATCGGCGACCGCATGGACACCGACATCGTCGCCGGCGTCGAGGCCGGGCTGGAGACGATCCTGGTGCTGACCGGCGTCACCCGCAAGGACGAGATCGCCCGCTTCCCGTTCCGCCCGCACCGCGTCGTGGCGTCCATCGCCGACCTCGTCGACCTGGTCTAGGTTGTGTTTCAAAGCCCCGGCCCACTTCGCTCGCCTTGCGGCTGTGTTGATTCAGTCCCGGCCCACTTCGCTCGCCTTGCGGCTCGCTACGTGACCGGCACTGGGCGAACGCGGCATCGCTTCGCGATCTGGCCGGCTCCGCTCGCCTCCGGCTTCGCTCCACCGGCCAGGTCACGCGTTCGCGCGGCATGGCCGGGGCCACCTTGCGACAGGTCCTAGCCCGCGCCCGGGCGGCGCGGCCGTAGACTCGCAGCCGCCATGCGCACGATCAGACACGGCGGCTCGGTGGAGCTGGAAGTCCGCAGGTCCCGGTTCGCCTGCACGCTCGCCCGCGCCGCAGACGAGGCCGAGGCGACGGCGTTCATCGCCGCGCACCGGCGGGCGCACCGCGACGCCACCCACAACTGCACCGCCTACGTCGTCGGCGAGCACGGCGAGATCACCAAGAGCAGCGACGACGGCGAGCCGGCCGGGACGGCCGGGATCCCGATGCTGGAGGTGCTGGTGCGGCGCGGGCTGACCGGCACCGCCGCGGTCGTCACCCGCTACTTCGGCGGGGTGAAGCTCGGCGCGGGCGGCCTGGTGCGCGCCTACGGGCAGGCGGTCTCCGCCGCCCTCGACGCCGTCGGGGTCGTGGAGCTGCGCCCGGTGGTGACGGTCACCGTCGGCGTGGACCACGCCCTGGCGGGACGATTCCTGGGCGACCTGCACGCCCGCGGCCACCAGCCCGGCGACGTCCGCTACGGGACGGGCGTGCAGGCCGACGTGGCGGTGCCCGTCCCGGAGCTGGAGGCGTTCGAGGCGTGGGCCGCGGAGGTCACGGCCGGCCGCGCCTGGACGCGGCGCGGCGCGCCCGGCCACATCGAGGTGCCCGTCCCCTGACCGTTCCCGCCGTGCGGGCGGCTCAGCCGGTGAGGAACCGCTCCAGGGCGGGGGCCAGCACGGCGGGGTCGACGTCGTGGGTCTGGCCGTCCAGGGTGCGGTGCGTCCCGGCGGGCAGGAGCGCCGCGGTGCGGCGCGCGATGTCGCGCATCCAGGCGGGGCTGTCGCCGCCGTCCAGCACCAGGGCCGGGACGGTGACGCTCGCGAGCAGGTCCTCCGGCAGCTCGGCGCCCGTGGCGGCGTCGTCCATGACCGCCGAGTCGTAGGCGAGGGTGGGCGCGAGCGCCTCCAGCGCGGGCCACATCGGCGCGCCCCGCATCTGGCCGACCATCTCCTCCGGCATCCCGACGGCGGTCATGAACAGGGCGAGGGCGTCCCCGCGGCGCCCGTCGGCCAGTATGCCGGTCAGCTCGGTGCTGTAGGCGCGGGCGCGGGTGAGGCGGTCGTCGTGGGCGGGGTTGAAGGGCGGCTCGAACAGCGCGAGCCGGGTGATGGGCAGGCCGTGCGCGGCGGCGCGCAGCGCCAGGACCGCGCCGGACGACATCCCGTACACCGCGGCGGACCCGCCGGCGGCCTCGATGACGGCGGCCAGATCCTCGATCTCGCGCTCGACGGCGTAGGGCGGGGTGTCGCCGCTGTCGCCGCGTCCCCTGCGGTCGTAGGTCACGACGGTGCGGTGCGGCGCCAGCAGCCCGGCGAGCGCGGCGCCGGAGCCGCGGTCGTTGAGGGCGCCGCCGACATGGATCAGGGCGGGACCCTCGCCGGTCCGGTCGAGGGCGATGCGGGTGCCGTCCTTGGAGTGCGTGGTGTCCATGAGGGGTTCCTTCCCAGGTGGCCGGCTTTGTGCGGCCGTTCGTCCCACCGACGAACGCGACGCGCCGCGACGGACACCTCGGGACGGCCTTTTTCAGCGGAAATCGTGCGGGGCGGTCTCGGCGAGGCGGCGGGCGAGGTAGCGACGCTCGGCGTCGTCGGCGACCAGGGCCAGGGCGGCGCGGTAGGCGGCGGCGGCCTCGCCGTCGCGGCCCATGCGGCGCAGCAGGTCGGCGCGGGTGGCGGGCAGCAGGTGGTAGCCGTCCAGGGCGCCGGAGCGCTCCAGGTCCCGCACCAGTTCCAGGCCGGCGGCGGGACCGTCGGCCATGGCGACCGCGACCGCCCGGTTCAGCCGCACCACCGGCGAGGGGACCAGCTCCGCGAGCCGCCCGTACAGGACGGCGATCTGGGGCCAGTCGGTGGCGGCGGCGTCGGGTGCGGTGGCGTGGCAGGCGGCGATGGCGGCCTGCACCTGGTAGGGGCCGGGCGGCGGCCTGCCGGGCGCGGGGCGCAGGGCGTCCTCCAGCAGGGCGACGCCCTCGGCGATCTCGGCGGCGTCCCACCGGGAGCGGTCCTGGTGCTCCAGGGTGACCAGCGCGCCGCGGGCGTCGGTGCGGGTGCCGGCGCGGGCGTCGTGCAGCAGCATCAGGGCCAGCAGGCCGCGCGCCTCGGGCTCGCCGGGCAGCAGCGAGACCAGCAGCCGGGCGAGGCCGATCGCCTCCCCGCACAGCGCGCGGCGCCGCGGTTGCCCGCCGGCGGCGTTGTAGCCCTCGTTGAACAGCAGGTACAGCACGCCGAGGACGGCGGTGGTGCGTTCGGGCAGCAGGTCGGGCGGCGGGACGCGGTAGGGGATGCCGGCGTCGCGGATCCTGCGTTTGGCGCGGGTGATCCGTTTGGACATCGCGGCCTCCTCGACCAGGAACGCGCGGGCGATCTCGCCGGTGGTGAGGCCGGCGAGGGTGCGCAGGGTGAGGGCGACGCGGGCGTCGAGGCGCAGCGCGGGATGGCAGCAGGTGAACATCAGCCGCAGCCGGTCGTCGCCGAAGGCGTCCGGTTCGGGCGGCGGGGGCGTCCCGGCGGTGCGGGCGGCCTGGGCGAGCTTGCGGGCGGGGTGGCCACGACCTGACCCCATTCGGCGCGGAAGGCCCGCGCGACGGCGTCGGCGGCGCCCGCGGGCGGGGTGGTCACGCGGTCGCGGGGCCCGGTTCCTCGACCGGGCGGATCTCGATCTGGCCGAGGGCGGCCCAGGGGTGCCGGGCGGCGATCTCGACGGCCTCCCGCAGCCCGCCGCACTCGATGACGGTGAACCCGCCGATCTGGTCCTTGGTCTCGGCGAAGGGCCCGTCGGTGAGCAGCACCTCGTCGCCGCGGACCTTGACGGTGGTGGCCCGGTCGCTGGGCGCGAGCCCGGCGCCGCCGCGGATGACGCCGCGCCGCTCCATCTCCCGCGACCAGCCGCCGCAGCCGGTGGCGGCGGCCTGCTCGGGGTCGGTGCCGGCGGTCTCGTCGCTGCAGATCATCAGCACGTAGCGCACGGTTCCTCCGCTGACCGGGTGTCCTGGGGGACGGGGGCCCGTCCGCACAGCAGCATCCCAGACCCGCGACGACGCGAGGGCCTGGGCCGCGCCGCGGGCGCGTCCCTCCATCTCCCCCCTGGCCGATGACGCCGACGTCGTAGGGGAGTTCGGACCCTTCGCCGAGGCCCATCCAGCGGCCGGGTTCGGGCTTGTCGCCGGGTCGGGCCTCGGGCTTCCCGGACGCCGTTGACCGGGGAGGGGAAGCTCGCACAATGTCGAGAATGGGTACTCCACACCGGTTGAGGGCGTGCGGTGGCACGCCGCCGCGGGATGAGGGGCCGCGCACAGGGCGGCCGGGCCGGTGACGGGGCTGGAGCCGGGCGTGGTGGCGGGGCTGGTGCTGCTGGCGGTGGCGGCGGGCATCGGGATCACGGCGGTCGGGCCGGGCGGGGTGCTGATCACCGCGGGACTGTTCGCGCTGACGCCGCTGGACCCGGCGCAGGTGGCGGGCACGGCGCTGGTCACCAACGTCGCGACGGGCGTGCTGGGCACGGCGGTGTACTGGCGGTCGGGGCAGCTGCGCGAGCCGCCGGCGCGGCGGACGGCGGTGCTGCTGTGCGGGGGCGCGGTCGCCGGGACGCCGGTGGGGGTGCTGCTGAACGGGCTGGTGACGGGCCGGGTGTTCGGGGTGCTGCTGGGGGCGCTGGTCGCGGCGACGGCGGTGCTGGTCCTCGCCCGGCGTCCGGGCGCGCGGGGGCCGGGCGCGGACGGTTCGGGGGAGGGCGGTCCGGGCTGGCGGGTGACCGCGGCGGTGGGCGCGGGGGTGGCGGCGGCGGGCGCGATGTTCGGGGTCGGGGGGCCGATGCTGTGCGTTCCGCTGCTGGTGGCGCTGGGGGTGCCGGTGCTGTCGGCGCTGGCGGCGGCGCAGGCCCAGTCGGTGGTGATCGCCGGTGCCGGGACGGTCGGGTACGTCGCGGCGGGGGCGGTCGACTGGCCGCTGGCGGCGCTGGTGGGCGTCCCGGAGCTGGCGGGGGTCCTGGCGGGGTGGGTGATCGCCCGGGCGGTGCCGGCGGGGGCGCTCAGGGGGGCGCTGGTGGTGAGCCTGCTGGCGCTGGCCCCGTACGTGGCGTTGCGCGGCTGAGCGGCCCGGTCAGGTGCGGGCGCGCAGGCGGCGCAGCATGCGGGCGTCGGTGAATCCGACGGCGTGGGCGGCGGCCTCGGCGGTGGCGCCCTGCCCGATGAGGTGCTCGGCGCGTTCCAGCCGCAGTTCCTGCTGGTAGCGCAGCGGGGTCAGGCCGGTGACGGCGGTGAAGCGGCGGGTGAGGGTGCGTTCGCTGACGCCGGCCTCGGCGGCCAGGACGTGCAGGGGCAGGGGGCGGGCGTAGCGGGCGTCGATGAGGTCCTGGGCGCGGTGGACGGCGTCGCTGACGTGGGCGCGGTGCCGCAGCAGGGCGCTGGCCTGGGGTTCGTCGCCGTTGCGGCGCGCGTACACGACCATGGCGCGGGCAGTGCGGGCGGCGGCGCCGGGCCCGTGCCGGGAGGCGACCAGGTGCAGGGCGAGGTCGATGCCGGAGGCGATGCCGGCGGAGGTGATGACGCGGCCGTCGGTGACGTACAGGACGTCGCGGACGACGGTGGCGCGGGGGTGGCGGCGGGCGAGGTCGTCCTGGAGCTGGTGGTGGGTGGTGCAGCGGCGCCCGTCCAGGAGCCCGGCGTGGGCGAGGGCGAACGCGCCGGCGCAGACGCTGGCGACGGTGCCGCCCGCGGCGTGGTGGCCGGCCAGGCGGCGGGCGGCGTGGTCGGAGACGGGCGGGGCGTGGGGTTCGCCGCGGCCCCAGCGCCATCCGGGGACCAGGAGGATGTCGCCCGCGGTGAGGTCGGGCCAGGCGGTGGGCGCCTGGAGGGGGACGCCCTGCGCGGTGGGCACGGTCGCGGGGGAGGGGTGCGGGGTCTCCTGCGGGTCCCCGGGTGCGGGGTGGTCGGCGACGTAGGCGAGCCGGTAGGGCAGGCCGGCGTCGGCGGCCGTCCCGAACACCTGGGCGGGCCCGGCCAGGTCGAGCAGGTGCAGGCCGGGGACGAGCAGGAAGACGACGCGGGTCACGATCCGGTCAGCCTACCGGGACGGGCGCGAGGTCGTCGAGCGAGGCGATGGCGGCGAACCGCCCGGCCAGGGCGTACTCGGTGCGGGCGATGATCTGGTCGGTGGGCAGGGTGGCGGGGTCGGCGAGGATCTCGGCCAGGGGACGGCCGGGCGGGGCGTCGCGGTGCTCGATGGGGAAGGTGGCGGTGGCGTCGGTGACGAAGGTGACGCGGTAGCCGAGGTCGGCGGCCAGGCGGGCGGTGGTCTCGCAGCACTGCTCGGTCTGGATGCCGCAGACGGCGACCTCGGTCACGCCGCGTCCGGTGAGGAACTGCTGCAGGCCGGTGGTGGTGAAGGCGTTGCGTGAGGTCTTGGTCATGACGGGTTCGCCGGCCGCGGGGGCCAGGCCGTCCATGAGCCGGACGTGGCCGAGCTCGGGGTCGAAGGCGCCCCCGCTGCCGGGTTCGGCGTGCAGGATCCACACGACCAGGTCGCCGGCGGCGCGGGCGGCCTCGGCCAGGCGCGCGGCGCGGGCGTCGATGTCGGGTGCCGAGACCGCCTCCCAGTTGGGGCGGCGGCGGAAGGATTCCTGGACGTCGATGACGAGGAGCGCGCGGTTCATGGTGTCGATCCTGGCCGGGCGAGGCGCCGCCGGGCAGGCACCATCGCGGCGGGATGCGGAACGATCCGGTCAGGGCGGCCGTCCGGGGCGGGGTAAAGGATCTCGGGCAGGGGAGGGAGGGGACGTTCTGGACGGGAATCCCCCGGGGTGAGGGGGTCTGTACGAGTGAGGGGGACTCGGCATGGGCGGAGGCGTGAAGGGGCACGCGCCGGGCGTCAGTCTCGGGGTGGAGGAGGAGTTCCTGCTGGTGGACGCGGTGTCGGGGGAGTGCGTCGCGCATGCCGAGGACGTCCTGGAAAGGGCCGGGCCGCACCGGTGGCGGACCTCGGGTGGATCGTTCCACACCGAGTTGCTGGGGTCGCAGGTGGAGGCGGTGACGGGGGTGTGCCACAACCTGGCGGGCCTGCGCGCGCAGCTGCGGTACGGGCGGGCGCGGCTGGCGGAGGCGGCGCGGAAGGACGGCGCGCTGCTGGTGGCGTCGGGGACGCCGGTGCTGGGCGGCAGCCCGCCGCCGGCCGCGCGGGGCGAGCGGTTCGCCGCGATCGTGTCCGCCTACGGCGACGTGGTCGAGGACTACCAGGCCTGCGGCTGCCACGTGCACGTCGGCGTCACCGACCGCGAGTCGGCGGTGGCGGTGGTGAACCATCTGCGGCCGTGGCTGCCGGTGCTGGTGGCGCTGGCGGCCAACTCGCCGTTCGACCGCGGGCGCCCCACCCGCTACGCGGCGCGCCGGATGATGGAGATGGCCCGGTTCCCGGGCGCGGGCGTGCCGCCGTGGTCGGCGTCGGCGGCCGACTACGACGCACGGGTCGCGGCACTGGTGGAGTCGGGCGCGCTGGTGGACGGGGCGATGACGTTCTGGCTGGCGCGGCCGTCGCCGCGGTGGCCGACGGTGGAGGTGCGGGCCGGGGACGCGGCGGCGACCGCGGACGAGGCGGTGCTGCAGGCCGCGCTGGTGCGGGGCCTGGTCGGCGCCGCGCTGGCGGATCTGGCGGCGGGCCGGGAGGCGCCGCAAGCCGACGGGCAGGTGTGCGCGGCGGCGCTGTGGAACGCGGCCCGGCACGGGCTGGACGGCGCGATGGTGGACCCGGTGGCGCGGCGGGCCGTCCCGGCGTGGCGGCTGGTCGACGGCCTGGTCGCCCGCGCGGCCCCGGCCCTGGAGGAGGCCGGTGACCTGGGCGCGGTGCTCACGCTGGTGGAGGGCGTGCGCCGCGCGGGGACGGGCGCGGACCGGCAGCGCCGAGCGGCGCGGCGCGGCGGCCCGCGCGCGGTGGTGGACATGCTGGCCCGGCAGACCGAGTCCGGCGACCTGGCCCCCGGGCCGGACACCGGTGCGGGGCCGGGTGGGCCGGTGGGCGGCGCCGACGGGGGCACGGCGGACGCACCGGACGGGATTTCAGGGGAAGAACCGGGCGTATGGGACGCGGGTGAGCGGGTACCGGAGCCGGATGCCCCTTGACGACGGAGGAGATATGACCGCTCACCAGGACCGGCCGCCCTCCCGCGGTCCCGAGCCCGGCCCGGGGAACGGCCGCGGGACGGGCCCCGCGTCAGACCGCGGGACGGGTTCTGCGTTCGGGTCGACGCTCGGGCCTGTGCGGGCGCGCGCGGACCGGGCGCCTGTGCTGCCGGCGCCGCGCGGGCCGCTGTCGCGGGCCGTGACGGACGCCCTGGCCTCGGGCCGGCCCCCGGACCCACTCGACGCCCCCCTCGACGACCCGCCGGGCCCGGCCGGGATCGCCGGCCGCGTCGCCGAGGTGCGGTCCTGCGACCCCTACGGCGAGGATCTGCAGCTGGCACTGCACACCTGCTACGAGCTGCACTACCAGGGATTCGCGGGCGTGGACCCGGACTGGGAGTGGGATACGGGACTGCTGCGGCTGCGCGGGGCGATGGAGGCGGTGTTCCTGGCGGCGCTGCGCCGCGACGTGGGGCGGGCGGGCGGCGCGGACGCGGCCCGCGACGTGCACGGCGCGCTGGAGGAACTGCTGGTCGAGCCCGTGGACGCCCGCGGCGTCTCCCACCATCTGCTCGACGAGGGCACCCGGGGGCAGATGCGCGAGTACGCGGCGCTGCGGTCGGTGTACCACCTGAAGGAGGCCGACCCGCACGCGTGGGTGATCCCGCGGCTGCGGGGGCGGGCCAAGGCGGCCCTGGTGGCGGTCGAGTTCGACGAGTTCGGCGGCGGCCGCCCGGAGATGACGCACCAGGGCCTGTACGCCGATCTGCTGGACGACCTGGGGCTGGACCCGTCCTACGGCGCGTACGTGGACGCGGCGCCGGCGGTGATGCTGGCGACGGTGAACATGATGTCGCTGTTCGGGCTGCACCGGTCGCTGCGGGCCGCGCTGGTGGGGCACTTCGCGGCGGCGGAGATCACGACGGCGCCGTCGGCGCGGCGGATGGCGCGGGCGCTGGAGCGGCTGGGCGCCGGGCCGCGCGCGCTGCTGTTCCACACCGAGCACATCGAGGCCGACGCCGTCCACGAGCAGGTGCTGCGCCACGAGGTGATCGGCGGGCTGCTGGAGTCCGAGCCGGGCCTGGCCGGGGACGTGGTGCTGGGCGTGCGCGCGACGGGCCTGCTGGAGGACCGGTTGGGCGGGCATCTGCTGGAGTGCTGGCGGGCGGGCCGCCCGGCGCTGCGGCGCCCGCTCGCGCCGGAGACGGGCGATGCGGTGACCGATGCGGTGACCGGTGCTTCGGGCGGCGCGCAGACGGTCGCCGGGGTGGCGCGGTGAAGGGGGAGGGGCGGGCGATGATGCTTTTCAGGCCGCCGGGCGTGTACCGGCCGCAGGCCGACACCTCGCTGCTGACGCGGGCGCTGCTGGCGTCGCTGGCGCGGACGGGGGCGCCGCCGGGGGCGCGGGTCCTGGAGCTCGGCACCGGGACGGGCGCGGTGGCGCTGGCCGCGGCGCGGGCCGGCTGCGAGGTCGTCGCCGTGGACGCCTCGGCGCAGGCGGTGCTGGCGGCGCGGGTGAACGCACGGATGCGGGGGCTGCCGGTGCGGGTGCTGCGCGGCGACATGTTCGCGCCGGTCGCAGGGCTGGAGTTCGACGTGATCGTCGCCAACCCCCCGTACGTGGCCGGGGACGTCGACCCGGCGTCGGTGCGGGGCCGGGCGCGGGCGTGGGAGGCGGGCCTGGACGGCCGGGTGCTGCTGGACCGGATCTGCGCGCAGGCCCCCCGGCACCTGTCGCCGTCGGGGACGCTGCTGGTGGTGCATTCGGCGCTGAACGGGGTGGCGTCCACGCTGGTGGGGCTGCGCCGCGCGGGGATGCGGGCGTCGGTGGTGGCGCGGCACCGCGAGCCGTTCGGGCCGGTGATGCGGGGCCGCGCGGACGGGTTGCGGGCGCGGGGCCTGCTGGTGGCCGGGCAGCGGCATGAGGACCTGGTGGTGGTGCGCGCCGACCGGATCGGGGAGGAGGCGTGCGATGAGCGTGACCGGGAGGCCGCCTGAGAACCCGTCCGCGGCGCGGCCGCAGAGCGCGGCCGGGGAGGGGCCGGGTGGCCGGGAGCGGCGGCGGGTGCGGATGGTGCCGGGCGGGCCGGTGCTGGTGGAGGGCCCGGTGGAGGTCGTGATGGAGGACGGGTCGACGGCGGTGTCGGACCGCTGGCTGGTCGCGCTGTGCGCGTGCCGCCGCAGCCGCGCCTACCCGTTCTGCGACACCAGCCACCGCCGGCGCCGCCGCGACTGATCCGGCCCACTGACCCGGCCCGCTGATCCGCTGCCGGCCCGGCCGCGAGGTGTGGCGTGCGGCGGGTCAGCCGCCGAGGCTGTCCAGGGCGGTGTCCAGCCGCTGGGCCAGGGCCTCGAGCTGCTCCTCGTTGGCGCCGGTGTCGAGTTCGGCGATGACGGCGTCCCGCGTGGTGATCACCATGGCGTCCTCGGGGCCCTCGCCGCGGCCGGGGCCGGACGGGACGACGGCGGCGCGGCCCTCGACGACGACGAGCGCGGCGCCGCGGTCGGTGGAGGCCAGCAGGGTGTGCAGGTGCTCGGCTGTGATCGTCGGCATCGGGTGACCTCCGGATCGGTTGTCGGCGGATCGGTGCCCGGCGGACGCGCCGGACCGTGCCGCCGGTCATCGTGATGTGGTGATGTCGTGGCGGCGGGGGGTCAGGGTTTGCGGCCGACGCCGGTGGCGAACTCGCGGCCGCGCATCCGCCCGCCGGTGTCGGGGGACAGCGGCGGGGTGTCGCGGCCGGCGCCGGTGCGCAGCCCCTCCAGGAACTCGGTGATCGCTTCGCGGGCGGTGTGCCGGGGCGTCCAGCCGAGCTCGTCGCGGGCCCGGGCGGTGTCCATGAGCGGGACCTGCAGGGCCAGGTCGAGCAGGGCGGGGGAGGCGGGCACCAGGTGCAGGCTCCAGGCGGCGGCGAGCGCGGCCCGCACGCCCCGCGCGGGCAGCCGCACGATCCGGGCGCCGAGCAGGTCGGCGAGCTCGGCGGCGTCCAGGGCGGGTTCGGCGGCGAGGTTGAAGGCGCCGCGGGCCTGGCCGGTGGCGGCGAGCCGGAACGCCTGCCCGGCGTCGGCGGAGTGCAGGACCTGCAGCCGCAGGCCGGGCAGGTCCGGCACGACCGGGATGAGGCCGGGGCGGGCGAGGCGTCCGGGCAGCAGCGGCCCGGCGAACAGGCGGCGCTGCTCGCTGGCGCTCTGCCGTTCGAAGATGAAACCGGGCCGCAGCCGCACGACGCGGCAGTCGGGGTTGGCGGTCTCGAAGGCGTCCAGGAGCCGCTCGACGTAGGCCTTCTCGCGGCTGTAGGCGGCCTCGGGCCACCCGTGGGTGGGCCAGGACTCGTCGACCGCGCGGTCCTTGGGGCCGGGAGAGTAGGCCCCGACGGAGGAGGAGTACACCAGCGCGGGCACGCCCGCGCGGGCGGCGGCGTCGAACACTCGGGCGCTGCCGACGGCGTTGGAGTCCCAGGTCACCGCGGGCCGGTGGGTGGGCTGGAACAGCCACGCCAGGTGGACGACGGCGTCGGCGCCGCGCATCAGCGGGACCAGGTCGGTGTCGGTGACGTCGGCCTCGGCCCACCGAAGCTTGCCGGTGCCGCCGGGGTCGGCCTCGCGGGCGGCGCCGGGGCCGGGTTCGCGGCGGGACAGTCCGGTGATCTCGGTGACGGCCGGGTCCTCGGCGAGCGCGCGGACGGTGCTGGTCCCGATGTTGCCCGTGGCGCCGGTGACGACGACGCGCATGGCGATCTCCCCCTCGTCGGCGGTTCGCCCGCGGGCTCGTCCCCGCAGGTGGACGGCCCCATTCCCGTCCCGCGCCGATGTATGCCCACCGCCCCGCCCACCGCCGGGCCGTGCCGCCGGGCTCGGCCGGCGGGGCCGCGGGTCAGGCGGGGAGGGCGTCGCCGGGGCGGCAGTGCAGGCACGGCCGGTACCCGGCGGCGCGCGCGGCGGCCAGGTCCCCGAACCCGCGCCGGTGCCCGGGGGTGATCCGGCGCGCGTCCGCGCAGGTCGGGTAGCACACGATCCCGGTGGTGTCGGAGCCGACCAGCCGCACGCCGCGCCGGGCCAGATCGGTGACCTCCTCGACGTCGACGTCCTCGGCGCGCAGCAGCCGCTCCTTGGCCTCGGAGCCGAACACGTAGTCGCCCAGGGTGCCGTCCGAGCGGGTCACGCGGTGGCAGGGGATGAGCAGCGGGACGGGGTTGCGGCCCAGCGCCGACCCGGCGGCGCGGACGGCCTTGGGGCGTCCGGCGTGCCGGGCCACCCACGCGTAGGGGCGGGTCTGCCCGCGGGGGATCTGCGCGGCGGCGCGCAGCACGGCGGCCTCGAAGTCGCTGAGTCCGCGCAGGTCCAGGCGCAGCGGGCCGAGCCGGCCGGTGCGCAGGGCGGACAGCAGCCCGGCCGGGGGGCGGTCGGCGGGCAGCAGCGGCCGCGCGAACCGGGCGCGGAACGCCGCCGCGAACTCCCGGTCGTCCATGCCGGCGCGCAGGTAGGCGACGCCGTGGTCGGTGAAGGCGACCTGCAGGCCCTCCAGGGGGCCGGGGACGTGGAGGCGGCGGGCGGCGATGCGGTCCAGCAGGGCCGGGGGCGCGTCGGCGGCCAGTCCCGCCAGTTCACCGGCCAGCGGGTCGGGAGTGCCGCCGGCGGGGTCGGTGCGGTTCATCGGGTGCCCCCTTTCTGCTCGGGGTCGAGCGCGGAACGGTCGGGCTGGACGCGGTCGGGCTGGACGTGGTCGGCTTCGGGCGGGCCGGGGGCGGCGCGCAGGGCGCGCAGGCGGGCCAGGCCGCGGGAGATGTGGGACTTCACGGTGCCCTCGGGCAGGTCCAGGACGGCGGCGATCTCGGCGACGGGCAGGTCGGTGACGTGGCGCAGCACGACCGCGGCGCGCTGCTGGTGGGGGAGCCGGGCCAGCAGGCCGGCCAGTTCGCGGCCGGTCTCGTGGCGGGCGGCGGCGTCCTCGACGCCCTCGCCCGGGTCGGGCGGGTCGGGGGCGTCCTCGATGGGGCCCGGCGGCGGGCGCCGCGCGGCCGAGCGCAGGCTGTTGCGCCACACGTTGGTCAGGATCGTCAGCAGCCAGGCCCGCGGCCGCAGCCCGGCGATGCGCGCCTCCTCGTAGCCGGTCAGGGCGCGGTAGGCGCGCAGGAACGCCTCGGCGGACAGGTCCTCGGCCTCGGCCCACCGCCCGCACAGGCGCAGCGCGGTGGAGAACACCGCGCCCCGGTACGCCTCGTACAGGGCGGCGAACCCCTCGTCGAGGTCGCGGGCGAGGGCGGCGGCGACCCGCGCCCCGGCGGTGTCGCCCCCCGGGCCGCTCCTGTCGCCGCCCGCGGCGCCGGGGGCGTGGCTGAGGGCTTCGTCCGTAACCGTCACATCCGTTCAAACACCGCCGCGACCGGCCCGGTTGCGGCGGTGTGCCCAGGCGAGCGGCGGGCCGGGCGGGTGGTCAGCCGAGCCAGCCGGGGCGGATCATCCCCGTCTCGTAGGCCAGGACCACCAGCTGCGCCCGGTCGCGGGCGCCGACCTTGCCCAGGATACGGCTGACGTGGGTCTTGGCGGTGGCGGGCGACAGCACCAGGCGGCCGGCGATCTCCTCGTTGGACAGGCCCGCCGCGACCAGCCGCAGCACCTCGCTCTCCCGGTCGGTCAGCGAGTTGAGCTCGGCGGCGGGCGGCGGCGCGGTGATCCGGGAGGCGAACTCGGCGATGAGCCGCCGCGTCACCGTGGGCGCCAGCAGCGCGTCGCCGCGCGCCACCACCCGCACCCCGTGGATCAGCTCGGTCGGTTCGGTGTCCTTGACCAGGAACCCGCTGGCCCCGGCCTTGATCGCGCCGTAGACGTAGTCGTCCAGGTCGAACGTCGTCAAGATCACCACGCGGACGTCGGCCAGCCGGGGGTCGGCGATGATCCGCCGGGTGGCCTCCAGCCCGTCCAGGACGGGCATGCGGATGTCCATCAGCACCACGTCGGGCCGCAGCTCCCGGGCCCGCGCCACGGCCTGCTCGCCGTCCCCGGCCTCGGCGACGATCTCGATGTCGTCCTCGCCCTCCAGGATCGACCGGAACCCCGCCCGGACCAGTGTCTGGTCGTCGGCCAGCATCACCCGGATCACGCGCTCTCCTCCATATCGCCCAGCCCGCTGTCGTCTCTCGTGCCGCCCGCGACGGGCGGTTCGGCGGCGGCGTCCAGCGGCAGCCGCGCCCACACCCGGAAACCGCCCGCCGGATTCGGTGCGGCGGTCAACTCCCCGCCGACCGACGCCGCCCGCTCGCGCATGCCCCGCACCCCGTTGCCGCCCGCCGCGCCATCGGCGTGCGCGGCGGTTCCGTCGTCGTCCACCCGCACGATCACCTCGCCGGGGAACAGCCGCACCTCGACCGTGACCGCGGCGGCCCCCGAGTGCCGCACGACGTTGGTCAGCGCCTCCTGCACGATCCGGTACCCGGCCAGCCCGACCGGGGCCGGCAGGTCCTCCAGCGCCGCCGTCCCCGGCGAGCCGGGCTCGGGCAGGTCACCGGCGCGGCGGACCGCCAGCCCGGCCGCGGCGGTCTGGTCCAGCAGCTCACCGACCCGCGCCAGCGACGGCGGCGGCGCCACCGGCCCGTCCGCCCCGGGACCGTCCGGCCCCTCGGCGTCGACCTGCCGCAGCACGCCCAGGATCCCGCGCAGCTCCCGCAGGGTGTCCTTGCTCGCCGACTTGATCGCCTCCAGCGCCGTGTAGGCGCGGCCCGGGTCGTCGCGGCGGTGCAGCGCCGCCCCCGCCTGCACGTTGATCAGCGAGATCTGGTGGGCGAGCACGTCGTGCAGCTCCCGCGCGATGCGCAGCCGCTCGGCGACCGCGCGGCGCCGCGCCTCGGCCTCGCGGTCGCGTTCGGCGGCGGCGGCGCGCCGCTCGGCGGCCTCGGCGAGCGCGCGCCGGCCGCGCACGTACTGCCCGACCGCCACCGTGACCAGCAGCCCCAGCGACAGCGACGCCACGCCGCGGGCGTCGGTGACCGCGTCGGGGTCCTCGCCGCTGCCGCGCACCGACGCCGCCGCCAGGAATCCGGCGTTGACGACGATGACCGCGCCCAGCGGCACCGCCACCCGGCACTCCACGGCCGCGTTGAACAGCGCCAGCCACAGCACGACCGCGACGGGCCCGTCGGGGTACCCCAGCGGGTAGTACAGCGGCGGCACCACCACGGCGACCACCAGGACCGCCACCGGGTGGCGGCGCCGCCACGCCAGCGCCGCCGCCGCCGCGACGATCAGCGCCAGGCCGCCCGGCCACAGGGGCCGGTCCCCGGGCTTGACCGCCGCCTCGCTCATCGCGACCGTCACCGCCAGCACCGCCGCCGCCAGCAGCGCGTCGGCCGCCCGCCCGCGCGGCCACCACGCCCCGCCCGCGATCCTGCCGAAGACCCCGGCCACCGCCGCGCCCCGGCCCGCCGCGCCGGACGCGCCGGTCCGGCGCCGGGGGCGGGGCGGGGTCGCTGTCACGCGCCAACCGTAGTTCAGCCCCGCACCGCCCCGCGCCCCCACCGGAGATCATCCCGTCGGGGCGCGGCCGCGCGCGCCCCTGACTTTCGTCAGTAACGGCCCAGTTCACAGGCCAGTAGCGTGGGGCCCGTGAACGACTCCGCGGCCCCCGGTCCCCCCGCACCCGCGCCGCCGCCGTCCCGGCTGCGGGCGCTCGTGCGCCGGCCGTCCCGCGCCGCGCTGGTCAAGGACGTCCTGCTGTACGGGGTCCTGGCGTTCCCGGTCGTGGTCGGGATGATCTCCCCGCCGCAGCCCGCGCGGGCGTCGTGGTGGCTGCAGGCGGCCGGGCTCGGCGTGCTGGCCGCCGCGATCGCGGCGGGACGCGCCTGGCCGGCCCCGGCGCTGCTCACCGTGATCGCGCTGACCCTCGTCCACGGCAACTTCGTGTTCGCCATGCCCGTCCTGTCCTACCTGGCGGGCCTGCGCAGCACCCGCGCGCGGCCGCTGCTGTGGGGCTTCACCGGGGTGTTCGTCGGCGGGGCGCTGCTGTCGGCGGTCCGCGGCACGCAGGTCACCACCTGGTTCCCCTCCACCGTCTGGCTCGTCCTGCTCGGCGTCCTGCCCTGGCTGGTGGGCCGCTACTGGCGCCAGTACCAGGAGCTGCTGAGCGCCGGCTGGGAACGCGCCGAACGCCTCGAACAGCAGCAGCGCATCGCCGCCGAACGCGAACGGCTCCGCGAGCGCGCCCGCATCGCCCAGGACATGCACGACTCCCTCGGCCACGAACTGGCCCTGATCGCCGTTCGCGCCGGCGCGCTGGAGGTCGCGCCGGGACTGGACGACCGGCACCGGGCCGCGGCCGCGCAACTGCGCACCGGCGCCGCCGACGCCACCGACCACCTCCGCGAGATCATCGGCGTCCTGCGCGACGACACCGCCGACCCCGCCGCCGACCTCGCCGCCGATCCCGCCGACGCGGCGGCCGGGGGAGGGGCCCCCGAGCCGCCGGCGCGGCCCGCACGCGAGAGCATCCCCGACCTGGTCGACCGCGCCCGCGCCTCCGGCGTCCCCGTCCGCCTCACCGGCGACGCCCGGGCCCCCGCCGAGCTCGGGACGATGGCCGCGCTCACCGCGCACCGCGTCGTGCAGGAGGCCATCACCAACGCCGCCAAGCACGCCCCGGGCGCCGCGGTCACCGTCGCCCTCGCCCGCACCGGCACCCGCGGGATCACCGTCACGGTCGCCAACGACCCCCCGCCGGACGGGCCGCCGCTGCTGCCCTCCGGCGGCCGCGGCCTGGCCGGCCTCACCGACCGCGTCCGCCTGCTCGGCGGGACCCTGCACGCCGCGCCCACCCCCGGCGGCGGCTTCCGCCTCACCGCCGACGTCCCCGCGACCCCCGACCCCACCCCCGGCCGGGCCCCGGGACGGGCCAGACCCACCGCCCGGGACGCCCTGCGCACCGCCCTCGGCCTCACCCCCGCCGGCGCGGGGGAGTGGCCCTCCGAATCGGCCCGCCACCTGGCCCGCGAACGCCGCCAGGTCCGCCGCGGCCTGATCACCGCGATCGCCGCCCCCACCGCCCTCATGGCGGTCCTCGGCACGATCATGGCCGGCCACTACGTCTTCGTCACCCTCAACTCCGTCCTGCGGCCCGCCGACTACGGGTCCCTGACCGTCGGCGACCCGCAGGACCGCGTCGAGCGGGCCCTGCCGCCGATGCAGACCCCCGACGCCGGCACCGTCCGCGCCGCCGTCCCCGAACCCGCCGGCGCCGACTGCCGCTACTACCGGCCCGACGCCAACGTGCTCGGCGTCGGCCGCATCTACCGGCTGTGCTTCGCCGGCGGGCGCCTCACCGCCAAGAACGCCTACGACACCCACCGGCTGAACGACCGGCGCATCCACGACCAGGAGGACCAGTGATCCGGGCCCTGCTCGCCGACGACGAGGCGATGATCCGCGCGGGCGTGCGCGCCATCCTGACCGCCGACCCCGGCATCGAGGTCGTCGCCGAGGCGGGCGACGGCCGCGAGGCCGTCGACCTGACGCTGCGGCACCGCCCCGCGGTCGCCCTCCTGGACATCCGCATGCCGCGGCTGGACGGCCTGGCCGCCGCCGCCGAACTGCGCCGCCTCGCCCCCGCCACCGGCGTCGTCATGCTCACCACCTTCGGCGAGGACGAGTACATCGCCCGCGCCCTGGCCGGCGGCGCCAGCGGCTTCCTGCTCAAGTCCGGCGACCCCCGCGAGCTGATCGCCGGGGTCCGCGCCGTCGCCGGCGGCGCCGCCTACCTGTCCCCGAAGGTCGCCCACCGCGTCATCACCCAGATCGGCGGCGGCCGCCTGGACGGCCGCGCCCGCGCCCGCCGCCGCATCACCGCCCTCACCCCCCGCGAGCGGGAGGTGCTCGCGCTGCTCGGCGCCGGCCTGTCCAACGCCCAGATCGCCGGGCGCCTGCACGTCGTCGAGGGCACCGTGAAGGCCTACGTCAGCGCCATCCTGACCCGCCTGGACGTCCGCAACCGCGTACAGGCCGCCGTGCTGGCCTACCAGGCCGGACTCGTCGACGGCATCGAGGACCCCGCCTGACCCCGGGGCCGCCCGGCACCACCGGGTGGCGCACCCGTGCGGCGCAAGCGAACGGGCCGCCCCAGGCGGCGCCGAAGCACCACCCGAGACGGCCCGTGAAACCCTGCCCCGGCCCTGCGGCCGGTCAGCGGAGCGGACCCCGGCGCGGCGGCACCCCGCCCATCACGTCCGGCATCGTCACCGACGCGTCGTCCAGCGGAGCGGACGCGCCCATCATCGGCGCCCCCGCGACCGCGGGCCGCGGCGTCCCGAGCGGCACCCCGAGACCCGGGCCCTCCGGCGCCGACGGACCCGCCCCCAGCAGCACGGCACCCGCCGTCCACCCTCGCAGCGCCTCCACCAGCGGCCGCGCCGCCAGCACCAGCACCAGCGCCGCCGCCGGCGCCACCACCACGCCCACCAGGAACCCCGCCGCCACATCGTGCGGGTAGTGCACGCCCACGAACACCCGCGAGAACGCCATCAGCGCCGCCAGCGGCAGCACCAGCGGCGCCATCGCCCGCCACGCCACCACGATCGCCGCCGCCGACGCCGCCGCGATCGTCGCGTGGTTGCTCGGGAACGACCAGTCGCCCTGCGCCGGGCACGCCGCGATGTGCACCGCGCCCGCCACCGCGCGGCACGGCCGCTCCTCCTGGATGAAGCTCTTGGACACCTCGCTCACCAGATACGCCGACACCACCGCGAACGGCGCCGCCAGCGCCAGCCCCATCGCCCGCGCCTCCAGGCCCCGGGCCCGCCACCAGCCCACCACGAACAGCACCGCGAACAGCAGCAGCCCCGCGTCCGTGCCCACGTCCGCCGCCTCGTGCACCCACGAGGGCGTGCCCTGCGCGAACTCGGTGATCTCCCGGTACAGATCGGCGCTGAAATCCGGCGCTCCCATGCTCTCCCTCACGCTCGCAGCGGCCCCGTGCCCGTCATCTGTCAGACACCGAAAAGCCCGCTGATGTTCACCTTCCGGCCATAGGAGGACAACCCTTTCACCTTAGGGGGATCACTCGCCGGGCATTGGCCCCACTCGTGCGGCCGGCCTCCGCTCACCCGGCCCCTGCCCCGGCCGCACCGCCCCGGCCCCCTCCAGGGAACCCTCGCGATCCCGGGCTCCGCGCCGGCGCCGCCGCGCGAACCGCACGGCCTCCACCGCCCCCGTCACCCCCAGCGCCAGCCCGAGCCCGACCGCCACGCCCTTCAGCGGATCGTCCTCGAACGCCACCCCGCCCACATAGCCCAGCAGCGCCCCGTACAGCGCCCACGACACCGCCGCCACCGCCGCGAACAGCGAGAACGACCGCAACCGGTACCCGACCGCGCCCATCGTCAGCGTCACCGCTGTCCGCCCGCCCGGCACGTACCGCGCCACCACCAGGATCAGCCCGCCCCGCTCGTCCATCGTCCGCCGCGCCCATCCGAACGCCGCGTGCCGCCGCGTCCCGGGCCGCGCCCCCCGCACCAGCCGCCCGCCCGCCCGGCGTCCCACCAGATACGACACATGATCGCCCAGAAACGCGCCCGCCGCCGCCAGCGACACCACCGGCACCAGCTCCGGCCGCCCCGACGCCGCGTACACCCCCGCGGTGATCACCATGCTCTCGCTCGGCACCACCGGGAAGAACCCGTCGAGAAACGCCACCGCGAACAGCGCCAGATAGAACCACGGCGACGTCACCGCCGTGTCCACCACACCCATGAGTCCGTCCATGGCCACGACGCTAAGGAAGCGCCACCACCCGGCGGATCCCGCGAAAGACCCCGTTCACCCCCGACTTTCGGCAGGGGAGGAGCCCACCCCCACAGGAGCCAAGGACCACCACGCCCTCACCCCCGAGGACGACCCCCGCACCACCCGACCTCGCACCCGGCCACACCCCGCACCCGGCCCGCACCCGGCCCCGCCCGAAGGAAACGATTGGCGTCCCGGCCCCGCTTCCACCACACTTCACACCCTGTGGGACACCTGCACATATTCGACATGGACGGCACCCTGCTCACCGGCACCACCGCCAACCTCGAGATCGCCCGCCACCTCGGCACCCTCCCCGAACTCCACGACCTCGAAGCCCGCTTCGCCGCCGGCACACTCGACACCCGCGGCTTCTCCACCGAGATCCACCGCCTGTGGCGCCACCTCACCCCCGCCGTCGTTGCCGCCGCCTACCACGCCGCCACCTGGCTCACCCGCATCACCGACGTCTGCGCCGACATCCGCGCCCGCGGCGAGCACTCCGCCGTCATCACCATGTCGCCCGACTTCTTCGCCCACCACCTCCTCGACCACGGCTTCGACGACGTCGTAGCCTCCCGCTTCCCCCCAATGCCCTTCACCGGCACCCTCGACCCCGCCGGAATCCTCACCCCCGCCGACAAGGTCCGCATCGCCGACGACCTCCTCGCCCGCCACCGGCTCACCACCGACCAGTGCACCGCCTACGGCGACTCCATGTCCGACGCGCCCCTGTTCCGCCACCTCACCAACACCGTCGCCGTCAACGCCGACCACCACCTCGCCGGCATCGCCGCCCTCGACTACCGCGGCACCGACCTCCACGCCGCCTACACCCTCGCCCGCACCCTCCACACCACCTGAACACCCCGCCCCACCACCCGGCCGCTGACCTGGGGGAGCGGGACGACAAGACCCGCCCCACCGCACCCCCGACCCCGCCACCCATGGCACGATCACCCACGTGACCAGCAGACCCGCCGACCAGCAACACCTGCGCGACCTCGCGCTGCTGCGCCGCGTCCGCGACCGCATCGACCGCGACTACGCCCAACCCCTGGACGTCGAGGCACTCGCACGCGGCGCCAACATCTCCGCCGGCCACCTCAGCCGCCAGTTCCGCCAGGCCTACGGAGAATCGCCCTACTCCTACCTGATGACGCGCCGCATCGAACGCGCCATGGCCCTGCTGCGCCGCGGCGACCTCAGCGTCACCGAAGTGTGCTTCGCCGTCGGCTGCTCCTCCCTGGGCACCTTCACCACCCGCTTCACCGAACTCGTCGGCACACCCCCCGGCGCCTACCGCCGCCAAGCGGCCCACGCCGCAGGACCCACCTCCTCCGGCACCGCCGTCGGCGTACCGTCCTGCCTGGAAAAACAGGTCACCAGACCGATCAGGAATCGAGAAGCCCCCACCGACACCCCGCCCCTAACCTGAAACCCCACGGCACCCCGCCCGCACCCACGATCGGGTAGACAGGTGCCACCGCCACGCGCCCCACCCAGGGAGACACGACACGATGAGCATGGCCACGAGCACGGACGCCCACCCGCCCGCGCCCCACGCCGCCGACAGCCACGACCTGATCCGCGTGCACGGCGCACGCGTGAACAACCTCAAGGACGTCGACGTCACGCTCCCCAAGCGCCGCCTCACCGTGTTCACCGGCGTCTCCGGCTCCGGCAAGAGCTCCCTGGTCTTCGGCACCATCGCCGCCGAATCCCAACGCATGATCAACGAGACCTACAGCGCCTTCGTCCAGGGCTTCATGCCCACCCTCGCCCGCCCCGACGTCGACGTCCTCGAAGGCCTCACCACCGCCATCATCGTCGACCAGCAGCGCATGGGCGGCGACGCCCGCTCCACCGTCGGCACCGCCACCGACGCCAACGCCATGCTGCGCATCCTGTACAGCCGCCTCGCCGAACCCCGCATCGGCTCACCCCAGGCCTACTCCTTCAACGTCGCCTCCATCAGCGGATCCGGCGCCGTCGCCTTCGAACGCGCCGGGAAGACCGTCAAAGAACGCCGCAGCTTCAACGTCACCGGCGGCATGTGCCCCCACTGCGAAGGCACCGGCACCACCAACGACTTCGACCTGACCGCCCTCTACGACGACACCCTCTCCCTCAACCAGGGCGCCCTCACCGTCCCCGGCCACAGCATGGACGGCTGGTACGGCCGCATCTTCCGCGGCTGCGGCTACTTCGACCCCGACAAGCCCATCCGCGACTACACCCCCACCGAACTCCACGACCTCCTCCACAAGGAACCCACCAAGGTCAAGGTCGAAGGCGTCAACGTCACCTACGAAGGCCTCATCCCCAAAATCCAGAAATCCGTCCTCAGCAAAGACCGCGCCTCGATGCAACCCCACATCCGCGCCTTCGTCGACCGCGCCGTCACCACCACCCCCTGCCCCGACTGCGGCGGCACCCGCCTCAGCGACACCGCCCGCTCATCGAAGATCAACGGCATCAGCATCGCCGACGCCTGCGCCATGCAGATCAGCGACCTCGCCACCTGGGTCCGCGCCCTCGACGAACCCACCGTCGCCCCCCTCCTCAAAGCCCTCGGCGACACCCTCGACTCCTTCGTCGAGATCGGCCTCGGCTACCTCTCCCTCGACCGCCCCTCCGGCACCCTGTCCGGCGGCGAGGCACAACGCACCAAGATGATCCGCCACCTCGGGTCCTCCCTCACCGACGTCACCTACGTCTTCGACGAACCCACCATGGGCCTGCACCCCCACGACGTCCAGCGCATGAACGACCTCCTCCTGCGCCTGCGCGACAAGGGCAACACCGTCCTGGTCGTCGAACACGAACCCGAGACCATCGCCATCGCCGACCACGTCGTCGACATCGGCCCGGCCGCCGGCACCGCGGGCGGCACCATCTGCTTCGAAGGCACCGTCGACGGCCTGCGCACCAGCGGCACCACCACCGGCCGCCACTACGACGACCGGACCCCCCTCAAAACCGACCTGCGAACCCCCACCGGCACCCTGCAGATCCGCGGCGCCAACGCCCACAACCTCCACGACGTCGACGTCGACATCCCCCTCGGAGTCCTCGTCACCGTCACCGGCGTCGCCGGCTCCGGCAAGAGCTCCCTCATCCACAGCTCCATCCCCAAGGGCGCCGGCGTCGTCTCCATCGACCAGAGCCCCATCCGCGGATCCCGCCGCAGCAACCCCGCCACCTACACCGGACTGCTCGACCCCATCCGCAAGGCCTTCGCCAAGGCCAACGGCGTCAAACCCGGACTGTTCAGCGCCAACTCCGAAGGCGCCTGCCCCACCTGCAACGGCGCGGGCGTCATCTACACCGACCTCGCCATGATGGCCGGCGTCGCCACCACCTGCGAGGAATGCGAAGGCAAACGCTTCCAGGCCGACGTCCTCGACTACACCCTCGGCGGCGAGAACATCAGCGACGTCCTCGCCATGCCCGTCGACCAGGCCGAACAGTTCTTCGCCACCGGCGAGGCCCGCACACCCGCCGCCCACCGCGTCCTGCGCCGCCTCGCCGACGTCGGCCTCGGCTACCTCACCCTCGGCCAGCCCCTCACCACCCTGTCCGGCGGCGAACGCCAACGCCTCAAACTCGCCACCCACATGGCCGAGGACGGCGGCGTCTACGTCCTCGACGAACCCACCGCCGGCCTCCACCTCGCCGACGTCGAACACCTCCTCGGCCTCCTCGACCGCCTCGTCGACTCCGGCAAGTCCGTCATCGTCATCGAGCACCACCAGGCCGTCATGGCCCACGCCGACTGGATCATCGACCTCGGCCCCGGCGCCGGCCACGACGGAGGCCGCATCGTCTTCGAAGGCACCCCGGCACAGCTCGCCTCCGCCCGCTCCACCCTCACCGGCGAACACCTCGCCGCCTACCTCGAAACCTGACCCGAACAGGCGGGGGAGCGGCGCGGTCCGGCGCCCACCAGATCCGGTACGCCCACGATCAGTACTGTTCGCGCATGGGATGCTGGACCGCCTACCTCCTCCGCCTCGACGACGGCTCCCACCGGGAGATGGACGAGAAGTACGGCCGGTGGCACCTCACAGGGGCCGACGACCGCGCCGACCTCGTGAAACGGATCCTGACCGACGGCAGACCCGTCGACGGAGCACCGAAAACGGCACGGTCCTGCCAGGGCATCGCCCTCGACCTGCCCACACGCCGGTACCGGTTCTACAGCTGCGCCTTGAACATGCCGTCCGCGGGCGTCAGCCACCGCGAAAGCATGGCCCTGCGCCTGGCGGCGACGCCGGGCTGGGAGGACTGGGACGTCGCCCACGCCTGGGGCGGAGACGACGAACTCCGCCGCCTGCTCTTCCCCGAACTCCCCACCGAACCCGCAAAGACCGAGGCCGTAGAAGTGAACCTTGCCTCACGCGACTACTGGTTCGTCGACTGGGACCCGGACGCCCACCAGATCACAGTCCGCCACGACGAACTGATCGCCGACGCCTTCGCCCACGCCACCTGCCTCATCAGCGTCATCACCGCCGACGCGACCCTCACCCACTGGCAACTGACCAACACCATCGCCCCGCTACTGGCACACCACGGGGAATCCCTCCCCACCACCCTGGCCGCCGGCGCACCCTTCCCCCTGGCCGCCGAAGACGCCGTGACCGACGGCGCGGTCATCGACCTACCCGCCCGCCGCCTGCGCTACTGGACCACCGACACCATCCCACCAGGGCTCATCGCACAGATGGAAACCACCTGGCCCGGCTGGAAAGTCGAACGCCTCGCCTGGGGCCACCTCGCCCACCTCGCCGCCATCGGACAACACCCCGACGGCCTCAGCATGACGGACACCGAACTCCGCGACGCCCACTGGGACGACCAACTGATCACCATCAGGAACCACGCCCGCGACACCCTCCCCACCGAACCACGCCGCCTGACCCCACCGACCGTGCGCGTCATCGGCCAAGGCTGAAAACCGCCCCACCTCAACCACCCCGCCGGCCCTCCACCGGACCCAGCAGCGGATGCACCCGCATCGCCGCCTCCAACTCACCCGGAAGCTCATCCCGATACCGGCCCAACGTCGACAGATCCGCATGCCCCAGCACCCGCCGCACCGCATCCATGTCCGTCGCCGCCGCCAGCAGATGCGTCGCCGTCGTATGCCGCAACCCATGCGGCGTCACACTCCGCCGCCGCCCCCCGTCCACCCGCTCCAGCACCCGATCGATCACACCCTGCACATCACCCCGCGCCAACCGCCGCCCCCGCCACGACAACAGCAACGCCTTCGGCTCCCGCCCCCGATCCAGCAGCCCCCGCCCCTCCGCCAGATACGCGTCCAGCACCTCCACCACCGGACGGGGAAGCGGCACATCCCGCGTCCGCCCACCCTTACCGAAGATCCGCCAATACCGCGTCCCCCCGTTGACGAAGAAATCCTCCACATTCGCCCCCGTCAACTCCGACACCCGCGGCCCCACCGCCGCCAGCAGCAACACGACCAGCCCGTCCCGCAACTCCGTCCGCTGATCCGCACGCCGCCGCGCCCCCGCCCCACCGGCCCCCGCCTCCGGCTCCTCCGCCAGCCCACGCGCCGCCCCCAGCAACCCCTCCGCCTGCTCCACCGTCAATGCACGCCGCTCCGCCCGCAACCCACCCCGCTGCTTCGGCCGCACCGTCACCGCCTGCATCGGATTCAACTGCACCCACCCCGCCACCACCGCATGCCGGAAGAACGCCGACACCGAACGCCGGAACCGCGCCTGCGACGCCGCACTCTGCAACGGCGCACCCCCCGCCACCACAGGCCGCGCCCCCCGACGCCGCCGCTCATCGGGCTTGCGCGCGAACCTGAGCAGAACCTCATCCACGTCCTCGCCCGTCAGATCGTCCAGCACCCGACCCTCACCCGCCAGCGCCGCGAACGTCACCACGTCCCGCACGTACACCTCCGCCGACGCCGGCGCCAGCGCACCCGTCGACGCCTTCGCACGCACCATCTCCGCATAACGATCCACACACTCGGCCACGGACACACGCTGAACATCGGCAGGACGCACCCGCCGGACGCTACCCCCCGCCACCGACAGAACCCCCGTAAGATCGACAACATGGGGGACCGGGCACTGTTCGACCAGATCAGCGAGATCGTCCGCGGCTCCACCCCACCCCGCCTCGGCCACCCCCACCTCCACGTCCGCCACAACGGCGTCAAAGTCTGGTTCGGCGACCCCGCACCCCAGCGCGAGCACTACGAAGCCCAGATCATCCCCGCCGCACTCGCCCCCGGCGCCCACCACCACGCCATCGAGATCGGCTTCCACGCCGAACACCCCGCCGAACCCGACAACCAGGCCGCCCTCACCCACCTGCTCACCACCGAACCCGCATGGCGCGCCGACCTCGGCGACGACCCCCAAACCGGCCCCTTCCTCGGCCGCACCACCTGGCGCCGCATCTCCGAGACCTGGCCCGACACCGACCTCACCGGCCCCGACATCCCCTTCGAGATCGGCGTCCGCCTCGTCGACTACATCCGCGCCCTGGAACCCCACCGAAAACGGGTATGACCACCCGCACGCGTCCACCGGACAGGGGAGGGGGCCCGTGCTCATCGGCACATCGGGATGGCAGTACACCGACTGGCGCGACGTCCTGTACCCGCCCGGCCTCGCCCAACGACACTGGCTGCGGCACTACGCCGACACCTTCGCCACCGTCGAGAACAACAACGCCTTCTACCGCCTCCCCACACGCGAAACGTTCGAGCACTGGCGCGACGACACCCCACCCGGATTCGTCATGGCGGTCAAAGCCAGCCGCTACCTCACCCACATGAAACGCCTCAAAGACCCGGCGGAACCGGTCGCGCGCCTCATGAACGCCGCCCGCGGCCTGGGGGAGCGGCTCGGCCCCGTCCTGCTCCAGCTCCCACCCACCCTGCAGGCCGACACCGACCGCCTCACCGCATGCCTGCGCCGCTTCCCGAAAGGCGTCCGCGTCGCCGTCGAACCCCGCCACCCGTCCTGGTGGACGGACCACACCCGCCGCGCCCTGGAACACCACGGCGCCGCCCTGTGCTGGGCCGACAGCCTCGGCGAGGCGCAGACACCCCTATGGCGCACGACCGACTGGCTCTACCTGCGCCTGCACGAGGGGCCCGCCGAACCCTGGCCGGAGTACGACGACGAGACCCTCCAACGCTGGGCGGACGAGCTCGGCGGGGGAGAGCAGGACGCCTACGTCTACTTCAACAACGACCCCGGCGGCGCCGCCGTCCGCAACGCCCTGCGCTTCACCGACCTCATCAGGTGAGCACCGACGCGGTCAGGTCCGCGAGCCGTTGCGCGGTATCGAAATGGGGAGTGAGACGCGTCTTGGTCAACGCGAAAGACGTACCGGTGGCGACCTCGGCGTAAACGTAGCTGCCGCCACCACCGACCCAACCGAACGCGGTAGGCGTCTCATCCGGCCGCGTACCGATGCGGCCGAGCGGAAAGCCCAGCCCCAACCGCACGCGATTACCGAAGACCCGGTCAGTGCCCTCGAAGGCCACCGCCGTCAACTCCTCCAACTGACGTGAACCGACGAGCCGACCGTCCAGGACCGCGGCGTTCACGGCGGCCATGCCCCGCGCGGTGAACGTGCCGACCGACGGGACGTCCGCCTGGAGGATCTCGTGGCTGTTGCCCATGGCCGCAGTCGGCTGCAACTCCCAGGGCGCGAGAAAGGCATCGCCGCCAGGCGGAACGTCAGGGGGAGAGGCCGGGGGAGGCACGGCGTCTTCGAGCCGCGCCAGCCGGGCCAGCTCGCTTCGGGGGACACCGAAATACAGGTCGCCCTCGATGCCCAGCGGCGCGGTGACCCATTCACGCAAGAGCTGCCGCATCGACTTGCCCGTGGCCCGGCGGGCGACCTCGCCGACCAGGAAGCCATAGGTGAACGAGTGGTACCCCGTCTCAGCCCCGGGCCGCCACCTCGGTTCGGCGTCGGCGATCGCGGCGCAGACCCGCGACCAGTCGGCCAGGTCACCGGGACCGACGCCCCGGGGCATCCCCGGCACGCCTACCGAATGCGTGAGCACGTGCCGGAAGGTCGCGGCCGCCTTGCCGTGGGCACCGAACTCCGGCCACAGGTCGACCACCGGCATGTCGTACCCGACGGCACCGGACCCGACGAGCAGGTGAGCGATGAGCGACGTCATGACCTTGCCGGCGGAGAAACTGAAGAACGGGGTCTCCGAGGTCACCTCGCGCCCGGTCTCGCCGTCCGCCACGCCGGAAACGGCATCGGCGACCAGAGCGCCGCGGTGGTGGACGGCCACCTGCAGCCCCGTTTCGGCTCCGGTGCCAACGAGCTCGTCAAGGACGCTCTGAACCTTCTGCTGCAGTGAGGCCATCGCCGTCACCTGCTCGGCCACGTGTAGCGGGTCTGGCTGGCCACCGGCAGCTTGCCGAACGCGAAACCGACAGTGGGCGCGACTCGGTACAGCCTCACATCACCGGCGACCACGGCCTCGCCCAGCCCGTACCAGGTGCCCTCAGGGCTGGTCAGATGCGCGCCGTACTTCCGCTCGAAGTCCGCGACGGCCTGTTCACGATCCGACCGCTCGTCCACCACGGACGCGAGGCCCTCGATGACGACGTCCACGCCGGTCAGGGCATTCGTGCCGGTCGTCAGCGCGCACCGGGGATTGTGCTCGAGATTGTGCGCCTTGCGCTCCTGGGCACCCGTGGTGAAGCACATGCCGCCCAGGCTCCAAGCCGCCAGCAACGGCGTCACGTGCGGCCGCCCGTCCGGCCGCACCGTGGAAAGCCAGAACACCTCCGCCTCACCGAGCACCGCCAGGGCCGACGCCCACGGCGTCGCCTGCGCGTCCGGAGAGGAGAAGGGCCCGAGTTCGGCATCGGGTTCACGGTCGAACATGTCACATCCTTTGATCATGATCCTTGGCCGGCCCCGCGCCGTTGACGCAGCCGAGCCGACCCGGCACATCCTCCGGGCAGGTGGTACACCCCACCCAGGTGATGACCCGAACCCGCCGGGAAACTCATCGGCCCGCACGGACGGCGCAGCAGCGATCCGACCGCGTTCCTCAAACCGGACAGAATCTAGCTTCTGTACGGTTTAGGGGCGAAAGGGGGCGAAACCTCGCGCGGAGGAGAGATGGCGTTATCCATGACGTGGGAGGTCATCGCCTCGGCATCGCCGGCGCTGGCAAGGTCGGAGGTCGAGCCGAACCCGCATCACCGGAGGTCGACCATGTCCGAACCCAGGACGCCGACGAGCACGCGCGCCGTCGTGGAGGAGCTGCTGCGCCGGATCGGCGAAGGCGACCCCGAGCGGATCGCCGCCATGTACGCCGAGCGCAGCGACTGGAAGCTGGACTGGCCCGAGGCGGAGCACGGCCGTGCCGCCACGCCCTGGATCCGGCACCGGTCCAGTCGCGCCGATGCCGCCGCGCACTACCGGCAGATCGCCGGGCATCACGTGCCCGAGAAGGCGGACACGCGGGTGGAGCGCATCCTGGTGGACGGCGATGACGCGGTGGTGCTCGGCGAGATCCGGTTGACGGCCAGGTCGACCGGGCGCGCCTATCGCGCCCGGTTCGCGCTGCACCTCACGGTCGAGGACGGTCTGGTCGTCCGGCACCACGTCTACGAGGACAGCCTTGCCGTCGCCCAGGCGTTCGCGCCCTGACCGGAGATCGAGCCGTTTCCGTCGGCACCGAACTTGGGTCAGACTGGCCCGGTGGATGATCTCGCGGAGCCGCCGCGCCTGGTGCCGCCCACGGCTGAGGTGCGCGAGTCGTTCCTGGCCGGAGAGAGGGCCGACCATCTGGCGACCGGCGATCCCATGGACTGGATGGACGAGGCCGACCGGGACTTCGAGGCGTTCGTGGAGCGGCGGCGCGGTGTCCGGGAACGCTGGGGCGTCCCGTCCACGACGTTCTGGTACGTCTCGGGCGAGCACTACATCGGGACGCTGATCGTTCGGCATCGCCTGACGCCGGAGCTCGCCGAGGTCGGCGGACATATCGGGTATCACGTCGTGTTCCCGTGGCGGAGGCGAGGCCACGCCACGCGGATGCTCGCGGCGGGACTGGCCGAATCTCGCCGGCTCGGCCTGGAGCGCGTTCTGCTGACGTGCGCCGTCGACAACGAGCCGTCCCGTCGGGTCATCCTCGCCAACGGCGGCCTTCGCGACGGACGCGCTCGCGGCGAGGATCGCTTCTGGATCGACCTAGCCGAGCGCGCGGCGCGCACCGCGTGAATGCGCCGCATAATTGTGGCTCTTCGAACCTGAGGCAGACTCGTTGATCACGAGGCATTCGCTGATTTGTCTCACCTACTAGACACTGATCGCTATCAGGGGCTCAGTCGCTCTCTCACCGCACACTGTGGCGCTCCTGGTAGGCGCCTTCCAACCGGTCGGCATCGGTCGGCCAGCATAGAGGGATGGCAGCGCTCGCCTCGATGCCCGCTTGATCGGGCACGTGCACGGGCGGATTGTGGACTTCAGCCGCCAGCAGGCGGGGCCGGGACCAGGATCGCGACCATGCGTAACAGCAAGGCTTGGTGGGCATGGCTGATGGTCTTGGCGGCGGTGCTCGGAGTCCTGGCGCTGGGGATGGTGCCGTTCGCCCGACTGGCAGACAAGGACGGGTTACAAGTCTCGGCGAACCGCGCCCATCTCACCGGCGGGTTCGTGCTGACTGCCGCCTGCCAACCGGAGTTGTTGTGATGGTGGCTCGCCACGAAAGGTGGCCAATCCCGTGATCCTTGGCCAACTAGTTGGCCAAGTACCGCGACAATGGCCGTGATCGCTGGCGAGCGACAATAATGCGTCGATCGCCCGCTTCCTACAGGTCTGATCGTTGGTCGATAATGAACATTATGTTAAGTAGAGGTGGTTCGGGTGGTACCGGAGCGGTTCGTTCGCGCGTTGGACGTCTTCGAGGCGGTGCTGGCCGCGACGCCCGCGGATCGGTGGCTGTCCCCCTCGCCGTGCGAGGGCTGGGCGGCGGTCGACGTGGCCGGGCATGTGACGGCCGGGCTGCTGGTGGTCGAGATGCGGGCCGCCGGGCGTCCGCTGCCTGAGGACGATCCGGACTGGCGCGAGGTCGCCGGCGCGGATCCGCTGGCGTCCTGGCGGCAGGTGCGGGCGCGGATGACGGCCGAGCTGACGCCTGAGGCGCTGGCGCTTCCTGTGCGGTTGGCTCTCGGGCTGGAGATGACGTTGGGCGAATGGCTGGAGGGTTATCCGCTGGAGTTGCTCGTCCACGCGTGGGATCTGGCCCAGGCCACCGGGCAGCGGGTCGTCTTCGACGCCGATCTGGTCGCTCCCGCGCTGGAGACCGCGCGGCGGATGGCGCCCGGCGGTCGTGAGGCGGGCATGCTGGGGCCCGAGGTCGCGGTCCCCGAGGACGCCGACGACCAGGCGCGCTTGCTGGCGCTCTTCGGCCGCTCCCCTGCGGGTGCGTGAGGTCAGCGAGGTTCGTTACAGAGAGTGACGATGTTCGTGCTCGGCCGGGTCCTCTCCCCCGTCGTTCTCCTGGCGCGGGGGCGGACTCGCTCCGGTCAGAGTGCGGGCATGCGCCGACGACATTGATCTTCACCTGAGGCGAGGCTCGCGCGGAGGCTGTACGGCTGCGCGTTCCTCGAGGATCTCGTCCTTCTGTACTCGGTGTACGCGGCGCTGTTCACCGAGACCGGGCTCTCCCCCGCCGCCGTCTCGTCGTCGCTGGTGATCCGGTCGGTCAGGGCCTTCGCGCTAGAGCTGCCGTCCGGTTTGCGGGCAGTTGTGCTCTCGCGGCGGTTGCTGCTGGTGGCCGCTCCCCCGCTGGCGGGCGCGGGCTGGCCCGCGAGAAGGATCGGACCGGGTTCTGGCGGACAGCCCCAGCCCATCGCGGATCGCAGAGGGGGACGGTCTAGTCGTCGCCTCTGGGTCCGTCACGGACCACCGCCAACCCGCCGACCCGGGTCGTGATGCCCGCCGGCCCGCGTCGGGCCGAGGCGAGCACGCTGGCCGGTCGACCGAGGGCGTCACCCTGCTCCACCTCGATCGCGACCGTCCGTGCCCCCGTCGTGTCGAGCAGGTGGGCGGCAAGGCAACCGGTGCTGTTGGCATTGGCGACGTCCTCGTCGACACCGATCGCTGGCGCGAACATCCGCGCCGCACCCGGCCGGTCGCCCACCGGCGGGACGTACACGAAACAGCCGAGGAGCCCGTACCGCTGGCACGCCGCTGTCAGCCTGCCGAAGTGCGGGCGGACCCGGAGCAGCGCCGACCGATCGTGGACCGGTACCAGCATGCGTGGGGCGCCAGGCGCGGCGATCCGTGGCGCGTCGGTCGGATGCTGGTCGTCCGCGGTGAGCCCGAGCGCGGCGCTGATCGCGGCGCGCTCGTCCTGTGCCGGGTGACGCAGCGCGACGAGGCCCTGGTCGAACCACGCCTCGATGCCGGCGGGGCGGCGGATCGCGACGGTGTCGAACGTACGCCTGCCCGTGTGTTGGCGGTCGTTCAGTTCGTTCAGCGTGGTGCGCGTCAACCGGACGGCCTGCGCGGCAACGGTGCCGTGGCCGCAGCCGGACAGTTCGGCGGTGGCGGTGAAGAACCGGATCGGCCAGGCGCCGTCCGGCGTCCGCCGCGGGCCGAGGAGCGCCGCGTGCGAGGTGCCGGCCGCAGCCGCGACCGCACGCCGGTCCGCGTCCGTCGCCGCCGGGTCGTCGTCGGTGACGGACGTGGGGCTACCGCCCCGGCCGTCGCGCCGCACGCACGCATCAACCACCGTGACATCCGGCCAGGACATCGACCCACCTTCGACGCTCAAGTGACGCTCAACGAACCGGCAACCGCGAACGGCGTCCGCCGATAGCCGGGCCTGGCCGCAACAGCCGACCGAACGCGTCGCGGAGCGTACCGTCCTGTCTCATCCGGTGCCGTCCTGCACCGGATAGTGGATGATGACGCACCGCCGGTGGCGTGCGTATCGGGTGACGGATGCTCAGCGATGGCTGGGCCCGCCGGTCAATCGATGCCTTCGATGATGCGGAAGTCGCGCTCGACGCCGTCGGGGAAGGCCGCCAGCGCCTTCTGGTATGCCTCGCTCTCGTATGCCGCGACGGCCTTTTCGAAGCTGTCGAACTCGATCAGAACGACGCGTTGCGTGATCCCGGCCTCGTAGGCGACGACTCGACCGCCACGGGACGGGAGGAGGGACAGGACCCGCCCGCCCCCAGCCTGGACAGCCGGACCGGCCAGCTTGTCGTAGGCAGTCAGCCTCTCAGGGTCGGAATTGGCGGGGTAGACACTGACCCAGTAGCCCTTAGTCATGGAAACCTCCTGTGTTCGGCCGGACGTGTCCGACTTCGAAATGACACTCAGATCGATCGATCCCGGAGACCGGAGCGCCAGGCGCTTGTGAGGACGTGCCGATACGGCCTGGTTCGGCTCTGCCGCCCGCGGCTGCCGGTTCGTGTCCCGGTGAAGCCTCGCTCAGTGCTTCGGAAATCGAATCGTTGGGATCCACGATAGTGTGTCGGATATCGAAGCAGCAAGATGGGACGGTACGACGGATGGCGGCACCCAGGCCGGGACGGGCGGTCCGAGGGTCGAGCACCGGCCGGCCACTGATGGCCGCCCTCGACCTGTTCGGCCGCAGGTGGAACCTGCGGATCGTCTGGGAACTGCGAGACGGGCCGGTCGGGTTCCGTGCGTTGCAGGAGCGCTGCGACAACATGTCCTCCAGCGTGCTGCGGCAACGGCTGACCGAGTTGCTCGACGCCGCCGTCGTCGAGCAACTTCCGGACACCACCTACGCCCTCACCGAGCTGGGCCACAGCGCCCGCCGCGCGCTGCGCCCGCTCGTCCGGTGGTCCGAAGAGTGGGCCGCGACCCTCTCCCCCGCCGATTCCGAAGACACCCGCTAGCGCTTCTGATATCGAAGCCCTAGCGTCATTTCGGCCCGCGAGGAGGCCGAGTGCAGCCATCAGCAGTAGGCGCCAGGGGTTAGCTGCGAGTGCGTCCGTTGCTGAGGTCGTGGTCTTGGGTCAGGGTGTGGCGGCCGGGAGGGCGTTGACGCGCTTGGCGTACTCGCGGTGGGCTTTGCGCTGGGCGGCCCAGGAGTTGGTGGTGCACGGTGGGCGAGGCGTTGATGCGCAGGGTGTAGCACTGGCCGCGCCGTTGGGCCTGGCCAGGGTCGAGCGCGGCCTCTTCGGTGTCGTCGGTCGGCGGCGCGCAGGAGGTCGGCGACCCTTGCCGGGCATGTCGACGTGGCCGGCACTCGGTGTCGGCCCTGGCTGGGGCGCCCTTGACGGGCTTCGAGGATGTGGTTGGGCAGCAGGTCGGCGACGGCGGTTCGGATGGCGCAACGGCGCGACTCGGTGCTGGCGGGCGAGGGCGGCGATGGAGGTTCCGGCGGAGTAGGCGGAGCGGACGCTGGCGGTGTCTGCGGCCGCGCCGGTTGACCTTGGCTTGGGCGGCGCGCAGTCCGTCGTAGGTCGTTTCCCGCTGCAGGTCGCGTTGGGGTTCGCCGGCGGACGTAAGGGTTTGGCCCAGGAACTTGACCGTGGACGGCAGTCGCCGGTGCGGGGGTGGCGGGCTGTGAGGTCCATCGCGGAGAACGCGCCGTCGTGAATGCGCAGACGGTGGGCGTGTTGGACCTAGAGGACGTCCAGGATGTGCTGGTTGCCGCGCACCGGGCGGAACATCTCGGAGATGTGCGCGGTGTCGCCGGTCCGCGCGTAGGCGAGCAGCTCGTCGCGGAGCGCCGGGCGCTGGAGTGGGTGCAGGCGACTGGAGGTGTCAGCCTGCTCTTCGAAGTGGACCGAGTCGTCGATTGGGCAATGGCGGCGGGCGCGCGGTTGCAGGGGCGGGTGGGTGGCGGGGCGCGGGCGACGGTGCTGGTGGTGCAGTCCACCGTCGCGGGCTATGCGCGGGGTCGCGGTGGGCGGGGCCGGGTGTTGATGGGGTGGCGGCGCTGCCGTAGCTGGGGGTTGCGGTCGTGCTGGGGTTGGGGGCTTGGTGCGGCGGTGTACATCCGGAGGCGTAGGCGGCGGGTGGTCGGTACGCGAAAGGCGCATGGCGGTTGAACGCTCTCGCCGGATTCGCGGGTGGCGGGTGCGGGCCGAGGATCGTGGGGTCGTTGCGGATCGATTCTTGGAGCGTGTGCTGATGGGTGCGGACCCGCTGGTTCTGGCGCGGGTGCAGTTCGCGTTGACGGCCGGCACGCATTTTCTGTTCGTGGCGCTGACGCTGGGGTTGGCGACGCTGGTGGCGTTGACGCAGACGCGTGCGGTGGTGTCGGGCAGTGCGGTGCATGCGCGGATGGTGCGGTTCTGGGGGCAGTTGTATGTCATCAACTATGCGGTGGGGATCGTCACCGGGTTGGTGATGGAGTTCCAGTTCGGGTTGAACTGGTCGGGGCTGTCGCGGGTGACGGGGAACGTGTTCGGGGCGCCGTTGGCGCTGGAGACGATCGTGGCGTTCTTCGTGGAGTCGACGTTCCTGGGGTTGTGGATCTTCGGGTGGGATCGGCTGAACCGGTGGGTGCATCTGGCGCTGATCTGGGTGGTGACGTTGACGGCGTATCTGTCGGCGTACTTCGTGCTGGTGGCGAACGGGTGGCTGCAGCGTCCGGTGGGGTTCGTGATGGTGGACGGTGTGGCGCGGCTGGACGACGTGGGGGCGCTGCTGGCGAATCCGACGGCGTTGCTGGCGTTCTTCCATGTGCTGTTCGGGGGGTTGCTGACGGCGGGGTTCTTCATGGCGGGGGTGAGTGGTTTTCATCTGCTGCGGCGGACGTCGGAGGTGGAGTTCTTCCGGCGGTCGATGCGGATCGGGTTGCTGACGGTGATGGTGTCGGTGATGCCGGTGGTGGTGTTCGGCGGGATGCAGTTCCAGTACGCGCAGCCGACGAAGACGGGTGGGCATGAGGCGGCTGCCGCGGTGGCGGATTTCACGGCGCGGTTCGGGCCGGACGACTATCGGGCGCCGGTGCTGGCGGGGGTCGGCGAGGCGGTGATGGTGACGGTGTGGTTGCTGATGCTGCTGGTGGCGGCGGTGGCGTTGGTGAAGTTCCCGTTCGGGCGGTGGCTGGTGCGGGGGCGGGTGTTCCACGTGCTGATGATCGCGGCGGTGCCGCTGCCGTATGTGGCGATGCTGGCGGGGTGGGTGTTCCGTGAGGTGGGGCGGCAGCCGTGGATGGTGTACGGGGTGCTGAAGACGCGGGACGCGTTGTCGCCGGGTGTGGGGTCGGGGGCGATCACGGTGTCGTTCGTGGCGTTCTCGGTGCTGTTCGCGGTGCTGTTCGGGGTGAACGCGTGGCTGCTGGCGCGGTTCGCGCGGCGGGGGCCGGAGGGTGCGGGGCTGGGTGCCTCTCCCCCGGCGGAGCCGGCCGCGCCGTTGATGAGCCCGACGTTCTGACTGGAGCCTGGTGATGGATTCTCTCGCGGTGGTGTTGCTGGCGGTGTTCTCGGCCGGCTATCTGGTGCTGGCGGGCGCCGATGTCGGGGTGGGGATGCTGCTGCCGTGGCTGGGGCGGGACCAGCGGGAGCGGCGGTTGGTGATCGCGTCGTTCGCGCCGTTCTTCCTGGGCAACGAGGTGTGGCTGGTGGCGGCGGCGGGCCTGGTGGCGGGCGCGTTCCCGGGGCTGGAGCACGGGCTGGTGGAGGAGCTGTATCCGCTGTTCGCGGTGCTGCTGTTCGGGTGGGTCGTGCGGGACATGGGCCTGTGGTTGCGGGGCCGGGTGGACGCGGCGGCGTGGCGTGGTGTGTGGGACGCGGCGATCGTGGCGGGGAGCTGGGCGCTGGCGCTGGCGTGGGGGTCGGTGCTGGGGTCGGTGCTGGCCGGTGGCGGGCTGGGTGTGGGGAGTGTTGCGGGGTTGCCGTTGGCGGCGCTGTTCGCCTGGCATGGTGCGGGTTTCGCTCGTTGGCGCCTTCCGGCAGGGCTGGCGGAGCGTGCCGGGCGGGTTCCGGCGCGGTACGGGTTGTCGGCGCTGGTGATGGCGGGGGCGCCGGTGGTGGCCGGGGTGCAGGTGGAGTGGTCGCGGGTCGTGGCGGAGGGTGCGGGGCTGACGATGACGGCGGTGGTGACGGTGGTGGTGCTGCCGTTGCTGTTGGCGTCGCAGGCGCTGGTGTGGTGGACGTTCCGGGGGCGTGTGGAGTCGCCCTCGTACCTGTAGGCGGGTCGGGGTGAAGGGTGTCGAGCGGCGTTTGCTGCGGTTGGTCGCCGGCCGGGTGATGGTGCTGCTGGTGGTGTTGGCGGCGGGGCAGGGTGTCCTGCTGGTGGTGCAGGCGGAGTTGCTGGTGCGGGCGGTGGCGGGTCTGGATGCGGGGCCGTTGCCGTGGCTGGCGGTGGTGGTGGCCGGGCGGGCGGTGCTGGCGTGGGTGGTGGCGCTGGTGGCGGGCCGGGCGGCGGCGCGGGTGAAGCGGGATCTGCGGGGGGCGCTGCTGGAGAGGGAGGCGGGTGATGCGGGGGCGCGGGTGACGTTGCTGACGCGGGGGTTGGACGCGGTCGATCCGTTCTTCACGGGTTATGTGCCGCAGGTGGTGGCGGCGTGTGTGGTGCCGGTGGTGGTGCTGGTGCGGCTGGTGGCGGCCGATTGGGCGTCGGCGCTGGTGGTGGCGGTGACGGTTCCGCTGGTGCCGGTGTTCGGTGCGTTGGTGGGGATGCGGACGGCGGCTTTGACGGGCCGGCAGTGGGGGCTGCTGCATCGGCTGGGCGGGCATTTCCGGGACGTGGTGGCGGGGTTGGGGACGTTGCGGGCGTTCGGGCGGACCGGTCATCAGTCGGTGGTGGTGCGGGAGCTGGCGGGTGAGCATCGGCGGGCGAGTGTGCGGGCGCTGCGGGTGGCGTTCCTGTCGTCGCTGGTGCTGGAGCTGGTGTGCGCGTTGTCGGTGGCGTTGGTGGCGGTTCCGGTGGGGTTGCGGTTGCTGGGCGGGGAGATGGCGCTGGTGACGGGTCTGCTGGTGCTGGTGTTGACGCCGGAGGTGTATCTGCCGTTGCGGGCGCTGGGGCAGCGTTTCCATGCGAGTGCGGAGGGTGTGGCGGCGGCGCGGGAGGTGTTCGCGGTGCTGGACGCGTCGCCGGTTTCGGGGTTCGGGGGCCGGGTGGTGGTGGGTGCGGGGGCGCCGGGGATCGTGCTGGAGGAGGTGACGGTCCGGTATCCGGGTGCGGCCGGGGCGGCGTTGGATCGGGTGTCGTTGCGGGTGGGGCCGGGTGAGCGGGTGGCGGTGACGGGGCCGTCGGGGGCGGGCAAGTCGACGTTGCTGCTGGTGCTGGCGGGTTTGGTGGCCCCTGATTCGGGGCGGGTGCTGGTGGACGGGGTGGATCTGGCGGAGTTGGACGGGGAGGCGTGGCGGGCGCGTGTGGGGTGGGTGCCGCAGCGTCCGCATCTGTTCGCGGCGTCGGTGGCCGACAACGTCCGGCTGGGTGATCCGGGTGCTGGGGTGGAGCGGGTCGAGGAGGCGGTGCGGGCGGCCGCGGCGGATTTCGTCGGGGAGTTGCCGGAGGGGTTGGCGACGGTGCTGGGTGAGGGCGGTGCGGGGTTGTCGGCGGGGCAGCGGCAGCGGCTGGCGATCGCGCGGGCGTTCCTGTCGGGGGGGCCGGTGATGCTGCTGGACGAGCCGACGGCGCGGCTGGATCTGCACAGTGAGCGGGTGCTGGTGGATGCGGCGGTGCGGTTGCTGGCGGGGCGGACGGCGGTGCTGGTGGCGCATCGTCCGGCGTTGCTGCGGGCGGCGGATCGGGTGGTGCGGCTGGAGGGCGGCCGGGTGTGCGCGGCGGCGGGTGGTCGTGTGGGTGAGGAGGCGGCGTGAGGGGGGTGTGGGGTGCGGTGCGTCCGCACGCGGTGCGGCTGGTGGCGGCGGGTGTGGCGGGGGCGGCGGCGGAGCTGTGCGGGCTGGGGTTGGTCGCGGCGGCAGCGTGGTTGATCGCGCGGGCGTCGCAGCGTCCGGAGTTGGCGGCCTTGTCGGTGGCGATCGTGGCGGTGCGGGGGTTCGCGTTGGCGAAGGGGTCGCTGCGGTATGTGGAGCGGCTGGCGGGGCATGACGCGGCGTTGCGGGTGCTGGCGGAGTTGCGGGGGCGGGTGTTCGACGCGTTGGCGGCGGCGCGTCCGGGGGCGCGGCGGGTGCGGGACGGTGACGCGTTGACGCGGATGGTGTCGGATGTGGACGCCGTGCAGGATCTGCTGCTGCGGTGCGTGCTGCCGGTGGCGGCGTCGGTGGTGTGCGGTGCGGCCGGGGTGGGGGTGTGCGCGCTGGTGGAGGCGCCGGCGGCGGTGGTGCTGGCGGTGGGTCTGCTGGTGGCGGGGGTGGTGCTGCCGGGGGCGGCGGCGGTGGCCGGTGGGCGCGCGGCGGCGCGGATGGCGGACGGTCGTGAGGTGTTGGCGGTGCGGGCGCTGGACGTGCTGGAGGGTGCGCGGGATCTGGCGATGTTCGGTGCGTCGGCCCGGTTCGGGGAGCGGGCGCGGGGTGCGGTGCGGGGGCTGGATCGGGCGGAGCGGTCGGCGGCGCGGGTGTCGGCGGTGGTGGGTGCGGCCGGTTTCGTGGTGCAGGGCGTGACGGTCGCGGCGGTGGTGTGGGTGGGGCTGGGTGCGGGTGTGGGTGAGGTGGGTTCGGCGGTGCTGGCGTTGACGGCGCTGGTGGCGGTGGAGTCGGTGCTGCCGCTGGCGGGTGCGGCGCAGCGGTTGCGGGAGGTGGTTCCGGCGGTGCGGCGGGTCGGGGCGGTGCTGGCCGCTCCCCCGGCGCCGTGCCCGGCGGGTGCGGTGGCGGTGCCGCGGGGGCCGCTGGAGGTGGAGTTGCTGGGGGTGCGGGTCGACTACGGGCGCGGGGTGGCGCTGGACGGGGTGGATCTGCGGGTGGGTCGGGGCCGGCGGGTCGCGGTGGTGGGGGCGAGCGGGGCGGGCAAGAGCACGCTGCTGGCGGCGGTGTCGGGTGATGTGCCGGTGGTGTCGGGCGCGGTGTTGCTCGGTGGGCGGGATGTGGGCGGGTATGCGCCTGGGGAGGTGCGGGCGGCGGTGCGGGGGCTGGCGCAGGACGCGCATGTGTTCGCGGCGTCGGTGCGGGCGAATCTGCTGCTGGCGTGTCCGGACGCGGATGAGGCGCGGTTGTGGGCGGCGGCGGAGCGGGCGCGGTTCGCCGAGGTGGTGCGGGCGCTGCCGGACGGGTGGGACACGGTGGTGGGGGCGGGTGGGCGCGGCCTGTCGGGTGGTCAGCGGCAGCGGCTGCTGCTGGCGCGGGCGCTGCTGGCCGATCCGCCGGTGCTGGTGCTGGACGAGCCGGCGGAGGGGCTGGATCCCGTGGTGGCGGACGAGGTGACGCGGGGGCTGCTGGAGGCTCCCGGTGGGGGGACGCTGCTGCTGGTGACGCATCGGCTGGCGGCGCTGGGGTCGGCCGATGAGGTGGTGGTGCTGGATCGGGGGCGGGTGGTGCAGCGGGGCCGGCACGAGGAGTTGCTCACGGTGGCGGGCGCCTACCGTGACCTGTGGGGGGCCGAGTTGTTGGCGTCCCGGGCGGTGGCGGCCTGATGTCCGCCGCGGCGGCCGGTGCCGGTGGTGAGGTGGTGGAGGGCGCGGGCGAGGGCGGCGATGGCGTCGGGGATGGCCGAGGTGGGGGCGGCGGCGTAGCCGAGGACCAGGCCGGGCGGGTGGGGGCGTTGCGCGTGCCATGACAGCGGGTGGGTTTTGACGCCGAGTTCCAGCGCCGCCGCGGCGAGGTCGGTGTCGTGCAGGCCGTCGGGGAGGCGGCCGGGGAAGGTGACGGTGAGGTGCAGGCCGGCGGCGGCGCCGTGCACGGCCGCCGCGGGCAGCTGCGCGGCGATGGCTTCGATCATCGTGTCGCGGCGGCGGCGGTGGCGGCGCCGCAGCAGCCGCAGGGTGCGCTCCATCTCCCCCGAGTTCATCAGCTCGGCGAGGACGAGTTGCGGGAGGGCGGCGTTGCCGAGGTCGGCGAAGCGTTTCTCGGCGACGAGGGCGTCCAGGTGCCGGGGCGGCGGCAGGATCCAGCCGATGCGCAGGGCGGGGGCCAGGAGTTTGGAGACGCTTCCGGCGTAGTAGGCGCGGTCGGTGAGCAGGGAGCGCAGTGCGGGGACCGGGGGCCGGTCGTAGCGGTGCTCGGCGTCGTAGTCGTCCTCGATGACCAGGCCGCCTTCTGCGGCCCAGCGTGTGAGGTCGCGGCGGCGGTCGCCGCCGAGCACGGCGCCGGTGGGGAACTGGTGGGCGGGGGTGAGCAGGACGGCGGGGGCGCCGGTGGCGCGCAGGCGGTCGACGCGGATCCCGGCGGTGTCGACCGGGACGGGCGGGGTGCCCATCCCCCAGTGCGCCAGATGCTGGCGGACGCCGAGGGAGCCGGGGTCCTCCACGGCGATCCGGTCGATGCCGTCGCGGGCCAGGACGCGGGTGATGAGGCCGAGCGCCTGGGCGGTGCCGGCGACGATGACGATGCCGGCGGGGTCGGTGCGGATGCCGCGGTAGCGGGCGAGCCACGCGGCGACGGCGAGGCGCAGTGCGGGGGTGCCGCGGGGGTCGCCGTAGCCGAGGCCGGTGGCGGGCAGGTCGCGCAGGACGGTGCGTTCGGCGCGCTGCCAGGCCGCGCGGGGGAACGCGGCCAGGTCGGGCAGTCCGGGTGACAGGTCGATGCGGGCGGGCTGGTCGCGCAGGACGTCGAACACGTCCGCGCCGGGCCGTGGCGGGAACGGCGCGGGGGCCGGCGGCGGGGCGGAGGCCTCACCGGTGGTGCCAGCGGTCCCAGTGATGCCGTGCGGGGGCCGGGCGGGGGGTGCCGGGGTGAGGGGTGCCGCGACGACGATGGTGCCGGCGCGGCCGCGTCCGGCGAGGTGGCCCTCGTCGGCGAGGCGCTGGTAGGCCTCGGTGACGGCGCCGCGGGAGACGCGCAGTTCGGCGGCGAGGACGCGGGTGGCGGGCAGGCGGGCGCCGACGGGCAGGCGGCCGTCGGCGACGGCGTCGCGGAGCCGTCCGGCGAGCCAGTCGGCCAGCCCGCCGGGCGGGGCGTCGGCGGGGTCGAGCTGCAGGAAGTCCGACCCGCGCGTTATGGACCCGTCGTGTTCGCCGTCTTTGGATCTGTCCATCAGGCCATTGTGCGGCCACGGTGGACCCATGGACACCACGACGGAGAGCACGTCGGAGAGCATGACGGCCGGCGGCTACGTGCACGGGTACTCGGGGCGGGAGGCGCGGCGGCTCGGCGACCAGGCCGACGCGCTGGCCGCGCTGCTGCACGAGGGGACCGCCTACCCGGCGGGCAGCCGGGTGCTGGAGGCCGGCTGCGGTGTCGGGGCGCAGACGGTGCACCTGGTGGCGCGCTCCCCCGGCATGCGGCTGACGGCCGTGGACCTGTCACCCGCGTCCCTGGACCAGGCCCGCGCCCGCGTGCGGGCGTCGTTCCCGGCGGCGCGGGTGCGGTGGCGGTGCGCCGACCTGCGGGACCTGCCGTTCCCCGACGCGGCGTTCGACCACGTGTTCGTGTGCTTCGTGCTGGAGCACGTGCCCGACCCGCGCGGTGCGCTGGTGGCGCTGCGGCGGGTGCTGCGGCCTGGGGGACCCTCACCGTGATCGAGGGCGACCACGGGTCGGCGTTCTTCCACCCCGACAGCGCGCACGCGCGCGCCGCGATCGCCCATCAGGTCGCGTTGCAGGCGGCGGCGGGCGGTGACGCGCTGCTCGGGCGGCGGCTGGGGCCGCTGCTGGGCGAGGCTGGGTACGGGCGGGTGGAGGTCGTCCCGCGGACGGTCTACGCCGACGGGGCGCGGCCCGAGCTGGCGCGGGCCTTCACCCGCGACACCTTCACCGCGATGATCGAGTCGGTCCGTGACGAGGCCGTCGCGGCCGGGCTGGCCACCCCGGCCGACTTCGACCGGGCGGTGGCCGACCTGCGCCGCGCGGCGGGCCCCGAAGGCACGTTCCACTACACCTTCTTCAAGGCGACCGCTGTGAACCCGCGGTGACCGCCGCCCCGCGGTGACCGGTGCCGGGCGGGGCGGGGCGGGTCAGTGGTCGGGCAGGAGCGGGCCGAGTGGGCCCAGGTCGAGGTTGAGGTCGTGGTCGTCCAGGTCGAAGTGGTCCTTGAGCCGGGTCATGGCCTCGTCCAGGCGCATCAGCGCCAGGCCCAGGTCCTCGACCTGCTGGTCGGTGAGGTCGCCGCCCTCGGCGCGGCGCAGCGCCTGCCGCTCCATGAGCTGCCGGATCAGTTCGACCAGGGTCAGGACGAGCTTCACCAGGTCGCGCTCGACGGTCTCGGGGTCCGAGCGCAGCCGCTGCATCGTGCGGGAGGAGCGCTCCCGCAGGTCCGCCTCCCGCACGGGCGCGGCGCGCACCGGGGCGTCCCCGGAGGATTCGGTGCGTCCGGCCAGGATGTCGTCGGTGAACGGGTCCCCCGGGGCGGGGTCGTGCACTGACACCTCCCCGCTCACCGGTTCGCGGGTCCCCCGCTCGCGGTCGCCGCGCGCGGGGGTGTCGCGGTCGGGGGTGTCGCGGTCGGGTCGGCTCATGGTCGTTCCTCCTCGGGCAGCAGCTCGTCGCGGACGGAGGTGATCAGTGCCCGCAGGGACACCTCCACCAGGTCCA
Source organism: Actinomadura luteofluorescens (assembly GCF_013409365.1). Taxonomy (NCBI): domain Bacteria; kingdom Bacillati; phylum Actinomycetota; class Actinomycetes; order Streptosporangiales; family Thermomonosporaceae; genus Actinomadura; species Actinomadura luteofluorescens. The sequence goes on along the minus strand of NZ_JACCBA010000001.1, from coordinate 9,529,430 downwards.
CGCCCGCGATCGAGATGACCAGGTCGCCGGTGATGACGACGCCGCCGGCCAGGAGCCGGTCCAGGAGGTCGACCAGCGCGATCCGCTGCATCGGGGCGTCGCGGCCCTGGTCCAGGACGGCGGTCACACCTCCCCCGGCTCGATGAAGGAGTAGGGCGGCCAGGGCCCGGTCACCTCCACCTCGATGCCCGCCAGTTTCTCGGCGGCCGCGCGGGTCACCGCGAGGAACCCCTCCACCTGCTCCTCGTCCAGCAGGTAGGCGACGTTGAGGATCTGGGTGCCGTCCCGGCCCGACAGCCGCGGGTCCTGCGGCGGGTGGTGCCGGGACGCGACGGCGTGGTCGGCGAGTTCGGCGTGCACCGCGTCGGCCTGCTCGCCGACGCGGCGCCCGGCGTCGGCGCGGCGTCGGCGCTCCTGCTGCCGGCGCCGCAGGTACGCGGTTCCCACCCCGCCCGGCGAGGCGTCGCCGGGGGTGTGCGCGGGGGCGGGGCCGGTGGGGGGCTCGGCGCCCGGCGCGAGCCCCCCACCGGGGTCGGTGGCGTCCTGGCCGGTGTCGCCGCGCAGCAGCGCGGGATCGGCGTAGGCCTTCACGCCCCACTCCGAGCGGCCGGCGATGAGGTCCAGGACCTCGGTGAACCGGCCGCCCTCGTCGGTGAGCACCTCGGCGACGCGGGCGTCGTCGCGGTAGATGGTCGCGATGCGCACCGGTGCGGTCGGGGCGGCGTGCGCGGCGCGGTCGACGACGTCGTGGTGGGCGCGGGCGGTGGCCTCCAGCCACTCCAGGTCCTCCAGGTTGGCGCGCAGCGCCGCCTCGCCGTACTCGGCGAGGCGGACGGTGCTGACCAGCGCGGTCAGCCCGGCGGCGGCCACGCCGCGCACCGGCGCTCCGGCCACCCCGGTGGTGTCGCCCAGGGCGGCCGGGTCCAGGCCCCGCGCCACCCCGTACAGGTAGACGCCGGTGTCGGACGGGCCGGCGGTGCCGTGGGCGCCGGCGGTCTGGCCGGCGAGCCCGGGGGCGGTCATGATGAGGACTCCTTCCCGTCTCCGGTCCGTTCGGCGGCGCCGTCGGCGCCCGCCTCGAGGGCGGCCAGGCGTTCGCGCAGGCGCCGGTTCTCCTCCTCCAGCTGCTCGCGGTCGCCTTGGCCGTCCACCTCCTTCTGCCGGGCCTTGGAGGACAGGGACGGGTCGTGTTCCCACCAGTCGATGCCCATTTCCTTGGCCCGGTCCACCGATGCGACCAGCAGCCGAAGCTTGATCGTCAGCAGTTCGATGTCCAGCAGGTTCACCCGGACGTCTCCGACGATCACGATCCCCTTGTCGAGGATGCGTTCCAGCAGGTCGGCCAGGTTGGCGCCCTGCCGTTCCCCGGCCATCGACCGCGACGGGGATCGCTGGCCGGTCCAGGAGATCTCACTCACAGCCGCTCAGTTCCTCTCCACTCGTCCGCGGGAGTAGCGGCCGGCGCGCCGGTAGCTCACCAGCTCCCCCTCGGCGTCCACCTCGGTGTCGTAGACCGCGAGGATGTCCGCGGAGTCGGGGATGCGGTGGGTCTCCACGACCTCCACCGTGACGCGCCAGCCCTCCTCCGTGCGCTCCATTCCCACGACGCTCTCGGCGCGGCGGCCGGTCATCGCCGTGACGTGCTCCACCGCCATCTCGGCGGCCTTGGACGCGGACAACATCACCGGCCTCCTAGCCGCCGGGCTGGTAGCCGCGGGCGCGGCCCTCGTTCAGCCGGCGGATGAGCTCCTCCTCGCGTTCGGCGGCCTCCTCCTCGGTGATCTCGCCGGCGGCGGACTCGTCCGCCACCTGCTGCATCTCCGCGGCGATCCGCCCCGGGTCGTACAGCTGCGCCTCGGCCTGCTCGGTGAGGGTCTCGGCCAGCCACATCACGCCTTTGACGGGTGCCAGGGGCGCCGTGACCAGCCCGCTGAAGAATCCCATCGCGTATTACGCCTCCGGTACGAAGTCGTAGGGCGGCAGCGGCCCGATCAGCCGGATGCGGATGCGGTCGCCGTGCTGCTGGCCCAGCTTCTCCACGGCCTCCTCGAACGCGGCGCGGCGGTCGGCGCGGACCAGGAACGAGGCGTCCAGGACGTCCTCCTCCCTGGCCGGGGTCTTGCGCGTGAACGCCTCGGCGGCCGAGGCGGCCCCGTCCAGCAGGACCTGCTCGTCGTTCTCCCGGAGCCGCTGCATCGACTGCGCGATCAGCTCGCCGAGCCGGACGCGGTCGTAGTAGACGGCGTCGGCGGCGTCGGCCGGGACCTCCCGGAGCCGCTGCGACAGCTCGGCGACCTCGGGGTCGTTCTGCATGATCTCCCGCAGCACCGCGTCCTCGACGTAGGTGCCCTTGACGCGCAGCTCGACGCGGCCCTCGAGCTGGTCCAGGACCTGCTCGAAGCGTTCGGAGTTGTCGGCCAGCAGTTCCTTCTCGACCGCGCCGCGGTCGGCGAGCGCGGCGCCGAAGCGGAAGGGCAGGACGACGGTTCCGGCGTCGACCAGCGCGTTCAGGACCCGCTGGTGCGCGACCAGGTCGGCGCGCTCGCCCAGGGCGCGGTCGGCGGGCAGGTCGCTGACGACCGCGGCGGCCGAGCCGCCGTCCTCGATCAGCGACACCGGCCGGTCGTCCAGGCCGGCCAGGTCCGGTGGCAGCGACGCGCCCGACCGGGTGACCCCGTACACGTACTGCGGGATCCGGTCCCCGGCCTCAGAGCCGCCGGGGGTCTGAGGCGTGCTCATTCTTCCTCGTCCTCCTTCTTGCGCGACGAGCGGCGCCGCGCGGGTTCCTTGTCGTCCTCTTCATCGTCGGAGTCGCCGCCGAAGGTCTCCTTCAGCCGCTCCTGGGCTCCCTCCAGGGCACCGCGCGTCTTCTTCTTGGCGCCCGACTCCTGCATTCCGCCAACGAACTCCGGCAGGCCCTGCGAGGTGCCGTCGTGAGCGATGTCCAGACGGTTCACCGCCTCGGCGAACCGCAGGTAGGTGTCGACACTCGCGACCACGATCCGCACGTCGATCGTGAGGATCTCGATTCCCACCAGCGAGACTCGCGCGTACAGGTCGATGACCAGACCCTTTTCCAGGATCAGGTCGACCACGTCGGCGAGGCCGCTGCCCGAGCCGCCGCGCTGTACGACATTGCTGCCCGAAGTCTGCTGGGCGACCGGCCCAGTCATGTGATCGCTCCTTCTCGGGGTTGACCCGTTTGGGGGTGAAGCATGAACCCCGATGTACCCCCCTCAACCTCCCTAAACAGGAGATCTGGTTCCGGTCATGGACGAGTCAGGGCGAAAGGCCCGTCCCGGCACGTGCGACGCCCCCGCAGAACTTTTTCCGCGGGGGCGTCGCGCTCGCCGGAGGATTTCCGGGATGCCAGGGTTCAGCGCTTCCGGGCGGTCAAACGCCCGACGACGATTCCGGCGACGGCCGCGCCCGCCACCGGCACCGCCCGCAGGAACCGGCCGAGCGTGAGGAGCTTGGCGACCCCGGCCACGCGGCCGGGCAGCGCCGCCACCTGGCCGCCGGCCCGCGCGACTCCCGTGCCCGCGGTCTTCGCCACGCCCTGCGCGGTGTCCTTCGCGGTGCCCGTGGCGCCCTTCGCCGTGTCCCTGGCGGTGCCGGCCGTGTCCTTGGCGGTGCCCGCCGTGCTCTTGGCCGTGTTCTGCGCGGTGTCCTTGGTGCCCTTCGCGGTGCTCTTGGCGCCCGTGCCCGCGGCCTCGGCGGTGCCCGTCGCCTTGCTCGTCGCCTTGCCCGCCGCGCCGCTGACGTTCTTGCTCGCTTGTCCGGACCCGTTGCCCGGGACCGAGGGGGTCTCCATCATCCGTCCTTCCGTCGGGGGGATCGTGCTGCCGAACCGGCGGGGAATCGCGTTCGTCGGCCGTAACACGGGCTACCCCACCCGGCCACCGCAAACATCCGGGCCGCCCCCGGGAGCCGCCGGGCCGGGCAGCGCGGGACGCGGCGGGCTGCCCGCGCCGACGATTGGAACCCTCGCTCCGGGTATGCCGAACGCCATGCCACCCGATGAGCCGCCGGACGCGCCGCGACCCGGCCCCGCCCGGCGCGCCGCGGAGCCGCTGGCCTGGTGGACGGTGCTGCTGGCGCTGTACCTGGCTCTGGTGTCGGCGATCTCCCTCACCGAGATCGCGGTCGGAGCGCTGACGGCCGCCGCGGGCGCAGCCGCCGCCGTCGCCGCGCGCCGCGCCCTGCTCACCACCGGGACCACCACCGGCACCGCCCGCCGCCCCGAAGGCGGCCCGTCCCGTCCCGTCGCGCCGGTCCGGCTCCTCCCGCCGCTGGCGCGGCTGCCCGGCCAGATCGTCGCCGACACCGCCCGCGTCACCGCGCGCGGCGCGTCCGGCGGATCCTGGACGGCGCAGGGCTGCCCGCCCGGCCCCGCCGGACGCGGCGCCGCGACCCTGCTGATGTCGGCCTCCCCCGGCGCCTACGTCGGCGGCGTCGACCCCGAACGCGGACTGCTGCGCGTGCACCGCCTGACCGGCCCGTCGCCGTTCGAACGGAGCCTGCGGCGCACCGGCCTGATCGGCGACCCGCCCGCAGAGGGCCCGCATGACGGAGGCCCGCACGAAGGAGGCCCGCATGAAGGAGGCCCGCATGAAGGAGGCCGCGGGTGAAGCCCGACGTCGCGGGCACCGCGATCCCCGCCCTGGCCGTCATGGTCGGCGCGCTGCTGCCGGCGCTGCTGGCCACCCTGCGCGGGCGGCCCGACGGGCGGCTGGCCGGGTTGATCGTCACCGGGCCGCTGGTCACCCTCGCGCTGGTGCTGCTGGCCGCCGCCTACGGCCGGCCCGCCTACCTCGACGTCGCCCTGGTGCTGGCGCTGCTGTCGTTCGCCGGGTCCCTGGTGTTCGCCCGGTTCCTGAGCCGGACCCTGTGAGAGGGGGAGCGACCGGATGAGTCTGGACCTGCTCGCCGACGCGCTGACCTGGGCCGGAACGGCCCTGGCCGTCGCCGCCGGGCTGCGGCTGCCCTTCACCCCGGGCGCCGCCGCCCGCCTGCACACCGTCGCGCCCGTCACCGTCCTGGCCGCGCCGCTGCTGATCGCCGGGCTGGCGCTGCGCCCCTGGTCCTCCTGGCACGACGTCGCCAAGCTCGCCGTCATCGCCGTCCTGCTCGCCGCGACCGGCCCCGCCACCGTCGTCACCGCCGGGCAGGCCGTCGAACGCGCCGCCGGCCGATCGGAGTGAACCCGCCATGACCGCCACCGCGACCGCCCTCAGCACCGCGAGCGCCGCGCCGGCGGCGGCGCTCGACGCGCTGTCCGGGCCGCTCGCCGACGCGCTCATCGCCGCCGCCCTCGGCCTGGTCGCGCTCATGGCCACCGCCGTCGTCCTGACCCGCGACACCGTCCGCCAGGCGATCGTCCTGTCGGGCTACGGGATGGTCCTCGGCCTGCTGTTCCTCATCCTCCAGGCGCCCGACGTCGCGATGTCACAGATCGGGGTCGGGACCGTCCTGCTGCCGCTGCTGGTCGTGCTCGCCCTGCACGCGACCCGCCGCTACCGCCACACCACAACGACAGACAGCCGCACCGCGCGCTCCAAGAGCGGCCGCAAGGGCGCGGGCGGCGGACGGACGCCCCGGTGAGGCCCCGCACCCGCGTCCTGGTCTTCGCCGGCGGCGCCGCCGGGACCGCCGCCCTGTTCACCGCCGGGACGCTCGGCCTGCCCGCGTTCGGCGGGACCCTGCACCCCTACGCCGACCGCGCCGTCCACCAGGCCGTGCGGCGGGGCACCCCCAACGTCGTCTCCTCCGTCAACTTCGACCAGCGGGCCTTCGACACCCTCGGCGAGGAGCTCATCCTGCTGTCGGCCGCGATCGCCGCCGTGGCGCTGCTGCGCGTCGTCCGCCGCGAGGACGAGCGCGACGGCGCCACCCTGCGGCACGGGCCCGCCGAGGTCTCCGACGCGCTGCGCATCGTCGGCCACCTGCTGCTCCCCCTCACCCTGCTCATCGGCGTCTACATCGTCGCGCACGGCGCCCAGTCCCCCGGCGGCGGCTTCCAGGGCGGCGTCATCCTCGGCACCGCGATCCACCTGCTCTACCTCGCCGGCGACTACCCCGCCCTGCAGCGGCTGCGGCCCATCCCGGTGTTCGAGTCCGCCGAGGCCGTCGCCGCCGCCGCGTTCGTCCTGCTCGCCCTGGCCGCCGCCGGGGCCTCCCCCGCCCAGCGCGTCCCCGCCCTCAACACCGCCGTCGGCATCGAGGTCGGCTGCGCCCTGGTCCTGCTGCTCGGCAAGTTCTTCGAACAGGCCCTCCTGATCCGCGAGCACCGCGAAACCGGCGACACCCGGGAGACCGCGTGAGCACCCTGCCCTACCTCACCGCCGGCTGGATCATGCTCGCCGGCCTCTACGGCGTCGTCACCTCCCGCGACCTCGTGCACGCCGTGGTGTGCGTGTCGGTCACCCAGTCCGGCACCTACGTGCTGCTGCTGGCCATCGGCTACCGCTCCGGCGCCACCGCCCCGGTGTTCTCCGACCGGCCCCCGCCCCCCGCCGGCAGGCCCGTCACCGACCCCGTCGTGCAGGCCATGACCCTCACCGACATCGTCGTCGGCGCCACCGTCACCGCGCTGCTGCTCGCCCTGGCCGTGCAGGTCGCCAAGCGGCGCGCGACCCTGGACCCCGGCGCCCTGCGCACCCTCGAACCGTGATCCTGCAGGCCACCGTCGCGCTGCCCGTCCTGGCCGCCGCCCTCCTCGCCGCGACCGGACGGTGGCTGCCGCGCCCGGTCGTCGACATCACCGCCCTGGCCACCGCCGCCGCCGTCACCGCGCTGACCGCCCTCACCCTCGCCCGCGCCCCCCGCCACCCGCAGGTCACCTGGCTCGGCGGCTGGGGCCCCGGCACCGGCGTCGGCATCCCCCTGGCCGCCGACCCCCTCGCCGCCGGGCTCGCCTGCGTCGCCGCCGCCCTCACCCTGGCCGCGCTGGCGTTCTCCTGGCGGTACTTCACCGAGATCCAGGCGATCTTCCACGCGCTCATCCTGCTGTTCCTGGCCTCCATGTGCGCGTTCGTCTACACCGGCGACCTGTTCGACGCCTTCGTGTTCTTCGAGCTGATGAGCGTCGTGGCGTTCGCGCTCACCGGCTACCGCTCCGAGGAGCCCGCCACCGTCCACGGCGCCCTCAACTTCGGCATCGTCCAGTCCCTGGGCGCCTACCTCACCCTCGCCGGCATCGCCCTGGTCTACGGACGCACCGGGCAGCTCGGACTCGCCGCCCTCGGCCGCCACCTCAGCGGCGCCGCCCCCCACGGGCGCCCCGGCGCCCTGATCACCGCCGCGTTCGTGCTCATCTGCACCGGATACCTGGTCAAGGCCGCCGCCGTCCCCTTCCACTTCTGGCTCGCCGACGCCCACGCCGTCGCCCCCACCCCCGTCTGCGTCCTGTTCTCCGGCGTCATGGTCGAACTCGGCGTCTACGGGGTCGCGCGGACCTACTGGGCGGTGTTCCCCGGGCTGGTGCCGCTGCGCGCCGTCGCCGTCCTGGGCGCCGCCGCGGCGCTGCTCGGCGCGGTCATGTGCCTCCTGCAGCACCACGTCAAGCGGCTGCTGGCCTACTCCACCATCAGCCACGCCGGGCTGCTGCTGGTCGGCGTCGCCGCCGGCGCCCCCGCGGCGCTGGCGGGCACCGCCTACTCCCTGGCCGGGCACGCCGGCGTCAAGGGCGCCCTGTTCCTGGCCGCCGGGGCGCTGCTGAACCGGTACCAGAGCGTCGACGCCCGCGACCTGCGCGGACGCGGACGCGTCATGCCCGTCACCGGCGCCGTCGTCCTGGTCGGCGGGCTGTGCCTGGCCGGGCTCCCGCCGTCGGGGCTGTTCGCCGGGCACTCCGTGACCGAGCACGCCGTGCTGGAGCAGGGCTGGTGGTGGTTCACCCCCCTGTCCATCGCCGCGTCCGCCGTCACCGCCGGCGCCGTCCTGCGCGTGTGGCTGGTGGTGTGGCGCGGCCTGCCCCTGCGCCGCGATCCTGGCGAGACCGGCGCCCCGGGCGGATCCTCGGACCTGGGCGAGCACGAGGGGCCCGAGACGCCCGGCATCCTCGCCTCAATCCCCTGGGTCATGGTCGCGCCCGCGGTCGCGCTGCTGGCCGCCGGCCTGGCGGCCGGGCTGCTGCCCGGCGGACCCGTCGCCGACGCCGCCGCGATGTTCACCGACCGCGGCGCCTACGCCGCCCTCGTCCTGGACGGCCGCCTGACCCACCCGCACGCGGCGCCCGCCGAGCCCTGGACACCGGCGGGCCTCGCCGGAGCGGCCGCCACCGTGCTGCTCGCGCTGGCCGTCGCCGCCGCCGGCGTCCGCCGCGCCGCCCGGACCCGCCCGGCGGCCCCGGCCCCTGCGCGCGCCGCCCTGGCCCGCGCCGCCGGCGCCGCCACCCGCCGCCTGCACGCGCTGCACTCGGGCCACGTCGGCGACTACGCCGCCTGGCTCACCGCGGGCGTCGCCGTCCTGGCCCTGCTCACCGCACGCTTCTGACCCCAGGGCCGCGCCCCCGGGCCGCGGCGGGGTCAGACGCTCCAGAGGCGGCGCTTGCGGTACCGGGGCTCCCACATCACCCGGTTCAGGTCCCGCAGCGGCGCGGGCAGCGACGTCAGGAACCGGCTCCGCTCCACAGGCCCGATCCCGTCCACCACCCACGGGACGAACAGCGGCGTCCCCGCCTCGCAGCGGCCCCGCGCCTCGGCGGCCAGCTCCCGCCACTGCGCGTCGGCCAGCACCGACTCCGCCAGCGGCAGCGCGCTCATCTCCTCGTGCAGCAGGTGCCGCTCCAGCGCCTCGCGCAGCTCCCGCGCCGCGGCCGACAGCTCACCGCCCTCCCCCACCGCCGAACCCCGGCCCGGCGCGGTGCCCATCGCCGCGTCGACGCGCGCGATCAGCGGGGCCAGGCGGACGTGGTCGGCGCGCATCTCCTCCAGCACCGCGCGCTCCACCCGGCGCCCCGCCACCGCGCGCTCCACCCGCGGCCACAGCCACCCGTCCTCCAGCTCCTGATGCAGCCGGATCTGCTCCTTGAGGTTCTCCCAGCCCGCGCGCACGTGCGACGCCCCGCCCTTGCCCGCCGCCGCGGCCGCCGCGAGCCGGTCCAGATCCCGGCGGAACGCGTGGTGGGCGGCGTGCAGGAGGGTGCGGCAGGTCGTGTCGCGCGGCTGGACCGCGAAGGTCTCCATGCCAATAGGAGGCCTTCGGCGTCCCCCGATGTGACGTCCCGCGCGCCCGAGAGACGCACGTCACACGCCGCGGGGCGCCCGGTCAGCCGCCGCCGGCGTCGAGGGCCGCGGCGATGCCGTCCAGGACCAGGGCCAGGCCGCCCTCGAACGCCTCCCGCGCCGCCTGCTCCAGGAACGGGACGTCCTCGGCGCCGCCGACGGCGTCCTCGGCGTCCAGCCAGGCCACCAGCGGGAAGCGCTCGGCGAACCCGGGCGCCAGCGCCTCCAGGGCCCCGGCCCGGCCGTACCACCACTGCTCCTCCGACAGGCCCGTCGCCCGCACCGCCTGCCGCGACTCGGCGAGGGTCTGCGCCGCGCCGCGCACCACGCTCGACAGCGCCGACACCGCGCGCCGCACCCGCCGCGCCGGCAGCCCGGTGCCGGCCAGCACGCCCAGCAGCGCCTCCAGCGCCCGGTACTCGTTCGGGCCGAGCACCGGGCGCGCCTGCGACACCTGCAGCATCCACGGGTGCCGCAGGTAGAACTCCCAGGAGTCCTGCGCCCACCGGGTCAGCGCCGCGCGCCAGCCGTCCGCGGAGTCGTAGCCGCCGGGCAGCTCGGCCAGCGCGCGGTCGTACATCAGATCGACCAGCTCGGCCTTGCCCGGCACGTAGGTGTACAGGGCCATCGCCGTGCGGCCGAGCCGCTCCCCGACCGCGCGCATCGACAGCGCCGCCATCCCCTCGGCGTCCGCGACGGCGATCGCGGTGTCGACGATCAGCTCCACGCTCAGCCCCGGCCGCGGCCCCGGCCCCGTGCGGGGCGCAGGCGCGCCGCGCCACAGCAGGTCCATCGAGCGGCGCGGATCGCCCTGCCCGGCGAAGACGACCAACCTGCATCTCCTTATGCCATAAACTAACCGGATCGAGGATCTCTTTACGCCCTAAGATATCAAGCGAGTGAGGAAGCCGCCCATGCCCCTCCAGCAGACGACCGCCGAACCCGGGCCGCACGCCGAAGCGCTCCGGGCCGCCGACGCCCACGAGCTGATCGAGGTCCGCGGCGCGCGGGAGAACAACCTCGCCGACATCAGCCTGGACGTCCCCAAGCGCCGCCTGACCGTGTTCACCGGCGTGTCGGGATCGGGCAAGTCGTCCCTGGTGTTCGGCACCATCGCCGCCGAGTCGCGGCGGCTCATCAACGAGACCTACACCGCGTACGTGCAGGGCTTCATGCCGAGCGTCGGCCGCCCCGACGTCGACGCGCTGCGCAACCTCAGCGCCGCGATCGTGGTCGACCAGGAGCGGATGGGCGCCAACTCCCGCTCCACCGTCGGGACCGCCACCGACGCCCACACCATGCTGCGCATCATCTTCAGCCGGATCGGCGAACCGCACGCAGGCACCTCCTCGGCGTTCAGCTTCAACAACGCCGAGGGCATGTGCCCCGAATGCGAGGGACTCGGCCGCACCTCCCGCGTCGACCTGGACCAGCTGGTCGACCGGGACCTCTCGCTCAACGAGGGCGCCCTCACCGTCCCGGGCTTCGGCGTCGGGTCCTGGTACTGGAACGTGATCGCCGACTCGGGGCTGTTCGACCCGGACGCCAAGCTGCGCGACTACACCCCCGCCCAGTGGGACGACCTCCTCCACAAGCCCCCCACCAAGGTCAAGAGCAGCGGCGTCAACATCACCTACGAGGGCCTGCTGCTCAGGGTCAAGCGGCTCTACCTGGACAAGGACACCGAGTCGCTGCAGGCCCACATCCGCGCGTTCGTCGAGCGCGCCGTCGCCTTCAGCGCGTGCGAGGCGTGCGGCGGCACCCGCCTCAACGCCGCCGCCCTCGCCAGCCGCATCGGCGGGCTCAACATCGCCGACTGCGCCGCCCTGCAGATCAGCGACCTGGCCGCCGTCGTCCGCGAGATCACCGAGCCGTCCGTCGCGCCGGTGCTGGCCGCCCTGCAGGGCACCCTGGACTCCCTGGTCGAGATAGGCCTGGGCTACCTCAGCCTGGACCGCGAGTCCCCCACCCTGTCGGGCGGCGAGGCCCAGCGCGTCAAGATGGTCCGCCACCTCGGCTCCAGCCTCAGCGACATCACCTACGTCTTCGACGAGCCCACCGCCGGCCTGCACCCCCACGACATCGCCCGCATGAACGACCTGCTGCTGCGCCTGCGCGACAAGGGCAACACCGTCCTGGTCGTCGAGCACAAGCCCGAGACCATCGCGATCGCCGACCACGTCGTCGACCTCGGGCCCGGCGCCGGCGCCGAGGGCGGACATGTCTGCTACACCGGCGACCTCGCCGGGCTCCGCGCGTCCGGCACCCTCACCGGGCGCCACCTGGACCACCGCGCCCGGCTGCGCGAGAAGGTCCGCGAACCGTCCGGGCACCTCACCATCACGGGCGCGAACCTGCACAACCTCAAGAACGTCGACGCCGAGATCCCCCTCGGCGTCCTCACCGTCGTCACCGGCGTCGCCGGATCCGGCAAGAGCTCCCTGATCCACGGGGCGCTGCCCGGCCGCGACGGCGTCGTCGTGGTCGACCAGTCCCCCATCCGCGGATCCCGCCGCAGCAACCCCGCCACCTACACCGGGCTGCTGGACCACATCCGCGCCGCCTTCGCCAAGGCCAACGGCGTCAAACCCGCCCTGTTCAGCGCCAACTCCGAAGGCGCCTGCCCGGCCTGCAAGGGCATCGGGCTGGTCTACACCGACCTGGCGATGATGGCCGGCGTCGCCTCGGTGTGCGAGCAGTGCCAGGGCCGCCGCTACACCGCCGAGGTCCTCACCTACACCCTGCGCGGCAAGGACATCAGCCAGGTCCTGGCCATGCGCGTCGCCGAGGCCCGCGAGTTCTTCACCGCCGGGCAGGCCCGCGCCGTCCTGGACCGCCTCGCCGACGTCGGCCTGGGCTATCTCGGGCTGGGCCAGCCCCTCACCACCCTGTCCGGCGGGGAGCGCCAGCGGCTCAAGCTCGCCATCCACATGGCCGAGAAGGCCGCCACCTACGTCCTGGACGAGCCCACCACCGGCCTGCACCTGGCCGACGTCGACCAGCTTCTGGCCCTGCTGGACCGGCTCGTCGACGGCGGCAACACCGTCATCGTCATCGAGCACCACCAGGCCGTCATGGCCCACGCCGACTGGATCATCGACCTCGGCCCCGGCGCCGGCAGCGACGGCGGCCGCGTCGTGTTCACCGGCACGCCCGCCGACCTTGTCGCCGGCGCCGACACCCTCACCGCCCGCCACCTGCGCGACTACGTCCACGACGCCTGACCCGCCCCGCCCCGGCCCGCCGCCCGCCTCCGGCGGGCCGGCCGGGCCCCGTCAGCGGGGAGTCGCCTTGGCCAGCACCTCCAGGTAGTGCGGGTTGGACATCACGCCCAGCACGTTGCCGAACGGGTCCACCACCGACGCGGTCGCGAACCCCGTCCCCTCGCCCCGCTCGGTGATCTCCTCGTGCGGCCGCGCGCCCATCGCCAGCAGCCGCTCCACCGCCGCCTCCAGGTCGTCCACGTGCCAGAACGTCACCGCCCCGCCCGGACCCGCCGGCGGCCCTCCCGGACGGTACCGGGCGTCGATCAACCCCAGCTCGTGCTCGTAGTCGCCCACCCGGAACTCGTAGTAGGCGGCGCCGCCGTCCGGGCCCGCGACACGGAAGTACGGCTGGATCCCCAGCAGTTCGGCGTACCAGTCCTTGGCCGCCTCCACGTCGTCCGCCCAGAAGCTGATGGTCGCGAATCCCCGCAGCATGTCGTGCCTCCGATCACCGGGAACCGGACGCTCCGGCCCCGACACCCACGACGCTAGACGGCCAATAGGTCACCCAACGTCCTAGAGGCCCGGCAGGATGGACGTCATGCGCGATCCGTCCGGACGGCTCCTGCGATTGCTGTCCCTCCTGCAGACCCCCCGCGAGTGGTCGGGCACCGAGCTGGCCGAGCGGCTCGGCGTCACCGCCCGCACCATCCGCCGCGACGTCGACCGCCTGCGCGAGCTCGGCTACCCCGTCCACGCCACCCACGGCAGCGCCGGCGGCTACCGGCTCACCGCCGGCGCCGCGATGCCGCCGCTGCTGCTGGACGACGACGAGGCCACCGCCGTCGCGATCGGCCTGCGCACCGCCGCCGCGGCCGCCGTCACCGGCATCGAGGACACCTCGCTGCGCGCCCTGGCCAAGCTCGAACAGGTCCTCCCCCACCGGCTGCGGCACCGCGTCGCCGCCCTCACCGAGGCCGCCGTGCCCCTCCCGCCGCAGGACGGCGCCCCGCCCGCCGCCGACCCCTCCGTCCTGGCCCTGCTCGCCGCCGCCTGCCTCACCCGCGAGAAGGTCCGCTTCACCTACACCGCCGCCGACGGCCGCGGCACCCGCCGGCTGGCCCAGCCCCACCGCCTCGTCACCGCCGGCCGCCGCTGGTACCTGGTCGCCCACGACGAGGACCGCGCCGCCTGGCGCACCTTCCGCGTCGACCGCCTCACCGACCCGCACCGCACCGGCATGCGCGGCCCCGAACTCCGCCTGCCCGGCGGCGCCGACGCCGCCGCCTGGGCCATGGACGCCCTGGCCGGCGGATCGGGCACGATCCGGGCCCGGCTGCTGCTGCACGCCCCCGTCGAGGAGGCCGCCGAGCACGTCACCGCATGGCAGGGCGTCCTGGAACCCGCAGGCGACCGCACCTGCCTCCTGCACACCCGGTCGGACTCGATGCGCTTCCTGGCCTACCGCGTCACCCTGCTGCCCATCGACTACACCCTGCTGGACCCGCCCGAACTCGCCGGCCACCTGGCCGCCATCGCCGACCGCGCCACCCGCGCCATCCGACCCTTCACCGCACCCTGACCACGGCGCGAGAGGCCGCGCCGCCCGCCCGCGCGGCCGGGGACCTCAGCGTTCGCCGGGCGGGGAGCCGAGGGTCGTGTCGCCGAGCGACTCCAGCAGGGTGCGCAGGGCGGCGGCCAGGTGCCCGCGCTCGGCCGGCGACAGCGCCGCCAGCAGGCGCTCCTCGTTGGCGGCGTGCAGGCCGACCAGCTCGTCCACGATCTCCAGGCCGCGCGGCGCCAGCCGGACCCGCACCGACCGCCGGTCACCGGTGTCGCGCACCCGCTCCACCAGGCCCTTGGCCTCCATCCGGTCGATCCGGTTGGTGATCGCCCCCGAGGTGACCATCGCCGCCCGCAGCAGCGCCCCCGCCGTCAGCTCGTAGGGGGCGCCGTGCCGCCGCAGCGTCGCCAGCACGTCGAACTCCCAGCTCTCCAGCCCCCGCGCGGCGAAGAACTCCTTCAGCTCCCGGCCGAGCAGCGACTGCGCCCGCGAGATCCGCCCGACCACGCCCATCGCCGACACGTCCAGGTCGGGACGCTCGCGGCCCCACTGCGCCAGGATCGCGTCCACCGCGTCCGCCATGCCCACCCTCCCGCGACAATCTCAACGTTGAGATTATCAATCGGGGAAGGCCCGGGCCGGGAAATCCGGCACCACCGGATATTGCGCTCCGCGCGGCGCGGGAAGGAGGACGAACTCACTCCCTCCATTTTCAAGTTATAGCGGGCCGGGGGGCTTGCGGCAAGACCCGGGTCGTCCCCCAGAATCGTCGGCCGAGGCCGGTACCTGCGTGAACGGGACGCGGCGTGCACCGGGACGCCGCCGGGGCAGCCGGCCGACGGACACTCTCACGAACGGGGACTCATGATCGACGTGATCGTGGTCGGCGGCGGGCCGACCGGCATGATGCTTGCCGCCGAACTGCGGCTGCACGGGGTGCGCGTGCTCGTCCTGGAGAAGGACGCGGAGCCGGCCCCGTTCGTGCGCTCGCTCGGCCTGCACGCGCGCAGCATCGAGGTGATGGACCAGCGCGGCCTGCTGGAGCGGTTCCTCGCACACGGCAAGACCCACCCGGTCGGCGGCTTCTTCGCCGCCATCCGCAAGCCCGCGCCCGACGGGCTGGACACCGCGCACCCTTACGTCCTCGGCATCCCGCAGCCCGTCACTGACCGGCTGCTGGCCGAGCGCGCCGCCGAACTCGGCGCCGAGATACGGCGCGGCAGCGAGGTGGCCGGGGTGAGCCAGGACGAGCACGGGGTGACCGCCGAACTCGCCGACGGCACACGGCTGCGATCGCGCTACCTCGTCGGCTGCGACGGCGGCCGCAGCACCGTCCGCAAGCTGCTCGGCGTCGGCTTTCCCGGCGAGCCCACCCGGGTCGAGACGCTCCTGGGCGAGATGCGGGCCACCGCGCCGCCCGAAGAGATGGCCGCCGTGACGGCCGAAGTCCGCGAGACCGAGAAGCGGTTCGGCATCGGACCGATCGGGGACGGCGTCCACCGCGTCATCGTGCCCGCCGAGGGAGTGGCCGAGGACCGCTCGGCCCCGCCGACGCTCGAGGAGTTCAAGCGGCGCCTCCGGGCGGTCGCCGGCACCGACTTCGGCGTCCACTCGCCGCGCTGGCTCTCCCGCTTCGGCGACGCCACCCGGCTCGTGGAGCGCTACCGGACCGGACGGGTGCTGCTGGCCGGCGACGCCGCGCACATCCACCCGCCCGTCGGCGGCCAGGGACTCAACCTCAGCATCCAGGACGCCTTCAACCTCGGCTGGAAGCTGGCCGCCGAGGTCGGCGGCCGGGCACCGGAGGGACTGCTGGACACCTACCACGCCGAACGGCACCCGGTGGCGGCCGACGTGCTGGACAACACCCGCGTGCAGATGGAGCTGCTGTCCACCGAGCCGGGCCCCCTGGCCGTGCGGCGGCTGCTGTCGGAGCTCATGGACTTCAACGAGGTGAACCGGCACCTGACCGAGAAGATCATCGCGATCGGGGTCCGCTACGACCTCGGCGGCGGGCACCCGCTCGTCGGCCGCAGGCTCCGGGACGTCGCACTGAAGCGGGGCCGCCTCTTCGAGCTGACGCACGACGGCCGCGGACTGCTCCTCGACCAGACCGGCCGGCTGTCGGCCGAGGGCTGGGAGGACCGCGTCGACCACGTCGCCGACACCAGTGAGGAACTGGACGTGCCCGCGGCCCTGCTGCGGCCGGACGGCCACGTGGCATGGGTCGGCGACGACCAGACCGACCTGGACGGCCACCTGGCCGAATGGTTCGGCGACCCCACCGATTGAGCAGACGGACTCACGACAGCGATCAGCGGTAATCGGGGATCGGCGCCGCGGGACCGGTGGCGAGGCGGTCGTCGAGGCGGTGCAGCAGCAGGACCATCACCGCCCCGATGACGGCCAGGCCCGCGGTGTCGAGCGGGTCGCGAGTGTGGGACACCAGGCCGAAGGCGGTGTGGGCGACCAGCGCCCCGGTCACGGCCGCCAGCCGGTGGCGCGCGGTCCAGCCGTCCGCCGCGCTCCACCGGCGCACCGCCCAGGCGGCGGCCGCGGCGACCACCGCCGCGGCCGCCATCGGCAGCGGCGCCCACGCGCGGGGCAGGAACGCGGGATGGTGCGCGCCGGCGAACGGGAACAGCAGCGCCAGGAAGGCGAAGGCCGCCACGGCGCACACGGCGCCGAGCCGGAACAGACCGGGGACCGGACCCGCCACGCCGGCGCGACGCCGGCCCGCGCGGCGCGGGAACCGGACGAGCGCCGCCGCCACCGCCGCCACCACCGCCGTGGCCGCCAGCCCCAGGACCACCAGGACGGCGCGCCCCGACAGCAGGTAGCCGGAGTCCTGCGACGGGGGCACCGACACCCGCAGCAGCCCCACCCCCAGCAGCGCCGCGGCGGCCGTCCCGACGAGCCCCCCGCGCCGCAGATACGGCCTCCGGCCCAGGTCGCGGAACATCAACTCGACGAGCGTCACCGGCAGCAGGACGCTGAACACCGCGTGGTACGGCAGGTTCAGCTCGGCGTAGGGGGCGTTGACGCCCCACGGCCTCGGCCCCCAGCCCGCGGCACCGTACAGATGGGGGCTGGTGAGGCTCTGCAACGCCAGGCCCTCCTCGACCAGCCCGTAGGCGAGGCCCATCAGCAGCAGGGCGCCCGCCCCGCCGCCCGTCCGGCGGACCGCCTCGCGGATCAGCAGGACCCCCGCCCCGTAGATCGGCACGTAGAGGACGACCAGCCACAGCATCCTCACGGAGATCGAGCCGAGGGTGAGTTCGGCGACGGCGGGCGCTACGAGCACCAGCGCGAGCGCGGCGCGCCGCTGCCGCCGCCGCTGCGCGCGGCCCGCCCGGGGCGGCCGGTTTCGAGAAAGGACCATGCCCCGACGCTAGGGACGCGACCCGCCCCCGCGCCTCCGGCGGCGGATTGGTCTGCGGCCTCCGTCCTCAGACGGAGAGACGGGGCCGGACCACTCCGGGGTCGTAGGCGGGCACCCCGGGCAGCGCCCGGATCGTCATGCGGTGTCCTCCAGCGGCAGATGGGCGCGGACCCGGAACCCGCCCGCCGGATCCGGCGAGGCCTCCAGCGTCCCGCCGAGCAGCGCCGCGCGCTCGCGCATACCGGCGACGCCCTGCCCGGAGCCGCCCGTCCAGGCCGACCGGCCGCCCTTCCCGTCGTCGCGGACCTCCACGGTCAGCCCGCCGTCCCGCGCGCGGACCGTGACGACGGCGACGGACGCGCGCGCGTGCCGCAGAGCGTTGGTGAGCGACTCCTGCACGATCCGGTACGCCGACAGGGCCACGCCCGGCGGGACGTCGGCGTCCTCCAAGCCGTCCAGCACCACGCGGACGGGCAGCCCCGCGGACTCCACCCTCCCGGCGAGCCGGTCCAGATCCGCCAGGGACGGCTGCGGCACCAGGGCGTCGCCTTCGGGGACCGCCGCGGTCTCCCCGTCCAGCAGGCGCACGGTGCGCACGAAGCGGCGGAGCTCGACCAGCGCCTCCCGGCCCGACGCCTCCAGGCTCCGCACCGCCTGCCGCGCCTTCTCGGGGCTGCTGTCGAACACGTCGTCCGCGGCGGCGGCCTGCACCACCATCACCGACACCGTGTGCGCCAGGACGTCGTGCAGTTCACGCGCGATGCGCGCCCGCTCCTCCAGCACCACCCTGCGCGCCTCGGCCTGCCGCCGCGCCGCCCACGCCCGTCCGAGCGCGCCCCAGCTCCAGGCCAGCACCGCCGCGACCGGCCACAGGACCGCCGCGACGCCGTGCCCGCCGGCACCGGCCGTCGCGCCGAGGACGGCGGCGGCTCCCGCCGCCGCCCACAGCGACGTCCGCGCGGGCCGCAGCCAGGCGAACGTGCTCAGCACGACCAGCGCGATCCCCGGCCCGGCCGTCGGAACCAGGAACTGCAGGGCCGCCCCGGAGACCACCGCGACGGCGGTGACCACGGCGGGCCGCGCGCCCAGCCACCACAGCGCCGCGGCCTGGACGACGACGAACGCCGTCACCAGCGGACGCCCCGCCTCAGCCGGCACCCCGCGGGGCGCCAGGAGCAGCACCGGCGACAGCGCCGCCAGCGCGCCCGCCACCAGCGGCGCCTTCCACCGCGCCGGCAACGACGCCTCGAACCGGTCACGCACGCCGCAGACGCTACCAGCGCGCGTTCCACCACCGGCCCGAACGGCTTGAGCACGCCCAGGGCGGCCGCGCTCGCAGGGGGAAGCCGGGCGGGCCGGGTGACCCGCCCGGCTCCATCCCCGCTACCGCATCGGCAGCACCGTGAAGGTGAATCCGGTGTTCCTCGGACGGCGCAACGAGGTCTCGGACTTGATCCGGCGCAGGACCTCGTTCCGGCTGAGGCCGAGCCCCTGCGCGATGAGCCGGTCCGGGCGCAGCGGCACCGGATCCTCGAAGACCACCTCCACCTGGACCGGCCATGCCTCGTCGAGCCGCGGCGAGGGGGCCTCCAACCGCCAGGCCTCCGTCCAGTCCAGGGTGAAGCGGCTGCGCCGGGCGAGCAACGGATCCAGCAGCGTGGACGCCACCAGCTCCGGATCGTTGACGCGGTAGCCGTGGAGCTCGGCCGGATCGAGGGATCTGACCGGCGCCCGCTCGTGGACGGGGACCTTGCCCGTCCGATCGCAGGAGACGCAGCGGACCAGCAGCCACACGTCCAGCAGCTTGCCGTTGGCGTTGACGCGGAACCTGCCCTCGCCGGTGGTGGCCGACCGCGACCCGCAGTCCACGCACCGCGACGACAGCAGAGGCAGCCTGGTCCGACGGACGACCCAGGGCAGCACGATATGAGGTTGTGAAGACATGAGCTCTCTAGACCTGACACGAGGCCGATTACGCGCGGCCTCAAACGCTGCAGGGCCGGGCGCGCAAGTGCGGCCCGGCAGGACCGACGGGAGCGTCGGCTACAGGTGAGCGAAAGAAGATGTCAGGTCTGAAGAGCAGGCGGGGTCACGCGGTTCTGTCCTTTGCCTTCACTGCGATGGAGCCGCGGGCAACCTACGGGACCGCGGAAGGGAAGCTCAAGCGGTTTTCACGCCGAGGCTTCGTCGGTGCTCCGGCCGAGGACGCAGAACTCGTTGCCCTCCGGGTCGGCGAGGCACGTCCACGGCACGTCGCCCTGACCGACGTCGAGGTCTGTGGCGCCCAGGCCCCGCAGCCGGTCCACCTCCGCCTCCTTGTCGCTGACGACGTACGGCAGCAGGTCGAGGTGCACGCGGTTCCACCACGTCCTCTCGGCGGGCGTGCGGAGGAACTCCAGATACGGGCCGACGCCCTCGGGGGCACGCATCACCGCACGGTCGTCGGTCAGCTCGTGCAGGGTCCAGTCCATCGCCTCGCCCCAGAACCGGGCCATGGCCCGGGGATCGGCGCAGTCGACAACCACCGCGGCGATCGGCCCGGTGTCCCGGTAGACCTCCCGGGGCTCCAGCACGCAGAACACGTTGCCCTCCGGGTCGGCCAGGACCGTCCACGGGACATCGCCCTGGCCCACATCCGCGGGCGTCGCACCGAGATCCTTCAGGCGCGCGACCAGCTCGGCCTGATGGGCCGCGGAAGCGGTGGCGAGATCGAGGTGCACGCGGTCCTTCACCGACTCGGGATCCGGCACGGTGACGAGGTCGACGCAGACGGCGGTGGGGTCGGGCCAGTCGAAGCCCGCGGGCTCAAGGTTGGTCACCCCGGGCGCCTCGCTGTCGGTGCCCCAGCCGAGCGCCTCCGCCCAGAACCGGCCGAGCGCCGAATCGTCCCGAGCCTTGAAGTTCACCTGGACAAGTCGCAGCGCCATGCCGCCCCACCCTAGGCCCGCCAGCCCGGACGCCCGGACCCTCACCCGTCGTTTTTCAGATGATGGCCTCCGTGGCGGCGAGGGCCAGCGCGCCGACCAGCGCCGCCCGCGCGCCCAGGGCCGAGGACCGGACATGGACCCGGTCGCTGATCGCGGGCTGGGCGAAGCGGCGCAGCGACTCGCGGATCCCCTCCAGGAGGGGCTCGCCGCCCGTCGCGAGCTCACCGCCGATGACGAGCATCGCGGGGTCCAGGGCGTTGCACAGGTCGGACAGGACGCGTCCGAGCCGGCGCCCCGCGTCGGCGACGATCCGGGCCACCACCGGATCGCCGACCAGTGCGTCCAGGGAGAGCTCGTCGGGCTGCTCGGGGAGCGGCAGGCCCGCCGCGATGAGCTGCCGCCACACCTCGCCGATCGACACCACCGACTCCAGGCAGCCGCGCTGCCCGCAGCGGCACTGCGCCCCGCCCTCCTGGACCAGCGTGTGCCCGATCTCCCCGGACGCCCCGTAGGCCCCGGTGTACCGGCGGCCCGCGAGGATCAGCCCGGCCCCGATGCCGTGGGACGCCTTGACGTAGATCAGGTCCGACACGCCGCGGGCGGCCCCGTGCGTGTGCTCGGCCAGCGCGGCGAGCTCCGCGTCGTTGGCGATCGTCACCTCGCCGCCGAGCCTGGCGGTGAGCTCCTCCCGCGGCCGGACGCCCGCCCAGCCCGCGAGGATCGTGGCCGACTGGATCCGGCCGGTCGCCTGGTTGATCGGCCCCGGGATCCCCGCCACCGTCCGCAGCACCGAACCGGCCGGCACTTTCGACCGGTCGAGCAGGCCCGCGACCAGGGCCCCCGCCCGGTCGAGCGCGTGGCCCGCCGAACCGTCGACGTCCACGGGCACCCGGTCCTCGGCGACGACCTGCTGCGCGGTCGAGGCGAGGGCCGCGGAGACGTGCGTGTGCCCGAAGTCGATGCCGACCAGATACCCCGGGGGGCGGTGCGGCGACAGCGGGGAGGACGGCCTGCCCCGGCCCGCGCGCTCGGTGGCCGCGTGCTCGTGCACCAGCCCTTCGGCCAGCAGCCCCCGGACAATCCCCGCCACCGTGCTCGGCGCGAGCCCGGTCCGGCGGCTCAGCTCCTGCCGGGTCGCGGGGAAGGACTGGTTCAGCGCGTCGAGGATCGCGCGCCTGCCGCGTTCGACCCTGGTGTTCGGTGAGGTGGGCACCCGACGACGATAGCGAATTAGAGCGCTGAATGTTAAAAATATCGGTCTTTAAGAGTGTTGACCATAGAGTTTCGCTCAACTTACGATCACCGGACTGTTGTGGAGCGTTCCACCCCCACCCCCAGGGAGACGCGATGGGCCGTGCAGGCACGAAATGGCGAAGAAGACGGGCGGTATCGCTCGTCACGGCGGCGGCCCTCATGGTTCCGGGAGCGCTCGCGGCGGCCCCGGCCCGGGCAGGCGAGCCCGCCCCCTCCGGCGGACTCGCCGAGGCCTCCGGGAAGGACGCCCGGGCCGTCCGGTCACCGGACGGGGACCTGCGGGTGACGGTCGCCACCGACGACGGGCGCCTCACCTACAGCGTGAAGGAGCGCGGCAGGGTCCTCGTCGGCGCGTCCGGACTCGGCATGGACCTCGCGGGACGGCCCAGCCTCACGCGGGACATGTCCATCGAGTCCGTCGAACGGCGCACGATCGACGAGACGTGGAAGCCCGTCTGGGGCACGTCCAGCAAGGTCAGGAACCACGCGAACGAGCTCACCGTCCACGCCGTACAGGACGGGACCGGGTTCAAGCTCGACCTGGTGTTCCGGGTGTTCGACGACGGTGTCGGGTTCCGCTACCACTTCCCCGGGCAGCCCGGCCTCGGCGCCTACACCGTCACCGCCGAGCAGACCGAGTTCACCTTCGAGCCCGGCGCGCGGAGCTGGTCGATCGCCGCCGGCACCAACTGGACCGCCGACGAGAAGCACTACCGCGACCTGCCCCTGTCCAGCGTCCCCACCGCGCAGACGCCCATCACCGCCTCGCCCGCCTCCGACTCCTACGTGGTGGTGCACGAGGCCGACCTGACCGACTACCCCAGCATGACCCTGAAGGCGGTACCGGGACGCCCCGGCGCCTTCTCCAGCGACCTGATCGGCCTGCCCGACGGCACGAAGGCCAAGCTGAACGGCGAGTTCTCCACCCCCTGGCGCACCCTGACCACGGGTGAGCGGCCCGGCGACCTCGGCGAGTCCCACCTGATCGAGAACCTCAACGACGCGTGCGCCATCTGCGACGACACGTCCTGGATCGAGCCCGCGACCTACGTCGGCGTCTGGTGGGAACTGCAACGGCGGGCCACCACCTGGAACGCCGGGCCGAACCACGGCGCGACCACCGCGCGGGTCAAGCAGTACATCGACCTCGCCAAGCAGGCGGGCGCCAAGTTCGTGCTCGCCGAGGGCTGGAACACCGGCTCCGGCGGCTCGTGGAGCGGCCAGGACTTCCTCACCCCGCAGGCCGACCTCGACCTCCCCGAGGTACTGCGGTACGCCAAGGCCAACGGCGTCGGGTTCATCGCGCACAACGAGACCCGGGGCGACGTCGACTACTACGACCGCAACCTGGAGAAGATCTTCTCCAGGTACGAGGCCCTCGGCATCCACTCGATCAAGACCGGCTACGCCACGAAGTACCTGCTCGGCGGCGTCAACCGCAGCCACTACGACCAGGAGGCCGTCCGGCACTACCAGCGGGTGGTCGACACGGCGGCCCGGCACCGCATCACGGTCGACGCCCATGAGGCGATCAAGCCCACCGGCCTCGCGCGCACCTACCCGAACATGATGACGGGCGAGGGCGTCGCGGGCATGGAGCAGCACAACTACATGGGCGCGGGCGGCAACCCGCCCGCGCAGGCCACGATCCTCCCCTTCACCCGGTTCATGGGAGGGCCCGCCGACTACACGCCCGGCGTCCTCAACGTCACCTGGGACCCGGCCCGCCTCGGGACCCGCGTCCAGACCACCTCCGCCGCGCAGCTCGCCCTGTATCCGACGTTCTTCAGCCCGATGCAGATGCTCGCCGACACCCCCGAGAACTACGCCGCCCACCCCGGGTTCGCGTTCCTCAAGGACATGCCCGCCACGTGGGACGAGACCCGCGTCCTGGACAGCGCCATCGGGGACTACACCACGACGGCCCGGCGCAGCGGCCGGACCTGGTACCTCGGGGCGGTCACCGACGAGAACGACCGGACCCTCCAGGTGCCGCTGTCGTTCCTGCCGCCCGGCACGTTCGTGGCGGAGACCTACGCCGACGCCCAGGAGACCACCTGGAAGGGCGACCCGCTGCCCGTCGAGATCCACAAGACGCTGGTCAGGTCCTCCACCCGGCTGTCGATGTCACTCGTCGGCGGCGGCGGGCAGGCGGTCAAGCTCAGGCCCGCGACCGCCGACGACCTCCGCGGCCTCTCCCGGTACGCCCCGCCCCGCGCGGACTACGGCGCCGCCGAGGCCGTCCTGGACCAGGAAACCCAGCGGCTCACCGTGAAGGCCCCGCTCACCAACGAGGGCAGCACCGTGGCCGAATTCCAGGCCCGGGTGTTCCTCGACGGCCGCGCCGCCGGCGAGCCCCAGCGCGTCCGCGTGGCGGGCGGCGGGACCCGGACCGTCGAGTGGACGCTGCCCGCCTCCGAGGTGCCCGACGGGGACTTCCAGGTCGCGGCGGGCGAGCACGGCAAACCGGTCAAGGTGGAGCAGCCGCGTCCACTGCTCGAACTCGTCCGGGACCTGCGGCGGTCCGGCGCGCTGACCCCGTCGGCGGCGGCCGAACTCCAGCCCTCGATCGTCAAGGGCGAGGCCATGCTCCGCCGGGGCGACGCGACCGGCCGCCTCCTGGCCCTGCAGGACGTGCGGCTCGCCCTCTACCGCCTTCCGCTCGACGAAGTGAGCGCGCCGGCCCGCACCGCGATCGACGACCGGCTCACCGCCCGGCTCGGCGCACCGGAGGGGCTCGTCTCCCTCGCGCTCAAGGTACGGGGGGCGGCCGACGACCGGGCCGTCGACGCGGCCCTGTCCGGCAAGCTCGCCGCCGAGATCAAGGCCGCGGTCCACGCCGCGTCCGCGGGCGACGCCGCGGGCATGAGGAAGGCCCTCGACCGGTTCGACGCCCTGGTCAAGGCAGCGCCGATCTCCCCGGACGTCGCGGCCGGCCTGCTCGCCGCGAGCCGGGCGCTCGCCGCCGAACCACGCACGATCGAGGCGGAGACCGCGCAACTCGTCAGCGGCGCCTGCCGGCGCACCGACCACACCGGCTACACCGGCACCGGATTCGTGGCCTGCCTGAAGACCAAGGACAGCGGCGTGCGGGTCGACGCCCCGGTCACCGCCGAGGGCCTCTACACGGTCCGCCTCCGCTACGCCAACGGCATGGGCTCGACGCGGACCATGACCCTCGCCGGAGGGACGCAGTCCGTCCAGCTCCAGCTCCCCGACCTCGCGTCCTGGGACACCTGGTCGGAGCACCGGGCCGGCATCCGCCTCGCCCCGTCCACGCCGCTGACCTTCGTCTACGGACCGAACGACAACGGCAACGTCAACCTGGACTCGATCACCATCGAACCCGACCTCGGGGTCGTCCAGCGATAACGGCGTCCGTCACGCCGGCGGCGCGGTCCGGCGGTGCCCGAGGTGTCTCGACGCGGACACTGAACGGCACCGCCGGACCGCGCCGTCGCGCGTGACGGGGGCGCGCTGCGGATGCGGGCCGGCGCCCTCAGTGCACGGGCGGCCGCGCGCGATCTCGGTTCGCGAGAGCGAAGGCGACGACGCTCAGACCGATGACCAGCAGTGTCAGGAGCACCGCGAGATACCAGCCGAATCCCAGGGACTCCTTCGCGTGCGCGTTCAGGGCGGCGCCCAGCGCCGGCGGCAGCGACTTCGGGACCGGGACCGTCGGCTTGTCGATCCGCGACAGGACGGCGACGATGCCCAGCATGAGCAGGCTGAGCAGAGCCGGCGCGGCAGCACTCGCCGCCAGGCCGCCCTTGTTCCGGACGCCACCGATCATGCCGAGAACGGCCGCGGCGGCCCCGCAGGCCAGCGTCCCCCAGCCCCAGCCGGCGGCGAGGCCGCTGGACGTCGCCGTCACCCCGCGGGCGCCGGAGACCTCTGGCAGGGACGCGGAAACCTTCAGCCAGGGCAGCATCACCGCGACCATCAGCAGCGCCGCGGCCCCCGCGACCGCGAACCCGGCCCAACGGCTTCTGCCAGGCGAAGACGGCACACCCGCGATCAGTCCGGCCGGGGACGGCGAGCCTGGAGAGGAGCGCCCTCCGTGGCCAGGGGCGGCGGGCCGGACCTGCTGAACGACCGGCGCGGGAACGGGCCCGGCCTGGGACGACGCGAGCGGGGCCAGCATCGCCTGCGCCTGATCAAGGGTCATCCGCTCGGCCGGGTTCTTGCGCAGCAGCCCGGTCAGAACGGGAGCGAGAGGGCCGGCGTTCGGGGCCGGAGCGGGTTCCTGCGTCGCGATGGCGACGAACACGGCCCCGGTGCTCGGACCGGGGAAGGGCGGACGGCCTTCCACCAGGGCGTGCAACGTCGCCCCCAGCGACCACAGGTCCGACTCCGCGGTGGCGGGCAGGCCGCGGACCTGTTCAGGAGACATGTACGCCGGGGTCCCAAGGAGCGCACCCGAACGCGTCAGCGTCGTGTCGCCGTCGACGGCGGCGATGCCGAAGTCGGTCAGCACGGCGCGTTCCCCTTCCAGGAGAACGTTGGCGGGCTTGATGTCGCGATGGACGATGCCACCCGGTGCGCTGCGCGAAGGGCGTCCAGGACCTCCAGTCCGAGAGCGGCGGCACGCCCGGGCGGCAGGGGGCCGTGCTCGGCGAGCAGGTCGGCCAAGGACCTGCCGGGCACCAGCTCCATGATGATCCAGGGCTGCTCGTCCGCCGTGGTGACGAGATCGTGGACGGTGACGATGCCCGGATGCCGGAGACGGGCCGCGGCCCGTGCCTCCCGATCGACGCGCGCGGTCCAGGCCTGCCGCTGCTCGGCGTCCAGGTCCTCGGGCAGGCGCAGCTCCTTGACCGCCACCTCGCGGCCGAGCCGCTCGTCGTACGCGCGCCAGACCGTGCCCATGCCACCGCGTCCCAGCGGACCCAAGAGCCGGTACCGGTCCAGCAACACCCGCTCAAGTTGATCAGCCACGGTGGGACCGTAGCCCAGCGACCGCGCGACCTGTCAAACAGACACATCCGTTTATCGATCGTTCTCCGCGATTTCAGCGGCGTGTCAGCCTCGGGCGATGACGAGTGACCGCGCCGGCGTCGTCCTGACGGTTTCCGAATGGCCGTGCTCAGGTACCCGGCTTGCGCCAGCCGCGAAATGACGGACGGTCATGGCTGATCAGCTTCCTGTGCCGAGGGCCCGGAGCTGAGCAAGGCACCTAAACCGAGGTGGCGGCGGCTGAATGGACGACGAGACCAGGTCAGAAGGGGAGTTAGTCCCGCGGCCCCTGGACGATGGCGAGCCTCCGTCGGACTCGCCTCCGCCCGGGGCGGCGGAATTGCGTCCGGCGCCAAAGGGCGCGCCACCGGACGATGTGGCTGAGCTCGCCCCAGAAGAAGCTTCCGCGCTGGAGTCGGACCCGCGCATCGCGGCGGCGGCCCAGAGGCCGGAGAACGTCCAGGACATCCTCGCCCAGCAGTCGCGAAGCGATCGAGGCGTGGACGGCCGGGGGCAAGCCCCCTACGGCGCTGCCGCGTCGCGCGGGGGGCCGGTCAAGCCTCCGTCCAGGGCCAACCCGCTCACCGGCCGGCGAGCGACCGGTGCCTCCGAGAGCGGCGAGAACTCCTCGGGCGGGGTCAAGAAAGTGGCGGCGGACGCCGCGAAGAACGCCGCCAGGAACGCGGCCGAGGAAGTCGCCGGCCGATACGGCCTGTCGATGCCGGAAGGCGAGACCAAGGGCGAAAAGATCGCCCACGGCGTGGGCCAGGGCGCCAATTTCGCTGTCGGCCGCTACCTCGACCGGTACGCGCCCGGGGTCTTCGACAAGGTCATGAGCAACGGGCTCGGCCGCTGGCTCGTGATGCGCAGGCTCAAGGGGTCACCCGCCGGACGGCTCGTCCCGCACTCGTTCTGGGAAGGTTTCCAGGCCAGGTACACCTCTGGCGACAAGAAGAAGGACAAGGCCGACGGTTCCGGTTCAGACAAAGAGAAGCAGCACGGGAAGCTCAAGCTGCTTCTGGTCGGCGGCCTGCCGATCCTCATCCCGTTCCTGTGCATCGTGCTGATCGCCGCAATGATTCTGGGGGTCGACGTCGACGACGACCCGGACTCGCAGCCGCAGACGCGCTCGGACGAGAAGGTCGCCGAGTACTTACCCGGGAACTGGCAGCGGATCCTGAAACAGGCGTCAGAGCAGACGTCGGGCAGTGCGCAGGAATACTCCGAAGTGCCCTGGACCATTCTGGCGGGGCTGGCCAAGGCGCAGACCGACCTCGCCCGCTACAGCCCGTACGACAACATCGACCGCGACCCGGGACGCAAGGCGAAGGACGTCCCCGGCGGGGAGGACCCCGGCGACGGCGGCAACACGAACACCAACGTCAGCAACACCGTCGGCGCGGGCCCGGGACCCGTCCAGGGAGTCACCGGAGCCGGCTCGGCCGCCACCGTCCCCGGCACCGGCAGCGAGCACGTCGCGCCGCCGGACGGCGATCTCAGCCACCAGCTCGGCTGGTTCCTCTGGGCACTGCGCATGCAGGAATCGGGCGGCAATTACACCAAGGAAGCCGGGACGGACGAAAGCAGCGCCTGCGGCGCCTACCAGTACATCACCAGCACCTGGGGCAACTACGCGGGCTACCGGAGAGCATGCCAGGCCCCGCCGAGCGTGCAGGACCGCCGGGCCAAGAAAGACGTCCTCGCCAACTGGAACAGGTTCCACAAGTGGCAGCAGGTCGCGGTCGAACACTTCACCGGTAGCTGGGGGGACTCTCCCGGGAAATGGCACCAGTGCCCGGGGGCATGCGATTTCAACCCGTCGGCATGGAAGTACGCGGACGGCGTGATGTCGAAGATGCGGGCCGCGGCACGGGACCACCCGGAGAGCGGCAGCCCGGGCGGCGTGCAGCCCGCCTCGTTCCGCGTCGCTCCGGGCGGTCCCGGTGTCCGGCGCGCGGCGTTCCGGGCCGACAGGCCGGATACCGGCCTCTACGCGGACGGGTGCGACGTCGCCGACCCGAACCCCGATATCGGCGGCAAGGACGACCAGGGCAGCGGGCCGTACCTGCTCACGCCCGCGGCGGCGGGCCAGATGCGCATGCACGGCCTCGCCCCGCAGAACCCCTGCCAGTCCTCCTACTTCGTCGCCTTCGAGCTCGTCAAGGCGGCGGAGAAGGTGCACCGCGACCCCAAGAGCCCCGCGTGGAAGGCCGACGGCGACAAGAAGGACCAGGCCAACGCCCGCAAGTACTGGAGCAAGGTCATCGAGACCTCCGGGATCTTCATGGACCGCAGCCCCGACCCCGGCGCCCCCTGCGCGGTCCCACCACCCGACGACCCGAACAAACCGTGGCCGGTCAGCTTCAAGATCATTTCGATCTGGCGCTGCGAGGCCACCCGCCTCCAGGATCTCTACCTGGTCAGCGGCGGCTCCTACGACCAGAAGGGCGACTTCGGCTACGCCGTCGAGGACGACCGGGCCACCGCCATCGGGATCCTCATCAACGAGGCGCTGGCGGTCAGCTACGGAGCCGGCCACTGGAAGACCGACAAGTGCGACGACTCCAAGGACGACCGCGAAGGCGTCTTCCCGATGACCAAGGAGGAGGCGGAGGAGGCCCACATCAAGAACCGGTGCGACGTGGACAAGAACATCGCCGGCGCCGCCACTCTGGAGCTGTCCGTCGAGAAGGTCCCGCCCAAGGAGCGCCCGCACGACCTCGGCGTCTTCCAGCCGATGATCGGCGGCTGGCAGAAGATCGGCGTCGCCATGGGCAACGACCTCGGCCTCTTCTCCAAGGTCGGCCCCGCGCAGGAGGACTTCACCGCGTCGGCCGCGTGCACCACGGTGATGAGACGGTTCCTGACGGCGATCGCTCCGCACTCGACGGCCTTCGCCACCTTGCAGGACCCCCCGGACACCGAGGCGCTGCGCACGACCTGGGAGCCGAAATTGGAATCCCTGGAAACGGCCTACGGCATCACCGATCCGGTCGACGACAAAGCCTGCGTCGTCGGTTCCTGGTCGGCGGGGTACAGCGCCACGCTCTCCCGGATCGCCACGGATCTGTCCAGCGGCGTGGACGCCGCCGACCTCAAGGGCCTGGCCAGTTTCTACCAGGCCAGAGAGGAGGCCAATAAGCGCATCGATCCGGCACCCGGCCGGGACAGCCTGGTGATCCCGCGGCTGGCACCACGCCCCTCGAAGGAGATCAACGTGCCGGTCGACTCACAGGACAGTGACGCCTGGTCGCGTCTCGGCACGTCCGAGAGCGTGACCCTCCCCCTGCAGAGGATCGCCGTCGAATACGCCTGGTTCTTCGGCGGCGTCATTCCCCCGTTCGACAGCGCCGGCAAGAGCCTGTCCGGCACGCCGCTCTCCCCGTCGACACCGGTCTACCAAGGCGGCGACGGATCCGCCGCGAAAGTCATCAGCGTGGCCACCTCACTGATCGGGACGGGGGACAGAGGCGGCCGCGACAACAACCTCAACCAGTACAACCAGTACAACGGCGAGCCCTGGTGCGCCGACTTCGTCAGCTGGGTGATCGACAAAGCCGGAGCCACGCAGGCGTACTGGAACAGCCCGACCGGAACACCGGCCCACCGGTGGGCGGGCGTCTGGCAGTGGCGTGCCGCAGGCAGGTCCCTCCCCGTCAGCGAAGCACGACCAGGCGACCTGGCCATCTACGGCGACAACGCCCACATCAACATCGTGGTCCGCAATCTCGGCCACGGCAGGCTCAGCACGATCGGAGGAAACCAGGGCCCCCTCGTGGAGTCAGGAGTCCGCACGACCGCCACAGCGGTACTGCGTCCCAACTTCAACATCTCATAAGGCCCTGGAGAGCTCCGCCCGTTCGGTGAGAGCTCGCTGAAAATTGGAGTGCTGTGCAGGAGGGGCCTGTTTAAGGTGACGGCGTGGACGCGGCCGACTTCTACACGGGCATCGTCGCGGAGCTCTACGGACCACTGAAGTCCTTCTCCCAAGATCCCAAGGCCTATGCGGCCTTCATTGAACAATCCGGCACGCCGGCGCTGGAGTTGGGCTGCGGGGATGGCGATCCCTTACTTGAGCTGCGCGCACGCGGTTTGGAGGTCGAGGGCGTCGACTCCTCCGCTGACATGCTGGAACGCCTCCGTCGCCGGGCACACGAGCAAGGCATCAGTGCCACTGTCTATTGCCAGCGCATGGAGGCGCTGAATCTGCCCCACCACTATCGCGCGATCTTCCTGGCCGGACCGACCTTCACCCTGCTCCCCGACGACGCCGCCGCGCTGGCGTGCCTGCACGGCATCCGCGCTCACCTGGCCGAGGCCGGCGCGGCCCTGATACCCTGTTCGTCCCACGTCCGACCCCGGCCGAGCAGATCGGTCAGGCGCGCACGGCGACCGCACCTGACGGCGCCGAGCTTCGGGTATCCGTCGTGGCTGAACAACGGGACGAGGCCGCACGGACGCAGACGACGCTGCTGCGTTATGAACGTCGCCACGGCCGGGACCACTTCGTCGACGAGCGCCCGTGGGTGCTGCATTGGTATACGCGCAACGGATTCCAGGCCCTGGCCGCAGCGGCCGGCCTAACCGTGACCGCGATCAGCGACCCTCACGGCAATCCAGCCCCTGCTGCCGCTACAGACGTGCACTTCCATCTCCGGCACGGCCCCCGGGACCCCTGAGGATCGGCAACAGGTGGCGTAACACCACCGAGAATGGGCCTTTCTTCCACCTCACTTCCATTGCGCTCCCGCTCTTGGGAGGGCACAAGAGGCCAGTCGGCGACGTGTTCGCGGGCGCGCGTCTGGCTGGTTCGGTAGGCGATCGCGCTCGGTCAGAACCTGAAACAGCAGCTCGGCGCCACGACGGTCGAGTTCCATGTCTCCCAGCCTGACCGCGCCGGGCCGACAGAGGCTGCCTCTCACTCCTTTGTTCGGGGCAGCAGAGCGTCGGCACCACGAGCACGCAGCAGGTCGGCCAGCCGGCCAGCGAGCTCCTCCGGAGATTCACCCCGCTCGGCGGTGTCTGAGGCGCGGATCTGGTGGCGGCCGTCGAGGCTGGTGACGCTCCCGGTGAGACGCAGCCCCGCGGACAAGTGCTCGGCGTGGGCGCCGATCGGCAGGGTGCAGCCGCCGTGCAAGGCGCGCATCATCGCGCGTTCCGCGCGCACCGCGACGTCGGTGACCGCGTCCCCGGCCTGCGACATCGCGGCAAGAAGGTCAACGTCGTCCCGGCGGACCTGGATCGCCAGCGCACCCTGGCCTGGATCGGGCAGGAACTCATCGGCGGGCAGCCGCTGGGTGGCGGCGTCGGCCAGCGCGAGACGGTCCAGCCCCGCTGCGGCCAGCATCACCGCGTCCAAGGTCCCGCCGTGAGCACGAGCGCGCGCCAGCCTCGGCGGAACGTTCCCGCGGATCGCGACGGTGCGCACGTCAGGACGAAGCGCCCGCAGTTGGGCCACGCGACGCGCGGCACTGGTCCCCACCCGGGCCCCAAGCGGCAGCGTCTCCAGCGTCGCCCCACACAGCGCGTCGCGGACATCGCCGCGCGGCGGAGTGACCGCCAATGCCAGGTCCGGATGCCCACCCGCCGCAAGATCCTTGGCCGAGTGCACCGCCACGTCGACCCGGCCGTCCAGCAGTGCCTGCTCCAGCGCACCGGAGAACGCCCCGTCCTCCGCGATCTCCCCCAGCGGCCGGCGGCGATCCCGGTCGCCGGCCGTCATGACCGTCACCGTCCGCACCGGTCCGCGATACCCCAGCCTCGCGCGGAACTCGGCCACCATCGCACACGCCAGGCGGCTCCCCCGCGAGCCGATCACCAGTTCCCGCATCCGCGGCCCTGCTGCCATGCCGCCGATCGTAGAGACCAGACGGCCACCTCAAGACCGAACGCGCCCGAACCCCCACGACAGTCGACGCCCGCTGGGAGACCGACCGCGGTCGCTGCGCATCCGACGGAAACCAGCGCCGACCTTGACCAGCGTGCGGACCAGCGGCCACGACGGGGAGGCCACATGTATCGGGCAGGCAACAGCACGCCGGGGCGGCTGCGGCGCTCGCGCCTTGGCCAACGCGATCGACCGACCGCCCCATGACGGGTGAGCACTCACACTGGCTGCCTGCTTCTGAGAACCGCGAGCACCGGAACGTGATGCCCTGGCAGGCATCCTGCAGCCATGACAACCCGGCGACCACGGCGAGGCCCTTGCCGAGCTTCGCCGCGCGTTGGACACCGAGACGACGTTCATGCTCACCGTTCACTGCTCGACACTGAATGTGAGGAGCTTGTGAGGCGGGGTCGCGCTGGCCGCGCGCCTGGCTACAGCAGGAGAGCCATCGCGTACTCGTCGCGCGGAATCCCGTCCATGATGACTGCGTGCTTGCGTATGCCCTCGATCGTGAACCCCAGTCGCTGGTACAGCCGGTGCGCTGGTACAGCCGGTGCGCTGGGTTCTCGACGGCTACGTTCAACTGCAGCCGGGTCAGGCCCCGTTCGGGGGCTTCGTGCTTGATAAGCGTGTGCAGCAGGCCTGTCCCGATTCCTTGTCCTCGGTGTGAGGGCAGCACTCCGAGGACGAGATGCCCGCAGTGCGCGACCCGATGGAACCGCCCGACGGCCACGCGCAGCGCGCCGAGCAGCGGGTCGCCGCCGGCCACGACCTCGAATGACCGATCCTCCATCGGGGCGGCCCTCTCGCCGGGTTCCGCGAGCATGAACGCGGCGTCACTCTCGACCCTGCGCCACAGCTCCGCCACGGCTGGCCGTTCCGTGGCGCCCGCCACCCTATAGATGACGTCGGCCATGCGGCCCCCCATTGACGCTCGCTCGGACGGCTTGGCTGCTAGCGGTTCTGCCTCGACCTCGGCAGATCCTCATCGTGTCAGGCCACCGGCAAGCCGTCCGCGTGTTTCGCAGGTCAGCCGAACCTAGGTGGGTTTGGCTCTTCTTCAGCGGCCCCAGCAGGACCTATCCGCCCAGATGAAATCGTCCTCGAGAGCGAGCCGCACCCGGGCCGGACGGGCCCAGCACTTGTACGGAACCTGCCCGCCTAGTGCAGTCGGCTGCTGGAGCAGAACTGCACCCATCGGCGGCCCCTCAGCGGTTCAGCCGAGGCGCTGTGCGGCGGCGCCGCGAACCTCGGGAGTTTCCATGGGGTCGTCTCGCAGGTAGCGCAGGCGTGCGCGGGTGGTGCCGGTGAGCTGGACGTGCGCGGCGGCCAGTTCCCGGACGTTGGCCTCGCAGTCCCACAGCCCCTCGAGCAACTGCCAGGGAGGCTCTCCCGCAGGTGCGAACGCCACGAGCGCCTTGAGGACGGCGGCGCGTTCGTAGGTGTGGGGGGAGAACCACAGTCGCTTCAGCCGCGGCACGATCTGTGCCGCCCGGTCGCCTCCGATGCGGGTCAGCCCCGCGACCAGGTCGCGGTAGCACCAGCCGAGGCCCCCATCGCGTGTACGCACCCGGCCCACTGCCCCCAGCAAGGCCGGGACATCATGCTCGTCACCCGTCGTGGCCAAAACCCAGACGGAAAGCCAGTACTGGGGATGATCTGGTGTCGCTGCCCACCGGCGGGCCTGCGCCAGCTCAGGATCTGCGGGCGGCTCAGACAGCGGCCGGGCAGAGGCGTTTCGAGCGTCCACGATCGCTGCTGCGACGCGCTCGTCTTGTGCGGCCCACCGTGTCCACGGCAAGGATCTGCACAGGATCAGGCGGCGGTCGACAGTGGCGATGCGATCCCGCAAATGCGGATACAGATCCTCCCAGAGTTCGGCGTCCCAACTGGGACCCACCACGTGCAGGGCCTGGAGCCAGTGCGGGCCTTGGATGATGTGGCGGCGCACACCGTCGATTGCCTGTTGGTGTCCGGCGCGGCCGAGGGTCTCCAGCACCTCCAGAGTCAGGGCCGCGCCGTTCTCGTCGTCCTCGAGTGGTGTCTGATCCAGCACCGCCAGAAGGCGGTCGATCGGGATCTCCAGGTCGCAGACCAGGCGAGCCAGATAGACGGCACGCTCATCGACGTCCCACGACCAGCGGTGGTCGCGCCGCAGGCAGGACAACACCGCTTCGACGGCGGCGGCAGGGTCGTCCATCGCTTGGATCACACCCCGGCCCATTCCGCGTTGAAGGGCGCCCAGCAGGGTGCTGGGATGGGCGTAGAAGTTTTCTTCGTCATCCATCGCCCGGCAGCCTGCCCGGCCGCCTTCCCAAGCGCGAACCATTTTGGACGAGGCTGGTTTTGACGACCCGTCCGTCCAGCTCAGCAGCTCCCTGAGAAGGAGCTGCACCTAAGAGGTCATAACACAATGATCACTGCGGTGACCTCAGGGCCTGTTCGCCGGTTTGACCACCCTTCGTGAGGAAGGGCGAGCAGTCGCCGTGGATCGTGCGGGACAGTCTCTGGGAGCGGATCGAGCCGCTATCCGCGACGACGTCCACGGAGCGTTGATGACCCTTGCCGCAGCCATCATCTGCTGGCGACGCCTCGTCCGCTGAGGGCGCGTTCGAGGGCAGGGGTCATCGTGTGGAGCCAGCGCAGCTCGTTGGCCTGGAACTCCAGGGATCCCGCGGAGCCACAACTCCAGTCGCGTTGCGGCTGTACGAATCCTGTGTCGGTGTGCGTGGACAGCGCGCTCATCGACGGGCGCTACAGGGGGTTGGTCTCGACCGTGCGATCCCGGTCCGCAAAGGGACCCCCGCGGATAAGGCTTGGTGACGCTGTTCTGGCGGACGTCCGCTGGGGGGCAACAGTCCGCCCGCCGACTGTGCGCCAGGCTCGCCACGGCAGATCCGCGGAACCGCGCCGAGCTCATGCGGTGGCGCGCAGGCTGACGGGCCGCGTGGGCTCGCGGGCGCCCTGGCCTCACCCTAGGTTGTTGCAGGGTCTCGCACACCTGGCACATCTGTCACTCCTGCGTACGGGTGCGTGGCCCCGCCAGCGTGTAATCTCACGCCTTCCACTTTCCGGAGCGCTCGGCTTGGTGGAGCAGCGTATTCAGGTACGTGAGCTTCGGCGAGGGGTTGGCTTCGCTGACCATGTGGTCGCCGGGGTCGTAGCGGTTAAGCGTCGCCCGCGCCGTCGAATGCGTCCCGTGCGGCCTCGATGGCCGGCAGGTGCTGGTCCGCCCAGTCCAACAACACGTCGACCGGGCCGCGGAGGGTCTTGCCCAGCGGCGTGATGGAGTACGTCACGGCGACCGGGCGAGTCGAGGTCACCTTGCGTTCGACGACGCCATTGCGTTCGAGCCGGCGGAGCGTCCCGGTGAGCGACTTCTGCGTGACCTCGGGGATGGCGCGCCGGAGTTCGTTGAAGCGGCAGGGCCGTTCGCAGAGCTCGTTCAGGATGCTGAGCGACCACTTGTCGAGCACCTGGTCGAGGAGCTCTCGGTGCGCGGTACTGATCCGCAGCTCGGCGGGGGTATCCATGGTGAAACCTGGTCTCGTTGAAGTGTCTTCTCGCGCCTAAGTATCTTGACGATACCTAAAAGAGGGGACATTCGTCATGACCGTTCAGCGCTTCACCCCCGCAGGGATGCTTCAGCCCGCCCCGTATCACCACGTGGCCGTGGCCGCCGGGACCCGGCATGTCCACGTCGCAGGTCAAGTCGCCCACCGGCCCGACGGCTCGCCGGTCCCGTCCGACCTGGCCGGGCAGGTCGCGCAGGCCCTGCGGAACACGGCCACTGGACTCGCCGGGGCCGGTGCGACCTTCGACGACGTGGTGCGGCTGACGTTCTACGTGACCCAGTGGAGCCCGGAGAAGATCGCGGAATTCATGGCCGGCGTCGAATCCGTCGCCGACGAGACCGGCCTCGGCTCGCCGATGCCGCCGGCGTCGCTCATCGGTGTCGAGGCACTGTTCGAGCCGGACGTTCTCGTCGAGGTCGAGGCCACCGCAGTCCTGGACTGACCACCACGGCGCGGCACGGTCCACGAACCACACGAACGCGGCGGGCGAAGACTCTCACCACACCCGCCGCGTTCAGCGTGTAAGGCCGCGGAATGCCGCACGGCGATGTCAAGCACCCAAGTCACGCCCAAGCGGTCGGTGATCCGTTGGCGCAGCCCACCGCGACGGCCCCAGGGCCTGGAGAATGGTCGCGACGCTGGCCAACTTGTCCCAGTAGCCCCGCAATTCGGCCTCGCCGTCACCCGGACCGAGTCATAAGGCCCTGGTTCCAGAGCAGGTGCGGATGACGTCGTCGGCCATAACGCGTATGTCGCGCCCGATCTTGACCTGGTTCAACAGGCCGATCACGCCGACCAGCGGCACAGTGAAGGCGCCGGCAGGCCAAGTGAGCGACGCGCGCTAACTGAGTCGGCGACGGCCGTCGCCCGCTCAGACCTCAAAAAGGCGGCGTGTTCGCTGCCATGGCTGCGCAAGAACGGTCGGCGGGAGATGCGCGGTTCGATCAAGCGGTCGTGTCGTAGTGCTCCACCAGCTTTCGACGATCCGCGAAGCCGTCCTACCAGCAGCGCTGATGTGCCCGCCGTCGAACTCGTTGGTGATGTAGTCGGCGATATCGGTCCCGTAGAAGACGATGTCGGTCTGAACGATAGACAAGACGGGATGCCCAAAAGCACCGCGACCAGCAGGGAGATAGCGGTGTCCCCTGACAGGCACGAGCTTCGGGGCCTGCTCCAGGTGGGATCGGGCAAGGTCGATCGCTGCCGCAGGGTCGGGCGGCCGCAGCCCCCAGGCCGAACACCAGAGTCCGTTTCTCTCAACGTCGAAGAGGGCCCCCTCAACCGGCCACTCGAGATGCTTGCGCAGTTCCGCAGTTCCGCAGGAACGCCGTTGCGCCAGTTCGGCCAGGGCGTCCTCCCACTTCGCCGTGGCCATGAAGGCCCGCTGAGCGGAAGCCCCTCTGCCAGGAACGCTCGGTGATCGTCAGCGAACTCGAACCCATAGGTCTGCTCGATTTTCTCGAACTCGGCCTCGGTGAGGCCAGGTGCGATCTCGATGCTGCCTCGCCGGGCAAGGCGCCGCGCGGCTTCGCGTCCGAGCCGGCAAGCCTCCTTGTTGATCACCACGGGGAGCTTACTCTTCGGAGGCAGGGAACGGAGCTGGAGAAGTCTCTGGAGAGCCTCCAGGAACTGCACCACGTCGCCCCCAAGACCATCCGCCGGAGCCTGGACAGCGCCCGCGCTTGCGAACTGCCTGAACACCTCCGGTGACGACTCCGTCCGCGAGGCACTCGCCGCTGGCCGGACCATCCGCCGCGGCCAAGGCCACCCGGTACGCCTCACCGCCCCGTTGACCCTCCACCGCGCCGCGCTGCACCACAGCACCGCCCTCGCCGCCCGAGACACCGGGCCTGCCGAACGCAAGGCCGCCGCCAGGTGTACGCCACCCGCGTCACAGCAGCCAAGACCCCTGCATCCGCTCGTTTAGGGCTCATGACGCGTTTCTTGACGCCCCCTTATTCGGCGCTCCATAGATAGATCTCGACAAGCGGGACGTGGCTGTTGCTTTGTCCGGGCTTGCTGACCAGCGGCGATGCACCTATCCAGGGTGCCGATCACTGATCCGCCTGTGCCCGGGGCTTTCGGGCGCGGGCGACGGTGACGCGCTGCGGAGCCGTCCGGGTTAGCTGCCGTGCGCCAATTGGATGGCGTTGATCGCGCCACGTGTGTCGGCGGTCGGCGAGGAAGGAAAGGTAGAGCGAGCCAGGTGAGGGGCTTCGTGGGTCGGCTGATCAGTGGATGTTCTGCTCCGGAAGGTCGGAGTGAAGCCAGTTGGGCACCAGGTCGACCAAGAGCTCCTCGCCTGTTCGGGAGAGTTCGGCGTTCTTCCTGGCCTTGGAACGGCGAATCCAGTACCGCAGGGTGGTCTTGGGATCTTTGTGATTCGCGTAGATCATCACGTGGTGCAGGCCGGCCATCACGCGTTCCTCGCCGCCGGCCTGCTCCAGCGCGTCGAGCAGGTGAGTGATCCGGGAGGCGCGCCACACGTGCGGGGTGAGGTGGTCGCCGCCCAGCACGCCTGCGGCGCGACCCAGCCGGGTGCTGATGCGGTCGGCGTCGTGCCGGTCCAGCCTCCGGCCGGCGTCGTCGAGCAGGAGCGGGCCCGTGGTGCGGTCGCCCAGGTAGGCGCGCAGCAGCCCGGCCAGCGTCGGCGGGATCTCCAGGTCGCGGACCTGGTGACCCTTGCGCCGCACCCGCAGGAAGCTGCGGTCGCCGGAGGTCCGCAGGTCCTCGATGTCGGCCGCGCAGATCTCACTGACCCGGCCCGCCACCACGTACAGCAGCGTGACCAGCGCAAGGTCCCGCAACTGCGCACGGTCCGGGCCGGGACGCGGCCCAGGCGACGCGGCCGACCGGGCGGCGGCGAACACCGCGGCGACCTCGTCCTCCTCCAGGATCGGGGTCGCGGTGGAGGGGTCCTCCTCGTCGATGACCGGGCGGACGTCCTCGCTGACCGGGTTGGGCGGCGGCGGGTCCAGCACGCCGGCGGCGTAGGCGTGCAGGCTGGACAGCGTCTTGACGTAGCGGGCGATGCTGCGCGCCGTGAGAGGACGGGCGGCGCGGCCGGTGACCCGGGCTCGCCACATCTGCAGGTGGGCGGTGCTCAGGCAGCCGACGAAGAAGCGGTCGTGGCCGAGTTCGCGGGCCAGTGGCGCCCAGACCGTCAGCAGATCGTCGCAGTAGCCGCGCCGGGTGGCCACCGACGTTCGCCTGGCGGACGACAGCCACCCGACCACCACCGGCAGGGTGGCGGGTTCCAGCGCCTCGGCCAGCAGCTCTAGCCGCCGCCGGTAGACCCGCTGCTTGCGGGCGCGGCCGGACGGTTCGGTGAGATCGGCCCACCCCACGCACCGCTCCCCCAGGTCGGCGTCCAGCGTGGTGAGCGCATCGTGCAGCAGCGGCGGCACTGCGGCCGCCGGCACCGACCGGCCCGCTGCGACCAGTCCGGCGTCAGTCATTGCGGACCCCGGTGAGCGTTCTAGTCACGGCGGCGAGCGGACTCGGAGGCATCGGCGGGGCTTTCCCTTGAGCTGGCGGCGCGGTCGGCGGGACGAAGCCCCGCGTGTTGATCACTCTAGCAGGAGCGCTTAACGCCAGTTAAGCGCCCCTGCAATCTAATCAAAGGAAACGTTTCAGGAAACGATTGCGTGATGCGTATACGTGCTAAGGTCGGGCCATGGTCGACCAGCACTCTGAGCACTGGGACGGGACGGCGACCGGCGACTCCGATGCGGCCGGCGTCCCTCCCGCCGAGGGCACCGCACCCACACCAGGCGCCGAGGACTCCGCCGCGGTCGGGAAGGCCGCCGGAGGCGCGGGCGCCACCGGCGCGGAGAGCGGGGCGGGCGGCGCGGACCCGGACGCCCCCTACGGCAGGTGCGCGCACTGTGGCGATCCGCTGCCTGCTCCGCTGCGTCGCGGAGGCCGCCGGCTGGAGTACTGTCCCGGCCCCGAGAAGAAGTGCCGCATGGCGCACAACAACACCCGCCGCAGCAAGAACCGGAGCGGTGTAGCCGCGGTGCTGCGCTCGCACGATCAGGTCGCGGCCCAGGCTGCGCCCACCCTCACCGAGGTCGCCCGACTGCTGACCGAGCACGCCGCCCGCCACCAACAGCTGTTGTACGAACTCGACGGGCGGGAGGCGCTGGAAGCCCAGATCGACGGGCTCACCGAACGCAACGCCGACGTGGAGGCCGACGCCCGCCGCCGCATCCGCGAGGCCGTCCAGGACGCCGACCGACGCGTCGCCGAGACCGAGGCACAGGCCAAACGTGAGGTGGCCGCAGCCGAGCAGCGCACTCAGCTCGCGGTGGCCCGCGCCGACGACGCCGACGCGCGGGCCGCCGAGACCCAGCGGCTGGCCGACCGGCGGGTCGCCGAACACGACCGGGCCCGCGGCCGCGCCGAGGAGCAGGCCACGGCTGCCGCCCGCGTAGCCGAGCAGGCCCGGCACGCCCAAGCCGACGCCGAACGGGCACTCCGGGACGCCGCCGAGCGGCTGCGGGCCGTCGAGGAGCAGGCCGCCCGGCTAACGGCGGAGCTGCAAACCGCCAGCGACGAGCGCGACGCTTACAAACAGCACGCCGAGGGAGCCGAGCAGCGCGCCACGACCTCCGCCGAGACCCTGCAGCACACCGAGACCGCGCTGGCCGACGCCCGCCGCCGCCTCGCCGAGGCCGAAACCGCGCGCGACGCCGCGCACACCCAGGCCAGCCAGGCGTCCACACGCGCCCAGGAGTCCCAAGCCCGCACTGACCAGGCAGAGCAGCGCGCCGACCGGGCGATCACGCGTGCCGAGGAGGCCGCCACGCGAGCCGACCGGGCGAGCGAGCGCGCCGACCGCCTGGCCGCCGACGCCGATCGGCTGCGGGCGGCACTGCATCTCCCCCCGGTCGGCGATGTCGAGGGCGTTACGGGCCTACGCGCCGGCGGCGTCACCGTGACCGCCGCCGAGGGGTTGCTGCACCTGGCGGGCGTGGACGAGCGGCTGAGCTTCGAGGAGGCCCGTGACCTCGCCCGCGCCATGCTGGCCGTTGCCGCGCATGCCTCCGGTTCCGGACTTCGGGAGGGCTCCGGTGGGCCATGACCCGCCTACCCGCCGCCACCGCCCTCGGCGGGCAGATCCGTCCCCGCCGAGTCCGTAGTGTGTGCCGACCTGCTCTGTCCTGATCGCGACCGGCCGCGCCATCCGCGCACTTGAGCAGGGCGTTCTCCAGGCGCTGCGCCCGCGGGACGATCAGCTCCGCCGCGTAGCGGGTGAGCGGGCGGTCGCCGTAGGCCTCCCCGCGTCGCGGTCGCAAGGAGCGTTCCGGGACCAGCGATGGGATCGCCTGCGTCGACTGGGACTGTTCGGCGGGCGGGGTTGATCTGCTGGTCTGGATGGTCACGGACCGGGCCATCGCGGCGCGCGCGGCCGATCCGTGCCCGGCTGGGCGGCCCTACGGGCGCAACCACATCCCGGTTCCGGCTGCGGCCTGGCTAGCAGTCGGCGCAAGC
Source organism: Actinomadura luteofluorescens (assembly GCF_013409365.1). Lineage (NCBI taxonomy): Bacteria > Bacillati > Actinomycetota > Actinomycetes > Streptosporangiales > Thermomonosporaceae > Actinomadura > Actinomadura luteofluorescens. Next base: position 9,487,956 of record NZ_JACCBA010000001.1, on the reverse strand, counting down.
AGCGACAGCCCGCTGCGGCGCGCCGACCGCTGCGCGCTGCTCGCGCGGCCGTCCTCAGTCCGATGCCCGGCACCCCGCGCGACCCGCTTGCCCGAGCCGGGCGCTGACCAGCAGGCTCATGGGCCCGTGCAGCGCGCCCTCCGGGCCCGCGCCGCCCATGGCGGCGGCCGCGAAGTCCTGGGCGTGCTCGTAGTCCTAGGCGGGCCCGCGCGCCAGGCGGTGCATCAGCGGAGGCGCGCTCGCCGCCGGCGAGATGCCCGGTGGTGGAGCGTCCCGCACACACTGCGGGACGCTCCGCCAGCAGCCAGCCCTCGGCGACGCCGCCGCGTTTGCCGCAGGGGCTCGCGCTCATGTTGAGGGCGTGAACTCGGGCAGAGTGAGGGCCGAGTGGGCTGCTCGTCCGCCCGTGGCGGGCGTGGCTCCGAGCTTGCGCAGCCTTTCGTTTCGCTGTTCCAGGGCTTGGGCGGTGGTCGGGAACAGGGCGGCACCGCCCTCGCCGACCAGGTCCTGGTTCAGGGTCACGAACTCACGGGTGTCGCGTTCGTAGGTGGCGAAGCCCGCGGTGTGGTCCCGACCGGCCAGGGAACCGGCGAGCATGTACGCGCCGACGAGCGCGAGGCTGGTGCCCTGCCCCGTGAGGAACGAGGGTGCGTACGCGGCGTCTCCCACCAGCGCGACCCTGCCGCTGGACCAGCGGGGCATCCGGATCTGGCCGACTCCGTCGAAGAACAGGTCGGACGTGTCGCGCAGGGCGTCCAGCATGCTCGGGACCTCCCATCCCGCGTCGGCGAAGACGGCGGCGACCATCTCCCGTTGGGCTTCCGGGTTCCTCCACGCGTCGGACGGTGGCCTTTGCCGAGCGAAGTTCAGGAACGCGTGCACTTCGTCGTCGTCGCCAACGGCGTAGAGTGCCGCGGCCCTGCCTGGCGTATTCCACATGACGGTCTCGTGGGAAAGTCCGAAGGTGTTGGGCATGGTGAACACGGCGAAGCAGTAGCCGAGGTATCGGTGGAACCGTTCTTCGGGGCCGAACAGCATTTCCCGGGTACGGGAGTGCGTGCCGTCCGCACCGAACACCATGTCGAATGTACGCGCGCCGCCCCCGTGGAGGGTGACGTCCACTCCGTGGCCAGACTGGTCGAGGGTGGCGATGGAATCGTCGAACAGGATCTCCACGTCGTCACTGACCGCCGCGTACAGAACGTCAGTCAGATCGCCGCGCCGCACCTCCAGGTCCCGGTCCGCGACGCCGCCGGTGACGGCGTGGGGGTCGACCGAGGCCACCTCTCCGCCGTCCCCGTCGAGGAAGGTCAGCCGCCGCAAGTCGACGTGCGCGTCCCGCAGCCGCTGCAGGATTCCCATCCGTCGAACGACCTCAAGTGCACTGCCGCGCACGTCGATGGGATAACCACCGCTGCGAAGCGTGCCCGCCTTCTCCACCACCGTGACGGCGAGTCCGTGACGGTTCAGCCAGAAAGCGAGGGCGAGGCCTGTGATTCCGGCCCCCGATATCAGGACCTCGCGCTTCGGCGCGGTACGAGCGGCCGTCATTCGGGTCATTTGTTGGCTCCTTTGCTCATGGTGCGGACGGCGAGCAGGGACAGTGCTGTGACGGCGCCGGCGATGACGAAACCGGTGACGAAGGCCGATTCGGCCGGGACGTCCGACCCGGACGGGGTGCCTGAGGTGAGAAGGGCGCCGCTGACCTGGGCGCCCGCGGCGAAGCCGATCACCCGCGTCACCAGGACCAGGCTGGTGGCGGTTCCGGTGTCGCCGTGCTCGACGGAGGTGGCCGTCCGGACGACCATCGCCGTGACGCAGACGCCGCTGGCCAGGGCGATCAGCGCCTTGCCCGCGACGAGGTGCCAGACCTCGGTGTGCAGGATCGCCAGCCCGGCCAGCGTGGCCGCCATGACGCCGATTCCGGTGGTGACCGCCGCGCCCGCGCCGAAGCGCCGCACCGCGGCCCCGCCGAGGGGCCCGCTGATCGCCGCAGCGACGGCGCCGGGCAGCAGGTAACGCCCGATGTCGGTGGAGCCGGCGCCGAAGCCGTAGCCGTCGCCGGACACCGCGAACAGTTGCGGTACGAGGTACATCGACACCGCGGTGCCGGCGCAGACCGCGAACGTGATCAGATACGAGCTCCAGATCGCGGGCTTCGCGAGCAGGCGCAGATCGACCATCGGCGAGGCCGCACGACGCTCGACGGCCGTCCATCCGGCCACGAACGCGGCCAGGACGAGGACGAGCCCGCCGAGCGCGAGGGGCCGCGAGCCGAGGTCGGGCGCCAGCGCAAGCCCGAGCATGAGCGTCAGCAGGATGCCGCTCAGCAGGACCAGGCCGGGCCAGTCGATCCGGCCGCCCGAACGGGCCGGCGGATCGTCCGGCATCAGCAGGTGGACGGACAGGGTCGCCACGACGATCGCGAGCGTCGGGACCGCGAACATCCAGTGCCGGGACAGGCCTTCCGCGATGGGCCCTGCGATCAGCGTGCCGAGCATGCCGCCGCCCACGAACATGCCGCTGACCACCCCGATGGCCACCTGCGACTCGCCCACCGGTAGGTGCTTGCGCACGAGGATGAACGAGAGCGGCATCGCGCCGACCATCGCGCCCTGCAGTACCTGCCCCAGCAGCAGCACCGGCAGGTTCGGCGCCGCCGAGGACACCAGGCCGCCGGCCGCGACCACCGCCATCAGCCGGATCATGACGCGCTTCCCGCCATGCCGGTCACCGAGACCGCCCGCGACGGGCGCGACGAGGGCACCGGTGATGAGCATCGCGATGCTGAGCAGGGCCCCCTGAGCAGGGCTCATCGACAGTTCGCGCTGAAGCAGCGGGAGCGTCGGCGCCACCACCGATTCCAGGGTCCCGGTGGCGGCCGCCAGCAGGCCGAGGGCCCAGACGGCGCCCTTCCGGATGCGGGGCGGGGACACGGGAGGAGCCAGAGTTGCGGGCATGGATGTCCATACCTCCTTCGTTTCGGGAGAAGTGGTGCGGGGCGGATGCGGTTCCCGCCCTCGGGCGTGCGCCAGATCGACGGGGGCTACCGCGAAAGATGCGCGGTCCAGAGGGGGCACGTGCGGGGACGTCTCACCGGTCGTGCCGTGCGTCATCGGGATCAATGTGGTCGCGGAGCCACGCCCACCGCGGTCGCCGACCGGCGCCTCGGTCAGTGCAGGAGGGGCCCACCGGATCCGGACAGGTCCATGACCGCGATGAACCGTTTGCCGCTGCGTTGCCTCATTCATCCGCCCTTCGTCTCGCTTACCGACCGGGTGGAGTCTGCGAGGACGGTCGCGCGCCGGGCGTCATACCCGGGAGCCGATGTGGAGGTGCTACGGCGGTGGGGGGTGGTGGAGAGGGCGGCCTATTCGCCCGGGGTCACCAGCCCCGATTCGTACGCGAAGACCACCGCCTGGGCGCGGTCGCGCAGGTCGAGCTTGGTGAGGACACGGCTCACGTGCGTCTTCACCGTCTGCTCGGCCAGCACCAGCATCTCCGCGATCTCCGAGTTGGACATGCCGCGGGCCACCAGGGTGAGGACTTCGGTCTCGCGTTCCGTCAGGGCCTTGAGCCGCAGCGCGGGCTTGCCCAGGGTGGGGGGACGCTGGCGGGCGAAGTCCGCGATGAGGCGGCGCGTCACGGAGGGCGCGAGCAGCGCGTCGCCCGATGCGACGACGCGCACCGCCGCGATGAGGTCGGCCGGCGGCGCGTCCTTCAGCAGGAAACCGCTCGCGCCCGCCCGCAGCGCCTCGTAGACGTAGTCGTCGACGTCGAACGTGGTGAGCATCAGGACGCGCGGCCGGTGCGTCACGCCGGGCGGTGGCGCGAGGAGGCGGCGCGCGCCCTCCAGGCCGTCCATCTCGGGCATGCGGACGTCCATCAGCACGACGTCGGGATGCGTGCGCCGGCTCAGCTCGACGCCCTGCGCACCGTCGGCGGCCTCGCCCACCACCTCGATGTCGTTCTGGGCGGCCAGCAGTGCGGCGAACCCGGCCCGCACCATGGCCTGGTCGTCGACGATGATGACGCGCGTCGTCACGTGAGGTCCCTTTCCGTCAGGGGGAGCCGGGCGGCCACGCGGAAGCCGCCGTCCGGCAGCGGCCCCGCTTCGAGGGTGCCGCCGCTGAGCCGCACCCGTTCCCGCATGCCGACAAGGCCGTGGCCCGTGCCGCGGTCCTCCAACGGCGCGGCGGGCGGCTCGGGCGGAGGGCCGTTGACGACGAGGACGGCGAGCCGGCCCTCGTCCTCCGCCACCGACACGCGCGTCGGAGCGCCCGGCGCGTGCCGTACGACGTTCGCGAGGGCCTCTTGGACGATGCGGTACGCGGTGAGCCCCACCGCGTCGGGCACCTCGGCGTCGCAGGAGGCGAACTCCACCGGTATGCCCGCCCTGACCGTCGCCTTCACCATCTGCCCGATCCGCTCAAGGCCCGGCTGGGGCGCGAGCTCGCCGTGCGTCTCCTCGTCGCGCAGCACGCCGAGGAGGCGGCGCATCTCACCGAGCGACTCGCGGGCGGTCGCCGCGATGGAGGTGAACTCCTCCTGCGCGTCCGGCGGCAGCCCGTCGAGTCGGTACACCGAGGTGTCCGCCTGCACCGTGATGACGGACATGTGGTGCGCCACCACGTCGTGCAGCTCGCGCGCGATGCGGGCGCGCTCCTCCAGCAGCGTTCGCCGGTCACGCTCGGCCTCGCTGATCGTCTGCTGCTCGGTCAGCCTGCGCTGCGCCTCGTGCCACGCGCGGAGCGCGCCGCCGAGCACGAGCGCGACGCCGCCGAGGATCGGGAGCAGCGTCTCCCTGGCGCTCGTGCCGTGCGGCGCGACGAACCCCAGACCGACGCTCGCGCCCGCCGTCGCCAGCCACACCGCCAGCAGCGTCCTGCGCGACTCGCGCAGGCCGAGCGCGAGGCAGAGGCCGACGTACCCGACGATCTCCATGGGCGGGAACGGCCAGAGGAGCCGCTCTTCGAAGTCGACGGTGAGCAGCGCGAGCGCACCGGCCACGTCCGCCGCGAAGATCACGTACCAGGCCCGCAGCGGGCGGACGACGGCGAGCAGCAGCGGCGCCGCCTGCGCCATGGCCAGCGCGCCCGCGATGCCGCCGTTCAGACCGTAGTCGACGCTGAGCACCGTGAGCGTGGTGGGCAGCAGGGCCGCGCACAGCACGAACGCCAACCCCCACGGAAGCAGCCGCACCGACCGACGCGACGCCCCGGCGAGCAGCGCACGCGGGGGTTCCTCGGGCGTCATGAGCGCCAGCCTATTGCCGGCCGCGCGTGCCCGGAGGGCGCTGCCTCGCGGTGGCCGATTCGGGCGGTGGCAGAGCTGTTCTGCAACGGGCGCATCCGTCCTTCTCCCTCAGTCACGTCCAAGCTGGCCGGGCAGGGTAGGAAGACGGTCGGGACGAAGACGTCACGCCGGGGAGCCAAGTCGAAGTGATACCCCGGTAGCCGATGTCGTCCGCGAGGAGGAGACCACCTCGATCCGACTCCGCAGGAGCTCTTGCACTGCCGGGCCTGGGAGATTCACGCATCTATCGGCGGTGCGCGACTGATCCCGTTGTCGCTGTTGGCTGGACGGTTTCGCTGATCGGCTTCTGGCCGCGCAGCAGGAACCAGGCCATGCCGGCGGCGAGAAGCAGCAGGCCGGCGCCGACTCCGGAGGCGAGAGCCACTCCGTCGACGAAGGACTCGCGTGCCGCCCGCAGCAACGCCGCTGCCGTGTCGGCGGGCATGTGCGCGGCGGCCACGACGGCTCCGGCCAGTGATTCGCGTGCCGCCTCCGGTGTGGCGGCCGGTCCGGGGAAGTCCCGGTAGATGTTGGTGACGATCGAGCCCAGCAGGGCGATGCCCAGGGCGGTGCCCAGTTCGTATGCCGTCTCCGAGACCGCGGATGCGGCGCCGGCCTGCTCCTTGGGGACGGCGGCGAGGATGATGTCCGAGGTGATCGTGAACGACAGCCCGGCGCCGAAGCCGACCAGCAGCAACAGGGTGCCCAGCAGGGGATAGCCGGTCGACTGGGTGATCGTGGTGAGTGCGGCCAGGGCCAGGCCGATGACGGCCAGGCCGCCGGAGACGACCGTGCGCGCCGAGAAGCGTCGCGCCGCGGCGCCGGCGATCAGGCCGGCCACCACCGCGCCGGCGGCGACCGGCAGCTCGGCGAGGCCCGCACGGAAGGGAGACCGGTCCTGGACGAGTTGCAGGTACTGGGAGAGGAAGAACAGCAGTCCGGAAAGCCCGAGGATGGTCAGCAGGTTCGCCAGGACGGCGGCGCTGAAGCCGCGGTTGCGGAACAGCCGGACGTCCACCAGCGGGACGGGCAGCCTGCGCTGACGCCGGACGAACGCGTGGAGAGCCGCCGCACCGAGCAGGCCCGCCGCGAGGGCGGGCCAGGTGAACCCGCCGGCGGCGGCCTCCTTGACCGCGTACACGACGCCGACCATGCCGACCAGCGACAGGACGACGCTCGGCAGGTCCCACGGCCCCGGGGAGGGGTTGCGCGATTCCGGCAGCATCTTGATCCCGACGACGACCAGCAGCGCCATCACGGGCATGTTGATCAGGAACACCGAGCCCCACCAGAAGTGCTCCAGCAGCAGGCCGCCGACGATCGGGCCGACCGCCATGCCCGCCGAGGCGGCGGCGCTCCAGATGCCGATGGCGAGGGTGCGCTCACGGGGGTCCTCGAAGACGTTGCGGATCAGCGCGAGGGTGGAGGGCATCAGCGTGGCGCCGGCGACGCCGAGCAGCGCCCGGGCGACGATCATCATCTCGGGGGTCTGCGCGTAGGCGTTCAGGACCGAGACCAGCCCGAACGCGGTCGCTCCGGCCAGCAGCAGGCGCTTGCGGCCGACACGGTCGCCCAGACCGCCCATGGAGACGAGCAGGCCGGCGATCACGAACGAGTAGGCGTCGCCGATCCACAGCAGCTGGGTGCCCGAAGGCCGCAGGTCCTCGCTGAGGTAGGGCGTGGCCAGTCCGAGAACGGTGGCGTCCACCGCGACGAGCAGCACGGCCAGGACGAGGACGCCGAGGGCGATCCAGCGGCCCGGAGCCCGCTGTGCGATGCCCCGCTCAGCCTGCCGCGGGAGAGAGGTCATGATCCGTCTCGCCGCATCGCGCCGCCGAGCAGCAGCTCGACGATCATGTGGGCGATGTCGTTGCGGGCCACCCGGCCTTCGATGACGGCCCAGCCGCCGGCGGCCAACAGGCCGTAGAGGGCCTCGGCGAGCCACGCCGCACTGAGGTCGATGCGGAACACGCCGCTTTCCTGGCCCCGGCGGAACAGATCGGTGAGCCGCTCGTCGATGAGCGACCAGCCCTCGTTCTGATCCTCGCCCTCGAAGAGCTGGTTCTCGGAGTAGAGGAAGGCAAGGAGACCCGCACACGGTTCGATCGCGCGAACCAGGCGGCGCACCGCCCCCTCGGCCGTGCCCTCCTCCAGGCGGGCCGCGTCCAGGGCCGCCTTGACCTCGGCGATGCCGAAGTCCTCCAAGGCGCGTATCAGGGCATCGCGTCCGGGGAAGTGCCGGTTCAGCGTCGCCCTGCTGATCCCCGCGGCCCGGGCGACCTCTTCGGTCGTCGCCGTGGACTTGCGCGCCAGCAGATCGGCGGCGGCACGCAGCACCTGATCACGATCGAAGCCCATGAGTCGACCGTACCTCATATGAGACACAACTGTCTCATACTGGGCGCAGGCGGCTCACTCCGATCCCGGTCGCAGTACCGCGTCGGCCGCAGCAGGCACCGCGGGTCACCGCCGAAGCGCTTAGCGTTGGGCGGGTTCGCGGTAGTCGCGGAGGGTGATGTTCTCCGCGGCCTTGCGGGCGATCTTGGCGGCCATGTTCTTGCCCGGCAGGTACGGCACGACCTTGTAGTACCGGTTGAGGAGCGTGGCCAGGGCGCGGTTCCCGGGGACCATCAGCTTGGCGACGCCGTCGCCCATCTTCTGGCAGCCCACCGCGTACTCGCGCATTTCCTGCTCGTACCGCGCGAACGCGACCCGGTGGTCGCCGTCCGCCGCGGCCAGTTCGCCCGCCAGCACGTACGCGCCGACCAGGGCGAGCCCCGACCCCATGCCGGACAGGGAGGATGGGCAGTAGGCGGCGTCGCCGACCAGCGCCACCCGGCCGCGCGACCAGGTGTCCATGTGGACCTGGCCGACCGAGTCGAAGTAGAAGTCGGGCGCGTACCGCATGTCGTGCAGCAACCGGTCGCTCTGCCAGCCGTTGCCGGTGAAGGTCTCGGTGAGGACGGCCTGCTGGCCCGCCACGTCACGGCGGTCCAGGTCCAGCTGCGGCGAGGCGAAGTAGAAGACCGCCTTCGCCTCGGCGTTGTGGCGGGCGCTGTACATCGCGACGAGCTTGCCCGCGGTGCGGTAGGCGTGGCCGGTGTGGTCGAGGCCGAGATGGTTGGCCGTGGTGAAGATCGCGCAGTTGACGCCGAGGTGCTTCACGAACCGCTCCTCCGGCCCGAACGTCAGGCGGCGGGTGTTGGAGTGCAGCCCGTCCGCACCGACCACCAGGTCGAACCGGCGCGGCGCGCCCCGCTCGAAGGTCACGGTCACGCCGTGGGCGTCCTCGGTGAGCGAGGTGATGGAGTCGCCGAAGACGTAGTCGGTGTGCTGCCTGGTCGCGTCGTACAGGATCCTGGCCAGATCGCCCCGGAGGATCTCGACGTCCCCGGCGAACAGGTCGGCGGGCAGCTTGGCCTGCTGCTTGCCCTCGCTGTTGACGTACGACATGGAGCCCACGCCGGTACGGGCGCGTTCGATGTCGGCCAGGATGCCCATGCGGCGCAGGACCGTCAGGTGGGCCTCGCCGCGGAAGTCCACGGCGTAGCCGCCGTCGCGGAGGGCGGGGGCACGTTCCAGGACGGTGGCCTGGAACCCGTGCCGGTGAAGCCAGTAGGCGAGCGCGGGACCGGCGACGGAGGCGCCGGAGATCAGTACCTTGAGGTTCGTCATGCCTCGGAGCTTCTCGGGGGACGCTCACCGCGGGCTCACCGTGCGCTCACCGCGCTCAGCGCGGTGTCGACGACCTCCTCGGAGAGCCCCAGAATCCGCAGCACTTCCCGTGCGGGCGTCCCCATCCCGTCCGCGGCCGCGGCGGCCTCCCGGTAACGCTCGCGGGCCTCGGCGTCGTGGCCGCGGGCGTCGGCGACGCGCCCCAGTCCGATGAGCGTCCGCAGGCGGGGCCCCAGGCTCTTGATCCAGTGCGGGTCGATCCGGTCCAGCGCTTCCCCGTACAGCCGTTCCGCCTCGCCCAGGTCGCCGTCTTCCAGGGCGATGTCGCCGAGGCCGCGCAGGGCCGCCGCCAGGTAGGTGGAGCTGCCGGCGCGGCGGGCGAGCACGGCGGCCTGCGCGTAGTCGGCCCGGGCCGCCGCCGGATCGTCGGCGGCGCGGTAGTCGCCCCGGTTGACCAGCAGGTCGGCGCTGTCCTCCAGGGCGCCGAGCCGTTCGGTGAGCGCGAGGGCCTCCTCGGTCAACGCGACCGCCCGCCCGCGGTCGCCGCGGGCGGAGGCCGTCCCGGCGAGCGTGTCCAGGGCCAGGGCGATCCCCCACCGGTCACCGAGGGAGCGGAAGCCTCGCAGGGCCTCGCCGAAGGCGGCCTCGGCCGCCGCGGACTCCCCCTCGCCGAGATGCCCGAACCCTGACACGTAGTGCGCGACGGCCTGAGCCCACGGCTCGGCGCAGTCGCGCTGCGACGAGACGAGCGCGAAAGCGCCCTCCGGGTCGGGTCCGATCGCGTTGCGCATCATCCACAGCAGCAGGACGACGGGGTAGCGGCCCGGCCGGTCGCCGGGCCACGCGGCCGCCAGCGCCTTCGCGGCCGCCGCGCGATGGCGCTGCCATATCCGCTGCCCCTCGTCGCCCGATGCCGACGCCGACGCGGCGAGCAGCGCGCACGCCGCGTACTCCTCGCCGAGCCCGTCGGGGATCGCCTCGCCGACCGCCGCGAGGAGAGCGGTCGCCTGCGGCGCGGCCGACGCGGACGCGCCCCGGATCCACAGGTAGCTGAACGCCGAGGCGAGCAGTTCGAAGGCCGTCCGCACTTCCGGCTCCTCGACCGCCCAGTGCAGCGCCGCCACGAGGTCGCCGTGCTCGGCGGCTACGACCGGCAGCCACTCCAGTTGCTCGGCCCGCCGCAGATGCGGGTCGGCCGTCCGGACCAGCTCCAGGACGCGCTTGGCGTGGACGCGCCGCAGGGACGTGCGTTCCCCCGCGGCATCGAGCTGTTCGGCACCATAGGCGCGGATCGTCTCCAGCATCCGGTAGCGGCCGTTGGCGAACTCCAGCAGCGACTTGTCGACCAGTGACTCCAGCGTCTCGCCGTCGGTGCCGCACACGCGCAGCGCGGACTCGGCAGTCGCGCCCCCGGCGAAGACCGTGAACCGCCGCGCCGCCCGCTGTTCGGGCTCGGAGAGCAGGTCCCAGCTCCACGCGACCACCGAGCGCAGCGTGCGGTGCCGCTCGTCGGCCGTGCGGTTGCCGCGGGCGGCGACGCCGAGCAGATCGTCCAGCCGTCCGGCGAGGTCGTCGACGTCCAGGGTGCGCGACCGCGCCGCCGCGAGCTCGATGGCCAGCGGCAGGTCGTCGAGCGCCGCGCAGATCCGCCGGAGGAGTCCGGGGTCGGCGGTGAAGCTCCGCCGCACGGCGCCGGCCCGCTCGGTGAACAGCCGGACGGCCGCGTCCGCGTCGAGCGGCCGCACCTGGAAGAGGTGCTCGCCGATGATGCCGAGCGGCTCCCGGCTCGTCGCCAGCACGCGCAGCCGCGGGCAGGCCGCCAGCAGCCGTGCCGCCAGCTTCGCGACGTCGTCGATGACGTGCTCGCAGTTGTCCAGGACGAGCAGCAGCACCTGGTCCGCCAGCGCCGCGATCAGGCGGTCGACCGGCGTCCGCGCGCCGCCGTCCATCTGGAGACCGTTCTCGCGCAGGCCGAGCGCGCCCAGCAGGGCTTGCGGCAGCCCGGCTGCGTCGCGCAGCGGCGCCAGTTCCACGAAGCAGACCCCGGCCGCCGCCTCGGCGTCCGCGACCTCGACCGACAGCCGGGTCTTGCCGACGCCGCCGGGCCCGGTCAGGGTGACCAGCCGGGCCACGCGCAGCAGCCCGGCGACTTCGGCCACCTCACCGGCGCGGCCCACGAAGTTCGTCAGCTGGGCGGGCGGCGCGGCGGGCGCGGGCGCCGGATCGGCGCTGAGCAACTCCCGGTGCAACGCGGTCAGCTCGGCCGACGGGTCGGCGCCCAGCTCGTCGGCCAGATGGCGGCGGGTCTCCTCGAACACCACCAGTGCCTCGGCATGCCCGCCCGCGGCGAAGAGCGCCCGCATCAGCAGCCCGGCGAGCCGTTCCCGGAGCGGGTGGCGGCCGGCCAGCTCGCGCAGCTCGGGCACGGCCGCGCCGTGCTCGCCGAGCCGGAGCCCGGCCTCGATGCGGTCTTCGAGCGCCGTGAGGCGCCGCTCCTCCAGCCGTGCGGCGGCGGCCCGGGCCGTACCGCTCTCGGGCAGGTCGGCGAGCGCCGGTCCCCGCCACAGCTCCAGGGCCTCGCGCAGCAGGGCGGCCGCCCGTCCGGCGTCGCCGTCGGCCAGCGCCGCCCGGCCCGCCCCGGCCAGCCGTTCGAACCGGGCGGCGTCGACGTCGTCCGGATCGACCACGATCCGGTAGCCCGCTCCGGCCCGTTCGATCGCGGCTCCGGCGCCCAGAGCCGCACGGAGCCGGGAAACCTGGGACTGCAGCGAATGCGCCGACAGGGCCCCGGCGGGGTCGATCTCGTCGAGCAGCCGGTCCGACGAGACGACCACTCCGGGGCGCACCAGCAGCAGGGCCAGTAGCGCCCGCCGGGCCGGACCGCCCAGCGGGACCTCGCGGCCGTCGCCGTGCCACGCCCTGGTCTCGCCGAGGATCCCGAACCGCATGCCGGTGATTATCCACCGGCATGGATCACGGAGCGATCGGGCCGAGGAACGTCCCGCCCGAGACGTCGACGGTCTGGCCGGTCACCCACCGGCCCTGCGGTCCCGCCAGGAATCCGACGACGTCCGCGACGTCCTCGGGCTCGCCCAGCCGTCCCAGCGCTCCCCCTGCTCACGCGGTAGCGACCGCCGTGGCCCGAGGCGGAGCAGCGCCGCAAGTGGGCCAAGATCCTGGAACGGAAGCGGACCTTATCCCCGCCCCGTACCCGCCGTAGCGTCGCGCTCGTGATCATTGCTGAGCTGCTGGGACGGTGGTCCGGCGGGGAGCGCCGCACGCCGCGCCGCACGGTCTGGCTGCTGGCCGTCGCCTACGGCCTCACCATCGCGAACCTGTACTACTGCCAGCCGCTCCTTCCGCAGATGGCGCGCTCGTACTCGGCCTCCTCCGTCGGATACCTGCCCACCGTCGTGCAGGTCGGCTACGCGCTGGCGCTGGTGCTGGTGGTGCCGCTCGGCGACATCGTCCGCAGGCGCCCCCTGGTCTTCCTCATGCTCCTAGCCGAAGCGGCGGCGCTGGTGGCGACGGCGACGGCGCCGACCGCCGGCGCGCTCCTCGTCGCGGGGACGGTGGTCGGGCTGGCGGGCGCGGGCGTGGTGAACGTCCTCGTGCCCTACGCGGCCACCGTCGCCGCCGACCACGAGCGCGGCCGGGCGGTCGCGACGATGCTCAGCGGCGGGCTGGTCGGCATCCTGCTCTCGCGCACGATCGCCGGTCTGACCGCCGAGTTCTTCGGCTGGCGCGTGCTCTATCTGGCGGCCGCGGCCGTCACGCTGCTGCTCGCCGCCGCGCTCGCGCGCGTCATGCCGCCGTCCGCCGCGGAGGTTCCGATCGGCTACGCCGCGCAACTGCGGGCGACCCTCCGCCTGGCGAGGTGCGAGCCGCTGCTGAGACGGCGGTCGCTGATCGGCGCCTGCGTCTTCGGAGCCTTCGGGGTCTTCTGGACGACCGTGGCGTTCGTGCTGGCGGGCCCGCCGTACCGGTACGGCGAAGCGGAGATCGGACTGTTCACGCTGGTCGGTGTGGCGGGCGCGTTCGCGGCGAAGGCCGCGGGCCGGGCCGCGGACCGGGGGTGGCAGCGCCCGTCCACCGGCGTGCTGCTCGTCCTGGGCGTGGCCTCGTTCGGTGCGACGGCGGCCGGGGGCCACGGGCTGGCATGGCTCATCGCCGGGCTCCTGGTGCTGGACGTCGCGGTCCACGGCACCCATCTGCTGAACATGAGCGTGGTCTACGGCCTCGTGGACGGGGCGCGGTCGCGGGTCGCCTCGGTGTACATGACCTTCTACACCCTCGGGGGCGTGGCGGGTTCCGCCGCGGGCGCGGCCGCCTACCGGTCCGGTGGATGGGCCGCGGTCTCGGCGACGGGCGCGGCGTTCATGGCCGCAGGGCTCGCCGCCTGGGCGGGCGAAGCCCGCGGAGGTCCCCGGCCCGGCGGGGCTCCGGCGGCCCGGACGCCCGGATCGTTCAGGGGCGGGGGTCCGCAGGGCCGGCGAGACCGTGGAGGAGCAGGTCGGTCAGGGTGTCGATGATCTCGTCGTCGGTGACGTCCGGTGCGTTGTCTCCGGCGGCGAGGACGGAGTAGCCGAACATCGAGAGCATCGCGCCGATGGCGGCGGCCACCAGCGCCGGGTCTCCGGGGAGCGGGTGGCCCCGGTCGCGAAGCCATTCGAGGTGGTCGCGGAAGGTGCCGGTCTCGGTGGCCAGGGCGGTCCAGGCACGTCCGGACGCGGGACCGTCGGCCATGATCGACTGCAGCCGGGCGGCGATCACCGGGAGGTGCTCCCGGTAGGCGCGCCAGGCGATCGCCAGGTGCCAGCGCAGCTGGTCCCGGTCGGACAGGTCGTGGTCGCGGGGGTGCTCGGAGGCCGCGACCTCCGCGTCCGCCTGCTCCTCAAAGTCGGCCATGAGGGCCTGCAGGAGCTCCTCCTTGCCGGCGAAGTGGTCGTAGAACGAGCCGGTGGCGCGGCCGGCCGCGGCCGTGATGTCCGTGATCTTGGTGTTCAGGTAGCCGCGCTCCATGAACACCTGACGCGCGGCGTCCTTGAGGGCGGCCCGGGTTTCGGCCGCCTTCGCCTTCCGCACGCCGCTCACGAGGCTCCTCCGGGTCGCCGTTGACAGCACACGCAGTATCCCAAATACTGAGCCAGAATTCACCGAATACAGATTCGGTGAATCTGGATTCAGGAGGGGTCGTGCGAGTCATCGTGATCGGTGGTGGGGTCGCCGGAGCGGCCGGCGCCGTCGCGCTGCGGCGCATCGGAGCCGAGGTGACGGTGTACGAGGCGTATGCCGACCCGGCGGGTCGGGTCGGATCGTTCCTGAGCCTGGCGGTCAACGGGCTGCGCGGTCTGGACGCGCTCGGCTGCCTGGAGGCCGTCCAGCGGGCGGGCTTCGCCGTGCCTCGCCAGCGCCTCTGGGCCGAGACGGGAAGGCGGCTGGGCGACACACCGCGCGGACGGCTGGCCGGCGACTCCCTCATGAGCGTCACCCTGATGCGCGGACGGCTCGTGGAGGCGCTGCGCGCGGAGGCCGTCCGGGCCGGAGCCCGGGTCGTGACCGGGGAGCGCCTGGTGGGCGCGGCCACCGAGGGCGCGGCGGTCCGCGCGGAGTTCGCCGGCGGTCTCGCCGCCGAGGCCGACCTGCTGGTGGGAGCGGACGGGATCTGGTCGGCGACCCGGCGGATCCTCGACCCCGAGGCCCCGGAGCCCCGGTACGCAGGGCTCTACACGGCGTCCGGGGTCGCTCGCGGCGTCGACGTGGAGCCCGGCGCGTTCAACATGGTCTTCGGCCGCAACGGCGCGTTCATCTACCTCGCCGCACCGGACGGCGCGGTCTGGTGGGCGGCGCAGGTCGCCTCCCCCCGGCGGCCCGACCCGGCCTCGATCGACCTGGACCTGGTCAAAGAGCTCTACCGGCGCGAGCAGATGCCCACCGAAGTGCTCGCCGGGGTCACCGAATGGCACCGGCCCACCCTCATGCACGTGCTGCCCGAGGTCCCGGTCTGGCGCGACGACCGGACCGTGCTCGTCGGCGACTCCGGCCACCCGGTCGGCGCCGGGCAGGGCGCGTCCATGGCGATCGAGGACGCCGTCGTCCTGGCACGGGCGCTCCAGGAGGCCGGCGTGCCCGCCGCCTTGGCCCTCTACGAGCAGAGACGGCGGGCACGGATCGCCAAGATGGTGCGATCAGCCGGCGCCAACCGGGACGCCAAGACCGCGGGATTCCTCACCCGCCAAGCCCGCAACCTCGTCATGCCCGCGGCGATGAAGCTCTTCTACGAACGCGGCGTCTCCTGGTTGTACTCGCACGACGTGACCGCTGGCTGGCGCCCCACCGGGCACGACGTTCCGTCCCGGACGTGAACGTATGGGCACTGCTGGCCCCCGCCCTCAGGCGTCGTCGGCGTCAGGGGCGCCGAACCAGTCGGACAACGCTTGACGCAGTGCGGGTGCCGCGGTGCCGGCGGGTTCGTCGACGGCCGCGGCCCAGGCGATGTGGGCGTCCGGGCGGATCAGCAGGACGTCGGCCGGGCGCTCCCCGGTCTTGGCGGTGCGAACGTCGACGCGGCGCTCCCAGCCCTGGGCCGACTCGCGCAGGTCCGACCGGTCGGCGAGATCGAGCAGGACGGGCCGCGCCGGCCGCATGAGTTCGGCGACGCTGGTGACGCCCTGGTCGGTGTGCAGGGTGAGGTCGGACGCGAAGGCGCCGGCCAGCGGGTGGTGGGCGGCGCCGGGCATCGGGTAGCGGATGTCGGCGCCGGACAGGAGCGCCCCCATGCGGCGCAGCGGCTGCTCGTCGGTCAGCAGTTCCTGGAAGAGCTCGCGCAGCGCCTCGGCGGCGGGATCGTGCGCGCGCCTCAACGCCACCTGGGCGCGGGTGTGCAGCAGCGTGCGGGCGCCGGCGAGGTGGCGCTCGCGGTGGTAGGTGTCCAGCAGCCCGGACGGCGCCCCGCCCGCGACGGCGGCGGCGAGCTTCCACGCCAGGTTGACCGCGTCCATCATGCCCGCGTTGATCGCCACACCGGTGGCGGGGAACAGGTGCGCCGCGTCGCCGGCCAGCAGGATCCGCCCGTGGCGGTAGCGCTCGGCCTGCCGCGCCTGGAAGGTGAACCGCGACAGCCGGTGCGCCTCTCCGACGGGCAGGTCCGCGCCGAGCACGCGCCGGATACTGGCCTGGAATTCGGCCACGGTCATCGGCGCGTCGTCGTCGTACTCGGTGGCCTCGTCCTCGTTGGTGTAGAGGGAGACGATCCTGGAGTCCGGGGACGAGCCGAGCCCGAACATGCCGCGCTCGGTCTGGGTGAACCCCGCCTGGATCGTGCCGAACCCGGGAACGTCCAGGCCGCCGTCGCCCAGCACCGTCACCGTGTCGGGCAGGGTGACCTGGGCCAGCCGGTTGACCTCCGGATAGGTCGTGCCGGGGAAGCCGATCCCGGCCCGGTCACGGACGCGGCTGCGCGCACCGTCGCACCCCACCAGGTAGCGGGCGCTCACCCGGTAGGTCCCGTCCGGGCCGCGCACCTCCGCGGTCACCGCGGCGGCGTCCTGGCTCACCCCGGCGACCTGGTGCCCGCGGCGCACCTCGGCGCCGAGTTCCTCCACGCGCTCGTCGAGGAGCCGTTCCAGCAGCTGCTGCGGCAGCGGCAGGGCGTGCATCGGAGGGTCCGGCAGGCGGGTGAAGTCCAGGTGCACCCCGCCGAACGGGAACCGGGGGGCCGGAACGGGATCGGTGCAGGCCTGTTCGAAGCGTTCCAGCAGCCCCCGGTAGCGCAGCAGCTCCAGGATCTGCCCGCCCAGTCCCCCGGCCTTCGGGGTGTCGCGGCGCTGCGGCCGGCGCTCCAGGACCAGCGGCCTCACCCCCGCCGACCGCAGCTCGCAGGCCAGCATCAGCCCGGTCGGACCGGCGCCCACAATGATCACATCGGCGTCCATGCACTCTCCCTCGATTGAACGGCATCGCGCCGCGCCCGCGGCACGAGCCGGGTCGTGTCTCGGTCACGGCCATGACGCGGGCCGCGTTGAAAACCGGGCAGGCGGATCGCCTACGCCAGGAGCAGGAAGGTCCTCCGGGGCGGGTGCGCCGGGAGGCGTCCGGGAACGGGTGGTGCTACGTCCGCGATGTCGCGGCCTGCCTTTCGCCGGACGGAGTCCTGTCCGCGGCGCCCTCGGCGTGAGAGCGCCGGAAGGTGCGGCGGTAGGTGTCGGGCGGGACGCCGACCGTGCGGTTGAAGTGGCGGCGCAGCGTCGCGCCGGTCCCCATGCCGGTGGCCGCCGCGATCGCCTCGACGCTGTCGTCGGTGGTCTCCAGCAGCTCCTGGGCGCGGCGGATCCGCTGGGTCAGCAGCCACTGCAGCGGCGTGGTGCCGGTCACCGACCTGAACTGGCGGGCCAGGTTGCGCGAGCTCATGGCGGCCCGGCGGGCCAGGTCCTCCACGGTCAGCGGGCGGTCCAGCCGTTCGATCGCCCACGGGAACAGCTCGGCGAGCGGGTGGCTCTCCTGGGCGGGCACCGGTGACGGGACGAACTGGGCCTGGCCGCCCGCGCGGTGCGGCGGCACGACCAGGCGGCGCGCGACGACGTTCGCGACCGCCGAGCCGCGGTCGAGACGGACCAGGTGCAGGCACAGGTCCATCGCGGCGGCCTTGCCGGCCGAGGTGAGCACGCTGCCGTTGTCCACGTACAGGACGTCCGGATCGACCTCCACCCGGGGATAGCGCGCGGCCAGCGCCCCGGTGTGCGCCCAGTGGGTGGTCGCGCGCCGCCCGTCCAGCAGGCCGGCGGCGGCCAGCACGAACGCGCCCGTGCAGAGCGAGGCCACGCGGGCGCCCGCCTCATGGGCCGCGCGCACCGCGTCGACGAGATCGCCGGACGGTTCCGCGTCGACGTCGGCCCACCCCGGGACGATCACGGTGTCGGCGCTCGCCAGCCGGTCCAGCCCGTGGTCGGGCTCCAGCCGGAAACCGCCGGCCCGCACGGTGCCGGGCCCGCAGCCGAGGAGGCGGTACCAGGGCCCGGCCACCCCGGCCGGCGCGCCGCCGAACACCTCGTAGGCCACCGACAGCTCGAAGTGCAGCATCCCGTCGGTGACGGCGACCGCGACGGTCCTCATGTCCGGAATTGTACGAGTCATGGCGTTCCAGACGCTCGTGCGCTACGTCCGCCGCCGCCATGATCGGTCCAGTGGTTCGAGCGAAGACGACGGGAGAGACGATGGGATCGGGGCAGACGGTCGCGGTGTTCGGCGCGTACGGGCACACCGGGCGGTTCGTGGTGGCGGAGCTGCGGGAACGCGGGTTCGTCCCGGTGGCGTCCGGCCGCGACGCCGGGAAGCTGCGAGCACTGGCGGAGTCCTTCGCGGGCCTGGACGTCCGGCCCGCGGCGGCCGACGATCCGGCGTCGCTCGACCGCGCGCTCGCCGGCGCCGCCGCCGTCGTCAACTCCGCGGGGCCCTTCGCCGCGACGGCCGCCCCGGTGGCCGAGGCGGCGCTGCGCGCCGGCATCCCCTACGTGGACGTGGCGGCCGAGATCGAGGCCAACGCCGACACGCTCGCGCACTTCGCCGAACGCGCCCGCGACGCGCGGACCGCGGTCGTTCCCGCGATGGCCTTCTTCGGCGGCCTCGGCGACCTGCTGGCCACCGCCGCGATGGGCGACTGGACCGCCGCCGACGAGGTGCACGTCGCCTACGGGCTGAGCAGCTGGCACCCCACCGCGGGCACACGTGCCGCGGGCGCGGTCTCCCACGAACGCCGCGACGGGCAGAGGGTCCGCCACACCGGCGGAAAGCTGGAGTACCACCAGGACACGCTCCCCTCGTTGAAGTGGACGTTCCCCGAGCCGATGGGCGTCCGGCCCGTCATCGGGGAGTTCAGCATGGCCGACGTCGTGACGATCCCCAGCCACCTGGCGGTCCCCGAGGTGCGCTCGTACATGACTGTCGAGGCGGTCGAGGACCTGTCGGCCCCGGACACGCCGGCGCCGGCGGCGGCCGACCAGCGCGGACGCTCCGACCAGAGGTTCCTGGTCGACGTCGTCGTGCGCTCCGGCGGCGAGGAACGGCGCGCCACGGCCAGCGGCCGGGACATCTACGCCGTCAGCGCGCCGCTGGCGGTGGAGGCGGTTGACCGCATCCTCACCGGCCGGACCAGGACGACCGGTGCCGCCTCCGCCGGGGAGATGTTCGACGCCGCCGACTTCTTGCGCGCGCTGTCCGCGCACCTGTCGTTCGACCTGCGGCGGTGACCGTCCCCGGCGGCCCGGTGGTCACCGGCCCGGGCGGCCGCATCCCGCGACGGGAGGCGAGCGCTCGGGCCGGGGCCGCCGCGCCTCAGATCTCGTCGACGTTCATCGCGCCCTCGTTCGGGCGGCGGGAGAGGTCGATGCCGAGCTCCTCCGCGGCGCGGAAGACGTCCTCGTCGGTGTCGCGCATCTCGATGGACATGCCGTCGCTGGAGAGCACCTCGACGTTGAGGCACAGCGACTGCATCTCCTTGATGAGCACCTTGAAGGACTCGGGAATGCCGGGCTCGGGGATGTTCTCGCCCTTGACGATGGCCTCGTAGACCTTCACGCGGCCGAGGACGTCGTCGGACTTGATGGTCAGCAGCTCCTGGAGGGCGTAGGCGGCGCCGTAGGCCTCCAGTGCCCAGACCTCCATCTCACCGAAGCGCTGGCCGCCGAACTGGGCCTTACCGCCGAGCGGCTGCTGGGTGATCATGGAGTACGGGCCGGTCGAACGAGCGTGGATCTTGTCGTCGACCAGGTGATGGAGCTTGAGGATGTAGATGTAGCCGACGGCGATCGGATCGCGGTAGGGCTCGCCCGTGCGGCCGTCGAACAGCCGCGCCTTGCCGGTCGGCATCACCATGCGGTCGCCGTCGCGGTTGACCAGCGTGGTGCCCAGCAGGCCGATGATCTCCTGCTCGCCGGCGCCGTCGAACACGGGGGTGGCGACGTTGGTGCGCGGCTCGACGCGGTCGAGGCCCTTGTCCTTCAGCCGCTCGGCCCACTCCTCCTCCACGCCGCCGATGTCCCAGCCGCGGGAGGCGATCCAGCCGAGGTGGGTCTCCAGGACCTGTCCGACGTTCATGCGGCCGGGCACGCCCAGGGGGTTCAGGACGATGTCGACGGGGGTGCCGTCCTCCAGGAACGGCATGTCCTCCACCGGCAGCACCTTGGAGATGACGCCCTTGTTGCCGTGCCGGCCCGCGAGCTTGTCCCCGTCGGTGATCTTGCGCTTCTGCGCCACGTACACCCGGACCAGCTCGTTCACCCCGGGCGGGAGCTCGTCGCCGTCGTCGCGGGAGAACACCCGCACGCCGATGACCTTGCCCTGCTCGCCGTGCGGCACCTTCAGCGAGGTGTCGCGCACCTCGCGCGCCTTCTCACCGAAGATCGCCCGCAGCAGCCGCTCCTCCGGGGTCAGCTCGGTCTCCCCCTTCGGGGTGACCTTCCCGACCAGGATGTCACCGGGCACCACGTCGGCGCCGATCCGGATGATCCCCCGCTCGTCCAGGTCGGCCAGGACCTCCTCGGACACGTTCGGGATGTCGCGGGTGATCTCCTCGGGGCCCAGCTTGGTGTCACGGGCGTCGACCTCGTGCTCCTCGATGTGGATCGAGGAAAGGACGTCGTCCTGCACCAGCCGCTGCGACAGGATGATCGCGTCTTCGTAGTTGTGGCCCTCCCACGGCATGAACGCCACCAGCAGGTTCTTGCCCAGCGCCATCTCACCGTCATCGGTGCACGGCCCATCGGCGATCACCTGACCGACCTCGACGCGCTGACCCTCGTCCACGATCGGCTTCTGGTTGAAGCACGTGCCCTGGTTGGACCGCTTGAACTTCGACACCCGGTACGTCGTCCGGGTCCCGTCGTCGTTCATCACCGTCACGTAGTCGGCCGAGACCTCCTCGACCACACCCGCCTTCTCCGCCGTGATCACATCACCGGCATCGGTCGCGGCACGGTACTCCATACCCGTCCCGACCAGCGGCGCCTCACTGCGCAGCAACGGCACCGACTGCCGCTGCATGTTCGACCCCATCAGCGCACGGTTGGCGTCGTCGTGCTCCAGGAACGGGATCATCGCCGTCGCGACCGACACCATCTGCCGCGGTGAGACGTCCATGTAGTCGACCTCGTCGGGCCGGATGGCCTCGATCTCGCCGCCCTTTCGCCGGACGAGGACGCGCTGCTCGGCGAAGGTTCCGTCGGCGCCGATCGGCGTGTTGGCCTGCGCGATGACGTAGCGGTCTTCGACGTCGGCGGTCAGGTAGTCGATCTCGTCGGTCACGCGGCCTTCGACGACCTTGCGGTAGGGCGTCTCGATGAAGCCGAAGGGGTTGACGCGGGCGTAGGACGACAGGGACCCCATGAGGCCGATGTTGGGGCCTTCGGGCGTCTCGATCGGGCACATCCGCCCGTAGTGCGACGGGTGGACGTCACGGACCTCCATGCTCGCCCGCTCACGCGACAGACCACCGGGGCCGAGCGCGTTCAGGCGCCGCTTGTGGGTGAGGCCGGCCAGGGGGTTGGTCTGGTCCATGAACTGCGACAGCTGGCTGGTGCCGAAGAACTCCTTGATGGAGGCCACCACCGGCCGGATATTGATCAACGTCTGCGGCGTGATCGCCTCGACGTCCTGCGTCGTCATCCGCTCCCGCACCACCCGCTCCATGCGGGCCAGCCCCAGACGCACCTGGTTCTGGATCAGCTCCCCCACCGTGCGCAGCCGCCGGTTGCCGAAGTGGTCGATGTCATCGACCTCGATCGGCACCGCCACACTGCCCAGGGTCGCCTCCTCCTCACCCGCGTGCAGACGCACCAGGTACTCGATCGTCGCGACCACGTCGTCCTCGGTCAGCGTCCCCTGGTTCATGTCCAGGTCCAGACCGAGCTTCTTGTTGATCTTGTAACGGCCGACCTTCGCCACGTCGTACCGCTTGGGATTGAAGTACAGGTTCTCCAGCAGCGTCTGGGCCGACTCCCGCGTCGGCGGCTCACCCGGCCGCAGCTTGCGGTAGATGTCCAGCAGCGCGTCATCCTGCCCGGACGTGTGGTCCTTCTCCAGCGTCACATTGATCGACTCATACGAGCCGAACCGCTCCCGGATCCGCGCCTCGTCCCACCCCAGCGCCTTCAGCAGCACCGTCACCGGCTGCTTGCGCTTGCGGTCGATGCGCACACCCACGTTGTCACGCTTGTCGATCTCGAACTCCAGCCAGGCACCCCGACTCGGGATCACCCGGCACCCGTAGATGTCCTTGTCCGACGCCTTGTCCAGCGCCCGGTCGAAGTACACCCCCGGCGAACGCGTCAGCTGGGACGTCACCACCCGCTCGGTGCCGTTGGCGATGAACGTCCCCTTGGGGCTCATGAGCGGGAAGTCGCCCATGAACACCGTCTGGCTCTTGATCTCACCGGTGGTGTTGTTGATGAACTCCGCCGTGACGAACATCGGGGCGGAGTAGGTCATGTCCTTGTCCTTGCACTCCTCCACGGAGTACTTCGGAGGCTCGAACCGGTGATCCCGGAACGACAGGGACATGGTCCCGGAGAAGTCCTCGATCGGACTGATCTCCTCGAAGATCTCCTCCAGCCCCGACTGCGTCGGGACGTCCCTGCGTCCCTCCTGGCGAGCAGCCTCGACCCGGGCCTTCCAGCGCTCGTTGCCGACCAGCCAGTCGAAGGAGTTGGTCTGCAGGGCGAGCAGATCGGGAACCTCGAGGGGTTCGTGGATGCGTGAGAAAGAGACGCGGCGGGGACCGGCGGGTACGGCGGAACTGGTGCGCGAGGCTGCCAACAGGTGTCCTTCCGAGGGCTCGCGGCGAACTGGAGGCGCGCACGCCGACGACATCACGGCCGATACGGAGGGAGGGGACGTCAAAGGACGGGCGCGGAACGGCAGCATAAGCCAAAATGCCGATAGCTGTCCACACCTATGAGAATTGTCAACCTCGATGCCGGAACCAGGATGACATGCGCGCTTCGCTCTCGTCAACCCGCGCACCGAAAGCCCGGGAAAGGCATCCGCCAAGTGCCCGGACGCCCCATTCTCATCCCAGGGAGGAGACGATCGCTCTGAGGAGCACCCCCGAACAGCAGCAGACGGCGCCGGTGAGCAGTGCTGACCAACGTGGCCGAGCACGCGGCTCCGGCCTGTTGCCGGGTCACGGTGAGGCGCTGCTGCGCGGCAGCTTCCGCGCCCTCATCGACACCACCTCCGACCTCACCTCGGTCGGCGAGGCAGCCACCGGTGCCGAGGCCGTCGACCTCGCCCGCGCCCTGCGGCCCGACGTCGTCCTGATGGACGTGCGCATGCCCCGCCTGGACGGCATCGAGGCGACTCGGCGGATCCGCCAGGCCACCGACACCGCGGACGTCCGGGTGCTCATGCTGACCATGTTCGACCTGGACGCCCACGTCTTCGCGGCCCTGCGCGCCGGCGCCGCCGGCTTCCTGCTCAAGGACACCCCACCGGCCGACCTGCTCAACGCCGTCCGCGTCGTGGCCGCCGGCGAGGCACTCCTGGCCCCCACGGTCACCCGCCGCCTCATCGCCGAGTTCACCCGCCGGCCCCGGACCGCGAGCCCGCTCCCGCGCGCCCTCGACGGCGTCACCGAGCGGGAACGCCAGGTCCTCGCCCTTGTCGCCCGCGGCCTGTCCAACACCGAGATCGCCGACCACCTGCATCTGAGCCTGGCCACCGTGAAGACCTACATCGGCCGCCTGCTGACGAAGCTCCGCGCCCGCGACCGCGCCCAGCTAGTGATCATCGCCTACGAGTCCGGCCTGGCCGGCGCCGCCGGGTGAGGGCGGCCGCCCCGTCCGGTCCTCCTGCTCTCCGGCCGGTCATGCGGGGACCGGCGGCTCGTCTCGCCGGGACGTCGGGCGGGCCGTACGGCCGAGGCCGGGGATCAGGATCGCCGCCACGATCAGGTGCATCCCGGCCAGGACCGCCATGGACGCGCCGTCGGCGGCACCGCTGAGCGGTCCGGACATCGACAGGACCAGCGCCGCCACGGCGATGACGGTCCACACGCGCCCCGGCCGCCCGGTCACGCGTTCCAGCAGCGCGAGCAGGCCCCAGGCGGCCAGCCCCGGAATCAGGCTGCCCGCGATCACCAGGCCCGCCCCGACCGGCTGGACCTCCCCGCCCGTCTCCGCGGACGGATCGAGCCCGGTCACCGGGCCGGTCACCACCCACAGCGCGAGGGGGGCGGCGACCGCTCCCGCCACGGTCAGCGCCCGCCGTGCACCAGTACCTCCGGACATGTGCTTCTCCCTTCGTCGCGGCTCGTTCATGTCCGGAAGCGTGGCCGCCCGACCGCGGCCGGCGCATCGGGCGCGGGGCGAGAGCCGGTCCGTCCGCGGTACGGGAGGGCACCGACTTTGGTCGGTGTCGGCACCGAGGCCGCTGCGGCTAGCCTCGGCCCGTGAGCGAGACGTTCGACCAGGCGAGAGACGATGCCCGGCGCATGCGGTGGTGGGCGGCCGGCGTCGCCGCGACGGCCGGCGCGCTCGGCGGGCTCACACTGTGGGGCCGTTTCAGCGCGGACGTGGGCGGCACCGTCCTGGCGCTGGACGTCGCGGTCGCCCTGCTGAGCTGGCTGCTGTCGCCGCTGCTGCTCTGGCGGCCGGTGGGCGTCACCCTGGCCCTGACCGTGCTGGGGGCGCTGTCCCCCACCGCCACCCCGGCGGCCAGCATCGGCGTGTTGCAGGTCGCGCAGCGTCGCCCGTTCCGGGTGGCGGCACTGGTCTGCGCGGTCGGGGTCGCGTCGCACGTCGTGCAGGGGCTGTGGCAGCCGAACCGGGGGATCTCCTTCGGCTGGTGGCTGCTGCTCATCACCCTCGGCTACGGCGCGATGGTCGGCTGGGGCGCGCTGGCGCGGGCGCGCCGGGAACTGCTGTGGTCGCTGCGCGAGCGGGCCCGCCGCGCCGAGGCGGAGCAGGGACGCCGGATCGCCGAGGCCCGCATGGCCGAGCGGACCCGCATCGCCCGGGAGATGCACGACGTGCTCGCCCACCGGCTGTCGCTGCTGGCGACCTACGCGGGCGCGCTGGAGTACCGGCCGGACGCGCCGCCCGAGAAGCTGTCGCACGCCGCCGGGGTGATCCGCGCCGGGGTGCACCAGGCGCTCGACGAGCTGCGCGAGGTGATCCTGCTGCTGCGCGCCGAGGACACCGATGAGGAGGACCGGCCCCAGCCCGTGCTGCAGGACGTGCCCCGGCTGGTGGAGGAGTCCCGCGACGCGGGCGGGCAGGTGGAGCTGCGTGACGAGACGGTCGGCGCGTCCGCGCTTCCGGCGGCGGCCGGGCGCACCGCGTACCGGGTCGTGCAGGAGGGGCTGACCAACGCCCGCAAGCACGCCGTGGGACGTCCCGTCCGGGTCGTGCTGGAGGGCCGGCCGGGGGCCCGGCTCGTGGTCGACATCCGCAACCCGCTGCCCGAGGGCGGCGCGGAGCCGCTCGCGCCCGGCAGCGGCACGGGACTGGTGGGGCTGACCGAGAGGGTGCGGCTGGCGGGCGGGCGGCTCGACCACCAGGCCGCAGAGGGCGAGTTCCGGCTGCGCGCCTGGCTACCATGGCCCGCGTGACCCGCCCCCTGCGCGTTCTGATCGTGGACGACGACGCCCTCGTCCGAGCCGGGCTGTCGATGATGCTGGACGGGACGGGCGGCATCACCGTGGCGGGCGAGGCCGCCGACGGCGACGAGGTGCCCGCCGCCGCCGACGCGCACTCCCCCGACGTCGTGCTGATGGACCTGCGGATGCCGCGCGTGGACGGCATCACCGCGACCCGCAGGCTGCGGGCCCGGCCGAACCCGCCGGAGGTCGTCGTGCTGACGACCTTCGACTCCGACGAGAACATCCTGCACGCGCTGCGCGCGGGCGCCAGCGGGTTCCTGCTGAAGGACACCCCGCCCGACCAGATCGTCCACGCCGTCCGGCAGGTCGCCGCCGGCGACCCGATCCTGTCGCCGCGCATCACCCGCCGCCTCATGGACCGCGCGGCGGTGGAGGCCGGCGCCTACCAGCGCGCCCGCGCGGCGCTCGCCCGGCTGAGCCCCCGCGAGAACGAGGTCGTCCTGGCGATCGCGCGCGGGTGTTCCAACGCCGACATCGCCGCCGAGCTGTTCATGAGCGTGGCCACGGTCAAGGCGCACGTGTCCAGCGTCCTGACCAAGCTCGACCTGGACAACCGCACCCAGATCGCGCTGCTGGCCCACGACGCGGGCCTCGCCTGAACGTCCCGGCGCGGGGTGCCCGGAGCGGCCGCTACGAGGACGGGCAGAAGACCGTCTCCACGGCCCTGCCCGCGTCGACCTCCACGGCGCTGGGCTTGACGCTCAGGGTGAACGACATCGCGAACTGGCGGCGGCCGTCCGCCGAGTAGAAGGTCATGGCGATGGAGCCTGGGGCCAGCCCGCCCGTGATGTAGAAATCGTCGCTGCAACCGCTGCGGCTCTTGCCCTGGGTGCGCGAATCACTGGGCAGCCGGTCGGTCAGGACCCGCTGGAGCTCCGGCGGCAGCAGTTTGCCCTGGGCGAAGGCCCGTTGGAAGGCGCTGACGTCGTGCGCGGTGGAGACCACCCCTCCGGCCCCGCCGGTGTAGCCGGCGTTGAACCGGTCCACGTCGCGCGGCGTGCCGCCGGCGTCGGGGTAGTACCCGTGTCCGTGCGGCCCCTTGACGCCGTCCGGCGGCTCGACCATGAGGTAGCTCTTGGTCATCCCGAGGGGGCCGAACAGGCGCTCGTGCAGCTCGGTGGCCAGGTCGTGACCGGTCAGCCGCTCGATGATCAAGCCGAGGAGGGTGTAGTTGGTGTTGGAGTAGGTCCATTTCTCGCCCGGCTCGCCGGTCCGCGGCCGGCCGCGGCTCCACTTCACCAGATCGAGCGGCTGGTAGCGGGTCGTGAAGTCGAACACGTCGAACGAGGGGTCGTCTCCCTCGCTCCCGTCCGGGTTCGGCTTGCCGGCGTACCAGTCGGGGATCCCGGAGGTGTGCCGGAGCATCTGCCGTACCGTGACCTCGTCGGCCCGCTCCACCAGGTCCTTCTCCACCACCACGGGCAGCAGGTCGCCGAGCTTGTCGTCCACGCCCAACCGGCCCTCCTCGACCAGTTGCAGCACTGCGACGGCCACCATCTGCTTGGTCTGCGACCAGATCCGGAAGCGGGCGTCCGCGGGTATCCTCCCGCCCTGGCCGTCCAGCAGCCGGGAGCCCGCGCTGGCCGTCCCGACGGGCCTGCCGTCGACGTAGGCCCCGCCGACGACCCCCACGACCCCGGGAGTCCTGGCCAGTTCCTCCATCGCCTTCTGCACGTTCCCGACCCGGGCCGGGGCGGCGGTGGCAGGTGCGGCCTGCGCCGCCATCGTCATGGCGACGCCTGCGGCGAGACCGGCCCTCAGCAGCGGGCGAACGTTCCTGTGTGACACCAAGCGCTCCATTTCCTGATCACCTTCCGCGGCCGGGCGCTAAGCGCCCGGCACGGGACCGCTGTGGTCCATGGGTCCAGCGAAGACGAGGGTCTGTTGCGGTGGCGTATGCGCTTTCCGATACGCCCGCGATAACAGGACCGTCGCCCCCCTCTTGCGCGCCTCGGGGCCGCGTGCCAATCTTGGAACGATCATTCCAAGTTGGGGAGGCGGGGCGATGCCGGACGTCAAGCACTTCGATCCCGACGCCGTCCTGGACCGGGCGGTGCGCCTGTTCTGGCGGCGCGGCGGCGCCGCCGGGATCGCCGAGGTGGTGGCCGAGACCGGGCTCAGCCGGTCCAGCCTGTACGCGACGTTCGGCGGCAAGCGGGACCTGTACGTGGCGGCGCTGCGCCGCTACGCCGACCGGTGGTCGCGCCCGGTGTTCGACCGGCTCGCCGCCGACGGGCGGGGCTTGCCAGGCATCGCCGCGTTCTTCGACGGGCTCGTCACCGCGCGGTGCTCCGGCGAGTACGCCCGCTGGGGCTGCTTGGTGTCCAACGCCCACGCCGCACAGGACGGGAGCGACGCCGACGAGCGGGAGGTGCTCGACGCCCACCACGAGGCGCTGTGCACCGCCATGCGCACCGCCCTTCTCGCCGCCCGCGAGCACGGGCAGCTGCGCGCTGACGTGGACGTGCGCTCTTCCGCGCAGATGCTGGCGCTACTGGCCTACGGGGTGAACCTGCGCTCTCGCGCGGGCGCCGACCCGGGCGAGCTGGCGGGCACGGTGGAAGCCGCCCTGCGCTCCCTCTCCCCGCTCCCCTGACGACCCGTTGAGGAGATGACGATGGCCGAGTTCACCGTGTACGACGAGACCGACGCCCCCGCTGACGCGCGCCCGCAACTGGAGGCCGCCAAGAAGCGGATGGGGTTCGTCACCACGCTCAACGGCGTGATGGCCGAGTCGCCGGAACTGCTCGCCGGCTACAACGCCCTGTCGGAGCAGTTCAACAAGTCGTCGCTGCCGGGCCACGCCAAGCACGCCGTGCTGATCACGGCCAGCGTGCTGAACGGCTGCGAGTACTGCGTGGCCGCGCACTCCACCGTGGCGCTGCGGGCCCGCGTCCCCGCCGAGGTCGTGGAGGCGCTGCGCGCGGGGCGTCCCTTGGACGACCCCGCGCTGGAGGCCGTCCGCCGCCTCACCGGCGCCATGGTCACCCAGCGCGGCTGGGTGGACGACGCGGAGGTCGAGGCGTTCCTCGCCGCCGGCCACACCCGCCGCCACGTCCTGGACGTGGTCCTCGGCGTCGGCATGAAGACCCTGTCCAACTACACCAACCACATCGCCCACACGCCGCTCGACCCGGCGTGGAAGGAGCAGGAGTGGACGGCTCCCTCCTGACGCCCCCTCACACCCCGGCGGGCCGGGCCTCGGCTTCCGAGGCCGGCGCGGGCTGCGGGGCCGCGCCCCGCCGCGCCGACGCCGCCACGAGGACGGCGAGCACGGCGAAGATCGCGGCGGCGATGGCGCCGGTGACGTGCAGGCCCGCGGTGAACGCGGCGCGGGCGCCGTCCAGCAGCTCCCCGGCCCGCGCGGGCGGCAGGTGGCCGGCGTCGGCGACGGCGCCGGCCAGGGTGCGGGCCGCGGCCCCGCCGACGTGGTCCATCCGGGCCTGGTAGACGGAGGCGCCGATCACGCCGATGACCGCCAGGCCCAGCGATCCGCCGAGGTAGTTGCCGGTCTCCGACATCGACGCCGCCGAGCCCGCGCGTTCGGGCGGGACGGACCCGACCACCAGACCGGTTCCCAGCGCGAACAGCGGGCCGGTGCCGAGGGCCAGGACGGTGATGCCGGCGATGACGGGCACGAGCCCGTCCGACGCCAGGAGCGGGAGGCAGCCCGCCGCCGAGAGCGAGAGTCCGGAAGCGATCGCGGTGGCGGGGCGGACCCGCTTGGCCAGCGCGGGCGCGGCCATCGTCCCGGCTGCGACGCCCAGCCCCATCGGAGCGAACAGCACGGCCGAGGCGAGCGGCGAGTGCCCCAGCACGTCCTGCAGGTACTGGGTCACCATCAGGCCCGTCCCCGCCATGGCGACGCCCGCGAAGACCAGCGAGATCAGGACGGCGCTGAGCGGGCGGCTGCGCAGCAGCCGCAGGTCCAGCAGCGGGTGGTCGAGCGCGAGCTGGCGCCGGACGAACACGGCGCCGACCAGCGCCCCGCCGACGAGCGCCGCGGCCGGGGCGGCCACGCCGTGGCCGTCGGCGAGCGTCAGCTGCTTCATCCCGTACACCATCGGCAGGACGGCGCCCAGGGAGAGCGCGACGCTGAGCGGGTCGATCCGCCGTCCGGCCGACCGGTCCCGGAACTCCGGCAGCAGGACCGGGCCGGCCGCCAGCAGCAGCGCCATGACCGGGACGGCGACCAGGAACACCGATCCCCACCAGAAGCGCTGGAGCAGGAGCCCGGCCAGCACCGGGCCGAACGCGCCGCCCGCGAACTGGCAGGTGGCCCAGATCGCGATGGCCTTCCCGCGCTCGCGCTCGTCGCGGAAGATGTTGATGATGAGCGCCAGCGTCGAGGGCATCAGCGTGGCCCCCGCCACGCCCAGCAGGGCCCGGGCGGCGATCAGCGTCCCCGGGTCGGGGGCGTAGGCGGCGACGGCCGACAGGACGGCGAACGCGGCCGCGCCGGTGAGCAGCAGGCGGCGGCGGCCGATCCGGTCGCCGAGCGTCCCCATGGTGATCACGAATCCGGCGACCATGAACCCGTAGGCGTCGCTGATCCACAGCTGCTCGGTGCCGCTCGCTCCCAGGTCGGTGCTCAGCTGCGGCAGCGCGAGCAGCAGCGCCGTCATGTCCATGGCCATCAGCAGCGACGGCAGCGCCAGGACGGCCAGTGCGAGCCACCCGCGCGTCCCGGCGCGGACGCTCCCGGCGCCCTGCCCTTCGTGCTCCATATCCGTACTCCCCTTCGGGTCGGCTCACGTGTCACGGGGTGGTCGGAGCGGGCGCGCGGTTCTCGACATGGAGCCGCGAGAAAAAGGGGAGGGGTGTCGAAAGCGGCCTGAGCGGCTCCGGCGCCTCGCGCGCGAGGCGCCGACCGGGGCGCTTGGCCGGAGGGGAGACCACCGTGAAGTACATGCTCATGCTGTACGCGTCACAGCGGGACTACGACGAGATGGCGGGCAAGGTGCCCGGGGGCGAGGCCGTCTGGTCCGCCGGGGAGCTGGCCGAGATGCAGGCGTTCATGGAGAAGTTCAACCGGGACCTGGTCGAGTCCGGGGAGTTCGTGGACGCCCAGGGCCTGGCCGCGCCCGTCCACACCCGCCGGTTCCACATGCAGGACGGGGAGCCGGCCGTGACCGACGCCCCCTACCCCGAGACCGCCGAGGTGCTCGCCGGATACACCGTCATCGAGTGCGACGGCTTCGACCGCGCCTCGCAGATCGCGGCGCGGCTCGCGCGGTGCCCAGGACCGCAGGCGGTGCGGGCACGGGCCTACACGGACCTGCGGCCGATCGTCGAGGGGCGCGCCGACCTGGAGGCGTGACCGCGCGGCCGTAGGTCATCGGCGTGATGACGGGGCGTCCTAGCCGCGCAGGCGGGTGATCGACTGCGGGGTCAGGTGCCGGGCCAGCTCCTCCAGGAGGCCGGCGATCTCGGCGACCCGTCGCGGGTCGTCCGTGTCCAGGGCTGCCGCGAGGGCGGCGTCGACGGTGCTCGACCTGACCTCCTCCACCCTGGCCGAGGGCCGGGGCGCGGGGCGGATGCGGACCCGGCGGCGGTCGTCCGGATCGGGTTCGGTGACGACGGCGCCCGTGTCGCGGAGCCGGGCGACGGCCGCCGACACGGCGCTCTGCGGAAGGCCGGTCCGGGTGGCGATCTCTCCGACGGCGCTGCCGGGGTGCGCGCGCACGTCGCTCGCGACGATCAGGACGGTCCGCACGCTGGTGGAGTGCCGGCCGATGCCCTCGGTGGGCAGGGCCTCCTCGCCGATCTTCATCAGCGTCCGTCCCAGCAGGAAGAGCTCGACTCCGTCCATGCCGCCAAGTTACATCATTTCTGATGCATCAGGCTTGATGTATCAAGTTTGATGCTTTACGGTCGATCTCGCACGGGCCGAAACGCCCCGACCGAGAGGACCCTGCGATGGACACCGCCACGACCCCGGCCCCCACGGCCACGGGCACGCTCCGGACCGACGGCGCCACGCTCTACTACGAGGTGCGCGGCGCCGGCCCGATGCTGCTGATCTCCCAGAGCGGCGAGGGGGACGCCGGGCGCAGCGCGGACCTGGTCGACCGGCTCGTCTCCGACTACACCGTGGTGACCTACGACCGCCGCGGCCTGTCGCGC
Source organism: Actinomadura luteofluorescens (assembly GCF_013409365.1). NCBI lineage: Bacteria > Bacillati > Actinomycetota > Actinomycetes > Streptosporangiales > Thermomonosporaceae > Actinomadura > Actinomadura luteofluorescens. The sequence continues at coordinate 9,456,209 of NZ_JACCBA010000001.1, read as the reverse complement.
AGCGTGCTGGACGTCCCCGACCGGGGAGTGAGCCTGGCCGCGCACGCCGACGACGTCCACCGCCTGCTCGCCGAACTGTCGGACGAACCGGTGCTCATGCTGGGGTGCAGCCTGGGCGCCTCCATCGGGTTCCATCTGGCCGTCGACCACCCTGAGCAGATCAGCGTGCTCGTCGCCCACGAGCCCGTCACCCCGCGGCTGCTGCCCGCCGCCCAGCGCGCCCACCACGAGCGGGAGCTGGCGCACGTCCAGCGCGTCCACCGACGCGACGGGCTGGCCGCCACGTTCTCGACGATCGCCGAGGTGCTGGGCATCGACCCTGCCGCCCCCGACGCCGAGCCGGGCCTCACCCGCCACCCCATGACGCCACAGCGGGCGCGCAACTTCGACTTCTTCGTCGAGCACGACTTCACGGCGGTCATCGACGACACCCTCGACGTCTCCGCGCTCACCGAGACCCCGACCCGGATCGTTCCGGCCATAGGGCGCACCACTCCGCGCACCGTCTTCGACAACAAGTGCGCCTTCGCGCTGGCCGACCTGCTAGGCGCGGACCTGCACGAGTTCCCCGGCGGCCACAACGGAAACACCACCCACCCGCGCGCCTACGCCGCCGCTTTGCGCACCGTCCTCAACGCCCCCTGAGCTCGCGACCCGGAACGCGGCCGTCTCGAGTCACGCCGGCCGTCACGAGTCCGGCGCGGCGCTGAGGACGCCGGCGCGGGCGGCGGCCTCCGCGGACGCGGCGGCCCGGTCGGCGGCCTGCTCGTCGACCGGCTCCCCGGTGATGAACAGCCGGTAGTACAGGGGCGCGACGGCGAGCCGGACGGCCTCGGCGGCGTCCGTGTCAGCGGGGACCTCGCCGCGCTCGACGGCACGCCCGACGATGACGGCGGACTGCTCGTGGCGCCGGGCGAAGAACGCGTGCAGGGAGCGGGCGGCGTCGCCGCTCTGCGCCGCGGCCAGCACGAACGCGCGGGCGATCGGTCCCTCGACGGGATCGGCGAATCCGGCCACGACGAGCCGGGCGAGGGCGCGCAGGTCGCCGGCGAGGGTGCCGGTGTCGGGGATCGGCCACGGCTCCGCGGCCGCGATGCCGAGGGCGTCGGCGATGAGGCCGTCGGCGCTGCCCCACCGCCGGTAGACGGTGGTCTTGTGCACTCCGGAGCGGGCCGCGACCCCTTCGACGGTGAGCCCCTGGTAGCCGCGCCCGGACAGCTCGGCGAGGGTCGCCTCGCGGACGGCGTCGCGCACCCGCGCGGTGCGGCCGCCGGGGCGCACGGTCCCGGGCTCGGAGGCGGTCACCGCGCGGTCCCGTGATCCCGGACGGTCTCCATGATCCGATCGTAACGCAACTCAAGTTGCGTTAACTTCGTCCTCGGACGGAAACAGCAATGGAGGGACGAGGGGGGACGACATTCATGCCAGACGGTTCGCACACCACCATCAAGGAGTTCCAGGTGTCCGGCCCGGAGGCGGGGCCGTACAGCGTCGCCGCCGGGCCGGACGGGGCGCTGTGGTGCACGCTCGTCCATGAGGGCCGGATCGCGCGGGTGACGCCGGACGGGGGCGTCACCGTACACGGGCCCGTCCCCGCCCAACCGATGATCATCACGGCGGGGCCGGACGGCGCGCTGTGGTTCACCGCGTTCACCGGCGACGCGATCGGCCGGATCACCACCGCGGGCGAGGTCACGCCGTTCGCCCTGCCCGAAGGGTGGGGCCCGTGCGGGATCGCCGCCGGGCCGGACGGCGCGCTGTGGTTCACCCGCATGCACGCCGGCGGCGTCGGCCGGATCACCGTGGACGGCCAGGTCAGCGCCTATCCGGTGCCGGGAGAGGGCGCGATGCCCTCGATGATCGCGGCGGGTCCGGACGAGGCCCTGTGGTTCACCCTCAACCAGGGCAACGCCATCGGGCGGATCGCGCCGGACGGGGAGGTCTCCGTCCACCCGCTGCCCACCGAGGGCTCCGCGCCGGTCGGCATCGCCGCCGGGCCGGACGGCGCGCTGTGGTTCACCGGCATCGGCGCCGGGCACATCGGGCGGATCACCACCGACGGGAAGGTGACCGAGTTCCCGCTGCCCGATCGGGGCGCCCGCCCGCACGCCATCGTCGCCGGGCCCGGCGGGGACCTGTGGTTCACCGAGTGGGCCACCGCCCACGTCGGCCGCATCAGCCCCGACGGCCGCATCGACGAGCACCCGCTGCCGACGCCCGGCTCCGAGCCGCACGGCATCGCGGTCGGTCCGGACGGCGCCCTGTGGGTGGCCCTGGAGACCGGCGCGCTCGCCCGCGTCGCCGTCGCCTGACCCGCCGCCGCCCTCGGGGACCGGACGGTTCGAGCCGCGCCGAAACGTCCGCGGGCCACCGTGGGCGGCATGGGTTCCCCAACGCACGCGACCGAGGTCCCCGGCACCCGGCGGTCACGCCCCGCGCCCCGGCGCGGGGCGGTGCTCGCGATCCTGTGCGCCGGGATGTTCCTGGTGCTGCTGGACGTGACGATCGTCAACGTCGCGCTCCCCGGCATCGGCCGGGCGCTCGGCACGGGCCTGCCCGGCCTCCAGGGCGTCGTGGACGGCTACGCCGTCACGATCGCGGGCCTGCTGCTGGGCGGCGGCGCGCTCGGGGACAGGATCGGGCACCGCCGGATGACGCTCACCGGGTTCGCGCTGTTCGGGCTGGCGTCGCTGGCCTGCGGGGCCGCGCCCGGCGCCGGCCCGCTCATCGCGGCGCGCGTCGCGCAGGGGGCGGGCGCCGCGCTGCTGCTGCCCGGCGGCCTCGCCCTGATCACCGCGTACTATCCGGGACGCGCCGAGCAGGCACGGGCGCTCGGGGTGTGGGCCGGGATCTCCTCCACGGCGCTGCCGGCCGGGCCGCTGCTGGGCGGGCTGCTGGTCGACACGGTCGGCTGGCGGTGGATCTTCCTGCTGAACGCGCCGATCGCCGCGGCGGCGGTCGGCGGCGTCCGCGCGCTGGTCCGCGAGCCCCGCCGCGCCCGGCCGGGCGCCGCGCCGGACCGGGCGGGGACGGTGCTCGCTCCGCTGACCCTCGGCGGCCTGGTCTGGACGGTCATCGCCGCGGGCCACGGGCACCGGGACGGCGCCGCCGCGGCCGCCGCCCTCACCCTGGCCGCCGGGACGGCGTTCGTCCTGGCGGAGCGGCGCGCGGCCGCGCCGATCCTCCCGGGCGGGCTCCTGCGGGCCCCGGCGTTCCTCGGCGCCGGGGGCATCGCGCTCATCATGAACCTGGTCACCAACGGGGTGCTGTTCGTGGCGACGCTGCGGCTGCAGCAGGCCGGGCACCGTTCCGCGCTGGTCGCCGGGGCGATGCTGCTGCCGATGGCCGTTCCGCTGGCGGTGCTGGCCCCGGTGGGCGGGCGCCTCACCGCCCGGTTCGGGACGCGGGTCCCGCTCGCCGCGGGCGCCGCCGTCGCCGCGGCCGGGTGCCTGTCCCTGCTCGGCGCCGGTCCCGGCGGAGGCTACGCGCCCCTGCTCCCGGCGCTGCTCGGCATCGGGATCGGGGACGGCCTGATCGTCACCGCGGTGGTCGCCGCCGCGATGCGCGCCGTCCCCCCGGCGCACGCCGGGCTGGCCGGCGGGTTCAACAACACCGCCCGGCAGGTCGGGACGGCGCTCGGCGTCGCCGTCTACGGGGCGGTCGCCGGTCCGGCCCCGGGACCGGGGTTCGCCACGGGCCTGCACGTCCTGGCCTGGGCGAGCGTGGCGCTGTGGCTGGCCGCGCTGGCGCTCACCCGCGCCGTCCCGGCCCGCTGACGGACCGAAAACCGGTTGGCAGGACCGGCCGCCCGGCCTTAGAACGGTCGCATGCTGCACAAGTACCCCCGGACCCGGCACATCGCGGGCTCCCGGCTCCAACCGGGCGACCACGATCTGGCCGCCGTGCCGTTCGAGGCGATCGCCGGGCGGTACCTGGTGGTGGAGGAGAAGCTCGACGGCGCCAACTCCGGCATCAGCTTCTCCCCCGAGGGCGAACTGCGGTTGCAGAGCCGCGGCCACTACCTGACCGGCGGGCCGCGCGAGCGGCAGTTCGGTCCGCTGAAGGCGTGGGCGGCGTCGGTCCAGCACGTCCTGCGCGAGCGCCTGCGCGACCGCTACGTCCTGTACGGGGAATGGCTGTACGCCAAGCACACGGTCTTCTACGACGCGCTTCCCCATTACTTCTGCGAGTTCGACGTCCTCGACCAGACCGACGGGACGTTCCTGTCGACCGAGCGGCGCCGCGAGCTGCTCGCCGGGACGCCGGTGGTGTCGGTGCCCGTCCTGCACGAGGGCCCGCTGCCGAATCTGGCCGCGCTGACGAGGCTGGCCGGTCCCTCCACCTGCCGCAGCCCGCGATGGCGGGACGCGCTGCGCGCGGCGGCCGAGGCGGGCGGCGCCGACCCCGGCCGCGTCGCCGCGGAGACCGACGCCTCCGAGGAGATGGAAGGCCTCTACATCAAGGTGGAGGAGGACGGGAAGACTGTGGACCGCTACAAGTGGGTCCGGCCGAGCTTCCTGACCGCGATCCTCGACTCGGGCACCCACTGGCAGGAGCGGCCCATCGTCGCCAACGGCCTGGCCGATCCGGAGGTGCTGTATGCGGGTGTTTGAGGAGTTGTGCCCGGCGCCGCCGCACTGGACCGTCCCGTGGGAGCGGATCCGGGACGCCTTCGCCTGGGTGCGCGACATGGCGAACGTCCCGCAGGACTCCGTCTACCACGGCGAAGGCGACGTCGAGACCCACACCCGGATGGCGTGCGAGGCGCTGGCGGCGCTGCCGCGATGGCGCGAGCGGCCCCCGGAGGAGCGGGTCCGCCTGTTCACCGCCGTGCTGATGCACGACATCGCCAAGCCGCACTGCACCGCCCTGGACGACGACGGGCGCATCACCGCGCGGGGCCACTCCCGCCGCGGCGACCTGATGGTGCGGCGCATCCTGTGGGAACTGGGCGCGCCGGTCGCCTGGCGCGAGCACGTGGCGGCGCTGATCCGCCACCACCAGGTGCCTTTCTGGGCCCTGGAGCGGCCCGACCTGCGGCAGATCGCGTTTCGTGTCAGCCTGCTGGCCCGGAACGACGACCTGGTGCTGCTGGCCTCCGCCGACATCCTCGGCCGGATCTGCCCCGACACCGAGGAACTGCTCGACAACGTCGCCCTGTACGGGGAGTACTGCGCCGAGCAGGACTGCCTGGACGCACCGCGGGCCTTCCCCTCCGACCACGCGCGGTTCTGGTACTTCCGCAAGCCCGACCGCGACCCCGGCTACGCCGCCTACGACGACACGCGCTGCACCGTGACCGTCCTGTCCGGGCTGCCGGGCGTCGGCAAGGACCACTGGATCGCCGCGCACCGCCCGGAGGTGCCCGTCGTGAGCCTCGACCGGCTCCGCGCCGAGATGGGCGTCGACCCGTCCGGCGACCAGCGCGCCGTCGCGGCCGCCGCGTACGAGCTGGCCCGCGACCACCTGCGCGCCGGACGGTCGTTCGTCTGGAACGCCACCAACGTGTCCCGGCAGCAGCGCGAGCTGTGCACCGGCCTCGTCGCCGGGTACCGGGGGCGGGTCGAGGTCGTCGCGCTGGAGGCGCCGCCGCGGGTGCTGCGGGACCGTAACCGGGCGCGCAGCTCGCCCGTCCCGGACGCGGTGATCGACCGGCTGGTGCGCCGGTGGGAGACCCCGGACCCGACCGAGGCGCACCGGGTCCACTGGCTCAGCACGGCCTGAGCCGGCCGGCGGGGGCGCCCGCCGCGGCCGGACCCTTGCTGCTCACCGCGTGTCGGGGCGCCGCCACGTTTAGCCCATGCGCACGGGGAACGCCCTTTTCCAGGTTTCGAAACGTGGAGGGGGGCCTGGAGGCATGAGCATCGTGCGGCAGCAACACGACGGCGACGGCCAGGCCGGAACGACCGGCGTGCACCGGCAGGACGTGGGACACGCGACGGAGTTCCGCGCCGAGCGCCACGAGGCGGGAACGGGCGAGCTGGTGCGGCAGGCCGCGCAGCAGGTGTCGGACCTGATGCGGGCGGAGATGCGCCTGGCCGTCGCCGAGCTGAAGGACAAGGGCCGCCACGCGGGCACCGGCGCCGGCCTGTTCGGCGGCGCGGCGCTGGTCGCGCTCTACGGGGTGGCGGTGCTGCTGGCGGCGGCGGTCGCCGCGATCGCGCTGGCGCTGCCGGTGTGGGCGGCCGCGCTGATCATCGGCGGGTTCCTGCTGGTGGTGGCGGGCGTGCTGGCGCTGATGGGCCGGGCGCAGACCAGGCGGGCCACACCGCCCAAGCCCGAGCAGGCCATGGACGAGGCCAAGCTGGCCGTGGCCGAACTGAAGGAGAGGGCGACGCACCGATGACGATGCAGGGCAAGCACGGCGCCGAGGCGGGCACCGAGGAACTGCGTCAGGAGGTCGACCGGGCCCGGCATGAGCTCGGTGAGACGGTGGAGCAGCTCGCGGCCAAGGCCGACGTGAAGGCCATGGCGCGGCAGAAGGTCGAGCAGGCGCGCGGCAGGGCCCGCGACGCGGCGGTGTCGGCGCGGGAGATGGCGGGGTCGGAGCAGGGCAAGGCGAGGGCGCGCCAGGGCGGCGTGGTCATCGTCTCGGCCGGGGCGCTCGCGCTCGGCGCGGTGTGGCTGCGCCGCCGCCGCACGTCCCGGACCACACCGCGAGACGTGCTGCGGGACGTGTCGCGGATGCGGCGGGGACGCGGCCGCAGGGCGCCGGTGCAGGTGCGGATGCGCACCGGGCAGAAGCGCGCCGTCACGGTACGCCGCACCGGCCGGCGCTGAGTGGCCGGGAAGGACGCGCATGCGCAAGCCCGGAGCGCCCACCGACCTGTCCGCTCGGTCGTGGTGGCAGACGCTCAAACGCACCTTCGGCGAGTTCCAGAAGGACAACCTCTCGGACTGGGCCGCCGCGCTCACCTACTACTCCATCCTGTCGATCTTCCCGGCGATCCTGGTGGTGGTGTCGCTGGTGGGCATGGCCGGCCAGTCGGCCACCGACAGCCTGGTCAAGAACGTCGGGAGTCTGGCGCCGGGCGCGGTCCGGGACCTGCTCGTCAGCTCGATCAGGCAGCTCGAGGGCGGCGCCGGAGGCGCGGGCGTCGTCGCCGTGCTGAGCCTCGCGGCCGCCGTCTGGTCGGCGTCGGGCTACGTCGGGGCGTTCATGCGCGCCTCCAACGCCGTCTACGACGTCCCCGAGGGCCGCCCGTTCTGGAAGACGGTGCCGCTGCGCATCGGGGTCACGCTGCTGACGCTGGTGCTGCTGTCGGGGTCGGTCATCGCGGTGGTGGTGTCCGGGCCGCTGGCGCGCAAGCTCGGCGACACGCTCGGTTTCGGTTCGCAGGCGGTCACCGTCTGGGGCATCGCCAAGTGGCCGATCCTGGTGGTGGTGGTCGGCTTCCTGTTCTCGCTGCTGTACTGGGCCTCCCCCAACGCCAAGCGCGGTTTCCGCTGGGTCTCGCCGGGCAGCGCGCTGGCGATCCTGCTGTGGCTGGCGGCGTCCGGGCTGTTCGCGCTGTACGTGGCGAACTTCGCGTCCTACAACAAGACCTACGGCAGCCTCGCGGGGATCATCATCTTCCTGGTGTGGCTGTGGATCACGAACCTGGCGATCCTGCTGGGCGCCGAGCTGGACGCCGAGCTCGAACGCAGCCGCGCGATCGCCGCCGGGCAGCCCCCCAAGGAGGAGCCGTACGTGGAGTTCCGCGACACCCGCGCCTTCGACGAGGAGGAACGCCGCGAGAACGACGTCGAGAACGACGTCGAGGAGGGCGCCGAGGACGAGCACGGGGCCCATCGGCTGTAGCGGGCGCCGGGACGGAGGGTGCTACCGGGGAATTACGGGTCGCACAAGACCGAATCCCCTGAATAGGATCAACGCATGCTCCGTCCCGCCTACCCGATCGAGACCGAGCGGCTGATCCTGCGGCCGTTTCGCGAAACCGACCTGGAGGGCCTGTACGCCTACCAGTCCCTGCCCGAGGTGGCACGCTTCCTGTACTGGGAACCACGCTCCGTGGAGGAGTCGCGGTCGTTCCTGAAGCAGAAGATGAGCGCGTCCACCGTGGAGAAGGAGGGCGACTGGCTGGTCCTGGCGGTGGAGTGGCGCGAGACCGGTGAGCTGATCGGCGAGGTCAACCTGCAGTGGCGCAGCCGGGAGCACCGGCAGGGCGAGATCGGCTACATCTTCAATCCCGCCTACCACGGCAAGGGGTTCGCCACCGAGGCGGCCGAGGTCGTGCTGCGGCTGGGCTTCGAGGGGCTGGACCTGCACCGCGTCTGCGGGCGGCTGGACGGCCGCAACGCCGCGTCCGCCCGCGTCCTGGAGCGGCTCGGGATGCGCCGTGAGGCGCACCTGGTGCAGAACGAGATCGTCAAGGGCGAGTGGAGCGACGAGGTCGTCTACGCGATGCTCCGCCGCGAGTGGGACGCCCGCGCCGAGTCCTGAGCGACGCCCGGCCGGCGGTCACCGCCCGGCCTGCTCTTGCAGGGCCTGCGCCAGTTCGCGGACGTGGTCGCGCAGCTCGTCGGGCCGCCGGATGACGAACGGGAAACCCAGGCCCGCCAGCATCCGCGCCATGCCGTCCAGGCGTTCGGCGCGCGTGGTCATCACCACTCCCCCGGCGGCCTCGGCCAGCGTCGCCGTCGTGGCGGGGATCCGGCGCCGCGCCTCGGCGAGATCGGTCTCCAGCAGCACCTCCACTTCGTGGGCGTAGGGCACCCGCGCCAGCGACAGGGTGACGTGCTGGACGGGGTCGACGTCATCGGGCGGCTCGAAGCGGGCGGTGCCGGGTTCGGCCGCGGCGACGCGGTCGACGCGGAACGTGCGGATCTCCCCGCTGCGGTGGTCGTGGCCGGTGACGTACCAGCGGCCGGAGTGGAAGACCAGGCCGTAGGGGTCCAGATCCCGCTCGGTCTCGGCGCCCTGCCAGGACCGGTAGCGCATCCGGACGCGGCGCCTCTGCCTCGCCGCCGCGGCGAGGGTCAGGACGGCGCCGGTGTCGGGCGCGGCGGAGTCCCGGGCGGCGAGGGTGAACCCGAGCGTGTCCCGCAGTGCCTGGACGCGGTCGCGCAGGACCGAGGGCAGGACGCGCTGCACCTTGGCCAGCGCGCTCTCGGTGGCCTGCCCGGGCAGCCCCAGCCGCCGTCCGGCCAGCAGCCCGAGCACCACGGCGGTGGCCTCGTCGTCGGTGAGCATGAGCGGCGGCAGCTTGTAGCCGGGCATGAGCCGGTAGCCGCCGTACCGGCCGCGTTCGGCGACGACGGGGACGCCGAGATCGTCCAGGCGGGCGGCGTAGCGGCGGACGGTCCGCTCGTCCACGCCGAGCCGCCGCGCCAGTTCCGCCCCGCCCATGCGCGGGTTGGCCTGCAGCAGCTCCAGCATGGCCAGGACGCGGGTAGTCGGATGGGACGGCGCGGGGTGTGGCACGGGTCACTCGCTTAATCCGGGCGGTTCTTGTCCGGTATCGACCCTAGCGTGGGATCACATCCACCGAGAGGACGGCTGAACATGGCAGCTGGCAAGGCGACGTTCGTACTGGTCCCGGGGCACTGGCTCGGCGCCTGGGCGTGGGACGAGGTGGCGGCGGACCTGCGGGCCGCGGGCCACGAGGTGCGCGCGGTGACGCCGGCCGGGCAGGCCGAGCGGGCCGACGAAGCCGCCCCCGGCACCGACGTCGACGGGCAGGCCGACGACCTGGTGCGGCTCATCGAGGACGACGACCTGACCGGGGTCGTGCTCGTCGCGCACAGCGGCGCGAACATGGCGGTCACCGGCGCCGCCGACCGGATCCCCGAGCGCATCGCCCGGATCGTCTACGTCGACACCGGCCCCATGCCGTCAGGGCTGGCCGGCATCGACTTCCACGATCCCGCCTCGCGCGCGGAACTGGAGAAGGCCGTCGACGAGCACGGCGACGGCTGGAGGCTCCCGGTGCCGGCGTTCGACCCGGATCAGGATCCGGCCAACCTCGCGGGCCTGACCGGCGAGCACCTGGCCGCGATGCGCGAGCGCGGGACGCCCCAGCCGTTCGGCACCGTGACGCAGGCGCTCACCCGCCCCGACCCGGTGCCGGCCACGCCCCGCACGCTCATCGCCTCCACGATCCCGCTGGCCGCGGTGAAGCAGATGGGCGAGAGCGGCCACCCGGTCTTCTCGATGATGACCGGGCCCGGCTGGACCTACCACGAGCTGCCGACCGGGCACTGGCCGATGCTCTCCCGGCCCCGCGATCTGGCCGCGCTGCTGGCCGAGGCCGCCGCCGGCGGGGCCTGAGAATCACTCACTTCTCCACAGCGGCGCGGAGAAATCTTGTCAGCCGCCCACGTAGATCATTTCGCCGGAGGCGAGGACACTCTGCGGAAGTCGCGCGGCCGCGGGGGTCGGGCCTGATCCGCGAGGTGAGCCTTGCACACGACACCGACCGGCCGCCGCCGCCCGCACCGGGTGACCTGGCGGCGCTCGCTGGCCTCCGGGGCGATCACCGTCGTGCTGGCGGCCGGTCTCGGAGCGGTCGGCGCCGGTCCCGCGCAGGCGCTCGCGGGACCGGTCCGGGCGGACGACGGGGCGCGCATCACCGCGGAGAAGAAGATCGCCTCCCGCGAGGTCGACGTCGCCATCGACTCCCCCGCCCTGGGCCGGGCGGTCAAGACCCGCATCCTGCTGCCGAAGAACTGGACGCGGAACGCGACGGCGACGTGGCCGGTGCTGTACGCCTACCACGGCGGCCAGGACGACTACACCTCCTGGACGCGCAACACCGACATCGAGGCGTGGGCGGCCAAGTACAACGTCATCGTCGTCATGCCGGAGGGCGACAACGGCTCGTACACCGACTGGTACAACTACGGCAAGGGCGGGACGCCCAGGTGGGAGACCTTCCACACCGCCGAGGTGCGCCAGCTGATGGAGCGCAACTACCACGCGGGCGCGCTGCGCGCGGTGATCGGCAACTCCTCCGGCGGCGCCGGCGCGATGTCCTACGCGGCCCGGCACCCGGGGATGTTCAAGTACGCGGCGTCGCTGAGCGGCATCCTGTCGATGCGCTCGATCGGAATGCCGGCGCTGCTGATGTTCACCAACGCGGGCAACGGCCAGGACCCGTTCGCGATCTGGGGCGTCCCGTGGTCGGACGACGCCAACTGGGCGGCGCACGACCCGTACTCGCTGGCGCCCAAGCTGCGCGGCACCGGCCTGTTCTTCTCCGCCGGCACGACCGGGCGTCCCGGCCCCGGCGACCCCGACGTGGCGCCGTGGGACATCGGCCTGCTCAGCGAGATCGCGGTCGGCGCGAACAACAGGGACTTCCAGAAGCGGCTGAACGAGCTGAACATCCCCTACACCGCCCACATCTACGGCGACGGCCGGCACAACTGGCCGGCGTGGGTGCGTGAGGCGGGCGCGGTGTGGCCGACGCTGATGAAGTCGATCGGCGCGCGGAAGGTGTGACGCGCCCGCGCGTCCCCCGGTGCGAACCCGGCCCGGTTCCGGTGCGGCTGCGGCTGCCGTCCCGGAGCCGGGCCGCCGCGCGTGCGGCCCGGCCGGGGGCTCAGTAGCCCAGGCCGTGCCCGAACGGGTAGAGGACGGTGCCCGGCTGGTCGCGGGCGGGAATGGCGACGGGCAGCCGCCCGCTCGGGTCCAGCTCGCCGAACAGCACCTTGGCGGCCGACCGGAGCGCCTCGGCGGTGTAGGAGTAGGTCGCCAGGTAGGTGGTCGTCTCGGGGAACCAGGCGATGTCGTAGGGGTCGCGGACGGCGACGACGACGACCGGTTTCCCGGTGGCGACGAGCGCCTTGACGAGGTCCGCCTGCCCGGGCCCGTTGTGGCCCGGCTCCTGCTTGACGTCCCAGGCGCGGTTGGTGACGGCGACGACCAGGTCCTGGTCCCGCGCGGCGGCGACGGCCTCGTCGATCTGGGGCTGGCCGGGGCTGAGGCCGGTCTGCCGGATGGTGGCGGTGGCGCCGCGGCGGGCGATCTCGGTGCCGAGGGTCGCGGTGGTGGACACGCCCCATCCGGTGACCAGGGCCTTGCGGGCGCCGGGGCGCAGGGGCAGGATCCCGGCGCCGTTCTTGACCAGGGTGGTGGTGCGGTCGGTGGCGCGCTGCGCGACGGCCAGGTGCTCGGGGGTCCCGACGACCTGGCCGATCTTCGACTCGTCGGCGTAGGGGTCGCGGAACAGCCCGCGGCGCTGCTTCAGCTCCAGGATCCGGTAGACCGACTCGTCGATGCGCTTCTCGGTCAGCTCCCCGGACCTGACGGCGTTGACGACGGCGGCGAGCTGGCGGGGGAACACGCCGTCGCCCTGGGCGTCGGCGGGCGGCTTCAGCAGGACGTCCACGCCGGCCTTGAGGGCCAGGACGGGAATGTTCTCGTCACCGTACTTGTCGCGGACGCCCTGCATGTCGAGGGCGTCGGTGACGACGACGCCCCGGTAGTGGAGGCGGTCGCGCAGGATGCCGGTGAGGATGGGCCGCGAGAGGGTGGCGGGGTCGCCGGAGGGGTCCAGCGACGGCACGACGATGTGCGCGGTCATGATGGAGTCGACGCGCTGCTTGATCGCGGCGCGGAACGGGGGCAGGTCGAGCCTCTCCCATTCGGCGCGGGTGTGGTCGATCTGCGGGACGCCGGTGTGGCTGTCGGTGGTGGTGTCGCCGTGCCCGGGGAAGTGCTTGACGGTCGGGGTGACGCCCCCGGCCCGGTAGCCGCCGATCTGCGCGGTCACCATGTCCGACACCAGGGCGGAGTCGGAGCCGAAGGAGCGGACGCCGATGACGGGGTTGGCCGGGTTGACGTTGACGTCGGCGTCGGGCGCGTAGTCCTGGTTGACGCCGACGGCGCGCAGTTCGCCGCCGGTAATGCGGGCGAGCGCCCGGGCGTCGCCGGTGCGGCGCCCGGCGGCCAGGGCCATGCTGCCGGGCGACTGCGTCGCGGGCGGCTGGACGCGGGCGACGATGCCGCCCTCCTGGTCGATGGCGATCGTGGCGGGGACGCGCAGGGGCTGCGCCGCGGCGGCGCGCTGGATGCCGTTGGAGAACGCGGCGAGCTGCCGCGGGTCGGTGACGTTGTCGCCGTAGTAGATGAAGCCGCCGGGGTGGTAGCGGGCGACGACCTGCGCGGCGTTGTCGACCCCGTACAGCTTGCGGTTCGCGGCGACGTCGGCCGGTTCGGCGGTGGTGGCGCTCTTGCCGTAGACCTGCAGGACGAACAGCTGCGCGGCCTTGTCCTGGAGCGACATCGACCGCAGGATCCGCATCAGCCGCGGATCCTTGCCGGCGTGCGGCGCGGCCTGCGCGGCGGACGCGTCCACGCCGCCGAGGCCGGTCACCGCGAGCGCCCCGGCCGCGAGGCCGGCGAGCCACCTGCGGCGGCGCGTGCGGGGACGGTACATGACGGCTCCCTCCCGCCCCCGAGCTGGCTGATGATCAAGGTTCCTCCCGGCACGGTAGCCGCGGGGGGCGGCTCCCGTCCACGGCAATGCTCGACGATCCGTCCCGGAACCGCCCCCGATCCGGTAAAGGGTCAGCGGCGCAGCCACCGCCACCACCGACCGGGGGGCGCGTCCGGCTTGGTCAGGGGATGCTCCTCCACCTCGTAGCGTCGCACGTAGGCGCTGACGAACGCCTGGAGGCTGGCGCCGAGCGGGATCGCCAGCAGGATCCCGATGGGCCCGGCGACGGCGGCGCCGGCGAGGATGAGCCCGAACGCGACCGCCGGGTGCATGTCCAGGGTGCGGGCGGTGATGCGGGGCTGCAGCAGGTAGTTCTCGAACTGCTGGTAGGCGATGATGAACAGCAGGATCCACAGCGCGGTGCTCGGCGACTTGGTCAGCGCGATGAGCACCGGCACGGCGCCGGCCAGATAGGTGCCGACGGCGGGGATGAACTGCGAGACCACGCCCACCCACAGCGCCAGGGCCGCCGCGTACGGGACGCCGAGCCCGGCCATGGCGGCGTAGTGGGCGATGCCGGAGATGAGGGCGAGCAGTCCCCGGGAGTAGATGTAGCCGCCGGTCTTGTCGACGGCGATCTCCCAGGCGCGCAGGACCTCGCGCTGGCGGCGCGGCGGCAGCACGGAGCACACCGTCCGGCGGAACCGGGGGCCCTCGGCGGACAGGTAGAAGGTGAACAGCAGGACGCCGAGGGCGTTGAAGATGACGCCGAAGGCGGTGGTGCCGAATCCCCACACGTTCGCGGCGAGGCCCGACAGGTGCCGTGAGAGCGCGTCGGTGACGGTGGGGAGCCGCTGGAAGACGGTCCGCTGCGACAGGTGCGTCCCGAAGGTGGAGTTCACCCATCCGACGAACCGGCGGACGTAGCCGGGGAATCCGGTGATCAGGTTGTTGGCCTGGGCGGCCAGCAGCGACCCGATGCCGCCGAGGAACCCGGCCATCAGCAGCGCCACGACCACGAACATCGCCGCGGTCGCCACGCCGCGGCGCCAGCCGCGCGCGGCGAGCCAGTTCACCGCCGGTTCGATCGCGAAGGCCAGGAACAGCGAGATCAGCAGGAGCAGCAGCAGTTCGCGCAGCCGCTCCAGCAGCCACAGCCCTGCCAGGAACGCCAGCACGCTCCCGCCGGCGAGCGCGAACGCCTTGGGCAGCCACGGCGGCATCTGGTGCGACCGCTCGGCGTCCTGCCCGGCGGCCTGCTCGGCGGCGGGGGCGGCGCCGGCCGGTTCACGGGCGGGCGTGGCGCCGGGCTCGTCGCCGGGCGGCTCGCCGGGCGTCTGGGGCATTCCTGCACGTTAACGGCGTCCGGGCGGGCATTCCGGACGTCCCGCACCGCGGCATGGGCAAGTTTTGCCGGGATTTCAGCCCCGCCGGCCCTGCCGGGGGTGGGGGTTCTCGTCGCGCGGTTCAGGGGGCGAACGCGCGGAGGGTGACGTCCACGAGCGCGTCGGCGTACGCGGGGGTGAGCGGCCCCGAGCGGTGCAGCCAGCGCTGGAAGAGCGGGGCGTACAGCACTTCGAGCACGAGGTCGAGGTCGGCGTCCGCGCGCAGCTGGCCCGCCTGCTGGGCGCTGCGCAGCCGGTCCTTCTTCGCCCGGTCGAGAGGGTCGGCCAGCTTCTCGCGGTACAGGGCGGCCAGGTCGGGATCGTCGATGATCTGCGTGTTGAGCGCCCTGAGGGGCGCCTCGAACGCCGGGTCGGCGAACTCGGCGGCCGTCGCCCGCATGACGGTCCTGAGGTCGGCCGCGATGTCGCCGGTGTCGGGCAGCCGGACGCCCTCCTCCCCCTCGCTGAGCGCAAGGAACGCGTCGAAGACCACCGCGCCCTTGGAGGGCCACCAGCGGTAGATGGTCTGCTTGCCGACGCCCGCGCGCGCCGCGATGGCCTCGATCGTGACCTTGGCGTACCCGAGCTCGGAGACCACCTCGCGCGCGGCGGTGAGGACGGCCTGCCGGGATCGCTCGCTGCGCCGCGCGGGGTCGGGCTTTCTGGTGCTGGACACGCCGGGAGTGTACCGCAAACGAGACGAGACGGTCCGTCTTGACAGGAGGGTGGCACGGCCGCATACTCCTTCAGCGAGACGAACCGTCTCGTCTCCAGGAAGCGAGGAGCGTGGATGACGACCGCCCGCGTATGGTTCATCACCGGCGCGTCGAGGGGCCTGGGCAGGGCCTTCGCCGAGGCGGCGCTCGCCGCCGGCGACCGCGTCGTGGCGGCCGCGCGCGACCTGACCCCGCTCGACGGCCTGGCCGCCGACCACCCGGACCGCCTCGCGCGGCTGACGCTGGACGTCCGCGACCGCGCCGCCGTCCGGACGGTGGTCGACCGGGCGGCGGCCCGGTTCGGGCGGCTGGACGTCGTGGTCAACAACGCCGGCGCCATGCTGCTCGGCATGGTGGAGGAGGCGACCGAGGAGCAGATCCGCGCCCAGTTCGACGTCAACTTCTTCGGCGCGGTCTGGGTGGCCCAGGCCGCCGTGCCGCACCTGCGCAGGCAGGGCTCCGGCCACATCCTGCAGGTCACCACGATGGGGACCGGCGGCGGCGTCGCCTCCGCCGGGTTCTACGCGGCGAGCAAGAGCGCGCTCGACTCGCTCAGCCAGGCGCTGGCGATGGAGGTGGCGCCGTTCGGGATCAAGGTGACGATCGTGCAGCCCGGCGGGTACGGCACGGACCTGTTCACGCGCGGCACCACCGCGACCTCGCCGCTCCCGGAGTACGAGCCGCTGCGCGTCCGGATGGCCGAGATGTGGGGCGAGGACGCCGGTCCCGATCCGGGCACCGCCGCCCCGGTGGTCATGGAGCTCGCCGCTCTGGAGGAACCGCCGCTGCGGCTGATCGTCGGCGCCGCCTCCTACGACATGGTCCAGCAGATGGACCGGGCGCGCACCGAGGAGTACCGAGCCTGGGAGCACCTCAGCCGCAAGGCCCCGGGCTGACCCGCGACACCCGTCCAAACCTGACGAAAAGGAGGTGGCGCTCTGCGCGCCCCTGCCCAACTGGCACTCGACCAGATCACCAAGCGCTACGGGACCCGCACCGTCCTGGACCGTGTCTCGCTCAGCGTCAAGCCCGGCGAGCGCCTCGGAGTGATCGGCGACAACGGGTCCGGCAAGTCCACGCTGCTCAGGCTCATGGCGGGCGCCGAGCGTCCCGACAACGGCGAGGTCGTGGCCGTCGCGCCCGGCGGCGTCGGGTACCTGCCGCAGTCGCTCGCGCTGCCGCCGGACGCCACCGTCGCCGATGCCGTCGACCTCGCGCTGGCCGACCTGCGCGACCTCGAAGCCCGGATGCGGGCCGCCGAACGCTCGCTCGGCGCCACCGGCGGGCGGGAGCGCCCGGACCTGGACGCCTACGCGGAACTGGTGGCGGAGTTCGAGGCGCGGGGCGGCTACGAGGCCGACGTCCGGGTGGAGCTCGCGCTGCACGGGCTCGGCCTGCCCGGGCTCGACCGGGGCCGCCCGCTGGGCACGCTCTCGGGCGGCGAGCGCTCCAGGCTCGCCCTGGCCGCCACACTGGCGTCCTCCCCCGAGCTGCTGCTGCTCGACGAGCCGACCAACGACCTGGACGACCAGTCCACGGCGTGGCTCGAACGGCGCCTGCGCGCCCACCGGGGCACGGTCGTGGCGATCACGCACGACCGGACGTTCCTGGAGCGGGTGACCACCGCCGTCGTCGAGGTGGACGGCGGGCAGGTGCGCCGCTACGGCGACGGGTACGCCGGATACCTCGCCGCCAAGGCCGCCGACCGCGCCGCGCAGGCGCGGGCGCACGAGGAGTGGAGGACCGAGCTGGACCGGCACGCCGCGCTGGTGGACGCCAACGCGGGCCGCCTCGCCGCGATCCCGCGCAAGACGGTCAAGGCGGGCATGGGCACCGGCGCCTGGCGGGCGCGCTCGCGCACCCACGGGGCCGCCGGGCGCATCCGGCAGTCCCGGCAGCGGCTGCGGTGGCTGGTCGACCACCCCGCGCCGCCGCCTCCCGAGCCGCTGCGCTTCACCGCCGTCCCGGCCGCCGCGGGCGCCGCCGGTGACGAGGTGGCCGCGCTCGCAGGCGTGGTGGTGCCGGGACGGCTCCGCGTGGAGTCCCTGACCGTCCGCGCCGGTGAGCGGCTCCTCGTCACCGGCCCGAACGGAGCGGGCAAGACCACCCTGATGCGCGTCCTCGCCGGGGAGCTGCGCCCGGCGGAGGGCGAGGTGCGCCGCACCGGCCGGGTCGGGTTCCTCCGGCAGGACGGGCCGGCCGGCGCAGGGCACCGGACCGTCCTGCAGACCTACGCGCACGGCCGTCCGGGCAGTCCCGACGAGCACGCGGACGCCCTGCTCGCCCTGGGCCTGTTCCGCCCCTGCGACCTGGAGCTGCGCCTCGCGGAGCTGTCCCACGGGCAGCGGCGCCGGGTCGAGCTGGCGCGGCTGGTGAGCGAGCCCCGGGACCTGCTCCTGCTCGACGAGCCGACCAACCACCTGTCGCCGATGCTCACCGAGCAGCTGGAAGAGGCGCTGGCCTCCTACCAGGGTGCGCTGGTGGTGGTCACGCACGACCGGCGCCTGCGCGCCGCCTTCACCGGCACCCACCTCGAACTGGCCGAGGGCCGCCCGCTCTCACCGGCCGGTTAGGCCGTCCCGGGCGATCGCGAGGAGGCGGCGGACCCGGTCCGGGTCGGTGCTGGAGGTGGCGATGGCGTGGGCCAGGGTCAGCACCTCGGCCACGGTGAGATCTCCCCGGGCGGCGCCCTCCCGCTGCGCTCTGGCGAGGAGCCTCTCGGCGGCGCGGGTCAGGGCGGCGTGCCAGCGCGCGAACTGCTCGGTGCGCCGCGCGCCGTCGCCGTCCGCGCCGGCGAAGGCCGGGGCGCGCCCGGTCGCGACCTGGACGGCGAAGGACTCCAGCCAGGCGTGGAGCGCCTCACCCGCGTCGGCCTCGGCCAGGAGGGCGGCGCCCCGCTCGCACAGGGCCGCGACCTCGTCGGCATAGACGGCGGCGAGCAGGTCGTCGCGGGTCGGGTAGTGCCGGTAGAGGGTCGCGTTGCCGACGCCCGCGCGCTTGGCGATCTCGTCCAGGGGCGCGCCGGGGCCCCGCTCGTCGAACACATCCCGGGCGGCCGCGACGAGCAGGCGCGCGTTGCGCTCGGCATCGGCGCGGCGCGCCCGGCCGGGGACGGCGGTCATCGCGGCTCCCTGGTTGTCGAGCGGGGACGTCCCCGGTTAGCCTAGCCGGGGCCACTAAACGGGGACTTCCCCACTTATCGGCGAGGAGGGGCGATGGCGTTCACCGCCGACGATCGCACGGAGATCACCGAGCTGATCTCCCTGCACGGCCACCTGTGCGACAGCGGGGACCTGGACCGGCTGGGCGAGCTGTTCACCCCCGACGTCGTCTACGACGTCTCCGACTTCGGGGGCGGGCCCCTTCTCGGCGTGGCGGCCTGCGCCGAGGCCGCGCGGGCGCTGGGCGACCTCAACCCCGTCGGGCATCACGTCACCAACATCGTCCTCACCGAGACCGCCGGCGACCGGGTGCGCGCGTGCTCCAAAGGGCTCGGCGTCAACGCCGACGGCACCGTCGGCAGCGTGACCTACGAGGACACCGTCGTCCGCACCCCGCGCGGCTGGCGGATCAGCCACCGGACGGTCCGCGCGCACCGCACTCCCCTGGGCGGACGCGTGTGAGGCTCCGGCGGGCCCGGGACCTGGCGGGCGACGATCGCGCCGGTGAACGCCGCCATCGGGCCCGCTGTTTGCCGGAACGGCAAGATTTCGTGCCGGGTCGCGGCGCGGATGCCGAGACTGGCCGCAGCCCCGCACCACGGGCCCGCCGGCCGGCGGGCCCGTCCCGCGCAGAAGGAGATCACTGTGCCCAGCAGCACGCGCCGCGCCCGGCGGCGGGACACGCCGCCGCCCCGGACCGGGGGCACCGAGGCCGAGACCCTGCGCGGGTTCCTCGACTATCTGCGAGCCTCGGTCGCCGCGAAGGTCGAGGGCGCGCCCGAACCGCAGGTGCGGACGGCCGGGGTGCCGTCGGGCACGAACCTGCTCGGCCTGCTCAACCACCTGACCTTCGTCGAACGCTCGATGTTCCTCGGGGAGGAGGTCGCCGACTGGCAGGCGACGTTCCAGGCGGCGGCCTCGGACGGCGTGGACGAGGTCGTGGCCCGCTACCGGGACGCGGTCGAGCGCGCCGACGAGGTCCTCGACCGGTGCGCCGACCTCGGCGCACCCCTCCCCCGGCCGGGGCGCCCCTCCCCCAGCGTCCGCTGGGCCCTGACCCACATGATCGAGGAGACCGGCCGCCACGCGGGCCACGCCGACATCCTCCGGGAGCAGATCGACGGCGCGACCGGCCGCTGACGCCCGGCCGGTCCGGTCAGCGCGCGGTGGCGAGGAGGCGGCGCAGCGCGGCATGGCCGGGCGGGCCCCAGGTGGGCTTGCCGCCGGGCCGGCCGCGGACGCCGGCGTCCCCGATGAGGATGCAGGCCAGGGCGCGGCCCACGGCCCATCCGCGGGCGCGGCGCAGCGTGGCGGCGTCCGGGGCCGGCTGGTAGGCGGCGTGGAAGCGGTCGACCGCGCCGTCCGGCAGGAGGATCCAGGCGGAGGCGAGGTCGAACGCCGGGTCGCCCGCGAAGAGGTCACCGAAGTCGACCACGCCGCTGACGGTGCCGTCGGTGGTGAGGACGTTGGCCGGGTGCAGGTCGCCGTGGAGCCAGAGTGCCGGGCCGTCCCAGCCGGGCGCGGCGGCGGCGTCCTCCCAGACCGCGCGGACGGCGCCGGGGTCGGGGACGAGCCCGAGGCCGGCGGCCGAGTCGAGCTGCTCGATCACCCACTCGGAGTGGCCGGCCAGGGGCCCTCCGCGGCCCCGGCCGGCGGGCGCGTGCTCGGGGGCGGGCCGGTGGAGCGCCGTCAGGAAGGCGGCCAGGGCGTCGGCCGCCTCTGCGGCGCGGGCGGCGGGGGCGCGGTCGGCGGGCGTGCCCGGCACCCACGTGGTGACGATCCAGGGTCGCGGGAACCGCGGGGAGGGCTCGCCGAGACGTTGCGGGACGGGGACTGGCAGCGGCAGGTGAGGGGCGAGGGCGGGCAGCCAGGTGTGCTCCTTGCGGAGCAGCTCGTCCGCGGACTGCGTCGCCCAGGGCAGCCGGACGGCCAGGTCGTCGCCGACGCGCCACAGCTGGTTGTCCCAGCCGCGCGCGCCGAGCCGCACCGGCTGGTCGGCCAGATCGGGGTGCTGGTCGCGCAGCAGGTCCCGCACGAGCTCAGCGGTGATCTCGATCTCGGCATGCGTCATGCGAAACCACGGTAGCCCTTGGGCCGGGCGATTTTTACATACGACGATGTATGCGGATACGAGGTTGTATCTTGTCGTCATGGCACGGGAGACGCGCGTCGAACGCCGGCAGCGCACGCGTGAGGAACTGGTGGCGTCGGCGACGCGGCTGTTCGCCGAGCAGGGTGTCGCCGCGACCTCGGTCGAGGCGATCGCCGAGTCGGCCGGGTACAGCCGCGGCGCCTACCACAGCAACTTCGAGACCAGGGAGGAGATCCTCGACGCCGTCGTCGCTCGCGTGGTCGGGAGTCTCGGCCCGGAGCTGGTCGCCGTGCTGCGCGGTCAGGGCGGCGTCCTGGAGCGGCTCGCGGCCTATGTCCGCGGCTTCCTCCAGTACTGCGCGCGGCGGCCGGTGGAGACGCGCGCCCTGGTCGCGGTCATCTCGCACCGCGCCGCGGCGGCCGACGTCTACGACGAGCTCGTGGCGGCGTCGCTCGCCGACGTCGTCGCGCTGCTGGAAGAGGGGCAGCGCACCGGCGAGCTGCGCCGCTTCGACCTCGTGATGATGGCCTCGATGCTGCGCCGCACCCTCGACGCCGAGGGGCTGCGGGTCGCCCGCGGCGCTCCCGTGGATGCCGTCGGCGACGAGCTGATCGCCACTTTCGTCCGAGCGACACGCTCGGCCCCCTGATCGAGAGGCTGAAGTCATGCCCGTGCGGACCTTCCGCGAGATGGTGCTCCGTGAACGTCCGACCGGTGGGATCACCCCGGGCACGTTCGCTGAGCGGCGCAGCCCCATGCCGGTCCTGGACGAGGGCGAGGCCCTGGTCGAGGTCGTCTGGCTGGGCATCGACGCCACTCAGCGCACGTGGCTCAACCCTGACGCCACCTATATCGCACCGGTCGAGATCGGTGAGGTGATGCGCGGCAGCGGTGTCGGGCGTGTGGTGGCGTCCCGGAACCCGGCGCTGCCGGAGGGACAGTGGGTCTACGGCGTCCTGGGCTGGCGGGAGTACGTCGTGGCGCGCGAGGGCGGCCTGTTCGGGGTCAACCCGGTGCCGGAGGGCATCGATCCGCGTCACATGCTCACCGTCTTCGGCGTGAGCGGGCTGACGGCGTTCGTCGGCATGTCCGCCGTCCTGGACATCACCGACGCGGACACGGTGCTGGTCACGGGCGCGGCGGGCAGTGTCGGTTCCTTGGCCGGGCAGATCGCGCGGCTTCTGGGCGCCCGGGTGATCGGCACTGCCGGTTCGGCCGAGAAGGCCGCCTGGGTGAGGGACGTGGCGAAGTTCGACGCCTGCGTGGACTACCGCGCCGACAGCGTCCCGGACGCGTTGCGCGACTTCGCGCCCGACGGGCTCACCGCCGTCTTCGACAATGTGGGCGGTGTGCTGCTGGAGAACGCGCTCGACCGGCTCGCTCTTCACGCGCGCATCGCACTGTGCGGGTCGATCTCGTCCGGCTACACGGCCGCGGGATACGGCGCGGGCCCCGCCAACTACATGCAGCTCGCGTTCCGCCGAGCGCGCATGGAGGGTTTCGTGTTCCTCGACCATCAGGCGCTGTTCCCCCAGGCGTTGTCGCGTCTCGTCGGCTGGGTGGGGGCGGGCGAGCTGCGCTGGGCCGAGGACGTCGTCGACGGCCTTCCCAACGCCCCCGCCGCGCTGCAGCGCCTGTTCGACGGCGCCAACCTGGGCAAGCAGCTGGTCAGGGTGAACGCGGACGAAACGAAGGTGGACTGAATGACCGACGTCAAGCAGGTGCTCCAACAGCAGCTCGCCACCACCTGGGCGTTGTTCGACTACCACGTGCAGCGGTGGCATGACGACGACCTGTTCTGGGAGCCGGCGCCGTCGCACTGGACCATGCACCAGGTCGAGGGCGGTTGGGCCCCCGACTTCGCCGATGTGGAGCCCACTCCCGTCCCGGCTCCGACGATCGCCTGGCTGACCTGGCACATCGGCTGGTGGTGGTCCACGGCACTCGCCCATCTGAAGCAGACCGACGTCCCCGCACGCGAGGACATCGCCTGGCCGGGCACGTGCGCCTCGATCACCGAATGGCTGGGAGAGATCCACGAGGCATGGCGGACGGCGCTGTCGGCCACCGACCGCCTCGACGACCCGTCGGCGTTCCCCTGGCCCGAAGAGGCGGGCCGCACCGTCGCCGACATGTGCGCGTGGGTGAACGTCGAGCTCACGAAGAACGCCGCCGAGATCGGTCAGCTACTGATCCTTCGCCGCGCACGGCACTGACCGGCGCACCGTTCACTACGGAGCCGCCGCGTCGCCGGGCCGCCGTCCCGGAAATCTCTTCGAAGAATTCCGGGACGCGGTGTCGGATCGGGGCGGTGGTGTTCGTGGAAGGGGTGAGGCCGCCCGCGAGGGGCGGCGCCGAGGCGAAGGAAACGCGATCATGAAGCTGACGACCATGACTCAGGTCACCGTCGACGGGGTGGTGCACCTGATCACCGTTCCGGTGGTCGTCGGGCAGGGCGCGCGGCTGTTCCCCGACGCAACGGCTTGAAGTCCCCCACCACCGGACCGCGACGGCGCGGCACCACAGGAGATGATTCTCAGATGCGTTATCTGGTTTCCGTGATCGACGACAAGGACGACCCCGGCAGCACGGACAGGCAGCCTGCGATCAGCCGGTTCAACGAACAGCTGATCGCCGATGGGTACTGGGTGTTCGCGGGCGGGCTCGCGGACACCGACGCGGCCACGGTCGTCGACAACCGGGGCGAGCAGGCGGTGTTCAGCGACGGGCCTTTCGTGGAGTCGAAGGAGTATCTCGCCGGCGTCTGGGTGTGGGAGGCCCCCGATCTGGACGTGGCGCTCAGGCTGGCCGCCGAGGCGTCGAGGGTCTGCGACCGGAAGATCGAGGTGCGGCCGTTCCAGTGAGCGACGTCCAGGAGGCGGTCACCCGGGTGCACCGCGAGGAGTGGGCGCGGGTGGTCGCCGCGCTGACCAGGCGCTTCGGTGACCTCGACATCGCCGAGGAGGCGGCCGCCGAGGCGTTCGCGACCGCCGTCGAGCGGTGGCCGGCCGACGGGGTGCCTCCCAACCCCGGCGGCTGGCTGACCACCACCGCCGCCCGCAAGGCCATCGACCGGATCCGGCGCGAGAGCAGGCGCGACGACAAGCACAAGGAGGCCGCGATGGTGTACGACGACGAGCCGCCCGAGCCCGTCGGCGCCATCGACGACGACCGGCTCCGGCTGATCTTCACCTGCTGCCATCCGGCGCTGGCGGCGCAGACCCGCGTGGCGCTGACGCTGCGCATGGTCGGCGGCCTGACCGTGCCCGAGATCGCCCGCGCGTTCCTGGTGGCCGACACCGCCCTGGAGCGGCGGATCACCCGCGCGAAGGCCAAGATCAAGGCGGCGCGCATCCCCTACAGGGTGCCGTCCGCCGAGGATCTCCCGGCGCGTGTCTCCGGCGTGCTCGCCGTCCTGTACCTGGTGTTCAACGAGGGCTACCTGGCGACCGGCCCCGGCACCGATCCGGTACGTCACGACCTGACCGCCGAGGCGATCCGGCTCACCCGCCTGCTCCGTACCCTGATGCCGGGCGACGGTGAGGTGGCCGGGCTGCTGGCGCTGATGCTGCTCACCGAGGCCCGCCGCACCGCCCGGGTCTCGGCCGGCGGCGAACTGGTCCCGCTCGCCGAGCAGGACCGCGGGGCCTGGGACGCGGCGCTGATCGCCGAGGGGCATCGGCTGGTGCGCGAGCGCCTCGCCGCTGCCGCCGCCGGGGCCGCTCCGGGCCGCTACCAGATCCTCGCCGCGATCAACGCCGTGCACACCTCCGCCCGCGACGTCCGCGACACCGACTGGTCGCAGATCCTCGCCCTCTACGACCAGCTCGTCCGCCGCGACCCCTCGCCGATCGTCGCCCTCAACCGGGCCGTCGCGGTCGCCGAGCTCGACGGCCCGCAGGTGGCGCTGGCGGCCGTCGACCGTCTCGAGGGCGAGCTGGCCGGCTACCACGCCTACCACGCCACCCGCGCCGACCTGCTGCGCCGGCTGCACCGCGGTCACGAGTCGCGCGCGGCCTACGACAGGGCCATCGAGCTGGCGGGCAACACCGCCGAGACCGCCTACCTGACGCGCCGCCGCGACCAGCTGCGGTAGCGCTCGCGGATCCCGGCGCCGGCGCGCTTCGGAGTCGCGGGGCAGGCGTGCGGCCTGACCCGGGGTTGCGGTGAAACGCCGACGCCGGGACGAGCGGACCGGACGCTCACGTGCGGAGCGGCCGCAGGTCGTGGCCGGCGCTGATGGTCGCCGCGGCGAGCAGGCCGAGCGCCACGGTCGCGGCGGTCGCGGCGGGTGAACCGGTGACGGAACCGGTCTTGATGCTCACCAGTACGTTCTGCAGTGACGCGCACGCGAGGCCCGTTGCGAGGAGGACGAGCGCGGCCCCCACGCAGGACACCGTAACGGCGCTCAGGGCGGGCTCTACGGCGCGTCCCCGTTCTCGGCCCTCAACCACACCATGGCGTGTCTGGAGTTCATGGCGAACCTGCTGATGCCCGTGGTGGTGGCGATGCTGGCGTGCGCGATCGGCTCCTCCGACCGCGACTGGGGGTTTCTGCGCTACCTCTACATCGCGCCGGTCAGCCGGTCGCGGCTTCTCCTCGGGAAACTCGGCGCGGTCCTCATCGCCACCGCCGCCACCACTTCCTGCGTTGTGGCGGCCGGGCTGGTCGCGGGCCTCGCGTGGTTCGGCCGGCACCCGTTCCACATCATCGGCTCGCCCGTGCTGAGCACCGGCGACGCGGCCGGCCGGCTGATCGCCGCCTGTGGGTACATCACGCTGTGCCTGCTGAGCATCGCCGCGATCGCGTTCGCCCTCGCGCTGCTGCTCCCGCGCGGAGCCAAGGCCGTCGGCGCCTCCATCGCCTTCGTGATCGCGGCCAACATCCTCGACGGCCAGTCCGCCCTGCATTCCATCGCCGTCCTGCTGCCGGTCCACTACTGGCAGGACTGGACGCGGCTGTTCGCGGCCAAGGAGCCGGCCCACCTCGGGACCGGATCCTGGCGCAGATCGCCGCCATCGCGGTGGCCACCGGGGCCGCCACCCTCGTCCTGCGGCGCCGCGATCCAGCAGCGTGATCGCGCGAGGCGGTGGGCTCGGCCGGTGCCCGCCCTGCCGGATGGTCACGGGACGCCCGCCCGGGAGCGGAGGGCCGCGAGGAGGTGGGCGACGTGCTCGTCGAGGACGGCCCGGTCGGGCGCCTCGATGAGCAGGGCGCCGTGGGGCGCGGAGGGCCAGGGCACCAGGGCCCACCAGCGGCCCGTGGCCCTGCCGTACCAGGTGATGACGCGAGGGCGGCGCGGTGCGTGACGAACGGTCCCGGGCCGGGGGCAGGTCATGGCGCGACCGACCGCAGGACGTGGACGATGCGGTCGGCCGCGCCGACGATGTCGTCGGCCGGTCCGGCTTCCTGGCCCCACGTCCACCAGAAGACGCGCCCGTCGCAGGTGATGGCGTCGGTGAGGCGGGACGCGTCAGGGTTGGTGACCGTGAGGGTCCCGGCGCGCAGGGCCGTCCGCCATCCGCGCGCGTCGAGTTCGGCGGCAAGCCACCGCAGTGCGTTCGTCGTCTCCATGGCCACGGAACGTAGTTAAATGGGCACGTTGTGCGTTCACTGTGGTGAACCGGGCCGTCCTTCACGGGTGCGAACCTGCGGCGAGGAGGTCGCCGCGTGGTGGTCAGTGGGGCAGGCCCATGCGGGCCGCCATGCCGCGCAGCTCGCGGCCACCGGCGTCGGTGCGGGCCTGGCTGAGCAGGACGGCGACCGATTCCCGTACTGGCGTGCTGTTGCGGATCCACTGGGGTGCGGTGTTCTCGGCTCGGCGGAGCCAGCGGATCGCCTGGTCCTTGGTCTTGCGGTCGCGGGCCAGGCCGCGTCCGACGTCGGCGAGGAAGGCGGCGTGCCTGCCCTTCCTGCCGGAGAGCTTGGTCTCGTCGACGCGGCGGGCGAGGTCGAGGACGGCACCGCCTCGCTGGCCGCATTCGACGTTGACCGCGACGTTCCATACGCCGACGTTGCTGGCCGAGAAGCTCATCCAGTTCTCGTCGGGGGCGTCGGGCATCCTCCGGGCGAGGCGGGCCGCCTCGGCCGTCCAGTCGGTGGCGCGTGCGGCGTCGTGGGTGACGGCTGCCGCCAGGGCGGCGGACAGGGTGAGCATGCCGAGAACCTGGGCGCCGAGCCGGCTGCCGGAGTGCGGTTCCAGGCGGTCCGCGGAGCGTTCGGTGGCGCGCAGGGTCCGGTCCCAGGAGCCCGCGCGCGGCATGGTGTGGATGCGCAGGAAGTCGCACTGGCCGCGCCGGACGGGGTCGTCCAGGACGGTCGCCGCCTGTTCGGCGCGAACGGCCGCCAGGTGGGCCAGGTCGGGGTAGCCGAGGTCCTTGGCGGTGAAGGTGGCCGCGACGCAGGCGTCGACGAGGGTCTCCAGCGCGGTGCGGTGGGCCGCTTCGTCGGCGGGGTCGGCGGTGTGCAGGTGCAACTCGTCCAGCAGGCCGGGCAGCAGGTTTCCGACGCGCACGTAGTCGCAGGCCTGGTGGTAGGGCTCGACGCGCGCCATCTCGGCGACCAGTTCCGGCAGGGGGCGGGCGCGCTCGACGGCGGGGTTCCTCAGGTCGTTGGTCTGCAGGGCGAGCCTGATCGGGGGGATGACGGCGTGGGGGTCGGACTGCCCGTGGTCGGGGCCGAGGTGGGGGCCGCCGACGAGGTCGGTTTCGGAGACGTGGAGGGCGTCGGCGAGGGCGGCGATGTGGGAGCGGCGGTCGAGGCTGCGCTGCCCGCGTTCGGCCATGGACAGGAAGGACTTCGATAACCCCGCCTGCCCGGCGAGCTGGTCGAGGGTCATGCCGCGCCAGCGGCGCAGGGCGCGCAGTCGGGCGCCGGTGGTCTCCTGGTGCATCGCCCGCACCTCCTCGTGAGGCTCCCGCCCTCCAGGCTACGGCCCCGGCGCGGGCGCGCGGCGGGGAATCAGGGACGGGTGCCGGCGAGGAGGCGTTTGCGTTCGGGCGTGTAGTCCCACCAGGGGCGGGCGGGCCTTCCTTCGGCCTGGTCGACGGCGGACATGACGGTGTCGAGCAGGCAGGGGTCGAGACGGCGGCCGTGGGCGGCCGACATCCGCTCGTACAACTCGACGGGGTCCTGGCCTTCGAGTTGGGCGACGGTGGTGACGCCGATGCGGTCGAAGTGGGCGGCGACGGCCGGTCCCACGTTGACCAGTTCGGAGAGTTCGCTGCTCATGGGGCCAACGTAGGACGGGTGGGGCGGCGCGGTCTTGTAGGAATCGGTCAGGGGACGGTGATGTGGAGGGCGGTGAGGCGGGCGGGGTCGGCGATCATCTCGTAGCCGGTGACGCGGCCGTCGTGGACGGTGACGGCGAGGGCGAGCAGGAGACGGCCGTGCGGGGCGACGACGGCACCGACCGTCCCGCCGATGAGGGCGGGTCCGGCGTATCGGGCGCGGCGGCCGAACAGCTGCATCTCGCGGGCGACGGGGCCGGCGCCGCGCAGGACGGCGGGGCGGCCGGGGGTGAGGGCGGTGCGGTCGGCGCCGCGGACGCGGCGGCGGGCGCGGCTGGCGAGTTTCTTGGCGGTGGCCGGGGTGCGCTCGACGATCGGCGCGATCTGGTCGAAGGGGACGGCGAACACGTCGTGCAGGACGAAGGCGACGCGTTCGGCGGGTCCGAGGGCGTCCAGGACGACGAGCATGGCGCGGCCGACCGATTCGATGAGGACGGCCTCGGTCTCGGGGTCGCCGTCGCCGGTCTGGACGGGCGAGTGCCATCCGTAGGGTTCCTCGCGGCGGGAGGTGCGGGCGCGGAGCATGTCGAGGCAGATGCGGGCCACGACGGTGCGCAGCCACGCCTTCAGGTCGTCGATCCCGGCGGGGCCATGGCGGGTGAGCCGCAGCCACGCCTCCTGGACGGCGTCGTCGGTCTCGCCGGGGCTGCCGAGCATCCGGTAGGCGACCGCGCGCAGGGCGGGGCGGTGCGCTTCGAAACGTTCGGCGAGTCGGTCGTGCATCGGTCACCTTTCCGTGCCGTGTTGCGTCTGCTTCGTGGCATCGGAGAGACGGCGACGGCGGGAGGACGGATGGTCCGACATGACGAGGGTAGCGAGCCGGGCGGGCAGCCGCTGCTGCGGCCGGTGGCACTGGGGAACCTGGAGCTGCCCAACCGGGTGGTGATGGCCCCGTTGACGCGGTCGCGGGCGTCCGGTCCCGGGCTGGCGCCGACGGATCTGCACGCCGCCTACTACGGGCAGCGCGCCACGGCCGGGCTGATCGTCGCCGAGGGGGCGTGGGTCGGCGAGGGGGCGGTCGGGTTCCCCGGCGTCCCCGGCATCTTCGGCGAGCGGCAGGTGGAGGGCTGGCGCCGCGTCACCGGGCTCGTCCACGCGCTGGGCGGGCGCATCGTGCTGCAGTTGTGGCACGCCGGCGCCCACTCCCATCCCGACCACCGCGGCGGGGCGAGGCCCACGGGGCCTTCGGCGGTCGATCCTGGCGAGGTGTCGTGGACGGCGGCGGGCCCCAAGGCGACGGTCACGCCGGTGGAGATGATGCGCGCGCAGATCGAGGAGACGGTCGCCGAGTACGGCGCGGCGTCCGCGCGGGCGCGGCGGGCGGGGTTCGACGGGGTGGAGGTCGCCGCGAACGGCACGTTCCTGATCGCGCAGTTCCTGAACCCGCGCCTGAACCGCCGCGCCGACGCCTACGGCACCGACCGGGGCCGGCTGCTGCTGGAGGTCGTGGACGCGGTGACGGCGGCGTGGGACGGGCGCCGCGCCGGGGTCCGGCTGTCGCCGTACTGGACCGTGGACGACACCTCGCCCCGGGCGCGCCGCGCCGGCTACCCCTACACCGCCGACGAGGCCACGCTCGCCGCCTACGACGCCCTGGTCGCGGAGCTCGCCACCCGTCCCCTGGCCTACCTTCACCTGCGCGGGCGGGCCGTGGCCGGGCCGGGCGCGGTGCCGGACTTCGAGGAGTTCGCCCGCTACCGCAAGCTGTTCGACGGCGCCCTGGTCGCCAATCACGGGTTCGGGCGGGTGTCGGGGAACGCGGTGGTCGAGGCGGGGATCGCCGACGCGGTGTCGTTCGGGCGGCCGTTCATCGCCAATCCCGATCTGGTCGCGCGGTTCGCGCTCGGCCATGCCGTGGCGCGCGGCGACGAGAGCACCCACTACGGCGGCGGCGCGCGCGGGTATGTCGACTATCCGATCTGGGCGGGGTGCTAGGCGCCGGTTCCGGGGGGCGTCACGAACTCGGGCTGGTCCAGGACGCGCAGCCAGCTGCCGTCGGGCTGGCGGCGGGCGACCTGCGCGCGCGCTCCGGCGCCGTCCCTGGGCGGGGTGGAGGTGAGGGCGAGGTCGCCGCTGATCAGGGTGGGCAGCGGCTCCTCGGGCGTGAAGCGGGGACGCGCGGCCAGGACCTTCTCCCACAGTTCGCGGATGGCCCGGCGTCCCACGGTCTGGGAGCCGGGCGGGTAGGCCATGACCGCGTCCTGCTCGTAGAGGGCGGCGACTCCGGCGGCGTCGCCGGCGTTGGACCGTTCGACGAACAGGCGGGTGATGTCCTCGGGCCGCATGGCCTTCTCGTACTGCGTCATGGATTCCCCCAGGTCGTGTGTGCTGTCACCTCCCATCGTGGTCACCCCGGGTCGAGAAGTCCAAGAGATGATTCTTCTGGATTCCAGAAGCGATGCTTATGCGGGCTGGAAGAGTTCGACCAGGTTTCCGGCGGGGTCGGCGAGCAGGATCTGGCGGCCGCCGGGCCCGGTGACCAGGTCGCCGCGGAAGGCCAGGCCCGCGCCGCGCAGCCGGGCGATCTCGGTGTCGAGGTCGTCGACGATCAGGTGGATGCGGTTGCCTCCGGGGACGGCCGCGTCCGCGGGTGTGGCGCGGGCGCCGGAGCTGGCCGGTCCCGACAGCAGCAGGCGCAGCGGGCCGCGCACGACGTCGGCGAAGGCGGGCGACGCGTCGAGGTTGAGAGTGAAGCCGAGGTGGGTGGTGTAGAAGTCGACGGCGGCCTTGACGTCGTCGACGAGGTAGCGGACGCCTGCGTACTTCTCGGGTTCGGTCATGGGTGCGCCTCCGTCGTCTGGGCGGCTTGCGGGTTCTGGGCGAGCAGGGGCAGCAGGTGGCGGACGCGGGTGTCGAGGTCGGCCGCCACCTGGCCGAAGGCGGCGAGCCCGTCGGGCACCGCGGCGGCCGGGTCGGGCGTGCTCCAGTGGGCGTGCCGCGCGTGGTCGCCGAGGCCGGGACGGGCCTCGCGGGCCTTGTCGCACAGGGTGATGACGCGGTCGAAGCGGCGGCGCAGGGCGTCCAGGGGGCGGGGCCGCTGCCCGGAGATGTCGATGCCGTACCGCTCGCGCAGGACCTGGACGGCGCGGGGGTGCATCTCGGGTTTGGGACGGGTGCCGGCGCTGGCCGCGGCGACGCGGCCGCCGGAGTGGTGGCGCAGGAGGGCTTCGGCGATCGGTGAGCGCGCGCTGTTGCCCGTGCACACGAACAGCACCGCCGGGGCCGCCCGGCCCTCGGGACCGCCGGGCAACCGGGGGTCCTCGGAGAGCCGCGGCGGCGCGGGGGCGCATCGCAGCGCCGGGTGCAGGGCGGCTCCGGTGCCGGCGAGGGCGTGGGCGCAGCGGTCCAGGTCGAGGCGGTAGTAGCTGTCGCGGCCGTCGTGGCTGCTGCGGGCGGCGGTGACGAGGCCGCCGTCGCGCAGCAGCCGCAGGTGGTAGGAGACCAGGTTCTGCGGCGCGGCGGCCAGGTCGGTGAGCTCGCGGACGCGCAGGTCGCCGTCGGCCAGGGCGGTCAGCAGCCGCCAGCGCAGCGGGTGGGCGGCCAGCCGCACGAACGCCGGGGCGGCTTGACTCGGTGACGCCATGCCCGGACGATACATCAAATGAGTTTGATGGAATAGGCGGGGGTGGGCGATGGCGTTCCGGCGCCGGAACCGGGGCGGGCCCGAGACGGCGGCGTCCGGTGCGGGCAGGCCTGGCGGGGACGGGCCTGGCGGGGACGGACAGGGCGCGGGCGGGGCGTCCGATGGTGGCGATGCGCTGGCGCGGCGGCTGGGCACCGGGGACGCGGTGCTGATCGGGCTCGGGTCGATGGTCGGGGCGGGCGTTTTCGCGGTGTTCGGGCCCGCGGCGCGGGTGGCGGGCACGGGTCTGCTGGTGGGGCTGGTGGTCGCGGCGGTGGTCGCGTACTGCAACGCGGTGGCCTCGGCGCAGCTGGCGGCGGTGTATCCGACGTCCGGCGGCACCTACGTGTACGGGCGCGAGCGCCTGGGTTCGTGGTGGGGGTTCGCGGCGGGGTGGGGTTTCGTGGTGGGCAAGACGGCCTCGTGCGCGGCGATGGCGCTCACCTTCGCCTCGTACGCGGTGCCGGGTCCCGGGTGGGTGCGCCGCGCGGTGGCGGCGGCGGCCGTGGTGGCGCTGGCGTCGCTGAACTACCGGGGCGTGACCAGGACGGCGCTGCTCACGCGGGTGCTGGTGGTCGCCAGCCTGTCGGCGCTGGCCGTGGTGGTGGCGGGGATCGCGGTGGGCGGGCAGGCGAGCGCGGCGCGTCTGGGCGGGTGGGCGGCGGTGGGCGAGGGCGGCGCCTACGGCGTGCTGCAGGCGGCGGGGCTGCTGTTCTTCGCGTTCGCCGGCTATGCCCGCATCGCGACGATGGGCGAGGAGGTGCGGGACCCGGAGCGCACGATCCCCCGGGCGATCCCGGTGGCGCTGTTCATCGCGGTGGCGGTGTACCTGGTGGTGGGGGCGGCGGCGCTGCTGGCGGCGGGTCCGCGGGTTCTGGCGGGCGCGGCGGCGCCGCTGGCGGCGGCGGTCGAGGCGGCCGGGGCCGGGGCGCTGGCGCCGGTGGTGCGGGCGGGCGCCGCGCTGGCGTCGCTGGGGGCGCTGCTGGCGCTGATCGCCGGGATCGGGCGCACGTCGCTGGCGATGGCGCGGCACCGCGATCTGCCGGGGTGGCTGGCGGCCGTGCATCCCCGGTACCGGGTGCCGCACCACGCCGAGGTCGCCGTGGCGGTCGTGGTGTGCGGCCTGGTCGCGGCGGTGGACCTGCGCGGGGTGATCGGGTTCTCCTCGTTCGGCGTCCTGGTGTACTACGCGGTCGCCAACGCGAGCGCGTTCACCCAGCCGGCGCGGGACCGCCGCTGGCCGCGCGCGCTGAACGTGCTCGGCGCCGCCGGGTGCGTGGTCCTGGTGGCGGCGTTGCCGTGGACGTCGGTGCTGGCGGGGGCGGTGATGTTCGCGGTGGGGCTGGGCGGCCGGTGGCTGGTGCTGCGGCGGCGGCGCCCGGGCGCGTCCGGCGGCGTGCACAATGCCGGGTATGAGTGAGATCTTCGCGCATCGGCTGCGCGTCCGGTACAGCGAGTGCGATCAGCAGGGGGTGGTGTTCAACGGCCATTACCTGTTCTTCTACGACGTGGCGCTGACGGAGATGTGGCGGGCGCTGTTCGGCGACTGGGCGGGAATGGTGGAGCAGGGCTACGACCTGGTGGTGGCCGAGGCGCGGATCCGTTTCCGGGAGGGCGCGCGGTTCGACGATCTGCTGGAGGTGTCGATGCCGGTGGCGCATCTGGGGACGACGAGCATGATCGTGCGTCCGGTGTTCCGGGTGGCGGGGCGGCTGATCGCCGACGGGGAGGTGCGGCACGTGTTCATCGACCCGGCGTCCAAGGCCAAGAAGGAGATGCCGCCGCAGGTGAGGTCGGTTCTGGAGCCTTACCTGGACGGAACGGCGGGACAGGCGGCCGGCGCCTCGTCAGGTTCACATTCGCCTTGACGATGTCTTGAGCATCGCGCGTCTTCCCGGATTTGGAATCGGGTTTCGGCCTGACGCGCCCGGCACAGTTCCCGCGGTTCTGATTCAACCGGGCGCCGCGCCCCCGGGGCAACCCCTTTTTTTCTCGGGGGCGCCGCCGGGGGCGCCGCAGGGGGGCGGGCGGTCAGCGGGCGAACAGGGACGCGTAGACGGTGCGGTCGCCGTCGGTGACGATCTGCCCGGCCAGGTGGGGGGCGGTGACGGTGGACAGCCGCACGTCGAGGTAGCGCTCCTCTTCGCGGAGTTCGACGGGGCCGGTGGGGGCGTCGGCGAGCCAGCCGCCGATCTCGGTGAGGCGGACGGAGCGGTCGCGGTCCAGGGCGGCGCGCAGCCCGGCGAGCCCGGCGCCCTGGTACGGCGTCCCCTGGTAGGGCGTCCCGTCGCGGGGGGCGAGGTCGAAGGGGGCGGTGCCGGGGCCGGGCGGGGCGGGTTCGGCGTGCCAGGCGGCGACGCCGTAGGCGAAGCAGACCAGCGCGGTCCACATCTCGGCGAAGTAGCGGGGGTCGGGGGCGATCTCCAGGCCGGCGAAGCGTCCGGAGACGAAGAACAGGGCGCCGAGCTGGGCGGGCTGCGGTTCCAGCCGGGACTGGAACTGGGTCAGCACGGCCCGCTTGCGGGACAGGATCTGCTCCAGGTGGCCGCGGCGGGGCAGGCCGTGGCGGGCGTTGAGGGCGGCGATGTCGTCCCACAGCTTGCTGTAGCCGGTGACGCCGCGCAGGTCCAGGGCGCGGGCGCGCAGTTCCAGCGGCAGGACGAAGAACCACTGGTCGCGCTCGCTGAGGAGGCCGCCCTGGCTCTGCTGGACGCAGCAGGCGTCGTCGAAGCGCACGGTCTGCCCGGGGGCCAGGAACGCCGACCGGCACAGGGCGTGGTTCTGGGCGCGGTCCTGGATGTAGCCGATGTGCAGGGGGACGATGGCGACGCCGGAGTCGGCGCGGTTGGACAGTTCGACCTGCCCGTAGCCGGCGACGCGGGTCAGTTTGAGTCCGGTGCGAGGCGGGACGTAGCCGCGGTGGGCGGGCCCGGAGATGGGCACCATGGTGAGCGCGCCGGCCTGCTGGGGGGTGCCCAGGCGGTGCCCGGCGAGGCTGAGGGGGCCGGGGACGAGGGTGTCGAGCGCCGTCATCTGGGTCATGCGGTGCTCCCTTCGGGTCGGTGTCGGCGGGCGTGCGGCGGGCACGCAAAGGGCGTGCGGGTCGCGTGTGGGCGGGCGTGTGGGCGGGCGTGTGGGCGGCGCGGCGCGTGCCGGTGCGGGTGGGCGGTTCAGGCGGCGATGCGGGCGGTGAGGGTGTCGGCCTGCCGGTCGAGGGCGTCCAGGCGGTCGTGCAGGGCGGCGCGCAGCCAGGGCGCGCCGGCCTCGCAGTGCCCGAACATCCAGGGCAGCAGTTCGGCGAAGTCGTCCTGGTGCCAGAAGCCGCGCTGTGGCAGGGACGGGGCGGGGCGCCGCAGCGTCAGGTCGTCGCTGCTGGTGAACAGGGCGTGGCAGAACACCACGGGGGTGGTGACGCCGGCGCCGGGCAGGCTCGCCACGACCCTGGCCAGGTCGCCGGGGAAGACGTTCTCGTAGCCGTCGGAGACGACGGCGACCAGGTCGGGGCCGGCGCCCAGGGCGTCCAGGACGCCGGTGGCGAGGTCGGTGGCGCCGCGGGGAGCGCGTTCGTCGCCGCCGGTCTCGATGACCTCCAGCCGGGCGCACACCTGCGACAGCACCATGCGCAGCGCGGCGGCCTGGGACAGCGCGGCCCATTCGCGGTCGCCGTAGCCGCGCATGGACGCCGAGGCGTCCAGGACGAGCGCGACGGTGCCGGTGAAGCGGGGGAACGCCGCGGCGGCGGCGCCGACGTAGCGGCCGAGGGCGGCGTAGAGGTCTTCGGACGGCCCGCCCCGGTAGAGGTGGACGAGGGTGGCGGCGATGTCGCCACGGTTGGTGGCGGTGATGGTGGCGGGCCGCCGGCGGGCGGTGTCGACGGGCAGCACCGGCTCCCCCACCGCGGTGTGGTCGCCGCCCGGGGTGGCGGCCGCGGCCTTGCCGGCGTCGTAGAGGGCCTGGACGCGGGCGGGCGCGGCGGCGGGGTCTGTGAGGAAGCGCAGCAGGCGCCGCTGGAGGTAGTCCGAGGCGGTGTCGCCGCCGGCGATGCGGCCGGCGCAGCCGCGGGCGGTGGCGGCGCCGAGGGCGTGCTCGAAGCAGTCGCGCAGGGCGGGGCGGCGCGCGGCGATGAGCGCGTCGGCGGCGGGGTGCTCCAGGACGAACCGCAGCGCGGTGCGGGTGGTGTGCTTGTGGTTGGCGCGCAGCCGCCGCAGCGCGAGCAGGACGGTGATGACGTGGGCGGGCGGCAGGCCCAGGGTCAGGACGCGGGCGACGCGGGCCTGCACGGCGCGGGCGCGGTCGTCCAGGCCGGCCTGGGAGGCGGCCAGGATCTGCAGCAGCACGCGGGCGCGCTGCCAGGGCCGCACGCCGGGTGCCAGGCCGAGCAGGGCGTAGCCCTCGGGGTCGCCGGTGTGCGCGGCGCGGTGCAGGTCCGCGTCGTCCCAGCGCAGGCAGGCGCCCCGGGGCAGGCTCAGGGCCGTGTCGTGGTGGTGCAGGTGGGCAAGGAGCGTGGGGGTGTCCATGGTTGTTGGCCTCCGCAACCATGAAGTCTAGGAATGATCTGCGGTGGGCCGACACTCAATTTCCGGCGGCCGGGCTTTCGACGCCGGCGCCTGCCGCGGGGTCGGCCCGGGGGTCGTCCGGAGTGCCGGCCGTGGCGGCGGCGGGGGCGGCGGCGTAGTGGCCGAGGCCGTGTTCGAGCAGGTCGAAGGCGCGGGCCGCGGCGGCGTAGACGTCCTCGGCCATCTCCTGGAGGGTCTCCCCCGCGGTCTTGCGGTCGGCGATCTGCTCGACGAGCGTGTTCTGCACGGCGAAGATCATGGCGGCGGCGGCGCGGGGGGCGATGTCGTCGGGGCCGGCGCCGGTGGCCTCGGCGAGCAGGTCGGCGAGGCGGTCCTGGGCCTGGCGGCCGATCTCGCGCTGGCGGGCCATGAGGGCGGGGCTGTCGCGGACGGTGCGGGTCCAGACCTCCGCGCCCTCGTGGAAGGCGGTCTGGTGGGCGCGGGCGTCCAGGCCCTCGAAGAAGCGGCGGCGGAACAGCGCCACGGCGCCCTCGCCGGGGCGGCGGTCGCGGAAGTCGCGCCCGGCGGCCTCGATGATCTCGTCCTGCCGGTCGAAGAACAGGTCCTCCTTGGTCCTGAAGTAGTTGAAGACGGTGTTGACCGACACGTCGGCGGTGCGGGCGACGTCGGCGATGGTGACGTTGTCGAACCCGCGGGTCATGAACAGGCCGGTGGCGATGTCGGCGATGCGGCGCCGCGTCTCGCGCTTCTTGCGTTCCCGCAGTCCCAGTTCCGGCGCTGCGTCGGGGACGTGGTCCTCAGCCATGCACAGGAATATACCTTCACTGGTGTCACTGAAAACTTGGTGTGACTGCAAAATTGGGGTTACGCTAGCGGCCATCGTTCTGAGGGAGGTCAACGTGATCGAGGCTCGCGGGCTCGCCCGCACCTTCACCGGCGGGCACGGGACGGTCGAGGCCGTCCGCGGCGTGGACCTGTCGGTCGCGCCCGGCGAGATCGTCGGGTTCCTCGGCCCCAACGGGGCCGGCAAGACCACGACGCTGCGGATGCTGACGACGCTGCTGGCACCGACGGCGGGCACCGCGACCGTCGCCGGCCACGACCTGCGCGCCGACCCGGCGGCGGTGCGGCGCCGGATCGGCTACGTCGCGCAGGGCGGCGGCGCCGACCCGGGCGTCCCGGTCGCCGAGGAGCTGGACCTGCAGGCCCGCCTGTACGGGGTGCGCGACCGGTCCGCGCGGATCGCGAAGCTGTGCGCGCGGCTGGACCTGGAGGGCCTGGAGCCGCGCCCGGCGGGGTCGCTGTCGGGCGGGCAGCGCCGCCGCCTGGACATCGCGCTCGGGCTGGTGCACCGCCCGCCGCTGCTGTTCCTGGACGAGCCGACCACGGGCCTGGACCCGCAGAGCCGCGGCAACCTGTGGGACCACATCCGCGCCATGCGCGACCGGGACGGCGCGACGGTGTTCCTCACCACGCACTACCTGGACGAGGCCGACGCGCTGTGCGACCGGCTGCTGATCATCGACCGGGGCCGCATCGTCGCCGAGGGCACGCCCGCCGAGCTCAAGCGCCGCGTCGCCGGGGACGTCGTCACGGTGGAGCTGGCCGAGGCCGCCGGCGTCGAGGGCGCCCGCAAGGCGCTGGCGGCGCATCCGGCCGTCCGCGAGGCCGCGGTGTCCGGCGGGACGCTGCGCCTGACCGTCGAGGACGGCGAGACGGCGCTGATGTCCCTGATCCGCGCGCTGGACGGCGCGGGGGTGGAGCTGGCGTCGCTGAACCTGGCCCGTCCCACGCTGGACGACGTGTTCTTCACCGTCACCGGCCGCTCGCTGCGCGACGCGGCCTGAACCG
Organism: Actinomadura luteofluorescens; assembly: GCF_013409365.1. NCBI lineage: Bacteria > Bacillati > Actinomycetota > Actinomycetes > Streptosporangiales > Thermomonosporaceae > Actinomadura > Actinomadura luteofluorescens. Next base: position 9,418,194 of record NZ_JACCBA010000001.1, on the reverse strand, counting down.
AGGAGTCCCCCCATGCCCTATGAAGAGTCCGCGTCCTGTGAAGAGTCCGCGTCCTGTGAAGAGTCCGCGTCCTGTGAAGAGTCCGCGTCCTGTGAAGAGTCCGCGTCCCTCGGACGGGCCGCGGCGCCCGGACGGGTCGCCGCCCTCGGGCGGGTCGCGTCCGACACTCGCCTGATCTTCCTGCGCTCCATGCGGCAGACGCTGCGCAGCAAGGTCGCGGTGGTGTTCGGCGCGGTGCAGCCGCTGCTGTACCTGGTGCTGTTCGGGCCGCTGCTGTCGGACCTGGTCGACGTGCGCGGGTTCGGCGCGGGCAGCGCCTGGCAGGTGTTCGTGCCCGGGGTCCTGATCCAGCTGGCGCTGTTCGGCGCGGGGTTCGCGGGGTTCGGTCTGATCGCGGACCTGCGGTCGGGGGTGGTGGAGCGGCTGCGGGTCACCCCGGCCAGCCGGACCGCGCTGCTGCTGGGGCGGGTGCTGCGCGACACCGTCGTGGTCGCGTTCCAGGGCGCGGTGGTCGTGGCGGTCGGGCTGGCGCTGGGGCTGCGGGCCCCGGTGGGCGGGATCGCCGTCGGGCTGGCGCTGGTGGTGGCGCTGGCGGTGAGCGTGGCGTCCCTGTCCTACGTGGTGGCGCTGCGCACGCGCAGCGAGGACGCGTTCGCTCCGATCCTGTCGTCGGTGACGCTGCCGCTGATGCTGCTGTCGGGGATCCTGCTGCCGATGAGCCTGGCGCCGGGGTGGCTGGACGTGGTGTCGCGGTTCACGCCGTTCCGGTACTTGGTGGACGCCGCGCGGGCGGCGTTCCTGGGCGACTACGCGACGGCGGCGGTCGCGGAGGGGGCGCTGGTGGCGGTCGCGCTGCTGGTGGCGTCGGTGGCGCTGGGCGCCCGCCGGTTCCGCCGCGAGAACGCCTGACCCGGCCCGGTCACCGGGGCAGGGCGGCGGGCCGGGCCTGCGGGCCCGTCCCGCCGCTCGTCCCGCCGCTCGTCCCGCCGCCCTGCGCGGTGCCGGGCGGGCGGTGCGCGGGGACGGCGGCGGCGTTCAGGACCTCGGGGTGGGCGACGGTGGCGCGCTGGGCGATGTAGGCGCCGGCCAGCACGATCGCGCCGCCGGCCATCTGCGCGGCGGTGAGGCGCTCCCCGAGGACGGCCCAGGCGATGAGGGCGGCGGCGACGGCCTCGGTGTAGCAGATGGCGCCGCCGACCTGCGCCGACAGGCGCTGCAGCCCGGCGACGCCGGCGAGGTAGGCCAGGACGGTGCTGACCAGGCCGATCCAGGCGACCAGCGCCCAGCCGGGCGCGGCGTGCCCGGCGACGGGCACCGGGGCGGGCAGCACCTGCCAGGGCAGCGTCCACGGCGCGGCCAGCGCGGTGAGGGCGAGCGCGGCGACGACGGCGCCGGCCGAGGTGATGACGACGGGGTCGACCTTCCCGGCCAGCCGGTCGACGATGAGGAAGTAGCTGGCCTGGCAGGCGGCGGCGCCGAGCCCGGCGGCCAGGCCGATCGGGTCGAGCGACAGCCCCGTCCACACCTGCACGACCAGGGCGAGGCCGACCATGGCGATCGCGACGCCGGCGGCGGCGGTGCGGTGCACGGGGGCGCGGCGCACCAGCCGCAGCCACGCCAGCACGATGACGGGGCCGCTGAACTCCAGCAGGATCGCCACCCCGACCGGAAGGCGGGAGGCGGCCACGAAGTAGAACGCCTGGCATCCGGCGACGCCGGTCAGGCCGTACACGGCCAGGGCGGGCAGGTGGGGGCGCAGGCCGCGGGCGGCGGCACGCCCGCGCAGCAGGAACGGCAGCGGCGCCAGGACCAGCGCGGCGACCGCGATGCGCAGCCACACCGCCTGCAGGGGGCTGAGACCTGCCTCGATGAGGGCCTTGCCGAACGGCCCGGACGCGCCGAAGCACACCGAGGACAGGACCGCCAGGGCCAGGCCCCAGGCGCGGGTCCGTGCGGCGCCGTCCATCCTCACCCCCGGGGTCGTGCGGTGTGCCGCCGAGCCCGCTCCCCGGCGGGCTAATGAGCATCCTGCCATAACGCTCCTTACACGTCGACGGCGGGATACCGGCCCGTAATGCGGGCGATGCCGGACGCGACGCCCGCTGCTACTACTATTCGCCGGATGAGCTGGCAGTCGGCCGGGGCGGGGCCCGGCGGAACCGGAGGGGGCCCGAGCGGCGACCTGTTCGCCTCGGTCGAGGGCAACGTGCGCGAGCTGGTGGCCTCACCGTGGTGGCAGAGCGCCCAGCCGGCCGACCGGGCGGCGCAGATCGCCGCGCGGATGCTGTGGGGCGCCGGCGAGTGGTGGCTGTACGGCGCGTGGGGACGCTGGTACCGGTGCGGCCTGGACGGCACCTGGCACCCCTGCCCGCCCCCCGCGCAGTTCGAGGACCGCCGCGTCGCCGTCCCCGCGCCCCAGGGCGCCGGGACGCCGCCCGTCCCGCCGCAGCTGTTCCCCACCGGCCCGGACCTGTCGGCCGGGCGCGTGGCGCCGCTGGGGTTCCTCGGGCCCGTCCCCGACACCGCCGTCGTCGCCCGCATCTCCCAGGCCCTGACCACCGCGCTGGCGGTGAACCCGCAGCAGTTCACCCAGCGCGACCCGATGTTCCAGCCCGGCACGCCCAGCACCGTCGCCGCCGCGTGGGGCGCGCTGCTGTGGTGCGCGGGGTCCCCGGTGGTGCTGACCGAGCACCCCCTGATCGAGTCGTTCATCCCGTTCCTGACCACCTCGGCCGAGCACCTGCACTGGATGATGCCGCCGGACTTCGCCACCCTGGCCGGCTACTACGTCCACCGGCTCGGCGCGGGCGACGGCGGCGGCGCCGCGCACATCGCCCGCGTCATGTACGAGGTCGCCGCCGGGCTCCAGGCCGACCCGCGGTTCCGCCCCGGCGCCGACGCGCTGGCCGCGGTGACGGCGGCGTCGCTGCGGATGGTCAACCAGGACATGGCCACCGTCCGGTACGGGCCCGAGGCGATCCTGCAGGAGTGGCGGCGCCGCTGCCCCGCCGAGTTCGCCACCCCGATGGTCCGCGACACCGCGCCCGGGGAGTACCTGCGCCTGGCCCTGTACGACCTGCAGGAGATCGTCGCGGGGCTGACCGGGCCGCGCCCGGCCGCGGCGGGACGCAGCCACGACGAGGTCCGCCGCGCCGGGATCGCGGTGCTGGCCGCCGACCTGCAGGCCTCGCCGGGCGCGCTGCAGGCGCTGCAGCACTGGCTGGACGCCGACAGCGCCCGCACGCTGCAGGCGGTCCTGACCGATCCGGCCAACCCGCTGCGGTCGCTGTGGCCGCGCGACGGGCGCCTTCCCGACGCGCTGCGCAGCGACGACTCCGACGCCCTCGCCGCGCTGCTGGCCACCAGCTACACCCTCGGGCTGACGTGGTGCCGGCTGGCGCAGGTGCCGCCTCCGGCGACGGGGTTCGCGGTCCCGCAGGCGGTCGCGGCGGAGCTGACGTCCCCCGCGATGCACACCCCGCCCTCCACCGACGAGCTGTCGGCGTGGGACATCATCAAGGCCGCCCGCGCCCACATGGCCGCCGAGCGCGCCGCCACCGGCGCCGACCAGCCGGTCGCGCCGGTGCCCGAGCCGGCGCAGGAGGCCCCGGGCCCGCCGCCGGCGGTGGCGCCCGCCCCTCCCCCGGCCGCCCCGCCGGTGCCTCCGCCCGCCGCGCCCGAACCGCCCGCCCCGGCCTCGCTGGAGCCGCCCTTCCGGTACACGCCGCCGCCCCCGCCGGGGTCGCAGCCGGAGCGGGACTCCCGCCACGAGCAGGGCCCGCCCGACCTGCCCCACGGCGAGCAGCAACGCACCGACCAGCACCGCCACGAGCCCGCCCCGCCGCCGCCCGCTTCGTCGCCGGACCCGTTCGGGTCGGACGTGCCGCCGCCGCGGATCCCGCCTCCCCCGGCGCCCGAGCCGCCCGCCCCGGCGCAGGACCGGGCCCCCGAGCGGCCGCCGGTGAGCGAGCCGGTCCCCGAGCCGGTGTGGCCGTCGGAGCCGCACCAGACGCAGCTGGACACCGACGCGTTCCGCACCCAGCTCGACCCGGGCCCGGCGTGGCCCGGATCCGACGCGCCGCCGGCCCCCGCACGGCCCTCCCCCGTCCCGGCGCCCGCGCCGCACGCGGATCTGCCGCCGCCCCCGGCCCCGGTGCCCGAGCCGCCGCCCCCGCTGCCGCCCGCGCCCGTGGCCGAGCAGGCCCCGCAGGTCGCCGAGGCCTACGGGGTCCGGTTCCTGTGCGGCGCCGACGACATCGAGCGCGTCGTCACCGAGGTGCGGCGGCGCGGCAAGTGGGCGCGGCGGCTGCGCGGGCAGGAGGTGTCGAGCGCGTCGGCGCCGGCGCTGCTGCTGATCGGCGCGCCCTCCAGCGGGCAGCGGCGGCTGGCGCGGATGGTGGCGCGGGCGCTGGCGGAGGTGGAGGCCTCCAGCGGCGAGGTCCACGCCGTCCACGCCGAGGACCTGCGCGAGCACGGTCCCGACGGGCTGCGCGCGGCGCTGGAGGAGCACGCGGGCCACGTCCTGCTGCTGGACGGCCTGGACGGGCTGATCCTGGACGAGTCTCAGGGCCCGGCCTACGCGTCGGTGCTGTACCGGACGCGGCTGGAGGGCGTGAACGACACGGCGCTGCTGGGCACGTGCGAGCCGGACCGCGTCGGAGAGCTGTCGGCGGCGTCGCCGGAACTCGTGACGGACCTGCGGGCGGTGCGGCTGCCGGACCTGTCGGAGACGCCGGCGCGCGCGGCGCTGGTGCGGCTGCTGGCCGAGGAGCGCAGCCTGCGGCTGGGTTCGGACGCGTGGGAGGTGGTGAACCGCGAGGTGGGTTCGCTGCGCCCGCGGGGCCGGCTCGCCGGGGCGCGGCTCGTGGAGGCCTACCTGGACCGGGCCGCGACGCGGCATCTGGGCAGCGCGGAGGCCACGCAGGCGATCGGCAGCGCGCTGTCGCTGACGGCGGCCGACTTCCAGGGCCTGGCGGCGGAGCTGTCGGGCCGCTGACCCCGCGCCGGCCCCGCGCCCGGCGCGGGGCCGAAACCCCGCGCCGGTAAGGGTTTTAAGCCCCTGCGGGTGGGTGAATCGCTCGCGGGCGGGGTCACGATGGGTGCGTGGACCGCGTGGATCGGCTGCTGGCGCTCGTCGCGGAGTTGCGGGCGGCCTCGCCCGAGCCGCTGGACGCGGCGGTGCTGGCGGCGCGGCTGGGGGTCAGCGGGCGGACCGTGCGCCGCGACCTGGAGCTGCTGACGCACGGCGGGCTGCCGGTGCGGGCCCGCAAGGGCCGCGGCTACGCGCTGCCGGAGCCCGCCGCGCGCGAGCCGCTGGGCGAGGTGGGGTCGCTGCTGGGCCCGGTGCACGACACGCTCGCCGAGGCGGTCCGCGCCCGCCGGGTCGTGCGGCTGGCCTACACCGACCAGGCGGGGGCGCGCAGCTTCCGCGACGTGGAGGCGCACGGCCTGGTCGTGGCCCCCTACGGGGAGTACCTGGTGGGGTGGTGCCGCATGCGCGACGGGCCGCGGATGTTCCGGCTGGACCGGATCGGGGCGGCGGTGCTGTCGGGGCGGGGCGCGGAGGTGCGGGACCTGGACGACCTGCTGGCGGCGCTGCGGGTGCCGGTGCCGCGCCCGGCGGCCGAGGCGGGTCCGCGGGCCCCGGCGGCCGCGGCGCGGGCGCGGGCGTGGACGCTGGACCGGCTGGAGTTCGTGCGGTCGCGGCTGCGGGAGGCGGCCGCGGAGGTCCGGGGCGGCGGGTCGGGCGCGGCGGCGCTGCGGGGGGTGCTGGGGCATCTGGCGGAGTGGACGCGGTGGCAGGCGGCCGCGATCCGGTCGGCGGCGACGGGCGAGGAGCCGGTGCTGGAGGGCCGTCCTCCGCCGTTCCCGCCGGCGTTCGGGCGGGAGTTGCCCTACGACGCGCGGGAGCGGATGATCCAGGACGCGATGGCGCTGCGGTCGCTGGGCGATCTGGCGCGCGACCTGCAGCAGGTGCTGGAGGCGGTGGCGCACTGGGCGGCCGGCTGCGACGACGCGCTGTGGGAGGCCGAGCTGCCCGATCCGCGCCCCTACGGGCCGCCGGGGCCGCCGCGTCCGCTGGCCGATCTGCTGGCGGGCTGGCGGGGGCCGCTGGCCCACATCGAGTGGCATCTGGACCGGCTCACCGACGAGCCGCCGCTGCCGCCCGGCGCCGGGGAGGAGGAGGTGTGGGTGGTGGACCGCTGCCCCCTGCAGGTCTGACCCCGGCCCCCGGTCGGGTCAGCTGGCGGGCGCGTCGGCGGTGAGGGCGGGGGTGTCGAGGGGGTCGAGGTCGCGGGTGAACCAGATGGTCTTGCCGGGCGGCGCGGGCCGGGCGCCGAACTCGGTGGCCAGGGAGGCGACCAGGAGCAGGCCGCGGCCGGCCTCGGACCAGTCCAGGACGGGGGGCGGTCCGGCGGGGACGCCGGGTGCGCGGGGGTCGGCGTCGCCGATCTCGCCGGTGAGGCGCACTCCGGCCCGGGTGGCCTCCAGGCGCAGGGCCAGGTGGACGGGCCCGGTGCCGTGCACGACGGCGTTGGTGACCAGTTCGTCCACGATAAGGACGATGTCGTCGATGTCGGCGGTGCCGGTGACGCGCCACCGGCGCAGCGACCGGCGGGTGAGCGCGCGGGCCCGTGCCGCGGCGCGGGTGTCGGCGGCCAGGTCCCAGACCGCCGTGGCGCCGCCGCCGTCGTCTTCTCCGGTTCCGCCGCCCGCAGGCCTGGTGGTCCCCGTCCCCGTGGTTCGCACTACCCGTCTCCTCGTCTGTGCCGGTCGTCCGTACCGGGTCTGGCCGCCGATCGGTGTGCGGTCGGTGTGCGGGGCCCCGCGGGGTGACCGGCCGGTCTCCCCGTATTCCCCGCATCGACTCATATGCGTGGACGCTTCTTCCGGCGGGGTGGTGCACGGGCGCAGGCAACCCTCACCGCGGGGTGAGGTGAACTTCACGTGCGGGGTGGCGGTGGAGGAGGCACTGGCGCGGAGCCGCTAGAGTGGGTGCGTCGGTGTGGCATGTGTCCCCCGGGCTCTACCTGATGCCTTCGGGGAATACCGCCGGTCCCATGCGGTCCGGGCTGGAGCTTCGTTGTGCCTTTCGCCGTGAGGCGACCACCACACCGGCTTGACGCCGAGGCCCCGGCGGGTTGATCCCGCCGGGGCCTTTGGCGTTCACGCCCCCGGCAGGCCGTCCCGGCACGCCCTCCCCTCCCCCTGGCCTCGCCCCTTTCGGCCCGTGCCTCCTTGACCGCGCACCCCTGTGCCTCCTCGTTCGTGTCGGCGTCACCTCGCACCAAATATTCCTTGACAAGAATATTCGTCATGAGGAATGCTTCGGGGCATGGAGGAGATCCTCAGTGCGCTGGCCGATCCGGTCCGGTGGCGGCTCGTGAATTTGCTGGCCGAGCGGCCGCGGCCGGTGGGCGTCCTGGCGCGGCTCGCCGGCGCGCGGCAGCCGCAGACGACCAAGCACCTGCAGACGCTGGAGCGCGCCGGCGTCGTCACCTCGCAGCGCGCCGGGCAGCGGCGCGTCTACGCGCTGCGGCCCGGTCCGCTGCGCGACCTGGCGGCGGCGCTCGGCCGCCTCGCCGACGACGCCGGCCGACCCGGCGGCGCGGGCGAGACCTTCGACCGCTACGGGGCCGCCCTCGGCGCGGAACGGCTCGCCGCGCGGGAGGCGGGGTGGGCCGACGGCCGCGCGTTCGCCTTCACACGGTCGCTGCCGCGGCGTCCCGGGCTGGTCTGGCGGCACCTCACCGAGCCGTCGCTGCTGGCGGACTGGTGGGCGCCGGACGACCTGCGGGTGTCGGCCCTCGTCTTCGAGGCGCGCCCGGGCGGCAGGGTGCTGCTGGAGTACCGCGACGCCGAGGACGCCGGCGGGGTGGACGCGGTCGCCGGCCGCGCCGAGGGCGTGGTGGAGGAGGCACGCCCGGGCGAGCGCCTGCGCTACCGCTCCACCCCGGTGCTGCCGAACGGGGAGGCGGCCTTCACCGCCCACGTCGAGCTCGGCCTGCGTCCCGAGGGCGACGGCACCGGCCTGGACGCCCGGGTCCGGATCACCGGCAGCACGGTCGAGTCCGCGGATTTCGTCGCGGGCATCGAGATCGGCTTCGGGCAGAGCCTGGACAGGCTCGCGGCGGTCCTCGCCGCGGCGGATCCAGGGCCGGCGGGCGAGCACGGCGCGGATGAGCACGGCACTGGAAACGACGATGACGCAAGGAGCATGAAATGACCGGCACTACCGGCCGCAAGGTCACCGCGAACCTGGCCCTCACTCTCGACGGCCGCTACCACGGGCCCGGCGGCCCCGCCGACTTCGGAATGTTCGTCCCTTATGTGACGAGTGAGGTGGCGCGCGATCATCTCACCCGGATCTACGAGGGCGCTACGACGGCGCTGCTGGGCAGGGGCAACGCCGAGGGCTTCATGGGTTTCTGGCCGGCGGTCGCCGGGGACGCCGGCGCCGATCCGCGCGACCGCGGGTATGCGGAGTGGCTGGTCGGCACCGAGAAGGTGGTGCTGTCCACCACCCTGGCGGAGGCGCCGTGGGAACGGACCCGTGTGGTGAACGCGCCCGCCGCGGACGTCGTCGGAGAGCTGCGGGCCGAGGGCGGGGGCGACATCCTGGTCAACAGCAGCGCCAGCGTGATCAAGCCGCTGCTGGCCGCCGACCTCGTCGACCGGCTGTACCTGATGGTGCTGCCGGAGATCGCCGGGGGCGGGGGGCGGCTGTTCGAGGACGGCCTGCCGTCCACCCGGTGGTCGCTCAGCCGCCGGGAGACCGGCGAGCTGGGTGAGATGGCCCTGGTCTACGACCGCGTCCGCTGATCCGGCCGGACGGGGTCGCGGCGACCGCGGAGACGGCGTGCGCCTCCGCGGTCGCCTCGGGGCGTGGGGCGGCGCCGGACCTGCCACGAGCGGGGGTGGGAGCGGGAGCGGACGGGAGCCGGGCCGGCCGGGCCGGGTCTAGAGGATCGCGGCGGCGATCCCGGCGCCGATCGCGGCCAGGACGATGATGACGGCGGCGGCTGCGAGGACGATCGTGCGGGCACGGCGGCCGCGGGGGGTGCCGAGGCGGGCGAGGCGCTGGGCCAGCCGCGGGTCGTCCTCTCTCAGGCGGATCTCGATCTGGCTGAGGATCCGCTGCTCCTCCATCGACAGCGCCATGCTTCATACCTCCGGGGGGTGGTCAGGTGTCAGGTTCCTCCCCACGGAGCATGATCATTATCCCTCGGGGGCGGTGGCCGTTGCGCCGCGGCCGGGGCGGCTTTCGTGGTGGAGGCGGTCCAGGGCGGTGACGGAGTAGGTGTAGGAGCGGCCGGGCTTGGCGGTGGGGTCGATGATGCCGCCGCCGCGGACGTCGGCGATGAGGTGGCGGGGGTCGACGGGCGCGCAGCCGGGCTTGGCGCCCTCGACGCGGTAGACGGCGTAGGAGGTGGCGCCCTGCGAGGCGCGCCAGGTGACCTTCACGCCCTTGGCGTTCTTGGCGTCCTTGCCGGTGGCGGGGGCGGCGGTGGTGCCCTGGACGGGCGGGGGCGCCTGCCCGCCGCGGCGGGCGGGGACGGGCGGGACGGCGGGGCGGGTGTAGTGGTCGTCGCGGAGGCGGGCGGCGAAGCCGCGGCGGTTGGCGGCGAGGTCGGAGGCGCTGAAGTACACGTCGCCGCTGATCTGCGGGTACTTGGCGTTCAGGGTGAGGTGGCGCGACAGTTCGGCGGGCTTGCGCCAGGTGGCGTCCTCGCCGACGCGGTAGGCGGCCTGCCCGATGGTGAGCTGCACGCCGGTGCCCTTGACCTGGCGGGCCCACCAGGGGGCGAGTTCGGCGTAGTCGGCGCGGGCGTCGCCGATGGGCCAGTACAACTGGGGGGTGACGTAGTCGAGCCACCCCTGCCTGATCCATTTGCGGGTGTCGGCGTAGATGTCGTCGTAGCTCTGCAGGGCGGCGGTGGGCGACCCGTCGGGGTCGCTGCTCTTGTTGCGCCACACGCCGAAGGGGCTGATGCCGAACCGGACCCAGGGTTTGGCGGCGTGGATGCGGCCCGACAGCGACTCCACGAGGGTGTCGACGTTGCGGCGGCGCCAGTCGGCGCGTTTCATGCCGTTGCCGTAGGCCTTGAAGGCGGCGTCGTCGGGGAAGTCGCCGTCCTCGGGGTAGGGGTAGAAGTAGTCGTCGAAGTGGACGGCGTCGATGTCGTACTTGGTGACGACGTCCATGACGGCCTTGGTGGCGAGGTCGCGGACCTGCGGGAGGCCGGGGTCGTACCACAGGCCCTTGCCGTACTTGCGGACCCAGTCGGGATGCTGCCGGGCGGGGCTCTTGGGCGCCAGCTTCTTCAGGTCGTGGTGGCGGGACACGCGGTAGGGGTTGAACCAGGCGTGGAACTCCAGGTTGCGGGCGTGGGCCTCCTTGAGCATGAACGCCAGGACGTCGTAGCCGGGGTTCTTGCCGGGGGTGCCGGTGAGCCACTGCGACCACGGCTCGTACGGGGAGTCGTAGAACGCGTCGGAGTTGGGGCGGATCTGGACGAACACCGCGTTCATGTTCATCGCGGCGGCGGTGTCGAGGAGGCGGGTGAACTGCTCGCGCTGGTCGGCGGGTGAGGCCTTGGGGTCCTTGGGCCAGTCGGTGTTGCCGACGCTGGCGATCCACATGCCGCGCAGCTGGCGACCCTTGGCGCCGTCGGGGGCGGGGACGCCCGGGCATTCGGCCCTGGCGCCGTCGCGGGCGGGGCCGTCCTCGCGTCCGGTCGTGCCGCCGAAGGCGGTGATGCCGCAGGCGGCGAGCGCGCCCGCCGACGCTCCCGCCGTCAACGCCGCCGCCACTTGCCGGGTCCTGGATCGCCATGCCATAGCGGCCCATTGTTACGCACGCGCCGGGATGCCACGCACGAAACGCCGACGCCCGTGTGATACCTCACCGTCCCGTTTCGCCTGATATCAGGGTCGCGGACCCGGCACCCGCGCGGCCGGGGGCCGTCCCCTCCGGCCGCCTAGCGGGCCGGGCAGGGGCGGCGGTGAACGGCGGGGCCGGTGCGGCCGGGGGCCAGTTCGGGACGCAGGGTGAGGTCGCCGGTGTAGTCGCCGCCGTGCTCGCTGCGGTACGGGATGGGGTCGGCGGTGGGCAGGGCGTGCAGGCGCGCGTCCAGGGCGGCGGCGGCCGCGGCGTGGTCGGCGGGGCCGGCGCGGTCCGCGCCGGTGATGACCAGAGGCGGCAGGACGTCCATGCCGGTGTAGAACAGCGTGCCGTGCAGGAGGGGGAACAGGAGGTCCTCGGCGGCGCCGTGCACGCCGCGGGGGCCCAGGCCGGAGGCGCGGGCACCGGCGGTGGTGACGACCAGGGCGCGGCGTCCGGCCAGGCCGCCGTCGCCGTAGCGCAGGGTGCGGCCGTCGCCGCCGGTGACGCCGAACGCGAAGCCCTGGACGAACACGCGGTCGAACCAGCCCTTCAGGATGGCGGGCATCCCGTACCACCACAGGGGGAACTGCACGACCAGCGCGTCCGCCCAGGCGATCTTGTCGTGTTCGGCGCGGATGTCGGGGGCCAGGGCGCCGGCGGCGTGGGCGCGTTCGGACGCGGCGCCGACGATGAGGCGGTCGGCGGGGTCGTGGCCGAAGTCGGCGGGGCCGACCACGGGGTTCCAGCCCATCGCGTACAGGTCGGAGTGGCGGACGCGGTGGCCGCCGCGGCGCAGGGTGGCGGCGCCGTGGTCGCGCAGCGCGCCGTTGAGGGAGCGGCCCTCGGGGTGGGCGAAGATCCACAGGACGTTCACGGCGCCGTCTTCCTTTCCCGGTGTGTCGGTCGGTCTGGTGTCGATGCTGCCCGTGGCGCGGTCGCGGCGGTGAGTGGCCCGTCGGCCATGGTGTGCAAGGATCGGGCCATGGCGGGCGGGATCCACCGGGTGGCGGTGCTGGTGCGCGAGGGCGTGCTGCCGATGGAGCTCGGGATCGTCCACCAGCTGTTCGGGCAGGCGCGGTCGGCGGAAGGCGCGCCGCTGTACGAGGTGGTGTCGTGCGGCGTGCGGCCCGGCGCGGTGCGCGCGGACGCCGATTTCGCGGTGACGGTGCGGCACGGGCTGGAGGCTCTGGAGGCGGCGGACACGATCGTCGTGCCGGCGTCGCACGTGCTGGACGAGAGCCGTCCCGGGCAGGGGCCGGTGCCGGGGGCGCTGGCGGCGGCCGCGGCGCGGGGCGCGCGGGTGGCGTCGGTGTGCACGGGCGCGTTCGTGCTGGCGGCGGCGGGGCTGCTGGAGGGGCGGCGGGCCACGACGCACTGGCTGTCGTGCGGCCGGCTCGCCGAGACGTTCCCCGGGGTGCGGGTCGACGCGGCGGTGCTGTTCGTCGACGAGGGCGCGGTGCTGACCTCGGCGGGCGAGGCGGCGGGCATCGACCTGTGCCTGCACATGATCCGCCGTGACCACGGCGCGGCGGTGGCGGGCGACGTGGCGCGCCGCACGGTGGTGCCGCCGCACCGGGAGGGCGGGCAGGCGCAGTTCACGGCGCTGCCGGTGCCGCCGGCGCGAGGGTCCGCGCGGGTCTCCTCGACGGGCGCGGCGCGGGCGTGGGCGCTGGAGCGGCTGGACCGGCCGGTGACGCTGGCGCGGCTCGCGGCGCGGGCGTCGATGAGCGTGCGGACGTTCACGCGCCGGTTCCGGCAGGAGACGGGCGTGTCGCCGCAGGTGTGGCTGACGGCGCAGCGGGTGCAGGCGGCGCGGCGGCTGCTGGAGGAGACCGACCTGCCCGTGGACCGGGTCGCCGAGCGGACGGGGTTCGGGACCGCGGCGTCGCTGCGCCGGCACCTGCACGCCGCGATCGGGGTGTCGCCCTCGTCCTACCGCGCGACGTTCCGCGGCCACCACGACGCGTGAAGGCCGCCCCCGCCCGCTAGCCGGGGGCCGTCCCCGGCGGGTGCAGGTCCGAACGCAGCATGCTGTACAGGACCTCGTCGCGGTACCGGCCGTCGCGGAAGCTCCAGCCGCGCATGACGCCCTCGCGGGTGAACCCCGCCTTCTCCAGGGCGCGCTGCTCGGCGAGGTTGGCGGTCTCGGTCTCGGCCTGGACCCGGTGGGCGGGGCTGTGCGCGAACAGGTACTCGGCCAGCAGCCGCTGCGCCCGCGCCCCCGCGCCGCGGCCGCGCGCCTCGGGCAGCAGCGAGATGCCGACGCTCCAGCACCACGCCCGCGCCGTGGTCGCCACGCGCCGGTACGACACGATCCCGCAGAACACGGCGCCGCGGGCGACGACGAGGTTCCCGGTCTCCTCGCCGAGCATGCCGTCGGACTCCCAGCGGCGCCGGAACCTGCGGGGATCGGTGAAGCCCTCCCACAGGAACGGCCCGGCCAGCTCCGGGTCGGTGCGCAGCCGCTCGATGAGCGGCAGGTCGTCCTCGGCGACCGGGCGCAGCGCCACCCCGTCCGCCTCCTCGGACCCGCCCCCGCGACGGGTGTCGTTCATGCCGCTCCCCCAGGGTCAGCGCAGGGTGGACAGGCCGCCGTCGACGTGCAGGACCTGCCCGGTGACGTAGGACGCGCGGTCCGACAGCAGGAACACCGCGACGGCCGCGACCTCCCACGCGGTGCCCTGCCGCCGCATGGGGATCAGGCCCGCGACCCGGTCGCGGTCGCCGTTCCCGGAGGAGGCGTCGCGCCCCATCACGGTATCGATCAGGCCGGGCGCCACCACGTTGGCGCGCACGCCGCGCGGCGCGCCCTCGGCGGCGATGTGGCGCACCAGCCCGGTCAGCCCCGCCTTGGAGGCGTCATAGGACGGGGACCGCGAACCCGGCTTGGTCCCGGCCAGCGAACCGATGAACACCATCGCCCCGCCCGCCTCCAGCGCCGGCATCGCCGCCTTGCCGACCAGGAACGGCGCCCGCAGGTTGACGTGCAGGACGCGGTCCCAGTCGGCCAGCGCCGTGCCCGCCAGCCCGTACCCGATGCCGATCCCGGCGTTGAACACCACCCCGTCCAGCCCGCCGAGGCCCTCGGCCGCCCGGGTCACCACCCGGTCGCAGGCCGCCGGGTCGACCACGTCCGCCGCCACCACGCATGCCCGGCCGCCCTCCGCCTCGATCATCGCCGCGGTCTGCCCGGCGGCGTGCTCGTCGACGTCGGCGCACGCGACCGCCGCGCCCTCCCGCGCGGCGGCGACCGCGATCGCTCGGCCGTTGCCGACCGGCGCGGCGGGATCGTCGCTGGGGCGCGTCCCCGCGCCGACGACCAGGATCCGGCGGCCCGGCAGCAGCCCGCCGGGCGGTTCGATCTCGGGCATGCCCGGCACCGTAGCCGACACCGCCCTTCCCGCCCAGCCCCCGGCCCGCACCGGCCCGGGCCGGGATAGTCCCGGGCCGGGCCCCGCGGCGGCTAGGGTGCGGTCATGGGATCGGCTGCGGACACACGCGGGGAACACGCCACGGCGACGGTGGTCGAGCGCGCCGCCGGCCTGGGCGGCGAGCTGGTGCTGCGCCGCGTGGACGGCGACTACGAGATCATCAGCAACGGCGTGTTCCTGATGGACACCCGCAACGGCGAGTCCGAGCGGCTGCTGGTCCGCGCCGCCCTCGACGCCGCCGCGGCCCGCCCCGGCGCACCCGCGCGGGTGCTCATCGGCGGCCTGGGCGTCGGATTCTCCCTCACCGAGGCCCTCACCGGCGACGACGTCGCGCACGTCACCGTCGTCGAACGCGAGCCCGCCGTGATCGCCTGGCACGCCACCGCGCTGCGGCCCTGGTCCCGGGACGCCCTGCGTGACCCCCGCGTCACCGTCGAGCGCGCCGACCTCCTCGACTACGTCACCGCCCCGGGCGCGGGCCGCTTCGACGCGGTGTGCCTGGACATCGACAACGGCCCCGACTGGACCGTCACCCCCGGCAACGCCCGCCTGTACGCCGCCACCGGCCTGGACGCCCTCGCCGCGCTGCTGACGCCGCGCGGCGTGCTCGCGGTGTGGAGCGCGGGCGCCGCACCGGCGTTCGAGGCGCTGCTGCGGGGCCGGTTCGGCTCCGTGCGGGTCCGGCCCGTCCCGGTGCCGCGCGGCGAACCCGACGTGGTCTACCTCGCCCGCGACCCGCGCGCCGCCGCCGGCTGAGGCGCGCCGGCGCCGCCGTGCGGGCGGCGACAAACCGGGGGCACCCGTTTCTGTAGGCCGCGCCGTCCACCCCCGCCAGGCAGTTCGCTAAGTTTCGGCCTGACACAACCGTTTTGGGAGGATCTGTGGCTACTGCCCACGCAACCCGGCGGCGTCCCGCCGTCCTGGGCGACCTGCTGCCCGGCTCGCTGGCCCGCGACACCGCGCTCGTCATCGGCGCCGCCGCCTTCGTCGGCATCGCCGCGCAGATCGCGGTCCCGCTGCCCGGCACCCCCGTGCCGGTCACCGGGCAGACCTTCGCGGTCCTGCTCGCCGGCGCCGCCCTCGGCTTCGGCCGCGCCGGCCTGGGCATGCTGGTCTACCTGCTCGCCGGAATGGCCGGCGTCCCCTGGTTCACCGACGGCACCTCCGGCGCCGGATTCCCCACCCTCGGCTACGTCATCGGGTTCGTCGCCGCGGCCGCCGCCGTCGGACGCCTCGCCCAGCTCGGCGGCGACCGCACCCCGCTGCGCACCGTCGGCACCATGCTCGCCGGAACCGCCATCATGTACGCCGCCGGCGTCCCCTACCTGATGGCCGCCCTGCACGTCGACCTCGCCAAGGCGCTCGACCTCGGCGTCACACCGTTCCTGGCCGGCGACGCCCTGAAGGTCCTGCTGGCCGCCGGCCTGCTGCCCGCCGCCTGGAAGATCACCGGCGCCGCCCGCCGCTGACCCCGCGCCACCGCGTCCCGTCCCCGCGCATGGGGACGGGACCGACGGGCATACGCGCAACCAGACCCCGCGGCCGCCCGCCGGGACCGGTGTGGCGCACACCTCACCACCCACCGCCACCCCGCCCGTTTGAACAGGTTCAAATCTGGCGTACAGTGGCTCACGTGAAGCTCGCCGTGACAGCACCGGACCGACTCACCGTCCGCACCGCCCCGATCCCCGACCCGGGCGACCTCATCGCACGGCTTCCACACCCCTCCGCACTGGCCTGGATCCGCCACGGCGAAGGAATCGTCGGCTGGGGCGAAGCCGCCCGCCTCACCCTCCCCGGCGGCCACGACCGCTTCGACGCCGCCGCCCGCATGCTCCACGACCTGTTCGGCGCCGCCGCCGTCGACGACACCGTCAACGTCCCCGGCTCCGGACCCGTCGCCTTCGGCACCTTCGGCTTCGACCCCAAATCCCCCGACTCCACCCTCATCGTCCCCCGCCGCATCCTCGGCCGCCGCGACGGCCGCGCCTGGCTCACCACCATCGGCGACGACACCGACCCCCTCACCCTCGCCAACCCGCCCCAACCCCCCACCGGCCTGCGCTGGAGCGACGGCGCCCTCCCCGAACACGCCTGGAAGCACGCCGTCGCCACCGCCGTCGACCGCATCCGCCGCGGCCACCTCGCCCCCGGCACCGACCCCGCCGACACCACCGCACCACCCCCGCCGCGCCCCGCCGACAACACCGGCCACCTCGGCAAAGTCGTCCTCGCCCGCGACCTCACCGTCCGCGCCGACACCCCCATCGACGCCCGCGTCCTCCTCCAGCGCCTCGCCACCCGCTACCCCGGCTGCTACACCTTCTCCTGCGCCGGCATGGTCGGCGCCACCCCCGAACTCCTCATCCGCCGCACCGGCGGCGACATCGAATCCCTCGTCCTCGCCGGCACCACCGCCCGCGGCGACACCCCCGCCGACGACCAGGCCCGCGCCGCACGCCTCTTCACCTCCGCCAAGGACCGCGAAGAGCACCGCTACGCCGCCGAAATGGTCCGCGACGCCCTCACCCCCCTCTGCGCCCACCTCACCGTCCCCGACGAACCCGAACTGCTCACCCTCCCCAACGTCCTGCACCTCGCCTCCCCCCTGCGCGGACGCCTCGCCGCCGACCGCTCCGTCCTCGACGTCGTCGCCGCCCTGCACCCCACCCCCGCCGTCTGCGGCACCCCCACCGACACCGCCATGGACCTCATCCGCGAACTCGAGGGCATGGACCGCGGCCGCTACGCCGGCCCCGTCGGCTGGGTCGACGCCCGCGGCGACGGCGAATGGGGCATCGCCCTGCGCTGCGCCGAGATCGACGGCACCCGCGCCCGCCTGTTCGCCGGCTGCGGCATCGTCGCCGACTCCGACCCCGACGCCGAACTCGCCGAAGCCCGCACCAAGTTCCGCCCCATGCAGTACGCCCTGCACGGCTGACCCCCGCACCACCACCGCACCCCCTACCGGCACACTGGACCCATGCGCGCGAGCCGGCTGCTGTCCCTCCTCCTGCTCCTGCAGACCAGGGAACGCATGACCGCCCGGGAACTGGCCGCCGAACTCGAAGTCTCCGTCCGCACCGTCTACCGCGACGTCGACTCCCTCAGCGCCGTCGGCGTCCCCGTCTACGCCGACCGAGGCCCCGACGGCGGCTACCGCCTCGTGGGCGGCTACCGCACCCGCCTCACCGGCCTCACCGCCGCCGAAGCCGAATCCCTCACCCTGTCCGCCCTGCCCGGCCCCGCCTCCCAACTCGGCCTCGGCGACGTCCTCGCCGCCGAACTCAAACTCATGGCCGCCCTCCCACCCGACCTGCGCACCCGCGCCTCCCGCATCCGCGAACGCTTCCACCTCGACGCCCCCGGCTGGTTCCGCACCCCCGACGACGTCCCCCACCTGCACGCCATCGCCGACGCCGTCTGGAACCAGCACCGCATCGAAGTGCTCTACCGCCGCTGGCGCCGCCCCCAGCAGGTCACCCGCCACCTCGAACCCCTCGGCGTCGTCCTCAAGGCCGGCACCTGGTACCTCATCGCCCGCCCCGCACCCAGCGACCCGCCCCGCACCGGCACCGCCGAGACACCCGCCGACACCGCACCCGCCCCCCGCACCTACCGCGTCTCACGCGTCCTCACCCTGCGCGCCCTCCCCGGCCACTTCGACCGCCCCCACGGCTTCGACCTCGCCGCCTTCTGGGCCACCTACGCCGAACGCTTCGAAGCCGACGCCTACCGGGAACACGCCACCGTCAAACTCTCCCCCGACGGCCTCACCCGCACCCAGATCCTGCTCCCGCCCACCATGGCCCGCGCCGCCCTCGACACCGCCACCCCACCCGGCCCCGACGGCTGGGTCCACGCCACCCTCCCCATCGAATCCGTCCGCCACGCCCACGTCGAATTCCTCAAACTCGGCGCCGACGTCGAGGTCATCGACCCCCCGCACCTCCGCGACATGATCGCCGCCACCGCCCGCACCCTCGCCGCCCGCTACACCCCCGACGAGGACTGACGAGCACCCGCGGCCACAGCCCCGGTCA
Source organism: Actinomadura luteofluorescens (assembly GCF_013409365.1). Classification (NCBI taxonomy): domain Bacteria; kingdom Bacillati; phylum Actinomycetota; class Actinomycetes; order Streptosporangiales; family Thermomonosporaceae; genus Actinomadura; species Actinomadura luteofluorescens. The sequence continues at coordinate 9,399,832 of NZ_JACCBA010000001.1, read as the reverse complement.
CGCCGCACCCGCTCCCCCACCGCACAACGCGTGGTCGATCAGAGCACTCGCCGCGTCCTCCTGCTCCACGACGTGCTCCAGCGCGTCACCCCGCGCCTCCGACATCGAGACCACCGCGCTGCGCCTCCCGTCACCGGTGACCCCGTTCAGCGTGATGTAGCCGCCGTCCCCGCCCTCATGGCTCCAGTACGTCCCCCCGCAACTCAAAGGACGCTCGACCAGCCCCAGCCCGTACCGGCCCCCCGGCCACAGCCGCTGAACCTCCGCGCTCACCGGAACGGTCCGCTTCATCTCCGCCAACTGCCGCGCCGGCAGCAGACGGCCCGCCAGCAACGCACGGAACAACCGGTTCTCATCCCGCGTGGTCGTCACCCACGAAAGGTTCTCGTAATCCACCGTGACCTGATCAGTGACATCCACCCGCGAACCCGGACCGAAGAGCTGGTACGCCCTGGCATGCGGCCGCGGCAAAACCGGCGACGTCCCCAGCCACCGGGTCTGGTCCATCCCCGCCCGCCGCAGGACACGATCCCCGATCTCCCGGTGGGCGCGCCGCCCGGTCACCTTCTCGATGACCATGTCGAGCAGCACGTACCCGGTGTTGGAATACCCCCAGCCCTCCCCCGGCGGGAAATCCGGCGCATGAGCCATCGCACGAGCCACCAGCTCCTCGGGCTCGTAGACGTCGTAGCGCTGCTGGTAGTACTCCCCCGGCGTCGTGTACCCGGGCAGATCGTCGTGGATACCGCTGGTGTGCTGGAGCAGCTGGCGGATCGTGATTCGGCGGCCGTCGTTGCCGTTCCCCCGCACCACCCCCGGCAGCCAGCGGTCGACGCTGTCGTCCAGAGAGACCCTGCCCTCGGCCTCCAACTGCAGGACCACGACCGCCACCAGCGTCTTGGACGTACTCGCCATACGGAAGTAGCCGCCAGAAGAAACCGGGCGCCCCGTCCGCAGATCAGCGGTCCCGCTCACGGCGACCGACTCCCGCCCGTCAGCCCCGACCACCCGGGCCTGAACACCACTCACGCCCAGAGCGCGAATCGCCTCGGTGTCTTGGCGCAACCGCTCCACAGGACCAGCAGGACGCGCCACCGCCGGAGCCGCATCGGCGACGAGCAACGCGGCGACACCCAGCGCCACACCGAGGCGCTTTCGCAGAATCGAAGTCATGACCGAACGCTAGAACCGCCACCCGACCACCCACGATCAGGCACACCCCAAGATCAATAGTGGGGCTGTCCCCCCTCACACGGCCGGCGGCTGGCACCCCGGACACCAGAACAGATTCCGCGACGCCACCTCCACCGTCGCCACCTCCGTCCCGCACACCAGGCACGGCAGCCCCGCCCGCCGGTACACGTACACCTCACCGCCATGACCGTCCACCCGCGGCGCACGCCCCATCGCCTCCGGCATATGCTCCGGCCGCACCGTGTCGATCCGCCCCGCACGCACCCCCGCCGCCATCAACTCCACCAGGTCGTCCCACAACGCCGCCCACCGCCGCGCACCCAGCCGCCGCCCCGGCAGACGCGGATCGATCCCCTGCCGGAACAGCACCTCCGCCCGGTAGATGTTCCCCGGCCCCGCCACCACCGACTGATCCATCAGCAGCACCGCGATCGGCGTCCGCGACCGGCCGACCCGCCACCACGCCACCTCCGGATCGGCGTCCCCGCGCAACGGATCGGGCCCCAGCCGATCACGCAGCAGCTTCACCTCCCCCGGCTCCAGTAGCTCGCAGGTATTAGGCCCCCGCAGATCCCCGTACCACCCGCCGCCCTCCAGCCGCAGCCGCACCACCCCGACCGGAGCCGACGCCGGCCCCTCCCCGAACGCGTACTTGCCGTAGATCCCCAGATGCACATGCAGCGTCCGGTCATCGTCGAACCCCAGCAGCAGATGCTTGCCATGCGCGTCCGCCTCCGACAGCACCCGCCCGTCCAGCCACCGCGCCCCCTCGGCGAACCGCCCCTGCGGACTCGACGCGGCAACGGCGAGACCGCCGAACATCCGCAGATGCTCGGCGGCCAGACGGTGAATCGTGTGTCCCTCGGGCATGGCCCGGAGCATAGCCCGCCCTAACGCAGCGGCTCCCCGACCTCCCGCATGTGCCCCAGCGCCAACCGGTACGACTCCACCAGCCCCGTCTCCGCGTACGGCAATCCCACCGCCGCGCAGTGCTCACGCACCAGCGGACGCAGCCGCCGCAGGCTGCACCGCGGAACACCCGGGAACAGGTGATGCTCGATCTGGTAGTTCAGGCCACCCATCAGCCAGTCCGTCACCACACCGCCCCGCACGTTCCGCGACGTCAGCACCTGCCGCCGCAGGTGCCCCCACCGCTCCCCCGGCTCCGGCATCGCCATCCCCTTGTGGTTCGGCGCGAACACCGCACCCAGGTGCACCCCGAACACCGCGTGCTGAACCGCGATCAGCGCCAGCGCCTGCCCCACCGGAAGCAACGCGAACACCAGCGCCAGATACCCCACCGCGTGGACCAGCAGCAGCCCACCCTCCAGAACCTGGTCCCGCCGCGAACGCCCCCGCAGGAACAGCAGGCTCCCCACCTTCAGATTCACGCCCTCCAGCGTCAGCAGCGGAAAGAACAACGCCGCCTGGTGCCGCGCCACCCACCGCAGCGCGCCCCGCTTCCCCTCGGCCTGCTCCTGCGTCCACGCCAGGACGCCCTCACCCACATCGGGGTCCTTGCCGACATGGTTCGGATTAGCGTGATGCCGGTTGTGCTTGTCGTTCCACCACCCGTGCCCCATCCCCAGAAGCAGATTCCCCAGCAGCAACCCCAGCCACCGGTTCCCCCGCGCACTCCGCGCGATCTGCCGGTGCCCCGCGTCATGCCCCAGGAACGCCGTACGCGCCGACAGCACCGCCAGCGGGATCCCCAGCAGGACCGTCCACCAGCTGTCCCCCGCCCACGCGACCGCGGCCCACAGCGCCGCCGTCGCCGCCAGGTTCAACCCGATCACCCGCGCGTAGTAGCCGCGCCGCCGATCCAGCAGCCCGCTGCCGCGGACGCGCCGCGCCAGCGGCGCGAAATCACTGCCGACCGACCGTTCGGACGGCCGGGACGGAGCGGACACGGTCGCGAGCATGGAGACTCCATTCAGCAGGGGGCGGAACTTCGCGCGGAACGCACGGAAGAAGGCACCTCGAAAGCTACGGACGGTGAGGCCTCCGGGTCACCCCGCTGTGGAGCCATTCACCGTCTGGCTCCCAGGTCCCGGTACGACCCGCCCCTGTCATCCGACAAGTCGATCACCCGTGGCACACCGGGCCCCTGCGCCAAAGTCCGGACAGGGCAGCCATATAGGGTCACAAGTCATGGACGATGACTCTCGGTGGATCGAACTGGACGGTGCCGTCAATGCCCGCGACCTCGGTGGCCTCCCCACGGCCGACGGTCGCGCCACACGGCTCGGGCGCGTCCTGCGCTCCGACAACCTCCAGGACCTCTCGGTCACCGACGTCCGGATCCTCCTCGACGACTACGCCCTCAAGAACGTCATCGACCTGCGCAGCGACGCCGAAGTACGCCTGGAGGGCCCCGGCCCCCTCACCCGCGTGCCGTCGGTCACGATCCACCAGCTCTCGCTGTTCGCCGAGGGCGGCCGCCACACCGACGTCGCCGCCGACGTCGCCAAGGCCCTGCCCTGGCAGGAACGCCCGTCCGACGGCCCCGAGCAGGACCGCTCGACCGGCCACTACCTCGCCTACCTCGCCGACCGCGGCGACTCCGTCGTCGCCGCCCTGCGCGTCATGACCCGCACCGACGGGGCCGCGCTGGTCCACTGCGCCGCCGGCAAGGACCGCACCGGAGTCGTCTGCGCCCTCGCCCTCGACGTCGCCGGCGTCACCCGCGAGGCGATCGTCGCCGACTACGCCCAGACCGGCGAACGCCTCGAAGCCGTCCTGGGCCGGCTCCGCGCCAGCGAGACCTACGCCGCCGACCTCGACTCCCGCCCGGCCGACACCCACCAGCCCCACGCGGCCATCATGGAGAAGTTCCTCGCCCGCATCGACGAGGAGCACGGCGGCACCATCGGGTGGCTCTCCGGACACGGCTGGACCACCGAAGACACCGACACCCTCCGCGAGCGCCTCCTCGGCTGACCCGGAGACCCCCGGCGGGCACCGCCGTCAGGGAAGGAAGACGGCGACCGCCTCGTCGGCGAGCACGGCGGAACGGGGAGCGTCCGGATCGGTCTGCGCCAGATGCTGCAGCCCGAGGATGGCCCCATAGGCGACCCGCGCCCGCGACGCCGCCCGGTCCGGCGGCAGGCCGAGCTCGCGGTACGTACGGGCCAGGAGCTCCAACCGGGCCTGGTCCACCCGGCGAACCGCGTCCCTGACCCGGGGGTCGTTGCGATCACCCAGCAGGCTCAGATGCACCGACGGAGCCAGCGGCTGGACGGCCTGCACGACGACGGTGAGCAGCTCACGCAGCCGCCGCGCCGGATCGGTGATCGCCGCGAACTCGGCGAGCCCGTCCGCACCGTGGCCGCGCGACCACTCCGTGAGCGCAGCCGCGATCAGCTCGTCCCGGTTCCGGTAGTGCGCGTAGAAACTGCCCTTGGTCACGCCGAGCGTGCGCGCCAGCGGCTCGACCGCGACCGCGGCCAGCCCGCCGTCCGCGATCGCCTTCAGCGCGGCTCGCGCCCAGTCCTGGGCGGAAAGCCGGGTCGACTCGTTCACCACGGGACACAGGATACGCCAGCGTATTGACCGGCCCGGGAACGGAGGATACGGTGGCGTATTGATACGCAGCAGTATCCATACGCCACCGTACTAAGGAATGATCGAATGGAGTACACGACCGTCCGCCGAGTGGTCACCGGGCACGACGCGCAGGGCAGGGCCCGCGTGGTCGACGATCGCGACGTCGAGCCCATCACCTCGGAACTGATGCCGGGATGCGCGTTCTTCCGGCTGTGGGGCCGGGACGAGCGGCCCGCGTTCCCCGACGACGGCTCACCGCGTCCCGCCGAGTCGTGGTACCCGCCCCGCGACGGCTCACGCTTCATGATCAACACGGTGCCGCCGGGCGAGCCGATCCCGCCCGCGGACCTCGACACGGCCGCGGCGCTGGAAGAACTGGAACGGCGGATGCCGGGCGCGATGGCCGCGAACGAACCCGGCGCGCCGGGGATGCACACCACCGACAGCATCGACTACGTCCTGGTCGTCTCGGGCGAGGCCACACTGGAACTCGACGACGGCGAGCGGACGGTCCTTCGGGCCGGCGACGTGCTCGTCCAGAACGGCACCCGGCACGCCTGGTACAACCGCGGAACCGAACCCTGCACGATCGTCGGCGTCGCTATCGGCGCCGACCGCACTCGGCCGACATAGAGGGCGCCGGGCGGGCCCTACGGTCCGCGCCGTCACCCCTCCCCGACGAGGCCCACGAACCGCAGGTCGGCGAGTCGGTCTCGTCCAGAAGAACTCAACGGCCGATGTGCGTGCGATGGTGCGATCGCTGGTTTTTGTGGTTGTTCTGGATCATTAGGGTGATGCTCTCAGCCCGACGCCTTTACATTGTAATTTGAGGGTTGAAGTACTGGTCGGAGGCGTCGGCCCTTCGTGCGGTGATCTCCGCTCAGGCGAGCAGGTCGCGGACGGCGGCCTGGGCGGCCTGGCGCAGCTCGGCGTGCAGGGCCGCGTTCGCTTCCCTGTCGGTGCGGGCCTCGATGATCCGCAACCCCTCCCCCGCCAGCGCCTTCGGCAGGTCCGCCGCCGCGGTGAGCCGCCGGTACGGGACGCCGTGCGCGCCGGCGACCGCCTCCAGATCCACCTGGTGCGGGGTGCCGAAGACCCGCTCGAACGGGCCGCGCAGCGCCGCCTGCGGCAGCAGCGAGAAGATCCCGCCGCCCTGGTTGTTGACCACGACGATCGCCAGATCGGGGCGGCGCTCCCGCGGACCCATGATCAGGCCGTTCTGGTCGTGCAGGAACGCCAGATCGCCGAGCAGGGCGTAGGAGCGGCCGCTGTGCACCAGCGCCGCGCCCATCGCCGTCGACACCAGCCCGTCGATGCCGCTGGCGCCCCGGTTGGCCATGATCCGGATACCGCGGCGCGGCCGCATCACCTGGTCCAGGTCGCGGATCGGCATGCTCGCCGCCGTGAACAGCAGCGACCCGCCCGGCAGTGCCGCGACCATGTCGCGGGCCAGCCGCGGCTCGCTCACCTCCGGGACCGCGTCCAGGACGGCGTCCACCGCCGCGGCCGCGGCCGCGTCGGCGGCCCGCCACGACTTCAGCCACGCGTCGTCGCCCGACACCACGGGGATCTCGACCTCGGGCGCCACCTGCGTCGCCGACCGGACCGGATCGGGCCAGTGCGCCAGGTCCGGCGCCAGCACGATGTGCTCCTCCGCGCGGCGCAGCAGCGACAACAGCGGACGCGACAGGCCCGGCTTGCCCAGCGTCACCACCACCTCGGGGCGGTGCCGCTCCACGAACTCCTGCACGCCCAGCAGGAAGTGATGCGACGACAGCGCGTGATCGCCGTAGCGGGCGTTGCCGTTCGGCTCGGCCAGCACGGGCCAGCCGGCCATCGACGCCGCCGCCACGTACCGCTTGACGTTCACCGCGCCGTCCCCGACCACCAGGACGCCGCGCCGCGTCGGCGGAACGTGCAGCACCGACCCCGGGGTCGCCGGACGCACCTTCGTCCACGCGCCGGTCGCGTCCCCGTCCAGCGGCTCGCACCACGTCTCGTCGCCGTCGGGGATCAGCGGCTCGCGGAACGCCGCGTTCATGTGCACCGGCCCGGGGACGGGCGCCTGCGCCAGCCCCCACGCGCGGCTCACCAGCGACCGCCAGTACGCCACCATGCCCGGACGGTTCTCCGGGACGCCGATCTCGGTGCTCCACCGCACCGCCGTCCCGTACAGCTTCACCTGGTCGATCGTCTGGTTCGCGCCCGTGTCGCGCAGCTCCGGCGGCCGGTCCGCCGTGATCACGATGAGCGGGACGCCCGACTCGTGCGCCTCCACCACCGCCGGATGGAAGTTCGCCGCGGCCGTGCCCGACGTGCACACCAGCGCGACCGGGCGCCCCGACCGCTTCGCCATGCCCAGCCCGAGGAACGACGCCGACCGCTCGTCGATCCGCACGTGCAGCCGGAGGCGGCCCGCCTCCTCGGCCGCGTGCAGCGCCAGCGCCAGCGGCGCCGACCGCGACCCCGGCGCCAGCACCACGTCGGTCATCCCGCAGCGCTGCAGCTCGTCGACCAGGACGCTCGCCAGCGCGGTCGCCGGGTTCACGGAGCCACCTCGACCACCGCGGGGCCGGCCAGATGGCCCTGGGCGGCCAGCGCCCGGCTCCGCCAGGACGCGCCGGGCGCCTCCCAGCGGCGCAGCGCCTCCTCGTCCACCTCCGGCCGGCGCACTTCGAGCTCCCCCGCCACCGGACGCAGCGGGTCGCGCACGACATCGCCCTCCAGCAGCGACAGCGTCCCCAGCCCGCAGGCGTACCGCAGCTCCGGCAGCGCGGCGGCCAGCGCCACCCCCGCCGCCAGCCCCACCGACGTCTCCACCGCGCTCGACACCACCACCGGCAGCCCGCACGCCTCCGCGACCCGCAGCGACGCCGCGACCCCGCCGAGCGGCTGCACCTTCAGCACCGCCACGTCGGCGGCGCCCGCCGCGCGCACCTTCAGCGGGTCCTCGGCGCGGCGGATCGACTCGTCCGCCGCGATCGGCACGTCCACGCGCCGCCGCACCGCCGCCAGCTCCTCCAGCGTCGCGCAGGGCTGCTCGGCGTACTCCAGCTCCCACCGGTCCAGCGACCGGATCATCCGGGCGGCGCGGTCGACGTCCCAGCCGCCGTTCGCGTCGATCCGGACCCTGCCCTCCGGGCCGATCGCCGCGCGGACCGCCTCCACCCGGGCCAGATCGTCGGCGTCGGTCTGACCGCGCTCGGCGACCTTCACCTTCGCGGTCCGGCAGCCGGACTCGCGGGTCATCTCGAAGGCCCGCTCCGGACCGACCGCCGGGATCGTCGCGTTCACCGGGATCCGGTCGCGGACGGGCTCGGGCCAGCCGTCCCGCGCGGCCTCGCGGGCCGCGGCCAGCCAGCGGGCGCACTCGGCCGGACCGTACTCGGCGAACGGCGAGAACTCCCCCCAGCCGGCGGGGCCCCGCACGAGGGCGCCCTCCCGCCGCGTCACGCCGCGGAACCGCGTCCGCATCGGGATGGAGTACACCCGCACCCGCCGACCCCCTGACCTGACCGTCTAATCACGGCATATCCGGATCACACCGTGCACTAGAACACCTAGTAGTACCACGGGTAAGGCGCCCAATTGGGTGCGCGCTTCTCCAGGAAGGAGTCCCGCCCCTCGGCGGCTTCGTCGGTGCCGTAGGCCAGGCGCGTCGCCTCCCCGGCGAACACCTGCTGCCCCACCAGACCGTCGTCGACGAGGTTGAAGGCGAACTTCAGCATCCGCTGCGCCGTCGGGCTCTTGCCGTTGATCTTCCGGGCCCACTCCAGCGCCGTCGTCTCCAGCTCGGCGTGCGGGACTACGGCGTTCACCATGCCCATGCGGTGCGCGGCCTCGGCGTCGTACTCGTCGCCCAGGAAGAAGATCTCCCGGGCGAACTTCTGCCCCACCTGCCGCGCCAGGTACGCCGACCCGAAGCCGCCGTCGAAGCTCGCCACGTCCGCGTCCGTCTGCTTGAACCGCGCGTGCTCCCGGCTGGCGAGGGTGAGGTCGCACACCACGTGCAGGCTGTGCCCGCCCCCGGCCGCCCAGCCCGGCACCACGCAGATGACGACCTTGCCCATGAAGCGGATCAGCCGCTGCACCTCCAGGATGTGCAGCCGGCCCGCCCGCGCCGGGTCGATCGTGTCCGAGGTCTCGCCCTCGGCGTACCGGTAGCCGTCACGGCCGCGGATCCGCTGGTCCCCGCCCGAGCAGAACGCCCAGCCGCCGTCCCTGCTCGACGGCCCGTTGCCGGTGAGCAGCACGCAGCCGATGTCGCTGGACATCCGCGCGTGGTCCAGCGCACGGTACAGCTCGTCCACGGTGTGGGGACGGAACGCGTTGCGCACCTCCGGGCGGTTGAACGCCACCCGCACCGTCCCGTGGTCGACGGCCCGGTGGTAGGTGATGTCGGTGAAGCCGAACCCCTCGACCTCTTTCCAGGCGTCCGCGTCGAACAGCTCCGAGACCATGTCTTCCTCTCCGTGGGGCGACCGCGCCGCGGCCGGGGGCGCGGCGCTCGGGCACCATTCAACCGGCCCCGCGTTTGAACGCGTTCAGCGGGGTCGTCTACGCTGATGAGATCATGGATCGCCCGCTGCACGCCGTCGTCCTGCCGCCCGGCCCCCGCCTGCTGGAGGCCCTGGCCGGCGCCCTCGACGGCGGCCCCGCGATCTGCCCCCTGCCCCCCGACCTGCCCGAGGCCGCGCTGCGCGGCCTCCTGGACGCCCTGGCGCCGGACGCGGTCGAGACGGCCGGCGGCATCGCCCCGCACTCCCCCGGCGGCGGGCACGCACCCGCCGACGCCGACGCGGCGGTGCTCATCGCCACGTCCGGCTCCACCGGCGCCCCCAAGTTCGTCGAGCTGACGGCCGGCGCGCTGCGCCACTCCGCCGCCGGCACCCTCGCCCGCATCGAGGCCGGGCCCGGCGACCGCTGGCTGTGCTGCCTGCCCACCAGCCACATCTCCGGCGTCCAGGTCCTCGTCCGCTCCCTCGTCGCCGGAACCGACCCCGTCATCGCCCCCCGCTTCGACGCCGCCGCCGTCGCGGCCGCCGAGGGGTTCCACGTCTCGCTCGTCCCCACGCAGCTGCGCCGGCTGCTCGACGCCGACGCCGACCTGGCGCGGCTCGGCGCCATCGTCCTCGGCGGCGCCGCCGCCCCGCCCGGCCTGCTGGCCGAGGCGCGCGGGCGCGGCGCCCGCGTGTTCACCACCTACGGGATGAGCGAGACCTGCGGCGGCTGCGTCTACGACGGCACGCCGCTGGACGGCATGCGCGTCGCGGTCGGGGAGGACGGCCGGATCCGCCTCGCCGGCCCCTCGCTGTTCACCGGCTACCGCCTGCGGCCCGAGCTGACCGCCGGGGTCCGCGACGGCGACTGGTTCCTCACCCAGGACCTCGGCGCGGTCGAGGACGGCCGGCTCCGCGTCCGCGGCCGCCTCGACGACGTGATCAACACCGGTGGGGAGAAGGTCGTCGCGGGCGAGATCGCCACCGTGCTGTCGCGGCACCCGAAGGTCCGCGACGTGGTCGTGGTCGGCCGCCCCGACCCCGAGTGGGGCGAGCGGGTCACCGCCGTCGTCGTCCCCGCCGCGTCCGGCCTGCCGGAGCTGACCGAGCTGCGCGCGTTCGTCCGCGAGACGATGCCCCCGCACGCGGCGCCCCGCGAGCTGGAACTGGTGGAGGCGATCCCGCTGCTGGCGTCCGGGAAGCCCGACCGGGCCCGGCTCCGCGCTCGCGCGCACTGACGCCGGAGCATCGCGGGCGCGGCCGTACCGCGCATGGCTCGGTCACCACCTGGGCAGAGGACGGACCATGGCGGCACAGAGCGGCGGGCAGCGGACCGAAGGGCGGCCGGACGGCGGCGAACCGCGGGACGAGAGCCTGCTGACCGTCGCCCTCGCGTTCGCCGCCAACCTCGGCATCGCCGTCGCCAAGGTCGTCGCCGCGCTGATCACCGGGTCGGCGTCGATGGCGGCGGAGGCCGCGCACTCCATCGCCGACACCTTCAACGAGGTGCTGCTGCTGGTGGGGCTGCGCCGCAGCGGGCGGCCCGCCGACCGCCGCCACCCGCTCGGCTACGGCAAGGAGCGCTACATCTGGACCCTGCTCGTCGCCGTCGCGATCTTCGGCATGGGCGCGCTGTTCTCCTTCTACCAGGGGATCGAGACGCTCACCGGGCACCGGCGGGCCGCCGAGTCCGGCGCGGTCGTCGGCTACGCCGTGCTCGCGGTCGCGTTCGTGCTGGAGGCGGTCTCGTGGCAGCAGGCCGTCCGGCAGGTCCGGGCCGCCGCGCGGGAGGAGGACCTGCCGCTGCGCGCCTACATCCGCCGCACCGACGAGCCCACCTCGATCAGCGTCCTGCTGGAGGACTCGGCCGCCCTCATCGGCCTGGTGATCGCGTTCGGTGGGCTGGGCCTGCACCAGCTCACCGGATCGGCGACCTGGGACGGTGTGGGCTCCCTGCTCATCGGCGTCCTGCTGACCGCCGTCGCGCTCGTCCTCGGCCGGATCAACCTGAACCTGCTGATCGGATCGCAGGCCGACCCGCGGATCGTCGCCGACGTCCGCGCCCGCCTCGGCCGCGCGGACGAGGTCGAGTGGGTCGTGGACATCGTCACCGTGACCTTCGGCGCCGACCGCGTCCTGGTCTGCGCCCGGCTCGACTTCCGCGACTCCCTCAGCGCCGCCGAGGTGGAGCGCGCCTGCGTCCGGATGGCCCGCGAGCTGCGCGACGCGCACGAGGAGATCGACGAGGTGTTCCTCGAACCCGTTCCCCGCGACGACCCTGAGCTGCGCGAACGCGTCATCGCGCGTTATGGTCGGACATTGCGGCCCAGGGACTCGGAGGCGTAGTGGTCTTTCTCACGTCGCCACGGCCTGGAGTCCTTTACGAAGTAAGGTCAGATCGGACCGGTTCGGGCGGTGTGAAACCGCTGGCCGTGGGCACCACGACCGTCTGGATCGCTCCTTTCACGATCCCCCGGCGGAACGCTGCCGGTGACGGAGCCGGGAACAACAGGCCCGTCCTGCGACGTTCCGTTAAGTGCGTGCGCCACGAGCGAACACAATCCGCGCCGCACTCACACACCGAAGGGAGGGGGGTGTCCCCATGCCGCGAAGCGCCGTCGAGACCCCGCTCACGGAGTCGCCGAGCCCCGCGCTCAACGACCTCCTCAAGCGTGGCCGCGCCCACGGGCGCCTCTCGCTCGACGAGGTGAGGGGGGCCTTCGAGACCGCCGGGATCAGCCCGGCCCAGGGCCGCTCCATCCTGCGCGAGCTGTCCGAGGCCGGCATCAGTCTGGCGGGCGAGCCCGACGCCGTCCGCAAGATGGCCGCGGCCGCCGACCACGCAGGCGGGGAGACCGCCCAGGACGCCTCCGGCGCCGCCAGGAAGCGCGCCGCCCGCAGGGGCACCGCCAAGAGCACCGCCAAGGCCGCCCCCGGCAGGGCCGCGCGGCAGGGCGGGCAGGCCGACGCCTCGGTCGACGAGGGGTTCGAGGTCACCGAGGTCGAGACCGAGGAGACCTCCGCCGACCTGGACGACCAGTCCACCACGATGGGCGACTCCGTCCACACCTACCTCAAGGCCATCGGGCGCCGCCAGCTCCTCACCGCCGAGCAGGAGGTCGACCTCGCCAAGCGCATCGAGGCCGGCCTGTACGCCGAGCACAAGCTGGAGAGCGAGGACCTGTCCCCCGCCATGCGCGCCGACCTGGAATGGGTCGCCGCCGACGGCCGCCGCGCCAAGGCCCACATGCTGGAGGCCAACCTCCGGCTCGTGGTGTCGGTCGCCAAGAAGTACTCCGACCGCGGCCTGTCGCTGCTGGACGTCGTCCAGGAGGGCAACCTCGGCCTGATCCGCGCCGTCGAGAAGTTCGACTACTCCAAGGGCTACAAGTTCTCCACCTACGCGATGTGGTGGATCCGGCAGGCGATCCAGCGCGGCTTCGCCGACTCGGCCCGCACGATCCGGCTGCCCGTCCACGTCCTGGAGATGCTCAGCAAGCTGAGCCGCGTCGAGCGCGACATGCACCAGCGCCTCGGCCGCGAGCCCACCCCCGAGGAGCTGGCCGCCGAGCTGGACAAGAGCCCCGAGCAGGTCCGCGAGCTGCTGCGCACCAGCCGCCAGCCGATCAGCCTGGACTCCACGATCGGCGAGGACGGCGAGACCCGCATCGGCGACCTCATCGAGGACACCGACAGCCCCGAGGCGTCGGAGCTGGTGGACCGCCAGCTCATGGCCGACCAGCTGCGCCGCACCCTCGACATCCTGTCCCCGCGCGAGGCCAAGATCATGGCGATGCGGTTCGGGCTGTACGACGGGACGCCGCGCACCCTGGACGAGATCGGCAAGGCCCTCGGCCTGACCCGCGAGCGGATCCGGCAGCTGGAGAAGGAGTCGCTGTCCAAGCTGCGGCACCCCAGCAACGCCCGCCCGCTGCTGGACTTCGCCGTCTGACCCGTCCGCCCGGCACGCGAAGGGCCCGCGGGACCGTCATGGTCCCGCGGGCCCTTTCGCGTCGCGGCGGGGACGGTCAGCAGCCCCGGACGGCGAACGCCAGGAACTGGGTGACCTCGCGCTGGTCGAAGTTGTCGTCGGAGCCGACCACCAGCGTGCACTCCCCCGTCTTCAGGCGGGGCCCCCACGCCAGCGCCTCCAGGTTCTGCGCGGGGGCGGCGTAGCGGCCGAGGTCGGCGACGAGGCGCTTGCGCGCCGGGCGGAACCGCCCGCCCTGGGTGAGGCGGTCGCGGCGCAGCACGTCGGTGGCGCCCCTCACGTCGAACTCGTACAGCCGGACCTTGTAGCCGACGCCTTCCAGCCAGGACCGCTCCAGCGCCAGGAACCGGTCGCCGCCCGCGGCGAGGATCTCCGACACGCCGCTGTCGGCGGCGCCGGTGGGCGGCTTCGGCGCGGCCGGGAGCGGGTCGACGGGGTAGGCGTACTGGCCGGCCACGCGCCCGGCGCGGTCCCACAGGGTGAGGCGGGACATGGCGCCGTGCCGGACGGTCGGCGGCTCCCCGTCCTCGTACCGGGGGCCTTCGGCCATCGCGGCGACGCCGTGCGGGGTGAACGTCAGCGCCTCGATGCCGGCGTTGCGGCGCGGCCCCCGGTGCTCGGGGGTCAGCCGCAGCGACGGCGGCAGGGGCAGCGCCCCGGCGTACCGGCCGTCCTCGCGCGCCCACCGCAGCGACATCGGCGCCAGGGGGATCCCCTGGTGCGCCTCGTCCGGGCGGTCGCCCTCGTTGCCCCACAGGACGCGCCGGGAACGCGGGTCGAAGCGGATCGTCTCCGGGTCGACCGACCCCGGCTTGCCGAACGCGGGGTAGGGGCGGCCGTCCGGGCCGCGCAGCGTGGAAACCCCGGTGATCCTGACGCCGGTGAACGCGCCGGTGGCGGGGTCGATGGCCAGGCGGCCGGTGTAGAACCGGGCCGGGTCGTAGCGCCACCGGTCGTCGGAGACCAGGTACCAGGTCCCGGTGCGCGGGTCGCGGTCGATGCCCGACAGCCCGCCGACCGTGGTGCCCCTGAACTTCGCCATGTGGGGCAGGCGCCGCTCCCCCAGGAACCGCGTGATCCGCAGCCCCTGCGCCGCGGCCGCCGGGCGGCCCCCGTCCGCCGCCTGCGCGCGGACCCGTCCGTCCACCGCCGCCGCGCCCGTCACCGCCGCGAGGACGGCGGCCGTCGCCGCCGCCCCGCGCCACATCGTCCTGTGCCCGTTCACGTTGTCCGCGTCACCCTTCGCATCCGTCCGAGTGCGCTGCGTCGCGCACGCGGCCAGTATCCTTCATCACGGTGGGTGACGGCGGCGTTTTCTCAGTCGGCGCGGCGGAACTCCAGGATGGCCACGCCCATCAGCCCCACGCCCATGCCGAGGACGAGCAGGATCTCCAGCCAGATCGGGACGACCCAGCCGCCCCACGTGACGCCCGGGTCGAACGTCCGCATCAGCTCCGGCGAGAGGTCGAGGCGGGAGAACACCGCGTGCCGCAGCGGGTCGACGGCGTAGGTGAGCGGGTTGAACCGGGTCAGTACGGTCAGCCACCCCGGGAGGCCGCTCAGCGGGTACAGGGCGCCGGACAGGAACAGCATCGGCATCATCGCCATCTGCATGAGGCCGAAGAACGACTGCATGCTGCTGATCCGCGCGGCCATCATGACGCCGAACCCGGTGAGCGCGAACGCCCCGACGAACATCAGGCCCAGCAGCTCCAGCATCAGCCCCGGGTCGTAGGGGACCCCGGCCAGGCCCGCCAGCAGCACGATCACCGTGCCCTGCGCGGTCGCCACCACGGCGCCGCCGATGCACTTGCCGACGACGATGGCGGCGCGGCTGACCGGGGCGACGAGCATCTCGCGCAGGAACCCGAACTCGCGGTCCCACACGATCGAGCCGGCGGAGAACATCGCGGTGAACATGACCGACATCGCGCACACGCCGGGGAAGATGAAGGTCTTCAGGTCGACGGTCCCCGCGGGGCCGCCGCTTCTGGCCATGAGGTTGGACAGCCCGGTGCCCATCACCAGCAGCCACAGAACCGGCTGGACGAGCCCGGAAACCATCCGCAGCTTGTCGCGCCAGAACCGGATCAGCTCACGGTGCAGGACGACCTTCACGGCGCGCAGGTCCCGCCGCAGGCCGCGCTCGGGCACCCTGACCCGGACGACCCCGGCGCCCGGCGCCCTCTCGGCCGTGCTCGCCATCGTCACCTCCCCTTCGCGCGCATCGCCATGCGCATCCCTTCGCTCGCCGAGGCCTCGGCGTCGCGGATCGTGGTGCCGGTGAAGGACATGAACACATCGTCCAGGGACGGCCGCGCCACGTTCACCGACTTGATCGGGACGCTCAGCTCGGCGAACAGCCGCGGGACGAACGCCTCGCCGGAGGCCACCGAGAACGTGACCGCGCCCTCCGACACGACCGCCTCCAGCCCGAACCTGTCCTTCAGCGCGGCGATCACGGTCTCGTCGTCGGCGGTCTGGATGCGGATCCGGTCCTCGCCGACGCCGGCCTTGAGGGCCTCGGGGGTGTCGAGCGCCACGATCCGCCCCGAGTCGATGATCGCGATGCGGTCGCAGTACTCGGCCTCGTCCATGTAGTGCGTCGTCATGAAGATCGTGATCTCCTCGGCGCTCTGCAGGTGCCGGATGTACTCCCAGATCGACGCCCGGGTCTGCGGGTCCAGGCCGACGGTCGGCTCGTCCAGGAACAGCACCCGCGGGGAGTGCAGCAGGCCGCGCGCGATCTCCAGGCGGCGCTTCATCCCGCCGGAGTAGGTCTGCGCGAGGTCGCCGCGCCGGTCCCACAGGTTGACCATCTCCAGCACCTGCCGGATGCGGTCGGCCGTCACCGAGCGCGGCACCCCGTACAGCTCGGCGTGGAAGCGCAGGTTCTGCTCGCCCGACAGGTAGCCGTCGAGCGTCGGGTCCTGGAACACCAGCCCGATGTTGCGGCGGACGTCGTCGCGCTCGCGCACGACGTCGAAACCGGCGACCCGCGCGCTGCCGTCGCTCGGGCGCAGCAGCGTGCACAGCATGTTGATCGTGGTGGACTTGCCCGCGCCGTTCGGGCCGAGGAAGCCGAAGATCTCCCCCGGCCGCACGGCGAAGTCGATGCCCCGCACGGCCTCCACGTCACCGAACCTCTTGGTCAGGCCGTCGACCTCGACGGCCGGTCCCCCGTCCGGCATGGGGCCTCCTTCCGCGACGCGGCGAACGCCCATATCTTGGACTATCCAACGGTAGGTGTAACCTATATCTCAGGTCAAGAGAAATAGGACCAGCCAAGAGTCCCGAGGGAGCAGTCGTGGAGGACCGGCCCGATCCCCTGTACGCGTCGCCCACCTACCTGCTGTTCGAGACGGGGCGGCTGGTGCGGCGCACCTTCGCCCGGATGTCCCCCGAGCAGCCGAGGCTGCCCTACCTGCTGGTCCTGTCGTGCGTGGCGCGGCACGGGCCGCTGTCGCAGCGCCAGGTCGCGGGGCGGCTGCGCATGGACGCCGGCGACCTCGTCGGCATCGTCGACGCACTGGAGAAGGCCGGGCACGTCGTGCGCCGCCGCGACCCCGAGGACCGGCGACGGTACGCGCTGGACGCCACCGAGAACGGGCGGCTGTTCCTCGGCGCCTGCCAGAACGACCGCGCCCGCCTCGACGAAGCGCTGTTCGAGGCGCTGTCACCCGACGAGACGCACCTGTTCAAGGATCTGCTGCTGCGGATCCTCGCCCACCACGACGAACGGTTCACCGGCGCCCCGGACCCGCAGCTCCGGCCGGAGGAGCCGGACGGGAACGGGCGGCCGGTCCGGCGGGACGAGGCGGGTCAGCGGACCGGCGCCGGGATCTCGAGCGGCAGCGCCGCCTCGTCGTAACGGCGCAGCACCAGCCTGGCCGCCGCGCCGTGCGCGCCGAGCGGCGCGGCGACCACGTCGGCGCCGCAGGCCCGCATCCGGTCGTGGAACCGTCCGGGCGCCAGCAGGTAGGACGCCACGGCGACCCGGCGGGCGCCGCCTCTGCGCAACCCCGCGACGACCTCGTCCAGCGGCGGACCTCCCGCCGCGACGAAACCGGGCGGGACGGGACGCCCGAGCCGCCGCGCCAGCAGCCGGGCGGCCGCGCGCACGTCGGCGGCGCCCGCCGGGTCGGCGGACCCCGCCGCGCCGAGGACGACGGCGTCCCGGCGGTGCGGCGAGGTCCGGTCCTGCTCGGCCAGCCGGGCGGCCAGCGCCCCGGCCAGCAGCGCGTCCGGGCCGAGCGGCCGGGACGTCACCGACCCCGGCAGCAGGCTCCCGGCCCGGCCGGGGACGTCGATCAGCGCGTGGTACCCGCGCGCCAGCAGCAGCGGGACCACGACGACCGGGCCGCCGCGCAGCCCCTCCGCCGCCTCCTCCAGCGACGGCTCGGACAGCTCGCCGTACGCCTCGGCCACCCGCAGGCCCGGCCGCATCGCCCGCACCCGGTCCAGCAGCGCCCGCACCACCGCGGGCCCCGCCGGGTCCCGGGTGCCGTGGGCCACCGCGAGCAGCGCGGGCGGCCCGGCGCCGGCCTCAGCCACCGGCGCCCGCCGGGAGCCGGTCGGCGATCCGCGGGTCGCAGGCCAGCCGGTAGCCGCGCTTGACGACGGTCTCGACGATGCCGGGCCGGCCGAGGCCGCGCCGCAGCCGCGCCACCGCCATCTCCACCGCGTGCTCGTCCGCCTGCGGGCGGGCGTCGCGGGGCCGCGCCTCCCGCGCCCAGGCGTCCCTGATCCCGGGCGCGACGGCGAGCCGGCCCGGCAGCACCCCGCACAGCTCCGCCCGCGACACCACGTGCCCGGGGCGCCGCGCGAGGGCCCGCAGGATCGCCATGGGCGCGGGCGCGATCGGCCGCAACTGGCCGTCCAGGACGACGGCGTGCCCGCGCAGCTCCAGCGAGAACCCCCGCACCGACAGCCGCCGCGACCGGCGCCGCGGCAGGTCGGCGACCAGGGCCCGCACGAGCGCGCCGAGCCGGGCGCGCTCGGGCTGGACGGTCGGGACGCCGCGGTCGGTGAGCGCCTGCGCCGTCACCGGGCCGACGCACGCCGCCACGACATGGGTGCGCATGGCCTCCAGCAGGGCCTCCTCCAGGTCGTCCTCCGCGGCGACGGCGAGCGTCGCGGCGACCGCCGGCGCGCTGGTGAAGGTGATCGCGTCGATCGTGCCCGCGACCGCCTGCCCCACGAGGCGGCGCAGCTGCGTGGAGTCCTCCGACCGCGACCACCGGTACACCGGGATCTCGATCACCTCGGCGCCGGCCGCGCGCAGCGCCGCTATCAGCTCCGGCTGGCGCTCCCCGTACAGCTGCACGGCCACGCGCGCCCCGGCCGGCTCCCGGTCCAGCAGGTGCCGGATCACCTCGGCGCACTCCTCCGAGTCCGGCGACCAGCGCTCCTGCAGGCCCGCCGACCGGATCGCGCCGCGCGCCTTCGGGCCGCGCGCCAGGATGTCGGTCTCGGCCAGGCGGGCGATGAGGGCGTCGCGCATGCCGTGCCCGTCGGCCGCCTCCAGCCACGCCCGGAACCCGATCCCGGTCGTGACCACGACGTGGTCGAGCGGCCCGGACAGGCACGCCCGGGTGGCCTCCAGCAGCTCGGCGTCGTCGGCGAGCGGGACCAGGCGGATGGCGGGCGCCAGCACGACCCTCGCCCCGCGCCGCTCCAGCAGCGTCGCGAGCTCCTCGTGGCGCCGGGCCGCGGTCACGCCGACGGCGAACCCGGCCAGCGGCTCACTGCCGGTGCTCATCGGTGAGCGCCACCTCCACCCGGTCCCCGGAGCGGCGGACCGGGAAGGTCGGAAGCGCCACCCGGGGATCGTCCAGGCACACCCCGGTCCGCAGGTCGAACACCTGCTTGTACATGGGGGACGCGACCGTCGGGGCCTCGTCCCTGGTGCCGAGGATCCCCCGCGACAGCACGCAGGCGCCGCTGAAAGGGTCGAGGTTCGACAGCGCGTACAGGCCTCCGTCGAAGGTCCGGAAGATCGCCACCTGCGTGCCGTCCACCATCGCGCAGGCGCCCCGCTCGGGGGTCAGGCCGGCGTAGGAGCAGATGTCGAACCAGCGGGCCGCGGGGCGGCCCGCCCTCTCCCTGACGATCGTCGCTTCGGGTGTCGTGGTCATCGCGCGGCAACCTCCTGGCGGGGAACTGTCCGGTGGTCCGATACTCGGAAGGGGCGGTTTCGCGGTTGGGTCTCCTTTGTCACCGCCGTGTTAAAAGGGGCTCACCGTGCGCCGGGGGCGCCGTCCCCCTCCGCCACGGCCCGCAGGCGGACGGCGCACACCTTGAACTCCGGCATCCGCGAGACCGGGTCCAGCGCGGGGTTGGTGAGCAGGTTCGCGCGGCCCTCCCCCGCCCAGTGGAACGGGATGAAGACGGTGTCGGGGCGGATCGCGCCGGTCAGGCGGGCGGTCACGGTGGCCGCGCCCCGGCGGCTCTCCACCCGCACGCCGGCGCCGTCCTCGATGCCGAGGCGCCCGGCCAGGTCGGGGTGCAGCTCGACGAACGGCCCCGGCGCCGCCTCGGCCAGCCGGCGGACGCGGCGGGTCTGCGCGCCCGACTGGTACTGCGCGAGGACGCGCCCGGTGGTCAGGTACACCGGGTAGTCAGCGTCGACGTCCTCGGCGGCGCCGCGGTGCTCGACGGGGACGAACCGGGCCCGCCCGTCCGGAGTGGGGAAGCGGTCCAGGTAGGGCCGCGGCGTGCCGGGGTGGCCGGGCGACGGGCAGGGCCAGAACACCCCGCCCTCGGCCTCGATCCGCTCGTAGCTGATGCCGGAGTAGTCGGCGGTGCCGCCCGCGCTGGCGCGGCGCAGCTCCCCGAACACCGCCCGCGGGTCGGTGCTCCACTCCCCCGGCGCCTTGAGCCGCCCGGCGAGCGCGGCGAGGATCTCCAGGTCGGTGCGCACGCCGTCCGGCGGGCGGACGGCGCGGCGGCGGCGCAGCACCCGGCCCTCCAGGTTCGTCATCGTCCCCGACTCCTCGGCCCACTGCGCGGTCGGCAGGACGACGTCGGCGCGCCGCGCGGTCTCCGACGGCACGAAGTCGGCCACCACCAGCAGGTCCAGCGCGCCGAGCCGCTCCTCCACGCCCGCGGCGCCGGGCGCCGACACGACCGGGTTCGACCCGAACAGCAGCAGCGCCTTCGGGCCCTCCGCGGTGCCGAGCGCCGACAGCAGCTCGTAGGCCGACCGTCCCGGTCCCGGCAGGTCGCCGGGGTCGACGCCCCAGACCCCGGCGACATGCGCGCGGGCCTCCGGGTCGTCGATCCGGCGGTAGCCGGGGAGCTGGTCGGCCTTCTGCCCGTGCTCGCGCCCTCCCTGCCCGTTACCCTGCCCGGTCAGGCAGCCGTAGCCGGAGCCCGCGCGGCCCGGCAGCCCGAGCGCGAGGGCCAGGTTGATGAAGGCGCTGACGGTGTCGGTGCCGCGGGCGTGCTGCTCCGATCCCCGCGCCGTCAGGACGTGGGCGCGGGCGGCGCGGGCCAGCAGCCGGGCGGCCTCGCGCATCAGCGGCACGGGCACGCCGGTGATGCGCTCGGCGCGGTCGGGCCAGTAGGCGTTGGCGACCGTGCGGACGGCGTCGAACCCGGTGGTGCGGGCCGCGATGTACTCCTCGTCGGCCAGGCCCTCGGCGAGCGCCAGGTGCAGCAGCCCGTTGGCAAGGGCGATGTCGGTCCCGGGCGTCGGCTGCAGGTGCAGGTCGGCCTGCCGCGCGGTGGCGGTGCGGCGCGGGTCCACGACGATGAGGGCGCCGCCCCCCTCGCGCATCCGCGCCAGGTGCCGCATGAACGGCGGCATCGTCTCGGCGACGTTGCCGCCCGCGAGCAGGACCGCGCCGGACGCCGCGAGGTCGGTGACCGGGCCGGGCAGGCCGCGGTCCATGCCGAACGCCCGCCCGGACGCCGCGGCGGCCGACGACATGCAGAACCGCCCGTTGTAGTCGATCTGGGAGGTGCCGAGGGCGATCCGCGCGAACTTGCCGAGCTGGTACGCCTTCTCGTTGGTCAGCCCGCCGCCGCCGAACACCGCGACGGAGTCCGGCCCGTGCAGCCCGCGCAGCCGGCCGATCTCGGCGGTGATCCGGTCGAGGGCCTCGTCCCAGCCGCACGGCTCCAGCGGCGCGTCCCGGCCGCGGCGCATCATCGGCGCGGTCAGCCGGTCGGGGACGGTGAGCAGCTCGGCCGCCGTCCACCCCTTCTGGCAGAGCCCGCCGGCGTTGGCCGGCACGTCGTCGCGCGGCTCCACCCGCAGGGGCTCCGAGCCGCCGTCGTGCAGGGACATGCCGCACTGCAGCGCGCAGTACGGGCAGTGCGTGGGAGTCGCGGCCATCCGCCGAGACTCGGCGTGCCCGGTTTCGCCGCCGAGTCCCGGGTGTGACCCCGGCGTTAAATGGCGTTCACGCCGTACGCCCCTCGATGTCAAGGATTCGCCCCGCGGGATCGCGACACGCCTTGACGAACGCGTGTCAAGCGTTGTCGATCCCTGTCATGGCCTATTCGTTGCCTTTTGCCCGGTTGCCGAACGGATTCGCGGTGGCCCGGCGATCCCGCGGACGGATGCGGCCCCCGCCCCGCGGCGGCCGGAACCGGCCCGGGGTGATCACAATTAACCTCGGAGCATGTTGCCCGACCTTGCCTACTACGCCTCCCTGCCGCGGGCCCGCGGCGCCGCGGCGGCCCTGCTGCTGGACGACCTGGGGCGGGTGCTGCTGGTCAAGCCCACCTACAGCGAGGGCTGGTTCCTGCCCGGCGGGGTGATCGAGGCCGACGAGTCCCCGCTGTCGGCGTGCGTGCGCGAATGCGAGGAGGAGCTCGGCCTCGTCCCCCGGCTGCACGGGCTGGCCTGCGTCGACTGGGGGTCCCCGCGCGACGACGGCGTCGACGCGGTGAACGTCTTCGTGTTCGGCGGCACCATCACCGGCGCGGAGATCGCGGCGATCCGGCTGCCGCCCGAGGAGCTGTCCGACCACATCCTCGTGGCTCCCGAGAAGGTCCCCGAGCTCGCCCCGCCGCACGTGTCGCGCCGGATGGAGCCCAGCCTCCGCGCCATGGCCGCCGGCAACGCCGTCTACCTGGAGGACGGCCGCGAGCAGGCGTTCGGGACCGCCCGCGCCTGAGCCCGGGCCGGGCGGTCGCACCGGCACCTTCGCCTACACCCGCACCACGCGTGTGAAGACACCGCTCCCTACACGGTCACGGCGTCCTGGATCGTGCGGGCGCGTTCGGGCTCGGCCGCGTGGGCGCAATGGGCGCAGCAGTAGAAGTGCCCGCCCACGTCCACGCCATGGCCCATGATGCGGCACTGGCAGTGCTCGCAGATCGGCGCCATCTTGGTGACCGCGCACTCGAACGAGTCGAACGTGTGCACCTCGCCCTGCGCGTGCACCTCGAACGCCATCGCGTACTCGTTCCCGCAGACCTCGCAGGTTCCCATAGTCAGCGTCTCCGTTCCCCCGCCGCCTCGCCTTCGGTGCCTACCCGGGCGAACCCGGGTCTACCCGCGCCTCACAGCGGGCGGGACACGCTGTGCAGCGGAGTTATCACTGCCGTATGACCGGTCACACACGCGCGAAACCCCGGATTCCTACGGTCGGGCCGTCCGAGCGACCCAAGGAGACCGCCTGATGACCGCCACCACCGAAGCCGCGCGAACCGAGCGCGCCCGACCGCGCAAGGGCCGCTGGATCGACGACTGGCACCCCGAGGACCCCGCCTTCTGGGCCGCCGGCGGGGCCCGGACCGCCCGCCGCAACCTCGTGTTCTCGATCTTCTCCGAGCACATCGGGTTCTCGGTGTGGACGCTGTGGTCGGTGCTCGTGCTGTTCCTCGGCCCCGCCTACGGGATCGACCCGGCCGGAAAGTTCACGCTCACCGCCGTCCCGGCGCTCATCGGGTCGGCGCTGCGCATCCCCTACACCCTCGCCGTCGCCCGGTTCGGCGGCCGCAACTGGACGATCCTCAGCGCCACGCTGCTGCTCGTCCCGGCGGGGCTGGCCGCCGTCCTCATCGAGCCCGGCGTCTCCTTCACCACGCTGCTGGTCCTGGCGGCCGTCGCGGGCGTCGGCGGCGGCAACTTCGCGTCCTCGATGGCGAACATCAACGCGTTCTACCCCCAGCGGCTCAAGGGGTGGGCGCTCGGCATCAACGCGGGCGGTGGCAACCTCGGCGTCGCCGTCGTCCAGCTCGTCGGGCTGGCCGTCCTCGCCACCGCGGGCAAGGACCACCCCGGCCTCGTCGCGGGCGTCTACATCCCGTTCATCGTCCTCGCCGCCCTCGGCGCCGCGCTCGGCATGGACAACCTCGCGCACGCCCGCAACGACAGGCGGGCCATGCGCGACGTCTGCGGGGACGCCCACACCTGGATCATGTCGGTGCTCTACATCGGCACCTTCGGGTCGTTCATCGGGTTCGGCTTCGCGTTCGGCCAGGTCCTGCAGGTGCAGTTCAAGGCCGAGTTCGACACCCCGATCAAGGCCGCCTACCTGACCTTCCTCGGCCCCGCGCTCGGGTCCGTGATCCGCCCCGCCGGCGGGTGGCTCGCCGACCGGCTCGGCGGCGCGAGGGTCACCTTCGCGACGTTCGTGGCGATGGCCGTCTCGGCGGTCCTCGTGCTCACCGCCTCGCGGCTGGGGTCCCTCGCGCTGTTCCTCACCGGCTTCGTGCTGCTGTTCGCCTTCAGCGGCCTCGGCAACGGGTCCACCTACAAGATGATCCCGGCGATCTTCAGGGCGAAGGGCCAGGCCGGCGTCGCGGCCGGCGGCGACCCGGCCGCCGCCGAGCACGAGGCCCGCCGCCTCGCCGGAGCGCTGATCGGCATCGCGGGCGCCGTCGGCGCGTTCGGCGGCGTGCTGGTCAACATCGTGTTCCGGCAGTCGTTCCTGACCTACGGGACGGGCGACGGCGCCTACGTCGCGTTCATCGCCTTCTACGCCGTGTGCTGCGCGCTCACCTGGCTGGTCTACCTGCGGCCCCGCCCGGGGAGGCCGGCGGGCGTCTGACGGAGGACTGCCGCCCCGAACGCCGCCGCCGCGCCCGGCCGGGCCCCTCCGAGGGGTCCGGCCACCGCGGCGAGCGGCCCGAGGAGCGCAGCACCGCCTCCCACGAGTCCCCCGGCTCCAGCGGCAGGTGCGGGACGCCCCAGTGCCAGGCCGACACCAGCAGGTCAGGGTCGCGCGGCCGGTAGTCGGCCCCGATCGCACGGGCCAGGTCCCAGGCGTGCAGGTGCCACTCCACGCACGCCGCGCCCGCGTGGTCGCCGACCGTGTACTTGGTCCCCCGGTAGATCAGATGCGTCCGGTCCCACATGTCGGGCAGCAGGTCGGCGTAGGCCCCCGCCGAGACCCCGAACGCCAGGATCCGCTCCGGGCCGGGCTCGGGCGGCAGCACCGCCAGCTCCGCCGCGTTCTGCCGGGCCTGCTGCCTGATCAGCACCGCCGTGGCCGCGTCCTGCGCGAACAGCTTCGCCAGCCTGCTGTCGGGCGCGTCCTGGAGATACTCCAGGAAGTTCTCCGCGACGCACCGCAGGTGCCCCGCCAGGTCGATCAGCTGCCAGTCGGCGCAGGGCGTCGGCACGTCCCAGTCCGCGACGGTCTCCGCCAGGGAGCGGACCGCCTTCACCCCGTCCTGGTAGGACTCCAGTACGCGGCACCGGTCCGGCGGCGTGCGCTCCACGTGACATCCCCCAACGTCCAGAGCACCCTGTGCCCTCACCGCCGGGACGTGCCGCCGCGCGTCACGCTGGCGCGACGTGCGGCGCGGGCACCCCCGGCGTTCCCCAGAGAGGGCAGACTCTCAAAGTTCGGTGGCCCGTGCCACCCGGTGACGCTGTGTCGCCGCGCGTCGGCGGCGGCTCACACGCTCGCCGCGGGCCGCGTCCTGAAGCTCAGCCGGTGCGCCTCGCGCGCCGTGCGCAGCCGGTCGACCTCGTCCGTCCACGGGCGCACCGCCGGGCGCGCCTTGGCCTTGCGGTAGGCGATCTCGGCGGCGCGGCGCGTCTTGGCGTCCTGCGCCTGCGTCGAGTACACCTTCGGGCCCATCGCGACCCGCTCGGCCGCCTCGGCGGCGGCGAGCACGTCCGTCATCGCCCTGTCGAACGCGACCGTCAGCTCGCCCAGTTCCGGCTCGGCGGCGCCGGCCGCCTGCGCGTCCCGCAGGGCCCGCTCCGCGTCGCCCGCCGCCGCGAGCCGGTCGTCGTACTCGGCGGCCAGCCGCTGGTCGGCCTCGTACGGCTCCGCGACGTCCTTGCTCACCCGGCGGCCCAGTGGCATGGCGGTACTCCCTCGACGGTCGTGCAATGTTCGATCGAGGTAAGCGTACGCGGGGTCCCGGCGTGTTGTGGCGGCGGACACCCGGCTTCGGCCCTTTACGTAGTAAGGTCTCTCCTCATGGTCAGGCAGCCCAGCATCAACGCCCAGAACCGCACCCCGCTGTCCACCGAGCGGATCATCGAGACGGCCCTGCACATCGTGGACGGCCAGGGACTCGGCCGCCTCACGATGCGCCGCCTCGGCGACGCGCTGGAGGTCGAGGCGATGGCGATCTACCACCACCTCCCCCGCGGCAAGGAGCAGCTCCTGGACGGCCTGGTCGCGCACGTCGCGGCGGCCCCGGCCGACACGTCGGCCGCCGGACGCTGGCAGGACGTCCTGCGGGCGTGGGCGGGCGGCTACCGCGAGCGCCTGCTGGCCCACGCGGGCGTCCTCCCGCTGGTCGTCACGCGCCGCAACCCGGCCGCGCTCACCGCCACCCTCGCCTCGCTGCGGGAGGTGCTGCGCCGCGGCGGCGTCGCCGAGGACGCCGCGGCCGTCGCCGCGCACACCCTGCTCGGCTACGTGATCGGCCACGCGGCCCTCGAGGTGCGCGGCACCGCCGAGGACGGCGCCGCCGCCCGGATCGCCTCCGGCGAGGGCGGCGAGGGCGGCGCGGTCGACTGGGACGCCCGCTTCCGCGCGGGCCTCGGCGTCGTCCTCGGCGGCGTGCGCTAGAACCGGTCAGTCCTCGATGAGGATGATCTCCAGGTGCCGTGGGCCGTGGGCGCCCTCGACCCGCGCCGTCTCGATGCCGTAGGTCGCGGACGGCCCGCTGATCCACGTCAGCGGGCGCGCCGGGTCGAGCCGCCCGACCGCCTCCGGGACCGTTCCGACGATCTGGTCGGCGTGCACCACGCACAGGTGGTGGCCGGGGACGAGGGTGAGCGCCCGCCTGCCCTGCGCCCGTCCGCCGTCCAGGACGACCGTGCCCGTCTGCGCGACGGCCACCGCGCAGCCGGTCACGACGGCGTCCGACCCGGCGAGCGTGTCGAGGTCGAGAGCCGGGGCGTCGGCCAGCGCCCGCACGCCGTCCAGCTCGGCGAGCCACCCGAAGGGCAGGTCGGCCGGGACGACGATCTGCTTGGCCTCCCGCCCCCACAGCGCGGCCGCCACGGCCGTGCCCGCCTCGTCCGCGGCGACGTGCCGGACCGCCGCGCGGTTGTCGGCGGCCCGCTCGGTGAACAGCGCGAGGACGTCGGCCCGGGTCTCGGCGTCGGCCGCGGGCAGCCGCCGGGCGTAGCCGCGCGGCACCGGCGAACTCGTGCCGCGGGCCCCGCCGAGCGCCTCGCGGACCCGGCGCAGCACCTCCTCGCGCGAGCTCATGCGCGCGTCCTGTCCCACCAGCCGCGGAAGCTCTCGGCCGGCGGCGCGGGAAGGTCGCGGGCCTCGGTCCACTTGCCGAGCAGGCCGGGAAGGCGGCGGATCCGCCCTCCGCGCGACAGCAGCCGCGCCCACCGGACCCCGCGCCGCACCGCCGCCTCGTGGCGGCGCGGGTCGCCCATCGTCCAGGCGAGACCGCGCATCAGCGCCATCTCGGGCGTCGGAACCGGACGCCGCCGGCGCGACTCGACCACCTTCCCCCGCAGGTGAACCAGCACGTCCGGAATGTCGATCTTCACCGGGCAGACGTCGGCGCAGGCGCCGCAGAGCGTGGACGCGTACGGCAGCGAGGCGTCGGCGGCGCTCTCCACGCCGCGCGTCAGCGGGGTGAGCACCGCGCCGATCGGGCCGGGATGGACGGGCCCGTAGGGGCGCCCGCCCGTCCGCTCGTAGACGGGGCAGACGTTCGAGCAGGCGGAGCAGCGGATGCACCGCAGGGCGGCGCGGCCGACCTCGTCGGCCAGGGCGCGGGTGCGGCCGTTGTCGAGCAGGACGAGGTGGAAGGCGCGCGGCCCGTCTCCCGGCGTCACGCCCGTCCACGACGACACGTACGGGGTCATCCGGTCGCCGGTCGACGAGCGCGGGAGGAGCTGAAGGAACACCTCCATGTCATCCCATGTCGGGACGACCTTGTCGATACCGGCGATGCTGATGAGCGTCTCGGGGAGCGTCAGGCACATCCGCGCGTTGCCCTCGGACTCCAGCAGGACCAGGGTGCCGGTCTCGGCCACCAGGAAGTTCGCGCCGGTGACCGCGACGCGGGCGCGCAGGAAGCGGTCGCGCAGGTGGGTGCGGGCCGCGGCGGCCAGCGCCTCGGGATCGTCGGCCAGGCCGGGCCCCGCGCCCGGGACCGCCCGCCGGAGCAGCTCCGCGATCTCCGCGCGGTCGCGGTGCGCGGCCGGGGACAGCAGGTGGGACGGCGCGTCCTCGCCGAGCTGCACGACCATCTCGGCGACGCCGGTCTCGCGGACGGTCACGCCCGCGCGGGCCAGCGCGTCGTTCAGGCCGATCTCCCGGGTCGTCGCGGAGGCCGCCTTGACGACCTCCTTGGCGCCCGTGGCGCGGACCAGGCCGGTGACGACGAGGCGCGCCTCCGCCGCGTCCGCCGCCCAGTGCACGGTGCCGCCGGCCTCGGTGACGGCCCGCTCCAGCTCCTCCAGGTGGGCGTCGAGGTCGAGCAGCGCGCCGTCCCCGATGGCGCGCCCGGCCTCGCGCAGGTCCTCCCAGTCGGCGGTCCCGGCCGCCGCGGCGGCCTCCCGCCCCCGCAACGCGGCGGTCGCGCCGCGCAGGTTGCGGCGTGACCGGGTGTCGGCCAGTTCCGGCCGCGCGGCGGCGGCGAACTTCGGCCTCGGCACGGGCCCGCTCCTGCCTGAGGAGGACGGCGTCGTCCCCGGAGAGGAGGCCGTCACGCCGGCCCCGTCTCCGCGAGGATCTCGGCCAGGTGCATCGTCCGGACGCCGCCGCGCAGCCGCGACAGCGCGCCGCCGATGTGGGCCAGGCACGAGTCGTCGACCGCGCAGACCACCTCCGCGCCGGTGTCGCGGACGTGCCGGACCTTGTCGGCCACCATCGCGACCGACACGTCCGCGTTCTTCATCGCGAACGCGCCGCCGAACCCGCAGCACTCCCCCGCGGACGGCAGTTCCACCAGGTCGAGGCCCCGCACCGAGCGCAGCAGCCGCACCGGCCGGTCGCCGACGCCGAGGGTGCGCAGAGACCGGCAGGACGGGTGGTAGGTGACCCGGTGCGGGAAGTACGCGCCGACGTCGGTGACCCCGAGGACGTCGACGAGGAACTCCGTCAGCTCGTAGAAGGCGAGGCCCTCGGCGGCGCGCGCCAGGCCGGGGTCCCGGGCCGCCCGGGCGATCTTCGGGTAGTCGGCGCGGACGGTCGCGGCGCACGACGCGGACGGCGCCACCACGACCTCGCAGCCCTCGAACGCGGCGGCGTGGGACCGGGCGAGCCCGGCGGCCTCGCGGTGGTAGCCGGCGGTCCAGTGGAACTGGCCGCAGCACGTCTGCCCCGGCGGGAACGCCACCTCGTGCCCGAGCCGCTCCAGCAGCACGGTCACGGCCTTCGCGGTGCCGGGGAACAGCACGTCCTCGAAGCACGCGACGGACAGCGCGACCCGCACCGGCCTCACTCCCCCAACCCCTGCAAAGCCCGTTCCCCCGCCGAACATCGTAGGGGTTTCAGGCTCCGGCGGCGTGTCGTTCTTCGTCCGTTATCGCGCGGGCGGGACGCTACTGCGTGGCACCCCGGAGTGGGAGGGATCACATCCGTCCGGTACTCCGGTACCAATGGACAACCGTCCCAACGGGCTATGGCCGGTGGGGGCGAACCACTCCACACTGGGGTGCGTCAGAACAGGAAAGCACCACGACCGACCAGTAGTTGAGACCGGAGGCACGCCATGTGCCCGCACCAGCCGCTCTGTCCCTCCCACAACGCACCCGACCGCGACGCCGCCCGCACGCTGGCCTCGCACCCCGAGCAGGGGTGGAGCCTGCTGTGCAACGGAGTCGTGCTGTTCGAGGACACCGGTGAGCTGCTGCCCGACGGGGGAGTCATCGCGCCGCACCGGCCGACGGACGCGCAGGCCACGTCCGCCGCTTGAGCGGTCTCCACGGGGGACTAGTTCAAACGGGTGATCATCCTCGGGGGCACGCCCGCCCACCACCGGCCTCTGGGCCCGCACCGGGCCCGGAGCGACCCTACTTCCGGCCCGTCCGCACCGGACGGGCCGTCCAACGTCTGAGCCAAGGCTCCACGGCCCGGCCGACCGCCGCGGGATCCTTGCCGAGGTCGTGCCGCTCTCCCGGCAGGACCGCGACCTCCGCCGCGTCCACGGGGGCGGGCACGCCGAACGGGTCGCGGTCGCCGTTGACGACGAGGACCTCCACCCCCGCCGACCGCAACTCGTCCACGCGGGTCTTCTCCGGCCTGCCCGGCGGGTGCAGCGGGAACGCCAGCGCCACCACGCCCGCCGCTCCGGCTGCCGCCGCCGTCCGGCACGCCACCCGCGCCCCGTTGCTGCGGCCGCCCTGCACCAGCGGGACGTCCCCGAATCTCTCGCGCAGGACCGCGACGATCTCCAGCCACGCCTCGTCCTGCTTGGCCGCCGGGCCGGGCGCCCGCCGCCCGGCGAGCCGGAACGGCTGCGTCACCCGCGCGACGGCGCCGCCGAGCCGCAACGCCTCCGCCCGCACCGCCAGCAGGTCGGGCGCCTCCACTCCCCCGTTCGAGCCGTGCGTCAGCACCAGCAGGAACGCCGGATCCTTTACCTCGTCCAGCAGCACCTCGGCGGGCCCATGCACCGTCGCGACCTTCATATGACTCACGGTAGCGGCGGCCGCGGAGGGGCCGTGCGGCAGACTGGGCCTATGGAGACGATGACCGACAGCGAGTGGCGCGCGTTCGCCATGGAGGGCACCCGGACGGGCAAGGCCGCTGTGACCCGCAAGGACGGGACGCCGCACGTGACGCCGATCTGGTTCGTCCTCGACGGCGACGACCTGCTGTTCAACACGGGCCGCCAGAGCGTCAAGGGCCGCGTTCTCGCCCGCGACCCGCGCCTGTCCGTGTGCGTCGACGACCAGACGCCGCCGTACTCGTACGTGCTGATCCAGGCCGAGGCGTCCCTCGTCGAGGACCTGGACGAGGTGCTGCGCTGGGCGACGGTCATCGGCGGCCGTTACATGGGCGCCGACCGGGCCGAGGAGTTCGGGCGGCGCAACGCCGTCCCCACCGAGTACCTCGTCCGCGCCCGCATCACCAAGGTGATCGCCGAGCGCGCCATCGCCGGCTAGCGCCTGTCTCGAAGCGCGCGCGAACGCGTGAACTGCCCGGTGTAGCGAGGCCGGAGGCGAGCGGAACCGGGCAGATCGCGAAGCGATGCCGCGTTCGCCCAGGCACGGTCACGCAGCGAGCCGCCAGGCGAGCGAAGTGGCCGGGACTGCGAAAAAACCGCCTAGCCCTCGGTCAGGTCCGGGGCGGCCGAGCCGGTCGCCAGGCGGAACCGCTCGGCGAAGCTCTCGTGCAGCAGCGGCCCCCACGCGTAGCCGCCCGGCACCCGGACGGCACTGCCGAGGGTCTCGCGGGCGTCGCCCGCCCGGCGCTCGGCGTACCGGACGGCGAGCAGCGCGTACATGTGGTCGAGGGCGCCGAACGCCTCGCCGGCGAGGGCGGGGAGCGTCCCGTCGGACACGGCGTGCTCGACGACCGGCTCCCACCACAGGTCGCCGTCGTCGTCGGAGTCGCCGAAGTCGCGGCGCAGCCGCGCCCGCACCTGCCCGGCGGTGCCGGGCTCGGCGAGCCCCCGCCGCCACACCTCGCCCGCCTCGGCGCCCCGCCCCCGCAGCGGCAGCGTCCGCGCGAGCAGCTCGGTGGCCAGCGGCCCGACCTCCGGGTCGGTCGGCTCCTCCCCCAGCGCCGCGCCGAACGCGCCGATCGCCTGGTCGAGGTAGGAGATGCCGAGCGCGACGGCGAGCCTGCCGTACGCGTAGGGGTCGGTGCCCCGGTCGATCAGTTTGAGCCCGGCGGTCAGGGCTCGCTGGGCCCGGGCGGGCTCGTCGCGCTCCAGCAGCCGCTGGGCCAGGTCGTGCGCGGCGGGCGGCCCGTACTCGGCGTCCCCGGTCGCGATCACCGCCTCCCAGTGGCCGCGGGCGGTGTCGAAGTCGCCGGCGTCGTCGGCGATCCGGGCGAGGGCCAGGTGGGCGGGCGGCAGGTAGGCGGGGTTGCCGAAGTCGACCACGACCCGCCAGGCGGGCGCCGCCCGCTCCTGCTCGCCGGCCCGTTCGTGGGTGAGCGCCAGGTGGTAGGCGGCGCGCGGCCCGTACTCGGGGTCGGCGGTGGCGATCGCGGCCCGGTCGGCCTCCCGGGCGCGCTCGACGTGCCCGGCGTCGTCGAGGACGACCGCCAGCCCCAGCGCCGCCCGCGCCCGGAACGGGGTGTCGCCCAGTGCGAGCACCCTCTCGAACAGCAGTGCGGCCCGCTCGGCCTCACCGTCCTCGGCGAGGCCGCGGGCCTCCTCGCACAGTCGCGCCGCGTCGTCGGATACCGCGTCCGGAGACTCGATCATCGCTCTTCTGCCCTCTGGGGGTCGGGGTCCGCAAAGAGCGTAGCGATCCGCGCCGCCCCCGTCCCGCGACGACACCCAAAACCCAAGCAAGATCACAAATCCATCGCCCGTGCCGCCCCCGCGCCCCGCCAAGCCCGGCGCCACGCGCGACAGCACCCAACCGGCGGCCCCCAGGCCCGCGCGATCATCGCCGACCATCAAGACGACGTGAACGGCGCCCAGCCCACCCCCAAGCCACCAGCGACCCGAACCACCGCGATCGCGTCCGAAGGCAGGTTCGAGCAAAGCGAGAACCTGATCGCGCAGCGAGCCGCCAGGCGAGTCGAAGCGATGCCAGCGATCGCACGCGGTGCCCGACGATGGAGGGCCGCCAGGCCCGAAGGAGGAGAGCACTGCAATAAACACAGCGATCGCACGTGGTTGTTCTGGGTGAGGCGCCCCCAGGCGCCTCACCCAGAACAACCACAATCCAATTCAGTCCTCGAACGCTTCGGGGGGCGGGCAGGAGCAGACGAGGTTGCGGTCGCCGTAGGCCTGGTCGATGCGGCGGACGGGGGGCCAGTACTTGTTCTCCCGGAGGGACGGGAGGGGGTAGGCGGCCTCCTCGCGGGTGTAGGCGTGCTTCCAGTCGTCGGAGACGAGGCAGGCGGCGGTGTGGGGGGCGTTCTTGAGGGGGTTGTCGTCGGCGTCGTAGCCGCCGTCGGCGACGCGCTGGATCTCCCGGCGGATCTCGATCATGGCGTCGCAGAAGCGGTCGAGTTCGGCGAGGTCCTCGGACTCGGTGGGCTCGATCATCAGGGTGCCGGCGACGGGGAAGGAGAGGGTGGGGGCGTGGAAGCCGTAGTCGATGAGGCGCTTGGCGACGTCCTCGGCGGTGACCCCCGTCTCCTTGGTGATCTTGCGGAGGTCGGCGATGCACTCGTGCGCGACGAGGCCGTTGCGGCCGGTGTAGAGGATCGGGTAGTGCGGGGCGAGGCGGGCGGCGAGGTAGTTGGCGCCGATGATGGCGCCCTCGGTCGCTGCGCGCAGGCCGTCGGGGCCCATCATCGCGATGTAGGCCCAGGAGATCGGCAGGATGCCGGCCGATCCCCACGGGGCCGCGGAGATGGGGCCGACGCCCGTGCCGGGGCCGGCCTCCTCGCGCAGCGGGTGGTTGGGCAGGAACGGGGCCAGGTGCTCGCGGACGCCGATCGGGCCGACGCCGGGGCCGCCGCCGCCGTGCGGGATGCAGAACGTCTTGTGCAGGTTGAGGTGGGAGACGTCCGAGCCGAACTCGCCGGGGCGGGCCAGGCCGACGAGCGCGTTGAGGTTGGCGCCGTCGACGTAGACCTGGCCGCCGGCCTCGTGCACGGCCGCGCACACCTCGGTGATCGTCTCCTCGAAGACGCCGTGCGTGGACGGGTAGGTCACCATGATCGCCGCGAGCCGGTCGCCGTGCGCGGCGAGTTTGGCGCGCAGGTCGTCGAGGTCGACGTTGCCGCCCTCGTCGCACGTGACGACGACGACCCGCATCCCGGCCATGACGGCGCTGGCGGCGTTGGTGCCGTGCGCCGAGGAGGGGATCAGGCAGACGTCGCGGTGCTCCTCGCCGCGGGAGGCGTGGTAGCCGCGGATGGCGAGCAGGCCGGCCAGCTCGCCCTGGGAGCCGGCGTTCGGCTGGACGGAGACCCTGGCGTACCCGGTGATCTCGGCGAGGAAGCCCTCCAGCTCGCCGATCAGCTCGACGTAGCCGGCCGCCTGGTCGAGCGGCGCGAACGGGTGGAGGTCGGCGAACTGGGGCCAGGTGATCGGCTCCATCTCGGCGGTGGCGTTCAGCTTCATGGTGCAGGAGCCGAGCGGGATCATGGAGCGGTCGAGCGCGATGTCCTTGTCCTGGAGCCTGCGCAGGTAGCGCAGCATCGCGGTCTCGGAGCGGTGCGCGTGGAAGACGGGGTGGGTCAGGTAGGGGCTCTCGCGGCGCAGGACGTCCGGGAACGCCTCGGGGACGTCGCCGGCCGCGGCGGCGCCGAACGCGTCCAGCACGGCCGTGACGTGCTCGGGCAGCGTCGTCTCGTCGCAGGCGATCGCGACCCGGTCGGGGCCGTCCGGGCGCAGGTTGATCCCGCGCTCGCGGGCCGCCGCGACGATCTGGGCGGCGCGGCCGGGCACGCGGGCCAGGACGGTGTCGAAGAACGAGTCGTGCACGATCTCGACGCCGCCGGCGCGCAGCCCCGCGGCGATCTCGGCGGCCCGGCGGTGCGTCCGCTGCGCGATCGCGGCCAGGCCCTCGGGGCCGTGGTAGACGGCGTACATGCTCGCCATCACGGCGAGCAGGACCTGGGCGGTGCAGATGTTGCTGGTGGCCTTCTCGCGGCGGATGTGCTGCTCGCGGGTCTGCAGCGCCAGCCGGTAGGCGGTGGCGCCGTCCGCGTCGACGGACACGCCGACGAGCCGCCCGGGGAGCTGGCGCTGGATGCCCTCGCCGACCGCCATGTAGCCGGCGTGCGGGCCGCCGAACCCGTAGGGGACGCCGAACCGCTGCGCGGAGCCCACCGCGATGTCGGCGCCGGACTCGCCGGGCGGGCGGAGCAGCGTCAGCGCGAGCAGGTCGGCCGCGACGACGGCCTTGGCGCCGCGCTCGTGGGCCTGCGCGATGACCGGTTCCAGGTCGCGGACGGCGCCGGACGCGCCCGGGTACTGCAGCAGCACGCCGAAGAAGTCGCCGTCCGGGAGGCCGCCGGACAGGTCGGCGATGACGACCTCGATGCCGAGCGGGATCGCGCGGGTCCGGACGACCTCGATCGTCTGCGGGAGGGCGTCGGCGTCCACGAGGAACGTCCCGGGCTCCTTGCGCCTGGAGACGCGGTGCGCGAGTGCCATGGCCTCGGCGGCGGCGGTGCCCTCGTCCAGCATGGAGGCGTTCGCGACGGGCAGCCCGGTCAGGTCGCCCACCATCGTCTGGAAGTTCAGCAGGGCTTCGAGGCGCCCCTGGGAGATCTCCGGCTGGTAGGGGGTGTAGGCGGTGTACCAGCCCGGGTTCTCCAGCACGTTGCGCATGATCACACCGGGCGTGGTCGTCCCGTGGTAGCCGAGCCCGATCATGGACGTCAGGACGGTGTTGCGGGACGCCAGCTCGCGGAGCCGGTCCAGCGCGGCCGTCTCGCTCAGCGCGGGCGGCAGGTCCAGCGGCCGGGACGTGCGGATCGCGGCGGGGACCGCCTTGTCGATCAGCGCCTCGGCGCCGGAGTAGCCGATGGCGGCCAGCATCCTCGCCTGGTCGTCCGGCGAGGGGCCCACATGCCGGTCGGCGAACGCCGACCGCGGATGCTGCGGCGCGGCCACGGGGGCGAAGAACTGGGCGGTCATGGAGGGCCTCCTGGCTGCTGCGGTCGCTCAGGTGCGCCGCCGGCGCTGGCCGGCGGGCCGGTCTCCCCCTCTGTCATCGGCACCTGAGAGCTTCACCCGCGCGGCGGGGTTTCCCCTTCGGTGAGCCGCCCGCCCCCGTGGGGGGACCGGCGCCTGCTTTCCAGAGGTGCCTCGCCCGCGCGGTCCTTTTGCCTGAGAGGTTCCGGGGAGGTTGCCCCTTCGGCGCCCCACGCTGGCGGCGTGGGGTCTCTCCCGCACAGGGTCGACGGCATGTCCTAGGTCGAACCCTACCCAAAGGCGCGTCCGCGACGTCGTTCCGGCCCGCCGCAAGGGGCCGCGCCGCCGGGCGCCGGGGCCGTACCGGCGAGTACCATGTGCTGACTCACCTGGGACGCGACGGTTCCGGGCCGCACGGGGGCGGGGAGATGAGGCTGCGGGATGGACGCGCGTCCCGGCGGCGGCCCCGCGACTCGACGGCGCGCCGCCGGGTCTGGGACGCTGATCACGATGGCGGATGGTCAGGGCGGCGGTACGGCGTGACACAGACCCACGACGGCGCGGTGCGCCCGGCGCAGGGCGCCGCCGCGGCCGCGCCCGTCGACGAGCCCGCCCAGCCGTACCGGATCCGCCGGCCCTCCGACGCCATCCGGTTCGCGGCGTCCGTGGTGGGGCTGGCGGCGGTGATGCTGCTGGTGTCGATCGCGCAGCAGACGACCCACGGCCTGCAGACCGACATCGCGCAGGGCACCGCGCACGCGCCGCGGCCGCTGCTGACGCTGGCGACGCTGGTGTCCAGCTTCGGGGTGCTGGCCGTCCCGATCGCGTTCGCGATCGAGCGGCTGTTCCACAAGGACGGCATGCGCGTCGCGATCGCCCTGCTGGCCGCGATGATCGCCTTCGGCGTCACGGTGGGCCTGGACGACCTGGTGGTGCGGGCCGCGCCGGGCGGCGTGCTCGACTCGCTGATCTGGGGCGGCACCGAGACCGCGCCGGTGCACACCGACATCGCCCCGGTGATCGCGTTCGTCAGCGCGGTCGGGATGGCGGGCCGCGCCCGCTGGCAGGCCGCGACCTGGACCATGATCGGGCTGGCGGCGCTGACGGGGCTGACCGCGTCCTACGCCTCCGTCGCCGCGCTGGCGGCCACCTACCTGCTGGGCCGCGCCATCGGCCACGGCACCCTCTACGCGGTCGGGACGCCGAACCCGCGCCCGTCCGGCGCGGCCGTGGTGGCCGCGCTCGAACGGCTCGGCCTGCGCCCGCAGCGGGGGGCGCGCCTGGACGACGCGCACGCCGCCGACGAGAGCCGCCGCTACGGCGTCGCCCTCGCCTCCTGCCCCCAGGACGGGTACGGCGCCCGGCTCCCGGCGGGCCGGGGGGCGCACGGCGACTGGGACATCGAGGTCCGCGTCCTGGACCGCGACCAGCAGACCGCCGGGCTGCTGTACCGGGTCTGGCGGCTGCTGCGGCTGCGCGGCGCCACGACGGGGCGGACGCTGCGGTCGCTGCGCCGGTCCCTGGAACTGGAGTCGCTGATGGCGTACGCGGTGGACGCCGCGGGCGCCCGGACGCCGCGGCTCGTCGGCACGTGCGAGGTCGGCACCGAGGCGGCGCTGCTGGCCTACGAGCACGTCCCGGGGCGGCGGCTCGGGGACGTCCCCGACGGGGAGGTCACCGACGAGCTGCTGGCGGACGTGTGGCGGCAGTTCCGGTCCCTGCAGGCGGGGCGGCTCGCGCACCGGCGGCTGGAGGGCGAGGCGGTCCTGGTCGGCGACGACGGCCTCGCCTACCTCACCGACCTGCGGTCCGGGGAGACCGCGGCCGGCGACCTGGCGCTGCGCCTGGACCTCGCGCAGCTGCTCACGACCCTGGCGCTGCGCACGGGGCCGGAGCGGGCGGTGCGGACCGCGGCGCCGGTGCTGGGCGAGGAGGCCCTCGGCGGGGCGGTGCCGCTGCTCCAGCGGGTGGCGCTGTCGCGGGAGACCCGCACCGCGCTGCGGCGCCACAAGGACCTGCTGACCCGCATCCGGGAGCAGATCGTCCGGCTGAAGCCGGAGACGGAGGCGCCCCCGGCCAAGCTGGAGCGGTTCCGGCCCCGGACCATCGTCAGCATCGTGGCGCTGTCGGTCGCGGCGTACATCGTCATCCCGCAGGTGACGAGCCTGGACATCGGCCGTCTGGCGGCCACGGCGAGCTGGCACTGGGTGGCGGCGGCCCTCGGGGCGGCGGCGCTCACCTATGTCGCCGCCGCGTTCATGCTGATGGGGTTCGTCCCCGAGCGGCTGCCGCTGTGGCGGACGGTCCTGGTGCAGCTGGCGGCGTCGTTCGTGAAGCTGGTCGCGCCGGCGGCCGTAGGCGGCGTCGCCGTCAACACGCGCTACCTGCAGCGCTCGGGCGTCCGGCCCGCCCTCGCCGTCGCGAGCGTGGGCGCCTCCCAGCTCGTGGGGATGGTCACCCACATCCTGCTGCTGGTGCTGTTCGGGTTCCTGACCGGTTCGACGGCGAAGGCGACGCAGGACCTGGCCCCGTCCCGGACGATCGTCCTCGCGGTGCTCGGCCTGGGGCTGCTCGCGGGGCTCGCGCTGACGGTGCCGCGGGTGCGGAGGGTGGTCGCCTCCCGGCTGAGGGCCATGTTCTCCGGCGTGGTGCCGCGCCTGGTGGACGTGCTGCAGTCGCCGAAGAAGCTGTCCACCGGGATGGGCGGAACCCTGCTGCTGACGCTGGCGTTCACGCTGTGCCTCGACGCGTCGGTCCGGGCGTTCGGCGGGTCGCTGCCGTGGACGACGGTGGTGCTGGTGTTCCTCACCGCCAACGCGGTCGGGTCGGCGGCGCCGACGCCGGGCGGGCTCGGGGCCGTCGAGGGCGCGCTCACGCTGGCGTTGACGATCTCGGGGCTGACGGCGGAGACGGCCACGTCGGCGGTGCTGCTCTACCGGCTCCTGACGCTGTGGCTGCCGGTCCTGCCGGGGTGGGGGGCGTTCGCCTTCCTGCAGCGCAAGGAGGCGCTCTGAGGCCCGGCCTCAGCCGGTGCGGCGGGCGCGCCGCCGGTCGGCCAGTTCGTCGTGGTGCTGTCCGGCGGGGTCGTCGTCGCCGGTGGAGGCGCGTTCAGCGGGCAGCTCCGCCAGACTGCCCTCCACCTCCTGCCACACCCGTCCGAGCGCGATGCCGAACACGCCCTGCCCGCCCTGGAGGAGGTCGACGACCTCGTCGGGCGAGGTGCACTCGTAGACGCTGACGCCGTCGCTCATCAGGGTGATCTGGGCGAGGTCCTGGACGCCGCGGTCGCGCAGGTGGGAGACGGCCGTGCGTATCTGCTGCAGCGAGACGCCGGTGTCCAGGAGCCGCTTGACGACCTTCAGGACCAGGACGTCGCGGAAGCTGTACAGCCGCTGGCTGCCGGACCCCTGCGCCGACCGCACGCTGGGCTCGACCAGCTTCGTGCGGGCCCAGTAGTCGAGCTGCCGGTAGGTGATCCCCGCCGCGGCGCACGCCGTCGGGCCGCGGTAGCCGACATCCTCCGGCGGCACCGACACCTGGGTGTC
Organism: Actinomadura luteofluorescens; assembly: GCF_013409365.1. Lineage (NCBI taxonomy): Bacteria > Bacillati > Actinomycetota > Actinomycetes > Streptosporangiales > Thermomonosporaceae > Actinomadura > Actinomadura luteofluorescens. The sequence continues at coordinate 9,360,935 of NZ_JACCBA010000001.1, read as the reverse complement.
GAAGAGCAGACCCTGCTCTCCGGCACGGCGGGACGCCACGCGCCTGTCGGGGGTCGCCTTGCCCTCGCCGCTGCTCACCGCCACGCGGACCTCCGGCTTCTATCATCCCGCGGCGGTTCGTCAAGGGGGTTTGACGAATTACACCACGGGTGTTCCACCAGCACGGTAGGTGCCGGTCAGGGTGTGGTCAACGTTCACCGTCGGCGCGTCGCATGCCCGGATGAACCGGCTTCACGTGGGCAAACTGCGCACCTTCGCCACCCACGCAGTCCATACCCCGATGGTTCCCCCGCAAAAACCGCCAGGTCCGGCGCAATGGGCGACCATTCGCCCCATGGCATGAACTCGCACTCCAGAGTGACATACGCCACGGGAATCGCCCACCTCGGGGTGGGCGCAGGGGCGGCCCGTCCGGCGTGGGGGCGGCCTATCCGGCGCGGCCGAAGTCCTCCGGGGAGATCGTGTCGAGGAACTCGCGGAACTTCTCGACCTCGTCCTCCTGCTCGTCGGGGATGGCCACGCCGGCCTCCTCCAGGACGTCCTCGCTGGCGAAGATCGTGGCGCCGGTGCGCAGGGCGAGGGCGATGGAGTCGGACGGGCGGGCGCTCACCTCGACGCCGTTGGAGAAGATGAGGTCGGCGAAGAAGATCCCTTCGCGCAGCGCGGTGATGTTGACGGTGCGGAGCTGGACGCTCAGGGCGTCCAGCACGTCGCGGAACAGGTCGTGGGTGAGGGGCCGGGCGGGCAGCACCCCCTGCTGGGCGAAGGCGATCGCGGTCGCTTCGACCGCCCCGATCCAGATGGGCAGGTAGCGATCGCCCTCCGTCTCCTTCAACAGGACGATCGGCTGATTGGAGGGCATCTCGACCCGGACGCCGACGACCTCCATCTGCTTCACTGCGGCTCCCTGCTGGTTCTCGCTGTCTCGATCACCATGTGCAGCGGATCGATTCCTGACCGAACCATGTAGCCAACGTACACCCAGGCTCGGACAGCTCGCGGCGCACGGGGGGCGGCAAAAACCTCCACGGCCGCGCGATCAGTGGTCGAGGCTCTCGCGCAGACCCGCGCCGACCAGCGCGGCGTGCAGCCGGACCGACAGCGCGGCGATCTCACGCGCCGTCTCGGCGGCCTGCTCGTGCGCGCCGCGGCTGCGGCGGCGCAGCTGCGGCGCGACCATCTGCTCGATCAGGCCGACCTGCCGGTCGGCGGCCGCCTTGACGGCGCGCAGGTGCCGGACCTCGAAGCCGAACTCGCCGAGCGCGGCCGCGACGCGCGCGATGTTCAGCGCCTCGCCCTCGTAGTGCGCGCCCGTCCGGCGGACGAGGCCGTACTCCTCCAGGCGCGCGAGGAGGGCCTCGTCGATGCCGGCGCCGTCCAGGAGCTGGCGGCGGGTGAGCCGGACGGCGGGGTCCGGCGCGGTGGTGTCGGCGGCCACGAGCGTGCGGGGGCGCCGCCGGTCCGGCGCGGCGGGGCCGGGGCGGCGGTCACCGAGCGGCGGGACGCTCTCGCCGCGGTCGCGCGCCTCGAGGTGCTGCCTGATGACGCGCAGCGGCATGTAGTGGTCGCGCTGCGCGGTGAGGACGTACCGCAGGCGCTCGACGTCGGCCTCGCCGAACTTGCGGTAGCCGGACGGGCTGCGCTCGGGCTCGACGAGCCCCTCGGACTCCAGGAAGCGGATCTTGGAGATGGTGATGTCGGGGAACTCGGGCCTGAGCAGCCCGAGGACGTCCCCGATGGTCATCGGGGACGGGGCCGGCTCCGCGCTCAAGGGCCCTCCCATCGTTCGCCGCGACCTCGCCGCGTTCCGTCAGCCGTGGGCCGGATTGGTCAGGAACACCAGCCGGAACTTGCCGATCTGGACCTCGTCGCCGCCCGACAGCCCGGCCTGGTCGATCCGCTGCCGGTTGACGTAGGTGCCGTTGAGGCTGCCGGTGTCGCGGACGGAGAACACACCGCCCTGCCGGGCGAACTCGGCGTGCCGGCGGGAGACGGTGACGTCGTCCAGGAAGATGTCGCTCTCGGGGTGCCGTCCGGCGGACGTGCGGTCCTTGTCGAGCAGGAAGCGGCTGCCGGCGTTGGGTCCGCGCTTGACGACGAGCAGCGCGGTTCCCGGGGGGAGCGCCTCCATCGCCATCTGGTCGGGCCCGACCGGCTCCTCGGCGCCGGCGTCGGTGTCCAGCGCCTCGAACCCCCCGATGGAGATCGTGGACGTGGACTCGCCAGGCGACTCCCGGGGAGGCGGCGGCGCCGAACTCCTCAGCGGAGTGCCGCAGTTCGAGCAGAAGCGGGCATCATCCGGGTTGGCGTGACCGCACTGCGTGCAGTAGACGCTCGGCATCGATCGGCTCGGCCTCCTACCATCGGCGTGCCGCCCGCGGACCGCCCGCCGTAGCGGGGACCGCCTGCGCCACGCGCATCCTTCACCCAACCCACGCCGGGGACCCGCCCCCGGCCACGGTCCAACTCACCGCCCGCTCACACGACGGTCGCCGCAACTTACGCGGGTATTGCCCGAGGGGTCAACTGGAACGGTGAACCGGCTGCACCAAACTACATTCGCCGATGATCGCAGGTCCATGCCGCCGCGCGGACCGCCGCGATCACGACGTCCCGGCCCGGCGGTCGGTCGACCGTCCCCGTCCCCTCTAGGGAGACCGTACCGCGCCGACGGCCACCTTCGCGCGCCGGGTGATCAGTACGTGGGCCCCGGCGCCCTCCAGCGTGCGGACGAGGCCGCCCGGGATGCCCAGCGCCGTCGTCATCGTGTGCGGGTCGCCGATCGCCAGGAACCGGTACGGGGCGGTGAGGAGCCTGCCGTCCGCGCGGATGCCGTCGCGTTCGTCCAGGAAGTGGGTGTCGACGCCGACGCGCACGTCGCCGACCTGGATGACCTCGGCGCCCGCGTCGCGGAGCTCCTCCAGGGCGTCCAGCAGGTTGAGGGCCTTCACCCCGCGGCCGGGATCGTCGATGCGCAGCTCGATGCCGGGGCCCTCGGCCGGGAGCGTGCCCGCGAGCAGGCCGTAGGCGGTCGCCCGCTCGCGCGCCTCCTGCAGGGCCGTCCCGCCCTCGGCGTCCCGCTCCAGCCGGGCCTTCGTCTCCTCCAGGTCGCGCAGGTCGCCTCTCAGGCGCTCGGAGCGCTGGCCCAGGTCAGCCAGGATGCCGACGAGCTCGTCCTGCCGCGCGGTGGCGAACGTGGTGTCGCGTTCGGTCGAGCGCACCTGGGCGGCGACCGCGAACCCCAGCACCAGGCACAGGAGCCCGCCGACGAGCTGCCCCGGGCTGACGCGCGGGCGCAGCAGATCGGCGAGGGCGCGCAGGCCTCCGGGCCCCGGTCCGACTTGCTCCTTCTCCTGGGCCTGCTCTTCTCCCCGGGCCTGCTCGTCCTCCTGGGCCTGCTCGTCCTCCGGTATCTGCTCGCCGCCCGGTGGCGCCTCGTCGCGCCGTGTGGCCTCGCCGCCGGTCACGCGCCGAACAGCTTCCGCCGGATGGCCGCGGCGTTGGAGAAGATCCGGATGCCGAGGACGACCACGACGCCGGTGGACAGCTGCGAGCCGACGCCGAGCTTGTCCCCGAGGAAGACGATCAGCGCGGCGATGACGGTGTTGCTGACGAAGGAGACCGTGAAGACCTTCTCGTCGAAGATCCCCTCCAGCCGGGCCCGGACGCCGCCGAACATGGCGTCGAGCGCCGCCACGATCGCGATCGGCAGGTAGGGCTGGAGCCAGAGCGGCACGTCCGGCTGGATCAGCAGGCCCAGCGTGACGCCGACGACGAGCCCGATCAGCGCGATCATTCCCCGGTCCCCCCTCCCCCGCTCACCGGCCGCCCCCGTCGCGGGGGACGGCGTACCGCGGCCGGAACGCGCCCGCGGCGGGCAGCCGCAGCGCGCCCGAGCGGCGCGTGCCGTACCTGATCCCGAACCGGTCGCGCAGCGCCGCGAGCCGCCGGTCCGCGGACGAGCCGGCGAAGGCGGCCCGCAGGCGCCCGGCGTCGCCGAGCGCCGTGACCTCGTAGGGTCCGTCGAGCGGCCGGTAGTCGACCATGATCGCCTCGCCGGCGGCGCGGATCGCGGTGGTCGGGGTGAGCCGCTGGCCGTTGACGCCGATGGCCCGCGCGCCCGCCGCCCACAGCCCGTTCACCAGGACCTGGAGGTCCTGATCATAGACCCGGCCGGCGTCGGCGGCGCGGCCCGGCGCGGCCGGGGCGTCGTCCAGGGCGACCACGAGGCCCTCGCCGGCGGCGGGGGTGGCGGCCGCCGCGGCGCCCGCCGCGGCCACGGCCCGCCGGACGCGGCGGCCCTCGGCGCTGCGGGCCAGCGCGGCGGCCCGGCGCCGCTCGGTGTCGGCCCGCAGCCGGTCGAGCCGGTGCTGGAGGGCGTCGGTCTCGGCGGTGCGGGCATGGATCTGGTCGACGAGCTTGGAGCGCCGCTCGGCGGCCACGGGCTCGCCGCGGTGGGCCTCGACGCCGGCGACGGCGGCCAGCGCCCCGGCGAGGGCGAGGACGAGCAGGACGCCCGCGCCGCGCAGCCGCCGCGGCCGCGGCGCGGCACCGCCGGAGGCGGCCCGGCGCGCCGCGGCCGCGGCGTAGCCCGGGTCGAGGTGCTTGCCGGCGAAGAGGTCGGCGAGCAGCGACATGGAGGCGTCGGGGCGCCCGTCCGGCTCCCGGCCGCCGGGTTCGTCCTGGCGTGCGATCACCGGCCCATCATGGCAAGGTCCGGCGCGGCGGCGCGGGGCGCGTCCCCCGCGGGCGGGCGCGCCGGGTCAGGCGGTCGCGGGCCGCAGGCCGATGTGGACGGCGAGGGCGGCCAGCACCGAGCCCATCAGGTAGCGCTGGGCGCGCCGCCAGCCGGGCCTGCGCCCGAGGAAGGACGCGATGGAGCCGGCGCCGAGCACGATGAGGGCGTTGACGGTGACGGCGATCACGACCTGGACGGCGCCGAGCAGCAGGATCTGGACGGCGACGTGGCCGCGCCCGGGGTCGGCGAACTGCGGCAGCAGCGACACGTACAGCACGGCGATCTTGGGGTTGAGCAGGTTGGTGACCAGGCCCATGGCGAACAGCCGGCGCGGCGGGTCGGCGGGCAGGTCCCGGGGCTCGAAGGCGGTCGTGCCGCCCGGCCGCAGCGTCTGCCACGCCAGCCACAGCAGGTAGCAGGCGCCGGCCAGCTTGATCGCCGTGTAGAGGGGCGGCACGAGCGTGAAGATCGTGGTGAGGCCCGCGGTGGCGGCCGCGACGTAGACGAGGAATCCCGCGGCGACGCCGCAGAGCGAGATCAGCCCGGCGCGGCGGCCCTGCGTCACCGACCGCGACACCAGGTAGATCATGTTGGGCCCCGGGGTGAGGACGAGGCCGAGGGCGAACAGGGCGATGGCCGCGACGGCCGCGTACGAGATCATTGCACTCCAGTCGACTCGAGTTTTCCCAGAGTAGAAGTCGCGCTATCATCGGTGCAATAACGACATTGTTCTCGGTGCAATGCGGAGGTTCGCATGGACGACTTCCGGCGGGTCGCGGACGAGCTGGCCGCCGACATCGCGGCGGGGCGGCTCCGCCCGGGGGAGCGGCTGCCGCCGCAGCGCGCGTTCGCGCGACGCCGCGGCATCGCGGGCTCGACGGCGAACCGGGTGTACCGGGAGCTGGCGCGGCGCGGCCTGGTGGTGGGCGAGGTCGGGCGCGGGACCTTCGTCCGCGCGGGCGAGCACCCGCCGGGGCCCGCGCTCGCCGAGCCCGCCGACGCCCGCGTCGACCTGGAGCTGAACCACCCCGTGGTCCCCGGGCAGAGCGCCCTGCTCGCCGAGGGGCTGGAGCGCCTGCGCCGCCCGGACGTCCTGGACGCCGCGCTCGGTCCCGCCGGGGTCGCCGGGACAGCCGCCGCCCGCGAGGCCGCGGCGGCGCTGCTCGCCTCGCCGGGCCTGCGGCCCGACCCCTCCGAGGTGCTGTTCGCGGGGAACGGCCGGCAGGCCATCGCGGGAGCCGTGGCGGCGCTCGTGCCCGCGGGCGGCCGGCTCGGCGTCGAGGCGCTCACCTATCCGGTGATCAAGGGGATCGCGGCCCGGCTCGGCGTGACGCCCGTCCCGATCGCGATGGACGAGCACGGGCTGCGCCCGGACGCGCTCGCCGACGCCCACCGCGCCGCCCCGCTCGGCGCCGTCTACGTCCAGCCGACGCTGCACAACCCGCGCGGGACCACGATGCCGCAGGAGCGCCGCGCCGAGCTGGCCGGCGCGCTGGAGCGGCTCGGCCTGCACGCCGTGGAGGACCGGGTCTGGGCGTTCCTTCCGGGCGGCGGGCCGGAGCCGCTCGCGGCGCACGCCCCGCACCGCACCGTGCTGGTCGACAGCCTCTCCAAGCGCCTCGCGCCCGGCCTGAGCCTCGGCTTCGTCCTGCCGCCCGCGGCCCTCGCCGGGCGCGTCGCCGCCGCGCTGCGCTCCGGCGCCTGGGGCCCGCAGGGGTTCGCGCTGGAGGCGGCGGCGGGCTGGATCACCGGCGGGACGGTCGAGAAGGTCATGGCCGCCAAGCGCGCCGACGCCGCGTCCCGCCAGCGGATCGCGGCGCGGTGCCTGCGGGGCGCGGCCGTACGGTCCGATCCCGGCTCGTACTTCTGCTGGTGGGAGCTGCCCCAGCGGTGGCGGGCGGAGACGTTCGTGGCGGCGGCCGCCCGGCGCGGCATCGCCGTCACCCCGGCCGCCGCCTTCGTCGTGGGCGGCGCCGCCGCCCCGCGGGCCGTCCGCTTCGGCCTGGCCTCCCCGCCGCCGGACGTCCTCGCGCGCGCCCTGCGGACCCTCGCCGGGATCGCCGCCGGGGACCCCGACGACGACGCCCCCGACTGACCGGATCCGGCGGCTGGACGCGCACCGGAAGATCGTCCATCGTCGGGGTGGGGTCGCCCGGCGGGAGGACAGATGATCGAAGTCCGCGAGGTGGGGCAGCGAGCGGCAGGGGGACGGCGGACGCTGCGCGAGGTGTCGCTGTCGATCGGCGCCGGGGAGCTGGTGGCGATCATCGGCGGCAGCGGGGCGGGCAAGACCACCCTGCTGGACGCCATCGCGGGCGTGCGGCCCCCCGTCGAGGGCGAGGTCAGGTACGACGGCGGCGCGGGCGGCCCGGCCGCGGGCTCGCTGGGCTACGTGCCGCAGGACGACATCGTGCATCTGGAGATGCCGCTGCGCCGCACGCTGCGGTACGCGGCGGGGCTGAGGCTGCCCGCGGGGACGCCTCCGGAGCGCGCCGAGCGCGCCGTGGACGGCGTCCTGGAGGCGCTCGCGCTGACGGCCCGGGCCGGGCAGCGCGTCGGGTCGCTGAGCGGCGGTGAGCGCAAGCGGGCCAGCATCGCGGTCGAACTGCTGACGCGGCCGCGCGTGTTCTTCCTGGACGAGCCCACGTCCGGCCTCGACCCGGCGACCGCGGCCGACCTGATGCGGCTGCTGCGCGGGCTCGCCGACTCGGGGACGACGGTGGTGCTCACCACGCACCATCCGCCGGACGTCCTGGTGTGCGACCGGGTGGCCGTCCTCGCCCAGGACGGGGGGCTGGCCTTCTACGGCGAGCCGGACGAGGCGCGCGAGTGGTTCCGGGCGGACCGGATCGAGGACATCTACCTGAGGCTGGCCGAGGCGGAGGAGCACGAGTGGGCGGGCCGGTTCGGCGCCGCCCCCGCGCCGGCGCCCGGCCCGGCGATCGGCGCGTTCCGGCAGTGGGTCCTGCTCACCCGGCGCAGCCTGGACCTGCTCACCCGCAACCGGCTCACCCTCGCCGTGCTGCTCGGGTCGCCGCTCATGGTGCTGGCGATGTTCGCGGTCCTGTTCCGGCCGGGGGCGTTCTCGCCGGAGTCCCCCAGCCCCGCCGCGACCGTGATGATCCTGTTCTGGATCGCCTTCGGCGGGTTCTTCTTCGGCCTGACCTACGGGCTGCTGCAGATCTGCAACGAACTGCCCGTGCTGCGGCGGGAGCGGCTCACCGGGCTGCGGATCACGCCGTACGTGCTGGCGAAGGCGACCGTCCTGCTGCCGCTGCTGGCCGTGGTGGACGCGCTGATGCTCGGCGTCCTGCGGGCGCTGGACCGGCTGCCCGCGATGGGGTGGGGCACGTACGGGGAGCTGTTCGTCACGCTGCTGCTGTGCTCGCTGGCGGCGCTGGCACTGGGCCTTCTCGTGTCGGCGGCGGTCACCGACCCGGCGCAGGCCACGATGGCGCTGCCGATGCTCTGCTTCCCGCAGGTGCTGTTCGTGGGCGCGATCCTGCCCGTCCCGGTGATGGCGGCGCCCGGGCGGTGGCTCAGCTGCGCCATGTCCAACCGGTGGGCGTTCGAGGGGCTCGGGCACAGCCTCGGCGTGGAGCGGCTCTGGGCGACGGGGCGCTCGCCACTGGGCCCGCCCCTGCTCGACTCCTACGGTGACACGTTCTCGCGGGCGCCGGTCGTGGACTGGGCGATGCTCGGCGGGTTCACGGCGCTGTTCCTCGTGGGAGCCTGCCTGGTCCTCACTCGAAGGACATAAAACCACGTCCCCGTAGGCCATTTAAGGCCACTGCGGCGCTCTTGCATCACCCCCGCCAATTTTGGACCGTTTAGTGAAGGATGCGGCTTTTGCTCACGGGGGTGCAAAGTGAGCGTTTCGCCCGATTTTGACGTCGACCTCATGCCCGGCTACGCCGAGACGCGGCGGCTCGACGAGCTGCGGGCCGCCGAGTACGCCTACCTGGACGCGCAGACGTACCTGGACTACACGGGCTCGGGCGTCGCCGCCGCCGCGCAGATCCGCGCGCACGCCGAACGCCTCACCGGGCACCTCTACGGCAACCCGCACTCGGAGAACCCGACCTCCAGCGCCTCCACGGCACTCGTCGAACGGGCGCGGCGGGCCGTCCTGGCGTTCTTCAACGCCTCCCCCGAGGAGTACGCGGTGGTGTTCACGCAGAACGCCACCGGCGCGTGCCGCCTCGTCGGGGAGGCCTACCCGTTCGGGCGCGGCACCCGGCTCGTCCTCACCGGCGACAACCACAACTCGGTGAACGGCATCAGGGAGTTCGCGAGGACGCGCGGCGCCGAGGTCGCCCACGTGCCCGTCCGCGCGCCCGACCTGCGGGTCCGCGAGACCGAGCTCATCGCGGCGCTCAGCGGTGGCGGCGGCCTGCTGGCCTTCCCCGCGCAGAGCAACTTCAGCGGCGTCCAGCACCCGCTGAGCTGGATCGACCTCGCCCACGCGCACGGCTTCGACGTGCTGCTGGACGCGGCCGCCTTCGCGCCCGCGAGCCGTCTCGACCTGAGCCGGGTCCGGCCCGACTTCGTCCCCGTGAGCTGGTACAAGGTCTTCGGCTACCCGACCGGCGTGGGCAGCCTGATCGCCCGCCGGGAGGCGCTGGCCCGGCTGCGCCGCCCCTGGTTCGCCGGCGGGACCATCCAGGCGGTCAGCGCGCTCGGCGGCTGGCACGTGCTCGCGCCCGACGAGACCGCGTTCGAGGACGGCACCCTGAACTTCCTGTCCATCCCCGACGTGGAGTTCGGCGTCCACTGGATCGAGGACATCGGCATGGACCTCGTCCGCCGCCGCGTCGGATGCCTGACCTCGCTGCTCCTGCGCCGCCTCGCGGGACTGCGCCACGCCGACGGCTCCCCCCTGGTCCGCGTGTACGGGCCGGAGGGGGCCGGCGGGCGCGGCGGCACCGTCGCGTTCAACGTGCTCGACCGCCGCGGCGCGGTCGTGGACGAGCGGATCGTGGCCCGCGACACCGCCGCCGCCGGCATCTCGATCCGGACCGGCTGCTTCTGCAACCCCGGCGCCGGCGAGGGCGCGTTCGAGATCCCCGAGCCCGCGCTGCGCCGGACCGCGAACGAGCGGATGCGGACGCTCGACGACTACCTGGACGTCCTCGGGCTGCCGAGCGGCGGCGCGGTCAGGGCGTCCCTCGGCCTCGTCTCGAACATCGCCGACGTGGAGCACCTCGTCGCGTTCCTCGGCGCCCGGTACGCCGACCGGGAACCCGACCGGACCGGCCTCAGGCCCCGCGAACGCTGCTGAGGGCCGGTCAGGAGCCCGCGCGCTCGACGACGGCGGCCCACTCCGCCAGGAGCGCCTGCGCGGCGTCGGCGTCCGGCCCCTCGGCCCACAGGTGGGTCACCGCCTCCGCGGGGTCGGGCAGCACGAGGACCCAGCGGCCGTCGCCCTCGACCACGCGCACCCCGTCGGTGGTGTCGAGCGTCCGGCCCCCCGCCGCCTCCACGACGTGGCGCATGACGCTGCCCTTGGCCGCCCACGGCGTCGGGACGGAGCGGCGCAGCAGGTGCGCGTCGGGGATGCGGCGGTCGATCTGCGACAGCGTCAGCCGCGTCCGCGCGACCAGGCCGACCAGCCGGACGAACGCCGCGATCCCGTCGACGGTGCCGCTGAACTCGGGCATCAGGAACCCGCCGCGCCCGTCCCCCGCGAAGACCACGCTCGGCTGCGCGGCCGCCTTGGTCAGCACGTCCTGGGACGTGGAGGTCCACTCGACCTGCACGCCGTGGAACCGGCACACCTGCTCGGCGACCCGCGTCGTCGTCACCGGCAGCGCCACCTTGCCGCCGCGCCGCTCGGCCGCGACGAGGTCCAGCATCACCAGCAGGGCCCGGTCGTCGCCGACCAGCTCGCCGTTCTCGTCCACCAGGGAGATCCGCTCCCCCACCGGGTCGAACCGGACGCCGAACGCGGCCCGCGACGAGGACACCAGCCCGCCGAGCCGCTCCAGGTCGCGCATCCGCTCGGCGAGCGTCTCGGTGGGGTTGGCCTCGTCCAGGCCGGCGTTGCGGGTGAGGACCTCCACGCCGACCTTGCCGAGCAGGTTCGGCAGCACGAGCGAGGCCACCCCGCCGGCGCAGTCCAGGACGATCTTCAGCCCCGCCTCGCGGACGCCGCGGATGTCGACGCGGCGCAGCAGGTCGCGGGTGTAGGTCTCCACGACGCGCGGCGGGTAGGTCAGCTCGGCGATCTCGCCGGGGAACGCCCGGCGGTACTCCTGCCGGCCGAAGACGCGCTCGAGCTTGCGCTGCGCGCCCAGGGACAGGTCGGCGCCGTCCGCGTCCAGGAACAGGATGTCGACGCCCTGCGGGTCGCCGAGCGTGGTGCGGATGTAGATCCCGCCGACGCTGTCCTCACGCCCGGTCTCGAAGCGGGCGACGGTCAGCGGCGTCGCCTCCAGGTCCTGGACGTTGATGGCGCTGGCGGTGAGAGCGCTGTTCACCGCGCGCTTCAGGGTGCGCGCCGCGCGGGAGACGTCCCGCCCGGTGACGACGGTCGTGCCCTTCTTCAGCGTCGTCGCGTAGGCGGAGGCCAGCCGCACCGCCAGCTCGGGGGTGATCTCCACGTTGACCAGCCCGGACACTCCCCGCGGCCCGAACAGGTTGCGCTGCCCCCGCGACTCCCAGATCACGCTGGTGTTGACGACGGCGCCGGCCTCGATGGTCTTGAACGGGTACACCTTCACGCCGCTGGACACGTACGCCTCGGCCTCGATGACGCACTCGTCCCCGATGACGGCGCCCTCCTCCACGCGGGCGCCGGCCATGATGTCGGTGTTCTTGCCGACGACGCAGCCCCGCAGGTTCGTGGACGGCGCGACGAACACGTTGTCGTGGACGACGGCGCGGTGCAGGAACGCGCCCTCCTTGACGACGACGTTGCTGCCGAGCACGGTGAACTCGCGCAGCTCGACGCCCGCCTCGACCTTCGCGTAGTCGCCGATGTAGAGCGGCCCCTTGAGGACGGCCTCGGCGTCCACCTCCGCGCCCTCGGCGACCCACACGCCCGGCGACATCTCGAAGCCGTCCAGGTCGATGCCGACCTGACCGGACAGCATGTCCGCCTGGGCCTTGAGGTAGCTCTCGTGGGTGCCGACGTCCTCCCAGTAGCAGTCGGCCACGTAGCCGAACAGGCGGGCGCCCTCGGCGAGCAGCTTCGGGAAGACGTCCCCGGACCAGTCGACCGGCTCGCCCTCCGCGACGTGCTCCAGTACCTCCGGCTCCATCACGTAGATGCCGGTGTTGACCGTGTCGGAGAACACCTGGCCCCAGGTGGGCTTCTCCAGGAACCGCTGCACGCGGCCCGCGTCGTCCACGATGATGATCCCGAACTCCAGGGGGTTCGGGACGCGCTTGAGGCCGATGGTGACGAGGGCGTCGTTCTCCTCATGGAACCGCACCATGTCGGTCAGGTCGATGTCGGTGAGCGCGTCCCCCGAGATCACCAGGAAGCGGTCGTCGCGCAGCGCCTCCTCGGCGTTCTTGACGCTGCCGGCGGTGCCGAGCGGGACCTCCTCGGTCGCGTAGCTCAGCGACATGCCGAGCTCCTCGCCGTCGCCGAAGTAGTTGCGGATCAGCGCGGCCAGGAACTGCACCGTGACGACGGTCTCGCCGAACCCGTGCTTCTTCAGCAGCCGCAGCACGTGCTCCATGATCGGCCGGTTGACGAGCGGCAGCAGGGGTTTGGGCTGGTTGGCGGTCATCGGACGCAGCCGCGTCCCCTCGCCTCCCGCCATCACGACGGCCTTCATCGGGGGGTCTCAGCTCCCTTCTGGCCGCCGGCCGGCGGTTGCGCGCCCGGGCCGCCGGCGTCCCCCGGATCCTCCGCCTCGGGCGCGGAGTCCGGCCCGAGGGACGGGGGCGGCGCGCCGCGGCCGGCCAGCACCAGCTGCCGCGTCTGCACCCAGTAGAGGATGGCCGCCCACCAGTACAGGGCCGTCCCCCACCCGGCGAAGGCCCATCCGACGACCCGCGCCGCGGTGCCCGCCCCGCCGCCGTGCTCGCCGAGCAGCAGCAGCGGGAAGGAGTACAGCAGGCACATCGTCGCCGCCTTGCCGATGAAGTGCACCGGCAGCGTGCCGCCGTAGCCGAGCCGCCGCACGATCGGCGCGATCGGCAGGATCGACACCTCGCGCGCGACGAGCGCGAGCACCAGCCACAGCGGGATGATGTCGCGGATGGTGAGCCCGACCAGCGTCGCCAGGATGTAGAGGCGGTCGGCGGCCGGGTCCAGCACCATGCCGAGCTTGCTCGTCTGGTTGAACGCCCGCGCCAGCTTCCCGTCCAGCCAGTCCGACAGGCCCGCGAACACCAGCAGCCCGAGCGCCCACCAGTCGGCCTCGATCAGGACGAGCCACAGGAACAGCGGGACGCCCAGGAGCCGGGCGAGGCTCAGGATGTTGGGCACCGTGAAGATCCGGTCCTGCGGGGCCTCGTGCAAAGTGCTCACCGACGCGTCGCCTCCCCTGGTCCCCTTGATCCTGACCCTATCCGTAAGGGCTGGAAAGCCCCCCGGCGGCGTCCGCGAGCGGAAGGACGGCGGTGACGACGAACCCGCCGGACTCGCCCGGGCCCGCGTCCAGCGTCCCGCCCACGCTGCGCGCCCGCTCGATCATCCCCAGGATGCCGAAACCCTCGGGCGGCCCGCCGGACGGCCCCCGGCCGTCGTCGGCGACCCGGACCACGAGCCCCCCGCCGTCGCGGGCCAGGCTCACCGTCGCGCGTTTCGCGGCGGCGTGCTTGACAACGTTGGTCAGGGCCTCCTGGACGATCCGGTACGCCGCGACCCCGGTCTCCGGGGGCAGCGTCCCGACGTCCCCGTCCCGCAGGTCGACGTCGATCCCGCTGCCGCGCGCGGCGTGCACGAGGCCGGCGACGGCGCGGGCGCCCGGCAGCGTCCCGGGGGCGCCGACGTCCGTGCCGCGCAGGACCTGGAGAGTGCCGCGCAGTTCCGTCCGCGCGTCCCGGCACGTCGAGGCGATGGAGGCGAAGGCGTCGGCCAGCTCCTCCCGGTCGAGCGGCCGGTCCCCGCGCACGAGGTGGGCCGCGGCGCCGGCCCGCACGCCGATCAGGGTGATGCTGTGCGCGAGGAGGTCGTGCAGGTCGCGGGCGATCCGCAGGCGCTCCTCGGCGACCCGCCGCCGCGCCTCCTCCTCCCGCGTGCGCTCGGCCCGCTCGGCCCGCTCGGTGATCGTCGCGAGCCGGGCCCGGTGCACCCGCCACACCTGGACGGCGATGACCACCGACACCACGGCCTCGATGACCGCGATCTGCTCGCGCAGGGAGCCGCCGCCCGCCCGCATCGCCATGCCGATCACGCAGACGGCGAGCAGGGCCGCGGCGACGCCGAGGACGATCCGCACCCGGCGCCCGAGCACCGCGTAGGCGAACAGCGCGATCACCTCGGCGGGCACCAGGGCGTGGTGCTGGTACTGCGCCAGGTGGTAGGGCAGCACCACGGCCACCAGCGCCAGCAGGCCCGGGGCCGGCCACCGCCGGATCAGCGCGAGCGGGACGTGCGCCGCCACCAGCAGCAGCGCGCCCGGCGCGTCCAGTTCCCGGACGCCCGGCCACAGCACCGCGGCCGCGGCCGCGGCCCCCGCCAGCGCCGACGCCGCGAGGGCGTCCTTCACCGTCACATCGACCCGGGGCACCCTCAGCACGCGCCCATTCTCCCCCACTCAGGCGATCTTCGCGCGGCGGCCGCGCCCGGCACGGATGATCTTTCCCCGGCCGCCCCTGCGGAGCCGGAGGACCGCCCTATAGTTCTGCAAACCCCGTCAGGAAGGGCTGACACTTGTCCGTCCCCCCGCCTGCCGTCCCCCCGCCCGGACTCCGCATGACGCTCGGCGCGCACGCGTACCGATGGCCTTTCCGCGTCATGCTCGCAGCGCTGGCGGCCGGCGCGGCCCTCGTACTGGCGACCCGTCCCGGCAGCGGACTGTTCGAGCCGGACGAGGCCCGCCAGGTCCTGCCGCTCTCCGGCGGCGGCTGCCTGCTCGCCGGCCTGGCCGCCGTCCTCTGGGCGGCCCGGATCCACCGGACCCGCCTCATCGTGACCATCGGCGAGAAGGGGGTGGCCCTGCGCCGCGGCAGGCGAAGGGCGGCCGTCCCGGCCGCCGCCGTGGAAGCGATGGGGATCAGGTGGCCCGTCGGCGACCCCGTCTGGACGCTCTGGCTCGACCCGGAGCAGGCGCCGGGCGTCGAGACCGTCGCCGAAGTCGACGGAAGGGCGGTGACCCTGCTGAACAGCGGGTCGCTCCCGTCCGGGTGGCTCCCGGCCGTGCGGAGCGCGGCCGCGGACGCCCTCGGCGCCGCCTGGCGCGTCGTCGACGACGAGGGCGAGGAGGTGCCGCCGCCCGCCGACGGCGCCCTGGCCCGGGCCCGCCACCTCGTCGTGGACGACAGGGGCCGGTACCGCGACCGGCGCGGCGGCACGGTCCTCGCGGTGGCCTGCCGCCGGCGCGGCAGCCGGACCACCGTGCTGCGCGACCCCCACGCCGCCGCGCTGCTGGTGGTCCGCGGCCCGTCCCGGCTGCCGGGCCGCGACCGCGTGCGCGTCCTCGACGCGGCCGGCCGCCCCCTCGGGTTCGTGCGCGGCCCGCGCGAGCCGTCCTTCCACACCGCCGGCGGGATGCTCCTCGGCAGCACCCGCGCGACCGGCGACGGCCACGTCGTCACCGGCATCGACGGCCGCCGCTCGGCCACGCTGCGGATCGGCGGCGGTGACGGCGGCGACGCCGAGGCCCGGGTCGAGCTGGAGCGATCGCCGTCCGCCCCGGACCCCCTGCGCACCCTGGTCCTGGCCCTGCCCGCCGCGCTCCGCGCGGGCGCGTTCTAGCCCATGGCCGGCGGTTGCGGCAACCGGGGCGGCCCGGGTTAACGTCGTGGCGACAGATCGCGGGGGCCCGGCGAACCGGGCTGAGATAGCGGCTGGGACGGCCGCTGACCGCATGAACCTGACCGGGTAATGCCGGCGTAGGGAGAGATCGAGTCGTCATGACCGAACCTGTGGTTCCAGCTGCCCGCAAGACCTACCTCCAGGGCTCGCGCCCGGATGTCCGGGTCCCGATGCGGGAGGTGCCGCTGACCAGCGGCGACGTCGTCGTCCTGTACGACACGTCCGGGCCGTACACCGATCCTGGGAAGGAGACCGACGTACGCAGGGGCCTGCCGCCGCTGCGGGAGTCCTGGATCGCCGAGCGCGGCGACACCGCCCCCTACGAGGGGCGGGCGGCGCGCCCCGAGGACGACGGGCGCCGCTCGTCGCCCCCCGCGGGCGCGGGCGGCCTCCCCCTGGCCGACGGCGAGGACGCCCTGCCGAGGCGGCCGCGGCGCGCCACCGGCGGCGCGGTCACGCAGCGCGCCCACGCGCGGCGCGGGGAGATCACGCCGGAGATGGAGTTCGCCGCGCTGCGCGAGGGCGTGTCCCCGGAGTTCGTCCGGGACGAGCTGGCCGCCGGGCGCGCGGTGCTGCCCGCCAACGTCAACCATCCCGAGATCGAGCCGATGGTGATCGGGCGCAACTTCCTGGTGAAGGTCAACGCCAACATCGGCAACTCGGCCGTCGCGTCCTCGATCGAGGACGAGGTCGAGAAGATGACGTGGGCGACCCGCTGGGGCGCCGACACGATCATGGACCTGTCGACGGGCCGCGACATCCACACCACGCGCGAGTGGATCCTGCGCAACTCGCCCGTGCCGGTCGGGACCGTCCCGCTGTACCAGGCGGTCGAGAAGGTCGGCGGCGACCCGGCGGAGCTCACCTACGAGGTCTTCCGCGACACCGTGATCGAGCAGGCGGAGCAGGGCGTGGACTACATGACCGTCCACGCCGGGGTGCTGCTGTCCTACGTGCCGCTGACGGCGCGGCGCAAGACCGGGATCGTGTCGCGGGGCGGATCGATCATGGCGGCGTGGTGCCTGGCGCACCACGAGGAGAACTTCCTCTACACCCGCTTCGAGGAGCTGTGCGAGATCTTCGCCGCCTACGACGTGACCTGGTCGCTCGGGGACGGGCTGCGTCCCGGCTCCATCGCGGACGCCAACGACGAGGCCCAGTTCGCCGAGCTGCGCACCCAGGGCGAGCTGACGCGGATCGCCGCGCGGTTCGGCAACCAGGTGATGAACGAGGGGCCCGGACACGTCCCCATGCACAAGATCAAGGAGAACGTCGATCTGCAGCAGGAGTGGTGCGACGGGGCGCCGTTCTACACGCTCGGGCCGCTGACCACCGACATCGCGCCCGGCTACGACCACATCACCTCGGCGATCGGCGCCGCGATGATCGGCTGGCACGGCACCGCGATGCTCTGCTACGTCACCCCGAAGGAGCATCTCGGGCTGCCGGACCGCGAGGACGTCAAGGCCGGAGTGATCGCCTACAAGATCGCGGCGCACGCCGCCGACCTCGCCAAGGGCCATCCGGGCGCGCAGGCGTGGGACGACGCGCTGTCGGAGGCGCGGTTCGACTTCCGCTGGGAGGACCAGTTCAACCTGTCGCTCGACCCCGGCACGGCCCGGTCCTTCCATGACGCGACGCTCCCGGCGGCGCCGGCGAAGACGGCGCACTTCTGCTCGATGTGCGGGCCGCACTTCTGCTCCATGAAGATCACGCGGGACGTGCGGCGGTTCGCGGCCGAGCGCGGGCTCGACGACGAGGCGGGGCTCGCCGCCGGGATGCGGGAGAAGGCCGAGGAGTTCAGGGCCGCCGGCGGCCGCCTGCACCTGCCGGTCTCGCCCGCCGACTCTTAATCCGCTTGTCAAGCGGCGAGGGTGAGGGGAGGTGCGGGTTGGTAGGTGCGGTTGTCGCGCAGGAGTGCCCACAGGACGTTGACGCGGCGGCGGGCGAGGGCGAGGACTGCTTGGGTGTGGCGTTTGCCCTCAGCTCGTTTGCGGTCGTAAAAGCGTCGAGATTCAGGGCAGGACTGGATGCTGAGCAGCGCGGAGGTATAGAAGACGCGTTGCAGGGGCCTGCTGTATCTCTGAGGCCTGTGCAGGTTGCCGCTGATGCGTCCGGAGTCGCGGGGCAGCGGGGTGACGCCGGCGAGGCTGGCGAGCTGGTCGGCGGTGGCGAAGCGGCTCATCTTGCCGGTGGCCGCGATGAACTCGGCGCCGAGCAGCACCCCGATGCCGGGCATGCTGACGATCACCTTTGCGGACGGATGGCGGCGAAACCGGTCCTCGATGAGCTGGTCGAGTTCTTTGATCTGCTCGTTGAGGGTGGTCACCCCCCGGGCGAGCTGGGCGGCCAGCAGCGCGGCCGTCCGCTCGGCGGGCAGGGGGGTGTGCTGGGATCGTGCGGCGGCGATGGCCTTGCTCGCCAGAGCGGCGGCGTTACGGACCTTGCGGTCCTTCAACCAGATGGTGAGGCCGTCAACGCCGATCTCGCGCAGCGCTGCGGGGGTCTGGAAGCCGGTCAGCAGCACCAGTGGCCCCTTGGTGGTGAGGTCAAGGGCGCGCTGGAGGGCGGGGCAGATGGCCAGCAGCTGGTCATGCAGCCGGTTCACCGCCCGAGTCCGGTCGGCCGCCAGGTCTGTGCGGCGGGCGACCAGCATCCGCAGCTCGATGACCAGTTCGTCGTCGCCGTCCAGGACGGTCAGATCACGACGCATCCGGGCCTGGTCGGCGATGATCAGGGCGTCCTTGGCGTCGGTCTTGCCTGCGCCGCGGTAACCCTCGGCGGCCCGGTTGACCACGATGCCGGGCACGTAGACGACCTTGTGGCCGTGGTCGAGCAGCAGCGTCAGCAGCAGCAGCGACTCGCTGCTGTGCAGGTCGATCGCCCAGGTCATCTCCTCGGCCAGCTCCAGGACAGCGCTGATCGTCGCCAGCAGCGCGGTCTCGTCGTTGGCGACCCTGCGGGAGAACACCCGCTTGCCGTCACCGTCGACCACCGCCACGTGATGATGGTCTCGGCCGATGTCCACCCCGGCCCACACTCGCGTCAACTCAAGCCTCTCACCAGCAGGTTCTGTGTTCAGCCCACAGACGAGCTCGCCACCAGGTCCCTACTCAGCGATCGGTTCGCAGCTCTTAATCAGAGGTCGAGTCCGTCACGAAGGGGCGGGCGGCGAGTCGGCGGGAGCCATAACAACAGCAGACACCTGAAAGCCACACCCGCCCCTTCCGGGGCATCCGAACCCTATGAGCTCGGATGTCTCAACGGTAGGGACGCCTGACCGCGGGCCGGATCGCCCCGGATCCGCCCCAGGGCCCGCCGCGCATCGCGCGGCGGGCCCGTTCCGTCGGGGCGCATCCGGGCGCGGGACGCGGCACCGGCGCGGATAGGATTGAGGGACCGTTCCAAAAGCCGCGGATCCTCCCGATCGCCGCAGGCCCGTTCCACCCCCGGGAAGGATCGACGACCCTGGTGACCAGCGACGACACGCCGAAGGCGCGCCCGGTGCGGGCCGACGTGCGGCGCAACCGCGCGCGGCTGCTCGCCGCGGCGCGGGAGACCTTCCAGAGCCAGGGGGCGGGCGCCTCGCTGGAGGGCGTCGCGCGGCTCGCGGGCGTCGGCATCGGCACCCTCTACCGCCACTTCCCCACCCGCCAGGACCTCCTGGAGGCCCTGCTCGCCGACATCTACGCCGGGCTGGCCGCGTCCGCCCGCGAGCTGCTGGACTCCCCGTCCCCCGGCGAGGCCCTGCTGGCCTGGCTGCGGACGTTCGTCTCGGAGATCACCGCGTTCCCGGGCATGGCGGCCTCGGCGATGGTGTCGCTGCGCGACCCCCGCCTCGACCCGTCCGGCTCCCGCGCGGCGATGTCCGAGGCGGGCGAGGCGCTGCTCGCCCGCGCGCAGCGCGCCGGGGACGCGCCCGCCGGCGCGGCGTTCGGCGACGTGCTGCGCCTCGCGGGCGCGATCGCGACGGTCGCCGAGCGGGACCCGGACGCCGCCGCCCGGCTGCTGGCGCTCGCCGCCGCCGGGGTGGCGCCCGGCGCGGTCCGCTAGGCCGAGTTTCAACGTCCCGGCCCACTTCGCTCGCCTGGCGGCTCGCTACGTGACCGGGCCTGGGCGAACGCGGCATCGCTTCGCGATCTGCCCGGCTCCGCTCGCCTCCGGCCTCGCTCCACCGGCCAGGTCACGCATTCGCGAGCGTGGGCGAGACCACTTCGAGACAGCCCCTAGCGCCGGGTCAGTCCGTCTCGGGGACGGGCAGGACGCGGCGGGGGCCGCGCGGCGCGTCGGCTCGCCGGCGCCACTCGCGCGGATAGCCGACCGACACCTCGATGTGGGGGACGCCGCCGGTCCAGATCGTCCGGGGAATGTGCAGGTGCCCGTACACGACGGACACCGCCCCGAACCGGGTGTGCCAGTCGGCGGTGCGCTCGGTGCCGCACCACTGGGCGAACTCGGGGTACCAGAGGACGCGGGTGGGTTCGCGGACGAGCGGCCAGTGGTTGACGAGCACGGTCCGCGTCCCCGGTTCCAGAGCGGACAGCCGCCGCTCGGTATAGGCGATCCTGGCGTCGCACCAGGCGTCCCGTCCGGGATACGGGTCCGGGTGCAGGTAGACCTCGTCGGTGCACACGACGCCGGCCTCGTGTGCCGCGTTGAGGGCCTCTTCCTTGCTGGACGTCCCGTCCGGCCGGAACGTGTAGTCGTACAGGATGAACAGCGGCGCCACCGTGACGGCGCCGTCCGGGCCGTCCCAGACGGGATACGGGTCCTCGGGGGTCAGCACGCCCAGGCCGCGGCACATCTCGACGAGCCGGCGGTAGCGCGCCTCACCGCGCAACTGCACGGGGTCGCCCTTGACGGTCCACAACTCGTGGTTGCCGGGCACCCACAGCACCGTGGCGAAGCGTTCGGCGAGCGTGCCCAGCGTCCACTCGACCTCCGCGAAGCGCTCGGCGACGTCGCCCGCGACGATCAGCCAGTCGTCCCCGGACGAGGGCCGCAGGCCCTCGACGAAGGCGCGGTTCTCCGGAAACCCCACGTGCAGGTCGCTGATCGCGTAGACGCCGCCCATCCAGCGATCGTAAGCCCCGGACCCCCGCGCGGGCCGCGCCGCCGCAGGCATCCGCGCCCCCACCCTCACTTCCATGCGGGGTGGGGGCGCGGCGCGGGCCGAGGACCTCGTCGGCGGAGAGGCTCAGTTGTTCTTGCCCCAGACGTAGACGGCCAGGCTCATGGTGAGGAGGCTGGCCCAGCTGAACACCGCCCGGACGGTGTTCCAGGCCGTCCAGCGGCCGGAGTAGTCCGACCAGATCCGCGCCGCCTCGGTCACGTCCTTCGGGATCGTGACGCCGTCCAGGTCGTTGTTCATCGGGATGTTCACCGCGAAGCTCGGGAGGAGCGCGCCCACGAAGTACAGGCCGGCCGCGGCGAAGAAGAGCAGGGCCGCCGACTTCTGGTCCATGGTGAGCAGCAGCACCCCCGCGGCCGCCGCCAGCACGGGGACCAGGAGGAACATCGCGACGAAGAGCGGGTTCTGGATCCGCTGGTTGATGCCCTGCATGGCGTCGATCGCCGACGCGGGCCGCGCCGCGTTCAGCCCGGGCATCACGCCGGTGGAGAACCCGAAGAACGTCCCGGCCATCCCGGCCGCCATGATGAGGGAGAGGGTCGCCGAGACGCCCGCGAGAGAGAATTTCATGATGTCCGGTCCTCAGGGTCAGGGGTTCCAGATGCCGCTTGCGGCGGCGTCGCGCGCGTACTCGGAGAAGTCGCGCGGCGGGCGGCCGAGGGCCCGCTCGACGCCGTCGGCGGGCCGCGCGTTGCGGCCGTCGAGCACGGTCGTGAACAGGTAGGTCAGCAGGGCGATGACGTCCTCGGGCACGCCGTGCTCCCGGAGGGCCGCCGCGTGCTCGTCCGCGCCGACGGGCACGAAGGCGATCTCGCGTCCGGCGGCGCGGCCGATCTCGGCGACCGCCTCGGCGAACGTGAGCGCCCTCGGGCCGGTCACCTCGTACACCTCGCCGGCGTGCCCGTCCCGGGTGAGCGCCTCGACCGCCACGTCGGCGATGTCGTCGGCGTCCACGAACGGCTCGGGCACCTCGCCCGCCGGGAGGACGATCTCGCCGGCCCGCACGGGGTCGAGCAGGTAGTCCTCGCTGAAGTTCTGCGCGAACCAGCTCGCCCGCACGACCGTCCAGGCCAGGCCCGACGCCTCGACGATCAGCTCGCAGTCCCGCGCCTCGGGCTCGCCTCGCCCCGACAGCAGGACCACGCGGCGCACGCCCGCGTCCGCCGCCGCGCCCGTGAACGCGCGGATCGCGTCGGGGGCGCCTGGCACGGCCAGGTCCGGGTAGTAGGAGAGGTAGACGTTCTCGACGTTCCGCAGAACGGGCGCCCAGGTGGACTCGTCCTCCCAGTCGAAGGGCGGCGAGGCCGCCCGCGAGCCCATCCGGACCGGGACGTCCATGGCCTCCAGCCGCTCGACGACGCGGCGGCCGGTCTTGCCGGTCCCGCCGAGGACGAGGGTGAGGCCGCTTTCGATGGTGTCGTTCGCGCTGTTCGTCATGCCCTTGAGTCAACAGCCGGGCGGTTTCGGCCACCATCGTTGAGAAGCTCGCCCGCATACGCGAGCGTCTACGCTGGCCCCATGGACGCCCTGGCCGAACTCCTCGACGGTCCGCGCGCACGGGGAGCGTTCATGCTGCGCTCGACCCTCGCGCCGCCCTGGTCGCTCCGGATCCAGGACGAGGCGCCGCTGACCCTGCTCTCCATGGTCAGGGACGAGGCCTGGCTGGTCCCTGACGAGGGCGAGCCGCGTCGTGTCGGCCCCGGCGACATGGTCGTCTTCCGCGGGCCCGAGCCCTACACGGTCAGCGACGACCCCGCGACCCCGCCGCAGATCGTCATCCATCCGGGCCAGCGCTGCACCACCCCGGACGGCACGAGCCTGACGGAGGCCATGGACCTCGGCGTCCGCGCCTGGGGCAACGACCCGGACGGGCCGGCCGTCATGCTGATCGGCACCTACCAGATGCGCGGCGCCGTCACGCAGCGGCTGCTGGCCGCGCTGCCCCCGATGGCGGTCGTCCGCGGCGACACCTGGCGGTCGCCGCTCGTCGCCGTCCTCCAGGAGGAGATCGGCAAGGACGAGCCCGGCCAGGACGTCGTCCTCGACCGGCTGCTCGACCTGCTGCTGATCGCGACGCTGCGCGCCTGGTTCTCCCGCCCGGACGCCGCCGCGCCCGGCTGGTACCGCGCCCACGGCGACCCGGTCGTCGGCCCCGCGCTGCGGCTCCTGCACGACGACCTGGCGCACCCCTGGACGGTCGCGGACCTGGCCGCCGGGGTCGGGGTGTCGCGCGCGGCGCTCGCGCAGCGGTTCGCCAAGCTGGTCGGCGAGCCGCCCATGGCCTACCTCACCGGCGTCCGCCTCGCGCAGGCCGCCGACCTGCTGCGCGAGACGGACGCGACGCTGGAGGCCGTGGCCCGCAGGGTCGGCTACGGCAACGCCTTCGCGCTGAGCACGGCCTTCAAGCGCGAGCGGGGCGTCAGCCCGCAGGAGTACCGCGCCGGCGCGGCGACCGCCTGACCCGGCGGCGTCCGGTCCGCTAGCGCGGAACGTACAGGCGGATGTCGTCCACCTGCGCCGATCCCTCGTAGAAGTTCATGTGCGGGTCACCGATCATGAACCTGTCCGGGTAGGCGGATC
This sequence comes from Actinomadura luteofluorescens, assembly GCF_013409365.1. NCBI lineage: Bacteria > Bacillati > Actinomycetota > Actinomycetes > Streptosporangiales > Thermomonosporaceae > Actinomadura > Actinomadura luteofluorescens. Next base: position 9,337,550 of record NZ_JACCBA010000001.1, on the reverse strand, counting down.
CGGCGGGCCAGGTGTCGCGGTCGACGAGGGTGCCGCCCGGGCCCGTCCAGGTCCAGTCCGCGTTGAACCGGCCGTCGTACTCGCCGGGCTTCTGGTTGTAGTGCCAGATCGGCTCGCCGTCCTGGACGAACGAGCGCGTGTAGCGGAGGGTCGCCTTGCCCACGTGCGCGAAGACCCCGGACATCTCCATCGTGTAGGCGCCGCCGCGCCGCTCCACCGCGAACGTGTACGGCTCCTTCGGCAGCAGCTCGGGCTTGAGGTCGACGGTCGAGACGATGGCGCCGCCCTTGCGCAGCCCGCACTCGCTCTCCATCAGGTACTCGGTGCCGGGCATCGTCGGGTAGCGGCGGTCGTCGGTCATGAAGATCGCGTTGACGCCGTTGCCGGTCCCGGCGGAGTACGGCTCGTACTGCCCGGTCGCCGGGTTGCAGTACAGCAGGCCCTTGCCGGTGTACTTGTACCGGTTGTAGCCGTCCATGGCGACCTTGCGATGGCCGTGGACGAAGACGTTGTTGTGCGGCGCGACCTGCCGGTAGTCCATGATCGACATGTAGTAGAAGCCGTTGGAGTCGGTCCGGACGTCGGCCCACTCGCACTCGGGCCGGGTGTAGTCGCCGCCCGAGGCCCAGGGGAAGTTGGTCTTGCAGCCCTCCGGCGAGTAGCCGTTGATCCGGCCGTCCGGGTAGTCCCACGACCCGTTCCTCTGGCCGCCGAAGTCCAGGCCGCGCAGCGTCATCTCCACCCGGTACTCGGCGGGCAGGTCGCGGGTCGAGCGGATGACGACGCCCGCCTGGTGGCCGGGCTCGTCCAGCCGGGCCACGCCCTTGCGGGAGGTGAGCGTGGGCGGCGCGTCCGGCCGGCCGTCGCCGTCGGCGTCGCGGGCGGCCAGCTCGGCGGTGAGCCAGCCGCGCTGCCCGAACGCGAACGACTTGCGGTAGGTCTTCATCTTCGCGAGCTGCTGCCGGAACGCCGGGCCGCCCATGGTGTCGAAGTAGGCGCCGTCGTTGTCGTAGACGTCGACGTTGTAGGGACTGGACGGACCATCTCCGTCCGGCTTCCAGGGAGCCTTCGCGTCGTCGATGTGCCGGTCGAACGGCTCGGAGGCGACCAGCCTCCAGCCGTCCCGGGCTCCCGGCCGGCCCGTCTCCGCCTGGGCCGGCGCCGCGCTGAGCGCCGCCGGCATGAGCATCGGCAGGGCGAGCGCCACGGCGCCGCGCACGAGCTTCCTCATCTGGCCGCCTTCCTCCGCCGCGGCGAGCGCGGCGTTGACACGGTCGGGATCGGCACCGTCTGCCGATCTTCCGAGACGGTAGTTCGGGCCCTCCGGCCATGACCACGGCAAACATCGCCAAAGTGGTATTGACCAGTCGCCATAATGGGACATACCGTGTGCGACGACAGGAATCGCGTCAAAGGAGGTGACAGGCGTGCCATCCGCCGGTGAGGCCCGGGCCGCGAGCACGAAACGGCAGGCGGTGCGCCGCGAGCTGCTCGCGATGCTGGACGGCCTGGACGTCGGGGACGCGCTGCCGTCCGAACGCCGGCTGGCCGAGGAGCTGGGCGTCTCCCGGCCGACTCTGCGCCAGGCCATCGACGGGCTCGTGGCCGACGGCCTGCTCGACCGGCGGCACGGCAGCGGGACCTACGTGGCGCAACCCCGGATCGCCGTGTCGCTGACCATGACCTCCTTCACCGAGGACATGATCAGGCGCGGGATGAAGCCGGGCGGCAGGGTCCTGTCGTTCCGCACCGAGACCGCGGGGGCGCGGATCGGCCGCCGGCTCGCCCTGTCGCCCGTCGAAGAGGTATTTACCATTCGGCGGCTCCGGATGGCCGACGAGGCGCCCATGGCCATCGAGACCCTCTACCTTCCGCGGGCGCTGCTGCCGGGCCTGCGGCGGAGCGACCTGGAAGGGCGGTCGTTCTACGACCTGCTCCGGGGCAACGGCGTCGAGATCGCCTCGGGCACCGAGACCATCGAGCCGACCGTCACCACCGCCGAGGAGGCCGCCGAGCTCGGCGTCCCGGTGCACATGCCGGCGTTCCTGTTCGAGCGGATCACCAGGGACGCGGGCGGGCGGCCGCTGGAGTACGTCCGGTCCCTCTACCGCGGCGACCGGTACCGGCTGGAACTGGACCTGCGACCACCGAACCACTGACCGCGCGCCCGGGCGCCGCGCCCCGGGCCCACGATCGTCCGTCCGCGCTGACGGGGGCGACAGCGCACCACCCATCCCCCGAGATGTGAGGCGAGTTCACCATGGACGTCATCAAGGACATCCTCACCTTCCTGGCCGACAACGTGTTCGGCCAGGTGCCCATCCTCATCGGGCTCATCACGCTGGCGGGCCTGCTCCTGCAGCGCAAGCGGTTCGAGGACGTCTTCGCCGGGGCGCTGCGCGCCACGATCGGCGTGGTCATCCTGTTCATCGGCATCGAGGTCTTCACCGGCGGGCTGACGAGCTTCCAGACCGTGCTCGCCAGCGCGATGGGGACCACGCCGCCGAAGGCCGACAACACCCTCGCCGACTTCCTCGCCGACCAGGGCGGGACGATCGCACTGGTGATCACGGTCGCGTTCCTCGCGCACGTGCTGGTCGTGCGGCTGTTCCCGGCGGCCCGGTACCTGTACCTGACCGGCCACCTGATGTTCTGGATCAGCACGGTCACGGTCGCCTCGCTGGTGACGATCGCGCCCGGCGCCGACCAGCTCACGCTCGTGCTCTGCGGGGCCGGGTTCGTCGCCGCGTACTGGACGCTGCAGCCGCTGTGGATGCGGCCGCTGATGCGGCGCGTCATGCCGGACGACCGGTTCGGGTTCGCGCACACCAGCTCGCTGGCCTGCCTGATCACCGGCTACGCGGCCCGCCCGCTCGGCAGCCGCGACAAGCACGACACCGAGAAGCTGAAGCTGCCGCGCCAGCTGTCGTTCTTCAAGGACGTCAACGTCAGCACCGCGCTGATCATCACCGTGATCATGCTGGTCGGGGTCGCGTTCGCCGACCACGGCGTCGTGACCAAGGCCGCGGCCGAGATGGACGACAAGCTGTCGCCGTGGGTGTGGGCGATCCTGGTGGGCCTGCGCTTCGCGGGCGGCATCGCGATCCTGCTGTTCGGCGTCCGGATGTTCCTCGGCGAGATCGTCCCGGCGTTCAAGGGGTTCAGCGACCGCGTCATCCCGGGCACGCGCCCCGCGCTGGACGCGCCCACCGTGTTCCCCGTCGCGCCGACCGCCGTCATGGTCGGGTTCGTCTCGTCGACCCTGGTGTTCCTGGTCTGCCTCGGCGTGTTCGCCGGCGCCGGGTGGTTCACCCTCGCCCCGCCCATGATCATGCTGTTCTTCGTGGGCGGCGCGGCGGCGCTGTTCGGCAACGTCGTGGCGGGCTGGCGCGGCGCCGTCCTCGGCGGCGTCGTCACCGGGCTGATCCTGGCCGTCGGGCAGGCCGTCACGTGGGGACTGTACGAGCGGACCGCGCCCGAGCTGGCGACGCTCGCCGACCCCGACTGGTACGCGATCGGCTGGCTGCTGAAGGCCGCGGACCCGGTCGTCGGCGGCAACTCGATCTGGCTCGTCCCCGCGGTCGCGGTCGGCGCGATGATCACTACCCTGCTGCTGCTCGGCCGCGCCGAGAAGCGCCGGGCGGAGGCGGACGAGGAGGCGGCGCCCGAGAGCGCGGCGCCCGCGGAGGCCTGACGGACGGCGGGGGCCCGGGCGGACGCCCGCCCGGGCCCGACCGCCCCAACGAGGAGAGAGGGACGACATGGCACTGGACCGGCAACTGGAGATCCTCGCGGTCTGCGGCGTCGGCATGGGCTCCAGCCTGATGCTCAAGATGACCGCCGAGGACGCGCTGCGCTCGCTCGGCGTGGACGCCCGGGTGGAGAACACCGACGTGTCCACGGCGCGCGGGATGTCGCCCGACGTGGTGATCGGCCAGGGCATGCACACCGGCGAGATCGCCGACCTGGCGCCCGTGGTGATCACCATCAGCGACTTCCTGGACAAGGAGGGCCTGGAGGCCCAGCTCAGGGAGCGCCTCACCGAGCAGGGCTGGCTCGCGTGACGGCCCCCTCGGAGGGGGCGGCCACCGGGTCCGCCGCGCCGGGCCCGGTGGTCGCCGCGACCGACGGGGCGACCGCTGCCGACTGGCGGGAGGCCGTCCGGCGGGCGGCCCGCGCGCTGGTCGACGCGGGCGCGGCGGGCGAGGGCTACCCCGAGGCGTGCGTCCGGGTCGTGGAGGAGAACGGCCCGTACATCGTGCTCACCAAGGGGCTCGCCCTCGTCCACGCCCGCCCCGAGGAGGGCGGCCTGGCCGTCGGCGTCGGCGTGACCCGGCTGGCCGCGCCCGTCGAGTTCGGTCATCCTGACAACGACCCGGTCGACCTGCTGCTGGCGTTCTGCACGCCCGACCCCGACGCGCACGTCGGCACCCTGTCCGGGCTGGCGCGCGCACTGTCCGGCGGGCTCGCCGACCGGCTGCGCGCCGCGTCCGGCGAGGACGACCTGGCCAGCATCCTGAAGGAGGCTCTGCCGAATGCCTGACGCGGCGTCCACGGGGTTCCCCGCCAGGGTGCGGGCCCTGCTCGACGACCTCGACGCGGCCTCGGGCGGGGCGGCCGGCGACGCCGCCGCCCTGCTGCTCGACGCGATCGAGGCCGGCGGGATCGTGCACGTCGCCGGCGCCGGGCATTCCCTGGCGATGGTGTGCGAGACGTTCTACCGGGCCGGCGGGCTCGCCGCCGTCCGCCCGATCTGGGACCCCGCCGTGTTCCCGCTCGACCACGCGCTGCGCAGCACCCGCGCCGAGCGGCGGGACGGGGTGGGGCGCGCCGTGGTCGAGAAGGCGGCCCCCGCCCCGCCCGACGTGGCGGTGGTGTTCTCCACCAGCGGCCGCAACCCCTATCCCGTGGAGGTCGCGCGGGAGTGCGCGGCGCGGGGCGTGCCCGTCGTCGCGGTGACGTCGGCGCGGGCGTCGCGGGGCGCGGCGGCGCGGGCCGACACGACCCTCGCCGACCACGCGGCCATCGTGCTCGACACGTGCGTCCCGCCCGGGGACGTGCTGCATCCGGCGGGCGCGCCGCGCACCGCGGCGGTCTCGACCGTCCTCGCCGCGTACGCGTGGGCGCGGGTGCTCGCCGACCTCGACGACCTCGCGGCGGCGCGCGGCGTGGAGCCGCCGCGCTGGACGAGCGCGAACGTCCCCGGCGGCGACGAGGTGAACGCCTCGCTGCTGGAGCGCTACCGCCACCGCGTCCCCGAGCTGACGGGCGGGGACTGACGCGGAACCACGGGTCCTCCCGCGGCGTTTCTCATATGGCCGGGCCAAGCCGCTATGACATGATGCGGGGCTGAATTCGGACCGGAACGAGGAGCGAGATGACGACGAGACCGACCGGGGACGACCTGCTTGCCGTGTTCACGCGCGCGGACCTCGGCGGCGACCAGAAGCTCGACCTGATGGAGTTCACGCTCGCGCTGGAGGAGCTGGGACTGTCCTGGACGCGGGCCGAGACGCAGGACAGGTTCGAGAAAGCGGACAGCAACCTCGACGGGTACATCTCCCACGGCGAGTTCCGCGCCGTCCTGGAGTCCCAGGGCTGGGTCGAGGGGCCGCTGCCCGGCGCGCGCGCCTGACGGCGAAGCGAGGAAGAGAAGAGAAGGGCCCGCCGGACGACCGGCGGGCCCTTCGGCACGTCCCGGGCCTGTGCGTCCCAGGCCCGGGGGACGTCAGACGCTGCGGCCGCGCAGCTCGCGGTACCTGCGCACGAGCGCGCCGGTGGACGGGTCGGGCGCCTCGGACGGCGGCTCCGGCGAGGTGAGCGCCGGAGCGAGGTCCATCGCCATGACCTTGCCGAGCTCGACGCCCCACTGGTCGAAGGAGTCGATGCCCCAGATCGTCCCCTCGACGAAGACGATGTGCTCGTAGAGCGCGACGAGGGAGCCGAGGGTCTTCGGGGTGAGCTTCGGCGCGAGGAGCGTGCTGCTCGGCCGGTTGCCCGGCATGACCTTGTGCGGCACGACCGCCGCGGGCGTGCCGTCGGCGGCGATCTCCTCGGCGGTCTTGCCGAACGCGAGCGCCGAGCTCTGCGCGAGCATGTTCGCGGTGAGCAGGTCGTGCATCCCCTCGCGGTCCTCGAACGGCTCGGCGAAGCCGATGAAGTCCGCGGGCACGAGCCGGGTGCCCTGGTGCAGCAGCTGGTAGAAGGCGTGCTGGCCGTTCGTGCCGGGCTCGCCCCAGAAGATCGCGCCTGTCTGCGCGATGACCGGCGCGCCGTCGGCCCGCACCGACTTGCCGTTGGACTCCATCGTGAGCTGCTGGAGGTAGGCGGGGAACCGCGACAGCCGCTGGCTGTAGGGCAGGACGGCCCGGGTCTGCGCGCCGAAGAAGTCGGTGTACCAGACGCCGAGCAGCCCCATCAGCACCGGCATGTTCGCCTCGAACGGCGCGCTCCGGAAGTGCTCGTCGACCTCCCGGAACCCGGCGAGCATCTCGCGGAACGCCTCGCCGCCGATCGCGATCATCAGCGACAGGCCGATGGCGCCGTCGAAGGAGTAGCGCCCGCCCACCCAGTCCCAGAAACCGAACATGTTGGCGGTGTCGATGCCGAACTCGGCGACCCGCTCGGCGTTGGTCGACACGGCGACGAAGTGGCGGGCGACGGCGTCGTCGCCGAGCCGCTCGGTCAGCCACCGCCGCGCGACCTTGGCGTTGGTGAGGGTCTCCAGCGTCCCGAACGTCTTGGAGCTGACGACGAACAGCGTCTGCTCGGGGTCGAGCCCGGCGAGCTTGCCGAGGATGTCGGCCGGGTCGATGTTCGACACGAACCGGCAGGACACGCCCGCGTCGGCGAAGTCGTGCAGCGCCTCGTAGGCCATGGCGGGACCGAGGTCGGAACCGCCGATGCCGATGTTGACGACGGTCGTGATGCGCTTGCCGGTGGACCCCGTCCACTCCCCCGACCGGACGCGGCCGGCGAAGCCGGCCATCTTGTCCAGGACGGCGTGCACGTCGGCCGCGACGTCCTGCCCGTCCACGGTCAGGGCCTCGCCGGGAGGCAGCCGCAACGCGGTGTGGAGGACGGCGCGGTCCTCGCTCACGTTGATGTGCTCCCCGCCGAACATCGCCTCGATCCTGGCGCGCAGCCCGGCGCGCTCGGCGAGCGCGGCGAGCAGCGTCAGGGTCTCGCCGGTGACGCGGTGCTTGGAGTAGTCCAAGTAGAGGTCGCCCGCGGTCACGGTCATCCGGTCGGCGCGGTCCGGGTCCTCCGCGAACAGCTCGCGCAGGTGCCGCCCGGCGATCGCCGCGTGGTGCTCGGCGAGCGCGGTCCATTCGGGCGACTCGGTGATATCAGCCATTGCCTCTCTCATCTCCTCGTGGGGGCGAGGGCGTACCCCCACGGGCGGGCGCCGAACGTCCCCCGGGCGCCACGCCGCTCCCCACCGGCGATCATAGGTTCGACCGCGCGAGAACGTATCAGGACCGTCCCCGCACGCGCAGCGATCCGCCCCACCCGGCGCCGCCGACCATGCTCGGGACCAGGCCGTGTGTCAAAGTCCCGGCCCACTTCGCTCGCCTTGCGGCTGTGTTTCAACAGTCCCGGCCCACTTCGCTCGCCTGGCGGCTCGCTACGTGACCGAGCCTGGGCGAACGCGGCATCGCTTCGCGATCTGCCCGGCTCCGCTCGCCTCCGGCTTCGCTCCACCGGCCAGGTCACGCGTTCGCGCGCGTGGGCGAGGCCACATCGAGACGGGTCCTCTAGGCTCGCGCTCGGCCGCCGTGGGGCGGATGTAGGCGTTGCGAGAGGAGTCCCGGGTGAGCGAGCGGACGTTCTGGGTGGGCACGTACACCGGCGCGGCGGGCGGCGGCGCCGGGATCTACCGGGTCGCGCGGCGGGCCGACGGGACGCTGCGGGCGGCCGGGCTCGCGACGGAGGCGGTGTGCCCCTCCTACCTGGCCGTCCATCCCACGCGAGACGTCCTGTACGCGGTCCGGGAGGAGGACCGAGGCGGGGTCGTGGCCTACGAGGCGGCCGGCGGGCGGCTGAAGGAGGTCGGGGCGCGGGAGGCGGGGGCGCTGCCCTGCCATCTGTCCGTCTCGCCGGACGGTGCGCGCCTCCTCGTCGCCGACTACGGGTCCGGGACGGTCCGGGCCTACCCGCTGGGTCCCGGCGGCGACCTCGCCGGGGATGCGGACGTGGTGGACGGGCACGGCGGCGGGCCGAGGGCCGACCGCCAGGAGGGCCCACACGCCCACATGGCCGTCCACGCCCCGGACGGGACGGTCCTGACCACCGACCTGGGAGCGGACCTCGTGCGGTCCTTCCGGATCGAGGGCGGCGCCCTGCGGCTCGCCGGGGAGACGGCCCTTCCGGCCGGGTGCGGGCCGCGGCACCTGGTCGTCCATCCGAGCGGGCACGTGCACGTGCTGGCGGAGCTGGCCGCGTCCGTCCTCGTCCTGAGGCCGGCCGGCGGGTACGCGGGCCTGGAGGTCGTGGCCGAGTCGCCGGCGACGGCCGGCCCGGCGGGCGACGCGGCCCAGGGCGCGGCGATCAGGCTCGGCGACGGCGGCCGGTTCGTCTACACCTCCATGCGCGGCACGGACGTGGTGACGGCCCACCGGGTGCTGGACGGCGGCGCGGCGCTGGCGCCGGTCGCGGACGTCCCCTCCGGCGGGCACTGGCCGCGCGACCTGCACGTGGACGGCGAGTGGATGCACGTGGCGAACGAGCGGAGCGACGCGATCGCGACCTTCCGGATCGGGCCGGACGGCGTCCCGGCGCCGGCCGGGCCGCCCCTGGAGATCCCCTCGCCGGTGTGCGTGATCCCCGGCTGACCACCGCTCCGGGCAGCGTTTCCTGCGGGCCGCCTCGGGCACGTCCCGGGTGAACGAGCCCGACACCCAGGGAGCATCCGGACATGACGACGATCGCCACGACCAACCCCGCCACGGGTGAGGTCGAGAAGACCTTCGACGCGCTGACCGACGAGGAGGTCGACCGGCGCATCGCGCGGGCCGCGGAAACCTTCGCCTCCTACCGCACGGTCCCCCTGGAGCGGCGGGCGGAGTGGATGAACGCCGCGGCGGACGTCCTGGACCGGGAGGCCGGCCAGATCGGCGCCATGCTGACCACCGAGATGGGCAAGACGCTCAAGGCGGCCGTGGCGGAGGCGCACAAGTGCGCGAAGGCGTGCCGGTACTACGCCGAGCACGCGGCGGAGTTCCTGGCGGACCGGCGCCCCGCCGACCCGGCGGACGTGAACGCGCGGGACGCCTACGTCCGCTACCAGCCGCTCGGGCCCGTGCTGGCGGTCATGCCGTGGAACTTCCCGCTGTGGCAGGTGATCCGCTTCGCGGCGCCGGGCCTGATGGCGGGGAACGTGGGGCTGCTGAAGCACTCCTCGAACGTCCCGCAGACCGCGCTGTTCCTGGAGGACCTGTTCCGCCGCGCCGGGTTCCCCGAGGGCGCGTTCCAGACGCTCCTGATCGGCTCGGCGAAGGTCGAGCGGGTGCTGCGCGACCCGCGGGTCAAGGCCGCGACGCTCACCGGCAGCGAGCCCGCGGGGCGGTCCGTCGCCGCCATCGCCGGGGACGAGATCAAGCCGACCGTGCTGGAGCTGGGCGGCAGCGACCCGTTCGTGGTGATGCCGTCCGCCGACCTCGAGGCCGCCGCGCGCACGGCGGCGGAGTCCCGGTGCCTCAACAACGGGCAGAGCTGCATCTCGGCGAAGCGGTTCATCGTCGACACCGGCTGCGCCGAGGAGTTCGAGCGGCTGTTCGTCGAGCGGATGCGGGAGAAGAGGGTCGGCGACCCGATGGACGAGGCCACCGACGTCGGCCCCCTCGTCAACGAGCAGGGCCGCGCCGAGACCGAGGAGCTCGTGGCCGACGCGGTCGGCAAGGGCGCGAGCGTGCTGTGCGGCGGCGAGCGCCCGGACGGGCCCGGCTGGTACTACCCGCCGACGGTGGTCTCCGGGGTGACGCCCGAGATGCGGATGTACCACGAGGAGGTCTTCGCGCCGGTCGCGACGCTGCTGCGCGTGCGCGGGGTGTCGGAGGCCGTCGAGGTCGCGAACGCGACGGGCTTCGGGCTCGGCTCCAACGCCTGGACGCGCGACGACGGCGAGCGGGAGCGGTTCGTGCGGGAGCTGGACGCCGGGCAGGTCTTCATCAACGGGATGACGACGTCCTTCCCCGAGCTGCCGTTCGGCGGGGTGAAGCGCTCCGGGTACGGGCGCGAGCTGTCGGCGGACGGCATGCGCGCGTTCTGCAACGCCAAGACCGTCTGGGTGGGCTGACCGCCCGCCCCGCGCCCTCGGTCCGCCGCGCGCGGCGGACCGAGGACGGGCTCAGCGGACGGCCTGCGGGACCTTCCACGGGTTGTCGTCGCGGAGCGGCGGCGGGAGCAGGTCCTGCGGCCAGCCCTGGTAGGCGACGGGACGCAGGAACCGCTCCATCGCGGCCGTGCCGACCGAGGTGGTGGAGGGCGCCGTCGTGGCCGGGTACGGCCCGCCGTGCTGCATCGCGTGCGTGACGGACACGCCGGTGGGCCACTGGTTCCACAGCACGCGGCCGCTGCGGCCGGCGAGCACGGCGGCGAGCGCCGCGAGGTCTCCGGTCTCCTCCGGTTCGGCGTGCAGCGAGGCGGTGAGCTGGCCGGGAAGCGCCGCCACGACGCCGGTGAGGTCGGCGAGGCGCTCGTAGGTGACGACGAGGCCGAGGGGGCCGAAGCACTCCTCCGACGCGGCGTCGATGTCGGCCTTGAACGCCGCGAGGTCCATGGCGAGCAGGCGCGGAGTCAGCGCGTCCCCCTCGTCCGGCCAGACGAGGCGCCGCACGCCGGGCCTGGCGCCCAGCGTGCCCGCCGCGTCCAGGTACCCGGAGCTGATCCGGTCGTTGAGCATCGGCGCGCCGGCGATCTCGCCGAGCCGCGCCGCGATGCCGTCCAGCAGACCGGCCGGCGCGAACAGCAGGCCGGGGTTCGTGCAGAACTGGCCGGCTCCCAGCGTGAGGGACGCCGCGTACTCCCCGGCGATCTCCTCGGCGCGGGCCGCCGCCGCGCCGGGCGTCACCACGGACGGGTTCACGCTGCCCATCTCGCCGTAGAACGGGATGGGGACGGGCCGCTCCGCCGCGATCCTCGCGAGGGCGAGGCCGCCCCGCTGGGATCCGGTGAACGCGGCGGCGGCCACGCCGGGATGCCGCAGCGCCTCGACTCCGGCGTCCTCGCCCTCGATCAGGGCGAACACGCCGTCCGGGAGCCCGGCGCCCGCGATCACCTCGGCCGTCCGGCGCGACAGCCGGGGGTGGCCGGGGTGCGCCTTGACCACGACGGGGCACCCCGCCGCCCACGCCGACGCGGTGTCGCCGCCGGCGACGCTGAAGGCGAACGGGAAGTTGCTCGCCGCGAACACCAGCACCGGGCCGACGGCCGTCCGGTGGCGGCGCAGGTCCGGGCGCGGGCCGGTCGGCCAGTCCGGGTCGGGCCGGTCGATGCGGGCGTCGTGGAAGGCGCCCTCCAGGACCTGCTCGGCGAACAGCCTCAGCTGGAACGCGGTGCGGGTCAGCTCGCCGTTCAGGCGCGCCTCGCCGAGGCGGCTCTCCTCGTCGGCGAGGGCGACCAGTTCACCGCGGGCGGCCTCCAGCGCGTCCGCGACCGCCGTCAGGTGGGCGGCGCGTTCGGCCGGCGGGGAGGCGGCCCAGCCTGGCGCGGCGGCGACCGCCGCGGAGACGGCCTGGTCCGGTGTCATGAGGTGCTCCCTTCGTCCTCGGTGTTCGGGGCGGTGCGGGCGGACCGCGGCGCCCGGTTCTCCACCGAGTTGCGGTACCCGTACAGCGCGTAGACGACCAGGCCGATCACCATCCACACCGCGAACCGGACCCAGGTGATCCAGTCGAGGTTGGCGATCAGCCAGATCGAGAAGGCGATGCCGACGAGCGGCACCACCGGCACCCAGGGGGTGCGGAACGAGCGCGGCAGGTCGGGGCGGGTGCGGCGCATCACCATGACGGCAATCGCGACGACGATGAACGCCATCAGGATGCCGATGTTGGTGAGGTCGGCCGCCTCCTTGATGGGCAGCAGGCCCGCGATGACCGCCGAGCCGATCCCGACGAGCCAGATGACGCGGGTCGGCACCTGCCGCCGCGGGTGGTTGCGGGCGAAGTAGGCGGGCAGCAGGCCGTCCCGGCTCATCGAGAACCAGACGCGCGTGACCGCCAGCATGTTCGCGAGCGCGGAGGTGGTGATGCCGACGACGGCGCCGACCGCGACGATCGTGCCGAGGCCGGTCAGGCCGACCGAGGCGAGCGCGCTGGAGAACGGGCTCTTGACGTCGATCTGCCGGTAGTCCTGCATGCCGAGCAGGACGATGCAGACCAGCAGGTAGATGACCGCGGCGATGGCCAGCGAGATGACGATCGCCTTCGGGAGCACCTTCTTGGCCTCGGCGCTCTCCTCCGCGGCCGCGCTCATGGCGTCGTAGCCGTACACGGCGAAGAAGGTGGTGGCGGCCCCGGCGACGGCCCCGCCGATGCCGAACGGCAGGAACGGGCTGAAGTTGCCGGCGGAGACGTGGAACGCTCCCGCGACGATGACCAGCGCGACGATGGCGAGCTTGACCACGACGAGGATCGTCTCGAACCGCGCGGACTCCTTCGTCCCGCGCGACAGCACGAACGCCAGCAGCAGGCACAGCAGCGCCGCGAAGAGGTCGACCTTGTGGCCGGCGCCGGTGCCGGGCGCGCCGAGCGCCCAGTCCGGGATGTCCAGGCCGATCTGGTCGAGAATGTAGGACAGGTAGCCGGAGATGGCGATCGCGACGACGGCGACGATCGCGGTGTACTCCAGCAGCAGGTCCCATCCGATCGCCCACCCGATCGCCTCGCCGAGCGCGGCGTAGGAGTAGGTGTAGGCGGAGCCGGCCTTCGGGATGGTGCCGGCGAACTCGGCGTAGCAGAGCGCGGCGGCGGCGCTGGCGATGATGGCGATCAGGAAGGAGATCATCACGCCGGGCCCGGCGTCGTCGTGGGCGACGACGCCGGCGAGCGAGAACACGCCCGCGCCGACGAGCCCGCCGAGGCTGAGCGCGACGAGCTGCCACAGCCCCATGGTGCGGCGGAGGCCGCCCGGGGTCTCCTCCTCCGAGGAGTCGACGGGTTTCAGGCGGAAGACGCCGGCCCGGGTGAACAGCGCGGACCCGGCCGGGCCCCGCGGTGGTCGTGTTTTCGGCATGGCTTGGGACATGGAGGTCCCTCCCGACTGGTGCAGGGGAATACCAAGGTGGGTGTGGAGCGGCGGTCAGGGCCGCCGTGCAGGGCTCGGGAAGAGCCGGCCGGCCCCCCTAGAGGACGAAGCCCTCGGGGAAGGGGTCGGCGGGGTCGAGCAGGTAGGTGGCGGTGCCGGTGATCCAGGCCCGCCCGGTGAACTCGGGGATCACCGCGGGCAGGCCGCCGGCCTCGGCGGTGCCGACCAGGCGCCCGGTGAACCGGGTGCCGATGAACGACTCGTTGACGAACTCGGTGTGCAGCGGCAGCTCGCCGCGGGCGTGCAGCTGCGCCATGCGGGCGGACGTGCCGGTGCCGCACGGGGACCGGTCGAACCAGCCCGGATGGATGGCCATCGCGTTGCGGGAGCGCTTGGCGTCCGACCCTGGCGCGAGGAACTGGACGTGCTTGCAGCCTCCGATCAGCGGGTCGGCGGGATGGACGGGGCGGTCGGTCCCGTTGATCGCCTCCATGATCGCGAGCCCGACCCGGAGGATGTCCTCCTTGCGGGCCCGGTCGAACGGCAGGCCGAGCGGCTCCAGGTCGGTGATGGCGTAGAAGTTGCCGCCGTAGGCCAGGTCGTAGCGGACGTCCCCGAGACCGGGCACCGTCACCACGGCGTCCTGCCGGAGCGCGAACGAGGCGACGTTGCGGAGCGTCACGTGCTCGGCGACGCCGTCGCGGACCGCGACGCGGGCCTCGACGAGACCGGCCGGGGTGTCCAGCCGCACGATCGTCTCCGGCTCGGTCACCTCCACCATCCCGGTCTCGACGAGGACGGTCGCCACGCCGATGGTGCCGTGCCCGCACATCGGCAGGAACCCGCTGACCTCGACGTAGACGACCCCCCAGTCGGCGTCCGGGCGGGTGGGCGGCTGGAGCAGGGCGCCGCTCATCGCGGGGTGGCCGCGCGGCTCGTCCACCAGGAAGCGGCGCAGCCCGTCCAGGTGCTCCACGGCGTGGCGGCGCCGCTCGGCCATCGTGGCGCCCGGGATGGGCGCGACGCCGCCGGTGACGACGCGCGTCGGCATCCCCTCGGTGTGGGAGTCGACCGCGCTGATCGACCGGGCCGAGCGCATCAGGCGGCCCGCCGCCGCGCGAGGGCCTCGATCGCGCGGTCCATGTCGGCGGTGACGGCGGCGCGGTGCTCGGGCACGAGGGGGCCGCGCGGCGGGCGGCAGGGGCCGCCGTACCGGCCGACCTGCTCCATGCCAAGCTTGATCGCCTGGACGAACTCGGTGCGCGAGTCCCAGCGGAACGCCGCGACCAGCGGCTCGTACAGGGCGCGGGCCTCCTCCAGCTTCCCGGCCGTGGCCAGCTCGAACAGCAGCGCCGACTCGGCGGGGAAGACGTTGGGGAAGCCCGCGAACCAGCCGGTCGCGCCCATGAGCAGCGCCTCCAGGGTGACGTCGTCGGCGCCGGCGACGACCTCCAGGCCCGGGGCCCGCTCCCGGATCTCCAGGACGCGGCGGACGTCGCCGGAGAACTCCTTGACCGCGACGACCCCGTCGATCTGGGCGATCTCGGCGAGCAGGTCCGGGGTGAGATCGACCTTGGTGTCGATGGGGTTGTTGTAGACCATGACCGGCAGGCCCACGGACGCGACGGCCTCGAAGTGCGCGATGATCTCGCCGCGGTTGGCCCGGTACATCGTCGGCGGCAGGCACAGCACGCCGTCGGCGCCGTCCTCCGCCGCGATCTGCGCCCAGTGCCGGGCCTGGTGGGAGCCGGGGCCGTGCACGCCGACCACGACGACGCCGTCCCGGCCGACCGCCTCGACGGCGGTGCGGGCGACGCGGCGGCGCTCGTCGTCGGTCAGCGAGGAGTACTCGCCGAGGGACCCGTTCGGGCCGACGCCCCGGCAGCCGTTGTCGACGAGCCAGCGGCAGTGCTCGGCGTACCGGTCGTGGTCGACGGCGAGCCCGGCGGGGGCGGCGGCGTCCTCGCGGTAGGGCAGGGCCGTCGCCACGATGACGCCGCCGAGGCTCAGGGGCTTGCTGTCGCTCATCGGGCGCTCTCTTTCTTGTCGGGTGTGTCAACTGGAGGGTTCGCGAGCTCGCCGAGCCGGATGGGCTGGGCGACGGGCCGGCGGTGGGGATCGCCTCCGCCCGCCCGGCCGCGGAGCAGTTCGGCGACCGTGGGGCCGCAGACGCGGGCCTGGCAGGGGCCGAGGCCGGCGCGGGTACCGAGCCTGACGGCGCGCGCGGAGCCGGCGGCCGCGCCGTCCGCGGCGTGCAGGAGGGTCCCGTAGTCGGTCTCCTCGCAGCGGCAGACGATCGTGTCGGGGCGCAGCCAGCCGGGCCACGCCGCGCCGACGGGGTGCGCGGCGGCGAGCCGTCCGGCGAACGCGCGCGCCCGGTCGCGGCGCCGGCGCAGGGCGGCGGCCGCGCGGTCGCCGGGGTCCCCTCCCCCGGCGGCCCAGCCGGCGAGCAGCCCCTCGGTGCGGGCCGCGGGCGCCCCGGCGATGCCGGTGATCTCCCCGGCGGCGTAGACGCCGGGGACGCTGGTGCGCTGATCGTCGTCGACGTCGGTGAACGCGCCGCCGCGCAGCCGGCAGCCCGCGGCGACGGGCAGTTCGAGCTGCGGGCTGAAGCCGTGGGTGACGCAGAGCGCGTCCACCGGGACGGTGCGCTCGGTGCCGGGCACGACCGACCAGTCGTGGTGGAGCCGCGCCGTGACCGCCTCTTCGACGCGCCCGTCGCCCCGGGCCTCGATCACGGCGCGGCCCGTCCGGTACGGGACGCGGTGCCGGGCCAGGAGCCCCGCGTACCCCGCGAGCTCCCCCGCCTTGCCCGCCTGCGCCGCCAGCTCCCACGGGCGCGCGGCCCAGCCGCGGGCGACGGTGGCGGCGGGGTTGGCCTCCAGCACCTCCAGGACGGTGGCGCCGGCCTCGATCAGCGACGCCGCGACCGGGAGCAGGAACGGTCCAGAGCCGGCGATCAGGACGGGGTCGCCGACGACCAGGCGCTCCCCCTTGGCCAGCGCCTGCGCCGCCCCGGCGGTGTAGACGCCGGGCAGCTCCCAGCCGGGGAACGGCAGGACGCGGTCGTGGGCGCCCGGCGCGAGCACCAGCCCGTCCGGGCGCAGGACGTGCCGTTCCCGTCCGGCGCCGTCGGCCTCACCTCGCAGCACGTGGACGTGCGGCGGCCCCTGTTCGGTGCGGTCGACGGACCAGACGGCGCTCTCGGGCCACCAGGCGCAGCGCGGATGGCCGAGCACGCGGTCGCGCAGCCGCTCGAAGCCGCGCCACCCGTGGTGCAGGCGGCCGGGGCGGGCGGCGCCGAACGCGGCGGGCGGCATCCGGTGGTACTGGCCGCCGGGGTCCTCGGCCGCGTCGAGCAGCGTGACCCGGGCCCCGGCCCGCAGCGCGCCCGCCGCCGCGCCGAGCCCCGCGGGCCCGGAGCCGACGACCACGACGTGCCGGCTCACCGGGCGTCCCGGGACTGGGTCGCGACGGCGTCGCCGTCGCGGGCGCGGCGGCGGCAGGCGCGCACGTCGCGGACGCCGTTGACGGTGAGGAGGCAGTCGAAGCAGGCGCCGATCCCGCAGAACACGCCGCGCGGGGCGCCGGAGGGGCCCCGCCGCCAGGTGCGCCGGCCGGCCGCCAGCAGCACTCCGGCGAGGGTCTGGCCGGCGACGCCGTCCACGGGCTCGCCGTCCACGGTGATCCGCAGCGGAACGTCGGGGCGGCGCCCCGTGCGGTCGCCGGCGGCGGGAACGAGTCGCGCGCTCATCGGGTCTCTCCTTCGCACTGGGCGGCGGGCCGGTCCGCGCGGAACGGCGCCGCGTCGATCGCGGGGGCGCGGCCGAGCATGAGGTCGCGCAGGACGGCGGCGGTCCCGGCGGACAGGCCGATCCCGGCGCCCTCGTGCCCCGTGGCGTGCCAGAGGCCCTCCAGGTGCGGGTCGGCGCCGATGACGGGCAGGTGGTCGTCGACGTACGGGCGGAACCCGCCGTAGGCGCGCATCACCGGTACCCCGGCCAGGGACGGGAAGAGCCGCAGCGCCTTGGCCGCGATGACCGACAGCACCTCGGGGCGGATCCGGTCGTCGAACCCGACCCGGCGGCGCGAGGAGCCGAGGAGGATCGTCCCGGCCCGGGTGGACTCGACGACGGCGGACGCCTGCAGGTCGCCGGCGCCGCTGCCGACCGCGCCGACGTAGTCGGCGTCGTAGACCTTGTGGAAGACGGTCGGCGGCATCGGCGCGGTCACCAGGACCTCGCCGCGGCGGGGCCGGACGCCGAGCCGGACGCCGAGCCGCGCGGCGACCTCCCCCGACCAGGGGCCGGCCGCGTTCACGACCGCGTCGGCCTCGATCGTCCCGCCGGAGGTGCGGACGCCGGTGATGCGGCCGTTGCGCCGGACCGCGCCGAGGACCTCGCATCCGGTGCGCAGGACCGCGCCGGCGCGCACGGCGGCGGCCAGCAGGGCGACGGCCGCCCCGGCGGGCTGGACCTGCGCGTCCTCGGGGTAGTGGACGGCCTTGGCGAAGTCGCGCGTCAGGTGGGGTTCGGCGGCGGCGAGGGCGGCGGCGTCCAGGTCATCGGCGGCGACCCCGGCCTCGCGCTGGGCGTCGGCGAACTCCGTCAGCGCCTCGGCGCCCGCCGGAGTGGTGGCGACGACGATGCCGCCCTTGGCGTCCCATTCGACGCCGCCGGCGTTCGGGTCGCCGTCCAGGATCGCGGGCCACAGCTCGCGCGAGAGCCGCGCCAGTTCGAGCTCCGGGCCCGGCCCCTTGTCGGAGACGAGGACGTTGCCCTCGCCGTGGGCGGTGGTCCCGGCGGCGGGCCCGCCCCGGTCGGCGACGGTGACCGCGCAGCCCGCCAGGGCCAGCTCGCGGGCGCAGGCCGCGCCGATGATCCCGGCGCCCAGCACCACGACCCGCGTCATCGACCCTCCCGTTCGCCGTTCGTTAAACCGAACGATTCCGAGAGTAGGCGCGTCCCGCGCGCGCTGTCAACGCGCGGGTGGAACCGGATTCAGGGGGTTTCGACCAGATGGGACGGAGTTCCGGGCGAGGCGTGAAGCCGCTGGTCAGCGCTGTACTGGAGCAGCAGGACAGACCGGACGGGCCCCTCGACTGCGGTGTAGCTGTGCGGCAGGCGCGCGTCGAAGCCGACGTAGTCGCCCGGCCCGAGCTCCACGTGCCGGTCGTCCACCCGAACGGCGAGCCGCCCGGACTGGACGATCGTGTGCTCCATCCCCACGTGGCCGAGCGAGTCCTGCCGGCGTCCGGCCCTGACCTGCTGGTCGTACACCTCGAACATGGCGCCGCCGGACTCGATGCCGCGCAGCGGCCGCAGGTCGACGCCCTCCCCGCTCAGCACCTCCACCTCCGCCGCCCGCACCACCGTGAGCCCGGACGGCTCCTGGCGGTCGAGCAGGTCGGAGATGGGGACCTCCAGCGCGCGCGACAGGCTGAACACGGTCTCGATCGTGGGGTTGCCGGCGCCCGCCTCCAGCTGGGACAGCGTCGCCTTGCCGATCTTCGATCGGCGGGACAGCTCCGACAGCGACAGGCCGAGCTCCAGCCGCGCCCGGCGCAGGTTGCCGGCCAGCACGTCCCGCACCGATTCCCCTGACGCCCCCACGCTCCCGCCCCTCGTCCGCTCGCTCGCTCACGTTCGCTCTATCGAACGGCCAGTGTACTCGGCGGCCCGGAGGGGTCAGAGCTCCACGAGCGTGCCGGCGCCGGCCGCGCGGGCCCGGTCGACGATGACGGACGCCGCCGCCGCGTCCTGCACGCCGAGGCCGACGCTGTTGTAGAAGACGATGTCGGATCCGGAGCGGCGCCCGGCGGCAAGGCCGGCGACGACCGGGCCCAGGGGCCGCACCCGGCCGGGGTCCAGCTCGCCCGCGCGCACGGCGGCGACGACGGGGCCGGCGTGCTCCAGGGCGGTCGCCACGTCGTCCACCACCACCGAGGCGGCGCGGGCGAGGACCTCGCCGTCCACCTCGGCCCGGTCCGGCGCGAACGATCCGACGCTCACGACCGTGCACCCGGCGCCGAGCCACGCGCCGAGGACGACCGGCTCGGCACTGGTGGTGGCGGTGACGACGATCTGCGCGCCCCGGACCGCCTCGCGGGCGGACGCCGCCGCCGCGACCGGCAGCTCCAGCTCCCGCGCGAGCCCGGCGGCGACGGTGCAGGTGCCGGGATGGCGGCAGGCCATCGCCACCTCGGCGAGGGGACGCACCGCGGCCATCGCGCGCACGTGCGCGCGGCCCTGGACGCCGCAGCCGACGACCGCGAGGCGGGAGGCCTCCCGCGGCGCGAGATGGTCGGCCGCCACCGCGCTCGCCGCCGACGTGCGCAGCGTCGTCACGGCCTCGCCCTCGATGATCGCGACGGGCCGGCCGTCCACCGGGTCCTGGACGGTCACCAGCGCCGCCACGGTCGGCAGGCCGCGCGCGGCGTTGCCCGGGTTGACGCTCCCGAACTTGGCGACGGCGCCGGCGCCGGGCAGGCGGGAGACGTAGCCGAAGGCGACGTCGCCGTCCGGACCGTCCAGCAGCACCCGCGGCGCGAGCCGCGCCCGCCCGCGGCCGAGCGCGCCGAACGCCTCCCGCTGCGAGGCGATCGCGGCGGGCAGGTCGAACACCGCGCGCACGTCGGCCGCGGACAGCAGCAGGACACCGGCCATGGGGAGATCCTTTCCAGGCCGCCGCCGCGCTGTCGAGTGGCGAAAGGGCAAGCGGTCCTTACCGATCAGTGCATGAGATCGCATGCTTGCCCGTCTCGACGCCCGTGCCGCGGCGTTTCACGCTTTCACCATCCCGGACCACGAGGACCTGCCGGCCACGAGCGACGGAGAGCCGCCGATGACCCCACTGACCCCGCGGGACCGCGGACGCCGGTTCCGGATGCTCACCGCGGCGGGCGCCGGCCTGCTGCTCGTCCCGCTCGCCGCGGCCTGCGGGTCGGGCGGCTCCGGCGGCTCGGGCGCCATCAAGATCGGCGTCCCGGCGCCGCTGAGCGGCGACTCGGCCTCGGCGGGGCAGGACATCCTCGCCGCGGCCAAGGTCGCCGCCGACGAGATCAACAAGGCCGGCGGGGTGGACGGCCGCAAGATCCAGATCGTGGAGGCCGACGACCAGTGCAGCGCCCAGCAGGGCGCGCAGGCCGCGCAGAAGCTGCTCAACAGCGGGGTCGTGGCGGTCGCCGGCGGGTACTGCTCGGGCGCGGCGGTGCCCGCGATCCCGATCTACGGCAGGCGCGGCGTCCCGTTCGTGATGGACGCCTCCACCAACCCCTCCCTCACCGACAGCGGCAAGGGCAAGGTGTTCCGCACCTGCGGGCGCGACGACAACCAGGGCCTCGTCGCCGCCAGGTTCATGACCGGGCCGCTCGGCGCCAAGCGGATCGCGCTGCTGCACGACAACACCACCTACGCCAAGGGCCTCGCGGACGCGGCGGCGAACTCGGCGCGGCAGGCGGGCGGCCAGGTCGTCTACGAGAACGCGCTGCAGCCCGGCCAGTCCGACTACGGCCCCGTCCTGACGAAGATCGCCTCGACGCGGCCGGACGTGCTGTACTTCACCGGCTACTTCGCCGAGGCGGGCCTGCTGATGAAGCAGCGCAAGCAGCTCGGGCTGAGGTTCACGCTCATGGGCGGGGACGCCACCACCGACTCCACCGTGCTGAAGACGGCCGGAGCCGCGGCCGGCGGCTACATCGCGACCACCGCGCCGCTGGCCAAGGACCTGCCCGCCGCCGCGGCGTTCGTCTCGGCGTACAAGGCCGCGAACCACGCCGACCCCGGGCCGTTCTCGGTGTACGAGTACGACGCGGTGAAGGTCGTCGCGAAGGCCATCGACGACGCGGGGTCCACCCGGGGCGCCGCGATCACCGAGGCCCTCCACAAGATCAAGGGCTTCCCGGGCATCACCGGGCCCATCACGTTCGACGCCAAGGGCGACCGGACCGACCCGCTCTACATCACCGTCCAGGTCCAGGGCGGCGCGTTCACCGCCTACAAGAAGCTCGACGAGAGCGGCGCCACCTGGGTGGACGCCAAGACCTCCTGATCAGGGGCCCGATGAGCGAATTCGTCCAGTACCTCGTGAACGGCCTGACGATCGGGGCGTTCCTCGCGCTGATCGCGCTGGGCTACTCGATGATCTACGGGGTCGTCCGGCTGATCAACTTCGCGCACGGCGACGTGTTCATGATCGGCGCGTTCGCCGGGTTCGGGACGCTGACCGCGCTCGGCGCGACCGGCGGGATGGCGCTGCCCGCCATCCTCGCCGCCGTCGTGGTCGGCGCCCTGACCACCGGCGTCGTCGGCACCGGCATCGCCAGGGCCGCCTACGTGCCGCTGCTGTCGTCGCCGCGGCTGGCGCTGCTGATCGCCGCGATCGGGGTGTCGCTGGCGCTGGAGGAGGGGGTCAAGGTGCTCACCGACGCCCGGTTCAAGTCCTACCCGCACGCGCTGGACGGCGGCCGGATCCTCAGCGGCGCCGTCCACGTCACCTGGGGGCAGCTCGTCCTGGTCGTGCTGTCGGTGGCGCTGATGGCGGCACTGTGGCTGTTCGTCACCCGCACCGTGACGGGGACCGCGATGCGCGCGCTGGCGATGGACCGCGACGCGGCGCGGCTCCAGGGGATCAACGTGGAGCGGTTGATCCTGACGACGTTCTTCATCGGGTCGCTGCTGGCGGGCGCGGCCGGCGTCATGTACGGGCTGTACTACGTGCAGATCAGCTTCGGCATGGGTTTCCTCATCGGCCTGCGCGCGTTCACCGCCGCGGTGCTCGGCGGCATCGGCAACCTGCCGGGGACGATGGCCGCGGGCGTGTGCATCGGCCTCGTCCAGTCGTTCTCCGCCGGGTACGTCTCGTCCCGCTGGACGGACGTCATCATCTTCGGGCTACTGATCGCGGTGCTGGCGCTGAGACCCACCGGCCTGTTCGGCGAGCGCGTCGTGGAGCGCGCGTGAGGGCGCGGGCGGCGCTGCCCGCGGGCGGTGGGACGGCCGTCCGGTACGGCGGCTGGCCGCTGCTCATCGCGCTGGCGCTGGTCGCCGGGCAGACCCTCGACGACTACGCGCTCACCGTCGCCGGGACGATCCTGGTCTACGCGATCCTCGGACTCGGGATCAACATCGTCGTCGGGTACGCGGGCCTGCTCGACCTCGGGTTCGCGGCGTTCTTCGCGATCGGCGCGTACGCCTCCGGGCTGCTGACGCTGAAGCTGGGGTGGGACTTCTGGGCGACGCTGCCGGTCGCGGTGGCCGCCGCGGCGGTGGCCGGGGTGGTCATCGGGTACCCGACGCTGCGGCTGCGCAGCGACTACCTCGCGATCGTCACGCTCGGCTTCGGGGAGATCATCCGGATCACGGTGGTCAACCTGGAGGTCACCGGAGGCCCGAACGGGCTGACCGGGATCCCCCCGGTGACGGTCGGCGGGCGGGAGATCGTCACGCCGGGGGCCTTCTTCCACCTCGCGCTCGCCTTCTTCGCCGTCGTGCTGGCGGCGACGGCGCTGCTGGCCCGGTCGCGGCTCGCCTTCGCGTGGCGCGCCGTCCGGGCCGACGACACCGCCGCCGAGGCGGTCGGCGTCCCGGCGCGGCGGGTGAAGCTGCTGGCGTACGTGCTCGGCGCGATGACCGGGGCCGTCGCGGGCCCGCTCAACGCCGCGCAGCTCGGCACCGTGGACCCCTCCAGCTTCACGTTCCTGACCTCGCTGATGATCCTGCTCGTGGTGATCATCGGGGGGATGGGCAGCCGGCCCGGCGTCATGGTCGGCGCCGTGGTGATCGTCGGGCTGCCGGAGGTGCTGCGGACCGTCCAGGAGTACCGGGGGCTGTTCTTCGCCCTGCTGCTCATCGCGATCGTGCTCCTGCGGCCGCAGGGCGTATGGCCCTACCGGCCGCGCCGCCTGCGGCTCCCGGCGCGGCCGGGCCCCGCGCCCGAGCCGCCGGCCGCGCGGGACACGGTGCTGGAGGTGGACGGCCTGACCCGGCGCTTCGGCGGCGTCACGGCCGTGGACGGGCTCGCCCTGCGCGCCGACGCCGGCCAGGTCGTCAGCGTGATCGGCCCGAACGGCGCCGGCAAGACGACCGCGTTCAACTGCGTCACCGGCATGATCGCGCCCTCGGCCGGGACGGTCGTGCTCGCCGGGCGGGACGTGCGCGGCCTCCCCCCGCACCGGGTCGCCGCCGCCGGCCTCGCGCGCACGTTCCAGAGCATCCGGCTGTTCGAGGAGATGACCGTCGCCGAGAACGTGCTGATCGGCCGGTTCGCCCGCGACCGGGCCCTGCTGCGGCCGCTGTCGCGCGCCGACCTCGACGCGGTGCGCCGCTGCCTGGACTTCGTCGGGCTGCTGGAGGCCGCCGACCGCCCGGCGGGCGGGCTCGCCTACGGCGACCGGCGCCGGCTGGAGATCGCGCGGGCGCTCGCGGGCGACCCCCGCGTGCTGCTGCTGGACGAGCCCGCCGCGGGCGCGAACCCGACCGAGAAGCGGGCGCTGATGGGGCTGATCTCCCGTATCGGCGCGCTCGGCGCCGCCGTGGTGCTGATCGAGCACGACGTGGCGCTGGTCATGTCGATCTCCGACCGGGTGACGGTGCTGGAGCACGGGCGGACGATCGCGGTGGGGCCGCCGGCGGAGATCCAGGAGGACCAGCGGGTCGTCGCCGCCTACCTCGGCGTGCCGGACGACCCGGAGACCGACCTCGTCTCGGAGGTGCTGCGGTGACGCTCCTGCGGGTGAGCGACCTGCGCAGCAGGTACGGCCAGGTCGAGGCGCTGTCGGGGATCTCCTTCGAGGTCGGCGAGGGCGAGATCGTCGCGCTGCTCGGCAGCAACGGCGCCGGCAAGACCACCGCGCTGCGGACCGTGACGGGCCTGCACCGGGCCCGGTCCGGGCGGGTCGAGTTCGACGGCCGCGACATCACCAGGCTCGCCGCGCACCGGGTCGTCGCGGCGGGGCTCGGGCACGTCCCGGAGGGGCGGCGCGTGTTCCCCGCGCTGAGCGTCGCCGAGAACCTGCTGCTCGGCGGGTACCTGCGGCGCCGCGACCGGGCCCTCGTCGCCGCCCGCCGGGAGGAGGTCTACGCCATGTTCCCGCGCCTCGGGGAGCGCCGCGGGCAGCCCGCGGGGCTGCTGTCGGGCGGCGAGCAGCAGATGCTCGCGATCGGCCGGGCGCTGATGCTGCGGCCGCGCCTGCTCGCCCTGGACGAGCCGACGATGGGGCTGGCGCCGCGGACGGCGCAGCAGGTGCTGCGGGTCGTGCGGGAGATCCGCGACCAGGGCGCCACGATCCTGATCGTCGAGCAGAACGCCCACCAGACGCTCCGCCTCGCCGACCGCGCCTACGTCCTGGAGACCGGCCGGATCGTGCTGGACGGCCCGGCGTCCGCGCTCGCCCGGGACGACCGGGTGAAGGCCGCCTACCTGGGCGGCGACCCCGTCATCGAGGCGACGTGAGAAGCCTCCGCGCCGCCTCCTCGATCGCGGCCTCCGACAGCAGGACGTGGTAGGCGGCGTCTCCCAGGGGGATGAAGCTGTCCTCGCTCGTGACCCTGGCAGCGCGCCCCGGGAAGCCGGCGTCGGCGAGCGCGGTCAGGACGCCCTCGGAGACGCCCCCGGTGCGGCGCGTCTCGTCCGCGACCAGGACCGCGCCGGTGGCGCGGGCCTCGCGCAGTAGATCCTCGACCGGGAGCGGGGCCAGCCAGCGCAGGTCGAGCACCCGGCACCGGACGCCCCCGGCCTCCAGGCGGCGGGCCGCCCGCAGGCTCATCCGCAGGCCGTTGGCGAAGGTGACGACGGTGAGGTCGCCGCCGTCACCGTAGGTGCGGGCGCGCCCGATCGGGACCGTGCCGCCGGCCGGGGCCAGCCACCCGCCGTCGCCGTCCTCGTGCAGGTCGCGGGCGTGGTAGAGCGCGATCGGCTCCAGCATCGCGCACACGCGTCCCTCGTGCTCGGCGGCGTCCGCGCACGCGCGTAGCATCCCCGCGGCGTCGTCGGGCCGGGACGGTGACGCGATGACGAGCCCCGGGATGTCGCGCAGCGCGGCGACGGCGTTGTCGTTGTGGAAGTGGCCGCCGAACCCCTTCTGGTAGGCGTAGCCCGCGATCCGCACGACCATCGGGTTGCGGTACCGCCCGGAGGAGAAGAACGGCAGCGTCGCCGCCTCGCCCCGGAGCTGGTCGGCGGCGTTGTGCAGGTAGGCGAGGTACTGGATCTCCGGGACCGGCAGCATCCCGGAGATCCCGAAGCCGAGCGCGAGGCCGAGGATCGACTGCTCGTCCAGGATCGTGTCGAACACCCGCGCCGCCCCGGCCCTCTTCACCAGCCCGCGCGTGACCCCGTAGACGCCGCCCTTGCGCGCCACGTCCTCGCCGAAGACGAGCATGCCGGGCCGCTCGTCCAGCAGCTCGCCGAGGGTCCGGTTGATCGCCTGAGCCACCGTGACCGGCTCCCCGTCCGCGCGACGCGCCCTCCCGCCGGGGCGGGGGTACCGGAGGGGCGCCATGACCTGCGGGGCGGACGCCAGGCGCGGGGCCCCCGCGACCTTCTCGGCCAGCGCCGTGACCTCCGCGCGTTTGGCCTCGTAGAGGCCGACGATGTCCCGCGCGGTCGCGGCGCCGCGGTCGACGAGGAGGCGCGCGGTCCGCAGGAGCGGGTCCCGCTCCAGGTCGGACGCCATCTCGGCGGGGGTCCGGTACGACGACTCGACGTCGGAGCCGGCGTGGCCCATCAGGCGGACGGTCCGCAGGTGCAGGAACGCGGGACGGCGGCGTTCGCGGACCCAGCCCGCCGCCCGCGCCGCAGCGGCGTGGGCGTCGGCGAGGTCGCAGCCGTCCGCGGGGAAGTAGGCGAGGCCGGGCCGCGAACCGTAGGCGGCCTCGATCCAGCCGGGCGCCGTGGGGACGCTGATCCCGATCCCGTTGTCCTCGCAGACGAGCAGGAGCGGCAGGGGAAGGCCCTGGTAGCCGCAGTTGACGGCCGCGTTGACGGCGCCCGCGGCGGTGGAGTGGTTGGCGGAGGCGTCTCCGAAGCTGCACACGGTGACGGCGTCGCGCGGCCACGGCGAGTCCAGGCCCAGCCGGGCGGCGCGTTCGATCGCGAAGGCCACGCCGAGCGCGCGCGGCAGGTGCGAGGCGATGGTGGACGTCTGCGGGATCACGTTGAGCGGACGGCTGCCGAACACCTTGTGGCGTCCGCCCGCGATCGGTTCCTCGGCGGCGGCGACCAGCCCGAGGAGGACGTCGCGGAGCGGGTTCCTGCCGGGTACCTGGCGCGCCCGCTCCAGGAAGAACGCGCCCGACCGGTAGTGCAGGAGCGCCGGGTCGTCCGGGCGGAGCGCGCCCGCGACGGCCGCGTTCCCCTCGTGGCCCGAGGAGCCGATCGTGTAGAAGCCGTGGCCCTGCGCCTGGAGGCGTCGGGCGGCGAGGTCGAGGTGCCGGCTGCCGAGCTGCGCGTCGAACAGCTCCAGGCAGCGCTCGGCGTTGGGCGCGCCCGGCGGGGCGGGCGCACCGGACGGCACCAGGGTCGCGGCCGTCTCGAGGAAGTGGACGTCGGCGGGCTCGGGCATGCGGGCTCCTGCGTGCGGATCGGGACGCGTGTCGAGCATCGTCCGCGCCCCCGGGCGCGGCCAAGCCGGGCGAGGCCGCGAACCGGTGGGGAGTTGGCCAAGGATCGCTTAACGACGCCTCCGGGGGAGGCTCAGCCCGGCTTGGCCTCGCGGTAAGGAGGCCGCGCTCTGCCCGATCTTGGCGCGGGAGGGCGGCCCGTTCAGGCTGGGAACGTGCTCACCTCCGTCATCGGCGGCGCCCGGATCCCGGCGGGGCCGCGCTCGTACCGTTCCACCGACCCGTCCCGCACGTCCGAGACGGTCGCCGAGGTGTCCCTCGCGGAGGCCGGCGACCTCGTGCGCGCCTGCCGGGCCGCCCGCGAGGCGCAGGACGCCTGGCGGGACGTGCCGGCGCCCGTCCGCGGGCAGGTGGTCGCCGCGGTCGGCCGGCTCGTCGAGGCCAACAAGGCGGCCCTCGCGGCGATCGTCACCCGCGAGGTCGGCAAGCCCCGCGCCGAGGCGCTCGGCGAGGTCCAGGAGATCGCCGACACCTGCGCGTTCTTCCTCGGGGAGGGGCGGCGGCTGTACGGGCAGACCGTCCCGTCCGAGATGCCCGACAAGCAGCTGTTCACCTTCCGGGACCCGGTCGGCGTCGTCACCGTCGTCACGGCGGGGAACTTCCCGGTCGCGGTGCCGTCCTGGTACATCGTCCCGGCGCTGCTGTGCGGGAACGCGGTGGTGTGGAAGCCCGCCGAGTACGCGGCGGCCTGCGCCGACGCGTTCTACGAGCTGTTCGCGCACGCGGGACTGCCGGACGGCGTCCTCAACGTCGTCCACGCCGACGGCCCCGAGACCTTCCGCGGCCTCGAGCGGGCGCTGGACGAGGGACTGGTCGACAAGGTCGGCTTCACCGGCTCCACGGAGGTCGGGTCGCGGATCGGGGAGCTGTGCGGCCGCCACCTCCAGACGCCGTGCCTGGAACTCGGCGGCAAGAACCCGATGGTCGTCGCCGAGGACGCCGACCTCCCGCTCGCCGTCCAGGGCGCCCTGTTCTCGGGGTTCGGGACGGCCGGGCAGCGCTGCACCTCCCTCGGGACCGCGATCGTCCACGAGTCGGTGCACGCCGAGTTCGTGCGGCTGCTGGACGAGGCGACGCGGGCCGCGGCCGTCGGCGACCCGGCGGGCGACGTGCTGTTCGGGCCGCTGATCAGCGAGCGGTTCGCGGACGGCTTCGAGAAGGTCCTCGGCTGGATCGGGCCGGGCCACACCGTGCACGGGTCGTCCGCCACCGGGCGGATCACGGCGGCCGCGCCGCGGGAGGGCTTCGCCGGAGACCCCGAGGCGGGGCTGTTCTACCATCCGGTGATCGTCGACTGGGTGGGGCCCGGCGACGAGCTGTTCATGAACGAGACGTTCGGGCCGATCATCGGCGTGGCCCGCTACCGGACCCTGGACGAGGCGATCGCCCTCGCCAACGCCCCCGGCTACGGCCTGTCCGCGTCGATCTACACCGCCGACCCGGCGAAGGTCTTCGCGTTCCGGCGGCGGATCTCCGCCGGGATGGTGAGCGTCAACAACTCCACCTCGGGCGCGGAGGCGCACCTGCCGTTCGGCGGGAACGGGCGTTCGGGCAACGGCAGCCGCCAGTCGGGCATGTGGGTGCTGGACC
This sequence comes from Actinomadura luteofluorescens, assembly GCF_013409365.1. Taxonomy (NCBI): domain Bacteria; kingdom Bacillati; phylum Actinomycetota; class Actinomycetes; order Streptosporangiales; family Thermomonosporaceae; genus Actinomadura; species Actinomadura luteofluorescens. The sequence goes on along the minus strand of NZ_JACCBA010000001.1, from coordinate 9,309,096 downwards.
AGTTCACCCGCTGGCAGTCCATGAACTGGGACACCTCGGGACGGCTGCAGAAGGCGCAGATGGACGTCCTGGAGATCGCCCCCGACCTCGGCTTCCGGCTGTAGGGGCCGGCGTGGGGAGCGACACGGGGAGCGGAGCGGAGACCGAGGCCGACGTCGTCGTCATCGGCGGCGGCGTGATGGGCACGAGCATCGCGTTCCACCTCGCGGAGGCGGGCGTGCCGCGCGTGGTGCTCGTCGAGCGGGACGCGCTCGGATCGGGCTCGACGTGCAAGGCGGCGGGCGGCGTGCGCGCCCAGTTCTCCGACGAGGTCAACATCCGGCTCGGCGCCCGCAGCCTGGAGGCGTTCACCCGGTTCGGCCGCCGTCCCGGCCAGGAGATCGACCTGCGCCGGGTCGGGTACCTGTTCCTGCTGTCGCGGCCCGAGGACGTCGCGGCGTTCGAGGCGGGCGTCGCCCTGCAGAACGACCTGGGCGTCCCGAGCCGGATGGTCCCGGTCGCGGAGGCCTGCCGGCTGTCGCCGCTGATCGTCCCCGACGGGCTGCTGGCCGCCGCGTTCTCCCCCGACGACGGGCACTGCACGCCCGAGTCGGTCGTCCTCGGGTACGCGACGGGCGCCCGCCGGCACGGCGCGCGGATCCTCACCGGCTGCGAGGTCGTCGGCATCGAGACCGGCGGCGGCGAGATCAGGGCCGTGCGGACCTCGCGGGGGCGCATCCGCACGCCCGCCGTCGTCTGCGCGGCCGGAGCCTGGTCGGCGGCGGTCGGGCGGATGGCGGGCGTCGACCTGCCGGTCGAGCCGCTGCGCCGCCAGATCGTCTTCACCGAGCCGCTCCCGGACCTGCCGCGCCCGGTGCCGATGACGATCGACTTCACGACGTCGTTCTACTTCCACGCCGAGGGCGAGGGACTGATGCTCGGCATGTCCGACCCCGACGAGCGGCCCGGCTTCCTGCTGAACCGGTCCGACGCGTGGCTCCCCCGGCTCAGCGAGGCGATCGGCGCCCGCGCGCCGAGCCTGCTCAACGCGGGGCTGACGGGCGGCTGGGCGGGCCTCTACGAGGTGACGCCCGACCACAACGCGCTCATCGGCGAGGACGCGTCGGTGCCGCGGTTCCTCTACGCGACCGGCTTCTCCGGGCACGGCTTCCTGCAGGGCCCGGCGGTCGGCGAGGTCGTCCGCGACCTGTACCTCGGCCGCGCCCCCTTCACCGACGTCGCCCCCCTGCACGCCGCGCGGTTCGCCGGCGACGCCCTCCGCCCGGAGATCAACCGTGTCTGACGTGCTCGCGCTGATGGACGAGTGGGGCCCCGAGCGGGTCGTGTGCGTCTCCGACGCCCGGACCGGGATGCGGGGCGTGCTCGTCATCGACAACACCGCCCGCGGCATGGGCAAGGGCGGCATGCGGATGAGCCCATCGGTGACGGTCGCGGAGGTGGCGCGGCTCGCCCGGGTCATGACCTACAAGTGGGCGGGCGTCGACCTGTTCTTCGGCGGCGCCAAGGCCGGGATCGCGGCGGACCCGGCGTCGCCGGACCGGGAGGCGGTCCTGCGCGCGTTCGTGCGGGCGCTGTCGCAGGAGATCCCCCAGCGGTACGTGGCGGGCCTCGACATGGGCCTGTCGGAGCGGGACGCGGCGATCGTCCAGGACGAGCTGGACGACCGGGGCGCGGCCGTCGGCACCCCGCACGTCCTCGGCGGCATGCCCTACGACGAGCTGGGCGTGACCGGCTTCGGGGTCGCGGAGGCCGCCGACGCCGCCGCCCAGCACGCCGGGACGTCCCTGCGGGGCGCGCGGGTCGCGGTGCAGGGGTTCGGCGCGGTCGGGCACGCGGCCGCGCGGCGCCTGCACGAGCTGGGCGCGGCCGTCGTCGCGGTCTCGACCGTGCACGGCGCGCTGCACGACCCGGACGGCCTGGACGTCGCGCGGCTCCTCGCCCTGCGCGCGGAGGCGGGCGACGCGGCGGTGCGGGAGTACGGCGGGCGGCTCCTGGCGCCCGGCGCCGAGCTGTCGGTCCCCGCCGACGTCCTCGTCCCGGCCGCGCTGCAGGACGTCATCGACGAGGAGGCGGCGGCGAACGTCCGGGCGGCGATCGTGGTGGAGGGCGCGAACCTGCCCACCGGCCGGGCGGCGCAGCGCGTCCTCGCCGAGCGGGGCGTGACGGTCGTGCCGGACTTCGTCGCCAACGCGGGCGGCGTCGTCGCGGCGGGGTTCGCGATGGACGCCCGCTACTCGGCGTTCCGCCCCGACACCGGCGCGGTGTTCGCGGCGGTCTCGGCGAAGATGCGCGACAACACCGCCCGGGTCCTCGACGCCGCCCGGGCACAGGGCACGACGACGCACGAGGCCGCCGTCGCGCTCGCGCAGGAACGCGTCCGCGCCGCGATGGAGCTCAAGGGCCGGTGGCGCCGCTGACCTCGCTCTGGACGCCCCGGGCGACCTCGATGAGGCCGCGCATGGCGTCCTTGACGAGCGGGTTGGTGTTGGTGGCGCGGCGCAGCACGGTGACGTGCCGCCGCGGGCTGCGGCGGCTGAGCCGCAGCGTCCTCAGCCCCGGCGCCGGCACGCAGCCGAGCGCCGGGACGAGCGCGATGCCGAGCCCGCACCCGACCAGCCCGCACACCACGGCGTAGTCGTTGCTGCGGAACGCGATGTCGGGGACGAACCCGGCGGTGCCGCACAGCCGCAGCAGCGCCTGCGCGCCCGCGCTCTCGGGACGGCTCGCGATCCACGTCTCCGACCGCAGGTCCCGCAGCCTCACGGTGCGTCCCGCGGCGAGCGGGTGGTCCCGGGGGACGCACAGCACCAGATTCTCGTCCATCACCGGCGTCTCCACGATCTGGTCGGGCCAGGTGCGCGGGAACAGGTCGTACCGGTAGGCGAGCTGGAGGTCGAGGTCGCCGTCGAGCAGCTCGGGCAGCAGCTCGTCCGGCTCCCCCTCCGCCAGCGTGATGTCGATGCCGGGCCGCACCCGCGACAGCTCCGCCAGCACCCGCGGCAGGATGCGGGCGCTGGCGGTCGGGAAGCTGCCGAGCTGCAGGGCGCCGCGCTCGCCGCTGGCGACCGTGCGCAGCTCCCGCTCCAGGGTGTCGAGGGCCGACAGCACGTCGTTGCCCTTGCTGACCATCAGGAACGCGGCGCTCGTCGGGCGCACGCTGCGCGCCCGCCGCTCGAACAGCACCAGGCCGCAGGCGCGCTCCAGCGCGGCGATCTGCTGGGAGACGGCGGACGCGGTGTACCCGAGGTTGCGGGCCGCGTCCGCGAACGAGCCGGTGCGGACGACCTCGCGCACCGTCTGGATGTGCAGGGGACTGATCATGGGCGCACCCCGTTCGGCGGTGAACGTGACCGTCTCCCCCGCAGACGCCTCCCTCCATGCGTATCATCCCGCGGTCCGGCTCCCCAGACCCGAAGATCAGTCGTGCCGCGGGCGCTTGGCCACCAGGGTCAGGACGTCGTACTTGGCGACCGAGGCGCCCTCCTGGTTCGTGACGTCGGTGTCCCAGCGGACCTCGCCGTAGTCGGCGCCCTCGCGCGGCGTGATCTGCTTGGCCGTGAGGGTGACGGTCAGCTCGTCGCCCGGCTTGACGGGCGTGAGGAACCGGAGGTTCTCCAGGCCGTAGTTCGCCAGGACGGGCCCCGGCGACGGCTCCACGAACAGCCCGGCCGCGAACGACACGACGAGGTAGCCGTGCGCGACGCGCCCGCCGAAGAACGGGTTCGCCCTGGCGGCGTCCTCGTCCGTGTGGGCGTAGAAGGTGTCGCCGGTGAACTCGGCGAAGTGCTCCACGTCGGCGAGGGTGACGACGCGCGGGCCGCCGACGGCGGTGTCACCGACGCTCAGCTCCTCCAGGTGCTTGCGGAACGGGTGCACGTCGGTGACGGTCCGGTCGGTGCCGGGGACCCAGCGCCCGGTGATGGAGGTGAGCATCGCGGGCCCGGCCTGGACGGCGGTGCGCCGCATGTGGTGCACCACCCCGCGGATCCCGCCCATCTCCTCCCCGCCGCCGGCGCGCCCGGGGCCGCCGTGGACGAGCGAGGGCAGCGGCGAGCCGTGCCCGGTCGACTCCTTGGCGTCCTCGGCGTTCAGCACGAGCAGCCGGCCGTGCCACGGCGCGGCGCCGAGCACCACCGTCCGGGCGAACTCCGCGTCGCCGGTCACGACCGACCCGGCGAGGCTGCCGCGCCCGCGCGCGGCCAGCTCGACCGCCTGCTCGGCGCCCTCGTACGGCATCAGGGTGCTGACCGGGCCGAACGCCTCGACCTCGTGCGGCTCGGCGCGGCCGGCGTCGTCGGCGCGCAGCAGCACCGGGGAGATGAACGCGCCGCGCTCGGCGTCGGCGCCCACGACCTCGACCCGCTCGGGGTCGCCGAACACGACGCGGCCGGCGTCCGTGAGGGCCTTCAGCGAGCGCCGCACCTCCTCGCGCTGGTCGAGCGTGGCGAGGGCGCCCATCCGCACCGACGGGTCGGACGGGTTCCCGATCGTGACCTTCGCGAGCCGCTCCCGGACGGCCTCGGCGACGTCGTCCATCAGCCCGGCGGGGACGAGCGCCCGGCGGATCGCCGTGCACTTCTGGCCCGCCTTCACGGTCATCTCCGTGGCGAGCTGCCGGACGTACAGGTCGAACTCCTTCGTGCCGGGCGTCGCGTCCGGCCCGAGGACGGAGCAGTTCAGCGAGTCGGCCTCGGCGTTGAACCGCACCGCGTTCCCCACGATGACGGGGTGGGTGCGCAGCAGCCGGGCCGTGGACGCCGACCCGGTGAACCCGACGATGTCCTGCTCGGTGAGGTGGTCGAGCAGGTCGCGCGGCTCGCCGCAGACCATCTGCACCGAGCCCTCGGGCAGGATCCCGGCCTCGACGACCAGCTCGACCAGCCGGGCGGTCAGGTAGGCGGTCTGGCTCGCCGGCTTGATCAGGCTCGGCATCCCCGCGAGGAACGCGGGCGCGAACTTCTCCAGCGGACCCCACACCGGGAAGTTGAACGCGTTGATCTGCACCGCGACGCCGCGCGACGGCGTGCACAGGTGCTGCCCGACGAACGTCCCGCCCTTGCCGAGCGGCTCCACGTCGCCCTCGACCAGCACCGTGTCGTTCGGCAGCTCCCGCTTGCCCTTGCTCGCGTAGGCGAACAGGACGCCGATGCCGCCGTCCACGTCGAACTTCGAATCGTTCAACGTCGCGCCCGTCCTGGCCGACAGGGCGTACAACTCCTCGCGGTGCTCCCGCAGATGGGACGCGAGCGCCTTCAGCAGGGCCGCGCGCTGGTGGAACGTCAGCTCCCTCAGCACCGGGCCGCCGACCGAACGCCCGTACTCCAGGGCGGCGCCCATGTCGACCCCCGCCGAGGATATCCTGGCGACCTCCTCGCCGGTGACGGCGTCGTGCAACGGCGCCCCCTCGTCCTCCGGGGCACGCCAGGAACCCGACACGTAACTGCGCAGCACGACCACTGGGACCTCCTTGTCCATACTCAGACCATTCTTGCCACTTCACAGCCCCCTTCACCCTCGCAGACATGACAGTCGGGACCCCGGTCCTTTGTGTACTCCCGCACCGCCGCCGCACGCCACCGCCGACTGTGACGCAGGTCACGCGGTGATGACGTCCCATGCGTCCTGGCGGACCTCCACGTGGGGGGACCGGCGCAGCCCGTCCAGGAGGCCGCGCCATTCGCCGGTCCATCCGGCGGCCAGGCCGCCCCTGCGGACGACCCCGACGGCGAGCAGGTGCGAGGCCACGTCGTCGCGTCCGGTGAGGGCGCGGGCGGCGGGCAGGAGCCGGTCCGGGGCGCCGATCCCCCGCCTCCTCGGGCCGCCCAGCGCGTGGTCCAGCCGCCGGTCGGCGACCCTGGAGGCCAGGACGGGGCGGCCGCGGAGCAGGGCGGCCAGGTCCGCGAGCTCTTCGGCGATCCGCTCGGCGGAGGCGTCGTCGACGTTCAGGCGGGCCGACAGGAGCGCGACGTCCACGGCGCCGGCCAGGTGGAGGGGATGCTCGGCGAGCATCGCCACCACGCGGCGGGCGAGCGGCGCGTTCGGGTGCCCGGCGGGCAGGCCGCCGATCACATGGGCCACGGCCGCGATCCGCGACCGCGCGCGCTTGCCCGGCTCCGCGGCCAGCAGGGCCGACAGCACACCGAGCGCCTCCTCCGCCACCGAGCCCGCCCGCACCAGGGCGTTGAGGACGGGCAGCTCGTCGTCCCCGGCAGGGTCGGCGGGATCGGCGACGGCCGCGAGGACGGCCTCGTGGTCGCCGGTGTACCAGCGCACCCAGGCCGCGAACGCCTTGGACGCCCGGAACCGGACGCCGGGGCCGTCCGCCGCCACACCGAGCCTGCGGACCAGCGCGGCGTAGGCGGGACGGTGCGCGGGCGCGTACTCCGCGGGCTTGGCCTGGAGGAGCATGCGAAGCAGCGGCTCCGAGGAGTACGGCCCGGCGGCGGCGTCCAGCGCGGCGAACGCGCGGAGGTCCTCCGGCATCCGTCGGAGCGCCGCCGCGACCGCGACGCGGACGTCCCGGTGGAGGCGGGGGTCGTCCCACGCGTGCAGCAGGGCCTCCGCCGCCCCCGGGACGCGCATCCGTTCGATGAGGCGGGCCGCCTGCTTCCGGACGGCCACCGTGCCGTCCGGGCCGGTCAGCGCCTCCGCCAGGGCCGGACCGAGGCGGGACGGCGGGACGGCGGCGGCCACCCGCGCCAGCGCCGCCACCGCGACCGCCGATCGCCGTCCCCTGGCGTGGCGCAGGAGCACCGCGAGGGTCTCGGCCGGGCGGTCCGAGGCCGCCATCGCCTCCAGAGCGGCCTCGGCGAGGCCAGGCTCGTCCCCGTCGGCCCGGGCGGCGAGGTCGTCGAGGCCGCCGGGGAGCCGTCCGAGCGAGGCGACGGCGGTGATCCTGGCGCCGACCGGTCCCGGCGCCGAGGCCAGGAGTTCCCGCACGCGCCCGACCTGGCCAGGTGTCCAGCGGCCGGGTTGCTGCGGCTGGATCGCCGGGATCCCGCCCGGGTCCCCGAACCTGCCCGGCCGCGCGCGCTCCAGCGCGGGCAGGAGCAGATCGGTGCGGCGGCCGGCGACGACGCGCCAGACCTCGGGCAGGGCGATCGCGGAGGCGTCGGCGGCCGCCAGCTCCGCGGCGCGCCGTTCGCGCCGCGCCGGGTCGGCCAGCCACAGCGCCGCGGCCTCTCGGGCGAGCGGCTCGGGCGCCTCGCGGACCGCCGTCCGCAGCCGGTCCTGGAGGTCCGCCAGCGCGAACGCCCGCCGTCCGAGGGCCCGGGCAAGCGCGACGACCACCTCGTGGTCATCCGGCTCGGGGCGCAGGACGGCGAACAGCTCGCGCTCCCGGCCGCGGGGAAGCACGCGGTCGAGGCGGTGGCCGTCGAGCGCCTCCGTCCCCCGCCGGGCCACGAGGAGGGCGTAGGCGCCGAGCGCCCACCGCAGGAGCGCGGGCTGCGCCGAATGGGCGAGGACGCGGTCCGCCAGATCGCGCAGCCCCCGCCGGGTGGCCGGGGAGGAGTCCCGCGCGCCGACGGACGCGGCGGCGATCTCCTCCAGCGGCTCGGCGAACGCGTCGTCCAGGAGGTGGACCTCGACGGAGGCCAGGGCGGCCACGAGCTCCGCCCGTAGCGGATCCCGTTCGTTGCGCGTGCGGCGTGCGAGTTCGACGACGAGGTCGCGCAGGGGCGCCGCGCCGCCGGTGCGGGCGGTCGCCTCGACCAGGAGGGTGCGGGCGAGCCCGCGCAGCCGGGGGTCCCCGCCGAGCGCCGCCTCCCTCAGCGGCCCGGCCGCCTCCGCGTACGGGAGATGGGCCGTGAGCTTCAGCGGTATCCCGGGGTCGTCCAGCCGGGATCGCGGCGAGTGCCACACCGAGCCGTGCCAGTCGAGCATCCGGCGAGCCTCTCCGGCCGCCCGGTCCGGGGGCAGGAGGGCGAGCAGCGGCAGCGCCGCCAGGCCCGGGTGCCCATCTCCTTGCGCGAGGTCGTAGACCTCGGCCCGGCGGCCCGGCGGGACGTGCGCGAGGAGCTCGCGCAGCGAGTGCGGGTCGGACGGAACGAACTCCTGGAGCTCCTCTGCAGGCAGGCGGCCCACGTGCTCGAAGTACGCGGCCGGGAACCGGTTCCAGAGGCCCGCTCGCCGCACCACCCGCGCTGCCCTGACCGGGTCGAACCTGAACAGGGCCGGGAAGCAGGTGCTCGGCAGCCGCGTCAGCGCCAGGCGGCGGCCGTTGGCCTCGAGCAGTTCCAGAACCCCGGCCGGATCATGGCGGACCAGCGCCGGGAGGCCGGCCCTGCACCGCCTCCACCAGGACCATCCGCGCGCATGGTCGCGGCCGCGGGCGAGGAAGGCCCCGGGATGGCGTTCGGCCAGGGCGCGCCACGCGGTGACCGCGTGCTCCAGATCGGGCAGGAGCCGCGCGGCCGTCTCGCTCGTGCAGGCCGGCAGGAGGGCCGCGGCTTCGCGGTCGCCCCAGCGTTCGCGGACGTCCGGCAGGAGCCGGTCGGCGAGCGCCGCGCGGCGGGAGTGACGGAGCGTCCTGTAGAGCGCGCGGCGCAGGTCGGCGGGCGCGTCGTCCAGCACCGCCGCCGCGGCGTCGTCGGAGACGGGCAGCGTGCGGACGGCCCGCAGGGCGGCGCGGCGCAGCGCCATGTCGGGACCCGCGAGGACGCGTTCCAGGTACGGGAGATCGCGCGCTGCCAAGGCGATGTGCAGGGCGGTCCGGCGTTCGCAGGGCCCGCGAGCCGAAAGGTCGGCGAGGGCCTCGCGGAGTTCGGGGGTCCCGGCGGCGCGGCGGGCCCGCAGGGCGAGCTCCCGCATGCGGCGCGGGTACGGCAGGGCTTCGAGGGCCGGTTCCCAGACCGGCTCGGCGGGGCTCAACGGCCCGGGCGGCGACCGCCCTTCCTGAAGATCATGTGCCGATGATGGCGGACCGGCGGCGCGTTCGGCAAGCCATGTGTCCTGAAATACTCCTGGCCATGACCTTTGTGGCAGACAGTGAGCGATACGAGCGCATCCCCTACCGGCGGTGCGGGCGGAGCGGGCTGCGGCTGCCGGCGATCTCGCTGGGGCTGTGGCACAACTTCGGCGACGACCGGCCGCTGGACGTGCAGCGGGCCATCCTGCGGCGCGCGTTCGACCTCGGCGTGACCCACTTCGACCTCGCCAACAACTACGGCCCCCCGTACGGGTCCGCGGAGATCAACTTCGGCCGGATCCTGCGCGAGGACCTCGCCCCGTACCGGGACGAGATGATCATCTCGACCAAGGCGGGCTACGACATGTGGCCGGGCCCGTACGGCGAATGGGGGTCGCGCAAGTACCTGCTCGCGAGCCTGGACCAGTCGCTGCGCCGGATGGGCGTCGACTACGTGGACATCTTCTACAGCCACCGCTTCGACCCGGAGACGCCGCTGGAGGAGACGATGGGGGCGCTGGACCGGGCCGTCCGGTCCGGGAAGGCGCTGTACGCGGGGATCTCGTCCTACTCCCCCGAGCGCACCGCCGAGGCGGCGGCGATCCTGCGCGAGATGGGGACCCCGCTGCTGATCCACCAGCCGTCCTACTCGATGCTCAACCGCTGGATCGAGGGCGGGCTGCTCGACACGCTCGACCGGGAGGGCGCCGGCTGCATCGCGTTCTCGCCGCTGGCGCAGGGCATGCTGACCGGCAAGTACCTCGACGGCGTCCCGGAGGGGTCCCGGGCGAGCAGGGGCACGTCGCTGTCCACGGACCTGCTCACCGAGGAGAACCTGCGGCATGTCCGCACCCTCCACGAGATCGCCGGATCGCGCGGGCAGTCGCTCGCCCAGATGGCCCTGGCCTGGTCGCTGCGGGACGGCCGGGTCACCTCGGCGCTGATCGGCGCGAGCAGCGTCGCGCAACTGGAGGAGAACCTCGCCGCCCTCGACCGGCTCGACTTCACCCCCGACGAGCTCGCCGCGATCGACCGGGACGCCGTCGAGGCGGGGATCAACATCTGGGCGGCCTCCAGCGCGGGCTGACCAGCGCGGGGACCGGGACGGCGCGTGCATCGACCGGGCGTCACGGGGCACGAGCACCCCATGGAAGAGATGACGCTGAGGAGCGCCGCCTTCGGCGACCACACGCTCATGCCGTCGGACTACTCCCACGACAGCGGGGACCTCTCGCCGCCGCTGGAGTGGTCGCCCGTCCCCGAGCGGGTGGTGGAGCTGGCCCTGGCGTGCGAGGACCCCGACGCCCCGTCCGGCACGTTCGCGCACTGGCTGCTCGCCGGCATCGACCCGGTGACCACCGGGCTGGACGCCGGGGAGCGGCCGACCGGCGCCGTCCTCGGGCGCAACGACTACGGCTCCGCGGGCTACGGCGGGCCGAAGCCCCCGGTGGGCGACGACCCGCACCGGTACTTCTTCCGGCTGTACGGGCTGGCGGAGCCGTCCGGGCTGCGCGACGGCTTCACCGCCGAGGACCTGCGCACCGCCGTCGAGGACAAGATCGTCGCGTCGGCGACGCTCGTCGGCACCTACGCCAGGTGAGCCGTGGGCGGCACCGGACCGGACGGGCCCGACCGGAACGAGCCTGACCGGCGCGAACCCGGCCGGAACGAGCCCGAGCGGCACGGCATCGGCCGGGAGGACCCCGGCTGGCACGGCCCCGGGTCGCACGGGCCGTACCCGCACGAGCAGCCGCGCGGGGACGAGCCGCTGACCGCGCGCAGCCCCCTGCTGCTGCGGGCGGTCCTGTCCGCGGTCGCGCTGGTCGGCGCGGTGGCCGCCGCGATCGTGTTCACCCTGAACGCGTCGGGCGGCGGCCCCTGGACCGCGGCGGGCATCTGCGCGGCGGTCGCCGTCATCGCCGCCGTCGACCTCGTGGTGATCGCGCGGCGCGCCCGGCACTGAACCCCGTGCCGCTCATGACGGGCGCCGCTCAGTGCCGGTGGTCGGTGGCCGCGGCCCCGGGGTCGGCGAGCAGCCGGCCGATCCGGTCCCGGCTCTCCTCGTCGGCCGGCGTGTAGGCGACGAGCCGCGCGTTCGGGGACGCGGTGATGTCCATGCTCGTGGTGCGGGTGCGGATCTCGCCGACGGCGGCGTGCCGGAAGACCTTGGCGCTCGGCCCCGGCAGTGCCACGTCGTGGGACGCCCACAGCTGGGCGAAGAGAGGACTGGCCGCCTGCAGGCGCCGGACGAGGTCCTTCCAGCCCGGTTCGTCCAGATGCCTGCTGTACCGGTGCCGGAAGACGGCGACGTGGTCGGGCGCCGTCTCCTCCAGGTTCACGACCGGGTTGCAGCACGGCGGCAGCGTGAACATCTTCCACAGCGTGTTGCGCTCGCACGGCCGGGCGTTCACGAGGTGCGGGAAGATCGCCGCGTAGGCGGCGTTCCAGGCGAGGATGTCGGAGCGGGCGGTGACCACGGCGGCGGGCAGCGGCACGAGCGCGTCCAGGATGCCCTGGACGTCCTCGGGCAGGCTTTCGGCCTCCTCCTCGACCGCCGCGTCGGGGACGTCGGCCAGCCGGTACAGGTGCTCGCGCTCGGCGCCGTCCAGCCGCAGGGTGCGCGCCACCGCGTCCAGCACCTGGGTGCTGGCGTTGATCGGGCGGCCCTGCTCCAGCCACGTGTACCAGGTGACGCCGACCCCGGCGAGCTGGGCGACCTCCTCGCGGCGCAGGCCCGGCGTCCGGCGCCGCAGGCCGGGCGGCATCCCCACGTCCTCGGGGCCGATCCGCTCGCGCCGGCTGCGCAGGAACGCCGCCAGCTCCGTGCGGCGGCGCGGCGCCGCGGGCGCACTCGTCATCGTCACTCCCCCAGACTGGCCCAGCCCGGCGCCGTCTTCCAGGTGCTGTCAGTACCAGTATCGACAGGCTCTCGTTACCGGTACTGGGCCGCCCTCACGATCTTCCTCATGACTCAGACAACCGATCTGCGCGGGACCATTCCCGAACGGGGGTCGCGGAACGGATCCGGCGGGCCCGCGCTCGCGGTCATCCTGCTCGGCCAGTTCATGGCCATCCTCGACGTGAACATCGTCAACGTGGCCCTCCCGACGATGCGCGCGGACCTGCACGCCTCGGGCGCGGGGCTCCAGCTCATCGTGGCGGGCTACGTCATCTCCTACGCGGTGCTGCTGATCACGGGGGCGCGCCTCGGCGGCGTCGCGGGCCACCGCCGCCTGTACCACCTCGGCCTCGCGTCGTTCACCGCGGCGTCCCTGGCGTGCGGGCTGGCGCCCTCCACCGGGACGCTGGTGCTGTTCCGCTTCCTGCAGGGGGCGGGCGCGGCGATGCTGACGCCGCAGGTGATGTCGATGATCCAGCGGGACTTCGCCGGAGCGGCCAGGGCGCGGGCGCTCGGCTTCTACTCGGCCGTCATCGCGGGCGGCACCGTCGTGGGGCAGGCGGCCGGGGGCCTGCTGGTCGGCACGGACCTGTTCGGCGCCGGCTGGCGGACGGTCTTCCTCGTCAACGTGCCGATCGGCGCGGCGCTGCTGCTCGCCGGGCCGCGCGTGCTGCCCCGCGACGAGGCCGCGCTGCGGACGCGGCCGCTGCGGACCGAGCTGGACCTGCCGGGGCTGCTCACGCTGGCCCCCGCGGTGCTGCTGCTCGTCGTCCCGCTGATCATGGGGCACGAGCTGGGCTGGCCGCTGTGGGGCTGGGCCGCGCTGGCCGCCAGCGCCGCGTTCGCCGCCGCGTTCGCCGCCGTGGAGCGGCGCGCGGCGGCGGCCGCCGGACGGCCGCTGATCTCGGCGCGGGTGCTGCGCGCCCCCCTGCTGGCCCCGGCCTGCGTGGCGATCGTGATCGCGCCGGCGAGCTGGGGGACGTTCCTGTTCACCACGACCCTGCACCTGCAGGGGGACCTGCGGATGTCCCCGCTGGAGTCGGGGCTGGCGTTCGTGCCGTGCGTCACCGCGTTCGGGCTGGTCGGGCTGAACTGGCAGCGGCTGCCGGCCCGCTGGCACCGGCGCGCCGTCCCGGCCGGGTTCGCCGTGGCGGGGGCGGGCTACCTCTTCGTCGGCCCCCTCGCCGGAGGCGGCCTCGCCTACGAGGCGCTCACCGTGGTCATCGGGTTCGGGCTCGGGGTGATGCCGATCGTCATGACGACCGCACTGCGGCACGTCCCGCCGGGCGACGCGGCCGACGCCAGCGGGCTGCTGCTCACGCTGATGCAGCTCGCCCAGGTGATCGGCATCGCCACCGTCGGCACGCTGTTCCTCACGCTGGCCGAGTCCGGCGGGTCGACCCGGCACGCCGAGTACGGCACCGGGTGGGCGCTCGCCAGCACGGTGCTGTTCGGCGCCCTGTGCGCTCTCTCCCTGACCCGTGACCGGACCCCTGCTCGCCGATGAACCGCACGAACAGGACGGTGGGCCCGTCTTCCCCCCGGGGCGAGCGGATGCCGCATCACCCGTCACTCGTCTTACCTGCGGCTCTTCTGGCACCGGCGTTTAACGGCGCGGCTCCCGGCTATGTCCGGAATTACGTATAGGGGATTTCTTTCGTCCCGGCCGTCCGGAGCCGGGCGCCCGGGACGAAGGCACTCCCCCGCCTCGCCGAACAAGCACCGGAACGGGGGGCTCATGCGGGTGCTCGTGGCACGACAGGACGACATGGGCGACGTCCTGCTCGCCGGGCCCGCCGTGCGGGCGGTCGCCGAGCGCGCCGGCGAGGTCGTGCTGCTGTGCGGGCCGCGCGGGCGCGCCGCGGCCGACATGCTGCCCGGCGTCGACCGGGTCGTCGAGTGGCGCGCCCCCTGGGTCGACCCGGACCACGTGCCCGTCGAGCAGGCCGACGTCGACCGCCTCGTCCGGGAGCTGCGGGGGTTCGACCGGGCGCTGATCCTGACCTCGCCGCACCAGTCGCCGCTCCCGCTCGCGCTGCTGCTGCGCCTCGCCGGGACGCCCTGGATCGGCGGCATCAGCGAGGACGACCCGGGGTCGCTGCTGGACCTGCGGCACCGGCCCGATCCCGGCCTGCCCGAGCCGCTGCGCATGCTCGCCCTGGTGGAGGACGCCGGGTTCGCGGCTCCCGCCGACACCCGCCTGGCCGTCCGCGGCCCGCTGCCCGACATCGACCACCTCACCGGCGGCCCCGGCTACATGGTGGTGCATCCGGGGACGTCCGTCCCCGCGCGCGCCTGGCCGCCCGGGCACTGCGCCGAGGCGGTGCGGCTGCTCGCCGCGGCGGGGCGCCGGGTGGTCGTCACCGGGCACGCGGACGAGAAGGAGCTGACGGCCCGGGTCGCCGGGGAGGACGGCCTGGACCTCGGCGGGCGCACCAGCCTGCCCGAGCTGGCGTCGGTGCTGCGGAGCGCCTGCGCCGTCGTCGCCGCCAACACCGGCCCCGCGCATCTCGCGGCGGCCGTCGGGACGCCGGTCGTGTCGCTGTTCGCCCCGACCGTCCCGGCCGCCCGGTGGGCGCCCTTCGGGGTCCCGCTCGCGCTGCTCGGCGACCAGCAGGCGCCGTGCAAGGACAGCCGCGCCCGCGAATGCCCGGTGGACGGCCACCCCTGCCTGTCGTCGGTCGGCCCCGACGAGGTCGCCGCCGCGGTGGAGATCGTGGCCTCGGACGAGGCGGGCCCCCGATGAGAGCCGAGGCGCTGCACCCCGCGCCTGCTGTCGACCACGAAAGGAGACGCGTCATGAACGTCCTCATCACCGGCGGCGCTTCCGGACTCGGCGCGGCCGTCGCGCGCAAGGTCGCCGACGACGGCGGGCGGCCTCTCATCCTCGACCGGCACCCTCCGAAGGAGGACTTCGAGCACATGCAGGCCGACCTCGCCGACCGCCGGTGCGCCGAGCGCGCCGTGCACTGCCTGGCGCGCGCCGCGGGCGGGCTCAACGCCGTGGTCACCGCCGCCGGGATCGACGCCCGGGGGGCGCTGTGCGAGGTCCCCGCCGAGGACTGGGAGCGGGTCGTCCAGGTGAACCTGCTCGGCACCGCCGCCGTCGCGCGCGCCGCGCTGCCCTACCTGGAGAACGAGCCGCACGGGCGGATCGTCACCGTCGCCTCCACCCTGGGGTTGCGCGCCAAGGGCGACGCGACCGCCTACTGCGCGTCCACGTCCGGCGTCGTCGGCTTCACGCGGGCGCTCGCCGCGGAGACGGCCGGGAAGGTCGCGGTCACCCTGGTCGTGCCCGGCGGGATGGACACCGCGTTCTTCGACGACCGCGCCGACAAGTACAAGCCCGGCCCGGAGACCAGGCTGAGCCGTCCCGAGGACGTGGCCGCCACCATCGCGTTCGCCCTGGCCCAGCCGTCCGGCTGCGAGGTGCGCGAGCTGGTCGTTTGCCCCTCCGAGGAGCCGTCGTGGCCGTGACGGCCTCCCGCCGGCGCGGCGGGCCGGTGGGGAACGCCTTCGCCCGGGCGGCCTGCCCGGGGCGGAAGGAGGCCGTGCCCAGACGGTGACAGTCCAAACACCGCCGGTTTACCCAGAAGCCCTCTTGGGCAGAGTCTCCTCGCGGCCCACTCGCGAGCTCGGAGCCAAGTGCCCCGAGCTGCGAGCATGGGCCGCGCCAGGTTTCTCAGCCGGTGACGGCCTGGGCGATCGCCATCCCGCAGTAGGCCGCGCCGAGCCCCGCGACGATGCTCGCCGCCGCGTTGGCCACGGCGTAGAAGCGGGTCCCGTCCTCGGCGAGGCGCAGGGTCTCGTAGCCGAACGTGGAGTACGTGCTCAGAGCACCGCAGAAGCCCGTTCCGGCGAAGGCCATCACGCCCTCGTGCGCGGGCAGCGCCGCCAGCAGGCCCAGGACGAACGACCCTGAGACGTTGACGGTGAACGTCCCCCACGGGAACACCGAGTCGTGCCGGGCCTGGACGGCGCGGTCGGTGAGGTAGCGCAGCGGAGCGCCGAGCGCGGCGCCCAGCACGATCAGCACGATGGTCACTCGCCGCTCGCCTCGCTCCGCTCGCCGCACCGGATCCGCGGGGCCGCCTCCCCGCGGCGCGGGCGAGCCAGCAGCCGGGTCACCCGGACGCCCGTGAAGACGGCCGCGAGCGCCGCCGCGAGCGTCCCGGCGAGGTAGGCCAGCCCGACGAGCGGCGCCCCGTGGTTCACCAGCTCCTGGGCGTCGACGACATAGGTCGAGAACGTGGTGAAGCCGCCGAGCACCCCCACCCCGAGGAACGGCCGCACGAGCCGGTGCGCCGTCCACGTCTCGGTGACGAGGACCATCAGCACGCCGATCAGGAGGCACCCCGAGACGTTCACCCAGAAGACGGCCCAGGGGAACTCCCCCGGCCGGTGCGGGAACACGCTGCCGAGCCCGTGCCGCGCCAGCGCCCCCAGTGCCCCGCCGGCCGCGATCGCCGCCAGGACCCCCCACGGCCCTTCGCGCAGCTCGGACCGCTGTCTCGGAACATGCAGGTCGACATCGGGATCTACGGGACGGCCGGTCACGGAAAAAACGCACACTCCTACCATTGACGCGCTCCCCGGCCTGAGGGCCGGGGATTCAGCCGTGCCGCGTGTGCGGCGCTTCTGCGGCTTCCTGTTTCACTGGGTCCTGCCTTCCGCTGGGCGGGAGGTCTTGCGGTCCCTCCGCAGGCGTTTAGCCTGTCCGCCCGTCCGGCGGCCAGGATGTTGTTCGCGGCGTTGACATCCCGGTCGTGGACCGCACCGCACGCGCAGGCCCACGTGCGAATATGCAGCGGCATCGACTCGGCGACCGTCCCGCAAGCCCCGCACAGCTTCGAGGAGGGGAACCAGCGGTCCACCTTGGCGAAGGTGCGCCCGTGCCGGGCGGCCTTGTACTCCAGCATCGCGACGAACTGGGACCAGCCCGCGTCGTGCACGGACTTGGCGAGCCGGGTACGGGCCAGACCGGACACGCACAGGTTCTCCACGTAGACCGCTTGGTTGTCGCGGACCAGCTGTGTGGAGAGCTTGTGGTGATGGTCGCGCCGCGCGTCGGCGACCCGCGCGTGCAACCGGGCGACCCTTGCAGCGGCCTTGCGCCGGTTCGCCGACCCCTTGGTCTTGCGGGACAGAGCCTGCTGCGCTTTGCGTAGCCTGCGCTCGGCGCGGCGCAGGAACCTGGAGCTGCTGATCTTGCGGCCGTCCGACAGCACCGCGAAATGCGCCAGCCCCAGATCGACGCCGACCTCGGCTTCCGTCCGCGGCAGCGGCTCGTCGGCGGTTTCGACGACGAACGAGGCGAAGTACCGGCCCGCCGCGTCCCGGATCACCGTCACCGACGACGGCACCGACGGCAGCGTGCGCGACCACCGCACCGGCACGTCCCCGACCTTGGGCAGCCGCAGCCTCCCACCCGCGGTGATCTTCCAGCGGGCATTGCGGGTGAACCGGATCGCCTGCCGCCGGTCCTTGCGGGACCGGTACCGGGGCGCCGCGACCACACGGCCCTTCCGGCCCCCTGACACCGACGCGAAGAAGTTGCGGTAAGCGGTGTTCAAATCAGCCAGGGCCTGCTGCAGGACGACGGCCGACACCTCGCCCAGCCACGCCCGCTCAGGGGTCTTCTTCGCTTCGGTGATGACCCGCTTGGACAGCTCCCCGTCCGACGGGTACGCCGGCCCGGCCGCGCGCGCCTGCTCGCGTGCGCGCAGGGCGTCGTTGAACACCACTCGCGCGCACCCGAACGCCCTGGCCAGCGCCTGCTGCTGACCGGGAGCCGGGTAGAGCCGGAACCGGTACCTGAGCTGCACACCACGATGCTACTGCCGTCTATGAAAGGTCAGACGCAGGCACCGGCGCGGCGGGCCCCACCGCCGTTTCCCGTTTCCGGGGCGCTTCGAGCCTACCGGCACCGTGTGAGCGGAACTTCTCCGGGTAGTGGGACGGCACCGAAGATCCTCCTACCCCCACCAGCCTCGCTGGAAGGGAGCGCGTATGCCGTGGGCGGAGTCCACCGGCCGGTTCGACGACGGACAGACCGAGACGCTTCTCAAGGAAATGAACCGGCTCCAGGTGACCGACCCCCTGCGGGAACGGTTGCGCGAGCGCATCGTCGATCTGCACAGGCCCCTGGTCCGCAGCGTGGCGCGCCGCTACGCCAACCGGGGGGAACCTCAGGACGACCTGCAGCAGGTCGCCTACCTGGGCCTCGTCAAAGCCATCAACCGGTTCGATCCCGCGGTCGGGGACCGGTTCGTCACCTACGCCTACCCGGTGGTCACCGGCGAGGTGAAGCGGCACTTCCGCGACAAGACGTGGGGCGTCCGGGTGTCGCGCCGCATCCAGGAGCTGCGGCCGATCCTGCACAGCACGGTCCAGGACTTCACCCGCGAGCACGGCCGCTCCCCCACCACCGGGGAGACCGCCGCGCTCATGGGCATCACCGAGGAGGAGACGGTCGAGGTCATCATCGCCTGCGACGCCTACCGCCCGCTGTCGCTGGAGGCGCCGGCCGACGGGACCCCGGACGGCGAGGCCGGCACCGTCGGCGAGTACCTCGGCTCGGAGGACCCGGCGCTGGAGGCCTTCATCGACGGCCACGCCCTCAGGCCCCTGATCGACGACCTGCCCGAACGCGAGCGCACGATCCTGCTGCTGCGGTTCTTCGGCAACAGGACGCAGACGCAGATCGCCGAGCAGATCGGCCTGTCCCAGATGCACGTCTCCCGGCTGATCCGGGCGACCCTCGACCGGCTGCGCTCCGGCCTGCTGACCGAGCGGTGACCGCCCGCCCGGCCCGTCAGGGCTTGGGCAGCGCGCAGGCCTTGCTCAGCACGACGTCGCTGCCCTGGCCCAGGCAACGGGCGAGCAGGTACGTCTGCTGCCCGTAGTGGATGCCCCGCCGGACGGTGACCTTCCCGGCTCGGTCGATCTCGCACGGGTTGTTGAGCGTGCAGCGCTCCCCGTCGTCGTTGCCGGTGTTGTTGATGGCGACGACCTGGTGCGTCCGGGCGTCGATGACCGGCGACCCGGACGTCCCGTGGATGGTCTGGCATTCCGGCTTGTAGCGGATGGAGTCCTTCCACGTCCAGTCCGCCTCGCGCAGCCGGTAGACGGTCGCGTCGATGTCGCAGCCGTAGATCTTGCGCCAGTAGCCGGACACGACCCGGATCGGCGTCCCATCGTGCGGCCTGGCCGTCGACAGGCGCAGCGCGGGGATCCCGTAGCGCTTCTGGATCGCCGCGTACGACGTGTTGAGCCGGTACACCGTCACATCGGTGTCGGTCATCGTGGCGTACTCGACCCTGGTGGCCTGGAGGGTGCCGAGGTTGCGGCCCCCCGTCCGGTCGAGGAGCGTGAACGTCCGGGACGACCTCTGGTCCACGATCACCTCGCCGGCCTCCGGCATGCCCGACTCCAGGCAGTGGCCGTTGGTCAGCACCAGCGCGGCGTCGGTGTCGCGCGACCGGGGCCCGCGCACGAGTGAGCCCGAGCAGTTGCTCAGCGCGACGATGCCGGTGAAGTCGACCGCGGCCCGCTGGGCGGGCGGCGCCTCGGGCCGCGCGGGCGCGGCCTGCGCGGAACCGGCGGAGAACGCCGCGGCGCCCGCGAGGGCGAGCGTCCCGGCGGCGGTGAGGGCGGCTGCGGCGATGCGGCTGGGCATGCGGATCCTCTCGGGCGGGCCGGCGGCGGGAACCGCCCCGGCCGGGACGACGCTGTCTCGGCGGATGCTAGATCATTTGATTCCCGCGGAGAAGCACCGCCGCCCTTCCCCGCGAGGCACCCTTCTCAGTCGACCTCCACCCAGCCGTACGTGCGCTCGACGGCTTTCTTCCAGCCTGCGTAGCCCTGTTGGCGTTGGTCGTCGTTCCAGGTGGGGTGCCAGCGTTTGTCTTCGTTCCAGTTCTGGCGGAGTTCGTCGGTGGTGTTCCAGAATCCGACGGCCAGGCCGGCGGCGTAGGCGGCGCCCAGGGCGGTGGTCTCGGCGACGACGGGGCGTGAGACGGGGACGCCGAGGATGTCGGCTTGGAGTTGCATGCACAGTTCGTTGGCGGTGACGCCGCCGTCGACCTTGAGGACGTCCAGGGAGACTCCGGAGTCCTCGCGCATGGCCTCGACGACGTCGCGGGACTGGTAGCAGATGGATTCCAGGGTGGCGCGGGCCAGGTGGGCGTTGGTGTTGAAGCGCGACAGGCCGACGATGGCGCCGCGGGCGTCGGATCGCCAGTAGGGGGCGAACAGGCCGGAGAAGGCGGGGACGAAGTAGACGCCGCCGTTGTCGTCGACCTGCCGGGCCAGTGCTTCGCTTTGCGCCGCGCCGGAGATGATGCCGAGCTGGTCGCGCAGCCACTGCACGGCCGACCCGGTCACCGCGATCGACCCCTCCAGCGCGTAGACGGGAGCCGCGTCGCCGAACTTGTAGCAGACGGTGGTGAGCATCCCCGCCTTGGACCGGACGAGTTCCTCGCCCGTGTTGAGCAGCAGGAAGTTGCCGGTGCCATAGGTGTTCTTGGCCTCGCCGGGAGAGAAGCACACCTGCCCGACGGTGGCGGCCTGCTGGTCACCGAGGATGCCGGTGAGCGGTACCTCGCCGCCGAGCGGGCCGTTCGCGCGGGTCGTCCCGTAGGCGTCGGGCGCCGAGGACGGCTTGATCTCCGGCAGCATCGCGCGCGGGATCCCGAAGAACGACAGGAGCTGGTCGTCCCAGGCGAGGGTCTCCAGGTCCATCAGCATGGTGCGGCTGGCGTTGGTCGGGTCGGTGACGTGCACGCCGCCGTCCGTCCCGCCGGTGAGGTTCCACAGCACCCAGGTGTCGATGTTGCCGAAGACCGCGTCGCCGTTCTCGGCGGCCTCCCGGACGCCGTCGACGTTCTCCAGGATCCACTGGATCTTGCCGCCGGAGAAGTACGTCGCGGGCGGCAGTCCGGCGCGGTGCCGGATCGTCTCGCCCCGGCCGTCGCGTTCGAGCGCGGACGCGATGCGGTCGGTGCGGGTGTCCTGCCAGACGATCGCGTTGTAGTAGGGGCGCCCGGTGCGCCGGTTCCACACCACGGTCGTCTCGCGCTGGTTGGTGATCCCGAACGCGGCCAGGTCGCCGTGCGACAGGTTCGCCCTGTTCAGCGTGCTCTCGATGACGGAACGGGTCCGCTCCCAGATCTCGGTCGGGTTGTGCTCGACCCAGCCGGCCTGGGGCAGGATCTGCTCGTGTTCGAGCTGGTGGCGGGCGATCTCGTTGCCGCCGTGGTCGAAGATCATGAATCTGGAGCTGGTCGTGCCCTGGTCGAGCGCTCCGACGAAGTCGGCCATGGACTCTTCCTTTCCGCCCGCGGGAACGGGCCCGTCAGGTGACGTCGTACTCCGGCTCCGGCCCCGTGGGCAGGCCGCCCTCCTCTTCTGGAAGGTGGCGCCCGACGAGCAGCAGATACAGCCCGGCGCCGAGCACGCCGCCGATCAGCGGCGCGGCGATCGGCACCCAGAAGTACAGATCGCCGTACTGGTCCCGCCAGGCGGTGTCGTAACCGGTGATGTACTGGGCGAGCCGCGGCCCGAAGTCGCGGGCCGGGTTGATCGCGTAGCCGGCGGCGGAGCCGAACGCCATCCCGATCGCCACCACCACCAGGCCGATGATCAGCGGTGCCAGGTTGGCCAGCGGCGGCGCGTTGCGCAGGTCGGTGAGGGCCAGGACGAGGAACAGCAGGATGGCGGTGCCGATCACCTGGTCGCGGAACGCGCCCCAGGTGCCGATCGGCAGTGAGCCGTTGCCCGGCAGGGTGGAGAACACGAACTGGGTCTTCAGGGTGTGGCCCGGGTCGAACTTGGCGAGGATCTCGGTGTAGTCCCACCGGACGATCAGCGCGGCCACGAAGGCGCCGAGCGTCTGAGCGAACCAGAACGGCACGACCCGGCGCCAGGGGAACCCCTTGAACACCGCGAGTGCCAGCGTCACGGCGGGGTTGAGGTGCCCACCGCTGGTCCGGGCCGCGACGTACACGCCGAGCGTGACGCCGAAGCCCCAGGCCCAGGCGATGCTGTTGTGGTCGCCAAGGCTCTGCGGTTCGCCGAGCCCGCTCGCCGCCACGACCTGGGCGACGACGCCGACGCCGAACAGGATCAGGATCAGCGTGCCGGCGAACTCCGCCAACATCTGCTTGGCGAGTTCGGGGAGCCTCGGCCCTCGCGACATGTCTCCTCCTCGGACGTGTGAACCAGGCCACGGCGGCCGTGATCGTGATCGTTCCCAAGGAGGGCGCGGCTACACAGAGTCAGTCAATGACCACGGAACGCCTCTTCCAGCCACCACGCGGGGCGACTGGCGATCTTGGCGTCCACGACCATCGGCCGGTCGCGCGGCCCCGCCAGCCAGCCGGCCACCGCCGCGAGGTCGTCCGGTGTCCGGACGGTCGCCGCCGCGCAGCCGAACCCGCGCCCGATCGCGGCCAGGTCGGCGGGCGGGAACGTGACGGCGTCGAGGGGGTGCCCGCCCGGGCCGAAGTGGTGCACCTCGGCCCCGTAGGCCTCGTCGTCGTAGACGAGCACGAGCAGGCCGAGCCCGAGCCGGACCGCGGTCTCCAGCTCCGCGACCGACATCAGCGCGCCGCCGTCGCCGAGCGCGGCGACGGTGAGCCGGTCCGGGCGGGCCACGGCGGCGCCGATGGCGGTCGCGAGGCCGAGCCCCACCGACTGGAACGCCTGCGTGAACACCAGGCCGTCGTCATCGGGGACGTCCAGGAACATCGCCGGGTAGCCCATGAAGTTGCCGGAGTCGACGGCGACCGTGCGCTCGCGCGGCAGCATCCCGTCCAGGGCGATCGTCAGGGTGCGCGGATCGATGCGGGGGCCGCCACCGTCCTCGCCGGGATGCTCGTCGTAGGGGACGTCCTGCCAGCGGCCCTCGCGGGCGAGGCGCTCCGCCACCTCGGGCGTGCGGTAGCCGGTGGCCCGGTGCCCGCGCGCCTCGAGTTCGGCCGAGGCGGCCCGCGCGGTCTCGGCGGCGTCGCCGATCAGGGCGAGGTCGACGGGGCGGTGGGCGCCGAGGGCGTGCGCGTCCACGTCGACCTGCACGAGCGCGGCGTTCCGGCCGATGAGGGCGCCGTGCCGCGTCGTCCACATGTTCAGCGAGCAGCCCCAGGCGACGACCAGGTCGGCGCCGCGGATCAGCTCCGCCGCGGCCGGGGTGGCGAAGCCTCCGCTGACGTCCAGGGCGAACGGGTCGCCGGCGAACAGGCCGCGCGCCACCGCCGACGTCGCGGGCAGCGCCCCGCAGCGTCCGGCGAGGTCGGCCAGGGCGTCGCGGGCGCCCGACAGGCGCGCGCCGCGCCCCGCGACGAACACCGGCCGCCGCGCCGCCTGCAGCGCGTCGGCGAGGCCGGCGACCGCGGCGGGCGGCGGCACCGGCAGCGCCGGGACCCGCCCCGCACGCGCCCGCGCTGAGGCCAGCGCGGGCGCGTCCGGCAGGTCGGCGGCCTGGACGTCCAGCGGCAGCCCGAGCAGCACCGTGCGCCGCTCGGCGACCGCCGTCCGGCAGGCCCGGGCCACGTCGGCCAGGGCGGTCTGCGGGGAGTGGACGCGCTCGGGGACGGCGCCGACCGCTGCGGCGATCGCCGCCTGGTCGACGCGGAAGTTGGAGCGGACCGCGGCGGCGGCCACCTCGCCCGCGACCACCACCAGCGGCGTGCGGCTCTTGGCGGCCTCGGCCATGCCCGTCACCGCGTTGGTAAGGCCGGGCCCCTGGTGGACGGTCACCACGCCGAGACCGCGGCTCACCCGCGCGTACGCGTCGGCCATCGTCACCGCGCCGCCCTCGTGGCGGGCGGCGACGAACCGGGCTCCGCTCGCCGCGAGGGCGTTCGTGACGTGGAAGTTGCCGCTGCCGACGACTCCGAAGACGGTGCCGGCGCCGAACCGCGCGAGGGTCTGCCCCACGGCCTCGGCGACGTTCATCGCTCGATCAGCGCGAGCACCCGGGCGGGGCTGCCCGAGCCGCCGACGATCGGCAGCGGCGAGGCGAGCAGCACGGCGCCGCGGGCCGGGAGCCGGTCGAGGTTCCGGAGCTGGGTGAGGCCGTACTTGCCGGCGCCGAGGAAGTAGGAGTGGCACGGGAACGGCGGGTCGAAGCCGTGCGCGGCGCCCGCGTCGGTGCCGACGGTCTCCACGCCGAGGCCGAGCAGCGGCGTCTCCTCGGCCAGCCACCGGGCGCACTCGGCCGAGATCCCCGGGGTGTGCGGGCCGTTCTCGTCCGCGTTGAGGAAGGCGTCCTGGTCGGCGGCGCGGGCGTCCCAGCCCGTCCGGTAGAGGAGCCAGCCGCCGTCCGGGAGCGGGCCGTGCGCCCGCTCCCAGTCGCGGACGTGGTCGATCTCCAGCAGGAAGTCGGGGTCGGCGGCGGCGCGCCCGGAGGCGTCCAGCACCACGGCGGGCGCGACGAGCCGGCCGGGCGGGACCTGCGCGACGTCCTCGCCGTCGCGGCCGGTGGCCCAGTGCACGGGGGCGTCGAAGTGGGTGCCGACGTGCTCTCCGGTCTCGATGTCGTTCCAGTACCAGGCGGGCCCGCGGTCGTCGTAGCGGCTGATCTCCTTCAGCCGGAACGGGACCGTGTTGGCGAACGGCTCCGGCAGCCGCAGGATCGGCGTGCGCTCCGACAGCGGAGCGGTCAGGTCGACGATCTCCACGGAGCCGTCGGCGACGGCGGCGAGCAGCTGGGCGAGCACGGACATCGTTCCTCCGGCGGCGCGGACGGCTGAGGGGGACGCGGGTCCGACGAACGTACCGCAGCGGGCCCTGTCCGGAGGGTCGCCGGGCGCAGGCCGCGGGCCTTTGTTCCACGACGCCGGGGACGCCTCCGGATTTCGTCGTCCCGCACCATGGACGCGGCGCCGCGGCGCGGCCACCATCGGGGCGGAACCCCAGCCGCCCCCGCCCCCCCACGGAGGTCCGATGCGCCGCAGGCCCTGGACGCTCGCACTCGCCGCAGCCGCCGTCACCGTCGCCCTCGCCGCTCCCCCGGCGCAGGCCGCTTCCCCGGCGCCCTCTCCGCCGCCCCCGCCGTCCGCCGGCGTCACCGAGGCCGCGCGCGGCTTCGACCCCCTGCTCCCCTCGTCCGACCCCGTCGCGCTGCGCGAGGCGTACCGGCCGCTCGCGGTCACCTACAGCTACGAAGGGCAGAAGCACACCCTCGACGACTACCTCGCCCGGACCGGGACGCAGGGGTTCGTCGTCCTGGACCGCGGTGACGTCGTCTTCGAGCGCTACGTCACCACCAACCGCGACACCCTGTTCCAGTCGTGGTCGATGGCGAAGTCGTTCACCTCGGCCGCGATCGGCATCGCGCTCGGCGAGGGCTTCATCGACTCGATCGACGACCCGGTCACCCGGTACGTCCCGGAGCTGAAGGGCTCGGGGTACGACGGCGTCTCCCTGCGGGACCTGCTGCGGATGTCGTCGGGCATCCAGTGGACGGAGACCTACGACGTGCCGTTCGTCCACGTCGCCGCGAGCCTCGGATATCCGCTGACCGAACTGGCCAAGCGGCGCAAGCGCGGGTGGGAGCCGGGGACGAGGTTCGAGTACACGAGCATGAACTCGTTCGTCCTGTCCTGGGTCGTGGCCAAGGCGACCGGGGTCCCCTACCACGCATACGTCCAGAAGAAAATCTGGGAACCGGCCGGGATGGCCTCCCAGGCGTATCTCGGCAACGACTCCAACGGCAACAGCATGGGGTACTGCTGCTACTACGCGACCGACCGCGATTTCGCACGGTTCGGCCTGCTGTATCTGAACGGCGGCAGGGCGAACGGGCGCCAGGTCGTCCCCGCCTCCTGGGTGACGGAGTCGACGCGGCCGTCCGCCTCGTTCAACAGGGGTTACGGCCTGCAGTGGTGGCTCGGCGAGAACGGCGACTTCTCGGCCAACGGCCTCGGCGGCCAGCTCATCTGGGTGTCGCCCCGGTACGGCGTCGTCATCGTGAAGTCGACGCTGGCGACCGTCCTCGCCGGGGAGGAGACCGACGCCGCCTTCGAGGCGATCGCCGCCGAGGTCGCGCGGACCCGCACGGCCCGCACGGCCGCGGCGCACTGACCGCCGGGCCCGCTGGGGAACATTCCGGATCGACCAGAGGTTAGGGTTCCCTAAGCACTGTGATCCGGATCATCGGAGGGACCGTATGGCGACGGAACCGGCAAGCAAGGGGCGCAGGCTCCACCGGGGGACGGTGCTGCGCACCGAGCGCCTCGCACCGCACATGATCCGCGTGGTCCTCGGCGGTGACGGGCTCTCGGACTTCGGCGCGGGCGAGTACACCGACCACTACGTGAAGCTGCTGTTCCCCCGGCCGGGCGTCGCCTACCCCGAGCCGTTCGACATGGAGCGGGTGCGCGCCGAACTGCCGCGCGAGCAGTGGCCGAGCACCCGCACCTACACCGTCCGCGCGTGGGACGCCGCGGCGGGCGAGCTGACGATCGACTTCGTCCACCACGGCGACAAGGGCCTCGCCGGCCCGTGGGCGGCGAGCGCCCGGCCCGGCGAGGAGATCTTCTTCAACGGCCCGGGCGGCGGGTACGCGCCCCGCGCCGGCGCCGGCTGGCACCTGCTCGCCGGTGACGAGAGCGCCCTGCCCGCGATCGCGGCCTCCCTCGAACGGCTCCCGGACGGCGCCCCCGCCCGCGTGTTCGTCGAGGTGGCGGGGCCCGAGGAGGAGCAGGACCTGCGCACGCCCGGCGACGCGGAGATCGTCTGGCTGCACCGGGGCGGCGGCCGGGTCGGCGACCTGCTGGTCGAGGCCGTCCAGAAGCTCGACTTCCCGGACGGGGAGGTGCACGCCTTCGTGCACGGCGAGGCCAACTTCGTCAAGGCGCTCCGCCGCCACCTGCGCGTCGAGCGCGGCCTCCCCCTCGACCAGCTGTCGATCTCCGGCTACTGGCGGCTCGGCCGCGACGAGGACGGCTGGCAGTCCGGAAAGCGCGAATGGAACCAGCGCGTGGAGCAGGAGGAGGCGCGGGCCCTGGCCTGAGCGCCGGGCGGGCTCAGGCGGTGACCTGCGCCTGGTCGTCGAGGTCGGGGTCGGTGTCGGTGGAGAAGCCGGGCAGCCAGCGCTCGGCTTCGGCGCGGAACTCGCCCTCGGCCTCCAGCTGGCACAGGACGCCGCCGCAGCCGGAGAGGGCTCGGCTGACGGCCAGGTACTGCGGCGGCAGGCGGAAAGCGCGGGCGAGCGCGCCCGGCCGCAGGTCGGAGGCCAGGCCGAGCCCGCGGGCCGTCTGCTCGCGCAGCCACTCGCGGGAGTAGCGGAAGCGCTCCACGGCGAACGGGGCGGCGTGCGGGGCGACGAGTGCGGCGACCTCATCGGGGTCCACCTCGGCGTCCCCGACCAGGAAGCCCTCCTCGAACAGCGCGTCCACGATGTCGTCGGGATCGCCGAGGGTGCCGATGCGCAGCAGCCGCCCGATCGACCACTGGAGCTCGGCGGGGACGCGGGCGGCGCCGCCGAAGTCCATGACGCCGAGGCGGCCGTCGTCCAGCATCCGGAAGTTGCCCGGGTGCGGGTCGATGTGGATCATCTCGCAGCGGGCCGGGCCGGACAGCAGGAAGCGGAACAGCAGCAGCCCGGCGCGGTCCCGCTCCGGTCGGCCGCCCTCGGCGATGACCCTGGCGAGCGGCGTCCCCTCCAGCCACTCGGTGACCAGCACGTTGCCCGACTGGGCGACGACCGCGGGGACGGCGAAGTCCGGGTCGCCGTCGTAGGCGTCGTGGAAGGCGGTCTGCGCGCGGGCCTCGTCGACGTAGTCGAGCTCCTTCTCCAGGCGGCGCTTGAGGTCGGCGATGACCGGCTTGACCTCGACGCCGGGGAACAGCGGCGTGACGAGGCGGCTCAGGCGGGAGATCTGGTTGAAGTCGCTCATGAGGGCCCGGGCGGCGCCGGGGTACTGGACCTTGACGGCGACCGTGCGGCCGTCGCGCCAGACGGCCTTGTGGACCTGGCCGATGGACGCGGCGGCGGCCGGGCGGTCGTCGAACTCGGCGAACATCGCGCGCCAGTCCTCGCCGAGGCCCTCGGCGAGGACGCGGTGCGTCGTCGCGGCGGGCATGGGCGGCGCGGCCTCCTGCAGGCGGGTCAGGCTGGCGCGGAACGGGCCGGCGACCTCCTCCGGCAGGCCCGCCTCGAAGATCGACAGCAGCTGGCCGACCTTCATGGCGCCGCCCTTCAGCTCGCCGAGCACGGCGAACAGCTGCTCGGCGGTGCGGCGCTGGACCTCCAGCGCGACGGCCTCGGCGGGGCGGCCGATCGTCCGCTTGCCGAGACCGAGGGCGGTGCGCCCGGCGAACCCCAGCGGGAGGCTCGCCAGCTTGGCGGTTCGCGTCACCGCGCGGCGGGGGATCTCGCTCACGGCCCCTCTTTCGACGATGCGTCCAATGACTTTCAGCCTCTCACGGGGCGCAGTGCCATGAAACGGTCACGCCCCGACATGTTCAGCGTCCGGCCGCGCCCGGTGATTCCCCGCCGCCGGGGCAGGGCCGCAGCAGCAGCTCGACGACCTCCAGCGCCTGGTCGATCTCCGGCCGGTTCCCGCCCAGGTAGTGGGCGTACATGAAGGAGTCGGCGACCCGGACGATGGCCTGCGCGAGCGTCCGGGTCGGCAGCCGGGTGCGCAGCGCGCCGCGGTCGATCTCCGCCTGGAGCTCGCCGGTGAGCAGCTCGGTGGCGCGGTCCTCGATGGTGCCGGGCATGGTGGCCAGCCTGATGAACAGCCGGGGCTCGCGCTCGGTGAACGCCTTCAGCGGCTCGGCGCCCACCACCGCGCGCATGAACCGGTCCAGCACGGTGAGGATCCGCTCGGCGCCGGCGCCCCCGACGCCCCGCGCGGCGACGCGGTAGGTGCGCTCGGTCATCTCCCCGAGCACGGCGGCCAGGAGCTGGTCACGGCCGCCGACCCACCGGTACAGGGTGGCCCGCCCGACGCCGAGCTCGGCGGCGAGCGCCGACATGTCGATCGGCTCGCCCCGCAGGTAGTGGGCGGACGCGGCGGCCAGGGCGGCGGCGCGGCCGCCGTGGAGCGGGCCCGGGGACGGGCCGGCCGTGCCGGACGGCGCCCGGACGGCGTCGTCCGCGGGAACGGGGCCGCTCATCGGCCCAGCATGTCACAGCACGGCGCGCGCCATCCCATGACTTGTCGCGTTCGCGCGACTACAGGAGGTTATCGGGGGTAGCAAGGCAGGTGTGAACCACAAACACGGGGGCGCCGGACGCAAGGGCCGGCTGCTGATCATCGGTGGCGCGGAGAACCGGACCTGCGGCTCCGGCCCGCTGGAGACGTTCGTGGAGCTGGCGGGCGCCGAGGACGCGCGGATCGTCGTCATCACCACGGCGACGGAGGTGCCCGAGGAGGTCGCCGACGAGTACACCGCCGTGTTCGGGCGGCTCGGCGTGTCCTCGGTGCGCGAGCTGCGGCTGCTCGGCCGGGCGGCGGCCGACGACGCGGCGACGCAGCGGGCGCTGGAGACCGCCACGGGCGTGCTGTTCAGCGGCGGCGACCAGTCCCGGATCCGGACCCTGGTCGGATCGAGGACCAACGAGCTGCTCAAGCGCCGGCTCGACCAGGAGGGCCTGGTGATCGCCGGGACCAGCGCGGGCGCCACCGCCATGGGCCACTGGATGATCCTCGGCGGGCGCGGCCACGAGGTCGCCGCCTCCACCGTGAAGGTCGGCCCCGGCCTCGGCCTCCTCGACAACGTGCTGATCGACATGCACTTCAACGAGCGGGGGCGGCTGCCGAGGCTGATGAGCGGGATCGCGCTCGACACCCGGCTGCTCGGCGTCGGGATCGACGAGGACACGGCGATCGTGGTCGGCGACGGGCGGTTCGAGGTCGTGGGGACGGGCGTGGTCACGGTCGTGGACGCCGGGCAGTCGACGGTCGCCTACGCGGCCTCCGACGACGAGCCGATGGCGATGCTCGACGTCTCGCTGCACCTGCTGCCGGCCGGGTGCGCGTTCCAGATGAACGACCGGCTCCCGGCGATCGGCAACATGCGCGGCCCGGAGGAGGGATAGCGGTGCGACTCGATCATGTGCGCCGCCTCGGCGGCCCGAACGTCTACCTGGCCCGGCCGGTCGCGATCGCGCGGCTGGACCTGCAGGGCCTGACCCGCCACGAGACCACCGACCACCCCGGCTTCGCCGAGCGGCTCGTCGACGCCCTGCCCGGGCTGGCCGACCACCACTGCTCCGCGGGCCGCCCGGGCGGGCTGCTGGAGGCGATGGCGCGCGGCACCTACTTCGGCCACGTCACCGAGCACGTCACGCTGGAGCTGTCCGGTCTGATCGGCCGCGAGGTGTTCTTCGGCCGGACCGTGCGCGCGGGCGGGCCCGCCGAGTACGACGTGATCCTGGAGTGCCCGCCCGACGAGCCGTCCGCCAGCCCGGTGGTGGAGCGGCTGATCTCCCTGGCGGTGCGGATCGTGAACGGGGCGCTCGCCGGGCTCGTCCCCGACACCTCGGCCGACCTGGCCCGCGTCGCCGCCGTCCACGAGGAGGAGCGGCTCGGGGTGAGCACGGCGGCGCTGGCGCGGGCGGCGCGCGAGCGGGGCGTGCCGGTGCGCCGGGTCGGCGGGCTCAACCTGCTGCGGCTGGGCTACGGGCGGTACCGCCGGACGGTGTGGGCGGCGATGACCGACGCCACCTCGGCGATCGGGATGGAGGTCGCGGGCGACAAGCGGCTCGCGCACCGCCTGCTCGCCGACGCCGGCCTGCCCGTGCCCGAGGGGCGGGTCACGGCGTCCCCGGGCGAGGCGCTGGAGGCGCTGCGCGCCGTCGGCGGCCCGGTGGTCGTCAAGCCGCTGGCGGGGCACCAGGGCGAGGGCGTGCACATCGAGCTGACCACGCCGCCGGAGGTGGTGGCCGCGTTCGCGTCGGCGGCCGGGGACGGCGGCGAGGTCCTCGTCGAGAGCTACATCCCGGGCAAGGACTACCGGGTGCTCGTGGTCGGCGGCCGGGTCGCGGCGGCGGCCGAGCTCACCGCCGCGTGCGTGGTCGGCGACGGGGCGGCGCCGGTCGCGGCGCTGGTGGAGCGGGTCAACGCCGACCCGGCGCGCGGCGAGGGCCACGACCGGCCGCTGACCCGGCTCGTCCTCGGCCCCACCGAGCTGGCGCTGCTGGAGCGGCAGGGGCACGGCCCGCGGTCGGTGCCCGCCGACGGGGAGCGGGTGTGGCTGCGCCGCAACGCGAACCTGTCCACGGGCGGCACCAGCCGGGACGTGACCGCGGACGTCCACCCCGAGGTCGCCGCGATGTGCGTGCGGGCCGCCGCGGCCGTCGGCATGGACGTGTGCGGCATCGACCTGCGGCTGCCCGACGCCGGCTCCCCGCCGCCCGCCGAGCACGGCGCCGCCGGGATCCTGGAGGTCAACGCCGCGCCGGGCCTGCGCATGCACCTGGCGCCGCACCAGGGCGCGGGCCGCGACGTCGCCGCCGACATCATCGGCCTGATGTACCCGGAGGGGACCCCGTCGCGCGTGCCGGTCGTGTCGGTCACCGGCACCAACGGCAAGACCACGACCGTCCGGATGATCGCGCACATGCTGGAGCTGGACGGGCGCCGGACCGGCATGACCAGCACCGAGGGCGTGTACGTCGGCGGGCGCCTGGTCCACCGGTCCGACGCGTCCGGGCCGCGCTCGGCGGAGATGGTGCTCGGCGACCGGTCGGTGGAGGCGGCCGTGCTGGAGACCGCGCGGGGCGGCATCGTGCGGCGCGGCCTCGGCTACGACCGCGCCGACGTCGCGGTCGTCACCAACATCACCCGCGACCACCTCGGCGTGGACGACACCGAGTCCGTGGACGACCTGGTCGACATCAAGTCCCTGGTCGCCGAGGAGATCCGGCACGGCGGCCACGTGGTCCTCAACGCCGAGGACGAGGCGTCGGCGGGCATCGCCGGGCGGCCGGGGGTCCGCGAGCGGGACCCGGTGCTGCGCTACTTCGCCCTGTCCCCCGACGCCCCCGTCCTCGCGGCCCACCTGCGCCGCGGCGGCGCCGGCTACAGCGTCAGGGACGGGTGGCTGACCGAGGCGCGCGGCGACCGCCGGACCCCGATCCTGCCGGCCGCGGAGGTCGCGGGCTCCTTCGGCGGGCACGCCCGCCACGTGATCGCCAACGCGCTCGCCGCGGCGGCCGCCGCCCGCGGCCTCGGCGTGCCGGTGGAGGTGGTGGCGCGGGCGCTGCGCTCGTTCGACCCGCACACGCGCAACCCCGGCCGGGGCTGCGTGTACCAGGTCGGCGCCAACCCCGTCCTCGTCGACTACGCGCACAACCCGGCGGCGGTCGGGGCGATGGGCGCGTTCATCACGGGCCGCTGGGGCGGCGCGGGGGTCGCGGCGGTGACGCTGCCGGGCGACCGCTCCGACGAGCTGGTCGGCGAGACCGCCCGGGCGCTGGCGGGCTCGTTCGGCCGCGTCGTCGTCTACGAGGACGAGGACCTGCGGGGGCGGCGCTCGGGCGAGATGACCCGGCTGATCGTCCAGGGGCTGCGGGAGGTCCGCCCGGACGTGCGCCACCACCCGGCCGGGGATCTGAAGGGCGCGCTGGCCTCGGCGCTGGACATGGCGGCGCCGGGCGAGCCCGTCCTGCTGCTGTACGAGAAGCTGCAGCCGGTGACCGAGCTGCTGGAGACGCTGGGCGCGGAGCCCGCAAGCTAGGCTGTGTCGCACAGTCCCGGCCCACTTCGCTCGCCTGGGGCTCGCTACGTGACCGTGCCTGGGCGAACGCGGCATCGCTTCGCGATCTGCCCGGTGCCGCTCGCCTCCGGCCTCGCTCCACCGGGCAGCTCACGCGTTCGCGCGCGTGGCCCAGGCGACTTCGAGGCAGGCCCTAGCCGTGGCGGTCCGCGGGCGGCGGGCGCAGCAGCAGGACGGTGACCGTCAGCAGCGCCAGCACCACGATCCCGTCCAGCCAGTAGTGGTTGGCGGTGCCGACGACGACCGCGATCGTCGCGACCGGATGCAGGAGCCACATCCACCGCCACCGCGTCCGGGACGTGACGACCAGCCCGAGCGCGATCACGGCCGCCCAGCCGATGTGCAGGGACGGCATGGCCGCGTACTGGTTGGCGATCGTGTCGGTCTGCGGCGCCCCGTATACCGAGGGTCCGTACCGGGCGGCAGTGTCGACGAGCCCCGCGGCGGGCAGCATGCGCGGGGGCGCCAGCGGCACGAGCAGGTGCAGGACGAGCGCCGCGGCGGTGAGCGCCACGAGCACCCTGCGCACCCACCGGTAGTGGGCGGGCCGCCGCAGGTAGATCCAGAGCAGGAACAGCACGGCCGCCGGGAAGTGCACGTAGGCGTAGTAGGAGTTGGCCGCGTGCACGAGGAACTGGCTGTGCAGCAGCCCGTGCTGGACGCCCGCCTCGCCGGGCAGCCCGAGGACGCGCTCCAGGCGCAGGACGCGGTGGGCGTTGTCGAACGCCTCGCTCACCCGCCCGTCCGCCAGCAGCCGCCCGAGCTTGTAGGCGGCGAACAGCACGATGATCAGCAGGAGCTCGCGGACGGGCCGCGGCCGGCCGCCGGGGCGCCCCGCGGCCGCGCCGGCACGTCCCGGCCTGCGCAGTCGTGTTAACGCGCCGGCCTGGCGGGGCGGCTGGTCGAGGAGGCTCACTGCGCTGTCCTTCGCATCGGTTCTGCGCCGGTCAGGGCCGGTCGGGGGCGGGCTCGCGGCCGCCGCCGGGCCGGGCGGGGACGACGAGCAGATGCCGAAGCCTTTCACCTTCCGCGTCCGCGTGGGGCACGGCACGCGCCGTCGGCCGCCGGGCCGGGGCCGGCGGTGCCGCCACGGGTCTCACCGTAGACCGAACTTGCCTAGGAGGCAAAATTTCAGGGGCTGCCAATTTCGGTGACGTGCATCTCACCCGGCTCCCCCGGGCCCGCCGCCGCTAGCCTGTGTTTCCACGTCCCGGCCCACTTCGCTCGCCTGGCGGCTCGCTACGTGACCGGTACTGGGCGAACGCGGCATCGCTTCGCGATCTGCCCGGCTCCGCTCGCCTCCGGCTTCGCTCCACCGGCCAGGTCACGCATTCGCGCGCGTGACCGGAGCCACTTCGAGACAGGCCCTAGCCGAGGGGAAGGCCGGTGTAGTTCTCGGCCAGGGAGGTCTTGGCCGCCTCCGAGGAGGCCACGTAGTCCAGGTGGGAGCGCTGGAGCCGGCGATCGAAGCCGGTCGCGGCCGGGTCGGCGTGCAGCAGCGCCGTCATCCAGTACGAGAAGTGCTCGGCCCGCCACACCCGCCGCAGGCACGTGTCGGAGTAGCCGTCCAGCAGCGTGTCCGACCCGGAGGCGTACCGCTCGGCGAACGCCCGCGCCAGGACGGTCACGTCGGACACCGCCAGGTTGAGGCCCTTCGCCCCGGTCGGCGGGACGATGTGGCCCGCGTCGCCTGCGAGGAACAGCCGGTCGTGCCGCAGCGGCTCGGCCACGAAGCTGCGCATCGGCGTGATCGACCTGTCGGTGATCGGGCCCTCGCGCAGCTCCCAGCCGTCGTCGGTGGCGAACCGCGCCGCCAGCTCGTCCCAGATCCGGGCGCCCGGCCACGCGGCGAGGTCCTCGTCCGGCGGCACCTGGAGGTAGAGGCGGCTGACCCGCGGGGAGCGCAGGCTGTGCAGCGCGAACCCGCGGTCGTGGTGGGCGTAGATCAGCTCGTCGGTGGAGGGCGGGACGTCGGCGAGGATCCCGAGCCAGGCGAACGGGTACTCGCGCTCGAACGTCCGCAGGCCCGGCACCGCCGGGCGGCTGACGCCGTGGAACCCGTCGCAGCCGGCGATGTAGTCGCAGTCCAGGGTGCGGGCCCGGCCGCCGTCGCGGAAGGTCACGCTCGGCGCGCGGGCGTCCAGGGCGACGACCTCCGCCTCGAACCGCACGTCGCCGCCGTCGGCCAGCCGCCGGGCGACGAGATCCTTGACGATCTCGGTCTGCGCGTAGACGGTCACGGTCCGGCCGGTGAGGTCGGTCAGCGGGATCCGGTGCCCGGCGCCGCCGAACCGCAGCTCCAGACCGCGGTGGACCAGGCCCTCCCGGTCCAGCCGCTCGCCGACGCCGCTCTCGCGCAGGACGTCGGTCGTGTTCTGCTCCAGCATCCCGGCCCGCTGCCGGTGCTCCACGTACTCGCGGTCGCGGCTCTCCAGGACCACCGAGTCGATCCCCTGGAGATGGAGCAGATGCGACAGCAGCAGCCCCGCCGGCCCGCCGCCGATGATCGCCACCTGGGTCCGCATCGATCCTCCTCGTGATGGGTTCGCCCGCCGATCGTCGCGCCCGTCACCGCAGGTTCAGGCGCCGGTCTTCCGCTCGGCGGAAAACGTCTCGGGGCCTGTCCGCCAGTGCGCCGCGACGTCCCGGGACAGGGCGCGCACCGCGGTCGTCAGCGGCGGCAGCAGCCGGCGCAGGTCGGCGCTGCGGGTGCTCGACACCAGCGACATCGCCGCGACCACCTCGCCCGCGCCGTCGCGCACGGGGGCGCCGACCGACGACGCGCCGAGCGTCATCTCGTCGCGGGTCACCGCGTAGCCGGAACGGCGGACCTGCTCGACGCAGCGCCGCAGCTCGCCGGGGTCGGTGATGGAGCGCACCGCGTGCCGGGGCAGCTCACCGGCCAGGACCTCCTCGCGCACCCGCGGCGGCGCGAACGCCAGCAGCACCTTCCCCACGCCGGTGGTGTGCAGCGGCAGCGTCGCGCCGACCTGGGTCACGACCGGCACCGACCGGGTCCCGCGCAGCCGCTCCACGATCAGCACCCGGTCGTCGCGGAGCACGCCGAGCTGGACGTTGTCGTGGGTGGCCTCGTACAGGTCCTCCATGTGCGGCAGGGCCAGCTCCCGCAGCCCGGTGACCGCCGGGGCCTGGCTGCCGATGCGCCACAGCCGCGTGCCGATGCGGTACGTGCCGTCCGGCACCCGCTCCAGGAACCCGCCGCCGGCCAGCTCCCCGACGAGCCGGTGGCCGGTCGCCAGCGGCAGGCCGGCCCGGCGGCAGATCTCGCTCAGGTTGAGGCGGACGCCGCCCTGCGCGAAGGCGTTCAGGATGGCCATGACCTTGCCCGTCACGCTGACCGGCCGCGCGCCTTCCGCTCCGTCCCCTTCCACCTGGCTCCTCCGCCCGGGCCCGCGCCCGTCACTCCTGCTCGGTGAGTACCCGCTGGGCGACGGCGAACGCCGCGTTCGCGGCGGGCACCCCACAATAGATCGCCGTCTGGAGGAGCACCTCCCCGATCTCGTCGGGGGTCAGCCCGTTGCGGAGCGCCGCGCGCACGTGCATCGCGAGCTCGTCCAGATGGCCGCCCGCGACCATGGCGGTCAGCGTGATGCAGCTGCGGGTCCTGCGGTCCAGGCCGGGGCGGTTCCAGACCTCGCCCCACGCGTAGCGGGTGATCAGGTCCTGGAAGTCGGCGGTGAAGCCGTCCTTGCGGGCCTCGGCGCGGTCGACGTGGGCGTCGCCGAGCACCTCGCGCCGCGTCCTCATGCCCCGCGCGTGCCGTTCCCCGTCGGACATGCGCTCGCTCATCGGCGGGTCCCCCTCCATGTGCGGTCCAGGTGCGCGGTGATCGCCTCGGTGACCTCGGCCGGGCGCTCGGCGTTCGCCAGGTGCCCGGCGCCCTCGACCACCGTCAGCCGGGCGCCCGGGATGCCGGCGGCGAGCCGGTCGGCGTGGCCGCGCGGCGGGGTCGGGCCGTCCTGCGCCCCGGCGACCACCAGGACCGGCGCGCGGATCTCGGCGAGGCGAGCGGTCGCGTCGAACGCGGCCAGGGCGTCGCAGCAGCCGGCGTAGCCCTCGGCGCCGGTGGCGCGGAGCATCGCCACGTAGGGCTCGGCCCCGGTGAAGGACGGCGTGAACCAGCGTCCCGCCGCGCCGTCCGCGACCGGGCCGACCCCCTCGCGCCGGACGAGGGCCGCGCGTTCGCGCCAGGGCCCCGGGTCGCCGAAGCGCGGGGACGTGCAGCACAGGACCAGGCTCGCGACGCGCTCGGGGGCGCGCAGGGCGAGGGCCGTCCCGACCGCGCCTCCGAGCGACACCCCGGCGTAGGCGGCCCGCTCTACGCCGAGCGCGTCCAGCAGTGCGACGACGCCCTCGGCGAGGTCCTCCACGGTGAACGGGCCGCCGGGCGCGGGCGCGCCGCCGTGGCCGGGCAGCTCGTAGCGCAGCGTGCGCCAGGCGCGGGTCAGCGCGGGCAGCTGCGGCAGCCACAGGTCCATGGACGTGCCGAGGGAGGGGCCGAGGACGACGACGGGCGCGCCGTCCGGTCCGTCCAGGCGGTGGCGCGGCACGGCGGTCACGTGCGGCTCCTGCGGTACGCGTCGAGGGCCAGGCCGACGAGGTCGGCGGCGGCACCGGTCCCGGGGTCGTCGCCGAGGAAGTCCAGGAGGTCGTCGAGGTCGGCGCGCATCAGCTCGGTGGACACCTCCAGGCCGTCCAGCAGCTCGGCGGCCGTCTCGGCGGCGCCGCCGGTCAGCCGCAGGCACTCGCGCAGCGGCTGCCACTCGGCGTGCCACTCCCCCGCCGGCCGCTCGTGCGGCGCGGCCTGCGCGGCGAGGATCACCTGGACCTGCGCCGGGACCTGCAGCGCGGCGGAGCGGACCAGCGCGGACAGCGCCGGGTTGCGCTTGTGCGGCATCGACGACGAGCCGCCCCGGCCCGCGCCCGCGGCCTCCGCGACCTCGCCGACCTCGCTCTGCGCCAGCAGCCACACGTCGGTGGCGATCTTGCCGAGGGCGCCGGCGGTCACCGCCAGCGCCGCCGCGAGGCGCGCGACCGGCGTGCGGCGGGTGTGCCACGGCAGGACGGGGGCCGCCAGCCCGGTCTCCTCCGCGTAGGCGGCGACGAGGTCGAGGCCCCGGTCGCCGAAGGCGTCCAGGGTCCCGGCGGGGCCGCCCAGCTGCACGGGCAGCGGCACGGCGGCGAGCCCCTCCCGCGCCTCCAGGCAGCCCATGAGCCAGCCCGCGGCCTTGGCGCCGAACGTCGTCGGCAGCGCCTGCCGGCCGAGCGTGCGGGCCGGCATGGGGGTGTCGCGGTACCGCGCCGCGAGCCCGGCCAGCGCGTCCAGTGCCCGGTCGAGATGGGCGAGGACGACGCGCCTGGCGCGGGCCGCGACGAGCATGGCGCCGGTGTCGACGATGTCCTGGCTCGTGGCGCCCCTGTGGACGTGCTCGCCCGCGGCGCCCGCGAGCGCGCGCAGGTCGGCGACCAGCGGCACCACGGGGTTGCCCGAGCCGCGCGCCCGGCGGGCGATGCCGGGCAGGTCGAACCGGCCGGCGTCCGCGACGGCGGTGATCGCCTCCGCGGCGGCGGCGGGGACGAGCCCGAGCCGCGCCTGGGCGCGGGCGAGCGCCGCCTCCGCGTCGAGCATCGCGGTCAGGTAGGCGAGGTCGCCGGTGGCGGCCTCGGCCTCCGTCCCCGCCCGGACGGGCGACAGCAGCCCCGCGTCCGGCGCCGGAGGACGCTCCGGCGCGGCCCCCTGCCCGCCGGGCGGCGGCCCGTGCTCGTCAGAAGGCAAGGAACACCGTCTCCCCGTCCCCTTGCAGGCGGACGTCGAACCGGTACTCCCGCTCGCCCTCGCGTTCGGCGACCAGGGTCGCGCGCCGCTCCCGCGGGACCGCCTCCAGCAGCGGGTCGGCCGCGCGGGCGGCCTCGTCCTCGGGGAAGTACAGCCGGGTGAAGACCGGCTTGAGCAGGCCGCGGGCGAACACCAGTACGGCGATGTAGGGCGCGCTCCCGCCGACCGCGCCGGGCTTGACGGTGCTGAACCAGTAGCCGCCGTCGGCGTCGGTGCCGCACCGGCCGAAGCCGGAGAAGCCGTGCCCGGCGCGCACGATGCCGCCGGGCCGCCGCGGGACCTCGCCGTTCCCGTCGGCCTGCCAGATCTCCAGCAGCGCGTCCGGCACCGGCTGGCCCGCGCCGTCCAGGACGCGCCCGCGCACCCGGATCGCGTCGGGCCGCCACGGCGGGACCACCTCCGGGCCCGCCGCGTACGGCAGCGCGTAGCCGAAGAAGGGGCCGACCGTCTGCGACGGCGTCATGCCCGAGTGCGCGAGGGACGGCGTGCCCATCAGGCCTCCATCGGTGTGTCGCCGAGGACGATGTCCCACTGGTAGCCGAGCGCCCACTCCGGCGTCGTGGTGTCCAGGTCGAACCGGGAGACCAGCTTCTCCCGGTCCCGCTCGTCCGGGATCGACTGGAAGATCGGGTCGTGGGCGAACAGGGGGTCGCCCGGGAAGTACATCTGGGTGACGAGCCGCTGGGCGAACGCGGTGCCGAACACCGAGAAGTGGATGTGGGCGGGCCGCCACGCGTTGTGGTGGTTGCCCCACGGGTAGGCGCCCGGCTTGATCGTGACGAACCGGTAGCGGCCGTCGCCGTCGGTCAGGCAGCGTCCGGCGCCGGTGAAGTTGGGGTCGAGCGGCGCCGGGTGGAGGTCGCCGAGATGCCGGTACCGGCCCGCCGCGTTGGCCTGCCAGACCTCCACGAGCGCGCCGCGCACCGGGCGGCCGGCGCCGTCCAGCACGCGGCCGGTCACGACGATCCGCTCGCCGAGCGGCTCGCCGGCGTGCTGGACGGTGAGGTCGTGGTCCCTTCGCCCCAGCTCCTGGTGCCCGAAGACCGGCGAGGTCAGCTCGACGCTGTCCGGGCCCGGCTTCGGCATGACCAGGTCCTGCGAGGGGGCGCGGAGCACGGTGCTCCTGTAGCCCGGGTACAGGTACGGCGGGTGCGTCATGGCCTCGTCCCCTCTCGCTCGCCCTCCGCCGGGGCGCGCTCGGTCAGCGGCGGCCCGGTCGCCGCCCGGACCTGGTCGGCGGTGACGCCGGGGGCCGTCTCGACCAGCACGAGACCGTCGCCGGTGACGTCCACGACGCCGAGGTCGGTGATGATCCGGTCGACGCAGCGCCGGCCGGTGAGCGGCAGCGAGCACTCCTCGACGATCTTGGGCTCGCCCTCGCGGGTGGTGTGGCTCATCACGACGATCAGCCTGCGGGCGCCGTGCACGAGGTCCATCGCCCCGCCCATGCCCTTGATCATCTTTCCGGGGACCGACCAGTTGGCGAGGTCGCCGCGCGCCGAGACCTGCATCGCGCCGAGCACGGCGATGTCGATGTGGCCGCCGCGGATCATGCCGAACGACAGCGCGGAGTCGAAGCAGGCCGCGCCGGGCAGGACGGTCACCGTCTCCTTGCCCGCGTTGATCAGGTCGGGGTCGACCTCGTCCTCGGTGGGGTACGGGCCGACGCCGAGGACGCCGTTCTCGGCGTGCAGGATCACCTGGCGGCCCGCGGGGACGAATCCGGGGATCAGCGTCGGCAGGCCGATGCCGAGGTTGACGTAGGCGCCGTCGGGGAGCTCGGAGGCGGCGCGGGCGGCGATCTCGTCGCGGGACCAGGGCATCAGGCGCCGCCTCCCCCGCGCAGGGTGCGCGTCTCGATCGGCTTGTCGGCGGCCTGCCCGGGGGTCAGCTCCACCACGCGCTGGACGAACACGCCCGGCAGGTGGACGGAGTCGGGGTCGATCTCGCCGGGCTCCACGAGCCGCTCGACCTCGGCCAGCGTCACCCGCCCGGCCATCGCGGCGAGCGGGTTGAAGTTGCGGGCCGCCTTGTCGAAGACCAGGTTGCCGTGCCGGTC
Source organism: Actinomadura luteofluorescens (assembly GCF_013409365.1). Classification (NCBI taxonomy): domain Bacteria; kingdom Bacillati; phylum Actinomycetota; class Actinomycetes; order Streptosporangiales; family Thermomonosporaceae; genus Actinomadura; species Actinomadura luteofluorescens. Next base: position 9,268,640 of record NZ_JACCBA010000001.1, on the reverse strand, counting down.
GCCGACCGCCGCCCGGACGAGCGCGAAGTCGGTGGTGATGCCCTCCTCCAGCACGTACTCCCGCCCGCCGAACTCGCGGACCTCCTTGGCGGGCGAGGCGACCGCGACGGTGCCGTCGGGCGCGTACCGCCACGGCAGCCCGCCGTCGGCGACCATCGTGCCGACCCCGGCCGGGGTGAAGAACGCCGCGATCCCGGCGCCGCCGGCGCGCAGCCGCTCGGCGAGGGTGCCCTGCGGCATCAGCTCGACCTCGATCTCGCCGGCGAGGTACTGCCGCGCGAACTCCTTGTTCGCGCCGACGTAGGAGCCCATCGCGCGGGCGATGCGGCCCGCCGCGAGCAGCTGCCCGAGGCCGCGGCCGTCGAGCCCGCAGTTGTTCGACACGACCGTGAGGCCGGCGGCGCCACGCTCGTGGAGGGCGGAGATGAGGACCGCCGGCACCCCGCAGAGCCCGAACCCGCCGACGGCCAGGGACGCCCCGTCACCGATGTCGGCGACGGCGTCCGCCGCCGAGGCCACGACCTTGTCCATACCCCTCCCATTCCCACTCGGGGGAGGCCGCCGCGGCGCCCCGCCCGGCCACCACCCTCGCAGCCGGCGCGGCGCGCACCCCGCCCCGGTTTCCGCCCAGTGGAAGGCGAGGGTGCGCGGTCAGAGCCTTTCGGCCAGCCCGAACACCGGGAACAGGCTGGTGTCGAAGAACACCGAGACGTGCGCGACACCGTCGCCGGTGATGCTCAGCACCTGGATCTGGTAGGGGCGGTGCACGCCCTCGTCGTCGCGCATGTAGAGCCCGAAGGCCGGCTGCCCGTTCGCGGCGGCCGGGACCATCCGGATGTCGCCGGGAGTGGGCCCGCACTGCGCCAGGATGAGCCGGACGACGTGGTCGGCGCCGACGAACCACTGCGGGAACGGCGGCATCTCCCAGACGACGTCCTGCTTGAACAGCTCGATCAGGCTCGCGATGTCGGCGGTCTCGAACGCCTTCGCGTAGCGCTCCAGGAGGTCGCGCTGACCGGGGTCGGTCGGCTCGACCAGCTCGTCGCGCAGGGGGGCGTTCTCCTCCAGCTGCGCGCGCGCCCGCTGCAGCGCGCTGTTGACCGCGGCGGTGGAGGTGTCGAGGAGTTCGGCGACCTCGGCGGCCCGCCACTTCAGCACGTCCCGCAGGATCAGCACGACCCGCTGCTTGGCGGGCAGGTGCTGCAGGGCCGCCACGAACGCCAGGCGGGTGCTCTCGCGCGCGGTGACGATGGTCGCCGGGTCGGCGGCGTCGGCCCCGAGCACGGCGTCGGGGGCGGGCTCCAGCCACGGCACCTCGTCCGAGGCCACCACGGGCCGCTCCGGCTCGTCGCTCGGCGCCCCGAGGCCGGACGGCATGGGCCGGTTGCCGCGCTGGTCGATGGCGGTCAGGCACACGTTCGTGGCGATGCGGTAGAGCCAGGTGCGCAGCGAGGAGCGGCCCTCGAAGCCGCCGTAGGAGCGCCATGCCCGGAGGTAGGTCTCCTGCACCAGGTCCTCGGCGTCGTGGATGGAGCCGAGCATCCGGTAGCAGTGCGCCAGCAACTCCCGCCGGTACGGGTCGGCCAGCGCCTGGAAGTCACGGTCTGTCTCGATGGTGTTCGGCATGGTGTCGGGCATGGTGGTCGTCACCTCTGCTGGGCGGCATCGCCAGGGCGGCGAGGGGCGGCGGGCGCCGTCGCCTCCGACCGTAGACGAGCCCACCGACAGAACACGGGCATCACCTCGAATCCTACGCCCGCGTCCCGTGGACGCGACCGGAGCCGTCGCCGGGAGGCCGCCGGCGCCGAGGTTCGATCACCGTGATCCCCGGTCCGGACATCGCGGCCAGCGCGGCCGGTGCGTCGTCCAGGGCCAGCACACGGCCGACCAGCAGGTCGGGACGCAGCGTCCCGGCGCGGACCAGCTCCATCATCGGTTCGTAGGCGTGGGCGGGCATCCCGTGGCTGCCGACGATCTCCAGCTCCCAGCCGATCACCCGCTCCATCGGCAGGTCGGCGCGGCCCGCGCCGGGCGGCAGCAGCCCGACCTGGACGTGCCGGCCGCGGCGGCGCAGGGACTCGACCGAGGCGCGGGCGGTGGCCGGGCTGCCGAGCGCGTCAAGCGAGACGTGGGCGCCGCCGTGGGACGCCTCGCGCACGGCCTCGGCCACGTCGTCGTGGGCCGCGGCGTCGACGACGGCCGTCGCGCCGCAGCGGCGCGCCAGCTCCAGCGCCTGCGGCGACACGTCGACCGCCACGACCCGCGCGCCGGCCGCCGCCGCGATCATGACGGCGGACAGCCCGAGGCCCCCGCAGCCGTGCACCGCCGCCCACTCGCCCGCGCGGACCCGCCCCTGCGCGAGGACGGCGCGGAACGCGGTGGCGAACCGGCAGCCGAGCGCGGCCGCGGTCGTGCAGGCCATCTCGTCGGGCAGGCGCACCAGGTTCACCTCGGCTGCCTCGATCGCGACGTAGTGGGCGAACGAGCCCCAGTGCGTGAAGCCGGGCTGGGTCTGGGCCTCGCAGACCTGCTGGTCGCCCGCCTGGCACGACGGGCAGCGGCCGCAGGCGCACACGAACGGGACGGTCACGCGGTCGCCGGGCCGCAGGCGGGTGACGCCGGCGCCGGTCTCCTCGACCGTGCCCGCCAGCTCGTGGCCCGGGACGTGCGGGAAGGAGCGGATGTCGGGGTCGTGGCCCTGCCAGCCGTGCCAGTCGCTGCGGCACACGCCCGTGGCCTCGACCCGGATCACCGCGCCGCCGGGCGGCACCCGCGGGTCGGGCAGCTCCCGGATCTCCAGCGGCCCGGCGAAGGCGTCGTAGGCGACCGCCAGCACTAGAACTCGAAGCCGCCGGGGCGGCCGTTGCGGTCGGCGATCAGACCGGCGAGGGTCGCCAGGGCGATCTCGGCGGGGGTCCTGGAGCCGATGTTGAGGCCGATCGGGCGGTGCACGCGGGCGATGTCGGCCGCGGGGACGCCGAGTTCGGTGAGGGCCGGGATGTGCGGGGCGGGATGCCGCGGGTTGCCCATGACGCCGACCCACCGGACGGGCTGCGTCAGCACGTCGCGCAGGACCGGCCCGAGCTCGGGCCGGTGGTGGTCGGTGACGACGACGTCGGCGGTGGCGTCCAGGGACGGCAGGTCGGCCGCGCCGCCGCGGTCCTTGTCGGGGTCGACGAGGAACGTGCGGTAGCCGAGGTCGGCGGCGTAGCGCAGCAGGTGGTCGGCGACGGGGCCGGCGAACACCGCGACCAGCGTCCGCTCCCCCGTCTCGGGCTGGACGTCGCCGTGCGCGACGGCGCAGGAGGAGTCGTGCTCGTGCGATGCGGCCATACCGGAAGTCTGCCCCGCCCGGCGCCGGATGGTCCAGCGGCCACGCCCTCGGCCCGGGATCGCCGGGAACCTCCGCCGGAACCTGGAACTCTCGCGCCGGAACGGGTATGCCTTCTGTCTAGACTGCTGTCACCCGGCGGCCACAGGAGGGACCGTGATCGCGAGACCGGAGGGCGGGCCCCGCGTCGTGGTGGGGGTGGACGACTCCGCGGGTGCGCGCTGCGCGCTCTCCTGGGCGATCGGCGAGGCGCGGCTGCGCAGGCTGCCGCTGCTGGTCGCGCACGCCGCACCGCTGCCCCCGCACGTGTCGGCGGCGGGCCAGCTCGGCTGCGGCATCACCGAGGCGCTGCGCGGCTCCGGGGCCGAGCTCATCGCCCGGCTCCTGGCGGAGGTGTGCGGCGGCCCGCCCGAGGGCGTGGAGATGACCGCGCTGGCGCTCGTCGGGGAGCCGGGCGCGACGCTGGTGCGGCTGGCGGGCGACGACGACATCCTGGTCGTCGGGCGCGGCGCGCGGGGCCCGTTCTCGCGGCTGCTGCGCCCGTCGGTGCGGCTGCACTGCGCCCGCAGGGCCCGCGCGACGCTGGTATGCGTCCGCCCGCCCGCGTTCGACACGCTGCTGGAGAGCCTGACGGTGCGCGACGAGTCTCCCGAGAGCGCCCCCGACTCGCGTTTCCGGAGGCTGGGCCGCCGCCTGCGCCTCCCCCTCTGACCGGGGCGGCGCGCATAGGCTCTCCCCCATGCGCAAGTACGTCATCATCGGCGCCGTCGGCAGCGGCAAGGGCACGCAGTCCGAGCTGCTCGCACGCGATCTGGACATCGTCCACATCAGCGTCGGCGACATCTTCCGCTGGCACGTCAAGAACCACACCAAGCTCGGCGCGCAGGTGAGGCGCATCATGGCGTCCGGCGAGCTGGTCGGCGACGATCTCGCGGAGAGCGTCGTGCGCGACCGGCTCGCCCAGCACGACTGGAACTACGGGTTCGTCGTCGACGGGTTCCCGCGCAGCCGGCGGCAGACGGAGTTCTTCCTGGAGAGCTACGACATCGACGGCGTGATCCACCTGGACCTGCCGGACGAGGAGGTCCGCCGCCGGGTGCTGGCCCGCCGGCTGTGCAACGGGTGCGGGATGGACTACAACCTGATCGCGGACCGCCCGACGCAGGAGGGCCGCTGCGACGTGTGCGGGGGCGAGCTGGTCTCCCGCGAGGACGACACGGAGCAGGCGCTCGCCGAGCGGCTGCGCGACTACCACGAGCGGACCGACCCGATCCTGGAGCTGTTCGGCCGCAAGGAGTACGTGGTCACCGTCGACGCGCGGCCGGGCATCGAGGAGGTGCAGCGGACGCTGCGCGGGAGGCTCGGCCTGCCGATGCCATGACGCCTCCCGAGAGAACCTCACCCGTGGTGGAGCTGGCGGACGAGCGGGCGGCGCGCCGGGGGCTCCGGCTGTTCCTGAAGCGTGACGACCTGATCCACCCGGAGCTGCCGGGCAACAAGTGGCGCAAGCTCCGGCACAACATCGGGCCCGCGCGCGGGCACGGGACGCTCCTGACGTTCGGCGGCGCCTACTCCAACCACATCCGGGCCGTGGCCGCGGCGGGCAGGATCCACGGGTTCGCGACCATCGGCGTGATCCGCGGCGAGGAGCACCTGCCGCTGAACGACACCCTCGCGCGCGCCGAGAGCATGGGCATGCGCCTCGCCTACATGGACCGCGCGACCTACCGGCGCAAGCACGAACCCGACGTCGTCGAGGCGTTGCGGGAGCGGTGGGGCGGCTTCTACCTCCTGCCGGAGGGCGGTAGCAACGCGGCGGCGGTCCGGGGCTGCGCCGAGCTGGGCGCGGAGGTCCCGGGATTCGACGTGGTGTGCTGCCCCTGCGGGACGGGCGGGACGCTGGCCGGGCTCGCCGCCGGCCTGGCGCCTGGCCAGCGCGCCGTGGGCTTCTCGGTGCTGAGGGGCGGCTTCATGACCGGGGAGGTGGCGCGCCTCCAGCGCGAGACCTACGGTGAGCGGCGCGGAGACTGGAGCGTCGAGGACGGCTTCCACTTCGGCGGCTACGCGAGGACCGCCCCGGAACTGGACGCGTTCGCCGACGACTTCGCCGGCCGGCACGGGATCGTCCTCGACCGGATCTACACGGCGAAGATGATGTTCGGCGTCCTCGCGCTGGCCGAGCGCGGCGCGTTCCCCGAGGGCGCCCGGATCCTGGCGGTCATCACCGGTTAGCCGGACGGCCCCGCGCTCCGGCGCGGGGCCGTCCGACCGCCGTCCGACCGCCGTCCGACCGCCGTCCGACCGCCGTCAGGCCGGAGGCAGGTCCACCAGCGAGGCGAGGGCCGCCCGGTGCCGGTCGGGCGTGCCGAGGGCGATGGCGTCGGCCTTGGCGCGTTTCAGGAAGAGGTGCGCCGGGTGCTCCCAGGTGAAGCCGATCCCCCCGTGCATCTGCACGCACTCCTCGGCCGCCTTCACGGCGACCGCGGAGCAGTGCGCCTGCGCGACGGCGACCGCGATCGGGGTGTCCGCGTCGTCCGCGGCCACGCAGGACGCGGCGTGGCGGGCGACGGCGCGGGCCTGGGTGATCGAGGTCCACAGGTCGGCGAGCCGGTGCTTGAGCCCCTGGTAGGAGCCGACCGGGCGGCCGAACTGGTAGCGCGTCTTCACGTAGGCGACGGTGTCGTCCAGGCAGCGCTCGGCGAGCCCGAGCTGCTCGGAGGCCAGCAGCGCGGCGCCGGTGCGCAGCGCGGCCCGCACGGCGCCGGTCCCCTCGGCGACGCGCCTGGCCGGGGCGGCGGAGAAGGCGAGGTCGGCGAGCCGCCGGGTCATGTCGAGCGAGGTCGCGGCGGTGCGGCGGGCGTCGGCGGCGTCCACCGCGTACAGGCCGTCCCCGGCCGGGACGAGGAGCACCTCGGCCGCCATGCCGTCGGCGACGCTGGTGACCTCGCCGGTGAGCGTCCCGTCCGCGGCCTCGACCGTCGTCCGGACGTCGCCGGGCGCGGCGCTGAACGGGACCGCCAGGACCGCGATCCGCTCCCCGGCGGCGAGTCCCGCGAGCAGTTCCCGCTCCCCGGCGGCCAGCAGCGCCGCCGTGGCGATCACGGCGCTGGACAGGAACGGGACGGGCGCGGCGGACCGGCCCAGCTCCTCCATCACGACGGCGGTCTCGCGCCAGGTGGCGCCGGCGCCGCCGAGCTCCTCGGGGACCGGCAGGCCCGCGCAGCCGAGCTCGCCGGCGACCGTCCGCCACAGCGCCGCGTCGCAGGGCTCGTCCCGCTCGGTGCCGGCGAGGACCGAGGCCCAGGGCGCCCTGTCGCCCAGCACCTCGCGGACGCTCGCCCGCAGGTCGTTCTCGATCTCGCCGTACAGCAGGTCGCTCATCGGGGCAGGTCCTTCCACGCCACGTCCTTGTCGACGCGGATCTCGCCGGGCAGGCCGAGGACGCGCTCGGCGATGATGTTGCGCAGGATCTCCGAGGTGCCGCCCTCGATGGAGTTGCCCTTGGCGCGCAGGTAGCGGTAGCCGGGCGAGCGGCGGGTGAAGTCGACCTCGGTGGGGCGGCGCATCGTCCAGTCGTCGTAGCGCAGGCCCTCCTCGCCGAGCAGTTCCAGCTCCAGCCCGGAGACCTCCTGGTTGAGCTTGGCGAAGGCGAGCTTGGCGCCCGACCCCTCGGGGCCGGGCTCCCCGGCGGTGAGCTGCTGGCGCAGCCGCGCCCCGGTGAGCCGGGCCGCCTCGGTCTCCACCCACGCGCGCAGCAGGGCGTCGTGCAGGCCGGGGGTGCGCAGCTCGGGGCGGTCCCGCCAGAGCGCGGCGACGACGCCGATCATGCCGCTCTCGCGCGGCGCGGCGCTGCCGCCGATCGCGACCCGCTCGTTCATCAGCGTCGTGGTGGACACCCGCCAGCCCTGCCCGACCTCGCCGAGCCGGTGCTCGTCGGGGATCCGCACGTCGGTGAGGAACACCTCGTTGAACTCGGCCTCGCCGGTGATCTGCCGCAGCGGGCGCACCTCGACGCCCGGCGCGGTCATGTCGCAGACGAAGTAGGTCATGCCGCGGTGCTTGGGGACGCCGGGGTCAGTGCGGGTGACGAGGATCGCCCAGCGCGCCTCGTGCGCCATGGACGTCCACACCTTCTGGCCGTTGACCGTCCAGGCGTCGCCGTCGCGGACGGCGCGGGTGGCGAGCGCGGCGAGGTCGGAGCCGGCGCCGGGCTCGCTGAACAGCTGGCACCACAGCTCCTCGCCGGTCCACAGCGGGCGCAGGAAGCGGCGCTTCTGCTCCTCGGTGCCGAAGGCGAGGATCGTCGGCGCGGCCATCCCGAGCCCGATCCCGTTGCGCTCGGGGTGGTTGGTCGGGGCGCCCGCCTCGGCGAACCGGCGGTCGACCGCGGGCTGCAGGTGCCGCGGGGCGCCGAGCCCCCCGAGCCCCTCGGGGTAGTGCACCCAGGCGAGCCCGGCGTCGAACCGGGCCCGCAGGAACTCCAGGGGTTCGGTCGCGGCGGGGTCGTGGGCGGCGAGGAACTCGCCAGCCCGCCTGCTCAGCTCGTCGGCGTCGGGCGGTGCTGTGCTCACGGGGCCTCCGCGCGGGGCGTGGGTGGCGGCGGCCACCCGGAACGGGACATACCAACCGGTCGGTATGCCGACGTCCACCCTAGGAACGGCCGGGACGGCCAGTCAACCGCCCGCACCCGGCCGCACCGGCCCGGCTGCCCCGCTCGGCCGTCCCGCTCAGCCGTCCCGCAGGGCCCGCGCGAAGCCCGGGTGGTCGTGGTAGTCGCGGGTCTCGGCGATCAGCCCGTCGCGCACCCGCAGCACCTGGATGTTGGCGACGCGGAACGCGCGGCCCGAGGCCGTCACGCGCCCGTCGTAGCCGAACTCCGCGACGATCACCTCCGGGTCGCCGGTGTCGTGCACCAGCACGTCGCAGGCGCGCAGTTCGAGGGGCCCGCGCGCCGCGGCGCGGAAGTGCCGGTCGATCGCCGCGCGGCCCTCCAGGCGCGGCGGCGCGGGCGGGAGGGCGAAGGGCTGCTCGACGACCGCGTCCTCGGCGTAGAGGGCGGCGAGCTCGTGCCAGCGTCCGGCCGAGATGCCCGCGCCGAGCCGCGCGAACACCTCGCGGGGGGACGCGGCGGCGGGGGGCGTCACGCCATCGCCTCGTCGAACGCGCGGTGGTGGGCGTAGTCGCGGGACTCCACGATGTGCCCGTCGCGCACCCGCAGGACGAAGATGTTGGGCACGACGAACTCCCGCCCGTTGCGGGTGTTGCGTCCCGCGTACTCGAACTCGGTGATGATCACCTCGGGGTCGGCGGTCTCGTGCACGACGACGTTGCGCGCCTCCAGCTCCACGGGCAGCGTCTCCAGCTGGGCGAAGTGCCGGCGCAGCGCCTCGCGGCCCTCCAGGCGGGAGGCCGGGTGGGCGAAGGGGTGCACCACCACCGCGTCCTGCGCGTAGAGCTGCGGCAGGCCCTCCGGCCGCAGCGCGGTGATCCCGTCGATCAGCCGCTGGAAGACGGCCCGGGGGCTGGCGAACTCTGACATGCGATCTCCCCTAGAATCGGAGTACGTGCTCCGCATGAAAAAATATGGAGTCAAGACTCCACTTGTCAACGGAAGGCCGCGATGACATCACCCGCCTCCGGCAGGCCGCTGCGCGCCGACGCCCTGCGCAACCGCGCCAAGGTCCTCGCCGCGGCCGAGGAGGTCTTCGCCGTCCAGGGGACCTCCGCCTCCACCGAGGAGGTCGCGCGCAAGGCGGGGGTCGGCATCGGCACGGTGTTCCGGCACTTCCCCACCAAGGAGTCGCTGCTGGAGGCCGTGCTCGTCGCCCTGCTGGAACGGCTGGCGGCCGAGGCGCGGGACCTGCGCTCCGCGGACGACCCGGGCGCGGCGTTCTTCGGCTTCTTCACCCGGGTGGTCTCGCAGGCGGCCGCCAAGCAGGCCGTGACCGAGGCGCTGGCCGAGGCCGGCGTCGACGCCCGGCAGGCCACCGGGCGCGCCGGGCCGGACCTGAAGTCAGCCCTCGGGGTCCTGCTCGGACGGGCGCAGGAGGCCGGCGTCGTCCGCGCCGACGTCGGGCCGGGCGAGGTCATGGCGCTGCTGGCCGGCATGTCCTACGCCGCCGGGCGCGCCGGGGCCCGCGAGGACGTCCTGCGGATCGCCTTCGACGGGCTGCGCCCGCGGGAGCGCCCGGCGGCCGAACCCGGGTAGGGCGCCCGGCTACGGCTCCGCCAGCTCGGCGGGCAGGTCGTCCTCGTGCAGCACGGCCAGCGTGGTGACCGCCCGGGTCAGCACGACGTACAGGCGGGCGAGCCCGCGCGCCTCGGCCGCGGCGATGGCGGCGGGCTCGGCGACGATCACGTGGTCGTACTCCAGGCCCTTGGCGAGGGTCGCGGGGATGACCAGCAGCCGTCCGGTGCCCGGCGACTCGGGCCCGAGGACCTCGTGCTCCAGCCCGGCGGCCTCCAGCGCCGCGGCGTGCGCGCCCGCCCGCGCGTCCGGGACGATCAGCCCGACCGAACCGGGGCGGGCCAGCGCGGCGCGGGCGGCCTCGACCGTCGCGGCGGCCAGGTCGTCGACGCGCCGCACCGTGAGGGCCCCGGCGCCGGGGCGCAGCGAGCGCGGCCGCTCCAGGCCGGGAGCGACGTGCGGGAGAAGGCGGGCGGCGAAGTCGAGGACGGTCCCCGGGACGCGGAACCCGAGGGTCAGCTCGGTGACCTCCCCGTCCTGCCCGAGATGGGCGAGCACCTCCTTCCATGTGCGGGCCGACCACGCGGTCGTGCCCTGCGCGAGGTCGCCGAGGACGGTCGCCGAGCCCGTCGCGCAGCGGCGTCCCAGCGCCCGCAACTGCATCGCGGACAGGTCCTGCGCCTCGTCCACCACCAGGTGGCCGAGCGAGGTGGTGCGCTCGATGAGGTCGTTCAGCTCGTCCAGGAGGGCCCGGTCGGCGGCGGTCCACCTGGCGGAGCGGTGCGAGCGTGCGGGCCTCGCCGGCAGGAGCGCGGCCTGCTCGTCCTCGTCGAGGACGCCCTTCGCCGCCCGGCTCAGCAGATCGGCGTCCGACAGCAGCCGGTGCAGGACCTGCTCGGCGCTCACCTTCGGCCACACCGCGTCGAGGACCTGCTTGACCGGCCTGCTCCGCGCGACCTGGTCCTGGACGCGGTCGTCGGGGGCCTCGCCGCGCCGTTCCATCCGCACGAGGATCTGGTGCGCGAGCCGCTGCGCGAACGCGGCGCGGCCGCTGCCGTAGCGGGTCGTGCCGCGCAGCGCGGCGGCGATCTCGCGGATCTCGTGGTCGGCGAGCCGGTAGCGCGCCGCGCCCCGCGTGACGACGAGCCCCTCCTCAGGTTTGCGGACGTGCAGCCACAGCGCCCTGCGCAGCACGCCGGCCATCCGGGCGTCGCCCTTGAGGGCGGCCACGTCCGCGGGCTCGTCGCCGAGCGGCGGGCCGAGCAGGTCGTCGATGGTGGCCTGCTCGACCCGGACCTCGCCGAGCGCGGGCAGCACCGCCGCGATGTAGGCGAGGAACGCGCGGTTCGGCCCGACGATGAGCACGCCTGATCGCGACAGCCGCTCCCGGTGGGTGAACAGCAGGTAGGCGGCGCGGTGCAGGCCGACGGCGGTCTTGCCGGTGCCGGGCGCGCCCTGGACGCAGACGCTGCGGGGCAGGTCGGCGCGGACGATCACGTCCTGCTCGGGCTGGATGGTGGCGACGATGTCGCGCATCGGGCCGGTCCGGGGCCGCTCGATCTCATCGGTCAGGATCCGGGACGGGCCCGTCCCCGGCCGCGTGCCGCCGCCGTCGAGGGGCTCGTCCTCGAACGCGGTCAGTTCGCCCGCCTGGAACCCGAAGCGGCGCCGCAGCCGCCAGCCCATCGGGTCCGCGGGCCCGGCCTGGTAGAACGCCCGCGAGACGGGGGCGCGCCAGTCCAGCACGAGGGGGCGTCCCTCGTCGCCGTCGTGGACGTGCCGCCGCCCCACGTACATGACGGCGGGCAGGTCGGAGCCGGCCGCGCCGCCGCGGTCCATGCGGCCGAAGAACAGCGGGGTGTCGGGGTGGTCGGCGAGCGCCTCGACGCGCTGGTCGAGCAGGGACTCCAGGAACTGCTTGGAGACCCAGTCGGCGGCGACGTCGGCGGAGAGGCCCTCGGCGTGCTCGCGCATCCGGCGCAGGGCGGCGCGGGACTCGGCGAGATGGGCGCGTTCGGCTGCGAGGACCGCGGGTTCGGAAGGGTCGGCGGACTCGGCGGGCATGCGGACAGACCTCCGGCTGCGAGGGTGGTGGGGGCGAAACCCACGACCTTACCGACACGGCGCGGGCGCCGCCGGACATTTCGGCGGCCCGCCTTCGCGGGGGCGGCGGCGGGGTGCCTTGCCGGTGGCTCCGGGGTGTGTGACGTTGGATCGCATGGCGACTCTCACCGGACGGTCCGCTTTGGTCACGGGAGCCTCGTCGGGCATCGGCGCCGTGGTGGCGGAGGCGCTCGCCGCCGCCGGGGCGCGGGTCGGCCTGGTGGCGCGGCGCAAGGACAGGCTCTCGGAGGTGCTGTCCCGGTGCCGCGCGCACGCCCCGGACTCGGCGATGTGGGCGGCCGACCTCGCCGACCTCGACGCGGTCGCCGACCTCGCCGCCGAGGCCGAACGCGAACTCGGCGGCGTCGACGTGCTGGTCAACAACGCGGGGATGCCGAAGCGGCGCCGCGTCCAGGACCTGGCGCCCGCCGAGGCCGACGAGGTCGTGCGGCTCAACTACCTGTCCCCCGTGCGGCTCACGCTGGCGCTGCTGCCGGGCATGGTCGCGCGCGGGCGCGGCCACCTGGTCGCGATGGGCTCGGTCGCGGCGCGGCTCGGCCCGCCGCACGAGGCCGCCTACTCCGCGTCCAAGGCGGCGCTCACCGCGTTCTGGGAGAGCATGGCGGTCGATCTGGACGGCACGGGCGTGCAGGTCCACGTGATCCAGCCCGCGCTCATCGCCGGGACGGAACTGTTCACCCTGCCCGGCAACGAGCCGCCGCTCAGCGACGTCGCGGACGCCCTGCCGCCGCGGGAGGTGGCCGCGGCCGTGCTGGAGGTCCTGGAGAGCGGGCGGTTCGAGCGGTACGTGCCGGACTGGTTCGGCGAGATGGCCTCCGGCAAGGCCGCCGACGTCGAGGCGTTCGTCGCCGGGGTCAAGGAGTGGACCCGCGACCGGCTGGCGCCCCCGGCCCCCTGACCCGCCCCTCTCACGGGCCCGTTGCCGCCGCCCGCGCGCCTCAGTAGGGTGTGGCCCGCCAGTGATCCACATCACACGAGGCGCGGAGGGCGGAGGCCATGGCCGCTGCGGAGGGCCTGCGGGTGCGGGACGTGACGGTCCGGTTCGGCCCGCTGACGGCGGTCGACGGGGCGGGGCTGACCGCCCCGCCCGGCACGGTCACCGGCCTGGTCGGCCCGAGCGGCGCCGGCAAGACGACGCTGTGCGACGTGATCACGGGGCTGCGGCGGCCGGCGGCGGGCGCCGTCCTGCTCGACGACGCCGACCTGACGCGCAGCGCGGCGCGGGAGCGGGCCCGGCGCGGCATCGCCCGCACGTTCCAGCGGGCGGGCGCGACCGGATCGGCGACCGTCCGGGAGGCCGTCCAGGCCGCCGCCGCCCGGCACGCGATGACGCGGGAGCAGCCGGGGCGCACGGCGCGGGACCGGTGGCGGCGCCGCTTCGAGGCGCGCCGCGACGCGGGCGCCGTCGCCGACGCGCTGCTCGCCCGGGTCGGCATCCAGGACCACGCGGACCGGACCGCCCGGGACGCGCCGCCCGGCGTCGCCGGGTTGACGGACCTGGCCCGGGCCCTCGCCACCGACCCGGCCGTGCTCGTGCTGGACGAGCCGTGGACGGGCCTTCCGGAGCGGCACGCCCGGGCGCTGGAGGTCCTGCTGCGCGACCTGGCCGGGGACGGGCTGGCGGTGCTGGTCGTCGAGGACGAGATCGAGCCGGTGCTCGGCGTCTGCGACGTCCTGCACGTCCTGGACGACGGCAGGGTGATCGCCGCCGGGCCCCCGGCGGAGGTGCGGGCCGATCCCCGCGTGCGCGACGCCTACCGAGACGCCCACCGCGCCGGCCCGCCCGTCACCACGTGTCGATCCACGGGCGGGGACGGTCGTCGGCGGGCGGGGCGGCGGCCAGCACGGCGGTGATCCACCGCCGTGTGTCGGCGGGGTCGATCACGTCGTCCAGCTCGAACACGGTGGCGGCGTGGAGCGCCTTGCCGTGCTCGTAGGCCGCGGCGACCATCTGCTCGAACATCGCCCGCGGGTCCTCGGCGGCCTCCAGCTCCTTGCGGAACCCGAGCCGGACCGCGCCCTCCAGCCCCATGCCGCCGATCTCGCCGGTGGGCCAGGCGAGGGTCGCGAGCGGCGTCGTGAACCCGCCGCCCGCCATCGCCTGCGCGCCGAGCCCGTAGCCCTTGCGCAGCACGATCGTGACCATCGGGACGCGCAGGTTGGCGCCGATGACGAACAGGCGGCTGAAATGCCGGACGGTGGCGGTCCGCTCGGCATCGGGTCCGACCATGAAACCGGGGGTGTCGCACAGGGACACCACCGGCAGCCCGTGCGCGTCGCACAGCTGCAGGAACCGGGCGGCCTTGTCCGCGGCGTCGCGGTCGATGGCGCCGCCGAGATGCGCCGGGTTGCTGGCGATCAGGCCCATCGGGCGGCCCTCGATCCGGACCAGCGCGGTGACGATCCCGACGCCGAACGCGCGGCGCAGCTCCAGCACCGACCCGGTGTCGGCGAGGTGGGCGACGGCGCGGCGGACGTCGTAGGCGCGCAGCCGGTTCTCCGGGACGAGGTGCCGCAGGACGCGCTGGTCGCCGCAGGACCAGTCGTCCGCCGGGCCCCGGAAGTAGGACAGGTAGCGGCGCGCCGCCCGGACCGCCTCGGCCTCGTCGTCCACCACGATGTCGATGACGCCGTTCGGCTCCTGGTCGGCGACCGGGCCGATCTCCTCGGGCGTGACGGCGCCGAGCCCGCCGCCCTCGATCATGGCGGGCCCGCCCATGCCGATGTTGGCGTCCCGGGTGGCGATGATGACGTCGCAGCAGCCGAGCAGGGCCGCGTTCCCCGCGAAGCAGCGCCCGTTCGCGACGCCGACGGACGGGACGGCGCCGCTGAGCCGCCCCATCGCGTGGAACGTCGTCACGTCCAGGCCGGAGACGGTCGTGGTGTCGGTGTCGCCGGGGCGTCCCCCGCCGCCCTCGGCGAACAGCACCAGCGGCAGGCGGCGGCGGTGGGCGATGTCGAGCATGCGGTCGGTCTTGCGGTGGTTCAGATGGCCCTGCGTCCCGGCGAGGACCGTGTAGTCGTAGGACATCACGACGGCCTGCGCGCCGTCGACGTCCCCGATGCCGCAGACCATGCCGTCGGCGGGAGTGCGCTCGACGAGGTCGTCTAGGGAGCGGCGCCGCCGCTGCGCCGCGATGACGAGCGCGCCGTACTCGACGAACGTCCCCGGGTCGCACAGGTCGCCGATGTTCTCCCGCGCGGTGCGGTGGCCACGCGCGTGCCGCCTGGCCACCGCCTCGGGGCGGGCCGCGTCGAGCCCGATCTCGTGCCGGCGCAGCGTCTCGGCGAGGTCGGCGCGGATCAGGTCGAGGTCGGCCGCCTCGTCCTCGGCGGCGTGGTCGCCGCCGCCCTCGGCGGGCTCGGTGAACAGCAGCGGCGCGCCCTCGGCGACGGTGTCGCCGGGCGCGGCGGCCAGGGCCCGGACGATGCCCGCCTCCCCCGCGCGGACGACGTGCTCCATCTTCATCGCTTCGAGGATCAGCACCGGCGCCCCGGCCCCGACGAGGTCGCCCTCGGCCACCTCGACGCTCACGACCGTCCCCTGCGTCGGCGCGGGGATCGCGACCGTGCCGGGCGGCGCGTCCGGGACGGCCGCGGCCTCGGGCCCGGCGTCGCTCAGGGCCGTCTCGGCGTAGTACCGGCGGTGCTCGCTCTCCAGCAGCTCGGCCAGGTGGTCGGCGATGAAGGACGTGCCCGCGCCGCCGGAGGTGAAGCCGGGGTGGCGCAGCACGCCCTGCAGCAGCGGGATGCTCGTCGCCACGCCCGCGATCTCGAACTCGCCGAGCGCGCCGTGCGCGCGGGCGGCGGCGGACGGCAGGTCCTCCGCGCGGGCGATGACCTTGGCGAGCAGCGGGTCGTAGCGCGGGCTCGTGCGGTGGCCGGCGTGCCCGTGGGTGTCGACGCGGACGCCGGGCCCGGACGGCGGCGCGAACGCGGTGAGCGTCCCGGCGCTCGGGCGCGGCGCGCCGTCCGCGCCGATCGTCTCGGCGTTGACCCGCACCTGGACGGCGCAGCCGGACGCCCGCGGCGGCGCGGCCAGGCCCACCGCGGCGAGGTCCTCCCCCGCCGCCAGCCTGATCTGCGCCTTCACCAGGTCGACGCCGGTGATCTCCTCGGTCAAGGTGTGCTCGACCTGGAGCCGGGGGTTGGCCTCCAGGAACCAGAACTCCTCCCCGTCGACGAGGAACTCGAAGGTGCCGAGGCTCTCGTAGCGGACCCGGGCCGCCATGCGCAGGGCGGCGTCCAGCAGAGCGTCCCTGACGCCTCCGGGCAGCGCGGGCGCGGGAGCGATCTCGATCAGCTTCTGGTGGCGGCGCTGGACGCTGCAGTCGCGGTCCCACAGGTGGGTGACGGCGCCGGAGCCGTCGCCCGCGACCTGCACCTCGATGTGGCGGGCCCGCGGGACGTACTTCTCGGCGTACAGCTCGCCGCGGCCGAAGGAGGCGAGCGCCTCCGCCCGGCACCGCTCGTAGGCGTCCGCGACGGCGGCGGGCCCGGCGGCGACGCGCATGCCGCGCCCGCCGCCGCCCGCGAGCGCCTTGATCACGACGGTGCCGTGCTCGCGGGCGAACGCCTCGGCATCGGCGAGGCTCGCCGCGGCGGGCGTGCCGGGGGTCACGGGCACCCCCGCCTCCTGTGCCAGGCCGCGCGACCTCGTCTTGTCGCCGAACAGCTCCAGCAGCTCCGGGCGCGGGCCGACGAAGGTCAGCCCGGCCGCGGCGCAGGCGGCGGCGAAGCGCGCGTTCTCGCTCAGGAAGCCGTAGCCGGGGTGGACGGCCGTGGCGCCGGCGTCCTTCGCGGCGGCGACGAGCGCGTCCGCGTCGAGGTACCCGGCGGCCCCGTCGCCGGGCAGGACGCGCGCCTCGTCGGCGCGCCGGGCGTGCGGTGAGGCGGCGTCGTCGCGGGTGTGCACGGCGACCGTCCGCAGGCCCAGCTCGGACGCGGCCCGGACGACCCGCAGCGCGACCTCGCCCCGGTTGGCCACAAGGATCCCGCCCACCCGGCCTCCTCACCTCGCCCGAGACGGTCGGCCCTCACTCTAGAGAGCGGGACGCCGGGGGCGGCGCCCGGAGGTCCCGGTGCTCGTCTCCCGCCGTGATCTGAGCGGGGACATAATGCGGGGGAGGCGGCCCGGCCCGGGGCCGCGGACGAGGGGGGCCGATGCCGGAACGGCGCCGGAGGACCGTGCGCGACCTGCGCCGCGCCAACCGGTCGGTGCTGCTGCGGCGGCTGTACTTCGACGGGCCGCTCAGCCGCCAGGACCTGGCCCGCGCGACCGGCCTCAGCCCCGCGTCGGTCAGCAACGTGGTGAGCGAGCTGATCGAGGCCGGGCTCGTCGTGGAGGCGGGCAGCGTCGAGTCCGACGGCGGGCGGCCGCGCGTGCTGCTGGAGACCGCGGCCGGTTACGGCCACCTCGTCGGCGTGGACGTCGGTGAGACGCGGGTGATGGTCGAGCTGTTCGACCTGGGGCTGACCCAGCTCGCCAAGGCCGACCTGCCCCTCGGCGACGGCGGCCGCGACGCGCGCGCCGTCGTCCGGCACATCCTGGACGGCCTGCCGGCGGTCGTCGAGGGCGCGTCGGTCGACCCGGCGTCCGTCATCGGCGTGGGCGTCGGCGTCCCCGGCATGGTCGAGCACGGGCCGGAGGCGGTCGTGCACTGCCAGACCATCGGCTGGGAGGGCGTTCCGCTGGAGCGGATGCTGCGCGAGGGCACCCGCCTGCCGCTGTTCGTCGACAACGGCGCGTCGTCGCTCGGCCAGGCGGAGATGTGGTTCGGCGCGGGGCGCGGGCACCGGGACGCGGTCGTCGCCCTGATCGGATCCGGTGTCGGCGCCGCCGTGATGATCGACGGCTCGCCGTACCGGGGCGCGGCCGGCGGCGCGGGCGAGTGGGGCCACACGACGTCCCGGGTCGGCGGCGCGCCGTGCCGGTGCGGGTCCCGCGGCTGCCTCGAGTCCTATGTCGGCGCGACCGCCCTGCTGGAGCGCTACGGCGCCGCGGGCGGCCCGGCCGAAGCCGGCGAGGAGGCGGCCCTCGCCGGGCTGCTGGCCGACCCGTCCGAGGCGGCGGCCGCGCTGCGCGAGGACGTCGCCGAGCACCTCGGCGCGGGCATCGCCGACCTGGTCAACCTGTTCAGCCCGGAGAAGATCATCATCGGCGGCTGGGCGGGGCTGCTGATCGGCGGCCGGATGCTGGACCGGATCGTCGCGGCCGCCGCCGCCTACGCGCTGCGGCGGCCGTTCGCGCGGACCTCGATCGAGCTGTGCCACCTCGGACCGGAGGCGGTCGCCGTGGGCGCCGCGACCCTCCCGCTCGCGCACCTGCTCGACGGCGGCGAACCGGCGGGCGCGCGATGGCCCGGCGGCGGCCCACGGGGGATAATGACGTACTGACCAGCTTCCTGGAGGGCGACGACACATGGGCACCGCCGGCCGTTCCGTGCGCGAATCCCTGCTGGACGCCGCCGCGGACCTCCTGGTGGAGCGCGGCTACCGGGCCGTCCGCATGCGGGACGTCGCGTCCGCCGCCGGGGTGAGCCGGCAGACCGTCTACAACGAGTTCGGCGACAAGTGGGGCCTGGCGCAGGCGGTCGTGATCCGCGACAACGAGCGCTACCTCGACGGCATCGACGCGGTGCTGTCCGAGCACGCCGACCTGTACTCGGCGGTGGTCGCCGCGGTCACGTTCACGCTGGAGACCTCCGCCGACGACCAGCTGAAGAAGGCGGTGCTGACGGGCGCGGGCGGCGACGAGATGCTGCCGCTGCTCACCACGCAGGCCGAGCCTGTGCTGTTCTCCGCCAGCGCCCGCATCGCCGAGCACGCCCTGCGCCAGTGGCCGGATCTGGACCGCGCCGCGCTCACCGAGATCGCCGACGCGGCCGTGCGCCTGACGATGAGCCACATCATGCTCCCGTCCGGGCCACCGGAGGTCTTCGCCCACTTCGTCGCCCGCATGGTGACCGCCTACATGGCCGCCCCGCGTCAGTGAGCACTTACTCGCGTCGGCTACGGTGAGCCCACGCGAGAACGTGCGAGGAGGCGCGATGGACTTCGACCTGCCGGAGGGCGCGGCCGCGGTGCGCGAGGGCGTGCTGGCGGTCGCCGGGAAGTACGACCAGGACTACTGGGGCCGGTGCGACGCGGACAAGCGGTGGCCCGAGGAGGTCTGGCGGGAACTGGTCGACGGCGGCTGGCACAGCCTGGCGATCCCCGCGGAGTACGGCGGCGGGGGCCAGGGGCTGCTGGAGCTGGCGGTGGCCCTGGAGGCCCTCGCCGAGGGCGGGGCGGGCGGCGCCGCGTCCTTCATGTACCTGCTGACCCCCGCGTTCGGCGGCCTCACCATCGCCCGGCACGGCACCGCCGAGCAGAAGCGCGAACTCCTGCCCGCGATCGCCTCCGGCGAGGTCGAGACGTGCTTCGCCATCACCGAGCCGGACGCGGGCAGCAACGCCATCAACATCTCCACCCAGGCGCGCCGCGACGGCGACTCCTTCGTCGTCGACGGCCAGAAGATCTGGATCTCCGGCGTCGAGCGCGCCGACTTCCTCGTCCTGGTCACCCGGACGATCCCGGCCGCGCAGGCCCGCCCCCGCACCGCCGGCTTCACCGTCCTGCTGGTGGACGTCAAGGAGGCCGTGGCCGAGGGCACGCTGACCTACCGGCCGATCCCGAAGCTCGGCACCAACACCGTCGCCTCCAGCATGCTCTTCCTGGACGGTGTGCGCGTGCCCGCCGACCGGGTCCTCGGCGAGCCCGACCAGGGTTTCGCCGTCCTGTGGGACATCCTCAACCCCGAGCGGATCCTGGCCGCCGCGGGCGGCGTCGGGTCCGGCGGCCTGGTGCTGAAGACCGCCTGCGAGTACGCGGGCGAGCGCGCCCCGTTCGGCACGCCGATCGGGGCCAACCAGGCCGTCGCGTTCCCGCTCGCGCGGATCAAGGCGCAGCTGGAGCTGGCCCGGCTGATGACCTACAAGGCCGCCTGGCTGTGGGACCGCGGCCGGCCCTGCGGCTCGGAGGCCAACATCGCCAAGCTCACCGCGGCCGACGCGGCCTGGCAGGCGGCCGACCGCGCGTTCCAGACCTTCGGCGGCATGGCGTACTCCCTGGAGTACCCGGTCGCGCGGATGTTCCGGGACGCCCGCATCGCCAAGAACATCCCGGTCGCCGAGGAGCTCGTCCTCGCCCACATCGCCCAGCACGAGCTGGGACTCCCCAAGTCGTACTGACCCGGGCGGGAGGCGCCTCAGCCGAACCGGGGCGGGCGCTTCTCCCGGATCGCCGCGACGCCCTCGCGCACGTCCGGGCCGGTGAACCCGAAGAACTCCATCGCCAGGGAGGCGTCGAACGTCGGCCCGGCGAGGCGCAGCCAGTTGTTCAGCGCGTGCTTGGTGAACGACAGCGCCTCGGCCGGGCCGGCGGCGAGCCGGCCGGCGATCTCCAGCGCGCGCTCGTGCACCCGCTCGTCGTCCACGCACAGCGAGACCAGGCCGATCCGCTCGGCCTCCTCGCCGGTGAGGACGTCGTTGAGCAGCAGGTAGTACTTGGCCTTCGCGAGCCCGCACAGCAGCGGCCACACGATCGCCGCGTGGTCGCCGGCCGCGACGCCCAGCCGCGTGTGCCCGTCGATGATCTTCGCGTTGCGGCCCGCGACCGACACGTCGGCCAGCAGCGCGACCGCGAGCCCGGCGCCCACCGCCGGGCCCTGGACGGCGCTGACCACCGGCTTGGAGCAGTTCAGCACGTTCATCACGATGTCGCGGGCCTCGCGCATGATCCGGCGGCGGGACGCGTGGTCGGACATCATCTCCTCGATCATGGCGAGGTCGCCCCCGGCGGAGAACGCCGTCCCCTCCCCCCGCACGAGCACCACGCGGGCGTCGTCGTCGGCGTCGGCGTCCCGCCAGATCTCCGCCAGCTCGCGGTGCCCCGTGGTGTCGACCGCGTTCAGCTTGCCCGGCGTGCTGATCGTGACCCGCAGCACCCCGTCCGCCGCCCAGTCGATCTTCAGCCGCTCGTACGCGTCGTACCGCGTCATGCCGCACTCCCCTGCCGCGAGTGGTCGTCGAATGCCGCGCGCAATCGTCGCACGGCGAACTCCACCGCCTCGGCGCCGGTATCGAAGATCTCGGGAAGCAGGAAGAAGGAGTGCACGACGCCGTCGTAGCGGCGCAGCTCCACCGGCACGCCGGCCGCGGCGAGCCGGCGGGCGTAGCGCTCGGCCTCGTCGCGCAGGATGTCGCACTCGGCGGTGATCACGGTGGCGGGCGCGGCGCCGGCCAGGTCCGGGGCGCGCAGCGGGGCGAGCCGGGGGTCGGACGGGTCCGCGCCGTCCCGGTAGAGGTCCATGAACCGGGCGAGCGACCCGGCGTCCAGCCCGTAGCCCGTCCCGTACTCCCGCCAGCTCGGGGTGTCCTTCGCCGTGTCGGTCACCGGGTAGACGAGGAGCTGGTGGGCCAGGGGGATCCCGGCGTCCCTGGCCAGCAGTGCGGCGACCGCGGCGAGGTTCCCGCCGGCGCTGTCGCCGGCGACCGCCACGGCCCCCCTCCGCACGCCGTACCGGCCGGGCTCGCGCGCCACGGAGGACACCACGGCCCAGGCATCGTCCACCGCCGCGGGGAACGGGTGCTCGGGGGCCAGCCGGTAGCCGACGTTCAGCACGACGCACTCCGCCTCGGCCGCCAGGTCTCGGCAGAAGGCGTCCACGTTGTCGACGCCGCCGAGCACCCACCCCCCGCCGTGCAGGTACACGACGGCCGGTAGCGGCCCCCGCTCGGGCGGCGCCGGACGGTACAGGCGCACCGGCACGGGCCCTCCTGGGCCGGGCACCTCGATGTCGCGGACCCGGGGAAGCTCGCGCCGCACGACCGGGAAGGCCGCGCCGATCCGCTCCCGCATCTCCTCGATCGTGGGCTCGGCGGGCCCGTCCCGCCCCGGTGGCACGGCCGTCCACGAGGCGAGCTGCTCCAGGAAGCTCACGGTCTGCGGGTGCAGGGGCATGCGGCGGCCTCCGGTGGGGGGACATCGGCGGAAATCCACCCCTCGGCCTGCCCGGTGACCGGGCCGCCAATCCCCCGCGTCAGCGTCCGGCGGCCTCGACGACGAAGGCCTCGAACAGCCGCCTGTCGTCGCCCTCCTCGGGGTGCCACTGGACGGCGAGCCCGAACCGGTGGCCCTGCAGCTCCACGGCCTCCACCACCTGGTCCTCGGCCCACGCGACGGCGGTCAGGCCCTTGCCGAGCCGGCTCACCGCCTGGTGGTGGTAGGTGGGCACGTCGGACGAGGCGCCGAGGATCCCGCCGATCAGGCTCCCCTCGCTGGTCCGCACCCGGTGCGAGCCGACGAGCCCCACCTCCGGGGCGTGCCCCTTGTGGCCCACCGCCTCCGGCAGGTGCTGGACGAGGGCACCGCCCCGCGCGACGTTCAGCACCTGCATCCCCCGGCAGATCGCCAGGAACGGCAGGTCGGCGTCGACGACGGCGCGGGCGAGGGCCAGCTCGAACCGGTCGCGCTGCGGCTGCGGCGGCCCCGTCTCGGGATGCCGGACGGCGCCGTACAGCTCCGGGTCGAGATCGCCGCCACCCGCCAGGACGACGCCGTCCAGCCGGGAGACCAGGGTGTCCAGGCCGCGCAGGGTCGCGGGCGGGGGCAGCAGGACCGGGACGCCCCCGGCCCGCTCGACCGAGCGCGCGTACGGCACGGGCAGCAGCGCGGCCTCGCGCACCCAGGCCCCCCAGCGGGCCGGCTCCTGGTAGGTGGTGATGCCGATGAGCGGCGGCCCGCCCTCACCGGCGGCCGGATGCGGCGCTCCGCGCGCGGCTCCTGACATGCGAGTCTCCCCCTGTGCTGGACGCCGGCCCGCGGGGCGGCCTCCGGCACGGGTGATCCGCCTGCCGGGCGCACGTCACCGTGCGTCACCGGGACCCTCGCGCCGTCCGCCCCCCGGGCCCTCCTTCCGGCCAGCTTGCCGCACGGCGGGGGTTCCCGCCGTCGGAAGCGGCGAGATCGGTCTACCCGGCGCCGGGGGGCGCGCGGCCGGTCCGGGGCGGCGCGGAGCGGGAAACACCGAAGAATTCTGAAATCTTCCTCCCTGATGCAGGTTCTTCCTCCCCTTCCGGACGGTTCTTCCCGAACGTTCCCTCCGCCATTGGATACCGATCAGTATGCATTGACCGCTTCACTTACGGTCTGTCACAGGGAATTGACAGGCGATTACGCCGGGTAGTGATCACGCACCCTCGCGAGAGCGAATCATTGAACACCTGCGGAGATGGGTGAGAGAATCTCACCAACTCGGGCAGCAGGCGCGCCCGGATCGTCCGTCAGCCCTGCCGTCCGACCGCCGAAAACAGCCCGCTGGGAGGCGAGCCGACCGAATGTCGCCGGAAACTCGCGTTATCAAAGAATGCTTCGCACGCCTTGAGGCCGACCCCGCGGGCGCGATGCGCTATTTCTACGGCCGCCTTTTCGCGGCGCGGCCGCGGCTGCGCACCCTGTTCCCGCCCGCCATGGACGGCCAGCACGACCGGTTCTTCCACGCGCTCGGCCGCATCGTCTGGAGCCAGGACAACCCCGAGGAACTCGCCCGCCACCTGGAGGGCCTCGGCCGCGGCCACCGCAAGTACGGGGTGCTGCGCGAGCACTATCCGGCCATCGAGGAGGCCCTGACCGCGACCCTGCGCGCCTTCGCCACCGACGTCTGGACGGCCGAGGCCGAGGCCGCCTGGCGCGCCGCCTACCGCTCCGCCGCCGACGCCATGGCCGGCGCGGCGGAGCGGGACGCCGCCGACGCCCCGCCGTGGTGGGTCGCCGAGGTCGTGCGGCACGAACGCCGCGCGTTCGACCTCGCCGTCCTCACGCTGCGTCCCGAGCGCCCCCTGCCCTTCTCGTCCGGGCAGCACGTGAGCGTGCAGGCGGCCCGCTGGCCCCGGGTCTGGCGCCCGTACTCGATCGCGAACGCGCCCCGCCCGGACGGGACGATCGACCTGCACGTCCGCGCCCGGCCCGCCGGGTGGGTGAGCGGCGCGCTGGTCCGGCACACCGGCACGGGCGACAGCGTGCTGCTGGGCCCGCCGGAAGGCGCCATGACCCTCGACCCCGACTCGGGCCGCCCGCTGCTGCTCATCGGCGGCGGCACCGGCCTGGCCCCCGCGAAGGCGCTGACCGAGCAGGCCCTCACATCGGACGCGGGCCGCGACGTCCTCCTCGTCGTCGCGGCCAGCACCGAGGGCGCCCTTTACGACCTGCCCGCGCTGCGGCAGCTGGAGTCCGCGCACCCCCGGCTCCAGGTCGTCCCGGTGGTGTCCCGCGAACCCGCGGCCGGCGCCCTCACCGGCCGCGTGCCGGACGTCCTGCCCCAGCTCCTGGACGGGGCGGGCGGGCACGACGCCTACGTGGCCGGGCCCGCCCCGCTCGTCCGCGCGACGGTCACCGCCCTGCAGCGGCTCGGCGTGCCGCTGACGCGCGTCCACCACGACCTGCTCACGGCCGGGGACTGAGGCGCGTCACCAGCCGGCGCGCTCCCGCAGGAACTCGGTCGTCTTCGCGTCCGCCGGGTAGAACGACTCGATCGCCAGTTCCGCCACCGTGATGTCGACGGGGGTCCCGAAGGTCGCGATCGTGCTGAAGAACGACAGTTCCCGGCCGTCGACCCGCATCCGCAGCGGGACGAAGACCTCGTGGCTCGCGGGCGGGGCGATCGCCTCCCCCACGTCACCGGGGAAGCTCCGCAGCTCTTTGTAGAGCTGGGCGAGCGCCGCGTCCGCGGTCAGCGCCACATGCCGGCGGACCCGGTCGATCATGTGGGCGCGCCACTCCGCCAGGTTCAGGATGTTCTTGGCCATGCCGTCCGGGTGCATGCTGAGCCGCAGCACGTTCAGCGGCGGCTCCAGCAGTTCCGGCGGCGCGCCCTCCATGAAGAACGCCGCCGCGCCGTTGGCGTCGATCAGGTTCCAGAACCGGTCCACGACCACCGCCGGATAGGGCTCGTGGCCCTCCAGCACCTGCCGGAGCGCCGCACGGACCGTGTCCATCTTCGGTTCCTCGATCGGCGTCTCGTCGAACACCGGCGCGTACCCGGCCGCCACCAGCAGCAGGTTGCGGTCGCGCAGCGGCACGTCCAGGTGCTCGGCGAGCCGCAGCACCATCTCCCGGCTCGGCGCCGAACGCCCCGTCTCCACGAAACTGAGGTGCCGCGTCGACACGTCCGCCTCCGACGCCAGCTCCAGCTGGCTCAGCCGGCGCCGCTGCCGCCACGCCCGAAGCTGGTCCCCGATCGGCCGCACGTCGCTCAAACCCGTCGTCATCGTCATCGTCGTCACGCCACGACGCTACCGGCCCCCGGATCAAGCCCACGATTACGTGCGGGGTAATGGACGCGGTGAGACCGCGTCGATCCGGATGACCGCCTCATGGCTCGGGTCACGCGGACACACGCGTCCTGAAACGTTGATGCTCGGCCCCGCACGATCGGCCGAACATGAAATCAAGCGTGCCGGCCGCAGTTCCGATGGACTCGTGGGATAACGGCAGCGGCCCCGCAGCCGGCACACATCTGGAATGACGGCGCGCCCGGCTCTTTTGGCCGCCGCCCGCGCCCTAGGCGACGCTCAGGACGCGACCGCCGCACGGGCCGCCGTCGAGAACAGCGGGTTCGTCATGGATACGGTCTTCGGCACGAACTTCCCCTTCACACACACCACGCCCTTGGCCTTCTCCCCAGGCGCGATGTCCGTCGTGGCGATCTGCCCCTCGTACTCGCCGAGCGCGTCACCGGTGTCGTGCTTGACGCTGTCGGTCCCGGTGATCGCGAAGTACAGCGGGTTGATCTCCACCTTCTTCTTGGCGTTGTTCGCGACGGTCACCTTGACGCAGGTCAGCGCGCCGCCCTCGGACAGGATGGACCGCTCCGCGATGGTGCGCTTGGCGGCCAGCCCGATCGGCGGCCTGGCCTTCTTGGTGGTCGCGCCGGTCTCGCCGCCCCTGGCGTCGGCGCCCTGAACGGGCGGGGCGTCCTCCACCGGCTCACAGGCCGCGGTCGCGGTGAGGCCGGCGGCGGTCGCGGCGAACAGAATGAACTTGCGCATGATGTGGTCTCCCCCGTGTTCGATCCCGTGACAGAACGATGAATGCGAATGTGAGACGCCTGATGCTCGGCAGGCGTTTCCGGGGAAACACGGCTTGGCGCGATGCGATGACCAACAAAAGGCGCGAAGTGGGATATTCGCCGGGTCATGCGCGAAGAGGGGATGGCACGAGAGGCTCGAGTCGGCGATACCGGCCCGGCGCCTTTACGTTGTAGATTTTTTGGCGAGGTGCTCGCCGAAGAAGGCGAGGATGCGGGACCAGCCGTCCGGGGCGTTCTCGCGGCCCTTGCCGAACCCCATGACGATCTTCGCGATCGGGCCGAACGGGGGCGGCGGCGTGAGGTCGGTGAGGAAACCGTGGCCGGTCCCCGGGTACTCCTTCACGTCGTGCGTCACGCCGGCGGCCGTGAGCGCGCGCTCCAGCCTGCCCGCGGCCCCCCGCAGCGACGGGTCCGCGGCGCCGTAGCTGCCGACGATCGGGCACGCGCCCCGCAGAGACTCCTCCGGCCGGCGCGGCAGGATCCCGTAGTTGGCCGCGGCGGCCTCGAAGTCGTACTTCGCCGCCGCGACCAGCGCGAACCCGCCGCCCATGCAGAACCCGCACACCCCGACGCCGCCGGTGCAGTCGTCCCGGCCGGCCAGCCACGCGCGGGCCGCCTCGATGTGGTCGAAGGTCGGCCCGCGCTGGGCGCGCATGTCGCGCATCGCCTTGGTGACGCAGCGCACCCAGGGCGCCCCGTCGTAGAGGTCGGGCAGGACGGCGAGGTAGCCGTGGGCGGCGAACCGGTCGGCCTGCGCGCGCATGTCGTCGTTCGCGCCCATCGCCTCGAACACGATCACGACGCCCGGCCAGGGCCCCTCCCCCTCGGGGACGGCGAGGTAGCCCGGCAGCTCGCGGGCACCCACCGGAATGGAGATGTCAGACATAACGTCCAATAATTCCCCAGACGGGCCGGGCGCGCCTAGGGCCTGTCTCGAAGTGGCTCCGGTCAAGCGCGCGAACGCGTGACCTGCCCGGTGGAGCGATGCCGGAGGCGAGCGGAGCCGGGCAGATCGCGAAGCGATGCCGCGTTCGCCCAGGCCAGGTCAGACCTTGCGCCACTTCGGCACCCAGGAGCCGTCCTCGACGACGTAGTCGCCGAACAGGTCCGGGGCCTCCGTGCGCATCACCTCGCCGATCTTGCCGAAGAGCAGCCGGATCTCCTCCTCGGCGCCGGGCGCGGTGCGGTTCTCCAGGGTGTGGCGCAGGGTGCGGACGTTGGCCGTCCAGACCAGGCCGGTGCCGACGCCTTCGGGGGCGAAGCGGCGCATGAACGAGGTCTTGTGCTTCTTCTCCTTGAACGGCACGCCCTCGTCGTCGAGGCCGAAGTGCGCGGCCATCCAGCCCTGGAACTCCTCCATCTGCTCCAGCACGGCGGTGGCGCGCTTCATCAGCTCGGGGTCCTCGCGGGCCCACTCGGGGAACCAGAAGGGGATGTCCTGCAGCCGGACGAACCGCAGCGACTCCTGCGAGATGGCCACGCCCGGGCGGTGCCGGACGAGCTCGTGGGTCAGCACCCGGCTCACGTTGTGCAGGACGAAGCTGAAGCTGACGTGCTCCAGCACCGAACCGTGCAGGCTGCGCAGGATGTTCTCCAGGTACTGGCCGGAGTCGGTGCGGATCTTGGTCACGTTGGGGTTGAGGCCCGGCTCCCAGGAGCGGTAGCAGAGGCGGCCCGCGAACTCGGCGAGGTTCTGCGGGTCGTTCAGCTCGTCGTCGAGGTCGCCGCGGTCGAGCCGCTCCAGCCAGCCCTCCCCGCCCACGTCCCGCAGGTACCGGGCGACCTCGTCGTAGTCCAGTTCGGGCCGCGCAACGAGATAAACCTCGGGCTCGACGCTCTTCACTCTCGTTCCCCCTACGGGTCGTTTCCGTCGCCCCTTAGGAAACCACCCCGGCCCCCCGGCCGCGACCCGGGGCACGGCCATCGAAGGTAATGAACGTCCTGGACGACGCTCATGGTGTCGTGCCGCACACTGGAGAGGTTCGTCCAGCTAGAGGAGGTTTCATGCCATCGGAGCTGACCGTGCTGGGGGCCTGCCCGCTGGACTGTCCCGACGGCTGCTCCTGGATCGTCACCGTGCGGGACGGGGCGGCGGTCCGGCTGCGCGGCAACCCCGACCACCCGTACACGCGCGGGGCGCTGTGCGCGAAGGTGAACCGGTGGCTGGAGCGCGCCGCCCAGCCGGACCGCATCCTGCACCCGCTGCGCCGGGTCGGCGCCAAGGGCGAGGGACGGTTCGAGCGCATCGGGTGGGACGAGGCACTCGACGAGATCGCCGCGCGGCTGGAGGACGTCGTCCGCGAGCACGGCGGCGAGGCGGTCTGGCCCTACTGGGGGACGGGGACGCTCGGCTACCTGCAGGGCCTCGAAGGGTATTCGGGCCGGCGTTTCTTCAACGTGCTCGGAGCCTCGGCCCACGACGCGAACATCTGCTCGGCGGCGGGCAGCGCCGGGATGGCCGAGGCGGTCGGCTCGCCGGGCGGCATGGATCCCGAGGACCTGGCGCACGCGCGGCTCGTCCTGCTGTGGGGCACGAACCCCCTGACCAGCGGCCACCACGTCTGGAAGTTCGTCCAGGACGCGCGGAAGGCGGGCGCGCACCTGGTCGCGATCGACCCGGTCCGGACGCGGACGGCGCGGCAGGCCGACGAGCATCTGGCGCCCCTGCCCGGAACGGACGGCGCGCTCGCGCTCGGCCTGCTCCACGTCATCGTGGGCCTCGGCGCGCAGGACGCGGACTTCCTGGACCGCGGCACGCTCGGCTGGGAGGAGTTCCGGGACCGGATCGCCGAGTACCCGCCAGAACGGGTCGCGCGGATCACCGGCGTCCCCGCGGACCGCATCGTCGCGCTCGGCGAGCGGATCGCCCGCACCCGTCCCACCGCGATCCGCGCGACGCAGGGGCTCCAGCGGCACTCCGGCGGCGGGGCCGCCCTCCGGCTGATCGCCGCCATCCCCGCCGTGACCGGCGACTGGGCACGGCGCGGCGGCGGCGTCGCGTTCTCCACGTCCGGTCATGTGAAGCTGGCCAAGGCCGCGCTGTGGCGCGACGACCTGCGCCCCCACCCGGTGCGGACGCTGTCGATGAGCCGCCTCGGCGAGGGCCTGCTGGACGTCCAGGACCCGCCCGTCAAGGCCCTGTTCGTCATCGCGGCGAACCCCGCGGGCAGCACCCCGCACCAGAACAAGGTGCGGCGGGGCCTGGCCCGCGACGACCTGTTCACCGTGGTCCTGGAGCAGTTCCCGACCGACACCGTCGACTACGCCGACATCGTGCTGCCCGCGACGGCGCAGCACGAGCACGCCGACCTGCACGAGGGCTACGGCCACCTGTACCTCACGTGGAACGAGCCCGCGGTGGCGCCGCCCGGCGAGTGCCTGCCGACGACCGAGACCTTCCGCCGCCTGGCGCGCCGGATGGGCCTGCGGGAACCGGCCCTGTGCGACTCCGACGAGAGCCTCGCCGAGCAACTGCTGGCGTCGGACCACCCGTGGATGGCGGGCGTCACGCTGGACCGGCTCCGCAAGGAGGGGTTCGTGCGCATGTCGGTCCCGGACCCGTTCCTGCCGTACGCCGACGGCTTCCCCACCCCGTCGGGACGGTTCGAGTTCCGCTCCCCCGCCGCCGGTCTCGCCGGGTACGTCCCGCCCGCGGAGGTCGCCGACGAGCAGCGGGCCGGGAGATACCCGCTCGCCCTGGTCTCGGCGGCGTCGCACGAGTTCCTCAACACCCAGTTCGCCAACAACCCGGAGCTGAGGCGCCGCTCCGGCGGCCTCACCGTCCGCCTCCACGAGGACGACGCGAAGGCCCGGGGCCTCAGCGACGGCCAGCGGGTCGCGGTCGCCAACGACCGGGGCTCCTTCGAGGCCGTCCTGAAGATCACCGACGAGGTGCGCCCCGGCGTGGCGGCGACCTCCAAGGGCCACTGGGCCAAGCTCTCCGGCGGCTCCAACGCCAACGCCGTGGTCGACGAGCGCGACACCGACCTCGGCGGCGGGCCCGTCTTCCACGACACCCGCGTAGAGGTCACCGCCCTACCGGCGCCACCTGGGCTGGCCGGGCCCCTTGCAGGTGTAGACCCTGCCGTTGGCGGTGCCGACGGCTCCGGCGGGTGAGCAGAAAGCCCCCGGGTGGACGGTCCGCGCCGGCGGGCGCGCGCTGGTCCCCCTGGGCCGGGGCGTCCTGTGGCGCGTCGGCCTCGGCTCGACCTTGCGAACGGTGGGGCTGACGGTCGGGCGGGCCCTGCGCTTCGGAGCGGACGTCGACGGGGACGGCGCAGGAGACGAAGGCGTCGCGCGACCAGATGCCAGCTCGCCGGTGGAGGCCACGGGTGACGGCGGAGCGGTCGGCCCCGCCGCGCCGCCGATCCCCATGCCGACCGCGCAGCCGCCGAGCCCGCCGAAGAGCAGGCACGCTCCGGCGATGACCGCCACGACGGCACCCGGTAAACCGCCGCGCGGTCCCGGCGTGCGAGGGAATCGGGGCGGAACTGGCTGCGAGTACATCGGCGGCTCCCGGTCAAGAACGTACCGATGTGACGTGCGCCCCTCCGTGGGAGTTGACCAGCGGAGGCAATAACCCGTGGATCCCCGGATGCCCGTAGGCGAGGATTCGCTCCCATGACATGGACCGCACCCGCAGTTGATCGCGGCGCCTTCCCATACGGACACGACGAGCGCGCGTCTCTGGAGGCGTATCTGGATTTCCACCGCTCCACGCTGCTGCTCAAGTGCAGCGGACTGACCGGTGAACAACTCGCGTCAAGGCCCGTGCCGAGCACGACCCTGACCCTGCTCGGCCTCGTACGCCACCTTGCGGAGAACGAACGATGGTGGTTCCGCCGCATGTTCGACAGGCAGGACGCCCTCGGTGACCTGTACTGCTCGGAGGAGCATCCCGACGGAGACTTCGACCTCGGCGACGCGGCGGGCGCCCAAGAGGACTTCGCCGTCTACGCCAGGGAGGTCGAACAGGCTCGGCAGACCGCACAGGGCCGGTCACTGCAGGAGGAGTTCCCTGCCAGGACCGGCGACCTGACCCTGCGCTGGGTCTACCTCCACATGATCGAAGAGTACGCGCGCCACAACGGCCACGCCGACCTCCTGCGCGAAGCCCTGGACGGCCGAACCGGAGAATGAGACCCCAACGAGGCGATCACTAGGGGTGGTGAGCGTGTTCAAGGTGACGGTCACCGGCGACGACGACTCCGCTGTGCGTCACGCGCTCGGTCGCCTGCGAAGCCTTTCGACCAGCGAGTCCGTCACCGTCCAGTTCGCTCAGGCCACGGTGCCGGAGGCCGGCGCCTGCCATCTGGTCATCGGCGTGGACGCGGGCCACGACCAGCGTCGAGCGGGCCGCGACCCGGAAGTGGACGCCTGGGTCTCCGTAACCGATGGCCGACAAGAGCTGGAGGACCTGTGGCGGCAGCGGATCGCGCCGTTCGCGACCAATCTTGCCCAACGCCGGCGCGCTCCCAGGCTGCCGGACGGCGATGGTGGCCGAGCCCGACCCGTCCTGGCCCGTCCAAGCCGACCGGCTCATGAGGCGTCTCGCCGCGGTGCTGGGAGCGCATGCCCGGCGGATCGATCACATCGGGTCGACCTCCGTGCCCGGCCTGCCCGCCAAGGACATCATCGACCTCCAGGTCGTGGTCGATGACCTGGAGGCCGCGACCGCCTGCGCGGCGGCGGGCCAGGCCGCCGGCTTCGTCCATGTCGCCGGCCCGTTCTACGGCATCGACCGGCACGGAATCCGTCACGACGAGCAGGTCGCGGTGGACGCCGATCCGCGACGCCCGACAAACGTCCACTTTCATCCTCTCGCGTCCCCGATCTGGCGGGAGATGCTGCTGCTCCGGGACTGGCTCCGCGCCGACCGGCGCCACCGGGACGAGTACGCGTCGTTGAAGCGGGCGCTGGCCGGGCGACCGGGACATGACGTCGACGACTACGGTCGCGACAAGATGCCCTGGATCAGCCAGGCTCTCGCGCGCGCCGAACGCTGGGCACGCGGAGAATCCGGGCCGGGTCCGTCTGACCGGCTGTGAGGACGTGCCGGGCGACCAGGTGGTCAGTGGAGGTGGCCGGTGGTGTGGAGGTGGTCGAAGATGATCTGGTCGACCGGGGACACGCGGGCGCGGTCGGCGTAGGTCAGCCAGGTGACCTCCTCGATCTCGCTGCTCGGGGTCGGCTCGCCCTGATGGTCGGCGGTGTAGCAGGTCATCTGGACGGTGACGCCTTCGGAGTGGCCGTGGGCCTGGGCTCGGAAGGTGCCCAGGCGCGCGGCGGTGGCGGGGGCGATCGTGACGGCGAGCTCCTCCTGGATCTCCCTGACCAGGGTGTCGAGGTCGCTCTCGCCGGGTTCGCGCTTGCCGCCGGGGAGGTAGTAGACGTCCTTGCCCCGCGATCGGGTGCTGAGGATCCTGCCGCCGTCCAGGTGGATCCAGGCGATCTTGTCGATGAAGGTGCTCACCGCTCCATCCTGACGGCTTTCCGGGAGGGCGGTCACCAAGATCTTCGCGGGCGGTACGGTGTGGCCTGGAGGGATCGATGACGTTTCAGGCCGATGCCGGCGCCGTGCTCGACCGCGCCAGGAAGTACGAGCGGCAGGGGCGGAACGCGGAGGCCGCGGCCGCCTACGCGGACGCCGCCGAGGCCATGGAGGCGCGCGGCGAGCCGGCCGCCGCCGCGGGGGCCCGGGCGCGGTACGCGCGGGCGCTCGCCGCCGCGGGCAGGACCGGCGAGGCCCAGCGCGTCCTGGACGTCCTCGACCGGGGGGCCGCGTCGATGCCGGCCGGGGTCCGGGCGGGGCTGGACGCGCAGGCGGCCCACGTCCTGGCCGCCGCGGGGCGGACCGGCGAGGCCGCGCGGCGCGCCTGGGCGGCGATGTCGGGGTTCGGATCGCTGCAGGACCCCAAGCGCGCCGGCGCCGCGGGCGTGCACGCCGCGCGGCTGATCCTGGAGGACGCGGGCCCGCGCGGCGCGCTGCTGCCGCTGCGCGAACTGCTGGCGCAGATACCGCCCGGCGGCGAGGCGCACCGGCGGGTCGCCGAGCTGCTCGCGGACGCCGAGCGGCGCCCCGACCGCGACCACGACATCCTCGTCACCGACCCCGGCGGCGCCGCGTGGGGGCGGCTCGCCGCGGCCCTCGCCGTCGGCGCCCATCTGGCCGTCGGGAACGGCGTCGCCTGGAACAGGCTCGCCGACCGGGACGGCGCCCGCGACGACC
Organism: Actinomadura luteofluorescens; assembly: GCF_013409365.1. Taxonomy (NCBI): domain Bacteria; kingdom Bacillati; phylum Actinomycetota; class Actinomycetes; order Streptosporangiales; family Thermomonosporaceae; genus Actinomadura; species Actinomadura luteofluorescens. The sequence continues at coordinate 9,235,642 of NZ_JACCBA010000001.1, read as the reverse complement.
GGGTGCTGCTGGAGCGCGACTGGGGCGTCACCGACTCCGAGGGCTGGCGCGAGCAGATGGACGCGCTGCTCGACGCCCGCAACAGCGACCCGGCGATCCAGATGGTGCTCGACCGGCGCGGCAAGGGCACCGGCAAGCGGGCCTGGCAGGAGGCGATCGTCGCCTGGTGCGGCGAGCGCGACATCTCGGAGCAGACCGTCCGGGAGGTCGTGGAGCTGTCCGAGGCGGTCCTGCGCTACGAGGCGCGCTTCCGGGCGGACGGCCTGCTCCCGCCCGACGGCCGCGTGGAGAGCGTCTTCGGCTACGACTTCGGTCGCGCGGTGAACATGGCCCGGTGGGGCCTGAACGCCGGGTACTGCGACGAGGAGGAGGCCGAGAAGCGCGTCCTCACTGCGGGGCACCGCGCCCACCAGGTGTACGGGTCGTGGCAGGAGTTCTCCGCCGGGTACGTCCTCGGCCGGATGCTGCGGTTCGACGAGGGCGAGTTCGGCGAATGGTACGAACGCTCCCTCACCGGCCACCGCGTCCTCGCCGAGGACCCGGGCAGCCCCTGGCGGCGCATGGCCTGGGGCTGACCGTCCGGCTCAGCCCAGCGCGTCGATGTCGGCGATGATCGCCTTGCGTCCCTCCTCGTCCAGCGCCGAGGCCGTCACCGCGTTGCGGGCCAGGGAGGCCAGCTCGGCGCGGCCCAGGCCGAACGCCTCGGCCGCGACGCGGTACTCGCCGGTGAGGGTGGTGCTGAACATCGGCGGGTCGTCGCTGTTCAGGGTGACGAACAGCCCCTCCTCCAGCATCCGCGGCAGGGGGTGGGCGGCGAGGTCGGCGACCTGGCCGGTGCAGACGTTGGAGGTCGGGCAGACCTCCAGCGGCAGCTGCGTCTCGCGCAGGTGGGCGACGAGGCGCGGGTCGTCCAGGCAGTTGGTGCCGTGGCCGATGCGCTCGGCGCCGAGCCCCTCGATGGCCTCCCAGATCGTCTCCGGGCCGGTCATCTCCCCGGCGTGCGGGACGCTGCGCAGGCCGGCGGCGCGGGCGGCGGCGAAGGCGTCGCGGAACGCGTCCCGGAACGGCGGGCGGCACTGCTCGATGCCGCCGATCCCGAACCCGACGAGCGTCTCCGGCGGGTGGTGCAGCGCGTGGTCGAGGGTGCCGCGGGCGCCCTCGGCGCCGAACTCGCCGGGAATGTCGAAGATGTAGGAGACGCGGATGCCGAGCCGGTCGCGGGCCTCGCGGGCGGCGAGGTCGAGCGCCTCGGTCACCGCGGGCATCGGCATCCCGGCCCGCTGGTGGGTGAAGGGCGTGACGGTCAGCTCGACGTACCGGACGTTCTGCGCGGCGAGGTCGCGGGCGACGCCGGAGACGAGCGTGCCGACGTCCTCCGGGGTCCGGACGAGGCTCGACACCGACTCGTAGACCTCGGCGAAGTGCGGGAAGTCGCGGAACTCGTAGAAGGCGCGCAGCTCGCGCTCGCCGACGGGGACGGGCCCGTCCGGGTGGCGGCGGGCGAGTTCGAGGACGGTCGGGACGGAGGCGGAGCCCACGAGGTGGACGTGGAGCTCGACCTTCGGGAGGGCGTCGATGAACGCCGCGAGGGTGGTGTCGTCGGTAGGCACGCCGCGAAATTAACAGCCCCCCGGCCCGCCGGGACAGGCGAATGCGGCGAACCTCCCACGAAATTGTCAAGAACCCTCCCGTTCGGCAGGATGGTCCCCGTGCGCGCCGCCCGACTGATCTCCGCCGTGCTCCTGCTGCAGTCGCGGGAGACGATGACCGCCGCCGAGCTGGCGCGCGAGCTGGAGGTGTCCGAGCGCACCGTCTACCGGGACATGGAGGCGCTGTCGGCGGCCGGGGTCCCGGTCTACGCCGACCAGGGGCGCGGCGGCGGGTACCGGCTGGTCGGCGGCTACCGGACGCGGCTCACCGGGCTCACCCGCGAGGAGGCCGAGGCGCTGTTCCTGTCCGGGCTGCCCGGCCCCGCCGGCGACATGGGACGCGCCGACGCGCTGGCCGCCGCCGAGCTGAAGGTCCTCGCCGCGCTGCCGAGGGCACTGCGGGACGCGCCCGCCCGCGCGAACCAGCGCTTCCACCTCGACGCGCCCGGCTGGTTCGGCGAGAGCGGGCCGCCGCCGCTGCTGCGCGACCTCGCCCGCGCCGTGTGGGACGACGAGACCGTGGAACTGCGCTACCGCCGCAAGGACACCGAGGTCACCCGGACGGCGGAGCCGTACGGGCTCGTCCTCAAGAACGGCACCTGGTACCTGGTCGCGCGGGCCGGCGGAGGGCACCGCACCTACCGGGTGGACCGCGTCGCCGCCGTCCGCCCCACCGGGGAGTTCTTCCGGCGCGACGAGGAGTTCGACCTCGCCGGGCACTGGCGCGGTCAGGCCGCCGCCTTCGTGCGGTCGGTGCTGCGCGAGGAGGCCACGGTGCGCCTGTCCCCCGCCGGCATGCGGATCCTGCGGTACGCCGTCGAGCCGTACGCGGCCCGGCAGGCGGCCGCCGCCGCGGGCGAGCCCGACGAGCGGGGGTGGATGGTGACCGTGCTGCCCGTGGAGTCGGCGCTCGTCGCGGCGTCCGAGCTGAGGCGGCTCGGACCGGAGATCGAGGTCCTCGCCCCGCCGGAGCTGCGGGAGCGGATGGCGCGGGACGCCGCCCGGCTCGCGGAGCTGTACCGGGCGGCGGACCGGCCCGCCGGCTAGCGGTACCCGGTGACGTCGGCGGGGCGGCCCGCCTGCTCCACCTCGACGATGTAGCGCCAGGCGTCGGGGCGGCTGCCGTCGGTGTCGGTGAACCCGTAGACCTGGGCGAGCCCGCCGCTGGACAGCGACGCCCCGTTCCAGCGCGCCCGCTCCGGGTCGGCGGCCAGGGCAGCGACGGCGCGTCCCACGAACGCCGGCGACTCGGAGATCGCGAAGTGCGGCGTCGCCTTGGTCGCGTCGCGCCAGGTCTCCTCGGTGACGCCGAAGTTGTCGAGCATCGCCTCCGAGCGCAGCCATCCGGGCGTCAGCGAGAGGGCGGTCGCGCCGTGGGGCGCGATCTCCTCCGACTGCGCGAGGGCCATCCGGATGACGGCGGTCTTGGCGAGGTCGTAGAAGTAGCCGCATTCCTTGCGGTAGGCCGCGTTGTACTCGGCCGTCCCGTCCGTGATCTCCACGACCAGGCCGCCGGGCTGGCGGATCAGCAGGGGCAGGGCGCAGTGGCTGGTGATGGCGTGGGTGTCGAGGGCCAGCCTGAGCATGCGCAGGCCGTCGTCCAGGGACTGCTCCCACAGCGGTTTGCCGAACTCGAAGAGGCGGTCCGCGCCCCAGACGTCGTTGACGAGGACGTCCAGCCGCCCGCGCTCGCCGTCGATGCGGCGCACGAGGGCGGCGACCCGTGCCGGGTCGAGGTGGTCGACCTGGACGGCGATGCCCTCGCCGCCCGCGGCCGTGACCAGCTCGGCGGTCTCCTCGATGGTCTCGGGACGGTCCATCTCCGACCGTTGGGTCCGGGTGGACCGTCCCGTCACGTAGACGGTCGCGCCCGCGGCGCCGAGCTGGACGGCGATTCCCCGACCCGCTCCGCGCGTGGCGCCCGCGACCAGTGCGATCTTTCCTGTCAGTGGACGGCTCATGGGGACGATGCTGGCACCGAAACCTGACAGGTCTCGTCAGGTTTTCACCCCGGCCGGCCATGTTCCGGTCAGGTGAAGATGCTCACCCCGCCGGGGCCGACGAGAAGTCCGACGACGATGAGGACGATGCCCCAGAGAAGGTCGCGCCGCGCGAGGATCACGTAGATGCCGGCGATCACCAGGATGACCGCGATGAGCCACAGGATTGTCATCATGGCCCCCGGCGTCCCCCCAGAGAGACCCAAGAAACCACAAGCACGTTACGGATGACCGAATTATCCGTTTTGTTACGGAGGGGGGAGGGCGGCCCTCCCCCCTCCGCGGGATAACGGCGATCACCCGCACCCCGGACCGGCGGCGCGCTGTGACCGGGAACAAGTCTTCCGCCGCGACGGGGGCCGCGACAGGAACCTCAGGCCCATTTCCGGGCCCCCGTCCCTAGTGCTTCGGAACTACGGGGCCCTCCGCCCAGGGGACCGTCAGCCGCCGGCGCGGCACAGGCGCAGGACGTTGGCGACGATGCGGTGACCGGCGCCCCCGGCCGCGGTGAGGATCGACTCGGGATGGAACTGCACGGCCCAGCGCCGCCGCACCGGGTCCTCGATCGCCATCACGACGTCCCCGGTCAGCGCCGTGATCTGGAACCCCTTCACCCGGTCGGGCGTGGCGTGCAGCGAGTGGTAGCGGGCGGCGGTGAACTCCTCCGGCACGCCCTCGAACAGGTCGCCCCCCGTGACCTTCACCTGGCCGGGCTTGCCGTGGGACGGCTCGGGCAGCAGCGACAGCTCGCCGCCGGCGTGCTCGACCATCGCCTGCAGCCCGAGGCAGACGCCGAACACCGGCAGCTTCCGGGCGTCCAGCTCGTCCAGGAGCGCGCGGGTGCCGAAGTCCTCCGGGCGTCCGGGGCCGGGCGACAGCACGACCAGGTCGGGGGCGTGCTCGTCGAGCATCCGGATCGGGAACCCGTGCCGCAGGGTCGCCACGGAGGCGCCGTGCTGCCGGAAGTAGTCGGACAGGGTGTTGACGAACGAGTCCTCGTGGTCGACGAGCAGCACCCTGACGCCCTCGCCCGGCTGCGCGGGGAGCGGCGCCTCCTGCGGCGCGGCCCCGGTGCCCTTGCGCGCGGCGGCGAGCGCGCTCAGCAGGGCGCTGGCCTTTAGGTGCGTCTCGCGCTCCTCCTCGTCGGGGTCGGAGTCGTAGAGCAGCGTCGCGCCGGCGCGGACGGTCGCCACGCCGTCGCGGATCTGCGCGGTCCGCAGCGTCAGGCCGGTGTTCATCGAGCCGTCGAAGCCGACGCAGCCGACCGCGCCGCCGTACCAGCGGCGGGGCGAGTCCTCGTGGTCCTCGATGAACTGCATCGCCCACGCCTTGGGCGCGCCCGTGACGGTGACCGCCCACATGTGGGTGAGGAACGCGTCGAGCGCGTCGAAGCCCGGGCGCAGCCGCCCCTCGATGTGGTCGACGGTGTGGATGAGCCGGGAGTAGATCTCGATCTGCCGGCGGCCGAGGACGCGCACGCTGCCGGGCACGCAGATCCGGGACTTGTCGTTGCGGTCCACGTCGGTGCACATGGTCAGCTCGGACTCGTCCTTCGCCGAGGACAGGATGGTGCGGATCTGCTCGGCGTCCTCCAGCGGGTCGGCGCCGCGCCTGATCGTCCCGGCGATCGGGCAGGTCTCGACGCGGTCGCCGCTGACCCGGACGAACATCTCCGGCGACGCGCCGACCAGGAACTCGCCGTCGCCGAGGTTGAACAGGAACTCGTACGGGGCCGGGTTGGACTCCCGCAGCCGCTCGAAGAAGGCGGCGGGCGCGTCGCAGCGGCCGTACATCGCGTGCCCCGGCGTGACCTCGAACAGGTCGCCCCGGACGAACTTCTCCTTGGCGTTTCGCACCATCTGCGCGTAGACGCCGGGGACGGGCTGCGCCGGGACGCCGGCCCGCCGCCGGACCGGCGTCGCCCCGGTGTCGCGCGGCAGACCCGCGGTGCCCGACCCGTCCACCTCGAACTCGTAGGAGATCCGGTGCGAGGTCTCGCGCTTGCGGTCGACGACGACCATCTCGTCGGCCAGGTGCAGGACGAGGTCGCGCTGGTCGTCAGGCCGCTCCAGCCTGGTCCGCAGGGGCTCGAACTGCAATGACAGGTCGTACCCGAACGCCCCGTAGAGGCCGAGGTGGGGGTCGTCGCAGCGGAACAGGTCGACGATGGCGCGCAGCGCCGTGAAGACGGTCGGCTGGCGGCTGCGCTCCTCCTCGGTGAAGAAGCCCTCGGCCGCCGGGACGAAGAGCTCGAACAGGCCGGGCTCGTCGGTCCGCACCTCGCCGACGCCGCGCAGCGCCCCCGCCAGCGCGGGCAACACGATCCGGCCGCGCCCGTTCAGCGGCCGGACGGCGACCGTCCGGCCGCGCGCGACGATCTCCAGGCAGGGATCGACGTAGGCCATGTGCCAGCGGCTGTAGCGGCCCGGGTACTCCATGCCGGAGCTGAGCACGCCCCCGCGCCGCTCCCCCACGGCGGCGACGAGGACGTTCAGCACGTCGGACTTGCGCTCGGAGTCGACCGGGACGGCGGTACGGGTCACCCGTACGCCCCCGGCCGTGACGAACTCGCTGGTAAGCGGCTGTCGTGAGACGGTCTCCACCGCGGTGGCCCCTCATGTCGGGCCCCCACCGGGCGTCGCAAATACGAAACGACCGCCGGGTGAGGGCGGTCGCCTGGTCTTGAACACGCGCGAACCGGCACCGCCTCAGCGGCGCCACCACCACCGGGAGGCTGCGGTTCGCATGCGGCGAGGTTACCATGACGCCCCCGCACGGGGTCGGCCGTACACCGAGAGCGACGTCCATGACCTGGACGAACACCGGCCCCCCAGCCGGGCGGGGGCGCTCCTCTCTCGCTCGCAGGCGACGGGCGGCCCTGGCCGGAGACGGCTGCCGCGCGGACCGTCCTGACCGTTCCCTGACGCGGCGCCGACCGGTTCCCTACCTGGCCCTTCCTAGGGTGGAGCGATCCACCGAAGTCGTGCCGCGGCCGATATCCGGCTGTGACCAGGGGGTGTGTAGGCTCGCCCGGCCGCACCCCCGGCACGGTCCCGTCACGCGACCCGGGCGGACCGTGCGCGGGCAAGACGAGGAGGACCCCCATGACTCCCGACGACTCCCGGGAACCGACTCCGACCCAGCCTCCGCCGGTCGCCGACCGCACCGACCGGAGCCCCTGGAACTGGCTGCTGATCGTGCCCGTCGCGCTCCCGCTGCTCACGTTCCTCTACAACAGCGACAAGCCCCGCCTCGCGGGCTTCCCCGCCTTCTACTGGATCCAGCTGGCCTTCATCCCGCTGGGCGTCGCCTGCACCGTCCTCGTGTACCAGATGACGAAGAAGCGGGGCTGAGCCGATGGCACGCGACCACCTCACCGAGATCATCGTCTTCGCCGTCCTGTTCCTGCTGGTCAGCGGGATGGGCTTCGTCGCCGCGCGGTGGCGGCGGCCCGACTCCATGCACAGCCTCGACGAGTGGGGCCTCGGCGGCCGCAGCTTCGGCAGCTGGATCACCTGGTTCCTGATCGGCGGCGACCTCTACACCGCCTACACGTTCGTGGCCGTCCCGGCGCTGGTGTTCGGCGCGGGCGCGGCGGGCTTCTTCGCCGTCCCGTACACGATCGTCGTGTACCCGCTGGTGTTCCTGGTACTGATCAAGCTCTGGTCGGTGTCGCACGTGCACGGCTTCGTGACGCCGGCCGACTTCGTCCGGGCCCGGTTCGGCTCCCCGACGCTGGCGCTCGTCATCGCGATCACCGGCATCGTCGCCACGATGCCCTACATCGCGCTGCAGCTGGTCGGCATCGAGGCGGTGCTGAAGGCGATGGGCGTGAACGGGCACTGGCCGATCATCATCGCGTTCGTGATCCTCGCGGCCTACACCTACCAGTCCGGACTGCGCGCGCCCGCGCTGATCGCCTTCGTCAAGGACGTGCTGATCTACCTGGTCATCATCGTCGCGGTGCTGTACATCCCGGCGAAGCTCGGCGGCTGGGGCGACATCTTCGACGCGGCCAAGGCCAAGTTCGACAAGACGCCCGCGCCGGGCGACGGCATCACGGTCGCCGCCAGCGGCCAGCTGAACTACGCGATGCTGGCGCTCGGCTCGGCGATGGCGCTGTTCCTCTACCCGCACAGCATCACCGGCGTGCTGGCCAGCAAGAACCGCAACGTGATCAAGCGCAACATGGCGGCGCTGCCCGCCTACAGCTTCGTGCTCGGCCTGATCGCGCTGCTCGGCTACATGGCCATCGCGGCGGGGGTGAAGCCGGTCAGCACCGGCGGCAAGCCCGACACCAACACCGTGGTCCCGCTGCTGTTCGACCACATGTTCCCGGACTGGTTCGCGGGCGTGGCGTTCGCCGCCGTCGGCATCGGCGCTCTGGTCCCGGCGGCGATCATGTCGATCGCGGCGGCCAACCTGTTCACCCGCAACATCTACAAGGAGTACATCCGGCGGGACGCCGACGCCAAGGAGGAGGCGACCGTCAGCAAGCTGGTCTCGCTGATCGTCAAGGCCGGGGCGGTCGTGTGCATCCTCGCGCTCGACCCCGAGTTCTCGATCGACCTGCAGCTCATCGGCGGCGTCATCATCCTGCAGACGCTGCCGGCGGTGGGTCTCGGCCTCGTCACCCGCTGGTTCCACCGCGGCGCCCTCATCGCCGGCTGGGCCGCGGGCATGGCGGCCGGCCTGTGGATGCTGTACCAGATCCCGAACCCGGCCAAGGGCAAGGAGCACTTCGGCGGCTCGGCCTACCCGCTGAGCGACCTCGGCCTGGACACCAAGACGACGGTGTACGTCGGCATGCTGGCGCTCGCCGTCAACGTGGTGGTCGCGGTCGCCGGCACCCTGGTCTGCAAGGCCGCCAAGCTCGCGGACGGCAAGGACGCCACGCGCGCGGCGGACTACCTCGCCGACGAGGGCGACCCGAAGATCAAGGATCTGGAGCTGAGCGCGAGCACCTGATCCCGCCGATCAGCGGCGGCGCCGCCGCGTCAAGATTCCCGGACTGACCGGGAACGGACGGGCGGCGCCGCCTGCGCGTTCCGCGGTGGCCGGATCAGGCGCGGCCCCGCGGCAAACTATTAGGTTACTTTCCTATTCATGCCGAACCGACCCGCGGCCGTGCTGTCGGCCGCCGCGCTCGCCGCGAGCCTCGCGGCCATCGTCACGCCGGGAGCCGCCGCGGCGGACTGCCACCCGGACGCGCGCGATCTCATGGTCACCTACCAGCCGGTGGACCATACCGTCGCCGACGCGCAGTACCACCGCGCGCGGCTGACCATCGACAACCGCGACGACCGCTGCGCGCTGGGCTCCGGCGGATGGGCGATGCGCTTCAACGCCGTCCGCCGGCCCGCCGCCGTTCTGGACGGCGCGGCCGGCGACACCGCCCGCGCCCAGCTCGCGGCCCAGGGCCTCGCGATCACCCGCGCGGACGACGCGCGCAGCGGCGACTTCTACACGCTCGAGCCCGCGGACGGCTTCGAGGCTGTCGCCCCCGGTGAGCGGCGCGCGATCGACGTGAACTTCGAGCTGTGGGCCGTGCACAAGTCCGACGCGCCCGCCGGGTGGACGGTCTCCTTCGGAGGCGGGCGCCCCTCGTGGGTCCCGGCCAAGGCGCTGCTGGACCCGGCCGACCCGAAGCAGACCACCGCCTTCTCGGGCGACCACCGGCCGGTGCAGACGGCCGCGTCGCGGTACGCCGAGAACACGGCGCGCAGGCTCGACCTCACCCTGCGGCAGAGCATCGTCCCGCAGCCGCTGTCGGCCGCCGCGTCCGGCGGCACGGTCGCGATCGGCGGCGGGTCGCGCGTCTCGGCGCCGGGCCCGCTGCGCGGGGAGGCGGCCTACCTGCGCTCCGCGCTGGACGACGTGGCCGCCGGGCGCGGCGCGCCCGTCTCGCTGGCCGTCGACCCGAAGCTGGACGTCGACCGCGACGGCAAGGCCGACGCGGAGGGCTACACGCTGACCGCCGACGGCGGCGGCGTCCGGATCACCGGCACCGACCGGGCCGGGGTCCTTTACGGCGTCCAGACGCTGCGGCAGCTCGTTCCCGCCGGCGCGTACGCGGCGGCGGCGAAGGGGCGCCGCCCGGCCACGGTGGACGTGCCGCGCGCGCGGATCTCCGACGCGCCGCTGTTCGGCTACCGGGGCCTGCAGATCGACGTGGGCCGCCACTTCGAGACCAGGCAGACCATCGAGAAGTTCCTCGACCTGATGAGCTTCACCAAGCTCAACCGGCTGCACCTCGGCCTGACCAACGACGAGGGGTGGCGGCTGCAGATCCCGGGGCTGCCCGAGCTGACCGGATTCGGCTCCAGGCGCGAGTTCGACCTGCGGGAGACCGGCGCGCTGCACCAGGGCATGGGGTCGGCGGACGACCTGCGCCCCGGCGACGGCATCTCCGGCAAGGCGTCCGGCGAGACCGAGGCCAACCTCGGCCGCGCGCCCGCCTACCAGGGCTTCGAGCAGGGCACGCTCAACTTCGTCGGCAAGGGGAGCGGCTTCTACTCCGTCCAGGACTTCGAGGAGATCCTCAGGTACGCGGCCGAGCGGCACATCGAGGTCGTCCCCGAACTGAACTTCCCGGCGCACGCGCGGGCGGCCGTCCAGTCGATGGAGCGCCGGTACCAGCGGACGCACGACTCCGCGTACCGGCTGCTGGACCCGGCCGACACGAGCCGGCACACCAGCGTCCAGTACTACACCGACAACCTCGCGAACCCGTGCCTGCCCAGCACCTACGCCTTCCTGGACAAGGTCGCGTCCGAGGTGGCGAAGATGTACGAGCGCGCGGGCGCGCCGCTCAACCGCCTCAACCTCGGCGGCGACGAGCCGCCGGGCCCGCCCGAGGGCTGGTGGTCCGGCTCCCCGGCGTGCCGCAAGGCGCCGGACACGGCCGGGAAGTCCGGTGAGGAGCTGAAGGAGCTGTTCTTCACCCGCTGGAACGGCATCGCGCACAAGTACGCCCCCGCGACCTCCGGCTGGGAGGACATCACCGACCCGGACCGCTCGTTCCGCCTCAAGGGGTTCACGCCGCTGCCCTGGCAGAACGTCTGGGGCTGGGGACGCGAGGACTGGGCCTACCGGTTCGCCAACGAGGGCACGCCGGTGATCCTCGCGCACGCCACGAACCTGTACATGGACCTCGCCTACGGCAAGGACCCGGACGAGCCCGGCTACTACTGGGCCGCCTACGTGGACGAGAAGAGCACCTTCGGCTACCAGCCGTTCGACGTGTACGCCAACGCCACCGAGGACCGCTGGGGCAACCCGATCACGCCGAACCCGGCCTGGACGAAGCTGACCCCCGAGGGCCGCAAGAACATCCTCGGCCTGGAGGCGCAGCTGTGGGCCGAGAACGGCAAGGCGCCCGGGATCCGCGAGTACCAGGCGTTCCCGAAGCTGCTCGGCGTCGCCGAGCGGGCCTGGAACCGCGACACCCCCGCGCCGGACAGGATGGACGCGGCCTGGAACGACTTCAGCAACACGCTCGGCCAGAAGACGTTCCCGCTCCTGTCGTTCTACAAGCCGGTGGGCCTGCGCGGCACCGGGGTGAACTACCGCGTCCCGCCGCCCGGCGCGAAGATCTCCGAAGGGACGCTCTCGGCGAACGTCCGTAACCCGGGCCTGGCGGTCGAGTACTCCACCGACGGCGTGGACTGGCGCCCCTACACGGCACCGGTGCGGGCCGGCGCGTACGCGCTGGCCCGGACCCGCAGCGCGGACGGCCGCACCAGCCGCATCTCGCCGGCCGGCGTCCCGGCCTGGCAGGGCGGCGCGGCCTACAGGGCGGGCGCACTGGTGCGCCACCAGGGCGAGCTCTTCCGCGCGACCCGCGGCGGTTCCGGCAAGGAACCGGGCCGCGAAACCGGCCACTGGGCCCTGCTCCAGTAACCCGGGCGCCTCCCGACCGGCACGGCGACGGCCCGGTCGTCCGCTCACGCGGACGGCCGGGTCGTTTTCTTTTCGGCTCTTGACAGGCGGACGGGTGAACATCCAAGGTGTGTGAACGATCACGTTAACGTTAATGTGACACCCCGGAAACAGGAAGGCCCCCTCGGATGAGGACCACGCGTCCCCCCGCCCGTCCCCCCGCCCGCCGCCTGGCGATCCTGACCGCCGGGCTCGCCGCCGCGGCGCTGCTCGTCCCCGCCACGGGCGCGCAGGCCGCGCAGGGCCCGCAGCGCAAGATCGACCTGCGGATCGCGACCTACAACACCTGCGGGCACGGATGCCTGCCGACCACGCAGGCCTGCGTCGACACGATCGGGCGCGACTGCGCGACCAAGCTGGAGCCCTGGGCCGACGGGCGCGCCGCGCGGGTCGCCGACGACATCGTCCGGGCGCGCGCCGGGGTCGTCGTCACCCAGGAGATCGGCAACAACCCCACCCCGACGCAGCCCGGCGTGGACGTGGAGTCGTTCCGCGCCCCGCTGACCAAGGCGATGAGCGCCCGCGGCTACGCCGAGGCCCCCGCGGACTACGCCGGGACCCGGCACCCGCAGGAGGGCTACCCGCTCAAGTCCGGCGCCGGCCGCTACACCTACTACGACGCCCGCAGGTTCTCCCACCTGGACGAGCGCGGCCGCGCGCTCCCCCACGACCTGCTGTGGCTGCCGGACTCCACCGAGATCTACGGCAAGACGATGACCTGGAACACCCTGCGCGACCTGCGCTCCGGGATGCGGTTCGTGGTCGTCGACATGCACCTGGAGTACCGCAAGAACGGCGCGACCGACCCCAACGGCTGGACCAAGAACTGGGACGAGGTCCGCTACCTCGACGCGCGCCGGACGGCCGAGTACCTCACCCGGGACAACGCCTACACCCGGCGGCTGCCGATCGTGTTCGCCGGGGACATGAACTCGGCGTCGAAGGAGGACGGCCACAGCGCCTACGACGCCTTCTCCGACGTCGGCTACGCCGACTCGTTCGAGGCCGCGCCCGCGAACCGCCGCACCGGCGCCGAGTACGCCTCGTTCAACGGCGGCAAGATCCCGCTGCCGAGGTCCGAGGACAAGATCGACCACATCTTCGTCCGCAACGGCACGCGCGTCCTGCAGTGGACGCTCGTCCCGCAGACCACCGCCCAGGCCGGCGAGCCGCGCGACCTGCTGCGGTCCGACCACAACATGGTGCACGCCACCGTCAGGATTCAGGAGCCCACCCGATGACCGACCCCGCGAGCGACCCGTCGCTGGTCGCGCAGCTGCGCCGGGCCGACCCCGCGCTGTCCCGCTTCAACCCGCTGGACCGGATCCTCGTCCACGACGAGTTCAACACCGGCACCCACGGCTGGATCGAGCTGCTCGGCAACTACGACGGGCACGGCAACCTCGACACCGTCGACGACCACATGCGCGACTTCCGGCCGCCGCAGCTCAGCTCCTGCAACTTCTTCGACGTCGGCACGCACGGCGCGATGTCCGGGACGTACGCGCTGAAGGTCGCGACGCGTCCCGTCGCCGGGCACACCGGCGTCGCGATCCGGCGGCTCACGATGGCCGGACGGGGGCGGGTGCAGTTCGAGGCGTACCTGACCTTCAAGACCGAGGCGGCCTCGGAGGAGAACCAGGCGGCGTCGAAGGCGGGCGCCGGCGAGTGGGACGCGAACCTGCACCCGTCCGAGCAGCAGTTCGGCGCGTTCACCATCGCGACCGACATCTGCGACGGCGTCCGCTACCACTGCGTCGCCCGCTACCTGAACACCGACCTGGAGAACCGGCTGCGGCGCGAGTGGGTGTACCCGACGGTGCCCGAGCCGACCCCGCGCGAGCACTTCGAAGGCAAGGTCAAGCTGCCGCCGACCGCGGACTTCACCGCCCCGGAGCCGGACGACTGGAAGCCCTTCGGCGGTCCGCAGGAACTCTGCTACAACGAAGTGCCCACCAAGGTGAACTGGCACTACGTGCGCTGGGTGATCGACACCAGCACGCGCTCGAACATCGAACTGCAGGTGAACGACACCGTCTACGACATGCGCGACGTGCCGGTGCCGCCGTACGAGGAGGAGTACGGCTCCCTGGGCAACCTGCTGAACTTCTACGTCTCGGTCAGGACGCACACCGACGTGCGCAACTTCCTGTACCTGGACTCCGTCCTGATCTCGGTCGACTGGTGAGGAGCCCCCAGAGCATGCGCGAGTCGTTCACGGCGGTACTGGAGCGCAACCGCACCCTCGCGGGCGGTTTCGCGACGGAGCCGTACGAGGTGGCGTGGGCCGCGGAGGCCCGCTGGTTCGTCCGGACGCTGGAGCGGACCGGTACCGGGACCCTGATGCGGGTCACCACGCAGGTCTCCCCCGACGGCCTGCACTGGTGCGACCTGGACCCCGAGCGGGAGGTGGCCGGCGACCTCGTCACCTGGGAGTCGTCCGGCTTCGGCGGCTGGCTGCGGCTGAAGGGCGCCGTCGAGGGCGAGGACGGCGGCGAGGCGTCGGCGAAGGTCATGATCTACCTCGCGCTGAAGAGCTGAGAGGAGCCGTCATGGACGTGCGCAGGCGCGAGTTCCTCGCCCTGACCGGCCTGGCCGCCTCCGCCGTGGCGCTCGGCGGCTGCGCGACGCCGGGGGCGGCGGCCGCCCCGGACGGCTCGCTGCGCGCCGCGTTCGGGCAGCCGGTCACCGACCTCGACCCCTACAACGCGGGGACGGCGGTCGACGAGGCGTCGCTGATCGTCAAGCGGCTGGTGTTCGACACGCTCGTCCGCTACGAGGGCGGGCGGCTCGCGCCCGGCCTGGCGACGTCGTGGCGGCGGACGGACGACACGACGTGGGTGTTCGACCTGCGTCCCGGCGTCCGCTTCCACGACGGGAGCCCGCTGACCGCGCGGGACGTCGTCGCCTGCGTGGAGCGCACCAAGGCCGTGAAGTCGGCGCAGACCGCGCTGTGGGCCACGGTGAAGTCCGCGCGGGCGGACGGCGACCACCGGGTCACGTTCGTGACGGACGGTCCGATGGGCACGCTGCCGGTGAACCTGACACTGCTGTTCATCGTGCCGGCCCGGCGCGTGGCCGACCCGGCGCAGAAGCGCCGCCCGGTGGGCTCGGGCCCGTTCCGCGTGACGGGGTTCACCCCGTCGACCAACGTGGAGCTGGCCCGGTTCGACGGGTACTGGGGAGGCCCCGCCGGGCTGCCCGGCATCTCGATGCCGTTCATCGCCGAGACCTCCAGCGCGATCACGGCCCTGCGCAACGGGGACGTCGACCTTCTGTGGCCCGTCCCGTCCGACCAGCTCCGCGAGGTGCGGGGGCGGCGCGGGGTCCGGGTCCAGACGGTGCCGAGCTGGACCTACTACCTCACGTGGTTCAACTGCGGCCGCAAGCCGTTCACCGATCCGCGGGTCCGGCGGGCGATGTGGCAGGCCCTGGACATGGAGGAGATCGTCGGGAAGCTGTTCGGCGCGGGCGCCGAGCAGATGCGCGCCCCGATCCCCTCGACCGTCTTCGGCCACGCCGAGCAGGCGCCGTATCAGCACGACCCGGGCGCGGCCCGCGCGGCGCTGCGCGCCGCGGGCCTCGGCGACGGCTTCGAGACCACGATGATGTGGTTCGACGCCACCGGGCCCCTCGCCCGCGAGCTGGCCCAGTCGATGATCTCGGCGTGGGCGCGGATCGGGGTGAAGGTCAGGCCGCAGAGCATCGAGAAGGCCCAGTGGCTGCAGCGCCTCAACTCCCTCGACTGGGACATGGAGTTGCAGACCAACACCGTGACGACCGGCGACGCCGCGTTCACCCTCGGCCGGCTCTACACCTCCAAGGCCAACCGGATGGGCTACCGCAACCCCGGGCTGGACGCGGTGCTCGCCGAGGCCGGGCAGGCCGCCGAGCCCGAGCGGCGCGAGGAGCTGTACGGGCGGGCCTGCAAGACGATCTGGGACGACGCGGTAGGGATCTTCCCCGCCGCGCTCACCACCGCCTACGGGCTGCGGACCGGGCTCACCGGCTTCACCCCGGCGGCGAACAACCAGCCGGACCTGTCCACGGTCAGGAGGAACCCATGACACCCCGCCGCAGGGCCACCCTGCGGGACATCGCCGCCGCCCTCGACCTGTCGGTCAACACGGTGTCCCGCGCCCTGGCCGGCAAGGACGCGGTCAGCCCCGAGACCCGCGAGCGGGTGCGGGCCGAGGCCGACCGCCTCGGCTACGTGCCGAACACGATGGCGCGGTCCCTCGTGCAGGGCAACGCGATGACCCTCGGCCTGGTCATCACCAACCCGTCCAACCCCTTCTACACGCGCCTGATCAGCGCGATCGAGGAGCGCGGCCGGGTCCACGGCTACTCGCTGATGCTGATGGTCACCGAGGACAGCGTGGACAACGAGAAGCGCGTCGTGGACGAGCTGATGCGCTGGGGCGTGGACGGCGTCCTCGCGGTGCCCGTCCAGCACGGGATCGACCACTGGGACCGGCTCCGCAAGTCCGGGACGCCCGTCGTCCTGGTCAACCGCGACCTGCCCGGGCTCGACACCGACCTCGTCGGCGTCGACTACTACGACAGCGCGCGGCGCGCCACCGAGCACCTCGTCGCCGAGGGCGCCCGCGACCTGTACCTCGTCGAGGAGGACCTGGACATCTCGCCCGTGGCGGAACGCGTCCGGGGGTTCCGGGCGGTGCTCGACGAGCACGGCATCGCGGTGCGCGACGACCACATGGTGAAGGTGCCGACCCGGCGCCGCGAGGCCAGCTCGCAGCCGTGGGACCCGGAGGACTCCTACGAGATCGGCCGCGAGCTCGCCGGCCGCGTGGGGCCGGGCGCCGCCGTCCTGGCCGGCAACGACTACTTCGCGCTCGGCATGTACCGGGCGCTCACCGAGCACGGGCTGAGCATCCCCGGCGACGTCCTCGTGGCCGGGCACGGCGACCACCCGTTCGCCGCCTACCTCGCGCCGCCGCTCACCACGGTCCGGCTGCCGGCCGCCGGCGTCGGCGCCGCCGCGGTGGACCGGCTCCTCGAACGGATGTCGGGCGAGTCCGGCGCGGGCTCCCCGCGGCAGACCCTGCTGCCCGCGGAACTGGTCGTCCGCGCCTCGTCGCGGACCGCGAACGGAGGCGCCTGATGGGACGGTTCCTGCTGAGGCGGGCCGGGCAGGCCCTGATCGTGGCCTGGGGCGCCATCTCGGTCGTGTTCCTCGTCGTGCGCGTCGTCCCCGGCGATCCCGCGACGCTGATCCTCGGGCCGGACGCCAGCCCCGCGCAGCTCGCCTCCGTCCGCGCCGACTTCGGGCTGGACGAGCCGCTCTGGCAGCAGTATCTCGCGCACATGGGCGAGGTGCTGCGCGGCGACTTCGGCGACTCGTGGCGGCTCGGCGGCGGCGCGATGGGCGCCGTCCTGGACCGGTTCCCCGCCACCCTGACGCTGGCCGCGCTCGCGCTGGTCATCACCCTCGCCGCCGGCTACCCGCTCGGCATGCTGTGCGCGCGGCGGCCCGGCAAGATCCTCGACCTGCTCGTCTCGACGGGCTCGCTGGTCGGGCAGGCGGTGCCGTCGTTCTGGCTCGGCATCGTGCTGATCCTGCTGTTCGCCCGGCAGCTGAACTGGCTGCCGAGCACGGCGGGCGGCGGCCCGGAGGCGGTGATCCTGCCCTCGGTGACGCTGGCGCTGCCGTTCGTCGGATGGCTGGCCAGGCTCGTCCGCAACGGCGCGCTGGAGGAGAGCGGCAAGGACTACGTCCGCACCGCCCGCGCGAAGGGCACCGGCGAGGGCGCCGTGATGTACGTGCACGTGGCGCGCAACATCGCGCTGCCGGTCGTCACCGTCCTCGGGCTGCTGATGGGCAACTTCATCGCCAACGCGGTGATCATCGAGGTCGTGTTCTCCTGGCCGGGCATCGGCTCGCTGATGGTGGACGCGATCACCAACCGCGACTACGCCGTCGTCGAGGCCGCGATCGTCACGATCACGGTCTCCTACATCGCGCTGAACCTCCTCGTGGACGTCCTGTGCGTCGCCCTCGATCCACGACTCACCCCGGAGAACGCATGAGCGCAGCGAACCGGGGGGCGTGGGGGGTCGCCCCCCCACCAAAAGAACGCATGAACGCAGTGAACCAGGGGGCGCGGGGGATCGTCCCCCGCAAGGAGGACGCATGAGTGCCATCGCTCCCGCCGCGATCCCGGTTCCCGCGGTCCGGCGGCGCAGGAGGCTGCCCGCGCGGGCGTGGGCGGGCCTCGGAATCGTCGGGCTGTTCGTCCTGGCGGCCGTGTTCGGGCCGATGCTGATGCCCTACGACCCGGCCGCGACGGACCTGCCGCACCGGCTGCTGGCGCCGGGCTCCCGGCTCGGGGACGGGTCGGTCGCGTGGCTCGGCACCGACCAGGTCGGGCGCGACATGCTGACCGCCCTGCTCGCCGGAAGCCGCGTGTCGCTGCTGGTCGGCGCCGCCACCGTGCTCATCGGCGGCGCCGTGGGCCTGGTGGCGGGACTGGTGTCCGGCTACTTCGGCGGGTGGACCGACAGCGTCCTGTCCCGGTTCGGGGACGTGCAGCTGGCGTTCCCGTCGATCCTGCTGGCCATCCTCATCGCGGGCGTCCTCGGCCCGAGCGTCACCAACATCGTCATCACGCTGGCGGTGACCCGCTGGGTGATCTTCGCCCGGGTGGTGCGGGCGTCCGCGCTCGCGACCCGGGACCTGGAGTTCGTCGACTCGGCGCGGGTGCTCGGCGCGGGGCACGCGCGGATCCTGTTCCGGCACGTGCTGCCGTCGTGCTGGCAGCCGCTGCTGGTCGCCGCGACCGTGCAGATCGGCCTGGTCATGGTGGCGGAGGCGTCGCTGAGCTTCCTCGGCCTCGGCATCCCGCCGGACCAGGCGTCGTGGGGCGCGACCGTCTCGGCGGGCCGCGACTACCTCGGGTCGGCCTGGTGGATCTCCACGATGCCGGCGATCGCGCTGGCCGCCGTCGTCACCGGCGTCGGCCTCGTGGGCGACGCCTTCCGCGACCTGACCGACCCGCGCTCCCAGATCTGATGGCGCACATCCCATGGAGACGCACATGACCGTTCCAGCCGTCGACCACGCGGACGCCCCCGCCCCGGGGGACGTGGCCGCGGAGCTGCGCGACGTGCACATCGGGTTCCGCTCCGGCCGGCAGGTCACGCCGGTCGTGCGGGGCGTCGACCTGCGGCTGCGGCGCGGCCGCGTGCTCGCCCTGGTGGGCGAGTCCGGCAGCGGCAAGAGCCTGACCTCCCTCGCGCTCATCGGGCTGCTGCCGCCCGGCGCGCAGGTCACCTCGGGCTCGGTCGTCCTGGACGGCGAGGACACGGGCGGGTTCTCCGCCCGGCGCTGGCGCGAGACCCGCGGCAGCCGCGTCGCGATGATCTTCCAGGACCCGATGGCGGCGCTGAACCCCGGTTTCGCCGTCGGCCCGCAGATCGCCGAGCCCTTCCGGCGGCGCCTCGGCCTCGGCCGGCGGGAGGCCCGGGAACGGGCGGTCGCGCTGATGCGCGAGGTCGGCATCGCCGCCGCCGAGTCCCGGTACGGCGACCACCCGCACGAGTTCTCCGGCGGCATGCGGCAGCGCGCGGTGATCGCGATGGCGCTCGCGCTGGGCCCGTCGGTGCTGCTCGCCGACGAGCCCACCACCGCGCTCGACGTCACCGTGCAGGCGCAGATCCTGCGGCTGCTCGCGCGCCGGCAGCGCGAGGCCGACCTCGCGACGCTGCTGGTCTCGCACGACCTCGGCGTGGTGGCGCGGGTCGCGCAGGACGTCGCGGTCATGTACGCCGGGCGGATCGTGGAGCGGGGCCCGCTGGACGCCGTCTACACCCGTCCCGCCCACCCGTACACGCTCGGCCTGCTGGAGGCCATGCCGGACGCCGGGTCCGGCGGTCGCCTCAAGCCGATCGACGGCGTCCCGCCGGACCCGCGGCACCGTCCCGGCGGCTGCGCGTTCCACCCGCGCTGCCCGTTCGCGACCGACCGGTGCCGCACCGAGGACCCGCCGCTCGCCGGGGACGGCGACCGCGCGGTCGCCTGCCACCACTCCGCGGAGGTCGTCGCCTCCCAGCACAGCGAGGAGCCCCGATGACGGCCACCGCGCAGGACACCGAGGTCGTGCTCAAGGTCAGCGGCCTGGAGGCGGGGTACGAGCGCCCCGGCCGCCACGGGTTCGGGCGGCGCCGGGTGCCCGTCGTCGCCGGCCTCGACCTGACCGTGCGGGCCGGGCGGACGCTCGGCGTCGTCGGCGAGTCGGGCTGCGGCAAGTCGACGCTGGCGCGGGCCGTGGTGGGGCTGCGCCCCGCGTTCGCCGGGTCGATCGAGTTCGCGGGGGCGGACCTGGCGTCCGTCCCGCCGCGGCGCCGCCGCCGCATGAGCCGCGACCTGCAGATGGTGTTCCAGGACCCCTACACGTCGCTGAATCCGAGGATGACCGTCGCCGACGTCATCGCCGAGGGCTGGCGCGTCCATTCCGGGATCGTGCCGCGCGACCGGGAGGACGCCGAGGTCGCCCGGCTCCTCGATCTGGTGGGCCTGAGCCCCGAGCACGGCCCCCGGCACCTGCACCAGCTGTCGGGCGGCCAGTGCCAGCGCGTCGCGATCGCCCGCGCCCTGGCGCTGAGGCCGAAGCTCCTGGTGTGCGACGAGGCGGTGTCCGCGCTGGACGTGTCGGTCCGCGCGCAGATCCTCAACCTGCTGGCCGACCTGCAGTCCGAGCTGGGCGTGGCGTACCTGTTCATCTCCCACGACCTGGACGTCGTCCGGCACATCGCCGACGACGTCGCCGTGATGTACCTCGGGACGATCGTGGAACAGGGCCCGGCCGCCGAGGTGTTCGGCGACCCGCAGCACCCCTACACCCGGGCGCTGCTGTCGGCGGCGCCGTCCGTCCGCGACCGGCCGGACGACGACGCGGGCGAGATCGTGCTGCGCGGGGAGGTGCCGTCGCCGGCCGAGCCGCCGAGCGGGTGCCGGTTCCGGACCCGCTGCTACATGGCCGCCGGCGTCTGCGAGCGGGAGACGCCCGCGCTCGTCCCGCGGGGCGGGCCGCCCCAGGCGGTGGCCTGCCACTTCGCCGACGGCGCCGGCGCGACGGCCCCGCCCGTGGAGGGACGGGCGCCGGAGGACGGGGGTCAGGCGCGGCCGTAGGCGTCTTCGAGGCGCTCGATGTCGTCCTCGTCGAACCGGCCGAAGGCGATCTCCATGACGCGCACGGCCGGGCCGTCCGAGCCGAGCCGGTGGGCGTCCCCGGCGCGGATCAGCACCCGCTCCCCCACCTCCGGCAGGATGCGCCGCCCGGCCACCTCGAACACCGCGCCCGGGTCGAGCGCGACCCACAGCTCGTCGCGGTCCCGGTGCCGCTGGAGGCTGAGCCGCTGCCCCGGCTCCACGTGAATGATCTTCACGGTGGAGGGCTCGTTGAGGGTGAACCGCTCGAAGCGGCCCCAGGGCCGCTCCTCGGTGAGCACGGCCGGTTCGGGCCGCTGGGCGCCCTGGGGCCGGGGCTGCGCGGGGGTCTGCACAGGGGTCTGCACGGTCACCTCGGGGATCGCGGGTCGTCGGGCGGCCGGGGGCCGCGGGCTTCGGACGCGGCGGCGGGCAGCCCGCCGAGGACGAGGTCGACGAGGCCGTCCACGACGGCCTCGCGCGGCACGTCGTCGGCGTGGTCGAGCCACCAGTCGCCCGCCGTCTGCACCATGCCGACGATCGCGTGCCCCCACACGTAGGCGCGGGTCCGGTCCGCCATCTCCCCCTCGGCGATCATCACCTCGGCCAGCTCGCGGCTCACGTCCCGGATCATGGTGCTCATCGCGCTGTGCGTGGCGGTGTCCTCGGCGCTCGCCCGGTGCATGAGGAACCGGTAGAGGTTGAGGTTCTTGGAGATCGTCGCCAGGTAGGTGTCGATGGTGGAGCGGGTGCGGTCGCGGATCGGGTCGCCGCGGGAGAACTCGTCCCGGATCCCCTCGATCAGCTTGCGCGTGTGCCGCTCGGCCAGCGCCTGGTAGAGGCCGCTCTTGTCGCCGAAGTGGCGGTACAGGATCGGCTTGCTGATGCCCGCCTCCGCGGCGATCGCGGCCATGGACGCCTCGGGGCCCTCGCGCTGGATGACCCGGTCGGCCGCCTCCAGCAGGGCACGGCGGCGGCCGGGGTCGCGCCGTGGTCCGGGCCCCGGCCGGCCCGCCGCACTCGTCATGACAGCACGGTATCCGGGGGTGTTACCCGGTGACAACACCGGCCGGCCCGCGGCGGGGAGGCACGCCCGCCTCGGGCCGGCCGGGCTTTCCGCGGATCAGCCGAAGTCGAGGTCGGAGCACTGGTAGAAGGCGTTGCCGGTGTCGGCGATGTCCCACACGGCGAGCAGCAGGTGCCGGCCGTGCCGCTGCGGGAGCGTCCCGGTGTGGGTGGTCTGGCCGGACGGCGGCCGCCCGTTGTAGTTCTGCTGGAGGAACGGCGTGAGGTCCAGCGCGTCGCGGGTCAGCGGCCTGGTGGCGTCCCAGCCGTCCTTGGTGAGGAAGTAGCGGAACGACGTGGTGGCGTGCGCGGCGGTGAACTGCCAGCTGATGCCGAAGGACTGGCCGGCGGTCACCCTGGTCGCCGGCCACCCGGTCCCGCCGCGCTGGTCGTCGAGCGGCGCCCAGCGCCCGTCGGCGCCCGCGCAGATCCTGCCGTCGCCCGGTCCGCGCTGGGGGAACCCCTTCGGGCCCTCGACGCCGTCGGGGTCCCACTGGATCTGGCCGCAGTTGCGGACCTGGTGCGTCCCGCACAGGTAGCTGCGGCTCGGGGGCGAGGTGGTGTACCCGTGGGACCACGCCGGCACGGCGAGCGCCAGCGGCAGCCCGGCGGTCACGGCGGCGGCCACGGCGATGCTGGTCTTCCTTGGCATCCTGCTTCTCCTTGGCGGGGGAGGTACGGCGTACCCGGAGGCGGAGGGGAGCCGGCCCGCGGGCCAACTCTAAGGAAACTTTCCTTTCAGAAAGTCGCTTCACCGTGGCGCTCCGTCAACCGGACCGGCCCGGGCCGGGCACGCGGGGACAAGCCCCTGGCAGGCATTGCAAAGCCCGAATGGCCGTCCGGTCCGCCCGCCGCGCACGGCGAGGCGGGGGGCGGATGCTCCGCCCCCCGCCTCGCCGGTGCCGCCTACCGGGCGAACGCCTGGAGCTCGGCGGTCCGGACGATGCCGGCGCTCGGGCTCGCGGTGCCGCAGTCGGTGGCGGACCGCGGATCCTCGTCCTGCTCCCCCGCGTAGGCCGGCGCGCCGGTGCACTGGCTGGAGACCACCTCGAGCCGCAGGTGCGTCGCGGTGACGTCCCGCACGTCGAACGAGCGCATGATCAGGTCGGGCGCCGTGGGCCGCGGCCGGTCGGCCGGGAAGGCGTCGGACGGGCTGGTGTAGACGGTGCGGTACGAGCCCGGCCGTGCGCAGTCGGCCTTGGAGGCGTCGCAGGCCAGGAGCCGGAAGGCGCGCAGCGCCGTGAACCGGTTCTGCGTGCCGCCCGCACCCTCCGGGTCGCCCGCCACCGACGGCCGCAGCATCGCGCTGACCTGCACCCGGCCGACCCTGACCGGGCGGTCGCCGGCCAGGTCCACGGTCACCTGGCGGCCGGCGACCGGGGCCGTCACCGACTGCCAGTTGGTCGTCTCCGTCTCGTCCAGCAGCGCGGCCTGGGAAACGCCGTCACCGGTCGCCGTCGCGCCGTTGGCACCCGCGGCCTCGTTGCGGGACATCGCGATCGGAAGGGTCCGCTGCGACGCGCCGACCGTGGCGGTGAACCTCCGGTGCCCGAAGCCCGCCCCCACCGCGACGAAGGAGTACCGGCCCGGGGTGAGCGCGACGGTGTCGCCGAGCGGGGTCGCCGGGTCGGTGTCGGCGACCGGGACCGCGCGGGCCTCGTAGTCGCCCACGTACAGGCGGACCTTGGCGCCCCTGGCGTCCCCGAGGGGCGCCAGCCGGACGCGGGCGTTGCGCGACAGGGGCGAGGCGAAGCTCGGCGTCGGGTCGGCGTCGGCGGGGCCGTTGCTTGCGGCGTCCTCCCCGAGGCCGTGCTCGGCGAAGACCTTCCACATCATCTCGTGGTCCCTGCCTCCGAAGCGGAGCGTGTCGGCGGCGAGCAGGGCGTCGCGGTGGTCGACGTAGCTGACCGCGCCGCTGGCCATGAGCAGCAGCGCGTCGAACGAGACCTGCGCCCACCGCCGGTTGCCCGGGCACTTCGCCACAGGCACCGCCCCGTCGGCGCAGGCGCGCTGCGACGCCGCGCTTCCGTCGCCGTACCGCCGGACGAACGCCTCCCGCAGATCGAACTGGGTGGCGGTCCAGATCTCGCCGTCGGCGTGGACCTGGGTGCCGACCAGGTCGTACCCGAGGTCGGCGTAGTTCAGCGGGCTCCGGCTCATGTCGTAGTTGCGGATCCCGGCGCGCCGGTCGCCGGTGACGTACCCGCCGATGACGTACGGCGTGCGGCCGGGCTGGCGCAGCCCGTACTCGTTGAGGTACTCCATGGCGAACAGGTCGGAGGTGCTCTCGTTCATCGCGCCCGCCTGCGGCCCGCTCCACCCCGCGTCCGGTCCGGCGATCATGCGGCCGGAGATGGCGTGAGTGTACTCGTGCCCGATGACGCTCATGTCGAAGTCGCCGTCGACGCACGGCGGGTAGAACGAGCCCGCGACCGGCTGCCACAGGTACATGTTGGTGATGGCGGGGGTCCCGTCCGGCGGGGTGATCTGGTTGGCGTTGTCGCGGACGGTCGGGAACCGCGCGCCCGCCTGCGCGTTGCCCTGCTCGGGGTCGCCGCCCCGGCCGCCGCGCTCACCGTTGTCGGCCTGCATGTTCCAGGCCGACTCGGTGAAGCCGAGCCGGTACGACCAGTCGTGCATCCGGTTGTGCTGGACGAACAGGTTGGACATGGCCGCTTCCAGGTCCGCCTCCTGCGGGCCGTCCAGCGTCGCGGGATCGCACTTGCTCGTGTGCCACTGGTTGGTCCACGGGTAGGTGTAGTTCCCGTCGGGCCTGGGCGCGCTGGTGCGGGTCCCGACCGTGAAGGGGTCGCTGCTCGCACGGTTCTCGTGCGCCCGCGCCGCGTTGCCCACGGTCGTCGCGCTGGGCGCGCCGGTCGCCGGGTCGACGTCCCAGGGCCGCCCGCTCGAGGGGTCTCCGCCGACGGGGCGGCAGCCCGCCGCGGGCGCGAAGCACCAGGTCTCCCTGGTGTCGCGGGAGGAGTAGTCGCCGGGCGGGGTCGCCGGGAACACCGCCCAGCGCGGGTTGTCGCTGTCGTGGTCGACGAGGTTCTCGCGCACGAGCACCGAGCCGGTCCGGGCGTCGACGTAGGACGTGACGGCCTTCGGCTCCGCTCCGGAGGCGTCCATGAGCGTGACCTGGTAAGCGCTGCGGACGCCCTCGGCCGTGGGCACCGCGACGAGCCGCGCCTTGCCCGGGTCGCCGGCCGACGCGGGGATGCCCGCGTCCCGCCCGGCGGCGGCCACCGCGTCCTCGCGGGAGAGCGTGGCGGGCGCCGGGGCGGCGCCGTCCCGGGAGAGGGTGGAGGTGACCGAGACGACCTCGCCGCCTGCCACGCCGACCGCCACCAGCCCGTCGTAGCCGGCGGGCAGGCCGCCGAACCGCTGGCGCAGCAGCACGGCCGCACCGTCGCCGACCGGGTTGACGGCGACCTTCTCCAGGGCGCCGACGGCGGCGCCGTCGAGGCCGTAAAGGTCCCGGTGCCCGGCCAGGTACGCGCGGGCGGCCTTCTCCGGATCCCCGGACAGCCCGCCGGCGAGGGGGCCGGCATCGGTCACCGAGGCGGGGGTGCCGAGCCTGTTCCAGCGCACGGTCACGCCGCGGGCGGCGCCCACCTGGCGGCTCGTCGGGGCCAGCCGCCCCGGCCGCGCGTCCTTGTCGGGGAGTTCGGTGTGCTCGCCCGGCGGCCGCGGGCGGGGCGGCGGCGGCTCGGCCCGTCCGGGGACCGCGAGGCCGGTGGTGAGCAGTGTTCCGGTGGCCGCCAGAGCGGTCACGGTGGTCCAGCGTGTCCTGGGCACCTTCTGCCTCCTGGAGGCGGGCCGCGGGGCCCGGTCTCGGGGGGATCGGCCGGAGGGGACACCCGGCCGATCTAGAGACAAGCAGCACAATCGCCACTCAACTATGGCGAATTACTACATTTAAGAAGTGCCGCCGGGCGGCGGTCTTCGCCCTTGACAGCGCCGATCCCGTACCGGGACGAGGAAGGACCCTGACCTGCCTGTGGTCTTCGGTCCCGCGGCCTCCGGGGAGGAGCAGGATGATCGCCGCGTTCGACCTGCCGCGCCGCAACCGCGCGGGACGCGGCGGCCGGGAGAGTCATGGACTGGACACGCTCGCACCGGGCGGCCGCGTCGGGGGCGCTCGCCGGGTTGATCGCCATGGTCCCGGCCGCCCTGCCGCCGGCCTACGCCGCCGCACCCCGGCCGCCGGGCGGCGCCGCGACCGCGATGGAGACCGGCCCGCGCACGCCCCCACCGCCCCAGCTCCCGAGGGACTTCCACGGGACAGGAAAATGGATCGTCCGGGATCTCGGCATCACGGTCCCGTTCACCTGGGCGGGGAGAAACGGGAACAGCCAGATGATCGCGGGCGGCCCGCGATATCCGATCTGGTTCACGAACCTGATCTACAAGAATTCCCTCTACACCCTGACGTACAAATGGCCCGGTCTCAGCGACCACCGGTGCTCGCGAATCCCGGGATTCGACCTCGGCCTGCTCAACCGGAAACTCAGGACGGCGCGCTTCGTCGGGCGGGAGATCCTGCAGCGAGAGCCGCAGCGCCACGTGAACCACTGGCGGGTCGGCGTCGTCGCCCCGCAACTGCCACCGGGGAAGTACCTCAGGTTCCCGATCGCGCTCGGCGACGTCTACGTCGACCAGCGCGACCCGACGACCTTCTGGCAGGTCCTCCAGTTCGGCCTCCAGAACCTCTACGACCCCGAACTGGACGAGTGGCTCGTGATGTCGACGTTCGAGCACGGCCCCGGCAGGGTCGCGCTTCCCCGCCGGTGCCCGCCGCCCGCGCCGTGACGCCGGCGGCCCGGCGCAGTGCGCTACTCACGGGCGGGGACGGCGGCCCGGACGATCAGCGCCGTCGACGGCAGCGTGAAGGCCCCGTCGCCGGAACGGTAGGGCTCGGTGGCGTCGGCGAAGGCCTGCCACGTGCCGGGGTCGTCCGCGGACCCGAAGCGCTCGGCGACCTTCCGCAGCAGCATCGGCGGCGTCACCGCCCTGGTGAACGCCACGCACTGCTCGACGGAGTCGAACGGGAACCGCACGACGAACTCCGTCACCGACACGTCGGTGAACCCCGCCGCGGCCAGCTCGGCGGCGAGCGGCTCCGGGTCGGCCATGCTGAACGGGCCCGGCGTGCCCGGCGGCGGGGGCGGCAGTTCGAGCCGCTCGCTCAGCACCCGGAAGCCCAGCGAGATCGTCGGCGCGCCGGGCGCCTCGCCCCAGACCGCCGCGGCGAGCACGCCCCCCGGGACCAGGAGGCGGGCGAGGCCGCGGAACGCGGCGACGTGGTCCACCGCGAACATCAGCCCCCAGCGGCTGAGCACGACGTCGAACGAGGCCGCCGGCAGGTCGATGGACTCCACGTCCGCCTCGGCGAACCCGATGTTGGGCGTGCCCTCGGCCCGGCGCCTGGCCAGGTCGAGCATCGCCGGGGAGATGTCCACTCCGGTCACCCGCCCGGCGGGCCCCACCCGCCGGGCCGCCGTCAGGGCGGGCTCCCCGTGCCCGGTCCCGACGTCCAGGACCGCGTGGCCCGCCCGCACGCCGCCGGCGTCGAGCAGCCGCTCCGTCACCGCGGCCGCGCCCAGCTCGAACCGCTCCCCCACCGCCTCCCAGTTCGCGCTGAGGGCGTCCCAGGAGGCCCGCTGCCCCTGCTTGACGGCGGCCGGGTCGATGTTCGCGGCCGTCACGAGTTCACCTCCACGTCCCGCGGCACGTGCATCGTGAGCGGCTCCCACCACTCGCGGTTGTCCCGGTACCAGGCGACGGTCTCCGCGAGGCCGGCCGCGAGGTCCCGGCGGGGCCGGAACCCGAGCTCCGACGCGATCTTCGTGCAGTCCATCGCGTACCGGCGGTCGTGCCCCCTGCGGTCCTCCACGTACGACACCGCCTCCCAGCCCGCGCCGCACTGGGCGAGCAGCCGGCCGGTCAGCTCGCGGTTGGTCAGCGGCACCCCGCCGACGTTGTAGACCTCGCCCGCCCGCCCCCTCGTCAGCGCCAGGTGCACGGCGCGGCAGTGGTCGTCGACGTGGAGCCACTCGCGGACGTGGAGCCCGTCGCCGTACAGCGGCGCCTTCCCCCCGTCGAGCAGCTCGGTGACGAACAGCGGGACGATCTTCTCGGGGAACTGGTACGGGCCGTAGGTGTTGGAGCCCCGGGTGATCCGGACGTCCATCCCGAACGTCCGGTGGCAGGCGAGCACGACGAGGTCGGCCGCGGCCTTGGACGCCGCGTACGGGTTGCCGGGCGCCAGCGGAGCCCGCTCGCTCCACCGCCCCGTCCCGATCGGCCCGTACACCTCGTCGGTCGACACGTGCACGAACGGGGCCGTGCCGTGGCGCCGCGCCGCCTCCAGCAGCGTCTGCGTGCCGAGGACGTTGGTGACCACGAAGTCCTGGGCGCACCGGATCGACCGGTCGACGTGGGACTCCGCGGCGAAGTGGACGATCGCGTCGTGAGCGGCGACGAGCTCGTCGACCACCGCGGGATCGGCGACGTCGCCGTGGACGAAGGCGAAGCCCGGCGCGCGGCGCACGGGGTCGAGGTTGGCCGGGTTGCCGGCGTAGGTGAGCTTGTCCAGCACCGTGACCTGGTGCGCGCCGCCTCCGGCGCGCTCCGGGCCGAGGAGCCGGCGCACGTAGTGGGACCCGACGAACCCGGCGCCGCCGGTCACGAGGATCCTCATGAGCCGGTCCGCGCCCGGCGGGCGGCCTCGCCGACCCTCATCGCCCGCTCCGCGGCAGCCGGTCGCGGGCCGCGGCCAGATGGGCCGGCGTGGTGCCGCAGCAGCCGCCGGCCACGTCGAGGGAGAACTCCGCGTCCCAGCGGGCGATCAGGTCGGCGAACTCGTCGGGCCCCAGCGCGGCGGGCACGTGCCGGTCGACGTGCGCCGAACGGGGGATGCCGTCGCGGTCCTCGATGTTGGGGTAGGCGCCGATCGGGCCCGAGCAGGCGTCCCGCAGCGCCCGCAGCGCCGTCTCGCTGTCGGCCGGGCCGGTGCAGTTGACGAGGACGGCCTCGGCGCCGTCGCGTTCGACGGCGGCGGCCGCCTCGGTCAGCTTCTCCCCCGACAGCAGCCGGGCGTCGGCGTCGCACACGAAGCCGACCCAGGCCCGCGCGCCCGCCCGCCGCACCTCCTCCAGCGCGATGCGCGCCTCCCGCTCGGAGTTCATCGTCTCGACCAGGACGAGGTCCACGCCCACCCGCATCAGTTCCGTCGCCAGCCAGCGGTGCTCGGCCCGCAGCTCGTCGTCGGGAGGGACGAGGTCGGGCCGGTAGCAGTCCTCGACGGGCCCCACCGAGCCCGCGATCCGCGGGCGGCCGGCGTCCGGCGCCCGCCCGTCCTGGCAGGCCCGCACCGCCGACTCGGCGACGCCGACGGCGGCGTGCACCATCCACGCCAGGCCGGCGTCGAAGAGGCCGAGGCGGCTGAGCGCCCGCAGGTTGGACCGGAAGGTGTTCGCGGTGATCACCTGCGCTCCGGCGTCCAGGTAGCCCTGGTGGATCCCGCGCAACCGCGTGCGGGCGGCCTCGGAGTTCATGGCCCGGTTGGTCCACCACGGCCCGTCGACGCTCATGCCGGCGCGCTGCAGTTCGGTCGCGGTCCCGCCGTCCAGCCACAGGGGTCCGCCGCTTCCGGACCGGCGGCCCCCGGATAGGTCGTTCATGTGTCATCCCTCCGCAGTTCAGAGCGCGTCCATCAGGTCCCGCACCAGGTCGGCGGGGTCCTCGATGCCCGCCGACACCCGGATGAGGTCGTCGGAGATGCCCAGCGCCCCCCGGACCTCGCGGGGCACGGAGGCGTGGGTCATCATGGCGGGGCACTCGATGAGCGAGCGCACGCCGCCGAGGCTGACCGCGCACGCGTACAGCCGCACCCGGTCCAGGAGCTTCTCCGGATCGCCCAGGTACTCGAAACTCAGGATCGACCCCGGCGCCGACATCTGCCGGGCCGCCACCTCGTGCTGCGGATGCTCGGGCAGCCCCGGATAGTGGACGGCGCCCACCCGCTCGCTCCCGCGCAGCGCGGTGGCGATCGCCTCCGCGTTGCCCACCTGCCGGGCCACGCGCAGCGAGAGCGTCTTGAGCCCGCGGTGCACCAGGAAGCAGTCGATGCCGCCGGGCACGCCGCCCGTGGTGGTGCGGTGGGACGCCAGCTCGCGGTGCAGTTCCTCGTCGTCGTAGACCAGGGCGCCGCCGATGACGTCGGAGTGGCCGGCGATCGACTTGGTGGTGCTGTACAGGGTGATGTCGGCGCCGAACCGCAGCGGCCGCTGCAGGGCCGGGCCGGCGAGGGTATTGTCCACCACCACGCGGGCGCCCGCCCGCCGGGCCCGCTCGCACACCACCGAGAGGTCGGCGACCTTGAGCAGCGGGTTGGTCGGCGCCTCCACCCAGATCATGTCCACGTCGTCGCCGAGCGCCGCGTCGAGCGCGCCCGCGTCGGTGAGGTCGACGTGGTCCACGGTGATGCCGTACCGGCCGAGCAGCGCGAACAGCGAACGGGTGCCGCCGTACACGTCGTCCGAGGCGATCAGCCTGCGGCCGGGGCGCAGCAGGGAGAGCGCCGTCGTCCCCGCCGCCTGCCCGGAGGCGAAGGCGAGGGCGAAGCGGGCGTCCTCCAGCCCGGCCAGGCATCGTTCGAGGGCCTCGCGCGTCGGGTTCTCGCCGCGCGAGTAGAAGTAGCGCAGCGGATCCTGGACCCGCCGCTCGAACGTCGCGGCGACGTGGACGGGCGGCACGACGTCCCCGGTGGCGCCGTCGGCTTCCTGGCCGAGGTGGACCAGCCTCGTGTCGAAGCGCATGTCAGAGGAACCGCGTGGTCGGGTGGTCGGCGGTCCACGAGCCGGGTCGCACCGAGCGCAGGGCGCCGGCCACGACGTCGATCTCCTCGGCGGTGTTGTAGACGGCGAACGACATCCGCACGGTTCCGAGCAGGCCCATGTCGTCCAGGAAGGTGCTGGCGCAGTGCACGCCGCTGCGCACGGCCACGCCGTGGCGGTCCAGATGCCCGCCGACGTCGTAGGGATGGATGCCGTCGACGACGAAGGACACGATCCCGCTGGGCGCGGCGGCAGGGTCGCCGACCACCCGCACGCCGCCGATCCGCCCCAGCGATTCGACCGCGTACCGCACCAGCGCCTCGTCGTGCCGCCGCACGGCGTCCCAGCCGAGATCGCGGACGTAGCGCAGCGCGGCGGCCAGGGCGACGGCTCCCGCGACGTTCGGGGTGCCCGCCTCGAACCGGGCGGGCACGGGAACGTAGCGGACCGGCTCGGTGTGGCTCACGCCCTTCACCGTCCCCCCGCCGACCTGGTACGGCGGCAGCTCCGCGAGCAGGTCCCGCTTGCCGTACAGGGCCCCGGTGCCCATCGGGCCGTAGGCCTTGTGCCCCGAGAAGCAGTAGAAGTCGGCGTCGAGCCCGCGCACGTCCACCGGCGCGTGCGGCACCGCCTGGGCGCCGTCCACGACGACCGGGACACCGCGCCGGTGCGCCTCGGCGATCATCGCGCGGACCGGGTTGACGGTCCCCAGCACGTTGGACACGTGGGCGACGGCTGCGATCCGGACGCGGGGGCCGAGCACGGCGGCGAAGGCCGCGACGTCGACGGCGCCCCGCTCGTCGACGGGGGCGACCACCAGCTCCGCCCCCGCCCGCTCGCAGAGCCGCCGCCACGGCAGCAGGTTGGAGTTGTGCTCCATCCCGGTGACGACGACCTGGTCCCCCTCGCCGACCAGCCGGGCGCCGAAGCCGTCCGCGATCAGGTTCACCGCGTCCGTGGTGCCCCGGGTGAACACGATCTCGTCGGCGTGCTCGGCGCCGAGCGCCTGCCGGACGGTCTCGCGCGCCTCCTCGTAGAGGTCGGTGGAGGCCATGCTCAGCCGGTAGTGGCCGCGGCCCACGTTGCTGTTCGCCGTCGAGTAGTAGTCGACGAGTGCGTCGAGGACCGCGCGCGGCTTCTGCGCCGTCGCGGCGTTGTCGAGGTAGACGAGCGGATCGCCGCCCCGCCCGCCCGCCAGGATCGGGAAGTCGTCCCTGATGGATCTGGGAAGGAACGCCTGGTCCGCGAGCCGTACCGGAGATCCCCCTCCCTGCGGCATCACGTCAGTCATCCGGACTCCTCTCGGGCTGGAACAGGCTCGTGAACGCGTCGAGGAACCGCGCCGGGAACGCGAAGACCTTCTGCTCCGGGTACGGGCGGCGGGACGGCGGCAGATGACCGGGGTCGCCGGGCCCCGGCAGCGCGCCCGCGCCGTCCAGCAGGTGCGGGCCGTAGAAGAACCAGCAGATCTGGCCGATCTGCTCGGTGAACAGGATGGGACGCACGTCGCGCGAGTACGTGTGCATGTGGCAGAAGGCCGCGAGGAACTCCCCCTTGGGCCCGAACCCGTGGCCGAGCATCACGTGCCCGAAGATGTCGTGCACGGCCCGGAAGAGGTCGTTGTGGCAGAACTCCACGCCGTCGACCACGACGCCCGAAGGCCCCGACAGCGGATGGTCCCCGGCGGCCGGCGACGGCCCGTGGCCCGAGCTGGTCAGGTAGACGTGGAGCCTCCCGGTCCGGTGCACGCTCTCGCGCAGGTCCCGCGACCCCTTGTACGGCTGCCCCTCCCCGAGCCACGGCGCGATCTCGATGCCGGCCTCGACGATCGACCGGAACTGCCGGAGGTTCTGCCGCCTCAACCGCGCGTAGCGCCGGCGCAGACCCGCGTCGTCGGCGCGCAGGGGCGCGCGGTCGTAGTACGCCGCCACGGCCCGGCAGTAGCCCTCGTCCAGCCGTACGGCGGTCCGGGCCAGGCGGGCGATCGCGGGGCCGCGTCCGCCCGCGGGGGCCCACTGGTCGACATGGCGCTGCGCCAGCGAGGACAGATCGACGCCGGCAGGGCGTTCCTCGGTCACCATCTCCCGTTCCGGAGGTCACGAGCGCGAGGTCACTCACTTAACTATCATATAGCACTTGATCGGGCGACTCCAAGGACGCCGCCCGGAAGCTCCCCGCGCACGAGCAGCATTCCCGGTGCCAAGCGAGGGTCTCGCAGGCCAGCCCGGGACAACATCACTTTAGTAATATATTGTAACTATGTCCGGCGGCGTCGGAGGCGACCATGGAATTCCTGTCAGACTCTCCCAGCCCGCGGATCGCGATCCTGGGGTTCGGCTACATCGGCTCGTGCCTCGGGGCGGCGCTGGCGGAGCGCGGCATGAGCGTCGTCGGCATCGACAGCGACGCATCGATGATCGCCGGGCTGCGGGCCGGCCGCCGCGCGGTCCCCGAGCCCGGGCTGGCCGAGGCACTGGCCCCGCTCGTCGCGAGCGGGCGGCTGGCGTGCACCACCGACTACGACGCCCTGGAGGACGCCGACGTCGTGCTCATCACGGTCGGCACGCCCGTCGACGGGAACGGCGCCCTGCTGACCGCCCAGCTCGAAGAGGTGTGCCGCCAGCTCGCACCCCGGCTGCGGCCCGGCCAGCTGGTCATCCTCAAGAGCACCGTCGCCCCGGGGACCACGCGCACGCTGGTCGTCCCCCTGCTGGAGAGCGGCGGCCTGGTGGAGGGCCGGGACTTCGGCCTCGCCTACTGCCCGGAGCGGCTGGCCGAGGGGGACGCGCTGGCCCAGCTGCGCGAGCTCACCGTCGTCGTCGGCGGGTGCGGCCCCGGCAGCACGGCGGCGGCGGCCCGGTTCTGGAAGGCGGCGCTGGACGTGCCCGTCCGGATCGTGCCCACGGCCGACATCGCCGAGATCGTGAAGCTGGCCAACAACTGGTGGATCGACGCGAACGTCGCGATGGCCAACGAGCTGGCCCGGTTCTGCGCGCTGTTCGAGGTCGACGTGATGGAGGTGATCGCCGCGGCGAACTCGCTGCCCAAGGGGGACGGGCGGGTGAACATCCTGCGGCCCGGCGCGGGCGTCGGCGGACCGTGCCTGACCAAGGACCCGTGGATGACCTGGCGCACCGCCCGCGACCGCGGCGTCCGGCTGCGGACGGTGGAGACGGCGCGGCGCGTCAACGACGCCATGCCCGAGTACGCCTACGAGGTCCTCAGGGACGGCCTCGCGAAGATGGGCAAGGACCTGGCCTCGGCGCGGATCGCCGTTCTCGGCGCGGCCTTCAAGAACGACACCGGCGACCTGCGCAACACCCCCGTCACGGGGGTGGTCCGAGCCCTGCTGGCGGCGGGCGCGGAGGTCCGGATCTTCGACCCCCTCGCCGAGAAGGAGCTCATCCGGTCGCAGGTGGGCGGCTTCCCCGTCGACGACCTCGACCAGGCGGTGCGGGGCGCCGACGCCGTCGCCCTCCTCGCCGGGCACCGGCAGTTCCGCGACCTCGACCTGGAGCGGCTGCGGCGGCGGGTCGCGATGCCGTGCCTGATCTTCGACGGGCGCATGCACTACCGGCCGGAGACGATCCGGCGGCTGCGCGGCCTCGGGTTCGGCTACCGCGGGATCGGGCGGTGAGCGTGGCACGCCCGGCACAGGTGCTATATATTTATATAGTTTCTGCTCGTTGAGAACCCTCGTCTACGGGACGGCGCTGTGGCAGACCACGAGACGGCGATGCGCGGCGACGCGGAGGCCGCGGAACCGGTCCTCGTCGAAGGAGCGGCCTTCCGGCTCGGCTCGCCGGAATGGGTGATCGACTGGCTGGCGGAGCAGGACCAGCCCTTCCCCACCCCGTGGTTCCGCGACGAGACCCCGCAGACGCTCGTGGAGGTCGCGCCGTTCCTGATCGACCGCTACCCGGTCACCTCCGGCAGGTACGCGGCGTTCGTGGAGGCCACCGGGTACCGGACGGTCGCCGAGCGCCGCGGCTGGAGCCTGGTCTACGGGGCCGACTACTGGCAGGGGGCTCCCGGCGCGTCCTGGCGCCGTCCGGCGGGGCGGGACGCCGGCTACGTCCCGCCGGACGACCACCCCGCCGTCCACATCGCGGTCGAGGACGCCGAGGCCTTCGCCGCGTGGGCGGGCGGGCGGCTGCCGACGGAGGCGGAGTGGGAGCTGGCGGCCCGCGGCCCCGAGTACCGGCTGTGGCCCTGGGGCGACGAATGGTCCCGCGAGCGGACCAACACCACCGAGCTGCGGCTGGGCGACGCCACCCGCAGCGCCGCCGAGTGGCGCGCGTGGTGGAAGGCGCTCCAGAGCGACGGGGGCCCGATCCCGCTGACCACGCCGGTCGGCGGTTTCAGCCCGCACGGCGACAGCCCGTACGGGGTGGCGGACATGGCGGGCAACGTCTACGAGTGGACGGCCTCGCCGAGCCGGCTCTACGGCCCGTCGCCCGACTGCGACGAGTCGCTGCTGAGCGTGATGGACCGCTTCCGCGTCATCCGCGGCGGCTCCTGGATGAACCTGCGCTTCCAGGCCCGGACCAGCGAGCGCCTGCACGGCGACCCGACCGGATGGGCCTGCTTCGCCAGTGGTTTCCGATGCGTCCGCGACCCGTGAGGATGCCCCATGCCCCATCTCATCGTCCCCGGCAGCTGGCACAACGTGACCTCCGGCAAGGTGCGCTCGGAGCTGCCCGCGGCCAACCTGCGCGAGCTCCTGGACACGTTCGTGCGCTCCCACCCGGAGGCCGGCTACCGGCTCTACTCCCCGGCCGGCGAGCTGCTGCCCTACCACCTGTTCCTCGTCGACGGCGAGCAGGTGCCCCGCACGACGCCCGCGGACGACGTCGAGCTCGCCCCCGGCAGCCGCGTCGAGATCATCGCGCCGCTGGCAGGAGGCTAGGGGTCCCGCCCGCCGGGGCCGTCACCAGCCCGACCGGATCGTGTCGGCGATGTGCGCGCGGTCCTCCTCGGACAGCCACCAGCCGACGGGCACGTAGACCACGCGGTCGTGCACGCGGTCCAGGCCCGGCAGCTCGCCGCGCGCCGCGGCGACGCAGCTGTGGGCGTCGTTGCGCCGGGAGATGATGCTCGTCATGATCCCGGCGTCGGCCATCTTCCGCATGAAGGACGTGCGGTCCGCCACCTTCAGCGGGTACGCCCAGAACGAGGGCTCCCGGTCGTCCGCCCGCTCGGTGTGCTCGACGCCCGCGATCCCCGACAGCTCCTTGTCGTAGAAGGCGGCGTTCCTCCGCGTCCTGGCGAGCAGGCCGTCGACGATCTCCAGGTTGGACAGTCCGATCGCGGCGGAGATGTCGTTCATCGGGAAGCGGTAGCCCCACTCGGCGACGTCGTAGTCGCCGTGCACCCGGTCGGCCTGCCGCTCGATGCCGAGCCAGCGGCGCAGCCGGGCCCGCCGGTGCAGGTCCTCGTCAGGGAGCACGATCAGCCCGCCGCTTCCGCAGGTGAGGATCTTGATGGCGCCGAAGCTGTACACGCAGACGTTCCCGTGGTTGCCGAGCGGCGACCCGCGGTAGGTCGCGCCCCACGCCTGCGCGCAGTCCTCGATCACCAGGGGGCGGAATCCGTGGGCCTCCTCCGCCCGGTCGACGATCTCGCGCAGCCGGTTCAGGTCCACCGGATAGCCCAGCCAGTGGACGACGACGATCGCCCGGGTGGCCGGCGTGATCTTCGCGGCGAGGTCGTCGAGGTCGATCGTCAGCGTGGCCGGGTCGACGTCGACCCAGCGCACGCGCAGCCCGTGGGCGAGGATCGGCCAGTTCGTGGCCTCGAAGGTCAGCGGCGTGCTCAGCACCTCGCCCGGGCCGGCCCCGCCGGAGGGCTGGGCCGCCGCGGGGAACCGGTCGGGGTCGGCCACCATGCTGAGCGCGAGGTGCAGGCCGGAGGTGCCGCAGTTGACCGCGAGGACGCGCGGGTTGCCGAGGCGCCGCGCCAGGGCCGCCTCGAACTCGGCCATCTTGGGGCCGTGCTCCAGGCGGCCGCTGCCGAGCACCTCGGAGATCCGGCCGAGCGCGTCCGGCGCCATCGCGACCTTGAACAGCGGAATCATCGCGGACTCCTTCTCGTGGGGACGACGCCCGACCCGTATCAGTATCGTTTTTTAAAGTTACGGTTGGCCCTTCGCGCCGGTCAACGCCCCCGCGCGAGATACTCCTCGATCACGTCGGCGGCACGGGCGGCGCCGCCGGCCCGGGCCGTGTGCTCCCGCATGCGGCGCACCCGCTCCAGCGCGGCCCGGTCGCCCGCCAGCCCCTCCACCGCCTCGCGCAGCCGCGCGCCGGTGAACTCCTCCGCGGGGACCACCGTCCCCAGCCCCAGCTCGCCCACCCGCCGGGCCATCGGCTTGACGTCGAACGTGAACGGCACGACGACCATGGGCCGGCCCGCGATCAGGGCGTCCATCACGGCGCCGATGCCGCCGTGGGTGACGAGCAGGCGCGCGTGTTCGAGCACGGCGGGGAGGGAGACCCACCGGTGGGCCTCGACGTTCGCGGGCAGGGGGCCGAGATCGCCCGCGTCGACCCGGTCCCCCAGGGCCATCACCACGTGCCACGGCGCGCCCTCGAACGCCTCCGCGCACTGCCGGTAGAAGTCGGGGTGGTCGTTGAAGGTCGTCCCCAGCGAGATCAGCACCACCGGCGCGCCGTCCTCGGGGGGCCGCCACGCGCCGGGCCGCTCCTCGCGCGCGGCCGAGCGCCCGACGAAGGCGAACCGCTCGTCGAAGGTGTCCGCCGCGATCTGGAACTCGCGGGGGATGAAGACCAGGTTGAGGTCCTCGACGCGGTCCGCGAACTCCCCGGCCCGGTCCTGGAGGCCGTACTCGGCGAGCAGGGCGGCCAGCCTCGCGCCGACGACGCCCTGCGTGCGCTCGTCGACGCCCCCGGTCTCCTCGATCATCTCCCGCGAGTAGGAGTACGCGTGGTTGGAGGCGAAGCCCGGGTTCATCCGGCACGCGGGGCGCTTCCAGGCGGCCGCCAGCACCTGGCCGGCGATGATCGGCACTTCCCCGTACAGCACCAGGTCCGGCACGTCCTCGGCGTAGTGCGCACGCGCCGCCCGCAGGATTGCCTCGTTCTCGGCGAGGTAGAGCAGGTGCGGCCGTGCCGGGTCGTCGTCCGCGAACGCCTCGGCCGCGCCGGAGGCCCCCGATGCGTAGGGGATCACCGTCGCGCCCGTCCGCCCGACCGGCCCGGCGTACTCCGGCGACGTCACGTAACCGACCTCGTGCCCGCGCCGGACCAGCTCCGACACCACCGGCAGGGTGGGGAGCACGCTGCCGTGGTTGGCGACGTTGACGAGGGCGATCCGGTGGGCCACTGCGCTCCGCATGGCGGTAGCATCGAGCCATAACTATATTAAAGTCAAGTTTCGTTGTCCGGGTCCGTTCCCGCGGTGCGGACGCCGACGAAGAGCCCGGGACCGTTCGGCCGGCCGTCGGCCAGCGAGAAGCCGGGCACGAACTCGACGGCGCAGCCTGCCCGCTCGAAGGCGGCCTCGTACCGTTCGCGGGGAAGCAGGTACTTGACGATCACATCGGTGAACTCCCTGAACCCGGACGAGTCCACGACCGTGAATCGGATCTCCACGCGGCTCCTGGCCCCGTGCCTCGCCGAGTGCGTCAGCCGCGAGACCACCCGCCCGTCGTCCCGGAACAGGTGCCCGGCGGCGTGCCCGTCGAGGAAGTTGTCGGGGAAGTACCACGGTTCGACGATGAGGACCCCGCCCGGCGCGAGGTGCGCCGACATCCTGGCGACCGAGTCGGCCACCTGCCCGGGGGAATCCGCTTCGGCCAGCCCGCTGCCCATGCAGATGACCACGTCGAAGGTGCGGTGGAGCTCGAAGTCCCGCATGTCGCCGCCGTGCACCGCGACCCCGGGCAGCCGCCCCCGCGCGACCTCCCGCATGGCGGGCGAGTGGTCGAGCCCTTCCACGTGGTCGAAGTACCCGGCGAGGTGCTCCAGATGGGCGCCGGTGCCGCAGGCGACGTCGAGCAGGGTGCGCGCTCCCGGGAACCGGGACCGGACCAGCCGGTTCAGCCCCTCGGCCTCCCCCGCGAAGTCCTTCCCGCGGCTGCGGAAGACGGGATCGTAGAGCTCGGCGTGCGCCGCTCCGTAGCTCATCAGGATCCTCCACGATGGATCGGCGCGGGGGCCGCTCACCGTTGCTCGCGACCACAGTTACTTTATATTCATAGAGTAAGTAGTGGGCCGGGTCGAGCACGGCGGACCGCCGCCGGAAGGGAGCAGGGGGCCGATGGACGCGCAGCAGTCCGCGCTCTTCCTCTTCGAGGAGGCGATGGGATTCACCTACTCCGCCGCGCTGCGCGCGGCGGCGGAAATCGGCGTGGCCGACCACCTGGCCGCGGGCCCGCGCACGACGGCCGAACTCGCGGCCGCCACCGGAACGGGGCAGGACGCGCTGTACCGGATCCTGCGCCTGCTCGCGGCGCGGGACGTGGTCCACGAGGACGAGCCGGGGCGGTTCCGGCTGACCGCCAGGGGCGACGCGCTGCGCACCGACGCGCCGATGTCCGCCCGCGCCGGGATCCTGATGTTCACCGACCGGATGTTCTGGACCGTCAGCCATGAGGCCGCGACCGTCGCCCGGGACGAGGCGACGACCTTCGAGCAACTCTTCGGCACGACGATCGGCGGATACTTCGCGGAGAACGCCGACACCGAGGCGCTCTTCTACGACGGGATGGCGACGGTCTCCGAGGCCGAGAACGCCCTCGTCGCGGGGAGTTACTCGTTCCCCCCGGCGGGCACGGTCGTCGACGTCGGCGGCGGCAAGGGCGGATTCCTCCGCGCGGTGCTGCGGGCGAACCCCGGGCTGCACGGCGTCCTCCTCGACCAGGAGGAGCACGTGCTCGGCCACCACCTGCTGGACGGCGGCGACATCACCGGCCGCTGGCAGGTCGCCGACGGGGACTTCTTCGACTCCGTCCCCGCCGGGGACGTGTACCTGATCAAGCGCATCCTGCACAACTGGGACGACGAGAAGTGCGTGGCGATCCTGCGCAACTGCCGCCGGGCGATGAAGCCGGACGGGCGGGTCCTCGCCGTCGACGCGATCGTCCCGGCCGGCAACGAGGCCCACCAGAGCAAGCCGATGGACTTCATGATGCTCGCGGCGCGCACCGGGCGGGAACGCACCGAGGCGGAACTGCACCCGCTGTTCGAGGCCGCCGGCCTGCGGCTCGCCCGCGTCCTGCCCACCGCCTCGGTCATGTCGATCGCCGAGGGCGTGCCGAGCTGACCGCGGCCCGCCGCCCGCCGCGTCAGCCGGGCGGGTCGAGCCAGATGCAGGCCGCGTCGAGCCAGCGGTCCACCTGCGGCAGCGGCAGGCCGTTGCGCACGCGGGCGCTGGTCATGTGGGGGATGGTCGGCTCGCAGGCCAGGACGGGCACGATCGCGACGTCCTCGATGACCTGCCGGTCGATCCGGTGCCACAACTCCTCCGCGCGCACCGGATCCCGCTCGGACAGGGCCTCCTCGATGAGCCGGTCGACCTCGGGGTTGCGGTACCCGCCGTAGTTGCTGGTGCCGGCGGCGAAGTTGGACTGGAACATCGGCTGGACGTAGGCGCGGCCGTTGTTGCCGAACCAGTCGGGCGTCCACGCCGCCGCCGTGACGTCCCATTCGCCCGCCTCGGCCATGGCCGGGTTCTGCAGGAACCGGTAGTACTCGTCGGGCTGGCTGATCAACCGCAGTTCGACCGTGAACCCCGCCTTCTCCAGGTCGGCGGCGTAGTACCGCGCGATGTCGGCGTGCGGGGCGTCGGCGCGGTAGAGCGCCTTGAGGGTGAGGCCGTCGGGGTACCCGGCCTCGGCGAGCAGCGCCCGCGCCTTCGCCGGATCGCCGTGGTCCCCCGGCGTCGGGTAGCGGTCGTACTCGCGGTGCCCGAAGTTGCCCGGCGGGATCGCCGTGTGCGCCGTCCGGGTCACCGTCCCCAGATCCATGTCGTCGAGCAGCCTGACCATGGAGGCCTTGTCGACGGCGTACGCGACGGCCCTGCGCACCCTGACGTCGCGCAGCGCCCCGCCCTCGTTCGGGCTCTTCATGTTGAACACGAGGTAGGGGTTCATCGCGTACCCGAGATGCCGGTCCGCGTCCGGGGGGCGGCGGTCCTCGCTGATGACCGGCGCGCCCCACGACAGGTCGGCCTCCCCGCTCCGGATCGCCTCCCGCACCCGGTCGTCGTCGACGCGCGCCATCCGCACGTCGAGGCCGTCGACGTACTGGTGCCGCAGCGGATCGGTGTCCTGCCGCCACACCGGGTTCCGCTCCATCGTCAGGAACCGGCCGTTCTCGTAGCCGGTGAGGCGGTACGGGCCGTTGGAGCGAACGTTCGCGATGAACTCGGCACTGTCCGGGACGAACCGGTCGTACTCGCGCGGCGCCGCGGACGCGAACATCATCGACAGGAGGTTCAGCAGGTCGTTGGCGGGCCGCACCAGCTCGACGACCAGGGTGCGGTCGCCGTCGGCCCGCAGCCCGGAGATCTCGTGCGCGTTCTGGTAGCCGGCCAGGTCGGCGGCCGAGGGGGTCCGTCCCGCGAACTCCCGCCGGTAGCCGTCGGCGAACTCGGCCATCCCCCTGATCGTGCTCGTGTAGTAGGCGATCGCCCCGGCGCCGGCCACCGGGTTGCACATCCGCTTGAAGCCGCGGACGAAGTCCTCCGCGGTGACCTCGCGCGGCGGGTCGGTGTCCCACATGACGCCCTGGCGCAGGCGGATCCGGTACACGAGCCCGTCCGGGCTCATCCCGCCGTTGGCGACCGTCGGCGACTCCGCGGCGACGTCCGGGACCGGGGTCAGGGCCGTCTCGTCCACGGCCGTCGGGTAGCCGAACAACTGCCGCGCGAACAGCCTGATGATCTGGTGCGAAAAGGCGTAATAGGCGCACGCAGGATCGACATGGTCCATTCCGCCAGGCCCGAAGTAGCGGAGGGTACCGCCGTAACGAGGCTCCACACCGATCACCTTCCCTGCACGTCACCGGGCCCCGCGGCCACCGCCGGCGCCCCACCTGTCCCAGCCGAAGATTACCACCTCTTCTTAAAGCGCTAGAGGGACATCGAGTCCGACCGCAGCCCCTCGCCTGCGCCTCCCGCGGCCGAGCCCGACGCCCTCCCCGCCACCCCCGAGGCCTCGCACATACACGCATATTCCGTGGTCAGCACCCACGTGAACGGGACACGGCGCGCGATCCCGACCCTGGCGCGCGGAATGCCCACATCCGCGACCCATGGCCAGATAACTTCAAAAACATATTGTATTGTGGGGACGACTGGTCATCCGCACGGTGGAGGGGGTCACTCGTGACACAGTCCGTGAAGCCCGGCGAGCGCAGCGTCCCGGACCCGGCCGGGACGGCGAACGGCGGATCGCCGCGGCGGCTCCGCGACGCGCCGTGGGAAAGCATCCGCGAATTGTTCGCCCTGGATCCGACCACGACCCACCTCAACACCGGCACCGTCGGCGCGATGCCCTACGACGTGCTCGACACGATGGACCGGGTGACCCGCGAGTGGACGGGCGGGCTGGCCGACGTCTACAAGCCGTCCGGCTACTACGAGCACCGCGCCCTCATCGGCAGGGCGTTCGGCGTCGACCAGGACGAGATCGTGATCTGCCACAACGCCACCGAGGGCGTCGCCCGCATCATCCAGGGGCTCGACCTCCACGAGGGCGACGAGGTGGTCACCACGAGCCACGAGTGCTACTCGGTGCTCTCCAACTTCAACCTCGTCCGGAACCGGTACGGCCTGACGATCAAGACGCTGACCATGCCGACCGGCTACGACGTCACGGCCGACGAGATCGTCGAGCAGTTCGAGGCGGCCATCACCCCCCGCACCAAGGTGCTCGCGTTCGCCGGGATCACCCTGTTCACCGGCACGATGATGCCGATGCGCAGGCTGTGCGAGCTGGCGCAGCGGCACGGCCTGACCACCGTGATCGACGGCGCGCTGCTGCCCGGCCTCGTGAACCTGGACATGCGGGCGCTCGGCGCCGACTTCATCGCCTGCTCGGGCTCGAAGTTCCAGTGCGGCCCGCTGGGAACCGGCATCCTCTACCTGCGCAACAAGGTCTTCCCCGAGTACAACCCGCTGCCGCTGCCGACGTTCTGGCCGGTGATCTCCACCTGGTACCCGATGATCGGCAGTCCCCCGCCGCGGACGAGGACGTCGGTCGAGAGCGACGACACCGCCCTGTACGTGCAGAGCGCCGGCAGCGCGAGCAT
This sequence comes from Actinomadura luteofluorescens, assembly GCF_013409365.1. Taxonomy (NCBI): domain Bacteria; kingdom Bacillati; phylum Actinomycetota; class Actinomycetes; order Streptosporangiales; family Thermomonosporaceae; genus Actinomadura; species Actinomadura luteofluorescens. The sequence goes on along the minus strand of NZ_JACCBA010000001.1, from coordinate 9,192,703 downwards.
CGCCAGGGGCGCCGCGCTGGCGCGGGCCTGCGAGATCTGGGACGAGATCGGCCGGGACCGCATCGAGAGGCGCGCGATGGAGCTCGGCGACCACGCCCGGCAGCGCCTGGTGGAGGCCTTCGGCAAGGAGTCGATCTTCTCGCCCGGCGAGGATCCGCTGCTGAAGTCCCCCCTCATCGCCTTCAACCCGTTCCGCGACCCCGAGGCCGCCTGGAACATCAAGAAGTTCACCGCGTTCACCGACCGGCTGGAGCGGGAGCACCGCATCTGGATCCGGTGGACCGAGTTCGACGTCCCGGGCTCGCCGCACCAGCACTACGCGGCGCGGGTCTGCACCCACCTGTTCAACACCCGCGAGGAGATCGACCGGGCGATCGGCATCATGGCCCGCATCGGCGAGGAGATGTCATGACCGTGTCCGAGCGGCCCCAGACCGCCCCGTGGAGCGGGGACCGGCCGCGGCTCGGCGGGACGCTCCGCCTCCACGGCCCGGCCCCCGTGCACCGCCTCGACCCCTCGGCCTCCCACCAGGCGCCCGCCGACCAGATCATCAGGCTGTTCGCCCGGCAGCTGTTCGGCTACGCCCCCGCGCCGGACCTGCGCGACTGGCGGGCGATCGCCCCGGCGCCCGATCTCGCGACCGACGTCCCGTCCACCTACAACACCGGGATGGGCGCGCGGCACACGAACTACGTGGTGCACCTGCGCCGCGGCGTCCTCTGGGACACCGCGCCCGCGCGGGAGGTCACGGCGCACGACGTCGTGCGCGGGCTCAAACGGCTGGCCAACCCGCTCACGAGGCCCGCCGCCCTGCCCTACTTCACCAGCACGATCAGGGGCATGGCGCAGTACTGCGAGGACTACGCCGCCGCGGTCCGCCGCGACGACCCGACCGCCGAGGAACTGGCCGCCTTCCAGAACTCCCACGACATCCCCGGCGTCTTCGTCCTGGACGACGAGTCGCTGGTCATCGAGCTCATGCGGCCGGCCATCGACTTCGCCGCCATCATGGCCCTGCCGTGCGCGTCGCCCGCCCCGGCCGAGTACGACGCGTTCCTGCCCGGAAGCCCGGAACTGCACCGGAACCTCCGGAGCAACGGGCCGTACCGGCCGGTCCGTCTCGTGCCGGGCCGCGAGCTGCGCCTCGAACCCAACCCCGTCTGGCGGCAGGACACCGATCCGCTCCGGCACCGGTACCTGGACGGCGTCGAGATCACGGTCGAGGACGCGGCGCCGGAACAGGTCGCCGAGCGGGTCGCGTCGGGCGCGGCCGACCTGCCGTGGGGCGGGCCGGTCGCCGAGCCGCACGACGCCGAGCCGGCCGATCCGGGCGACGGCCTCGGCCTCTCCCTCGACCCGTACCTCGTCTTCAACGTGCAGAGCCCCGGGGCGGGCGGCGCGCTGGCCGACGCCAGGGTGCGCCGCGCGCTCTCGTACGCGATCGACAAGGCGGCGATCGCCGACCTGTACCGCCGGTCCGGCCGCGGTGCGCTGGTGCGGATCGCCGGTTCCGTCGTGCCGCCGGGCAACGACGCGCACCAGGAACTCGACCTCTACGCGACCCCGGGAAGCCGGGGTGACGCACAGAAATGCCGGGCGCTGCTGGCGGAGGCGGGTCATGAGAACGGCCTCGCGCTCACCGCGGTCCACCTGGACACCGCCCTGGACACCGCGGTCGCGCGGTCGTACGCGGCCGACCTGGAGAAGGCCGGCGTCACCGTGCGGCTGGTGGCGCTGGACCACGACGCCCGGGACGCTCTACTCGGTGATCCGCGCCGCGCGGCGGCGGGCGAGTGGGACGTCGCGGCCTCGTCGTGGTCGCCGGACTGGCACCCCTCCAACGGCCGGGTCTTCCTCCAGCCGATGTTCCAGTCGGGCGACTCCCGCAACTCCGCGAACCGCGGACGCTACCGCCGTCCGGAGGTCGACCGCCTGATCGAGCGGGCGCTCGGCACGATCGAGGAGCCCGCGCGGTCGACCGCGGCCTGGAACCTGGCCGAACGGACGGTGCTGGAGGACGCCGCGGTCGTGCCCGTCCTGTTCCAGCGGCCGGTCGTCCCGCGCCTGCGCGGCCAGCGCGTGCGGGGCGCCGTCCCGATGCCCGCGTTCGGCCATTCCTACGACCTCGCCGGCATCTGGCTCGACCCGCCGGACGATCCCGCGGGGTGACGGCGGCGGACCACAGCGATCCAGGGAGCGCGGATGCTCGACGACGTGGTGACCGAGTACCTGAAACTCGGGTTGCGGTTCGGCCGGCTCGCGGACGGGTTCGTCGACTCCTGGTACGGCGACCCGGAACTGGCGCGCCGGGTGGACGCCGAGCCGAGGCCCGACGCGTCCGGGCTCGCCGCCCAGTCCGCCCGGCTGCTCGCCGCGCTCCCGGACAGCGGCCTGGCCGAGCCTCGGCGCCGGTTCCTGTCCGCGCAGCTCGCCGCGCTGAACTGCGCGGCGCGCCGGATGGCCGGAGAGGAGATCCCGTTCGGGGACGAGGTCCGGACGTACTTCGAGGTCGACATCGAACTCGGCGACCCCGGCCGCTACGCGGAGATCCACGAGGCGATCGGCGCGCTGCTGCCGGGCCCCGGGGACCTGTGCGCCCGCACCGCGGCGTTCTACGAGCGCAACGCCGTCCCCCCGGACCGGCTGGCACGGGCCGTTGAGGCGGTGTCCGGCGAGTTGCGCGCCATGACCCGCACGGTGTTCGGCCTGCCAGAGCAGGAGAGCGTCGAGTACGTGGTGGTGCGCGACAAGCCCTGGAACGCCTACAACCGCTACCTCGGCGGGTTCCGCTCGAGGGTGGAGCTCAACGCGGAGGCGGGCCGCACCATCGCCGCGCTGCCGCTGCTGGCGATCCACGAGTCCTACCCAGGGCACCACACCGAGCACTGCCGCAAGGAGGCCGGCCTCGTCGACGGCGCCGGGCACGGCGAGCACCTGATCTCGCTGGTCAACACCCCGCAGTGCCTCATGGCCGAGGGGACCGCCGAGATGGCCGACGCGGCGGTGCCGGGCCCGGGCTGGGGCCGCTGGACCGCCGACGTCCTCGCCGGCGCGGGCGTCCGGGTCGAGGGCGAGCTGGTGGAGGAGGTCCTGCGGCTGATCCGGCTGCTGATGCCCGCCCGCCAGGACGCGGCCGTCATGCTCCACGACCGCGGAGCCGACCCCGACGAGGTCACCGACTACCTGGAACGGTGGCTCCTGGTGCCCCCGGACCACGCCCGGCGGATGACGCGGTTCCTCACCGATCCGCTCTGGCGCGCCTACTCGGTGACGTACATCGAGGGCCCGCGGCTGGTGGGCGCGTGGCTCGACGCCGGCGCCGGCCGGACGTCCCTCGTCGAGCGGTACCAGAGGCTCCTCGACGAGCCGCTGCTGCCGTCCGACCTCCGCGCCGACCTGGCGGCCGCGGGCTCCCCGGAACTCAGAACAGGTGCTCGATGATGCGCTGAGCGGTCTCGGCGGGCGTGGGCAGCGTCGCCATCTCCCGCTGGACCTCCGCCGTCGCGGCGCGGACGCCCTCGTCGGTCATCAGCCGGGTGAGCAGGTCGGCGTCGACGTCCTCGCGTTCGCTCACGAACCCGATGCCCCGCTTCCGCACCGCCTCCAGGGTCGTGTGCTGGAACAGGTCCCGGGGGTCGGGCGTGATGAGCTGCGGGACGCCGGCGTCGATCGCCGTCAGGGCCGTCCCGCCGCCGCCGTGGTGGACGATGGCGGTGCACGTGGCCAGCAGGTGGTGCAGCGGGATCCAGCCGACGGAGCTGACGTTGTCCGGCAGCGGGCCGAGCGAGCCGATGTCGACCCCGCCGAGCGCCAGCACGAACTCCGCGTCGACGCCGGCCGCCGCGTCGATGATCGTGCGCATGGTCCCGGTGCCCAGCATCTGCAGCTCGACCGTGCCCATGCTCACGGCGACGCGCCGCCGCTCGGGCGGCTGGAGCAGCCGGTCCCCGACGACCGATCCGCCGCTGTGCGGCAGCCAGCGCATGAACCATCCCTCCGGCCGCTCCCCGGCGAGCATGCTGGGCGGGAACTCCTCGATGGTGACGGCCGGCTTGGAGATGGTCACGCCGTACCGCTCGCAGACGTCGGGCAGGTGGGCCGCGGCCGCCTCGTGCATGCCCCTGGTGCGCCAGGCGCTCACGTTCCGCTGGACGGCGGGCGCCCCGGCGCGCGCCGCCGCGAACAGGCCGGCGGTGGTGCCCTGGTCGTAGACCACCAGGTCCGGGCCCCAGTCGTCGGTCAGCGCCATGATCCCGTCGATCAGCGGGCGGTTGATCGCGGCGAACCCGGGCCCCCACTCGTCGAGGTTGATCGCCGGTTTGGTCGCGACCGTCCGGACGAACTCCGGGTGCTCGCGGGCCAGCCGCTTGTTGACGGCCTCCATGCTGAACCCGGGCGCGGCGTCGACGATCTCCACACCGGAGCCGGCCGCGCCTTCGGTGGGTCCCGCGATCGTGGCGATCACCTCGTGGCCCGCCGTGCGGAACGCCCAGGCGAGGTGGACGAGCGGGAAGAAGTGCCCGAGACCTGGGTGAGAGCAGAACATCACACGCATATCCGGAAGATCCCTTCTCCCCGTGTCCGCGTCCGCGGCAGGACCGGACGGCGCCCGGTCCGGGCACCCCGGCGCGCGAACGCCACTATATGAATTTAAACTACGATCTTCGCCGGTTCAATATCCGCGGCGGTGCGGAGGCGGTGGCGCCTCACCAGGTGACCGGAAGCTCGCGCACCCCGTAGATGTTCGCCTTCTCCTTGAACGACAGCGCGTCGAACGGCACCGCGAGCCGCAGTCCCGGCAGGCGCCGGAAGAGGGCGTCGAACACGATCCGCAGCTCCATCCTCGCGAGATGGTGCCCGAGGCACCGGTGCCTGCCGACGCCGAACGCCAGGTGCCGCCCGCCGCCGCGCCCCGGGTCGAAGGCGTCCGGGCGCTCGAACACCTCCGGATCACGGTTGGCCGCGGGGCCGAGGACGACCACGCCCTCCCCCGCGCGCACCGTGACGCCGCCCACCTCGACGTCCGCCAGCGCCGTGCGCGCCGTGGAGGCGTTGACGACCGACAGGAACCGCAGCAGTTCGTCGACGGCGAGGGGGGTCCTGGCCGGATCGGCGAGCATCCACGCGAGCCGGTCCGGATGTTCGAGAAGGGTCAGGGCGCCGAGCGCGATCATGTCGGCGGTGGTGGAGTGCCCGGCGACGAGCAGCACGAACGCCATGCTCACGACGGCCTCGCGGTCGGCCGTGCCCTCCTGCCGCCCCGCGGCGATGAGGCGGCCGAGCAGGTCGTCGGGCGGGTCGCGCTCCTTGTCCGCCACCAGTTCGGCCAGCAGGGCCCGGATCTCGTGCGCCGCCCGGGTGCGCTCCGCGGCCGGGGTGGCGTGGCTGAACATCCGCGCGGTGCGCTCCTCGAAGTGGCCGTGCACGGAGTAGGGCACGCCGAGGAGCTCGCAGATCACCAGTGACGGCACCGGAACGGCGAGCTCGCGCACCAGGTCGACCGGGCGCGGGGAGGCCGCCATCAGCTCCAGCCGGCGGTCGACGATCTCCTGGACGCGCGGGCGCAGCGCCTCCGCCCGCCCGGGCGAGAACTCGGCGCGGACGGACCGCCGGGCGACCGTGTGCTCGGGCGGGTCCATCCAGTTCATCGGCGGCCGGAAGGCGCGGAAGGACTCCTGCCGCTCCTCCTCGGTCACGGGGGCGAACCGGGGGAACCCCTCGCGGCGGCGATCGACGCTCATCCTCGGATCGCTGAGGACCTTGCGCGCGTCCTCGTGCCGCGCGACCAGCCACGCCGAGTTCCCCCCGGCCATGCGGGCGCGGACCGCGCGCCCGCCCGATCGCAGCCGCTCGTACTCCGGAGGCAGGCTGAACGGGCACGCGCGCGGGACGGGGAACACGCCGACGGCGTCCTCGGGCTGAGTCGTCATCGGGACCCCCGATCGGTCGGTACTAAGAAAAAATATACCGAACGGCCCCGGGGTCGTGGTTCAGTCGCGCCCCGCGTACGCGTTGCCGGCGTACCAGTCGCCGCGGCCGCCGGGCAGCAGGTCGAGCACGTTCCAGACCGGGGAGAGCAGGTCGATGCCGCGCTGGGCGCCGTCGAGGAAGTCGGCCGGCAGCGTGTAGAAGTGGCGGACCTCCCCGCCCTCGCGGGCCAGGACGCTGATCATGGGCCGCTGCGCCCCGTCCGGGCGCTCGGCGTGCATGTCGGCGTTGAAGGACGTGCCGTGGCTGGACAGGACGCGCACCTCGTCCCACCCCCGTCGCCGCGCCCAGGAGCGCAGCTTCGGCAGCGGCGCCTTCCCGATGACGGCGAAGGCGGTGTGCTGCGCCAGGTGCGCGGCGACGCCGTTGAAGCCGTCCACCCACATCGAGCACATCGGGCACGCCGCCTCGTCGTCGGGGTGGTACATGAGGTGGTAGACGACCAGGGTCTCGCGGTCGCCGAACAGCTCGCGGACGGTCACCGGCTCGGTCGGCTCGTCCTTCTCGAGGTCCGCCGGCCCCGCGGTGAGGGTGTAGTCGCCGAGCACGGCGCCCCGGGGCATCCGGCGCCGCGCGGCGGCGACCTCCTCGACCCGGTCGCGCAGCAGCCTTTCGGCCTTCGCCAGTTCGATCCGCGCGTCGATGTACTCCTGGCTCGTCCCCACCGGCCACATCGGCGGGATCTTCGGCTCGTCGTCGCTCATCGCTGGCCCCTTCGGGTCCGTCGGCGGCATGTGTCAATTCGACATCGGACTCTACGATAATGAACCCGCCGACGTGCCGGGTTCGCCCTCGTCCGGCGGCATGGCGGCCGGGAAGGGCACTCGGCCGGGGCCGTCTCCGCGCTCTCGAATACGGGATGAGATCGGCCGATACGCCGCCATCCGCCACATAGCAACTGTCCGTATAAAGAAGGCGAAAGACCTCTAGGCGATGACCGGGAGAGTTGAAGAGAAAAGCACACCATGTTAAGCTCGATATTCCGGCAATTGTCAACTATGCCAATTTAGTCAGACGCTCGCGATACGAGGCACAGGAGACCGGGATGGCCGAGACGGCGGTGGCCGAGGTGATGGCCGAGCTGGCCGAGCTGGAGGACCCCAAGGCGCGCGAGGTGAACGAGAAGCGCGGCGACGACCACGCCGTGAACCTCAGCAAGCTGCGCGCCGTCGCGAAGCGTCTGAAGACGCAGCAGGACCTCGCGCGCGAGCTCTGGAAGACCGACGACAGTTCGGCACGGCTGCTGGCGACGCTGATCTGCCGCCCGAAGGCGTTCGAGCGCGACGAGCTCGACGCGATGCTGCGCGAGTCGCGCACCCCCAAGGTGCACGACTGGCTCGTCAACTACGTGGTCAAGAAGAGCCCGCACTCCGAGGAGCTGCGGCTGGCCTGGCTCGACGACGCGGATCCGGTGATCGCGAGCGCCGGCTGGGCGCTGACCATCGAGCGCGTGATGCGCAAGCCCGACGGCCCTCGACCTCGACAAGCTGCTCGACGTCATCGAGGCGGAGATGAAGGACGCGCCGGACCGCCTGCAGTGGGCGATGAACGACTGCCTGGGCAACATCGGGATCAAGCACGAGGAGCACCGCGCCCGCGCGATCGAGATCGGTGAGCGCCTGGAGGTGCTCAAGGACTACCCCACTCCCCCGAACTGCACGTCTCCCTTCGTGCCCATCTGGATCAGCGAAGTGGTCGGCAAGAAGAAGGGGAAGTAGGGCCCGCGCCCGGGAGTCCGGTTCAGTCGGAGAGGATCGCCGGCAGTTCCAGAGGACGGATCGCGCGCGCCGGGAAGTCGCAGTACCAGAGACGGCTGCCGTCCCAGGTCAGCCCGGTCGGGCGGCCCGGAACGGGCAGGACTCCAAGCTCCTCGCCGGTCGCCGGATCCATCGCACGGAGCACGGCGTCGTCGAAGTCGCCGTAGACGACGACGCCGTCGGCGTACGTGAGTCCGGAGGGGGACTCCCCCGCCGCCGGGAACTCCCGCACGACGGTCATCGTGTCGTAGTCCCTGACCTGCACCACGGTCGGACCGCGCAGGCACATGTAGAGGCCCTCCGGCCCGAACTCGATCCCGGTCAGCCTGCCGCTCGCGGGGAGCACCTCCTTCTCCCCGGTGATCGCGCCGTCGTCGGGGTCGATCAGGACGATCCGCTTCGGGCGGCCGCCGACCTGGCACAGGCGGGCGCCGTCGTAGGCCAGGTCCGCCCGGACCCTGTCGCAGGCGAACGTCCTGGTCACGCCGCCGGTCGCCGGGTCGATCGCGAAGATCTTCTCCGCGTCCTGGTCCGAATGCCACAGTAGGGCGCCGTCCCAGGTCAGCCCGCACATGTAGGCGGCGGGGGCGGGCAGGGCGCCGGCGCCCGCGGCCGTCGCCGCCGTCTCACCCGATGTCATGTCCCCTCGCTTTCCGGCCGTCCGCGGCCGTCGTGACGCCTGTGGGTACCAGCGGGCGCGGGGGCGCGCCCGCGACGGCGTCCAGCCACCACGGGCTCTCCCGGGCCCACGCGATCGTCCTGGCGAGGCCGGTCCGCAGCGGGATGCGGCTGCGCCAGCCGAGCAGGTCCCTGGCCTTCCCGACATCCGGGACGCGCCGGGGAATGTCCTCGTAGGCGCTGCCCAGCGCCGAGTCGGTGCTCACGCGGATCGGGGCGAACTCCGCCCCGGCCAGCCGGGTCGCCAGCCGGACGGCGTCGGCGACCGAGGTCTCCCGGTCGCTGCCGACGTTGAAGCACTGGCCGTCGGCGATCTCGGCGGCGCCGACCCGCAGCGTGGCCTCCACCGCGTCCTCGACGAAGGTGAAGCAGCGCGTCTGGGAGCCGTCGTCGTACAGCAGCGGGGGCAGTCCGCGCAGCACCCGGTGGACGGTCTTGCTGATCACGTACGCCGGGCGCTGCCGCGGCCCGTAGACGTTGAAGTACCGCACGACCGAGGCGCGCAGGCCCCGGTGGCGGGCGTAGGCGACGACCATGTGCTCGGCGACGGCCTTGCTCGCGGAGTAGGACCACCGGTCGGCGGCGACGCTGCCGAGGACCCGGTCCGCGTCCTCCGCCCAGGGGACGTCGGGGTTCTTGCCGTAGATCTCGCTGGTGCTGGAGACGACGACCTTCACCCCGGCGGCGGACGCCGAGCGCAGCACGTTGCGGGTGCCGGAGACCGCCACGTCGATCACTTCGAGCGGGTCGTCGAGGTACTGGTCGACGCCGACCAGGGCGCAGAGGTGGTAGACGGTGTGCACGTCCGGGCCGAGGGCGTCGGCCAGCGCCCGCTCGTCGCGGATGTCGGCCCTGACGTGGCGGACGGCGGCCCCGCCGCAGTCCAGGTCGGGCGGCGGCGGCGCGGGATCGTAGACGATGACGTCCTCGCCCTGCCGCGCGAGGCGTTCGACGAGGTGGCTGCCGATGAAGCCACAGCCGCCGGTGACCACGACCGCCATCGGTGTACCGCCCTTCCCGCTACGACCGGCCTGAACGAGGCGACCGCCGCCCTGTCAGCGGACGGCGCCGGACGCGCCGCCCGACGGGGAGGCGGCCCGCCGCGCGTACGAATCGATCACTTCCGCGGCCCGGGCCGCGCCGCCGGCGTCGCGGGCCTCGGCGCGCATCCGCGCGATCCGGCCGCGGACGGCGTCGTCGGCGATCAGGTCCTCCACCGCCGAGACCAGGCTCGCGCCGTCGACCTGCTCGGGCCGCAGCACATGTCCCAGGCCGAGTTCGGCGGACCGCTCGGCGAAAGGCCGGGCCTCGACCGCGTACTCGGTGAAGAACAGCATCGGGCAGCCCCAGTGGACGGCCTCCATGGTGGCGCCGAGCGTGCCCTGCAGGATGAACGCCTTCGCGTGGCGGAGAACCTCCATGAACGAGATGTACTGGTGCGCCTCGACGTTGGGCGGCAACGGCTCCAGCGCCTTGGGGTCGGTGCCGTTCCCCGTCACTATGACGACATGCCACGGCGTTCCCGCGAACGCCTGCGCGCAGCTGCGGAAGAATTCCGGATGCCCGTTGAACGTCGATCCCAGGGACACGAGGAGCACGTCGTCGTCCTCGTTCGGCGGACGCCATCCCGGCTGGAGCCGCCCCTGCGAGAAGCTCGGCCCGACGAAGACGAAACGGTCGTCGAATGTGTCGCTCTTCACCTGGAACGACCGCGGCAGGAAGATGACGTTCAGGTCCTCGATCGCGTTCCAGAACTCCGCCGGGGAACGGTCGATGCCATATTCCGGCAGAAGCTCGGACATCATCCGCTGGAAGGTCTCGGTCTCGACTATGGGCCGGTGCCCGTGCACCGCGCTGAGCGCCTCCCACACCGAGTAGTGCTCGTTCGAGGCGAAGCCTCCGTTGACGCACACGGCCGGCCGCTGCCACCTGGCGGCCAGCAGGCGCCCGGCGATCAGGGGGAAGATGTCGTAGACGACCAGGTCCGGCGGGTCGTCGTCCAGGGCGCTCTCCGCCGCCCTGAGCATCGCGAGGTTCTCGTTGACGAACGCGCTCACCGTCAGCGCCTCGGCGTCCTCCTGCTCGACGATCTCCGGCAGGTCGACGCCGTCCTCGAACACCGACCGGTGGCGGATCTGCCGGGCGCCGACCTTCGCCAGGTCGTCGACATAGTCGCCGGAGGTCACGAAGCTGATCCGGTGTCCCCGGGCGGAGAGCTCGTCGAGGACGCCGAAGGTCGGGCGGATGTGCCCGTACCCGCCGGTGACGGCGAAAAGAATGTGGCGTGGTCGCATCACGATTCCCCGGATCGGGCGAGATGAGCCATGGAAACGGACACTACTATAGTTTTTTCAAGCCAGCAAGACGCCGATCACCCGGCACGCGCGCGCCGCCCGGTCACGCTCCTTAGGCATTGACTTATATAAGCTGCTGCTTTAAGATGAGCTTGATCTTCTGGTGGCGACGGGAGGCACAACCGTGGGATCGAATTCGACCCTCGCTGTCGAGACGTCCGGGCTGGTCAGGACCTTCGGCGAGACGCGGGCGGTGAACGGCGTCGACCTGGCCGTCCCCACCGGCATCGTGCACAGCCTGCTGGGGCCGAACGGCGCCGGCAAGACCACCCTCCTCCGGATCCTGACGACGCTGCTGCGCCCGACGGAGGGCACGGCCCGGGTGCTCGGCCACGACGTGGTGCGGGAGGCCGACGCGGTGCGGTCCCGCGTGAGCGTCACGGGGCAGTCCACCTCGATCGACGAGGACCTCACCGGGAGGGAGAACCTCGCGATGGTGGGGCGGCTGCTCGGGCACCGGGGGGCCGCGGCGCGGCAGCGGGCCGACGACCTGGTGGACGCCTTCGAGCTGTCGGAGGTGGCGGACCGCCCGGTGAAGACCTGCTCCGGCGGCGAGCGGCGCCGGATCGACATCGCCGCCAGCATCATCGTCACCCCGGACCTGCTCTTCCTGGACGAGCCGACCACGGGCCTCGACCCGCGGGCCCGCAACCAGGTGTGGGACATCATCCGCACCCTGGTCGCCGGGGGCACGACCGTGCTGCTCACGACGCAGTACCTCGACGAGGCCGACCGGCTCTCCGACCGCGTCGCGGTCCTGGACCACGGCAAGGTCATCGCGGAGGACGCGCCCGGCAGGCTGAAGTCCCAGATCGGCACCGGCGCGCTGAAGCTGCGGCTCCAGGATCCCGGGCAGCGCGCCCAAGCCGAGCAGATGCTCTCCCGCACCCTGGCCGTGGAGCCGGGCGCGGACTCCGATCCGCACAGGCTGTCGGTGCGGGTCACCGACGCGCAGCAGGCGGCCCGGGCCGTCACGGCACTGGCCGACGCCGGGATCGCCCTCGACGACTTCTCGATGGCCCAGTCGAGCCTGGACGACGTCTTCCTCGCCCTGACCGGTCATCCGGTCACCGGCGACGGGCAGGCGGAGAAGGCCGAGGCCGAGGCCGTTGACGGGGCCGAAGCCGATGCCGAGGCCGGCGACAAGCAGACGGCGAAGTGAGGAGGCGGGCGAGATGACGACGTCCCAGCCGATGACGCGGGCGCGGGGGCCGCTGGCGGCGCCCGGCGAGCGCCCGCCGAGGGCCGGCGCGCTGTCGGCGTCGATGACGTTCGGGTGGCGCGCGCTGCTGAAGATCAAGCACTCACCGAACCAGCTGGTGGACGCCCTCATGCTCCCGGTCGTCTTCACGCTCTCGTTCACCTACCTGGTGGGCGGGGCGATCGCGGGATCGCCCGGCCGCTACCTGCACTTCTTCCTGCCCGGCGTCATGGTCATGGCGGTGGCGCTGACGACGGCGTACACCGGCATCGTGCTGAACCAGGACGTCGACCAGGGGGTCTTCGACCGGGTGCGGTCGCTGCCGGTGTGGCAGTCGTCGGTGCTGGTCGGGGCGATGCTGGGTGACGTCGTGCGGTACGCGGTGGCGTCGGTCGTGCCGCTGCTGCTCGGGCTGGTGCTGGGGTTCCGTCCTGACGGCGGCGTGGGCGGCGTGGTGCTGGCGCTGCTGTTCCTCCAGGTGTTCGCGTTCAGCCTCGCTTGGATCGGGACCTTCGTCGGGGTCAGCGTGCGGACGCCGACCGCGGCCCAGACGCTGAGCTGGACGCTTCTGTTCATCCTCGTCGTCGCCAGCAACGTCATGGTGCCGCAGCAGACGATGCCCGGCTGGCTGGAGGCGCTGATCAAGGTCAATCCGGTCAGCGTCGCGACGACCGCCATGCGCGGGCTGATGGACGGCACCGTGACCGCTGGCCAGATGGGCTGGGCGTTCCTGGCCTGCGCGATCCTCGTCGCGGTCTTCGCGCCGCTGACCGTGTACCGGTACGGCCGCAGCCGCCACTAGGCGCTCACAGCGCGTGCAGGCAGAGCAGGAGACTCCGGGCCTCGATGTTGACCTGGTAGCTCTGGCGCGCCAGCGCCATCGCCTGGGGCACCGTGAGCCAGCAGAAGTCCGCGGGCGTCCGGGCCGGGAAGCCGCCGCCGACCTCGACCACGAGATGACGGGTCTGGGCGTGCCGGAACCGGCCGCCCTCCTCTGACTGCACCACGTCGTACCGCACCTTGACACTTCTGGAGAGGACGAGATCGAGATACCGGGGGCGCGTCTCGCGGGGCGCCCCCTCGTAGTTCTCGGGGGTGCACTGCACGGTGGGGCCGAGTTCCACGGTGTCGCGGCATCCCGGACGCAGGTCGGCGCGGGCGAGGACGTGCAGGATCCCGTTGATGCGGCGGACGACGAGAGCGGCCAGCCCGATGCCGCGGGGTTCGAGCAGCGGCTGGCACCAGTCGGACACCTCCCGGTTGCCCGCGTGGACCTCCACCCCGACGACGCTGAAGTACCTGCCGTCGGGACGGCGGATCGCATCCGCTCCCCGCTCCCATCCGTCCACGGAGTCGAGGGGGATTGCGCGCGTCGCGAGCGTGTACGCGGACTTGCGCTCGGTGAGCCAGCTCCTCACCTGCACCGGAGAGAGGAACGCGTCCTCGCCGGAGGCGTACGGCGGCGCCGCGAAGGCGGCCGCGGCCCCGTCGCCCGGCCGCACGATGGACGAGGCCGAGGCCAGCAGGCAGGCCAGCACGGTCCTGGAGTCCATGTTCACGACGTTGGGGTGGTGCAGGAGGTCGAGGATCTGCCCGAGCGTCATCCAGGCGAAGTCGTCGTGCGGCTCGACCTCGCCGGTGACCTCCATGACCACGTTCCGGTTGCGCTTGGCCCAGAACCACGCCCCCTGCTCGGACTGCAGGACGTCGACCAGCACCCGGGCCCGCCCGGGCTCGGTGAAGTACTCGACGAACCGGGACCGGGCGCCGCGGTGCGTCCGCAGGTAGTTGCTCGACGTGGACTGGACCGTCGGCGACAGCTGCACCGTGTTCACGTTGCCGGGCTCGATCTTGGCCTGCATCAGGAAGTGCAGGACGCCGTCGATCTCCTTGGCGAGGATGCCCACGATCGCGACGTCCTGCTGGTAGATGATCGGCTGCCGCCAGTCGGGGACGACGCCGTAGTCGGTGCGGGCGTGGATGCCGCCCACGGTGAAGAAGCGGCCGCTCTCGTGCACGAGGTCGCCCGAACCCGGGTCGAACGACCATCCGGCCATGCGGTCGAACGGGATGCGCGTCACCTCGACCGGGACGCTGCGGCGGCGTCCGGCCAGCCATTCGACGACGTCGCCGGCCGGGCGGGGCCGGTATTCGGCCGACGCGGCGAGCCGCCGGCCCAGCTCGTCGGATTCCCCGCTCGGCGCCGCCCTCAGCCGAGTGCCCGCGTTCGTGCCCGCCATGCCCGCCTCCGTCCACGGCCGCCGGAGCTGGCCGCCGTTCGCGCTCGGCTGTACCATTTACTTAATTTATATATAGCACCTAGCGGTGGGAAGGGAGACCCCGTGCCCGCCTCGGAGCGCGACGCCGCCTTCGGCCCGGAGCACGCCGAGGTCTACGAGCTGACGTACCGGCACCGCGGCAAGGACTGGGGCGCGGAGGCGGCGGAGGTGACGCGGCGCATCCGCGCCCACCGTCCCCGCGCGCGGTCCCTTCTCGACGTCGCCTGCGGCACCGGGGCCCACCTGGAGGCGTTCCGAGCGGGCTTCGACCATGTCGAGGGCCTGGAGCTCTCGCGCGCGATGCGCGAGCGGGCCGTGCGGCGGCTGCCAGGGGTGACCGTGCACGACGGCGACATGCGGGGCTTCGACCTCGGCCGCGCCTTCGACGCGGTGACGTGCCTCTACACCGCGATCGCCTACCTGCCGACCGTCGCCGCCATGCGCGCCGCGGTGCGGGCCATGGCCGGCCACCTCGTCCCCGGCGGGGTGCTGGTCATCGAGCCCTGGTGGCCGCCGGAAAGGTTCATCGAGGGGTTCGTCGGGGCCGACCTGGTGCGGGACGGCGACACGGTCGTCGCCCGGGTCTCCCACTCGACCCGGCGGGACCGGGCCGCGCACATGGACGTGCGCTGGACGGTGGGCCGTCCGGCGGGCGTCCGCGCGTTCCGCACCGTGGAGACCTTCACCATGTTCACCGCGGACGAGTTCCGGGCGGCGTTCCAGGACTCCGGATGCGACGTCGAGCACGAGGAGGCCGGCCTGAACGGCTACGGCCTGTTCGTCGGGGTCCGCCGCGGCCGGCCCGAGGCCCGGGAGGCCGCGGACGCTACTCGCCCCAGCGCAGGTACGTGATGGGCGGCTCCCGGCCGGGGAGGGTGCGCAGCGCCACCCCGTCCAGGCCGACGGCCTCGCGCAGAGCGGCCGTCTCCCCGGGCCACTTGGAGTAGGCGATCTCGTCGAAGGCGAGCACGCTGCCCCTGGTCAGATAGGGCCGGATCGCCTCCAGCGCGGCGCGGGTCGGCGCGTGGAGGTCGAGGTCGAAGTAGGCCAGCGCGATCACGGTCTCCGGGTTGTCGGCGAGATAGCGCGGCAGGGTCTCGCGGACGTCGCCCTGGACCACCGCGGTCCGCCGCACGTGCGCGAAGGGCTCGCCGGACTCGTGCGCGTCGAGCACCTCGCGCAGGTGGTCGGGGTAGCCCTCGCCCACGGCGAACCGGCCGGCCACCGCGCCCGGCCCGGCCCTGTCGACGTCGGCGACGTCGGGGAAGCCGGTGAAGGTGTCGAAGCCGATGACGCGCCGCACCGAGGTGTACGGCTCGTGGCACCCGCGCAGCGCGGTCAGCGTGGCCAGGTGCCGCCCGTGGAGCACGCCGAACTCCATGATCACGCCGGGCACGTCGAGGATCATGCGGTACAGCGCGTCCATGCACAGCAGATCGGTGAGCTGGTGGCGCCGCAGGTACAGCGCCAGGTTGTCGATCAGGTACTCGGCGGGGATCGGGGTGTCGCGCAGCAGCCGGGTGAGCCGCTCGCGCACGTCGCGCTCCTGGTCCGACTCGCGTGCCAGCGAGCGCGGGTCCCGGTGGTTCGGTGCGGTCACCTGTCTCGTCCTCCCAGCGGCAGAGATCGCGTAAGGCGGGGTCAGCTCATCCACGCGGCGGGCGCCGGCCCGCCCCGGCCGACGGGCGGGAAGAGGGCGTCCAGCCGGTCGGTCTCCTCCTCGGTCAGGGGCTTGTCCAGCGCCCTGACCGCGCCGTCGACGTGGTCGGGGGTGCGCGGGCCGATGAGCACCCCGGTCACCCCCGGCCTCGCGAGCGTCCAGGCGAGGCCGACCTCGGCGGGGTCCCGCCCGATGTCCGCGCAGAACCGCTCGTAGGCGGCGATGGCGGTCCCGTGCTCTTTCAGCGCGTCGACCGCGCGCCCCTGCGCGGACTTGACCGCGGTCCCCTCCGCCTTCTTGCGCAGCACGCCGCCGAGCAGGCCGCCGTGCAGGGGCGACCAGACCAGCACCCCGAGCCCGAGGGCCGCCGCCGCGGGGATCACCTCCAGCTCCGCGTGCCGGGTGACGAGGTTGTAGACGCACTGTTCCGAGGCGAGCCCCGGGACGCGGCGGCGCGCGGCGGTCTCCTGGGCCAGGGCGATGTCCCATCCGGCGAAGTTGGACGAGCCGACGTGCCGGATCTTGCCCTGGCGGATCAGCAGCTCCATGGCCAGCCAGATCTCGTCCCAGGGGACCGAGCGGTCGACCTGGTGCATCTGGTAGAGGTCGATCCGGTCGGTGTTCAACCGGCGCAGGGAGGCCTCGCACGCGGCGACGATGCGCCGCGCCGACAGGCCGCGGTCGGCCGGGTCGTCGCTCATCGGGCTCCCGACCTTGGTGGCCACGACGACCTCGTCCCGGCGGCCCGGGCGCGCCGCCAGCCAGCTCCCGATCACCTCCTCGGTGTGGCCCTTGTAGACGCGCCAGCCGTAGATGTCGGCGGTGTCGACCAGGTTGAGGCCGTTCGCCAGCGCGTGGTCCAGGAGGCGGTGCGCGTCGGCCCCGTCGACGCGGCCGCCGAAGTTCACGGTGCCGAGGCCGAGGCGGCCGATCTCCAGGCCGGTGGAACCCAGCGACGCGCGGAACTCTCCGGGGTGGGGCATCGACCGCCTCCTCAGGCTCTCGATCGGCCTTTCACGATACTAGTTATTCAAGTCAGATTCCCCTATGTCGCCTACTATCGCGTTCTACGACGCCGATGCTATCGTTTTCTCAAGTGTAGGACCTTTGGCGGGCATAGGCGGTCCACATGGGCCCGAGGGCGGTGACGGGGAACGCGCGGCTCTGCGGGCGGCACCGGCCTGCCGGCCGGCCTCGACGGATCGTCTGATCCGATCCGCTCTTCGCCTCGACCCGTCGAATCCAGGGTCGCGCGAGATGGGAGAAACGCCCATGGTAACGAAGGCATCCGGCGGGGATGCTGTGGGAGCCGCCGCACCCGACCCGGCATCGGACCGGCCTCGGAAGTTCATCCCGGAACTCGAAGGACTGCGCGGCGCCGTCGTGCTGCTCGTCGTCCTCGGCCACACCGGAGTGGCGACCAGCGTGCAGGGCTGGAGCTACATGCACTCGACCGGCAACGGCGTCTGGGCCATCATGCTGAACCGGGTGGCGGTCGCCTTCCCGATCTGGTTCGTGATGACCGGCTACCTGCTGTACCGCGCGTTCGCGCTGTACACGCTCACCGGCGAACGGAAGCCGAACGTCAAGCGCTACTTCTGGCGCCGGGCGCTGCGGATCCTGCCCGCCTACTGGGTACTGACGATCACCGCTCTCCTCGTGCTCAACCGGGACACCGTCCACGGGGTCTGGGAATGGGTCCGCCCGCTGCTCCTCCTGCAGATCTGGGAGAAGGGCGCCATTCCCATGGGAATGATGCACACCTGGAGCAACGCCAACGACTTCCTGTTCTACCTGGCCATGCCCGCGTTCGCATGGCTCCTCCACCGGTACGCGCGGCGCGCCGAATCCCACGAGGCCCGGGTGAAGCGGCTGCTCGTGCCGCTGGCCGTCCCGGTGTTCATCGGCTTCGGCTTCTTCACCTGGCTCCATTTCCCGCAATTCCGGGACGACCCGATGAAGCTGTGGCCGACGCAGTACTTCTGGCCGATGAGCTACATGGGCTGGCTCTCGGTGGGCATGATGCTGGCCGTGCTGTCCGCCGCCGCGGAGACGCGCCCCGACGCGGTGCCGCGGGTGTACCGCCTGATCGGCCGGCATCCGGCCAAACTCTGGCTGGGGGCGCTGCTCATCTTCGTCCTGGCCTGCCTCTCCCCGCTCGCCGACTACCGCCTGGTCGACTACGTCGCGGCGCCGGCCGCGGCGGCCGACTACTGGCTCTTCCTCGCCTTCTCCGTGGCCGTCTTCGCGCCGCTGACCGTGCCGGGCGTCCGCTTCCGGCTGGCGGGCCTGATGCTGGACAACTCGCTGCTGCGGTTCTTCGGCCGCATCTCCTACAGCGTCTACCTCTGGCACATCTTCGTGTACGCCAAGTTCGTCGGGCCGCTCTTCGCCCCCGAGATCGGCGGCTACTGGGAAGTCCTGGGCGTCGAACTGGCGCTGTGCGTGATGGTCGGCTACGCGAGCTACATCGTCGTGGAGAAGCCGTTCCACATGCTGCGGCCGCGCCTGGGCAAGGCGCCGGTCGAGCTGAGCGTCGCCGTCAGCACTCCCGCCGAGACGCCCGTCCGGGCCGAGGCGGTGCGCGCCCCCCGGGACGCGCAGGCCTGATCGACGCTCGCGGCGGGCGGGACGATGCCCCGGCACGTCCCGCCCGCCGCGGGCGTGCCACCACCAGCGAACGCCGAGGAGGCGGGGCGATGAGACTCCTGGTCACCGGGGGCGCCGGTTTCATCGGCTCGGAGTTCGTGCGGGCGACGCTGCGCGGCGAACTGCCGGGCACGGCGGGCGCGCACGTCACCGTGCTGGACGCGCTCACGTACTCGGGCAACCCGCGGAACCTGGCCCCCGTCGCCGGGCATCCCCGCTACCGGTTCGTGCACGGCGACACCTGCGATCCGGACGCGGTCGACGCGGCCGTGGCCGGGCAGGACGCGATCGTCCACCTCGCCGCCGAATCGCACGTGGACCGCTCGATCGACACCGCCACCCCCTTCGTGCGGACCAACGTGCTGGGCACGCAGAACATGCTGGAGGCGGCCCAGCGGCACGGCGTCGCCAGGTTCGTGCACGTGTCGACCGACGAGGTCTACGGGTCGATAGCCCGGGGGGCGTGGGCGGAGGACGCTCCGCTGCTGCCCAACGGGCCCTACGCGTCGGCCAAGGCCGGGTCGGACCTGCTGGCGCTGGCCTGGCACCGGACCCGCGGCCTCGAGGTCGTGGTCACGCGGTGCACCAACAACTACGGCCACTACCAGTTCCCCGAGAAGGTGATCCCGCTGTTCGTGACCAACCTGCTCGACGGCGGGCGGGTGCCGCTCTACGGCGACGGCCGCCACCGGCGGGGGTGGCTGCACGTGTCGGACCACTGCCGCGCGCTCGACCTGGTGCTGCGGTCCGGCCGCCCGGGCGAGGTGTACCACGTCGGCGGCGGGAAGGAACTGTCCAACGAGGACCTGACGGCCCTGCTGCTGGAGGCGTGCGGCGCCGGCTGGGAGAGGGTCGACCACGTCCCCGACCGCCAGGGGCACGACCGCCGGTACGCGCTCGACACCACCAAGATCGAGGAAGGGCTCGGCTTCGTCCCGCGCGTGCGCTTCGAGGACGGGCTGGAGGCGACCGTCGAGTGGTACCGCGCGAACCGGGCCTGGTGGGAGCCGCTGAAGGCCGGGCTCCGGGAGGCGCCGGGGCCGATGCTCAGGTCGCCTCGCTGACCGCCGACATCGTGTAGTCCGCCACCCGGAGCGCGGGCATGGCGGTCCGGGGCGTGGAGTCGTCCCTCTCCCTGGGCAGGGCCCGCTCGGTGCGGCCGATCTCCGTCACCCGCCCCAGCAGGTCCACCGGGCTCTCGTTGAATCGGAAGTTGTTCGCCTCCCCCACCACTTCGCCGTTCTCGACCAGGTGGACGCCGTCGCGGGTGAGCCCGGTGAGCAGCAGGGTCCGGGGGTCGACGTCGCGGACGTACCACAGCGAGGTCACCAGGAGCCCGCGCCTCGTGGTCGCGACCATCTCGGCGAGCGACCGGCCCTCCCCCGGGCCTTCCAGCACCAGGTTGCCGACCTGCGGCGTGACCGGGAGCCCGGTGAGATCGGCGGAGTGGCGGGTCTGGACCAGGCCGGTCAGGACGCCGTCGCGGATCCACTCGGTCGCTGAGAGCGGCAGCCCGTTGTCGAACACCGAGACGGTGTCCGCGAACACCTGCGCGACGTCCGCGGAGCCCCGGGCGGTGACGAACGGCGCGCACCGGAGTCCCGGCTCGTGCGGGTCGCTCCGCAGCGTGAGCGGCGCGCGGGTCAGGCGCTCGCCGATCCGGGTCCCGCCGTCCGGGCCGCGGAACACCGTGCGCGCGTCGGCGGCGTCCTTCGCCCCGGCGGCGCGGTACAGCCGCAGCATGAGATCGGCGACGCAGGACGGGGACAGCAGCACCTCGTAACGCCCGGCGGGGAGTTCGACGCGCCTGCGTCCCCAGCCGAGCCGCGTGCTGAGCCCCTCGTACATGGGAAGCGGATCGATCTCGCCGAGGTCGGCCGCCCCGGTTCCGCTCCACGTCGAGGCGGCGCCGTCCTCCGTCTTGGCGGTCAGGTCCACGACGCCCGCGGTCTGGACGTGCCGCAGCCGGAGCCCGGTGGAGGACGCCAGCCAGGTGGTGTGCCGCCGCTGCTCGGCGTGACCGTACAGGAGGCGGCGCTCCATGCGGGCCCGCTCGAACGTGGCGGCGAGGCCGGTGGCGAACCGGGCGAGGACGTCGGCCGAGGCCGTGGGCGCGGCCTCGGTCCAGTCCGGCGACGCGGGCACGGCGTCGCCGGTCAGCAGGGGGCGCGCGTCGGCGGCGGGCGTCGCCGTGCGCGCGGCGCGTTCGGCCGCCGCCACGACGGCGCGCACCGCGTCCTCGTCCACGGCGCCGCGGTGGGAGACGACGCCGGCGGCGGTGCCCCGCGCGTCCGAGCTGACGGCGATCACCGTCAGCCTCGTGTCGGCGGTGAGAGCGCTCGACGTCAGCGCGTTGCCCGCCCACCGCGCGTGCGCGGTGGAGGCCTCGTCGACGATCGCCACGTAGGCGTCGGCGTCCTTGCCGGCCTCGACGGCCAGCTCCGCGAGCGTCACGGCAGCCCCTCCGCACCGGTGTCGATGACCTCGATCCCCGTGAACACGGCCGCGGGGCAGCCGTGGCTGGCGGCGGCCACCTGCATCGGCTGGCCCTTCCCGCACAGGTCGGCGCCGAAGAGCCGGTAGGTCTCCTCGCCGCCGAGCGCGGTCAGCGCCGACCAGAACTCCGTCGTGGAGGCCTGGTAGGCGACCCCGCTCAGCTGGCCGTCAAGCCTGCCGTTGCGGATCCGATGGCATCGCTGGGCGGTCATCTGGAAGTTCTGGCGCCGCATGTCGATGGACCAGCTGTCGGAGCCGGCGAGGTAGATCCCGTCCTCGATCCCCGCGATGAGGTCGGCGGTGGACGGCCCGCCGGGCGCGGGACGGAGCCCGACGTTGGGCATCCGCGGCAGCGGCACGTGCGTCGCGGACTCGGCGAACGAGCAGCCGTTGGAACGTTCGAGGCCCGCCAGGCCCGCGGTGCGCCGGTCGTGCTGGAAGCCGGTGAGCACCCCGTCGCGCACCAGGCTCCACGACTGCGCCGCGACCCCCTCGTCGTCGAAGCCGACCGTCGCGAGGCCGTGCTCGGCCGTGCGGTCCGCGGTGACGTTCATCAGCGGCGAGCCGTACCTGTGCGAGCCGAGCCCGTCCGGGGAGAGGAACGTCGTGCCGGTCGAGGACGCCTCGTGGCCCAGCGCGCGGTCCATCTCCGTGGTGTGGCCGACCGACTCGTGCACGGTCAGCCAGAGGTTGGAGGGGTCGATGACGAGGTCGTAGCGGCCCGGCCGCACCGGGCGGGCGCGGAGCTTGGCGGCGAGGTGCGCGGGCAGCTCGGCCAGCTCGCGCTCCCAGTCCCAGCCGTCGCCGGACAGGTACTCCCAGCCCCGGGCCGTCGGAGGCCCGAGGGTGCGCAGCGTCGCCGCCCCGCCGCCGCGCGGGTCCGACCCCTGCGCGAACAGCAGCGGATGGACCCGGACCCGCTGCTGGGCGGTCACCGTGCCCGCGAGATCGGCGTAGAACTTGTTCTCCTGGACGAGCGTGAGGAAGGCCAGCACGTGGTCGACCTCCGGCGCGGCGAGCAGCCGGCGGCTCCAGCCGGCCATGAGCGCGATGCGCTCCTCCTCGGGCACCTCGAACGGATCGACCCGGTACGAGGAGATCCACGTCGCGGCGGGGTGGACCGGCTCGCCGACCGGCTCACCGGAGCCGCCGCCGATCGCCGAGCACGCGCGGGCGACGGCCACCGCCTGCTCGGCGGCGCCGGCGGCGGCCCGGGGCGTCAGCTCGGGGGCGGCGGCGAAGCCGGGGACGCCCCGATGCCACAGGCGCACGGCCAGCCCCGTGTCCGTGGCGTCCTGTCCGCCACCGAGGACGCCGTCGCGCAGCAGCAGCCGGGCCGTGCGGACGCGGTCGAGGCGGAAGGACGCGTGCTCGGCTCCGAGCTCGGCCGCGCGGGCGAGCGCCGCATCGGCCAGCGCGTGCAGGGGAAGGGCGGAGAACGAGGCGTCCAGACCACGTCGCACGCTGCCTCGCTTTCCACGCCTCCGGCACGTCCTACTAGAAAAACATATTGTCTCGCGATCGAAAAGGCCGACCACCGACACCGAAAGCTGCGAGTGATGCGGGGATCTCCATTCGCCGATCTGGGAGATAACTATAGTTTTTGATAGTATTGGTTCTTGACGCCGTCCGGTCGGAGGGAACCACGTCCGCGACGGGACGACCGGGACCGGTGCGACGCCGAGGGGACGCGATGGACGATGTCGCGGCTGCTGCCGTGGGGGGCAAGGTCTGTGACGCGGCGACCGCGGCGGCCCTCGTCGGGGACGGGCGGTCCGTCGCGAGCACGGGCGTCATCGGCTGGATCACGCCCGACGCGGTGCTGCGCGCGATCGGCGAGCGCTTCGAGCGGCTCGGCTCCCCCCGCGACCTGACCTTCTTCTTCCCCTGCGCCACGGGCGACGCCATGGACATCGGCGGCATGGACGGCGTGGCCCGCGAGGGGCTGATGCGCCGGATCGTCGCCGGCTCCTACATCAATCCGCGGCACCCGCGCACCGGTACCCGCCCGGCGCTCACGGAGCTGATACGCGACGATCGGATCGAGGCCTACAGCTGGCCGATCGGCGCCGCCATGCACTGGCTGCGGGAGGTCGCGCGGCGGAGCCCGGGGTACCTCACCCGCATCGGCCTCGGCACCTTCGCCGACCCGCGGCACGGCGGCGGCCGCCTCACCGGGCGGGCCAAGGACGACCTGGTGGAGGTCGTCGAGCTGCGCGGCGAGGAGCTCCTGCTCTACCCCACCTGGCCGCTGGACGTGGGGATCATCCGGGCCAGCAGCTCCGACGCCCAGGGCAACCTGTCCTTCGAGGACCTGCCGCTCACCTCCGCCGCCCTCGCCCTCGCGCTCGCCGTCAAGGCGAGCGGCGGCACCGTGATCGCGCAGGTGTCCCGGATCGTGCCGCGCGGCTCCCGGCCCGCGCGCGAGGTGCAGGTGCCCGGCGCGCTGGTCGACCGCGTCGTGGTCGCGGCGGGCGAGCTGATCGGGACGGAGGTGCGCAACGACCCGGGGTACCTGCGGCCGGTGCCGCACCCCGTCGAGCGCCTCCCGCGCCTGCGGCCGGGCCCGGGCAAGGTCATCGCGCGCCGTGTCGCGCGGGAGATCCGCCCGGGCGAGACCACGATCCTCGGGTTCGGCGCCGCGTCGAGCGCGATCCTCGCGATGGCGGAGGACGGCGCGTTCCACGACGGACGGCTGGGCGACTACACCTTCACCACCGAGCACGGCTCCTTCGGCGGCGTCGTCATGGGCGGCTGGCAGTTCTCCGCCAACTACTCCCCCGAGGCGCTGGTCGACGGCACCTACCAGTTCGACTTCATCGACGGCGGCGGCTGCGCGCTCGCCGCGCTCTCCTTCGCCCAGCTCGACGCCGCCGGGAACGTCAACGTCAGCCGCTTCGCGGGCACGAGCCCGGGCGGCGGCGGATTCGTCGACATCGCGCACAACGCGCGGCGGATCGTCCTCGGAGGCACCCTCACCACCAAGGGCCTCGACGTCTCCTGCGACGGCGGGCGGCTCGACATCCTGCGGGAAGGCGAGATCCAGAAGCTCGTGCCCGAGGTCGACCACATCACCTACGCGGTCCGCGCCGGTCTGGAGCGCGGCCAGCGGGCCATCGTCGTCACCGAACGCGCCGTGTTCGAGATGACCGCCGAAGGACTCGTGCTGACGGAGGTGGCGCCCGGCGTCGACGTCCGGCGGGACGTCCTGGGGCAGATCGGCTTCCCGGTCCGCACCGCCGCCGGCATCACCACCATGCCCTCCGAGCTGTTCCGTCCCTAGCCGCGCACCGGGGAGATCGATGAACCGAATGGTCACGCCTGACGAACCGCACGGCCGACGCTCCGGGGACCCCGCACGGCGGCGCCACGACGCGGGACCCGTGTCGGCGGCGGCGGACGAGGCAGTCCCCGCGCTGTGGGCGATGGCCCAGCTCGCGACCCCGATGGCGGTGCGGGTGGCGGCGACGCTGCGCATCGCCGACCACATCGCGTCCGGGCTGCGGACCGTGCCCGAACTGGCGGAGGCCGCCGGCGCCGACGCCGACGGGCTCGCCCGGCTGATGCGCTACCTCGCGGTGCGCGGCGTGCTGAGCCGGGACGACTCCGGCCGGTACGCGCTGACCGCGCTGGGCGAGCCGCTGCGCGACGACCATCCGGGCGGCCTGCGCGCCTGCCTCGACGTCGAGGAGGGCGGCCGCGCCGAGCTGTGCTACGTCGAACTGCTGCACAGCGTGCGCACGGGCGAGCCCGCCTACCCGCGGCGCTTCGGCCTGTCCTTCTGGGACGACCTGGCCGCCGAGCCCCGCCACGAGGCCGCCTTCCGCGCCGTGCTGCGCCCGGGCGGCGCGGACCGGGCGCGCCGGATCGCGTCGGCCTACGACTGGGCGTCCCTCGGCCGCGTGGTGGACGTCGGCGGCGGCGACGGCACGCTGCTGGCCGCGCTGCTCACCGCGCATCCGGGGCTGCGGGGCGTGCTCGTCGAGCGGCCCCCCGCCAGCGACGCGGCGCGAAAGGCGCTGGCCGCGGCGGGCGTCGCCGACCGCGCCGAGGTCGAGGCGGGCGACATGTTCGGCCCGCTCCCGCCGGGCGCCGGCGGCTACGTGCTGTCCCTGGTCGTCCACAACTGGGCCGACGACCCCGCGCGCGCCATCCTGGCGCGCTGCGCGGAGGCGGCGGGCGCGGACGGCTCGGTGTTCGTCGTGGAGAACGTCGGTCCGGACGGTTCCGGGCCGACCGGGCTGGACCTGCGGATGCTCGCCTACTGCGGCGGGAAGGTGCGGTCGCTGCCGGAGCTGTCCGCGCTCGCCGCCGAGGCCGGACTCGGCGTCGCCGCCGTCCACCCCGCGGGAGCGGTGTCGATCGTCGAGCTCCACCCCGGCAGGTGACCGCCGCCGCGACGCGGCGACCACGAGGAATCTCGCGGAAGGGACGAGGCGATGGCGACGGGCACGATGCGGCCGCGCGAGGCGCTCGCGGCGCTGGTGGGCGAGGGGCTCCGGGATCCGTATCCCCTGTACGAGGAGCTACGGGCGCACGGCGACCTGGTGCGGATCAAACCGGGGGTGATGGCCGCCGTCGGGTACGACGAGTGCGACCGGGTGCTGCGGGACCCGCGGCTGCGCGTCCAGGACGGGGACAGCTTCGACCTCTTCTACCCGGCGTGGCGGGCGCATTCCTCGCTGCGCGCGTACACCGACTCCATGCTCTACAGCAATCCCCCGGCGCACACCCGCCTGCGGCGCCTGCTGCGGGGAGAGTTCACGCCCCGGCGGGTGGCGGGCTACGAGACGGCGATCGAGCAGATCACCGACCGGCTCCTGGACTCGCTGGCGGAGGCGGGCGCGGGCGGCGCGCCGGTCGACTTCATCGCCGGGTTCGCCTCGCGGCTCCCGATCGCGGTGATCAGCGGGCTGCTCGGGGTGCCCGAGCGCGACCAGGCGTGGTTCCGGTCCATCGCGGCCGACGTGACGACCGCCCTGGAGGGGATCACGAACGCCTCCAAGCTCGCCCCGGCGGACGCGGCCATGGACGACCTGGCCGTGTACTTCGACGAGCTGATCGAGCGGCGCCGCCGCTGCCCCGAGGCGGACCTCGTCAGCTCCCTGGTCCGGGTGCACGACGACGGGGGCGGGCTCGAACGCGACGAGCTGGTGGGCAACATGATGCTGCTCCTGACGGCCGGGTTCGAGACGACGAACTTCTTCATGGCACACGCGCTGCTCCTGTCCTTCGAGCATCCCCACCTGGCCGACCGTCTGCGCGCCGAGCCCGGCTTCGCCTCCGCCTACGCGGAGGAGGTGCTGCGGTTCGAGCCGCCGGTGCAGGCGACCAGCCGCTGGGCAGGGGCCGACGTGGAACTGCTGGGGACGACCGTCCCCGCGGGCACGAAGGTCGTCGCCATCCTGGCGGCCGGCAACCGGGACCCCCGGCGCTTCCACCGGCCCGACCGCTTCGACCCTGACCGCCCCTACACCGCGCCGCTCACCTTCGGCGCGGGCGGCCACTTCTGCCTCGGGGCGCCGCTGTCGCGCCTGGAGGCGCGGATCGCGCTCCCCCGGCTGCTGCACCGCTTCCCCCGCATCCGGCCCGCCGGAGAGCCCGTCCGCCGCGACTCGTGGGTGGGACGCGGCATCGACCACTTCCCGATAGCGATCGACTAGACGCTCAGCGAGCAGAATCCGGTCGTGATCTCGAAGCTACGGCCTCGCCCAGGTGGCTTCGCATGCAATGAGACGAAGCAACCGGAACCCGACGGCATCGCTCGGTCCGGGCTGCTTCTCAAGACGCATGAGCAGCTGCGCGAGCGCTTCGATCCAGCGGCTGCCGGGAAGGCCGCCCGCGTCGGCGACGTCGAGTCCGGCGGGCTCGATGATCGACCGGACCGCCTGCTTGGCGCGGGGATCGTCTCCGGCGATGGGGACCGTCAGGGTGACGCCGCCCCGCGCGACGCCGGCGAGCTGCCGTGCGGAGAGGCAGTTGAACGCCTTGACCACCGCGCCGCCGGGCAGCAGGCGGGCGATCAGCTCGGCGGCCGAGCCGTGGCCGAGCAGGTCGTGGCCGCACGGGTTGGACATGTCGATGACCGGTTTGCCGACCACGTGGGCGCGGATGCGCGGTGCGATCTCGGTCTGGATGGCGGCGAGGGGGCTGGCCAGGGCCACGATGTCGGCCTCGCGGGCCACCCGTTCCAGGCCGCCCGCCCCGGCGCCCGGCAGCCGTTCGGCGAGTCCGCTCGCGGACCGGCCGTCCCGGCTGGCCAGCAGGACCGGCCGCCGCTGGGCCGCGAAGGTCTCCGCGAGCGCCGTGCCCATCCGCCCGCAGCCGACGATGCCGATGACCGGCGCGCGGGCCTCCGCGCCCGCGGCGGGTTCGCGGAACCTCATCGCGGCGACGTCTCCGGACGCGGGCGGCCGGCTCCCCGCGGATCCGGCGCGTAGGCGTCGAGGGCGGCCCGGAGCTCGCCCGGGACCTCGACGGTGGTCAGGCCGTCCTCCGCCCTCAGCGTGCACGAGACGGTCTGCTCACCGCGCGCCACGAGCCGGGCCGGCCCATCGGTGATCCGGTAGTACTCGAAACCCATGGTGATCTGCGAGAAGTCCATTCCCACGAGGGACATCCGCACCGACACGGTGTCGAGCGCGTAGAGCTCGGAGAAGAACTCGCACGAGCACGACGAGGTGACGAGCGCGAGGTCGCCGTTCAGGCGGGCCACGGTCTTCGGTGCCTTCTCCGCGAGGAACAGCTCCCGGCACGTCCCCTGCCAGGACAGGTAGTTCGTGAAGTAGACGTTCCCCACCAGGTTGGTGTCGGCGAAAGTCACCCGGTGCCGGTATTCGAAGTACGCCTTCACGAGGCCCCCTTGACGGGGATCGCCATCGCCACCGGCCCGGCTTCGCCTTCGACGGAAAGGACCACGGACACGATGTCCGCGCCCCCGGTCTGAAGGACCACCCATCCGTTCTCGTAAACCCCTTGGACGGTGAGGCCGGGCGGGCCCGGCGGCCCGGACAGGCAGGCGCCGACCGTCTGGAGGCGGGTCCGGATCTGCTGTTCCGGCTCGCCGGCGAGGCGGCCGAGCCGGTCGGCGAGACCGTTCCAGTGCGCGGGGGGCTCCGGCGCCGGATCGGAGGTCCGCGCACACGCGACGGGCTCCCCGTCCACCAGCACGGCCCAGGGCCCGCCGTTCGCTCGGCCGGAGGTGCGGTCGCGGTCCGGCCCGGCGGCCTCGACGGCCAACCGGATGTCGCGCTCCGGGAGCAGGGCGTTGAGCGTGCGCTGCAGGTAGGGCCCGACGAGAACCGGCCGCAAGGTCGTGACCGGTAGCGGGCCGACGTCGCGAAGGCGAAGCCCGCTCCAGCTCACGACCGGCCGGCCGGAGCCGTCGCGCACGACCACGTCGTAGGTGTAGTCGGCGCCGGAGTGCTCGCGCTCGACCGCGGCGAGCGTCAGCTCGCCCTCTCCGGCCCCGCTCCGGTGGACGGCGAACCGCGCGCACCCGACCGGCAGCAGCCGCCGATGCGGGACGCACCCCTGGAGGACGTGGATCGAGGCGTCATTGCGGGCGGGGTCACCGAACAGGAGGTCCGCTGGGAGGCCCTCCCCGAACCGCCAGGGCCTGTCGCCGTCCAGCACCGCCGTGCAGGCGGTGGCCTCCAGGTGGGTGTAGCGGCGGAGCCTGCGGAAGCGCCGGCCGTGGAAGAACAGCGGCCCGTACATGTCGTCGCCGGTGTGGGACGGCACCGGCGCCGTCCCGGCCGGGATCTCCGGGGGCCCGGAGTCCGCCGAGGCGACCGTCCCGGTGAAGTGATCGACGGCGAAGCCCGTCTCGTCGCTGCGCACCGCGACGTCCACGTCCCCGTCCTCGCGGACGAGCGCGCATACCCGGACGGTGCGGGTCCCGTGCTCGGGGACGACCACGGGACGGTCGAAGCGGGAGTCCGCCACGCCCGCCACGGGACGGCCGGTCAGCGCGGCCGCCGCCTGGGCCATCGCTTCGAGCACGCACACCGCGGGCAGCACGGCCACACCGTCGATGCGGTGGTCGTCGAGGTAGGGGTCGGCGGACAGGCTCAGCTCGGCCTCGGCCACCAGTTCGACGCCCGGGGTCCACGCGCGCACCCGCCGCAGGAAGCGGTGCCCGTCCAGGGCCTCCTCCCCGGCGCGGCCGAGCTGCGGCAGCCGCCCGCTGATCACCATGGAGTGCGACGGCGGCCGCGCCTCGGCCGCCCGGGCGAGGAGCTCGGTCCCGCGGTCGGGGGCGACCGGCGCCACGCCGGCGCGGGCGAGGTCGTCCAGCACCTTGAGCCGCTCGCCCATGCCGACTCCCGACCAGACCGTCCAGTCGAGGTTGGCGACCCGGCAGTCCGGCAGGTCCCGGGCGAGGGTCCGGACCAGCTCCCGCATGCGGCCGTTGGCCAGGGCGTAGTGCGCCTCCCCGGCCAGGCCGAAACGGCCGATCACGGAGCCGAAGGTGAGGAGCAGCCGCAGGCCCCCGGCGTCGACGGCGCCCAGGAGCGCACGGAGCCCGTGGTGCTTGGGCGCCGCGTGCTCGGCCCAGGCGGCGCCGATCTCGCCGAACCGCGCCGGGCGGTTCAGGCCGCTGGCATGGATCACTCCTCTGACCGGTCCGAGCCGGTCGACGATCGCGGCGACGCCGCGGTGGAGCGACTCCGGGTCGGTGACGTCCGCGGGCTGGTAGCAGAACTCGACACCGGCCTCCCGCAGCCTGGCGAGGTTGTCACGCAGCTCGGCGTCGCCGTCGGGCCCGCTGCGCCCGATGAGTCCCAGCCGCACTCCCCAGCGCCGCGCCAGGAAGCTCGCGCTCGCGAAGCCGATGCCCTTCCCGCCTCCGGTGACCACGAGCACGTCCCCGGCGGACAGCGGAGGCGCGGCGTCCGGCGCCCGTCCGGTCTGCGCGGGACCGGCGGCCCGGTACGCGGGGGTGCCGATGCGGCCGTCCTCGTCCACGACGATCTCGGCATGGCCCTGCCACGAGGCCGCGAGCAGGGCGCCGATCGCGTCCGCGGGGGCGGCCTCCAGGGCCCGGATCCAGCGGACCGGCAGGGAGGGGTACTCGGCGGCGATGGTGCCCGCGAAACCCGACGCCGTGTCCCCCGAGTCGACGACGGTGAACGGCGCCCCGGTGTCCACCGCGAGGTGGGCCGCTTCGAGCAGCGCGTCGATCGCGCGGTCGTCAGGGTCCTCGGGGAGGAACGCGACGACCGCCGGGCGAGCGTCCTGCTCGGGGAGGGCGGTCAGGCGCGGCTCGACGAGCGCGCGGAGCCGCCCGCCGCCGAAGACGCGCCAGGTGCAGGACGCGGGCTCGGCGTCCACCTCGACGGGACGGGTGAACTCGACCAGCACCCGATGCCATTCGCGGACGCCCTCCGGCGGCCCCTGCGAGCCGGTCTCGCCTTCCGCGGCGGGCAGCTCCTCGATCGCCTGGACGAACGCGCCGACCGTGGCCTCGGCGAACAGCGGCGGGGCCGCCGGCACGGCCCGGCGGGTCCGCTCGGCGGCCTCGGCGGCGAGCTGGACGACGCGAAGGGAGTTGAGGTGGAGGTCGCCGAGGAGCCGGTCCCCGTCGCCGATCACATCGGGAGGAAGCTCCAGCGCCTCGGCGATGAGCCCGCGCACCACGGAGGGCACGTCGGCGTCCGCTCCCGGCGGCGCTTCCGCCGCCGGCGCCGCGGCGGTGGCGGGGCCGGCCGGGGCCGCGGCGTCCGGCACGGGACGGCCGGACCGGACGTCGAGGCCGTCGGCCGGGGCGCTCTCGCAGGGATTGGCGAGGAACTCCGGATCCCGCCAGAGGTCGAACGGGCGGTGGAAGCGCTCGGCGAAGAGCGCCGTGAGGTCGGAGACGGCGCCGACGGCGAACAGCGCGGCGGTGGCGTCGCCGAGCGCGGCCGCCGACCCGGCGCCCGCGTCGAGCGTGCGGACCGGCACGTCCGTGACCGACTGGGCCATCGCCGCGAGGGTGTGGCCGGGGCCGGCCTCGACGAGCAGGTCGCAGTCGGCGGCCAGGAGCTCCAGCGCCTCGCGGAACCGCACGGGCGCGGTGAGCTGCCGGGCGAGCAGCGCGCGGACGTCGTCGGCCGCGGTCAGCTCGCGGCCGGTGATCGTGGAGTAGACGCGGCCGGGAGGTCCGGCCACCTCCAGATCGGCGAGGTGGCGCGCGAGCACCGGCTCGGCGGCGGCGACCGCCGGGGAGTGGAAGGCGTGGCTGACCCGCAGCCTTCCGGCGGTGATCCCCTTCGCGCGGGCCCGCTTGACGACGCGGTCGACCTCGGTGAGGGGGCCGGCGACGACCTGGACGGCGCCGTTGTCGGCGGCGATCACGAGGTCGGCGTCGTCGATGAGCTCGGTGACCGCGCCGGGTGGCGCGGCGAGGGAGGCCATCCCGGTACCCGCCTCGGAGTGGTCGGCCATGATGCGGCCGCGCCTGGTCACCAGGTGCAGGGCGTCCCGGCGGCTCAGCGCGCCGGCCCAGTGCAGGGCGGTGATCTCACCGAGGCTGTGCCCGACCGCCGCGGCCGCCGCGACCCCGAGCCGGTCGAGCCAGTGCAGCGCCGCCGTGGAGGCGCGGAAGACCGCGGGCTGGGCGACGGCGGTGTCGACCGGGTCCTCCGGGAGCCCTCCCTCGAAGCACTCCCCCGTCTCGGGAAGGACCACGCCGAGGGCCCCGGCGCGGTCCCGGACGGGCGCGCCCTGCCCCGGGAACAGCAGCCCGACCCGGCCCGGGGCGCCACGGCCGACGTAGACGCCGGGCCGGGCGGCGAGTCCCTGCGCGCCGAGCCCGGCGAGGAGCTCGCCGGCGCGTTCCGCGCGCGCGGACAGCTCCGCGGGGTCCCGGGCGACGATGGCGGCGCGCACCGGCGCGTCACCGTGCGCGCGCTCCGCGAGGGCGGCGGCCAGGTCGGCGTGCTCGGCGAACGACATCGTCGCCGCCCGCGCCGCCACCCGTTCCAGGACTGCGGCCAGGTCGGCCTGCGTGTCGGCGGAGAGGGCGAAGACCTCGCAGTCGAGCGGCTCGCGCGCGACCCGGCGGTCCCGGGTCGCCAGCCGCGCCGTGGTGCGGCGGACGTCCGCGGCCTCCAGGACGACGTGGGTGTTGATGCCGCCGAAGCCCATCGCGCTGACGCCGGCCCGCAGCGGGGCGTCCGGCCAGGGCTCGGCCTCGCGGACGACGCGCAGCGGCGCGCCGGGCTCGCACAGGAGCGGGTGGGGCTCGTCGCATCCGGTGGTCGGCGGGATCACCTGGCGCCGCAGCGCCAGCGCCGCTTTGATCAGCCCGGCGGCGCCGGCGGCCGCCTTCGTGTGCCCGATGTTGGCCTTGATGGAGCCGAGGGCCGCCGGCCGCGGCCTCCGCCGGCCGTCGTGGATCTCGGAGAGGGCGTGCAGTTCGGCGCGGTCGCCGACCTCGGTGCCGGTGCCGTGGCCCTCGAACAGCGCCACCGTCTCCGGTCCGAAGCCCGCGCGCGCGTAGGCGCGCTCCAGCGCGAGCCGCTGCCCGGACACGTCCGGCCGGGTCAGTCCGCCGTTGCCGTCCGAGGACATCCCCCAGCCCTTGATGAGGGCGATCGGCCGCCGCCCGGCGGCGGCCGCGTCCCCGGCGCGCATCAGGGCGACCATCGAGCAGCCCTCGCCGGGCAGGAAGCCGGTGGGCCGGGCGTCGTACACCCGCATCGCCGAGCCGGCCAGCGCGCCGAGCCGGGAGAACCCGACCAGCTCGAACGGGTCGAGGCTGAGGTCGACGCCGCCCGCGAGCGCGAAGTCGAGATCGCCGTCGCGCAGGTAGGTGCAGGCCGTGATGACGGCGAGCAGGGACGACGAGCAGGCGCCGTCGACCGTGTAGCCCGCGCCGCGGAAGTCGAAGTGGTTGCACACCCGGCCCGCGATGGCGTTGGCCAGGCCGCCGACGAGGCTCTCGTCGTTGGGTTCGGCGAACGGCTCCTTGTAGGACGCCTCGACCTCCCGCAGGAGGCCGCCGAGTTCCTCGGCCTCCCAGCCGCGCGCGGCGAGCGCCGAGACCAGGTTCCTGCGGACGTAGGGCCAGCGCAGCCGCATGAGCGCCGCCCGGCTGAACTCGCCGGTCAGGGTGTTCCCGAGGATCACGCCGACGCGCCGGCGGTCCAGCCCGCGCCCCTCGGGGTGGCCCGCGGAGGTCAGCGTGTCCCCGGCGACGTCCAGGGCGAGCCAGTGCGCGAGGTCGGTCACCCGGTACGCCGGCCCGGGCACGCGGTGGCGCGAGCGGTCGAAGGACCAGCCGTCGAGGACCGCCGCGTACCGCAGATCGGTCGTGTCGGGTCCCCCCGCCGGGTCGCCGTAGTCGCCGAGGTCGAGGCGCTCGCGCGGGAGCGGCCGGAACGCCCGCCGCCGCGCCATCACCGTCTCCCACAGCTGCTCCGGGGTGGCGGCGTCGGGGTGGCGGCACCCGAGGCCGACGACGGCGATCGCGTCGCTCACGACGGTCACTTCGCCTCCTCGCCGGTCGCCAGCACGCTCCCGCGGGCGGGCGCCGGGCGGGGCACGGACCGCGGCTCGGATCCGGGTCCGGCCGCGGGCTCGGATCCGGGCGCCGCCGGGCCCGCGGTGGCGCGCTGCCGCACGTCCATGATCGCCAGGGCGGCGCCGCGCAGCACGCACACGATGACGAGCGCGAAGAACAGTCCGTACACGACGTGGAGGTGGACCAGGAGCGCGTACACGAGGGCGGTCGACGCACCGAAGACGACCTGGTTGCGCGGCCGCACCGGCGTGGTCCCCGGGTCCGTGATCATGTAGTTGGTGAACAGGACGAACGCGACGCCGGTCATCGCGAGCAGCGCGCTGAGCGTCGCCGTGCCCTCGATGGGGGTCCGGATCAGCGCCTGGAGCGCGAAGACGCCGACCCAGCCGAGGATCAGGGGCATCTTCCCGGTGAGCTTGGCGTTCAGCATCGTCCCGGCCGCGAGGATGAGCGCCGGGATCGCCACGTCGAGCGGTCCGCCGACCCACTCGGTGAACTGGTACGGGGGCGCGATCCCGACCCAGGGGAACAGCACGAGGACGACCGCGATGCCGAAGTTGGAGGGGTTCAGCACGTGCCGCGGCCGTCCGCCGATCCGGACCCTGACCAGATACTTCGAGGCGACGGCCACGATGACCGCGAAGACGACCGGGCCCAGCCTCGCGTTGGCGTAGAGGAGCATCGCGCAGGCCAGCGCGGTGATGTGGGCCGGCATCAGGAAGTTCACGAAGGCGACCGGCCCGCCCGCGTACTTCACCGGCCGCCGCGTCGCCCAGGCGTCCAGGGTCTCCAGCCCCAGCTCCATCACGTACGCGACGGCCATCGCGGCGAGCGGCGTCGCCCATGACGGCTCGAACCCGAGGACCGTGTGCCCGAGGATGTTGAAGACCGTGATCGAGATCGCGAACCGGCGCAGCGCGACGATCCGCGGATCCTTGGCGGGCCTGGCCGGGGCGGCGGGCGCCGGGCCGGTCGTGCTTTCCGCGTTCGCCGAGTTCACGAGTCCATCTCCCTGATCGAACCGTCGGGGCCGAGCAGCATGCTGTGCCAGCCCGGCGTCGCCTGGACCTTGCCGGTGTGCCGGTTGCCGCAGGAGTCGCGCCAGGTGACCGTGACGGGGACCGGCGCCGCGGCCCCGTCCAGCGCGAACAGCAGCTCCGGCGAGGAGACGCCGGCATGGCCGTTGGCCGGATACACCTGGCCCGTCCGCTGGCCCTTGGCTCCGGAGTCCAGGACGACCTTCGCGCCGATCGCCGGCACTCCGGACGAGCCGGCCCGCAGCGGCGCGGCGGAACCGCCGGGCCGCGCTTCGCATCCCCCGGACGGGCGGAGGAGCCTCAGCCCGAGATAGGGCCGCTGCGCACTGCGGACGTTGCGGTAGAGGTGCGACTGACCCCACTGGTTCGCGACGGCGAAGTCGAGCCGCCCGTCGTGGTCCACGTCCGCGAGCGCGATGCCCCGCGACACCCCGCGGTCGGCGACGCCGAGCCGACCGGCGACGTCGTGGTACCGGCCGTCCGAGCCGCGCACGAAGAACCGGTTGGGGTTCCTGCCGGAGATGTCGTCCTTCTTCTGCACGTTGGGCCACAGGCGCGGGTGCGCCAGGACCTCGTCGTTGGACATCGCCAGCTCCTGCAGCTGCGCCCAGCGGTTGTCCTTGCCCTCGACGAAGCCGGTGGCCTGGATGATCTGGTCGCGCCCCTCGCCCGCGAAGTCGCCGGCCTTGATGTCCCAGCCCCAGCCCGAACGGGACAGCCCCAGCCGCTCGCTGTGATCGTCGTAGTACGCGGGGCCGTCCGGCCCCACGACCTTCTCGCGGGTGCTCACCCAGGCGAAGTTGCTCTCCAGGAGCCCGTACTCCTGGGTGATGTTGCTGACCAGGATGTCGGGCACGCCGTCGGCGTTGATGTCGGAGAACCCCACGCCCATGCCCTTGAAGGAGTCCCTGCCCAGCTGCATCGACTTCGGCGTGGTGAGGTGGCGCACGCCCTTGAGGAGGCGGAGCTTGATCTTCCCCGGCCGGGACTCGTTGTAGAGCAGGCGGTCCGGGCCGAAGTCGTTGGCGTAGTACAGCTCCGGCAGGCCGTCGCCGTCGAGGTCCTGCGTCCCGATCGCCAGCGTCCAGCCCCTGGCGACCTCGTAGGAGAAGGGTCGGCGCTCCTCGCCGTAGACGGCCGAAGGACGGGCGCCGCCCTGCGCGGACCGGAACCGCAGGACCCGGTTGACCCCGCCGTTGACGCCCGCGGACATCGAGCCCTGCATCTGCAGCTCGCTCTGGCGCGCCGTCGGGTCGAGGACCCGTGCCCGGTCCGGGAAGTAGTTCCCGACCAGGATGTCGGTGTGGCCGTCACCGTCCAGATCGGCAAGCGACACGGCGTTGGTGTTCCACACCTTGTAGGGGCGCACCAGCTCCTGCGCCGCGAAGGCGTCGCTCTTGCCGAGCGCCGCCGGAGTGCGCAGGAACAGCACCGGCGAACGGCCCCAGTAGTAGACGAGGACGTCCATGCGGCCGTCCTCGTTGTAGTCGCCGGGCACGCACCCCATCGGCGCCATCGTCCTGTCGTACGGCAGGCCGCGCGGAGCGAGGCTCGTCGCGGGGAACCGCGCCCCGGTGCCCGGCGCGGGGGTCAGCATGACGCTGTCGTCGCGCGGATCGACCAGGCAGACGTCGTCGGCCCGGCCGCCGCCGTCGATGTCGGCGAGCGCCACCGCCGCGCCGACCGAGGAAATCCAGTGGTCGATCCCCTTGTAGGCGGGGGCGACCGTGCGTATGTCGCGCGGCGAGGCCGTGCCGTTCAGCGGCTGCCGCTGGAAGGCGAACCGGCTCGCCAGCCGTTCGTTCTCCGCCCGCGCCACCGACGGAAGCCGGGCGTTGTACCAGCCCGCCACGATGAGCAGCGCCGCGCAGATCGGGGCCAGCCACACCCGAATCCTTCTGGTCATGCCCTCACCCCTCGTTGTGCTTCCGCCACGCCTGGCGCACCCTCGCGCGCCAGACCTCGTAGCCCTCCGGGCCGCCGCCGCACCGCTCGGCGGTCACCGCCGCCTCGTCCGTCCACGCCGCGGCGACCGCGGGGGCGGCTCCGGTCAGCGTCTCGATCGCGGCCGCGGACCGCTCCGGCACCTCCAGCGACACCACGTGCGCCTTCGCCGCGAACGCGGCGCCCTGCGCGATGTGCTCCTCGAAGCCCGCGGCCCGGTCCAGCAGCTCGCCCAGCCGCTCCGGGGACAGCGCCCCGGTGTACGCCGCGGCCAGCCCGATGCCGGCCCACACGTCCGACCGGCGGGCGGCCGGGAAGGCACCGATCGTCTCGGCCACTCCGGCCGGGTCGCCGCCGGCGTAGAACCACAGCGCCCGACCGACGCCCTGATCACGAATTGTCCGCATATTTCCGCGCGCCGGCCGCTCGACCCAGTGCCGGACCAGCACCCGCCGGGACTTGAAGAAAGCCTGGTGGAAACCCCATCCGTCCCATACGAGCCAGCGCAGCAGTGGCCGCCCGAAGCGAATGCCCGTCCACGGATGCAGATGCGTGCGCGCGTACGCCCAGCCGACTCCGACGTGGATCAGGTGGATGTACCGCGCGCCCGGCCCTTCGGCCAGCAGGCGCACCCTGCGGCCCCCCGAGAACGTGGCCAGGTCGACCAGGGCGACGCCCATGGCCGCGCCTTCGAAGGCGAATCCGCGTAGATCGTGCGGCAGTGCCGTGAAATCCAGGCTCGCCGGATCCGCGCCGAGGGCGGTGTTGAATCCGGTGGCGAAACTCTGCACCACGTCCGCCAGCCGGGCACGAGCCTGCGGATCACCCGGCGGAAAACCCAGGCGCCCGACGTCGAGGGTCTTCGGATCGATTTCCAGGAAGCCGCGCAACGGCGGCGTCAGCAGATTCCCTACAGCGGCCATTCCAACCCCACAGTGGCAATACTGACCGGCGGCGTTCAGCCGGGGAGTTTTCCGCCGTGCCGGCGGCGACCGCCGTGGCCATCGGCCGGGGCGGTCTTATGGGGCAGCGTCGCCGAAAGACGACCGACTAGCGCCCCAGCAACTTCCGCGCAGTGCGTATGAGCGGCCTTACGCCCTTCTACTCATACACGCGGCAAGGCGAAAAGTCACGCCTCTTCTTCGTTCTTCGCGACGGCCTCGTCGAGCTGGCCCGCGGCCTGGTCGAGAATGACCACAATCCATTCCGCCAGGCTGAGCTCCATCGCTTCCGCGGCCTCCTGCCAGCGGCGTTGGCGCTCAGCGAGCACGTCGATGCGAACGGTAGCCTCGACCGGCTTCTTGCCGTCGCCGCCGTTGCGAATTCCGCGCAGGCGCTTTCTGAGCTCTCTTCTCGTCCAGCCCAGTTCCGCCGCCTGCTGCAGCCAGTGCTCCTGTTCGGATGGCGGGAGTGCGGCCACCTCGGCGTGGTGCTGGAGACTGAGTTGGTCCCGCCGGCGGGACCTCGGGATGCGGCGCGCGATCCAAGCGTAGTTCTTGAGTGTCTGGTAGTCGAGCGAGGTGGCCTCGATGGCCATCCGGTACCGGTTCGGGTAATGCCGCTCTCCGTAGATGAGCCAGTCGCCGAGCCACCAGCGCGAGCAGTCCGAAATAAGGGATATCTGGCGTCCGATCCGCTGCCATGTCTCAAAGGGAAGGCGAGGGGGCAGCTCCAGACCGCTCCGCCGCGGCCTCGCCGACTGGTCGAGGACCATTCTGGCCGCGGAGACCCGGTTTGCCTCTTCTATGGGGGACCGATGAGGCGATGTGTAACGCTGCCCATTCCCGGAGCCGGACACGAATATCCTCCCGAACAGTCGCCAGACGCTGCATTTTTACCGCTTCAGGTCACAGGCTGGAGAAAAATATTTCGACCACGGCTTCTACTGGTCCCCTTGGCCGTGGCGCATGCGAATTCCCGGCAGACTTGATTTCGGCCCCCTCTGATCGCCCACCACCGGCGGCCGCCCCCCTCCGATCGCGCCTAACGCCCGTCGGCCGCCCACCTGCGATCGTCTCCAGCCTTCGCTGCGAGCAGCAATGATGGTCATCGTCAAACTATTTCAGCAGGTTGTCAATAGGGCGAATCGGTGATTAACGCCTTGCCGAGGTGATCTCATCGAGATGAACCGCTGCCATTGACCTTTCAAGCGTGTCTCACGTGGAAGGGGTGAGTTTTCTGTGGCGGGCGCGCCGCCGGCACAGCACGGGGCCCTGCCCGCGACGGTCAGGTCGCCGACCGGGCGGTGGCCGCCTCCACGATCGCCGCCGCCCACTCGAGCTGCCCGCGCGTCCCGGGCTCCTCCAGCACGGCGTCGCGCAGGCGCGGCCACAGCCCCGCGCCGGACCACGCGGCGAAGCGCCGATGCGCGGTCGGCACGCTCACCCCGAACTCGGCCGGCAGGTGCCGCCAGGCGCACCCGCTCGTCAGCACGTACACGATCGCGGTGAACACCATCCGATCGTCCACGGGCGCCGTCCCGCCGCCCTGCCGCCGCGGCGCGAACTCCGGGATCAGGGGGCCGACGATCTCCCACAGCTCATCCGGCACCAGCCGGATCGCAAGGTCCGACATCACGAGCACCGATCATGCCGCATCCACCGGCCGACCACATGAGACATGCTCTTAGTAATCTCGGACAGGCGGGCTCGGGAAGCCGCGGGGACGCTTCGCGTCGGCCCGAACAGCGCGAAGCCACGCTATGAAGTTGTCTCACCACAAAAGATCAGCTCAATGGCGTTGGGCTCTGAGTGATCTCGTTCATCGCGCGCACGCTGGACGTCTCCGTAAAATTCGTTCGGTCCGGGGCCCGGATCCGGCGCCGCCGGCGGCGGCCGCACCGCCCTCGCACCGCCGAGTGGGGCGCGGACCTGCTCCGGCAGGCCCCGCCGGTGTCGTGTTGGCCCGAGGCGGCGGCGGGCGGGCCCGCCGCGGGACAGGACCACGAAATCCCCTGCTCGTCCGCCCGGCGCTGCGTAGACCGCCTAATAGAGGTTCCCCGTGTGCCACGCCGGAAGCGTGCTCCCGCGCATGCCCCGCACGACGCGGCCGATCGCTCCGGCCGCTTACCAGATGACGAATGCGCCGCCGTGGATAAACTCGCCGGGATCACGCCGCCCGGGCGGCGCCCCCAGCCGGCCCCGTGGGCCCCGCACGGCACCGATGGGCCGCCGGCCGCGCACCTGCGCGGTTTAACCGCCTGCCCCTGCCGGGGCGCCGCCTCAGCCGGTCGCGCCGCTTGTCACGAGAAGACCGTGCATCACGAAAGGCGCGGCCTCCAACTGAAAGTCCATCATCGGATGATGGCGCTTGACCACACCTTGCAAGGTGAGCAGGCAGAGCATGGGGAAAATGAACTCCGGCTCGGCGTAGAGGCGGTATTTCCGCTGCAGATCGAAGAGGTCCAGGCAGAACGCGGGGAGATCGAAGTCTCGGGCCACCATGCCAACATTTCGCATGACAAGGTCGGATACCTCACCACGAAAGGCCTCGATGTTCGTTTCCGATTCCGTGCGCCGCACCGTGGACAGCAGGATGTCGGCGCACACCTCCCCGTCCCCCCGGATCATGCCGGCGAAGAACCCGGTGAACCTCTCCCGCGCCTCGGCGCTCATCCGGAAGACCAGACCGGCGTCCAGGAGCACGACGGTGCCGTCGGGCATGAAGTAGGTGTTCCCCTGGTGCAGGTCGATGTGGAGGAAGCCCTCGATGAACAGCATCCGGTAGACGGCGTGCACCAGCGAGGTGATCTGCGCCTCTCGGACCCGTGCGGGAAGCGAGTCGATCGCGCCGCGGTCGAGCCCCTCGATGAACTCCATCGCGATGATGCCGTCTCCGCACAGTTCGGGGACGGGCCTCGGAACGACGACACCCGGGACCTCGGCGAGATCGTCATGCAGCCGGCGCAGGTTCGCCGCCTCCGCGCCGAAGTCGAGCTGGGCCATGAGGCAGTCGCCGACCTGGTCGACGATCTCCAGGAACGGCACCCGGCGGAGGGCCGGAAGCCGCGCGGCGACGGCGGCGACGGCCCGCAGCACGGCCAGGTCCGCCGCGATCGCGGCGCCCGCGCCGGGGCGGCGCACCTTCACCGCGACCGCCCGGCCCCCGCGTTCCGCGCGGTACACGCAGGCGATCGAACCGCCGGCCACCGACGGCCCCCCGACCGCCCTCACGAGCTCGGGCGGTATCGGTCCGAGCCCGGCGCGGAGCGTCCGCAGCGCCTCCTCGGGGGTCATCGGCTCCACGCTGTCGTGCAGCCTGCCGAGCGCGCTCGCGACCGTCTCCCCCACGAGGTCCACGCGGGTCCCGAGAATCTGCCCGGCCTTCACGAAGGCCCCGCCCAGCCGTTCCGTGAGACGCGCGAGCTCGGCGGCCAGCCGCGTTCCGCGGGTGGTCCCGGAAGACGTCGCGGCGATGGCGGCCATGCGGACCGCGGCCGCTCCGCCGAACGCGCCTATCCGGACCGCTCGCGCCGCCAGTGAACGGACACCGGCGCGATCCTCCATCCTCAGGCCGCCTTTCCGGAGAGCCCGTGTTCGAGCGCCTCCCGGAGTCGTGCGGGCCCGGCGTCGAACGCCTCCCGCGGCACCGGGACCGGCTCCCCGACACGGCGGAAGTCCGTCCAGCCACCGGTCCGGGTGCGGGAGGCCCTGACCCGCTCGGGCAACCCGCCGACGTCCGGGCGGCCCATCTCCACGACCTCCCAGCGGCGGAACGGTTCCCGGAGGCGGTCGACGGCGCGCGCGACGACCATGCCGGTCTCGCGGTCGACCGCCTCGGTGACGGTGAGGCCGGGCGTGGTGACCGGCCCCAGGTAGCACCGCGGCTCGGCCGCGGACCACCGGCTCCAGGACATGTCGACCTCGACGTCCTCGGGAGTGGCGCCCAGCCCGGGATAGCGCCAGGCCATGAGATCCAGGTATCCGATGTCGGTGAGCGGAAGGCAGTCGAAAAGATAGCGTTCGACCGGGCGCACCGAATTCTTCATCGTGGGTATATGTGTTTCCACTTCACATTCGCCGCGATCGGAGTTCTCGGTTATCCAGACATGGCTGCCGGCAAGGATCTGCGGGAGAAGTACGAATAGACCGGTCACCGCCGAGGGGCCGACAAAACGACGGCCGACGAGATAGCGCATGGGTCGCCGGCCGATCGCGGCCTCGATGGCGAAGCCATATGATGTCAGGCCGCCCGCGCTGAGATTCGGACGAGCCGGCCTGGCCATGCGCACATAGTCCACTGATGGCACCTTCCCGATGACGGCCGCGACGCGCTCTTCGCTTTCCGTGCTATCGGCGATCAGAATCGGCTGACGGTCTCATGTCGATGGCGATCACGTAGTGGGCTCATTACTCTGCGCCGGTGCAACGTCTTGGTCATGTCGTCACGGAAATAGAGGCGCTCGCCGCCAGTAAAAGCTATCGCCGCGACGGCGTCAAGATAGGACGTCCAAGTCCGGCGCGGGCCGGCGGCGCGGCGCCGGAAGATCCCGCCGTAGAACGCGACATCGAAGACCGCGGCCCGGGCGCGCGCGATTTTACCGGCAGGGGCGGGCGGCTATCGAGATCTGTCTTTGAAGGCCGGAAGGCGGCCGCCGATACGGCGCCTGCGGGAGCGGCTCTCAGGCCACCAGGCCGAGCAGGCGCGAGCAGCGGATGATCGCGTCCTCGTCGCCCTCCATGACGATGCGCTTCGTGAGCGTCGCCTCCAGCGGGTCCAGGCGCCCGGCACCGATGTCGACGAAGGTCACCGCGTCCGTGTGGACGACGAGCGCCGGTTCTTCGGTCGCCTTCCCGTGCGCGACCGCCACCTTGCCCTCGTGCACCGTGATGTGGAACACGTCGTCGTCGATGCGGAACTCGTACTGCTCGTCGGGGCCTTCCACGGTCGGTGCGGCCATCGCCTCCACCGCGAGCACCGCCCACCGGGGGCGCACGATGTACTCGGCCTTGGGCTCGGTG
The DNA here is from genome assembly GCF_013409365.1 of Actinomadura luteofluorescens. Taxonomy (NCBI): domain Bacteria; kingdom Bacillati; phylum Actinomycetota; class Actinomycetes; order Streptosporangiales; family Thermomonosporaceae; genus Actinomadura; species Actinomadura luteofluorescens. Next base: position 9,150,189 of record NZ_JACCBA010000001.1, on the reverse strand, counting down.
AGCACGCCGAGCCCCCAGCGCGCGAGCACGAGCACCGCCTCGCGCAGGCCCTCGCCCTGCTCCGTGAGTTCGTAGGCCTTGACTTTCGAACCTTCGCGGGACCGCTGCCGAATGAGCCCGACCTCGGTGAGGAACTTCAACCGGTCGGCGAGCAGGTTGGTCCCGAGACCGGGCAGATTCGCCAGCAGTTCGTTGTAGCGGCAGGGGCCGGTGAGCAGTTCCCGGATGATGAGCAGCGTCCAGCGCTCACCGACGATGTCGAGCGCGCCGGCGAGGCCGCAGTACTGTCCGTAGTTCCGACGCTGATTCACGTACTCCTACCGCCTCCCAGGTTCACTTTAGAAGTGTATACCCAGAGGGACGCACTTCGCGGAACCTTCGGCGATGCCGGGCGGCGCGGGTCCCTTCCGCACCGCGGCCGGCCTTTCCGGGACCGCCCCCGGCGCGGCGCCGCCCGGGGCCGTCAGCTCTCCGTCGCGGCCCACGCCTTCTTCGCGTTCTTCCACGTCGAGGAGTTGACCTCCTCCCACGCACGGCTGCGCAACTCCTCAAGGACATGCGACGGAACGACCGTTCCGGACATGTTCGCCCGGTAGATGTTCATCGTGTCCGGATCGAAGTCGCGCGGAAGATGCCCCTCCGAAATCGCCGTGTCGAAAAGGGGCGTCCCCGGAAGCGGGACCACGATGAAGAAGTTCGCGGCGTCGAGTCCGAAGGACACGTGATCGCGGGCCATCCGTATCGTGGACTGGATCTCCTCCATGGTCTCGTCGGGGTACCCCATCATGTAGTTGCCGAAAATCTTGAAGCCGTAGTCCTTCAATGCCACGATCAGCGATTCGATGTCGGCCATCTCGATGTTCAGCTTGTTGCTCGCGTACTTGCGCAGGATCCGGAGATTGCCCGACTCGAACGGAAGGTTGAGCTGGGTGAACCCGGCTTCGGCCAGGGCCTCCAGCACCTCGTGGTCGGGTTTCCACCGCTTGAGGAGGTGGATGATGTTGATGCCGTTCAGATCGCAGATGTCGACCCCGGCTCCCCGGATCTTCCCCAGCAGCCGCAGGGCGCGCTTCTTGTTCCCGAGGAGCGAGTCGTCCTCGATCATCACGTGCTCGACGCCCAGTCCTTTCAGGACGTCCAGCTCGCGCAGCACGCGATCGTCGGACTTGGCGCGGTACCGCCCGATGGGGCCGCTCACGCTCCCCTCCTGCTCCCCCGCGATATGGCAGTAGGCGCAGTGGAAGGGGCAGCCGAGGGAGGTCATCATGTCCGCGTAGCGCAGCTCCGTGCCGGACTCCCACACGCCCGAGTGCGGCCGGGCGATGGTCCAGTACCGCTCGTTCGGCAGCAGGTCCCAGGCGGGCATGGGAAGAGTGTCCAGATCCCACACCACGTCGTCCGGGCGTGCGGGGTTGACGCGGATCTCGCCGGAGTCCAGGACCGCGACACCGCTGATCCCCGCGAAGTCCGGACGGGCCGACCGGCGCACCTCGTCGACGATCTTGATGATCGTGCCCTCGGCCTCGGAGAGGCAGACGGCGTCGAACCCGGCCCGGAAGAACTGCGGCAGCCGTGACCGCGCGTTGACCCCGCCCGAGACGAGGACCTTCTCCGGGAAGGCCGCCCGGATGAGCCGCGCGCAGTGCAGGACCATCGTCTCCTGGTCCGTGAAGATCGAGGTGATCCCCACGATGTCGTAGGCCGCGACCTCCTCCAGGATCCGCTGGTCGCTGACGCCCGTCCGCAGGAAGCCGCTCGGCAGCTGGACGGGCTTGTCGAATATGCCGTCGAGCTCGTCGGAGTCGTCCCCGACGCACGCGTCGAACACGCGCACGTCCACGCCGTGGTCGCGCAGCGCGCCGCCGAGGTTGGGGTACGCGAGCGATCCGTTCGGCTTGCACACCGTCCCCGGGGCGCTCTGGTTCGGCGGATACAGAAGCAGGACACGTACATCACGCAAGGCCATGCAGGACTCCTCACCCGGCGGCGTCCCGGTCCGTGCCGCGTCCCGCCGGCCGCGGACGCGATCTCGGAGGAGGACCGCCCGGGCCCGCCGCGCAACCTCACTGTACTATATGCTTCTAAAGTTAACACCGCGCGGGTGGTGTCCGCCCTCTCTGGAGGTACGTCGATGTCCCACGGGTCCTCCCCCGCCCCGCAGGGCCGCGCCCTGACCGAGGTCGATCGGTCGGCCGCCCCGGTGTACGTCCGGTGGGAGCGGCAGCTCCCGGGGCTGATGGGCCGGCTCGGCGTGGATCCGGTGGGAGTGGTGCAGGTCGGGGCGCATGTCGGGCAGGAAGTGCCGGCGCTCGTCCGGTGCGGTTTCCGGCGGCTCGTCATGGTGGAGCCCAACCGCGACCACTCCGCGGCGCTCGCCCGCGAACTCGGGCGCCACCTGGCCGGCCGGCCGGAGCCCGGGGAAGGCCGGCCCGCCCAGGAGGTCGTCATGGCCGCCGCGGGGCGGGAGCGCGGAACGGCCACCCTGCACGTCACGGAGTACGACCAGCAGGCCAGCCTGCTCGCGCCGCTGCCGCCGATGACGGTGACCAGGCTGGACACCACCGAGGTCATTCCGGTGCGCGAGGTCCAGCACGGCTGCAACGTGCTCGTGGTGGACGCCCAGGGCGCGGAGCTGGACGTGCTGGCGGGCGCGGACCTGGACCGGCTGGACCTGGCCGTGATCGAGGGCAGCGCGGAGGCCCGCTACCACTGCGGGGCGACCCGGCAGGCCGTCGCGGCCTACATGCAGGGCCGCGGCTGGCGGCTGGTGGCGAACTGGACCCACGCGCGGGCCAACGTCGCCGACATGGCCTGGCTGGCCCCCTCGACCACCCTGCGTGCCGCGTACCGCGCCGACCGGGGCTGAGGGCGGCCCCACGATGCGACTGCCACGATCGGCGCGCCATGCACGTCCGTGAGACGGCCGTTCCCGGGGCCTACGTCCTCACCTCCGACCACCACTCGGACCGGCGGGGCGGCTTCTTCGAGGTCATGCGCGCCGACGTCCTCGAAGCCGTGCTGGGGCGCCCCTTCGTCCCGCGGCAGATCAACTGCTCGACGTCGCGGCGCAACACGCTCCGCGGCATCCGCGGCGTGACCGTCCCGCCCGGACAGGCCAAGTACGTCACCTGCGTCAGCGGCGCGGTGCGCGACATCGTGGTCGACCTGCGGGTCGGCTCCCCGGCCTTCGGGCACCACGCGGTCAACGAGCTGTACGCCGGGTCGGGCCGGAGCGTCTACATCCCCGAAGGCGCCGGCCACGCCTTCCTGGCGCTCACCGACGACACCTGCGTCTGCTACGCCCTGTCCAGCACCCACGCGCCCGAAGCCCAGATCTCCATCAACCCGCTGGATCCCGACCTCGCGCTCCCCTGGGGGACGACCGAGCCGCCGCTGCTGTCCGACGGGGACGCGGCGGCGCCCAGCATGGCCGAAACCGTATCCGCCGGCCTCCTGCCCCGTTGGCGGGAGCCCGGCGATCCTTCTACGCGCCTGCGAGGAAGCAACCGATGAAAGCTCTGGTGCTGTCGGGTGGATCGGGAATGCGGCTGCGCCCTTTCAGCCACTCCATGGCCAAGCAGATGATGCCGATCGCCAACAAGCCGGTCCTGGAGTACGTCCTGCTCAACATCCGCGCCCTCGGCGTCACGGAGATCGGCATCATCGTCGGCGACCGGGCGCAGGAGATCATCGATTTCGCGGGCGACGGCTCCCGGTTCGGCGCGCGGGTGACCTACATCCACCAGGACAGGCCGCTCGGCCTCGCGCACTGCGTGATCCTGGCCCGCGCCTTCCTGGCCGACGACGACTTCGTGATGTACCTGGGCGACAACATGCTGCCCCAGGGGGTCGCGGACGTCGCCGACGACTTCGCCGCGCAGCGGCCCGACGCCCAGGTGCTGGTGCACAAGGTGGCGGACCCGCGCGCCTTCGGTGTCGTGGAGCTGGACGTCGAGGGCCGGGTCGAGCGGCTGGTGGAGAAGCCGGAGGAGCCCCGGAGCGATCTGGGGCTCATCGGCGTGTACTTCTTCACCCCGGCCATCCACGAGGCGGTGGCGTCGATCGAGCCGAGCGCCCGGGGCGAGCTCGAGATCACCGACGCCGTCCAGTGGATGCTGGCCCGGGGCGCTGACGTGCGGGCCACCGAGTACGGCGGCTACTGGAAGGACACCGGCCGCGCGGAGGACGTCCTGGACTGCAACCGGCGGCTCCTGGAGGCGCTGCAGCCCGGCATCGCCGGCGAGGTCGACGCGCACAGCGAGGTCGGCGGCGTGGTCGTCGTCGAGGCCGGGGCGCGGGTCGTGCGCTCCCGCATCGAGGGCCCCGTGATCGTCGGCGCCGGCTCGGTCATCGAGGACTGCCACATCGGTCCCCGCACGTCGATCGGCCGGGGCTGCGTCCTGCGGCGCACCGGCGTCGCCGGCTCCATCGTCCTCGACAACGCGTCCGTCTCCGGCTTCGCCGGCCTGCACGACTCGATCATCGGCCGCAACGCCAGCGTGAGCGCCTCGGCCCGGCCCCGGCTGGTCGTCGGCGACGACACGCGGGTCGAGGTTCCGGCCTAGCCCGGCCGGTGCGCCCGGGACCGTGCGGTGCGCTCAGGCGCGGGCGGCGGACCGCCGGGCCCGCGCATCGAGCCAGGCCTCGTGGGCGCCCCGCACCTTCGCCCACAGCGCGGTCCGCTCCTGCGGGCCCACATCCGCCAGCGGGAGACCGAAGACCTCGGCGAGCGCGCCGTACCACTCCTCCGAGGTGCCGAGTTCTCTCGTCGTCCCGCCGGAGTCGCCGGTGTGCCGCAGCATGCATCCCGTCAGGCTGTCGACGCTCGTCGCGTCGCGCCGCATCACCGCGACCGTTCTCACCAGGCGCGATTCGGGGTCGGTGGCCAGGTAGGGGTGCCACTCGGCGAAGTCCGCCGGACCGGCGGGCGCCGTCGAGAAGTCGAGCCCGGCGATCGCGCCGCCGGGGTCGTGCTCGAAGCGCCAGCAGCCGGGCCCGAACTCCGAGGGGCCGAGCCGGAAGGCGAAGGGGCCCTGCCGGTACTCGCCGGGACGCAACGGCAGGGGTTCGTGCAGCCCGTCGCCGAGGCCGACGTCCACCATCCAGGACTCACCCTCGACGCTCACGGTGAGCACCAGGTGCGGAGCCGGTTCGGCCGGGCCGACCGGCGGCAGCTTGCGGCTCGCGTGAACGCCGGCCCGGTGCCACGTGACGTCGTATCCGAGCGCCGCGAGCAGGGTGGAGAACGCGCCGTTGAGCTGCACGCAGTACCCGCCGCGCCCCTTCAGCACCTGGCCGGCCGCGTCACGCGGGTCCGCGGTGGTCGGCCGTCCCAGCTGGATCTCCAGCACCTCGTACGGCACCCGCTCCACGTGGGCCCGGTGCAGCGCGAAGAGCCCGGAGCGCGACGGCCCGCCCGGGTCGCCGACGCCGAGGCGTTCCAGGTAGTCGGCGACGTACCGGGGCCCGCCCGGCTCCGCCGGGACGGGCGCGGGACCCGAAGTGTGCTGGCCAGGCATGACCCTCCGTCCGGACCGGGTGCGGTCGCGCCACCGCTCCATCGAGTTGACTTTAAAATAACGTAGCACAGCCCGTGCTCGCGTCCCGGAGGGAAGCGCGGCGGCCGCCCGCCGCTCAGGCGCGGCCGCGCCGCGAGTAGGCGTACGCCGTCAGGGGCGCGAAGACCGCGACGAGGATCGCGCAGGCCAGCAACGCACGCCCCATCTGGCCCGCCGTCTCGGTGCCCTGCATCAGCCCGCGCACGGCCGTCGCCGCGTGGGTGATCGGGTTGACCCCGATGGCGGTCTGCAGCCACGACGGCATGGTCTCGCGCGGCGCGATGATGTTGCTGCCGAACAGCAGGACCGAGTCCAGCGTGATGATGAGCATCTGCGCCGACGCCGCCTGGCGCACCGCCACGCCGATCAGGGCCCAGACCCAGGCGAGGCTGAAGGCGAACACCTGGAGGAACAGCAGCGCCAGCACCACGCCGCCCAGCCCGCCGTCAGGGCGGAACCCGAGCGCCAGCCCGAGCAGCAGCGGCACGACCGACGCCACCGCGTACCGGACCACGTCCCCCAGCATCGCCCCGACCAGCACCGACGGCTGCCACACCGGCAATGACCGCAGCCGGTCGAAGACCCCCTGGTCGATGTCCACGTTCAGCACGAACCCGGTGTTCATGCTCGCGAGCACGATCGCGATGACCGACACCCCGGGGAGGAAGAAGTCCAGGTACCTGCCGGGAGACCCCGCGATCGCACCGCCGAAGAGGTAGGTGAAGAGCAGGGTGAACATGACCGCCTGCAGCACGGCGCCGAACAGCCCCTCGGGCGCCCGCTTGATCTTCAGAAGCGAGCGGGACGCGAAGGTCAGCGACGCCGAGAGCGCGCCCGCCCCCGGCGGGCGCTCGCGGGGCGTCAGCAGGGGTCCGCGCACTGTCTCGCCCGCCACCGGCTGGGACGTCGTCATCTCGCCCGCCTCCCTCACTCCGCGTTCAGGCCGTCCAGGGCAAATAATAAATCGGCAGCTTATATAAGGCAAGTCTAATGCCATGCCCCGCGGGCCGCCCTGGGAGGGATCAGGCGTGCTCTCGGTGGTAGAAGGCCTCGATGTACTTCACGAAGGGATCCCTGTCGAGGTACCCGTCCCCGTCCTCATCGAGGCGCTGGAACCCGGCCAGGCTCTCCAGCTGCGGGTAGCCCGTCGCCGAATGCGTCGTCATCCACACCTGGAGGGAGACCCGCTTGTCGGCGTCCGCGCCCATGTCGAACACGGCGACGCCCCATGGGATGGCGACGTTCTCGATGAAGCCCGGCAGCTCGTGCGAGGCGACCCAGTCCCGCTTGCTCACCTTCTTGTCCCCGGCCGCGTCGACGGTTCCCTCCAGGTGCTGCCACAGCCTGTTGGACGGTCTCGTTATCGCCAGCCATTGGGGAGAGCCGGGCACCACGTGCAGCGCGCGGCACCACCGCTGCACGAGCAGGTCGACGTCGGTCTGCTCGATGACGCCGTCGCCGTCGTGGTCGAAGGCCTTGAAGAGGGCTTCGTACTCTTCGGCAGTGGCCATGCGGAACACTCCTCGGATCGGGAACGCGTGGCGCGCGTCGCCACCGGTCAGGTCTCCGCCCCTCGCAGCACGGGGTCGAGGCGGTCCAGGAGGATCGATCTCCACGCGGTCTCGTGCTCTTCCCTCGTCCTGTCGTCCGGGAAGCCCGCGTGCGTCAGGCGCAGCAGGGAGCCGCTCGACCGGGGCGACGTCTCGACGGTCAGCACCGTCTCGACCCCGCGGGTCCCCGCCTCGTTGAGCCAGGTCAGCTCGATCAGCCGGCCCGGGTCGACCCGGAGGAACCGGCCGTAGTGCGGATGGCGCCGCCCCTCGTGGAACGTCTGGAAGAAGTAGGGCGCGTTGACCTCGGCCCTCATCACGATCTCACCCGGCTGGGCGAACCACTGGTCGAAGCGCTCGGTCCAGGCGCGGAACACCGCGCCGGCCGGAACGCCCGCGGGATGGTCCACGATCGCGCGGTACGGCCTGGCCGACAGGTCGGGCGGGCAGATCGGCGGCGTCACGAACTCCTCCAGCTCGCTAGACACTTGAACTATATATAGTAATCTCCTGGAGGAGTAGACCGGAGATTTCCTCGTCGGCGCCCGGTCCACGCCCCCCCAGGGAGGATCCCACCATGCGCGTGCTGTTCATCTCCGTCCCCGCGGCCGGCCACGTCTTCACGCTCGTGCCCCTGGCCTGGGCCTTCCGCTCCGCGGGTCACGAGGTGCTCGTGGCGCTCGCGGAACGCCCCGAGTGGGCGACCGGCGCCGGCCTGCCGGTGGTCGACGTCGCGCCGGGCTACGACGCCGTGGCGATCGCCCAGAAGGTACTCGAGGACGATCCGGAGTTCGCGGAGACGTGGTTCCGGAGTGTCGGGCCGGACAGGGACATCTCCCCCCGGGCGCCCATGTTCGCCGGGTTCAACCGGCCGCTGGTCCCCGGGACCATGGAGGTGGTCGACCAGTGGCGGCCGGACCTCGTCGTCTACGAGCAGACGACCACCGCCGGGGCGATGGCGGCGGCCAGGCTCGGCGTTCCGGCCGTCCAGCGGAACCTGGGGCCCTTCACCACCGGGCGGACCCATCAGCTGACGGCCGGCCTGCTGTCGGACCAGTGCGACGAGTACGGGATACCGGCGATCCCGCGGCCCGCGATGATCCTGGAGCGGCTGCCGCCGAGCATGCTGCACGCCAGGCCCGAGGGCGGGTTCATGGGCGGGCACTCCTACGACGGCGGCGGGGTCCTGGGCGGGCTCTGGCGGCAGCGGCCGCGGCGGCCGAGAGTCGTGCTCTCGCTCGGCGGCGGCTTCTCGGCCAGGTTCTTCGGCCTCGGCACGCTGCCGCCGGTCATCGAGGCCGCGTCGAAGGTGGACGCCGACTTCGTGCTCGCCCTCGGCAACGTCGACACCTCCGCCCTCGGCACGCTGCCGCCGAACGTCCGTCCCGCCGACGGCTGGGTCCCCTTCGGCGAGCTGTTCCGGACGTGCTCGGCGGTCGTGCACCACGGCGGCGCCAACACCGTCCTGACCGCGGTCGAGGCCGGGGTCCCCCAGATGGTCGCGCTCGACCCGCAGGACGTGGCCTCCGAGGCCATCGGGCAGGACGTGCGCGACCGGGGGATCGGGCTGACGGCGCCGGCCGACGAGATCACCGCGACGATGCTGGAACGCCTGCTCGGAGACGAGACGCTGAGGACGGCGACCGCCGAGGTCCGCACGGAGGTCGCGGGCCTGCCCTCTCCCACGGCCGTCGCCGCCGAGCTCACCGACCTCGTCGCGCGCCTGTAGCCGATCCGTTCGCCGTCGCGCCGCCCGGGGCGGGCCGTCTGAGGGGGGATCAGCCCTCTCCCGGCGCCCGGCTCCCGGCCGCGCCGCGGCTCTCGCGCCGTCCCCTGGCGACCTCCGTGGCCAGTGCGTCGAGCGGCTGGGACCAGAACCGCCGGAACTGCTCCAGCCAACCGTCGACCTCGCGCAGCGGCGCGGGGTCGATCGCGTACAGCCGCCGCGTCCCCTCGGGCCGGACGGAGGCGAACCCGTTGTCGCGCAGCACCTTCAGATGCTGCGACACCGCCGGCTGGGAGATGCCGAACTCCTCCTGGATGACGGCGCAGATCTCCCCGGAGGAGTGTCCGCCACCGGACAGCAGCTCCAGGATGCGGCGGCGGACCGGATCGCCGAGAACATCGAACGCGTGCACGGAATAATAATATCAAACTTATATAACTCGGCCTCGAACGCCGGCCGCCCGGCCGGGCGCGCTCCCGCGCCGCTACCGGGCGCCGAAGAGGCCGCGGTTCAGGACGGGCTTCGCGGTCTCCTGGAAGTCGATCTCCGGGTCGAGTTCGCGGATGGTCCCCTCGATGACGAGCAGGGACAGCAGCGGGAAGATCAGCTCGGGCGCGGCGTGGATGCCGAACCGGCGCTGCAGGTCGAACATCTCCGTGGCGAAGGCGATCAGGCTGAACTCCTTGGCCGGCAGGCCGTGGCTGCGCTCGACCAGGTCGGCCATCCGCACGATGAAGCCCTCGAGGTCGGCGTCGTCGCGCACCCCCGCCGAGCTCTCGATGACGATCTCGGCGCAGCGGCGGCCCCGGCCGGTGGACATGTTCATGAAGAACTCGGCGAACAGCCGGCGCAGGCGCTCGGTCAGCTGGACGCTGAACCCCGCGTCGAGCACGACGACCTGCCCCTGGCGGGTGAAGTAGAGGTTCCCGGGGTGCATGTCGCAGTGCACGAAGCCGTCGACGAACAGCATCTGGTAGATGGCGGTCAGCGCCGACACCGCGAACCGCTTCCGCATCGCCAGGGGGCATCTCGCCGCGGCGCCCACGTCCAGGTCCGGTATGAACTCCATGACGATGCAGCGCGGTCTCGACTCGGCCTGGTGCACCTGCGGGACCCACACCCGGGGCACGGGCGCGAGGTTGTCGCGCAGCCGCGTCAGGCTGTCGGCCTCCCGGCCGAAGTCGAGCTGGCCGAGGACGGCGGCGCACATGTTGTCCACCACGTCGGTGACCGGGACGCCGCGGAACACGGGCAGGCGGGCCGCCAGCCCGGCGCCCGCCCTCATCAGCGCCAGGTCCTGCCGCATCACCCGGTCGATGCCGGGGCGGCGCAGCTTGATCGCCACCTGGTCGCCGGACGCGAGCGCGCCCCGGTAGACGGAGGCGACGCTCCCGCTGGCGACCGGCCGCCGGTCGACGTGCGCGAAGCGCCCGCCGAGGGGCTGCGTCCCGTAGGCCTCCGCGAAGGCGCGGCGGGTCTCGGCGCGGTTCAGCGGCGCCACCGAGTCCTGGAGGACCGACAGCTCGTCGCAGAGCTCCGCGGGAAGCACGTCCCGCCGGGTGCCGAGGACCTGGCCGGCCTTGATGAACGTGGGGCCGAGCCTCATCAGCAGGACGGCCGTCCGGCGGTAGAGGTACCGGCGCCCCGCCGCGCGTCCGCGCAGCGCCGTCCGGACGAGGCCGGCGATCCCGGCCGGCACGAGGGTGACGGCGACGATCGCCAGAACGCGCGCGCCCCGGCCGGCGAGCGCGAGGCGTGCGGGGGCCACGCGTGCGGCGGGGACCGCCGCCGGTCGCCGCTCAGCGCCTGTCGTCGTCATGCTGCCTGCCTCCGGTGATTCCCGGCACCTCGATCGCCCGCAGCTGGAGGGTCGCGTGGTCGCAGTACCAGATCAGCCTGCCGTCCCAGGCGATCCCGGTGGGACTGCCGTTGACCGTGATCGAGGCCACCTCGCGCCCCTGGTTCAGATCGATCAGGTTGATGGAGCATCCGCGGTAGTCGGCGTAGGCCAGGTAGTCGTCGGAGACGGTGACCCCGGCGACCGGGCGGCGCACCGGGTAGCTGGCGATGAGCCGCAGGTCCTCGACGCTGCGCAGGTCGATGACCTGCAGGTCCTCGTATCCCGTCCACACGCCCTGGCTGGTGGCCTCCAGCCCGCACAGGAGCCGCCCCGGCCGCGGGTTGGGCAGCTCGCCGACGACGTCGCCGGACTCGGGGTCGAAGACGCGCAGGGTCCGCCGCTCGCCCACGACCTGGACGAGGCTGCCGCCGAGCGTGGTCAGGTCGGTGCGGACGCCGTGGCACGGGATCCTCCGCACCACCTCGCCGGTCCGGGGGTCCATCGCCGCGATCTGGTTCTGCACCGCTTCCGAGTACCAGAGGTACTGCCCGCTCCAGGTCAGCCCGCACAGTTTCAGGCCGCCGCGAACCGGGATGTCGCGCACCGACCCCGCCGCGTAAGGCATCAGCCTCCTCCTTTCTTGCTGAGGCCGCACTCAAGCCGCCAGTCGGTGGCCGCCCGGACGTCTTCGGGCCGGTGCATCCGGACGTGCAGGACGTCCCCCGCCGACACCGCGGTGTGCCGCAGCGGCCAGATCCAGACCGCCCAGTTGCAGCCCGGATACGAGGGGAGGTTGGACAGCGTCACGCCCGGCGCGAGGGTGGCGGTGAAGTATCCGGCGATGGCGTGCAGCCGGCCGGTCCGGTTGATGGTCAGCCGCCGGCTCGCCCGCTGGTAGGCCCCCTTGCCGCCGTGCTGGTCGGCGATGGCCGCCGGTTCGCCGAGCATCGTGGGCGGGCGCTGGAAGAAGTGCAGCTGGGCGGCGGGAACTACACAATCCTGAACCGCGTCCAGCCGGTAGCCGAAGAAGTCCTCGTTCCAGAGCCCCCAGCCCTCGCCGTCGAACTCGATGGCCGCCAGCCGGGTGACCAGGCGCTCCGGCACGACCCGCCCGCCGGGGGCGAGGTTGCGCCGCGCGAAGGAGCCGAGGACCTCCATCATCTGCTCCTCCGGCCCGAGGTTGCCCATCATCTCCGAGACCACGACGTCCGCCTTGACCGGCAGCCGCACGCGGCGCGCGTCTCCCTGGACGAGGGTGAGCCGGCCCTTGAGGTCGTTCTGCTCGGCGATCCTGGCCGCGACCTGGGCCGTCTCGGGGTCGGCCTCGACGGCGTAGACGTGCTCGGCGCCGCACCGCAGCGCGAGCAGGGACAGCGCGAGCGTGCCGGCCCCGACGTCGGCGACCACCCCGCCGGGCGGTATCGCGTCTTCGAGCGCCCGCTCGTAGGCCTCCAGCCGGGGCCGGTCGGCGAGCATCGCCTGGTGCATCAGCAGCAGTCGCTGGTCCACGACGCCTCCCCTTCGCAGGTACCCGGAACGGCCGGCGGGGCGGGCCGCACATACGTCCCGGCGAGACTGGAACTATTGGAATTTCCATCAGATCCAGTCCCGCCGGACACGTCAAGAGGTTCGCGGGAAACCTCAGATGTTGACCGCCGCCGTCTCACCGACGTGGGCGTCGCGCATCGCCAGCCGGACGCCGGTCAGCCGTGCCTTGACCGTGCCGTCGGTGGTGACGAGCGGCGCGTCCGCGCCGACCATGCTCAGCTCGCTGCCGGTGGCCTCGAGGTCCCTGAGCTTGCCGGCCACGTGGGCGGGCCGGGCCGCGTACAGGTTGCCGTGCGGCGTCACGAGCTCGAACTCGGCGTCGATGTGCAGCTCGCTCGGGAACCGGACCCGGCTGAGGCTGTCCTCGGTGCCGTCGCCCAGCGTGCCGCCCGACGGCCGCGGCCAGCTCGCCCGCAGCATCACGCGGCCGCCGAGGGCCTCGTTGTGGCCGACCATGGCGACCCGGGCCATCTGGGCGAGAACGCCCTGGCCCTCGTCGTGCTTGTCGGGGCCGAACAGGAGGATCTCCGTGCCGGCCGCCTTGCGGTAGTCGCCCTCCAGCTCGATGACCTCGGTCCTGCCGTCGACCTCGACCTCGATCTGCCCCTCCAGCGAGACCTGCATGATCATGGAGGGGTCGACCAGCATCGACATGCAGGGGCCGGCGCTCGCGGCGAAGAACACCGTGGGCGTCAGGCCGACCGGCTCGTTGTCGTCGTTGGCCGGGTACCAGGCCTCGGGCAGGGTGGTCCCGCGCACCACGTTGGGCGCCTGCACCACGTCGAACGGGCCGTCGCCGCGCGGGCTGCCCAGGTACGGGCCGGTCAGCGGCTTCTTGTACGGCGGGATGCTGTCGACCACGCCGTAGATGTCGATGACGTTGCGGTGGGCCAGCCGCAGGGTGCTGGTCTCGAGGATGCCGAAGCGCCGGATGTAGAACTCGGCCGGGAAGTTCTTGCCCGGGACGATCTGGCGCACGTGGCCGGAGTTGGGGAGGAACGGGTTGGACAGGACCTGGATGCGGTCGTCCAGCTCGTAGCTGTACCCCTTGATGCCGACCTCGGGCGCGCTGATCAGTTCGGTCTCCAGCTCGGCGTGGCCCTTCTCGTCCACCCGGTGCTCGAAGCCCGGCATCGGCCACTTGTTCAGCTGGACGAAGCCGGACAGGTTGATGGTCTCCCGCCGGCCGGCGTAGTAGTCGTCGCCGAACACGACGGTGGCCGCGGCGAGGATGTGCGGACGAATCGGCTTGGGTTCGAGGTTGAGGGACTCGTACGTCTCACGGAGAGAGCTCAAACCAGACACCTCCAGCGTCTGTCGAGAACGTGTGGTGGGCACCTGCCTGGTCCGCGGATCGTTGACGGGGCCCTGTCGCTGAAGTTTTATATAGCGATTCTTCGTCGTCAACCCCTACCCCAAGGCCCTCCCGCCAGCGCCCCTGCGGCGGAGGATTTCAGTGGTCACTTAACTGACCAGCTCAAAGCGAGCAAGGCGGGCCGATGGGGACGGCGCGGGCTCCCTGGAAATGAGAAGGATGTTGCTACAATTTATTAAAGTTTCTGGGAGAATCACGGAGAGGCCAGGGCCATGTGCGCGCTCAAGACCACGCCGGTGACGGCGGAACTGTACGACTACCTCATCGCGCACAGCCTCCCCGCGGACGGCGCGCAGCGCCGGCTCATGGAGCGGACCGCCCGGCTCGGCCCGGTGGCCCGGATGCAGATCGGCCCCGACGAGGGGGCGTTCCTGACCTTGCTGACCCGGCTCATGGGGGCCCGCCGGGCGATCGAGATCGGCACGTTCACCGGCTACTCGGCGCTGTGCATCGCCCGGGGGCTCGCTCCCGGCGGCGGCCTTCTCTGCTGCGACGTCGACAAGGAATGGGGGCGGATCGCCCGCGAGGCGTGGACGGAGGCCGGCGTGGCGGACCGGATCCAGCTGCGGCTCGGCCCCGCGCTGGACACGCTACGGGCGCTCGCCCCCGACCCGGTCGTCGATCTCGCCTTCATCGACGCCGACAAGGAGAACTACATCGCCTACTACGAGGAGCTGCTCCCGCGCATGCGGCCGGGCGGCGCCGTCCTCGCCGACAACGTCCTGTGGCGCGGCCACGTCGTCGCCCCCGTCGCCGACACTCCCCCCGCGGAGGTCTCCGCGGCCAGGCGCGCGAGGGACGCCGACACCCGGGCGATCCGCGAGTTCAACGATCACGTCGCCGCGGACGGCCGGGTCGAGGCGGTCATCCTCTCGATCGGGGACGGCGTCACGCTGATCCGCAAGCGGGACTGATCGCGCTCGGGGCGCTCGTGCGGGGCGCGCGGGTCGCCGGACTGATCGGTGCGACCCGAGACCAGCGCGTCGACCATGGGATGGTTCTCGAGAGACATGGATCCCCTCCAGGTCGCGGGCCGGCGCGCGGACGACCGGCCGGGGCCGGGGACGTCCCAGGCTCTTACGCCCATTGCGAACATCCACCGATCCTCGCCAGAACACTTTAGAATCTGATAGTAACCGGCGGCCCCGGGAGGAGCGAGGAGATGTTCGAGAGGTTCACCGACCGCGCGCGGCGGGTTGTTGTTCTGGCTCAGGAAGAGGCCAGGATGCTCAACCACAACTACATCGGTACCGAGCACATCCTCCTGGGTCTGATCCACGAGGGTGAGGGGGTTGCCGCCAAGGCTCTGGAGAGTCTGGGGATCAGTCTTGAGGCTGTGCGTCAGCAGGTCGAGGAGATCATCGGTCAGGGGCAGCAGGCTCCTTCGGGGCATATTCCGTTCACTCCGCGGGCGAAGAAGGTTTTGGAGCTGTCGCTGCGTGAGGCGTTGCAGCTGGGTCACAACTACATCGGTACCGAGCACATCCTGCTGGGGTTGATCCGTGAGGGTGAGGGTGTCGCGGCTCAGGTGCTGGTGAAGTTGGGTGCGGATCTGAACCGGGTGCGTCAGCAGGTGATTCAGTTGCTGCACGGGTACCAGGGGAAGGAGCCGGCGGCTTCTGGTGGTCCGTCGGAGGCGGCTCCGTCGACGTCGCTGGTGCTGGATCAGTTCGGTCGGAATCTGACGCAGGCGGCGCGTGAGGGCAAGCTCGACCCGGTGATCGGCCGGGACAAGGAGATCGAGCGGGTCATGCAGGTGCTGTCGCGGCGTACCAAGAACAATCCGGTGCTGGTGGGTGAGCCGGGTGTGGGTAAGACCGCGGTGGTGGAGGGTCTGGCGCAGAAGATCGTCAAGGGTGAGGTGCCCGAGACGCTCAAGGACAAGCAGCTCTACACCCTGGACCTGGGTGCGCTGGTCGCGGGTTCGCGGTATCGGGGTGATTTCGAGGAGCGTTTGAAGAAGGTCCTCAAGGAGATCCGGACTCGCGGCGACATCATCTTGTTCATCGATGAGCTGCACACGCTGGTGGGTGCGGGCGCCGCGGAGGGCGCGATCGACGCCGCCTCGATCCTGAAGCCGATGCTGGCGCGGGGTGAGTTGCAGACGATCGGTGCGACGACGCTGGATGAGTACCGCAAGCATCTGGAGAAGGACGCGGCGCTGGAGCGGCGGTTCCAGCCGATCCAGGTGGCCGAGCCGTCGTTGTCGCACACGATCGAGATCCTCAAGGGGCTGCGGGACCGGTATGAGGCGCATCACCGGGTGTCGATCACCGATGGTGCGCTGGTGGCGGCGGCGCAGCTGGCCGACCGCTACATCTCGGATCGGTTCCTGCCGGACAAGGCGATCGATCTGATCGATGAGGCGGGGTCGCGGATGCGGATCCGTCGGATGACCGCACCGCCGGACCTGCGCGAGTACGACGAGAAGATCGCCGATGTGCGTCGTGACAAGGAGTCGGCGATCGACGCGCAGGACTTCGAGAAGGCCGCGGCGCTGCGGGATTCGGAGAAGCAGCTGCTGGGGCAGAAGGCGCAGCGGGAGAAGGAGTGGAAGGCCGGTGACATGGACGTGGTCGCCGAGGTCACCGATGAGCTGATCGCCGAGGTGCTGGCCACCGCGACCGGGATCCCGGTGTTCAAGCTGACCGAGGAGGAGTCGACGCGGCTGCTGCGGATGGAGGACGAGCTCCACAAGCGCGTGATCGGTCAGGAGGACGCGATCAAGGCGCTGTCGCAGTCGATCCGGCGGACCCGGGCGGGCCTCAAGGACCCCAAGCGTCCGGGTGGCTCGTTCATCTTCGCCGGCCCCTCCGGGGTGGGGAAGACCGAGTTGTCCAAGACGCTGGCGGAGTTCTTGTTCGGGGACGAGGACGCGCTGATCCAGCTGGACATGTCGGAGTTCATGGAGAAGCACACGGTGTCGCGGCTGTTCGGTTCTCCGCCCGGCTATGTCGGGTATGAGGAGGGCGGTCAGCTGACCGAGAAGGTGCGGCGCAAGCCGTTCTCGGTGGTGCTGTTCGATGAGATCGAGAAGGCCCACCAGGACATCTTCAACTCGCTGCTGCAGATCCTGGAGGACGGTCGTCTGACCGATGCCCAGGGCCGGGTGGTGGACTTCAAGAACACCGTGATCATCATGACGACCAACCTTGGGTCCAAGGACATCTCCAAGGGCGTGTCGATGGGGTTCGCGCGGCAGAACGACGAGCAGGGCTCGTACGAGCGGATGAAGGCCAAGGTGTCCGAAGAGCTCAAGCAGCACTTCCGGCCCGAGTTCCTCAACCGTGTCGATGACACGGTGGTGTTCCACCAGCTCACCCCCAAGGAGATCATCCAGATCGTGGATCTGATGATCGCCAAGGTCGACCAGCGGCTCCACGACCGCGACATGGGCATCGAGCTGCGTCAGGAGGCCAAGGACCTGCTGGCCATCCGCGGCTACGACCCGGTCCTGGGCGCCCGGCCACTGCGCCGCACCATCCAGCGCGAGATCGAGGACAACCTCTCGGAGAAGATCCTCTACAACGAGCTCAAGCCCGGCCAGATCGTCATCGTCGGCACCGAGGGCTTCGACCCCGACAACACCGACACCGCCGAAAACGCCAAGTTCACCTTCAAGGGCGTGCCGAAGTCCACGTCGGTGCCCGACGCGCCGTCCCAGGGCGCGGTCGCGGGTTAGCCCTCGCGTGCGGGATCGGGAGGCAGGGCCGCGGCGGGCGCTCGTGATCGGCGGGCTGGGCGCGATCGGCGGCGCCGTGGTCCGGCGGTTGGGGGGCTCCGGCTGGGAGTGCCTCGTGGCGTCCCGGTCGCCGCGTGCCGACATCGGCCTCGACATCGGGGACGAGGCTTCGGTCGTCGCGGCGGCGGCGGCGTGCCCGCCGTTGGACGCGCTCGTCATCGCCACCAACCTGGAGCCGAGCGCTTCGCTGACCGAGCTGACCGGCCGGCACGCGGCGGCGATGTTCGCCACGCACGTCACCGGTCCGCTCCTGTTCATCCGGAGTGCGCGCCACCTGCTGGCGAAGGGGTCGAGCATCGTCTTCCTGTCGTCCCCGGCGGCCTATCGCGGAAGCTACGACCCGTGTTATGCCGCGGCGAAGGGGGCCACGATCGCTCTCGCGCGGACGCTGGCGAAGGAACTCGCGCCGGACGTGCGCGTCAACGCGCTGTCCCCCAGCATCGTCGAAGACTCACCTGTGGCCCGGCGTATGACGCCCGACTTTCGCGCCCGCCATCGTGAGGCCTCCCTCCTGGAGCGAACCCTTTCGATGGACGAGTGCGCGGACGCCGTCTCCTTTCTCGTCTCCCACCCGCACGTGACGGGCGCGACCCTGCACCTGAACGGCGGCGAGTTCCTGGGGGCGTAGCGGGCTCACTTGTCCTCGAACTCGGCGCCCAGGGCGTCCAGATGCTGGGTCCAGAACCGGCGGAAGCGCTCCAGCCACGTGTCGATCTCCCGCAGGGTCGCGGAGTCCACGGCGTAGAGGCGGTGCGCGCCCCTCGCCCGGACCGTCGCGAGCCCGCTCTCCCGCAGCACGCGAAGGTGCTGGGACACGCCGGGCTGCGAGATCCCGAACTCCGCCTGGATGACCGCGGCGATCGCGCCCGAGGTCTGCTCGCCGTCGGCGAGCAGCTCCAGGATCCGGCGCCTCACCGGGTCCCCCAGGACATCGAACACGTGCATCACGCCATTATTTCGGTGCGACTTATATAAGTCAATGGCTAAACAACGTGCCGGACCCCGCCTGCCCGCCGGGGCCGGTTGCGGCCAGGGGGCCAGGGCGCGGACGCCGCGACGGGTACCGGTCACTACCACGACACGGCCGACCCAGCTATATTTTTTTATAGCGGACTCTCTGACCGCGCTCATTCCAGCGCGATGCCTCCGGCCCCCGGCCGGAGGCATCGCCCGCCTTGGACGGAGAGGTGGCCCGATGGAGCCCAGCGCCTCCGCGCACGTCGACACGTTCTGCCGCGACAACCTGCCTCCCCACGACGAATGGCCCGATCTCGACCTCACACCGGCGGAGGTCGCCTACCCCGAGCGGCTCAACTGCGCGCACGTCCTGCTGGACGAGACGGCGAGGGCCGTGGGCGCCGGCCGGCCCTGCCTGCGCACCCCCGGCGGTCTCCTGTGGACCTACGGCGACGTGCTGCGGCGGGCGAACCAGGTGGCCCGGGTGCTGGTGGACGACCTCGGGCTGGTGCCGGGCAACCGCGTGCTGCTGCGCGGGCCGAACCACCCCTGGCTGGCCGCGGCCTGGCTCGGCGTGCTCAAGGCGGGCGGCGTGGTGATCACGACCATGCCGATGCTGCGCGCCCGGGAGCTGACCGCCATCGCCGAGTCGGCCCGGCCGAACCTGGCACTGTGCGACCACCGTTTCCTGGACGACCTCGCCGCGGCGCAGACCCCAGGCATGCGCACCGTGCCCTACGGCTCGGACGACGCCGGCGACCTGGTGTCCCGGGCGGCGGGCAAGGACGGGACCTTCGAGGACGTCGACACCGCCGCCGACGACGTCGCGCTGCTGGCGTTCACCTCGGGCACCACCGGACGCCCCAAGGCCACCATGCACTTCCACCGCGACGTGCTGGCGATCGCCGACACCTTCTCCCGGCATCTCCTCAAGCCCGTTCCCGACGACGTCTTCGCCGCGTCGCCGCCGCTGGGGTTCACCTACGGGCTGGGCGGGCTGCTGGTGTTCCCGCTCCGCGCCGGCGCCTCCGCCCTGCTGATCGAGAAGGCGACCCCGGCCGAGCTCGCCGAGATCGCGGCGGAGCACGGCGTGACGGTGCTGTCCACCGCGCCGACGACCTACCGGGCGATCCTGGCCGCCGGGCTGGCCCGGCGGCTGGCCGCGGTGCGGCGCTGCGTCTCGGCGGGCGAGCACCTTCCGGCCTCGGTGTGGAGGGCGTTCCACGAGGAGACGGGCGTGCGGATCATCGACGGGATCGGCTCGACCGAGATGCTGCACATCTTCGTCGCGGCCGCCGACGACGCCATCAGGCCGGGCGCGACGGGCGTCCCGGTCCCCGGCTACCAGGCGGCCGTGGTGGACGCCGCCGGCCGGCCGGTCCCGGACGGGACTCCCGGGCAGCTCGCGGTCCGCGGCCCGACCGGGTGCCGCTACCTCGCCGACGCCCGGCAGAAGACCTACGTCCAGGACGGCTGGAACATCACCGGCGACACCTACATCCGCGACGCCGACGGCTACTTCTGGTACCAGGCCCGCAGCGACGACATGATCATCTCGTCCGGCTACAACATCGCCGGGCCCGAGGTCGAGCAGGCGCTGATCGAGCACCCGGACGTGCTCGAATGCGGGGTGGTCGGCGCCCCCGACCCCGACCGCGGCGCCGTGGTGACGGCGTTCGTGGTGCTGCGCGAAGGGGTCGAGGGGGACGCGGCCAAGGCCGCCGAGCTGCAGGACTTCACCAAGCGGACGATCGCCCCCTACAAGTACCCGAGGTCGGTCCGCTTCGTCGATCGGCTCCCCCGCACCAACACCGGCAAGCTGCAGCGCTTCCCCCTGCGCGAGCAGGTCGGAGGCGCCCGGTAGAGGCCGCGGCGGCGAGGCGCCCGCATCCGGCCACCCGGGATCGGCGGCGTCCGCGCGGGACGGGAATACCGTGGGTGTCACCCGGCGGAAGGCAGGCTCATGCTTCTGGGCGCCCTCAGCGGAATCGCCGCCGCGATCTGCATCGTGCTCGTCCCCCACCGCGAGGGCATGGTCGCGGTCTGCCCGCCCGAGTGGGCGGTGGCCGTCTCACCGGGGCTGCTGATCGGCCTGCTGCTGTCGGCCGCCGTGATGCCCCGCCTGACCTTCGCGGCCTGCCTTCCGGCGATGTTCGGCGCGGTCGCCGGCGCGGTCGGAGCGCTGTTCAGCGAGCACCCCGTCTACGGCCTGGTCTGGACGCTGTGGGCCGTGCTCTTCTTCTTCGGCCAGCGGAGAGCCTGGTTCAAGGCCCAGGCGGAGTCCGCCTGACCATGCCTCCCGCCGAAGGCGGGCACGCCTTCGGGCCGGGCCAGCCGGGCCCGGCCCGAAGGGCGCCTACAGTCCCCGGCCGCGGCGGTAGTCGGCGACGACCAGGTCGGTCAGCTCCTGCAGGGAGGTCTCCGACGTCGGCCTGTCGAAGGAGATCCGCCCGTGCTGCAGCAGGTTGACCCGGTCGCAGACGTCCAGTACCTGGGCGTAGTTGTGCGCGATGATGATGATCGACACCTCGCCGCGCTCCTTGAGGTCGCGGACGAGGTCGAGGATCATCGTGCCCTCCTTGGCGCCCATCGCGGCCAGCGGCTCGTCGAGCAGCAGGATGCGCGCGTCGGAGTAGACCGAGCGGGCGACCGCGATGGCCTGCCGCTGGCCGCCGGACAGCTTGGCGACCTCGACGTCCACCGACGGGATCCGGACCCCCATGTCGGCCAGCTGCCGCGCGGCCCGCCGGCGCATCGCGCGGTTGCTGAGCAGCGGCCAGCGCACCAGCTCCCGGTTGAGGAACATGTTGTGGTAGACGCTGAGCTCGTTGACGAGGGCGAGGTCCTGGTAGACGGTGTCGACGCCGAGCGAGCGGGCGTGGTCCACCGAGCGCGGGCTGACCTCCGTGCCGTCGATGAGGATGCGCCCGGAGTCCGGCCGCTGGAAGCCACTGATGATCTTGATGAGCGTGGACTTCCCGGCGCCGTTGTCGCCGATGAGGCCGAGCACCTCGCCCTTGCCGAGGCGCAGCGTGACGTCGGCGAGGGCCTCCACGCCGCCGAAGCGCTTGCTGATGCCCTCCACCCTCAGCGCGTCGCTCATGAGCGCCCCGCCCTTCGCAGCCGGGCCAGGTGGACGTTCAGCACCATCGAGATGATGATCGCCGACCCGAGGATGATGTTGAACGGGTTCGCGCTGATCCCGATGAGGTTGAAGCCGTTCTGCATCTCGGCCAGCACCAGCGCTCCGAGCAGCGCGCCGACGACGGTCCCCGAGCCCCCGGCCAGGGCGGTGCCGCCGATGACCGCGGCCGACACCGCGATGAACATCGCGTTCGACCCGCCCGAACTCGGGTCGATGGAGCCGACCCGGAAGGCCTCCAGGATGCCGGCGAAGGCGCCGAGCGCGCCGGTGAGCATGAAGTTGCCGATCTTGATCCGGCCGGTGCGGATGCCCGCCTCGGCGGCGCCGAGCGGGTTGCCGCCGGTCGCGACCGTGTGCAGCCCCCACCGGGTGCGGGTGAGCACCAGGTGGAAGAACACCACGATCACCAGGCACCAGGTCAGCTCCGCCCACGGGGCGCGCCCGAACCAGCCCGCCAGGCCGTCCGCCGCCTCGGGGATCTGCGCCGGGTAGGCGTGGGAGGTGGTGAGCATGATGCCCTGGACCAGGAACATCGAGCCCAGGGTGGCGACGAACGACGGCACCCGCAGCACGACCGTCACCAGCCCGTTGCCGAGTCCGATGAGCGCGCCGGCCAGGACCGCCAGCACGATCGCGATGATCGGGTAGACGCCGGAGAAGTCGACCATGTAGTGCATGAGGAAGGGCGCCAGCGCGAAGACCATTCCGACCGACAGGTCGATCTCGCCGCTGACGAGCAGGAACACCTCGCCGACGGCGATGATGGCGTACGGCGCGGTGCCCTGGGACACGTTGACCAGGTTGTCGTGGGTCAGGAAGACCGACTTGGCGGTCTGGAAGTAGATCAGCAGTCCGAGCGCCACCAGGAGGATGGTCGCCTCACGGCGGCGCAGGAACGCGTCGGTGGCGAGGCCGGGCAGCCCCCGGGCGGGCCGCCGCGGTGGCGTGCCCGGGGTCGCCGCCTGGTCTCGCAGGGTGCTCTCGCTCACTCCGTGCCCCTCCCGTCAGACGTGAGCGATGGCGCCGGACCGCGGCACCAGTTGCTGGGCCGGGCTGGAGCCCTCGTACCGGGTCTTGGTGGTGAGGTACGGGCCGACGGTCTGCTTGCTGACGAAGGTCAGCCCGGTGTTGGTCACCGGAGGGAAGACCAGGCCGCCCGACAGCTTGTAGAACCACAGGGCGAGCACGGGCAGGAACCCCTGCAGGTACGGCTGCTGGTCGATGGTGAAGTCCAGGTCGCCGGCCTTGACGGCGTTCAGGGTGCCCGGGGTGAGGTCGAACCCGCCCGCGACCACGCCCTTGCCCTTGAGGCCGTACTTCTGCATGACCTTGCCGATGCTCTCGGTCGAGCCCGCGTCCACCGCGAACATGCCCTTGACGTTCTGGTGGCCCTGGGCGTAGGCGTCGACGGTCGACAGCTCCTTCGGCAGCTCGGCGCCACTGGCGACCGAGGTGAACTTGATCGGCTTGCCGGAGGCCTTGATGGCGTCCGCCGCGCCGTCGATGCGCGGCTGGATGTTCAGCGAGCCCGGGGTGGCGATGAAGCCGACCGCGTCTCCCCCGGTCATCAGCCCTGCGATCTTGGTGCCGAGCTGGTAGCCGGAGGTGTAGAGGTCCTGGCCGATGTAGGCGAGCCGGTTGGTGCCGGGGTCGTCCTTGGCGCCGTCGGCGTTGTAGGAGACCACCGGGATGCCGGCGTCCAGCGCCTTGTCCACCGGCGCCTTGAAGGCGGACTTGTCCACCACGGAGACCGCGAGCCCGTCGGCCTTGCCGGAGATGGCGGCGTTGGCGGCGCTGACCATCTCGGGCACCGAGGAGGTCTGCGACCCCGTCCACTGGAACGAGGCGCCCAGCAGGGCGCAGGCGTCCTGGGCGCCGTACTGCGTCGGCGTGAAGAAGGGGTTCGTGGTGACGTGGTTGACGAACACGAACTTCCAGTTCGGCGTCTTCGGGAAGTGCCCGGGCCCGCCCTTGGCCGAGGACGAGCTCTTGTTGTCCGAGGAGCAGGCGGCCAGCAGCGCCGACGCGGCCGCCGTCGCGCTGACCAGGCCGGCGCCGCTGAGCAGCCGGCGCCGTGTGGGCTCGCTCAGGCCGAGGGTGTCGACGGCCTCTTCGACCACTGGATCGATGCGCTCCATGTCAGGCTCCGAACTGGTAGACGGTCGTGGAGTGGTAGGTCTGGCCCGGGTCCAGCTCCGTCGAGGGGAAGTTCGCGTTGTTCGGCGAGTCGGGGAAGTGCTGGGTCTCCAGGGCGAACCCGTCGCCCTGCCGGTAGACGCGGCCGCCGGTGCCGACCAGCGTGCCGTCGAGGAAGTTGCCCGAGTAGAACTGGAGCCCGGGCTGGTCGGTGGAGATGGCCAGGGTGCGGCCGCTCGCGGGGTCCTGGACGCGCGCGGCGACCTTCCACCCGGAGCCGTCCAGGACGAAGTTGTGGTCGTAGCCCTGGCCGTAGAGGAGCTGGTCGAAGCCGGTGCGGATGCGGGCGCCGATCGCGGTGGCCCTGGTGAAGTCCAGCGGGGTCCCGCGCAGCGGGGCGATCTTGCCGGTCGGGATCAGCTCGGACGAGCCGACGGGGGTGTACCGGGAGCCGTTGATCTGGAGCCGGTGGTCGTAGACCGTGCCGGTGCCCTCGCCCGCCAGGTTGAAGTAGGAGTGGTTGGTGAGGTTGACGACGGTCGGCTTGTCGGTGGTGGCGCGGTAGTCGAACCGGATGGCGTTGTGCCGCGTGACGGAGACGGTCACCTCGGTCTTGAGCGTCCCGGGGAAGCCCTGGTCGCCGTCCGGGCTGGTGTGGGACAGCCTGAGCGCGACGTCGCCGCCGGACGCGACCGGGGTCGCCGACCAGACGCGCTGGTCGAAGCCGGTCGTGCCGCCGTGCAGCGTGTTCCCGTTGTTGTTGGTGGTCAGCTGGTACGCGTGCCCGTCGAGCGTGAACCGGCCCTTGGCGATGCGGTTGCCGTACCGGCCGATGAGCGCTCCGAAGTACGTGCTGTTCTTGGTGAGGTAGTCGGAGAGGGTCGGGAAGCCCAGCGTGACGTTGGCGAGCCTGCCGTGCCGGTCGGGCGTCTCGATGGTCTGGACGATGCCGCCGTAGGTGATCACCCGGATGCGCATCGAGCCGTTGGTCAGGGTGTAGCGCCAGACCTTGGTCCCGTCGGGCATCGTGCCGAACAGGTCCTTGCCGATCCCGGGCTTCAGGGGGCGGCCGGACGCCGTGGAGGAGGGGGCGAATCCGCCGATCGCGGCGCCGGCGAGCGCGGCCAGCGCGACCAGCCTGACCGCGAAGCGTGATCTGGTCATGGGACGGGTTTCCTCACAGATCTCGGGGGTGGGGGGTCCTGGCGGCTAGAAGCCTTGCGCCAGGCGGTGGTACGCCTGGTTCCAGCGCATCTCGCGGCGGAACCGGGCGACATCGGTGTCGCCGTCGATGACGAGCAGTTCCACGCCCGTCATCTCGGCGAGGTCGGCCAGGATCTCGGTGGTGACCGCCTGGGACAGCACCGTGTGGTGCGGTCCCCCGGCCGACAGCCAGGCCTCGGTGGAGGTACGGAAGTCCGGGCGGGGCGCCCACACGGCCCGGGCCACGGGCAGCCGGGGCAGCGGTTCCGGGGGCCCCACCAGGTCGATCTCGTTGGCGACCAGCCGGAACCGGTCGCCGAGATCGGCCAGCCCGACGACGAGCCCCGGTCCCGGCGCCGCGTCGAACACGAGCCGGACCGGGTCCCGCCGTCCCCCGATGGACAGCGGATGCACCTCGCAGCTCGGTACGCCGTCGGCGATGGAGGGGCAGACCTCCAGCATGTGGGCGCCCAGGATGAGCTCCCGGCCCGGGACGAGGTGGTAGGTGTAGTCCTCCATGAAGGAGGTGCCGCCGGGCAGTCCCGCGGCGGCGCTCTTGAGGGCCCGCAGCAGCAGGGCCGTCTTCCAGTCGCCCTCGGCGCCGAAGCCGTGGCCGTCGGCCATCAGGCGCTGGACGGCGATGCCCGGCAGCTGGGTGAGCCCGCCGAGGTCCTCAAAGTTGGTGGTGAACGCCTGGAACGACCCGGCGGCGAGGAAGTCGCGCAGCCCGAGCTCGATCCGCGCGGCGTCGCGCAGCGCCGGGTGGCGTTCGCCGCCGGACCGCAGCTCCGGTGCGACGGTGTACGCCTGCTCGTACTCCTCGGCGAGGTCGCCGACCCGGTGGGCCGGCACCGCGTCGACGGCCTCGACGAGGTCGTTCACGCCGAAGGCGCTGACCGAGGCGCCGAACCGGATCTGCGCCTCGACCTTGTCACCCTCGGTGACGGCGACGTCCCGCATGTTGTCGCCGAAGCGGGCGAGCCGCAGCGTCCGCAGGTCGGCGTATCCGCGGGCGGCCCTGACCCAGGAGCCGATCCGCGCCCGGACCGCGGGGTCGGCCGTGTGCCCGGCCACCGTGGTGCGCGCCATGCCGAGCCGCGTCTGGACGTGGGCGTGCTCCCGGTCGCCGTGCGCGGCCTGGTTGAGGTTCATGAAGTCCATGTCGATGCTCGACCACGGCAGTTCCACGTTCGCCTGGGTGTGCAGGTGCAGCAGCGGTCGCAGCAGCGCGTTCAGCCCGGCGATCCACATCTTGGCGGGCGAGAACGTGTGCATCCAGGTGATGACCCCGATGCAGTCGTCGTCCGCGCTCGCCTGGAGCATCGTGCGCCGGATGGCATCCGCCTCGGTGAGCACCGGGCGCCACCGCACCGCCGCCGGGATGTCCGGATCCTCGTCCAGGGCCTGGGCGATCCGCCGTGACTGCCCGGCGACCTGGTGGAGCGTGTCCTCGCCGTACAGGGACTGGCTTCCGGTGAGGAACCAGATGGTCGGTGCCATCGCGGGGCTGCTCCCTTCGCGGGTCACGGACGCTGTCCGTAGACGTTCTGGTAGCGGTGGTACAGGCGGTCGATGTCCTCGGGCCGGAGCGGGACGGGATCGCCGAGCTGGCGGGCGAGGTGCACCGTCCGCGCCGCGTCCTCGCACATCACCGCGGCCTTGACCGCGGCCCGCGCGTCCGCGCCGATGGTGAAGACGCCGTGGTTGCGCATGATCACCGCTGGGGAGCGGTGGCCGCGCAGGGTGCCGACGACGCCGCGCCCGATCGAGTCGTCGCCGATGGGCGCGAACGGGCCGAGGGGGATCTCCGCGCCGAACTCGTCGGCCATGGCCGTCAGGACGCAGGGCACCGGCTCGCCGCGCGCGGCCCAGGCGCAGGCGTACGCGGAGTGGGTGTGCACCACCCCGCCGACCTCGGGCATGTGCCGGTAGACGTAGGCGTGCGCGGCGGTGTCGCTCGAAGGCCGCAGGTCGCCTTCGACGACCGCCCCTTCGAGGTCGCAGACCACCATCGCCTCCGGGGACAGGTCGTCGTAGGAGACGCCGCTGGGTTTGATGACCATCAGGTCGCGGCCGGGCACCCGGGCGGAGACGTTCCCGGCCGTCCACACCACCAGCCCGTACCTGACGAGCTCGGCGTGCAGGTCGCTGACGGTCCGCCGCACCGCGTGGATCCCGTCGTCCTGGGCGCCGGGCATCACCGGTCTCCTTCCGAGCCGAGCGCGTCGTTGCGCAGCCGCCGCAGCCGGTGCAGGACGTCGCTGCTCGCTCCGCCCCTGGCCGCGAAATGGTCGTGCAGTTCGCGGTACTCCGCGTACAGGAGGTCGTAGGCCCGGGCCCTCGCGGGATCGGGCGCGTAGGCCGCGGTGACCACCCGGCCCATCGCCGCCGCGGCCTCCGGGACGTCCCGGTAGGCGCCCGCCGCGACCGCGGCGTGGATGGCGGCGCCGAGCGCCGGCGCCTGGTCGGAGGCGGCGATGGAGACCGGCCGGCGCAGGACGTCGGCGTAGATCTGCATCAGCGCCGCGTTGCGTTTCAGCCCGCCGGCGACGACGAACTCCTCGACCGGGATCCCGGCCGCCTCGAAGGCCTCGACGATGACCCGCGTCCCGTAGGCCGTCCCCTCCATGAGGGCGCGGTAGACCTCCTCCGGGCGGGTGGCCAGGGTCATGCCCGCGACGACGCCCGACAGGTGGTGGTCGACCAGGACCGAGCGGTTGCCGCCCATCCAGTCCAGCGCCACCAGCCCGTGCGAGCCGACGGGCGCGGCCGCGGATCCGGCCGCCAGCTCGTCGTGGTCCCGGCCGGTCATGCGGGTCCACCAGGCGAAGACGTCGCCGACCGCGCTCTGCCCGGCCTCGTAGCCGTAGGCTCCGGCGGTGATGCCGCCGTCCACGACGCCGCAGATCCCCGGGACCTCGGCGAGGACGCCGCTGTTGACCACGTGGCAGGTCGACGTCCCCATGATCGCCAGCAGCCTGCCGTTCTCGACCGCGCGGGCCGCCGGGGCGGTGACATGGGCGTCGACGTTGCCGGCGGCCACCGCGACGCCCTCCGGCAGGCCGGTCCGGCGGGCCGCCTCGGCGGTCAGCGTCCCCACCCGCGACCCCAGCGGCGAGAGCGGGTGGGCCAGGCGCGTGGCCGCGAAGTCGGCGAAGCCCGGATGCAGCGCGCCCAGATAGTCGGTGGAGGGGTAGCCGCCGTCCTGGTGGAGCCCCTTGTAGCCGGCCGTGCAGGCGTTGCGCGTCTCGCGGCCGGTCAGCTGCCAGACGATCCAGTCCGCCGCCTCGATCCAGCGTTCCGTGCGCCGGTAGGTGTCCGGGTCCTCCTCCAGTACCTGCAGCGCCTTGGCGAACTGCCACTCCGAGGAGATCCGGCCGCCGTACCGCTTGATCCACTTCTCCTCGCGCTCGTGCGCCAGCGCGGTGATGCGGTCGGCCTGCGGCTGCGCCGCGTGGTGCTTCCACAGCTTCGGCCAGGCGTGCGGCCGTCCGGCCAGCTCCGGGAGCTCGCACAGGGGGGTGCCGTCCGACCGGACGGGAAGCACGGTGCAGGACGTGAAGTCGGTGCCGATCCCGATGATCTGGGCCGGGTCCACTCCGGCCTCGGCGACGGCGGCGGGGACGGCTGTGCGCAGCACGGCCCGCCAGTCCGCGGGGTTCTGCAGCGCCCAGTCGGGCGGGAGCGGCTCCCCCGTGCCCGGCAGCACCCGCTCGATCACCGCGTCGCCGTAGTCGTGGACGGCGCCGCCCAGCTCGGCGCCGTCGGCGACCCGGACGACGACCGCCCGGCCGGACAGCGTGCCGAAGTCGACGCCGACGACGCAGGCGGCCTGGTTGATGTTAGCGCTCACAATTCCCTCATCGCTGAAGTACGCGGGCATCGGTCGGTCAGGTGCGCGGGGCCGGCCGGGCGCTGGACCTGACCACCAGCTCCGGCGGGATCAGCACATTCCCCGGCGGCCCCGAGGGTTCGCCCAGGCGCTGCACCAGCAACTCCAGCGAACGGCGGCCGAGCTCGCCGAAGTCCTGGCGCACCGTGGACAGCGGCGGGATGAAGTAGGCGGCCTCCGGGATGTCGTCGAAGCCCACCAGGCTGACGTCCTCGGGGACCCGGCGGCCGGCCTCGTGCAGCGCGCGGAGCACGCCCAGGGCCATGTGGTCGTTGGCGCAGAACACCGCCGTGACCGAGGGGTCCCGCGCGAGCCGCCGCCCGGCCTCGTAGCCCGACCGGGCGCTCCAGTCACCGGTCAGCGGCTCCGGCACCGCCGCACCGGCCTCGGTCAGGGTCGCCCGCCAGCCGTCGGCCCGGCCGACCGCGTCGAGCCAGGTCACGGGCCCCGCGACGTGGTGGACCGTGCGGTGCCCGAGGTCGAGCAGGTGGCGGGTGGCCGCCACCGCGCCCTCGCGCTGGTCGATCGCCGCCATCGGAACCCCCGCGGTCAGGCCGCACCCGGCCCCCACCAGCGGCACGAGCCGGCCGGCCTGCGCCAGCACGTCGTTCGTCGAGGTGTGCGGGGCGATCACCACGACGCCCTCGACGGCCTGCTCGGCCAACCGTCCGACCGCGTCCAGCAGCGCGCGCTGCGTGATCGCCCGCAGGCTGACGATGCTGACGAAGAAGTCGGCGTTCCGGGCCGCCTGCTCGATGCCGTGCAGCATCGAGGCCGGACCGTAGAGCGTGGATTCGAAGCTGACCACGCCGAGCGTCCTGGAGCGCCGGGTCACCAGGGTCCTGGCCGCCGAGTTCGGCCGGTAGCCGAGCTCGGCGATCGCCGCCTGCACCCGGGCCCGGGTCCGCGCCGAGACGTTCGGGTGGTCGTTGACCACCCGCGACACCGTCTGGTGCGACACCCCCGCCAGCTGGGCGACGTCGGCCATGATCGGCGGATTCGGGGTGCCGTGGTCCGCCATCGCCTCCTCCTCCGCAGTCGTGCCGGTGCCCGGCGGTGATCCGATGGGCCGATTGTGAGCGCGAACATTTCGTCCGTCAAGACCCCATTCGCGACTCCGGTCCCCCCGCACCCGGCTCCGGGCGGCCGGACTCCCGAGCCCCTGGCCAGAAAATCGGACTATTAGCTATAAACCGGGTACATCCCTCGTGGACACCCGTGACGTCCGAGGACGGGGGCGACGAGCACGGTCCGCCGTTCCGGGCGCCTGCGAGCCGACTCTCTACACGGAGGGGGAGGACGTGGCGGACACCAACCGAGGGGTCGTGTACCAGGGGCCGGGCGAGGTCACGGTCGAGAACCTGGACTTCCCCAAGCTCGAACTCGCCGAACAGGGCGGGCGCAAGCTGGAGCACGGCGCCATCCTGAAGGTACTGGCCACCAACATCTGCGGTTCCGACCAGCACATGGTGCGCGGCCGGACGACCGCGCCCGCCGGGCTCACGCTCGGCCACGAGATCACCGGGGAGGTGATCGAGACCGGCAGGGACGTCGAGTTCATCAAGCGCGGCGACCTCGTCAGCGTCCCGTTCAACATCGCGTGCGGCCGCTGCCGCAACTGCAAGGAGCGCCACACCGGCGTGTGCGAGAACGTCAACCGGGAACGGCCGGGTGCCGCCTACGGGTACGTCGACATGGGCGGCTGGCACGGCGGCCAGGCCGAGTACGCGGTCGTCCCGTACGCCGACTTCAACCTGCTCAGGTTCCCGGCCGACCGCGACACCGTGATGGAGAAGTTGCCCGACCTGTCGATGCTGTCGGACATCTTCCCGACCGGATACCACGGCGCCTACACCGCCGGCGTCACCACCGGCTCGACCGTGTACGTCGCGGGCGCGGGACCGGTCGGCCTCGCGTCGGCGACCGCCTGCCTGCTGCTCGGCGCCGCCGTCGTGATCGTCGGCGACATGAACGGGCAGCGGCTGGAGCAGGCCCGCGGCTTCGGCTGCGAGACGATCGACCTGTCGGAGCACGGCGACGTGGCCGCGCAGATCGAGCAGATCCTCGGCGTCCCCGAGGTGGACGCCTCCGTCGACTGCGTCGGGTTCGAGGCACGCGGCCAGGGGCACGAGGGGGCGAGGACCGAGCAGCCCGCGACCGTCCTCAACACGCTCATGGAAGTCACCCGCACCGCCGCCGGGCTCGGCATCCCCGGCCTGTACGTCACCGGCGACCCGGGCGCGTCGGACGAGAACGCGAAGGAGGGGCAGCTCGGGCTGCGGATCGGCCTCGGCTGGGCCAAGTCGCAGTACATCGTCACGGGCCAGTGCCCGGTGATGAAGTACAACCGGCAGCTGATGATGGCGATCCTGCACGACCGGGTGCACATCGCCCGGAACGTCAACGCGTCGGTCATCCCGCTCGAACAGGCGCCGCAGGGCTACGCCGAGTTCGACCGGGGGGCGGCGCGCAAGTACGTCCTCGACCCGCACGGCACCCTGGGCGCCGCGGCCTGAGCCCGGCCGGGCCGCCGCCCAACGCGCCGCGGCGCTACCGCGAAGCGGCCCGGCAGGCCCGCCCGACACCCGCACCGCTGAGCCCGCGGCGGGCGTGGCCATCGACCACGCGGCAGGGTGTGGGCGGGCCTGTCGTCAGACGTGGGGCTCCTCGGCCAGGGCGGGAAGGGCCGGGACCGTCTCGGCGAGCCAGTCGCCGGGGTTGGCGGTGAAGTGCGGGGCCGCGTCGGTCTCCCACCACGACCGGATCGCCGTCGTCGTCACCTGGTCCCCGGTCCGGCGGTCGGTGTAGGACACGGGCCGCTCCCCCGTCCGCCGCACCGTGACCCGCCCCCGCTTACAGCCGGCCGGGTAGTCGTTCCAGTTCACCCCGGCCTCGCTCCACAGCAGCTCCTGCATCCCGCCGGTGCCGATCTTGTGGAGCCGCTTGTGGGAGAAGTGCGCCTGCGCCGCCATAGAGATGCTGTTGCGGACGGCGTCGCGCTGCCGCCACAGGAAGTAGTTCGCGACGTCCACCTGGCCCGGGATCGTGAACACCCGTGCGTCGAACGTCGCCCGGGACGCCGGCGACGCACCACTCGCGGGCACGTACGCGTCGTTGAACGCGACCGTCGCCGTCGACGCCGCGACCGAGGCCATCTTCTGGACCACCCCGCCGAACCATGGCTCCGTGCCCGTCCCGGTGAAGTCGCTCAGCAGCACCGAGCACTCGTCGGACTGGGTGAAGGCGAACACCGCACCCGACATCTCCGCGCAGAGGGCCTCGGCGACGGTGTTCATCGCGGCCATGACGGCATCGTCGAACGGCCGCTCGGCGTGCCGGAGGAACGAGTGGAACGACCGGCCGTCGACCCGCACGACCGTGTAGGTGCGGCGCGGCAGGATCATGCGGGTGGCCTGCTCGTACGCCTTCATCCGGTCACCGAGCGCCGTGGTGTCACTCACCGGGCCACTCCAGCGGTGGGGCGGCGGGCCGCCGGGATCGTCTGGGGGCCTTCCGGATGGCGGGCGGTCGGAGCGCCGGGCTCTTCGGCCATTCTTTGTCCTTTTGAGGGCGATGGGGGGTCTACGGTTTTATTGGCGTTTGTGCCCGTCTAGGTTACTCTGCTCAATTCCGCCGCACTGATCACCAGCACTCCCCGGCCCGTCTCGCCAGGTCGCTGCGGGCCCGCTCGATCAGCGCGGTTCCGAAGTCGGGCAAGGTCGCGAGGTGAGCGGCAGCGGTCGCTTCGGTCACGGCGCGGGCGGCGACGTTCGCCAGGTCGGTCTCGGGACTGGTCCATCGGTTGACCGCCGTGTGTTCCACAGGCTGCGCCGGCGGTCTCTTCCAAACGGTGGCTGCCTCCAGCTCAACAATCGGAGACAGAAGCGGGGTATTGGAATGGTCTCTTTCATTTGGTCCTGATGCCTGGAATCGGCATGTGGGGGGCGGTCCCCCCGGTCATTCCTCCGGGCTCGGCGGCTCGTCCACGGGGCGGGTGGTCGTCATTTCGGGCTCTCGGTTTCCGTTCCGGGGAGACCGTCAGCGAGAGCGAGACCGCCGGAGCCCGCGGGGCGTCCGAGGCATACCGGGACCCGGCAGAGCGGACGCTTCCGGAGCGGTGGATCAGGGGTAGTTCTTGGGGCCGTACATGCGCAGGACCAGCGCATGCAGGTTGGTGCGGAACTCTTCGAGTGTCTCGGGGGAGATGGCGGACTCGGCCGGGGCGGTCCTGGCCGGTGAGTGGTCGCTGTGCAGCATCCCACCGGTGATGAAGCCCGCGACCGACCAGATGATCGTCCAGGTGACGAAGTCGGTCTGGACGTCGTCCGGCGCCATGGGGCCGACCGCGTCGGTGACCATGCTGATGATCGGTCCGCGGTACCGGACGTCGAGTTCGGCGGTGGCCGCCGCGTCGCCCATCCAGCGGTGCATCCACAGCATCGAGGTGTGAGGGTTGCTGACGTGGAAGTCCAGGTAGGCGTCCGCCAACTCGGTCAGCCCTGCCATGGTGCGAGGAGTCGAGGCCAGCGCGGCCTGCACCATGTGCACCTCGGCCTCATGCACTCGCGCCATCACGGTCTTGTACAGCTCGGTCTTGCCGCCCGTAAGCGCCGTGAGCGTGGCCGTGTCCACCCCGGCGGCTTCTGCCACCAACTCGACCGGGGTCCCGTCGAAGCCAAGCTCGGCGAAGAGCCTGGTAGCGACGTCGATGATCCGCTCCACGGTGAGGTTCTCCTCCACACACCCAACGTAACCGATGAGGGTACGGCGCCTCTC
Organism: Actinomadura luteofluorescens; assembly: GCF_013409365.1. Taxonomy (NCBI): domain Bacteria; kingdom Bacillati; phylum Actinomycetota; class Actinomycetes; order Streptosporangiales; family Thermomonosporaceae; genus Actinomadura; species Actinomadura luteofluorescens. Next base: position 9,116,741 of record NZ_JACCBA010000001.1, on the reverse strand, counting down.
CCTTGCCCCCGAGCGGTCCGTCGGAACGGGCCTCGCGCTCGAACAGGGCGTCCAGCCTCGCCGGGCGGGGCGAGGCGCCCGGCCGTCCGTGCGGGTCGCCTGCTACCTGACGGGGAGGCCCGTGACGGCGCCCAGGCGCTTGATCTTCGAGGTGCCCTCGAAGATGGCGAAGATCTTCGTGGGTGGCTCGGTGACCTGCATTTAACCTGCTCAGCCCAGATATGACCTCTCGTGTTCGGCGCGCTTGATCCCGTCCTCGTCTGGCTCGCCGATGACAAGGACCTTGTCGGCTCGCCGGCCGACCTCTCCCCCGCCCGGGACGCCTGGGACATGGAGGCCGCAACCGGGCCACGACCCGAAGTGACGGCGGATCGCCCGCAACGCGTTCAAGGGCCAGTGCCCGTGCGGTGCGGCGCTGACATGCGGCGCGGGCTGGTCGTCCACGCCGAGCCACCTGGACCTGCGCGCCGGCGCCCTTCAGGCCGGCGACCTCATCGAGGCGAAGCCCGTGCTGGTCCGCGCCGCCTGGTCGATGACGTAATCGAGGATCGTGTGGCGGAGGTCGGTTCACCGCTCGCGGCGCATCCGCATGGCCGGACCGGTGAGCTGGTCCAGGGTCTGCGCGGTCGCGCGTAAGCCGGTGACGCCTCCCTGCCCCCACACGGAGGGCGCGCGCAGCGACGGGGCCGCGCTTCAGCGGCGGGTGCTTGATCGCCATGATCCGGCAGACCACCGTGACCTGGGCGACCGCCGGTTACGCCGACAAGGGACATCGGAGGGGCCATCGGCACTCCTTCCAAGCGGAAGAAGGGCCGCAAGCCAGGGCCAAGGAGGATGGAACCACCTCAATGATCTCCACCGCGGCCTCGGTCTGGTGCAGCTTCTTGCTCATCGTTGCGTTCGGTCCCTCCAGCCACTTTTTCTCCTTGCGCACCTGCTCCAGCTATGCCTGGTCCGGCGTCCTTTCCTTCCGTGTGGCCGAGGCAGCTCCCCGAAGGGGTCAATTCACCGGAATCTCGTTGCCGACACCACAGCGCAATGCTGGATTCACAAAGTCCTTCGCGGCGAAGCAAACGCACCCTTGTCACCTCGCTCGGCCTCTTCGTACTCCTCGACCATCCGCAACATGAAGGCGGAGGAAAAGGTCCGCCGTTTGGGCCGGTCGACTCGCGGCCCATCACCGGAAGGAAGGTTGTGGCTGGTCATCGTCACTCTGCTCGGTGCCCGTTCTCGCCCTGCTTATATCAGTCTTGGAATATCATCCCCTGCTGTCCATTTGAGTCTGACGCAGGGCGTCTCGATCGTGAGCGTGATCGGATACGGCGTGTTCGGTTTGGCTCTCATTGTGGTTACACGTGGCCGCCTCGGTTACGAGCAGACGCCCGACCCAGTTCGCGGTCATAGGTGATTCCATCCTCCTCGGCCCTGGTTTTCGAGGAGCCGGATCCACGAGCCGCGCGGGTAGCGTTCGCTGGCTGCGATGCCCCGACTGCGTAGCGGCCGAATGGCAGGAAACCGCCCACTGCCCTCGCTGGCGGTCGCCGCTTACGGAGGATCTGGGCGCGAAGCCGTTTGTTCGTCGCCGTTGTTGTGGGTGCGTTGGGTGATGGTGCGTTCGAGGCCGTCGAGGAGGGCGAGGAGGCCGAACTGCCGGGTGGTGGTTGAGGGGGTGGCCACGGTGGTGGCAAGCAGCGGGAAACGGTCGGCGTTGAGGAGTAGCAGCTCGCGCATGATGGGGGCGGCGCTGCCGTCCGTCCAGGTCTGGGTGCCTTGGGTGGCGGCCGGGTGGGTGGCGCGGATGTGGTGGGACACCATCATGACCGCGTCGAGCCGTTCGCGTTGGGTCAGGGGGGTGCCGGTGAGGGCGCTGAGGGCTGTTTCGGACCATGCGGTCTCACGTGGGCCCATGACGCGGTCGCCCACGGTGACCGACGGCAGCCAGGGGTGGCGCCGCCAGGCGGTGGACAGTCCGCGGGCGTACTCCTCCAGCTTGGCCCGCCAGCCGGCCGCCCCGCTCAGGTCGGGGGGTGTGCCGACCGCCGCCTCGATCATGATGGCCATCAGCTCTGTCTTGCCGTTGACGTAGCGGTACAGGGCCATCTTGGTGAAACCGAGCTCGGCGGCGATGCGGTGCATGGAGACCGCCTCCAAACCCTCGGCATCGGCGACCTTGACGGCGGTGTCGGCCAGCCGGGCGAGGTCGAAGGCGGGCCTGGGGCCTCTGCTGCGTGGCTTCCGCTGGCCCCACAACAGTTCCGCCAGTGTCCTCGGATCCTCGTTGACCGCCACGTCGCCTCCCGCTTGCCATCCACAGAAACTGTCTCTACCGTACACAGTGTTCTGGGGACACAGTTATTCTCCGGACCCGGAAGCGGGCGGTGGCCGAGGGGCCACGCCGTGAAACGAGGGAGTGGGCCATGTCCAAATCAGTGCTCGACATGTCGATGTCCCTCGACGGGTACATCGCCGATCCCAACGACTTCCTCGGCGGCGACGACGGCGAGCGGCTGCACAAGTGGGCTGACTCCGACCAGCATCCCGAGCCGGTCAAGCAGTTCCAAGACGAATGGAACGGGGCCGGCGCGATCCTCGCGGGACGGCGGACCGCTGAGCTCATGGACCACTGGGGCGGCTCTCACGGCGGTCTCCCGATCTTCGTCCCCAGCCACCGGCCGCCCGGCCCGGCCGCCAGATGGGGCTATCCGCTGGTCACCTACGTGAACGACGGGATCGAAAGCGCGATGGCGCAGGCGAAGGCCGCCGCCGGGGAACGGGACGTCCAGATTCGTGGCGGCGCGTACACCGTGCAGCAGGCACTCGAGGCCGGAGTGCTGGATGAGGTGCAGATACACCACATTCCAGTACTCCTGGGCGCGGGCCGCCGGTTGTTCGACGTCCTGCCGTCGGAGATCGAGTTGGAGATCATTCAGGTGCTCGACACGCCCGAGGCCACCCACATCCGCTACCGCGTCCGCCGCTGAGCCGAGCCGCCGACAGTGGGCCCCATCCCGGGCGGCACACCCGCGGCGGCTCGGCTGTTCACGCAGATCGGTCGCTATCTGACGGGGAGGCCCGTGACGGTGCGGCCGATCACCAGGCGCTGGATCTCCGAGGTGCCCTCGAAGATGGTGAAAATCTTGGAGTCGCGGTGCATGCGCTCGACGGGGTACTCGCGGGTGTAGCCGTTGCCGCCGAGGATCTGGATGGCCTCCTCGGTGACCTGGACCGACATCTCGCTGGCCATCAGCTTGGCCATCGAGCCCTCGGCGTTCTGGAAGTCCTTGCCGGTGCGGGCCATCCAGGCGGCACGCCACACCATGAGGCGGGCGGCGTCCAGGCGGCACTTCATGTCGGCCAGCTTGAAGGCGATGGCCTGGAAGTCGCCGATCTTCCTGCCGAACTGCTCGCGCTCCTGGGCGTACTGGAGGGCGTACTCGTAGGCGGCGCGGCCGACGCCGAGGGCCATCGCGCCGACGGACGGGCGGGTCGTCTCGAACGTCTTCATCGCGGCCTGGCCCTTGGAGCTCTTGCCCTCGCGGCTGCGCGCGATGCGCTCGTCGAACCTGTCCTTGCCGCCGACGATCAGGTGGGACGGGATCCGGACGTCCTCCAGGATCACCTCGGCGGTGTGGGAGGCGCGGATGCCGTGCTTCTTGAACTTCTGGCCCTGCCTCAGGCCCGGGGTGTTCGGCGGGACGATGAAGCTGGCCTGGCCCCGGCTGCCGAGGTCGGGGTGCACCGAGGCGACGATCACGTGGACGTCGGCGATGCCGCCGTTGGTCGCCCAGGTCTTGGTGCCGTTCAGCACCCACTCGTCCTTGGCCTCGTCGAACACGGCGCGGGTGCGGATGGAGCCGACGTCGCTGCCGGCGTCGGGCTCGGAGGCGCAGAAAGCGCCGAGCTTGATGTCGTCGGCGCTGCCGAACATCTGCGGCACCCACTCGCTGACCTGCTCCGGCGTGCCCACGGCGGCGACGGACGCGGCGGCGAGACCGGTCCCCACGATCGAGAGGGCGATGCCCGCGTCGCCCCAGAACAGCTCCTCGAACGCCACCGGAATGCCGAGGCCGGTGGCCTCCAGCCACTGGGTGGCGAAGAAGTCGAGGGAGTAGATGCCGATCTTGGACGCCTCCTGGATCAGCGGCCAGGGGGTCTCCTCGCGCTCGTCCCACTCCTGGGCCGCGGGGCGGATGACGTCCTTGGCGAACTCGTGCACCCAGTCCCTGACCTCGCGAACGTCCTCGCTGGGCTCCAGCGAGAACGGCGTCTGCTCCGCACTCGTCATGATTAATTGACCCTCTCTCCAATATCGCGTGTTACCAACGGTAGCACCTTCGGAGTTACCACGGGTAACATGCCGGCGGGGTTCGCGCGGAACGGGAAGGGACGCTAGCCGCGGCCGGGAGCCAGGGAGCGGGCCGCGGCGTATCCGGGGACCTCGATCATCGGCGGGCGCTCCCCCACGGCCACGTCGGCGGTGCGGGCGTCGTGCCCGTCCGCGCCGCGCCGGAACCGTGTGAGCGCGGTGGAGGGGGCCGCGAGGGGCATCATCCGGCCGTGCCGCTCCAGCCGCGACCAGGCGGTCAGCAGGATCTGGCCCGACATCGCCCCGAGCGCCTCGGTGGACTGGTGGGCGTGGAACCGGCGGCCGAGGTCGACCTGCGCGATCGCGTCGAGCCCGGAGTCCTGCCAGACGTCCAGCAGCAGGCCGAGCTCCACCCCGTAGCCGGTCACGAACGGCAGCCGCTCCAGCAGCGCCCGGCGCCCCGCGTACTCGCCGCCGAGCGGCTGCATGACGCCTGCCAGCAGCGGCCAGTGCAGGTTGATCAGGGGACGCGCGACCAGCTCGGTCACCCGGCCGCCGCCGCCCTCGACGCGCCGCTCCCCCTCGACCAGCGGCCGGTCGTAGCAGCCCTTGACGTAGCCGACGGAGGGGTCGGTCAGCAGCGGCCCGAGCAGCCCGGTCACGTAGGACGAGGTGAACTCGCGCAGGTCGGCGTCCACGAACACGACCAGGTCGCCGGACGTCGCCGCGAGGGACTTCCACAGGGCCTCGCCCTTGCCGGACATGCGGCCCTGCTCCGGCAGCACGGCGTCCTGCGCCACCACCTCCGCGCCGGCCGCGGCGGCCACGGCGGCGGTCCGGTCGGCGGAGCGGGAGTCGACCACGACGATCTCGTCCACCAGCGGGATCCGCTCGACCAGGTCGGCGCGCACGGCCGCGACGATCGCGCCGACCGTCGCCTCCTCGTCGCGCGCGGGCAGCACGACGCTGATCCTGGTCGCTCCCTTGGCGGCGAGCAGGAGACGCGGCGGCCAGTCCTCCGCCGCGCTCGTACGGCGGGCCAACCACGACGCGACCTCGGGCAGCACGCGCGCCCCCTCTCCGTGCGGGGCGGCCCGGACCGGGCGTCCTGCGGCCGACGTCCCCCTCGCCTCCCAGCAAACGCCAGATCCGCCCAGATCAGCGGCCGCCCGCGCCGCTCACGGCGGACCGACCCGAAGGTTTAACGCGGCCACAACACGTCCGTCATTCGGCGGCGTGCCGGTCCAGGAACTCGTAGACGTCGGCCTCGTCGACGCCGGGGAACGCTCCCGGCGGCAGGACCGACAGGACGTGCGAGTGGGCGCGCGCCGACGGCCAGGCCATCCCCTCCCACCGGTCCGACAGCGCCTTCGGGGGCCGCTGGCAGCAGTCGCCGTCGGGGCAGGCCGACCTGACCCGCCGGGTCGTCTCCCGGCCGCGGAACCAGCGGGAGTCCTCGAACCGGACGCCCAGCGTGATCGCGAAGTCGCGCTCGTGGCTGGGGTCGATGTGTGACAGGCACCAGTACGTCCCGTTCGGGGTGTCGGTGTACTGGTAGTAGACGGAGAAGCGGTCCGCGGCGCCGAACACGTGCCGCCCGGCCCACTCCCGGCACATCCGCTGGCCCTCGATCGCGCCGTCCTCGTCCTGCGGGAAGGCCAGGCCGTCGTTGGCGTACGCCTTGTAGATCGTGCCGTTCTCGTCGTTCTTGGTGAAGTGCAGCTGCAGGTCGAGGTGGTGGGTCGCGACGTTGGTGAAGCGGTGCGCGGCCATCTCGTAGGAGACGGAGAAGACGTCCGCCAGGTCCTCGACCGACAGCTCCCGCGCGGCCTTGGCCTCCTGGAGGAACGGGACGACGCTGCGCTCCGGCATCAGGATCGCGGCGCCGAAGTAGTTGGCCTCGACGCGCTGGCGCAGGAAGTCGGCGAAGTCGCGCGGCTGGTCGTGGTCGAGGGCGATGTGCCCGAGGGTCTGCAGCAGGATCGTCCGCGGCGTGTGCATGCCGAGCTGCTCGCGCTCCAGGTAGATCCGCCGGTTGCGCAGGTCGGTGATCGAGCGGACCGAGCGCGGCAGGTCCTGGACGTACTGGAGGCTGAAGCCGAAGTGCCCGACCAGCGTCATCAGCAGCCCCTGCGACACCGCGCCGCGCCGGTACCCCACCGAGTCGAGGGTCTGGGACGCGACGCGCTCGATGTCGGCGAAGTGGTTGCCGCGCTCGTGCATCTGGCGGCGCAGCTCGGCGTTGGCCTTGCGAGCCTCCTCGGGGCTCGCGGTGGGCTTGGTGCGGCTGCGCTTGAGCTCCCCGTACAGCGCGAGGATGTGCTCGATGATCTCGTTCGGCATCCGCTTGCCGACCTTCAGGTGCGACAGGCCGAGCGTCCGGTACAGCGGGTCGCGCTGCGCCTCCTCCAGCTGGATCTCCAGCTGGGCGCGCCGGCTGGGGGGCTGGCGGCGCAGGAGCTCCTCCACCGGGCACTCCAGCGCGGCGGCGAGGGCCTGCAGCAGGGACAGCTTGGGCTCGCGCCGCCCGTTCTCCAGCAGGGAGAGCTGGGACGGGGCGCGGCCCACGCGCTCGCCGAGCTCCGACAGCGTCAGGCCGCGGGCGCGGCGCAGATGGCGCAGCCGCTGGCCGAAGGTCACAAGATCGACGTCACTCGTCAAGTTGAGGGGTTCTTCTGTCCGCAAGGTCGTCACGGCTTCATCGTAGCGGAAATTTCGCACTTCTTCTGTTACTCGTCAGTTCATAACGGGCTTGCGCCGGGGGCATAGTCGGGAGCAAGCACCCAGGGGACGACACGGAAGGGCAAGATGATGAGCGACAGTCGCCTCAAGGGCGCAGCCGAGGAGCTGCAGCGGCAGTGGGAGTCCGACCCTCGTTGGAAGGGCATCGAGCGGACCTACACGGCCGAGGACGTCGTCCGGATCCGCGGATCGGTCCAGGAGGAGCACACGCTCGCGCGTCTCGGCGCGGAGCGGCTCTGGACCCTCCTGCACGAGGAGGACTACGTCCACTCGCTCGGCGCGCTGACCGGTCTGCAGGCCGTCCAGCAGGTCAAGGCGGGCCTGAAGGCCATCTACCTGTCCGGCTGGCAGGTCGCGGCGGACGCCAACCTGGCGGGCCAGACCTACCCGGACCAGAGCATCTACCCGGCGAACTCGGTCCCGGCCGTCGTGCGCCGGATCAACAACGCGCTGCTGCGCGCCGACCAGGTGCAGTGGGCCGAGGGTGAGGGCGACACGCACTTCCTCGCCCCGATCGTGGCCGACGCCGAGGCCGGCTTCGGCGGCGTGCTCAACGCCTTCGAGCTGATGAAGGGCATGATCGCCGCGGGCGCCGCGGGCGTGCACTGGGAGGACCAGCTGGCCTCCGAGAAGAAGTGCGGCCACCTCGGCGGCAAGGTCCTCATCCCGACCTCGCAGCACATCAAGACCCTGAACACGGCCCGCCTCGCCGCGGACATCTCGGGCGTCCCGTCTCTGATCATCGCGCGGACCGACGCCGAGGCCGCGACCCTGATCACGACGGACGTGGACGAGCGCGACCGCGAGTTCATCACCGGCGAGCGCACCGCCGAGGGCTTCTACCACGTCCGCAACGGCATCGAGCCCTGCATCGCCCGCGCCAAGGCCTACGCGCCGTACTCCGACCTCATCTGGATGGAGACCGGCACCCCGGACCTGGAGCAGGCGCGCAGGTTCGCCGAGGCCGTGAAGGCCGAGTACCCGGACCAGATGCTGGCCTACAACTGCTCGCCGTCCTTCAACTGGAAGGCGCACCTGGACGACGCGACCATCGCCAAGTTCCAGCGCGAGCTCGGCCACATGGGCTTCAAGTTCCAGTTCATCACCCTGGCCGGGTTCCACGCGCTCAACTACGGCATGTTCGACCTGGCGCACGGCTACGCCCGCGAGGGCATGACGGCGTACGTCGACCTGCAGGAGCGCGAGTTCGCGGCGGCCGAGAAGGGCTTCACCGCGGTCAAGCACCAGCGCGAGGCCGGCACCGGCTACTTCGACATGGTCAGCACCGCCATCAGCCCCGACTCCTCCACCACCGCCCTGAAGGGCTCGACGGAAGAGGGCCAGTTCCACTGACCCGCGCCGGCCGGCGCCGCCGGCCCCGCTCTCCGGCCTGATCCCCAGGACCCCTAAGGCCCCCGCGTCCCTACACCCGCGGGGGCCTTACGGCGTCCCGGAACACCCCCGCCGCCCCTCTGGCCACCCTTGTCCGGCCCTCACGTTCCGGCCACATTCGGCAATGGATCTCGACAAACGCCGCCGTCGGGGCGCATCGTGAGCCCCGCTATTCGATCTCTCTGAGAGAGGACCCCTGATGGCGCGTCACCCCCGGTTCATCCGGTCCCGGGCGATCCCCGGCCGGATGCTTCCGCTCGCCGTCGCCGCGGTGAGCGTCGTCGCGCTCGCGCCCGCCGCCTCCGCGGACGGGCACGGCCAGCACGGGCGCTTCACCCCCGGCGCCCCCGGTGTCGGCGACCCCTACTTCCCGCTGGAGGGCAACGGCGGCTACGACGTCCGCCACTACTCGCTGGACCTGAGCTACGACCCCGACCACGACCAGCTCGACGGCACCGTGACCGTCACCGCGCGCGCCACCCAGGACCTGTCGCGGTTCGACCTCGACCTGTCCGGGATGGACGTCGACAAGGTCTGGGTCGACCGGCGACAGGCCCGCTACGAGCGGCACGGCCAGGAACTGGTCATCACGCCGCGGCAGGGGCTGCGCAAGGGACGGACCTTCACCGCGGTCATCAGGTACGGCGGCGTGCCGCAGACCATCGTGGGCTCCCCGATCGTCTTCGGCTCCCCCTACGGCTTCCTGCACACCCCCGACGGCGCGTTCGTCGGCGGCGAGCCGAACGGCGCCAGCACCTGGTTCCCCGTGAACGACCACCCGAGCGACAAGGCCACCTACGACTACACGATCACGGTGCCGAAGGGCCTGACGGCCGTCGCCAACGGCCGCCCGGCGGGGCACCGCTCCGCCGTGGCCGGCTTCAGCCGCCGCGCGTCCAAGACCCGCGCGGAGGTCTTCAAATGGCGCGAGGACAGCCCGATGGCGAGCTACCTCACCACGATCGACATCGGGCGGTGGGACGTGAGGCAGGGCCGGACGCCGCGCGGCGTCCCCAACTACACGGCCGTCGACCCCGAGCTGCTCGCCGCCCAGCCGGACGCGGTGAGCTTCTTCTACGACACCACCAGCGAGGTCACCGACCTCTGGTCGAAGACGTTCGGGGAGTACGCGTTCGGCAGCACCGGCGCGATCGCCGACGACGCCCGTTTCAACGGCCAGCCGCTCGGGTTCTCCCTGGAGACGCAGAGCAAGCCCGTGTACTCGGCCGTGCGCAGCACCGGCACGATCGCGCACGAGCTGGCGCACCAGTGGTACGGCGACGCGGTCTCGCCCGCGCAGTGGAAGGACGTGTGGCTGAACGAGAGCTTCGCCACCTGGTCCGCGTGGTACTACACCGAGGTGGACGGCGGCCGCTCCGTGCACGACGCGGCCCGCGCCACCTACGCCGCCCGCCCGTTCCCCGACGCGGCGGGGCGCCCGTACTGGTCGGTGCTGACCGCCGACCCGCAGCGCGACACCATGTTCAACGACCGCGTGTACAGCGGCGGCGGCATGATGCTGCAGTTCCTCCGCGAGAAGATCGGTGACGAGAAGTTCTTCACCCTGCTCCGGACGTGGTACGCGCAGCACAAGTACGGCAACGCCCGGACCGGGCAGTTCACGGCGCTGGCCCAGCGGATCGCCGGGCAGGACCTGAGCGGGTTCTTCAAGGACTGGCTCTACTCCCCCGTCAAGCCCGACATCCCGCAGGACTGAGTCCGTCCCGCACGTGGACCGGGCCCCCGGCGCGACCCGCCGGGGGCCCGTCTGTGTGCGAAAGTACGTGGTCGGGGCCGGGCCGCCGGTCTAGGATCCCGGCAGGTGGGCGTTCTTCCGTGGGTGTGGTGGTACGGGTTCCGCCGCCACACCGCCTATCCGCTCGGATCCCTGACCGAGTCGCTCACCAACACGATGTTCGGCTTCCTGCGCGCCTACGTGCTGCTGGCGCTGTGGGAGGTCCGGCCGTCGCTCGGCGGGTACGCGGCCGCCGACGCCGTGACCTTCTGCTTCGTCACCCAGGCCCTGATCGGGCCGGTGCAGGTCTTCGGCGGGATGGAGCTGACCGAGCGCATCCGCAACGGGGACGTCGCGATCGACCTGCACCGCCCCGCCGGGCTGATGGGCTGGTGGCTGGCGCACGACCTCGGCCGCGCGGCGAGTTCGCTGGTGCTGCGCGCGGGGCCGCCGCTGCTGGCCGGCGCCCTGGCGTTCCCCTTCCGGTGGCCGGCTCCGGCGCACCTGGCCGCGTTCGCGGTGGCGCTGGTCCTGGCGGCGGTGGTGAGCTTCGGGCTGCGCTACCTGGTGGCGATGGGGATGTTCTGGCTGCACGACGACCGCGGCCTGAGCGCCGTCACGCTCGTGATGTCGCTGTTCTTCTCCGGGATGATCCTGCCGCTCGTCGTGTTCCCCGGGCGGCTCGGCCAGGCCGCCGAACTCCTGCCGTGGGCGGCGCAGATCCAGGTGCCGGCGGACGTGTTCCTCGGCCGCCACGACGGCGCCGGCCTGGCCGGCGCGCTGGCCTTCCAGGCGGGATGGGCGGCCGTCCTGCTCGGGGCGGGGGCACTGGTCACGCGGGCGGCCCGGCGGAGGCTGGTGGTCCACGGTGGCTGAGCCCGCCGCGCCCGGCGCGCTGCGCGTGTACGGGCTGCTCGCCTGGACGTGGATCCGCGCCGCGGCGCAGTACCCGGTGTCGATGGTGCTGCTCGGCCTGGCCACCGCGGTCGTCTCCGTCCTGGACGCGGCCGCGATCATGGTGCTGTTCTCGCGGGCGCCGCGCATCGCCGGGTTCGGCGTGTCCGAGGTCCTGTTCCTGTACGGTACGTCGGCGCTGTCCTTCGCGCTCTCCGACATCGTCCTCGGCTCGACCGAGCGGCTCGGGGCGCACGTGCGGGAGGGGTCGCTGGACGCGATGCTGGTGCGCCCGGTGAGTCCGCTGGTCCAGATCGCGACGGAGGGCTTCACGCCGCGCCGGCTCGGCAAGCTCGTCCCGGCCGTGCTGGTGCTCGGGTACGCGCTCAGCGGGCTGGAGGTCCACTGGACCCCGGGCCGCCTGGTGATGATCCCCGTCATGGTGCTGTCCGGGGGGGCGATCTTCGGGGGGCTGTGGGTGCTGACGGCCGCGATGCAGTTCGTGCTCGTCGACAGCCACGGGGCGAGCAAGTCGCTCACCTACGGCGGCGCGTTCCTCACCCAGTACCCGCTGACCGTGTTCGCCCGCGACCTGGTCCGCGGGGTGACGTTCGTCGTGCCGCTGGCGTTCGTCAACTGGCAGCCCGCGCTGTACGTCCTGGACCGTCCCGACCCGCTCGGGCTGCCGGGCGCGGCGCGGTTCGCCTCCCCGGCGGTCGCCGCGGCGCTGTGCGCGGCGGCGGCGACCGCATGGCGGGCCGGCCTGCGGCACTACCGATCGACAGGGAGCTGATGCCGGTGCCGATGATCGAGGCCGAGGACGTGGTCAAGACCTTCACCGTGCGAACGCGCTCGGGCGTCCTGCGGCGGGCGCGCCGGCCGGTGCGCGCGGTGGACGGGGTGTCGTTCACGGTGGAGCGGGGCGAGTTCGTCGGCTACCTCGGCCCCAACGGGGCCGGGAAGTCCACGACGATCAAGATGCTGACCGGGATCCTCACCGCGTCGTCCGGCACCCTGCGGGTGTGCGGGCTGGACCCGTCGCGGCGCCGCACGACGCTCGCGCGCCGCATCGGGGTGGTGTTCGGGCAGCGGACGACGCTGTGGTGGGACCTGCCGCTGCGCGCCAGCCTGGCGCTCGTGCGGCGGCTCTACCGGGTCGAGGCCGCCGCGCACCGGGCCCGGCTCGCGGAGCTGACCGCGCTGCTGGAGCTGGAGCCGTTCCTGGACACCCCGGTCCGGCAGCTCAGCCTCGGCCAGCGGATGCGGGGCGACCTCGCGGCGGCGCTGCTGCACGACCCGGAACTGCTCGTCCTGGACGAGCCGACGATCGGCCTGGACGTGGTGAGCAAGGCGACCGTCCGCGACTTCCTGGAACGCGTCAACGCCGAGCGCGGCACCACGATCCTGCTGACCACGCACGACCTCGGCGACATCGAGCGGCTCTGCCGCCGCGTCATGATCGTCGACCACGGCCGGCTCGCCTACGACGGCGGGCTGGAGGAGCTGCGCCGCACCGTGGACGCCGACCGGCTGCTGGTCGTGGAGCTCGCCCGGCCGGCGCCGCCGATCATGCTGGACGGGATCGAGGCCGAGCGGGTGGAGGGGCCGCGGCAGTGGCTCCGGCTGCCGAACGCGGCGAACGCGGCGGCGGTGGTCGCGGCGCTCGCCCGCGACCACGACATCCGCGACATCTCGCTGCGCGAGGCGGGCATCGAGGACGTCCTCGCCGGCCTCTACCGGGGCGACCACGCGTACTGGTGCTCGGGCCGGCCCGTGGCGCCGTAGCGCAGCGTCACCACGACCCGCCCGGCCTCGGCGAGCGCCGCGAGGTAGCGCTGGGCGGTGGCGCGGGAGATGCCGACCTCGTCGGCGATCTCGGCCGCGGAACGCGGCGCGTCCGCCCGCCGCAGCGCGTCGCTGACCAGCCGCGTCGTCACGGGCGACTGGCCCTTGGGGGCGGGCGTGCGGGCGTGCAGCGGCGCGTACAGGGCGCGGACGGCGCCGTCGAGGGCCGCCTGGGAGAGCTCGCTCCCGCCGGACAGCGCCTCCCGGTAGCGGGCGTAGGCGGTGAGGCGCTCGTTCAGCGCGGCGGCGGTGAACGGCTTGATCAGGTAGTGCAGGGCGCCGTGCCGGAGCGCCTCGCGCACGGCGCGGGGGTCGGCCGCCGCCGTCGCCATGATGACGTCGGCGTCCAGCTCGGGCAGCAGGGACAGGCCCGAGGCGTCCGGCAGGTAGACGTCCAGCAGGACCAGGGCGGGCCGCAGCTCGGCGGCCATGGACCTGGCCTGCGCGGCGGAGTGCGCGAGCCCGGTCACCGCGAACCCCCGCAGCGCCGCCACGAACCCGGCGTGGACCTGCGCCACGCGGAAGTCGTCGTCCACCACGAGCACGTCGATCATCGCACCGCCTCCGCGCCCAGCACCCCGGGGAGCCGGGCGACCGCCACGGCCCCGCACCCCTCCGGCCCGCCCGTTCCCGCGTCCACGAACGTCACGTCGCCGCCGCGGGCGCGGGCGGTGCGGCGCGCCAGGCCGAGCCCGAGTCCGCGCGAGCGGCCCGCCGCGGTGTCGCGGGTGGAGACGCCGTCGTCGAAGACGGCGTCGCGCAGGCCGTCCGGCAGGCCGTCGCCGGAGTCGGTGACGGTGGCGTGCAGGTCGCGGCCGTCGCCGAGCAGCTCGACCTCGACGCGGGCGGGCCGCCGCCGCCCGAGCCGCGCCGCCTCGACGGCGTTGTCGACGAGGTTGCCGACGACGGTCGTCACGTCCAGGGCGTCGGCGACGCGGCCCGGCACGTAGCTGCCGGCGCCGATGTCGAGCCGGACGCCCTTCTCGGCGGCGACGGCGGACTTGGCGGACAGGAACGCGCGCAGGTACGGGTCCGACAGGGGGTCGGGGAGGTTGTCGGGCGCCGGGGCGCGGCGCGCGGCGTCCTCCATCAGGGTGCCGACGTAGTCGGCGGCCTCCTCGCTGTGGCCGAGCTGGAGCAGCCCCGAGAGGGTGTGGAGCCGGTTGGCGTACTCGTGGCGCTGCGCGCGGAGGGCGTCGAAGAGGGTGCTGACCGAGTCCAGCTCGCGGGCGAGGGTCTCCAGGTCGGTGCGGTCGCGAAGCGTGATGACGGCGCCGAGGTCGCGGCGGTGCCTGCGAACCTCCCGCCGGTTGACGACGAGGACGCGCTCCCCCGCCGTGACGAACAGGTTCGCGGCGTCGCGCCGCCCCGTGAGGACGTCGCGGAGCGCACCCCGCGCGGCGAGGTCCCCGGCGGGGGCGCCGCGCTCCGGCGCGACGCCGAGCAGCCGGGACGCCTCGTCGTTGCAGACCGCGATCCGGCCCGCGGTGTCGACGGCCACGACTCCCTCGCCGACGCCGTGCAGCACCGCCTCCCGCTCGTGGACGAGCTCGACCAGCTCGTACGGTTCGAGGCCGAGCGTCTGCCGCTTCAGCCTGCGGCCGATCGCGGCGGACGCGACGACGCCGAGCAGGACGGCCCCCGCGACGAACAGCGACATCTCGCGCAGCACGTGCCCGAGCTCCCGGTCGATGGCGCGGGCGTCGAACCCGACGCTGACCTCGCCGAGGATCCGCCCGCCCGGGCCGTACAGCGGCACCTTGCCGCGCGCGGACAGGCCGAGCGTGCCGCGCTCGACGCGGACGACCTCCCGCCCGGCGAGCGCGTCGGAGGGGTCGGTGCTGACGTGCCGGCCGAGCTCCAGCGGGTTCGGGTGGGACAGGCGCAGCCCGCGGTTGTCGGTCACCACGACGAACAGCGCCCCGGTCCGGACCCGGACCCGCTCGGCGCGGTCCTGGACGAGCCCGGCGGGGTCGCCGGCGGCGACCGCCGCCGCGATCTGCGGGTCGACGGCGACGCTGCGCGCCACCGTGAGGGCCCGCTGGCCGTACTGGTCGCGGAGCCGCCCGTCGAGCATCCAGGCGACCAGCCCGTACCCGAGGACCGCCACCACGACGACCACGCCCACCTGCAGGATCAGCACCTGGCGGGCGAAGGAGATGCGGGGCCGGACGGGCATGAGGTGCACCGTAGACCAATCCGGCCCGGCCGCCCAGACCCCGCGTGAGCAGAACGCGCAGAACCTCGGCTATCGCGCTCAACGTGGGGATTCGCGGCTTGCGAGCACATCGCGGGCAAGGGTTCCGGTGACGCGCGCCACATTCGTACGGTGCCGCCGTGTCCACATCAGCATCACCCAAGCCAGACAGCGCCGGGCGGCCCGCCGGGCCCGTGATCGAACTGGACGGCGCCACCAAGCGCTTCCGGTCGGCGGGCGGCGTCCACACGGCGGTCAGGGACCTGCACATGGCCGTGGGGCCGGGCGAGTTCGTCGCCGTGGTCGGCCCGACCGGCTGCGGCAAGTCGACCACCCTGTCCCTGGTCTCCGGACTGGAGCCGGCGTCCGCGGGCCGCGTCCTCGTCCACGGCCGGCCCGTCGAGGGGATCCCCGACGGGGTCGGCTACATGTTCCAGAACGACGCCGTCCTGCCGTGGCGGTCCGTCCTCGACAACGTCGCGGCGGGGCCCCGCTACCGGGGCGCCGGCAAGCGCGAGGCCCGCGACCGCGCCCGGGACTGGGTCGCGCGGGTCGGCCTCGCCGGATTCGAGGGCTACTACCCCCACCAGCTGTCGGGCGGGATGCGCAAGCGCGTGGCGCTCGCGCAGACCCTCGTCAACGAGCCGTCCGTGCTGCTCATGGACGAGCCGTTCTCCGCCCTGGACGTCCAGACCCGCGGTCTCATGCAGGACGAGCTGCTGCGCCTGTGGTCGGGGTCCGGCGCCGCCGTCGTGTTCGTCACGCACGACCTGGAGGAGGCGCTCGTGCTGTCCGACCGGGTCGTGGTCATGACCGCGGGGCCCGCGACGATCAAGGGCGTGTTCGAGGTGCCGCTGGAGCGGCCGCGCGACGCCGAGGAGGTCCGGCTGACGGGCGCGTTCCTCGACATCTACCGCGAGGTGTGGGAATCGCTGCGCGAAGAGGTCCAGATCACCCGCGAGAGAGGGGCCGGACATGCGGCGTGAGACGAGGACGCGCGAGGCGGAGA
This sequence comes from Actinomadura luteofluorescens, assembly GCF_013409365.1. Lineage (NCBI taxonomy): Bacteria > Bacillati > Actinomycetota > Actinomycetes > Streptosporangiales > Thermomonosporaceae > Actinomadura > Actinomadura luteofluorescens. The sequence goes on along the minus strand of NZ_JACCBA010000001.1, from coordinate 9,100,621 downwards.
CCACCGCGGAGACCGCCGCGGAGACCACCGGCCCGCCCGAGCCCGCTCCGAAGGCCGCCGTACCGGCGGACGACCACGGCGACCGGGCCGCGATCGCGCGGCTGCGCACCGCCGGGCTGCGCCGCACCCTCGGCATCACCGGCGTCCGGGTCGCGCTCGTGGCGGTCTGGCTCGGATCGTGGGAGCTGGCCGCGCGCCACTGGATCGACCCGTTCTACTACTCGATGCCGTCGAAGATCTGGGAACGGCTCGTCGACTGGTTCACCGAGGGCACCTCGCAGGGGTCGATCTGGGAGCAGATCTCGGTCACGCTCCAGGAGGCGGTCGCGGGCTTCGCGCTCGGTGCGGCCGGCGGGGTCGTGCTCGGCATCGTGCTCGGCCGCAGCCGGTTCCTGTCGGACGTGTGCGCGCCGTTCATCAAGGCCGTCAACGCGATCCCGCGCATCATCCTGGCCTCGCTGTTCATCATCTGGTTCGGGCTCGGCATGCAGTCCAAGATCGCGACGGCGTTCGTGCTGGTGTTCTTCGCGGTCTTCTTCAACGCCTTCCAGGGCGCCCGCGAGGTCGACCGGAACCTGGTCAACAACGCGCGGATCCTCGGCGCGGGCCGGACGCAGGTGCTGTGGACGATCGTGGTGCCGAGCGCCACCTCGTGGATCCTCGCCTCGCTGCACTCGGCGTTCGGGTTCGCCATCATCGGCGCGATCGTCGGCGAGTACACCGGCGCCGACAAGGGCCTCGGCCTGCTCATCAACCACTCCCAGGGCACCTTCGACGCCGCCGGGATCTACGCCGGGATGATCATCATCACCGTGCTGGCCCTGCTCGCCGAGTACCTGCTCACGCTGCTGGAGGGCCGGCTGCTGCGCTGGCGGCCCGCCGCGTCCGGCCACGACGTCCAGCTCTGACCCCGCCCCGCCCGGCCCCCGCTCCCGGGCCTTCCCACCCCTCACCAGCACGACCAGGAGAACCGTCATGCCCAGCACCTCCCTCCGGGCGGGCGCCGCCGCGCTCGCCGCCCTCACAGCCCTGTCGTCCCTGTCCGCCTGCCGCGACTCCCGTTCCGGGTCCGGGGCCGACGGCGGGTCCGGCGGCACCGTCAAGATCATGGTGGGCGGGATCGACAAGGTCATCTACCTGCCCGCCAAGCTGACCGAGCAGCTCGGGTACTTCAAGGAGCAGGGCCTGGACGTCCAGCTGCTCACCGAGCCCGCCGGCGCGCAGGCCGAGAACGTGCTCATCGCCGGGGACGTCCAGGGCGTCGTCGGCTTCTACGACCACGCCATCCACCTGCAGACCAAGGGCAAGTGCGTGCAGAGCGTCGTGCAGATGGCGGACGTGCCCGGCGAGGCGGAGATGGTCACGGCGTCCAAGGCGGGCTCGCTGACCTCCCCGGCCGGGTTCAAGGGCAAGAAGCTCGGCGTGACCAGCCCGGGATCGTCCACCGACTTCATCACCCGCGCGCTGGCCGTGCGCAACGGCGTCAAGACCTCCGACTACACGACGGTGAAGGCGGGCGCGGGCCAGACGTTCATCTCCACGATGGAGAACGGCGGCATCGACGCCGGCATGACGACCGACCCGACCATCGCCAAGCTCGTCAGCACCGGCAAGGGCAAGGTCATGGTCGAGATGCGCACCGAGGACGGCACCCGCCAGGCGCTCGGCGGGCTCTACCCGTCCAGCTCGCTCTACATGGACTGCGCGTACGTGAAGTCGCACGGCGAGACCGTGCAGAAGCTCGCCAACGCCTTCGTCAAGACGCTCGGCTGGATCAAGCAGCACAAGCCGGCGGAGATCGCGGCGAAGATGCCGAAGGACTACGCGGGCGGCGACCCGGCGCTGTACGAGAAGGCCGTCGGCGACTCGATCAGCATGTTCAACGGGGACGGCGTGATGAAGCCGGACGCCGCGGAGAACGTCCTGAAGGTGCTGGCGCAGTTCTCCCCCGAGGTGGCGGAGAAGAAGGGCGAGATCGACCTGGCCGAGACCTACACGACGCACTTCGTCATCAACGCGAAGCAGGGCTGATCGCCTCTGCCGGACCTGACCGGGCCCCGTGACGCGGGCCGGGCCTCGCGCGGGGGCCCGGCCCGTCAGCGTCCCACGGCGGAGTAGAAGTCCGCGTCGGCGCGGTCTTCCCTGCGGCCCGACCCCCAGCGCCGCGGCGCCCAGGCGGGCATCAGCAGCGCGAACCCCATCATCGCGTACACGCCCGACCCGAGCAGCATGCGCAGGCCGTAGTCCATGTCGCCGGCCGGCGGAACCCTGCCGGGCAGGTCGAGGGCGCGGCCGGGGTCGGCCAGGAAGAAGGCGGACGCGCCGAGCAGCGCCAGCGCCGGGACCAGCGAGACCAGCGGCGACGCCCACCGCGCGACGATGATCACGCCCGTCACCAGGCCCACGGCGGCGAGCAGGGCGAACGCGCCGTAGATGCGCGTGCGGTCGGTGATCGCCTGTCCGGTGCCGTCGAAGGACTGTCCGGCCTGGACGTACCCCCAGGCCGCGCCGTACACCAGCGCGGGGGTCAGCAGGACGCCGAGGACGAAGCCGAACGCGTGGCGCACCGCGCATCACATCCATTCGAGCGCGCCCGCCGCGGGGCGCGGGGTTCCGGTAGCGCCCCCATCAGAACACGGGCGCCGGAGACGCCGCAGGAAATCCGTACCGTTTTATGGCGAATCGTTTTGAACGCCGTGGGGTGGGCATCGCGGTCTCATTCGATCCGACAGCACGTTGGAGGAAACAATGTCGACCGCGATATGGGTCGTCGTCGCCCTGGTGGTCGTCGCCGTTCTCGCCGCGGCCGGGTACCTCGCCATGACCCGGTCCCGCACGGCGCGGCTCAGGCGGCGGTTCGGCCCCGAGTACGACCGGGTCCTGGAGCGCCAGGGCGGCCGCGCGGCCGCCGAGCGGGAGCTGCGCTCCCGCGAGCAGCGCCACGAGGAGCTGGAGCTGCGCGAGCTCGACCCCCGGCGCCGCGAGGAGTACCGCGAGCAGTGGGTCCGCGTCCAGGAACGCTTCGTCGACGCCCCCGAGGCGGCGGTCGAGCAGGCCGACCAGCTCGTCACGGTCGTGATGGGCGAGCGCGGCTACCCGGCGCGCGGCTTCGAGGAGAAGGTCGCCCACCTGTCGGTCGAGCACGGCCGCACGATGGACCACTACCGGCGGGCCCACACCATCAGCGGGAAGGCCACGACCCAGGAGGCGTCCACCGAGGACCTGCGCCAGGCCATGGTGCACTACCGCGCCCTGTTCGAGGAGTTGCTCGCCCCCCACGGCGAGGCTCACCACGGCAAGGCTCACCACGGCAAGGGCGAAGAGCACGCCGCGGAGCCCACCGCGGGCGGCGAACACGACGGCAGGCACGCCGCCGCGCCCACCGGCCCGGCCGCCGGGCGGCGCGGCGACGAACGAACCATGAGGAGCTGACCCGATGGAGCACAGGCGAACTGAGACCGGAACGCCCGCGGCCACCGGTCCGCTCACCGGCGAGCGCGCCCGCGCCGCGGGAACGGGCGGGCCCGGGGCGACGGACGACCGGCACGTGGCCGGATCCACCCCGGCCGCCCCCGGGACGCAGGCACCGGAGACCGTGCCCGACACCGTCCCCGACCCGATGCCGGCCCACCGCGGCACGGACCGGCCGGGCACCCCCGTCCGGGACGCGGGCGCGATCAAGACCCCGAGCCAGGAGGCCAACCAGGTCAAGGCGACCACCCGGGACACCGACCCGATCGGGACCCCCGTCCAGAGCACGGAGCCGAAGCACGCCGCTCCGGAGAAGCCGGGCCCGGCACCGGGCACGGCGCCAGGCGCCGCTCCGGGCACGGCTCCGGGCTCCGCGACCGGCGTCCAGGAGAAGCTGATCGCCTCAGCCGAGGCCGAGCGGTTCCGGGAGCGGTGGCACGGTGTCCAGGCCGCCTTCGTCGACGACCCCGGCGAGTCGGTGCGGCAGGCGGACGGCCTGGCCTCCGAGGCCGTCGACGCCCTCGGGCGCGCGCTCGCCGCGCACCGGCGCTCGCTCACCGAGGCGCTGGACGGCGGCGGGCCCGCCGACACCGAGCGCCTCCGCCTGGCGCTGCGCGGCTACCGCGACCTCCTGGACCGCATCTTCGCCGCCTGACCTGCCGAAACGGGCGCCCCCGCGGAATCGCGGGGGCGCCCGTCGGCGTCCGGGCTCAGCCGTTGAGGAACCTGTAGACCGCCTCGCGGCCCTGGGTCCCCCGCTCGCGGTTCTGGATGGAGTGGGAGGCGCCCTTCACCACGACGAGCGTGCCGCGCGGGGCGTACCGCAGTTCCTCCCGCGCCCATTCCAGCGGCGTGGACAGGTCCCGGTCGCCGTTCACCAGCAGGACCGGGACCGAGAGCCTGGCGCGGCGGGGTTCGGCCGTGTGCCGCGCCCACGGCCAGTGCAGGCATTCCTGGACGAATCCGTTCCCGACCGCCGTGTCGGCGGTGAACGGCCAGGTCGCCTCGGCCGGAAGGTGGTCGCGCGCCCGCTCCAGCGCGGCCTCGCGGAGGGCCGGCGCCGTCTCGGACGTCCCCCAGGGGAACCGGCCGTCCCCGCAGATCGTCGCGATGTGCAGGCCCGAGCTGTACTCGGCGGGGTCCCCGCCGCCGGAGTCGAGCGCCCGGAGCAGGCGGTCCAGGTGCGCGGCGTCGCCGCCGCGGGCGTCGTGGATCGCCGACACCACGTCCCCCAGCCCGCCGAGGGCGCCGGCGTCCCGGTAGGTGGGGTCGAGGAACTCGTAGGTCACCAGCATGTCCCAGATCAGCACCGCGTCCTCGCGGTGCCGGGCCAGCCACGCCAGGTCGCGGGCCGGGTCGAAGCCGCAGGCGGGCGCGGCGGCGCAGGCGTCGCGCAGGACGCGCGCGGTGGCCCGCTGCCCGGTGAGGTAGAGCATGTCGTCGCCCTGCGGGTCGACGAACGGCAGCACCGAGTCGAGGACGAGCCTCCTGACGTTCCCCGGATGGGACGCGGCGTAGGCGGCGCCGGTCATGGTCCCGTAGGACACGCCGTCCACGGTCCAGGTCCGCACGCCGAGCGCGCGGCGCAGCAGGTCGAGGTCGCCGACCGTCTGCTCGGTGGTGAAGTAGTGCCGCCGGCCGCCGAGGACGCCGGCGCACTCCTTCACCGCCTCGGGCGTGGGAGGTTCGATGTCGCTGCCGTCCACCTGCGCCTGGAGCCGCGGGCAGTCGATCGCGCCGAACTCGCCGGTGCCGCGCTGGTCGACCATGACGAACCGGTACTTCTCCGCCAGCTCCGGCAGGCGCTTGGAGATGCCGGTGATGAACGGGACGCCGGGCTGCCCCGGGCCGCCGGTCAGGAACATCAGGACGCCCTTGGGCGCGCGGGCGTTGTCCGCCGCCGCGACCTGCAGCCTCAGGGTCCGGCCGTCCCCGGGGTCGCGGTGGTCGAGGGGGACGGTCAGGAACGAGCAGGTGAAGCCGGGCTGCCCCGCGCAGGGGCGGGAGCCGGACAGCCCGGGCGCGGCCGGGCGGGCGGGAGGCGCTTGGGGTGCGGCCGCCGCCGTCGCCACGCCGGGTCCTAGGAGGGCGAGGGTGAGGGCGAACACCGCTGTGCAACGTGGTCGCATGGGGGGATCCTCTCTCCGCCGGCCCGCGTTCGCCGGGATGTCGCCGGAACCGGTCAGGTCGACGCCGCCCACCCGGGCCGCCCGTTCCGCCGCCGGGGCCCCGGCCCCTCGTCAGGAGGACGGCGAGGGGGAATACTGAATCTCGTTCGGTAAACCCCGTGAGCGGAGGACCCAGGTGTCCGAGAACTTCTCGATGACCATCGACGGCCGGGCCGTGACCGCGCCCGGCACCTTCGGCGTGATCGATCCGGCCACCGGCGAGGTGGCCGAGCAGGCGCCCGACGCGTCCCGGGAGCAGCTCGACGCGGCGATGGCCTCGGCGCAGGCCGCCTACGCCGACTGGCGCCGCGACGAGGCCGCGCGCCGCAAGGCCCTGCTCGCGGCGGCCGACGTCATGTTCGCCAGGTCCGAGGAGATCGGCCGGATCCTCACGCTGGAGCAGGGCAAGCCCCTGGCCGACGCGACCATGGAGGTCGTCGGCGCGGGCGTGTGGCTGAAGTACTTCGCCGACCTCGAACTGCCGCGCGAGGTCATCCAGGACGACGCGAGCGCGCGGGTGGAGGTCGTGCGCCGGCCCATGGGCGTGGTCGCCGCGATCACCCCGTGGAACTACCCGCTGCTGCTCGGCATCTGGAAGCTCGCCCCGGCGCTGCTCGCGGGCAACACGATGGTCCTCAAGCCGTCCCCGTTCACCCCGCTGTCGAGCCTGAAGCTCGGCGAGGTGCTGCGCGACGTCCTGCCGCCCGGCGTGCTGAACGTCGTCACCGGCGGCGACGAGCTCGGCGCCTGGATGACCGCGCACGAGGTGCCCCGCAAGATCAGCTTCACCGGCAGCGTCGCGACCGGCAAGCGCGTCGCGGCCGCGGCGGCGCCCGACCTGAAGCGCGTCACGCTGGAGCTCGGCGGCAACGACCCGGCGATCCTGCTCGACGACGCCGACCCGGCCGCGGTCGCCGACAGGCTCTTCGGCGCCGCGTTCCAGAACAACGGGCAGGTCTGCTCGGCGATCAAGCGCGTGTACGTCCCGGAGGCGCTCTACGGGGACGTGGTGGACGCGCTCGCCGAGCGCGCCAGGGCCGCGCGGGTCGGCAACGGGATGGACGAGGGCGTCCAGTACGGGCCGATCAACAACCGGCCGCAGTACGAGCGGGTCGGCGAGCTGGTCGCCGACGCGATCGCGGGCGGGGCCCGCGCGGCGGCGGGCGGCGGGCCGATCGACGGGCCCGGCTACTTCTTCGAGCCGACGATCCTCGCCGACGTCTCCGACGGCACCCGGATCGTGGACGAGGAGCAGTTCGGCCCCGCGCTGCCGATCGTCAGGTACACCGATCTGGAGGACGCCATCGCGCGCGCCAACGGCACCCACTTCGGGCTGTCCGGGTCGGTGTGGGGCACCGACGCCGACCGGGCCGCGGAGGTCGCGGGGCGGCTGGAGTGCGGCACCGCCTGGGTCAACACCCACCTGGCCCTCGCCCCCAACCAGCCGTTCGGCGGGTTCAAGTGGAGCGGCGTCGGCGTGGAGAACGGCCCGTGGGGACTGTACGGGTTCACCGAGCTCCAGGTGATCTACCGCTCGAAGGCCTGAGCACCTCCGGTGGGGGCGCGGCGACCGCCGCGCCCCCACCGGACATGGGACACTTTCCGGACGGGGGGCGTGGATCACCGCACCGACCGTGGAGGAGCCGGATGGACACCTGGGACGTCATGCGGCAGGACGACCTCGGCAACGCCTTCCGCGTCGCGGCGCACGACTCCCGGATCTCCGCGCTGGCCCAGGTCATGGTCCTGGAGAGCGGCGTCCGGCACCGGCAGATGTACTGGGTGGACGGCCCGCCGGGGCCCGCCGTGCGCACCAACCGCGACCTGTACCTGGTGTTCCTGCAGCTCGGCCAGGAGGCGAGGGCGGCCTCGTGGTCGCTTTCGGCGTTCCTGCGCTCGCTGTGGAAGGTCGGCGCCACGCTCGCCGGCCAGGCGCACCTGGAGCCCGACGACGTGGCGGCCATGTTCGCGGCGGCCGCCACCACGCCGCCCGCGGCCTTCGACCCCGCCTGGAGCGGCGAGGACCTGTCGCTGCCCGGCGACGAGCCGGACGGGTACGCCGACTGGGAGCGGGTCCTGCTCTCCCAGATCGCCGATCTGGAGGACTTCCTGTCCGCTCCCCCGGGCCCGCGGGCCCGGTTCGGCGTGCCGGCGCCCCGGCCGCCCGGCTCGGGCGCCCGCGCCACCCCGGCCCGCTGGTACAACTTCGACCCGGCGACGTACCTGGAGTGCGCGGTGGCGGGCAGCCTCGGCGGCTGGGACGCGGCCGACGGCGCCCGCGTGCCCCTGCCGGCCGGCCCCGGGGAGCAGCCGGCGCGCTCCTACGTCCGCACGATCACCACGATGAGCTGGGCGGACCTGGCCCGCATCGCCGTGTGCGGGCAGGTGTACGAGTAGCCCGTCCCGTCACCCTCACGTGGTAGGACTGGCCCCATGAGCGACAGGCCGGTCGAGTTCAGCGACCGGGGCGGCTGGTGCCTGGCGCGGGGCCGCCCCCATCCCGCGCTGCGCCCCTTCCTGCGCGCCTACGACGGCTACTGGGAGACCGAGGCCGTGCCGTCCCGGATGCGGACCCTGCCCACCCGCACCACCGTGATGATCCTCAACCTGGGCCCGCCGCTCCACCTGGAGGTCCCCGACCCGGGGGTGGCCGACCGCGCGTACGGATCGTTCGTCGCGGGGATGCACGACGGCCACGGCATGTACCTCAGCCCCGGCGGGCAGCGCGGCATCCAGCTCGACGTGACCCCGCTCGGCGCCTACACGCTGCTCGGCGTCCCGATGGCGCGGCTCACCAACGCCGCCGCCGACCTGCCCGACCTGCTCGGCCGGGAGGCGCGGACGCTGGTCGAGCGGCTCGGCGACGCGCCGACCTGGGGCGCGCGGTTCGCCATCCTGGACGCCTTCCTCCTGCGCCGCCTCGACGCCGGCCCCGCCCCCGACCGGGAGGTGGTCCGGGCGTGGCGGCTGCTGGACGGGGACCGCGCCGTGTCGGTCGCCGACCTCGCCGCCGACGTCGGCTGGAGCCGCAAGCACCTGACCCACCGGTTCCGGGAGCAGGCCGGGCTGCCGCCCAAGGTGATGGGGCGGGTGCTGCGCTTCCAGCGCGCCGTCGGGCTGCTCCTCGGCGGCGCCGGGATCGCCGAGGCCGCGTTCGCCTGCGGTTACTACGACCAGGCCCATCTCAACCGCGACTTCCGCACGCTGTCGGGCTGCACGCCGACCGAGCTGATCGGCGGCCAGCTGGAGCAGCAGCGCGTCTCCACGCCGGCCGAGGCCTGAGCCGGGCGAACACGCCCCGAGGTCAGCCCTGGTGCACCCCGCCGCCCAGGTTCATCACGACGACGCCGAGCACGATGATGACGGCGCCCGCGATGGTCAGCGGCCTGACCGGCTCGTCGAACAGCAGCACACCGCCCGCGAACGCGCCGATCGTGCCGAGCGCGGACCAGATGGCGTAGACGGGCCCGACGTTCAGCGACGTCAGCGCCCTGGCCATGAAGACGAAGGAGATCAGGTACCCGGCCACGACGATCACCGAGGGACCCGGCCGGGTGAAGCCTTCGGATGCGCGCATCGCCAGCGTCGCCGTCACCTCGAAGGCGATCGCGAGGCCGAGCAGGACGAACGGCATCAGCGGGGCTCGCCGTGCTCGGCGGCGATCGCCTCGAAGACCTTCATGTCCGCCTCGAACGGCGAGCCGGGGCGGGGCCAGTGCAGCGCGATCTCGGTGATGCCGAGTTCGGCGTAGCGGCCGGCCAGGTCGGCGAACGCGCCGGCCGACTCCAGCCAGGGCTCCTCGTTGAAGCCGGTCAGCAGGACGAGATCGTCGAGGCGGCGGCCTTCGGCGTCGCACGCGGCGCGCAGGGCGTCCAGCCGGGAGCGGACGATGCCGTACGGCTCGTCTCCCGCGCCGTGGGCGCTGGTCACCCAGCCGGTGCCGTGCCGGGCGGCGACACGCATCCCGCGCGGGCCGTTCCCCGCGATGACGAGCGGCACCCGGGGTCGCTGGACGCAGCCGGGTTCCTGCACGACCTCGCGAGCGGTGTAGAACTCCCCCTCGAAGGTGGTCTCGGGGCCGGTCAGCAGGCGGTCCAGCAGTTCCACCCATTCGGCGAACCGGGAGGCGCGCTCGTCCGGGCTCCAGTCGGGGCCGATGGTCCCGGCGTCGGACGCGCGGCGCGTGCCGCCCGCCCCGATGCCGACGGTCAGGCGCCCGCCGCTCACGTGGTCGATCGTCTTGATCGCGTGCGCGGTCGGCACGGGATGCCGGAAGTTCGGCGAGGTCACCAGCGTGCCGATGCGGACGCGCGAGGTGACCGCCGCGGCCGCGGCGAGCGTGGTGTAGGCGTCGTACCAGGGCGTCGTCCCGCGCCAGGCGATGTGGTCGTACACCCACGCGTGCCGGAAGCCGAGGTCCTCGGCACGCCGCCACAGCTCCCCGGCCTCCGGCCAGGACTGCATGGGCCACATCACGGCGCCGATCCTCGGTGCGTTCACCGGCTCCTCCGCTCTCTCGGGCGTCCCCCGCGGAACACTCCCACCAATAGATACATGCCGCCGCGGCGGTTCACGTCCCGGACCCCGCAAGCCAGCGGTGCAGGGCCCACCACCAGTTCGCGGTGCGCGACACCGCCGCGCCCGCGCCGGGATCGAGCAGCGGCCGCCCGGCCAGCTCCTGGAAGCGGCGGATCCGGTACTTCACCGTGTTGCCGTGGACGTGCAGCGCCGCGGCCGTCGGCTCGATCCGGCCGCCGTGGTCGAGGTAGGCCAGCGCGGTCTCGGCCAGCTCCCGGTGGAACGGCTCGCCGGGGTCGAGGCCCGCCAGCAGCGCGCCCGCGAGCAGGCCTCCGAGCTCCGGCTCGGCCTCGGTGACGGTGAGCAGCGCGAGGTCGGCCAGCTCCCGCATGCCGGTGAGCCCGGCGGCGGCGCCCGCCCGCAGCGCCCGCCGACCGAGCGCGTACATCGGGGCGACCTCGCCGGGCCGGGCGGGCGGGGCCGCCACCAGCAGCGGCCCGGACGGCCCGGCGAGCGGGCCCCGCGGCCCGGGCAGCCGGGCGACGAGGGCCGCGAGCCGCCCGTCGACGAGCCCGCACAGCCCCGGCCCGGCGGCGGTGAGCGCCGACTCCAGCCGTCCCGCCACGGCGGGGTCGCTGACGTCGGACACCACGCAGTGGTAGGCGGCGCGGGGGTCGAGCGGCGCGAGCACGGGGACGGCCTCGCCGTGCAGCAGCTGCCGGAGCATCTGGAGGCGCCCCTCGCGGACGGTCCGCGCCATCTCCAGCTCGGCGACCCGGTGCGCGTGGACCATCCGCCGCACGAGCGCGGTGGTGATCTCGTCGATGCGGGTCACGCCGTCCAGCAGCGCCGCGTCCGGGACGCCCATCCGGCGGCCGTCGGCGACGAGGGCCCGGACGAGGTGGGCGCGGCCCGCCTGGAAGCCGTCCAGGAACGCCGCGACCGGCACGCCCTGCCGGGCCCGGTCCGAGCCGAGCCGCTCCGCGGCCGCGAGGACCTCCTCGCCCGGCTCGCCGTCCTCCAGCGCGGCGAGCACCCCGTGGACCAGGGCGCGGGTGTGCCGCCTGGTCTCCTCCTCCGGCAGCGCGGCCACCAGCTCCGACCGGCCGCGGGCGGCGCGGACCGTCGCCTCCAGCAGCACGGGGTCGTCGGTGTGCTCGATCAGCAACCGCAGGAACCGGTCTCCTGGGCTGGGCTCCATCCCTCCATTCTGCGTCCTGGTTGTCCCGTCCGGACAATCGGGCGCGCGGCATTGGGCGCCGCCGGTCTAGCCGGAGGGCGGGGCCATGGTGTTCGGTGGTCGGGAGACGAGCCCGAGGAGTGCGCGATGTCCGACGAGGAAGAGTTCCTGGAGAAGCTGCCGACCGACCTGATCTTCCGGCTGCCGCCCACGTTCGACGACGTCGCGGACGAGCGCCGGCACCGCAAGGAGCGCCTCGCCGCCGCGCTGCGCGTCTTCGGCAAGCTCGGCTTCGAGGAGGGCGTGGCCGGGCACATCACCGCCCGCGACCCCGAGCGCACCGACCATTTCTGGGTGAACCCGTTCGGCATGTCGTTCAAGCACATCCGGGTCAGCGACCTGATCCTGGTCAACCACGCGGGCAAGGTCGTCGAGGGCCGCTACCCGGTCAACGAGGCGGCGTTCGCGATCCACTCGCAGGTGCACCAGGCGCGCCCGGACGTGGTGGCCGCCGCGCACAGCCACTCCACCCACGGACGGGCGATCTCGGCGCTCGGCCAGAAGCTGGAGCCCATCACCCAGGACGTGTGCGCGTTCTACCAGGACCACGGCCTGTTCGACGACTACACCGGCGTCGTCACCGACCTGGAGGAGGGCAAGCGCATCGCCGCCGCCCTCGGCGGCCACAAGGCCGTCATCCTGCGCAACCACGGCCTGCTGACCGTCGGCGACACCGTGGACGCCGCCGCCTGGTGGTTCATCACAATGGAGCGCTCCTGCCAGGTGCAGCTGCTGGCCAAGGCCGCGGGGCAGGTCGTCCCGATCGAGCACGACAACGCCGTCCTGACCCACGAGCAGATCGGCAACGACCTGGTCGGCTGGATCAACTACCAGCCCCTCTACGACCAGATCACCCGCGAGCAGCCCGACCTTTTCGAGTAGGCGGCGCGTCCCCCGGCCCCGGCGCGCTCGGCGGCGCCGGGGCCTCGGCGCGCCCCGGCCGCGCCCGCGGGTCGTGGTGGGCGAGCAGGACGCGGGCGATGCGCTCGAAGGCGGCCCGGTCATCCGGGGTGAGCGGCGCCAGCAGCGCGGCGTCCAGCTCGGCCGCGCGGCGGGTGACCTCGTCCAGTTCCGCGCGGCCCCGCCCGGTCAGCTCGACCACGTAGCGCCGGCGGTCGGCCGGGTCGCGCTCGCGGCGGACGAGGCCGGCCCCCTCCAGACGGCCCACGACCTCGACGAGGTCGCTCGGGTCGATGCGCAGCCGGGCGCCCAGGTCGCGCTGCGAGGCGGGCGCGGCGTCGTCCAGCGCGGACAGGACGGCGAAGTGCCAGAGGCCGAGGCCGTGCTCGTCCATCATCCGGCCCATCCGCACGCGTCCGGCCCGCCCGACCTGGGCGAGCACGAACGTGGTGATCCCGAGCAGGCGGGGCGGCAGCGGTCCGGCGGTCTCGTCCATCCGCCTATTGTAGGGTTACCCCAATCATTGGTGAACACCCATGAATAGGGGACGGCATGGACGCGCTGTATCCGCGCCTTCTGGTGGACGACTTCCGCGCCTGCGCGGGCTTCTACGAGGCGGCGCTGCGCGCGCTGCACGGGATCGACCCGGTCAAGCTGATCCCGGAGGCCGAGTACGCGAACTGGGACCTGCGGGGCGAGGCCGCCCTGGTCGTCATGGGGCGCTCCAGGATGGCGAAGGCCGTCGGCACCGCGGGCCTGCCTGCGCCGTCCGGGCAGGACGGCTCGATGCTGGTGCTGCGCGTGGACGACGTGGACGAGGCGGCCGCGACGCTCCGCGGGCTCGGCGCCGTCCAGGTGGCCGGGCCGCAAGACCGCCCCGAGTGGGGGCCGGGGCTGCGCACCGCCCATCTGCGCGACCCCGGCGGGAACCTGCTGGAGCTCCAGTCCTACTGAGCGGTCTCCCCGGCGGACTCCTCCGAGGGTTCGGTGAGCGGCAGCAGGACCTGGAACCGGGTGTCGCCGGGCAGCGACTCCACCCGGATGTCGCCGCCGTGCCGGCCCGCGACGATGCGCCAGGAGATGTCGAGGCCGAGCCCGGTGCCCTGCCCCACCGGCTTGGTGGTGAAGAAGGGCGTGAAGATCCGGTCGAGGTCCTCCTCGGGGATGCCGATCCCGGTGTCGGCGATCTCCACCAGCGCGTAGTCGTCCTCGCGGGCGGTGCGGATCGTCAGCGTGCCGCTGCCCTGCATCGCCTGCAGCGCGTTGACGATCAGGTTGGTCCACACCTGGTTCAGCTCGGCCGCGTAGACCGGCACGGGCGGCAGCGCCTCGTCGTAGACGGTCTTGACCGTCACACCGTCCCCGAACTTGCGCTTGAGCATGGTGAGCGTGCTGTCCAGCAGCTCGCGCAGGTCGGTGCGCCGGTAGGGCGCGCGGTCCAGCTGGGAGTACTGGCGGGCCGAGTCCAGCAGCGCGGTGATGCGGCCCATCGCCTCGGAGATCTCCGCCTGGAGCTGGGTCACCTCCATCACCTCGGCCAGCCAGCGCATCGCGGCGGGCAGGTGGCCGCCCGCCGCCCGCTCGACCTCCTCGGCCTGCTCGATGCCGATCCCGGCGGCCACCAGGCCGGGCGCGAGGTCCCAGGCGTCGCCGACGCCGTGCTCCTCCAGCCAGTCGCCCAGCTCGTCCTCGGCGTCGCTGACCTCCAGCGGGCTGCGGCGCCCGCCGGGCGAGGCGGGCAGCGCCGGGCGCAGCGACACCAGCGCGCTGAGATGGGTGCAGTCGACGCCCTGCGCCGCGAGGTCGGCGAGGCTCTTCTGCGCGCCGATCAGCCGGTCGCCGAGCTCGGCGCTGGCCCGCGCCGCGGCGGCGGCCGGGTTGTTCAGCTCGTGGGTGAGGCCCGCGGTGATGGTGCCGAGCGCGGTGAGGCGCTCGCGCTGGTCGACGACCCGCCGCGCGTTGGTCATCCCGAAGAAGACGCCCTCCAGCAGGTGCGTGGCCATCGGGAACCACTTGCGGACCATCTTGGCGAACTTGTACGCCGGCAGCACGAAGACCCGCGTGGGGCGCGTCGCGCGCAGCGAGTGCTGGTACCTCTGCTCGATCTTGTCGCCCAGGTACGCCTGCACGGCCCCGCCGTAGGTGCCGGGCCGGTCGGTGCGGCTGACCTGCGCCACGTGGCCCCGGACGTTCTGGGTCATCACCATCTCGCCGTCGAGCAGCACGTAGAGGAACTCGGCGGCGTCGCCCTGGTCGCAGATGATCCCGTCGCCGGGGTAGTCCGCGACCGTCCCGCAGGCCGACAGCCAGCCGAGCTTCTCGTCGTCCAGGTCCTCGAAGAGGAACAGCTCCCGCAGCTGCTCCGGTGACGCCGTGTTCATGCCTGCTCCAGGTAACGGTGGACCAACGCGACGGCCATCGCGCCGTCGCCGACCGCGGACGCCACCCGCTTCATCGACTCCGAGCGGACGTCGCCCGCCGCGAACACCCCGGGGACGCTGGTCTCCAGGTGGTAGGGCTGGCGCGCGAGCGGCCACCCGGCGGGGCGGCGGCCCCCGCCGACGAGGTCGGGCCCGGTGAGGACGTACCCGCGCGCGTCGCGCTCGACGAAGCCGTCCAGCCACCCCGTGCCCGGTTCCGCGCCGATGAACACGAACAGCCAGTGCGCGTCGATGGTCTTCTTCCCGCCCGGCCACGCGAACGTGAGCCGCTCCAGCCGGTCGGCGCCCTCCGCCGCGCACACCGTCTTGCCGGTGTGCACCTCGATGTTGGGCGTCGCCGCGATCTGCTCGACCAGGTAGTGCGACATCGACTTCTCCAGGCCGTCGGCCCGGACGATGATGTGCACCTTCCTGGCGTACTTGGCCAGGTGCACCGCGGCCTGGCCCGCGGAGTTGGCGCCGCCGACGACGGCGACCTCCTCGTCCGCGCAGGACGGCGCCTCGGTGAGCGCGGCGCCGTAGTACACGCCGCGCCCGACGAAGTCGTCCACGCCCTGCGCGTTGAGGCGGCGGTAGGAGACGCCGGTGGCCAGGATGACGGCGTGCGCGGCGATCTCCGAGCCGTCCGAGAGCCGCGCCACCCGGGCCGTGCCGCGCGACTCCAGCGCGGTGACCTCGCCGGCCTGCAGCAGCTCGGCGCCGAACCGGTCGGCCTGGCGGCGGGCCCGGTCGGCGAGCTGCGCGCCGCTCACCCCGTCGGGGAAGCCGAGGTAGTTCTCGATGCGGGAGCTCTGCCCGGCCTGGCCGCCGAGGGCGCGGCGCTCCACGACCACCGTCTTCAGGCCCTCGGACGCGCCGTACACGGCCGCGCCGAGCCCGGACGGGCCGCCGCCGACGACGATCAGGTCGTAGAAGCCGGCGGTCGGGGTGCTCGGCAGCCCGACCGCGGCGGCCAGCTCGGCGTCGGACGGGGCCGACAGCGTCGCCCCGTCCGCGGTCACGATCAGCGGCAGCTCCGGGCACGCGGCCGCCGCGACCAGCTGGGCGCCCTCGGGGTCGCCGTCCATCAGCCAGGTGTAGGGCACCTGGTGGCGGGCCAGGAAGTCGCGGACCTCGTAGCAGCGGGACGACCAGCGGTGCCCGACCACCCGCAGCTCGCCCGGCGGGCGCCGGTCGACGCGCGCCCAGGCGTCCAGCTGCTCGTCGATCACCGGGTAGAACTTCTCCTCCGGCGGGTTCCACGGCTTCAGCATGTAGTGGTCGAGGTCGACGTCGTTGATCGCGCGGATCGCCGCGTCGGTGTCGGCGTAGGCGGTGAGCAGGATCCGGCGCGCGAACGGGAACAGGTCCATGGCGCGTTCCAGGAACTCCACGCCGTCCATCCCGGGCATCCGGTAGTCGGCGAGCAGCACGGCCGTGTCGTCGCCGCGCAGCCGCAGTTCGCTCAACGCCTCCAGGGCCTGCCCGCCCGACTCGGCGCGCACGATCCGGTACGTCTCGGCGTACCGGCGACGAAGGTCCCGCGCCACGGCCCGGGACACTCCCGGGTCGTCGTCGACCGTCAGCAGCACTGGTTTCGGCAACATGCCCCCCTCGATCCAACACAACCCGTACGAAAGCCTACGTGGAACCGGCGCCGCCGTGCGGGCCCGGACCGGCCCATCGGGGCCCCCGCCGCCCGGCCGCCGCCGCGCCATCGGTCATGATCGAGTCATGGACCTGCGTGTTGCCCTGATCGGATACGGCACCGGCGGCTCGGTGTTCCACGCCCCGCTGATCTCGTCGGTGCCGGGGATGCGGCTGGCCGCGGTCGTGACCGGCTCCCCGGAACGGCAGCGGGCGGTGCGCGAGCGGTACCCGGAGGCCGAGGTCCTCGACAGCGTGGACCGGCTGTGGGGGGCGTCGGGCGCCTGCGACCTGGTGGTGGTCACCGCCCCCAACCGGCAGCACGTGCCGCTGGCCCGGACCGCGCTGACCTCGGGCCTGCCCGTCGTGGTGGACAAGCCCGTCGCGGCCGCCTCGGCCGAGGCCCGCTCCCTCGCCGCGCTCAGCGCCGTCCGGGGGCTGCCGGTCTTCCCGTTCCACAACCGCCGCTGGGACGGCGACTTCCAGACGGTGCGGCGGCTGGCCTCCTCGGGCGCCCTCGGCGACGTCCTGCGCCTGGAGTCCCGCTTCGAGCGCTGGCGGCCGGAGGTCAAGGAGAGCTGGAAGGAGAGCGCCGACCCCCGCGACGCCGGCGGCATCCTGTTCGACCTCGGGTCCCACCTGGTCGACCAGGCGATCGCGCTGCTCGGCCCGCCGGAGCGGGTCTACGCCGAGATCGACACCCGCCGCCCGGGAGCCGCGGCCCCCGACGACGTGTTCGTGGCCCTGGCCCACCCGGGCGGCGCCCGGTCGCACCTCTGGATGAGCGCCACCGCCGCCCACCAGGGCCCGCGCTTCCGCGTCCTCGGCAGCCGCGCGGCGTACGCGGTCTCGGGCATGGACGTCCAGGAGGAGCAGCTCCGCGCGGGCCTCACCCCCAAGGACCCCGGCTACGGCATCGCGCCGCCCGGATCCAGCGGCCTGCTCGGCACACCCGGACACGAGACCCCCGAGCCCACGGCCGCCGGGGCCTACCACGACTTCTACGCGAGCGTCCTGCGCACGCTGCGGGACGGCGCGCCGCCGCCGGTCACCCTCGCCGAGGCGATCACCGGGCTGGAGGTCATCGAGGCCGCCGCCCGCTCCGCGCGCGAGTCGGCCGTCGTCGAGCTCGGCGACGGGTGAGGACGCCCGAGCGGCGTCCCGGCGCCCGCGCCGGGAAGCGCGGGCGCGTCAGAGCACCGAGACGTGGACGTGGTCGAAGTGGTTCTGGGTGACGCTGCCGCGGTCCTCCATCTGGCTCCAGCCGCCGCTGCCGCGCATGTCGTAGATGCGCTGCTTCCAGATGACGTACTTGATGCCGAGGCGGGACGCGTTGTCGATCACGTACTGGGCGACGCGGTCGCCGTGCGCCTGGGCGGAGGCGCTCGGCATCTTGCCGCCGGTGCTCTCCATGAAGTCGCAGGCCCGGCCCGAGCCGTGGTCCTGCGGGTCGCCGGGGCGCGAGCACCCGATGGTCGGGAAGGCGCCGAACTTCCCGTCGATCTCCAGCAGCACGGTGCGCATCCGCGCGGTCATCGAGTTGCCGACGATCGGGGACTTCGTGCCGCTCGCCCCGTCCGGGCGGCCGCCGCCGCCGGGCACGGTGGTGCGGGTCGTCTCCGGCTTGTACTTGACGAGCAGCTTCTTGACGCGGGCGCGCTGGCCCTCCAGGTCGTCGATCTCCTTCTTGACCGCGTCCAGCTTCTTGCGGGCCGTCGCCTCCGACTGGACCGCCCTGGTGTTCAGCGCCTCCAGGCTCTGGATGCGGCGGCCGTTGTTGCGGCTGATGTGCTCGACCACGGCGGCGTCGTGGACGGCGGCGCCCGGCTCCGCCGAGGAGATCATCGGGATCACGTCGAGGCGGCCGGTCATGTAGGTGCCGGCCGCCAGGCGGGCCACGTCGATCCGGGCGGCGTCGTACTCGCGGCCGGCCCTGGTCGCGTCCGCGCCCGCGCGCTCGGCGGCCTTCTTCGCCTCCTCGAGGGAGACGAGCTCGCCCCGGTACTCCTTGGAGAGCTTCTCCGAGCGCGCCTTGAGCTTGGCGTACTCCTTCTTCAGGTCCTTCGGCCGCTCCGGGAGTGCCGCCGCGCTCCCGGACACCGGCGGCAGGGCCGCCGAGACGCCCGCCGCGAGGGCCAGCGCCGCGAGGCGCTTCGCCGCTGCGCGCCCGCGCGGAGGGCGCGGCGTTCTGCCGGGGGGATCGAGGGCCGCCACAGATCTCTCCTAGATAACAAAGCTCAAGATTGGCGGCACATTACCACAATCGCCCTATTTTCCTCACAAGCTCCACAAAACACATAGAGTCACGCGCGGCTACCGGACGGCGCCGCCGCGAACGGCCAGGGGCCGGACCGCGCGATGCGGTCCGGCCCCTCCCCCGGCGGCGCCGGGCCGATCCGGCGGCCCCCGTCACGGCCCGACGAGCTCCTCCCAGCGCGGCACCCGCGGCGGCGACGGCAGCCGCAGCCCCGCCTCGGCGAGCGTCCGGTCCCCCTTGCGGTTGTTGCACCTGCCGCACGCCAGGACGGTGTTCTCCCAGGTGTCGGCCCCGCCGCGGGACTGCGGGTGGACGTGGTCGATCGTGTTGCCGCGCTTGCCGCAGTAGCAGCAGCGGCCCCCGTCGCGCAGGTACACGCCGCGCTTGCTCCAGGGCGGGCGCCTGCCGTGCCTCCAGCGCATCGCGACATAGCGAACGAGCCGCAGGACGCGCGGGACCGGGAAGCGACCGAAGGTGCGGCCCTCCTCCGCCTCCTCGACCACGGCCACCTCGCGCACCAGCATCCGGATGGCGTGCCGCAGATCGACCCTCTGCATGGGTTCGTACGACGCGTTCAGGACGAGCACGTTCACCGCGTCACCTCCCTGGCCCGTGCCGCTCCCCCGCCAGGATTCGAACCTGGATATCCGCATTAACAGTGCGGCGTTCTGCCGTTGAACTACGAGGAAATGCTTCGGCAATTCTCCGCCTTCCGGGCATTTCCCGGAAGACCTCCATGAGAATGCCCAGCGGCGGGCCGCGGGGGCAACGTGTTTTCCGGTCAGCGACCGGAGGCGGGGAGGGCGGACACCGCGGCCTGGTACTCCAGGGACTCGCGCTCCAGGCGGAAGCCGAGCTCCTCGTTCACCGCGATCATGTGGGCGTTGTCGCCGGAATTGTCCGTTTCGATTTCCCGTACGCCGGGGCACTCCTCCCCCAGCCAGCGCAGCATCGCCGCCTTCACCCAGATGCCGAGCCGCCTGCCGCGGTGTTCGGGCAGCACCGCCGTGTCGTACTGCGCCGCGCGCCCGGCGCACCCCGCCGGCACCACGACCTCGGTGAACCCGGCGATGACGTCGCCCGACAGTGCAGCGACCGTGTAGAGGTCGTCACCGCGCTTGGCGACGATCTCGGCCATCTCGCGGACGCGGTGCGCGTCCCAGGGCGTCCCCTCGTACTCGGCGAAGTCGGCCATGGCGTGCTTGGCGCGGGCGAGGGCCTCGGCGTGCTCGTCCGGCACCGCCCCCCGCCAGCGCGCGAGCCGGTAGCCGGCGGGCGCCTCGGCCAGCAGCCGCGCCACGCGCTCGGCGGGGACGTCCTCCAGCCGCAGCAGCATGCCGCGCAGGGTCAGCACGCACTCGAAACCGTGCGACTCCAGGAAGGGAACGGCCGGGGTGCCCGCGAGGACCTGCGCGATCACGCTGGAGCGGCCGTCCTCGCGCAGCCCCTGCGCGGCCGCGGCGAGGAGCCGGGCGCCGAGCCCGCGCCGCCGGTGCTCGGGGCGGACCTGGATGTCGACCTCGCCGGGACGGTCGGCGCCCGGCTCGCCGGGCAACCGCAGCGCCGCCACCGCGGCCAGGGCGCCGCCCGCGCCGCGTCCGCCGGCGGCCGCCGCCCACAGCCGCTGCCGCGCGCCGGCCTCCGCGCCGAGCAGCAGCCGCGCCGTCCCCTCCGGGTCGGGCGCGGGGTCGCCGTCCGGCTCGGCCGCGTGGACGGCGGCGAGCACCGCGTGCCACCCCCGGATCTGCGCGTCCGTCGGATCATCGAGCGCGATGACGTCCATCCGACTTTTCTACCTGATCCCCGTGCGCCGCGACCGGGACCTGGGACAACCCAAGGTTTCGGACATACGGAACCCCTTCAGCGGTCCCGCGAGAACACCTCCAGGAGGCGCTCGGCGGCCAGGGCGGGGGTCAGCGTCCCCTCGGCGACCTCCCGCTCCAGACCGGGCGCGGCGTCCCGGACGCCGGGATGCCCGCGCAGGTCGGACAGCAGCCGCTCGCGCACCAGCGCCCACGTCCAGCCGACCTGCTGGCGGCGGCGCCGGGCTTCCAGCTCGCCGGTCTCGCGGAGCCGGTCCTGGTGCTCGACCAGCGCGCCCCACACCTCCTCCAGCCCGGTGCCCTCCTTGGCGCTGCACGTCAGGACCGGGGTGGCGCGGACGCGCTCGTCGCTGCGCAGCAGCCGCAGCGCGCCCGCCAGCTCGCGGGCGGCGCGCTCGGCCTCTCTCCGGTGCTCGCCGTCGGCCTTGTTCACCGCGATGACGTCGGCCAGCTCCAGGACGCCCTTCTTGATCCCCTGGAGCTGGTCGCCGGTGCGGGCGAGGGTGAGGAACAGGAAGGAGTCGACCATCTCGGCGACGGCCGTCTCGGACTGCCCGACACCGACCGTCTCGACCAGGACGACGTCGAACCCCGCCGCCTCCATGACCACCATCGCCTCGCGGGTGGCCTTCGCGACGCCGCCCAGCGTCCCGGCGGTGGGCGAGGGGCGGATGAACGCGGCCGGATCGGTGGCGAGCCGGTGCATCCGGGTCTTGTCGCCGAGGATGCTGCCGCCCGTCCGGGTGGAGGACGGGTCCACGGCGAGGACCGCGACCCGGTGCCCCTCCCCCGTCAGCCGGGTGCCGAGCGCGTCGATGAACGTGGACTTGCCGACCCCGGGCACCCCGGTGATCCCGACGCGACGGGCGTTCCCGGCATGCGGGGTCAGCTCGACCAGCAGTTTCTGCGCCAGCTCCCTGTGGTCCGGGCGGGCCGACTCCACGAGCGTGATCGCCCGCGCGATCCACGCCCGCGACCCGTCCCGCACCCCGGCCGCGTAGTCGTCGAGGCCCGGCGCGCTCACGGCGCTCCCCGCACGCCCGCCGGGCGCCCCTCGGCGCCGCCTTCCCTCGTCACTCCCGCCCCGCTCCTCAGGCGCGCTCGGGCGCGCCGTGCCCGAGCGCGGCGGTGAGCTCCTCCAGCAGGCCGACCGCGGCGTCCGCCAGGACCGTGCCGGGCGGGAAGATCGCCGAGGCGCCGGCCGCGCGCAGCTCCTCGAAGTCGCCGGGCGGAATGACGCCGCCGACGACGATCATGATGTCGTCGCGGCCCAGCGCGGCCAGCTCCTCGCGCAGCGCGGGGACCAGCGTCAGATGGCCGGCGGCGAGCGAGTTGACGCCGACGATGTGCACGTCGGCCTCGACGGCCTGCAGGGCCACCTCGCCGGGGGTCTGGAACAGCGGGCCCACGTCGACGTCGAAGCCGAGGTCGGCGAACCCGGTCGCGATCACCTTCTGGCCGCGGTCGTGTCCGTCCTGCCCCATCTTGGCCACGAGGATGCGGGGGCGGCGGCCCTCGGCCTCCTCGAACGCGGCGGTCGCGGCGCGCGCCCTCTCGATGCCCGTCACCCGTCCCGCCTCCTCCCGGTACACACCGGAGATCGTACGGATCTGCGCCGCGTGGCGCCCGTAGGCCCTCTCCAGCGCGTCGGAGATCTCGCCGACGGTGGCCTTGGCCCGGGCGGCGTCGATGGCGAGGGCGAGCAGGTTGTGCTCCAGCCCCCGCGGGCGGGTGCCGTCCTCGGCGGCCTCGGCGGCACGGGTGAGCGCCTCCAGCGCGCCCCGCGTCGCGGTCTCGTCGCGCTCCTCGCGCAGCCGGCGCAGCTTGTCGATCTGCTGCGCGCGCACGGAGGCGTTGTCGACCTTGAGGACCTCGATCTCCTGCTCGACGTCGGGCCGGTACTTGTTGACGCCGATGACGGGCTGCCGCCCGGAGTCGATGCGCGCCTGGGTGCGGGCGGCGGCCTCCTCGATGCGCAGCTTGGGCAGCCCCTCGTCGATCGCCTTGGCCATGCCACCGGCCTGCTCGACCTCGGTGATGTGGCCCCAGGCCCGGCGGGCGAGGTCGTAGGTCAGCCGCTCGACGTAGGCGCTGCCGCCCCAGGGGTCGATGGTGCGGGTCGTCCCGGACTCCTGCTGCAGGACGAGCTGGGTGTTGCGGGCGATGCGGGCCGAGAAGTCGGTCGGTAGCGCGAGCGCCTCGTCCAGCGCGTTGGTGTGCAGGGACTGGGTGTGGCCCTGCGTGGCGGCCATGGCCTCGACGCAGGTCCGGGCGACGTTGTTGAACGCGTCCTGCGCGGTCAGCGACCAGCCGGACGTCTGCGAGTGCGTCCGCAGCGACAGCGACTTGGGGTTGCGCGGGTCGAACGTCTTCACCAGCCGCGCCCACAGCAGCCGCGCGGCGCGGAGCTTGGCGACCTCCATGAAGAAGTTCATCCCGATCGCCCAGAAGAACGACAGGCGCGGCGCGAACGCGTCGATGTCGAGGCCCGCCTCGCGGCCGGCGCGGATGTACTCGACGCCGTCGGCGAGCGTGTAGGCGAGCTCCAGGTCGGCGGTGGCTCCGGCCTCCTGGATGTGGTAGCCGGAGATCGAGATGGAGTTGTACTTCGGCATCCGCTGCGAGGTGAACGCGAAGATGTCGGAGATGATCCGCATGGACGGCTGCGGCGGGTAGATGTAGGTGTTGCGGACCATGAACTCCTTGAGGATGTCGTTCTGGATGGTCCCCGCGAGCGCCTCCGGCTCCACCCCCTGCTCCTGCGCGGCGGCGATGTAGAGCGCGAGGACGGGCAGGACGGCGCCGTTCATGGTCATCGACACGCTCATCCGGTCCAGCGGGATGCCGTCGAAGAGCTGCCGCATGTCGTAGATGGAGTCGATCGCGACCCCGGCCATGCCCACGTCGCCGGCCACGCGGGGGTGGTCGGAGTCGTAGCCGCGGTGCGTGGCCAGGTCGAACGCCACCGACAGGCCCTTCTGCCCGGCGGCGAGGTTGCGGCGGTAGAAGGCGTTGGACTCCTCGGCGGTGGAGAAGCCGGCGTACTGCCGGATCGTCCACGGCTGGGTCGCGTACATCGCCGGGTAGGGGCCGCGCAGGAACGGCGCGATCCCCGGATAGGTGCCGAGGAAGTCGAGCCCGGCCAGGTCATCGCCGGTGTAGAGGGGCTTGACGCCGATGCCCTCCGGGGTGTCCCAGGTCTGGGCCTCGGGGTCGGCGCCGGTGGCGCCCTCGACCGCGGCGCGCCACCGCTTGGCGGCCTCGTCGGCGGGGGGCGCCGTCCCGAGGTCGACCTCGGTGAAGTCGGGGATCATTCGTTCACTCCCAGATCTCGGAGGGTGGTCTCCAGCACCTCGATCGCGTCGCATCCCGCGTGCACGCGGTCGTCGACCCCCTCGTAGGTTCCCTTACCCGCCAGCCAGACCTTCACCGCACCCGCCTCGCGCAGAACCCGCGCGGCGTCCGCGGCCCGCTCCTCGTAGAGGGCGTCGCTGGAGCAGATGCAGGCGACCGCGGCGCCGGACGTCCCGAACTCCTCGGGGGCGCCCGTCACCGTCTCGATCCCGCCCGCCTGGAAGAGGTTGGCGGCGAACGACGCGCGCGCCGTGTGGACGGCGATCGGCCCGAGCGTGGCGAGGAAGACCTTCGGACGGGCGCCGGCTGCCTCGGCGTGGGCGTCGGAGCGGTCGCGCAGGGCCTCGAAGTCCTGCGCGTACGTGACGACCGGGAGCCCGCCGCCGGGCGCCGGCGGCGCCGGGTCGCGCCGCGGCGGCGTCTCCGCGAGGTCGGGGAACTCGCTGACGCCGGTGAGCGGCGCCTTGCGGCGGGCGATGTCCTCGCGGCGCCGCTCCCAGGTGGCGGCGAGGCGGCGGGCGACGAGGCCCGAGTCGAGCGCGGCGGCCAGGCCCCCGGCCCGCTCGATCTCGGTGAACCAGGCCCAGGCGGCCTGGGCGAGGCCCTCCGTCAGGCTCTCGGCGTACCAGGAGCCGCCCGCCGGGTCGACGACGCGGGCGAGGCTCGACTCCTCCAGCAGCAGCGTCTGGGTGTTGCGGGCGATGCGGCGGGCGAAGCCGTCGGGCAGGCCGAGCCGGGCGTCGAACGGCTGGACGGTGACCGCGTCCGCGCCGCCGACCCCGGCGGCGAACGTCGCGATGGTGGTGCGCAGCATGTTCACCCACGGGTCGCGCCGCGTCATCATCGCCGACGAGGTGACCGCGTGGACGCGCGCGACGGTGCCCTCGGCGGCGCCGCTGACCTCCGCCACCCGGGCCCACAGGCGGCGCGCCGCGCGGAGCTTGGCGATGGAGGAGAACTGGTCCGCGTTGACGGCGAGGCGGAACTCGATCTGCCCGAACGCCTCGTCCACGCTCAGCCCGGCGCCGGTCAGTGCGCGCAGGTACGCGACGCCGGCGGCGACCGCGGCGCCCAGTTCGTCGGCGTCGCCGCCGCCCGCGTCGTGGTAGGGGGTGCCGTCGGCGACGACCGCGCGCAGCCGGGGGAACTCGCGGACGCAGCGGACGGCGAGCGCGGCGGCCTCGTCCAGCGAACCGGGCGTGCCGGTGCGCGCCGCGAGGCCGAGCGGGTCGGCGCCGAGGTTGCCGGACGCGGCAGCCGCGTTCCCGCGCTCGGCGACCAGGGCCAGGAACGCCTCCGCGGCCTCGCCCGCGGACGCTCCCGCGTCCAGGACCACGGGGGCCAGGTCCAGCAGGACGCCGCGTAGCGCCTCGGGGAGCGCGGCCACGGGCAGGCCGCCCTCGCCGAGCCGCAGCCAGACGGAGGTGGCGCCGTTCTCCAGGTCGGCGAGGATCGCCTCGCGGGTGACGGCGGGGTCGGGGTGGGCGTGCCGCTGCCGGACGTCCCATCCTGCGATGCCCTCGCCGTCGGGGCGCACCTCGCGCACGCAGGGGGCCAGCCCGGGACGTCCCGGCGGCGCGTCGTCGCGCGTGTAGAGCGCGGCGATCGGCACTCCGTCGTAGGAGTCCCGGGTCAGCAGGCCCTCGATCTCGTCGAGGGGGGTGTCCTCGCTCGCCGCGCCGGACTTGCGCAGCACGCCCTTCACCATCTCCCGCCACCGGTCGCGGTCGGCCGTGGGGAAGGCGGCGGCCAGTTCGAGTTCCTCAGGCGGCACCGTCATGCCCTGGATCGTAGGTGAGCGGCCGAATCCGGCTCGAAACCGGGTCCCGCTGACCAGAACACGGCGCGCGGCGGGGCGCCCGGTTAGGGGTGCGCCGTCCGGGAAGGGGGGTGGTCATGACCCTGGAACCACTCCCCGGCGACCTCTACCACATGCAGGAACTCCTCGACGGGCGGGAGAAGGAGATCCTCGGGAGGGTGCGCGGCTTCCTGGAGGCGAAGGTCGCGCCGATCGCCAACGACTGCTGGGCGCGGGCTGAGTTTCCGTTCGACCTGATCCCGCAGTACGGGGAGCTCGGCGTCGCCGGCCTGGCCTACGACGAGTGCCCGGGCGACAAGCCGAGCAGCCTGCTCACCGGGTTCCTCGCGATGGACATGGCCCGCGTGGACCCGTCCATGGCGACGTTCTTCGGCGTGCACGCCGGGCTCGCGATGGGCAGCATCGGACGGTGCGGCTCCCCGGAGCAGCGCGAGCGGTGGCTCCCCGCGATGGGGCGGATGGAGAGGATCGGCGCGTTCGCGCTCACCGAACCGGACGGGGGCTCGGACGTCGCGCTGGGCCTGCGCACCACGGCGCGGCGCGACGGCGACCACTGGGTGCTGAACGGCGCCAAGCGCTGGATCGGCAACGCCACCTTCGCCGACCACACGGTCGTGTGGGCCAGGGACGAGGCCGACGACCAGGTGAAGGGGTTCGTGGTCGCCAAGGGCACGCCCGGGTTCACCGCGACCCGGATCGAGAACAAGATCGCGCTGCGGACCGTGCAGAACGCCGACATCCTCCTGGAGGACTGCCGCGTCCCCGAGTCCGACCGGCTGGCCGGGGCCGGCGGCTTCCGCGACACCGCCGCGATCCTGCGCCAGACCCGCAGCGGCGTCGCCTGGCAGGCCGTCGGGGTGATGCTCGCCGCCTACGAGATCGCCCGCGACTACGCGGTGGAGCGCGAGCAGTTCGGGCGGCCGATCGCCAAGTTCCAGCTCGTCCAGGACCTCCTGGTCAGGATGCTCGGCAACGCCACCGCCTCGCTCGGCATGGTGGTGCGCCTCGCCCAGCTCCAGGACGAGGGCCTCTACCGCGACGAGCACTCCGCGCTCGCCAAGGCCTACTGCACCAGCCGCATGCGCGAGGCGGTCGGCTGGGCGCGCGAGCTGATGGCGGGCAACGGGATCGTCCTGGACTACGGCATCGGCCGGTTCGTCGCCGACGCCGAGGCGCTCTACTCCTACGAGGGCACCCGGGAGATCAACACGCTGATCGTCGGGCGCGCGGCGACCGGTATGGGGGCTTTCGTCTGATCCGTCCCGCCCCGCGGCGGCCGCTCCCCGGCCACGGGGCGATCTTCGGGTACCCCCGAAGGCCCCGTGGCTAGGGGCGTTGCTAGAGTTCGGCGTCGTAGCCCCATCCCCCGAATCCCGCCCGACCGCCGAACCACGAAGAGGAAAGACGAACGCATGTCGACTGGCAGCCACGCCGGGCGCCCCAAGTCCTGGGTCGCCGTGGCCATCATCTTCATCGGTTTCGCCATCGGCGGCGTCGGCATCACCCTGGGCCCGGACTGGATCGTGTTCGGAGTGGGCGCCGCGGTCGTCGCGATCGGCGGCATCATCGCGCTCGCCGTCGACATCATGACCGACGTCGTGGTCGACGAGCCCCGGGGCTAGCGATGTTCGGCCGGCCTCCGATCGAGGAGCGGATCGCCGCGCGGCAGCGCGAGCGCGGACCGCTCAAGCCGGGCACCGTCTTCCCGCACGGCCCCGCCAAGATGCTGTTCTTCTTCGGCATCGGCGTGGTCGTCGTCACGCACCTCATCGCGCTGTCGATGTACTTCGTGGACCCCGGCCCCTGAGGAACCCGAGGGCCCGCGCGGCACGCGCCGACGGCCCGTCTCAGCGGCCGCGGTCCGAGCCGTTGGGCGGGCCGTCGCGCTTGTCGCCGAGGTAGAACAGCCCCGCCAGGACGAACACGGCGACGGCGAGCAGGATGAGGAGCACGCCGACGGGAGTCGATCCGGGCATCTGATCTCACCCCCTTTCCTTCCACCGGGTCTCCGGGGCCAGTGCCCGCTGGGCGCAGGGTCAAAAGAGGTCAAAGAGATCCCTTTACGCCTATTCCGGACCGCCCGGCAGGTGCGCGCGGCGCCGCGGCGACGTAGCTTCGAAGGCCCGAGCCCGAGGTGGTGGGATGGCCCTGCGATTCGGAATCGAGGAAGAGTACTTCGTCGTCGATCCCGTCTCCCGGGAGGTCGTCCCCCGTGCCGCCGCCGTGGTGCGCCGGGCGGGCGCGGCGCTGGGCGAGCGCGCCTCGACCGAGCTGGTCGCCTACCTCGCCGAGGCCAAGACCTCCCCGTGCGACGACCTGGACAAGCTCGCCGAGCAGGTCCGCTCGATGCGGGCGGTGATGGCCGCCGCCGCGGCGGCCGAGGGCGTCCGGCTCGCGGCGACCGGGACCCCCGTGCTCGGGGACCTCGTGCCGGCCCCGATCGAGCGCGGCGCCCGCTACGCCGAGAGCCTCGCCGTCTACCGCGGCCTGGACGACGAGCAGAGCATCTGCTCGTGCCACGTGCACGTCGAGATGCCGGACCGCGAGCGCGCCGTCCAGGTCAGCAACCACCTGCGCCCCTGGCTGCCGACGCTGCTGGCCCTGGCGGCGAACTCGCCGTACTGGGCGGGACGCGACACCGGCCACGCCTGCTGGCGGGCGCTGACCTGGGCGCGGTGGCCGGTGGCGGGGCCTCCGCCCTACTTCGCGTCGGCCGGCCACTACGACGACCTCGTCGGGGCGCTGCTCGAATGCGGCGCCCTCATGGACTCCGGGACGATCTTCTGGGACGTCCGGCCGTCGGCGCGGCTGCCCACGATCGAGGTCCGGCTCGCGGACGTCGCCCCGACGGCCGGCGAGGCGTCGGAGTTCGCCGCGCTGGTCCGGGCACTGGTGCAGGTGTCGTCCGACGCGGTGGACGCCGGCGAGCGGGCGCCCGAACCGCCCCCCGAGATGCTGCGCGCGGCCTACTGGCTCGCGGCGCGGCACGGTCTGGGCGGGCGGGGCCTGGACGTGCGCACGGGACGGTCCGCGAGCTTCGGCGAGCTGGCCGGGGAACTGCTCGCGCACGTGCTGCCCGCGCTGCGCGGCACCGGCGACCTCGCCGCCGTCGCCCGCGGGGTGCGGCGCCTGGCCGCCGCCGGCGGGACGGGCGCGGAGCGGCAGCGCGCCGCCTACCGCGTGCGCGGGCGGCTGACCGACGTCGTCGACGCGGTCCTCCTGCCCGGCTGATGACCTCCCGGTCACATGGTGGCGGGCGGGCGGCGCGGCGGCCCCGGGCGCGATTGGTCCGGATATTGTCTGTTTTCAGAGGGCGCCTCGCGGGTACCGCTGGATCGGAAGATCAGATCGGCTGACCTCGGGGGATGTCCGCATGGCCCTGCTCGTACGGCTTCCTTCCTGCGCGTATTCTCGGTCGAATGCACGAGACGGCGGCACCGGACGGAGCGACCGAACGATGAGCCTCAGGCCCGGCGGAACGGGCGTGGCACGCGAGGACGCGTTCGTCCACCCCGCGCTCTTCTACCGCGGCGACTCGGAGTACCTCGCGGGCACGGTGCCGTTCGTCCGCGCCGGCCTCGACGCGGGCGAGCCGGTGGCCGTGGCGGTCCCCGGCCCCCGCACGGCCCAGCTGAAGGGCGCCCTCGGCGCGGCGGCCGGCCAGGTGACCTGGGTCGACATGGCGGAGGCGGGCCGCAACCCCGGACGGATCATCCCGGGGGTGCTGCGGCACTTCGCCGACCGGCACGCCGGAGGCCGGGTGCGGATCATCGGCGAGCCGGTCTGGCCCGGCCGCTCGGCGACCGAGTACCCCGCCTGCGCCCAGCACGAGGCGCTGATCAACCTGGCCTTCGCGGGGCACGAGGCGACGATCCTGTGCCCCTACGACGTGGCCCGGCTGGACCCGGTGGCGATCGCCGACGCCCGCGCCACCCATCCGGTCGTGATCGACCGGTACGGCCCGCACCCGAGCGGCGACTACGCGCCGCACCGCGTCATCGGCCGCTACAACCTGCCGCTGCCCGAGCCGGCCGAGTCGGCCGGGGCGGTCGCGATGGCCTTCGACATCGACGCGCTCCCCCTCGTCCGCGAGTTCGCCTGCCACTGGGGGGCGCGGTTCGGCCTCGGCACCGGGGCCGTCGGCGACCTCGAACTCGCCGTGAACGAGCTGGCCGCCAACTCCTGCCTGCACGGCGGCGGTTCGGGCACCGCGCGGCTCTGGTCGGAGAACGGGCACGTGGTCTGCGAGGTCAGCGACGCCGGGACGATCATCGACCCGCTCGCCGGCCGCCGTCCCGCGGACATGAGCCCGAACGGCGGCCGCGGCATCCTCATGGTCAACCACCTGGCCGACCTGGTCCGCGTCCACACCGGTCCGGACGGCACCACGATCCGCGTCTACATGAGCACCCAGAGCCCCGGCCTCAGCTGAGGGCCCGGCCGATCCCGGCGATGGTCTCGGCGAGCAGCGCCTCCCGCCCGGTCGACGCGGCGTACTCGGCCAGCGTCGCGCTGAGGTTCAGCGCCAGGGTGCGCGCGGCGGCCTCCTGCTCCCCCGGCACCGGCCCGTACTCCGCGAGGAACGCCTCCCGCGCGGCGCCCTCGAACCCCGCGTAGGCCAGCGACAGGTCGACGGCCGGTGCGCCGAGGCAGACGTCCCCCCAGTCGATCACTCCCGCAGCCCGCCCGCCGGGGGTGAGCAGGAGGTGCCGGACGTGCAGATCTCCGTGGACGAGCACCGGTTCCCCGCCCGGCGCGGCCCAGCCTTGGGCCGCGGCCAGGAACTCACCGACGGCCGGGTCCCGTTCCCACACCCCTCGCGCGGCGATCGCGTCCAGGCGGCCGTGGGTGCGCGACGCGCGTTCGGCGGGGTCGGCGCGCCCCATCGGATCGACCGGCAGGCCCTTCCCCGCCTCCCGGGCCAGGGCCGGATCGTGCAGGGCCCGCAGGAAGGCCCCGGTCTCGGCGGCGAGCACGACCCGGTCCCCGTCCGGCGGCCGCACGTCGGCGAGTTCGCGGCCCGGGATGCGCCGCGCGCCCCAGAACGGCCAAGGGAAGTCGTCCGACGGCCCCCCGACGAAACGCGGCACGGGCACCGGCAGCGGCAGCCGGGGCGCGAGGACGGGCAGCACCGCGATCTCGCGCTCGACCCCGCCGATCGCCATCCGCCGGCGCGGGAAGCGGAACACCCAGTCCCCGCCGACGAGGAAGACGGTGTTGTCCCAACCGGTGGCCAGCCGCTCCACGGGGGCGCCGCGCAGCTCAGGGAACCTCCGCCCGATCAGCGCGCTCGCCAGTTCGGGCGTCGCCTCGTGCTCGGGGGCCCATTCCGGAGTCGTCACGCGGGGAGACGCTACCCCTGCCGGCCAGCCGGATCGCGGTGACGACGAGACCGCACCCGGCGAGCTGGGCGAGGGCGGGCCGCTCGCCGAGGATCACCGCGCCGAGCGCGACCGCCAGCACCGGCTGGAGGAGCAGGAGGGCCCCGGCGACGTCGGCGCCGAGGCGGGGCAGCGCCGCGCCGATCAGCATCCAGCCGCACACCTGTCCCGTCACGGCCAGCACGGCGAGCCAGCCGAGGGCGGGCCAGCCCGGCGCGAGGTCGACGCCCTGCCACGGCCCGCCGATCGCGAGGGAGGCCGCCCCCGCGCCCAGCGTCGCCAGGAGGACGGGCTGCGCCCGGTGCTCCTGGCCGTGCCCGGCGAGGCGGGTGAGGAAGAGGTAGCCGCCGTAGGCCAGCCCGGCACCCGCGCCGAACAGCGATCCGAGCACCGGGTCCGTCCCGCTCGTGCCGTGCCCCGCGATGCCGCCGGCCAGCGCGACCCCGGCCAGCAGCACCGGCACGGCCGGCGCGAAGGCCCGTGAGGGCCGCTCCCCGAACACCGCGAACGCCAGCAGCGGGACCACGGCGACCTGGACGTTCACCAGCACCGTCGCGATTCCCGCCCCGACGCCGTCGATCGACGCGCCCCACAGCACGAAGTCGGCGCCGAGCAGCAGCCCCGCGATAACGTCGACCCCGGCGCGGCGCCGCGGTCCCGTCCGGCGCCGCTCCCAGAGGGCCAGGGGCACCAGCACCGGCAGCGCGAGCGCGCACCGGAAGAACGCGGCCGTCCCAGACGAGACGCCGGACAGCCGGAACAGGATCGCCGACACCGAGATGAACGCGGCACCGGCGATCAGGAGCAGCCGCGGATCGATCCGTCGCATGCGCACCACGCTGCCGTCTCGCGACTACTTAGCACAAGCGAATGTTTTTAAGCTAAAACCGGTAACATCGCTACTGTGACACTCAACGTTGAGCGCATGCGCGCCTTGCACGCGGTGGCCGTGCACGGGTCGATCGCGGCCGCCGCCGAGGCCATGCACGTGACGCCCTCGGGGGTGTCGCAGCAGCTCGCCAAGCTGGAACGCGAGACGGGCCACTCCCTGCTCGAACCGCAGGGCAGGGGCGTCCGGCTCACTCGAGCCGGGCACGTCCTGGCCGGGCACGCCGAGCGGGTGATGGCCCAGCTGGCCGCCGCCGCGGCCGAGCTCGACGGGCTGAGCGAGGCCGCCGCCGGACCGCTGCGGCTCGGCGCGTTCGTGACGGCGGCGCGCTCGGTGCTCCCCGCCGCGCTCACCACGCTGCGCGAGCGGCACCCCGGGCTCACCCCGACCCTGCTGGAGGCGGAGACCGAGCACATCCTGCCCGCCCTCGCGCGCGGCGACATCGACGTCGCGGTCGTCGAGAGCTGGGACACCCTCGTCACGCCGTTCCCCGCGTCGGTGTCGAACGTCCTGCTGTCGTCCGACGTCATCGACCTGGCGCTGCCAGCCGGACACCCGCTCGCCCGGCGCCGCGCGGTCGCCCTGGACGAGCTGCGCGGGATGCGCTGGGCCTCGTGGACGGCGGGCGGCACCTGCGACCAGCAGCTCGTGCAGACGCTGCGCGAGCACAACGTGGAGCCCGACATCGTCTGCAACGTCGCCGACTACCCGACCCAGCTGGCCTTCGTGGCGGCCGACCTCGCCGCCGCGCTCATCCCCCGGCTCGGCCGCGACCCGGTACCGCACGGGGTCCGCATCGTCGCGACCAGGCCCGCCATCCGCCGCAAGATCTACGCGACGTGGCAGGCCGGGTCGGACCGGCCGGCGGTCCGGGCGTGCGTGGAGGCGCTGCGGGCGGTCGCCGAGCGCCTGCCTGACGGGCGGCCCGCTTCATGAGCGGGCGCGCCGCCGCCCGACGCGGCCGCGGGGCTTGAACACCGACAGTGCGGTGGCGGTGAGCAGCATCGCGAGCTGGCAGGAGACCACCGCGACCTGCTCCCACTGCCGCCCGGCGGCCGCGGGCGCCCCGCCCGCGGTCGCGTCCGCCATCGCCCCGGGCGTGAACAGCAGCATCCCGGCGAGGATCACGGCGATCAGCAGCACCAGCTTGGCGAGCACCCAGTAGTGCCGCGCCAGGCCCCACGCGCTGCCGATGGCGAGCGCGACGCCGGTGACCAGGGCGGTGAGGCTGAGCGGGATGCCTCCCCCGAACACCAGCACGCCCATCAGGCGGTAGGCGGAATGCGCGAGCGTCGCGTCGTCGGTCAGCGCGGCGGTGAGGTTGAGCAGCACGAGGCCCCACACCTCCCCCAGCAGCGCGACGGAGGCGACGACGTGCACGACGGTGACGGTCTTGCGGACCGGCGGCCGCGGCCGCCACCACTGCCCGGCGGCCGCCGGCCGCGACTGGACGGTCGACATCTCAGCTCTCCCGGTTCTCTCGACGACGTCCCGATCGTGCAGCGGCGGCACCGGGGGCGTCGTCGTCCGTCCGGAGGCTTTCCGGCTGCCCCACCGGCGGCATTCGCCGCCTGGGCGCCTGCTCCCCGCGCGGTAGACAACCTCCCGCGCCGGCATGACGAGACTTGACCCGGCGATCGGGTGTAGAGGCGAATCGGCGGGAATGATGCCCTGCGCCCGGTCTTCCGACTGTTTGTGGGGACACGATGCGTCTTCTTGCTCGCGCTCACCAGATGCCCGTCCGGCTGGCCGTCGGCGCGTTCGTCCTGAACTCGGGCCTGTCGAAGCTCCAGGGACTGGACGCGGCGGCCGAAGAGACCCACGGGACGGCGAAGGCCGCCTACCCGTTCCTGGAGTCGCAGGACCCGCGGGACTTCACCCGCACGCTCGGCAGGGCGGAGGTCGCGCTCGGCACCGCGCTGCTGGTGCCGCTGGTGCCCTCCCTCATCGCGGGCGCCGCGCTCACCGCGTTCTCGGCCGGGCTGACCGGCCTGTACCTGCGGCTGCCCGGCACGCGGCAGGAGGGCGGGCTGCGCCCCTCCCCGCAGGGCATCCCGCTGGCGAAGGACACCTGGCTGGTCGGGATCGGCGCCTCGCTCGTCCTGGAGGAACTGGCCAAGTCGCGGGCCGAGCGCCGCTGCCGCGCGTGAGCCCGCTTGACTCGGGGCCGCGCCCCCGGTGAGGATCGGCGCGTCCCCGAGGAGGCCGCGCCATGACGTCCGAGCCCCGCTCGTCCCCCCTCGTCCGCGTGGCGGACGACGCCGACGCCGCACCGATCGCGACCGTCCTCGGGCGCGCCTTCGACGACGACCCGGTGTGGCGCTGGCTCCTGCCTGACGACGCCTCCCGCGTGCGGCGGATGACCGCGTTGTTCGGCATCCTGCTGCGGCGGGTGCACCTCCCCCACGGGGCCGTCGAGACCACCGGGCGCGGGGACGATGCAGAGGCCGCCGCGCTGTGGGACCCGCCCGGCATGTGGAGCGTGCCCCTGAGGTTGCAGGCGGCCCACGCCCTGCCGCTGCTGCGCATCCTGGGGGCCAGGACACCCGCCACCCTCCGCACCCTCGGCGCGATCGAGAAGCACCACCCGCGCGGGCCGCACTGGTACCTGGCAGTACTCGGCACCGATCCCCCCGCGCAGGGCAACGGCCTGGGCGCGGCACTGCTGCGGTCACGGCTCGACCGCTGCGATACCGAAGGTCTACCCGCCTACCTGGAGTCGTCCAAGGAGCGGAATGTCCCTTACTACGAGCGATTCGGCTTCCGGGTGACGCGCGAGCTGCCGCTGCCGGGCAAGGGGTGCCCGCCGGTCTGGCTCATGTGGCGCGACCCCGGACGGTGACCCGGAGGGCCCTCCACTGCGAATCGGCGTCTTCGGTTAAGTGCTTGTCATGGCCGGAAAAGGCCAGTCGCGCGCCGGTGCCCGCGCGCGGACGCACCGGCGCCGCGATCGCCCGCCGCAGAACCGGGCGGGGGTGCGCCAAACCCGGATGGCCCCATGCGGCCATGTGTCCGGTGGGTTTCGGACGGTCCACCGGCCGCGGCCGCCCCCGGGCCCGCCGCGGCCGCCTACCGTCGTAAGTGAGCCATTGCACCGATCCCCTCTGGTGAAGGCGACAGGTGAAGCACCATGCCCATGGCCGGGACGAGGGCGCCGGAGTCCACCCCGCTCGCCCTGCACAGGCCGGGTCCGGCACGCGTCCAGGACTACCTCCTCGGCGGCAAGGACAACTACGCGTCCGACCGCGACCTCGCCCAGGGGATCCTGCGGCTCCTGCCGCAGGCGGCGGCCGCCGCCCGCGCCGCCCGCCGCTTCCTCGCCGGCTCCGTGGCGCTGCTCGCCGGACGCGGCGTGCGGCAGTTCGTCGACCTCGGCTGCGGCCTGCCGAGGACCGACAACCTGCACCAGATGGCCGCGGGCCGCGCCGGCGGCGCCCGCGTCGTGTACGTCGACCACGACCCGCTCGTCATCGCCCACGCCCGCGCGCTGCTCGTCGACGGCGGCAACGTCGCGGCGCTGCGGGCCGACATCCGCGACCCGGCCGCGGTCATGGGCAGCCCCGAGGTGCGGCGGCTGATCGACCCGGCGGAACCGGTCGCGCTGGTGTTCTCCTGCGTCCTGCACTTCGTCCCCGGCGCCGGGGACCTCGTCGCCGACCTCGCGGCGGCCACGGCGCCCGGCAGCGCGCTGGTCGTCTCGCACGCCACCGCCGACTTCGCCCCCGGCCCGGTCACCGAGGCCGCGCGGCTCTACCGCGAGGGGACCTCGGTCCCGGTGCACCCGCGCGGCGGCGCCGAGATCGCGCGGCTGCTCGGGCCGTTCCGCCCGCTGCCGCCCGGGGTGACGCCGCTGCCCGGCGAAGGGCCCGCCGGTCCGGGCGAGAAGCCGGTCCTGTACGGCGCCGTCGCCGTCCGCTGACGCGAACTGTGGATTAGATCACATTTTCCCCGCCGGGCCGGGCCCGGCGGAGCCCTCCGGTTCGCCGCGCCTGCCCTGCTCTCGCCGCTCATCCGGCGTCCCCGGCCCGTGACGCTGTGTCAGGCAGCGGCTGCCGCGATTAAGAGAAATCTCATTAGCCCGTTAGAAACGGTAACGGTTCGGCCCCTATGGTGGCCCGGATGCCGACGAACACCCCGACCCCTGACACGACGATCGGCGCTCCCCGGGCGAAGGCGCGCATGGGCTGGCTGGACGCGCTGCGCGGCCTCGCCGCCCTGGTGGTGGTGTTCGAGCACTCCCTGGACGTGCTGCTGCCCGAGGTCCGCCGGGCGACCGGCCCGTGGTTCGACTTCGGCCGGTACGGGGTCTTCGTGTTCTTCCTCGTCAGCGGCTACGTGGTGCCGTTCTCCCTGGAACGGCGCGGCAGCGTCCGGCAGTTCTGGGCCGGGCGGTTCTTCCGGCTGTACCCGGCGTGGGGCGTGTCGGTGGTGCTGGCCCTGCTGCTCGGCGCGGCCGGGCTCTCCTACGGGCTGCCCGCCGCGATCGGCGACCGGCCCTGGGCGTCGGCGCTGGCGCACCTGACGATGCTCCAGGACCTGCTGGGCGTCCCGAACGTCGTCAACGTGTTCTGGACGCTGTCCTACGAGATGGTCTTCTACCTGCTCGTGACCGCGATGTTCGTCGCCGGCGTGCACCGCGCCAGCGCGCGGGTCGCCCTCGGCTTCGGCGTGGGCGCGGCCATCCTCGGGGTCGCGCTGCCGTCCGGGCTGCTGGCCTCCCGCTGGCCGGGCGGGACGATCCTCGCCGCCGCGCTGCTGCTCGCCGGCGGCCTGGCCGCCATGGTCAGCCGGCGCCGCGGGCTGCGGCGGACGGGCGTCGCGGTCGTGGCCGTGCTGGCCCTCGTCCTGCTCGTGCTGAACAGCCGCATCGGCGCCATCGAGAGCCTGTGCATCATCGCCACCATGTTCGCCGGGACCGCGATCCGCGGCATCCACGACGGGCGGCTCCGGCTCTGGCCCGCCGCGGCGATGGTGGCGATCGTCCCCGTCCTGTCGCTGACGGCGGGCATGCGCACCCCGACCAGCTGGGCCCTGCACGCCAACCCGAACCCCCTCGGGCCGGACTGGTCCATCGCCGTGGGCGCCGCGTGGCTGACGTTCCTGGGCGGCCTCGCCCTGCGCAACCGCTCCATGCCGCGCGTCCTGGTGTGGCTCGGCCTGGTCAGCTACTCGGTCTACCTGCTGCACCCGCTGGTCATCCAGGCGATCTGGCACGCCGCCGGACGCGACACCTGGGGGCTGTCGGCGCCGGTCCGGGCGGCCTGGGGCGTGGTGCTGCTGGCGACCGTCCTCACCTCGGCGGCGCTGGCGCACCGCTACGTCGAACGGCCGGCGCAGAACCTCGGCCGCCGCCTGACGGCGCGGCGGCGGTCCCCCGCGGTCCCCGCGGCCGCCTCCACGGCCGCCTCCACGGCGCAGCCCGTCCACCCCTGACCTCCCTCCCGGCGGTGATGACAGCGTTCGCTTTCTTGCCTAGGGTGATTCGCCCGAACCCACCCCGCCGATCGGACAACGGATGACAGATGGGCCGATGCCCGCCGAGCTGCCCGACGTGCTGCGGCAGCACCTCCAGGCCGCCGTGGACGAGATGGAGCGGGAGATCCGCGACCAGGTCCCCGAGTACGCGAGCGCCGACGGGGGCGAGTACGCCCGGAAGGTGGAGCGGACGGTCAGCGACACCGTCGCGTTCTTCGTGGACTCCGTCGACCATCCGACCTCGGACCCGCGCAGGATCACCGAGCTGTACATGCGGCTCGGCGAGGAGGAGGCGCGGCACGGCCGTAGCCTGGCCGCGCTGCAGAACGCGATGCGCGTGAGCAGCCAGGTCGCCTGCCGCCGGTTCATCAAGGACGCCTACCGGCTCGGCTGGTCGCGCGAGACGCTGGGCCGGCTCACCGACTCGCTGTTCCTGCTGCTGGCACGGGCCGCCGACGCCGCGGCGCAGGGCTACGCCCGCGAGCAGGGCCAGCTGGCGACCGAGCGGGAGCGCCGCCGCGACCGGCTCCGCGACCTGCTGGTCGCCGAGCCCCCGCCCGGGCACGAGGCGATCTCCGAACTGGCGGTCGCCGCCCGCTGGGAGCTGCCGAAGAGCATCGCGCTGGTGGCGCTGCCGGCGGGGGCGCCCGCCGGGGCCCGGATCCTGCCGCCCGCCGTGCTGGCCGACTGGGAGGCGCCGATCCCCTTCCTCGTGGTGCCCGACCCGGAGGGCCCCGGCCAGGACCGGCTGTGGCCGGCGCTGCGCAGGCTCGGCACCTCGGCGCTCGGCCCGACCGTCCCGATCGGGCAGGGCGCGGTGTCGCTGCGCTGGGCCCGCAACGCCCTGACCCTGGCGGAGCGGGGGCTGCTGCCTGGCGACGGCCCCTTCCGGTGCGCCGACCACATCGCGGCCCTGGCCACGCTCGCGGCGGACGAGCTGGTCGGCGCGACCGCCGAGGCCGCCCTCGGGCCGCTGCTGGAGCTGCCGCCGGCGCGCCGGCAGCCGCTCGCCGAGACGCTGCTGACCTACCTGCAGTGCGGCGACAACGCCGTGATCGCCGCGGAGCGGCTGCACATCCACGAGCAGACCGTCCGGTACCGGCTGCGCCGCATCACCGAGCTGACCGGCGGCCGGTTCACCGAGCCGGACGGCCGG
This sequence comes from Actinomadura luteofluorescens, assembly GCF_013409365.1. Taxonomy (NCBI): domain Bacteria; kingdom Bacillati; phylum Actinomycetota; class Actinomycetes; order Streptosporangiales; family Thermomonosporaceae; genus Actinomadura; species Actinomadura luteofluorescens. Next base: position 9,062,103 of record NZ_JACCBA010000001.1, on the reverse strand, counting down.
CTCGACCTGATGCTGATGCTGAGCTGGCTGGTGCGGACGGGCCGCGCCGAACGGACGGCGTAGCCGCGGCTCACAGGAAGGCGGCGACGCGGGCGGCGAACTCCTCCGGCGTGACGATCTCGATGCCGAGCGCCTCCGCCCTGGCCTTCTTGGACCCGGCCCTCTCCCCCGCGACGAGCAGGGACGTGCGGGCCGACACCGACGAGGACGCCGTGCCGCCGGCGCGCTCGATCAGCTCGTTCACCTGGTTCCGCGACAGGCCGCCGAGCGGGCCGGTCATCGCTCCGGTGGCGACCACCGACATCCCGGTCAGGGGGGCCGCGGCGCCGGCCCCGGCCTGCCCGGCCTCCCGCGCGGCGGGCCCCGCGGCGCCCGGCTCGGTCATGGTGACCCCGGCCGCGGCGAGCTTGTCGATCAGCGGGGCCAGCTCGGCGATCTCGGCGACCAGGACCGCGGCGCGCTCCGGCCCGACGCCCTCGACCTCCTGGAACGCCTCGGCGTCGGCGGCGCGGATCGCGTCCATCGTGCCGAAGTGGCGGGCGATGCGGCGCGACATCGACCGGCCGGTGCCGCGCACGCCGAGCGCGCAGAACACCTTGCTCAGCGGCTTGGCCTTGGCGCCCTCGATCGCGGCGAGAAGAGCGGTGGTGCTGGTCTCGCCCATCCGCTCCAGGGCGATGACCTGGTCGTGGGTGAGGGTGAACAGGTCGGCGAAGTCGCTGATCAGCCCCGTGGCGATGAGCTGGTCGATGCGACCCTCGCCGAGGCCCTCGATGTCGAACTGGTCGCGGGCCACCGCGTAGCGCAGGGACACGACGGCGTGGCAGGCGCGCCCCCGCACGCACCGCCAGCGCTGCTGGGAGGCGTCGATCCCGTCGCCGCAGCGCGGGCAGGCCGCCGGGATCTCGATGGGCCGCTCCTCGCCGGTGCGCAGGTGGACGACGGGCGCCTCCACGCGCGGGATGACGTCGCCCGCCTTGTAGACGGTGACGTGGTCGCCGATCATCAGGCCGCGCCGCCCGATGTCGGCGGCGTTGTGCAGGGTCGCGTAGGTGACGGTGGAGCCGTCCACCTCGACCGGTTCCAGGACGGCGCGGGGCGCGATGACGCCGGTGCGGCCGACGTTCCACTCCACGTCCAGCAGCCGGGTGATCTTCTCGACCGCGGGGAGCTTGTAGGCGATCGCCCAGCGCGGGGCGCGGGAGGACAGGCCGGCGTCGGCCTGGTCGGCCGCCGCGTCCGCTTTGATCACGATGCCGTCGATGCCGAAGTCCAGCCCGGCGCGCAGCGCGGCGATCTCCTCGACCCGTTCCAGCACCCGGCCGATCGACGTCGCGACGATCCCCGGGGCGGACGTCGCGGCGGTGGTGTTGGCGCCGAGGCCGGCGACCAGCTCCATGACCTGGCTGTGCGGCAGGTCGCGCAGGAGCCCGGCCGTCTCGCCGTCGGTGCCGTCCAGCGGGAGGGCACCGTAGGCGAAGAAGGTCATCTCCACCTTGTAGGGGTGGTCCCTGGTGCGCAGGGACCCGGCGGCGGCGCTGCGCGGGTTGGCGAACGTCGACCCCACGGCGGCGACGCGGGCGGCGTTGGCGGCCTCGAACTGGGCCCGCGTCATCAGCACCTCGCCGCGCAGCTCCACGGTGAGCGGCCGGGCGAGGCGTCCCGGCAGGCCGAGGATCATGCCGGTGCAGTGCGAGACGTCGTCCCCGGCGGCGCCGTCGCCCCGCGTCACCAGCCGGACGAGGCGCCCGCCGCGGTACCGGGCGGAGATCGCCATGCCGTCGAGCTTCGGTTCCACGCTCCACTCCGCGACCTCGCGGCCGAGCCTGCGGGCCAGCCGCGCCGCCCACGTCTCCAGGCCCTCGGCGGAGAACACGTTGTCCAGGCTCAGCATCGGGACGGTGTGCGGGACGTCGCCGACCACCGCTCCCCCGGCGACCTTGCCCGTCGGGGACTCGGGCAGCACCTCGTCCGGATGCTCGGCCTCGTAGGCGGCGATGCCGCGCACCAGCCGGTCGAAGGCGTCGTCGTCGAGCGGCGAGTCGCCCTCGCCGTAGTAGGCGGCGGAGGCCGCGACGGCGGTCTGGACGGCGGCGGCGTAGGCCGCCCGGTCGCCGATCTCGGTGCGGGCCGGGGTGTCGCTCATGACGCCATCATGCCCGGTACCGCCGAAGTTCCCAGGTGGTCAGCGGGCGCCCAGGCGGTGCCCGAGAAACGCCAGTTCGCGGCGGAGCTGCCGCCGCCAGAAGGCCGCGTCGTGACATCCGTCCCCCAGCCCGCCCTCGGGGCGGACCCGGTCGCGGAACTCGCGCACCCGGTCGGCGAACGGGTCGCTGGTGCCGCAGTCGACGCGCAGCGGGACGCCCCTCAGCTCGTCCGGCGCGGCGAAGACGTCGTTGCGGGCGTAGTCCGCCGCATCGTCGAACGAGCGGCGGTTGGTGGCGGCCGCGTCCTGGTAGGAGGCGAACAGGGCCGGGGACGCGGCGACCACGGCGGCCGTGCGGGCGGGGCCGAGGCGGCGGGCCAGCACGAGGGCGCCGTAGCCGCCCATCGACCAGCCGATGGCGCCGACGCGGCCGGTGCGGGCGCCGCGTTCCCGCAGCCGCGGCAGCAGCTCGTCCACGATCATGCCGACGGGGTCGTCGCCGCTCGCGCGGGGATGCCAGTAGGTGGAGGACCCGCCGTCCACGCTCACCAGCGTGAACGGGGGGACGCCGCCGTTGGCGACGGCGTCGGGCAGGTAGTGGTCCAGGGCCAGGCCGCGCACGAGGGAGGAGCCGTCCTCGCCGGTGCCGTGCAGGGCGACGACCACCGGCAGGCCGCGCGGCGACCGGTTCGCGGCGGGCGGGACGACGGTCGCGGTGACGGTCGTCCGGCGATGCGCGGAACGCCAGGTCATCGTCTCGGTCCGGACGGACGCGGGCGGCGGCGCCGGGACGTCCCCGCACCTGCCGAGCGCGCGGTCCAGCCGGACCTTGCCGGGGACGGTCCCGCTCTCCACCAGCGCGTAGCCGGTGCCGCCCGTGGCCGCGACGGCTCCGAGGCCGCCGAGCCCGCCGAGGACGAGGGCGCGTCGGGTGATCACGGAGGATCCTTTCAGGAGGGTTCGGGCACCGTATCGCCCTCGCGGGACGCGTGCGCGGACCGCGACAGCAGCGCGACGCCCGCGGTGAGCAGGAGCACGCTGAACGACAGGGCCGTGAAAGCCGCGGCCGTCCGGGGCGGCAGCGTCTGGAAGGCGAAGGCGGCCACGAGGTAGGACGCGATGGGGTTCGTCATCGTCATCGCGGTCATGGCGGCGGGCAGCGATCCGGCCGCGAACGCCCGCTGCTCGATGACCAGGCCGAGCAGCGTGCTGCCCGCCAGCGCGTAGCCGGGCCAGTCCACCGCGGTGGCCGCGACGCCGCGGTCGACCAGGTCGGCGGTGGTGAGCTTGATCAGGACGGCGGTCGCCGCGAAGCACAGGCCGGCGCAGACGCCGAGCAGCGCGGCCCGGACCGGGCCCTTGCGCAGCCACGCCGCCCGGGACAGCACGACGACGATCGGCGCGGCGACGAGCCCGGCGAGCAGGATCCGCGGCCGGGAAGGCTCGCCCTGCGGCGGGATCGCTCCCGGGACCGTGAACAGGACGGCGAGGCCGGCGGACACGGCGATGCCGCCGAGCAGGTCCAGGCGCGCGGGCGGGCGTCCCGTGCCGATCGTGCCGAGCACGATCGTGAAGACCAGCTGGGTGACCAGCAGCGGCTGGACGACGGCCGTCGAGCCGAAGTGCAGCGCGACGGCCTGCGCGCAGAACCCGCCGAGGTTGACCCCCCATCCGGTCAGCCACACCGGGTCGCGGACGAGCCGGCGGATCAGCCCGTGGGCGGCGGAGGCGTCCGAGACGCCGTGCACGGCCCGTCTCGCGGCCCGGTACTGCAGAGCCGCCGCCGCGGCGAACAGGAACGCCGCGAGCAGGCTGAAGCCCACCGACCAGGCCATCAGAGCGCCCCAGTCTGCGCGCCGCCGCCGGTACCGGTGCCTGCCGCGCCGTGCGCGCCGCGGTCCCCGCTGAACGCGTGGGTGAACACCCGGTACACCACCAGGACGGCCAGCCCGGCGGCGATCTCCCGCGCGGCCGGCGCGGCCCGTCCCCCGTCCCGCTCGCCCTCCGTCCCGGACGCGACCGCCTCGCTCCGGCTCACGCCGCCCCTCCCGCCTCGCGCATCGCCCCGCCCACCACGGATCATCCTTCCCGCCATCGGACGGGACGACCATGACGGCCCGTTCGCTCTTGACCCGGAGAGAAAACGGAACTAAAACAAGAGAAACCAACTCAAACAGAAGGGAAGCCACATGGAGCCCGGAGCGGTCGGCGCATGATCGTGACGGTGACGCTCAACCCGAGCCTCGACCGCACGATCGAGGTCGACGTGCTGACCCGCGGCGCGGTCATCCGGGCCCGGTCCGCGCGGCTGGACCCGGGCGGCAAGGGCGTCAACGTGTCCCGGGCGCTGCTGGCCAACGGCGTCGCGTCCGCCGCCGTGGTCGCGGTGGGCGGCGCGGACGGCGACCAGCTGCGCCGGCTGCTGGAGACCGAGGGCATGCGGGTGCACGCCGTCCGCGCCCACGGGCGGACCCGGTCCAACGTCACCATCGTCGAGCCCGGCGGCGTCGTCACCAAGCTGAACGAGCCCGGCGGCCCGCTGTCGGCCGGGGAACTGGACGAGGCCGCCGCCGCGGTCGCCGCCGCGGCCGGCTCCGCGAGCTGGGTCGTCGGCTGCGGCAGCCTGCCGCCCGGCGTCCCGGACGGCACCTACGCGCGGATGTGCCGCCGGTTCGCGTCGGGCGGCGTCCGCGTCGCGGTCGACACCAGCGGCCCGGCCCTGCGCGCCGCCGTCGCCGCCTCGCCCGACCTGGTCAAGCCCAACCGGGAGGAGCTCGCGGAGGCCGCGGGCGGCCCGGTCGACACCGTGGCCGACGCGGTCGAGGCGGCCGGGCAGCTGCGGGCGTGGGGGGCCCGCGCGGTCCTGGTCAGCCTCGGCGCGCAGGGCGCGGTGCTCGTCGACGACGACGGCGTCCTCACCGGCGAGGCGCCCGTCGCCCATCCGCGCAGCACCGTCGGCGCCGGCGACGCCCTGCTCGCCGGGTTCCTCGCCGCGGGCGCCCGCGGGCCCCGCGCGCTCGCCGAAGGCCTCGCCTGGGGCGCGGCCGCCGTGCGGCTGCCCGCCAGCCGCATGCCGGGCGCCTCCGACGTGCGGCGCGACATCGTCCGCATCCATCCGCGACCCGACCTCGCCCGTCCCCTGCCCACCTGACACCGCAGCACCCACCCCCACCCCCCGAACGACAGGAGGCCGAGATGGCCACCACCTACACCCCGGAGCCCGCCGGGAGCGGCATCCGCGCGAACATCCAGCGGCTCGGCGGCCGGATGGCCGCGATGGTGATGCCGAACATCGGCGCGTTCATCGCCTGGGGCCTGATCACCGCCCTGTTCATCCCGACCGGCTGGCTGCCGAACAAGGAGCTCGGCGAGCTCGTCGACCCGATGATCAAGTTCCTGCTGCCGCTGCTCATCGGCTACACCGGCGGCCGGATGGTGCACGGCCAGCGCGGCGCCGTCGTCGGCGCGGTCGCCACCGTCGGCATCGTCGTCGGCGCCGAGGTGCCGATGTTCCTCGGCGCGATGATCACCGGGCCGCTCGCCGCGTACCTGCTGCGGCTGTTCGACGGCCTCGTGCAGGACCGCGTCCGGACCGGGTTCGAGATGCTGGTCGACAACTTCTCCGCCGGGATCGTCGGCGCCGCGATGGCCGTCGCGGGCAACCGGGTCATCGGCCCGGTCATGAACACCTTCACCGAATGGGCCGGCGACGGCGTGGGATGGCTGGTCGACCACGACCTGCTGCCGCTCACCTCCCTGCTCATCGAGCCGGCGAAGGTGCTGTTCCTCAACAACGCCGTCAACCACGGGGTGCTCGGGCCGCTCGGCGTCCAGGAAGCCGCACAGCACGGCAAGTCCGTGCTGTTCATGCTGGAGTCCAATCCGGGGCCGGGTCTCGGCGTCCTGCTCGCCTACTGGTTCTTCGGGCCGCGGCGGCTGCGCCCGAGCGTCCCGGCGGCCGCCGTCATCCACTTCTTCGGCGGCATCCACGAGATCTACTTCCCGTACATCCTGATGAAGCCGCGGATGATGCTGGCCGCGATGGCGGGCGGCGTGACCGGAGTGGCGATCTTCGTGGCCACGGGCGCCGGGCTCGTGGCGACCCCGTCGCCGGGCAGCATCTTCGCCTACCTCGCGCAGACGCCCCGCGGCGCCGGCAACTGGGTCGGCGTCTACACCGGCCTGGTCGCCTCCGCGGCCGTCTCCTTCGGCGTCGGCGCCGCCCTGCTCGGCTTCGGCAAGCTGGCCGAGTCCGACCCGGAGGACGGCGACCCCGCGGCCGGCGAGGGGGAGGGCGCCGCGGAGGAGAGCGCCGCCGACAAGAGCGCCACGAAGGAGAGCACCGACGAGCAGACCGGCCCGCAGGAGCCCGCCGACGGCGCGGCCCGGGAAACGACCGCCCACTGACGGAAGGCGCACCACGATGAACGGCAAGGACATCCGCAAACTCGTCATCGCCTGCGACGCCGGGATGGGCAGCAGCGTCATGCTCGCCGGGCAGCTCCGCAAGGCGCTGCGCAAGCAGGACGTCGCGGTCGAGCACACGCCCGTCGACGCGATCCCCGCGGACGCCGACGTGGTCGTCTGCCACACCGGGCTCGCGGCCCGCGCCCGGCGCGGCGCCGGCGGCACACCGGTGATCCCGTTCGAGGTCTACCTCGGCGACCCCGCCGTCGACCGGCTGGTCAAGGCGATCAAGGACGGCGGTGAGGTCGATGCCTGACGGCGCCGCCGGCCTGCTCGCCCCGGACGCGATCCGGCTCGACGCGCGGGCCGGCGGCCGCGACCACGCCGTCCGGGTCTGCGGGCAGGTGCTCGTCGACGCGGGCGCCGTCGAGCCCGGCTACATCGACGCGATGCTGGAGCGTGAACGCTCCATCTCCACCTACCTCGGTGAGGGCGTGGCGATCCCGCACGGCACGTCCGGGGGCCGCGACCTCATCCACCGCGACGCCCTCGCCGTCGTCCGCTTCCCGGAGGGGACGGACTGGAACGGCGAGACCGTCACCGTCTGCATCGCGATCGCGGCGCGCGGCGACGGCCACATGGAGATCCTCGCCGAGCTGGCCCAGGTCCTCATGGACCCGGACCGGGCCCGCGCGCTGCGCGAGGCCACCGGCGCCGAGCAGGTCCTCGCCCTGCTCGCCCCGCCGGCCGAGGACGAGCAACCGACAGGACAGGGACACACCGCATGAAGGTCGCCCGCTTCTACGCCCCCGCCGACATCCGCCTGGAGGACGCCCCCGAACCCGAGCCCGGCCCGGGCGAGCTGAAGATCCGCGTCCGCAACTGCTCGACCTGCGGTACCGACGTCAAGATCTCCCGGTTCGGGCACCACCACATCGTCCCGCCGCGGGTGATGGGCCACGAGATCGCCGGCGAGGTCGTCGAGGCCGGGGCGGGCGCCGGGGACTGGGCCGCGGGCGACCGCGTCCAGGTGATCGCGGCGATCCCGTGCGGGCGGTGCGCCGAGTGCCGCCGCGGCCGGATGACGGTCTGCGCCGCGCAGGAGTCGATGGGCTACCACTACGACGGCGGGTTCGCCGAGTACATGATCGTCCCGGCGAAGGTGCTCGCGGTGGACGGGGTGAACCGGATCCCGGACGGCGTCTCGTTCGCCGAGGCCTCGGTCGCCGAGCCGCTCGCCTGCGTGCTGAACGGGCAGGAGCTGGCCCGGGTCGGCGAGGGCGACGACGTCGTGGTGTTCGGCTCGGGTCCGGTCGGCTGCCTGCACGTGCGGGTCGCGCGGGCCCGCGGCGCCGCCCGCGTCTTCCTCGTGGAGGTCAACGCCGAGCGGCTGCAGCGGGCCGCCGCGCTCGTCAAGCCGGACGCCGCGCTCGACGCGGGCGCCGTCGACGTCGTCGAGGAGATCCTCGAACGCACCGGCGGGCGCGGCGCCGACGTCGCGATCACCGCCGCGGCGTCGGGCGCCGCGCAGGGCCTGGCGCAGCGGCTCGTCGCGCCCGGCGGCCGGGTCAGCCTGTTCGGCGGCCTGCCCAAGGACGACCCGGTCGTCCCCGTCGACGCCAACCGCGTCCACTACCGGGAGCTGTCCCTGGTCGGCGCGAACGGGTCGAGCCCCGCGCACAACGCCCGCGCGCTGGAGATGATCGGGTCCGGGCGGGTCCCCGTCGAGGACCTCATCACCCACCGGCTCCCGCTGGACGCCCTGCACGACGCCCTCGACCTGGTCACCCGGGGCGCCGCCATCAAGGTCACGATCGAACCCTGAAGGAGACGGCCATGTCCGAACGAAACGTCGTCGTCGCCGCGGCGCAGGGGCTGCACGCCCGCCCCGCGCAGTTGTTCGTCCAGGCGGCGGCGCGCCAGCCGGTGCCGGTGACCATCCGGATCGGGGACGGCGCGCCCGTCAACGCGAGCAGCATCCTCGGCGTGCTGTCGCTCGGCGCGCGGCACGGGACGGAGGTGACCCTGTCCGCCGAGGGGGACGGGGCGGCCGGCGCGCTGGACGAACTCGCGGGCCTGCTCGCCCGCGATCTGGACGCCGAGCAGCCCGCCTGACCGTCCTGCGAGCCCCGGCACGGCGGCCCCGGCACAATGGACGCACCGGGACGTAGATGGAACAGGTGGGGACGACGGTCATGTACGCCGAGGAACGGCAGCAGGCGATCCTTGCGCTGGCGCGCTCGAAGGGCCGGGTGGACGTGGTCGCGCTCGCCGAGGAGTTCTCGGTCACGACCGAGACGATCCGCCGCGATCTGACCGTGCTGGAGCGGGCCGGAACGGTCCGGCGCGTGCACGGCGGCGCGATGCCCGTCGAACGGCTCGGCTTCGAGCCGGAGCTGGCGGCGCGGGACGCGGTGATGACGGAGGAGAAGCAGCGCATCGCCAAGGCGGCGCTGGAGGAGCTGCCCGCCGACGGTTCGGTCATCGTGGACGCCGGGACGACCACCTCCCGGTTCGTGCAGCTGCTGCCGACCGACCGCGAGCTGACCGTGATCGTGAACTCTCCGCCGCACGCCGCGGTGCTGGCGACCCGCCCCAACCTCACCGTGATCATCCTCGGCGGGCGGGTGCGCGGCCGCACGCTCGCCACGGTGGACGACTGGGTGCTGCGCCCGCTCGCCGACCTCTGGGTGGACGTGGCGTTCATGGCGACCAACGGCTGCTCGATCGAGCGCGGGCTGACCACCTCCGACCAGGCCGAGGCCGCCGTGAAGCGGGCGATGATCGCCTCGTCCCGGCGGCGGGTGCTGCTCGCCGACCGCACCAAGATCGGGCATGACCACCTCGTGCGGTTCGGCGACCTCGCCGACATCGACGTGCTGATCACCGACAGCGGCCTGGACACCGACCTCGCCGCCGACATGGCCGCCGCGGGCCCGGAGGTCGTCCGCGCCTGAGGCGGGCGGCGGCCGGGCGGGCCGCGCCGTCCCACGCCGGAGCGCGCGGGACGGCGGGAACCCGTCAGCCCGCGGCGGGGACGCCGCCCGCGGGCGCCTGCGGCTGCGGGGCCGTGTAGGGCTGGATCGGCCCGTCACCGTCGTCGGTGGTCAGCGGCTGCCCCTGGGGCACGACGTTCTGCCCCTTGATCGTGCCGATGACCGCCCCGGTGTACCCGGCGTGCGAATCCGCGCCGTAGGCGAACGGGACCACGCCCGGACCCGTGAAGCGCGACTTCTCCAGCGCCTCCACGATGCCCTTGCGGGTCGGGTTCTTCCCGGCCGCCTGGAGCGCCTGCACGAAGGTGTAGGCGACCGACATCCCGTACACGATGTTGCCGTTGAACGGCAGCTTCGGGATGTACTGGCCGTGGATCCTCTTGAACAGCGCCGTCCAGCTGTTGGCGGCGTCGCCCGGCGCGGCGAGGTAGCCGTCGGTCACCATCCCCTGGATGAGCGGGCTGCCCTCGACCTCGCTGCCGCCCTTCTTCGCGAAGCTCTCCAGCAGCCCCGTGAGGGTGATCGGGTCGGACCCGACGTTGCTGACGACGAACGTCGGCTGGAAGTTCAGCTTCAGCGAGGCGAGGCGGAACAGCGCCGTGTACGTGGGGATGCTGAACATCACGACGACGTCCGCCTTGGACTGCGCGATCGCCTGCGCCTGCGCGCCGATGTCGGTGCTGCCCGGCTGGTAGGACTGCCGGGAGACGACCTGGTCCTTGGGGATGTACTTGTCGAGGCCCTTCACCCCGTCCTGGCCGAAGTCGTCGTTCTGGAAGAAGTAGGCGACCTTCTTCCCCGCGTAGGCCTTCTTGACGTGGTCGCCGAGGATCTTGCCCTCGCGGATGTAGTCGACCTGCCAGCCGAACGTCTGCGGGTGCTCGTCCGGCCGGTCCCAGCAGCCGCAGCCGGACGCGACGAACAGGTCCGGGACGCGCTGGGCGTTCAGGTAGTCGACCACCTTGGAGTGCGTGGGCGTGCCCAGCCCGTTGAAGATCGCGAAGACCTTGTCCTGGAGGACGAGCTTCTGCGTCACGCTCACGGTCTGCGTCGGGTTGTAGGCGTCGTCGACGTACCTGTAGACGATCTTGCGTCCGTGCACGCCGCCGTTCGCGTTCACGTAGTCGAAGAACGCCTTGGACGCCGCGGAGTTGGCGCTGTACCCGGGCGCGGCGGGCCCGGTCAGCGGCTGGTGGCTGCCGATCGTGACGGTGGTGGCGGTCACGCCGGGCGCCGCCGACCCGCCGCCCCCTCCGTCACCGCCGCAGCCGCTCGCCGCGGCCGCCAGCGTCACCGCGGTCGTCAGGGCGAGCGCCCGCCTCGTCCGGGGTCGCTTCATCTGCTCCTCCTGGGTGCGTTGTGGTGGGCCCCGATGTGTCGCTCGGCGCCGGAGCGCGCGGCCCGGGAGCCCGGTCGCGCCTCCCGCGTGCGCGGCGCCGGACGGCGCCGCCGAGGTCGCGCAGCCCGCCCTGGACGCCGCGCGGGAAGGCCAGCGTCACCACGATGAGGACGAGGCCGTAGATGGCGAGGGGCAGGTTCGACGCGATGTCGTGGGAGAGGCCGGACGAGGACGACAGGTCCGCCGCCCAGGTCGGCACGTAGACCAGGATCAGCGCGCCCCACACGGCGCCCGGCAGGCTGCCGAGCCCGCCGATGACGATCGCGGCGATGAGCTGGAGGGACAGCGTGAGCGGGAAGGCGCCCGGCGCGGCCAGCGTGGCGACCACGGCGAGCAGCCCGCCGGCGAGCCCGGCGCAGGCCGCCGAGACGACGGTCGCGGCGATCCGCAGCCGGGCCACGCGGACCCCGCTGAGCGCGGCGGCGATCTCGTCGTCGCGGCTGGCGCGCAGCGTCCGCCCGAACCGGCCGCGGGTCAGGTTGGCGAGCAGGAACAGGGTGACGACGGCGCCGAGGCAGCAGATCCACGCCTGCCAGCGCTCCAGCGGGAACGCCTCGCCGAGCGCGGCGGGCGGGACCGGCGGGACGATCGTCAGCCCGTTCTGGCCGCCGAGCACGCCGGTGAGCGGCTCGTAGTTGGCGAGCCCGGGCAGCCCGACGGCGAAGGCGAGGGTGGCGCCGGCCAGGTAGGGGCCGTGCAGCCGGGCGGCGACGGCGCCGACCACCGCGCCCGCGGCGGCGGTGGCCCCGGCCGCCGCCGGCAGGACCGCCGCGAGCGGCCAGCCCCAGTGCCCGATGACCAGCGCGGCGGTGTAGGCGCCGACCGCCATGAACGCGCCGTGCCCGAGGGAGATCTGCCCGCCGAGCCCGGTCAGCACCGTCAGGCCGGCGACCGCGCAGGTGAGGTAGGCGGCCTGCGCGATCTGCAGGTCCCGGTAGGGGGCGGCGGCCGTGGTCAGGGCGTACAGGGCGGCGAGCGCGAGGGCGGCGCAGGCCGCGTGCCGGGTCAGGGTGGAGCGGCGCAGGGCGCTTCGCACGGGCGCGGTCACGGGGTCACACCCTCCGTCCGGTGCTCGCGGCGAACAGGCCGTTCGGTCTGATCATCAGGACGGTGATGAGGGCGGCGAGCGCCCCCAGGGCGACCAGCTCCGAGCCGAGGTAGCCGGACACGTAGCTGAGGGCGCAGCCGAGCAGCAGCCCGCCGGTGACGGCGCCCGCGGGGCTGTCCAGCCCGCCGATCACGGCCGCGGTGAACCCGAAGACGAGCATCGCGTCGAACTGGGCGGGCCCGACGAACACCGACGGGGCGATCAGCACCCCGGCGAGGGATCCGACGAGCGCGGCGAGCGCCCAGCCGAGGGTCAGCATCCGGCCGACGCGCACGCCCTGCAGCCGGGCGATCTCGGGCGCGAACGCCGACGCCCGCAGCCGCAGCCCGAGGTCGGTGCGGACGAACAGCAGCGTCAGCAGCACCATGACCGCGGCGACGGCGCCGATGACGAACAGGTCGAACGGCGACAGCAGCAGCCGCGTCCCGCCGGCGGACAACCCCCTGATGGTGAAGGCGGGCGGGTAGGAGTGCGGCGTGTCGCCCCAGATCATGCCCGCGGCCGCCTGGAGCAGCACGAGCAGGCCGAGGGTGACGATCACCGCGTTCAGCGGCGGCTTGTCCTCGACCGGCCGGACCACGACCCGCTCGACGACCGCGCCCAGCACCAGCCCGGACGCCAGCGCGGCGCCGAGCGCGAGCCAGTAGGAGCCGCCCGCGTCGATGACGCTCCAGGCGAGGAACGTCGTGAACATCAGCATGCCGCCCTGCGCGAAGTTCACGACGCGGGTGGAGCGCCAGATCAGCACCAGGGCGAGCGCGACCGCCGCGAACACCGCCCCGGAGGTGATCCCGGCGAGCGTGAGATTGAGGAAGCGCACCATCAGAACCCCAGGTAGGCGTGGCGGAGACGGTCGTCGGCGGCGATGGCGGCGGCGGTCTCGTCCGCCACGACGGATCCGAGGTCCAGGACGACGGCGCGGTCGGCGACCGAAAGCGCGCTGCGAGCGTTCTGCTCCACGAGCAGAACGGTGCGGCCGTCCTCGTCGGACAACCGCCGCAGCACGGCCATCAGCTGGGCGACCACGCGCGGCGCGAGGCCGAGCGAAGGCTCGTCCACCAGCAGCAGCCGCGGCGCGCCGGTGAGCGCCCGGGCCAGCGCGAGCATCTGCCGCTCACCGCCGGACAGGGTGGCCGCGAGGCGGGACCGGCGCTGCGCGAGCGGCGGGAACAGCTCGTACATCTCGGCGACCCGGCGCGCGAGGGCCGCCCGGTCGCGCCGCCACAGCCCGCCGAGCCGCAGGTTGTCCCGCACGGTCAGCTCGGTGATGACGCCGCCGTTCTGCGGGACGTGCGCGACGCCGAGCCGGACGATCTCCTCGACCGCCAGCCCTGTGATGTCGGCGCCGTCCAGCGCGACGCGTCCCGACCGGGGCCGCAGGAGACCGGAGACGGCGCGCAACAGCGTGGTCTTCCCCGCGCCGTTCGCGCCGAGCACCGCGGTCACCGAGCCCTCGTCGACCGACAGGTCCACCCCGCCGAGCGCGCGGACCGCGCCGTAGGCGACGGTGAGGCCCTTCACCTCAAGCACCGGTGACCTCCTCGCCGAGATAGGCGTCGAGGACGGCCGGATCGTCGCGCACGCGCTCGGGCGGGCCGCTCGCGATGACCCTGCCGAAGTCCAGCACGACGACCTGGTCGCAGACGCCCATGACCAGGTCCATGTGGTGCTCGACGAGGACGACGCCGGGCCCGCCGCGCAGCCCGCGGATCAGCCCGGCCAGCTCGTCGATCTCGGCCGCGGACAGTCCGGCGGCGGGCTCGTCCAGCAGCAGCAGGCCGGGCTCGGCCACGAGCGCGCGGGCCAGCGCGACCCGCTTCTGCACGCCGTAGGGCAACTGCCCCGGCAGCCGGGCGGCCTCGCCCGCGACGCCGAGCTCCGCGAGCCGGGCCATGGCCCGCTCGCGCAGGGCCGCCTCGTCGCGGTCGGCGCGCGGCAGCGCGAACAGCCCGCTCCAGAACCCCGCCCTGGCGTGCGGGTCGGCGCCGACCATCACGTTCTCCAGCACGGTCAGCCCCGGGAACAGCCCGAGGCCCTGGAGGGTGCGGGCGATGCCGAGCCTCGTCAGGTCGTGCGGCCGGTGGCGGCCGAGGACCCGGCCCCGCCAGCGCACCTCGCCGGCTTCCGGGCGGACGAACCCGCACACGACGTTGAACAGCGTCGTCTTGCCCGCGCCGTTCGGGCCGATCACCCCGGTGACCCGGCCCTGGGGCGCCGTGAGCGATACCCCGTCCAGTGCGACCAGCCCGGCGAAGCGGACGGTCACCTCTCGAAGTTCCAGGATCGCGGAGGAGCCGGACACGTCGCCTCACCTCGCCGATGAATCAGCGCGAATCCCCCGAGGCCAAAAAACACATACCGACTGGTCGGATTTTATGAAGATAGAATCACCGGGCGCCGCGGTCAACAGCCGATCCGCGCGGGCCCCGCGCCCACCGCGGCGGATCCTCATCGGGCGGTAGGCTGATCCGCGATCTGCGGGCGGCCGCGCCGGGGCGGCGCGAGACCCGGGAGTTCCCGGACGGAGGTGGAGTGATGGCGCAGGCGCCCGCGGGCCGGATCCCCGGCACCCTGCCGCTGCCCGACCGGCTGCTGGCCGTGGCGACCCGGATGTTCGCCGAGAAGGGCTTCGAGAGCACCTCGGTGCAGGAGATCGTGAACGCCGCCGGCGTGACCAAGGGGGCCATGTACCACTACTTCGGCTCCAAGGACGACCTCCTCTACGAGATCTACCACCGGCTCCTCGGCCTGCAGACGTCCCGGCTGGAGCAGATCGCGGACGGCCCCGGCACGGCCGCCGAGCGGCTCCGCGCCGCCGCCGTCGACGTCCTCAACACCTCGTTCCTCTACCTGGACGACTTCACCGTCTTCTTCCGCTCGACGCACCTGCTCTCCCGCGACCGCCGCGAGGCCGTCCGCGCCGAGCGGCGCCGCTACCACGAGCGCTTCCGCGCCCTGGTCGAGGAGGGCCAGCGCGAGGGCACGTTCCGCACCGAGACGCCCGCCGACATCGCCGTCCACTTCTTCTTCGGGACCGTCCACCAGATCGGCGCCTGGTACCGCCCGGGCGGCCGCCTCAAGACGGCCGCCATCAGCGAGCACTACGTGGACCTGTTCCTCCACGGCCTGGAGAACTGAGGACCGCCCGTCAGCGCTCCACCCGCTCGATCTCCAGCGCCGCGTCCTTGTGCCGGGCGCGCAGCGGCTTCTTGTCGAATTTCCCGACGGTGGTCTTAGGGATCTCCTCCAGGAACGTCCAGTACTCGGGGACCTGCCAGCGGGCGACCTTGTCCGCGAGGAACGACGCCAGCTCCGCGGGAGCGGCGGACGCCTCCGGGCGCAGGACGACGCAGGCGAGGGGGCGCTCGTCCCAGCGGGCGTCGGGGATGCCGATGACGGCGGCCTCCGCGACGGCCGGATGGGCCATCAGGTGGTTCTCCAGCTCCACCGAGGAGATCCACTCGCCGCCGGACTTGATGACGTCCTTGGCGCGGTCGGTGATCTGGTAGAAGCCGCGGTCGTCGATGGTGCCGATGTCGCCGGTGCACAGCCAGCCGTCGTCGAACTTCCCGGGCGCGGGGTCGCGGTGGTAGGCGCCGGTGATCCACGGCCCGCGCACCTCGATCTCGCCGACGGACTCGCCGTCCCACGGCAGCTCGGCGCCGGCGTCGTCCACGATGCGCATCTCGACGCCGGCGGCGACGCGGCCGGACTTCAGCCGCCAGTACATGTCCTCGTCGGTGCCGGGCTCGACGCCGGGCGGCGGGAACGCCATGCCGCCGAGCGGGCTCGTCTCCGTCATGCCCCAGCCCTGGATGATGCGCAGCCCGTACCGTTGCTCGAAGCGCTCCAGCAGGACGCGGGGCGCGGCGGCGCCGCCGGAGGTTCCCGCCCGCAGGGACGACAGGTCGATCTCCTCCCGCTCCCCGAGGGACAGGATCCCGTTCCAGATCGTCGGGACGGCCGAGGCCAGCGTGCTGCGCTCGGCGGCGACGAACCTCACCAGGTGCTCCGGCTGCATGAACGGCCCCGGCATGTGCAGCGTCGCCCCGGACAGGAACGCCCCGTACGGCAGGCCCCAGGCGTTGACGTGGAACATCGGCACGATCGTCAGGACGCGGTCGGCCTCGGTGATGCCCACCAGCGACGCCGACTGCACGGCCATCGCGTGCAGGAAGGTGGAGCGGTGCGAGTACACGACGCCCTTGGGGTCGCCCGTGGTGCCGCTGGTGTAGCACATGGACGCGGCGGAGCGTTCGTCCACCGCCGGCCAGGCGTACCCGGGCTCCTCCGCGGCGAGCAGTTCGCTGTAGCGCAGGACGGGCGCCCCGTTCCCGTTGGCCTCCAGGGCCGAGGCGTCGCCGTCCCCGACGACCACGAACGCCTCCACGGCGGGAAGTTCGTGCACGACGCGCGCCAGGAGCGGGACGAGGCTGTCATCGACGATGATGACCTGGTCGTCGGCGTGGTTGATGATGTGTGAGAGCTGCTCGGGGAAGAGCCGGATGTTCAGCGTGTGCAGCACGGCGCCCATGGCGGGCACCGCGAAGTACGCCTCCAGGTGCTCCTGGTTGTTCCAGCAGAACGTCGCCACCCGGTCCCCGGGGCGGACCCCCAGCCTCGCCAAGGCGGACGCCAGCCGCTCGGCGTTGCCGGCGATCTGCGCGAAGGTCGCGCGCCGGGGCGCACCGCCGCCCGTCCACGTCACGCACTCGCTGCGGCCGTAGACGCGCGCGCCGTGCCGCAGGATCGCGGCGACGGACAGCGGAAAGTCCTGCATCGTGCTGAGGATCATGGCATTGCTCCGAGAAGGCCCGCGACGGCGACAGGAACGGCCGGGCGCCGGAAATTCCGCACATACCGACCGGTCGGTTCACCTTATTTTCGCCGCGGCCCGCCGTCAATGTTCCGTCGGCCGGGGGGCGGGGACGCCGAGGGGCCGGACGGTCCCGCGGCGTCCGCCCCGGCGCCGCGGAACCGTCCGGCCCCGGCCTGCCACCGGTCCGCGCCGTCGACGCGCGGGCTCCCCTCCTCGCAGCCCGCCGGCGCCGCCGTGATCCGGTTTCCACTCTCCACAGCGCCCGAGCCCCGTGGCATGTCACACACGTCAGCGGCGCGCTGGTCCACCTGGACCAAAACGGCATGAACGCCCTCGATGGACCACTCCGGGCTCCGCCGGAAACCGCCCCCGATCTGCCGTGTACCGTCCGGTCGGCATTGCGCAGGATGGCGAGCGTCGCATGCGGTCGAGGCACACCGCGAGGGCACAGCGGCGGCCATCGCCGAGGGGGTAACCGCATGTAAACGTAGTCATACCGACCGGTCGGTTTCACCAGTCGAACTTATTGCCATTTCGACTTTGCGGGTCTACGTTGACCGGACGATGGCGAGCGCGCGCCACCATCATGACGGCGCCGTCGCGACGGCGATCATGTCCCACTACGGGATGTCGTCCGGCTTCTTCATCCTGCTGTCGGTGGGACCGCGCGAACCTCGTGGCGTACGGCCAGCTGTCGGACCGGCTCGGCGTCCGCAAGCCCCTCCTGCTCGTCGGCGGGATCGGGCTCGGTCGCGGCCACGGCCTGCTTCGCGCAGCTGGCCGTCTACCCGGACAACGGCTACTACACCTTCGCCTGGCTGTTCAGGTGAAAAAGGCCTCGCAGGACGGCCCCGGCCAGTGGCGGACCTGGTGGTACGTCTGCCTGGGCGGCCAGATCGTGTTCCTGCCGTTCATCTTCGTCATGAGCGGCCGCTGGAGCCCCTGGCGCGCCCGGGAGGACGCCGAGGCGCACCGGCGCGCGGCCGACGAGGAGCTGGCCGCCCTCGCTCGCGACTGACCCGCCCGCCACGTCATCACCGAGGCGGCGGAGGCCGGTTCGGGGCCGGGTTCGTGGCTGCATCGGGGGCGCCTCGTCCCGCGACGCGCGCCGGCGTGCCAAAAAGGGCCGGGCTTTTCTGCGCGCCGGTGCGTAGCCCGGCGGGGCGCGGCGGGCGTTAGATCGCGCTATGAAGATCGCCGTGCGGGCGGCGATGATCGTGGCGCTCCTCGCGACGCTCATCGCCCACCCCCTGCCCGCCGGAGCGTCCGAGGACGCCCCGGGAACGTCGAAGCACACCATTCCCATGGGCGACTGGAACCGCCCCTACCTCCTTCACGTCCCGCCCCAGCGCGATGACGGCGCGCCCGTGCCGCTCATCGTGGCCCTGCATGGCGGCCTGAACGACTCCGAGTACGTCCGCGAGCAGAGCGGGCTCGACAAGGTCGCCGACCGCCACGGCTACGCCGTCGCCTACCCCGACGGGCTCCTCGGCACCTGGAACGCCGGGGCCTGCTGCTGGTTCGCCCGGTGGACCGGCGTCGACGACGTCGCGTTCCTCGACAAGCTGATCGACACGCTGGTGCGGCAGGGCGTCGCCGACCCGCGCCGCGTCTTCGTGACCGGTTTCTCCAACGGCGGCGGCATGGCGTACCGGTACGCGTGCGAGCGGTCGGACAGGATCGCCGGGATCGCCGTGGTGTCGGGCGCCCTCGCGATCGGCTGCACGCCCCGCAAACCGGTGTCGGTGCTGGCCTTCCACGGGACGTGGGACCCGTCGGTCCCCTATACGGGCGGCGGGAACATGGACGCGGACGTCCATTTCCCGTTCATCCCCGTCCAGGTCCTCATGGAGTTCTGGAGATGGGTGGACAAGCTGCCCGCGCTCTCGTGGCCGGTGCCGGACGCGCCGGACGACTGCGTCGGAACGGGCCCGGGCCCCGTCGTCGTCGCGCTCTGCACCCGGCAGCGCGGAGGGCACGAATGGCCGGATTATGCCAGCGAGCTCATGGCCAGGTTCTTCGCGGACAGGCCGTCCCTGCCGAAGACATGACCTCCGTTCAATTCAATCCGGCCCGCTACAAAGCGCTAAACTCTCCCCACTTACGAGTAATGGGGAGCAATGCAGGAAATCGGCTTGGCAGAGGCAGTCAAAGCGATCCGCGACGACCTGGCGCGGGCTCAGCTCGAGGGTGCCGACGAGGAGATCCGCTTCAGCGTGGGGCCGGTCGAGGTCGAGTTCGAGGTCGCCGTGGTCAGGGAGGGCGGCGCCAACGGCAAGGTGAAGGTCTGGGTGGTCGAGGTCGGCGCGTCGGGCAAGCTCGCTCAGACCACCACGCACCGGGTGGCGGTCACGCTGAATCCGCAGGTGGACGGCAAGCCGATCGAGGTGGGTGACCGGCTCCGCAAGCCCGGCCGGTGATCCCTGACGAACCACGCTGGCGCACCGTCGAGGTGCTCGTCGGGGAGGGCGAGGAGGGCTACGGCACCGGCTACCGGATCTCCGCCGGGCTGGTGCTCACCTGCCGGCACGTCCTGGCCGCCTCCGGCACCGTGACGGTCCGGCTCGCCACGCCGGACGAGTCGGTCTCCGTCGCCGCCGAGCGGGTCTGGACCGCCGAGGGCGCCGAGGTCGACCTGGCGCTGCTGCGGGTGGCGGACGGCTCGCTGCCCGCGGTGGCCCCTGCGGTGCTGGCGGACGTCGACCCCTGGAGCACCGGGCGCGCCCGGTTCGTCTCGTGGGGCTTCCCCGCCTCCCACGACCGCGAGAGCGAGCTCGGCGGCGTCCGCGACGTCGACCAGGTCGACGGCGACGTCCTCCTCGGCGCCAACGTCAAGACGGGCCTGCTCGACCTGCACCGCGACGACGCCCCGCAGCGCGCCGGCCGCCGGTACCGGGGCCTGTCCGGCGGTCCCGTCCTGGTCGGCGGCAAGCTGGTCGGCGTCGTACGCTGGGCCGAGCCGGACGGGCCCCTGACCGCCTCCCGCGTCTTCAGCGCCGCCGGACCGCACCGGCCGCGGATCGCCGGCGAGTTCGTCGAGCCCCGGCCGAGCCGGGAGCGGCTGAACGGGCTCCTCGACGGCGCGGGCGTGCGGCTGGACCCGGGCGGCGCGGGGCCGTCCGCGCCGCTGCGCCGGTCGCGGTACTGGTCGACCATCACCAAGCTGCGGGCCCGCTGCCCCGACCCCGCCGACCGGGACGCCGAGCTCGGCCGGCTCCAGGAGTTCGCCACGAGCGGCACGCCCTACCTGTGGCTGGTGGGCGAGCCCTGGGCCGGCAAGACGACGCTCGCCGCCGCCTTCGCCGGGGACCCCGCCCCCGACGTCGTCACGGTCGCGTTCTTCGTGTCCCGGTCGGCCGGCTCGCGGCTGGCCGACTACCGGGCCGCGCTCGCCGACCAGTTGGCCCCGCTGGTCGGCGAGACTCCGACGCCCGGGGTCGTGCCCACCGCGTTCGACCTGGACGACCTGTGGCAGCGCGCGGTCGAGCGGGTCACCGCCGACGGGCGCCATCTCATGCTCATCGTGGACGGGCTCGACGAGGACGACCACCTGCGGCACCGCGAGAGCAGCGTCGCGGCGCAGCTCCCCGAGTACGTGCCGCCGGGCAGCCACGTGCTGGTGACCAGCAGGCACTTCCCCGAGGTGCCCGCCGACGTCCCGGACGGGCATCCGCTGCGCGGGTGCGAGCGCCGCACGCTCGCCGCGAACGAGGCCTCGCGCGCCTCGCGCAACGCCGCCGAGCGCGACCTGCAGCAGCACCTGAGCGACCGGACGAGCCGCGAGGTGCTCGGGCTGCTCGCGGCCTCCGGCGGCGGGCTGGCCGACGAGGACATCGCCCGGCTCACCGGCCTGGACCTCTACGACGTCCGGGAACTGGTCGAGCAGACGATCGCCCGGCTGGTCGAGCGCCGGGAGGACGACGGCCGTGGCCGCTACTCCTTCGCCCACGACCTGATCCGGGAGACCACGACCGAGCGCCTCGGCGCCGAGGCGATGGCGGGCTTCTGGGGGAGGCTGCTCGACTGGGCCGAGACCTACCGGACCGGCGGCTGGCCCGCAGACACCCCCCTGTACCTGCTGGACCGGTTCCCGCAGGCGCTGGCCGACGACGGGGACCTGGACCGCCTGCTGCGGCTCAACGAGCCCGACCGGTGGAGCCGCCTGCTGGAGCGGACCGGCACGGTGGAGCCGGCCGTGCTGACGCTGACCGACTCGATCCGGCTGCTCCTCGCGGCGGGCACCCCCGACCTCGCCGTGATCTACGTGCTGGCGCTGTGGCGCGACCAGCTGCGCCTGCCGGTCCGCGTCCATCCCGAGGTCATCGCGGTGGCCTGGACCGAGCTCGGGGAGCTGGAGCGCGCCGAGCGGATGGCCCGCGACATCCCCGTCGCCTCGATCAAGGCCAACATCCTGATCTCCATGGCGGAGGCGGCGAACCGGGCGGGCGCCGAGACCGAGGCGGCGCTGTGGCTCCAGGAGGCGGAGCTGCTGGCGGGGGGCATCCTGAGCGGGGTGCGCAGGGCCCGGACGCTGGCCCGGATCGCGCTGGCCCTCGGCCCCGGCTTCACCCGCGCCGAGACCCTCCTGGACGAGGCCACCCGGCTCTTCACCTCCGTCGTCCCGTCCCGGATCCGGCGCAGGGAGCTGATGACGGACATGGCCTGCGACGCGGCCCGCGCCGGGCTGTGCGACTCGGTGGAGCGCATCGCGCGGTCGTTCGCCGACCGCAAGCACCAGTGGCCGATCATCGTGGCCGCCGCCCGCGCCGCCGCCGAGCAGGGCCTGCGGGAGGACGCCGAGCGCCTGGCGGGTCTCCTGACCCCCGACGACCTGCGGTGGGAGACGTTCGCCGAGCTCGTGCGGCTGCTGGCCGACCGGGGCGAGTTCGCGGCGGCGCAGGAGCTGGCGGGGACGTCGGTCAACGGGGCCCGGGCGCTCTCCCGGGCGCTCGGCGGCATCGTGCGGGCGCGGGCGCTGCGCGGCGAGCGGGCCGCCGCGGAGGCGATGCTCGCGACCGCGATCGACGCCGTGACGGCCAAGGGCGGCGCGTCCCGGCAGGCGGCGCTCGGCGAGCTGCTCACCTGCGTCGTGGACGCCGGGCTGCTCGACGAGGCCGAACGGCTCACGGCGCTGCTGGAGGGCCATCGCAGGGTGCTCGGCGCGGCCCGTACCGCCGTCGGCGCGCTCGACGCCGGCCTGCCGGACACCGCGATCCGGCTGATGAGGACGGCCGCCGACCTCGTCTCGCTCCAGCCGCGGCGGCAGTGGGCGCCGCTGGTCGAGGCGGCCCCGGATGTCGCGGCGGAAGGCGACCTGGACGCGGCGCGCGGCCTGCTGGCCCTCGCGCTGACCGTGGCCGAGGGGACGTCCCCCAAGGCGGCGCGGGCGGTCAACCTGCTGATCAAGACCTATGTCGCCGAGCTGCGGGGCGCTTCCGGCGTGCTGGAGGCGGGCGTCGACGCGGCGCTGCGCCTCCCGTCCCAGCAGGATCTGCCGTCGGAGACGGCGAGGACCGCGACCGAGCTCGGCCTGACCGGGCTGGCCGTCCGGGCGGCCTTCTTCGTCATCGACGTGCACGAGCGCAACACCCTGCTCGGGACGATCGCGGAGCGGGCCGCGCGGGACGGCCGCCTGGACGTCGTCCACCGGGCGCTGGCCGGCATGAGCCGCACCCGCAAGCAGCTGTTCGCGAGCGTCAACGCCGCCGGTGAGCTGGCCGAGGCGGGCCGTCTCGGCGACGCCGAACAGCTGGTCGACCGGGTGGAGAACGGCTTTCGCCGGGCCACGGGCCTGGCCCGGCTCGCCCGGATCGTCGCGGCCCGGGGCGACCGCGACCGGGCCGTCGCCTACCTCCTGGCGGCGGAGCAGCTGGCTCCCGCGGGCTCGGTGCGGCACCTGACCCAGTCCGAGATCACGGCCGCCGCCGTGGTCGCCGCCCGCCGGGGCCGCTTCGGGGAGGCGGAGCGGATCGCCGCCGTCGTCGACAGCCCCCGGCGGCGGGTCTCGACGCTGGCCGAGCTCGCCGAGACCGCCTACGCCGCCGGGGCCTACCCCCGGGTGGCGCGTTTCCTGACCGCCGCCGAGGAGCTGCTCGGCGGTCTGGACGAGGACTCCCGCGACGCCGTCGCGACGGAGCTGGCGGCGGCCGCGGCCCGGGTCACCGACCTCGACACAGCGCGGCGGCTGGTCGCGCTCGTGTCGGATCCGGCCATGGGCCTGTCCGCGCTGACCGAGGTCGCGCGCGCCGCCCACGGCTTCGGGAACGCCGCCGCGGCCGGGCGGCTGCTGGCCGACGGGGAGAAGCGGCTGGCCGGGTTCGACGCCGACTCCAGCGAGGGGGCGGCGACCGAGCTCGCGGCGGCGGCCGTGGAGACCGGCGACCTGGACCTGGCGGAGCGGCTCGCGACCGGGCTGGCCGACCCGCGGCTGCGGGTGGAGGTCCTGCTGGCGGTCTGCCGGGCGAGCACCGAGCGGCTGCGGGCCCTGCGCCGCCGGGTGGTCCGCGAGGCGCGCGGGGTGCGCAACATGCGGATCCGCGGCGAGCTGCTCGGATCCCTGGCCGCCGCCATCGCGGCCACCGGCAACGCGAACCTGGCGGGCCGGACGATGGACGACGCCGAGACGGCCGTCCGCACCATCGCGATCACCAATCCGGAGCCCCGTTGCCGGGGGCTCGTGGAGCTGGCCCTGCTCGCCGACGCGATCGGCGACCCCGAGCGCGCGCGGCGGCTGCTGCGCGAGGCCGAGCAGCTCGCCGCCACCTACGTGGACGAGCAGCGCCACCAGCGGGCCCTGTCGCACATCGCGCACGCCGCCGCGCAGCTCGGGCTGCTGGACGAGGCGGAGCGGGTGACGGAGATCATGCGGGCGTCGCGGCTGCCGTTCCCCGCGTGGAGCACCATGACCACGGTCGCGGAGCGGGCCGCCGCCCTCGGCGACGCCGGCCGCGCCGTGCGGCTCATCGAGGAGGCGCTGCGGATCGCCCGGAGCGTGCGCGACCCCAAGGTCCGCGGGGCGACGTTCGCGGGGATCGCCGCCGCCGCGCTGCGGGCGGGGCTGCCCGAGCAGGCGCAGGGCATCCTCGGCGAGGAGCCGCAGCACCACCACCGGCAGGGCCCGATCCTGCGGGACATCGCGCTGGCGGTCGCCGCGGCGGGGCGGCTGCCGGAGGCCGAGCGGATGGTCGCCCAGATCCGGTCGCCGGCCCGCCGCCGGGAGGCGTTCGAGGGCGTCATCGCCCGCCTGGTGGAGGACGGCGACCGCGCCGAGGCCGAGCGCCTCATCGTCCAGGGCATCCGGGAGGACGGCTGGCTGCCGCCCCCCGCCGTCATGATGGCGGCGCTGCCGGAGGTGGTCCCGCCGCTCGGCAACGTCCTGCCCCGCATGGCCGCCTTCGAGGAGGCGGCCAGGGCCGAGCGGTCGTGACCGGCGGGCTCACGGCGTCTCGGCGGCCAGGCTCCGCGGGCGGATGTCCTTCCAGTTGTCCATGACGTACCCGATGCAGTCGGACCGGGACTCGGGGCCGTGCACGGTCGTCCACCCGGCGGGGACGTCGGCGAACGCCGGCCAGAGCGAGTGCTGGCCTTCGGCGTTGGCGAGGACGAGGAACGTGCCCTCGGGGTCGTCGAACGGGTTGGTGGTCATGCTCGTGCCTTCCTCTGGACGCCGGGGGTGACGGGGGCGGACCGCCGCGCCACGGACCGGACGATCTCCCCGGTGCGCACGGCGGTCATGGACAGCAGGGAGGAGGCGATCCCGTGGCTGTGCTCGGTGGCCCCCTGCAGGTAGACGCCCCACTCGGGGCCGGGCTCGGTGGCGATGCGGTAGTCGCGCTCGACGACCGGGCGCCCGTCCGGGCCGGTGCGGCAGTGCGCACCCGCCTCGCCGAGCAGGTCGAACGGGTCGCGTTCGCGGTACCCGGTGGCGTAGACGACGGCGTCGGCGTCCAGGTCGGCGACCTCGCCGGTCGGCAGGAACGCGACCCGGACCCGCGCCCCGCCGGCGCCGCGGTCCGCGACGTCCAGGACGCGGGAGACGTTGAGGATGCGCAGCCGCTCGGCGCCCGCGACCTTCTCGGCGTAGGCGCGCCGGTACAGCTCGTCGATGAGGTCGAGGTCCACGACGGAGTAGTTGGTGTTGCGGGAGTACTCGAACAGCATGCGCTTCACGTCGCCGGGCGCGGCGTAGTAGTGGTCGACGGCCTCGGGGTCGAAGATGCGGTTGGCGAACGCGCTGTCGTCGGCGGGCGAGTACCCGTACCGCGCGAAGACCGCGCACACCTCGGTGCCGGTGAACGTGCGGTGCAGGTACTCGACGGCCTCGGCGGCGCTCTGCCCGGCGCCGACCACGACGATCCGGTTCGGGGCCCAGTCCCGGCGCTCGCCGAGCCGGGTGAGCAGGTCCTCGGTGTGCCAGATCCGCTCCCCCGCCCGGACGCCCTCCGGCAGGACGGGTTCGAGACCCGCGCCGATGACGACGTTGCGGGCGAGGTGCGTCTCCAGTTCGTCGCCGCGCCGCACGACGACCTCCAGGGCCTCGTCGTCGTGCGGGCGGAGCGCGACGACCTCCGTCCCGTAGCGGACGCGGCCCTCGAACGCGGCGGCGGCCCATTCGAGGTAGTCGTGGAACTCCAGCCGCGTCGGGAACATCGTCTTGTGGTTGACGAAGTCGACGAGCCGGCCCCGGGCGTGCAGGTAGGCCAGGAACGAGTACGGGCTGGCGGGGTTGCGCAGCGACACCAGGTCCTTGAGGAAGTGGACCTGCATGGTGGCGCCGTCGATCAGCATGCCGCGGTGCCAGCCGAACGCGGGCTGCTTCTCGAAGAACACCGCGTCCGCGCCGCCGTGCTCCTCCTCCAGCGCGACGGCGAGCGCCAGGTTGGACGGGCCGAACCCGATGCCGACGACGTCGCGGACGGGGGTGTGCATGCGCTCCTCCGGCATCAGGCGGGCCCGGCCGCGCTCGCGGCCTTGGCGATCTGCGGGACGACCTGGTCGATCACGTAGGGGACGGCGAGCGGGGTGGGGGTGCGCAGCGGCCAGAACGACTTCAGGTCCAGCGGCACGTAGGAGCCGCGCTTCACGGCGCCGAGCCCGGCGAACAGCTTGTTGCCCTCGATCTTCTTCTGGGTGGCGGGGTCGTCGTTGTAGTGGCCGAGCAGGACGTCGACGTCCAGGACGGAGACCTTCTCCATGCTCAGCTCGGCGGCGAACCCGTCGCCTGGCAGCTTCTTCAGCGACTCGGGCAGCGTCATGCCGAACTGCTGGAGCAGCTTCACGCTCGTGTCGTCGCCGGACTTCATGACGGCGATGTTCCCGTTGGGGAAGACGCTGGTGAAGGCGAACTCCTTGCCGGCCAGCTCCGGGTGCTTCGTCCTCACCTCGGCGATCTTCGCTTCGACGCCGGCGACGAGCCTGCGGCCGTCCTCGGGGCGGCCGATCGCGGTGGCGACCTGCTGGGTGATCTGCTGCCAGGAGTCCTCGGCGGGGCCGTTCTGGTAGGCGAGCGTCGGCGCGAGCTTGGAGAGCTTGCCGTACTCCTTGTCGATGGCGAAGTCGCCGGCGGCCAGGATCAGGTCGGGCCGCAGCGCGGCGATCTCCTCCAGGTTGAAGCCCGCCTCGTTCTCCTTGAGCAGCTTGGGCCTGCCCCCGGTCAGCTTCGGCGCGCTCCAGGGGGTCAGGCCGTCGGGCTGGACGCCGGTGAGCTCGGCCATGCCGACGGGTGTGACGCCGAGGGCGAGCAGCGCGTCCTGGTCGACCTCGCCGAGCGCGACGATCCGCTTGGGCGCGGACTTCACCTGCGCGGAGCCGAGCTTGTGGGCGACGGTGACCGGGAACGCCCCGGCCGCGCCGCCGGAGCCGCCGGCTCCGCCGGTGGGCTCGTCGTCGCCGCAGGCGGCGGCCGATCCGAGTCCGAGGACGAGCGCGGCGGCGACGGTCAGGCGCCGCATCGTGGTGCGCATGGCGGACCTTCCATGTTGGGGGTCGAGAAGCCGGAGGGTGTTGATCAGGGATATTAGGTTAGGCTTACCTAACTAGGCAATGGCCGGGCAAGTATGAGCCGCCTCACTCCCGCGGGGCCTCGCTCCCATCGGCGGGAGCGAGCCGGGCCAGCAGTCCCGCCACGGTGGGCGCCGCCATCAGCGTCGCGATCTTCAGGCCCGCGCAGCCCGGCTCGCGGCGGAGGCGCCGCACCAGCGTCATCGCGAGCAGCGAGTGCCCGCCGAGGTCGAAGAAGTCGTCGTCCGGGCCGACCTCGGGGACGCCGAGCTCCGCGGCGAAGATCCGGCACAGGGCCGCCTCCCGGTCGTCGTCCCGGCGCGCCGCCCGCGGGGCCTCCTCGGCGGTCACGGCGCGGGCGGTCAGGACGGCCGGCAGCGCGCCGACCCTGACGCCGGGGTCGTCGGCGACGGCCGCGAGCAGCGCGACGAGGCCGTCCGCCAGCGCGGCGGCCGTGGCGCGGTCGAACAGGTCGGCGGAGTAGTCGACGACGAGCCGGAGCCCGTCCGGGCCCTCCCGGAAGATGAAGTCCAGGTCGAACTTCGCCGAGCCCGGCCCGAACAGCGCCTCCCGCTGCTCCAGACCGGGGAACCGCACGTCGCCGACGCCCTGGTTCTCGTACCCCACCATCACCTGGAACAGCGGGTTGCGGCCTGGCACGCGGCGCGGGCGCAGCGCCTCCACGACCGCCTCGAACGGCAGGTCCTGGTGGGCGAGCCCGGCGAGGTCGGCCTCCCGGACGCGGGCGAGCAGCTCGGTGAACGCCGGGTCGCCGGACACGTCGCAGCGTAGGACGAGCGTGTTCACGAAGAAGCCGACGAGGTCCCGCGCGGCCTCCTCGGTGCGTCCCGCGACGGGGCTGCCGAGGGGGATGTCGTCGCCCGCGCCCGTGCGGTGCAGCAGCGCCGCGACGGCCGCCTGGCAGACCATGAACATGCTGGCGTTCGCGTCCCGCGCGAGGCGTCCGAGCCGGCCCGTGAGGCCCGGCGGCAGGGCGGTGGCGAGGGTGCCGCCGCGCTGCCCGACGGTGCCGGGGCGCGGCCGGTCCACCGGCAGCGGGATCTCCTCGGGCAGGTCCGCGAGCGCCCGCGCCCAGTGGTCGAGCTGCCGGGCGTGGACGCTGCCGGGGTCGGCCGGGTCGCCGAGCAGCTCCCGCTGCCACAGGGCGTGGTCGGCGTACTGGACGGGCGGAGGCTCCCAGGCGGGCTCCCTGCCGTCCAGCCGCGCCGCGTACGCCTCGGCCACGTCGCGGGCGAACGGTCCGAACGACCACTCGTCGAACGCGATGTGGTGGAAGACGGCGAGCAGCAGGTGGTCCCGCTCGCCCTCCGGGAAGACCGCGACCCGCAGGGGGATCTCTTCGGCGAGGTCGAACGGCCTGGCGATGACGTCCTCGGGCGCGCAGGTCGCCACCTCCAGGACGGGACGCGCCTCGTCGGGGTCGAGGATCCGCTGGTAGGGCACGCCGACGTGCTCGGCGAAGACCGTCCGGAGGCTCTCGTGCCGGGCGGTGACGTCGCCGACCGCCGCCTCCAGGGCTTCGAGGTCGAGCTCGCCCCGCAGCCGGACCGCGAGCGGCAGGTGGTAGGCGTCGCGGGGCCCGTCGTCCTCGCGGAGCAGCTGGTCGAGCATCCACAGACGCCGCTGGGCCGACGACAGCGGCACGCGCTCGGGCCGCTCCCCCGGCTCCAGGACGGGCCTGGGCCGCGCCTCGGCGCCGCGGTGCAGGCGCCCGGCCAGCTCCGCGACGGTCGGCGCCTCGAACAGGTCGCGGATGGCCAGCTCCGCCCCGAGCACCGCCCGCGCCCTGCCGACGAGCCTCGTCGCGAGCAGCGAGTGGCCGCCGAGGTCGAAGAAGTCGTCGTCGATCCCGGCGCCGGGCGCGTCCAGCACCTCGGCGAACAGGGTGCAGAGCAGGCGCTCGACGGGGGTGCGCGGGGCCCGTCCCGTGCGGCGCGGGCCGTCCTGCCCGGGCTCGGGGAGGGCGCGCCGGTCGAGCTTGCCGTTCACCGTGAGCGGCAGCGCGTCCAGCGTCATGATCGCGCTCGGCACCATGTATCCGGGCAGGCGCGCCTTGAGGCTCTCGCGCACCCGCGCGGCCAGCACGCCGTGGTCGCGCGCGGCGACCGGATCGTTCGCGTACGAGGCGGGCGCGCGTCCGGGCTCGGCGGGCGGGCACGCCGCTCCCCCGCCGAACACGGCGTCGTAGCGGCCGGCCTGGTCGGACGGTGTGAGCACGACGTCCGGGAACATCGCGTGCAGGGTCTCGGGCTCGATCCCCTCGGGGGCCGAGGCGAGTGCGGCCCGCGCCTCGTCCGGCGAGGCCCCCTCGCGCAGCGCCCGCAGTGCCGCGACCTCGCTCGCCGACCTCGGGTCGGGGATGCCCCGGACCCGCAGCGGTCCCGCAGGCCTGTTCCTGAGGTCGTCGAGGGCGGTCCAGTCGACGGCCGGCGTCGCCGGGGCGGGGGCCGCGTCCTTGCGCAGGACGACGTCGTACCGGTGGCGGGTCAGTTCGTTGTGGTGGGTGCCGCGTTTGATGAGGACGTCCACGCGGGCGGGGACGTCAAGCGCGGCGAAGAAGGCGGGGTCGACCAGGAGTTCCTTCTCCATGCGGACGGCGCGCTCGATCGCGTCCAGATCGCCCGCGCCGCGTCCGAGCTGGACCGCGGCGTGCAGGCAGCGGACCGTGCGCAGGTCGCGGACGTCCCCGACGAACAGGGCCCCGCCGGGGACGAGCAGGCGCATCGCCTTGGCGACGACGTCCTCCAGGTAGGCGGCGCCGGGGAAGTACTGCGCCACCGAGTTGATCACGATGGTGTCGAAGTGGCCTTCGGGCAGGCCGCCGGTGTCGTGGGCGGGCCGGCAGCTGAGGCGGACGGGCGAGCCGGGGCCCACGGCCCTCCAGTCCCTGGACGCGGGCCCTCCGGCGCCGCCGAGGTCCGCGCCGAGTTTGGCGATGACCGGCTCGGAGAAGTCGCTCCCCCAGTACTCCTCGCTGCCGGGCGCGAGCCGGGTGAGGAGGAGGCCCGCGCCGACCCCGATCTCCAGGACGCGCCGGGGGCCGAGCGCGCGGATGCGCTCGACGGTGGTCTCCCGCCATTCGCGCATGTCGTCGAGCGGGATGGGGGCGCCGTCGTAGCTGCTGTCCCAGCCCGCGAACTCCTCCACGTGGACGACCGTGCCGACCTCGGTGTACTCGGTGTCGTAGATCTGCCGCCACTCGGCGAGCTGCTCGTCGGCCGCGCCCTCGCGGGAGCCGTCCGGGACGACGTAGCCGACGAGGCGCTTCACACCGGGGACGTCCGTCTCGGTGGCGACGACGGCGGCCTGGCCGACGCCGGGCTCGGCGGAGAGGGCGGTCTCGATCTCCTCCAGCTCGACCCGGTAGCCGCGGATCTTCACCTGGTCGTCGGTGCGGCCGAGGAAGTCGAGGTTGCCGTCGTCGCGGACGCGCACGAGGTCGCCCGTCCGGTACATGCGGGATCCGGGCGGTCCGGACGGGTCGGCGACGAAGCGCTCGGCGGTCAGGTCGGGGCGGCCGAGGTAGCCGCGCGCCAGCCCGGCGCCGGCGATGTACAGCTCGCCGGGCGCGCCGGGTGGGACGGGCCGCAGCCAGGCGTCCAGGACGTACCCGCGGGTGTTCCAGATCGGCTTGCCGACGGTGGGGGTGGCGCTGTCCTCGGTGCCGCCGCCGAGCGTGTTGATCGTGTACTCGGTCGGGCCGTAGAGGTTGTAGCCGAGGACGCCGTCGGCGCGCGCGAGCCGCTCCCACACGGTCGTCGGGACGGCCTCGCCGCCGAGGAGGACGAGCGGCGGCCGGTGCCCGCCGTCGAGGAGGCCCTCCTCCAGGAGCTGCTGGGCGTAGGTCGGCGTGACGTTGATGACGTCGATCTCGTGCCGCCGCAGGTAGGCGGTGAGGGCTTGGGCGTCGCGGCGGAGGTCCTCGTCGCAGACGTGCACCTCGTGGCCCTCGATGAGCCAGAGCAGTTCCTCCCACGACATGTCGAAGGAGAAGGAGACGGTGTGGGCGATGCGGAGGCGGCGCCCCGCCGACGCGACCACCGGGTCGAAGATGTTGGCGCGGTGGTTGAACTGCATGTTGGTGAGGCCCCGGTAGGGCGTCACCACGCCCTTGGGCCGTCCGGTCGAACCCGACGTGTAGATGACGTAGGCCGGGTGGTCGAGCCTGCCGGGCGTGCCGGGCGCGAACCCGGGGACCTCGCCCGGTGCCAGGTCGTGGCCGGGCTGCGCGGCGAGGTGCTGCGCTGTCGCCGGGTCGTCCAGTGCGAGGGTGGCCCCGGAGTGGGTGAGGCCGGCCGCGATGTCGCGGTGCGAGACCAGGCAGACCGGCGCCGCGTCCTGGAGCATGAAGTCGAGCCGGTCGGCCGGGTAGTCGAGTTCCAGCGGCAGGTAGGCGGCGCCCGTGCGCAGGACGGCGAACAGCGCGACGACCATCCGCGCCGAGCGCGGCAGGGCGAGCGCGACCACCTTCTCGGGGCCCGCGCCGTGCGCGAGCAGGAGCCGCGCGAGCCGGTTGACCTCGGCGTTCAGTTCGCCGTAGGTGAGCCGGACGTCCGGAAGCGACACGAGCGCGGGGTCGCCGGGCCGTTCGGCGGCGCGCTCGGCGAGCAGCTCCGCGACCGTCAGCTCGGGCACGGGATGCCGCGCCTCGTCCCAGCCGGACCGGAGCCGGTCGTGCTCCCGCGGGACGAGCAGGTCGAGGCGGTGGCACGGGCTTCCGGGCGCCTCGGCGAGCCGCCGCAGAACCTGGACGTAGCGGTCGGTGACGCGCTTGGCCTCGGCCCCGGTGAACGCGTCGCCCCGGTACATGACGCGCAGCCCGGCGTCCGGCTCGACGACCATCGTGATCGGGTAGTGGGTGGCGTCGCGGACCTCGCGCCCGAGGACCCGCAGGTCGCCGTCCGGCCCGAAGGCACGGCCGGTCGGCATGCCCGGGAAGTTCTGGAAGACGAACAGCGTGTCGAACAGGGTGCCGAGCCCGGTCGCGCGCTGGACGTCGGCGAGCGCGACGAAGGAGTGGTCGAACAGCTCGGACTGCGCGGCCTGGACCCGGTCGAGGACCGTGGCGAGCGCGTCCGCCGGGCCCGCCTGCACGCGGACGGGGACGGTGTTGAACAGCAGGCCGACCATCGACTCTACGTCGTCCACGTCGGGGTGGCGTCCGGAGACGGAGGCGCCGAAGACGACGTCGTCGCGGCCGGTCAGGCCCATCAGGACCAGGCCCCACGCGGTCTGGAACAGGGTCCCGGGGGTGACGCCCCGGTCCCGCGCGACCTCCTCCAGGCGCTCGGCGAGCCCGGCGGGCAGCGCGCGGTGGACCTCGCCGGCGCCCGCGAGGTCGGCGGGCGCGTCGACCAGACCCGGCCTGACGAGTGCGGGCTCGTCGAAGCCGTCCAGTGCGCGGCGCCAGGCGTCCGACGCGGCGTCCCGGTCGCGGCCGTTCACCCAGTCGAGGAACGCGCGGAAGGCCGGGACCGGGCGGCGGGCCTCGGCGGCGGCGTCGGTGTAGGCGCCGAGCAGCGAGGTGACGAGCAGCCCGCCGGACCATCCGTCCAGCAGGATCAGCTCGGAGGTGAGGACCAGCCGGTGGTCGTCGTCGGCCAGGCGGGCGAGGGCGAACCGGATCAGCGGCGGCGCGGCGGGATCGAACGGCTCGGCGCGCTGGGCGTCGACGAACGCCTCCAGGTCCCGCGGGGTCACGTCGGCGTGCGTCCAGGGAGTGTCGAAGTCGTCCGGGACGAACTGGACCGCGCGGTCGCCGTCCGTCCGGAACCCGGCGCGGAGGTTGGGGAACTTCTCCAGCGTGGCGCGCACCGCGTCCGCCATCCGCCCGGGGTCGACCGGGCCGGACAGCGTCACCACGGCCTGCTGCACGTAGATGTCGCGGGCCTCGCCGGCCAGCATCAGGTGGTAGAGCAGCCCTTCCTGGAGCGGCGAGAGCGGGAGCTCACCGGCCGGTTCCGCCGCCTGGGCGGTCCCCCTCCCTTCGGAGGGCGCGGCGGTCCGGGCGAGGGCTTCGACGGTCCGCAGCCGGAAGACGTCCCGGACGGTGAACGACAGGCCGGCGCGGCGGGCGCGGGCGACGAGGAGCGCCGCGCTGATGCTGTCGCCTCCGGTGCGGAAGAAGTCGTCGTCGGCCCCCACGGCGTCGCGGCCGAGGACGCTCGCGGAGAGGCGGGCGAGGACGCGTTCGGGCTCGGTGGCCGGGGCCCGCCCGCCCGCCGGGCGCCCGGGGGCGGGCAGGGCGCGCCTGTCGACCTTCCCGTTGGGATTGCGAGGAAGCTCGTCCAGGACGACCAGTTCGGCGGGGACGAGGTAGTCGGGCAGCAGGGCGCGCAGCGCGGCGTCGAGCGCCTCGGGTTCGACGTCGCCCGCGACGTAGCCGACGAGGCGGGATCCGTGCGCGGCGACGGCGGCGCCCCGCACCCCCGGCTGGGCGGCGAGCGCGGCCTCCACCTCCCCCGGCTCGATCCGGAAGCCGCGGAGCTTGAGCTGCTCGTCGGCGCGGCCGAGGAAGTGCAGCCCGCCGTCCGGGCGGCGCCGGACGCGGTCCCCGGTGCGGTAGAGGCGGGAACCGGGCGGGCCGAACGGGTTCGCGACGAACCGCTCGGCGGTGCGGGCGGGGTCGCCGAGATACCCGCGCGCCAGCCCGTCCCCCGCGAGGTACAGCTCCCCGGCGGGGACCTCGCGTAGCGCCGCGTCCAGGACGTGGGCGCGGGTGTTGGCGATGGGCCGCAGCCCGCCGCCCTCGGCGACGAGGCTGTCCCCGGCGGCCTCCGAGCACCCGTAGAGGTCGACCAGCCGCGCCGGGACCCGGTCGGCGAGCGCGCCGGGCAGCGCCTCCCCGCTGCTGATCCACGTGGTCACCGAGGGCGGCGGGCCGTTGTCCGCGAGGACCGCCAGCAGGCTCGGGACGAGCGTGACGAGGCCGATGCCGTGGCGCTCGATGAAGCCGGCGAGCGCGACGGCGTCGGCGGCGGTCTCGGCGTCGGCGATGACGACCGTGTCGCCCGCGACGAGGCCGCCGAGCAGTTCGGTCGTCCCGTCGATGAACGCGGGCGAGCTCTTGGCGGCGCGGATTCCGGGCGCGGCGAGGCCGGCTCCCCAGGCGAGCCGGTTGGCGAGGGCTCGCTGGGTGCCGGCGACGGCCTTGGGCGCCCCGGTGGAACCGGAGGTGAAGACGACGTAGGACGCGTGGTCGGGCCGGACGTCCGGGCGTTCGCGGCGGGGCGCGTCCAGCGGCGGCTCGTCGCGTCCGAGGACCAGGAGCGGCCGGACGGCGTCGAGCATCGCGGCGATGCGGGCGGGCGGGTACGACACGTCGATCGGCAGGTACGCGGCGCCCGTCTTGAGCACCGCGTACAGCGCGACGGCGAACGCGTCCGAGCGGGGCAGCGCGAGCGCCACGACCTGCTCGGGGCCCGCCCCGGCGGCGGCGAGACGGTCGGCGAGCGCCTCGGCGCGGCGGTCGAACTCGGCGTAGGTGAGCGCGGTGTCGCCGAAGACCACGGCGGTCCTGTGCGGGGTCCGCGCGACCTGCGCCTTGATGAGCTCGGCGGCCGTCCTGCCGGGCCACTCCCGCGCCGTGTCGGGGTGCTCCACGGGCGCGCCGAGGGAGGACAGCCGGCGGCCGGGATCGGCGGTGACCTGGGCGAGCAGCGTGCCGAGCTCGCGCGTCAGGCGCTCGACGGTCGGCGCGTCGAACAGGTCGGCGGCGAACGCCGCGAACCCCTCGACCTCGTCGTCGCCTTCCGCGAAGTACAGGTCGAGGTCGAACTTCACGCCGCCGGTCTCCGGCAGGAACGGCTCCGCGCGCACGCCGGGCAGCGCGAGCCGCACGTCGTCCAGCCGCTGGTGGACGATCATCATCTGGAACAGCGGTCCGCGGGCCAGGGAGCGTTCGGGCGCGAGCCGGTCGACGACCCGCTCGAACGGGACGTCGGCGTGGGAGAACGCGGCGAGGTCGGCGGCCCGGACGCGCTGGAGCAGCTCGGCGAACGTCGGGTCGCCGGACAGGTCGGTGCGCAGCACCAGCGGGTTGACGAAGACACCGACCAGGTCGGCGAGATCGTCGTCGGCGCGTCCCGCGATCGGGGAACCGAGCGCGATGTCGTCGCCCGCACCGGACCGCTGGAGCAGCGCCGCCACTGCGGCGTGCAGCACCATGAACACGCTGGCGCCGGTCTCGCGGGCCAGGCGCCGCGCCCCCGCCGCCGGAAGCCGGAACGGCACCAGCCCGCCGCGCCGGCTCGCCTCGGCCGGGCGGGGCCGGTCGAAGGGCAGGGCGGTCTCCTCGGGCAGCCCGGCGAGCGTCTCTTCCCAGAAGTCGAGCTGGGGCGCCGTGTCTGGGGCCGCTTCGACCTGCCAGGCCGCGTAGTCGGCGTACTGGACGGGTAGCGGGTCCCAGCCGGGGGGCCGTCCGTCCCGGCGGGCCTCGTAGGCGCGGGCGAGGTCGGCCAGCAGCGGCGTGAACGACCATTCGTCGGCGGCGGCGTGGTGCAGGAGCAGGATCAGCGACCAGTCGGCGTCGCCCGTCCGGACGAGAGTGCCTCGGACGGGGAGATCGCGTCCGATGTCGAAGACGTGCGCGGTGGCCGCCTTCTCGATGGCCGAGCGGCCTTCCGGTGTCTCGTCCCGCGCGTCGATGACAGCGAGGCGGACGGGGACGTCCGGGGCGAGGACGCGCTGGACGGGCAGGCCGTCCGGTCCCTCGACGAGGAGGGTGCGCAGCGCCTCGTGCCGGGCGACGACATCGGCGAACGCCCGGTCGAGGGCGTCCTCGTCGACCGGGCCGTGCAGGCGGATCCCGAGCGGCAGCGAGTAGGAGGCCGACGGGCCGCGCAGCCGCTCCTCCAGCCAGAGTCCGCGCTGCGCCGCCGACGCCGGGACGGTCTCGGGCCGCGCGACGTCGCGGACGCGGACGGCGCCGGTCGCGACCAGGCGGGGCGCGAGCGCGGCGACGGTCGGCGCCTCGAACACGTCCGCGATGGTCGGCTCCGCGCCGAGGACGGTCCGGGCCCTGGCCGCGAGGCGCGCCGCCAGCAGCGAGTGCCCGCCGAGCGCGAAGAAGTCGTCGTCGATGCCGACGCCCTCGACGCCGAGCAGCTCGGCGAAGATCGCGCACAGGGCGGCCTCGCGGGCGTCGCGCGGCGCCCGTCCCGACACCTCGGCCTCGGGAGCGGGCAATGCGGCGCGGTCGAGCTTGCCGTTGACCGTCCGGGGCAGTTCCTCCAGGGCGACAAGCGCGGACGGCACCATGTACTCGGGCAGCGCCTCGGCGAGCGCGCCGCGCAGGGCCGCTTCGTCCAGGCCCCCGGTGGGGACGTAGTAGCCGACGAGCCCGGGGTCGCCGGGGCGGTCCTCCCGGACGACGACCGCGGCCTGCGCGACGCCGGGCTGCGCGGCGAGCACGGCCTGGGCCTCGGCGGGCTCGATCCGGAACCCGCGGATCTTCACCTGGTCGTCGGTGCGGCCGAGGTACTCCACGGCCCCGTCGCGGGCGCGCCGGGCGAGGTCGCCCGTCCGGTACATGCGGGCCCCGGGCGGGCCGAACGGGTCCGCGACGAAGCGCTCCGCGGTCAGGTCGGGGCGGCCGACGTAGCCGCGGGCCAGCTGCGCGCCCGCCAAGTACAGCTCGCCCGGGACGCCCGGCGGGACCGGGCGGAGGGCGGCGTCCAGGATGTGGGCGCGGGTGTTCCAGAAGGGGGTGCCGATGCCCTCCGCGGGCAGATCCGCCGACGTCGCCCAGATCGTCGCCTCGGTCGGCCCGTACATGTTGGTCGCGAGCGTCGCGGATTCCGCCAGCGACGCGGCGAGCGCGGGCGGCAGCGCCTCGCCGCCGACCAGGACGCGCAGGCCCTTCACCGCCTGCGGGTCGAGCGTGCCGAGCAGCGACGGGGTTCCCTGGACGATCGTCGCGTCCGCCAGGAGCCCGGCGAGAGCGGCCGGGTCGCGGACCGTGTCACGGCCCGCGAGGACGACCGTCGCGCCGCTGATCAGCGGGACGAAAAGTTCCAGGGCGGCGATGTCGAACGCGATGGTCGTGACCGCGACGAGCCGGTCGCCGGTGCCGAGGTTCAGCCGGGCGCGCGTGGTGAGCAGGAAGTTCGTGAGCGCGCCGTGCGGGATCGCCACGCCCTTGGGGCGGCCGGTCGAGCCGGAGGTGTAGATGACGTAGGCGAGGTCGTCCGGGCGCGGGGACGTGGTGCGGGTGTTTCCGCCTTCGTGGAGATCGGTGCCGAGCACCAGGAGCTCGGTGGCTTCGGGGAGCAGCGGCGCGGTGTCGCGGGTGACGATCGCGCAGAGCGGCCCGGCGTCGTCCAGCATGTAGGCGAGCCGGTCGGCGGGATGGTCGAGGTCCAGCGGCAGGTAGGCGGAGCCCGCCTTCAGGACGCCGAGGAGAGCGACGACGAGCTCGGTCGTTCGCGGCAGCGCGAGCGCGACGACGCTCTCCGGGCCCGCGCCCCGGGCGCGCAGCTCGGCGGCGAGCGCGGCCGCCCGCTCGTCCAGCTCGGCGTAGGTGAGCGCGGTGTCACCCGCCTCGACCGCCGCGGCGTCCGGAGTACGGGCCGCCTGCTCCTCGAACAACGTGACGACATCGGTCGCGGGCAGGGCGCGGTCGGTGGCGTTCGCCTCACCGATCAGGGCGCGCTCGTCCGCGCTCAGGACCTCCAGCGCGCCGACGGGCCGATCGGGGTCGGCCAGCGCGTCGCGGAGCAGCGCCTCCAGGTGGACGAGCAGCGCGTCGATGCGCTCGTCCTCGAACAGCTCGCGCCGGAAGGTCGCCTCGACCGTCATCCCCTGCGGCCGGACGAACGCCTCCAGCGACAGGTCGAAGTGCGTGGTGCCGTTGTGGACGTGCGTCCAGCTCGACGTGATGCCGGGCAGGTCCAGTTCGCCGATCTCCTGGGCGAGGAACAGCAGCATCGTGTCGAAGAACGCCGAGCGCCCCCGTCCGCGCGCGGGCCGCAGTTCCTGGACGAGCCGGTCGTACGGCAGCGCCTGGTGCGCGAAGGCCTCGGTGACGGTGCGGCCCACCCTGCGCAGCGCCTGCCGGAACGTCGGCGTCCCGGACAGGTCGGTGCGCAGCACGAGCGTGTTACCGAAGTTTCCGACGAGCCGCTCCACCTCGGCGTGCTCGCGGTTCATCACCGACGACCCGATCGCCACGTCCTCCGCACCGGTGTAGCGGTGCAGCAGGACCGCGTACGCGGCCGTCATGACCGTGTAGGGGGTGAGGTTCTCCTCGGCGGCGAGCTTCCGCATGCCCTCGGTGACGGCGTCGTCGAAGCGGCGCGCCCGCCGCCCCCCGCGCTCGGACACGGCCGCCCCGCGCGGACGGTCCGCGGGCAGGTCGAGCGGAGCCGGAGGCGGATCGAGCCGTTTCCGCCAGTACGCGAGGTCGTCCTCGGCGACGGGCCGCCGCTGCTCCCAGTCGGCGTGGTCGGCGTACTGGACGTCCAGCGAAGGCAGCCCGTCCGGGGCGCCGGTGACGGCCGCGCGGTAGAGCGCGGAGAGGTCGCGGGAGAGCGAACCCCAGGTCATGCCGTCCCAGGCGATGTGATGCACGACGAGCACCAGCGCGTGCTCGTCTTCCCCCAGGCGGAGCAGTTCCAGCCGGATCGGCCGCTCGGCCCGCAGGTCGAACGGGAGCGCGGCCATCTCCGCCGCCCGCGCCTCGGCGTCCGCGCACCCGACCGGCGGCAGGTCGAGCGAGTCGTCCCCGGTGACGATCTGCACGGGCCGCTGCTCGGGATCGTCCGCGTAGACGGTGCGCAGGACGGCGTGCCGCCGGATCAGCGCCCGCAACGCCTCGCGCAGGGCCTCGGCGTCGAGCGGGCCGGCCATGCGGACGAGCAGGCAGACGTTGTAGGCGGGGCTGTCCGGGAAGGCGCGGTGGTGCAGCCACATGCTCTGCTGCGCGTAGGACAGGGGGGCGGGTCCGTCCGATTCTCGGGGGGCGAGCCGGGCGGTGTCCGCGCCCAGCCCGGCCTCGGCCATCATCCGCCGCATCAGTTCGCGCCGCCGCGCCGCCGTCGTCTGCTCCACGCTCAACTCTTTCGTCGTCGGCTTCGCCACCGCGGGTTAGGTTAGCCTTGCCTATAAAAATCATGCAAGGTTAGCCTTACCTAAGTTTGACCTTCCGGCCACGAAAGGGAGCTGCCTTGTCCACTGGTCTGCGCACCGACGCCAACCCCGCCGAGCCGGCCGTCGAGCATGCCTCGGCGCCGCTCGCCCTCATGGCCCGCCTGGCCGGATCGGGCCTGTTCGACGACTACGTCGTCTACGAGCGTCCCGGCTCATGGACGTTCGCGGGCGGCATGCTCGCCGAGGTCGTCCTCGACGCCGACACCGTCCGCGCCCACTGGCCGGGCCAGGCCCCGGTCATCCGACCCTGGGCGGGACGCCCCTCCGACGCGCTCCGCGACACTTTCGCCGACGCGCCCCTGCCCGTCTGGAACGCCTACGGCTGGATCGCGTTCGAGTTCGCCGCGCCTCGTCCCGCCGGAAGACTCGCGCACCTGATCGTCCCCCGCGCCGAAGTACGGGCCGAAAACGGCCGCGTCACCGTCACCGGCGTGGACGAAGCGGACGTCGAGCAGGTCACCGAACTGCTGGCCAAGCCGGACGGCCATTCCGTCGGCGAGCCCTCCCCCGTCGACGTCAGGACCGGCGGCACTCCCTACCGCGAGCGCGTCGCCGAGGCCCTGGGCGAAATCCACGCGCGCCGCTACCAGAAGGTCATCGTGTCGCGCCGCCTGGACATCCCCCACCCGGTCGACGTCGTCTCGACCTACGTCCGAGGCCGCGAGGCCAACACCCCGGCCCGCTCGTTCCTGCTCGACCTGGACGGGTTCCAGGCCACCGGGTTCAGCCCCGAGGTACTCGCGAGCGTCGACGCCTCGGGGCACGTCATGACCCAGCCCCTGGCCGGCACCCGCGCCTTCGGCCTCGGCGCCGCCACTGACGCCCGCACCCGCCACGACCTGGAGACCGACCCCAAGGAGATCTACGAGCACGCCGTCTCCGTACGCACGTCCCAGGAGGAGCTCTACCGGGTCTGCGACCAGGATTCCGTCCACGTCACCGGCTTCATGACGGTGAAGGAACGCGGCAGCGTCCAGCACCTGGGCTCCAGCGTCAGCGGCACCCTCTCCCCCGGCCACACCGCGTGGGACGCCCTGGACGCCCTCTTCCCCGGCGTCACGGCGTCCGGCATCCCGAAGCCCGAGGCGATCGAGGCCATCACCCGCCTGGAGGAGCGCCGCGGCCTGTACTCGGGTGCCGTCGTCACCGTCTCCCACGACGGCGCGCTGGACTCCGCCCTCGTCCTCCGCGCCCTCTACGCCGAGAACGGCCGGGCATGGCTGCGCGCCGGCGCGGGCATCGTCAGCGCATCGACCCCCGACCGCGAATACGAGGAGACCTGCGAAAAGCTCTCCAGCATCGCGCCGCACGTCGTCCCGCGGATCTGAGCCGGCGGCGGGTAGGAACCCGCCATGCCGGAACTCCCTGACGTCGAAGGCTTCCGCCGGGTGCTCGCCGAGCACACCGGGGAGCCGATCGCCTCGGTGTCGGTGCTCGACCCCGGCGTCCTCCGCGGAGTCACCGCCCGGCGCCTGAGCACGTCGCTGCGCGGCCATCGCTTCGAAGAACCGCACCGCCACGGCAAGTGGCTGCTAGCCCCGGCGCAGGGCCCGGTCGTCCTGCTCCACTTCGGCATGACGGGCTCCCTCACCTGGCACCCCTTGGACGACCCGCGCCACCGCCACGACCGCGTCATCTGGGCACTTCCCGACGGCGAACTCCGCTTCCGCGACATGCGCAAACTCCAAGGCGTCCACCTGGCCGCCAACAGTAAGGAGGCCGACGAAACCGTCGAGAACCTGGGCCCGGACGCCTTGGACCTCTCCCGCGACGACCTGACCGCCACCCTCGGTGCCCACCGAGGCCGCCTCAAGACAACCCTCACCGACCAGACGATCACCGCGGGCCTGGGCAACCTCCTGGCCGACGAGATCTGCTGGCAAGCCCACCTCAACCCCCTACGCCCCGCCCGCGACCTGACCGCCCCCGAAGTCACCACGCTCCACCGAGCAATGCACCGCGTCCTCCGCGACTCCCTCAAGGCCGAACGCGTCCCACCCAGAAAAACCTGGCTGACCGGAGCCCGAGACGCCCAGACCCCCACCTGCCCCCGCTGCGGCACCCCTCTGGAAAGCCGCCGCCTATCCGGCCGCAGAACAGTCTGGTGCCCCACCTGCCAGGCCAACTGATCTCTTCAGGGCATCCGGCTGTGGGCCGGTTCGCAATCGACACCGTCCTGATCGCGATCGGTGTACCAGCGGTACTCAGGATCGGTTCCCTTCACGTAGGGCCCGTAGCCGTGGGCGTTGGCCTCCTTGCACGTGCCGAACCGGGGATCGAGATCCGAGCTCGGCTGCTCACTCGGCCGCGGCTCGTCACTGGGCGTCCCCTCGCCCGACGACCCCCCGTCTTGCGGGACTTGTGCGGGCGTCGTCGGTGAACTCGGCTCCCGGGTGCCCGGTGGCCCTTCACTCGTGGGACCTGGTGGAGCCGCCTTCCGGGACGTGCGTCTCTCCTCGGGAGCGGTCGACGTCGAACCGGTGCTGGGAACCGTCGCTTTCGGGTTCGGCTGTGTCCCCCCACCACTCGGCGCAACCCCGGTCGGAGACTCATCTGACGATCCGGACGAAGTACCGGAGGGAGTTCCTTCCCCCTGGTTCTGCGCTTGCCGGGAAGGCGACGTCAACGGACTCAGGGCGAGCACCGCGAGGAGGAGGGTCAGCGCTCCGAGCAGCATGCCGCAAGGTCCGGCGGGCAGTGGAATGGGTGGAAGGGCCGAGAAAAACACGCTCGATGGCCCGCACGGGTCTGAATCGTCTAGGCATGGACGAGTGTCCCTCCGCGGAGGTCCCACCACATCGCTCTCTTCACCACACCGCCGAACCGGCCATACGGGAACACAGGAGAACCCGAACCTGGGCAAATACTTCACCAGGTGGCCAGAGACCGTCCCACCGGGCTGACGGCAAAGCCCCGGCGGCGAGCACATCGGAGACGTTGCGGACCGTCCGCCAGCGTTCGACGCCGCAGCCATGCAGACAAGGCGATCGTGCGCGTCTCGCCCGTGGATGCGAGCGCTGAGACCAAGTGACGTGGCGAACAGCGCGGCGACGGTGCGGAACCGGTCGTTGCCGAACCAGCCCCAACCGGCGGCCAGAAGGGAGACGGTCCGCAGGCCGCGCCCGGACTCGGCGTCGTCACCCGCGTCGGTGACGACGGGTTCGGACGGTGCGCCCTCATCGGTGACGGCGACGGCGCCGCCCCAGCGGGTGAGCTCCACCGTGAAGGCCCCGCCGGGCTGGCCGGACCTGGTGTGCCGCAGGGCGTTCACCACCAGTTCGTCCACCGCGAGGAGCACCTCGTCGAGAAGCGGGCAGCCGTCGAGAAGGATCGCGGTGAACCTACGGGCGGCGCACGCCTGGACGAGCTCGCCGGGAAAGGCGCACCGCCAGCGCTGTGCGGCGGCGGGGACGGGCACGAGGGAAGTTGGCTGACCATGGTTCCTCAACACAGAGGGGCCGATATGTCATCGTGCGTGCTCATCGTCGCACCACACACAGCAGCCCAGACAGAGAAGCCCGCTTCAGCCACCGATACGCACGCCACCCGCCCGCACATCGACACTACAATCAGATTCTCCGGCTGCCGTCGCGGGAACTAAGAGCGAAATTGAACGACAGATGGACACCGGCGCCAAACTAGCTCAACTCGCCGACAAGAAGGTCGACACCGAGATCGACCAGACCCTGAACAAAGTAAACTCGAGATATGACACGGCCAGCTCGGCATACTCTGAGAACTGCACCGGCGTCGTACAGGCAAACGAGTTGCGACGACGCGGACACGAAGTAGCGGCCGGTCCACTGGAGAAGCACCTGCGGTCTGACGAGGGCGGGCCAGGCGGCCGACCCCTGAGCACCATCGAGCAGGCGTGGGGAGGCACGTTCACCCGTGGAACCAAGGCTGAAATCGAGGAGGCGTTCAAAGAGCCAGGGGCACGGGGCATCATCCACATCGCCTGGAACGCCCCTTATTTCGGCTCGCACGTCTTCAGCGTGGAGAACGTGGGAGGAAAAGTTCGCTTTGTTGACGGTCAACCCAAACCTCCCGTCCAGGACGCCGAGTACTACTTCACCATGGGACACTCCCCCGAGTATCTTCGGGTTGACGACCGCCCAACACCACCCAAGAATCAGACAGATCCTCTCTTCGAACCCTGATCTGAACCTACCGTTCGGAGGCAAGGCATGGCCGTGACCTACGAGCAGGCTCGCGAGATCGTCCGCGAACATTTCGAGCCCGGCTGGTCGATGGGAACCTTCTGCCTGGATGATCGTTTGATCACCGAGAACGACGAATTCTATGTCTTCAACGTCGGCGCCCGCGAATTCATCGTGGACAACGACAGCTCTTATGCCGCCCCGGGCGGCGTTCCCATCGTCTTCAAGGAGGACGGCCGATTGGGGGGCCGACCATCCGTACTCCTCGTCCAAGATCCTTCTATTCGAACCACACCAAATCCCAACCCAACGTTCACACTGACATAGTCAGCCCTCCGGCGCACAGCCGAATACCTTTTCAGCGGCAGATGAGACCTGCTCCCGGATCTCAATCCGCTCACAGCTCCTTGAGGAAGATCGCTGAGCATTTATGGGTAAGCGCGAGGCATATATTTCGGTTGATGTGGAGGCCGATGGGCCGATTCCGGGGCCGTATTCCATGCTGAGTTTTGGCATGAGCGTGTGTGGGACTTTTGACGGGGTCGAGTTCAGGCCGGTTGATCCGGCTGAGACCACGTTCTACGCGGAGCTGAAACCGATCAGCGACGACTACGTGCCGGAGGCTTTGGGCATCAGTGGTCTGGACCGCGGCCGGCTCGCCGTCGAGGGCCGTGAGCCGGGTGAGGCGATGAGCGCAGCCGCCGGCTGGGTGAGGGCGGCGGCGGCCTCGGCTGACGCCACGGCGGTGCTGGTGGCCTACCCGCTCGGCTTCGACTGGATGTTCCTGTACTGGTACTGGACGCGGTTCACCGAGACCGGGTCTCCGTTCGGCCACTCCCGGCACCTGGACCTCAAGAGCATGTACGCCACCAAGGCGGGCACTCCGATCAGCCGCTCGACCAAACGCCAGATGCCCTCCGAGCTGCTGTCCGACCGACCGCACACGCACAACGCGCTGGACGACGCTGTCGAGCAGGCGGAGCTGTTCCACAACTTGGTCCGCTGGGCCGGGCCCCCGCGCCGGCCAAGCGAGGGCTTCGGGGAGTGACGGGCGACCAGGGAGCGGCTACGCCCCCGGCATTGGCGGCCACGGCCAGGACCGTGACCGCCTCACCGCCGCTGCGGACAGTCCCGCCGATATTCAGATGCGAGCGGTTTAGAAGCGGGCTACCTTTTGATCAGCGCGTCGGGTCCGGTGCGCGCACGGGTCGAAGACCATCGGTTATCTCTTTGGAAAAGAAACAGCCCGGTGGTCGTTCCCACATCCGTGCGTGTACCCGGCCCTACGGGTCGAGCTGAAAGCACAGGGG
The DNA here is from genome assembly GCF_013409365.1 of Actinomadura luteofluorescens. NCBI lineage: Bacteria > Bacillati > Actinomycetota > Actinomycetes > Streptosporangiales > Thermomonosporaceae > Actinomadura > Actinomadura luteofluorescens. The sequence goes on along the minus strand of NZ_JACCBA010000001.1, from coordinate 9,017,591 downwards.
AAGGGCGGGTCGAAGTCCGTCGGTTATCGGATCCAAGGGTCGCAGGTTCGAATCCTGCCCACCCGGCAATTTCGGGTGGTAGCTCAGTCAGGAAGAGCATTGGACTAAAAACCCGGTGGGCGCCACCACATCCGCCCTCCCCCGTGTGCTTGCTCCGCCCCCACATCCTCCCCTGAGGCGGGTCGAATTCCTTGGAGGCCATCGATGGCCCGTGATCCTCTTGCTTCGGTGTCCACCTTTCAGACGCCGCAGAGCCGGCCGATTCCCGGCCGTGGGGCCGAGCAGGTCCGCAACAACGCGGGCGGCTACGGCTTCGCCAAGGACCTGTGGACGCGACTGGAGGACTTCCTCATCCTCGGCACCACCGGCGGCACCTACTACGTCGGTGAAGACAGGCTTACCGCGGACAACGCGCAGGTCGTGTTCGACGCGGTCGCCGCGGACGGTGTCCGGGCCGTCAACCTCGCGACGGAGGTCTCCACGGCACGCCCGCCGCGTGCTCCGAAGAACCGTCCCGCGCTTTTCGTCATGGCCGCCGCGGCGGCGCGTGGCGACGCCGGCACCCGGCAGGCCGTAAAGGCATCGCTGGCGCGGGTCGCGCGGACCACGGACCATCTCGCGTCGTTCTTCGGGTACTGGAAGAACCTCGGCGGCAAGGCCAGCGGCAGCGGCAGCGGCACCGCGCCTGTGATCGGGCGGGCGATGCGGACCGCGCTCGCGTCGTGGTTCCTCAACGGTGACGTCGACCAGGTCGCGTGGCGAGTGTGCAAGGCCCGGCAGCGCAGGACCCCGGCCGGGGAGGCGTTCGCGCTGCGGGACGCGCTCCGCATCGCGCACCCCAAGGCCGACTCCCCGGCGCGGCGTGCGCTGTTCGGGTGGATCGCCGGGAACGTCTCCGACGATGACGTCCGCGCGCACGTGCCCGCAGTGGACGCGTTCCTCACCGCGCAGGCCGTCACCGGCCCGGTCGAGGCGATCGAGGTGGTGCGGTCCCGGGGCGTGCCGTGGGAGTTCCTCCCGGACGCGGTTCTCACCGAGCCGGATGTGTGGGACGAACTCGTCGACACCATCGGGATGACCGCGCTGCTTCGGAACCTGTCCCGGATGACTCGGATAGGGACGCTGACACCGATGGGTGACGCGACCCGCCGCGCCGCGGGCCGACTCACCGACGCCGGCGCGCTCGCGAAGGCCCGGATCCACCCGATGGACCTGTTCCTCGCCCTGCGCGTGTACGGGGCCGGCCGCGCGCAGCCGCACCCGCGCGCCGACGTGCAGCACTGGTCGCCGGTCCCGGCCATCGCCGACGCGCTCGAAGAGGCGTACGAGAAGTCGTTCGGGCACATGGAGCCGTCCGGTCGGCGCCTGCTGGTGGCGGTGGACTCCTCCGGGTCCATGAGCTTCCGCCACATCACCTCGGGTGGTGCGCCGCTCGGGTCCTGCTACGAGGTCGCGAACGCGATGGCGGTCATCCTGAACCGGATCGAGCGCGGCAACTGCCACGTCATCGACGTCGACACCCAGGTCCACGCATCCAAGGTGACGGCGCGCACGAACCTGGGGGAGATCTCCCGGTGGCGGCCCTCGGGTGGCGGAACGGATCTGTCGCTGCCGTTCCAGTGGGCGCAGCGTCAGCGTCTTGAGGTGGACGGGATGGTGGTGTTCACCGACAACGAGACGTGGGCTGGACGGCAGCACGCGTCGCAGGCTCTCGACGCCTACCGCCAGACCGTCAACGGCAACGTCCGGGTCGTGCTCGCGGCGATGGCCGCGAACGGGCACACCATCGGCGATCCCCGCGATGAGGGCGTGCTGAACATGGCGGGTCTGGACGCGTCGCTGCCGATGGTCGTGAACGGCTACATCCGTTGAACTCCCGGGGCGGACGACGATCTGCCCCGGGGAGTCCTCGATCCCTGTGCCGGTCAGGTCGAATCGGCTGTTTCGGCTGCGCACCGGCGCCACCACGCGGCCCTCCGCTGCGACCTGGCTCCAGAGTCGGAAGTCCGGCTCTGCGTGACGTGGCGGCGGGGGTCCGCCTCACCGTCGTTCGAGCGTCTCTGGACGCCGGGCGCAGCCGGGCTGTGGTTACCTCACGGGCGGAGTCAGTCGTTGGGGGCGGCGCCGCGGTCGGGGGCGGTCATGTCGCCTGTCGCGGGGGTGCCTTCGGCCAGGGCGTAGCGTAGGTGGACGGTGCCGTTCGGGGCGGCTGACGGTGGTTCTTGGAGGGTGAGGTTCGTGGGGACCTCGCCGCCGTCGAAGACCTTCTTTCCGACGCCGAGCACTATCGGGTAGACCCAGAGGTCGAGGCGGTCGAAGAGCTTCTCGCGTAGGAGGGTCTGCACCAGGTTCAGGCTTCCGACGACCTTTATGTGCTCGTGGCGGTCGCGGATCTCGCGGACCGCTGCGGCCAGGTCCGGGCCGAGCTGGATGGAACCGGCCCATGAGAGGTCGGGCCTGCCTCGGGAGGCCACGTACTTCGGGACGGTGTTGAAGAGAGCGGCGATCTCGTTGTCCTCTCCGCCTTCCTGGTGCGGCCAGTAGGCGGCGAAGATGTCGTAGGTCCGCCGGCCGAGCAGCAGGGCGTCCGTGCCCTCGTACGCGGCACCGATCTGCGCGCCGGTGACCTCGTCCATCAGGGGCGCCTGCCAGCCGCCGAACGGGAACCCGACCGGGTCCTCGTCGGGGCCGCCGGGCGACTGCGCGACGAGGTCGAGGGTTGCGAACAGCTCTATGTCAATGAGGCCCATGTCCTGCTCCCGAAGCTCGGTCGATCGGTTGTACGGGTCGGGAGGTAGACCCCGCGGGCACCGTCGGACTCATCGCCGCGACGGCACTCGGTCTCCTACCCGTACGTCCGCTTCCCGGAACAGCACCTGTCGGCTTGCTGATCAGAGCCGCTGGATCGCGTCGGTGACCTGTTCGGCCGCGCCCGCCACCGCGGTGGGGGCCGCGGCCGTCGCCGTGATCTGCTCGGCACGCATTCATCGGATGGCCGGCCGGCCTTGTCGAGACCGGCGCGCCGGGCGGCGTCAAGGGCAGGTGGGGCGGTAGTCGAGGGTGGGGAGGGCTTCTCGCCATTCCCTTCTTGTCAGGCCGCCGGTGGTGTTCTTGCAGAGGGCCGCTCTGGTGAGGGCGGGGGCCAGGTCGTGGGTGAGGAGGGTGCCGGCTTCGGCGGTGCTGGTGAGGGTTCGTCCGTCCGAGGAGAACGCCAGTGCGCCGATCTCGGACTGGTGGCCGGTCAGGGGCAGCGCGTAGGGGCGGCCGGATTCGACTTCCCACAGGCGGATCTGGCCCAGTTCGTCGCCGGTGGCGAGGAGGGCGCCGTCCGGGGAAAGGGCGGCGGCCCTGACGTAGCTCTTGTGGCCGCGCAGGATCAGGCCGCGCGAGCGGAGCGTCCTGCCGTCGGTGAGGAGGACTTTCTGGTCCGCCTCGGTTCCCTCGGCGCTCACGATCGTCCGGCCGTCGCGGCTCATGGTGAGAAGGGTGTTCAGGAAGGTGTCGTCGCTTCTGGCCAGGACGCGGCCGGACGGGTACTCGATCATGCCGGACTTGCCGTCCGTCATGAGGGCCTTGCCGTCCGGGCGGAAGACGATGCGTTTGACGAAGGTGTCGGCTGAGGACGGAACCGCGCGAGTCAGCCGGAGTGTCTTCGCGTCCCAGAACTGGAGTTCTCCCACGATGCCACGGCGGACCAGGAGGGCCAGGCCGTGGCCGTCCGGGGACATGGCCATGGCCTGGATCCTGTCGGTGGGCCGGGGCAGCGTCACGTCGCCGAGCTTGGCGAACTTCTTGGCGTCGGTGACGGTGACCGTGCGGGCGTTCTTGTAGATGGCGAGCCGCCCGCCGTCCGCGCTGAGGGCGAGGTCGTTGCCGTTGCCTGAGTACTCGTAGTCGGACGAAAGGCTGAACCCTCGGTTGACGGCCTGCTTTCGCCGGACGTCCCAGAAGTGCACGGAGCCTCCGCCGCGGTACACCATGGTCGAGGCGTCAGCGGAGATGGCCGTGTTCTGGAACAGGCCGCTTCCCTGGACGACCTGGGTGCTCAGGAAGGTGCTGATGTCGAGGGACGAGACCTGGCCGGTCGCCGGTTCGACGCAGCGCAGCGCCCGCTTCTCCACGAAGCGGACCAGGGCGCAGTCCGCGGTCGGCGCGTAGCGGATCATGGGCTCGTCGGGGGTGGACTGGGTGGCGCCGCCGTCCTTGAGCCGCCACATGGTCCTGGCCTGCGCCAGGTAGCCGCCGTCGTCGCTGAAGGCCAGGGACGAGTAGGAGTTCGCGGATCCGAGCCTCAGGTACTGCTCGTCCGCGCCGAGCTTCCAGAGGAGGATCTCTGTCTTCTCGCCCGCGGCCGGGGTGGCCGCGACGGCGAACAGCGATCCGTCCGGGCTCAGTCTGGCCGCGCTGACGTACCTCCCCCTGAGCGCCTTGTTGAGGCGGGGCAGCGCGATCGTCGCCTTGGCCGCGAGTTGGTCGACGTGCACCGCGCCCTGCGAGGTGACGCCCGCGAGGAGCTGGTCGCCGGCGTCGGCCGCGAGGATCTCGACACCGTCCTTCGGGCGCGTCCAGCTCAGCGGGACCTGCCGGAGGGTCCGCAGGTCCCAGACGGTGCGGGCGTCGCGGTTGCCGGCGAGCAGGAGGTGCCCGGACGGGCTCAGGTCGATCCCGTCGAAGATCTTCGCGTTGGTGCCGGCCCTGCCGATGGGGAGCCTGCCGCGTTGCTTGCCGGACGAGGTGTCCCAGACGCGGGCCGTCCCGTCATCCGCCCAGGTGACCATGGTGCGCGCGTCGTCGGTGACGACGAGATCGAGGGTGTCGGCGCCGGTGATGGTGAACTGGTGCAGTCTCGCGTGGGTGTCGATGTTCCAGACACTGGCCTTTCCGCCGTCCACGACGGCGAGGACGCGGCCGCCCGGCGACGGCTGCCGCCGGGTCGTGGCGCTCACGCCGGGCGGGATGAAGACGTCGCTCTCCCACTGGTAGCGGAGCGCGACCAGCGCCTCCCTGGTCTCCTTGGTGTTCGAGAGGGCGCCGGCGGCGATGGCCAGGCGGCGGGCGGTCCTCGGGTCGCTCTTGCGGGTGGCCATCGCCACGGCCGCCAGGCGGCGGGCCTCCGCGTCGTCGCGCTGCCGGGCGACGGTGCGGCTCTGCTGGAAGACGAGGACGCCCGCGACGAGCGTCACCAGCAGCAGGACGGCGAGGACTCCGGAGACCGCCGTCCGCAGGGTGGACCGGCGGCGGACGGACGCGCGCCCGGCGTCCAGGAACGCCTGTTCGAGTGTGTTCGGCCGCAGCACGCGGCTGCCGCCGACGGCCCAGGTCATCGCGCGTTCGAGGCGGGTCCCCTGGAGGAGGTCGCCGGATTTGCGGCCGTGCGCGTCCCACAGCCGTGCTCCCTCGGCGAGTTCCTGGTGGACGTCCAGGCCCGGACGTTCGGCGGCAGCCCAGTCGCGCAGCCGCGGCCACGCGCGCAGGAGCGCCGGGGAGGCGAGCGTGATCCGCTGCCCGTCCCAGATGAGCAGCCCCGCCCGCGTGAACGCCGTGAGGACGGCGTCGACGATCGGTTCCGGCGTGCGGCCGTCGCTGAACTCGGCGCGCGCCGCCGGGCGGACGAGGTCGTCTTCGGCCGACACCATCCGCAGCAGGATCTGCGGGACGGCCTGCTGCGCCTCCGGGCCGAGGCTGCGCATCGCCTCTTCGGCGCGCTCGCCCAGGGGCGGGGACGCGGGCTTCGGCGTGCGGACGGCGCGGGCCTCCCGCTCGCCCTGCTCCAGAAGGTCCGCGTCGGGACCCCCGCCGAGCAGGTCGAGGAGCAGGTCCGGGGCGTCGGGACGCCGTTCGGGGTCCTTGGCCAGCGCGGCTTCGACCATGGGCCGCAGCCGCTCGGGGACCGTCGCGATGTCCGGTTCGGTGTTCAGCACGGAGTGCATCAGCTTGGGCAGGGACTCGCCGCTGAACGGGGTGCGGCCGGACGCGGCGAACAGGATCGTGGCGCCCCAGGCCCAGACGTCGACGGCGGGCCCGGGGCTCTCACCCTGGAACACCTCGGGAGCCATGTACCGGGGCGTCCCCTTCATCCCGGTCGCGCTCTGGGACATGTCCTCGGTGCGGGCGATGCCGAAGTCGATGACGCGGGGTCCGTCCGGTCCGAGCAGCACGTTGGCGGGCTTCAGGTCGCGGTGGACGACGCCCGCACGGTGGACGGTGGTCAGCGCGGTCGCGATCCCGACCGCCAGCCGGTACAGGTCGTCCGGCTTGTACGGGCCGTCCTCGTCGACCGCCTGCTGGAGGGTCGGGCCCGCGACGTACTCGCTGACGACGTACGGGACGGCGTCGTCGAGATCGACGGCGAGGACGCGCGCCGTGCAGAACTGCGAGACGCGCCGAACCGCCTCGACCTCGCGGACGAACAGGTCGCGGTGCGCGGCGGAGTAGTCGCCGTGGAGCGTCTTGACCGCGACCCGCACGCCGTCCGGGCCGTAGCCCTCGTAGACGACGCCCTGCCCGCCGGCGCCGAGCCGCCCCGCGAGAAGGTAGTCGCCGAGCTTGGACGGATCACCGGGACCCAGCGGATCGGGTGCCACAGACCTCTCCCACCTAATAGACATGATTGTCTATTAGGATGCCGACCACGCCCGCGGCGTTCGCGCGAAACGGTGAACACCGGGTGACGAACCGGTGGCGGTCCTATCGGAGGCGGGCGGCGAGCGCCTTCTTGCTGATCTTCCCGACCGGGGTCCGGGGGAACGCGGCGGCCGTCTCCAGACGGTCGGGGTGCTTGTAGGCGGCGACGCCCCGGGTGCGGAGGAAGTCCTTGAGCTCGCGCAGGCCGGGCGCCTCCCCGCCCTCCCTGATGATCAGGAAGGCGCAGGTGCGCTCACCCATCACCGGGTCGGGGACGCCGACCACGGCCGCGTCGTGGACCGCCGGGTGGGCCAGGAGGTGGTTCTCCAGCTCCTCGGCGGAGATCTTGTCGCCGCCCCGGTTGATCTGGTCCTTCTCGCGGCCCTCGACGATGAGGTGGCCGGACGGCAGCTCCCTGACGAGGTCGCCTGTGCGGTAGAAGCCGTCCGGGGTGAAGGAGCGGGCGTTGTGCTCGGGGGCGCGATAGTAGCCGCGGAGGGTGTACGGGCCTCGGGTGAGGAGCTCGCCCACTTCGCCCGGGGACACCTGCTTGCCGTCCTCGTCGACGACGCGGACCTCGTCGCCCGGGGAGAGGGGGCGGCCCTGGGTCCGCTCGACCAGGTCGCGGGGGTCGTCCAGGCGGGTGTAGTTGAGGAGGCCCTCGGCCATGCCGAAGACCTGCTGGACCTGGCAGCCCAGGGCGTCCGGGATCTCCGCGGCGCGTCCGGCCGCGAGCTTGGCGCCGCCCACCTGGAGCAGCTCCAGGGACGAGAGGTCCTCGTCCGACCAGGTCACCGCGTCCAGCCAGAGGAGGGCGATCGGGGGGACGACCGCGCAGACGGTGGCGCGCTCGCGCTCGATGAGGGGGAACGCCTCGTCCGGGGCGCCGGAGGGCGCGAGGACGACCGTGCCGCCCGTGGCGAAGACGCCGAGGATTCCGGGGCAGGCCAGGGCGAAGTTGTGCGCGGCCGGGAGGACGACCAGGTAGACGGTGCCACGGTCGAAGCCGCACAGGTCGGCGCTGGCCTCCAGGTTGTAGACGTAGTCGCGGTGCGTCCGGGGGATCAGCTTCGGCAGGCCGGTGGTGCCGCCGGAGAGGAGGAAGACGCCCGCGTCGGACGGCTCGGGGGCGGGGGCCACTACCGGCTCGGCGTCGACGGAGGCCAGGGGGACGAACTCCTCGGCTTCGCCTTCGACGATCACGTGGTCCACGGGGAGCGTGCGGGCCAGCTCGCGGTAGTCGAAGTCGCCGTCGCGGTCGGCGCAGATGTAGGCGCGGGCCTCGGAGAGCTCGCAGAGGTAGCGGATCTCGCTCTCGCGGTGCGCGGGGAGCGCGAGCACGGGCGCGGCGCCGATGCGGACGAGGGCGAGGAGTGCGACGACGAAGCCCGTGGTGTTCGGGAGCTGGACGACCACGCGATCGCCGCGGCGCAGGCCGAGCGCGAGGAGGCCGGCGGCGGTGCGGGCGGCGCGGGCGTCCAGGTCGGCGTAGGTGAGGCGGTCGTCGCCCGCGACCAGGGCGAGCGCGGCGGGATCGCCGCGCAGGACGTCGCCGAGGAGGCGGTCGGTCCAGTAGCCCTCGGCCTTGTAGCGGGCTTCGAGGCCGGCGGGCCAGGGGGTGACGCCGTCCACGGTCACCGCCCCGCGAGCTGGGCGGGGGCGCCGGGGACCGGCTCGGACGGGTCGGAGCCGAGGGCGACGATGCGGTTCGCGGCGTCGACGTGGACGACGCGGGGCTCGTGCCGGGACGGGTCCTGCACGCCCGCGTAGGTGATGATGATCACCAGGTCGCCGGGCTGGACGAGCCGGGCGGCCGCGCCGTTGATCCCGATGACCCCGCTGCCCGCCTCGCCGGTGATGGCGTAGGTGACGAGCCGGGCGCCGTTGTCGATGTCGACGAGGTGGACCTGCTCGCCCTCCACGATGTCGGCGGCGGCCATCAGGTCCGCGTCGATCGTCAGCGAGCCCACGTAGTGCAGGTCCGCCTGGGTGACGGTCGCCCGGTGGATCTTCCCGTTCATCAGCGTCCGCTGCACGGCTCCTCTTTCTCACGATCAACTAAGGCTAGGCTAACCTTAGCTACTCGATCCGCAGAGGAGAACCCCGAGGATGCTCCGGCGACTGGTCATCGACGTCGGGCCGCTGCGCGACAGCGTGCCGTTCCGCAACGTGTTCATCGCCCGCACCGTCTCGGTCATCGGGATCGGCATGCTGGCGGTGGCCCTTCCGGTGCAGGTGTACGGACTCACGGGGTCCACCGTGCATGTGGGCGGGGTCTCCGCCGCCGAGGGGTTCGCGCTCCTCGCGGGCTTCCTGTGGGGCGGGATGCTGGCCGACCGGCATGACCGGCGGCGCCTGATGCTGCGGGCGCGCGCGGCGGCCGGGATCGGGTTCGTCCTGCTGGCGCTCAACGCGTTCCTGCCCTCCCCCTCGCTGGCCGCCCTGTACGCGCTGGCGGCGTGGGACGGTCTGATGACCGGCGTCAGCATCACCGCGCTGCTGGCCGCGACGCCCGCGCTGGTCGCACCCGGCAAGCTCGTCGCGGCGGGGGCGCTCAACGCGCTGACGGTCCGGCTCGGGTCGATGGCCTCCCCCGCGCTCGGCGGGCTCGTCGTGTCGGCGTTCGGCGTGGGCTGGAACTACGCGGCCGCGGCGGCCGGGACGCTCGGCACCCTCGCGCTGCTGACCGGGCTGCCGCCGCTCAAGCCCGCCGCCGTGGAGGGGGCGGACGCCCATCCGCTGAAGTCCGTCTGGGACGGGTTCCGCTTCGTCGCTTCGCACCGGGTCGTCGGGTCGCTGATGCTCCTCGGACTGCTGTTCATGGTCGCCGGCGGCATCCCCGTCCTGATGCCGGCGTTCGCGATGCGGAGCCTGGACGGCGGCGCCACCACGGTCGGGCTGCTGTTCGCGGCGCCGGCGTGCGGCGCGGTGCTGGCCTCGCTGACGAGCGGCTGGGCCGGGCAGGCCCGCGCACCGGGCCTTGCTCTGCTGGTCGCGTCCGTCTCCGGGTTCGTCGCGCTCGCGTGCCTCGGTCTGGCCCGTCACCCGGCGCTCGCCGTCGCGATCCTGTTCGTCTACGGGTTCGTCCAGTCGATCGAGGAGATCCTGCGGTACGGGCTGATCCAGTCCCACACGCCCGACTCGCATCTCGGACGGGTGAACGCGCTGTGGTCGGCGCAGGAGACGGGCGGCGGCGCCATCGGATCGCTCGGCGCCGGGGCGCTCGGCCGGTACCTCGCCCCGGGCGCCGCCATCGTCCTGTACGGGACGGTCAGCGCCGTCCTCGCGCTGGCGCTGGCGCTGACCCTGACCGGGCTCCGGTCCGCGACGCTGCGGCCGGAGCCCGAGCCGGGCTGATCCCGGCTCACCCGAGGCGCGCGGTCAGCTCCTCCTCGGTCATGGCCTCGACCTCCAGCCAGATGGCGGCGATGGATTCCAGGCGTCCCGGCGTCTCCTCCAGCTCGGTGAAGCGGCGGCAGATCCGCGCGACCGTCCGCTCGGCGAACAGGACGCGGACGGGCAGCGCCGTCGTGTCGAGCGCCTCGCGCAGCCGCGCGAGTACGGTGGTCGCGAGTACGGAGTCGCCGCCGAGGGCGAAGAAGTCGGCGTCCGCGCCGACGCGTTCCCTCCCCAGCACCTCGGCGGCGATCCGGGCCAGCACCTTCTCCAGTGACGTCTCGGGCTCGGCATGGGCGGCGGTCGCCTGACCGGCCTCGGCCGCGGCGAGGTCCGTGAGGGCCTTGCGGTCCACCTTGCCGTTCGCGGTGAGCGGCAACTCGTCCACGCGCACGAGCAGTTCCGGGACCATGTGCGGCGGCAGCAGGTCGCGGACGCGGGCGAGCACGGCGTCCCGGTCGGTGCCGGCGGGCGCCGCCACGGCGGCGGCGAGCCGGCCGCCGGCCAGGAGCGCGACGGCGCGCTCCACGGCGGGGTGGTCGCGCAGCGCGGCCTCGACCTCGCCGAGCTCGATCCGGAATCCGCGCACCTTGACCTGGTGGTCGCGGCGGCCCAGGAACTCGATGGTCCCATCGGGGCGGTAGCGGGCCAGGTCGCCGGTCCGGTACCAGCGCGTGCCCTCCCGGAGAACGAACCGGTCGGCGGTCCGGGACGGGTCGCCGACGTAGCCGTCCGCGACACCGGCGCCGCCGATCCACAGCTCGCCGGTGACCCAGTCGGGGCGGTCGCGGCCCAGCTCGTCCACCACCCGGCACGCGACCCCGCGCAGCGGCGCCCCGTACGGGACGGCGTGCCAGTCGGCCGGTACGTCGCCCGCGACCTCCTGCACCGTGGAGTGGATCGCCGTCTCGGTCGTGCCGCCGAGCGCCGCGAAGCGGCAGCCCGGCGCGTTCTCCCGCAGCAACCCGGGCAGGTGCGTCCCCACCCAGTCGCCGCCGAGCAGGACGAGTCGCAGGCTCTCCGCCCGGCCCGCGCGCAGCAGCATCTCCAGGACGGACGGGACGCAGTTCAGGACGGTCACCGACCAGCGCCGCACCAGCTCGCCCCACCGGGCGGCGTCGCGCCGCTCGTCCTCGCCCGGGACGACGACCGCGCCGCCCGCGTGCCAGGCGGCGAACAGGTCGAACACCGACAGGTCGAAGTCGAGCGCCGAGACGGCGAAGGTGACGTCGTCCTCCCCGATCGCGAACCGCTCGACCAGGTCGCCGATGGTGTTCATCGCCGCGCCGTGCGAGACCTCCACGCCCTTGGGCTCCCCCGTCGAACCGGAGGTGAACAGCACGTAGGCGACCTGGTCGGGCCGCACCGCGAGCGGCCCGGGCAGCGGATCGGCCTCGGCGACGCCCCCCGGGGTGAGCGAGGCGGCGACGCCCGCGCTCGCGCGGATCCTCGCACGCCGCGCCTCCGGCTGCTCGGGGCCGATCGGGACGTAGGCGGCGCCGGTCGCCAGCACGCCGAGCACGGCGGCGGCCTGGCCGGGCCCCTTCGGCAGTTCGACCGAGACCCGGTCGCCGGGGCGGACCCCTTCGGCCGCCAGCGCCGACGCGATGCGCAGGGCGCGGCCGGCGAGCTCGCCGTAGGTCATCGTCCCGTCGTCGCCCCAGTGCAGGGCCGGGGCACCCGGGCGGCGCGCGGCGTGCTCGAAGAAGCCCTCGGTCAGCGTGCGCGCCGGTGGGGCGGGCGTGGCGTTCAGCCCGTGCCTGACGCGGAGCTGCGCGGGCGTGGCGGCGATGGCGAGGGGCGTGTCCCAGGCGGCGCCGGGCGCGCCGAGCCGGGTGACCGCGGCGGTGTAGGCGTCGAACATCGCCTCCGCGACGCCGTCCGGGAACGCGGGCAGGCGCACGTCCCAGTTCAGCAGCAGGCCGCCGGACACCTCCGTCACCTGCGCGTCCAGCAGCACCTGCGGGCCCTGCGAGATGATCCAGCCGGGTTCGCCGAACAGCTCGCGGACGCGGTCGCCGAACAGCTCGCCGAGGTTGAGGGCGCTCGTGTAGACGATCGGGGCGAGCACCTGCTCCCCGCACAGCCGCGACAGGTCGCGCAGCACCTCCAGCCCCGAGTAGTCGCTGTGCGCTCCGGCGGTGTGCAGGTTCGCCTGGAGGGCGCGGGCGCGAGCGACGAACGGAAGGTCCTCGGTGAGGTCGGCCTCCAGCATGATGGACCCGGTGAAGTCGCCGACGACCCTGTCCACGTCGGGGTGGACGGGCTCGCGGTGGAACAGCGGCAGGTTCAGCAGGAACCGCGGCGTCGCCGACCAGGCGCCGATCACCTCGGCGAACACCGCCGCGAGCGCCATGGCGGGGGTGACGCCCTCGGCGTGGGCGCGCGCGATGAAGCGGTCCTTGCCGTCCGGTGGCAGCCAGTGGTGCTTGCGCTCGACACGGTTCCCCGGCCGGGGGACGACCGGCAGCTCGGGCGGCCCGGGGAGGTCGGCGAGCCGGTCGGCCCACCAGCGGCGGTCGGCGGCGCGGGCCTGCGCGCGGGGGTCGTCGGCGAGGTACCGGGCGTAGCCGTAGCGGATCGGCGCGAGGGCCTCGCCCTCGTACAGCGCGGCGAGGTCGGCCAGCATGACGCGGTAGCTCATCGCGTCGGCGGCGACCATGTCGACGTCCAGGTGGAGGCGCGCGGCACCGCCCGGGAGGAGGCTGAGCCGGGCGTCGAAGACGCGGCCGTCCTCGATGGGGAGCCGCTGCCGCGACATCTCGTCCCGGACGCGCTCCAGCTCGGCGCCCGGGTCGTCCGACGAGCGCAGGTCGTGGACGGTGACGAGCGGCCCGGGACGTTCGGGCAGGATCCGCTGCGTCCCGTCGTCGCGGACGGCGGCGCGCAGCATCGGGTGCCGCCGCACGAGCGCGTCCACGGCCGGCTCGAAACGGGACGGGTCGATCGCGCGCCCGTCCAGCTCGACGTACAGGTGGGCGGCGACGGAGCCGAGTTCCTGGCCGGAGTCGCGGCCGATCCAGTACGCGTGCTGCATCAGCGCCAGCGGGAAGGGCTCGCCGGATTCGGCGGCGGGCTCGCCGGCCTCCGGGGCGGGCCCGGCCGAGGCCTCCACCTGGCCCTTCTCCGCGAGCAGGTCCCACCACCCGGCGAGCGTCGGACGTTCGGCCAGCTCGGCGAAGCGGATCTCGATGCCCTCGCACCGGAGCCGCCCGGTGAGCTGCATGAGCCGGATCGAGTCCATGCCCAGCTCGATGAGGTTGTCGTCCGCCTCCGCGCGTTCGCCCAGCACCTCGGCCAGCGCGGCGTGGAGCTCATCCCAGGTCAGCACGGAACTCCCTTCAAATTAGGTAAGGCTAACCTAATTGTGGTGATCCGCTCCGTCAACGCCGCCCGGGCACCGACAGCAGCCACGCCAGGTACGCGCCGCCGAGGACGCCGGTGACGACGCCGACCGGCACCGCGACCGGCAGGTGCAGCGCGACGAGGTCCGCGCTCGCCAGCAGCGCGGCCCCGGTCAGCGCGGCGGGCAGCAGCTGCGCGCCGGGGCGGCGGGTCAGCCGCCGGGCGAGCTGCGGCGCGGCGAGCGCCACGAACGGGACGGGCCCTGCCGCCGCGGTCGCCGCCGCGACGAGCCCCACCCCGGCGACCGTCAGCAGCGCCCGCGTCCGCTGGACGGGCACGCCGAGCGCCCGCGCGGCGTCGTCGCCGAGCTCGCCCATGCCGAGCGACCGGGCCGGCAGCAGCGCCGCGGGGACGAGCACGGCCAGCGCGAGCGCGAGCGGGACGGCCTGGCTCCAGTCCCTCCCGTTGAGGCTGCCGGTGAGCCAGAACGCGGCCTCGTAGGCGTCGCGCAGTTCGGCGCGGGTGATGAGGTAGGAGTTGAGCGCCTCCAGCATCGCCGCCGCCGCGACGCCGATCAGCACGAGCCGGACGCCGTGCACGCCGCCGCCCCGGCGGTAGGCCACCAGGTACACCGCGAGCGCGGTCAGCACCGCGCCCGCGACCGAACTGGCGGTGATCGCGACCGCGCCGCCGCCGAACACCAGGATCTGCAGCAGCGCGCCCGTCGCCGACCCGGTCGTGAAGCCGATGAGGTCGGGGCTGCCGAGGGGGTTGCGGGAGATGCTCTGGAAGATCGCCCCGGACAGGCCGAGCGCCAGACCGGCGAGCAGGCCGGTGACGGCGCGGGGCAGGCGCAGGGTCGTGACGATGAACTCGGTGGCCTGGTCTCCCCGGCCGAGCAGGACGCGCACCACGTCCGGCGGCGCGATGGGGAACTCACCGGAGCCGACCACGAGGACGGCCGCGCAGGCGGCCACCGCCGCCAGCACGCCGCAGACCGCCGCCGTGCGCGGCTCCCATCGCAGCGACACCCCGGCCGCACGGATGACTCTCATAGGTCGCGCGTCCTCCCCCTGCGGACCATCACCGCGAACAGCGGCGCCCCGAGGAACGCGGTGACGATGCCGGTCTCCAGCTCTCCGGGCGCGACGACGCGGCCGAGGATGTCGGCGCCGAGCAGCAGGACGGGCGCCAGGAGCAGCGAGTAGGGCAGGACGAGCCGCTGGTCCGGGCCGACCGCCGTCCGGACGACGAAGGGGACGGCCAGCCCGAGGAACGTGACGGGCCCGGCCGCCGCCGTCGCGGCCCCGCACAGCAGCACCACCGCGAGGGCCCCGAGCGCCCTCGTCCGGCCGGGGCTGGAGCCGAGGGCGCGGCCCGCATCGTCGCCGAGGCCGAGGGCGTTGAGCGGGCGGGCGAGCGCCAGCGCCAGCAGCGTCCCGGCGACGATGAACGGCAGGACGCGCAGGAAGACCGGCATGTCGCGGCCGCCGAGCGAACCGACCTGCCAGAACCGGAAGCCGCCGAAGGTGCGCGGGGTGAAGAGCATCACGCCGGCCGTCATCGCGCTGAAGACGGCGTTCACGGCGGCCCCGGCGAGCACCAGCCGCGCCGGGGAGGCGCCGCCGCGGCCCCGGGCGCCGATCAGGTGGACGAGGACCGCCGCGCCCGCCGCCCCGGCGAACGCGGCCCACACGTAGACGAGCAGGTCGTCGACGCGGAACGCGGCGATGACGAGGACGACCGCGAGGGCCGCGCCGCCGTTCACGCCGAGCAGTCCCGGTTCGGCGAGCGGGTTGCGGGTGAGCGCCTGCATCACCGCGCCCGCCAGCCCGAGCGCCATGCCGACGGCGACGCCGAGGAGGGTACGGGGCAGGCGCAGCTCGTGGACGATCAGCTGCGCCCGGGAGCCGTCGTCCGGGGAGAACACCCCGGGAAGCACGTCCGCGATCGGGACGTCACCGGCGCCGATCGCGAGGCTGGCCGCGACCGTCAGCAGCAGCGCCGCCGCGAGCAGGGCCGTCCCGAAGGGATGCGCGCCGCGCGACGGCCCCTGCCGTTCCGGGGATTTCGGCGGGCGTTCTCGCGCGGGGGAAACCACGAAGTAAGGCTAGCCTAAGCTAACTCACTCCCTCAATCCCTGCCGCGCCCTCTCGCACCCGTCGCCAATACAGACGTATGGTATACATACATATTGGAAGCCGGACATCTGTATTGGAGGCGAGAATGGCGAGGACCGCCGCGGGCCCGGCGCCCGAGGACCTGACGGCGCGGGCCAAGATCCGTGACGTGGCGCTGCTGCAGTTCGCCGAGCACGGCATGAGGGGCGCGACGTTCCGCGGGATCGCCGAGGCCGCCGGGGTCTCGGTGGGGCTCGTCCAGCACCACTTCGGCTCGAAGGAGGAACTGCGCGAGGCGTGCGACGCCTACGCGCTCGACACGGTCCGCGACCTCAGCTCGACGTCCGCCGGCCGGGCGATGGGCGACCCCGGTTTCCTGGCCGCGGCCGTCCAGGCCGACCTTCCCGTGCGGCGCTACCTGGCACGCGCGCTCGTCGACGGCTCGGCGGCGGCGGCCCGCATGTTCGACGACCTGGTCGCGGTGACCGAGCGGTACATGGCGGACCCGCCGCCCGGAACCTTCGCGCCCACCACCCGCGACGCGCGGGCCTACGCCGCCGCGATCGTCGCGATGACGACGGGGATCGAGGTGCTGCACCAGCACCTCAGCCGGGTCCTCGGCGCCGACACCTTCACCCCCGAGGGGTCGCTCCGGCTGCGCCGCGCGGTCCTGGAGATCTTCGACGACCGCCTGCTCGAACGGGAGACCGTCGCGCGCGCCCACGCGGCGATGGACCAGTACGAGGCCGGTCTCAAGGGAGACGACGATGAATGACGTGGTCCGGGCCGAGGGCCTGGTCAAGACGTTCGGCCCGACGCGCGCGCTCGACGGCCTCGACCTGCGCGTGGCGACCGGCGAGGTGCACGGGTTCCTCGGCCCCAACGGCGCCGGGAAGTCCACGACCATCCGCGTCCTGCTCGGGCTGATGCGCGCCGACTCCGGGGACGCGAGCCTGCTCGGCGGCGACCCGTGGCGCGACGCCACCGCCCTGCACCGCCGCATCGCCTACGTCCCGGGCGACGTCACGCTGTGGCCGAACCTGTCCGGCGGCGAGGTCATCGACCTGCTCGGGCGGCTGCGCGGCGGGCTCGACGGGAACCGGCGGGACGAGCTCCTCGACCGCTTCGAGCTCGACCCGAAGAAGAAGGGCCGCGCCTACTCCAAGGGCAACCGGCAGAAGGTCGCCCTCGTCGCGGCGTTCGCGTCCGACGCGGAGCTGCTCATCCTCGACGAGCCGACCTCCGGCCTCGATCCGCTCATGGAGGAGGTCTTCCAGGAGTGCGTGCGGGAGGAGAGGCGCGACGGGCGCACCGTCCTGCTGTCCAGCCACATCCTCAGCGAGGTCGAGGCGCTCTGCGACCGCGTCACCATCATCCGCAAGGGCCGGACGGTCGAGACCGGCACGCTCGACGAGCTGCGGCACCTGACGCGCACGTCCATCCACGCCGAGCTCGCCGCGGCCCCGGACGGCGTCCCGCTGCCGGGGGCGCACGACGTCCGCATCGACGGCAACACCATCACGTTCGAGGTCGACACCCCCGAGCTGGACGCCGCGCTCAAGGAGCTCACCCGGATCGGCGTGCGGACCCTGTCGAGCCGGCCGCCCACGCTCGAAGAGCTGTTCCTGCGCCACTACGAGGACGACCTCGCCAGGGAGACCGCCAGATGACCGCCACGACCCTGCACGCCCCGGCGTGGGCCGCCGGCCGCGACGGCGGCCTCACCGGCACCGGCATGCTGCTGAAGAGCTGGCTGCGCCGCGACCGCGTCATGATGCCGGCCTGGATCTACGGGCTCACCGCGCTCGTCTCCAGCACCGTCTACAGCCTCAAGCACGAGTACGACACGCCCTCGGCGCTCGCGGGCTTCGCGCGCGGCATCAACGACAACCCGTCCACGCGGGCGCTCTACGGGCCCGTCCTGAACGACGGCAGCGTCGCGGGGCTCAGCGCGTGGCGGGTCGGCGCGACCGGCGCCGCGTTCACCGCGGTGATGTGCGTCCTGCTCGTCGTCCGGCACACGCGGGCCGAGGAGGAGGCCGGCCGGCTGGAGCTGGTCGGCGCCGCCGCCGTCGGGCGCCGCGCGCCGCTCACCGCGGCGCTCCTGACCGCCGTGACCGCCGCCGGGACCCTGGCCGCCGCGGCCGCCCTCGTCATGATCCTGTTCGGGCTGCCGGTGGCCGGCTCGGTCGCGTTCGGGCTGTCCTGGTTCGGCGCCGGGCTGGTGTTCTCGGGCGTCGCGGCGCTCACGGCCCAGCTCGCCGAGACCTCGCGCCTGGCCAACGGGCTGGCGCTCGCCGTCCTCGGCGCGGCCTACCTGCTGCGCGCCGTGGCCGACGCGGGCTCGGCGCACTGGCTGTCGTGGCTGTCGCCGATCGGCTGGGCGCAGCGCCTCCGCCCGTGCGCGGACGAGCAGTGGGCCGTCCTGCTGCTCCCTCTCGCCGCGTTCGTGCTGCTGGTCGCCGCCGCCTACCTGCTGACCGAGCGCCGCGACCTCGGCGCCGGGATCCTCGCGCCGTCCCTCGGCCCCGCGCACGCCCCGCAGTCCCTGCGCGGCCCGTTCACCCTGTGGTGGCGGCTCCAACGCGGGACGCTGCTCGGCTGGGCCGCCGGGTTCCTGGTGTACGGGCTGGCCATCGGCGGCGTCGCGGACGGCGTCGGCGACCTGGTCAACGGAAGCGACGCCGTCCTGAACGACATCCGCAAGATGGGGGGCCAGCAGGACGTCGCGGACGCGTTCCTCGCCACGGCCATGGGTCTCATGGCGCTGTTCACCGCCGCCTACGCGGTGCAGAGCGTCCTGCGGCTGCGCGCGGAGGAGAGCGGCGGGCGCCTGGAGCCCGTCCTCGCGACCGCCGTCGGCCGCACCCGCTGGGCCGTCGCCGCCCTGGCCGGCACCGTCGCGGGGACGGTGGTCATGCTCACCGCCACCGGGCTGGCCGTGGGCCTGGTCCACGGCGCCCGATCGGGCGACCTGGCCGGTCAGCTCCCCCGCCAGCTCGGCGCGGCGCTGGCCCAGCTCCCGTCGGTCTGGGTCGTCGCCGCGGCCGCGATGCTGCTGTTCGGGGCACTCCCCCGCGCGACGTCCGCCGCATGGGGCGTCCTCGCGGTCTTCCTGCTCCTCGGCCAGGTGGGGCCGCTGCTGGGCCTCCCGCAGGCGGTGATGGACCTGTCCCCCTTCACCCACACCCCGAAGCTGCCCGGCGCCGGCGCCGACCCGCTCCCCCTCCTCGCGCTCACCGCGGTGGCGGCCGTCCTGGCGGCGGCCGGGCTGGCCGCGTTCCGCCGCCGCGACGTCGCCTGACCTTCGCCCTCGGGGGTTTCCGGGCGGGCGCCGGCAGGTCCGCCCGGGAACCCGCATGACCTCCCCTTTCATGGGTACTCCGCAGTCTTGCGCAATCTTGTGACTACGGGAGGTGATCGTCATGTCCATCGGAGCCGGCGAGACGCCGGAGGGAACCCCCATCGATCCGTTGCGGGTCCGCAGCGACGTCCGCGGGCCCTGCCTGCTGGTCGAGGCGGAGGGAGAGCTCACGATCCTGACGGCCGACGCGCTGCGCGAGCACGTCCTGGCCGACATGCGGGCCATGAGCGGTCCGCCGCTGATCGTCCTGGACGTGGGCGAGGTGAGCTTCTGCGACTCCTCGGGACTGAACGCGATGATCACCCTGTGGAAGGCCGCCCACGGGGCCGGGGGCGAGCTCGTCCTGGCCCGCCCGGAGCGCCGGTTCCGCACGATCATCGAACGCAGCGGCCTGGACCGGCACCTCATCGCACACCCGACCACCGAGCAGGCCCTCGACGCTCTCTCCGCACGCTGAACCCGCCGTCCGCACCCCGGGCCCTTGCCCCCGCCCTCACTCACCACCGGCGAGGGCCCATGCGACGCCCCGACTCCCCCGCCCCGCGCCGTCGCTCGGCCGGGCGGGCGCGTGGCGGCTAGAGTCGGCCGCACGATGACGAGCGACGACGAACTCCTGCGGAGCCTGCTCACCGGCGGCCCGCAGAGCGAGCCGCGGACCGACCGCATCCTGGACGCCGCCCTGCGGTCCTTCGAGACCTACGGGCCGCGCCGCACCACCATGGACGACGTCGCGCGCGAGTCCGGCCTCGGCCGCGCCACGATCTACCGCCGCTTCCCGACCAAGGGCGACCTCCTCACCGGCGTGCTGCTGCGGGAGGCGCGGCGCTTCTTCGCCGAACTGGACGAGGCCGTCGCGGCGCTGCCCACCCTGGAGGAGCGGCTCGTCGAGGGGTTCGCCGTCGCCCTGCGCATCAGCCGCGAGCAGCGGCTCATGACCCGCCTCATGGTCGTCGAGCCCGAGCTGTTCCTGCCGCACGCCACGGTCAGGGCCGGGCCCCTGCTCGCCGCCGCCCGCGGCTACCTCGCCGGCCGGCTGCGCACCGCGCAGCGCCTCGGCGCCGCCCCGGCGGACGTCGACCCCGAGGTCGTCGCGGAGATCCTGGTGCGCCTCACGCACTCCCTCGTCCTCACCCCGGACGGCCACATCCCCCTCGACGACGCGGGCGCGCGCGACTTCGCCCGCCGCTACCTCCTGCCGATCGTCCGCAACGCCCCCGCCTGACCGCGCGGCGCGCCCGCCGGGTCAGGCGCCGCCCCCGGACGGCAGGACGATGCGCACCGTGGTGCCCTCACCCGGCGGGCTCTCGACGGTGACCTGGCCCCGCAGCGCGCGGACGCGGTCGGTGAGGCCCGCCAGGCCGCCGCCCGGGTCCGGGGCGGCGCCGCCGACGCCGTCGTCGCGCACCTCGGCGGCGATCCCGTCCGGCCCCGGGCGGACGGCCAGGTGGATCGCGTCGGCCCGGGCGTGCTTGACGGCGTTGGTGAGGGCCTCGCAGAGCGCGAAGTAGAGGGTCGACTCGATCTCGGGCGGGAACCGGCCCGCGGGCATGTCGAGATGGACGGGGACGGCCGTGCGGGCCGCGACCAGCTCCATCGCCGGGCCCAGCCCCGCGTCGGCGAGGATCGCCGGGTGCATGCCGCGGGCCAGGGCCTCCAGCTCGGCGACCGCCTCGGCCAGCTCGCGCCGGCAGGTGCGGGCCTGCTCGCGGGCCCGCGGGTCGGCCGCCGCGTCCTCCAGCCGGGCGAGCATCTCCTCCAGGGCGTGGAGCCGCTGCTGCGCGCTGTGCTTCAGGTCGGCGGCGAGGCGCTCGCGCTCGGCCGCCTGGATGCGCACCAGACGCTCGCGCGCCTCGCGCGCCCGTTCCAGATTGGCCTGCGCGGCGGCCTGGAGGCGCACGGTCTCCAGCGCGCGGCCGCCCGCGACCAGCGCCGCCTCGACGAGCGGCTCGTGGTCGCCGAGCGCGGCGTCGAGGTCGACGGTGGCGAGGGGCTCGCCGCCGGACGTGCGGACCCGGTGCCGCCGGCGTCCCGCGGCGCCTCCGGCGGGCGCGGCGCGCATGCGGCGGCCGTCGACGTCGACGTAGCCGCCGTCCGCCCACATCCACAGGTCCAGGGCGCCGTCGCCGAGGACGGTGCGGAGCGCGTCGCGGACGCGCGCCACCGAGAGGGGGCCGACGAGCAGGCGCTGCATCCGCTCGGCGACGGTCAGCTCGGCCAGCCGGGCGCGCAGCGCGGTGCCGAGGAACGCCAGCGGCAGCACCGTGGCGAAGACGCCCTGGAAGAGGTAGACGTCCAGGACGTCCGCCAGCTCCGCGTCGCTGCCGATGAGCGTGCTCTGCACCACCAGGGCGCCGGAGACGCCGAACGTCACGGCGACCGCGACGGGAACGGTGAGGGCGCGGTCCAGCCGCCCCGTGCGCGGCAGGCGGGCCACCAGGATCACCACGAGGGCGCCGGCCAGCAGGGTCATCGCGGCGGCCAGTCCCCGCTGGACGCCGTGGAACACCTCGTGCTCGGGACGCAGCGCCGGCCAGGCCACCGACGCCGCGAAGCCGTTCCAGGCCGGCCGGGAGACCGCGCACAGCAGCGCCTGCCCGCCGACCATGATCACGACGGCGGCGGCGGTCCACAGCCTCGCGGCGGCGCCCTCCAGCCGCCCGGCCGGGTACAGCAGGACGCCGACGCCGATCGCGGCGAAGAACACCGACTGCGCGAACACCGACACCAGCGGCGCCGCGCCGGTGTTCCAGGCCGCCGCCCAGGTGACGGCCCACGCCGCGGCGGCGGCGACGAACGCCGCGCCGGTGCGCCGGCCGGTCCGCCCCGCCGCGAACAGCCCGCCCGCGACGGCGAACCCGCCGCAGCAGACCAGGGTGACCGCGGCGGCGGCGGGCTGGGCGCGCCAGTGCGGCCAGCCGCAGGCCAGCGCCGCGCCCGCGACCGCCGCGCCCGCGGCCAGGGCGCGGCGGACCCGTGCGCCGAGCCACGGCGGCCACCGGAGGACGGGCCTCACCGCGATCCTTCCGTTGTCGTCCCGGGAAACCACCGCCCCGGAAGGGGGGTTTCCCGGATGTGCGCGCAGGGCGGCGCCGGGAGCATGGGAACGTGCCGGGAACGGCCGCGTCACGAGCCCGTGTACGGGCCCGTGGTGCCTCGCGGTGGCGTGCGGGGGCCACCACCGGGGTCACCTGACGCGACCGGACTCGCACAGGCAGTTTTCCCCACCGCCGCCGTCCGGCGCGAGGGCCTGTTACCCGATCGATGCGCGGGACGCGGGTGGCGGCGGCGGCCGCGCGCCGGGGTGTCCGGTTCCGGTCAGCGGGTCTCGGCGGCGCGCAGCCAGGTCAGGACGGCGAGCACGCGCTTGTTGCTGTCCTGGGGACCGGGCGGCCCGCCGGGCGTGGTGATCTTGAGCTTGGCGAAGATGGCCCGCACATGGTCCTCGACCGTACGGGCGGACAGGTGCAGCCGCCTGCCGATGCCGGCGTTGGAGTGCCCCTCCGCCATCAGCTCCAGGACCTCCCGCTCGCGCCCCGACAGCCGGGACAGCTCCTGCTCGCGGTGCCGCGCCTCGACCAGCCTGGTCACCACGTCGGGGTCGATGACGACCTCGCCGCGGATGACCCGCTCCAGCGCCGAGCGCAGGTTCTCCACGTCCGTGACGTGGTCCTTCAGCAGGTATCCGACGCCGCGCGGCCTGCCGCGGAACAGCTCCATCGCCTGCGGGGTCTCGTTGAAGGCCGACAGGACCAGGACGCCGAGGCCGGGATGGCGCTCCAGGAGCCGGCGCGCCGCGACGACGCCCTCGTTGGTGAACGTGGGCGGCATGTGCAGGTCGACGATGGCGACGTCGGGCGGGTCGTCGGCGACGTGGGCCAGCAGCTCCTCGCCGGAGCCCGCGGACACCACCACCTCGATCCCGACCGTGGTGAGAAGGGTGACCAGAGCCTGCCGGAAGATTCCGCTGTCCTCCGCCACGGCTACTCGCATGGCAGGTCCATCCTTACCGTCATGCCCGCGCGGGGGCCGCCGCCGACTTCCATCTCTCCGCGCAGCGCCCTGATCCGGCCGGAGGGACCGGCCAGGTCGGCGGCGGGATCATCGGCGGGGCCACCGGGGCGGGCGCCGTCGAGCCCCACCTCGGCCACCACCCGCCCGTCCTCCTCGCCGACCCGTACGAAGACCCGGGTGGCACACGCGCGCTCGACAGCGTACGACAGCGTCTCGCACAGCGCGGAGTAAAGCGTGGACTCGATCTCGCGGGAGAAGCGGCGCGGCGTGACGTCGAGCGCGACGCGGGTGCCGAGCCGCTCGGCGACGACCTCCAGCGCAGGGCCGAGGCCGTCCTGGACGAGCAGCGCCGGCTGCACCTCCCGGGCCAGCGCCCGCAACTGCGCGAGGGCCTCCTTCAGCTCGGCGCGGCAGGCGCGGGCGTGCTCCTTGACCGCCGGGTCGCCGGTGACGGCCTCCAGCGTGCCGAGCATCGCGCCGAGCGCCAGCAGCCGCTGCTGCGCGCCGTCGTGCAGGTCGCGGGCGAGCCGCGCGCGCTCGGCGGTCTCGGCCCGCACGAGGCGCCGGTAGGCGGCCCTGACCTGTTCGAGAC
The DNA here is from genome assembly GCF_013409365.1 of Actinomadura luteofluorescens. Lineage (NCBI taxonomy): Bacteria > Bacillati > Actinomycetota > Actinomycetes > Streptosporangiales > Thermomonosporaceae > Actinomadura > Actinomadura luteofluorescens. Next base: position 8,994,139 of record NZ_JACCBA010000001.1, on the reverse strand, counting down.
CCGCGTGCACGCCGGCCTGGAGCTGCGCGGTCTCCAGTGCCCGGCCACCCGCGACGAGCGCGGCCTCCACGAGGGAGCCGTGGTCGCGCAGCGCGCCGCCGAGCTCGACGACGGCGAGCGGTGCCCCGGCGGCGCCGCGCACCCGGTGCCGCCAGCGCCCGCCGTCGCCCGCCGGAGCGTCGTCCGCCGGGCCGTCGTCCGCGCCGCCGGTGTCCGGGTCCAGGTCGACGGGGCGCCCGGCGGTGTCGACGTAGGTGCCCTCCGTCGGCGCCCAGAACCAGAGCTCCAGGGTCGGGTCGTGCAGGACGTCGCGCAACGCGTCGCGGACCCGTTCCACCGACACCGGGGCGGTCAGCCGGAGCATCCGTCCCGCGACGGTCAGCTCCGCGAGGCGGACCCGCAGCCCGGAGGCGAGCAGCGTCAGCGGGACGAGCACGACGACCGCGCCCTGGACCACGTAGACGTGCAGCAGGTCGTCCAGCGGGATCGACGCCTCCATGATCGGCTTCTGCGTGAACGCCGCCGAGACGCCGACGAACCCGATCGCGACCGTCACGGGCAGGGCGAGGAGGCGCCGCAACCGGCCCATCCGCGGCAGCCGCAGCAGCAGGACGACGGCGAACGAGAGGGCAAGAAGGAGGTAGAGCGCGGCGGAGACCTGCAGGACGACCTTGAAGACCTCCAGGTCGGGGTAGAGGGCGGGCCACCACACCGACTCGCCCCGGAACGCGGCCCACTCCGGCTCGGACGTGACCCACAGCGCGGTGGGGCAGCCCCACAGGACCACGCACGCCACGACCGTCCAGATCCGGTCACCCAGGTACTCCAGCCGCCCGCCGGGGTAGAGCAGGACGCCGACGGCGAGTGCGAGGTAGAAGTCGGCCTGGGCGTAGGGCGACATGATGGGCCCGACGGTCGCGTCCCAGCTCGCGGCCCAGTTGACCGCCCAGAACACCGACGCGGCCGCGAACAGCAGCCCGGTGCGGCGGGTGCGCGGCCCGGTCGCGAGCAGCACGCCCACCACGGCGATGGCGGCGCAGCTGACCAGCGTGATCGCGGCGGCGGCCGGATGGTCGCGCCAGTACGGCCAGCCCGCGAGGAGCGCCAGCCCCGCGACCACCGCACCGGCGACGAGGGCGCGCCTCGTCTCCGTCCCGAACCACGGCGGCGACCTGCGCCTGCGTGGCGCGGAAATCACCACGACCATCCTTTCCATGCTGGGACCTCGGCCGGCGTCCTGCCACCGCGAACCCACGGGACGCGGGTCCGTGCTTTCCCGGGGCCGCGACGGCCGCGCGCCCCCTGTTCGAAGCGGTGCGCGGGCGCACCGGCATCCTCCCCGACCCCGGGCCCGCTCCCGAACGGCGTTATCCGATCGATGCGCGAGCCGTTGCGGCGGTGCCGTCCCGATCGCGCGCGGCGGCCGGGCGGCAGCGCGACGAGGCGCGTCCGGACCGCCCCCCGCCGGTCCGGACGCGCCTCACCGTCCGCGGCTCACGGACCTTCGGGGTCGACCGCGTCGCGGTCCGCCCAGAAGGGCTCCATCAGGGAGCGCAGCCGCTCCGCGCCGACGCGCTCCAGCACGTCCAGCGCCGCGATGTTGTCGGTCAGCTGCTTCATGCCGCGCGCGCCGAACAGGACGGTCGCGGTGGCGGGATGCGTGAGCGTGAACGCGATGCACAGCTGCGCCGGCGTCGCGTCCAGTTCGGCGCCCAGCCCGGCGATGCCCTCGGCGGCCTCCAGGATGCGGGGGCGGATCTCCCCCGGGTCGCGCCCGATCTGCCGGGACGGCCTGGTGTTCCCCGCGAGGATGCCGCCCTCCAGGACGTCCGACGCCTGCATGGCCACGCCCTCGGCGAAGACGGCGGCGAACGGCTCGCCGTCGGGGATGGAGCGCCGGCACGGGCTGTACTTCAGCTGCGCGAGCTGCGGTCCCGGGGAGCCCGCGGCGAGCGCGTGCTCGCGGATCGTCCGGATCGCCGTGGCCGACCAGTTGTTGACGCCCCAGCAGCCGAGGAGGCCCTCCTTCTCCAGCCCGGCGAGGTCCTCGGCGAGCCGCCTCAGGTCGATGTCGTCGCGGCGGATGTCGCCGAGGACGGCCACGTCCGCGTGGTCGGCGCCGACGCGGAACAGCGCGCCCGCGAGCTGGTCGCGCAGCGACCGCCCGGGATACCCCTCCAGCCACAGCTTGGTGGACAGCAGGTAGTCGTCTCGGGCGATCCCGGCGGCGCGCACGATCGCGGAGAACAGCACGTCGGTGAACACCGGCGGGTGGCCGGGCATCCCGTAGACGGCGACGTCGAAGAGGTCGATGCCGGAGTCGACGGCGTGCCGGACCATGGCGACGGAGTCGGCGAAGTCCATCCGGTCGTAGGTGTGCCAGGAGCCGAGGGACAGCACGGACGCCTCGGGTCCGGCGGCGCCGAGCCGGCGGCGGGGGATCTGCGTGGGCACGGGTCTCCTATCGGTTGGGGTTGATGACGGTCTTGACCTGCTCCTGCCGGGCCATCGAGGCGAGCGCGCCGGACGCGTCGCCGAGGCCGCCGGGGGCGCCGAACAGGTCGTCCCAGGCGAAGCGGTCCTGGAACCCGCGCAGGAACTCGACGGAGCGGTGCAGGTCGCCGACGTCGCCGTTCAGCGAGCCGAGCACGTCCAGCTCCTTACCCATGATCGCGCCGAGGGCGAGCTCCTCGGGCTGCGGGCCGGTACTGCCGACGATGACGAACCGGCCGCCGAACGCGGCCATGGCGACCGCCTCGGCGCCCACGCCGGGCGCCCCGGCGAGGTCGAGGACCAGCTCGGCGCCGCGGCCCTCGGTGGCCTCCATGACGGCCGCGACGCGGGAGCCGGCGTCGCCGTCCAGCCCGACGGTCAGGTCGGCCCCGAAGCGCCGGGCCAGCTCCAGCCGGGCATCGGGCGCGCCGATCGTGATGACCCTGCCCGCACCGGAGACGCTCGCCACGGCCGTGGCGACGATCCCGAGCGCGCCCGCGCCCTGGACGACGACGGTCGATCCCGGCCGCACTCCCCCGGCGCGGTCGAAGGCGTGCAGGACGGTCTTGACCGCGCACCCTGCCGAGGCCGCCCAGGTGTCCTTCACGTCGTCCGGCAGGACGAGCTTGAGCGCTCCGGGCGTCACGTAGTTGTGCCCCGCGAGCCCGCCGGTGGCGTAGGGGAACCGGTCGGCGCGCAGGAGGAAGCCGTAGCCGCGCTCGGCGCAGGCGACGGGGTTGCGCAGCACGGTGCAGCCGTAGCAGTGGCCGCAGACCGACTCCGACCAGCCGATGCGGTCGCCGACCTTGACGTCGCGGCCGAGGGCGTCGCGGGTGCCGGGCCCGACCGCGCAGACGGTCCCCATCATCTCGTGGCCGAGGACGATCGGCAGCATCTCCGGGAACGTCATCGCACCGGACCACAGGTGCACGTCCGTCGCGCACAGGGTGGCGCAGTCGACCCGGACGACCGCGGCGCCGGGCTCGCACTCGGCGGGCAGCGGCAGTTCCTCGACGCTCAGCTCGGCGCCGTGCTCGCGGAGCACGGCGGCCCTGGTGGAGGCCGGTTGTGGCATCTTCGCTCGTTTCTCTATCGGCTGTGCGCGGTGTCCCAGACCTCGCGGCGGCTGCGCCACCACAGGAGCACGAGGATCACCAGGAAGGGCACGACGCCCTGGTACTTCTGGATGGAGCTGAGGGAGGACGACAGGCCCTCGAGGCAGCCCAGGATGAGACCGCCGGCGAGCGTCAGCGGCAGGCTGCGGAACGCGCCGACCATCGCGACGGCCAGCGCCGTGCTGATCAGCCCGGCCAGGGTGGCGTAGTCGCCGCCGAGCCGGGGCGCGACGAGCACGATGACCAGCATCGTGATCGCGCCGACTCCGGCCCAGACCCCCACGGCGAGCCGCGGGGCGGGGATGCCGACGACCTCGGCGGTGCTCGGCCGCTCCGACAGCGCCTGCAGCTTCAGCCCCAGCCGCGTGCGGGTCAGCATGAGCCCGACGGCGAGCGTGATGAGCAGCGCGAACCCCAGCGACACCAGCACCGACTGCGGGACGACCACGCCCCCGACCGTGAAGACGGGGTCGGCGAACGGGGACGGGAAGCGGTGCGCGCCGGTGCTGTTGCCGCCGAACAGCCGCAGGCCGATCGCGGTCAGCGCCACGTAGAGCGCGACGGTGACGGCGGCCTTGGTCCGCTCGCGGTGCCCGGCGAACCAGCGGACGAGCGCGGCGCCGAGCAGCCCGGACAGCAGTGCCGCGGTGGCGGCGCCGATGAGCAGGGCCGGCCAGACGTTCAGGCCCTTGTCGGTGAGCGACACCATCACGAAGGCGCCCATGGCGCCAACCGCCGTCATCGCGAAGTTGACCACCGCGACGAGCCGGTAGGTCAGCACGACGCACAGGCCGAGCAGGGCGTAGCCGCCGCCGCTGGTCAGTCCGGCGATCACAGAGTTCACCATCGGATACCTCCGGGTGGGGCCGGGCGCGCGCGGAGGGTGCCGCGCGCGCCCGGCGGCGGGACGGCTACTTCTTGGTCGGGACGGTGAAGCCGCCGGGCAGCACCTTCCAGCCGCCCCTGTCCGCCTTGACGAACTGGCTGCCCTTGATGGGGCTGTGCTCGCCGCCGGGCCCGAACACCCACGGGCTCCCGGCCATCGGGTAGTTGATCGGCTTCATGTCCTTGAACGCCTTGGTGACCGACGCGCGGGTGATGTCGCCCTTGATGCTCTTGAGGACCTGGACGAACACGTCCGCCGCCATGACGGCGCCCTGGCTGAACGCCGTCTTCTGGATGCCGTTCTCGTCGACGAGCTTGGCCCAGCGCTCGTTGCCGGGCAGGGTCGGGTCGGTGTAGGGCTGCCACTCGGTGCCCGCGTAGGCGTTCATGTCCGCCGGGATCACCTTGGCGTTGGCGTCGGTGTAGCTGTTGGCGGCGAGCAGGAAGTCGACGTTCTGCATGCCCTGCGTCCTGGCCTGCGCGAACCAGGGCGCGACGGTCGCGTTGTACAGGACGGCCTGGCAGCCGGCGTTCTTGTCGGCCACGAGGTAGCGGGTCGGGTCGCCCTGCCCGACGGCGAGGTTCTTGTGCGCGAGGGACTTGCCGGTGAGGTTCGTCCACTCCTTGATGGCGTTCTCGATGCCGCCGCCGCTGCCGGGCAGGACGGTGTAGTCGATGCAGACCTTGTCGCGCTTGAGCGTCTCGGACGCGTAGTACAGCATCGCCGTGGTGAGCGCGTAGGGGCCGGGGTTCACCGGGGCGATGTTGGGGCTGGTGAAGCAGGACGGGTCGACGCCGACCGCGGGGATCGAGACGATCTTCTCCTTGCCGTAGGTGGCGCGGTTGAGGCCGCAGTCCACGGCGCTGGACGACCCGGCCATGGCGACCACGCCCTCGGACTTGATCAGCTCGCGGGCGGCCTGGCTGGCGCGGGCCGGGTCCATCGCGTCGTCCTTGCTGACCAGCTCCAGCTTGCGGCCGCCGATGCCGCCCGCCGCGTTGACCTCGTCGAAGACCGCCTTGACGGCCTTCGGGACTTCCGGGGTCTGGAAGAGCCCGGTGATGCCGTTGATCGAACCGACCTTGATCGGCCCGTCGGACCCGCCGGAGGACTGGCAGCCGGCGGCGGTGAGTGAGATGGCGAGCGCGGCCGCGGCCGCCGTCGTGTATGTGCGCTTCATCGCTGAGGCCCTTGCTTCGCGGGGAGGGTGGGTGGAGGGGACGGAACGGTCAGGACGCCGGGACGTCGGCGGCGCCGAGGTAGGCGGCCCGGACGGCGGGGTCCTCCAGGACCCGGCCGGTGGGACCGGAGGCGATGACATGGCCGAAGTCCAGGACGGTGACCTGCTCGCAGGTGGCCTGGACGAGCTCCATGTCGTGCTCGACGAGCAGGACCGACACCCCGAACCGCGCGGGCACGGCCGCCAGGCGCCTGGCGAGGCGCAGTGACTCGGCGGCGGACTGGCCGGCGGCGGGCTCGTCCAGCAGGGCGACCTTCGGCCGGGCCGCGATCGCGGCGGCGACGTCCAGGAGGCGCCGGGTGCCGGCGTCGACGATGGACACCGGGACCTGCCCGGGCGGGCAGCCGAAGAACTCCAGCAGCTCGTCGGCCTCCGGGCGCGGCAGCCGCCGGCCGGAGCCGATCGTCAGGTAGTCGTACAGGCTGAGCTCGGGCGCGATCGCGGTGGTCTGGAACGTGCGGCGCAGGCCGAGCGCGGCGCGGCGGCTCGGGCCGAGGCCGTCCAGCCGCCGCCCGGCCAGCTCGACCGTGCCGCCGTAGCCCGCGACGAAGCCGCTGACCGCCGCGATGAACGTCGACTTCCCGGCGCCGTTCGGGCCGATGAGCCCGACGACCGCTCCCTCGGGGACGGTCAGGTCGACGGCGTCCAGCGCCACCACCTCGCCGAACCTGACGGTCAGCCCCTGCACGGCCAGCACCGGGGCGCCGTCGCCCGCGGCACGCGGCGCTAGCGCCGGGAGGGGCGGCTCGTCCACGTCGGCGGCGGGCGCGTCCTCGGCGGCCTTGAGGATCTTCCGGGCGTCCCGCTCCCGCTTGCGCATCCGGGTCAGGTCGGTCTGGCTGAGCCCGCTGCGCAGCGCGAGCAGGGCGCCGGCGCCGAACAGCACGCCGCCGAAGTCCTGCGGCAGCGAGATCTTCTCCATGATCGTCGCCATCACCGCGCCGAAGATCCCGCCGAGCACGGCGCCCTCCGGATGGTGCGGGCCGATCATGATGGCCACGGCGAACAGCGCGAGGGACTGGCCCATCGCGAAGTTCTGCGGGACCACCAGGCTGAGCTGCCCGACCAGCAGCCCGCCGCCGATGCCGGCGACGAACGCGCTGATCGCGAAGGCGGCGAGCTTGCTGCGCGCCACCGAGACGCCGTGCGCGGCGGCGGACCGCTCGGAGTGCCGCAGCTCGTACCAGGACAGCCCCAGCCGGGTGCGGCCGACGATCCCGAGGACGACGGCCAGCACGGTGAACACGATCACCGTGAACACGAAGTAGCCGCCGTCGGTGTCGAAGGGGGCGGGCCGCTCCAGCATCGTCAGGTCGGCCGAGCCGGGGAACGGGTTGACGTTCAGCACGATGTCGGTGCTGACCGCGAACCCGAAGGTGACGACGGCGAGGTTGACGCCGCGGATGCGCAGCGCGGGCAGCCCGATCGCGACGCCGACGGGCACCGCGGCGAGGCCGCCGAGGAGCAGCCACAGGTAGAAGCCGCCCGGCGCGTCCGCCACGTTCAGCCGCAGCATCACCCAGGCGCCGATCGCGGCGAACGACATCTGGCACAGCGACATGACGCCGGCCCTGCCGACGATCACTCCGAAGCTCTGCATGATCACCGCGCTGATCACCGCGCTGATCGCCAGGTAGATCCAGTACGGCGGCAGCACCAGCGGGAGCAGCGCGCAGGCGAGCACCGCGATGCCGAGGCCGGTGCCGAGGCCGCGCTTGTCGACCAGGTTCATCGGAGCCCGCTCTCTGCCGCCCCGGCGCCGCCCGCCTCGGCGGCGCTCACCGGCGGCCCGCCGAAGTAGAGCCGGTGCAGGCGCCGTTCGTCGCCGCGCAGCTCGCCGCACGGCCCGGAGAAGACCACGCGTCCCTTGCGCAGCACGTGGGCGCGGGAGCCGACGTCCAGCGCCAGGTTCGCGAACTGCTCGATCAGCACGACCGCGATGCCCATCCCGGCCAGCTCGCCGACCGTGGCCATCAGCCGGCGCACCACCAGCGGGGCGAGGCCGAGCGACATCTCGTCGATCAGCACGACCTTGGGCGCGGAGACCAGGGCCCGGCCGAGCACGACCATCTGCTGCTCGCCGCCGGACAGGTACCCGGCCTGCAGGGTCCGCCTCTTCTCCAGCTCCGGGAAGAGCCGGTAGACCGTGCCGAGGTCGCCGTCGCCCTGCTGGGAGACGACGAGGTTCTGCTCGACGGTGAGCGTGCGGAACGTGGTGCGGGCCTGCTCGACGTAGCCGAGGCCGGCGCGGGCCCGCTTGTAGGGGGCGAGCCTCTCGATGGCTTTGCCGTCCAGCCGGATGGTGCCGGACCTGACGGGGGCCAGGCCGGCGATGCCGTCCATCAGCGTCGTCTTGCCGGCGCCGTTCGCGCCGAGGATCACGGTGACCGCGCCCGGGGCGGCGTCCAGCGTGACCTCGTGCACGACCGGGACCTCGGCCCGGTCCACGGCGACGCCGTCGAGGGCGAGAGCCGGAGCGGTCATCACTCGCCGTCCGTGCCGAAGGCCGAGCGCAGGGCGGCGGCCGTCCGGGCCTGGGCGTCCCTCGCCACCGACAGCTCGGTGGCCAGCGGGCCGAAGAACGCGTGGATCATGCCGTCGTAGCGGACGAGGTCGGTCCGGACGCCCGCGTCCTTGAGCCGCACGGCGTACTCCTCGCCCTCGTCGCGCAGCACGTCGCACTCGGCTTCGAGGACGAGCGCCCGGCACAGCCCGGCGAAGCTCTTGGCCCGCAGGGGCAGCAGGTAGGGGTCCTCCAGGTCGCGCTCGTCCCTGGGGTAGGTGGTGAAGAACCAGTCCATGCTGGACCTGGAGAGGAAGTAGCCCTCGGCGAACTCGCGGTAGGAGGCGCGCCCGTCGTCGGGGTGGCCGACGACCGGGGAGACGAGCACCTGCAGGGCCAGTTCCGGGCCGCCGAGGTCGCGTGCCCTGAGCGCGACGACGGCGGCGAGGTTGCCGCCCGCGCTCTCGCCGCCCACGGCGACGCGGGACGGGTCGGCGCCGATGCGCTCGCCGTGTTCGGCGACCCAGCGGACGGCGGCGTAGGCGTCGTCGGCCGCGGCCGGGAACGGGTTCTCGGGGGCGAGCCGGTAGTCGACCGACATCACCACCGCGCCCGCGGCGGCGCAGACGGCGCGGCAGGAGTACTCGTTCTCGTCGAGGCCGCCGATCGTCCAGCCGCCTCCGTGGAACCAGACGAACGCCGGGAAGGGGCCCTCCCCCTCGGGGGTGTAGACCCGGACCGGGATGTCGCCGGCCGGGCCGGGGATCGCGGTGTCGGCCACGGAGCCCACGTGCGGAAGGTCGTCCGGCACCACCCACATCCGGCGGAACCCCTCCCGCATGGCCGCGACGTCCAGCGGGGCGCCGCCGCTCGGGTCCTCGGCAGGGGTGCGGTCGATGATCCGCTGCGCCTCGGGATCCAGGGGCATCGTTTACCTCCGAAGGCCCGGTGTGCCCGCGCCTCCCGGCCGGGCACTCCAAAATCGTATCTGATTCCGTGTACGTTAATTGCAGCCCATCGACGGTGTCCAGAGTTGGAGCAGGATATGCCGGATGTTTCCGCCGCCGACCTCGTCCTGACCGGTGGCCGGGTCCACACGGTCGACGCCCGGGACCGTCTCGCCGAAGCGGTCGCGGTGCGCGGCGGGCGCATCGCCCGCGTGGGCACGGCGGACGAGGTCGCGCCCCTGATCGGCCCCGGCACCCGGGTCGTCCCGCTGGACGGCGGGTCGGTGCTGCCGGGCATCAACGACTCGCACCTGCACGGGGTGTGGCTCGGCGCGATGTGGCCGAACCTGCTGATGGACCAGCTGGCCGCCTCCGGCGGGCACGCGCACGAGGCGCCGGCGCGGCTGGAGACCGCCGAGGACCGGCGCCGCGCGATCCTGCGCACCGCCGACCTGCTGGCCTCCCTCGGGATCACCAGCTACACCGAGCCCGGCCTGGGACCCGGCGAGGACGGCGGCCCGAGCGGCTGCTTCGGCTCCGGCGCCCTGCGCGACTACGCCGAGCTGGCCGCGCAGGGCCGGCTGAAGGCCCGCGTCACCGCGCTGATGCTGTTCGGGGAGCTGGACGGCCGCAGCACGGCGGCGGACCTGCTGGCGGGCCTGCGCGACTTCACGCCGCCCGCGGGCGTCCCCGGCCGGTTCCGGGTCGCGGGCGTGAAGATCTTCGCCGACGGGATCCCGCCGATGCGCAGCGCCTGGACCGACCGCCCCTACACCGACGGCTCCCACGGCGCCCTGCTGGTCGACGGCGGCTCCGACGGCGAGCGGGAGGCGGCCCTGCGCGCGATGATCGACGCGGCGCACGACGCCGGGCACCAGATCGGCGTGCACGCCACCGGCGACCGCGCGACCCGCGTCGTGGCGGACGCGTGCGCGGCGGCCCTCGGCCGGGACGGGCGGGACGCCCGGCACTACGTCATCCACGGCGACCTGCTCGCCCCCGCGACGCTGACCGTCCTCGCCTCGAACCGGATCGGGTTGAACACCCAGGCGGGCATCCCGGTGGCCACCGAGCCGATGCTCGCCGCGGCGCTCGGCGAGGACGCCCTGCGGGACGCCTGGCCGCTGCGCGACGCGCTCGACGCGGGCGTCCCGCTGTGCCTCAGCTCCGACTCCCCCGTCCTCACCCCGGACTGGCGCGCGGGCATGGCCGCGGCGGTCACCCGCCGCGGCCTCGACGGCGCGGTGCGGGGGGCGGCGCAGCGGCTCGCCCTGGCCGAGGCGCTGCGCGCGTACACCGCCGTGCCCGCCTGGCAGGACGGGGAGGAGGACGTCAAGGGCTCCATCGAGCCGGGCAAGGCCGCCGACCTGTGCGTGCTCGGCGGCGACCTGTTCGCCGTGGAACCGCAGGCCCTGCCCTCGGTGCCGGTGGCGATGACCGTCCTCGACGGCGAGGTCGTCTACGAGGCCTAGGGCGCCCGGCGTCAGGCGCGGACGGGGGCGTCGGTGCCCCAGGACGCCGACGGGTCGACCACGTCCCGGTCCAGCCACAGCCCGGCGAGGGCGGCGCGCAGCTCGTCGCCGCGCCGGGCGCACAGGGCGAGGGCGGCGAGGTTGTCCTCCAGCTGCGCCGGCCTCGTGACCCCGACCAGGACGTTCGCCACCGCCGGGTTGGCCAGGCAGTACGCGATCGAGAGCTGCGCGGGCGTGGCGCCGAAGCGCTCGGTGATCCGCCCGACCTCGGGAACGACGGCGCGGATCCGGTCGCGGATGCCTCCCGGGTCGGCGCCGATCTTGCGCTCGGGGTGCAGCCTGCCGGCGAGGATCCCGCCCTCCAGGACGTCCGACGCCTGCAGGGCGAGGCCCTCGCCGGTGAACAGCGTCCCGAACGGCACCCCCTCGGGCACGGACCGGCGGACCAGGCTGTACTTCAGCTGCGCGAACGAGGGCGGCACCAAGCCCTCGGCGGCGGCGAACCGGCAGGCGAACAGCACGTCCCCGGCAGACCAGTTGTTGACGCCCCAGTGCGCGAACCCGCCCGTGCGCACCTGCTCGGCCACGTCCGTCACCACGGCGCGCAGGTCCGGGCGCTCCATGAAGTCGCCGACCACGACCATGTCGGCGCGGTCGGTGCCGACGCGGTCGAGAGAGACCCGCATCTGTTCGGCGAACGAGGACGCGGGGTACTCCCAGAGCCAGAGCTTTCCGCACAGCATGTAGTCCTCGCGCGCGAGGCCGGCGTCGCGTACGGCCTGCCCGAACAACACGTCCGTCTGGGCGTTCTCAGCGTGCGGGCCGAAGTTGTAGTGCGCGACGTCGAACAGGTCGACGCCCCGGTCGACGGCGAGGCGCAGCAGTTCGGCCGCGTCGTCGCGGTCCATGCGGTCCCAGGTGTTCCAGGAGCCGAGCGCCAGGAGCGGGACCTCGGGGCCGCCCACGCCGAGGCGCCTGCGCGGCGCCCGTTCTGCGAACTCCATCATGACCTCCGATGAGGAAGATCGGCCGTGGGCCGGGCCCCCTGGCCGCTGACGCAGCGATCGTATACTATCTGGCATATTCTTACCTGAAGGAGACCACTTCCATGGCGCATTCCTCTCCGGACCCCTCGGGCATCCTCGGCGTCGCCACCGGCTACATGGCCGCCAAGCAGCTGTTCGCGGCGAGCGAGGCGGGCGTGTTCGCCGCGCTCGCGGGCGGCCCGGCCACCGCGGCCGAGCTGGCCGGCCGGGCCGGGATGCCGGAGCGCACCGCCCGCATCCTCGGCGACGGCCTCGCCGGCCTCGGGCTGCTGGCGCGGGAGGACGGCCGCTACGCCAACTCCCCCGCCGCCGCGGCCTACCTGTCCGGTGAGGGCGACGGCGTCGACCTGCGCCCGTTCCTGGCCTTCCTGGACGCGATCAGCTACCCGCACTGGCTCGGCTTCGGGGCGACCACGGCCAGCGCCGAGCCGCAGCCGCTCGACCTGGCGGGCGACCGGATGCGGACTTTCATGAACGGCGTGATGACCTACAACGCGCTGCACGCCAGGATGCTCGCGGAGAACTTCGACTTCACCCGCTACTCCCGGATCCTGGACTACGGCGGCCTGTCCGCCGCGTTCCTCGTCGAGGCGCTCCGCTCGGCCGGGCAGGCGCACGGAACGTTCCTCGCGCCCGGCCAGTTCACGGAGTTCGCCCGCAAGGCCCTGCTCGACGCCGGTCTCGGCGGACGCAGCGAGGTCGTGGAGGCCGACCCGCTCACCGGGGACGTCCCCGAGGGCTTCGACCTCGTCCTGCTGGAGCACGTCGTCCACCGCTTCGACGCCGAGCGGAACCGGGCGATGATCCGCCGGGCCCGGCAGGCCGCCGCCCCCGGCGGCACGCTCGTCCTGCTCGACTTCTTCCTGGACGACGACCCCGACCAGCGCGTCATCGACGCCCTGCACGCGGGCGAGTACCTGGTCATCGACGGGACCGTCGTCTACCCCGAGGCCGAGGTGCGCGGCTGGCTGACCGCCGCGGGCTGGGAGCCGGTGGAGACCCGCGCCCTGCCCGCCAGCCCGCGCGTCATCGTCGCGGAGGCCCGGTGAGCGCCGGGCGCGCCGTCCTCGTCACGGGCGGCGCGAGCGGCATCGGCCGCGCCGTCGCCGCCGCGTTCGCCGCCGCCGGCGACCGCGTGACGATCGCCGACCGGGACGCCGGGGCCGCCGCGCGCGCCGCCGGGGAACTGGACGTCCGCGCCGTCACCATGGACGTCACCGACGCCGCCTCGGTCACCGCGGGCGTCGCGGAGGCGACCGCGGCGCTCGGCCCGATCGAGGTGCTGGTCAACAACGCGGGCGTGGTGGCGGGCGGCGGCCCGCTGGTCTCGCTGCCCCTGGAGGTGTTCGACACGGTCGTCGCGGTCAACCTGCGCGGCACGTTCACCGTCACCCAGGCGGTCGCCGGCCAGATGATCGAGAGCGGCACGCGCGGCCGCATCGTCAACATCAGCTCGATCGGCGCCCGCCAGCCCACCGCCGGCCTCGGCCACTACGAGGCCACCAAGGCCGCCGTGGACGCCCTCACGCGCACCGCCGCGCTGGAGCTCGCCGGCCACGGCATCCGGGTCAACGGCGTCGCGCCGGGGCCCGTCCACACGCCGATGACGGCCGGGCTGATGGACGACCCGCAGGCCCGCGCCGCCTGGGAGTCGCGCATCCCGCTCAGCAGGATCGCCACGACGGACGACATCGCCCCGCTGGTGCTGTTCCTCGCCTCCGACCAGGCGAACCACATCACCGGCGCGGTCATCCAGGTGGACGGCGGCCAGCTGCTCGTGTAGCCGGCGTTCAGGACTCGGACGCGCCGTTCCCCATCCCTCGCCCGGTGGGAACGGCGCGTCCGGCCTTAAGGTCACTTGTGCGGGACGGGGTGCGCGCTGTGGAGCGCGTCGGCGGTGGCGTTCTTGTGGGCGCAGGCGATGCGCTCGATCTCGGCCGGGTCGCCGCCCCCGGTGATGAGGTCGAGGATGTGCCCGTGCTCGACCACGGAGCGGCGGGCGCGGCCGGGGACGTAGCTGAAGGTCGAGCGGCGCATGTGGTCCAGCCGGGTCCACTCGGCTTCGAGCAGGGAGCGCAGGTGCGCGTCCGGACAGTGCTCGTAGATCGAGAAGTGGAACTCGCGGTTGAGCGCTGTGAACGCGGTCGGGTCGAACTCCTCCAGCGCCTCCACCATCCGGTCGTTGATCTTGCGGGAGGCGTCGATGTGCGCGGCCGTCATGAGCGGCGCGGAGATCGCGGTGGCGTAGCCCTCCAGCCGGGCGAGGATCTGCAGCGTGTGCTCGACCTGCTCGGCGTCGAAGACCGCGACGCGGGCGCCGACGTTGCGCACCACCTCGACGAGCCCGTCGGACTGCAACCGGCGCAGGGCCTCGCGCAACGGGATCGTGCTGACCCCGGTCTCCTGGGCGAGCTGGTTGATGACCAGCCGGTATCCGGGCACGTAGGTGCCTTCGAGAATGCGCGACCGCAGCAGCTCGTAGCAGAACTCGGCCTTGCTCTCCTTGGTCTGGTCCTGCTTCCTCGCGGCACTCACCCGGTTCTCCTCATCCTCGGCCCGCACCCCGGACGTGTTCGCCGGCCCGGTCACCGCGACAGCGCGTCCAGGACGGCCACACGCCAGTGCGGCCCGCCCGGCACCTCGTGGTGGGCGCCGGGCACGGTGACCAGTTCCGCCTCGCCGAGCTCCTCGGCGAGCCGGCCGATTCCTCGTGTCAACTCATCATTCTCTCCGACGACGAAGACGGGAAGAACCTTCGCGTTCCACGGGCCGCCCTCGAACGGCGTCGCGCGCAGGCCCTCGACGCAGAGCGCGAGCCCTGCGGCGCGGTCGCCCTGCGCCCTGACCATGGCCGCGATGGCGCCGGTGAACGGGTCGTCGCACTCCGTGCCCTCGTCGACGGCGCGCCGCAACGCGTCGATGTCGACGGCGGTGAAGGGCTCGACGGGGCTCAGACCGCCCAGTACGGCGCGCTCCATCCGCCCCGGCGCGGCCGACGGCAGCTCCCACGCGATCCTGGCGCCGAGCGAGTAGCCGACCGCGTCGAACGTCTCGGCCCCCGCCCGGTCCAGGATCGCCACCAGGGCGGCGGCGACGGCGGGCGCGGTGGCCTCGCCCGCGGAGGCGGGCGCCGGGCTGTCCCCGTGTCCGGGCAGGTCCGGGACGATGACGGACCGCCCGACCGCGGTCAGGGCGTCGACCATCCCGGTCTCGATCCAGTCGGCCCGCCCGTCGGAGCCGAAGCCGTGGACGAGCAGCACGGGCGGGGCGTCCGCCGGGCTGTCCGGCGTGAACGTGCGAGCGGCGAGGTCGCGCATCCGTCAAGCACCTCCTAGAGGATTTCGCATACGATTTGCGATCATACTGCACGGGGGCTTCGTCCCCCGTCGCGTCCGGCCCCCGATTGGAACGATCGAAGTCGGGACGACCCTGCTCTCGTCATCGTGCATGACTTCATATACGATTTCTTCGTGACCTCGTCCGCGAGGTCCGGTCCCGTCCCGTCACAGGAGAGAGCCCCCGTGCCGCACCCCCTGGGCAACCGGCCCTCGAAGATCATCGCCGTGCACCTCAACTTCCCCTCGCGGGCGAAGGAGCGCGGCCGGATCCCCGCCGAGCCGTCCTACTTCCTCAAGCCGCCGTCCTCGCTCGCCGGGACGGGCGACCCGCTGAACCGCCCCGCGGGCTGCGAGCTGATGACCTTCGAGGGCGAGATCGCCCTGGTCGTCGGCCGGCGCGCGCACCGCGTCGCGCCGCGGGACGCCTGGGAGCACGTCGGCTGGGTGACGGCCGCCAACGACGCCGGCGTGCACGACCTTCGCTATGCCGACCGGGGCTCCAACCTGCGCTCCAAGGGCTCGGACGGCTTCACCCCCCTCGGGCCCCGGCTTCTCGACGCGCGCGGCCTGGACCCGCGCGCGCTGCGCGTCCGCACCTGGGTGAACGGCGAGGTCGTCCAGGACGACACCAGCGACACGCTCCTGTTCCCCTTCGCCGACCTGGTCGCCGACCTCTCCCGGCTGGTCACCCTCGAAGCCGGGGACGTCATCCTCACCGGCACCCCCGCCGGCGCCTCCGTCGTCTCCCCCGGCGACGTCGTCGAGGTCGAGGTGACCGCCGGGACCGCCACCACCGGGCGCCTGTCCAACACGGTCGCCGACGCGGACCCGCTTCCCGGGTGGGGCGCCATGCCCCGGGTCGACGACGCCGTCCGGGCCGATGCCTGGGGCCCGGCCCACACGCGCGAGCCCGTCCTGGACGAGGCGACCGCGACCGCGCTGCGGAGCCTGTCGACCGCCACGCTCAGCTCCCAGATACGCAAGCGCGGCCTCCAGCACATGACCGTCGACGGCGTCCACCCGGCGGGCGGCGCGGTGAAGATGGTCGGCACCGCGCACACGCTGCGCTACCTGCCCCTCCGCGAGGACCTGTTCGAGCGGTACGGCGGTGGCATGAACGCCCAGAAGCGGGCCGTCGAGGAACTCCGACCGGGCCAGGTGCTGGTCATGGACGCGCGCCGCGACGCCTCCTCCGGCACGATCGGCGACATCCTCGCGCTGCGCGCCCTGCGGCGCGGCGCGGCGGGGGTCGTCACCGACGGCGGGCTCCGCGACAGCGCCGCCGTCGCCGGTCTGGACCTGCCGGTCTTCCACGCGGGCGCGCACCCGGCCGTGCTCGGGCGCCGCCACGTCCCCTGGGACACCGGGCTGCCGATCGCCTGCGGGGGCGCGCTCGTCCAGCCCGGCGACGTCCTGGTGGGCGACGCCGACGGCGTCGTCGTCATCCCGCCGGACCTCGTGCGCGGGCTCGCCGAGGACGCGGCCGAGCAGGAGGCGCAGGAGCGCTTCATCGCCGAGCGCGTCGCCGCCGGCGAGCCCGTCGAGGGCCTGTACCCGCTCGGGCCGCGCCGGCGGGAGGCCTACGAGGCCTGGCGCCGCGGCGGCCGACGAACCCCAACCGAGGAGCGATGAGTTGAAGTTCCGCACCGATCCGGCCGCGATCCGCGGGTCGATCGCGCCCGTCGTCACACCGTTCACCGCCGCCGGCGCCGTCGACCACGACGCGCTGCGCGGGCTGGTCCGCTGGCAGCTGGAGTCCGGCTCGCACGGGATCTCGCTCGGCGGTTCCACCGGGGAGCCGAGCAGCCAGACCGCCGCCGAGCGGATCGCCGCGATCCGCACCGCCGCCGGCGAGGTCGCGGACCGCGTCCCGTTCCTGCCCGGCACCGGCTCGGCGAAGCTGGAGGAGACGCTGGAGATCACCGCCGCGGCCCGCGACGCCGGCGCCGACGCCGCCCTGGTGATCACCCCGTACTACGCGCGGCCCACCCAGCGGGCCCTGTACGACTGGTACGCGACCGTGGCGCGCGAGTTCCCCGACCTGCCGCTGGTGATCTACAACGTGCCGTCCCGGACGGCCGTGGACATCGCGCCCGAGACCGTCCGGCGGCTGTTCGCCGACTTCGACAACGTCGTCGGGATCAAGGAGACGACCAAGGACTTCGAGCACTTCTCCCGCGTCCTGCACGCCTGCGGGCCCGAACTGCTCGTCTGGTCCGGCATCGAGCTGCTGTGTCTGCCGCTGCTCGCCCTCGGCGGCGCCGGGTTCGTCAGCGCCGTCGCCAACCTCGCGCCCGCCGCGGTCGCCCGCATGTACGAGCTGTGGACGGCGGGCGACCACGCCGCCGCCCGCGACCTGCACTACCGGCTGCACCCCCTCGTGGACGTGCTGTTCGTCGAGACGAACCCGGCACCCGCCAAGTGGGTGCTGGAGCGGCAGGGCCGCATCCCCTCCGGGCACGTCCGGCCGCCCCTCGCCGCACCCTCCGACGAGGCGCGGGCGCGCATCCGAGTCCTGCTCGACCAGGGCGGCGACCTCACCGCGGGGATCTGACCCGCCGCCCCAGCCTCCCGCACCGAACCGGAAGAGAGCACGATGTCCCTCCCCTCCTCCCCCGCCCGCCCGGCCGGGCTGCCGGACCGCATCCGGCACTGGATCGGCGGCGCGTACGCCGACAGCGCCGACGGCGCGGTCTTCGACGTCGCCGACCCCGTGTCCAACACCCGCTACACCACCGCCGCCGCGGGCGGGCCCGCCGACGTCGACCGGGCCGTGGCCGCGGCCCGCGCGGCGTTCCCCGCCTGGGCGGCGCTCGGCAACCGCGAGCGCGCCTCGATCCTCGTCCGCGTCGCCGACGCCGTCGAGGCGCGCGAGGACCGCCTCGCGGAGCTGGAGTCCTTCGACTCCGGGCTGCCGATCACCCAGGCGCGCGGCCAGGCCCGCCGCGCCGCCGAGAACTTCCGCTACTTCGCCGACGTGATCGTCGCGCTCGGCGAGGAGGCCTACCGGGTCGGCGACACCCAGCTCAACTACGTCGTGCGGACGCCCGCGGGCGTCGCCGGGCTGATCACCCCGTGGAACACCCCGTTCATGCTGGAGAGCTGGAAGCTCGCCCCGGCGCTGGCGTCCGGCTGCACGCTCGTGCTGAAGCCCGCCGAGTGGACGCCGCTGTCGGCGGGCCTGTGGCCGGAGATCCTCACCGAGGCGGGCGTGCCCGCCGGGGTGGTCAACATCGTGCACGGCCTCGGGGAGGCCGCCGGGCAGGCGCTCGTCGACCACCCGGACGTGCCGCTGCTGTCGTTCACCGGCTCCACCGACACCGGGCGGCACATCATGCGGTGCTCAGCCGACGGCCTGAAAGCGCTGTCCATGGAGCTCGGCGGCAAGTCCCCCGTCGTGGTGTTCGCCGACGCCGACCTGGAGGCGGCGCTCGACTCGGTCGTCTTCGGCGTCTTCTCGCTCAACGGGGAGCGCTGCACGGCCGGGTCCCGCGTGCTCGTGGAACGCCCCGTCTACGAGGAGTTCACCCGGCGGCTCGCCGAGCGCGCCGAGAAGGTGCGGGTCGGGCTCCCGTCCGACCCCGCCACCGAGGTCGGCGCCCTCGTCCATCCGGAGCACTACGCGCGGGTCCTGGAGTACGTCGAGGTCGGCCGGCGGGAGGCCAGGCTGGTCGCGGGCGGCGGCCGCCCGGGGCACCTGCCGGAGGGCAACTACCTGCAGCCCGCCGTGTTCACCGACGTCCCGCGGGACGCCCGGATCTTCCAGGAGGAGATCTTCGGCCCGGTCGTGGCCGTCGCGCCCTTCGACGACGAGTGCGAGGCGGTCGAACTGGCCAACGCCACCCGCTACGGGCTCGCCGCCTACGTGTGGACCGGCGACCTGCGCCGCGGCCACCGCATCGCCCACGAAGTCGCCTCGGGTATGGTCTGGATCAACTCGCACAACGTTCGTGACCTGCGCACCCCCTTCGGAGGGGTGAAGGACTCCGGGCTCGGCCGCGAGGGCGGCGCGCACAGCATCGACTTCTTCTCCGAATCCAAGATCGTGCACGTCATGCTCGGCGAGGTGCACACGCCCCGCTTCGGCGCCTAGGAGCAACCATGACCACACCTCCCGACGTGATCCGCTCCGCATACGCGCAACTGGCCGTCACCGACCTGGCCGCCGCCCGCTGGTTCTGGGTCGACATGCTGGGCCTGCACGTCCAGCACGAGGACGCCGGCGCCGTGTACCTGCGCGGCACCGACGAGCTGACCCACCACTCTCTCGTCCTGCGCTCCGGGCCCGTCGCCGCCCTGGACCACATCGCCTACCGGGTGCGGACGCCCGAGGACGTCGACCGGGCCGAGCGGTTCTTCGCCTCCCTCGGCCGGCCCGTCCGGCGCGTCCCCGCCGGAACCGGGACCCACGGCGTCGGCGACGCCGTCCGCGTCGTCGACCCGCTCGGCTTCACCGTGGAGTTCTTCCACGACATCGCCCGCGGGGAGCGCCTCATCCAGCGCTACGACCTGCACCGCGGCGCTCAGATCGCCCGCCTGGACCACTTCAACATCTGCACGCCCGACATCCCCGCCGCCTACGAGCACTACACGTCCCTCGGCTTCGGCTGCTCGGAGACGATCGAGGGCGACGAGCACGAGCTGTACGCGGCGTGGATGTACCGCAAGCAGACCGTCCACGACGTGGCGTTCACCGGCGGCGCGGGGCCCCGGCTGCACCACGTCGGCATGGCGACGCACGAGTCCCACCAGGTGCTGCGCACCGCCGACGTGTTCGGCTCGCTGCGCAAGGAGCACCACATCGAGCGCGGTCCCGGGCGGCACGGCGTCTCCAACGCCTTCTACGTCTACCTCCGCGACCCCGACGGGCACCGGGTCGAGATCTACACCTCCGACTACTACACGGGCGACCCGGACCACGAGACGTTCCGGTGGAACGTGCACGACGACCGCCGCCGCGACTTCTGGGGCAACGCCGTGATCGAGTCCTGGTACAAGGAGGCCAGCCCCGTCCTCGACCTGGACGGGCGCCTCCAGCCGATCTCGGAGTCGGTACTGGACGAGTCCGCCGTCCAGGTCGGGGCGGACGGCCTCGGCATCGTAGAGCCGTCCTGACGGCTCGCCCGGGCAGGCTCAGCCGGGCGGGCTCAGTCGGGCAGCAGCGGCACCGGGTCGCCCTGGTCCCGGCCGAGCAGCACGGCGCGGGTGATGGCGGACGAGCCGAACCGGTCACGGACGCCGTCGACCGCGCCGTCCACCGCCATCGCCTGGTCGAAGGGCAGGGTGAGCTGGACGGCGCGGTCGTCGTGCAGGTTGCCGAGCGAGAGGCCGATCAGCGTCAGTCCGCGCTCGTCGACCAGTGGCATGGCCGCGGCGAGCAGGCCCCGCGCCGCCGCCAGGACCGCGGAGGTCTCGGCGGTGGCCTGGGCCAGCGTGTGCGAGCGCGTGGCCCGGGCGTAGTCGCCGAACCGCAGCCGGAGGGTGACCGTCCGGCAGACGCGGCGGGCCTTGCGCAGCCGGCCGCCGAGCCGGTCGGCCAGCCCGACGAGCATCGCGTCCAGCTCCGCCGCCGTGCGGGGACGGCGGCCGAGCGCCCGCTGCGCCCCCATCGACCGCCGCCGCACGCCCGCCCGCACGGGGCGCGGGTCGCGGTTGTGCGCCAGCGCGTACAGGTGGCGGCCCGCCCCCGGGCCGAGCATCGACACCAGCGTGGACTCCGGCATGCCGGCCACGTCCCCGACCGTCCGCACGCCGAACCCGGCGAGCTTGGCCGCGGTCGCGGGCCCCACGCCCCACAGCCGCCGCACCGGCAGCGGGCGCAGGAACTCCAGCTCGCCGTCCGGCGGCACCACCAGGAGCCCGTCGGGCTTGGCGACGCCGCTGGCGACCTTGGCGAGGAACTTGGTGCGGGCCACCCCGACCGTGATCGGCAGCCCGACCTCCTCGGCGATCGCGCGCCGCAGCCGGACGGCCACGTCGACGGGCGGGCGGCGCAGCCCGTCGGCGTCGAGGAACGCCTCGTCGATCGACAGGCCCTCCACCAGCGGCGTCGTGGCGCGGAACACCGCGAAGACCGCCTTGCTCGCCGCGCTGTAGGCGCTCATGCGCGGCCGGACGACGACCGCCCGCGGGCACAGCCGGCGGGCCTGCCCGCCGCTCATCGCCGTTCGCACGCCGCAGGCCTTGGCCTCGTAGCTCGCCGCCAGCACCACGCCCGCCCCGACGATCACCGGCCGCCCCCGCAGCGCGGGGTCGTCCCGCTGCTCGACCGACGCGTAGAACGCGTCCAGGTCGGCATGCAGGATCGTCGCACCGGCGGACACGAACATATGTTCGCATACACGGGCGTCGCCCCTGGTGGCGACCCTCGTGGGCGAGCGGAAGGGCCCGCCGCGGCGGACGTCGCGACGGGCCCTCGTTGCGGGTGGGTCACTCGGGCGGATGGGTCACTCGTTGAAGAGGCGGCCGTAGTCGGCCATGGCCAGGGCTATGTCGGCCTGGGCCCAGAAGCGGTGGTAGGTGAACACCGGCGCCGTGGAACTCTGGCCGCTGGCGTACGCCCAGACGCGCGCGTAGTCGGGGTCGCTCTTGTAGAAGGAGCGGATGGACATGAAGGTCGAACTGGAGTTGATCGGGTCGCCGTTCGGCATCTTGCCGCTCCAGCCGGAGGGGACGTAGACCGGGTCGGTGAGGCGCTTGTAGTCGGACCGGGTCTCCTGCACGGAGACGCCCTTGGCGTCGGTGTGCTTCCAGATGGCGTCGAGCAGGTCCTTGGCGGCCTGCTTGGCGGCCGCGTCACCGGACTCGGCGGCGTAGTACGCCAGGGTCTTGGCGTACGCGGCGGCCACGCCGACGTCGTCGGTGTAGTCCTGCACCGAGACGTGCAGGCCGGTGTTGGCGGGCGGCATCCCGGTGGCGGCCGACCAGTTCGCGTCCGGCTGCCCCGTCCACTTGAGGGTGGACGGGATCTTGATGCCGCCGGTGGACGGGTCGACCGTCGTCTGCGACAGCGCCCAGGAGACCCACTTGTCGAGGATCGCCTTGGCGGACGCGTCTCCGGTGACCTGGTAGTACTCGGCCACGCGCTCCATCGACCACGCCTGGAAGCCGAACCACTGGTTGCTCGGCGGGTCGTGGTAGACGGGCTGCCAGTCGTAGGCCATCCCGAAGAACTCGGTCAGGCCGGCCGGGGGCGCGCTGTAGCTGCCCTCCCAGCTGTTGGTGACGCCTCCGGCGATCGCGCCCTCGGCGGACTGGAGCCACTTGTAGAGCTGGAGCTGCCGGGTGAGGCTCTTGCCCCAGTCGGCCTTGGCCGTCGCGCCCTTGGGCGCGAGCGCGGCATCGTTCACCAGGGCGTAGGCGGCCAGGGGGTTCTGGTAGCCGAAGTGCGAGGCGCCGTCGCCGATGCGCCACGCCCAGCCGGCGTTCGTGTCGTTCGCGCCGCCCCACGCGTAGTACCAGGACAGCAGGTAGTGCTCGCTGTCCTTGCCCGACCCGGCCGGGCAGGACGAGGGCGAGTCGCAGTCGCCGATCTTCTTGAAGTACTTGTCGAAGAACGAGTAGCGCAGGTAGTCGCCCATCTTGCCCGCCTTGGCCACGGTGGACGAGACGTCGCCGGACTTGCCCTGGTCCTTGGCCCAGGCGTTCGCCCAGTACGCGGCCTGGATGGCGCGCGCGTCGGCGTCGGGCGCGTCGGTGAACTTCCACTGCTTGGCGTAGGACGAGTCCTTGATGAACAGGTCGAGGTAGCCGTTGGTGCCGCCGAAGGCGAACTTGTCGCACGTCGGCTGCGGGACGGTCTCGAACACCGACTCCTGCGCACCGCGCTGGTAGGTGTTGATGTAGGAGGGGCCGTCCGCGCTCGGGCCCTGCTCGCAGCCGCCGCCGGGCGTGTTGCCGTACCCGTAGACGTTGTCCACGTCCTGCAGCCAGTGCATGCCGTAGATGTCGTCGGTGCCGTAGGCGGACTTCAGCTCGCTCGCGATCGGGTCCTGGCCGACCGGGACGCTGCCGTCGATCAGCGACGGGTAGTCGCTCACCTCCGGGTGCTCGGCGGCGTAGGTGGCGGGCTTGGAGGCGTTGTAGAACGAGTTCGTCGGCTGGTCCGCGTGCGTCGGGATCATGTACTTCTCCATCAGCGCCCAGGAGGCGTTGAAGGGGGCCCAGTTCTGCGTGACCTTGCCGTACATGGCCTCCAGCCAGATCAGGTAGCTGTAGGCCTCCGACGTCGTCTCGTGGCCGTGGTCGGGGGCCTCGACCATGAACGTCTCCACCGAGTGGTACGGGATGCCCTCGGGGCTGAAGTAGCCGTTGGCCGGGTCCTTGATCTTGTTGTACTGGTCGAGGAACCGCTGGGTGTAGGTGCCGCCGGAGTTCGCCACCTCGGTCGCGGTGACCTTGGCCGCCGCGTAGCCGGACGCGGTGGAGGTGAAGGTCGCCTGGCCCGTCCCGGAGGCGTCCGCGGTGATCGTCACGTTCTGGGCGGTGGACCAGTTCTGCGGCGTGAAGGTCAGCGTCCCGCCGCCGGTCACCGACAGGCCGGTGTTGCCCGCGGTCCGGGTCGTCGTCACGGTCACCGTCGTGGACGGGGCCTGCGACAGCTTCACCGCGTACGCGGCCTTGGCGCCCTGCGCGACGGTCAGCGCGGCCGGGCTCGCCACGACGCTCGCCGCGGCCGTCACCGTGACGCCCACCGGCGCCGACTCGGCCGTCGCCCCGGTGCTGTCGGTCACCCTGGCGTAGACGGAGTAGGAACCGGCCGCGGTGGGCGTCCAGGTCATCCCGTACGGGGCGGTGGTGTCGGCGGCGCCGAGCGACCCGTCCTGGTCGAAGAACTCGACCTTGGACACGGTCGCGCCGGACCCGGCCGCCGCGGTGGCGGCGATCGGCACCGCGGCGCCCACCGAGTACGTCGCGCCGGCGGACGGGCTCGTCAGCGCCACCGTCGGAGCGGACGAGCTCTGGTTGCACGGGGTGCCGTTGAGGCTGAACGCGGTGGGGTCGGTGTTCGTCCCGCTGTAGGTGAACTGCGCGCCGACGTTCACCGAGGCGCCGGAGGCGAGCGTCCTGTTCCAGCTCTCGTTCTCGGCGGTGACCTGCCGGCCCGACTGCGACCACTTCGCCGACCAGCCGCTCGCCAGCTTCTGGTCGCCCGAGTAGGCGTAGGTCAGCTTCCAGCCGTCGAGCGCGTCGCCCTGGTTGGTGATGTCGATGCTCGCGGTGAAGCCGCCGCCCCAGTCGTTCTTCTTGTAGACGACCTTGCACGCCGCCGCGGCGGCGTGCGCCGGGGCCATCACGCCCAGGCCGCCGCACAGCAGGGCCAGCGTCGCGCTCACCGCCGTGAACGCGCGCCATCGTTGGTGTCTTCTCACCTGTGTTCCTTCCTGTCGCGCCCGGCGTCCGGGCATGGCGGTCTCCACCACCGGCGGTGCACGGCGGTGGTGGAGATGCGAAGGGCGGGGACCGCTCCGGCCCCGGTCCGTCAGCCGGACTCCCGGATGATCAACTTGGTGCGCAGCACGACGCCGCGCTCGGTGTTCGGCCTGCCGCCGGTGCAGGCGCGCAGCTCGCGCGCCAGCCGGGCGCCGAGGTCCTCGGCCGGCTGCCGGACGGTCGTCAGCCGGGGGCGGACCTGCTGGGCGACCGGGGCGTCGTCGAACCCGACGACCGCGACGTCGTCGGGGACGCGGCGGCCCGCCCGGCGCAGCGCGCTCAGCGCGCCGACCGCCATCTGGTCGGACGCGGCGAGCACGGCGTCGACGTCCGGCCGGCGCTCCAGCAGGCGGCGCATCGCGCGCTCGCCGGACAGCCGGCCGAAGTCGCCCTGGCAGACCAGCCCGTTGACGCCCATCCCGGCCTCGCGCGCCGCGAGCCGGTAGCCGGCGAGCCGGTCCACGGCGGCGCCCATGTCGGCCGGCCCGGTGATGGTACCGATCCGGCGGCGGCCCGAGGCCAGCAGGTGCCGGACGGCGGCGTGCGCGCCGCCCCGGTTGTCGACGTCGACGTACGGCAGCGCCACCTCGTCGAGGGGGCGCCCGGCGAGCACCACCGGGGCGCCGGCGGCGGCCTGCACGAGCGGGGCGACCTGGTCGCGGCGGGCGCCGACGAGCAGCACGCCCTCGGCCCGCCCGCCGCGCAGGTAGCCGGTGGTCGCCCGCCACTCGTCCGCCCGGCCGGCCATGAGGAGGACGAGCGGCGCGCGGCCGCCGAGCTCGCGGCGCACGCCCCACAGCAGGCGCGCGAAGAACGGGTCGCCGAGGACGCGGCAGCCGTCCTCGCAGACGACGGCGGCGATGGTGCCGGACGACTCCCGGTCGGGAGGGCCGCTGCGGCGCCGGACGTAGCCGAGCCGCTCGACCGCCGCCTCGACCTGAAGGCGGGCCGCCCTGCTGACGCGCGCGGACCCGTTCAGGACGCGTGACGCCGTGGCCGGCGACACGCCGGCCAGCTGCGCGACGTGGGCGAGGGTGGGCGGTCGGTCGGGGAGGGCGGGGTCGTGCGGGGGGTGGGTGACGGTCACGCTTGCGGCACTCCCTTCGGGGGTTCCCGGCCTTTCGAGGGGGTGGACCGGGTCGGGAGTAGTGGGAGCGCTCCCAAGAATCTGTTCGGAGGCGCATCGTGTCAAGGGGTCGCGAGGAAACCGAATTCGGGGACCGCCCGGACCCGCCGCTCACCGCGCGCGCAAGGCGCCGTGAAATTTCGTGAAAGGAATGGAACAAGGCTTCCCTCCCGCGTCCGAGCCGTTCTACGTTCACCGCAGTCCAGGAGTGGGAGCGCTCCCAAGCTCTATCGTCCGATGTGAAGGCGGAGATCCATGAGATCGCTTTCCCCGCGCACCGCCGCGGTGGCCGCGCTGACCGGCGCGATCTGTGCCGCGGGCTCGCTCGTCGCGGGCACCGGGACCGTGCTCGGCGCGCCGCCGGCCCGCGCCGCGGTCGCCTGCGAGGTCGGCTACACCGTCAACGACTGGGGCACCGGCTTCACCGCCGCCGTCACGATCACCAACCGGGGCCCGGCCGTGAACGGCTGGACGCTGACGTACTCCTACACCGGGAACCAGCGCCTCACCGGCGGATGGAACGGCCGGTGGACGCAGTCCGGCAAGACCGTCACGGTCGCCAACGAGAGCTGGAACGCGGCCCTCGCGACCGGAGCGTCCGCGCAGGCCGGAGCACAGTTCGCCTACAGCGGCGCGAACGCCGCGCCGACCGCCTTCGCGCTCAACGGGACGGCCTGCAACGGCGGCGGCGAGCCCACCGATCCCCCGACCACTCCCCCGCCCGGCGGCGCCGCCCCCAAGCTGAAGGTCTCCGGCAACAGGTTCGTGGACGCCGCCGGCGCCGCGGTGCGCCTGCGCGGGGTGAACCGTTCCGGCGGCGAGTTCGCCTGCGTCCAGGGGAACGGCATCTGGGACGGCCCGATGGACGCGGCCTCGGTGGCCGCGATCAGGAACTGGAATGTCAACGCCGTCCGGGTGCCGCTCAACTCCGACTGCTGGCTGGGCTTGGACAACGTCGATCCCGCCTACCGCGGAACCGCCTACCAGAACGCCATCAGGAATTACGTGGGGCTGCTCGAAGAGAACGGCATCACGCCCATCCTGGAACTGCACTGGAGCCGCGGATTGTGGACGGGCTATGACAGCCATTGCCAGACCGCGGCCGCGGAATGCCAGAAACCGATGCCGGACGCGCAGTACGCGACGGAATTCTGGAAGCAGCTCGGCACCGCCTACAAGGGCGACACGGCGGTCGTGTTCGACCTGTTCAACGAGCCGTACCCGAACAACCTCCAGACCATGGACTACGCCCAGTCGTGGAAGTGCTGGCGCGACGGCGGCTCCGCCTGCACGGGCCTGACCTACGAGGCGGCCGGGATGCAGGACCTCCTCGACGCCGTCCGCGCCACCGGCGCGCAGAACGTCGTCATGGTCGCGGGCAGCAGCTACTCCAACGACCTCGGCCAGTGGCTCGCCCAGAAGCCGTCCGACCCCACGGGGAACCTGGCGGCCGCGTGGCACTCCTACAACTTCAACTACTGCAAGGACGCGTCCTGCTGGGACCAGCAGATCGCGCTGGTGGCCGCGCAGGTCCCGCTCGTCGCCGGCGAGATCGGCGAGAACACCTGCGGCCACTCCTACGTCGACTCGCTCATGACCTGGCTGGACGCGCGCGGAGCGTCCTACCTCGGCTGGACGTGGAACACCTGGGACTGCTCCAGCGGCCCGTCGCTGATCAGTTCCTACGACGGCACCCCGACCGCCTACGGCGCCGGACTACGCGACCACCTGCGCTCCGCCCGCTGAGCCCCCCGCAAGAAGCCCACCCCAACCAGATGGAGGAATCCGGATGAAACACCCCCCCGCGCGCAGCGGCCGCGGCGCCCTGCGCCGCGGCGCGGCGGCCGCCTCGGTGGCCGCGCTGCTCGCCTCAGGCACGGTCGCGCTGGCCCAGGCCCAGGCCAGCGCGGCCGCCGGCTGCAAGGTCGACTACACCACCAACGACTGGGGCACGGGCTTCACCGCCTCGGTGACGGTCACCAACCTCGGCGACCCGATCAGCGGCGGCTGGACGCTGGAGTGGGACTTCGCCGGCAACCAGCAGGTGACCTCGGGCTGGAACGGGACGTTCGCGCAGTCCGGCAAGCACGTCACCGTGAAGAGCCCGAGCTGGGCCCAGACGCTGGCGACCAACGCGACGGCCAACCCCGGCTTCCAGGGCACCTACTCCGGCACCAACCAGGCACCGGCCCAGTTCAAGCTGAACGGGACCGTCTGCACCGGGTCGGCGGGACCGACCGACCCGCCCACCGACCCGCCCACCGATCCGCCTCCGGGCAACCGCGTCGACAACCCCTACGCCGGGGTGAAGGCGTACGTGAACCCCGAGTGGTCGGCCAAGGCGGCGGCCGAGCCCGGCGGCAGCGCGGTGTCCAACCAGCCGACCGGCGTGTGGCTGGACAGGATCGCCGCGATCCAGGGGGCGAACGGCTCCATGGGCCTGCGCGCCCACCTCGACGAGGCCCTCGACCAGGGCGCCGGTGTGGTCCAGCTCGTCGTCTACGACCTGCCCGGGCGTGACTGCTCCGCGCTGGCGTCCAACGGCGAGCTCGGCCCGGACGACCTCGACAAGTACAAGACGCAGTTCATCGACCCGATCGCGGGGATCCTCGGCGACGCGAAGTACGCCGGCCTGCGGATCGTCACGGTCGTGGAGATCGACTCGCTGCCGAACCTCATCACCAACGCCGGAGGCCGGCCGACCGCCACCCCGGACTGCGACACCATGAAGGCCAACGGCAACTACGAGAAGGGCGTCGCCTACGCGCTGCAGAAGCTCGGCGCCCTCTCCAACGTCTACAACTACCTCGACGTCGGCCACCACGGCTGGATCGGCTGGGACGACAACTTCGCCCCGACCGCGCAGCTGCTCGCCACCGTCGCGCAGGCGTCCGGCTCCAAGGGCAACGTCGCCGGGTTCATCACCAACACCGCCAACTACGGAGCCCTGCAGGAGCCGTACTACACCATCAACGACAGCGTGAACGGCACGTCCGTCCGCCAGTCCAAGTGGGTCGACTGGAACCGGTACGTCGACGAGCTGTCCTACGCGCAGGCGTTCCGGCAGGAACTCGTCAAGGACGGGTTCGACTCGGGCATCGGCATGCTGGTCGACACGAGCCGCAACGGCTGGGGCGGCGCGAACCGCCCGACCGGCCCCGGCCCGAAGACCAGCGTGGACGCCTACGTGGACGGCAGCCGGACCGACCGGCGCATCCACCTCGGCAACTGGTGCAACCAGGCGGGCGCGGGCCTCGGCGAGCGGCCCAAGGCGGCCCCCGCCGCCGGCATCGACGCCTACGTGTGGATGAAGCCCCCGGGCGAGTCGGACGGCGCCAGCAAGGAGATCCCGAACGACGAGGGCAAGGGCTTCGACCGGATGTGCGACCCCACGTACACCGGCAACCCGCGTAACAACAACAACATGAGCGGCGCGCTGGCGGACGCCCCGCTGTCCGGGCACTGGTTCTCCGCCCAGTTCCAGGAGCTGCTCAAGAACGCCAACCCGCCCGTCCGGTAACCGGCCACCACGGAAACGGCCCCGTGACCCCGCTCCGGTCACGGGGCCTCTCCCGTCCTGGGGGTGCCCCGGAAAGGGAGCGGGGTGCCCCGGAAAGGGAGCGGCCCACGGCGTCCCCTGTCGGACGCCGCGGGCCACGTTCCGTTCTGGCCTCAGGAGGTCATGCAGTGGGGTTCGAGCGCGGTCGGGGAGCTCGGCGCCTTCACCGTGAACCCGAACGTGGTCGACGCGCCCACGGCGAGAGCGCCGTTGTAGTTCGCGTTGCTGACCGTGACGTCCGGGCCGGACTGCGTGTAGGTGCCGTTCCACAGGCTGTCGACCGTCTCGCCGTTGGCGAAGGTGAAGTGGGCCATCCAGCCGGCGAGCGGGAGCGTGCCGGTATTGGTGACGGTGATCTCGCCCTGGTAGCCGCCGTTCCAACCGCCGATGGAGCGGTACCCGGCCTTGCAGACCTTGCCCGGGTCGCCGGGCGGGTCCGTGGGCGGGTCGGTGGGCGGGTCGGTCGGTCCGCCGCCGTCCTCGCCGACGCCGGTCACCTCGCCGTTGCCGCCGTCGAAGACGACGTCGGAGCAGCCGTAGAACGTCTCGTTGCTGTCCGAGCGCTGCCACACGGTGTAGAGGAGGTGGCGGCCGCTCTTGCCGGACGGCAGCCTGGCGTTCCAGTGGTAGTAGGCGTCCTCGTTGCCGGGCGAGCCGACGCTCGGCGGGTCGGTGACGCTGTAGAACGGCTGGTCCTCCAGGTCGTCCCAGCTGAGGGGCCTGGTCGGGCTCCAACTGTCCTTGGTGATGTAGGTACGGAACGTTCCGGGATGGGCCGCCCACTTGTTGTAGCGGAACTCGATGCCGGCGCCGGAGGTCAGGTGCGTGACCGGCCAGTCGTCGCGGGCGAGGTCGTAGCCGCTGAAGTCGTAGACGACCGCGCCGCCGCTGCACAGCTTCCCGTCGGGGATGAAGCCGCGGGTGCGGCCGGCCCCGTCCGAGCGCAGGACGGCGAACCAGTTGTAGAGCGAGTTGGGGCCGCTCTGCGCGACCGCCGCCGCGCAGGCCGGGTTGTGCGGGACGATCTGCCCGGTCGTGCTCAGGCCGTCCTTCCAGCACAGGTAGGTGCGGCTGCCGGGCACCATCATCGCGCCGTGCGCGGACGCCGGCGCGGCCGTCAGCAGCGCGCCGGCGATCATCGCGGGGCCGAGCACCGCCCCCGCGGCCAGTGCCCTTCGTCTTCGCTTGCCCATGTTCCTCCCGTCACCGGGCCGAGGAGAGTCCTGTCCAGCGGACGCTAACCCCGCCCCGCGCGGCCGGTGAACGGGCCTTTCAGGCTTTCATCGGCCGCGGGGCTCAGCCCTTCGTGGCGCCCGCGGTGAGACCTCCGATCAGCTGGCGCTCGGCCACCGCGTAGAAGGCGACGGCGGGCACCATCGCCAGCACGATGTAGGCGATGACGAGCGCGTAGTTCGTCGAGTACTGCCCCTGGAACTGCTGGATGCCGACGGGGATCGTCTGCCACTTCGGGTCGGCCAGGACGAGCAGCGGGAGGAAGAAGTTGTTCCAGCTCGTCACGATGGCGAGGACGGACACCGTGCCGAGGGCGGGCCTGGCCATCGGCAGCAGGATGCGCCAGAAGAACCCGAACCGGCTGCAGCCGTCCATGATGGCGGCCTCCTCCAGCTCCGCGGGGATCGTCCGGAAGAACGAGCGCAGGATGATGATCGTGATGGGCAGCGCGAACGCGGCCTGCGGCAGGATGACCCCGAGCGGGTCGTCCAGCAGCCCGAACGAGCGCAGCAGGACGAACAGCGGGAGCACCGCCACGGCGGGCGGGAACATCAGGCCGGCCGCGAACAGCGTGAAGAAGAACTCCCGGCCCCGGAAGGCGTAGCGGGCGAAGGCGAACGCCGCGAGCGCCGCCGCCGCGACGGTGAGCACCGTGGTGGCCACGGCGATCATCACGCTGTTGCCGATCTGCCGCCAGAAGTCGCCGGACGACAGGATGCCCGTGTAGTTCGACACCTTCCAGGGCGAGGGGAGCCCGACCGGGTCCGTGGTGAGGTCGCCCGTGGTCTTGAAGCCGGAGACGACCGCGTACAGCAGCGGCACGACGATGAAGGAGCCGAGCACCCAGACCAGGGTGTGCCGGGACGCGCTCCGCGCGAGGCTTGCCCTCATCGGCGGCCTCCCGCGGAGGTGACGGCGCCCTGCAGGTCGCGGCGCAGCGCGTAGCGCTGGTAGAGCAGGGAGAAGACCATGCTGATGAGGAACATGGCCACGCTGATCGCGCTCGCGTAGCCCATCTGGTACCGCTTGAACCCGAACTGGAACATGGTGACGGCCATCGTCTCCGTGGAATGCGTCGGCCCGCCGGTCGTGGTGACCCACACGAGGTCGAACAGCTGGATCGAGCCGATGACGGACAGGAACACGCTGATCCGCAGCGTCGGCGCGAGCAGCGGCAGCGTGACGCCGCGGAATCTCCGCCACGGGCCGGCCCCGTCGATCGAGGCCGCCTCCAGCACCTCCGGCGGGATGCCCTGCAGCCCGGCGAGGTAGATCATCATGTGGAAGCCGAAGTACTTCCAGGTCATGACGGCGAACAGCGTGGGCAGCGCGGTGCCGGCGTCGGAGAACCAGCCGCCTGCGAGGCCGCCGACGAGCGGCAGGTCCCGGACGAGCGTGTCGGCGAGCCCGGTGCCCGGCAGGAAGATGATGCCGAACAGCACTCCGGCGATCACCTCGGACAGGATGTAGGGCGCGAAGAAGACCGCCCGGTAGACGGCGCGGCCGCGCATCCGCTGGTTCAGCAGGACGGCCGTGCCGAGCGCGACCGGCAGCTGGACGGCGATCGACAGGACGACCAGGAAGAGGCCGCGCCACAGGTCGCCGCGGAAGACGGGGTCGCCGGCCAGCTTCCGGTAGTTGTCCAGGCCGGCGAAGTCCTCCGGCCGGCCGAAGCCGCCCCAGGTGAAGAAGCTCGTGTAGAACGCGACGAAGATCGGGATCAGCACGAAGAACAGGAACAGCAGCAGCGCCGGGAGGAGGAACCAGGTGGCGGACATCCAGCCGCGCAGCCGCCGGCCCGCCGGCGCGCCGCGGGCCCGCCCCCGCGGGGCCCGCACGGCGGGCCGCGGCCGGTCGTCGGTCGGGGCGGACCCGCGGAACGTGGAGGTCATTGGCTCTTGGCCGCCTTGGTGACCTGCCGGGTGACCTCTTCCGGAGTGCCCTTGCCGCCGACGAGGGCGGCGACGCTGTCGTTGACCTGCTGCCCGACGGCGGGCGGGAAGGCCTGGTCCAAATAGAGCTGGAACCCGCTGGAGCCGTCCAGCGCCTGCGCGACCTGCTTGCGGTTCGGGTCGTCCAGCGCGCTCTCGGCTCCCTTGACGACGGGCATGAAGGCGCCCGAGGAGACGAGCTTGCGCTCGTTCTCGGCGTTCATCAGGAACGTCAGGAAGTCCAGTGCCTCCTTGGGGGCGCCCTTGCTGAGCGCGTGGCCGTTGCCGCCGCCGAACACGTCGGTCACCGCGCCCTGGCCTCCGTCGACGGTCGGGAACGGGAACCAGCCGAGGTCGTCGCCGATGCCCTTGCCGGAGGCGTCCTTCTCCACCGACGGGGCCCACTGCCCCATCAGTTCCATGCCGGCCTTCCCGGCGCCCATGGTGGCGGCCTGTCCGCCGGGCGCGTCGTAGCCGGCGTTCTGGAAGCCGCTCTGGAAGGGCTGGAGGTCGACCAGTTCCTTGAGGTGCTGTCCGGCCTGGACGAACGCCGGGGCGGTGAAGTCGTTGGACTTGGCGGCCTGCTCCATCGCGGGCATGCCGCCGACGCGCATCGCCAGGTAGGCCCAGTAGTAGTGGCCGGGCCACTTGTCCTTGCCGGCCAGCGCGACGGGGGTGACCCCGGCGCCCTTCAGCTTGCGGACGGCGTCCAGGAGCTCCGCCCAGGTCTTCGGGGTGTCCTTGATCCCGGCCTTGGCGAAGTGCCGCTTGTTGTACCAGAAGCCCACCATGCCCATGTCGTACGGGACGGCGTAGGTCTTGCCGTCGAACTGGTAGGCCTTCTGCGACACCGGCGTGATGGTGCCGAGCAGGCTCGCCCCGTCGGAGGTGATGTCCTTCACCAGCCCCGCGTCGACCTGCTGCTTGAGCACGCCGCCGCCCCACGTCACGAAGACGTCCGGCAGTTTCCCGGAGGCGACCAGCGCCGTCATCTTCGACTTGTAGGCCTCGTTCTCCAGGTTGGTGAGCTTGATCCTGACGTTCGGGTGCGCGGCCTCGTAGGCCTTGGCTATCTGCGGATAGAGCGACTTGGACGGCTCGGTCGTCGCGATGTCCATCCACTCGACGGTCACCTTGCCTCCCGATCCGGAGTCGCCGTCGCCGCAGGCGGCGAGCAGGGGCGCGGCGGCGGCCAGGACGGCGCCCGCGGAGACTGCGGTGAGGAGGGAACGGCGCGACAGCGGTGGGATGCCCATGATGGCCTCCTGGATCGGGGGGTGGGCTCGGCCGGGAGCGGTGGGACGGGACCGCTCGTTCGAAACTTTTCGAAATTCTTCGGGCTTGCCGTTGCCGTGGAACTCTAAGAAAGGGCCCCCTCACGGTCAAGGCTTCGACCGCGAGTGACCTAAATGAAACGCTTGATAACTCCTGGACCGGGACTAGGAGCGAGCGAAACATTGCGATACTGTTCGCAATCGTTTCCTCGGGGAGGAGAGAAGCGTGCCCGTGCGCACCACCGACGAGATGCCGGACCCCCCGTCCCGGCCGACCCTGGCACTGATCGCGTCCGAGGCGGGGGTGTCCCCCGCCACGGTCTCCAAGGTCCTCAACGGCCGTACCGACGTGGCCGCCGCGACCCGCGAGCGCGTTGAGGCGCTGCTGCGCACCCACAACTACCCGGGCCCCGGCGGGTCCCGGCGCGCCCGCAGGTCCGGCCTGATCGACCTGGTCCTGGCCGGGCTGGACAGCCCCTGGGCGGTGGAGATCCTGCGCGGGGTGGAGGCCGAGTGCGCCGAGCACGGCACCGGCGTGGTCGTCTCGCTGGTGCGCGAGGACGACGCCCGGCCGCCGAGCTGGCAGAACCTGCCCGCGCTGCACCACAGCGACGGGGTCATCCTGGTGACGTCCCGGATGACGCGCCGCCAGCGCGAGCAGCTGGAGCGGGCCGGCGTCGGGCTCGTCCTGGTCGATCCGGTGAACCTGCCGGACGCCGAGATCGCCAGCGTCGGCGCCACCAACTGGGCGGGCGGGCTGGCCGCGACCGAGCACCTGATCGGGCTCGGCCACCGCCGCATCGCCATGATCGGCGGGCCCGCCGACATGCTCTGCACGCAGGCCCGCGTGGACGGCTACCGGACCGCGCTGGAGCGCGCCGGGATCGAGGTCGACCGCGAGCTCGTCCGGTACGGCGACTTCCACCACCGGGGCGGCTACGCCCGCACCCGGGAGCTGCTGGCGCTGCCAGAGCCGCCCACCGCGGTCTTCGCGGGCAGCGACGAGCAGGCCATGGGCGCCTACCAGGCGGCCCGGCTCGCCGGGCTGCGCATCCCCGAGGACCTGAGCGTCGTCGGCTTCGACGACCTGCCCACCTGCGAGTGGCTGTCGCCGCCGCTCACGACCGTCCGGCAGCCGCTGGAGGAGATGGGCCGCGTCGCGGCCCGCACCCTGCTCCAGCTCCTGGACGGACGGCCGCCGCTGACCCCCCGCGTGGAACTGGCCACCGACCTGCGCGTGCGCGCCTCCACCGCGCCGCCGCCCCCGGTCCCGCCGTCCCCCACCTCGCCGCCCCCCACGGAGGAGCGATGACCGAAGCCGTCCCGGCCCCGAGCGCGGTCCGCGGTCCCTGGCAGGACCGCGGGCTGCCGGTCGCCGAGCGGGTCGCCGACCTGCTGGCCCGGATGACACCCGAGGAGAAGGCGGGGCAGCTCGCCGGTTTCTGGGCGGTCCCGGCCGGGCCGGGCGAGCCCGTGGCGCCGATGGAGGACGACTCCCACGAGACCGCCCCGCGCCTGGAGGAGATCCTGGACCGCGGCCTCGGCCAGCTCACCCGCGTGTTCGGCACCGTGCCGGTCGCGGCGGCCGAGGGCGCCTCCCGCCTCCGCGAGCTGCAGGGCCGCGTCGCCGCGGGCAACCGGTTCGGCATCCCGGCGATCGCGCACGAGGAGTGCCTCAACGGCTTCATGACGTGGGGCGCCACCGTGTTCCCCAGCCCGCCCGCGTGGGGCGCCACCTTCGACCCCGACCTGGTCGCGGAGATGGCCGCCGCGATCGGGTCGAGCATGCGCGCGGCAGGCGTCCACCAGGGGCTCGCGCCCGTGCTGGACGTCGTCCGCGACGCCCGCTGGGGCCGCACGGAGGAGTGCATCGGCGAGGATCCGTATCTCACCGGCGTGCTCGGCACGGCCTACGTGAGGGCCCTGGAGCGGTCCGGCATCGTCACCACGCTCAAGCACTTCGCCGGCTACTCCGCCTCCCGCGCCGGGCGGAACATGGCGCCGACGCCGATCGGCCCGCGCGAGTTCGCCGACGTCGTGCTGGAGCCGTTCGTGATGGCGGTGCGCGACGGCGGCGCCCGCTCGGTCATGCACTCCTACACCGACGTGGACGGGATGCCCGCCGCGGCCGACGAGCGCCTGCTGACCGGTCTGCTGCGCGAGGAGCTCGGCTTCGCGGGCGTCGTCGTCGCCGACTACTTCGGCATCTCGTTCCTGGAGAGCCGGCACCGGGTGGCCGGGTCGCGCGGCGAGGCCGCCGCGCTGGCGCTGCGCGCCGGGATCGACATGGAGCTGCCGACCGTCCGCTGCTACGGCGATCCGCTGATCGAGATGGTCCGGCGGGGGGACGTGCCCGAGGATCTCCTCGACCGCGCCGCCGGCCGCGTCCTGACGCTCAAGGCCGAGCTCGGGCTCCTGGACGGCGCGCCCGCCGGGGACGCCGCGGCGGAGCCGGACCTCGACCCTCCGGAGCACAGAGCGCTGGCCCGGCGGCTGGCCGAGGAGTCGGTCGTCCTGCTGGCGAACGACGGCGTGCTGCCGCTGCGCTCCGGCGCCGGTGTGGTGCTGGCGGGGCCGCTGGCGGACGACCCGTTCGCGATGCTGGGCTGCTACACGTTCCCGAGCCACGTGGGCCGCCAGCATCCGGAGATGCCGCTCGGCGTGCGGATCCCGACGCTGGCGGACGCGGTGCGCGCCGAGCTGCCCGGCGTGCGGGTCGCGGGCTCGCACGACGTGTTCGTCGCCGAGGACGCCGACATCGAGGCGGCCGTCGCGGCGGCGCGCGAGGCCGAGGTGTGCGTGCTCGCCCTCGGCGACCGGGCGGGGCTCTTCGGCCGCGGCACGTCGGGCGAGGGCTGCGACGCCGAGACGCTCGCGCTGCCGGGACGGCAGGCCGAGCTGGCCGCGGCCGTCCTGGACACCGGAACGCCCACGGTCATCGTGATGCTGACCGGGCGCCCGTACGCGATCGAGGCCCTCGCCGACCGGGCCGCCGCCGTCGTGCAGGCGTTCTTCCCCGGCGAGGAGGGGGGCGGAGCCGTCGCGGGCGTCCTGTCGGGCCGGGTCGCGCCGTCGGGGCGGATGCCGATCAGCGTGCCGCGCCGCGCGTCCGGCCCGCCGGTCACCTACCTGCGGTCGCTGATGGACGGCGGGCACGACTGGAGCGTGGTCGACCCCGTCCCCCTCTACCCGTTCGGCCACGGGCTGACCTGGACCTCGTTCGAGTACGGGGACCTGCGCGCGGACGAGCGCGCGGCGACCGACGGGGCGGTGACGGTCAGCGCGGTCGTCCGGAACACCGGGGAACGCGCCGGAACGGAGGTGGCGCAGCTGTACCTGTCCGACCCGGTCGCCTCGGTGGTGCGGCCCGCGCGCTGGCTCGCCGGGTGGGCCAGGGTCCGGCTGGAGCCGGGCGAGGCGGCGCGGGTCGCGTTCCGGGTGCACGCCGACCGGACCTCCTTCACCGGGCCGGACCTGCGGCGCATCGTCGAGCCCGGCGTCATCGAGGTCTCGGTGGGACGCTCGAGCGCCGACCTGCCTCTACGCGGCGCGTTCACGCTCGACGGGCCCGTCCGCGAGCTCGGCCCGGACCGCGTCCTCACCGTCCCGGTGGAGGTCACCCCGCTGTGAGCGCGTTCGCCAATCCCGTCCTGCCGGGTTGCCACCCCGACCCGTCGGTCTGCCGCGTGGGGGCCGACTTCTACCTCGTGACGTCGACCTTCGAGTGGTTTCCCGGGCTGCCGGTGTTCCACAGCCGCGACCTCGTGCACTGGCGTCAGATCGGGCACGCGCTCGACCGGGCCGGGCAGCTGCCGCTGGACGGCGTCCCGGCGTCCGGCGGCCTGTACGCGCCGACGCTGCGCCACCACGACGGCACCTTCTACCTGGTCTGCACGCTGGTGGACGGGACGCGGTGGTCGGGGCACTTCGTGATGACCGCGTCCGATCCCGCCGGGCCGTGGTCGGACGCGCACCGGCTGGACGGCGACGGCATCGACCCGTCGCTGTTCTTCGACGACGACGGCCGCGCGTGGTGCACCGGCACCCGGCCCACGGACCGCTACGAGGGCCACACCGAGATCTGGCTGCGCGAGTTCGACCCGTCCGCCCTCGCCCTGACCGGCGACGAGCACGTGATCTGGGACGGCGCCGTGAAGGGGGCGATCTGGTCCGAGGGCTCCCACCTCTACAAGATCGATGACCGGTACGTGCTGCTCACGGCCGAGGGCGGCACCGCCCACGACCATGCCGTGACGGTCGCCCGCGCCGATGCCGTCACGGGCCCCTACGAGGGGAACCCGCGCAACCCGGTGCTCACGCACCGCAACCTCGGGGCCGGGCATCCGATCGTCGGGGCCGGGCACGCCGACCTCGTGGACACGCCGGACGGCGAGTGGTGGATGGTGCTGCTCGCGATGCGCCCGCACCACCTCGACCGGTGCGCCCTCGGCCGGGAGACGTTCCTGACCCCGGTCACCTGGGAGGACGGCTGGCCGGTGACCGGCGGGCGGGTCGAGCCGAACCACCCGTCCCCGTCGCTGCCGGCGCACCCGTGGCCGGCCGCCCCGGCCTGCGACCACTTCGACGGGCCCGAACTGGGCCCGGCCTGGAACATGCCGCGGACGCCGCGCGAACGCTGGTGGAGCCTGACTGAGCGCCCCGGGCACCTGAGGCTTCGCGCCCGTCCGGAAACGCTCGCCGACGTGGCCAACCCGTCGTTCCTCGGGCGGCGCCAGCAGCACCCGGACTTCGCCGCGTTCACCTCGCTCGACTTCGCACCGGCCGGTGATGAGTGGGCCGGGCTCGCCCTCGTCCAGAACAACGACTTCCACGTCCTGCTCGTGTCCACGAGCCAAGGGCTGCGCCTGGTCAAACGCGAGCAGGGGGTCGAGACCGTGCTCGCCGCGGGCCCCGCCGTCCCGGGGCCCGTCCGGCTGGGCTTCGAGGCGCACGGACGCTGGTACCAGGCGTTCTACGGCGCGGCGCCGGACGAGTGGACCCCGCTCGGCGGCCCGGTGGACGGCGACCTGCTCAGCAGCCAGGTCGCGGGCGGTTTCACCGGCGCCTACATCGGCCTCTACGCCACGTCCAACGGCCGGACGGGCGGCGGCCGCGCCGACTTCGCCTGGTTCGAGTACCGGCCCCTCTAGAGGAGCAGCGCCGGGTCGGCGATCACGCGTTCCACGACGAGGCCCGCGGCGCCGAGGACCGCGGCGCCCTCCGCCAGGCCGGAGACCTCGACCGGGGGGACGCCGCGCCGCAGCGAGCCCGGCCCCTCCGCGAGGACGCCTTCCAGCGGGGGCCGGATCCAGGCGGCGAGCGGGGAGAACACCCCGCCGAGCACGATGGTGTCCGGGTCGATCAGGTTGACGGCCGAGGCGAGCGCGCCGCCGAGCGCGCGGCCCGCCCGGGTCACCGCGTCCAGCGCCGCCGCGTCGCCGGCGCTCAGCCGGTCGACCAGCCTGCCCACCGATCCCCCGGGCCCGGCGGCCGGCCGCGTCACCGGCAGGCCCGCCGCGCGCAGCATCGCCTCCTGGCCCGCGATCTGCTCCAGGCAGCCGCGCCCGCCGCAGGAGCACGCGGGACCCGACGGGTCGGCGACCAGATGCCCGAGCTCCCCCGCGAAGCCGTGCGCGCCGCGGAACACCCGCCCGTCCACGACGATGCCGGCACCGATCCCGATCTCCCCCGAGACGTGCACGAAGTCGCCGAACCGGGCGCCGTCGCCGAACCACAGCTCGCCGAGGGCCGCGAGGTTGGCCTCGTTGTCGTACTCGGCGGGCAGCGCCGCGGCGAGGCCCGGGGCGCCGGTGACGGGCACGTCCGTCCAGCCGAGGTTCGGGGCGTGCCGCACCACCCCGTTCTCGCGGTCGAGCAGTCCGGGCAGGGCGACCGCGGCGCCGGCGACGGTCAGGCCCTGCTCCGCGGCGGCGGCGACCGCCTCGCCCGCCAGCGCGGACAGCGCGGCGAGCACGGCGCCGGGCTCGCGGTCGCGGTTGTCGGCGCTGACGACGTGCCGGTAGCGGACCTGCTTGGCGAGGTCGAGGACGCAGGCGGCGAGGTAGTCGACGTTGACCTCCAGACCGAGCCCGGCCGCGCCGTCGCCGTGCACGGACACGCCCACCCCGGGGCGCCCCCGCTCCCCCTCGTGCACCGGGGCGCCGTCCCGCACCAGGCCGGCGCCCTCCAGCAGGGAGACGAGGTTGGACACCGTCGTCTTGGTGAAGCCGGTGAGCTCGGCCAGGCGCGCCCGGGTCACGGGCTGGTGGCGGGCCACGTGCTCCAGCACGACGGCGAGGTTCCGCTCGCGCATCGTCGCGTGCCGGACGGGGGCGTTGGCGGACTTCGTCATGGATGAACCCTAAATGAATCACGTGTATAGGCAGGGCACGGGCCCTCTGCTAGGTTAATTAGTCCAAGCTCTTTACGAAAGGCGGGACGCGGATGCCCGAGAGGCTGGTCGCGGGCGTCGACTCCTCGACGCAGTCGACGAAGGCCGTGCTGTGCCGGGCCGCGGACGGCGCCGTGGTCGCGACGGCCTCCGCCCCGCATCCGGACGGCACCGAATGCCACCCCGACCACTGGTGGAGCGCGCTGACCCAGGTCGGCGACCTGCTCGAACGCGCCGACGCGGTGGCCGTCGCCGCCCAGCAGCACGGCATGGTCGCGCTCGACGGCGCGGGCGACCCCGTCCGCCCCGCCCTGCTGTGGAACGACACGCGCTCGGCGCCGCAGGCCCGCGACCTCGTCCAGGAGCTCGGCGGCGCGAAGTCCTGGGCGGAGCGGACCGGCAGCGTGCCGCTGGCGTCGTTCACGGTGAGCAAGCTGCGCTGGATGGCCGAGCACGAACCGGACCGCGCGCGCCGCACCGAGCAGGTCATGCTCCCCCACGACTGGCTGACGCTGCGGCTCGGCGCGTCCGAGCCGGTGACCGACCGGGGCGACGCGTCCGGCACCGGCTACTGGTCCCCCGCGACCGGCGCGTACCTGCCGGACGTGCTGCGCGCGGCGCTCGGCCGCGACGCCGCGACGCCCCGCGTCGCCGCCCCCGGCGAACGCGTCGGCGAGACGGCCTGGGGCGCGGCCCTCGGCCCCGGCACCGGCGACAACATGGGCGCCGCGCTCGGGCTCGGGCTGGAGCCCGGCGACGTCGTCGTGTCGATCGGCACGTCCGGCACGGCGTTCGCGGTCGCCGCGGAGCCCGCGGCCGACGCCTCCGGGCTGGTCGCGGGATTCGCCGACGCGACCGGCCGGTTCCTGCCCCTCGTCTGCACGCTGAACGCCGCGCGGATCCTGTCGGCCGCCGCCGCCATGACCGGGGCCGCGCTGGACGAGCTGTCCGCGCTGGCCCTCGCCGCCGAGCCCGGCGCGGGCGGCCTGACGCTGCTCCCCTACCTCGACGGCGAGCGCACCCCCGACCGGCCCGACGCCAGCGGGGTGCTCGCGGGGCTCACCACGTCCAACGCGACGCGGGAGAACCTCGCGCGGGCCGCCGTGGAGGCCCTGCTGTGCTCGCTCGCCGACGCCGTCGACCATCTCGCCGCGCAGGGCGTCCGGCCGCGCCGCGTCCTGCTGATCGGGGGCGGCGCCCGCGCCGGAGCCGTCCGCGCCCTCGCGCCGGCGATCTTCGGGACGCCGGTGACCGTCCCCGAGCCCGCCGAGTACGTCGCGCTCGGCGCCGCCCGCCAGGCGGCCTGGGCCCTCGCCGGGACTCCGGAACCGCCCGCCTGGCCGGCGCCGCCCGCGACCGAGCACACCGCCGACCGCACCGATGCCGGGGTCCGCGCGCGCTACGCGGCGCTGCGCGACACCGCCCCGCAGATCTGAGGAGGAACCATGAGCGACTACACCCCCACGCCCGAGGACCGCTTCTCGTTCGGCGTCTGGACGGTCGGCTGGCAGGGCGTCGACGTGTTCGGCCCCGGCACCCGGCCGCCGATGCCCGCCGACCGCGCCGTCCGCGAGCTGGCCGAGATCGGCGCCTACGGCGTGAACTTCCACGACAACGACGTGTTCGACTTCGACGCCACGCCCGCCGAGCGGCAGGGCGCGATCGACGCGTTCCGGAAGGCGCTGGACGAGACGGGCCTGGTCGTCACCACCGCCAC
This sequence comes from Actinomadura luteofluorescens, assembly GCF_013409365.1. Classification (NCBI taxonomy): domain Bacteria; kingdom Bacillati; phylum Actinomycetota; class Actinomycetes; order Streptosporangiales; family Thermomonosporaceae; genus Actinomadura; species Actinomadura luteofluorescens. The sequence goes on along the minus strand of NZ_JACCBA010000001.1, from coordinate 8,952,436 downwards.
CACCAACCTGTTCGGCCACCCGATCTTCAAGGACGGGGCGTTCACCGCCAACGACCGCGACGTCCGCCGGTTCGCGCTGCGCAAGGTCATGGACAACCTGGACCTGGCCGCCGAGCTCGGCGCTCGCACCTACGTGTGCTGGGGCGGGCGGGAGGGCGCCGAGTCCGGGGCCGCCAAGGACGTCCAGGCCGCGCTGGACCGCTACAAGGAGGCGTTCGACGTCCTCGGCGCCTACGTCGCCGACCAGGGCTACGACCTGCGCTTCGCGATCGAGCCGAAGCCGAACGAGCCGCGCGGCGACATCCTGCTCCCCACGATCGGCCACGCGCTCGCGTTCATCCAGACCCTGGAGCGCCCCGACACCGTCGGCCTGAACCCCGAGGTCGGGCACGAGGAGATGGCCGGGCTGAACTACGCGCACGGCCTGGCGCAGGCGCTGTGGCAGGGCAAGCTGTTCCACATCGACCTCAACGGGCAGCACGGCCCCCGCTACGACCAGGACCTGCGGTTCGGCGCCGGCAACGCGCGCGGCGCGTTCTGGGTCGTCGACCTGATCGACCGGAGCGACTACGACGGCCCGGTCCACTTCGACTTCAAGCCGCCGCGCACCGAGGACGACCGGGGCGTGTGGGAGTCGGCGGCCGCCTGCATGCGCAACTGGCTGATCCTGCGCGCGAAGGTCCGCGCGTTCCGCGCCGACCCCGACGTCCAGGACGCCCTGCGCGAGGCGAAGCTCGACGAGCTCGCCCAGCCCACCCTGGCCGACGGCGAGGACTGGCGCTCCGTCCGCGACGCCACCGCCGACGCCGACGCCCTCGGCGCCCGCCGCACCGCCTTCGAGCACCTCGACCAGCTCGCCCTGGAGCACCTCTACGGCGTGAGGTGACTGTGTCTTCCCAGGGGGGCGACCCCCTGGAACCCCCGTTGCGAGCCGGGCGATCCTCACGCCACCGTGCGGGCGTGTTGTGCCCGTGCGGATTGTGGCGTGTCGCTGCGGTCGCCCGGCTCGACGGGTCGGGCGACCTCCAGGCGCCAGAGCGCCTTACGGCCGCCCGACCCGCGGCAGTGGTCGAGCTTCCTATCTGGTGGCTGGCCTTCCTAGTGGCCGGGCTCCATTCGTGGGGTCGGGTGGTGCTACGGGGCGGCCAGTGCCTCGGTGGGGGCCAGGCGGGCTGCGCGTAGGGCGGGGTACAGGCCCGCGACGCCGCCTATGAGGAGGGTGGCGAGGATGCCGCCGGCCATCGCCCAGACCGGGACGACGGTCGGCCAGCCCTGGGTCGTCGCGAAGACGGCGGTGACCACGATGCCCGCGGCCACGCCGCCGACGCCGCCCAGCACCGCCAGCAGCTGCGACTCGGCGAGGAACTGGAGCCGGATCTGGCCCCGGGTCGCGCCGAGGCTGCGGCGCAGGCCGATCTCGGCGCGGCGCTCCAGGACGGAGATCACCATCGTGTTCGCGACGCCGACGCCGCCGACCAGCAGCGCGACGCCGCCGAGCCCGAGGAGCAGGCCGGTGAACGCCCGGTCGCCCGCCTGCTGGGCGGCCAGCGCGTCCGAGGGACGGCTGACCTCGACTTCGTTCGGCGCCTGCGGGTTCGCGGTCGCGGCGAGCAGGTCCCGCACCTTCACCACGGCGTCCTCGCGGGCCCGCGTGTAGACCGTGGTCGGGTGGCCGTCGAAACCGAGGCGGGACGCGGCCGCGCCCCAGCCGACGAGCGCGGCGGAGTCCAGCTCCGGCGCCAGCTGGTTCGGTTCCAGGACGCCGACGACGGTGAACCACTGGGACCCGAGCCACACCTGCACGTTCGGTGTCGAGACCCCGAGCCGGTCAGCGGCCGCCGACCCGAGCACGACGGCCGGGTACTTCGCCGTCCCCGCGTTGAGCCAGGTGCCGGCGGCCATCGTGAGGCCGACGGTCCGCGGCAGGTCGAGGCGGGAGGCGAGGACGCTGATGCCGCCGCTCTCCCCCACCGGGATGTGGTCGTTGCGGTAGACGGCGGTGTCCTCCAGCTTCGCCGTCGCCGACGCCGACCGCACGTCCGGCATCCGCGCCACCATGCCGACCGACTCCTCGGGCAGCTTGGCGTCCCCGCCGAACAGGTCCCGGCCGGGGCCGGCCGTGAGCAGGTTGGTGCCGAGCCGGTCGAGGGTCGCCTGGAGCTGCGCGCGGCTGGAGGTCGAGATGCCGACCACGCCGATCATCGCGGCGATGCCGATCGCGATGCCGAGGGCGGAGAGGAACACCCGCATCGGCCGCGACCGCAGGCCCGCGGCGCCGACGCGCAGCACGTCGCCGGGGCCGAGCCTCGCCGGGGCGGCCCCGGCGGCGGTTCTGTCGATCACGGCGCCCCCACCCGCGCGTCGTCGTGCACGATCCGGCCGTCGCGCATCCGCACCTGCCGCGGCAGCATCGCGGCGATGTCCCGGTCGTGCGTGATCAGGACGACGGTCGTGCCGCCGCCGGACAGCTCGCGCAGCAGGTCCAGGACGCCCGCGCCCGACGCCGAGTCCAGCGCGCCGGTCGGCTCGTCCGCCAGCAGCAGCGCGGGCTCCCCCACCACCGCGCGGGCGATCGCGACCCGCTGGCGCTCGCCGCCCGACAGCTGGTGCGGCCGGTGGCCGAGGCGGTGCCCGAGCCCGACGCGCTCCAGCGCGCGGCGGGCCCGGCCGCGCCGCTGCGGCAGCGGCACGCCCCCGTACAGGAGCCCGTCGGCGACGTTGTCGAGCGCGCTCACGCCCGCGGCGAGGTGGAACTGCTGGAACACGAAACCGATCCGCCGGGCCCGCAGCGCGGACAGGCGCCGGTCCGGGAGGCGTGACACGTCCCCGCCCTCGACGAGGACGGTGCCGGCGCTCGGCCGGTCGAGCGTGCCGAGCAGGTGCAGCATCGTCGACTTCCCCGAGCCGGACGGCCCGACGATCGCGAGGAGCTCGCGCTCCGCCACGGTCAGCGACACCCCGTCCAGCGCGGTGACCCCGCCCGGGTAGGTCTTGGTGACCTCCCTGAGCTCCACGACCGGGGTCATGACGGCACCCCGACCTTCATGCCCTGCGCGAGGCCCGCTCCGGAGACCTCGACGCGGCCCTCGGTGAACACGCCGGTCTCCACCGGCACCGTGCGGACCCGCCCGTCCTGGACGACCTGGACGGCGTAGCCGCCGTCGCCCTGGGCGATCAGCGCGCCGATCGGCACGGCGAGGACGCCGGGATGCCGGTTCGCGGTGAGGTGCACCTCGACGGGCGCCTTGTCGTAGGAGCCGAGCTTCGCGCGGCCGGCGACCGCGATCTCGACCGCCACGGTGGCCGGCTGGTCCTGCGCCCCCGCCTTGGCGACCTTCCCGACCGAGGAGATCCGCCCGGTGACGGTGTCGCCGGACGGCAGTTCGACCTCCGCCTCCGCGCCCTTCTTCGCGAGCCGCTGGTACTCGACGTCCAGGTCGACGGACACGACCCGGGTCGTGCCGGTGTAGGTGAGGACGGGTCCGCCGACGCGGTCGCCGACGTCGGCCTTGCGCTCGGCCACCCGGATCCGGCCGGACGCGACGACGGCCGCGCCGGGGGCGACCCGGCCGGACTCGTCGACGCCGAGGGCCTCCTGCCAGCGCCGCACGGCCGCGGCGGTGGCGGCGTCGTAGGTCCTGTCGACGGTGAACCCCGTGTAGCCGAGGGCGCGCAGGTTCCGTTCGAGCTGCAGGACGTCGGAGCCCTTCGTCCCTGCGGCGAGCGTCCTGTAGAGCGGCAGCCTGCCGTACAGGAGGGGCACCGGCCTGTCGTCGACCCGGTACACCGCCCTGCCCCTGGACACGACCGACCCGGGCCCGGCCAGCCAGGTGAAGGTGCCGCGCCCTGCGCCGGCGACGGTGCGGGCCCCGCCGTAGCCGAGCGTGCCGTCCACGTCCTGCGTCTCGGTGAGCGTGGTGCGCTCGATCGCCGCCGTCGCGGGCGGCAGGGTGCCGCGGGCGGCGGCGGGGTCGCCGCCCCCGCCGAGTCCGACCGTCGCGAGCCCCGCGCCGCCGGCCACGACCACGCCGGCGGCACCGAGGACGACGGTGCGCGTCCTGGCCACTAGTCGCCGCCCCGGGTCGTCGTCGCGAAGCCCCCGCCGCCGGGCGAGAACTTGGCGCAGGCCTTCTGCGCGTTCTTGAACTTCTGGCCTTCCGGGTTCAGCCCGGTGCCCTTCCCGGCCTGGATCTTGATGCCGCCGCTCGGCTCGGGGTCGGGGAACGCGCCGATGCCGTTGTCGCGCATGCACTTGGAGAACGCGCGCATCTTCGCCAGTTCCTCCGGCTTGGGCTTGGGCGGCTTCCCGCCGTTCGGCATCAGGTGCGCGCACTTCTTCTGCGCCGCCTGGAGGCCGCGATCGGTCTCCGGCCCGCCCTTGCCCGGGCCGCCCGGCCCGGCGGAGGCCCGGATCTCGATCCGGCCGTCCTTCGGGTCGGGCATGTCCACCCCGTTGGCGCGCATGCACCGGGCGAACTCGCGCATCTTCTGGTCGTCGCTTGCGGCCTTGGCGGTGCCGCCTCCACCCCCGCCCCCGCAGCCCTGCAGGGCGAGGGCGGGGACGAGCGCCAGCGCGGCGAGCGTACGTCGTCGCATCGGGTCGTCTCCTCGTCGTCTCCGCCGGCCCGTGCGCCGGCGGCGAGCGCAAGTCCAGCCCGCGGCCGATAACGCCGGCGTAACCGGATCGCGTTACGCCGGCGTTACGCCGCCTCCCCGAAGCTGGGGCGGCGGGACGCGCCGGGGGGCGGGTCCGGAGGAGCGGCAGGGGTGGCGGACGTGCGGGTACTGATCGCCGAGGACGAGCGGATGCTCGCCGACTCGATCGCCGAGGGGCTGCGGGCGGAGGCCCTCGCCGTGGACGTGGTCTACGACGGGGACGCCGCGCTGGAGCGGCTCGGCGTCCACGACTACGACGTGCTCGTCCTGGACCGGGACCTGCCGGTCGTGCACGGCGACGACGTGTGCCGCGCGGTGGTGGAGTCCGGCGCGCTCGTGCGGGTGCTGATGCTCACCGCCGCCGTCACCGTCCCGGCCCGGGTCGACGGGCTGCGCATCGGCGCCGACGACTACCTCACCAAGCCGTTCGCGTTCGAGGAGCTGGTCGCCCGGATCCTCGCGCTCGGACGGCGGGCCCGCCCGGCGGCGCCGCCATCGCTGGAGCGCGCCGGGATCTCGCTCGACCCGTCCCGCCAGGAGGTGTACCGGGACGGCCGGTACGTGCACCTGGCGCGCAAGGAGTTCGGGCTGCTGGCCGAGCTGCTGCGCGCGGACGGGACGATCGTGTCCGCCGAGCGGCTGCTGGAGAAGGTGTGGGACGAGCACACCGACCCGTTCACCAACACCGTCCGGGTGACGCTGATGAAGCTGCGCCGCAAGCTCGGCGACCCCCCGGTCATCGAGACCGTCCCGGGAGTGGGGTACAGGATTCCATGAGCGCTGCGAGGACCCCGAGGTTCGGCGACCGGCTGCGGCCGACGATCCGGCTGCGGCTGACGATCCTCTACACGGGCCTGTTCCTGGGGGCGGGGATCGTGCTGCTCGGCCTGACCTACCTTCTCGTGCAGAACAACCTGCAGAGGCAGGGGGATCCGTCGCAGGACCGCGTCTTCGCGGCCGCGGGTCCCGCGGTGAAGGGTGAGGCGCCGATGCCCGGCGAGGCGTCGGAGCTGACCGTGCAGAGGGTGCAGGGCGCGCTGATCAAGGGGCGCGAGGACTACCAGCGGGAGACCCTCAACGCGCTGCTCACCCAGGGCGGGATCGCGCTCGCGCTGGTGGGCGCGGCCGGGCTCGGCTTCGGCTGGCTGCTCGCCGACCGGGCGCTGCGGCCCGTACACGCGATCACCGAGACCGCGCGGCGCGTCGCGCGCAGCCACGACCTCACCGAGCGGATCGCCTACGAGGGCCCGCGCGACGACGTCAAGGAGCTGGCCGACACCTTCGACACCATGCTCGGCCGGCTGGCGCGGGCGTTCGACGGGCAGCGCCGGTTCGTCGCGAACGCCTCGCACGAGCTGCGCACCCCCCTCGCCATCAACCGGACGCTGATCGACGTGGCGCTGCGGCGCCCGGACGCCACCGGCGACGTCAGGCGGCTCGGCGAGTCGCTGCTGGTCGTCAACGGCAGGCACGAGCGGCTCATCGACGGGCTGCTCACGCTCGCCGGGACCGAGAACGTCGTGGCCGACACCGGGCCGCTGGACCTGGCGGACGTCGCCGGGCACGTGCTGCGGCAGGCCGCCCCCGAGGCGCGGGCCCGCGGCGTGACCGCGGACCGGCTCCTCGGCCCGGCCCCCACCAGCGGCGACCCGGTGCTGGTGGAGCGCCTCGTGCAGAACCTGGTGGAGAACGCGATCCGGCACAACCGCGACGGCGGCGAGGTGCGGGTCGCCACCCGGGGCCGGGACGGCTGGGCCGAGCTCACCGTCGCCAACACCGGTCCGGTGGTCCCCGCCTACGAGGTCGAGACGATCTTCGAGCCGTTCCGGCGGCTCGGCAACGACCGGGTGCGCTCCGACCGCGGCGCGGGCCTCGGACTGTCGATCGTCCGGGCGACCGCGACGGCCCACGGCGGCGCGGTGACCGCGGCGCCGCGCCCGGAGGGCGGCCTCGTCGTGACCGTCCGCCTGCCGGGCCGGGCCGGCGACCCGTTGGATGCCGTGCCCGCCGCAGGGGCCTCGTCAACCGCCCCCGGCTGAGGCGGTCCCCACGGTCGAGGCGGACGCTCGCGGGCGCAGCGCGGACACCGCCAGGGCGACGGCCGTCCCTACGAGGGCCCACCCGGCCAGCACCCACAGCGCGTGCGCCGTGGCGTTGCCGGAGAAGTAGACGGTGTTGCGGACGGCCGTCGTGGCCGCGCCCGTCGGCAGCCAGCCGCCGATCGCGCGCCAGAACGGCGGCAGCAGCGCGAGCGGGTAGGCGCCGCCGGCGCTGGGGTTGCCGAGCACGACGAACAGCAGGATCGCCAGGCCGATCCCGACGAGCCCGAACAGCGTCTGGAGCGCGGCGGTGGCGGCCGCCGCCGCGAAGACCACGAGCGCCCCGATCCCCCACACCGGGAAGAAGTGGCCCGGCAGCGCGCCGAGGACGGGACCGGCGACGAGGGCGCCGCCGAGCCCCGACACGACCGCGTACAGGGCGAGCGCCCCCAGCCGGATGACCGTGCGGCGCGCGTTCGCCGGGCGGGCGCCGCCCGCCACCGCGAGGATCGCCGCCGCCAGGTAGCCGCCCACGACCCAGCCGATGACGAGGTAGAAGGAGGACAGGCCCCGGCCGTCCTTGGGGCCGGGCGGACGGATGTCGACGACCGTCACCCGCCGGCCCTGGGCGGTCTCCAGCCGGTGCGCGACATCGGTGGCGGTGCCGGCGAGCGCCGGCCCGGCGGCGGAGGCGACCAGCAGCGTGTCGGTGCCGCCGCGCGGATCCACGATGATCGCCGCGTCGACGTCCCGGCGCAGGATGTCCCGGCGGGCCTGCTGCTCGCCTGGGGCCGTGCGGGCCTCCAGCGGCCGGCCCTGCAGCGCGTTCACCTGCGCGACGGCCTGTCCCGCCACCGCGGGCGGCGCGACCACCGCGACGGGGATGCGGTGCGGGGTCGGTGAATGGAACGCGCCGATGTAGGACAGGATGAACCCGAGCTGCAGCAGAAGGACCCCGGTGATCAGGGCGAACGCGCGCAGCGTCACCGCGTCGCGGAGTTCGGCCGCGAACCCGCGGTCGGGCGGCCGCCGGTCGGGCGCGCGAGTGCTCATGCCGGTCGCCTACCCATTCGGCGGCCCGCTAGCTGCGCGAACGCGCGGTCAGGCACCGGCGCCGGCCTCGGTGTCGCGCAGGGTGGGAGTGTGCAGCCGGATCGTGGTGCCGCCGGGACCGGACCGCACGTCGAGATGGTCGCAGATCTGCCGGGCGAGCCAGATGCCGTCGCCCGGTCGCGGGTCGAGCAGGGGCGGGTGCAGGCCGATGAAGGGGTCGAGGGACGCGGTGGCGGGCAGGTCGACGTCGCAGACGACCTCCCCGGGCCGTCCCCACAGCGCGACGCTCGGGCGGCGGCCCCCGGCGCCGGGCACCCCGGTGAGCAGCTCGCCGACCGCCGCCGCGAAGATCATCAGGCGTTCCCCGGCCAGCCCGAGCAGCACGGTCTCCAGCACGACGGTGTGCCGCATCCGGCCGAGGTCGCCGGTGAACGCCACGGTGACGGCGTCGTCCGGCCGGGCGGCCAGCGGCGCCGCCCGGCCGCGCACGAACGCGACGGGCTCGGTGTACCCGGGACTCGCGGCCACCTCGGTCCCGTCCACCATGTGCGGGTGGGTGCGCAGGGCGTTGCCGACGATCTCCGGTTCGAGGGTGCGGGCGTCGTAGGGGCAGACCATGTGGATGCCGGTGCCGGCCAGTACCGCGTTGAGGGCGGAGTCCATGCACTCCCACGCCTCGACCTGCCGGGCCGACCGTCCCGCCCACACGGGCTCGGCGATGATGCGGACGCGCGCGGCGCCGGGATGCCGGTGCCGGTAGCCGGTGAACGCGGCGACGCGCTGCGGCGGGCGGCGGCCGAAGAACGCGGACTCGGCGTAGTCGACGTTGCGGGCGTGCCGCCCGAGGGCGGTCTGCACCAGGCTCAGGTTGACGGGCGTCGTGGTCACCAGGACCGGCTCCTCACGCCGGAGCCCCTCGTCGATGAACGGGACCGCCATCCGTAAGAAGTCGTCGTCGCTGGAGTAGACGCAGCCTTGGTGCACGAACGTGGAGCCGTTCACCTCCGGTCCCCCTCTTCCAACGGCATCGGTGCGTGCCGTTACGCCGTGGCAGCGCGGCGCGCCCCGCCAGGCGGAGGCGTCGCCGCGGCAGATGACCCCCCGGTCGACTACAGCAAGGATCGTATCGATCACAGTGAGTATCAAGCGGAACGCCGGAATCCCCCTGATGCCACGTCCGGATGCCGGTGGGTCCCGGCCTGAAACCCGGGCCGGATCAAGGTAGCGTCGGATCAATGACCAGTGCTGAACTGCTCACCGACGCGTTCGACCGGATCCAGCAGGTCGTCCACCGGGCCGTCGGGGGCCTCGACGGGCCGCGGCTCGCCCGCCGGCCCGCCGAGGGCGCCAACTCGATCGCGTGGCTCGTATGGCACCTCACCCGCATCCAGGACGACCACGTCGCGGGCGTCGCCGGCACCGACCAGGTGTGGACGCGGGACGGCTGGGCCGACCGCTTCGCGCTTCCGTTCGACGCGTCCGACACCGGATACGGCCACACCCCGGACGACGTCGCCGCCGTCCAGGTGGACTCGGCGGACCTGCTCACGGGCTACCACGACGCCGTGCACGACCGGACCGTCCAGTACCTGTCCGGGCTGACCGACGCCGACCTGCCCCGGATCGTCGACCGGGCCTGGGATCCGCCGGTCACGCTGGCGGTCCGGCTGGTCAGCGTGGTCTCCGACGACCTTCAGCACGCGGGCCAGGCCGCCTACGTCCGCGGCCTGCTCACGGGCTGACCCGCGGCCCGCCCGCCCGCGCACCGGGGCGTGACGGGGGCGAGGTCGCGGATCAGGCGGGACCACCGGGGGCCGATGCGGTCCAGGTGGTGGGCCCGCGACGACCGCAGGGCCGCCTCGCCCAGCCGGTCCCGCAGGCCGGGGTCCTCGATCACCGCGCGGAGCGCCGCGGTGAGCGCGTCCTCGTCCCCGGCGGGGACGAGCAGCCCGTCGCGGCCGTGGGCGATCACCTCGGCCGGCCCGGTGGGGCAGTCGAACGCCACGACCGCCAGGCCCATGCCCATGGCCTCGATGACGACCATGGGCATGCCCTCGCGGCGCGACGACAGCGCGTAGACCGACGCCCGCTCCATCTCCGCGTGCAGGTCGCGGGTGCGCGGGCGCACCTCGGCCCGCCCGCCGAGGCCGAGGTCGTCGATCAGCGCGCGGAGCCGGTCGCGCCGGGGCCCGCCGCCGAAGACGCGCAGGGTCCAGTCCGGGTGCTCGGCGGCGATCGGCACGAACGCGCGCAGGAGCACGTCGAAGCCCTTGGCGTGGACGAGGCGCCCGGCCGCCAGGACGACCTTGTGCACGCGCCGGGACGGTCGCGGCGGCAAGGGGGGCGCGGCGTTCGGGATCCGGACGACGCGCACGGCGGACCCCGCGAGCGCGGCCTCGTACTCGGCGCGGTCCGCCTCGGTGAGCGTGGTGACGGCGGTGAGCCGGCGGTAGGCGCGGACGATCTGCCGGCGGAGCGCGGGCCGGTAGGCGCCGAGATGCATGTGGTCCTGGCCGATCGTCGCGACCCCGGCCGGCGCCAGCTCGGCCGCCAGCAGGTTGAGGGACGGCCTGGTCCCGATGAGCACGTCGGGCGGCGCCGCTCGCCAGAGCGCGTGCCGCAGCAGGCACACGTCCGTCCAGAGGCTCATGTGGCGGAACGACGCCTCGTCCGCCGGTGTCAGGATGCTGGGCAGTTTGGTCAGGAAACGGGCCGCGCGTCCCTTGGGGGCCAGGCCGTCGTCGGCGTAGGTGACCGTGACATCGGCGGGCAGGACGAAGAACGGCCTCCTGCTCCGCTTCAGCACGCTGACGATCTCGACGTCGTGGTCGCGGGCCAGATGGCCGCACAGGTTCAGCACCGTGCGGATCGTCCCGCCGGTCCCGTGCGCGTTCTGCAGCAGGACGCGGACGCGGATCCGGTCACCGGGCGGCGGGAGACGCCTTCGCCGCAGCGGGCGCAGCACGCAGAGCGCCGCGCGGCGCAGGACGCGATGCGCCCTGCGCCGAACGCGGCGCCGCAGTCGCAGCGGGTGCGCTGGCTCGTTCACCGGGTCCCCGATCGCCGACGGCCGTGTCCGGGCCGTTCCCGGGGCGGGGCCCGGTCATCGTCAGCCCGTGGTCACGGTTCGGTCGAGGGCGCTGCCCTTCACCCACCGGTCCCACGACATCTGGTAGTAGCTCCAGCCGTTCATCGGGTCCAGCTTGCGCTTGGTGCCGGTGATGATCACCGGGTCGCCGCGGTAGGACCACTGGTAGTACCAGCGGGCGGCGGCGGGCGGGGAGTTGAGGCAGCCGTGGCTGACGTTCTGGCGGCCCTGCGCCCAGGTCGTGGCGGCCATCGAGTGGATGTACTCGCCGCTGTTGGAGATCCGCACCGCGTGCGGGATGACCTCCTTGTAGCCGCCGTTGGCCTTGTCGTCGGGCTTGACCCCCATCCACTCCGACGTCATGATCGCCGGATTCTCCTTGCCCATGGTCAGGTGGATGCCGCTGGTGGTCAGGTAGGTGTCGACGCCGTTGACGACGCGGCCGCCCTTGCCGGCGCTGATCCCCCAGCTGCGGATCTTCTTGCCGTTCTTGGTGGCGACGAGCTTGTGCGTCTTGGTGCTGACCTTGACCATGTGCTCGTCGCCGATGCGGAACCCGCGGGTCACGTCCGACACGCCGTAGGTCCTCTTGCCCGACCTCACCCCGGCCAGCTTGGCGGTGAAGGTCACCTGCTGGTTCGGCGCCCACCAGGTCCCGTTCTTCGTACGGAAGATCACCGTGGTGTCGTTCGTCCAGAACCAGGCGCCGGTGGCGGGCGTGGTCGACTTGACCTGCAGGGCGCTCTCGACGGCCTTCTTGTCGGCCACCGGGCGGTTGAAGGTCACCTGGATCGGCATGCCGACGCCGACCTTCTCGTTCTTGTTCGGGGTGATGTCGACGATGCTCAGCTCGCTCGCGGCCTTGAGCGTGGCGAACGCGGCGTTGACGGTCGCCGTCTTGCCCTTGGGGCTCTTGGCGACCGCGGTGACCTGGTACTTGGCGCCGGGTCGCAGCGTGCGCGACTTCCAGCTGGTCTTGTCGGCGGCCATCGCGCCGTCCACGGGCTTGCCCTTGAGCGTGACCGCGACCTGTTCGAGCGTCCCGCCCGCGGCCGTGACCACGACGCCGTCCTCGGGCTTGGCCTTCGTGTTGCCGTTGCCCGGGTTGATCGTCACCTGCGGGACCGTCGCGTCGCCCTTCTCCCCGACGGTGACGCCCGAATCCTTCTCTCCCCCGCTGCAGGCCGTCGTGAAGAGGAGGACGACCCCCGCCATTCCCGCGCCAGCCCGAACCCCTGCGGAAACCCTCCGCTGCACCCTTGACCTCCAGAACCCGCCGTCTACCAGAGTGACATTAGCGACAAAAGTCGTCGATCATGCCATGTCCCAGGGTTTTTGCAGGTGCCTGAGATCAAAGCGTTGTACGACGAAGGTTTCGTCGGCCTCTTCCCGTCGGAGACGACCGTCTCAACGGAGCGCACTGCCCTGCCGCCACTTGTCGAAGGACAGCTGCCAGACGCTCCAGCCGTTGTCCCACTCGACCTCGCGGTCGGTCCCGGTCAGGTCGATCACGTCACCGCGCTGCATGACGTCGTAGAACCACTTGGCGTCGGCCGGGCTGACGTTCAGGCAGCCGTGGCTGACGTTCGCCGAACCCTGCGAGCCGACCGACCAGGGCGCCGAGTGCACGTACTCGCCGCTGTTGGAGAAGCGGACCGCGTAGTTCACGACGGTCTTGTAGTAGCCCGCGTCCCCCTCCTTGCGTCCGGGGGACGTCATCGTGACGGGGTTGCCCTTCTCCATCAGCAGGTGGACGCCGCTGGTGGTGGTGAACTCCCGCGTCTCGCCGTTGCCGGCACTGAACGGGACGGTGCGCAGCTTCTTGCCGTCCCGCGTCACCGTCATGCGGTGGTCGCCGATGTCGCCGGTGGTGATCTGCGCGGCGCCGATGCTGATCGTCGCCCGCGCGTCCTTGGCCCCGTAGACGCCGCCGCCCGCGTTCACCCCGGCGAGGTCCGCCTGGAAGCGGACCGTCTGGTGCGGCTGCCAGTACGTCTTCGTCCGGTAGATGACCTGGTCGGAGCCGACCCAGCGCCACGCGCCCTCGACCGGCTTGTCCGGGCTGACGCGCAGCGTCCGCTCCACGGCGGCCCTGTCGGTGACCGGCCGGTTGAACCGGACGAAGATCGGCATGCCGACCCCGACCTTCTCCCCGGTGAGGTTCGGCGTGACGTCCGTGATCGACAGCGTCTCGGCGGGCTTCAGGGTCGTGAACGAGCTGGTGACCGTGCGGGCCTTGCCGCCTTCGCCGGCCTGGGCCGTGACCGTGTAGGAGGTCCCGGGGGTGAGCGTGCGGGCGGACCTCCACGTCTTGTGGCCGTCCCCGTACTTCCCGGAGATCGCGGCGCCCGCGCCCTGGACGGTGACGTCGCGCAGCTTCGCGCCGGAGGCCTTGACCTCGATCGTGCCGTCCGGCTTGACCTGGGCGGTCCCGTTCGCCGGCGTGATCGTCACGGTCGTGTCCGACCCGCCCGAGGCGAGCCTGCCCTCGCCCCCGATCGAGCAGCCGGTCACGAGCAGCGCCAGCGCTCCCGTCCCGCCGGCCACCACAGGTCCCAACCGACCCTTTGTCACCACTGACTCCCCCAACCTCAAACATTCACCCCGTGTAGGTGAAATCTATCTAAGGATGGAGACGCCCTGAATCACGCCCGGGTTCGGACATGAGCGAAGATTCGCTGCTCAGAGAGGGCCAGAGGAGGGCAGAGAAGGACAAAAGGGGGACCGGGGGCGGCGGTCAGGCGCCGGTCAGGCGCCGGCCGCGGGGGCGGCGGCGGCCGCGGGGGCGGCGGCGGCCGCGGGCTCGCGGTTCACGTGACGCACCACACGCTTGAAGCCCCAGACCGAGACCGCGATGCCGATCGCGCCCAGCCCCGCGACGATGCCGGTGCGGATCCACAGGTACATGCTGATCGACTCGTTGAAGAGCATCCAGAGGCTGACGCCCACGTTCGTGAGCAGCACCGCCGACCACAGCAGCGAGATGCGCAGGAAGAACTGGTGGACCCGGGCGTTCTTGTAGAACGCGTCGGGGATCGGCGCCATGTCCTTGGCGAGCTTCATCGCGAGCGGCCGCCGGAGCGGCACCGAGGCGAGGAAGGCGATGCTGACGGCGAGCGTGCCGAGGGTCGGCTGGAGGAAGTAGATGACGGCGCTGTGCGTCGCGGCGGCGAGGGCCGCGCGGACGGTCACCCCGACCGCGGCGAGCATGAGCATCCCCGACACCGGGTGGCCGCGCACGTACCGGTAGACGATCCCGCCGTAGACCCAGGCGACGGCGGCGACGAGCGCGCCGTTCAGGCCGAGGACCATGAGAGCGGCGTAGAACACCGCGACGGGGGCGATGACCCCCTCGATGAAGCGCGGGAGGGCGTGCATCAGCAGCGCGGTCACCCGCGGCAGTTCGAAGATGTGGTGGCCGCCCGCGTGCCCGTGCCCGTCCTGCGGCTTCGGTGCCCGCACGAGGCCGGGTGGTTCTTCCGCGGTCATGGTCGCCGGTCGTTCCATCGAGCGCTGCGCTCCCCGATCGGTGTACATGGTCTCGGATGTGCTCACGATTCGCCCCACCGTACGTGATGATCCGCGCGCGTTCGTCCGGTTTCGAGGGATTCGTCCCCGCGCGGCCTTTCCCCTGTTAGTTCGGCCCCGATGCCCCTGCGGTGCGAATCAAGGCCGGATGCGGCCATGCCCGAACACGTTCTCCACGGCTTATTTCCGAGTTTCGGCAGAGGTCACAAGGGACTTCTTCCGGGTATCCCCAAAGCCTTTTCAGGACTCGGGCGCGGTGGGCTGCACCTCTTTCGCGGCCGCGTAGATCGCGCGGAGCGTGACCGCCACGGACGGCCTGCGTACGCTGGCGGTGCGAGTCACGGCGTAGACCTCCCGGGCCAGCGCGCATTCGGGGATGCGGCGGACCGCCACGCCCTGGTCGCCGGCGGCCAGCGCCAGCGCGGGCACCGCGGTGATTCCGATTCCGCGGGCCACGAGGCTCAGGATCGTGTGGAGGCCTTCGAACTCCCATGGTACAGGACGGGCGCCGCCGACCGTGTCCAGAAGCCGCTCGACGGCCTGCCGGGACGGTTCCCCTGCCGGCGCCGCCATCCACGGCTCCTCGCGCAGCTGCTGGAGGTCGACCGGCCGGCCCGGCTGGGACATGGGGTGGGTGTCCGGGACGACCAGGACGAGGGGGTCGCGGCGCAGGTGGAAGAACTCCAGCGCGGCGGGCGCCTGGTCGGGGACCTTGCCCGTCCAGTCGTCGATCAGCGCGATGTCGACCTCGCCGCTCTGCACCTGGCGGATGCCCGCGCCGGGCGCGGTCTGCCGCAGCACGAACGTGAGCCCGGGGTGGTCGCCGAGGCTCTGCGCCAGCGCGGGGGCGAAGGCGACGGCCGCGGTCGGGAACGCGGTGACCACGATCCGGCCCGTGGGCGCGTCGGCCTGGGCCGACAGCTCCGCCTCGGCCGTCTCCACGAGGCCGAGGATCTCCTCGGCGCGCTCGGCGAGGCGGCGCCCGGCGTCGGTCAGCTCCGCGCTGCGCGCCGTCCGGTCCAGCAGCGGGACGCGGGCCTCCCGTTCGAGGGCGGCCAGTTGCTGGGAGACCGCGGAGGGCGTGTAGCCGAGGGCGGCGGCCGTGGCCGCGATGCTGCCGCGGCGGGCGAATTCGGCGAGCAGCCGCAAGCGGCGCAGCTCTAGCATCAGCCCATCTTACGGTCAGCATCGCTGAGACTCGCTTGTAATGATGCTCGGCTCGGGCAAGAGTTAGGCGAACCCGGCCGGGTCGCCACACACGGGGATTCCACGATTACCCACCGTGAATCAGCCATGCCCTTTTGGAGTGCTCATGCCCCATAACCAGCCCTCAGCCGTCCGGCCGCTCTCGTTCGAGCCGCGCCGGGTCCCTCTGTCCGCCACGCTCGCGGTCAACGAGGCCATAGCCCGCAAGCGCAGGCAGGGTGAACGCGTGCTCCCCCTCGGCTTCGGGGAAGCCGGGATACCCATACATCCCGCCCTGACCCGCGAGCTCGGCGCGGCCGCGGGCCGGGGTGGTTACGGGCCGGTCGCCGGGTCGGCCGCGCTGCGCGCCGCCGCGGCGGGGTACTGGGCCCGCCGCGGGCTGCCCACCGACCCGGCCACGGTCGTCGCGGGCCCCGGCAGCAAGCCGCTGCTGTTCGCCCTGCTGACCGCGCTGGGCGGCGACGTCGTCGTGGCCGCCCCGAGCTGGGTGAGCTACGCGGCGCAGGCCTCGCTGGCGGGAGTGGACCCGATCCGGGTGGCGACCCCGCCCGGCGAGGGCGGCGTCCCGAGCCCGGCGCTGCTGGCCGACGCGGTGGTGCGGGCCCGCGCCCGGGGCCGCGACGTGCGGGCCGTCGTGGTGACGCTGCCGGACAACCCGACGGGGACCATCGCCTCCGAGGCCACCGTGAGGCGGCTGTGCGCGGTCGCGCGCGAGCAGGATCTGGTCGTCATCTCCGACGAGATCTACCGGGACCTGGTGCACGCCCCGGGCGGGACGGTCCCGAGCCCGGCGCAGTACGCGCCCGAGCGGACCGTCGTGACGACCGCGCTGAGCAAGAGCCTGGCGGCCGGCGGATGGCGGATCGGGGTGGCCCGGCTGCCGGACGGGCCGTTCGGCCGGGCGCTGCGCGACAGCCTGCTCGGGGTGGCCAGCGAGATCTGGTCCAGCGCCCCGGCCCCGATGCAGCACGCCGCCGCGTTCGCGTTCGCCGAGCCCCCCGAGCTGGTCGAGCACGTCGACCGCAGCAGGCGCCTGCACGCCGCCGTCACCGGCGCGGTCGCCGACCGCTTCGCCGCGGCCGGCGCGCGGGTCGCGCGGCCGGAAGCGGCCTTCTATCTCTACCCCGACTTCGGCCCGATGCGGGACGAGCTGGAAGCCGACCACGGCATCCGCACGGCCGCCGACCTCACGCACCTTCTTCTGGAGCGCTACGGAGTGGGCGTCCTGCCTGGGAGCTCGTTCGGGGACGCCCCGTCGGCGCTGCGCATGCGGGTGGCACCGAGCCTGCTCTACGGAGAGGACGACGAGCAGCGCCTCGCGGCGCTGGCCTCCCCCGCCCCGGCCTCCCTGCCGTGGATCGCGGGGGCCCTGGACCGGCTGAGCGAGGTGCTCGCCGACCTGTCGGCGAGCGTCACGGTGGGTGAGCCGGCGCTCGCCTGAGGGGGGACACGGTCCGCGGGCCGCCCGGCAACCGGGCGGCCCGCGGACCGCTGCGTGAGGCGCCGGGCGCGCACCGTCACAGCATCGCGACCGGGCCGGGAAAAGGATCTGCGCCCGGCCCGACCGGCCTGTATAAGCGTGGTGTAAGGTCCAACGACGCACGGGGCGAACGTCGCGAATCGACCAGCGGCAGGCCATCGGGGGTCCTGTCCGCCCAGCCCGTGGTAGATCCAGGACGAGCGCGAAGTCACGCGGTGATGGAAGAAGGCGAGGGGGCCCGCCATGAGGCATGCACGGGACGGGGCTGCCGCGGCGATGAGCGCCGCTTCCAGGATTCTGGTCGCGCGGGGCAAGAACGAGCCCCAGGAGATGGAGAACCCCGACGTCGCCTGGGGGCAGCGCGCCCGTGACGGAGTGTGGGTGCCGACCAGGGACGGGCAGCGGATCCACCTCGGCATCGACGTCGCGGCGGCCGACACCGTCGCCCAGGTGCTGCGCCCGAGCCTGCGGGTGTTCGTCGGCGTCGACGTCGACACCGACATCGTCGCGCAGACCACGGCCGGCGGGGTGCGCCTGCTCACGGTGATCCACGGCCCCGACGCGCCCACGGAGTTCCGGTTCGCGGTCTCCCTGGCCGACGGGCTCGCGCTGGAGTCGATGCCGTCCGGCGGCTACGACGTCGTGCACCTGCGGTACGGCGCCACGGTGGGGCGGCTCTACAACCCGTGGTCGAGCGACTCGATGTTCCGCCAGGTGAAGGCGGACTACGCGCTGGACGGATCGGCGGTCACGATGCGCATCCAGCACACCGACGCCTACTACCCCGTCGTCGCCGACCCCCACTACGAGCGCTGACGCCCCGCCGGAGCGGCGACTCCGGGTTCATGAGGGCGGCCTCTTCACCACCACGGGGTCCTCGAAGTCCAGTTCCCGCCCGATCTCGCGGAGCGTCTCGGCGCCGATCCTTCCCTTGCGGTAGAGCACCTGGAGCCTGGCGCGCTGCGCACCGACCAGCTCGGTGCGGACGTACCGGCTGTCCGGCGGGCGGGGACCCTCCGCTCCCTCCCGGTCCAGGAAGTAACGGACGCGTTCGAGCCGCAGTTCGAGCATCTGCCGGAACGCCTCCGCCGTCTGGTCGTCGACGTCCTCCTCCTCGACGAGCTCGTCCAGCCGGGTCAGGGCCGCCTGGAGCCCCGCCTTGCGGGCGAGCATCGACTCCGCGCGCCGCCGCTCCGGCTCGATCAGCCCGAGGCGGCGCAGCAGGAACGGCAGGAGCGGCGCCTGCCCGACCAGCGTGACCAGCACGACGAGGGCGGCGAGCAGGACCAGCAGCCCGCGCTCGGCCCCCAGCCCGATGGGCAGCGACAGCGCGATGGCCAGCGAGATCGCGCCGCGCATGCCGCCGAGGCCGATGACGAGCCGCTCCCGCAGGCCGAGGCCCGCCTGGCTGCGCCGGCCGCCGGGCACGAGCCGGGCGAGCGGGGCGTTGCCGAGCTGCCAGAGCAGCCGGGCGGCGATCGCCACGGCCGACACCGCGAGCGCGACCGCCACCACCGTGCCCCAGGTCCGGCCGCCCGGCGCGCGCACGATCTCCCGGATCTCCAGACCGAGCAGGACGAACAGCGCCGACTCCAGCAGGAAGGTGAGGATCCGCCAGAACGTCGTGCCGGCGAGCCGCGAGGCGGGCTGCAGGAAGCCCTCCCCGTGCGTGCCGATGGAGAACCCCGCGACGACCGTCGCGAGCACGCCGGACGCGCCGAACCGGTCCGCGGGGACGAACGCGACGTAGGGCGTGATGAGGGAGACGATGATCTGGCTGACCGGGTCGCTGATCCAGCGCCGGACGCGGCGGACCACGATGCCGACGACCAGCCCGTAGGCCACGCCGCCGAGCACGATCTGGGCCACCCGGGCCGCGCCGTGCGCCACGGTGAAGTCAGTGCCGAGCGCCTCGACCGCCAGCCCGAAGATCGTCAGCGCGGCGCCATCGTTGATCAGGCTCTCGCCCTCCAGGATGGTGACCATCCGCGGCGGCGCGCCCAGCCGCTGCATCACCGACGTCGCCGCCACCGGGTCGGTGGGCGACACCGCCGCGCCGAAGGCCAGCGCGGCGGCCAAGCCGACGTCCGGCACCAGGGCGTGCAGCGTCGCGGCCACCGCGACGGTCGTGACGGTGGTCAGGCCGAACGCCAGGGCGAAGATGGGCACGGCGTCGGCGCGGGCCTCGCGCGGGGCGGTGAAGAACGCCGCGTGGTAGAGCAGCGGCGGCAGGAATCCGAGCAGCACCACCTCGGGCGGGACGACGACCGCGGGGAGCGCCGGCACGAACCCGGCCGCCATGCCGAGCAGGACGAGCACGATGGCGTCCGGCACGCGCAGCCGCCCGGCCAGCCCGCGGGCCAGCAGGACCACGACGGCGACGGCCAGGAAGACGATGAAGAGCCGGTCCTCCTCCACGGCGATGGTCCTTGCCTGAAAGCGGCGGGGTAGTCGCGGGACCCGGCCACGCGATGGAACGTTCCGCTCGAATCTCGGCGCCGTGGGCGCCAGCGTGTCCTGGCGGGGTGGGCGCCGACGTGCACCGTCCCCGTCATATGGTGGGGGCCACGGGCCGCGTTCCGGCCCCGGCGACGCAGCCGGGCACCCGACCGCCCGGGTCCCCCGAGACTGGAGTCATCGTGATCTTCACTCATGACACCGAGCACGCGCTCGCCGTCGTCGTCGACCTGATCAACACGAGCGCGGCGGCGTCCGGCGCGGAGGAGCTCGGCGGGCTGCCCGGCCTGCGCGACTTCGTGGACCGCAACGCGTTCAGCGACGTGGGCGACCTCACCGAGGCCGACCTTTCCCGCGTGCGGGAGCTGCGCGGCCGCTTCCACGCGGTGTTCCGCTCCGGGGACGTCCCCTCCGCCGTGCGGCGGATCAACGAGATCGTCGGTGAGGTCCGCACCACGCCGCACCTGACCGACCACG
Source organism: Actinomadura luteofluorescens (assembly GCF_013409365.1). Lineage (NCBI taxonomy): Bacteria > Bacillati > Actinomycetota > Actinomycetes > Streptosporangiales > Thermomonosporaceae > Actinomadura > Actinomadura luteofluorescens. Next base: position 8,932,452 of record NZ_JACCBA010000001.1, on the reverse strand, counting down.
ACGGCTACCACTGGCACGTGCACTTCTTCGCGCCGGGCGCGCCTCTCGGAGAGCACCTGGCCGCCGACTGCGGCATGGCGCTGGCCTACGTGGTCGCGGCGGGCGAACTGGACCGGCTGCGCACCTGCGAGGCGCCGGACTGCTCACGCGTCCTGGTCGACCTGTCCCGCAACCGCTGCCGCCGCTACTGCGACAGCCGCACCTGCGGCAACCGCATGCACGTCGCCGCCTACCGCGCCCGCCAGCGCGCGGGTTGATCGCAGTATTGATTGCAGTGTTCTGGTGTCGGGCGCCTGGGGGCGCCCGACACCAGAACACTGCGGGCGATCGCTGCATCGCTCCGGCTCGCCCAGGGGCTCGCTGCGCGATCAGTTTCTCGCAGGCTCGAAACTGCCTTCGGACGCGATCGCGAGCCTCCGGTCGTCGCGGGATCAGCGAACGATCAGTGCGGATGGTCGGTGCGGGCGGCTCGCCTTGTTGGACGCCGCGACCAGTACCGGCCAGTCTGCGGCGGTAGGCGGCGGCCGGCTCTCCTCGCGCCGGGTGATCTTCGGTGACGTGCGGCGCCCGTTCGGCGGGGCGGCCGCGCGTCCGGCTAGGTGTACTTGGCCATGACGTGTATCGGCGTGGGCCCTCCGGTGGGGCGGCGGGCGAACCAGAAGGGAATTCGGTTCAAACGGTGCCCTCCCTCGTCATGGACGTGGCCTGGTCGGTAACCTCATAAATCACGCTCGCTGCGGGTTTCGGCCCGTGACGGGCCCGCGTCGGACCTATTTCAGCCATGGAGGATCCGCTGTCCAGGCGAGCACTCATCACCGGCATCACCGGACAGGACGGCTCGTATCTGGCCGAGCATCTGCTTGAGCTGGGATACGAGGTCTGGGGCCTGGTGCGGGGGCAGGCGAACCCCCATGTGTCGCGGCTGCGCAAGCACATCGGCGACGTGCAGATCACCACCGGGGACCTGCTGGATCAGGGCAGCCTGATCTCGGCGGTCGAGCGGGTGCGGCCCGACGAGGTCTACAACCTGGGCGCGATCTCCTACGTGCCGATGTCGTGGCAGCAGGCCGAGCTGACCGCCGAGGTCACCGGGATGGGCGTGCTGCGCATGCTGGAGGCGATCCGGGTGGTGTCGGGGATCAGCCCGTCCCGCACGCCCGGCGACGGGCAGATCCGCTTCTACCAGGCGTCGTCCTCAGAGATGTTCGGGATGGTGCGCGAGACGCCGCAGAACGAGAAGACCCCGTTCCATCCGCGCAGCCCCTACGGGGTGGCGAAGAGCTACGGGCACTACATCACGCAGAACTACCGCGAGTCCTACGGGATGTTCGCGGTGAGCGGGATCCTGTTCAACCACGAGTCGCCGCGCCGGGGCGCCGAGTTCGTGACGCGGAAGGTGTCGCTGGGCGCCGCCCGCATCAAGCTGGGCCTGGCCACCGAGCTGCGTCTCGGCAACCTGGACGCCCGCCGCGACTGGGGCTACGCGGGCGACTACGCCCGCGCGATGCGCATGATGCTGGCGCAGGACTCCCCGGAGGACTACGTCATCGGGACCGGCCAGACCCAGTCGGTGCGGGAACTGGTGGAGTTCGCGTTCCGCACCGCGGGCCTGGACTGGCAGGACCACGTCGTCCTGGACGCCAAGTACACGCGCCCGGCCGAGGTCGACCTGCTGTGCGCCGACCCGAAGAAGGCCCGCGAGCAGCTGGGGTGGGAGCCCGAGGTGACCTTCGAGGGGCTGGTGACCATGATGGTCGAGTCGGACCTGCGGCTGCTGTCGGGGTCCGCTCGTCCCGAGGACGAGCCGTTCAGCCCCGATCATTGGTAATCCGGTTACCACGGCCGTGGCACGATTCAGGTATGGCCACATGTGAGCACGTGCAGTCCCTCCCGGCGGAGGATCCGTCCCCGAACACCCCCCAGGGGTGCGAGGACTGCCTTCGCGAGGGCACACGCTGGGTCCACCTGCGGCTCTGCCTGAGCTGCGGGCATGTCGGATGCTGCGACTCCTCGCCCAGACGGCACGCCAGCGCGCACTTCGACAAGGAACGGCACCCGGTCGTCCGGTCGTTCGAGCCGGGCGAGGACTGGCGCTGGTGCTTCGTCGACCAGCTGATCGTCTGATGCCGGACGTCCGACTGGGCACCGGCCCCGGGCGCTGGATCCTGCTGGCGACGGTGCTCGGGTCGAGCGTGGCGTTCCTCGACTCCACCGTCGTGAACGTGGCGCTGCCCCGGCTCGCCCGCGACCTGAACGCCGACATGGCCGGGCTGCAGTGGACGGTGAACGCCTACACGCTCACGCTCGCGGGGTTCATCCTGCTGGGCGGCTCCCTCGGGGACCGGTTCGGGCGCCGCAGGATCTTCCTCGTCGGCGTGGTGTGGTTCGCGGTCGCCTCGGTGCTGTGCGGCGTGGCGCCGAACGTCGGGACGCTGGTCGTCGCGCGGGCGCTGCAGGGCGTGGGCGGGGCGCTGCTCACCCCGGGCTCGCTGGCGATCATCCAGGCGTCGTTCGCGGCCGACGACCGCCCGCGCGCGGTCGGCGCCTGGTCGGGACTCGGCGGCGTCGCCGGCGCGATCGGCCCGTTCGTGGGCGGCTGGCTGGTGGAGGCGGCCGGATGGCGGTGGGTGTTCCTGCTGAACGTGCCGCTCGCCGCCGTCGTGGTGCTGGTCGCGGTCCGGCACGTCCCGGAGAGCGTCGACCCGCGGGCCCACGGACGCTTCGACGTGTCCGGCGCGGCCCTGGCGGCGCTGGCCCTGGCGGGGACGACGTACGCGCTGACCGAGGCGCCGGGCGGGGGCGCGCCCGCGCCCGTCATCGCCGCCGCCGCGATCGCGGGCCTGGCGGCCGCCGTCGCGTTCGTGCTGCTCGAACGCCTGCGCGGGCGCCGGGCGCGCGCGGCCGAGAAGGCGACGCAGCCGATGCTGCCGCTGGACGTGTTCGCCTCGCGGCAGTTCTCGGCCGTCAACGTCGTCACGTTCATCATGTACGGCGGGATGGGCGTGATGTTCTTCCTGTTCGTCCTGAACCTCCAGGTCGTCACCGGGTTCTCGCCCATCGCGGCCGGGACCGCGCTGCTGCCGGTCACCGTGCTGATGCTGCTGCTGTCGGCGCGGGCGGGCGCGCTCGCGCAGAAGATCGGCCCGCGGCTGCCGATGACCGTCGGGCTGGTGGTGGCGGCCCTCGGGATGCTCCTGGTGGGCCGGATCGGCGCGAACGCCTCCTACGTCCGGGACGTCCTGCCAGCCGTGGTGGTGTTCGGGCTGGGCCTGGCGGCGGTGGTCGCGCCGCTGACCGCCACGGTCCTCGCCACCGCGGACGTCCGCCACGCGGGGGTGGCCAGCGGCGTCAACAACGCGGTGGCGCGCGCCGCCGGGCTGCTGGCGGTGGCGGCGATCCCGCCGCTGGCGGGGCTGACGGGCGACGCCTTCGACAATCCCGCCGTCTTCTCGCACGGGTTCCGGCTGGCGATGATCACGTGTGCCGCGCTCCTGGCGGCGGGGGCCGTGCTGTCCTTCCTCACCGTCGGCGACGACGCGCTGCGCACGCCGTCCGGGGAACCGGTCGAGCCGGAATGCCGGCGCCAGTGCGGGGTCGGCGCGCCGCAGCTGCAGCCCGAGCCGGAGACCGTCCCGGCCGAGCACGCCGGCAGGGCCTCGCCCGAGACCGGGGGCTGATCACCGGACCGGTCCACTGATTCCCGGTCCGAATCCGGCTATGTCCAGGACCGGAGCGGTTCGTTGGCATACGGTCGGTGCATGAATCTGCGGCAGCTGCGCTATGTCGTGGCGACCGCCGACCATGGCACGATGACGTCGGCGGCCCAAGCCCTCTACGTGGCCCAGCCCGCGCTGTCGCGGGCAGTGCGCGAACTGGAGCGCGAGCTCGGCCTGGAGCTGTTCGCCCGGTCGGGCCGCGGCGTCGTCCTCACCCCCGTCGGGGAGCAGGTCGTCCGGCAGGCCCGGGCGGCGCTGGACGCGGTCGACGCGATCGAGGGGCTGGCGGTCACGCGGGCCGACGGGCGCGGCGCGGAGCTGCGCATCGCCGTCACCGCGTCGCTGGAACCGGAGCTGACCGGCGGGCTCATCCCCCGCTTCGCGCGCGACCAGCCGGCCGTGCGGATCCGGGTGGTGCGCTGCGCCGACCGCGACCAGATCTCGGCGGTGCTGCGCGGGGGCCGCGCCGACCTGGCGCTGACCGACCTGCCCGTCCCCGGCGACATGACCGCGCACCCGTTCGAGCAGCGCGAGGTGGTGCTGATCTCCCCGCCCGCGCTGAAGGTCCGCGAGCCGGTGCCGCCGGCCGCGCTGGACGGGATGCGGCTCGTCCTGCCCGCCCGCGGCAGCGCCCGCCGCGCGGAGATCGACACGATGCTGCGGCGGATCGGCGCGCGGCCGGTCGCCGCGGTGGAGTCCGACGAGCGCGGCGCCTGGCTCGGCTGGGTCCGCGCGGGCCGGGGCTCCTTACTCTGGTACCGCAACCAGCTCGACGACACCGAAGGGGTGACGGTCCGCTCGTTCATGCCGCCGCTCACCCGCATGATCGGCCTCGTGCACGCGCACCGCCGGCTGCCGCCCGCCGCCCGCGACTTCCTGACGTTCGCCAAGCAGACGCCCCGCGACCACCACGCCCGCTGACCGCGCCCGCCGGCCGCCCCTCCCTCACCGCTGCTGCCCCGCCGCCCTCGCGACGCCGGTCCCGCCCGGTCATGGCATGATTCGGCGGTGGGAACGACGCACGCACTCTGGCTGCTGGCCATACCGGTCGGCGCACTCATGGTGGCCGCGGGGGCGCGCCGCATCGGCCTGTCCGCTCCGCTGGTCCTGGTGATCGCGGGGCTCGCCTTCTCCTTCGTCCCCGGCATGCCGGAGTTCGAACTCGATCCCGAGTTCGTGCTGTTCGTGTTCCTGCCGCCGCTGCTGTTCTCCGCGGCGTGGAACAGCTCGTTCACGAACCTGCGCCAGAACGTCTGGTCCATCGGCCTGCTGTCGGTCGGGCTGGTACTGTTCACGACCTTCGCCGTGGGATACGTCGCGCACCTGATCGTTCCCGATCTGCCGCTGGCCGCGGCGTTCGTGCTCGGCGCGATCGTGGCGCCGCCGGACGCGGTCGCCGCGGTGAGCATCGCGCAGCGCCTCGGCCTGCCGCGCCGGACGGTGACGGTCCTGGTCGGGGAGAGCCTGTTCAACGACGCGACGGCGCTGACCGCGTTCCGGGTGGCGCTGATCGCGGCGACGGGCGCGGGGTTCACCCTCCTGGACGGCGTGGGGCGCTTCCTGTTCGCCGCCGTCGTGGGCGCGGCGGTCGGGCTGCTGCTCGGGCCGCCGCTGCACTGGCTGCGGACCCGGCTGAACGACCCGCTGGTGGAGAACGGCGTCGCGCTGGTGGCGCCGTTCGCCGCCTACCTCATCGCCGAGAGCGTGCACGCCTCCGGGGTGATCGCCGTGGTGGTCAGCGGGCTCTACCTGGGCAACCGGGAGACCCAGTCCGCCGCGGTGACCCGGCTGATCGGGCACTCCTTCTGGAAGGTCATGGTCTTCCTCCTGGAGTCGGTGGTCTTCCTGCTGATCGGCCTGCAACTGCCCCCGATCGTCGACGAGCTGTCGGGGCGGAGCTGGCAGGAGCTGGCCTGGTGGGCGACCGCGGTGTTCGCCGTGACGGTCGCGGCCCGGTTCGTGTGGGTGTTCCCCGCCTCCCAGGTCCCGCGGCTGCTGTCGCGGCGGGAGCGCGCGCTGCCGAACGTGGGCTGGCGCGGCCTGGTCGTGGTGTCGTGGGCGGGGATGCGCGGGGTGGTCTCGCTCGCCGCCGCCTTCGCGGTCCCGTTCGTCGCCTCGGGCGACCGGCCGTTCCCGGGCCGCGACCTGATCCTGTTCCTGACGTTCACCACCGTCCTCGGGACGCTGCTGGTCCAGGGGCTGACGTTCCCCGCGCTGATCCGCGCGCTCCGCATCGGCGGGGACCGGGAGCGCTACGCCGACACCGTCGCCCTGGCGGGTGCGCAGCACGCCGCCGCGCAGGCCGCGCTGGAGCGCCTGGAGGAGCTGAACGCCGAGGAGCGGCTCGACGCGTCGGTGGTGGAGCGGCTCCGGCAGCTCGCCGAGCACCGGCAGCTGCGCGCCTGGGAGCGGCTCGGGGGCGGGACGGGCCCGGAGGGCGAGGAGGTGCCGACGGCGACGTACCGGCGCCTGCGGCGGGAGATGCTCATGGCCGAGCGCCGCGTCTTCGTGCGGATGCGGGACGAGCGGCGCATCGACGACGAGGTCCTGAGCCGCGTCATGCACGAGCTGGACCTGGAGGAGGTCGCCCTCAGCCGCGACTAGCGGCCCGCACCCGCGCCCCGGCCACGTCGCGCGGTGGCCGGGGCGTCGGGAGCGGTCAGACCGCCCCGTTGAGGGGCTGCTCGGGCAGCTGGACGGCGTAGGACTCCTTCACCACGTCGAGGTGGTGCCAGGACTCCCTCACCGTCACCCCGGTCACCGACCGGATGGCGTCGAACACGGCCACCAGCTCGGCGCGGGAGGCCGCCTCGACCTGCCCGACGATGTCGTAGCGGCCGAATCCGGTCGCCAGGTAGCGGACGCCGTCCTGAGCGGCGACCGCGTCGGCGACCTTGCGCAGCCCGCCCGTCACCACCAGACCGAACCCGCCGAGCTCCGCGGCGCCGAGCGCCAGGGGGTCGGCGAGGCCGGTCACCTGGATGACGCCCGTGCGCATGAGCCTGACCACCCGGGCCCGGGTGGCGGCCTGCGAGAGGCCGATGACGTGCGCGAGCCGGGTGTAGGGGGCGCGGCCGTCGCGCTGCAGCTCGTGCAGCAGCCGCCAGTCGATGTCGTCGAGGGTGACCTCGCCGAGCTCGCGCACCACCGCGTGCGTGTCGCGCACGGTGGACACCGACCGGAACACCTCGGCCGCGCGGACTCCCGCGACGGACCTGATGTGGTCCACCTCGGCGGCGAGCGCGGCGTCGTCGCGGGTGCGCACCTGGGCGACCAGGTCGTACGGCCCCGCGGTCAGCGCGGTGAAGCTGACCGCGGCGCGCTCGGCGACGGACTCGGCCACCTCCCTCGCCGAGCCCGCCACGGTGACCGACACGTGCCCGATCGCCTCCGCGCCGACGACGGCGGCGTGCACGATGCCGACGACGCGGACGACCTGGGTTTCGAGAAGGTGCTGCACCCGTGCCCGCACCGCCGTGCGGGAAAGCCCGACGCGATCGGCCAGCGCCTGGAACGTCGCCCTGCCATCCCGCTGGAGCTCGCGGACGAGCACGGCGTCGACCGCATCCAGCACGGCTCTCCTCCTCGACATGTGATGAATCGTTTTGCCAGCAACTGCAAGATCATTCCATTTCAGGACGGTATGACGTCAAATATGATCTTGCTCGTGTTCGCCCTGCCCGGCGGCCGTCGAAGCGTCGGTGACCGGTTCCGGGCGGTGACGTTTCAAATGCCGCACAAACCTGTCCGAAAGCGCAACGCGTCCGCGTCCGCGCCGCGCGTGCGGCGCGACACGAACCGGAGGGGGACGCGCCGGACGGCCGTGGCCGCACCGGCGGTCGCCGCCCGGCCGGGGCGGCCCGCGGCGCGGGCGGGCATGGCCGACCGGGTCCACGTGCGTGACCTGCATGCGCTTCTCCCGGTTTCTTCTGACCCACCCCCTACGGCGGATCCGCCGTCCGCGCGAGGCACATGTAAGAAAAGTGCATCGGGGGCGCAGTTACGTCAAGAGGTAACTTTACAGAGAGCCAAGCCTCACGTTGCACCGTTTTCCACCAGGTGCACGGGCCCACTTTCGTTATCCCTGCAAGGAGGTGGGAAGACGGGCGGAGACGACACTCGACGCCCTCCGGGGACACAGTGTCATCACCCCTGGTCACGGGCTCTGCCCGCGATGGCGGAGGCGTTCCGGAACGTCCGGCCGGCGGCCTTGGCGGGAGCACGGCCGGGTATGACTGACAATGTACGGTGGCCCAGCCACTGCGAACGCGATTGGTGTGTAGTACTGCCGTGCACCTGCTGAACGGTGAGCGTTCCGCTCACGACCTCACCTACAACGACGTCTTCATGGTCCCCCGCCGTTCCTCGGTGGGGTCGCGCCTGGAGGTCGATCTGGCCGCCTCGGACGGCAGCGGGACCACGATCCCGCTCGTGGTCGCCAACATGACGGCCGTGTCCGGCCGCCGGATGGCCGAGACCGCCGCCCGGCGCGGCGGCGTCGCGGTGCTCCCGCAGGACATCCCGGTCGACGTCGTCGCCGAGGTCATCGAGTGGGTCAAGGGCCGCGACCTGGTCGTGGACACCGCCATCCGGCTGGATCCGTCCAGCACGGCGGGCGACGCGCTGGCGCTGCTGCCCAAGCGGGCCCACAACGCGGTGATCGTCGTCGAGGACGACCGTCCGGTGGGCGTCGTCACCGAGGCCGACTGCATGGGCGTGGACCGGTTCGCCCAGCTCCGAGACATCATGTCCCGCGACCTGGTCACGCTGCCCGCCGGCGTCGACCCGCGGGAGGCGTTCAACCGGCTGCACGAGCGCGGCCACCGCCTCGCCCCCGTCGTGGACGCCGAGGGCCGCCTCGCCGGCGTCCTCACCCGCACCGGCGCGCTGCGCGCCACGCTCTACCGGCCGGCCGTGGACGCCCGGGGCCGGCTGCGCGTCGCGGCGGCGGTCGGCGTGAACGGCGACGTCGCCGGCAAGGCCAAGGCGCTGCTGGAGGCGGGCGCCGACCTGCTCGTCGTCGACACCGCGCACGGCCACCAGGACAAGATGATCAGCGCACTCGCCGCGGTCCGGGCGCTGGACCCCGCCGTCCCGGTCGTCGCCGGGAACGTGGTGACCGCCGAGGGCACCCGCGACCTGATCGAGGCGGGCGCCAACATCGTCAAGGTCGGCGTGGGCCCCGGCGCGATGTGCACCACCCGCATGATGACGGGCGTCGGCCGCCCGCAGTTCTCCGCGGTTCTGGAGTGCGCGGCCGAGGCGCGCCGGCTCGGCCGCCACGTGTGGGCGGACGGCGGCGTCCGGCATCCGCGCGACGTCGCGCTGGCTCTCGCGGCGGGCGCCGCGAACGTGATGGTGGGCTCGTGGTTCGCCGGCACCTACGAGTCGCCGGGCGACCTGCAGCGGGCCGCGGACGGGCGGCTCTACAAGGAGAGCTTCGGCATGGCGTCCGCCCGGGCGGTGCGGCTGCGCACCGCCGAGGACTCCCCCTTCGACCGGGCCCGCAAGGCCCTGTTCGAGGAGGGCATCTCCACCTCCCGGATGTTCCTGGACCCGCAGCGGCCCGGCGTGGAGGACCTGATCGACTCGATCGTGGCGGGGCTGCGCAGCTCGTGCACCTACGCGGGCGCGCGGACCCTGGAGGAGTTCCACGAGCGCGCCGTGATCGGGATCCAGAGCCCGTCCGGCTACGCCGAGGGCAAGCCGCTGTCCAGCAGCTGGTAAAGGGCGCCCCCTCCGCACCGCCGGACGCCGCCGCTTTTCGCGACACGCCGCCGCCTTCGCCCCCTGATCAGCTCGCTGACCTGCACTCTCTTACGTCGGGAACGGAGAGGGGTCTCCGTCCCTGAAGGGGGCGCACCATGGTCGACGGCGGGCCGATCGGGGCCGGGGCGCGGCCGCTGCCGGCGGATGCGCCGGGCCCGGCGGTCCGGGACCGCGAGCGGGAGCGCCGGGCGCGGGAGGCGGCGCTGCGGGGGCTGGCCGAGGCGCTGCTGATCGCCGCGGTGTCCCCGGCCCTGCCGGGCATCGCGCACCTGCGGGCCGGGCGCGTGCGGCTCGGGACGGCGCTGCTGGCCGTCCAGGCGCTGGCGCTGACCACGGCGGCCCTGGCGGCCGGGCACGGCCGCCCGCTCCTGACGCAGGCGGCGGCGCGGCCCGCGTGGCTGGCGGCGCTGACGGCCGGCTGCGTGCTCGTCGCGGCCCTGTGGGCGGGGCTGATCGTCCACTCCTACACCGTGCTGCTCCCGGACGGGCTCTCGCCGCTGTGGCGGCTCGCGGGCGGCACCACCGTCGCGGTCTTCTGCCTGCTGGTGATCGTTCCGCCGTTGACGGCCGCCCACGCACTGGTTCCCTGCCCACTACGTGATCATCAGTACGGGTCCCCTAAGGGCGGTGGATTCACTATCCTGACGATCTGCACCAAAGGCCACACCCGCTCGCATGCGATCGACTCTTACGCAACCTTTGCCCGGTTCGACGCGTCCATAATGTGAGCCGAGGCTTAATTCACTGTGGGTGGGAATCGGAGCGTACATGGGTCGGTCGCCGAGTGGGCGTGCCCGGAACAGGGACGATGAGGGTACCTCCGGCGGAGCCGGGGGCCTTCCCCGCGCGCTGGCATTGACGCTCGCGTCCGCCCTGGTCTGGGGGGTCGCGCATTTCGTCACGGGCCGCCGGGTCGCCGGCGGGCTGCTGCTCGCGCTGTACGCGGCGATCGTCGCCGCCCTCGCGGGCGCGGCCACGCTCTACCGCTCCGACCTGGTCCACTACGCCGTCCAGCCCGCGGTGCTCCAGCGGGCCTCCGCCGCGCTCGTCGCGCTCGGCGTGCTGTGGATCCTCGTCGTCGTCCGCTCCTACCTGTTGCTGCGCCCGACTCGCCTCGCCGCGGGCGCCCGGACGCTCGGCGCCGCCGCCGTCGCGGTGATGTGCTTCGCCGTCGCGGTGCCGGTGGCGTGGTCCGCGCACAGCACCTACGTGTACCGGGACGCGCTGACCAGCATCTTCCGCACCGGCAGCGAGAACGGCAAGCCCGTCGACACCAAGGACCCGTTCAACGGCCAGCCGCGCGTCAACATCCTGCTGCTCGGCGGCGACTCCGCCGCCGACCGCACCGGCGTGCGCACCGACAGCGTGACGCTCGCGAGCGTCGACACCAAGACGGGCGACACGGTGCTGCTGAGCCTGCCGCGGAACCTGGAACGGTTCCCGATGCCGCCCGGCCCGGCCCGCGACCGCTTCCCCTACGGCTTCACCGGCGACGGCCCGCAGAACCCGGGCCTGCTCAACGAGGTCTACGAGTATGCCGAGAACCACCCCGACGTGGTGCCCGGCGTCGCCAAGAAGCGCCGCGGCCCCGAACTCCTGAAGGCCACCGTCGCCGGCGTTCTCGGCCTGCGCGTGGACTACTACATCCTCGTCGACATGTTCGGCTTCGCCGACATCGTCGACGCCATGGGCGGCGTCAAGCTCAAGATCACCGAGCCGATCCCGTACGGGCTGCAGGGCGGCGTCCTGCAGCCCGGCTACCGGACGCTGAAGGGCAAGGAGGCCCTCTGGTACGGGCGGTCGCGCACCAACAGCAGCGACTACGTGCGGATGAGCCGCCAGAAATGCCTGATGCGGGCGATCGCCGAGCAGGCCGACCCGCAGACCGTGCTCACCAGTTTCGACAAACTCGCCGCGGCGGCCAAGCGGACGCTGTCGACCGACATTCCACAGGAACTGCTGCCCGCGCTGATGAAGCTGTCGAACCGGGTCAAGAACGGCGCGCAGATCAGGAGCCTGCAGTTCGTCCCGCCGCTGATCTACACCGGGAACCCGGACTTCGACAAGATCCGCACCCTGGCGTCCGACGCGGTCAACAGCGACCCGCGGCAGGTCAGCTCCAAGCCGAGCGGCACCCCGACCGCCTCGCCCACGACCTCGCCCACCGCCTCTCCGGACCCGCAGGACGGCGGCGAGCCGTCCAAGCCCAGTTCCAAGCCGGTGTCGCTGGAGACCAGCTGCCCCTGACCGCCCGGACCGGCCCGCGGCCGGCGCCCGTCCCGCCGAGGCGGTCCTGACCCGCGTGAATTGTCCTTCCCGGTCCGGGGAGGGGGGATCATTGAGGGAGGACCCCTACTTCGAAGGGCTGGTGCGGTGCCTCGGATCCACGGCTGCGACGCCTTCCGCGTGACGATGCCGCGCGGGCGGCGGCCGGAGAGCGTCCTCGTCCGCCTGGCCGGCGACGACGCCGTCGGCTGGGGCGAGATGGCCGTCCAGGACGGGGCCGGGGACCCCGGCGCCGCGTGGGCGGACATCGAGACGCGCATGGGCCCGGCCCTCATCGGGCTCGACTGGGACCGGCCCGAGGACGTGTCCGCCGCCGCCGACCTCGGCGCGCGGGAGGCCGCGGCGGCCGTCGACACGGCCTGCTGGGACCTGTGGTGCCGGACGCGGGGGCTGCCGCTCGCGCACGCGCTCGGCGGCACCCGCACCTCCATCGTGACGGGCGCGCGGATCTCCCCCGAGCCGGCGATCGACACCGTCACGGCCCGCGTCAACAAGGCCGTTGGAGCGGGCCACACCCGCGTCACGCTGGACGTCCGGCCGGGCTGGGACGTCGAGCCCGTCCGCGCGATCCGGCAGGCGTACCCGGCTCTGGCGCTCGTCGCCGACGCGGGCCACGCCTACACCGAGTCGCCGGAGCACCTGGCGGCGCTGGAGGCGCTGGACGCCTACGGCCTGGCCGCGATCGAGCGGCCGTTCCCCGGCGGCGACCTCGCCGCGCACGCCCGGCTCCAGACGCGGGTGGGCACCGCCGTGGCCCCGGACGTGGGCGATCTGGAGACGCTGGACGCGGCCCTGTCGCTGCAGGCGGGCCGCGCGCTGCACCTGCGCCTCGACCGGCTCGGCGGGCTGACCGCGGCCCGCAGCGCCCACGACCTCGCCTACGCGGCGGGATGGGACGTGTGGTGCAGCGGCTGCGGCGCGTTCGGCATCGGGCAGGCCGCCGCGGTCGCGCTCGCGGCCCTGCCGGGGTGCACGCTGCCGAGCGACGTGTCCGATCCGGCCGGCGGTCCGGTGTTCGTGACGCCCCCGGTGCGCTCGTCCGGCGGCGTCGTCGGCGTCCCGCTCACGCAGCCCGGCCTCGGCCACGAGATCGACGAGGCGCGCATCGAGCGGCTGGCGACCCGCCGCCTGCGCCTGTCGACATGACGCCCGCCCCGGCCTGGGTGGTGGCGGGCCCGCCGGGCTCCGGCAAGACCACGGTCGCGGACCTGCTGCTGCGGCGGCTGCGTCCCGTGCCTGCGCTGCTGGACAAGGACACGATGTTCGGGCCCTTCGTGAAGGCGACGCTCGCGGCGGCCTCCCGCGATCCCGGTGAGCGCGAGGGCCCCTGGTACGACGAGCACGTCAAGCCGCACGAGTACGGGGGGATGACGGCCACGGCGCGGGAGATCCGGTCGCACGGCTGCCCGGTGCTGCTGAGCGGCCCGTTCACCGGCCACATCCGGGACGCGGAGCGCTGGAGCGCGTGGGTCGCCTCCCTCGGCGGGCCGCCGGTGCGTCTCGTCTGGATCCGGACGGACGCCGAGACCCTCCGGCACCGGCTGGAGCGGCGGGGGTCGCCGCGCGACACCGCCAAGCTGGCCGCGTTCGACGCCTTCGTCGCCCGGATGCTGCCCGGGACGCCGCCTCCGGTGCCCCACGCGGCGGTCGACAACCGCCTCGCCGCGCCCGTGGCGCTGGAACCGCAGCTGGACGCCCTGGCGGAGTGACGATCTGGCGGAGACCGCGCGGTCTCCGCCAGATGGCCGCCCGCCGGAAGGACCGCCGGGCGGGGACGGCCGTCGCGTCAGCCGTTGATATTGATGTTCACGTTCTTGTTGACGTTGTGCTCACAGCAGCAGTGGTGGTCGTGGCCCTTCATCGGCTCGCCGGACGCCGTGGCGGCCGACGCCGTGGCGGACAGGCCGGTCATCCCGGCCATCGTCGTCCCGGCGGCGAGAACCAGAACCGCAAGACACCTCTTCATGATCATCCCTTTCGCTCCGGCATCCGATACTTGCGTAGCGATCCTCCCCGACCCATGCTCTATGTAACGTAATGACTACTAAGAGTGAGCAAAGGGCGAGGTGGGGGGATTCGGTAGGACTTCGTCGGCCCCGCGAAAGCTCTGCGCCGCTACTGCTGCTGCGGCGGCTCGTACTGGCCGGGCGGGCCGTACTGGCCGGGCTGGCCGGGCTGGCCGGGCTGGCCGGGTTGGCCGTACTGTCCGGGCTGGATGTACTGGCCGGGCGGGGCGTAGGGGTCGTAGTGCGGTGCGGGCGGAGGGAGAGCCGGCCGCTCCGGCTGCTGGGGCAGCGGCTGCCGCCGGGCGGCCCGGCGCTCCTGGTAGGCGTTCCTGAGCCGGCCGCCGGCGCGCCTGCCCGCCTCGCCGACCTGCTGCGCTCGTTCGCCCTGCACCGCACCCTGCACCCGGGCGGCCGACCGCCGGCCCAGGTCCTGCATCTGCCGGGCGCGCTCCGACTGCAGGGCGCGCTGCATCGATTCGGCCTGGGCGATGCGGGCGGCGTTCTCACGGACGGCCTGGCCCGCGACCTGGCCCGCCGCCTGCGTGCCGTCCCAGGCGAGGACGGCGCCCTGCCGCGCGGCCTCGGCGGCCCGCCGGTACCCGTCCGCGCGGACCAGAGCCGTGCCCGCCACCACATCGGGAAGGGCGCGGCGGCGGGCGCCGACGAGGGTCGGCGCGCTGTTGGCGAGGAACACCGCGACGGCCGCCAGCCAGGTGACGAGGGAGAGGAAGAAGAGGCCGTGCAGGAGGAGGATCCACGCGGTGCAGTAGAGGCCGGTGCCGCCCGCCGTGGTCACCAGCGAACGGCGCAGCGCCCTGGACTTGGCGGACCTGGCGTTCTCCACGCGCAGATCGAGCACGGCCTTGCCGAGGGTGCGGCCCGCGAAGGCCTGGCCCGCGAACTGGTGCAGGAACTCGATCAGGACGAGCAGGAGCAGCGCCTGCTCGACGGCGCTGACGACCGTGTTCCAGATGCCCATGCCGAAGTTCTCGGCGGCCTGCTGGACGTCGCCGCCGGACAGCAGGAGCCCGCCCGCCGCCGACAGGGCGTCGCCCCAGAGCCCGTCTCCGAGGAGCCCGTTCAGCCGTCCCCACGTCATCATGCCGAGGAGGATCGCGGCCCCGCCGAGGAGGGCGGTGTCGATGCCCCAGGCCGCCAGGCGGCGGCCGCGCGGGGCCGCGGCGGGAGGCGGCGCGGGCGGCACGGGCTCGGCGGCGGGCAGCGGAACGGGTGGCGGACCGTACACGTGAGTCCCTCAGGTCGCGATCTTCATTTTTGATCAAAGCGCGGGAACGGGCAGGAGTCTAGGCCGCCCGGACCGGCGCCGCCACCGTAATCGTCAGTAGGACTTCGGCAGCCCCAGCGAGTGCTGCGCGACGTAGTTGAGGATCATCTCGCGGCTGACCGGGGCGATGCGCATGAGCCGGACGACCCCGGCGAGCATCCCGACGCCGTACTCGGTCGTGAGCCCGTTGCCGCCGTGGGTCTGGATGGCCTGGTCGACGCAGTGGATCGCGGCCTCGGCGGTGGCGTACTTGGCCATGTTCGCCGCCTCGCCGGCGCCCGTGTCGTCGCCCTCGTCGTAGAGCCAGGCGGCCTTCTGCCCCATCAGCCGGGCCAGCTCCAGCTCGATCTTGGCGGCGGCGAGCGGGTGCGCGAGGCCCTGGTGCGCGCCGATCGGCGTCCGGAACACCTGCCGGGACCCGGCGTAACCGACCGCCTTGCCGAGCGCGAGGCGGCCGATCCCGGCGCCCATCGCCGCGGCCATGATGCGCTCGGGGTTGAGGCCGGCGAACAGCTGCAGCAGTCCGCCGTCCTCGTCGCCGACGAGCGCGTCGTAGGGCAGCCGGACGTCGTCGAGATGGCATACGAACTGCTTCTCCGGCGACACGATCTCCATGTCGATGGGGGCGAAGGTGAAGCCGGGAGCGGCGGTCGGGACGATGAACAGCGACGGCCGCAGGTTGCCCTTCTGGTCCTGCGTGCGGGAGACGAACAGCACCGCGTCCGCCTCGTCCACGCCGGAGATGAACGTCTTCTGGCCGTTCAGCGCCCACCCGTCGCCGTCGCGGCGCGCCGTGGTGGTGATGCGGTGCGCGTTGGAGCCGGCGTCGGGCTCGGTGATCGCGAACGCCATCTTCACCGAGCCGTCGGCGAAGCGCGGCAGCCAGTGCTCGCGCTGGTCCCGCGTGCCGGACCGGGCGATGATCGTCGCGCAGATCGCCGGGGACACGACCATGAGCAGCAGCGGGCAGCCCGCGGCGGCCAGCTCCTCGCACACGGCGGCGAGGTCGCCGATGCCGCCGCCTCCGCCGCCGTACTCCTCCGGCACGTTGACGCCCAGGTAGCCGAGCCGCCCCGCCTCGGCCCACAGCTCGTCGGTCTTCTGGCCGGACTTGGCCTTCTCCACGTAGTAGGAGGAGCCGTACTTGCCGCCCAGTTCGGCGACGGCGTCGCGCAGGGCCCGCCGTTCCTCGGTCTCGACGAAGCTCATTCGGGGGTCCCTTCGATGACGGCGAGGACGGCGCCGGACTCGACCTGCTGCCCCGCGGTGACGTTCAGTTCCGTGACCGTTCCGGCCGACGGCGCGGCGATGCGGTGCTCCATCTTCATCGCCTCCAGGACGACGAGGGTCTGCCCCTCGGCGACCTCAGCGCCCGGTCCGGTCTCGACGCGGACGACGGTGCCGGGCATGGGGGCCAGGAGGGAGCCCGGGGCGATCCGGCCGCTCGGGTCTGCGAAGCGCGGGACGGCGACGAGCGTGACCGGGCCAAGGCGGGAGTCGACGTGCACGGCGTCCCCGGCGGCGGTCACGGTGAAGGTCTCGCGGAGGCCGTCGTGGTCGAGGACGACACGATCCGGCGCGGCGGACAGCAGCGACGTGCCCGGGCACAGTTCGGAGGTCAGGCCGCTCCTGTCCAGCCGGTAGTCGACGTCCACCGGGCCGTCCGGCCCCTGGAACGTCCTGCGCTGCGGCTGGGACCGCACGTTGCGCCAGCCCGACGGGAGGCCGCCGAGCACTGAGGCGCCCGCCCGGTTCGCGGCGGCCTGGGCGAGCGCGGCGGCCAGCGCGCCGACCCGGACCGCGGCCTCGTCCGCCAGCGGCGCGGCGAGGGTGCCGAGGCCGACCCGGTCGAGATAGCCGGTGTCGGTGTCGCCGTCGAGGAACGCCGGCTCCTCCAGGATCCGGACGAGCAGGTCGCGGTTGGTGGTGAGGCCGTGGATGCGGGCGCCGCGCAGCGCGGCCGCCAGCCTGCGCGCAGCGGCGCCGCGGGACGGCGCCCACGCGATCGTCTTGGCGAGCATCGGGTCGTAGTGGACGCCGACCTCGGCGCCGCTCTCCACACCGCTGTCGAGCCGCAGCCCGTACCCGGCGGGCACGGCGAACTCGGCGTCCACCCCCGGCACCTCGAAGGTGTGCAGCGCGCCGCCGGCGGGCCGCCAGTCCCGCGCGGGGTCCTCGGCGTACAGGCGCACCTCGATGGCGTGGCCGCGCGGCTCCGGCGGCGACTGCGGCAGGCGGCCGCCCTCGGCGACCTCGATCTGCAACCGGACGAGGTCCACCCCGTACACGCACTCGGTGACCGGGTGCTCGACCTGGAGCCGGGTGTTGACCTCGAGGAAGTAGAAGCGGCCGTCGCGCGCCAGCATGAACTCGACCGTGCCCGCGCCGGTGTACCCGATGGCGCGCGCCGCGCTCTCCGCCGCGCCGCACAGCCGCGCGCGCAGCTCGGGACCGACGGCCGGGGACGGCGACTCCTCGACGATCTTCTGGTGGCGGCGCTGGATCGAGCACTCGCGCTCGCCGAGCGTCCAGACCGTCCCGTGCGCGTCGGCGAGGATCTGCACCTCGATGTGGCGCGCGTCCTCCAGGAGCGGCTCGCAGAACACGGTCGGGTCGCCGAACGCGGACTCCGCCTCCCTGCGCCCGCTCGCGACGGCGTCCGCCAGCTCCTCCGGCGCCCGGACGACGCGCATGCCGCGCCCCCCACCGCCCGCGGACGCCTTGACCAGCAGCGGCAGGTCCGCGGCGCCGGCCCCGGCGGGGTCGAGCTCGGGCAGCACCGGGACGCCCGCCGCGGCCATCAGCTTCTTGGCCTCGATCTTGGAGCCCATCGCGGCGATCGCCTCGGGCGGCGGGCCGATCCAGGTCAGGCCCGCGTCGACGACGGCCCGCGCGAAGTCCGCGTTCTCCGACAGGAACCCGTAGCCCGGATGGACGGCGTCGGCCCCGGCGCTCCTCGCCACGGCGAGGAGCCGCTCCACCGACAGGTACGTCTCCGCGGGGGACGCCCCGGGCAGCCGCCCGGCCACGTCCGCCTCCCGCACGTGCGGCGCGCCGGCGTCGGGGTCGGAGTGGACGGCGACCGTCCCGACGCCGAGGTCCCGGCAGGCCCGCAGGACGCGGCGGGCGATCTCGCCGCGGTTGGCGACCAGCACTCTGTTGATCATTTCGACACTCACATCCGGAAGACGCCGAAGCCCTCGGCGCCGCGCACGGGCGCGTTGTGGACGGCGGACAGGCACAGGCCGAGGACGGTCCGGGTGTCGCGGGGGTCGATCACCCCGTCGTCGTAGAGCCGCCCGGACAGGAAGAACGGCAGCGACTCGGCCTCGATCTGCGCCTCGACCATCTCCCGCATCGCGCGGTCCTGGTCCTCGTCGTAGGCCTGCCCGCGCGCCTGCGCCGCCTGCCGCGCCACGATCGACAGGACGCCCGCGAGCTGCTGCGGCCCCATCACCGCCGACTTGGCGCTCGGCCAGGCGAACAGGAACCGCGGGTCGTACGCGCGGCCGCACATGCCGTAGTTGCCCGCCCCGTACGAGGCGCCCATGACGATCGAGATGTGCGGGACCCTGCTGTTGGCCACCGCGTTGATCATCAGGGCGCCGTGCTTGATGATCCCGGCCTGCTCGTACTCCCTGCCGACCATGTAGCCGGTCGTGTTGTGCAGGAACAGCAGCGGGGTGTCGCTCTGGTTGGCGAGCTGGATGAACTGCGCCGCCTTCTGCGCCTCGTCCCCGAACAGGACGCCCTGCGCGTTGGCGAGGATCCCGATCGGGTAGCCGTGGACGCGCGTCCAGCCGGTGACCAGGCTCGTGCCGTACAGCGGCTTGAACTCGTCGAACCGCGAACCGTCGGCGATCCGTGCGATGACCTCGCGCGGGTCGAACGGGACCTTCAGGTCCTCGGGGACGATCCCGGCCAGCTCCTCGGCGTCGTACAGCGGCTCCTCCACCGGGCCGGGCGCGGGGCCGAGCCTGCGGTGGTTGAGGTTCGCGACGATCTGGCGCCCGAGCCGCAGCGCGTCCGCCTCGTCCGCCGCCATGTAGTCGGCGAGGGCCGGAGGCGCGGGCGTGCATCTCGGCGCCGCCGAGCTCCTCGTCGTCGGCCTCCTCGCCGGTCGCCATCTTCACCAGCGGCGGACCGCCGAGGAACACCTTCGCGCGCTCCTTGACCATGACGACGTGGTCGCACATCCCCGGGATGTAGGCGCCGCCCGCCGTGGAGTTGCCGAACACGAGCGCGATCGTCGGGATCCCCGCGGCCGACAGCCGGGTAAGGTCGCGGAACATGCGGCCTCCCGGGATGAAGATCTCCTTCTGCGTCGGCAGGTCCGCGCCGCCCGACTCGACCAGGTTGATGACGGGCAGCCGGTTCTCCAGCGCGATGTCGGACGCCCGGAAGCTCTTCTTCACCGTCCACGGGTTGCTGGACCCGCCCCGCACCGTCGGGTCGTTCGCCACGATCACGCACTCGACGCCCTCGACGACGCCGATGCCGGTGACGACGCTCGCGCCGACCGGGAAGTCGCTCCCCCACGCGGCGAGGGGGCTCAGTTCGAGGAACGGCGAGTCGGGGTCGAGCAGCAGCTCGATGCGCTCGCGCGCCAGCAGCTTGCCGCGCCCGCGGTGCCGCGCGACGTACTTCTCACCACCGCCCTCCAGCGCTTTGGCGTGCTCGGCGTCCAGCGCCGCCAGCTTCTCCAGCATGGCCGCGCGGCGCTCCCGGTACTCCGGGCTCCGCGCGTCCAGGGTGCTCTTGAGGGTCACAGGACTGCCTCCGGGATGTCGACGAGGCGGGACCGCAGCCACTCCCCCAGGGCCTTGCCCTGCGGGTCGAACCGGGTCGAGGCGGACACGCCCTCCTGCAGCAGCCCTTCGACGACGAAGTTCACCGCGCGGAGGTTGGGCAGCACGTGCCGGCGGACGGTGTGCTCGCGTGTCTCCGGCAGCAGCACGCGGAGCCTTTCGGTGGTCAGGAACGGCTCCAGCCAGCGCCACTGCGCGTCCGTCCGGGCCCAGACGCCGATGTTGGCGTCCCCGCCCTTGTCCCCGCTCCGCGCCCCGGCGACACGGCCGAGCGGTGCGCGGACGGTGGCGCCCGGCGGGACGTCCCCCGTGGGCGGAGACTCGGCGGAGATGCCGAGGTTGCGCACGACAGGGGCGGGCGGGACGGTGATGCGCTCGCCCTCGTGGGTCACCGCGACCTGCTCGACGGCCTCGTTCGGGACGTAGGCGGGCGTGTAGACGCCGTAGGGGCCGCCCTTGCCGGGCGGGGAGGTCATCGTGAAGCCCGGGTATCCGGCGAGGGCCAGTTCCACGACGGCGCCGCTGAAGGCGCGGCCGACCTTCTCCGGGTCCGGGTCGAGGACGGCGCAGCGGAGCAGGGCGGCGGCCTCCCCCTGTGTGGCCGGGTCCGGACCGGGGGCCCCGATGAGCGTCCATTCGACGCGGGCCGGCCGGGCCTCCGCGAACGCGGCCTCCAGCTGCGCCTTCGCGAGCTCGGCCTTGGCCTCGATGTCCAGGCCCGTGAGGACGAAGGTCATCTCGTTGCGGTGGCCGCCGAGATGGTTCAGGCACACCTTGGTGGACGGCGGCGGCGGGACGCCCCGGACGCCGCTGATCCGCACCCGGTCGGGCCCGTCCTGCTCCAGCGCGATCGTGTCGAACCTCGTCGTCACGTCCGGGCCGGCGTAGGACGGCGCGCCGATCTCGTACAGCAGCTGGGCCGTGACCGTCCCGACCGTCACGGCGCCGCCCGTCCCGTCATGCTTGGTGATCACGCTGGAGCCGTCGGGATGGATCTCGGCGATCGGAAAGCCCGGCGCCTTTACATTGTAGATTTCTTGGAAGAAGGCGTAGTTGCCGCCGGTCGCCTGCGCGCCGCACTCCAGGACGTGCCCGGCGACCGTCGCGCCGGCGAGTGCGTCCCAGTCGTCCCGCGCCCAGCCGAAACGCGCGGCGGCGGGGCCGACGACCAGCGACGCGTCGGTGACGCGCCCGGTCACCACCACGTCGGCGCCGGCCCGCAGGCACTCGGCGATCCCCCAGGCGCCCAGGTACGCGTTGGCGGTGAGCGGCCGCCCGTGGCGAGCGTCCGCCAGGCCGAGCTCCTTCGCCCGGGGCAGCAGGTCGTCGCCCTCCACGTGGGCGATCCGCACGTCGATCCCGAGCCGCGCGGCCAGCTCGCGCAACCGTTCCGCCAGCCCCCGCGGGTTGAGCCCGCCGGCGTTGGCGACGATCGCGGTGCCGCGCTCCACGGCCAGGCCGAGGGACTCCTCCATCTGCCGCAGGAACGTCGCGGCGTACCCGGCGTCCGGGTCCTTCATCTTCCCGCGCCCGAGGATCAGCATGGTCAACTCGGCCAGGTAGTCGCCGGTGAGGACGTCCAGCGGCCCGCCCTCCAGCATCTCCCGCACCGCGGAGAAGCGGTCGCCGTAGAAGCCCGAGGCGTTACCGACCCGCAGCGGTTGGCTCATGGCCTGAACCCTGCCAGCCCCTCCCTAAAAAATCAATCGTGCATGATTGTTTCTTCGCCTGATCGTTTGGTTGACTGGAGGCCACCGACCCGAGGACTCCATGACCGCGCAGGCAATCCCCCGCGAACCGCAGCAGGACCGCAGCCGCGCCACGCGGCAGCGCCTCCTGGAGGCCGCCATCGGCTGCCTCGCCTCCGCGGGCTGGGCGGGCACGACGGTGGCGGTGGTCGCCGAACGCGCGGGCGTCTCCCGGGGCGCCGCCCAGCACCACTTCCGCACGCGCGAAGAGCTCGTGACGGCGGCCGTCGAGTACGGCTCGGACGTGCGGATGGCGCAGATGCGCGAACGCCTGGACACGCTCGCCGACCGCCGCCCCTCCACGCTGGACGTCGTCACGCTCCTCGGCGAGATGTACACGACCCCGCTCTTCCGCGCCGCGCTCCAGCTCTGGGTCGCGGCCAGTTCGGACGAGCAGCTCCGGGCGCAGGTCGTCCCGCTGGAGGCGCGGGTCGGACGCGAGGCGCACCGCCTCACCGTCGAGGCCCTCGGCGCGGACGAGTCGGTTCCCGGCGTCCGGGAGACGGTCCAGGCGACCCTCGACCTGGTCCGCGGCCTCGGCCTGGCCGATCTCCTCACCGACGACTCGGCACGCCGTACCCGCCTGCTCGGCCAGTGGGCCGCCACGCTCGACCGGGAGCTCGGCCGCTGACCCGCCCGGACGTCAGGGGCCCCCACACGGACGGCGAGACGAGGTCGAAGAACTCCCCGCCGCCACTGAGCGCAAAATCCTCAATGCCGGCGCGGCGGCCCTCATCCACCCACGACGCCCGGTGAAATGAGAAAGGCCCCGCCGTAACGGCGGGGCCTTTCTGCAATATGTGTCCGGCGGTGTCCTACTCTCCCACACGGTCTCCCATGCAGTACCATCGGCGCTGAAGGGCTTAACTTCCGGGTTCGGGATGGGACCGGGTGTTTCCCCCTCGCCAAAACCACCGAACGTCTAAACGCACCACCCGCAGGTGGGCAAATCCACGTCCGAACCATTCGGCTCGAAAAAATTCAGTTATCAACAACACACGGGAACCCAGTTGTTTCCTGGGAACCACACAGGGACGCGAACAATTTCTCGCAGCAATTCACTCTGAACGTTCAGTGTGTTCAAGCCACTCGGCCTATTAGTACCGGTCGACTCCACACGTTACCGCGCTTCCATCTCCGGCCTATCAACCCGGTCGTCTACCGGGGGCCTTACACCCCTGACGGGGTGGGAGAACTCATCTCGAGGAAGGCTTCCCGCTTAGATGCTTTCAGCGGTTATCCCGACCGAACGTAGCCAACCAGCCGTGCCCCTGGCGGGACAACTGGCACACCAGAGGTTCGTCCGTCCCGGTCCTCTCGTACTAGGGACAGACCCTCACAATTCTCCTACGCGCACAGCGGATAGGGACCGAACTGTCTCGCGACGTTCTAAACCCAGCTCGCGTGCCGCTTTAATGGGCGAACAGCCCAACCCTTGGGACCTACTCCAGCCCCAGGATGCGACGAGCCGACATCGAGGTGCCAAACCATCCCGTCGATATGGACTCTTGGGGAAGATCAGCCTGTTATCCCCGGGGTACCTTTTAGCCGTTGAGCGACACCACTTCCACACGTAGGTGCCGGATCACTAGGCCCTGCTTTCGCACCTGCTCGACACGTCCGTCTCACAGTCAAGCTCCCTTGTGCCCTTGCACTCGCCACCTGATTGCCAACCAGGCTGAGGGAACCTTTGGGCGCCTCCGTTACATTTTGGGAGGCAACCGCCCCAGTTAAACTACCCACCAGGCACTGTCCCCCACCCGGATACACGGGTGCGGGTTAGACGCTCAAAACGACCAGAGTGGTATTTCACCAATGACTCCACCCAAACTGGCGTCTGGGCTTCACAGTCTCCCACCTATCCTACACAAGACGCTCCAAGCGCCAATGCCAAGCTATAGTGAAGGTCCCGGGGTCTTTCCGTCCTGCTGCGCGAAACGAGCATCTTTACTCGTACTGCAATTTCGCCGGGCCTGTGGTTGAGACAGCGGGGAAGTCGTTACGCCATTCGTGCAGGTCGGAACTTACCCGACAAGGAATTTCGCTACCTTAGGATGGTTATAGTTACCACCGCCGTTTACCGGCGCTTAGATTCTCAGCTTCGAAGGAACAAGTCCCCCTAACCGGTCCTCTTAACGTTCCGGCACCGGGCAGGCGTCAGTCCGTATACAGCGTCTTACGACTTCGCACGGACCTGTGTTTTTAGTAAACAGTCGCTTCCCCCTGGCCTCTGCGACCCCACCCAGCTCAGACAGCAAATGCCATCACCGGGCGAGGTCCCCCTTCTCCCAAAGTTACGGGGGCAATTTGCCGAGTTCCTTAACCACAGTTCACCCGATCGCCTTGGTATTCTCTACCTGACCACCTGAGTCGGTTTGGGGTACGGGCCGCCGGTACACTCGCTAGAGGCTTTTCTCGGCAGCATGGGATCACTCACTTCACCTAAAACGGCTCGGCATCAGCTCTCAGGATTATATGAGAGACGGATTTACCTATCTCTCTCCCTACAGCCTTACCCCGGGACAACCATCGCCCGGGCTGAGCTACCCTCCTGCGTCACCCCATCACTCACCTACTACCCCCTCGGGCCCCACGCTCCCCACACAACAAGCCCGAAGGCCCGAAGCATGGTTCGGGTGGTTAGCATCAGAGGATTCAGCGTTGGCGCATACCAGCGGGTACGGGAATATCAACCCGTTGTCCATCGACTACGCCTGTCGGCCTCGCCTTAGGTCCCGACTTACCCTGGGCGGATTAGCCTGCCCCAGGAACCCTTGGTCATCCGGCGCACACGTTTCTCACGTGTGATTCGCTACTCATGCCTGCATTCTCACTCCCGCACCCTCCACCCCTGGGTCACCCCGAGGCTTCACCGGATACAGGACGCTCCCCTACCCATCAACACCACATGGTGTCAATGCCACGGCTTCGGCGGTGTGCTTGAGCCCCGCTACATTGTCGGCGCGGAATCACTTGACCAGTGAGCTATTACGCACTCTTTCAAGGGTGGCTGCTTCTAAGCCAACCTCCTGGTTGTCACAGCAACTCCACATCCTTTCCCACTTAGCACACGCTTAGGGGCCTTAGCCGATGATCTGGGCTGTTTCCCTCTCGACTACGAAGCTTATCCCCCGCAGTCTCACTGCCGCGCTCTCACTTACCGGCATTCGGAGTTTGGCTGACGTCAGTAACCTGGTAGGGCCCATCAGCCATCCAGTAGCTCTACCTCCGGCAAGAAACACGCGACGCTGCACCTAAATGCATTTCGGGGAGAACCAGCTATCACGGAGTTTGATTGGCCTTTCACCCCTAACCACAGGTCATCCCCCAGGTTTTCAACCCTGGTGGGTTCGGGCCTCCACACCGTCTTACCGGCGCTTCACCCTGCCCATGGCTAGATCACTCCGCTTCGGGTCTACAGCATGCGACTAAAAACGCCCTATTCAGACTCGCTTTCGCTACGGCTACCCGCCACCGGTTAACCTCGCCACACACCATAACTCGCAGGCTCATTCTTCAAAAGGCACGCCATCACCAACAGAAACCCCGAAAGGTAACTGAGGAGGCTCTGACGGCTTGTAGGCACACGGTTTCAGGTACTATTTCACGACCCCTCACCGGGGCACTTTTCACCTTTCCCTCACGGTACTGGTCCGCTATCGGTCATCAGGAAGTATTCAGCCTTACCACGTGGTCGTGGCAGATTCACACGGGATTTCACGGGCCCCGTGCTACTCGGGAACACACCCAGAAGCCACTCGAATTTCGTCTACCGGACTCTCACCGTCTACGGTCGGCCATCCCAAGCCATTCGACTATCCCAGCGGTTTATAACTCCTCGATTCAGCGGCAGCTGAACCAGGGTGGTCCCACAACCCCGCACACGCAACGCCTGCCGGCTATCACACGCGCACGGTTTAGGCTCCTCCGCTTTCGCTCACCACTACTCACGGAATCACTATTGTTTTCTCTTCCTGCGGGTACTGAGATGTTTCACTTCCCCGCGTTCCCACCAACCTGCCTATACATTCAGCAGGCGGCGACACCCCATGACGGGTGCCAGGTTTCCCCATTCGGAAATCCCCGGATCAAAGTCTGGTTGCCGACTCCCCGAGGCATATCGCAGGCTCCCACGTCCTTCATCGGCTCCTGATGCCAAGGCATCCACCGTATGCCCTTAAAAACTTGAACACACAAAACGATCAGAACAAATCGCAGATAAACAACAAAAACAAACCCGAAAACACCCTCCCCAAAAGGAGGAATCTCTTCGAACGTGCTCTCATCATCTACCAGAGATGCTCGCGTCCACTGTGCAGTTCTCAAAAAACAACCGGGCCCACCAAAACCACACCCCAATCAAGGAATGTGGTCCTGGTCCCGTAGTCCGAGGTCGAGCTCGCGCCCGTTCCCTCAGGACCCAACAGCGTGTCCAACCCACCACCCGCCTGAAACCGCCGTTCCCCTTCCCCCAGCCGAAACCGAAGGACGGTACTTGCCGGCTCACACACGCGGTGAGCTGAGTAGCCAGTGCTCCACATCTATGAGCAGCCACCTGACAGACACTCGCTGTCAACGGCGGCCACCGACCAAGATCCCTCTGACGAGGCGACCTGGCCAGTTGGTGCTCCTTAGAAAGGAGGTGATCCAGCCGCACCTTCCGGTACGGCTACCTTGTTACGACTTCGTCCCAATCGCCGGCCCCACCTTCGACCGCTCCCCCCACACAAGGTGGTTGGGCCACGGGCTTCGGGTGTTGCCGACTTTCGTGACGTGACGGGCGGTGTGTACAAGGCCCGGGAACGTATTCACCGCAGCGTTGCTGATCTGCGATTACTAGCGACTCCGACTTCACGAAGTCGAGTTGCAGACTTCGATCCGAACTGAGACCGGCTTTAAGGGATTCGCTCCACCTCACGGTATCGCAGCCCTCTGTACCGGCCATTGTAGCATGTTTGCAGCCCAAGACATAAGGGGCATGATGACTTGACGTCATCCCCACCTTCCTCCGAGTTGACCCCGGCGGTCTCCCATGAGTCCCCACCCGAAGTGCTGGCAACATGGAACGAGGGTTGCGCTCGTTGCGGGACTTAACCCAACATCTCACGACACGAGCTGACGACAGCCATGCACCACCTGTCACCGGCCCAAAAGGACCCACCATCTCTGATGGTTTTCCGGCGATGTCAAGCCTTGGTAAGGTTCTTCGCGTTGCGTCGAATTAAGCAACATGCTCCGCCGCTTGTGCGGGCCCCCGTCAATTCCTTTGAGTTTTAGCCTTGCGGCCGTACTCCCCAGGCGGGGCGCTTAATGCGTTAGCTGCGGCGCGGAATCCGTGGAAGGACCCCACACCTAGCGCCCAACGTTTACGGCGTGGACTACCAGGGTATCTAATCCTGTTCGCTCCCCACGCTTTCGCTCCTCAGCGTCAGTACAGGCCCAGAGAACCGCCTTCGCCACCGGTGTTCCTCCCGATATCTGCGCATTTCACCGCTACACCGGGAATTCCATTCTCCCCTACCTGCCTCTAGTCTGCCCGTATCCACCGCAGACCCACGGTTAAGCCGTGGGCTTTCACGACAGACGCGACAAACCGCCTACGAGCTCTTTACGCCCAATAATTCCGGACAACGCTTGCGCCCTACGTATTACCGCGGCTGCTGGCACGTAGTTAGCCGGCGCTTCTTCTGCAGGTACCGTCACGTTAGCTTCGTCCCTGCTGAAAGAGGTTTACAACCCGAAGGCCGTCATCCCTCACGCGGCGTCGCTGCGTCAGGCTTCCGCCCATTGCGCAATATTCCCCACTGCTGCCTCCCGTAGGAGTCTGGGCCGTGTCTCAGTCCCAGTGTGACCGGTCGCCCTCTCAGGCCGGTTACCCGTCGTCGCCTTGGTAGGCCATCACCCCACCAACAAGCTGATAGGCCGCGAGCCCATCCCCAACCGAAAAACTTTCCACCACCCGATCATGAGACCAGTGGTTATATCCGGTATTAGACCCAGTTTCCCGGGCTTATCCCAGAGTCAGGGGCAGGTTGCTCACGTGTTACTCACCCGTTCGCCGCTCGAGTACCCCCGAAGGGGCCTTTCCGCTCGACTTGCATGTGTTAAGCACGCCGCCAGCGTTCGTCCTGAGCCAGGATCAAACTCTCCATCAAGGTCCAACGACCAGCCAGGGGGCGAACCCCGACCAGCCAAACCTCAGGAAACAATCCCAGCATCACCATCCCCACAAAGGGGACGGCATTGCCTCAAAGAAATCCCCACCACCCCACAAAGCAGGGCGGCACGGGGCGACCCGGCCAATCAATGACCGAGCCGATAAAGGCACTGGCTTTTAACACGCTGTTGAGTTCTCAAGAAACGGACACCCACCGCGCCGGACCCCGCTCTCGCGGCCCCCGGCTCCGGGGCAACCCTTCAATCGTACCCGATCCGTCCTGGTTTAACCAACTTCGGGCGGCTCGGCCTCGTTAGTCCCTTTTGGGCGCAGCGTAGCGCACCCGTCCGGGTCTGTTGAGGTTTCCCCTCGGGGCCGGCCGCCTGTCGGCGTCCCGCTCCCCCGTGGGGCGTGTAGAACATTAGGTCCCGCCGCCAGGACCGTCAAATCAGCCCTGGAGGAGCTTGAATCCGCAGGTCATCTACTGTTTTCAGTCTTCGAACCATGCCCCGTCGCGGGCCGTCGTAACCGCACTGTGACGTGTATCTACCGAAGTTTGCCCTCCTCATGACGACAGCCCGCCCGGAGAGGGTCCGGGCGGGCTGTCGGAAGGCCTTTCAGGAGGCGGTCACCTCGACGCCGCCCACGTTGCGCTTGCCGCGCCGCAGGACGAGGAAGCGCCCCTGGAGCAGGTCGGCCGCGGCCGGCACCGCATCCTCCGACTCGACCTTGGCGTTGTTGAGGTAGGCGCCGCCCTGGGCGATGGCACGGCGAGCCTCCGACTTGCTCTTGCACAGGCCGGACGCCGTCAGAAGGTCCACCACCGACGGCAGCTCTCCCGCGGGCACCTCCGTGCGGGGCACCTCGGAGAGGGCGGCGTGCAGCGTCCGCTCGTCCAGCTCCTCCAGTGACCCCTGCCCGAACAGGGCGCGGGACGCCGCGATGACCCGGGCGGTCTCGTCGGCGCCGTGCACGAGCGTGGTCATCTCCTCGGCGAGCGCCCGCTGCGGGGCCCGCGCGGCCGGACGGTCCGCGCCCTGCTTGGCCAGGTCCTCGATCTCCTCACGAGGTCGGAAGCTGAAGAACTTCAGGAACTTCTCCACGTCCCGGTCGTCGGCGTTGATCCAGAACTGGTAGAAGGCGTACGGCGAGGTCAGCTCGGGGTCGAGCCAGTAGGTCTCGCCGCCCGCGGTCTTGCCGAACTTGGACCCGTCCGCCTTGGTCAGCAGCGGCGTGGTCAGCGCGTGCGCGCTTCCCCCCTCCACCCGGCGGATCAGGTCGACGCCCGCGGTGAGGTTGCCCCACTGGTCGCTTCCGCCGGTCTGCAGAAGGCACCCGTGGCGCCGGTACAGCTCGAGGAAGTCCATGGACTGGAGCAGGACGTAGCTGAACTCGGTGTAGCTCATCCCGGTGGAGTCGAGCCGGGCCTTGACCGTCTCGCGGGCGAGCATCCGGTTGACCGGGAAGTGCTTGCCGATGTCTCGCAGGAACTCGATGGCCGACATGGGGCCGGTCCAGTCGAGGTTGCTGACCATCGTCGCGGCGGTCGGGCCCTCGTCGAAGTCGAGGAACGCCGACACCTGGCCGCGGACCCGCTCGACCCATCCGGCGACGGTCTCCTCGGAGTTCAGCACGCGTTCGGCGCTCTTGCCGCTCGGGTCGCCGATCAGCCCCGTGGCGCCGCCGACCAGGCCGATCGGCCGGTGCCCGGCCTTCTGGAAGCGGCGCAGGGTGAGGATCTGGATGAGGTTGCCGAGGTGCAGCGAGGGCGCCGTCGGGTCGAATCCGCAATAGAGGGTGACCGGTCCCGCGGCGAGCAGGGCCCGCAGTTCGTCCAGGTCGGTGGACTGCGCGATCAGGCCGCGCCACGCGAGATCGTCCAGGATGTCGGTCACGGTCTCCCTCGTCTCCGGCTTGCTTTTCCGTGTACCCACCAGGCTGCACCGGTGGGCGGGTGTCACGCCAACGATATTCAACGCCCGCCGCGGCGGGGCGGCCGCCGGCCGACCTCGCGGTCGCGTCGGATCAGCCCTCGGCGGTGATCTTCTTGCGCTGCCGCGGGACGTGCGGGCGGTAGGGCGAGACGGTGCGGTCGCCCTCGATCCAGAACCGCCACGGGACCTCCTTCGCGCCGTTGACGCCGGTCCGGGGGCCGTTGCGGATCAGCGCGGGGTCGGCGGGCTCGCCCCTGCGGACCGTCATCGGCCCGCCCGGCACGCACACGTCCAGGCCGTTCTGCTCGCGTGCGACGCCGAGTGCCTGGCAGAGCCGGGCCGGGCCGCGGGCCAGGTCGCGGACGGTCGAGCGGGGGCGGCGCGCCCTGGCGACGTCCTCCCCCTCGATGATCTCGCCGGCGCGGAGCAGCACCGCCATGGACGTCCCGTCCGGCCCGCACACGAGATTCATGCAGAAGTGCATGCCGTAGGTGAAGTAGACGTAGACGTGCCCGGGCGGCCCGAACATGACCTCGTTGCGCGGGGTCCGGCCCCGGTAGGCGTGCGAGGCCGGGTCCAGGGGACCCGCGTAGGCCTCCACCTCGGTGAGCCGGGCCGCGACCTCCCCCTCCGGGGTGCGGTGGCTGATCACGTGCCCGAGCAGCGCGGGCGCGACCTCCTCCACCGGGCCGTCGAAGAAATCGCGGGGCAGCAACGCTCCGTCCATCGCCTCACCGTGGTCTAGGGGACAGCTTCGCCGGTCGACCAGCCTAGGGGGCGGTCCGCACCGCGGCGGCCGCCCCCGTCGCGCCGGTCAGGCGTCCGAGCCGGCGGCCCAGGCGGCGTGGCCGTTGACCAGGGCGCGCAGCGCGCCGATCTGCTCGCGGACGCGGTCGGGAGCCGTCCCCCCGTAGGCCTTGCGGGATGCGAGGGCGCCCTGCACGTTCAGCACCTCGCGGACGTCGGGCGTCAGGTGCGGCGACACCTTGCCGAGCTCCTCGTCGGTGAGGTCGTCGAAGTCCTTGTCGTTGACCTGGCACCAGACGACGAGGTGCCCGACGACCTCGTGGGCGTCGCGGAACGCCACGCCGCGGCGGACGAGCAGTTCGGCGAGGTCGGTGGCGAGCGCGAAGCCGTCCGGGGCGAGGGCCTCCAGCCGCTCGGTGTTGACCCGCATGGTCGCGATGAGCCCGGACATGGCGGGCAGCACGAGCAGCAGCGTCTCGACGGCGTCGAACGCGCCCTCCTTGTCCTCCTGGAGGTCGCGGTTGTAGGTGAGCGGGAGGCCCTTGAGGGTGGTGAGCAGGCCGACGAGGTGCCCGATGAGGCGGCCGGCCTTGCCGCGCGCCAGCTCGGCGACGTCGGGGTTCTTCTTCTGCGGCATGATCGACGACCCGGTGGCGTAGGTGTCGTCCATCTCGATCCAGCGGAACTCCTGCGAGGCCCAGAGGCAGACCTCCTCGCCGAGGCGCGACAGGTGCACGCCGATCAGCGCGGCGGCGAAGAGGAACTCGGCGACGAAGTCGCGGTCGGCGACGGCGTCCATGGAGTTGGGCGCGGCGGCGTCGAAGCCGAGCTCGGCGGCCGTGGCCTGCGGGTCCAGCGGCAGGGACGAGCCGGCGAGGGCGCCGGAGCCGAGCGGGGAGACGGCGGCGCGCCGGTCCCAGTCGCGCAGCCGGTCGATGTCGCGGGTGAGCGGCTGGACGTGCGCGAGGAGCTGGTGCGAGAACAGCACGGGCTGGGCGTGCTGCAGGTGGGTCATGCCGGGCGCGGCGACGCCGAGGTTGTGCTCGGCCTGCGCGATCAGCGCGGTCTCCAGCTCGACCAGCCGCGACACGATCTGGCGGACGTGGTCGCGCAGGTACAGGCGCAGGTCGGTGGCGACCTGGTCGTTGCGGCTGCGGCCGGCGCGCAGCTTGCCGCCGAGGGCGCCGAGGCGCTCCAGCAGGCCCCGCTCCAGGGCGGTGTGGACGTCCTCGTCGGCGACCGTGGGGCGGAACTCGCCGCCGCGGCACGCCTCCTCGAGGTCGTCGAGGGCACCGATCATGCGCTCGAGCTCGTCATCGGTGAGCAGGCCCGCCCGGTTGAGGACGCGGGCGTGCGCGCGCGATCCCATCAGGTCGTAGGGGGCGAGCCGCCAGTCGAACTGGACGCTCACCGAGAGCCTCGCGAGCGCGTCCGACGGGCCGCCTTCGAACCGGCCGCCCCACAGCCGCGTCGGTGCCTTGGTCACGGAGAATCCTCTTCTTCCCACCACTGGTCGTTCGGTCAACTGCCATCTCACCACGCCGCCCCCTGCCGGGTACGGCACGGACGCACCCGCACGGGCGCCGCGGCGCCGGCGTCCGCAACAGCGTACGGCGTATCCGCCGCGCCCCGCGGGTCAGGAGGCGGGGTCGGGGCCGTCCGGCGGCCCCTGGGTTCGTCGCTCGCGCGTGCCGGTCAGCCGCAGCAGCGCCTGGGCGACGTCCTCCCCGCCGAGCGGGTCGCGGGCGATGACCAGGATCGAGTCGTCGCCCGCGACGGTGCCGAGGATGGACGGCCATTCGGCGTGGTCGATCGCCGAGGCCAGGTACTGGGCGGCGCCCGGCGGGGTCCGCACCATGACCAGGTTCGCGGACGCCTCGGCCGAGACGAGCAGTTCGGCGGCGAGCCGGGAGAGCCGCCCGGTGAAGGTCTCGGCGGCGCCGGTGCGGGCGCGGCGGATCCGCTCGCCGCCCTCGCCGGGGACGGCGTAGATCAGGCTGCCGTCGTCGGCGCGCAGCTTCACCGCGCCGATCTCGACCAGGTCGCGGGAGAGCGTGGCCTGGGTGACCTCGACGCCCTCGTCGCCGAGGAGCTTGGCGAGCTCGCCCTGCGAGTGCACGGGGTGCCGGGTCAGCAGGTCGATCACCCGGGCGTGCCGCGCGGCCTTGGTCATGGGGGTGGTCACCGGGCGCGCTCCAGGAGCCACACGAGCAGCGCCTTCTGGGCGTGCAGCCGGTTCTCGGCCTCGTCCCACACGCGGCTGCGCGGCCCGTCGAGGACGGAGGCGGCGATCTCCTTGCCGCGGTAGGCGGGCAGGCAGTGCAGGACGACCGCCTCGGCATCGGCGAGGGCGAGCAGGTCCTCGTCCACCGAGTACGGCTCGTACAGCGAGGTGTCCTTGCCGTCCTGGCCCATCGACACCCACGTGTCGGTGGCGAGGACATCGGCTCCGGCGGCGGCCTCGGCGGCGTCGGCGGTGACCGTCACGGACCCGCCGGTCGCGGCCGCGATCTCCTTCGCGCGCTCGACGACCGCGGGGGCGGGCGGCTGGGAGGCGGGCGCGCCGACCCGGACGTGCATCCCCGCGGTGGCGCAGCCCAGCAGGTAGGAGTGCGCCATGTTGTTGGCGCCGTCGCCGAAGTAGGCGAGGGTGACGCCGGCGAGGCCGCCCTTCTCCTCCCGGACGGTCTGCAGGTCGGCGAGGATCTGGCAGGGATGGAACTCGTCGGTGAGCGCGTTGACGACCGGGACCGCGGTGCCGGCGGCCATCTCCTCGATGCGCTCCTGCCCGCCCGTCCGCCACACGATGGCGCTGACCTGGCGTTCGAGGACGCGGGCGGTGTCGGCGATGGTCTCGCCGCGGCCGAGCTGGCTCGTGCCCGCGTCCATCACCAGGGGGTTGCCGCCGAGCTCGGCGATGCCGGCGGCGAACGACAGCCGTGTCCGGGTGGACGGCTTGTCGAACAGCACGGCCACCGAGCGGGGGCCCTCCAGCGGCCGGTGGCCGAAGCGGTCCTTCTTCACCTGCGCGGCGAGGTCGAGGACCTCGGCCTGCTCGCCGGGGCTGAGGTCGTCGTCCCGCAGAAAGTGCCTGGTCACGGTCAGTTCTCCTGCTCGGGGGAGGCGGCGTCGAGGATACCGGGGAACGCCTCGGCGAACGAGCCCGCCTGCTCGGCGGTGAGGATCAGCGGCGGGGCGATGCGCACCGCGTCGGGCTGGAGGGCGTTGACGAGGAAGCCCGCGTCGCGTGCGGCGGCCTCCACGGCGGCCGCGTGCGGCCCGGTCAGTACGGCCGCCCGCCACAGCCCGCGGCCCCGCACGCCCGCGAGCAGCGGGTGCTCGACGGCGTCGAGGCCGGCGGCGAGGGCCTCCCCCACGGAGGCGGCGTTGGCGAGCAGGCCGTCCTTCTCGATGGTGGTGAGGACGGCGAGGGCGGCCGCCGCGGCGATCGGGTTGCCGCCGAACGTGCTGCCGTGGTCGCCCTTGGCGAACAGGCCGCCGTGCGGCCCGAACGCGACGCACGCCCCGATCGGCAGGCCGCCGCCGAGGCCCTTGGCGAGGGTGAGGACGTCGGGCCTGGCGTTCTCGTGCTCGAACGCGAACCAGGTGCCGGTGCGGCCGATCGCGGACTGGATCTCGTCGGCGACGAACAGCGCTCCCGCCGCGTCGCAGATCTGGCGGACGGCGGCGAAGTAGCCGTCCGGCGGGGGGACGACCCCGGCCTCGCCCTGCGTGGGCTCCAGGAACACCGCCGCGCAGCCCTCGTCCACCGCGGCGTCGAGCGCGCCCGCGTCCCCGTACGGGACGAACCGGACGTCGATCGCGAACGGCCCGAACGGCTCCCGGATCGCGGCCTTGCCCGTCAGGCTCAGCGCGCCGAGCGTCCGGCCGTGGAAGCCGTTCTCGGCCGCGACGAAGTACGGACGCCCGTTGCCCTTCCCGTACTTGAGGGCGAGCTTGAGCGCGCACTCGTTCGCCTCGGTGCCGCTGTTGGCGAGGAAGACCCTCCCGTCGCCGCCCAGCAGTTCCCGCAGCCGCTCGGCGAGCAGCACCTCCGGCTCGTTCAGGAACAGGTTGGAGGTGTGCGCGATGGTCGCCGCCTGGGACGACACCGCCTCGACGAGCGCGGGGTGGGCGTGCCCGAGCGAGCTGACCGCGATCCCCGCGATGAGGTCGAGGTACTCGCGGCCTGCGGCGTCCCACACCCGGCAGCCCTCGCCGCGCGCGAGCGCCACGGGCGGGACGCCGTAGTTCGGCATGAACGCCGCCTCGAACCGCTCCCTGAGATCGCTCATTTCTCCTCCGCCCCGGCGTCGCCCGGGAGGCTGGGCAGCACCATCGTTCCGATCCCCTCGTCCGTGAAGATCTCCAGCAGCAGCGAGTGCAGGACCCGGCCGTCCAGGACGTGCGCCTGCGGGACGCCGCCGCGCACGGCGGCCAGGCAGGCCTCCATCTTGGGCACCATCCCGGCCGACAGGTCCGGCAGCAGGACGGCCAGCTCGTCGGCGGTGAGCCGGTCGATGACGTCGTCGCTGTCCGGCCAGTCCGCGTACAGGCCCTCGACGTCGGTGAGGACCACGAGCTTCGCCGCGTCCAGCGCGACGGCCAGCGCGGCCGCCGCGGTGTCGGCGTTGACGTTGTAGACCTCGCCGTCGTCGCCGCGCGCGACACTGGAGATCACCGGGATGCGGCCGTCGTCCAGCAGCGCCCGCACGGCCCCGACCTGCACCTCGACGATCTCGCCGACCTGGCCGATGTCGACCGGCGCGCCGTCCACGACCGCGTGCTTGCGCTCGGCGGTGAACAGGTTCGCGTCCTCGCCGGACATGCCGAGCGCGAACGGGCCGTGCCGGTTGATCAGGCCGACGACGTCGCGCTGGACCTGCCCGGTCAGCACCATCCGGACGACCTCCATGGCCTCCGGGGTGGTGACCCGCAGCCCGGCGGTGAACGTCGAGTCGATGCCGTTGCGGGCCAGCGCCGCGTTGATCTGCGGGCCGCCGCCGTGCACGACCACCGGCCGCAGCCCGGCGTAGCGCAGGAACACCACGTCCTCGGCGAAGGAGTGCCGCAGCCGCTCGTCGGTCATCGCGTGCCCGCCGTACTTGATCACGACGGTCTTGCCGTGGAAGCGCTCCAGCCACGGCAGCGCCTTGATCAGGGTCTCGGCCTTGCCCATGACGCCCATCCGGTTCTTGCGCATCTGCGCGCCCGGGGTGACGGCGGTCATGTGGCGTACGCCGAGTTCTCGTGGACGTAGTCGGCCGTGAGGTCGGTGGTCCAGACGGTGGCGCTGTGCGGGCCGGCGGACAGGTCGACGGTGATCGTCACGTCGCGGGGGCGCAGGTCGACCTTGTCGCGGTCGTCGCCGAACGACCCGTTCCGGCACACCCACACGCCGTTGATGGCGACGTTGAGGTGGTCGGGCTCGAACACCGCGTCGGTGGTGCCGACGGCCGACAGCACCCGGCCCCAGTTGGGGTCCTCGCCGTGGATGGCGCACTTGAGCAGGTTGTTGCGGGCGACGGAGCGGCCGACCGTGACCGCGTCGTCCTCGGAGGCGGCGCCGACGACCTCGATCGCGATGGCCTTGGACGCGCCCTCGGCGTCCACGAGGAGCTGCCGGGTGAGGTCGGCGCACACCTCGGTGAGCAGCGCGGTGAACTCCTCCTCGTCCGGGACGACCTCGGCGGCGCCCGAGGCGAGCAGCAGCACGGTGTCGTTGGTGGACATGCACCCGTCGGCGTCGAGCCGGTCGAGGGTGACGCCGGTGGCCGCGCGCAGGGCCCGGTCGAGGGCGTCCGCGGGAAGGTCGGCGTCGGTGGTGACGACGCAGAGCATGGTGGCCAGGGACGGGGCGAGCATGCCCGCGCCCTTCGCCATCGCGCCGATCATGTAGCCGCCGGCGCCCTGCCGGAAGGAGATCTTGGCGACGGTGTCGGTGGTGCGGATCGCGTCGGCGGCGGCGAGCCCGCCGTCCCCGCGCGACAGCTCGGCGGCGGCCTTGTCGACGCCGGTCAGCAGCAGGTCCATCGGCAGCCGCTCGCCGATCAGCCCGGTGGAGCAGACGGCGATCTCGCCCGCCGAGTCCTCCAGCAGCTCGGCGGCCTTCTCGGCGGTGGCGTGGGTGTCCTGGAAGCCGGGGGCGCCGGTGCAGGCGTTGGCGCCGCCCGCGTTCAGCACGACGGCGCGGACGCGGGCGCCCTTGAGGACCTGCTCGGACCACAGGACCGGAGCGGCCCGCACGCGGTTGCGGGTGAAGACGCCGGCGGCCGCGCGGGACGGCCCGTCGTTGACGACGAGGGCCAGGTCGCGGTTGCCGCTGTCCTTCAGCCCGGCGACGACGCCGGCGGCGCGGAAACCCCGGGGGGCGGTGACGCTCAAGGGGACACTCCGATCGTGGTCAGCCCGAGTTCTTCCGGGAGGCCGAGGGCGAGGTTGGCGCTCTGCACCGCGCCGCCCGCGGTGCCCTTGGTGAGGTTGTCGACGGCGGCGACCACGACGAGGCGGCCCGCCGCCTCGTCGAGCGCGGTCTGGACGAGGACCGTGTTCGCGCCGAGGGTCATGGACGTGGCGGGCCACTGCCCCTCCGGCAGCAGTCCGAGGAACGGCTCGCCCGCGTACGCCTCCTCGTAGGCGGCGCGCAGCGAGGCCGCGGTGACGCCGGGGCGCGCCTTGGCCGTGCAGGTGGCGAGGATGCCGCGGCTCATCGGCGCGAGCGTCGGGGTGAAGGAGACCGTGACCGGCTCCCCCGCCGCCGCGCTGAGGTTCTGGATCATCTCGGGCGTATGCCTATGCGTGCCGCCGACGGCGTAGGCGGACACCGAGCCCATCACCTCGCTGCCCAGCAGGTGCGGTTTGAGGGCCCGCCCGGCGCCGGAGGTCCCCGACGCCGCGACCACGACGACGTCGGGTTCGGCGAGGCCCGCGGCGAGCGCGGGGAACATCGCGAGCGAGACGGCCGTGGGGTAGCAGCCGGGGACCGCGACGCGCCTCGCGGAGCGCAGCGCGTCCCGGTGGCCGGGCAGCTCGGGCAGCCCGTAGGGCCACGTGCCCGCGTGCGGGGTGCCGTAGAACCTCTCCCAGTCGCCGGGGTCGGCCAGCCGGTGGTCGGCGCCGCAGTCGATGACCAGGACGTCCTCGCCCAGCTGCTCGGCGAGCGGCCCGGACCGGCCGTGCGGCAGCGCCAGGAACACCACGTCGTGGCCGGAGAGCGTGCCGGGGGTGGTCTCCTCCAGGACGCGTCCGGCCAGGGATCGCAGGTGGGGCTGGTGCGCGCCGAGCTCGGCGCCCGCGTTGGAGCCCGCCGTCAGCGCGCCGATCTCGAACTCTGGATGTCCCGCCAGGATGCGCAGCACCTCGCCGCCCGCGTAACCGCTGGCGCCGGCGACCGCCGTCCGGATTCCCATGTCCACTCTGCCCTTCGCTCTGTCAAGCAAGAGTATGCATGAGGCTGGATTCCTATTCAACGACGGGTTACGTCTTTCACACCGCTGAGACAAGCGCCACAGCGCAAAGTACTTAGATGACTAATGATTTGCCACCTAAACATCAGTGCCCTAACATCCCTCGCATGGAGAACCACGGTCTCGGCGACCTGAAGATCTTCGGGCCCATCGAGGAGTGGCGGATCGGCCAGCTCTTCGGTGTCGCGTCCCGGCTCTCGGGCCCGATCGTCTGGCGCATCATCGAGCGGCACGGCATCAGCCCGGCGGGCTTCTTCCTGCTCCGCCTGCTCGTCGTCGAGGACGGCCTGCGCCCCGGCGAGGTCGCCAAGCGCCTGATGGTGACCCCCGCCACGGTCACCTCGGTCGTCGACACCCTGGAACGCAACGGGCACGTGCGGCGCGAGCGCTCCTACCGGGACCGGCGCGGCGTGATGCTGCTCATCACCGACTCCGGGCGGCGGTTCCTGGCCGAGAAGTCCGGTCCCATCGGCCGCGACCTCACCCGCCTCTACGACGTCGTCGACGAGGACGACGAGGCCGCCGTGCGCCGGTTCCTGCTCAAGTTGATCCGCAAGTTCGAGAACTACTCCCCCGACGGGGAAGCGAAGGGAGACGGCGCGTGACTCATCCCCCCGAAACCGCCGTTCGCACGGTCGGTCTGGAGAAGACCTATCCCGCGTCCGGTCCGCGTCCCGCGGTGCCCGCCGTCCAGGGCATCGACCTGGACGTCCCGCGCGGCGAGTTCTTCGGCCTGCTCGGGCCGAACGGCGCCGGCAAGTCGACCACCATCGGCATGCTCACCACGCTCGTCGTCCCGACCGGCGGCACCGCCAGCGTGTCCGGCCTGGACGTCGTCCGGGACGCCGTCGAGATCAAGCGCCGCATCGGCGTCGTCTCGCAGAACAACACCCTCGACAGCGACCTCACCGTCGCCGAGAACCTGGAGTTCCGCGGCCGGTACTTCGGGCTCGGCGCGCGGGACGCCCGCAAGCGCGCCGCCGATCTGCTGGAGCTGTTCGGGCTCACCGAGCAGCGCGGCGGCAACCCGTTCGAGATCTCCGGCGGGCAGGCCAAGCGCGTGATGATCTGCCGCGCCCTCATGCACGGCCCCGAGGTTCTGTTCCTGGACGAGCCGACCGCCGGGCTCGACCCGCAGACCCGCACCAACCTCTGGGAGGTGCTGCGGGGGCTCCAGGCGGGCGGGCAGACGATCCTGCTCACCACGCACTACATGGAGGAGGCCGAGGCGCTCTGCGACCGGGTCGCGGTCGTCGACCACGGCAAGATCCTCGCCAGCGGCACGGTGGACCAGCTCAAGTCGAGCGCCGGCGCCGACACCGTCATCACCGTGGCCTACGACTCCCCCGCCCCGGACGGGATCAAGGCCCTCGGCGACCGGGAGGGCATCAGCAAGGTCGAGATCAACGACGGCCAGGTGCGCGTGTTCGCCGCCGAGCCCGACGGCATCCTCGGCGAGCTCGTGGAAATCGGGGCCGCGGCCGGCGTCGGGGTCACCGACGCCAGCCAACTGCGTCCCAGTTTGGAGACCGTTTTCCTCGCCCTCACCGGAAGGGACTACCGCGATTGACCTCGCCCCTGCCGAAGCAACGGGCCTCAACCCAAAGCACCACTCCTGTCACGAGTCGTGGCCACGATGGAGGAAAGCAATGAGCATCACCGTCCTGGCACCGCCGCCGCCGGCGCGGGCCACCGTCCCCCGCACCTTCGCCGCGATGATGGCGCGCGAGGCGCGGGTCATGCGCAAGAACTTCCTGGCGACGTTCACCCGGGTGCTGGTGCAGCCGGTCATGTTCGTGTTCGTGTTCGCCTACGTGCTGCCGAAGCTCGGCGGCGGCGCCATGGCGGGCGGGCCGGGCGGGCCGACGTTCTCCACCATCCTGCTGCCCGGGCTCGTCGGTTCCTCGATCATCATGCAGGCGATGATGGCGGTGATCTTCCCGCTGATGATGGAGCTGAGCTGGCAGAAGTCGATCACCGACCGGGCGCTGGCGCCGGTCCCGGTGCCGCTGCTGGCCGTCCAGAAGATCATCGCGGCGGCGCTGCAGGGCCTGATCGGCGGGCTGCTGGTGTTCCCCGCCGTGCTGTTCATCCACGCCGACGGCCAGTCGCCCGAGGTGCACGTGGACAACTGGCCGGTGCTGATCGCGGTGATGGTGGTCGGGGCGCTGATGTCGGCGTCCGGCGGGCTGCTGCTCGGCACGCTGATGAACCCGCAGAAGGTCCAGATGCTGTTCGCCATGGTCCTGCTGCCCATGACGATGCTCGGCTGCGTCTACTACCCCTGGTCGGCGCTGGACAACATCCGCTGGCTGCAGATCGCCAGCCTGTTCAACCCGCTGGTGTACGTGAGCGAGGGGCTGCGCAGCGCGCTCACCCCCGAGATCCCGCACATGCCGGTGTGGGCGTTCATGCTCGCCATCGTCGGCGGGACGGTCCTGCTGACCTGGGCGGCGACCCGCACCTTCACCAAGCGCGTGCTGACCTGACCGGCGGCGAGGCGGCCCCCGCGCGGAACGATCCGCGCGGGGGCCGCCGCACGCGCTACATCGGCTCGACCTCGGTGAGGCCGCACGACCGGTCCATGCGCAGCCAGCGGGTGATGCCGAGGGTGCGCAGGAACGGCACGTCGTGGCTGACCACGACCAGAGCGCCCTCGTAGGCGGCGAGGGCCTGCGAGAGCTGCGCCGCGCTGGCCATGTCGAGGTTGTTCGTCGGCTCGTCCAGCAGGAGCAGCTGCGGGGCGGGCTCGGCGAGCAGCAGCGACGCCAGCACCGCGCGGAACCGCTCCCCGCCCGACAGGGTCGCGGCCGGCTGGTCGGCCCGCGCACCGCGGAACAGGAACCGCGCGAGCCCCGCCCGGATCCGCGCCGGCGGC
Source organism: Actinomadura luteofluorescens (assembly GCF_013409365.1). Classification (NCBI taxonomy): domain Bacteria; kingdom Bacillati; phylum Actinomycetota; class Actinomycetes; order Streptosporangiales; family Thermomonosporaceae; genus Actinomadura; species Actinomadura luteofluorescens. Next base: position 8,891,652 of record NZ_JACCBA010000001.1, on the reverse strand, counting down.
GCCGACGGCGCCTGCGCGCGGACGTTCTCGGCGACGCTGAGCTCCCCGTCCAGGACGTCGAGCCGCTGGGGCAGGTACCGGACGCCGTCCACCCCGACCTTCACGTCCGTGCCCTCGGGGACGCGGTCGCCTACGAGCGTCCGCAGGAACGTGGTCTTGCCCGACCCGTTGGGGCCGACCAGCGCGATCCGCTCCGGCCCGCGGACGATCAGCTCGCCCAGCGTGCCGGGTTCCGGCTCGGCGGCGGCCAGGCCCGTCACGGTCAGCACCGTCCGGCCCGCCGGGACGCGCGTGGCGGGCAGCTCGACGCGGATCTCGGCGTCCTCGCGAACGGCCCCCTCAGCCTCGGTGAGCCGCGTGCGGGCGTCGGCGAGCCGCTCCTCGTGCATGATGCGGTGCTTGCCGGCCGAGACCTGGGCCTGCCGCTTGCGCTCGCCCATCACGATCTTCGGCTCGCGCTTGCTCTCCTGCATCTTGTTGCCGTAGCGCTTGCGCCGGGCCAGCTTGACGTGGGCCTCCTCCAGTTCGCGCTTCTGGCGGCGCAGGTCGGTCTCGGCGGCCCTGACCGTCCGCTCCGCGGCCTCCCGCTCGACGGCGAGCAGGTCCTCGTAGGCCGACAGCCCGCCGCCGAAGGACCGGACGGCACCCTCGCGCAGGTCGGCGATCTCGTCGACGCGGTCGAGCAGCTCCCGGTCGTGGCTGACGACGACGAGCACGCCCGTCCAGGACGCGACCGCCTCGTACAGGCGGTGGCGCGCGTCCAGGTCCAGGTTGTTGGTCGGCTCGTCCAGCAACAGGACGTCGGGACGGGCCAGGAACCGCGCCGCCAGCCCGACCATCACGGCCTCGCCGCCCGACAGCGTCGGGACCGTGCGGTCCAGGTCGAGATGGCCGAGCCCGAGCCGGTCGAGCTCCGCGCGGGCGCGCTCCTCGACGTCCCAGTCGTCCCCGACGGCGGCGAAGTTCTCCTCGGTGGCCTCGCCGCGCTCGATGGCGTGCAGGGCCGCGCGGGTCGCGGTGATGCCAAGCAGGTCCGAGACCGTGGCGGCGTCGTCGAGGACGAGGTTCTGCGGCAGGTAGCCGATCTCCCCGTCGACGCTCACGGTGCCCGATCCGGCGCGCAGCTCGCCGGCGATGATCTTCAGCAGGGTGGACTTGCCGGAGCCGTTGACGCCGATCAGGCCCGTCCGGCCCGTGCCGAACGCGGCGTCCAGCCCGTCCAGCACGACGGTGCCGTCCTCCCAGGCGAACGACAGGTCCGAGCACACGATGGCGAATGACATTGAGCGGCCTCCATGATGAGCGAGAAGAGATGCGGGACGCATGGAGACACCGCGGGATCGCGCGACGCGCCGGCGGGCATGAGAAAGCCCGGCGGGTCGGAGTCCGCACTGAGGTCACGTGCGCGGGCCGGAGAACGGCCACTGCGCGGTGTCGGACCTCAGATCCTCAATGGACTCCCCAGCCGGGCGGCGATGTGACGCGGTCGAGCATACCCGGCGACTAATCGCAACACAAGTCGCGTTAAGAATTCCGGACGGGGACCGCCGGCCCGGTGTCCGCCGGACGTACCGCGGAGCCGCACGCGTGCGGGAGAGGGCGCGGCCGTGCTCGCCGGCGGCGGCTGATGCGCCGTGGCGGCCGTGTCGATGAGCCCGCTCGTCTCACCGGACGCCGCGACGGGAGCCTCGGCCACGCCGGCTGAGACGTGGACGTGCCCCGGACCCCGCGCGGGGTCCGGGGCACGCTCGCGTTCCGTCAGGCGCCGCGCAGGACGGCTCCGGTCCGCTCGGACGCGGCGGCCACGGCGGCGTCGCGGGCCTGCGACGCCTCCTCGGCCGTGAGCGTCCGGTCGGGGGCGCGGAACCGCAGCGAGTAGGCCAGCGACTTGCGGCCCTCCCCCACCTGCTCGCCCGTGTAGACGTCGAACAGCCGGATCGCCTCCAGGAGCTCGCCCGCACCGTCGCGCAGGGCCGCCTCGACCTCGGCGGCCGCCACCGCGGAGTCCACGACCAGCGCGACGTCCTGCATCGCGACCGGATACGACGACACGTGCGGAGCGCGGACGGTCACCGGCTCGCCCAGGCGACGCAGCTCCAGCTCCATCGCGCACGACCGCGCGGGCAGACCGTACGCCTTCGTGACGCGCGGGTGCAGCTCACCGGCGTGCCCGACGAGGGTGTCGCCGGCGTAGAGCGCGGCGCAGCGGCCGGGATGCCAGGGCGCGTGCTGGTCGGCCTTCACCGTCAGCTCGACGCCGACCTCGCGGGCCACCGTGCGGGCCGCCTCGACCGCGTCCGCCCACAGCGCCGGACGGCCCTCGCCCCACCAGCCGGACGGCTCGCGGTCGCCGGACAGCACCGCCGCGACCCGGTACGGCTGGTCCGGCAGCGCGGCCTCCAGCCCGGCGACCTCCTCGGCCGTCGGGCCGCGGTCCACGGCCAGCCGCGGCGCCCGCTCGGGGGCGTCCGGGCGCGGCCGGAACACCACGCCCACCTCGAACAGCGCGGCGTCACCGAAGCCGCGTCCCACGTTGAGCGCCAGCACCTTGAGCAGGCCCGGCAGCAGCGTGGTGCGCAGCAGCGGCTCCTCCTCCGACATCGGGTTCGCGAGCCGCAGCGTCCGCCGGCGCGCGTCGTCAGCCGGGAGCTGGAGGCCGTCCAGGTCCTTCTCGGCGACGAACGGGAAGGCGAGCGCCTCCACGTACCCGGCGCCGGCGAGCGCGCGGCCCACCCGGCGGCGCAGCCGCTGCTCGGCGGTCAGGCCCTTGCCCGCCACCGGGCGCGGCGCCCGCGCCGGGATGTTCTCGTACCCCTCCAGGCGGATGACCTCCTCGGCGAGGTCGTTGGGCGCGGTGAGGTCGGGGCGCCAGGACGGCGGCGTCACCGTCAGCACGTCGCCGCCGGCCACCGCGCAGCCGACCTGCTCCAGGCGCCGGACGACCGCCTCCCGCCCGTAGGCCACGCCCGCCACCCGGTCGGGATGCCCGGCGGGCATCTCCACCGCGGCCCGCTCGACCGGCGCCTCGGCGTGCGTGACACCGGCCACGATCTTCGCGCCGCCCAGCTCGGCCAGCATCCGCACCGCCCGGTACGAGGCGTACAGCGGCAGCTCGCGGTCGACGCCGCGCTCGAACCGGTGGGACGCCTCGCTGTGCAGGCGGTGCCGGCGGCTCATCCGGGCGACGCCCATGGCGTCGAAGTGCGCGGCCTCGACGACCATGTCGCTCGACCGCTCGTCGATCTCGGTGGCGAGACCGCCCATCGTGCCGGCCATCGAGATCGGGCCCGACGCGTCGGTGATGAGGATGTCGTCGGGGTCGAGGGCCCGCTTGACGTGGTCGAGCGTCTCCAGCTGCTCGCCGGGCTCGGCGCGCCGCACGACGATCGGGCCGGTCAGCTTGCCCCGGTCGAACGCGTGCAGCGGCTGCCCGAGCTCCAGCATCAGGTAGTTGGTGATGTCGACCGCCAGCGACACCGGCCGCATCCCCGCGCGGTGCAGGCGCACCTGCATCCACATCGGGGTCCGCGCGTCCGGGTCGAAGCCGCTCACCTCGCGCAGGACGAACCGGTCGCACACGGCCGGGTCGCCGATGCTCGCCGGGTGACTCTGCGCCCCCTCGTCGTCCGCCGGCAGCTCGACGTCCGCCGGGTCCTTGAACGGCACGCCGTAGGCGATGGCGGCCTCGCGGGCGATGCCGCGGATGGACAGGGCGTAGCCGCGGTCGGGCGTCACGGCGATGTCGAGGACGTCGTCGCGCAGCCCGAGCATCTCGATCGCGTCCGCGCCGACGGGGGCGTCCGGCGGCAGGACGAGGATGCCGCTGTGGTCGTCGCCGATCCCGAGCTCGGTCACCGAGCAGATCATGCCCGCCGACATCCGCCCGTAGGTCTTGCGGGCGCCGATCTCGAACCCGCCGGGCAGCACGCCGCCCGGCAGGACGACCACGACGCGGTCGCCGACCGCGAAGTTGGTGGCGCCGCACACGATGCTCTGCGGCTCCCCCGTGCCGTTGGCGTCGCCGACGTTCACCCGGCAGTGGCGGATCGGCTTCTTGAAACCGGTCAGCTCCTCGATCTCCAGGACCTCGCCGACCACGAGCGGGCCGGTGATGTCGGCGCCGGCCCGCTCGACCGTCTCGACCTCCAGGCCCGCCGCGATCAGCTCGGCGGCCAGCGCGCGGCCCGTGACGTCGGCCGGGAGCTCGACGTACTCGCGCAGCCAGGAAAGCGGGGCCCGCATCAGATCTCCATCCCGAACGGGAGGGTGAACCGGACGTCGCCCTCCACCATGTCGTACATGTCCTCCACGCCGTGCCGGAACATCAGCGTCCGCTCGACGCCCAGCCCGAACGCCCAGCCGCTGTAGCGGTCCGCGTCGACCCCGCAGGCCACCAGCACCCGCGGGTTGACCATGCCGCAGCCGCCGAGCTCGATCCAGCCCTCGGAGCTGCAGGTGCGGCAGGGCGCGCCGCCCGGCTCCGCGGACGCGCCCCGGCACACGAAGCACTGCATGTCCACCTCGGCGGACGGCTCGGTGAACGGGAAGAACGACGGCCTGAACCGCGTCCTCAGCCCCTCGCCGAACATGCCGGTGACGAACGCGTCGATGCCGCCGCGCAGATCGGCCATCGTCAGGCCCTCGTCGACGGCGAGGCCCTCCAGCTGGTGGAACACCGGGCTGTGCGTGGCGTCGAGCTCGTCGGTGCGGAACGTGCGGCCGGGCGCCACCACGTACACCGGCAGCGGCCGCGACAGCAGCGACCTGATCTGCATCGGCGAGGTGTGGGTGCGCATCACCAGCCCGGACTCCTCCGACTCGACGAAGAAGGTGTCCTGCATGGTGCGGGCCGGGTGGTCGGGAAGGAAGTTCAGGGCGTCGAAGTTGAACCACTCCGCCTCGACCTCGGGGCCCTCGGAGACCTCGAAGCCCATCGAGACGAAGACGTCGGCCATCCGCTCCTGCATCGTGGTCAGCGGGTGCCGGGCGCCGCGCGGCGCGCGGTCCCACGGAAGGGTGACGTCGACGGTCTCCTCGACGAGGACGCGGCGGTCGCGCTCCTCCTCCAGCTCGGCCTGGCGCTCCTTGAGCGCCTTCGCCACCGCGCCCCGGGCCGCGCCGATGCGCTTGCCCGCCTCGGCGCGGGCCGCGGGCGGGAGGGCGCCGATCTCGCGGTTGGCCAGGGCGAGCGGGGAACGGTCTCCGGCGTGCGCCAGCCGGACCTGCTTCAGGGCGTCGAGGTCGGCGGCCGCGGCGATCGCCGCGAGCGCCTCGGCGCGGGCCCGCTCCAGCTCCTCGGGCTGCAGCGCGGACACCTCGACGGGGTCATAGGACTTGTTGGGTGCAGACATGGTGGTGTGATCGACTCCGGTCGGCGTGGGACGCCCGCAGTCTAGTGCGCGGGCGGAGGACATCCGGAAAGCGTGCGCGTGACGCGCTGGCCCGCCGAGGGACCCGATGCCGTGCCGCGGTGTGGGCCGCGGGTCAGCCGGCGTAGTCGGGGGCCCCTGCGGGCACGGTAAATCGGAACTCGGCGCCGCCGCCGGGCGCCCGCCGCACGGTGATCACGCCGCCGTGCGCCTCGACCAGCCCCTTGACGATGTAGAGCCCGAGCCCGGTGCCGCCGCGGCGGTTGCCGCCGGGCCCGCGCCAGAACTGCCGGAAGACGCGCTGGACGGCCTCGGGCGGAATGCCCTCGCCCTCGTCGCGCACCGACACGGCCGCCCCCTCCTTATGCGCGTCCGGCTCCACCACAATGGTGACAGTGCCCGCCCCGTGGCGCACCGCGTTTTCGACGAGGTTGCCGAGGATCTGATCCATCTTGTCGGGATCGAGCCACATCTCGGGCAGCTCGCCGCGCGTCTCGAAGCGGAAGCGGTCCTCCGGCTCCCCCGCGGCGACCCGGCCCGCGATGACCTTGCGGACCTCCTCGGGGATGTCGACGACCTGGCGGCGCATCTCCAGCCGGCCCGACTCGATGCGGGACACGTCCAGCAGCTCGGTGATCAGCCGGGTGACGCGGTCGGCGTCGGCGTTGACGGTCTCCAGCATCACCCGCTTCTGGTCGTCGTTGAAGCGGTGCCACTTGGCGAGCAGCGTCGCGGTGAACCCCTTGACGCTGGTGAGCGGGGAGCGCAGCTCGTGGGCGACGGTGGAGACCAGGTCGGCGCGGTCGCGCTCCTGCCGGGCGCGGTGCAGGGCGTCGCGCAGGCACACGGTGAACCGTTCCACACGGCGCTCGGCGTCGCGCCGGTACGCGGCGGTCACGAGCACCTCGGTGCCGCCCGGAAGGAACAGCACGCGCTCGGGGTGGCGGGTGCGGGTGGACAGCCCGTCGTAGGGGGCCAGGCACTTCCACCAGTCGCGGCCCTCGGCGTCGTGCAGGGGCAGGACGTCGCGGAAGTCGCGGCCCACGGCCGATCCGGCGGGGATCCCGGTGATCCGCGCGGCGGCGGCGTTGAACACGACGACGCGGGCGTCCCGGCCGGCGACCATCAGCCCGTCGGGCAGGTCGTCCGGGCCGCCCCCCTCGGGGCCCGGCCCGGACCCCGCCTCGGGTCCGCGCGCGGCCACGAGAGGGGATTCCTCTCCGCCCACAGCGGCCTCCAGAACACCGATGGGAACGCGGCCTGTCGGAAAGAGACTCTAGCCGGAGTCGGGCCCCTAACGGGACCCGGAAACCGCCTCGCGGCAAGGCATGTGTGGCTTTCGCGTGGGGTGTCGCCGCCTCCCGCGGAGCGCCCCATCAGGGGTTCGCGCCCTCATCCGGACCTCGTGGGCGAGTCCTGGCCGGACAGCGCGGCCTCGACATCGCGGTGGATCGCGAACAGCCGGTGCAGGCCGGTGATCTTGAACAACCGCAGCTGGGCGGGCCGCACCCCGGCGAGGGCGATCTCGCCGCCGGCGGCGGAGATCTGGTTGTGCGCGGCGACCAGGGCGCCGAGCCCGGCCGCGTCGCAGAACGGGACGGCGGCGAAGTCGGCCACCAGGCGGCGCGGCCCCGTCCCGGAAAGCCGGCCGTGCGTCTCCACGAGCCGGTCGCGCAGCGGCCCGGCGGTGCGCAGGTCGATCTCCCCGGCCACCGCGACGACGGCCGTGCCGGCTTCGACCCTGGCGGCCTCGATGCGCAGGCCGTCGTCCGCGTACGCGCCGGGGGCGTCCGGAAAGGCGTCCGGGACGGTGGCGGCCTGGACCGCACCGGCCCGGCACCGCACCTCCGGGGGACGCCGGCCCGCCCTCGCGGTTCGCCTGGTCTCCTCGGTCATCTCGCCCCCACTCCCGTGCGGCCTCGTCGCCGCACTGGTCAACCCGCTGATCAACACGTTAGGCGCGGCGGCACGACGGCGTGATCCCCCGCCGGTCGCGGTTCTCGCTCCTCCCCGCGAACGAGCCCCGCGCGGCGGCAGGCCCCCCTGCGCCGCGTCCACGCGAAGACCATCTTCCCAGCTCACCCGTCACGAGGCGGCGCCAATCGCGACCGCATGCGGCCATTCGATCACGGAATGCAGTGGAAACACCGGGACCGCGCCGTACTTCACGTACGGCTCGGGCGCTCTCCCTGGGAGCCGCGCTGCGCCCGGGCCGACGCATAGAGGCATACGGCCGCGGCCGTCGCCAGGTTCAGGCTCTCGGCCCGCCCGTAGATGGGCACGCGGACGACCTCGTCAACATGCCGCAGGATCTCCTCGGGCAGTCCCCACGCCTCGTTCCCGAAGACCCAGGCGGTGGGGCGGGCGAGCACCCCCTCGTCGATCGCCTCGTCGAGGGTGCGGTCGCCCGCGCCGTCGGCGGCCAGGACGGTCAGGCCCGCGCCCTTCAACTCCGGGATCAGCGCGTCGAACCGGGGGCCGACGACGACCGGCAGGTGGAACAGGCTGCCCGCTGAGGCGCGGACGCACTTGCCGTTGTAGGGGTCGACGGACGCGTCGGTGAACACGACCGTCTCCGAGCCCGCGGCGTCGGCGGTGCGCAGGACGGTCCCCGCGTTGCCGGGGTCGCGGACGTGCGCGAGCACGGTCACCAGCCGGGGGGCGTTCTCCAGCGCCCTGTCCAGTGGGACGTCGACGAACTCGCAGACCGCCAGCAGCCCCTGCGGGGTGACGGTCTGGGCGAGCTCCGCCATGATCTCGCCGCTGACGCGCAGCACCGGCGCGCCGGCGCGCTCGGCGGCGAGCACCAGCTCGGGGTGGCGGGCCTCCGCCTCGGCCGTGGTGAACAGCTCCGCGAGCCCGCCGGGGATGCGCAGCGCCTCCCGCACCGCCTGCGGCCCCTCGGCGAGGAACCGGTTCTCACGGCGCCGGAACGCGCGTTTGGCGAGCCGCCGAGCGGCCTTCACCCGTGGTGATCGGAGAGAGGTCAGCTCGCGGCCCGCCATGTCGCTGTGATCGCCCGTGTGCCGGTCGCCCGGCTCAGGCCGCCTCCGAACCCTCGGCCGGGAGCGCGTCCTTGGCGACCTTGACCAGGGCGGCGAACGCCGGGGCGTCGTTGACGGCGAGCTCGGCGAGCATGCGCCGGTCGACCTCGACCTCGGCGGCCTTCAGGCCCTGGATGAACCGGTTGTAGGTGATGCCGTTGGCGCGGGCCGCGGCGTTGATCCGCTGGATCCACAGCCGGCGGAACTGGCCCTTGCGGTCCTTGCGGTCCCGGAAGGCGTAGGTCATCGAGTGGAGCTGCTGCTCCTTGGCCTTGCGGTACAGGCGCGAACGCTGCCCGCGGTAGCCGCTCGACCGCTCCAGGACGACCCGACGCTTCTTGGCGGCGTTGACCGCCCGCTTCACGCGTGCCACGTGTCTGACTCCTTCGTGGGGGCCGGGGCCATGCTGGCCTCGGCCGGTCGGCGATGTTCCGGGTCGAGCGCTACTTGCGCAGCAGCTTCTTGATGTTCTTGGCGTCGGCGGGGGCCACCACGGCGGGGCCGTCGAGACGCCGGGTCCGCTTGGACGGCTTGTGCTCGAGCAGGTGGTTGCGGTTGGCGCGGCGGCGCATCACCTTGCCGGTGCCGGTCAGCTTGAAGCGCTTCTTGGCACCGCTGTGGGTCTTGGTCTTCGGCATGGTCGCCGTCGTCTCCCTCTTTCCCGGCCTCCGTGCCGACCGGCATGGAGGCGCGCCTGATCGGCGCACCGCACGGCGACCCGTGGACGCGCCTGGTCAGGCTTCGATGTACGTAGGCCGCGACCTCGCTCAGCCGCGAGTTCGCGATGGGGGCCACCGCGAGGCCGGTCCCCGAACGGCCGTCAGACGGTGGTCTCCGACTCCTGCCCGCGGGCCGTCTTCTTCTTGTGCGGACCGAGCACCATGATCATGTTCCGGCCGTCCTGCTTGGGCCGCGACTCGACGAAGCCGAGCTCCTCGACGTCGTCGGCGAGCCGCTGCAGCAGCCGGAAACCGAGCTCGGGACGGGACTGCTCACGACCACGGAACATGATCGTGACCTTCACCTTGTCCCCGGCCTTCAGGAACCGCACCACGTGACCCTTCTTGGTCTCGTAGTCGTGCGGGTCGATCTTCGGGCGGAGCTTGATCTCCTTGATGACCGTGTGCGCCTGGTTCTTCCGCGCTTCACGCGCCTTCATCGCGGACTCGTACTTGAACTTGCCGTAGTCCATGAGCTTCGCGACGGGCGGACGCGCGGTGGGCGCCACCTCGACGAGGTCGAGGTCCGACTCACGCGCGAGTTCGAGGGCCTTGGCGATGGGCACGATGCCCACCTGTTCGCCGTTCGGGCCGACGAGCCGGACCTCGGGCACGCGAATGCGGTCGTTGATACGCGGTTCGGCGCTGATGGGACCTCCTTGGGGCCGTTCTCAAGTTCGTTGGACCGGTCGTACCCCGAGGCTTCCACGAGAAAAGCCCCGCACGACTCACGCACGGGGCCACCTTCGGTCTTCCGGGAACGGCGATGCCGCCCGGAAACTACGGCGGTACGGGCTGACGCCCGTTCGCCGGACCGAGACCCACCGGCTTCGCAGCCGGTCAGGTGGGAGGTGGCCTCCGCTTGAGCGCCCGGCACGCGCCACCGTTCAGTCGCGCGCACAGGGCCGGTCGACCACCAAGAATACCACCCGGTGAGGCCGGGTGCGCCATACCGGATCACCCGCCCGGCCTTCGCCGCGCGAGCACCCGGCCGAGAGTACGCCAACCGCTACAACAGGCCGCGGCACGGCGCCATTCCCGGGCCGGCGCGCGAGCCGCCGCCGAGTGAGGGTGTTCTGACCCGGCGGGCGTCTCGGCGCGCGGACCTCGGGTTGTTACGGTGGAGCCGAGACGGCCCGGTGGGGCCGGCACCAGGGAGGTCTCCCGCGATGCCCTCGGTCGACGCCGGCGCCGCCGGCCCCCTCACCGCCGTGCCTCCGGTCCGGCTCCAGTTCGCGCAGAAGGCGTTCATCGTGTCCGGCGGGCGGCTGCTGCTGGTCCGCAAGGCCGCCTCCGACCCGTTCCACCCCGGCCGCTGGGAGGTGCCCGGCGGGCGGCTGGAGGAGGACGCCGACCTCGATCTCGACGACCACATCCGCCGCGAGGTCTGGGAGGAGGTCGGCCTGAAGATCGATCCGGGTCCGCCGTTCCACCTGTGGCAGTGGTTCATGCCCGACCGCGGCAACCCCGGCGGGCAGATCCGGGTGGTGGCGGCGGCGCGCCGCTGCCGGCCGGTGACCCTTGACGCCACCCTGGAGAACCAGGACGTCAGCGACCATCTGGACCGGTGCGCCTGGGTGCCGTTGCGCGAGGCCGGCGGGTACGACCTCATCCCGAGCCTGCGCCCGGTGATGCGGGCCTTCCTGCTTCCGGCCGGCTGAGCCCGGGTCATGGCGCCGTTCCGATCGCCCCTCGAATGGCCGGGCCTCGACGGCGCCGCCGAGCGCCGCCACTCGCTCTTCGTCATCGGGGACGCGGGGATCGAGGTGCGCGCGAGCCTGCCGGGCGTCCGCTTCGCGGAAATCGACGCCGACCGGCTCTGCTACGCACCCGCCCGTGCACTGACCGCGGGGACGGCGGTGAACCTCGCCCGCTGCGCGGTGGGCTACTTCCGCCGGGTCGAGGTGCTGGCCAGGGTCGGCGACGACGACTACACGGAGGCGATCCGCCGCGAGCTGTGCCGGATCGGCGCGGCCCACCGCCTGGTCGTCGAGCCCGGCGTCCCGAACGGCGTGTCGGTGATGCTGCGCGACGCCGCCGGCGGCGAAGAAGGCGGGCCCGGCGTCCGGCTGCTGGTCGTCCAGGACGAGCCGCCCGCCAGACGGCTCGCCGCGGCGGACGTGCGGGCGGCGGCGGCCGGGATCGAGGACGCCGACGTGCTGGCCGTGGACGGATACTCCCTGCTGGCCCCCGCCTCCCGGGAGGCTCTCCACGAGGCGGTCCGCACGGCGCGCGCGGCGGGCACGCGGGTGGTGTTCGACGTCGTCCCCCACGACATCGACGCGCGGCTTACGGCGTCCTGCGTGCTGCCCGTCCTGGAGCGGGCCGACCTGGTCGTCTCCGAGGCGCACACCCTCGCGCGCCTGCTCGGCCATGCGCCTCCGATCGGCGGGCGGGAACCGCGGGATCTGCTGCCTGTCCTCGACCGCGCCGTGTCCGGCGGCCCCCTGTGGCTGCTGCGGTTCGGCCCGACGTCCCTGGAACGGGTGCTCGTCCACCAGCGGGGACGGCCGCCGGAGGCGTACTCCACCGGCTATGCCCCCGGTACGCCGAGGGCGGGGTACGGGGACCGGCTGACCTCGTGCGAGCTCTACTGGTGGCTGTCGGGGGGCTGAACCGCGCCCGGCAGGGCGTCCGCCGCCGCCCGCATCGCCCGCAGCGTGCGCAGGAAGCGCCCCCGGCTGGCGGGCAGCCCGAAGGTCTCCTGCCAGCGCCAGGCCCGGCCCGCGCCGCCGGCCGCCACCGCCCAGCGCAGGAACTGGCTCCGCACACCGTCGCCCGGGTGGACGGTCGCGGCGCCGTCCTCCTCGATCAGCAGGTAGGAGCGGCCGGCGCGGTAGCGGGCCTGGAGGGTCGCGTGGTCGGCGGGAACGCCCGGGCGACCCTCCCGCTCCACGACCGCCCGCACCCCCGCCGTGCCCGGAAGGAAGTGCCAGTGCGCGTGGTCGACGCACGCGCCACCGCCCTGGGGGCTCGCCGGCCCGTGCTCGAACAGCAGCAGTCCGCCGAGACCGTACGCCTCCCGGTAGAGGCGGGCCACCCGGTCGCGCCATCGCATCGCGCGCTCCCACATCGGCCCGGGGAAGTCTCCGGCGCACTGGTGGTGCTCGCGCGTCACCAGCAGCAGGTGCCCCTCGGCGAGCGGCGCGACGTCCGGGATCAGGAAGAAGTCGCGGTCGCCGGCGATGACGCCCGACTCGCCGGGGAGCCCGGCCATGCCGTTGACGCGGAACCGCAGCGGGGGGCACAGGACGCAGTCGTGGCCGGGCTCGTCCCGGACGGTCGGCTCGGCCAAGCCACCTCCAACATCACGGAACGCGGGAGCGGTCCGCCTCCAGCGTGCCCGGTGCCGCACGCCCGCGCTCGCTGCGGCGGCGGATACAGACGCGGGACCGCGAGGTACAAATCCCGGCCCGCCGGGAACAACAAGAGCAGAAGGCAGAAACGTGAACCAGACACCCCCGCTCCCGTCCCCGGCGCCCCCCGCGCCCCGCGCCGTCCGCTCCGCCGCACGGCGGCGCGGCGCCCACGTCCCGGTCATCGACCTGGCCGTCCTCGACGCCCGCCTGAACGAGTCGCTGGACGTCCTGCGCGACACCTACGCCCCCGCCCTCGGCACCGGCGGAGGCTGGTACCACGAGCTCGCGCGCCCCGAACCCGGCACCACCGCCACCGCCGTCGGGCTGATGGCGTTCGCCGAGGCAGGGCGCGCCTTCGAGCACTTCGACGACGGCCTGGAACTCCTCGCCGCCCGGCAGACCCGGTCCGACGACCCGCTGCGCGACGGCGGCTGGGCCACCCAGACCAGCCTCGGCATGCCGGTGATCGAGGCGACCGGCTGGATCGCGCGGTTCCTCGCCCGCGCCCGCTGCGACCTGCGCGACGACGCCCCCGACCTGGAGCGCGCCTACCGGTGGCTGCTGTACAACCAGAACCCCGACGGCGGATGGGGCTCGCTGCACGGCTGCCCGTCCCGGGTGTGGCTGACGTGCCTGGCGCTCCGCGCGCTCAGCCAGCTCAACCCCTACGATCCCGCCGTCGACCGCGGCGTGGAGTGGCTGACGGCGGACCGGACCGCGCACCGTCCCGCCTGGGGCCCGACGCAGGCGTCCCGGCCCACCGTCACGCACACCGCGTTCGCGCTGGTGACGCTGGCCGAGGCGCGCCCCGGCCTGCGGACCGAGCGGCTGCTGGACGCCTACGACTGGCTGCTGGAACACCTCGACCCCGACGACGACCACACGTGGATCGAGACCTACGGCGTCTCGCCGCACACCGTGTCGGAGCGCGGCGCCGGACCGGAACCGGTGTGGCGGCTCGCCCTGTGGCACTACGGGCTGCCGATCGCGCTCACCGCGCTGCTGCGGGACCCGCGCGGACCGCAGGGAGCGACCGTCGCCCGAGCGTTCCGGACGCTGGTGCGCGGGGAGGTCGCCGACCCGCGCTGGAACGGCTACCCGGGCAGCGGGCGCACCTCGCTGTGGACGCTGTGGTGGCGGCTGGAGACGCTGGTCGCCCTGTCGCGGATCCCTCTCGCGGGGAACGCCGACGTCCTGCACTGGCTGCCGGACGCGCTGGTCGTGCAGCGCGCCCACGCCCGGGAGCGTCCGCTGGCCGAGATGCTCCCGCACCGCCGCCTCATCGACCCGGTCGGCCTGGCCCAGCGGCACTGGGCGGTGTTCCTGCTGAGCCTCGTGTGCGCCGGCAGCGCGCTCGGCGTCGCCGCGGGAACGTGGGGCTGGAAGGACTTCTGGCTCAGCGTGATCCTGCCCATCGTCCTCACCAGCATCGACGAGTCGGTGAAGCGGCGCCGCGCCCAGCGCGCCCCGCCCTGACCGAGGGTCAGGCCCGGCGGGCGAGTTCCGCCTCGCCCGCGGCGCGCATCGCCTCCACCGGCACGTCGTCGCGGCCGGTCATCAGGGCCACCTGCCGGACGGCCTGGTGCAGGAGCATCGCGAAACCGCTGACGACCGTGCCGCCCGCGCGCTGGACGGCCGCCGCGAGCGCCGTGGGCCACGGCGCGTACACGACGTCGAACAGGGCCGCGCCGGACTCGGCGACCGGCGCCGCGAACACGTCGGCGGCCCCGCCGGGGAGGGTCGACACGACGAGTTCCGCGGGCAGGTGCGCGGGTGCCTCGCCGAGCGGCACGACCCGGACCGCGAGCCCGAACCGCTCCCCCACCTCGGCCGCGCCGGCGGCGCGCTCCGGCGTCCGCACCGCGAGGACGGCCTCGCGCGTGCCGAGCCCGGCGAGGGCGGCCAGCGCGGACGCGGCCGTCGCGCCGCCGCCCAGCACCAGCGCCGCGGACGGGGCCTTCAGCCCCGCCTCGCCGAGCGCCGTCTCGATGCCGTACACGTCGGTGTTGTCACCGTGCCGCCGCCCGTCCCGCAGGACGATCGTGTTCGCGCCGCCGACCTTCGCCGCGAGGTCCGACACCGTGTCGACGAGGCCGAGCGCGACGCGTTTGAGCGGCATGGTCAGCGACAGCCCCGCCCATTCGGGCCCGAGCCCGTCCAGGAGCGCGGCCAGGCCGTCCTCGCCGCACTCGACCGCGTCGTAGGACCAGTCGTCCAGCCCCATCGCCGCGTACGCCGCCCGGTGCAGCACCGGCGACAGCGAATGGGCGATGGGCGACCCCAGCACCGCCGCGCGGCGGCCCGTCCTCTCGCTCATTGGCCCGGGTGCGCCTTCTGCCAGGCCCGGAACTCCTTCTCGATCGCCAGCCGCTCCTGCTCCGTCGTGGCGAACTTGGTGACCTTGTTCGTCGGGTCGGTGGCGATGAAGTACAGCCACGTCCCGTCCTCCGGGGACAGGGCCGCCTCGATCGCGTCCGGCCCGGGGTTGGAGATCGGGCCGGGCGGCAGGCCCGCGTGCAGGTAGGTGTTGTAGGGCGAGGGGGTCTGCAGGTCCTTCTCCGTGACGGTGAGCCGCCGCTCGTTCAACGCGTACAGGACCGTGGTGTCGAACTGCAGCTTCATGCCCTTGTCCACCCGGTTGTAGATGACGCGGGAGATCTTCGGCAGGTCGCTGGGCTTGCCGCCCTCGGCCTGGACCAGGCTGGCGAGCGTGATGACCGTCGCCGGGTTCATGTGCGCCTTGCGCGCCTCGGCGACCAGGTCGACGCTGGCGGCCTCCTTGGTGTACCGCCCCACCATCTCCTTGAGGATCTGCTCCGCCGAGCCGTTCGGGTCGAGGTCGTAGCGCCCCGGGTACAGGTAACCCTCGACCTTGCCCCGCGCGTAGGAGGGCAGCCCTAGGTTCTTCGGGCGCTTCGCCACCGCCTGGAACTCCTTGACGGAGATGCCGGTCTTCTTCGCCAGCAGCTCGAAGACCTCGACGGCACGCCGCCCCTCGGGGATCACGACCTGGTTGCCGGCCCGCGACTTCGGGTCGAGCAGCAGCGCCACCGCGGCGGCCGAGGACATCTCCAGCCGCATCTGGTAGAACCCCGGCTGGATGCTGGAGGCGCGGGTCTCCTTGTTGTAGGTCTTCACGAAGGCCTCGGAGCTCTTGACGACCCGGTGCTGCTTCAGCGTCGTGCCGATCACCGACCCGGTCGCGCCGTCCTTGATCTGGACGGTGACCTTGCCGGAGCCCGCGCCCTCGTAGTCCGGCGGGTGCCACTTGTTGTCGAGCCACGCGTACCCGAGGACGCCTCCGGTGCCGAACACCGCCACGAGGAACGCCATCGCGAACAGCGCGGCGGCGCGCCCGCTGCGCCGGCGGCGCTTCTGGCGCTTGCGCCGGCGCCGCTGGTCACGCCGGCCGTAGGTCTCCTCTGACGGAGGCCCGTCGCCGTACGGGTCGGAGAAAAGGTCCAAGTCGTTCATGAGCTCCCCTGGACGATCTCACCCGGGGGGCGTCCGGTCGACCGTTCGGCGTCGAGGACCGCCTGGAGCAGCACCGCCGCGGCGGCCTGGTCGACCACCTTGCGCCGCGCCTGGCCGTGCACGCCGCCGGCCCGCAGGCCGCTCTCGGCGGTGACGGTGGTGAGGCGCTCGTCGTGCAGCCGCACCGTCTCCGGGGGAAGGCGGTCGGCGAGCCTCGCCGCGAACCTGCGGGCCGACTGCGCCGCCGGCCCCTCCCGGCCCGACAGCGAGGTGGGGAGGCCGACGACGACCTCGATCGCCTCGTGCTCGGCGACGAGGTCCACGAGCCGGTCGACGTCGCCTTTGCCGCTCTTCACCGTCTCCAGGGGGGACGCCAGGATCCCGCCGGGATCGCATCGCGCGACCCCGACCCGCACGCTTCCCACATCGACCCCGAGCCTGACGCCCGTCCTCATGGGCTCGCCTCCGCTCGGAGGTGAGGCTCGCTTCTGCTGCCCCGTCGTGCCGGACTCACGCGGCCCCTACCGCCTGCTCGACGGCGGCGAGGGCATCGCCGATCGCGGCGGGGTTGGCGCCGCCCCCCTGGGCCAGGTCGTCCTTGCCGCCGCCGCCTCCGCCGAGCGCCTTGGCGGCCAGGCCGACGAGCGCGCCCGCCTTGAGGCCGCGGTCGCGCGCGCCCTGGGTGACGGCGATGACCACGACGGGACGGTCCTTCGGCATGCCGGCGACCATCACGACCGCGGGGCGCGAGGTGAGGCGGCCGCGGATGTCGACGGCGAGCTTGCGGAGGTCGTCGGCGCCGGTGCCGTCGGGGGCGCGGTGCCCCACGAACGCGGTGCCGCCCACGTCCTTGGCGCCCTCGGCGAGGGACCCGGCGATCGCGAGGACCTGCTGGGAGCGCAGCTTCTCCAGCTCCCGCTCCGCGTCCCGCAGCCGGGCGACCACGCCGGAGACGCGCTCGGGGAGCTCCTCCTTGCGGGTCTTCATCTGCTCGGCGAGCTGCGCCACGAGGACGCTCTCGCGGGCCAGGAAGCGGAAGGCGTCGATGCCGACGAGCGCCTCGACGCGCCGGACGCCGGCGCCGATCGACGACTCGCCCAGCACCTTGACCAGGCCGAGCTGCCCACTGCGGGCGACGTGGGTGCCGCCGCACAGCTCGCGGGAGTAGTCGCCGACCTCGACGACCCGGACCTCGTCGCCGTACTTCTCGCCGAACAGCGCGAGCGCGCCCATCGCGCGGGCCTCGTCGATCGAGGTGTGGAAGGCGCGCACGTCCAGGTCGCCGACCAGGACCTCGTTGACCTCGTCCTCGACGTCGCGCAGCACGCTGGCGGGGACGGCGCCGGACGCGGTGAAGTCGAACCGGAACCGGCCGGGCGAGTTCTCCGACCCGGCCTGCGCGGCGGACTCGCCGAGGGCGCGGCGGAACCCGGCGTGCACCATGTGCGTCGCGGTGTGCGAGCGGGAGATCGCCCGGCGCCGCTCCACGTCGACCTCGGCGTAGGCGGTGTCGCCGGCCTGCGCCTCGCCGCTGCGGACGCGCCCGCGGTGCACGACGAGCCCGGCGAGGGGCGCCTGCACGTCGGTCACCTCGACCACGGCGCCGTTGCCGAACCTGATCAGGCCGTGGTCGGCGAGCTGGCCGCCGCCCTCGGCGTAGAACGGGGTGCGGTCGAGGACGACCTCGACCTCGGCGCCCTCCCCGGCGGCGGGCGCGTTGGCGCCGTTCACCAGCAGCCCCACGAGGCGGGCGTCGCCGGCGAGGCTGCCGTAGCCGGTGAAGTCGACCCTGCCGCCGGCGCCGGTGAGCAGCTCGTCCAGGACGGACACGTCGAGGTTGCCGGTCTTCTTGTCGCGGGCGTCCTTCTTCGCGCGGTCCCGCTGCTCCTTCATGAGCCGGCGGAAACCCTCCTCGTCGACCTGGAGGCCCTGCTCGGACGCCATCTCCAGGGTGAGGTCGATCGGGAAGCCGTAGGTGTCGTGCAGCTTGAACGCCTGGTCGCCCGCCAGGGTCGCGCCGCCGGAGCGCTTGGTGTCCGCGACGGCGGTGTCGAAGATCGTGGTGCCGGTGCGCAGCGTCTGGAGGAAGGAGTCCTCCTCCGCGTCGATGACGGTGTGGATGTTCGCGGCGGTGCGCACCAGCTCCGGGTACTGCTCGCCCATCGCCTGGATCGCGACGGCGGTCAGCTCGTGCATGAGCCCGGCGTCCTGCCCGCCGAGCAGGCGCAGGTTGCGGATGGAGCGGCGCAGGATGCGGCGCAGCACGTAGCCGCGGCCCTCGTTGCCGGGGCGGATGCCGTCGGCGACCATCATCGTGCCGCTGCGGACGTGGTCGGCGACGACGCGCAGCGACACGTCCGCGCGGTGGTCGCGGCCGTAGGCGGTGCCGGTCAGCCCTGCGGCGCGGTCGAGGACCCGCCAGAGGGTGTCGGTCTCGTAGATGTTGTCGACGCCCTGCAGGATCGCCGCCATGCGCTCCAGGCCCATGCCGGTGTCGATGTTCTTGGCCGGCAGGTCGCCGAGGATCGGGAAGTCGGTCTTGCTCTCCCCGGGGCCCCGCTCGAACTGCATGAAGACGAGGTTCCAGACCTCCAGGTAGCGGTCCTCGTCGGCGACGGGACCGCCCTCGCGGCCGTACTCGGGGCCGCGGTCGTAGTAGATCTCCGAGCAGGGGCCGCACGGGCCGGGCACGCCCATCGACCAGAAGTTGTCCTCCATGCCGCGCCGCTGGATGCGGTCGAGGGGGACACCGACCTTGTCGTGCCAGATGTTCTGGGCCTCGTCGTCGTCCTTGAAGACGGTGACCCACAGCCGGTCCTCGGGGAACCCGAAGCCGCCCTCGTCCCGCGACCGGGTCAGCAGCTCCCAGGCGAACGGGATCGCCTGCTCCTTGAAGTAGTCGCCGATGGAGAAGTTGCCCAGCATCTGGAAGAAGGTGGCGTGCCGGGTGGTCTTGCCGACCTCCTCGATGTCGGGCGTGCGCACGCATTTCTGCGCGCTCGTCATCCGCTGGGACGGCGGGGTGCGCTGGCCGAGGAAGTACGGCTTGAAGGGGACCATGCCGGCGTTGACCAGAAGCAGGGTCGGGTCCTCGGCGACCAGGCTGGCCGAGGGCACCACCGTGTGCCCGCGCTCCTCGAAGAACCCGAGGAAGCGGCGTGCGACCTCTGCCGACTCCATATCAGTGGCCATCCTTGTCGTTCTCGATGATCGTGTATCTCGCCTTGAGCACGCGGCGGGCCGGCGGCCCCCCGTCCGGCGGGGCCTGGTCCATGCGGACGGCCTCGCGCAGCTCCTCCTCACGGGCCCGCATCTCGGTACGGACGTCGGAGGCGAAAAGCCTCAACCGCTCGCCGGCGTCCTGCCCGGTCGACACCGCCCGCGCCGCGACGCTCTCGGGCGACAGGGCGCGCGCGAAGCGCTCCACGCGCCGCTTGACGCGGTGCGTGGCGTAGACCCCGGCGCCGGCGCCGACCGAGAGCCAGAACAGCCGCCTCATCTGCGCCCCCTGCCCGGGGAGCGGGCCGGCAGCTCCGGACGTCCGGACGCGGCGCGCTCCTCCCCGTCGCGGTTGCCGAGGGCCTTGCGGACGCCGTAGGAGAAGGCGGCGGCCTTCACCAGCGGCCCGCCGACCACCGAGGTCATCACGGTGGTCACGGCCGAGACGTTCTGGGTGACGCCGGCGACCTGCTTGGTGATGACGTCGGTCCGGCCGAGCTGCTCGTTGGCGCGCTTCACCGTCCGGGTCATGTCGTCCATCAGCGGGCCGGCCTGCTCGCCGATGTCGTGGACGAGATCGCTGGCCTCGCCGAGGAGCTTGGAGAGCTTCAGCAGGGTGAGCGCGATGAACGAGACGAGCACCGCCCAGAACACGGCCACGATGAGGCCTGCTAGCTGTCCACCAGTAAGCATCAGGGCTTTCCGTTCGCGTGAGGCCGGCACGGGGCCGGGCATGGCCTGACAGACCTTACCGGTCCACCGCGCCGCTTGGCGGGAGCACCGGGCGGCGAAGAACGATCATCGCCGGTCCGCGGCGCCGCGCAGGACGGAGCGGATCCGCGCGAGCACCTCGGTGAACCGGGCTTCCGCGCCGTGCCTGGTCGGGCGATAGTACTCCCGTCCGTCGACCGCGTCGGGCGCGTACTGCTGGCGGACCACGCCGCCGGGGTGGTCGTGCGCGTACTTGTAGCCCTGCCCGTGCCCGATCTTCGCGGCGCCCTTGTAGTGGGCGTCGCGCAGGTGCCCCGGGACGGGCCCGGCGAGCCCCTTGCGGACGTCGCCGAGCGCGCCGTCCACCGCCGTGATCACCGCGTTGGACTTCGGCGCGAGGGAGAGGTGGATCACCGCCTGGGCCAGGTTGATGCGGGCCTCGGGCAGGCCGACGAACTCCACCGCCTGCGCGGCGGCGACCGCGGTCTGCAGGGCGGTCGGGTCGGCCATGCCGACGTCCTCGCTGGCGTGCACGATCAGCCGCCGGGCGATGAACCGGGCGTCCTCGCCGGCCTCGATCATGCGGGCGAGGTAGTGCAGCGCCGCGTCGACGTCGCTGCCGCGGATGCTCTTGATGAACGCGCTGATGACGTCGTAGTGCTGGTCGCCCTCACGGTCGTAGCGGACGGCGGCCCGGTCGACGGCCCTCTCCAGCACGTCCGCGTCGATCGCGCCGCCGTCGTCGACGACGAGCGCGGCGGCCTCCAGGTAGGTGAGGGTGCGGCGGGCGTCGCCGCCGGCCAGCCGGATGAGGTGGTCCTCCGCGGCGGGGTCGAGGGTGACCGCCCCGTTCAGCCCGCGCTCCTCGGCGAGGGCGCGGCGGATCACCTCGCGCAGGTCGTCCTCGCCGAGCGGCTCCAGGGTGAGCAGCAGGGAGCGCGACAGCAGCGGGCTGATGACGGAGAAGAACGGGTTCTCGGTGGTGGCGCCGATGAAGGACACCCAGCGGTTCTCCACGGCGGGCAGCAGGGCGTCCTGCTGGGCCTTGTTGAAGCGGTGCACCTCGTCGACGAACAGGACCGTCTGCCGGCCCGTCATGCCGAGCTCGCGGCGCGCCAGGTCGATCTCGGCGCGGACGCGCTTGACGCCGTCGCTGACCGCGGAGACCTCCACGAAGCGGCGGGAGGTGACGTGGCTGACGACGGTGGCGAGGGTGGTCTTGCCCGTTCCGGGCGGGCCCCACAGCACGAGCGACATGGGCACGTCACGGTCGACGAGCTGCCGGATCGGCGTGCCCGGGCCGAGCAGGTGGCCCTGCCCGACGACCTCGTCGAGGGCGCGGGGCCGCATCCGGACGGCGAGGGGCTGCTCCGCGCCGCCCCGGGCCGGCGCCATCGGCGGCGAGGCCCGCACGTCCGCCGGGACCGCCCCGTCCCGCTCCGGAGCGTCGAAAAGGCCCTCCGGCTCGCCCGATTCCGCCCTGCTGGTCACGCTCCGACACTATCTCGCGGCGCGGACGGTCCCGGACGGTCCCGCAGCTCCACGGCGGGCGGCCGCGCGGTTCTCCGAAGGGCGGCGGGCGGGAACCCGGAGGGCGGCTGCGGCGTTGGAACAGCCCGGAAGACGCGATCAGGAGCGTGACGGTGTCCGGTACGGCCCCCCGTCGACGCCACGGGCCGGCAGGGCTGCTCGTGGCGCTCTTCGCCGTGGGCGGGCTGGTGTTCAGCTACGGGCTGGGCCACGCTCCCCCGCCGCGCGTGTGCACCCAGCACGCCGTGAGCGTTCCCGTCGGCGCCCTCTCGGCGTCCACCGGCCACGAGCAGCCGGGCGCCGGGGCCGGGACGCTCCACGGCCCTCACGGCCCCGCAGAGGGCGTGTCGGCCGTCTCCCCGCTGAGGCTGCCCGCGCACGCCCCCATGGACGTGTGCCTGTGCCTGGCCGTCCTGTTCACCCTGGTCCTGCTGGGCTTGGCCGCCGTGCTGCGCCGGCCTTTCTCCCGCCTGCCCGCGCGCATCGGCTGGGCGTTCGCCCCGCCGCCCTGCACCCGGATCGTCCCCGCGTCGCCGCCCTCCCTCCAGGTCCTCCGGCTGTAGACGGACCGGCCCTTCGGCCGTTCGCCCGCCCGCATCGTGCCTTCGCCGGTGCGGCGCGGCCCTGTCCGTTCTGACCTACAGCACCCCTGAGAGGACGCCCGCATGTCCAAGAGCGCCCGTAACAAGAACGCGCATCACCAGAACGCGCGCGGCAAGACCGCCACGAAGAACGCGCTGACGCAGCGCGAGGTCCCGTGGGGAGGCATCGTGTTCTTCGCGGTGATCGGCCTGGTGGCGGTCGTCGCCATCGGTTTCACGTTCATGCAGACCAGGTCGTCGTCCGCCGACGGCTCCTCCTCCATCCGCGGCCTGGTGACCAAGGACGGGCTCGGCCGCGGCCACGTCGGCGGCAGCGTCAAGTACGACACCGATCCGCCCATGGGCGGCGACCACAACCCCGTCTGGCAGAACTGCGACGGCCGCGTCTACGAGACGCCGCTGCTGAACGAGCACGCCGTCCACTCGCTGGAGCACGGCGCCGTCTGGATCACCTACCGGCCCGGCCTCCCCGCGGACCAGCTCGACGCGCTCAAGGGGAACGTCTCCGCGACCGACTACACGCTGCTCAGCCCCTACCCGGACCAGGACTCGCCGGTCACGCTCACCGCGTGGGGCAGGCAGGTGAAGCTCCAGCAGGCCACCGACACCCGGGTGGACCAGTTCCTGCGGGCCTTCGTGAAGGGCCCGCAGACCCCCGAGCCGGGCGCGGCCTGCTCCGGCGGCAAGGACGCCCCGTGAGCGAGGCCCCCGCGGCGCCGCGGGGGCGGCGTGTCACCGTCGTCCTCGCGGCCCTGGTCCTGCTCGCGGGCGCCGTCCTGGTCGCGCTCGCCGTCTTCCGCTCGGAGCGGCCCGGCACGGACGGCCCCGAAGCCGGGTTCGCCCGCGACATGAGCGTGCACCACGCGCAGGCGGTGCGGATGTCGTTCATCGTCAGGGACCGCACGGACGATCCCGAGACCCGGCTGCTGGCCTACGACATCATCAACACCCAGTCCGCCCAGATCGGCATGATGACGGCCTGGCTGGACGAGTGGGGCGTGCCCAAGGCCGACCCGTCCGGCCGCATGCGCTGGATGTCCGGGCACGGCGGCCACCGGGGCGGCGCGGCCGCCATGCCGGGCATGGCGACCCGCGGACAGCTCGCCGACCTGGAGAAGGCGTCCGGCCGCGCCGCCGAAATGCTGTTCCTGAAGCTGATGGTCGCGCACCACCGGGGCGGAGTGGGCATGGCGCGGGCGGTGCTGGAGCGCACCGGGCACGACCGGGTGCGGCGGCTGGCCCGCACGATGGCGGAAGGGCAGCAGGCGGAGATCACGCAGATGAACGCGATGCTCCGGCAGCGCGGCTCCCCCGCCGCGTGAGCCGGGACCCGCGACCTTCGCGATAGCGCTTGACAGGGCCGCCGGATCGCGCGTCACTGACCACCATGGCTCACAACCTCAGCGGCTACCACCGGGCCCTCGACCTCTTCGAGGGCCTGGTGGCCGGCGTCGCCCGCGACGGGTGGGACGTGCCTTCGCCCTGCGCGGGGTGGACCGCCCGGGACGTCGCCGGCCACGTGACCGGCGGCCAGTTCCTGGTCCGGGCGCTGGCCTCGGGAGAGCCCGAGCCCGACGTCAACGCCGACCCCGCGCGGTTCGTCGCGGGCGACGTCCTGATGAGCTGGCGGGCGGCCCGCAAGGAGTGCGCGGCGGCCCTCACCCCCGACGCGCTCGGCCGGCCCATCCCGTTCGACGGGCTGGGCGAGCTGCCGCTGGGCGACTTCCTGGAGGGCTACATCCTGGAGCCGCTGGTGCACGCCTGGGACCTGGCCCGGGCGACGGGCCAGCCGTCGCGCCTCGACCCGGACCTCGTCCACCACGCGTTCGCCACGGCCCAGGTGGTCGCCGCGTCGCTGCGGAGCGAGGGACACCTGGCGCCGCCCCTGCCCGCCCCGCGCGGGGCGGACGAGCAGACGCGCATGCTCGCCTTCCTGGGCCGCACGGCCTAGGAAGGCGGCGAGAGGCTCAGGAGAACTCGGCGAGGGTGCGCTCGGCCTCTTCGAGCCAGGCGCGGCGGGCGCTGAGCGCCTCCTCGGCCTCCTTGACGTCCTTCTGGCGGCCGGCCTCGCGGGCCTTGCCGAGCCGCTTCTCCAGCTGCTCGATGGAGCTGCGCAGCTGGCCCACCGTGGCCTCGGCGCGGGCGCGGGCCTCGGGGTTGGTGCGGCGCCACTCGTTCTCCTCGGCGGAGCGGACGGCCTCCTCGATCTTGCGGAGCCGCCCCTCCAGCCGGTCGCGCTGGTCGCGCGGCACCATCCCGGCGGCCTCCCAGCGCTCCTGGACCGCGCGCAGGGACTGGCGAGCCTGCCGGACGTCCCGCACCGGCAGAAGCCGCTCGGCCTCGGCGAGGATCTTCTCCTTCTCCTCGGCGTTGCCGCGGAACTCGGCGTCGCGCTCGGCGAACGCCGCGCCGCGGGCCTGGAAGAAGGTGTCCTGGGCGCCCTTGAAGCGGGCCCACAGGTCCTCCTCGGCGTCCCGGGAGGCGCGCCCGGCCAGCTTCCAGCGGCGCATCAGGTCGCGGTAGGCGGCGGCCGTGTCGCCCCAGTCGGTGGAGCCCGACATCGCCTCGGCCTCGGTGACGAGGCGCTCCTTCTCCCGCCGGGCCTCCTCGCGCTGGTCGTCGAGGGTGGCGAAGTAGGCCTTGCGTCGCTTGGTGAAGGCGTTGCGGGCGGCCGACAGCCGCTTCCACAGCGCGGTCTCGGTGGGGCGGTCGATGCGGTCGGCGGCCTTCCACTCCTCGACCAGCAGGCGCAGGCGCTCGCCGCCGTTCTTCCAGTGCGTCTCCTCGACCGCGATGCGCTCGGCCTCGGCGACGATCCGCTCCTTGACCTCGCGGGCCTCGTGCCGGTGCTGCTCGCGCTGGGCCTTGACCTCCTCGCGGCGCCTCCCGACCTGCTGCGACAGGCCCTCCAGGCGGCGCAGGAGGGCGTCGAGGTCGCCGACGGCGTGCGCATCGGAGACGGCCTCGCGCAGCCGGTCGATGCCCTGCTGGGCCTGGGCCGGCTGCAGGTCGGTGGTGCGGACCCGCTGTTCGAGCAGGCCGATCTCGGTGGCGAGCGCGTCGTACTTGCGCTTGAAGTAGGACAGGGCCTCTTCGGGCGCGCCGGCCTGCCAGGAGCCGACGACCCGCTCGCCGTCGGCCGTCCTCACATAGACGGTGCCGTCCTCGTCCACCCGGCCCCAGGGATCGGTCGCGCTGGACACCCTTGCCTCCTGAATCGCGGGTCCGGACGCGCTCACGGCGACCGGACCCTCCACACCTTAGTATCCCGTTCGCCTATTTCCCGGCGATCGTGACGTCCTGGATCTCTACCTTCTTCTTGGGCTTGCCGTCGCCCTTGGGGTCCGAACCCGCGTCGGCGATCTTCTTCAGCACGTCCAGCCCCTTGGTGATCTTCCCGAACACCGTGTAGTCCGGCGGGAGCTGCGAGTCCTTGTAGACCATGAAGAACTGGCTGCCGTTGGAGTCCGGCAGGCTGCTGTGCGCCATGGCGAGCGTGCCCTCGGTGTACATGGCGCCGTTGGTGTTCTCGTTGGCGAACTGGTAGCCCGGGCCGCCGGTGCCCTTCGCGGTCGGGTCGCCGCACTGCAGGACGTTGAGCCCGCCGCTCGTCAGCCGGTGGCACGAGGTCTTGTCGAAGAAGTTCTTCTGCGCCAGGTACGTGAAGGAGTTGACCGTGCACGGGGCCTTGCCGCCGTACAGTTGCACCTCCACGTCGCCCTGGTTGGTCTTCATCGTCGTCTGGACGACGTCCGTGTAGGCGGGCTTGCCCGGAGGGGTGCCGACACCCTTGGGCGCACCGTCCTGCTGGGCCGCCTTGTAGGTGCACCGCGGCCCGGCCGCGGTGGACTCGTCGTCCTTGGTGAGCACCATGAACGCGGCGCCGCCGACGACGATGACCGCCACCACCGCCGCGGCGGAGATGATCTTGAGTCGGCGCGCCCGCGCCGCCTCCTGCGCCTGCCGCTGCTGCTGGCGCTCGTAGCGCTGCCGCGCGAGCTGCTTCTTGCGGTCCTTCGCCGCCACGTGCCTCGCCTCTCCGGTGTGATCAGGTGAACGTGCAGCGCATAGTAGCGGTACCCGGGAGTAAAAGCGTCTCCGCGTTCAGGGAGCGCCGTCCCGCCCGGCCGCGGCCCCGGCGGGCCGCGCCCCGCGACACGTCGGCCGCGCCAACTCGTTCGCGGTGGCCGTGGCCGCGCCGGTACCCTCGAACACGCCCACCCGAGATGGTTCTAAGGAAGGACGACCGTGCTCGTCGCCGGGTTCCCCGCTGGATCGTTCGCCGCGAACTGCTATGTCGTGGCGCCCGCCGCCGGTGAGGAGTGCGTGATCATCGATCCCGGGCAGGACGCCGAGGCCGGGATCGAGGAGCTCCTGCGCGAGCACCGGCTGAAGCCGGTCGCGGTGCTGCTGACGCACGGCCATCTCGACCACGTCTGGTCGGTGGCCCCGGTCTGCGGCGCCAAGGACGTCCCGGCCTACGTCCATCCCGACGACCGCGACCTGCTGACCGATCCGGCCAAGGGCCTGTCCCTGGGCGCCGGGCAGCAGCTGTTCGGGGGCCTGGAGCTGTCCGAGCCCGACGACGTGCGCGAACTGTCCGACGGGGCGGTGCTGGAGCTGGCCGGGCTGAGCTTCACCGTCGACCACGCCCCGGGCCATACGCCCGGGTCGGTGACGTTCCGGACGCCGAAGGCCCAGCAGATCCCGGACGTGATGTTCACCGGCGACCTGCTGTTCGCCGGCTCCATCGGGCGCACCGACCTGCCGGGCGGATCGTACGAGCAGATCCTCGCCAGCCTGTCCCGGGTGTGCCTCACGATGCCCGACGAGACGGCCGTCCTGCCCGGCCACGGCGACCAGACCACAATCGGCCGCGAGCGTGTGACCAATCCGTTCCTTTCGGAGTTGGTGCCCGCGGACGGACCTGACAAGGGATTCTGATCTAAAAGACCATGAGTTCGAGTTTCCGGGCCCCGAAGGGGGTCAGCGAATACGTCCCGCCGCGCGCGGACCTCTTCTACGCCATCCGGGAGGCCTTCGCCGAGCAGGCGAGGCTGGCCGGTTACGGCTACCTGGAACTGGCGGTGTTCGAGGACACCAACCTGTTCCGGCGCGGCGTCGGCGAGTCCACCGACGTGGTGTCCAAGGAGATGTACACCTTCGAGGACAGGGGCGGCAGGTCCCTGACGCTGCGCCCCGAGTTCACCGCGTCGGTGCTGCGCTCCGTCCTGGAGAACAACCTGCACAAGGGCTCGCTGCCGGTGAAGGTGTGGACCACCGGGCCCGCGTTCCGGGCCGAGCGCCCGCAGCAGGGCCGCTACCGGCAGTTCTACCAGCTCGACCTGGAGGCGATCGGCAGCGAGGACCCGCAGGTCGACGCCGAGACGATCGCGATCGCGTGGAACTGGTACCGGTCCCTCGGCCTGACCCGGGTGCGGCTGCTGCTGAACTCGCTCGGCTGCAAGGAGTGCCGCCCCGCCTACCGGGCCCTGCTGCAGGACTTCCTGCGCGGCCTGGACCTGGACGACGACACCCGCGCCCGCGTCGAGATCAACCCGCTGCGGGTGCTGGACGACAAGCGCCCGAAGGTCCGCGAGCAGCTCGCGGGCGCACCGCTGATGGCCGACCACCTGTGCCCGGCGTGCAAGGCGCACCACGACCGCGTCCGGGAACTGCTCGCCGACCTCGGCATCACGTGGGAGGACACCCCCACCCTCGTCCGGGGCCTGGACTACTACACCCGCACCACCTACGAGTTCGACCACCCGCTGCTCGGCGCCCAGTCCGGCATCGGCGGCGGCGGCCGCTACGACGGGCTGTCGGAGGACATCGGCGGCCCCCCGCTGCCGGGAATCGGGTTCGGGCTCGGCCTGGACCGCACGGTCCTCGCGCTGGAGGCCGAGTCGTCGGACGGGCAGGGCCCCGCCTTCGCCGCCGAGCCGCGCTGCGAGGCGTTCGGCGTGGCGCTCGGCGACACCGCCGAGCGGCGCATGTTCGCGCTCGTCGACGAGCTGCGCCGCGCCGGGATCGCGGCCGACATGGCGTTCGGCGGCAAGAGGCTGAAGGGCGCCATGAAGGACGCGGACCGCTCGGGCGCCCGGTACGCCGTGATCCTCGGGGAGCGAGATATCGCGGACGGCGTCGCCCAGGTCAAGGACCTGGCCGAGGGCGAGCAGACCGCCGTCCCGCTCACCGACCTCACCACGACGTTGAAGGAAAGGCTCTCGAAATGATCCGCACCCATGAGGCGGGCACGCTCCGCAAGGAGCACGCCGGGCAGCAGGTAACGCTGGCCGGCTGGGTCGGCCGCCGCCGCGACCACGGCGGCGTCACGTTCATCGACCTGCGCGACGCCTCCGGCACCGCGCAGGTCGTCTTCCGCGAGGAGGACACCGCGCACGACCTGCGCGCCGAGTACTGCGTCAAGGTCGTCGGCGAGGTCCGCGTCCGGCCGGAGGGCAACGAGAACCCCGAGCTCCCCACCGGCGACGTCGAGGTCGCCGCCGCCCGCATCGAGGTGCTCTCCGACGCGGCGCCGCTGCCGTTCCCCATCGAGGGCGACGTCAACGTCAACGAGGAGATCCGCCTCAAGTACCGCTACCTCGACCTGCGCCGCGAGAGCGTCGCGCGGGCGATGAAGGTCCGCTCGGAGGCCTCGTTCCTGACGCACGAGGTGATGCGCGAGCACGGGTTCGTGAACGTGGAGACGCCCACCCTCACCCGGTCCACCCCCGAGGGCGCCCGCGACTTCCTCGTCCCCGTCCGGCTCCAGCCGGGCCACTGGTACGCGCTCCCCCAGTCGCCGCAGCTGTTCAAGCAGCTCCTCATGGTCGGCGGCCTCGAACGCTACTACCAGATCGCCCGCTGCTACCGCGACGAGGACTTCCGCGCCGACCGGCAGCCCGAGTTCACCCAGATCGACATCGAGATGTCCTTCGTCGACCAGGACGACGTCCTGACGGTCGGCGAGGACCTCGTGGCGCGCCTGTGGAAGGAGATCGCCGGGTACGAGATCCCCCGCCCGATCCCCCACATCACCTATGCCGACGCGCTGGCCCGCTACGGCTCCGACAAGCCCGACCTGCGGTTCGGCAACGAGCTGACCGACATGACCGAGTACTTCGCCGGCACGTCCTTCCGCGTGTTCCAGGCCCCCTACGTCGGCGCGGTCGTCATGCCCGGCGGCGCGTCCCAAACCCGCAAGGAACTGGACGGTTGGCAGGACTGGGCGAAGGCCCGCGGCGCCCGCGGCCTCGCCTACGTGCTCGTCCAGGAGGACGGCACCCTCGGCGGCCCGGTCGCCAAGAACCTCTCCGACACCGAGAAGGCGGGCCTCGCCGCCAAGACCGGCGCCTCCCCCGGCGACGCGGTCTTCTTCGGCGCCGGCAAGCGGCACTCCACGCAGGAGCTCCTCGGCGCCGCCCGCCTGGAGATCGGCCGCCGCCGCGGCCTCATCGACGAGTCCGCCTGGAAGTTCGTCTGGGTCGTGGACGCGCCGATCTTCGAGCCCGTCGAGGACGACAAGGGCGAGCAGATCGGCTGGACGTCGGTGCACCACCCGTTCACCGCGCCCAAGCCCGAGTACGCCGACACCTTCCACGACGACCCGGGCACCGCCCTCGCCGACGCCTACGACCTCGTCCTGAACGGGAACGAGATCGGCGGCGGCTCCATCCGTATCCACCGCGCCGAGATGCAGCAGCGCGTCTTCGACGTGCTGGGCCTGTCCAAGCAGGAGGCGGAGTCGAAGTTCGGCTTCCTGCTGGAGGCGTTCAAGTTCGGCCCGCCCCCGCACGGCGGCATCGCGTTCGGCTGGGACCGGGTGGTCATGCTCCTCGCCCGCCAGGAGTCGATCCGCGACGTGATCGCCTTCCCGAAGGCCGCCTCCGGCCACGACCCCCTGACCGCCGCGCCGACCCCCATCACCCCGGAGCAGCGCGCGGAGGCCGGGGTCGACTTCGTCCCCGAGGACGAGCCCGCCGAGAACTGACCCGTACGCGAAGGGGCGGCCGCAGGCGCGGCCGCCCCTTCGCGTGTACGGGCCTCTACTTGGTGGCGCCGCTGGTCACCCGGTAGACGTCGTAGACGCCGTCGATGGAGCGGACGGCCTTCAACACGTGGCCGAGATGCTTCGGGTCGCCCATCTCGAAGGTGAAGCGGCTGACGGCGACGCGGTCGCGGGTCGTGGTGACCGACGCCGACAGGATGTTGACGTGCTGGTCGGACAGGACGCGGGTCACGTCCGACAGCAGGCGGGGCCGGTCGAGCGCCTCCACCTGGATCGCGACGAGGAACACCGAGTCCTCGCCCGGGGACCACTTGACGTCGATCAGGCGGTCGGGCTGCGACCGCAGGCTCTCGACGTTCGCGCAGTCGGAGCGGTGGACGGAGACGCCGTGGCCGCGGGTCACGAAGCCGACGATGTCGTCGCCGGGCACCGGGGTGCAGCAGCGCGACAGCCGGACCCACACGTCCGGGTCGTCGGCGACGACGACGCCCGGATCGCCGGCGGGACGGCTGCGCTTGCGGCGCGTCGGCAGCGCGATCTCGGCGAGGTCCTCTTCGGCGCTCTCCACGCCGCCGAGGGCGTCGACCAGGCGCTGCACGACGTGCTGCGCGGAGACCTGGCTCTCGCCCACGGCCGCGTACAGGGACGACACGTCCGGGTAGCGCATGTCGCGGGCGAGGGCGAGGAGGGCCTCACCGGACATCATCCGCTGCAGCGGCATGTTCTGCTTGCGCATCGCGCGGGCGATGGCGTCCTTGCCGGACTCGATCGCGGTGTCGCGGCGCTCCTTGGAGAACCAGTGCTTGATCTTGTTGCGGGCGCGGGCGCTCTTGACGAAGCCGAGCCAGTCGCGGCTCGGGCCCGCGTCCTGCGACTTGGAGGTGAAGACCTCGACGGTGTCGCCGTTGTCGAGGGTCGATTCGAGGGGGACGAGACGGCCGTTGACACGGGCGCCGATACATCGGTGCCCGACCTCGGTGTGGATCGCGTACGCGAAGTCGACGGGGGTGGCGCCCTGCGGCAGCGCGATCACGTCGCCCTTGGGCGTGAACACGAACACCTCGGAGACCGACAGGTCGAAGCGCAGCGACTCCAGGAACTCGGCCGGGTCGGCGGTCTCCTTCTGCCAGTCGAGGAGCTGGCGCAGCCACTGCATGTCACCGGCCTTGCGGCCGCCGACCGTCTCCTCCTTGTACTTCCAGTGCGCGGCGACGCCGTACTCGGCGCGGCGGTGCATGCCCCAGGTGCGGATCTGCAGCTCGACGGGCTTGCCCTCCGGGCCGATCACCGTCGTGTGCAGCGACTGGTACATGTTGAACTTCGGCATCGCGATGTAGTCCTTGAACCGGCCGGGGACCGGGTTCCATCGCGCGTGGATCGAGCCGAGGGCGGCGTAGCAGTCGCGGACGCTGTCGACGAGGACCCGGATGCCGACCAGGTCGTAGATGTCGTCGAAGCTGACGTCCCGCGCGATCATCTTCTGATAGATCGAGTAGTAGTGCTTCGGCCGGCCCGTCACGGTGGCCTTGATCCGGGCCTCGCGCAGGTCGGTGGAGACGTTCTCGATCACTTCCTGCAGGTAGACGTCGCGGCGCGGGGCGCGCTCGGACACCAGGCGGGCGATCTCGTCGAACCGCTTGGGGTACAGCGTGGCGAACGCGAGGTCCTCCAGCTCCCACTTGAGCGTGTTCATCCCGAGGCGGTGCGCGAGCGGCGCGAACACCTCCAGGGTCTCGCGGGCCTTCTTCTCCTGCTTGTGCCGCGGCATGTAGCGCAGCGTGCGCATGTTGTGCAGCCGGTCGCCGAGCTTGATCACCAGGACGCGGATGTCGCGGGACATCGCCACGACCATCTTGCGGACGGTCTCGGCCTCCGCGGCCTCCCCGTACTTGACCTTGTCGAGCTTGGTGACGCCGTCGACCAGGGCGGCGATCTCGTCGCCGAACTCGGCGCTGAGCTGGTCGAGGGTGTAGGGGGTGTCCTCGACGGTGTCGTGCAGCAGCGCCGCGCAGAGCGTCTCGGTGTTCATGCCGAGCTCGGCGAGGATGGTGGCGACCGCGAGCGGATGGGTGATGTACGGGTCGCCGCTCTTGCGCTTCTGGTGCCGGTGGTAGTGCGCGGCCACGTCGTAGGCGCGCTCGATGAGCCGGAGGTCCGCCTTCGGATGCGTGTTGCGGACCGTCTTGATCAGTGGTTCGAGTACCGGGTTCATAGCGGGGCCGCGCTGGGCGCCCAACCTGGCGAGCCTACGGCGCACCCGGGCGGCGGACGGCGGGATCGTGGCCGGCGTGGGCCTGGACGGGACGGCGGACCCGGACGCGTCATCGCCGTCCGGGGTGGCGCCAGGGCCTGGAGCAGGGGGGGCATCGGATCTCGACGAGGGCTGGACGGGCGGGGCGGACGCGGGCGTCCGCGCGGCGGGCTCGTCGGGCTCGGGCGGCCGGACGTCGGGCGGTGGTGGCGCGCGCCGTTGCTCGGCGGCGGTGTTCACCGCGTCTGTCGATACCACCTCACCTGGCACCCAGCCTCCCTAGTCCACCCCGGGCGCCGCACCCGCCGTCGCGCGGGCCGCGCCCGTTCCCACCCGGACCCTGATGGCGTCAGTGTATCCGGCCCTATTTCGTACTAGACCGTAACCAGGGAATGAACGTCCAGATTCCCCAGCTTGTCGCGTCCGTGCAGGAACGACAGCTCAAGGAGGACCGACAGTCCGACGACCTCGCCGCCGCCCCGCCGTACGAGTTCGGCGGTGGCCCTGGCCGTGCCTCCGGTGGCCAGGACGTCGTCGACGATCAGTACCCGGTCGCCGGGTTCGAAGGCGTCGAGATGGATCTCGATCGTCTCGCTCCCGTACTCGAGATCATAGGTCTCCGCGTCCGTCGCCGAGGGCAGTTTCCCCTTCTTGCGCACCGGGACGAAGCCCGCCCCGAAGTGGTAGGCGACGGGCGCGGCGAGGATGAATCCGCGGGCCTCGATACCGACGATCTTGTCGATGGTGCCGCGGCCGTGGTGGTTGACCACCGCGTCGACCACCCCGGCGAACGCCACATGGTCGGCCAGCAGAGGGGTGATGTCCTTGAACATCACCCCCTGCTTGGGATAGTCGGGGATGTCGCGGATCCGCTCCTGGATCAGCTTGCCGAGGTCCACTCCGTCCCCGCCCTACTTGCCGCCGCGGCGCTGCTGCCGCGACCCGCGCTTCGGCTGCTGCCGCGACCCGCTCTGCACGACCTTCCGCACGGTGACCGTGCTGCGGACGTCGGAAACGTCCTGGTCGGCGCGCTCGCCGGCGTCGTCGTCGGACGGGGCGTCCTCCGCCGAGGCGGCGGAGGCGCCGGCTCCGGCCTTGACCTTGGTCTTGGCCGCGCGCTTGGTGCTCTGCTCGCGCCGGGCGATGTTCTCCCGGATCTGCTTGTACTTCGGCTCGCGCTCCTTGAACTGGACGAGCAGCGGCGTCGCCACGCAGATCGAGGAGTAGGTGCCGACGATCATGCCGACGAACAGGGCGAGCGACAGGTCCTTCAGCGTGCCGGCGCCGAACAGCGTCGTCCCGATGAACAGGATCGCGCCGACGGGCAGGATCGCCACCAGGGAGGTGTTCAGCGAGCGGACCAGGGTGCTGCTGAGCGCCTGGTTGGCAGCCTCGCTGTAGGTCGTCCTGGAGGTCGGGCCGAGCGGCTTGGTAACCTCCTTGATCATGTCGAAGACGACGACCGCGTCGTACAGCGAGTAGCCGAGGATCGTCAGGAAGCCGAGCAGCGTGGCCGGGGTCACCTCGAAGCCCGACCAGGCGTAGATGCCCGCCGTGATCACCAGGTCGTGGACGAGCGCGACCACCGCGGCCACGGCCATCCGCCACTCGAACGCCACCGACAGGTAGGCGATGATCAAGATCATGAAGACGAGCAGCGCCTGCCACGCCTTCTTCTGGATCTCACCGCCCCACGAGGCGCCGACGACCTGGGTGCTGACCTTGTCGGCCGGGACGGTCAGCTCCTTGGAGACGCTCGTCTTGACCTCGGTGACCCGGTCGGAGGACAGGCTCTCGGTCGTGACCCGCCAGTCGCCGCCCGCCTTCTGCACGATCACCTGGTGGGCGCCGCCGTCGCCGACGGCGCTGCGCACCTGCTCGATCGACGCGCTCGGCGCCTTGAAGGTGAAGACGGAGCCGCCCTTGAACTCCACGCCGAAGTTGAGGCCCTGCACCAGCAGGCCCGCGATCGACAGCGCCAGCAGCAGCCCGGAGATCGTGTACCAGATCTTCGGCCGGCCGACGATGTCCGCGCTGATCTCGCCCCGGTAGATCCGGGAGATGGCCGCACGCGTTCCCATGCTCAGGCCTCCTGGCTCGTCGTGCGGGCGGCTGGGGCGGAGGTGTCCTGCGCCTTGTGCAGGCGCCTCGGATCGAGGCCGGACATCGGATGCCCGCGCCCGAAGAAGTTCGTGCGCGCCAGCAGCGCGACCAACGGCTTGGTGAAGAAGAACACCACGATGACGTCGATGAGCGTCGTGAGGCCCATGGCGAACGCGAACCCTGCCACGCCGCCGACCGCGAGGAAGTACAGCACCAGCGCCGCGAGGAAGGTGACGGCGTCGGCGACGAGGATGGTGCGCCGCGCCCGCTTCCAGGCGTTCTCCACCGACGAGCGCAGCTTGCGCCCGGCCCGCAGCTCGTCCCTCAGCCGCTCGAAGTAGACGATGAACGAGTCGGCGGTGATGCCGATGGACACGATCAGGCCGATGATGTGCGGCAGGGAGAGCCGGAAGCCCATCCCCTCACCGAGGATCACCACCGCCTCGTAGGTGATGACCGACGCCACGACCAGGCTGGACACCGCCACCAGGCCGAGGCCCCGGTAGTAGAACAGGCAGTAGAGCACCACCAGGCCGAGCCCGATCGCGCCGGCGATCAGCCCGCCGGTCAGCTGGTCGGAGCCGAGCGTGGACGACACCTCGTCGATGGAGCTCTGCTTGAACTCCAGCGGCAGCGCCCCGTACTTGAGCACGTTGGCGAGGTCGGTGGCGTACTGCTGGTTGAAGCTGTCGGGCGGGCCGTCGATGCTGGCCGTGCCGCCCGTGATGGCGCCCTCGCGGATGCTCGGCGCGGAGACGACCTGCCCGTCGAGGACGATCGCGACCTGCGCCTGCGGGGAGGACGGGTTCTGCTGGTAGGCCTGGGACGCGGCGGTGGTGACCTCGCCGAACTGGCGGGCGCCCGTGCCGTCGAACTTCAGCGAGACCGACCAGCTGGCCTGGCCCTGCTGGGCGTTCGGCGGCATCGCGCTCGCCGAGGAGACGTTCTCGCCCAGCACCCGGACCGGGCCGAGGATGTACTTGGCGGCCTGGCCGCTCTCCTCGTCCTGGTCGCAGGCGGCGACGAACTTGCGGTTCGGGTCGTTGGAGCCCGGGGCCCGCCGGTCGCCGCTGTAGCAGTTCAGCGCCTCGAACTGGCTGATCACGGCCTTGTCGGTGACGCCCGGGTAGTCCTGCGCGGGGGCCGCGGGCTGCCCGGACGGCTGGCCCAGCGGCGACGACGCCGACGGCGCGGGCGACGCGGCGGAGGAACCGGACGGCTTGGGCGTCGGGGCCGCCAGCGCCCCCGACACGGCCCGGCCGCGCGGGGTGGACGACGCCGACGGCGACGCGCCACCCGAGGGGGAGGCCGACGCGGACGGCGACGGGCTCTTGCCCCCGTCCTTCTTCTCCCCCGTGCCCTTCGTCGGGCTGGAGGACGGGACGGGCGCCGCCCCGCTCGACGGCTTCCCGTCGGCGACCGCGAACACCTGGCGGAACTGCAGCTTGGCCGTCGTCCCGATCAGGTTGACGACGCGGCCCTGCCCCTCACCGGGGACGTTCACCACGATGTTGTTGCTGCCCTGCTTGGCGACCTCGGCGTCGGAGACCCCCAGACCGTTGACGCGCTTCGTCATGATCTTGACGGCCTGGTTCATCTGGTCGGCCGGGGGATTCTTGCCGTTCGCGGTCTTGGCCGTGAGCGTCACGGTCGTCCCGCCGGCGAGGTCCAGGCCCAGCTTGGGCTTCGTCTGCCCCTGCCAGACCGCCAGACCGGCCATGACCACCATGATCGCGAAGAGCGCGAGGAGCGTGCGCCCGGGCTTGGGAGCATTCTTGGGCGGAGCCACTTGTCGTCGTACTTCCCGTCGTAATCGTCGCCGTGAGAGGGGTCAGGCGGGCTTGTCGCCCGCCTCGACCTTCGCCTTCCCCTTCGGCTTGGACTCGGGCTCGCCGTCCTCGCCCGCAACGTCCGCGGCGGGCGCGGCCTCGTCGTCGCCGTCCTTGGACAGGTCGACCTCGGAGCCGTCCTTGGACAGGTCGACGCGGTCGCCGTCCTCGTCCTCGGCGTCCTCGTCGTGCTCGTCGTCGAGCTCCTCGGGGTCGTCGTCCTTGAGGACCTGCATGACGGCCTGCTTGACGAACCGGACCTCGACGCCGTCGGCGATCTCCAGCACGATTCCGTCGTCGTCGACCGACACGACGGTCGCGCGGATACCGCTGGTCGTCAGGACGCGGGCGCCCGGCTCCATGGCGTTCTGCATCTGCATCTGCTCTTTGCGGCGCTTGCTCTGCGGCCGGATGAGCAGGAAGTAGAAGACCAGAGGCACGGCGAGAAGCAGGAGCAGATTGAAGGACCCGCTACCACCCGAGCCCGCCGCGAGAATAATGTCGCTGCCCATTACTGGGGCATCCTTCCGATGTCGATTGCCCAGCCTGTGACCAGACCGGTCACGTGCAACGGGACCGCCGGCTGGAGACGGTGAACCAAGTCCCGGAGTCTAGAGAGTACGCGAGACCCCGGCAACGAGGCGACGATCGACGACGCCGGGAAGTTCCCAACCCGTTATCAGATGATCACTCTTCCGTCCGGCCGGCGTCCCGGTCCAGGTCGAACAGGGTGCCCGCCATCGGCGCCGTCGGCGGCTGGGGAAGCCCCAGGTGCGCCCACGCGGCGGCCGTGGCGACCCTTCCGCGCGGCGTCCTGGCGAGCAGACCCTGCCGGACGAGGAACGGCTCCGCGACGACCTCGACGGTCTCGGGCTCCTCCCCCACCGACACGGCCAGCGTCGACAGGCCCACCGGCCCGCCGCCGAACTTGCGCATCAGCGACTCCAGGACGGAACGGTCGAGCCGGTCAAGGCCCCGTTCGTCCACCTCGTACAACGCCAGGGCGGCGCGGGCCGATTCCCGCGTGATCACACCGTCGGCGCGCACCTCGGCGTAGTCGCGGACGCGGCGCAGCAGCCGGTTGGCGATCCGGGGCGTGCCGCGCGAGCGCCCGGCGACCTCGGCGGCGGCGTCGTCGGAGATCTCCACGTCCAGCAGCCGGGCGGACCGGCGGACGATGATCTCCAGTTCGGCGGGCTCGTAGAAGTCCATGTGCGCGACGAAGCCGAAGCGGTCGCGCAGCGGGCCGGGCAGCATCCCCGCCCGCGTGGTGGCGCCCACCAGCGTGAACGGGGCGATGTCCAGCGGGATCGCCGTCGCCCCGGGGCCCTTGCCCACGACGACGTCGACGCGGAAGTCCTCCATCGCCATGTAGAGCATCTCCTCGGCGGGCCGCGCCAGCCGGTGGATCTCGTCCAGGAACAGCACCTCGCCTTCGGCGAGGGTCGACAGCACGGCCGCGAGGTCGCCGGCCCGCTCGATCGCCGGCCCCGAGGAGATCCGCAGCGGCTGCCCCAGCTCCGCCGCGATGATCATGGCGAGGGTGGTCTTGCCGAGCCCGGGCCCGCCCGACAGCAGGACGTGGTCGGGGGTCCGGCCGCGTCCGAGCGCGCCGTGCAGCACCAGCGAGAGCTGCTCGCGGACCCGCTCCTGCCCGACGAAGTCGTCCAGCTTCTTCGGCCGCAGCGCGGCCTCGATCTGCTGCTCCTCGGTCCCGCCGGCGTCCGCGGACACCAGCCGCTCCGTCTCGTCGGTCTCGCTCATCCCGGCTCCCCGCGCCTCCCCCGGCTCCGTCATGGCTTGCTGAGCTTCTTCAGGGCCGACCTCAGCAGCGCCGCGACCGGGGGCGCCTCGCCGCCGTCGAGCTCGGCCGCGACGGCGTCCACGGCGGCGTCGGCGTCCCTGGCCGACCAGCCGAGGTTGACCAGGCCCATCTGCACCTGGTCGCGCCACGGCTCGGCGCGAGCGGGCGCGCGCAGGTCGCCGCCGTCGTCGCCGGCAGGGCCGCCGAGGCGGTCCCGCAGTTCCAGGACGATGCGCTGCGCGCCCTTCTTGCCGATGCCGGGCACCTTGGTGAGCGCGGTCACGTCCTCGGTGGACACGGCGCGGCGCAGAGCGTTCGGCGAGTGGACCGCCAGCATCGCCAGGGCGAGGCGGGGCCCGACGCCGCTCGCGGTCTGGAGCAGCTCGAAGACGGTGCGCTCGTCGTCGTCGGCGAACCCGAACAGGGTGAGGGAGTCCTCGCGGACGACGAGGGAGGTCGGCACCCGCGCCTGCTCCCCGACCCGCAGGCCGGCCAGCGTGGCGGGGGTGCACTGCACCGAGAGGCCGACGCCGTGCACGTCGATCACCGCCCCGTCGGGTCCCGCGGCGGCCACCCGGCCGCTGACGAAGGCGATCACTGGACGCTTCCTCCTCTGCTCCGGGCGGCGAGCCGTTCCCGTTCGGCCCTGGCCGCCTCCTCGATGCGCGACCGCTGCGCGTGCGCGAGCCGCTGCTGCGCTCCCCCGCGCCACACGTGGCAGATGGCCAGGGCGAGCGCGTCGGCGGCGTCGGCGGGCTTCGGCGCGGTCTCCAGGGACAGCAGCCGGGTCACCATCCGGGTCACCTGCGCCTTGTCGGCGCGGCCGTTCCCGGTGACGGCCGCCTTGGCCTCGCTGGGGGTGTGCAGCGCGACGGGCAGGCCGCGCCGGGCGGCCAGCAGCATGGCGATCCCGGCGGCCTGGGCCGTGCCCATCACGGTCCGGACGTTGTGCTGGGAGAACACGCGCTCGACGGCGACGGCGTCGGGGCGCAGCTCGTCCATGACGGCCGCGATTCCGGTCTCCACGCCCAGCAGCCGCAGGGCGTGGTCCTCGTCGGGGGCGGTCCGCACGACCGACACGTGCACCAGGTGCAGCCGCTTGCCCGGGGCGCCTTCGACGACCCCGACCCCGCACCGGGTGAGCCCGGGGTCCACCCCCATCACCCGCACGGCCGCTCCTTCGATCACTTGTTCGGCCGCCAACGCTATCAATCCGCGTGGCCGGTCAGAAGTAATCCAGCGAGAACGGCGTGGCCGCGAACGCCGCGGCGAGCGCCTCCGCGTTCCCGCCCTGGAGCAGGCCGGCGCGGCGGAGCGTCGACTCCGGAATCCCGGAGTAGAGCGCCGACAGGCCGCGCGGGCCGAGGCGGACGGCGTCGGCGCCGGTAGCGGTGGAACGCTCCAGCCGCCCCTCCCCGTCCTTGACCTCCAGGTGCCACCGGCCCGAGTTCGCCGGACGCTGCGGATCGTCGATCTCCAGCGGGACCCCGGCCGCGACCCCGGCAGGAAAGCCGCGCGCCGCGATCGCCGCGGGCGCGTCGACGACCCGGAGCATCCACTGGGAGCGGTGGACGGTCTCGTGCTCGCGCTCGCGCGGCAGCCACAGCACCGGGTCCATCGGCGACACGCAGGCCCGCACCGACTCGGCCGTGGACGAACCGGACCCGACGATGGCCCACAGCGCCCTCAGCGTCCTCTCGGAGGAGGCGACGAGCCGCGCGACCTCCAGCCCGGCGTTGCCCTCCGCCCACCGGTAGGACAGGAACCCGTCCTCGGCCAGGTAGTGGTAGCCGTCCGGGGCGCCCAGGTGCTCGCGCCATCTCGCCTCCGGCCAGCCGACCGGACCGCAGTCGCGCGCCGTCCGGTGCGCGCGGGCGATCACGGCGGCCACCTCGGCGGCGTCGCCGGGCCCGGCCCTGCGGACGGGGACCCGCTCGGCCGCGATCGTGCGCAAAGCCTCGGTGGACAGGTCGACGTGGTGCCAGGCCCCCGCGTGCTCCCAGCCGAGCGACCGGTAGAGCCGCGTCGTGGCCGGGTAGAGCATGGCGAGCGGGTGACCGAGACCGGCGCACCGCTCCAGCAGGTCGCCCATCAGACGGCGGCCGAGGCCGCGCCCGCGCTCCTCGGGGGCGACCGTGACCGCGCCGACCCCGGCCGTGGACACCGCCCGCCCGTGCCACCACTGCGTCATGTCGAGCAGGGCCCCCGTGGCGACGACCGCGCCGCCGTCGTAGCCGGCGAACTGCCGCCCCGCCTCCGCCGCCTGCCGGGCGAGACGGGACCGGCGGGCCCACACCTCGTCGGGCAGCGGCCCGAAGGCGCGGGCCCGGATGTCACGGACGGCGTCCACCTCGTCGGGTGCGAGAGCGCGAATCTCCATGATCCAGACCGTATGCGACGGCGCCGACGAGAAACGCCGCCGCGCCCGGGCGGGCGGCGGCGGCGTTGCCGGCGACGGGGCGTCAGGCGTCGATGGAGGCCATGACCTCGTCGCTCACGTCGAAGTTGGCGTAGATCTCCTGGACGTCGTCGGAGTCCTCCAGGGCGTCCAGGAGCCGGAACACCTTCTTGGCGTTGTCCTCGTCGAGCGGGACGGTGACGCTCGGCAGGAACTTGCTCTCCGCCGACTCGTAGTCGATCCCGGCCTCCACCAGCGCCGAGCGGACCGCGACCAGGTCACCGGCCTCGCTCACGACCTCGAAGTTCTCCCCGTCGAGGTCGTTGACCTCCTCGGCGCCGGCGTCCAGGACGGCCATCATCACGTCGTCCTCGCTGGTGCCCGCCTTGGGGACGATCACGACGCCCTTGCGGTTGAACATGTAGGAGACCGAGCCCGGGTCGGCGAGGGAGCCGCCGTTGCGGGTCAGCGCGACGCGGACCTCCGAGGCGGCCCGGTTGCGGTTGTCGGTCAGACACTCGATGAGCACCGCGACACCGCCCGGGGCGTAGCCCTCGTAGGTGATGTTCTGCCAGTCGGCGCCCCCGGCCTCCTCACCGGCGCCCCGCTTGCGGGCGCGCTCGATGTTGTCGTTCGGGACCGAGTTCTTCTTCGCCTTGTAGATGGCGTCGTAGAGGGTGGGGTTGGCCTCCGGGTCGCCGCCGCCCGTGCGGGCCGCCACCTCGATGTTCTTGATCAGCTTGGCGAAGAGCTTGCCCCGCTTGGCGTCGAGGGCCGCCTTCTTGTGCTTGGTCGTCGCCCACTTGGAATGGCCGGACATCTGTCAATCCTCCTCTGTCGTCCGGCGCACCAGATCGGCGAAGTAGTGGTGCACGCGGAAATCGCCCGTCAGCTCCGGATGGAACGCGGTCGCCATGAGGCGCCCCTGGCGGACGGCGACGATCCTACCGGCGTTCTGGCCGCTCTCCGCGCGTCCGAGGATCTCGACGGCGTCGCCGACGGACTCCACCCAGGGTGCGCGGATGAAAACGGCGTGGTACGGCGTGTCACCCATACCGGTCAGCGGCACGGCGGCCTCGAAGGAGTCGACCTGCCGGCCGAACGCGTTGCGCCGCACGGTCATGTCGATCCCGCCGACGGTCTCCTGGCCCGCCACGCCGCCCCGGATCCGGTCCGCCAGCATGATCATGCCGGCGCAGGAGCCGTAGGCGGGCATGCCCGCCTCGATCCGCTTGCGCAGCGGTTCGAGCAGCTCGAACGAGCGCGCCAGCCGCCACATGGTGGTGGACTCCCCACCGGGCAGGACCAGCCCGTCGACCCGCTCCAGCTCGTCGGGACGGCGCACCTTCACGGTGCGCGCCCCGGCCTCCTCCAGCGCGCGCGCATGCTCGCGCACGTCGCCCTGCAGGGCGAGGACACCGATCGTGGGCACAGCAGTCACGTGGAAACCTTCCGGGACACGAGGAGACGTCTCAACCCTAGACGCTCCTTACAACGCCCGACGACCTTGCTGATCTTCCCCGGGGCCGATCCGGCCCGGGCGGGGTCAGGCGTGCCGGAAGCGGCGGACCGGGAGTTCCAGGGGCAGGAAGCCGTCCTTGCCGCGGTCGGCGATGCCGCGGCCGAACATGTACTGCTCGGCGAGCGCGAGCCCGAACTCCTCGGGGTCGAACGGGAGCGGCACGTCCGGCGCGCCCTCGTCGACGGCGCGCCAGAACGGGCCCTCGGCGGGCAGCCGCTCGCCCTGGTCGACGACCACGCCGTCCTCGGCGGTGACGTACACGTCGCGGAGCAGCACGCCCGACTCGTACCAGCGGAACCAGCAGCTGCGGATCACGTTGTGCAGGACGAGGACGCCGCAGTGGGAGCCGGGGAGCGCCGCCGCGGCCGTGTCGGCGATGCGGCGGGCGTCGTCGTCGAGGCAGAACAGCCGCCGGTCGCACAGCAGCAGCGCCCGGTCGAAGGCGCCGACGAACAGCTCGTCCTCGTACGGCCAGAGCGCGAAGTCCAGGACCGTGTCGCCGGTCTCGGTCAGGGTGGCCGCCGGGTAGAGGCGGCGCGCGATCGTCGCGGCGGCGTCGGGGTCGGGCGCCAGGCCCGGCCGGAACACCTCAGTGGGTTCACCCGCGCTCGCGCACGCCAGCGCGACCGACCAAGCCATGCTCTTCCCTCCCGCGGCCGGGCACCAGCCGGGGCTCGCCCCTCCGGCCGCGCCGTCAGCGTAAACCCTCTCGGCGGCCCGTGTGGAGGGGGGTACCCACCGATCCGCCCGGCCACCCGGGCCGGGCGGACGAACCTGGGCTACCAGCCGCGGCCGGCGAACTTCTGGTCCTCGCCGAGGGAGGCGGCGTTGATGCCGACCATGGCCTCGCCGAGGCCGCGCGACACCTTGGCGATCACGTCGGGGTCGTCGTGGAAGGTGGTGGCCTTCACGATCGCCTCGGCGCGCTGGGCCGGGTTGCCGGACTTGAAGATCCCGGAGCCGACGAAGACGCCCTCGGCACCGAGCTGCATCATCATCGCGGCGTCGGCGGGGGTGGCGATGCCGCCCGCGGTGAACAGCACGACGGGCAGCTTGCCCGCCCGGGCGACCTCCTTGACCAGCTCGTAGGGGGCCTGGAGCTCCTTGGCCGCGACGAACAGCTCGTCCTCGGGCAGGTTCTGCAGGCGGCGGATCTCCTGCCGGATCCTGCGCATGTGGGTGGTGGCGTTGGAGACGTCGCCGGTACCCGCCTCGCCCTTGGAGCGGATCATCGCCGCGCCCTCGGTGATGCGGCGCAGCGCCTCGCCGAGGCTGGTGGCCCCGCACACGAACGGGACGGTGAACGCCCACTTGTCGATGTGGTTGTCGTAGTCGGCGGGCGTGAGCACCTCGGACTCGTCGATGTAGTCGACGCCGAGCGCCTGCAGCACCTGCGCCTCGACGAAGTGGCCGATGCGGGCCTTGGCCATGACGGGGATGGAGACCGCGGCGATGATCCCGTCGATCATGTCGGGGTCGCTCATCCGGGAGATGCCGCCCTCGACGCGGATGTCGGCGGGGACCCGCTCCAGGGCCATGACGGCGACCGCGCCCGCGTCTTCGGCGATCTTCGCCTGCTCGGGCGTGACGACGTCCATGATCACGCCGCCCTTGAGCATCTCCGCCATGCCGCGCTTGACGCGGGCGGTCCCGGTCTCGGGCGCGGCGTTGTCAGGGACGGGAGTGGAAGTGGTCACGGGCATTCCTCACGTGGACGGACGACATGTCTTTTCCCATGATATTGCCTGCTCGCACGACATCTCGACCCGGCAGAGTGTCAGCGGGGGGCGCCGGCCGCTTACGGAGTGACGGGCGACGGGCCACAGCGCCTCCGGCTAGGGCGTGTAGGGCTTGCCGTCGTTGACGAGCACGACCCAGACCTGGCCGCGAGCGAAGGTCATGGGCCTGCCGTCGGCGGTGGTGTAGGTGGTGCCCTCATCCTCGGACGAGCGCGACCACTTGGCGCCGTAGGCCTTGCCGTCGCGGAGGACGACCGCGCGGCCGGTGCCGGTGGTGTGGATCAGCGGCGTGTAGCTGCCGAGGAAGTCGTGGAACTTCGAGCGGG
Organism: Actinomadura luteofluorescens; assembly: GCF_013409365.1. Lineage (NCBI taxonomy): Bacteria > Bacillati > Actinomycetota > Actinomycetes > Streptosporangiales > Thermomonosporaceae > Actinomadura > Actinomadura luteofluorescens. The sequence continues at coordinate 8,847,642 of NZ_JACCBA010000001.1, read as the reverse complement.
TCGTCTTGGCGTACTGCACGACGACGGTCCTGCCCCCGAGGAGCCCGCCCTCGGCGGCGCGGTCGGGGGTGCCGCCCCAGCTGGCCAGCCACCGCTTCTGCTTCGCGGACCACGTGAACCCCATGGTGGCGGCGGGCCACCGGGCGGTGAACGATTTGGTGGGCTTGCCGCCGTCAGGAGCGTCTCCGAAGCGGAAGCCGATGTCGCGCGGCTTCGCGGCCTTCGGCGCCTGCTTCAGCAGGTTCTTGGGGTCGGCGTAGAGGTTGTAGGGGATGCGCCTGTCGCCGGAGCGGAAGTACGCGCCGCCCGCGCTCTCCTGGGAGATGTCGTACACCGGCGCCTTGCGGATGTACTTCTTCATCTTGCTCTGGACGCCCGAGAACGCGAAGGCGGGACGGCCGAACTGCGGCAGGATGTGCAGATCGGAGATGCGGGCGCTGCGGACGGGCCCGACCTTCTTCGGCAGCTTGGAGGAGTAGACCGCCATCAGGCGGGTCTCGCCGCCCTCGACCTGCTCGACGTAGACGATGTCGGCGGCCGACACGCCGCTCTGCGGGAGCGCGGGCCGCGTGTTCTCGATCTTGACCGCGAGGACGGGATTGGCCAGTCCCCTGGCGCCGCCGGTGAACGGATGCGTCGCGGGCGTCGGCGTTCCGGCGGCCTGGGGCGTGCCCGTGCCGCTCGGCGGCGGCGCCGGCTTCGCGGCGCCGTCCGAGCCCGAGCAGGCCGACAGCGCGGCGCCGATGACGAGGACGCCCATCCCCGCGGCCGCACGCCCCCGGACGGTGGTGTCCCAGACAGATCGCACGATCTACCCCTCCTTTGGACGATCTGCCAGAGGGTAGCGAACGTGATCTGATGCGCTCGCCCGCCCGGTGGTACGGCCGCGCGGGGCTGCCCCGATCAACGCGGCCCCGGCGGATCGCGGGCCCTCAGATCCCGGGCGGGTCGTCGTCGATCTCGAAGAAGTCCGGGAGCGGTGCCCTCCCGGCGAGCGGCAGGACGCGGATGAGCAGCTTGCGGCGCGCGATCCGGGCCTGGGAGACGGCGTCGTTGTAGAAGCGGCGGGCGTAGGCGACCTTCGCGGCGGCGGACTCCAGCTCGTCCAGGACCGCCCTGCCGTCGCCGCCGCCGCGGGCGTCGAGGGCGTCGACGAACCCGGGCTGGTCGACGGCGGCGCGCAGCGCCCGCGACAGGTCGCTCTCGGCGAACTCGCGGCCCTCGGCGTCGGCGGTGCGGGCCTCGTGGGCGGCGGTGGCCAGCACCAGGCTGGTGGCCGGGTCCAGGAGCCGGGAAGCGGCCAGCTCCAGCGTGGCGGCGGCCCGCCTGACGAGCGCGGCGTCGAGCGCGGCGCGGGCCGTCTCGACCCGCACGTGCAGCCGGTCGAGCCTGGTCGCGCGCCACGACACGTACACCACGATCAGGAAGGCGACGGCGATCCAGAACAGGACGTCGATGACCCAGTCGTAGGACACGCCGCCCCCTACGCCCCGAGCCCGGACTCGACCACGCCCGCGCGGCCGCCGGTGACGGTCTCGTACACCCGCAGCACGTCGCGGGCCACCGACGACCAGTCGTAGGTCCGGACGGCGGCGCGGGCCTCGGCGGACAGCTGCTTGCGGCGGGCCGGGTCGTCGAGCAGCTCCCCGGCCGCCGCGGCGAGCGCCTCGTGGTCGCCCGCCGGGAACAGGGCCCCGGCCCGGCCTCCGCGCAGGACGCGGTCGAACGCCTCGATGTCGCTGGCGAGGATGGGCGCGCCCGCCGCCATGGCCTCGGCGAGGACGATGCCGAAGCTCTCGCCGCCGAGGTTGGGCGCGACGAAGACGTCCACCGAGTGGTAGGCGCGGACCTTGTCCTGCTCGCTCACCATGCCGAGCACGACGACGCGGTCGCGCAGGCCGGCCGGGACCCGCGCCAGCACGTCGCCGGCGTCGCCGGGACCGGCGATCAGCAGCCGCAGCCCCGGGCGCGAGCGGCCGAGGATCTCGAAGGCGCGCAGCAGCACCTGCAGCCCCTTGCGCGGCTCGTCCATCCGGCCGAGGAACCCCAGCGCTCCCCCGTCGCCGTCCCTGGGCGTGTCCGTGCGGCCGCGCCAGCCGGGCAGCGGCTCCGCCGGCGCGTAGCGCTCGGTCGCGACGCCGTTCGGGATCAGGACGGCGTCGCCGCCGAGGTTCTCGACCAGCGTGGTGCGCGCGGCCTCCGACACCGCGATCCGGCCAGTGATCTTCTCCAGGGCGCTCTGCAGGATCGGCGCGGTGACCGACAGCGCCCGCGACCTCTCGTAGGAGGCGTGGAACGTGCCCACGATGGGCCCGTCGGCCGCCCAGCAGGCGAGCAGCCCGAGCGACGGCGCGGCGGGCTCGTGGACGTGCAGGACGTCGAACCCGCCCTCGCGGATCCAGCGCCGGACCCGGCCGGCCGACAGGAACCCGAACGCCAGCCGCGCGACCGAGCCGTTGTAGGGGACGGGGACGGCGCGCCCGGCCGACACGACGTAGGGCGGCAGATCGGCGTCGTCGTCGGCGGGCGTGATGACCGACACCGCGTGGCCGAGCGCGACGAGCGCCTCGGCGAGGTCGCCGATGTGCTGCTGGACGCCGCCCGGCACGTCCCAGGTGTAGGGGCAGACGAGTCCCACCCTCATCGGCCGGCCCTCATCTTCGGCCGTCCGGGAGGTCGTCCACCCAGACCTTCTGCAGCATGTGCCAGTCCTCGGGGTGGGCGGCGATGCCCTCCTCGAAGGCGCGCGCGAGGTCCTGGGTCATGGCCTGGATCTTCTCCTGTCTGCCGCCCCCGTCCGGCACGGGGATCTCCTCGTGGACCCGCGCAGCCCAATACTCGCCCTCGTACCAGAGTGTCACGGGAATGAGGGCGGCGCCCGTCTGGACGGCCAGCGCGGCCGACACGGCGGGCATCCGGGCGGTGGCGCCGAAGAACCGCACGTCGATGCCGCTCTCGGTCAGGTCGCGGTCGACGACCAGGCAGACGGGCCGGCCGGCCCGCAGCCGCTGCGCCATGCGCCCGTAGGCGGAGGCGCCCTTGTGCGCGAGGACCTCCATTCCGAGGCCCTCGCGGAACTCGACGAACCGGTCGAACAGCGACGCGGGTTCGAGCCGCTCGGCGACGGTGGTGAAGGGGTACCCGCAGTGCACCAGCCACGCGCCGGCGTGCTCGTAGTTGCCCATGTGGGGCAGCGCCAGGATGACGCCCCGCCCGGAGTCGAGGTTGGTGAAGATCTTCTTCTCGCCGGTGACCCGCATCCGGCCGAGGATCCGCGCCCGGTCGTACTCGGGCAGCCGGAAGACCTCCAGCCAGTAGCGGAAGTAGGAGCGCAGCACCTTCTTGCTGAGGACGCGGACCTCGTCGTCGACGGCGTCCTTGCCGAGGACGCGGCACAGGTTCTTCTCCAGCTGCCGCACGCCGCCGCCGTAGCGGTGCCAGGTGCGGTCGGCGAGCGCGGCGAACACCAGGCGCGCCGCGCTCTCCGGCATCTTGCGGACGACCGTCCAGCCCAGGGCGTAGACGGCGTCGGTCACCTCGTCGCGAAGCGACGGCGCCGCCTCTTCGCGGCGGGGGGTGGTCATGGACGCGGCTCCGGCGTCTTCTCGGCCCCGTTCGGCGCGCCGTTCCCGGCTCCGGCGCCCGCGCCGGGCCTCGCCTGGGCGTACACCGCGGCGAACCGCTGCCCGACCGTGACGGTGCTGAGCACGGCGAGGCCCCACAGGGCGACGGCGAGGATGTAGGGGACGCCCAGCCCGTCGAACCCGGCCGCGACCAGGGCGACGATGAGGCGCTCGGCGCGCTCGGCGATGCCGACGTTGCAGGTGTAGCCGAGGCCCTCGGCGCGGGCCTTGGCGTAGGACACCACGACCCCGGAGACCAGGCAGTACAGGGCGACCCCGGCGAGGGGCTCCTGGCCCGCCCGGTACAGCCCGATCATCAGCCCGGCGAAGATCGCGGCGTCGGCGACGCGGTCCATGGTGGAGTCCAGGAACGCGCCGAACGCGGAGATCTTCCCGGTGACCCGGGCGACCGCGCCGTCGAGCATGTCGAACAGGACGAACGCGGTGATGACCATCGTCCCCCAGAAGAACTCCCCGCGGGGGAACAGCACGAGCGCGCCGGCGGCGACGCCGACCGTCCCGATGACGGTGATGGCGTTGGGCGAGACCCCGGTCCGCGCGACCGCCTGTCCGACGGGGGTGAGGACTCGCCCCAGCGCGGGCCTGATCTTGTTGAGCATCGACGTCCGTTCTCGTGATCATCGGGAGTCGCGGCCGGGAGTCGTGCTCACCGGGGGCGGCCCCGCCGCGGGCGAACCGGCGCCCACGCGGCGCGCCCATCGTAGTGCGCACGCCGCGGGCGCGCGGCCGGTCGCGGGGCCCGCGGCCCACCGGCCCGGACGGATCGCGGTTGTTTGCCGTTCACCCCTTGTGATCCCGGCCCGCACGGGAAAGGCTGTTGACACGGGTGTGACGTCGGTCACGCGCGTTGGACGAGGTCGGACGCCGCACTCGGACGTCAGGGCCGGGCCCGCCGGGCCGGGCCCCAGCCGCACGCGGGCCTCCGCGAGAGGCCCGTCCGAGGAGGTAGTCATGGCGGACAAGGGAGGCCACCCGGGAGCCCCCGGCAGGGCACCGGAGGCCGGCGGGTGCGACAAGGTGCGCAATGTCGCGTTGGTCGGCCATTCGGGGGCCGGAAAGACCACGCTCGTCGAGGCGCTGCTCGCCGCCACGGGCACGCTGCAGCGGGCGGGGAAGGTCGAGGACGGCACCACCGTCAGCGACTTCGACGACGTGGAGGTGCGCCAGCAGCGCTCGGTCAACCTCGCGCTCGCGCCCCTGGCGCACGGCGACGTCAAGGTCAATCTCATCGACACCCCCGGCTACGCCGACTTCGTCGGCGACCTGCGGGCCGGGCTGCGCGCCGCCGACGCAGCACTGTTCGTGATCTCGGCAGTGGACGGCATCGACGGGCTCACCCGGATGATCTGGGAGGAGTGCGCGGCGGTGCGGATGCCCCGCGCGGTCGTCATCACCAAGGTCGACCAGCAGCGCGGCGACTACGACGACGTGGTCATGACCTGCCAGGACGTCTTCGGCGAGGGCGTCGCGCCGCTGTACTTCCCGGCCCAGGGCGACGACGGCCTGAAGGGCCTGATCGGGCTGCTGTCGCAGCGCTGCCTCGACTACTCGACCGGGCGGCGCACCGAGTGCGACCCCGATCCCCGGTACCTGGACCAGATCTCCGAGCAGCGCGCCTCGCTCATCGAGGGGATCATCCAGGAGAGCGAGGACGAGACCCTCATGGACCGCTACCTGTCCGGTGAGGAGATCGACGTCAAGGCGCTCATCGAGGACCTGGAGACCGCGGTCGCGCGCGGCAGCTTCTACCCCGTCCTCGCGACGTCGGTCCCGCACGGCGACCACCCCGGCCCGGTGGTCGGCATGCCGGAACTGCTGGAGGTCATCACCCAGGCGTTCCCGTCCCCCCTCGAACACGGCATCCCGCCCGTGACCCCGGTGGCGGGCGGGCCCCCGAAGGAGATCTCCTGCGATCCGGAGGGGCCGCTGGTCGCCGAGGTCGTCAAGACCACGTCCGACCCCTACGTCGGGCGGATCTCGCTGGTCCGCGTCTTCTCCGGGACGCTGCGCCCCGACACGACCGTGCACGTCTCCGGGCACGGCATGGAGGACCGCGGCCACGAGGACCACGACGTCGACGAGCGCGTCGGCGCGCTCACCTCCCCGCTGGGCAAGACGCAGCGCACCGTTTCGTCGTGCGGGGCGGGCGACATCTGCGCGGTCGCGAAGCTCGGCCGCGCCGAGACCGGCGACACGCTGTCGGATCCGGGCGCCCCCATGGTGATGGCCCCCTGGTCCATGCCGGACCCGCTGCTGCCGGTCGCGATCCGCGCGAAGTCCAAGGCCGACGAGGACAAGCTGAGCCAGGCGCTCGGCCGGCTCGTCGCCGAGGATCCGACGCTGCGGCTGGAGAACAACGCCGAGACCCGCCAGCTGGTGCTGTGGTGCATGGGCGAGGCCCACGCCGACGTGCTGATCGACCGGCTGCGCGCCCGGTACGGCGTCGAGGTCGAGCGGGTGGACCTGCGCGTCCCGCTGCGGGAGACGTTCGGCGGGACGGCGAAGGGCCTCGGCCGGCACGTCAAGCAGAGCGGCGGGCACGGCCAGTACGGCATCTGCCACATCGACGTCGAGCCGCTGCCCTCCGGCGAGGGCTTCGAGTTCGTCGACAAGATCGTCGGCGGGGTCGTCCCGCGCCAGTTCATCCCGTCGGTCGAGAAGGGCGTCCGGCAGCAGATGGAGCGGGGCGTGTCCGCCGGGTACCCGATGGTCGACGTCAAGGTCACGCTGCACGACGGCAAGGCGCACTCGGTCGACTCCTCCGACATGGCGTTCCAGGCCGCCGGCGCGCTCGCGCTGAAGGACGCGGCGGGCCAGGTGCCGATCCTGCTGCTGGAGCCCGTCGACGAGGTGGAGGTCCTGATCGCCGACGAGTACGTGGGCCAGATCATGTCCGACCTCACCTCGCGGCGCGGCCGGGTGCTCGGTTCCCAGGCGGTGCCCGGCGGGCGCACGATGATCAAGGCCGAGGTGCCGCAGTTGGAGATCGTCCGGTACGCGATCGACCTGCGGTCGATGTCGCAGGGCACCGGCACGTTCACCCGCGGCTTCCTGCGCTACGAGCCGCTCCCCTCGCATCTCGCCGACAAGGTCGCCGCCGACTCCAGGGACGGCTGACCGCGCACGCCCGCGGACGGGGCCCGGCGCGTGCCGGGCCCCGTCCCGCCCCCTCCGCCGCGGTGACGCCGAGCGCCCGCGGACGCGACCTCGGGGGGAGCCGGGCTCATCCCGCAGGGTGACCCGCGATTCGGCCGCAGGGCCGATGATCAGGCCGGGTCCGCGGTGGCATCGTGGTCGCACAATGGAAAACGTGGACGACCCCCGGCGTCCGGCCGCCCCCGGACGCCGGGCGTTCATCAAGGGGTTCGGCCTGGCGGCCGCCGGAGCGGTCACGCTGGGCGCGGGGGCGGAGGCGGTCGGCGCCGTGGTCGGTTCGGGGAACGCGCCCTCGTCGGCGATGGCGGTCCCCATCGCCGGTCCGTGGCGGCCCGGGAACGCGCATGTGGACGTGGTCTGGGGCGTCGACACCGCCCAGAAGCTCGTCGCCCTCACCTTCGACGACGGGCCGATGCCCAACTGGACGCCCATGGTGCACGACATCCTGGACGCCGAGCGGGTCAAGGCCACGTTCTTCCTCGTCGGGGAGCGGCTCGTCCGGCACGCCCGGCTCGTGCACGGGCGGATGGACCGGCACGAGGCCGGCAACCACACCTGGCAGCACCAGGACCTGTCGCGCCTCTCCGACGAGCGGGCCCTGGAGCAGCTGCGGCGCGCCCACAACGCCATCGGGCGGATCGTCGGCAAGGAGCCCCGGTTCCTGCGGCCCCCGTTCGGCCATCTGGGCGGGACCACGCTGAGCGCCGCGTGCCGGTTCGAGTACGACATCGCACTGTGGTCGATCAAGATGCTGGAGAAGACCTACGAGGACGACCCGCCGGCGCTGGTGGACTACATCGTCGGCAACACCGGGCCCGGCACGATCCTGCTCGCCCATGACACCGGCCACCACGACCGCCTCGTCGCGCTGCGCAACCTCGTCCCGATGATCCGCGGCCTGCGCGCCAAGGGCTACGAGTTCGTCACGGTCTCGGAGCTGATGAGCGTCTCGCAGGCCCCGCCCCGCGCGCCGGGCGACGGGGGCCTGCGGCGCGCCGCGCCTCCCGCCTAGGGCCGGCGGCCCGCCCGCTCGGGCGCCGGACGGTCAGGCGCCGGAAAGTCAGGCGCCGGAAAGTCAGGCGCCGGAAAGTCAGACGTCGTGCGGCCAGGCGTCGGCGAGCATCCGGCGGGTGTCGCGCAGCAGCTGCGGCAGCACCTTGGTCTGCCCGACGACCGGCATGAAGTTCGTGTCGCCGCCCCAGCGCGGGACGACGTGCTGGTGCAGGTGGGCCGCGATGCCCGCGCCGGCGACGAGACCGAGGTTCATGCCGACGTTGAAGCCCTGCGCGCCGCTCGCCTTGCGCAGCGCCGTCAGGGACCGCTGCGTGAACGTCGCCAGCTCCGCGTACTCCGGCTCTTCGAGGTCGGCGTAGTCGGCGACGTGCCGGTACGGGACGACCATCAGGTGCCCGGAGTTGTAGGGGTAGAGGTTCAGCACCGCGAAAACCGACGACCCGCGGGCCACGATGAGCCCCTCCTCGTCGGTCATCTTCGGGATCTCGCAGAACGGGCAGCCGTCGCCCGACCCCGCGCCCGTGGGCTTGTTCTCGCCCTTGATGTAGGCCATCCGGTGCGGAGTCCAGAGCCGCTGGAAGTTGTCGGGCGTGCCGGCGCCGCCCCTCTCCTCCTCGAAGCGGGGCGTGCGCTCGTTCCCGGCGCCGGCCCCGGGCGCGTCCTCGCGCCCCTGCTGCACCACGGACTCCTCCGGCTCTGCGGTCAAGGCGGCGGTCTCCTTTTGTTCACGGCCTGACCAGCAGCATAGAGAGCGGCGCCCTCGGGGCTGTAGCCGGGATCCCCTAGCATGGCCCGTCGGCGCCGTCTTCGGACGCGCCCGCGATCCGGTGCCTGCGTGACGTTCCGCGCGTCGCTCCGACACCATGGTCACCCGACCGAACCGCAGGGAGCGATCATGACCGGGCTCGACAAGCGCCAGACCGGGAACGCCGAGCAGGGGCCGGGGGCCGGGCCCGGGCCGCGGTTCCCCGGGGCGCCCGCCGGCCTCCCGGAGACGGATCCTCCCCCCGCCCCGTCGCAGGGCCCGATCTCCCCCGGCATGCCGTCCCCGAGCGGCCCGTCCCCGCACATCCCGTCCCCGAGCATGCCGTCCCAGGGCGCGCCGCTCCCGGGAATGCCGCAGGGAACCCCGCAAGGGGCTCCGCTGTCGGCGCCGCTCGCACCCGCGGCGCAGCAGCCGGTCCCTCCCCCGCGGGGCGTACTGTCGTCGGGGCCGAACGCGGTGCCGATGACGATGCACGGCTCGTCGGGCGACCTGAGCGCGCCGGTGGACGGCCGCATCACGATCGGCGACGCGGTGATCGGGAAGATCGCGGCGTTCGCCGCGCTGGAGGTCGAGGGCGTCGCCGGCCTCACCGTCCGGGACGAGCCCGCCGCGACGGGCGTGCGCGTCGTGCGGAACGACGACGAGGTCACGCTGGACGTCGCCATCGCCGTCGAGTACGGCACGGTGATCAAGGACGTGGCGGTGAAGGTGAAGGCGAACGTGGCGCGGGTGGCGGCCCTGATGCTGGGGACGCGGGTCGCCGCCGTCAACGTGTCGGTCGAGGACGTCCGTCAGGCGGCGCGGGCGTAGCAGTTCTGCATGCCGCCCCCCACCGAGATGGTGGTGACCTTGACGCGCTCGACCAGCTGCGGCGCGACGCCGGTGAAGTGGAACGTCTGCGGCCCGCCGCTGCGCACGGTCCGCTGCTGGGCGGTGGGCTCCCGCCCCCGCAGTGAGAGCTCCGCCCGGATCGCGCCGCTGGCGGAGACCGCGATGACGACGTCCACTCCTGTGGGGGTGGCCCGGTAGTAGGCCGTCCCCTTCGGGCAGGCGCCGACGCCGCTCGAGCCGTTCTGGGGAGGGATCTGCGGTCCGCCGCCCTGGCCGCCGGACCCGTCGCCCCCGCCGCCGCCTGGGTAGGGCTGGCCGCTCCCGTTCTGCTGCGGGGCGGGATTGGTCGGGGTCACGGGCAGGCCGCCCCCTCCGGGGAGGTCCGTCCGACCGTCCGGCGCGGACGGGCTCGCCGTCCCCCCGGCGCCGGCGGCGCCCTTCGTGCCGTCGTCCATCAGGGGCATGAGCAGCACGATGACGGCGGCCGCGACGAGCCCCAGAGTGCCGGTGTAGCCGGCGACCCGGAGCCAGAGCGACCGCTTGCGCCGCCCCGGCCTCCTGGACTTCATCTCCGCTGTCTCCCCGGTCCTCGCACGTGATCGATGAGGCTACCAACTCCGGGCGGGCGCCTCCGGCGGGCCGCGCTCGCCCGGGGCGGGCGCGACCCGGCCGGGCTCAGACCTGCACGCGGGTCCGCACGGCCTCGACGATCTCCTCGACCGCCTCGTCGATCGGGACGCCGTTCTTCTGCTCGCCGCTGCGGTACCGGAAGGACACCGCGTCCTTGGCGACGTCGTCGTCGCCCGCGAGCAGCATGTACGGGACCTTCTGCTTCTGCGCGTTGCGGATCTTCTTCTGCATCCGGTCGGAGGAGGCGTCCACCTCGACGCGCAGGCCGTGCTCGCCCAGCCGCGCGGCGACCTTCTCCAGGTGCGGGACGTGGCCGTCGCCGATCGGGATGCCGACCGCCTGCACCGGCGCCAGCCACGGCGGCATCGCGCCCGCGTAGTGCTCCAGCAGCACGCCGAAGAACCGCTCGATCGACCCGAACAGGGCCCGGTGCAGCATCATGGGCCGCTGCCGGGTGCCGTCGGCCGCCTGGTACTCCAGGCCGAAGCGCTCTGGCTGGTTGGGGTCGACCTGGATGGTCGACAGCTGCCAGGTGCGACCGATCGCGTCCTTGGCCTGCACGGAGATCTTGGGGCCGTAGAACGCCGCGCCGCCCGGGTCGGGGACGAGGTCGAGCCCGGTGGACTCGGCGGCGCCGCGGAGGGCGGCGGTGGCCTTCTCCCACATCTCGTCCGAGCCGATGAACTTGTCGGACTCGTCGCGGGTGGACAGCTCCAGGTAGAACTCGTTCAGGCCGTAGTCGCGCAGCAGGCCGAGGACGAAGTCGAGGAGGCGCTTGATCTCCTCGCCCATCTGGTCCTCGGTGCAGTAGATGTGCGCGTCGTCCTGGGTCATGCCCCGCACGCGGGTGAGGCCGTGCACGACGCCCGACTTCTCGTACCGGTACACCGACCCGAACTCGAACAAGCGCAGCGGCAGCTCCCGGTAGGACCGGCCGCGCGCCCGGAAGATCAGGTTGTGCATCGGGCAGTTCATCGGCTTGAGGTAGTAGTCGCCGCCGTCGACCTCCATGGCGGGGAACATGTCGTCCTTGTACCAGCCGAGGTGCCCGGAGGTCTCGAACAGGTGGCCCTTGGTGATGTGCGGGGTGTTGACGAACTCGTACCCCTCCTCCTCGTGCCGGCGGCGCGAGTAGTCCTCCATCACCTTGCGGACGGCGCCGCCCTTCGGGTGGAAGACGGCGAGGCCGCTGCCGATCTCGTTCGGGAAGGAGAACAGGTCGAGCTCGGCGCCGAGGCGGCGGTGGTCGCGCTTCTCGGCCTCCTCCAGGAACCTCAGGTACTCGTCCTGCTTCTCGCGGGACTCCCAGGCGGTGCCGTAGATCCGCTGGAGCTGCGGGTTCTTCTCGCTGCCGCGCCAGTAGGCGCCGCCCGAGCGCATCAGCTTGAACGCGGGGATGACCCGGGTGGACGGCAGGTGCGGGCCGCGGCACAGGTCCTTCCAGCGCAGGTCGCCGGACTTGGCGTCCAGGTTGTCGTAGATGGTCAGCTCGCCGCCGCCCACCTCGACCTCGGCGCCGTCGGCCGCGTCCGCGACCGGGCCGGTCCCCTTGAGGCCGATCAGCTCCAGCTTGTAGGGCTCGGCGGACAGCTCGGCGCGCGCGTCCTCCTCGGAGACGGGGCGGCGGGAGAACCGCTGCCCCTGCTTGACGATCTCGCGCATCCGCTTCTCGATGCGCTTGAGGTCGTCGGGGGTGAACGGCTCGGGGACGTCGAAGTCGTAGTAGAAGCCGTTCTCCACCGGCGGGCCGATGCCGAGCCTGGCCTCGGGGAACAGCTCCTGGACGGCCTGCGCCATCACGTGCGCGGCGGAGTGCCGCATGATCGCCCGGCCGTCGTCCGAGCCGATCTCGACCGGCTCGACGGCGTCGCCGTCGCTCAGCTCGCCGGCGAGGTCGCGCAGCTCGCCGTTGACGCGGGCGGCGACCACGGTGCGGCCGTCGGCCTCCAGCGCCTGGCCCGCGGTGGTGCCCGCCGGCACCGCCCGCTCGCTCCCGTCGAGGGTGATGCGCAGCTCGGACACGGTGGACACGGGTACTCCTCGCGATGATGGGTCGGGGTCAACGGGGATCGATGCTATCGACTCGGGGTGGCCCCCGGACGCGTCCGGTTCCATCGGCCGCTCCTCTCGGTCGGCGGAGGGCCCGCGGCGTCCCCGGACGGCGGAAGGGCCCCGGGGATCGCTCCCGGGGCCCTTCCGCGTGCAATGTCAGGACATGCCGCAGTCACGCCGGGAGTGACCCGGCGTCGTCGTCTCTGCGAACGCGTGCGGCATGGCTCCACTGTAACCGATGGGCGGGCGCGCGGCCCGGCCTTTCACGCGCGGGCCCGCGGGGCGGCGAGGTCGTCCATGTCCTCCAGTTCGCGTCCCTTGGTCTCGGGGACGGCGCGCAGCACGAACAGGAACGCCAGGACCGAGAACAGCGTGTAGAGGCCGTAGGCCAGGCCGAGGGAGAAGCCGGAGATGCCGGGGAACGTGGTGGTGATCACCCAGTTGGCGAGCCACTGCGCCGCGGCGGCGACGGCCAGCGCGGACGCCCGGATGAAGTTGTTGAACATCTCGCCGAGCATCACCCACACGACCGGCCCCCACGTCGCGGCGAAGGAGGCGACGAACACGTTGGCCGCGACGAGCGCCACGGGACCGGCGACGCCGCCGAGGTCGGGCGCGCCGTCCACCACGGGGGCGGTCGCGAAGCAGATCGTGAGGGTGCCGAGGGAGACCGCCATGCCGGCGGCTCCGGCCAGCAGCAGCGGGCGGCGGCCGATCCGGTCGACGAGCGCGATCGCGACCAGCGTGAACGCGACGTTGACGACCGAGTTGATCACCGAGGTGAGCATCGCGTCGTTCTCGGAGAACCCGACGGCCTGCCACAGCGAGGAGGAGTAGTAGAAGATCACGTTGATGCCGACGAACTGCTGGAACACCGACAGCAGGATCCCGGCCCACACGATCGGCATCAGGCCGAACCGGTCGCCGCGCAGGTCCCCGAGCCGGACGGGCCGGTCCGCGGCGATGGACCGGGTGATCTCGTCGATCTTCACGTCCACGTCGCCGCCGCCCATCACGCGCCGCAGCACCTGCCGCGCGCGGGCCGTCTCGTGCTTCTTGACCAGGTAGCGGGGCGACTCGGGGATCATGGTGGCGATCACGCCGTACAGCACGGCCGGGACGACGGCGCTGGCGAACATCCAGCGCCACGCGCCGCCGCCCCAGGGGAACGTCCCGGTCGCGCCGCCGTCGGACACCCGCGCGATGACGTAGTCGACCACGAGGGCGGCGAAGATGCCGAGCACGATCGCCATCTGCTGCAGCGAGCCCAGCCGGCCGCGCAGCTCGGCCGGGGCGATCTCGGCGATGTAGGCGGGCGCGATCACCGACGCGGCGCCGATGGCGAGGCCGCCGACCAGCCGCCAGACGGTGAGGTCGACCGCGTTGAAGGCGAGCGCGGAGCCGAGCGAGCTGACCACGAACAGCCCCGCGGCGATGAGCATCACCCGCACCCGGCCGATCCGGTCGCCGAGCGGCCCCGCGAACCAGGCGCCGGCGGCGCAGCCGAGCAGCGCGGCGGAGACCACGAAGCCGACCGCGAAGCCGCCGAGGCCGAACTCCTGCTTGAGCGCGTCGACCGTCCCGTTGATCACCGATGAGTCGTAGCCGAACAGGAACCCGCCGAGGGCCGCGGCCCCCGCGAGCAGCGCCGCCACCACCGCCGAGTGCGGCGCCCCGTCCTCGCGGCGCTCGTCCGCCTGCCTCGGTCCGCTGCCCGCTGCCGTCATGGAGCCCGATCTTCCCCGCGAGCCGGACCTTATGCGGGCGCCGTCCGGTCAGTCGCGGACGGCCGTTCCGAGCACGTGCGGCGAGGCCGGGTTGGTCCGGCTCGGCTCGGGGAACTCGAACCGCCGCTCGCGGCTCACGGTGAAGCCGCTGCCGGCGATGTACTCGCTCGTCGGGCGGGTGAGGTGGCAGCCCGCGGCGAAGAACGGCCACAGCAGGTCGGCGTAGCGCTGGAACCGCACCTTCCCGGGGGTGCTGCCCCGCACGTGCTCGTAGTAGCGCAGCTCGCCGCCCGGCTTGAGCACGCGCCGCAGCTCGGCCAGCGCCCGGACGGGGTCGCGGACCGAGCAGAGCACGAGCGAGGCCACCGCCACGTCGAACGACGCGTCGTCGAGGTCGAGGTCCTCGGCGAGGCCGGGGCGCACCGTGATCGGGACCGGCGCGCGGCTCGCGGCGTGGGCGGCCTTGGCGCGCAGCCGCGGCTCGGGTTCGACGGCGACGACCTCGGTGACCTCGGGCGGGTAGTGCGGGAAGTTGGCCCCGTAGCCGGCGCCCACCTCCACCACGCGGCCGGACGCCCCGGCCAGCAGTTCCGCGCGGCACGCGTCGCCGCCCACCTTGGCGCAGCCGGCGTCCAGCCGCGGATAGAGGCGGGCGAAGATCGGATGGCTCAGGTCGGTCATTCCCGCAGTGTCCGCCGCCCCGGCGATCACCGCAAGATCGGCGCCCCGGGGCGGCGGGTCCTCACCAGTCGGCGGCGGACTCGTCGGCGAGCCGGACCAGGCCGCCGCCCGCGTCCACGTCGTACCGGCGCATCGCGCTGAGCGGCGGCGAGTAGACGTGGACGCTCACGGCGGGCGCCTCCGAGGTGTTGCGCACGTCGTGGACGTACCCGGGCCCGAAGCAGTGGGCCTGCCCGGCGCCGACGCCGCGCGCGGTCCCGATCCGGTGCGCGGCGTTGGCGCGCTGCTCCTCCAGGGTCCCGAGGGCGACCGCGAACGCGCCCGCGGAGTCGCCGTGGTCGTGGAAGCCGGTGGACTGGCCGGGCAGCCAGCTGATCAGCCAGATCTCGTGGTCGGCGTCCTGGTGGACGCGCTCGTACCAGCGTCCGCGCGGGTCGAGCCGGACCCGGAGCAGCCACTCCCCCGGGTCGGCGGCGAGCCCGCGCGCCCGCTCGGCGAGGCGCCGGGGGGTGAACGGGGCGCCTTCGGGCGCGGGCAGGGTGAGGCCGGTCGTGGTGACGGTCATGCGGTCGCTCTCCTAGCGGTGTGCTGCCATTCCTCGTCGCGCTCGGCGGGACGGGCGGCGACACAGCGCGCTGGCCTGGCGGCGCAGGTCGACGTGGAGGCGCTCGTAGCGAAGTCCGGAGATCGGCACGGGGACCAGCGTGGCCCAGGTTCCCTATAAAGTCAATCGGAAATAGCTGTTTACCGCCCCTCCGCACCGGGACGGGCGCTGCCCAGGGCTGATACCCAGGGGCTGGATCGGATCTCCCTCCCCGGGGTCAGGCCGCCGGGGGGCCGGGCGTTCTAGGCTCGCAGCCAAATGAACGATCCAGACCGCCCCGCGACCGCGGGCCGCACCCGGCTGGCCGCGGGGGTCCGCGCCGCCCTCCTGCCCGGCCGTGACGAGCCGGCCGTCACCCTGCTGCCCGCCCATCCCGCGCTGCGCATCCCGATCCTGCTCGTCCTGACGGTCATGGCCCTCGGCTTCACGGCCGGGGCCATCGCCATCTCCGTCACGCAGTACCGGCTCAACGCCCAGCTGGCCTGGCCCCTCGGCGCGCTGCAGGCGATGCCGCTGCTGTTCGCGGCCCGCTGGCCCCTGGCCGCCTGGCGGTTCGCGGCGGCCGGGCTGCTGCTGACGGTCGTCGTCCGGCACGGCGAGGGCTTCATGCCGTGGCCCGTGACGGCGATCCTCGCGCTGATCGTCATCCTGTTCTTCGTCGGCGTCGGCGCGGCCCGGCAGACCACCGTCGGCGTCGGCGCGGTGACCATCGCCGGGGTCCTGGCGCCCGCCGTGCTGTACGGGATGCCCGGCTGGTTCGGCATGATCCTGGCCGGGCTCGCGGCGGTCGCGCTGACTTTCGGCGACGCGGTCGGCGGGCGCCATTCGGCCGTGGAGGAGCTGCGATGGCGCGAGGAACAGCACCAGCGCGACCTCGCGCGGCAGGCGGTGCTGGAGGAGCGGGCCCGCATCGCCCGCGAGCTGCACGACGTCGTCGCCCACCACATGTCGGTGATCGCGATGCAGGCGGAGGCCGCCCCCTACAAGATCCCTGAGCTGCCGGACGCGGCACGGCAGACGTTCGAGGTCGTCCGGGACGCGGCCCGCGAGGCCCTCACCGAGACGCGGCGGGTCGTCGGGCTGCTGCGCGCCGACGACGAGGGCGCCGAGCGCGCCCCGCAGCCCGGCCTGGAGCGGCTGGACGACCTGGTCGGCGCGGCCCGGCGCTCCGGGCTGTCGGTCGCGAGCGCCGTCGTCGGGATGCCGCGCCCCCTGCACGCCGGGGTCGACCTGTCGGCGTACCGGATCGTGCAGGAGTCGCTGAGCAACGCCGCCCGGTACGCGCCGGGCTCCCGCGTGCACGTCGAGGTGCGGTACGGCGCCGAGGAGCTGACGGTGTCGGTCACCGACGACGGCGCCCGCAGCACGCCGGAGGAGTCGCACGGCGGCGGCCACGGCCTGGTCGGCATGCGCGAACGGGTCGCGATGCTCGACGGCAGCCTCGAGGCCGGCCCGCGCGAGGGCGCCGGCTGGGCGGTCGTCGCCGCACTGCCCTACGGTGATCCGGACTAGTCGGGGGCGAGCCGATCAGCCTGCCCTTAGGGTTGTGCCGTGACGATTCGGGTGCTGATCGCCGACGACCAGGTGATGATCCGCGACGGGCTCGCGGCGCTGCTGTCCTCCGACCCGGGGATCGAGGTGATCGGGCAGGCGGGCAACGGCCGCGAGGCCGTGGAGATGGCCCGCCGGCTGGACCCGGACGTGGTCGTCATGGACATCCGGATGCCGGAGATGGACGGCCTGGCCGCCACCGCCGAGCTGGCCGGCTCCCCCGACCCGGACGCGGACCCGGCCGACGCCCGGCCCAAGGTGCTCGTCCTGACCACCTTCGACCTCGACGAGTACGTCTACGAGGCGCTCGGCTCGGGGGCCAGCGGGTTCCTGCTGAAGGACGCCTCGGCCGCGGACCTGGTGAACGGCGTGCGGGTCGTGGCGGCGGGCGACGCGCTGCTCGCCCCGTCCATCACCCGCCGGCTGATCGGCGACTTCGCGCGCCGCCGCCGGCACCAGCGGCCGAGCCCGAAGGCGACCGCGGGCCTGACGCCGCGCGAGCTGGACGTGCTGCGGCTCATGGCGCGCGGCCTGTCCAACGCCGAGGTCGCCGCCGAGCTGGTGCTGGCCGAGCAGACGGTCAAGACGCACGTCGGGCACGTGCTGACCAAGCTCGGGCTGCGCGACCGCACCCAGGCCGTCGTCTACGCCTACGAGAACGGCCTCGTCGGCTAGCCGGCCGGCGGCGGCTCAGCGCGACGGGTCGAGGACGAGCTTGCCGGTGGTGCGGCGGGCGCGCAGGTCCTCGTGGGCGCTTCGCACCTCGCTGAGCCCGTACTCGCCGCCGGCGACGACGCGGATCCCGCCGTCCGCCGCGAGGGTGAACAGCTCGTCCAGCGCCTGGCGCATCACGTTGCCCGGGAGCTGGAAGACGTGCGCCAGCCACATGCCGGAGATCGTGGTGGAGTGCGACATGAGCGTGGCGGGCCGGACGGGCGAGGGCTCCGTGCGCGACGCCATGCCGTAGAAGGCGAGGCGGCCGAACGGGGCCAGGGCGCGCAGGCTCTGGTCGGTCACCGTGCCGCCGGTCATCTCCAGGACGGTGTCGACGCGCCTGCCCCCGTTGGCGTCGATGAGCGCCTGGGTGAGGTCGGGCACGCCCGCGTCGATCGCGACGTCGGCCCCGAGGTCGAGGGCGAGCCGCCGCTTGCTCTCGGAGGAGGCGGTGGCGATGACCCGCCCGGCGCCCCAGGCCTTGGCGAGCTGCACGGCGATCGTCCCGACCCCGCCCGCGGCGGCGTGCACGACGACCGACTCGCCGGGCTCCAGGTGGACGCTGCGGCGCAGCAGCACCCACGCCGAAGCGCCCTGGACGATCATGCCGAGGGCGGTGACGTCGTCGATCCCTTCCGGGACGTCCCAGGCCAGAGCCTCGGGGGCGACGGCCTTCTCCGCGTAGCCGCCGGTGCCGACGAGCGCGACGACGCGGCGGCCGTCGGGCGTGGTGCCCACGACCTCGCCGCCCGGCACCATCGGCAGCGTGGACTCCGAGAGGTAGCTGTTCTCGGCCTGGTGGGTGTCGGCGTAGTTGATGCCGGCCCGCGAGACGTCGATGAGCAGGTGCCCCGGCCCGGCGGCCGGCTCGGGAAGCTCGGTGACGGTCAGGACCTCGGGCCCGCCGAACTCGGTGATCTGTATGGCGCGCATGACTCTCCTAGGAAGCTCTCGGATGCTCAGCGGGGTCCGGGCACGCCGCGGAAGCGGAACGGCTCGGGCGTGCGGCCGGGCACCACGTACCAGGCCTCGCCCGCGCCGCCGGCGTCCAGGATCCGCATGAACGCCTCGACCACGTCCCCCACCTCCAGGATCGGGAATCCGGTCTCCTGGAGGTGCCCCTTGAGGGGGGTGAGGATGTCGGTGTCGGCGAAAGAGGGGCACAGGGCGTTCACGCGGACGCCCTCCCCGGCGAACGTGGGGCCGAGGGCGCGGACGAGCCCGACCACGGCCGCCTTGTTGGCGCCGTAGACCGGGTCGAACGGCGTCGCGGTGAGCGCGGCCATGCTCGCGGTGGCGACGATGTCGCCGCCGCCCCGGGCGCGCAGCGCGGGCAGCGCGGCGTGCGCGCCGAACACGACGCCGTCGAGGTTGATCCCCATGGCCCGCCGGTACGCGGCGAGGTCGAAGTCGTCGCCGACGCCCCCGCCACCTGCCACCCCGGCGTTGAGGAACGCCACGTCCAGGCCCCCGAAGCGGTCGACGGCGGCCGCGACGGCGGCCTCGCTGTCGGCCGGTTCGCGCACGTCGCAGCGGACGAACGCGCCGTCCAGCTCCCTCGCGAGCGCGTCCCCGGCCTCCGCGTCGACGTCGGCGAGCACGACGCGCGCGCCCTCGCGGGCCAGGCGGCGCGCCACCGCGGCCCCGATGCCGTTGGACCCGCCCGTGATCAGCGCGACCTTGCCGGTGCCGTCGAAGGGTGCCATGGGGGACTCCTCCCGAAGTAACTGACTCGTCAGTTACTCTAGCGGAATGGACTTCGGTTTGAGCGAGCGGGCCCGGGACCACCTCGGCCGCCTCCAGGACTTCATGGACTCCCACGTCTACCCGGCCGAGCCGGTCTACGCGGCCCAGCGGGCCGAGCTGCGCGCGGCGGGCCGCGAGCACCACGTCCCCCAGGTCGTGGAGGACCTCAAGGTGGAGGCGCGCGGACGCGGCCTGTGGAACCTGTTCCTTCCCGACTGCGAGGACCCCGCACACGGCCTCTCGGTCACCGACTACGCCTCCCTCGCCGAGGTCACGGGCCGCTCCCCCGCCCTGGCGCCGGAGGCCATCAACTGCGCGGCGCCCGACACCGGCAACATGGAGGTGCTGCACCTGTTCGGCACGCCCGAGCAGAAGGAGCGCTGGCTCGCGCCGCTGCTGAACGGCGAGATCCGCAGCGCGTTCGCGATGACCGAGCCGGACGTGGCGAGCTCGGACGCCACCAACATCTCCACCAGCATCGTGCGCGACGGCGACCACTACGTCGTCAACGGCCGCAAGTGGTGGATCAGCGGTTCCGCCGACCCGCGCTGCAAGATCATGATCGTGATGGGCAAGACGGACCCCGAGGGGCACCCCTACCGGCAGCAGTCGATGGTGCTCGTGCCGCTCGACGCCCCGGGGGTGGAGGTCGTCCGGCCGCTGCCCGTGTTCGGCTACCAGGACCAGCACGGCCACTGCGAGATCACCTTCACCGACGTCCGCGTCCCCGTGGAGAACCTGGTCGGCGAGGAGGGCGGCGGCTTCGCCATCGCGCAGGCCCGCCTCGGCCCCGGCCGTATCCACCACTGCATGCGCGCGATCGGGATGGCCGAGCGGGCGCTGGAGCTGATGTGCGAGCGCGCGGTGTCGCGGGTCGCCTTCGGCGGGCCGCTGGCCAGGCAGGGCGTGGTGCGCCAGCAGATCGCCGAGTCGCGGATGGCGATCGAGCAGGCCCGGCTGCTCACCCTCAAGACCGCCTGGCTGATCGACAAGCAGGGCGTGCAGGCGGCCCGGTCCGAGGTCGCGGCGATCAAGGTGATCGCCCCGCGGGTCGCGCTGGAGGTGGTCGACCGGGCGATCCAGGTGCACGGCGGCGCCGGCGTCAGCGACGACACCCCGCTCGCCGCGATGTGGGCCGGGCTGCGCACGCTGCGCCTCGCGGACGGCCCGGACGAGGTCCACGTGCGGAGCGTGGCCCGCGCCGAGCTCGGCGGGTACCTCGGCACATGACCGGCGGCACGGGGGAGGCGGCGCCGGGCGCGCGGCGGCGCATGCCGCACGCCCGGCGGCGCGAGCAGCTGCTCCAGACGGCGCTGGCGGAGTTCGGCCGCCGCGGCTACCACCTGACCCAGATGGAGCACGTGGCGTCGGGGGCGCAGGTGTCCAAGGCGCTGCTGTACCAGCACTTCACCTCCAAGGAGGAGCTGTTCGC
Organism: Actinomadura luteofluorescens; assembly: GCF_013409365.1. NCBI lineage: Bacteria > Bacillati > Actinomycetota > Actinomycetes > Streptosporangiales > Thermomonosporaceae > Actinomadura > Actinomadura luteofluorescens. The sequence continues at coordinate 8,827,094 of NZ_JACCBA010000001.1, read as the reverse complement.
CGAGGTCACCGAGGCCATCGTCGCCGAGCTCACCGGCAGGCTGAACCGGGCCGTGCTCGCCGCGCACGGCTCGGCCGACGGCATCCGGGCGATGATCCGGGTGCTGTTCGACTACGCCACCGAGGAGCCCGACGCGTGGGCCCTCGTGGTCCGGCACCTCGACAAGCCCGAGGTGGGCCTGGAGCTGCGGGAGCTGCGCGACCGGCTCGGGACCGCGTTCGCCGACCTGCTGCTGCGCCGCCGCAGGGCCGACCCGGCGCTGTCGCCGGCGGCGCTCGCGGTGAACGAGCGGCGGGCGCGGCTGCTCGTCCCGCTGATGTACGGGTCGATGCTGTCGATGGTGTCGTGGTGGCTGGAGCATCCCGACACGCCGCGCGAGCGCGCCGAGCAGATGGCCGTGGAGTTCATCTGGCTCGGCCTGGACCGGCTCCGGGCGGGCGAGCGCCTGCCGAAGGCGTGAGGGGCGCGCGGCCGGGCGGCCGCCGGCCGGGGCGCATCTAGCCGAAGACGTCGTCGCGGACCACGTCCAGGGCGGTCAGCACCGCGCCGCGCAGCACGGCGTCACCCTCGACGAGGCTTGGCCGCACCTCGGTGGCGGCCGGGCTGAGCAGGGCGAGCTTCGCGGCGACCAGGCCGGCGAGCCGGTCGCCGCCCGCGCGGCCGAGCGCCCCGCCGAGCACGACGAGCCCGGGGTCGAGAACGGCGACGAGCACGAACACCGCCTCGGCGATGCGCCCGGCGATCGCCTCGTCGCCCAGGCCCGCCACGGCCGCCCCGTCGAGGAGGGCGCACAAGTCCGTCCCGCCGACCTTCAGCAGGCCCACCTCGCCCGCGCCGCCGGAGGCGCCGCGCCGCAGCCGGCCGTCCAGGACGAGCGCCCCGCCGACGCCGTCGTCCAGCCAGAGGAGCGCGAAGTCGTCGCGGCCCTCCGCCGCGCCCTCCCGGTGCTCGGCGATGGCGCCGAGGTTGACCTCGTTCTCCACCCGCACCGGCGCACCCAGCCGGTCGCGCAGGGCCGCGCCGAGGTCGGGGCGGCCGCCCGGGACGCCGCTGTCGGTCGCACGCCCGGTGCGCGGGTCGATCAGCCCAGGGGTGCCGAGCACCAGCGTGTGCAGGGTGCGTCCGCCCGCCGCCTCGGTCACCGCGCCGGCGACGACGGCGCACAGGTCGGGCGACGGGGGCAGCGGCCGGGACGCCGATCCCGCCGGGTTCCCCGCGATGTCGGCGACGCTGACGTGCACGGCGTCGCGGCGCAGGTCCACCCCGGCGACGTGGGCGCGGTCCGCGACCAGGCCGTAGAGGCGCGCGTTCGGCCCGCGCCGGTCGGCGCCGGTCTCCCCCGCCGCCTCGATCAGCCCGCCGGCCCGCAGCCGCTCGATCAGGTCGGACACCGTAGGCCGCGACAGCCCGGTCAGCGTCCGCAGCTGCGGCGCGGTCAGCGGCCCGCGCTCCAGCAGCAGGTCGAGGGCCAGCCGGTCGTTGATCGCGCGGGCCATCGTCGGGTCGGCGGTCTTCACGCCGCCCATCGTAGTAGGCAGGGAACCTGCGTGATGCGCTTTTCATCAGGAAGCCTGCCTGTTAGTTTCTAGGACCATGAACTCCCCCCACCGCGCCATCGCGGTCGTGTTCGCTCTGCACGGCGCCGTCGCCGGCACCCTCGCCACCCGCATCCCCTGGATCCAGGACCGGCTCGACCTGTCGCCCGCCATGCTCGGCGCGGCGCTGCTCTGCCCGTCCATCGGCGCGTTCATCGGCATGCCGACCGCGAGCCGCATCGCGCACCGGATCGGCGAGCGCCGGGCCACCCGCCTGCTGATCGCGGCCTGGTGCGCCGCCGGGGCGCTGCCCGCGCTGGCCCCCGCCCCCGCCTTCCTGTTCGCGGCGATGCTGCTGTTCGGGGCCACCGCGGGCATGTCCGACGTGGTGATGAACGCGCACGCGGTGTCGGTGGAGCGGCACCTGGGGAAGCCCGTCATGTCCGGGTTGCACGGCCTGTGGTGCGTCGGCAGTCTCATCGCGGGCGGCACCGGCATCCTGGCCGCGCACGCGGGGATCGACGCCCGGCTGCACCTCGGCCTGGTCGCCGCCGTACTGCTGGCGGTGGGCGCGCCGGCCGGGCGCGGGCTGCTGCACGCGCGCCCGTCCCCCGGCGCCCCGGCGCCGCGCCGCTTCGCACTGCCGACCCGGGCCGTTCTGGCCATCGGCGTCGTCGGGTTCTGCGCCACGTTCGCCGAGGGCGCCAGCGCCGACTGGACGGCCGTCTACCTGACCGAGGTCGCGGACGCGGGCCCCGGCCTGGCGGCCGCCGCCTACACGGTCTTCATGTCCTGCATGGCCGGGACGCGGCTGCTCGGCGACCGGCTGGTGCGGCGGCTCGGCCCGGCCCGGGTGGTCCGGTGCGGGGGCGTGGTGGCGGTCCTCGGCGGCGCGCTGGTCGTGGCGTCCCGCGCGCCCTGGCCCGCCATCGCCGGGTTCGCGCTGCTCGGCGTCGGCGTGGCGACGGTCGTGCCGCTGGTGTTCGCGGCGGCGGGCGCCGCCGGCGCCACCCCGGGCGAGGGCGTGGCGGGCGTCGCGACGATCACCTACCTGTCGGGCCTGACCGCGCCCGCCATCACCGGCTGGACGGCCGGAGCGCTGTCCTACCCGGCCGCGTTCGCGCTCATCACGTGCGTGGTCGCGGTGATGACCGTGACGGCCGGGGCGCTGAACACGCACGGCGGCGCGACCGCGGCGCCGGCGGCCGAGCCCGCCGGCCGCGCCGAGCGGGCCGTGTCCTAGGGCCTGTCTGGAAGTGGCCTCGGTCGAGCGCGCGAACGCGTGAGCCGGCCGGTGGACATGCGAAAGGCCGGGAACGCGCGAGCGCCCCCGGCCTCAGCTGAGATCCGGCAGGACCTTAGAGCGGGTAGACGCCCTCGGCCTGCGGGCCCTTCTGGCCCTGGGTGATCTCGAACCCGACGCGCTGGTTCTCGTCGAGGCTGCGGTAGCCGTTGGTCGTGATCGCCGAGTAGTGGACGAACACGTCGGGGCCGCCGCCGTCGGGCGCGATGAACCCGAAGCCCTTCTCAGCGTTGAACCACTTCACGGTGCCTTCGGCCATGGTCTTTCCCTTCCGGGTAAAACGTCTCCGGCCCGCCGGTCGGCGGGGCCGGGCTGCAAGCGGACTCACTCACGCCCGCCGGTCACCCGGAGAAAACGCTTCGAGACTGCTTGGCGCCGGCCGGCCGGGCCGACACCATCGTGCAACGCAGACGAACTTACCCGATGCCGGGCGGACCCATGCACCGACACACCTAAAGAAGATCCGCGAGGGCCGCCGCGGCGCGGTGGCAGTCGTGGAAGGTGCAGTACAGCGGGACGGGCGCGAAACGGACGACATCGGGCTCGCGCGCGTCGGCGACGACACCGTGCGCCTCGGCGAGCCGCCGGACGAGCCCGACCGCGTCCGGCACCCGCACCGACAACTGCGCGCCGCGCGCCGCCGGGTCGGACGGCGTGACGACCTCGGCGCCGGCCTCGGCGAGCCGGTCCGCCAGGTAGCCGGTCAGGCGCTCGCTCCTGGCGCGCAGCGCGTCCATCCCCACCCGGTCGAAGATCTCCAGGGAGGCCAGCACCGGGGCGAGCGCCATGATCGGCGGGTTGGACAGCTGCCAGGCGTCGGCGGAGGCGGGCGGCGCGATGTCGGGGTCCATCCGGAAACGGACGGCGGGGTCGGTGCCCCACCAGCCCGCCAGCTTCGGCACGGAGGCGTCCCGGACGTGCCGCTCGTGGACGAAGCATCCCGCGACGGCGCCGGGACCGCCGTTGAGGTACTTGTAGGTGCACCAGGCTGCGAAGTCCACGTCCCAGTCGTGCAGCCGCAGGGGGACGTTCCCGGCGGCGTGGGCGAGGTCCCACCCGACGACCGCGCCCGCGGCCCGGCCCGCCTTGGTGATCGCCGCCATGTCCATGAGCTGCCCGGTCAGATAGTTGACCCCGCCGAGCAGGACCAGCGCGACCGTGCCGCCCTCCCGGTCGAGGTACGCGAGGACGTCCTCGGTGCGCAGGACGTCCTCGCCGTCGCGGGGCCTGAGCCGCACGACCGTCCCGGCCGGGTCGAGGCCGTGGTGGACGGCCTGGCTCGCCACCGCGTAGGAGTCGGACGGGAACGCCGCGTCCTCGATGAGGATGCGGGTCCGCGTACCGGCGGGCCGGTAGAAGCTCGCCATCATCAGGTGCAGGTTCACCGTCAGCGAGTTCATCGCGACGACCTCGTGCGGCAGCGCGCCCACGAGGCGGGCGGCGGGCCCGCGCAGCAGCTCGTGGTAGTCCACCCAGGGGCGGCGCCCCTGCGTGTGGGCCTCGACGGCGAGCCGCGCCCAGTCGTCCAGCTCCTCGCGGAGCCGCCCCGCCACGCTCCTCGGCTGGAGCCCGAGGGAGTTGCCCGCGAAGTACGCGGCCTCCGCGTAGGGCCCGCCGGGCGCGGGCGGGACGAGGAACTCCCCGCGCAGCGTGGGCAGCGGATCGGTCTCGTCGAGGCGCCGCGCCTCGTCCTCCAGGGTCACTGCGTCATTCCTTCGGTGGTCACCAGGTCGTGGGCGGGCGCGAAGAACGCCTCCGCGTTGCCGCCGAGCAGCAGGGCGCGCTCGGCGCCGTCCAGGCCGGGGCACGCCCGGATCGTCGCGCCCGGGTCCTTCTCGCCGAGCGGGAACGGGTAGTCGGTGCCGAGCATGACGCGTTCGGGACCCATCACGTCCACGAGCAGCCGCAGCGCGCGCGGGTCGAACACGGCCGAGTCGACGTGGAACCGGCCGACGTACTCCGACGGGGGACGCGGCGAGTCGGCGCGCACGATGTCGCGGCGGTGCCAGGCGTTGTCGGCCCGCCCGAGCAGGAAGGCGAAGCTGCCGCCGCCGTGGCAGAAGCACAGCCGCAGGGACTCGGGGAGCCGCTCGAACGCCCCCGACAGCATCAGCCCGAGGATGCTCAGCTGCGTTTCGGCGGGCATGCCGGACAGCCACGGCAGCATGTGGCCGCGCATCCGGTCGGCGCCGAGCATGTCCCACGGGTGCGCCAGGACCGGCAGGCCGAGTTCCGCGCAGTACGCGAGGAACGCCGTGGTCCCCTCGTCGTCGAGGTTGCGGTCGCCGACGTGGTTGCCGATGTGGACGCCGCGGTGCCCGGCGGCGGCGGCCCGCTTGGCGACCTCGCAGGCGAGCTCCGGATCCTGGAGCGGCACCTGGCAGAGCGGCAGGAGCCGGTCGGGGACGTCCGAGCAGAACGCCAGGATGCGCTCGTTCACGAAGTCGCACCAGTCGGCGGCGCGGGACGGCTCGGCCGCGTACCCGAACATCAGCGGCGTGGACGAGACGGCCTGCCGGTCGACGCCGGCGGCGTCCATGTCGGCCACGCGGCGCGCGGCGTCCCAGAGCGCCTCCCCGACGGGCCGGTACTCGGCGTCGCCGCACATCATCATGCCGGCGCCTCCGCCGTCGACGCGCAGCCACGGCTGGCCCTCGTCGGCGAGCAACCGCCCCTCGTCGCGGCCGATCACCGGGAAGACGTGCGTGTGGACGTCGAAGACCGTCACCGAGGCCCCGTCAGACACGGGGCGCCGTCGTCGGGGTCATGGACCGCGGCCACTGCCGGCCCGGGTGCACCGCGCCGCAGTTCGGGCATTTCCTGTCGCCGCCGTAGAAGCCCTCGAAGGCGGGCGGCAGGTCGTCCACGATCGAGCGGACCTGGAGCTCGGCGCGGTGGACGAGGTGGTGGCACTCGGTGCAGTACCACTCGAACGCCTCCGTGAGGCCCTCGGGGCGCGGGATCTCCACGACGAGGCCGATCGACCCGGGCTCAGGCCGCTGCGGCGAGTGCCGGACGTGCGCGGGCAGCAGGAAGACGTCGCCCTCGTTGATCTGCAGGTCGGTGGGCGGGCGGCCCTCCTCCTCCATGACCCGCAGCACCATGTTGCCCTTGAGCTGGTAGAAGAACTCCTCGGTCGGGTCGTCGTGGAAGTCGGTGCGCTGGTTGGGGCCGCCGACCACCATGATGATCAACCCGGCGTCGTCGAAGACCTGCACGTTGCCGACCGGCGGCTTCAGCAGGTCGCGGTGCTCCTCGATCCAGGCGTCGAAGTTGAACGGCCGTCCGAACGACAGCTGGGGCAGGGTCATGCTCCGCCCTCCTTTCCGGTCCGCGTCGCCTGCGGGATGTGCGCGACGCACGAGATCTCGATGAGCAGGTGCGGGTGCGGGAGCTGGTGGACGGCGACGGTCGTGCGGGCGGGGCCGGTCTCGTCGAAGTACTCCCCGTAGACCTCGTTGTAGCCGCCGAAGTCGTTCATGCTCACCAGGTAGGTGGTCACGCTGACGACGTCGGACAGGCCGCCGCCCGCCGCCTCCAGCAGGTCGCGGATGTTCTCGATGACGGCGCGGGTCTGCTCCCGGACGTCGAGGTCGGTCACGCCCATCGCGTCGGCGCTCGCCCCGGCGAACGTCCCGTCCGGGCGGCGCGAGCTCGTCCCGGACACGAACACCAGGTCGCCCGCCCGCCGCAGGTGCGGGAACCGGCCGCGCGGCGGGGCCTTGCCCTCGACGAGGATCGCGTCGTCCATCAGGTCGTCACCTCCACGGCGCCCAGGCCCGCCCCGACGACCCGGACGTGGGCGTCCTTCGGCAGCGGGACGGCGGCCGTCGCGGCGCCGGCGAGGACGATCCAGCCCGGCTCCAAAGTCATCCCGGCGCCGAGCGCGAGCCGGGCCGCCGCCCGCAGCGACCGCGCCGGGTCCCCGAGGATCGCGGCGGACGAGCCCGTCTGCACCGGCCGCCCGTCGATCTCCAGCAGCAGCCCGGCGTTGGACAGGTCGCGAGGCGCGTGCCAGGCGCCGACGCCGAACCGCGCCGCCGAGGCGTTGTCGGCGATGACGTCCGGGAGCGTGAACGCGAAGTCCTCGTAGCGGGAGTCGAGCACCTCGAACCCGACCGCGACGCCGGCCACGGCGGACTCGACCTCGGCGGCGGAGCGGACCTCCCGCCCGATCAGGTAGGCGATCTCGGGCTCGATCCGCGGATGGACGAGGCGGGACACGTCCACCGCCCCCTCGGCGGCCATGCCGTCGGTCAGCAGGCCCCAGATGACGTCGTCCACGCCCATCTGGACCATCTTGGCGCGGCTGGTGAACCCCATCTTCACCCCGGCGAGCCGCTCGCCCCTGCGGCGCCGCCGCTCGATCCCGGCGCGCTGCACCGCGTACGCCGTGGCGACGTCCAGCGGAGTCCGGGCGGTCAGCTTGGGGATCGCCCGGACGTCCCGGGCGGCGTCGTCGAGCGCCGCCGCGAGGGCGTGCACGTCCACCATCAGGACTCCTCCTTGCCGAACGCGACGCGGACGTCGCCGAGCCCGTCGATGCGCGCCTCGAACACGTCGCCCGGGCCGGCCGGGACCACCGGGCCGAGCGCGCCGGTCAGGACGGTGTCGCCCGCGCGCAGCGGGCGGCCCACGCGGACGAGGGTGTCGGCGAGCCAGAGCGCGGCGTTCAGCGGATGCCCGAGGCAGGCGGCGCCGTTGCCGGTCGAGACCTGCTCGCCGCGGCGCTCCATCACCATCCCGCACAGGCGCAGGTCGACGTCCTTGAGCGGGACGGGCCGGTTGCCCAGCGCGTACATGCCGGAGGAGGCGTTGTCGGCGACCGTGTCGGCGAGCGTGATGTCCCAGTCGCGGACGCGGCTGCCCACCACCTCGATGGCGGGCAGCGCGAACGCCGTCGCGCGGATCACGTCGGCGGCGGTGTGCCGCTCGTGGGTCAGGTCGCGCTCCAGCACGAGGGCGACCTCCGCCTCGGCGCGCGGCTGGAGCACGGCGCCGGCGGGGACCTCCTCCCCGTCGGGGACGGCCATGTCGGCGAACAGCATCCCGAAGTCGGGGCTGTCCACCCCGATCTGCGCCTGGACGGCGCGCGACGTCAGGCCGATCTTGCGGCCGGCGAGGCGGCGCCCCTCCCCCAGCCAGCGGTCGGTCAGCCGGTCCTGGACGGCGTAGGCGTCGTCCGCCGTACCGATCAGGTCGCGTACGGGCGCGCACGGCGTGCCGCCGGCGTAGGCGCCGAGGAGTCGCTCGGCGGCGGCGTCGATGTTCGTGGTCACGTGGCTCGCTCTCAGATCTGGACGCAGACGTTGACGGGCTCGGAGAAGAAGTCCAGGGAGTACTCTCCCCCCTCCCTGCCGATCCCGGACGCCTTGACGCCGCCGAACGGGGTGCGCAGGTCGCGCAGGTTCCAGCAGTTCACCCAGACGATCCCGGTCTCGACACGCGGCGCCACCCGGTGGGCGCGCGACAGGTCCCGCGTCCACACCGTGGCGGCGAGCCCGTAGGGGCTGTCGTTGGCGAGCGCGAGGGCCTCGTCCTCGGTGTCGAACGGCGCGACGTGGCAGACCGGCCCGAAGATCTCCTCCCGCACGGCCCGGGCGGTCTCGGGGAGCCCGGTGAGGACGGTCGGCTGGACGTGGAAGCCGCCGTCCCGCGCGTCCCCGAACTCGGGGGCGCCGCCGCCGGCGACGACCGTGGCGCCCTCCTCGCGGGCGAGCCGGAGGTACGACAGGACCTTGTCGCGGTGCCCGGCCGAGATCATCGGCCCGTAGCCGTCCAGCGCGCGGGCCCGCTCGCCGAGCCTCGAGACGAACTCCTCGAAGACGGGGCGCTCCACGTAGACGCGCTCGGTGCACAGGCAGATCTGCCCGGAGTGGGTGAAGCAGGAGCGGACCGTGCCGTCGACGGCGGCGTCCAGGTCGGCGTCGGCGAAGACGAGCGCGGGGTTCTTGCCGCCCAGCTCGAACGAGACGGGGGTGACGTGGTCGGCGGCGTTGCGCATGATCGCGGCGCCGGTGGCCGACTCGCCGGTGAACGCGATCGCGTCCACCCCGGGGTGCCCGGTGAGGAACTCCCCGGCCGCGCCGGGGCCGTGCCCGTGCACCAGGTTGAACACGCCAGGGGGAAGGCCCGCGTCGTCCATCACCCGGGCGAGCAGCGTCGCGGTGGAGGGCGTCTCCTCCGACGGCTTGGCCACCACGGCGTTCCCGCACGCGAGCGCGGGCGCGATCTTCCAGGTCGACAGCAGCAGCGGGAGGTTCCACGGCGAGACGACCGCCACCACCCCGAGCGGCCGGCGCACGGTGTAGTTGAGCGCCTCGCCCGTCCCCGAGCTCCACCCCGGGACCCGCGTGGTGTAGGCCCGTTCCGGGCGCCCGTACAGCAGGTCGGCGTAGGCGCGGAAGTTGCCGACGGCGCGCGGCACGTCGACGGTCTCGGCGAACGCGCGGGGCCTGCCGGTGTCGGCGACCTCGGCGTCGACGAACTCCTCGAACCGCGCCTGGACGCCGTCGGCGACGCGCCGCAGCGCCGCGGCCCGCTCCTCGGCGGCCATCGCGCCCCAGGGGCCCTTCAGCGCGGCACGGGCCGCGGCCACGGCGTCGTCCACGACCTCCCGCGTGGCCTCGGGGACGGCGCCCAGCTCGGTGCCGTCCACCGGCGCGATGAGGGGGAAGGCCGGACCGTCCGAACGGAACACCCCGCCGACGTAGTGCTCAGCCTTCATCCGCTTCCCTCCCGCGTGGCTCGACCCCCCGATACTCACCCGCGAAGCTATGCCTGGCAAATACCGAATCCCCCGGCCGCTATGACGGAACGGCTATGGCGGCACCCTCCGTCCGCTGGCCGGATACGGACAAGATCGCGCCTTGCCGAGCCCCGTGATCCATGTCACTTTGATCTTGTGATCGCCGGTGATCTCCTGGAGGCCCGCAGTCATGACCCGCGGCACCGGCCCGCTGGACCCGCCCCCCTTCCTTCGTCTCGACCCGCCCGAACTCGACGGCGGTGACCTGGTCGTCCGGGCCAGGCCGACCGAGTCCCGGGCCCGGACCCGCACCAGCCCCCGCGCCCCGCTGGCCTACCTCTACGAGCGCCCCGACGAGCACGAACCGGAGCGGACGACGAGGCTCGCGGCGGGCCACTACGACCGCAGCAGCCTGACCTGGACGTTCTCCGGCGACATCCCGGGGATCATCGGGATCACCGAGCCGACCTCCCCCTAGCGGCCGCCCCGCGCCCCTCCCCCGCCCTCCTCGGCGCCACCGCTCCGCCCACGCACGCCCGCATGTCGGACACGCACGTCCGCCCAGCAGAAAGGCACGCCCATGCCCGGAACCCTGACCAGGCCCGCGCTCCGCACCACCCGCGCCTTCATCTCCCCCGACCACGCCGGCTTCGATCCGGCGGGCGTCCCCACCCCGGACGGTGACGAGCGGCCGTTCGGCTACGCCTACTCCACCCCGTGGGGGACGCCCGACGACGGCGCCCCCGCGGCCGACCCGCAGGCGGGCCACTACGACCCCGCGACCCAGACCTGGGTCGGCCCGGACGGCGAGGACGTCACCGCCGGGTACAGCTCGTACACGACCACCGGATCAGGCCAGCCGCCGTGGGGCGACAAGATCCTCGACGACGTGTGCGCCTGACGCGTGGGCGGCGAGGCCGAGGTCCTGGTCCTCACGCAGGACTTCGACCCCACGGTCGACCCGGTCGTCCGGAGCCTCACGGCGAAGGGCGCCCGGGTCGTCCGGGTGGACACGAGCTACTTCCCGCGCAGCCTGAGCTTCACCACGTCCGACTTCGACGGCGCCGACCGGGCGGTGATGCGCCACCACGACGGCGACATCGACCGGGAGGTCGACCTGGCCGCCCTGGCCGGCGTCTGGTACCGGCGGCCCACCGCCTTCGACTTCGGCGAGGAGATGGGCGAGGCCGAACGCGAGTTCGCCCGCCACGAGGCCCTGCACGGCATCGGCGGCATCCTGCGCTCGACCGACTGCCTCTGGATGAACCGCCCCGACCTGGACGCGGTCGCCGACCTCAAGCCGTACCAGCTCAAGCTCGCCAAGCAGGCGGGGCTCCGCGTCCCGCGGACGCTGCTGACCAACGACCCCGACGAGGTCGCCCGGCTGATCAAGCAGGAGGGCGAGGGCTCGCTCGTCTACAAGTCCCTCAGCGGCGGGGTGGTCCACTACCCCGGCGCGTTCCCCTCCGGCCTCTACACCGCCGTGCTCGGCGAGGAGATCCACGACCACCTCCCCCGGGTGCGGCACACCCTCTGCCAGTTCCAGGAGTACATCGAGAAGGCCTACGAGGTCCGGCTCACGATCATCGGCGACGCCTACTTCCCCGTCGTGATCGACTCGCAGGGCGCGGAGCGGACGCGGATCGACTGGCGCGCCGACACCGAGCTGCGCTACGGCGACTACCGGCCGCTGCCGGAGGACGTCGTGCGGCGCACGCAGGCGCTGATGGACCGGCTCGGGCTCGTCTACGCGGCGGTCGACTTCATCGTCACCCCGGACGGCGAGCACGTCTTCCTCGAATCGAACCCGAACGGCCAGTTCATGTGGATGCAGAACGACCTCGGCCTGCCGCTCGGCGACCGCATCGCGGACCTGCTGATGCGGGGCGGCCCGTTCCGGCGCGGTGAGGTGGAGCAGGTCGGCTACTGATGGGCGATCCGCCGCCCGTGACCGCGGCCGAGTGGTCGGAGCCGCCGCAGGCCGGCCTGCGGCGGCTCCCGGGCCTGGTCCTCGGCGCCGTCCGCCTCGCGGTGTCGGCGGCGCCCCGGGAGTTCGCGCTCGTCACCGCGCTGCAGGCGGCCGGCGGCCTCGGCCTGGTGCTGCCCGTCCTCGGCGGGCGGAGGCTGCTGGACCGGGCGCTCGGCGGCGCCGGCCTCACGGCCGTCCTCGCGCAGGGCGCGGTCGTGCTCGCCCTGACCGCCCTCGTCGCCGTGGCGGTCGCGGTCGCCTCGTCCCGCGACGAGGTGCTGAGCGAGCGGCTCAACCGGTACGCGATGGGCCGGGTCCTGGACGTGGCCTGCGCCGTCGACCTCGAGGAGTTCGAGCGGCCCGCGTTCCACAACCGGCTGGAGCGGGCGTCGATGAGCGCGCGGATCCGCCCGCACCAGGTCGTCCAGGGCCTCGGGTCCCTCACCGGCGCGCTGATGGCGACGGCCGGGGTGGCGCTCGCCCTCGCCGCGATCGAACCGCTGCTCGTCCCGGCCACCGTGGCCGCGGGGGCGCCGCTGTGGCTGGCCGGGCTGAAGAGCGGGCAGGTGCTGTACGGCGCGCTGTTCCGGCTGACGCCCGCCGAACGGGAGCGCAGCTACCTGCAGGACGTGCTGACCAGCCGCCGCGCGGCCGCGGAGGTCCGCGCCTTCGGCCTGGCCCCGCACCTGCGGTCCCGCTGGGAGGCCCGCACCCGCGAGCGGCTCGGCGAGATCCGCCGCACCGTGCGCCGCCGGCTGCGCATCACGCTGCTGGCGCGGGCGGTCAGCGGCGTCGCGCTCGCCGCGGTCCTCGGCCCGCTGCTGGCGCGGGCGGCGACCGGCGCCATGCCGGCCGCCGACGCGGGCGCCGCCGCCACGGCCGTCCTGCTGCTGGCCTCCCGCCTCCGCGCGGCCGCGGCGGGCACCGACCAGCTCTTCGAGGCGGCGCCGTTCGTGCGGGACCTCGGGTCTTTCCTCAGGCCCCCGGAGCGGGCGCCCGCCGAGCCGGCGCCGCCGCCGTTCCAGGTGCTCACCGTCGAGAACCTCGGGTTCCGCTACCCCGCGGCGTCCCGCCCTGCCCTGGACGGCGTCGACCTCACGGTCAAGGCGGGGCAGGTCGTCGCGCTGGTGGGCGAGAACGGCTCCGGCAAGACGACCCTGGCGAAGCTGCTGTCGCACCTGTACCGGCCGGGGTCGGGGCGGATCCTGTACGACGGGGCCGACGTCGCGAGCGCCGCCCCGGAGGAACTGCGCGCCTCCGTCGCCGTGCTCTTCCAGGACTTCGAGCGCTACCTGCTGCCGGCGTCCGACAACATCGCGCTGGGCAGGCCGGAGCGCGCCGGCGACCGGGGGGCCGTCGAGCGCGCCGCGCGCGCCGCGGGGGCGGACCCGTTCCTGCGCGGGCTGCCGGACGGCTACGAGACGCTGCTCGGACCGGAGTTCGCCGGAGGCACCGACCTGTCCGGCGGCCAGTGGCAGCGGGTGGCCCTCGCCCGGGCGTTCTTCCGCGACGCGCCGTTCGTCATCCTCGACGAGCCGACCGCAACCCTGGACGCCCGCGCCGAGCACGACCTCTTCGAGCGCCTCAGGGACCTGCTCGCGGGACGGACCGTGCTGCTCATCTCGCACCGCTTCTCGACCGTCCGGACGGCGGACCACATCTATGTGCTCGCCGGCGGCCGGATCGCCGAGCACGGCACCCACGCGTCGCTGATGGCCGCCGGCGGGCGCTACGCCGAGCTCTTCGCCCTCCAGGCGGAGGGGTACCTCGACCCGGCCGCCATACCCGGACGGTGACCCCAGAGCCGCCGGATATGACCGAACTGTGATACCAAGTCAGCATGCGCGCGATCGACCTGCTCAACGGACGGCTCAAGCTGCGGCACCTGGTGCTCGTCGTCGCCATCGCCGACCACGGCAGCGTCCTGCGGGCCGCCGAGCATCTTCGCCTCGCGCAGCCCGCGGTGACGCGGAGCCTGCGCGAGGTCGAGGGCGTCCTCGGCGTCGAGCTGTTCACCCGCGGCCCGCGCGGCATGACCCCGACGATGTTCGGCGACGCGTTCGTCGAGCACGCCCGCGCCGTCCTGGCCGAGCTCCGCCGCGCCGGCGAGCGCATCAGCGGCCTGGCCGACGGCGAGGTCGGCACGGTCACGATCGGCACCCTGCTCGCCGGCTCCAGCGTCCTGCTCCCCCGCGCGATCGCGGCGCTCAAGCGCGACCGCCCCGGCATCACCGTGATCGTCCAGGAGGCCACCTTCGACGCGCAGGTCCCCCGGCTTCTGGACGGCGAGATCGACCTGATCCTCGGCCGCCTCAACCCGATCGGCGACCTGCGCGGCCTGCGCCAGATCACCCTCTACGGCGAACCCGTCCGCCTCGTCGCCCGCCTCGGCCATCCGGCGCGCTCCGTTCCGGACCTCGGCCTGGCCGACCTGCTCGCCTACCCGTGGGTGCTGCCGCTGGAGCGGACGGCGCTGCGGTCGGAGCTGGAGCAGGTCTTCCGCGCCGGCGGCCTTGACCCGCCCGGCGACCTCGTCGAGTGCACCTCCGTGCTGACCGTCCGCACCCTCGTCCGCGACACCGACATGATCGCCGCCCTGCCCGAGCTGGTCGCGCGGACCGACGCCGACATCGCGCCGCTCCCGGTGCCGCTGGAGACCGTCCGCCGCCAGGTGGGCGTCACGCTGCCCGCGCGGCGCGCCCCGACCCCGTCCGCCCGGCTGATGCTGGACCACCTGCGCCGCGCGGCCGCCGAGATCACCGCGGGCTGATCACACCGCGCGGACCAGGTCGACGAGCGCCCGGCCCACCGCGGAGTCCGGATCCGCGAGGTCGAGGACCACGTCGAAGTGGTCGCGGCCCGGCACGATCATCAGGTCCCCCGCGTCCCAGCGCGGATGGAACATCCGGGACTGCGCGAGGAAGCCGTCCCCGTCGTCCTCCCCGGCGACGAGGACGGCCGGGCAGCGGTACGGCGCCGGCAGCAGCGCCGGGCTGAGCGCCGCGGCCCGCGCCAGGTCGAGCCGCACGGCCTCGTTGACGTAGACGCGGGTGATCGGGCGGATGTCGAACAGCCCGCTGAACGGCATCGCGGCCTTGACGACGTCGGCGGGCAGCCCGAGCGGCTCCTGCCAGCCGCCGACCATCGTCATCCCGGTCAGGTGGCCGCCCGCGGAACTGCCCCCCACCACGATCCGCTCGGGGTCCAGGCCGTGCTCGCGCCCGTGCCGGTACACCCAGGCCACGGACGCCCGCGCCTGCCGGACGATCTCCTCCAGCGTCGCCTTCGGCGCCAGCGTGTAGTCGGGCACCACGGTCGCGACGCCCTGCTCGTGCAGCATCTCCGCCATGAACGACGACACGTCCCGCGACAGCGCCATCCAGTAGCCGCCGTGCAGGAAGACGAACACCGGCCGCAGCTCCTCGCCGGTGCCCCAGACGTCGAGCCGCTCCCCGCTCGCCTCGTCGTAGACGATCCCCGGGTGCCCCGGCAGCCCGTCGACGGCCGCCTCCGACATGGCCCGGTACCGGGCCATGTACCGGTCGAACAGCTCGGGCCCGGCCTTCCTGCGCACGTTGTAGGCGACGTCCAGTTCCTCGTCGCTCAGCTCGCTGCCCGGCCAGTCGTCCAGATCGTCCACGAACGCCCCTTCCCCTCCGGGGCAAGCCTCGCGCCCGCCCGGGCCACGATCCAATACCTTCCCCGCCTCGCGGTATCACGCCCTCGCCATACCCGGCCGGCGGCCCCCGCCGCGCCGGCCGGGAGGCGGGCCGTCAGAGCACCTTGCCGAGGAAGGCCTTCGTGCGCTCGTTCCTCGGGCGGTCCAGGACCTCGGAGGGGCTGCCGGACTCCACGATCACGCCGCCGTCCATGAAGACGACGCGGTCGGCGACCTCGCGCGCGAAGCCGATCTCGTGCGTGACGACGATCATGGTGAGGCCCTCCTCGGCGAGGGTCTTCATGGTGTCCAGCACGTCCCCGACCAGCTCGGGGTCCAGCGCGGAGGTCGGCTCGTCGAACAGCATCAGCTTCGGCCGCATCGCCAGCGCGCGGGCGATCGCGACGCGCTGCTGCTGCCCGCCGGACAGGTGGCGGGGGTAGCCGCCCGCCTTGTCGGCGAGGCCGACCTTGGCCAGCAGCTCCGCGGCCCGCGCCCGGGCCTCGGCGCGGGACTCGCCGCGCACGCCGGTCGGCGCCTCGACGACGTTCTGCAGGACGGTGAGGTGCGGGAACAGGTTGAACTGCTGGAACACCATGCCGATCTCGCGGCGCTGCCGCGTGATCTCGCGCTTGCGCAGGTGCCGGGGCTTCCCGCCGGACACGCTGAACCCGATCAGCTCGCCGTCCACGTGGACCGAGCCGCCGTCGATGGTCTCCAGGTGGTTCACGCACCGCAGGAACGTCGACTTGCCCGAACCCGACGGCCCGAGGATGACGACGACCTCGCCGGGGCTCACGTCCAGGTCGACGCCCTTCAGCACCTCCAGGTGGCCGAACCTCTTGCGGACGCCTCGCGCCCGCACCATCGGGACGACGGCCGCCCGGTCCTTCTCCAGCGCGGTCACGGCGACACCTCCGGGGCGGGACGGCGGCGCCGCATCAGGACGAAGTCCCAGAAGCCCTGCCGGGCGTCGCGGGTGGCGCCGCGCGAGTAGTGGTGCTCGATGAACGACTGCCCGACGTACAGGATCGAGGTGATCACCAGGTACCAGAGGCAGGCGACGAGCAGCAGCGGGATGGTCTGGAACGTCCGGTTGTAGATGGACTGGACGGTGTAGAGCAGGTCGGCGAGGGCGATCACGCTGACCAGCGAGGTGGCCTTCAGCATGTTGATCACCTGGCTGCCGGTCGGCGGGACGATGAACCGCATCGCCTGCGGCAGCACGATCCGCCGGAACGTGCGGGCGCCGCCCATGCCGAGCGCCTGCGCGGCCTCGGTCTGGCCGGGGTCCACGGCGAGCAGCCCGCCGCGGATGATCTCCGCCATGTAGGCGGCCTCGTTCAGGCCGAGGCCGAGGATGGCGGCGATGAGCGGGGTGATGAGGTGGTTGGTGTCGCCGTGCAGGAACTCCGGCCCGAACGGGACGCCGACCGACAGCCGCGGCAGCAGCGCCGACAGGTTGTACCAGAGCACGAGCTGCACCAGCACGGGCACGCCGCGGAAGAACCACACGTACAGGCCGCACGCGGTGCGCAGCAGCGGGTTGTCCGACAGCCGCCCCACCGCGAGCATGATGCCGCCCGCGATGCCGACCGTCATCGCGATGACGGTCAGTTCGAGCGTGATGGCGATGCCGTCTCCGATGATGGAGGCGTTCATGTAGCGGCCGACGACGTCCCACTGGAAGTTGTCGTTGGTCCACAGCAGGTGGGCGAACTGGGCGGCCAGCACGAGCACGACGAGCGAAGCGACCCACCGCAGGGGATGCCGCACGCGCGCCGCGCCCGCCACGTCGACGTCGCCGACGGTGCCGCGCGGATGCTCCTTGGTCATGGTCACCTCGGCCTCACCCCTTCCTGGGCGCCAGGTTCACGCCCGGCTTGTCGAGCATGTTGGCGGTCAGGCCCCACTTGGTCATGACCTTGTTGTAGGTGCCGTTCTCGATCAGCTTCCGGAACCCTTCGAGCAGGACGTCCCGCAGCGGCGAGTCCTTGGCGACGACCGAGCCCTGGTAGAGGTCGTCGAACCCGTTGGCCTTGCCCGTCCCGGCGAGCTCCAGGTCGTCGCCCGACTGCTTCACGAAGTAGCTGAGCGGCGCCTGCGAGGAGAAGAAGCCGTCGGCCCGGTGGGACCGGACGGCGAGGATCGCGGTCGGCTGGTCCTTGTAGGACTGCACCCCCACCGCGGGCTTGCCCTGCTGGACGCACGCGGCCGACTGGGACTTGACGACGTCCTCGGCGGAGCCGCCCGCCATCACCGAGATCTTCATCCCGCACGTGTCGGCGATGGAGCCGATGTGCTTGGGGTTCCCCTTCGGGACGGCGAAGACGACGAACTCGCGGACCCAGTCGACGAAGTCGTTGGCGCTCTCGCGCTCGGGGAAGTCGCCGACCGGTCCCATCGCGAAGTCGTACCGGTCGGCCTTGATGCCGGTGAGCAGGCTGGGCAGCCCGTCCACGGTGACGTGCTCGATCTTGACGCCGAGCAGCTGGCTGAGCGCGGTGGACAGGTCGGCGGAGGCGCCGCTCAGCGACCGGCCGTCCGAGCCCGCGATCTCGTAGGGCGGGAACGAGCCGTTGTTGGCCGAGACCAGCGTTCCGGACGCCTTGTTCTTGGCGGGGAGCCGGTCGTGCAGCCCGTGGTCGAGCGTCTGGCGCAGGTCGGCGGCGCCGACGCCCTGCGAGGACTCGCCGTTGAGGATCCCCTCGGCCTCGGGCGGGTTCGCCCCGCACGCGGCGGTCCCCGCGAGCAGGGCCGCCGCCGACAGGGCGGCGATGGCGCGTCTCATGCGGTCTCCTTCAGCGGGCGGATGGACGGGTCGACGCGGAACCGGCGGTTGGCGAGCACGGGCAGCGCGCGGCGGGCCTCGGCCAGCTCCTCCCGGTCGGCGATGGCCCACAGGAGGCCGGGCCGGTCGCCCAGCCGGTCGCGGACGGTGCCGAGCGGGTCGACGACCATGCTCGATCCGATGTTGCGGCGGCCGCACTCCCCCGACGCCGCGACGTAGCAGGTGTTCTCCAGCGCGCGGGCGGTCACCATGACCTCCCAGTGCCGCTCCTTCGCGGGACCGCGCACCCAGGCGGCCGGCACCGCGAGCACGTCGGCGCCCGCGTCGACCAGCAGCCTGGCCATTTCCGGAAATCGTATGTCGTAGCAGGTCATGAGGCCGACCTTCCAGCCGTCGCAGTCGACGACCACGGGCTCCCCGTCGCCGGGCGCCACCCGGTCGGACTCCCGCGCGCCGAACGCGTCGTAGAGGTGGACCTTGCGGTAGGCGGCGACGAGCTCGCCGTCGCGGACCGCGACGAGGGTGTTGTGGACCTTGCCGTCCCCGGCCGGCTCGTGGACGCCCGCGACGATCGTCATGCGCGAGCCTTCGCTGTGGGCGCGCAGGCCCGTGACGAAGGGGCCGTCCAGCGGCTGCGCCGCGCCGGCGATGCGGGCGGGCTCGTCGATGAACAGGGCGAGGGCGTCCTCGGGCAGCACCAGCAGGCCGGCGCCGCCCCGGACGGCCTCGTCGATCAGCGTCACGCAGGTCTTGAGGTTGGTCTGCCAGTCCTCGGTGGAGGCGAACTGGCCCACGGCGATCCTCATCCGAAGAGCTCCTCGGCCTTGATCGGGCGGGGCGCGATGCCCTGCTCGTGCAGTTCCGCGCAGAACGCGGCGGTCATGGCGGCGTTGGCCTCGGCCCCGTAGGGCATCCAGTCGGGTCCGAAGATCCGCGCCTGCGCCTCCAGCTCGTCCAGCAGCCAGGGCGTGGTGTCGGCGAGCAGCCGGCGGCGCTCCAGCCAGAGGCGCTTGGACGCCTCGAAGGCGTCCTGGACGGCCTCGGGCAGCCAGGGGTGGGCGTCCACGACCTCGCGCTTGAGGGCGAGGAGGTGGATGCCGGGGACGAACCCGGTCCGGGCGAAGTAGGCCGTCTCGGCGGCGCGGTAGTCGCCGTAGAGGTGGCGGAAGCGGCCGCGGGCGGTGAACATCTCCGGCGGCATGAACGGCGTGAAGACCGCGTCGAGGCTCCCGTCGGCGAGCCCCTCGACGAGGGGCGTGCCCGTGACCCGCACGTTGCCGGGCAGCGGCCGGGAACCGACGCGGTCCTTGCCGGTCTCGCCGGCCGCGAGCGACCCGACGCGCCACTGGACGCCGGACAGGTCGACGCCCTCGGCCCGCAGCAGCGCCCGCGTCCAGGTGTTGCCGGAGTCGGGCCAGCCGGTGAGCCCGATCGTGGCGCCCGCCAGGTCCCGCGCGGAGGACAGGCCGCTGCTCCAGCGGACGAGCACGCAGCGGTGCCGGAAGCCGCGCATCAGGAACACCGGCAGGCCGACGAGCCGGTCGTCACCGCTCGCCCGGGCGAGGGCGTAGCGGCTGAAGGACGTCTCGCCGCCGTCCAGGTCCGGCTCGGCGAGGACGTCGGGGGTGACGTCCCGGGTCTCGACCTCCAGGGCCGCCCCCCGGGCGCCCGCCCGGCCGGTCAGCAGCGGGACGAGATGGTCCCAGTCCCGCACCGCCAGACGAATCCGTGGAATCGGCACAGCACTCCATTTCCGCATGTAGAAGGGGGTTTGCCCGCCCATCGGGGCGCGATGGGACCCGACTTTAGGCTCTGTTTGTAGCCAGTACAATGGGCGTTTTGTTACTGCACATAACTTGTCCGGAGGTACCGTGACCGACGCGGCGTGGCTGGCCGAGCGCATCGGCGACCGCACGGCCCGGGGCATCGCCGCGGCGATGACCGGCCTGATCCGCGGCGGGGAGATCCCCGCGGGCACCCGGCTGCCGACCGTCCGGGGCCTGGCGGCGGAGCTCGGGGTGAGCCCCGGCACCGTCGCCGACGCCTGGGCGACGCTGCGCCGCCACCGCGTCGTCAGCGCCCAGCGGCGGCGCGGCACCGTGGTGATCGGCCCGCCGAACGTCCCGCACCCGGCGCGGTACGAGCGGATCGGGGAGTTCGGCACCCGGCTCGCGATCGACCTCGCCGTCGCCGCGCCCGACCCGGCGCTGCTGCCGCCCCTGGAGGCGGCGCTCGCCGCCGGCGCGCGGACCCCGCGCCTCAACGACTACACCCGCGAGACGATCACGCCCGCGCTGCGCGCCGCCGTCGAGCCGGGCTGGCCGTTCCCCGCCGCCGCCATGCTCACCGCGGGCGGCGGCTACGAGGGCGTCCAGCTCGTCTGCCAGACCGTCGCCGTCCCCGGCGACCGGATCGCCGTGGAGGATCCGACCGGCGCCCGGCTGCTGGACATCCTGGAGGCGCAGGGCGCGGAGATCGTCCCGGTCGCCTGCGACGCCGAGGGCCCGGAGCCGGACTCGCTCGCCGAGGCCCTCGCGGCGGGGCCGGCCGCCTTCGTGTACCAGCCGCGCGCCCACACGCCCCGCGGGCACGCGCTCACCCCCGCGCGGGCCGCCGCGCTCGCCGCGCTCCTCGCCCCGGTCAGCACGCTCGTGATCGAGGACGACGGCACCGGCGAGGCGTCCGCCTCACCGGCCGTCAGCGTCGGCGCCCACCTGCCGGACCGCACCGTCCTCGTGCGCTCCTACTCCAAGTCGCACGGCCCCGACCTGCGCATCGCCGTGATCGGCGGCGCGGCCGAGCCGGTGGAGCGGGTCCGGGTCCTGCGCAGCTTCGGCACCGGCTGGACGAGCCGCGTCCTGCAGGACGCCCTGGCGCACCTGCTGACCGACCCCGCCGCCGGGGAGATCGTGGCACGGGCGCGTCTGGCCTACGCCGAGCGCCGCGACGGGCTGGCCGCAGCGCTCGCCGAGCGGGGCGTGCCGACGGGCAACCGCGACGGCCTGATGCTGTGGGTTCCGGTCGCCGACGAGTCCGGCGCCCTGGTCACGCTGGCCGCCCACGGCGTCGCCGCCGCGCCCGGCAGCCGCTACCAGATCGTCCCGTCCGGCCCGCACCTGCGGATCGCGACGAGCCGCCTGCACGACGCTCCGTTCCCGCTCCCGGAGCTGGCCGACCTGATCGCCCTGGCCGCCCGGCCCCGCTAGGGGACGAGCCCGGGGAGGTCGCCGGCGTGGTCGCGCAGGTAGGCGGCGAGCATCTCGGGGACGAGGTTCAGGTGCTCCAGACCGGCGGGCGTGCACGGGACGAGGTCGACGTCATAGCGCCCCTTCGAGGGGTCGTCGAACTCGGGGCCGTGCCGGCGCGAGAGGTCCATCGTCACCAGGCGGCAGACGTAGAAGGTGTTGAGGCGGTACAGCTCGGGGCTCTGCTCGGCGCACGCGAAGACCTGCCGGACGGGCCCGGCGGTCGCGCCGAGCTCCTCGTCCAGCTCCCGGCGCAGCGCGGCCTCGGTGGAGGCGTCGGTGGGCTCGATCTTGCCGCCCGGGGTCGTCCAGTAGACGGGACGGCCGGGCACGGTGCGGCGCAGCAGGACGAGCGAACCGCCGTCCAGCAGGAGGGCGCGGGCGCCCCGGCGGACCCTCACGCGTTCAGGTAGGCCAGGACGGCGAGCACGCGGCGGTGCCCGCTGTCGGTGGGCGGGAGGCCGAGCTTGGCGAACACGGCGCCGATGTGCTTGCTCACCGAGCGCTCGGTGATGACGAGGGTCGCGGCGATCGTGGCGTTGTCGAGGCCCTGCGCCATCAGCCCGAGGACCTCGCGCTCGCGGGGCGTGAGCTCCTGGAGCGGGTCGCGGCGGGACGTCATCAGCTGGGACACGACCTCGGGGTCCAGGGCGGTGCCCCCGGCGGCGACGCGGTCGAGTGCGTCGAGGAACTCGTCGACGCGGCCGACCCGGTCCTTGAGCAGGTAGCCGACGCCTCCGGCACCGCCGGCGAGCAGCTCGGCGGCGTAGGTCTGCTCGACGTACTGCGACAGGACCAGCACCGGCAGGCCCGGCAGCCGCCTGCGCGCCTCGATCGCGGCGCGCAGCCCCTCGTCGCGGAACCCCGGCGGCAGCCGCACGTCGAGGACGGCGGCGTCCGGCCGGTGCTCCAGCAGTGCGGGCAGCACGTCCGGGCCGCTGCCGGCGGCGGCGACCACCTCGTGGCCGCCGGCGTCCAGCAGCATGGCGAGGCCCTCGCGGAGCAGCACGCTGTCCTCCGCGATCACGATCCGCACGGCAGCTCCACCTGAAGCGTCGTCCCTTCCCCGTCGGGGCTGTCGAGGCGGGTCGTCCCGTCGAGCGCCGCCACCCGGCGGCGGATGCCCGCCAGGCCGCTGCCCCGGTCCGGGTCGGCCCCGCCCTTGCCATCATCCCGCACGATGATCGTGAGGCGGGCGGGTTCGCGGCGGAGCGCGACCCACCCGTGCCGGGCGCCGCTGTGCCTGGCGATGTTGGTGAGGGCCTCGGCCACGACGAAGTAGGCGGCGGCCTCGACGGCGGCGGGCGCCCTGGCCTCCTCGACGTGCAGCTCGACGGGGATCGGCTGCGCGGCGGCGAGGGCCCGCAGCGCCCCGGCCAGGCCGCGGTCGGACAGGATCGGCGGGTAGATGCCGCGGATCACCGTCCGCAGCTGCGTGAGGGCCTCCTCGACGCCGTTCCGGGCCTCCAGGAACAGCGTCCGGGCCGCGTCCGGGTCGGCGTCGAAGCGGCGGTCGGCGAGGCCGAGCCGCAGGGCCGCGGCGACGAGCTGGGCCTGCGTCCCGTCGTGCAGGTCGCGTTCGATGCGGCGCAGCTCGGCGCCGTGCGCCTCCAGGGCCTCGGCGCGGGTCTCGGTCAGCTCCTCGACCCGCTCGGCGAGGCTGGTGCGCCGGGTGGGCGACAGCAGGACCTCGGCGAGCCTCGCCTGCCACCGCAGGAGCCTCGGGACCAGCCACAGCAGGATGGCGAGGTCGAAGGCGCCCTGCAGGAACGGCATCGTCAGTGCCTTCGGCCAGCTGTCCAGGGTGATGAACGCCGCCTGGGACCCCTCGGGCGCGGCCCACCACCACAGCGGCAGCGACAACGTGAACGGGATGGCCGGCCACACCGCGACCGCGACCGCCGCCGCCATCAGGGCGGTGAGCCCGTGCGCCGCCATCCAGGCCGCGTCCCTCCAGGTGGAGGGCGATCGCAGCAGGCGGCGCGCCTCCCCGAGGCCCTCGCCGGAGGACGGCCGGTACGGCTCGGGGATCTCGCGGCCGAGGACGCGTCCGGCCCGTCGCCTTTCGGCGTTCGCGAGCGCGCGCAGCGGCTTCACGGCCGACGGCAGCCACGGCAGCAGGAGGAGCGACAGGGCCAGCGCCGCCGTGAGCGGGACGAGCCCGGCCATCGCGGGCAGGCCCGTGCGCAGGGCTCCGACCAGCTCACCGGTCGCCCGCGCGCTGCGTCTCAGGGCTGCGTTCATCTCACCTCGCTGCACACCGTAGGCGACGCCGGCGGCCCCCGCACCCGGGCCTGCCCCCGGGCCGGTGGTGTAGCCCGCTACACCACCGTTTCGGGAGTGCGCGCCCATGTGCCCGGACCCCGGCGGAACCTAGGTTCATCCAGGTGAGAGGCGGCATCCCACGGAGGGGAACCATGACCACGATGACGGCCGAGGCGACCGCGGAGGCGGTGGGCCTGGACGCGGTCGCCAAGACCTACGGGGCCGTGCGGGCCCTGGACGGCATCACCTGGACGTTCCGCCGCGGCGGGTTCACCGCGGTGATGGGGCCTTCCGGGTCGGGCAAGAGCACGTTCCTGCACTGCGCGTCCGGGCTCGACCGCCCGAGCGGTGGCACGGTCCGGATCGGCGGCGTGGACATCGGCGGGCTGAGCGAGGCGAGGCGGACGCGGCTGCGCCGCGAGCGGATCGGGTTCGTGTTCCAGGCGTTCAACCTGATCCCGTCCATGGACGTCGAGCAGAACATCACGCTCCCGCTGCGGCTCGGCGGCGCCGAGCCCGACCCGGCCCGGCTGGAGGAGATCGTCCGGCGGGTGGGCCTCGCGGACCGGCTGCGGCACCGCCCCTCCGAGCTGTCGGGCGGGCAGCAGCAGCGCGCCGCGCTCGCCCGCGCGCTGATCACCCGCCCCGAGGTCGTCTTCGCCGACGAGCCGACCGGCGCGCTCGACCCGCGCACGGCCCGCGAGGTCCTGCGGATGCTGCGCGAGGCCGCCGACCTGACCGGCCAGACGGTCGTCCTGGTCACCCACGACCCGATGGCCGCCGTGTGGGCCGACTCGGTGCTGTTCCTCAGCCGCGGCCGCATCGTCGACGAGCTGGCGTCCCCGACCGCGGACGCCGTCATGTCCCGCTGGGAGACGCTGTGAAGGGCGCGGCCGTGAAGGGCAGAGGGGCGTTCGCCGGGATCTTCGTCGCGCTGGCGTTCGCGGCGACGCTCGTGGGGGCGTGCGGGGTGCTGCTGGAGTCGGCGCTGCGGGCGCACGCGCCGGTCGAGCGGTTCGGCGCCGCCGCCGCGGTGGTGACCGGCCCGCGGAGCGTCACGGACCGGATGGGCAGGTTCGCGGACGAGCCGGAGGAGCAGAGCCGGCCGCTGAGCGAGCCCGCCCCCGTCCCGGTCGCGGCCGCGGCGAGGCTGCGGGGCGTTCCGGGCGTGCGGGACGTGGTCGCGGACGTGTCCTTCCCCGCCCTGCTCTCCTCCGGGCGGCCGGTGGCGGGGCACGGCTGGGAGTCGGCGGCGCTCCGGCCCTACCGGCTGAGCGCGGGCCGCGCCCCGCGGGCACCCGACGAGGTCGTGCTGAGCCGGTCGTCGGGCGCGGCACCCGGGACGGTGGTCCGCATCCAGGTAGCCGGGCCGCCCCGCCCGTACCGGGTGTCCGGGCTCGTCGCCGAGGGTCCCGCGGCGGCGTTCTTCACCGCGGCGACGGCCCGGGCCCTCGACGGGCGCCCGGGCCTCGCCGACGCCCTCGCGGTGCTCGGCGACCCCGACGAGGACGCGCTCCGCAGAGCCGCTCCCGGCCTCGCCGTATCCACTGGAGCGGCGCGCGGTGACGCCGAGGATCCGGCCGTCGCCACCGCGCGCCCCGACATCGTGGAGCTGTCCGCCTCCCTCGGCGGCGTCGCCGTGATGACCGCGCTGGTGGTCGTCGGCGGCCTGATCGTGCTGTCGGTGCGGGAGCGGGCACGCGAGTTCGCGCTGCTGCGGGCGGTCGGCGCGACGCCCGGGCAGGTGCGGGGACGCCTCCTGCGCGAAACGCTGCGGGTCGGGGCGCCGGCCGCGCTGGCCGGTGGGGCGCTGTCCCTCGGGGTCGGCGCCGCGCTGCATGCCGCGATGCTCCGCGAGGGCGTCCTGCCCGACGGCTTCGGGCTGGCGCTCGGTCCGCTGCCCGCCCTCGCGGCGGTCGCGGTCACGCTGCTCGCCGCCACCTCGACCGCGTTCCTCGCCTCCCTGCGGCTGTCGCGGATCCGGCCGGTGCAGGCGCTCGGCGAGGCCGCCGCCGAGAACCCGCGCCTGCCGCGCTGGCGCGTCGTCACCGGCGCCGTCTTCCTCATCGCCGCCCTGAACGCGCTCGGTTTCTCGGCCGGCTCCACGGGCGCCGCCGCGAGCGCCTCGATCGGCGGCCTGGTGATCTCGCTGATCGTCGCCACGGCCTTCCTCGGGCCGCTGGTGGCGCGGGCCGGGAACCGGGTCCTGGGCCGCGCCGCCCGGGCCGCCTCGCCGGTCGCCGGGCGGATGGCCCAGCACTCCGCCGGCGCCGCCGCCCTGCGCGCCGGGTCGCTGATCACTCCGGTCGCCCTGGCCGTCGCGTTCGCCGGCGTCCAGCTCTTCGCGCAGACCACCGTCGCCCATGCCGCGCGGACGCAGGCGGAGGACGGGAACCGCGCCGACCGGATCGTGGTGGCGTCGGGCCCCGGGCTCCCGCACGGCGTCTCCGAGTCGGTGCGCCTCGTCCCCGGAGTGACGGCCGCGACGCCGGTCAAGCGCACCACCGTCGTCATGGCGGTCAAGGAGATGGGCGAGAAGAACCTGCGCTCTCTGAACGGCAGCGGCATCGGCGCGGACGCCGCCGCGACGATGGATCCGGGAGTCTCGTCCGGCCGGCTCGGCGACCTGCGCGGCGGCACCGTCGCGCTCAGCAGGGACGTGGCCGGCGGCCTGCGCGTCGGCTCGACCGCGCCGCTGTGGCTCGCGGACGGGACGCGGATCCGGGCGCGCGTCGTCGCCGTCTACGACCGCGGCCTCGGCTTCGGCGATGTGCTGCTCCCCCACGACGTCGTGGCCGCGCACTCCGCCTCGCCGCTCGACGACCGCGTGCTCGTCCGCGGACGCGCCGACCTGAGCGCGGTCACGGCCGCCTACGCCGGGGCCGGGACGGTCACCCCGGACGCCTTCCAGGCGGGCCTCTCGCAGGAGATCAGGCTCCAGGGCTTCGTCAGCCTGCTGGTGGTCGCCGCGATCACGGGATTCATCCTCGTCGGCCTCGTCACGACGCTGGCGACGGCGACGGCGGCGCGCCGCCGCGAGTTCGCGCTGCTGCGGCTGG
Organism: Actinomadura luteofluorescens; assembly: GCF_013409365.1. Lineage (NCBI taxonomy): Bacteria > Bacillati > Actinomycetota > Actinomycetes > Streptosporangiales > Thermomonosporaceae > Actinomadura > Actinomadura luteofluorescens. The sequence goes on along the minus strand of NZ_JACCBA010000001.1, from coordinate 8,800,521 downwards.
TCGGCGCCACCCGCCGCCAGGTCCTGCGGATGCTCCGACTCGAGGCCGCGATCGTGCTCGGAACCGGAATCGCGGTCGGCGGCCTCATCGCGGCGGTGACCCTGACGGCGTTCGCGGCCCGCGTGACCGGCCTCCCCCTGCCCTCCGTCCCCCCTCTGGAATGCGCGGCGGTCCTCCTCGGCGTGGCCGGATCCGGCGCCGCCGCGATCCTCCTCCCGGCGCGCGCCGTGCTGCGCCGGCGCACCCCTCCCTCCCTCTCCTGAAAGGCGCCTCCATGAGCACCTCCACCCGCTGGACCCTGATCTGCGTCCTCATCGGCGTGAACGTCCTGTCGAACGTGGTCCTCGGGGACGGCTGGATCCAGATCGCCGTCAGCGCGGTCACCGGCCTCGCCGCCGTCGCCGTCCTGATCGACCTGCTGCTCCGCGGCCGCCGCGAGCCCTGAGCCCGCCGGGCCGCCCGGCCGGGGACGACCGAACCGCACGGCTCGTCCCCCGGTCGGCCCTCACCGCCGTTACGATCGCCACTGGCATGCTCTGTACCGGAACGGCGTGAAATGGATGATGTGGAGGTCCGGCACCTGCCGGGCGATCTGCCGCAGCTGTTCGACGGCGGCGCCGGGGACGGCGCGCCCGGCCGGACGCTGTCGGTTCCGCTGCCCGAGGGGGATCTGGTCTGGCCCGACCCCGGGTACCCGCAACGGCAGCACCTCCTGCGGCCCGCGTTCTGGCTGAGCGACGAGCCCGTCGGCGGCGAGCTGTGGGCCAGGTTCCACGCCGAGCACGCCCGGTCGGGGCTGTGGCCGCTGCTCATGGACGAGTCCGACCAGCCCTGGGCGGCCGGCCAGATCGCCCCCGAACCCGTGGCCGAGATCGGCAACTACCACCCCCACGCGTTCATGTACGAGGTGTGGGCCGACTGGGCCGAGCAGGCCGCCGACGACGACCACGACGACCTCGCCCCCTACGGGCGGCACTGCCCCGGTCCGGCACCCGCGGGCGTCCCGGTCGACGACCCGGGCGCCATGGCCGGCCGGCACGCCCGCGCCCTCGCCGCCCGCGGCCTGTCGCTCGGACTGGTGGCCGTGGACCGCGGCGCCGACGCGCTCGCCGCCGTCGGCTGGCAGGGCGCGCTGAACCACAACGAGTGGACGGCGCCGCTCGCGGCCGTCCTGCGCAGCTGGGAGGACCGCTTCGGCGCCCGCATCGTCGCCCTCGGATTCAACACCCTGGAGCTCAGCGTCGCCGCGCCGCCCGTGAGCACCCGGCACGCCGTGCACGTCGCCGCCGAGCACTGGGCGTTCTGCCCCGACATCCTGTTCCAGGGGCCCGGCACCCTCGCCGGGTACGCGGAGGAGATCCGCGGCAAGACGCACTGGTCGTTCTGGTGGGACTGAGCGGCGACGGAGACGGGGGCGGGCACGGATGCGACGCAGTGGCAGGGCACTCTCCGCGGTCATCGCGGCCGGGATCGTCCTCACCCTCGCGGCCGACGTCACCCTGCTCGCGCGGGACCGGAGGGGCGGCGGCGGGCCCCGCGGCGCGGGGAACCTCGTGTCGGTCGGCGAGGCGCCGCGGACGCCCGCCGTCGCGCCGCTGACCCGCCGCTACACCCCGCACCTGCTGGTCGCCGGGACGTCCTCGCTGCCGCCGCAGGCCGTCGAGCGGGCGAGGCGGCTCAAGGGCGTCGCCGGGGTCACCGTCGTGGACGCCGCGCGGGCCATGGTCGGCGACCGCCGCATGGGCCTGCTCGGGGTCGACCCGTCGGGGTTCCGCGCGTTCGCGCCCGAGCCGACCGCCGGTTCCGACCAGCTGTGGCAGACCGTCGCGTCCGGCGGCCTGGCGGTGTCGTTCGAGCAGGGCCGCGACGGGGCGCTGCCGCTCGGCGCGGTGGTCCCGGCGGGCCGCAGCGCGAACCCGGCGCGGGTCCGCGTCGGCGCCTACGCCTCGATGGGCATCGGCGACATCGACGCCGTCGTGTCCCGCGGGCAGGCCCGGGCACTGGGGCTGCCTGACGGGAACGGCCTCGTCATCAGCGCCCCGAAGGCCGACACAGCGGCGCTGGTGAAACGCCTGAAGAAGATCCTCCCGCGCGGCACGAGGGTGGCGACGCTGGCGGCGCCCAAGCGCGGCGACGGCACGCGGCGCAAGAGCCTCCCGCGGGTCACCGGGCGGCCGGACGGCGCGGCCGGCGACCGCTCCCCCATCACCGGCAACGCGATGACGCCCACCATGCGGACCGTCCTGCTGGAGATAGCCGGGATGTTCGGCCCCTTCCCCGTGATCGGCTGCCACCGCTCCACCGGCGACCCGCAGGACCACGGCGAAGGCCGCGCCTGCGACTTCATGGAGAGCACCGGCGGCCGCTCGCCGAGCGCCGGAGCGCAGCGGCATGGCGACGAGGTCGCCCGGTACGCGGTCGCGAACGCGCGACGGCTCGGGATCTCCTACGTCATCTGGAGGCAGCACATCTGGAACGTGCGGGGCGGCGGATGGCGGCCGATGGAGGACCGGGGAAGCATCACCCAGAACCACTACGACCACGTCCACATCTCGGTGCTGCGCTAGCCGCCCTTCACGGAAGCGACTGCTCGCACCACACCACTTTGCCGTCCTTGGTGCGGCGCACGCCCCAGCGCTGCGCCAGCCGGCCCACGACGTGCAGGCCCCGGGCCCGACTCGCTCGCCTCGTCGTCCTCGTCGTGGTGGCGGATCCGGGGGCGCCCGTCGGAGGAGTCGAACACCTCGCAGACCAGCCCGCCCTCGCGCACCAGCCGCAGCCCGATGCGGCCGCCCGCGTGCCGGATGGCGTTGGTGACGAGCTCGGAGGCCAGCAGCGTGGTGGTGTAGGACATGTCCTCCAGGCCCCAGCGGGCGAGCTGGTCGCGGATGAGGCCGCGCGCCCGGCGCACCGCGGCGGGCTCGGCGGGCAGCTCCCAGGCGGCGTGCCGGTCGGCCGGGATCCGCGCCAGCCGCGCCACGAGCATGGCGATGTCGTCGCGGTGCTGGTCGTCGTAGACGCCGTCGAGCGCCGCCTGGCACAGGTCCTCCAGGGGGCGGGCGGCGGCGCCGGGCCCGAAGGTGGCGCGCAGCCGGGCCAGGCCGTCGTCGATGTCGCGGGCCCGGTTCTCCACCAGCCCGTCGGTGTACAGGAACAGCAGCGTCCCGTCCTCGACGGTGAACTCGCGGCTGACGATGGGGCCCTCGCCGCCGACGCCGAGCGGCGGCGCGGGCGGCACCGGCAGGTACTCCGAGGCCGTGCCGGGCGGGACCAGCAGCGGCGGCAGGTGCCCGGCGCTGGCCACCTCGCACCGGCCGCTGACCGCGTCGTAGACGACGTAGGCGCAGGTGGCGAAGTGCGGTTCGCGCTCGCCGAGCGTCCGCATCAGGGAGTCGAGCCGCTCCAGCGCCTCGGCGGGCGGCAGCTCCAGCCCGGCGAGGGTGTGGATGGCGGTGCGGAGCCGTCCCATGGTGACGGCGGCCTTCACGCCGTGCCCGGCCACGTCCCCGACCACCAGCGCGACCCGCGCGCCCGGCAGCGCGATCGACTCGTACCAGTCGCCGCCGACCTCGATGAGCCGGCTGCCCGGCAGGTACCGGTGGTGCACCTCCACCGGCGACGGCGCCGACAGCCCGGTCGGCAGGAGGCTGCGCTGCAGGGTCAGCGCGGTCGCCCGCTCCCGCGAGTACTGCCGGGCGCTCTCGACGAAGATGGCCGCGCGGCTGGCGAACTCCATCCCGATCTCGACGTCGTAGGCGTCGAAGGGCCGGTGCGCGACGTTGCGCGTGCAGACGAAGAAGCCGAGGACGCCCACCGCCGAGCTGATCGGCAGCAGCAGCATCGACGCCCCCTTGAGCAGTTCGGCGACCGGCGGGCGGCGCCACGACGAGGCGAGCCTCGCCGCGCCCTCCCCGCCGAGCACCCGCAGCACCGGCTCGCCGGACTCCAGGCACAGCGCGTGCGGGGTCTCCTGCGGGTAGACGAGGGACTCCCCGGTCGGGAACGTCGCGTCCCAGGCCGGGTCCTGGTCGTCGAACCCGATCGCCATCCGGCGCAGCTGCGGGCCGTCGGGGCCCTGCGGCCCCTCGTCGGCGTCGATGTGGCTCTCCAGCAGCATCAGCGCGCCGGAATTGCAGAAGTGCGGGACGAGCACGTCCATCAGCCCGCGCGCCAGCAATTCCAGGTCGAGCGTGGAGCCGATCCGCGGGAGCGCGTCGTCCAGCAGGGCGCGGCGGATGACGGCCGGGTCGACGAACCGGTCCGCGAGCGGCACCGGCACCTTCACCACGGCCAGCGCCGCGATCTCGGGCGCGCCGCCGCTCATCGGGTGGACGGTCACGACCGCGTCGAGCAGGCCGCCGACCGGGGTCTCCACGGCGAGCATCGCGGTGCGCTCCCGCCCGGCCCGCAGCGCCTCCAGCAGCGGCCTGTGCGCGCCGGGGATCACCTCGTCCAGCCGGGCGCCCAGCAGGGCGTCCCCATTCGGGCACAGAACCGAAGCGGCGTTGCGGTCGAACTGGAGAATTCTCCCCGACGAATCCATGCCGAGAATGAGAATTCGGGTGGACGACTCCATCGCTCGATTATGGGACATGGCGCGGCCGGATGAGACCGATACGGGCGGGGAATCCGTCCCTTACCGATGCGTATGGGTCTCGGCCAGGAACTGACGCCAGGTCCGCTTCCCCACGGCGCGGTCCGGTGTGAGGTGACGGCCTTCCCGGAAGCCCCGCGCGGCGCGCCCGGGAAGCGGCACCGGAATCCGGACGGGACGCCGCAGCCCCCGCGCCTCCAGGTAGTCCCGCATCATCTCCTCGGCCGTGAGCACCTCCGGGCCGCCCATGTCGTCGACCCGCCGCGCGGGCCCGGCGGCCAGAGCCAGTTCGGCGAGCCGCCCGGCGACCTCGCCGACGTCGACGGGCTGGTCGCGCAGCCCTCTCGGCAGCAGCATCAGGCCCGGGACTTTGGTCAGCACCCTGAAGACCGCGTCCGGCAGGGTGTGGAACTGAGTGGCCCGCAGGATCGTGTACGGCAGGCCCGAATCCTCGATCGCCCGCTCCACCGCGTACTTGATCCGGTAATACCTGTAAGGGATCGTGTCGACGCCGACGATCGAGACATAGACCAGGTGCGGCGCGCCCTGCCGCCGCGCGGCCCCGATCAGGTTCCGCGCGGCGGGCAGGTCCCGCTTGGCGTGCAGGGGGTCGCTGGCGCAGTGCACGACCGTCTCGACGCCGGCGAGCGCGTCCTCGACGCCCTCACCGGTCACCAGGTCGCCCCTGCACCAGGTCACCCCGGCCTCCGGTTCCCGCGCGCGGCGGCTGAGCGCGCGCACGTCCGCGCCGGCCTCGGCCAGCAGGCGGGTGACGGGCCGACCGAGCGTGCCGCTCGCCCCGGTCACGAGGATCATGGGTGCTCCTTGTCGGTCGTCGGATGCGGGAGGCCGCGGCGCCCTCGGTCAGGACCTCCCGAAGACCTGCGGCGGCGGGACGGGCGCGACGATCTCCTCGCCGTCGCGCAGCGGCGCGGCGCCCGCGCAGAACGCCGCGAGGTCGCCGCCCTCCAGCAGTCGGGCGCGCACGGCGCCGCCCGCGGCGCGGCGCGTCAGCTCCGCCACCGGGAGCGGCTCCCGGGACGCGGCCACGATCAGGTTCCCGAACCGGCGGCCGCGCAGAACGCCCGGATCGCCCATCAGCAGCGTGTGCCGGAACACCGACCGGACGGTCGCGGCCACCCGGCGGGCGAACGGCAGCCGGAAGCCGTCGGCGACGTTGGCCAGGTAGACGCCTCCGGGCCGCAGCACCCGCGCGGCGTCCAGCACGAACTCGCGGGTCGCGAGCTCCGGCGGCATCGACGCACCGGCGAAGGCGTCCATCACGACCAGGTCGTCGGCCTCGTCCGCGAGCGCGGCGATCCCCGAGCGCCCGTCGGTGATCCGGATCCGCAGGCCGGGGACGCCCTTGACCGGCAGCTGCTCCCGGACGACCTGCACCAGCTCCGCGTCCGGCTCCAGCACGACCTGCCGCGAGCCCGGCCGGGTCGCGGCGATGTAGCGGGGCAGCGTGCACCCGGCGCCGCCGACGTGGACCGCGTCGAACGCCTCTCCCGCCAGGCCGAGCGAGTCGACCACGTCGCCCATCAGCCGCATGTACTCGAAGTCGAGGTAGGTCGGGTCGGACAGGTCCACGTACGACTGGGGGACGCCGTCGACGAGCAGCATCCAGCCGCCGTCGCGGTCGGCGTCGCGCAGCAGCTCGGCCTCCCCGCCCGCGATCTCGTAGGTTCGCGGACGGGGGCCGTGTCTGCCCTTGCGTGCCATGGCCCCTACCCTACGGACCGCGCGGCGCGCGGCCCGCGACACCTCAGGTCTGCTCCGTCAGGTCCGTCAGGGCGGCCTCCGCCGCGAAATGGCAGGCGCTGGGGTGGGCGGAGCCGTCCCGCTCCTCCAGGGCGGGCACCTGCTCCGCGCAGACGTCGCGCGCCTTCCAGCAGCGGGTGCGGAACCGGCAGCCGGACGGCGGGTCCAGCGGCGAGGGCGGCTCGCCCTCCAGCCGGATCTGCTCCGCCCAGCCGGGCGCGTCAGGGTCGGGCACCGGGACGGCCGACAGCAGCGCCTGCGTGTACGGATGGGTGGGGTGCTCGTAGATCTGGGTCTCGTCACCGGTCTCGACGACCTTGCCCAGGTACATCACGGCGATCCGGTCGGAGATGTGGCGGACGGCGGCCAGGTCGTGCGCGATGAACACGTACGCCAGGCCGAGTTCGCGCTGGAGCTCGGCGAGCAGGTTCATCACCTGCGCCTGGACGGACACGTCCAGCGCCGACACCGGCTCGTCGCACACGATGACGTCGGGCCGCAGCGCCAGGGCGCGGGCGATGCCGACGCGCTGGCGCTGCCCGCCGGAGAACTGGTGCGGGTAGCGGTTGACGTGCGCGGGGTCGAGGCCGACGAGCTCCAGCAGCTCCTGCACGCGCCCGCGCCGCTCGCCCTTCGGCGCGACCTCGGGATGGACGGCGAACGGCTCCCCGACGATGTCGCCGACGGTCATCCGCGGGTTGAGCGAGGAGTAGGGGTCCTGCATCACCATCTGCACGCGGCGGCGCAGCGCCCGCAGCTCCGGCTTCGGCAGCGCGAAGATGTCGCGGCCGTCGAAGCGGACCGTCCCGGCGGTGGGACGCTCCGCGGCGAGCAGCAGCTTGGCCAGCGTCGACTTCCCGCACCCGGACTCCCCGACGACCCCGAGGGTCTCGCCGCGCCGCAGCTCCAGGTCCACCCCGTCCACGGCCTTGATCTGCCCGACCGCCCGCTTGACCACGACGCCGCGGGTCACGGGGTAGTGCTTGACGAGCCCCTCCACCCGCAGGATCGGGTCCTCACTCGGCTCCGGCACCGTGCACCTCCTCGGCGAAGTGGCAGGCGGCCTCGTGCCCGGGGGCGACGGTGACGAGCGGCGGCCGCTCCGCCGCGCAGAGCGCCTCGGCGCGGGGGCAGCGCGGCTGGAACGGGCAGCCCGGCGGGAGCGCGGCCGGGTTCGGCGGCGCCCCCTTGATCGGGACGAGCGGGCCGCCGCGCCGGTCGAGCCGCGGCACCGAGGCCAGCAGGCCGCGGGTGTAGGGGTGGGCGGGCCGCGCGTACAGCTCCCGGGCGGGCGCCTGCTCGGCGACCGACCCCGCGTACATGACGACGATCCGGTCGGCGACGCCCGCGACGACGCCGAGGTCGTGGGTGATCAGCACCATGCCCATCCGCAGCTCGTCCTGCAGCCCCGCCAGCAGCCGCATGATCTGCGCCTGCACGGTCACGTCGAGCGCGGTGGTCGGCTCGTCGGCGATCAGCACGTCCGGCTCCAGCGCCAGCGCCATCGCGATCATGATGCGCTGCCGCATGCCGCCGGAGAACTGGTGCGGGTGGTCGCCGAGCCGCTTGGCGGCCGACGGGATCCGGACCCGCTCCATCAGCTCGACGGCCTTCGCCGTGGACTCCCTGCGGCCGAGCCCCCGGTGCACCCGGAACATCTCGCGGAGCTGGTCACCGACCGTGAAGACCGGGTTCAGCGCGGTCAGCGCGTCCTGGAAGATCATCGAGATGCGGTCGCCGCGGTAGGCGCGGCGCCGCCGCTCGGGCAGGCCGAGCAGTTCCTCGCCGCGCAGCCGGACCGAGCCGCGCTCGACGCGGGCGGGCGGGACGTCCAGGATGCCCATCACGGCCTGCGCCGCGACGCTCTTGCCCGAGCCCGACTCGCCGAGGATCGCGAGCGTCTCCCCCTCGGCGAGCGTGTACGACAGCCCGTTCACCGCGTGCACGTCCTGGTCCCGCACGCGGAACCGGACGTGCAGGTCCTCGACGCTCAGCAGCGGCGCCTCCGGTTCCGGGGCGGGAACCGGGTCGTCCTTCAGGTCCGTGGTCATGTCTCGGCTCACCGCAGCTTGGGGTCGAGGGCGTCGCGGACGGCGTCGCCGAGCATCAGGAAGCTCAGCACCGTCGCCGACAGGAACAGCGCGGGGAAGATCAGCAGGTGCGGGTGGTCGACGAAGGAGTCCTTCGCCTGGTTGAGCTGGAGCCCCCAGGAGACCTCCGGGTACTGCAGGCCGACGCCGAGGAAGTCCAGCGTCGCCTCGCCCACGATCACGTGGCCCACGTTGAGGGTCGCCACCACGATCACCGGGGCGATCGCGTTCGGCAGGATGTGCCGGATCATGATCCGCCGGTCGGACGCGCCGAGCAGCCGCGCCGCCTGCACGTAGTCGGCGTCCCGGACGGAGATGACCTGCCCCCGCATGATGCGGATCATCGTGGTCCAGCCGAGCAGGACCAGCACCAGCGTCATCGCCCACACGCCGTGCGAGGGGAACGCGACCAGGATCACGGTGGCGCCGAGCACGAACGGCAGCCCGAAGAAGATGTCGGTCAGCCGGGCGATCAGGGCGTCGACCATCCCGCCGTAGTATCCGGCGAGGAGCCCGAACAGCAGCGCGATCAGCAGCGCGAACAGGGTGACCGCGACGCCGATCAGCAGCGTCGGGCGGGCGCCGTGCACGACGTGCGCGTAGTAGTCGCAGCCCGCGAGGTCGGTGCCGAACCAGTGGCCGCCGGACGGCCCGAGCTTGGCGTCGTTGGGGTCGCAGCCCTCGTTGACGCCCTTGGCGGTGAACACCCGCGGCACCGCCGCCATGACCGTCACGAGCGCGAGGACCGCCACCGAACCCCAGAAGACCCAGCGGCGCCGCAGCTCGTGCCACGCGTCGTCCCACAGCGAGGCCCGGCCGATCTGCCCGCCCGCGACGGCGACCGCGGCGGCGCTCGTCCCCGGGGCCCCGGCGCCGGGCGCCGGTTCCGGCTCGGTGCCCGGCGGCCCCGCGTCCGGCTGCTTGATGGTCATGCGCTCCTCACTCGTACCTGATCCGCGGGTCGAGCACCCCGTACAGCAGGTCCACGACCAGGTTGACCAGCAGGAAGATCAGCACGAGCAGGGTGACCGCGCCGACCACGACGGGCCCCTCCTTCAGCTGGATCGACTCGAACACCTGCCCCCCGATGCCCGGCAGGTTGAAGATGCCCTCGGTCACGACCGCGCCGGCCATCATGTTGCCGAAGTCGACGCCGAGATAGGTCACCACCGGGATCAGCGAGTTGCGCAGGGCGTGCCGGCCGACCACCCGGGCCCGCGACAGCCCCTTGGCGTTGGCCGTCCGCACGTAGTCGGCCCGCAGGTTCTCCGACAGGCTCGTGCGGGTCAGCCGCGCCACGTACGACAGGCCGAGGGAGCCGAGCACCATCCCCGGCAGCAGGTAGGACATCGGCCAGCCGTCGTCCGTCCCCGCCGTGGGGAAGATCTGCCAGTGCAGCCCGAACAGGAGCTGCGCGGCGTAGCCGAGCACGAACACCGGCACCGCGATCACCAGCGTGGTCCCGCTCAGCACGAGGGTGTCGGCGAACCTGCCGCGGCGCAGCCCCGCCCAGATGCCGAGCAGGACCCCGAGGACCAGCTCGAAGACCCAGGCGGTGACGGCGAGCTGCGCCGTCACCGCCCAGCGCCCGCTGAGCATCTCCGACACGCTCTGGCCGGTGTAGTTCTCGCCGAGGTCGCCCTGGAAGAGCCCCCACATGTACTTCGCGTACTGCACCAGCAGGGGGTCGTTCAGGTTGTAGCGGTCCCGGAGGACGGCCAGGACGTTCTCCGGGACCGGCTTGTCCCCGGCGAGCGCCTGGATCGGATCGCCCGGCAGCGCGAACACCATCGCGTAGATGAGCAGCGTGGTGCCGATGAAGACGGGGATCGCCTGCAGGAGCCGCCGGAGGACGTAGCGCCACATCGCCGGCTACTTCACCGTCACTTCGGTGGCGATCAGGCCCGTCGAGAACGGGGTGATCGTGACGTTGTCCACCCGCTTGGAGCGGCCGCCCTCACCCGCCCACGTCCACAGCGGGATCATCGGCATCTCGCGGATGGCGACGTCCTCGGCCTGGTTGTAGAGCGCGTTGGCCTGCTGCTGGTCCGACGTCTTGTTGGCCTTGGCGATGAGGTCGTCGAACTCGGTGCTCTTCCAGCCCATGCGGTTGCCCGCCGAGCCCCACATGTTCTCCAGGTAGTTCTGCGGGCTCGGGTAGTCGGCCTCCCAGTTCTGCCGGTAGGGGCCCTTCTCCTTGCGGTCGCCCAGCAGGGAGAAGTAGTCGGACGCGGGCACCTGCCGGAACTGGATGTCCTTGATGCCGAGGTTGTCGCGCAGGGAGTTGGCGACGATCCGCATCCACTGGGCGTAGGTCGGCTGCGCGTTGGAGAAGTACAGCTCCAGCGTCCCGGAGAACCCGCCGGCCTTGTCGAACAGCTGCCTGGCCTTGGCGGGGTCGTAGGTGCACAGCTCGCCGCAGGCGTTGGCCCGGTGCCCGGGAATGATCGACGGGATCAGCGAGTCGGCCGGGAAGTAGCTGCCGTTGTAGACCGCCTTGTTGACGCCCTGGCGGTCGATGGCCATCGAGATGGCCTTGCGCAGGTCGGGGTTGGCGAACCGCTTGTCGAACACCGGGAGGCCGAGGTAGTCGGTCGTGCTCATCTTGCGGGCCAGGAACCGGTCGCCGAGGAGCCGCTTGGCCTCGGGGACCTTGGCCGACGGGATCGTCTGCAGCACGTCGATCCGGCCCGCCCGCAGGTCGGTGTAGGCGGTGTCCGCGCTGGAGTAGCTCTTCCAGGTCACGCCCTTGTTCTTCGGCTTGCGCGCCCCGGTGTAGCCGGGGAACGCGACGAGCTTGACCTGCTTGTTGCGCTCCCAGTTCCCGTCCATCATGTACGGGCCGTTGCCGATCGGGTGGTCGTCGAACGCCTTGGGGTCCTTGAGCCCGGCCTTGGGCATCGGCGCGTACGCCGGGTAGGTCAGCAGCAGCGGGAACTGGCTGAACGGGTCGTTCAGCGTGACCTTGAGCGTGTCCTGGTCGACGACCTCGATCCCGGAGAGCTTGTCGGCCTTCGGCTTGGCGTTCTCGTCCTCGGGGTTCAGGTCCTCGTACCCCTTGATGTACGAGAAGTAGTCGTTGGCGCCCATCGCGTTGGGCCCGTAGGCGGCGTTGTTCCACGCGTCGGCGAAGCTCTGCGCCGTCACCGGCTCCCCGTTGTGGAACTTCTGGCCGGCCTTGACCTTGATCGTCCAGACCTTCTGGTCGTCGGAGGTGACCGACTCGGCCGCCAGCGGGACGGCCTTGCCGTCCTTGGTCAGGTCCATCAGGTTGTCGAACAGCTCGGTGATCACGTCGAAGGCGTAGCTGCCGGTCGTGTTGGCGGGCATCAGGTGGTCCGGCTCGGAGTGGCCCACGGTGAACGTGCCGTCGCTCGCCTTGGCGTCGTCCCCGCCGCAGGCCGAAAGGCCGAGCGACGCGGCCAGCGCCACCGCCGCGAGACCCGCGACGTTCAACCGGAGACCCCTTCCGGCACCCCTCAGGCTGGTCATGCTCCTCCTCGGCCTGTCGTTCGGCGCACGGGCTCTGGCCGCCCGCCGTCCCTGGAACGCTCGCAGCGTCGTACTCAGCGTGGCAGTTTGGGTACGGCACTGACGGAGTCGCAACCGGATCGAGACGAACTTGATCATTCGTTGACACTGGTCAGCGAGGGAGCAAAATGAAGCCTCGTTGCGGAAGGGGAGCAAGGGGGCAGTGGTGCGCTTCGATCAGGCGGGCGGGACGGCCGGCGGCACGGTGGACGGCACGGTGGACGACCCGGTGGGGGGCAGGGCGGACGCGACCGGCGGCGACCGGGCGGGCGCCGAGGCGGCGGCGATCTGCGCGGACCTGATCAGGTTCGCCACCGTGAACCGGGGCGAGGGGGTGGCCGAGCCGGAGCGTCCGGCCGCCGAGCACGTCGCCGGCCTGCTGGACGAGGTGGGCGTCGAGACGTCGATCGTGGAGGCGGCCCCGGGCCGCGCGAGCGTGCTCGCCCGCATACCCGGCACCGATCCGTCCCATCCGGCGTTCCTGGTCCACGGGCACCTGGACGTGGTGCCCGCGGACCCGGCGGACTGGACGGTCCCGCCGTTCTCGGGCGAGGTGCGGGACGGATGCGTGTGGGGGCGCGGCGCCGTCGACATGAAGGGCAGCCTCGCGATGACGCTCGCGACCGTGCGGGCGCGGCTGCGCGAGGGGCGGCGCACGCGCGGCGACCTCGTGCTGGCGTTCCTGGCCGACGAGGAGTGCACCGGCGACTACGGCTCCCGGTACGTGGCGCGCGAGCACCGCGGGTTGTTCGAGGGCTGCACGGAGGCGATCAGCGAGTCCGGCGGGTTCAGCGTGGACGCCGGAGGAGCGCGGATCTACCCGATCGCGACCGGCGAGCGCGGCACGACCTGGATGCGGCTGACGGCGCGCGGGACCGCCGGGCACGGCTCCAAGCCCGCGCCCGACAACGCGGTCGCCGAGATCGCGCACGCGGTCTCCCGGCTGGCCGCGCACGAGTGGCCGGTCCGGCTGACGCCGGGCGTGCGGGCGCTGCTGGACGGGCTCGCGGACGCCCTCGGCACGTCCATCGACCACGACCGGCTCGACGCGGAGGCCGCCCGGCTCGGCCGCGCCGGGCACCTGTTCGCCGGGACGATCCGCAACTCGGCGAACCCGACCCGGCTCGACGCCGGCTACAAGGTCAACGTCGTGCCGGGCACGGCGACCGCGCAGGTCGACGGCCGCTACCTGCCGGGCACGGGCGAGGAGTACCTCGCCACGATCGACCGGCTGCTCGGCCCGAAGGTGACCCGCGAGTTCATCAACTACGAGGAGGCCCCCGCCGCCGACCCGGCGGGCCCGACGTTCGCCGCGCTCGCGGGCGCGCTCCGCGCCGAGGACGCGCTCGCGCGACCCGTCCCGTACGTGATGGCCGGGGGGACCGACGCGAAGTCGTTCCACCGCATCGGCATCACGAGCTTCGGCTTCGCGCCGCTGCTGCTCGGCCCCGACCTCGACTACTTCGGGATGTTCCACGGCGTGGACGAGAGGGTCCCGCTGGACGGCCTCGCCTTCGGGACCCGCGTCCTGGACCGCTTCCTCGACACCCGCTGAACCGGGAAGGGGTTCCGGCGACCGCCTCCGCCGGAGCCCCCCGGGCCTCTCCCCCGTCACTGGGATCTCTGGTAGCTCCGGAGCGAGTGGACCGCGAGCCCGACCGCGGCCGCGGCCAGGGCGAGCAGCCCTCCGCCGTGCGTCGCGACCGTCGCCCAGTCGGGATCGTCGGCGAGCGCGCCGCGTGCCGCGTCCAGGGCCCAGCTCACCGGGTTCCCCTCCGCCACATGCCGCATCCAGGACGGCATCAGCCCCTTGGCCATGAACGCCGACGACAGGAACGTCAGCGGCAGCAGCAGCATCACGTTCAGGCCGATGATCGTGTTGCGGTCGCGGACGAGGAGCGCGAGCGTGTTGGACAGCGCGGCGAGCACGATGCCGATCAGCACCGACGCGGCGACCAGCACCGCCGGGCCCGCGGGCCCGCCCGGATAGTGCGCGCCCGCCACCCGGCCCAGCCCGATGATCACCATCGACTGGAACGCCGTGCTGAGGGCCTGCTCGACGACGCCGGCGTTCGCGATCGCGCCCCGCCGCACCGGCGTGACGAGGAACCGGTCGAGGGTGCCGCGCTCGATCTCGTCCATGGTCGCCATCCCGGCGAAGGAGTTCAGCGACACCGCGTTCATGACCACCACGCCGGGCACGATGTAGTCCAGGTAGGACGGCGCGCCGAACCCGGGCAGCTCGACCACCTTCCTGAACAGCTCGCCGAACAGGAACAGCCAGATCATCGGTTGCGCCAGCGTCATGACGACGACGGCGGGGTTGCGCACCAGCGCCGAAAGCCGCCGGTGCGTCATCCACCAGGTACCGGTCGCGAGCGCGGTCATCGGGCGCCTCCCGAGGCGGTCCCGGCGAGGTCGGGGGCGCCGGCCCCCGCGAACCGGCGTCCTGCGTAGCGCAGGTACACATCGTCAAGGGACGGCCGCGCGACGGTCGCCGCCGCGGCGGGGACGCCCGCCTGGTCGAGGGCCGCGAGGACGGCGGGCACGGCCGACGCTCCGTCGTCGGCGCGGGCGCTCAGGCGCGGCCCGTCCAGCACGACCTCGCGCACGCCGGGCAGCCGGCCGAGCGCCTCCCGCACCGGCGCCTCGGGCGGCGCCTCCCGCCATTCCACGTGGACGGCGTCGCCGCGCAGCTCGCCCTTGAGGGCGTCGGGGGTGCCCTGCACCACGACGCGGCCCCGGTCGACGATCGCCAGCCGCCGCGCGAGCCGGTCGGCCTCCTCCAGGTAGTGGGTGGTCAGCAGGATCGCGAGCGCGTCGTCGCCCGCCAGCCGCGCGATCTCGGCCCACATCGACGCGCGGGCCTCGGGGTCCAGGCCGGTGGTCGGCTCGTCCAGGAACAGCACCTGCGGCCGGTGGACGAGGCCGAGCGCGACGTCGAGCCGCCGCCGCATGCCGCCGGAGTAGGTCTTCACCGGCCTGCCCGCCGCGTCCTCCAGCCCGAAACGGGCGAGCAGCTCGGCCGCGCGGCCGCGCACCCGCGCACCGCCCATCCCGTAGAGGCGGCCCTGCAGGACAAGGTTGTCGCGGCCGCTCGCCTCGGGGTCGGCGCCGGACCGCTGCGACACCACGCCGATGACGCGGCGGACCCGGTCGGGCCTGCGCAGCACGTCGTGCCCGGCCACGGCCGCGGCGCCCGCGTCCGGCCGGATCAGCGTGGTGAGGATCTTGACGGTGGTGGACTTGCCCGCCCCGTTGGGGCCGAGCAGCCCGAGGATCTCGCCCCGCCCGACCGTGATCGACAGGCCGTCCAGGGCCCGGACGTCGCCGGGGTAGTTCTTCACGAGGCCCTCGGCCTCGATGGCATGCGCCATGTTCTCCTCCGTGCAAGGAAACGTGCCGCACGAAGGGCCCCGGATAGGCTGGTGTCGCGTCACGCCGCCAGGGCCCGCCTCGCGCGGGTTCTCGGTGGTGGGTCCCGGCCCGGCGGAGGTGTTGCAGCACCGCCGCCGGGCCTCGCGCTCGCTACTCCTCCGGGGCTCCCCTCTCCGCCAGCTCGGCGATCTCGGGCGGCATCTCGCCGGTCGCGTGGAAGGAGCGCCACAGGTCGAGGTGCGGCAGCGTGCCGTCCTCGATCTCGGCGAGGAGGCCGCGCACCCAGGCGGCCTCGGCGCGCCGCATCGCGAGGTCGTACTCGGACTCCAGCAGGAAGAGGCGCGGCACCTCCTCCTCGGCCTCCAGGGCCGCCTGGTCGGCGGCGATCTCCCGCTCCATCGCGTCGAGGCGGCCGCGCAGCAGCGCCGCCACCTCGTCGGGGCCGAGGGCGCCGAGCACCGAGAGACCCGCCTCGAACCGCGGCCGCTCGCGCTCGGGCACCCCGATCAGCTCCCGGACCCAGTCGGCCAGCTCGTCGCGTCCCGCGTCGGTGATGCCGTAGACGGTGCGCTCGGGCCGCGCCCCTTCCCGCGCACTCCCCTCGACGGCCAGGAAGCCGTGCTTCTCCAGGTTGCCGACCACGGTGTAGAGCGAGCCCCACTTGATGTCCATGTCGCGGTCCTTGCCGCGAGCGCGCATCAGCGACGCCATCTCGTACGGGTGCATCGGCCTGGCGGTGACGGTCGACAGCACGGCGAGCCCCAGCAGGTTGCTCACCTTGCGCCGCCTGGCCATCTTCGACCCCTCGTAGACGAGTATTCGTAGGCGAGTATGACACCGGCGAGCGTCTCCGTCCACCCCGATGCGCGTGGGGCCGGTGCGGGTAGAGATCGGACGTGGACTTCTCCAGTGCCGCCGACGAGTTGTACGGCGTCCCGCCCGCGGACTTCGTGGAGACCCGCAAGCGCCTGGTCCAGGAGGCCAAGGGGGCGGGCGACGCGGCGCTCGCGAAGCGGATCGGGGCGCTGCGGCGCCCCACGCTCTCGGCGTGGGCGGTGAACCTCCTGGCGCGCTCGGCCGCCGACGAGCTCACCGGCCTCCTGGACGTCGGCGAGGAGATGCGGGCGGCGTGGGGCTCGGGCCGCGGCCTGGGGGACCTGGAGCAGCGCCGCGCCAGGCTCGTCGGGTCGCTCGTGCGGACGGCCGGCGAACTCGCCGCGGACGCGGGCGGCGCACTGCGCGAGCAGGCGGTCCGCGAGGTGGAGGACACGCTCCAGGCCGCCACGGTGGACGCCGGAGTCGCCGAGGAGGTCCGCGAAGGGCGGCTGCCGCAGCCCCGCAGCCATTCCGGCTTCGTCCCCGCCGGATTCCCCATGGCGCCCGAGGACCGGGACGAACGCGCGAAACCGGAGCCCAGGGAGAAGCCCGCCAAGCGGGAGCCCGCCGGGGAGAAGCGACCGTCCGGGAAGAAGGCGGAGCCGGCGAGGTCGAACGTCACGCGCACGAGCGCCGCCCGCGCCAGGCGGGCGGAGACGCTGCGCAAGCGTGCCGAGGAGGCCGAGGACAAGCTGGCCGAACGCGAGGAGCGCGCCGACGCGGCCCAGCGCGAGGTGCAGGAGGCGTCCACCAAGGTGGGGCGTCTCCGGCACGAACTGGAACGCGCGATCGCCGAGCGGGACGCCGCGTCCAGGAGAGCGGACCGCGCCGAGCAGAACCGCGCCCGCGCGGAGGAGGTCGCGCGGGAGGCCCGCAAGGCCGCCACCGAGGCCCGCCGCGCCGCCGCCCGCGACCCCCATCCCGGTCGCCCCTCGTCCACGGCAGGGCGGGGATAAAACGGATGTCCGGGATGAAGTAGGTTCGTCCCGAACGTGATTCGACAATCAGAGGGGGCGCGCGGTGGCGGCACCGGTCGTGGAGCAGCCGACTGACTGGACCGAGCCGGGCGCTCATCCGGTGGCGCCGGGGGTGCACCGGATCCCCCTGGCGCTGCCGATCCCGTCGCTGCACGCCGTCAACGTGTACGTCATCGAGGACGCCGAAGGCCTCGTGGTCGTGGACTCCGGCTGGGCCATGCCCGACACGAAGGCCTCGCTCGAAGCCGCCCTCTCCGTCCTCGGGCACCGGCTGGACGACGTAGCGCAGTTCCTCGTCACCCATGCCCACTGGGACCACTACTCGCAGGCCCTGGCGCTGCGCGAGTCGTTCGGGACGCGGGTGCGGATCGGGCGGGGCGAGCGGCCGTCGATCGAGGCGTTCGACACCCGCCGCGGACTGCACCCCCGGCAGGTGGAGCTGCTGCGCCGGTGCGGCGCGGACGAGGTGGCCGACGAGATCGCGGGCCGGCCCGTGGAGCGTTCCGAACAGGACGTCCCGCACACCATGCCCGACGCGTGGCTGGACGACGGGGAGCGCGTCGCCCTGACGGAACGGGGCCTGGACGTGTTCGCCACCCCGGGGCACACGCGCGGCCACATCGTCCTGCGCGACGCGGCGGCCGGGCTGCTGTTCGCCGGTGACCACATCCTGCCGCACATCACGCCGTCGATCGGGCTGGAGACCGAGCCCGAGCCCAAGCCGCTGCGCAGCTACCTGGAGTCGCTGCGGCTGGTCCGCGACATGCCGGACACCGTGCTGCTGCCCGCGCACGGTCCCGTGAGGCCGAGCGTCCACACCCGGATCGACGAGCTGCTGGAGCACCACGCCGAACGGCTGGACGCCGCCGCCGCGCAGGTCCGCGCCGGGCGCGCCACGGCGTTCGAGGTGGCGGCGGCGATGCCGTGGACGCGCCGCAGGCGCAGCCTCGGCGACCTGGACGCCTTCAGCCGGATGCTGGCCGTGCTGGAGATCGAGGCGCATCTGGACGTCCTCGCCGACCGCGGCGTGCTGGACGCCCACGAGGAGGGCGGCGTCCGCCGCTACGCCGCCGGGCGCTGACCTGCCCGCGCGCTCGGATTCGCCCGCGTTAGGCTGATCTTCGGATTCTCCCGGCGGAAGGAGCGGCGATGACGGTCGCCCCCGAGTTCACTGCGATCACCTCCGCGGCGGAGCTGCGCGAGCTCCTCGGCACGCCGATGCGGCGGGCGATCGACAAGGAGCGGGTCACGCTGCACGACCGCGACCGCGAGTGGCTCGCCCTGTCCCCGTTCTGCCTGATCGCCACCAGCGACGCCGCCGGGAACTGCGACGTCTCCCCCAAGGGCGACCCGCCGGGATTCGCGCACGTCATCGACGGCACGACGATCGCCGTCCCGGATCGCCCCGGCAACCGCCGCGCGGACGGGTTCCTGAACGTGCTGAGCAACCCGCACGTCGGCCTGATCTTCCTCGTGCCGGGACGCACCGAGACGCTGCGGATCAACGGCCGGGCCACGCTGGTCCGGGACGCGCCGTTCTTCGACGCGATGGTCGTCAAGGGGCACCGGCCGGCCCTCGCGCTCGTCGTGGACATCGAGCAGATCTTCTTCCACTGCGCGAAGGCGTTCATGCGGTCGAAGCTGTGGAAGCCGGAGTCGTGGAACCCGGAGGCGCTGCCGCCGCACGCCCAGATCATCAAGGACGTCCAGTACACCGAGGAGAGCGTCGAGGAGCTCCGGGAGTACTACAGCGAGGCGAACTACAGCAAGAAGCTCTACCAGGGCTGACAGCGCCCGAGCGCCGCCCGTGGTCGTCGGTGGCGGCGCCGTGAGAACGGAGCGACCCCCGCGCGCCCTGCGCGCGGGGGTCTGCCGGCCGGGGCGGCCTGGTCAGCCGCTCTTGCGGCGGAACTGCCGCTGGTGGTCGGCGCGTTCGTGGGTGCCGCGCACCTTCGAGCTGCTCCGGCCACCGGCGCCGGCGTTCTTGCTCTCGGCGCCGCGCTTGCGCTCCAGGGCTTCCCGGAACCTGCGCTTCACCTCGTCCTCGCCGTCTTCGGGCGCTTTTGCGGAGTCGGCCATGCGGACCTCCAGCTCTTCTATGGGCACCCCTAGCGTCACATACCCCGCGGTGGCCGCGGGTCCGTGCACGCCGAAAGATCGCCGTGGGAGATTCCAGCATAAACGGACCTCCAGTCCACGATCTCTCCTAGGTTTGTGCACGTGGAGCCCCAGACGCCGCAGGCCGAGCCCGCCCATCCCCCGCTGGAGGCGCTCGCCGTCCAGCCGCTGCTGAACCACGACTACGAGACCCGTCCGGCAGTGTTCTACGAGCGGCTGCGGGAGGAGTACGGGCCCGTCGCGCCGGTGGACGTCCTCGGGGTGCCGGCCTGGCTCGTCGTCGGCTACACCCAGACGCTCGACATCCTGCGCGACGCCCGCGGGAACTGGAGCCGCCGCGTCGGCACCTGGCGCGCCTACCGGGACGGCGCGGTGCCGGCCGACTGGCCGATGCTGCCGGTGGTCGAGTCGGACAACTGCGGGTTCCGCGACGGCGCCGACTCCACCCGGCTGCGCGGCGCCTGGAGCGAGGGGCTGCGGCCGTTCCAGGACCGGAGCCGGCCGGAGGCGAAGGCGCTGGAGCAGGCCGTCCGGCGGTACGCCGACGAACTGCTCACGGTGATCGCCGAAAGCGCCGGCCCGGCAGGGGAGACCGACCTGTCGGCGCAGTACGCGCGGCCGCTGCCGCTGATGGTGATCGGCCGGCTGCTCGGAACGGGGGCCGGTGACGGCGACGAGCTGATCACCGATCTGTGGCGGGTGATGGACGCGGGCCCGGAAGCCCACGAGGCGTCCGTCCGGCTGATCGAGCGGGTCACGGACCTGTGCGCGGCGCGGGCGCGGACTCCCGGCGAGGACCTGCCGTCCTACATGCTCGCCGCCGTGCCCGACCTGACCACCGAGGAGCTGGCCGCCGAGATGGCGATGCTGACCGGCCTCGTCGGCGACGTGACGGCCACGCTGATCGGCAACACCATCGCCGAGGTGCTCATCGGCGAGACCGGCGCCCGCGACAGCCTGTCGTCCGGGATGCTGCAGGAGGCGATCAACCGGGCCGCGGCCGCCAACCCGCCGATGGCGAACCTGGCGTTCCGGTGGGCCAAGGCCGACGTGCGCCTCGGCCGGTTCCAGATCGCGGCGGGCGACCCCGTCATGGTCTCGCCCGCCGCCGCGCACCGCGACCCGGCGTTCGCGGCGGGCGGCGGGCCCGACTCGATCTACAGCTCGCGCGCGCATCTGGCGTGGAGCGCGGGGCCGCACGCCTGCCTCGGCCGCGACCTCGCCACCACCATCACCACGATCGCGGTGGAGCGGCTGTTCGACCGGTTCTCCGGGCTGAGGCTGGCGGTGCCCGCCGACCTCCTCCCGTGGCGCTCGTCCCCGCTGATACGCGGCCTGCGGTCGCTGCCGGTCACCTACGATCCGGTCGGGGACCCGCCGGCGCCGCAGCCCTCCCCCGCCGCCGAGGAGGCCGCCGAGCAGGAGGACCCGGGCGAGGGCGGGCAGAACTCGCTGGTGCGGCGCGTCCTGCGAATGATGCGGCTGTCGCAGTCCTGACCGGCCGCCGCCGGCTCAGCCGGGGAGAGTTTCCCCGATGCCGTCGACCTCCACGGTCCACACACCGTCCATGACCTCGGCCAGGGTGAGCCGCAGGACGAGCGCGGACCGGCCTTCCTGCGCGGTCCACAGCGGAAGGGCAGCGCGGAAGGCGCGCTCCCCGCCCGAGACCTGCTCGATCCCGGTCACCTCCAGGTCGGCGAAGGCGTCCTCAGGCGGGCTGATCAGGTCGAGCCCGGACGCGGCCACCGCGCCGGCCATCTCCGACGCGCTCAGCCTGCGCCCCTCGGTGAGGGTCTCCAGCTCCTCGTAGTCGCCGCGGACCAGCAGCCCGACCACGACCCGGACCGCGTTCACGCCCTCTTCCGGCAGCATGCGCCACACCGTACCGCGCCGCCGCCGCGAGACCGGCCGCATGTTTGGACGCGCGCCCGGGAACGTTCCGTCGGGTAGGCGCAGGGAGGATGAGATGCCGGACAAGAGCGGCAAGCACGGTGCGAGGCTGGACGAGGAGATCGGCCGCGAGACCCAGGGCATGGTCAGCGGCGGCCATTCCACGCACGCCGAGGAGTTCAAGGAGACCGAGCCGTTCTCCAACGACTACCCGGCCGACCCGGCGGCGGCCGCCGCCGGCGACCGGGAGGGCTCCCCGCCCGGGATGAGCGCGCGGGACGTGGAGGGCCGCAGCGCCCTGGCCCGGATGCTCAGCGGCGCCCGCTACCCGGCCCGCCCGAACGAGCTGGTCCGGCACGCGGCCGAGGGCGGAGCCCCGGACCGGGCGCTCGACCAGCTGCGGACGCTGCCGAAACGCGAGTACGAGAACGTCGCCGACGTGGCCGAGCAGCTCGGCTACGGCCGCGAGGAGCGGCGCTACTGACTAGTGGTCGGCGCCGCGCCCGCACCACTGGCTCAGCGCGTCCCGGATCGCCTCCGCCCGCCGGTCGGGGGCCGTCTCGTCGGTCGCCCAGGCGATGTAGCCGTCCGGACGCACCAGGACGGTCGTGCGCGTGGCGCCGCCGGCGAGGGCGCAGTGCACGCGCCCGGCCCACCGCTTGGCCGCCAGGTAGGTGACCGCGGGGTCGTTGACGGCGACGACGAGCACGAACCGCCCGTCCGCCAAGAGCCGGTAGAGCCGTCCCGCGCCGCCCGCCAGCGGGACGTCCGGCGCCCGCCGCCCGGTCAGGGGATGCGAGCCGCGCGGCGCCGGGTAGGCGATGTCGATGCCGGAGACCGCGGCCGCGACCCGCCGCGCCGCGGGCGGGACGCGGGTCGCCGCGAACGCCGCCGCGGCGCGGGCGGCCCGCAGCCAGCGGGGCTCGGCGAGCGTGAACCGCAGCAGCGCGCCGCTCCTGCGCAGGACGACCCGGCCGACGGGGTACCGCTCCTCGTGGTAGCTGTCGAGCAGCCATGACGGCGCCCAGCCGCGCAGTTCGGCGGCCAGCTTCCACCCGAGGTTCGCCGCGTCCTGCATCCCGGTGTTCATGCCCTGCCCGCCCGCCGGCGAGTGGACGTGCGCGGCGTCCCCGGCGAGGAAGACCCGTCCCACCCGGTAGTGCGGGACCTGCCGCTCGTCGCTGTGGAACCGGGACGTCCAGCGGGGGTCCCGCATGCCGTGATCGGTGCCGAGGGCGCGGCGGACCACCTCGCGCAACTCCTCCATATCGACCGGTTCGGAGTCGGGGACCTGATGGTGACGGTTCCACGCGATCACCCGGTACCAGCCCTCCCCGAAAGGAGCGACGAACGCGAACGCGTCGCCGACGGCGCCCGCGGTGAGCGCGCCCGCGGGCGCCTCGTCCAGCCGGACGTCGGCGAGCATCACCGACCGCACCACCGCGCGGCCGGGGAACGGCAGCCCGAGCGCCCGCCGGACGGTGCTGCGGACGCCGTCGGCGCCCACGACGTAGGACGCGCGGAACGTCCGCGTCGCGCCGCCGGCGGTCCGCGCGTCGACGTCCACGCCCGCCGCGTCCTGGCGCAGCCCGACCGCCTCGGCGCCGTACACGATCGTCGCGCCGGCGGCCACGGCCCGCTCCTTCAGGACGCGTTCGGTCTCGTACTGCGGCGTGACGAGGACGTACGGGAAGCGGCCCGGCAGCCGGGACATGTCGAGGTCGGTCGAGCCGAGCAACCGCAGCCGGCCGGCCCGCGTCCCCGTCGCGACCAGCTCGTCGGCGACGCCGCGCGCGTCCAGCATCTCCAGCGTGCGGGCGTGCACGGCGAACGCCCGCGTCAGATCGGTCGTCTCCTCGGCGCGGCACTCCAGCACCGTGCAGCCGACCCCGGCCGCGGCCAGGTCCCCCGCCAGCAGAAGGCCCGTCGGGCCCGCCCCCACGATCAGCACGTTCCCGGTCGGCACGTCGGTGGGCGGCATCATGCTCCCCTCTCGCATCGCACCCGGCGGCCCGGGCGCCCGGCGCACAGGACACTTCCCACGAACCGCCGCGCCTCACACGGCGGGTGGCCCCGCCGCGGCGGGATCCTCAGCCCTGGACGCGGCGGTCGCGCCCCGCCCACTCCCGCTCGCGCAGCTGGAACTTCTGGATCTTCCCGGTGGAGGTCTTGGGCAGCTCGGCGACGAACTCCACCGTGTCGGGCGCCTTGTACCGGGCGAGGCTCGCCCTGACGTGCTCGACCAGCTCGGCCTCGGTGGCGCCGCGCCCGTCGCGCAGGACCACGAACGCCTTGGGGCGCTCGCCCCACCGTTCGTCCGGGACCGCGACGACCGCGACCTCCAGCACGGCCGGATGCGAGTCGATCGCCCGCTCGACCTCGACCGTGGAGATGTTCTCCCCGCCGGAGACGATGATGTCCTTGGAGCGGTCGCGCAGCTCGACGTAGCCGTCGGGGTGCCGGACGCCGAGGTCGCCGGAGTGGAACCACCCGCCGCGGAACGCGTGCGCGGTGGCCTCCGCGTCCCGGTGGTACCCCTTCATGACGTTGTTGCCGCGCATGACGATCTCGCCGAGCGTCGTCCCGTCGGCCGGGACGTCGTTCATGTCGCCGTCGACGACCCGCAGCCCGTCGGTCTGGATCATGCCGACGCCCTGCCGGGCCAGCAGCCGGGCCCGGTCCCCGGCGGGCAGCCCCGCCCAGCCGGGCTGCGGCTCGCACACCGAGTACGGGCCGTAGGTCTCCGTCAGCCCGTACACGTGCACGATGCCCGCCCCGAGCCCCTCCATCTGCCCGATGATCGTCGGGCTCGGCGGCGCGCCCGCCGTCGTGACGGTCAGCGGCCGCTCCAGCGGGTGCGCCTCCGCCGCGTTCGCGATCGTCACGAGGACGGTCGGGGCGCCGTTGAGGTGGGTGACGCCCTCGGTGCCGATGAGCCGCCAGATCTCCGCGGCGACGACGGCGCGCAGGCACACCTGCGTCCCGCCGATCGCGGCGAGCGCCCAGGGCGTGCACCAGCCGTTGCAGTGGAACATCGGCAGCGTCCACAGGTAGACGCTCTCGGGCGTGTGCCGCGAGTGCACTACCTCGCCGAGAGCGTTGAGGTAGGCGCCGCGGTGCGTGTAGACGACGCCCTTCGGCCGCCCGGTGGTGCCGGACGTGTAGTTGATCGAGATGGCGGCGTTCTCGTCCCGGACGGCCCAGGGCAGCGGGTCGTCCGAGCCGCGCGCCGCCAGCTCCTCGTAGCCGATGCCGCCGACCGCCGGGTCGGGGCCGGCGCCGGTCGCGGGAATGGTGACCGTCAGGGGCAGGCCGCCCGCGAGCGGCGCCACGGACGGATGCAGCCCCGCGTCCACCACCAGCGCCTTCGCGCCCGAATGGTCGAGGATGTAGCGGATCTCGTCCGGCGCGAGCCGGGTGTTGATCGCGACGAGCACGGCCCCGGCGAGCGGCACCGCGAAATGCGCGACGAGCAGCTCCGGGATGTTGGGCGCCAGGTAGGCGACGCGGTCTCCGGGCTCGATCCCCGAGGCGCGCAGCGCGTTCGCCAGCCGCGTCGTCTCGGCGGCGAACTCGGCGTAGGTGGCGCGCCGGTCCCCGTGGACGTAGGCCGTCTTGCCGGGGAACACCTGAGCCGACCGTTCGAGGAACGCGAGCGGGGTGAGCGCCGTGTGACCCGGGCCGTTGTCCATCGGGAGCCTCCGGTGCCGTCGGATGGTGGCCTGCGCCTCCAGGATCCCACGCGTGCCCGCCCCGCCCCGGACGGCGGCTAGCGGTCGGCGTTGCGGGTCAGGATGGAAACCGCCCTGACGGTGGCGTACCCGCTCCACTCCAGTTCGGCGGCCGGCGAGTAGGACGCGAAGTCGACACGCCATCCGCCGTCGTCCCCCTGCATGCCGTCGAGCCGTCGAAGCTCGGCGGCCACGACGTCCGGCTTGAAGACGGACCGGGAGGGACGGCCCGGGAAGGGCGCGAAGTCGAGCGGCCGCAGCGTCTCGTCCTCCAGGCCGCCCTCCACGTGGAGGAGGCCGTCATCCGGGATGCGCTCGCCGAGCAGGGCGATGGCCTCGGTGTCGTCGACGGCGTCGGCCAGCCACATGGCGAACTCCACCTCCAGGGCGTGCATCGCGTCCTTCGCGCGGAGGGCGTCGAGGCAGTAGCGGGTGGCGCGGTCGAGCCAGGGGTGCCCTGCGACCGCCTTGTCGTGGACGGCGACGCGCTGCGCCATGGCAGCGACCACGGCGGTGATCTGCAGCGAGGACGCCCTGGGGTCGGCCTGCGTCCAGAACGGCGCGCAGCCGGCCGGGTCGGGGACGTGCAGAGCGAACGGGAGGCCTCCATCGGGCAGCGTCACCGAATCCAGCCAGTCGCAGAGCGCGACCGCTTCGGGCGCGGTCACCGGGGCGAGCTCCTCGAAGACCTCGAACGCGTGCAGCGCGGGACCCGGCTGGCTCGTCCGCGACCGGAGGTCGGGCTCAAGCCCGCGGCCGTAGCCGCCGTCGGGGTTCCGGTAGGCGTTGAGCGCGGCGAGCAGCGCCTCCCGGTCGCCCTCCCCGGTCAGCAGTTCGAAGCGCCGGCGGTCCAGGAGACGCGCGTGCGTGGCCATGAAGTCGGATGCCTTGGTCAGGTCCATGCCTCCAGCGTGGCCCCCGCGAGCACGCCCGTCTTGTAGGTTCCGGCCATCACCAGGTAAGGAACAGCTCCCTGGGCGAGCGGTGGATCAGGCTCGGCAGCATCTCCACCGGCTCCTCAGCGCGCAGGCCCGGCAGCCGCGCGGTCAGCTCCTGCAGCGTGACGCGGACCTGCTCGCGGGCGAGTTGCGAGCCCGGGCAGGCGTGGACGCCGTGCCCGAACGCCAGGTGCCGCGCCGGCGCGCGGGTGATGTCGAACTCGTCGGGACGGTCGTGGGCCCGCGGGTCGCGTCCGGTCGCGGCGAAGGCGACGAAGACCTCGGCACCCGCGGGCAGGTCGGTGCCCGCCACCCGCACCGGCCGCGTCGTGACCCTGCGGAAGCCCTGGATGGCCGTGTCGTAGCGCGCGGCCTCCTCGACGGCCGCCGGGACGAGCTCGGGCCGGGCGCACAGCAGTTCCCACTGCTCCCGGTTCCGCAGCAGGTGCAGCACCGCCGTCCCGATGAGCGCCGTCGTCGTCAGATGCCCCGCCAGCAGGATGTTCTGCAGGTTGGAGATGAGCGTGCCGTGCGGCTCGATCGCGCGCGCCATCTCGCCGCACAGGTCGTCCCCCGGCTCCCGGCCCCGCACGTGCGCGTCCAGCACCCGCTTCATGCCCGCGACCTGCTCGGCGGCGGCGACCTGCTCGCCGGTGCTCATCGGCTTGAAGATGAGGTCCTCCGCCCGGTAGCCGCCCTCGATCAGCGCGGGCATCTTCTCCGGGTCGATGCCGAGCATGTGCCCGATCACCTCGCCCGGCAGGACGCGCGCGTACCGTCCCATCAGCTCGACGCGGTGGTCACCGGCGAAGGAGTCGACCAGTTCCCGGGCCCTGCGGGTGATGAACGGCAGGGCCGCGGCGACCCGCTTCGGCGACAGCCCGCGCGTCAGCGGCTCGCGCACCCGCCGGTGATCGTCGCCGTCGGCCGTGAGCACGACGGGGCGGCCCTGCGGCAGCGACCGCAGCACGTCGACGGCCTCGGGCCCCGGCACCACGTCCGGCCGCAGCGCGTTCGCCGACGAGAACGTCTCCGGATCGCGCAGCACCGCCCGCGCGTCGGCGTGCCGGGCGACGAGCCAGGCGTCCAGCTCGGGGACGAAGGTCAGCCCTTCGGCCTCACGCGCTCGGGCGTAGAACGGATACGGGTCGGTCCGGTCGAACTCCACGGTGCACCCTCCAGGCATCTGATCACACCGTAGGAAACCGGAATGCGCCGCGGGAAGGCCGCGGCCTAGCCTGGCCGGTCGGACCGCGCCCCGGCTACGACGACCACATCCCGCACGACCTCGTCCACTACCAGCGCGACCTGCCCGTCGGCGGGTCGCTGACCTTCACCTGGCCCCGGACGGCCCCGTTCCCCGGACGTCCGTCCTAGCCCGCCCGCAGCGACAGGCCCAGCGTCCGGAACTGCTCGACCGGATGGTGGTAGCCGCGTTCGATGTGGTGCACGCCCCGGAGCGTGGACGGCCCTTCCGCGACCGCCGCCGCCAGGACGGCCGAGAACCCGGCCCGGATGTCCGGCATGGTCACGTCGCCGCCGCGGAGCTTGGACACCCCGCGCACCACGGCCGAGTGCAGCGCCGCCGTGTCGTGGTACCGGCACGCCGGACCGCCCAGGCACGTGTCGTAGACCTCGATCTCCGCGCCCATGCTCTGCAGCGCCGGGACGTAGGCGAGCCGGTTCTCGTACACGGTCTCGTGCAGCACCGACATGCCGTCCGCCTGGGTGAACAGCACCATCAGCGGCGTCTGCCAGTCGGTCGCGAACCCGGGGTGGGTGTCGGTCTGCACCGCCGCGGGGCGCAGGCCGCCGGGCGCGGACGCCATGATCCAGTCGTCGGTGATCTCGAACTCGGCGCCCATCCTGGTCAGCGTCGTGATGGCGGTGACGAGCCGGTCCTGCGGGCACCCGTGCACCCGCACCTCGCCCCCCGTCACCAGGCCCGCGACCAGGTAGGAGAACGCCTCGATCCGGTCGCCGCCCAGCCGCGTCTGCGCGCCGCTCAGCCGCTCGACGCCCTCCACCACGATGCGCCGGTCGGGGGCGAAGGAGATCCGCGCGCCCATCCGCTGGAGGAACAGCGCCAGCTCGGTGATCTCCGGCTCGGTCGCCGCGTTGCGGATGACGGTCTTCCCCTCGGCCCGCACCGCCGCCAGCAGCACCGTCTCGGTGGCGCCCACGCTCGGGTACGGCAGCTCGATGCGCGTTCCGACCAGGCGCGTGGCGTGCGCGTGGATCCCGTCGGAGGCCAGCGACACCTCGGCCCCGAACGCCCGCAGCGCCTCCACGTGGAAGTCGACCGGCCGCCGCCCGATCGGGTCGCCCCCGACCAGCGGCACGAACGCCTCGCCGGCCTGGTGCAGCAGCGGGCCCAGCATCAGGATCGGGATGCGGTTCAGGCCGGTGAACGCCTTGCCGACGCTCGGGTCCGACACCGGTCCCGGCACGACCGTCACATCGCCGCCGGACCGCTCCACGGTCATCCCGACGTGCTCCAGCATGCCCGCCGTGATGCCGACCTCGCCGACGTCCGGCGCGTTGCCGATCGTGCTCGGCCCGTCCCCCAGCATCGCCGCGACCATGTGCTTGCTCACCGCGTTCTTCGCCCCGCGCACGGTGACGTCTCCGCGAAGCGGCCCCGACGGCTCGATGTGCCACAGCTTCTCAGTCACCCGAGCAGCCTACGGCGTCCGGGACGGCGCCCCGGCGATTTCGCCGCAACCCCGGCGCCCCATACCGGTGACGACGCTCACCCGGTCAGGGCCGGCCGGCCAGCAGATGGGCGGCGAAGCCGAGGAAGGCCAACCCGCTGAGCTGCTCCATCCGCCGCCGGAACGACGGGCGCCGCAGCCGCTCCCCCATGGCGGCGGCCGCGCCCGACAGGACCCAGAACCAGAGCGCCAGCTCGGCCACGTCGATCGCCGTGAACAGGACCGTCGTGCCGAACACCGGCGCCCCGTGGGGCATGAACTGCGGGACGAGGCTCATGTAGAAGACCCCCGCCTTGGGGTTCAGCAGGTTGGTCCCGACCCCGGCGCGGAAGGCCGCACGCCGTCCCGCCGCCACGACTGGCTCCGGAGTTTCGGCCTCGGTCTTCCGCCTGACACGCCAGAGCGCGGTCGCCCCGAGCCACACCAGGTAGGCGGCGCCACAGACGCGCACCGCGGTGTACGCGACGTGCGAGGCGGTCAGCAGAGCGGTCAGCCCGATCGCCGTGGCGAGCCCCCACACCGCGCATCCGGCCATGATCCCGAGGGCCGCGGCCAGCCCGCAGCCCCGCCCCCGCGTGACGGAGGTCCGCAGCACCAGGAACGTGTCGAGCCCCGGCGCCACGTTGATGATCATCGCGGCGACGGCGAAGGCGAGTGCGGCTGTGATCATGAGCGAATGCTACGACGCTCCTTACGGCCGCACCACGCCTTCGACGATCAGGCGGTCACAAAATGCCCCGCGCCGCGAACGCCTCCTGCGCGGCCCGCGCGGCCGTCGCGCCGTAGAGGCGCTGCGCCGCGGCGACGGTCGCCTCGGCGGCCGCCTTGAACGAGGTGTCCGGCGCGAACGCGAACTGCGCCTCCACGATCAGCGTGCTCGCCTTGGAGTCGCCGAGCGCCTGCCGGATGTCCCACAGGGCCCGCGACCAGATCTCGCCGTCGGCGTGGACCTCACCGCGGACGTCCTCGGGGTAGTGCTTCGTCCCGTCCAGCCTCCGCAGGCAGTGCGTGGGTCCGGACGTGTAGGACACCGAGTCCCAGTCGGCGACGCACGGTTCCGGAGTCCTGGTCGGTGTGCCGGTCGCCCAGCTGGTCACGGCCACCGCCAGGTAGTCGCCGAACGCCTCCCCGATCGCGCCCGACTCCAGGTTCGTGCCGAACCCCGTGACCTGGCCGTCCTGCACGGAGTGGCCGTACTCGTGGATGACCACCTCGGCGTCCTCGGCGTCGTCCACCCCGCCCTTGCCGAGCGTGATGTTCGCCTTGTCGGGGCGGAAGAAGGAGTTGTCGCCGCCGTACTGGTTGATCCGCAGCTCGATCTGCCGCTGGTTCACGGGGCGCAGACCTGACCCGAACCCGAGGTGCTGGAGGTACCGCTGCGCGGTCGTCACCCAGTAGTAGCCCATCACCTGCTCGAACTGGTCGGAGTCGCGGTGGTAGGCGGGCAGCGCGCCGCCGTCGATCCGGGCGGCCTTGCCGGTCTCGCTCTTGACCCGCACGTACCGCCCGGTGAGCGAGCCGGACCCGTCGAGGTCGGTGAGGGTGACCTGCCTGTAGGCGGGTGCGAGGGCGGCGTAGTCGGCGCCCTTCGCGTCGGTGAGGGACTGGTCCCCGAGCTGCTGGACGGGGTTGGGATAGAAGACGGTCCCGGCGGCGGTCGCGCCGGAGCCCGCGGCGGACGCCGCCGGCAGCGCGGCCATGAGGGGGAACGCGGCCGCGGCCGCGAGGGCGAAACGTCGTGTGTTACGCATGGGCGGACGGTATGACCAGGTCCCACGCGGGGACAGGTCCAATCCCTGCCGGACCCAAGTCTGTCTGGCATCGCCAGTCGGCACCGTCGAACACTGGCGACGTTTGCGCTGGCACCCCTTCCGGGCGCAGGAGTAGCGCCCCCACGACAGACCCGGATCCGGCGCCTTCCGGGCGCCAGGACGTGTCAGGCGCCGTTGTCCGTCCAGGAGTCGGCGAGCGCGCACAGCTCCCCGAGCGCGACCTCGACGCGTTCGCGGTCGCCGGTGGTGAGGAAGTCGGTCTGCAGACCCGAGTAGGCGCCGTTGAGGAAGGTGGCCTTGACGAGGGCCTGGCCCGGGGCGAGACCACGGGCGGTCAGAGCTCCGGCGACGAACTCGGCCCGCTCGGTCAGGAAGGCCGGAACCCGGTCGCCGAGACGGCCGGCCGCCGCCAGCCCTTCGATCTCGAGGACGAGCCGGGTCCGCGCGATGTTCTCGGGGGCGAGGTGGCGGTCCCAGGAGTCGCGGACGACGGCGCCGATGCCGCGCGCCGTGTCGTCCCAGCCTTCGGTCGCGTGGAGCTGCTCCTGCTGGACCTCGTCCAGGCGCTTCAGCAGGGCGGCGAGGAGGGCGTCCTTGTCGGCGAAGTGATGGGTCAGGACGCGCGTGCTCTGCCCGAGCGCCTGGGCGATGGGGCGCATCGACAGGCCGGACATCCCGTGTTCGGCGAGGTGGTCGAGCACGGCGTCGAGTATCTCGGTGCGGCGGCGGGGGTCGCGCGGCCTCGGCACTGGCGGGTCCCTTCCCTCGGTCCGGGGCGTCCAGCCTATAGGGTAACGAGTGTTACCTTAATGGCATGCCCCTCCTTCGCCGCCCCCGCGGCGGGCTCCGGCTCGCCGCGCTCGCGCTCACCGCGTTCGCCCTCCAGACCGACGACTTCGTGATCGTCGGCGTGCTGCCCTCCATCGCGGACGGGCTGTCGGTCGGCGAGGCCGCGGCCGGGCAGCTCGTGACCGTCTTCTCCGTCATCTGCGCCGCGGTCGCGCCCGTGGCGGCCGTGGTCACGGCGTCCTGGCCGCGGCGCCGCCTGCTGACCGGCGGGATGCTGGTGTTCAGCGCCGCCAACCTCGCCGTCCCGCTCGCCGCGTCGTATCCGGCGCTGATGGCGCTGCGGATCGTGGCCGCGCTCGCCGCCGCGACCGTCCTGCCCGCGGTGTTCGCGGTCACCGCCGCGCTCGCTCCCCCGCAGCGCCGGGGCCGCGACCTCGCCACCGTGATGACCGGACTCACCGGCGCCGTCGTCGTCGGCGTCCCGCTCGGGACGTGGACCGGTGCGGCACTCGGCTGGAGGGCCACCTTCGTGACCGGCGGCCTCCTCGGCCTCGCCGCCCTGGCGTTCCTGCGCGCCGCCCTGCCGGACACGGCTCCGTCGCCCGCGGCCGGTCTGGGCGAACGCCTCCGCCCCCTGGCCCGCCCCGCCATCGCGTGCGCGCTGCTCGCCGCCGTCGCCGCGGTCCTCGGCAACCTGATGATCCAGACATATCTGGCGCCGTTCCTCGACGAGACGGCGGGCGTCAGCCCGTCCGGCCTCGGCGGCCTCCTGGTCCTCACCGGCGCCGCGGGCATCGCGGGCGGGCGACTCAGCGGCTCCCTCGTCGACCGCGTCGGCCCGCTCAGGGCGTTCGCGATCGCCTCGGCAGCCTTCGTCGCGGCGATGGCGGGACTGGCGCTGGCCTGGTCGCTGCGACCGGCGCATCTGCTGCTGGTCGTCCCGCTGCTGCTGGTGTGGTCGGCGGCGGCCTGGGCCGTCCCTCCGCCCGTCCAGGCGCGCGTCCTCGCGCTGGCCGGCGCGGAGACCGGCCCGCAGGTGCTGGCGCTCAGCAGCAGCGCGGTCTACGTCGGCGCCTCGCTGGGCGCGGGCCTCGGCGGCTGGCTGCTCGGCACTCTGGGACCGGGCTCTCTCCCGCCCGCCGCGGCGGCCTGCGCCCTGGGGGCGCTGGGGCTGTTCGGACTCGCCGGGCGCGGCGCGCGGAAACCCGTCCCGGAGAAGGGGCTCGGCGCCGCCAGGAACCGCGACGCGAACGTCTGACCTGCGGCCCGGCGGTCGCGCCGGTGCGGTGTGTGGGTTGGCACCGGCGCGACCCTGATTCCGGCCGTGGCCGAACGGTCCAATCCTTCCGCATCCCACGTTGCACGCGGGTTGCGGGGACCCCAGGTGTCTCCGGCGCCACATCGATCTCGTCCCGGCTTGACAGACCCGGGGGCTCGGCCGACCTTCGAGGCGGCAGATGAGCATCCCGGCGAGAACCCGCGAGGAGCGACGTGACGGCCACCGATCACCCGCGCTACCCGTTCCCCTGTCAGGACGTCCCGGTCGACGGGCGCCGGCCCGCCGACCCGATGGGGCTGTCCGCCCTCTACGACGGGCTCGCCCCGGTCTCCCGCGTCCGCCTCCCGGAAGGGCACGAGGCGTTCCTGGTCACCGGGCACGCGGAATGCCGGCGCGTCCTGCGCGAGCAGGACACGTTCCAGCGCGCCGGGGCGGACGCGATCCCGCCCTACCCGCACACGTCTCCGACGATGCTGGCGCTGGACGGCCGGGAGCACCGCGCGCAGCGCGACCTGATCGGCAACGCCTTCGCCCCCGCTCGCATCGACCGGTACCGCCCCACCGTCGAGCGCCTCACCTCCCGGCTGCTCGACGCGCTCGTCCAGGCGGGCGATCCGATCGAGGTCAACGAGCAACTCGCCATGCCCCTCACCCTCGGCGTCATCGGCAGCGCCATGGGCTTGCCCGACGACGACCTGCCGCTGTTCAGGACGTGGGGGGACCTTTTCCTCTCCACGGGCGCCGACCGCGCCGCCGACAACGAGCGCGCCATGCTGGAGATGACCGCCTACATGGCCGGACGCCTCGGCGGCCTCATGTCCGATGTCGACCCCGCCTCCGAGGACGTCGGCCTCCTCTCTGTGATCGCCGCGAACGCCGTCCGCCGGCAGACCGGCCTGGAAGAGGCGGCGCTCCTGGCCGCCAGTGTCGTCATCGCGGGCTGGGAGACCACGGCCGCAGCGATCGGGGGCTTCCTGTTCCGGCTGCTCACCGCCAGAGAGCAGGGAGGCGACACCCTCTACCGGCTCCTCGCGGCACAGCCTCACCGCATTCCCGGCGCGGTCGAGGAACTGCTGCGCACCACTCCCGGCACGGCCTTCGAATCCGCCCAGCCGCGTCGGGCCGCCCGCGAAGTGGACCTCGGAGGCGTTCGCCTGCGGGCGGGCGACCTGGTGATTCCGGCGGTCGACCGCGCCAACCGCGACCCGGACGTGTTCGAGGATCCCGAGCACATCGACTTCCAGCGCACCCCGAACCACCATCTCGCCTTCGGAGGCGGTCCCCATGTCTGCCTGGGCGCCCCGCTGGCCCGGCTGGAGCTGACCACCGCCCTGCGGGAACTCACCCGCCGCTTCCCCGACGCCCGGCTGCACCACGCGCCGCACGACGTGGTCTGGAACACCGCCACGTCGATCCGGCATCCGGTCGCGCTCTGGCTCGACCTCGCCCACCAGGAACCGGAGCGCTGACCGTATCCTGGCGATCATGACCAGTCCCGCGCCCGAATGGGAACAGCGAATGGCCGACCTCTGGGGCGCCTTCGACGACCACGACCCCCAGGTCTTCCTCGGGAAGGTCGAGGCCCTGACCGCCGAGCTCCCGCCCGGCGACGCCGTCGGCGAGTACGAGCTGGCGTCCGCGCACGACTCGATCGGCAACGAGGCGGAGGCCGCCGACCACTACCGGCGAGCCTTCGCCGCGGGGCTCCCCGAAGCGCGGCGCAGGCAGGCGACGATCCAGTACGCCAGCACGCTCCGCAATCTCGGTCGCGCCGAGGAGAGCGTCGCGCTCCTGACCGCGGAACGCGAGGCCGGCTCCGACGAACTCGACGACGCCGTCACCGCGTTCCTCGCGCTCGCACTCACCGACGTCGGACGCGAACGCGAGGCGGCCGGCCTCGCACTCGGCGCCCTGTCGCGCCACCTCCCCCGCTACAACCGCTCGCTCGCCAACTACGCGGCGACCCTGACTCAGAACAATCCCGCCGACTAGGTTGTGTTGATTCAGTCCCGGCCCACTTCGCTCGCCTGGCGGCTGTGTTTCAAAGTCCCGGCCCACTTCGCTCGCCTGGCGGCTCGCTACGTGACCGGGCCTGAGCGAACGCGGCATCGCTTCGCGATCTGCCCGGCTCCGCTCGCCTCCGGCTTCGCTCCACCGGCCAGCTCACGCGTTCGCGCGCGTGGCCGAGGCCCCTTCGAGACAAGCCCTAGCTCCCTCCGTCCGGCGGCCCTCCCCGCCTCGCGCGGGCTTCCCGCTACCGGACCCGAGCACGCAGCGCCACGACTGACCGTGCACGCGGCCGGAAAGGGCGGGGCCGAGCGCCATGCCGTCGAGGCGGGAACGATCGAGCCAATCGATGCGCCCACCTCCGTCCAGCGGTGCGGCTCGAAAAGCCTGGACGAGCCTGGACAAGATCGTCGTGTGGGCCGCTCTGATGGACATCGATTTCGAGGTGCACGACCCGCCGGAACTCGCCGAGCGAATCGGCGCGATGGCCGCTCCCCTCTGAGCGGCATCGGAACCCGAGCGGAGGTGACGGCCCGGCTCGCCCATCCAGCGAGCAGCACAGCGGCCTCAACGTAGGGCGATCACGCGGTGCACGACGAGCTCCGGGCACCCATCGTCAACCGGCTTCTTGGCCCGCGTCCCCTTGGCCGCAGGCGGGCGGGAGACTGGGCGAACCAAGGCCGACCTGTACGTGCGCCCCTCCGGCCCCTGCTCGTAGCATGCAGCCGCACGTTCGACCTCGATGTGGTGGGAGTCCCCTTGTCAGGACTGCAGAAGGACTCGACCTCGCACGATCCACTGCCCGGCCAAACCGACGGCCGTACCCTGATTCAACACCGAAGCGTCGACCCGGTGAAAATGAGAAAGGCCCCGCCGGTAACGGCGGGGCCTTTCTGCAATATGTGTCCGGCGGCGTCCTACTCTCCCACACGGTCTCCCATGCAGTACCATCGGCGCTGAAGGGCTTAACTTCCGGGTTCGGGATGGGACCGGGTGTTTCCCCCTCGCCAAAACTACCGAACGTCTCAACGCACCACCCGCAGGTGGGCAAATCCACGTCCGAACCATTCGGCTCGAAAAAATTCAGTTATCAACAACACACGGGAACCCAGTTGTTTCCTGGGAACCACACAGGGACGCGAACAATCTCTCGCAGCAATTCACTCTGAACGTTCAGTGTGTTCAAGCCACTCGGCCTATTAGTACCGGTCGACTCCACACGTTACCGCGCTTCCATCTCCGGCCTATCAACCCGGTCGTCTACCGGGGGCCTTACACCCCTGACGGGGTGGGAGAACTCATCTCGAGGAAGGCTTCCCGCTTAGATGCTTTCAGCGGTTATCCCGACCGAACGTAGCCAACCAGCCGTGCCCCTGGCGGGACAACTGGCACACCAGAGGTTCGTCCGTCCCGGTCCTCTCGTACTAGGGACAGACCCTCACAATTCTCCTACGCGCACAGCGGATAGGGACCGAACTGTCTCGCGACGTTCTAAACCCAGCTCGCGTGCCGCTTTAATGGGCGAACAGCCCAACCCTTGGGACCTACTCCAGCCCCAGGATGCGACGAGCCGACATCGAGGTGCCAAACCATCCCGTCGATATGGACTCTTGGGGAAGATCAGCCTGTTATCCCCGGGGTACCTTTTAGCCGTTGAGCGACACCACTTCCACACGTAGGTGCCGGATCACTAGGCCCTGCTTTCGCACCTGCTCGACACGTCCGTCTCACAGTCAAGCTCCCTTGTGCCCTTGCACTCGCCACCTGATTGCCAACCAGGCTGAGGGAACCTTTGGGCGCCTCCGTTACATTTTGGGAGGCAACCGCCCCAGTTAAACTACCCACCAGGCACTGTCCCCCACCCGGATACACGGGTGCGGGTTAGACGCTCAAAACGACCAGAGTGGTATTTCACCAATGACTCCACCCAAACTGGCGTCTGGGCTTCACAGTCTCCCACCTATCCTACACAAGACGCTCCAAGCGCCAATGCCAAGCTATAGTGAAGGTCCCGGGGTCTTTCCGTCCTGCTGCGCGAAACGAGCATCTTTACTCGTACTGCAATTTCGCCGGGCCTGTGGTTGAGACAGCGGGGAAGTCGTTACGCCATTCGTGCAGGTCGGAACTTACCCGACAAGGAATTTCGCTACCTTAGGATGGTTATAGTTACCACCGCCGTTTACCGGCGCTTAGATTCTCAGCTTCGAAGGAACAAGTCCCCCTAACCGGTCCTCTTAACGTTCCGGCACCGGGCAGGCGTCAGTCCGTATACAGCGTCTTACGACTTCGCACGGACCTGTGTTTTTAGTAAACAGTCGCTTCCCCCTGGCCTCTGCGACCCCACCCAGCTCAGACAGCAAATGCCATCACCGGGCGAGGTCCCCCTTCTCCCAAAGTTACGGGGGCAATTTGCCGAGTTCCTTAACCACAGTTCACCCGATCGCCTTGGTATTCTCTACCTGACCACCTGAGTCGGTTTGGGGTACGGGCCGCCGGTACACTCGCTAGAGGCTTTTCTCGGCAGCATGGGATCACTCACTTCACCTAAAACGGCTCGGCATCAGCTCTCAGGATACATGAGAGACGGATTTACCTATCTCTCTCCCTACAGCCTTACCCCGGGACAACCATCGCCCGGGCTGAGCTACCCTCCTGCGTCACCCCATCACTCACCTACTACCCCCTCGGGCCCCACGCTCCCCACACAACAAGCCCGAAGGCCCGAAGCATGGTTCGGGTGGTTAGCATCAGAGGATTCAGCGTTGGCGCATACCAGCGGGTACGGGAATATCAACCCGTTGTCCATCGACTACGCCTGTCGGCCTCGCCTTAGGTCCCGACTTACCCTGGGCGGATTAGCCTGCCCCAGGAACCCTTGGTCATCCGGCGCACACGTTTCTCACGTGTGATTCGCTACTCATGCCTGCATTCTCACTCCCGCACCCTCCACCCCTGGGTCACCCCGAGGCTTCACCGGATACAGGACGCTCCCCTACCCATCAACACATACGTGTCAATGCCACGGCTTCGGCGGTGTGCTTGAGCCCCGCTACATTGTCGGCGCGGAATCACTTGACCAGTGAGCTATTACGCACTCTTTCAAGGGTGGCTGCTTCTAAGCCAACCTCCTGGTTGTCACAGCAACTCCACATCCTTTCCCACTTAGCACACGCTTAGGGGCCTTAGCCGATGATCTGGGCTGTTTCCCTCTCGACTACGAAGCTTATCCCCCGCAGTCTCACTGCCGCGCTCTCACTTACCGGCATTCGGAGTTTGGCTGACGTCAGTAACCTGGTAGGGCCCATCAGCCATCCAGTAGCTCTACCTCCGGCAAGAAACACGCGACGCTGCACCTAAATGCATTTCGGGGAGAACCAGCTATCACGGAGTTTGATTGGCCTTTCACCCCTAACCACAGGTCATCCCCCAGGTTTTCAACCCTGGTGGGTTCGGGCCTCCACACCGTCTTACCGGCGCTTCACCCTGCCCATGGCTAGATCACTCCGCTTCGGGTCTACAGCATGCGACTAAAAACGCCCTATTCAGACTCGCTTTCGCTACGGCTACCCGCCACCGGTTAACCTCGCCACACACCATAACTCGCAGGCTCATTCTTCAAAAGGCACGCCATCACCAACAGAAACCCCGAAAGGTAACTGAGGAGGCTCTGACGGCTTGTAGGCACACGGTTTCAGGTACTATTTCACGACCCCTCACCGGGGCACTTTTCACCTTTCCCTCACGGTACTGGTCCGCTATCGGTCATCAGGAAGTATTCAGCCTTACCACGTGGTCGTGGCAGATTCACACGGGATTTCACGGGCCCCGTGCTACTCGGGAACACACCCAGAAGCCACTCGAATTTCGTCTACCGGACTCTCACCGTCTACGGTCGGCCATCCCAAGCCATTCGACTATCCCAGCGGTTTATAACTCCTCGCCGTCTCGGCAGAGACGACCGGGTGGTCCCACAACCCCGCACACGCAACGCCTGCCGGCTATCACACGCGCACGGTTTAGGCTCCTCCGCTTTCGCTCACCACTACTCACGGAATCACTATTGTTTTCTCTTCCTGCGGGTACTGAGATGTTTCACTTCCCCGCGTTCCCACCAACCTGCCTATACATTCAGCAGGCGGCGACACCCCATGACGGGTGCCAGGTTTCCCCATTCGGAAATCCCCGGATCAAAGTCTGGTTGCCGACTCCCCGAGGCATATCGCAGGCTCCCACGTCCTTCATCGGCTCCTGATGCCAAGGCATCCACCGTATGCCCTTAAAAACTTGAACACACAAAACGATCAGAACAAATCGCAGATAAACAACAAAAACAAACCCGAAAACACCCTCCCCAAAAGGAGGAATCTCTTCGAGCGTGCTCTCATCATCTACCAGAGATGCTCGCGTCCACTGTGCAGTTCTCAAAAAACAACCGGGCCCACCAAAACCACACCCCAATCAAGGAATGTGGTCCTGGTCCCGTAGTCCGAGGTCGAGCTCGCGCCCGTTCCCTCAGGACCCAACAGCGTGTCCAATCCGCCACCCGCCTGAAACCGCCGTTCCCCTTCCCCCAGCCGAAACCGAAGGACGGTACTTGCCGGCTCACACACGCGGTGAGCTGAGTAGCCAGTGCTCCACATCTATGAGCAGCCACCTGACAGACACTCGCTGTCAACGGCGGCCACCGACCAAGATCCCTCTCACGAGGCGACCTGGCCAGTTGGTGCTCCTTAGAAAGGAGGTGATCCAGCCGCACCTTCCGGTACGGCTACCTTGTTACGACTTCGTCCCAATCGCCGGCCCCACCTTCGACCGCTCCCCCCACACAAGGTGGTTGGGCCACGGGCTTCGGGTGTTGCCGACTTTCGTGACGTGACGGGCGGTGTGTACAAGGCCCGGGAACGTATTCACCGCAGCGTTGCTGATCTGCGATTACTAGCGACTCCGACTTCACGAAGTCGAGTTGCAGACTTCGATCCGAACTGAGACCGGCTTTAAGGGATTCGCTCCACCTCACGGTATCGCAGCCCTCTGTACCGGCCATTGTAGCATGTTTGCAGCCCAAGACATAAGGGGCATGATGACTTGACGTCATCCCCACCTTCCTCCGAGTTGACCCCGGCGGTCTCCCATGAGTCCCCACCCGAAGTGCTGGCAACATGGAACGAGGGTTGCGCTCGTTGCGGGACTTAACCCAACATCTCACGACACGAGCTGACGACAGCCATGCACCACCTGTCACCGGCCCAAAAGGACCCACCATCTCTGATGGTTTTCCGGCGATGTCAAGCCTTGGTAAGGTTCTTCGCGTTGCGTCGAATTAAGCAACATGCTCCGCCGCTTGTGCGGGCCCCCGTCAATTCCTTTGAGTTTTAGCCTTGCGGCCGTACTCCCCAGGCGGGGCGCTTAATGCGTTAGCTGCGGCGCGGAATCCGTGGAAGGACCCCACACCTAGCGCCCAACGTTTACGGCGTGGACTACCAGGGTATCTAATCCTGTTCGCTCCCCACGCTTTCGCTCCTCAGCGTCAGTACAGGCCCAGAGAACCGCCTTCGCCACCGGTGTTCCTCCCGATATCTGCGCATTTCACCGCTACACCGGGAATTCCATTCTCCCCTACCTGCCTCTAGTCTGCCCGTATCCACCGCAGACCCACGGTTAAGCCGTGGGCTTTCACGACAGACGCGACAAACCGCCTACGAGCTCTTTACGCCCAATAATTCCGGACAACGCTTGCGCCCTACGTATTACCGCGGCTGCTGGCACGTAGTTAGCCGGCGCTTCTTCTGCAGGTACCGTCACGTTAGCTTCGTCCCTGCTGAAAGAGGTTTACAACCCGAAGGCCGTCATCCCTCACGCGGCGTCGCTGCGTCAGGCTTCCGCCCATTGCGCAATATTCCCCACTGCTGCCTCCCGTAGGAGTCTGGGCCGTGTCTCAGTCCCAGTGTGACCGGTCGCCCTCTCAGGCCGGTTACCCGTCGTCGCCTTGGTAGGCCATCACCCCACCAACAAGCTGATAGGCCGCGAGCCCATCCCCAACCGAAAAACTTTCCACCACCCGATCATGAGACCAGTGGTTATATCCGGTATTAGACCCAGTTTCCCGGGCTTATCCCAGAGTCAGGGGCAGGTTGCTCACGTGTTACTCACCCGTTCGCCGCTCGAGTACCCCCGAAGGGGCCTTTCCGCTCGACTTGCATGTGTTAAGCACGCCGCCAGCGTTCGTCCTGAGCCAGGATCAAACTCTCCATCAAGGTCCAACGACCAGCCAGGGGGCGAACCCCGACCAGCCAAACCTCAGGAAACAATCCCAGCATCACCATCCCCACAAAGGGGACGGCATTGCCTCAAAGAAATCCCCACCACCCCACAAAGCAGGGCGGCACGGGGCGACCCGGCCAAACAATGACCGAGCCGATAAAGGCACTGGCTTTTAACACGCTGTTGAGTTCTCAAGAAACGGACACCCACCGCGCCGGACCCCGCTCTCGCAGCCCCCGGCTCCGGGGCAACCCTGCTAACTTACCAGACTCATCTTCGGTGTCAAGTGGATCCGCGAAGATCTTTTTGACGTCCGAGGGTGTGTCCGGTCCCCCACGCGACGAACACCAACCAAGCCGAAGACTCGGAAGAGATCGCTCCGTGGGAGGCGCCCTGCGGGCCGGCCACCTTGCGGCGTCCTGCATCCCGTTCCGGGCTCTCGCACCACCTTACAGCAGTCCGAGCGGCGCTCGAACCATTTTCGGTGGCTTGCTCCTCGGGGCCGGGCCGCCTCTCGGCGTCCCCATCCCCTGGGGGCGAGGAAGACATTAAGACGGCTCGCCGGGACCGTCAAATCGCGGGCCGCGCCCACCCGCCCCCCTTTGTCACCCGCGCCCACCTCCGAGCGCGCTGACCTCGC
This sequence comes from Actinomadura luteofluorescens, assembly GCF_013409365.1. Classification (NCBI taxonomy): domain Bacteria; kingdom Bacillati; phylum Actinomycetota; class Actinomycetes; order Streptosporangiales; family Thermomonosporaceae; genus Actinomadura; species Actinomadura luteofluorescens. The sequence continues at coordinate 8,759,172 of NZ_JACCBA010000001.1, read as the reverse complement.
CTTTCACGCACTACGTGCTTCGGCTCACAGTGGGGTAGCGTGCCCTGACCGCTCTCCCCCGCGGCGGACCCTCTCACGGGGCGGGCGGTGGCTCCCGGGTCGGTTGCCGCCCGAGGTCAGGAGGAATCCCCGTGAATGTGCCCACCGCCGTCCGCGCCTCGGCGGAGCGTCTCGTGGTCGCCGCGACGATGGGGCCCACGGTCCATGACGTGCACGCCTGGAGGTTCAAGGTCGTCTCCGGCCTAATCGAGGTGCATGCGGACCCGGCCAGGTTCCGGCCGGCGCACGACCCCGCCGGGCGCGGCCTCCACCTGAGCAGCGGCGCCGCGCTGGTGAACCTGCGCCTGGCCGCCGCACAACTCGGTCACGAGGCCGTCGTCCGGTTGCTTCCCGACGCCGGACGTCCATCCGTCCTCGCGTCCGTGCGTCTGGCCGGACGCCACCGCGTGTCTCGCGAGGAGCGGCTTCTCTACGCCGCCACTCTCCGGCCGTTCCGCGCCGGTCCCTCCGCCTCGGGCGCCTGCCCTCCGCTGCCCGTCGTCGACGAACTGGCCGGGGAGGCGAGGCTGGAAGGGGCCACGCTCCGCAGGCTTCCCCCGGGGCCGAACTCGGCGGGGCAGCGTGCCGTGCTGACCACGCGGGGCGACTCCCGTGCCGAGTGGCTCCGGGCGGGCCAGGCCCTCCAGCGTCTCCTGCTGAGCGCGTCGGCCCGGTCGCTCGCCGCGTCGTTCGTGTACGCGGCGGTCGATATGCCGGGCGTCGAAGAGGTGACGGATCCGGGCGAGACCCCACAGGTGCTGCTGGAGATCACGCAGGTCGGGAACGCGGCTACTCCAGCCGCCGGTAGGTGGACAGGACGAACGACAGCGGTGCCCGCAGCGGCTCGGGCAGCCTTTCCAGCCGCTCCCTGAGCCTCTCCGGCGGAACGTGGTGCGCGCTCGGCCCCATGCCGACGAGCGTGATCGCCTCGCCGTGCGTCAGGACGGTCTCGGTTTCGAGCTCCTGGCGCGAGTCCAGCTTGAAGTAGCCGGAGAGCGCCGCGTCCATGCGCTCGGTCTTGTCCTTGTCGATCGAGAGCAGGCCGAGGGGCTCGACGAGCGTCCCGAGGTGCCGGGGTGACGGCGTCACCGTGAACAGCAGTCCGTCGTCGCGAAGCACGCGGTGGAACTCGGTCGCGTTGCGCGGGGCGAACACGTTGACGACGGTGTCGGCCGCGCCGTCGCGCAGCGGGAACGGGCGCCAGAGGTCCGCGACGACGGCGCCGCAGCGCGGATGCGCCTTCGCGGCGCGCCGGGCCGCGTGCTTGGAGATGTCCAGGGCGAGGCCGACGGCGTCCGGCGAACGGTCGAGGATGCGACCGAGGTAGTGCCCGGTTCCGGCGCCCGCGTCCAGGACGAAGGCGGGATCGGCGGCCGATACGCTGCAGGCGAGCCGGTCCGCGAGAGCCGCGAAGTGGCCGGCGGTCAGGAACTCGTCCCTCGCGCGGACCATCTCCGGCGTGTCGGCCGTGCCCGGACGGGCGTTGCCCGGCAGCAGGTTCGCGTACCCCTGCCGCGCGATGTCGAAGGTGTGCCCGCCCGGGCAGGCCAGGCGGCGGTCGGCCAGTTCGAGGTCGGCCCCGCACACGGGGCACACCAGGTATCGGACGACATCGGCGAGCATCCGTCCATCATCGACCATGCCGGCCGGCCGGGGGGCGGCGCCGTCCGCTTCTTTGCCCTCGCGCCTTCCCTGCGCCCGCCGCGCGTCTCGTCCGCGCAACCTGGCGGACGGCGGATCAGGCCTTGGCGCGCCGGCGGACGTCCTCCATGTCGAGGCCGCGGACCTGCTCGATCACGTTCTCCAGCACCGACTCGGGCAGCGCGCCCGGCTCGGCGAACACGATCATGCCGTCCCGGATCGCCATCAGCGTGGGGATGGACCGGATGCCGAACCGCTCCGAGAGCTCGGCCTCGGCGTCGGTGTCCACCTTGCCGAAGACGATGTCCTCGTGCTTGTCCGCCGACCGCTCGAAGACGGGCGCGAACCTCTTGCAGGGGCCGCACCACTCGGCCCAGAAGTCGACCAGCACGATGCCGTCGCCCTGAGCCACCTCGTCGAAGTTCTCAGCGGTCAGTGTGACCGTCGCCATGTCGGTTTCTCCTCAGTCGGGGTATCACGACGTAGAGCGGCTTACAGCCTCGCAGTATTCCCCACCCGGGAATCACAGAGCGGTAATTGGCGTTGTCCTCCTAGGGAGATCGCACCGGAGAAGGGTCAGGATGGCTGGAACCCGTACCAAGGGCGACAGGGTCGAAGTCCCCGACAAGGATCTTGTCGGGGCGTACCTCGACCGGATCGGCCGTACTCCCCTGCTCGACGCGCAGGAGGAGGTCGATCTGGCCAAGGCGATCGAAGGGGGCCTGTACGCCGAACAGCTACTCGACGAGGGGACCGTGCCCGAGGGCGCGTCCCGCGAGGAGCTGGCGGAGGTGGCCGCGGCCGGGCTGCGCGCGAAGCAGCGCTTCGTCGAGGCCAATCTGCGGCTGGTCGTCTCGATCGCCCGGAAGTACCCGACCGACTCGTTGCCCCTCATTGACCTCATCCAGGAGGGGAACCTGGGCCTGATGCGCGCGGTGGAGAAGTTCGACTACCGCCGCGGCTTCAAGTTCTCCACGTACGCAACCTGGTGGATCCGGCAGGCCATCGGCCGCGGGCTGAGCCACACCGCCCGCACGATCCGCCTGCCCGTCCACGTCGAGGAGGAGTTGTCCCGGCTGCGGCGCGCCGAGCGCCAGCTCAGCCGCGAGCTCGGCAGGGAGCCGAACCGCGAGGAGCTCGCGGGCGCCGTCGGCGCCGACGCCGAGCACGTCGACGAGCTGCTGCGCTGGCGGCGCGACCCGGCGAGCCTGGACGCGACCGTCGACGACGCAGGCGAGACGCCCATGGGCGACCTGCTGGAGGATCCGGACGCCGTCACGCCGGAGGCGGAGATCCTCGCCCTGGACGACATCGAGGGCCTCGGCCGGCTGCTGGACCGGCTTCCCGAGCGCGAGTCCGCGATCCTGCGGGCCCGGTTCGGGATGGACAGCGGCCAGCCGCTGTCGTACGCGCAGATCGGCGCCCGGTACGGGTTGAGCCACAACCGCGTCCGGCAGATCACCGACCGTTCGCTGCGGCGGCTGCGGCAGCTGGCCAACGACACCGACCTGAGCGGCCGCCGGGCGCTCATGGGCGGGGCCGGCAACGGCGGCGCGCCGGAACCGGCCACCGCCGGGACCCGGGCGGCCTGAGCGAGCGAAAACGGCGTCCCGCCGCACGACCGGCGAACGGGCGGTCCCGGAAACGGGGCCGCCCGGCCGTTTCCGCGGGGTCTGTGAACCCCTGGCGCGCGGGGCATTCCGTTCACGGAGGGCGGGGCGTGCCATAGCCTTTCAGGGTGAGTACTTCCGCCGTCATCGGGGACCTCGACGCGTGGCGCGCCCTCCCCGCCCTCCAGCAGCCCGATTGGGACGATCCGGACGAGGTTGGCGAAGTGGCCGCCGAGCTGGCGGCCCAGCCGCCGCTCGTCTTCGCCGGCGAGTGCGACCAGTTGAAGGCGCAGCTCGCGGACGTCGCCCGCGGTGAGGCCTTCGTCCTGCAGGGCGGCGACTGCGCCGAGACGTTCGAGGGGTCGAACGCCGACGCGGTGAAGAACAAGCTGAAGACGCTGCTGCAGATGGCGGTCGTCCTCACCTACGCGGCGAGCGTCCCCGTCGTGAAGATCGGCCGGATGGCGGGCCAGTACGCCAAGCCGCGCTCCAAGCCCGTGGAGGCCCGCGGCGGCGTGGAACTGCCCGCCTACCGGGGCGACGCGGTGAACGGGTTCGCCTTCGACGCCGCCTCACGGCGCAACGACCCGCACCGCCTGCTCAAGGCCTACCACTGCTCGGCGGTGACGCTGAACCTGTGCCGGGCGTTCACCAAGGGCGGCTACGCCGACCTGCGCCAGGTGCACGCCTGGAACCAGGACTTCGTCGCGCAGAGCCCGGCGGGCCGCCGCTACGAGCAGCTGGCGGGCGAGATCGACCGGGCGCTGACGTTCATGAAGGCGTGCGGGGCGAACCCGGACGAGTTCCACGGGGTGGAGTTCTACTCCAGCCACGAGGCGCTGCTGCTGGAGTACGAGCGCGCGCTGACGCGCATCGACCACCTGAGCGGCCTTCCCTACGACGTTTCCGCGCACTTCCTGTGGATCGGCGAGCGGACCCGGCAGCTCGACGGCGCGCACGTGGAGTTCCTCCGCCACATCCGCAACCCGATCGGGGTCAAGCTCGGCCCGACGACCTCGGCCGACGACGCGCTGGCCCTGATGGAGCGGCTGAACCCCGAGCGCGAGCCCGGCCGGCTCACCTTCATCACCCGCATGGGCGCCGGCCGCATCCGCGACGCGCTGCCGCCGCTGATCGAGAAGGTGCACCAGAGCGGGGCCCCGGTCGCGTGGATCTGCGACCCCATGCACGGCAACACGTTCGAGGCGCCGAGCGGGCACAAGACCCGGCGGCTGGACGACGTGCTGGACGAGGTGGCCGGGTTCTTCGAGGTCCACCGGGCCCTCGGCACGCACCCGGGCGGCATCCACATCGAGTTCACGGGCGACGACGTGACCGAGTGCGTCGGCGGCGGCCAGGGGCTCGCCGAGGCCGACCTTCACCAGCGCTACGAGACGGCCTGCGACCCGCGGCTCAACAGGGGCCAGTCGCTGGACCTGGCCTTCATGGTCGCGGAGCTGTACCGCAAGTCCGTCTGACCGGCTCCGCCGCATCGGTGCGCGCCCACCCGCCACGTGCGGTGGGCGCGCCGCCGGTCGGAGCCCGTGCGGAAGCGCCCCGTCCAGGCGGGACGGGGTGTCAGATGTCGACCTCGGCCCAGACGACCTTTCCGCCGGTCACCGGGTCGGCTCCCCAGGAGTTGGCGAAGCGGTCGACGATGAACAGGCCGCGGTGCGACTCGTCCAGGGGGCCCGGCACGGTCAGCCGGGGCAACTGGGCCGCGCGGTCGCGGACCTCGACGCGGATCCGACCGCTGCCGCGCAGCAACCGCAGCTCCAGGGCCGTACCGGCGTGCCGGACGGCGTTGGCGACGAGCTCCGCCACGATCGCGGTGACGAGCTCCTCACGGTCCATGAGCGCCCAGGTGCGCATGGTGCGGGCCGCGAGTCGCCTGGCGTACTCGACCGCCTCGGTCTGGGGCGCCGCGCGCAGCGTGGTCTCGGTCATCGGGTCGGTCACTCCGCCCGCTCGCCGTTCTTCATCGTTTCCCTTCACCGCCCATCGGCCGAAGCCTCCTCCGCCGGGCCCTCGATGAGGAAGCGGTCGAGCCCGGTCGTGCGCAGCACGTTCTCGACGCGGCCGTAGGCCCCGGTGACGGTGAGCGTGGCGTTCTGCGCGCGCGCGTGCTTGTACGCGCGGACGAGGACGTTCAGGCCGGAGGAGTCACAGAAGTCGACCGCCGCGAGGTCGACGACGACCGACCGCTCGCCCGCGTCCACGAGCTCGGTCAGCCGAGCGCGCAGCTCGTCGGAGGAGTGCAGGTCTATCGAGCCGCGCGCGGCGATCGTCGCACGGCCGTCCTGTCGTGTCGTGTGCAAGGCAAGCCCCACGCCACCCCACCTTACCGATTGTTGGTCTCCATCATGACGCCCGCAGAACGATGAGGGCAACGTCGTCGTTCGACGGCTCCGGGCCGAAGTCGCGCACCGCGCGCTGGATGCGGGCCGCCACCGCGCCGGCGCTCAGTCCGGTGCAGTCGGCGAGAATCCGCTCCAGTCCGTGCCCGTCGCCGAGCAGCCGGCTCCCCGAGCGCCGCTCGGTGACGCCGTCGGTCACGCAGAGCAGGACCTCTCCGCGGCGCAGCTCGACGGTGTCGGTGGTGAACTCCACACCGTCGAAGACGCCCAGCAGCGGCTGCGGCGAGGCGGCCTCGCGCACGCCGCCCTCAGGGTCGAGCACCAGCGGGGGCGGGTGCCCCGCGCTCGTCAGCTTGATCGTCACGCCGTCGCGGCGCCGGCGGGCCGCGATCTCGCCGTGCAGCAGGGTGAGCAGCCGCCCGCGCTCGCCCTCGCCGAGGATGAGCCGGTTGAGGCGGGCGAGGACGGCCGGGACGGACAGGTCCTCGGCGGCGAGGATGCGCAGCGCGTGCCGGGCCAGGCCGGTGACGGCGGCGGCCTCGGGGCCGGTGCCGCACACGTCGCCGATGGCGAACCGCCAGCGGGACGCGGGGGCCGGGCCGCCGGGCGGGCGGCCGCTCTCGAAGACGTCGTAGAAGTCGCCGCCGACCTCGCTGCCCTCCCCGGCGGGCTCGTAGACCACCGCCACCTCGAGACCGGGGATCTCGGGGATGCCGGGCGGCAGCAGGCTGCGCTGCAGGGCGCTGCTCATGGCGGTCTGGGCGGAGAACAGGCGCGCGTTGTCGACGGCCAGGGCGGCGCGGCGGCTCAGCTCCTCGGCCAGCTCGATCGCGCTGCGCGGGAAGCGGTCGCCGGCCGGGCGGCCGATCACGATGGTGCCGATGCGCCTGCCGCGGGCGATCAGCGGGAAGCCGTAGACCTGGTCGGTGGCGGTGCCGCCGACGGTGGCCCGGACCTCCTCGGGCGCGGTGGCGAGCCCGTTCCAGGGCCCCGAGGCGTCGGTGGGCGGGGCGGCGCCCGCGTGTTCGAGCAGCTCGCGCAGGCCGTCGGAGCGCTCCTCGTCGGCGTGCCACACGTAGGCGAGCCGGTCGGGCTCGGCCTCGGTGACGGTGTAGACGGCGCACCAGGTGGCCAGGCGCGGCACCACGAGCTGGGCGACCAGCGCCATCGTCCGCTCCTGGTCGAGGGTGCCGGCGAGCAGGTCGCTGGCCTCGGCGACGAAGCTGAGCCAGCCGCGCCAGGATCGTTCCAACTCGCCCACCCTGGCCTTCTCCAGGGAGAGCGACATCTCGTCGGCGAGGCGGCCGAGCCGGACGCCGTCGGACTCGTCGAAGCGGCCGGACAGGGACGAGACGGCCACGATGAGGCCCGTCAGGCGGCCCTGGGACTCCAGTGGCGCGGCGGCCAGCGACGAGGCCCGCAGCGCCGCGGCGGTCGGGTCGGAGGCGTCCGCGGCGACCCAGGCGGAGCCGGAACGGGCGGCCGGGGCGAGGGAGCCGACCGACAGCTCGCCGAGCGGCATCTCGGCGGCCGTCCCGGCGGCCGAGCCCATGATCAGGCGTCCGTCGCGCTCGGTCAGCAGGACGGCGGCGCCTTCCGCGCCGAGGACCTCCCGTGCGGCGGCGACACCGTCCGCCATGGCCTCCACCGCCGCCGGGGAGCGCAGGAGCCGGTCACCGGCCACGGGGACCTCGCTGGCGCCGCCCGCGAGCCCGCTCTCCCGGGCCTGGGCGCCGGCGCCCGAGGCGTCCCGCACAGGCTCGGCCGCGTCGCGGGCGCCGCGCTCGTGGAGGGCGTGGTCGCCCCGCACGGAGCCGTTCGCGGCGACGTCGGCGGTGAAGGCGGCCTCCGCGCCTTCCGCGGCCGCGGCGCCGGAGCCGGTGGCGCCGGGCTGGGGCAGACGGAACCAGACGCCCTTGGTGCGGCGGTCGTAGGAGACGCCCCAGGAGTCGGCGAGGCGGGCGATCGACGGGAGCCCCCGTCCGCTGGAGGCGGTGACGCCCGGCATCTCGATGCCGCGGGTGGGGTGGCGGTCGCGGACCTCGATCTCGACGTCCCCGCCCGCCAGGCGGCAGGAGACCTCGAACGAGGTCCCCGCGTAGGCGATCGCGTTGGTGGCGAGCTCGCTCGTCGCGAGGACGGCGTCGTCGGCCACCGCGTCCATGCCCCAGTCGGCCAGCACCTTGCGGACGAAACGGCGTGCGTCCGCGACCGCCGCCGCGGCGGACGGGAAGGTGGCCGTCGCCGTCTGCCGATCCAACTGTCGTCCCTCGTTCGAAGCGTTCCCTACCCGGGCCTGGCTATCGTGACAGACTGGTCGGCCGCCCGGCACCGAGTGCCGGGAACCCGCCCGGGAATGCGTCCGGCCTGGGCCTTCACGACCCCCGCCACAACACGACAGACCGTAACACGAAGGCTACGAGGGCGGACGCGCGGCCGGTCCCGCCCCGGCCTCGGAAGTACGCGGAGGAAGGTCCGCCGCCGCGCGGCGACGTAGAGTACAGGTGCGGCCGATGAGGCCCCCAGAGCAGCCAGGAGTCCGTGGTATCCGGATAACCGATGAATCGCGGGCCAGGAGGATGAAGAGCATGCCGCGTACCGCGTCACGTGCCCGCCCCGGCGGCGGGTACCGCGACACCACCCCGCGTTACAGCGACGCGGACCTCGAACCGCTCCTGAAGGCGCTGGTCGCCGTGCGGGACGGCAGGGCGAGGGCGGAGCTGGACGTGCCGGGCGAGGGCGCCGTGGCCGAGGCCGCGGCCGTCCTGGAGGAGATCCGCGAGAACGGCATGGAGCTCGCCTCGGGCCTGAGCCGCGTCCGGAAGGAGATCGGCCGGGAGGGGCAGCTGCGGGGGCGCCTGACGCCGGGGACGCTGCGGGGCACCTGGGCGAGCGCGGTGGAGGACGCCAACGCGATCATCGACAAGCTCACCGACCTGGCCACCGGGATGAGCCAGGTGGTGGAGGCGGTGGCCGCCGGTGACCTGAGCCAGCGGGTGGAGCTGCGGGTGCGCGGGAGGCCGATGCGCGGGGAGCTGCTGCGCATGGCCAAGTCGGTCAACGGGATGGTCGAGCTGCTCGACCAGTTCACCTGGGAGGTCACCCAGTTCGCCCGCGAGGTCGGCACCGAGGGGCGGCTCGGCGGGCAGGCCCCGGCGCGCGGCATGACCGGCCGCTGGCGGGACGTGACCGCGTCGGTGAACGTGATGGCGTCGCGGCTGACCTCGCAGGTCCGCGACATCGCGGAGGTCACCACGGCGGTGGCCCGCGGCGACCTGACCCGCAAGGTCACGGTGGAGGCGACCGGTGAGCTCCAGGAGCTGAAGCTCACCGTGAACACGATGGTCGACCAGCTGTCGGCGTTCGCCGGCGAGGTCACCCGCGTCGCCCGCGAGGTCGGCACCGAGGGGCAGCTGGGCGGCCAGGCGAACGTGCCGGGGGTCAGCGGCGTCTGGAAGAACCTGACCGACAACGTCAACGCGATGGCGAACAACCTGACCTACCAGGTCCGCAACATCGCCCAGGTCACCACCGCCGTCGCCGAGGGCGACCTCGGCAAGAAGATCACGGTCGACGCGCAGGGCGAGATCCTGCAGCTCAAGAACACCGTCAACACGATGGTCGACACCCTCTCGGCGTTCGCCGACGAGGTCACCCGCGTCGCCCGCGAGGTCGGCACCGAGGGCCGCCTCGGCGGCCAGGCCCGGGTGCCCGGCGTGAGCGGGGTGTGGAAGGACCTGACCAACAACGTCAACGGCATGGCGTCCAACCTGACCTACCAGGTCCGCAACATCGCCCAGGTCACCACCGCCGTCGCCGAGGGCGACCTCGGCAAGAAGATCACGGTCGACGCGCAGGGCGAGATCCTGGAGCTCAAGGACACCGTGAACGCGATGGTCGACACGCTGTCGGCGTTCGCGTCCGAGGTGACCCGCGTGGCGCGGGAGGTCGGCACGGAGGGGCGGCTCGGCGGCCAGGCGATCGTGCCCGGCGCGGGCGGGGTCTGGCTCGACCTGACCGACAACGTCAACTCGATGGCGAACAACCTCACCAACCAGGTGCGCGGCATCGCGCAGGTCACCACGGCGGTGGCCCAGGGCGACCTGACCCGCAAGATCGAGGTCGACGCGCAGGGCGAGATCCTCCAGCTCAAGACCACCCTCAACACGATGGTCGACACGCTCTCGGCGTTCGCCGACGAGGTCAGTCGCGTCGCCCGCGAGGTCGGCACCGAGGGCCGCCTCGGCGGCCAGGCCCGGGTGCCCGGCGCGGGCGGCATGTGGAAGGACCTGACCGACAACGTCAACGGCATGGCGTCCAACCTGACCTACCAGGTCCGCAACATCGCGCAGGTCGCGACCGCCGTCGCGCACGGCGACCTGACGCGGCGCATCGACGTGGACGCCCAGGGCGAGATCCTGGAGCTGAAGACCACGCTGAACACGATGGTGGACACGCTGTCGTCGTTCGCGTCCGAGGTCACGCGCGTCGCGCGGGAGGTCGGCATCGAGGGCCGGCTCGGCGGCCAGGCCGAGGTCGAGGGCGTCTCGGGCACCTGGAAGCGGCTCACCGAGAGCGTCAACGAGCTGGCCGGCAACCTCACCACCCAGGTCCGCGCGATCGGCGAGGTCGCGAGCGCGGTCGCCACCGGCGACCTCACCCGGACGATCACCGTGGAGGCGCGGGGCGAGGTCGCCGAGCTGAGCGACAACGTCAACCTGATGGTCGCGACGCTGCGCGAGACGACCCGCGCCAACGAGGAGCAGGACTGGCTCAAGACCAACCTGGCGCGGATCGGCGGGCTCATGCAGGGCCACCGCGACCTCCAGCAGGTCGCCGACCTGATCATGCGTGAGCTGACACCGACCGCCAGCGCCCAGTACGGCGCGTTCTACCTGGCCGAGAACGCGGGCGAGGAGACCGACCTCGCGCTGATCGCCGGGTACGGGACGCGCCGGCACCGCGGGGGCCACGTCCGGTTCGGGCTGGGCGAAGGCCTGGTCGGGCAGGCCGCGCAGGAGCGACGGCCGCTGCTGATCGCCGACGCCCCCGCCGACTACGTCAAGATCGGGTCGGGTCTCGGCGAGGCGTCCCCGGTCAACATCATCGTGCTGCCGATCGTGTTCGAGGACGAGGTGCTCGGCGCGATCGAGCTGGCCTCGTTCGGCCGGTTCACCGACGTCCACCTGGCGTTCTTCAGCCAGCTGATCGAGACGATCGGGGTCACGCTCAACGCGATCCGGGCCAACACCCGCACCGAGGCGCTGCTCGGCGAGTCGCAGCGGCTCGCGCAGGAGTTGCAGGAGCGCTCGGACGAACTGCAGCGCCAGCAGGGCGAGCTGCGGCACTCCAACACCGAACTGGAGGAGAAGGCGGCGCTGCTGGCCCAGCAGAACCGCGCGATCGAGATCCAGAACTTCCAGATCGAGCAGGCCAGGCGGACGCTGGAGGAGCGCGCCGAGCAGCTGGCGATCTCCTCGCGGTACAAGTCGGAGTTCCTGGCGAACATGTCGCACGAGCTGCGCACGCCGCTGAACAGCCTGCTGGTGCTGGCCAAGCTGCTGTCGGAGAACCAGGACGGCAACCTCACCGGCAAGCAGGTGGAGTTCGCCCGGACGATCCACGAGTCCGGCACCGACCTGCTGGTTCTGATCAACGACATACTGGACCTGGCGAAGGTCGAGGCCGGGAAGATGGAGGCGCACCCGCAGCGGCTGTCGGTGTCGGCGCTGGTCGACTACGTGGACGCCACGTTCCGCCCGCTGTCGGTCGACAAGGGCCTGCAGTTCGGGGTGGAGGTCGCGCCGGACGTGCCGGCCACCCTCAACACCGACGAGCAGCGGCTCCAGCAGGTGCTGCGCAACCTGCTGTCGAACGCGGTGAAGTTCACCGCCGAGGGCGAGGTGCGGCTGCTGATCGAGCGGGCCGGCGACATCGACTTCACGCTGCCCGCGCTGTGGAACACCCCCGACGTGATCGCCTTCCGGGTGATCGACACCGGGATCGGGGTGAGCGCCGACAAGCTCCAGGAGATCTTCGAGCCGTTCCAGCAGGCCGACGGGACGACCAGCCGCCGCTACGGCGGCACCGGGCTCGGCCTGTCGATCAGCCGGAACATCGCGCGGCTGCTCGGCGGGGAGATCCACGCCGAGAGCCAGCCGGGCCGCGGCAGCGTGTTCACGCTCTACCTGCCCGCCCAGTACAGCGACCGCGACGGCCGGCGCCGCTCGGCGCTGCCGGACGAGGGGGTCGTCCCCGGTGCGGAGGCCGCGCCCGGGGTGGTCTCCGGTCCCGGCCGCGGGAACGGCGGCGTCGGGGCGGCCGCGGAGGGCGCGCTGCCGGTGGAGCAGCGCCCGGCCGGCGGGGAACGCGCCAAGTCCGAGCAGGCGCTGAACGGGATGCTGCAGGAGCCGCCCACGGACTTCCTCGACACGGTCCTGTCGGGCCGCAAGGTCCTGATCGTCGACGACGACGTGCGGAACGTGTTCGCGCTCACCAGCGTCCTTGAGGGCTACGGCATGGAGGTCCTCTACGCCGAGGACGGGCAGGCCGGGATCGACGTCCTGCACCGCAACCCCGATGTGGCGGTCGTGCTGATGGACATCATGATGCCGGGCCTGGACGGCTACGCCACCACGGCCGCGATCAGGGAGATGCCGCAGTTCGCCGAGTTGCCGATCATCGTCATCACGGCCAAGGTGATGAAGGAGGACCGGGAGAAGAGCCTTGCCTCGGGCGCGTCGGACTATGTGCCGAAGCCCGTGGACGTGGACCATCTCCTTGATGTCATGAGGAACTGGCTGCAGCCCTCCATCGTCCGCTGAGGAGAGGAGCCGGACAGTAGGGTCGCCGTGGGGGTGCGGCGCTGGTGGGGACCGGGATCGGAGAGAGGCGCGTGGACGACAAGGCCAAGATCCTGCTCGTGGACGACCGCGAGGAGAACCTGATCGCGCTGGAGGCCATCCTCAGCTCGCTCGACCAGGATCTGGTCCGGGCGCGGTCCGGTGAGGACGCGCTGAAGGCGCTGCTCACCGAGGAGTACGCGGTCATCCTGCTGGACGTCGTCATGCCGGGCATGGACGGGTTCGAGACGGCCCGCGACATCAAGCGCCGCAAGAAGACCCGCGACCTGCCGATCATCTTCCTCACGGCGGTGAACAGCGACCCCGACTACGCCTTCCGCGGCTACGCGGCGGGCGCGGTCGACTTCATCTCCAAGCCGTTCGACCCGTGGGTGCTGCGGGCCAAGGTCTCGGTGTTCGTGGAGCTGCACAACAAGAACAAGCAGCTCCGCGACCAGACGGCGCTGCTGCGCGAGCAGGCGGCCCTGCTGCGGGACCAGACGGCCCTGCTGAAGGCGCGGCCCGAGGGGACGCCGCAGGAGGCGTCCGCCGACGGTTCCGCGGGCGAGCGCCTGGCCTCGGTGGAGGAGCAGGCCGAGGTGCTCGGCAAGCACGTCCCGGCCTCGCTGCGCGACGAGTACGAGGAGCTCAGCCGCAGGATCCTGCTGCTCCGCGAGGCCCTGGACGGGCAGGCACCCGCCCGGGACTGACGCGACTCGCGGCGCCCGGGCATACGCTGCCAAGGCCTGCCTCGAAGTGGCCTCGGTCAAGCGCGCGAACGCGTGAGCTGGCCGGTGGAGCGAAGCCGGAGGCGAGCGGAGCCGGGCAGATCGCGAAGCGATGCAGCGTTCGCCCAGGCTCGGTCGCGTAGCGAGCCGCCAGGCGAGCTACGTGGGCCGGGACTGTTGAAACACAGTTAGGCGGCCTCCAGCCGGGCGCGGGCGGCGGCGATGCGGGCGAGGGTGCGGTCGCGGCCCAGGATCTCCAGGGACTCGAACAGCGGCAGCCCCACCGTGCGGCCGGTGACGGCGACGCGGACGGGCGCCTGGGTCTTGCCGAGCTTGAGCCCGTGCTCGGCGCCGACCCGCTCCAGCCGGTCCTTCAGCTCGGCGGCGTTCCAGGGCGCGTCCTGGTAGGCGGCCTCGGCGGCGGCGAGGATCGCGGCGGCGGGCTCCTTCATCGCCTTGTTCCAGGACTGCTCGTCGGACGGCGGCTCGTCCAGGAACGCGAAGTCGATCATCTGGACGATCTCCGACAGCAGCGCGACGCGGGTCTGGGCGAGCGGCGCCAGCTCGGCGAACACCGCGACGTCGACGTCGAAGGGCGCCTCCTGCAGGAACGGCAGGCACTCGGCGATGAACTTCTCGGGGGGCAGGGCCCGGATGTACTCGCCGTTGATCGCGCGGAGCTTCTTGACGTCGAAGAACGCGGGCGAGGTGTTGACGTCGTCGATGCGGAACTCCTCGACCATGACGTCCCACGGGACGATCTCGCGGTCGTCGGACGGGGCCCAGCCGAGCAGCATCAGGTAGTTGCGCATGGCCTCGGCGAGGTAGCCCTCGGCGCGATAGTCCTCCAGGGCGACCTTGTCGCGCCGCTTGGACAGCTTCTGCCGCTTCTCGTTCACGATGACGGGCACGTGCGCCCACACCGGCGGCTCCGCGCCGAGCGCCTCCCACAGCAGCTGCTGCTTGGGCGCGTTGGACAGGTGCTCCTCGCCGCGCACCACGTGGGTGATGCCCTGGCTCATGTCGTCGACCGCGTTGGCCAGCAGGAACGTGACGGACCCGTCGGCGCGGGCGATGACGAAGTCCTCGAGGACGGCGTTGTCGAAGACGGGCTTGCCGCGCAGCAGGTCGACGACGGTGGTCTGGCCCTCGTCGGGGGTGCGGAAGCGCAGGGCCCGCCCGGGGCCCCGCTCCAGGCCGCGGTCGCGGCAGAAGCCGTCGTAGCCCTTGTGCTGGTCGCCGGTCCGGGCCACCACCGCTTCGCGGGAGCAGTCGCAGTAGTAGGCCCGGCCGGCGTCCTTCAGCGTGTGGACGGCCTCGGCGTGCTTGTCGGCGTTGGCTGACTGGAAGTAGGGGCCTTCGTACTGCCCGCCGTCCATCCCGAGCCATGCCAGGGCGCGGATGATGCCCTCGGTCCATTCGGGGCTGTTGCGGGAGGCGTCGGTGTCCTCGATCCGCAGCACGAGCGTCCCGCCCGACTGCGCGGCCATCGCCCAGTTGAACAGCGCCGAGCGGGCGCCGCCGACATGGAACATGCCGGTCGGTGACGGGGCGAAACGTACGCGGATCGAAGAGGTCGAAGACATGCCTCCCAGCGTAGAGCCCGCGGGCACCCGCTCGCGCCGGGATAATCAGGGCTTCCAGTACGGATCGCGCCCGGACAGCCCGAGGACGCGGTCGAGCAGCGGCGCGTCGTCCGGCACGGCGACCTCCGGACCGAGCGCGCCGTACTGGCGGCTGATCTCCGCGGTGGAGGCGACCTGCTGCCAGGCGGCCTGGAGCACCGGCTCCGGCAAGGCGGGCTCGCGGCCGGTGGCGACGGCGAGGTCCCAGCCGTGCAGGACGCACTCGACGAGCACGATCCCGGCGATGAACCCGGCGGGCATGCCCTCCTTGTCGCCGGTGAGGCTGGTGTTCCCCTCCCAGGCGGCGGGGTCCTGCCATGCCTGTGCGGTCCGGCTGGCCTGCTCCGCGAACCGCTCGGCCCAGCCGGGCTCGGCGGTGAAGTCGTGGTCCTCCCCCGGCCCGGTGGGCGGCGTCCTGCGCGCGGCGCTCTCGCCCCGCGCGCTCCAGAAGATCAGATGGTTGAGAAGCGCCCGCACGTCCCAGTCCGGGCAGGGAGTGGGCGCGTCCAGCCTCTCTTCGGGGACCTCCAGGACGATCCGTGCCGCGGCCTGCGCGGCGGGGACCATCTGGCTCCGGATATCCATGATCTCTTCCTCGCTCATCCGTTCGAACACATCTGCACGCTAGAGCGGGTCCGCGGCGCGGGTCTTGAACAAACGCGACACCGATTAGCCTGAGCCGGTGGAACGATTCCTACCCGGCGGGACGCGGGGCATCCTGCACGCGCGGACGGGGCTGGAGCGCTTCCGGATCGAGCGGCTCGAACCGCCCACCGCGCTCGCGCCGTTCGTCGCGAACTTCTGGGTGCTGCGCTGGGATCTGCGGGGGCGCCCGCCGCACCGCCAGCGGGTCCTCACGCGCCCGTCGGTCCACCTGACGTTCACCAGCTACCTGACCGCCGGGACGACGCGGGCGCGCATCGCGGGAGTCGTGCGGGACGGTTTCGTCGAGGAGATCCACGGCGAGGGGCGCGTGGTGGGGGCCGCCTTCCGGCCGGGCGGGTTCAGGCCGTTCATGGACGCGCCGGTGTCCACGCTGACCGGCCGGTTCCCTGGAGTGGACGATGTCTTCGGCGGGGAGGGCCTGACGCTCGCCGAGGAGGTCTTCGCGATCGCCGACGCCTACGAGGCGGTCGGACGGCTCGCGGCGTTCCTGTCCGGGCTGCGTCCCGAGCCCGACCCGTCCGCCGCCAAGGCCGCCGCGGTCGTCGAGCGGATCGCGGCGCGGCCGGGCCTGGTGCGGGTCGGCGAGCTGGCCGCGGACGTCGGGCTGAGCACGCGGAGCCTGCAGCGCCTGTTCCACGAGTACGTGGGCATCGGCCCGAAGTGGGTGATCCGGCGGTTCCGCATGCAGGAGGCCGCCGAGCGGGCCGCGTCCGGAACGGGGGTCGACTGGGCGGACCTGGCGGCCGAGCTCGGCTATGCCGACCAGGCGCATTTCACCCGCGACTTCACCGCCGCCGTGGGGACCCCGCCCGGCCGCTACGCGCGGGAGGCGGGCCCGGACGCGGAGACCGGGCCTGGCAGTATCGACGCATGAGCGCCCCCTCCCCCGGCCCCTTCGACGACCTCGCCGCGTTCCGGGCGCTCGCCGCCGAGCGGCTCGGCTCCTTCGCGCACACGAGGGTCCCCGAGGCGCCCGGTCTGCGCCGCGCCGGCGTCGTGCTGTGCGCGGTCGAGCACGACGGCGTCCCGTCGATGATCGTCATCAGGCGCGCCTACCAGGGACGGAACGCGGGCCAGTGGGGGCTGCCGGGCGGCCGCATGGAGGACGGCGAGACCCCCGAGCAGGCGGCGCTGCGCGAACTGCACGAGGAGCTCGGCCTGACCGCGGGCCCCGCCGACGTGCTCGGCAGGCTCGACGACTTCCCCGCCGCCTCCGGCTTCGCGATCACACCGGTCGTGGTGGTGCTGGACGACCCGGGGCCGCTCGCACCGAGCCCGGACGAGGTCCACTCCGTCCACCACACGAGCCTGCGCCGGCTCGCCGCCGACGACACCCCGGTCTGGGTACCGCAGCCGGGCGGCGGGCGCCTTCTGCAGATGTGGCTCGGCCCCGGGTGGCGCGTCCACGCGCCGACCGGCGCGATGCTGTGGCAGTTCCGCGAGGTGGTGCTGCTCGGCCGGCCCGCCAGGGTCGCCGACTTCGCCCAGCCCGACTGGACGCGCCACTGAGCGTCAGAACGTCCCGCCGTCCACGACGACGCGCTGCCCGGTGACGTAGGACGCGGCGTCCGAGACGAGGAACCGGACCACGTCGGCGACCTCCTCGGGCGTGCACACGTGCCCGTAGGGGGACGCGGCGTCCTGCTGCCGGATGTCCTCGATTCCGGCCGTGGCGCGGACCAGTCTGCGCCCCATCTCGGTGTCCACCAGTCCGGGCGCGACCACGTTGACGTGCATGCCGTTGCCGCGCTCCTCTTTGGCGACCACCTGGGCGAGCGCCTCCATCGCGGCCTTGCCCATCGCGTAGGGGCCGCCGAACGCCGGCATCAGGTCCGTGGCGACGCTCGACACGAAGACCAGGTCGCTGCGCTCGGCGCGCCGCATCAGCGGGATCAGCGCCTGGCTGAGGTGGTGCGGGCCGAACGCGTGCACGCGCATGACCCGCTCCAGCTCGGCCGGGTCGGTGTCGGCGACGCTGTTGCCGCGGCTGGCTATCCCGGCGCTGTGCACGAGGATGTCCAGCCCGCCCAGCTCCGCCTCCACCTGAGCGGCCAGGGAACGGCACTGGGCGAGGTCGTCGACCGAGGCGCGGAACGCGCGGCCCCGCGCCCCGGCCGCCTCGATGTCGGCGACCGTCTTGCGCGCGGCCTCGTCGTCGCGCCGGTAGGCGAGGGCGACCCGGGCGCCGTCCGCGGCCAGGGCCAGGGCGATGGCCCGGCCGATCCCCCGGCTTCCTCCGGTGACCAGGGCCGTACGGCCGTCGAGAGAACTCACGCGACACTCCTTCGTCGGGCTGCTTGCGGCGGTCCCATCCTGCACGGCTGCACGCGCCCGCCGTAAGCGGCCCCTGACACAACCTAGTCCGCGATCTTCGCCTCGATGACGTGGTAGGCGGTCTCGCGCAGCGGCCCGGTCAGCGAGACGGCCGTGAGTCCCGCGCTGTCGAGCAGTTCCCGGAACTCGGCCTCGGTGCGTTCCCGGCCGCCGGTCGCCACGAGCATGTTGAGGTCGTTGTTCACGATCCCTCCCGACCCAGGCGTGACCATCTCCGGCATGACCTGCTCCAGAAGGAGCACCCGGTCGCCGGGGCCCATCGCGGCCCGGCAGTTCCGCAGGATCGCCGCGGCCTTCTCGTCGTCCCAGTCGTGGATGACGCTCTTGAGCACGTAGGCGTCGGCGCGTTCGGGGACGGCCTCGAAGAAGTCGCCCGGCACGATCTCGGCCCGTTCGGCCACGTCGGCCAGGGTGCCGGAAGCGTCGGCCAGTCCCGACGGCAGGTCGAAAAGGACGCCGCGCAGGCCGGGCACGGCCAGCAGGATCGCGGCGAGCAGCGTGCCATCCCCGCCGCCGAGGTCGGCGACCGTCCCGTAGCGGCCGAAGTCGTGCGCCTCGATGACCGCCGGCGCGACGTCGCGGGTGTGCTCGGCCATCGCCCGGTTGAACGTCACCGAAAGCTCGGCGTCCGAGGCGAAGTACTCGAACGGCGTGCTGCCGGTCACCCGTTCCCATGCGTACTCGCCCGTGCGGACCGTTTCCGCCATGTCGCCCCACGTCCGCCATACCTGCGGGCCGCAGAAGAGCCTGATCAGCGAGCGAATCGAGTCGGGGGCGTCCGCGCGCAGCCGCCGCCCCTCCTCGGTCAGCGCGAACAGGTCCGGCTCCTTCTGCTCGACGACGCCGAGGCCGGTGAGCCCGCGCAGCAGCCGGTGCAGGGACGGCGCGTGAGTGCCGGTCGCCTCCGCCAGTTCGGTGCTCGATCTCGGCCTGTCATCGGTGAAGGCGTCCGCCACCCCGATCTCGGTGGCCACGTGAATCATCTGCGCCGGCATGAACCCGAAGGCCAGGTCCATCAGTGGTGATCTCGGCATGGTCGACTCCCTTCCTCGCCTCCCTACGCTAGGAGGCCCTCGGAAGGGGCGTCTTGGACGAATGGAACCTCGGGCCGCCCGGCCCGCCGGTCACCCGGAGCGAGCGCGCAGCCAGGCCGCGGCGGCCCCGAGGTGGTCGTCGGTCAGGCCGGTGAGCGGGTCGATCTCCACGAGCAGGTGGTCGGCGACGTCCGGCTCCCCCGCGATGCAGTCGGTCGCGTCCGGCTCGTCCTCGAACCAGACGAACGGCCGGCCCTCCGCCCACCTGGCCACGTGCCGGGCCTTCCACGCGCCCAGCGTGCGCCCCTCGGTGATACCCGGGAACCGCGGGATCGGCACGAACGGCAGCTCCGGAAGCCCGACGCGGGGAGCGATCCACACGTTGGCCTGGTGGCCCCAGTAGCTCGCCCAGGCCAGTTCGGCGCCCGTGGACTCGGCCAGGTCGAGCAGCGCCGCGCCATGCCCGGGATGGAGCCACAGTTTGTACGTCACACCGTTCGGGGAGCACTCATGCCGCTGGAAGCCGCGGTGCGGCCGCTCGAACGGGTTGAGCACTCCGTCAACGTCCAGCAGAACCACCGGCGACGACCCCATACACGGACCGTACGACATCAGGGGCCGCGCGTCGAAGGGCATTTGCCCCGCGCATTACCGCGCGTGGTCTTATGCCGCCGTCGGGCGGGCATCCTCCCCGCATGTGCCGCCTGTTCGGGATGACCACGGGAGGGCCCCGCGTCCGCGCCACCTTCTGGCTGCTGGACGCCCCCGACAGCCTGCGCGCCCAGAGCCGCCGCATGCCCGACGGGACGGGCCTCGGGTGGTTCTCGCTCGGCGAGGAGCCCGTCCGCGACCGCGCCCCCGTCGCCGCGTTCCGGGACGCCGACTTCAACGCCGAGGCGCGGCACGTCGTGTCGCACACCTTCATCTCCCACGTCCGGTACGCCTCTACCGGCGCCCCCGACGTCCACAACTCCCATCCCTTCGTCATGGACGACCGGCTGTTCGCCCACAACGGGGTGGTGCGGGGCGTCGACGTCCTCGACTCCTGGCTCACGGACGTGGACCGGGCGCTGATCCAGGGGCAGACGGACTCGGAGTTCGTGTTCGCCTACATCACCGCGGAGATCCGGCGGCGGGGCGACACGGCGTCCGGGCTGATCGCGGCCGTCCGGCGCATCGCCGCCGAATTGCCGATCTTCGCGCTGAACATCCTGCTGGCCGAGTCGGGGCGGCTGTGGGCGCTGCGCTATCCGGACACCCACGAGCTGTGGGTGACCACGCCGCACCTGACCGAGCCGGGCGCGGAGCACCACCTCGGCGCCGGCCGCGAGCAGGGGCGGGTGAAGGTGGCCGCGCACCGGGAGCCGACGCCCGCGTGCGTCCTCGCCAGCGAGCGTCTGGACGACGACCCCGGCTGGCGGCTGCTCGACGCCGGCGAGCTGCTCCTGGTGGACGGGATGGAGGCGTCCTCACTGTTCCCGTTCGACGCGCCCGCGCACCCGCTGACGGCCGCCGACCTGTCGGGGGCGGAGTCCACCTCGCAGGCATGATCGACTGTCACACCCGGGACATAGAGTGGACGGCCGAACCTGCTGAGGAGTCCCTGATGACGCAAGAGCTCACGTTGATGGCCGTCCATGCCCACCCCGACGACGAGGTGCTGGGCACCGGCGGCCTGCTCGCCCGCAGTGCGGCCGAGGGCGTCCGCACGGTCCTGGTCACCTGCACCAACGGGGAGCAGGGCGACGACTCCGGCGGTGTGAAGCCCGGCGAGCCCGGGCACGACGCCGAGGGGGTGGCGCGGCGCCGCCTCGCCGAGCTCCGCGAGTCGGCCTCCCTTCTCGACATCGGCCACCTGGAGCTGCTCGGCTACCGCGACTCCGGCATGGACGGCTGGTCCACCAACGACGACCCGGCGGCGTTCGCCAACATCCCGCTGGAGCAGTCCGCCGGGCGACTCGCCGCCCTGATGGAGCGCTACCGGCCGCAGGTGGTCGTGACCTATGACGAGAACGGCGGCTACGGGCACCCCGACCACATCCAGGCCCACCGGATCGCGCTCGCCGCCGCCGAGCAGACCGGCATTCCCGACAAGCTCTACTACACGGCCATTCCACGGTCGGGGATCAAGCAGATGTTCGAGGCCGCCCGGGCGGCGGGCATGGACCTCGGCTTCGAGCCGCCCGAGGACTTCGGCACCCCGGACGAGCTGATCACCAGCGCGCTCGACGTCTCCGCCCATTTCGAGGCCAAGCGCGACGCGCTGCTGGCGCACGCCAGCCAGGGCGAGAACATCTTCCTGCTGAAGCTGCCGGAGGAGATGCAGAAGGCGGCGTTCTCGTCGGAGGCGTTCATCCGCCACCTCAGCCGGGTCGAGGCGCCGGGCCGGGAGGACGACCTGTTCGCGGGCCTCAGGTAGCGCGGCGCCGCGCCCGGAAGTGGTCGCGGACGTCCTGCCGCAGCAGGTAGCCGAAACCGGCCCGTTCCAGGCGCAGCGCCAGCCCCGCCTCGTCGGCGCCGAGAGCGGCCGCGGCGGCGCCCAGCCGCCAGTCGTGCTCGGCCAGCCGCCTGAGCAGGTACCCGCGCCTGACCTGCGCTTCCGAGAGGCGGAACGTCTTGAGGTAGGCGACCTGGCCGTCCCCGCCGGTGATGACCTCCCCGATGTGGTTCTCCCTGCCCAGCGCGAACGAGGGCAGGAACCGGGCCAGTTCGAACCCGTGCAGCGACTGCACCGCCTGGCGCGACCCGTCCTCGTCGAACAGGCGCCCGGCCATGACCTCGTCGTGGAAGGCGGCCCACTCCGCCTCGCGCATCTCCGCCGCGGCGCGCAGGTCGCCCAGCGTCCGGACGCCCGCGGCGTCGATCGGCGCGGACAGGTCGCCCGCGGGCGCCCCCAGCAGGCCGTACATGTAGATCAGCTCGCCGAAGAGGTCCTCGACCAGCGTCGGGTGCAGCGCCCGGTAGTCGTCGGGGTGCGGCACGACGAACGCGCTGGCCAGGGCGTCGGCGACGTACACCAGCACGCCGCACTGCCCGGGATGGATCTCGAAGATCCGCAGCGCGTCCTCCAGGCCGCGCACCCGCCGGCCGAGGTAGGTCTCCTCGCAGCGCGGCGACAGCCCGTGCGCGACCGCCCTGCGCGACCACTCCTCCCACGCGATCTCCGGGCCCCCGAAGTGCAGCGCCAGGTAGCCCTCGACCGCCAGGTGCAGAGGGAGGAACCGCAGCCGGTCCTTGCCCGCCTTCCTGGCCATCCGCCGCGTGAACCGGACGGGCATGCGCGGCGGGGCCGCCCGGGTGTCGCGCTCCAGGAGGCGCGCCCCGTACGAGGCCGCCTGCGTCTGGTCGCCGTCGCTCCACGTCGCGACGAAGGCATGGGGGACGAACGAGATGTAGGCGGCGTCGCCCACGTCCACGACCGTAACCGGCTCCTCGAACACCTTCCTGTGCAGCCGCAGGTGGGGCACGGGCTCGTCCCGCACGAGCGGGACGAGCCTGATCGAACCCCACACCTGCGCGGGCCCAGTCCTCAGCCCGTCCAGCGTGATCGTCATGCGCGCTCCCCGAGGAAGCTGGCGGTCCGGTCGGCCAGGTGCGCCCGCAGCTTCGGCAGGCCGACTCGCCCCTCGGCGAACCGGGCCAGCTCGACCAGTGCCGGAAGGTCCTCGGCGTCCCGGACGCCCGCGGTCGGCACGCCCGGCGCCAGCCGCCGCACGTCGAAGTCGTCCGCGTCGTACACCGGGTTGAGGTGCACGATCATGACCCGCTGCCCCGGGGCGCGCCGGTGCCCGGGGTCGAGGCGCGTCCGCCAGACGCGCAGGACGTCCGCGGCCAGCCCCGGCGGCGCGTTGTCCCAGCCGTCGGAGACGATGAGGAGCCGCTCGGGTCCCGTCTCCAGCGCGTCGATGATCCGGTGGCCGAGCGGCGTCGGTCCGGACGGGTACACCAGCAGCTCATCGGTGCGTCCCGACGTCCACAGCGGCGTGTACTCCTTCGCGAGCGCCTCCAGCAGGTAGTGCGCGGCGAGCGCGACCGCCAGGGGGCGCCTGCGCTTCTCCCCCGAGCCCAGCGAGGAGTAGCTGTCGTCCAGCACGGCCGTGACCCGTCCCCACGAGCCCCGCGCGGCCCCGGCCACGCGCCGCGCGGCGGTGCGCAGGGCCTGCGACAGCTCGGCCCGCCGCCGGGCCCGGTCGTCCAGCGGCAAGGCCAGCACGTACGACGCGAGCCTCGTCAGCGGCATCTCGCCCAGGTCGGCCCGCACGGCCTCGACCTTCGCCTCCCGCGCGCTCTCCTGGAGGCGCAGCCGCTCCAGCCGCGTCATCCGGTGTTGGATCCGCTCCAGGAAGACCTCGCGCGGGATCTTGTGCCTGGCGGCGAACCCCTCCGCGACCGTGTACGGGAGCTCGTAGATCGCGGCCTGCTCGTAGTGCGCCCGCCGCCACTGCTCGTAGAGGGGCGTCTGGAACGCCTTGACGCCCGACGGCGCGAACAGGAACGCGGGCTGCTCGCCGTGGAGCCGCAGGTGCGCGTGGCGCACCGCGTCCTTCACCGCCGTCCGGTACTTGACGGAGTCGAACGCCGGGTCGCGACGTCCGGCCATCCAGTCGCGGATGACGGCGCGCGTCCGCCGGTTGTTCACACCGAGCCTGCGAAGGTCGCGGAACAGCCTGTACACCCGCTGCGGCGGCATCAGCTCCAGCCGCCGGGCGATCAGCCGCCCCTCGCCGCGCCGCCGCTCGACCTCCACGTCGCCCGCCCGCACCAGCAGGTTGCGGATGATGATCGCCGCGTTGTGGTCGTTGACGTCCAGCGCGAGCACCGCCGCGTACATGTCGCGGTAGTTCTCCAGCATGTACTCGTGCAGGAACTCCAGGCTGAGCCGCTGCTCGCCCGAGTCGTGGTGGAACTCCCGCTGCCCCGTGGACGTGATCGCCGCGTTCACGAACATCAGCACGTCCTCGCACGCGACGAGGTCGGCGAATGTCTCGCTCATCACTCCCCCGGTCCGTCAAAGGCGCCGGCCGGGGAATGGGGGCACGAACAGCGAAGCATCGCTTAATAGGCAAGTTCCGGAAGTCGCACCGGAGTCCCGCGGCCGGCACCCGCACCGTAGCACCGCATTTCTCGCGAAGCCCTCCATTAACGGCGAGTGCCCGGGGCCGGGTCAGGGTCGGTAGGTGCCGAAGTACCACTCGTTGCCATCGGGGTCGCGCGCCGCGTAGTCGCGGGAGCCGTAGTCCTGGTCGGTCAAATCGCGGAAGACCTCGGCGCCGGCGGCCTTGGCGCGGTCGTGGTGGGCGTCGGGGTCGTCGATGGCGACGTAGACGGCGGCCTTCGCGGTCGCGGCCGCCCCGAACATGATGAGGCCGGTGTCGTAGCGCATCTCGGCGTGGACGATGGTGCCCTCGTCGTCCTCGTGGACGTTCACGGGTTCGAAGCCGAACGCCTTCTCCAGCCACGCGAGCGTCCTGGCCGGGTCGGCCGACCGGATCAGCGGGTAGAAGGTGCGGCGGATCTCGCTGGTCATCTCATCCCTCCCTGAAGTCTGGGATGCCCAGTCTGCGGGGAGCGGATCCGCCCGTCTTGGACGAATGTGACCTCGGCCTCCGGCGTCAGCGGCGGGCCGCGTCGCGTTCGGCGGCGAGGCGGCGGGTCTCCGGGGAGACGGGGGCGCCGAGGATCGCCGCGACGACGTCGATCAGGTAGCTGGTGAACAGGCGGTCGTCGGTACGGGGGCCTGAGCGGGCGCGGCGGGCCAGTTCGATCGCGGCGTACAGGATGGCGGTGAAGCGGCGGTGCAGCCGGGCCGCGTCCTCCTCCAGGAGGGGTTCCACCAGGGTCCGCCAGCGGCACAGGCTGTCGCGGGGATCGTCCAGGACCGCCACGGGCACGACGGGGTCGGGACGGTTCAGCACGTCCGCCCATATCTGCAGGTAGGCGCGGCCCGAAGCGTCGGCCAGGCACGCCGCCACAGGCCGGACGAGGGCCGCGGCCAGAGGGCGGACGCCCTGCTCGCCGTCCTCGTAGGCGTCGAGCAGGGCGTGGCGGCGGGCCTCGATCTCCGGGGCGTGCCGGGCGAAGATCGCGCGCAGGATCCCGGCGCGGTCGCCGAAGTGGTACTGGACGGCCGTGGCGTTGCGCGCGCCGGCCTCCTGGAGGATCTCCCGGAGGCTGACGGCGTCCACGCCGCGGGCGGCGTAGAGGGTCTCGGCGGCGTCCAGCAGTCGTTCCCGTGTGTCACTCATTGCCGATCGCATGCTCCAGGGCCTCGGCGAACCGCTCGCGCGCGGCCTCCCGGCGGGTGGGCAGGTGGCCGGACGGCCACAGTCCCTCGACGGGCTCGACGTCGCGCAGCAGTTGCCGGGCCACGGTGATCTTGTGGACCTCGGTGGGGCCGTCGGCGATGCCCATCGCCTCGGCCCCCATCATCATGGCGGCGAACGGCATCTCGTTCGACACGCCGAGCGCGCCGTGCAGGTGCATCGCGCGCTGGACGACGTCGTGGTAGACCTTCGGCATCGCGGCCTTCACCGCGGCGATGTCCTTGCGGACGGCCCTGTAGTCGCGGTGCTTGTCGATCAGCCAGGCGGTGCGCAGCACGAGCAGCCGGAACTGCTCGATCTCGATCCAGCTGTCGGCGATCTTCTCCTGGGTCATCTGCAGCTTCGCCAGCGGCCCGAAGCGGGTCCGCCGCGAGACCGCGCGCTCGCACATCATGTCGAACGCCTTGCGCACCTGCGCGATCGTCCGCATCGCGTGGTGGATGCGGCCGCCGCCGAGACGGGTCTGGGCGATGGCGAACGCGCCGCCCTCGTCGCCGAGCAGGTTCTCGGCTGGCACCTGGACGTCCTCGTAGCGCAGGTAGCCGTGGGAGCCTTCGCGCTCGCCGCCGACGCCCACGTTCCGGACGGTGACCAGCCCGGGCGCGTCGGCCGGGACGAGGAACATCGACATCCCCTCGTAGGCCGACACGTCGGGGTTCGTCACGGCCATCACGATCAGGAAGGTCGCGTGGCGGGCGTTGGAGGAGAACCACTTCTCGCCGTTGAGGACCCAGCCGTCCCCGTCGCGGACGGCGCGCGTGGTGAACAGGGTCGGGTCGGCTCCCCCGTGCGGCTCGGTCATCGAGTACGAGGAGGAGATCTCGCCGTCCAGTAGGGGGCGCAGGTAGCGCTCCTTCTGCTCTGGCGTGCCGAAATGGGCGATGATCTCGGCGTTGCCGGAGTCGGGCGCCTGGCAGCCGAACACCGACGGCGCCCAGCGGGAACGGCCGAGGATCTCGTTCAGCAGCGCGAGCCTCACCTGGCCGTACCCCTGGCCGCCCAGTTCGGGACCCAGGTGACACGCCCACAGGCCCTTCTCGCGCACCTGGTCCTGGAGGGGGCGCACGAGCCGCTTGTAGCGGGGGTCGGCCTTGTCGTAGGGGTCGCCGAGCACCAGGTCGAGGGGTTCCACCTCGTCCCGGACGAAGGCGTCCGCCCAGTCGAGAAGTTCCTGGTAGGCGGGGTCGGTCTCGAAGTCCCAAGCCATGGCGAGCCTCCTCGGTCGTGTGCCTCGATAATCGATGCACCTCAGTAAGTAATGCAAGTGCATGACTGTTACTCTCCGGTACATCGAGCGTCGGAAAGGGACCCGCCGTGCAGCCTGAGCAGATCGACCGCGCCCTCGTGGACTTCGACGTCCTGGCCGGGTGGATGGAGGCCCGGGGCCTGCCGGGCGGCCCGTTCGAGGACGTCGAGCGGCTGGCGGGCGGCACCCAGAACACGCTGGTCCGGTTCCGGCGGGGCGGCCGCGACTACGTGCTCAGGCGGGGTCCCGGCCACCTGCGCGCGAAGACGAACGAGGTGCTGCGGCGCGAGGCCCGCGTGCTGGGGGCGCTGGACGGGACCGACGTCCCCGCTCCGCGCCTGATCGCGGCCTGCCCGGACGAGACCGTCATGGGCGGCGCGGTCTTCTACCTGATGACCCCGGTGGACGGCTTCAACGCGTCGGTCACGCTGCCCGAGCTGCACGCGCGCGACGCGTCCGTCCGGCGCGAGATGGGGCTGAACGCGGCGAGGGCGCTCGCCGCGCTGGGAGCCGTGGACCACGAGGCGGTCGGCCTCGGCGACTTCGGCAAACCCGAGGGCTTCCTGGAGCGGCAGGTGGGCCGCTGGATGTCCGAACTCGACTCCTACAGCACGCTGGACGGCTATCCCGGACCGGACATCCCCGGCCTCAACGACGTCGCGCGGTGGCTGGAGGAGCGCCGTCCCAGG
This sequence comes from Actinomadura luteofluorescens, assembly GCF_013409365.1. Classification (NCBI taxonomy): domain Bacteria; kingdom Bacillati; phylum Actinomycetota; class Actinomycetes; order Streptosporangiales; family Thermomonosporaceae; genus Actinomadura; species Actinomadura luteofluorescens. The sequence goes on along the minus strand of NZ_JACCBA010000001.1, from coordinate 8,732,038 downwards.
ACGTGGCGCCCGGGGATCATGCACGGCGACTACCACCTGGCCAACCTGATGTACTCCTTCGACGGGCCGGAGGTCGCCGCGATCGTCGACTGGGAGATGAGCACGATCGGCGACCCGCTGCTCGACCTCGGCTGGCTGCTGGCCACCTGGCCCGACCGCGCCGACCAGAGCGCCGCCCTGGCCGGACCGCTCGGCGCCGCGGGCGGCCTGCCCACCGCCGGGGAGCTGGTCGAGGTCTACGCCGAGCGCGCGGACGCCGTCGACGGGCGCGACCTGTCGTCCATCACCTGGTACGCGGTGCTGGCCTGCTTCAAGCTCGGCATCGTCCTGGAGGGCACGCACGCCCGCGCGTTCGCGGGCAAGGCGCCCAGGGAGACCGGCGACCTCCTCCACTCGATCACGCTCGGTCTCTTCACCCGCGCGCACGGCTTCATCGGCTCCTGAGCCCCTCGCGCCGGAGATCGGGAACTGCCAGGATCTCTCGCACGAGGAGGTGCGATGGAGATCCGTGAGGGCGGGCTCGGCGATGCGCCGGCGATGCTGGCGATGCTGGACGGGGCGGTGGCGTGGCTCGCCGCCAACGGCCGGACGGGGCAGTGGGGCAGCGAGCCGTGGTCGCTGGACCCGCGCCGCGTCGAGCGCATCACCGGCATCGCCCGCGACGACGAGATCTGGGTGGCGGAGGTAAGCGGGCGGCCCGCCGGCGTCATGGCGGTCGCGCCCGGACCCCCGCACTACGTCGCCCCGGCCGAGGAGCCGGAGCTGTACATCACCCTCCTGGTCACCGATCGCGCCTTCGCCGGGCACGGGGTGGGCGGCGCGCTGATCGCCAAGGCGAGGGAGGAGGCCGGTGCGAAGGGCGTCGGCCTGCTGCGCGTCGACTGCTACGGCGGCGACGACGGGCGGCTCGTGGAGTACTACCGCGGCAACGGGTTCGAGACCGACGCCGCCTTCACCGTGGGCGACTGGCCGGGACGGGTTCTGTCCCAACGTATCGCCAGGTAGACGGCCTGCTGCTTGCAAATCCGCACGACACGTCGCAGCCTGGAAGCGACCGGTGCGAACGGGGCAGTCGGTGACGCCCTTACGCCGCACGGACGGCGACCGAGCCGCTCGCCTCGTTCCGCCGGTCGAAAAACCTCATGTCGCATTCCCGCCAGCCAGACGGCCCTGCCACGGGGCATGCTCGGGACATGCACAGGAACTTCCGCTTCGGCGTGGTGGGCGAGTCGATCCGCTCGGGCGCGGACCTGGCCGACACGGCCCGCCGCGCAGAAGAGCTGGGATACGACGTCCTGACCTTGCGGGACCACTTCGTCACCGAGCCGTTCGGCGACCAGCTCGCTCCCATGGTGGCGCTGGCGTCCGCCGCGTCCGCGACGAGCACGCTGCGGCTGGGCACGATGGTGCTCTCCAACGACTTCCGGCACCCGGTGATGCTCGCCAAGGAGGCCGCGACGCTCGCCCACCTGTCGGGCGGGCGGTTCGAACTGGGCCTCGGCGCCGGCTGGCTGCGCGAGGAGTACGAGGCCGCGGGAATGCCGTTCGACCGGCCCGGGACGCGGGTCGGGCGGCTGGCGGAGTCGCTGCGAATCCTGCGCAGCCTGCTGAGCGGCGAGAAGACCACGTTCGCCGGCGAGCACTACACGGTCGACGGCCTGACGGTCTTCCCGCGCCCGGAGCGGCGCCCGCCGCTCGTCGTGGGCGCGGGCAGCCGGCGCATGCTCGGCATCGCCGGCCGCTACGCCGACACGGTCGGGATCCTCCCCCGCGCCCTGCCCGAGGGGGCGATCTCGGACGAGGTCTCCGAGCGCCTCCCGGACACCATCGCCCGCAAGGTCGACTGGGTCCGCGAGGCCGCCGAAGGGCGGGACGTCGAGCTGAGCATGATGGTGACGCCCGCGTTCGGACCCGACCCCCGCCGCGCGGCCGCGAAGGTCGCGGTGACGCGAGGCTGGGGCACGTCGTCGGCCGAACTCGTCCTCGGCATGCCGTCCCAGTTCGTGGGCCCGCCAGAGCACATCGCCGAGCAGATGCTGTCCCGCCGCGACCGTTTCGGCTTCACCTACTACCAGGTCTCGGACGCGGTCATGGAGGCGTTCGCCCCCGTCATCCCCCTTCTGACCTCCTAGAGGGATCGGCGAAGCCGGCGTTCATGGCGAGGCTCAGCTCCGGTTCGGTGAGCCGCTCGCCCTCCAGGGCGTCGACGATGCGGCCGCGCTGGAAGACCACGACGCGGTGGCACAGCTCCACCAGCTCCGCCAGGTCGCTGGAGGCGATCAGGACCACCTTCCCGCCGGCGGCGAGGCCGCGGAGGATGCCGTGCAGTTCCGTGCGGGCGCCGACGTCCACGCCGCGCGTCGGATCGTCCAGGGCGAGGACGGCCGGGTCGGCGTCCAGCCATTTGGCGAGGACGGCCTTCTGCTGGTTTCCGCCGGACAGGTTCCCCGCCCGGTCGTGGACGTCCCCGCGCACCCGCAGCCGCTCCATGTGGCCGCGGGTCCGCTCGACGAGGCGGGACCGGCGCGGCATGACCCCGCCGCGGCCCTGCCCGAGCCAGCTCACGGACGTGATGTTCTCCCAGAGCGCCCTGTCGAGCATCAGCCCGCGGCCCTTGCGGTCGCCGGAGATGTAGGCGACCCCCGCGGTGACGGCGTGCCGGGCGGAGCGGGGCGTCCGCCCGTCCGGCAGCCGGACCGTGCCCGACGACGGCCGGGCCCGTCCACAAACGGCGTCCAGCACGGCCAGGTGGCCGGAGCCCTGCAGGCCCGCCAGTCCGACGATCTCGCCGCCCTCGGCGGTGAGGGAGACCTCGCGCAGCCGGCCGGGCACCGTCACGCCAGTCAGGACGACCGCCGCCCCGCCGGGGCGGCGCGGGGCGGCGGTCGCGGCCTCGGCGGGCCGGGCGGGCTGCCCGAGCATCGCGGTGACCAGCGAGTCCAGGCCGACGTCGGCCGCGGGCTCGCCCGGCAGCACGACCCGGCCGTCCCGCAGGACGGTGACCCGGGTCGCCACCCGCATGACCTCCTCCAGGAAGTGCGAGATGTACAGGACGGCGAGGCCCCGCTCGGCCAGCCGCCGGGTGACGGCGGCGAGCCGCGCGGCGGCGGCGCGCGGCAGCGCCGAGGTGGGCTCGTCCAGGATCAGGACGCGCGGGTCCTGCAACAGCGCCCGGCAGATCTCCAGGAGCTGCCGGTCGGCGAGGGGCAGCTCGCCGACCCTGGCGTGCGGCGGCGGGTCCAGGCCCAGCTCGGCCAGGACGGGCCCGGCCAGGCGCCGCATCTCCCGCGTGCTGACCAGCCCCCCGCGCCGCGGCGCCCCGTAGGGGAAGAGGTTCTCCAGCACGGTCAGGTCGTCGTAGGTCATCAGCTCCTGCGACACGATCGCGACGCCCTGCGCCGCGGCCTGCCGCGCGTCGGCGAACCGGACGGGGACGCCGTCCAGCTCGACGGTGCCGCCCTCGGGCCGCACCACCCCAGAGATGATCTTCACGAGGGTGGACTTGCCGGCGCCGTTCTCGCCGACGAGCGCGTGCACCTCCCCCGCGTCCAGGGTGATGCCGACGCCCTCGAGGGCGGTCACCCCGCCGTAGTGCTTGACCAGGCCGGAGGCGACCAGCATCTCAGCGGGCCTCCTTGAGGGGGCGCATGCCGGCGCCGGGGCTCGCGAGGAGCCGGTCCAGCTGCGGCTTGTACCACTGGTAGGCGTTCCGCACCGACTGCTGCCGCTTGATGATCTCGTCGATGTTGGAGGAGTCCATGACGAGGCCCGGCGTCTTGAACCAGCCGTCCGGCAGCTTGCCGTCCTTCTCCCGCACCGACGTGATCAGCGTCGCGGTCGCGACGTAGCCCTTGAGGTAGTGCTCGGGGTCGACGCCGGCGAAGTTGGTGCCCTTCTTGATGTACTCCAGGGTCTTCGGATCGACGTCGAAGCCCGCCGTGAGGTACGTGCCCTTCTTCTGCTCCTTGAGGCGGCCGAGGTTGTAGCTGTCGGCGTCGCCCACGCCGAGGAACGCCAGCGCGGCCGGGTTCGCGTTCACCTGCGACTGCCAGGCGCCGTAGTTCTGCGCCGGATCGCTGTAGGTCTGGAACGGGCCGAGGACGCGGACGCCCGGCGCGAGCTTCGCGAACGTGTCCCTGATGCCCCTGGCCCGGCTGTCGAGGACGGGCGTCCCGGGGTTCGGCACCCCGACGACCACGGTGCCCTTGGCGCCCTTGCCGAGCTTCTTCACCGTCGCCTCGGCGAGCAGCCCGCCGAGCTCGTAGTTGTCGTTGCCGACGTAGAAGCCGACCTTGCTTCCGTCGGTCGGCGCCGTGTCGAGCGCGACGATCGGGATGCCCTTGGCGACGGCCTGGGCCGCGGGCCTGGTGAAGATCGGCGGGTCGAGGTTCTCCAGGACGATGCCGTCCGGGTGGGTGACGGTGAGGTTCTGGAACAGCTGCTGCTCGGCGGGCCCGTCGGTGTTGGGCGGGCCGACGACCTTGAAGTCGATGTTCCCTGCCTGCTGGGACGCCTCCGTCGCGCCCTCGTACATCTCCCGGGCGAAGTTGAGGCTGTAGTTGGCGACGGCGATGCCCATCCTGAGCCGCTCGCCCTTGCCGGAGCCGCCGCCGTCACCGCAGGACGCGGTGGCGAGGGCGGTGCCGAGCACGAGGGCGAGGGCCGCCGCGACGGGCCCGCGGGGACGCGGGGTCATGGGGTCCTCCCTGATGAGCGCAGGCCACGGACGCGGCGCAGCAGCGGCGCGGCGCCGACGGCGACGAGGATCACGCCGCCGGTCGCGAAGGTCGTCCAGTTGATGGGGACCTCGAAGAACACCAGCGCCGCGGTGACGACGCCGAGGATGAGGGTCCCGGCCGCGGCGCCGAGGACGGAGCCGGTTCCGCCCTTCAGCGGGGTGCCGCCGATGATGGCCGCGGCGATGGCCGTGAGCTCGTAGCCCTGGCCGATCGTGGGGTCCCCGGCGATGAAGAACGCCAGGGCGAGGACCGCCGCGACGCCCGCCATGAGCCCCGACAGGGCCAGCGCGGCGACGCGGGTCCGGGTGACGGGCAGCCCGCCGAACTCGGCGGCCTCGGGGTTGGAGCCGATGGCCCGCACCCGCGCGCCGAACCTCGTCCGGGTGAACACGACGGTCAGCACCACGACGGCGAGCGCGAACACCCACACCGCGTTCGGGACGCCGAGCGACTCGCCGCCGCCCAGCACGGCGAAGAACGGGTGGTCCTGCGGGAGGTCGGTGATCTGCTTGCCCTCTGCCAGCGCCAGTCCCACGCCGCGCAGCAGCATCGACGTGGCGAGCGTGACGATGAACGAGGGCAACCGCAGATACGTGGTGACGGCGCCGTTCAGGGCGCCGACGAGCGCGGTCAGCGCGAGCACCGCGAGAGCGGCGGCCCACGGGTTCCAGCCGTCCCGGATGAGCAGGGCGCCGGCGACGACGCCCATCGCGTACATCCCGCCGACCGACAGGTCGACCTCCCGCATCGCCAGCGCGAACACCATCCCGCAGGCCATCAGCCCGACGTAGACGGAGTTGTGCGCGGTCGTCAGCAGGTTTCCGGTGCGCAGGAAGTCCGGCTGGAGCAGCCCGACACCGAGCACCAGCACGATGAGCACGCCGACGACGCCGGCCTCGTCGGGGATGGGCCGGCGGGCCCGGGGGCGCCGCGCCGGGGACGCGTCCTTGTCGTTCTCCGAGGCCGGCTCGGCCACGGGCTTTCGTACGGACATGCGGCGAGCATGTGACCCGCGCCACGCCGCCACAAGCAAGCCGTTTCATCCAGTGAAAACGGTGCCTTGCCCGGCGACCGGGCGTGGCGCACGCTGCCGTTCATGAGCGAGACGCCGTCAAGCGACGGACCACAGCGGATCGCACTCGTGACCGGCGCGGCGGGCGGGCTCGGGCGGGAGTTCGCGATCGCCCTGGCCGAGCGCGGGCACCGGGTCGCGGGCCTCGACCTCGCCGACCTGTCGGGCACCGCGGACGCGGTCGGCGACCGCTTCCACCCCGTGCGGGCGGACGTGACCGACCCCGACGAGGTCGAGGCCGCCGTGGAGGAGACCGCCGCCCGCTTCGGCGGCCTGCACATCGTCGTGAACAACGCCGGGATCTACCCGCCGCTGGAGTTCGAGGAGACGACGCTGGAGGACTGGCGGCGCGTCATGCGCGTCAACCTCGACGGCCCGTTCCTGGTGTCGCGTGCGGCGCTGCCCCACCTGAAGGCGGCCGGCTGGGGGCGGATCGTCAACATCGCCTCCGCGGTGGTGTTCCTCGGGCCGCCCGACCTGGTCGCCTACACCACGTCCAAGGCCGGCCTCGTCGGGTTCACCCGGGCCCTGGCGAGCGCGGTCGGCTCCCACGGGATCACGGTGAACGCGATCGCGCCGGGCCTCACCCGGACCGGGACGGCGGCGCGCACCACGGGCGCGGACGGCGGGTTCGAGCGCGTCCGCGACCTGCAGGTCGTGCGGGCCGTGGAGGAGCCGCGGGACCTGCTGTCCACGCTGCTGTACGTGTGCGACGAGGGCAGCGGCTTCCTCACCGGCCAGACGATCAACGTCGACGGCGGCTCCGCCAAGCACTGAACCGCCGAGGAACGAGAGAGGCAACGCATGAGGCCGATCGAGGCGCTGCTGGAGATCGCCCGGGACGAGGGCGTGACGCGGATCTTCGGCAACCCCGGCACCACCGAGCTCCCCCTGATGGACGCGCTGGTGAGCGCTCCCGACCTGCGGTACGTGCTGGGCCTGCAGGAGGGGTCGGTGGTGGCGATGGCCGACGGCTACGCGCGGGCGTCCCGCCGCACGTCGATGGTCAGCCTGCACATCGCCGCGGGCGTCGCGAACGGGCTGATCGGGATGCTGAACGCGCTGCGGTCCCGGACCCCGATGGTGATCGTGGCGGGCCAGCAGGACCGGCGCCACCTCCTCCAGGACCCCATGCTGTCGGGCGACCTGGTCGGGCTCGCGTCCGCGGCGACCAAGCAGGCGGTGGAGGTGCAGCACGCCCGCGACCTCCCGGTCGTGCTCCGGCGCGCCTTCGCCCTCGCGGCCCGGCCGCCGGCGGGGCCCGTGCTCGTGTCGGTTCCCATGGATCTGCTGGAGGAGGACGCCGACGTCGCGGTGCCCGCCCGCTCCCCCGTGACCGGCCCGGGAGCGGCCGAGGCGGGCGACGCGGCGGCACTCCTGGCCCGCGCCGAGCACCCGGTGATCATCGCGGGGGACGGGGTGGGCCGGGCTGGCGCGGTGGCCGAGCTGGTCGCGGTGGCCGAACGGCTCGGCGCGGCCGTCCACCACCAGCCGATGAACGACGGCATCGCCTTCCCCACCGGGCATCCGCTCTACGCCGGGATGCTGGCCCCCCGCAACGCGGCCGTCCGCGAGACGCTCGCCGGATACGACGCGGCCCTGATCGCCGGGTGCCACGCGTTCATGCCGCACCACTACACGCCCGGCCCGGCCGTCCCCGACGGGCTCGCCATCGTGCAGGTGGACGAGGACCCCGCGGAGCTCGGCCGGAACTTCGCCGTCCGGTACGGCCTGACGGGCGATCTGGCCGGGACGCTCCGGGCGCTGGCCGGCCATCTCGACGGGCTCGTCCCGCCCGCGCGGGAGCGCGCCGAGCGCCTCGGAGCCCGGCACGCGCGGGCGAGGCGGGAGGTGGAGGAGACCGCCCGCGCGGCGTACGGACCGTCCCCGATGGACCCGCGCGCCGCCGCCCACGCCGTCGCGGCCGGCCTGCCCGACGAGGCGGTGGTGGTCGAGGAGGCCATCACCGTCGGGCTGAGGCTGCGCGCGGTGCTCCGCCAGAACATCCCCGGCTCCTACGTACACACGGTCGGCGGCGGCCTCGGCTGGGGCATCGGCGCGGCGGTCGGCACCCGGATGGCCGACCCGGACCGGCCCGTGGTGGCGGTGCTCGGCGACGGATGCGCGATGTTCGGCCTGCAGGGGCTCTGGAGCGCCGCCCGGTACGAGGTGCCCGTGGCGTTCGTGGTCATGAACAACGGCGAGTACCGCACCCTCAAGGACACCCTCGACCAGGGCGGCGGCGCCTCCGCCGAGCACGGCCGGTACGTCGGCATGGACCTCGCCCCGCCCGCGCTCGACTGGCAGAGCGCCGCGCCGCTGTTCGGCATCGACGCGGTGCGGGCGGGATCGGCGGACGAGCTGCGCGACGCGGTCGCCTCCGTCAAGGACCTGGCCGCGCCGCTGCTGATCGAGGCGCCCGTCACGGGGCACGGGGCGGACCGGTGACCGGGGTCGCCGCGCGCTTCCCCGCCCTTGCCGGCGAGACCGATCGCGGACACCATCGGGGCATGGACGTGCGGGCGACGGGCGGGGAGCCGCCACGATCGGTGCTGGCGCGCGGGCTCAGCCTGCTGGACGCCTTCGGCTCCGCCGACACCGAGCTGAACCTGACCGAGCTGGCGGCCCGCACCGGGCTGCCGAAGCCGACGGCGCACCGGCTGCTGGGCGAGCTCGTCCGGTGGGGCGGGGTCGAGCGCACCGCGTCCGGCTACCGGCTGAGCATGCGGCTGTTCGTCCTCGGACAGCGCGCGCCCCGCCCGCGCGGGCTCCGCGAGGCCGCGCTGCCCTACCTGGAGGACCTGTACGAGGCGACCCACGAGAACATCCACCTGGCCGTCCTGGACGGCACGGACACGCTCTTCCTGGAGAAGGTGACCGGGCGCCGGTCGATGCCGATCGTGTCCCGGGTGGGCGGGCGGCTGCCCGCGTACTGCACCGCGACGGGGAAGCTGTTCCTCGCGCTCGGCCCGCCGGGGCGGCTGGAGCGGGTGCTCTCGGCCGGGCTCGTCCACTACACCCCGCACACGATCGTCATGCCGGGGCTCCTGCAGCGGGAACTGGCCCGCACCGCCGACCGCGGCTACGCCGTCAACCGGGAGGAGTCCGAGGCCGGGGTCTCCGCCGTGGCGGCGCCCGTCCTCGACCACCGGGGGCTTGTGATCGCCGCGATCTCCATCACCGGCAACGTGTGCCGGCTGGACCTGGACCGGCTCGCCCCGGCCGTGCGGACCGCGGCGCGGGCGCTGTCGCGGGAGCTGGCCCGCGAGAGCGCGGGCGCGCTGAAAATGGGGATTCCCCGGTGATCTTTCGATACCGGGGAATCCCCGTTTTCCATGCACCGGCAGCCCTGCGCCGGGTCTGGGAGAGGCCTTGCGGACCGGGCGTGCGCGGGCTCACATTCGCGCTGTGAGCCGTTTCACGAATGGTCCGGCGGCCTCATGTCATGAGCCGAAAGGCTGGGGCATGCCCTTCTTCCCGGCGCCGGAGCCCCAGGACAGGACCTCCCACTTGACGCCGTTCAGGTGGCCCTCGCCGGTGCCGGCGTTGTACTTGCTGCTCGGCTTCTTGCCGTCCAGCAGGTACCGGAAGGTGTAGGTGTCGAGGTCGAGCATGACGCCGCGGTGCGACGGCTCGCCCGGCCCGCGGTCGCCGACGAAGCCGGTGATGCTGCGGCCCTTGTAGGTGACCTTCACCTTGGTGTGCATGGGCCAGCTGGGGCTGGCGAACAGGCCCTTCTGCATCGGCTTGCCACCGGCGGGGGCGCCGGTGTCACCGTTCACGCCGGACCCGTCGTCCCAGAAGTAGGACGCCTTCGTCTTGCCGCTGAGCAGGGCCTTCGGGCCCTTCTTCACGGGCTTGGCGGTCTTCTTGGGCGCGGCCTTCGCGTCGGCCTTGGCCTCGGGCTTCGCGGGGGCCTTCGGCGCGGTGAACCCGCCCAGGGCTCCCTTGTCTGCGAGCCGTTCGGGGGACTTGTTCTCCTGCGCGGCCACGGCCTGCTGCGGCAGGAACTGCTTCTTGGGAGCGGAGTCATCGCTCGCGGCGGCGACACCGGCCACCATCATGCCCGCGAGGGCGGTGCCGGTGACGCCGGTCAGGATGACGTTGATCGCTCGCTGCTGCATGGGGATCCTTCGTTCGGGGTACAGGGCTGCCGCTCCGCACGGAAGGACACGCAGGTCACGCGTCTGTTCCGGGCAGGGGTGAGCGGCTCCGAGACTCGAGACTCGGGAGATGCCGCCGCGAGGGGGACCCGCTTTGGAACGATCCACGGGCATGGTGGACCGCGCCCGCGCCGAACCGCGCACGACCGGTCTCGGACGTGCGTGATGACACGGGCCTGGGTGAAGCGGGAAGGATGCCGACCGGGGGCTCACGGGCCCAGCACGGTGCGCGGCCGCTGCATGGTACGGCTGCGTTCGGCGAAAGGATCCCGCCTGGCGGGCGGGAAGCGGCGGTTATGCGATTGGCCGGGTCAACGGTTCTTTGACCCTGACCTGGGGATGACTATATACGGCATTACCGTGCTGTCACCAAACGGGGGATTTCTTTACCTTTGGGAAGGTAGATCTTTTATCCCGGAAGTAGTCCGGAACGCCTTTCCCACAGGGCCTGAGGGCCTCTCGCGAGTGCCGTGCCCGCCCCAAAAAGGATCTTTACTCCGATGGCCTTGGCTCCGACGGCGCCCGGCCGAGCGGGCACGGGAACGGCCCGGAGCGCATGGACGCTGGAGATGGGTGTCCGCGCACCCTGGACCCGTCACAGCGTAGGCGTGACCGCGGAGAGAAGGGCGGCCCGCATATCGGGCCGCGCGACGCAGCCGCAAACCCGCACGGCCATAGGCCGCGCGGGGGGAACGTCGTCGTCTGCCGTCAGTGCGTCGGGTAGACCGAGGGCACGAGCGGCGTCGGGCCGGTCCCGCCGGTGAACACGGCGGGACTCGGCTGCGGAGGGATGTAAGGAGCCTCCGCGTAGGGCGAGTCCACATAGGTGGTCTCTGTGTAAGGGTTCTCCGTGTACAGGGGCTGCTGCCCGTAGGCGGGCTCCCCGTAGGGCAGGCCCGCCACGACGGGGCCCTGCGCCGCCGGGACGGCCTGGGCCACGGGCGGCGGGACGGGCGGCGGGACGTGCGATCCGTCCGCCCGGCGCTGCTCCGCCGCCGCGCCGCGGCGCTCGGCCAGCACGGCCATGAGCGCGCGGGCCGTCTCGGCGTCCATCCTCAGCAGGACGCTCGGCATCCCGGTCTGATCGACGAACGGGGATACCGAGGGCGGGGTCGGCGCCTGCGGGAGAGCCGCCCGCATCTCCTCGCGGAGATCCTGGGCAAGCCGCAGCGCCTGTCGGTCACTGTCGTTCAAGTGTGCGGTCATCGCGATCTCCGGGGAGTTCACGTGCGGGGGTCCGGGGCAATCCTGCTAGGGATGGCGTGCAGGTGCAAGAGCTGATGCACGTGCATTTCAAGAAAAATCCTTCCGTAACCCCCGCCCCGGTCGATCGTTCTCGATCACGCCGCGTCGCGGCCGCGGGCGGCCGGAACGGCTTGACCAGCACGGATCCGCATGATGGACCCGCTCCCTCTGGCGGATGACCACAGACGGTGTGCACAGTGCGTGCTCGTCCGGCCACTCAGGTGCCGTCCGGATTTCAGGAAAAAGCGGCGCCCCGGCCGAGGAAGAGAGACCTGGATCACACCGAGCGCCGGTCGACCCACCGGAGTGGGCTGCGACATGGCGCCGCTGTGCTCACGCTTGGCTGCGGCCCTGCGTGCGCCATGCCGTTAAAGGCATCCTGGACGAATGACAGAGACCCTGAGCGTCCGGGCCCTCAACAGGGCCACGCTGGCACGGCAGATGCTCCTCTCACGGGAGCCGGTCCCCGCCTCCGAGGCGGTCGGACGGCTGTGCGGGATGCAGGCCCAGGAGCCCAAGCCGCCATACCTGGGGCTGTGGACGCGCCTCGAAGGGTTCCAGGTATCCGACCTGCACGCCGCCCTGCACGACCGGGCGCTGGTGCGCGCCACGCTGATGCGCGCCACGCTGCACCTGGTGACGAGCGCCGACTACACGGCCTTCCGTACGGCGATGCAGCCGATGCTGGACGGCGGGCTGCGGGTGCTGGGCGACCGCGCCAAAGGGCTCGATCTGGAGAAGGTCGTCCCCGCCGCGCGTTCTCTCCTGGAGAGAGAACCACTGACGTTCAATGAGATACGCGCTCAGCTCCAGGAGCAGTTCCCGGAAGTCAACGACCGTGCCCTCGGCTATGCCGTCCGGCTGTGCGTGCCACTGGTCATGCTGCCCACCGAGGACAGGTGGGGCTTTCCGCGCACGTCGCGCTTCGCGCTGGCCGACTCGTGGCTGGAATCGGGACCGAACGCCGACGACTCCATCGACGAACTGATGCTCCGCTACCTCGCCGCCTACGGGCCGGCGTCCGCCGCAGACGCGCAGACGTGGTCCGGGCTGTCTTCGACCGGTGAGGCCCTGGAACGCCTTCGCCCAGATCTGCGCACCTTCACAGACGACAAGGGCCGAGAGCTGTTCGACGTACCGGACGCACCGCGCCCCAGTGAGGACGTCCCCGCGCCCGCACGATTCCTGCCCGAGTTCGACAGCCTCGTCCTCGCACACACCGACCGCAGGCGCGTCATCGCCGACGCCCACCGCCCCATGCTCACGACCAAGAACCTGCGCGTCCGCGCCGTCTTCCTCTGGGACGGGTTCGCGCACGGCATCTGGGAGACGGAGTACAAGCGCAAGGTCGCGACGCTCAAGTTGCGCCCGTTCGAGACTCTTCCCCAGACGGCCGTCGACGAGCTGAGGGCCGAAGGCGAAGCGATGCTGCGCTTCATAGAGCCGGACGCCAAGGAAACGGTCGTCACCGTCGAGGAATGACGAGGCCGCCTTCGGCCGCGCATACGACAGCCCCCGGACGCTGGCCCGGGGGCTCTCGTAGAGACCGGCGCTAGCCCGTGTCTCAAAGTCCCGGCTCGCTACGTGACTGGGACCGGGCGACCGCGGCATCGCTTCGCGATCTGCCCGGCGTCGATCGCCACCGGCTTCGCTCCACCGGCCAGGTCACGCGTTCGCGCGCATGGGCGAGACCCCTTCGAGACGGGCGCTAGCCGGCGCCGTCCTCCCCGCGCATCTCCTCGACGACGACGCTCTGGTAGGCGCGGGAGGTGTCCGGGACGTAGCTCAGCCGCGCCAGCGCCTTGCCGTCATGGTCCCTGATCTCGAAGTGGTAGCCCTCTCCTGCCTCGCCCAGGTGCGCCGCGGCCTGGTCGTGCCTGAGCCGGCACATGGTGTCGACCTTCTCCAGTGCGACCTTCAGGCTCCCCGCATCGCTGATGAGCCGCGCGGGCTCACTCGTCTCCCAGATCTCGAACATCAGTCGTGTCCTGTCGGCGGTCGGTCGGAAGGAACGGGCGGGGCATTCCAGACGTCTGGGACAGCTTGCGCCTCTCTCGTGGATCTTTCAATCAACCTAGATATCGGATTGATCACTATTCGAAGTTGTCCACGCTCATAGTGTCATGTCCGCATGTGACGGCGGTCCACCCCTCCGCCGTCCAAGTCCGGTTCTGTCCGGTCGTCCGTGCCAGGCACCGGCCACCCCGTCACCCCCGGATGGGAGGATCGTCACCCGAGCGACGTCGGACGGCAGGAGGGGCGGTGCGGAACACCTGGCGGCGCGGCCGGACGTCCGAGACAGCGGCCGCCCTCACGGTGGACGAGGCGGTGCGAGCGCTCGCCCGCGGCGAGAGCACCACGTTCCAGCGGCTCGTGGGCGAACTGACCAGCCGTCCCGACACCCCCGGCTGGACGGTCGCCGCCGACCACTGCCTCGCCGACCGGCTGAGGCGCGGGATCACCTCCGCCTGGCAGCGCGGCTGGCAGCCGGCCGACCTGGTGCGCTTCACGACTCGCCGGCACACGCCCCGCCACGCACGCCTGTCCACCGACGCGATCGCCGACGAGATGCGCCTCTACTCCCCCGGCACCGTCGACGACCGCTGGCACGAACAGCTGGCCGCCCTCCAGGCCGATGTGTGGTGGCCGGACGACGGCCCCCACACGTCCCACTGGTGCCGTCGAGAAGGCGTCGACCACGCGGTCTACGTCACATGCGCCATCGACCTCATACATCTCCTGGAGACCCTTCCGAAGCTCCCTCCCGTCACTCTGCCCCCGGGGGCGGGCAAGCCCGGCGGGTCAGAGACAGGCAGGGCGAGCAATAACGCCGATACGGACGAGACCTCCACGAGGAGGCCCCGACCCGGCCGAGATACGTCCAGTGGCTCCCAGGGAGAGGGGAGACGCGCAGAGGCCGACCAGCGGATCCTGGGACGCGTCCGCGCGCTTCTGGCCAAGGCCGAGTCGACCGAGTTCCCCGAAGAGGCGGAGGCGCTCAGCGCGCGCGCCCAGGAGTTGATGGCACGCCACAGCATCGACCAGGCGCTGCTCGCCGCAGAGACAGGCGACATGGGCGGCCCCGACGGGCGCCGCATCGCGGTCGACAGTCCTTACGACGCGCCCAAGGCGGTCCTGCTGACGGTGGTGGCCGAGGCCAATCACTGCCGCGCGATCTGGCATCGGGAGCTGGGGTTCTCCACCGTCCTCGGGTTCCCGGCCGACCTGGCCGCGGTGGAGATTCTCTTCACGTCCCTGCTGGTGCAGGGGACGTCCGCCATGGTGCACGCCGGCCCCAGGCGCGACGCGCGCGGACGGTCACGGACGCGTTCGTTCCGCCATGCGTTCCTCAACGCCTACGCCGTCCGCATCGGGGAGCGGCTGCGGGGAGCGGCGGACAGGGCGGCCGCGGGCGCCGGCGGGAAGGATCTGCTTCCCGTGCTGGCGGCACGCGACCAGGCCGTCGACCAGGCCGTCGACACGATGTTCCCCAACCTCGCGAAGGGGCGGGCGGGTTCGGTCTCCAACTATGAGGGCTGGGTGGCCGGGCGGGCGGCCGCCGACCTCGCCAGCCTGAACGGGCGCTCCGAGGTCACCGGCGCGTTCCGCGGTCCGTAGCACACGGGGTCCCCCCGGGGGGCGAGGGGGACGTCCGGCCATGTGTTCGCTTCTTCCTTGTCTCGCGGATGATCGGGAGCGGGTCAGTCCTTCTTGCGCCGGGTGTTGCCGCCCCGGCCGCGCAGCGGCACTCCCGCCTCCTTCAGGACGTTGTAGATGAACCCGTACGACCGGCCGGTCTCGGCGGCCAGGTCGCGGATGCTCTCGCCGGCGGCGTACCGCGGAGCGAGTTCGGCGGCGAGCCTGGTGCGTTCGGCACCGGTGACGCGGGTGCCCCTCGACAGTGTTCGAGCCACGGGGACCTCCTGATTCCGAGGCTGGGCGGCGGGGCCCGTCCCCGCAGCTCACAGCAGTGTTGATCTCCCCAACGTACACATTCCCCCCGATTGCGCCGTCGATGCCGCGCGAATCACCGCGAATTCGGCCGAAGCTGGTCTTTTCCATGGCGAACGGCGTGTCGTAGCTAGACAGACGTGTCTGTCACCGCCACCTCTCGGCCGATCCGCCGGATCACCCGCTCCGGTGGCCCCAAGACCGGAACCACGCCTCCCCCACGAGCCCGACCGGACTCCCCACCCCGAACAGCCCCGGATTTCACAGCCGCCCTAGACGGCGTCCCAGTTATCCACAGAACCTCGTTCTACTCCCCCGCTCCGGTCCGGCCACGCATGCTGGGCCCGTCCCGACAGGCGAGGAGGAGTACCCATGGCCACGATCACGTTCCCGGTCCCGTCCACCACCACCTCACGGTTCGCCGTGGCCGCCACCAACATCCCCGACAGCCCCGCCACCCTCCTCAGAACCGCGGAGGGCCCCTACCTCGCCCACATCGCCGGACGCCTCGGCACCCGCCAACTACAGATCGCCCGCGAAGACCTAACCTCCCTCCGCTGGGACCCAGGGCAGATCGAGGCGGCCCGACCGGACGACCGGCAGCTCGCACGAGCCTTCAACGACGCCGAGCAGTTCGCCGTCGTCACCGCCTTCGCCCCGGTCACCGACCAGCCCAGATCGGCCCAGGTGGCCCGCGCCGCCGCGTACGCCATAGCCGAGGCCACCGGAGGGATAGCCGCCGACCTGGTCACGGGCCACGTCCTGACGCCGTCCACCCAGGAGAGGACGCGCTTCGTCCTGGCCGACCGATGGCTGGGCGACGTCCTGCCACCGTTCCGCGCCAACGGCCGCTGCACCGCCGCCGACCCCGCCGTGGACCCGGAAGGCGTCAACGGCTGCGCCTGCCTCCGGCTGCGCACCCGTGGCCTGCGCCGCTTCGGCCTACCCGAACTCCAGATCACCGACGTCGCCTGCCCGCACGACCTCACCGCCCTCAACGTCCTGCGCACCACCGCCCGCCGCCTCCTGACCGACCACTGGTCCTGGCTGGCCACCGGCCCGGCCGTCCGAGACCGAACGGTTCCCGACGTCCTCGACCTGACCCAGAGCGACTTCAACGACTTCTGGGGCACCACCCGCCGCGTCCCCCTGACCCCGCCCTCCCCCTTCCAGGTCCACCTCTCCCCGCTGACCTCCCGCCTCATCACGGTCGGCCCACCCGACTACTTCGAAGGGACGATCAACGACTGGCTCTGGGGCGACACCCTCCCGCTGGGCCTCCACGACAGCCAAGAAACCCCCGCATCCCACCCCCTCCCCACAGCCGCCTAAGCCCGCCCCATCAAGCCACCACCGCCCCACCCACCGAGCACCCCCAAAGCGAAAACCTGTTCTACAAGTGATCGCGGGCCCTCCCGTGGCGGCACCGAGGACGCAGCGAGGTCTCCGACGGGCGCTTCTTCAACCAGAAAGCCCAGCGCCCCGGAGACCTCCCGACCACCCAAGGCCCTGCCTCAAAGCGGCCTCGATCACGCACGGGAAACGCGCACCCCGCCCAGCGCAGCGACCCCGGAGGCAAGCAAACCAATCCAAATCACGACCAACGCCGCATCACCCAGCCCCGCCCACGCAGCGAGCCGCCAGACAAACGAAGTGGGCCGGGCCTTCGAACCACGGCTTGAGAGTGAAGAGCCGGTTCGGCCTGAAGGCATGTGGGCTGCGCTGGAGCCACTACTCCCAACCCACAGGCCAACAGCGTCGTCCGCCGGAATAGAGCGGCCGGCAGTTCAGAGAGGGCATCCAAGGCCAGGGGCAGGTCGGTTCGCCGCAACGGGGCGTGCCCGCGCAGCACGGGGCCCTGGCAGACCGCCGTGTACGGGCTGTTCCGCCGATGCCAGCGCGACGGCACCCGGGGGCGCGTCCCGACCCACCCTCCAGACCCGGCGGACGCGGCGGACGCGGCGGACGCGGCGGACGCGGCGGACGCGGCAAGGCTGATCACCTGGGATCTGACGTGGACTCCACCGTCGCGCATGCCCAACCCGCATCGTAGGACCGCATCGCGATCCCTCGTACGTCCACGGGCAGATGCCCCCACACAGAAGATCCGCAAGTCCGAACTCACCCCACACCTCGACGCCGACCGCGGAGCCACCCTTCGCGCCGGACGCGGGCCGTGGACTGATTGGCGCCACCTATGCGCGGGCGGCGCGACGCCGGCGCCCGAAGGACACGCCCCAGCCAATGAGCAAGGAAGGCCTGGACTCAACGGACGACCAGGGGCTGTCCCGAAGTGACCTCGGCCACGCGCGCACGCGTGACGGACCGACACCGCGAAACCGGAGGCGAGCGAAACCGTCCAGATCACGAAGCGACGCCGCCTTCACCCTGGCCCGCTCACGCAGCAGGCTTGGGCGAACAAAGCACGCCGCCAGGCGAACGAGGCTCACCGCCAAGCGAACGAAGCGCGTGCACCCGTCGTCACCGCAGAGGCGGGCGGCACCGAGATCGGCACCTGTTCGTCGACGAGGGGTTCGGCACGCTCGACGAGGAGACCCTCGGCGAGGTCATGGACGGTCTGGACGGAGGCGGTCAGACGAGCAACGTGGGCGGTCAGACGAACAACGCGCGCGGCCAGGCGGACGACGTGGGCCGTCACGGCGAACGACGTGGGCCGAGACTTTGAAACATCGCCTACTAGGGCGACATCGGCCGACTTCGCAAAGGCGCCCTGCGGCTCGCTGCGCGATCAGTTTCCGTGCGACTGGGCGCCGCGCTGCCTCAATCGCTGGTGTCGCAGTGATCGGATGATCGGCAGTTCCCGCACCGGCCCGGCCAGGAAGCCACGCGCGCATACTCGTCGCGCACAGCCCGGTCTGACACCCAGGTTCAGAACGAAGCCGATCTTGGCTACTTCACGATGCCCAGGCCCTTCTCTCGAGCGGTACCGGCGGCACCAGCTCGGGATTCCTCGCTGGGACGCGCGGAGGCTGCGGCGGAAGCGCCTGACGATCACTTCAAAGCAGGCGTCAGACCGGCGTGGTCCTCATCTCGCTGAAGTAGTGTGACCGGCCGGCCGAACCATCGCTCCCAGGCTCGCCATGGCGACAGCATGCTCAGCGGGCAGCGGGCAGCGGGCAGCGGGCAGCGGGCAGCGGGCAGCGGGCAGCTACGGGAGCGTAAGGGGGCGTCGGCTTCGTGAGCGGGAAAATCGAACAAAGCGCGGCACCAAGTCGATTCCGACAAGCCTGACTACGCCGTCAGTCCAGCCCGAGGACGGGCGAATTTTCGCGACTCCGCCTTCGTCTGGAGCGACGAACCACTCGCCTTGCCGGTCGGGTTAGGCGAGGCGAACACGCGGGACGCTCTGGGCTTTAGTCGCAGTGACAGCAAGTGACAGTTTTGGGACCGGGCCGTCACTCGAGCATGCCACTTCGGGGGGCTCCTCAAGAAGTCCGATCATGTGCTGATCATGCAGGTGTCATTGCCCGTGGATGCCTTATCACCGCTCCCCCTCATCGCGCATCCCTTTGAATTCACGGGTATTTCGCGCGTGGGCCACCCTCGTCACCGTCCCGGGGAGTCAGAGGCCGACATTTCAGGATGATTTGGTATATGACATCCATATCAGTCGCGGGGCGTCGCGGCGGCGGCACCGCCTGATCACGAGAGCCGACTGTGGCTAATGTTCAACGCTCTGTAGCCAAAGTGGCTACGATCGGCATTCACACGGTGACCGACGCGATCCCCCGGGGCGAAGATGAACCGTTTCCTGGCACATCCCAGACTCGCCGTCGCCTTCGGCGAATGGCTCCGCTGCACCTGCGGGTTCCTGGGGTGTACGGCCATGGCCGGAGCCATCAGTATCGGCGCGGCGGCTCCGTCCAACGCGGCCGCCGGAACCGATCCGGAACCGAGCAATCACGTCCCGCCCGCCTGTCGCCACGCTGTCGGTGACCGGTACACCGCGCATAAATGCAAGGAGGCATGGGTGGCGATGTACGAGAGGTCTCGGAGACGTTCGGGACGCGGCCGAGATTTTCCTCGCTGGAGCGACCGGCGCGACCGGAGGCCCAAGAAGGAACACAAGGTTCCATCGCCGCATCCGCTTCAGGACCCGGCACCCCGTCCAGCCACGCCGCGTCGGCCGAGAAGCGCGCCACCGTCTCCCAGCCCCTCCCAGAGCACCCCCTTGCGCACATCCGCGGCGCCCACCCCGGTACGAGCACGCGAGCAGGCCGACGAACTCGAATCACGTCCTTCCTCGCTGCAGCCGGTCCTGCTTCTCGGCCTACTACTTCCCGCCGCAGCGGCGATGTGCTACCCGTTCCGGCATCGCATCTACACCGCCGCCGCCGGCCTGGCCCCCGCCCCCGCCCCCGCGCCCAACGCTCAAGCCCCGCAGCCCGCACGATTCACCTACCGACCCGTACTCGACCCGTTCGTGACGCACGCCGCGGGCCTCAAAGGTCCGGGCGCCATGTCCACCGCGCGCGTGCTGGCGCTGACCGCGCTCGACGTGCACGGTGACGACTCGCTGGTCGTCGTTCCTCGGCCCGACGCCATCACCCTCTTCGGGCTGGCCGAGGACGAACTTCTCGACGACGCCCCGGCAGGGCTCTTCATCCCGGGGAATCTCGACGCGGCGCTCGCCTACCTGGAGACCGAGCTCTCCATCCGCGAGAAGGAAGGCACCACGCACGGACGTCGTCTCCTCCTGGTGGCCGACTGCGCTCAGGAGGCCAAGAGGATCACGGCCCTTCTCGCGCGTCACCCCGGCGCCGTGTTCGCCGTCCTGCTCGGCCAGTGGACGGGCGACCAGGCCACGATCGACGACGAGGGCCGAGTCGAGGCGCCTCCCGCCGTGGCGTCCAACTTCCCTTCGCATCTTCCGGCGATGTCCCGGACGGAAGCTCGTGACCGTCTTCTGAAGGTTCTGGCCCGGCACAAGGACACCCAGAAGCCACCGCCCCGCCGCCGCTCGACCCCGCGGCGCAGTTAACGAGCACGCCCCTCCTCACGCGAACGTCCCGTTATTGGGATTGCGCCGGACGAACGCACACGGGAGCGCCTCCAGGCTCCAGCGGCGTCGTTGCAGTGCGTCCAACCTGTCCAGGCGACCCGCTGCGGCGGGGACCCCGCGGGTGGGTCCTAGGGCGTGAAGTGTTCTTGTCTCGCTATATCGGCTCTGATCGTGGTGAGGCTTCTCAGGGCGCGCCCCAAAGGTGCGGTTTCCGGGGGCTGGTCGGCGTCACGGTCCAGAAAGGCAGAGCAGCGCAGGATCCAGGCACGGACCACGTCTTCGACGCGGGTCTCGGACCGGCGCGTCCGGTCGAGGGCCAGGTTCCGTTGCTCCTCCTGTACGTGGCGGGTCAGGCGCTCGTCCGCGCTCAGTGCCTGGACTTCGGCAAGCGCGAAGCGGCCGAGCCTGTCCGTTGCCAGACCGCGTTCACCGGCGATCCGGTCGAAGGTTCTGCGCGGCCAGCCGAGGATGGTCGCCGCTCCGCCGGCGTCGACGGTGTCAGTGAGGGGTCCCTTTCTGGCGGTGACCACTCGGCGCACGGAGTCGGGATCGATCTGGTCCAGGTCGCGGAGCAGGTAGACCGGAAATCCGCGGAAGGTGCTGATGACGTCGAGGTCGCCTTGGGCCACCAGGACCTCGACGTCCCCGCGCTCGACGTCGAGGCCCACCCGGGACGCCAGCCGGGCGGCGGCCTTTGCCGAGCCGATCGGGGGCTCGTCACCGAACCTGGCGACGATCTCCTCACAGCGGCTGCGGGCCTCCTCGGCGAGAGCGGCGGACCACCGGTCCCCCTCGAGGTCGGGTTTCGGGAGCAGCCCGTGCTCCACGCCGAGGCGCAGCTGCCACCGGGCGAGACCGAGAAGGGTGGCGAGCTGGTGGGCACTGTGATCGGCGCGCGTCGTCTCAGGCATTGCCTGGCCTTTCTTGTCGTGTCGACGTGGACACGACTCAGCCTTGTGGGTGGATGCCGACACAACGGCTAGAACGTGGTTCTGTGGATAAGGGCATCCGGACATCTGCATGGAAGGCTGAGGGCATGGACGCGATACGTCGGCTCGGAGTCGGTCTTGCCGCGCTGGGGCGGCCGGCCTACATCAACGTGGGAAGCGCCGGGGAACTGCCGCCTGGACGGACCGTGGGGGCGATGCGAGAGGCGACCTGGAGCGTCCTCGACGCCGCCTACGCGACGGGCGTTCGATGGGTGGACACTGCGCGCTCCTACGGCCGGGCAGAGGAGTTCCTTGGGGGCTGGCTGGCAGCACGCGCTCCTGAAGGGGTCCGCGTGTCCAGCAAATGGGGCTACGCCTACGTCGGTGAGTGGAAAACCGATGCGAAGGTGCACGAGGTCAAGGAGCACAGCCTTGGCCGATTTCGGGCCCAGTATCAAGAGACGCGAAGTCTGTTGGGCGGGCACTTGGCCGTCTACCAGGTGCACTCGCTCACCGAGGAGAGTCCGCTTTTCCAGGACGTCCCCCTACAGGAGGCTCTGGCTCAGCTGAGCTCTGATGGTGTTCGCGTCGGGTTTTCGACTTCGGGGCCACGGCAGGCGGACACGATCAGGCGGGCCATGGGGTTGGAGGTGGCCGGACAGAGGCTGTTCAGCACGGTCCAGTCGACGTGGAACATCCTGGAGAGCTCTGCTGCGGACGCGCTGCGCGAGGCCCATGACAACGGTCTGCATGTGCTGCTCAAGGAGGTGCTGGCCAACGGCAGGCTCGCTGTGCAGCCGCCCCAGGGGGTGCAGAACCTCGCGTCCAAGCACGAGGTGGGGCCGGACGCTGTGGCCCTGGCGGCGGCACTCGGCAACCCCTGGGCCGACACCGTGCTCATCGGCGCGGTCAGCCCGGCCCAGTTTCAGGCCAACCTCGCGGCGACGGATGTGCTCCTCGACGAGGCCGACTTGCAGGAACTGGCTCAACTGAACGTCCCGGCGGAACGCTACTGGGCCGAACGGGGCGCGCTCTCCTGGACCTGAGCGGTCGGACGAACCCTCGTGCCGTGGCACGATTTGAGCACGCCCCACCATGATCGGATATCCGTGTCCATGCAGCCCGAACCTCCCCAGATGATCGGCCCGTACCGCGTGGTCGCCCGGCTCGGTTCCGGTGGCATGGGCGAGGTGTTCCTCGGGGCGTCACCCAGCAGG
Source organism: Actinomadura luteofluorescens (assembly GCF_013409365.1). Lineage (NCBI taxonomy): Bacteria > Bacillati > Actinomycetota > Actinomycetes > Streptosporangiales > Thermomonosporaceae > Actinomadura > Actinomadura luteofluorescens. The sequence goes on along the minus strand of NZ_JACCBA010000001.1, from coordinate 8,709,699 downwards.
CGGCTCGTCGCCGTGAAGGTCATCCGACCGGAACTGCTGGACGATCCCAGGTGGAGGGAACGGTTCCGCCGCGAAGTCACCTCGGCGCGCTCCGTGAGCGGCTTCTACACGGCACCAGTCGTCGACGCCGATCCGGACGCCGCACAGCCCTGGCTGGCGACGCAGTACATCCGCGGCGTGAGTCTCTCCGAGGTGGTCCGGGAGAAGGGCCCGCTCCAGGAGCAGACGGCCTGCCGGCTGGGAGCCGGACTGGCGGAGGCGCTGATCGCGATCCACGGGGCGGGGATCGTCCACCGAGATCTGAAACCGTCCAACGTCCTGCTCGCCTCGGACGGGCCGCGGGTCATCGACTTCGGCATCGCCCGTCCTCTGGACGCGCTACCGCTCTCGCGCACGGAGATCTTGGGGACGCCCGCGTACATGTCGCCGGAACAGGCCCTCGGCGATCCCGTCGATCCGGAAAGTGACGTGTTCTCCCTCGGTTCGACCCTCGTCTTCGCGGCGACCGGCGCGGCACCGTTCGGCGGCGGGCACAAAGTTCGAGGACGGATCGTCTACGGCGAACCTGACCTCTCCCTCCTGCCGGACCCCATGTTGGGGCTCGTCACGCGCTGCCTGACGAAGGACCCAGGGGAACGTCCGACACCCGAACAGATCCTGGTCGCCCTGAGCACGCTGCTGGACGCGCATTACGGCGAGGAGTGGCCGCCCATGGACGTCGAGCAATTGATCGACGTCCAGGAACGAACACTGGTCGAGTTCACCGCAGAGCAGCCGACCTTGCATGAGCCACACCAGTAGGGACCTCGGCCCATATGACCACTAGGTCATGGAGTCGAGGGCTGAGATTCTTCTCACTTTCAAGGGGTTCAGCGGCACGGCGCAGCGCGGCCTCCGTGGCATCCTCTCCCGTCGCGCGAGATCATGAGGACGCTCCGCCGGCCGGTGAACGACCGTCGGGGCGGGTGGATTCTGGTCGATCGCTGCCCGACCGTCCAGCTTTCTGCCCAGGCCAGCCGGACCAGGCGTTCCGGGCCGACTCGTCCCATTCCGGTATACGGGCGAAAGGCTCGGGTCGCCGCGTCCGCGAGTACCGGCGGAGCGGGCAATGCGAGGGATGAAACGCCCGCGCGCCCGCCCTGCCGAACGGTCCGCCGTCAACGGGGACGGCCCGGATCAGCCCCTGTGATCACGTGGATACGATGAAACCGGAACGTCTACGCAGGTGTGGACGCAGTTGGGAGTGAGCGAGTATGTCGGATTTCGAGCTCGACCACGCGGGCGGCCGCATGCCTCTGGAGGTCAACGAGGCGACCGAGGGCCCCTCGGGGCTGGTCGTGGACAGCCTCCTCAAGGAGACGGGCCATGTCACGCTCGATCCGGGTTTCACCAACACGGCGTCCACCACGTCGGCCATCACCTACATCGACGGTGAGGCGGGAATCCTGCGCTACCGGGGCTACCCCATCGAGGAACTGGCGGAGAAATCGTCCTTCCTCGAAGTGGCCTACCTGCTGATCTACGGCGAGCTCCCCACGGCCGACCAGCTGAGCGCGTTCACCGACAGCGTGCGCCACCACACGCTGCTGGACGAGAAGTTCCGCGCGTTCTTCTCCGCCTTCCCGCGCCGCGCGCACCCGATGGCCGTCCTGTCGTCCGCGGTCAGCGCCCTGTCGACGTTCTACCAGGACAGCCTCGACCCCTTCGACCCGGAGCAGGTCGACCGGTCGAGCATCCGGCTCATCGCGAAGCTCCCGACCATCGCGGCCTACGCGTACAAGACGTCCAACGGCCAGCCGCTGCTCTACCCGGACAACTCCCTCGGGTACGTGGAGAACTTCCTGCGCATGATGTTCGGCCTGCCCACGCAGCCGTACGAGATCGACCCGGAGATCGCGCGCGTGCTGGACATGCTGTTCGTCCTGCACGCCGACCACGAGCAGAACTGCTCCACCTCCACCGTTCGGCTGGTGGGTTCCAGCCAGGCGAACCTGTTCTCCTCGGTGTCCGCGGGCGTCGACGCTCTGTTCGGCCCGCTGCACGGCGGCGCCAACCAGGCCGTCCTGGAGATGCTGGAGCGCATCCACGAGAACGGCGACAACATCGACTCTTTCGTCGAGCGCGTCAAGAAGAAGGAGCCGGGCGTCAAGCTCATGGGCTTCGGGCACCGCGTCTACCGCAACTACGACCCGCGCGCCGCCGTCGTGAAGAAGGCCACGGGCAAGGTCCTGGACGCGCTCGGCAAGTCCGACCCGCTTCTGGACCTGGCCATGCGCCTCGAAGAGGTCGCCCTCAGCGACGACTACTTCATCGAGCGCAAGCTGTACCCGAACGTGGACTTCTACACCGGCGTCATCTACAAGGCGATGGGGTTCCCGACGAACGCCTTCACCGTCCTGTTCGCCCTGGGCCGGCTGCCCGGCTGGATCGCCCAGTGGCGCGAGATGATGAACGACCCGGCCACGAAGATCGGTCGTCCGCGTCAGGTCTACGTGGGACCGGGCGAGCGCCACTTCGTGGAGCTTTCCGCCCGCTGACGGCGGGTTCCCGGGGTCCGGCCCCGGGACGGCGAGCGTACGTGTGCGACGGGCGGGGCCCCACCCCGCCCGTCGCATGATCATCTTTTGGGGCGCCGCCGGGTTAGCCTGTGGGCGACGACTCCCCAGCGGAAGGCGCTCCCACCCATGCCCTCCATCGCCGAGAGCAGCCTCGTCAGCCTGGACTTCTGGTCGAAGCCGCAGGACGAACGCGACGAAATGTTCGCCTCCCTACGAGCTGCGGACGGGCCGGTCTTCTGCCCCGTACCGGACGAACCCGGGTTCTACGCGATCACCCGCTACGAGGACGTCGCCGAGGCCAGCCGGAACCCCCAGGTGTTCAGCTCGCAACCCACCGCGGTCAGCCTGGTCGACCCGCCCCCTCAGGTCGCCCCCTACAGCGGCTCCATGATCAGCATCGACGACCCCCGGCACGCGCGGCTCCGCCGGATCGTCTCCCGCTCGTTCACGCCGCGTCTCGTCCAGCGGGTCACGGGGGACGTGACCGTCCTGGCCCGCCGCATCGTGGACGAGCTGACCGAACGCGGTCCGTGCGACTTCGTCGAGCACGTCGCCATGCCTATGCCCCTGCAAATCATCTGCTCGATGATGGGCATCCCGGAATCCGCGTACGGCGACGTCATCGACGCGACGAACGTCATCATCGCCATCGGCGACCCCGACTACGTCAGCCCTGACGGCGACGACAGGACGGTGGTCCTCACCGAGAAGTTCTCCCTCCTGCACGCGCTCATGGCCGACCTCAGCCGGCTGCGACGTGAAACCCCCGCCGACGACCTCGTCACCGCGCTGACGCATGCGAACGTCGACGGGGAGGCCCTCGACGACCTCGACCTGGCCCGCTTCTTCTCGCTGCTGGTGGTGGCGGGCAACGAGACGACGCGCAACGCGCTGTCGCACGCCCTGACCCTGCTCACCGACAACCCTGGGCAGCGAGACGTCCTGCTGGCAGACCTGGACGTCCGGCTCCCGGCCGCCGTGGAGGAGATCGTCCGCTACTCCACCCCGGTGACGTGGATGCGCCGCACGCTGACCCGCGACCACGAACTGGGCGGCCACCCCTACCGCGCCGGCGACCGGGTGATCCTCTACTACAACTCGGCGAACAGGGACGAGAGCGTCTTCGAGGACGCGCGCGCGTTCGACGTCATGCGCTCACCCAACCCCCACTTCGGTTTCGGAGCCCCCGGTCCGCACTTCTGCCTCGGCGCGCACCTGGCCCGCCGCGAGATCACGGTGCTGCTCCGCGAGCTGTACACGCGGCTGCCGACCCTGCACGCCACCGCGCCGTCCGTCCGCCAGCGAACGAGCTTCATCAACGGGATCAAGTCCCTGGCCTGCGCCTTCTGACACCCACCGGAGAGGCTTCTGCCGATCGCAGATCCCGTCCGTTCCGTGACGCAGGTCGCGGTTATCCACAGAACCATGTTCTCCTCAGCCCGCCCGGCGGCCTCCTCGATGCTGGACCTCGCACGCCAGTCCAACGGCCACGAGGAGGCTGCAATGCGCGTCACCATCACGGTCCCCGAAGAGACGACCGCCGATTTCGTCGTCGCGACCGACAGGAACCCCGGTGACCTGTCGGCGGCGATCCTCCGGAGGTTCTCCGGCTCCTTCGCGGCGGCGTTGTCGGAACGGCTCGGCTCCCCCCGGCTCTCACTCGCCTGCCACCCCGCCGCGAGCTCACCGTGGGACCTCTCCGAGCTCACCGGCTCCGACGCAGACGACACCGAGAGGCTCCGCCAGGCGACGCAGCACATCGGCATCACCTCAGTCCTGCCGGCCGGTGATCTTCCGTTAGGGCCTCACCTCGCCCGCGCCGCGGCGAAGGCGATCGCCGAATCGGTCTGCGGCGTGCTCGTCGACCCCATATCGGGCCAGGTCCTGCCCGTCATGCCCTTCGGAAGGTTCGACGAGTTCGCCCTCGCCGACGACTGGCTCGGCACCACCCTGCCGCCCTACAGGAACTCCGGCCGCTGCACCGCCGACGAGGACGACATCGACGGATGCACCTGCGTCTACCTCACGACCCGGGGTCTGTGCCGGTTCGGACTGCCCGAACTGCAGATCACCGGCGTCGCCTGCCCGCACGACCTGGCAGCACTCAACGTCCTGCGCACTGCTGCCCAGCGGCTGCTTCCACTGGGCAGGCACGCAGGAGAGCATGTTCTGCCAGCGGAACTGCTGCTGACGAGTGCCGACTTCTCCGCTTTCTGGGGCAACCGCGACCCGATGTGGGACGACGGCCCGCTCGCCGTACGCCTGATCGAAGTCACGCCTCACCGCCTGGCCATACGCCCGCCCACGGACTTTCCGGGCACGCTGAACGAATGGCTGTGGGACGAACTCCCACCCATCCTGCATGAACTGCTCAGCTGCGAACCAGACCACGCCTTGGCGAGCCACCCGAGTGGCTAACGTCGTCGGGCATGGAGAACGAGCAGGCACCGGGATCGCTCGCGAGGGCACTGGCGGACGTGGCGGCAGAACGCGAAGCCCAGGACCGGATGTGGGGCGTCCAGGAGTTCCCCGACGGGACCGGCCCGGGTTTCACCGCACAGGCAGAGGAGGCGAAGCAGGAATGTGCCGCGGCGTGGTCGCGTGGCGAGCTGACTTGGCGTCACATCCTCACCGAGGAGTTCTACGAGGCATTGGCCGAATCCGACCCGCGCAACCTCCGCAGCGAACTGATCCAGACGGCGGCGGTCGCCCTCAAGTGGGTCCAGTCCCTAGATCGACGGCACGGCGGGACCGTGCACCAGACCGGCGACGGACACCGATCCGAGAAGCTCGTCCGCGACCGGATCCCCGAAATCATCCGGGAGGCGGGAAGGGCCCCCGAGACACGGACCGCGGCCCCTGAAGAACAAGCGGCGCTGCTGCGCAACAAGCTCTACGAGGAGGCCGGCGAGTACAGCGCGACCGACGATCCCGCAGAGCTCGCCGACCTCCTGGAGGTACTGCACGCCCTCGCCGCGCTCCACGGCCTCACACCTGAGCAATTGGAGGAGCAGCGCGCCACCAAGGCGGCGGAACGAGGAGCCTTTACCAAGCGCCTCGTCCTCCGCCTCCCCCGCTAACCCCTCCGAGCGCAGCGAGGCCCCAGAACCCCGAGACGCAGCGCTCAAGGAATTCCTCAGCCACAACTCCCTATCCAACGAGGCCACCGCAGCAGCCACCGTCGGCCGTGATCGCGTCCCGCACCCAGGCGGCACCCGACCGGAGTGAGAACGACCACGCCCCCCGCCCACCATGCGCCCACCCCGGACGCGCACACCACGGCATCGACGGTGGCACTGGCCTCACAACTAACCCAGAGGAGATTGAGCTACCCCATGAATGGGCACGCCCCCAAAACCGCAGACGTGGAACCCCACGCACGTAAAGCACCACACCTGTGAAGACGCAGGCACCGCGGACGTGAGGGACCGCCCGCCCGTGAAGGCGCCGCAGGCATAACGACACCACACATAGAAACACCACACCGTCGAAGCGCCGCAGGCACGGAGACACCACACACGACCGCACCCGTCGATGCACCGCGGGCATGGGGACGCCGCGCACTTGAAGCGCCACACCCGTCAAAGCGCCGCAGGCTTGAAAGCATCAGGCCCCGGGTGTGCCGGGCTCGTGGAGGCCGCGGGCGCGGGGGGTGGGCACGGACGTGGGGTGAGGGTGGGCGGCGTTCTGGGGGCGCTGGGGGCTCTTGGGGTTAGGCGTTGGGGGGTAGGGGGGTGCCGGCTCCTCGGCGGCGTAGTGTCACCAGGTCGGTTCGGGCCGGCCCGGGAGGCTGTGGAGGGCGGGCGTCGCTGGTTTGCTCTCGTTCGGGTGCGTCATTGGGCGTGGAGGGCTTCGACCGCCTTCGGTGTTCGGGGAGTGTGGTGGTAGCCGTGTCCTCCACCTCGAAGCCCGCGTCGGCGATCATGTCGAGGTCCGCCTTGCCGGCCTGCCCCTCGCTGGTCAGATAGTCGCCCAGGAAGATCGAGTTGACCACGTGCAGCGCGAGGGGCTGCAGCGTTCGCAAATGGATCTCCCGCCCGCCGGCGAGACGCACCTCCACGTCCGGGCAGACGAAACGCACCATCGCCAGGATGCGCAGGCAGCGCTGCGGGGTGAGGGCCCATCTCTCGGCCATTGGCGTTCCCTCGAACGGGATCAAGAAGTTCACCGGGACCGAGTCCACGTCCAGGTCGCGCAGCGCGAAGACCACGTCCACCAGGTCCGCGTCGCTCTCCCCCATGCCGGCGATCAGCCCGGAGCAGGCCGAGAGTCCTGCCTCCTTGGTCTGCCGCACGGTGTCGACCCGGTCGCCGAACTCGTGGGTGGTGCAGATGTCCGCATACGCGGCTTCGGCGGTGTTCAGATTGTGGTTGTAGGCGTGGACTCCGGCCTCTTGTAGCCGCCCCGCCTGCGTGCCGGACAGCAGCCCGAGGCAGGCGCAGATCTCCACGTCCTCGTCGCGTTCCTTGATCGCGGCGATGATGCCGGCGACCCGTTCCACGTCCCGGTCGGTCGGGCCGCGCCCGCTGGCCACCAGGCATAGGCGTTTGGCACCACCGGCCACGCCCGCTTCCGCCGCCGCGGCCGCCTCCTCGGGCTTCAGCCAGGTGTAGGTGAGGACCTCCGCCTTCGACCCCAACCGCTGCGAGCAGTACGAGCAGTCCTCAGGACAGAGCCCCGACTTCAGATTGACCAGATAGTTCAGCTTGACCCGACGCCCGAACCAAGCACGGCGTACCTTGCCGGCGGCGGCCACCACGTCGAGCAACTCGTCATCGGAGGTTTCCAGTACCGCGAGCGCCTCGGCCCGGGACAGCGGCTCACGGCGCAACCCCTTGCCGACCAGAGTCTCCAGCAGGTCCATGGCGCCGATCATCGCCTCCTGCGCACGCCGCGCCAAGGCTCGCGCCGTACAAGAAGGACGATCAAGATCTGTCGATCACGGCAGCGCGAGGGGCACGCGGTCACCGCACGCCGAGATTACGTGCGAAAGCACGGTTAGGACGTCATGCATGTCGCAGCACTCCCCGGCGGCGGCCAGCTGCCACAGCCGCCGCCGCAGGGGTGCGGGCGCGGCGAGCAGGTAGACCAGCGCGAACACCAGCACCGACGCCACCTGGCCCACTGCCCGCGACCTGGCCGGACGGGAGGCTTCCATGCCCCCGGCGAGAGCCCGTGTCAATGGTTATCGCCGGCCTGCGCCACCGCGCGTGCCCGCCCGCCTGGCCACTCTGCAGCGGCGCGCTCAAAGCATGGGAGATCCGGAGCCGAGATCAACGCCGCAAAAGCCAGTGCCGATCGGCGCCGCCACGACGACCGCGCAGGCCATCGTCCTCGCACCATCTCAGGACGACGCGTCCCCACTTCTCAGCCCGGGCGGAAGCCAACGCCGCTTGGCGCCTCCAGACCGAGCCTGACCGTTCCCCTCGAAACCGTTCCCAGGTGAGGCAACCCTTGCTTCTCCACATTGCGGAAGCCAGCGTTGCTCAGCGCCCCCTGGGCGACCGCGCCCGGGCCGTCCTCATTGGGGCCATCGCAGGGCGACGCCCCCACCTCCCCGACATTCCGACGCCGCTCGGCGCCTCCTGGGCGGCCGCACCCGGCCTCCAACTCGGTAACCACCTCGGGACGACGCCCCGCTTCGCCATCGTGGCCGATGCCGCTCGGCGCCTTCTGAATGGCCGCGCCTGGGCGTTCTCTTTGGGGACTATCTCAAGGTGACGCGCTCCTGCACCCGGCGTCGCCAACGCCCCTCCTCCGAGACGACCGCGACCTGCCGACCCCTCGGGAACCCATCTCAAGGTGCCGCGTCTCTTGCACGCCCGCGTTACCGACGCTGCTTGGTGCCTGCAGGACGATCGCGCTCCGGTGCTGTGCTTAGGGACCATCTCAGGGCGACGCGTTTCCCGCTTCTCGCCGGTGCCGGTGTCGTTTGTTGCTTCCGAGCCGGGCCCCGCCGGTCTCCTTGAGGAGGGTCTCCGGTGCCGTGTCCCCTGGTTCTCCATTCTTGCGGAGGCTGGTGCTTGGCGCCTCTTGGCGATTGCGTCTGGGCGTCCTCGTTGGGGGCCCTCTTGGGTGACGTGGTTCCTGGTTGTTCTTGATTTGGGCGCCGGGTGTGCGGCTGTGGCTGTGGCGGGTGTGGGTTGGGGTTAGGGCCAGACCTGGTGGAGGGTCCAGGGGCCGGGTTTGTGGGGGGCGATTACCTCGGCGATCGCGGGGCCGTCCGGTGTCGCTACCTGGAGGCGGTAGAACCTCGCCTGGCCTGGGGCCTGCCATTCTTCCAGGACTCGGCGCACGTGGTAGCGGCCTCGGGGGCCGGTGATCTGGGAGGGGCGGCCCGTGGGCGTGGTCTCCGCCGAGACCGGTTCATCGATCAGCACGAGACGACAAGCTAGCCCGAACACTTGTTCGAAGCGAGCGACACGCCGGGATGGGTGCGTAGCTGGCTCCTGGCACGGGGACGGGAATGTCAGTGGGGCTCGCTAGTGTCGCGCTTCGGAGGACGATGAACATGGCGACATACACACTCATCCCGGGCGCGGGCGGACAGGCCTGGTTCTGGCATCGCCTGGTGCCTGAGCTGAAGGCGCGCGGGCATGACGTCGTGGCCGTGGAGCTTCCCGCAGGGGACGACTCTGCGGGCCTGTCGGAGTACGCCGACACGGTCGTCGAGGCGATCGGCGACCGGACGGACCTGATCCTGGTGGCGCAGTCGATGGGTGGTTTCACAGCACCCCTTGTCTGCGAGCGACTGCCGGTCGATCTGCTGGTGCTGCTCAACGCCATGGTCCCCTCGCCGGGCGAGACGGGCGGTGACTGGTGGGGGAACACCGGGCAGGCGAAGGCGATGTCCGACCAGGCCGTCCGCGAGGGACGGGTCCCGTCCGCGGAGTTCGACATCGAGGAGTGCTTCTTCCACGACGTGCCGGACGATGTGAAGGCCGTGGCGCTGTCGCAGGAGCCCGCGCAGTCCTCCACCCCGTTCGCGGAGCCTTGGCCGCTCCGCAAGTGGCCCAGCACACCGACCGTGTTTCTGCAGGGGCGCGACGACCGCCTCTTTCCGCTGGAGTTCCAGCGGAGGGTGGTGGGCGAACGGTTGGGGATTCCGGTGGAGGAGATGCCCGGCGGACACCTCGTCGCGCTGAGCCGGCCCCGGGAGCTGGCCGATCGCCTGGAGGCGATTCGCACGCGATGATGCGGCGCGGCCCTTGCTCGGCGCAGGCCCGCCTATGCGCGATCTGGAGTCACCGGCTGCTCGGAAGCTCCGAGGCGGGTGACCAGGGCGGTGGTCAGGGGGTAGGGGCGTTCGCTGGGGAGCAGGGCTCTGACTTGAGGTGTCCGGCCGGCCTTGCGGAGTCCCTGGATCTTGCGGACCAGCGGGGTGAGATCTTCGATGCCGAGGATCCAGTCGTCGACGTAGCGGTCGACGATGTGGCGGCTGAGGCCTATCTGGATGCTGCGCGCTTCGAGTTTCCGGCCGTGGAGGGAGCGTTCGGGGTCCCATTGGACGTGCACGACCGCCTTCGCGAAGCGGCGGCGCCAATCTTCGGTGCTCCGGAAGACGCGGCGGTCGGGGTCGGTCGGGACGGCCAGACCCAGCGCTTCTTCCCAGCCGGCCCGGCTGATGCGGACGGCGAGAATCGTCTCCTGACCGGGTTTGCGCGCCCAGTCGCTGCGGGCCATGAGCCACAGGAATGACGGTTTGATCCAGGTCATGCGGCTCCGGGAGAACGGCGGGACGAAGGTGCCGCTCTTCGCGGCCGGGACGCCGATCTCGGGTGCGTAGGCCTGGTAGACGGTGATCGAGTCTCGGTCGTAGCAGGCGCGGATCTCACGTGTGCGCATGATCTGGCCAGCGTGGCGCGGGGACGCGACGTGACTCAAGCGGTTTTCCGGCGGCGATGGGCCTTCTGGCGGCAGGCGGGGCCGCAGAAGCGGGCGGGGCGTCCCGTCGGCGCGGCGGCGAGCGGCTTCCCGCATACCGCGCACCCTCTTTCGTTACGCTCCCGGGGCCCTGTTTCGTCGTCTTTCGTTACGAGACGGAGGGCGTCGCACGCCAGAGCCGTCATGCGTCCGGGGCCGCCCTCGGGGCGGCGCCGGCGTTCCATCACCATGGCCCCGACCATGAGGGAGCGGACGTCCTGGACGTCCACGTCCGGACGGACCGCGCCAACCGCCTGCGCCCGCCGCAGCAACTCACCGAGAGCCAAGGTGAACCGCTCGTCCGTGCCGCGGGCATCGAGTGTTCCCAGGTCCGCGGCCAGGGCGTCGCACAGGGCGTGGTTGAACATCGCGCGCTCCACGACCCACATGAGGTAGCCGTAGAAGGCCTCCCCCGGCTCCTCCGCGTGGACGAGGGCCTCCGCCTCGTCCACGATCCGCTCGATGCGTTCCGTGACGACCGCCTGGAACAGGGCCTCCTTGGTCGGGAAGTGCCGGTACACGGTCCCGGCCCCGACACCAGCCCGGCGGGCGATGTCGTCGAGCGGGACGAGGCGGCCGTCGGCGGCGAAGGCCTCGAACGCCGCCTCGAGGATGCGTTCGCGGTTCCGGCGCGCGTCGGCTCGCTGGGGCCGTCCGCTCACCCGGCACCTCCTTCATCGATTGACAAGCGGGGCGGGCGTTCCGGTAACGTCCTAAGCGGGTTGCTCGTTCCGATTATAGGAGGACCGATGACGGCGGTGGACGAGGCGCGGGCGGGGCTCGGCAGGATCGGTGTCGGGCTCGTGACGCCCATCGCGCCGGCCGGCGAATGGCGGCGTGCGGCGCAGCGCGTGGAGCGGGCGGGCTACGGGGCGATCTGGGTGAACGAGGCCGTCGGCGGCCGGGAGGTGTTCACACAGTTGAGCGTGATGCTCGCCGCCACGGAGCGGATCGTTCTCGGCTCGGCCATCGCGAACCTGTGGGCGCGGCACCCCGCCGCCATGCAGGGCGCCGCGTCGGTCCTGGCCGACGCCTACCCCGGACGGCTCGCGCTCGGCGTGGGCGTCAGCATGGGGGCGATCGTGGAGCGGAGCGGGCAGAAGTGGACGAGCCCGCTGAACCGGATGCGCGAGTACCTCGACGGCATGGACGCGGCCGTCGACGCGGCACCGGTGCCCGAAAAGCCCTTCCCGCGGCTGCTGGCGGCCCTCGGCCCGAAGATGCAGGAGCTGGCTCGGGACCGCGCGGACGGAGCGCTTCCCGCCGCGATGCCTGTCGAGCACACCAGGCAGGCCCGGGAAAGGCTCGGCGACGAGAAGCTGCTCGTCGTCCTGCAGACAGCCATCCTTGAGACCGATCCGGTGAAGGCGCGCGGTCTCGCTAGAGGGACCCAGATGCTGGAGCTTCCGGGATCCCCCTACGTCCGCTCGCTCAAGGCGCTCGGATACGAGGACGAGGCGATCTCCGGCGGCGGCTCCGACGAGGTCATCGACGCCTGCTTCAACTGGGGCGACGAGGCCGCGATCGCCGAACGGATCCAGGGGCACCTCGACGCGGGAGCCGACCATGTCTGCGTCACGGTGTTCACCCCCGACCTGGCCTCGGCGGCCGACCAGTTCGAACGTCTGGCCCCGGTCCTGCTCTGACCGTCGCACCGAGCCGCGCAGACCAGAACTGGGTCAGCGGGGGCGGACGAGGCCGGTCTCGTAGGCGGTGATGACCAGCTGGGCCCGGTCGCGGGCGTGGAGCTTGGCGAGCAGGTGGCCGATGTGGGTCTTCACGGTGGCGGGGCTCAGGTGGAGGTGCTCGGCGAGTTCGGTGTTGGACAGGCCGCGGGCGATGAGGGTGAGGACCTCGCGCTCGCGGTCGGTGAGGGCGTCCAGGCCGGCCGGCGGGGGCTGCGCGGGGCCTGGGCGGCGGACGAACTCGGCGATCAGCCGCCGGGTCACCGAGGGGGCCAGCAGCGACTCGCCCGACGCCACGACGCGGATCGCCGACAGCAGGTCGGCCGGAGGGGTGTCCTTCAGCAGGAAGCCGCTCGCCCCTGCCCGCAGCGCCGAGTAGACGTAGGTGTCCAGATCGAAGGTGGTGAGGATCAGGACGCGGATGTCCGGCAGGTCGGTGCAGATGCGCTGGGTGGCCTCGATGCCGTCCATCTCGGGCATGCGGACGTCCATGAGCACGACGTCCGGGCGTTCCCGGGCGGCCAGCTCGACTGCCTCGGCCCCGGTGCCGGCCTCGCCGACGGTGCGCAGGCCGGGCGCGGTGTCGATCAGGACGCGGAAGCTGCCGCGCAGCAGGGCCTGGTCGTCGGCGACGAGGACGCTCAGATCCAACGGGGTTCCTAGGAGTCGTACGGGAAGGCGGCGGACACGGCGAAGCCGCCTTCGGGACGCGGGCCGGCGGTGAAGTCGCCGCCGTACATCATGACGCGTTCGCGCATGCCGATGAGACCGTGCCCGCCGCCGCCCGGCAGGACGCGGGTCCCGGGCCCGTCGTCGGCGACGTCGATCTGCATCCGCAGCCCGTCGGCTCTGACGCGGACGCGGCAGCGCGCGGGAGCCGCGTGCTTCACGACGTTGGTGACCGCTTCCTGGACGATGCGGTAGGCGGAGAGCGCGACGCCCTCGGGGAGCTCCCCCGCGTCGACGTCCAGGTCGACGTGGACGCCGGCCATGGCGGCGCGCTCGGCGAGGCCGGTCAGGTCGGCGAGGCCCGGGGACGGGGTGAGGTCGGCGTCGGCGGCGCCGGTGCGCAGGACGCCGAGGAGGTGGCGCATCTCGGCGAGCGTGCCGCGGCTGGTGGTCTCGATGACCCGGAGCGCGTCGAGGGCCTCCTCGGGGCGGGCCTCGGCGACGTGGACGGCGACGCCGGCCTTGACGGCGATGAGGCTCATGCTGTGCGCGACGACGTCGTGGAGCTCGCGGGCGATGCGGAGCCGCTCGCCGGAGACGGCCTGGTCGGCGAGGCGGCGGGCGTCGTGCGCGGCGTGGGCGCGGCGTTCGCGGACGACGCGGCCGAGCGTCCAGGACGCGCCGAGGACGGAGGCGCCGAGCAGGAGCCGTCCGAGGATCTCGGCCTGCGCTCCGACGGGGCCGACGACGGCGCCGGCGAAGATGAACACGGCGCTGACGACGCCGATGAGCAGGGTGGGGACCCAGCGGCGGCGGCGCCGGGTGAGCGCGACCTGGTAGAGGGCGAACCCCGCGGAGGCGTAGGTGTCCCAGGGAAGGTCGAGGAGCAGCGCGGCGGTCGAGGCGGACAGGACGGCGGCGAAGACCGGGACGGGCCACAGGCGCCGGACCGCGAGGGGCAGGGCCGCGGCGGCGCCGAGCGGGACGGCGAGGAGCGGCGAGGCGCCGGTGCCCGCCGGCAGCGCCAGCAGGACGAGGGCGTAGAGGAGCGCGGCCCCGGCGTCGAGGCCGATGAGGCCGCGCCGGCTGAGCCGCGGAAGCGGGGAGCGCAGCTCGGATTCGTCCACGTCAGGAAAGGTAGCGGCACGGCCGGCGCCCGCGCCTCATGCCGGCGGCCGTCATACCGGGGGCGGAGGCGGCGGGACGGGCTCGGAGCACGGTCGCACGCGCGGTCCCCGCCCCCGTTCCGATGTGCTGAGGGGCGGTGGCGTACGACGCTCGACGGCATGATCGAGGTACGCGAGCTGACCAAGCGCTACGGCGGCACGACCGCGGTGGACCGCCTGTCCTTCACGGTGAGGCCGGGGACGGTGACGGGGTTCCTCGGCCCGAACGGGGCCGGCAAGTCGACGACGATGCGGATCGTGCTGGGCCTGGACCGGCCCGCGTCCGGTGAGGCGCTGGTCAACGGCGGGCGGTACACGGCGCTGAGGCGGCCGATGCGCGAGGTGGGAGCGCTGCTGGACGCGGGCGCGGTGCAGGGCGGGCGCCGGGCGTTCGACCATCTCGGCTGGCTGGCGCGCAGCAACGGGATCGGGACGCGGCGGGTGGCGGAGGTCCTGGAGCAGGTGGGGCTTGCCGGGGTCGCGCGCAAGCGGGTCGCCGGGTTCTCGCTGGGGATGCGGCAGCGGCTCGGGATCGCCGCGGCACTGCTGGGCGATCCGGGGGTGCTGATGTTCGACGAGCCGGTGAACGGCCTCGACCCCGACGGCGTCCGCTGGATCCGCGAGCTGATGCGGGCGCTGGCCGCCGAGGGCCGGACGGTCCTGATCTCCAGCCATCTGATGAGCGAGATGGAGCTGACGGCCGACCGGCTGGTCATCATCGGGCGCGGGCGGCTGATCGCGGACACGTCGGTGCGGGAGCTGGCGGACCGGTTCCGGCGCGGGGTGCTGGTCCGCTCGCCCCGTCCGGCGGAGCTGACCGCCGTGCTCGCCGCGGCGGGCGGCCTGGTCGAGCCCGCGCCGGGCGGGGCCCTCACGGTCACCGGGCTGGACGTCGCCGCCATCGGCGACACGGCCGCGGCGCACGGGATCCCGCTGCACGGGGTGACGCAGCACAGCGCCTCTCTGGAGGAGGCCTACATGGAGCTGACCGCGGAGAGCACCGAGTTCGGGGCGGTGGCGCCGTGATCGACGCGCTCTCCGCGGAGTGGTACAAGCTCCGGACCGTCCGCTCGACCTTCGCCGTCCTCGGAACGGTCGCGGCGTTCATGCTTCTCTGCGTCCTGTGGTCCTGGTACGTGACTCGCTACTGGGACGGTCTGCCGGCCGCGCGGAAGGCGAAGGCGACGGCGGCTCCGGCGGAGCAGCCCCTGGCCGTGGCGCTGCCGGTGTGCGCGGTGGTGCTGGGGGCGCTGACGATCACGTCGGAGTACTCGCACGGGATGGTCCGGACGACGCTGGCCGTGCTGCCGAACCGCCTGGCCCTGTACGCGGCGAAGGGCGGGGTGGCGGCGGCCGCCATGCTCGCCGCGTCGCTGGCGGCGCTCGCCGCGGGAACCGCCGCCGGGAACGCGATCGTGGGCGATCGTCCCGTGGCCACGTTCCAGGGACCGGTGGCGGACGTCGCGGTCCACCTGCTGTGGCTCGGCCTGACCACCGCGGCGATCACGCTCATCGCCTTCGCGCTGGGCGCCGTCCTCCGCTCCACGGCCGCGACGATCACGGCGGGCACGGTCGTGCTGTTCGTGGCGCCCGGCCTCGCCCGGCTGCTGCCGCCGCCGTGGGACGAGCGGATCTCGTCGGCGCTGCCCGGCAACCTGTCCAACCAGATCGCGGCCGCGCCGGGCTCGCCGACCGACCACGGTGTGCTGGCGCCGTCCGCCGCGTTCGCACTGCTGGTGACGTACGTGGTCGTCGCGCTCGCGGCCGGCGCCTTCTCGTTCACTCGGAGGGACGCGTGATCGTCCATGCGGTCGCCGCCGAGTGGCGCAAGCTGCGCTCGATCCGCTCGACCTACTGGGTGCTGGCCGTGGCGGCGGCCTTCACCGGGTTCACGGTGCTGCTCGCGATCCAGATGGCGCACGTCTGGGACGGCCTCTCCGCCGACCGGCGCGACGAGTTCCTGCTGCGACCGTTGCAGGAGCTCAGCACGTGGGTGGCGTCGCTGTGCCTCGCGGTGCTCGGCGCGCTGTCCGTCACGTCCGAGTACCGCACGGGGATGATCCGCGCGACCCTCACCGTGCTCCCGAGGCGGCACGTGCTGGTGCCGGCCAAGGCGGTGGTGGTCGGGACGGTCGCCCTGGTCGCCGGGGAGGCGGCGACGGTCGGCTCGTTCCTCGGGACCCGGCTCGTCATCGGCGACCGCCCGTTCCCGGACCAGCGCGCCTCCGTCGTCCACGACCTGTCCGGCTTCCTCGTCGAGGGGACGGCGGTGCCGGTGTTCGCGCTGCTCGGCCTGGCGCTCGGGGTGCTGCTGCGTTCCACGGCGGGGACGCTCGTGTCGCTGGTGTTCGTGTGGCACGTACTGCCGCTGCTCGTCTTCCACCTGCCGCGGCCGTGGAGCGAGCGTGCCGGCTCGGTCCTGCCCGGCGGCCTGCCCGCCCAGATCGCGGGGCTCGGCGCGGACAACTCCATCTACGGCGACCTGCTGTCCCCCGGCGCGGCGACGGCCGTGCTGCTCGCGTACGCGCTCGTGCCGCTCGGTCTCGCGGCCCTCGTCGTCTCCCGGCGCGACGCGTGAGGCCCTGAAGCCATCGACGGCGGCGTCCCCGTGCGGGGCGCCGCCGCTCGTTTCCGCAGGCTCGTCGTCGGGCGGCTCAGCCGGCCTGCAGGGAGCTCGCCCGGATCGCCAGGCGTTCGCGGAGCATGTCGACGGCCTCGTCGATGCGGGGCGCGGCGGCCTGCGCGCGCACGCGGCGGCCGTCGAACTCGACGACGGCCTGGGCCAGGGCGGGGCGCGGCAGCGACCGGTCGGCCACCACGCTCAGCGTGACCTGGACGGACGTGACGCCGCGGGCGCCGGCCAGCGCGTCGCGGACGGCCCGCTCGGCCGCCGCGCGCTCGTGCGCCGAGACGTCGCCCGAGGTCAGGAATCGGATCTCCGGTCGTTCACGGGTCGCGTTCATGTGCTCTCCCAGATGCGAGGGGCGTGTTCGCCTGACGGAGCGGCGGTCACCGCCACCACCACTCTGAAGGGAGAACGCCGCGGGCGCCCGAGATCGCGCCCGCGCGGGACGAGAGCTTCATCACTCGGCCGGCCGAGCGCGCGGTGCGTACCGCGGGGAATGTTCGCCAAATAAGTGGTCAGGGACATTCACGGGGGCGGCTACCGCCCGCGAAATGGCCTGTCAGGATTGGCCGCCCGCATTGCCGGAGAGCACTCCCAAATTCGTGCGCCATCCAAGGGCCGGGGAAATGACCATCGGGCCGACTCCGGCGCGACGACACCGCGACGTTCCGCATCCGCACCGCCACCGACCGCACTGTTCACGCCGCTAAGCAGCGGCTTCGCGCAGGTCAAGAGACGTTCGGAGGCGCCGGGTCCGCAAGGCGGTATTGCTACTACCCAAAAACGCCCGCGCATCCTCTAACATAGGGCGGTGCCGTTCCGCCCACGAGCAGACCCGTCGACTGGCTGGTGACCCCTTGCCCCAGGATTCAGCTGCCCCAACACCTCCGTCCGAAGGTGATCCGGCCGGACGGCTGATCGATTATCCGCGCCGCGGTGGGCCCACCGTCCTGCGCATTCTCCTCGGGGCGCAACTGCGGCGGCTGCGCGAGTCGCGCGGAATCTCCACCGAGCAGGCGGGCTACGAGATCCGCGGCTCGCATTCCAAGATCAGCCGGATGGAGCTGGGCAGGGTCGGCTTCAAGGAGCGGGACGTCGCCGATCTGCTCACCCTGTACGGCGTCGCCGACCCCGCGGAGCGCGCCCCGCTGCTGGCGCTCGCCAAGGAGGCCAACACCCCCGGCTGGTGGCACCGGTACGGCGACATCCTCCCGAGTTGGTTCGAGGTGTACCTGGGCCTAGAAGAGGCCGCCTCCCTGCTGCGCACCTACGAGTTGCAGTTCGTGCCCGGTCTGCTGCAGACCGAAGACTACGCACGCGCCGTCATCCGGCTCGGGTACTCCGACGCCAGCGATGAGGAGGTCGAGCGCCGCGTCCAGATCCGCACCACCCGGCAGGAGCGGTTCACCTCCCCCGAGGCACCGACGCTGTGGGCCGTGCTGGACGAGGCGGTCGTTCGCCGTCCGCTCGGCGGCCGCGATGTGATGCGCGACCAGATCCGGCATCTGATCGAGGTGTCGGAGCTGCCCAACGTGACGCTGCAGATCGTCCCGTTCGGTGCGGGAGGGCACGCCGCCGCAGGAGGCCCGTTCACCATCCTGCGCTTCGCCGAGCCCGGCCTGTCCGACGTCGTCTACCTGGAGCAGCTCACCAGCGCGCTCTACCTCGACAAGCCGACCGACGTCGACACCTACATGCGCGCGATGAACAACCTGTGCATCACCGCCGAGCGTCCCGACGAGACCTCGCGCTACCTCACCCGGGTCCTGAACGAGCTGTGACCCGTGCGCCTCAGGGCGCGCCGCCGTCCAGGACGCGCTGGTCCCGGCTACGGCTTCCGCCGCGGAACTCCGCGATGACCTCGCCGCCGGGGACGCGGCGCACCGTGACGTCGTAGACGCCGTTCCGCCCGTACCGGGTGCGTTCGACGGCTGTCGCCTCCAGAACGTCCCCGCCGCGCGCGCTCGCGACGAACACCACGTCGGCGGACGCCGCGACCGTCACGGAGTCGTAGGTGTTGCACGCGTAGGCGAACGCCGAGTCGGCGAGCAGGAACAGGTAGCCGCCGTGGGCGATCCCGTGGCCGTTCACCATGGTCTCGGCCACCGTCATCCGCAGCCGCGCCCGCCCCGGCGCGATCTCGGTGATCCGCATGCCGAGGTCCTGCGCCACCTTGTCCTGCGCGTACATCGTCTCGGCGCACCGCCGTGCCACCTCCGCCGCATCATCCACCACGCCAGGGTAGTGAACCGGGGAAGGGCTGCCCTGGGTCGTGGGTTACAGGGGTGCGCCCTTATGGCCATGGCGAAATGAGGAGAAAACCATGCTGTACGGCAAGGAACACGTCGACCGGTACCGGGCGACCGACGGTGCGGAGGGGCACGACTGGCAGGGCACCGTCACCCTCCTGCTCACCACGACGGGACGGCGCAGCGGCAAGGAGCGCACGACACCGCTCATCTACCAGACGGAAGGCGACGCCTACCTCGTCGTGGCCTCCAAGGGCGGAGCGGACGAGCCGCCGCTCTGGTACCTCAACCTGCAGGAGAACCCCGAGGTGAAGGTGCAGGTGAAGGGCGACAAGTTCACCGCGCGGGCCCGCACGGCGACGTCCGACGAGAAGCCTCCGCTCTGGCGGAAGATGGCCGCCACCTGGCCGGCCTACGACGAGTACCAGGAGAAGACGGACCGCGACATCCCCGTCGTCGTCCTCGAACGCGTCTGAGGCGCCGGACCGCGCGGTCCGCTTTCGCGTCGCGGCTGGGACGTGTAGCGTCGGCGTAGAACACCCATTCGACCGCCGTCCGTCCGAAGCAGCCGAGGTGCCGAGGTGCCGACGTCCCAGAGTGCTGACGCCAGAGACAGGGCCGACACCGGACACCGGGCCGGCACCCCGGATCCGGCTGACGGCGGCGGGCAGGCGAAGGCGGACGGCGGGCCCGGCGCCGAGCCGCTACCGCCGCGGCTGCTGAAGCGCTGGGAGATCGGCGCACCGGACGCGGCGACCCCGCTGGCCACCGGGCCGGGCCACCGGAGCTGGCGGGTCGACACGGCGGGCGGAGCGTTCTTCCTCAGGGAGCACGCCGGTGCCGACCGGCGCCGCGTGCTGTTCCAGCACGGCGTCACGGCCGCGCTCGACGCGGCGGGTCTCCCGGTGCTCGCGCCCGTGCCGGCGCGCGGCGGCCGCACCCTGGTCACCGCCGCCGGCCGCGGATACGTCCTGTACCCGTGGGTGGGCGGCCGCGGCCGCGGCGGTCTGGAGCTGACGTTCGCCCAGTGCGAGGCCCTCGGCGAGCTGCTCGGACGGCTGCACTCGGCGCTCGACGAGCTCACGCCGCCCGTCCAGCAGAGCATGCTCGTGCCCGCGCCGCGCGCCGCCGACGCGGCCGCCGCCGTCGAGACGATGCTGCGCGACGTCCCGGACGGCGGGGGCGGCACCGACTTCGACGCGCTGACCGCGCGCCGCCTGCGGGAGCGCCGCGACCTGCTCACCGAGTTCGCGGGGCACCAGCCGCCCGACATCGAGGTGAGCACGGTCGGGCACCTGCACGGCTCCTTCCACGCCGGGCACCTGCGCTACGGCGGGTCCGGCAACGTCACGGCCGTCCTCGGCTGGGACGGCCTGACCACGGGCCCGGTCGCCGGGGAGGTCGTGCGCTCGGCGGCACGTCTGTTCGCCTGCGAGGACGAGCGCGGCCTCGACCTCGACCGCGTCGAGGCGTTCGTACGCGGGCACCGCTCCGCGTTCCCGCTGGACGCCGGGCAGATCCAGTCGGCCGTGCACCGCGAATGGTGGGAGCGGCTCTGCGACGTCGGGCCGCTGAGGCACCGCTACCTGGGCGAGGACGGCGCGGGCGAGCGCGGCGCCGCCACGCTCGTGAGCTGGTGGTCGGCGCATCTCGACCGCACCCTCGACGCCTTCGCCGTGCCCTACACCGCCGTGTACGGCGACGCGCCCGGCGACAGCCCCGCCTACGGCTGACCGGCCCGGCGGGCCGCCGCCGATCGGAGGGCGCGGCGACGCATCCCCGCCTCCGGGCGGGTAGGGACCTCTGCGGATGCGCATCAGCCAGCGATGTGCGAATGTTGTCCCCGCACAATTCTGTATCGAGCAGTCCAAAAGGAGGGGCAGATGACTCAGGTCGCAGTGCTCGGCACCGGGATCATGGGCGCGGCGATGGCCCGCAACCTGCTGCGGAACGGCCACGGGGTCGCCGCCTGGAACCGCACGGCCGCCCGCGCTGAGCCGCTCGCCGCCGACGGAGCCGCCGTCGCGACCTCACCCGCCGAGGCCGTCCGGGGCGCCGACGTCGTCATCACCATGCTGAACGACGCCGAGACGGCCCTGGCGGTGATGGACGACGCCGCGTCCGCGCTGCGCGACGGGCAGGTCTGGGCGCAGATGGGCACGGTCGGCGTCGCGGACGTGCCCGCGCTCGCCCGGTTCGCCGCCGGCCACGGGCTGACGTTCGTCGACTCCCCCGTCCAGGGCACCAAGCAGCCCGCCGAGCAGGGCAAGCTGATCATTCTCGCCGCCGGGCCGCAGGACGCGCGCAAGGCCCTGGAGCCGGTCTTCGGCGCGGTCGGCGGCAGGACGGTGTGGCTGGACGAGGACGGCGCGAGCGGCGCGGGCACCCGCCTCAAGCTGGCCGCCGTGAGCTACGCCATCTCGCTGACCTCGGTCGTCGCCGAGTCGGTCGCGCTGGCGAAGGGCCTCGGGCTCGACCCGTCCCTGCTCGGCGAGGTCCTCACCGGCGGCCCGCTCGACAGCCCCTACCTGCAGACCAAGATGAAGGCGATGCTCGACGGCGACTTCGAGCCGAGCTTCGCCGTCCGCAACGCGGAGAAGAACACCAGGCTCATCCACGACTCCGCCGAGGCCGCGGGCGTCCGCGTCGACGTGAACGACGCGGCGGGCGAGCGGTTCCGGCGGGCCATCGAGCAGGGGCACGGCGACGAGGACATGGCCGCCACCTACCGCGCCAGCTTCGCGGACTGACCCCGGCCGACCAGGCCGGCACCGGGCGCGGCGGTGCGCGCGGCGGAGGGGCACCGGGTCAGGATGGTGGCATGGACGTACTGAGCAGCCGCATCCTGCTTCGCTCCGGCGATCCGGCGCGCACCCAGCGCTTCTACCGCGACGTGCTGGGCCTCGCCGTGTACCGGGAGTTCGGCCCGGCCGGCTCTCCCGGCGTGGTGTTCTTCCTCGGCCCGGGCTTGCTGGAGGTGTCGGGGCACGGCGCCGGCGAGACCGGGTCGTCGCCGATGCTCTGGCTCCAGGTCCGCGACGTCCGGGCCGAGCACGAGCGGCTCGCGGCCGCCGGCGCCCTCGTCACGCGGGAGCCGCGGGAGGAGGCGTGGGGACTGGTCGAGATGTGGATCGAGGACCCCGACGGCGTCAAGATCGTTATTGTGGAGGTCCCGGAGGGGCACCCCCTCCGCCTCGACCCGCGCACCTGACCCGGCGGTGATGATGACCGGCGACTACTGGAACCACAACACGCACTACCACGGCGTCGTGCTGCGCAGCGTGCCGCGCGGGTGCGGGGAGGCGCTGGACGTCGGCTGCGGTGACGGCCTGCTGGTGCGCCGCCTCGCGCCCCGGGCGGCGCACGTCACCGGGCTCGACCGGTCGCCGGAGATGGTCGCCGAGGCGGCGCGGGCGAGCGAGGGCTTCGGCAACGTCGACTTCGTCGAAGCGGGCCTTCTCGAATACGACCTGCCGGAGGACTTCTACGACTTCGTCTGCAGTGTCGCCGCGATCCACCACATGGACTTCGTCAAGAGCCTGACGGCGATGCGCGGCGCCCTCAGGCCGGGCGGCACCCTGATCGTCATCGGGCTGGCGAACAACAAGGGGCCGCGCGACCGGGCGTACTCGGCGGCCGGCCTGCCGGCGCACTACTTCCACCGGCTCCGCAACCGGCGGCGGGCGGGCAGCCCGGACGCCCCGGTCATGGACCCCGACATGACGTGGGGCGAGGTCCGGGACGAGGCGCTGCGGCTGCTGCCCGGGGCCGTGTTCCGCCGGCACCTGCTGTGGCGCTACTCCCTCGTGTGGCGAAAGCCGCGCTGAGCCCCCCCGGACACCACAAAACTGGAAAACACTGGAAGTGTCGGGAAGTACCTGTACTGTCTGCCGCATGTCCCGGTCCCCCGGCGTCCCGACCCCCGACGAGCTGGAGACGCGCATCGCCGAGCTGCGCGCCGCCGTGCGCCGGGCCATGGCCGCCGGCGACCGGGCGCGGGCCCGCGAGCTGCGCGCCGAGCTGCGCAGGGCCGAGACCGCGTGGGACGACGCCGTCCTCGGCGACGGCACCGCGCCCGGCGCCCGCCGCGGCGAGGACGACGGCCCCCGCGGCCTGCTGCCCGTCCGGGAGCAGGTCCACCAGGCGCTCACCCTGCTCGGGGCGCCCGCCGCGCCGAAGCTGATCGGGTCGGTGTACGCGGCGTTCTTCCCCGGCGAGATCCCGGGCAGCCGCCTGACGAGCCTGCGCCGCGACGAGGAGCGCTCCTTCCGCACCGCGCCGTACGCGCGCCCGTACTACCTGTGCGCCGCGCTGACCGCCGACCTGCTGGCGCCCGCGCGCGGGCTCCTCACCGTGAGCACGTGGCCGCTGGAGCAGCGCGTCGTCGGGCCGCTCAGCCCGCGCACCGACTTCCTCACCAGCGCGCTGCGCCTGGCCGAGCACGCGGGGCGCGGGACGCCGTCGCCGGACGTGCAGCGGCTGCTGTGGCGTTTCGCGTCCAACATTCCCGGTGCGGTCACCGGTACGGTCGGTACAGTCGATCCGGCCGTGCTCGCGGAGGCCGCCCGGGCCGAGCTGGACGTGCACCGCGCCCCGGACCGGCGGCGGCGCGAGTCGGCCGCGGCACGCGCCCGGAAGAGGCTCGACGACGCCGAACAACTGTTCGGCACCCGGCTGCGGGCCCTGCGGGATCCCGGCCGGCGCCCCGCCATCAACGGAGAGACGGACCGATGACCGACACCGCGCCGGACCTGGACCGGCTGCGCGGCGACGCGCCCCCGCGCAACCACGACGCCCGCACGATCGCCGCGCTCACGTCCAATCCGGGCTGCGCCCGCCGCGGCGTGATGGACGCGGCGGGCGTCGACAAGGACGCGGTGGCGAAGGCCCTGGGGTTCCCCGCGCCGTTCGGCCAGTCCCAGTTCGCGATCACGCGCGGGAACGCGTTCGAGGCGCAGGTGAAGGCGGACGGGTGCGCGGAGCTGCTGACGCTGCTGCGCGAGCGGCTCGGCCTCGCCGTCCCCGAGGTCGCCTACGACGACCTGGAGGTGGTCGCGGGCAACGAGGGCCGGGAGCTGCGGCACTCGCGCACGCGGCGGCTGGTCGCCCGCGCGCTGGAGACCGGCGAGGGGACGCTGTTCGACCACCCGCTGCTGCGGCTGGAGATCGGCGGGCGGCCCGCCTACCTGGAGCCGGACGTGATCGCGTTCCAGCTCGAGGGGCGGATGCACGTCATCGAGATCAAGTCGTTCGCGGTCGTGGACGGGCAGGCCGAGCCGGAGCAGGTCGCGGCGGCGGCGCGCCAGTCGGCCGTGTACGTGCTGGCGCTGCGCCGCCTGGCGGCCGAGCTCGGGCACGACCCGGCGCGCGTGTCGCACGAGGTGTTCCTCGTCTGCCCGGAGAACTTCTCGAACCGCCCCACCGCGACGCCGCTGGACGTGCGGCCGCAGCTCGCCGTCCTGGAGCGGCAGCTCGCGCGGCTCACCCGCGTCGACGACATCCTCGCCGAACTGCCGGACGACCTGACGTTCCAGCCCGGGGAGGCGCTCGCGGAGTCCGTGCGGGCCGTCGAGGCGCGGTACGCGCCCGAGTGCATGGCAGGCTGCGAGATGGCGCTGTTCTGCCGGGAGGAGGCGCGGGCGTGCGGCGCGACGGGCGCGCTCGGCCGGTCGGTCCGCGACGACCTCGGCGGCATCGACACGATCGGGGCCGCGCTCGCGCTGGCGGACGGGTCGCTGCATCCCGCCGACGACCTGGCCGAGACGGCCGAGCAGCTGCGCGCCGCGGCCCGGCTGCGCGACGAGGCACTGCACGGGGCCGCGTGATCCGCCCATGAGCGCACTGTCCTCGCTTGCGCGGTTGCAGGCGGCGGACGCCGGGATCGCGCAGCCGCTCGCGACCGTGCGGCACTGCCACGTCTCCGGCGCCCCGCTCGTGCTCGTCCCGCTGAAGCTCGCCGGGGAGGCGGCGGCGCCGCTGGCCGTGATGCTCGGCAGCGCGCCCGACGACGCCACGATGCTCGTGGTCCCGCAGCCGCGCAACCGCGACCTGCGGTTCGCCTTCGCGGCCACCTTCGCCAAGCTCGTCCTGAACCACATCGAGACGAGCCGGGGCCCGGTGGAGGAGCTGCCGCCGGGCAAGGACGGCGATGAGCGGATCCGGTACGGGGACGCGCCGCAGCTGCTCGTGCCGAACCGGGGCGGCGTCGCGTTCCTGCGGATGGTGGGCCGGTCGACGCGCTTCCGCAGCACCGAGGGCCCGTACGCGGTGGACCCGGCGGTGCCGGTGCTCGGCCGGTGGCTGACGTGGTTCGCCGACCGCCACGACCATCCGGGGTCGTCCCTGCTGGGGGCGGTGACGGAGCTGCTGCGGCTGCACTGGGCGACCGGGCAGAGCTCGCTGGAGGACGGCAACCTCGCCGCGCTGACGGGCTGGATCGACCCGCCGGACGGCCTCGACGGCCCGGCCGCGGCGGCGCGCGCCGAGGACCCCGTCGTCTGCCCACCCGCGGGCCCGACGACCGACCCGACGTTCGACAACGAGGTCCTCGCCCCCGCGATCGCCGCCTACGACCGGTCGGGCGGGGCCTCCGCCGCCGAAGAGCGGCTGCGCGCCGCGATCGCGAGCCAGCTCACCCCGACCTGGGAGCTGATGTGGCGGGCCGTCGGCCTGCTGCGCGCGCTGCCGGAGGGGGCGAGCGTCCCGCGCCGCTGGGAGCGCGACCGGGACGCCTTCACCTATTACCACCAGACGTTCGGCGAGGCGTATCCTCAGGCGCGCCGCGACCCGCCCGTCCGCGCGGCGCGGCGGCTGCACGACCTCGAACGCGCGCAGGACGCCTACGACGCGCAGCGGGCGTTCGACGACCCCCTGGTGATGGCCGAGCACCGGCTGGCCGGCCAGGCGTTCGGCGGGACGGTCACCGAGTGCGACCCCACCCGGCTGGACGAGACGGGCAAGCGGCCGAAGCTGCGCCCGCTGCTGCGGGTCGGCACGCGGGACCCGGTGCGGCTCGACGTCGGCACGACCGTGTGCAGTGCCGCCAGACCGGCGCTCAAGGGGAGGATCGTGGAGTTGGACGACGGCGGGGTGCTGGTGGAGCTGACCGGCGGTATGGGCCGCAAGCTCACCCCGGAGGCGGGCGCCGTCCCCGCGGTCGGCGACCGGGTGTGCTTCACCTCGCTGACGGAGGGCTCGTTCGGCGCGGCGAGGTTCCCCGACCGGGAGGACACGCCGTGGACGCACGGCGGGCCGCCCGCCGAGTACGTGCCGGCCGACGAGGACGCCGAAGAGGAATGGTCGTGACCGGCCCCGCGGGCCGCCATCTGGCGCCGGTGGCGGCGCGGGACCCGGAGCCGTCCCTCGGTCCGGGCGACGCCGCGGCGCGGGTCGTCGACGGCGTGCTGGCCGACCTCGGCGGCGGGCACCGCGGCGTGGTGGTCGACTCCCCGCCGGGCGCGGGCAAGTCGACGCTGGTGGTCCGCGCGGCCGCGCACCTCGCCGAGGCCGGCGAGCGGCTGATGATCGTGGCGCAGACCAACGAGCAGGTCGACGACCTCATCGACCGGATCGCCGCCAAGCATCCCGGCATCACGCTCGGGCGGCTGTCGGCGTCGGGCTACGTGCCGTCCGAGCGGGTCATGGCGCACCCGTCGGTGCGGGTCACGCAGAAGGCCGACGACCTCGCCGAGCACACCGTCGTCATCGCGACGGGCGCGAAGTGGGCGACGCTGTCGGACGGGTCGTGGCCGTGGGCGATCGTGGACGAGGCCTACCAGATGCGCTCGGACCTGCTGCTGCGCATCGCCGGGAGGTTCGAGCGGGCGCTGTTCGTCGGCGACCCCGGCCAGCTCGACCCGTTCTCCACCGTCGAGGTCGAACGCTGGGCGGGCCTGACCTGGGACCCGATGCGCAGTGCCGTGTCGGTCCTGCTCGCCCACAACCCCGACCTTCCCGTCCACCGGCTGCCGGTGTCCTGGCGGCTGCCCGCGTCGGCGGCGCCGGTGGTGTCGGAGGCGTTCTACCCGTTCACCGGTTTCCGCGCGGGGACGGGGCCGGGCGACCGGAGGCTGGAGTTCGCCGCGCGGGGCATGGGCACCACCTACGACCACGCGCTCGAAGAGGCGGCGGACACCGGCTGGGCCCTCTACGAGCTGCCCGCCCGGCACACGCTGCGCACCGACGCCGAGGCCGTCCGCGCGACGGCGGCGCTCGCCGTCCGGCTGCTGCAACGCGGGCCCGTCGCCCACTCCGAGCTGGGCTCCGCCCCGGTGGACGCCGCGCGCGTCGCGATCGGCGCGGCCCACCGCGACCAGGTCACCGCGATCCGCGCCGCGCTCGGGCCGCACGGCGCGGGCATCACCGTCGACACCGCCAACCGGCTCCAGGGCCGCGAGTACGACGTGACGGTCGTGCTGCACCCGCTGTCGGGGCGCCGCGACGCGACCGCGTTCCACCTGGAGTCGGGGCGGCTGTGCGTGCTGGCGTCGCGGCACCGCCACGCGTGCGTCGTGGTGGCGCGGGCGGGCATCCCCGAACTGCTGGACGCGCATCCGTCCGCCGAGCCGGTGCACCTCGGCGTGCCGGTCAAGTTCCCGGACGGGTGGGAGGCGAACCAGTCGGTGCTTGCCCACCTGGCCCGGCACCGCGTCGCCGGCGCTTAGCCGTGTTTCGAAGTCCCGGCCCACGTAGCTCGCCTGGCGGCTGTGTTTCAAAGTCCCGGCCCACTTCGCTCGCCTGGCGGCTCGCTACGTGACCGGTACTGGGCGAACGCGGCATCGCTTCGCGATCTGCCCGGCTCCGCTCGCCTCCGGCATCGCTCCACCGGCCAGGTCACGCGTTCGCGCGCTTGACCGAGGCCACTTCGAGACAGGCCCCAGCCGGGAACCGCCGGGCGGGGACGCCCGGTCAGGCCGGACCGGCGGTCGCGGCCCAGCGCCCGTGGTGCCGGCTGATCGCGATCGGATGGTCGAAGCACGCGCTGACCAGCTCGGTCGTGAGGACGTCGTCGGCCGCTCCTGAGGCGAGCACCTGACCCTCGCGCAGCAGCAGCGCGTGGCTGGTGCTGACGGGCAGCTCCTCCAGATGGTGCGTGACGAGCACGGTGGTCAGGTCGGGCCGCTCGGCGCGCAGCTGGTCGAGGCCGGCGAGCAGCCGCTCCCGGGCGGCGACGTCCAGGCCCGTGGCGGGCTCGTCGAGCAGCAGCAGCGGCGGGTCGGGCATCAGCGCCCGCGCGATCAGCGTGCGGCCCCGCTCCCCCTGCGACAGGTTCGGCCAGCGGGCGTCCGTGCGGGGCGTGAGGCCCATCAGTGCGATCAGCTCGTCCGCCCGGCGCAGGTCCTCCTCGTCCGGCGTCCAGCGCGGGACGAGCTCGATCGTGCCCGTCACCCCGGTCAGGACGATCTCGCGCACCGTCCGCGACGACTCCAGGGGGTGGCGCGGGTTGACCTGGCCGATCAGCCTGCGCAGCTCCTGGACGTCCACGCGGCCGAGCCGGCGCCCGAGGATCTCCGCGGTGCCGCGCGTCGGGTGGGTGTAGGCGCCGAGGATGCCGAGCAGCGTGCTCTTGCCGGCCCCGTTCGGGCCGATCAGCGCCCAGTGCTCGCCGCGCAGCACCGTCAGCGTGACGCTGTCGAGCAGCGTCCGCCGCTCGCGCACCAGATCGATCTTGTCGGCGTTCAGCACGACGTCGGGCACGGGGCCTCCGTTCGAGAGCGCGAAATGAGGGCACGCGGGGGGATATGCGGCGTGCGGACGCGGGAGACCGGGGTCGCCGGGGCGGATGCGTCGGTGAAGGACCCTCAACGTACCCGAACGCCGCCGCCTGGTACGAGCGAGGCGTCCGGCCGGATACTGTGAGAGCCGGTGCCTCAGCGATCGGGGAGGGACATGGAGGACCTCGGCTTCATGTGCGCCCGCTGCGGCGGCGAGGTGCACGACGTGACGCACAACCGCGAGGGTTCGCTCGACGGCGTCGGCTACCGCCACAACCGGCGGGTGGAGCCGTGGGACCACGAGCTCGAGCTCGCGGTCGGCGAGCCCGCTCCACCCGACCAGGCATGCGACTTCTGCGGCGCGGCCG
Source organism: Actinomadura luteofluorescens (assembly GCF_013409365.1). Taxonomy (NCBI): domain Bacteria; kingdom Bacillati; phylum Actinomycetota; class Actinomycetes; order Streptosporangiales; family Thermomonosporaceae; genus Actinomadura; species Actinomadura luteofluorescens. The sequence goes on along the minus strand of NZ_JACCBA010000001.1, from coordinate 8,680,742 downwards.
CGCCGCGCTGGCTCTACTACCCCACGCTCGACCCCGACGACACCGACATGTTCGAGGTCGAGCTGGACACCACGCACCTGTCGGACGACGACACCGCCGTGGCGGTCCTCAACATGCTCTACCCCTGGTACGGGTGCGACACGTGCTCCGTCCTCGTCGCCGACCGCAACGTCGACCTGCTCATCGCCCGCGCCCTCGACCGGACCCCCGTCCCCGCGGACGGCCCCGTCGACGAGGACACCGTCCGGGCACGGCTGCGCGGCTCCCTCTCGGTCTTCTTCACCACCCGTCCGGGCAGGCCGCAGCCTTCCCGGGCCGTCTAGCGGGGCGGTGCCCGGCTACCCCCGGGGGGTGGGATGTCGGTGGGGCTCAATATGATCGGTCCCGTTTTGGTGTGGTGGAAGTGAGCACGGGGGACATGAAGTGATCATCGAGAGGCGGTTCCACGGGCCGGACGGGTCGGGGAACGGCGGGTACGTGGCGGGGCGCCTGGCGGGGCGGGTGCCGATCGACACGGTGACCGTGACGCTGCGGCGGCCGCCGCCGCTGGACATCGAGCTCACCGTCACGGTGGAGGACGAGCGCGGGCACAGCGCGCGGCTGTGGGACGGCGAGCGGCTCATCGCCGAGGCGCTCGCGGGGGCGATCGTGGTACCGCCCATCGCGGCCGTCCCGTTCGAGGAGGCGCTGAAGGCGGCGGAGAAGTACCGGGCGGCGGAGAACCACCCGTTCCCGGGCTGCTTCGTGTGCGGGCCGGACCGCGAACCCGGCGACGGGCTGCGGCTCGAACCGGGGCCCGTGGCCGAGGGCACCGTCGCGACGCCGTGGATCCCCGAGCGGGTCCCCGAGCGTGAGCTGGTGTGGGCCGCGCTTGACTGCCCCGGCGGCTGGTCGTTCGACGTGGCGGGCCGCCCTGCGGTGCTCGGCACGATGACGGCGCAGGTCATGGACGTGCCGGAGGCCGGTGAGCGGTGCGTGGTGATGGGGTTCGCGCGCAGCCGCGAGGGCCGCAAGATGCACGCGGCGACCGCCCTGTACGGGGCCGACGGGCGGCTGCTGGGCCGCGCCGAGCAGATCTGGATCGAGGTCGATCCCGAGACGTTCGGGCGCTGACGCTCCGGCCGACGATGTGACGGCGGGGCCGCCCGGGTCCGGCCGATTCGGCGATCTGTGTCGTCCGACACTGTCAATCGCACCGGAACCGCTGTTCAATCTGAGCTTCCGCGGAAAACGGGAGGCAGATCGATGCGCGGAGACGGATTACTCATCGTGGGGCTGGCGGTGCTGGCCGTGTACACGGGGGCTTACTGGGAGCGCGCCCGCCGCGCCGCGATGGACATGGGCAGGAGCCATCGGCGGGTTCTCACGCCGCGGCGGACCGCGGCGAGGGAGCGCGAGCAGGTCCTGGTGTCCGCCTCGGTGGCGGCGCTGGCGCTGGCGCTGGTCCTGGTGGCCGGCCTCGGCTGAGCCCGGACGGCGCGGCCGTCCGGGCCTGGGCGGTCAGTGACCGGTGAACAGCGGGTCCTCCCGGTCCGCGCCGTTGACGGGGCGGACCTGGGGCAGGGGCATCCCGCCGGGAGCGGGATGGCCGCCCGTGGTCGAGCCCGGCGTCCCGTTCGCGGCGGACGGCAGGTTCGGTACGGGCGCCCCGAGGGGGACGGGCGCGCCGGGGGGCATCGGGGAGCCGCCCGGGAAGGGGCCGCCGATCGGGGGCGGGCCCGGCGGCATGCCGGGCGCCGGGGCGGTGCCGGGGGCACCCGAGGGAGGCGGCCCGGGCGGGGGCGACGGGTGGCCGCCGCCCGACATCCGCCCGCCGGGCGGGAAGTTCGACGACAGCGTGTTGTGGGTGAGCTGGTCGATCTGGCGGCGGGCGCGGTCGGCCTCGGCGCGGGCGGCGTCGCGCTCCTCGGCGAGGGCGGTGAGCGCGGCCTGCTGCTCGGCGACCGACTGCGACAGCTGCCGCAGCTGCACCGCCTGGTCGTTGACCTTGGTGTTCAGCTCGTCCCGCTCGGCCGTCGCGGCCGCGGCCTGCGCCAGCGCGGCGTCGCGCTCCTTGGCGGCCTCGTCGGCCCGGGCGCCCGCGCGGACGAGCTCCGCCTCGGCCTCCGACTGGGCGCGCATGGCGGTGGTGCGCTCGGCCTCGGCCTTGCTGGCGGCCTGCATGGCCCGCTGCCGCTGGGCCTCGGTGTCGCGCATGGCGTTGCGCAGGTCCTCGGCGCCCTGCTTGGCGACCGCGGCCTCCACGCGCTGTGCCTCGGCGGCGCCCTCCGACTCGGCGAGCTTGGCGTGCAGGCCGACGAGCTCGGCCCGGGCGGCCTCCAGCGCGGCGAGCAGCTCGGCCTCGCGGGCCGCGACCCGGTCGCGCTCGCTCTCGGCGGCGAGCTTGGCCGTCATGGACTGCTGCGCGATCTGGTGGGCCTCCTCCCACGCCTGCTGCGCGGCGTCGCGCTTGGCGGTGGCGAGCTTGGCCTCCTCGCGGGCGCGCCCGGCGTCTCCCTCGGCCGTCTCGGCACGCTTGCGGGCCGAGACGGCCTCGTGCCACGCCTCCTCAGCCTTGCGCTGGGAGGCGTCGCGCTCGCTCTGCGCGATGGCGAGCTCGCGGGCGGCCTCGGCGCGCACCTCGGCGACACGGCGCTCCACGCCGGCGACGCTCAGCTCGGAGGTCAGTGAGTCGGCGAGCGCGTCGGCGGCCCGCTCCATCCGCTCGACGATCTCCCACGCCGACGCGACCTGCCCGGTGAGGCCCGGCGCGTCCCGGCCGCGGTCGCGGCGCTCGCGCGCCTCGCGGGCGCAGGCGCCGTCGTTGTCCTGGCAGTAGCGGACGGTGCGGGCGGCACCGACCGGCTGCGGGACGGGCCGCCCGCAGTTGGCGCACGGCCAGACCGTGACCGGGTCGCCCATGCGCGCGACCACGGTCTCGACGGGCGCCCTGGATCCCGTGCCCTCGTCCGCCGAGCCTTCGGAGACCGCGCGCTGGGGAGCCGCGGCCGCCCCCAAGGGGCCGCTATTGTCGCGCTCTTCGCTGTTAGGCATGGAATGAACCTTACGCACCCCCGCGCGTCACTGCAGTGACTTGGGTGGTACATGTGGAGGCGCCCACTTCGCAGGAAAGTGAGCGGCGAAGGCGTCGGCGGCCTCGATGAGGCGGTCGCGCGTACCGGGCTCGCCGCCGCCGTGCCCGGCGTCCTCGACGATGTGGAATTCCGCCTCCGGCCACGCGCGGTGCAGCTCCCACGCCTGCTCCAGCGGTGTCTTCATGTCGTAGCGCCCGTTCACGATCACGGCGGGGATGTGCCGGACGCGGTCCACTCCCGCGAGCAGCCCCCCGGCCGGGAGGAAGCCCCCGTTCGCGATGTAGTGGAGCATGATGCGGGCGAAGGCCACCAGCACCGCGTCGTCCAGGTCCGGCGCCGGGACGGGCAGGAGAGTGTTGGCCGCCAGCTCCCACGCGCCCCAGGCGCGGGCGGCGGGGACGTGGACGGCCGGGTCCGGGTCGCCGGCCCGGCGCCCGTAGGCGGCGAGCAGGTCGTCCTGCTCGGCGGGCGGGATCGCGTCACGGAACGCCGCCCACTCGGCCGGGAAGAGCCGCGCCGCGCCGGTCGGGGCCAGCCCCCACGCCTCGTCCCACGGACGGACGAGGTAGATGCCGCGCAGCACCATCGCGCTGACCCGGTCGGGATGCGCCTGCGCGTACGCGAGCGCGAGGGTGCTCCCCCAGCTGCCGCCGAACACGAGCCAGCGTTCGATCGACAGGTGCTCGCGCAGGCGCTCGATGTCGGCCACCAGGTGCGGCGTGGTGTTGTGGTCGAGCGGCACCGCCGGGTCCCCGGCTCCGGGCAGGCTCCGGCCGCAGTTGCGCTGGTCGAACAGGACGACGCGGTACCGGGACGGGTCGAAGAACCGCCGGTGGTCGGGCAGGACCCCGCCACCGGGCCCGCCGTGCAGGAACACCGCCGGCAGTCCGTCCGGATTGCCGCAGACCTCCCAGTGGACGCGGTTGCCGTCGCCGACGTCCAGCAGCCCGGACTCGTACGGCTCGATCGGTGGGTAGTACTCCCGCAAGGCCATGTCCCAGTATCACCCGAATATGATCATGTGCGGGTCCGCCGCTCCCCTGGCGGCCCGACCCGTTACCCTCCCGGCATGACGCAGCCGACGTGCACGCAGTGCGAGGGCGACGACCTCGAACAGGGCTTCATCGAGGACTCGGGCGAGTCCTCCAAGGGCTACGCCCGCTGGATCCTCGGCCCGCTGGAGAAGGGCCTGCTCGGCGGCGCGAAGCGCATGGGCCGGCCTCGGTGGCAGATCGACGCCCTGCGGTGCCGCCGATGCGGGCATCTGGAGCTGTTCGCGCGTACCCCCGCCTAGAGCTGGGCCATCGCCTTGCGGATGCGCTTGTCGGAGACGGGGAAGCGGGTGCCGAGCTGCTGGGCGAAGAGGCTGACCCGCAACTCCTCCAGCATCCAGCGGACCTGCCGGGCCGGCTCCTCGTCGCGGCGGGAGGGGTGGAGTCGGCGCAGCGCCTGCTCGTACTCCTGCGCGAGGACCTCGACCTGGTGCGCGAGCATGCGGTCGCGTCCCGGGTTCTCGGGGAGCTTGTCGAGCCTGACCTGCAGCGCGCGCAGGTAGCGCGGCAGATCCGGCAGCCGGGCCCAGCCGGTCGCGGTGACGAATCCCGGCCGCACCAGCGTGCCGAGATGGCCGCGGACGTCGGTGAGCGCGGGCACGAGGGTGAGGCTCGCCGTGCCGCGCAGCCGCCGGTCGATCTCGTGCGCCTCGGCCAGGATCCGCTCGACAAGGCCGACGATCTGGGCCGTCGCATCGTGCAGGTCGGCGCGGACCCGGTCGTAGAGGGCGCGGAAGCCGTCCTCGTCCCACGCGGGCCCGCCCGCCTCGGCGATGAGCCGGTCGGCGGCGGCGGTGACGCAGTCGTCGAACAGGGCCGCGACGGATCCGTGCGGGTTGTGGCTGAGCGCCAGCTTGCCCTGGTTGGTCAGGCGGCCCTGGATGAGCTTCACCGGTGACGGCGCGTTCAGCAGGATCAGCCGCCGCGTGCCGAGCCACATCGCGCGGCGCTGCTCGGCCTCCGTCTCGTACATGCGGACGGCGACGGTGTCGCCCTCGTCGGTGAGCGCGGGATAGGCCTTGACGTCGTAGCCGGCCTGGTTGCGCTCGTACGTGCGGGGCAGCTCGCCGATCGTCCACTCGGTGAGGCCGGACCGCTCGATCGTCGCCGCCGCCTTGGACAGCGTCCCGCGCACCTTCCCGGCGAGGCGGCGTTTCAGTCCGTCCAGGTCGGTGCCCTCGCCGAGGGTCCGTCCCGCCGCGTCCACGACCCGGAACGTGATGCGCAGGTGGGCGGGCAGCCGGGACGGGTCCCACGCCTCCCGCGCGACCGGCACGCTCGTCATCGCGGTCAGCTCGCGCTCCAGGGCGTCCAGCAGGGGCTCGGTGCGCGGCGCGACACGGTCGAGGATCTTGCGGGCGTAGTCGGGCGCCGGGACGAAGTTGACGCGCAGCTGCTTCGGCAGCGACCGGATCAGCTCGGTGACCAGTTCGGTCCGCAGGCCCGGCACCTGCCAGTCGAAACCGGCCGGCCGCACCTGGTTGAGGACCTGGACGGGGATGTGCACGGTGACGCCGTCGGCGTCGGCGCCCGGCTCGAACTGGTAGGTGAGGCGCAGCCGCAGCGCTCCCTGCTGCCACGCGTCCGGGTAGTCGGACTCGCTCACGCCGCCCGCGGACTCGTTGATGAGCATCGACTTCTCGAACCCGAGCAGGTCGGGGTCGGCGCGCCGGGCCTTCTTCCACCAGGCGTCGAAGTGCCGCCCGGAGACGACGTCCTCGGGGATCCGCGCGTCGTAGAAGTCGAAGAGGGTCTCGTCGTCGACGAGGATGTCGCGGCGCCGGGCGCGGTGCTCCAGCTCCTCCACCTCGTCCAGCAGTGCGCGGTTGTCGTGGAAGAACCGGTGGTGGGTCTCCCAGTCGCCCTCGACGAGCGCGTGCCGGATGAACAGCTCGCGCGCCAGCGCCGGGTCGATGGAGCCGTAGTTGACGCGGCGGTCGGCGACGATCGGGACCCCGTAGAGGGTGACCTTCTCGCGCGCCATGACGGCCGCCTGCTTCTTCGACCAGTGCGGCTCGCTGTAGTTGCGCTTCACCAGGTGCTGCGCGAGGGGCTCGACCCACTCGGGCTCGATCCTGGTGTTGATCCGCCCCCACAGCCGGGACGTCTCGACCAGCTCCGCCGACATCACCCAGCGCGGCGGCTTCTTGAACAGCGCCGACCCCGGGAACACCGCGAACTTCGCGCCCCGGGCGCCGAGGTACTCCTGCCCGCGGCGCTGCTTCTCCTTCTTGTCGACGTCCATCAGGCCGATGTGGGAGAGCAGGCCGGCGAGCAGCGAGGTGTGGATGCGGTCGGGCGGCGCGTCGGCGGTGTTCAGTGTGACGCCGAGCGACTTGGCGACCTGCTTGAGCTGGCCGTGCAGGTCCTGCCACTCGCGGATGCGCAGGTAGTGCAGGAACTCGTTCTTGCACATGCGGCGGAACGCGCTGCCCGACAACTCCGCCTGCTGCTCGCGCAGGTAGTTCCACAGGTTCAGGTAGGCCAGGAAGTCGGAGCCGGGGTCGGCGAACCGGCGGTGCCGGTCGTCGGCGGCCTGCTGGTTCTCGGCGGGACGCTCGCGCGGGTCCTGGATGGACAGCGCCGCCGCGATGATCAGCACCTCGCGGACGCAGCCGTTACGGTCGGCCTCCAGGATCATGCGCCCGAGCCGCGGGTCGACGGGCAGCTGAGCGAGCCGGCGGCCGAGCTCGGTGAGGCGCTTGCGCGGGTCCTTCTCGGCCGGGTCGATCGCGCCGAGCTCGTGCAGCAGGTCCACGCCTGCCTTGACGTTGCGGCGGTCCGGCGGCTCCACGAACGGGAACGCGGCGATGTCGCCGAGGCCGAGCGCGGTCATCTGCAGGATGACCGACGCGAGGTTGGTCCGCAGGATCTCCGGCTCGGTGAACTCCGGGCGGGACTCGAAGTCCTCCTCGGAGTACAGCCGGATGCACACGCCCTCGGAGACGCGGCCGCAGCGGCCCTTGCGCTGGTTCGCCGACGCCTGCGAGACCGGCTCGATCGGGAGCCGCTGCACCTTCAGCCGGTGGCTGTAGCGGGAGATGCGCGCGGTGCCGGGGTCGACGACGTACTTGATGCCGGGGACCGTCAGCGACGTCTCCGCGACGTTGGTGGCGAGCACGACCCGCCGGCCGCGGTGCTGCTGGAACACCCGGTGCTGCTCGGCCGACGACAGCCGCGCGTACAGCGGCAGGACCTCGGTGGTCCCCCGCTGCCGGGTGAAGTGCTTGGTGAGCGCGTCGGCGGTGTCGCGGATCTCCCGCTCGCCGCTGAGGAACACCAGGACGTCGCCGGGCCCCTCGCGGCCGAGCTCGTCGACCGCGTCGACGATCGCCTGGACCTGGTCGCGGTCGGGGTCGGCGGACGGGTCGTCCGGGTCGGTGACGGGACGGTACCTGACCTCGACCGGATAGGTGCGCCCGGACACCTCCACGATCGGCGCGTCCCCGAAGTGCGCGGAGAACCGCTCCGGGTCGATCGTCGCCGAGGTGATGATCACCTTGAGGTCGGGGCGCCGGGGCAGGATCTCCCGGACGTAGCCGAGGAGGAAGTCGATGTTCAGGCTGCGCTCGTGCGCCTCGTCGATGATCAGCGTGTCGTACTGGCGCAAAAGCCGGTCGGTCTGGATCTCGGCGAGCAGGATGCCGTCGGTCATCAGCTTCACGAGCGTGCCGTCGCTCGACCGGTCGGTGAAGCGCACCTTGTAGCCGACGGTCTCGCCGAGCTCGGTGCCGAGCTCCTCGGCGATGCGGTCGCCGACCGTCCGCGCGGCGAGCCGCCGCGGCTGGGTGTGGCCGATGGAACCGAGCACGCCCCGGCCCAGTTCGAGGCAGATCTTGGGGATCTGGGTGGTCTTGCCGGAGCCGGTCTCGCCCGCGACGATCACGACCTGGTGGTCGCGGATCGCGGCGAGGATGTCGTCCTTCTTCTGCGACACCGGCAGCTGCGCCGGATAGGTGATCGCGGGCACGGCGAGGCGCCGCCGCTCGACCCGCCGCTCGGCGGTCTCGACCTCGGCGGCGATCTCCTCGGCGACCCTGGCCCGGCGCCCGGCGTCCCGCATCTTCTGGACGCCGTCGATCCTGCGGCGCAGCCGGTGCTGGTCGCGCACCATCAACTGCGGCAGGCGCGCGCGCAGGCCGGCGAGCGGCGATTCCACACTCGTCCCCATAACCATCGACAAGGATAGGGTTCCAGGCCCCCCGGGCCTCACTGACCCCACAACCTTCGCACCGTAGCCGGAACGCACCGCGTGGGGCGATCCATTATCCGGCCCGTACAACGCCGCGCCGGGAAGGCGCATTCCACGCTCCGCGGCCAGGCTCCGCGGCCACGTTTCGCTTCTGATCCTTCACCCAAAGCCACTGCGCAGGCCCTCGTCCGTCATTCATGATTGGGAGACGTGGAGACCCCGACCGCCGCAGGGCGCTACCGGATCGACGGCCACCTCGGATCCGGCGGCTTCGCCTCGGTCTGGCGGGGGCACGATCCCGACCTCGACTCCCCCGTCGCGATCAAGATCCTGGCGGGGCACTGGACGCTGCGCACCGACGTGCGGGACCGGTTCGTCCAGGAGGCGCGGCTGCTGCGCCGCGCCGACTCGCACCGGCTGGTGCAGGTCTTCGACATCGGGGAGCTGCCGGACGGCCGCCCCTACTTCGTGATGACCTACGCCGACCGCGGCACGCTGGCCGAGCGGCTCGCCGCCGGGCCGCTCCCGCCGGGCGAGGCGCTGCGCACCGCGCAGGAGATCATCCGGGGCGTGCAGGAGTTGCACGACCTCGGCATCGTGCACCGCGACCTGAAGCCGTCCAACGTGCTGCTGCGGTCGGCGCCCGGCGGCGGCGAGCGCGTCATGATCGCCGACCTCGGCATCGCGCGCACCGGGGAGCACCTGTCGAGGCTGACGCTGCCCGCGGGCTCGCCCGGATACATGGCGCCCGAGCAGACGCAGGTGGACGGCGCGCCGGACCGCCGCGCGGACGTCTACGGTCTCGGCGCGCTGACCCACCACCTGCTGACCGGGGAACCGCCCGCCGTGCCGCCGCGCCCGCCGGCCCAGACCCGGGCCGCGATCCCGTCCGGGGTCAGCACGGCGGTGATGCGCGCGCTCGATCCGGACCGGGAGAGGCGCTGGGCGTCGGCGGCCGACTTCGGGGAGGCGCTGGCGCACGCCTCCGGGGAGACGCGCACCGGCGCACTCGCGCCGAAGAGGCGCCCGCCGGGAAAGCGCCCGCGCGGCCGGCGCCGGGCCCTCGCGGCGGCCGGGGCGGCCGCGGCGGTGGCCGTGGCCGCCGTCGCGTTCGTGGTGCTCCCCCACCAGGGCGACGGCGCCGCGACGCCGCAGGAGCGGAACCGGCAGTGGCTGCGGGCCGGGTCGGACGTCCCCGCCCGCTACCGGGACCTGATCGTCCAGGCCGGGACGTGGTGCGAGCTGCGCGGGCTGAGCCCGACGCTGATCGCGGCGATGCTGAAGGCGGAGAGCGGCTTCGACCCGCGCCTGGCCGACCCGGGGCGCGACGAGTACGGCATCGCCCGGTGGACTCCGCACGTCCTGGCCTTCTGGCAGCCCGGCGGGCTCGACAATCCCGAGCCGAGGCCCGCCCAGATCACGGCGGAGCTGTCGATCCCCGCGATGGGCCGGTTCCTGTGCTACTGGGGGAAGGACCTGAAGGACGTCCCGGGCGACCCCGCGCTGAACCTCGCCGCCGCCTACCGCACGTCGGCCACGACGGTCGTGAAGACGGGCGGCGTCCCGGCCAGGGTCCGGCCCTACACCGAGAAGGTGCGCCGGTTCATGGACGACTACCGCCCGCGCTGAGGGCGGCCGGGGCGCGGGCGACGGTCAGCCCGCTCCGTACACCGGTTCGGGGGCGGGCGCCTTCGCCAGGAGGTCCTTGACGACGTCGCCGACCTCGGCGGGGTCCCACCTCGCGCCCTTGTCGGCGGCGGGGCCGTGACGGAAGGCGTCCATCACGCAGATCTTGCCTCCCTCGGCCTCGAAGACCCGCCCGGTGACGTCCCGCGACTGCGCGGAGCCGAGCCAGACGACGAGCGGCGAGACGTTCTCGGGGGCCATCGCGTCGAACTCGCCCTCGGCGGGCGCGGCCATCGTCTGCGCGAAGACCTCCTCGGTCATCCGGGTGCGGGCGGCGGGCGCGATCGCGTTGACCGTCACGCCGTACCGGCCGAGCTCGGCGGACGCCACGAGCGTCAGCCCGACGATGCCCGCCTTCGCGGCGGAGTAGTTGCCCTGGCCGACGCTGCCGAGCAGCCCGGCGCCGGAGGAGGTGTTGACGACGCGCGCGTCCACGGCGCGGCCGGCCTTGCTCTCGGCCCGCCAGTACCGCCCGGCGTGCTTGAGCGGCAGGAAGTGGCCCTTGAGGTGCACGCGCATGACCGCGTCCCACTCGTCCTCACCGAGGTTGACCAGCATCCGGTCGCGCAGGAACCCGGCGTTGTTGACCAGGGTGTCCAGCCGCCCGAACGCGCCGGTCGCCGCGGCGACCAGCGCGGCGGCCCCCTCGTCGGTGGCGATGTCGTCGGTGCTGGCGACCGCCCGCCCGCCGAGCGCCTCGATCTCCCGCACGACGTCGTGGGCGGGCCCCTCGGAGGCGTCGCCGGTGCCGTCGCGATCGACGCCGAGGTCGTTGACGACGACGAGGGCGCCCTGCCGGGCGAACTCCAGCGCGTGCGCGCGGCCGAGGCCGCGTCCGGCGCCGGTGACGGCGACCACCCGGTCCTTGCAGATCATCGCGTTTCCTCCTTGTTGACGGTGGCGGCGTCCAGGAAGGCGGGGCGCTCTCCCCCGCCGTGCACCTGCATCGACGAGCCGGACACGTAGGACGCCAGGTCGGACGCCAGGAACACGCAGGCGGCGCCGATGTCGTAGGGGTCGGCGAGGCGGCCGAGCGGGACGGTCTCCGCCACCGCCGCGACGCCGTCCTCGTCCCCGTAGTGCAGGTGCGCCAGCTCGGTGCGGACCATGCCGAGGATCAGCGTGTTGACCCGGATGTGCGGGGCCCACTCGACCGCCAGGGACTGGGTGAGGTTGTGCAGGCCCGCCTTGGCCGCGCCGTAGGCGGCGGTGCCGGGCGACGGGCGCACCCCGCTCACGCTGCCGATGTTGATGACCGAGCCGCCCCCGCTCCGCATGATCCGGGGCCGCAGCGCGCGGGCCATGATCAGCGGCGCCGTCAGGTTCAGCTCCATGATCTTGACGTGGGTGCGCAGGGCGCCGTCGGCGACCGGCAGGTACGGGGCGCCGCCCGCGTTGTTGACCAGCACGTCGACGCGGTCGAGGCCGTCCGCGAAGGCCTGCACGGCGTCGGGGTCGCGCACGTCCAGCGGGACGAACCGCGCGGTCCGGCCGCCGGCCTCGGGCATCGTGTCCGGCTCGCGGCGGGCGACCGCGACCACGTCGGCGCCCGCCTCCAGGAAGGCGCGGCTGATCCCGGCGCCCACCCCGCGCACGCCCCCCGTCACCACGACGGTCCTGCCCCCAAGGTCGAGCTTCAGCGCCATGCCGCCTCCGGCTCCGCGTGCCCTGCCGCCTCCGGCACCGATGACATTCCGCCTCCTCCGAACGGCTCTGCTACCGTCTGTTCTAACAAATGTTTGGTGGAAAGGTAGCGCATGGGAGTCTCCACCACGACCCTGGACGGGGTCGCCGAGATCGTCGTGGACGCGCCGCCGGTCAACGCCCTGACCGTCGCGGGCTGGTACGAGCTGGCCGACGCGGTGCTCGCGGCGGGCCGCGACCCCGGGGTCGGGGCCGTCGTGCTCCGCGCCGAGGGCCGGGGCTTCAACGCGGGCGTCGACATCAAGGAGATGCAGAGCACCGAGGGCCACGCCGCGCTGGTCGGCGCCAACCGCGGCTGCTTCGCGGCGTTCGCCGCCGTCTACGACTGCGAGGTCCCGGTCGTGGCCGCGGTGCACGGCTTCTGCCTGGGCGGCGGCGTCGGCCTCGCCGGCAACGCCGACATCGTGATCGCCTCGCCGGACGCCTACTTCGGGCTGCCCGAGGTGGACCGGGGCGCGCTCGGCGCCGCCACCCACCTCGCCCGGCTCGTCCCGCAGCACCTGATGCGCGCGATGGTCTACACCTGCCGCAACGTCACGGCCGAGGAGCTGCACCACCACGGTTCGGTGCTGGAGGTCGTCCCGGCCGGGGAGCTGCGCGCCAAGGCGATGGAGGTCGCCGCGGGCATCGCCGCAAAGGACAGGTACGTGATCCGGCGCGCCAAGGAGTCGCTGAACGGCATCGACCCGGTCGACGTCAGGCGCAGCTACCGCTACGAGCAGGGGTTCACGTTCGAGCTGAACCTCGTCGGAGCGGGCGACGAGCACCGCGACGCCTTCGTCGCCAAGGGGGGCCGATGAGCTCCAAGGTGATGTCCGTCGAGGAGATCGCGGGGTCGCTGGAGAGCGGCATGACGATCGGGATCGGCGGCTGGGGCTCGCGGCGCAAGCCGATGGCGCTGGTGCGGGCGATCCTGCGCTCCCCCGTCACCGACCTCACGGTCGTCTCCTACGGGGGGCCGGACGTGGGGCTGCTGTGCGCGGCGGGCAAGGTCCGCAGGCTCGTCACCGCGTTCGTGACGATGGACTCGATCCCGCTGGAACCGCACTTCCGGCAGGCGCGCCAGTCCGGGGCCCTCGATCTGACCGAGTACGACGAGGGCATGTTCATGTTCGGGCTGTACGCGGCGGCGCACCGGCTGCCGTTCCTGCCCACCCCGGTCGGCCTCGGCTCCGACGTGATGAGGGTCAACCCGGAGCTGCGGACCGTCCGGTCGCCCTACGAGGACGGGCGGGAGCTCGTCGCCGTCCCCGCGCTGCGGATGGACGCGGCGCTGGTGCACATGAACCGCGCCGACGCGCGCGGCAACGCCCAGTACCTCGGCCCCGACCCGTACATGGACGACCTGTTCGCCAAGGCGGCCGACCGGACGTACGTGTCGTGCGAGCGGCTCGTCGACACCGCCGACTTCCTCAAGGAGGGGCCGGTGCAGTCGCTGCTGATCAGCCGGTCGCAGGTGGCGGGCGTCGTGGAGACGCCGAACGGCGCGCACTTCACCGACTGCCTGCCCGACTCCGGGCGGGACGAGGCGTTCCAGAAGCTGTACGCGCAGTCGGCCGCCGACCCGGACAAGTGGTCGGCGTTCAGCGAGCGGTTCCTGTCCGGCGACGAGGCCGCCTACCAGGACGCGGTCCGGGTCTGGCGGGAGGAGGCGCGATGAGCGAGGCGACCAGGGCCGAGGTGTGCGCGGCCGCGTGCGCGGACCTGTTCCGGGGCGACGGGGAGATCGTCGCGGCGGCGGTGGCCGGGTTCGTCCCGATGCTGGGATCCCGGCTGGCGCGCGCGACGTTCGCGCCCGACCTGCTGACCACCGACGGCGGGCCGTCGCTGAGCGCCGAGCCCGTCCCGCTCGGCGCGCAGGCCGGGACGGTCGAGGGCTGGCTGCCCTTCCGCGACCACCTGTGGCTCGTCCTGAACGGGCGGCGGCACGTGGTGATGGGGCCGAGCCAGATCGACGCGCACGGCAACACCAACATCTCGTGCATCGGCGACTGGAAGCAGCCCTCGCGGCAGCTCCTCGGGGTGCGCGGCGGGCCGGGCAACACGCTGCTGAACACGACGAGCTACTGGGTGCCGAAGCACTCGGCGCGCGTGTTCACCGAGAAGGTCGACATGGTGAGCGGCGTCGGCTGGGACCGCGGCGCGCACGAGATCCGCGCCGTGGTGAGCAATCTGGCCGTGCTCGACTTCGACACCCCCGAGAGGCGGATGCGGCTGCGCTCGGTCCATCCCGGTGTCCGCGTCGAGGACGTGCTCGCGGCCACCGGCTTCGAGCTCGCCGTCCCGGACGAGGTGCCCGAGACGCGGCTGCCGGACGCCGGGGAACTGCGGATCATGCGCGAGGTCCTCGACCCGAAGGGCCTGCGGGAGCGCGAGGTCCCGGCATGAAGGAGCAGGCATGAGCGGAGCGGAGACCGGGCGGGTGCTCGACACCCCGCTGACCCGGCTGGCGGGCGTGCGGCACCCGGTCGTCCAGACGGGCATGGGGTGGGTGGCCGGGCCGCGCCTCGTCACGGCCGTGGCGAACGCGGGCGGGCTCGGCGTCCTGGCGTCCGCGACGATGACGCTCGACCGGCTCGCGGACGCGATCCACGAGGTCAAGGACCGCACGGACGCCCCGTTCGGCGTCAACCTGCGGGCCGACGCCGGGGACGCGGGTGACCGGATCGACCTGCTCATCAAGGAGGGCGTGAAGGTCGCCTCGTTCGCGCTAGCGCCGAAACGGGAGCTGATCGCCAAGCTGAAGGACGCCGGGCTCGTGGTGATCCCCTCGGTCGGCGCGCGGCGGCACGCGGAGAAGGTCGCGGGCTGGGGGGCGGACGCCGTCCTGGTGCAGGGCGGCGAGGGCGGCGGGCACACCGGCCCGGTCGCCACCACGCTGCTGCTCCCCCAGGTCGTGGACGCGGTCGACATCCCGGTGATCGCGGCCGGCGGCTTCTTCGACGGGCGCGGTCTCGCCGCCGCACTCGCCTACGGCGCGGCGGGCGTCGCGATGGGCACCCGGTTCCTGCTGACCTCCGACAGCTCGGTGCCGGACGCGGTCAAGCGGGTCTACCTCGAGACGGGCGAGACCGTGGTGACGCGGCAGGTGGACGGCATGCCGCACCGCGTGCTGCGCAGCGGGCTGGTCGACGCGCTGGAGGACTCCGGGCGGGTCGGCGGGCTGGTCCGGGCGCTGCGCAACGGCGCCCGGTTCAAGAAGCTGTCCGGCATGTCGTGGCGCGAGATGCTCGCCGACGGGAAGGCGATGAAGCACGGCAAGGACCTGTCGTGGTCGCAGGTCCTCATGGCCGCCAACACGCCCATGCTGCTGAAGGCCGCCATGGTTGACGGCCGGCCCGACCTCGGCGTGATGGCGTCCGGGCAGGTCGTCGGCGTGATCGACGACCTGCCGAACTGCGCCGACCTGATCGGCGCGATCGTGCGGCAGGCGGCCGACGCCATCGCCGCGCAGCAGTCGTACCTCGCGGGCCGGTAGGGCCCGGGCCTTCCAGGACGCGTCCTTCCCCAGGCCGCGCAGCACGGCCGCCAGGACCCCGTGGAACTCCTCGTCGGGGCCGATCCGGCGGCCGTGCTGGACGGTCCGCTTGAGATGGGGGAACTCGCCGGCGTGCACCAGGTCGACGACCAACCCTTCCAGTTCCTCGGTGCTCATCCCGGAGCTCCTTGGCGACGGCGCGCATGGACAGCCCGGCGAGGCCGTCGCGCCCAGGTACGGCGAGCACGCCTACGACCAGTGGACGGTGGACGAGCTGCTGGCTCCGGCGGCTCAGGCTCCGTCCCCGGGGCGGAAGACGGCGAGGTGACCGCCCTCCGCCAGGAGGGCGGTCACCTCGGGCTCAGCGGCTGACCGCCAGGACGAGCTTGCCGGTGGTGGTGCCCGACTCGATGCGCTTGTGCGCCTCGGCGGCCTGTTCCAGGGGCAGTTCCTCGACCTGGACCCGCAGGTCGCCGGACGCGGCGGCGGCGACCGCCCGGCGCAGGGCGCGTCCGGCCTCGGCCGGCGCGGCGCCCGCGAACGCCGCGAGGTTGAACCCCGACACCGTCTTGCTGGTGAACCACAGCTCGTTCGCCGAGACGCCCACGTCGTCGGCGCCGGACGCGTTGCCCATCACGACCATCCGGCCCATCGGGGCGAGGGCGTCCAGGCTCGCGCGGCGGGCGGGGCCGCCCACCATGTCCACGACGATGTCGAAGCCGCGCCCGCCGGTGAGGCCCGCGACCTCGCCCGCCGGCGCGTCGCGCAGGACGACGTCGTCGTAGCCGAACCCGCGCGCGGTCTCGATCTTGGCGGGGCCGCCGACCGTGCCCGCCACCCGGCCCGCACCGAGCAGCCGGGCCGCCTGGCCGAGCTGGCTGCCGACGCCCCCGGCGGCCGCGTGCACCAGCACGGTCTCGCCCGGCTCGATGCGCGCGACCCGGTCCAGGACCAGGAACGCGGTGGCCCCGTTGGACGGGACGGCCGCCGCGACGTCCAGCCCGAGGCCGAGACCGTCGAGCGGCGCGACGAGGTCGGCGGAGGTGACCGCGACCTCGGCGTAGCCGCCACTGTCCACGATCGTCAACGCGGCGACGGGCTGGCCCCTGCGCAGCCCCTCCACGTCGGGCCCGACCGCCCGGACGTGCCCGGACACCTCGATGCCGGGGACGAACGGCAGCGGCACGTCCACCACGCCCCGCCGGTACAGGACCTCGGCGAAGTTCGCGCCCGCGTAGGCGACGTCGATGGACACCTGGCCCGGCCCCGGCTCGGGGACGTCCGCCTCGGCCTGGCGCAGCACGTCCGCGCCGCCGAACTCGGGGATCGTGACGGCCCGCATCAGTACCGCCCCCCGACGGGCGCGGGAACGCCGTCCAGCTCGGCGAGGTCGGCCTTGGTGAGGTCCAGGGCCGCGGCGCCGGCGTTGTCGCGCAGATACCTGGGCTTCTTGGTGCCGGGGATCGGGATGACGTGCTCGCCCTGCGCCAGCGTCCACGCGATGGCGACCTGCGCCGGCGTGGCTCCGTGCCGCGCGGCGACCGCCTTGACGACGTCGACGATGCGCAGGTTGGCCTTCAGCGCGTCCTCCTGGAAGCGCGGGTTGCCGCCGCGGAAGTCGGTGGCCTCGAAGTCGGCCGCGGTGACCGTCCCGGTGAGGAAGCCGCGGCCGAGGGGCGAGAACGGAACGAACGCCGCGCCGTTGGCGGCGCACCAGCCGACCACGTCGCCCGGCCCCTCCCCCGTCCCGGTGGAGTCGCCCGGCATGGTGCCCGCCATCCCCCCGGGCGCGCCCATGGCGTCGCGGGTCCACAGCGACAGCTCCGACTGGACGGCGGCGACCGGGTGGATCGCGTGCGCCTCGGCGGCCTGCGCGACGCTGACCTCCGACAGGCCCAGCCTGCGGACCTTGCCCTCGGCGACCAGCTCGGCCATCGCGCCCCACGTGTCGGCGAGGGGCACCTCCGGGTCGACCCGGTGCAGGTAGTACAGGTCGATCGCGTCCGTGCCGAGGCGGCGCAGGCTGTCCTCCGCGG
The DNA here is from genome assembly GCF_013409365.1 of Actinomadura luteofluorescens. Taxonomy (NCBI): domain Bacteria; kingdom Bacillati; phylum Actinomycetota; class Actinomycetes; order Streptosporangiales; family Thermomonosporaceae; genus Actinomadura; species Actinomadura luteofluorescens. Next base: position 8,663,520 of record NZ_JACCBA010000001.1, on the reverse strand, counting down.
ACGCCTTGACGTGCTCCGGCGTTCCGTTCCGGACGAGGTCACCGGTGGCCGGCGACTCCACGACCAGGCCCGTCTTGGTGGCGACGACCGCCTCGCCCCGGGGTCCCGCCAGCGCCCGCCCGACGAGGGCCTCGTTGTGGCCGTCGCCGTAGGGCTGCGCGGTGTCCAGGAACGTCACGCCGAGGTCGAGCGCCTCCCGGATCAGCGCCACCGAGGCGTCGTCATCGCGCTCCGACTCTGTGTAGGCCCAGCTCATGCCCATGCACCCGAGCCCGACGGCCCCTACCCGCGTCCCGGCGAAGTCCCGCGTCCTCATACCGTCTCCTTCGTTCCTCATGAGGACGATCGTGCTGGACGGGCCGGAGAGCAGACAGACTCCGCTCATCCTGGGTGCGGCACCACCACCCTGAGCGGCCCGCCGGTCAGCCCGCGGCGGCGAGGGCGCGGCGCGCCATCAGCCGTTCGAGGCGCTCCTGCGTGCCGGTGCCGGGGCGCGGGTTGTGCAGCACCAGGGCGTGGCCCGGACGGTCGGCGAGCGGCAGCAGCGTGCCCTCGAAGACCAGCTCGCCCGCGTCCGGATGCCGGATGCCCTTGACCGCCTGGCCGCCCCCGCTGACCTCGTGGCGGGGCCACAGCTCGGCGAACTCGGGGCTGACCGTCAGGAGGTCCTCGATGATCCGGTCGAACTCGGGGTCGTCGGGGTAGCGGGCGGCGTCGGCGCGGAACCGCGCCACGTCGTCGGGCGCTGCGGCGGCCCAGTGGGTGTTCATCGACCGGTACCGGACGTTGGTGAAGTAGGTGACGAGGCAGTTGTGGTCGGTGTCGCCGTACCCGAACACCTCGCGGGCCGCGTCGTTGATCGCGACGAAGTTCCAGTGCCGGTCGCGGACGTAGGCGGGGCGCGGGGACCAGGCGTCCAGCACCCGCCGCAGCTCCGGCGTGATCGGGACGGCGGGGCCCGCCTCCGCCTGCGGCGGGTTCAGCCCGGCGAGCAGGTACAGGTGCTCGCGCTCGGCGCGGTCCAGCCGCAGCGTCCGGGCGATCGCGTCGAGGACGTCCCCGGACACCTTGATGTCGCGGCCCTGCTCCAGCCACGTGTACCAGGACACCCCGACCCCGGCGAGGACGGCGACCTCCTCGCGGCGCAGGCCGGGCGTCCGGCGCCGTCCCCCGTCGGGCATGCCGACGTCGGCGGGCGTGAGGCGGGCACGGCGGGTGCGCAGGAAGTCGCGCAGTTCCTCCCTGCGGCGGCCGGGAGCTGAGGCGGGAGTGCGGCTGGCCATGCCGCCACGATATCCGCCGGGCCCGGGGCCGCGGATCGGCGGTGGGGCGGCCGTCAGGCGACCGCGCCGGCGGCGCGCAGGGCCGCGATGGCGGCCTCGTCGCGTCCCAGCTCGCGCAGCACGGCGTCGGTGTGCTCGCCGAGCGCCGGGATCGGGTCCATCCGCGGCTCGGCGCCGGCGAACGTGATCGGCGGGAGCAGGGCCCGGATGTCGCCCACCGGGGAGCCCACCTCCCGCCACCGGTCCCGCTCGGCGAGCTGCGGGTGGGCGATGAGGCCGTGGCCGTCGTTCAGGGAGGCGCTCGGCACGCCCGCCTCGTCGAGCCGCCGCAGCAGCTCGTCCCGTCCCATGCGGGAGGTGACACCGGCGACGAGCGCGTCTACTTTCTCCCGGTTGCGGACTCTCGCCTGATTCGTCGCGTACTCGGGGTCGGTCACCAGGTCCGGCCGCTCCAGCACGCCGGTCGCCAGGGCCGCCCAGCCGCGGTCGTTCTGCACGCCGATCACCACGTCGGCGCCGCCGGACGTCGGGTAGGCGTCGTACGGGGCGATCACAGGGTGGCCCAGCCGCGTGCGCGGCGGCGGGGAGCCGGTGTAGAGCGTCGTGTACATCGCCTGGCCCATCCACTCGGCGACCGCGTCGAACATCGTGATCTCGATCGACGCGCCCTCGCCGGTGGCGCCGCGCCGCACGAGCGCGGCGAGCGTCCCGGAGAAGGCGTACATGCCGGCCGCGATGTCGGCGAGCCCGCCTTCACCGGCGTCTCGGGCGTGCCGGTGACCGAGATCAGCCCCGCCTCGGCCTGGACGAGCATGTCGTAGGCGCGCTTGTCCCGGTACGGCCCGCGCGTCCCGTAGCCGGACATCTCGACCACGATCAGCCGGGGGTCGCGGGCGCGCAGCTCCTCGGCGCCGAACCCGAGCCGGGCCGCCGCGCCCGGCGCCAGGTTCTGCAGGAAGACGTCGGCGCGCGCGACCAGGTCGGCGAGGACCGCGCGGCCCTCGTCCCGTTTGAGGTCGAGCGCGACCGACTCCTTCGACCGGTTGAGCCACGCGAAGTGCGTGCCGAGCCCGCCGCGCACGCCCGTGTCGTACGCGCGGGCGAAGTCGCCGCCGTCCACGCGCTCCACCTTGACGACGCGGGCGCCCTGGTCGGCCAGCTGCCGCGTGGCGAACGGCGCCGCGACCGCCTGCTCCAGCGCGACGACGGTGATCCCCTCCAGCGGCAGCGGGGCGCCCGCCGAGGTCACCGCTCCTCCAGCAGCCTGCGGCCTATGATCATCTTCTGGATGTCGGCGGTGCCCTCGCCGATCAGGAGCATCGGGGCCTCCCGGTACAGGCGCTCGATCTCGTACTCCGTGGAGTAGGCGTAGCCGCCGTGGATGCGGAACGCGTCCTCCACGACCTCCTTGCAGTACTCGCTGGCCAGGTACTTGGCCATCCCGGCCTCCAGGTCGTTGCGCTCGCCGGAGTCCTTGCGGCGCGCCGCCATCACCATCATCTGGTGCGCGGCCTCGACCTTGGTCGCCATCTCCGCCAGGCGGAACAGCACGGCCTGGTGCTCGGCGATCGGCTTACCGAACGTCTCGCGCCGGCGCGCGTAGTCCAGGGCCAGCTCGTAGGCGCGGCGGGCCACGCCGCAGCCGCGCGCCGCCACGTTGACGCGGCCGACCTCGACGCCGTCCATCATCTGGTAGAAGCCGCTTCCGGGCGTCCCGCCCAGGATCCGCGCGGACGGGATCCGGTAGGAGTCGAAGACCAGCTCGGTGGTGTCGACGCCCTTGTACCCCATCTTGTCGATCTTGCCGGGGACGGTGAGGCCGGGCGCGACCTCGCCGAAGCCCGGGTCCTTGTCGACCAGGAACGTGGTCATGCCGCGATGCCCGGCGGCGGGGTCGGTCTTGACCAGCGTCGCCACCAGGTTGGCCGAGCCTCCGTTGGTCAGCCACATCTTCTGGCCGTCGACGACGTAGTCGTCCCCGTCCGGGACGGCGCGGGTCCTGATGGCCGAGACGTCCGACCCGCAGCCCGGCTCCGACATCGAGAACGCGCCCCGGATCTCGCCGGCCGCCATCTTCGGCAGGTAGTGCGCCCTCTGCTCGGCGGTGCCGTGCTGGGCGATCATCCACGCGACGATGAAGTGGGTGTTGACGATGCCCGACACGCTCATCCAGCCGCGCGACAGCTCCTCCACCACCAGCGCGTAGGTCAGCAGCGACTCCCCCAGCCCGCCGTGCTCCGCACCGATCGTCAGGCCGAAGAGCCCGAGCTCCCTCATCCCGTCCACGATCGCCTGCGGGTAGGCGTCGGCGTGCTCCAGCTCGGTCGCGACCGGGATGATCTCCTTGTCGACGAACGCCCGGACGGTCGCGATGATCTCCCGTTGCTCGTCCGTCAGCCCGTGGGTCTGCTGCAGCCTGCTCACGTCCCGATCCTCCCTAACGGCCCTCGAAGCGCGGCGGGCGGCGCTCGGCGAACGCGGCCCGGCCCTCGGCGAAGTCGGCGCTGCCGAACAGGGCGGTCTGCTCCTCCCGCTCGGCCTCCAGCAGTCGCTCCAGGCTGAGGTCGGTGCGGGCCAGGAGGCGCTTGGCGGCGGCGACCGACAGCGGGGCGAGCGCGGCGGCCTCGGCGGCGCGCTCCAGTGCGGCGTCCAGGGCCGTGCCGGACGGGACGAGGGAGTCGGCAAGTCCGATCTCGCAGGCGCGGGGTGCGGGCACGGTCTGGCCGAACACCAGCATCTGCTTGGCGCGGCCCATGCCGACGCGCTGCGGGAGCGTCCAGAGCAGCCCGCCGTCGGCGACGAGGCCGACCTTTCCGAACGCGGCGACGAACCGGGCGTCCTCGGCGGCGACCACGTGGTCGCACACGGCGGCGAGGGACACGCCGAGCCCGGCGGCGGCGCCCTCGACCGCTGCGATGAACGGCGTCCCGCACGTCGCGATGAGCCGGACGGTCTCGTGCACCGGGTCGAGCCGCGCCCGGACGGCGTCCGGTCCGGCGCCCTCCATCGAGCGGACGTCGCCGCCCGCCGAGAACGTCCCCGCCGCGCCGGTCAGCACGACGGCGCGGACGCCGGGATCGTCCGCGGCGCGGCGCACCTCGTCCGCGAGCCGCTCGCGCATCGGGATGTCGATCGCGTTGCGGGCCTCGGGCCGGTTCAGCGTCAGCACCCGCGTGGCGCCGTGGTCGGCGGCGGTGACCACGCGCGCCGGTTCGGAGTCCCGGTCGTCCATCAGCCCTCCTGGAAATTTTTTATACGATATGCGGCCCTCCGGGGCTGGGGGAAGAGGGCCGGGGCCGTCAGCCGGGTCGCTCGTTCCAGAAGCCCTGCGCCTCCAGGTGCACGACCAGCAAAGTCCCGGCGTGCCGGACGTGGGCGCGCATCGCCTGCCGTGCCGCGTCGCCGTCCCCCGCCCGCAGCGCGGCGAGGACGAGATGGTGGTCGTCGACCGACGCCTGCGTCCAGCCCTCGATGCTGGAGTAGAAGCGGCGCGGGGCGTACCGCACCACGAGTTGCAGCAGCCAGGCCGTCTTGGGCGAACCCGCGCTCAGGTTGATGACCCGGTGGAACTGGTGGTTGGCGCGCTCGATGGCCGCGGAGTCGCGGGCCTTGGACGCCTCCTCCAGGAGCGCCTGCGTCCGGTCGAGCGACTCCAGCTCCGCCCCGGTGATCCTCCCGGCGGCGCGGGCGGCCAGCTCGCCGGCGAAGTAGGCCTGCGCCTCGAACAGGTCCTGGACGTCCTGCCGGGTGAGCGGCGCCGGCATGAACCCGCGCCGCGGCTCCAGCGTGACGAACCCCTCGCCGCGCAGCGACAGCAGGGCCTCCCGGACGGGCGTGACGCTGATCCCGAGATCTTCGGCGATGCGCTCCAGGCGGAGGAACTCCCCGTGCCTGACCTGGCCCGACATGATGAGGTCGCGGACGTAGGCGGCCACCTCGTCGCTCAGCTGGCGGCGCCGGCCGAGGGCCTGGTCGCCGGAAATCGCCACGCTCATCGTCTCCCGTGCGCCCGGTGGTGGGGTTCACATTATGGGCGGGCGATGGCCCGCCGCCCGTTGACACCGGGTATTTTCCTATCAAATATATGAAACACAGGGCGGGAGAAGGGCGGAGCCGTGTTCACGCTCAGCGACGAGGAGCGCGCCATCGTCGAGGTCGTCGCGGACTTCGTCGACAGGGAGGTCCGCCCGGTCGCCCGCGAACTGGAGCACGCGGGCACCTATCCCGCCCAGCTCATCGACCGCATGAAGCGGCTCGGCGTCTTCGGCCTCGCCGTGCCCGCGCCGTACGGCGACGCCGCCGTCTCCAAGGCCTGCTACGCGCTCGTCACCGAGGAGCTGGCGCGCGGCTGGATGACGCTCGCGGGCGCGTTCGGCGGCCACACGGTCGTCTCCCACCTGCTCGCCGTGTACGGCACCGAGGAGCAGAAGGCCCGGTACCTGCCCCGGATGGCGACGGGCGAACTGCGCGCCACGATGGCGCTCACCGAGCCGTCAGGCGGCTCGGACCTGCAGGCCATGAGCACGACCGCGCGCCGGGACGGCGACCGGTACCGCGTCGACGGCGCCAAGATGTGGATCACCAACGCGCGCACGTCCGGCCTGATCGCGCTGATGTGCAAGACCGACCCGGCCGCGTCGCCGCGGCACAGGGGGATCAGCATCCTGCTGGTCGAGAAGGGGCCCGGTCTGACCGTCTCGCGCGACCTGCCCAAGCTCGGCTACAAGGGCGTGGAGAGCTGCGAGCTGTCCTTCGACGGCTACGAGGCGCCGCTCGGCGCCGTGCTCGGCGGCGAGGAAGGGCGCGGCTTCGCCCAGATGATGCGCGGCCTCGAAGTCGGCCGCATCCAGGTGGCGGCGCGGGCCCTCGGCGTCGGGCGCGCCGCCCTGGAGGACTCCCTGCGCTACGCCCAGCAGCGCGAGGCCTTCGGCAGACCGATCTGGCAGCACCAGTCCATCGGCAACTACCTCGCCGACATGGCCACCCAGCTGCGGGCGGCCCGGCTGCTCACCCTCGACGCCGCCGAGCGCCTGGACGCGGGCGAGCGGTGCGACATGGAGGCCGGCATGGCCAAGCTCTACGCGTCCGAGGCGGCGATGCAGATCGCGCTGAACGCGGTCCGCATCCACGGCGCGGCCGGCTACTCCACCGAGTTCGACGTCGAGCGCTACTTCCGGGACGCCCCCCTCATGATCGTCGGCGAGGGGACCAACGAGATCCAGCGCAACGTGATCGTCCGGCAGCTCGTCGAGCGGTACAAGGCCTAGGGAACCGGCCTAGGGCGCCGCGGCAGGGTCCTCTCCCGCGCGGATCCAGTCGAACGTGCGCTCCACGGCGCGCTTCCAGTTGTCGTACTCTGCGGCCCGCCGGGCGGGCTCCATCGCCGGGACCCAGCGGGCGGCGCGGTGCCAGTTGCGGCGCAGCCCCTCCAGCCCCGCCCAGTAGCCGACCGCGAGCCCGGCGGCGTAGGCGGCGCCGAGCGACACCGTCTCCACCACCATCGGCCGCGCCACCGGGACGTTCAGCACGTCGGCGACCATCTGCATGACCAGGTTGTCCGACGTCATGCCGCCGTCGGCCTTCAGCTCCTTCAGCGAGAGGCCGGAGTCGGCGTTCATCGCGTCCACGACCTCGCGGGTCTGCCAGGCCGTCGCCTCCAGCACGGCCCGCGCCAGGTGCCCCTTGGTGATGTAGGAGGTCAGCCCGACGATGATGCCCCGGGCCTCGCTGCGCCAGTGCGGGGCGAACAGCCCGGAGAACGCCGGGACGATGTAGCAGCCGCCGTTGTCGTCGACGGTCCGGGCCAGGGTCTCGATCTCCGGCGCCGTGCTGATCAGCCCGAGGCCGTCCCGGAGCCACTGCACGAGCGCCCCCGTGATGGCGATCGAGCCCTCCAGCGCGTACACGGCGGGCTCGTCACCGATCTTGTAGCCGACGGTGGTGAGCAGCCCGTTGTCCGACCGCACCGGCGTCGTGCCGGTGTTCATCAGCAGGAACGCGCCCGTCCCGTAGGTGCACTTGGTCTCGCCCGGGGAGAAGCACGCCTGCCCGAACAGCGCGGCCTGCTGGTCGCCGAGGGCGGCGCCGACGCGCACGCCGGGGAACACGCGTCGGGCCGTCCCGTAGGTCTCGGTGGACGACCGGATCTCCGGCAGCATCGCCTTCGGCACCCCGAAGAAGTCGAGCAGGCCGTCGTCCCAGGTGAGCGTGTGCAGGTCCATCAGCAGCGTGCGGCTGGCGTTGGTCACGTCGGTGACGTGGACGCCGCCGTCGACGCCGCCGCTGAGGTTCCAGATCAGCCAGCTCTCCATCGTGCCGAACAGCACCTCGCCGCGCTCGGCGCGTTCCCGCAGGCCGGGCGTGTGGTCCAGCATCCAGCGGACGCGCGGGGCCGAGAAGTAGGTGGCCAGCGGCAGCCCGCTGCGCTCGGTGACCATCGCGGCGCCCGGGGCGCGGGCCAGCTCGTCCACGAGCGGACCGGTCCGCATGTCCTGCCAGACGATGGCGCGGCCGATCGGGACGCCGGTCAGCCGGTCCCACAGGACGGTCGTCTCCCGCTGGTTCGCGATCCCGACCGCCGCGACCTGGCCGGGCGTCGCGCCCGCCTGGGCGAGCGCCTCCGGGGCGATGCGCTCCAGGTTGCGCCAGATCTCCATCGGGTCGTGCTCGACCCAGCCGGGCTTCGGGAAGTGCTGCCGGTGCTCGCGCTGCGCCACCGACACCAGCCGGCCGCCGTGGTCGAACAGGATGCACCGGGTGGACGTGGTGCCCTGGTCGATCGACATCACGTACCGTTCGGTCACGGCCGGCCCCCTCCCCCTGGACGCGCCTTCCCGCGCGGCCGCGCCGGCGTCAGGACGGTCGGCCCGGCGTCACCAGCGCGAACCGCCGAGGTCCCGGGAGACGGCGCGGGCGGCGTCGCGCACGTAGGCCACGAGCCTCGGGTCGGGGACGCGGCGGGAGTCGCAGATCCGCTCGACCGCGCCGGAGATGCCGATGGCCCCGACGACCAGGCCCCCGTGCCCGCGGATCGGGGCGGCGATCCCGGCCCTCGCCGATGGACAGCTCCTCGGTCTCGGCGGCCCAGCCGTTCTCCCGGACGCGGGTGGCGGCCCGTGCGAGCTCCTTGGGGTCGGTGATGGTGCGCCGGCAGTAGGACTCCAGGACGGTGTCGCGGATGGACGCCGCCGCGTTGGCGTCGTGGGCGAGCAGCGCCTTGCCGAGCGCGGTGGCGTGCAGCGGCAGCAGCGAGCCGACGTCCATGGCCTGGAGCGTGTCGTCCGGGCGGAACACGTGGTGGACGACCAGCACCTTCCCGTCCAGCAGCGTCCCGATCCGGACGGCCTCGCCGCTGCGCGAGGCGAGCGCGTCGGCCCAGTTGATGGCGCGGGACCGCAGCTCGTTGACGTCCAGGTAGCTGGTGCCGAGGTGCAGCAGCGCGGCGCCGAGCTGGTACTTGCCCGTGCCGCCGTCCTGCTCGACGAAGCCGACGCGTTCCAGGGTGCGCAGGATGCCGTGCGCGGTGCCGCGTGCGAGGCCCAGCGAACTGGCGATCTCGCCGACCCCGAGCCGGCCCGAGCTCGCCGCCAGCAGGCGCAGGATCGCGGCCGCCCGCTCGATCGACTGCACAGGTCCGGGCATGGGGCCGATGGTAGGTCCATCGGCGACGTGCCGACAATGTCGGCGGCCGCCGCGATCATCGTCCTATGTGCCCTGAACTGCCCGGATTGTGTGATCTGGTGCACAGGGTGGAGGGTAACCGCCGCCGAGCCGGGACGAAAGTGTTCGACATTGTCGGCACCCTCCCGTTGTCAGGCGTTCCGTCCCGGCTTACGGTCCAGCCAGCCTCACGGGGCTCGCGTCCACCCCACCTGCCGAGGAGCATCCATGGCGGAACGCACCCGAATCCCCTCGCTGGCCGGTGAACTCGCCGCCGAGTTCGCCGGCACCCTGATCCTCATCCTGTTCGGCGTCGGCGTCGTCGCGCAGGTCGCCGCGGCCGAGATCGGCGACCACGACAGCATCGCCTGGGCCTGGGGCCTCGGCGTCACGCTCGGCGTGTACGTCGCGGCCCGGATCAGCGGCGCCCACCTCAACCCCGCCGTCACCATCGCGCTGGCCGCGTTCAAGGAGTTCGCCTGGCGCAAGACGGCGCCCTACATCGCCGCGCAGACCGCGGGGGCGTTCGTCGCGGCGCTGATCGTCCGCTGGAACTACAGCGAGGTGCTGGCCAAGGTCGACCCCGGCCACACCATCAAGACCCAGGGCGTGTTCTCCACCCTGCCGGGCAACGGCACGCTCCCGGTCGGCACCTGGGGCGCGTTCCGCGACCAGGTGATCGGCACCGCCATCCTGCTGTTCGTGATCAAGGCGCTCACCGACGTGCGCAACTCCCCGCCGCTCGCCAACCTCGCCCCCTTCATGATCGGCCTGCTGGTCGTCGGGATCGGCATGGCGTGGGGCACCGACGCCGGCTACGCGATCAACCCGGCCCGCGACTTCGGGCCGCGGCTCGCCTCGTTCCTCACCGGCTACGGCTCGGCATGGCGCGACCAGAACGGCGATCTCTACTTCTGGGTGCCGATCATCGGACCGCTCATCGGCGGCGTGCTCGGCGTCGGGCTCTACAAGGCGCTGATCGGACGGTTCCTGCCCCCCGCCGACGAGGACCCGCAGGGGCTGACGAAGCCCGAGCCCGAGTACGAGACGGCGTGACCCGCCCCGTCCCGCCCGCCACCACTCCAGGAGAACCCGCGCATGGCTGACTTCGTCGGGGCCCTCGACCAGGGCACGACCAGCACCCGATTCATGATCTTCGACCACGGCGGCAACGAGATCGCCCGCCACCAGCTCGAACACGAGCAGATCCTGCCCCAGGCCGGCTGGGTCGAGCACGACCCCACCGAGATCTGGGAGCGGACGCGCTCGGTCATCCAGTCCGCGCTGACCAAGGCGAACCTGTCGCACGGCGACCTGGCCGCGTTCGGGATCACCAACCAGCGCGAGACGACCGTGGTGTGGAACCGGCGCACCGGGCGCCCCTACTACAACGCGATCGTCTGGCAGGACACCCGCACCGACCGCATCGCCGCCGCCCTGGAGCGGGACGGCAAGGGCGACCTCATCCGGCGCAAGGCCGGCCTCCCTCCGGCCACGTACTTCTCCGGCGGCAAGATCCAGTGGATCCTGGAGAACGTCGACGGCGTCCGGGAGGCCGCCGAGAACGGCGACGCGGTCTTCGGCACGACCGACTCGTGGGTGCTGTGGAACCTCACCGGCGGGACGGACGGCGGCGTGCACGTCACCGACCCGACCAACGCCAGCCGCACCATGCTGATGGACCTGGAGACCCTCGCCTGGGACGACGAACTCCTCGCGCTGTTCGGGATCCCGCGCGCGATGCTGCCGGAGATCAAGCCGTCCTCGGCGCCCGACGCCTATGGGACGACCCGCGCGAACGGCCCGCTCGGCGGCGAGGTCCCTCTGACCGCGGCGCTCGGCGACCAGCAGGCCGCCACGGTCGGGCAGGTGTGCTTCTCCCCCGGCGAGGCCAAGAACACCTATGGCACCGGCAACTTCCTGCTGCTCAACACGGGCGAGGAACTCGTCCGCTCGAAGAGCGGGCTGCTGACGACCGTCTGCTACCAGTTCGGATCCGAGAAGCCGGTATACGCGCTGGAGGGGTCGATCGCGGTGACCGGGTCGGCCGTGCAGTGGCTGCGCGACCAGCTCGGCATCATCTCCGGCGCGGCGCAAAGCGAAGCACTGGCCCGGCAGGTCGACGACAACGGCGGCGTCTACTTCGTCCCCGCCTTCTCCGGCCTGTTCGCCCCCTACTGGCGATCCGACGCCCGCGGCGCCATCGTCGGCCTGTCGCGCTTCAACACCAACGCCCACCTGGCCCGCGCCACCCTGGAATCCATCTGCTACCAGTCCCGCGACGTCGTCGAGGCCATGCGCGAGGACTCCGGAGTCTCCCTGGACGTCCTCAAGGTCGACGGCGGCGTCACCGCCAACGAACTGTGCATGCAACTCCAAGCCGACATCCTCGGCGTCCCGGTCTCACGCCCCGTCGTCGCCGAGACCACCGCCCTGGGCGCCGCCTACGCCGCCGGCCTGGCCGTCGGATTCTGGAACACCACCGACGAACTCCGCCAGAACTGGAACGAAGACAAACGCTGGCACCCCACCTGGAACGACGACCAACGCCAACAGGGCTACGCAGGCTGGAAGAAAGCCGTCGACCGGACCCTCGACTGGGTCGACCTCGGCGACTGAGCGGCGCCTTCGCCGGGGTGCGGCGGGTTGTTGGCCCGGAGGTCCTCCGGGCGACGACTCGCCGCAACCCGGCGGCGCGACACTGGATCCGACCTCTCCTCGGGAGCACGCAGTGACATCTGTAGCCCTCGGCCCGCGGTACCGCGAGGACACCCTGCGCGACCTGGCGGAGACCGAGTTCGACGTCGTGGTCGTCGGCGGCGGCATCGTCGGCGCCGGCGCGGCGCTCGACGCGATCTCGCGGGGCCTGTCCGTCGCCCTCGTGGAGGCGCGGGACTGGGCGGCCGGCACGTCCAGCCGGTCCAGCAAGCTGATCCACGGCGGATTGCGCTATCTCGAACAGCGCGACTTCGGGCTGGTCAGGGAGGCGCTGCGGGAGCGCGGGCTGCTGCTGCAGCGGCTCGCTCCGCACCTGGTGCGCCCCGTCCGGTTCCTCTATCCCCTGCGCAACCGCGTGTGGGAGCGGGCCTACGTCAGCGCGGGCGTGTCCCTGTACGACACGATGGGCGGCGCGCGGTCGCTGCCCCGGCACCGCCAGCTCACGCGGCGCGCCGCGCTGCGGGAGGCCCCGGCCCTGCGGTCGGACGCGCTGGTCGGCGCCGTCCAGTACTACGACGCGCAGGTCGACGACGCCCGCTACACGATGATGGTCGCCCGCACCGCGGCGCAGTACGGCGCGAGGGTGGCCACCCGCGCCGAGGTGACGGGCTTCCTGCGCGAGGGCGAGCGGGTGACCGGCGTCCACGTCCTGGACCTGGAGGGCAACCGGGAGATCGCCGTGCGGGGCCGGCGCGTGGTGTGCGCGACCGGGGTGTGGACGGACGGCGCCCAGGCGATGACGGGGTCGCGGGCCGCGTTCGGCGTGCGGGCGTCCAAGGGCGTCCACCTGGTCGTGCCGCGCGACCGGATCCCGATGACGACCGGGCTGATCACGCGGACCTCCAGGAGCGTCCTGTTCATCATCCCGTGGGGCCGGCACTGGCTGGTCGGCACCACCGACACCCCGCACGCCGACGGCCCCGACGAGCCCGTCGCCGACCACACCGACATCGGCTACCTCCTCGACCAGGCGAACGCCGTCCTGCGGACGCCGCTCACGCACGACGACATCGAGGGCGTCTACGCGGGGCTGCGGCCGCTGCTGTCCGGCGAGGTGGACGACACCACGCGGCTGTCGCGCGAGCACGCCGTCGCCGAGCCGGTACCCGGACTCGTCGTCGTGACCGGCGGGAAGTTCACCACCTACCGCGTCATGGCGCGGGACGCGATCGACGTGGTCGCCGAGGGCCTCGACGACTCCGTGCCCGCGTCGGTCACCGGCCGGCTGCCGATCCTCGGCGCCACCGGGTACGAGGTGCTGTGGAACGAGCGGCGCCGGCTCGCCGCCGAGTCGGGGCTGCACGTCGCGCGGATCGAGCACCTGCTGAACCGGTACGGGTCGTGCGCCCGGGAGGTGCTGGCCATGGTCGCCGGCGACCCGGCGCTCGGCGCGCCCCTGCCCGGCGCCGGGGACTACCTGTGCGCCGAGGCCGTCTACGCGGTGACGCACGAGGGCGCCCTGCACCTGGAGGACGTCCTGTCGCGGCGGCTGCGCGTCTCGATCGAGGAGTGGGACGGGGGCGTGGCGGCGGCGTCCCGCGTCGCGGAACTCGTCGCGCCCTGGCTCGGCTGGGACGGCGAGCGGGTCAGCGGCGAGGTCAAGCGGTACGTCCTTCAGGTCGCGGCGGAGCGCCGCGGCGGCCCGGCCGTCGAGGAGGCGCCCGTCACCGCCGCCTAGGCGACACGCCTACGCGAAGGTGGCGGTCATCGCCGTGGCGTCGCCCGGGGCGTGGATCGAGAGGGTGCCGTCCGGGGACCCGGCGGCCACGAACGGCTGCCGCGCGTAGACGGGCCTGCGGGCGCGGAACGACAGTTCGCGCACCTTCAGGCCCGCCCGGCGCGGCAGCTCCAGGCAGAGGATCGCGAGCAGCGGCCCGTGGACGACGAGCCCGGCGTGCCCCTCGACCTCGGTCGCGTACGCCTCGTCGTAGTGGATGCGATGGGCGTTGTAGGTGAGGGCGCTGAACCGGAACAGCATGACCGGATCGGCGGCCGTCCTCAGCGTCCACGGCGCGTCCACGTCCGGCGCCTCGAACGCCGCCCGCTCCGGACGCGACGCCGTGTCGCCGCTGCGGTAGACGAGGTCCTGCTCCTCGGCCGCGATCTCTGCACCGTCCCGCACGAAGGTGTGCCGGACGGTCACGAACAGCATCTCCCCGCTGCGCCCCCGCTTCACCGCGGTGGAGGCGAGCTCAGTCCGGCGCGTGACGGCGTCCCCGACGCGCAGGGGCTCGTGGATCCGGAACCGCCCGCCGGCGAACATGCGGCGCCGCTCGGGGATCGGCGGGAGGAACCGTCCCTCGCGCGGATGCCCGTCCGGCCCCAGTTCGCGCTGAGCGGGGCGTTCCAGGAAGTGCAGCCAGTGCCACAGGGGCGGCAACTCCTCCCCCGGCGGCTCGACGTCGAGGACCCCGGCCAGGGCCGCCGCCGGCCCGGCGCCGAGGACCTCGCTCGTCTCCTGCGGTTCCGGGGCCCATCCCGCGATGTCGATCACGGCCCCATCGTCGCAGGCGCTACGCGAACGCGTTCACCCCGGTCAGCTCCGCCGACAGCTCCCACAGCCGCCCGGCCTGCCCCGGGTCGGTCGCGTAGGAGCACACGCCGCTGGAGGGCGCGTCGATCCGGCCGCGGCGCCCGGGCTCGCCGTCCGGGACCTGCTCGGCGACGTCGCAGTCCTCGCAGTACACGCCGCCCATGCCGTCCAGCCGCGGGGACGTGGCCGCCCACACGGCCGTCGCCGCGCCTTGCTCCGGCGTCTTGAACCCCTGGCCGATCTCGTTCCCGTCCTCGTCGATCCAGCCGTTCGCCACCTTCTCCTCCAGGGGGATGTGGCGCTGGAGCGGCGTCAGGATGCTTCCCGGATGGAGCGAGAAGGCCCGTACGTCGTCCTTGGCGAGCGCGTCCAGGTGGACGGCGAACAGCACGTTGGCCGTCTTCGCCTGCCCGTACGCCTCCCACTTGTCGTAGCCGCGCTCGAACTGGACGTCGTCCCAACGGATGGGTGAGAAATGGTGCCCGCGCGACGAGACCGCGACGACACGGGCCCCCGGCCTGAGGGCCGGCCACAGGCGGTTCACCAGCGCGAAGTGCCCGAGGTGATTGGTGGCGAACTGCGCCTCCCACCCGGGCCCGACCCGCGTCTCCGGGCAGGCCATGACCGCGGCGTTGTTGATCAGGATGTCGATGCCGCGCCCGGACGCGAGGAATCGCTCCGCGAACCCGCGCACGCTCTCCAGGTCGGCCAGGTCCAGCTCGTCGACCTCGACGCCGTCGATGCCGCCGACCGCCTCCTTCGCCGCGTCCGGCCGCCGCGCCGGGACCACCACCTGCGCCCCCGCGCCCGCCAGGGCCCGCGTCGTCTCGAGCCCGAGGCCCGAGTAGCCGCCGGTGACGACGGCGAGCTTCCCCGAAAGGTCGATGCCCGCGAGGACGTCCCCGGCCGTGCTCTCGAAGCCGAAACCCGATCCGATCGTGTGCTGTGGAGTGGTCATGCTCCGAACGCTACGAGCTGGAGCGCGCTCCAGGTCAATCCGGGCGCGGGATGAGCGGGCAGTGGGTGCCCCGGTAGACCGTCGGGACGCAGCGGTTGCAGTGGACGCACAGGGACGGCGTGGACGGGTCGGCGGCGATCCGGTTCACGAGGTCGGGTTCGCGGAGCAGGGCGCGGGCCATGGCGACGAACTCGAAGCCCTCCGCCATCGCGGTGTCCATGCTCGCGCGGTCGGTGATGCCGCCCAGAAGGATCAGGGGGAGGTCGAGTTCGGCGCGGAACCTGCGGGCGTGCTCCAGCAGGTAGGCGTCCTGGTACGGGTAGGAGCGCAGGAACCGCTTGCCGAACATCCGCAGGCCGATGCGCATCGGCAGCTTGTAGCTCGCCGCGAACTCGGGGATGGGCATATCGCCGCGGAACAGGTACATGGGGTTGAGCAGCGAACTTCCGGCGGTCAGCTCCAGCGCGTCCACGGTGCCCTCGTCCTGGAGGGCGCGGGCGACGTGGAGGCTGTCGTCGATCTCCAGGCCGCCGCGCACGCCGTCGCGCATGTTGAGCTTGGCGGTGATCGCGATGCGGTCGCCGACCTCGTCCCGGACGGCGCGGGCGATGCCGAGCGCGACCTTGGCCCGGTTCTCGATCGGCCCGCCGTGGCCGTCCTCGCGGCGGTTGAGGCGGGGGCTGAGGAACGAGCTGGCCAGGTAGTTGTGCCCGAGGTGGATCTCGACGGCGTCGAATCCGGACTCGATCGCGAGCCGGGCGGCCTCGGCGTGGGCGCGGGTGATGCGCTCGATGTCCTCCGCCGTGGCCACCTTGGTGAAGGCCATGCCGAGCGGGTTGAAGAACCGCCCGGCCGAGACGGCGGGCAGCCCGTTCGAGCTGGCGTCGGCGACCGGGCCGGAGTGACCGAGCTGCGCGGACGCGGCGGCGCCCTCCGCGTGCACGGCGTCGGTGAGCCGCCGCAGCCCGGGGACGGCCTCCGGCCGCATCCAGATCTGCCGCCGCTCGGTCCGTCCCTCGGGCGCGACGGCGCAGTAGGCGACGGTGGTCATGCCCACCCCGCCGGCGGCCGGGCGCCGGTGGTACTCGATCAGGTCGTCGGTCACCAGCGCGTCGGGCGTCATCCCCTCGGACGTCGCCGCCTTGATCACCCGGTTCCGCAACGTCAGCGGCCCGAGCCGCGCCGTTTCGAAGACCTCCACAATCCGCCTCCCAGCCTCGTTGATCCGGAACATCGACCACAACCACGGGTCGGGCGGCCGGAAGGCGCTCCGGCGCCTGGAGGTCGCACGATCCGCCGAGCCGGGCGACCGCAGCGACACGACAACAACCCGCACGGGCACCTCAGCCGTGGCGTGAGGATCGCCCCGGCTCGCAACGGGGGTTCCAGGGGGTCGCCCCCAGGGCTAGCCCAGCCGCTCGATGATGGTGACGTTGGCCTGCCCGCCGCCTTCGCACATGGTCTGGAGGCCGTAGCGGCCGCCGGTGCGGTCGAGTTCGTGCAGGAGGGTGGTCATCAGGCGGGCGCCGGTGGCGCCGAGGGGGTGGCCGAGGGCGATGGCGCCGCCGTTGGGGTTGGTCGTCGCCGGGTCGGCGCCGGTCTCCTTGAGCCAGGCGAGGACGACGGACGCGAACGCCTCGTTGATCTCGACGGCGTCGATGTCGCCGATCGTCATCCCGGTCTTCTTCAGCGCGTGCGCGGTGGCGGGGATGGGCGCCGACAGCATCCGGATGGGGTCCTCCCCGCGCGCGGAGAGGTGGTGAATGCGGGCGCGCGGCGTGAGGCCGTGGTCCTTGACGGCCTGCTCGGAGGCGATGAGCAGCGCGGCGGCGCCGTCGGAGATCTGCGACGAGACGGCCGCGGTGAGCCGGCCGCCCTCCACGAGGGTCTTCAGGCCCGCCATCTTCTCCAGGGTGGTGTCGCGGCGCGGGCCCTCGTCGGCGGCGACTCCCTCCAGGGGAACGGTCTCGCGCTCGAAGCGGCCCTCGTCGATGGCGCGGATGGCGCGCTGGTGCGACTCGTAGGCGAACGCCTCCATCTCCTCGCGGGAGATCTCCCAGTCGCGGGCGATCATCTCGGCGCCGTTGAACTGCGACACCTCGGCGTCGCCGTAGCGGCGCGTCCAGCCCGCCGAGCCCGCGAAGGGGCCCTCGGTGAAGCCGAGCGGGGCGGCGGCGGTCATCGCCGAGCCGATCGGGATCTGCGACATGTTCTGCACGCCGCCCGCGACGACCAGGTCGGACGTCCCGGACAGGACGGCCTGCGCCGCGAAGTGCACGGCCTGCTGGGAGGAGCCGCACTGCCGGTCGACCGTGACCCCGGGGACCTCCTCGGGGAGCCCGGCGGCGAGCCAGCAGGTGCGGGCGATGTCGCCGGCCTGCGGGCCGAGGGTGTCGACGCACCCGAAGACGACGTCCTCGACGGCGGCCGGGTCGATCTTCGTCCGGTCCATGAGGGCGGTCAGCACGTGCGCGCCGAGGTCGGCGGGGTGCACTCCGGCGAGCCCGCCGTTGCGGCGCCCGACCGGGGCGCGGACCGCGTCGACGATGTAAGCCTCGGCCATGGGGGTGTCTCCTTCGTACGGGGCCTAGCTCGCCCGGATCCCTTCGAGGAACATGGCGAGGTACTGCTTGGCGATGTCGTCGGCGGACAGCCGTCCGCCGTGCTGGTACCAGTTCGCCGCGACCCAGACGGTGTCGCGGATGAAGCGGTAGATGAGGGTCCGGTCGAGGTCGGCGCGGAAGGCGCCCTCCTTGACGCCGCGGTCCAGGAGGGACAGCCACATCTCCTCGAACCGCCGCTGGGAGTCCAGGAGGTAGTGGAACCGCTCGCTCGTCGCGAGGTGCTTGGACTCGTTCTGGTAGAGGACGACGGCGGGACGGTGCTTGTCGATCGAGCGGAACGACTCGACGACGATGGCCTCCAGGGTGTCGCGCGCGCTGAGCCCGGCGTCCAGAACGCGGTCGTAGGCGGCCCACATGTCGTCCAGAAACGTCGACAGGATCTCGTCGGCCATCGACTCCTTGGAGTCGAAGTGGTAGTAGAGGCTGCCGCCGAGGATCCCGGCGGCGTCGGCCACCTTCCGGACGGTGGTGGCGGAGTAGCCCTGGGAGGCGAACACCTCGGCGGCCGTGGCGAGCAGCTCGGCCCGCCGTCCCGCGCGGGCGGCGGCGGTGCCCTCGGCGTCGCGCCGTCGTGGACTCATGCGCTGTTCCTCATGTACCGGTGTTCCTCATGTAACTGGTGTCCCTATGCGTGCTGGGAGGAGACGGAGACGATCTCGCCCGTCATGTACGACGAGTAGTCGCTGGCCAGGAAGACGATAACGTTGGCCACCTCCCACGGCTCGGCGTAGCGGCCGAACGCCTCGCGGCGCGTCAGCTCCTCCAGCAGCTCCTCGGACGTCACCTTGACCAGGTGCGGGTGCATGGCCAGGGACGGGGAGACGGCGTTGACCCGGACGCCGAAGTCGGCGGCCTCCAGCGCGGAGCAGCGGGTGAGGGCCATGACCCCGGCCTTGGCAGCGGCGTAGTGCGACTGGCCCTTCTGGGCCCGCCAGCCGATCACCGAGGCGTTGTTGACGACGACGCCGGAGCCCTGCTCCCGCATGAGGCGCAGGGCGGCGCGGGTGCAGCGCATCGTGCCGGTGAGGGTGATATCGAGGACGCGGTCCCACTGCTCGTCGGTCATGTCGACGAGGTCCGCCGTCCCGCCGAGGCCGGCGTTGTTGACCGCGACGTCGATGCGGCCGAACCGCTCCACGGCCCGGCCGTAGAGGGCCCGGACCTGGTCCTCGGAGGTGACGTCGCAGGGCAGCACGTCGACCCGGTCGGCGCCGAACTCCTTCTCCAGCTCCGCCGCGGTCGCGGCGAGCCGACGCTCGTGCGCGTCGGAGAGCAGGACGCGGGCGCCCTCCTCCAGGCAGCGGCGGGCGGTGGCGCCGCCGATCCCGGCTCCGGCCGCCGCGGTGATCACGACGGCGCGGCCGGCGAGCAGGCCGTGCCCGGGGACGTAGGGGGGCGGGGTCATCCGCGTGCCTTCCTGTCGGCGGCCGGTTCACGGGGCAGGCCGAGCACGCGCTCGGCGATGATGTTGCGCTGGATCTCGTTGGACCCGGCGTAGATGGTGTCGGAGCGGGAGAACAGGAACAGCCGCTGCCAGTCGTTCAGGTCGTAGGGCTGCTCCTGCGCGGCCGCGCCGTCCGGGCCGGTGCCCGGCGCTCCGTCGGCGACGAGGCCGGCGGCGCCGAGGACGTCCATGGCCAGCTCGCCGAGCTCGCGGTGCCAGGTGCCCCAGACGAGCTTGGAGATGGACGACTCGGGGCCGGGCGCGCCCGCCGCGACGCCCGCCATGGTGCGCACCGCGTTCAGCCGCATGATCTCCAGGCCCATGTAGGACCGGGTGAGCCGGTCGCGCAGCAGGGGGTCCTCGATGGCCCCGGTGCGCCGGGCGAGGTCGGCGACGCCCTCGAACTCGCGCCGGAACCCGACCTGCTGGCCGAGCGTCGCGACGCCGCGCTCGAACCCGAGCGTCGCCATCGCGATCTTCCAGCCGTCGCCGGGCGCGCCGACGATGTTGCCGGCGTCGGTGCGGGCGCCGTCGAAGAACACCTCGTTGAACTCGGAGGTGCCGGTGAGCTGGACGATCGGCCGGATGTCGACGCCGTCCTGCCGCATCGGGACGAGCAGGTACGACAGTCCCTTGTGGCGGGACGACCCGGGCTCGGTGCGGCACACGGCGAAGCACCAGTCGGCTTCGAGGGCCAGCGACGTCCACACCTTCTGGCCGTCGACCACCCAGTGGTCTCCGGCGAGTTCGGCGCGGGTCTGCACGTTGGCGAGGTCGGAGCCCGCGTTCGGCTCGGAGTACCCCTGGCACCACAGCTCCCGCGCCGCCACGATCGGCGGCAGGAAGCGGGCGCGCTGCTCGTCGGTGCCGAACGCGATGATCGTGGGGCCGAGGAGGTTCTCGCCGATGTGGTTGACGCGGGCGGGCCCGTCGGCGAGCGCGTACTCCTCGTGGAAGATCACCTGCTGCTCGACGGTGGCGCCGCGTCCGCCGTACTCGCGGGGCCACCCGACGCAGGTCCAGCCGGCGGCGGCCATGTGGCGCTCCCAGGCCAGCCGCTCCTCGAACGCCTCGTGCTCGCGGCCGGGGCCGCCGAGCCCGCGGGCGTGCGCGAACTCGCCCGACAGGTTGGCCTGGAGCCAGTCGCGGACCTCGGCGCGGAAGGCCCGGTCCGCGGGGGACTCGTTCTGCTTCACGCCGCGAACTCTACCAAACAGTTGTTAGAAAGAATCACCCCCCAGGGCGGGTTCGGCCTCCCGGGCCGCGACCCGGCCCGGGACGGGCGGCACCGGCCGGACCGGCGCGGGAGCCGGCGCGGCGGCCGCGAACTCGCGGTGCAGCAGGTCGAACAGCCGGTCCCACCGGGCGAGGACCACGTCGGGGCGGAACCGGAGAACCGACGCGCGGGCCCCGGCCCCGAGCAAGCGGCGCAGCTCCGGATCCTCGATGAGCCGGCCGAGCGCGGCGGCGAACGCGGTGACGTCGCCCGGTGCGGCCAGCAGACCGTCCCGTCCGTCCTCGATCAGGGTCCGGACGCCCGGCGCGCAGTCGAACGCCACCGTCGGCAGCCCGTAGGCCATCGCCTCCAGCACCGACATCGGGAAGCCCTCGGCCCGCGAGGGCAGCGCGAGCACCGACGCCTCGACGAGCGCCTCCTCGACGTCGGCCACCACGCCCCGGAACTCGACGGATCCGGACAGCCCGGCGGCGTCCGCCCGCGCCCGCAGCTCCGGCTCGTCCGGGCCGTTGCCGTACACGTGCAGCCGCCACCCCGGATGCCGTCCGGCGACGCGCTCCCACGCCTCCAGCAGCAGGTCCACGCCCTTCTCGTAGGCCAGGCGGCCGACGCAGGCGACGACGGGCAGGTCGAGCGTGGGATGCACGCTCGGTGTGACGTGCAGAGCGTTCGGGATGTGGTCGACGTTGGTCATGCCGTCCCGGGCCCAGGCGTCGGCGTCCTCGGCGGTGAGGACCAGCATCCGGTCGGCGCGGGCGTAGTGCTCCTTGACCCGCCGGTACCGCGACGACCCGCGGGTCGCCTGGTAGGACTCGTGGCTCATGCCCACGACGCGCAGCCCGGAGGTGTCGGCGAGCCGCACCCACTCCATCGCCCACACCTGCGCCACGATGACGACCGCCCCCGGCCGCGCGGCGGCGAACAGCTCCGACAGGCGCGCCGCGCCGCGCCGCTGGGCGGCCGTCCGCCGCAGGTCCCGGGCCCGCGCCGCCGGGTCGAGCCGCCGCAGCGCCTTCCCCGGACGCCACGCGAGCGTGGGCGACCGCCACTCGCCGTGCAGCACCTCGACGGCGTAGGAGCCGTCGCGGCCGTGGTGGTGCGGCTCTGTCCCCCGCGTGACGCCGACGAGGGTGACGCGGTCGCCGCGCCCCGCCAGCAGCCGCGCCATGTGGTGCGCCCACCGCTGGAGACCGCCCATGTCGTCGGCGTTGTTGCACACGATGAAGACGTCACGCGGCGCGGCCATGGCGCTTCCCCCTCCTGCTCGGCGCGGCCGGGAAGTAGCGGTCCGCCACCGCCCGGGCGGCGGTGCCGCGGTCGTGCTCGCCGAAGCGCGTGGCGAACGCGCGGCGCCGCCTGGCGTGCACGGCCTCGGCCGCCTCCAGGCCGGCGAGCGCGGCGACGAGCTCGTCCTCGGTGCGGGTGATCGGCCCGGGGCCGTGCCGCTCCAGGTCGAAGTAGCCGGCGGCGAGGTCCCGGCCGTCCGGGAGGTGCAGCACGATCGGCCGGTCGAGCAGGGCGAAGTCGAACATGATCGAGGAGTGGTCGGTGACGAGCGCGTCCGCCAGCAGCAGGAGCGGCGTCACGTCGGGCACCGCGCCGACGTCGCGCATGACCTCGCGGGCGCCCGGCGGCACGTTCGCCCGGCACAGGTAGTGGGGCCGGACGAGCAGGACGTACTCCTCCCCCAGCTCCCGCGCGAAGACCGCCGGATCCACCGGCGGGTCCAGCAGCCGGACGGGACGCCCCTTCGGCCCGGTGACGTACGTGGGCGCGTACAGGACGGCGCGGCGCCCGTCGTCCAGGCCGAGCGCGTCGCGCAGGGCCGCGACCTCGGAGGCCAGCTCCGGATCGCCGTCCACCCCGTTGACCAGGGGGTCGTTGCGGGGATACCCCACCGGGAGCAGCTCGGAGCGGACGCCGAGACCGCCGCAGAGCGTCTCGGTGTCGTGCCCGGAGCGCACCAGGAAGCAGTCGAAGCGCTCCACCATCCTCCGCAGCCGCGCCTGGTCGCCCGCGGGGCCCGACTTCAACCGCGGCTGGTCCAGCCCCATCAGCTTGAACGCCGACCCGTGCCAGGTCTGGATGTAGGTGGTCTCGGGACGCTTGCGCAGCCGGTCCGGGAAGCCCTGGTTGTCGATCCAGAACTGGGCCCGCGCGAGCGCCAGGTAGTACGCCCATGATCCGCGCTTGACGAGCCGGGCGTCGTCCGGGAACCCCTTGGGGGACGACGCGTACGACCACACCGCCGTCACCGGACGCCCGGACCTGCGCAGCTCCCGGTAGAGGTACTTCGGGTTGTCGGAGTAGTGGCGGCCGAGCTGGCTCTCGAAGACCGCCAGGCCGGTCCGGACGGGCAGCCGGCTCAGCACCCGGTTGAACACGACGATCTTGGTGTTCCGGCCGGTCAGCGTCCGGCGCACCGCCCTGTCCAGCGACCGCGCCCGACGGCGGGCCAGCCGCGCCGGGCGGGACAGGGCGGCGCGGCGGGCGAGCGCGCGGGTGAGCCGCGCCCACGGGCTCCCCGTCTCCAGGGCGAACGCCAGGTGCCCTCCCTCGGTGACGTACGAGCGGAGCCGGTCCCCCGCGAACCGCGTCAGCCGCGGGCGGACGGGCAGCGCGACGCCGCCGAGCGACGGCGACCCGCGGCCCTCGCCGAGCCGCGTGACCACCTCCTCGCCGTCCACCCGGATCCTCAGCCGGACGTCCCAGACGGGGTCGATGAACCCGAAAGGGCGGATCTTGCGGGCCGGGTCGAACTCGGCCCGCCAGGTGAGCCGGTCGCCCTCGTGCCGGACGGACGCGCGGATCCGTCCCTTCCTCGCCCGGCGGCGCCGGTCGAGGAACTCCAGCGTTCCGGCCAGCTCCGCTCCCCGCGGGATCCGCTCCAGCGGGTTCAGCACGTACCCGGCCATGAGCACGCGGCCGCCGCGCGTCTCCAGCCGGGTGACGGTGTTCGCCGGGCGCAGCTCCCGGAGGGGCCGCACGTGGAAGCCGAAGGCCGTGACGTCCAGGACGCGGCGGCCGAGCGTCCCGCGGGGGCGCCCGGCGCCCCAGTAGACGCGCCCGTCCCGCTCCACGAGGCGGGCGCGCAGTTCGGGACGCTTCACGGGGTCGTACTCGGCGGCGGCGAGCGCCCCCGCGTGGTCGCCCTCGCGGATCAGGTGGGCGGCGATCGCGGGCAGCGGGTTGGCCTGCTCGAAGACCCGCGGGTCCAGTTCGGCCAGGTAGGCGGCGGCCAGATCGAGGAAGCGCGCCTGGTGGGCGGGGGCCTTGTCGCGCAGGTCGCGCAGGTAGAGCACCAGGTCGTGGTTGACGAACTTGACGTCCTTGGCCCGCTGCAGGTCGTAGGCGCCGCGCAGCGCGAAGAGCATGTCGATGCGGCGGTGGATCTCCAGCCGGTCGGCGAAGTTGGCCAGCTCGGTGCGCCGGTTGGAGATCGACGGCGCCCGCGTCCGCTCCTTGACCAGCCAGTTGTAGACGCGGTGCGGGATCAGGGCGGTGCGCCCCGCCTCAAGGTAGGCCTCGGCGGTGAACAGCAGGTCCTCGTAGTGCAGCCGCTCCACGAACCGCAGCCCGTGCTCCTCCAGGAAACCGCGCCGGTACGCCTTGTTGGTCGACAGGGTGTCGTAGAGGAGGTCGGGGTTCTCGTTCAGCGACTCGTAGACGGCGCTGTGCCGGTAGAGCCACGGATACCAGGGGCGGATGCGTCCCTTGGCGCCCTCGGGCACGTCGAGGAAGATCCGGTCGCAGAGCCCGGAGACCATGTCGGCGCCGGTGTCCTCGGCGGCGGCGAGGAGGTTGAGGCAGGCGTGCCGGTCCAGCAGGTCGTCGCTGTCGAGGAACATCACGTACCGGCCCGTGGACGTCTCGATCCCGGTGTTGCGGGGACGGCCGCATCCCCCGGAGTTGGCCGGCAGGTGGACGGCCCGGACCCGTCCGGGATGGGCCGCGGCGAGCCGGTCGGCGGCCTCGCCGGTGCCGTCGGTGCTCGCGTCGTCGACGATCACCGTCTCGACGCCGCCCAGCGACTGCGCCAGCGTCGAGGCCACCGCCCGCGGGAGCCTCCGCGCGTCGTTGTAGGCGATCACCACCACGCTGACATCCGGGCGCACCGCCATGGGCATCCCCCTCCGCAGACTCCGGCGTGCTGCTTTCCTTTCCACGAACGCCGCACTGAGGTCCAAGAGGGATCAAAAGCTGTCAACGCTTCGCATTACCCACCGTGAGCGGAGGCATTGGGCACAACACCCGGAACACCTGAAGGCGCCCGGCCGGGGGGCCGGGCGCCCTCATGGAGTGTGCGCCTTCTCGGGGGGCGTTCGGGTCAGCGGGCGTAGTCGGGGTAGCCGTAGCCGACGACCTGCGACTTCTCGCGGACCTTCTTCTTCACCGCGTTCTCGGTGTTGCCCTCGATGGTGGTGATGCTGCCGTCGCCGTTGTCCTTGACGACGATGCCGACGTGGTCGATGTCACCGATGCCGGCCTTCGAGCCGTCCTGCCAGTCGAAGAACACCACGGCGCCCGGCTTGGCCTTGTGGCCCCAGCGGTCGGTCTGCTTGAACCAGCTGGCGTGCTGGACGGTGTAGGCGTCCCAGCCCATGTTCTTGACGCCGGTCTGGGCGCCGAGCCAGGAGACGAACATGTTGCACCACTGGGCGCCGTTGTACTCCTTGACCGAGAAGCCGCCGTCGCGCTTGGCGGTGGCCTTCGCCTGCGGGGTCGAGACGTACCACTTGTGGTACTTGGTCTGGCCGCCCTTGCCCTCGTGGACGCCGACCTGCTGCTGCGCGAGCTTGATCACTTCGGCGGGCTTGACGGCGTGCGGGGGGACCTTGAAGCCCTCGCGCCGCGCCTCGGCCGCGACGTTCTCGGCCTTCACAGTCTTGACCTGGGAGGAGTCGTGCGCGGCGGTGCCCTGCTCGGCGACCGCCGCCGTCTGGGCGGAGGTCTCGGCGACCGCGCGGCCGCCGGCGAGGGGGTTGACCACCGAGAGCCCGACCGCGCCGGCCAGGACCGCGCCGACGGCGACGCCGACGGCCTTGTCCTCGGGCGTGAGGCGGTGGAGCGAAAGTCGATCGAACAGACCGGACATGCAGGGAATCTCCTTGTCTTCCATGGCGCCTACCGGGTTAGCTGACGGATTCGGGCATGGAAGCAGCCCTACGGCGCGACTCTCGGGCGCGCCGATTCACCCCAGAAACGTGGGTCCCCGGCTCCGATCCGGTCGCATCGACCGGGCGGACTCGGCCTCGCACCGCGCGAGCGGTGCAGGTATACGGATGCCTTCACTGACAGATCTTGATGAGGGGGCGCGCGTCACATGGCGCGCATCGCGTGCGGATTCCGCTCCGCGATCCTCGGCCGCGCATGGTGCGGCCGGTGGCAACGCATGGGACGCGTTGCGTGATTCGGGATCGAAGGTACCAACCTTCTCAAGAAAAGCAAACCAGGCATAAAGTAAAGTCTTGCCTGCTCAAAGCCCTTCCAAGAGACTCCCAACACGGAGACGGTCCCGCGTCTTCCCGATCTTTGTCAGGACGCCCCGCAACCCCTTGCCCGCCGTACTTACCGGCCCTTCGGGAAAAGGTAAAGAAGATCGAATTGCGGGCGGCCGGCACCTGCCGCCCGGGTGTCCGCGACCTCGACCACCCCGCCGGGTGAGGCGCACGTCACACTCGGCGATCTTGGCTGGCCAGGCGTGCGGTTCGTCACCGCGAGGCCCGGACGGTCACTCCACGTAAAGGGCGAAGAGCGTGGTGTCGTCGGCCGCCCGGTCGTGCTCCATCCGCGCGAGCACCTCGTCCAGCACCCGCTCGGGACGCGAGGAGCTGTCACGCAGGATGTGGGTCAGGCGGCCGATCCGCTCGTCCAGGTCCGCGTCCCTGCGCTCCACCAGGCCGTCGGTGTAGAGGAAGAGCATGTCGCCCGAGTCGAGCCCGGTGGTGATCGTCGTGTACTCCCAGCCGGGCATGGCGCCGAGCATCGGGTCCCGGACCACCTCCAGCGGGGTCGCCCGCCCGTCCCGGACCAGGATCGGCGGCGGATGGCCCGCGCACGTCCACTCCAGGACGTGGCGGGCCGGGTCGTAGTGGGCGACGATGGCGGTGCCCGTCGCGGGCGGGTCCATGGCGCCGATCAACTCGTTCAGCCAGCCGACCAGCCGTCCCGCCCGCTCCCCCGTACAGGCGAGGCCGAGCAGGCCGTTCCGCGTCCGCGCCATCGCCGCCGCCGCCGGCAGCCCGTGCCCGGCCGCGTCCCCGATGGCGAACATCGCCCGCCCGTCCTGGAGGGCCTTGGTCGCGAACCAGTCGCCGCCGATGCGGGCCGTGCTCTCCGCCGCCATGCTGCGGATCGAGGTGCACATGCCCGGAAGCTGCTCCACCTCGTCCTCGTCCGGCAGGATGGCCCGCCGCAGCGTCACCGCCACGCGCCGCTCCTGCGCCGTCCGCGCCTGCTGGCGCAGCATCTGCCGGCGGGTCTCGGCCAGCGCGCGCTCCACCCCGCGCCGCCGGGTGATGTCCTGCGAGACGATGTTGATCGAGACGGGCAGCCCGGACTCCCCGAGCACCGGCTCGGCGAACACCCACAGGTGGCGGGGCGTCCCGTCGTGGCCGATCACGCGGTGCTCCGCCTCGACCGGCTCACGACGCGAGAACATCGTCTGCACGGCCTCCTCGACCAGCGGGAGGTCGTCGTCGGCCACGACCTTCGGCAGGTCGTGCGGCATCGGCGGCACCTCGTCGGGGGAAAGGCCGTAGTTGGCCAGCATCTGCGGCGTCCAGTCCGCCTCCCCCGTCGCGAGGTCCCACTCCCCGAACCCGATCAGGGCGAGCCGCTCGACCCGCTCCAGCCGCCGCGCGATGCGGTCCTCGGCCAGGTGGTAACGCCAGGTCACGCAGATGCCGGTCGGCACCCGCACGCACCGCACGCTCATCCGCGACGAGCGGGACAGGCCGCGCTGAGCCGTCGAGTACTGGATCGAGGAACGTTCCAATCGCGTCCCGGACTCCAGCACCCCGACATAGTCGTCGAACAGGCCGCTGAGCACCGCACCCGGATCCGTCCGCAGCAGCCGCAGCCCGGTCAGCTCCTCCCGGCCCCGCCCGAACATGTCCTTGGCAACACCGTTGAGCTCCGCGAAGAGGAAGTCCGCCACATTGCCGTCCGGCCCCCGCACCGGGACCAGATGGGCCGCCGAGTCGAGCGCCCCCTCCAGCACCGCCGTCGCCGCCGGATCCTCGGGCACCCGCGCGAGGACCTCCGCGTCCCCCGCGGTGTCCTCGGCCGTCACCCGGCGCAGCACGTCCTCGGCCTCCGACAGGACGGCCTGGCGCTCCGCGGGGACCTCCTCCGTGCGCGGCGCCCGGCGACCCGCCAACACGGCCCCCACCGGCCCGCCGCCCCCGTCCTTGACCAGCAGCGACGCCGCCTCGACCATCTCCATGTCCAGGTCGCGCGCGAGCCAGATCAGGTGCTGCAGGGCCTCGCCCGGCGGGACGCCGAGACGCCGGGCCAGCACGACCCGCGCCTCCGCCAGCACCGCACGGTCGTGCGCGGCGCCCCGCAGGTCCTCCAGGTCCGCAACGTGCACCCCGGGCTGGATGCCCTCCGCTTCCACCAACCCTGTCCCCCGTTCGGCGTCACCTGCCCCTGGGAGAAAAAAGCTACATACGTCAGCGAGGGACTATTCGCCCATCCCTGAGTAAAGTGTCCAGATCTTTGCCCGGGTTTTCCGTTGGCGTCCGAACTCGACCGCTTCCGGTGACCCTCTCAAAACGGACCCCTGCCACACCGTGTGACCCACGTCACGCCCGGGCCACCTGCCGTGTCAGCGAGGTGATCCGCGCCGCCGCCGTCCGGAACGACGTCCCCGCCGGATGCAGCGTCAGCACCACCACGATCCTGTCCCCCACGACCCCTGTCGTGTGCAGCACGGGCCGCCCCAGCCCCAGGTCGGGCCGCCACGCCGCCGGCCGCACGTGGCACGGCTCCGCCGGCGTCTCCCCGAACCCTGACCACCCCTGCTTGACGGCCCACGGCCGCCTCACCGCCCGCGGAATCCCGAACGTCTGGTCGAACCCGTCCGTCCCGCACGGCGTCGACCTGCGCAACTGCTGGAGCACGAACTCCCGCTGCCCCTCCGGCGCCTCGTCCAGCAGATACCGGTACATCCGCACGACGTCCCGCGCACTGAGCGCCGTATACCCCCAGAACCCGGGCTTCTCCGCGGGCGGCGGCGCGGTGTCCTCCAACCCGACCTTCCGCACCATCCGCTCGATGACCCGCCCCTGCCCGCCCCGACGCCAGAACTCCGTGGCCGCCCCGTCGTCGCTCGACCGCAGCATCGGCACCAGCAACCGGCGATCGGCCGCCGACACCTCGTGCCGATCCATGTAGTCCAACGCGATAAGGATCTTCACCACCGACGCCGACCGAAACGTCTGCCGCGTCGCCCGAGCGGCCACCACCCGCCCCGAAGCCCGATCGAACACCTCGTACGAGGCCCGCACCCCAGCCGGCACCCGCACGACCGGCACCTTCGACGGCTTCTCCGAAACCCGCGGCACGGCGCCTTTCGACTCAAGACTCCCGCTCACCGGCCGAGCCCCTCCACCGTCCCCGCACCCGCACACCAGGCCCAGACCCACGACCCCGGCCAGCACCACCCGCACACGCACCATCAGGCCTGCCTACCAGAGATCCGCACCCCCGTATCTCGGTACGCACGACCCCGCAGACTGCGCTAGAGTAATCACGCCCGCTCAAACGGGCACCGGGACGTAGCGCAGTTTGGCAGCGCACTTGACTGGGGGTCAAGGGGTCGTGGGTTCAAATCCCGCCGTCCCGACAGAGCTCAGAGGCCACTTCCGATCATCGGGAGCTGGCCTCTAGTCGTCTGTACAGCCACGATGTACAGCCGCCGCGGTCCCTCCGCACACGCTCCGACGCTCCCTCATGCCTCAAGCTCTCGCCGCGGGACGATCTCTGGATCGTTGCTGTAGGTGATGTAAGCAGGTTGCCCGGCCTGACCTGCCAGCAGAAGAAACGAGACGAGTGGCTGCCATTGATCTTTGTGTGCAAGCTTGACCTCAACCCGCACGGGGTAGTCCTTGGCCGCTAGCGGATCGTCCCGCCCGAACTCCACAAACACCTCTTTCGCGGTACGTCCGGGCACGTGGAAGACAGAAGCGAACTGGTGGTTGTCAGAGGACGCTGGCTTGAGTTGAGAACGCGTCGTGATCCATAGCAAGGGTGCGTCGTCGGGTACGCACAGGCGAAGGTTCTGCACGATGATCGGCAGCGCCCCCGTGTTGTGCAGAACAAGCGGAAGCCTGATCCTTACCGCGCTTCCCAGGATGGCGGCGAACGTGTGCGGCTCGTACGACTTGAGTCGCCCAGGCCGAGCGTTGAGCAACCAGAACGACAGCACGGTAAACAGCAGGGCGCCGAGGGCTACCACAGCAGCAGGTGTCATGCGTACCAGGCTGCCACGGGACATACTTTCTCGTGGGATCAATGGAGGAATGGGCACCATGCGCTAGATCAGGCTGACGGGAGGACCCACCTAGCGCACGATGCCCTACTTGATCAATTAGCCCTCCTGTTGTCTACCGAGACTCTCTCCCAAGCGCTTCAGGGCCTCTCTGGTGATATCTGCGGGCACTTCGGTGTAGATCTCCATCGTGATACTGATCTGGCTGTGTCGGAGGATCTGCATTGCCGTCCGTGGGTGGACGTCAAGCGCGGCGAGCAGGGAGCCGCACGTGTGGCGAGTGTCGTGCACTCGAATCGTCCGGACTCCGGCACGCTCGCACCGGTGAAGGAAGCTGCGGTTGACGTTCCGAGGTTCTATCGGTCGCCCCTGGCGCGTGGTGAAGACGAGTCCCTTGCCGTCCCACCTGCGGTCGCGGGCAACGTTCTCAGCTTCCTGGCGCTTCTGACGGATCCGGAGCGCGGTCACGCAGATTGCCGGGAGTGGTAGCACGTCGGTGGATTCCTGTGTCTTGGTGCGCTCCTTGTGGATGAGCTGCCCGCGCACCCGCTGCAGTTGCATGCTGACGGACAACTCGCCGGCGTCCAGGTCCAAGTCTTCCCACCGGAGCCCCAGAACCTCACCCTTCCTGAGCCCCAGGACGAGGATTAGCACCCATGCGGCATAGAGCGGGTCCCCTTGGTCTTTGGCAGACTCCAGGAAGGTTCGGGCCTCCTCAACACTCCATGTCGTCTTGCCACGGGCTCGCTTGCGCATGGTCGGCAACTTCACCATGCGCGCAACGTTGCGGGAGATGATTTCCTCCGTTTGAGCGTTGGTAAGCGCCGCGCGCAGCGTGTTTCGTGCCGCCTGGATCGTCCGTCGGCTCGGGTACGCCTTGCAGCACTTGCCCACTGCACAGCACCGGCGCCGCTTCCGCGGGTCGCTGTGCTGTTCTGGCCGTGCGGCATCCTTGCCCTGCGCACAGCACTGGCACGTGTTCGGCAGCTTGTTGACCCACTGCTGGACGTCGCGCACGGTCAGCCGGTCGAGCCGCTTGCGGCCGAGAGCGGGGATGACGTAGAGGCGTGCGAGCGTCTCGTATTGGGCGTAGGTCTGGGCTTCACGATTCGGCTCGATGACCTCGCTGAGCCAGTAGATCAGGTAGTTCTCGACAGTCGGCACCGTCGTGGCGATCGGCCGTTGCTTGGCCTCGTTCAGCAGCTTGACGTACTTGTCGTGGACGACGTCGCGCGTCTTTCCGTAGACCCATCGCTTCTTGCGCTCCCCCGCCGGCGTTGTCACCCACACGTAGGCGGCGTAGCCGTTGCGGTAGGGGAAGATCGACCCTTCACCGTTGGCGCGGGAGCGACTCCGTTGCTTGCGCTTACCAGCGGCGTCCGGCTCTTCCGGGGTGCCGAGTGCGGTCTTCGTCATCTAAGGCCTTTCACGGGTAGGGGGCGAGGCTCAGGCAGCGTGTTCGGCCTCGTGCTCCAGCAGCTGGATGTACTCGGTGATGGCGGTGCCGGGGATGAGGCGGGAGCGGCCTTCCTTGACCGATCGCAGGCGGCCGGAGCGGATGAGTTCGAAGATGGTGTTGCGGCCGAGGGACAGCAGGGTCATAGCGTCTTCGACCTTGAACAGGCGCATGTCGGGCGGCACGGTCAGCGGCTGTTCGGACATGATGGGGCGACCTCCATCTGTGAGGGAGGCCCCGGCGGGTGTGCTTGGTCGTGTGTCCGCCGGGGCTCTTTCAACGTGCTGAGCGAGGGACGGCCGTCCCGGTAGGTGGGGGCGGCCGTTGCGCTGCGCGGGAGGGGCTGAAGCATCTCGGCATCTCGGCATCTCGGCAGATGTGGGCCTGACCTGCGGTGATGGGTGCCGAGATGGGGATGCTCGACCCCGGGCTATCTCGGCAATCGGGGGTTATCTCGGCAACCGGTGCCGAGATGCCGAGATGGACTTTTGCCGGGTCGCTGTATCTCGGCAAGAGTCTGTGCAGGTCGATGGCGGGTTTGCCGAGTTGCCGAGTTGCCGGGATGTTTCAGCGGTTTTGGGTCGGGGTCACTGCTCGTGGTGCTCCACCCAGAACACGTTGCGGTTGCCCCGGTCGTGCTTGGCCGAGCGGATGACGTAGTCGCCGCGCCACCGCCCGGCCTGCCCGGTGAGCAGTCGGCCGAGGGACAGGGCGTTGGGCAGGCGGCCGGTGTGGGTGGTGATGAACTGGCCGTCCCACCGGTCGTGTTCGTCCAGGCCGACCCGGTCGGGGTCGCCAGATCGGCGCAACTCGGCGGCGGTCATGGGCTCGATGCCGTGCAGGTCGTGCCAGCAGGCCAGGAACGCGCGCCAACGGCTCTCGTCCTCGTCGATGCCGCGGACGTCGGCGGCGTTGGCAAGGAACCCGTCAATGCTGTGATGGGCCAGGAACCCGCCGAGAGCTTGCGCCCACGGCGTGAACTGCCGCATCGACAGCGTGTCGGCTCGCGGCGCACCGTTCCCGGTCCAGTCAAGGACCAGGACCAGGAGGTGCCACAGCACGGTGAGCTGGTTGCGCGGGTCGGTGATCCACTGGTCCAGGTGCGGGATCCCGAACCGGGATTGGTCGCGCTGCTCAGGCCGCGGCATGTTGGGGTCCAGGTGCACCCGGACGGTGCGGGAGGCCATGTCCCCACCGACCTGGAGGTTGTTTCCGGTAGCCATCCAGAGCCGGTCGTTGACGGTGGCGACGTTGCGGGACGCGCCCAGCTGGCGGTCTGACCACACGCCGGCGGTGACGAGCAGGGCCAGGGTGGCCGAGTCGATGACGGTGCCTTCGGCCAGGTTGTCCCACACCACGACGCCGACCTGTTCGGCGAACACGGCGGTGATGGACTTGCGGAGTTCCTCTTCGGTGTAGGCCCAGGGGATGACGCGCTGGCCGTAGAGCATGCCGGGCCCGCCGGTCAGGATGGACTTGCCGGACGCGGGCATGGTCGCGTCGATCAGCGCGAACGGGGTCAGCGACCGGGTGAAGTGCCGCAGGATCGGGGTGACCAGCAGCGCCAGGTAGTTGGCGCGGTCGGCCGCGCTGGACCAGGGGAAGTCGCGCAGGAACCGGTTCAGCACGAAGTCGCGGGCGTCCGCCACCTGCTGGGCGGGGGGCCGATCGGGGACCGGCGGCAGCGCCACCTTGGACGCCAGATACAGGCCGGTGGCCGGGTCATAGCCGGGCTTCTGAACCAGGGTGCCGTCTCGGCGGAGCACGGGGGCACCGATGACGCCGTGCAGCGGCGCCAGGCCGGGCCAGGTCTTCCCGGCCAGGACCGAGGACAGGATCTCGCGGGGCGGGGTGACCTCCTCCTCGTAGAACTCCACCTCTTCCTTGCCCTGACCGCTCCTGCGAGTCCGGAGCCGGTAGACGTAGGCGTGTTCGGCCAGCAGACCCGCCAGGGTGGCCGGAGTGACCGGGCTGGCGGTCACCGGCAGCGGCGAGTCCTCGTCGGCCGCCGGGGACGTCTGCCCACCCGAGACGGTCTCCATGTGGACCAGGGACCCGGCCGAGACGTAGGTGTCGGGCAGGGCGCCGTTGGCGAGTTCGGACTTCAGCACGCGGATGGTCTCGGGGCCGGAGCCGACTTGCAGGTGCGGCTTGGTCGTCATGTGGGGACGCTCCTAGGGCGTTGGGTGCCGGCGCGGAACCCGGACCGGACGGTCCGACGGGAAGGCATGAGAGCCAGCCCGGCGCGCACGGCGGCAGCGGTCAGCAGTTGCTCGGTGTCATCGGGGTCAAGGGCGCCCCCGGCCACCAGCTGGCCGAGGGCGACGGCGGCGCCGTACAAGGTGGCGTTGCGGCACCCCTCGGAGGCGTCGGCGATCGCGGTCAGGCTGGCGGTGACCGCCTTGTTCAGGTAGGCGCCGCGGTTGCCGGTCGCCAGCTGCACCGTGACGGGGCGTTGGGGCGGCAGCGGCGCGGGTCGGAGCCGTTCGGCGAGCCAGCCGGGCAGCGGGGCCGGGGCCGGGGTATGGATCGGGTCGTATGTGCCGGTGCCGTCGGGCAGATCGACGTAGGAGCCGGGGCCGACGACGTATCCGCCGTCGCCGCGGGTGTCGACCTTCCACCCCAGCCCGTTCCCGCGGTCATCGGAAGTGTTGGTCAGCCGGATGCCCTCGGGCGCGGTGAAGTACAGGTGAGACCCGCCGCGGCGGGTGCGGACGTGGAAGGTCTCCAGCGGCATCGGCTGGCCTGCCTGTTCGCACACCATGGCGAACACGTCGGTTCCGTCGTTGACGCCGGGCACCGCCCACCGTTCCGGCGGGTGCTCGCGGGGCTTGGGCATGTCCAGGTCGATCACGACCAGGCCCGAGGGCCCGCACGCAATCCCGATGTTGTAAGGGCGACGTGCCCAGATACGCCGGATCACCTCGGGATCGGTGGTGGCGACCTTGGTCCACCGCACCCCGCGGGGCGGTTCCTTGTCGCCGGGGGCCAGCGGGAAGACGTGCCAGCCGCGCGCGGCGGCGGCCAGCGCGTAGCGGGCCAGCACGCCGGGGGCCGGTGGCTGGTGGGAGGTCATGCTGCGTTCCCCTCCTAAGGCGTGCGATCGGCGGACAGGCGGGCGAACAGGCCCGCTAGGGCGGCGGCGCCCTGGCGTGGAAGCACGCCGTTGCCGAGCAGCGTGAGTTGCTGGTTGCGGGACAGTGCGGGGACGTCGGTGACCCATCCGTTGGGCAGGCCCATGAGCCATTCGACGAAGAGGGGGCTCAACCGGTGGGCGCCGTTGCGTCCGGTGGGTTC
The DNA here is from genome assembly GCF_013409365.1 of Actinomadura luteofluorescens. NCBI lineage: Bacteria > Bacillati > Actinomycetota > Actinomycetes > Streptosporangiales > Thermomonosporaceae > Actinomadura > Actinomadura luteofluorescens. Next base: position 8,628,815 of record NZ_JACCBA010000001.1, on the reverse strand, counting down.
AGTGGGATGAGGAGCTGTTCGGCCGGTGAGGTGCTCCCACCGGTCGATCGCGGGGCGGTAGGCGCCCCAGCCGATACCGCCAGGGCGACGTTGGGCAGTTGCGGGATGCCGCTCTTGCGCGCCGCCGGCCCTTTGACGTCCCTGGCAGCGGGCGTCGGGAGCAGGTGCTCCACCTCGTCGGCCAGTGTCGGGCCGTGCCCGCCAGCTCTGCGCTTGTCGGGGTGCTGGCTGCCGCCGTTGACCGCCAGTTGCGCGGTGGGGGTCTTCAGCAGCCAGGAACCAGCGGTTGCGGGCGTGCGGGGCGCCGATGTCGGACGCGCGTAGACACGTCCATTCCGCAGTGAACCCGAGGGCGGCAAGGTCGGCGAGTACGACGTCGAGTCCGGGACGCCGGGCAACGATGGCTGAGACGTTCTTCAGGACGAGGTAGCGGGGTCGTAGGACGCCCACGGCGTCGGCGATGACGTGCCAAAGTCCACTACGGGTCCCTTCACGGATACCGGCACCTCGGCCGGCGTAGGACAGGTCTTGGCAGGGGAACCCGGCGCACAGCACATCCACGGGCGGCACCCGGCCGAAGTCGACGGCGGTCAGGTCGCCGAGATTGGGCACACCGGGGAACCGGTGCGCCAGCACGGCCGCGGCGCCGGGCGCGGGATCGGCAACCCACACCGGGGCCACGTCGAGCACCTCGGCGACGGCTAGGTCCAGCCCGCCGTAGCCGGTGCACATCGATCCCAGGGACAGCGGCAGTGAAAAGGTCATGCGGCGTTGCCTTTCAGGCCCCAAACGGTGCCGGCCGCGTCGTCGGCGTCGCGCTGGCCGCTGAGTGCGGTGGGTCGCATGGCGGTCTCTGCGCATGTCTTGTGGCAGGGGTGGCCGGTGTCGTCGCGGAAGTGGGCGGTGCAGTGGCAGTGGACGCACTGGTCGGGGCGGCGGTGTTCCCAGGACGGCCCGCAGTTGGAGCAGTTGGCCGGGTGGCGGGGGTTGCCGCCGCCTGCGTTGGTGACGCGGACGGTGCAGCACAGCAGGCACCCGGACGGGTGGAACAGCATCGGCCGGTGCTGCCAGTCCAGGCCGATGCGGGTCATCGACGACCCCGGCGCTTGTGCTCGTTCTGGGCGTAGGGGCGGTGGGCGAACGCGCGGTACTCGCGGCCCTTTCCGCCGCATCGGTCGCAGGCCCGGTAGGCGTGGCTGAACAGGGCGCCCCGGTGGCGGCCCGAGCCGTTGCAGCGGGGGCAGTTCTTGTAGGGGTGGATGCGGATGGAGATCGCGTAGCCGAGGCCGTAGACGGCGGCGGCGAGGATCAGCAGCAGCCACCCGCGCCCGCCGCGGTCGTCCTGGGGGGCGGTGTCGACGGCAAGCAGAGCGAGGGAGTGCAGCGCGGACAGCGGCATGGTTGGGCGCCTTCCAGATGGTTGCGGGCATGCGAAACACCCCCGGGCGGCGCGGCGGTGGCCGTGCCGTCCCGGGGGTGCGGACCCGCAGGAGTGGTTACGGAATGTGAGAGCCGTTTTGGCTCTCTCGGTTTTGGCTCTCTTGGCTCGTTGCCCCCTCTATAGGGGGCGTTGGAGCCAAGTCGTGGAGCCGAGTCGTGGTCCAAGTCGTGGGCCAAGTCGGCCCCGGTTCGGTCACTGTGTGTGGTTGTCGGGGTGGTTGTCGGGGAGGTAGTAGCGGGCGGCTTTGGTGCTGCCGTGTCGGGTGATCAGGTCGTGGCTGCGCATGGCGGCCAGCCACTTTTTGACGGTGCTCTCGGGCTTGCCCAGGGCGGTCACCAGCTCGTCTCGGCGGGCACCTTCCGGGCCGCGTTCGGTGAGCAGGTCCAGGATGGTCCGGGCGGCGTCGTCGGGGACCTTGATGGACTGGTTGGCCTTGACCAGGTCGGCCAGCGGGATGCCCTGCTTGGGCGGTTCGGGCATGTCGCGCAGCCGGGCTTCCACTTCGGCCACCAGCTCGCTGGCGAGCCGGTCGACGGCGTCACGGTCGCCCGGGTCGACCCCGAACCCGTCCCTTGTCTTGGGCAGGGCGGTGGGGGCGGGGTCGTGGTCGGGCGTGTGCCCGCTGGGCGCGCCGCCGGATCGGCCGCCGGTGTGGGCGGGGGTGCGGTGCCGGTCGGCGTAGCCGGGCAGCTTGGCGGCGATGGCCGGTTCCAGGGTGGCGACCGGTGCGCCGCGGCGCTTGGCGAGGTCTTCGACGGCGTTCAGGTCGGACAGGTCGCGGACGCGTCCGGCGGTCCAGGTGTTTTCGCCGTCCACCACCAGGGCGACGCCTTTCACGCCGCGGGCGTAGGTGGCCATGTTGGGCATGCCGGCGGCTTCCCAATCCTCGATGGCGTTGCCCATCTCGCTGGCGCGCTTCATCCGCAGCACGATGCGGTAGTCGGCGTTGGCGTTGGGGTCCTTGGATCCGGTGTACTGCTGGACGCCGCGCTGTGAGGCGGTCAGCAGGATCACCCCGGCCGAGCGTCCCCGCCGCCAGAGCTGCTCCACGTGCTCTTTGGCCTCATACGCGATGGGTGAGTGCATCCCGGTGAGGGTGTCCAGCTCGTCGACGAACACCAGGATGACGGGCTCGGTGGGGCTGGGGATGTGGTTCTTTCCGCCGCTGGCCTGCGAGCGGTCCTCGACCACGGTGCGCGCCCATTGCAGGATGGCTAGGGCCCTGTCCTGTTCGCTGATACCGGCGTCGGCGTCCAGGGTCGGGCCCCAGAACCGACCGATGGTGCCCTTGCCCAGGTCGATCCCCCACACCAGCACGTCATCGCAGGTGGTGGCCTGTTCGATCAGGTTGTTGTAGAGCGTGGTCTTCCCGCTGCCGGTCGGGGCCACGATGAACGCGTGGTGACCGCCCTCGTGGTCGAAGAGGGTGACCGTCATGTCGTTGCCGGTGTCGGGGTCCATTCCGACCACCAGCGGCATCCCCTTGATCGAGCGCCGGGCGGCGGCGATCTGTTCGCGGGAGGCGGGCACGGTGGCGCGGTCGGGGTGGGCGGGCATCGCCGGGTGCAGCACGGGCTCTTCCCAGGGGTCGGTCATCTGGACCAGGACGCGGATGATCCCGGCGTGCTTGTCGTCGGTGGTGATGCGGACCCGTTCGGCGGGCAGGCCGATCTGCGCGGCGATGTCTTCGGCCAGGCCCTTGCCGTTCCCGGCCAGCTGGCTGGCGCGTTTGTTGGTGGCGCGGACATCGACGCGGAACCGGACGCCGAGCCGGGTGTCGTCCATGCCGACCAGGCGGGAGCCTTCCAGCCCGGCGGCGGTGGCCAGCTCTTCCCACTTCAGTTGCTCGCGGGCCCATGCGCGCCGCTGTTTCAGCACGTCGGACCAGGTGTAGGCCGACCACGTCACCGAAGCGGAGACGGTGTAGGCCAGCAGGGTGTGCAGGTTGACGATGCCGAGCTGGGCGGCGGTGGCCAGCCATGCGGGGACACCGGCGGCGGTCGCGGCGACGGTGGCCGAGTAGCGGGGGCTGGCGTGCTTTTTGTGGGTGCCGACCCAGGCGGCCAGCGCCGCCGGGGGCGCGAACGCCCCCAGCATGAGCGGGTCAGCGCCGGTCTGGTGGCCGATCTCACCGAGCGGATACAGCACGGCCAGGGCGTTGGCCAGGCCGCGGGTGTCGGGCGAGCGCGCCACCCATCGGCCATAGCCACGGACAGCGGTCAGCGCGACGGCCCCGGCGGTGGGGCCGCGGCGGGTGCGGTTGGGGTTGTGGTGGGCGGCGTCCCGCCAGCTGGTGGCGGAACGGTGCTGACGGGTGCGGCGCGCCATCGGGGCAGCCTCCTTCAGGGGTGGGAAAGGGGCACGGCCCCGGCCAGGTGGCCGGGGCCGTGCGAGACACAGCAGGAGCGGGGACGGGATCGGGCCGGGGCCGCAGCGGGTGCGGCCCCGGCGGGTCAGGCGGCGTCTTCGCCGGTGAACTTCATCCCGCGCGCGGCGATGTCGCGGGCGTCCTCGAACAGGTCGGCGAAGGTCGACGCGGACCGGTTGACCGCGGTCGCGGCCTCCCCGATGCCCTCGGAGACGGCGTCCAGCGGCGCGGTGACCTGCTTGGGCAGGCCGAGGCTGGACACCTCACCGGCCCATTCCTCGACCGACTTGGCCAGCTGGCGCAGCAGGTCGGCCAGGGTCACGCAGCTTTCGAGGAACTCGGCATCGGTGGTGGGCTTCTCGAACTCGACCTGGTACCGCGAGTGGTGGGCGGACATGGTCCTCCTGTCTGGGGCGGTCGTGCCGCCACTGCTGGGCACGGCAGGCCCGGCGGCGGGCCAGGCCGCGAACTTGGTGGCGGGCTTGAGCATGTAGGTGTCGTCGTCGTGAACGACCGAGCTGATGAACGGGTCCCGGATGCGGGGGTCACCCGGCGCGGGGCCCGCCGCCCCGGCCGCGGGCGCGGGCACGGGCACGGGCTCGGGCGGACGGCCCCAGGCCGGCGGCGGGCCAGCCGGGCCCGCGCCAGCAGAACCGGTGTCACCCGGGCCCGGGGCGGCGGGGCCTTGGGCAGGGTCGGAGGCGGGTTGGTCAGGCCGGATGCGGCGGACTGGTGGATGGCTGCCGGGCGGGTCGTCGCTGGCGGCCCGCTTGTCCCAGCGGCGTTCGGCGAGCTTCACCGCGGCGTTGCGGGTCTTGCGGGCGGTGGCGGCAAACGCGGCGCCGGTCTTGTCCCCGGCGCGGCCGGAGTAGTGCACGATCGCGGTCCTGGGCGACTTCCACCCGGTCGCCTTGTAAGCGGAGGTGCCCGCGTTGCGGACGGCGGACCGGCCGGTCTTTGTGCCGCTGGTCAGGACCAGGAAGATCACGGCCCCGCCGATGATCGGATCGACCACGGGCGATCACTCCCGCACCGTCAGGCCGCGGACGTGCCCGTCCGGGGTGAGCGCGAACCGGTGCCCCTCGCGGCACCGCCACATCTCCACACCGCCCGCCCCGGCTCCGTCCCCGCTGGCGGGGCTGGTGTCGACGGTGGTGGCGGGGTCGCCGCACACCGGGCACACCGGACCGTCCCCCGCCCCCTCCGGCTCGGTGTGGGCCGCGCGGGTGGGGGCGTTGGTGCGGGGCTGGGGGGCGGTTGCGGCGCTGATCGCGGTGAAGGCGATCGGCAGGCCGGTGAAGGTCAGGGCCGCCACCAGCCACGGCGCGCCGAGCCACACGTGCATCAGCACGCCTCCCGCCGCGTAGGTGGCCAGGTCTACCGGGCCGGGGCGGTGCTTCCACATGCGGGCACCGAACCGGCGGGCCCGCGGCCAGGCGCCGGGGGTGAACAGCAGCATCCCGGCCGAGGCGTTCCCGGCTGCGCCCTTGACGTTGGAGCCCAGGTTGCCCAGCCAGGTCGAGATCTGGCCTTTGAACACCAACTGGTCCAGCAGCAGCACGAACGCGCCGGACGCGGCGAACTCCCAGCCCTTGAGCGAGCGGGTCTTGAACCCGACGATGACCACTCCGGTGAGGAACGCGAACACGATCCACTTGCCGACTTCCATGAGATGAGTTCCCTTCGATTGAGACAGACAGGAGGGCATGCGCAGGGCCGCCCCGGGCGCGTGCCAGACACGGCCCGGGGCGGCGACGGATGGGGGACGGGGTCAGACGGTGGCGGGCTGATCGGCCGGGGTGTCGCGCAGCTCTTGGTAGCGGGCTGCGACCCAGCCGATGGACCAGCCGCACCGCTCGGCGGCGTTGCGCACCGACATGCCGGCGTCGTAGGCGGCGGCCACCACCTGGCGGGCCCGGTCCTCGGGCAGCTTGCCGTTGACCGGGCCGGCCGCCAGCAGCGCGCGGCGTTCACGCTCGGCCGCTTCGGCGCGCTGCCGCTCGGCCTCACGCCGGGCGTGTTCACGCTCGCGTTCACGCCGCTCGGCCGCTGCCTGCTGCCGCTCGCGTTCACGCTCGGCGCGTTCACGTTCCTGTTCGGCGCGTTCACGCTCTGCGCGCCGCTCACGTTCGGCGGCTTCGGCGCGCTCCCGCTCGGCATGCTCGGCGCGCTCGCGGCGCTCGGCTTCCTGGCGCGCCATGGCGGCCTCGTGCTCGCGCTGTTCGCGGGCCAGCCGGGCCTGATGCTCGCGTTCCTCGCGGGCCCGCTGCCGCTCGGCCTCAGCGCGGTCGGCTGCGGCCCGCTCGGCCGCTGTGCGTGCGGCGTCCTGGCGGGCGCGCTCGGCGGTCAGCGCGGCGGTGATAGCCCGCCGGTAGGCCAGCCCGGTTTCGGCGGTCACGATCAACAGCAGCGGCGCTACCGCGTGCACCGCTACCCCGACCATGTCTTTCTTCAGAGCGGAGTCGGCGACGTTGAGCGACAGGGTCATGGTGCCGGTCATCCACCGCAGCACGGCCGGCCACCGGCCGCCATGGTGGCCCAGGCGGGCCAAGACCGAGTCGAGCCGGACCACGATCACCACGGCGGCGTCCACCACCAGCGGCAGGATCGGCGCCGTCCAGTCCCATCGGTCGGGGGTGTGGGCCCGCATCAGCGGGGTGACCGTCAGCACCGAGTAGAGCATGGCGCCGAACACGATCAGCCACGTCCCTGCCGACAGCGCACGCTCGGCTGAACGGATCTGATCGGCGTCCACCGGACCGTTCACCGCGCCGGGGTCCGGCGTGAACGCGTCACGCTCGGCCGTGAACGGCTCGCGGTCGGGCGTGAACGGGGCGGGGGTGCGGGGTGAACGCGTCCCGGCGTGTTCGGGGCCGGTGTTCACCCGGGCGGGGGACGTCAGGGCGGCGTTCATGGAAGCGGTCTCCTTTCACCGCACCGCCCCCGAGCCGGGGCGGCTCGGGGGCGGTGGACGGGTCGGTCAGGGGCGCGGGCCCCGCGGACGCCTCACTCGCGTGAGGTCTGATCACCAGACGGCGTGGGGGGCGAGGTGCGGGCACCGGTTAAGGCGGTGTGGCGCGGGCCGGGTGTGTGCCGCAACCGCTTGTGCAGGGCACTGAACGCGGCCAGCGCGGCGAGCCCGGCCAGCATCACAGCGGCGGCCCGGTCGATCGCGGTGAAGTGCGTCAGCACCAGCCACACCACCCCGGCCGCGATACCGGCGAGCATCACCACATCGATCAGCCCGAGCCGGGCCAGGACCTGGCGGGAGCTCATACCACCACCTCGAACCCCGGTACCGGGCGAGGCGAGGTCGGGTGGGGCGCAAGTTCGTCCAGCGGCAGCCACAGCGCGGCGCCGCCACACGTGCTCGGGGTGCCGTCGTAGACCAGCGCCCACGGCACCCGGCACGCCGGATCGGCGACCCAACCCAGCACCGCCAGCGGGCCGTGCCACGGCTTCGGGTCGGCGCGCCACACCGTCGAACCGGGTGCATACCAGCGGCGCACGATCCGCCGCCGCGCGCCCGGACCGTCGCCGCGGATCAGTTCGTAGCAGCGGGTGAGCGAGTGCCACGCGTCGCCGCACAGACCGACGACCGCGGCTACCGCCAGCGCTGCCACCAGCGCGGTTCCGAGCTGGCGGGGCGGGACCTGGGCGACGACCGGCGCGGCCAGCGCCGCACCGATCAGCACGAACCCGGCGGCGAACGCGGTACGGGTCACGGTGCGGCGGCGGTCGGCCTGGCGCAGCTCCGCCAGGTCATGGATTAGGTCACAGGCCAGGTCGTCGGTATCGGCGCTGGGGCCGGGGGGCGGGAAGAACGGGACGGGTTCGGGCATGGGACAACTCCCTTTGCTGAGAAAGGCGGGATGAACGGGTCAGGCGGCCCACAGGTCGCCGGGGTCGCCGATGCGGCGGGCCTGGGCGGTCAGGGTGCGGGCGGTCTTGGCGGGCACGTGCAGCCGGGCCGTGATGGTGGCCTGGCTGCCGCCGGCGGCCAGGATGCGGGCCGCGGCCAGCACCCGTTCGGTGTGGGTGAGAGCGACCGGGCGGACACCGCTCGCGGCGATCTCGATCGCGATCGGATCCACGATCCCGTCATCGGGCAGCAGCCGCGCCGCAGTGCTCTCCCCGGCCGGGGCGGTGACCTTGGCGGGCTTGGCGGCGGGAGTGCGGCGGCGGGTGGCGGCGGTCAGGTCAACGCTCATAGCAGGGTCGTCCTTATCTAGATGCAGAGAGAACAGGAGAGGGAAAGGGGCGGGCCCGCCGCGGTGGCGGCGGGCCCGAGCACACGGGGCGGGGAGCGCGGGGGTCAGGCGGCGTCGCGTTCCCAATCGTTGGCGCATCCCAGGCAGCAGCCCAGGCGCCGGGGCAGCACGTAACCCACATCGGTGAGACAACGCGGACAGGTACGCCGCGCGGCCAGCGCTTTGGCCAGCGCGGCACGCTGCGCGGGGCTCGGGATGCGCTTGGGCAGCGCGCACCGCCGGTCATACAGGTAAGCCACCCCCTGGCCGCGCCACCGGCGCCACAGCACTTGCGCCACCACGTAGCCGCCGGGGCGGAGCCCGGCGGCGGCGAGCTGGCGGCGGGTAGCCAGGTGCGGCGGCGCCTGCCGCCACGGATAGGTGGGGATGCCGTACCGCTCCCCGCACGGGTCCCAGAACGTGGCGGAGCTACGGCGTGCCATCGGCGGAATGCCCGCTCGTCGGCCGGGCCGTGGGCGGGACGGTGGGCGTCCAGCGGTGTCCGCACCCGCACCGGTACCGCCCATCGGGCAGCACCCGAACGCTGCGGACACTTCCGCAGTTGGAACACCCGCCTGTCACACCGGTCGTGGCGTTGGCGGAGGGTACGGGGCCGGTCGGGACCGCGACCGGCACCGCCTTCAGGATCGTCATCGCGCACAGCGCTCCCTTCTCCCCCTCGCAGGGGAACGGATGACGAGGTGTCCGGGCGTCTGGCACCGGGTGAGACGGCCCCGCCCCGCCCCGCCGCGCCCCTGTCGCAGCGGGGCGGGGCCGCCCGGACTCGATGTCAGAGACTCGATGTCAGTTGCAGCACCGGGCCGCGTCGGCGGGAGTGTCGTAGGCCGTGCCGCACTTGGGGCACTCGTTCCAGGTGCTCACGGCGATCACCTCTTCTTCCCGGTCTTGGCGTCGTAGGCGTCCCGCACGCTCTTGGGCTCGCCGTTGGGCCACGTCGAGGACTTGTCCTTGGTGGGGTCGTCGGCCATCGTTGGAACTTCCTTCCTGTTGGGAGGGGCCCGGGACGTCACTGCTGGCAGGCGTCGGCGTCCCGGGCATCAGGGGCAGGGATGCGGGCCGTCACATAGACCCGCACCCGGGCGGACTCGCCGCGGCACGGCCGCGGCGAACAGACCTCGATCACCTCGAAGGTCTCGCGCAGCCGGGCGATCCCGGCCGCGGCGTCATCGGGCAAGCCGATCAGCCGCACACTCAGGACGGCAACGCGACCTGGACGTTCTCCTCATAGGACTGCTGGGCCTTATGCACGGCCCACGCCGCGTCGTGCACCCGGGAGAAGCCGTAGCCGACCCCGGCCAGCACGAACTCGATTCCCTGGGAGTGGTCGTTGTCGCGGCGGTCGAACTCGATCCCCGCAGCGGTCAGCGCCGCTGCGGTCCGCTCGATGGTCTCGGCGGCTTTGGCCTCCGTACCGCCCAAGGCGAAACTGAGCCGCCCGTGCTGGTAGTGCGGGATGTCGGGCTGGGCCTCCAGCAGGTCGGCCAACTTGCGCAGACCGGCAATGTAACCGGCGCGCGTCCGATCACTGTCGGCGATTGTGACGTACATGAGCAGGGCTTCCTCTCGCTCAGGGGTGAACAGAAGACAAAACGCTCCGGCCCGATCGGGGCGGAGCGCTCGACAGTGAAACCAGAAGGTCAGGTGGCGGCGACCTGGACCAGGGCCCGCACAGCGGGCGGCTTCGGTCGCGGGATAACCCGTGTGGCGCGGCGTCGGCCAGCTTCCCGACTCGCATCCGCGAGCCGCTGCTGCCACTCCTCGGAGGACAGGTCAACCCGCACCCGCTGACCGCTACCGGGACACCGCGGCGGCGACGGCCGGAACTCCGCCGGCCACGCATCAGCGCCCGGCACGTGGGGGCCACGATGCGCGGTGACCATCCCCCGCTTGATCGACTTCCACTTACCGCACCCGGGACACACCACCAGCGCGCAACTGCGCTCGGAAAGACTGATCAGGTTCGGAGGCAACTTGCTGGCGAGAATGACCGGCTGTCCGTTGTGCCTCATAGGGCAGGGCCCTCCAGATGTTGGCGCTTGCCTTCCCCGCCCCGTACGGGGACCGACGTGTTCAGATCGAACCGCCGTCCCGCGCGGGACAGGCAGCGCAAGCGCTGCAAGGCTTAGGCGGCATCACCTGATCAGTGCCGGTCCAGGGACCTCGTGATTCGTCAACCCGGACGCTCCAGGGCTCCGACCACCGATGCCATGTGCAGTTGTGGCAGGACGTTCGGACGACGCTTCGGCGTCCGTCCTCGCCCTGCGACCTCCCGAGGGATAGTCTTGGGACAATAGTTGGGGCCAGGGCAGAGCTTGTCAAGGATTATCCCAAGACAATCGCGAGAGGAGGGGATGCTCGGTGGCCGTGCACTCGCGCTACTTGGACATCGCCGCCCAGATCAGAGCACGGATCGAGGCTGGCGAGTGGGAACCGGGAGCCAAGCTCCCACGGCTAGACGACTTCGCCGCCGAGTACGGCGCGAACCGAGACACGATCGCGCGGGCGATCGGAGCTCTGGAAACGGAAGGCTACGTCTGGGCCGTCCAGGGCCGAGGCAGCATCGTCCGCCACGGCATGATGCGGCTACGCAGGCCACGAGGGAACCTGGTGAAGCGGAACGTAGCCACAGACAGCCCCGGGTACTCCTTCCCATCGGCGTCCGGCCAGGAGGTGTGGAAGCATCACGTCCCACCAACCTCCTCATATGAACCGCTGACCGACCCGCGAATCGCGGGTCTGTTGGGTGTCCCAGTAGGCAGCTCGGTAATGCGTCGCTTCCGGGTGACCGGCCCCGCCTCCGAACCTCCGTTTCAAATCAACATCTCGTGGATCCACCCTCGTGGCGTCGAAGCCGCCCCAGAGGTTGCATCCCAAGCACCTGGCCCCGGGGACTGGCTGTATCGGCTGGAGAAGGCCGGCCACTGGCCGATCACCTGGATGGAACTCCACCGCGCCCGCATGCCCACCAAAGACGAAGCACGGCTACTGGAGATCCCGCTCAGCTTGCCGGTGCTGGAGATCGTGCGGGTGGGCACGTCGGGAGGAGACGACAAGCCCATAGAGGTGACGGAGTACATCGTGGCCAGCGATCGAGTCGAGACCGTCCATGTCTTGCATCGTGATGAGTCGGCACAAGACCCGTGGCCGGAAGAATCTACGGATTCCGACGACACGCAGACGGACAGGTGAGCGGGCATGAGCCTGACGGTCGAAGCGGCCGCCCGCACGCACGTCGGTCTCGTGCGCCGTCGCAATGAAGACTCGGTCTATGTGGGCCAATCACTGTTCGCAGTCGCCGACGGCCTGGGCGGCCACGTGGCCGGTGACATAGCGAGCGCCACTGCGATCGAGGCTCTGCGCCGCTATGACCGCCCCGTCGCCGAGGCGGACCTCGCACGTGTTGCCGGACAGGCAGTCAGTGCAGCCAATACAGCCCTGCGCAACAAGATCGAAGCTGAGCCAGAACTGGCGGGAATGGGCACCACCCTGGTCGCGATACTGTGGTCCGGGTCGAAGTTCGTGCTCGCGAACGTGGGCGATTCTCGCGGCTACCTGTTGCGCCCTAGCAGCGCCCCACAGATGATCCCAATCACCGAGGATCACATCTACGGCAACCTGCTGTCCGATGCCAACAGCGTGCCGCACTTGCCCGAGCGACTAGCCCGCTTCCTCGACGGCCGCGCCGATGGCCGATCTCCCGATCTGACCACGAGGAATCTGCGCGCTGGCGATCGGTTTCTGCTGTGCTCAGATGGGCTAAGCCCAGTCGCGCCCAACGATCTCATCTACGCTGCGCTTAGTTCGTCAGCAGCGCCGGCCGCTACAGCCGATCAACTGATCCAACTCGCCATCGACCATGGTGGCCCCGACAACGCCACCGTCGTAGTCATCGACTTTCGCAGACTCGAAGCCTAAGAGGCGGGGCTGGCCCTTGCAGGGCATGACCGCGGGCCCAGATATCGAAGCGAGACGCACTTATCTTCACATCCGCGACACGTCGGCCATAGGTCCTGGTTCGCGCCATGTGAGCTAGGCCCGGCAAAAACCAGGCGTCGAAGCACTCTACTGTGAACCTTCCTGAGTATGAGCGGTTCAAAGGTAGAGTCCGCCGTTATAATGCTGCGGCTTTGGAGTCCTTGATGCTAGCGAGTTAGCGCACTTCAGCATAGCCATGAAGCAACCTATTGCTTCATGTAGATCGTCGCGCAGTTCAGACATAGTCAACCGCTGCGGAGTTGGCGAACGACGGCTTTTAATTACCCATTCTAGCTCGAAATCTGGCTTTCTTGGGAAGCTTCTTCTCGCATCACCAACAGGCCTCAAGTGAATAGTGCCATGTGCGAGAAGATTGCGCCGCTCTACCAGCTTTCGCACGTCTATGAGCACGCTCTCCAGTTCGTCATCCATCAAGTCCCGTTCTCTGAGCATTTTAAAGAGATATTCCAGGCGGGGCCCGATTGTCTTCCTCGTCAGTCTCGAATAAAAGCTTTCCTGATCGGGATCGTCCTCAAGATGCATGATAAATTCGTCGATCAGGTCTTCGAGTGCAGCGACTTGCAGAACGACTAGGCCGCGCCGCTCGTCTATGAGCGTCCGCTCTGCTACTTCGCGCCAGTCCAAGTCCACTTCGTCGTGAAAAGCAAGCACAAGATCGTACCCCGAGAATACATACAGCTCCTCATCTTCGGAATCGTCGAACGATATGTTGTTGATGGCCATCGATCGTACTCCTATTTAGGGCCCCAGAACCGGGGCGACCTCCGAGTTTCCGTATCTCTCGATTAGCTGTGCAAAAAACTTCTTGAGCATCAAGACACCGGCAGGGTTAACATCAGACAACTCTTGGCCGCCAAAGCGGAAAACCTCGTAGCCCTTGAGTCGGAGAGCTCGATCCTAGGCAACCATTTTGCCATAAAGGCGAGGCGACGCTAGGCCGTTGCCATCGGCGTAGTGCTGCTTGCCATCTACCTCCACCACAACCCGGACGCCGTGTGAAAGTAGAAGAAGAAAATCCATGCGTTCGCGCCCAAGCGCGCTATCCGCGCCCCCGCGCTGCCTGCGTGTCTGTGGATCATAATGCACATATACTTGTGGCACCAGAGCAGGGAAGCGGGAACCAGCATCGCTAATTGGGAACATATCGGTGTAGGTGTGAAAAAGCATTTGCTCTGGGCTTCTCTGCCTACGCTCCGCTGACTCTGGAAGCTTGTGTAGCGATGCGTAGAGTCGCCGCCAGAGATCACGGCCCACATCGACGTCAGGCACTTCCTTAGGAAAAGATCTCCTAGTGCGCCACCAGGCAAGAAGGTCCCCCCAGGTGAGGCCGGCTCTTTTGATCGGTTGATCGTAGACAAGACAGTACTGTTCATTTTCCGTGATCCGGATGTCGCCAGACACGAGGTCGGCAAGCACGATCTTAGGCTTTGGACCGTCCGCGGCAAAAACCAGTTGCTTTACGGCTCCAGGCGTAGCAGCTCCGATCCTGCGAGATCCGAATACCGGAGCCCCGCTGATCCACTCCACCGGGACGATTTCATAACCATCGTGTTGCAGAATCTCATTAAAGCGGACTCGCAGCCTTTCCACTTCTTCTGCATCAGGGCGCACCTCAGGATGCAGCATTTGAGCCAAGAATCTCAGCAGGTGATCATCGCTATCCGTCAGCCCAAAACGCCAGTCATGAAATATCCAATCAGTGGGCAAGTCGTCAGGATTGTTGATGCAATGCTGATAGATGTCGTTTCGAGCCGTAAGGAAGCGTGAGTCGCTACTAGGCAGAGAGTCGAGATCATATATCTGATCGAGGAACTCAATTTCAGTTAGAATGGAGCCCGTCCAGTTCAAGTACTGCCAGGCATTGTTGGTGACTCTAATTGACTCCATGATGCGGCGACGAGTGACCTCGGTGATGCGTCTAGCCGGAATTGGAAGATCGCTGCCCTTGACTCTAAGACCGTTCAGTTCTTCCAGGCGTTCCAGTGCTGGTGCAAAAAACTCATTGATCAGAGGAAGGTGGTCCCATGTGGCGAACTGATGTTTCTCGCAGTAGCGGTAGAACGCTCGAAAGTCGTAGAAGGGGAAGCGAAAGTCTATTCCAAGTCGCCTCAATACCACACGCTGACTCTGGAGAACCTCAGCTATCCCGCCGTCATCCAACCGCTGCCCGAAGTTGCCAAGCCGGTTGAACCCCTCCTCAGCCAACTGCGTCAGCCCCAAGGCGGCGTCCAGGTCGCTAACGCCGTCCAGCGGGCCCTTGCGGACGAGCCGAAGGAGAGTAACGTCAAGGCGCCTGTGCCAGCCGTCACCCTCGAAGAAGTCGTCAGGCTTCATCCCACGATTATCGCTGAAACGACCGACATTTGGTTTGACTGCCACTGTTCGCCGGACAGAGCGGTGCTCGGTGCGGCTTCAGACCGTGGGGAGGACGCACCTCTCTGGAGTGACGATCCGCTTCTGAAACGCAGCCCGTAGGAGATGAGGGGAGACTGCCCCCCTCTCAGCCGTCGTCGGCAGAAACAGAAGAAGCCCTGGTCATCACGCAGATGACCAGGGCTTCGCTGCGGTGTGCGGGGCATCTCGCCGGCCGTCTCGTCTATAGCCTGGGGGCTAGTAGCCCGACGAACTCGGAAGTGGTCACACCAGTAGCCTGACCTACCTCGCCGACATTTCGGTCTGTGCCCGGCGAGTGTCAGCGGTACATGCCAGTATCGGCCGTATGGTTGCGGCTTGGAGTTTCCTCACCGTCGAAGAGGCAGACCAGCAGTTCGGCGGGAATCTCGGCTACGAGGACGTCCTCGGTGAGCGGTACCTGTGGAACAACACGGTGCCCAACTACCGGGCGGTGCAGCCCGGCGACCTGGTGGTGCTGCGCGACAAGACCTGGGTCCTGGGGCTGGCCTGGGTGGACGACATCGCGCAAGGGCCGGGCAAGAAGGTGCTGCGGCGCTGCCCACAGTGCACCGCTACATCGATCAAACGCCGGACCACCAAGACCCCGACCTTCAAATGCTCGGGATGCGGTGCCGAGTTCGACACCCCGGTCACCAACGTCTTGGACGTGACGGTCTTCGAGGCTGACTACGCGCGGACCTGGCGTCCACTGGATCCTCTCGTGCGAGTGCAGCAGATCCAGGGGCTGTTCCTCAACAGGTCGGGACAACAGTCCATCCGCCCGATGGACCTGGAAGGGATCCGCGCCGCTCTCACCGGCTCGGCCGGGGCCGGGCCCTTGTGGTGGAAGGAAGACGGCGGGCTCCGCCCGCCCATCCCGGGCGGTCACACCCTCATCCTGCACAAGGCACGCGTAGGCCAGCAGCAGTTCCGCCAGCGAATGCTCGAACGGTACGGGTCGCGTTGTGCCATCACCGGCGACCAGCCCGAGGAGGTGCTGGAGGCAGCCCACCTCTACCGGTACGCCACCACACCCCACCACGACCCCAACGGAGGGCTACTCCTGCGCCGCGACCTGCACGCCCTTCTGGACCGCGGCCTGCTCACCATCGACACCACCACCTGGACGGTCCAGCTCGCGCCACGCCTCCGCAACCCCAAGTACGCAGACTTCGCCCCGCTCCACGGCCAGCCTCTGAAGCTCCCCACGTCAAAGCGGCCGGATAGCAGCTACCTCGACGAACACCACAAGATCGCCACCGAGGCATGGGCCGTCTAGCCTGATCGACGCGGGCCAGGTGTCCGGGCCGGCGTGCGCCCACAGGATGTAGGTCGCCCTCGGGTGGAGACCAGGCGCTGAACAGGTTATGGAACTTGTCCTAGATAGGCAGTTCTAGCTGCACAGCTACGGCTCCACTGACGTGGGAATTTGATTGTGCTGGCTGCATGTGGTTCAAGCGATCAATGCGCCCGACCCCACGTCGTTTGGTCTTCGCGCAGGATGGACATCCGGACGGATTTTTTTGGCGCGTGCGGTTCTTGATCGCAGTCCCCCAGCGGCAGCCACAGGAACGACAGCACCAATAGGCACGCTTATGACTTCCGCTAGACACCTGTTGCGGCGTCAGCAAATTGCACTCCTCATCCCATTCTTTTATCAAATCGGGATGCAATGCGGCAAGGGAGTTTCGTGAATTGACTTTCTTATTTGCACAGTACGGACAACCATGGCCCCTTGCACGGCGACCCGGTGATTGCTTGTAACGGTCACCGACTGGACAAATCCAGCCGACCGCCTTGCTGCTATCCGATCTAACATGTTGCGGCGCAAGCTCCCCATTTGCCTCGTAATCCCATTCGGCGACCAGGCCAGGGTGAGTGGCGGCGAGAGACTCCTCCCCTAGGTCTCTGTATGCAACATCAGCAAGGAGAGATTCAGCAAGAGAAGTTCCAATAGCACGACGCGCCCCGATATAAGTCCGAGCCTTGCCAGTAGATTCTTCACCCAGCCAGCCTCGTTCGAGCATTCGGCTTAGAACCAAAGTCGCGGTCTCTTCGACTGGCGCCCCTATAGGCACACTCACATCATCGGCGTCCAGGAGTTCCAACGGTTTCTCTCGCACTCTAATCAACAGGTGGCCTGCCTTGCGGATCAACATACCCTTCCGCCGGTCAACGTCACCGCGGGAAGCATGCCAGTAGGCCCCGTCAAACTCGATAACGACAGTTTTCGCGAATGCTTCTATAGTAATGTCAACTTTTCCGGCGCTTGGCAACAGTCCAGGAAGTCTCACATTGTGACGCACCGCACTTCGACCCAGAAGCGTCGCGAGCTCAGCATAAAGGCGCACCTCCTGGCCGGAGCGCTGAGAGGTACAGCAGACAGGACAGCTAGTACCTTGCCCCGTGCGCATACTCACCACTGCCCGCCACTCGTGACCACGGGCGCAGAGCCACCATACCTTTCGATTCGAATATGGCGGAAGATTCTCGGGAGAAATTTCGGCGTTCTTTGTCGGATGCCATTGCCTTGCAACATCAGGATATTCAACACCCAGATTTCGTGTCGGAGCAACCGCGCGCCCTGCACACACTGGGCAACCGCTTCTTCGGCGATTCGCCGGACTCGCTTGGTAGTGTGGATGTGTCGGTTCATGCAAGCATTGCCAGAAGAATTTTTTATTTGACCCTGCTTTAACCGTTTCAGGGGTCGCCGGCAGGTTGGCATGCCTGTCCCATTCGGCTACAAGGTGTGGGAGTCTGTCAGCGATCGAGCGGCCTGGCTTAGGGAGATCTCGTCGCGCCAGCGAACATCTTCGACAACCAAATTCTGCACCCTTGGACTTATAGATGGTTGATCGATTCGCAGGGGTCGCGCGAAACTCGTAGCCGCAACGTCGACACTTCCAGTCGACCAATAGATGGCTAGTACATGCCACCGTCTCAGGAGTAGCGACGCCATTATTGGTCGGGTGCCAGTCATCAGCAAACTCGGGCATGCGATCGCGGACGCTTTGCCCTAATTTGGCCGGGCGCGCAATACCGTCGACCACATGACGACTTGCCTGCTTCGAGGACACGTGGCTCATCATGACGGTTGCCACCGACAGTCTGCGGCAGCAAGAGGGGAAGGACTTCGGCTTCGGCTGCGCTATGGCTCGACGGGCGGCGTCCCGAGAGCTTGCGGGCCCGCTCCGTACGCTCAGCACTGCGCTGGAAGTACAGCCAAGAAGTACAGCAACGTCCAGGGCGCGGGACGGCCTCTCACGGACTCCCACGGACGCCTGACGCTGGGCGATATACGGTCTGATCTTGGTCGCCGGTAGCTGGGGGTCAAGGGGTCGTGGGTTCAAATCCCGCCGTCCCGACAAGAAGTACCAGCTCAGAGGCCGTTTCTCCATCACGGAGAACCGGCCTCTTGATCGTTTGTTAGCCGTTCGTTAGCGAACCCGGCCGTCTCCCCCGGCACCCGGACGGTTCACACAGGACCAGAAAACCCGAGAACCGCTGGCGCGCCCTCTCCCCGTATTCAACCGAGCCACGCCCAGCTATCAGGCCTCCACCCTCCGCAGCCGCCGGTACCAGGAGCGTCGCCCAACTCCAGCGACCGCAGGCAGTGGGAGCGGCTGGAGCCGTTGCTGTCGGTGGGCAAGAAGCCGGGTCGGCCGCGGATCTGGACCCGGCGGCAGCTGATCGACGGGATACGGTGGCGCGGTGGCCGTCCGCCCGAGTTCGACAAGGACGACTACAAGCAGCGGCACGCGGTCGAGTGCGGGATCGGACCTGCTCTCGCTTGAACGACTTGTAAAAGCCACCCTGTCCACCGCGTGGGACATCTCCGCCGACCTGAACTACCTGCACCAGGAAGGCCACCTCAAAAAGCCAGCAACGTGCGTTCCCCTCATGTCGCCGGGGCCGCAGGCACGAACGTGCCCTCAAGCACGCCACCCTGATCCGCGAGGACCCCCATGCCCCCGGCGAGTGGGGAAAACGCGGGGCCCGCGACATCGACGTCCTCGCCTACGGCTGCGCCCAGACCCGATTCCTCGACAGCGCCGGCACCTACCCTCCCGGGCAGGAGAACTGCCTGACCCTACAGCGCGGCACCACCTTCGCCGCCTGCCCGTGGATCCCGCAATGCGGGAAGTTCGCTCCCGTCTACGCCTCCTGCGACGCCGCGGTGGTGGTTACCAACCTCCACAACTTCATCGACGGCACGCTCAAAATCGGGCTGAACCTCGACGGGCGGCCGACCACCGGCCTGACGATCCGCGAGTTCGTGGTGCGGACCTCGCATGCGGTCGTGATCGATGAGATCGACCAGTTCCAGTCCAACGTGGTCGACAAGTGCGCCACCCAGATCGTCCTCCATACGCGCCGCCCTTGGGAGTCTGCGCCCCAGCAGTTCGACACCGACGCCAAGCACCTGCCGCTCCGCGTCGAATCCAGCCTCGTCACCTCCGTCAGCCACGTGCGGCTGATGGCCGAATCCCTGCTGCTGGCCATCTGCCACGGCGCCCTGCATCTGACCGTCAGCGACGACGACGTAACGAGACGGCGCAGCGGCGGCGGGCAGAACACAGGGTGGCGCCTAGCCAACGCACGCGACCGTGAACTGGACTTTTAATCCGTAGGTTGTGGGTTCGAGTCCCACGCGACCCACCACCCCCGACCAGGGGAAACGCGAGAATGCCCAGTTCATCCCTCGCCCGACATGCGCCGGTTTGTCCCGGTGGCTGCTCGATGGCGGCTCGGCGGCTCGATCCGGGCCATGCGTCCACCTTGGTCGAGCCTCGAACCCGGGCGCTCTTCGCTCACCCAAGCCGGTCATACCACCCACTGAACCGACTGCAGGACCACCAGAGCAGTCAGCAACACCCTCCCGCAGAGTGAATCCGGAGGCTCGCATCCCGCTGGCGGCATCATCGATGCGCTTCCCATCTGGTGGCCGTGGGGGGCGGCGCAGTCAACAGCAAAGGCGGACGAAGGCCTGCCTCTGCCCCTCAATACTCATACGCGCGTGGCCCTTGCACGTACTTCTCGACGACAACCTGCGCGAGTTCGCGGCCCGCTACCTTCTAGCTGGCGGTGTCGCCGAGGACACCGACGAGTTGGAGGCGGCGATCACGGCGTTCGCGGCGCTCTGGCTCTCGATACGCGGTATGGACCTGCTGTCCCACGGCAACGGGGCGATCTGTCGTTGGGGGTCGGTGATCCGCGCGCAGACGCTCGTGCGCGCCTTCAGCAAACGCCACGGCGTCCCTATTGCGAGACGGGTCTCCTCCAGTCCTACGCGCAGGCGCTGCGCCATCTCCATGCGGTCGGCGGGCCGTTGCGTCCCGAGCTGGAGTAACCAACGCGCAGCTCATGCTGGTGTCCCTCATGAGCCCGCCGCCAGGGTGCGCAGTCTGGTGTTGCCGGCGGTCGGCGGCGGGGCGGTCCTGGCGACCCACGCTGTTGTCGGCGGTGACCGCGTCCGGTGGCGTCTTCGGTGCCGGTGTTCGGGCGGCCGCCATCGCGGCGGCGGTCGCGGTCAACGTCGTGCTGTTCACGGTGGCGTTCCGGGTACTGACCGTCCGGCCGCTCACTGTCGCGCAGGTCCGGGTGGGGGCGATCGTTTCGGCGCTGGTCTGGCAGGCCCTGCAATGGGCCGGTGCGTTCCTGCTCGCCCACATGCTCGAGGGCGCGACCGCCACCTACGGCATGTTCGGTATCGTGCTCGGCCTGCTGACGTGGATCTATCTGGGCGCGCTCCCCTTCGTTGTCGGGGCGGAGATCAACGTGGTGCGCGAGCGGCGGCTGTGGCCCCGGAGCCTGCTGACGCCCTTCACCGGCAAATGTCGAGCTGACCGCCGGAGACCGGCGCGCCTACGCCTCCTATGCCGAGACCGAACGCCACAAGGGGTTCGAGAACGTCCACGTCGGCTTCGACCCGCCCGCGGACGACGCGGACTGACGTCGGGGCCGCTTCCGTGCGGGCGGTCAGCGAAGCGGCCGTTCGCGCCTGGTCGAGCGCACGCCGAGGAACACCAGATCGGCGACGAGGACGAAGACCATCATGTGCCTTCACTCCTTCGTTCGGGGGCCGAGCGCTCAGCGGCGGGCGAGCTGACGCTCGCCGCCGGCGCCGGATTCGTAGTGCAGTCCGTAGTGCCGGAAGACGGCCTCCTCGTCCTGTGCGGATAGCACGTCGTCGGTGCCGATCGCGGGACTGTGCTTGACCCGCGACCTGTCGTGGGCGACCCGCACGTAGCCGGGCCCGGCGGTCGCGCCTTCCAGGGGGACGAAGGCCAGGCGGTGCCGGGTGGGCAGACCGATCCGTACGGTGGCCATGGCGGGCTCGTCGGTGCTGTGGTGTCGACGTAGACCGACTCCAGTGTGCCGATCTTGTGGCCGCCGGAGTCGAGGACGGCGCGGGTGCGCCATTCCCTGATGTCGGCCATCTGGATCATTGAGCCTTTTTCATCCTCGGGTGGTCTCGTAGTTGTGCAGGACGGCGATGGCCTTGACCAGGTGGCCGGCCTTGCTGGGGCTGCAGCGCAACTTGCGGAGGATTCGCCATGATTTGAGCTGGGCGTTCGCACGTTCGCCGGGCCCGCGGAGCTTGGCGTGCGCCCGGTTGGCCTGCTTCTGCGACTCGGGCTTGTTCTTGCCCTTGTAGGGCGTGATGACGACCGAGGCTTCGGCTCCTTGGTAGGCCTTGTCGGCCAGGGTGAGGATGCCTGCCTTCTGCAGCGCGCGCAGGATTCCCCAGACGCGGGCGGCGGTCAGGTCGTGGATCTTGCCGGGCATCGCGCCCGAGGTCCACAGGATCGTCCCGTCCGGGCTCGCGATCACCTGCACGTTCATCCCGTGCACCCGATGCTTGCCAGAGAAGTAGGGGCGGTCGGCCTTGACCCGGTCGGTGTGGACGAGTGTTCCGTCTAGGACCAGGTGCGTCACCTCGTCGGATCTGGCCTTGCGCAACGCGGCCGCGAGCTTGGGGGAACGCGCCGACAGCAGCGCGATGATCTCCTCGACGTAGCGCCAGGCGGTGGCCACCGATACCCCGAAGCCCGCCGCGGCCTCGGCGAACGTCTCACCCTTGCGCAGGTGCACCAGCGCCAGGAGGGCCTGCTGGCCGGGGTTCGGCAGCCGCCACCGCGACCTGATCGCCCGGCGGTGGCGACGGACGACCCCCGCCACATAGTTCAGCGTCGGACGCGACAAATCCACGGCGGCACGATAGAACAGCATGCAGAAGCTCCTGGTGAGACGATGTGGTTGTGGTGATCAACCCGTCTACCAGGGGCTTCTCTGCGTCCGAGGGGACTCCATCAACTCGCGATCATGCTGTGATCAATCGACCCCGCCCGAGGATGAAAAAGGGTCATTGGGACTCCTTCATTTCCGGTTGAATCAGTTTCCCCAGTCTTCGTCGTCCAATTCGTCCCAGGTCGGCTGATCCGTGGGCCGTGTGCCCGGACGGTGGGGGGATCTGCCGGAAGCGCCGGCGCGGGGCGGCGGTGCCGGGGACGGTGCGGCGGCCGGTTCGTCCAGGCGGGGTTTGAGTTGCCGGTAGCGCTCCTCTGTCTCCTCGACGCCGAGGCCGAGGACGGCGGCGATCTGTTCGAAGCTCAGGCCCGCGGCTTGGGCGGTGCTGAGCAGGCGCGCCTCGGTCTGGTCCAGATCCAGGCGAACCGCGCCCAGCACCAGCAGTACCGCAGCGACCTCGACCGGCTCGGGACTGTCGCCGTTTCCGTGCTGGGCCCGGTCGCCGGCGTCGAGGACCGCGCCGATGGCGTCGCGGTCGGGCATCGGCCGTTCCCTGGACTGCCAGAGAAACTCGTCCACGCCGGTGGCGTGGCGGGGGTCAGGAAGGCGCGTGCCTGCTGGACGGAACGCGGTGCAGGCGCCGGCAGGCCGACGGACACGACCGCCGGCGAGGCGGCGTCCGCGTTCGAGGGCCGCTGTTCGTGGTCGGCCCAGTCCGGCGCGCCGGGAGGGGGGCTGCATTTCGAGGTTCGGATCGGGGAGACCCGGTCTCGGACGGTCATGGGGCTCACTTCCTGTTCAGCAACCCGACCAAAGGTCTCGCCTCACCACGGGTCGGCCATGGTCCAGGACCGGCCGGCTCGGGGAGGAGCGGACGGTCCTGGACCAGCCGGGCGCAGCCCCCAGCGGTGACCGGCTGTTTCTCATTCAAGTCGGACGGCCTGAAGGCGGGAAACAGGCAAAGCGCGCACACGCCATCACTCGCACCGATGACCGCCCGCCCGGAGCTCGAATGAATCCTGATCCCGTGTCCCTGCACACCTTCAAAAGAAATCTCTTTAGAGAATTGCAAATATTCATGAATCGTCGGGTAGGATCAAATTATCCGGCAACGATGACGTCCTCATTCTGAGGTTGTTCCGTCACACCGGCTCGCCCCCGAGAGGGGGAGTCATGCCGAATTCGTACGAGCCTCGCACCAGCGGCCGTCCCGGCGCGGGCTTCCGGCCCGGCCCCAGCTCGCCCGGACAGCGCAAGACCCGGTCGGCCCCGCAGACGGTGACGGTGACCCGCACCAGCGTGGCGTGGCCCGGGATGTTGGCCGTCGCGGTCATCTCGGCCGTCTTCATGGTGGTCGTGGTAAGCAACACCGGCGACGCGCGAACCTCCTTCGCCGGCATCAGCGGTGTCCTGCCGCTGGCGGTCGTGCTCCTGGCCGCGATGGCCGCCGGACTCGCGGTCCCCCTGATTCTGGGCACCGCCCGCCTCGCCCAACGCGGCCGCTGACGCGCAAGCGCCTCCGATGAGGAACCGGCTCGCCGCATCGATCGAAATCCAAAAGAAGGTGCCGGCCATGTGGACCACCACCGAACGCCGCACAACGATCAGCCTGTCACCACCCTCGACCCCACGGCTGCGGCTGCGTCCCGCGGCTCCTCCCGGCTCGGTGCGGACCGCGCTGGACGGCGCCTGGTGGCCCCGCTCGGCCGACCCGGTCGCGGAGCTGCCGGGGCTGGTCCTGGCGCTGCAGGACCACGGCCCCATCGACGACCACCGTCCCATCACCCACGTCCTGCTGCGGATGGACGACTGGGACAGCCGACCGCGCCGGCTGCGGATCGACGGCCCGGCCGACAGCAGAATGGTGCGGCTGAGCTGGTTCGACTCGCTTCCCGCCGGGCTCCTCACCGCGATCCATGCCGACGGGCGGCGCGTCGACCTGCTCACCGTCCCGGTCTCCACGACCCGCACCGAAGCCGAGGCGGTGATGGAACTGGCGTCCCACCCCGCCAACCATCTGCACACCCCCGGCCTGCTGGCCGCCCTCACCGCGGCACCCGGCCGACCGGACCGGGCCGGCACCCAGAACGCCTCGGAGGACGCTTGGGAATCCGAGGGCGGGCGCCTTCGAGGAGACCCGGCGACACGCTGATCCGACCCGTTGCCCGGCCGGCCCGTCGGGCGGCCGCCCGGGCACGGAACCTCCGCCCCTCTCCGAACGGAGATCACCATGACCACCTTCACCACCACCCCGCCCGCCGCCGCAGATCTCGTACGAGGCCCCCACGAGGTGCGGATGCCCGCTCACCGGCGCCCCGGTCACACCATCGTCGCGTTGTCGGGCGCCCTGGACGGTGCCGCCGCAGCAGCGCTGCGCGAACACCTGATCGACGCGTTGCGGCCCAGCGGCCGCTTGCTGATACTCGACCTGAGCACGGTGACGTCCGCCGACGCGGCCGGACTGGCCGTGCTGATCGGCATCCGCCGCCGCGCCGCCGGACTCGGCATCACCCTGCGCCTGGCCGCCCCCGGCCCGCAGGTCGCCGCGCTGCTCCGCGCCACCGGGCTCGACCGCGCGCTCATCGTCCTGCCCGCTCGGGCAGTCCGCGCCGGGCTCGCCGCATGACCGCGTGGGCGCCGGGCACAGAGATGTTGGCTCGTTGTCCGCTCGGCGGTTCCGAAACGGGCTGGACCGCCCCCTGCGGCGCCCGGACCGGCTGCTCAGCGGACTCGTCCCCAACGATGCTGTCGGTCACCTGGCGTCTCCTTGATCATCGGATCCGCCGTTGACTCGACACTCCCCGAATCGGGATGCCATCTCCGCCTGGTCGCTCAACACACCTGATGGCCATGGGAAATGTGAACGCGATCTGGCCGGCTGAACGTCCATCACTCCCGTTGCTGGTACTAACCGGGGGAATCTCTTCGTGAGCGTTGTTGATGGCGCCCCCGGCGTGCGGTGTCCTGTTCGCCTCCACCACATTCTCCGGGAAGTGTGGTGCTGGTTGCCGGGCGGTGGAGGGCGACGAACCAGCGGTCCGCCTCCTCCCTTCGCTCGGTGACGGCCGCATCGCATGAGGCGGCCAGCGCGTCGGCGCCATCGGTGGAAACATGAGCCCAGGGAAACCAATCGCCGATCGCCCGGGCTGAACGCAGCCGCATCGGCTCGGTTCGTGAGCTCGTGCCGGGCGGGTCGACTTCGATCAACACTTGGCCGCCTGGCCCCAGCAGTCTCAGGACGCGGCGCAGCAGTGCTGCGGGGTCGCCGCCGATGCCGATGTTTCCGGCGGCAAGCAGGATCGTCCGCCATCGCCCGGCGCCTGGCACGCGGCCGAACACGTCTCGACACAGGGTCGGGGCGCCGGCCGCGATGGCCAGTTCGACCGCGCGCGGTGCCGCGTCGATGCCGAGTACTGGAAGTCCGCGGTGGGCCAGCGCCGCCGTCGGCCGTCGAGGTGTTCGATCTCCACCCGTGCGCTGCCATACAGCGCCTCCTCGAACAGTTCGCCGATCATGCCGGGACGGTCCCCTCGGCGGCTCGGGTGCCAAGAGCGCGGACCCCCGCGGCGGACCGGCCACCGAGAGTCTGCTTGGCGCCGGTTACGGCGAAGGTCTCGGTATCGGTCTGTGGCTCGGTGTCGGGTGCGTTGTCGACACCTGTCAGCTCCTCCGCCGTTGCGGGGCATTCGCGACAGTGCCCACACGGCGGGGCTTCGGCCTGGCTGAGGCACGGGACGATCACATCGATCACCACTCGTCATCACCCTCCGCATCGACTCGGACCCTGATGGTGGTCATGGGGTGTCGGCCTACACCGAGCCGTTGAAGCTGCGCAGCATCAGGCCGAGGCCGACCACGATGACCAGCGCGGCGGTTGCGAAGGGAACGAGGCGGCTCAAGCACTTCGCTTTGCGGGTGAGGGAGGTCCGGCCCAGCATGCTTTGCAGGCGGATGAGGGTGAGGCCCGCTGCGGTGAGGGTGGCGGCCATGCCGATTCCGTAGGCGAGGACGAGACCGGCTCCGAAGAACGTCCGGCCAAGGGCGATCGTGCCTAGCAGTACCACCAGCGCGGACGGGCTGGGTACCAGGCCGCCGGAGAGTCCTAACCCGATCAGTCCGGCTTTGCCGAAGCGCCCGTGGCCGTGGCCGTGCCCGTGCCCGTGCCCGTGGCCGTGGCCGTGGCCGTGGCCGTGCCTGTGGCCGTGCCCGTGGGCGTGGGCGTGGGGGTGGCGGTTGTGGTGTGTGCGCCAGGCTGAGCGGAGGAGTCCGATGCCGATGGCGGCGACCAGGAGGCCGCTGGCGACGCCGAGGTAGGCGAGCATGGTTTCTCCGGCCAGGGCTGCCGAGGTCGAGAGCAGCAGGCCCAGGATCAGGACGCCGCCGGTGTGGGTGAGGGTGACGGTGGCGCCGAGGATGATGGCGTCGCGGGCCCTGCCCCGGCGTCCGGCGATGTAGGCGGCCATGACCGTCTTGCCGTGGCCGGGGAGCGCGGCGTGTCCGGCGCCGATGACGGCGGCGAGAGCAACGGCGAGCAGGGCGACGCTCAGGGACAGGTGCCGGGCTCCCACCAGGGAGTTGAAGTAGGTGGTGAGGTGTCCGAGGGTTCGGGTGAAGGGCCCGGCTGTGGGCAGCCCGGGTAGTCGTGCGAAGGACGAGCCGGTGCCGGGTCGGACGTCGAGGGTTGCCGATCGGACATCCAGTGGCGAGGTGAGCAGGTCGCTGGGGTAGTGGCGCAGTTGGTCGCTGATGCTGCTCGCGGGGACGGGCGAGCGGTCGATCCGCACCCCCTTGCCGGTGGCGGTGATCTCGTGCCAGCCGATCCGGTCGTTGCGGAAGGTGTCGCTGAAGTGGATCCGTGTGGCCGCCGTTATGGTGGCGGGCGCCGAGAGCGTGCAGGTCAGGCGACTGGTGGGCAGTCCTGCCGAGCCGGGGACGCGGGTGTAGGAGGTGGCCGTCGGCCGCCAGGCGACCGTCCTGTTTCCTACGGTCAGCGGCTTGGCTCGGGCGGCGGCTGCGCACTGCCGCTCGGCGTAGCGGGCCGCCTCAGGTGCGCTGACCGTCCCGTCCCGGTCGGTGTCGACCGCGCCGCGCTCCTGGAGGGTGGGGATTTCCGCGGAGTCGACGATCGCGGTGTCCTCGATGCGGTCGGTCTCCAGCCGCAGCCCGTCGTAGTGGTTGACGGTGAAGTTGCCCAGCGGATGGTGGGGCAACAAGGTGCCGGCGTTGGCGGGGAGGGGAGGTCCCCAACAGATCACCGCGATCAGGGCGAAGATCAACGCCGGAGCGGCCGATAGTCCGGCGCGGCCTGGCGCGGTTCGTGCTGCGGCCCGTGCGGCCGGGCGGCACGTCCGGCCGCACGGCCGAGACGTCGGCTGGGGGTGTCCGTTCAGGGCGGTGCCTGGGTCGGCTCGGGTCATGATGCTCTGCCGATCGCGGGGAATCTCAGGTCGAGGTGCGGATTGATGCGCCGGGCCGTCGCGCGGTCCCGGCGGGCTGCGTTGTGGTCGCCGAGGGCTGCGTGGATCTCGGCCCGGTGGCTGTAGAACAGTGCGTTGCGCCAGCCAAGGCGGGTCGCCTGCTCGGCGTGTCGCAGTGCCCGCCGGTCGCGGCCGCTGAGGTGCAGCGCCCAGGCGAGGGCGTCGGCCACGACGACGCTCCGGCGGCGCGCCCACTCCGCGCGGGCGTGCCGCAGCGCCCCGGCCGCGTCGCCTGCGCTGGCGGCGTACTCGGACGCGCTCAGATCGTCCACGACGCCGTTGCCGGCCATCAGCCCGCGTTGGGCGAGCAGCAGCCGATGCTGTTCGGCGGCCTCGCCGGTGCGACCGGCCGCGCGGAGCAACTCGATGTACTCGGCGATGTACTGCGGCTGCGGGACGCGGCCCACCACGTCACGGTAGCCGTTGATCGCTCCCGCGAGGTCTCCGCGCAGGGCCTGGGTCTTGGCTATGCCCTGCGCGGCGGGGACGTAGGTGGGATCGGCGCTGCGGGCCGCCTGGTACTGGCGGACGGCCTCCTCCAGGTCGCCGGAGTGCAGGGCGAGTTCACCCAGGTAGTAGCGGCAGTACGCGACGTCCGACGGGGTGTAGGCGTCCTCGGCCGCCTGCGTCAGCACCCGGCGGGCGCCCGCGTCGTCGCCGTGCGTCTCAAGTTCGTAGGAAGCGCGGGTGAACGCCGCGACGCCGGGGCCCAGATCGTTCATGCGGGCCACGGCGGCGGTCGCGGCCGGGTAGTCGCCGAGCTGGGTGTAGGCGTCGGTGAGCACGCCGTACAGTTCGGGGCTGGCCGGGTCGATCCGCTCGGCCCGCCGGCCCCAGCGGACGGCGTCGGTGAACTCGTGGCGGGCGTTGGCCAGCGCGGCCATGGCGATCATCGCTCGGTGGTTGCCGGCCGCGTTCAGCGCCAGGGACCGGCGTAGCGCGCCTTCGGCCCTGGCGTAGTACGCCGGGTCGACGGTGATCCTGGCCTGCTGCACGTAGGCCGCGCCCAGCGCCGCCCATGTCGCGTAGTCGCCGGGTGTGCCCCGGAGCGTCCGCTGGTAGCGCGCGATGGCGCCCGCCGCCGCGTCCGCCGGCCGCGCGGATGCGGCGGGGCCGGGATCGCGGCGCGCGGGCGCTGGCCCGCGCACGACGCCCACGACCGCGATCGAGGCGACGGCCAGCGCCGTGGCCGGGAGCAGCAGGAAGGCCGCATGTCTGAGCTTTGATGTGGACAGCACGTTTCCCTCTCGGATGAGGGGTGCAGGAGGCGGCGGCCTCCTGCACCCCGTCTGCTCAGCCGGCCTGGTTGACCGCGGCGGTTTGCGGCAGCGCCACGTACGGGAACGTCCCGCCGAACGGCGTGTCGTTGCGATTGACGCGGTCGCCGTCGGCCAGGGCCGGGACGAGCCGCCCGGTCTGGGCCGCGCCCTCCAGGGCCTGGAGTTCGATGTCGACGACGTCGTCGGTCAGCCGCCGCCCGTTCGGGAAGCCCTGCAGGTCACCGGCCAGAACGCCGAGCCGGTTCGGGTCGCGGGTGACCGGGACGGCCATGTTCAGCCGCAGCATCTCGGCGGGTGTGAACCGCGCACCGCGGGCGTCCTTGTTGAGCAGTTGGGAGTTGAGGTCGGCCTGGAGCGGCCCGCCGGTCTTCTTGGCCAGGCCGGTCAGGAAGATCTCGAACAGGTCCCGGCGCGGGGTCGGCGGCGCCTTGACGCCGTAGATCTTCTCCACCAGGACGGGGACCTCAGGTTCCAGGACCCGCTTCACCAGCGGCTTGACCGTGTGGTCCTTGTCCGGGGCGAGACGGTTGAAGGCGTCCTTCAGCCCGGCTGACGAGACGACCTCGTTGACCAGCGGGTTGCCCAGTCGCGAGACCTGGTGGTAGCCGCCCGCGCGGTGGTGACCGAGCCTCGCCGGCGCGCCGCGGCGGTCGGTGGTCGACCAGATCCCGACGACCGGGTTGCGGCCCGGGTCACCCTTGAGCGCGAGGTCCTTCTTGGGGACTTGGAGCGCGATGGTGTTGACGTTGTAGCCGCGCAGGGTGTCGTTGCCCCGTTCCTTGAGGTTCCCGCCGTAGAGCAGGTCGAAGACCCGCAGGTCGAGGAAGAAGGAGTCGTCGGCCTGCCCGGCGTAGGTACGGGCACCGCCCGCGAGCTGCCGCGTCGCCTGCCGGCGCAGCGTCCCGTAGTCGGGCATTGACGCCGCGCCCGTCCGCGAGGGCGCGGCGAGAGCGTCGCGGACCAGCGTGCGAGTGCCCTTACGAGTGATCCGCTGCAGCGTGTAGTGCTGGCGGAACAGCAGATTGGGGTCGTCGAGCGACGTCACTGGTCCGTTGTTGTACAGGAACGTCTTGTTGCCGCGCCGGTCCTCGTTCCGGAACGTCCAGCGGTAGACGATGTCGGGTTCGGCATCACCGTCATTGTCGATCTTGATGTTGTAGCGCGCCCCGGTGGCGAACGGATAGAAGTTCGGTCCGCCGTTCGGTTCCTGGAACGGAATCCAGTTGGCCACCAGCGACACCGTGTCGGGCCTGTCAGGACTGGTGAAGGCGTACAGGTCGGTGTTGTCGGCCTGTGGGTCACCCGCGATCAGCGGCGCCTCGCGGTGGCTGGACGCGCTGGATGGCGCCGGCCTCAGCGCGACGACGGCGACCAGCCCTCCAGCCGCGATCACCCCCGCCCCGGCAGCGGCGGCCACCGGCTTACTTACTTTTATCACGATAGTTGAATTCCTCTCGATACCACCCTAAAACGGACTTGGATGTCGTCGCCCGGGTGTCTTCATTCGACATTCGGAGAACACCGGCACGGGGATGGGCATGGAAAAGAAAAGGAAACGGCGACCTTCGGCAAACAACGCCGCTCACCGCACAACCCAGGAGTGTGACCCAGAACACACCATCGCCGAGCCGTCCAGCCGGCGCGCGACTCCGAACTAGGGACGAAATCGGCCCCAAAGGCCCCCGGCTCTGGAGGGAGAACATGCCTGTGGCGAACGGTCGGCGGGCGGTCGCGGTGGTCGGGGCCGGGGTCTCCGGATTGACCGCCGCGCACATCCTGCGCAGGTCCTGCGACGTCACCCTGTACGAGGCGGACAGCCGGCTGGGCGGCCACGCCCACACCCACGATGTCGCCACCGGCGAAGGGCTCCTCGCGGTTGACAGCGGCTTCATCGTGCACAACGACCGCACGTACCCGTCCCTGGTCCGGCTGTTCGGCGAACTCGGGGTGACGACCAGGGACGCCGAGATGAGCCTGTCGGTGAGCTGCGCCGGATGCGGGCTGGAGTACGCGGGGGCGCGCGGCGCGGCGGGGGTGTTCGCGCGGCCTTCCGCCGCGCTGCGCTTCCGGTACCTGCGGATGCTCGCCGAGGTGCCGCGTTTCCACCGCGCGGCCCGCGCGGTCCTCGACGACGCCGGTGACGAGCGGACGCTCACGGCCTTTCTGGACGCCGGCGAGTTCTCCCCCTACTTCCGCGCGCATTTCATGACGCCGCTCGTCGCGGCGGTCTGGTCGTCCGCGCCCGCCGTCGCGGACCGCTACCCGGCCCGCTACCTGTTCACCTTCCTGGCGCACCACGGGATGCTCTCGGTGAAGGGCTCACATCAGTGGAAGACCGTGGTCGGCGGTTCTCGGACGTATGTGGAGCAGGCCGTCAAGCCCCTCACCGCCGTGCGGACCGCCACGCCGGTACGGGCGGTGCGCCGTGTCGCGGACGGCGTCGAGGTCCGCGACGGAGCGGACGGCGCGGCGGTGTTCGACGGCGCCGTCATAGCCACGCATCCGGACCAGGCGCTGGCCATGCGGGTGGACGCGACCCGCGCCGAGCGCGACATCCTCGGCGCGTTCGACTACTCCCGCAACCCGACCGTCCTGCACACCGACGCCCGCGTCCTCCCTCGCGCCCGCCGAGCGCGCGCGGCTTGGAACTATTCGATGGACTCCTGCACCGCGCGGCCACGTCACGTCCGCGTCCACTACGACATGAACCTGCTGCAGGGGCTGCCCGGCGAACGGCCGCACATCGTCACGTTGAACGGCGACATCGCCGACGACCACGTCCTGGCCCGCATGGAGTACGCACACCCGATCTACACGCCGGAGTCGGTGGCGGCGCAGCACAGGCTTCCCGCTCTGAACGACGGTGTGCTCGCCTATGCGGGCGCTTACCACGGATGGGGGTTCCACGAGGACGGCTGTCGTTCGGGAGTCCAGGCGGCCGTGTCGCTGGGCGGTGCGTGGTGACAGCGCATCCTGCGGTGACCGTACCGGCGCTGTACGCGTGCACGCTCGCGCACACGCGCCCCGCCCCGGTGCGCCATGCCTTCCGCTACAGGACGTACCTGTGGCTGGTCGATCTGGACGCGCTCCCGTCCCCGCGCTGGCCGATGCGCGTGCTGGCGGACTTCCGCGCCCGTGACCATGCCGGTGATCCCGCCCGGTCCATCCGCGACGGCCTTGACGGCTTCCTCGCCGAACACGGCATTCGGACGGGCGGCGGCCAGACGCTGATGCTCACCCACGCGCGCGTCCTCGGACACGTGTTCAACCCACTCACCGTGTACTGGTGCTTCGCCGCCTCCGGCGACCTGCGCTGCGTCGTAGCCGAGGTCCACAACACCTACGGCGGGCGTCACCGCTATCTCCTGCACACCGGCGCGGACGGACGGGCGGAGACGGCGAAGGAGTTCTTCGTCTCGCCGTTCTACCCGGTCGACGGCGTATACCGGATGAGCCTGCCCGTCCCCGGTGAGGAACTCGCCCTCACGATCAGGCTGCACCGCGGCGACGGGCCCCCGTTCGTCGCCACGCTGCGGGGCGTGCGGCGACCCGCCACCAAGTCCGGGCTGCTCAGGATGTTCCTGCGCCATCCGTGCGCGCCGCTGGTCGGCGCGGTCCGTATCCGGGTCCAGGGCGTCGGGCTCTATCTGCGGGGGATGCGGCCCCACCCTCGTCCGGCCCGCCGCGATCCGTCCGGCGCCGTCTCCAAGGGGAGGGTCCGATCATGACCACCAGCGCACTCGCCGGCCGGGCGTCCTGGCCGGGGGTCGCCGCGGTGCCCCGGTACGGTGTGCGCGCCGCCGTGGCGCGCAGGCTGTTCGACCGCGGGGCGGCCCGGTCGGCGATCGGCGTCGAGGGCGTACGGCGGGGCCCCGCGGAGCCCGGGAGGCCGGTGATGAGGATCGTCCGGCCCGCGGCGTTCTACGCCCGCGTCGGCGACTCCGGTCTGATCGGTTTCGGCGAGTCCTACATGGCGGGCGACTGGGAGGCCGACGACCTGCCCGCACTGCTCACGGCGCTCGCCGCGCACCTGCCCGCGCTCGTGCCGCCGCCCCTGCAGCGGCTGCGGCGGCTGGCGGTGCGGGCCCGCCCGGACGAGGACGACGGCGGCGCGGAGGGCGCCCGGCGCAACGTCGCCCACCACTACGACCTGTCCAACGACCTGTTCGCGCTGTTCCTGGACGAGTCGATGACCTACTCGTCCGCGCTGTTCGAGGAGCGCCCGGACGGGACGCTCGCGGGGAGCCTCGACGCCGCGCAGCACCGCAAGATCGACCGGCTGCTCGACCTCGCCGCCGTGCGGCCCGGCTCCCGCGTCCTGGAGATCGGCACCGGCTGGGGCGAACTGGCGCTGCGCGCCGCCCGGCGCGGCGCCCGGGTGCGGTCGCTGACCCTGTCGCGAGAGCAGCGCGACCTCGCCGCCGCGCGGATCGCCGACGCCGGCCTCGCCGACCGGGCCCGCGTGGAACTGCGCGACTACCGCGACGCCCACGGCGCGTACGACGCCGTGCTCAGCGTCGAGATGATCGAGGCGGTCGGCATGCGGCACTGGCCGGAGTACTTCGCGGTGCTGCACCGGCTGCTCGCGCCCGGCGGGCGCGCCGCCGTGCAGGCCATCACGATGCCGCACGACCGGATGCTCGCCTCCCGGGGAACCCACACCTGGATCGAGAAGTACATCTTCCCCGGCGGAATGCTCCCCTCCACCCGGGCGATCGAGGAGCACGCCGAGGACGCCGGACTGCGCCCCGCCCCGCCCGGCCCGGCGGGGCGCCTCTCGTTCGGCCCCCACTACGCCGAGACGCTGCGCCGCTGGCGGGACCGGTTCCTCGCGTCCGGGCCGCAGGTCGCGGCGCTCGGCTTCGACCCGGTCTTCCGCCGCATGTGGGACTTCTACCTCGCCTACTCCCTCGCCGGGTTCGCCTCCGGCTACCTCGACGTCCAGCAGTTCCTGCTCACCCGCTCGGAGGACCACCGA
Source organism: Actinomadura luteofluorescens (assembly GCF_013409365.1). Classification (NCBI taxonomy): domain Bacteria; kingdom Bacillati; phylum Actinomycetota; class Actinomycetes; order Streptosporangiales; family Thermomonosporaceae; genus Actinomadura; species Actinomadura luteofluorescens. Next base: position 8,595,356 of record NZ_JACCBA010000001.1, on the reverse strand, counting down.
TGACGACACGGACCGGCCCCCGTCCCGCCATCCGCGAGGGCGGCGCGGCGGCACTGCTCCGCCCCGTCCTGGACGGCCTGTTCGGCGGGGCCCCGCCCGTCCGGCTGCGCGCGTGGGACGGCAGCGAGACCGGTCCGGCTGCCGCGCCCACCGTCGTGCTGCGCTCACCGGACGCCCTGCGCCGGCTCGTGAGCGCACCCGGCGAACTCGGCTTGGCCCGCGCCTACGTCGCCGGCGACCTGGACGTGGACGGTGACCTACTGGACGGGCTGCGGCGAGTGCGGGCCGCAGCCCGCGCCGGACGCCCGTCACCGGCGACGCTGCTCGCCGCGGCCCGTGCCCTGCTGGTGCTCGGCGCCGCCGGGCGGCCGCCGGCGCCGCCCGGCGGCGAGGCCCGGCTCCGGGGCCGCCTGCACTCCCGCGCCCGCGACGGCGCCGCCATCGCCCACCACTACGACCTGTCCAACGACTTCTACGCGCTCGTCCTGGACCCGCGGATGGTCTACTCGTGCGCCTACTGGGAGCGCCCGGACCTGGACCTGGCGCAGGCTCAGCGCGCCAAGCTCGACCTGGTGTGCCGCAAGCTCGGGCTCCGGCCCGGCATGCGGCTGCTCGACGTCGGCTGCGGCTGGGGCGCGCTCGCCGTGCACGCCGCCCGCGAGTACGGCGCGCACGTCACGGGCGTCACCCTGTCGCGCGAGCAGGCCTCGGCCGCCCGCGAGCGCGCCGCCGGGCTGCCCGTCGAGATCCGCCTCCGGCACTACCGCGACATCGGCGGCGGTCCCTATGACGCCGTCGCCTCGATCGAGATGGGCGAGCACGTCGGGCGGCGCGGCTACCCCGGGTTCGCCGCCGCGCTGCACCGGCTCGTCCGGCCGCGCGGGCGGGTGCTGGTCCAGCAGATGTCGCGCGGCGCCCGCGCCCCCGGCGGCGGCGCGTTCATCGAGCGCTACATCGCACCCGACATGCACATGCGCCCCGTCGGCGAGACCATCGCGCTGCTGGAGTCGGCCGGGCTCGAGGTCGCCGACGTGCACGGGCTGCGCGAACACTACGTCCGGACCGTCCAGGAGTGGCGACGGACCTTCGAGGACCGGCACGAGGAGATCGTCGCGGTCGCGGGCGAAGAGACGGCCCGGGTGTGGCGGCTCTACCTGGCGGGCGGCGGCCTGGCGTTCGAGCAGGGGCGGATGGGCGTCGACCAGATCCTGGCCGTCCGCCCGGATGCCGCAGGCCGCAGCGGCCTGCCGCCGGCGCGCTCCGACCTCGGCTCCACCGCGGACGGCGCCGAAGGCGCTTACGGCACGGGCCCCTCATGACGTTCTGGTGGAGCCTGGCCTGCACGGCGGCGGCCGTCGCCGCCGTGCTCGCGGTGACGTTCGCGGTGGCGTCCCGGCTCGGCCGGCACAGCGTCATCGACGTCGCCTGGGGTCTCGGCTTCTGCGCCGTGGCGGCCGTCGGCGCGGGCGTCTCGGCGGGCCACGGAGACGCCGCGCGCCGCTGGACCGTCCTGGCGATGACGCTCGCCTGGGGCCTGCGCCTGGCCGCGCACATCGCCCACCGTGCCAGGGGCGGCGGAGAGGACCCGCGCTATGAGGACCTGCTCTCGAAGGCTCCCGGCAGCAGGAACCTGTACGCCCTGCGAAAGGTGTACCTCCCCCAGGGCGTCGTCCTGTGGTTCGTGTCGCTGCCCATCCAAGTGGCCATGTTCCAGAACGGCGCGCCAGGCATCGCGCTGTACGCCGGTGTGGTCGTCTGGGCGATCGGCCTGGCCTTCGAGGCGATCGGCGACTTCCAGCTCTCCCGCTTCGCGGCCGCCCCGGCGAACAAGGGCCGCGTCATGGACCGGGGACTGTGGCGATACACCCGGCACCCCAACTACTTCGGCGACGCGCTCGTCTGGTGGGGCCTGTTCCTCACCACCTGCGACGAGTGGACCGGACCGCTCACCGTCCTGTCGCCCGTGGCGATGACCCTGCTACTTGCCAAGGGCACCGGCAAGCCGCTCCTGGAGACCCGCATGGCCCGCACCCGACCGGGCTACGCCGACTACGCGGCACGCACCAGCGGCTTCATTCCTCTTCCACCTCAACCGAAACGGCAATAAAAGGTACGGTCAACGCTTCTAGGTCTCTACACAGACAGGCCATTTAGCACGACGTTCGCCGTCGCGACGCCACGGGGAAACTGCGAAAGCTGATCCGGTTACCAATCTGAGGCACCAGGGACGAGAGCCTCCTTTGGAGGCGAAGCAACTCACTCAGCCGCTGCCTTTACATTGAGCCTTTTCATCCGGCGGGGCGGACACCGATCACAGCATGATCGCGATGGGGGCTGTTCTACCGCGCTGCCGTCGGTCTGTCGCGTCCGACGCAGAACTACCTGGCCGGAGTGATCCAGCGGCACCGCAAAGCGATCGAATCGGCCTGGCGGCCGCTCAACCCCGGGCAGCAAGCCCTGATGGTGCTGGTCCATCTACGCAAAGGCGACACGTTCTTGTGGACATCTGGCGGCGGCGGACCGGGTGGTCTTTGACTCAACCGCGAGGATCAGCCTCCTACCTGACAACCCGGCGCCGCATCACCCGGGATGGAAGCATCTGTCGGCGCGGCACAACTACTTCTGGCGCGTCCACCAGACCTCCTACGAAGGTCGCGACATGGAGGCGACCACGGCGCGCTCGACTTCTTCGGACGAACAGAGCAGCGCAGACAGGAACCAGGTCTGCAGCACCACGAACTTTTGCGGAGAGTGACCTATCGACGGTGGGATCTGGTGACCTCATTCGGGCGAGAGAGATGATCTCCCAGATCCCTCCCAGTTGAACGCACTGGCCTCCCTGCCAGGCCGTGGAGCGCCCGTGGCGCAGGGGTTGGCGCCAAAGCGGCTTTCTCCTGACTTCCAAGTTCCGGCGTGAGAGATGTCCACGCGCAGCGGGTGAGCGATACTCTGAAACTCCCGTGGTCAGGTGATGTCGCGGCGCAACGGGCTGAGTAGGGCGGCGGCGCTGGCCAGCGCCGTGTACGCGAGGAGGACGAGCAGACCGGCCAGCGGGGAGAGCAGGGGGATGGGATCGGCGGACAGCTGTTGCGACAGCGCGTCGCCGACCGCGGTGAAGTCGGTCAGCGCCGCGGCGGCGCCGCCGGGCAGCCAAGGGTAGAGGTGGCGGACGCCGGGGACCATCATCAGGAGCACCTCGCCCGCGTACAGGTAGCCGACGACCACGGCGAGGGCCGCGACCTGGTTGCGGATCAGGGCGCCCATGCCGATCCCGAGCACCGTGTAGGCCACCATCGCGACACCGATCCTGGCCAGCAGCTCGATGATGCTCGCGGCGGGCATGCCCAACGTCACGCCTCTCGCCGCCGCAGCACCGAAGAACGCCACTGCGGCGGTCGTGGAGAGGACCAGCCCGTAGAGCGCCCCCGACACGCCGTGGGCGACGAGCTTCGCCGCCAGCACCTGCCAGCGGCGCGGCGCGAACAGGAACGTGAAGCTGATCGTCCGGTGCCGGTACTCCGACGTCACCGCCAGGGTCCCGATCGCGGCGGGAAGGAACGCGGTGTATCCAAGGAACCCCAGGATCGTCCGCACCCCCTCCTCGGTTTGCAGGCCCGGCATCGGGGGGTCGAAGTTCTCCGGGCCTACCAAGGTCAGCATGCCGATCAGTCCGCCGCCCAGGAACCCGCCGACCAGCAGGACACCCCACCACATCCGGGTGGCCAGCAACCTGCGGAACTCGGCCTTGATCAAACCGTTCAACGCGCGCTCCCTGTCAGGTCGAGGAAGAGCCGTTCCAGATCGGGTCGCTCGGTGGTCAGGCCGTGGACCCGGACGCGGTGTGCCGCGGCCAGGTCGGCGACCTGCGCCGCGTTCAGTCCCCACACGCGCAGTTGTTCCGGATCGACCCGCTCCAGGCGCGGTGTGAACCCGGCGGGTGGATTCCGGGACAGCGCCTGGGCCAGCGCGTCCGCGTCGGGCGAGCGGACGAGGATCGCCGGTGCCGGGCCGGACAGTTCTGCCAGCGGTCCCGCGGCGACCAGCCGCCCCTGGCGAATCACCACGACATCGTCGACGACCTGCTGGATCTCGCCGAGGACGTGGCTGGAGACCAGGACGGTGCGGCCCTCCCCCGCCAGGTCCCGTAGGAACGAGCGGAGCCTGGCCGTGCCAGCAGGGTCCAGGCCGTTGGTCGGCTCGTCCAGCAGCAGCACCCGGGGGTCGCCCAGCAGCGCGGTCGCCAGGTTGAGCCGCTGGCGCATGCCGGTGGAAAAACCACGTGTCCTGCGATGGGCGACTCCGGTGAGGTCCAGCAACGCCAGCAGTTCGTCGACGCGTTCATCGGGGTGGCCGCCCATCGCGGCGTACACGCGCAGATGGGCGCGGGCCGAATGATCCGGGTGGAAGGAGGCGGCGTCGAAGACGGCGCCGACGGTGGACGAGGGGTTGGCGAGCTCGTGGTACCTCTTCCCGCCGATGGTGACCGAGCCCGAGGTGGGGGCGATGTGACCGATCATCATGCGCATCGTCGTCGTCTTGCCGGCGCCGTTGGGCCCGAGGAATCCGGTGATCCGGCCGGGCTCCACGGCGAAGCCGAGGCCGTCCACGGCGATGACGTCACCGAAGCGCTTGGTCAGGTCCCTCACCTCGACGCGGAGCTCCCCGCCGGTCACGTCCGCGCCCCAGCAGCCTGCCGGATGCGCTCGGTGAGCCGCGCGGCGTTCGGGTGGGAGACCACGATCTCGTCGAAGTCGTCCCCGGTGACCCCGCGGTTCAGTGTCAGGTGCAGGCCGGGCCCACGCCGCACCGACACCAGCTGGCGCGGACCGCGCAGCACACCCCAAACTCCGATCTTGGTAAGGCCCGAGACGACGAGCCCGCGGTGCCCCCCGCGCGCGACCCGCAGGGGCGCATCGACGCAGGCGACCCGGACGATCCCGGCAAGGGGGACGCTCACCTCCGAGCGCCTGGTCCAGATCCGCTCCCAGGCGTTGAACGCGATCGCGACCGTGTCCTCGGCCACCGCCACTTTCGCCATGTCAAGTCCTCTCCGTTGGGGATGGTTCGCCGCCCTTCTGCGTGGACGGAGGGTCCACGGGCATGAGCACGGTCGCGAGCAGCCGCGCCGTCCGCCCCTCCCTCGGCTCGTTGCCGAGCAGTGGCCGGACGAGTTCGGTGAAACCTCGGGCGAAGTCGGCGAACTCCTCATCGTCCAGATGCAGCACCGACTGCTGGTAGCCGACGCCATCGGCAGCCAGATCGATCTGCTCGCGCGCCAGGTAGCGGGAGAACTCGGCGAGCAGGCTGGAGACGAAGGCGGTGAAGTAACGCCCGTGGTCCTCAGCCGTCGCCGTGGCCAGCGCCTCACCACTGAGAACCGCCCCACCGGGCGGCAGCGCGTAGACACGCTCGTTCGTCCCGCCGACCCTGCGCTCTTCGACCACCTCGAGCAGGCCGCCCTTGGCGAGCGCGGCCAGGTGCCGGTAGAGCGTCGCCTGCGGCACGTCCGGCAGCCGACCGGCGATCTCACGCGTGCTACGGCGCCCGCCGCCGACCACCCGCAGAACCCGTATCCGCACCGGATGCAGGGCCAGCTCCGCCCAGCGCTCCCTGGAATCTCTCACCCGACCACATTATCATTATCGATAATGATAACGCCGTCCTCGGCACCCATGGTCGGGGCGGCAGGCACTCTGCCCAGCAACGAAGCCCGAGCACGGCCCCGGGGCGGAGGCCGATGGGTCCCCGACTGGCATCGAGTGGGCCCAAAGGCTTCGATGAAGTCCTCCACGAGGCGAACGGAATCTCGTGCCGATCGCTCTCGGCCGGCTGCTGGTGGTACGCCCGGCCGGTAGACGACCAGTCCGGCCGGAACCCGTAAAGTTGGACGGCATCGGGCCGGGCGTGGCCACGCTTGTTTGCTCCGGGCGACAACCCGCACCGGCTGTGCAGCATGGCCGGCTTTGCCATATGGCTAGAGCCGCACCGCTGCCAACCGACAGCGGCATCACCGTGGCCGGTACCGCCTCAACCGCGGCGGCAATCCTCGGTAAGCGATCAGCTGAAAGGCTTCCTGCCCAACGTCCACGAAGAAGAAGCCGCCCACCAGCCGGACGCCCTCAGCGCAGGGCTTCATGCACCGGGGCGTGAGCGATCAGAAATCGCGGGTGGGCAGCACGCCTTCGAGCGGGGCGGGGATGGGGAGGTCCTCCCCCAAGGCGACCGAGACGATGTGGGCGTAGTCGTCCCCGCGCGGCTCGAAGAAGATCGTGGCCTTTCCTTCCAACCGGTCGATGAGCAGGTACAGCGGGATATCGGCGGCTGCGTAGCCGCGCCGCTTGGGTCCGCGATCGCGTTCGGCGCCCTTGCGGTCCCGTCGGCTCCCGGACGTCACCTCCAGGACCATCGCCGCACGCATCACCGCCGCGGAAGGCGTCGTCAAGCACGACGAACTCTGCAGGACTGTAGCTGTCGGCCAGGGCAGCGGCCATCGAGACCGGGGCCGACGCTGTCAGCGGTCGCTTTGCCCATGACCCCGTCATCGCGCTCCTCGGTCAAGCGCCAGCAACTGAAGCAGTTGCGTGCCCGAGAACGCTGACTGTAAGCGGGCCAACGAGAATCTCAAGGAGGCCGGTAGGGCTTCCGTTGCCGAACTCAGCCGACCAGGGCGACGCAGGCACCATGATCAACCGTCTGGGTGAGCGCTCCGGGAATCCGCGGAGCGTACGGATTGGCTCCCCGGCCGGCTCCCGGGACGCGGTCATCGGGACACACGATGTCAGGCTATGGACAACGCTCTGACCTGCGGGCGGTGGCTCCCGAACTTGGCTCCCATGGCTCCCTGGTCACCGCCGGCGCCTGCCTCGCCTCGACTGTTAATGCGAACGATTTCGCGTTATCCTGTGACACAACCCATAGGAAGGGGCGTCTCGGATGGACGCGAAGCCGCACGCGACGGGGGCCGTACGCCCCGGCGGCCGGACGGCGCGCACCCGTGCGGCGGTGCTGGCCGCGACCCGGGAGGAACTGGAGGCCGGCGGCTACGCCGGGCTCACCCTGGAGAAGGTGGCCGAGCGTTCGGGCGTGCATCTGGCCACGCTGTACCGGCGATGGCGGACGGTCGAGGGACTCGTCGTCGACCTGCTGGGCGAAATGGGCAAGACCGAGATCCCGATACCCGACACCGGCTCGCTGAAGGACGACCTCCGGGCGCTCGCTCTGGACATCGCCGCGCTGTACCGGCAGCCCAGGACCCGGGCGCTCGTCGAGGGCGTCGTGGCCGCCGCCGTCCGGTCTCCCGAGGCGTCCACCGCCTGGGCGACGGTGATCGCCGAGCGCAACCGCCTCGCGTCCCGGATCGTCGAACGGGCCGTGGGACGCGGCGAACTGCCGCCGGGGACCGACGGCATCGCGGTCACCAGCGCCGTCGGCGCCCCCCTCTACTACCGCCTGCTCGTCGCCCGCGGGCCGGTGGACGACGAGATCGCCGAGAGCGCCGCCGCGGCCGCGTACGCCGCCGCCCTCAGCGGCGTCTTCACCCCCGGTGACTCCCCCGGCCCTCCATAAGGCAGCGGCGTACACCCGTCGCACCAGCGAAAGGACGCGCACAATGCGCCAGGACATCGAGTTCATCTCGGCCAGGACGACCGAGGTATGCAAGAGCTTCGACGCCGACCGGCGCGCCCGGTTCAACGGCGAGGCGCCGGCCGAAAGGCGGCGCCGATTCGCCGTCCAGGCCTCGCACGAGATGCGCACACCGCTTGCCGCGCTACGACTGGAGTTGGAAGAAGCCCTGACCAACAGGGATGTCGCCGACCCTTTCGCGGCGTTGAAGGAAGCATTGCAGAGCGTCGAGCGCTTGGAGAACACGGTCATCGCCCTGCTCTGGTCGCTCCAAAGGGACGCTTCGGAGCACCCTTAGGCTGCAGCGTCGGGCGAGTACTACCGCCGCCGGCACCGGCATGGCGGGTCGGTCAGGGGATGGCCCGGTCAACGGACTGAGATGGGAGGCCGTTCTGCTGGGCGGCGGCCTGAGCCCACCGGTCCAGCGTCTTCTCGGCGGCGCCGGAGTCGATGACCGCTGCCGCCCCCTAAGGCCGGAGGCCATGCGGGCGCGCACATCGCCGTCCAGCCCGCGGTAGGCGGCGATCGCGGCGGCCGCGTTGATCAGTACGGCATCCCTGCCCGGACCAGTCTCGCCTTCACCGACGCCGGCGGCCGCGAACTGCGCGGCCTGGCCGCCCGCATGGGCCTGCCCCACTGACCCGCACCGGATCAGACCAGCTGCTCACCGCGGGGTTACACCTATGAAGACGGTCCGGTTCTTGCCAGTGAACGATCCCAGCCGCCCCGCACCCGGTGACCACGCGGGCTCGCCGTATTCGCGCCGATTTGACCCGCAGCAGGACAGGGGGCGCCGTGCGGCCCGGTGAGGCGTCCAGACTTCACCGCCCCTCAGTGATGCACGCAACCGGATCAGCACCCGGCCCGGCTCCCGTCCTCGCCGTATCGAGTGGTCGGCAAGGTGGACGGTGCGCCGGTCAATGCCGTGCGCGTCGCAGGATAAGGAGCTGGCCGATCTCGGAGACGTTCTTCATGAGCTCTATGTTCACCCATGCGCACATGTCGGCGACGGTGTGGCCCGCCTCCTCGGGCCAGGGGAACGCCGATCGTTCGTCGAGGCGGTCGGTGGCCGCCAGCGCCGTCCGCCATGCCTCGTGGATGTCGCCCAGCCATTCGGTGATCGAGGTGCAGGTGCCCGGCCACTCGATCTCTTCGCGTGCCGGGATGTCGGTCTGCTTCAGATGAGCGAGCGCCGTGGTCCACCACCAGCCGATGTGCCAGGTCAGCCAGGCGATCGTGGGGGCCGGGACGGGAGTGGGCTCGACGTCGGAGAAGTCGGAGGCCCAACCGCCCTCGACCTGGTGCATGGTCCAGTGCGACAGTGCCGGTTCCCACAACAGGTCGTCCTCGTGCCACTGCGGCGCGTGGTATTCGAAGAGCGTCCAAGCGGTCGACAGTTGCTGCTGGAGCACCTGCTTGACCTCGGTCATCCAGTCCACCTTCGTTCCATGCCGCGTGCCCGCCGCCCCGGTCTTCGTCGAGGCCGACGCCCTACAGAAGCGCCGTGGAGGAGGCCGCCGACAGCGTCCTCCGCCCATCGTGGCGATCTGCAGGCGTGCCCAGGGGCGGTCACGACGGGCGTGTGGACGAGCTCGCGATGACGGGGCACCCGAGCGGCCCGCTCCACGGCCATCTTGGTCGTGTTCAGTACCCAGCGGGTGGTGTCGTTGAGGGCGGGGTCCTTGGTGCGGGTTTCGAGTAGCCGCACACCCCGCTCCAGGTCCACTTCGTGTAGCGGACGAACGTGTCCTCTCGGCCCTCAAGAGGGTCCTGCACAGCCTCTTCGTAATCGGGACGGGCATAGGCGATGGCCCGCAGCCGCCAGCGGCGCAGCAACGTCTGAACCTGCTTGAAGCGCGCCAGGTCATGCGCGGCGTCGAGCGCCATCTCCGGAACGTGCAACACCCGCGAGACCGTCCTGGAACGCGACGGCGAAAACGTCCAGACCAACGACCAGTACCAGGCCGTCTCGGGGACCCGGACCAGCCCCTATGACGGGGCGACCTGGACCCAGCGCGACGATCTGGACATCGACCACGTGGTCCCACTCGCCCAAGCCTGGCGCTCGGGCGCCAACGCCTGGACCACCGCCCGGCGCCGCCAGTTCGCCCACGACCTGACCTCCTCGCAGCTGTGGACGGTCACCGACAACGTCAACCAGGCCAAGGGCGACAAGGACCCGGGTGGCCGGATCCGGCGCGGTCACCACAGGCGGGCGGGTGAACGCCAGAAGCGGCCGAGGCGTTGAAACGGCGTGGACGAGGCGAGGACGGGGCGCGGATTCGAGCTCGCGGCGGAGGAAGCCCGCGGCTCAGGCCGCGCTGCTGGTGGCCGTGTCAGATCTGACACCAGGAAATCACTTCCCGCTACGTAACGAAGCCTTCGCGGAGGGGGCTTGGTGACGCAGGCTCGGAGAACAGCCGCTGATATGCCGTGACCAGAACCGACGCCAGGGCCACCCCTTTTCGCAGAGATGCTCATCGATCTCCCGAGCACGTCGCCCGCGACATCAGCGCCACCTGGAAACACCTCTTCGCGTCCTACCGTTTCGCGCGGCCCGTACGGCTCCTTCCTCTGCCAAGCCGAACCAGCTGCCCACGGTCTTCGTCAGGTGACCCGGATCAAGCCTTCCAGCAGGTGGCGAACGGCCGGGACGGGCGGGCCCGGCGGGACGGCGAGGTAGGTCGTCATCGTGGGAGAGGTGAGGCGGCGGACGGTGACGCGGGGGATTTCGGGGAGGCCCGCCACCTCGTAGAAGACGGTCCAGGACGGGTCGCCCACGCCGATGTCGGTGAGGGTCTCCTGGAACGTGGTGAAGGGCGGGCCGAGTGGTGGCGCGATCCCGGCCGTCCGGCAGGCGCTGGTGATGAGGTCGTGGAAGGGCGGGTTGTCCTCGCGCGGGGCGAGGCGGAGGGGGAGGTCCGCCAGATCCGCGAGGTCGAGTGCGGGGCGCTGCGCCAGGGGGTGCCCGGCGGGCAGGGCGACGTACAACGGGTCCGTCCAGACCGGGAGCAGTTCGAGGCCGGGGGCGTCGCTGAGCGCGCGGATCAGAGCGGCGTCGAGTTCGCCGGAGCGGACCGCGGACAGCCGGTCGGACAGGGCCAGGCGGCGGGGGCGGACCTGGACGCGCGGCGCCACGGCGGCCAGCTCGCTGAGGACGCGGTAGATCCGGTCGCCGGGGCCGTGCACGGTGCCCAGGCGCAGGACGCCGTCGACACCGGCGCGGACGTCGGCCGCGACCTGCCGTGTGCGGTGCAGGGCGGCGAGGACGGCACGCGCCTCGGGCAGCAGCCGCTCGCCCGCGCCGGACAGCTGGACGCGCCGGGTGGTGCGGTCGAAGAGCCGCACGCCCAGCTCGCGTTCGAGCCGGCGGACCTGCTGGCTCACCGCCGACTGGACGATGCCGATGCGCTCGGCGGCGACCCCGAACCCGCCCTCTTCGGCGACAGCTACGAAGTACTCCAGCTGGCGCAGTTCCACCGGCCCCCTCGATTCATCTCGATCCGTGATGACTCAGGGTCCCAAGCGCCTGTGGTTCGCGGGTTGTTCCCCGGCTCGAATGGAGCTCGGACGAAGACCCGATATTCGACAGGAGCGTGAGGTCGTTGCATCCCCTCGTCGTCATCCCGGAGGCCGCGGAGGTCGTCGGACTTCCGGAAGGTGGGGCGTTCACCCTGCTCGCCGACGCGAGCCAGACCGCGGGCGCGCTCGGCGCCAACCGGCTCACGGTGGGGCCGGGCCGCGACGGCGCCGCCCCGCATTACCACGCGCTGTCCACCGAGCTGTTCTATGTCGTGGACGGGACGATGGAATTCCTCCTCGCCGATCGGGTTGAGACCGTCGCGGCGGGCGGGTTGGTCGTCGTCCCGCCGCGGCTACCGCACGCCTTCGGCGCGGCGGCCGGCACGGGCGCCGACCTGCTGGCCGTCCTCGCGCCCGGGGTCGAGCGCTTCGGCTACTTTCGGCGGCTGGCCCGCGTCCAGCACGGGCTGGAGCCGTTCGAGGGACTGCGGGCCGAGCAGGACCGCTACGACGTGCACTTCGTGGACGACGAGCGCTGGTCGTCGCTGCGGGGCGACCGGTGACCGCGACCGCGGAGGCCGGGGTCGCGGCGCCGCGCATGGGCCCGGTGCCGACGGCGCTGCGGCTCGGCGCGCTGTTCGGGCCGTCGGTGTTCGGCGTGACGGCGGCGGCCGTGGCCCTCCCGGAGATCGCCAGGGAGCTGCACGCCGGGCCCGCGGAGGTCGCATGGGTGCTGACGGCGCACGCGCTGGCGCTCGGCGTCGGCACCGCCGTCTTCGGCCGTCTGGCAGATGGGTGGGGCGCGCGGGCCACGCTGCTGATCGCGGCGGCGGTGCTGGCCGCCGGGGCGGTCGTGTGCGCCGCGGCGCCGAGCCTCGGCGTCCTGGTGGCCGGACGGCTCGTCCTGGCGGCGGGGTCCGGGGGGACGGCGGCGGTGGGCGCCGCGCTGCTCGCCGGTGTGGAGCCCGCCGATCGTCCGAGGGTGCTCGCCGGATACGGCGCGGTCATGGCGGTGTTCGCCTCCGCGGCGACACTGGCCGGGGGCGCGGTGACGACCTGGCTGAGCTGGCGTGTCACCGTCGTGCTTCCTGTGCTGTCGGTGGCGGCCGTCCCGTTCTGCCTCGGGCTGGCGCGGCGGCCGGGGTCGCGCCGTTTCGTCGATGTCGCGGGGGCCGCCGCGCTGACCGCGGCCGTGAGCGCGATGCTCGTGCTCATCCAGGCCAGGACGCTCGACCTTGGCGGCGCGGTCGTCGCCGCGCTCGCGGCGGCGCTCGTCCTCTCCGGCGGGGCGCTGGCATGGCGGGTGGCGCGGCGGCCGGACGGGTTCGTCCCGCACCCGGTGCTCGGCGAGACGGGCTACCGGGTCTCGGCGGTGATCGGGGCCGGGGTGTTCGGCGGGCTCTTCGCCGCGATGTACGTGGTCCCACAGGTCCTTGCTGGGGAGCACGGCTGGAACGTCCTCAAGATCGGTGCCGCGCTGCTGCCGGGCGCCGTGGTCGGCGCGGCACTGGCCCGGCGCGCCGGCTCTCTCGGCGCGCGGGGCGGCCGCCTGCTGCTGGCCGGCACCGCGCTCGCCGCGGCCGCCGCACTGGCCGCGGCTTCCACAGGTGAGGGCGGCCCCTGGCCGCCGGTCGTCGCGGCGTCGCTCTGCCTCGCAGCGTTCGCCGTCACCCAGGTCGTGATCACCGGTGAGGTGTCGGCACGACTCCCGATGCCGCTGCGCGGCGCGGGCATGGGCCTGCTCAACCTGACGTTCTTCGTCGGCGGCGGGGTCGGCTCGGCTCTCGCCGGGGCGCTCGCGGAGTCACGGAGCCCCTCCCCCATCCTGGCGGTCACGGCCCTCTCCCCCCTGACTGCCGCCGCCCTGGCCACCGCCCGCCGCTCCAATTGAAGGCTGCTGCGGCCCCCTCCGCCGGGCGGAGGGGCGCCGCAGGTGTTGGCGGATCATGGAAACCGTCAGCTCGGAGTGTCGTCGCTGGACGGTTCGCCGTTCAGGGCAGGCGCAGAACGAACCGGGCATCTTGCGGCCGTCTGAAATCGTCAGCAAACCGTCGTAGAACCAGGCGACCTCTAGGGCGATGGGCAAGCCGAGCCCGGTGCCCTGCGGGTCCGCTTCCTCGATTCCCGCTGAGGGCGGCGAGGGTCCCGTCGATCGCGTAGGCGGAGGCGGGGTGGGTGTTGGGGTTGCCGACCTGGGTGCATGTCGAGGGCTTGCCGGCTGCCTCGGCGAGCGGGCAAGGTGCCGCCCGTCCGAGGCCGGGTCGAAGGGCCCCGCCGAAGACCCGAGCGGCTGCTGGCCGACCGCGGCCACGACCACGACAAGCACCACCGCCTGGTCTGGAGCAAGGGCGTCGAACCGGTCATCGTCCACCGCGGCAGCCCGCACGGCTCGGGGCTGTGCGTCCACCGCTACGCCGTCGAGCGCACGATCGCCCTCCTGCACTGGTTCCGCCGCTTACGCATCCGCTGGGAGATCCGCGACGACATCCATGAAGCCTTCATGACCCTCGCCGCCGCCATCCTCTGCTGGCGACGCCTCGTCCGCTGATTCTGTTAGGACCTCTTTAACCCGTGTTCCGTCGCGGCTGTTGCCGCTGCCCCGGCCGGACGCGTAGTGCTTGTCGTAGCCGACGTGGTCGGTGACCCTTCCCCCTGACTCCGTCCGGTCCGCCGCCGCAGCGGCCCACTTCGCCGAACACGGCTTCAATCTCTGCGCGGGCCTGTACTCGGGGTCACGACGGCCTCCTTAATGGTCATCTCGATGGAACGGCCGTCCGGGTCGTGCAGCAGATGCCGGCCCGGATCCAAACCGGTGACGCCGGCGTCGGCGCCGAACCCGAGCCGCACGCGGCCGGTCGGCTCGTGTGCGCCTGCCGGGTACAGCTCGAACACCGTGCCGTCGTCCAGGACGGCGGCGAAGTGGTCCGGCCCGGTGCCGTGTCGCTCGGGGCGCAGGTCCAGGCCGAGCCCGGCGTAGAACGCGCGGCACTCTTCCAATCTGCTGGTGTAGATCACGGTCAACGTGCTGTGCATGAGGTCCTTCCTGAGGCAGCCGCTGGTTGGATTGGAACCCGAGCGTCCGGAGCGGAGTGGGCGGGGCGCCGCCCAATGGGGCCGGTGAACGGGAAACGCCCGGCGGGGTGCTGGACGAGAGGGGGGCCGCCCGCGGAGCATCCGGCTGAGAAGCCCTGGACGTTCCCGACCAACCATGCCAGTGTCGCGGTCGTCCACGATCCCACAGCCGCGTCCGCGACAACGCCGACCGGACCGGCATCACCGAACGCGCTGTCCAGCGCATTCTGACCGAGCTGGAAACCGACGGGTACCTCACCTGCACCCGCACCGTGCGCCGCACCAGCTACACCATCGACCCCGCCCAGCCGCCGGATGACCTGCCCTGGCTCGTCGGCGCACTGCTGAACCTGATCATCGGTCCCCCACAGCGACGCCACAGCGATCGGTCCTAACGGGTCGCGGAGCAAGTCTCAGGTGGGGTCGGGGGCGGAGGCGTGCGCCCCCGTCAGCGGGTGAACGGCGTCCGAATGCCGTGATGGTGGTGGCACTGGCTCATCCCGGGGTTCAGTGCTGCTCGCTGTCCTGCAGGCCACCGCGGGCCTGCATCTCGCGAAATGCCTCGTCGGCAGCTGTGATCTCAGGGTGGTACTGCCGATGCACCTTGTAGGTGCGGTCGAGTTCGATCCGGTGGTAAAGCCCGTTCGGCTCGCCGAAGCGGAAGTCACGAGGGAGGCGCTGTACGCCGTCGCGGTGCACGATCAGGATTGCGCGGTCGGTGGCCACGAACGTCGCCACCAGCACGGTGAAGATCCACCAACCGGTCTGGGCGATGAAGCCCGTCTGGATCTGCTCCCCTGGTTCCAATTGCGGTGCGGCCCGCTTGGCGATCAGTTCGATCCGTCGTTCCCGATAGCCCATGACTTCCCTCCCAAGCGAGGTGTGCCTGCATCGTAAGTGCCCGTTTGAACCGGGAGCGTCGCTGATCGTCCCGGACGCGAAGTCATCAAGCGGGCAGACGGGCGGACGGGCGGACCGGCGAGGGTGATACTGAGTTGATGTTCGTCCCGATGAGCCCGCTTTCCTACTTGGTGTTTGGCCTCGCCTTCATCGGCTTGGGTTGTTGGATGACCCTGTTCAACGATCCGATGATGATCCGCGGTCTTGGGGGGTTGTTCCTGCTGATAGGTGTGGGCATGGTGGCTGCTTGTATCTGGCTGCGCCGGTTGGGTGTGGGCTGGTTCCAGACCTGGTTCTAGCGTTCACCCGGTGGGTTCGATACGCAGGACGGCGGCGGTGTCGAGGATCTTGACGACTTCCAGGTTCATGGCGTTGTTGATGGTCGCGGCGGTTCCCTTGTCGCAGCTCAGCCGGACGTCGCCGCCCTGCGACGAAACGCCGCCGCCACCGGAACAGCCCGAAATGCTGTAGCCCGACCCCGTCAGCGGCGCGACCATCTCGACCGCGCGGCCGGTGATCGCCGTCACCTTGATCGGCCCGAGGCCGTACCTTCCCGGCACTGTCACCACGTCCCCTACGGCGACCTTGATCTCGCACGTCCCGTCAGCGCACGGCCCGGTCGGCGTGGGATCGGGCGCCGGTGACCCGGAACCGGATCTGGCGGGCTGGCCCTTGGCGGGAGACCCGTTCGAGGAATCCGAGGAACAGGACGGGAGAGCGGCGAACACGACGGAGACAACAACGGCGACGACGGCAGTCGATGACCTTCTTCGCATCATGGTCATATGGAACCGCAGCGGCGCCGTGGACGGTCGGCGAACGACGCACATCCTCGTCATCGGCACCCCGGTCCGCAGGTTCCTCAACCCCGGAGACGCGTGGGCCGACACCGTACCCAAGACCAACAGCGGATGGCGAGCCCGGGGCGAGCCCAAGGCTCATTCATTCCCCGCCCCGCTTCCTGTACCGCAACTACTGGCCGTTGTCCGTTCGTTAGCGAACCGAGCCGTCTCCCCCGGCACATCCGGATAATTCACACAGGACCAGAAAACCCGAGAACCGTCGACGGGACCTCTCCAGTGTTCAACCGAGCCACGCCGAGCTATCAGGCCTCCATCCCCTCCGCAGCCCCGGTATCAGGCGCGTCGCCCAACTCCAGCGACCGCTCGGCCGAGGAGCCGAATCCGCAGACCCGGCCCCGGACGGCCAGTGCTCACGTCTTCCCAGCGGGCCGGACCCTCATCGCCGGGCCGTCTGCCTCAGAGCTGGTCTGCTCTGCACCCCCAGCGCTCGACCGCCTTTGCTGCCTCCTCAAGGCGATTGGCAGGAGCAGTGCTCCGATGAGTCGGAGCTGAGAAGGGCTTGTAGGGCTGCTGTGGGGACGCGGTAGCAGGTGCCGATGCGGAGGATCTTGCAGGGGAACTGGTTCTGTTTGGCGAGTTGGTAGGCGTAGGTGCGGGAGAGGTCGAGGGCTCGGGCTGCGGTGTTGATGTCGACCACGGTGGGGAGTTCGGCGAGTTCGGCGTTCTTCAGCGGTTGCATACGTCGACCTCCAGGTCCAGGAGTTCTTGGTCCTTGTGAGTGAACTGGTCTTGCGAAGCATCAGCCGATGTCAAATGCGCCCGTCGCCGCCGGGAAGGCCGCACCTGTGCGTGACACTCACGAGTGGAGCGTCGGAGCGATAGGGAATGTTCTGTTGTGAGGAAGCAGTAACGGAGACTAGTGCGGTGGCTGAGGTTTCGCTGCCTGGCGGGTTCGTGAGTGGGAGCGTTCGCGTGGGTGACACGGTGCGCCGACGGCCTGCTGCTCGTGCGGAGTTTGTGCACCGGTTGCTGGGTCTTTTAGAGCGAGCCGGGTGGGAAGGCGCCCCGCGGTTTTGGGGGGATCGATGAACAAGGGCGGGAGGTGCTGAGTTTCCTCGACGGCCATGTTGCGTGGGAGCAGGTTCAGTCGACCCGGGTCGACAGCGACCAGAGCTTGATACGGGTCGCCGTGCTGGTCCGGGAGTTTCACGACCTGACGGCCGCGACGGATCTTGCCGCGAGGGTGAGGTGGTGTGCCACAACGACCTGTCGCCGAAGTACACGGTGTACCGGGATTCGGGTGCGGGGATGCGTACCAGTCCCCACGCCTCGGAGAACGCCTGGATGACCTCGTTCTGAGACCAACACGAACTTCCTGCCACCGCTGGCCGGCAGCCTGTCGAAGCTCATGTCGGGCATGCAGCGTTGCCCTGCCTTCAGCGCCAAAGCGAGATCGCCAACCGGGAACTCCTGTTCCACCGCCAAGGTGAGCAGGGCATTGCGCAGACCCTGAAGGACACAGCTCTGCCACCTGGGCCGGCCGGTACACCGTGCCGAGTTCGGAGGCGTTGGTGAGCGAGAGGACCGCGGGGACGACCTGATGCTCGCCGCGGCCGACGGGCGGCATGGCGGCGTGGTAGGCGCCTCGCAGTACCTTGTCGGCCCGACTGATCCCCAGAAGGTCTCCGTACAGCCATTCTCCGAAGCTATGCCGTCGCGTGAGGAAGGGCTCCGGCCAGGCATCGGGGGCGGGCTGGTACAGGTATTCCAGATCGGCTTCCGGAAGCCGCCGACCGTTTTCGAATGCTTCGAGCAGCGCGCTTGTCAAGCTGTGCTTGGCCGCGCCCATCAGAATGTCGACTCGCCAGGGCTGGCTGTTGGAGTTGCTCGCGACCCGCCGCTCATCGTTGCGCTGGACGAGCGGTTCTCCGCGGAGGTCATGCGCGGCGAGGTCCTGTCGCTCCTGCGGGACGCCGCTGACGAACTGCACGCTCAGCTCCTCTGAACCGGGGCGGTGCGGATCGCCGCCGGTCGGGTCGCGGCGTCGTAGGCGGCCTGCGCGCCCCAGGCGCCCATACCGCTGTCCCTCGCCGGCTCGAAGAGCCGCCCGGGGCCGCCGCCCTGCCATTCGTTCACCCAGAGCAACCCGGCGGGGATCGCGCGGGCCGCGGTCACGTGGTCGGGGTTCCCGGTGTACACGGTCGCGGCAAGGCCGAAGCGTGAGCGCGAGGCGAGCTTCACCCCCTCTTTGAAGGAGTCGACGACCCGCACCGGGGCGACCGGGCCGAACGTCTCCTCGGTCATGACCGCCATCGAGTCGTCCACACCGGTCAGGACCGTGGCCGGGTAGAAGAAGCCCGGCCCGGCCGGCACCTCCCCGCCGATGCGGATCCTCGCCCCCTTGGCGGCGGCGTCGAGGACGTGCCCGTGGACCAGATCGCGCTGGCGCCGGTCGACCAGCGGCCCGAGGACCGTCGACGCGTCGCGCCCGTCGCCGTAGGTGTACCCGCGCGCGGCGTCCACCAGCGCGTCGACGAACCGGTCGGCGATGGCGCGGTGGACGTAGACGCGTTCCATCGAGGTGCAGATCTGGCCCGAATTGACGAAGGCGCTGTGCGCGACCGATCACGGGGTCCTTGCCGCCGAGTTGTCGACTACTTCCGTGCCTACACGCACACCGTCCAGTGGTTGGATGAGCAACTCATCGGCATGCCTGAGTTGGAGAGGTTCGAGGCGGAACTCATCGACGAGTGGGAACGGGAGTTTGAATGGATGCTCCTGGAGTTGGATGAGGATACCGATGAAGCGGCCGGCCTGGAGCACCTCCGGAATGGCGTCCTCCAGCATCCAGGTCTTGTGGCTGTTGGTCCTTGCGGGCTTCGATCAGGTCGGCGAAGCGGCGCAGTGTTGCGGCCCGCTCGGCGGGGTTGAGGTCCCGCCATGCGGGGAACGCGGCGCGGGCGGCGGCCACGGCCACGGCCACGGCCACGGCCACGGCGTCGGCGGCGTCGGCCGGCCCGGCGGCCTTGGTGGGGCCGGTGTCACCGGTTATCAGGCCGCCGCCGGGTGCCGACTATGGCCGGCGGCGGCCTGATGTCAGCCTTGGTGGAGGGCCCCATCGGCAACTGATGCATCGTGGCTGCGGGCGTGCATCATGTCGTGTTCGGCTTTGGGGATGGTGGTTTCGAAGTCGAGGAGCTTGGCCCAGGTGGGCGTGATCGTGATGACCGCCATCTGGTCGTACAGAGCGTGCACGCCGGTCTTCCAGTCGGGCCAGTGGTCGTCCGACATCCGCCTCCTCGATGCCCGGAGGAAGACGTCCGGGACGCCGGCGACGACGTCGACCTGCGCGGTGCCGCGCAGCAGCAGCACCTTAGGCGGGAAGTCCTCGCTGTCGATGGTCAGCGCGACGTTGGGGGTCTCCTGCAGAGCCTTGGTCTTCGCCGAGCTGACAGCGCTGGCGACCGTGATGCGGGCGCCGTCCCAGTCGTAGCCCACCGGCACGACCCGCGGGGTGCGGTCGAGACCGGTGTAGGCGAGCCGGGCGGGGATGCGCGAGGCCAGCAACTCCCGCGCGTACGGCCTGTTCATCACCTCGGTGATGTCCTGGGTGCTCATGGCTGCGGTCATGGGTGCGGTCATGGTCGTCCGCCTTTCCTGCGTCGCGGCGCCCTGCCTGAGGGGTGGGCGCGATTGTTCAGCGTCGCCACGTGCATGGCGACGTACCGATCGGTGAGAAAGGGGTCAGCCGCCCTGGCTGCGCTGGATCGCTTCGGCGATCTGCTTGATGCGTTGCAGGCGGGCATCCCAGGAGGCCCCCGACCGACGACAGTTGAGCGACGGCCCGGGCGAGCTGGGTCTGGTCGACCTGGTAGCGGCGTTCGCGTCCAGACGGGGTGGCATGAACCAGCCCGACCCGTTCGAGTACACCAAGATGCTTGGCGACGGCCTGCCGGGTGACCGGGAGCTGCTGGCTCAGCCTGGTCGCGGTGCCGCCGCCCTGGGCCAGCAGCAGGTCCAGCATCCGACGCCGGGTCGGGTCTCCCACCGCCGACCACAGGTCGTCGTCGACGGGTCCGCTCACGGCTTCGACACCGTCCGGGCGGCGTAGGCGACCAGGCGCGGCAGGAAGTGGTCCCACCCGGCGGCATGCTGGCCGTACCGGGCCACCAGCACCTCCTCCTGCCAGCCCCTGTCGCGGAATCCGGTCTCGGTGAAGCGCAACAGCGTCCCCGTCCCAGACGGAACCAGCTCGAAAGTCACCAGCAGCGAGTTGGCCG
Organism: Actinomadura luteofluorescens; assembly: GCF_013409365.1. Classification (NCBI taxonomy): domain Bacteria; kingdom Bacillati; phylum Actinomycetota; class Actinomycetes; order Streptosporangiales; family Thermomonosporaceae; genus Actinomadura; species Actinomadura luteofluorescens. The sequence goes on along the minus strand of NZ_JACCBA010000001.1, from coordinate 8,575,156 downwards.
GCTCCGCGGCCTCCCCCTGGCCGTAGGCCCACCGGAAGCAGAACCGCCTGGGCGGGTCGGCCTCCACCACCGTCAGCGGCACAACCTTGGCATCCGGTGCGTTCGGGTCACCGAACGAGACCACCCCGCGGGCGCCGGGCACCGCCTCGACCTCCGCCTCGTCCGGCCACCACTCCCGCAGATGCTCGGCCTTACTGATGACCTGGTAAACCACCTCGGGCGCGGCCTCGATGTGGAGCTCCCGCTCGATCCTGCCGTAGTCCATCACGTCTCCCTTTCTACACGCAACCTTTGGTTGCGTGTGACTGTACGACACTCGATCCAAATGCGCAACCATTGGTTGCTACCGGGGGCGGGGCACAGACGTTCCCAGGCCGATCTCCCACAGGGAGAAGGTGTGCCGCAGTGATCTGGACATCCTCCGGCAGACCCCCGTCGTGCCCGCGAGCGGGGCGAGCGTGGCCGTGATCGCCTCACTTCGACCGCCGCCATTAGGACGCGGGCCAGATGCGCCGCCGTCGCCTATGACGAGCCGTTCGTGATCCGACCACGGAAGCAGTGGTCGGCTCGCGCAGTGCGGTCACGGCTGCTGGGCGGCAAGTTCCAGGTCAGCCAAGGACTTGGGTGTACCGGTGCACGGGGACCTCTATAGGTCCGGCCGTCGAGGGCGCCCTGTACACCGTTGGGCCTTCGTCACGCCATCCGTGGAACTCGTAGAAGCGGCGTGCTCGCGTGTTGCCTGGAACCACCGCGAGGTGGGCCTTGCGATGCCGGCCCGAGAGTCGTTCCTCCGCGCAACGCAGTAGCGCTCCACCGACACCGAATCCACGCGCCGCGCGGTCGACGGCCAGCTGGACCACTTCTCCGGTGTCCTCAGCGAGAACGACCAGGCCGAGGAGCTCGTCGTCGTCGGTCGCCACGATCGTCGACCCCACGAACTTTTCCGCGTGTACGGAGAAGTGCTCCGGACCTCGGGCCTTCATCAGCTCGTCCGGTACGTGGCCGGTGTGCCCGTCCAGCCATGCCGCCCGCCAGAGCACGGCGAGCTCCGGCGCCTCGTGGGGGCGCGCGTTTCGCAACATCATCGCTGGTCACCGCCCGCGTGGAGTGAGTTCAAAGGACATCGGTCTCTTGGGCCTATTGACAGGTGACCTCCATGTTGAGGTCGTCGCCCAGGGCGATCGCTATCTCGGCGACGCGCGAATGGTCGTGGAGCCGGCGGGTGACGTAGGCGACCGCGTGGTCGTTGCGGAACGACCACCAGGCCGCGGAGCCGCCCAGGCCGCCGAGGCCGATGAAGGTGTCGGTGCGCAGGAAGCCGGGAGTCCAGTTCACCGTCAGGCCGATGGTCTCGTCGAGGCCGCACACCTGGGGCGTGAGGTACTCGGCGTGCAGGTTCTCCCCCAGCAACCGCCGGACCGGGCCATCCGGGCTGGTCAGGTGCGCATAGAAGCCGGCGAGGGCGGTGGCCGAGGCGTGCAGGTTGATCGAGCCGAAGACGGCGCGGCGCCATCTGGTGGAGTTCAGCCGTTCCGGTTCCAGGGCGCCGGCCGGGACCGCGAGCACCCGGTCGTAGGTGGGGCAGAGTTCAGCCACGAACTGCTCCGGTCCGCCGGGGAGGGCGTGTTCGACATCGGCCACGCGGGGCAGTTCGCTTTCGGGCACGCCGAACCAGGCGTCGATGCCGAGCTCCGGCTGGACGGTCTCCTTGTAGAGCTGCTCCAGCGAAACACTGGCCCCCGCGCGCAGCGCACCGTCGATGAGATGCCCGTAGGTCAGGGCGTGCTCGGCGAGCCCGGAACCCGGCGTGAACTCGGGCTGCGCGGAGGCCAGGGAGTGCCGGAGCGCGTCGTCGTCCAGCAGGTCCAGGCTCGCAGCCGAAGGTGGGAACGCCGGAAGCCCTGCCTGGTGGACGAGCATCTGCCGCAGCGTCGTGTCGCCCTTCCCGTGCGCCGCGTACTCCTTCCAGTAGTCCCCGACGGGCCCGTCCAACGGGAGTGCGCCCTGGGCGACCGCGGCGAGGGCGGTGAGGGCGGCGAACGGCTTGGCGGTCGAGTACGTGTGGACCAACGTGTCGCTGGTCCAGCGGCGGGTCCGCGCGGTGTCGCTCCAGCCGCCGCTGAGCCCGACGACCTCCCGGCCGCCGGCCCACACCGACAGGCCCGCACCAGTCTCGCGTCCATCGCCCACGAGCCTCTCGAAGATGTCCCGAAGCGGCTCGTATCCGCTCGCAGTGAACCCGGTGACGCTCACGGTGGACCTCCAGGAGGCGGTGGTGTAATGAAATTACAGTTCAGCGTACCTGCATCCCCTCCCACGTCAAGGGGTGGTCAGGCCGCCTCCCGCCAGGGTATGGCCATCGAGCCAACTGGTCTGTAATCTAATTACACATCGCTCGACGGCTGTGGAGGATCCCGATGGACGACCTGGCATCCGACGAACAACAGATACTGCGGCTTCATCGCGACTGGTACTACTCGAACTTCGATATCAATATCCCCCTGATGCGGACCGTGTTCCCGCCGGGGAAACGGGACTTCATCATGTTCAACCTCAACGACCACCCGTACTTCGGGGTGGACGACCTGGCGAACCTGTGGTCGTTCTACGCCCGGACTGACCGCTGGGGGCTCTGCGAGGACCATGTCATGCGGCTGGACGTGTCGGGCGACATGGCCTACGTGATCTCCGAGGGCGTCTATCCGTCGTGGATCGTCAGAGACGACGACGGCAGCCCGCTGCCCGAGGAGATCCCCGTCGTCTTCAACTACCGCTCGACCGAGGTCTACAAACGTGACGACGGGGAGGGGCGGCCGGAGTGGAAGATGTGGCACTTCCACTGCTCGACCCGCCCGGCCGACGACGAGGTCCCCCCGGCCAAGACCGGGAACGACACCGCCGAGGCCCGGGGGCTGGGCAACACCCCCTACAGCACGGGGATGCGCACCGACTACTCGGCCTACATCGACGGGCGTGACTGACCATGTTCCGCTGCGGGACTCTGCGGACCCGCCGGGGCAATGACGTCGCCTTCGCCGCAGTCGGTGCCGGCCGTCTCGGCGACACGGAGCCCAGGGTCGGGGCGGGCGGCGCGCCGGTCTTCCTCGTGCACCCGATCAACCTGCGCAAGGAGTGCTGGCTAGGGCTCGTCCCGGCCCTCGCCCGTGACCGGCTCTGCGTCGTGGTGGACCTCCCGGGCCACGGCGAGTCGGACGACGACGAGACCTGCACGCTGGAGAACTGGGTCTCAGACTGCCGGGACGCCGCGCTCTCCCTGCGTCTCGATCGCTTCCACCTGGTCGGCGGCTCCCTCGGCGGGGCCATCGCGCTCTGCCTGGCCGCCGAGCTGCCGGAGAGGGCCCTGTCGGTGACGGCGATGGGCAGCGCCCTCGGTGAGGCGCCGCCGGGCGGACGGGGACCGGGTCCGGAAACCATGCTCGACTCCATGACGGTAGACGAGATGTTCGACCGCCTGGCCGTCGAAGCGGTGGCGCCGGACTCTCCGGAGGTGGTCGTCACGACCGTCCGGCATCTGACCAACACCCATGGCGAGCGGGTGGTCCGCCGCGTGCTGCGAGCCGCGCACACGTCCGACGCGACCGCGTGGGCACCGCACGTGCGGTGCCCCAAGCTCGTTCTCACCGGCGAGTTCGACACCGGGTGCCCGCCGGAGGCCGGCCGGCGGATGGCGGCCGGAGGCGCGGGCCGCCACCGGGTCCTGCGCGGACTCGGGCATCTGCCCATGATCGAGGATCCATCCGCCGTCCTGCGGGTTCTGCTTCCCCACCTTGAGGCTGCCGAGTCAGAGGCCACGGAGCAGGAAGCGGCGCGGGCGACGGCCGACCGCCTCTGACCCACGTCCGGCGCCCTCAGCCGCTCACTCCCACGGCTCTGCCGGGCTCCCGGCCGTCTGAATTCATTCAGTTCCGTCCCACGTCGCGCTGAACAGGGCGGACGCGGTTTCGACGGCCCGATGATCTTTCCGGCGCGACCGGGCGCGAACCGGGCCACGACCGGGCGCGGGCCGGTCGAACGAGTCCTGAAGAGTGGTGACCGATGCCGCCAGGCGCGGACCAAGCCGCTGCTGCCGGTCGCTTCCGGTTCCGGTAAGCGGTGGTGTGATCAGCGGCGGATGATCAACGGGATCTGGTGGAAGGTCCGGACCTGCGCGGGCTGGCGGGACGTGCCCGAACGTTTCGGGCCGTAGCAGAAGCTCTACCAGCGGTTCCGCCGGCAGCGAGCGGGCTGGGCTGAAACCGGCGAATGACGCACGTCCAGGCCCACGACGACGCTCTTGGGGTGGTGGGCTAGTCGGCGGTGCGCGCGCGAACTCCACCATCGTGCCCTCACCGGCACGGCGCCGGCGGCCGCACAAAGGGACCACTTGGGGACCAACCCGGTATCACCGTCCGGAGGGCAAGCCCTCGCGCGGTCCCGCGGCGGACTGACCAGCGAGATCCACCTGCCGCCGCTACAGGCGCGGCTTGTCGCTGGCCCTCCCCGTGGCTACCTGCAACATCAACCGCGGCACCCGGCAATCGACGTCGTCCAGGCCTTCGATCCGCAGAACCGGGCTGGGCCGTCCGCGTACCTGGCCCGACCAGTTTGAAGAGGGCGGCTCTTCGCCGTGGGAAGCGGCGCAGGTGGCGGCTTTCTCGTCGGGGTGTCTCGCTGTAGGCGATGCGGGTGTGGTCGTCGACGGCCGAGTGGATGTAGTCGAACCCGCTAGTGGTGCGGCGGCGGTCGCGGTAGCCGTCATCAGGCAGTTCTCCTGAGGCAGGAGGAGCTGCGCCTGGTCGAAGCACCGGGCGAATGTGAGCGTCATCACATTGCGGACTAATGTCGTAGCGAGTGTCACAGCCGCCTGTCCAGCGGCGTCTTGATGGTCGAACATGCGGGCATCAAGGAGGAAATCGTGACTGTACGTATCCCAAAGGCAGAGGTTCCCGTCGAGCTCAAGGAGGCCATGCTCAGCCAGCTCGGTTCCGTACCCGAACCCATGGAGATTTCGTTCAACAACCCTGCGGTGGCCATGGCGAACCAGGAGTTCGCCAGCAGAGTGGGAACGTGGGGCGCGGTGGACGCGGGCCTCAAGACGTTCGCGCACATGGCCGTTGCGGCGCAGGTCGGCTGCAGTTGGTGTCTTGACATCAACTACTTCATGGCGCTGAACAACAACCTGGACCTTGCCAAAGCGAGCCAGGTTCCGCGCTGGCGCGAGACGACGGTGTTCACGCCGCTGGAGCGGGCCGTGTTGGAGTACGCCGAGGCCATGACCAACACGCCGACGACCGTTACCGACGAGCTGTCGGCGAGGCTGCTCAAGGAGCTTGGCCCGGCGGCGCTGGTCGAGCTCACGGTGTTCATCGGCTTCGCCAACCTGGCTGGCCGGGTCAACACCGCGCATGGCGTCACCTCGCAGGGTTACTCCGATGCCTGTGAAGTCCCGTTGGCCAACCGTCCGTAAGAGGCTCCGCATAGCGGAGGCCGAGCGTCCAGGTGGACCATCGCGCCGGGCCGGTCGTGTTCGCAAGCGGCGGATCGGTTCGCCGGTGGCACGGTCGATCTGGAGAAGCCGGTTGAGGCAGCATCTGGTCAGCGCGGCGTGGACGGCCGAGGCCGGCATGTTCAGGTGTCAGACGATCCGCGCTGGACCCAGCCGCGGCTTGCATCGCAGGTGAACAATCGTGCGGACCATCGGCTGCGAGGGTCAGGCAGCGTAAGCGTGGGACACGAAGGCCTCCTGCTGGCGGAGCGGTTCCCAGACAACTCCACTCCACAACCGGAGGACCGGACCGGAGGCGGTCCATCTTCCGTCCATGTGTGATCGTTTGCCGCTTTCCAGTGTCCTCCCATCACCTGCGCCGACGAGAGCCGAGAAAAGGGGCCGCAGGCGCAGGTAAGAAGTATTCGAAGAACCGAATCATCACGAGGACAATCACCACAAGCGTTTGAATGGTGGCGCCGTACCGCTGAATAGGCTATTGTTGAATTGGCAGCATGAAAGCGCCGCTCACTTGCCAGCCGAGCCTCTTGTGGATGGCCAGCGCGTCGCCAAAATATGCACGTTACAAGCATATCGTTGTCGCACCTGGCTGAATACGGTCCCAATACAAGGGCCGGGCTTGCAGTTAGTGCATCGAAAGGTCCGAACTGTGACGAGAACCAGCCAGGAGCGAAATGGTGTCACAGCAGAGTTTGGGGCGCGACGTGCCCGCCGCACAAACTAGTTCTGAACCTGACCCTGCGATTCCTGCCAGGAGGATAGACATGCGAAAATTGATCGCCGGACTGAAGGTGTCCCTCGATTCAAAGGTGGAGGGGCCAGAGGGCTTTGCGGACTGGGTGTCGGCGTGGTCGGAAGACTACGGCCTGACACCGCAAATCGATGCGGTCGTGATCGGGGGCGGCATGTATCCCGGCTATGAGCAGTACTGGACCGCGATCGAGAACCAGCCAGACCAGCCTCACCCGCTAACCGGTGTAAATCCCACGCCGGCCGAGCTCGAATGGTCTCGCTTCGCTGCAGAGACCCCGCACTACGTGATGTCGAGTACCGTCACCACTTCCGAGTGGAAGCAGACCCGCTTCATCGGCGGAACCGACGACATCGCCAACCTCAAACGGCAGCCCGGAAAGGACATCTACCTGATGGGCGGTGCGCGCCTCACCGCGAGCCTCTTGGACGCGGGGCTGCTGGACGAGCTCCGCCTCATCATCTATCCGCTCATTGCCGGTGAGGCGAAGGCGCTCTTTGCCACGATAGAACACCGGCACTCACTCGACCTGCAGAGGGTGAAGCAACTCCCCGACGGCCTCGTGAGCCTGGTCTACACGATTAAGTAACCGACCAGAAAGCCTGCTCCTCGCGGCTAGAATGCTCGATGGATACGTACTCGGGTAACTGCCGACAGAATGGAACACGACCGGTAAGTGGTTAGGGCACTGTTAAGCGCACTCAGTCTCCCCTGGTTATTCCGAGTTCAGGAGAGCCTGCCCGCCGCTTCGCGCACGACCAAGAACTGTACGAGCGGATGCGCCCCTGACGTCGTTGTCTATACGTCAAGTCGGACCGGCCAACGCGAGTACGGGCCGACAAGGCATACTCCTCTCGCGCCAACTGTGCCTACCTGTGCCGGCGCGGGATCGGTGCGACGATTCCGTAGCCTGCCGACCAGGTCAGCCACACCGCAGACTGCTGAGCGGCCGGGGCGGGACGCCGTGGAATGCGGTATCAACCTCCTCAAGCGCCACCGCACCGCGGCCACCCGATACAACGAGCTTGCCGTCTGCCACCAGGCAGCCCTCCACATCGCTGCATCGACGACTGGCTGACCAGCACTCGAGACGCGCCCTAACTCCGACGCGTCCGAGACGGTGAGACCGATTGGCGCCACAGGTCGGCAGCCTGGACCTCGGTCCGGCCTCAGCCAGAGAACGTTTGGTCAACATGGCCTGGGCGAAAACAGCGGTATAGCATAGTTCGCGTAGCGATCGAGGCAATCGACGGGCTTTGAGCCGTGCGACGGAACTAGATCGGAGCACCGCGAGGGGGCTGGAGGCGGCCGGGAGCAAACGCGGGTGGGACCACATGCTCTGCGCCCGACTTAGAAGTGAGCCGCGATGAAGGTCAGCAAAACCGACCAAGAGTGCCTTCCTCCGTTCGTCGGGCGTCGCGAGGCGGTCGGGGTCCTGGAAGAGGCGTATGCGGAGGCCCGCCGGGGCGTGCCACGAGCGGTGTTCGTCACGGGCGAACCTGGGATCGGCAAGTCGGCGCTGCTCCGCCGGTTCCAGCAAACGGCCCCGAACGCGACCTTCCTGGTCGGCGGATGCCTCGATCTCGGCGACGCACCGTCCTACGCGCCCTTCGTCGGTCTGCTTCGGTCGCTGGTCCGGCAGGTCGGTCTGGACACGCTACGGTCCGGTCTCACCACGGCCGTCGTCAACGCCCTGGCCTGGCTGCTGCCCGATTTCGCCGAGCCACTGCCACCGTACGAGGGCACTCGGGCACGGATGTTCGACGCATTCCTCACTCTCCTGGAGAAGCTGGCACGGGAGAAGCCGGTGGTGCTGATGGTCGAGGATGTGCACTGGGCCGACCAGTCCACCTGGGATCTACTCTCCTACGTCGTCAGTAACGCGCCCGAGTCGCCCCTCCTCACGATCATCACGTATCGGAACCTTCCCCATGGCCACCCGCTGCGGGGGCCGTTGGCCGGACTGCGGCAGCGCGACCACGTCCTCCAGATCGAGCTGGAGGGGCTGCCACGCGCGGCCGTAGCCCTTCAGGCCGCGGCCTTGCTGGGACGTCGCCCCGAAGAGGCGCTACTCGACAACATCATGCGCCGCAGTTGCGGAAATCCGTTGTTCGTAGAGGCCCTGCTGCAGTGTTCGCCGGGGGAGCTTCCCGGAGGGCAGATCCGCGACCTGCTCATCGCTCCGGTCGAGCGGCTTCCCGCGCCCACTCAGCGCGTCCTCCGTGTCGCCGCCGTCGGCGGCGCAGAGGTCGGGCACAACGTCCTGAGCGCGGTGTCGGAGCTCTCAGAAGACGATCTTGAGGAAGCACTCCGGCCCGCAGTGCACCAGCGGATCCTGGCCACAGATCATGACGGATACCGCTTCAGGCACACGCTCATCGTCGAGGCCGTCTACGAGGGGCTCCTCCTCCCCGGGGAACGCAGGCGTCTCCACCGCCGCTTTGCCGAGGCGATCGAACGAGATCCATCACTGGCGCCGCCAGTGCTGTGCCACGCTCCAGGGGAGGTGGCCCGCCACTGGGCGGCCGCCGGGGAGCCGGTGCCCGCCCTGGCCGCGACTTGGCAGGCCGCACGGGACGGCAGAGATCTGCTCGCCCACCCCGAACGCCTCCGGATGCTCCAGCGCGTCCTTGAACTCTGGCAGCTGGTCGACGACCCATCGAAGATCATCGGCGTCAGCAGGGGTGATGTGCTGCGCGACATCGTCGAAGCCGCAGACGACAGCGGTTACATCGACCTCGGCATGTCGCTCGCAGCGGACGCGCTCGACGCAGCCAGGGCGGAGGGTGACACCCGTCTGGAGGCACAGATTCTCGAACGGCGAGCACGTATCCGATCGCGGCTCGGCGTCGCCGGTGTGACGAGCGAGTTGGAGGCGGCGTTGCGCCTCCTGCCCGAGTCACCTCCGAGTCCCTTGCGGACCCGCCTCCTTAGCCATCTCGCACAGCGCCTCTGGGCCGAAGGCGAGACAAGGGAAGCACGCGATCTCTCAGAGCAGGCGTTGAAGCTGGCCCACGAGACCGCCGACGCCTACAGTGAGGCGAACGCGGGCATCACGCTCGCGGGGCTGGTCGCCGAGGACGACCTCGAGGCGTCGAGAGCCGACTTCGCTGCCGCACGCGAACTGGCCGACCGGATCGGGGCGCCCACGCTCGTCATCACGGCCTACATCAATGAGACCTCGGTCCTTGAAGATCTCGGACATCACGCGGCGGCGGCAGAGACCGGCCGGGTCGGCGTGCGGCGAGCGGCCGAGGTCGGGCTCGCCCGAACGCTCGGAGTCCGTGTCGCGGCGTGCCTGTCCGAGGCGCTCCTCTCGTCCGGCATGTGGGACGAGGCGGTCGAAGTTCTCTCCCACGCCCTCGACCTCGAGCCTCCGCGGGCGTACCGCGCCACACTTCTGGCCGTCCAGGGGCAGATCCTTGCCGCCCGCGGGAATACCGAGTCGGCTGCCCGCCTGCTCGCCGAGATCCGCGGTCTGTTCGACGGGAAGTTCGAAACCCCGGCGAACCAGTTCCGACAGGCGACCTTCGAGGCCACCGTTCTGCTGCAGCAGGGAGAGGCAGGCTCCGCCCTCAACACGGTCCTCGACGCGCTCGAAGCGTACCCGGCCCACCTGTCGCCGAGCCGCGCGTGGCCGATGCTCGCCGTAGGAGCACGGGCGCTCGCCGAGGCCGACGTCCGGGCGAGGCTGCTACCCGCACGGCTGCACCCGCAGCCGCGCGACGGCGCCTTGAAGACCCTGAAGGGGACGGTGGCGGACACGCCGATCAGAAGCGATGCCGACCGCGCGTGGTGCGCCGCGATCACCGCTTCCCTGGCGCCCACGTCGGACAGATGGCGGGCCAGAGAAGAGGAACTCGGGGCGTGGGAGCTCGCCCCCCAGCCGTACCCGCTGGCGTGGGCTCTGCTCCACTCGGCTGAGGGCCTTCTCGCCAGGAGCAGCCGGGCGGCCGCCGCAGAGCAGTTGCGGCGAGCGGCCGACATCGCCGGGAGCCTGGGCTCCCAGCGCCTACTAGGGGCGGTGGAATCATTGGCGAACCGGGCGCAGCTGTCGCTGGCCGAGCCCGCCGGTGACGAGGAGTCGGAGACCGTCGGCTCGAAACTCGGCCTGACCGCGCGGGAGAGCGAGGTACTGCGGCTCGTCACGCTGGGACGGACCAACCGGCAGATCGCCAACGAGCTGTTCATCTCCACCAAGACGGCAAGCGTGCACGTCTCCAGGATCCTGACCAAGATGGACGCCGCGAACAGGGGCGAAGCCGCAGCCATGGCGCACCGGCTTCGGATCTTCGAGGAGTCGGCCTAGACCTTCAGGTGTCGCCGGACACCTACACAGGGGTGCCGGCGACGCCAAGGGTCCGGTACCTGGTGCGGCGTTCCCGGAGGCGCTCCGATCGAGTCTTCGCGAGGAGCAAGGCCAACTCTTCGCGGATCGCGGCTCCGGTCCGCCGGCAGAACTCCTCGGGCTCGTCGGTCGCGTCCGGCAGTTCGGGCACGACGCGGTCGACGATCCCGTGCATGAGAAGGGCGCCGGCGCCGATGCTCTGGGATCGTGCCATCTCCGGTCCGCGCCGGGATGTTCGGTGCACGAGGACGCTTGCTCCCTCCGGCGGCAGCGGCGCCAGCCAGGCGTGCTGGGCCGCGACGATGCGATCGGCCGCCAGGAGCGCGAGCGCGGCGCCGCCCGCGCCCTGTCCCAGCAGCAGGGCCAGCGATGGGGAGCGCAGGGTGACCATGTCCGTGAGGCAACCAGCGATCTCCTGGGCGAGCCCTCCCTCCTCCGCCTTCGCCGACAGGTCCGCTCCCGGGGTGTCAATGACCGCCACAAGGGGCAGATCGAGTTCGTCGGCCAACCTCAGCCCTCGGCGCGCGGTTCGCAGCGCTCCCGGCCCCAGAGAACGCTCGAGCTGCCGGTGTCGGTCCTGTCCCACCAGAACGCAGGGCGTCCGCCCGAATCGGGCGAGCGCCAGAAGCATCCCGGGATCGGCCTCGCCACGGCCCGTGCCGTTGAGCGGCAGCAGCTCGCCGGTCGCGTGTTGCAGCAGATCCAGGACGCCGGGACGCGCGGGCCTGCGCGACCTCACGACGGAGTCCCAGACTGTCGCGTCATGAGATCGGACGGTCTCCTCAACGGGTTCTGGGGGGTCCGGGTGGTCGCGATCACCGCAGAGCACCGTCAAGGCGCGTCCCAGGACATCGGCCAGCTCCGCCGGTTCGACCACGGCGTCCACAAGACCGTGGTCGAACAGGTTCTCCGCCACCTGAACGCCGGCAGGGAACGGCCGGCCGCGCAGGCCCTCGTATACGCGTGGGCCCAAAAAGCCCAGAAGTGCCCCCGGCTCGGCAAGGGTGACATGGCCCTGCGACCCCCAGGACGCGAAGACACCGCCGGTGGTCGGGTGGCGCAGATAGACCAGGTAGGGCAGCCCGGCGGCCTTGTGCTCGGCGACCGCGGCCGCGATCTTCACCATTTGCACGAAGGCCGGCGTGCCCTCCTGCATGCGCGTCCCGCCCGAGACCGGTGCGGCCACCAGTGGCAGCCGCTCGGCGGTGGCCCGTTCGATCGCGGCCACAAGGCGTTCGGCCGACGACACGCCAATGGATCCGGCCAGGAAGGAGAATTCGCAGGCGAGGAGGGCGACCCGGTGGCCACGCACCCGTCCGGCGCCGGTGATCACCGACTCGTCCATGCCCGTGCGCCTCTGGGCGGCGGCGAGCTGGGCGGCGTAGGACTCCGGGAGGTGGTGCAGTGCGCGCACCGGGGCATCCCAGGTCTGGAACGACCCCTCGTCCACTATGAGAGCGATCAGCCGCCTCACGCCGGGCGGCTCCGCGTCAACGGCCACGAAGGTCCTCCTGCCTGGTGGCTTGTTCCAGGCCATCCAGCCATGCGCGCACGCTGTCGTTGTGCTGGCCGAGTCGCGGTGGAGGCAGGTGGTGTTCACGCGCACCGGCGTATGCCTGGTCGTCGAACCGCAGCGGTGGTCCCGGCAACCGGAGAAGCCCTGCCGACGGATGGTGGACGTCGATGAGCAGTCCCTGGGAGAGGGTCTGCTCCCAGGCGAACACCTCCTTGAGATTGCGGACCCGGCCGGCAGGGACTCCGGCGCCGTCCAGCAATGCCAGCCAACGCTCCGCGGACGCGGAGGAGAACGCGCGCTCGATCTCCGCTTGGAGCTCCTGACGATTGGCCACCCGGTCTGGATTGGCTGCGAAGCGGGGGTGAGCCGGGTCAAGGCCAACGATCGGAGCGAACCGCCGCCACAGGGGCTCGCTGCCGACGGCCACCTGGATCGGTTCGTCCGCGGTCTCGAACAACCCATACGGGGCGATCGCCGGATGGTGGTTGCCTGTGGCGGTCGGCACCTCCCCCGCCACCGTGTGGCGGGTTCCCTGGAAGGCGAAGACCCCGACGATCGCCGCGAGCAGGCTGGTGCGCACGACCCGCCCCCGGCCGGTAGCTGCGCGTTCGTGCAGCGCCGCGAGGACGCCGAAGGCACCGTACATGCCGGCGAGAACGTCGGCGATGGGGACACCGGCCTTCGTCGGCACGGCGGCTTCAGGGCCGGTCACGCTCATGAGCCCCGCTTCGCCCTGCGCGATCTGGTCGTAACCCGCACGCCCCCCTTCCGGTCCGTCGTGGCCGAACCCGGTGATCGACAGAGTGATGAGACCCGGGTTCAGCTCCCGGAGACGCTCGGCCGAGAACCCCAGTCTGCCGAGCACACCCGGCCGAAAGTTCTCGCACAGGACGTCCGCGCGCCTCACCAGGCGCTCCAGGAGCAGTCGGCCCTCTGCGGTTTTGAGGTCGGCGGTTACGGATTCCTTGTTGCGGTTGCACGACAGGAAGTAGGTCGATTCACGTTGGTCAGCATCAAGGATGAACGGCGGTCCCCAGCCTCTGCTGTCGTCACCCTCCGGCGACTCGACCTTGATCACCCGGGCGCCCAGATCCGCCAGCATCATCGCGGCGTGCGGGCCGGCGAGGGCGCGGCTCACGTCGATCACGGTGATGCCGGAAAGCATTCCACTCACAACAGTCTCCGATCAGAGGCCGACGATTCGCTGGTCAGGTCAGGCCGAGGCTCTCCCCCAGACTCGGGCCGACGTAGGTGACTTCGTACTTGGCGTTGATGCGGTCGACCTCGGCGGGATCGGCATCCTTCGGGAGATGCTCGTTCTCGGCGAAGAGCCCGTCGTACCCACCGGGCGTCATCAGGTTGATCACTTTGACGGCGCGCTGGTCCTTGCGCGTGTTGTCGAAGGTGTGCGGCACTCCCGGCGGGATGCTGATGAAGTCTCCGGGGCCGAGTTCGTGAAGCGTTTCGCCGGTCTGGACGGTCAGCACGCCTTCGAGGACGTAGAAGGTGTCCTCCTGGTTCGCGTGCCAGTGGAGCCCTGGCCCGGTCAGGTATTCGATCTCCATTTCGAAGAAGTCGAACCGCCCGCCGGTCTGCGCACCGGTCGCTTTGAACAAGGACGGTCCCTGCTTGTAACGCACCCCGTCCTCCCGAAGTACCACGATCGGCTTTGCCATCTGCTCCTGCGACATGAATTCACTCCCTTGCGTGATGGGTGTTGTTGGTTAATGAATTTCTTTATCAGTGAAGCCCTGGATGCTTGCGATGCCAATCAGTTTCTCGCTGAAATTGATAGGCCAGTGCCAACAGGGACCGTTCACCCCAGGCACGCCCGATCAACTGAAGTCCGATGGGAAGGCCATTGTCATCGAATCCGCATGGGATTGTGATGGCAGGCAATCCGGCGATGTCGGCGGGTGCCGAATACCTGGGCCCCTTGTCGGAGTCCAGGCGATGGCCAGTAGGGTCCATGCGCGGAGCGGTGCTCTCACGGGACGGCAACACCAGGACGTCGATTTCCTCGAACAGCATGTTGAGTTCGCGTCGGACTTCTCCCGCGGTCCACTGGGCCTCGACGTAATCGGTCGCCGGGGTGTCCAGGCCGACCAGCAGCCGTTCCCGTACCTGAGGGAGAAGTTCCGCGCCGTGTTCTTCGAGCAGTGCCCTGTGGTGGGCCGCGGCCTCGCAGCACACCAGCACGGGACCGGCCTCGGCCGCCGAGTCCCACGTGGCCACGGCGACGTCGCCGATGCGTTCGCAGAGCGTCGTCACAACCAGCAGGCCGCGATCCATGGCTCGCGCCATGTCAGGGGGCAGCGGCGCCCAGAGGTCACGAAGAACGCCGATCCGGAGGTTGCGCACCGACCCGTCCAGCGCGCTCGCATAGTCGGGGACGCGCCCTCTGATCGCGGACGTGGGATCCTGCGGGTCGTGGCCCGCGATCACGTCAAGGAGCAGAGCGCAGTCCTCGGCGGAGCGGGCGATCGGGCCGATGTGGTCGAGCGAGGCCGCCAGCGGCGTCACTCCGCGCAGGGGCACCAGGCCGTACGTCGGCTTGAGCCCGACGACGCCGGACCAGGCCGCAGGGTTGCGGATCGAGCCGGTCGTGTCCGTGCCAAGCGCGCCGGGTACCATGCCCGCCGCCACGGCGGCCCCGGAGCCCATGCTGGAACCGCCCGAGAACCTTTGCGGATCCCACGGATTGCGGGTCGGGCCGAAGTGGTATTCGTCCACGGGGCCGTAGCCGAGTTCCGGCAGGTTCGTCTTACCGAAGATGATCGCGCCCGCGGCTCTGAGGCGGGCCACGGCGGTCGCGTCGTGGTCGGGGACGAAGTCCTCCAGGGCCAGCGCACCCGAGGTCGTCCGTTCGCCTCGCGTCCACAGCGAGTCCTTCACCGCGACGGGGATGCCGTGCAGTGGCCCGCGGTTTCGTCCGTCGGCCAGTTCCCGCTCCGCGGCGAGGGCATCGGCCATGATCCGGTCGGCCGGCAGCGAGATGAAGGCGTTGAGCCGGGGTTCAACGCGCTCGCATCGCCGAAGAAGCGACCGGCAGAGTTCCGTCGGCGAGACACGGCGCTCCGCCAGGAGCGTCCCGAGTTCCGAGATCGCGATGAAGCTCGGATCGAGACCGGCCGGCGCGGAGCACGTCACTTCGGTCTCGTTCATTCCAGGACGGCGATCGCGTTGATCTCGATGAGCATCTCCGGCGACACCATCTTGGTGACCTCCACGAGGGTGGACGCCGGCGGAGGGCTGCCGAAGTACTCGCGGCGCACCTTGTGAATCTGCTCGAAGTGCTCCATGTTCCGCACGTAGACGTCGACCCGGACGATGTCGTCCAGGCTCCCGCCCGCCGCCTCCATGGCCCGGACCAGGTTGTCGCAGACCTGCCGCGTCTGCGCCTCGATGTCGCCGGGGGCGACGACCGCCCCGTCCGCTCCGCGTGCCGTCATGCCCGAGACGAAGACGAGCCTCCCCCGCGCCTCCCTCACGATGGCCTGAGAGAAGTGGCCGCTCGGACGGCTCAGATCGTCGGTGTGCACCTGCTGGCGTGTCATTTCAACTCCCCTTGATGTGGACTGGCGACCGGGAGGGCAGGCCGTCAGTCATCGACGATCACGTTCTCCAGGACGCCGACCCTCTCGACCTCGACCTCGACCTTGTCGCCGGGCTTCATCCAGATCGGCGGGGTCCGCCGCGCCCCCACCCCGGCCGGCGTGCCCGTGACGATCACATCGCCGGGCGCCAGGGGGGTCATGGTCGAGACGTATTCGATGAGCCGGGGGATCGAGAAGATCATTTGATCGGTGCTGGACTGCTGCACGACCTCGCCGTTGAGCCGGCACGAGAGGCCCAGGACCGTCCCCGGCGGTATCTCGTCCGATGTCGTCATCCACGGACCGAAGCCGCCGGTCTGTGAGAAGTTCTTGCCCGCCGTGTACTGCCGCGTATGCCTCTGCCACTCGCGTATCGAACCGTCGTTGTAGCAGCTGTATCCGGCGATGTGGTTCCAGGCCGTCGCCTGCGGGATCCGGCGCCCCGGCCTCCCGATGATCACCGCGATCTCGGCCTCGTAGTCGAGGGTGCCGGACTCCCGCGGACGCACGATCGGCGCTCTGTGCCCCGTCTGGGACGCCGCGGTGCGCAAGAACAGCGCGGGGTGCTCCGTGCTCTCCAGACCGGCCTCGATGCGGTGGTCCTCGTAGTTGAGCCCGATGCATATGATCTTGTCTGGATTCGGGATCACCGGAAGCCAGGTCACTTCCGATTCAGAGTGGTCGGGCAGGTCGGCGAGGTGCCGCCGCACCTGGTCGAGGCCGTTCTTCGCGATCAGCGACCTGAGGTCGGGATACCCCCCGCCCAACCGTCTTTTGAGGTCGATGATCCCGGCCGGGGTGACGACGCCGTAGCATTCCCGGCCGGACGGATTGATGAACGTGGCGAGCCGCATAACACAGTTCCTTGCTCTCTGCCGCATCGATCGCGGGTGGATTCGGTGTTCGCCGGGGACGCCGGCTACAGCAGCACTTCGCGCAGAACCGTGCTCGCGTCCATTTCGTATTCGCAGTCCGCGACGGGAGGGCTGGCCGAGTACAAGGTCAGACCGTGCACGCCCACTCCGCGACCGAGCAGTTCGCTGTACACCAGCGGGCCGAAGTCGTGGCGTGAATATGCCTGTACGACGCGCGCGTCCCGCCACGAGAAACCGAGCGCTTCGAGGCGCCGCTCCTGCTCCTCCCTGACGTAGCGCATCTTTTCGCGCATCCCGTCGAGGGAGGTGTCCCCCAGCCGGACGATGGCGTCCCGGTAGTCTTCGCCTCTTTCCGGAGCCTCGGCACCACCCGCGATCACGAATGTCCGGCTCTCGCCCTCCGTCGGCACCGTGTAGGAGAACGAATGCAGCACAGGCGTCGCGGGCCTCTCCGCCGTGGGGCAGACGTTCGTGCGGGCGACCGGGTTGGCCCCGTCGCGGTAGACCCCCCAGCGCTCCAGGGTTCGGACGTAGTTCCGGTTGAAGTCGGCGAACTGCTGGTCACTGAACTGGGACGGCGACCGGAGTTGGCACGCGCAGAACGCCGTCGTGGGGCGGCCGATCCCCTCCAGATAGGTCTCGACCACCGTGAGTCCCTGCGCGAGGGGAAGGGGCCGCCGAAAGCGGACGCGCTCGATCGCGAATCCCGGCGATGCGGCCACACCGCCCGAGTACTGAAAGACCGCCGGGAGATACCGGTAGCCGCCCTCGGCGAACTCCGTCACCTCGGCCGTGCTCAGTTCCGTTCTGGATTCCACGCTGCTGGGCATGGTCATCTCCGTTCTTCACGTTGCGTCGGCTGCCCGGGCCCGGGTCATCGGTCGGAGCCGGCCCCCGCACCCGTCCTGGTTTCACACGCCGTCAGAGTGCGCTCGGGCGCCCGCCGTTCCGGCAATCGACGAGTCGGCCTGCTCTCCTTCGGTACTCCGCCTACGGCGGCGCTTATCGAGCACGAAGAACACGCTGAACACCGCGCCCGCCGCGATGAGGCAGACGTAGGACATGGCGTCCACAGGCGGAGCCGGCGCGTTCACCAGCCCGTTGACATAGATCCAGAGCATTCCCGCGGCGCCGACCACCACCGCGGTGATGAGCGCCGGGCGGGCGCGCCGCTCCCGCACCACCAGCACGACGCATCCGATGCAGACGAGGGCCCAGGGAATGATCCACATGTAGACGGTCAGGGTGGAGATCGCGGGAAAGACGTGGGTCAGCAGATCGTCGGGGAACAGCCCGACGAGCACCAGCAGCAGCACCGACGCGAGCGCCGAGAGCCCGATGATCGCGACGTGCGGACTCCGGTGGCGGGGGTGGACCTTCGCCATCGCCGACGGCAGCAGGCCGTCCGTGGCGAGCGTAGCGACGAAACGTGAGCCGTAGTTCACGAAGGCGATCAGCGAGGCGATGTTGGCGACGGCCAGGACCAGGTCGGTCGCCGTCGCGAGCCCGGTGCCGAGACCGGCCTGTTCTGCCAGCACGGCGGCAGGCGACCCGCCTCCGTTAAGCGCGTCCGAGGCGGCCGTCAGACCGGGAACCTGCATGACCGCGGCGAGCATGTAGGCGGAGCCGAGCACGATGGGGATGCACATGACGGCGAGCGGGACACTCCGCTTCGGATGGCGCGTCTCGACCGCCAAGGCGGCCGAACTCTCGAACGCTACGAGGAAGACACCGCCCGCGGCGGCGCCCTGGAAGACTCCGCCCGCCGTGGCGCCGTGGAGCGAGAACTGGTCCCCCAGGGCCAGCCCGGTGTGCAGGGCGGTGGCGACCGTGATCAGCAGCACGACGGGGAGCGTGGCCACCGTCAGAACGACCGCCGTCCGCACGCTCGCGTCCAGACCGCGATAGGCGAGCGCCGCCGACACCACCATCGCCAGGACCGCGAAGAGCGTGATGCCGCCGTCTCCCAACGCCAGGTGCATGCCGATCGCCGCCACGAAACTCGCGGCGAAGATGCCGGTGAGCAGGAGAACCCCCGCGATGAGGGCGACGTAGCCGAGCAGGAGGCTGGCCCCCACCAGCAGCCGTGCCCAGGGACCGAAGACGTAGGACACGTAGGAGTAGAGCGAGCCGGTGACGACGTACCGCCTTGCGAAAGTGATGACCGCGATCCCCACGCAGCCGGTCGCGACCGCGGCCATCAGGGCGCCGAGCCAACTCCCGTTCCCGGCCGTCACGACCAGCAGGAACGGCACCGTCACCAGGGCGACCGCCGGCGTCTGCGACGCGAGCGCCAGGGCAACGATCTGCCATGCCCCGAGGGCTCGCGTGGCGAGCCCGGCGGCCTCGTGATGCCCCTCGTCGGAGATCACGGCGTCGTTGCCCTCACTCATATGACTCGGCATACCTTCTCCTCGGGCCGTCTTCGTGGGGCAAAGCTCGGACGATCGCGGCGCAGTGGGCGACTGTCATCGCGGTGAGGGCCTCGACCGCGTCGAGGGCGGCGGGCTCGACGAGTTCCCCCGCCCCGTTGAGCGCGTCGAACGCGTTGGGCAGGACGACGGGGTCGTCATTGATGAGCGCCGCACCGCACTGGGTCAGGACGAACCGGAGATGCTCCTGCGCCCAAGAGGCCCCGAAACCGGAGGGTGACGCACTCATGGTCGCCACGGGTTTGCCTACGAGCACGCCCTGTCCATCGGGTCTGGACAGCCAGTCCAGCGCGTTCTTCAACACCCCTGGCACGCTTCCGTTGTACTCAGGCGTCGAGATCAGGAGCGCGTCGGCGCTGGCCAGCCGGGCCCGCTGGGCACGGACCGGCTCCGGCCAACCGCACTCCTCGGCGTCTTCGCTGTAGTGAGGGATCTCGCCGAGGCGGCCGGTCTCCACCTCAACCGCTGCTCCCAGGCTTTCGGAAGCGAAGCGGGCCGCCGTGCGGATCGCGGCACTGTTGGCAGAGCCCCTCCGAAGGCTTCCTGACAACATCGCGATCTTGATCATTGCTGGGCTCCCTGCGAGTCAGGTCGCTCTGACCGTCCAATGTCTTGAAGCCCCGACCGCGCCTGACGTCCGCGCCGACGGGCCGGGGCCGCACAATGAAGATGCGCGCCGAGGGCCGTGCCTGTCGTACGGAAGGTGCCTTATCTTTCGCCAGTAGATGCCTTACGGCGGTAGCGGCGGCCGCCTCCGACCCCTGACGGGGCAGGCAGAATGCGGGCGTTTCCGGTCGTACACCTAGTTGTTGCGGCCAAGAAGTTGATGACGTTGTCCAGGTCGTCGGGGCGGACGTTCCATGCCCGGACCGCGCCGCACGAGCTCGCCGAACCGCTCGAGATCAGCCAACGGCATCTGGGATTCCCGTAGCTTGACTCAGCTCAGAAGCCAGTCGACATTCGAAAGGTGTACCGTCGCCGACCGCCGATGGTGCGCTGGACTGGTCCGACCATCAGCCCCTCGCGCGCGTAGAAGCGGAGAGCGTGCACGCTGAGCCCGGTCTGCTCGGCCACCTTTGCCGGTGCCGCTCCAAGCGCTCGGGGAAGGGGACCTCGTAGGTGAGGGTGCACGCTTCTCGATGAGCGGCATGGGCGCATCGACCGCGGACAGCCATCACAGGGCGCGCGTCCGGCTGTCTCCGTTCAGGCCTCGGCCGAGTATCCGCAGCGTTCGCGGACCAGCGACTTGAACTCCTCCAGCGATCCTTCGACCCGCGCGACGTCTCCGGTGATCAGGAGGTCGGCCATCAGGCCCCTGACGGTGGCGAGTACCAGCCGGGCGAGCGCGTGCGCCTCCTCGTCGGTTTCCAGCACGCCCTGCAGGCTCCGGTAGAAGTAGGACACCCAGAGGTCGACGGCGGTGCTGGAGAAGTCGGTGAACTTGTCGGGTTCCTCGAAGCTACGGGTCGCCAGGTGGAAGAAGAACTGCATGTCGACGAGGTTCTGCCGGTAGTGGTTCCACCACAGGTCGATGTCCTCGATGATCGTCCCGGTTGGGCGGCGCTCGAACGCGTCGACGATGTCGTTGCGCAGTTCGTAGACGATGCGGCCCAGCAGTTCGTCCTTGCTGCCGAAGTGGTAGACGAGCATGCGGCTGCTGGTGCCGAGCTCGGGGGCCAGGCTGTCCAGGGAGAATCCACCCAGCCCCGTCCTCCGCACGATCTCGATGATCCTGCCGAGCAGCTCGTCCGCCTTCCTGGCGGGCTTCTTGTTCACTCCGGACGGCGTCTTCAGCCTGTCACCCCGTTCGTTGCCGAAACGTTCTGCAGTCGCCTGATGGCCAGCTCGGCGAGGAAGGACGCGATCTTGTCCACCACGGCGTCGTCGAACAGCGCCTCTGGGGAGTGGTTGGCCGCCAGCGGCTGCGAGGCGTCGCCGACGGCCGCTCCCACCAGTGCGAACGCTCCCCCGGTCTCGGAGAGGAAGAGAGAGAAGTCCTCGGAGATCATCTCCGGGACGACGAGGTCCTCGTAGGATGCGGCGCCGTAGAGTTCGGTGGCGGTCCGGCGGACCAGCTCGGCGCCGGCCCGGTCGCTGACGGTCGGCCCCACCCGGACCTGGATCTCGCTGTCCATGCGCAGGCCGTAGGCGCAGCAGATGGCCGATCCGATCTCGATGATCTTCTCGTAGGCGGTCTGCGCCCTCTCCGTGCTCGCCGCCCGCAGGCTCACCTTCAGCAGAGCGCTGCTCGGGATCACGTTGGCCGCCGTTCCCGCGACCATCGATCCGACCGTGACGACGACAGGATCGGCAGGCGAGCTGTTCTGCGCCACATAGGTCTGGACGGCCTGGACGACCAGGGCCGAAATCGAGATGGGGTCGAGAGCGGTGTGCGGTCGCGCGGCATGACCACCGCGACCCACGATCTCAAGATCGAAGATGATGGTCGCCCCCATCACAGCGCCCTCACGGCAGTAGAAGATACCCGACTCGGCGAATGACAACACATGCACGCCGTAGGAGGCGACGGGCAGCCGCCCGGTGGTCCGGAGGACGCCCTCGGCGATCATGAGTGCGGCACCGCCGGCTCCCTCCTCGCCGGGCTGGAAGACCGCCAGCACGTCGCCCGCGAACTCGTCGCGGCGCCGGTACAGCTCGTGGACGGCCCCCGCCAGGGCCGCCATGTGCAGGTCGTGGCCGCAGGCGTGCATGTTCCCGTTCGACGAGGCGTAGCCGAGATCCGCTCTCTCCGCGACGGGCAGGCCGTCCATGTCGGCGCGCAGGAGCACGGTCGGCCCCTCGGCGGCTCCCGAGACGACGACCGCCAAGGAGGAGCACTTCTCGCTCGTCACCACACGCAGGCCGAGGGGGGCGAGGGACTCCAGGACCAGCCGCCGGGTCTCCGGGAGGTGCAGGGCGAGCTCGGGCCGCTGGTGCAGCCGACGGCGGAGTGCGATGAGGTCGATCACTGGTTGACTGCCGCTCCTCACTGGGTTCGTCATCGCACGGTGCATGCGACGAGGCGCTCGGGGCCGATCTGGTGCAGTCCGCTTCCGTGCCGGGAGCAGGGCGAGCCCGGGACCGGGCAGGCGGCGTCGGGGAACGTCCCGCCGGGGCCGCGCCGCAGCGGCGCGACCGCCTTCCACGTCACCCGCGGGTCGGCAACCGGGACGGCGTCGATCAACGCGCGGGTGTAGGGGTGCTGGGCGTCCGCGAGGACCTCCCGGGCGGGGCCGGACTCCACGACCAGCCCCCCGTACATCACCGCGATGCGCGTCGCGAGCCGCCGCACGCTGGAGATGTCATGGGTGATCATCAGGTAGCCGACGCCGGTCTCCGCCTGCAGTTGCGCCAGCCGCGCAAGGATCCGGGACCGGACGGTCTGGTCCAGGCTCGCGGTCGGCTCGTCCAGGATGACGATGTCGGGGTCGCAGACCAGCGCCCGCGCGATCGCGACCCGCTGCGCCTGACCGCCCGACAGTTCGCGCGGATAGCCGTCGAGGACGGACGGGTCGAGCCCCACCTGCTCGATCAGCCCGGAGACGCGGGCCCGGACCTCGGCTTCCGGCAAGCCGGAACGGCGCAGCGGCTCCGCAACGGAGCGCCGGACCTTCCACAGCGGGTCCAGCGACTGCATCGGATGCTGGAAGACCATCTGCACGCGCCGCACAGGCGGCCGGCTGTCGGCGGAGCCGTCGGCCTCCGGGTCGCCGCGCCACGCAACGGTGCCGGACGTCGCCTTCTGCAGCCCGGCCGCGACCTTGGCGATCGTCGTCTTGCCGCTGCCGGACTCGCCGACGATCGCCAGCGTCTCGCCCCGGCGGACGCGGACGCTGACGCCGCGGACGGCGTGCGTGGTCGTGCCGCGCCGGCGGTAGTCGACCCTGATGTCGTCGAGGACCAGGTCCATATTCACTCCTCCCGGGACCACTGCGCCGTCGAGGCCAGCAGTTCCTTGGTGTAGGAGTCCTCGGGGTCGTGGAAGACGTCGTCCACGCCGGCGAACTCGCGGATCTGGCCGGCGTACATCACGGCGATGCGCCGGCACATCTGGGCGATGACCCCCATGTCGTGGGACACCAGCAGCACTCCGATCCCCCGGTCGGCGACCGTGGTGCGGATCAGTTCGAGGATCTGCGCCTGCACGGTCACGTCCAGGCCGGTCGTCGGCTCGTCGGCGATCAGGAGCCGTGGTCCGGCGGTGACCGCCATGGCGATCATCACCCGCTGGTTCATGCCGCCCGACAACTGGTGCGGGTACCGGCCCATGACCGCGCGCGGATCCCGGATACCGACCGAGTCCAGCAGCGCCTCGGCGCGGTCGCGGCGGGCGGACCGGCTCCTCCGTCCCTCGCGCCCGCCGTCTCGCCGCGCGTCCAGGAACGCCAGCAACCGTGCCAGTTGGGCGCCGATCCGCATCGTGGGGTTGAGCGCTGCGGTCGGGTTCTGGAAGATCATCGTGGCGTTGGGCCGGCCCAGCATGCGGCCGTCCCGTAGGAACGGCTCGCCGCCGAGTTCGGCGCTGCCGCGCACGGCTCGGACACCGTCGGGCAGCAGTCCGAGCAGGGAGAGCGCGGTCATCGTCTTGCCGGAGCCGGACTCCCCGACGATGCCGACGATCTCCCCCGGTTCCACGTCCAGGGCGACGCCGCGCACGAGTTCGCGGCCGTCCGCGGCCTCGATCGACAACCCCTCCACCGTCAGCAGCGTCATCGCAGCCTCCTGTCCAGCCAGTCGCCGATGATCTGGAACGAGGCGGCGGAGAGCAGGATCATCAGGCCGGGGAAGAACGACGGCCACCAGGAGCCGCCCAGGTTGTCCCCCACCCCCTCGGCGATCATGGCGCCCCACTCGGCCGTCGGCGGCCGCACGCCGACGCCGAGGAACGACAGGGCGGCGAAGTCGAGGATGGCCCAGGACGCGACGAGTGTGGACTGCACGAACGGGTACTTGAAGGAATTGGGCAGGACGTGCGCGACGGCGATGCGCGCCGTGGACGCCCCCGTCAGCCGGGCGGCGGCGATGTAGTCCGCCGACCGGACCTCCAGGGCCTTGGCGCGCGTGAGCCGGACCAGCAGCGGGACGAAGGCCACCACGACCGCGGTGGCGGCGAACCAGGCGTTCTTGTCCAGCGAGGCGGTGATGATCAGCGCGAGCACCACGCCGGGGAACGCCAGCAGCACGTCGGTGACGCGCATCACCACCCCGTCGACCGTCCGTCCGAACGTCGCGCTGAGCGCGCCGACAACCGAACCGATCATCAGGACGAGCAGGGCGACGGACAGCCCGAGGACGATGTCGATGCGGGCGGCGGCGACGCAGCGCAGGAACACGTCGCGCCCGTAGCGGTCGGTGCCGAACGGATGCTCGACGGAGGGCGGCAGGAGCCCCGCGCTGTCCTGGGCGACGTCGCCGGTGCCGAAAATGGGCGGCACCAGGACGGCTGCCGCGATGATGAGACCGAGGACGGCGAATGCCGCGTAGGCCACGGGGTCGCCGAGCCTCATCCGTCCCGCCGCGTTGCCCCGCAGGGTCACCGCGCCGTCGGTCGGGGTCCCGGTGCCGGTCGCCGCCACGGGGTCACCTCCCTTCCGTGATCTCGACCCGGGGGTCGACCCGGCGGTAGACGAACTCCAGGACCGTGTTGATGAGGACGTAGGCCACCCCGATGAAGATCACGTATCCGCGCAGCGCGAACAGGTCGTTCTCCTGGAGGGACCGGTAGGCGTAGCCACCGATCCCCGGCCAGGCGAACAGCTGCTCGATCAGCACGTTCCCGCCCGCCAGGACGAAGCCGGCGACCAGCCCGATATTGGTGATCACCGGCAGGAGCGAGTTGCGCAACCCGTCCCGGAGGAGGATCGAGGACCGTGGGTAGCCGAAGGAGCGCGACGTCCGCGCGTAGTCGGACTCCAGTGCCCGGATGGTGGACGAGCGGACCACCTTGATGATGGACGGCGAGGCGAAGACGCCGAGCAGGATCGCAGGCAGGAGCAGGGTTCGCAGCGCGGCGCCGGCCGTGGCCGTGTCGCCCGCCAGCAGCGCGTCGACGACCGAGAACCCGGTGACGTGGTCGGGCGCCGGAAATCCCCGGGGCAGCCGGCCGGTCGGACTGTTGAAGACGCCCAGCTCGTTGACGAACAGGGCGATCGCGACCAGCGCGACCCAGAAGATCGCCGTCGCGGACGCGAAGACGACGTACAGCTGGACGAGCGTGTCCAGCGGGCGGCGGCGGTGGACGGCAGCGGCGACGCCGAGTCCGACGCCCACGACGACCGCGATCAGCAGGGAGAGCAGCCCGAGTTCCAGCGTCGCGGGGAGCCGGTCCAGCAGTTCCCCCCGGACCGGACGGCCGGTCCGGATCGACGTGCCCAGATCGAGCTGGAACAGCGCGGACATGTAGTCGGCGAACTGCGCGGCGATGGGCTTGTCGAGCCCGTACTGGGCGCGCACCCCCGCCACCTGCTCCTCGGTCGCGTACTGGCCGGCGGCGATGCGCGCCGGATCGCCGGGGAGGAGTTGGGTGATGAAGAAGACCAGCACGGCCACGCTGACCACGCTGATGACCGCGACCCCGGCACGCGTCCGGAGGGACCTGAGCATGATGGGCTCCTTGTAGCACCTGGAAGGCGACGACCCGGCCGGCGGACCGCCGTCCGGGCGGCCTCGCCTACTGCGTGACCCGCAACTTGTCGAACCGCAGGTTGGCGTCGTTGGAGTGGGTGATCCCGGAGACCCCTCGCCGGGCGCCGATCAGTGTGTTGCGGGTGAACAGGAACGCCCATGGCGCCTCGTCGATGATGATCTGCTGGGCCTGGTGGGAGAGCGAGCGCCGCTCGGCGGCGTCGGTCGTCGCCATTGCTTTCTCGAGGAGCTCGTCGACCTTCTTGTTGGAGAAGTTCGTGTAGTTGGTGAACAGCCCGGATTTCAGCAGGAAGAACATCTGGTAGACCGAGTCCTGGCCCCAGGAGTACCAGGAGTCGATGTACATCTGCATCTTCCCCAGGTTGGAATTGAAGTCGGCCTCGCTCATCTCGTTGAGTTCGACCTTGATGCCGGACTTCGCCAGCGCGCTCTGGATGAAGACCGCGGACTGGCGGAGTGACACCTCCGTCGTCGGAACCGACAGCTTCAGGGTCAGCTCGCCCGGGCTCACACCGGCCTCGGCCAGCAGCTTCCTGGCCGCTTCGGGATCGGTTCCGTAGGCCACTCGCCGGCCCGTGCCGTCGAGCGCGTCCTTCATGGGATGGGGGACGGCCCCGTAGGCGGCACCGGCATAGCCCTTCATCACGTCCTTGCGGAGCGCGTCGTAGGGCATGAGGTACGAGATGGCCCGGCGGACCCTCGCGTCCTTGAGCAGGGGGTCCTTGTTGTTCATGCCGATGTACACGATGTCGCTGTAGGCGAGGTCGTAGAGTTCGAGGCCGGCGTCCTTCGAGACCGCCTGGGCGATGTCGGGCGTCAGCCCGGTCACCAGGTCGACGGCGCCCTTCTGCAGGGCGAGGTAGGCCTGCTGCGGGTCCGGCATGCTCTTGATCTGGATCGTGTCGGCCGCGCCGGACAGGTCCGACGCCGTGAAGCGCTTGTTCTTCTTCAGGACGACGCCCTCGTCCTGCGTCATGGACTGGACGGTGTACGGGCCCGAGCCGGTGGACTGCTTGGCGAAGAACTTCGCGGACCACGGGTCATCCTTGGTCGCCGCGGCCTTGCCCGCGGACTTGTCCAGGATCGGGAAGATCTGGAAGGTCAGGAACTGCTCGATGAGCGCCGAGTAATGCGTCACGTGCAGTTCGACCACGGAGTCGCTTTTGGCGACGATGTCCTTCTCCGGATCCTTGACATTGAGCCACGAGCCCACTGCGGAGGCGTAGCCGACGTCGGAGAGGGCCCTTTGCAGCGAGTAGACGACGTCCTCGGACTTCAGGGGGCTGCCGTCAGCGAAAACGGCGTCCGCGCGCAGTTCGAAGGTCAGGACGGTGCGGTCGCCGTTCCATGTGGCGGACTTGGCGAGGTAGGGGGTGTTGCGGCCGGTGGGTTCGTGCGTCCCGTCGGCCGGGGCGGCGTAGTCCTCCTGAAGGAGCGTGCCGTAGATGTTTCCGACGACGCCGTATGCCGCCACCGAACGGAACTGGTGAGGATCGATGGTGTCGACGTCCGAGGGGAAGGCGATGATGACTTCGCCGGTGTTCTGCTTGGACGGCGAGCCTCCGCAGCCCGCCATGCCGATGGACAGTGCCAGGGCGGTCGCCGTCGCGGCCAGCCTTCGTGTTCCGCGCCTCATGCCAGGTTCTCCTTCTGCCGGTTTCAGCCGGCCGCCAGCGCCGCGCCGAGCTGCGCGATGTCTCCCCGGAGGGAGTCGATGAACAGTGGCGCGAGCGCCACTTCCTGGGAGCCGGCCTCATGCAGGGCATGGATCCTCTCCACGCAGGTGCCGAGGTCACCGCAGACGGCGAGCCGGTCGATCCAGGCGTCCGGCATGTCCGCCGCGAGCCGGGCGGCGCCGCCCTCGTCTGCGAGTGCCCGCAGTTCCACGGTGATGCCGATGGCGTCGGTCATCGCCGAGCCTTCGCCGTCGGCGAGGTAGGAGGCGAGAACGGGACGTATCTTCGCCCGGGCACTCGCCGCGTCGTTGTCCAGGACGAAGAAGGCGAAGGTCGAGATGGGTGTGCCGGCGCCCGCGGACGGGGGCGGGGAGGCGGCGAGGATCTCGCGTTCGACGCGCACGAACTCCGGGGAGGTGAACACCGACAGCAGCAGCCCGTCAGCGATCTCGCCGGTCAGGGCGGTCATCTTCGGGCCGGTGGCGCCGATCCAGATCGGCGGCGGCCGCTCGGGCGGGAACTCGAGGGCGACGCCGTCGAAGACGAAGCCGCCGTGCTCGCCGGTGACCTCGTCCCCGTCGAGCAGCGAGCGGATCGCGGCGACGGCCGCGCGCACCGCCGACAGCGGCCTGGCATGGGGGATGCCCTGCTGGTCGAGCCAGCCCAGACCGCCGGACCCGACACCGAGCCGGAAGCGGCCCGGATGGGCGGAGGCCAGGGTGGCGGCCTCCATGGCCGTCAGTGCCGGATGCCGGGCGAAGACCGAGAGCAGCCCCGTACCGACCGTGACCCGCCGGGTCGCGGCCAGGATCGTCGCCGCACCCGCGACACCGCCGGTGGCGAAATAGTCCTCCGTCGACCAGATGCTGGAGAAGCCGCAGGCCTCGACCGTCCGCGCCACATCGATCAGCTGGGACGGGTGGAAGCCGCTTCCCAGGACGAAGCCGACCTTCGCTTCCTCCCGGGCGCCCATGGGCTCGACCGTGCCGCCGTTCATCTCGCGCTCCTCTCCAGGATCTGCTCGGAGGTCAGGGGGACGAGCCCGGCCCGGGCGAGCCCGTCGACGAACCGGGCGAAGCCCGGGCGCGCGTCGATCGCCCGCACGATCAGCTCGCAGCCGCGTCGCTCCTCGCCCGCGCGCAGGAGGAGCACGCCCTGCCAGACGGTCGGCTCCATGTCCCCGCCGAGGACCTCCTGCGTCGCACGCAGCCCGGCGAGGGCGGTCTCCAACTCCTCTCCGGTGACCGGCTCGGTGCCGGTGACCAGGCCGGGCGCGAAGACGGACCTGAAGAAGACGTCGTAGGCCCGGCTCATCCGCAGATGCGTACCGAGCGCCTCCAGCGGATCGGCGTCGAAGTCCACGCGCAGGTCGCCCTCCCACAGGTTCGCGGCGGGCTCGGCGGACACGACCCGCAGCGCCGCCGACATGCGGCCGCGGACGTCGCCGCCGGCCTCCTCCCCGGCCCGGAGTCCCGCCAGCAACCGGTCCGCCAGATCGCCCTCGCCTCCGTTGAAGGCGTCCGACACGGCGTGCAGGACCCGTTCACCGTCGAGCATGTTGCCGATGGCGATCGAGGTGCCGGCGACCACCGCCCCACAGGACGACACGCAGCGCGCTCCGGTGTGGTGAGCGATCTCGCCCGAGGCGCCGACGAGGGCCACCTGGCGGATCTCCCGATCGGGGTCGGCCGACAGCAGGGCGGTCAGGGCCTCCTGCGGAGCTATCCCCATGCCCAGCAGGTCCAGGCCGCGTGGGCCGTAGGACACCTCGACGAACGCCTGCGTCACGACGGCACCGCAACCGGCCCGGGCGTGGTCGGCGACGCCCACCCCGTAGGCGTGGGAGGCGCTCGCCACTCCGAGCTGCCCGGTCCTCTCGTCCCGCGCCGCGATTGAGAAGGTCATGGCGTACCTGCTTTCAGCGTGACCAGGCCGGGTGCATCTAGGCCTCCAGGTACTCGGAGTAGTCGGTGCGTGTTCCGCTGCTGTAGGGCGTGTTGCCCAGTCCGCGGGCCGCGGCGGTGTCCTTCTCGGTCTTGGCCGCGGGGACCTCGTCGTCGGCGGGGCGGGTCGAGCAGTGGAAGTGCCACATCTTCCACTCGGGCCGCCCCTCCCCGTCGTCGCGCTTGTAGACCTCGGTCGACCGGTAGTACGCCGTTCGATCGAGGATCTGGTCCTCCGGAAGCGGGTTGCCCTCGTCGTCCCTGACTTCCCAGGCGGGGAAGACTCCTTCGGAGACCACGTAGGCCATGTCACCCGACACCTCCAGCCGCATGACGTGGTCCTCGCAGAGCCCCCAGCGGCCGGTCCTCGCGTAGAAGGACCACAGGTTCGCCAGGTCGTCCACCCCGAAATACGGGTGGTCGTTGAGGTTGAGCATCAGAAAGTCGCGCTCCCCCGCGGGGAATACAGTCCGCATCAGCGGAATATTGATATTGAAGTTCGAGTAGTACCAGTCGCGATGAAGCCGCAGAATCTTTTCCTCGTCGGACACCTGGTTCGCCATCTGACCGCGCTCCGCTCTCCGTACTGACGTAGTCGATTCACATGGTTGGAAGATTTCCGGTCACCGGTCGGCGCCGCCGTCCGCCCGGCGGGCGGGAACCAGCCGATTGCGGTCCACCTCGATGAGCACCATTCCCACGGCGTCGCCGTCCGACGCGAGGCTTTCGCACCGGGCGGCCTCCAGGACATAGAAGTCGCCTCCGCGCGCGGCGGGACGGCATGCCCGCACTCTCAACTCCACCCCGAGGATGCAGACCGTGTGCTCGTCGGTGAGCTCGTCCACCGCCACCGACTCCCAGAGATCGAGGATCCCTCCGGGAGGATCGCCGGACGGTGCCGGTCCGCACTCCGACCTCATGTGATCATCACGGGCCGGGATGGATCCGAGCCGGCGGGCGCTCGCGTCCGCGGCGCCGCCGTCCGGGCCGGTCTTCCGCCCGCCACCCGGGGCCTGGCGCCGCCCGGGCTTTCCCCCGGGCCCAACGATCAAGAAAGTCATCGCGTTTTCACCTTCCAAGAGCCGGTTTCCACGGCCGACTTCTCTGGATTTCGCGAAATGCCTCAGATATGGCACGGATGCTGGCCGGGGAGTCGGCCGGCGACTGCCCCACCGAGCCCCGTCCGGCGACTTCACGCCGGTCCGTCTTTCGTCGCGGGCCCGGCCTCCGAGGGTCCACTCGGCTTTACCGTCCTGCGACTGTAATTAGATTACATGCCCGGATGCGGCATGGCTAGGGCCGGTCCCGAAACGTTCGGTGATCAACGCTCCGGGCTCGGCAGCGGCAGGGCGGCACAGTCGGCGCAGTCGGCGACCGCGGCCAGGGCGTCGAAACACCGGGTCAGTTCTCCCCGGCGTCCCGCGGAGCCGCCGGGCACGGGGCCGGGGGCGTCCGCGAGCAAAGTGACGAACTTGTCCCTCAGATCCTCCCGGGTCACGGGACGGGAGTGGTGTCCGCGCGGGTTGGACACCGTCGCCTCGCGGGACTCGCCCGCGGTTTGGATCACCACCCGTGCGGGCGCGCGGGCCGGCCACAGCGCGTCCATCACGGGGTCGGCGGCGACCGTGACCCTTCTCGCGAACTCCGCGACGCGCCCGTCCCATTCGAAGGACGCCGGCCGCGTCGACCCGGTGATCAGGGCCGCGGCCACGGCGTAGGGGAGCGAGAACCGGGTGGACAGCGCGTTGGGCTCGGGAAGGCGGTCGATCCGCAGGTTCGCCGTGACGGTGGTCACTTCGATCCGCCTGACCGCCCACGGATCCTTGACGGGGAACTCGGCCCAGGCCGCTAGCAGCGCGTCGAGCACGCTGTGGTTCAGGGCGCAGGCGGAGTGGAACTTGAAGTAGTTGCGCCGGATGCGCAATGTCTCGGCGTCGACCGGTTCGGCGAAAACGCCCGGGGAAGCCGCGTACTGCTCCACCACCGACATGTGGGCCCTCAGAGAGCCGGTGAAGCCGGCCCGGTGCAGGACTCCGGCCAGCACGCCCGCCCGGTTGGCGTGGCCGCTCCAGGTGTTCCTGGCGGTCGCCCCCTCATAGCAGGCCTCCCACCCCGTCAGCAACGGCTGCGTTCCCGCGATCCGCACCAGGGCGACGGGGTCGAGCCAGGTCAGCATGGCCACGGCGGTCGCGGCCCCGATGGCACCGAAGTGGCCGTGCGGGTGCATGGAGCGGGGCAGCGAGAAGCACTCGAAGAGGCGGGCGGCCACCTCGTAGCCCGCCGCGATCGCGGTGGCCAGCTCCGCCCCGCCCGCCCCGGTCGCCTCGGCCACCGCCAGCGCGGCGGGCACCACGTGGATCGCCGGGTGACCGGTCGGCCGGAACCCCTCGTCGAGTTCGAGAAAAGTCCCGGCCGTGCCGTTGAGCCACGCCACCGTCGCCGGTGGGCCATGGCCGTCTCCGGGAACGAGCGTTCGCGCGGTGCTCGGTGCCGGGTCGCGCCCCAGTCCGAGGGACGGGTCGGCCGCCAGCGCGACGACCTCCGCCGTGCGGGCTCCGGCGGCCATGACGCCGACGCTGTCGGCGAGGACCAGGCCGACGTGGTCCAGGACGTCATCGGGCATTCCGGCCGGTGTCAGCGCGGCGGCACGCGTCACCAGGTCCTCGACCTGTTCGGCGAGGGACGCGGTCACCCCCGGCTCCGGGCATGATCGGCGGCGACGAACCGCCCGCGGCGGCCGCCCACCGGCTCGCCGTCCCGCATGGCGACCTCGCCGCCGAGGACGGCGGTGGTGACGCGGCCCCGCAGGGTCCAGCCGTCCCACGCGGTGACGGGGTTGAGGGCGTGCATGCGGTCGTGGGAAATGCTGTGGCCGCCGGACGGGTCGACCAGGGTCAGATCGGCGTCGGCGCCGGGCCGGACGGCGCCCTTGCGCGGCCACAGCCCGTAGAGCGCGGCGGTCGAGGAGGACAGCACCTGGGCCAGCCGGACCGGCGAGAGCCTGCCGCGGACCATCGCGTCCACCATGAGGGGGGCGAGCGTCTCGACGCCCAGCCCGCCGGCCGGGGCCTGCCCGAAGCCGAGCATCTTCTCCTCGACCAGGTGCGGCGCGTGGTCGGACCCGATCGAGGAGATCACCCCGTCGCCGATCGCGGCCCACAGCGCCTCCTGGTCGGCCCCGGTCCGCACCGGCGGGTAGACCTTGATCGCCGGTCCGAGCCGCGCGGCGTCCCGGTCGGTCAGCGTGAGGTAGTGCGGGCAGGTCTCGGCGGTGATCGGCACGCCGGCCGCCCTCGCCTCCCTGACCACGCGCGTACCCTCGGCCGACGCCATGTGCACGACGTGGAAACGGCACCCGGTGAGACGGGCGAACTGCGCCCCCACCGCGATCGAGGTGGCCTCGGCCGCGGCGGGACGCGCGGCGAGCAGGTCGTCGTAGGTGCTGATCGGGTGCCCGAGCAGTTCGGCTGACCGCGCGAGGATGTGCCGGTCCTCGCAGTGGGCGGCCAGCACTCCGCCGTACGAGGCGACCTCCCGGAACATCTCCAGGACCTCGCCGTTCTCCGGGGGCAGCAGCAGGGAGTCCGGCGGCGCGGCCGAGAAGTCGTACACCAGGCCCTTGGTGCGCCTGTCCAGCGCGTAGCCCCAGAAGAACTTCACCGCCACCGCCCCCGCCCGGTGGAGTCCGATGATCTCGTTCAGGTTGGCCGGCCCGAGGGCCATCCCCCACAGGCCGAAGTCGACCCAGGCCTTCTCCCCGTGCTCGGCGCGGCGGCGCTCGAAGGTGGCGACGTCGGTGACGGCCGGGACCGCGTTCGGCATCTCCAGGACGGTCGTGGTGCCGCCGCAGAGCGCGCCCAGCGTCGAGTGGTGGAAGGTCTCCTTGTGCGTGGCGCCGGGGTCACGGGAGTGCACGTGCGGGTCGATGAAGCCGGGGAAGACCAGCTGCCCGGACGCGTCGAGGTGCTCGTCGGCGGGCGGAGTCTCGTCCCGGTCCACCAGCGCCTGGATCCGGCCCTGTGCGCACAGGACGTCCGCCGCCATCAGGCCCTGCTCGGTGACCAGGGTTCCGTTGCGCACCAGCAGTCTCATGAAGGCTCTCCCACAGGCTCGGCAAGGACTGGCGGAAGGCGGGCGTCCGGCGCGACGGAGGCGGCGCGGGCGTCGAGACGCAGCATCGAGGCGAACAGCAGGGTGGTGCCGACGGCCAGCTTCGCCGGATCGGTCCATTCCTCCGGGACGTGGGACAGCCCCGCCCGGCTCGGCACGAAGATCATCGCGGTCGGCGTGACCCTGTTGATCATCTGGGCGTCGTGGCTGGCCCCGGAGGTCAGCACCCGGTAGCGGACGCCGATCTCGCCCGCGGCGCCCGTGACCTCGGCGCGCACCCAGTCCGGGAGCACCACGGCCGAGGTGTCGGCCAGCGGCCTGGCCGACAGGCCGACGCCCCGGCGCAGGCAGATCGCCCGCACTCGTCCCATGATCTCCGCGACCGCGCGGCGCTGGCGGTCGGCGTCGACGTCGCGGACGTCCAGGGAGAAGGTCACCCTGCCCGGGATGGTGGTGATCGACCCCGGCTCGACGAGGAGGCGGCCGACCGTCGCGCGGGCGCCCCGGTAGCGCGCGTCCAGGGCGAGCCGCTCGGCGGCGAGCACGGCCTCCGCGGCGGCGGCCAGCGCGTCCGCCCGTCCCCGCATCGGCGTGCCACCGGTGTGGGAGGCGCGCCCGTCGGCCACCAGCTCCAGGCGGGTGGAGCCGGAGATGAGGTCGACGACGCCGACGTCGACACCGGAGTCGTCCAGGACCGATCCCTGCTCTATGTGCAGTTCCACGAACGCCGACCAGTCCGCCGGGCGCCACGGCGCCGAGGCCGCCGCGTCCGGGTCGAGGCCCACGGCGGCCATCGCCTCCGCGAGCGAGATGCCGTCCCGATCCCGCCGATCGTCGAGCTCGGCACGGCTCGAAAGGCCGGCCGCGAGTTTGGAGCCGCAGCACGCCTGCCCGAACCTGGCGCCCTCCTCCGCCGCGAAGGCCACGAACCGCAGCGGCAGGTCGGTCTCCACTCCGGCCTGGTGCAGCATGCGTGCCACCTCCACCGCCGCCGCAACGCCCGCGATGCCGTCGAACCGGCCCCCGGCGTAGACCGAGTCCAGGTGGCTTCCGGTGCCGACCGCCGGGCCCTCGTTCCGGCCCGGCCGGCTCGCGATGGTGTTCCCGGCGCAGTCGGTGCGGACCGCGCAGCCGGCGTCCTCCATCCATTCGGCGAAGAGTTCGTGGGCTCGCCGTTCGAGCCTGGTGTAGGCGAGCCGGGTGACGCCCGGGCCTCCCTCGCTCAGCGCCGCCATGGCCTCGAGGGTGGACCAGAGCCGGTCGGCGTCCGCCGTGACGGGGACGGGGCGCGTCATGCCACGATCTCCTCTCCAGAGGCTGCGATGTCCTTGCCGGCGTCGGCCGCGGCCGGACCGCGGATCGCGGCGGCCAGCAACTCGGCGTCATCGAACAGCCGGTCGAGCGTCGCCCCCGCACGGGCGAGCCTTTCGGCCGCTCCCGCGTTCCGGTCGACGGCGGCGAGCACGCCCGCCACCGCCGCGCCGCGCCGCCGCGCCGCCCGGACCGCCAGCTCGGCGGACGCGCCGGTCCCCGCCACCCCCTCGACCACGAGCACTCGCTCGCCCGGATGCAGCTCGCCGTGGCAGCGGAGCTCCCGTCCACCGGGCGTCTGCGTCCGGCGGGCGATGACCAGGGGGATGCCCGTCTCCAGTGCCAGCGCTGCGCCCAGCACGAGCGAGTGGGTCTCCCTGGCGACCAGACGGTCCACGTCCGGCGGCACCATGTCCGCGAGGAAGCACACCAGGCGGCGCAGGACCGTCGGCTTGGTCAGGAACTGGTCGGCGTCGACGAACCGACCGTGGGCGCCCCAGGCCGCGGCCACGACGTCCGCGATCAGTTCGGCTCGGCGGACACGATCGGTCTGGAAGGCCCGCGGGCCGCCGCGCGCCAGCGCGTCCAGGAAGTCGCCGTCGCCGCTCCCCCGGGCGCTCATGACCGGCCGCCCCGCTCGCGCCCGGGCAGGATGCCCTCGCGCTCGGCGACCTCCCAGAGCTTCTCGACCGCGGCCGCCGCCGAGCGGATCACCCCGGCCTCGTCGCACCTCACCGGGCGGCCGTCCCGGACGACGACGTCCCCGTTGACGATCACGAGGGAGACGTCGGCGGGAGTCGCGTTCCACACCAGGTTCCGGAGCGGGTCGCGCACCGGTTGCAGCGGCGCGGCGTCCAGGTCGACCACCACCAGGTCGGCGGTGGCGCCCGGTTCGATCCGCCCGAGGTCGGGCCGCGAGAGCGCGGCGGCGCCCGTCTCGGTCGCCGCGCGCAGCAGGGTGGCGGCGTCCCCGGCACCCGGGTCGCCCCTGGACAGTTTGGAGACGAAGCCCGCGGCCCGCATCTCGGCGAAGTGGTCGAAGCTGTACGCGTCCGTGCCTATACCGGTGCGGACGCCATGGCGGTGGAACCGGTCGAACGACACCGTCACCCCGCTGCGGGCGAAGGTCAGGGGGCAGTTGGCGACGGTGGTCCCGCTCTCGCGGAGCAGGTCCAGATCTCCCGCCTTCGCGTAGACGCAGTGCGCGGCGATGAGACTGGGGCCGAGCAGCCCGGCCCGGTGCAGCAGCTCCACGGGTGTCACCCCGTGGCGCCGCCCGACCACGTCGACCTCCATGCGGCTCTGCGCGACGTGGATGCTCGCGAACGTGGAGCGTTCCCGCACTTCGTGCGCGATCCGCCGCAGCAGCCCGGGTGAGCAGGTGTCGGTGGCGTGCGGTCCGAACCCGATCCGCACCAGGCCTCCCGGACCGTCGTCGTACTCGTCCGCGACCTTCAGCGCGTCCCGCAGCGACCGGTCCTCGTCGATCGCCTCGTAGATCGGATCGCCGAGGGCGTCCACTCCCCGGGTGGGCGTGGAGAAGATGTACGGCGCGCCGAAGACGCGGAGACCCATCTGCTTGGCCACGGCGAAGAACGCGCTGTGCACGGCGCGCGGCATGTCCAGGACCGCGGTCGTCCCGCTCCGCAGGAGCTCCACGACGGCCAGCTGGTAGACGGCCCTGATCTCGTCCTCCGCCAGCATCCTGCCGGCCAGATCGCCGAGAGGAAGGAGCAGGCCGTGGACGAGGCCGTCGGCCTCCGTCTCCGGCCCCAAGTCATCGACGATCCCACGGAAGATCGGCCCGTTGAGGGAGTGATTATGCAGGTTGACGAAACCGGGAAACAAGATTCCCTGGGGCGCCTCGATATGCCGGATGATCTCAGGGGGACGGTCGCGAAGGACGTCGATGATCCGCGATCCCTGGAGGACGACGGTCGCGTTCTCGACGATCTCGAAGGCTCCCGCCGACCCTGGAAGGAGGGTCCAGCGGGCACTCACGGCGGTGACGGGAGAAGGCATCGCGGACCCCATTGCAAGCGAGATGTAATCGTATTACATTGAACCATACTCACCGGGCCGCCCACGTCAACCCCACGGATCCAGGCCCGCGCCACAGCATCGGAGACCGCCGTGAGTGAACTCTTCGTCGTGCGGAACGCGCACGTCTTCGCCCCAGAGGACCTGGGCGTCCGTGACATCCTCTGCGCCGGCGGTCGGATCGTCGCGCTGGAGCCGGAGCTTGACGTCGGCACTCTGACGGTGCCCGCGCTCGACGCCGACGGAAGGCGCGTCGTCCCGGGCATGGTCGACGGACACGTGCATATCATCGGAGGCGGCGGCGGCGAAGGATATGACTCCCGAATTCCCGAACTATGGGCGGGAGAACTCGCGGCCGCAGGGATCACAACCGTTGTGGCTCCACCGGGGCTCGACATGGTGACAAAAAATCTCGAAGGGCTTCTCGCCAAAACCTACGCCCTGGAGAACGAAGGGCTGAGCGCCTACATGATGGTGGGAGGATTCCAGCGGCCTTTTCGCACCGTCACCGGATCCTTGCGCCGCGACATCTACACCATCAAAAAGATCATCGGGGTCAAGATAGCCCTGGGCGAGACCCGCGCCTCGCGCTTCCGCAAGCGCGAGCTCGTCGAGCTGGCCGCCCGGCTTCACTGGCTGTCGGGGTTCACCGGCAAAGCCTGCCTGCTGCACGCCCACCTGGGCGAGGCCGAGCACCCCGCGGCCCAGCTCGTCCACACGATGCGCACGTCGGGCGTCCCGCCCCACCGTTTCCAGGCGACCCACTGCAACTTCACGCCCGACACGATGCAGGCGGCCGAGGAGGTGGCGCGGCACGGCGGTTACGTCGACTTCAACCCGATCCTGACCCCGGAGTTCGGGCATCCCTGGGCCGTGTCCGTCGTCCCGGCCATCCTGCGGAGCCTGGCCGCCGGAATCGACGACCGGCTGGTGACCATGACAACTGACGGGAACGCCAGCGTCCCAATGCTCCTCGCGGACGGGACGCGCGGCGCCTACGAGAAGAGTCTCAACTGGTTGTGGCGCGCCGTGGTGGATCTCGTGCGGGAGGGCGTCGCGCTGCCGCGAGCGCTGTCGTTCGTGACCGTCAACCCCGCCCGGGCCCTGGGGCTGGAATCCCGGAAGGGGCACATCCGCGTCGGCGCGGACGCTGACCTCGTGGTCATCGGATCCGACATGGCAATCGAGCATGTGATCGCCCGCGGCAGACATCTGGTCGACGGCGGCCGCCCGGCGATCATGTCCCTCTACGAGCCCGGTCGGCACTCTGTGGCAATCGGCTGATAGGACGACCGCCACGGCCGCGGGCTCGCGTGAGGGAGCCCGCGGCCGTCAGGAATCGTCGTCGGCAGCCTTGGAGGAACTCCCACCGAACCCCGGTGTGCAACACGAACAAGATTCCGCACAGCACCTTGCGATCGTCCAACCGCCTACGCCCCGGATGGTGCTTGCGGCGCTCGACCTTCGGCAGCAGCGGTTCGATCCGCTCCCACAGGCTGTCGGCCCCGATCCATGAAGGTTGCTCGCCCTTGGGCACCCGCCCACGCCACACCCCCACATCACGCCATGTCGCACCACATCCACACCGGGATCGACGGAGATGAAGCGGCCTGTGTCTGGGTCGTACTCGCGGGCGCCGAGATGGGTGAGGCCTGCCGGGGGCTTGGGTGCCACCGAGAAAACCCTTGTCGTTTGGCCAGGTGGCGTCGTCATCGAAGCCGCGGACGGAACCGAAGGGAGTGAAACGGCGGACGGTGGCTTCCTGGGTCGCGGCGTTGACAGCGACTTGGGACGCGCCTTGGGCGTCGCCAGGGATAGGGTCATGCGGAGCGTCGCCGAGTCGTAGTCGTAGTCGTAGCCGACGTTGACGTTCTTGCTTCCCGCCGACAGAACGTACCCGCGGACCTGCGGGCCATCGAAAATCCTGAGGCTAGAGCTCCTTGGATCGGAAGGCTCTCATGGTGCCGATGCCTTCTCGGCATGACCACACATTTACACCATCATGCTGAATTCGAGCTGTCGCCTCAGATTCAGCACTTCGAACATTCAGACGATGATCTGCCAGGAATGACTTCAACATTATTCTGCGACAGAATACTAAGAAGCAAGTCGAATTTGGAAATCGGCCCGCCAGCAATATCTACCACTGCAGACAGGGACGAGCGCGCAACGGAAATGTTCCGCCAAATCAGCCGAACCAGGGTGCCTTGAAGATAATCCTCAAGGGACTCGTCCAATTCGGTAAAACTACACCCGATATACCCTCCTGGGCCACGGAAAGCCTCGCCAATCGCACAGAAGAAACTCGCGACATCCTTGATTTCATCACCCTCCATAACGAACTCTCGAGGGGGAACCGAACGCTCCCCCTTAGAAGGGGATTCGGCGTACCTGAGACCGGCTACTTCTAGCCACGCTTCACGGGCTCCGACCTGAAGCGTGCACCATTCACCGCGCTGCGGCCGGGAAACGCGGAACCTGTCCCACAACCTGCGGGCCTCGGCATGCGGAGCCAAACCCGTTCGTGCCGTGACGACTAGATATTCCGGCGTATCCCCGGCTACTAGCTTGGCGGCCCACAGCACGTAGCGCCCCATGGGCCGACCTTCGGTGTCGAGGACAAGAACCTCAATGTCCCCCCTAAGCGTCTCGATCGGCGCGTCTAGGGTCGGCCGCACAAGCCTGAAGGTGACTCGGGCATTCTCGGCGTCGAGCAACGCACCGAAGTCGTCGTCGCTGTAGCGCCCGACAAAAAACCCTTCCAGTTCGCAGGCGGATACGAATGTGTCACTTTCCTCGAACCGGACAGAATACTTCACTGACAACGTCGCCCAACCTCCACTGGGAACACGTCGAATCAACAGGTAACAACGGTGATCTTCTGGTACTCGACTTTCGGGTCCGTGTATCCATACTCCCCAAAGCGGTTCGGACCGTGCACCAGCACCGGCCCGGGGGTAGGCCCTGCCCCTGGAGCCTGATTGTGCAGGACCGGTTGTGTCCGCGGCGGTGGACTTGCGAATGCTGCAGCCGCCACCACCTGAAAATCAAGTCGGTGAGCTGGCCGACCAGGGCCGAACGGTTCAGCGCGTCGGCCAACTGGTTGACGTCTTGCTCGCGCAGGGGCCGCCACGCGGCCCGGGGGTCGATGGCGATGTTGAGACCGGAGCGGATGATGAGATCCACATGCTCGTCGGCGTTGCCGGATGAATCACGTGGTGCGTCGGGGCGATGGATGGCCCACGGGTCGGACTGCACTCGCGTGTCGCCTTCTGCGAACAACGCGGCGAGTTTCTGCCAGCTGGCCGGGTGAGTGGTGTTGTGGTGCCGGACGGGCGCCGCCCCCTCGATGAGCAGCGGCCGCGGCCCGACGCCGGGAACCACACGAATGACCAGGACGTACCTGCCTGAGCCGTCGTCCATCAGAACCGGAACGATCTCGGGCACCCAAGGGGGCTCAATGGCGCCGTGGCAGTGCTCGGACACACGTTCGAGCGTCTTCTCTTTGACACCGGTGACGCGGCGGTCATCGGTGACACCGACCAGGACCAGACCGCCATAGGTGTTGGCCAACGCGGCCACGGCCTTGGCGATGCTGGTGCTCATGTCGGCCTTGTACTCAAGCATGGGGCTCTCGGGGCCGACCATCGCCACCAGGCGACGAATCTGATCGATCGTCACCTGGGAAGGGGCACTGTGCAGCAGAGTCTGAGCCAAGGACACGAGGTTCATCATCGTGGATGGCCGACCGGTACCACTCACAGTTTTCAGGCACACGCGCAGGCATCTGACTCCCCCAGAGTCAAGCGCAAGCGTTGACCTCCCCAGCCCGCACACTGCCGGCCCCTCGACCGCCCCCGGACGACGCAGTCACGTTGATCGACCGTCTGGATGAGCTTCGGGAATCTGCGAAACGCACGGTGGCTCCCCGCGCTGGCTCCCGAGACTACGAAGCGGTCATCGGGACGCACGACATCAGGTCAGGGACGACGCCCTGACCTGCGAGAACTTGGGGTGGGCGATACTGGGTTCGAACCAGTGGCCTCTTCGGTGTGAACACGATCTAGCAAGCCCAACCCAAGCGACTTCTCGGCATCACCGCAGGTCAAGTTACGTCCTTCGGCACACCACAGCGCAACTCAGGGAAGATCAGGTCCGTTGCGCTCTCCCGTAATTAGCGCGCTGCTTCCAGCGAGTGTACGTGACCCACCGCGGCCGACCGCCCAGATGGCTCACGCGACAGCCCACCGAGCCGACTTGCTCGATGGCCACCCAGCGGTGTCAGGTAGACCAACGTTCTCCGTCGGCGCGGCGGAGGATCAATGCGAGCCAATAATGGCTCGATCACGACGCTCACGTCGGAGGTAGATGATCAGCCACTTATGACACCGCCGAGGCGGCCAGCACCTTGCAACGACCATCCTCTCCGAAATTCGGTCAAATAATTCCGCTGCCGGTCACCTTGACACTTTGGAACTGTTCCTCTGCCTGACGTTCTACACCGGCCGGCACACCACCTTCGGCAGTTCGTCAACGTCTGTATGCCCAAGGACATCTCTTGAGAGGGGCAGGACGGTCCCACAGGCTTCTGGAAGGAGCCGAGGCGCTGCCCGGTCACGGCGCGCCGTCTCAACCTGGACGGGATGGCCATCACGTCGTTTCTCGGCCGGGCGCCGGCATCGGCCTCGGCTCGACGCCCTGCGAACCGTCTCGGTCGAGGCACCCCAGCCTGGCTGCAACGACCCTCATCGCCGACCACTCGCTGGGATAGGTCGGGGACCTCGGTCACCATGCGGACTGCACGCTTGCGCAACTCCGGTGAATAGGGGATGGACATGCCATGGCATGGTTCATGTCCACCACCTGCGCCTTCTGTGCTCCTTCGGATATCCAGACGCCCAACCTGCACCCGGCAGGCCGCCCGGGCGAGGCAGCACCTATGGTCGGCTCACCGCGCTGATGGCGCTGCTGCTGTGGTATCTCGGGGACTGTAAGGTTATCGGCACCTCTCTGTGTCAAGCGGCGGCGAGCAGAGAGGTATCCAACTTGTTGGATCAGTGGCGTTGATCGCGGTCTGCAGCCAAGATCAACAAGGCTTTGGCCGGGGTCGCTCTAGTTACACCTGCCGCCCCTCAGGCTGGCTCATTTAACGGCGTGCGTGCCGGCCACAGCCGCCGGCGAGAGTGGCTCAAGAGAGGTCTGCACCGCCCCAAGTTGGTTTGCCCTCCTCGCCTGTCACCCCCCTGCCCCGGACCGCCGAGGAGCGCCACGCCGTCGTCTCTCCAACTCGCCGACATCCAGGTCGTTATCGCGGTCGATCCGCACAAGGCCTCCTGGACCGCGGTGGCGGTCGACGCCCGGCTGCAATCTTTGGGCGCTGTGCGGGTGCCGGTCAGCAAGGCCGGCTACCGGCAGCTTGCAGCGATTCGCCTGTGCCTGGCCGCGGGCCCGCTGGGCCGTTGAAGGCGCCCGCGGTCTCGGCGCACCGCTCACGGCACGGTTGGCAGACGACGGCATCGCCGTGCTCGACGTGCCGGCCAAGCTCGCCCGACGCGTCCGGCTGCTGTCCACCGGCCACGGCCGCAAGACCGACGAAGCCGACGCCCCTGTCGGTCGGCATCGCCGCACAGACCGCCACCGGACTGCACGTGGCCCGCCTGGACGAGGCCATCACCGCGCTGCGCGCTCTGATCGAGCACCGCGAGGACCTGGTGCGCGCCCGCACCCAGACCATCAACCGGCTGCACGCCCTGCTCACCAAGCTCCTCCCGGCCGGCCTGCCGCGCAAGCTGACCGCCGACATCGCCGCCAAGGCCTTGCGCGGAGTGCGTCCTCAGACCGTCCTGGGCTGCACGCTGCGCGCCCTGGCGGTGGGCCTGGTCGCCGAGATCCGGAGGCTGGACCGGCGGATCACCGGGGTCGCCGACCAGATCTCCGCGGCGGTAGGTGATTCCGGCACCACACTCACCGAGCTGCACGGCATCGGCGACTTGCTGGCGGCCAGAATCCTGGCGCGCACCGCAGGCGTTGATGGCCATCACCCAGATCCGTCGCCAGACCGCCGGTCAGGACTTCTACCAGCGCAAAGGCGCCGAGGGGAAGAGTCACAAAGAAGCCCTGCGCGGCCTGAAACGACGGCTCTGCGACGTCGTCTACCGGACCATGATCCGAGACACGGATACCTCTCTGCTCGCCGCCGCTTGACACAGAGAGGTGCCGTTGACTGGACAGACCCGTATCTCGGGCTCGGTCGCCAGCCGGGGTGAGACGGCTACCGCTGTGAGCGTCGCCGCGGTGCCGTGTAGAAGTCCTTAGCCTTGTCGACGTCCGCGACCGGCACCACGACGAAATCGAGCTTCATGTCCATGACCTGCGGCTCCTGTGCTCGTCCGTAGGCGCCAGCGGACGCGCCCGCGGGCATGATGCTGAATACGCCGATGTCCAAGGAGGCAGATCGTGAAGCACGAGTACCTGGTCACCATGACCACCCGTGTCCCGGACGGAACCCCGGCGCGCGAGGTGGACGACATCCGGGCGCGCGAAGCCGCCAACACCAGCGTCCTGGCCGCCCAGGGGCGGGTGCTGCGCCTGTGGCGGCCGCCGCTGGGGCCGGGAGAGTGGCGCACGATCGGGCTGTTCACCGCCGACGGCCCAGACGACCTCGAGCGGACGCTCGCCGCGATGCCGCTGCGCGTCTGGCGCACCGACCAGATCACCGCGCTGGACCCCCACCCCAACGACCCGGGGCGCGGCAAGGTCCCGCTCGCAGCGGCTGGGGGCGAGTACCTGGTCACGTTCACCGTCGAGGTGCCGGACGCGACGACCCCGCAGGCCCGCGACGAGATGTTCGCCCGCGAGGCCGCCCGCGCGCGTGAACTGGCCGCCGAAGGCCGCCTCCTCCGTCTGTGGAGCCTGCCCGGCGAGGGCCGCAACCTCGGCCTCTTTCAGGCCGCCGACGCCAAGCTGATGCAGGAAATTCTGCGCTCGCTCCCGCTGGCCGCCTGGTTCACCACAGAGACGGTGCCCCTGACGCGCCACCCCAGCGACCCGTGAGCACCCCGGGCCAGGGCCTTCCCAGAAACGCCGGCCTTCCCGCCATTTACCGATCTTGGCTG
The DNA here is from genome assembly GCF_013409365.1 of Actinomadura luteofluorescens. Classification (NCBI taxonomy): domain Bacteria; kingdom Bacillati; phylum Actinomycetota; class Actinomycetes; order Streptosporangiales; family Thermomonosporaceae; genus Actinomadura; species Actinomadura luteofluorescens. The sequence goes on along the minus strand of NZ_JACCBA010000001.1, from coordinate 8,531,292 downwards.
ATGGCACTCCCTATTCGGCGATTCAACGCCGGCGGCCGCGACCGAGGAGCGCGGTGCAGCGAGGCGCCAGAGGCGCCCGGGGGGCGGCGCCCACGCCGCACTCGGGCGCCCCACCGAATCGGGCTGTCGTACCCGGCCCCCCGTCTGCGGCCGATCTCGTCCGTGAGACATGCCTAAGGCCGGGACCGCGATGATGGAGCCAGCCGTAATGCGCGCGGATTCGACGATCAGGACAGCAGCCGATGGTTCATACGCCCTTCGGGGACGCTGCGCTGGGCGTTCGCGCTCCGGCGTCATGGTCGTTCGAAGTTCTGGCGGAGCGTCCCAATCGCCTTACCGAGGTCGGTCTCGATGCCGTCGGGTTGTTGGAGCCCGTTGTCGAACAGTAGCTGGACGAACGGCCGGTTCTCCGGGCGGCCCGCGGTGGCGAAGTACGCCTGCAGGCCAGGCGCGAACTCCTCGTTCGCCGGCAGGGTGGCCGCATCGACAAGTCCCTTGATGCCGGCGACGGCCACCCTGTCGAAGCCCGCGATACGGCGTGCGAACGCGTCGGTGAAAGCCTCGATCTCGGCGTCCGGGACAACTCGATTCACGTAGCCGTACTCGGCTGCCAGGCCGGCCGGCATGTCATCGCCGCCGAGCAGGATCTCCAGTGCGCGCCCGCGACCGACCAGGCGCCCCAGCCGCGACATGGCGCCACCTCCCGGAACGCTGCCCACGCCGACTTCGAACTGGCCCAGGACAGCGCTTTCGGAGGCGAAGCGGATGTCCGTTGAGAGCACGAATTCGCTGCCCGCGCCGCGGGTGCGTCCGCGGATCTCCGAGATCGTGGCCACGGGCAGCTTGCTCAACCGGACGAAGTTGTCCAGGTACGGGTGGAGGCCCGTTGGTCCAGGCGGCATCCCGGCCACACGGGCGGAGTCGGACAGGAAGTCCCAGTGCGCGATGAAGTAACCCGGCTTGTCACTGCGGAAGACCACGACCGTGAGTTCCGGCTCATCCTCGATACGCCCGATGAGCTCGCCAAGCTGCTCGATGGTGTCCGGATCCATCAGGTTCACCGGACCATTGTCGAAAGTCACCCGCCAGTAGGATCGGGTCACCTTACTTACGTGGAACTGTTCTGCGGTACTCATGAAACGCTCCTTGTCGATTTCCCGCAGCGGCGGTCGGTCGGCGTCCGGATCGCCGAATGAGGCGCGAGAACGGTCGGTAAGGCGCTGGGCATCCTGGCCTCGACCGGTCTGCGGCATGGTCGTCTGCGGATCGCCTGAGACCGTTCGCCGGCGCCCCGTACTCCGGCCGGTCGGAAGGTTCGCCGGAGATGCCCTCGGTGTCGACGCCGAAACACCGGCATCATCGGGTTCTCGTCCGTCGCAGGCCTGGCCGCCGGTTGCTTGATCGGGCGGACGAGGACGGGAGCCGCCGCCAGGATTTTCAGGCCGCGGCCAGAGCGAAGACGAGAAGCCTGTCCTGGGGTCTGAGGTGCTGCACCACCAGCCTCGCACCGACCATCGGCAGCGAGACGCCGGTGTGGCAGGCGGTGATGTCGCCAGAGCACCGGCTCGATCGTCCGGGTCGGAGGTGGAGATCACGATGGTCAGGCTGCAGCGCAGCCTGGTCGCGGACGCCAGTGCCCGCGACCAGGAACAGCGCCAACCTCGGCGGTGACACCCACACCAGGGCCAACGCGATGGCGAGGAGAGCAAGGAAGACGATGAACGGCCATGTGAACCCGTACGAGATTCGTCAAGGGCAGGGAGGGGTGTTGAAATGTTCGGTGAGGTCGTCGAGGCAGGCTTCGAGGCCTTGTAGGTCGGTGAACTCATAGTGGGTACTGGTGCTGGCTCCTGTGGTGAGGTCGGCGATGTCGAGTTCCGTCTCGCCAGTGGTCCAGACGGTGAGCTGAGCGGCCGTGTGGGTGTTAAGCGCATGAACCTCCCGTCGCCCCGCCTGCATCGATCTCCGGCTACCGGCTTGGACGACTCGTCGGCGGGTCCGCCATCAGCGACACGCTCGTCCTCTCGCCGTCGAGCAAAAGCAACTCGCCGCGCAGCGGCGGTCGAAGGGCTGTGGGCATGCTGCACGACCCGCCGAAATCGGGAAGGAGAGAAGGAACGCTGCGTGGTCCGGCCGGACCGAGAACTGACCGCGTGATCTGCATACGGGAGGAATCATGACCATCGCATCGTCCGACGCCGCCCAGCGTCCGCCCGAGCTCACCGGGCAGACCGTCGTCGTGATCGGAGGCAGCGGCGGCATCGGGCTCGAGACCGCCCGCCGCGCCCGTGCCGAGGGCGCGGCCGTCATCATGACCGGCCGCGACCCCGACCGCCTCGAGCGGGCGGCGGCCGACGTGGGCGCGCTGGACAGCGCGGCCTTCGACGCGACCGATCCGGACGCCCTCGCGCGGTTCTTCGGAACCCTGCCCGAGACGATCGACCACGTGATGGTCACGGCCGGTGGCCCCTACTACGCGCCCCTGGCCGACCTCGACCGCGAGCGGGCGCATCGCGATTTCGACGGACACGTGTGGCTGGCCGTCGCCGTCGCCCAGCATGCCGTCGGCCGGGTGCGCCCCGGCGGCACCCTGCTGTTCATGGGCGGCACCGGCGGCCGAAGCCGAGGGCCCGGCCTGTCGCTCATCGCGGCGGGCACCGCCGCACTGCCCGCCCTGATCGCCAACCTGGCGGTCGAGGTCGCACCGATCAGGGTCAACCTCATCGCGGCCGGTTTCGTCGACACCCCGCTATCGGCCGAACTGCTCGGCGACGACCTCGAAGCGCGCCGCGACCAGCTCCGCGCGACGCTCCCGATCGAACGCGTGGTCGGACCCGCCGACGTCGCCGCCCTCGCCGTGCATCTCATGGCCAACACCGCGCTCACCGGCGCCACGTACGACATCGACGGCGGCCAGCAGCTCATCCACCGAACCTGATCACGCCGATCATGCCGGTCCCGAAAGTTCCCACCAGGCGCCAGTCACACAACTCGCGCGTGTATCGAGGGTGCGAGCCGACTAAATCTCTATAGTCGAGGCTTTGCGGTTCTTTAACGTGAATTAACGGTTTCTAGCGGCTTGCAGGGCGAGTGTGGGTATCAGGGCCCGGTGCCCCGGCGAGAGGGGAGGCAGCGTGGACATGAAACTGGAGGTCGTCGTGGTGCCCGTCGCCGACGCCGACCGCGCGAAGGACTTCTACAAGGGGCTCGGCTGGCGGGAGGACGCCGACGTCACCACCGGCGAGGACTTCCGGGTGGTGCAGATGACGCCGCCGGGGTCCCCGTGCTCCATCATCTTCGGAACCGGCGTCACCTCGGATGCACCGGGCTCGGCGCACGGCCTGCACCTGGTGGTGGACGACATCGAGGCCGCGCGAGCCGAAATGGTCCGGCGCGGCGTGAAAGTCAGCGAGGTATTCCACGACGCCGGCGGCGTCTTCCACCACGCCGGGACCCGGGCCCGGGTGGCCGGGCCGGACCCCGAGCGCGCGAGCTACGGCTCGTTCGCCTCCTTCGACGATCCGGACGAGGATTTTTGGTTCAGTTCCTACGCGGTCACCGGAAAGGGTGGTGCGACAAGAACCGGACGACGACGGAGGACTGACGATGAAGACGATGTCCCGCTTCTCTGAATCGGCTCAGCGGAGGAGGGAGCGGCCGACCGCCCCCCTACCCCGGAACGCGAGGGGCCCTGATATCCCGGACGCCGGATATGTCATGGAGGAGATCGCCGACGGCGTCTTCTGGCTCAGCGACGGCCAGTACGGGAACATGTTCGTCGTCCATGACGAAGGGGTCATCGTGGTCGACTCGCCCCCGACGCTTGGGCACGACATCCTGCGCGCCATCAAGCGGGTGACCGACAAGCCCATGACACACGTGATCTACAGCCACGAGCACGGCGACCATGTGGGCGGCATGTCGATCTACCCCGACTCCGTCCCGCGCTACGCCCAGCGCATCGTCGCTCAGCGGCTGGAGGCTCTGGCCGACCCGGATCGGCCCCTCCCCACCGAGGTCTTCGACCACACCCTCACCATCGAGGGCCGGGGCCCATGTCATCCATCTGGACTACCCCGGCCCCAACCACACCGAGGGGAACAGTCTGGTCTATCTCCCGAACCAGCGGGTCGTGATGCTGGTCGACGTCATCTTCCCCGGCTGGGTGCCGTTCTCGAACCTGGCGCTGTCGGCCGACCTGCCCGGGGTGTTCGCCCTGTACGACAAGGTCCTCGGATACGACTTCGACCAGCTCGTCGGCGGCCATGTCAACCGCCCGGGGACGCCGGAGGACGTGCGCACCCAGATCGAGTACATGAACGACCTGCGCGCCACCACCGAGGCGGCGCTCTCGAGCGTGGACCTCGAAGCGGTCATGGCGCCGGTCGACCCCGAGAACGCCTGGGCCGTCTTCCGCGCCTACCTGGACGCGGTGTCGGCACAGGCGGCCGACGACATCGTCCCCCGGTGGCTGGACCGCCTGGGCGGCGCGGACGTGTTCACGCTGCCCAACGCGTGGGCGATGGCCGAGTCACTGCGGCTCGACTACAACTCACTCGGCCCGTTCAGCATCAAGCCTTGAGTACCCAGCGCTCAGTCGGCTTCGCACCATTGTTGATCAAGTACAGTACAGGCCGCCCCTTGCGGGCGGGTTGGCCGGTCTGGCGATCGGCGCTGATTCTGGGACTCGGCCTTACCGTGGGATTCATCTCCTTCCAGTATGCCATTCGCATGCTGCCCTTCGGGCTCGTGCTGACGGCATTCTATGTCGGAGGCCCGATGCTGCTCGTCACCATCGAGATCCTGAGGTCCCGCCGATGGCGGGACCTGGCGTGGCCGGCGGCGGGTTTCAGCGGTGTGATCGTGCTCACGCCCTCCTGGGAAGGCGAGATCAACTACTGGGGATTCGTTGTCGTCGCGGTTTTGGCGACGAACTTCCTGGTCGTAATGAAAATGATGTCCAGTATCAAGAGAAGCGAGATCACCGCCTGCATGACTTTGGCAAGAATTCCTACGTCCAACTGGTGATCTCCGACGTCCACGCCGGCCTGGTCGAGGCGATCGGCTCCACCTTGCCCGGCGCGGGCTGGCAGCGGTGCCGCACGCACTGAAGCCGTAGGGATCGTCCTGAAGATCGTGTGGGTGGGGTGGTGACCCTGAAGGCTCAGGCCGTTGCCCCCACCCGGGGAGATCATCTGCGAGCGACGACGAGCGGTCGGGCGGGCTGGATGTCCGGCCCGCCGCCGAGATGATCGAGCAGGCCTGGCCCAGGGATGTCGCCGGTAGGCCCGGACGGACTGTTGCCCTAGTGCCATCAAGACGGTGCTGCAGCCGCGCGCCGGAAGCGGAGATGCCCGAGCATCTGGGCCATGAACGGGCAATACCTTTACATTGTAGATCACTACATTGGCGCTCTCTGCTCTGTACTGCTCTCCGCGAGAAGAGCGGGAGCGTAGGCAAAGGCCGCTGGTATCCAGCGCTGCTTCTCGTCGGTCATGCCGGAGCGGGGGCGGTGAGGACAGCATTGGCCCGATGGCCGGCCGGTTCCACCAGCGGACATCGCCGCCGTCGCAGGTGACGACGGTGCCGCCGGGATGCACGGTGGTGGTGACGGCCTCGCGGGTCTTGGCGAGGCAGCGGACGCCCGTTCGAGCACGGCGACCGGCGGGTCTGCACCCAGCAGGACGTCCGGGCATGCGCGCATGCCCGCAAAGCCGGAGCCGGTGAAGGCCGCGCCGTACCAGCAGGGCCTTCCCCGGGACGGGTCAGACGGTTCGACATTGCAGCAGCGACGCCTCCAGACGATCCAGGTGACCTGCTACCACGCAGGGCCCCCTGCACACCGGCCCGTTGGGCATGCCGCGAGGCAGACTCCGGCCCACCCCGGCTTGTGGTTCCTGAGCGGACATGCGGCGGGCACTGAGCCCGACTTCGACTGCGCAGGGTGACTGGTAGCACGGTCTTCTTGTGGCCTCGTTCGCGGTGGGAGAAGGATGATCTCCCAAATTCCTCCCACCGGGCCACCAGTGGCCGCCCCCGGAGTCCAAGAAGCCGCCCTGCGGGAGCGAGGCCGCGCACTGCTGGACCGAAACCCGTGACCTCTTCGGAGCTGCGACAACGCCAAAGAGGCCTGCTCATCGTCCGAGCAAGCCTCTGACCTGGCAAAACGTGGGCGATACTGGGTTCGAACCAGTGGCCTCTTCGGTGTGAAGCAAAGCAGGCAAGTCGATCTAGGTCGATCCGAGTCGAGCGGGGAGCCTCTCACCTGCACGAATGCCCTGACTAAGTCACGCTGGGTCCATCGGAGCCTGACTGCGGTGGCTCCCGAAACTGGCTCCCATGTTTTCCTAGCTGAGCGAGAAGGCTTATGGCGCTGAGTTCGCGTTGCCGCAGCTCCGACTGGGTGGGCACCCGTTCCGTGTCCGACAGCCAAGGTCAACTTATAAGCACGTTGTCGACACGCCCGATCGGTTTGACCGATGCCGGTGCTTGTCCTGCGCCTCGAAGACGGGTGAGGGGCATGGTCGTTGCGGGCGCGTGCCCGCCGGGCACGAAACGGTCGGTGCCCAGCCGCCGGACGAGGTCATGCAAGCCAGGGTTCAGGTTCGCGTGGCCCGTTTAGCCAGAGACACGAGGGTCGTGCGCCAGAACCGATCTACCACGGGAACCGGTCCAGGTCGCGGCAAAGCGCTCGGGTGCCGGTGTCGATGCCATACTTCTTGAGGATCTACCAACGGTAAAGGCGGCCAATTTTACGCCGACTACAAAAGCAACTTGCCGAGTACGGTACGGGTAGACGCAAAGCGCACGCCGCCCTCTCCTGATTGCTTTTATCGCTCCCACCTGAAACTAGCCAACCTGGTCGACATGACACACAGCCTTATACTCGAATGCACGCTTGCCCGCCAGGCCTGACCGACGATCCTCGCCGCGTACGAAGGCGCCACGATCTTGGCAGGGCGATTTGCAGGCTCCGCGTAAAACCGTCATCTGAACTGCCAGGAACAGGACCTTCGACGAGTCTTACCCTCCCAGCACAGAACCACTTTTCCTGCCTGAACGGTCACACTCCACATCGCTAGCCGATGAAAGCCCCAGACTAACGCCCGCACGGTGGCTGGTTTCGGCTTCAGGTCGTCCAGACAGTCGAAGTACCGCCGCCGACTATGCGGCCTCGTTTGATGGTGGTTCGGCGGCCGGGGGCGTTCCGGAGCACGTCGCTGAGGCGGGTGGCCGAGAACAGCACCAGGTCCGCGACGGCCCCCACCTGCATGCCTTCGGCCGGTGCGCCGACATAGTGGGCCGCGTTCACCGTCACCATGTCGAAGACCTGCCTGAGTTGCCGGTCCGACCACATGCGGGCGGCGATGGCGGTCACCATGGCGACCTCCGCCGGATCAAGGCGGCCGAACGGGAACCACATGTCGTTCATGTTGTCGCCTCCGGCGGCGACGGTGACGCCATGGGCGAGCAGCGACCTGAGACGGGCCACTCCCCTGCCTGGCGGGCGGGGGGAGTCCCCCACCAGCAGCAGGTTGCCCATCGGGCAGACGCAGACGGCGATCCCGGCGGCGAGCACTGCTTCGACGACCTCGGTGGCGGTCGTTTCGTCGTAGGCGTCCAGGGCGCAGCAGTGGCCGGCTCGGACGCGGCCGGCGAGGCTGGCGTCGATGGTTCTGCGCGCGAGTTCCTCCAGGTCGCGCTGGGCGGGGTCGTAGCTGTAGTCGCAGTGGACGTCGAGGTCCGCGCCGGTCTCCGCGGCCAGTTCGACGAGCAGGTCGAGGTGCCGGAGCCGGTCTTGGGGCTCTTCAACGTCGGGCGCCCCGCCGAGCACGTCGGCGCCTGAGGTCAGGGCTTCGCGGAGGAGCCGTAGTGCTCCGGGGTCGCGGACGATGCTCTCCTGGGGGAACGCCACGAGCTGGATGTCGATCAGGTCGCGGTGGCGGTCCCGAAGGTCGGCCATGACGCCGAGGGCCGACAGTCCCCCCACCGGGTCGACGTCGACATGGGCGCGCAACGTTCCCACCCCGTGGCCGACGGCGAGCCGGATCGCGGTGGTCGCGCGGTCCCTCAGCCTCTCGGGGGTGTAGCGGGCTTTGACGTGACGGGTGCGCTCAAGCGCGGCGTCCAGTGGATGGTCATGATCGCTCGGGGGCAGGTTCGGGTGTGTGAGCGCCTTGTCCATGTGGAAATGGGGTTCGACGAAGGCGGGCGTCAGAAGCCCGCCCTCCGCGTCGATGATCTCCACGGTCGGCGGGGCCGGGAGGTCGCCGACCGCGGCGATCCGCCCGCCGGCCAGGTGGACGTCGACCGGGGCGGTCGAGTCGAGCAGGCGGGCGCCGCGGATCAGCAGCGGTTCAGGTTCCGGTCGCATCGGACTGTTCCTGCCCGGTGCCGAACCCGTCCAGAGCGCTGCGCTCCTCCAGGGTCGTCAGCTCCTCGAACAGTGTGATCTGCACGCCGCCGGGCGCGTCCAGGCGGGCGTTGAGCGACTGCCAGGGCGTGACGGTGGGTGGAGCGACGGGTTCGGCGCCCGCGTCCAGCAGCCGGTCGTTGACCGAGCGGGTGTCGCCGACCTCGAACGCGACCCTGAACTTCGGCGCCACCTGCCGGCCGACCTCCACTTCGTCGATGAGCCGCTTCTGCGCCGGGTTGGCGATCTCGAGCGTGGCCCGGCCGGCGTCCAGGATCACGACCTGGGCGTCGCCCTCGCCGGAGAAGGCGGCCTGCTCGGGGAGGCCGAGCGCGTCGCGGAAGAAGGCGACGGCGGCCTCGTAGTCCTCCGCCTCGATCACGAGACGCAGTTGGCGGACGGTGAGGGCGTCGTCTCCATCGGCGGTCATGGCAACTCCTCTGCTTCGGGGTGTGCGGACGTCATGCCGACAAGGCCTCGGCCCAGGGTGGCGGGGTCCCTGGGCGCCCACCGGCCGTGGGTGACCTTGTCCAGGAAGTCGTCGAGCACCGCGTTGAACGCCGCGGGCTCTTCCAGGTTGAGGGTGTGGCCGGTACGCGGCAGCACCGCGAGGGCGGCCCTGGGGATGGTCCGCTTGAGCATGACCTTGACGTCGAGGCAACCGTCGTCCTCGTCGCCGACGACCAGCAGGACGGGGGTCCGCACCGCCGCCAGGCGATCGCGCAGGTCGTACAGCGAGGGACGTTCGGCAAGAACCTGGGAGAACGTCAGCGACATACCGACCGGGTCGCGTCCGGCGAGCCGTTCGCCGAACGAACGCCATCCGTCGGGGTCCTTGAGCCGGTACTGCACACGCGTGGGGCCGTTCTGGTAGGCGTCCGCGGCGGCCCGCACGTCCTCTCGGAACATTCGGGCGGCCGTGCGCGCCTCTTCGGTGAACCCGGTCCGCTGGTGCGGCGCCGAGCCGTAGCCTGCCCCGGCCACCGTCGCGCTGAGGCAGCGTTCCGGGCGCTGCAGCATCAGGTGGACGGCACAGAAGCCACCCATCGAGAGACCTACGACGTGGGCGGCGTCGAAGCCGAGCCCGTCCAGGACGGCGATCGCGTCCTGGACGGCGATGTGCTGCCCGTAGCTGTCCGGGGCGGCTGGGACGTCAGACGGCGGGTAGCCGCGCGCGTTGTAACGGACGCAGGTGTACCGGTCGGCGAAATGCGCCACCTGCGCGCGCCAGTCGTGCAGGTCACCGGCCACCTCGTGCAGGAAGAGCAGGGGCGGGCCGGCCCCTTCCACCTCGACCGCCAGGCGAGTGCCGTCAGGGGTCGTCACGGTGGTCATTCCGGCGCCTCCCCGGCCCGGGTGCCCTTGAGCGCGGCCCATGCCGGCCACACATGCCGCATGAGCTGGAACGCCAGCGCGGTGACGGGCATGGGGAAGTCGCCGCCGTCCGCTTCGCGCTGCACCGACCGCATGTCCTTCAGGAGGATGTCGAGGTCCTCGCCGGGCACGTAATGCTCCCACCAGGGCTTGACGCGCCGCCAGTTGTCCACGACCCAGCTGCCGCCCACGCTGACCGAGAGCATCTCCATCAACTGGTCTTCACCGACGCCGAACTCGTCGGCCAGCCGGATCGCCTCGTACACGCCCATCATGTTGACGCCAAAGGTGAGCTGCACGGCGAGCTTGGCCGCCTGAGCGGTGCCCACCTCCTCGCCGACATGGAAGATGTTGCGGCCCATGAGGTCCAGGAGGGGGCGAAGCCGCCCGAACACCTCGGGTGCGGCCGACACCATCAGCGTCAGTGCGCCCGCCTCGGCGCCCCAGGGTCCCCCGGACATGGTCGCGTCGACGGCGGTCACGCCGTGTCCGCCGAGTTCGGCCGCCAGCGCACGCATCGTGGACGGGTCGAGGGTGCTTGCCACGACGACGGTGAGCGGGCGGCCCTCCCGGACGACACCATGCTCGCCGAGCAGGACCTCGCGGGTCTGCGCGGCGTCCCGGACCACGGACAGGATCACGCCAGAGGACGCCCTGGCCGCCTCCCGGGGGGAGTCGACCAGCCGGACGCCCGCCTCGACGGCCTTCTCGCGGCGTTCCGGTGAGGGATCGTATCCGTGTACTTCGTGGCCGCCCTTGACGAGGTTGCCGGCCATTCCGAGCCCCATCGCGCCGAGGCCGATGAAGCCGATGCTTTCCGTCATGTCCGCTGCGCTCCCTGGGGTGCGAGGCCGGTGGCGGCCGCCGGCAGGTCGACGACCAGCACCGAATCGGCCGCCGCGGGCAGTTCGCGGGCCAACTCGGCGTGCCGGGGGTTTCGAAGGTAGGCGTCGCGGGCGCGCTCGCCGGGGAAGGCGACGGCGAGCCCGGTCGTGTAGCCGCCGCCGAACGGCTCGATGCTCACGTCGGGGCCGGCGTAGACGTCGCCGGCGCCCAGTTCGGCGGCGAGCGCGGCGAGCCGGGAGGTGAGGGCGTCTGCCCGTGACTCCTGTCCGTCCCGGGGCCTGACGAGCACAATGTGCACGAGGCTCATCGGGCCGGCTCCGCTCTGGTGAACGGGCTCACGCGGGGTTCTCCGCGGAACTGCACCGTCTTGTACTCGGTGAACTCCCGCATCCCCTCCTCGCCGCCCTCGCGTCCGAAGCCGGACGCCTTCACGCCGCCGAACGCCAGCGCCGGTGACCCGTCGCTGGCGGTGTTCACCCAGACGGTGCCGGCCTGCAACTCGCCGCTGACCGCGAAAGCACGGTCGAGGTCCCTGGTCCACAGGGACTGGGCGAGGCCGTACTCACTGGCGTTCGCCAGCTCGACGGCCTCCCGGTCGGTGCCGAACGTCGTCACCGACAGGACCGGCCCGAAGATCTCCTTCTGGAACACCGGGGACTCGCGGTCCACGGAGGCGAGCACGGTCGGCTGGTAGAAGGCGCCCTCCGCCAGTTCGGGATCGTCGGGTGCACTCCCGCCGGTCAGGACCTTCCCGCCGGCCTCGACCCCGGCGAGCACGGCCGCGTGGACCCGGTCCCGGTGCTCGTGGTGGATGAGTGCCCCGATGTCGGCCCGAGGGTCGTCCGGCATCCCCACCCGCAGCGCGGACGCGCGGGCGGCGACGGCGGCGGTGAAGTCGTCGGCCACGGTCTCGTCCACGAGCAGCCGCGAGCTGGCGACGCACGACTCCCCCTGGTTGGCGAAGGCGGCGAAGACGATGCCGTCGGCCGCCGCTTCCAGGTCGGCGTCGGCGAAGACCACGTTGCCGGTCTTGCCGCCCAGCTCCAGCCCGACCCGCGTGAGGGAGTCGGCGGCCGCGCGCATCACCTCCCGGCCGACCCGCGTTGACCCGGTGAACGAGACGTAGGAGACCAGGGGGTGGGTCACCATGGGGAGCCCGGCGCCGGGCCCGGTGCCGGTGACCACGTTCACCACGCCGGGCGGGAAGCCCGCGTCCTCGCAGCGGGCGGCGATCTCCAGCGCGCTGCCGGAGGTGAACTCCGACGGCTTGACCACCAGGGTGCATCCGGCGGCGAGGGCGTAGGGAAGCTTCTGCAGGAGCACGAGTGCCGGGAAGTTCCACGGGATGATCAACGCGGCGACCCCCACCGGTTCCCGGGTCGCGAGCGCGGTGTACGCGGGTGCCAGGCCGGTGTAGGCCTCGCCCTTGGACGTGCGGGCGAGCGCCGCGGCCTGCCGGACGTGCGCGATGCCGAGATCGATGTCGCCGCGCGCGAACGCCAGCGGCTTTCCGACCTCCTCGGAGTCGAGAGCGGCGAGCCGGTCGGCGTCGTGTGCCAGGAGGGCGGCCAGGTTCTCCAGGAGCCCGGCCCGGGCCATAGCGGGGGTGCGTCGCCACTGCTCGGACGCGAACGCCCGGGCGGCGGCGCAGGCGGCGGCGTCCACGTCGTCCGCCGTGCCGGCAGCGTAGTGGGCCACCACCCTGTTCGAGGCCGGGGCGCGTCGCTCCAGGAGCGGGCCGTCGACCCGCTCTCCGGCGATGTGGTGGCCGTGGACGCGGACGGCGGTGTCACGGGAGCTCATCGGCTCAGCTCCACGATCTCGCTGCCCGCGATGTGCGGGACCTGGCCCCGGCCGGCCCCGACGACCGCCTGCCATTCGGGATCCTCGCGGAACGCCGTCCATCGGGTCTCCCGGTCGTGCTCGTCGGCGAACTCCAGGACGTAGACGAGCTGCTCCCCCTTGGTCAGCCGCCGCAGCCAGGGGCCGTGCGCGGTGATTCCGTGCTTGGCGAACAGGGGCAGGCTGGTGCCGACGAACTGGTCGAGCAGCGCCTCGGTGTGGCCGGGCGTGATGGTGTAGTAGCGCAGTTCTGCGATCATGTGGCCTCCTCGTCGGATTCGGTCAGGTCCAGGCGCCAAGGACGTCCCCGGTCGCCGCCACCACGGCGAACCGGCTCTCGGCGGTGCGGAGCGCCGCGGCGTGCAGACCCATGTCCCACGACGCGCAGGCGTCGGCGGCGATCGTGACGTAGAAGTCGCGGGCGAACGCCTCACGGGCGGTGGTGTCCACGCAGACGTTGGTGGAGACGCCGCAGCAGACGACGCTGTCGCGTCCCAGGCTCCGCAGGATCAGTTCCAGGTTGGTCCCGGTGAAGCCGCCGTAGCGGTATTTCTTGACGACTTGGTCTCCGGGCCGGGGCGCGACCTCCTCGGCGATCTCCTGTCCCCAGGATCCGTCGAGGCAGATGTCGGGGGCGGAGTACGCTGCGCGTGAGCGCGCGTCCCGCCACACCGGTGAGTCGGAGGCGCCGCCCGGCAGCGTGGTGTGCTGGCTGTGAATCACGGCCACCCCGGCGTCGCGGGCTGCCTCCGCGAGCTCGGCGGCCACGAGCAGGATCCGCTGGGCATGGCTGACATCCCGGGCGCCCACGGTGGCGGTCTTGCCGCGTGGATGGACGAAGTCGTTGGACAGGTCGATGAGGATCAGCGCCGTCCGGTCCGGCCGCAGCCGGTCGGCCAACGTGGCGGTCGCCGTCATGACAGTGCCTCCGCGGCCCGCTCGATCGGGTTCGGCCGCCGCTCCTCCCGGCCGGGCGACGGGGTTCGGCCTTCCGCGGTCGGGAGCGCGGTGACGAGCCACCGCCGGCCGAGCCGGTCTGCGGCGGCGGCCGGGTCCGCGGTGGGTGCCATCAGCGCGTACAGGCCGCGCCTTCCTTCCAGGCCGGTGACGGGAGCGGTCATGCCCGCACCGGCCAGCCGGGCGGCCTCCAGTCCGTTGCGGGCGGCCATGCGTCGCTGGAACGTTCCGAGCGGGGTGTCCGAAAGGATCTCCAGTCCGGACGCCTGGGTGACGGCGATGCCGACCGCGCGGGCCGTCGCCTCCCCGTCCAGGCCGCCGTGGCGGGCGGCGGCGCAGGCGGAGCCCACGAGCACGGCCGCGCACACCGGATCCCACCCGCCCACGACGTGGCCGTCCAGCGAGTCGCGCACCCGCAGAGCGGGTTCCAGCCCGGCGGCCAGACTTTCCGTCGCGAGGTCGTCGGCGCTGCCGGCGTGATGCAGGAGGGCGCAGGCGACCCAGTAGGCGACCGCCGCCCGCTGGTCGCGGACGGACGCTGTCTCCAGCCCGGACAGGTTCTCGCACAGTGCCGTCGCGGCGGCGGCCGCGTCCGGCGGGACGGGCGTCTCGGCGACGAAGCCGGCGACGCTCGCGGTGGTCCCCTCGGTAACGGTCATCGGGCCACCACTTCCCTCCGGGTCTCCTCCAGCAACGCCTGGACGGTCCCCGGTCCGGAACCCTCCCCCAGGCGCGCGACCGCGTCCCAGATCGCCTGTGCCCGGCCGGGCGCCAGTGTCTCGGCCTTGCCGATGAGCTCGTCGTCGGTCAGCGGGCGCAGCAGGCTTCCCCGCGCGTGCTCGACGGCCGACACGACGGTTCCCCCGTCGCCGGTGTGGATCTCCAGTACGGCCGAGTCCCGCGGCATGCGGGGTTCCGGGCACAGGTCGACGCGCGCCCGCAGGCGGGCCAGCACCGGGTCTGCCGCCGCCGCGTCGCCGAACTCGGCGAGCCCGCCGGTGCCGCGGGCCAGGCCGGCGGCCACCCCGTGCACCGCCGAGAAGCGTGCCTGCAGACCGGTCTGCGGGTCGAGCCGCCCCATCAGCTCCGGAACCAGTGGATGGCAGCGGTAGCGGATACGGACGACGTCCGCCGGGGCTACACCGCGGTCGTGGGCTCCGACAGCCGCGTCGATGCCGGGGTGCGCGACGATGCCGCAGGGATAGGGCTTGAAGGTGTTGTCGGCGAGTTCCCAACGCGTCCCGAACCCGTCGAGAAGTCGGCCAGGGGACCGCCCCCCGGGCGCGAGGGCGCGCAGCAGCCCGCCGGTGTCCGGGAGGACGTCCGCGGCGCCCGCGGTGAACCGGCCGCGGGCGGCCTCCGCGGCGGCCAGTACCCCGCCCGCGGCCGCCTTCCCAGCGTGGAAGGGCTTGACCTCGGTACCGAACGCCTCCCGGTGCCCGAGCGTCTGAAGCGACGCCAGCCGAAGCGCCGCCGCAAGCCGGTCACGACCGGGCGCGCCGAGCAGTCCGGCGGTGACCGCGGCTCCGACGACCCCGCAGGTACCGGTGATGTGCCAGCCCCGGTCGTAATGCTCCGGACTGACCGCCAGGCCGAGCCGCAGCTGCACCTCGCAGCCGAGGGCGAAGGCCGCCAGCAGGTCCCGTCCGGATGCGCCGGCGGGCCATCCTGCCGCCCACGCCGCACCGAGGACGCTCGCTCCGGGGTGGATGACCGTCTCCAGGTGGGTGTCGTCGAAATCGTCCAGGTGGGCGGCGAAGCCGGTGAGCAGCGCCGCGCCGACCGGGCTCGCGTTCCCGTCCACCCCGGGGGCCGCGGGCACGCCAATGGGTGCGGCGAGGGCGGCGGAGAGCCTGGTGACCTCGGGGGAACCGGACGCGCCCACGGCCACCGCGAGGACGTTGAAGAGCGTCCGGCACGCGGCCTTCTCCACCTCCGCGGGGAGCCGCTGGGAGGCCGCATCGAGCACCACCTCGGCGAGTTCCTCGTAGGAGGGTGCGTCACCGGTGGTCATGTGCTCGGCTCCAGCCAGGTGATGGCGCCGAAGGAGAAGGCCAGCTGGGCCAGCCCGGCATCGGAGGCGCCGTGCCAGTGCTCCTCTCCCGGCTCGATCCACACGATGTCGCCCCCGGTCACTTCCAGCGGGTCACGGCCGCGGCGCCCGACGAAGCCGGAACCCGCCACGATGTGGATCACCTGGCCGTCGGCGTGGCTGTGCCAGTGGCCGCGCACGCCCGGGTCCAGTCGGATCAGTGCGGTGGTCGCCTTGCTGGTGGGACACCCCTGGACCGGGGAGCTGAACGCGGCGCCGGTGAAGCGTTCCGGTTCGGGGACCGGTGTGGGGTCCTTCAGCAGGTCCGCGGTACGGAAGAGCTTCACGCCATGACCTCCTTCTCGTGCGGGCCGTCGGCGAGGGGTTCGACGGAGACCTCGGTGAAGCGCCGCATGGTGTCGACGAGGGCGGTCTCCGCGGGCAGCCGCTCCATGCTGGACGCCCCCAGGAAACCGGCCGCGCCCGGGACCAGGCGCAGCACTTCCTGGGCGTCGTCGGGCGTGGCGATCGGTCCTCCGTGGCACACGACCAGCACGTCCTCGCGCGCGGACTTGGCCTCGTCGCGGATCTCCCGCGTGCGCGCCGCCGCGTCGGCGAGCGACATGGGGGACCTGGCGCCGATCATCCCGGCGGTCGTCAGCCCGACGTGCGCCACGACAATGTCGGCGCCCGCGGCGGCCATGTCATACGCCTCCTGCTCGGTGCGCACGTAGGCGGCCGTGATCAGGTCCATCTCGCGGGCGGTGCGGACCATCTCGACCTCCTTGTCGAAGCCGTAGCCCGTGGCCTCCAGGTCCGCCCGCACGCTGCCGTCCAGGAGGCAGACCGACGGGAAGTTCTGCACCCCGGCGAATCCGAGTTCCTTGAGCTGTCCCAGGAACAACGGGATGTTCTTGAACGGGTCCGTGGCGCAGACGCCGGCGAGCACCGGTGTCCTGCGCACCACCGGGAGGACCTCTGCGGACATCTCCACGACGATGTCGTTGGCGTTGCCGTAGGGCATCATCCCGGCCATCGAGCCGCGCCCGGCCATACGGAACCTGCCCGCGTTGTAGATCACGATGAAGTCGACGCCGGCCTCCTCCGCGCATTTCGCGGACAGGCCGGTGCCGGCGCCCGCGCCGATCAGGGCGCGGCCCGACCTGACCCGCTCGTGGAACAGGGGAACGTGCTGCTGGCGGCTCATTGCCGTTACCTCCAAGTGGGTGTGGGACGGGCTGCCTCCCCGCCCGGTCACGGGCGGCGCTCCGACGGTGAGTCCGGGGGCAGCCGGTAGAGGGGCGCGCGTTCGGCGACCAGGTCGAGAAGGCCCTCCCCGACGACGACCGTGATCTCCCGCGGATCGACGATCTTGGCTTCCTGGAAGGGGTACTTCAGCAGCGCGGCGACGCGCGGCGACATCAGGTAGCCGCCGGCGACGACCAGCGTGAGCACCTCGTGCAGTTCCGGTCGCCGTTCGGCCAGTCGCTCGACCGCCGCGAGGTCGAGGGCGGGTCCCAGCTCGTCCAGCGCCCGCAGCAGCGGCGGGACGAGGTCGGGACGCGCCTTGACCACCTGGTCGAGCAGGTCGGTGTGCACACCGGCCTGCGTCCCGGACGGGAGCCCGGCGCCAGCCTCGATCAGCGCGTCCGCGACCTGCCCGAGCCGCCGGCGGGCCTCCGGCGGCACGGTCGTGTCCCGCATCTCCCCGGTCTCCGCGGCGGTCACGAGGTCACCTCCACATCGCGGCGGCGAGCTACCAGGGACCGGGCGCAGCGCAGCGCGTTGGCCGCGATGGTCGCGGTGGGGTTGACGCCGGAGGACGTCGGGAAGACCGAGCCGTCGAAGACGTAGAGGTTGGGCACGTCATGGCACCGGCCGTGCGGGTCGACCACGGAAGAGCCCGGGTCATCGCCCATCACGGTCGTCCCCATCAGGTGCCATCCGGTGCCGCGCAGACCCGAGTTGAGGATCTTCTTGGTGGCACCCATGGCGTCGAGCACCTCGGAGAGGCGCTCCAGGTGCCAGGCCATCATGGCCCGCGTGTTGTCGGACGTGCGGTACTGGATCCGCACGCCGGGCACGCCGCCCGCGGCGGCGCCGTCGTCCAGCAGCACCCGGTTCGCCGGGTCGGGCAGGTCCTCGCAGATGACGCCCCAGATCGCCGAGTGGCCGAGGCGCTCACGCAGCAGCCGGGTGAAGTTCGGGCCCCACACCGGTTCGTCCCCCCAGGTACCCGGGAGCATGAACGACAGCGGCGCGCCGGAGGGGATCAGGTTCCACTTCGCGCCGCGCACGAAGCCGCGGGACCGGTCGGTCTCGTAGAACTCCAGGGAGTGCAGGTACTGGCCGAGCGGCCCGCGCCAGGACTCCAGGTCCTCGTCGAAGATTCCGATCGCGTTGCCGAACGGGTGCATCATGAGGCGCCTGCCGACCAGGCCGCTGGAGTTGGCGACCCCGGACCCGTCGGCCGACGCGAGCATGATGCGGGGCGTGCCGATCGCGTTGGCGCACAGCACCACGACCCCGGCGCGAACCTCGTGGCGGACTCCGTCGGCGTCGAGGTAGGTGACGCCGGTGGCGCGGCCCCGGTCGTCCAGGAGCACTTGCTCGACAGTCGCCCGGACCGTCAGGCGCACCTGGTCCTTGGCAAGGGACTGCCAGTGGGTGCGGTCCGCGGACGCCTTGGCTCCGGTGGGGCAGCCGAAGGGACAGGCGGTCCGCTGCGCGCACGCGTGCAGGGGGCCGTACTCGGCGGTGGCGATGGCGTTGCTGCCGGGCCACCAGTGCCAGCCGAGCTTGTTCAGCGCCTCCGCGCCCCGCCGGCCGAGCTTGTTGAGCGGCACGGGCGGCAGCGGCGGCGGCGTGCTCGGGGGAAGCGCCGGATCACCCTCGAGGCCGCTGACGGCGAACTGCCGCTCGACCTCGTCGTAGTAGGGCTCCAGATCCCAGTACCCGATCGGCCAGTCGTCGCCGACACCGTCCATGGTGCGGGTGCGGAAGTCCGAGGGCAGAAAGCGCTCCCAGTGCGCCGCGTACAGGACGGTGCTGCCGCCGACACCGTTGTACATGAGGGCGGTGACGTCCGACTCGGCGTCGTCGATGGGATAGTCGCCGCCGGCGCGGCGCTGGTTCGGATCCCAGTTCCAGTGCTTGCGGGACACGAGTTCGAAGTCGGCATAGCCCGCGCGCGCCTTCTCGTAGTCGGGCCAGTCCCCCTGTTCCAGGCACGTGACCCGCATCCCCGCGCGGGCGAACTCCTGGGCGGCGACCGCGCCCGAGGGGCCGGCGCCGACGATCAGGACGTCGCAGTCTTCGCGCACATCCCCGTCCTTTCCTTCGATCTTCTCCACGGGCCGCCCGCACCGCGTCGTCCGGGCGAGATGTCCATCACGGTTCGCGGCTACCTGCCGCCGGCTTCCCGGCGAGCCGGGACAGCAGCAGTTGCGCCGCCTGCTCGCCGAACGCCGGGGTGTTCAGTGCCACCAGGGAACGCTCCACGGTGACGTGGGACGCCAACGACTCCAGCAGCGCACGTTCGAGGGCGGCGTCCGCCTCAGGCCAGTGGAACGGGCCTCCCGGCTCCGACAGGGCGGACGTCCCGCCGGTGGGCAGCAGCAGCGCGACCGGTCCGCGCGCAGCCGACAGCTTCGCGCCGAGGCGCTCGCCGAGGACGGCGGCCTCCCGCGGATCGGTGCGCATCAGCGTCGCCGTCGCGTTGTGCGAGTAGAGCCGCCGCCCCCGATACGCTTCCGGCACGGTCTCGGGCGCCCCGAAGTTGACGACGTCCAGCGCTCCGGTCGACACGACCTGCGGGGTCCCCCGCCGGCCGGCGGCGACCAGACGGCCGGGCCCCGCACTCGCCACGCCGCCGGCGAGGTCGTCGGCCAGCTCCGTCGTCGTCAGATCGAGCACCCCCGACAGCCATCCGTCCTCGGCCAACGACTCCAGCGTCCTTCCGCCGAGCCCGTTGGCGTGGAAGACCAGAACGTCCAGGCCTCGTGACTCCAGCACCCGGCAGGCGCGCGACACGCCGGCGGTCGTCACCCCGAACATGCTGGCGGCCACCATCGGCTTTCCGTCGCCGCCCGTCGCTGACGGCACCGGCCGTCCCAACTGGGCCGCCAGCATCGCCACCGACCGTTCGAGGACGAAGCGGCTCACCGTGTTGAGCCCGGCGATGTCCACGATGGAAGGGACCAGCAGCAGATCGCTGGCCCCCACGTGGGGACGGGTGTCACCGGAGGCCATCGTGGTGACGATCATCTTGGGCACGCCCAGCGGCAGGGACCGGAAGCCCGGCGCCAGCACGCTCAGCGCTCCCGAACCGCCCATGCCGAAGGCGGCGTCCACCTCGCCGGCGTCTCGCAGGGACCCCAGCAGGGCGGCCACCCCCTCGGCCATGGCGGCCAGGGCCTCCGCCCGGGTGGCGAGCGCGGCGATCCCGCGGGGTTCACGGCCCGCGGCCCGCACCACCTCAGAACGGCTGACGTCGGGCCGGATCTGCGGCTCCCCGCGGACACCCGCGTCGACCAGCAACGGCCGCAGGCCCGCGCCAGCCAGCAGGTCCCGGACGTAGGCGTACTCGACGCCCTTGGTGTCGAGCGCCCCGGCAAGGACGACCCGGCTCACAGCGTTCGCTCCATGATCACTTCCGGCTGCTCTCCCCGGCGCCGCTTGATCACGACCGTGGCCGAGATGGCGGCGATGGTCGCCGCGTAGGGCAGCATGAGCACGAACTGCGGCGGCAGGACCCCGTTGAAATCCAGCTGCGACTGGATGCCGAAGGCCAGCGCGGACCCGAAGAACACTGACGCCACCGACACCCCGACCGGGGCCACCCCGCCGAGCAGGACCGCCGCGAAGGCGAGGTAACCGCGGCCCTGCGCGATGTTGTCGGAGAAGGACCGCACCTGGGCCAGCGACAACTCAGTACCGGCCAGCGCGCACAGCAACCCGGCGACCTGCAGCGCCGCCATCCGGTAGAGGTCCACCGGGACGCCGGCGCTGCGCGCCGCGAACGGGTCGCTGCCGCAGGCGCTGAGCTTCAGCCCGGCCCGGGTCCGCCGGATCGTCCACCACGACAGCCAGGTCAGCCCGAACGCCGCGAAGGTCAGCACCGACAGGCCGCCGAGCGGCCCGCCGACCGCGCCGAGCGGCCGCGGCAGCCCGACAGGCGACTCGATGGCAGCCTCGGTGTCGAAGAAGGCCACCAGGGCGTAACCGGTCGCACCGGCGGCGGTCATCGACAGGCCGAGCCCGACGATGAGCACGTTCGCCTTGAAATGCGTGACCAGCACCCAGAACAGCAGCGACAGCAGCAGGTTCACGGCGATGGCGGCGCCCACGGCCACGAGAACCGACCCGGTGCGGATGGCAGTGGCGGTCGCGACGAACGCGCCGCTGAGCATCAGCCCCTCCAACCCGAGGTGCAGGATGCCGCTGCGCTGGGCGAACAGTCCGGCGAGCGCCGCCAGCCAGATGGGCGTGGCGGCCTGCAGGCAGGTCACCAGGAAGTCAACCACGGGAGTTCACCACCTCCTGATCGCGGTGGGCGGGCCCACCCGGCGGATCGCCGGCCCGGGCCGCGGCCCGCGTTCGCCGGCGTCTCAGCAGGGCGGGCACCGTGGAGACCGTGATCCACAAGGCGACCATCCCGTTGAGCATGTCGAGACCCGCCTGCGGCAGGTCGCTCACGACCGGCAGGTAGATCGTGGCGGCGCGCAGCGCACCGAAGAACACCGCGGCCAGCAGCGTGCGGAGCGGACCGAACGTGCCGACCAGCGCCACGATGACCGCCATGAAGCCGACCATCGGCGAGAACCCGACCCGCAGGCTGCCCGACGGGCCGTAGGCCTCGACGGCGCCCGCGAGCCCGGCCGCCGCACCGCTCAGTGCGAAGACCACCAGGCCGACCCGGGAGGCACGGATTCCCATCCACTGCGCCATCACCGGGTTGCGTCCCACGAGGCGGATCTCCAGGCCCAGCCGCGTGCGGCCGGTCAGGACCACGGCGCCCGCCACGAGGAGGGCGCACAGGATCAGCAGGGCGGGCGAGACTCCGCTGCCGTCGCTGAGCCGGAAGGCCTCCGGCAGCCGATCGGTCGTGGCCGCCTGGCCCGTGCCGTCGCGGCTCTTCAGCGGGCCGGTGCAGACCCACTCCAGGACCAGCACGGCGATGAAGTTCATCATCAGGCTGGTGACGACCTCGTCGGCGCCGAGCCGCGTCCGCAGCAGCCCGGGCAACAGCGACCACAGCGCCCCGAGCGCGATCCCGACCGCGAAGGCGCACGGGAGCACCACGAGCGCGGGACCGTCCCGCCACACCAGGCCGAGGGCCAGCGAGCCGATCGCCCCGACGTACATCTGTCCCTGGGCGCCGATGTTGAAGTAGCCGGCCTGGAAGGCGAGCCCGACTCCGAGCGCGATGATGAGCAGGGGAATGGCCCAGCGGATCGTCTGCGTCCATGCGGCCGGCGAGCCGACGCTGCCGTCGACCGTTCCCGCGATGATCGCCTCCACGTCATAGCCGGACACGGCGAAGATGCCGAGGACCAGCAGCAGGGACACACCGATGACCGCGACGGGCCGGGCCGCGGCCGGCCTTGGCCGAAACCTCACGCGGCCTCACCCCTCACCATGGCGCCGCCCACTCGATCCAGATCGAACGGCCGGTCGAACTCGGCCACCACGCGCCCGGCGAACATCACCAGTACGCGGTGACACACCTCGAACATCTCCTCCAGGTCCGCGCTGACGATGAGGACGGCGGCGCCGGACGCCGCGGCGTCCACCAGCGCCGCCCGCACGTCACCGGCCGCGGCGATGTCCAGCCCGCGTGTCGGGTGCGCGGCGATGAGAACCCGCACGTCACCGGTGATCTCGCGCGCCAGGACGGTCTTCTGGACGTTGCCGCCGGACAGGTCTCCGGCCCGCTGGGTCTCGGTCCGGTAGGCGACCCGCCAGCGGTCCAGCGCCTCCCGGCACCGTTCCCGCAGGGCTCTCGGATCGAGCATCAACCCGTCCCCGGCGTGCCGCGGGGCGGCGTGGTTCTCCCACAGGGCGCTGCTGAGGCTGACCCCTTCCACGTTGCGTTCGAAAGGGATGATGCGCAGGCCGCGGTCGCGGCGCCGCCGTACCGAGGCCCCCGAGATGTCGGAGCCGGCCAGGGACACCGTCCCGCCGCGCAGCGGCGCCATCCCGACGAGCGCCTCGACGAGGCTGCGCTGCCCGTTGCCCTCGACGCCGGCGATCCCCACGATCTCGCCCGCGCGTACCTCCAGCGACACGTCGGTCGCGGCCGCGTCGTGCGACCCGGACCGCGAGGTCAGCCGGGTCGTGCTCAGCACCACCGGAGCATCCGGCGCGGGCTTCGCGACCGCCGGCACCTCCTTGACCGATGCGTCGCCGATGATGGCCCGCGAGACGTCAGCCGGCTCCAGGTCACCGATGGGCGTCGGCTCCAGGACGAGCCTGCCGGCCCGCAGCGCGGTGACGGTGTCGGCGACCGCGAACACCTCGTCCAGCTTGTGCAGCACCACGATCACGCACAGGCCCGCGACGGCCAGGTCGCGCAGCCGGTCGAACAGCCCGCGCATCGCGGGCGGCGGCAGAACCGCCGTGGGTTCGTCCAGGACGAGCACGCGGGGGGCGGAGGCGAGGGCGCGGGCGATCTCGACCGCCTGCATCGTCTCGATCGGCAGCCTGCCGATCAGTGCGTCCGGGGCGACGGCGGCTCCCCCGTCCTCCAGGAGTGTCCGCGCCCTGCGGTGCAACCCTGCCCTGGAGAAGCCGCCGAGGGGGCGGTGCTCGTCGTTGAACAGTTCCAGTGCCTGGGCGACGGTGAAGTCCGAGGGCAGCGCGAAGTGCTGATGGACCAGCTCCACGCCCTGTCTGCGTGACTCGGCGACGTTCCCTCCGGCGAGCAGGTGCTCTCCCACCTGGACGGTGCCACCGGAGGGTTCGACCAGCCCGGCCAGCACCCGCGCGAAGGTGGTCTTGCCGGCGCCGTTCTGGCCGACGATGGCGTGCACCTTGCCCGGTGTGAAGGTCCCGCTGACTCCGTCGAGGGCACGGAAGTCACCGAAAAGTACCGAGACGTCCTGGCAGGTGACGGGTGCTCCGGCGCGTTGCGGACCGCCCGCCGCGGCGGGTCCGGTTCTCTCGTGTGGTCGGGCTGGCATGGCTCGCTCACACGTTGCCGGTGTTGACGGGCACATCGACGGAACCGTCGATGATCTTCTGCTTGGTCTCGCCGACCTTCTGGAACGCCGAGTCCAGGTCCGGCGCCCCGGCGCCGGGCCGGAACATCTTGGCGCGTTCCAGGAAGGTGCCGTCGTCGGCGAGACCCGCCTCGCTGCCACCGGGCTTCCAGGTCCCGTCGGCGATGGTGAGCACCCGCTTGGCCATGGTGGCGCCGTAGTGCTGCGACGCGACCGCGATCACGCTGGTGGCGGTCTGGGCGCTTTCCGCGTTGTCGTAGATGACGAAGGCCTTGGCCTGGTCGGCGGCCTTCACGACGCCGACCGAGGAGCCGCCCGCGTAGGCGAGGACCACGTCGACCTTGTTGTTGAACATGGTCTGGGCGATCTGCTGGCCCTTCACCGGGTCGCCGAACGACCCGACGAACGCGCTCTTGACGGCGATGCCGGCGCGGGTGGCCTTCGCCCCCGCCTCGAAGGCGTGATAGTCGGCGTTCAGCGAGGGGATCGCGGTTCCGCCGATGAAGCCCACGACTCCCGTCTTCGACACGGTGGCGGCCAGCACGCCGGCCAGGTACGAGGGGCCCTGCGTGTCGAACGAGACCGTCTGGACGTTCGGCAGCTCGGGCTTGTACGGGTCGGAGTAGATGTGCACGAACCTGGTCTTGGGGAAGTCGGGCGCCACGGTCTTGAGTACCTGCGTGAAGTCCGAGAACGACACGACGATCACCGGCGTCCCCGACTGGGCGAGGCTGCGCAGCGTCGACTCGTGCGATGAGGGGTCGGGTGCGGCCACGTGGCGGGTGGTGTAGCCGGCCGCCTTCAGCGTGTTCAGCCCGGCGATCAGGTTGTCGGTCGGCCCTCCGTCCCCGGCCTTCTGCGGGGTGACGAGCGCCACCGACTTCTCGTCTCCGCCTTTCCGCTGGTCTCCGGTCCCGCATCCGGTGAGCGCGAGAGCCGATGCCAGGCTCGCGGCGACGAGGAAACGACGGCGGTTCAGCGGCCCTGTTCCGAGACGCATAACAGGCTCCGTTCTGTCGGCCCGTTCACCGACACGGTCCTCCGTCCGCCGGGTCCTGCGCCCGGCGGTTCTGCGAAGGTACACGGCTGTCATCTTGGTGTCTAGAGGATGTATGCATAACACTCAGTACGCTTGCTCCGGAACACCTGGCTGTGGCAGACGGAGAGGCCGTGCCCGCGGGGCGTTGCACCGGCGGGCACGGCCGGCGGGATTCAACCGGTGACGGTCACGCGAGCGCCGTCGAACGCGACGACGGTGTCGAGATCCGCCGATTCGACGGCCAGCCGGTCCGCGATACGGCGG
This sequence comes from Actinomadura luteofluorescens, assembly GCF_013409365.1. NCBI lineage: Bacteria > Bacillati > Actinomycetota > Actinomycetes > Streptosporangiales > Thermomonosporaceae > Actinomadura > Actinomadura luteofluorescens. The sequence goes on along the minus strand of NZ_JACCBA010000001.1, from coordinate 8,506,303 downwards.
GCGTTCTCCGGATCCGCCAGGACGGGGAGCCCGTGGTCGGCCGTCATGATCGGCACCAGTGACACCTGCGGGACGTCTCCGCCGGCCAGGTCGACGACCGTGATGAAGGCGTCCCGGCTGAACGCGTCGTAGATCTCCTCGATCTCCGGGGTGATGTTCTCCCTCGGCTGCTGGGCGACGAAGTTGCCCGGGCTGTACACGATGACCCGGTCCCGGTACACCTCCACCCCCTGCGGGGCGTGCACGTGGTGGCCGAGGACGAGGTCGGCCCCCGCGTCCACGAGCGCGTGTCCGAACACCCGCTGGTACTCGGCGCGCGCACTGCCGAACCCGAATCCCCAGTGCACGGTCACCACCACGACGTCGACGCGCTCCCGAACTTCCCGCACGCGGCCGATGACCCGCTCGTGGTCGGCCGCGCGTACCCGAGTGCGGATGACCGGGGGCACGCCCGGTTCCTCCAACTGGAACTCCCCGTTCACCACCCACTCGGTCTCCACGTGCACGGGAGAGATGCCCGGCTTGGACGGACCGGCCGCGGCCCCCAGCGGCAGCAGGCAGGACCAGGCGAGGATCCCCACGCGACGGCCGGCGATCTCCAGGACGACGGCCTCCTCGGCGGCCGCGAGATCCTCTCCCGCGCCGATCGCCGTCACTCCCGCCGAGCGCAGTCTCCGCACGGTGTCGTCCAGGGCGTCCCAGCCGTAGTCGGAACTGTGGTTGTTGGCGAGCGTCGCCACCTTCAGGTTGAAGGCGGCCAGCTCATGGACGAGTTCCGGACGCGCTCGGAAGTTGAGGATCCGGTCGGAGGGGTGACCCCGGTCGGAGAAGGGCAGCTCAACGCTCGACAGCACGCAGGACGATGCTCCGAGCACCTCCTGGAGCGCGGAGAACCCGGGGTCGGTGGGGACCTCGGCCAGGGACTTGGTGAGAACGATGTCACCGGTGGCGGTCAGATGGGAGATCACGGGCGGCGCCTTCCTGCACTGCGGATGGTCGCCGTACCGGCGCGCACCGTCGAAACGGCGGTCATGTCCGGCCATGCCGGACCAGACGGTACGGCGGTGAGAACGGACGTCACGGTGTCACGCTCACCTAACACAGTCAATACGTTAGGAGTACAATCGGCGGGGATGTCGACCTCTTGCCGTCCACAGTCCCCGGCCGGACACCGCACACCCCAGGGAAGACCCGAGGCCGCGAAAGGCCTTGGCGCAAGGGAGCTTTCAGCAGGCATCGGGCGCTGGTACATCCTGGTTCGCCCGCCATCAGTTAGGCGTACTGGTAAAGTGTATGCGTGATGCTTGAGGTGCAACGGCGGATGGCGACCCTGCGAGACTCATCGGGCAACGGGCGTCCGCTCTACGAGCGAGTGGCGCATGAGATGTCCCAAGCGATCCGGTCAGGCGAGTTGCGCCCCGGTGAGCGGTTGCCGTCCGTCCGGCAACTGGCCACCGACCTGGGCCTCAGTGTCACGACCGTCATGAGCGTCTACGCCCGGCTCGGCGACCTCGGTCTGGTCCACGGGGAGGCCGGCCGCGGCACGTTCGTCAGCGAGGCTCCCGACCTTCCGCAGACGGCACCGCCCTCCAGCGGCGGTGAGGCCGTGGGCCCCGTTCGCGGGGGAAGCGCCTGGCGGCGCCAGGTCCTCGCCCAGACCGAGGCGCGCCTGAAGCACAGCCATCCCACCGCGCGCGACCTCACACGCGGCGGCCCGGACCCTCGGCTGCTTCCCTTGGCCGTCGTCAAGCGCGCCTACCGGGACGTCGCCGCCCGGTTGCAGGCGCAGGACCTGGAGTATCCGGCGACGCTGAGCACCGAGCCGGAACTGGCTGATGCCCTCGCCAAACGGCTTGCCCACGACGGGATCGAGACCGATGCCGACGACATGCTCGTCGCCAGTTCCACGCAGCAGTTCCTGGCGCTGCTCGCCATGCTGCTGCAACGTCGCTCCCCTGGCGAGACCGTCCTTGTGGGCGTCGAGGAGCCCGGTTACCAGACCGCCATGGACACCCTCGAATTCCACGGACTGGGGCTCGTCCCGATGCCGCTGGACGAGGCGGGGGTCACCGTCGAGGGGCTGCTCGCTGCCGTCGACGCGGGTGTCTCGGCCGTGCTGTTCACCCCGCGCGCCCACAGCCCGACCGGCTGCTGCTGGACGGCGCAACGCCGACGCGCGCTGGCAGACGCCCTCGCGCCCCATCCCGACGTCTGGATCATCGAGGACGACCAGTTCGCCGAGGCCGCGACCCTGCGACCAGGCTCGCTGTACAGCGAGCCCCGGCTACGGGACCGCGTCGTGTACCTCCGCTCATTCTCCAAGTCCATCGCCCCTGACATGCGACTGGCGGTGGCCCTCGCCAAGCAGCCGATCCGCCATCCGCTCACGCTGGCCAAGTCCTTCGCCGACGGATGGACGTCCCGGACGTCCCAGCGCGTCCTTGCGGCGACGCTCACCGACCCCCGCCTCGACGAACTTCTCACGGAGGCGCGCACCGAGTACGCGCACCGCCGGGGCCGCCGTCCGCGAGGCCCTCCGGCAGGCCAGCGCCTCCCAGCAGACCGGCCTGTTCGTCCCCGAGTACGACACCGACGGTCTGCACGTCTGGGTCACGCTCCCCGGTGGTTGTGATGCCGATCGGGTGGTAGAAGCCACGGCGCAACGAGGGTTCTTGCTGGCAGCCGGGCAGCCCTTCTTCCTGTCCCCCGGCCACCAGCGCCACCTGCGGATCAACGCGGGCGCACTTCCCACAGAGCACGCCCCGCAACTCGCCGCGGCGATCGGCGAGGCCGTTGTCGGCCTGATGGGCCAGCCCACCGCCCTGCTCACGCCCTGACGCGGCAACCGACCAGACCACGCCACCGACCCGCGCACTCGATACCGCCCGATGACAGCGAAGCGCCTACGGCTGGCAACGGTGGCTCCCCGATGCGATCGGGGCCTGCTACACCCGCCCCAGGCTCCGGTCGGGTGCGCGGTCCCTCCGGCCAAACGCAGCCTGCCGGCGGCCGTGCTCGTTGAACACCAGCACATACAGCCGCTTGAGCAGGACCGTCTCCACCGACTCCGGACGAGGTTCTCAAGGAGGCCAGTGCAGCTTTCGCCGCCGAACTCGGCCGACCAGGGCGACACAGTCACGATGATCGACGGTCTGGGTGAGCGCTTCGGGAATCTGCGAAGCGCTCGGTGGCTCCCGAAACTGGCTCCCCAGACTACGAAGCGCTCATTGGAACACACGAGATCGCGCCGTTGACGACGCTCTGACCTGCGGGAACTTGGGGTGGGCGATACTGGGTTCGAACCAGTGGCCTCTTCGGTTGGGGTGACGAGCGACCCCGCGGCGCAGGAAGGGCTCGGCAGCGACGGCGAGCTGCTGAAGGCATGACAGGGGTAGTTCCAGGTCTTGCAGGGCGAGGTAGCGCACGTCCGGGCTTGGCTCATCGACGAACGTGCGCAGCACCTCACGAGGGCGCGCCGTTTCCTCCCTCTTGACCGCGCTGCGGAATGTGGGAGCGGACGCGCAGGTGGCCGCGCTGCTGGCACGCGATCCCGCCGCACACGCCGCCCGCGATGACGCGTTCGGTGCCGCATCGCTGCTGGAGGTGTTGCGGGCAACGGGGGCGGACGATCATGCAACGTCGCTTGTCGACCGGTTCCCGGGTGGAGGCATGTTCGACTCGTTCTTGGCGGCCGCTGATCACACGGGACGGTATCGGTACGAGCGGGAGCCGGACGGAAGCCCTGCCGCCCGGTGGAGATGGGAACAGTTGTGGTGACCGGCCCGCTCTCGCGCAGCGTTGCGCCTCACCAGCGAAGAGGACTCCGTGCCCGCCCCCCGGTCCGGAGTGCTGCTACCTGCAAGCGGCGGCGGACGTCGAAGGACAACGCCGCCAGCGCGAGCACCCGGGAACCGTCCTGTCAGCCCGAGCCTGAAGTTCGAGGCCGGTGGATCCGGCGATGCAGACCGGTCGGGTAGAGGCTGACGTCCAGAGCCTGCTCCAGGCGGGCCAACGTCGCCAGATCCGGATAGACCTCGCCGCGCAGGACACGGCCGACGGTGTTGTGATGGACGCCCGACAGCTCGGCCAGTCCGCGCTGGCCGAGCCCGCGTTCGTTCTTCAGTCGCTTGAGGGTCTGGGCGACGTGCCGGCCGTAGTGCGCCGCGAGCGGCGCGTCGATCGAAAGTTCCCCGTCCGGCCAAATTCCTGAGACCAGGAAGGTGTTAGGGACCGCGTCTTTCCTCAAGTCCTCCCCGTCCCATGTTTCATGCATCAACGACTTCCCATCTTCTCGGCCGGCGGCGGGATTCGGTACCCTGCGGACCATATATGGTCCACTTATGGCGGCTCGGCCGCCGACCAGGCCGGGCACGCCTTTTGCAAACCCAGGCAGACGGCCCTCCCGCGAGAACGGCGGCCCAGCCCCCCGATCAGACAGGGGCTCCCGGCACCCAAACCGCGCTGGTGGGCAGGCGTGGACTGGAGCGAGCGCCACGGCCACGAGGTGGCCGACCTCGCCAACCGCAGCGGCTTCAGCCCCACCTCCAGCTACTCCCCCGAGGACGCCATCGAGCTGCAGGTTCACACGGATGGAGGGCCTCGCCCCTTCTTCAGCCCCCTCTCCGAACATGCTCTGCGCCGAAGAGGCCGAACGGCTGGCTCGACGGCAACAGCCAGTTCATACGTCCCAGGTGCGCTCTCACGAAGATCTTTTCGCCCCTCCAGGTCCCGGTTCAGCGGGTGTCCAAAAGGCGGTCTCGCTGCTCCTGACTAGCGATCCGACAGGTTGACATGGATCTATTAAAAGATCCTTTACCGGACACAACATTGATCATGAAAACGGGGTCCCCGTAGCGTCCTTCCTGCCACCCGGGTTCGTCACTGTGTTCGATGGCGGACGCGATGCTCACTCTCACGGCAAGGAGACACATGGTCCTCCCCTGGACGCCCGCCCGTGCCCTCGTGATCACTGTTGCGGTCGGCGCTGTAGTCGCCTGTAATGCCGGCGCCGCATCCGCGGACGGTTCCACCGCTCAGGAGCAGATCAACACGCAACTGCGCCAGTACCCCGGCGGGGTTCAGACCAGCCCGAACGAGATCTCCTACAAGGGCGGGAGGGTGACTCTGACCATCCCCGCCGGGACCGGGGCCGCCGTCGACCCGTGCGCGACCGGTGCCTACTGCTTCTACGACGGACCGGACTTCACCGGACGCAAGCTCACCTTCCGCGACTGCGGAGGCTGGCAGTACCTCACCGACTACGGCTTCGGCAACAAGACCTCGTCCTGGACCAACGCCACGTCGAACACCGTCAAGGTCTACGACGAGGACGTCTCCCCCCGCGCCCTGCTGTGGACCGAGAACCCCAGCACCGCTTCCGCCAACGTCGGCTCGGCCCCCTACAACAAGGCCGACTCGTTCCTCACCTACTGCCCCTAAGAACCTGCACCCCGCAGCCCCCAGGCACCCCCCACAGGAGCAGGTCATGAAACCCAGGTCCGTCGGTTTCTTGCGAGTAACGCTCGCAGGAGCAGCCGCGCTCAGCACAGTCCTTTCCATGGGCACCGGCGCATCCGCTTCACCGCCGAAGCCCCCATCGGTCGCCCCTTCGCCGCCGCGCCTGTCCACCGCCCCCGCCGAAGGCGTGCAGCGGCATTGGCGTGAGCAGCCCCAGCCTGATGAGTCGCGCAGCTGCGCCACGGTCAAACAGCGCGCCGCTGCCGCCGGCCGCAGCAAGAGCTCCGACTCTCTCATCAGCTGCGCCGACTTCGTCACCATGTCAACCAACGCCGATATCGGCCTCGACCCCGACACCGGCGACGACCCGCTCCCTGCGGGGTGCGGCCAGGCCATCGGCTCCAAGATCGTCGAGCGGGGCATCGACTGTCAGCGGGGCGCGATCCTCTACGAGCTGTGGACCAAGCCCAAGCCGCCGGAGGTTCCCAAGCTCGTAGGGACCGCCACGATCATGGTGGACAGTGTGGACAAACTCGGGTGGAAGGCCCCGAACTTCAACCGCACCGTCAAGGTCAAGATGGTGGCAGCGACCGGACGCGCCCTGTCCGGAATCAAGATCGGGGCCGACGTGAAATGCTTCGGCTCCGGCTGCACACTGGACTACGTATCAACTGGTGCCGTGAAAGACCTGGCGCCGGCCGTGCCGCTGGACGGCTTCGCGCAGTTCCACTCCTCACCACCCGCCAGCAGCGACCCGACGGCTGCGCTGGCGCACTACATGAGGACCACGATCAGCATCCGGCACGTCAACGTGGACGAACCCAATCCCCTTGAGGAATCACACGAGTCTGAATTGGTCCGGTGCGACAAGCGGCCGCCCAGCCCAGACCCTGACACGCCCAACGATGCGGGAGGCTGCGTCTTCCCCGACCTGGCCCCCACCTACACCCTGTCCAAGACCACCGGCACGGCGACCAAAACCGCCGCCCACATCGAACGCGCCCAAGCGGCCACCCTCAACCACTGGGGCCGCTACACCGGCGCAGCGACCGACAAGCCGCTCACCCGCCTCGTCGACGAAACACTTGCCGAAAAGAACCGCACAGCCGCCTGCGCGGCCGCGCCGAGCCCGCGGCCGACCGGCATGGACTGCGATGAATACCCCTTCGCCGCCACCTACCAGGGCGCTGCGCTGGAAGGCAAGGGAGACTTCCACTGGGAGCTGATCGACCGAAGCGACAACCGTGCAGAAGGTGCGTACCGTAAGCAGTGGTACCTCGAGAACCGGGTGATCGACGAAGACCCATTCTGGGTGAAGATCGTTCCGTGATCGCAGTACCCCCAGCCGAACAGTAATCCGGGAGGCTCCTGGCGTGGCCGAATCAAGGACCGTGGCTCTCAAAGTCAGTGACGGCCAGTTCTACCTGGTCGACACCGCAACACAGGCGGCGCTGCTGTACTCCGGCGGACGCAACGGACTGGTCGGAGTCCTGGGCGACGGAGCGGCCTGCGTGTGCACCGGCATACTTGAAGGCCTCGTCCGCCTGACGGTTCAGGCCACCCAGGAACCTCCTCCCGCGCCGTCGGGCGAGTGGGATGAAGCCGTCGAAGTTAGGTTCTACTCGCCCAGCGGCAGATTCAGCATCAACGGCGTTGCTGACGGGCCGCCCTTGGGGAACCTGGCCACCGCCGGCCCCGGTCCTTACCGCGTGCGCGTCCACGCCCGAGGACGAGACGCCGGCCACGGCATCGAAACAGTCACCGAGGTCAGCGAGATCGTCGAGGAATTCCTGATCGTCTGCTGGCCCGGAGACGGCGACCCCGAAACCCTGCTCCAGACACGCGACCAAGCCGGCATCGGACTGCGCGCCGCACAACCAGACCCGAGCACCATGCCTCCCATCAGAAACACCGCAGAAGACCCGACCGGCCTTCACCGCTAGGGCGTGTCCGGTGGATCATGTGTTGATCCAGAGCAGGGCTGTGACCAGGACGATCGCTGCGCGGTAGTTGCGGGCGAGTTCGTCGAACCGGGTGGCGATGCCGCGCCATTGCTTGAGGCGGCCGATGCAGCGTTCGACCACGTTGCGGCGCTTGTAGAGGGCTGGGTCGAACCTTGGCGGCCGCCCGCCTCGTGGGCCGCGGCGTACGCGCCCGGCCTGCTGGTCGACGCGTTCGGGAATGGTGGCGGCGATGCCCCGCTGGCGCTGGGTCCGGCGGATCGCCGCCGAACTGTAGGCCTTGTCGGCGATCACCCGGTCCGGCCGGCACCGCGGCCGCCCCCACGCAGGTCGCGGCACCCAGATCCCGGCGAGGACGTCGGGGAAGGCGGTGCAGTCGTTGACGTTGCCGGCGGTGACCACGATCGACAGCGGCATTCCGCGCCCGTCGACGGCCAGGTGGACCTTGGTGGTCAACCCGCCCCGGGACCGCCCGAGCGCCTGACTGCTCCTCGATGTCGGGTTCGTCCCGCCCGGTTCCCCTTTTTGCGGGCTCCAGCGGCGTGCTGATGGGCGCGCACGATGGTGGAGTCGAAGCTGACGGTCCAGTCGATCCGCCCGACCGAGTCGTCGTGGACCTGCACGTGGGTCAAGATCGCATCGAAGGTGCCGTCGGCGGCCCACCGCCGGTACCGCTCATAGACGGTCTTCCAGTTGCCGTACCGCTCCGGCAGGTCCCGCCACGGAGCACCGGTGGCCAGCTTCCACAAGATCCCGTTCAACACCGTGCGGTGATCGGCCCACCGCCCGCCCCGAGCGGGCTGCGCGGGCAAAAGCGGCTCGATCCGCCGCCACGCCGCATCGGTCAACTCATGCCGTCGCACCATGACACAGCATCAACCCACACCCAAAGATCGACCTCAGCCAAACACCAAGATCTACCGGACACGGCCTAGGACGTTCGCGCGGCGGGCTGTCGACCGAGGTGCATCTGGCCTGCGAGCAGGGCCAGAAACCGTTGTCGCTGGTGGTGACGGCCGGGCAGCGCGGAGACGCCCCGCAGTTCGAGGCGGTGATGGCCGGTATCCACGTCGCCCGGCCAGGGCGCGGTCGCCCCCGGACCCGCCCGGACCTGGTCCGGAGCGACTAGGCCTGCTCGTCCCGGGCAATCCGTGCCCACCTTCTCCATCCGCTACCAGGCCGTCCTCGAGATCACCGCCATCAACGAATGGCGCCGGCGCCAACCCAGGCGCAGTCGGGGCCGGCGCTCCGCGCGTTCACCGTTCGGTACCGGTTCGCTCGGCTTGATCAACCCCACTGCGGGCCCTCCTCGACTCCAGGTCAACCGTCTTCCTGGTACAGCGAGCGCGGACATGTCTCCACATCAGCCCAGCCAGGCCAGTCGAGCGGCTCGGACAGTCGTAGGGTCAGCGGCAATGCCGTGGGTACTACTCGATCAAGCGAAAACAGCGGAAGCGATCCGGGCTGAGAACCCAGACCCCGAGCGAGCCAACGAGCTTCTCAAGCAGTAAGAGGTCATAACAAAATGTGTATGTGAAGTGACATCGCGTGGTGTCGGGTGTGGTGTGGGCGGGTGCGTAAGGGTGAGCAACCTCCATGGATTGTGGCCGACAGCCTGTGGGAGCGGGTTGAGCCGCTGCTGCCGAAGGTGGAACGCCGCAAGCGCCATGCCGGCCGCAAACGGCTGGGCGACCGCAAGGTGCTGTGCGGGATCCTGTTCGTCCTCCACACCGGGATCCGGTGGGAGTTCCTGCCCCAGGAGCTGGGGTTCGGGTCGGGGATGACGTGCTGGCGGCGGCTGGCCGAGTGGCATCAGGCGGGCGTGTGGGAGCGGCTGCACCGTCTTCTGCTGGAGGAGCTGCATGCCGCCGGGCAGCTGGATTGGTCCAGGGCGGTGATCGACAGCTCGCATGTCCGGGCTTTGAAGGGCGGCCCAAAACCGGGCCGAGCCCGGGCGACCGCGGCCGGCCGGGCTCCAAGCACCACGTGCTGACCGACGGGCACGGCACCCCGCTCGCCCTGTCGTTGACCGGCAGCAACCGCGGGCGACGTCACCCAGCTGATGCCGCTGCTGGACAAGGTGCCGCCCGTCCGGGGGCCGGGTCGGCCGTCCCCGCCGAAGACCTGGGCGGCTGCTGGCCGACCGCGGCTACGACCACGACAAGTACCGCCGGCTGGTGTGGGCCAAGGGCATCAAACCGGTCATCGCCCGCCGCGGCACCCCGCACGGGTCCGGACTGGGCGTCCACCGCTACGTCGTCGAGCGCACCATCGCCCTGCTGCACTGGTTCCGCCGCTTACGCATCCGCTGGGAAATCCGCGACGACATCCACGAGGCATTCATGACCCTGGCCGCAGCCATCCTCTGCTGGCGACGCCTCGTCCGCTGATTCTGTTACGGCCTCTAAGGGCCGCCGCTGGTACGCCTGGGCGAACGCCAGGGCGAACACCAGTGGGTGCTGGCCCGCCGGTCGATTAGCGACCCCACCGACCTGGCCTTCTACCGGTGCGCAGCCAACCGGTAGAAGGCCTGCCCGAACTGGTGCGGGTGGCCGGATCCCGCTGGAGCGTCGAGGAATGCTTCCAAGCGTCCAAGAACGAGGTCGGCCTGGACCACTACCAGGTCCGCCAGCACACCGCCGCCTGGTACCGGCACATCACCTTGGCCATGGTCGCCCACGCCCACCTGGCCTTCCTGACCGCCGGTCCACCTCCAGCCCCAGGCGCTGACCGCGACGGCGAGGCTGACCACCTCGCCACACAGGGGGCCTGTCCACTTATTCGATAAATTTAATAGGCGCAAGATGCTGGCAAATGTTCCAAATCGCTTCGCGTCCACTTTCTCCACAGAGAGACAAAAACTGATCCATTCCACCGAAAACTGACCCTGACGGGGACATCAACAAGAACCAGTGATTGGATGCCGCAATCCCTACGGGACACAACGACAGCCCCGTTCGCTGCTCGTACTCGCGCACTCGGTCCCTATGAACTGCATGCGCAGCCGCCGTTGCGTTGAGTAGTAGATCATGAAACCCCTGCGCCGCAATTCTACGCGGATACCGAAGGGACAGCCCATCAAACTCGGATACAAATTCCAGGGCGGCCCTCGAAGGAGGGCATCCAATTTCATTCCAAGCCTCTACGGCTGGAGCAACCTCCACTTTTCTGCCGAGAAACCAGCCAGACGCTCCCAGGAGCATTTTCAACTGCTCTTCGCTGACTTTATCCTCCATCAGTTGGTTGCCTCACGCGCATCCGCCAGAAGCATCTGGCACCACCCACACGATGGCTTCGGAGTAAGATCCACTTTGTTCACCGTGAAGTATTCGAGGTCCTCCAAACGCGTCCCCGGATTCTCATTCAAAACGGCATTGCACGCATGAAATTCCGCACACACGCCAGGTCCCCAACCAGCCTCAGGAGCCTCACGCGTTCCCACTAGCCCTAGAGCCTCCTGCAGACGTGGAAGCAGGAGATGATTGACGTTCTCCGGAACCCCGCTACCGCTCTCTCCATACGCGGTCTCGCCAGTATAACCATCGCGCGCCACCGCGGCACTTTGATTCGAATTTGGCGCGCTGTTGCGGACGTCATTACGTACGTGTTCCCCGAGATCGATGGGACTGTCGGGGCCGCAGTTGTGGACGAGGAGGGGTAGCTTTCCAGCTAGAACGTAGTAGGTATGGTCGATCTCGACCGTAAGATTATGTACTCGTTGATATGCAACATGAGGCTTGACGGCGATAATCTGGGCGCGTGTGGCAGCAGGGGTGCGGAGTGACATTCCCGGCCGGAGTTTGCCAGCATCGATCCATTTGTCGGCGGTGGGCACCCAAAGAGGGTGGCCGTCGGTGGCGATCAGTTCCGCAGTCTGATCGCCACGGTTTCCATCGGTATCGACAGTGATCTGGACCAAACGCTTCATTCCGGTACCGGCAATCGTCGCCTGCACCGTTTGCGCCGACCTCCTGCCACTGGTCAGGTCGGTGGCCAGTACCTTATCTCCAACTTTAACCTTGTCGATCAGCTTGGCGGATCCGTCGGCCATGAGGACGGAAGTTCCTGCTACGAAGCTGTTGCGCCGGAGACAGCCCCCTCCTCCGCCGCCTGCGACGGGAGCATCGGCTGCTGCTTTTCCGGCCTTCTTTGCGGCGGCCGGTACTGTCTTCGCCGCGCTGCCGGCGTGGCCTGGGGCGCCGCCCTTCGCCCTACCAACTACCTTCTGGACGATCTTCGGGGCGACTCTTCGGAGGACGGGTGCCGCGGCCTTGGCCGCCAGCAGGCCGCTTACCGCGAGGCCTGCGTCTATCGCTGCGCCGGTCAGGCCCGCTTTGAAGCCGCCTAGCAGGGTTTGTTGGTCGGTTGGGGTGTTCTGGTGGTAGGAGACCACGCCGTAGACCCATCCGCCGATGGCGGCGCAGCCGACTACTGCGCTGCCGCCGCTGATGGCGGTGCATAGGCCGCCTGCTGCGATTCCGGCGATGGTGGCCTGGTGTTTCTTCAGGAAGCCGCCGACCTTGCCGACCTTGCAACTCCAGCCGCAGGGCTTCTTGACCGGTACCGGGTTCGGACTCGCCGTGCCGTTGCAGCCGACCCAGCAGCCGCCGCCGCTCGGTGCGCGCGGTGGCGCGAGATAGACGCCGCCCCCTCCTCCTCTTCTGAAGGAGTTGCGGTGCTGGTTGGCGTTGTCCCAGCGTTCGCGGGGTCCATCGTTGCCGTAGCTGCTGGGCCCTGGCCGGAAGCCGCCGTCGCGATACTGGCCGCTCGGGTCGGCGTAGTCGACCGGGTTGTTGCCCGCGTAGGAGTATCCGTTGGCGGTGAGGGGGTCGCCGCCGCCGGTGACGGGGTCGGCGCTGAGGAAGCGGCCGGTGACCGGGTCGTACTCCCGTGCACCCAGATGGGTCAGGCCGGTGGTGGTGTCCTTGGTACCGCCGACGTAGCCCTTGTCCATCAGTGTGGGCCACAGACCGATAGGGCTGCTGCGCTCGTTGCCGAACGGGGCGAACCGGCGGACGCTCCAGTTGTCCTGGTCGACGGCGTTGACGGTGGTGTCGGCGCTGCCCTGATAGTCAGGTACGACGAACTGGACTGTGGAGCTGGAAGTGCCCGTCCGGTAGGCGACGTTCTGGCCGGCGTGGCTGTAGTAGCGGACCGCGGTGACGGTCCCGCTCGCAGACACCTTCACTTCCTGGCTGGGCAGGTAGAGGGTCTTGCCGTTGGTGTCCTTGCGGATCAGGCGGTTGCCTGCGGCATCATAGATGTAGCTGGCCAGTTCCTTGCCGGCCTCATCGGTGACCTTGGACAGGTTGCCTTCAGCGTCCCAGACCAGTTTCTGGCCGGGGCGGGTAGTGGTGTTGCCGACCTTGTCGTAGGTGAACAGGTCGGTGGTCTCGGTGGTCCCGTCGGATTCGGTGAGCGACTTCAGCGCGTGGGGGCTGTTGGCACCTCCGTCGCCGAGAGGCGCTGGATAGGTGTAGGTGCGGGTCTTGTCGGCGGCGGGTCCGCCGGTGAAAGCGTGCTGAACTTCCTTGGTGCGGTTGCCGACCTTGTCGCCGTAGTTGCCGGTGGCGTCGTACTGATAGCTGGTCCAGTACGGGGCCGGGCCACCGATGGTGGTGGCGGTCGGCGCGGCGTTGCAGTCGGAGTTGGTGGTCGACCACGCCTCGGAGAGGCGCTGGGCGTAGTCGTAGATGAAGCACTGCCGGTCGGGCGCCTTGCCGGCGGCGTTGGTCAGGATCGACCTGATCGAGCCGGCATCGGTGTAGTCGTACTTGGTTTCCAGGTCGTACGTGGCGGTCGAGGACTGGCGTTTGACGGTGGAGCGGGTCAGGCGATTGGTGGCCGGGTCCCGGTCGAAGGTCTGCCAGAGGAACTTGTCCGACACCGATGCCATCGCCAACTGGGTGATGTCACCGTGCCCGTCGTAGACAGTGTCGGCGACGTAGGTGGCCAGGCCGTGTGTCCATTCGGGCAGACCGTCGTCGTTGTACTCGGTGGTGACGTCTTCGGCGGGCAGTCCTGTGCTGCCTCCGACCGCCGGATAGGACGTGGTGAGCGGGGAGCCGTTGAAGTTGTAGGACTGCGTAGTGGTGTAGGTCCCGACGAGTGCGCCTTCGGACGCCGGAATCGTGACGGTCGTGCCCTTGGCGTTGTACAGCCCGTCATAGCCGGTGATCGCAGTGACGTACTTGTCGCTGCCTATATGACGGGTGGAGGTGGCGGGCAGGCCCTTGGCGTACGGGACGGTGTCGTAGGTCATGGAGGTCAGCGGCGTCGTGCCGTTCTTGACCTCCAGTGGACGGCCGAGGTTGTCGTAGCTGTAGCCGAGTGTGGTGCCGCGGGCGTCCTTGGCGGTGCTGACCTGGTCGAAGAAGTCGTAGGTGACGGTCGAGGTGCCCTTGTCGGGGCTGCTGCCGGTGACCGGGCGGCCCTGGACGTCGTAGGTGGTCTTCCAGAGGTTGCCTGCGGCGTCGCGGGACTCGGCCGGACGTCCCGCACCGTCGTAGGCGACGGTGGACGCCAGGTAGGGGCCGGCCAGGTTGGTGGTCTTGTACTGGCGCGTCTCCACCGTCCGGCCCAGAGCGTCGGTGAGTGTGGCCGAGGGCATCGCCCCTGAGGGTGGGATGACCGTGGTGCGCTCGCCGTCGTACTGGTTGGCGGTCGTCCACTTCTTGGTGGAGAAGCTGTAGAGCGTGGTGGTGAGGATTCGTTCGGCGCCGTCGTAGGTGCTGAGTGTCTGGCTGGGGACCTGGTTGTCGTCGGCGGTGGTCAGGACGCCTGACGGGTTGCCGGTCAGTACGTAGGCGGCGTTGGTCTTGTAGACCAGGCCGCGGCTGTCGTACTTGGTGTCGGTGATCGTCCGTCCGCCGCCGGCCGCTTCGTTCTGCGACTGGCGGGGGCGCAGCATGCCGTCGAGCAGGTCGACGGACGTCTCGTAGGTGACAGGGCTGGTCTTGGTGAGCGTCCTGGTGGTGACCGAGACCGGGTTGCCGTCGCTGGGGAAGGCGTAGGCGTAGGTGGTCGAGGGCCGGTCGGGGTTGCTGTTGCGGGTGTTGTTGGGCAGCCAGGCCCGGATGAGGCGTCCCAGCCCGTCGTACTGGCCCTCGCCGACGCGCCCGTTGGGGTCGGTGATCTTGGTGGGCATGCCGCGGGCGGGGTTGTACTCGATGGTCGTGGTGAATCCCGCGGGCGTGGCGCCGCCCACGCTGACGGGCGGCGTGGTCAGGGTGCTCGACTTCAGCCAGCCCTCGGCGGCGTCGGTGTACGTCGATTTGGTGATGCGGTCGTCGCCTGTGGTGGCGGGGTCTCCGACCTGAGTGGCCTGCAGGACGCGGCCGTAGCCGTCGTAGGTGGCGGTCCCGGCGGGCGTCATGGTGGAGCGGCCGCCCGAGACGCCGGTGGCCTTCTCCGTGCTGGTGGCGTTGCCGACCGTTGGGTAGGCGCCGTAACCCTTGCCGTCATAAATGATCTTCGCATCGGAGATCATGTCGGCGGGGACAAGGTTGGGCTCGTGGCTGGCGTCGTTGTCGCAGTCGACCGCCACGGAGAGGGACCGGATCGGCAGGGACTGGATCGCGCCGGCGGGTGCGGTGCCGCTGGGGAAGACGGTGCGTGAACACGTGTCGTCGGCGGAGGTGGTGATGTCGCCTTCGTTGTCGACGGCGACTGTGCGGCCGAGACCGTCGTAGTCGTAGGTGGTCTGGGTGTTGAAGTCGGTGCCGTCGGCCTTGCGGGAACGGCCCCGGGTCCACTGAGCCTTTTTCAGCGGCAGTTCGATGTGCGCTGATCACAGCATGATCGCGGACGGTGTGGGCGGTGCCGGACGTCAAGAAACCCCTGGTAGGACGGTTGGTCTCTCACAACGTCCCGTCCCCACCAGAGGCCTCACATGCTTTTGTACCGTGCTTCGCTGCCGTTGTCGCGCCGGACCCTGGCCTACGCCACCGGTGTCGTCCGCCGCCACCGCCAGGCCCTCGGCAGCAGGGGCCGGTGCCTGCCCCCGGGCATGCAGGCTCTGATGACCTTGGTCTACCTGCGCAAGGGCGAGACCTACGCCGAGCTGGGCGCCGGATTCGGCGTCTCCACCGCCACCGCGTGGCGCTACGTCAACGAGACCGTCGACCTTCTCGCCGCCCGAGCGCCCAAACTCGGTGCGGCGCTGGCCAGAGCGGTCAAAGCCGGGCTGCCTTACCTGGTGCTGGACGGCACGTTGGTCTCGATCGACAGGGTCGCCGCCGACCGGCCCTACTACTCGGGAAAACACCGCCGCCACGGCATGAACCTCCAGGTCATCGCCGCACCGGACGGGACCTTGCTGTGGGTGTCGGGACCGCTGCGCGGCTCGGTCCACGACCTGACCGCGGCCCGGATCTGGGGCGTCGTCCGGGCACTGGCGGCCACCGGGCTGCTGGTGCTGGCCGACAAGGCCTACCAGGGCGCCGGCGCGCACATCCTCACGCCCTACAAGGGACGCGACAAGCCCGAACCGCAAAAGGACGCCAACCGTGCACACGCCAAGCTCCGCGGCCCCGGCGAACGCGCGAATGCCCAGCTCAAGTCATGGCGAATCCTGCGGAAGCTGCGCTGCTGCCCCCACCGCGCCGGACGCCTCGCCAAGGCCATCCACACCCTGCAACTCCGCGAGACCGCAGCACGCTGAAAAAGGCTCACTGCGGCTGGACGCGTCCACCGTCAACGGTGATGTCGTCGTCGGAGTTGGTGTCGTGGAAAGTGCGGCTGAGGGTCTTGGTCCATTTGGGCCGCGACACGTTCGCGTCGGTCTCGGCGGCGTCGGTGAAGGCACCGTTGAAGGTGCGGGTCTCCAGGACGGCGCCTGCGAGTGGGTCGAGGTCGCTGATTCCGCCGAGCAGGTTCTTGGAGTCAGTGATCGTCACGCTTTGCCGGGCGTTGCCCTTGCCCTGATAGTTGCCGTCCATGCCGCGGGCGTAGGTGGTCTCGGTGCGGGACTGCTGTTCACCGTTCTGGCCGTCTCCCACGACCGTGCGAAGCTTGGTGTAGCCGCGCCACTGCGACCAGGTGCGCCATTTGTCCTTGGTCATGCCGTCGTCCTCGGCGTACCGCCACGCGGCGTCGCCGAGATAGGCGTAGCTGGTGATCTGGGACCTGGACTGCCCGGTGTTGTCGGCCTCGATGATGTAGTCGACGACGTACTTGTGGTACCAGTCGTTGATCAGCTTGCCGTCTGGCTGTTCCCACTTCACGGGAAAGCACCGTTTGGAGTTGTGCTTGGGATCGGGCATGTTGCCGGCCGAATAGACGCAGTCCCCGGCCGGAGTCGGGTCGGCATAAGGGTCGGAATAGCCGACGCTGGTGGTCGCACCGGTGCCATTGTCGACGCCGACCAGGCGGGGCCTGTCGTATCCGGGGAGGGCGTCGACACCGGTGCCGGAGCGGCCGGTGATCACGCGGTTGGTCATGAGCTGACCGAACAGGGTGATGCGGGGCGCCTTGGTCTCGCCGCCGTTATGACCGGTCTGGTCGATGGTGTGCAGCCAGAGCGCGCCGTTCTGGTAGGTCTGTCCCAGATCCCAGATGTCGACGGTGGCGTATCCGGGGTCTTCGGTACTGGCCACCTGGTTGTCGCGGAGCTTGGTGGTGATCTTCGTCAGGCGCTTGCGGTTGAAGAAGGTCGGCGAGGTCTTGGCGTATCCGCAGGTGTCGCCGTCGTCGCAGATGCGGTCGTCCGGCAGGTCCGTCCGGTCGGACAGCGTGAAGCGGACGCGTCCGGTGGCCGGGGTGCCGTAGGTGGAGCCCTTGCGCTGGCCGTAGTCGATGCGGCTCAGATAGCCGCCGGAGTCATATTTAGTGCCACCGCTCGTCTGCTGGTAGCGGGTGTAGTTGTTGGTCTCTTTGCCGTAGAAGTAGGTGATGGTGTTGTTGTGCGGGTCGACGACGTGGTCGAGATTCCATCGCCAGGCCTTCTGACACCATGCGTCCTTGAAATCGCTGTCGTAGCACGGTTCGCCGGAGCTGTCACCGAAGACCGGCACGGTCCACGCCGAGTTGGTCTCCTTCTCGCCGTTCGTCCAGTTGTCAGGACGATTGATCCCGAAGAAGTACTCCACACCGTCCAGATCGGTCAGCTTCCAGTACTCGCCATCGTGGTCGCCATTGGTGGCACCCGTCAGCCGCTCGATGGTGGAGCCGTCATCGTTGCGAGGGCGCCAGGTCTGGGCGGCGCTGTCGTACAGCAGTTCGGTGGACCGGCCGTTCAGGGAAAGGACGGCGTTCTGGCGTCCCCAGCACAGGTCGCCGGAGGCGTGGCCGGCATCGATGCACGGCTTGTACTTGCGTTCGATGTATCCCGGCCAGTAGTCGAAACCGTCACCGATCCAGGACGCCTGGGAGTTGTCGGCGGCGGTCTTGCCGTCCACGGCCCCCGAGCTGTAACCGATGGTGACCTCGGGCATCAGCTCGCCGGGAACCGGCGGCAGTCGCATCGGATAGTTCCAGGAGAACTCCCCGGTATTGCTGCCCGCGCTCCAGTTGGACGCCGGGGACAGGCTGGTGGCGCCCCAGTCGCCGGACGGTCCGGAAGCGCCCGCCTCCGCAGCGAGCACCGTCGTGGTCCCCGCGGTGGACGCGGCCTCCTGCGTGGGCTCGGCGGCCACGGCCACGTCGGCCGACAGCGTCGCCGTCTTGGTGTCGTTGACGGTGGGCAGCACCGTGCGCTGCTGGCACCGCGCCTGCTCTGGGCTCGTGAGCGCGCAGGCTGGCAGCTTCACCAAACGCAGCCGGGAGGCCCAGTCACCTCCATGGGCGTTCTTGAACTGGGCGTAGCTCAATCCCACTTTGACGTTCCCGGCCTGCGGGGCCGACACCGCCATGACCGTTTCTGCGCGCGTGGCCTTCGCGGTCTTGCGGTCTGCCATCCGCACCCGCACTCGCGGCGGAACAGCGGAGGCGGTTGCCCGCTCCCCCTTGCGGGCCGTGGGTGCTGCTGCCCACACCGGCAACTTGCCTGCCCGCACCCAGGCTCCGGACGTTTGACCGTCCTTGCCTTTGGTCCCGGCGCGAAGGTCTGCCATGTCCGCCGTGCCCTCGCCCGGCACCGGCCATACTGGTGCGGGCGCCTTGGCCGAAATCGGTGTTCCCGCCGTGCCGGGGGGTTTGCCCGTCCGGGCTTTGAGCGCCTTGCCCTTGATGCGTGGCGTCTTCTGGGTGCCGGGGCGGCGTGCGGCGCCGTCGTCTGACAATTTGGGCCGCACTGCGGCCGCCGCCTCACCGGCCACCCCGGCCACCAGCGCCAGTGCCAGAGCGACCGCTACCGCGGCGATCAGCCCATGCGCCCGGCTCAGCGCACGCAACACACCCTTCACTGACGCCTCATTTCTCTGGAAGGCACCGCGGTTGCCACGGCACGGTCACCGGCCGGGCGGTCACACTGGGGCTCGGACGGTTACCGGACGTCCACGTAGTCGGTGGCCTGCGTAGGAAGGTCGGTCTTGCCGGTGTCAGGTGAGGCGTAGGGGCTGAGGTAGTAGGCCATCCAGGTGGCGTCGGCTGGGGTCTTGCACCGCATCTGGAACCAGCCGGCCGAGTCGGTCGCGTCCCCGCCGTTGGTGCAGGACGGCGTCCGCAGGGTCGTCTGTCCCTTGAGGCGGTACTTCGCGCCTACCCACTTGCCTTTGACCGGCTGCCAGCCAGCCGAGGAGGACCACCGCATCAACCGGCCCTTGAGCGTCAGGTACTGGCCTTTGCGCGCCGGCTCCGGGGAGGCGTTGAAGCCTGCGAAACCGGTCTTGTAATAGACCCGGAACGGATAGCCCGACTCGACCTTGGTGTATGTGGCGTCACCGGCGAAACTCGTGCGCAGCCACCCGGCCGTCCACGCGGTCGCCCTGATCTTCACCCGGCCTTTGGCGTCGGTCGTACTGGAACCGACTTGCTTCCAGCCGGTCTTCGGATAGCCGGAGATGCCCTTGGGCGCCCACCACAACGTCACCTTTCGCGCGGAGAGCGGCTCGCCACGCACTGCCTTCAACGTCCGCCGGACTTCGAAGGCCTTTCCGCGAATCGGGTAGACCGGGTTGGTCTCCCGATCTCCCAGCGCATTGTCGATGTACAGCCGACTGATCCAGCCGATCACCCGTGCCGATGTCCCGGTCACCTGCCCATAGCCGGCCACCCGCGCGACGATGTTGCCCGGCCCAGGGAAGAAGGTCGCACGGAACCGGCCGCCGGACTGCACCGTCGCCGTTTCCTGAAGTTCCCCATCCGGGCCGTCGAAATGCACCACCAGGCCTGCCGGCGCCGCCACCCAGCCCGCACCCCGGTTCTGCTGCACCTGCCCGGTCACCGTGACATCGGCGTCCCAGTTCTGCGTCGCCACCGGATCGACCACGATGCGCTGCGGAATCTCCGCCTCTGCGGCCTGCACGGGAAGGGCGGCCAGCCCTACCACGAGCATCCCGCCGCACATCGCTACCGGCACTGCGTTCCTCATACTCGAGCTCAATCCCATCGATTCCCTGCACGGTCGCCTGAGTGGCGAATTGTTGAACGCGCTTGCTGCCCGGCCGCCTGCTGGAGGCGCCTCGTCGATAGGCCTGACTACTGGTATTGCAACTTCCAGATCTGGTGTGGTGGAACCGGTTCCCCCGGCGCGGCCCTGGAGCACCCGTGCGTCTTCGGGGGCCCCCTCGTCATGGGCGTCGGCGACCATGGCGCTGTGCTTGGCGATCAGCCGGTACCCGAGGTTGCCGTCGTCGGCGACCCCGACCACCTTCCAGAGTTGGTGCTCAGCACCCGGTTCACAGGTGGTCTGCCGGACGGCGGCGCCGGGCTGCGTTTGCGCACCGGCCACCTCGAGACATCGGACCGCAGACGGGTCGCCGTTGAGAGTGCTGACGTTGGCGAGCATGTAGTAGCCGTCACCGTAATCAGAGAACTTCCATTTCTGCCGATCCGCGCCATTGCAGTCCCAAGGCACCACGAGGGCCTGGTCGGCGGTGGAGCCATTTGCGACGTCCATGCACTTCTGAGTGCTGGCGGCGCGCAGCCGGTGCGTTATCCCGTCGAGGTGGTGGCGCTTCAATGTGGTGATGTTCCACAGTTGCTCATCGGTGACCGGGTCAGCGCACGACCACTGCAGCACGTTCGCGCCGGGGGCCGGTGAGGCCGAGTCGACGGCGAGGCACTTGTCGCTCCGCCGCGACTTGATCAGGTATCCGCCGGCCTTCTTCTCCGGCTTCCACTGCTGGCCAGTACTACCGTTGCATTCGTACTGCCAGACGTTGCGGCCGTCGGCGGTTCCGGAGCCATCGGTTCCGTCCACGTCCAGGCACTTGCCGCTGTTGGCACTGATGAGCTTGTAGTAACCATCGCCCGCGTCGATGAACTGCCAGTCCTGGGCGGGGTGGGCGTTGCAGTTCCACTGCTGCACGTTCGTGCCGTTCTCTGTTCCGGCTCCCGCGACGTCCAGGCAGTGTCCGGAGTTGACGCTCACCAGGCGCAACGTCTTTCCCGAGAATTCGTGGTCCTGGACGGACTCGGTGTAGATCACGTTCAGGACCGACTCATCGGGGTGGGCCAGCGGCCACAGTTGGGAATCGTCGATCCAGCCGTTCCAGAATGCGCTCTTGGCAGAGCCGTTCGGAGTCGCGCCGGCCAGCAGAGGCCCGGAGCCGGCCGCCGGCGTCCAGGTCGTGGCGGCCGTCTTCACCTCCGGCGCCATGACCCGGGTGGTGGAGCAGTTCCATGGCTCGTCGGGGACGCAGACCTCGCGGCTCCCCTCAGCTTGGGTGCGCAGCCAGAGTTCCTGCTTGAGCGGGTCGTAGCCGCCCATCAGAGAAACCCAGTGCGCGGTCCATGGCTGCCCATCTCCGGCTTGCGCCATATCCCGCGTCGCAGCCGTCAGTACGGTGCCGTCCGCTTTGCGATGCCTGAACGTCCATTTCCCGCCAAGCCAGCCGAGCTCGAAGACGGTCCCGTCAGAGGCGGCTTGGCTTATCGCCACCTGGTCCCCTTGAACGGAGGCGAGCTTCAACCACGTCGAGAACATGAACCGCTGACTGGTGTCCACCAACGTGACCGGATTGCCGCCGGGGTCCGTCCAGGGCTTCACTTCACCGAACTGCGTCGAACCGTTGAGGCGCACCGCGCGGTCGGTCGGCGAGCCCGCGCCGAGGTTGCCCGTCTCACCGAAAGCCGCGCCTCCGCTGAACACCAGGTCGGCGTTCGGATTCGCAGCACCGCTGGGTCCCACCGCGCCGGCTACGTTGCCGGCGGGCTCGTCCATCGACCAGGCGGCGTCCCGCGGCGGCTGCTCCACAGCGAACTCGTATTTCTTGGCCGCGCTCAGGTTGCCGGCCCGGTCGTAGGCGGTCACTTCCACCCACTGGGGCCCGAAGCGCGTCGGCGTCCAGGCGACCGTGGACGACGCCCCGGGCGCGACCGTTTTCGTCCCTTCGACCCCGTCGGCGAATCGGTAGTGGAACTTCACCACGTCAGCCGAACCGGCGGGCGTGAAGGTGAAGGTGCCTGGCACGTACTTGCGTGCGGCCGAGTCATATCCCGACGTCGCTCCGGCTGGATACTCCGGGGACGACACCGCCGGTGTGTTCGGCCTCCGGGCGTCCACCGTGTACTCGCACCACTCCGACCACGGGCCGTACAGGTTCGTGTCGTCCATCCCCCGAACACGCCACATCCAGCTCGTTCCGCCATCGGCGGTGGCAGGAAAATCGTCACCCTTGACGACCGTCAACGAGGCATGGAGGTAGCCGTCGGAGCCGGCATGCTGAAACTTGTCCCCGGGAGGCACGTAGCGCTTCCAGCTCTCTTCGGGCTTGCCCAGAGGCGCCAACTCGTATTCCGCGGCCAGGAGCTGACCATCGAAACCACCTGAGTTGTCGCCGTCGTAGTCGGTGATCAACGCGTTGGCCGTCCGGTCCTTGGACACCCCCATCCAAGGGCGGGCGCTCCCCCGCACGCACGCGTACTTCGTCGTCCCACCGTTCCTCATGTGGACGTCCTTGGTGGGCATGGGGTACCGGGAGAACTTCACGACCATGCGCGGGTCGACATCCATGACCTTCCAGGTGTGGGTGTCGTCGTAGTCCGCGTCCGGGAACAACCCCATGGTGAAGAAGTCCCACTTGTGGTCGGTGGCCCACTGCACCACTCTCGTCAGGTTGCCCCCGGCGAAGTGAACGTCGTTGGAGCTTCCGGAGTCACCGCATTCAGGGCGTCCGACATTCACTGGTGCACTGGCCAAGAAGTTGTTACTCCAACCGGAGCCGTCAGGAATGTAGGCACCCGGCCGCGTATTCCACGTGGTAGTCGAGTAGATGTGCTCGACGTTGAACAGGCGCACGTCCCGTGTGACACACGACCACGCATGCAAGGTGTCGAAGGTGATGTCGACGGAGTTAATTTTTACCTGGACGCTCCCAGACCATGTGTGAATGGGGGTCGTGTCCATCCGAATGTAGGAGCGCTTGTCGGTGTAGTCCTCGACTTCCCGCCCGGTGGGCAGCCGGTCGGGCTTCCAGTACTTGGAGTCGGGCCACGTCCGATCGACGTAAGCCCAGCCGGCGCCCTTGGTTCCCTGGGCATCGTCGGACTCTCGGCCGCCGTTCCATGTCTGCCAGGACGGGTCGAGGACGATCGGAAACTTGGCGTCGGGTGCGGTGAGCAGTTCCCGGTGCGGTACCAGCGCCAGCGACCCCGTAGTGACCTCGATTCCCAAAGGCTGCGAGGACGCCTCAGGCGAGGGTCCGGCGGCAACGGCTTCAGGAGACGTCCGCGCGACGGCGCCGATCTCGGTTCCCTCCCACATCAACGGCTCTGGCGCGGTGAAAACCTCGTTGCCGGCTTCGTCCACGGCCGCGAGCCGACCGCCGGAGAGCTCCTTCAACTGCACTCCGGAGGCCCTCACCCCGAACTCGATCTTCTCCAACTCGGGATCGCGCGCCGCCTCCGGCGTCTTGACCACCACGTAGTGGGACCAGCCGGTGGGCGTCGACCTGACCACCAGATCCACCCCCGCGCCACCACCGTCCACATAGGTGGCGCTCTCACCCTCCAGGACCGGGGCCGGAAGACTGGCTCCCGGCCAGGTGAGCGTCAGACTCTTCCCATCCTTGGTCATCGTCGCCAGTTCGTCGTCGCCCCCGGCACCGAACGTGACCCCGTTGACCGACATCCGCGACGCATACCCGCCCTCGGCGGTCCGCTCCAGGGTCAGATCAGCGTCGCGGAAGACCCCATCTCGTTTCACACGAACCGGGACCGGCGACGTCTCGAACGAGAACTGGCCATCAGGCAGCGCGGAAAGCTTTCTGGTCTCCGACGTCTGACCTGCGATTTCTACCGGATCGCCGGTCTGCTTGGCTTTTGCCAGCGCGGCGTCGACAGGAGTCGGTGTCGGGCCGGCCTCGTCCGCCTGCACCGGAGCGGGTGGCATGGATACCAGCGAGGCCACCAGGACGGACGCCATCAATCCCGAGAGAACCCTGGAGCGCCGACACAGTCTGTCAACAACCCATGACAGAAACGGCGAACCATTACCAACACGGACGCGCAAAACGACCTCGCAAGATAAAGTCCGCCTAAAGTCGCGCTAAACATAAACCGACGTTCCCCGAACCGGAAGAGTGATCATCTTCGGCCTTTTGTGATCTAGATCACCGTCGACTTCTGCCAA
Source organism: Actinomadura luteofluorescens (assembly GCF_013409365.1). Lineage (NCBI taxonomy): Bacteria > Bacillati > Actinomycetota > Actinomycetes > Streptosporangiales > Thermomonosporaceae > Actinomadura > Actinomadura luteofluorescens. Next base: position 8,482,213 of record NZ_JACCBA010000001.1, on the reverse strand, counting down.
CCACGGTGAGGGCATCCGCGTCCTTCGGTCGGCGCCGCCATGGAAAGATCCCTTGCGTAACGGGTCGCACGGAAATCGCTACGCTTAGTTCCCTTGTGTCCGCAGACTTCGGGATCTGTGGCCGGGAAGGGGCTTTCGAACGAGCCAGCGAGCTGCTAATCACACCGCAAGCAAGGAGCTCTTCCACCTCGGCCACAAGGGCACGAGCGATGGCGAGAGGCAGAGGCGGCCGGTGACGCGGCGAGGCTCCAGGGAAGAGCGATGCCGACTGAAACAACCGCCTTGCCGGGCAACTCTGGTGCGCTCCACTGTGCTGCGCTGGATCCGCCGCTCACTACCCGCGCCCCGAGGCCGAGTTGGTCGTCGACCCCGCAGTCGTATCGGATCGCACCGCCGCGCACTACCGCCCGGCTCGTCCCGTACCTACCGGACAGACTCAGGGACTGCGGGTCGGCTTGCAAACCCTGTGCCTGATCGGGAACCGGCTGGGCCAGCCGCCAAGCGCCCAACTCGCCGATCTATGAGGAGTCCGCCGCGACGGCGCGGAAGCGGTGGGGACGGCCTGCGGGCGCCGGAGCTGAGGTGTGGCTGAGTGCCCCGTCGTCGGCGCGTCCAACTTTTGAAGGCGCCAGCGCCTTTAAGGGACGACGTGCACCACCACAAGAAGGAGGCGGCTGGATGTCGCTGATGGTGGAAGCTTCGCGCGCTGCGGCTGCAACGCTGGCCTGCGTGGCGGCGAGTATGGACTTGATCCGGGTGCTCCTGCAGCGGCGCGCGCACTGGCCGATCGAACCTCGTCTCAGCACCCCCCAAAACGACCGGAACGGTACCGGCCCGGGCGTGGCCAGCGAGGCGGAGCTCGAGTCATGACCGGCAACGCACGCGGTTCCATCGGCGGAGTCTTGGTCCACGAAGGCACTGAAGGACACACAGGCGAGCTGGCGGCATTCTTTATGGAGCACCGTTGGCTGCTGCGCCGCTTCCTGGTGGCGCAGGGCTGCCCGGACTGCGACAGCGACGACATCGTCCAGGAGGCGTTCTTGATCGCCTGGACCCGGTGGCAGACCATCGCCTACTACGACAATCCCAAGGCCTATCTGTACAAGGTGGCCATCCGCCTCTGGCACCGAGCCGCAGCGCACCGCGGTCAGACCGGCAGCCACGACAAGCAGCAAGACGTCTTAGAGACGACGCCCGGCCACATCGACGTGGGCGGGGACGTCGAACTCTCCGACACTCTCACCAGGTGGTTCGGACAGCTGCCCGCTCAGCAACGCAAGGTCGCCGGGTTGCGCCTGATCGCTGATCTGTCGGAGGTCGCGACCGCTGACATCCTCGGCATCAGCCTCGGAACGGTGAAATCCCAGCTGAATGCGGCCAGAAAGAAACTTGCCGAACTACGCGACCAAGACGAGCGCGACGAGCACCGAGATGGAGGCGAACGGCGATGAGCATCGACGACCTTATCCGCCAGGCAGCCAACGCCGGCAGGAACAACGACCAGACGGCGCTGCGCTCCTTCCTCGCCGCCGCCGACCAGGCTCGCGATCCCCGCCAAGCCCGACGCATCCGCGCCCTGGCCGAACTGGTCGACATCGACATCGCCGCCTACGACCAAGGGCTGACTGCCCTCGACCACGGCGACACCCACGCCGCAGAGACGCTCCTGCTGCACGCCGCCAAGGCCGGGATCAACGACCCCGCCGACATCCTGGCTGAACTTCTGGCCCAAGACGTCGATGCTGACCCCCCTCTGGAGCTCGCACGGCGAGCCGCGGAGATCCGCGCCCACCGCGCGATCCTCAAAGCAGCGTGCCTCCGACAAACCGACCCGGCTCCGGGCCGGACCGCACCGGGCCGCAGGCAGGCCTCCGCAGCGAGCGAAAGCGGCGTGACGAAGGATGCACTGGCCGAGGTGCTGATGGCGGCCATGGACGTCAAGGACTCCCACACCCGCAGGCACAGCCAGCGAGTCTCACGTCTCACCAGCTTGCTCAGCGCGGAACTGGGCATGCCAGTCGCACATATCGAAGCGGCCCGTCTGGCCGGGCTGCTACACGACATCGGCAAACTCGCCGTCCCCAACGCCGTGCTATTCAAGGCTGGCGCACTGACCGAGGCGGAATACCGCATTATCCAGTTGCACGTCCGGCACGGCGCCGCGATCGTGCAGGAACTCCCGGAGTTCTTCACCCAGACCATCCCTGGAACCCGCACCGGCATCGACGCCGATCCGCTCATGCACGACACGGTCGCCGGGATCCTGCACCACCACGAACGATTCGACGGCAGCGGCTACCCCCACGGCCTGGCCGGCACCAACATCCCCCAGGTGGCTCGGACGGTGGCCGTGGTCGACTGCTTTGACGCCATCGTCACCACCCGCAGAACCGGCCTGGCACTGCCCATCCCACAAGCAACCCACGTGCTACGCCAGTGCGCGGGTGTCTCACTCGACCCCGAGATGGTCCACGCCTTCCTGACCGTCCTGAGCACCCACCACGACGAGATCGAGCACCTCAGCAGACAAGACCGCCAGTCCGGCCCCGCAAAACCCAACCCGGCGGCGTCCTCACGTGAGGAACTCGACGCATGCGACCGATCTTGAACAGGCGAACCCCGACCACCATCGCACCGGAGCCCGTTCATGAGCCGTCTGCCGTCCGGCCGAGCGAGGGCGGGCCGCACCGTCGGTACAGGGCCGGCGCTCCGCGAGTTCACGCTCGGCATCAGTTCGCTCGGCACGAGCAACCCGACTGCGACTCCTCCCACGAGTTCAGGTCCGCCGCCTTCCTTGTACAGCGATCGCGGGCAGGACTCCACATCAGCTCAGCTTGGCCAGTCGAGCCCCTCGGACAGTCGCTGCGATCAGCGTTGTGGCCGTGGGCGCTACTCGATCAAGCCAGACCCCGAGCGAGCCAACGAGGTTCTCAATGAAGCCAGGCGGCTTTCGTCGGCGGCCTCGACCGGGCCCGGACGACGCGCTCAAGATGATCGGCCGCCCAGGTGAGCGCTTCGGGAATCTGCGAAGCGTACGGTGGCTCCCGAAACTGGCTCCCGAGACTACGAAGCGCTCAGTGGAACACACGGGATCGCACCGTTGACGACGATCTGACCTGCGGAAACTTGGGGTGGGCGATACTGGGTTCGAACCAGTGGCCTCTTCGGTGTGAAGCATCGAAAAGCGCATCCGAGCAGGTAAGCATGGCTCCCACGTGGGGCGCACACGACCGCCATGGTCCAGCGGAGTCCATGCAGCTGCGCCACCATCGTCAAGCAGCGAGTCAGGCGCCGCCAGCACCTTCACTGGGTGTCCTAACGTCGCCATGAGCGTTGGCACTGGCGTAGGCACTGGCATCAACGCCGGCTACTCGCTTGTAAGCCAAGCTCGCCCGGGGCTCCCGTGGCAGAGTGTGGCTCAGCGACGCCGGTGCTTACCAAAGACTTCGGCTGGGTTCGGGATGTTTCTAGATTCCAACGCGGGCCGAACGTTGGCCCCTACCATGGCCGAGCGAACCAGTGCCTCTAGGAACTCTTTTTCCTCTCTTCCTTGGACACCCTCAATCTTCATACCAGCGCACTCAATTGTTCTGTGCAACCGCAAAGGCTCAGCAGTTGCCCAGTCATCAGTGAGCACGAATAGACATATAGTTCGATCCATCCCACCCGAGAGAACATACATTCCAGATAGTCTAACGTCGGTCACCGACCCAGTATGCGCTTCACGCACCCACACTTTTTCCAGAGTAGGCTTCGACCCTAGAGAACGAAGGAGATGAAGTGAGACCGATCCGTCCTCATGTCCCAGCACAAGAAGAATCTGATCGTTGCCAATCTTACGACTGTCCGAGCAAACAAAAGGTCGAACCCGGAAGCTATTGCCGACCTCCTTGCCCGCAAAGTTTAGCAAGCCTCCTGTGGCACTCAAGGTCACATCCTCTTCGAAGAGGATTATCGTGCGTTCGGATGCAGATGCGGTGGGGCCAATGAACTTACGCTTTATGGGATCATATTTTTGAAGATGAGCGGTCTCGTTCAAAATTCTGCGAAGTGTTATCATTCCGTCTGCGATCGAAAAATCCTCGGCTGTAGACGTAATCGGAAAACGCGCAACAACACGCCACACCTCGTCCGCTCCTACCGCTGAGAGTACAGCGATTGTGTCGGGTCCCTTAATTACTAGGTCGCCGAATGGCGAAAGATGGATGCTCGTCGAATGGAAGTCAAGATCCGCCAGAGTAACGCAACTCATTCGGCCGCCTACGCCAAATGTCCAGCACCGCACCGACCGGTCGCCATATATTGCATATGCAATATTGCTATCAGAATCGAATGTCAAGGCAATGACTGGTGCGGTTTGCTGTAGTTGTACGCCCGCGAGATCAGCATTCCGGAAATCCGCACCAACAAGGCTAGCGTTGTCAAGGGACGCACTGCGGAGGCTCGAACCCCTAAAACACATTCCATCGAGATTTGCACCCGAGAGATCGGCATAGTCCAGTGCAAGGCCTGACCAATCGTGGGTAGGCAGTTTGCGACTGAGCGCATAAAGCAAAGTTAGAGCGTTACCTCCGAGATGCTGATCCTTGTAGCGCCGCACTGTCGCCGACTTGGCCAATTTTGTAAGTTCACGCCTTAGCATCTCGCGATCACGCTGTGAACGCTCGTCGACCGAATGCTGGTCTATGAGGCGTACGAATTCAACTATTTCTGGCTGAAGTGGCACCTTCGCCAGCATGCTCCTGGCCTTGCCATCCTCATTGCCTATAACACGCACCAGCGCACGCGCGACGAAGAACTCACGCATGGAGCGGTGGAAGAAGTCAACAGGCCACTGCTCTGGATCTACACCAGCTACCTGCTTGAGCAACGAACGCACGCCGACTCGGGACCGAGCATCAGGAGTCCTGTCAGGATCATCTACAGCTACTGCTGCGCCTGACATCTCCCATAGAATTTCGGATAGCCGCCCCCGATGGCCAGTGTCAAAACTACGAAGGTTTACATAGTCAGTCCGGGACATATGCAATTGGACAGCTAGCTCCTCAAGAATGAGCTCGAGGTTTTCAATGACTCGTTTCTCGGATAGGCGCCGTTCTGCCTGTAGGTCTGACGCTTTACGTTTGAGGCTATCTCTAACGTACTGATGATAGAGTATTACCTCATTGAAATGATCTTCCGGCAGCCCCGGAAGCGTTTCCTTGATCATTTGCAAAAAAAGAGGCTTGGCCGCCAATCCAATAGGATCGTAAAGGGTCCGCAATTTTTCAAACTTCTCCCGCTCTCCTATTTGTTCAGCATAGCTCCCTAGATATTCCAGTCTCTGCTGCAGCGGAATGGGTGCGATTCGAAGAACTCGTGGCTGACCCAGAGTATCGAGAAATTCTTCATAATCCGAGATTCGCTCAAAGAAGTGTGCGCGAGAACTAATAAGAATCTTCGCATAGGAGAAATGGTCGATACATTGCGCTAGTACGTTGATGTTGGCGGCCAGAGTCTGCGGATCCAGTTGCGCCGACATCTCGTCGAAGCCATCGAGAATAATCAAAGTGTTATGGGTCTTGGAGAGCGCCTCCCAGTCGGTCAGGCGCACGCCTATGGCATCGAGTCGGTTTTGCAGCAATGTTGATGGATTCGAGCTTTCTCGAAGAGCACGGAGTGGGATCCTGAGAGCGCACCAACCATTGGAGGGGTCGTCCAAGAATTCTGCGGACAGGCGGCGAGTAAGCTCGTATGAAAAGAAACTCTTTCCATCGCCGAACTCAGCCAGAAGCAACATGGTTTTCTCAGGCCGACTAATCAACCACTCCCGTACATTGTCGTGCAGTGTTCCAGGAATCGGTGCCCCGCTGTCGGCCAGGGTGCCTAGTGAAATAGCATTCTGCGAGACGGATTCAAAGTCTGTTTCCCCGTACAGTTGGTGCAAAATTGGTTCCCCCAGATACCGTTGCCATGATTCTGGGAGCTTTACATCTGGCCGAAGGAGACCTGCCCAACGGCGGGCAATCCGCTTAGCCGTTTCCTCAGAGAGGTTAGGTGCAGGTCGTCGATACAGCACGCTATAGAGGCGCGGTGTGAGCTGGAACAGTTCTTCAACACCCTGCTCAGGACTCCAGATTAGAATCTGAAACCTAAACTTTCGCCCGAAATTGCAATCTTGTATCAATCGAGACAGTTCGTTGGTAATTCTAGCTCGAGGGGAGATAAGGATGAAATAATCAAGCGGCTTATTCTCCCAGTAGACTATCTGCTGAAGCAGCTTAGGGGCGAGATCATCGAGGCCGACTTTTTCGGCGTAGTTCTTACATTCGACATGGCATCGCAGCGTACCAGTTATTGCATCCGTTGCATCGAACTCTATGTCGTGACCGAACTGCGTACCGCTAGTTTGTTTCCGAATACGAATTTGTTCTTTATCAGACAGTGCGAAAACTTTTTGCAAGAGGCCTATAAAGCCGTCTTCAAGTTCACGCCCTAGCGCCTCTGGGCGCGCCCTTCCCGGCTGCACGGGAGAGAGTCTTCTCCTAGCCTGATTAGGCAGGCCCGGCCGAGTGGGACGGCGTATCGCGTTTTGTTGTGTTGTGATAGATCCAGTGGTCGCTACCCACAGACCAGTGAGCCATTCAACGCGATGCCTACCAGCGCCACCATGAAGATGTCGCTGTTTAATTAAATCTCCGATTTCTCTCTGCAAGCGCCTCCAGTGTTCCGGATCTGCACTCTTTAGCTCAGCTAGCCTCTCCTCGGCTCTCTCGAAGCGTCGAGCCTCTATGGCCAAGTAGATATCTCTTGTCAGAGTGGGACTCTGAAGACTTTCAGTAACTCGACGAACAACCGAAGGCTCCATTGTACTGGAAGCCGATCTGACAAACTCCCCCATTTCTTGAAGCTTTGCCATCACGGTTTTGCTTTCGAGGCCGAGATCTTTAGCAAGTTCGTATACGCGCATCTTAGCCACAACAAACTCCCTCCTGGCCTCTCAATCGAAAAATGATTGCATCTTCAAAAGATCATTGCAACCCGAACGGGTCCATCGCAGTGACGACTAAGGTCCTCCATGTCAGCGTAGGGTGACAGCCACAGTCTCAGGTGCTCTGACACCAGCGACCCGACAGCTTGGCGCTGGTCCCTTAGCCGAGCAGATGAATACCATCGTGGTGGCGGATTGGGACTGTCGAAATCGTTTCGAGGACGTCTTGGACTCGGATGGCGAAGGCTTCGTCGGCCAGTTCGGCTACCTCGTCGGCTGTGACCCAGCGGAAGGCTGAGGTTTCGTCGGACTCTCGGAGAGAGCCGGCCTCGGCTCTGCAGCGGAAGACCAGGGCGACGATGCCGCGGGGCATGTTCTTGTAGACGCCGGTCAGGGCGATCGGCGTTACCTCGAGGCCGGTCTCCTCCTGGACCTCGCGGCGGAGGCCGGTGATGATGTCCTCGTCTTGCTCCAGGATGCCGCCTGGTGCTTCCCAGTGGCCGTTGTCTCGGCGCTGGATCAGGAGGGCGCGGCCCTGGTCGTCGACTACGACGCCCGCCACGCTGACGGAGTGGCGACTCTCGGGCATCACGCAAGCTCCCTTAGCAGGTCCGGCTAATAGACTCACGCTAGTACACGTACGTACGAGTTGAGGAGTTGGCTGCAGGTGGGCGAGCTGGGGTTGCCGGATCTGGATGCGACGAGCGATCGGCCGGTCTTCAAGCAGATCGCGGACCACCTGCGCGCGGCAATCGACAGCAAGGATCTCGGGCCGGGCGAGAAGCTTCCTTCTGAAAGCCAGCTCATCGGACACTACGACGTTGCTCGGATGACGGTGCGGCATGCTCTGCAGATCCTGCAGAGCGAGGGCCTGACGGTGGCCGAGCACGGCAAGGGTGTGTTCGTTCGGTCGCGTCCGCCTGTACGCCGGCTGGCTTCCGACCGCTTTGCTCGTCACCATCGCGAACAGGGCAAGGCCGCCTTCATCGCCGAGGCCGAGGACGCCGGCGTCAAACCGTCGGTCGACTCCATCGAGATCCAGGAGAGCAAGCCGGCGCCCGAGGTTGCGGCGAAGCTGAATCTTGCCGAGGACGAGTTGGTGATCGTGCGGGCGCGGCGGTACCTGCTCAACGGGCACCCGGTCGAGACGGCGACCTCCTATGTCCCTGCTTCGATCGCCCGCGGCTCGCAGATCACGCAGCCCAACAGCGGGCCTGGCGGCATTTACGCCCGGCTGGAGGAGCTCGGCCATCGTCTCGACCACTTCACCGAAGAGATCCGGGCTCGCATGCCGCTGCGGGACGAGGCACGGGCGCTGAAGCTCGCGCCCGGGGTGCCGGTGTTCCATCTCGTGCGGACGGCCTATGACCAGGACGGATGCCCCGTCGAGGTCTGCGACACGGTCATGTCGAGTGACGCCTACGTCCTCTCGTACGAGCTTCCCGCTCGGTAGCGCTTGACTCATCTAGACGAGTCATGTCACCGTTCTCCATACTCGTCTAGACGTCTAGGCGTCCTGTCGGACGCCAGTGGACACGTATGGCCCTGGCCGGTTCGGTCCGGCCTGGGTCGGCATGGGAGGTCCCAATCCGATGACCATCACGAGTGCAAGTGCCGCTGAGACGGCGCCGCCGGCGCGGCTGTACCGGGTCAGTGAGGCGATGGAGCTGCTGTCGCTGTCCCGGAGCGTCATCTACGAGCTAATCCGGTCGGGTCGGCTGCGCTCGGTTCAGGAAGGCCGTTCGCGGCGGATCCCGGGCTCGGCCATCGCGGAGTACATCGCCTTGCTGGAGAGCGAGGCCAGTTCATGGCACGCGCCCACGGCAAGTCCGTTTCCGACCTGGCCGGGAAGCCTGTGGCCACCGGCTCGGCCGCCGCAGGTCTGCGGATCCGCCTTATCGGTCTGCCCGAGGAGGTTCTGGCCGGAGCGGAGGCGCTCGCCGAGGTCTTCGACCTGGTTGAGGTGTCGCTGGCGTATCCGTGCCGGGGTGCCTCGCTGAACGTGCGCGCCTATGTGCAGGTGCGGCTCAAGAGTCCGGAGAAGTAGAGCGGCCCTCGTCATGGCGACGCAACCGCCTGACGAGGGCCTTGATCGGACCTTGGAGGTCCAACCCGATGAACCTTCATTCTGACACCTCAGCGGGCCCGTTCTGGGTCGATGAGGAGTACGACCGGGAGTACGCCAGTGACGGCGTGTCCCGGTACGGCGCCTACGTCCGCGACCGGCTGGACAGCTCGTTCGCCGAGTGCTGGGAGACGTGGGGAGAGCCGTCGTCCAGGTGCGTCGAGTTCGCGTCGGCGGTCTGGCGGACGGCGTCCGGGCCCGTGATGGCCCCCGGCTACGTCCGCAGCAACTCCTGGGTGCTGGGCGCCCGTGTCGAGCGGAGCCAGTGGGACGGGTCGCTGATCGCGGCGGTGAGCCTGGTGGCTCCCTGGCCGGCGGCTCTGGCCCGGTCGGTCGACTGGCAGGGCGGCCGACGCTGGCGCGACTAGCCTACCGAGCTGCGCGGTGACGGCTACGACTTCGTTGAGCCCACCGAGCAGGACGTCGCTGGGGCCTCGTTCATGCAGTCCAGCCTGGCGCTGACCTTCGCCGTGCCGGTCGACCGGTTGCCGGAGGCTCCCGAAGGTCCCGATGACGGTGTGGAGGACTGCGCCCGGCAGGCCGTTGAGGGCCTGGTCGTGGAGCTGAATCGCGCGGTCGGGCCGGTCCTGGACGTTCTGGCAGGAGGGCGTTCGCGATGAAGATCCTCAAGAGGAGGCCAGAGGCCAGCCCCGAGCCGGTCAACCTCGAGCAGTTGGCCCGCGAACTGCAGCGTCGGCGCGAGTTGGCGGACGCGCGGCGGGCGGACCAGCTGGAGCGGGCACGTGCGGAGGCCGGCCATGGCCGGGCCCGGGCGGACGTGGCCACCGAGTCGCGGCTGGCCGAGCTGGCGCGTGCCGAGCGTGAGGCCGATGTCCGCGCCGAGGCGGAGTTGGCGCGGATGTACCGGGAGTTCCGCGCGGCCGGTGAGCGGACGCGGATCCGGGCGGTGATGGCGCGGTCCGGGGAGGCCCGGGCGCTGCGGCTGGAGTGGCTGCGTGCTCGGAACCTGCGGGTGCTGGTTCCGGTGCTGATCGGGTTCGGCGTCTGGTCGACGACCGGGGTTCAGCAGGGCGCCGCCCGATTGATGGACGTGCACGCCGACAGCCCGGTGTGGTGGACGCTGTGGGGCCTGGAAGCCCTGCTGATCGGCGCGGTGTGCTGGATCATCGTGTGTCGCGCCAGGCTGGCGGCGTCCGGCGGCGCGCTGGCGAGGCAGGCCGAGAAGGTCGGCTTCGGGTGCCTGTTCACCTCGATCGTGCTGAACCTGGTAGCGGCGGTGCCCGCCGGCGACGCTTCGCAGGTGTCGGAGTGGGCGGTCGCCAGCTCGATGTTCGCGCATGCGCTCGGCCCGGTCGGTGCGGCAGTGACGGCTCACTTGATCGGCGTCATCGACCAGTCGATAGCCGAGGCCGACCCCTGGCACGACCAGGACGGCCAGGCGGTGCCGCGGCTGGCCGAGATGGAGATGCGTCCGCGCGAGGATGCCTCCGCCGACAGCGTCCGCATCGGCACTCGGCCAGGTGCTTCCAGCAGTGCGCTTGATGCCGGTGTGCAGTGCAGTCCTGAGGGCGTCGCTGCTGGCCGTTCGGCCGTATGGCCTGTCCCAGCGGGCAGCGGCTGACGCTGCCGGTCATCGCCCGTCTCGAGCCCGCCCGCGTACCCGCCCCGGATGGTGAAGCGGGTCCGCGAACCGGTGGTGACCAGCCGCGAGGGCCGAGGTCGGCAGCGCCTCGTAAGCGACGTCCGAACAAGGGCGTCCGGGTGCCGGAGAGCGCCAAGCCCGCACCGCGTCCGCTGACCGATGAGCAGCAGTGCGAGCGGCTAAGCCGTGTCCGGTAGATCATGGTGTTTGGCTGAGGTCGATCTTTGGGTGTGGGTTGATGCTGTGTCATGGTGCGACGGCATGAGTTGACCGATGCGGCGTGGCGGCGGATCGAGCCGCTTTTGCCCGCGCAGCCCGCTCGGGGCGGGCGGTGGGCCGATCACCGCACGGTGTTGAACGGGATCTTGTGGAAGCTGGCCACCAGTGCTCCGTGGCGGGACCTGCCGGAGCGGCACGGCAACTGGAAGACCGTCTATGAGCGGTACCGGCGGTGGGCCGCCGACGGCACCTTCGATGCGATCTTGACCCACGTGCAGGTCCACGACGACTCGGTCGGGCGGATCGACTGGACCGTCAGCTTCGACTCCACCATCGTGCGCGCCCATCAGCACGCCGCTGGAGCCCGCAAAAAGGGGAACCGGGCGGGACGAACCCGACATCGAGGAGCAGTCAGGCGCTCGGGCGATCACGGGGCGGGTTGACCACCAAGGTCCACCTGGCCGTCGACGGGCGCGGAATGCCGCTGTCGATCGTGGTCACGCCCGGCAACGTCAACGACTGCACCGCCTTCCCCGACGTCCTCGCCGGGATCTGGGTGCCGCGACCTGCGCGGGGGCGGCCGTGATGCCGGCCGGACCGGGTGATCGCCGACAAGGCCTACAGTTCGGCGGCGATCCGCCGGACCCAGCGCCAGCGGGGCATCGCCGCCACCATCCCCGAACGCGTCGACCAGCAGGCCGGGCGCGTACGCCGCGGCCCACGAGGCGGGCGGCCGCCAAGGTTCGACCCAGCCCTCTACAAGCGCCGCAACGTGGTCGAACGCTGCATCGGCCGCCTCAAGCAATGGCGCGGCATCGCCACCCGGTTCGACAAACTCGCCCGCAACTACCGCGCAGCGACCGTCCTGGTCACAGCCCTGCTCTGGATCAACACATGATCCACCGGACACGCCCTAGTGGCGGCGATCGATCGCGGTGAGGTGCCCGAGGACGCGTCCATCCGTCAGGTGCAGAGCGCGCTCAGCGTGGGGTTCGGACGCGTCAAGCGGATCAAGGAGTTGTACGCCGAGCGGCTCGCCGACCTCCATCGCGCCGTCGTCCAGGCGCTCCCCGAGCGGGACGAGCCGCCGGCGCGTGGCGGTCGTCCGCGAGCAGCACCTGGCCGACGCGCGCATCGCCGCCGAACGGCTCCAGGAGCTGCAGGTGCCGGCCGAGCCGCGGCTGTTCTCCGACGACGCGACACCCGAGGTCCTGACCTCCCAGCTTGCCCAGCAAGGCGGGCGGATGGCCGTCCTGTCCCCAGAAGGCGAGATCTTCTCCATCGCCGCCGGCCGCTACAGCGGCGCCCCGCACTTCGCCGTCCTCAAACACGGCCACGCCGGTGAGGGAATGCGCATCGACCGCGTCGGACGCGCCTCGGAGGTCATCGAATCCGCACACGTGACCCTCGGCATCTGCCCCCAGCCTGACGTCCTGGCCGGGCTCGCCGACACCCCGCAATTCCGCGGCCAAGGCCTCCTCGGACGCCTCCTCTACTCCGTCCCGGCCCCCCTACTCGGCTACCGCGACGCCAGCCCAGAACTCATCCCCGCGCACATCGCCCAGACCTACACCGACACGCTCACCAGTCTCATCACCCGGCTTCACGGCCTCAGCGAACCGGTCTCCCTCACTTTCAGCGATGCGGGCACCGCTGCCGTCCAGGAGCTGCTACGCGAAACCGAACCGCGCTTCCGACCCGGCAACGACCTGGCCCACATGCCCGACTGGGGAGGCAAGTTCCCCGGCGCCGTCGTCCGCATCGCCGGCCTTCTCCACCTGGCCCACCATCATCACGGCACCTGGACCCGGCCCATCAGCACCGAGACCTTCGCTTGCGCACGCCAGATCGGCGATTACTTCCTCACCCACGCCCAAGCCGCATACGACCTCATCGGCGCCGATCCCGACCTGGCCGACGCCCGCGCCCTACGCGACTGGCTCGCCCGCACCGGCACCCACCGCTTCACCGCCAGCGACGCCGTCCAAGCCCTGCGTCCCCGCTTCCGCAAGGTCGCCGACACCGAGGCGGGCCTGCGCGTCCTGGACGCCCATGGCTGGATCAGACGGCTCCCGTCCGCGCCACGCGCAAACGGCCCCGGCCGCGCCCGCGCAGCCGTCTACGAGGTCCACCCACACGCCCTCGAAGATCCGCCCAGAGACCCATAACCGCACCCCCGGCGGCCGCTACGCACGGTGACTGCCGTAGGGCGCGAACCCCCGGACGAGCCCCTGCAGGCCTGCAAGTAATGCAGAGAAATCAATTGTTCTGCATTTCCTGCATACCTGCAGCCGCACAGCCCCTCGCCAGCACCCGATCCCCGTCACCCAACGTGACGACACCCAGAGGAGATCACAATGCCCAGAACCACCGCCCCGACCCCCGAAGAACCGGACGAAGGGAGCAAAGCCGCCCGCCAGCGCCGCCCGCAGGGGGACGGCGGCCTGCGCTGGAGCGAGAGCCGGCAGCGCTGGATCGCCGAGATCACCATAGGATACACCCCGGAAGGCAAGCGGATCGTCCGCTCCGCCAGCGACCGGAGCAAGAGCAAGGCCCTCAAGAAGCTTCACCAGAAGCTCCGCGACCGCGAAGACGGACTGCCGAGCGAGGACACCAGATACACCGTCGCCCAGGCCGTGGAGAACTGGCTTGAGCACGGCCTCAACGGCCGCGACCCCAGCACCGTCCAGACCAAGCGGTTCCTGGCCGCGAAGCACATCATCCCGGAGCTGGGGGCCCGCAAGCTCCGGGAGTTGTCGGCCGACGACGTCGACACCTGGCTGAGCCGAAAGGCGAAGCAGGTCAGCACCCGGACGCTCCAGGAGCTGCGGTCGATCCTCAAACGCTCCGTCGCCCGGGCCCAGGCGCGCGACAAGGTGAAGCGGAACGTCGTGCTGCTGTGCGAGCTGCCCAAGGGCCGCCCCGGCCGGCCGTCCAAGTCGCTGACACTGGAACAAGCCGAGGCCGTTCTCACCGCCGCCGAAAGCGCACGCCCATGGCTGCGCGCCTATGTGGTGCTCTCGCTGCTGACCGGCGCCCGTACGGAGGAACTGCGCGGGCTCGAATGGTCCCACGTCGTCGCCTACGACCGAGAGCGTCAGGCGTGGCGGCCGGTGGGCGCGGCCGGCTGGGATCACGAGGAGTTCGCCGTCTACGTCTGGCGCTCGGTTCGCGCGTCCGGCGACACCAAGACGCCCAAGTCCCGCCGGACGCTCAAGCTCCCCCAGCGCTGCGTCCCGCCCCTTGTCGCGCTGTGGGAGGACCGGAACGGGCGGACCGACGGCCTGGTGTTCGCCACGCGGGCCGGCGCGCAGCTCGGCGCCGGCAACGTCCGGCGTGAGTTCCGGCGCGTCATCGCCCGGGCCGGCCTCGAGGCCGAGCAGTGGACGCCGCGGGAGATGCGGCACAGCTTCGTGTCGGTGCTGTCGGACCGCGGTGTGCCGATCGAGCACATCTCCCGGCTGGTCGGGCACAAGAGCACGACCGTCACCGAGAAGGTCTATCGGCAGCAGATCAGGCCCGTGATGGACGAGCGGGCGACCGCCATGGATCGTATCTTCCCCGAGCTGATCATCGAGCCGCCGTCAGGCAGTTAGTCAGGCTCGGGCGCTTCGGAGGGCTCCAGGACGACGAAGAGGCCGCTTCCAGATGCTGGAAGTGGCCTCTGACCTTGCCGTATGTGGGGGTGGGCGATACTGGGTTCGAACCAGTGGCCTCTTCGGTGTGAAGCAAAGCAGGAGAGTCGATCTAGGTCGATCCGAGTCGAACGGGGAGCCTCCCACCTGCACAAACGCCCTGACTACGTCGCGTTGAGTCGATCGGAACCTGCTTGCGGTGGCTCCCGAAACTGGCTCCCGCAGTGCCTGATCCGCTCGGTCCGGCTATCGAAGTGGTACATGGCGGCCCCGTCCGGGCTCCAGCCCGTGCCGTTGGCGAGGGTCAGGCCGGTAAGCATCGTGCTGACCCGCCGCCCCTCGTAGCGGTAGAGCGCGGCGGCTCCCGGTGATTAGTCGTAGGCCATCGTGCTCGCCCGCAGGCGACCGGAGGGGTCGCACTTGGCGTCGTTCATCCGGTTGCCGGGATTGTCGGCCTCGACCAGCCTCCATGACGACGCGGCCGTCACCGGTCAGCCTGGCGAGGCCGTCGCGCACGGTCAAGACCAGGTCGCCGCCGTACGCCGGGACGACCGCTCCTGCGTGCGTTTCCAGGTCCACGGCTATGTCCATCCCGGACGAAGGTCCTGTACCAGGACCGCCTAGCGAACAAGGAGAGAACATGTTGTTTGGTGGTTACGTAGCGTGGTCATTTAAGCTGACACCGCTTACCACGGTGCCTTGTTGCTGGGACATGATCGTTATCACGCCCGCTCGGCGGAGTTCGCATGGCAAACTCCCAGGATCAGTCCCACCAAATGGAGACGAGGAGAAGTCTCCGTCCCATGCGAATGAACCTCCGGTGATGTAACGTCGAACGGGAACGGTCTCAGCCCGCCGTCCGCGTCAGAAGCAAGTACGAGCATGCGCTTCGGTGAGAACATTGCCTCAGGCCGACACGACCCGGAGCATGGCGTCGGTCTGCTCTTCCTTCGAACATTTTGAACAAGGGCCGGAAATGCCTACCCGCATCGTCGTCCACCTCGTCCATAGGAATGGACGGGCTCCGGTGCCTCGCCACACCGGGCCCGCCATCAACGCGGCGTTCCTGGCACAGCTTCGGGAGGCCGGTGAGGCTGGACTCACCTCGGCGCTTCACGAGACGCGGCCTCCCAAGCCCTACACGCTGACTCCCCTGCTCGGCCCGGGGGCGGACGGATCGAGCGGAAACGCGCGGTTCGAGGTTGCGCTTCTCGCGGATGCCCTCGTCGCCCCCGTGCTCCAAGCGCTGGCCAAGACTCGGACTCTTCGCGTGGCCAATTGCTTCTACGAGGTTGCGAGCGTGGAGGTCGCTGCGACCGAGCAGTACGCGACGCTGGTGGCGCGCGCACGGCCCACCGATGGGTGGCGGCTGCGCATCCGGACACCGATGGCGTTCTTGACAGCGCGGGAGGAGGGAGCACGGCGCTGCCGCCCGTTTCCCGAGGCCGAGTGGGTGTTCTCGGGCCTGCACCGCCGTTGGGAGTTCTTCGCGCCCGAGATCGCGCTGCCGCCGTCCGCAGCCGCGGCGATCACCTCGAATCTTGAGGTGGCCGACCACCGGCTCACCATGGCGGAGCATCTGTTGAAGCCGGGCGCTCCGCCGGGACGCGGCAGCGTGGGCGAGGTCGTCTACAGGTTGGCCGAAGCCCGGCGGGTGCCCTCGTCGGCGAAGATTGCGCTGGACGCGCTGGTCCGGTTCAGCCGGTACGCCGGGATCGGTGATCGTACCACCATCGGCATGGGCAACGTCCACCCTGTCCCCGCCAACCCGAGGGTGAGCTCCCGGGAGGGACTCAGCGCCCCAGGCATCTGGGAACGGGGCTCGTGAGACTCGTCGACCGGTCGCGCCCTCGCGGCATACTTCCCTCGATCACGGCCTCTCCAGCTTCAGGACGGCGGAGCGCGCGAAAGCCAGCAGGCGCTCTTCGGCGATGTAAGAGTTTCCGTGCTCGGGGTCCTGCACGATGTACTCGCGCGTCTTCACGGCCGCGTACCCGCCCTGCTCGACCTCAGCCGGCACGCGGATGCTGCCGATACGCTCGGTTGCGAGGGTCGTCCAGCCTTCTCTCGCTTCGCCGGCACCTCTCCCCCACAAAAGGTACTGACCATCGCATACGCCCGTCGCGACAACCGGGGCGAGCGGGGTGAAGAACGAAGGCAGTTCGTCCCGATCCTCAGTAAGGAAGACGGCGTGCCCCCCGCTCGTGGCGAGCCAGCGCAACTCGGCGCGCTCGCCGAACAGCCGTGCTTCGTAGACATCTTCGGTCTCGGACGGGTGCACGGCCGAGACGGTGGTCACCTCGAATCGCGAAGGTGTGATCAGCAGGGCGAAGGCCCTGGGGGCCGCGTCCAGCGCCTGGGCGAACGTCGCACCAGCCAACTCGGCCACGTGCAGAATGGTCACGGAGGTTCCTCCAGGTAGGCGGACCATGCCTCGGCCAGGGCCGGGGTGGCGAGGGCTGCGGCCAGTGACGTGCCGCCGTCCCAGCCGTTGCCGGCGAATTCGATCTTCTCGATGGAGACGTCGCCGAAACCGCGGTTGACCATGCCGCCGAGCGGGATACGCCCCTGGTCGAGGTCGCGCAGGATGAGCAGCAGCAGTGCCAGCGCCGGCCTGCGATACCGGCCAAGGCGAGTGAGGTCGACTGTGAGGCGGATCGGCTCCCACTGGACACCATGGGGCTCCAGAACGCTGAACAGCAGGCTGTCGGCGGCGCTGCCCGTCCACCGGTCGATGGCGACGTGATCGGCTTGTTCGATCCCTAGTTCGGCGAGCACCGCGCGCATATGCGCGGGCAGTACGGTCTGGCCGCCGGTGTCGCGGTCTGACATGCCGTCGGCCAGCACTTTCCAGATGTTGCCGGGAACTGGGGTCAGGCTCACGCACTCGTGCGCCGTCAGCGCTCCGTTCCCCCAAGGATGGCGCTGCTCGTAGTCGTGGTCGATGCGGGCTGCGCCGAATAGGGCGCGAACGGCGGGTAGCTCGTTGAGCTGCGCGAGGAATGTCCGGGTCGACGCCGCGATGGTGGTCCGGTCGGCTTCGCCCAGCGGAGGGATCGGGGCGTCCACGCCGCGAGCGGTACGTTCGACAAATTCGGCGTGGCCGCGCAGCACGCCCTTGATGGAGCTTCCGCTCAGCACGAGCGCGACATCTTCGCCTGTGACGGCCGTGGTCAGGGGCAGGGCCTTGATGGCCGCGCCCTCCCCGGCGGCCTGGACCATCACCGGGGCCGCTGGCCTCCAGCGCAGCGTCACGGTGAGCAACTCGCGCCGATCCGGAAGGACGGCCTCGTCCGGTCTCATCCGGGATTCGTCGAACTGCGTCTGTTCGCCGAGCAGGAACGACATTAGACCGTCCGGGGAGGTGAAGTCGTGCTCGTAGATGGCGAACGGGGACGGCAGCAGCGACACCCTGCCGAGGCCGGTGCTGGTAGCCGCGCCCAGCGCGATCCGATGCGAGCGCAGGGCCTCCAGCAGCACGCCGAGGCGGTCCCGTTCGCGGTCGAACCCGGTCTCTGCCGTCTCGACATCGAGTTCGAGCGACAGGTAGTGGCCGGGCGGCACGACCGTGCGTGCGTACAGGAAAGCCGGGGCGGCGGCGCCGGTGACACGGTCGATGCCGACGCCGAAGCGGACGGGGAGGCCGCCAGAGGGCAAGGGGTCGGCGGGAGCTCCGCCCACGCCGACCGCGGTGGTGGTGGTGATGAACGCGTCATGGACGACCACACGGCTCGCATGTCCCGAGTCCGGGACCCCGTCCTCGGCGTAACCCCACAGGGAATCGAGATGCTCGGTATTGGGGTCGGCGCCGCGCATCCAGTTGCGCAGGGCCCCCGCAAGGCTGCTGCCCGGAACGTAGATACGGTCCTGGCCGTCGACCGCGACGGGGAGCGCCTCGGCCGGGTTGAGCGCGGCACCGCCCACGTGCAAGGGCGTCTCCGTGCGCAGCCAACCGCGGACGCGGAGCCGACGGTCCATCGGCCGCCCTCGCCTAGCGGTCATCGGCTGGCCTCCGCACCATAGATCTCGCTGCGCGTGCGCGCGGACAGGCAGGCGGACAGAAGGGCTCGCAGCGCCTCGCCACGCAGTTCCTCGCGAAGATCCGGGTGACCGTCGATGGTCAGACACAGGTTCTCGGTGCCGCCGATGAAACCGTCCAGATTCCAGGGACTCCCCGGCTCAGTGAGCAGGCCGCGGAGCCCTTCGACCGCTTTCGGCTCCTTCCATCGGCGGGTCAGCGACTCGATCCGGCGATCGAGTCGCTCGGGAGGCTCATCCAGGTGATCAAACAGGCGGCGCAGCGTGTTTAGGCGAGTGAACGTCAGGCCCAGCAGCGGTGCCAGCACAGCGTTGCCCGGATCTGCCGCATACGCTTCGGCGCAACGCCGGATCTCCGCGCGCCACGCCTCGCGTTCGACGATCCGCGCCGCGGCGTACCCGGGAGCCGATGGCGGGAGCTTGTCGCCAACGGGAGCCGGGGGCCGCGGGATGGGTCGCGCGGCGAAGACAGGGGAGGGTTCCCACAGGAGCCGATCGTTCAGCCGGATCTGCCCGAAGCCTTCGCCGCGGCGTTCACCGATGCCGGACGTTTCGACGGCGGCCACGGCGTCCACGCCGATGCGGCCCGCCTCGACGTCGAAGCTCAGGCAGCCTCCCGCGGCGAAGCCGATCAAGACGGGCCGCGGTAGGCGCCATCCGGAGTGCCACGAATCGGTGCGGGCCATCTCGTAACTGGCTTCGATGGAGCCAGGCTCGGGAACGGTGGGCGTCAGGCGGACCCCGTCGGCGCCAGCAACCGCCAGCGCCTCTTGGAGCACGCGCGCGAAATCGTCCGGTGCGTCGCTGGGATTGAGGCGTTCATCTCGGATAAGGACATCAGACAGCAGCCAGACGCGGAGCTTGCCACCCGCCTCGATGGGCTCGGCCCCTGGCGCGCCGTCGGGCAGAGCCTCGTCCAGGAGGCCGGCGTCCACCGATATCAGGCCGTAGTCGTCCTTACGGGATCGGCCGATCCGCCATTCCTCGCCGTCCAGACGGGTATGCCAGCCCGCGGGCAGGACGCCGACACGGACCCTGACCTCGGCGCCCAGCACGGTTCCCGCCGCGAGCGCCTGGTAGCTGTACACGCCCCCGAGGTCTTCGGTGGGCCTCTGTGCCTCGTCGTCGATCGAGTTATGCGAGCGCAGGGTGAACGCGGCCGTCTCGATCCCTCCCCCGCCCGCCGCGGCGACGTAGCCGGTATTGATCCGCTCGTACGCCTCATCTGGGGGCCGCTGCCTCGTCATTCGGTTGAGATAGGCGCCCGGGTTGTCCTTGCTCCGCTCCACGACCCGCGGTACGCGGCACCCCGGCAGACCGCCGATCAGCGGTGTGGCCGGCGTCACGATCAGGTCGCCGGTGCGGGCGGCGGCGTGCGCCGCCGCGGAGCCCAGCCGCTTCAGTACTTCCGGCAGCAGCGCCCAGCCGGGGACATGATCGCGCCCCTGCACGAGGTTCCCGGTCGTTCGGTCGTGCACGAGCACCGGCATGTCGAGCCGGATTCGCAGTAGGGCACGTTCCCAACCGGCGCCGGGCTCCGGCGCCGACGCTCCGAGGCCCGGCGGTGCCGTCGGTGCGGGCGGTGCAGGCGGCGGGGCCGGAGCGCCGGCCCAATGCCTCAGACTCTCCTCGGATGGCGGCATTCCGGCGGCGCTGAGTTCGAGTCGGCAGCGACCCGAGCCCCGGCGCCGTTTGCCGCCGATTCCCTCCAGCAGCCGGGAGCCCGCCCACAACAGAATGCCGGCGCAGGCGAGCTGGTCGCCGTCCAGAGCGTCGGGCAGCTCCGCCACGGTATTGAGGGTGACACCGCCACGCGCCATCTCGTCGAAGCGGAGTGCGTCCTCCCGAGCAGCTCCGGTCCTCGGATCGAGGGCTACTCCGGGCTTGCTGAACGTCAAGGCCTCACGGCACCGCGGATCGGCTCCGGCGAGAACCTGTCGAAGTCTGCCGGGAAAGCGGAGCGGGGAGCGGTAGGTGAGCGCGGCCGGGCGCGGATACGCGGTGGGGGCGGCGGAGGACCTGGCTGCCTCTGCGAGTGGGAGGGCGCTCTGGTGGCCGAACACGTAGTCCACCCACGTGCTCCAGACGCCTTGCTGCCCGGAGTCGAGAGCGCGCGCGACGATCTCGCACGCGTCGCGCAGCACACCGTTCAGGGTCTTGGCCGGGATGAACGGCAGTCCGTCGCCGTCGCGCAGCACGCTGCTGCCGTGCAGGCCGTGCCGTCCCGTGCCGTCGCCGACGCGCCAGTCGCTCAGCATATGCAGGGCGAATTCGATGCGGTGGCTCACCCGGACCCCTCCGTTGCCTGAGAGGGCAGGTCCGTGGTTCTGAGGAAGGGCGCGGCGTCCATGGCGTCGAGCAGCCCGGTGCGCAGGACATCGCCGTCTTCCCAGAACAACGAGCCGTCGTCGGCGGCGAGGTCGCGGACGGCGCCCTCTCCGGGCCAGGCGGTAAGGGACCGAAACCGGGCGTCGGCGACTTCCCGGCCGCGGAACAAGCCGGCGCGCAGTTCGTGTGCCTGCGTGTTCGAGACCACGGCGCTGCCCACGGCGTCCCCATCCGGTCCTGCGTCGTCACGGTACGGATCGATGCCGACACGGCCCAGAGCAGCGGCCCGCCGGAGCAGGTCGGACCAATGGCGGTGGCGGGCCCAGGGGCGGGCGTCGCCGGCGCCTATGAGATACGGCTGCGCCGTCAGGCTGGTTTCGCGCGGTACCTGACCGGTCGGGGTCTGCCGGGCGCGCAGGCGGCCGAGTTCGGCATGCGCGGTCTCGTACAGGACGTGGAAGGACAGCGCGCTCCGGTCCGGTCCCAGTTGCCGTTTGACCGCCTTGGCCTCCTTGGTCAGATCATCGGCTAGGCGGACGGCACTGTGGAACGGGTGGTTGCGCTTAACTATCGCGACGCCCGCACAGGCGCCAATTCCTCGCCTTCCCGCCGCTCTGAGCACTCCTCCGACGCTTGCTTCGCGGTCGGCGAACTCGGTGAACTTCTCCAGGTATTGACGGGCAAACGGCAAGGCCAGTTCTCCGTCGCAGACGACAGTGAGATCGTCGCCACCGAGGACGAGGGGCAGGATGGGCGGCTCACCGGCCGGCCACTGTTTGCCCTCTGGGCGGTCAATGTCGAGGCTCCGCAGCCCGTTCACCACCTCGCGAAACGCCCGGCGCGCGCAGTCGTCCATGCCGTCGGACAGAGCGCGGAACCCTTCAATGTAGGCCGCGGCGCTCCCTTGCCCGCGCGAAGTGGCGATGTCCGCGAACTCTTGGAATATCTTCCCCATGCCGTTGCCGTCGGCGTGGACGACCGCGATCCAGTCCGCCTGGTCGCCTAGGTAGTCGACGATGTCGGCGAGTCTGCCGCGGACCGCTTTCTCGTCCAGGTCGTCGCGCATCCCCATCTCGCCTGCGAGCCGCAGCAGCGCGGCGTCGAAGGCGTCCAGCTTCGCCAGGCTCTCCGCTGATCGCGGTTCGGGGGGTCGTTTCCCGCCGAACTTCACCACGCGATGCGCCGGCAGGCCGCTGGATCGGCACCGGTCAGCGATCGGCAGGCCGGGGAAGCGCAGCCGCGGGCTGCGCCGGGCCAGGCGCGCCGTTCGAAGGCTGTCGCGGGCGGCCTCAACGGCCCGTGCCAACGTCTCGGCTGCGCCGAATTCGAACTCCTCACCGACGGCGCCGCAAACGTCCAGACCAGGTGCCTCCCGCAGGGCCGACCCGGTCACAGCGCCCACGATGCGCCTGCCCTCAGCCGCCTCCCTGACCAGCAGGACCGCGCCGCCCGCGCTGGCTGTCACGACCTGCATACCGTGCTCGTCCAAGCGCAGCGTGCGCATGTCGTCGGGATGGTGCTTCAGGGCGCGGCGCAGCCAGACGTCCTCGACGCACGTGATCAGGTAGGACGCTCCGACGTTCTCGCGCCTCTTGTTCGAGCCAAAGATGTAGTCCTGGTTGCCCGTGCTGCCGAACACGACCGCGTGCGCCTTCATGCCACTTACCTCCCAGCGGCGGCCTACAAGTAAAGGTGGACAAATCCGTATGCCCCTCGCAGCTCCACGCGAGCGGTACATTAGGGGAACCGGACGCCACGAAGTGATCACTTAATGCACTTGACCGAGTCCGGTCACAACTCGAGCGAGTAGGGGCGGGTGCCTTGCGTGCGAGCGAAACGGCGGGCATACTCGACGGTGCCGCCACTGCACCGCATCGGATTGAAACCGCTAGAAGCATGTTATTCCCGGGGTAACTAAATAGCCCCCAGGGCTCGATGATCCGTATCGGATTGCAACGGGTAAGGTTTTTCGTTAATCATCGAATTAATTCGATGAGATCGCTTTTAGATTGACGTTTGTGGCGGCGGGTAGACGATTCCGCATAGCGGAACGCGCATCAACGATGGGGGAAGGTGCCCGGGCGGGCACCTTCCCCCATCGTCATGCTGGCGGCTTCCTATCCCTGCTGCCGACGTTCACCCATATGGGTGCGCAGAGCCTTTCGCTTAGCGTCCACGGTGGAGGGCAGGGAGCGGCCCCGCTGCCCTCCACCTCCTTTGGAGATCTTCTCGTTGATGGTAAACCAGCTGTAGTTCTGCCCGGATGGGTCCGGCGGGGTCGTGGGGGCCCGGCGCATCCGGGGATCGCGGGCTCGCGGGTATCGCACCGGCAGATCGAATCCCCTCGCCGCGATGAGGAACGCCTCGGCCGCCTTTCCGATGGCCGGCACCTCCGTCCTGAGGTCGGAGTATTCGGCGCGGGCCTCCTGCGGCGCGGTCGAAGGTGGCAGTTCGCCACCGAGGTCGCGGTAGTACGCCTGCCACCGCTCGCCCTTGTGCAGGGTGGTGCGGGCGTTATCGAGCGTCAACCGGACACTGCCGAAGCCGAGCGGCTTGCCGAAGCCGAGCCGGTGGAAGCATCCGTCAGGCAACTCCAGCAGCCACAGCAGGGCGCCGAGTTCGGCGCCGTCCAGGTCGCGGACATCGATGCTGAACGAGAAGCCGCTGCCGCCGTCGATCCACCCGCAAATCGATCTGTTCTGATTGTCGCGCTGCTCTGCGTTCCGCCTGGTGGCATGCGCTCTGCCGTCCGGGCGGGGCTGGGTTTCGCCGCCGGGACCGTCGACCGGTCCCCAGGGGCGCCGGAACTCCCGGTGATCCCGGCCGTTCAGCGGGTCCTGAGTGGGGTCCCGGCCATCGGCGGGCTCGCGCCAGTACTCCCGGTCGCCCGCCACGCGGGCGTGGTGCCAGTAGACCTTGCGGCCGCGCAACCCTTGCCCCTCGTCGAGGTGCACGTTCCCCCTGGGAACGCCATCGTCGAGTGGCTCATCAGGCCGGGTAGGGCTCTTGGCCCTATAGAAGCGTCCCTGCGCTGGCTTTGGGCCGCCGAGAATCGCCAGCGGGAGCCCGTCGCCGACGAAGCGGGTCACCGACGCAGTCTCCTCCTCGCACCTGACGCCCTTGATCCTCACTTGGCCGCGATACGCGGCGGGAAACGTGTTCGCGTCGTCCGCCGCCACCCAACCGAACAGCCGGTCGGCGGGTGACAACTTCTCGTAGGCGCGGGCAGGGCGCAGGTCGTCGGGCAGCATGTCTTTCGGGGCCAGGGCGGCGAGAGCGCGCGGGATCATCACCGGATAGAGGTCGGCGCCGCCGGACCGCTGATAGGCCCAGCAGAGAGCGCCGGGCTCCAGCCGCGCCCGCGCAGGGTCGCGCAGGTGCGGACTCCAGGTCAGTCCGTCGCCTTCTCCGCGGGCACGCAGGTCCTCATGGGTGTGCGCGGCCGCGTAGTCTGCCATCAGAGCGTTCCATCGCGCGTACTGGCCGTCCAGGACCACGGTTCTGGGGTGATCGGGCTGGAAGAAGACGCGTTCGTAGACCTTTCCCACGGTGTTCTGCAGCGTCGCCCAGACGTAGCCGTTGACCACTTTCTCCTCATCGTCGCCCCAGTCGCCTCGTGCTGGCTCGCCTTCGCCGCGCGGAACGATGCTTCGGACCGTCCACGGCTTGAAGAACGACCTGCCGCCGCGGCGGCCGCTCTTACGGCCGATCCGTACGGTGACGGCCTCACCATGCCTCGGCAGTCTGGTCGTCCCTTGATAGGGAAGGGGCTTGACCCGCTTCTCGGGCAGTTCGTAGGCCGGCAGCCGTGCCTGCTCGCAGTACTCGATCCGCACGCGGTCGGGTTTCTCGCTCACCGACAGCACCCGGACCGGTTTCATCCGCGCCCCGTCCTCGGCAGGACGCCGCCAGCCGGGCGGTACGTTATGCCCCGTGAATACCCCGAACCTCGACCCGGTGATCGCCTCGTAGGCGGAGCGGAGCATGCCCTTAACGGAGGTGGCGGGCAGATGTGGCAGACCGTTTCTGGCCAGCAGAGGATACGCCAAGTGCCCCTCGCTGCCGCTCTCCGCCTCGAAGGCCCGCGCCGCGTCCAGAAGCAGCAGCGGAGTCCGCACGGTGAGCCGGACCCCGATCGTCCCGGTCCAGAGACTGGGACGTAGCCGGTCGTTGCCGTACGGCTCGCCATCGTCCACCGATTCAGGAAAACCGTCCCGCGGGAAGGCCGGCACGAACGTGTAGGGGTTCAGAAAGGGCTCTCCCCGGAAGTCGGGTGCTCGGCCACTCTGCTGTGCCATGCGTTCTCCTCGGCGCTCGGGTCGGCTCGACGGACGCTCCGAGCCAACCAGACCCAGCACGCGCCCTCGCACGGTGACCGGAAGCGGACCCACCGCGCCAGGCCCGTCCATCAGTAGGTTATGAGATGCCCCCGAACGAGAGCAGGCTCGAAATGGTCGAAAACGCCACCAGCGTGCCGACCATGACCGTCGCCGGCGGTGTGGCGCATCCTCCGTCCGCGGGACGGAGGATCCTCACCGACGGGGCGTTGTGGAGCGGGCTCGGCGGAGCGATCGCGGGCGGGTTCGGGGTAGAGGCGGCCAAAACGCTCGTCACCGACGAGTCCGGCGGACGCTGGTGGTTCGTGCTCGGCTTAGGCACCGGGGTCGCTCTGGCGTTGATCGGCGCCTGGCTCCGTTATCGTGCCGAGGCCAAAGCCAGCATCGGCGTGGTCGTCACGGCGGTTGAGCCTGGGCGGGGCGTCGCGCACGCCGAGCAGTTCGACCGGACGGCCGTCGAGCACAGCCGGGCCGACCGCAAGATGACGGTGCGGACGACGCTGGCACTGCCAGCCGCTCCCCCGTGGCCGGTCACCGGGGTCGACGCGCTCGCCGAAGAGACCGTCGCCGCCACGACAATGGTGGAGGCCATGACAGGCAGCGTCCCCCGTATCGATCTGTTCCCGACGATGCCGCTGGCCGTCGGGTTCCGCTACGGCGCCAAGCTCGGGCAGTCCCTGCCCCGCGAGGTTGTCTTGTACTCGCCGCATAGGACGTCGGCCTCCGCCACGCACTTCCCGGCGGTGACGTTGCGCGAGGAGCGCTCCAGTGGAACGCTCCTGGTGGCCGAGTCGATCGAGGTCATCGAGAGCGGCGATCCGTCCAGGACGGCGCTCGCCGTGGACGTCCAAGCCCAAGGCGGCGACTTCGTGGAGCCGGTGCGGGCCGCCTGCAGGGAGTACGGCATGGGGAACCTGTTGCTGCTGCGGCGCTCGGCGCCGGGACAACTGACCGAGGACTCGGCCACCTTCACGGCCATCGTGGAACAGGCCTGCCGAGCATGGCGGGACGCACCGCTGTCGGCGACGGCTCGCACCGGCAGGCGCGCCGTCTTCCTGAACGGCCCCGTCGTCATCGCGGTGGCGCTCGGCGCGCGCCTGGCCAACGTCCAACCTGATCGCTGGACGGCCTACACCTTCAACAGGGAAACCAGCGGATATGACCCTTTCCCAGCCTGAGCACCGGGGCAATTTCAAGGTCGTTGGGTGAGGTGCGTCGGGGCCGAGGTCGACGCCGGCGCCCTGCCGGGGACCACGACCGAGGATTCGGCGGAGCTCAAGCGGCTCAAGCGCGAGAACGCCGAGTTGCGGCGGGCGAATGAGACCCTGAAGGCAGCGGCGGGTTTCTTCGCGGCCGAGCTCGACCAGCCACACAGGTACTTGCTCGGAGCCCATGGCCGCCGGTTGACCGACTATGAGGCGTGGGAGAGGGCGGCGATTGCCGTCTTGTCGCGGTTGGTCTCGGTGGCGTCCCGCCGTCGGCACCCCTGCCGCGGACCTAGGAGTCGGTCGACGCCGATGGCTGCACCTCGGTCAGGAGACGATCCCCGAGCCTGGCCCGGCGTAGTGCCTTGGCTGCTGCGACGGCGCGGTCGTGTGGGAACTCGTTTTGTTGGTGAACGCGGGGCGGGGCGGGCGCGTCTGACTTAGGTGGGCAATGCAAAGCCTGAGCGGCGGTCCGACAAGAGCCGATCGCGTCGGCCGGTGCAACTGGCGCCGATGTGGATCGCGCTGCCGGTCACGTTCACCTGTGCCGTGCTGATCGCCGGCGTGGCGTTGTGGTCGGGACTGCGGCTGCTGGACGTGCACGGCGTCAAGCACGAGAAGCAGATCGACTCCAAGGTGCTGTTCGACCTGGTGAAGTTGTCATTCGCCATGGTCGCCGGCGTGGGTGGCTTGGTGGCCTTGGTGGTGGCCTATCGCAAACAGCGCACCGAGGAGAACAGCGCGTTGCGCGAGGACACCAAATTGCACAGCGACCGGTTCACCGCTGCGGTCGCCCAACTCGGCGATCCCTCCCCCGCCGTGCAGTTGGGCGGAGTGCACGCCGTGGCCGGTCTGGCAGACGACGCCCCCACTCCCCAGCTCCGTCAGACCTGCATCGACGTGCTGTGCGCCTACCTGCGCCTGCCCTACGATCCCGATCCCGGCGACCGTCCCGATGAAGGCGCGGACCCGGCCGGGTATGAAGCTCACTTCCGCGCCCGTGCCGGTTACCGGGCACTCCGCGAGGTTCGCCACACCGTCATCCGCATCATCGGCAACCACCTGCGCGACGACGCCTCGGTCTCCTGGCGGGACCACGACTTCGACTTCACTGACGTCGTCTTCGACGGCGGCGACCTCCACGGTGCCGTCTTCACCGGCGCTACCCTCTTCACCGGTGCCGCCTTTGCCTCAGGGCGTCTCGATCTCAGCGGCACTCGATTTGCGAGCGGCACGGCCGATTTCAGGGCAGCGCGGTTCACGGGCGGCACGGTTGACTTCCTAAACGTGCAGTTCACGGACGGTACGGTCAGCTTCGTGGGTGCGGAGTTCACGGGCGGCACTGTCTATTTCGTCGGCGCGGCGTTCATGGGTGCCAGCATCTACTTCTCCGGTGCGGAGTTCACGGGCGGCGAGATCCTCTTCATCGAAGCGAAGTTCTCCGCCGGCGAGGTCGACTTCAACGGCTCCAAGTTCGTGAACGGCACAGTCGATTTCAGCAACGCAGAGTTCACTGACAACAGCGTGGTCTCCTTCGTGGGGGCAACCGGGAGGCGGCCGCATGGGCTTCCGGATGGCTTCGCTCCGCAGCTTTCGTGAGCGGCGACGCGGGAGGTGCGGCGGCGTCTATCTGTCAAACTGCTGGGAGACGTATGAGTGGGCATTCTCAGGTGTCGGCGTTCCCGCGAACATAGCCGAGTCGGTCCAAGGCCCATGCCCAAAACGGTCCCCTGTAGCACGAGAAGCAAAGCAGGCAAGTCGATCTAGGTCGTTCTGAGTCGAACGGGAAGCCTCTCACCTGCACGAACGCCCTGACTACGTCGCGTTGAGTCGAAGGGAGCCTGGCTGCGGTGGTTCCCGAAACTGGCTCCCGTGGCTCCCTGGTCACCGCCGCCGCCTGGCTCCCCCGGTTCGACGAGACCTGAGCCTTACGGCGCCCCGCGGCATTCACCAAGACCACCGCCGCCCACAAGGAGACCCGTGCCCTCGCCTAGGGCCTGTTTTGCGGATCTGGATCTTTGGTTTGTGGCTTGATGGTGGCCATGGTGCGGCGACATGAGTTGACCGATGCGGCGTGGGCGCGGATTGAGCCGTTGCTGCCGGTGGCTTCGGGGCCTGGTGGGCGGTGGCGTGACCACCGGCAGGTGATCAACGGGATCTTGTGGAAGGTCCGGACCGGCGCGGACTGGCGGGACGTGCCCGAACGCTACGGGCCCTGGCAGACGCTCTACCAGCGGTTCCGCCGCTGGAGTAGGGACGGGACCTGGGAGCGGCTGCTGGCGCACGTCCAGGTCCACGATGACGCGATCGGGGTGGTGGACTGGTCGGCGGTGTGCGTGGACTCCACCATCGTGCGCGCCCACCAGCACGCCGCCGGCGCCCGCAAAAAGGGGAACGGCCGGGGACGAACCCGGCATCACCAGCCGACGGGCAGGAATTCGGGCAGGCGCTCGGGCGATCCCGCGGCGGACTGACCACCAAGATCCACCTGGCCTGCGACGGGCGCGGCCTGCCGCTGGCCTTCACCCTCACCGCCGGCAACATCAACGACTGCACCCGGCTGATCGAGGTCGTCGAAGCCATCGCCATCCCTCGGACCGGGCCGGGCCGACCGCGCACCCGGCCCGGGCACCTGATCGCCGACAAGGGCTACTCCACCCGCATCATCCGCGACTAACTGCGGCAGCGGCGCATCCCGCACACCATCCCCGAACGCAGCGACCAGCTCGCCGCCCGCGCCCGCCGCGGACACCGCCGCTGCGGCTTCGACCGGGACCGCTACCGCCGCCGCAACGTCGTCGAACGCTGCTTCAACCAGCTCAAACGCTTCCGCGGCCTGGCCACCCGCTACGACAAACTCGCCGCCCACTACCGCGCCGTCGTCACCATCGCCAGCCTCATCCTCTGGCTCAACCACGATCCACAAAACACGCCCTAGGGCGTGTTTCGAAGTGGGGTGAGCATCGGCGTGTTGTGAGCCGGACGCAGTGAGGTCTCCGGTAGATGGTTCATCGACCAAGAAGAACCCATAACCGGAGACCTCGTGGCCACCCTAGCGGTGACGAGGCGGTTCGACCTGACCGACGCGCAATGGGCGATCCTGGGGCCGCTGCTGCCCGTCTCCAGGCGGCCGGGTCGACCGTCGAAGTGGACCAAACGGCAGCTCATTGACGGGATCCGCTGGCGGGTGCGGACCGGTGCACCGTGGCGGGACGTGCCCGAGTGCTACGGCTCCTGGCAGGCGGTCTACGGGTTGTTTCGCCGCTGGCAGCGCAACGGCGCCTGGGCGCGGATCCTTGCCGCCCTGCAGACGCGGGCCGATGCCGCCGGGCTGATCACCTGGGAGGTGAACGTCGATTCCACGATCATGCGGGCCCATCAGCACGCCGCCGGAGCCCGGCGGCGTGGTGACCTGCAGCGCGAGCCACCCGGCGGGACGGCCACCGAGCCGGACGATCACGCAATGGGGCGCTCACGCGGCGGGTTGTCGACCAAGGTGCACCTGGCCTGCGAGCAGGGGCAGATGCCGCTGTCGATGGTCGTGACCGCCGGGCAGCGCGGGGACGCCCCGCAATTCCAAGCCGTGATGGCCGGGATCAGAGTCGCCCGCCCCGGGCCGGGCCATCCCCGCACGCGCCCCGATCGGGTGCGGGCCGACAAGGCGTACTCCTCCCGCGCGATCCGTGCTCACCTGCGCCGCCGCGGCATCGCCGCCACGATCCCGGTCCCGTCCGACCAGGCCCGGCACCGGCAGCGGCGGGGCCGCCACGGCGGCCGTCCACCCGCCTTCGACCCGGATGACTACCGCGGTCGCCACGCCGTGGAGTGCGGCATCAACCGCCTCAAGCGCCACCGCGCCGTGGCCACCAGATACGACAAGCTCTCCGTCCGCTACCAGGCAACCCTCGAGATCACCGCCATCAACGAATGGCTCCACCTACTTCGAAACACGGCCTAGATGTGGCTCGCACCCAGTCCACTCGCCCATTCCGCGATCCCAGCCTCCAAGCGTCCTGCGCGCGCACGAAGCGGACCCACGGTTCAGCGCGTGCGCCACGGCCGCCGACTCACCCCGTAGCGGCAGAAGCGGGGGGACGCGACCCTAACCGCCGGGCTCGGCCAAAGTGGGGACTGTAGGGTTTCCGGCTCTGTCGTTCTTTCGGTGGTAGCGGAGGGTGAGGCTCATCCGAGGAGGATGCGGTGGCGCAGGAGGTGGAAGCCTGCCCGGCCGTACCTCTGTCTCTTGATCATCTTGGTCTTGGTAATGGCGCCTTCGGTTCCGCCGTTGTGATAGTCGCTGGTCAGAGCGGCACGGACGGCGTCGAGGTCGAGTCGCAGCCCGCGGATGAACGAGTGGAGGTTCGGCATTTTCACCTTTTCGGCGGTGCTGATCCACTCTTGCAGCCGGTCTGCGTTGTCTTTGGCGGGGGCCAGGAGCCGGGCGAAGGCGCGGACCAGGACGGCGAGGGCGCTCATCTCCGGGCAGGCTCCGGTGGTCTTGGCGAGGAGTTCGTGCTGGTCGGGCTTGAGATTGTCGGGGCGGGCGAGGGAACGGGTGTCAATCCACCTGGTCGACCACGGCGCCCTTGGCATCATGATCGCCCACAAACCCGGCGGCGGACGCGTGAGGGGCGCCGCTGGCTGGTCGAGGCGCTGGCGCTGACCAACGACGGCCCCGAATACGTCAAACCCAGGCATGTGGTGCTGCCCATTGTCACCGCCGACTCCCAGCACGTCCCGCACCTGCAGTTGGCCGACCTGATCGCCGCCACCACCGGCGCCATCGCTGGCAGCCCAAAAGCCCGGGAGTTGGGCCCCCGCCTGGCCGCCCGCGCTCACCGCCCAGGTACTGGTATGTACCTGCTGGCCGCGGTTCGGGATCCGCGCCTCCGACCCCAGTCCTCATGTGTGCGACGAGTTGTCACTCGTGTCCGAGACGGATGCCTATCGTGCAGGTGTCTATGCGCGAGGTTCAGCTCGGTCAGGCGGGTGGTCAGGCGGACGGTGTAACCGTTCTGTTCGAGGAAGTAGGCGGCAGCTTCGCAGGTGGCGTCACCGTTCCCGCGAAGACGTCCCCGCCCTGATCCGCGCGATCAACCAACTCACCCTGGAGAACCAGCAACTCCGCGAAGCTTTTGCCGACCCCGACCCCGACCCCGACCCCGACCCCGAGCCCAACGTGGTCCCGTTCTTACGCTCATAGCGATCCCCCATAAGGCAGCGGGAGCAGATCCGCTCCAGTCCGTGGCCCCGCCGGACGCTATGGCTCGTGCTCTCTCCGGAAGCGCGAGCCATAGCGGGCTCAGGAGACAGTGCCCCGGTCACGCATCGACAGGGCGTCGCAGCACGGCCAAGGCGGGGCCATCGGTACGCCGGTCGGACCAGTTCGGCAGCGGGTCGGTGTGGACGGTGACGGTCGCGCCCGGGAAGGCGATCGCAACGGCCGCGGCAAGGTCGTCGGCGTTCTGGCAGTTTTCGATGTCCAGGAGGACGGCAGCCATGTCGGGGGTCAGCCACCCGCCGACCGACATGTGGCGGCCGGTGACGGTATAGACCATCTGCCCCTCCTCCTGCTGCACCGTGATGCGGATCTCCCAGGGCGCGAACTTCCCGACGTCGGTCGGGTCAGGAACGTCGGCCATGGCTCCGGCGCAGGTCGCGAGGGTGCTGCGCGCCTGACTCCACCATGTGCTGGGGTTGGCCAACGGGCCGCCGGTGTGCAGGTCTGCGGCGAGCCGCTCAAGGTCGCGGACCGCCCGATGAGCGTTGATAAGGGCGCTACGCAGCGCCGGGGACAGTTCGAGCGGATCCGGCTCGTACCGGTAGGTATCCACCTCGAACTGGATGCCGTCGCCAATAGGCCCATACCGCTCCATGATCTTCCGGGCACAGGCCGACCCGCACGCAGATCGGCTCCACATCCGCTGCAACTGGTGGCCGACGGTCACATACCCGTTGGGGTCGCGTTCGCCGGGATCGCCGTCGGAGGGCAGCAGCAGTTTTGGCCGGATCGACACCGCCGACACCCGCAGCCGGGTCGGCAGCCCGCACCCGGCCTCCCCCTGACAGGTGGCCATCCGCTGGATCTGCGCAAGATGGCAGTTGGAGCACCTGTGCTCGTCCCCGAAGCCGCAGATCGGACCGTCCTCGTCGTCGCCGTCGGTGGCGCCGCCGCAGGAATCGTAGCCGTCTTCCTCGTCGTACCACGATGTCCCGCTCCACCCGGACAGCAGCGTCTTCACGGCCGCAGCGTTCTTCGCGGAGGCGGGGGCACGGCCATCGGCCGCGTCAATTCGGGTCTTTGCCTCGGCGTACGGGAGGTCGGCGGAGGCCATCAGTTCCCGGATCCGCGCCTTGTAGTCGGCGTTCTTCGGCATGGCACGTGTCCTTCCGGCACGGTGATCCCCACGCGACCCCGGCCAGGAGGTTTGCGCCAGCTTGGCAGGACGTTCTTGGTGTGTAACTACGTCGGCCCGCTGGGGACCTTGTCCTCTTCGCCGCCCCAGAATGCGGTGCGTGGGCCCGCGGTAGACGGCTCGGAAGCGGGCGCGCGTCGCCGCCCTCATCAGCTGTGGACCACCATAGCTGCCGAGCACCGCTACTTTCACCTGGTTCGCGAGCGCCACCCACACAGCGCTCGGGAACCCCCGAACCCGTTCGGTCTGAACGGTAGATAGGAACGGGGCCCCGACACCCGACCAGGCGCTATCGCAGAACCGTCAGGAGCTCTGCCATTTGAGCGTAGGTGTCCCGCAGGTCAGCGATAGAGCGGCC
This sequence comes from Actinomadura luteofluorescens, assembly GCF_013409365.1. Classification (NCBI taxonomy): domain Bacteria; kingdom Bacillati; phylum Actinomycetota; class Actinomycetes; order Streptosporangiales; family Thermomonosporaceae; genus Actinomadura; species Actinomadura luteofluorescens. The sequence goes on along the minus strand of NZ_JACCBA010000001.1, from coordinate 8,448,979 downwards.
CATCCGATTCCGCTCCGACCGGATCGCGCCGATGTGCATGGTGCGGTAAATGACCTCCCGCAGCACGCTCTCCTGGTCATCGGGCAGCGATCCATACGTGTCCCAGAGCCTCCCACGATCAGGTCTCTGACGCTTGCGTGCCATGAAGATCGTCCAATTAGCCTCGATTTTTCGTGAGGTCGGTTGGGTCGCGGAGAGACCCAACCGACTCTTGGCTTTCGGTGGCGGGTCAGCCGTTGGGCCCGACTGTCGCGTCGGGTGGGCGGGGTTCCACGGGCCCGGGGGTTCTCCTTCCTGGTGTTGATGGGGCGGTTGGTGCTGGTCAGGGTGCCGGGAGCATTTGGAGCCGGATGATCGCCGAGGCGATCAGGTCGGTCCAGGGCCAGTGGCGGGCCAGCCGGAGCCGGATGCGTCTGCCGCCCCGTGCCAGGCGTCCGGCGGTCGAGAAGACGCGCAGGCGCAGGCGTTTGGGTTCCCAGCGGCGGGCCGGATGATCAGCGAAGGCGAGCATCTGGGTCCAGGCGGTCAGGTCGGCGGCGAGCGCGACAAGTTCGAGCCAGATCTGGTTGGCGGCGGCGTCGTGCAGGGGCAGGTTGCGCAGGCCGGTGTCCTTGGCGCAGCGGATGCGGTCTTCGCAGCGGGCGCGGCGGCGGTGGCGTAGTTCCAGGTCTGCGAGCTGCCCGTGCCTGCCGCCGGGCCGGGTGCCGGTGACAAAGCAGGTGAAGCGGTGCCCGTCGAGGTCGGTGAACCGCAGCTGGGCGCCGGGGTGGGGGCGTTCGCGGCGGACGATGACCCGCATGCCCTTGGGCCAGGACGACAGGTCCAGCATGCCGGTCAGCTCGGCGACCCACGCGCCGGGGCGGGGCTGTCGGTCGGCGTCGTAGGCGCACTGCCACACATGTTCGGGCAGCGCCAGGATGGCGGCGCAGATGTCGTCGGTGAGGTTGAAACCGATCGAGTACTTGACGCGGCGGGCGGTGACCCAGTCCAGGAACTCGTGGGTGCCGCCACCCGAATCGGTCCGGATGATGACCTGTTTGCGCAGGCGGGTGGGGACCTGGTTGAGGGCCAGGCGGCCTGCGGTGATGTGGTCGGCGGCGGTGTTGGACCCGGCGTTGCCCGGCCGCAGCACCAGCGCGGCGGCCTCACCGGTCCCGCCCGCACCGTGGTCGATGAACGCGGTCATCGAATGGAACCCGAAGGTGCGCTTCCACGTCGGAGCCGCGTCATGCTTGTCGGAGTGCGCGAGCACGATCGTGGCGTCCAGATCCACCGGGATCAGGCCCCCGCCCGTTCCGGGGGCGTGCTCGCCGGCCAGTTCCCTGGCCCGGGCGCGGGCCGACGAGCGGGCCTTGCGAATCGCCCGCAACGCCTGCGGGCAGGCCTGGGCCAGGCTGGTGACCAGCCGCGACACCGTCGGATCGGACGGCACCGGCCCGAACAGCTCCGGCTCGGCCCGCAGGACCGCGATATCGGACAGGCAGTCCCCGCCCAGCGCCAGCATCACCGCCAGGTCCGCGACGACCTTGCCTGGATCGTGGGTCGCCCGCGGCTTGCGCCACCGCTCCAACCCGGCGGAAAGTGCCTGGTCGAGCCCGGTGACCCGGAGCGTCTGGGTCAGCAGCACCCCGCCGGCCTGACCGACGATTCCCGCGCCGTCCGAAGACACCGCGAGCTTGGCATGGCGACCTGTAGTCTTCACGCGAAAAGTGCTTTCGGACTGGTGCGGACAGGACTCTCGACAAGCCCTATCCTCCCAGCTCGGAGGCACTTTTCTTGTCTAAATGGTCACTTTCGACCCGCCGCCCGGCGAAAGCCCGAGGTTAGCTGGACCTGCGCCCCAGCTCGAACGAGCGAAGTCGATGACCCCCGTGATCGTTGGCTGATCCGCATCGGGGAGATCAGGCGATTGACGGTCCTTCATTAGGCTCCGTGGAGTTGTCGGTGTTTGGAGAGCTCTGGAGGGGCCTTGATAGCGAAGCGCTCGCCGGACCGTTCACCGACATCGCGGCCGACCTCGACCAGCTCGACCTGGACTCCGCGGACGTCCGCAAGGTCGCCGAGGTGGTCGCCGCGAACCGGGCCGTCTTCGACGAGATCACCGAACTACGTCTCCTCAGCGGCGACCTCTGGACCGTGAATTGTCTCCTTTCGCCGTCCGCCCCGGCACCCGTCATCAGTGGGGTGCTCGACTTCGACAGGTCGCTGTGGGGCGACTCGGCTGCGGACCGGACCATCCGGATGGCGGTGGCCAAGCAGGACGAGCGGACCGCCTTCTGGGCACGCCTCACTCTGCCCTGCGGCGCAACATCTACGAAGCACGGCACCTGGGCGCCATCCGCCTCGAACGCCATCGCCTGGGCAACACCGACGGTGTCCGGGACAGTTACGGCGCGATGGCCGCGGTCTTGGCCGAGCTGACCGACAAATCGATCCCAGGGCCGCGCGGCTATTTTCCCCGCAACGGACCGCCGGGCATGATCCCGCTCATGGCGAAGAACGACATGAGCGCGGGCGCCGAAGCGTGGTTCGACACCTACCTCACCGAGCTCGGCTACACCTGGCAGGTCGAACCTGACGTCGGCCTCAACAGCAAAATCAAGAACCCCGATCGGCTCGTCGCCGCCGACGGTATCCAGATCGTGTGCGAGGTGAAGTCGTTCAACACCCCGGGCCTGTTCGCCCCCGAGGAGTTCCACCGCTCGGCCGACGGCAACGGGTGGGCAGGCCCCAGGTCACGCAGCATGAGAGAAGCCCTCAAACCGCTGCGCTCCCAGATCAAGCAGGCCGCGCCGCAACTGAAGGCCGCCCAGCATCTCGGCACCCCCTGGTCGTTGTCATGGCCAACCCGATGAACTGCCCCGTACCCTCCGACGACGTCTCCCTGGTCGGCGCCATGTACGGCAACCCGGAAATGCGCGGTCTCCTCGACCCCGAGACCGGCGAGATCACCCAGTGGCAGTAGATCCTCGGCCGCGACGGCAAGCTCGCCGGCGGCGACCACCCCTACATCAGCGCCGTCGCCTGGCTTCACCACCAAGGCCACGCTGTCGCCTGGTTCAAGCGGTGGATGGACGACCACCACGCCGATTACGGCGACGATGTCCCCGCCTGGCTGGCCGGGATGAAGCAGATCGAGCACCTCGCGCCGGCCGGGGCCGACACCTGGCTGACGATCGTCGAGACCCTCAGCGACACCGCCGTACCACTACCCCGCACAGTCTTCAACGGCCCCAACGACATCCGCTACGTCCCCACACCCGACCGGACCGGCCTCACCCTCGCTCCGGGACGGGAAGCCGATCCGGCATTCTGACCGGTTCATCAAGCTGACGCTCCTGCCGAGCAGCAGAGTCCATGTCCAGCTGTCACAGGTCGACTCCGTGAGCTGCGTGTTCTTCTGAATCCGCGCCCTGTGCCACCTTGATCATTCCGGGGTTTCATGTCATTTCCCTGGGAGGCGTCGCAGACTGAGCGAGGTTCCCACTTCATCACCCGGTCGGTCGGCGCGATCACGCAGCTCAGCGGTCGTGGTGAGGACGCGGCGAGATCACGTCACGGGACTCAGCCTGCCGAGCCGCGCCGGTTAGGCGATATGCCGAATGGCGTCGGTATTGAGGCGATAGCGTCTGCTGTGGCGATAGTGCTCCTGGTGGAGTCCGGCCCGCACACAGGTGCGGACGACTACGCCACCGTAGGCCGGTGGCGCTCGGACAGCTGTGTTTCTCCACCGGAAGTGCTCCGACTATCAGGCCATCGCATCCGCGAAGGCCCCGCGAACGGAAGCGCAACTGCGGGGCGACCGCATGCGCTGATTGCGCGGTCTCCGGACGCGCTGCGCAAGTAGGCGTCCCACCTCCGTGAGGACGCCTATCCAATCGATGAGGTGATGCCGACCGCGCTGGCCGCACGCGGCGGGAGGGCGCCCGTACCTGAGCAGGTCCAAGTCCATGCGCCTGGACGAGGCCCGGCGAACCGGCCTCCAGAGCCGATGCTGGAGACTCTTCCGCTTCCGAGGTGAGGGCCTCGACGTGATCGTCGAGGACCTGCCGGGCCTGCTGGCCGATAACGAGTGGTCGCAAAGGGCTCCCGAAGACCTTGGTGTGTGACGGTCGAGGGCCGTGAGGTGGCCGTGTGGTCAGCCGCCCTGGAATCTCGTCAAGGCCTCCTCGCATCCCGGCACACCGGTCACGTATAGGCCGCACGCGACCCAAGTGATCGCTGCTGGCCCCCACCCGCCGACTACGCCATCTTCTCCAACCACCGTTCGCAGCCCCTCGGCGATCACAGCCGTGATCGCTCCGCCTGAAGAACTTCGCCGAACCCGAGGGGTTCAGTTCGCCATGGTCAAACAGGCCAGTCGCGAGAGCACAGCCACTCATCATGCTGCGGCGACCCCCTCGCTGGCTCTGCGGCCGCGCTGCCGGGCGCGGCCCTGTCCCGCAGGCGATCGACGCGCGCACCAGAGCCTGTCAGACTCTATGAGTCTCACCTGCACGGACGGATTTTTGGCGGTGCAACGCCGTCGACTCTGTGGGGCACCTCAGCATGCCATCATCGCGAATTTCGCGGCCGTGAACAGCCCGTTTGCATGCTCACTATGTCAGTGTAATCATGTGGTTACGCAGATGAGGTCGACCGTATTCGATAAGTTCACACTCTCGACCGCGGGGCACGTTGCCCCGTGACTGGAGGTGGCTCGCGATGCGGGCCCACGAGATTGCCTACTTCAAACTCATCGAGGGCGACAAGCAGTTTCAGGTGCCGCTCTACCAGCGGACCTACAGTTGGCGGAAGCCCGAGTGGACGCAATTGTGGGATGACATCCTGGAGCAGGCCGAAACACTGGGCGACGGGGATCGACGCACGCCGCACTTCATCGGGTCGGTGGTGCTGGCGCCGGGACTGATGTCTGCCGGCGATACCCAGCGCTGGCTGGTGGTAGACGGGCAGCAGCGGCTGACCACGCTGATGCTTGCCTGCTGCGCACTGCGGGACCGGTTCCGCAACTTGAGCCCGCGCGATGGTGAGCGCATCCACAAGCAGTACCTGGTCAACGAGTACCGCGAAGAGTTGGACTTCTACCGGTTGCTGCCCACCCAGGCGGATCGTGCAGCGTTCATCGCGTGCGTCGATTCCGACCCCACCGCCGGGGGAAATGACGGCATCGGGGCGGCGTACCGCTTCTTCCGGGACGCCTTGATCGCCTGCGCTCCGGACGGTGACGTGGAGACGCTAAAGCGGCTCGAAGTGGTGCTGCGGGCAGGGCTGTCCGTTGTCGAGATCACCGCCGAGGCCGGCGACAACGTCTATCGGATCTTCGAGTCTCTCAACAACACCGGTGTGCGGCTCGGGCAGACCGACCTATTGCGCAACTACGTCTTCATGCTCCTGCCCGGCGGCGGCGAACGCGTCTACACCAAGATCTGGCTGCCAATGCAGACCGAACTGGGCGCGGCCAACCTCGAGCTGCTGGCCTGGCTGGACCTGGTGATCCGGGGCGATGACCGCGTCAAGCAGAGCGAGGTCTACCGGGCGCAGCAGCGTCGTCTCGACGAGGTCGTGCGTAGCGGCGGAGAGCAGGCGCTGGAGGCCGAGATCGCGGAATTGCGGCGCCGAGGTTCGCTACTCATGCGCATCGTCGAGCCCACCCGCGAGCAGGATCCGGTTCTGCGGGCGGTACTGGAGCGCCTTCAGGAATGGGGCGGCCAGATCAGCTACCCCCTAGCCCTGCACATGCTCGACCTACTCGACCGCGGTGCTGCGACTACCGACCAGGTCAGCCGGGCGTTGGGCTACGTCGAGAGCTTTCTGGTGCGCCGGATGATCTGCCACATCACCACCAGCAACCTCAACCGTATCCTCAATAGCGCGCCGCGGGAGTTGGAGACCGACCGGCCTCTGGATGAGGCGGTTCGCCGGTACCTGTCGGGGCCACGCCGCAACTGGCCATCAGACGAGCAGCTTCGCCAGGCGATCCTGGACGCGCCCTTCTACTGGCAGGGCCGAGCCAATCAGCGGCGCTTCGTCCTCAAACGGCTTGAGCAGAGCTACCAGGCCCGGGAGCCGGTGGACTTTGCGGCAGCCGACCTGACCATCGAGCACGTAATGCCGCAGACGGCCACCCCCGAATGGCTGGCGCTGCTGGCCGAGGAGATTACCGACGAGAACGACCCGAAGGAACTGCACTCCGCACTGCTGCACACCCTGGGCAACCTCACCCTCACCGCCCACAACCCCGCACTGTCCAACCATCCCTTCGAACGCAAGCAGCAGATCCTGGACGACAGCGCGCTGCGGATGAATCGTGAGATCGCCGACGCACCCCGATGGGGCAAGGCCGAGATCCGGGCCCGCGGGATGGCTCTAACAGACCGCGCGATCAGGCTGTGGCCACCGCCGCTGCCAGGTGGCGCCGATCTGGAAGACGAGCGCCGCAGTTGGGTGCTACTACGCCGCCTGCTAGCCGAAATCCCCACCGGCTCGTGGACCACCTTCAGCGACCTGGCCACAGTCATCGGCGTCCCGGCGTCCCGGATCGGCGGCTATCTAGGCAGCCGCCCGGGCCTGGAGAACGCCCACCGGGTCCTCACCTCCGAAGGAACCCCCTCACCCTCATCACGATCACGCGACGACGCCCCCGCAGATCCACGCGACCTGCTCGCCGTAGAAGGCGTCCCGTTCAGCGACACAGGTGTCGCGGACCCCACACGGCGGCTCGGCCCCGCCGCACTGGCCGCGTCCATCGGGCTGGACATCGCCGACGAGGAACGCCCGGCCGCACACCGATTCCGCTCCCAACTGGCCGAGCAGGGCCTCGAACTCACCGCGCTGGTCGACAAGATCCTCGACCACTGGCAGGCACGCGGGGGAAGCCTGCACTACGGCTCCTCTACCGAAGTCAGTTGCCGCCTGCAGATCCCCCTGCCAGGCAGCGGCAAGGGCTGGATCTGGCCACTGCTGATCTACCCCCAGACCGGCGTCATCGAAATGGCCTTCAGGCAACTCAGCACCCGGCCCCCCTTCGACGCCCTCGAACTCCGCACTGAGCTGCGTGACCGCATCGCGCGGATCCAAGGGCTGCACCTGCCGGCCACCGATGCATTGGCCAGCCCGAACTACCCTCTGGCCCTGCTCGCCGACGGAGGCACCGATCACCTGCTCGAAGCCATGAACTGGTTCATCGACCGCCTCAAGCCCCTGCCGGAAACGACGGCCTCCGCAACGCCACTCGCGACGCCCGACAACACGCTGATAGCCGAGTTCGAAACAACCATGCGCAGCGTCTACACCAGGGCCAAGACCGAGGCCGGGTACAACGCCAACCAGTTCCTGCGGATGCTCACCGACTACGGCGGCCTGGCGACCGCCAAACGCCTGCTCGCCAACCCCCGCATCTCCGAGGGCTTCGCCGCCCTATACGAACGCCAACGCCTGGACCTCACCGTGGAAGCCCACGTCTTGGATCCGAAATTCGCTTCGCTCTTCACCGAAGCAGAGCTCCAGACAGCCCGCGACTGGCTCACGCAGTTCGGATACCGCCCGTGACCACGCCACCCACCCCGCCAACCGCCCACGCCAGAGGCCGCACCACTTTCTCTACCTGACCAGCACGGAAATCGAAGGCGTCGATTGATATGGATTTTCCTCTCAGGATGCCGGATGTAAGCGCGTGCAAAGGCCTGGCCGCCATCGCCCTGGGTATGAGTGCTCTGACAGCATGCGGTAGCGAACCCAACGAAACATCACCCGCACCGAGCGACACCTCCCCCAGCACGTCCAGGACGAACACCACCACCCCTGGCGCACCGCCCGGCGCCAAGGTCCTCGGCACACCTCGCAAAGGCCAACCGTTCACCCTCACGACCACCTACACCGACACCCCCGAGCCGACAAAGCTCCAAATCACCGTCACAAGCGTTACCTGCGGCAAACCTCTGGACAAGTCGGTTCTCGCGTATGCCGCAAGTTCCATCGGCACCTCAACGCCGACACCGAAACCCGAGAGCGGCAAGCAGTACTGCGTTGTCGTCCTGGACACCGTCAACATAGGGAACCGCGAGATCATCTGGGACACCACGGACACGGTCAGCCTCAACGTCGGCGCTACCAGGTATACCCAGTCACAGGACGACGCCAACCACGCCGGTGACTATGGACAATACTTGGCGAGCAAGGGACGCACCGGGCCTTCGTTCGGGCTCAACCCGGGAAGTAAAGGCCCGGCGCCTGGCGTCTTCCAAATTCCCGCTGGCAGCACACCGTCGACTCTATGGGTGACCTCAGGCACCGCGATCGAAACCATCGACGGTATCGAGCCCGGCTACCTCGTCAAGTTGAGTTGACCCGCCCTATCGCGCCGCCTGGGACGAATGCCGGTACAGCAGAACGGTGACCGTCGTTCCAATCCGATACGTTCGGTCGTCCCCGCCAACCGTCCCAGGACGGCGAAAGGATCAAGTATGGCGCCGGATACATCAGGCGTGACCGCGAGGTAGTCGGAGACCATCCCGAAGTCAACCCGCCTCCTCGGCGAACCGGGACCAACTCGCGCACGCCTCCGGGGCTGGGTTGGTACCGAATTTGAGTATGGTGACACCGAGCACCGAGCTTCGTGATCGGCACCAACACCCCGGGCTCTCCTGGCGTTCTTAAGGGCGTGATGTTTCGATCATTATCGTCCCGCCCCCAAATACCTCAAGCCAGTTCCGGATGCAATCAGTGCTCGTACGTGATCAGCCCGGTGTCCTGCGAACCAAGACGATGAGGTCACGATCGCTCGCACGTCCCATCGCTACCGCATGCATCCAGCCATGGTGGCCAGCAAAGGGGCCGCCGATCGAGGATGCCGTAATAGCGGCCCAAATTCGTACCGTGTCGTCACGAGAGTCGGGAAAAAAAATGCCGCGCCTGCCGATACAGCCGATTGCCACCGACCCGATCCCGCCTCGATGAACGATTAGAGGTGCTCCAACTGGCTGCTCCGTACCTGCATTCCAAAGCCGTACGGTTCCTTCCCAATTTACCGAAACGATCACGTCACGGGTCGCGCTCCGCCCGATCGCTACGCATCTCACATCTCTGGCGTGACCCAGGCTGGGGGCCGACATAACCCTGCAACGTAGGAAAGGTCTGTTCACCGTGGCGGCCACGCCAGATCTGGACCATCCCGTGGCTTGAGTCACAGGTGATGACGTCACGGTTCCCAGCCTCGCGCGAGATGGATGCCGTGGCCCTACTGGACCAGGGCCAAACCTGCGAGCCCGAACACAGTGACTTCTGTATAGCTACGCCAGTGCTCCTGGACATACCGCCAGGCCGTGCTCGTCGACACCTCGGCCCCGGCTCCGAGCTCGGCGAACGTCTCGCCCTTGCGCAGGTGAACCAGCACCATCAGGGCCTGCTACCCGGGGTTGAGCAGCCGCCAGGCCGATCCGATCGCCTTGCGGTGCCGCCGGACGCGTTGGACGCGACAAATCGACGGCAGCGCGCTAGAACAGCATGCAGAGCCCCTGGTTCAGACACGGTGGTTGTGGTGATCAACCCGTCTACCAGGGGTTTCTTCACGTCACCCGCCGAACGTCCCCATCGCGATCACGCTGTGATCGGCGTCCGCTCAGACGGATAAAAAAGGGTCACTGAAGACTACCGAGTAGGCTGCGGGCTCTTCAACTCGGGTTTCTTATGCGTCCACAGTGAATGCCGATTCATACCCGCTCTCAAATTTGATGTCCTCATACACGACGGTTCGACATAGCCGGTTCCAGCGGTTGCCCAGCAGAACAGCAAGTCCCATGGGGCAGGCGAGGAAAAGGTGCATTCGCCGAACCCGCCGGGTGGAACGGCGGAGGTGGTCGCGGATGCCAACGGCCAGGGCATTTGCAGCGGTGCTGTCGGGGACGGAGCCGTCGTTCGCTGTGCCGCTCGACGGGGTGAGGACGATGAGCTTGCTGACGGGGACATTCTGCTCACGCAGGTATTCCAGGACGTCCTCAGTGGGGTCTGCCGCAACGGCGATGGCGATGGCGACCTCGTCGCCTTGGCCGATCTCGTACTCCCAGACTCCCGGGGTCAAGGCAGTGTCGAATGGGTCGGAGGTGGACCAGAGTTGGCTACCGGTCCTTCCGCGCTGGACCACCGCGAGGTCGGCACCGGTGACCATGCGGAATGTGGTGCCGACTAGGAAGGCCGGCGCGAGACGGATACTGCCCGTAACGGAGACGGCGGTAGTCCCGGCGGGCAGGGCTCCCGGCGCGGCCTCAATGTCTGCTTGTAGCTGCGCCCAAGTGTTCGGCGGCAAGGGACGACGTTTGGCATAGTCGGAGTCACCCTCGAAGCGGTCGACCCAGTCGATGGCATGGTCAGCGTCCGAAGCCAGCGGGTCCGGCTTGAGAGTGGCGATTGACAGTACGGCCCGGGCGGGGCCAGCCTTCAGGTCCAACTTGGCGACTGCCGCCTCAACCATTGTCAACGTGAATTCACGTCGACCTTCGCGAACCACTTTGGCGACCCAGGTAGCTCCCTCCTCAAGCGCCCGCTGGTCGTGGCGAAGCCCGGTAACGGCCATTAGGAGTCGAAGGTTTTCCTGATACCAGACCATGTCCAGAGGCAGGTCAAATCGCAGCACGGACAGGAGATCTATGAGCTCGGCCTCGGTCAGCCCTGCTTCCTGTGCCCACCGGGCGCGGGCCTTGCCTCGATTGGACCTGGCCCCGCCCATGGCCGCCTTGGGTATAAGGAGGCCGGTGCGGGCGTCGCGGCCCGCCATTAGGACGTCCTCGGGGTCGGCCGCCCGGTTGGTGACCAGGCGCAGGTCGGCGCTGCCGCTGTCCGCCGTCAGCATCTTCCAAGTCCTGGCGATCTTCGTGAGGATCGACGGACCACCGTTGACGCTGGGCTTGGTCAGATAGTCCTCGTTGACCGGTGTAGCACTGTCAACCGCGTACTTGACCTGCTTGTAGGTGTTTGGAGGTGCGTCACGCAGCAGGACAACGTCGTCGAGGTTGCCCACGCCCTCGAGTTCGACACCGACTGCGCGGACGGGGTTGTGCGAGCGGGCGGCGGTCTCCCGAAGGAGGCTCAGGCAGGCCTCCCATGCGACGAGCCACTGGTAGTAGTCGCCGGTGGTGCGAACGCTGGTAGGGCCAGCCGCGGGCAGATGGGTCATCAGCGTCTCTCGGTGAAGACAGGGGTCGGCTCCAGTTCCTCGGCGAGGGCGAGGAGGTCTTCATCGGTGACCGGCCGGTCGGGGAAAGCGCGGAAGACGGCGGCCGGGACCAGGCGCTGGGTCAGGTCGGAGAACGTGTAGCCGGGCTGGTCGCCGTTGGGGCCGGTGAGTTCCACGACCTTGCGGACGGTTTCCGGCCGGATGCCGAGCCCGTCGAGTGCCTGGCTGAGGACCTCGTAACGTTGCTCATCGTTGGGGCGACTGAAGGTGAAGGTGGCCGCTGCGCGCCGCATGATGGCGGGGTCGAGGGCGACGAGCCGGTTGGTGCACAGCACCACAACGACCGGAAGTCGGGCACCGGCAAGGCCGTCGATGCCAGCCAGGAACGCGTCAACGCCGGCGCGGTCCTCGTGGTGCATCTGCTGGGCCTCGCGGGACTGCACCAGGGCATCGGCCTCGTCGACGACGAGGATTTGCACGGCGCGCACACCGCGAGGGTCCGAGACGCGCTTGCCCATCATGTGCATGTGGGTGAAGGCGTCGCCGATGAGTGAGGTCATCTCACCTACCAGGCCGCTGCCACGAGTGGCGAGCTTGAGCCTGTACAGGTATACGGGCAGTTCGAGAAAGTCGGCGAGGTCGCAGCCGAAGGACTCGGCCAGGGCCGATTTACCGGAGCCGACGTCACCGCCGAAGATGAACAACGGCGCCCGGTCCGCGAAGAGGGTGAGAGCAGCGACATCGCCACCGTGATATGCGGCGGCCCAAGCCTGGAGCCGGTGGGGGTCCGCGAGGAGCGCGGCTTCTTTGCGCAGGCGGAGTTTTGTGTCATCGAGGCCGACCAGGCGGTCGTAGCGCGCGCGGCGTGTGGGCTCGGGCAGTTCGATGACGGGGTGGAACAGGTCGTCTTGGCTGGTCACGTCGTAGTTCTTCCTGCCGATGACGCTGGACTAGTAGGCGACATAGACGTCGCGGGACACGCCAGCGCCGTTGCGGGCGTAGCCGTGCCCTGTAGTGGTGGTACCCGTGAGAGCACTCGGGGCGGTACTGGTCGTCCGGGAGATCGGGAGGCTCTGCTTAACCCCGGCCTGGTCGCTGCTGGTCAGGAGCCAGAAGGCAGAGTTGTAGGTCAGGTGACTGTGGAAGCCGTAGCCGGTGAGGTCGACCGGGTCCGGAAAACTGCCTGGCCGTGAGTCCGTGAGCTGGCCGCCGACCGTGGCCTTGTATCGCAGGCGGAGCTTCCAAGCGTTGGTCGCTGTGTCGCGGAAGCCGTAGTCGACGGTGTCGAGGAATCCGCGGTCCAGGAGGACCGCAACCTCCTCAGCGTAGTTCTCGATGTTGTCGAGGCCGGGTTTGCCGTAGAGGTTGTGTAGGAGACGCAGATCGGCGCCGACTCTGCCTCCGACATACCGGGCGTCGGTGATCGTGAACGAAGCGGAGGCGGATCTCGTGTACGAGCCGGTCATGATCACTCTCCCGGGAAGGTAGGGCCGAACAGCTCGCGCCAAGCCTCGAGCGCCTCACTCTTGGTGGCCGCGTAGGCGGCCATCGAGATTGTCTCGAGGGCGGTCTTGGCGTGGTTCACCAGCCGCTGCCGGTCCTGCTCGATGTAGCCGCACGTGATGTTGTTCTCCGGGTTGACCGGGTCCCAGACCTGGATCGGGTGCGCCGTCGCGTTCACCGCCTCGGCCTTGTAGTAGTCGGTGAAGATGATCGGCGTCCTCAGGCCGGTGCGGACGATGTAGGAGAGAACCTGCTCGATCGCTGCCGGGTAGTCGTCGACTTGGAGCGGCTTGCCGTTCCAGCCGACGTCCCAGAGGTGGGCCACCAGGAGTTCGAGCAGGAACGACTTGCAACGCAGCTCCGGGTCGGCCTCCTTACTCTCGCGGATCCACGCCTTCAGCAGCCGGATAACCTCCCGGTAACCGCCGCCGGCCTTGTCCTTGCGCGTCTGGATGAATTGGAGGTGCAGCGTGACCGAGGTGAGCACCTTGATGCCGTCGGAGGTGACCAGGTAGCCCCTGTCATCCGGCTCGCCGGTGTGCAGCACTGGCACGACGTCGATCTTCAAACCACTGCCGCGCATGGTGATCCCAACGGCGTGGTCCGACGGCTTGAAGTCGTCCGCCTCCTTCGTGGCCCCATAGACCTCGATGCAGCGGTCTCGCAGCCAGCTCAGCATCGTCGAGACCTCGATGCCGGTATCCGTTGTCCGCAGGTAGGCGGCAACGTCCGCGTCCGACCCCGTGCCACTCCTGCGCCGGATCGCCGTGTGCTTGGCTGTGCTGCCGGACGCGCGGAGCTTCACCAGGTCAAAGTCCGGGTGGCCCGCGATGTAGTCCTCCAGCCGCTCCCGCAGGTAGTTCACCTGACGGCGGCGCTCCTTTGCCTCCTCCTTCGGCACGTTCACCTTGCGCTGCGCGAAAGCTTTGAGGACCTCGTGGTCAACGTAGCGCTCTCCCGCCATACCTGCCCGTCCTTCCCCCGAGAAGCTGATCGACAGAGCAACAGACGTACCACCCGCCACTGACAACCCGGTCCAACTTCTGAGCGCTACCCCAGCCTGCCCGCCCGCCGCCAGTCGACTAGGCGCAGCGTCGTTCCGGCCGTTCGGGGGAAGCCCTCGGTCTGCCGCGATCAGCACGGCCGAGGCGGCGCGTTCATTGCATGCTCATCTGGTGCGGGTGGTCGTGGGAAACGGGGCAGGTGAAGATCCACAGGCCGTAGCCGCGGCCGATCGTGATGTTGGTCGGGCTGTTGAGAGGGGGATGGCGGTGGAACTGCTCGGCCGATTTGATCTCGATGTCCTCGACCGGTTGCCAGGTGCGGTTGCCATCCCATTCGGAACCGTCGATGCACAGCAGTAGTTCAAGGTCGGCGCCGCACTCACAGATCATGGGGTAGGGATCGGTGAGGTGCCAGGAGGACCAACCGCCGACCTTCATCCCGGAGGCGATCGACAGGTCCTGGTAGCTGTGGCCGGTCTCCTGGCTCCACTCTCTCAGCCTGCGGTGCAGGTCGGCGGGCAGAAAGTCGGCGTACTGATACTCGACGATCTGCTCCGGATACAGGACGCATGGGTCGGGCAGGTAGGCGCCGTACTCCATCAGTTCCGGTTCGGGCTGCGGATCGAGCGCGACGGTGACCTCGTCCGCCCGCCGCCACCGCAGGATCACCGCCGGGCACGACAGGTCGTCGTGGTCCCACGGACACCACAGCACCTGCAGCAGATCGGCGTGCGGTGGCGGTGCCAGGTCAGGGACGTCGCGTGCGTACAGTTGCGCGAAGGCCAGGAAGGGCCCGCACTCCGCCACCAGCGCGCCACCGCCCGAAGGTGAACGCTCCCCAGACGGGCCGATGGTCGGACAGCTCGTCGCTGTCGTATACGACCGGGTAGTCCCCTGCACGACTCGGGAGGCAGGTTGGTGTGGGGCCGGTCGACCCGGCAGGCGAGCGTGCCGCCCTCGCCGTTGCCGTGCCAGCCCAACTCGGCCAGTCTGGCCGAATCTGGTCCAGCTCAACCTATCTATCGCCTTCAACCAGATCCTGGCTTCATTCTGGAGTAATGACGGCAGCATGGCCAAAGATCGCTGTGTGGATCAAGGCAGAACACCAGTGGGGTCAGGTGCGGTTCACGGACACACCAGGTTGGGTCTGCGTCCAAGTGCCTCTGAATCGAGAGCGCGACGCGATAGCACATCTCGCCCTCGTGACCTGCACGGCAGTCGAGCAGATCACAGGTGTCGCGCCCTACGAACGGGCACACACTGCCCTCAACAGTGCCGACCCGCCGTACCTGCCCGAAAAGCGGTACCACCGCGCTTGGCCCCGACTACCCTTCATCGCCTACCGTAACCGCAAGGGCGTCGTGAAGGGGCCCGTTATCGGGGCCCGCAAGCACGCCGAGAGGCCCGGCACGGTCGCGTACACCAGAGGCGCCAACGTTGTCCCGTACCCGTCCGAGCTAGCCGTCATACGAAAGCTCGATGCCGCCGTGCGCGAGGTCGCTTGCCGGATCACAGGCCGGGACAGTTTCGTGGAAGCGCTGGACGTTTTAACCAAGCCAAAGCCCTCAGCTAGCAAGCCTGTGGGATGGCGATCAGAACCGATCGGGGAGCGGATCCCGGACTGGTCCCACGGTGGGCCTCGCACAATGTCCGGCGGACTCCCAGGGCTCGGCAAGAACCACCGCTATTAACCTCGTGAAGCGCCCCGGGTTCGGTAGAGGTGATGTACCCCGCCCTCCGTGGAGTCACTTTGGTTGGCTTTCGTGCCATTGACCCACGAGAAGAGGTCGGCGTGCCACGCAAGGGCTACCCGCCGGAGTTCCGTCGCAAGGTGTTGGATCTGGTCGAGGCCGGACGTCCGGTCCGGGAGGTCGGCCGTGATCTAGGGATCAGCGATCAGACCATCTACACCTGGCGCAAGCAGGATCTGATCGACAAGGGTCAGCTGCCCGGGGTCACGACGACTGAGCAGGCCGAACTGCTGGCCGCCCGTAAGCGGATCCGGGAGCTGGAGACCGAGCTGTCGGTCACCAAGCGGGCGATCGAGCTGGTGCGAGAGGTGGTGCGAGAGGTGGTGCCCCCAAAAGGCGGTTCGAAGCGATCGCGGTGCTGGCGAGCGAAGGTCTGCCGGTCCAGGTCGCCTGCCGGGTGCTGGAGGTGTCAGAGTCGGGCTACTTCGCCTGGCGAAGCCGGTCGCCCTCGCCGCGATCGCTGCGGCACGCATGGCTGACCGAGCGGATCCGGCAGATCCACGCCGCCTCTCGTGGCACCTACGGCGCACGTCGTATCCATGCCGAGCTCACCTTGGGCAGCGGCCTGGTCGTATGGCACGGCACCATAAAGATGCTGATGCAGCGCGAGGGCATCCGCGGCCTGCCCGGCAGCCGGCGACGCCGTCCGGTCCCGCAGGTCCCGACCGCGGCCGATCTGGTCGATCGGGACTTCCACTGGGATGTCCCCAACAAGCTGTGGGTCACCGACATCACCGAGCACCCCACCCGTGAGGGCAAGGTGTACTGCTGCGTCGTCCTGGACGTCTACTCCCGCCGCGTGGTCGGCTGGTCCATCGACTCCACCCAGACATCCACGCTGGTCACCAACGCGCTCGGCATGGCCATCCAGAACCGCGCCCCGCAGCCGGGTGGGCTGATCCACTCCGATCACGGGGTGCAATTCACCTCCTGGGTGTTCACCCGCCGCGCCCAAGAGTCCGGCCCGGTTCCCTCGATGGGATCGATCGGCGACTGCTTCGACAACGCCGTCATCGAGTCCTTCTGGGGCCGCATGCAGGTCGAACTCCTCAACCGGCAGCGCTGGAAGACCCGCATCGAACTCGCCAACGCGATCTTCGACTACCTCGAGATCTTCCACAACCGGCAACGACGCCACAGCGCCCTGGGGATGCGCACCCCCATCGAGTACGAGATGCTCTGTCCGACCCGCCAACCGGTATGAAGTCCAGCAACGCGACTCCACTCAACACGGGGTACATCAAACCCGCCTGGTGCTGGATGCACTGGACATGGCGCTGTGGCGGCGCGACCGGGCCGGACGCCCTGCCGGGCTCGGCCTGGTGCACCACAGGGCCGCGGGGTCGCAGTACACCTCTTTCCGGTTCACCACGCACCTGGTCGACGCTGGGATTGACGCCTCCATCGGCACGGTCGGCGACGCGCTCGACAACGCCTTGATGGAGTCGGCGATCGGCTTGTACAAGACCGAGCTGTTCAAACCGCGTGGGCCGTGGAAGAACCTGACCGGCGTCGAGCTGGCCACCGCCGAGTACGTGGACTGGTACAACACCACCCGACTCCACGGTGAGATCGGCCACGTACCACCCGACGAATACGAGGCCCGCTACTACCGCCAGAACCACACAGAACTGCCGGTCACAGCCACAACCTAAAGCCTCTACCGAAAACACGGCGCTTCAGCGCAGCAGAGTCTGGGCCAAGGACACGAGGTTCATCATCGTGGATGGCCGACCGGTACCGCTCACAGTTTTCAGGCACGCGTAGGCACATGACTCCCCCAGGGTCAAGCGCAAGCGTTGGCCTCCCCAGCCCGCACGCTGCCAGCCTCTCGACCGACCTCGGACGACCCGGTCACGGTGATCGACCGTCTGGATGAGCGCTTCGGGAATCTGCGAAGCGTACGGTGGCTCCCGAAACTGGCTCCCGAGACTACGAAGCAGCTCATTGGAACACACGAGATCGAGCCGTTGACGACGCTCTGACCTGCGGAAACTTGGGGTGGGCGATACTGGGTTCGACCCAGTGACCTCTTCGGTGTGAATCAAGCCCAAGGGAAGCCGTCTCTCGGCAAATCCGCAGGTCAGACAGCATCCTTCGCTCCATCACAGCGCACTTCAGGGAAGATCAAGGACGTTGCGATCTCCCACAATTAACATCCCGCCACCCCCGACCGCACTAACCCACGGTAGCCGGAGGTGCCGGGCCTGCCGGACTCTTTGAGAAGCCGACCCGGTCTTGCCTATGGGCATGTCACTCCCTGACGCGTCCGAGTTGGCCCCGCCAGCGACAGGGTGATGACCACACAGACACGCGCAATGCCCGGCCCACCGGCCGCAGTGCGCCAACGCTATATCTCGGCGTCGTAGCTCCTTTCACGGCAGCGTCGTGGTCGTGGCCATCATGCGGACTCATCCTCTGACGTGGCGGGGGCCGGCGGTGGCGGGGACGTGAGCCTTCGGACGACGCAGGGCTGGCCCTTGGACCCAGGCACGTACACGTAGAGCATGACCGGCTAACGGGCACCGCCGCTGCGGCTTCGACCCCGACCACTAGCTGTAGTGACCATGGACGTTGGTGACGGCGACACGGCTCGATGAGCTTGAAATAGACGAGGACCTCCTGGCGAGGTGTGTGTCACCACAACATGCACATCTCGTCCTGGAGGTCCTCGTGGTCCACGCTAACGCCAAACTTGCGCCGGCCGGGCGGTTGGAGCTGGCCCGCTGTGTCGTGGACCAGGGCTGGCCGCTGCGGCGAGCGGCCGAGCGGTTCCAGGTCTCCCACACCACCGCCAAACGCTGGGCTGAGCGCTACCGGCAGTCAGGGGCGGCGGGGATGGCCGACCGCTCCAGCCGCCCGCACCACAGCCCGGCCCGCATGTCCAAGCGGATCGAGCGGCGGATCGTCAACCTCCGCTTCACCGCCCGGCTGGGACCGGCCCGCATCGCCATCCACATCGACATCAAAAAGCTCGGCAACATCCCCGACGGCGGCGGCCACCGCGCGCACGGCCGCGCCATCGGCACCCGCAACAGCCAGCGCACCGACACCGGCACCCGCCGCACGGGCGGCAAACCCCGGCTCGGCCACGGCTACCTGCACACCGCCATCGACGACCACTCCCGCCTGGCCTACACCGAAATCCTGCCCGACGAGCGCAAGGAAACCGCCACCGCGTTCTGGCAGCGCGCACACCGATTCTTCACCGACGCCGGGATCACCGTCCGCCGGGTCCTGACCGACAACGGCGCCTGCTACCGCTCACACCCCTGGCGCGACCAACTCGCCGCCGACGGCATCGCACACAAGCGCACCCGCCCCTACCGACCCCAGACCAACGGCAAAGTCGAGCGCTACCACCGCACCCTCCTGGACGAATGGGCCTACGCCCGCCCCTACACCAGCGAAACCGAACGACGCGCCGCACTCACCCCCTGGCTGCACCTCTACAATCACTGTGAGTCTTTAGGTGGCTGGTCTGGGACTGGCCGGTCAGAGTAGGCGTCGGTTGCTCCGGCTTAAGTCGTGACTCATACCATCACTGGCCCCACCAGGGTGCATTTCGGTGGACTTGTCCGTCCTTGGGACGGAGCGGCCGGCGCCACCTGGCCCACCTCGGTGTCCTGATCAGGAGATTGCCCGACCGTCAGGTCGTGGCCCGTCACAGTGCTGCCCCGAAGTGACTTCCCCCAGGCCGGCGCCGGTCGCAAGCGGCCGGACCGTGTTCCTGGAACAGGAAGGGCTTCCGACCGCCGTGACTATCGCCGCGCACAACCATCCGTTCGTCATCGGGGTGGACACCCACGCCCGCAACCATGCTCTGGCCATCCTGGCCGCTACCGGGCAGCAGATCGATTCGGCCGAGTTCCCCACGACCAAGGCGGGCATGACCCGCGCGATCGCCTGGGCTGCCCGCCGGACTGGCGGCGACCTTGCCGCCCTGTGGGTGATCGAGTGCGCCGCCACTTACGGCGCCCGGTTCGCCCATGCCGTGGCCGAGGCCGGCTACCAGGTCCTCGAGGCGCCGCGGATGAACGCTCGCGCTCACCGTGGGGTCGGCAAGTCCGACCCGCTGGACGCCCGCAGGATCGCCGAGGCCACCTTGCCCCTGGAGGAAGACCAACTGCGGCACCCGCGCCATGGCGACGGTGAACGCGCCGCACTGCGGGTCCTGCTGGCCGCCAGAGACCACATGACCACAGAACGCACAGCTGCCGTCAACGCGCTGATCGCGCTCGTGCGGGCCGTCGACCTCGGGGTCGACGCTCGCCACCCGCTGAGCAACCAGCAGATCATCGACATCTCCCGCTGGCGCGCCCGCGACGAGCCGCTGGCCGCCGCGACCGCCCGTGCTGAGGCGGAGCGTCTGGCCAAGCGGATCGTCACCCTCAACGAAGAGTTGGCCGCCAACCAGAAAACGATGGAGGTCCTGGTTCGCTCCACGCCTGCGGCTGGGCTGCTGGACAAGATCGGGATCGGGCCGGTCACCGCAGCAGTCTGCCTAACCACCTGGTCACACCACGGCAGGG
The DNA here is from genome assembly GCF_013409365.1 of Actinomadura luteofluorescens. Classification (NCBI taxonomy): domain Bacteria; kingdom Bacillati; phylum Actinomycetota; class Actinomycetes; order Streptosporangiales; family Thermomonosporaceae; genus Actinomadura; species Actinomadura luteofluorescens. The sequence goes on along the minus strand of NZ_JACCBA010000001.1, from coordinate 8,429,022 downwards.
TGCGCTCAGAGGCCGCCTTCGCCTGCCTGGCGGGGGTGAACCCGATTCCCGCGTCATCGGGAAACACGGTCCGCCACCGACTCAACAGGGGCGGCGACAGACGCCTGAACCGCGCCCTGCACATGGCGACCATCACCCGCATGATCCACGACCCCGCCACCCGCGAGTACGTCGAGCGCCGCCGCGCTGAAGGACGCACCAGAAAAGAGATTCGACGCTGCCTAAAGCGCTACCTCGCCAGACAGATCTACCGACACCTCAACGCGACCGCCACCACGGCACTCCTACTTGACGGAACATAGGAGAGTCCACCGCGGACACACCGCACTGGCAGGACAATCACCCGCCAGCCGCGTCCCCAACCTCACGAGACAGGACAACTAGGTGGTCGATATGTTCGAGGGCGGCGGGCAGGAGTTGCGGGGGCTCGCAGCGGGCCGCCGACAGGCGCGCCGTCTAGATCGTTGATGGGAAATCGTTGAGCTGGGTGCGGGCACGGCGAAGGGCGCCCATGGTCGGTGTGTGAAGACTGACTTGGACGCCCTTCTGACGGCACTCTATGTTCATCTGGACGATCACGTCCTGCCTTCGCGGCGAGTGCGGCGGCGGGGCCGTGCCCGGCTGCTGAGCGATGCCGAGCTGGTCTGCGTGGCCGTCGCGCAGGTTCTGCTGGGGTGCGATGCCGAGCACCGGTGGCTGCGCCTGGCCCCGGCCCGGATCGGGCACCTGTTCCCGCGTCTTCCCTGCCAGTCCGAATACAACCGGCATCTGCGCGGTGCCGCCCCGCTGCTGCTGGCCGCGGCGGCGTGGCTGGTCCGTCAGACGCCCTCCTGGCAGGAGCGGGTGCGGCTGATGGAAGGCACCCCGGTGCGCTGCGGCGCCTCACGCACCACCGTGCACCGCTCGGGCCTGGGCGAGATCGCCGGCTACGGCATGGACAAGTCCCACCACGCCTTCTACTGGGACGCCAAACTGATGCTGATCACCACCGCCGAGGGCGCGGTGTGCTCCTTCAGCCTGGCCCACCCCAAGGAACTGGACGAACGGCTGCAGGCGATCCACCTGCTGCACGTCCAGCCGCCCGCCCCGGGGCCGTGCCCGATCGTGTGTGACAAGGGGTTCGCCGGAGCCGGAGTGGAAAAGGCCGCCGCTGATCTGGGCCATGTGCTGATCCGGCCCCGGCGCGCCGACGAACCCGATCCGCCGGTGGCGGTGTTCCCCGGCTGGCTGCGCCAGCGCATCGAGGCGGTCATCTGGACACTGAAGAACCAACTCGGGCTGGAACGCCACGCCGCCCGCACCACCGAAGGACTCTGGACACGCGTCTGCCAGCGCATCTGCGCCCTCAACGCCACCATCTGGCACAACTGGCTCACCGGCGCACCCGTCAAACGCTCACTGATCGCCTACGACTCTCAATGACGTTGTCAAGCCGCAGCGGGCAAGGGAGGCGTGAGTTGGTAGACGCGTCCGTCGCGCAGCAGGGCCCACAGCACGTTGACGCGTCGTCGGGCCAGTGCGAGCACGGCTTGAGTGTGACGTTTACCCTCGGTGCGTTTGCGGTCGTAGAAGCGCCTGGAGTCGGGGCAGGACTGGATGCTGATCAGAGCAGAGGTGTAGAAGACGCGTTGCAGCGCGCGGTTGTAGCGCTGGGGCCGGTGCAGGTTCCCGTGGACGCGGCCGGAGTCGCGGGGTACTGGGGTGACGCCGGCGAAGCTGGCCAGCTGGTCGGCCGAGGCGAACCGGTCCATGTCGCCGCCGGTGGCGGCGAGGAACTCGGCGCCCAGCAGGACTCCGATGCCGGGCATGCTGATGATCACCTCGGCAGACGGATGGCGGCGAAACCGGTCCTCAATGAGCTGGTCGAGGTCCTTGAGCTGCTCGTTGAGGGTGATCACCCCCTCGGCGAGTTGCGCCACCAGGCGGGCGGCCATCTGCTCGCCGGGCAATGTGGTGTGCTGGGTGGCAGCCGCGGCGGCGGCCTTGGCCGCCAGCGCGGCGGCGCTGCGGACCTTGCGGGCCCGCAGCCAGTCGGTCAGGCCGTCGATGCCGATCTCGCGCAGCGCGGCCGGGGTTTGGAAGCCGGTCAGCAGCACCAGCGGCCCCTGGTTGGTCAGCTCCAGGGCCCGTTCCAGCGCGGGGCAGATGGCCAGCAGCTGGTCGTGCAGCCGGTTGACCGCGCGAGTGCGGTCGGCGGCCAGGTCGCGGCGGCGGGCGACCAGCAGCCGCAACTCGACGATCAGCTCGTCATCGCCGTCCAGGATGGTCAGGTCGCGGCGCATCCGGGCCTGATCGGCGATGATCAGAGCGTCCTTGGCGTCGGTCTTGCCCGCACCCTTGTAGCCCTCGGCGGCCCGGTTGACGGTCATCCCGGGCACGTAGACGACCCTCTGGTCGTGATCGAGCAGCAAGGTCAACAGGAGCGCCGACTCGCTGCTGTTCAGGTCGATCGCCCAGGTCACCTGCCCGGCCACATCCATGACCTGGCCGATTACCTCCAGCAACGCCGTCTCGTCGTTGGCCACCCGCCGCGACAGCAACCGCTCGCCCTCGGTGTCGACCACGGCGACGTGGTGATACTGGCGGCCGATGTCCATCCCGGCCCACGCGCGTTCCAACCATGCCTCCCACCTGAGGGTTTCTCGGTCCAGCCCGCAGACGACCTCGCCGTCAGGTCCCTACACAGCGATGCGCTCGCAACTCTCAATCAGAGGCCGAGTCCGTCACGCAGGAGCGGGCGGCAAGTCATAGGAAGCCACACATGAACGGCAGACCACTGAAAGCCACACCCGCCCCTGCCGGGGCATCCGCACCCTACGACGGGCTGGATACGTCAACGGTAGGGACCACTGACCAACACCGATACTTCCCATCAACGATCTAGGCGCCGTTCTAGTGCGGTCGTCATGCGGTGATCGCGGCGGGGCGCTTGCGGAGGCAGGTCCGCGTCGTCGACCGGATCCTTGCCGACGTCGGCGTGCTCGTCGGCGGGGGCGGGTTGGAGGGCGAAGCTGAGGTAGTGCACGACCGGCCGCAGCGCCACGGCGCCGTCAGGCTGCCGTTGCGGGATCTGCTCGCCCTGCAGGAACCACAGTGCGCGGCGGGCCTGCCGCTCGGTCAGATGCCCGGCGGCACGGACCCGGCGGGTGAGGTTATCGACGCCGGTGAGGGGCAGCGGGGCGTCGGCCGGGCTGAGCAGCATCACGGTCCGAGGCGGAGTCCAGCGGGCGTCAGAGGGGTTGGGTGACAGCGGACCCTCAAGAACAAGCCGGATTCGCAGAAGCAGGCCCACCGGGCGCACGCCAAGCACCGCGGCCCCGGCAAACGCGCAAACGCGCAGCTCAGATCATGGCGAATCCTCCGCAAGCTCCGCTGCAGCCCCATAAGGCCAGCCACCTGGTCAAGGCCATTGCCGTCCTACAGAACTACGAGCTCACCCGAGGATAAAAAAGGCTCCGTGATCGCCATTGGTCACCCTCGGAGCATTCAAAGATATCGTCGGCGATCTTGTTTAAGTGAAGGAACGGCAGCGTTGGTTGTAAGCTTCGATGTAGTGGGCCGATGGCAAGCCATCATAACCTGTAACTTTCCAAGTTACCTGTTCGCCGCACATCCAGCGTCGCGCAGTGAAAACCGCCTCCAAGCGATCTTCCCTGACGCCAGGGAAGAGGAGCGCAAGTAATCCCTCTCTTCTCCAGTATGTGAATGAGTTCGGTCTGCGATTGTTCGACTATCACCAAATCTGGAGAAATGCTTAAAACGTTCATGCTGATCCAAGGAGAACTGAAGGGATACCCTAAGAACCCGGTATCTACCGGCTCTGGCGCCAGGATCACATCCCATTTACTCAGCACGTCTGGAATTGTCTTTTCGCTGACACGTGCAGGATTTGCAAGCAAGAGGCCCGGCCGGAGTGCCATAATTGTTGTATCAATATGCGTTGATTTATAAATATTCTCGCATGGATGAATGCGATACCTCTCTCCGAGGGTGGTCTGAAGCCATTTAGCTCCGCTCAGATTTCCTGAATCAGACACAAGGAAGAGGATGTCACTTCCGATGCGTAGACAATTGGCGGCATCGAACACCGGTTCCTCTTCGAGAACAGCGAGTAGTGACCGGTCACGCCTGTTATATCCGGATTCCTTCAACTCCGGTCTAGGTGCAGAAATCCATCGAGCGCCACTGTCCATGTACTCCCGAAGTATCGGCCGATAGGCGAGCGACTCATACTGCCTAGAGCGAAGTGACATCGGCGTTTCGATAATTGTTCTTCCGACAGCCAATAATACATCCCGTGGGCAAAACGCGTGCATCCCATCGGACTTCCAATCCGGAGTCGAGTATTCTCGCGAATGATCCAGCACAACAGGCTGACGAACTTTGATGCCTTGCGCCTCCAGCAAGGCGATCAATCCAGCGATGTCCTCCTCAGCCTCTGCTATGCATCGAGGGTCGAAGGGGCCCTCGGGAATTGCTGAGAGGTCCGGGCATCGGATCGTGTGTTGACCCCTATCGGAACTAGGAACCCTGGCTCCCAAGGCAGTGCCAACGATCACCTCTTCAAGAGGGCTCCATTCATCGTGGACAGACACTAGAGAGTTATTCATGCGGGCTAGCTTCCTTATCTATGTCAAACCGGAAGGCGGGATAACGGGTCGGGATGCATGCCCGACGTACCGTGCATCGGGGCGCACAAGTGGCTGCCCGGTCGCTCGCTCCTCAAGAATATGTGCGATCCATCCGACTACTCGGTAGCAAATATGCAGTGGTGCGGATAGGTCGAGCGACAATCCAAGTGATTCATAAAGAAGTCCACCAAAGAGATCGTAGTTTGGTTGGGCGCCATCCCGCCTTGAGGAGGCAGTATCGTACATCGCATTGGCCTTTTCTAGCCCACCCACGTTGTCCTCTTCTAGTGCAACCTGCGTTGCGACCTGTCGATACGGCGCCAGACGCGGGTCGCCCGCCCTTCCGTAGATAGCGTGCCCGATACCGTCGACCAATTCACCGTCATCCAGGCGGTGCTCGACGTACGCCCTGACGGCGTCCGGCCCCTCCAAAGTCGCCAGCTGGGCATAGGCCGTTTCCGAGGCATACCCATGACGTGCACCCGAGAACACACCAGCTGCTGCAGCAACAGCTGCATGAACGGTGGTGTGAGCACTGTTTGCCACTAAGCACGCATAGGTTGACGCCGTGGTTCCATTATCTGCGTGAATAATGAAGTCCTTAGTTATGACGTCGATATTTCGCTCGCTAACAGGAAGACCGAACATGTGCAACATGTTCGCTACGTGCGGAAGCTCCAGTCTAGGCGGTATGGGCTCTCTCCTCAGCCGAAGCATGTGATAGGCACTGAGCAACGTAGGAAGCTGAGCGATGAGATCCATGCCGGCTTCGCCGACTTCCGTCAAAGACTGGACGGAAAGGCCATTTCGAACTACAGAGATCTCGGCATTCAGGACCGATATCGCGGTTACGAGAGCAGGCAGGGGATGCGTGCCAACGCGCGCACAGATACGAAGAGTCTCCATAGCCGCTAGTGAGATTGTCCTTCGCTGCGCCAACTGTTGCTGAAAGGCAAGCGCTTGGGCGTTATCCGGCAGTTCGTGATTCAGAAGAAGATACGACACGTGTTCAAAGGTCGAGTTGCTCGCAAGCAGATCGGTTAGGTCGTATCCACAATAGGAGAGAGAGCCGTTGCCTACGTCGCTATTCGCGATGGAAGTCTCCGTAACAAGCAATCCCCGAAGGCTTCGATTCACCTGTCGCGATTCCGTACGCCCGTGCGCGAAAGCGAAGATGCCTTGGATAGAGCGCAACTCGTGGTCGTGTACGGCGTCGATTCGGACCCCCAGCCGAGTTTCTAAGGCCGCCACGACGCTGATATGACCCAGAGAATCCCAACTGCCTGGCTCGTGTAAATGCGAATCATCGGATATATTGCTCGGATCCTCCCCCAGGGCTTGCGCCACAAGTAACTTTACGTCTTCCAGGGAGAGTTTCGATGTAGCGACCTCGGCCGGCCGGAGAGCTTCCACCAGGAGCTCCGCTACACCCTTGCGATCGATCTTGCCGTTTGCATTCAGAGGCATTGCGTCGAGATCTACAATTTTCTGAGGTATCATGTAGTCGGGCAATACTTGCTTTACGGCCTCGATATCTTTAGAAAAGCCGATCGTTGCAGCAACTAGGAATTTTGGCTCGTTTGGCGGCCAGGGAACGGCGACCGCGTCAGTCGCGCCGAGCTTTCTCAATGTGGCTTCCGTGTCGCCCAGCTCAATACGGTAGCCACTGAGCTTTACCTGGTGGTCGGTACGAGCGACGTATACTATCGATCCGTCGCTTAGAATCTCACAGATATCACCAGTCTTGTAGTACTTCCTAAGCTGGCCGCCCTCGGAACGATGCAAAAAGCGTTGATTGTTCTGGTCGCTATCGAGATAGCCGGAAAAAATCTGAGGTCCTGCAATGCACAATTCTCCCCTGTCCCCTATTGGAACATCTTGATTCGCTTCGTCAACAATAATCACATGATGACCCGTGTAAATGTGGCCGATTGGAACTAGGTCGTTCACGCATTGCTCAGGTGAAGTTTCTTGGTTCCAAACATAATCGGATACTGAAATCGTTGCCTCAGTGGGGCCGTACATATTTATTACGGTTGAGTTGTGCGCAGCCTGCTGCCAGGCGGACGCGCAGTATTGAGGAAGTGCCTCACCACAAAACAGGCTATACCGCAGACTCGGCAGGCTCCACGGGCGCAAAGCTGCGGCATTTATTAGAGCCTTGGCAACGGAGGGAACGGAGAGCCAGACGCTCACCTCGTTTTCGTTTATAAAATGAACAGGGTTGGAAACGTCTTGGGGTCGCATCGTGATTGCAGAGGCGCCGCTTTCCCACGCCATAAAGGGTCCGAATATCGATAGATCGAAAGTGGAGTCAAAGGTGAGTGCAAATACATCCGTGTGTGCGAAATCGTATCGCTGCCCAGCAGAATGTATGTATGCCATCAAGTTACGATGAGATATCGGAACGCCTTTAGGTCGCCCGCTACTACCAGATGTGAACATGATGTAGGCAATGTCACTAGCTTTCGGTAGCGCGATTTCCTCAAATGGAAGCGGAGGCGCTTTCGCGAGGTCGACTTCGTCGACAATGGGGGCTCTGATCCTCCCGCGAAGCGGCCCTGTCCCCTCCCATTGGAAGAATCACCGTGGGTTTGACTCTCAGACGGTCAATGATCTCACCGAGCTTCTTGGCAGCTTGGCCGTCAACGATGATAATTGAGATGCCGGCTTGCTCTATTATTTCCGCTATACGCTGAGCGGGGAACTTCGGATTCAATGGTACGAATGTGATACCCGCCAGCAAAGCTGCTATCTTTCCCACATGTTCAGCCGTACCGGTGTGTACAAAGATTCCCATTCTTTGTACCGGCTGTGATGGCAGACATTCGCGCAGGCGAGAGGCCCATCGACGTGCCTCTTCTAATACTTCTGCATACGACCATGTCTGACCATCGTGAATCAGGGCTGCTTGGTCGCTACGTGCACTTGCGCTCTTCAAGAAACCCGACACCGAACCGGTCATATCGTAGTTTATTGCATCTCGGTTGAAGGATTTGTTGTCCATCTATTCACTACTTTCAAATGGTTTTATATGAATACTGGTTTGCAGTAGGGCGTGGGCTTCTTGTATCAAAATAAGTTCCCTTTGAAGCCGATACATGCGTGGCCAAGTTTGTGCGCGTAGACCTCTTTATGTGGGTCGTCTGGGCGCCCTTAATGAGGGGCCTCTCGTTGCTCGTAGTCCCTGCACATCAGTGTTAATATGGCTACTACCCTGAAATCGAATGATCTATCTCGAACGCTGTGGTCTGTCCAGATCCGGACAGGAAGCACTTCGTCTGGCGGGCAGTTGCCTGAGGTGGAGTGGTCCCTGCCCTGCAAAGACTGGCAATACCGTCACTGCGGTGCTCTCGTCGGCCGGCGCTGGCCGCGCCATGGTCGTCATCATCTGACCCAGCAGCAAATCAGTGACCGGGCTGATCACCCACGGCAGTTGAACGGCGCGGCTTCGCCACCAGCGTTGTTCAAGTTGGAACAGGGCCTGGGGCCGGCGTAGTAAAGCACAGAGGCCACCGCAGGGAACTCGAACGCCTGCTGCTCGGGGCGAGCGGGCATGAATTTACTGTTCTTGCCAACCTTGACGGTGCTGTAGCGCAGGGCTCTTGGCCCTATTTGTCCTCCCTAAGGCTGGCGGCCATGCAGGCGTGCACATCGCCGTCCAGCCCGTAGTAGGTGGCGATCGCGGCGGCCGCGTTGATCAGTATGGCGTCCCTGACCGGCCCGGTGTCGCCTTCGACGATCCGGCGTGCGACGGCGGCGTTGTGGGGGGGGCGTCACCGCTCCGCAGGTCCCCCGGAGCGGACCGGGGAAGGCCGAATTCGGCCGCGTCGATGGTGGTGGGCGTGACGGTGTTGCCGGTCACGACCCACACGTGGGTCGGTGCGGCGGTGGAGATCTCGTCGAGACCGTCGTGGCCGCGCACCACGAGCGCCGAGCAGCCGCGGTCGGCGAGCACCTGGGCGAGCACGGGCGCGACATAGGCATTGGAGCATCCGACGCAGGCGGCCCGGGGCCGGGCCGGGTTGACCAGCGGCGCGATGTAGTTGATGACGGTGGGGACGCTCAGGGCGCGGCGGACGGGACGGGCGTGCCGCAGCCCGGAGTGGACATTGGGTGCGAACAGGTAGCAGATGTTGGCCTCGGTCAGGCAGCGCGCCGCCGCCGCGGGTGACAGCGCGAGAGAGACGCCGAGCGCTTCCAGTACGTCCGCCGAGCCGCAGGCGGATGAGCTCGACCGGCCTCCGTGCTTGACGACTGGGATTCCGGCGGCGGCCACCACGATCGCGGCCATGGTGGAGATGTTGACGGTGTGGGCCCCCGTCGCCGCCGGTGCCGACCACGTCGACGGCGTCGCTGCTGAGCGGCAGCGGGGCCGCGGCGGACAAGACGGCTTCGATCATGCCGGTCATCTCCTGCGCGGTCTCGCCCTTGGCGCGCAGCGCCACCAGGAACCCGGCGAGAACGGCGGGATCGACATCGTCGTCCATGACCTGACACATCGCCCACGCGGTGTCGGCGGCCGTCAGGTCCTCCCCCGCCACAAGCCGGTTCAGCAGTTGCCAGGTGGGTGCGCTCATAGAAGTCTCCGCTGGTTCGTCGGTCCGGCGTCAGCGGGTTGGGACGTGCGGCTGACCGCGTGTGATCCGGTGCCCGCTCGGCCGGGCACGCCCTCCCAGCGTATTGGGCCATCCTGGCGCAGGCTGCCCACCATCGGTGATGGCTATCACGCCGCCGTTCACCGAAGTAGTGGATCCGTCCTTCGACAACCGGAAGGGACGAATCCACTCGTCCGTGCAGAAATAACAAATCGCGGGATTCGCCAGCACATGATCCAACGGGATCGGATCGCCTCAGCCACTTCCCTCGCAGGTCTAAGCCGTGGGGGATCACGTGGCAGTCAGGTTGTTCGAGGCCGCATTTGACGATGTCGCTGTTTGGCTATGGATTGGGCGCGTTCGTAGAGGTCTCGGGCGTGGGTGTTGTGGCTGTAGGGACGGATGGAACTGAGCATGGTGCGGAGTCTGTCGTCGCATCGGCCGGATTGGACGAGAAGGTAGTCGTCGAGCATCTTGTGCCAGCCCTGGCAGGCCTCTTCCAGGTGGCCGATCTCCAGTCTCCGTTCGGCAAGGGTGCCCAGGTGTCGTACGCGGGTCCGGCGGTAGATGTCGGGGCGGAGCCTGCGGGGCCTTGTCGAGTTCGGTGATGGCCTGGCTTAGATCGCCGAGCTCATAGCGGACCTGGGCGATGTGGTAGTGCAGCGAGGAGGGGTCGTAGGAGCCGAGCGCCTTGGATCTGGATTCTGCTCGGTCCATCGCTTTCTCGGCGGTCTTCAGTTGTGTGAGGGCCGTGGTGCGGTCGCCGGCTTGGGCAGCGGCGTGCGCGTGTTGGCCGGCAAGGAAGGCGAGCATGCGTGGGCCTGCGTTGGGCGAGGCGGCGGAGGCGGCTTCGGCGAATCGTAGTGCGTCGGCAGTGTGCCTGAGGTCGACGGCTTGGACGCTCATTCCGCGGAGTGTGGTGCAGTAGGTCAGGTGATCGCCAGCGTGGCCGGCGAGTTCGAGAGCCAGCAGGTAGTAGCGCTGGGCGAGGCCGTCGGCGCGCTCGTCCATCGCCATGTATCCGGTCAGGTAGCAATGGTCGCTGGCCGCCGACAGCATCTGGGCCCGGATTGTAGCGGTGGCGTCGGCATGCAGGTAGGGGGCGATGGTGTTGACCAGGAAGGCGGCGGCCAGGGGCCTGATCGCAGCTCCGCCGAACTGGTCATCCAGGGCGGAGAGGTGGTCGGTCATCGATCGTACGGCTTGTACGTCGCCGGCGCCGATGCGCACGTGCGGGTTGGTCTTCAGGCGGTGGAAGCGGTCGGTGACATCGGGCCAGCGGGGGATGGCCAGCGCCGCCGAGTAGAGCCCGATCGCCCCGAGCGCAGCCCTCCTTGTCGGGTCCATGTCCGCGCTCCCTAAGCCGACCAGTTTGGTCACGCTGTCGCAACCATCATCTCGGTCTCGGGGGTAGGCCCGAATCCTGCGGCGCTGGTTGTGATGGGGCGTCTGAGGCGACGGGCCAGGGCCTCGCAGATCAGCGGGCGCGCACGCGGGATGGGGAGGGTGCCGGTGAGCCAGTGCGCCACCGCGCTCTTGTCATTGTTGAGCCGCATGCTCGCCTCGGGGCCAAGCCGGTTCACCGCGGCGGCGAATTGGGCGTTGCTCCAACCCGCTTCGTCCTGGAGTGCTGCAAGGGCGCGGTTGGGAGGCCGTTTCGTGCCCGCCATGGAGTCCTCTCCTGTGGCTTTCACCGGTTTCAACCTTTGGCTCAGTCTGTCCCCTGGGCGGCCGGTGCGTGAGCCCTTTGACTGGAGGAGCCAGAGCCGCCCTGTTACCGGTTTCCTTCCGAGGGGACCAGCGTGGATTTCAGTACTGTTTCGTTGCCGACTGGTGCCTTCACCATCGGCAAGAGGTTCGACTTCGAGGCAGGTCACCAGCTGCCGGGCCTGCCGCCTGAGCACAAGTGCTCCCGCCAGCACGGGCACAGCTACGAGGTCGAGGTCATCTTGACACCGGCAGGGGATAGCCTTCCCAGCCGTCGTGGGCGAAGCCGTCGTTCTGCGCTACCCGCTACATTGCGCTCGGTCCGGCCGGATGCGTCTTTCTGTGCGCCGAGGGCCATTACCTCACGGCAAGAACTCCAAGACGTTGTTCCGGCAGGTGAGCCGCTCGGCGTAGGCCTGTTGCGTCATCAAGTAGAAGCCTTGCCGGACAGCACCCGCATGGGCGGGTCGTCGGAGTCAACGCCTTAAGAACCTGGACGGCGGCGGGGAGTGCCATAGGCGGGTTTGCCTCGGTTATGTGGCCGTTGTTGAGGGGCCATGGTTCTCGCCGGACTGGGGGGGCGAATCCACCGGGCTCGATTGTGGCCCTTGCTGCCAAAGCCGTCTATTTCGTGGGCCAGAGCCTCGTTCGGCCCCTCAAGAGCCAACTTGGAGGTGTGGTAGGCGCCGTCGATCGGCATCGCAATGAGACCGTGGCCGACGACATTTGGATTATGGGCCCGCGTCTCTGCACTCGCGGGTAGGGCAGGTTTCGATGCCAGTTACGGCGCAAAAGATGTCCAGCGCGTCCGCGCGGGGTGACGGGTTTCGGGGTGCGGCCGTAGTGTCCGAACCGGCTAGGGCGTGTCCGGTGGATCTTGGTGTTTGGCTGAGGTCGATCTTTGGGGGTGGGTTGATGCTGTGTCATGGTGCGACGGCATGAGTTGACCGATGCGGCGTGGCGGCGGATCAAGCCGCTTTTGCCCGCGCAGCCCGCCCGGGGTGGCCGGTGGGCCGATCACCGAACGGTGCTGAACGGGATCTTGTGGAAGCTGGCCACCGGTGCCCCGTGGCGGGACCTGCCTGACCGGTACGGCAAGTGGAAGACCGTTTATGAGCGGTACCGGCGGTGGGCCGCCGACGGCACCTTCGACCGCATCCTCACCCACGTGCAGGTCCACGACGACTCGGTCGGGCGGATCGACTGGACCGTCAGCTTCGACTCCACCATCGTGCGCGCCCATCAGCACGCCGCCGGTGCCCGCAAAAAAGGGAACCGGGTGGGACGAACCCGGCATCGGGGAGCAGTCAGGCGCTCGGGCGATCACGGGGCGGGCTGACCACCAAGGTCCACCTGGCCGTGGACGGGCGCGGAATGCCGCTGTCGATCGTGGTCACCGCCGGCAACGTCAACGACTGCACCGCCTTCCCCGACGTCCTCGCCGGGATTCGGGTGCCGCGACCGGGGCGGGGGCGGCCGCGGTGCCGACCGGACCGGGCGATCGCCGACAAGGCCTACAGCTCGGCGGCGATCCGCCGGACCCTGCGCAAGCGGGGCATCGCCGCCACCATCCCCGAACGCGTCGACCAGCAGGGCCGGGCGCGTACGCCGCGGCTCACGAGGCGGGCGGCCGCCAAGGTTCGACCCGGCCCTCTACCGGCGCCGCAACGTGGTCGAACGCTGCATCGGCCGCCTCAAGCAATGGCGCGGCATCGCCACCCGGTTCGACAAACTCGCCCGCAACTACCGGGCCGCAATCATCCTGGTCACAGCCCTACTCTGGATCAACACATGATCCACCGGACACGGCCTAGGACAGGTAGGGCGGCGTGCGCAGAGCTGGTCGTCGGCGAACGACTTGACTAGCCAGACCCAGCCCCTCCCCCTCCGAACCATCCTTCCTGGTGGTTCGAACGGTCCGCTATGTCTCTGTTTGAAGTGGCGGCCCTTTGAACTTCTTGCCAATGGACCATTTGTTGGTGGGCGGCCTGGGTTTGGGGATGATCAGGCCCCAGTACCCGCGTCCGGTCGGCTACCAATTTTCGAAAGGCGACGGCTGCGGCATCCGCGTTCCCAGCCTCCCCTAGATACTGCGCCAGGTTTCCCCGAGCGATCAGGGTGAATGGGTGCTCGGGTCCCAAAACTCGGCGAAAGTCGACCAGCATCTCCCGAAGGGCTGAAACGACGTAATGCGCATCCGACACTCCACGCCACAGGGCCAGATTGTGACGCGTAGACAGTGTCTGGAGATGCTCAGGGCCCAGTATTCGACTTCGATCCTCCAGCACTTCTTCGTGCATGGCGATCGCACCGATTATGTCACCTGCCTCGCCTTTCCAGTAAGCCAGATTGTGTCGAGCCTCAAGGGTGCCGACATGATGGGGGCCCAATACTCTTTTTCGCTTCTCCCAAACTTCCTGGAAGGCTTCGACCGCACCGGTAACATTTCCTGTTTTGCCTTGCCAGTAGGCCAAGCTGTGGAGTGTGGTCAAGGTTTGGAGGTGGTGGGAGCCGAGTATCCGGGTTTGGTCGTCCAGTACCTCTTCGAAGGCGGCGACTGCCCTAGCGGAGTCCCCCATTTCGCCTTGCCATCGAGCCAGACCGTGGCGAGCTTTCAAGATGTCGGGGTGGTCTGTGTTCAGATGATCCTGGGCAGCAACGACGAGGCTGGCGTAGGCGGTGACTGCGGCTTCGACCTGCCCCGTCTCACCGAGACTGGTCGCAGCTTGGAATAGCACGCTGTGTGCACCGGTAGCAGGGGATATGAGGCAGCCGATGCTGACGGCATCCTGCAGGGTGGTGGTATTGGCGCGCAGGATCTGGCCGAGGTGGTCACGTTCGATCTTCGGCCAGATCGCCGCCACGGCGTTGGCGGCGGCGTGTGCGAGTTGGGTGAACCGAGCTGAGCCGTTTCGTGTGCCACTTCTAAGATTCTCGCGGGTGGCGCGTTGAACAAGGTGATGGACACGGATCTCGCGGTGGGTAGCGGTGCGGTCGTGGTCGATGAGGCTGTGCCGGTGCAGCAGCCGAAGCGCCTCATCCACCATCTCACCGCTCACTTGGGAGTCCTGGTGTGCGGTGTGAGCCGGTGCGTCGGGCCGGTAGCCGGTCAGGTAATCCAGCGCTGGCGGGCTGGACAGGGCCGCTTGGGGGATGCCCGCCGGATCGAGCACGCTGGCCATTTGCAGTACCGGCCGGGCCAGGCCGAGCGGTTCAGCACGGTCGGCCTGGTCGATGGACAGCTCCCAGGTGGCCGTGACGATGTGTTCATGGTCCTTGGGTAGCGCGTCGCCCGAGGGCATGGCCTGGCGGAGCAGACGGGTCGCGAGCCGTTCCCGGTAGGCGGCGATGGTGATGTCGGCGCCCAGGATGTAGGCCGCGGCCTGCGCCAACGCCAAGGGCAGGTAGCCCAAATCTTTGGCTAGCGCCCTAACCTGCCCGGCATCGGCGGCGCGGGAACCGAGTTTGGCCCGCAGATAGCCGCGGGCCTCCTGGGCGGTGAAGGTATCGACGGTGACGATGCGGCTGTCGGTTCCCTCAAACACATCGCGGAGCCGGGTAGTGACCACCACCCGCCCGGCAGCCGCCGACGCGGCCGCCGGCGGCCACAGCCCCCTTAGCTCGCCGAGACTGCGGACATCATCGAGCACCACTAGCCACCAGCACTGGGTCGTCGTCTCCGCCCAGACCAAGAACTCGCGCGCCGACCGGTCCGGATCCTGTCGGTCGGCCAGTTGCAGACCGAGCCGGACCGCGGTGTCGGCGTAGGCGGAGACCACCCCGTCGCGCGTGGCGGCGTCCGCCCACACCAGCACCCCCACCCCCTGCTGCCAGGCATGCCGCGCATAAGCGGCCGCCAACTGGGTCTTGCCGACCCCGCCCATCCCCGCCAGCACCTGCGTCGACCCCCGGCCGTCCTGCTGGGTGAGCACCACCGTGCCGTCCTGCTCAGCCGCCCGCTCCACCCGGCCCGCCACGGCCCGGTCCTGGAAACAGTCCGCCGCCCGGGGCACCACCCCCACCCGGACCTGCTCCCACACCACCGGCACAGCAGAACGATGCCGGCCAGGTGGACGGCCGCCCCGGCCCTGCCGCTCCTTGCGCGCCTGCTTCCACACCTGCTGCCACCAGGGATCAGCGGGCGGCACGAACGCCGGTGTCCGCTGCCGGGCCCTGCTGCGCAGGAAAGTGACCAGCCAGTCCGCGATCGCCTGGTCGGCGGGGACGTTCGTGCCCTTCCGCCAGTCGCTCCACCGCTGCGACGTCACCTTCAACGGCGGCTTCTGCGCGGCGGCCTGCCGCTCTATCGCCGCACCCGTCGGCTTGCCCGCCGCCTCCCACAACGCCCGTACCGCGGCCGCCCATACCTCGGTCGAATCCAGCGGTTCACCCATCCACTGACCCCTTCACCTGGATCCGGACCGATCCGGACCGTAAACCGTCCGGGAAACCCAACCCGTCCGTTATCTCCCAGGCCACCAGCCTGCCCCGCCCCACCACCCGAACGCGGTCAGATCCGGGGAAAATCCCCGGGCAATTCAGGTCGACGGCACCAGGCCACCGGCACACCACGCCAGGCCGCCGCCGAAAGGTCCACGCCATGCCGCGCCGCAACAGCGACCGCCTAAACCCCGACCGCCTGCACCGGCTCGCCCGCAAGGCCACTCAGGCCGCCTTCCGCGGCGCCGCAACCGCCGCCGGCGCCGCGCCGATCCAGCTGGCCATCTGGTGGATCACCCACAAGTAGCCCCGCCCCCCGCAACACCCCGAAGTCCTCTGCACGCCTCACAACAATCGAGGCGTGCAGAGGACTTCGACCATCCGCGCACACGACTGCGACACCGACACCGACAACGCGTCGCTGCAACCGCCTCCCGCGCTTTCCGAAAGGGGTAAGCTCGCCCGTTCAACGAGACTGGCCGTCCTCCTCCTTTCCATACGGCGATGGTGCGGAGGACCGCGCGGCCGCGCCGGTCCCACCCAGCCTTGACGGTGCACCTCCGGATGCCTCGTGCTCTATGACCGGTCTTCCGGTGTCGGGTTCGACGAGGTCGCGGTTCATTCGGCGGCAAGGTCGGGGGCAGCCTAACCAACACCGGCGGACCTCCAGCTTCGCGCGGATCGCCGCTAGCGCGGGTACATCGGCCATCGCCCCGAGCCGTAGGAACGCCCAGTCGCCGTGAAGGGCTCGCGCATCAGGTGACGATTTCGCGGCGCGCCCCAGCGGATCCCTGAGGCCGCCGGCATGGGCCTTCGACCACCGGAAAGGCCTGTTCGACCCGGACGGCGCGTTCGCGCTGTTCGGCCTGCGTGGCCCGGGCGGTGTCCTGCTCGCGTTGCAGTGCCTGCGCTTCGGTGCGCTGGGCGCACTGCGGAGGCCTGGTCGCGTTGAAACAGGGCGTGGTGGCGCCCCGACACAAACCGCCGCGGACGCCACGCGTCTGGTGCTGGGCGCCCGGTTGGACGTACCGGCGTCCGGGCCTCGGTGGTCGCTTACAGGTGGTGGACCAGGAAGGTGAGTAGCCAGCCGGTGATGCCGGCGGTGGCGCCGCTGACGACGGCGGGCACGACCTGGCGGGCGTACCGGGCGAGGGTGGTGCGGTAGGGGTGCAGACGGTTGCGCATTGGTGCTCCCGAGAGTGTGGGTGGGAGCGGGCGGCCGGCCGGGCCCGCGTTCGACGGATCGAGCCTGCCGATGGCGGCCGGATCCGGCCGCAGACTCGGAGCGATCCGGAGGAACACCAGTCAAACCCGCGCCGGGCGGGCAGGCTGGAGCCCGGCAGCGCCGGACCAGGCCGAACCTCCGGCGGAGTCCGGAGGGAATCTCCGGAGTCGTGACCGAGCAGGAGGCACTGTGGCGAGCACGGATGCCAAGGACACGGCGAGCGCGAACCCGGCGCGGGTCCAGAGCTCGACCGAACTGGCAGGGGCGCTGAACACGCTGCGCGGTCGCCGCACGTACGCCGACCTGGGCAAGGCGGCCCGTGCGCTGGCAGGCGGAAGCGGCACGGCCCGGTTGCCGAGCAGCACGCTCAGCGACCTACTCCTAAAGGGCCGCTGCGAGCGTCAGACCCTGGAAACGTTCCTGGCGGTGTGCGGGGTCCCGCGCGATCAGCATGAACGGTGGCTGGCGGCCTGGGAACGCACCCGCACCGCGACGGCACCGGTGCCCGGGGCGGTTCGTGTCCGCGGCGCCGGCTGGCGTTCCCTGGGGGTGCACGTGCCGATCGAGGTGCCCGGCGCCCACCCCGACACCCTGCCCACCTACGTCCCGCGCGACATCGACGAGCAGCCCGGCACGGGGCTGCGGCCCTGGCTGCGCGTCGCAGCCGGCCGCGGCGGGATGGTCGTACTGGTCGGAGGGTCGTGCGCCGGGAAGACCCGCTGCCTGCTGACCGCCGTCCAGCAGGTGCTGCCGGACTGGTGGCTGCTGCATCCCCGCGATGCTGCACAGCTGACCGAGCTGGCCGACCGGCCGCCCGGCAGGCTCGTGATCTGGCTAGACGAACTGCAGAGCTACCTGAACGGCGCCGACGGGCTCACGGCCGCCAACGCCAGCCGCCTCATCCAGGCCGGGGCGGTCATCGTGGCGACCATATGGCCCGCCTACCACGACACCTTCCTGGCCGCGCCCGGCCCGGCTCTGCACCGCACCGATCCCGCTGACGCTGTCAGCGGCACTGCCAGCGCTGGCCAGAGTGACCGGTACCAGGTAGAGCGGCAGCTGCTCAAGCTCGCCCACCGCATCCACCTGGCCGAGCGGTGCAGCCCGGCCGAGACCGACCGTGCCCGGCACCTGGCCGACACCGCACACGGTGGAACCGGCGACCCCTGGCTCCAGGCGGCCCTTCGCTCCTGTGATCCCGGACTGACCCAGATCATCGCGGCCGCCCCCCAACTGCTGGACCGGTGGCGGAACGGCACCCCCTACGCCCGCGCGATCCTGGCCGTTGCCGCTGATGCCGCGCGGCTCGGTGTCCACTCTCCCCTAGCGGTGGAGTTCATGCGCGCCGCGGCCCCCGGCTACTGCACTCCGGCCCAACAGGCGCAGGCGCCGGCGAACTGGTTCGAAGCGGCCTTGGACTACGCCACTCAGCCACTGGCGGGCGCTGCCGCAGCCCTTACGCCCGTAGGCGACGGCATGACCATGGGCGCCACCACCGGCTACAGGATGGCCGATTTTCTCGACCAGCGCGCCCGAACCGATCGCGCCGACCAGATCCCCCCGCACAGCTTCTGGACCGCCGCGGCCGTCCACACCCACCCGACCGACCTTCACCGTCTGGGTGCAGCGGCATGGAACCGCGGCCTGTATCGGCATGCCGCTCAACTGTGGAAGAACGCCACCAAACACGGGCACCCAGCCGCCGCTGCGAACCTGGTCACCCGCTTGCACCGACTGCACCCGACCGACCCCCGCCCCGCTCACTACACCGCCGCGCACGCCGCCCTCGACAACTCGCGCGACCTGGGGAACTTGCTCTACGCCCTTCGGACCGTGGGAGCGAAGACGCAAGCGGCCGAGTTGCTGGCCCGCGATCCCGCCGTGCACGTCGCTCTTGACAACGCGTTCGGTGTGGCGGCCTTGCTGGGCGAGTTGCGGGAGGCGGGTGCGGACGGGCAGGTCGCGGCGCTGGCCAAGCGAACCGCCACGCGGCTCGCTCTTGACGACCCGAGCGCTGTGGTGACCGTACTGGAGGTGCTAAAGGAGGTGGGGGCTGAGGAGGACATAGCCGTGTTGCTGGCTCGAGATCCTGCTGCCCACGTCGCCCTGGACAACGAATATGGAGTCGTGACCCTTGTGCACATGTTGCGCGAAGTGGGGGCCTCAGGCCCGGCCTCGGCGCTGGTCGAACGAACAGCCGCTTCGCCCTTGGTCCTCGCCAGCCCGCTCTATTTAGGGGTCCTACTGCACGAACTCCGGGTGGAAACGCCAGACCTGGCTGCGGCGTTGGCCGAGCGAGTCGTTGCGCACCCCCCTCTCAACTACCCGCGAAGGGTGGCGGACATGGTCACGGTGCTGTGGAACGAGGGTGCAAACGTGCAGGTCGCGGCGCTGGTCGAACGAATCGCCACCCAGGTCGCCCTCGACGACGCCTACGGCGTGGCGGACCTGCTGGAGGCGCTGCGGCCGGTGGCGGCGGCAGACCAGATCGCGGCGCTGGCCAAGCGAGCCGCCGCGCGCGTCGCCCTCGACGACCCGAGCGGCGTGATGGCCCTGGTGGGCAGGTTGCGGGAGGTGGGCGCCGACGAGCAGGTCGCGGCGCTGGTCGAACGAGCCGCCGCGCACGTCGCCCTCGACGACCCGAGCAGTGTCGTGGCCGGGCTGGATGTGCTGCAAAGCGCGGGGGCGGACGAGCAGGTCGCGGCGCTGGTCGAAGGAGCTGCCGCACATGTCGCCCTCAACGACCCGAGCGGCGTAGCGGCCCTACTTGAGGTGCTGCGAAAGGGGGGAGCGAGGAACCAGGTTGTCGTGTTGCTGGCCCGCGACCCCGGCGTGCACGTCGCTCTTGACAACGCGTTCGGTGTGGCGGCCTTGCTGGGCGAGTTGCGGGAGGCGGGTGCGGACGGGCAGGTCGCGGCACTGGCCAAGCGAGCCGCCGCGCACCTCACAGTCGACGACCCTCGCGGCGTGGCAGCCGTGCTGGGCGAGTTGCGCGAGGCGCGTAGGGACGGACAGGTCGCGGCACTGGCCAAGCGAGCCACCGCGGAGCTCGCTCTCCATCGCCCCCACGAAGTCGCGGCGCTTCTGCCCGCTCTGCACGAGGCAGGCGCAGCCACGCAGGCCGCCGCGCTGGCCGAACGATTGCCCGCTGCCGGAATGTTCGCCCAGTTCGCCGAGGTCGGCGACCGAGCGGAGCGGTTCCGGTACGGGCGTGGCCGCGATGGGAGCGCCGCCGCGCATTGGTCGTGGGAGGACCTGCAGTAGCAAGTTTCGTTCGCGCGGCAACGCCGTCGTTAAGCCCGGTGCATGCGCCACACGCCGACCCCAGACTCCCCCGGACTACACCCCGCCGTTCAGGCGCCGCCCGGAGAGGAACTTGGCGAGCCGGCAGTCGGACCGTCCAGTCGCGCTCTCGGCCCGCCTGACCGACGGATCTTGTCAGCCTCCCCCACACGCATCGCCGAGTTCCACGGCTGGGGGCAAGGACTACCGGATCACCGTCCCCACCGCCGCCGACCGTGTCGTGCACCGCTCCCTGCGCAAAGCAGTAGAACCCCTCCTCGAGCGAGACGCCTACCCACCCTGGATGTTCGGCTGGCACCGGCGAGCCGCCCGCCGCGAGGGGAGCAGCGCGGAGATGGTGAAGTTCAACACCCAGTTCCGCGTCGAGTTCATCGAGGCCATCGAGGGCCGCGGCACGAGCGCGGAGAGCAGACCATCTCCCAGCTGACCGCGACCGTTGCCCGCCTGACCGAGGGGCTGGAGCGCGTGACGATCGAGCGTGACTTCCTGTCCTCCGCGATGACGACGGCGCCCATCGAGCTCCCCTCCGGGACGCCCGCCGCGCCCCCCCGGAGGCATCGAGGCCACCTCGCCGGCGACCAAGAAGAAGACGAGCGCGAAGAAGGGGACCGAGACCGACAACTACTGGGCAGTGATGGCGACCTTCGACAAACCGCCACTCCCGTGAGCCTCCCTGACGCAGGGAACGCGCCGTGAACCACGGTTCCCGGCCGGGGAGGACGTAGCCCCGCCCGGCGTAGGAGCGCCACACGCCTCCGGTGGTAGGGGCTCCCTGCCCCAGGGAATGCCCCGCGAGAGGCTCTCCCCAGAACGGTTGGGCGGCGAAACTGACGACGTCTGGGTCGTGGTCCAGCACCATCGCCTCATCGCTCTCCAGCCACGACTCGTCTCCACGTGGGCATCCAGCATGGCCGCGTAGTACAGACCCGGATAGTTTCGCTGGCCGCGATAGGACGGGAACCGGCGCACCGGCCTTCCGTTCTCCAACCAAACCGTTACGGCCTCGGCCAGCGGTCGCCGCGCTCATCTCCCGCCGCATCCACATAGGCCAGCTCGAACCCATCCAGCCTGCCTGCCCTGCCACCGCGAATCGTGCGCCGCGCAGCCGGCTCCGCCGCACTCACGCTTCTGTCCCCGGCTCACTGATCATGAGGCAAGTCGACAGATCCGGACTGGCGGCGGCGTTGGGACCAGGCGAGAAGCTTGTCGACGTGGTGTCGCCTGACGCCATCGTAAGGGTTGACGTGGATGAGCTTGATTCCTCGGTAGGGCAGCGCTTGGCGCTTGATACGCATCGGGATGACGTCTTCGATCCAGGCGAACGGGCGCCCGTCGGCGTGGCGGAGGATGGGCGCCCACTTGAACATCTCGAGGAGTTGGATGATCCGGAAGCGAGGGTCGCCCGGTTGAGGGCGATAGGTGGAGAACTCAACGACGGGCTGCTCTGAAAGTCCAAGCAGAGGTCCCACATGCTCGTTGGCGTGGTGCTCCCAGGTGGTGGCCCACACCAGCTCATAGCACTCGGCCAATTCCTTCAGCCAAACGCCATGCTCAGACGAGATGCCGACGGTGAACGCGTCGATCGTGTGCTGGGTGAACTGGCCCGGATCAGGCGAGATCGGGTTCAGGACCCCGTCGATGTCCAGGTACAGCAAAGGCCGGGTTGTCTGCCGGCTGCATGGCCGTGGAGTAGCGCGCCCAGCAGGCCGCCGAGGAGGAGGCCGCCGCGGAACGGCATCTGCGCGAGGTCGCGCAGCGGCAGGCGGCCGACGCCGAGCGGGAACGCCCCGATGCCGCCGCGCAGCTGGAGGCGGCGCACCAAGAGACCGCGCGACTGCTGGAGGAGCTGCAGATCGCACGCGCTCAGCTTGCTGAGGAGCACGCGCGGCATACCGCGGCCACCAGCCGCGCCGAGCAAGCTGAGGCGACCCTCGCCGAGACTTGCGACCAGCTCGCCGACGCCCAGCAGCGGGAACGGGACGCGCAGGAGCTCGCCGCGCAGCGCGGCCGCGCGGCCGCGGACGCCGTCGCCGCGGCCGACGCCGCGCTACAGGACGCCGCGCAGGCACGCGCCGAGGTGCAGGCCGTCCGCGCGGCCGCCGAGGCGGCGATGAGCGAGGTGCGGCGCCAGCTGGAGCATGCGCGCGCCGAGGCCCACCAGCAGCGCGAACGGGCGGCTGTCGCCGAGCAGCGCGCCCAGACCGCCGAAGCCGCCGCCGAGTACGCTGCCGAACAGGCCGCGCACGCGGCGCCCGACGACCGATGATGGCCGCCTCCCCCCACCCGCCTGGTGGAGAAGCGGAGAGTCGATGAACCCTCTCCCCCGCCCCTCGACCGTCCTTGCCTTCCCCCGGTCCGCTGATCGGGACGGCCGCAGTAGTCGAAGTGCCCTGCCCGGATCTTCGGTGCCCCCGACTGTGGTGAGCCGCGGCTGCTGGACGTGGTCGCGGGGTGTCTGGCCTGCAAGGAGGGTTTGCCAGTCGGCCCGCTGCGGCGTGCGCGTGGCCTGCCTGGGTGCGCCGGGCTGTGGTTCCAGGGGCTAGGGATCCCTCTGCTCGTTCATGTGGCCAGGAGGTGGCTGGTGACGGCGACGGCGGTGACGGGGTTTTCAAGTAGCCGGTGGAGCGGTGGAAGTCGAAGGCGCCGATGGCACTGGTCAGGTCGGTGAACTTTCCGGCGATGCCGCCGGGGGGATGGCGATGATGTCGCCGGGGTCGGTGATGTTGATCCATTGGCCAACGCCTGGGGGGTTTGGCTGGTGCGCCGTCGTGGGGTGCGAGCCGGCCGTAGACGATGTGCGGCATCGCCAGCGGTGACCCCAGGGTGATGAGCAGGTCAATGGGCTGGTGGGGGCGGCCCAGAGCGCCTCGTAGGTGACGACGCTGCCGAGTGAGTGGGCGATGACCACGCGCGGTCGGGCACGGGTGAGGGTGTCGGTGACGGCGTCTCGGGCTTGCCGGCGGCGGGCGGGGTCGGTGAAGTAAGTGTCGACTTCGGTGAACAGGGCCCTTGCCAGGAGGCGGGTGGCGGCGTGGTCGAGGCCGAACCGGTTGGCGATCCAGCTGATCGCGGCCCGTAGGGGTGCGGTCAGCCAGCCGCTCCTCCGGATAATTGCTTCAGCGCCACCGAGGACACATCCTTCCCCTGGAACCCAGGATCCAGGGCGCAGGGTGTCCACACTTCGGGGGGAAGGGCCCTCATCCAGCAGGAACAACGTCACTGGAGCGCCTTGATCCTCATCGGCGACCTTCACCCCATGCTCCACATCGGCGGACCTGTGCTGGCCGCCGTTCCCCCAGCACCCGCAGACCATCGAAGTTGATCGGCCGCACACCGTGGCTGAGCACGTGCACGGCACGCACCCCGTCCGCGGGCATCGGAGCATCCAAGAACTCCTCCACCGCCTTGCCCAGTTGCTATGCGGTCACCCCACCCTCCAGCACCGTGCACTGGTAGCGCAGCCGCTGAAGCGCCAACACCATCTCCGCACGCAGCCGTGACGCATCGGGGATGTCTTTCGGGGTGGTCACCTCCGGCTCCTGCTGGCCGTCGGAAAACGAACCGATCACCGCACACAGCGCAGCCCGGGCGTCGGTTCACTCAAAGCGCGCCTCCCCGCATCGCCGACCCCTCGGCGGGTTAGCCACCACATGCGCCGCTGTCCCCCGAACCGGGCCATCCCTGCCTACGCTCGACACAGGGTCCCACGCCCACCACCCAGCCGGCGGCCGGTGCGTTCGGGGCTAGAGCGAAAGGAACGCGAGTCATCGACACCGCCCGATGGGAAGCGCAGATCCTCGACCGGCTCATCCCGCCTCCCGACCCGCAGCACCAGCAGCAACCCCGCGCACGCCATACCGCACGCCAATGGGCGGCCGCGGGGTCCTACGGACGGTCACACGCTGCTGAGCACGCGGCTGCGGCTGGCCGGCTCGATGAGCTGCTGACCGATCCGCAGTTCCTGGTGTATGGGGACCCGGCCTCCCTGGAACCGGTACTGGACCACGCGGTCACCGATCATGGGCGGTTGGCGGCTGCGGTGTACCGCACCAGCGCCCACCTTCACCGCACCGCCACCCCGCAGCTGCGCCGGCAGGCACTGGCGGTCGACGCCGCCCGGCACGGCACCCCCGACCTTGTCCTAGCACTGCGCCCCCCACCCGGCAGTGGACCGCCGTGGTGGCCGGTGTGGGCGACCGGGTCCCAGATCACCACCGGCCTGCGCACCACCATCCCCACCACCAGCTGCGTGCGGGCGGTGGCGTGCACCGTTGTGGAGGGCTGCCCGGTCGCCGTCACCTGCGGGGACGACGGGGCAGTGAGGGTGTGGGATCTCGCCGCCGGCACCCCGGTCGGACAGCCGATGACCGGCGACACCGGCGGGGTGCAGGCGGTGGCATGTACCACGGTGGATGGGAGGCAGGTCGCCGTCACCGGCAGCATCGACGGGACGGTGCGGATGTGGGACCTGACCGGTTGTGCCCCGGTCGGAGACCCGATGACCGGCCACACCGGCGGGGTGCAGGCGGTGGCATGTACCACGGTGGATGGGAGGCAGGTCGCCGTCACCGGCAGCATCGACGGGACGGTGCGGATGTGGGACCTGACCGGTTGTGCCCCGGTCGGAGACCCGATGACCGGCCACACCGGCGGGGTGCAGGCGGTGGCATGTACCACGGTGGATGGGAGGCAGGTCGCCGTCACCGGCAGCATCGACGGGACGGTGCGGATGTGGGACCTGACCGGTTGTGCCCCGGTCGGAGACCCGATCATCGACCACACCGGCCGCACCGGCGCGGTCTCGGCGGTGGCGTGTACCACCGTGGGCGACCGCCCCGTCGCCGTCACCGGCAGCGGGACGACGCGTTTTAGCGGGTCGGTGCGGGTGTGGGACCTGACAACCCGCACCCTGATCGGCAACCCGCTCAGAGAGCCCATCGGCAGAGTGTTGACGGTCTCGTGCACCACCCTGAACAACCGGCCGATCGCCGTTACCGGCGATCTCAAGAAGTTTGTGCCGCCAGCGGCCGCCCGCCGACGCGCGTCCAGAACCCTGGGCTCTTCACCGGCAATTAGGACAGTGCGGGTGTGGGATCTGACAACCGGAACACTGATCGACAACCCCATCACCGGCCACATCGACGGGATGGAGGCGGTCACATGCTCCACCGTGGGCGGCCACCCCGTCGCCGTCACCACCGGTGGCGGCGACAAGACGATGCGGGTGTGGGACCTGGAAACCCGCACTACAGTCAGTGCCCCGACCGGCCACACGGAGGGGGTGCTGGCGGTGGCGTGCACCCCGGTGGACGGTCACCCCGTCGCCGTCACCACCGGCGGCGACGACGAGACGATGCGGATGTGGGACCTTGCCACCGGCACCCCGGTCGGGAACCTGCTGACCGGCCACCAGTTGGGGGTGGTGGCGGTGGCGTGCACCACGGTGGACGGCCGCCCGATCGCCCTCGCCGTCACTGGCAGCAACGAGCTGAAGGTGTGGGATCTGACTACCCGCACCCCGGTTGGGAACCGGATCCTCCTCGGCCACACCGGCAGGGTGGTGGCGGTGGCGTGCACCACCCTGAACGGCCGGGCGGTGGCCATCAGCGCCGGTTATGACCGCAAGGTGCGGGTGTGGGACCTTGCCACCGGCACCCCGGTCGGGAACCTGCTGACCGGCCACCAGTTGGGGGTGGTGGCGGTGGCGTGCACCACGGTGGACGGCCGTCCAGTCGCTGTCACCACCGGTGGCTTCCACGACAAGACGGTGCGGGTGTGGGACCTTGCCACCGGCGCCCCGGTCGGGGAGCCGATGACCGGTCACACCGGCGGGGTGCAGGCGGTGGCGTGCACCACGGTGGACGGCCGTTCGGTCGCCGTCACCGGCGGCGACGACAAGACAGTGCGGGTGTGGGACCTGGCTGACCGTGCCCCAACTGGGGACCCGATGAGAGGCCACACCCACAAGGTGCAGGCGGTGGCGTGCACCACGGTGGACGGCCGTTCGGTCGCCGTCACCGGCGGCGACGACAAGACAGTGCGGATGTGGGACCTGGCCGGGCGGCGGGAGGCCGCACGATTCGCCCTGCCCGGGGGCGTGAACGCTCTGGCGATCACCCCCGGCGGAGGGCTGATCGCGGCGTTCAACCGGGAGATCGTCTATCTGGAGCTTACGGACGCACATGGCGGCGTGGGGTGGCAGTGATCTTGCCGCTCGACCGTGGGGGTGTCGACCAGACAGGGGGCGGGCCGCTGGTCACTACCAGGTTGGAACCCGGCGGCGGGCGGGGTAGATGGTGATCCCTCGTCGCACCTGAGGGTTGGCCGAAAGCCTGGTTCTGCTCGGCGTGCCGAGAAGACCGCGGGGGGATCAGCACCGGTCCGTGTTGCTGTCTGCGAGGGAGCCCGGGGCGGTGGTGGCTGGCCGGGCCGACCGGTCGGCCCGTTTGCGCCGTGGTCGCAGGAACCGGGGAGCGGTTCGGTGCAGGCTTGCTCGTAGACAGCTCGCGCGACGGGTTCGGGGTCGTCGGTGCCACGGTTGGGGCAGGGCGCCTCGGGGGCGGTGATCGGAGTACGGCAGCCGAGGCAGTACGGCTGATTCTCAGGGGCGCGCTGGGCTTGGACGGGCTGGTGCAGGGTGGTGCGGTCGACACCGTAGTCTGCGGTTATCTGGGAGAGGGATTCACCAGCATCCAGGGCGGCTGCTCGGCGGACCTGGCCGTCGGTCATCTTGCGGGGCCGACCGTGCAGCAGGTCACCGCGATCGCCCGGGAGGGCTTGGTCATGGCCCCCGCGGGGCTGGCGCTGACCGAGGCACACGAGATCTTCTCGGGTGTGCAGCATCACCTGGTCGCCGCTCAGGTCCGTGCGGTGAAGGCGGCAGCGGCGGGTGTGACCGGCCTAGCGGACTGACGGAAGAAACGTGCTACCGCGTGCAGAGCTTCGAGAGTCCGGCGTCATCCCCCTGCGCAACGTGGCCGTATCGCCGGGACGTCCCGTCCGGGATCTGGGGCGCCGCCGAGTACGGCAGTCTGCTCCGCCCCGACCAGCCCACGATGGATCACCGTCTGTGGCGCTGCCACACACGGCCGGCGCTGGCGTGTGCGGGCGGGCGGGCGGGCAGGATGCCATGGCGGGAACGAACTGCTCGCGCTGGGGATCGCGGTGATGCTGGCGGCGATGACGCCGCAGACAGCCGCAGCGGTCCGCGATTATCACTCGCCGATACCGCTGTTCACTTCCGGCGCCGAGGCCGCCGTCCACGGCCTGCGTGACCTCGCCCAGAACTGGAGCCAAGGTCTAGCCGATCAGGTGGGCGGCATGAGTTGCAGCTGGTAGACCATGCCGTCCACGACGATGACCTTGTCGGAGTCCGGTCGTACGGCCGACCGGGACCGCGTGTGGTCGGGGCCTGTGCTTATCAATAGGCGTCGGGATATCCGACGTCGAGGTGGGGCGAAGTCTGCGAGATCCACGTTGTGCCGATGGATGCGTCACAGCGGAGTTGGTCCCCGGATGCGCCGGTTTGTCGGCAGAACGAAACCGTTCCGTCGGTGTTGGTCAGCCAGCCCCGGTCGGAGGCGTATCCCCAGTCGCCGGCGGGTGCGTTCGTGGTGGTCCAGCCTGTGCCGGTGAGGACGTGGCAGACCAGGGTCTGGCAGGACTCGATGCCGGTGCGGGCGCACATGGCCGGGCCGTTGCTGGTGGGTAGGTAGGTCCGGTTGTCGGAGTAGCCGACGTCCAGGTGTGGGGATGTTTGGGAGGTCCAGTTGGTGCCGTTGAGGGTGTCGCAGCGCAGTTGGTCTCCGGGGGTTCCCACACGTCGGCAGTAGGAGACTGTGCCGTTGGTGTTGGCTATCCATGAGCGGTCGGAGGCGTATCCCCAGTCACCGGCGGGTGCGTTCGTGGTGGTCCAGCCTGTGCCGGTGAGGACGTGGCAGACCAGGGTCTGGCAGGACTCGATGCCGGTGCGGGCGCACATGGCCGGGCCGTTACTCGTGCGCAGATAGGCCCGGTCCCCGGACTCGGTGGTCGTCTGCACGTACAAGCTCGTTGGAGGCGCGGCACCGTTCGAATTTCGTGCGATGACGGCATAGGTGTATGCCTGGTTGGGCGAGACCTGGGAATCCAAGTAGGTCGTTCCGCTGACCGTGGCCAGCAGCGCTCCGTTGCGGGTCACCTGGTAGTTGGTCGCGTTCGTCCCGGCGTTCCAGCGAAGACTCACCCGCGAGCTGTGGGGCAGCGCCGAAATCGTACCGGCCGGGCCGGGGAGGGGATGTTCCTCCACTGGCGGTAGGTCCTTCAGATGGATGAACTCTGCCGACGCGAACGTCGTGCCGGATCGTTCGAGACGGCGCCGCGAGGAGTACCCGTAGGTGTCGGTGATGTAGGAGTCTTCGCTGATCTCGATGTACGTCGAGGTCACCACCTCGACGTAAGCCACATGGCCAAAAGCGCCGTCCCATTGCGCAATGGAACCGATTACCGGGGTCGTGTCAACGACGACGCCGGCGGCACGAGCCTTCTCGTCCCACTCGAATGCGTTGCCGATCGCGCCCGGCCACGGCTTGGACGCGCCGTTCGCGGACAGCCGGTACGCGGCGTAGCTGACGCAGTTGTGGCCGGGCCCCCAGGAGCCCCACACGCTCTGTCCAGCGTAACCGGTGGCCGCCAGGCAACTGTAGTTTCCTGACTGGCACAACACCGTCTCACCACTACCGGCCAGCGCGCGCCCAGGGAGGAAAGCAATCGCAAGAGCGATGGATATGATTAGGGCAACGGCCCGCGATGCACCACGGGCTCTGAAAAGGCCGCCTGCTCCAACGACGCGGATCCGTGAGTTGCCGCGAGTAGAGATCGACGTCCGGCTCATTTCTGATCGCTGCATTCGTTCACCTTCCATGTCCGATCTCACGAGTGAGGTAAGCGAAAATGATGTTCATAAGATTCAATACTCGAAGGCTTATTTGAAAGCGAAAGACTCGAAAAGTCCAGAGGTGTCGCTGGCCGGTGGTGGCATGTTTACTGATCTACAGGTGCCGGTCCAGGCATGACCGCATTCTCGCCGTCCAAGAGTGACCCTTTTCATCCTCGGCGGGTCGGTTGATCACAACATGGTCGCGAGTCGATGGAGTCCCCCCGGACGCAGAGAAGCCCCTGGTAGACGAGGTTGATCACCGCAACCACACCGTCTCACCAGGAGCTTCTGCGTTCTGTTCTACCGTGCCGCCGTGGATCTGTCGCGTCCGACGCTGAACCGATGACGGCTGTCTCCCCCGCTACCCGCTCCCCTGGAAAAGCAGCATTCGAGGACCGTCTCTCCCCCGGCTTCTCATTCATCTCCCGCGCACCGACTCGCCGCCCGGGACTGGACGCTGTGGTCGCCGCCGGCTGCGTTGACCGGTGCCCGGCCGGCTGGGCCCAGGTCCGCGACGCCAGCCACCCCGGCGTCGCCCACCGCCGCGCCCGCGGCAGTGCGGACAGTGAGCCCGCCGGTGCTGTGGCTGACCCGGTCAGGGGTACTGACAAAACTCTTTGATCAGCGGCAACGCAAGGGCCCGCTCCACCGGATTCCACGCTAAGCAAGATCATCTTCCACTGTTGTCTGGTACCCGTGGAAGGGGCTGACACAGGGCCCGACGTGCACGTAGACGAGCTTGCTCTCTGGACTCGCCCAGGCGAGGTCGGTCGACGGCGGTCTGACGGCTGAGCGGTTGCGCCGCGCCGTAGATTCCGCACGGCCACGTCGGTGGCGATGCGCGCACGCACGCGGGCGTGCTGTTGGCGACCGG
Organism: Actinomadura luteofluorescens; assembly: GCF_013409365.1. NCBI lineage: Bacteria > Bacillati > Actinomycetota > Actinomycetes > Streptosporangiales > Thermomonosporaceae > Actinomadura > Actinomadura luteofluorescens. The sequence goes on along the minus strand of NZ_JACCBA010000001.1, from coordinate 8,399,327 downwards.
CACGGCCACCGAGGCGCGCGCCGACGCCGACGAGGCGCGCAAGGAGACCGGCCGGGCGCAGCAGGCCCGCCAGACCGCCGAGAACAACGCCGCGGCCGCCGAGCGCCGCGAGCAGCACGCCCGGAAGGCGTACGCGGACGCCAAAGGCCGCCTACGAGGACGTCGCCGCGCAGCTGGCCACCACCGAGCAGCAGAGCGCGGTCCGGCTCGATGCGCAGTTGACCGCCGAACACGACCGCGACACCGCGCGCGCCGAGCTAGCCGTCGAACGCGACGCGCACGCCGCGACCACCGACACCACTGCCCGGGACCTGGACGACATCCGCCGCCGGTTGACGGCCGCCGAGCAGGCCCGCGAGACCGCGGCCGCCGACGCCGCGGCCGCGCGCCTACGCCGCCGTCACCGAGCTGGAGGTCGAACGCGGCGGCCGCGCGGCGGCCGAGGCCGAGCTGCGGCTGCCCACCACTCCACGCTCACCGGCCACATTGGGCCAGTGGATGGAGCGACCCGCACGGTGCTTGAGGGCCGTCCTGTCGCCGTCACGGGCGGCGACGATGAGACGGTGCGGGTGTGGGACCTGGCCACCGGCACCCCGCTCTGCGAACCGCTCACCGGCCACACCGCCTGGGTGTGTGGGGTGGCGTGCACAAGACTGGAGGGCCGGCCTGTCGCCGTCACCGCCAGCGACGACGAAACGGTGCGGGTGTGAGACTTGGACTCCGGCACTCGGCACAGCGAGTCCCGCACTGGCCACACCGGCTGGGTTGCTGCGGTGGCGTGCACGGTGCTGGACGGCCGCCCCGTGGCCGTTGCCGGCGGCGACGATGGGACGGTGCGGGTGTGGGATCTGACGAACGCGCAGCAGTTGGCGGCCTTCGCCATGCCTGCCGATGTGGCGTGCGTGGCCGCGCCCCCCGACGGTGGGCTGGTAGTTGGGTTTGACTGGGAGGTCGGCTGTCTGGTCGCGGAGACCGGTTCCGGTGACTCGGCGTGGGGCGGAGCCGGGGATTAGAGGTAGGCGGTCAGGGTGGCGGCGGTGACGGCGTTTTTGAGGTAGGCAGTGGAGCGGTGAAAGTCGAAAGCACCGATGGCGTTGGACAGGTCGCTGGTCACCTCGGCGAAGCGGGTGCGTACGCCGCCCGCCGGGATGGCGATGATGTCGCCGGGATCAGTGATGTTGATCCACTGGTTGACACCGGGGGGTTTACGGCGGGGCCCGGGGTGGGGGGCGAGCCGGTCGAACACCAGGTGCGGCATCGCCAGCGGCGATCCGAGGGTGATCAGCAGCTCGATCGGGGGGTGCGGCGCGGCCCACAGCGCTTCGTAGGCGACCGCGCTGCCCAGCGAATGCGCGATCAGTACCCGCGGGCGGGTGTGGTGGAGGGCCTCGGTGACCTGGGTGCGGGCTGCGGCGCGACGGTCGGGGTCGGTGAAGTAGGCGCCGAGCTCGCCGAAGAACGCCGCGGCCAGGCCGCGAGCCAAGACGTGGTCCAGGCCGAAACGGGTGGCGACCCAGCTGACCGCGGCGCGCGCCGGCGCGGTCAGCCACCCCTGCACGACCGGTTCTTCGGCGCCCAGCAGCCGTGCCCATTCCACGATGTCAGCCTGCGTCGCAGTGTCCAGGTCGTCCAGGTCGTCGGGTCCCTGGGCGGTGCGTGTCCGCAGATGGTGGGCGTAGTAGGCCATCATCACCTGGAACGGCGTTTCTTCGGCCGGGCGGCCGAGCCCGGCCGCGATCGCGTCACGCCACCAGCCGGCGATCCGCTCGGCCGCCGCCTGCGGCTCCAGTCCGCCTTGGCGGTTCCACACGCCGTGCACACCCAGCACCGGCACCGTGTCGCTATCGGTCATTGCCGCCTCCCGCACTGCCGCCTGTGACCCGCTGCAAGCTGACAACCTCCCAGCCGAAACCCACCACCAGCCCACCGTCGGGGGCCGCGGCAACGCACCCCACTTCGGCGGGCATGGGCAACACCGCCAACTGCTGCGCAGTCGGCAAATCCCACACCCGCACCGTCCCATCACGGCCGCCGGTGACGGCCACGGGCCGACCGTCCAGCACCGTGCACGCCACCGCGTGCACCGGGCCGTCGTGGCCGGTGAGGGGCTCGCCGTGCGGGGCTCCGGTGGCCAGGCCCCACACCCGCACCGTCCCATCACGGCCGCCGGTGACGGCCACGGGCCGACCGTCCAGCACCGTGCACGCCACCGCCCAAACCCAGCCGTCATGGCCGGTGAGCGGCTCGCCGTGCTGAGTGCCGGAGACCAGGCCCCACACCCGCACCGTCCCATCACGGCCGCCGGTGACGGCCACGGGCCGACCGTCCAGCACCGTGCACGCCACCGCGTGCACCGGGCCGTCGTGGCCGGTGAGGGGCTCGCCGTGCGGGGCTCCGGTGGCCAGGCCCCACACCCGCACCGTCCCATCACGGCCGCCGGTGACGGCCACGGGCCGACCGTCCAGCACCGTGCACGCCACCGCATACACCGAGCCGTTGTAGCGGGTGAGAGCTCCACCGCGCGGGGCTCCGGTGACGAGGTCCCGCACCCGCAGCGTCCCCTCGCTGCCGCCCATGGCGGCGACAGCGACGGGCCGGCCGTCCAGCACCGTGCACGCCACCGCATACACCGGGCCCGTGTCGCCGGTGAGGGGCTCACCATCGGGAGTGGAGGTGGTTAGGCCCCACGTCCACACCGTCCCGTCGAGGTCGCCGGTGACGCCGACGGGCTGCCCGTCCAGCACCGTGCACGCCACCGCCACCACCCCGCTGGTGTGGCCGGTGGCGGGTTCGCTGTGCAGGCTTCGGGTGGTGAGGTCCCACACCCTCACCGTGCGATCGGCGCTTCCAGAAATGGCGACAGGTCGGTCGTTCAGCGCCGTGCACGCCACCGCCACCACCCCGTCGGTGTGGCCGGTGGCGGGTTCGCTGTGCAGGCTTCGGGTGGTGAGGTCCCACACCCTCACCGTGCGATCGGCGCTTCCAGAAATGGCGACAGGTCGTCCGTCCAGTGCCGTGCATGCCACCGCGTTCACTGCGTCGATGTGACCGGTGAGTGGTTCCCCGACCGGGGCGCAAGCAGCCAGATCCCACACCCGCACCGTCCTATCGAGGCCGCCGGTGACGGCGACGGGCCGACCGTCCAGCACCGTGCACGCCACCGCCCACACCCAGCCGTCATGGCCGGTGAGCGGCTCGCCGTGCTGAGTGCCGGAGACCAGATCCCATACCCGCACCGTTGCGTCGGCGCCGCCGGTGACGGCCACGGGCCGACCGTCCAGCACCGTGCACACCGCCGCCAACACCTGGCCGGCGTAGCCGGTTAGCGGCTCGCCGTGCGGGGTTCCGGTGGCCAGGTCCCACACCCGCACCGTCCCATCGTCACCGCCGGTGACGGCCACGGGCCGGCCGTCCAGCACCGTGCACGCCACCGCGTGCACCGGGCCGCTGTGCCCGGTGAGGGGGTCACTGTGCGGGGTGCCGGAGACCAGATCCCACACCCGCACCGTCCCATCACGGCCGCCGGTGACGGCCACGGGCCGGCCGTCCAGCACCGTGCACGCCACCGCATACACCGGGCCCGTGTCGCCGGTGAGGGGCTCGCCGCGCGGGGTGCCGGAGACCAGATCCCACACCCGTACCGTCCCATCACGGCCGCCGGTGACGGCCACGGGCCGACCGTCCAGCACCGTGCACCCCACCGCCCACACCGGGCCCGTGGGGTCAGGGAGGATACTGAGGCTGCCGCTGCCGAGTTGTCCGCCGGTAGCCCAGTACGGTCGCCATGATCCTTCGGTTCTGGCGTCGATTTCGGTGAGTAGGCCAGGGATTTGATGGCGGGCGGCGTCGATGCCCAGCAGTGTCCGGCGGCCTTGCGGCGTCATGGTCCGGTGTCGGTGGGCGGAGGTGCGGTACACCGCGGCGTAGCGGCGGGCCTGCTCGCCGTGCGCGCGGTTCAGCAGAGGGATCAGTGCGGTGGGGTTGGCGTGGACGATGAATTCGGGGTCGGTGAGCAGGTCGTCGAACTGGCCGGCGGTGGCAGCGTGGTCGGCGGCGTGGGTCAGGGCGTAGTGGCTGGCGGTCGCCCACGCGCGTGGCCGCGCCTCCGGTGTCGGACTCGTGCGAGAACTCGCCGGGTCGGTCGTGGCACGGGGCGTTGTGGAGAGTGATTGGGGCGGTGTGGGGCCTTCGGCGGCGCGAGCAGGCAGGAGCTGCTCCAGGATGCGGGCTTCCCAGTGGCGGGGGCTGGTGGGGGGCGTGGTCATGGGCCGGTGGGGTGGTGGCGTAGGTAGTCGGTGAGGCCCTGGTGGAACAGCCGGTAGTGGATGACGCCGCGGTGGTCGGGGGTCAGCCGCAGGTAGAAGCGGACGTTGGCCAGGCTGGCCTGGGCCTGCGCGAAGGTCGGGTCCGCCACGGTGAGGCCGGTGGGCTGGGTGTCGGGGTGGAAGACCGGAGCAACGTGCATGAGAGTGTCCAACGGCATGCCGTCACCGCGGGCGAAGGCGCAGGCGGCCAGCAGCGGCCGCGCCCACTCGTCGTCGCGGCGGGCCTGCAGGTCCATCTCCATCACCTCCGGCAGGCTGAGGGGGACGCGCGCGCCGCGGGCCCGCGCCGCCGCCGGGTCGGCGGGCAGCGCCCGGTCGGTGACCTCATGGTGGGTGTACAGCGCGGCGACCAGGAACGGACCCCACCCGGGATCACCGGCGTCGGCCACACCGGGCAGCCCGCCTCTGACGTCGCCATAGACGCTGCCAGAGACGCCGCCGTTCAGAGCGCTCCCGACCGGACCCGGGGCCGCGTGGGACGGTGAGCGGGTCGGCCCGCTGTCCAGCCTCCCGGCACGCTGAGGGCTGGACTCCGGTGAGGGGGCGGTGGTGAGGGCGGTGGCCAGGCCGACGGCGAAGGCGGTGCGGGCGTTGGCGTAGGCGGCGGTGTCGTAGGGGGCTTGGCGGGCCAGCAGTGCGGTGACGTAGCCGGTGATGGCCTGGCGGACCTCGCCGGCGGGTTCCTCGTCAAGGTCGATCAGCCCGCCGTGGGCGCGGGCTCGTTCCAGCATCGGGGTGAACTGCCGCCAGCGGCGGGTGCCCACCAGCAGCCGACAACCACCGCCGTCCCTCGGATCGCCGTTCCGCCCACTGCGATCGTGCGCACCGCCTTCGCGCTCGTCGTGGCTTTCCTGGCCGCCGGTGCGGTCGGCCAGCTGGAGCAGCAGTTGCCGCAGCTCAGCGGGTTGCGCGGCCTCGTCTAGGGCGTCGATCACAATGACCGGGGGTGTAGGCGCTGCCGCGATCCCTTCGAGCAGGTCCTGCATGTTCCACCCCTCCCGCAACGTCGCCTGACGCCCCTCCCACCGTGCTGCCTGCGCCGGTGAGCCTGCCGCGCGCGCCGCCGCGTCAGCGGCATCGCCGCGCGGTTCAGCGCCCGCGCCGGCGGTGTCCGCGGGGTCGGGGCTCGTGCCATTGGGGGGTGGTAGCCGCAGCTGGCGGGCCAGGGAGTCGATGACCTGCTGAGTGGTCAGCTGCCGGGCGTGCACGGCGACCAGCTCCTGGTTGCGCGAGGGTACGTGCGCAAGCCGGTTCCAGGCCGGGTCGGTCGCGGCGCGCAGCTGCGGATGCGCAGCGCACACCAGCACCCCCAGCAGCGCCGACTTGCCCGAGCCGGGGCTTCCGGTCACCACCCGCAACCTCCCGCCCGCGGCCCCCTCGACCACGGCCCCCTCAACCCCCGTGCCATCTAATGGTCCGGGCGGTGCGCTGGCCGTTGTCCCGTCAAGCCACGCCGACAGCTGCTGCAGTAGCCGGTCGCGGCCCTGGAACAGGCCGGTGGCCATGCGCGGGAACAGACCGGAGGCGTAGGCGCGGTCGATGAAGTGCGCGGGGTCCAGGCCCACCGCCAGATCACCAATGCCCGGGTCGATGCCCTCGGGGAGCTGGTCGGCGTCATGCGGGGTCAGGTTGGGGAAGAATCGGAACCGGGGCACATCGTCCAGCAAGGAGTGCAGGCTGCAGGTCACTTGCTGCCCGTACCCGGGGGCGGCGACCATCGCCTCGATATCCCGGGCAACCTGGTCGGGACTCACGAAGCCGAACCCGCGGGCGACGTCGTAGCGGCCGTCGGCGACCTTGGTCAACGCCGTGATGACAGCGCGGGTGAAGTCGGCGTCGAAGGCGGGGTCGGCGGCGGCCGAGGCGGCCAGCACCACGCTGCGGCGCCGCCCGATCGTCAGCTGGTGTGGCAGCCGGGTCGCGGTCCCGGCCCGGCACACATCCAGCAGCACCAGCGTCGCCGGCGCTTCGGGGTCACGGTCGATCTGCTTCAGCCAGTCCTCGACATCGGTGGCGGCGCCGTGCGCACCGTCCCCGCCGCACACCTCCAGCCCCTCAATGTTCACCGGTTTGGCGCCGTGGCTGAGCACATGCACGATCCGCAGCCCGTCGGCCGCCATCGGCTCGGCCAAGAACCCCCGCACCGCGGCGCCGAGCTCGGCGGCGGGCGGGTCACCCTCCAACACGGTGCAGTCGTAGCCCAGACGCCGCAACGCCGCCACCATCTCGCCGCGCAGCGGGCCAGCGCCGGGAATGTCGGCCAGGGTGCCCGGCGCGGGTTCCTGCTCGCCGGTGGAGAACGACCCGATCACCGCGCACAACGCCCGCCGCACCCGACCGTCCACCCTCAGCCCCCTTCCCACCCGTCGGCGCCTCACAGACCCACCGAGAGGGAGGGCCTGGAACCGGAGAGTAACGACCACTTCCCCAGCGGTCGCGCGAATGAGTCAATCCCGTCCAGTACCGGCCTGGCATCCGGGCGAGCTCGAGCTTCGACACAGGAGGCGCCGGTGGTCGAGCCCAGGAGCGAAGCGCCCTGACGCCCCGGACCCGTGTCCCGCCGGGTGGCCTTGCCCTCCTGCATCACGATCGTGGCCGCGGTCTGCTCGCGATGCCGTGGTCCGCAGGCGGGCAGGTCAGGTGGTCGGTACGGGGTGTCCCATCAGCGGCGGCGGTGAGGTCTACCGGGCTGGAACGGACGGCAAGAAAGTTTGGGGCTACAGCAGAGCCTGGGAGCACCTGACCGATCGCAAGCCCGAATCGCTGGTGGAGATGACCGCTGCGTTCACCGGACCGGACCGGGCGCACCTCACCGACGCCGGCCGCGCTCACTACGAGCAAATGTGGGAGTCCTACGCCCACGCCTACCCGGCCGTGAACGCGCCCGCCCCCGGCAACCACTCCGCCCGGCGGCCGGACCAGGTCGACGAACACCTGGCGCCGCTGCGGAGGCACGCGGACCGCTCCACCGGGAGATCACCACGACTCGGGCGGCGCGCCGCGCGCTCGGTACACTGCCCGCCCCCGGCCGTGCCCGCTGTGGAAGACGTCGACGGAGACACCCTCCCGGTGGCACTGCGGGCCGCCGTCCGGCGACGCAACCGCGCCGCCGCGACGTGCCGGACCGCCGCCGCCCGCGCCGGCCGACCGGGCCGCCGACCGCTACCGCCGCATTGTGAAAGGCCACCGGCGTCTACTCCGCGGCGCTCGCCGCCTACGTCACCAAACTGGAGGAGGCCTATCGGACGGCATGCACCCACTACGTGATGGCCGCAGTCGCAGCCTGCCAGGCCACCGCCGACGGCACCGACCCCCTCGCCGCAGTGACCACCAGCCGCCCCGAGACCACCGACGGCTGGGCCTGGCTGCCCGCCCGTACCCGTGACCGGGCTCCCCGAGGTCGGGCCGACCTCGCCCAAGCCCACACGCGCGCCGAGGGTCTGCGGCGTCGCCATAAGAGGAAGACCCCGTCTGAGCGGGTGGATGTCTTGGACGTCGGTGCGCGGATTATCGTGTTCGCGGACGCGGTCGCGGGCGACCGTCGAGACGGCCGATCGCGTTCGCGGTCCCGCGGCAGTTGAGGCCGTCGGCACGCAGGTTGCAGACGCGTTTGCGTGCGTCGCCGGTGACCGGAGACCATAGTGCATCACCTGCAATTACACAGTACGGGCATAGCGCATCGGGAACTGACAGCCGCCACTGACCAGGCAAGACACAAATAAACAGTTCAGTGGCCGCTCCAAAGTTTGGATCAGGTATCGCCTGATCCAAGCTGGCCTTGGTAGATCTCCACGAGCCTGGAATCGACCCGGCCCAGGCCATCTCGGGTGAAGGCGATGCTCGTGGGACGAAGATCCAGACTTCGGCGAGCAGCGATCAGAAAGTCGTGTTCAGCGCTGAAGAAACGCTGCTCGATGTCCTCTCGCACGGCTTCAGCGCCGGGAATTGCGCTGGCGACCGCAGTGCGCCGCGCCATGCGGGTCAGAAGATGCGCAGCGTCCACCGGGTCCTGATCTTGAGCCACCATCTGGACTGCGGCGAACGCCGCTTCCATCTTCTCCTGATACTCGCTGTCTTCTTGGCCGATACCCGGCACCAGGCGCCTGCCGTCGGGGTGAAGCGACACGTTCACCCGGGAGCCTGGTCCGGTCACGTAGGACCGATACTGCCGGACTGCCGCGAGGAAGTCCCCGTAGGCAGTGCGTCGCACGTCTCGCCAGCGCCGCATCTCATCGCGCTCCCACGCTCTGGCCTGCGCCCGAGACGACAGCAGGCTGCCGAGGCCTACTCCTATCAACGCCATCAGACCACTCAACCAGCTTCCTGCAGCACCCACACGTACCTCCGCCTAGATCGATGATGTACATCGAGGATCCCAACAACCCGCCCGCGCGGACCACGCAAGAAGATGTCGCTGAGGGCCGCCGCAGGCAAGCTCGGATCTCGGCCCTTGGCTCCCAGCCAATACGTGACCTGCTTTCGCGGAGGATGAATGCCGCCATAAGGGTCACGAGCTGGAACGTCCAGCACGCTGGGCAAGGAGTGTCGATTCAGCAAACCCCGGAGTACCAGGAACTGCTGGAGACTCTCTGGAAGGCCGACGAAGATCTCGTTGAGCAGATCCGCGAAGAACTGAAGACGGGCCAAGCACAGTGGCTGTTGCGTCCTCAACGACGTCGGCTCAGGTTGCGGCGGTCCTGGGCTCTCTGAGGCTCCAGAGTACATACGTAGCCGTTCCAGTCGAAGCCGTGAGCGCTTCCTCAAGGCATCCTGGAAGACCCGTTTGACAACTGCTCCTGGTGGCGCTCGGAGTTACCAAACGTGCTCCACTGAGGCGATGAAGTCGTCGAGTTGTCGATCGGTGATCCGTCGCAATCGGTCGATCTTGATACTGCGCAGGCGTCCGGACCGGAGCAGCATGTACACCTTGTCGCGGCCGACCTGCAGGATCTCGGCGACCTGCTCCACGGTGTACACGCGCACCCGGATCCCGTCATCGGTGGAGCCACTCTCAACTGTCGTATCGCTCAGACGTGCCCGTCCGTACTCGGAGCGGGCGATTGGCACACTCCTATCACCGGAGGCCTGTACCGGATCCGACAGGATCGGAGCACCGCAGCGCTCACATGCGTGGCATGGGAATCTGCAACGAGTGGTCACCTCAAGCACCCCCCGGTGTCGCTGATGACCTCCCCGGTTCCGTCTTCGAGGCGGAGTGCCACTTCGCGATGGAGATGACCACAGAGAGGCCCGGCGGCACCGTCGCGGGCGTGAGGCAACGGAGTCTTCGCCCGCTTCGGTAGCGGTCGCGGGTTCAGGTTCTGGTGGTGAACTGGTGCGTGGGCTCGCATGGAAGCGATCCTGAAGGCATGGGCAGCGGGGTTCGGGTGGCGGTGTGGGCGCATACGCAGGCCTCCGGTCAGGCTTCTGTGGTGCGGAATGCGGGGCGGGCGGCGCCGATGTATTGGCGTTCGCGGTAGGGGTTGCCGGTGAATTGGGAGATGCGGACGACATCGCCGGTGTGGGGGGCGTGGATCATGCGACCGCGGCCGTGATAGATCCCGACGTGGTGGATGGTGGCGGGATTGCGGGGGTTGATGGCGAAGAAGAGCAGGTCTCCGGGCTGGAGTTGAAACCTGGGGATGTGGGTTCCGGCGTTGTACTGGTCGGCGGCGACTCGGGGTAGGCGGATGCCGGCTTGTGCCCAGGCGTACTGGGTGAGGCCGGAGCAGTCGAAGCCTTTGATGCCGGCTCCTTGGGCGGTGCCGTAGGTGGGGCCGGAGGGGCCTCCGCCGCCCCAGGAGTAGGGGGTGCCGAGCCAGCGCAGGGCCGCGCGGACGGCGGTGGCGCCGCGTCCGGTGGCGGTAGGTGCGGCGTAGCGGGCGGCTTGGGCCAGGACTTTGCGGACGTACCAGTGGGCGTGGTTGTACTGCCAGATGGCCCGGTAGATGTGTTTGCCGCCTTTCCCGGCGCCGTTGGCGCACAGGTAGTTTGCGGCGCCGTGGATGGCGTCGGCGGGGTTGTAGCGGTCTTTGCGGCCGTCGTGGTCGCCGTCGATGCCGTAGGCGGCCCAGGTGGGAGCGAGGAACTGCATGGGGCCGCCGGCTCCGGCGAAGTTCTGGCCGGAGTGGACGCCGGGCGCGGTGGAGCGGCCATGGTCGGATTCGATCTTGCCGATGGCCGCCAGGACGTTCCAGGGCAGGCCGCGGCAGGTAGAAGCGGCGTCGAGGTACCAGCGCAGGTAGGCCGGCGGTATGTCGCGTACGGCTTCCGCAGTGGGCGCGCCTGCCAGCTCTGAGCCGGTTCCTGCGGCGGAGTTGCGACCGACGAGCAGGATCACCAAAGCCAGCGGGACAGCAAGAGCGGCGGCGCATGCGGTGGCGGCGGCTTTCACCGCTCCAGCCGCCAGGGTGTTCTACTCCTGGCTGACCTGCTCCTGGGTGGTCTGGTTGTGGGCGCCGGTGCGGGCGCGGCGTTGGGCGCGGTATCCGGCGCCCTTCTTGGGTTCGGGTGGCTCATGTGCGGTCTCCCCCGGTTGGTGGGGCTGCCGCAGCACCTCGCGGACCGCTTGCCAGGAGTAGCGGAAGTCCTTGCCGGTCTTGAGGGCGGGGATCTGCCCTGCGTTGGCCATCCGGCGGACGGTCTGGGGCGAGAGGCCGAGTTTGGTCGCGAGTTCGGCGGTGGTGAGGACGTCGGGGTCGCGGCTGGGTGTCTCGGTCATCGCGGGGGCTCCTGGTTCGGCGGTCACGGCTGTCCTCTCCAGTGTGGTGGACGGGCGCTGCGGAAGCACGTTCTTGAGGTCGGATGGTTCTCGAAGAAACTGTTTGACGTTGCTTGCGCTCCATAATCCTGCCACGTACTGTGAGCGACCAACAACCCAGCGCATTGATTCGGGGGTACGCGGGTGAGTCTTCGACAAACCGGACCAAGCAAGGCCGAGCAGGCGAGAGAGGTCCTTGACGTGGTCGTTGCCGGCGCGCACGGCGGCGCCGGGACCTCCACGCTGGCCGCGCTACTGCCCGCGGCGTGGGACATGGGCTCGATCGGCCAACTACTGGATCTCGACCGGGCACCGCTTCAGGCCAAGGGCCGTCCGGTGGTGCTGGCCACGCGCAACACCGCGGTGGCGGCCACGCACGCCACCGCCGCGATCAGTGCGCTCCACGCCTGGGGAGAGCGCGTGGCCGTGCTGGCGATCGTCAGCGACGGCGGCCCGGAGTCGCGCGACGCGACCGCCCGGTACGGGCTGCTGACCGCGCGGGTCGGTGGCGTGGTGCGCGTCCCGCATGTGCGGACTTTGCGGCTCGTCGAGGACCCGTCGACGGTCGCCATGCCAGGCAAGGCGCACCAAGCCCTCGGTGAGATCCGGCGCCTGGTCAGCGAGGAGCACCGATGACTCTGATCTCCTCCCTGCTCACCGCGGTCCCGCTCGTAGGCATGGATGTCGATGTGCCCGATCCGCCCCCGGCTCCCCCGCCTGGGCTGGATAGCAAGATGGCGACGCTGCTGTCGTGGGGCAAGTGGGGCGTGCTGATCTGCGGCGTCGCCGGCTTGTTCATCTGCGCGGGTCAGATGGCCATCGGCCGCAAGAACCGGTCCACGTTCGCGGCCGACGGAGCGACCGGCATCCCGTGGGTGCTGGGCGGGCTGAGTCTGGCGGCGACGGCGGCTCCGATCGTCGGGGTGTTCTTCAAATGACCCGGGCGAAGGAGGACGTGAACCCGTCGGACCGCGTGGCTTGGTGGCGCCGAGGCCCGGTCATCGCGACGTCGGTGATCGGCTGCGGAGTCCTGGTGGGGCTTCTGGCGCCTCCAGCCTTCAGGACGCCACCCGTGACGACTCCAGTGATCGTGCGAACGACGGCGCGAGCCGGGCACATGGTCAGCGCGCCGCCAGTTTCCTTCGCCGGTGTGCCGTGGCGGGACTACCACGGCGTTCTCCTGCCCTACTCCGCTGAGGACGGGCCACGCAACACGGCCGGCGATCTGGCGTCGGGGTTCGCCAGGACGCCGCGCGGGGCCTTGCTGGCCGCGATCCATATCGCGGTGCGCGCCAACGTGCAGTGGGGCAGCAGAGTATTCGGTCCGACCATCGAGCGGCAGGTCACCGGCCCCGATGCGAGCATCCTGCTTGATGCGACACGCAGGGCCTACGAGCGTTTGAGGGGCGACCGGCCCGATGGCGCCTTGCTCAGCCGCGGATATGTCGTGCTGGAGGCGTTCCGTTGGCAGGGCTATTCGCCCGAGGCGGCGAGCCTGGATCTGGTGTCGGCGGGTCCGGGCGACAGCGATGTGACGGTCCGTGCCGTAGCCCGGTTCCAGTTGCAGTGGCAGGACGGTGACTGGCGTCTCCTGGCTCCCCCGGGCGGAACATGGGTCGGAACAGCGGCCCCCGTCGATTCGCCGGACGGCTATGTCCGCTTCCCGAGCGGGGGCGCCTGATGTTTCCGTTCGATCCGTGCTCACCGGTCATGGACCCGGCCTGCGTCCAGCCGGTCGACAACGACGGCCACGGCGGAGGGGGCCCATCTCTGCCCGGGGTACCGGACATCCCTGCCATGGTCGGCGGGCACATGCTGGACGAGGCGGCCAAGTCGTTCCAGTCGGCGGTCGGCTGGCTGATCTCCAACACCGCCGCCTGGTGGGTCAAGACCCCCTCCCCCGACCTGGAGGGCGAGCCGGCGATCAGATACCTGCAACTCCTGGTCCAACCCCTGACGATCGCGGTCGCGGCACTGGCGTTGCTGGCGGTCGCCGCGCGCATGGCGCTGTCGCGCAAGGCGGTTCCGCTGATCGACGCCGGACGCGGCCTGGTCGTGCTCGCGACGGTCACCGTGATCGGCACCGTCCTTCCGAACCTGCTGCTGCAGTGGGGCGATCAATGGTCGGGCTGGGTGCTGAACGCGTCCTCACAGGGTGACTTCGCCAAGCGAATGACCCAGATCGTGATGATGCCGAGCGGGACACCGGCCGCGCTGGTACTCCTCCTCTGCCTCATCGCGCTGATCATCGGCATCATCCAGGCGATCCTGCTGCTGTTCCGCGGAGCGGCGCTGGTCATTTTGGCCGGGCTGCTGCCGCTGGCGGCCGCAGGCATGATCACCACTTCAACCCGATCGTGGTTCACCCGTGTGGCCGGCTGGATGCTCGCGCTGATCTTCTACAAGCCCGCCGCGGCAGCGGTGTACGCGACGGCGTTCACGCTCGTCGGCAAGGGCAAGGACATGCGCGTGATCCTGATGGGGTTCACGATGATGCTGATCAGCCTGATCGCCTTCCCTGTACTGCTGAAGTTCTTCACCTGGACGACCGGCGGCACCGAATCGAGCACCGGCGGCGGGATCCTCGGCGCGCTGATGGGCAGCGCGACCGCGTTGGGCGCGTTGCGCGCCTACGGTGCCCTGGGCGCATCGGGCGGACGGTCGGACTCGGCAGGCGAGCACGCCGACTACCTCGACCAGCAACTCGGCGACCAAAGTCCCCCAGCGCAGCCACCGTCCACCGCCGACTCCGCCGACCAGCCGTCTTCCCCGCCCGGTCACCCCCATGACACATCGGCACCGGCCGGCGGTCTCGGCCATAACTCTTCCGATTCCAGCTCCCCCGAAGGAACCGGTTCTCCTGAGGCAGGCCAGCCTGCGCAGGGCGGTCACGGGTGGGCTCCGCCTGACGGCGGTCACGGCGAACCGGTCGGTCCTACCGGCATCCGCGCGGCCGACCGTGAACGCCGCCGCGGTGAGGACGCCATCCGCTGGGTTGGCAACGGCGGTCTGGACGGACCGACCGGCGCCGCCGGGGAAGGCGGTGGCGGCGGTGGAGCATGACATCCGCACCTACGGCGGCTGGCGACGCCGCCAGGGCATCGGCCTGCTCGGCCTGGACACCACCTCGACCTTCATCGCGCTCGGCACCGCGATGCTGCTCGTGCTGATCGCGGCCACCGCCCCACGGATCCTGGTCTACCTAATCCCGCCCGTCCTGATCAGTGGCGCGCTCAGCCTGATCCGGGTCGGTGGCGTGCCCCTGGCGCGCGTCGTTCTGGCGCGGTGCCGCTGGCGTTGGGGCGTGTGGCGCGGCCACACCCGCTACCGGGCCGGTGTCGTCATCGAGCACCCGCGCGCGTTCCAACTCCCGGGCGTTCTCGCGCCACTGACACTGCTCAGCGCCGAGGACGGCTACGGCGGCCGGTACGGAATCGTGTGGGACCGCCGCGCCGGCCTGCTGACCGCCACCCTCCGCGTCGTCCCCGCCTCGACGTGGCTGGCCGACCGCAGCGACGCCGACACCTGGGTCGCCGCCTGGGGCGGCTGGCTCGCCGCACTCGGGCACATGCCCGCCGTGCGCTGGGTGAGCGTGACGGTCGACACCGCGCCCGAGCCCGGCTCTACCCTCGCCGACGCCGTCGACCGCGCCGTCGTGGACACCGCGCCGGAACCGGCCCGCGTCATCATGAGCGAGCTCGTCCGCACAGCCCCCGCAGCAGCCGCCGATGTCGACACCCGCGTCTCGATCACCTTCGATCCCAAGGCGTCCGCGGCCGGCCCGAAGGACCTGTTCGAGGCGGTCGCCGAACTGGGCCGCACGCTGGACGGGCTGGCGTCACGTCTCGGTGGCTGCGGTGTGTCCGTGCTGGGACGCGCCACCGCAGCCGAGATCGCCGGGGCGGTACGGATCGCCTTCGACCCCGACGCGCGCGGTGAGGTGAACCGGCTGCTCGCCCGCCCGAACTCCGAGGAGATCCTGTCGTGGGCTGATGCCGGACCGGTCGCAGCGACCGAGCACACCACCCACTTCGAGCATGACGGCGGGCACTCGGTGAGCTGGGCGTGGCACGAGCCACCCCGTCAGAACGTGCGCTCCGACGTCCTGGCCAGGCTGGTCGCGCCCGGCCCGTTCCCCAAGCGCGTCACCCTGCAGTACCGGGCGTTGCCCGCCGCGGCGGCGAGCCGCGTCCTGCAACAGGAGGTCAACGCGGCGGCGTTCCGTGCCCAGTTCCGGCGCCGCACCGGCCGCGACGAGACCGCGCGCGACAGCTGGGACGCCGCCCGCGCCCGGCAGGCCGCCGCCGAGGAAGCCATGGGCGCCGGGGTCTGCCTGGTCTCGTTGTACGCGACCGTCACCGTCACCGATCCCGGCCAGCTTCAACGCGCCGTGGCCCATGTGGAGGCGTCGGCCGACTCGGCCAAGATTCGGCTCCGCCGCCTGTGGGGCAGCCAGGCCGCCGGATTCGCCACCACCCTGCCGTGCGGCATCTGCCCACCCGAACTGTCTCGCCGCCTCTTGCACTGAACCGGAGGAACCGAGCTTGCCCAACGCCGAAACCGCAGCGATGTCCGAGCCGCTCGCCCCGCCGTGGGGCTGGCGCGGTCCAGGTACCGGACGCGCCGCGCACGTCGAAGCCGCCCCGGAGTTCCAGGCCACCACCAGCCAAGTCTGCGGTCTGTACCCATTCACCGCCGGCTCAGGAACACCCACCGCCGGAACCCCGATCGGACGCCACCAGCTCTGGGGCGAGGTCGTCTGCCTCGACCCGCTGGCCTGGCTCCGCGAAGGCCTGGTCACCAACCCGGGCATGTTCGTCCTCGGCCAACCCGGCACCGGAAAATCCACCCTCGTCAAGCGCCTGGTCACCGGCGCCGTCGCCACCGGCACCACACCGATCATCCTCGGCGACACCAAACCCGACTACACCCTGCTGGTCGAGTACCTGGGCGGCCAAGTCATCCGCGTCGGCCGCGGTTTCGACCGCATCAACCCTCTCGACGCCGGCCCTCTGGACCAGGCACGGCAACGCCTCAGCAGCGCAGACGCCGAAACTCTGCGGTGGGAAGTGCGGTCTCGACGGCTCTCCCTGCTGCTGGCGCTGGCGACGCTCGTCCGCGAAGCCCGCATCACCAATGCCGAGGAAGTCGTCCTCGGCCGCGCCATCGACCTCCTCGACGAGCGCCTGGCCCACGACCCCACCGTCGTGGACGTCCTGCGCATCCTGGAACAAGGCCCCGACGAGCTGCGCTCAGCAACCCGCACCGACTCCGCCGAGTCCTACCGTGCCCAGACCCGCGACCTGGTCTTCACCCTCGACCTCCTCATCTCCGGATCGCTCGCCGGCGTCTTCGACTCCCCCACCACCCGCCCGCTGAACCTGGACGCACCAGCGATCAGCGTCGACATCTCCCGCGTGCGAGCCGCCGGCGACAAACTGCTCACGGCCGCAATGCTGTGCACCTGGGCCTACGCCTTCGGCATGGTCGACGCCGCCACCGCCCTCGCCGACCTCGGCGCCGCCCCACGCCGCTCCTACCTGGGCGTCATGGACGAACTCTGGCGGGCGCTGCGCGGCGCCCCCGGCCTGGTCGAGCACGCCGACGCCCTGACCCGCCTCAACCGCGCCAAAGGCATCGCCTCCATCATGATCACCCACTCGCTCGCCGACCTGGACGCCCTGGCCACCGAGGAAGACCGCGCCAAGGCCAAGGGCTTCGCCGACCGCTCCGCCATCACCGTTTTGGCCGGGCTCCCGCCACGCGAACTGGCTCGCGTCCACGAGATCACCCCGCTCACGGGCCCCGAACAGCGCCTGGTCACCTCCTGGTCGGCACCCGACTCCTGGCAGCCTGGTGCCCGCCACCCCGGGCGCGGCAAGTACCTCATCAAGACCGGCGAACGCCTCGGCATCCCCGTCGAACTCTCCCTCGTCGGCCCCGAAACCGACCTCTACGACACCGACCAGGCCATCCGGGGTGTTGGATGACACGGGCGCTGGGGCCGCGGGCGTCGCTGTGGCATTCCAACGCGGGTGCCGGATGGCTGGTGCTGGCCGCCTGCTGGACGCCCATCGTCGTGCTGTGGGTCGTGTGGATCGCTGCCAAGGTGTGTGCAGTCGCGACGGGCGGGACGGTCATGCCCTTCGGCTCCGATTTCGCGGTCGCCCTCACCAAAGGCCAGACCGACACTACGTGGCCGGGAACACCGACACCGCTGGTCCTTCTCATCCTCGCGCTCCTGGTTACCGCGCTGATGAGCGGCGCCTGGGTGGTCTGCTCGCGCATAGCTGCGCGCCTGCCCCAGCCTGGAGATGCTGTCGCCGCGCTCGCCGACAACCCGGGCCTGAGCGCCCTTCAACCCGACGCGACCGCACGCAAGGCCATCGCGCTGAGACGTTCGCTCGCCAAGTTCGCCCCAGAAGAGCTGGACCGGGACGACATTGGCCTCGTCCTGGGCGACGTCCTTCTCCCCGGCGAACGTTCCGGCCAGACGTTGTTCGCCTCGTTCGAGGACACCGTGGTCGCGTTCATGGCGCCGCGGTCGGGCAAGACGACCACCCAGTCGATCCCGCACGCCCTCTCGGCGCCGGGCCCCGTCATCGCGACCAGCAATAAAGCCGATCTATGGTCAGCGATCGCCACCGTCCGCGCCAAGCGCACCGGCGGGAAGATCTGGCTGTTCGATCCGCAGCACATCACCTATCAGCCGCAAGACTGGTGGTGGAACCCGCTCGCTGGCCTGTCCACCGTCGAGGATGCCCACCGGCTCGCCGGGCACTTCGTCCTCACCGTCGACGACGGCCAGAAGAAAGACCTGTGGGGGCCCGCCGCGCAAGACCTGCTGTGCGCCTTGTTCCTGGCCGCCGCGACCTCCGGCCGCTCACTCCACCACGTAGCGCAGTGGCTGGACGAGCCAGCCGTCCCCACGCCGATCGAGCTGCTTCAGAAGGCCGGCTTCCAGCTCATGGCCTCCTCACTCAAAGGCACGCAGAACGGGGCCGTTGAGACGCGGGACGGCATCTACCAGACCGCTCGGACGGCGGCCAAGGCACTGCGCGACCAGGAAATCCTTGCCTGGGTAACCCCCGACCGCGACCTGCCGGTCTTCGACCCGGACGCGTTCGCGAGCTCCCGCGACACGCTGTATCTGCTGTCGAAGTCGCTCTCGGCGGCGGCTCCGCTGATCGCCGCGCTCACCGACACCACCATGCGCGCCGCCGAGCGCCGCGCCGAACAAGCTGGCGGACGCCTGGACCCGCCGCTCATCGTCACGCTGGACGAGGCCGCCAACATCTGCCGCATCGCCGACCTCCCGCAGCTCTACTCCCACCTCGGCTCGCGCGGCATCATCCCGGTCACCATCCTGCAGAGCTACGAGCAGGGCGTCACCGTCTGGGGCGAGCCTGGTATGGCCGCCCTGTGGGGCGCCGCAACCCGCAAACTCATCGGCGCCGGCATCGACTCGCCCCGCCTCGTCCGCGACCTGGCGACCCTCATCGGCCAGCACGACGTGCCCGTCCGGTCCATCACCTACAGCGAGGGACGCGCCAGCGAGCAGATTTCGCTGCGCCGCCAGGACATCCTCGAAGCCGCCGACATCCGCGCCCTGCCCACCGGCACCGCGCTACTGCTCGCGACGGGCACCAAACCCGCCCTCATCCGCCTGCGCCCCTGGTACGCCGGACCACACGCCGCAGCCATCAACCAGGCGATCAAGACCGCCGACGTTGCCATCGCCGATGCCGCCCGCCGCCATTACCACCGCGGCATCAACTGATCCCCCCGTCCGAGAAAGGCCCTTGCATGCACACCTCGAAGGCTCTGGAGGCTCCATGTCTCACCCCGAGTCCCACCCCGACACGCCACGCACGAACGACCAGCGTCTCAAGCCGCTGTATCCGGATGTCACCGCCTGGGTGACCCAGCACTTCGTCCCGATGTACCGGCGTACCCTCGGCGGCGAATTCCGCTGGTGCGCCGAATGGTGGCGGCACGGCGAAGCCATCTCACGCCTCACCGCCCTGTGGTTCTCCTGGGAGGCGATGCGGCTCCAGGGCGCCACCGGCATGGCCCTGTGGTACCGCGACCACCTCGACCACCAGATCCCCGTCTTGCTGGGACCGCGCGGCCCCTTCTACCAGTGCACCGAGAACGAGCATCTGGCCCCGCACCAGGCACGCATCATCCCGGTCCCCGCCTGGTGGCTGGGCGTCGACCAGGACGACCTCGCCGCGGCGGACGCATGAACTCGACTCGCACGCTGCGAACCGCTGGCAGGAGGCCCGTATGACTGGACGCATGGCCGCCGCTGCCCTGGCGCTGGAAGCCTACGAACAGCACCTGTTCGGGGATCTCGCCCATGGGCACCACAACGACCACGCAGAAGCCGAAGGGCTTGTGCACGCCCTGGTCGTCGACCTCATCACCTACGGCGAGAGCAACCACCTGGACGTCGTCGACCTCCTGGACGCCCTCGTCCAAGCCCGCATCGACCGCGGCGGGGCCCTCATCAACCCTCGCTACAGCTTCCGCCTCAACACCGAAGTCCAGTTCCGCGACCGAGGCGCCGACGAGCACCGCGGCTTCATCACCGAACTGAAGTCACCCGGCTCCAGGCAGGACGCCGAATGCGTCCTGCGCGTCCCGGGGCTCATCGACCCGCAGCACACCATCACCTCGCAGCTTCAACCGGCTATCCGGCTGGTCCCTGTGCGGACTCGTACCTGCGGAATCGTCTTCTCCGCACTGGAGGCCGAAGACACCATCATCGAGATCCTCGGTGGCCTGACGAGCAAGCCGGACACCGCTCCTGCTCCTGAGGTGCTCGCGGATCTGGACGAGCTGGCCACCGCCCTGGCCACCTGGTCCGGCACGACTCCCCAAGGGGTCCTGCACCACCTCCGCTACCAGGCGAGACTCTCCCCGCCATTGTCGGATCACCGCTCACCAGCCGCTCGCCGCGCCGCAGCAGCATTCCCGAACGGCATCGCCGCCAGCCTGGCCGGCGAGCAGCTCACCACGTCAGCGGCCCACCGGCCCAAGCCGCCAGACCCGAACCCGCCTCTCCGCTTTAGGTGATCGGCCCTACCCGCTCAGTTATCCGGAGGTACTAGATGCGCGAACATGAAGAGGCAGTCGCCAACGCGCTCGACACCTACCAGCGGCAAGTCCTGCCCGACAAACTTCCCAGCCACCGGGCCGACCCGTTGCTGGCCGAGTTGCTCAGCAAGTCGCTCCTCGATCAACTCGTCCGCTACGCCGAGCGCCGGGACCTGAAAGTGAACGACACCTTGGCTCTGCTTCATCAGGAACGACTCGACCGCGGCGGGCGCGCCCACGACCCGGTCGAACGCTTCCGGCTCGCAAGCGAAGTCCAGTTCCGGCAAGAGCCCACCGCCACAGGGGCCAAGCCGCGGTTTCCGCTATGGCGCGGCTTCATCACCGCACTGGCAGCCTCACCAAACGGTGGCGCACAGTGCACGGTCCGCGTGCCGGGCATCCACCAAGGTCTACACGTCACCGCATCCGAGCTGGAACCGGCCGATCCGTTTCCGCCACTCTCCACCCGAACGGCTGGTGTCGTCGTCAGTGCCCGGGGAGCCGAGTCGACGATCATCGACATTGGCGTCCGGCTCAAGCGCGCCGCTGCCAGCGGCCTCGTCGCCGACGAGCAGGCGCTCACCGACCTCGCACAGCTGACCATGAGACTGGGGACCTGGTCCGGCGGCCAGCCCGACGCAATCATGCGTCACCTCCACGACCGCATACTGGCCGCCGTTCAGAAGCCGTCCCAGCCAGGACGAGGACGACCTGCAGCGCGGCTGTCCGCAAGCGAGTTCCCCCAGGGCCCGACTCCCTCGCCGTCACCCGACCAACCGCCCAGCACAAGGCCCAGCCCAGACAACCGGCACAACCCACGCAAGCACCACCCCTAAGACCCACCGGCGCCTCCCATGCCACCTAACTCGAACCCTTGGAGGCCATATGGCCGAAGCCGGCGCCGAAGAGTTCGCCGAGTTCGGAGCCGCAGCCTTGGACTCCTTCCAGGCCCTCTTCGAGGAGACCGAGCATCTCGACCATCGCAGCAACGACGTACACGCCCGAGAGCTCCTCGGCGACCTGCTGATCGATCTGATGCACTACGCCCAGCACCGCGGGCTGGAGTTCAACGACGTCCTCGCCCAAGCCAACGGTCACTACCTCAGCGAACGCAACAGCTCCAACGTCTACGCCATCGGCTCGGTCGTCCAGCTCGAAGGGCCGGCCGCCGACGAGGCAGCTCTGCTCGGTCGACCGACCAGGGGCGGCGTCACCGGAATCTACGTCCCTCATGACGGTCCTACCGAGTACTACGTTCGTTTCCTGGGCGAACCCGGCAGCCACAGCATCCTCGCCACCGAACTGGCAGGAGCGCCGACCTTCCCGGACACATCCACCACAAAGGGCATTATCAGTGACCCCTTCTTGGCTGAAGGCGCCCTCGTCGAGGTGATGACCCAGATCGCGCGAGCCGACCTCAACGGCGTCCCACCGAACCAGGACGACCTCAACGATCGCCATGTCCTGCTGGATGCCCTCGTGGCCTGGAACGGCATGGACACTCGTGACGTCACCGACCTGCTCCTGGCTCAGGTGGAACAACGACTCACCACGTCCCAGGTCGAGATCCCAGTCGCGGACACAGCGCTCAGCCCCGGCCGACTCGCAGCACAGGACTTCCCGATACCGCTGGAGCAAGGACTCGCAGAGCACCGCCCTGGCACCCGCACAACTCCTCACCCCACCGCCTCCGCCAGCAGGCGCACCGACCGCCATCGATAGGGCCGCCGCCACCTGCGGAAACTCATCGCGAGACGCGCTTCCATCGTTGGCCTATTGATCATGAGCAACGATGGCTGTTGTCAGTGCTTTTAGACACACGCCTTGGAGATGGGCGTCAACAACCTGGAGGTTCCGCTGAAGTACTTCTTCGACTACGCCGCCCGCCAGATCAAGACGGCCGACTCAATCCCCGCGCTCCTCGCAGCCGCATTCATGGGCATGGAACTGATCGAGCGCGCCACCACCGTCCTGGCCCAGACCGCACCCGAGGACGCCTACCAAACCGCACTCGCCGAGGCGAGCGACGCTTGGTGGGCCCTGGTCGACGCTCCCACCCTCACCTGGCCAGACCGCGCTATCTCAGACACCGACGTATCAGACCTCGCCGAATCCATCGCCGCCTTGGTGATGGTCGTGGCCGAAGCCATCCTCAACGTCGCTTCCAAAACCACCGACCCAGCCGATCGAGTGGCCTGTCTGAGAGCCGCCCACCACGCCGGCAACGTTCACGCGGCAATGAAGTAGGACCCGTGCCTCACTACACCAAGCGCATCGACCGCGCCACCCACGCCCTGACCGCCTACGAACAGGAGGCCTTCCCAGGCAAGCCTTCGCTTCTGCAACGCGACCCCTTCTATACCGAGGCCTTGCTGGCAGCGCTGGTCTGCGATCTGGAGCACTACGCCAACCACCACGGCATCAGCTTCTCCGGCGTCGTCAGCACTGGCCGCGCCCTTAACGCCGAAGAGGCCTCCGAGGACGCCCCCTACAAGCCTGGCGACCAGGTACGCCTCACTCGCCAGTACAACTACTGCGGAACCGTCATCGGCTGGCAAACCACAGGCTCCGACAACGAGACCTCCTACCTCGTCACGATCCCCGGCATCCCCTACATCTATGCCGAGGCGGCCACGCACCTTGAACCCGCGCCTGCGTTCCCACCGACCGAGACAATCCTCGGCACCGTGCGCTATCCCGACCAAGCCGAACAGCTGTACTTCAACATCGCCAAGCAGCTTCCGAACGCTCCTGAGGCAACCCGCCTCAAGCTAGAAAACGACCGCCAGCGGCTGCTGGCCGCATTGAGCTCCTGGAGCGGAATCTCCGGGTCCCGGATCCACAACGAACTCGCCCCGCGCCCGACCGCGGCCAGATTCCAACAGCCCGATACCCGTGCAGCCGCCGCGGACTTCCCCACCGACATCAACCACAGACTCACCGCAGCGCCACCGGACGCACCCGACCACAAGCAGCCGCCTCCCTCGGCCCAGGGCTCAACTCCCACCGCATAACCACCCGGCTGGAGCATCCCAAGGCTCCGAATAGCCCATCGCATCGCCGCTGCAATCAAAACCGTGCCGCCGCCGCCCGGTCGGCACACGGGCCAACCCAGCCGTCCACCCGGAGGACACCGCAATGACGAACGAACGCCAGCACCAGGACGTCCGCCAAAGCTGGTTCACCGAACTCCTCAACAGCGCCCTCAACGACCTCGCCCACGCCGAACGCGTCATCACCGCCTACGCCGCCCAATCACCCGACGGCTTCATCGCCTGGGGCATGGCCGAGGGTGAAGCCGTCCAAGCCCACCAGGCACTTCGCCAAGCCCCATCCCTGCGCGCAAAGCTTCCCGCCGACCACACCGGCCAGAACGCGACCGCTGACGCCCTGTTCGACCTCGCCCGAAAGACCTCCCAGAGCCTCGTCCGGGCCGCGGAACTGGCCAGCGACCCCGACGACAAACTGGCCTGCCTCCAAGCCGCCCTGCACGCCGGACGCCTACGCGACGCACTCCGGTAGCCGCCCATGGCCACGTTCGGGGAGATGACCGCACTCGCCAACGAACACCTCACCGACCTCCGAAACCAGCTCCACCTGGCGCGCTTCGAAAGAGACATCCGCAGTCGCACCGCCGTGCCCGAACTGGCACGCCTCGCCCACGTCCTCGCCCGCTACCACAACGAGATCGCTGACGGCTTCGGCGTCCCTGACCCGACCGGTGCCGGCGTAAGGGTCGGCGCCCGCCGCGCCAGCAACCTCATCAAGCAAGCCGAACACCTCCTCGGCCCACACCCAGACACCGAAACCCCACGGTCGGCCCTGGCTCAAAAACTCCGCGCCACCTCGATCGCTCTGGGCTGCGGTCTGGACCTGCTGTCCACCCACTTCTCCGCAACCCATGACCATGCGACCTCGGCGACCGCAAGCGTGATCGCGTCTGCTGACAGCGCCCGCTCGCTCCTGCGACAGCTCAGCGTTCACACGTCCACCGTCGGGCATCTTGCCAGGCGCACTCCAACGCCCACCAACGAGGCCGGCGTTCTGCTCTTAAAGGCCGCGCTCCTCTCCCACATCTACAGCGAGAACCAGACCTCACCGCCCATCACCGCCGTACAGCCCCTGCACACGCCGGGCCGCATCCCCCCTGCGGTCGGCGAAGACCTCACACAAGCCCTCGCCGGCATTGGCGCCAGCATCCAACGGCTAAGCAACCCGCAAACCAGTACCTCGGTAACCACCTGGCGCTACCTCGCGCGAGCAGCCGCCATCATCTGCGACCTCGACTCGAAAACCGTCCACCAACTGATCCACCGAATCAACGAACTGAACGAATATGACCGCCTACCCGCCCTCAAGCAGGCCGCAACAGACATCCAACGAACTGGTCGCACTTGGAGAACCATCATCCGGCGCTGGGACGAGCACATCGGCCACTACGGCCACCCCGCCAACGGTCCGGCCACCGACGCCAGCGACCTCATCATCCGCCTGGGGCCGCCTCATACACGCCGACCCGGCGTGGACACCAAGCCCTCATTCATCCAGCCGACTAAAACCACCCCACGAACTCGCCCCCGACCTCCACCACGCAGCCGCCCTCGCCGTAACCACCCTTAAAACCATCGAAGCCTGCAACAACCTCGCCGCACACCACCACGCCGCGATCAACGACGCAGCCACAATAGGCGCAGTGAACCGACACAAGAAATACCCAACCCACCTACCACGCGTGCCAGGATCAGTGCGCGAACTATCAACCCGCTACGACGCCGCCAAAACCAAAGGCAGTCAGGCAATCACAACACTAGCCCAAGCAATTCAAGACCTCACCTCCCCGCACTCCGTCCCGCAGGAAGTATGCCTAATAATCCGTCGAGCGACCAATTTCCACGAGCAAAACCAGCCCAAGCTGGCCGCAGTCGACTTCCCAGCCCCACTCGCCAGGACTCTCACCAGCTCGAACAACTGCATGAACGTTTCAACCAACCCCCCTTCTTCACAAGTTAAGCGAGACTATGGGCACCCAAGATGGTGACATAGGCCTACCACCGCCCCGCGAACCAGAAGCCGTGGAGATACATTAATTAGCCGCAGGAAATGATTTACCCGAAACGAACAAGACAGGCCGCACAACAGCACCAAATCACCGGACGCCGATTAGGCCACCAGGTACCACTAACCCCGTTCCCGCCGGTCAGCACGAAGGGGGCCACGGTCATGGAAGGTTCACCAGTGCGGGTCTGGCGGCAACCAAGGCGCCGTGCAACATGGCAGCATCCCCACGTCTGCGGTGAGCGGTAGGCGGCGGACCGACTCGTTCGTGGCAGGTAGGGACCATCGCCCGCGTCCGCGGGGAGGACAGCCGATGCACTGCCCATCTGGTTCTCCTTCGGAGACCATCCCCGCGTGCGCGGGGAGCACGGCGTCATCAGCGGGGTCTCAGCGGTGAGCGTGGGACCAACCCCGCGTGCGCGGGGAGCACCGAGTCCCGGCCGAGCGACTTCGATCTGACGTGGGACCATCCCCACGTGCGCGGCGAGCACTAGCCGAACCGGACCCCCTTGGAGGAGTCGGCGGGACCATCCCCGCGTGCGCGGGGAGCACCCTGCGTCCGCTGGGGGTGTCGTGGCATGTCGGGGACCATCCCCGCGTGCGCGGGGAGCACCTGGAGTGGTCCGACCTTGCCGAGGGCTTCCCGGGACCCTCCCCGCGTGCGCGGGGAGCACAGCATCCACCCGCTCGCCGTCGGCGTGCTGGTGGGACCATCCCCGCGTGCGCGGGGAGCACAAAAAGGCCCGGTGGTCGCGGGCTGACCTGATGTTCGGGACCATCCCCGCGTGCGCGGGGAGCACCCCTTGACCGGCAGTTCGTTGACCGAGCCGGTGGGACCATCCCCGCGTGCGCGGGGAGCACACGCTGCTCGGTGTGGGTCAACGGGCCTCCTCGGGACCATCCCCGCGTGCGCGGGGAGCACTCTAAGAGCAACGGGCATTGCTGGGTTCTCGCGGGACCATCCCCGCGTGCGCGGGGAGCACGTAGGACCACCATGGTTTCTGAGCCTGCTCTCGGGCCCATCCCCGCGTGCGCGGGGAGCACGCTTCGGCGCTGCTGGTGGCGGGGGCGTGCGTGGGACCATCCCCGCGTGCGCGGGGAGCACAACTCCTTGGCGAGGTCGGCAGTCGCCGCGGTGGGACCATCCCCGCGTGCGCGGGGAGCACTGACCGAGGCCGCCGGCACCAACGCCCTGGCCGGGACCATCCCCGCGTGCGCGGGGAGCACTCCCCTGATCTCCATTACCGGGGGGTCCTTTCGGGACCATCCCCGCGTGCGCGGGGAGCACTGGCAGCGGCTCACCACGCTGGCCGAGCAGGAGGGACCATCCCCGCGTGCGCGGGGAGCACAAGACGCGCGTGTCCGACGGCGCGATCGCCCAGGGACCATCCCCGCGTGCGCGGGGAGCACCGGGGGGGCGGTCCGCTTCTTTGTTCGTCGTCGAGGACCATCCCCGCGTGCGCGGGGAGCACAGGGACCATCCGATGCGCACAACCCTACGACTGGGACCATCCCCGCGTGCGCGGGGAGCACACTCCGCGACCTGGGCTCTTAGCGTGGTGCGGGCCTGGTTTCGAGCACTTCTAAACAAACGGACATACAGGACTTTCCGCGAGTTGCGTGGCGTCAATGGAGTTGCCTGCGCCGACTGCATCGGGCCAGCGCTCACAGGTCCCGCGGCTGGCACATTCACTCGGTTCCGGCGGAGCTGACGCAGCAGTGCGATGATCTTCATGGTACGCGGTGGCCCATGGTCGGGGTATCAACTCGTGCCATCGGGGGTGGCCGGATCGTCCTAGGTCAGCCCGCGATCACCGGGCCTTTTCGCTCCCCGCGCACGCGGGAATGGTCCATTGTCACCACTTATTGCCGCTTTCTACTCCCGTGCTCCCCGCGCACGCGAGATGGCAAGTCGACGCGCGCGGCGCCGACTGTTGGGCTTCCGGTGCGCTCGGGCGCGGGCATAGTTCTGAGCCATTGACACGTGCCTCGCCCGCATTGTCAGTGCGGCTGCGGCTGATCATCAAAGGTCATTAGTTCCCTCTGTTGATAGCGGCGATACAGGCGGGCCAGGGCGTCGAGCGGGAGTAGGGGCCACCGGGTGACGGTGCCAGTGGACTTGTCGATGACCAGGGTCATGGCAGTCTCGACGGTCGGGATCGGGGGTGGTTCAGGGATCGGAACCGAGATAGGGATGGCCTGGTAGCCGTCCTCGAATTCTCGAATGTGGATGAGGATCGGGACGTCGCCGCGGTGGGGCAGGCGGAGGTGGGCGCGGCGCCAAGCCTCGGCAGTGTCCAGGGGATGTGAGGTAGCTGGTGTTAGAGAGTTCGCGCAGAGTGGGGCGAGGTAGAGGTCAGCACCAGGGACCCCTGTCGGCTGGCTACCGTCGTTGCAGGTTGGCTTCGCGATTTCTAGCGCTGTTGTCAGCGCTTGCGCAGTGGAGCAGACCAGGTCTTGGGCCTGGCGGAGGAAGTCGAGAGTGGGGGCGTCGAGTTGATTGGCGGCGTCTGGGCGAGCGAGGAGGCGATCGATGGCGGTGCGGTCGGCTCGCTCGGCGAGAATCCGGGTCTTCTCGGCGCTTCGCCGCAGTAGAGCAAGGCGGTCGGCTTCGGTAGGCATAGGTACTGGTCCTGGGTGCTGTTGTGGGCCGGGGACGCGGCGAACCGGGGGTGGCGCCGCATCCCCGGCGTTGGGTCCCCAGGCGGTCGGGCTGCTCGAGCTATCAGGCAGGGGATACCGAGGGGTGAGTTTCGTGATGGCTGGTGATGCGCTCGGCGGTCTCTTGGAGGTCGATCAGTGATTGGCGGGTGTAGCGGTGACCGTCGTGCCAGGTGAACGTCTTGGACCCGATCCAGATGCTCAGGCTTCGGGTGCTGAGGACGGTGGCTCCGCTGTCTTCCCTGCGGTAGGAGGTCGAAATGCCGCGGGCTTTGAGTGCGTCGGAGAGCTGACATGCCGCCAGCGTCGGCGTAGGAGCTTGATCGATCATCTGCCAGGGGGTTGGTAATGCGAGGGTGAACCAGACACACTTGCCGGGCGCCGCGGTGAGGCGTGACCGGGTGAGGTGGGTCCCGGTGCCGGCGGAGACGGCCGCGACGATGGAGAGCCCCTTGCCGTGCTCATCGAGCAGCTCGGCGTCGCGGATGACTGGCCAGGTCTCTCGCTGTGTGTCGAAGATCGAGACGACCAGTTCAGGAGTGGGACAGATGCGTGCCCAGATCCAGAGTTCCTGCTCCGCCGCGCTGACGCGCCCGGTCGGGGACGCATAGGTGTAGGCATTGGTAGCTAGCTCGGACACTGCGAGTTCACCGTCCTCGATCTGATCTGAGGCGAAGCCCAGCGGGCGCATTGTCGCAGCGAGGAGAGAGCGTGCCTGGGAGGCGGTACTCGCGTCACTGGGGAGGCGGAAAGCGCACGCTCCGCCGGCTGGGATGTCGGTCGGTTCGCCCGTCAGCACCTGTCTCTCCCCCTTTCAAGCCAAGGGTTGGAGTGACCGTCTCGGCCCCAGTCGGTGGCTCCGGTCCCCTCCCGACCGGGAATCGGTTGAGCGTCAGAAGCTTCACGAGCCACGAGCGGGGTTGAGCTGTGGTGGGAGGCGTGACGGGAGGGCGGCCGTAGCCGGTGATGCTCCGGCGTAAGGGGCGCCATGGTCGCGAGATATCGACTCAGGTCCTCCGGCGAGCTCTGCTCGATCAGCCGAGGCTCGCCGTTCTCGGTACGGACCAAGGCCCAGTAATTGCCTGTGTACGCACCGAACCAGATCGCGGTGTGAGGGTACCGATGGCCGAGTTCGGCGACAGCCTGGGCCGGGCCTCGATCAACCGTCCTGTATGGCACGGACGCCGTGAACCGAACAGACGTATGGCCATGGCGCCGTCCGCCGTCAGGCCCGTTTTTCGTGGCGTGAGCGATCACCGGGCCGGGTGTTGTATTCGTTCGATCATGCATGGGTCGGAGGACCTCCACTGTTCGATCAAGGCCGCGGCGGATGATGCCCGCACCGCGTCCGAGGTCGCATCACTCTCGCTGAGGGCTTCAGCCGGATTCGACCGGAAAAGATCAGCGGGATCGGCTTCTTCAGATTTGATTCAGTCGCTCTGCGTGGTTGGCCGAACACAGCACAGCATGCACCTGGAATCTGTGCCGCACAAGTGTGCCGACCAAAGTAAGGACAGCTTGTCTCTTTTGTCAGAGACGTCCCTACAGGCCTGTGGGAGGTTAGAGCTTCAGGGGCCGGAGGGGACTTGCGCCGTATAACTTGTGCCAGGCATGAAAGGAGAGCTCCATGCCGCAACCGCGGGTCACGACAGTACGTATGCGCCGACTCGGCACCGAGCTTCGCAAGTTGAGGGAGAGCGCCGGATACACGATCGAGCAGGTCGCTGAACACCTTGAGTGCTCACCCTCACGGGTGAGTCGGATCGAGACCGGCAAGGCACAGCCGCCCAAACAGCGCGAGCTTCGCGACCTGCTGGAGTTGTTCGGCGCGTCCGATGCCCGGATTCAGGACGCCCTCCTCCAACTTGCTCGGGAAGCGGCACAGCCGGGTTGGTACAGCGAATTCCAGGACGTCTTCCCGCCGCACTTCGGCTCCTACATCGGCCTGGAGAGCGAAGCCACTGAGCTGCGGCATTTCGACAACCAACTCGTCCACGGCCTACTGCAAACACCCGAGTACGCACGTGAGGTGTTACGGACAACTCTGCCTGGCGAGGCGCCCAAGACCATCGACCGACTCCTGGAGCTCCGCCTCGCCCGGCAACAGCTCCTCGAGCGTGCCTTCCCGCGGTTCTCCCTATGGGTGATCCTTGACGAGAACGTACTGCGCAGGCAGATCGGGGCCCCTCAGGTGATGCGTGAGCAGATACACCGGCTCCTCGAAGCGATCAAGACTCCCAACGTCACTTTGCAGGTCCTACCCTTCGCTAAGGGCGCGCACGTCGGGCTCGACGGGCCGTTCTCGCTACTCGGCTTTCCCGAACCCACCGACCCGGACGTCGTATACGTCGAGAGTCAGGCCGGCAACGCCTACCTGGAGCAACCGCATCAAGTGAACCGCATGAACACCAAGTTCAACCTGCTGGTGGCATCGGCACTCGACCCCCGTGAAACGGCGTCCTTCCTGCGCAGAGTCGAAGAGGAGATTCAATGACTAACCAGCCCCCCTCCCCCCTCCCCTGGCGCAAGGCGACCGCCAGCCAGGGCAGCCAGGGCTGCGTCGAACTCGCTCCCCTCCACGGAGGTATCGCTGTCCGCGACTCCAAGGACCCCGACGGTCCGGTGTTTCTTCTGAACCGCGATGGGTGGCGCCAACTGGCCAAGATGGCTAGCCACGGAAAGCTCGACCTCTAGCGCCAGCGCATACAGAGAGCACCGTAACTCGTCCGCATAGGGTGACCACGTTCCGCAAAGTCCGCGCCACCAGGTGCCTGTCGTGCTGATCCCGTGCCGGGCCTCTAGGAGCGGGTCGCGTCGTCCAGTAGGAGGTGGTCGCCGTCCCGGTAAAGGCTTTGATCCGGACGAGACGGCTGACCGGAAGCTGGTAACGCTCTTCGTAGACCGTCAGGTAGTCGACGACGTGGGCGGCGGGCGGGTTGCGGAGGTGCTGTGAGGGCGGCATCGGCCAGCCGGGCAGGGAGCTGCAGTGGCGGCGGGAAGAGTCGAAGCGAGTCTTAGGCGTGCGGCCAAGCCCCGCCAGGCTGGTCCGGGGCATAGAAGATGACAAGTCCAGTTCGGCGCGACGGACGTAGTGACCGACGGCGAATCCGGGGCGGAGTGAGACGAGGATGGGGGTCACGCCTGCTCTGGCGCGGCCTTCAGTTCGGCGGTGAGTTTCTCGATGCGGCCCCGGATCTCGTCGCGGATGGGGCGGACGGCGTCGACGCCTTGGCCGGCGGGGTCGTCGAGCTGCCAGTCGAGGTAGCGCTTGCCGGGGAAAACCGGGCAGGTATCGCCGCAGCCCATGGTGATGACGACGTCTGAGGCCTGGACGGCGTCGATAGTGAGGACCTTGGGGATCTCGGTGGAGATGTCGATGCCCTCTTCCGCCATGGCTTGGACGACGGCGGGGTTCACCTGGTCGGCGGGCTCAGACCCAGCGGAGCGGACTTCGACCCGGTCGCCGGCGAGGTGAGTGAGGTAGGCGGCGGCCATTTGGGAGCGTCCGGCATTGTGGACGCAGACGAACAGCACACTGGGCTTGTCAGGCATCAAGGCTCCGTTGCGGGTCGAGGGTGGTGAGCAGGTCGGTGACGAGCAGGTCGATTTCGTCGCGGATGCGGCGGATCTCGTATAGGGGCTGGCCGGCAGGGTCAGGGATGCTCCAGTCCAGGTAGCGGACGCCGGGTAGGAAGGCACACGCCCCGCCGCAGCCCAGCGTGATGACCAGGTCGGCGGCGCCGACCAGCTCGTCGGTCAGCGGCTTGGGGAACTCGGCGGACAGATCCACGCCGATCTCGGCCATGACCTCGACGACGGCCAGTTCCAGTTCGGCCTTCGGTGCCGTGCCTGCCGAACGTGCATGCACACGGCCTTGTCCGCGGGCTATGGCGAGCGCCGCCGCCATCTGGGAGCGTCCGGCGTTGGCGTCGCAGACGAACAGCACCTCGGGGGCCGGTTTGGCGAATCGGCCGTCGGCCTGGGCAAGGGCGGTGAGCCGCTCGGTGGCGAACCGCTCGGCCAGGACCACCAGGTGAGCGCCGATGCGCGAGGTGGAGTGCAGCTGCTGGTAGGAGTCGATGACCAGACGCTTCACGGTGTCGACGGAGACCAACCCATGGGAGCGGGCGGCCAGTCGCACGGCGATGCGGTCGAAGACGGCGCGGTCGACGGTCGCGCTCATCGTCGGCTCTCCAGCCGTTCGGGCGCCTTGGAGAAGCGGCGACGCAGCCAGAGCGAGACGTAGACGAGCCCGACCAGCACAGGTACCTCGATCAGCGGCCCGACGACGCCCGACAGGGCTTGGCCGGAGGTAACGCCGAAGGTTCCGATCGCGACCGCGATGGCCAGCTCGAAGTTGTTCCCGGCGGCGGTGAACGCCAGGGTCGCGGTGCGCGGGTAGGACAGCCGGACGCCCCGGCCCAAGGCGAACGCCCCGCCCCACATCAACGCGAAGTAGACCAGCAGCGGGACCGCGATCCGGGCGACGTCGCCCGGCTGGGACGTGATCGTCTTTCCCTGCAGGGCGAACAGGATCACGATGGTGAACAGCAGCCCGTACAGCGCGACCGGGCCGATGCGGGGAAGGAACCGCGACTCGTACCATTCGCGGCCGCGAGCCTTCTCGCCGAAACGCCGGGTGAGGTAGCCGGCCAGCAGCGGGACGCCGAGGAACACCAGCACGTTCACCACGATCTTGCCGGTGGAGAAGTGCAGGTCATTGGTGTCCAGTCCGAGCCAGCCCGGCAGGACCTGCAGGTAGAACCAGCCGAGCACCCCGAACGCGACGACCTGGAACACCGAGTTCAGCGCGACCAGCACCGCCGCGGCCTCCCGGTCGCCGCAAGCCAGGTCATTCCAGATGATGACCATCGCGATGCAGCGCGCGAGCCCGACGATGATCAATCCCGTGCGGTACTCGGGCAGGTCGGGCAGGAAGATCCAGGCCAGCGCGAACATCACGGCGGGTCCGACCAGCCAGTTCAACACCAGCGAAGAGACCATCAGACGGCGGTCGCCGGTGACGGTGTCGAGCCGGTCGTAGCGCACCTTGGCCAGCACCGGATACATCATCACCAGCAACCCGAGCGCGATCGGCAGCGAAATTCCGCCCGCCTCGACCTTACTCAGGGCGTCATCGAGTCCGGGAACGGCCCGTCCGAGGCCGAGGCCGATCGCCATCGCCATGATGATCCACACCGGCAGGAAGCGGTCCAGAGTCGACAGCCCTGCCACGACCTTGGGCTCGTTGTGATCGGCGGTGGCGTGCTCCGATTCGATGCTGGTCAAGTGCAGGGCCTCTTCCGCTGTTCGAGATTGGCCAGTCGTGCCGCCTCGGCCAGGCGAGTCAGCTGGACGGCCAGGCCGTCCAGGGCCTCTGGGCGCAGCCGGTAGTAGGTGAAGCGGCCACACGGCTCGGTGTCCACCAGCCCTGCCTCGCGAAGCGCGCGCAGGTGGTTGGAGATGTTGGTCTGCCTGGCCCCGGTCTCCTCGACCAGGTGGCAGGTGCACAGCGCCTCGCCGGCGAGCAACGAAACGATCCGTGCTCGCAACGGGTCTGCGAGCAGTCGCAGCACATCATTATCAACTGACATCATCACAAACTGATACGTTAGCAGGCGCTGACCTCCACAAGCACTCGCGTTCGGTGAGGGAGGTTCCTGAGCTGAACTGCGCGTCGCTCGGTTCAGGCCTGTGGCCCTCACCGTCGACACTTGGTCAGGAGGTGGTGCGGCGCGTGGTCTGGTCGCGCAGATCGTCTGGCTTTGCACCAGGAACACTGCCGGTGGCCAGGGCGGCGGCGAGGACTGCGGTGGCCGCGAGTGCGGTGAACAAGGTGGGGTAGCCGCCCAGGGCGACGGCCAGAGCGGCGCCGGCGGCGGGGGCGATGGCGCCGGCGATGGTGACTGGTGCGGCCATGACGCCCGACAGGGACCCGTAGACGGCTGTGCCCCACCGGTCAGAGACAGCGGTTGCCTGCAGAAGCGTGGCGATGCCTCGTGTGGTGCCGCCCAGGACGGCGACGGCGATGAGCAGTGGCACAGGGCCGGGCAGCACCGCGAGTGCGGTGGTGGTGACGGCCGAGCCGGCCAGGATGCAGACGGTGCGGGTGCGGACGCCGAGGCGGCGGGTCAGGGTGGCGTAGCCAAGGCGTCCGGCGACTTGGCCTATGCCACCGAGGCCGAGCGCCCAAGCGGCGACACTGCTGGAGGCGCCGCGCGAGGTGAGCAGCGGGATGAGGTTGGTGAGCACGGCGTACATGGAGAACGCCGACAGGGTGAGCGCAGCGGTCATCAGAAGGAACGGTGAGCTACGCACCACCGTGCTCACCTGGTCGCGTCCGATCCTGGAGGAGCGGTCGGTGTCAGGCACGTGAGGTGGTGGCCATGGACGGCGCAGGGCGAAGTAGTGCAGGGGGATGGTCACGACGGCAAGGACGACGGCGAGGACCAGGTAGACGGTTCGCCAGGACATCTCCGCTGCAAGGGCATTGGTCAGGGGTGCGAAGACGGTGCTGGCGAGCCCGGCGACAAGGGTCAGGGTGGTCAGCGCCCCGAGGTGACGGGGTGCGTAGTAGCGGGTGAGCGCGGCGAAGGCGGGTTGGTAGAGCACGGCGCTCATAGCTGCACCGGCCAGCATCCACGCGGCGACGAACCAGAACAGGTTCGGGGCTGCGGCCATGCCGAGGACCGCCAGCACGCCCAGTAGGGAGCCTCCGGTCATGAGCAGCCGGGGGCCGTGCCGGTCGAGCGCTCGCCCGATGGGAATGCCGCCGAGGGCTGCCAGGACGAGTGCGACGGAGAACGCCGCGGTGATGGCACCGGTCGACCAGCCGGTGTCGTGATTGATGTCAGGGGCCAGGACGGGAAAGGCGTAGTAGAGGATGCCCCAGCTCGTGATTTCGGTGACGCACAGCGCGATCAGAGGGACGCGGGTGACCGCACCGTTGGCGGTGGCGCTGCTCGGGCTGCTGGGAGCGGTGGTGTCGGTGCCGGCAACGGGATCGTCCGTCGTCGGCACCGGCTCTGGCGTCGATGGTTCGTGAGGCACCGGTCAGTTGTCGTCGCGTTCGGTCTCGCCGGAGTAGCCGTGGACGCTTCCGGTCGCGAACCCCAATCCGGCGGGAGCGCCGATGCCGATGGTGACTGGCTCGGGCGCCGATCCACCGCAGCACGAGCCGCCTCCCGCTTCGCCTGCTGTGACCGCGGCCGGTGTCTCGGCGGGCTCGGTGTCGCAGGAGGTGCCGCAGCCATCGCCCGCAGCGGCGCCGGGCAGCTGGTCCTCAGTGATGAGGTTAGTGGAGCAGACGCCGGTTTCGGGGAGGTCGAGCTCGACGGCGTCGGCCGCGGCACGGTCTCCAGCGAGCGCGGCGACGACGGAGCGGACCTGCTCGTATCCGGTGGCCATTAGGAAAGTCGGGGCGCGGCCGTAGCTCTTCATCCCAACCAGGTAGAAACCAGTCTCGGGATGGGCGAGGTCGCGTTCGCCGTGCGGCGGAACGGTGCCGCAAGAGTGGAAGTTGGGGTCGATCATCGGCGCGAGCCGCACGGGCGCCTGGGTGGCCGGGTCGAGTTCAACCCGGACTTCGCGGAGCATGTCCAGGTCAGGACGGAAACCGGTGGCCGCCACCAGGGCGTCGGCCTCAATGACGCGCTCGCCGTCCGGGGTCACGCCGATGACCTTCACAGGACCGGCAGCCGGGCCGGCGTTGGGGCTGGCGAAGCCGGTGATGGTGAAGCTGCGCACCAGTTCGATCTCGCCGCCTTCCACAGCGGCCTTGAGACGGGTGCCGAGCGCGCCACGGGCGGGGAGGCCGTCGGCGTCGCCGCCGCCGTACAAGCGGGCGACCGAGGCGCTGCGCACCGCCCAAGTGATGCGGGTGCCGGGAGCGGTCTTGGCGAGTTCGGCGAGAGACAGCAGCGTGTTGGCGGCCGAGTGGCCCATGCCGACTACGAGGGTGTGCTTGCCAGCGAAACGGTCGCGGTCACGGCTCAGCACGTCCGGCAGCGGTCCGGTCAGGTAGGGGCCGGCCTGGTCCTCGCCGGGAGCTGGGAGGCCGGAGTGGCCGAGCGGGTTGCTGCGGCCCCAGGTGCCCGAGGCGTCGATGACGGCGCGGGCGGTCAGGTCGGTGACGGTGCCATCCGGATCGATGGTGCGGACGAGCAGCGGCTGCTCGTCGCGTCCGACGGTGCGGG
Source organism: Actinomadura luteofluorescens (assembly GCF_013409365.1). Classification (NCBI taxonomy): domain Bacteria; kingdom Bacillati; phylum Actinomycetota; class Actinomycetes; order Streptosporangiales; family Thermomonosporaceae; genus Actinomadura; species Actinomadura luteofluorescens. The sequence continues at coordinate 8,363,229 of NZ_JACCBA010000001.1, read as the reverse complement.
TCACGTCCACGCCCTGGCGGGCCACCGCGACCACGCGGGTGCCGGTGCGGATCCGGACGGCCAGCTCGGGCACCTCCGCCAAGGGCGTCAGGTAGTCGCGGACCAGCTCGGCGCCGGTCGGCAGCGTTTCCGGATCGGGCAACGTCCACCCGGTGGGCTCCAGGAGACGTCGTGCGGCGGCGTCAGTGTCGTACCGCCACGGTGAGAACAGCCGGACGTGCCCCCAGTCGGAGATCGCCGCCCCGACGCTGTCGCCTGCCTCCAGCACGAGGAATTCCAGCCCGCGTTCGGCCAGATGCGCGGCGGCGGCGAGGCCCACCGGCCCTGCACCGATGACCACCACAGGCAGGTCATGGGCGCCGTCCTGGTCGTTGACGCAGCCGCAGCCGGCATCGGTCTTCGCTTCGAGCACGGTGATCGCCGGGTCCAGGGACTGCTCGGTGTCACTGCAGCAGCTGCTGACACCGCAGCAGCTACCTGCGGCGTCGCCGTCGGCAGGCCGCGGAGCCTCGGTGCTCTCGCTCATCAGTTCTCCTCGCTGCGTTGCGTGGTCGTCAGGAATGGACTTCGCCAAGGACTCGTCAGGGTTAGAGCCGGGCGCGGTAGGCCGCCGTGGTGATCCGGTCGCGGTGGGCGGCAGCGCGGCAGCCGCTTGTGCAGACTTCGCTGCGGTCGTCACTGAAGGTGATCCGCTCGCTCGCGCGGACGGCCTGGGCGGCGATCCGACTGAACAGCGTCTTCATCCCCGACTCCTGATTAGATGGACTTCTAAGTAGCCGCTAGTTTGCCTTGCTGCCTAGATAGATGTCAAATTAGAGATATGTCTAACTTGATGGATCTGGAAGACGTCACCGCCCCGGCGTGCTGCGCTCCGCTCAGCGGACCGGCGCTGGGCGAAGACGATGCCGCAGAGCTGGCGGGAGTGTTCAAGGCGCTGTCGGACCCAGTGCGGCTCCGGCTGCTGAACATGATCGCCTCTGCTGACGCCGGCGAAGCGTGCGTCTGCGACCTGACCGGCGCCTTCGAGCTGACCGCCCCGACCATCTCCCACCACCTCAAAGTGCTCCGCCAGGCCGGGCTGATCGACGGGGAACGCCGAGGAACCTGGGTGTACTACCGGGTCGTCCCCGAGCGCCTCACCCGACTCTCCGGCCTGTTCACCCTGCCCCATCTCGCCTCGGCTTGACCCTCTACCGACGGCTCACGTGCACTTGCGGAGCCTGCCGAGGACGTGACGGGCATCTGCGCCGACGCCGCGCAAGGTGGCCGATGCGAACGAACGCTGCCACTCCAAGCCGACGTAGCCCAAGCCTGGATGGGTCGTGGAGATGCCGCCTCGGTGCAGCGGCCGGCCCTCGTCATCGAGGGCGCCCAGCGCGTCGAGGTATCCCACGCCGGGACGGAACCCCGTGGCCAGCAGAACTACGTCGACGCGATCGCGTACCCCGTCCTGCCACACCACGTGATCGCCGTCCAGGCTGGTGAACATGGGGCGGCGGTCTGGATTGCCGGTAGCGATCCGCGCCCGGTAGGCGCCTGTGTCGAACACCGGCGTCCCTTTGCCGCCGGTGAGTAGCGGACGCGCCCACCCAGCCGCGTCAAGGCCGCTGCGCTGCAGCCACAGGTGCATGTCAACGCCGAGCACACGCTGCGCCATGAATCGCAACGGATGCCGGGTGGCCAGCGTGACGCGCGATTGTGCGGCCAACTCGATGGCGATCTGAACCGCAGAGTTGCCGCCACCCACGATCACGACCCGCTGTCCGGCGAACTCCTCGGGCCGCCAGTACTGCGACGAATGAAGCACTCTGCCGGTGAACGAACCCAGCCCTGGCAGTTCGGGACGGTACGGGCGACTGAACGCTCCGGTCGCAGCGATGACGATCGGTGCGGTGAAACTGTCTCCGTTCTCGGTCGCGACCTCGAACATCCGCCCGCGCGCCGTGGCGGCCTCCGCAGCGACCTTCGCCACGCTGTGACCGGTCCGAACATCGACGTCGAGCCGTTCGGCGTACCGGGCCAGGTAGGCGATGACCTCATCGCGGGTCGGATAACCGTTCGGGTCGCCAGGAAACGGAGCGCCTGGCAGGGCGCTGCGGCGGGCCGGAGAGAACAGCGTGAGGCTGTCGTAGTACCGCGGCCATGACCCGGTCGTCGACTGCGCGGCTTCCAGGACCAAGGGGCTCAGGCCGAGCCCGCGGGCGACCTGGGCAGTGGCGAGACCGGCCTGGCCGCCCCCGATGATGATGGTGTTGGAACGCTGAGGCATGGGCTCAACATAACATCATTTCATGAAATGTTAATATGTTGTCCGAGATAGAGGAGGAAACAGGTGCCTGACCAGGCCACAAGCAGCTCGCTTCCCGAGCCGGAGCTCAGCTGCGGAGCCGTCGTCGAGCCTCCGAGCGAGAAGCTGCGCGAGTTCCTCAAGGGCCTGGCCAGCGAGCAGCGGCAGCAGATGCTCGAACTGTTCGCCGGCGGTGTTGAGCTGACCGTCGGCACCGTTGCCGAACGCCTGGGCGTCGGCCAGTCCAATGCCTCCCAGCAACTCGCAGTACTGCGCCGGGGCGGCCTGCTCACCTCCCGCAAGGACGGCAAGCAAGTCCGCTACCGCGTCGACACCCACTCGGTAGAGCGATCCCTCACCGAACTCCAGGCCTACTTGCGCACTTGCTGCCCACCCCAAGAAGACAGCACGGTTGACGGGTGAGTCCGCGACGGCGGTCGGTCATCTGTCTGAGGAGAGCGCGGAAGCACTTCACCCTCCTCCGGCAGCACGACCGTTGTGGTCTGGCGACACGCGCACTGCTCCTTCGAGCGCTTGTGCGACTGAGGAAAGCAAGCTTGGTGCGGGCGTCGCGGCGTTGGACGGTAGCGGGTTGGCGGACGTCACGGGCGGGTGGATCGCCGAGCAACCGTTGGCATGGACATGAGCTTGATGAAGCCCTCGTCCTTCGACAGTGGCGCTAGGCGCGCAGGGTCGAGCAGCTGCGCGGTGTTCATTGAGAACTCGCTGTCGTGTGGGACCTCCACAGTTGCCACCGTGGGAGGCGACAGTGAGATGACGGCGACTTGGCCTCGTTGGTTACTGAGAAGCTCGCGGACGTCTGCTGCGCCGCCGTCGTAAGTGATCAAGAGACGCCGGGAGACTGTCTGACGCCGCAGGAAGGCGCATGTCTGCTCCAGGCCTTCGGTCAGCTCCAAGCCGGGAATCCGATCCTCCTGCAGAGTGCCGATATCTATCCCGAGTAGTCGCCGTGCGTCTGGTCGACTCAGGACGAACTCGGTAGTGGTTCCGGCCCGACTGCTCAGGATCTCCATGACCAGACGGCGGGCGGCGTCCTCGGCTGCTGGGCCCTCAGGTGACTCCCCCGTCGCGGTGAGCGAGACATTGTCAGGCGGGTCGGCGGGGGCCGGTGACATCAGTTTGGGCTCTGGCCGCGAGCGTCGCTCCTTCTGGCCGGACACCGATTTTGCCGCCGAGACGAGGGTTCGTCCGTATCTGCTCAGGATGGCGGCAGCGCCGAGGAGGACGACTAGTGCACAGGTTTCCGTCCCACTGATCGCCCACGGCCTTCGGCCGTCTGGTCGTGTGCGTGCGGTTGGGATGGCCGTGTGGGCGGACGGACCAGCGGAGGGCGCCGGTTCGGGCTGGGATGTGTTCGGCGGTTTCTTGGCGGTAGGGGCCTGTAACCCTGGTGGCAGCCGTCCTTGCGTTTGATCTGGAGGCTGGCTGCGGTCGGTAGCGCTGGTTGCGGGTGCCTTCCGGGGCGGCGTCGGGGGCGACTCGTGCTTCTTGGAAGGTTGGCGACGAGGCTTCGGGGTCTGGTGGTGAAGGGGCCGTTTGAACGCCTTGGGTATGGAGTCGCGGAAGACGTCGCCCCAGTCGGGGTCGCGGCCGGTTTTGAGGCTTCGCAAGACTTCCTTGCGAGCACGGCGACAGACCTTCTTCTTGTCGACGTACCTGCTGGCGATCGGACCGATCGGAGCGCATGTCGCCACATGCTGGACGGCGATCGGGCCAGTGTTCTGGTGCGGCGCAAGCGGTACGGCAGTACAGAGGAGGGCGGCGGAGCTGAGGAGGAATGCACCCCATAGGCCCGCTACTCCGCGCATTCGGGCTTGTGTTCGGCTCCCGTGACCTGGCTTGCCTTGGCCTCGTTGGAGCGGGTCCCTGGCGGCTGCGGCGTCACGCATTCGGGCCTCGGCGGCGGAGGTTGTTGCGGGAGCCGCCGAGTGGCGGTCTATGTCCAGGCCTCCGTGATGAGCCGGACGAACGTGGGTGGCTGATCGGCCATCTCATGGCTGCGAAGACTGCGATGGGCCAGGCGAGGACGGTCGCGCAGCAGATCAGGTTGATCAGGATGATGTAGCCGATGTCGTCGACACCTCGTACGAGCGCGATGAGCGTCGGCAGGACAGCAAGGAACGCCAGGAGCCCGATCAGTCCGAGCCAGAAGAACGCGCTGCTCTGGATGGCGATCATCATCTTCCCTTCGGTTAGAGGTTCCGCCGGCGGTTGCGCTCGGGGATCTGTGGCTGGGTCCGGCGAGCGGCTGGGGCGTCGAAGGGTTGGTTCGAGCTCATCTCCAGTGCCTCGTCGATGGAGAGAGGGAAGTCCTCAGCGGCCCGCTCCACGTCCGAGCCCCGACTGGGGTCCGGCCCAGGGGTCGCCGGGACGGCCTTGAGGATGATGTGTTCGGGCAGGTTGGTCGTGAGCTCCAGGATCATGCGCAACTCTTCAGGCTGAGGCTCACGTCCCTGAAGGTTGAGGCTGGTCCTCAGCTTGTCCGCGATCTGGCTTGCGCGCAGTTCCTGGCGAGCCTCCTCCCACTCGCCGCGCTCCGGGCCGTGGACTCGTGCAGCCCATTTGGCGCCGGTGCCTTCGTGCAGCTCGCGGTGTTGGGGTCCAGGATCGCCAGGGCGGACGTTCGGGTCCCGCGTGAAGAAGGGTGCGGCTTGGGCCATGGCGTCGAGCGGGTCCATGCCTTCACCGCGGAAGCGGTCGTAGTGGCTCATCCCATGCGAATGAAGGCGGCGGAGCCGTTCCTCGCACTTGCGCACGGCGAGGGCCGCCGAGACGTTCCCCGAGGCGTACGGGACGGCGGCTCCCCATGCCTCGGCTACCTTGAGCAAGTTCGCCTGGCGGAGCCATTCGCTGTCGTGGGCGCGCCCCCAGCGCGATCGGGCTTCGGACATCGCTGCCCTTTGAGCTCTGGCCTCTTCACGCTGAGCCTGTTGGTCCTGGGCTTGCTGGACGACTTCTAATTGATGCCGGCGATGGGCGAGCGCTTGTCGGACTCCGACAGCTGCGGAGACGACCTGGACCAGGCGCTGTCCGCCGTGTTGGAGGCCTTCGTTGATCGGGTCAGGGTGTTGCTGGTTCACGTCGTCCTCCGATGGTGGGGTTTCGGCGAGGTCGTGGGCGAGGAGCGTTGCGCGCCGCGGTTCTGCTGGGCGGAGGGTGGAGGCCGCGGTGATGAGGCACCCGGGTCGAGGTCCGGGCTGATCGCTCCGGCGACCAGTGCGGTGACGTCTGCCGGGTCCATGCCCGTGCGTGCCGCGACGCGGTCGACCTGGCGAGCGATCTGTTCGGGTGGCAGTTGGGCGATCTGGGCTGCGGCGGCTTGGGCGGCGGCCAACCGGGACTCAACGAACTCCAGCGCTCCCCCGAACCGCTGGATTTTCTCATCTATGACCAGGTCAGCGAGGGGGATTACGGAAAGTAGTGCCTCGCGGACGGCGAACTGGCTCGCTGGGGACAGGATGTCGCCCGGGTCGTGGCCTGGTGGAAGGAGGGCCGCTTCGATGGGCCCTGGGATCGTGTGGAGGGTGCGCCAGGCGCGGACCGCTCCGGCTCGTCCCGCATCGTCACCGTCAAGCGCGATCACCAACCCGGACGTGGGCCCGTCAGCGTGTGCCGCGATCGCCTCGACGTGCGCGGTGGTGATCGCTGTGCCGCAGGGAGCGACCGCGGCGTAGACGGCCGGTAGGGCGACATTGACCGCGATCGCATCGAGCGGTCCCTCGACGAGGAGAGGACGACAGGTGGTCGCGAGCTGGGCACGGCTTTCGTGCAGGCCGAACAGTACTTCTCGCTTGTGGAAGAGAGCCGTGTCGGGTGTGTTGAGGTACTTCGGCCCCGGGGCTTCGTCACGTCGGCGACCGATAAAGCCGATGATCTCTCCGGTTCGGTCTCGAAGCGGGAACAGGATTCGGTCGCGGAACACGTCGAGAGGTTCGCCGCCGTCTCTCTCTTTTGCCAGGCCGGCGTCGATGATCGTCTGGTCTTGATGTCCAAGACCACGCAGATGATGGAGCAGTGCACGGCGGGGGTGTGGTGCGAGGCCGAGATCCCATCGCTCCTGGACCACAGCGTTGAAGCCGCGGTTCGCGAGGTAGCGGGCGCCCCAGCTTCCTGGCAAGGCCCGCCGGTAGAAGTGATGCGCGTCGGTGAGCGCTGCTCGGAGCGCCGAGTTGTCTCGTGTTGCAGTCGTCTGAGAACGCTCGGCAGGGCTGACGGCCGAGGTTGAAGCGGAACTGGTTACCGGACTGGCGAGAGCGTGCAGGCGTCGTCGGAGTCGTGTGCTCGTTCTGACGAGCTGGTCGCCTACGACACGGATCGCGGCAGACGCGTTCGTCCGGGCGTCCGTCCCGGCCCATTGCTCCGTCGGCGGGAAACGGAGGTGTGAGACGTCCAGTCCGAGGTCGGCCAGGACGAGGTAGGCGACTGAATCCGCGAACACGCGCCGAGCCCCCTGGCACGGTGCGGCGTTGCTGGCGGCCTCGTCGAGGAGGCCACCAGGTCCAATGGCGTGCGCGAGCTGGTGTACGAGCCGCGATGCTGCGGAGATGTCGTCAAGTTCTGGAGCGAGTTGGATACGTCGCCCCGGGCGCCCGAGGTAGGTCCAATCTTGCCCGCGGTCTAGGTAGAAGCCGAGGTCGGCAGCCAGCCGTGAGAGCTTCTGAAGGGCTTCAGCCGGTGAGACCGACACCTTTGCGATCGGCTCGCCGTCGGTCTGCTCGACATCGAAGACCGCTCGGGGGTTGCCGCGCATGGAAATGATCCGGATGCCGGTCTCGCCACGGCGCACTTGTCGCCCGTGCTCCGGCCATGCGTCGTATGAGCGGACGTCGGTCGCCGAGCGACGCTGGGCTGGGATGAGCAGGGTGTTGATGAATCCGTAGCGCCCATGCCGGCTCGCGTCGCAGAGCCAGGCATCCCACGCCAGGCTTCCGTCGACGAGGCGGCCGACCGAGTGTTCAACGATGCCGTGGAGCACGCCGAGTTGGCGATGCTGTTCCTCCTCCTGGGCGAGACGCTCATCCCCTGAGGGCGCGGTCATGACGTCTCCCGGCCGGAGGATTCTTCACGGACGAGGGCGATCAACTCTGTCAGCCGGTAGTTGGCCATGCTGAAGCCCAGTTCTCGCAGCCGCTGGCCAAGCCGGTCCCGGCTGAACGAGCCTCCTTCACGTTCCACTTGGCGGTGAAGCTGACGAGCGATGGCCAGTACCTCTTCGTCGTACCGGTCTTCTGGTGCGCTCTCGTTGCCGGGCGCGTGTGAGGTGGGAGATGCAGGCGGCCGGTTGAGAGCCAGCCGTTCGGCCAACGGTGCCTGCCATCGCCACGACCACCTGCCGTACTCCTGCTGCAGTCGCGAGACGGCCTCCAGGTGCTGGCGCTCCAGTTCGAGGCCCTGTTGGTACTCGGTGATGTGCCAGAGGACCATCCGTCGCCACAGCAGGAGGCTGGAAGCGGGCGCGAGTACCCAGCGAGCCATCGGCACTCGCTCCACTCGGCGGGCCGAGGCCAACCCCACCCACCGTCGGATCAGATGCCGCACGCCTTCGATCACCGTGATGAACAAGACGGGCATGGCCGCGTACATGAGGCTGCCCGCGAACTCTCCGTGTGCGGCGGACACGTTCACCAGGACGGTGCCGGCGATGTAGAGCCAGGCGACCAAGCGAAGGACCGGCCACGGCAGGTCGAGGTACTCCATCAGCAAGTCCCAGGCCAGCAGGATCAGGATGCCTACATCCATTCCGACGGGGACGATCCAGGCGAGCCCCTTGAAGTGCGGCTCGGCCATCTGCCGGATAGTGGTGAAGGAGCCAAGGCCTCCGAGGATCGCCAGCGCCGCTATCAGCGGTGCGACCCCGGCTGCCGCCCACCTGACAACGCCTGGCTCCGGGTGCGCCCGGACGATGTCGTTTCGAGGGTCGTCCGTAACCATCGCTTGCGATCGCTTCAGCCAGGTCACCGCCGCCGCCTTTCGACCATCCAGAGCAGCAGTTGGGCGACGTACCGAGGCTCACCTGTGGTGCCCAAGAGACGGCCGTGAGCTGTGACGTAGGCGTAGACGCCGTCAGCTCCAGCGCACAGGACGGTCTCGGACCATCCGTTGTGCCGGATGCGCAGGCACCAGCGTCCGTTGCGCGGCTTTCGGACTCGTACTCTGAGCCCCAGCCGTCTCAGCTCGTAGCGCAGCCGGAGCAGACGGGCGCGCCGTTCCTCCAGCTCAACCTGCATGGTCGATGCCTGCATCCCCATCGCTCCCCCGGTGATGTCAGCCCAGCGCATCATCAACTAAAGCCTTCGAGGATGAAGATGCATCACTCATAGGCATCGGTCAACTACAGGGAGCGTCCGGCGTGTTGTGACTTTTTTGGGTGATGCCAAGGGCTCATGGGCTGTGCCGTTGGCCCTCCTGCCGCAGCGGTGTACTGGACGTCCGTCTGCCGTGTGTGTCGGCGGTCGCAGGAGCCCAAGGTGTTGGGAAGGCGGCCATGGCAAGGCGAGCTGGGGTTGGCTGGGCCGCGGTTTCGAGCCACGGAACTGAACTGTCGGTCACGCGGCCGAGGTGTTGTCTTGCTCGACGAGCCGCGTCCGCCTGCGCCTGGCGCTGCTGCAGGAAGCGGATCTGGGTGATGGTTTCGAGGAGTGCGATTAGCCGACTGGCCAAGACGAGGATCGAGACGGTGGTGTGGTTCTGGTTTCCGGTCAGCGCCAGGAGACGAGCGGCAGAGCGCAGGGCATTGCCCGCTGAGGTGGGGTGAGGAATGCGGCCGTAGGGCGAGCGGGCGGCACGCTCGTAGGAATCAGCGGCATAACCCAGGTGTCGGTTGCCGGTAGCTCTGGCGGCCACGTGCAAGACGTCGGATGCAGCCCAGCAAGCGTCCTCGGCCGCGTAGGGATTGGTGGCCAGATACCTGCGCATGTGGGAGGTGGCGTAGGCGGCGGCACGAGCCGCATCGTCATAGAAGGCTTGGCGCTCCTCTGGCGACAGATCATCCCTCGGAGAAGCACCACCCTCGGCGCCCGGCCCTGATGGGCTCCAGCGTTGCCTAATGCACGGGAGGGTGAGGTCGTCGGCGAGCTGGCCGCCGGAATACCAGTCGGGCTCCTCCCCACCGGGAAGCGCTACGGCGTAGCCGGTGAGCTGCTCGGGATCGAGCCGGCTGTAACGACGGCGGACGAGCAGACCGTGGCGTTCCAACAGCTCGAGGAAGTCGGCGGGCGTCCGCGCCTCGTCCGCCGCGCGGCGGACGGTCGTCCGCAACACGGCGCGCGTCGTCCGCGCTGACAGATGCCGTCCAGACGGCGGACGAGCCCCCGGACGATCGACCTGCTCTGGGGCCCATCGGCGACGGAGTTTGGGCAGGGTGAGGTCACTTGCCAGCTTCCCGCCGCCGAACCACACAGGCTGCCCGGACGATCCCAGATCGTCTGGCAAAGCAACGGCGTAACCGGTGACCTCCCCGGTGAATTGCGTGCTGTGACGCAGGCGCACCAAGACGCCCTCAGCTCCCACGGCAGCGAAGAATTCCGCTTCGGTCCGTGCTCCCGCCGCCGCGGTGGCGACCCGCCGCCGAAGTACGGCGCGAGCAGACTCACCGCGTCCGATCCGCGCCGCCTTCTCGGTCTCGGCGCGCTTGGGCCGCCGCGCCGCCGTCCGGTCCGCCGGGGCCGTGGACCGCAACCCGAATTTCCGCTCCATCGCCCGGCAGGCATCCCGAATCCGGTACCCGTCGTTCCATACCTCTGGTCGTGTCCCGTCCGGACGGGCGAGAGTGGCGACGACGTGTATGTGGTCATCGGCATGACGAACCGCGATCCAGCGGACGGCGTCCTCGTCTCCGTCCGGCGCGAGCCCGGTGCGAGCCATGGCCGTCTTGGCGACCTCTGCCCATTGCCGGTCGCTCAGAATCGGGTCTTCCGGTGCCGCCCTCAGGGACAGATGCCACACCGGCTTGCGGTAGTTGCGCTCCCCCAGCAACGCCAGCGGCTGATTCAGCAAGCCGTCCAGGTGACGAAAGTCCCGGCTGCCGTCCGGCCGCAGCGCGGGCTCCAGCTCGGCTGGGGTTCGGAAGCCCGCCACGATGTGCGGATCGCGATGCTCCCCGCGCCGTCCGGGCCCGTACAGGTACCGAATCAAGCCCTGGACCCGTTTTCCCCGCAGAACCTTCCCGATCACTGCTCGCCCATCAAGGAAGGCTGCGCCTCAGCTCGTCTGCCAGGTCATCGAGCTTGCGCACTGTCCGCGCCGCCGCCTCGGCGTACCACTGGAGCTGAGCCGGCGGATCCCCCGCGTGCAGCGCTGCCACGACCTGGTTGAGGTTCACTCCGATCCGCCGGGCTTGCCCCGCCGCGTGCATCACCGCCGCCAGAGCTTCTCGCAGCTCGACATAGTCGGCACGCTCGGCCTGATTTGCCACGGCCAACAGGACCTGAGCCGCCCACGCCCCCGTCGCCAGCCGTTCTCGCTGCGCCGCCGTCACCAGTAGAGCGTGCTCGTCCTCGGACAACGCGACGAACAACGCACGCCCTCGCCGCGGCGTTTGATGCGTCCTTCGGTTCCGGCGAGTCTCGCTCCTCCGCGACGAGTCGCTGCCCCCGTCCTCGGTCATCACCCTCCCCCGGATCGCGCTCGATCCGTCCGCTCGCTGTGGACCGCGCCCGGTCCACACACCAAATCCTTAGGATTTCCATTTCTTGCCCCGCGCCCGCCGCCCCCCGGCGGACGGCTCATGGACCTGTCCAGCACCGCTTGGTAAGGACCTGCAAGGACGGCCCCACGACCAGGGCAGATCTAGTCGGAACGTGGAGAACGAAGAATCGTCATCACACTCTTGGCGGACGCCCCCGTACCGTCGGGCAACCCGAGCTAACTCAGACGACCGGTCTCAGCCGCTCGACCTGAAGCTCGGCTGCTCGAGCTCCGTCTCCCCGCAATCGCTGGAACCCTTGGTAAGGAACTTCCGGCGATCATCGTGTCGGCCCATGCTGGAAGCCGTGCTACAGCACCCCTTTTGATCGACAACGCCACAGGAGACGACCGATGAGCACTGAGCCAGCAGCGGGCCTGCCCAAGCTCGCCGCCCCGGCCCGGCGAGCATTGGCGGCCGCCGGCTACAGCAGCCTCAACCAACTCGCCCAGGCCAGGGCAGACGACATCGCTGCACTGCACGGGATGGGCCCCAACGCGATGAAGGCGTTGCGCCAAGCCCTCCAGGAACACGGCCTATCTTTCCGCGCCAGCGACGACGCCTAACGGCCGCCGGGCCCCTAGAGGACGCCCTGGGTCAACGTTCCCGGCGTGGGTGCGGCACCTGCGGCGGAGAACGAAGCTCGGGCGGAACCGCGTCTGCACCACAGGGATTCGACAGGACGTCACCGATCGGATTGGGGAAGTCCTTCTTCGCGGGCTCCACCTGCGCCGCCTCACGATCGCCAGTCCTTGCCTCAGCCCCCTGCGCAAGGGACTGCTTCTCGCCGGCATCCACGACGTGGATGGGAGCGAGCGCGCTCGCCGCACGCCGGAAGGTGTCACCGAGATCGGCAGCCTGTTCAGCCGCCCGCCCCAGCGCGTTGTGTGCCGCCGTCACGGCGGGGGTCGGGTCACCGCTCTGGTCATGCCCGAGCCGTCCGGCGTCCAGTTCCCTCGTCAGGAACGCGTCGATCTGCTCAGCCGTCTGAGCCAGGCGGAATGAGGTCTGAGCCAGGTTCCCCAGAACCGTGTACGCGGCTGCCGGCTCGGACAGCCCCGGCGAGTCTTGGGTCAGATAGTTGAGGTCCCGGACACGCTCATGCAACTCGCCAGCGAGTCGCTCGATGTCCTCGTTCGTACGGGTCTCGTGATCGTTCATGTGAAGTGCTCTCCAGCGTCGAGAAGGACCTGATCATGCGGCACTCCTTTCCATCGGGAACATGTCACAGCCGTCACTCAAGTGAAGTGAGACTGTTTGCGCTCCATACTGCCGCAACGGGTCGCCGGTGACTAACTTTTCCATCGGCGTGGCGTCTTCCATCTGAGCGCCACCGATTTCTGGCCGACTTCTAACCCTTGTCGCGAACTCCAAGATTGCACCGGTAAGTGACGATCAAGAAATTTCGGGGTAATGCACACAATCGCCCGACGCCCCCGACGCCCCCACAAGAGATACTGATGAGAGTTCTTTAACAACAGCAAGGTGTCTTCCAGCACAGATGCCGCAGCAATCTGGATTATCTTCCACTTTTTGCAAGTTGAGGTAGCGGGTCGCCCTTGCTCTCTATACCCGGCTACCACTAAAAAGGTGGCGATCCTGGCACCACAGCCAGCTCCGGTAATCGAACCAGCACGGGTCCGAACAGGGACTTATCTCCGACCGTGAACAGGACCGGTAGTATGACCATTTGATCGTGGTCACAAGCTGGGTGTGCCGGGGCCTCCCACTGGAGGAGCACCGGAGTCGTCGGGGCTGAAGAGCCGCGCTACGCGGGCCGGGGAGCTCTGCAGTTGCGACGCTACTTCACCCATAAGGTGCTTTTGACCGGCCGAGATAGCATCAACCGCTGGGAAGCGATCAGGGGCAACCCGTGCCCCGGTCGAACCTTCGGGCCAACCGCGCCCCTCAACCCGCCCAGAGGTCTGGCTGCCGAGGTTGCTCGGGCTTTGGCGTACATTTCGGGCGCTTGCCGACCCTAGCGACGAGCGTTCGATGAGCAGTTCACCAACGAGAACATCAACCAAATCGGCGCACTCTTCCGCGTCCACCATTCCGCGCTCTACCGCCTCTTTCACCCACTGAAGCACAGCCTGTGAAATCTGAACTGCACTGAAAGTTTCGGGGTCAGCAACGACCCGAACAATGGTCGGCACTGTGGCGGTAGAGGTGAGAGAACTGGTTACTTGAACAGCCATATCGTTGGCCATACCAGCCAAGGCTTTACCGTACGGCATCTCTGGCATCGTGTGACACAGTCGGGTTAGGCGATCCATCCGCCGACTGAACACCCGGATCATCTGTCGCTGCTGACGCATCATTCGGCCCTCCAACGGTCGGCCTCTCTTCTGGCACGATTACGAACCCGGTCCACTACACCGCGTACCGTCGTGACGGGCAGGTGGAGGAATTCAGAGATCTGTACCTGAGAATGCCCGCGGGCGCACAATTCCATGATGATGCGTTCCCGAGGCTTCAGGGCCCCGAGGATCTCTTCTCGGACGACGGCGTCGAGCGCCCCCGCCGCCGTCGGGTCGCTCCACTGCGAAGAAGCACGCAATGTGACCGTTTCAGCCGAAACGGAGACGCACTCGGCCCGGTCCAGGAGAGAGTTGTCCTCCCAATTCTTTCGCTGGCCTCTCCAGCGAGAGAATACGTTGGGGTACTGGAGTATGCAACAGTTCACGAAGTAGGTCCGCAGAGAGGCCGGACCGTTCGGGTCCCATCCGCCCTGGCGCAGGGCGCGCTCCACGAAGACCTTCAGTGCAAGAGTGACAGTCTCATCAGCCATCTCCCTGATGTCTTCTTCAGACCAGCGTGGCGTCTCTGAGATCGGCAACGGGCGCGGACGGTGCGCTGGCATGCGAGCACAGCGTGAGATGATCTCCCCCGAACGCATCAAACTTATCATGATGTTGCAGCCGTATTCCGCGTACTCGGCGCAGAAAAGATCGAAAATCCTTCCGGCGAACTGTGTCGCACGCAATGCTTCAATGAGCTCCACGTCGCCTTGGCGGCGCCGCCGTTGCTCTGCCGGGGAGGCCATACGCTGTATCGAAACTGAGACGAAGCGATAGGTTTCGTCTGCCTTCGGAATCTGCTCCAACTGAATTACTTCGGCATCACTTAGCCCGCCAGCATCGTCATCTAAGTCTGCATCGAGCCCGGTGCGAGCGTGCAAACCGTCAACGGGCTCGGTGGCGGTGCGGGGCAAAGCGACACTGGTGCGCGCGGCCTTGGACACCTCGTTGAGAGGGGTGCTGCGCGGGCCAGAATCACCTGTCGGCGCTTCCGGATCATCGCCGATACGTGACATGCAACCTCCCAGGCGCTGCCGCTACTTGGGCCTTCTCAAGGGTGTAGATGCAGCCGGCGAGGAATCTCCACGCCGTCGGCAAGATCTTTTGACAGCGGAGCATCAGAGGCCGAGCCCGACCTTCACCATGGCATTCTCACTGTAAGGGCATCTGTACCTCTGCTGAACTCGCGGCGCTGTGTCGCGGCATCCCGGGAGGTCTCGATGGCACCGGATCCAAACACTCACTCCACTGGTCACCGTCGTCCGGGCCTGTTGACGGCCCGTGCGGCTTTGATACTGCTTCTTTCGCTCCTCAGTGGGGCCGGCTGTGCGGTGCTGTTGCTTGCAGCGGGGCGGGCACTGCCCGAGGTGATCCTGGGCTCGATCGGTGTCGTGGCTGGTGCCCTGAAGCTCTTCCACGAGCTGATCGACTGACATGCTGGAGACGCCCGTATCCCCTAAGCGGGAGGAGACAAGCCGATGAGCCTCCAGCAGTTGCCGGAACATCTCCAAGTGCTGCTCACTGGCGAACCGATTCTGGATGTCTACGCATACGGGCCCTGGCGCGTGCCCGACGGGCTGTACGAGGAGATGCGCGAACGTGCGGTCGCCTACAATAAGGACCCACGTGTGAGCCTGCTGAAGCGGCAGCTCAGCGACTTCTACGGCAGCTCCACCAGTCCCGCGGGAGCGGAACAGTGGTCGCTGCTGACGTTCTTGCTGGGCGCATCTGCGGTCCGCGGGGGGTCGCGCGGAGACGTCGACTACGAGTTGCTGTCGGACTTCCTCGCGAAGCCCGAGTCGGCCGTCCGCGACCCGATGGCGTGGTTCACTCAGGGCGGCCGGTGGCGCCCGCCGGGCCTGTGGCTCCCCGAGCCGGCCGGGGACGACCGCGAGCGGCGCGTTGTGATGTTCGAGCTGGCACGAGCCGGGCTGGACGTCTTCGAGGGCTTGGAACCGATCGAGCAACGTCGGCACGCGCTCATGGGCTTGTTCGACCGGCGCGCCGCTAACCCTGCACTGCGCGAGATAGACATGACCGTCCCCAACCGGCAGCTGGAGGACGCCTGGGTCTCCGACCTGACGGACGAGGAGTTCGTTCTCCTGCCCGAGCTGTCTGGGCCCGTCGGCTACCTGGGTTGGGCATGCGACGGCTTCGAGACCGCCCACGAGCGGCTGTCACACGCCGTCACCGACGGGGATGAGCCGGACGTAGCCCTCGCGAGGCTACTGCTCGCGGCCGAAGCGCCCGTCGTCCCCGCCGAGATGGCAGTCGTGCTCGGCAGGCCGCGCCATGAGAACGTGGAGGAGCAGTTCCGTGCCGCGCGTGAAGGCTTTTCCGCCGAGGAATGGCAGCACGACGTGCGCTCGTGGCTCGCCCGGGGCCTGGTCGCGGGAGAGGCCGACGCCGCCCGCGCCTGGCTCGACATGGCCGTTCGCATAACCGGCACGGTGCAGGGCCTGCCGGAGGCACCAATCAGCCCTCGCTGCCGCGTGCCGGTGCGCCCCTTCCAGACCGACCTGCGGCGGCTATTCACCATGCGCCGGGTCTTCAACACGCTCAAGTTCGAACCCTCCAGCCAGCCTCAGAAGGCAGCACAGCGGAAGCGCGCCGGACGAACCGACACCGATGAGCTCTCACTCGTCGGCCAACCCGAGCTGTCCCGGTTGCTGCGGGAGGCGGTCGACGCGCGCCTCGCCGACGAGCGCCCCGTCCGAATGCTCATCACCGGCCCGGAGGGCACAGGCAAGCGCACCGCCGCCGAGATCGTCGAGAGACTGCTCGCCAGGGCTGGGATCGTCCGCGAGGCCCTCTATATCTCCGACCAGGTCTTCGCGTCGCTAAGCGTGAGCGACGCCGTCCTATGGCTGCAAGCCCGCGTCCGTGACTGCATGGAGAACCGGATGCTCCTGGTCGTCACCGACCTGGAACGACTGGCGTCCTACGATCGCTGCGGTCCAGCCACGATCGAAGAGCTTCGGCAACTTGTAACACGTTTCCGGTCCCTGGACGTCGTCGTACTGTCCCGACCGGGCGCCGACCGGCGACTACTGGAGATCAACCCAGCGCTGGTGCGCGCTTTCAAGGTGGCACGCACCCGTGATTTCACCCAATTAGAGCTTGGAGAACTTTTCCGCCGAGCCGTGACAGAGCATGGCTTCGAAGTCGATCCCCCGATCGTCCGTGAAGCAGGAAGGCTTCTGGCGAGAACCCCGCCCCACCTCAACCTGCGCAATGCCCGGTTGGCAGCACATCTCGCCGAGCTCTGCATCACGAACGCTCAACCACGATCACGGTCAGGCCAGCCTGAAATCCTCCACTCTGATCTGCCAGTTCAGCTCACCACGCCTGGGGCCGAAATCACTGATCCCCTCGCCGAGTTGGCCACCTGCGTCGGAATAACTTCCGTCAAGCGGGAGATCAGCACACTCGTAGTAGAGGCCAAGGCCACCCAACTACGGCAAGAAGCGGGGCTGGGGCACAACACCTCCTCCCGCCACCTGGTCTTCACTGGCAACCCGGGTACAGGGAAGTCAACGGTGGCACGAATCGTCGGGCGGCTTTACAACGAACTCGGAATGCTGGGATCCGGGCATCTTGTGGAGGTCAACCCTAGGGACCTCATAGGAAGCCCCTACGAGCAAAGCTCTTCCAAGGCCAGACAACTGATACAGAAGTCAGCCGGAGGCGTCCTACTAGTCTCAGATGCTCATGAGATCGATCCGGCAGATTCCGAGGCCGGCAGAGAGGCCATCAACACACTCATCGCCGCAATAAAGGCTAACCCCGACCAGGTCATATTGGTGCTCGCAGGTCAACGCGAGAAGATCGAAGACCTCCTCCGTTCCTCTCCCATTCTCACCCAACTGTTCACCCAAATTATAAGTTTCCCGGACCTGACCGAGCATGAACTGGCTGAAGTATTCGCCACCAGAGCCGCCGCAGCAGGATTCCGACTGGGAGAAGGAGTACTAGACCATATCTACACACTCATCAGTCAGACTCCTAAGGGCAGGCGACGCAACAACGCACGAATCGCAATCGACCTGCTAGACCGCACAATCGCCCGGCAGTCGCACCGCGTACTGATGTCAGGCGATCCCGATAGTGATGACGCACTCAACCTACTGCTGGTAGGAGATCTACCCGAGCAGCTCATCCCCACCACACTGGCTGCGGTCTCCGGCGATCCGCTGGCTCAGATTCACCGCCTCATCGGTCTCGACAAGATCAAGGCTGAGATCGACCTGCTCATCGCTGAGGTCAAGGCCAACCAGATGCGGCGGACGGCCGGTGCCCCATCGCCCCTCCCAGCACGCCACATGGCCTTCGCAGGAAACCCTGGCACCGCCAAGACGACCGTCGCTCGGCTCGTCGCGGCTGTCTACGCTCAACTTGGCCTACTATCATCCGGCCACCTAGTCGAGGTCAGCCGCGCGGACCTGGTCGCCGAATTCATCGGCCAAACTGCACCCAAAGTACGAGCAACCGTAGAGCGCGCCCTCGGTGGCGTCTTGTTCATCGACGAGGCCTACTCTCTGGTTGCAGGCGGATCAGATCAACGCGATTTTGGACATGAAGCAGTCGCCGAACTTTTGCGCCTCATGGAGGAATACCGCTCCGACCTAGTCGTCATCGTGGCTGGATACGAGAACCAGATGGCTGACCTCCTGGAAAGCAACCCCGGCCTAGCCTCACGGTTTCCAAAGGTCCTGCACTTTCCGGACTATTCCAACGAAGAACTGGTCGAGATTTTCACGGTGATGTCCGAGGACGCCGGCTTGATTTTGGAGCCCGGAGCAGTCGAAGGCGTGCGGCTTCTACTACGAGGCATCCATCAAGAAGCACGCCATGGTAATGCCAGATTCATGCGCAACATACTCGAACGCGCAGTGGCCATCCAATCCATGCGCATCGTCTCAGCAGATAATGTCTCCAGTGAGCAAACACGTACTCTTCGTCTGGAAGACATCCTAGGCGTCGACATCAATGGCGCTCCCCCTGAGGATCCCGGCAGGTACGGCGCCTATCTCTGAATTCTCCATAAACACGACCGTCTCCGTGCTCACCGGTCATCGAGACCTTTTCCGCTGGCCATTCGCCGGACAGAACGGCGCCTGGAGAGGCGACGAGACAACGCATCCTTCGTCGTTCGAGGAGGCGCCAAACAGCCTACAGATCATCGCGTCCGTGTTGCCGGAACCCACAGCGATGATATAGACAATTTCGATCTTTACAATGGCGTTCTGCTATCGGTGCCCGCAGGGTCTTGCCTCGAAATTAACCAGGTCAGTCCACCAGGCCGTGCTGGACGGCGATCACGCCGAGCTGGAAACGTGTTCTGATGTCGAGATTCTCTCGAAGTGCCTTGATGTGGCGACGGACCGTGGTCAGGCTCAGATTCACCTGTTGCGCGATGGCGTCGTCTGACAACCCCTGGACCAGAAGGCGCAAGATTTTTATGTGGATCTCCGGTAAACCTTTTCTGTTGGCCCCACTTCCCCCGTATGGAATTGCCCTCTCCCAGAGTAGCTCGAAGTACTCCCAGAGGGCGCCCACGATCACCGAGGACTGAACGAGCAGCACACCGGCCGTTTCGGAGGAGGTGAGGGGAAGGAGCGCAACCCCCTCGTCGGCGAGCCCCAGACTCATGCGAATACGTGGAAGGATCCGAACTTCGATGCCGGTCTCGGCTATCGATTCCATCTTGTCGCGCGCGACTGTCTCCGCCAGGAGATCGCCGTCGTAGATGGCTCTACATCGAGCACCGCGACCAACTGGAGAGGGAGTCGCAGTGATACCGGCTCCATCCATTGGTTCTGCCGGCGCGTGGTTGCTCAGGGTCAACCATTCGCGCTGGACTGAGCCTAGGAGCGTGCTGGTCAGTCTGCTGACTTCATCGGCGTCGGTGATGAGCTGTGCCAACTGCCCAACCGACGTGTCCGGCTCTTCGCGTGTGGAAGAAGCGAGGGCACACATGCGCTGGTAACCGCCCAGAAGCCTTTCATAGTCGGCCAGCGCCTTCCGAGCGAGACCGACGAGCGTGTGCTGCAGGACCACGTCCATCGGAACGGGCACCAGGCGAGTCGGCAAGTCGACTGCCGGTTCGCAGACCTGTGCCATTCCGGCCTGGAGCAAGGTCTCTACCTCTTCTGCGCCTCCGAGGAGGTCCGCGGCCTCATCCACCGGACAGCCGTCTGCGACGAGGAGTCGGATATACAGACGAAGAGTCTGCGCTTCAACGACTCCGCCAAGCAGTCGAACGGTCTTCTCTTCGAGAGAGCGCATGAAGCATGCCTAAGGTTGAGTGTTTGAGCCGATATCTGAACCCGCTTCTTCGCTGGAAGCAGAGCTGGTTTGCTTACGCCATAGCCTTTTTGTTTCGATCTCCGAAGGATTCTCCCGCCAAGCGATAAATCGGAGCCAGATCAGCGCGTATAGGGTTGCTATGATCGCCGTCGTCCCCGACCAGAACGCGAGCGCCTCGGCACCTAGAATGGTCGCCAATCGTCCGGACACCAGCATGATCAGTGGCATGAGAAGGTAGCTGGCAACCATGTTCCAGCTGTTGACACGGACTAGTACGTCCAGCGCTATCCGCTCCTGTAGAGCAGTCGCCCACAGGACGTAGTAAACGGCTTGGAGTACTCCGGGCACGACTGCTGCTGCGGCGATCAACGGCCAGGGGGCTCCGCTTCCCATGAGGAGCATGGGAAACGCGACGGACACGGGCAGTAGCGCGGCCGCCGACATGGGCCAGCCGGGACGCCAGCGGGCGCCGACCAACGCACCCATCACGGCCCCGAGAGGTTCGCAGGCACTGATGATTCCCCAAGACCAAGCGCCGCCATGCCCGTCGGTGGCGTAGAGCGGACCGGCGATCTTGGTGTAGCAGACCACCGCAGTGGTGATCGCCGTGTACTGCAAGGTCATGATCCACACCCATGGGCGTGCTCCGAACTCGCGCCATCCGTTCCGTAGGTCTCGCAGGGGTCCTGTGCCGGGTTCGCTGGGACGAGAAGTCGCTAGGCGGCTGAGCAGTACGACGCTGAGCCCGCACAGGACACCTCGCATCGAGGCAGACCATGCTGGGCCGACCGCAGTGACCATGGCCCCGGACGAGACGAGCCCGATGAGCAGGCCTATCGACTGGGTCTGGTTGATCAGCGCATTGCCGGCCGGCCGGTTCGGTGAGTCGAGGAGGTCGGCGATGATGCCGCGGAGCGTGGGCAGGAACAGTGCGGTCGCGACGCCGCCGACGGCGGCCAGCACACACAGCAGCGCCAGGGGCGCTCTACCGGTGAAAAGCGCGGCGCCGATCGCCAGCCAGGAAAGGCAGGCCAACGTCTCGGCTCCCATGAGGACGTAGTGCCGGCGGAAGCGGTCCCCCGCGACTCCGCCGCAGATGATGAGCAGGGCTGGGAACGCGTTGCAGGCCATGACTAACGACAGGCCTCGCGCGCCATAGCCCAGATCCATGACGCCCCAGGCCAGGGCGAGTTGTCCGAACCCGACGCTCGCGCTGGAGACGATGCGGGAGATGAACAGGGGCGCCACGGACGGGTCTCGGAACAAGGTGAGTGGCGATAGGAATCCCGACACTGAGCCTTCTACTTTCTCATCAGGTGTGTGAGGAGGAACTGGGCGATGTCTCCGTAGGCCTTGATCTCGTTGGTGCGGTTGCTGAATCCATGGCCCTCATCGGGATAGATGTCGTAGCGCACGTCGATGCCGCGTGCTCGAAGCCTGGTGACGATCTGGTCGGACTCGTCCTGCGGAACGCGCGGATCATGGGCGCCCTGGAGGACCAGCAGTGGTGCGGTGATGGCGTCGGCGTAGGTGATCGGCGACCGGCGGGTGAGGTGTTCGATGTCGGTGTCGGGATTGCCCAGAACAGCGTCGACGGTGGGCCGCCAGGTGGGCGGGCAGGCCCGAGCGAGAGTGACCAGGTTGGAGGGGCCGCAGAACGACACCCCGGCCGCCCATCGATAGGGCAACCGAGACAGGCAGGACAAGGCGGCGAAACCTCCGTAGGAGCCCCCCATGACGGCGATGCGGTCGACGTCAATGCCGGGAAGCGTGGTCAGGTGGCGAACCGCGTGATCGAGGTCGACCAGATCGATCCCGCCCCAGTCGCGGTATATGAGCTTTTGGTGGGTGAGGCCGTAACCCGTGGAGCCGGCGATGTTGGGTGCCAGCACCGCGACGCCCTCATGAAGGAGGTACTGGTAGAGGCCGGCATAGGCGTACTCGGGACGTTCCTGGGCTTCTGGACCGCCGTGGACCGAGAGCACGACCGGATGCGGGCCTGAGGTGCTCGGCCGGTAGAGCAGAGCGTGTATGCGGCGTCCGCCGGAGGACGAGTAGGTGATCAGGTCGGGCTCGACTGGATCGATCACCTGAACTGCGGGTGGCCGGGTGTCGGTGAGATACCGGAACCCACCCGCCGGGTCGAGGACCCCGAGCTCGCTGGGTCGTCTCGGAGTGTCGATCTCCAGGACGATCTGTTCCCCGTCCGGGCTGAGTGCGATCGCGTCGATGACTCCCTGCGGGAGGCCCGCGAGCGTCAGTTCTGTTCCGTTCCGCGTGGCGCGCAGCACGGAACGTCCTCCATGGTTGAGGGACCAGACGAGCATCTCGCCGACGGCTTCGATGTGCTCGACGTCCCAGTCGTCGTTGGTAATGCGTTCCATCGAGGCCTCGCCCAGGGCGTACCGGCCAATGGCGGTGAACTCACCCCACACGTCGGTGGACAGGTAGAAGGCGGTCGAGTCCAGTGTCCACGGTCCCGGGGCGAAGTAGCCACTCCCATGCTCAGCGGTAACGCACACGGCGTCGAGGTCGGGATCGGTGAGGTCGATGAGATAGATGGCGACGTCAGTGTTAGACCGAACGCCGGCCGCCAGCAGCCACCGGCCGTCAGGCGACATGCTGGCAGGGGTGAAGTTGACCCCGTCCGGAGGAACGATCCGGCGTTCAGTGTCGTCCGACAGGTCCCGGACGAGAATGTCCTGCACAGTGCGGTCACGGTCGTTGGCCGCGAAGAGGAGATACCGGCCCTCCGCGCCGAATGGGATATCCGCCAAGACTCGCTGACAGTCCGGACCGGCGCTGATCTCAGTGAGCTCCTCACCATCAGTACCGATGCGGTAGATGCGGTACTGCTCATCGCCGTTGCGGTCGGCAGTGAAGACCAGGCCCTTGTCATCCGGCCACCATGCGAGCTGGCACGCCGCCTGGCCTTCGAGCCGGGTCAGCCGGCGCGGTGCCCCGCCGACGGTCGGAATCGTCCATACGTCGAAAGACCCTCCGGCGTTACTGCAGTAGGCCACGGTCTCGGCATCCGAGGACAGGGCCACTTGCCCGCGGAAGCGCTCGGTGGGGACGAAGTCCAGGTAGTCGGGCATCGCTGATGTGCTCCAGACGCATCGTGTTATTTGACCCAGCCGCGGCGGGCGGCTGCAGCGCCCATAGCGACACGGCTGGTGGTGCCGAGCTCTTTGCTGATCGCGCTGACGTGGCGCCGCACACTGCTGGTCTTCAGCCCGATCCGCCGCGAGATCCCGTCGTCGGTCATCCCCTGCGCCAGCATCCGCAGGATCGACATCTGGATCGGCTTGAGAGGCAACTGGGGCTCGGCCTGTCCCAGCGGAACCGCGCGCTGCCACAGCAGTTCGAAGTACTCACGCAAGGCGGCGACGATGACCGGTGACTTGATCAGCAGGGCACCGGGCAATCCGGTCGGAGTCAGCGGCAGCAGCGCCACCGCCTCGTCGGCCAGCTTCATCTTCATGCCGATCTCGGGCAGGATCCTGGCCTCTTCACCGGCCTCAGCGTGCATTCGGATGATCTTGGCGCCGACGGGGTGTTCGGCACAGGACGCCTGGTAGATGGTCCGGCTCAAAACGTTTCCTTCGAACGCGGGAAGGGGAGGCATTCCAGCCAGTTCCTCCAGCGGCCGTTCCATGGCGAAGTTCTCCAAGGTCAACCAGTGCCGTCGTGCGGTTCCCAGCAGTGAGCGCGAGGTGTCTGTGATCTCGGTGCGGTCGGTGAGGATCCGCACCAGTTGATCGGCCTGGCCTTCCATCACGCCGGGAAAGGGGTGCATGTCGACCATGCGCCGCTGACCGTCCAGCAGCCGTTGCTGGTCATCGACCAGCTTGCGAGAAAGCGCGGCAAGCGCCCCTTGGAGGGCCAGGTCCGGCGCGGTGGCGACGAGCCGCGCAGGAACCGCCATCCCCAGCGGCATGACGTAGGCCAGCCCGGTTTCCTTCAACGCCTCGACGACTTGCGAGCCGCCGAGCACCTCAGCGGCTTCGGAGGGCAGACACCCATCCGAGCTGAGCAGTTGGCCGTAAGGGACGAGCAGCTCATCGGCGACGATTCCCTTCAACAGCCTGGTGGCCATCTGTTCGAGCTCAGTACTCACTCACACCTCCCATGACAGAGAGTATCGACACGAGTGAATAGCGTTACAAGCTGGCCGATGAGCGTTTGGCGTCAACGAGCAAAGTGACCACCGACAGCCCCGCCACCACGGCTGGGACTGCCCAGAGCTGCCGCCAAAGGCGGTCTCCCAGAGACCAGCACCCCTAAATCGGGCCGCCGAACCCTGGTCACTTACCAACATGAGGCGTTTCAATCAGGCCTGTGAGCTGGCAGAACCCGGTTTGATCAAGTTGCCCCGCCGCCGATCGACCGGAGCGAGAATGAACCGTCTACGCAAGGCCACCCACTCACCCATGATCCAGTGGCTCATCCGCCTCACCACACCGGGACTGAACCAGTGCGCGTGCGGTGAATCTGCCCCTGACCCCTTCTTGGCCCGAGCCTTCAGCCACCCTCAGGGAGCCGGCGTCATCGGCCCTGGCGCCCAGCGTCTGCTTCGGACCGTGCTGGTCGACACCCTGGCCCGTGGCGCAGAGGGATGCGATGTCGTCATCGCCCGTCCCGACCTGGAGCGCCTACTCGGCGCCACCTCCATCCCAGTTCCGATACACCTGGCACCCGTCGTGCACATCACCGACACCCTCGAAGACGCGATCGAGCACCTTGAGAGCAGGGCTTCCGCCACCACTGCCGCAGGCATGGTGGAGCAACCGCCAGTGCTCTGGCTGGCGACACCAGGGGACGACGCTGACGTCGTCCACCAGACACTCGAAAATCAACCTTCGACAGACCTCATCGCGCTGTTGAACGGACCCTGGCCGTACGGCCCCACTCACTTCATCACCACCGACGGCCCCCAGCACCCGCCCTGCCACAACCTGGATCTCCTCACCCGAGATCAGGCAGTCGCCAGACTCCGAACCCTCAGCTGGGCAAACAGTGGATCCGGTGATCAAGAGACGCCAGGCGAACGTCCTCCTACTTGAGGACGGCGACCAGCATGGGTACCCCACATGGCTGTCTCCGCTCCGGGGACGGGGAGGCCAGCCGGGATCATCGTGCGGCGCCGCGTTCACCTGCCTTCCATCTTTGGATGGGTGATAGGTAGCCAACCTCTCCTTACAGGACCCGCCTGCCAGCGAGTGTTCCTTACCAATCAGTACAAGTAGCCAGCAGCAACACCCCAGGCCTACACCCTTGGGCCAGGATCCCCTGCGGTGCCCTCAGCGCTCAGCAGCCGCATCGCACTGCTGGTCAGTTGTGCCCAGCGAACGTTCTCCTCATTTAACAACCTGAATTCCCAAGGTTTCATTGTGGCTCGTCAGCAAACGATCGGAGGATTCCATGAACGCTCTGGCACGCACCTCACACGTCCCTTACGGGACGAGTAGCCAGCGATTCCACAGAGGCTCGCTCACCGCCCCGAGCGGGGACACAGAGGTCTCCCGCAGTCCTCTCGGCAGTCTGTCCGGGCTTCGCGAACCGAGCTGCGCGGACACGACTCGCTCCACCCGTAGCAGGGCCAGCTTCCTGATCGCAGGCCTCAGGGATCCGCTGGACGGTGTCGTCATCAGTCCAGTCGCACACGGCCGTTCCCTCAATGCCGAGGCCCTCACGAGCAAGGTCGGCGTGTCCTGGATCCGGGCGACCAGCCCTGTCGCGATCCAGCGTCGGCGGCCTGAGCCGAGCTTGCCTCAGATGCTCGATCAGATCGCTTAGGCGCAGTAACGGGAAAGGCTCCCGCTGCCGACCCCTCGGCCAGGCGTCGTCTGGCCGAGGGGTGCGTATCCGTCGAGGGCCAGCCTATTACGCTCCGCGGTCGGACATTCCGCGTTCCACCTCGGCGACTAGAACGCCGCGATCACCCCGCGCAACAACCGCCCACGCCATGTTTCACGAAGATCGGTGCCTCCCCCGTACTGAGCCTTACTCCCCCGGCAAGATCGCGCGGCGCTCCGGCCGCGGCGCTGCGGTGCCTGCTTTCCACGAGTGGCACGTATCCCGGGGAGACCACCCAAAGGACCTGGCCAAATCCACTGGAGTGCTGCAAAAGTTGATCTCCGCGTGAATCCTGTTTCTGCAAAAAAATCGGACCCAGGACGTGCCCGTCGGGCCGTCGATCACGTCCACCGAACCTGCAACTCGAAGCTGGTGACGCAGTATTCGGCACGCCGCACGCTCGGGCTCATGTTCGGGTTCATCCAATGGTTGCAGACTCCGGCGGCTACAGGTCTCTCGAAGACGCCCGGTACCAATTGGCGCATAGACCGCGGCCCCGAACGTGTTACGCACTGCGTGGCCGGGCTCGCGTTCGAGTAGCAACCCGGCTGTTTAGGCGGCTTCGTTCGGGCCTGGGGCGGGAGTCGGCCGCTGTGTCAAGCGAACCCCACCGGTGAGAGGTCAGCCTGTTTGGGTGGTGGGAGTGAGGACCTTGGTGTTCATCCAGCCAATGCCGTTGGCGGCTGAGTCGGTCTTGACAGCTATGAACGTGATGTTCTCCGCGGCGTTGCGAACGGTGGTGCAGTAGTCACCGACGATTTTGCCGTTGGGCTTGCCGGTCACGCGGTGGCTTGTCCTGGTTGGGTCCTCATAGACGCCGACGGTGCCCCTGGCGGGGGCGCCGACGACCTTCCAGTGGCACCCCGTCGTCAACTGACTGATCGGCGGTTCCGACGGAACGGTCGGTGGTGTGCTCTGCGCTCCCGATGGGCGTGTGGGCGCAGGTGAGGGCGATACGGCGGGCAGCTCGGGCTGGCGGGAGGCCGATGACTTCCTAACCGACGCCGTCGGCTGAGCGGTCGACGGCGTGGGGATGACCGGCGATCCACTGGGCGGGGGCCGCGCCAGGCTGCCTAGTGGAAGCCACGCGCCCCTCCTCGCCCCGAAGCAAAAACCCGAAACCCGAAATTATAATAGCCGCCGAAATAAGCGCAAATATACGAACCCATTTCGCATTGTTCGGCATTCGGGAGTTTAAGTTCACGTTTCCATGCACGCTGCCTATTTGGGTGAGATTCCTTGCATCACCCGACGCCTCGTTTTTGGACGCCGCCTCTCCGACTTTCGCACCGAGATCAGTCACGCTGCCCCATCCACCTCGTCCGACCTATCTACCCCAGAAGGGGATAACACAACAATCAAGATCGCGTGGCTACTTTCGACAACGTGACCGAAAGTTGCCAGCCAGTCGAGCCAAGGTCGCCTACCGACGCTGCACGCGCATCGCAGATGTTATGTTATATGAGCGAAACGGTGTGCCGACCCAGATCCTTCACGTCGGAACAGACCGAATTCCTGACGCATTGCGGGGACGCACGGTGTACTGTTCTTTGATCCATGTTCATCGGAGAGCAAGGCGCTGATCCCCCGGCTGCGCGGCGATCGACTGTCCCTCGTGTTCAGGAGTGATCGATGACAGATCCATTGACCCTGGCGATCGCCGCCGCGGCGGCTGGCAAGGCGGTAGAACTTACCGGCCAGCCCGTCAAGGACGGCATCGTCGTGTTCGGCCGCAAGGTGCGCGACCGTTTCCGCGGACGGCCTGCCGACGAGGAGGTGCTGAGCAGCGCCGTCTCCGCCCCCGACGACGGCGGACGAGTCGCTCTGCTGGCAGAGGCTCTGCGCCGCGCAGTCGAGGAGGACCCTGGATTCGCTGACGATCTCGAGGCGGCCTTCCAGCACGCCATGGAGGAGGACCCCGACCTCCTCGACAAGGTCAACAGCCACCTCCAGCAGGCCCGGCTGGAGGCAACTGCAAACGACGAGGGCGTTATCAACGTCTTCACTGGGACGGCCGAGAAGGTCGTACAACTCCGGGACGTGCACGGCGGTCTCAGTATCAACTGACTGGAGCATTGGGGACCGGTTAGTACTCCAGCCGCATTTGGTGATCGATGAGGCGTTGTTGTCGAGGGTAGTAGGCAACGGCGGGCGCGTCCTTGGTGGGTGGCGTCGCCAGCGTGACCAGCGGATTCGATGTCGGGATGGATGCCGGGGCTGGTGGAGTTGGGCGTGTAAGCGGCGGATCTCGTTGACGGGGAGCGGGGCCAGCTCATCGAGCTTCGTCCCCCTCCGCACTGTTGAAATGCGATCGTCCCTGGTGGAGGGGCCCCTGTGTGGCGAGATCGGCAGCCCCGTCGGCGCGGTCAACGCGTGGGTCTGGAGGTGGACCGGCGGCCAAGAAGGCCGGGTGGGCGTGGGCGACCATGGCCAAGGTGATGTGTCGGTACCAGGCGGTGGGCTTGCGGACCTGGGTTCTCGGTTGTCGATCTCAGCACGGATGCCGGGCCTTCGATGATGCACAGGCGGGCTTTGGCCAGTGGCGGACCTCGGTCCACTCGTAGGTCGGCTTCATCAGAACCGCGCTGACGAGGCGGACGATGGGATCCCGCCGGCGTCGGCGCGCATGCGGGGTTGCGTCCGTCGCCTTGTGGTGGCCCTTTGTGGCCGTACTACTTCGTACCGGCAGGACCGCGCAGCTTGCTTGTGCTAGATCAGTCCTATGTTCGGGGAGACGGGCGGCGCATGGCTTCGTGGGCGGCTGTCAGAGGCAGCCAGGTCGGTTTGGGCTAAGCATGATCGCAGAACGGACGGGTGGCTGCCCTTGTGGCGCCATCTCGCCGATAGCGGTGCCGTCGCGGGTTTGTTGTGGGATCTGTGGGTGCCTCGTCAGTGCCGCATGATAGTGGCCGATCAGCTTCCTGGGGTATTGAAGATGCTCGTCGGCTAGCGGTGTGGTTGGCGACAACTCATGACATTGGTAAGGCGACGCCGGCATTCGCTTGCCAGGTAGAGTCACTGGCCGACCGGATGCGCAGGGCGGGGCTGGACATGCCCACGCCCAAGCGGCTGAACGATCGACGGCTCGCGCCGCATGGCCTGGCTGGTCAGGCACTCCTGCAGGAATGGTTGATCGGGCGTGGCTGGTCTCGATCGGCGACGCTGCCGTTCACGATCATTGCCGGTGGGCACCATGGAGTGCCGCCGACGTTCAGCGGTATACGCGAATTGAACGTGCATCCTGATCTCTTGTGGACGCCGGGCTGTGAGTCGGTTTGGCGGAGCGTTCAGAAGGAGATCTTGGACGCTTGCGCGGAGATGTGCGGTGTCGATGACCGGCTGTCCGAGTGGCGGCAGGTGAAGCTGTCGCAGTCGGCGCAGGTGGTGTTGACCGGGTTGGTCATTGTCGCTGATTGGATCGCCAGTAATTCCGACCTCTTTCCGCACTTTTTCGACGGCGGGGCTCCGAGCGACGAGGAGCGCGTCAAGGCGGCGTGGGAGGGGCTTGCCCTTCCGGCGCCGTGGCGGCCGGTAGAGCCGGTCATGGCCGCGGACGAGTTCTTCTCCTCGCGCTTCACTTTGCCGGTAGGGGCCAGCGTTCGTCCTGTCCAGGCGCGGAGTGTGGAGGTGGCGCGGCGGATGTCCGGGCCGGGGCTGATGGTGATCGAGGCCCCGATGGGTGAGGGGAAGACAGAGGCGGCGCTGGCTGTCGCCGAGGTGTTCGCGGCGCGTTCTGGGGCGGGCGGGGTGTTCGTGGCGTTGCCGACGATGGCCACGGGCAATGCGATGTTTCCTCGGTTGTTGCGGTGGCTGCGGCGAGTCCCGGACGCGGAGGGGGCGGGGCCGCGGTCGGTGATGCTGGCGCACTCGAAGGCGGCGCTTAACGACGACTTCGGTGAGATCGTGCGGGCGGGACGGCGGGTCGTCGGGGTCGAGCTCGATGGCGAGGACGGCGAGTGGCGGGCGCGGGACGATCGCCTCGCGCGGTCGGCTGAGCTGGTGGCCCATCAGTGGCTGCATGGCCGTAAGAAGGCGATGCTGTCGTCGTTCGTGGTCGGGACGGTCGACCAGTTGTTGTTCATGGGGTTGAAGAGCAGGCATCTGGCGCTGCGGCATCTGGCGCTGGCGGGCAAGGTCGTGATCATCGACGAGGCCCACGCGTACGACACCTACATGAGCTCGTATCTGGACCGGGTGCTGTCTTGGCTGGGCGCTTACGGGGTTCCTGTGGTGGTGCTGTCGGCGACGTTGCCATCGGGGCGGCGTTGCGAGCTGGCCGAGGCGTACGCCGGGCAGAGCGGCCACGATATGTCGGGCGTGCGGTCAGCCCAGGGCTATCCGCTGCTGACGGCGGTCGAACGCGGAGCTGAGCCGTTGGTCGAGACGGTGGCACCGTCGGGGCGACGTACCGATGTGCATATGGAGCGTCTGGGCGACGATCTCTCCGAGCTGGCCGACCGGCTGGAACACGACCTCACCGACGGCGGATGCGCGTTGGTCGTCCGCAACACGGTGGGGCGGGTGCTGAAGACCGCGCAGTTCCTGCGGAGCCGGTTCGGGGTGGACGAGGTCACCGTGGCCCACGCCCGTTTCGTGGACTTGGACCGGGCACGGAAGGACGCCGACCTGTTGAGGCGGTTCGGACCGCCGGAGGACAGCGCGGGCGGGCGTCCGGTGAAGCACATCGTGGTGGCCAGCCAGGTCGCCGAGCAGTCATTGGACATCGATTTCGATCTCCTGGTCACGGACCTGTGCCCGAGCGACCTGCTGTTGCAGCGGATGGGTCGGCTGCATCGGCACGTACGCGGTGAGCGACCGGCAGGTGTGCGCGTGCCCCGGTGTCTGGTCACGGGCACAGATTGGGAGGCGGTGCCTGCCGAGCCGGTCAAGGGGTCACAGCGTGTCTATCGTTTGCACGCGTTGCTGCGGTCCGCCGCGGTGCTGGAGCCGTATTTGCCGAGCGCCTCGGACGCGTCGTGCGGACCATCCCCGCGCGTGCGGGGCCGAGTGCTGGGGTGTGACCCAGCGCAAGTCGGGTGGCGGACCATCACCGCGCGTGCGGGGCCGAGGAGGGCAGCCATTGCGTGGGCGCGTGTGTAGCGGGACCATCCCCGCGCGTGCGGGGCCGAGGCGATGGCGGCGGAGAAGTACGGGGCGCGGTTCGGACCATCCCCGCGCGTGCGGGGCCGAGCGTGGCTCATGACCGATCAGGAGATGGAGGGCAGGACCATCCCCGCGCGTGCGGGGCCGAGTACCACCGGGCCGCGCCGGACGAGCGCCGGCGGGGACCATCCCCGCGCGTGCGGGGCCGAGGCCCGACCAGGTGGCGCAGGTACGCCGAGACCTGGACCATCCCCGCGCGTGCGGGGCCGAGCCGCCTTTTCTGCCTTCTTGAATACCTGCACGGGGACCATCCCCGCGCGGGGATGGCCCGTCGGCGACGACCGCGCTGGAGATCCACCGCGAGTCGGCCCCGCATCCGCGGGGATGGCCCTGTGTTCGCTTCCACCCCGGAGGAGATGTCGGAGTCGGCCCCGCACCCGCGGGGATGGTCCCCACTCGACACCGAGCCGGGTGACAGGGTTCGAGTCGGCCCCGCACACGCGGGGATAGTCCACGATGCGTAAGCGGCGGCTTGGCGAGGAGCTGGTCGGCCCCGCACACGCGGAGATGGTTCGCTGGAGATGGTGGCGAGGTGCTGTCGGATCGTGTCGGCCCCGCATACGTGGGGACGGTTCGGCGTCGATCATGAGGGGCTTCGGAAGCGTCCGGTTGGCCCCGCGTGCGCGGGATGGTCCGGCCAAGCGGTCGGCCCCGCGTAAGCGGTGCCGGTCCGCAGCCACCCAGGCGCGGACCGGCTGCATGGGGCGGCCCCGCACCCGCGGAGATGGTTCGAGGCCGGCCACGCCCGCGCAGCTCCGCGCCTTGTTGGCCCCGCGCTCGCGGGGGTGGTTCGGCATCCGCGCCGCCTCGCTGATGATCCACACGGTCGGCCCCGTGCATGCGGGGGATGGTCCCGAGATCAGCGGCCCCCGGTAACCCAGGGTGCAGTGAGCCCCGCGCTCGGGGGATGGTTCCGCCACTAGATGGCCGACTTCCTCGACCGTCCCGTTGGCCCCGCACAGGTGGAGATGGTCCGCCATGTGCCAGGCTCGCTTCCCGGCGGGGGATGTCGGCCCCGCTCCGGCGGAGATGAACAGCGACGCGAAGCGGCCCCCGCCCCCTCTGCACGAGGAGGCGGGGGGCCGCTTCTTGCGTGCGCAGGCCGCAGTTACTTGGGCTGGGGATAACGCAGCGGCCCGCGGCCCGGCACGCGTCTGGCGGGGTGGTGCCGCCCTGGGGACTGGTCGGCGGCGCCACCCCGGTCTATGCGCGGCCGCCCTGCCGGGCTTGCCCGGCCTGCTCGGCGCGTTCCCCTCCCGTGCCAGGCCGCCGCACGCTCCACGATGCCACCGAGGTAGGCGGCCCGCTCGAAGTCGTCGCGTTGCCCGTAGAAGTACTGGGACTCCGTCACGACCTCTTCCATAGAACTGGGCCGTTAAGACGTCCAACCTCCAGGTGTTCCTGGACGGTAACGACGCTTACTGGGCGACCTCACGCACGGAGGGCGAGAGCAAAGGGCGCTGGACGGCGTGATCGGCCCGCAGACCTGGCCGGTCCTGCTCCGCGTCCACTGACCGTGGGCTGCCCGGGGGGTGCACGTCGTCAACGACGGCACTGACTTGGACCAGCGACGGCTGCGTTGGACGCGGTGCCCAGTAATCCGGCGCAAGCAGCCGAATGCTTTGCCTCCTTCGAAATAGCGGGCATTGTTGCGTTATCGACCAAGGAACGCCTTGATCATCATGAGAACCGGGAAAGAAATGAACGCCATGCCCGGGATCGACTGTTTGAACAGAAAGAAGACGATGCTCGCGATGAACGAGAGCAGAGTGAGCGTGAACGCTATGGCCTGCCCCTGTTTGGCCCGTTCGATCTCCGCCTCAGCGAGTTTGTCCTCTCTCTTGCTCGTGCCCGTCGCCCCGGTCTCGGCCATGCACAGGATACGGTCTGCGGCGCCGGCCAGGACCATCTCGTACTGCTGGAGGGCCGCAGGTGGGGGGAGCGGGCCGGACCAGTCGTTTTGGAGGCTGATCTGGATCTCGTTCAGTAACTGCTGTTCCTCGACTGCCCCGAGCGACGAATCGTTTCCGACAAGGAGCCCATCGCTTCGGCTAGCGTCCTGCCGACGCTTCTCCAGGCTTCCGTTACCGGTTCCCTCTGCCCCAGCCTCACCCTGCGTAGGCGGGGCGACGGATCCAGACTGAGACTGGCGAAACCGATGCTCAGGGGCGACGGGCGGTTGCTCGTCCTTGGGGGCTGTGGTGTCGTCGCCATGCGTCAAAAGTACCTCCGCTTCGCTTACCGCGAGAAGCAGATTGACGTAGGCATGACAATGTTGTCACGGAAATGCGACCTTCGGTATGAGATCTGTCCGAGTCTGGCCGTGCGTCAACCTAAAGAAACCGCTGAACGTCACCGACAGCGTTAAGTCGGACAAGTGGCGCAATTCACTCCGTGCGACCTGAGCGTCGGCGAGGGTTCAGGGAGGTGAAAGGTGCCAACGGTCTAGGAGGGCGGGAGGATCACGGGTGCCGCGCGTCGTACACCGCTCGCAGTTCCTTCGACGAGCAGACCCACCGCTTCACCGCGGCGAGGATCTTCCGTGCCTTCTCCGACCCCTCAGGCACGCTCGCCATTCCGCCGTTGTAGCGGTAGGTGCTGTTGTGCAGGACGGTCGCGACCGGCTTCCCGTCGTAGATGTCCCAGCACACGCTCACCGCGCGGCGCAGTGGCCGCGGCCGCGCGCCGGTGGACTCCGGCGTGAGGCCGGGGTCGAGCTGGTGGAGGTAGGCGAGGAACGCCTTGCGCTGCTCGGCGGGAAGGTACTCCCACGTCTCTCTTGAGCTCGAGGGAGATGGCTTCGCGGCCGGGCTCGATTTGGCCGCGGCGGGCGCTTGGTCGTCGTCGCCGGTGACGGCTGCGAGCGCGGCGATCAGGAGGACGAGGAGGACGCCGGCGCTGGCGGCGATGAGCCAGCCGCGCCGCGGCGGGCGGCGGGGCGGCTGGGGGCCGGGCATGGGGGGCGGAGGCTGGCTGGGTAGGCCGTGCATGATTCTGGGACGTTCGAGGGTATGTGGGAGTTGTCACGGTGCCGCCACGGCCACCCTTAGACATCATTTCATTTGGGTGGGTGTCGGTGGTCTGCGGCCGTGGAGATGGTCGAGTGGCTGGTGCCTGAGGAGTTGTGGGAGTTGTTCCAGCGGGTGGTGCCGCCCGCTTCGACGAGGCCGCAGGGCGGTGGTCGGTGCCGGTACGGGGATCGTGAGGTGCTGGCGGCGATCATCTTCGTGGCCACCTCTGGTTGTACGTGGCAGCAGTTGCCGTCGGTGTTCGGGCCGTCGGGTCCTACGGCGCAGCGGCGCTTCACCGAGTGGAGTGCCGCGCGGGTGTGGGCCAAGCTGCACCGGCTGGTGCTGGAGGAGTTGGGCGGGCGCGGCGAGCTGGACTGGTCGCGGTGCGCGATCGACTCTGTCAGCGTCCGTGCGAGCAAAGGGGGGAGCTGACAGGCCCGAATCAGATCGACCGCGGCAAACGTGGGTCGAAGATCCATCTGCTGACCGATCGTGCCGGACTGCCGCTGTCTGTCGGAATCTCAGCGGCCAACACCCAGGGGCGAGCTCGCGCTGGAGCCGCTGGTGCGGGGCATCGCGCCGATCCGCTCCCGGCGAGGGCCGCGCCGGCACCGCCCCGCAAAGCTGCACGGCGACAAGGGCTACGACTACGCCGACCTGCGGCGCTGGCTACGCAGGCGGGGCCATCACCCCGCGCATCGCGCGCCGTGGCATCGAGCCCTGCGACCGGCTCGGGCGGCACCGCTGGGTGCTGGAACGGACGGTGTCCTGGCTGAGCGGCTGCCGCCGACTGCACCGCCGCTACGAACGCAAACCCGAGCACTTCCTGGCCTTCGTCGCCATCGCCGCCACCCTCATCTGCCACCGCCGACTCGCCAAATGAGATGACGTCTTAGTCGAATGTGGGTTCTAGATCCTTGGGTGATGGGGAGCCCTGATCGGATCATCGCCGCTCGCCTGCAGGGAGCCGCATCGCGCCTCGCAGGCCAGCACCCGCTGGCCGGCAAGGCCCGCGCTGCAGCGGTCGCGGAGGTGCGGGAGATCGCAACCGTCCGCCCGGCGACGCGACCCGGCTCCGTGCATCAGCCGACTCCGGTGCTATGCGCGACGTGCTGGCCAAGGTCGCCGGTCTGCTGCTCGGTACGGCGCCAGCGGACCAACCAGCGGCGCATCGTGCGGCGGCGGCTGCTCGTGGAGGCCGGCGCTACCCGGGGATTGCTGGATGACTGATCGGCGTAGGACGGGCCCGCGCGACCCGGAAAGAGGAAGCGCTGCCGGACCCGAACCGGAACGCCGCTGGCCCTAACAGGCAACCACGGCCGAGATCGGCCATGCGCCTCGGGCAGTTCGTTCCGTTTGCTCGTCACCAGCGGCGGCACGGGCAGCCACACCTACCCGGCGCTGACCACCGTGCAAGCGCTGCGGAACCTCACGCGGATCGACGCCTGGCTGCTTGGCGTGCAGCTCGCCCCAGCCCGCACTTCACACTTCGCGGTGCTGGCCGCCTGATTCGCCAACAGTGTCCCGTGGGGGCGGGAGCCGCTTCGCGTCGCTGTTCATCCCCGCCGGAGCGGGGCCGACATCCCCCGCCGGGAAGCGAGCCTGGCACATGGCGGACCATCTCCACGTGTGCGGAGCCAACGAGACGGTCGAGGAAGTCGGCCATCTCGTCGCGGAACCATCCCCCCGAGCCCGGAGCTCACTGCCCCCTGGGTCACCGGGGACCGCTGATCTCGGGACCATCCCCGCATACGCAGGGCCGACTTGTAAAGCGTCACCGTATCGACGCCCTTGATCGAACCATCCCCGCATGTGCGGGGCCAACGTTGTCGAGCTCGGCGAGGCGCTGCACGCCCCAGAACCATCCCCGCGAGCGCGGGGCCTTTCATCTGCGGTCAGATTAGGCGCCGCATCGTCCGAAAACATCTGAATATTCAGACGACGAAACGCCCGCCCTCCCCGAGGGAAGAGCGGGCGTTCGCGTAGAGACGGCTCGGGGGTTGCACCGTCCCACGATCAAGGGGACGCGGGTGGACGCTACCTCCGATAGGCCGGCAGCACGTCCCGATCCGCCGGATTGGCCCGGTTCGGGACGCGCACCAACCCCGGCGCTGAGGACGGCGAGCCATCGGGACCCAATCATTGGGCTCGATCTGCCTGTCGGTTGCGGCGGCCTAGGGCCTGTTTTGTGGATCGTGGTTGAGCCAGAGGATGAGGCTGGCGATGGTGACGATGGCGCGGTAGTGGGCGGCGAGTTTGTCGTAGCGGGTGGCCAGGCCGCGGAAGCGTTTGAGCTGGTTGAAGCAGCGTTCGACGACGTTGCGGCGGCGGTAGCGGTCCCGGTCGAAGCCGCAGCGGCGGTGTCCGCGGCGGGCGCGGGCGGCGAGCTGGTCGCTGCGTTCGGGGATGGTGTGCGGGATGCGCCGCCGGCGCAGTTAGTCGCGGATGATGCGGGTGGAGTAGCCCTTGTCGGCGATCAGGTGCCCGGGCCGGGTGCGCGGTCGGCCCGGCCCGGTCCGAGGGATGGCGATGGCTTCGACGACCTCGATCAGCCGGGTGCAGTCGTTGATGTTGCCGGCGGTGAGGGTGAAGGCCAGCGGCAGGCCGCGCCCGTCGCAGGCCAGGTGGATCTTGGTGGTCAGTCCGCCGCGGGATCGCCCGAGCGCCTGCCCGAATTCCTGCCCGCCGGCCGGTGATGCCGGGTTCGTCCCCGGCCGTTCCCCTTTTTGCGGGCGCCGGCGGCGTGCTGGTGGGCGCGCACGATGGTGGAGTCCACGCACACCGCCGACCAGTCCACCACCCCGATCGCGTCATCGTGGACCTGGACGTGCGCCAGCAGCCGCTCCCAGGTCCCGTCCCTACTCCAGCGGCGGAACCGCTGGTAGAGCGTCTGCCAGGGCCCGTAGCGTTCGGGCACGTCCCGCCAGTCCGCGCCGGTCCGGACCTTCCACAAGATCCCGTTGATCACCTGCCGGTGGTCACGCCACCGCCCACCAGGCCCCGAAGCCACCGGCAGCAACGGCTCAATCCGCGCCCACGCCGCATCGGTCAACTCATGTCGCCGCACCATGGCCACCATCAAGCCACAAACCAAAGATCCAGATCCGCAAAACAGGCCCTAGGGCGCGTGCCAGAGCGGGGTGGCGGGTGAGGGCATCGACGGCCCCGGCGAACGCCACGTGCCGGGTCGTAGCCGCCAGGCCGGCGATGACGAGCTCGTGGAGATCCGCGTCGTCTCCCTCCCCGTTTTCTACTTCGTGCTCCATCTGGTGGGCGACGGCCGAGACGAGGTGATCAAGGAAGGGCCCGTCGAAGAAGTACGCGTCGGCGGCCAGGACCTCGTCCTTGCCTCCCAGGTCGGCCAGGCTCGGCCCGTCACGGCGGGCACCGGCTGGGACGCTGTGTGCCCACGCGGTGATGCGCTCGTCCATGGGGTGCATGCTGTCCCTCTCCCCCGCCGGGCCTGACGCCAACTGGGCCTAGAACAGTTCGCGACCGTCAACGCCCGTCACGATACGGTCCTCGGGGAAGATGTCCCAGACGGCGCTCTCGGTCGACGTAATGATCATCTGTATCCCGGGGATGTCGTTGCCGGTGTCGTAGAGGGTCTGCAAGACCTGATGCGCGGTTTCGGGGACGACTTCGTCGGCGGTGGGGGCGTCGATGAGCAGGAGCCCGGGATGGGAGACGATGCCTCGACGGCGTCCGACCCGGACCATCCCGACGACGGCGGCAATCCTCATCCGGAGCCGGTCGACGGGGCTGAAAGACGAATAAGGGTGCTTGGCGCCGGACTTGATGGCGTTCAGGTGGCCGGCCAGGTTGAGGTTGACGCTGCCGAGATTGGTCACGCCCAATGCTTGGGCGATGGCAAGGATCTCGCCGTTGAGTTCGGTGAACAGGGCCCGGCTATGGGCGTCAACGACCTCTTTGACGACCTCGGTGGCCACGGCCAGGACTCGCTCGTCATTGAGCGGGTGCGGTCCGGTCGGCTGCGCAATGGGCTCGGACAAGGCTGCGGCCAGTGCGGGAAGCGCACCGGTGGTCTCGCCAGCCGCCAGGGTGAGCGCGCCCTGCAACGTGAACACCTCCTGCTGGGTCTGTTCCAGCAGGGTGAACGCCTCACCGGACCGCGCCGCAGCCAGAGCCGCGGCCGCATCCTCATAGGCTGTGCGGGCACCCTCGAGTGTCCGGGCAGCCTGGTCCGCCGCAGCCTTGAAGCGGGTCTCGGCGGCCTGGGAGGCGGCCAGACGGTCGTCTATGCGGGTCAGGGCCTCTTGCGCCGCCTCCGGGTCGTTAGGTTCGTCTGGCAGAGGGTTGGCGCAGACGGAGCATCGGTGCTCGGTGTCCTCAATGGCCCGGCGGGCGTCATCGATGTCGTGGTCGCAGCGAGGGCATGCCTCGGGGTCCAGGGCCCCCAGGAGTAGCCGCGCGGCGCTGCTCTGCCGGGCGCGCCGGGCCGCCCGCTGGTCGGCCAGTCTGTTCTTGCGGGCGGCCTCAAGCTGACCGGCCGCGACCTGATGGGCATCCTGGCAGGCGACGACCTGCGCGGCCGCGCGTTCCACGGCTTGCAGCAACGCGGTGATGTCCGGCTGTGCGTCCCGCAGGTCGCGAAGCCGCTGCTGAGCGTCGGCCAGCGCGGCGCGCAGCGGCTCGACCTTCTGCTGGCGGGCTCGGGCGTCTTCATCGGCGCGTCGCGCGACTCTGCTCTCCTCCTGGAGTTCCGCTTTGCGTGCGGTGACCAGGCGCGTCAGCTCTGAGGCGTAGGGGACGTCCAGGAACAGCTGCATGAGCCGCACCGGTAGCTGTCCGACCGTCGTGGGTCCCAGAAGGATCGTGTCATTGGCCGAGTTCAGCGCCAGCGCGTAGAAGAAGCTCGGCCACCCATGCACCTGCTCGGTGCTGTCGCGCTGCCCATCCTCGCCCTTCGGCGCGCCGGGTTCAGCCGTCCACACCGAGATCGGGCGCAGGCCGAGCCGGTCCATCATGAAACGGCCGATCAGCGCCTCGACCTCCGGCGGTTCGGCCTCCGACACCGTGCGCACACCGGGCCCCTCCTCGCCGCGGCCCTCAAGGGCCAGCAGAGCAGGCAGAGCGTCAGCGCTCAGAAGGCGCGCGTGCGGGCGGCCGGGCCGTTCGAAGGTGAGCCGAACCGACGCCGCCACTCCGCCGACCTCGACGTCGGCGCGCACATAGTGGAACCAGCCCACCGTCTCGGGGCGCCGGAAGGCCGCGAAACCTTCGCCTCGCAGCGCGAAACTCAAGGCCCACAGGACGCTCGACTTCCCCGCGGAGTTGATCTCGCTTGCGATCGCCCACGGCCCTGGCCCCAACGGAATGTCCAGGGTGAACGGGCCGTCCTTGGCGGCGGTCCCGGTGCTCTTCACGCCCTCGCAGTACAGGCGATGCACGACCAGTTCGCGGCGGGCAGGCAACGGCGCTGTCAGATCGAGGCCGTGCGCGGTGAGGATCGCGGCGACCTCCTCAGGGTCGGCGTCGCCGAGCCTGGTGGTGATCCGCCGGTGCAACTCGCTCTCCGACGGAATGGCCAGCTCCTCACTCATGGACGGCTCCCTGCGAGGTCGCTTCGCGTATCACGGTCAGCCGCTCGCGCGTTCGGTCGGCGATCGATGGAATGATCTCCCCCAGCGGCGTCTGGGCATAGTCACGCTGCAGATACTGGCGACGCCGCAGCGCGAGCGCCGTGTGGCCGGTCGCCTCGGCCAAGGCGCGCACCAGGAGCGCCCGTTCGGTGTACCAGGCCAGTTCGGGGAACTGAGCGGTGGCCTGATCTGCGATCTGACGGCCTTTGCCGGTTAGGTAGTAGCTGTCTTGGATGACACGGGTTTGGCTGCGGCGCTGCCGGACTACCACCAGGCGCGGGGCGGCCAGCACACTCAACGCCTGGTCCAGATACTCAAACGCCCCGAACAAATAGCGCAGCATCGGGATCGCGCACACCTCGGGCTCGTCGGAATCTAGGATCCGGCCCGCGAGGTCCAGCAGGATCGTCTCGCCGCTGCGCTCGTAGTCGTTCAGCAGCTCATCGGCGAGATAGTCGGGGTTTCTCAGCCAGAAGTCGAGCTTCTGCAGACGGCTCTCAGCGTGCAGGACAGCCACCGCGTTTGTCGGGACATCAGGCCCGACAGGCTCCCCGACAGGATCGGCCACAGCCGCAATGAGTAGCAGCAGCCGGATCGCATCGGAAAATCGATCACTCTCATTGTCCGTAGACACTCACACAACGTAACCCCTGCGGTGCAGGTGATCCACAGTTCCCAGCGCGCCAATATGAAAGTTGGTGCGGCGATGTCGCCGGGTCTGCCCGGACGGCAGCATGATGCCGTGGCAGCCCAGCTCGACCCTGGGCAAGGGCATAGGTTTAGGTGTAGATCGCCTCGTGGCTGGCGGTCGCGCCGTCGGCGGCAACGCGCCACACTCACGCTGTCGCGACCGGCCTGCAGGCGCAACCGCCCGGCGGTCTGCCGTGGCGTGCGTCCACGCCGCAGGTCCTGGCGCACCCGGCGTGCAGCACCGGATCGGTCTCGACCTTGCGCGGCTGCGGATCCTTCTTGTGGTCGGTCCAGTTGTTCCAGGCGATGTTGTCGCTGGCCCGCCATAGCTTGCCGCGATCGAAGCCCAGGAGTTTGGTCCGGTCGAGGCTGTAGTTGTACTGAACCTTGCCGAGGAGGCCTGGTCGATCGGTTGGTAGCTGGTGCGCCCATCACTGCCGAGGTTGGCGACCTTGCCAGCGAGCCAGCCAGTGTGGGGTGGAAGTCCAGCACCCAGTTGTAGCGGGTTCGGGAGGACATCGGCCGACGCTGGAAGGTGCCGGAACTGGCGATGTTCATCTCCGGGCGGTCGTGCGCTGATCAACGTGTGCCTCTCACCAGACCTGAGAAAGGTGGAAGATGATCTTGCTTGGCCTGGAATCCGGTGGAGCGGGGCCCTCACGTTGCCGCTGATCAAAGGGTTTCGTCAGCACCCCGGACGAACAAGATCCCGCACAGCAATGGCACGCACCTTCAACGCCGAACGCCGCCCACGCCCGCGCCGCCGCCCGCCAGGTCGGCCGGCCCCATCGTCCACCCCGAAGACAAGATCGAATATGCCCGGCTGCTAAAAGACCAGGGCAAATCACTCGGGCCAAATCGCCGCCAGGACCGGCATCCCCCAGGCTTCTCTGCACCGCTACCTCGCCGACCAGGGCATTCTTGGCTAGAGGCCGGCAGGGAGATTATCGGCTGGCACACCGGCACCGTCCCGGATTTCAGCGTCCGGCCGCTTTCAGATCCGCCGTGGTCCATGGTCCGCAGCGGCCCTCCTCCCTTACGGTGGGACGGCCTTGGATAACCTCGCCGAGGCAGACACGGAATTTGAGCCAGCCGATGGTGTCTATCCGGGGCATGTCGATGAGCTTGGGTGGCGTAGGGGTGCCGTTGCGGGGGCCGCTGTGAGTGTTAGCCCAGGTACCGAGATCGCCGTGGTCGGTCGTGACAGCGAGAATAGTCGCACAACCGTCGCGGCGATCGTCGGTCAGGAGCATACGACGCCGTTCAATGTTTAACTCGGCGCGTCCCGCACCTCCTGGTGCGTACGCGGTTGGGGGCCGCCCCGGTGCCACAGTCCCCGATACTGCGCCACCCCTGGGACGACAGGGCACGCCAGCGGTGCGCTCAGCGGCTGGAGTCTTCGGCGTTGCCGCGCCCTTCCCGGCCTGATCATCACCGCGTCGAGCCTGGGCAGTCACCCCGGCCGCGCAGGCCACGGTCAGCAGCAGCGCCGCGCCAGTAACCCACCACTTGCGTGCCCGGCCTCGAGGCTGTTGTTCAGACGGCGTCTGTGGCCGCTGGGCTGGTGAAGACCCCAGCCCAGCCTTCCTATTCCCGGCCACGGCAACGGGGACAGCGGCTGGATCCTCGGACAGAGAATCTTGGCCGCCCACCGCAGTGTCAGTGCTTCGTCCACCAGCCTCCCTTGAGGGACCGATCGGCCCGCCCGTCTCGTGGTAATGAAGATGGGTGACCAGGTCACCAGCGATCTGGATGAGCTCACCGCCGTTCTTGACCTTGGCGTTTTGCGACACTCCCTCGCGTCGACGCAGCGGTCCGATCATGGTTGCGCGGACGGGTTCTGATCTCCCCCGACCTGGGAAATCTCCCCGGCCTTGCGTGTCCGACCGCGCTGCCGCACCTCGTCCACCGCCCCATTACCTGATGTCGAACTGGTCTGGCTCCCACCCACCTGCAAGATCCGGCCGCCCGAAGCTCGGGCATTCTGCGACACTCGTCGGTTCCCTCCCGAGCCCGACACCAGCCCGTACAGCGTCATGGCCAGCCCTACCAGCGTGGCGAGCCCCCCGATCACGCTGCCCAGCTTGTCGGCCCGGTCCAGCCCCACCACACTGAAGTAGACGCCCACCCCGACCACCGCCGCGACTGAGACCCCGGCCCCGATCCAAACCCATGTACGCCCCGTCATGACGCCTCACTATCAGAGCCCAGGTGCGACCTCGCCACGCATCTACCTTTAACGGTATGGCTCTAGTGCTCGGGACGTCGGACAACCGTGCAGGAGACTTTGGAGATCGACAACGAGATCACGACCTGCTGTGGTGTTGTCTCAGATAGGTGGTCCGTGAAACTGTCCGGTGATGGGGGGGCTAAACGTTACGCTTCCGGGGGTGGGAGAACTCACCGGCTATGCGCGGTGCTCGACCGTTCTGCATGACCTCACCGCCCAATGCGAGATCCCCACCTAGAGAGCTTCAATAGCTGGGTTACTGATTTGCAGGTGGGTGTGGGCGAGGGGGCTGTTGAGTAGGGCGGGCCGGTGCTGGATGCGTTTCAGGCGGGTCTTGATCAGCTGCATGAGCTGGTCGATGGTGTGCTTGGTGAGGTTGGCCAGGGACCGTTTCAGGTGTGACCACACACCCTCGACGGGGTTGAGTTCAGGAGCATGGGGCGGCAGGTAGAAGATGGTGAGCCAGTCCCGGGCGGCCAGGTAGCGGCGCATCCGGGCCGAGCGGTGAGTGTTGAGGTTGTCCCACACGACGACGATCGGCCCGCCGAGTTGCTGGTGAGCGGCATCCAGTAAGCGGATGTAGTCGCCCTCGTCGAATCCCTTTCTCTCGCGTTTTCGGCCGCGGTAGGCGTATGCGCGATAGATCAGCCGGGGATGCTCGCCGGGCTTGATCGCCACGAGCGCGGCCAGCGAGATCCGGTGGGTGCCGCGGGCGGTGACGCGCACCACCGGTGTGCGTCCGCGCCGTCCCCAGGTGGTGCCTTTGGGCGGCCTCAGCCCCTGGCCGGCTTCGTCCTCGAAGCAGATCCAGGCGCCCAGGTCCGCCGCGGTGCTTCCACCGTCGGCCACACCTCCGCCCGCCACCGGTCGACCTGATGTTGCCCCGGTTTCACGGACTCGCTGGTCAGGAGATCAGGTTCAGCGGGTGGGTGCTTTCGAACTGTATCGGGCTCATGTAGTCCAGGGCGGAGTGTCGTCGGCGGCGGTTGTAGAACCCTTCGATGTATTCGAAGATCGCGTTGGCGAGCTCGACGCGGGTCCGCCAGCGTTGCCGGTCGAGTAGCTCGGTTTGCATGCGTGCCCAGAACGATTCGGCCACGGCGTTGTCGTAGGGGTCTCCGACGGTGCCCAGGGAGGGTAGGAGTCCGGCTCGGCGTGCGCGTTCGGTGAAGGTCCATGAGGTGAACTGGGTGCCGTGATCTGCATGGATGATCGTGTCAGGGATCTGTCCGGCGGTGCCGCGGGAGTCGATTGCCATGCCGAGAGCGGAGGTGGCCAGGTCGGCTCGTTGCCGTGAATCGATGGCCCAGCCGACCACTCGGCGGGAGTAGGCGTCCAGGACCACGCAGCAGTAGAGCTTGCCCTCGCGGGTGGGGTGCTCGGTGATGTCGGTGACCCACAACTGGTTGGGGCCATCGCGGTGGAAGTCGCGTTTCACCAGGTCGGTGACCGTTGCCGCGGCGGGGACCCGCTTGGCGCGACGCCGCAGGGGCAGCCCTGCCAGGCCGGCCCGCTGCATCAGCACCGCCACCGTCTTGCGCGAGACGGCCACGCCCTGGCCCTGGACGAGCTCGGCGCGCACTCGGGGCGATCCATAGGTCTGTCGTGATGCCTGGTGGATGGCAGTGATCTGGCCGGTCAGCCACGCTTGACGGATGGCGCGCGCCGAGGGGGGTCGGGTGCGGGCGTCGTAGAAGCCCGATCGGGACACTCCGAGCGCAAGACATGCCTGCTTGACCGGGACGCCCTCAACGGCCAACTCGGCTATTGGGGCGAACCGGGCTTTTGGGGCACCACCTGCTCGACCGCCGCGGCGGCCTTCCGCAGGATCTTGATCTCGTTCTCCAGCTCGGCGATCCGTGCTCGGGCCTGGGCCAGGGCAGCGGACTCGGCCTCTGCGGGGCTGAGCGGCTTCAGGCCACGCTCTATCAGGTCCCGCCGTTTCCAGCGGTGCAAGCACGACTCCGCGATGCCCAGCGCCGCGGCCACGTCCCGCACCGATCGTCCCGACTCCAGCAGATCCAGGGCACGCCGACGAAACTCCGGCGGGTAAGGCTTGGGCACGAAAACGATTTCCTTCACAAGATCGCCGAACTCTACCTCTCTCAACATCCGCGCCCGTCAATCGGGGGCAACATCAGCTCCTAGGTCTGCGCAACCGGTGGCAGGAGTGCCGTCGAGCGAATGATCACCTGGTGGACCTCACGCGCGACGTGGCGCTTGAGGCAGCGGACGATCTCGTTTTTGGTCTTGCCCTCGGCCGTGCGGCGAGGTCACCGTACGAGTGGGCGCGCCGAGGTCGGAGAACGGAGGAACACGATGAGTTCTGTGGGATTGGACGACCTGCTGATCCCCGATAGCCCGGCCTGCCGCGGCGCTCTCGAAGTGGCGACCACGTACGAGACGCCTTCCCTGCTCAACCACTCCGTCCGCTCCTACCTCTGGGCGGCGGCACACGCACAGCGCAACGGCATCGCGTTCGACGCCGAGTTGCTCTACGTGTCGGCTCTCCTGCACGACATCGGCCTGGTGGCGGAGTTCGACAGCCACACGGTGCCGTTCGAGGATGCGGGCGGCCACGTGGCCTGGGTCTTCGGCGCCTGCGCGGGCTGGCCCCCGGAGCGCCGGGTACGGGCGTCGGAGATCATCGTGCGGCACATGTGGCCCGAGGTGCCCGTCGAAGAGGATCCCGAGGGCCACCTGCTGGAGCTGGCCACCGGCATCGACATCTCCGGTCGCGGCCTCGATGGGATCCCGGTCGGGCTGCGCGGCGAGGTACTGGAGCGCTA
The DNA here is from genome assembly GCF_013409365.1 of Actinomadura luteofluorescens. NCBI lineage: Bacteria > Bacillati > Actinomycetota > Actinomycetes > Streptosporangiales > Thermomonosporaceae > Actinomadura > Actinomadura luteofluorescens. The sequence continues at coordinate 8,318,284 of NZ_JACCBA010000001.1, read as the reverse complement.
CCCGCGCCTGGACCTGGCCGAGGAGTTCACGACCTGCTTCCGTGACCAGGCGGCGCGCAAGCCGGGCAGTTCCGCCGCGCTGTCGGTGTCCGCTGGGGTCGCCGACCGCATCCGGCGCAACCCGCTCGACGCCTGACTGGCCCCTGCTCCGCCCAGGGAACGGTTCGACCCTGGTGCGTCCTGACGCCCCGCCACGGCGTCTTCGCGGCCGTGCGGGCGCCGTGGCCGGGCAGCGCCGGTTGTTAGGACCAGCACCCGGACGCTCTGGACGGCGAGGGTCGCTCACCCGCCACGCGATGGGCTTGAGCCGGTGCGACAGCAGCACGAGCCCGGACCCGAACGTCGGTGTACTCGATGACGTCGAGCACGCCGCAGGACCGCTACCGGGGGTCGCCCGCGCGGCCGGTGCCGAACTCACCTTCGCTGCACCTCGGCCCGCAAAGCGGCAGGCTGGATCACCCCCCGCCCCGACCGGCCCGACGAGGAACACCAACTCCAGCTCAAAGCGATCCTGGCGCGGTGCCCGGAACTGGATGTGCTCGCCCGGCACGTCCCTGACTTCGCCGTCATCCTCACCCAACGCCAGGGCCAGGATCTCCCAATCTGGATCGCAGCAGTCCAAGCCGGCGGAACCTTGAACCGCTAACCCACCAACAGCGAAGGAATAGCTCGATGACCTTGATCGCCCGACATGGCCCCGCGTGGACCTACATCGACTACCACCAGTTCCTTCTCATGAAGCCGGACCAGCAGGACTACGTGCCCGAGGAAGCTGGACGGCTCCTCTCCACCACCGGCGAAGGGGTGCTCGTACACACCGGAATCGCCAACGGCAACGTCGCGGTGCACATCGAGATCCACGACCACCAGCCGCCCTTGGACGATGCGGACTGGGAAGAAGTCGCCGAGGCCAGCACGAAGGTGGAACACGGCCCACTCATGGTGCGCTGCCTGACGGCAGATCCACCCGCCCTGCCGATGCTCACCCCGGCAGGGCCGGGCACCTACCGGCTCCGCGCACATGCTCGTGGCCGCGACATCGCATACGACGGATGCGTGTCGCGATCACCAGAGGTCTATCTCATCCAGATCTGGCCGGCTCCGCGCGCTCAAACAGACCGACCTGTGCGGCAAAGGCCTGCGCCGCCCCGCACCCCCCGCCGGGGAGTAGCCACTCCAGCCCTCTTCAGAGACCGCTGAACACCCCCACCTTGCAGGGCCCCGGCAACACCGCTGGGCCCCCGTGCTCCTTGGGACCCAGGCAGCCAGTTCGTAACGCTTTGCTTGCGAGTGCTCGTGCGAGGTCTGCCATCTCGGCGCCGTGCGATCGGTGCCCGCGTCCCCGGCGATCGGCTCCACGCTCAGCTGTACCGGCAAGTGGAGCGCGTCGACCAGGGCGAGGACGCCGGTCAGCGCGGCGACAGGTGCCAGCCCCGCACCGCCGGTGCCTATCGGGCCGAGGACGGGCACGCGGGGGTCAACCCCCGGCCAAGGCTGCCCCGGGCCTCGCGGCTCCCATCAGCCTGCGGGTAGGCGTCCCCCACAAGCCCCCCGCACGACCAGCACAGAAGGGGCACGGACGATGCACATCCGGCGCCCCATCGTGCCCATGGCGGTGGCGAGCATCGACGCCATCCCCGGCGAGGGCGGGTGTCCGGGCGGATGCCGATACGAACCCAAATTCGACGGGTTCCGCTGTATCGCCCACATTGACGAGCACGGCGGTGTGCCACTCTCGTCTCGGCGCCTCAAACGCCTCAACGCGGCGTTCCCCGAGATCGTCCTCGCCGTGTTCGACACGCTCCCGCCCAGGACCGTCGTCGACGGCGAGATCGTCCGCTGGGGACGCGATGGACGGCTGGACTTTTCGGCGCTCCAGCGCCGCCATGTCGCGGGCCGCCGCCGCGCAGACCTCGCCATTATCGAGCCCTGCCATTACGTGGTGTTCGACCTGCTGGAGACTGCGGGTGAGGACCTGCGCCCGGCGCCGCTGTCCGAGCGCCGCGCCGAACTCGAGGTCCTTCTGGCCGGCCTGCCTGGCACGTCCCGCGTCGTGCTGTGCCCGCAGCTGCGCGACGTGGGCGAGGCCCGGCTGTGGTTCGAGGTCCTCGTTGCGCAGGATGTCGAGGGCCTGGTGGTGAAGGCCGCCGCCGGCCGCTACCGGGAGGGCAAACGCGGCTGGTCGAAGGTGAAGCACCGCACCACCACCGAAATGATCATCGGTGGTGTCACCGGTCCCGTGCAGGCGCCGCGGACCTTGATCCTCGGACGGTACGAGCACGGCCGCGGCCGGATGCGCGTGGTCGCGCGGTCGGCCCCGCTGGCTGCTCCGGCGCGGCGGGAGCTGGCCGGCCTGCTCACGCCCGCCGGTGACGAGCACCCCTGGCCGCAGCCGCTGCCCGCTGGCTGGGCCGGTGGCGCCTCCAATGCTACCTCGGCTCGCCGCTCGGCCCAGGCCGCCATCGGAGGAGTCGAGGCAGTGCAGGAAGGGCAGCGCCGCACCCATGAACTGACCGAGCAGGGGCAGCGCACCGACCGGTTCACCGCCGCCGTCGCCCAGCTCGGCGCCCCCTCCCCCGCGATCCAACTCGGCGGCGTCCACGCCCTAGCCGGGCTCGCCGACGACGCCCCCACCCGCGAGTTCCGCCAAACCTGCATCGACGTACTGTGCGCGTTCCTGCGCCTGCCCTACGACTCCGATCCCGGCGACGGACCGGCCGAGGGCCAAGACCTCGGCGAGCATCCCCGCGCCCGTGCTGCCTTCCGCGGCCTCCGATAGGTCCGCCACACCATCATCCGCATCGTCGGCAACCACCTGCGCGCGGGAACCCCGGTCTCCTGGCAAGGCCACGACTTCGACTTCACCGATGTCGTGTTCGACGGCGGTGACTTCAGCGAAACCCTCTTCGTCACCAGCCGGGTCTCGTTTCGTGGGGCGCGGTTTGTAAGCGGCCTCGTCGATTTCACCGGCGCCAAATTCGAGAGCGGCGCGGTCGACTTCACCCGCGCCGCCCTGGCCGGTGGCACGGTCGACTTCACTGCCGCCGCCCCCGCGGCAGCGGCGCGGGTGTCGCCCCCGGCGCCAGCGACCCCGGCCTGCCACTGGAAGATCATCTGGCCCGCCGCGGGCGTCTACCCCACAGCCGCCCGAACCACCGCGCCGCTGAAGGTCAAGCACGCCGGCGACACCGTCGGCCAGTCCTGCGCCACCGCCCACAACACCGCTGAGAACCAGACCTACGTCAGGTCACCCTCGCCGAAGGTGGTGCGGGGGCCGGCGTGGCCGAGGAAGTCCTGCACGACGTGCAGCGGGTGGCCGCGGTCCAGCAGCAGCGTGGCCACCGAGTGCTGCAGCGAGTGCGGGGAGAGCCGGTCGGCCTGGGCGATGCCGGCGGCCTTGGCGACGCGCTGCAGGAGCCGGAAGACGTAGGGCTGATCGATCGGGCGGCCAGTGGGGGTGGCGAACAGTGGCAGGTCGACCTCGGTATCGGCTTTGACGCCGTCCCGGCCGTGCTCTGGCGCGCGCTGCCGGCCGTCGTCCGGGCGGCGCCCGGGCCGGGCGCCGCCTTGATCCCAATGAGCCGAATTCGGCAACGCGTGGGGGCAGTGCGCTTGCGGGTCGGGCGGAGGGGTGACGGGGGTTTGCCGCAACGGGACAGATACGTGGCGCGTCTGGCCAGTTCTCCATCATCTATCTGACTGTACGCATCTGCCTGATTACGGTTCTCTTGGTGGTCGGCTGAGTTCCCGGCTGGCCGCTGACCGAGAGGGTCAACCCCCCGCCGGTGCTCAGCGCCGTGCCCCCGGGCTGGCGCCCGCACCGGACCGGAAGGAGCACGATGCAGGCATTCCAGACCGGCGAGATCCCCCACGGCTTCGCGATCGACGAAAACGGCGGGCTGATCCACTACAGGTACGCGATCGTCCTGGCCGTCCCGATGGCCAACCAGGGTGGCTGGGCCGGCGACGGCTACATCAGCTTCGGCAGCGACTGGGCCGACGTGCGGCTCCGGGTCGCCGTCCACAACGGCAGCACCTGGACCTCCGTCAAGAACTACGACCTCACCGCCGGCGGCAACCGCGTCGGCGACCAACTCCCCGCCTCGACGCAGAAGATCAGCATCGGCCGAGTGAAGAGAAGCTCCGGCGACAGAGCCGACAACATCCCCGCAAGCTGGCTGCTGCAGTACCAGACCACCTAGCCGCCACACAGCGGACGTCGCCCGGCGGCCGGGACCGGCCCGAAGAGGCCGCACGCCCCGCCCGCCGGGCGACGTCCCGGCGGCCGCGCAGCGGGCGCCAGGACGTATCAAAAATCCTCATCCAGGATGCTCGTCGACGTGCATCAGTGCCGCCGACCAGGGGGTTCGTGAACGGGCTCGTCCGCCACCGCGTCGAAGTCCGCTCCGCCGGATCGCAGCCCGTTGACCAGGTCAACCCCGCCGTCGTCGCGGCCATGGCCGAAGAGGGCATCGACATCTCCGCCGAGATCCCCAAGGTCCTCACCGTGGACGCCGTGCAGGCATCCGATGTCGTCATCACCATGGGCTGCGGCGACACCTGCCCCCGTCTTCCCCGGCAAGCGCTACCTGGACTGGACCCTCGACGACCCCGCCGGCCAAGGCGGCGACGCCGTCCGCCCCATCCGCGACTCTAGGTGCCGTAACTGGCCTGATGGACGTCGCTGATCTGCTCGATCAGCACCGCGTCGCGCTGGGCGCGGTCGGACGGCGGACGGCGTTTGCGGCCGTAGTAGGTGCCTGGGCACAGGTCCAAGATCCGGCACACCGGCTCGACCCCGAAGCGGTCACGCAGGTGGTCGACCACCATGACTACTTCGTCCGGGGCTGGCCGAGCTCGGCGGCGATCTGGGCGATCGGCCGGTCGGGCTCCAACGCCAGCCGGACGGCCCGGTCCCGGAGCTCCTGGGGGTATTTACGTGGTGCTGCCATCGCGGTGATTCTCCTCCCTGCCAGCCAAGATCATGACTGGCTTGAAGGACTTCATCGAACCGGTGGGCTTCAAAGGGCCTCTACGGCTATGCAAACTTCCACTCCGCGCCGACGGCCAGCAATGATCCGAACACGGCGCTGTGGCACTACATGCGGACCACCGTCACCGTGACGCACACCGCCACTGACCTCTCGACCAAGGGGGACTCCTTCTACCACGACTCCGAGAGCATCCGCTGCGACAAGCGGCTGCCGGGCAGCGACCCCAGTAAGGGCCGACCAGGGCGGCTACGTCTTCGCCGACCTGACCCCCTTCTACAGCCTGTCCAAGACCACAGGCACCGCACAGGCAGTGGCTCAGCACATCGAACGGGCACAAACCAGTACCCGGATTCACTGGGGCAAATACACCGGAAACCCGGCCATCGACAAGCCCCTGACACGGCTGATGGACCCCACTCTGATCAATAAGAACCGTTACGAGGCCTGCAAGACTGCCCCGAGCCCTCGTCCCGCCGGCAAGGAATGCGACGAGTACCCCTTCGCCGCAACCCACCAGGGTGCGGCCTTGCAGGGCAAGGGAGACTTCAGTTGGGAGCTGGTCAAAGACACCGACAACAGCGCCGAAGGTGGATACCGCTCATGGTGGTTCGACAACTTCCGGATCATTGAGACGGATCCCTTCTGGGTGGACATCGTCCCGTAATCTGAGCATCAGCCGGGCAGGGGTCCCTACGTGAAGCAGGGACCCCTGCCCATCCCACGGAAGAAGGGACTGCGTGATGGCCGTCGGCTCCAGGCATCCGATTCCGATGACCGTCGCCCAGTGGGGAGTCGTGGACGCTTCGACCGACAACGAAATCGACGGCGTAGTCGTGGCCGGGGACCCCACAGGCATCGTGGCACTGGCCACCAGCATCCGCGAAGACGCCTGGGACCAGATACTCCATAGCAAGGGCCGCCAGGACTGGCCGCCGCAAGATCAGGAGATCGTCGTTTCGTTGACGCTCACCCAGTGGTCGTTGGCCCACGCGATCGTCGATCGCTGGGCGCAGGTCGCCGAAGAAGTCGGAGACACCGAAAACGCGGACACTACACGGCGAGTACGCGACCGCATCCAAGACGCCATGGCCCAGGTGCCCGGGTGGATACAGACCCGGGACAGCTTCCTCGATACTGATGCCGTGCACGACTACCGCGACCCCGGACCCGACCCGTCCGCCATGCCGGCAGTCGACACCCATGAAATCATGCTCGATCCGCGAGGACAGGTACCGTCAACAGCGACCGACGCCGCCACCTCCAAGAAGCAGGGGCCCTTCTAAGAAGTCGTAACGGGAGTGTCTAATTAACAGCGGATCCGATGATCAAGGAGACGCCAGGTGACCGACATCGTCGTTGAGGACGAGTCCGGGGAGCAGCCGGTCCAGGGGCCTTCGGCCCCGGCCTGTTCCCTACCGCCGTTCACCTCCAAGTGCAGGAGGAAGTTCCCCATGAGAACCAATCTGTTTACCAAGGTCGCGCTCACCGGTCTCAGCGCGGTGAGCCTGGCGACCGCTGCCGGCGTGGCCTTCGCCCGCCATGGCCGCCCAGCCCGCGCCGCCTCCGGAGAATTCGGCGCCGGAGGCGGACCCGGCGGCAACGCCGGCCAATCCCCCCTACACCCGCATCACGGCACTGGACCTGCACTGCACCCAGGGCCACCAGTGCCCGGTCACGATCGCTGACGACGGCAGGACCGCCACCGGCAACTTCACCGTGAATTGGTCCTTCACCGACGACATCGAGGTGACCCTGCAGGCCACCGATGACGCCCCCCCAGCAAGGCGGCACCTTCGAAGGCTCCATCAAGCTCGGTGACCAGACCCGGCCCATCACCGTCACCATCCTGCCGCGCACCCAGCCCGCCGTGACCGCCTGCCGCAAGGCACTGGACCGACTCCAGGTCCGCGAGGGCATGTGCTTCTGGCCCCAGCAGGACTTCCAAGGGTTAACGGCAAGACCACCGACAGGCCTCACGAGGTCACGCGGATCCTCAAGCGGACGGCCGATTACAACCCCCGCTGGAGCTACCACGCCGACCCCGACACCATCGAGTTCTTCAACGAGGGCATCGAGGTCTGCGACGCGACCATCCCCTACGCCGAGGACCACATCGACGAAGCGGGCGGTGCCTTCCTGCCCGGCCTGGTCTGGTGCGACTGGAACTCCCGCCTCATCCGAGAGATCCCCGCCACGTAGGCGACCCTCCCGACGCCCGAGCAGCGCCGGCCCCCTACCGAGCTAGGACCCCCCGTCTCATCCGGATGTCGCCGCTGGGGCGGCCGCCGCGGCGACTTCTCCGCCGCGCCCCGGAGACCACCCGAGTGGCCCCAAGCTCTGGCCCCCACTCGAACCCCGCTAGCTCAGTTTAAAACTGCATAGCCGCCCAACGCGCCCAGCAGGCCGCCGACGCCGAGCGCGAGCGCGCCGACACTGCCGCGCAGTTGGACGCCGCGCAGCAGGAGACCGCGAGACTGCTGGAGGACCTGCAGGCCGCACGCGCACAGCTCGCCGAGGAGCAGACACGGCACACCGCCACCACCGACCGCACCGATGCCGCCGAGGCCCACGACCAGCTCGCCGACGCTCAGCAGCGGGAGCGGACCGCGCAGGCCAGCGACGCTCACAGCGCCCACGCGGCCGCCGCCGCCAGATTCGCTCCTGTTGGCCCCGGGCCGGCTGCGGCGATGGCTCCCGGCACCACCTTCGATAGGGTTCTGGCGTGGAGACATTCCGGGAAGGAGGGGCAGTGGCGCGAGTACTGGTGGTCGGCGTTGATCCTGCCAAGATCCAGGGCTGGGACCCGGAGCCGGTTCAGGCGGCGATAGCGCGTGGTCAGGCCCGTTTCGAAGATCGGGGCATCGAGGCCGATTATTGCCTGGTGGCCCTGGAGGAGAACCCCGAGGGAGCGATCGTTGAGGCGCTGACCCGTAAAGACTACGCCTGTGTGGTGATCGGGGGCGGCATCCGTACGCACGAGCCGTTGCTCGAACTCTTCGAGAAGGTGATCAACCTGGTCCGGCAGCACGCACCCGACGCCGCCATCGCCTTCAACGCCAGCCCCGAGGACTGCGCCGACGCGGCCATGCGGTGGCTGCGCCAAGGCGTGTAGCGCGTCGAGGTCAACAGACGCCCTGGGCAAGGTCTTTGATCCAGATCATTCAGGCACGCGGATGGAGCATGCCGAGGTAGCTCATCAGGGTTTTGGGGGCGATGTAGGCGTCGACCTCGGCCTGGAGCGCCTCGGCCAGCATCCGGCAGGCGCCCTCACGGACGATCTCGTCGATCAACGACGACGACCCGGCCGCCTCGCCGCTCGGATCGCGGTCGGACGGTGAGGACGACCTTGAGCATCGGATGTGCCTTCCCGACCGCCGCTGGCGCGTCGGCCATGCTTGAGATTTCACGTGATCATCGGGAAGGTACACCCCTTCCCGGCGGATCCACAGATTTCAAGCATTGCTCCAAGACGGGGAACAAGCCGCCTATGGTCTACCGATTTGTAACGGCTGACGTCACTCGTTTGCCTCACAGAGGCGCCGTCCACAAACCCTAGTGGCCGGCGCCCGCTCCACCCCGGCAACGCGGACCCGCCCTCCACCACACGGGCGGATCTGCGGGCCGGCAGGTTCGGTCGAGTCGCTCACAAGGATCAGACGCCTCCGCCTGCTCCGGCCTTGCCCCGAGGCGGGGATGGGGGCCCCGGAGCTGGTTCGCTGAGAGATGATGGGAAGGCGCGCTCGACGAGCTCGGCGACCTCGCGCTGCCCGGCGCGGAAGTAGCGGCCGGCGGTTTTGAGGTCGGCGTGCCGAGGAGGTATTGCATCTGGGCAGGGTCGGCGCCGTCGCGGCGCAGCCGGGTGCCATAGGTGTGCCGGAGCCGGTGCGGCCGCAGGTCGGCGACCCCGGCGTCCTCGCCGACCGCGAGCACCACCTGGGTGATTCCGGAGATCGTCAGGGGCCCGCGCTGCCCGGACCACAGCGGCCCGTCCTTCTGCCGCGCTCGGCGAGGTAGTCCAGCAGCGCGGCGCGGGCTGGCGCCGGGGATCGGCACGGTGCGCACCTGGTCTTGCCGTGCAGCCGCACGGTTCCGGTCCGCGCGGTCACCGCGACGTCCTCGACCCGCAGCCGCGCGCGTTCCTCCACCCGGGCGCCGGAGTACAGCAGCACGGCGACGATCGCCCGGTCCCGGGCCCCGCGTCGCGCGGCCTCCCCACCACGATCTCCAAGCCACCGCCCGCCGACAAGCCGCCGGCGACCCGGACTGGCAAGCCCACTACCGCCGCTGGAGACCACCGGTCGAACGCGCCATCGCCTGGCTCGTCCACCGCGGCACCATCAAAGCCGACGCCTGACTCCACACCCGAGCCGCCGCCCTCAACCTCCGCACACTGATCAACCTCGGACTCACCCGAATCAACGGCACCTGGCACATGTCCTCGGCCCAAGCATGACCACAAAGGGGCTGTCCGGCCCATGGCCCGACGGCCCCTCACAAGATCTTCAGCGGTCTTCTAGCGCTCGTCCTCGTCCGCCGTCCGCTCTTTCGGCAACGCCGGTCGGACGTCCTGCAGAGGTCCCCGGGGACGCGCTGAGATGTTCCCCTAGCGGGCCGTGGACGTCTAGCGGCCGCTCCGCTAGACCTCGCGGGGGACAGACCGTATTGGTGACCCGCGCGGCGTCCGGGCGTTCTGGCCGCGTGGCAGGATTGGGGCCATGACGACGGTGACGGGTGATTTCGAGCTGACCATGGACGAGCTTCGAGACATAGCGCGTTACGTCGCACAGAGCGCTCAAGAAGTCCTCCCGGTGTTCGAGGAGACCGTTCCCGGTGACTCTCGGCCGCGCGCAGCCCTTGATGCCGCTTGGGAGTTCGTCAATGGCGCCAAGAGGACCAAACTGCAACGTGTCACCGCACTGGACGCACACCGGGCCGCGAAGGAAGCCGGCACGGAGACAGCACGTCTTGCTGCGCGCTGCGCCGGCGATGCCGCATCCGCCGCATACTTGCACCCGATATCGCGAGCCACCCAAGTGGGCCACATTCTGCGCGCAGCCGCGAGCGCCGCGCGCATCGCCGAGTTGAATACCGGCGACGACCCTTCAGTCGGAGACATGCCTATCGAACAAGCGCGGCAACGCGCCACGCCGACCCTGATCGCCGTGCTTTCCCGATACCCCCTCGTGCCAACTGGCAAGAACCGCATTGCGCAACTCATGAGCGCCCTGGACACTTCCCTACGCGCGTCCCACTGAGGGAGCCAGCGCCCGACGGCCACGTACTCCCCGCACACGACCCTGCCCGCGGTAGAGCGCTGCGCCGTTCGCCACCAAAGTTGGCGGTACCTGAGCCCGGACGGGCCGCGCGCCGGCGGCGGCCGCCAGGCCGCCGCCCCTTGATCCCAATGAGCTGAATTCGGCAACGCATCGGCGTGCGGCCTCCAGGCCGTGTTGCCAGGTTCCCTTATGCCCTCTCCCGCCGCCGCCCGATGGTCTGCGGCCGGAGCGGCAGCGCAGGCACAGAACGCTCGTGTTCGAGGCGGATGTCCGTGTGCGCACACGCCCGCGCGGCACCTCGATGCGGCCGGAGCTGGTGTGCGCACACGCGACTTCCCTCTGGTCATCGCGCTCGGCCGTGTGCGCCTGCTCTGGCGCTTGTGGCACCGCCGCACATCCTCGCCGCACACGGCGAGATCCCAAGGATTTTCCATTTCTTGCCGGGCGAGCGCTTGTGCGAGGTCCGCCAACTCGGCGCCATGCGATCGGTGCGCCCTCGTCGTCCTAATACTCGTGCTCGTCATGCCCTCGACGATGAGCCGCCGGCGTCACCAAAGCCCAGGAATCGTGTTCCATGGATAACCGGCCCGGCGATGCCTCTACGAGGGCTCTACGGGGTAGCGGCCGGGCCGCTACGGGTAGCGGCTGCGCTACCTGGTGCCGCTACCGCTCATCCCCATGACGACCTGCGTCATCGCCGCCGGGTAGCGGGTAGCGCCGATGACGTCTCCGGCCCGGAAACCCCCGCCAGGGATGCCTTCGGAGGGGCGCCCTTCCCGCCGCTACATCCTTTGGAGCGTCTTTCGGCAACGTGCGCCTGGCGTGCTCCTGGTGGACGTCGACCGGGCCCATGCCCGCGTAGGGAAGGCGTCCTCGGGCGCGGAAGGCCCCGCCCGCTTTCCGGGCCTGCCGCACCTGAGGACGCCGCGAGATCCAGGGCCGAGACGAAGAAATGTCGGACGCTCCTCATAGGCTGCCTCATCATCGATTCGCAACGATCATGGGGAGAGGTAGGCGTTGTCCAACAAGGGAATCAAGATCAACCGACGTGCCATCGAGCAGATACAGAAGGAGATCGGCAAGGAATTCGAGCGCGCGGCCCGTAAGCACCCCGTGCGGGTTCCAGTTCAAACGGTCATGCCGGATGTCTTCCTTGGCGCAGAGGGGCCACAGCGGCCACTCGGCACGGTCGAGGCCGATCCGTATCAGTCGCTGCTGCTGCGCTGGCTGAGTGAACAGGGGCACGAGCACCAGATCGTCAACATCTCGGCGTTCATCGCAGACCATGAACTCTCGCAGGACGACGCGCGGGCGGTGGTCGTGCAGTTGGAGCACCGCGACCTCATCAAGGTATCGACGTCCCTGACTGGCAAGGACATCACGCAAGTTCAGCTGACCGAGGCGGGCGTCATCGAGGCCCAGCGGTTACAGCGGCTGCGCAACAGCCGGACTGCCCGCCTCGCAAACGCCTGCGATGAACTGCTGCGCTGGGCGTTCGAAGCCGGGCAGGAAGGCGATCCGGTCGAGATCATGGCTTTCGTGGACACGGCGGGGTCCTACTTCGCGGGGGACTCACTCACGGTGGATGAGATCCTCGGCGCCTTCCGCTACCTCGAACAGCGCGGCCTCGTCCAGCACGCCGGAACCGCCGACACCACCACGGCGGCGTCGATCAAGGTGCGAGTCACCGACGACGGCACCGATTGCGTCCTCTCAGGGAGAACCGTGAACGACTTCCTCAGCCACCAACGACAGGGTGGAGACACCTACCACATCAAGGACTCCACCGGCTTCATGGCGGGCCGGCAGCACAAGCCTTTGATGAACAACACCATCGGTTTCGACCCGTCGGACATGCGGCAGTTCGCCGACCTGGTGCTGCAACTGGTCCCCACACTGGGCATCGCGCCCGAGCAGCAGGAAGAGCTCATCCACGACGCCGAGATCCTCTCCGAGGAAACCACCGGCTCCCAGCCCGAGCCGGGCCGGGTACGCGCGGCCTACCAGCGGGTCCAGGAGGCACTGACGGCGGTTACCACCACCTCCGCCGGCCTCACTGTGCTGATCAAGCAAGGGCAGGATGCGTACCAAGCCGTCTTCGGAGGCTAGGGCGTGTTTCGAAGTGGGGTGAGCATCGGCGTGTTGTGAGCCGGACGCAGTGAGGTCTCCGGTAGATGGTTCATCGACCAAGAAGAACCCATAACCGGAGACCTCGTGGCCACCCTAGCGGTGACGAGGCGGTTCGACCTGACCGACGCGCAATGGGCGATCCTGGGGCCGCTGCTGCCCGTCTCCAGGCGGCCGGGTCGACCGTCGAAGTGGACCAAACGGCAGCTCATTGACGGGATCCGCTGGCGGGTGCGGACCGGTGCACCGTGGCGGGACGTGCCCGAGTGCTACGGCTCCTGGCAGGCGGTCTACGGGTTGTTTCGCCGCTGGCAGCGCAACGGCGCCTGGGCGCGGATCCTTGCCGCCCTGCAGACGCGGGCCGATGCCGCCGGGCTGATCACCTGGGAGGTGAACGTCGATTCCACGATCATGCGGGCCCATCAGCACGCCGCCGGAGCCCGGCGGCGTGGTGACCTGCAGCGCGAGCCACCCGGCGGGACGGCCACCGAGCCGGACGATCACGCAATGGGGCGCTCACGCGGCGGGTTGTCGACCAAGGTGCACCTGGCCTGCGAGCAGGGGCAGATGCCGCTGTCGATGGTCGTGACCGCCGGGCAGCGCGGGGACGCCCCGCAATTCCAAGCCGTGATGGCCGGGATCAGAGTCGCCCGCCCCGGGCCGGGCCATCCCCGCACGCGCCCCGATCGGGTGCGGGCCGACAAGGCGTACTCCTCCCGCGCGATCCGTGCTCACCTGCGCCGCCGCGGCATCGCCGCCACGATCCCGGTCCCGTCCGACCAGGCCCGGCACCGGCAGCGGCGGGGCCGCCGCGGCGGCCGTCCACCCGCCTTCGACCCGGATGACTACCGCGGTCGCCACGCCGTGGAGTGCGGCATCAACCGCCTCAAGCGCCACCGCGCCGTGGCCACCAGATACGACAAGCTCTCCGTCCGCTACCAGGCAACCCTCGAGATCACCGCCATCAACGAATGGCTCCACCTACTTCGAAACACGGCCTAGCCCAGCGAGGTCCTGGCCTACCGCGCCTGCCGTATCCGAGGCCGTCACAGACACGTCTCTTTAGCGCGCAGAACTGCACAGACATCATTGTTCGCACAGAAGTTCGACTTCAAGTGCCCGGCGTGCTTACCTCAAAGAGGATCATCGAAGGAGGTGAACGAGATGGGAATGAATGCCCACCAGATCCTCGAGTGGTTCGCGGGCGCGTGGGTCCGCACCGCCGTCTACAACTGGCTGCTCCGTCAGGGAGCGGACCGGGTGTTCGCGCACGCCGTGGCCTGGCTCGCCGGCTGCGTCACTGTTCGCGCGATCACCGCGGCGTGAGACCAGCCGTCTGAGCGGGGGGATCCCGGGACCCTGCAATCCCGGGATCCAACAGTCCTCACTGCCTGAGCACCCACCCGCATGGAGTGCCCGTCGTAGGCCCTGTGATCGCCCCCGCCTCGGAGCGTCTCGGACTCGCCGTCCCGCAGGCCCGCGCAGTGGAAGGCGATTCGGGCCGAGACACGGGCCGTGCCGACGACCAGTCCCTGTGCAGCGGGAGCACCGAGCGGGGAGCGACTATGAACCGACGGCTTGATCCTCGTGTGCGGCGGCCAGCCGGTCCACCGCCGAGGCGAGGGCCAGGAGGGCGTGTACCTGAGCCTCGTCCGTGCGGTCGTCATGCAGCGCGCCGATCGCAGCGGACTCATGCGAGCCAGCAGGGATCATCTCGTTGTTCATCAACCGCACTTTCTCTGTCCCGGGGATGGCGACAATCAGAAAGCACGCGGACGTCGCCACCATGGCTCCATCGACGGAACGCGAGCGTGGGTAGACCGCCTCCGCTTCCTACGCTTGCCGCGCCCGCGGCAGTGCAGTTAGTGAGGCCGTCGGCGGTAGGCACAAGGACGAACTGGCGGCTTGGATGCCTTCGCGGCGCTCGCACACGCGGCCTGACTCGCCTCACTCCCGGCCGGACCACCACCAGGTCAGCCCAGGAGTGAGGCCCGGCCGACGGCAGAGTGAGGTTTCTAATCCTGCCTCCGAGCCCAGGCTCCCGCGCGGCCGCGTGTGTTACGGCCTCACGAAACTCCCGCTTATGCCGCTGGAGCCGGTCCCGTTGGAGGCCGGCTCGGTCCTGGAGGACGCGGTTGCGGTCAGCCCATGGGCGGGCGGCCGCGGGCACGGCAGGCCGTGCCCGCTTCCCGGGTCTGCCGGGTCCGCAGCCGTGCAAGTTAGGTGAGGCTATGTGGAGAGGGATGAGGGCGCCCTGCCTCCGGGGAGGCCCTACGGCGGCAGGACGGCTCGCGTCATCCCGCCCGGCTGAGACCCATGACGTCCTTGTTGGCCGCCCGGGTTTCCGCGGTATCGGCGACCATGGCGAGCCGGCGCCAGTCAGAAGCCCAGCGCTGCAAGCTGCTCGAAGGAAAGAACGCCATTGTCTACGGAGGCGGAGGAGCGATCGGTGGAGCTGTCGCCCGCACGTTCGCCAGGGAGGGCGCGATTGTTCATCTGGCAGGGCGCACCCGAGCCAAGCTTGACAGGGTGGCCGCGGACGTGGCCGCAATGGGGATGAGCGCTCACACCGCGCAGGTTGACGCGCTCGACGAACAGGCAGTCGATCAGCATGCCGCTGCTGTTGCCGGCTGTGCAGGACGTATCGACATCTGCGTCAACATGGTGGGGATCGACGTCGGAGACCAAGGAGTACCCCTGATGGCCATGTCGGCGCAGGAGTTCCTCGACCCGATCACCGCCTACCTACGTACCAACTTCGTGACCGCTAGGGCCGTGGCGCGGCACATGCTCGAGGCGCGGGCTGGGGTGATCCTCTCGGTGTCGCCGCCGATGGCCCGCATGCCGGTCGCGCTCTCGGGACCGTTCGGGATGGCCGGGGCGGCGACCGAAGCTTTGTGCCGGCGGTGGTGGGCGAGACCTGGAACCGTTCGGCGGCCCGCCGCAGCGGCCAGCCGTCATCGACCACACAGCGGGCCAGGCGCAGGCGTCCGGTCTCGGTCAGCGGGGCGTTACGGTGGGGCATGAGGGCCTCCTGCGGTGCCGGCGTAGATGTCGCAATACACACCGAACCCGGAGGCCCTCCCTCATTCCAAGATCATCGGCTACGAGTCGTCACGCCCACAACCTCCGTGGGCAGTACCCCTAGCGCAGGATCTCCCGTTCCAGCTTCAGCTCGGCGACCTCCTCGCGCAGCCGCGCCAGCTCAGCGTCCTTGGCCGTCTCGACCGCCGCGCCGGGCCACTCGGCCTCTTCGGTCTTGCGCACCCAGGTCCGCAGCGTCTCGTGATTGACGCCCAGCTCCTTGGCCACCTGCGCGATCGGCCGACCCGACGACCGGGCCAACGCCACTGCGTCAGCCCGAAACTCGGCCGGATACCTATAGGTCCCCAACCAGGACTCCTTCCCTCTGGACCACTCATGATCCAGATCTGAAGGTGTCCACGATCAAGGGGGAGGACCCGCGGCGACTTCGCCCGGCGGAGAGGACAGGCGCTGAGCGCGCGCCTGGTGCACCGGGCGCGCGCTCAGGCAGTGGCCAGAACGACCGCCTCCGCGCTGAGCCGGTGGAAGCACTAGCTCTGTGCCGCGGTCAGCACCAGGTTGGCCGAGAGGAGCGCGCCCCAGAGTCCACTGAGGCCGCCCATCGCCGCCGCCGGACCGGCCGCAATCGCCAGCGCCCCGTAACACACAGCGAAGCACATCATACTGGGGACCGTCCGTTTGATGCCGATGAGTCCGAATCCGAAGAGGGCCTGGAAGACGTCCGCCATGGTCGCCGCGAGGACTAGCGGCAGCAGCTCCGCGAGAACGAGTAGCGGCCCCATCTTCGGATGAGTTTTTTGGCCCCAGTTGACGATCTTGGCTGCCTTGATCACGGATGAGTTTTGGCCCCACCTGTTGGTGTGACCGAGCGCTTGGGTCCGCGAGTGGGCGCCCGGTCTGGCGGCGTGCTCGGGATCCTCTAGTTACTCGAACAGGTGGCGGTTGGCTCGACTCCAGGCCAGCCGTTGGTCCAGTTCGTCGAGGAGACCGTCAGCGACCCAGCGGGCTTGGGGCTGGAGTCCGGCATCGGCCAGCCTGCGAACCTGCTCGATCCCGTCCTGCTGGACGTCGATGACCGCATCGATCAGCCCCGTGGTGGAGGTCAGGCCGTAGGTGGCGGCGAACACCTCCACCCGGTGGCGTCGGTCGGGCGGCTGGGGATAGCGCAGCCAGCGCAGGCATTCGGCGTCATCGCGAAACGGCGCGACGTACTCCAGTGCGTAGGCGATGTCGTGCATGCGGTCGGCGGGCCGGGCGTAGTCCCAGTCGAGGATCCCGACCGGGCGCGCGCCCCTCCAGACGATGTTCCAAGGGCCGAAGTCCCCGTGGCAGATCACCTGATCATCGCCCAGCCCGCTCTCGCCGGTGAACCAGGCGAGCTCATCGGGCGGGCGGAAATCGGCGACGGCGTCGTGATAGTCGTGCAACAGGCGGGCGAAGGTCTTCAGCCCGGCATCATCGGCCACCTTGGCCCAGCCGCGCGGGCCGGACTCGCCATCCAGATAGGTCAGGACCGCACGACCCTCTTGGTCCATGCCCAGCAGCCGCTGCGAGTAAGGGAAACCGACTTGCTCCAGGTGCCCGAGCAACGCATGGACGGCCGGTGTCCATGGGTGGGTGGGCCTGCGGACGGTGTCGCCGACACGGACCACCCTGCGATGCGGCGCGTCCTGCAGCACGTCCTCGTCCGTCATGGACTCCGAGATTACCCGCGGGCGCCGGGTGTGGAGATCACATCGCCCCGGGGCGGGTAGTCGTCGAGCCGCCAGCCGTCACACTCCATCCCGCCCGGCTCAATCACAGTTGGAGGGTGGGGCCTTCCTCCGCAGCCGTGATGGTGGCCGTCGCCGCCGCCCCGGTCAATCTCGTTCGCCCTCGTTTCCCCCGGCCAACGCCCTCTGACGGTGTGCGCCTGTTCAGGCGCCCGTGGCACCGCCGTACGAATGCCTGCCCGCACGGTGGTTCGTCACGCGCCGGCGCCGCGCGGCCGCGACGACGATTCACCCGCCGGGATCGTCGCCGACACCGCGGCGGAGGCCCCGGCGACGATTCGCGGTGACAACGACCGCCCCGGCCCGCCGAAAAACACACACCCCCGGGGAGCGCGCGGGAGCCGAGTGTGCGCTGCCTTCGCCGCCGCCCGGCGCGCGCGCACCCTCCATGGCAGGGGTTACCGATACCTCGCCTCCCCAGCGGCTACCGCACACTCCCACCACAAAACACACACCCCGCCCGCCCCCTGGCCCGCCCACCGTCCGGCGGGGATCGTCTCGGCGCATCCTCGGCGGCCGCCGAGACGATCCCCACGCCTCGGGGCCGCTACCGCTCGCTGCTTCCCGGGCGCCGGTCGGCGGCGGTCGAAGGCGTCGGAGACGATGGTCAGGCGGCGGCCGCGGCCCGCGCCGTGGAACGCCACGATCGACAGCACGCTCCAGGCCAGGACCGCGACGCCGGCGGCGGTCCACCGGGAGGCGTGCGGGGTGGTGCCGGCCCACACCATCGCCACGGTGGCAGCGCCGGTGGCGATCCAGCCCAGGCGGGCGCCCCACGATCCGAAGAACCCGAACACCAGCAGCGCGACCTGGCCCCCAGCCACAGCCCGGCCAGCTGCCCGGCGGTGATCGGCAGCCCCTGACAGTGACCGTCCAGGTAGGCGGTGACCGGCCGGTAGATGGTATGCGGAACGCCCAGATCCACCAGCGCCTCGACCCCGGCCCGCCCCACCTCGTAGGTGCCGGCGACGATCGCGCCGACGGCGCCCATCAGCCTGACAGACATGCACCGCCACCACCGCCGGGGCCACCACGACGACACTGGCGATCTCCCACCAGCGGCGCCCGCCGTCCAGGTACATGTCCACCACCCCGGCCCGTCCCCCCTCGGCGAAGGCCGCCCGGTGGTCGCGCCAGGAGCCTTCGAGCGCCAGCCACCAGCCCGGCCGCTCGTCCTCCCCCGCTCCCTGCCGGGCCTCGGCCTGTCGGGCGGCGCGTTCGGCTTCCTCCCGCTCCAACCGCAGCCGCTCCCGTCCGAGTTCCTCACGCAGATCGTCGTGGAACGCTTCGCTGTCCTCGGCGGCCGCGTCTAAGTCGTCGCCCGCGCGCTCGCGGCGCCGCGCGTCCAGTTCGTTGACCGGCTCATGGGGGCCACCCTTCTCGTCCATGCCCGCACGGTAAACGCCGCCCCGGACGGCAGGCGCTGAACCCCGCAAGCGGTCCAGCGCCTGCCGCCTTCTCGGGCTTCTGACCGGTCTTCTTCCCGGCGAGTGAGTGAGGTCGCCGGCGGGCGTGGTGTACGCCTCCACGCCCTCAAGATCCGGCCCGCCCCACCCCCGGATCACGACCTAACTCACCTCACTCCCGGACGTCTCCGGCCAGGTCGGCGCACGAGTGAGGTCCCCTGCGGCGGCCGGTGAGATTCCTAACCGGCCGTCCGGTCAGGGCTCACCCGGCGACGGCGTCCGAGATGCCCTGCAGCCGCCCCTACCAAGCTCCTCACAAGCTCCTCACACCTGTCTCATACCTGACTCATACCTGCCTCTGCCACAGCTCATATCTGCGTAAGACCCTGCTCTTATCTGGGTGTTCCCGTGTGTGAGCCGGGTGTGAGCCGACTCTCGGGCGTCCGGCCGCGGGATGGACATCCTGGCCGTGATCAACCAGAAGGGTGGGGTCGGCAAGACCGCCTACGGTGAACCTCGGCGGCGCGCTCGCCGAGATGGGGTATCGGGTGCTGCTGGTGGATCTGGATCCGCAGGGGCATCTGACCGAGGCGTGCGGGGTCCCGGAGACGACGCCGCCGGCGACGCTGGCCAAGACGCTGCCGATGGACGCGGACAAGGTCGCGGCCGAGCATGTGGAGCAGATCATCACGCCGTGGCGGGAGCGGATCGACGTCGTCCCGACCAACATCGACATGTTCCTGCTGGAGCGGGAGCTGTACCGGATGCGCGGAGTGGAGTGGCGGCTGGAGCGCGTCCTGAAGGTGGTGGAGGCGCTCGGCCGCTTCGACGTCTGCCTCATCGACTGCCAGCCGTCGCTGGGAGTGCTCACCGACAACGCCCTGGTGGCCGCCGGGCAGGGCCTGGTCCCCGTGCAGTTGGAGGACTCGGCGCTGCGCGCGCTGCGGCGGCGGCTGCTGCTGGAACAGATCGCCACCCTGCAGTCCGAGTTCCGAGTCCAGGTCGACCTGGTGGGGATGGTGGTCAACCTGTTCGACAAGCGCCGCGGCCAGATCGTTACCAGCACGCTGGACACTCTGAAACGATGCCGCTGCCGGTCCTGGCCGTCGTCAAGGACCTGGCCACCGTCCGGGAGGCGTGGCGGGAGGGCCTGCCAGTGGTGGAGTACGCGCCGGACTCGCCTTCGGCCGCCTCATTCCGCGAACTCGCCCGCCAGGTCACCAGCGGCCATGGCGGCGTCGAGGCCGGCGCGGCCGCGCCGGTGAACGCATGAGCGCGCACAAGAGGGTGATCGGGCCGCCGAAGGGTGCCGCGCAGGCCGCCCAGGCCGCCCGGGACGTCCTCGGCAGCCGTCTCCGAGACGACTCCGACACGGGTACACCCGAGGATGAGACGGCTCATACACAGGTACACACGCCTCATACCTCGCTCACACCCGTGTCGGGGGCAGGTCCAAGACAGAGGCGGGAGCCGGCCGGGAAGACCCGCAAGACCTACTACCTCGCCGCCGACACGGTCGCGGCCCTGGACGAGGCGGTGGAGCGGATCCGGTCCGCGCTCGGCGGCCGCGTCGACCGGCACGAGGCGATCGGCGCCATCATCACCGCCGGCGCCGCGCAGACCGATCAGATCGTCGCCGCGCTCCGCGCCGAGCTGCTGCGCGATCTCGCCCCCGGCGAAGGCGGCCAGTAGCCGACGGCACCTCGAGGCGGGGCGCACGCGAAGACGGGGTTGAGGAACCTGCGGATAGCCGTTAGCGCTGAGAACGATCTTGTTGTCGGCGGGTCTGTTGTCCTGGGGGCAATAAGCGTTCGTATCCCAGACGCACGTCTCCTGCTGACCAAGACCGATGATGGAAGGTATGTCCCGGGGACTGGGCCGCGTTCAGCGGGCCGTGCTGGAGCATCTGGCGGGCGAGCCGGCTGGACGCTCGTTCACTGGCGCGCCCGACTTCGCGGGGGTGACCTCGATCGCCCGTGTCGTGTTCGGCACCGGCGAGCCGACCGACGCGCAACGGGCCAGCGTGCGGCATGTCCGTTGCCAGCCGTGTTGTCCTTGGTGGGCTTTGGCGTGGGTTCAGAATCGGGTGGTGGGGTCGGTCAGGGCGCTTTTGCGGATCCGATCCGGCGTCATCCCCAGCACATGGGTCAGGTCGGCGCCGCGTAGATCGGCGCCCATCAGTTGCGCGCCGGTCAGGTCCGCGCCGTGCAGTCGCGCGCCGTGCAAGTGGGCGTCGCGCAGGACGGCCCGGCGCAGGTCGCTGCTGCCCAGATCGGCGGCTCCCAGCGCGGCACCGCTCAGATCCGCGCCCTCCAGGATCGCACCGCGCAGGTCCGCGACGTACCAGCCCGCGCGCCGCAGTTGGGTGACGGTGAGAAACGGGCCGTGGAAGTAGGTGTCTCTTCGGGCACTGTTGGATGCGGAACTGGCGAGGTCGGCGCCCGGTATCCGGACGCCGTGCAGGTCGAGTGGGCGGGGTTGGCGGGCCCGGTCGTTGCCGACCAGGACGGTCAGCGCGGCCTGTACGTCGGCGGCGGGCTCGCGGGGTGTCCGGGCATTGGGTGTTTGGGCGTTGGGTGCGGGGGCGTGGACACGCACGTAGGCCGCCAGGACATCCATGATCGTGTTGTGATCGCGGCCGGAATCGGCGGCGAGCCGGTCAAGCGCGTAGATGGCGCCGAGCCGGACCTCCTGCTGAGGGGAGCCGAGTTGTTCGACGGCTTTGGTGTACCGGTCGGTGATCTGGACCTGCTGGCTGCTGACCAGGGTCTGCCGGGTGAAGTACAGGCCGAGCGCGGTGAGCACGATCGTCAGCAGGATGCCGCTGGTGTTGAACCACTGATGCCGCCCGGTTCGCCGCTTGTCCAGCAACTCCAGCCGTTCCCTGGCCGATAACCCATCGATTTGCTCCTGTGTCGGCGGGACGACCCGGACACGGCGCCGACGGCCGGCTGGGGCACTGCCCGGCGGCTGCGCCGACTGGTTCGCCTGGCCGGCTTCCGGATCTGGGACCGGTTCAGTGGACTCGCTCACACCCCTCAGACGCGCACTGCGGCCGGTTCGACTTCCCGCAGGCACATTTCTGCCGCTGGCCGGGCGCCGCTCGACATCAAGATCATTCTTAGCGCGAACGGCTGTCCGCAGGTTCCTCAACCCCGTAATGGGTGACAGGCTCGGCGACGATGAGGCCGAGCTTTCTCATCTGCTTGATGCGTTGGTAGCCGCAGCGTGCGGTGGCCTCCGACATCAGGCCGACTTCGCGGGAGCGGTAGATCAGGGACTTCAGCGACACGCCCCAGGGCGGGAGCGGGGAGCACCTAGGTAAGAGCAGGGGCATACCGAAATATGAGTCGTAGATGAGATGAATGTGAGTCAGGTAGGAGGCGCGGCGGTGCGGGGCGAGCGGCGGCACCACTACACGGGGGTGGGGCAGGTGTACACCTGCCCCACCCCCCGTGTAGTGGATGGCCGCCCGGGCTGCTAGCTGGCTAGGCGATGTTCCGCCAGGGGTTGACTTGCGCGGTGTCGGGCCGGAAGGGGCTGCTGACACGTGGGGCCGGGTCACGGCCGAGCATGTTGAGGCACTTGGTGACGATGAGGTCCTGGCCGTTTACCCAGCGAGGAAGCGTGGGCCTCCAACTCTCCAGGTCGTAGGTCGCACCGGTCAGCCAGATGTCTCCTTCGTTGGGAAGGGCCAGCCAGGAGTTCAGTTGGTGACACTCCAGCTGATCCCAGATGGTGTCGGCGAGGTCCCCATACAGGCCAGGGACACAGCCTTGGATCGCGTGCCACTGCTCGACCACGGCGTTGCGGGGGGTCATGGAGAAGGCCGCGTCCTTGCGGGCTTCGGTGGTGGGGGTGAGCACGATCTGGAACTGGCCGTCTCCCCACTCGACGACCTCGATCTTCTCGACGAACTTGCCCGAGCCGCACGAGGGTTCGGCGTTCGCGGTGGGCGCGAGCGCGGTGATCCCGAAGATCGCCAGCCCCGGGATCGCGGCGGCGGCGACTAGCGTGCGCACTTTCAGGTGAAAGCGTCCTCGCTTCATGTCCCTCGATCGTTCCCTTCTGGTGTTCGGGTCGTGAGGACCCTTGGTGTCGAGACTGCTGATCGAGTTCGACATGAAGACCATGACCATCTCGCGGTGCTGAGAGCCAGACCAGAGCCTTAAGTTGGACAGGATCAGACACTTGTGGCCACCGTGTTATGGCTGGCAGGGCGGGTTGTAGGGGCGATCGGGGACATACTTCTCCCACTCAGGAGGCGTGATCGGATCGCCGCTGGAGTTGCAGGTCAGTGCTGCAGCGGCGGTGGTGTCGGTGGTCCAGATCCATGCCTTCCGGTCGTCACCGCCGGCAGTCAGGAGGCGGGTGCCGGGCTGGTAGTCCACCGGGTATAAGGCTTGGCTTCCTGGGGTGAGGGTGGCGTAGAGGGTCGGGGCACGGTGTGGATGCAAGTTCCAGATCCAGACGGTGCCGTCAGTGCTCGCCACCGCCATCTCGGTTCCGTTGGTGGTGAAGGAGACCGAGTAGGCGTAGCCTTCCGGTCCGGTCAGCGGGGGGCCCAGCGGGCGAGGATGAGCCGGGCGGGCGATGTCGTAAAGCCGGACGGTGCTGTCGGCGAGGCCGATGGCGAGCTTGGTTCCGTCGGGGCTGAAGACGGCAGCGTAGACGTAGTGGTTGCCGGGTGCGAGCGGGAGGCCGACCGGGCGTGGGGATCGCGGGTTGTCGATATCCCACAGCCGGACGATCTTGTCCGCGCTGCCAGCGACCAGGAACTTGCCGTTGGGGCTGAAGGCGACCTGGAAGACAGTTCCGCCGAACGTGCCGACTGCTGGCAGGAGGGTCGGGTTCTTAGGGACCCGGATGTCCCACAGGCGGACGGTACCGTCGCGGCTGCCAGTGGCTAGCAGGGTGGCGTCAGGACTCAACGCGACGGACTCCACCTGGTTGGAGTGAGCCTTGATCGGGGGCCCGAGCGGGCGCGGTCGCGTTCGGTCGGTGACGTCCCACAGCTGAACGGTCCCAGAGCGACCGCGGGCCTCGGCGAGCAGCCGGTTGTTGGAGGCGAAGACTACGTTGCTGGAAAAGTTGTCGTGATTGGGCAGTGGGCGCCCGAGTAGGTGAGGTCGCTGTGGGTCGGTGACGTCAAAGAGCCGCAGGTCGGCACTGCCGATAGCCAGCGTGGTCCCGTCTAGGCTGAAGCGGGTGGTGCTTACGGTGGAGTTCATCCCTGCCAGAATCGGGGCGCGGACAGGCCAGAGCCGCGCGATGCCGTCGTTGGCGCCGGTGATCACCTCGCTTCCGTCAGGGCTGAACTTGACGGAGGTGACAGGTGAGGGGTGCGGCATCGTTGCAGTGACGCGGCGGCTTTGCAGATCGACCAACCGGAGCCCGGTGCTGGTGCCCGAGCCGCCGATCGCAAGGGTGGCGCCGTCCGGGGAGAACGCGAGAGCGTTAATCCAACTGGAGGCACCGCCGATCGCCTGCCCCGATCGAACTGGTCGGCGAGGGTCGGTGGTCGACCACAGATGGACCTGCTCATCGGCCCCGCCGGCGGCCAGGAGGTCGCCGCTGGGGCTGAAGGCTAACTGGCCTATCGCTTTGGTCGGCCCGTCCGCGCGGACCGGGCCGGCGGGATGGGAAGGGTCGCCGATATCCCATATCTCCACGTCACCGTCATCGGCTCCCACGGCCAAGTACTGGTTGCCGGGACGGAAGGCCACCGACTTGGCCGGCGCGGTGTCATTGACACGCAGTTTTCCACCCACCGGTCGCGGTCGGTTGCCGCTAATCGCCCAAATCTGAACGCTGCCTGGCACGGACTCGCCGGCCTTAGGCTCTGCGATAGCAGCGGCCATCATCGAGCCGTCAGGACTGAACACCACGGAGTACACCTTGGCGCCTAGGCCGGTCAGCGCCGGCAGCGCGGTTGGCGCCATCGGATCGCGGGTGTCCCACAGGCGCACGCTGCCGTCAGCACAGGAGGCGGCGAGCAAGTCCCCGCTCGGTGAGAACGCCAGTGCGTAGATCTTGACACATTTGGCGCTGGGCGGGTCCGGTCGCGGCCGAGGGTGAGCGGTGTCGGTGATGTCCCACAGGCGCACCGTGTTTTCGGCTGCGGCCGCGGCGATCTTACCGCTGGGGTGGATCCCGACTGCGTACATGATCCCCAAGTTGGCACCGCCCAGCATCCGGACTGCGGGGGGCATCGCGGTCGCGTCGATCAGCGCGGACCGTGCTTCGGTGGTTGGCGAGATGCGGTATGCGGCCAGCGCGAGTTGGCGGGCCAGCCCAGGGTCTCGGCTCCGCAATCCGCTCACCCTGCTGGCGAGTGTGCGCGATTGAGCCTGGTCTCGCTGCCGTTGAGCGGTCTCACTCTTATCCGAGATCACAAGCGTCAGGGCGACGTTCAACAGCAGCAGCACCCCCAGCAGCGCGACGGTCGACTTCAGGATGCGAGTGGCGCGGCGGGCCTGGCGGATGGCCGCGTCCAAGAACGTCTGTGACAACTTGTTGATGTCGGCGGGGTGGCTGTCCCGCCACTGCCGGGCGGCCTCCAGCCGCGTGCCCACGTACAGGTCGGCGGCGGGACGGTCGGCGGCATCCCAGGCGCGAGCGTCGTCGTTGAGTTGCTGTGCCGCCAATAGACCACCGCGGTCGGCGTCCAGCCAAGTCCGCAGTTGGGGCCAGGCCTCCATCAGCACCTCGTGGGTGATCTCCACGGTCTCCTCGTCGACAGTGAGCAGCCGCTGCGCCACGAAGCGATCCAGAACCTCCTCCAGATCGACGCCGCCCTCGATCTCCTCGAATAGCTGGTCCTGGGTCACCCGGCGGCGCGTGTCGGCGCCGGAACGATGCACAATCACCAAGCTGAGGAACAGACGCCGCGCTATCACCTGCTGCCCCGGCGAAAGAGCGGCGTAAACCTTCTCCGCGCTCGCCCGCACCGCGCCATCGACGCCGCCGACCGCGCGGTAGTTCTGCACGGTCATCTCTCGTCCGCCGCTCCGCTGCCAGGTCTCATGCAGCGCGTGCGACAGCAACGGCAAAGTGCCTGCCCTATGCCCGGCCCTGCCGTCCCGAGCCGAGACCTCCCGCAGCAACACTTCCACGAACCCAGTCGCCAGCTTGAGGCCCATGCGCTGTGCTGGCCTTTCGATCACCTCGGTGAGTTCGTCCTCATCCATCGGCCCGACCAGGACCGGTGCTCTCTTGCGAGTTAGTGCACGCAGTGAGCTGAGATGCATCGCTGAGTTGAGGAAATCCATCCGCACGCCAAGTACCGCCGCGACAGGTACTGGCCCGCAGGTCATCGCACGCAACACCTCAAGGAACGACTCCAACCCCGCCCCGCCGTCTTGACCAGAGTCCCCTGTAGCGATCATGGCCTGCTCGAACCGATCCACGATCACCACAACGCGACCCTGGGGCCCGGTGTCAGCGCACGCGCCGCTGGTCCGCGCGGCTTCGAGGCCGGTCATCGCGGCCACCCTCTGCATGACATTGGCGACGCTGTCACCGCCACCGCGCAGGTCACGGACGACCCGGTTCACATCGGCACGCAGCACGACAGCGACCGTCTCAGCCAGCCTGCCCAACAAATCCGGACCCGCGTTCATGAACAACACCACCTGGGGAGCTTCCCCACCCGACCCAGCCGACAGGGCGGGCAGCACGCCGGCCTTCAGCACCGATGACTTGCCGGCCCCCGAGGCACCCGCCAGTAGCACGGCCCCGCCACCAAGGCCCTGCACAACCCGCACCTCCTCAAGGATCTGCCGTACGAGGGCCTGCCGGCCGTAGAAGATCTCAGCGTCGGTGGCCTCATAGCTCTCCAGACCCCGGTACGGCTCTCCGCCGATCAACGGCCGCGGACGACCTCGCAGCTTGCGAGCGGTGGCGAGCCAGCGGTCCTGGTCATCCTTCGAGGTCACACCAAGCTCGCTCAACACGACCCGGAACGCCGGTTCACTATCCCTTCGCATCACCCTGCCCTTAAACCAGCCCTCGACCGTGCCATGCACGATCGGATGCCCCTTCTCCTGGCAGGCCTCCGCCAACGACCGCAGCGACCAGCCTCCGGCGGCACGCAACTCCTCCAGGGCACAGGCGAAGGTCTCCCGGTCAAAACAATCTTCAGGTGGCAACAGCGGACTGTTATCCAGCGGCTCGCGCACAGTGATCCTCACATCGTTCATGACCACGGACATCGCGAACGCTACTGCGCCTATCGGCAGGAAGGACGGCAAACTCCGTCCATTTACCGTCCAAGATTGCCACAACCCTCGCACTCGTGATGATCCCGACACAAAATCGAGTGCGATCACCTGAGTCGAGTCTTTGCAGCCACCCATAAACCGACATATGGGCAGATCCGAAAGGAACCCTATGGACATTGAGGCGCTAGCCAACATCGCATCCGCGATCATTGCCGTGATCAGCATCAGTACTGGCGCCCTGGCCGGACTGCGGAGTCGACGCCGGCCGCAAGCTACCCACCCCCCACATCCAGGAGCAGCCGAACCCCCTGCCCCTGCCCCTGCCCCTGCCCCGGGACCGCCCGCAGGCTGGGCACTGCGGCCGGTGTGGATACTTGAACCCGTAGCCGAGGCGAACCCGCTAGACGACACGAGCGAGGGCGCCGAGACTCCTGATCATCAGTGACACTTTGATCGACCCTCGGGCATTTTCTGCCGGGCGAATTCGCGTTTTCGAATCAGTGCCTCGACCCCTCACCCCAAGTTCACTCGCCCCGGGCCTCGGAACGAGGGATAAGCCACCAAGCGTCGGCGCCGAGAACGGCGGTGCGCTACTCATGGGGCGGCTCCCCTGCCCGCCCAGCACTCGATGCCCCACCAGCAGGGCACCGGAATACACCAGAAATGGATCACGGCCCTGGTGGATGATCGTTAGGGTGGTCGACGTTGACTAGCGGCGGTCCTGGGGGTGATCTCGATCGATCGGACCGCGTATCCAAGACACGGGAACCGCGGCGAACAGGGCGGGCGCGGCATCGCGCAGGTGCCGGTTGCACTCCGATTGGCCGGGCAGCCGCGGGAACAGGTGCCCGATCCTGCCCGGCGCCGTCCGCAGCCACCGCCGCTCGGAATCGCAGCCGAGCAGGACCTGGCCACGGCCACGCACACCAGCTCGGCGTCGTTGAGCACCCGGTCGGGGCCGCGTCGCCGCGGCCGGTCGGCCGACCGCAGGACGTGATCGTCCAGATGGACGTAGAGTGCGGTCAGAAGGGCGTCCAGGTTTGTCTTCACACACTGATCATGGGCGCCCTTCGTCATGCCCGCAGCGGTTCAGCAAACCCCCATCAACGATCTAACCGACGGTTGTCCGCCGCCGGCTTGTTCGCTCAGTTCGTTGCGACCAGCGGCCGAAGGGGGCGATTCCGATTCGGGCGTGACCGCGATGGGAGCGCCGCCGCCAGCTGGTCGTGGGAGAACCTGCGGTAGCCGACTCGTTTGCGGGTACCGGCGACGCCTTCATCAAGCCGTTGGCTTGCGCCACGGCTGAGCCCTCCCAGGCCACCTGTTGGCTGTGCTCCCCGCCGTTCAGGCGCCGCCAGACAGGATTCCGACGAGTGTCCCGTCAGCTCTCCGATCTCGTGGGGGCTCATCTTCGCGGCCCGCAGCAGCATGACGGCGGTGACCCGCAGAGCCCCGGCGTTCAGCACCATCAGGCTCACCCGAGCGTGACGACATCGTGCAGATCCAGGGCCATGCGGGTGCGCTCCCGGATCTTCGATCGGTCGGCCTCGACTAACCACCGTGGCCGCCCTGGTTTGCCGTTAGCTGAGCTTCACCACCGCAACTGTCCCTCTACCCTCCGCATGACCTGCTGTAAAGGGCTCGTTGGATGGCTCAGACCTCTTGACGAGACAGCTCCCGAGTGTGCAATGTTACATGGCATATCGGGGAGGTGGAGTGGAGCCAAGGCTCGGCGTCGTCATCGGCACCGCACTGCCGCTGCATGGCCTCAGGGTCGTTCAGCGCCAGCGCGCCAACCACTTTTCGCTCGATACTCGACGCGGGATGCGCCGATGCCCGCCCCAGCGGACCGCCGGGCGAAGACCACAGCCTGGCGGTCAACTGACGGCTGTCAGTGGCCGTGGCGAACCTCGACTTCTTCGATGGCGACCGGGTGATCCCCGGAGTCGCCGTGGACGGTGCCGCTGGCATAGGGCCGTTCTTCACCTGCTGATCGGCGACGATGACCCCGTCGGGTTCGCCTAAGCCGGGCGGCGGGAAGTGGATCACGGGGCAGGTGACTTCGTGCTTCCACGAGTACTAGACCACGCCGCTCCTGGCGACGAGAGCTAACGGCCACGTTTGGGTACCAAGTGCGCTGATTCGCCGGGCATCCGCCACGACTTGAGATCCGAGTTCGTGTCGGCGATCAAGCTCCCTGGACGCTGTGAGGCGATTCAGGAATGCCGTGCCCTGTTTTAACGGGCAGTGGATTTAGGACAACAGGAGGCGGTACGGGCCGTCACGGACGTGGCGGCCCACAAGGGAAGAGCGCTGGACGCACGGTTCCCGGTCGAGAACCCCGACAGGAACCGGACTCGAACGATCTCGGCCTGTCAGCTAATACCGGAAGGCCCAAGCCCGCCGGTCTCGGACGAGTATCCCACTCCATCAATTACGCGGTCAGGTGACCAGCGCCGTCCATCGGCGCCCCGCGAACGGCGCCTGGCCGGAGAACTTTGATCAGCCGCCTGACGAAGGAAGACCGATGAAGAAGTTCACAATGGGCGCCGTGCTCGCAGTCGCGTCCCTGGCGGTGTCCGCCTGCGGTCAGGGACTTCTCGGCTCGGACGATGCCGAGGACTCGGGCCCGATCACGATCGGCATGGCGATCCCGCTGTCGGGGTCCAGCGCCGACATCGGGCCCTACATGAAGAACGGCGCCCAGATGGCCGTCGACGAGATCAACGCCCGGGGCGGCGTCGGCAAGCGCAAGCTGCGGCTCCGGGTCGAGGACGACGCCTGCGACCCCAAGACCGCGGTGGCGGCGGCCAGCAAGCTGGTCGCAGCGAAGATCGCCGTCTCGGTGGGCGGTTACTGCTCGGGGGCGACGCTGCCGACCCTGCCGGTGTTCGACCGCGCCCGGATCCCGATGATCATTCCGGCGGCGAACTCCACCGAACTGGTCGCGCAGCGCCTCAAGCACGTCTTCCTGATCAACGGGACGGGCGACCAGCAGGCCGTCGCGGCGATGAACTGGATGACCAAGAGCGGGCCGAAGAAGGTCGCGGTCCTGCACGACAACACCTCCTACTCCAAGGACATCGCGCTGCGGACGGCAGCGGCGCTCGACAGGCCGGGCGGGCCCGACAAGGCGACCCTGGACGCCGTCAACCCCGGGGAGAGCGACTACTCCGCCAACATCGCCAACGTCCTGAAGACCCACCCGGACTTCATCTACTGGACCGGCTACTACCAGGAGGGCGGCCTCCTGCTGCGGCAGTTCCGGCAGGCCAGCTACACCGGCGGTTTCATGGTGGGAGACGGCTCGGTGGACGCCAAGCTCATCAAGATCGCGGGAGGGAAGGCGGCGGACGGCGTCTTCGCCACCATGACCCAGACCCCGGACACGATCGAGGGTGCAGGCGGCTGGATCAGCTCCTACAAGCAGAAGTTCGGCAGCGATCCGGGACCGTACTCCACCCAGTCCTACGACGCCGTGCGGGTGGCGGCCGAGGGCATCGCCAAGGCCGGCGGCACCGACGGCGACAAGATCGCGAAGCAACTGGAGGCCGTCAACGGCTTCCCGATCTTCACGGGGCCGCTGAAGTTCACCCCGCAGCACACGCTCGGCAACGGCGGCTTCGTGATCCTCGTTGTCAAGGGCGGCGCCTTCACGCTGCGCGACGACCTGAAGTAGGCGTCCATGGCACAGTTGATCTGGAACGGGTTGTTCGTCGGCTCGTTCTACGCGCTGGTCGCCCTCGGCTACAGCATGGTCTACGGGATCATCAAGCTGCTCAATTTCGCCCACGGCGACCTGTACATGCTCGGAGCCTTCACCGGGTTCGCGATGCTCGGCGCGATGGGCGGCCTGGTGCACTCCTCCTCGCTGGTCGCGCTGCTCGTCGTGCTGGTCCTCACCATGGTCACCACGGGGATCGCCGGGCTGGCGGTCGAGCGGGTGGCCTACCGCCCGCTGCGCGGCATGCCCCGGCTGTCGCTGCTGATCACCGCGGTCGGCGCGTCGTTCGCGCTGGAGTACGGCACCCGGATCGCGGCCGGTCCGAACCCGCGGGTCTACCCGGTGCGGTTGGACGGGGCGTCCTTCACCGTCCTGGGTGCACGCGTGACGGTGCAGCAGCTCCTGCTGATGGCCGTCTCGGTGGTGCTGATGGCGGGGCTCACCATGCTCATCGGGCGGACCCGGCAGGGCCGGGCGATGCGGGCCATCGCACTCGACCCGAAGGCGTGCCTGCTCATGGGCATCAACGTGGACGCCGTCATCGCCCGCACCTTCTTCATCGGCTCGGCGATGGCCGGGGCCGCGGGCGTGATGGCCGGCGGCTACTACGGAAAGATCGACTTTCTGATGGGGTTCATCATCGGCCTCAAGGCGTTCACCGCCGCCGTCATCGGCGGGATCGGGAACGTTCCCGGCACGATGCTGGGGGCAATCGTGCTGGGAATGCTCGAATCCTTCGGCACCCACTGGGTGGGCGGTCAGTGGCGGGACGTGTTCGCGTTCGGCTTCCTCATCCTCTTCCTCACCGTGCGGCCGACCGGGCTGCTCGGCGAGCGCGTCACGGAGCGCGTGTGATGGCGGCGCTTCCGGACCGCGCTGCGAAACGCCGCGCGGCGAGCGGCGTCTCGCGTCTGCTGGAGAGCCGCCACCTCGGCTGGGCCGGCCTCGCCGTGGGACTGGCCGCCCCGTTCGCGATCGCGACACCGTATGCGATGAACATCATGACGAGCGCAGTGATCTTCGTGATGCTCGCGGTCGGGCTGAACATCGTGGTCGGCTACTGCGGTCTGCTCGACCTCGGGTTCGCCGCGTTCTTCGCGGTCGGCGCCTACACCAGCGGCCTGCTGGCCACCCGGCTGAACTGGCCTCTGGTGGCGACCGTCCCCTTCGTCATCGTCGCCACCGTGATCGCCGGCATCGTCATCGGAGGCCCCACGCTCCGGCTGCGCAGCGACTATCTCGCAATCGTGACGCTCGGCTTCGGAGAGATCGTCCGGATCACCGCCAACAACCTGGAGGTCACCGGCGGGCCCTCGGGCATCTACGGAATCCCCGGCCTGTTCGGTGATCATGTCTCCGATCCGGTGGTGTTCTACTACGCAGCGCTGCTTATCGCCGCGGTGGCGGTGCTGCTCGCCGCCCGGCTGGGACGGTCCCGGCTCGGACGCGCGTGGCGGTTCGTCCGGGAGGACGAGGACGCCGCCGAGGCCATGGGCGTCCACACCTACCGGGTCAAGCTGGCGGCCTACATCGCCGGGGCGGTCTGGGGCGGGCTCGCGGGCGTGCTGTTCGCTGCGCAGCTGTCGGCGATCTCTCCGGCCAGTTTCACTTTCCTGCAGTCGGCCCTGGTGCTGATGGCGGTCGTGCTCGGCGGCATGGGCTCCACGCCCGGCGTCGTCCTCGGCGCGGTCGTGATCAGCCTGCTGCCCGAGATGCTTCGCGGGCTGGCCGACTACCGGTTCTTCGTGTTCGGAGTCCTGCTGATCGCGATGATGATCGGCCGTCCGCAGGGGCTCTGGCCGCACCGGTCACGCGAGACCGACCGCATGGCGGCCAGGTCGGAAGGAGCCTGATGCTCGACGTGCAGGATCTACAGTTGGCCTTCGGGGGCGTCCGGGCGGTCGACGGGCTCACCTTCCGCGTGGACGAGGGCGAGATCGTTTCGATCATCGGCCCGAACGGGGCGGGCAAGACCTCCGCCTTCAACTGCGTCACCGGCTTCTACAAGCCGACCGGTGGCCGGATCGCCCTAGACGGCGCCGACATCACCGGGCGGCGCCCGTCCGCGATCGCCGCCCGCGGCCTGTCGCGCACCTTCCAGAACCTCCGCGTCTTCGGCGACCTGTCGGTGCTGGACAACGTGCGAGCCGGGACCCACCTGTGGCTGCGGCAGCGGACGTTCGACGTGCTGCTGCACACCCCCCGCTACCGGCGCAGCGAGCAGCAGGCCACCGACGAGGCGCACAAGTGGCTCGACTTCGTCGGGCTCCGCGGGGATCGGACGGGCCTGGTGCGGCACCTTCCGTACGGGGAGCAGCGCCGGGTCGAGATCGCGCGGGCCCTGGCCCGCCGGCCGGCCCTGCTGCTGCTGGACGAGCCCGCCGCCGGGCTCAACCACGCGGAGAAGGCCGAGCTGCTCGGCCTGATCCGGCGGATCCGGGACCTCGGCATCGCGATAGCGCTCATCGAGCACGACATGGGCCTGGTCATGGAGGTCTCCGACCGCGTGGTGGTGCTCAACTACGGCAAGGAGATCGCCGACGGCACCCCAGCCCGGGTCCGCACCGACCCGGCGGTGATCGAGGCGTATCTCGGGCGCGATGCCGGCCCGGAGGAGACCGAGGAGGTGCGCGGTGCTCGAACTGACTGACCTGACAGTGAAGTACGGCGCGGTGACCGCGCTGAACGGCCTGTCGCTCACCGTCCGGAAAGGGGAGACGGTGGCGCTGCTGGGCAACAACGGCGCCGGCAAGACCACCACTCTGTCGGCCATCTCCGGCCTGGTCCGTCCATCCGGCGGCGACATCAGATATCAGGGACGGTCGGTGGCCGGGGCGCCGCCGTCGGAGATCGTGGCGCGCGGCCTGGTGCACGTCCCCGAGGGGCGGCGGATCTTCAGCACCCTGACGGTTCACGAGAACCTGCTGCTCGGCGGGTACCTGGTGCGGGACGGCCGCGGGCTGGCCAGGCGCATCGACCGGGTCTACGGGCTGCTCCCCCTGCTCGCCGAACGGCGCGGGCAGGAGGGCGGGACACTGTCCGGTGGCGAGCAGCAGATGCTGGCCATCGGCCGCGCCCTGGTCGCCGGGCCCGAACTGCTGATGCTGGACGAGCCGTCGATGGGACTCGCCCCCCTCGTCGTCGCGGCGGTCATGGAGGTCATCCACGATGTCGCCGCGGACGGGACGGCCGTCCTGCTGGTCGAACAGAACGCCAGAGCGGCGCTCCAGATCGCCCAGCGCGGCTACGTGATCGAGAACGGCCGCTGCACCCTGGAGCGATCAGCAGCTGAACTCTCCGTCGACCCGCGCGTCGTCGAAGCCTACCTCGGGGGTGACATGAGGCCACGCTGAGACGAGCGCTCCAACCGACTTTCACCGAAGCCGAGCGGGCCCCCGGGCGATCCTTGACCGGTCTCGCGGCGAGGTCGATCCTCCGGCCCGCACGGCCGGTCATTGCGGGAGGTCGGTGACCGCGTCAGCAATGGTGATGTGGTCCGCCCTGAAGATTCCCAGAAACTCCACGACCCGTCTTGGCGGCGCCACCAGTACTAGATCACCGCCGAGCGA
This sequence comes from Actinomadura luteofluorescens, assembly GCF_013409365.1. Classification (NCBI taxonomy): domain Bacteria; kingdom Bacillati; phylum Actinomycetota; class Actinomycetes; order Streptosporangiales; family Thermomonosporaceae; genus Actinomadura; species Actinomadura luteofluorescens. The sequence continues at coordinate 8,284,149 of NZ_JACCBA010000001.1, read as the reverse complement.
GGCCGCGCGTTCCCAGCCGTCGACAAACGCACGCAGGCCTGCTGCGCCGCAGAAGCGAAGCCCTGACAGTTCCAGCGCGATCCGTGGCGGCGGATCCGTCCACGACGCGCCAGCCAAGTAGTCGACCAGTCGGGGAGCTGTGGCCACGTCCAGATCGCCCGACACCACCAGCACCCGCCACGATCCATGCCGCTGTGCGGCGACGTTCAGCACAGCAGTCACCACGATCACCCTCCTCCCCTTCCCGGTACCGTGCCGACGAGCCCGGTAAGCCCCTGCTGCCGTGCAGCACCCCCCGAACACCACGAGCAAGATCACACGGCAGTGAAGATCGCCGAGCAAGTCCTCATCCGGTCCAAGCCACCTGACGCCCTGCTGCAGCGGGGGGCGCCCGCCCGCACGCACTTCCCGGCCGGATCAGGCCGCTGATCTCGGCACCCAGGCTTGTTGTCAACATTTGCCCCTAGGCGACTGTCATCTCACATTTTACAGTGCAATTTCACATTGCATAGCGGACGGCGCGGCCGGATGCCGCGCCCACCCCCGTCCGCGAAGGAGGCACCCCCTATGGTCCGCCCCAAACGCAGAAGGGTCGCCGCGGCCGTCGCCGCGGCCGCCGCCCTGACCACGGCCTCAATGGCGGCGCCGGCGTACGCCGGCGCCCCCGATGACCGCGGCGCGCCCCCCGCCCCCACCCCGAACCACCGGTCCCAGGCCCAGATCCAGCAGGAGGCCAAGAACACCCTCGTCAAGCAGATCGCCAAGGACCACGGCGTATCGGCGGCCGAGGCGGGCCGCCGCGCCGACCGGCAGCCCGCGCAGTTCAAACTGGCCACCAAGATCGACAAGAAGCTCGGCGCAGCCTACGGCGGCGCCTGGATCGACCAGGCGCACGGCGGCAGGCTCACCGTCGCCGTCACCAAGAAGCACGCGGCGGCCAAAGCGCGGACCACTGCCACCGCCTCCGGTATGAACGACACCGCCACCACAACCGTCCGGTACAGCTTCCAGCACCTCCAGCAGGTGTCGGACTCCCTGGCCAAGCGTGTCGCCACCGCCAACAAGGGCGCCAAGGCCGGCCTGCAGACCGGCATCGTCACCTCCGGCAACACCGTGAAGCTAAGCAGCCTCAAGGGCGCCGCGCTCACCCCGGCCCAGCGCGACGTCATCGGCTGGGCGCGGCGCACGTTCGGCGGCGCCGTCCAGGTGTCGACCTACGCCCACAAGTCGGTGCCCCGCTACTGCTACGACGACTACGCCTGCGACCCGCCACTGCGGTCCGGCCTGGCCATCTTCACCGGCGGGGCGCGCTGCACCAGCGCGTTCATGACGTACTCGGGCAGCCGGTACTACATGCTCACCGCCGGCCACTGCGCCGAACTCGGCTACTACTGGGACGTGTCGACCTACAGCTACGGCTACCAGAACGTCGGCGGCGCCTCCAACTACACCTTCGGCTGGTACGGCGACTCCGCGATCGTCTCAATCGACAACCCGACCTGGTGGCAGCCCAAAGGCTGGGTCCTGCCCCAGACACGCGTCTACGGCAGCGAACGCGACTACGTCGGCGGATACGTCTGCAAGCAGGGCTCCACCACCGGCTACACCTGCGGGTCGATCACCGAGGTCAACGCCACCGTCTCCTACCCCAACCGCACACTGTCCGGCATGACCTGGAGCACCGCCTGCGACGGGCCCGGTGACAGCGGTAGCGGCGTCTTCTACGGCAACTACGCCCACGGCATCCTGAGCGGCGGCCCCAACTCCGGATGCGGAATGATCCACGAACCCATCGGCCGGGCCCTGTCCAGCATGGGCGTCTCCCTCCTCAGAGGCTGACCCGTCTAGGACGGGCGGGCGGTGCCGCGATGGGGGCGGTACCGCCCGCCCGCGCCACCACACCCCCACACAAGACACCACGACCATCCTGGTCACCGACACGACCGACAGAATCGACCGCTCTGCCTCAGGAGAGCTCGGGGAAGGACCCTGGCCAGGATGGATGCGCCGCCAGGCAACCCCAGCCTCGGCCACCGCGGCGAAGGCCTCGAGCCAGCCGGCGAGTTGTCAACGACCTGGACCATCGGCCATGGAGCTTCCTGTGCGCCCACATATGAAGAGGGGGTCTCACACGGCCGCGCCGGGGGAGGCGCGGCCGGGGATCGTGTCGTCCGATCTTGGGCTCCGATTGGTGCCGGATGAGCTGTGGGCGATTGTTGAGCCGTTGATCCCGGAGTTCACGCCGCGTTGGCAGGGTGGCGGGACGGTGCCGGTGGACGATCGGGAGGTGTTCACCGCGATCGTGTACGTGCTGACCAGCGGGCACGCGTGGCGGCATCTGCCGGATGAGTTCGGGGTGAGCGTGCCAACGGCCCATCGGCGGTTCACCGCATGGACCAGGGCAGGACTGTGGCCGCGAGTGCGCCATGCCGTGCAGGACGAGCACCGAGCGCAAGCGCAGGTGGACTGGGCGTCGACGATCGTGGACGCCGCCAAGGTCCGCGCGAAAAGGGGGCGCGCCGACCGGCCCCGATCCGGCCGATCATGGTAACGAAGGCAGCAAACTTCACGTGGCTGTCGCACGCCGCAGGGATGTCGCTGGGCCGCGGTCTCAGCGGCGCACGAGCAGGGGCCGACCCTGCTCGTCAACGATGACGCCGACGACGCTGACCGAGCGCCGCATGGCCGATCACCGGGTGGACCTCCGAGCAGGTAGCGCCACCCACAGGTCCGCGGATGAGCCGGCTCCAGTGGGCCTTGGAGGCATACCGCGCCGCCGAGCGGACCGGGTGCACCACGCCTGCTGGACGGCAGTCTGCAGCGAGATCTCCATGGGTCGCCTCCGGCAGCCCCCGAGCCCGATGCCTTAACCATGTCAAGCCAATGCTGATGGAATTGCCAGCGATCCGAACGCGCCGTGGGGCGTGTTGGCAGCGGCCGGTGACAATGCGTGCCGATAAGGCGGACCACTCCGCCGAGCACCGGGCCTGGCTGCGGCGACGGGATCGTGCCAACCCGCCATCGAGTCCGGCGAGTGCCAAGACCACCATGGCTGGGCCGTCAAACGAACGCTGGCCTGGCTGTTTGGCTACCAGCGGCCGACCGTCCGCTACGAACGCCAAGGCCACCTGTTCAACACCTTCCTCACCCCCGCCACCTCCATCACCTGCTACAAGAACTCACCAAGTTCCCCACGGGAGACACCCTTCTTAGAAAACTGTTCGTGAACTCCAGAACACAGATCCAGTTCCGGGGCCCGGCCGCACACGCCCGCCGAGGCGGCGGCGATATTCCAGGTGTGTGAATCGTGGCTGCGGAAGAAGACCAGCGCGCGGGTGCTCAGTGCACCGTTGCAGAGCTGCGGTGGGAGGCCGACGGTCACCGGCCCGCGCGTGGGGGCCCTGATGCTCGTGCCGGGATCCAGTTGCCGTGGAAGCCCGCGGGGATGCGCACGGGGAGGTGCACCTCGGCGATCGGGGGCGCGTCGAGGTCGGCGGCGTTCAGAATGGCCAGGTAACTCGTGCCGGCGCCACGGTCGTGGGCGAACGTCATCAGGTAGCCCTCGTTCTCGCCGGTTCCAGCCCGGGGCACGAAGACGGCTTCGCCGCAGGTGTGGCCTGCAGGCAGGCGGTGCGCAGCTCGTGTGCCACCGCTGGTGAGGTCGTAGGCGTAGATCTGCGACCGATCGGGTTCGGCGTCCAGGCTGAAGCTCGTCGTGTAGCCGTAACGGTGGGAGAGCCCGAGCATCGAGTCGGCCACCCGGGGGTATTCGCTGGGTGCGTCGTCGAGCGGCGCCTCGGCGACCGCGCCCGACCTCAGGTCCAGCGTCCAGCGGTACACGACCGGGAGCGCGCCCTCCAGGTCGTCGGCGCCGCTGCGCCACAAAGTGGGGACGCGGGTGCCGGTGACGGTGATCGTGTCGCCTTCGGGGTTCTCGTAGGCGTTCATGGTGTGCCACACGTAGCAGGAGGTGACGTCGAACCAGCGTACGGGCGCGTCGTTGACGGCCGTACGCGCCAGCACACCGAAACGGGCGCGGTGCCCCTCGTCCCAGCGCCACGGGGGCCCGCCTGCTGCGGCCTGGGCGGCGTCGAAGACGACCGGCAGGTCCATGAAGATCACATGGTGGCGGGTGATGGCGAAGTCGTGCATCATCGTCGCCCGCGGCACGTCCACGGCCCGCATTTGGACTATCTCGCCGGCGGCCGAAGCCCGGTAGTAGGTCAGGTACGGCGGGCGCAGCTGGTAGCCGAAGAACAGCAATTCTCCCGTGATCGGGCAGGTCTTCGGGTGCGCGGTCATCGGGGTCTGAAGGGCCCCGTCGAAGGTGTGCGCCCCGATCGTGGCGAGGTCGGGTGCCACCTCGTAGGGGAAGCCGCCCTCCTCCAACGCCAACAGGCGGCCCGCGTGCGTGACCAGGTGGGTGTTGGCGGTGGTGACACGGTAATCGATCCGGCCCGTCTCCCGGTCGAAGGCAAGGGCGAAGCGCGACTGGCCGGGGTGCTCGTACAGCGGCGTGCGCACATACCGGTTGCGATACCAGCGCGCCCTGCCGCCGTCGAGAGCGATGGCGTGGACCATGCCGTCACCCGAGAAGGAGTGCGGCGACCAGCCTGTACGCGGGTTGGGCCCGTTGCGGAGGAACTGCCCGCTCAGCTCGGCCGGGATCTCGCCGACGACCTTGGACGGCTCCAGGGTCACCTCTTCGGGAACCGGCGCGTTGTTGCCCGCCAGGTGCAGCGGCACGATTTCGGACACGTTGGAACTCCTGGAGGTAAGCGATGGAGACGCCGACAACCGTGCAGTAGAAACCTGCGGCACAACAGTCTTGTTCTTTCCGCCCGCCTCAGCCGCCCAACAAAAGCCCAGGTGAGAGCGGCGAAGATACCCGGGCAGGGCCGCAACAAATTGGATCTTGAAGATGTGATCGGCGGGTTTCGGGGTGCGAGGAGCGACCACGTTAGGAAGTCATCCGTGTTGGCGAGTCAGCGGTGGCAGATGAGTGTGGCGACGATGTCAGCGAAGGCAGGGGCCCCTGCTCGGGCGGGCCGAGCGCGCGCTGCCGAGGTTGCGGCCGAACGCCTCCCAGCGTACAGCGGCCACCTGCCGCTCAGCCCCTTCGTGGATCCCCCGATGCAGACAGGAGGCGTCGCCGTCGCCCCGGCCTGCCGCTTCGTGTGATGCGTCCACGGTCACCTTCTCTCGTCCTTCCGGCGCTTTGCCGTCGCGCGTACCTCCGCTTGCTGGACCGATACCGACAGATCATAGTACGATCGTTTTCACAACGACCGTTTTCATTTCGATAGCTTTGAGGAGTGTCGTGAGCGCCCGAACACGCACCAAGACCACCCCGCGCCCCTTACCCACGACTTGGGACCAGCGGCAAGGACGCGGCGCCCGGCTGGCGCAGGTGGATGCGCTGCGCGGCTTCGCGCTGCTCGGCATCCTGACGGTCAACATCACCTACATGGCCTCCGCCTATCACGGCACCGGCCTGGAGGACCCGGGCCTGGGCGGCCCGCTGAGCGAGGGTGTCCGCTGGCTAGTGGCGGTGCTCTTCGAGACGAAGTTCTTTCTGCTGTTCTCTTTCCTGTTCGGCTACAGCTTCACGCTGCAGCTCGACTCGGCCGAGCGACGCGGCGCCCGGTTCGCGCCACGCTTCCTGCGGCGCCTGACCGGGCTGTTCGTGATCGGCGTCATCCACGCCGTCGTCCTCTTCCCCGGCGATATCCTCACCCTGTACGCCGTCCTCGGCCTGATCCTCCTCGCGCTGCGCCGCATCCAGCCCCGCACCGCGGTACGGACCGCCGTCGCGCTGCTGGCGGTGACCGCCGTCGGATACGCGCTCCTTGCGCTCGCCGTCGCTCATGCCGGCGGGAGCGGTACGATTCCCGCGTCCACGGCATCCGCAGCGGCACAGGCGACCGAGGCCCTGCGGGGCGGGCCGGCATCGGTCATCCGCGCGCACCTCCAGGAGCTGCCGGACGTGGCAGCCCTGCTGCTCTTCTTCCAGGCGCCGTCCGTGCTCGCTGCCTTCCTGCTGGGCCTAGCGGCCGGACGCCGTGGCGCCCTCGCGGACACCGACCGGCACCGGCGGCTCCTGCGGCGGCTCCAGTGGGTCGGCTTCACGGCCGGGCTGCTGGGCGGCATCGTGTACGCGCACGCCAGCCTGAAACACGCCGAGTCGGCGCACCAGCTTTACGCCATGGGCCTCGACGTGATCACCGCTCCCCTGCTGGCCGCCGCCTACGCCGCGACCGTGCTCCGCCTGGTCCGCGGCCGTTGCGGCCAGGCAGTGGTAACCGCGCTCGCGCCGGCAGGCCGTATGTCGCTGACCAACTATCTCGGGCAGTCCCTGCTCTGCGCCCTGCTGTTCACCGGCTTCGGGGCCGCGTTGGTCGGCCGCGTCCCGCCCATTGGCGTCGCGGCGATCGCCCTGACCTTGTTCGCGGCGCAGGCAGTGGCCAGTCGATGGTGGCTGCGACACCACGCCTACGGCCCATTGGAATGGCTGCTGCGTGCCTGGACCACGCTGTCGACACCCCCGTGGCGCCTGCGCAGCGAGACACGGTCACCCCAGCCATAGTTCTTTTTCGTACCTTCACTTTCTTGATCTACTTCAAGAGGAAAGGCGCATCAGCATGTCCGGCACGAAAACAAAGATCGTTATTCGACAGAAAATGTCGAACCGAATTCTGGTGGCGGCCGGATTTCCTGCCCTGGGGGCGGTGGCCGGATGGCTGCTGAAGCTCCTGGCAAACTGGGCTGTTTCCTGGCCCTGGATTCCGTTGCCGGGGCCGCTCGAACTCATCAACAATGCGCCCGAACCGACAGCGACGCTGGTGAGCCTGCTGGTCGGGGCCCTGGCCGGTGGCGTCCTCGTACTCATGGCCGAATACGGCTACGTTACCGTCACCATCGAGGATGACCAGGTCACAACAGATCGCGGCGACTCCAGCCAGAGCGTTCCCCGGGCCATGATCCATGGGGTGTTCGCCGACGGCAGGCGGCTGGTGATACTCGGCGAGCGGGGCGAGGAGTTGGCCGTGGAAAGTAAGAACGAGGGCGCGGACCTGCCGTCGGTCAAGCAACTCAAGGAGGGCTTTCAAGAACACGGATATCCGTGGCTTACGGAGGGGGACCCCTACCGAGACGAATACAGGCGATGGGTCGAGGACATGCCGGGCCTGCCGGTCGGCGGCAACGCACTCCTCAAAGCGCGGGCCGAGGCACTGAAAAAGCAGGACGAGACGAACATCGCCGAACTGCGAACGGAACTGGCGAAGCTCGGCGTATTCGTACGCGATACGGACAAGAGGCAGTGGTGGCGTCATGTCCAGCCAGCGGATGACCAGAAGAGCAACCATCTCTGAGAAGACCATAGGGCGCTGCCAGCGGCCCTGAAGCGCAGCCCCGACCGGGAATACCTCGGCTGCGGCCACCTTTGGTCAAGTCCCCGCACAATGCGCCTCTCAGTCGCTACCCACTCCAACGCCACGTTGATCAGACCGGCCGGGTGTCTTTCGTCTGAGCCCGGCACGAATCGCCTCAGTCGCCACCGCCCTTACCCCGGCCGCCTAGAAGGTGACGCCCATCCGGGCGCGCATGAAACTGCGGTGCCGCTTGGCTGACCGCTCCGCGGCCAACTCCGTGCCCTCCGGCAGCCCGACCAGGCGTGAGTGTGCTCCTCAGCCACCGCCGGGACATCGGCCAACCTCGAAAAGCGCCCCAGCCGCTGATAGGGGGCCGGAGGAGATACGCACGAAACCGGCCATTCGAACACGCTGCGTTCTATCTGGCTACGGAAAGTGCCCAATCAAGGATAGCGATCTGTACTGATCGTGGGCGCGAGACGAGGGTAGCGTGTTGCCGACGATGTGATTGGCGGTGTGGTGGTGGCGCCGGTGTATCCGTGGTTCAAGCGGATTATCTCCGACCGCGGGTTGGCGCAGTCCCTCCCCCGGCTGATGCTGAGCTGAGATCGCGTGGGCGGCGAAGCGGACCCACGACCGTCCGGAGTCGCTCCTGACGCTGCTGAAGTCGTGTACCAGGCTGGACCATTTCCCGTGTCTAGCCGAGGCTCCGGTGCTGGTCGTTTGCCCATGTGCGTGCTGCGGTGGGCCTGCCGGAGGATGTCGTACCGGTAGCCGAGGAACGGGCGGAGAAGCGTACCGCGCCTGGATCCGGGAGTGACTGGGGCTGGCGTACGGCCCGGTCCGGGCCGCCCGGGCGGTTGCCACTGCCGCGACGGAGGAGGCGGCCCCGATCCGCGCCTCGGTGGGGACCTGGCGAACGTCGCACTGGAGGCCGTCCCGATCTCCCGCCCAGGCTGCCCCCATCCACTCCACCAACCTGGCGGGCCTCAGCCCCTACCGGCGCGAGAACGTACTCCGCCTCGGCGACTACACCACCGACCAGCTCCACATAGCCCCACCCGCCTACAACCCGACCTTGCGCGGTACCGCGGAACAGGCCGGCCAAGGAAACGAAGCGCCCCATGAGGCCCCGTGAGCTCGGAGCTTTCTGCTGCCCGCGAGACGCTGTCGGGGCGGGGAGCACCTGGACGCGTGTTGTATTTCGTACTTTCCCGAATTAGCCTTTGGCGCATGGAGGAGTCCGAGGCTCTCGACGAGCTCTTGCGCGCGCTGGCGAGCAGGCACAGGCGCCAGATCCTTCTCGGGATCTGGGAGACCGAGCGCGGGGCCGGAGAGCTGGCGGGCCTCCTCGGCCTCGCACCTGCCACCGTGTCGGAGCACCTGAAGGTGCTCCGCAAGACGGGCCTGGCCACAATGAGGGCCGAGGGCACCTTCCGGTTCTACCGAACCTGCCCGGAGCAGGTGCGGCACAGCGTCGTACTGATGGCACGAGCCTTCCCGGGCATGGAACAGCCGGCTGGGTTCGACACCTCCCCACCGGAAATCTGAGGAACGAATATGAACGAAGACAGGACGCACCGAGCGAACGCCGTGGTGCATTTCGATATCAGCGGCCCGCATGAGGAGGACCTGCACCGCTTCTACCGCGATCTGCTGGGCTGGCAGGTCAGCCCCCAGGGACCCGGCTACGCGCTGGTGCAGACGCCCGGCGGGCTAGGTGGAGCGATCAGCAATGCCCCGGCCGCAAGCGTCTGCATGGGCGTTGCCGTCCCCGACATCGAACAGGCCGTCGCCCGTGCCAGCGAACTGGGGAGCGATGTCGTGATGCCGCCCACAGACAACGGCTGGGTCACCAAGGCCCAGGTCAAAGACCCCGCCGGCAACCTGCTGACCCTGATCCAGACGTGAGTGCGAGCACCCAAAGCGGCGGCTACTCCAGCACGCCCCTGGCTCAGAAAATTGGCATCAAGCCCGGCCACACCATTCATCTGCTCCACCGCCCAGCCGGTTGGGCGATCCCGGATCTACCCGGGGGCTGCACAATAGCCGGTGGGAGCCCCTCAAAGGCGGACACGACGATCGCGTTCTACCGGTCGCTGAGCTCGCTGCGCTCCGACGCCTCAGGGATGGCGGCGGAGTTGGGCGACCAGGCGATGCTGTGGATCGCCTGGCCGCGGCGAGCGGCCGGTCACCAAAGCGACATCACGGAAAATCTGGTGCGTGACCTCTTCCTCCCTCACGGCATCGTCGACGTGAAGGTCGCCACGCTCGGCGAGGACTGGTCCGGGCTGAAGTTTGTCCGCCGACTGGAGAACCGAAAAAGGTCGTAATCCGACCGGGCAACCACCCCCGAACCCACGAGGACCATCACTCTGCGTACCCGATTGGCCTGCAGGATCCGCCGAACAGCACTCCTAGGGCCTTGGGAGGAGATACGGCGGAGGCGCCGTATCTCCTCTGACGCCGCGGCGGTGGTCGTAGTCGAGCTCGGGGGCAGGGTGCTTGCACAGCGGCGAAAGCCCAGACTTATCCGGTGGCAGCCAGGTGCTGGCTTCTTGGCCTTTCGGTGGTGCACGGCATCGCTCTTGCCCGAGGCTCGGGTGACGAGTGCCAATCGGCATAGGCGTCGGCCTGCGGGCGTTGGTGAATCGGTGGCGGTCGCCGCCGAACTAGATCCGGGTGGCGATGGCGGTCAACGGTCGGTCTCTTCCAAATACCGTCGCTGGTCCCGTAGGAACCCTGCGACGAACAGCGACCGGGGCGCGGCGATGGCGGTCATGTAGGTCTTGAAGGAGGAGTCCTCGATGTCCTTGCGCATCAGGGAGTGGGCGGCAGCCGGATAACGCAGGATCCGCAGTTGGCCCGGCGTGCGCAACCGCTGGCGATATCCGGCCTCGGTGTCTGCGACGTCGACGTTGATGTCGTGGCCCGCCAGGATCAGCAGCACCGGCACCCGCAGGGCGGCCAGGTCCGCGGACGCGTCCGAGGCGTAGTTCCTGGTGATGAACGTCCACCGGTCATTCGAGATGCCGCTCACATCGCCCCCCGCGGCCCGATACTGCTCATAGGTCTGGCCGTTGCTGAGTGCCCGGAGCATGCGGTCGCTCTGAGCGAGCTTGGACTTGACCTGGCTGGGTGCGGCGTTCCGTGCGCGGAGTTCGGCGAGCAGATGGTAGCGGCCTTGCCGGAGCCAGTTGATCGCGGGAGAGACGGCGATGAGGAATTTCACGTCGGACGACAGTCTCGCAGCCTTGGGCATGACCCAGCCCGCCTGGCTGCCGCCCCACAGCCCCATCCGGTTACGGTCGATGTCGGAGCGCCGCTTGGCCCACTCGATCGCCGCGACGGTCTCCTCCGCGCGGTGCTGCATACTCTGGTGCAGCCAGTTGCCAGGCGCTCCGCCGACGCCGGGCTTGTTCCAGGACAGCGAAGCATAGCCAGCCCTGGCCATTGTCTCCCAGATCGGACGGTAGAACCCGTCGTCGGTGGCGTCGACCGGTCCGTCACCGTGAACGAACACCACTAGCCCGTATGGCCCGTGACCATGCTTCGGCATCGCCAGGACCCCCCTCAGCGGGTGCTCGCCACCGGTGATCGTCATCTTCTCCTCCCTGAGGTCGTAATCATGCTGGTAGATCACCCAACCGCCGGCCCCGGCGATCACCACCAGCACGGTCAGCAGCGAGACCCGGATGAGCTTCCGCATGCCACCTCTTTCGTTCATTCTAGATACGATCGTAATGACAACGAACGCACTATGCTAGTTGTCATGCGGGAGATACCGGGCCGGTTGCTAGTGGAGGCGATGGTCCGCGCGGACGGGACCGTGGACTGCGGTGACCTCTACACGGTGGCGGGGCTGCTGGGGATGACCGACCAACAGGTGCGCCTGTCCATCAGGCGGCTGGTGGCCGACGGCCGTGTCGTCCAGGAGGGGCGCGGACGAAAGGCCACCCTGCGGGCGACCGCCGAGACATGGCGATCGATCGAGCCCGACATCGATTTCATGCGGCTCATGTACCAGCAGGACCACGGCAAGGCCCCCTGGGACGGGGTATGGCACCTGGTGGGATTCGCGATCCCGGAATCGACGCGTCCCGCGCGGGACGCGCTCCGGGAGGCGATCGTCTATCTAGGCGGCGCCGCCGTCCAGAGCGGCCTCTACGTATCGCCACACGCCTGGGAGGATCTGATTGAGGCCGAGGCCGCCAGGCTCGGGGTCACGGATCACCTCACCTTTCTCACCAGCCGCGACCTGTGCATCGGTACTGAAAGTGCCCCCCGGGCCCTCGCTGGGAGGCTCTGGATGCTGGACGAGATCGCCGAACGACACGTCCGTCTCATCGAGATCGCCGCAACGTACCTAACCCGGCTGCGGGCCGATCCACCGGAGACCGAACAACTGACCATCGCCATCGAACTGGCCGCCGAATTCACCCACGCCATGGAACCCGACCCCCTGCTGCCGCCAGAGCTGCTGCCACAGCCCTGGCCCGGGACAGAGGCCCGCGAACTCCTCGCGCAATGTTGGGCGCTACTGCTCAGCAAACCGCACCACAACGCACCGCGCCTTTTCGAGGTTTACACCGAGGCCGCACGATCAGTCACGGTCTGAACTGGCCTGGCCGCGTGGAACCGCCCTACGTCGTAGCTGTCCAACAGCTGGCTCCTGATGATCAAGATCGTCGCAAATCTCGATCTACCGGTCTCTCGTCGTCACTCACGCCCCCGAGACACAATCGGCCCGTAAGCTGCGGACTCAGCTTGAACTCTCCGCAATGGCCGGGATCTGCTGGGACAGGTCAGAAAGAGGTGGCGGATCGGGGAGCAAGGTGCCGAACGCGCACGAGGGTGTGGACCGTGTGTCCGCCTTGCTTTGTCGGTGTACTCGGCGACCGCGAGGCAGCCGTATTTGTGGTCGACGCCTCCGAGCTATAGAGGAGCCTGAGGTGCGGCCGGCGGGGCCAGGCCGGCAGGCTAGACCTTCTCGTTACGTCAACTTCTAAGGTCGCCGGGGTGAAACACATCACCCCTTCACCATCACCGACGTGCGCATCTTCGACGGCCGCGGAGTCCTCGAAGCCACACACGCGCGAATCGCCGACGACCGGATCGACGCCGTCGGCGACGCCTCCGTCCAGGGCGCGGACGACGTGCTGGTCGACGGACGCGGCGGGACGCTGCTGCCGGGACTCATCGACGCGCATGTCCATCTGCTGCCGGGATGTACGCAACTGGCCGCGGTGTTCGGTGTCACCACCCTGATCGACCAGTTCAGCAAGCCGGAGGTCATCGAGCCTGAGCGGGCGGCCGTCGGCGCGGCCGCGCGGGGCTCGGGTCCCGTCCGGGCTGACCTGTGCACTTCCAGTGTCGGGGCGACCGCGCCCGGAGGCCATCCCACGATGGCGTACGAGCCCCTGCCGTACGTCACCGGGCCGGCGGACGCGGCTTCCTTCGTCGAGGCGCGTCTGGAAGAGGGCGCGACACACCTCAAGGTCGTCCTCGACGACGGGTCGGGTTCCCTGCTGGACATCCCGACGTTGGACGCCGCGACCATTGAGGCGCTGGTACGCCGCGCGCACGAGCACGGGTTGCCCGTGGTCGCGCACGCCTCGACGTCCGCCGGCGCGGTCACGGTGGCCCGGTACGGTGTGGACGTGCTTGCGCACGCGCCGTTCGAACATGAGCGACGACCAGGTCACTGCGGTGGCCAGCGCGGGTTGCGCGCTGATCGCCACGCTGAGCGTGGTCGACGGCTCCCCCGGCCCCGACGGCGGCATGCCGCTGCTGGTTGCACCAGCGGGCTAATGGGGACGCCGACCCAGCGCGGTCGTGGAGCGGCGAGAGAGTATGGCATTGGCGTTTGTAGCCACGTTGCAGGTGCTGCCGGCGGATGTGGCGCGGTGCTGATCCGGCAGAGGTGCGGGGCTGGTCCGCGCGTGAGGTCGCCGATCTGCCTCACGGGCCCTGCGTCGTCAGCGGAAGGAGCCCGCTGAGGACCAGCAGGAGCGCGATGCCAGCCAGGGTGGCGACTCCGATGATCGTGAGAGTTCGTTTGTTCATTGGCGTTTCCTTTCACGCGTCGCGGGTGGTGAACAGGACCGCGCCCAGCAGCAGGGCGGCGCCGGCGTAGGCGGCCAGGACGCCGAGACCGGTCCATGGGCCGATGGGCAGGTCGCCTAGGTTGGTGGTCGACTGCACGGCCAGTCCGGCGGACATCGGTGCGTACCGCTCGATTCGGGTGTGCCAGCGTTCGTCGCCGATGAACTGGGCGAGCAGCGGAAAGAGGTAGAGCAGGCCCAGGACGGTGGTGAGGGCTGCGGCGGTGTGCCGGAGCGCGGTCGCGATGCCGAGGCTGAGCAGGGCGACGAGGGTGAGGTAGAGCACGGTACCGAATGCCGCGCGCAGGGCCGGCCCGCTGGTGACGGTGATGCCCTGGTCTCCCGCCAGGCTCCGGGCGGCGACCAGCGATCCGGTCACACTGGCCAGCGCGGCGCTGAGGACGGTCGCGATGACGGTCGCCGTCTTGGCGAGCAGGACCCTGGTCCGGCGCGGGGTGCAGGCCAGGGTGGTGGAGACCAGGCCGCTGGCGTATTCGTTGGTCATGGCCAGCACAGCGAGCACGACGATGGCGATCTGTCCGCAGTAGACGCCCGAGAGGCTGGCCGCTACCAGGTCGGACCCGGTCGTCAGGGCGACCGTCGCGGCGCCCAGCCCGATCGTTGACGTGGCGGCAGCCAGTAGCAGCCACGGGGTACTGCGTACCGTGTGCAGCTTCGTCCATTCGGCGCGCAGGATCATGCGTCGCGCCTGCGCAGCAGCCAATACCGATCCCGAGGGCGGCGGCGGCGTAACCGGCGAGTACGGCCACGCCGCTCCAGGGGTATCCGACGGACATGCCCGCGACCGGGGTCACCTCCAGCAGCCGGGTGCCGGCTGTCGCGGGCAGGGCAGGCGCGGCGATCTGGGGGACGAACACCAACGCCATGACGGTGGTGATGGCTCCGGCGGTACGCCGCACGATCACCCCGACGCCGAGGCTGAACAGGGCGATGAGGGCGAGGAACGCGGCGCTGCCGATGATGACGCGCACGGCCGTCGCGGCCGAGGGTTACGCCGCCGCCGCCCTCGGGATCGGGTATTGGCTGCTGCGCAGGGTTCACTCATCAGGTGACTGGAAACGAAGACCGCCCGGCCCTGTCCGGCAAGCCCGCGCAGCAGCCCACGGATCCAGTGGATGCCCTCGGGATCGAGGCCGTTGACCGGCTCGTCCAACAGCAGCACCGGCGCGTCGCCGAGCAGCGCCGCGGCGATGCCCAACCGCTGCCTCATCCCCAGCGAGAAGCCACCGGCCCGGCGGCGGGCGACCGACGCCAACCCGACGGCCTCGAGCGCCTCGTCCACCCGCCTCGGCGAAATCCCGTTGGACTGAGCCATCCACAGCAGATGGTCACGGGCCCGGCGCCCGGGATGGAGGGCGCCGGCGTCCAGCAGCGCACCGACTCTGCGCAGCGGGTTACGCAGGCTTCGGTAGGGCCTGCCACAGACCAGTGCGGTGCCGGCGTCCGGCGCGTCCAGCCCGAGAATCATCCGCATCGTCGTGGACTTGCCCGCCCCGTTGGGCCCGACGAACCCGGTCACCCGGCCCGCCTCCACCGCGAACGAAAGCCCGTCGACGGCGACCGCCGGTCCGTAGCGTTTACGCAGTCCCCGGCACTCGATTGAAGTCGTCACGAGCTCCATACAAGCCGCCAGCGCTCTTTGGTACAGGAGCGTGCCCCCGCATCTTTGAGGGAGGGCCAGCACCCATGCCCGCAGGCGTCGCCGCCGTCTACGGTGGTGGTCATGGCGGATACGGCATGGGAGGCGTTGCGGGGCAACCCGCTGCGCTTCTTCGCCTCGCTATGGCTTCTACGGACCGTCGCCTACGTGCTCTCTGGTGCCATGCTCGGCGCACTCTGTCTAGTGTGGCTTCCCGCAGCGCTCGTACTTGGCGCCGTGGTCGCGGCACCGGCGCTCACGCGCCCTCTCGTGGCGCTGGAGCGGCGGCGGGTGGTCCTGCTCGGCGGGGCACCGTTGCAGGACCCGCACGTCCGCCCCGACCGGCCGGGGCCCATTGCGTGGCTGCGCTTCCGGTACGCGGAAGCCGTGACCTGGCGGGAACTGGCCTACCTCGGGCTGCACGCCACCGTGCTGCTGGTGCTCGATTTGGCCGCGGTCCTCCTCCTGTCCTCCCCCGTCCTGGCCCTGATGTCGGTCAACCTGACCACGACCCGCGCCCCGACGGATCCGGCCACCGGCACCGATGTCGTCGTCGCCGTGCTGATCGGCGCGCTCGGGGCGCTGGCGCTGGTGGTCGTCGGGTTCTTCGCCGTCTACGCCGTGCCCGTCGCCGCGATCGCCCACGCCAAAGTTGCCCACCTGCTGCTGGCGCCGGGATCCGGCGAGACAGTCCGCATGCTCACCCGCTCACGCGCACGGCTGGTCGACGCGTTCGAGGTCGAGCGCCGCCGCATCGAACGCGACCTGCACGACGGCGCACAGCAACGCCTGCTCGCGCTGGGCATGACGCTGGTCGGCGCCCAGTTGGAGTTCGACGATCGCCCCGAAGCCGCGCGGGCACTCGTCGACCAGGCCGCAGAGGAGGCCAAAGCCGCCCTGGCCGAGCTGCGCGAGCTGATCCGCGGCATCCACCCGCACGTCCTCACCGACCTCGGCCTTCCCGCCGCGGTCGCCGAACTGGCCGACCGCGCGACGGTCCCGGTCACCGTCACGGTCGACGTGCCCCACCGCCTGCCGACCGCAGTGGAGTCGACGGCGTACTTCGTCGTCGCCGAAGCGCTGTCCAACGCCGCCAAACACTCCACCGCAACCCAGGTATCCATCACCGGCGGCCTCACCAACGCCCGCCTCGATATCAAGGTGCGCGACAACGGGATCGGTGGCGCGGACCCCACCGCCGGCACCGGCTTGGCAGGCCTGGCCGACCGGGTCGACGCGTACGGCGGCACGCTGGCCCTGTCCAGTCCGCCCGGCGGACCGACCATCCTGCGGCTGGAACTGCCATGCACTGGATAACGGAGTAGCCGGATGCTGCGCATAGTCCTTGCCGACGATGCGGTCCTCCTGCGCGAGGGCCTGGTCGCCCTCCTCGCCCGGTTCAACCACACCGTGGTAGCCGTCGGTGATGCCATCGCACTGGCTGCCGCCGTCGACGACGAACGCCCCGACGTGGTCGTCACCGATGTGCGTATGCCGCCCACGTTCACCGACGAAGGGCTGCACGCGGCGGTCGATCTGCGTCTACGGCACCCGGGCCTGCCCGTCCTCGTCCTCAGCCAGTACGTCGCCACCGCCTACGCCGCCAAACTCCTGGAATCGACCGACTCCGGCGGGGTCGGCTATCTACTCAAGGACCGCATCCTGGACGTAGCCGAATTCGTCGACGGCGTCGAGCGGGTCGCCGCCGGGGGCTGCGTGATCGACCCCGAAGTCGTCCGGCAACTGCTCACCCGCCGTCACGACCCGCTGACCCGGCTCACCCCCCGCGAACGCGAAGTCCTCGCCCTGATGGCCGAGGGCCGCTCCAACGCCGCCATCACCACCTCGCTCACCATCAGCGAGAAGGTCGTCGGCAAGCACATCAACTCGATTTTCACCAAGCTCGACCTGCCCGCGGACAGCACCGACGACCATCGCCGGGTTCGCGCCGTCCTGACCTATCTCCAGCCGCATGACCAAAAGCCGGCCGCGCGACGGGGACCGTCCTGAAGATCGTGTGGGTGGGGTGGTGATCCGGAAGCTTGCGGCCGTGGCAGGCTAATGACGGACATCCCCGACGGGCCGAGAGGTTCGCTCATTGCTGAGCCAGAATCCCCGTCAATAGAGGCGCCCTCTATGCCGGTCCCGGGCAGAGGGGCGGCGTTCGACCACGAACCTTATGGGTCGCCGGGTGGGCCGACGGAAGTCTGGGTCGCCGGTTGCGGGACACCAGGGCGGATCATGGTGCGGTGAGAGTGATCGGGCACAGCGCCTGGGCCCTCAGCGGCTAGGCCTCTCCTGCACGAGCATCCTTCGTGCTGGGTGCGGGGAGGCGGCTGCAGAGGAGGCGAGGCCAGGCGGAGGGGCGGCGCAGCCCGGTGAGCAGGAGTGGAAGCGGGTCGGCGAAGGAGTGGCGCGCTCTGATAGCGCCGTCGGCGAGGGTGAATCGGTCGCAGACGGGGAACTCGACGGGTCCGCGGCCGAGGCTCGCGGTGCAGAGGGACTCGATGTAGGCGGTGTCGGCCTCGACGGCGGTGTGGACGACCATGAGCGCCATGTCGGGGAACAGGGCGAACAGGCGCCGGAACATGCTCTCGATGGCGGTCACGCCGTGGGCGGCCGGGAACATGGGCTGGGTGAACGTCGCGTCCGGAGCGATGAGCGGGCGGAAGTAGTCCAGGAACGCGTCGGGTTTGGGCAGTGCCCAGCCCGCGGCGAAGGCGGCGGGAAACTCTTCGGGGGTCACCGGAGGTCCTGTTCGGCCAGGAAGCCCGCGAGCAGTTCGGCGAGCCGCGCGGGCTGGTCGTGCGGGACGAAGGTCCCCGAATTCTTGATCACTTCGAGGCGGCCGGAGGGGAAGGCCCGGGCCAGCCGCCGGCCGAGCGCAAGGGGGAAGAGCCGGTCGCGATCGGCCCAGACGACCAGGACGGGCCGGTCGTACCCGCCGAAGGCGCGGGCGGCGGCGAGGGTCTGGGCGCTGGACGCCCCGGTCATGAGTTTGGTGATGTCGCGGCGGACACCCGGGTCTGCGGCCAGCGGAGCGACCCAGTGCCGCACCGAGCCGGGACAGTGCTCCAAGACCGCTCCGAACCCCACCCGCGAGCGGGCGATGGCCGGAACATTCATCGCGGCGGCCATCGCCCGCACCACCCCGGGGACGGAGGCCAAGCGGAACAGCAGCCGGTAGACCCCGGGCGGAAAGACCTCGAAGGCGTCGCAGGCCACCAGCGCCAGCGCGGCGACGCGGTCGGGATGTGCGGCCGTGACCAGTTGCGCGATGACACCGCCGCTGTCGTTGCCGACGAGGACGGCGCTGGATTCGCCCAGCCGGTCCAGCACCTCGACCACCAGTTCGGCCACTCCGGGCGGGGAGAGGTCGGCGTCGGCCCGCATCGGTCGGTCGTGCGCGCCGAACGGCCAGTCGACCGTGAAGCACCGGTGCCGTCCGGCGAGTTCGGCGACCACCGGCGACCAGACATCCGGTCCGGCGAGGAAGCCCTGCAGGAAGACCACGGCGGGCCCAGGGCCCTCGCCGTTCGTCCAGTAGCCGACAGTGCCCTTCGACGTCTCCAGAGTATTTTGACCGGCAGTCGTAAACTGACTCATAGTCAGGGACTATATCGTAGACCGCATGACCGTCAAGGGCCGCAGAGCCGAGTACAAGGAACTCACCAGGAGCGCGGTGCTCGATGCGGCCGCAGCACTCTTCGCCGATCAGGGGTTCACCGCGACCACGATCGATGACGTCGCCCAGGCGGCCCGCGTCAGCAAGGGGACGGTCTACTACCACTTCACCGACAAGGCCCACCTGTTCGAGGCCGTGTTCCGCGACCGCCAGGAGCGCCTCGCGGAGGACGTCGCCGCTGCGGCCATGCGACATGACCGGCCCTGGCCTCGGCTGGACGCCGCGCTGGATGCCTACCTCGAGGGAACCGTCACCGATGCCGCGCACCGGTCACTGCTCCAGCAGGCCCCCGCGGCGCTGGGCGCCGAGCGCTGCCGGGAACTGGACGAACAGATGGGGCTGCCCGCGCTGCAGTCGCTCCTTGACGGCTTGAACGACGCCGAGGAACTGTCGGTGGAGCCTGGTCCGATGCTGACACGCCTGATCTTCAGCGCTCTCTGCGAAGCGGCAATGACCGCTGGCGCTGCCCCCGACCCGTCCGAAGCCCGGCACACCGCCGCCGAAGCCCTTCATGCCCTCCTGGCCGGCCTGCGGCATCACCCGCCCGCCACCCGCCCTCGAAACTCGGCTCGCCGGCCTTCCCCAGGAGAACGACCATGACTGCGGCCTTGTGAAACAAGATCACCTGGATCCACCTGCGCGGCAGGCTGAGGAGGCGCGCCCTCCGACCGCGCGGTACTGCATGCGGTGGGCCGCCCCTGTGGGGATGCCTACCGAATCCCTGATGTCGATGTGGGCCAGCCGGGTGTGGCGTGCTCTAGGGGGACCGGCCCGCAGGCGGTCCACCGGAGCATTCGGCCCTCCTCGACCACACAGCACGCCGGGCACTGACGCCCGGTCTCGGTCAGCGGGTGTTAGGGGTTGAGGACCAAGACGACGTAGATCGCGGGCGGCGCTCCAAGCCATGTCATGAGTGTTGTGGGCCGCGGGCAGAGCGGTGCCCAGATTGAGCTACTGGCGTATGCCCTGAAAGGCCAGCCACCCCACCGCGCGGAGGAGGAACGCGCGGACCCGCATCGCCAATGTCGCGACCCCGAGACCCAAGATCACTTTCCGCGCCTGGGGATACCTCTCGTCATCGCCTTCGAATTTCTCATGGGCCGCTGAGAAAGGAGATGTGTAGCAGCAAAGCGGCGCGACGATCGAGTCATTCGGCTGGCCCATGCCATCTGAGGCGCGCGAGGATCCTGTCCTTGCCGCTCTGCCAGTTGGCCTTCAGGGCCTCGACGGCCCCCTCGACGTCCGCGTCGACCAGGCGTTCGGCGATCCGCTCGTGCTCCTCGGCCGAGCGTTCCAGCACCTCCCAGTCGCCGACCACGACGCGCTCGTAGCGGTGCATGGTGAGCTTCAGCGAGGTGATGAGGTCCATCAGCCGCTCGTTGGGGCAGCCGGAGAGCAGGAGATCGTGCCAGGCGTCGTCGTAGCGCTCTATCACGGCGTGCTCCGCCTCGGGGACGGAGAACGCGCGGGCCTCCTCCAGGAGGCGCGGGGCGACCGCGTGCAGGAACTCGGGGTCGGTCGACTCCAGCGCCAGGGACTCCAGCGCGGCGACGATCGTGGTGAGGTCGTCGAACTCCTTCGCGCTCATCGGGGCGAACCGGAACCCCTTGCCGCGCTCGCTGACGATGATGCCCTCGCGCTCCAGCCCGATGAGCGCCTCGCGGAGCGGGGTGCGGCTGACGCCGAGGTCCGCGGCCAGCACCATCTCGTTGATCGCCTGTTCGGGGGCGAACTCCCCCTTGCCCAGCCGGTCGAGGATCTCGTCCTTGATCTGTTCGCGAAGGGGGCGGCGGTCGATCGGCATGCTGTCGTCTTCCTCTCCTGGGGTGACCGGACGGTCAGGCCGTTACCGGACGGTCAAGCCGACCAGCAGTCGGCGGCGGCCCGCCCGGCGCCGCACGCAGTCCCCGGTGACCACTGTGGTCCTGCCCTCGAGTGAGTTCACGTTCGGGCCGCCTGTCATCGGCTGGCGGCGCGCCTGGCGACTGCGCAGGTGGCCGGATCTTCCAGGACGTCCTCGCGGGCGCGGGTGCACGGTCGAGCGGTTGCGGCGCGTGCGGACGGTCTCGGGGTCCTCGGACCCCTCGCCGGCTGCCTCGGCGAGGATTCCCGTCTTCACTTGGCGATCTCCTGGAGGGTCTCGGCCAGCCGGTCGATGTCGTCCTTGGTGTGGATCTCGGTGACGCAGTACAGGGCGTCGGTCCCGGACAGGACCCTGCCGCCGAAGATCCCGTGCTCCAGCAGCGCCTCGCCGATCTCGGCGGCGGTCCGCGAGCCGGTGAAGCGGAGCGTGAAGTCGGCGAAGTGGGGGGCGTCCGCGTAGGGGGTCTCCACTCCGGGCACCTCGGCCAGCCGGTCCAGCGCGTACCGGGTGTTCGCCAGGATCGTCTCGGCGACCTCGCGCATGCCCTGCGGCCCCATCAGCGCCAGGTAGACCCCGGCGGCGATGCCGTTCAGGGCGGCGGCGGTGCCCACCCACTCCTTGCCCTCCTCGCGGACGGCGAAGGAGGTGCGCTCGTAGGCCACGTCACCGAAGCCGTACTCGCCCTCGACGCTGGTGGGCGCCAGGCCGAACAGCCGGGAGGGGAACTCGCCCACGTAGAGTTCCTCGTCCCGCGTCGCTATGAAGCCGCCGTTCATCCCGCCGAAGCTCATGGGCAGCCCGAGGGGCTGGATGTCGCCGCAGACGATGTCGGCGCCGTACTGCGACGGCGGGGTCACCGCCCCCAGCGAGATCGGGTTGCAGCCCACGACGTACAGGGCCCCGGCCTCGTGCGCCACCTCGGCCAGCGACGGGAGGGCGGGATCCAGGATCCCCGACGCGGAGGGCGCCTCGGCGAACACCGCCGCGACGTCGCTGTCCGCCAGAGCCGCCCGCACCGCAGTCGGGTCGGCCAGCCCGGTGGCGGGGTCCACCGGCACGAGGACCACGTCGTGGTCCGGACGGACATAGTCCTCGATCTTGGAAAGCCTGCCCGGGGCGACGGCCGTCACCAGCAGCAGCCTCCGGCGGCCGGTGATCCGTCCCGCCATGCGCAGCGCCGTGGCGGCGGCCTGGTAGCCGTCGTACACCGGCACGCTCACGACGTCCATCTCCAGCAGCTCGCCCATCAGCGACTGGTACTCCCAGAGCGCCTGGAAGCGGCCATGGTCCTCGTACGGCTCGCCCGCGTAAGCGGTGAGGAACTCGCTGCGGTTGACCACCTCGTCGACCACCGCGGGCACGTGGTGGTGGTAGCACCCGGCGCCGAGGAAGCTCAGCGCCTCCTCCGCGCTGGTGTTGCGCCGCAGCAGCCCGCCGACGTGCCGGACCAGCTCGGCCTCCGAGCGCAGCGGAGGCGGCAGGTCCAACGGGCGGTCCAGCCGGATGCGGCCGGGCACGTCCGCGTAGAAGTCCTCGACGCTCCGCGCGCCGATCGCCGCCAGCATCTCCCGCTTCACCCCGGGCACCGAGTTCGGGATGTAGGGGTGCGCGTTCATCTCCCTCTCCTTCATATTCCTTGCCTCACCCTCTTGACGAGAACACAGGATGCAGTGTGCTGTATACAGCATTACGCGATTCGTGGGAGGAGGCAAGGGCCGTGGCCACCGAAGCGATGGCCGTCGGGGGCCGGACCGACGCTGGTCGCATAGGGCGCGGGGACCGGCATGGCAAGGGCTGCGAGTCCGTCGGTCCCCGCAAGGCGGGGCTGGGCAGGGTCGCCGAACGGTGACCGAGAAGAGCGGCGGGCGCGCCCGCCAAAGACCCTGACTGGTTGAAGTGGTGTGCGAGAGGGCTTCCCAACCCATCAAGACCGAACATGGAGTTTGACCATGATCGTCAGCACGCTCAGTAGCCGCAGGAAAGTCGGCCGATGCGTAGAGGATGGTGCCAGGCGGATGGCGGGCAGGCGGAGGGCGGGCAGGAGGGCGGCCGTCCGGGGCGGTGCCATCGTGATCGCGGCCGTCCTGCTCGGCGGGTGCGCCGGGCTCGAGGGCGGCTCGGGCAGCGGCGGAGACTCCGGTTACGGACTCGTCAGCGATGGGGAGTTCACGTTCGCCCTGAGCGGGCAGCTCGCCCCGTTCAGTTTCTACGAGAACGGCAAGCTCACCGGGTTCGACGTCGCCATCGGAACGGAGGTGGCGAAACGGCTCAAGCTCACGCCCAAGCCGTCCACCGGAGCGTTCAACAGCCTCCTCGCGGGTCTCCAGGCGGGCCGCTACGACGCGATCGTCGGCTCGATGACCAACACACCGGAGCGCGCGAAGGTGGTGGACTTCTCCTCCGACTACTACAAGTCCGGCGCGTTCCTGTGGGTGAAGTCGGACTCCACCGCCCGATCCATCGACGACCTGCGCGGAGCCGTGGTCGGGGTCCCACTGGGCAGCACCTTCGAAGCCGCGATGAAGAAGAGGTCCAATGTCGAGAAGGTGAAGACGTATGAGAGTGACGTCGACGCCCTCAAGGACGTTCCCACCGGACGCGCCGACGCCGCGATCGTCGACAAGCTCGTCGGTGCCTACGCCGCCAAGAAGGGCGGCATGCAGGTCAAGCCGGTGGGGCCAGCGCTGCTGGACAACTCAGCGGCCATCCCAGTCCGCAAGAAGCACCGCAGGCTGCTGACGGCCGTCAACAAGGCGCTCACCGACATGAAGGCCGACGGCACCTACACCAGAATCTTCCAGCACTGGTTCGGCATCTCCCCCACCCAACCGTGAGAGCCGCCCTTCATGCATTGGCTCTCCGATTTCATCCAGACCGCGCCGACCTTCCTGCAGGCGCTGTGGCTCACGCTGCAGCTGGCGCTGTGGTCGATCGTGCTCGCCGCCGTCCTCGGCGCCGCCCTGGCCTACTGCCGGCTGAGTCGGCTGAGGACAGTGCGAGCAGCGGCGACCGGCTACATCGCCCTCATCCGGGGGACGCCTCTGGTCACCCAGCTGTTCATCATCTACTTCGGCCTGGCCTCGGTCCTGACCATCGAGGCGTTCTGGGCCGGTGTGATAGGGCTGACGGCCCACAACGCGGCCTACGTGGCAGAGATCTACCGGTCCGGGATCCAGGCGGTGCCCACCGGGCAGGTCGAGGCGGGCCGCTCACTGGGCATGGGCTCCTGGAAGACGATGCGCCTTGTCGTCGCGCCGCAGGCACTGCGCACCGTCCTGCCCTCGCTGGGCAACCAGTTCATCATCGCGGTGAAGGACACCTCCGTCGCGGCGTTCATCACCGTCGCCGAACTGTTCCGGACCGCGCAGATCGTGGCCGCGGAGAAGTTCCGGCCGCTGGAGTTCTTCGTGATAGTCGGGATCTACTACCTCGCCATCGTCCTGCTGTTGTCGGGAGGCGTCCGAATGTTGGAACGGCGCTTGGGAAGGTACGGCGTCTGATGCTGGTCCAGATCCGCGGGGCAACCAAGGCCTTCGGGCCGCTCGCGGTGTTCCAGGACGTCGACCTGGATGTGCGCCAGAGCGAAGTGGTCGTGCTCATCGGACCGTCCGGGGCGGGTAAGAGCACCTTGTTGCGCTGTGTGAACGGCCTGGAACGGCTCGACGCGGGGACCATCGACATCAGCGGCGAACGGCTCTCCTACCAGCCGGGCCCGCTCAACCGCATCCGCCGCAATGTCGGGATGGTCTTCCAGAACTTCAACCTCTTCCCCCACATGACGGTGCTCGGCAACGTCATGTGCGCGCCGGTCAAGGTGGCGGGAGGGCAGCGCGACAAAGTCCGGGAGGAGGCTCATCAACTGCTGGACAAGGTCGGCCTCTCCGACAAGTGCGACGCCTTCCCGTCCAGCTTGTCGGGAGGGCAGCGGCAGCGGGTCGCGATCGCCCGCGCGCTCGCGATGCGCCCCCAGCTCATGCTGTTCGACGAGCCGACCTCCGCGCTCGACCCCGAACTCGTCGGTGAGGTCCTGGAGGTCATGCGGACGCTGGCAGCCGAGGGCATGACCATGCTCGTCGTCACCCACGAGATGCAGTTCGCCCGCAAGGTCGCCGACCGCGTGGTCCTGGTCGCCGACGGCGGGATCATCGAACAGGGCAGGCCACAGGCCGTCCTCGACGAACCGGCCACGCCGCGGGCACGGGCCTTTCTGCGCGCAGTACTCGAACGCTGAACAAAGGGGGACGCGAATGTCACGTGTGCTGTACCGGGGCGGCATCGTCCACTCACCCGTGGACGATGCCGCAACGGCGCTGTTGCTACAGGGCGACACCATCGTCTGGGTGGGCCGCGATCAGGACCCCGAGGCCGATGGTCACGGGGCCGACCAGGTCGTGGACCTTGCCGGCGCGCTGGTCACCCCCGCCTTCGTCGACACCCATGTCCATGTCACCGCGACCGGGGTGGCGCTGGACGGACTGGACCTCACCGGCTGCCCGTCCTTAGGGGAAGCGCTGCGGCGGCTCGCCGAACATGCCGCCGCACGCCCGGACGAGATCCTGATCGGCCACGGCTGGGACGAGACCCGCTGGCCAGAGCGCCGACCCCCCACCACCGCTGAACTCGACGCCGCCGCCCGCGGAGCGGCCTGTTACCTGTCCAGGACCGACGCCCACTCCGCGGTCGTGTCCACGGCACTGCTGGCAGCCGTCCCACAGGCCCGCACGCACACCGGCTTCGAGCCGGAAGAGCCGGTGAGGCTGGACGCGCACCACATCATCCGCCGGTACGCCTTTGACAGCCTCACCGCACAGCAGCGCCGCCGCGTCCAGCGCCGAACGCTGCGGGAGGCGGCCCGGCGCGGCATCGGCTGCCTGCACGAGAACGCCGCACCGGGCCTGTCCAGCGAGGACGACCTTTCCGCGCTCCTTGAACTGGCCCGCAGCGAGCCCCTACCGGAGGTGATTGGTTACTGGGGCGAGATCGGCGCCACCGCACTCGCCCGCCGGCACGGCCTGGCCGGCCTGGCCGGCGACCTCCTGGCCGACGGCTCGATCGGATCGCACACCGCCTGCCTGACCAGCCCCTACACCGACGAACCCGCAAACACCGGCCACGGTTACCGGACCGTCGCAGAGGTAACCGAGCATGTCCTGGACTGCACCGGCCAGGGCCTCCAAGCCGGGTTCCACGCCATCGGCGACGGTGCGCTGCAGACCGTCCTGCGCGGCTTCGAAGTCGCGGCGATCCTCATCGGGACTGAACGCATCAGGGCTGCCCACCACCGGCTGGAGCACGTCGAAATGCTCGACGCCGACATGATCGCGGTCATGGCCAGGCTGGGGATCACGGCCAGCGTCCAACCGATCGCCGACGCACTCTGGGGTGGGACCGGCGGCATGTACGCAAACCGGCTCGGCGGAGCCAGGGCAAGGTCGATGAATCCGTTCCGGGCACTCCTTGACGCGGGAGTACCGCTCGCACTCAGCTCGGACTCCCCCATCATGCCGATGGGCCCCTGGCAGGCCATCCGCGCCGCCGTCAACCATCACAACCCCGAGCAGAGGATCACGGTAGCCGAAGCAGTTCGTGCCCACACCATCGGCGGGTGGCGGGCGGCCGGCCGCGATGGCGGATCCCTGGCGCCAGGGAAACCGGGCTCTCTCGCCATCTGGAACTGCACGGCATTGGATCCCGGCACCCGTCTGCCCGCCATGGATCCCGAAACCGAAGATCCCACCTGCCTAAGGACCATCCTTGAAGGGCGCACCATCTACACGCTGTGAATCCCCAGCGCCGCAGCGTCCTAGATGAGCGGGCAAGTTGTTCCAGCGGGTAGTGCCGTCTGCTCAGACACGGTCGCAGGGCGGTGGTCGGCGTCGGCACGGGGGCTCTGCAGTAGGCCGACGAGGAGCCGCCGTCGCAATGGCCACGCGGGCGCCGGACCCGCGTTTACCAGGGCCGTACGGCGATCTTCAAGGCTTGGGCGCCGATCTTGCACGGCCTCAACGCACGTGAGCTGCAGTTGACCGTCGAGGAAGAGGTCACGGCCGAAGTCACAATCTTCGGCTCCAGTGCGTTCGCCGCCTTCGGGCTGCCCGCCGCGCTGTGATTGCCACCACCTCCGGCACGTTCGGAGGATCTGGGCGGACCGGCCCGAGAATCGGTGGAGGCGGCCTCCGATCAGCACATGTCCCACGACGGGACGAGCGGGGCGGCACCGTCGGCTGTGCTCTCCTCACACAGCCGGACCATCTGCTCGACGACCTCGACCGCATCAGAGGGCGGGTACCGGACGAGGCCGCGCCCCGGCAGCTCGCAGAGCAGTGCCCGGTCCTTCACCCAGACCCACAGTCCGGCGCCGAAGTGCACCACTGTCGCCTCGCCGAGCGAGACGAGGGACCGCAGCCCGCGCGCGCCGGCGAGCTCGCGGAGCCGTTCGGGCAGCGGGCCCGGGGCGGGCGGGGGCAGGGCGGCCGCGGACGACTTCGGCAGCGGGACCGTGAAGTAGACGGCCTTGCCGGGCACGGGGTCCGGGCCGAGCCGACGCCGGGTGGGGTGGATGCCCCAGCATCCGCCGGCCTCCCCGGTCAGCGCGTTCACGAGCATCAGGCCGCGGCCCCTGTAGGCGTCAGAGGCCTGCTCACCGGTGATCGGCGCGGTCGGTGTGACGGTGGCCGCCGGGTCGGCGGCGCCGCTCCCCCGCCAGGGCGCGGCGTCGAACACCTTGAGGTTGAGCCGAGGAGAAGGGTGGCGGCTGAGGTACGCCCACACCTCGGCGCTCTCCCGGTCGCCGTGCACGACGGCGTTGGTGGCGAGCTCGGAGATGATCGTCTGCGCGTCGCTCACGATTTCCGAGGGCAGATCCAGCTCGTCGAGCACCGACCGGACGACGGCACGCGCGACCGCCGCCGCCCTTGGGCCGGGCGGCAAGGGCCATGCCGAAAACGCGCCCTCGGCCAGCTTTGTCCCCGCTGTTCCCGGCGTATGCGGCTTTTCCGGCATAACATCGCTTTCCATGCAAGTCGTCGATAACGCGCGGGCCCCAAAAGCGGAAAGGGCGAGAAGGGCTCTCGCGCTGAATGCCGACGAGACCGCATTTCGGCCGCACGCCCACAGTTAGGAGTCCAAGGAGAAGGAGTGATCGGCGGCGCGAGCGCCCGCCGGGGGAGCACCAAGAATATTACGGTCGGTATGCGTCACCGGCCATCGGTTGATGCATAACTTAAAGTTATGCATCTAGACCATTGGTCACGA
Organism: Actinomadura luteofluorescens; assembly: GCF_013409365.1. Lineage (NCBI taxonomy): Bacteria > Bacillati > Actinomycetota > Actinomycetes > Streptosporangiales > Thermomonosporaceae > Actinomadura > Actinomadura luteofluorescens. The sequence goes on along the minus strand of NZ_JACCBA010000001.1, from coordinate 8,256,209 downwards.
CCCTTGAGAAGCAACCGAGCTGTGATTCTTGAGCCACGGCCCGGATGGGCCTGCCAGGCTCGACGTCGGCACCGGGGCATGACCCACAACCGAACCGGCACCGAAAGCGATGAGCTGGACGTTGCCTTGTGCGCCGAGACGTCTGCTCGGGCGCTGACGTCGGCCTGGCCCACCTGTTGGCTTGATTAGCAGCTAGAGCCTGTTTTGTAAGTGATCGTGCGGTGTGGGCGTGTCAGTGCCCGGGACGCAGTGAGGTCTCCGGTAGGTGGTTCTTCGACCAAGAAGACCAATGTCCCGGAGACCTCGTGGCCACCCTAGCGGTGACGAGGCGGTTCGACCTGACCGACGTGCAGTGGGCGGTGCTGGAGCCGTTGCTGCCGGCCCCCAGGCCGACAGGTCGTCCGCCGAAATGGAGCAGGCGGCAACTCATCGACGGCATCCGATGGCGGGTGCGGGTCGGTTCCCCGTGGCGGGACGTGCCCGTGCAGTACGGGCCCTAGCAGACGGTGTACGGGTTGTTTCGCCGATGGCAGCGCGATGGCACCTGGGCGCGCGTCCTGGCCGCCCTGCAGACCCGGGCGGACTCGGCGGGGCTGATCACCTGGGAGGTGAACGTGGACTCCACCGTCATGCGGGCGCACCAGCACGCTGCCGGCGCCCGCAAAAGGGGGCTGCGCAGGCCGAGCCGCCCGGAGGGGTGAGCCACGAGCCCGACGATCACGCGCTGGGGCGTTCTCGGGGCGGGTTGTCGACCAAACTGCATCTGGCCTGCGAGCAAGGGCAAAAGCCGTTGTCGCTGGTGATCACCGCCGGGCAGCGCGGGGACGCTCCGCAGTTCGAGGTGGTGATGGCCGGCATCCGCGTGGCCCGTCCCGAGGGCGGCCGTCCCCGGACCCGGCCCGAGCGGGTGCGGGCCGACAAGGCCTATTCCTCCCACGCGATCCGCACTCATCTGCGTCGGCGTGGCATCGCCGCCACGATCCCGGTGCCCGACGACCAGGCGGGACACCGGCAGCGGCGCGGCAGCCGCGGTGGCCGTCCGCCCGCCTTCGACCCGGTCGACTACCGCGGCCGCCATGCCGTCGAGTGCGGTATCAACCGGCTCAAACGCCACCGCGCGGTAGCGACCAGGTACGACAAGCTCGCCGTCCGCTACCAGGCCACCGTCCATATCGCCGCAATCAACGAGTGGCTGTGACCCCTTTCAAAACACGCCCTAGTCCGCCCTAGCTGTGATGTCCAGGGAGGTTGGTCAGCCGGGTGATCGGTGGCTGGCCTCCGATGGCGGAGTGGGCGCGGTGGACTCTCCTATGTTCCGTCAAGTAGGAGTGCCGTGGTGGCGGTCGCGTTGAGGTGTCGGTAGATCTGTCTGGCGAGGTAGCGCTTTAGGCAGCGTCGAATCTCTTTTCTGGTGCGTCCTTCAGCGCGGCGGCGCTCGACGTACTCGCGGGTGGCGGGGTCGTGGATCATGCGGGTGATGGTCGCCATGTGCAGGGCGCGGTTCAGGCGTCTGTCGCCGCCCCTGTTGAGTCGGTGGCGGACCGTGTTTCCCGATGACGCGGGAATCGGGTTCACCCCCGCCAGGCAGGCGAAGGCGGCCTCTGAGCGCACCCTGCCGTGGTGTGACCAGGTGGTTAGGCAGACTGCTGCGGTGACCGGCCCGATCCCGATCTTGTCCAGCAGCCCAGCCGCAGGCGTGGAGCGAACCAGGACCTCCATCGTTTTCTGGTTGGCGGCCAACTCTTCGTTGAGGGTGACGATCCGCTTGGCCAGACGCTCCGCCTCAGCACGGGCGGTCGCGGCGGCCAGCGGCTCGTCGCGGGCGCGCCAGCGGGAGATGTCGATGATCTGCTGGTTGCTCAGCGGGTGGCGAGCGTCGACCCCGAGGTCGACGGCCCGCACGAGCGCGATCAGCGCGTTGACGGCAGCTGTGCGTTCTGTGGTCATGTGGTCTCTGGCGGCCAGCAGGACCCGCAGTGCGGCGCGTTCACCGTCGCCATGGCGCGGGTGCCGCAGTTGGTCTTCCTCCAGGGGCAAGGTGGCCTCGGCGATCCTGCGGGCGTCCAGCGGGTCGGACTTGCCGACCCCACGGTGAGCGCGAGCGTTCATCCGCGGCGCCTCGAGGACCTGGTAGCCGGCCTCGGCCACGGCATGGGCGAACCGGGCGCCGTAAGTGGCGGCGCACTCGATCACCCACAGGGCGGCAAGGTCGCCGCCAGTCCGGCGGGCAGCCCAGGCGATCGCGCGGGTCATGCCCGCCTTGGTCGTGGGGAACTCGGCCGAATCGATCTGCTGCCCGGTAGCGGCCAGGATGGCCAGAGCATGGTTGCGGGCGTGGGTGTCCACCCCGATGACGAACGGATGGTTGTGCGCGGCGATAGTCACGGCGGTCGGAAGCCCTTCCTGTTCCAGGAACACGGTCCGGCCGCTTGCGACCGGCGCCGGCCTGGGGGAAGTCACTTCGGGGCAGCACTGTGACGGGCCACGACCTGACGGTCGGGCAATCTCCTGATCAGGACACCGAGGTGGGCCAGGTGGCGCCGGCCGCTCCGTCCCAAGGACGGACAAGTCCACCGAAATGCACCCTGGTGGGGCCAGTGATGGTATGAGTCACGACTTAAGCCGGAGCAACCGACGCCTACTCTGACCGGCCAGTCCCAGACCAGCCACCTAAAGACTCACAGTGATTGTAGAAGTGGAGCCAGGACGGCAGGGTGGCGTTGCGTTGCTCGGTTGACTCATAGAGTCGGGCGTAGGCCCAGCCGTCGGCCAGGGTGCGGTGGAAGCGTTCGATCTTTCCGTTGGTCTGTGGCCGGTAGGGGCGGGTCCGCTTGTGGTTGATGTCGAGTTCGGCGCATGCGTCACGCCAGGTGTGGGATCTGTAGGCCGAGCCGTTGTCGGACAGGACCCGTTCCACGGTGACACCGCGCTCGGTGAACCATGTCACGGCTCGTTGCAGGACTGCGACGGCGGTGGCGGCCTTCTCGTCGGCGCAGATCTCGGCATAGGCCAGGCGGGAGTGGTCGTCGATGACGGTGTGCACGTAGGCGGTCCCGATCAGCGGGCGGTAGTGCCTGCCGCGTTGTCCGGTGCGGCGTGCTGTGGCGATGCCGTTGGCCCGGCCCTGCCGGCGGCTGAGGAATTTGTGTCCTCCTCCGTCGGGGATGTTGCCGAATTTGGTGACATCGACGTGGATCAGGGAGCCGGGGTGCGGGTGCTCGTAGCGGCGCAGGGGCTCACCGGTGACGCGATCGATGTGGCAGAGCCGGTTGATCCGGCATCGCACGAGCACGGCGTGCACGGTGGATGCCTGCATCCCGAGCCGGCCGGCGATCTGGACCGGCCCGAGCCGGTGGCGCCATCGCAGCTGCACGATCTGGCGGACCAGGGCCGGACTGGTCCGGTTCGGGTTGGAGTGTGGCCGGAACTGCGGTCGGTCATGCCCGCGGCGCCTTCGGCCCGGTAGCGGTCGGCCCACTTTCTGGCGGTGCGTGGGGCGACCATGAACATCTTGGCCGCCGCAGCATAGGTCCAGCCACGGTCAACGACGAGTTGGGCGAGCCGCAAACGGGCGCGCGGGGTCAGAGCGGCATTAGCGTGGGACATGAAGGCCTCCGGTCGGCGAAGCGGTGAACTAGACAGCTCCACTTCACAACCGGAGGCCTTCATCTGTCAGACAGACTCACCGACACCGAGCGGTACAACCTCCCTGGACATCACACCTAGCCGGCTTGACCTATCACAGTTCTGCCGCGTGGTGATCCCATCCGGGCCGATGCCATCCACGGTCGTCAGCCGGAGGGAAAAACGCATGGTCATGCTGGCAGAGCAGTCGATGCCGTGATCGGCGTGGACATCCATCGAGACACGCTGGCCGCTGCCGCGGTCACCTCGCTGGGCGCGGTGCTCGCACACCTGGAGGCCTCCACCGACGCTCGCGGCTACGCCCGACTGCTGGAGTTCGCAGAGCTCCATTTCCCGGCAGGCGCTGCTGGGCGATCGAACGCGCGGGACGCTGGCGCCGGATTGACGGCCGTCCTGGACGCTGCCGGTGAACGTGTCGTGGAAGTCTTTAGTGCCTTACAACTGCATGACGACTGCGCAGAACGGTGCGGGTTGTGTTGCGGCCGTATAGGCTGATATGGCCGTTATGAAGGTCCGATTTTGACTTCAGCGTTCTCGCGGCCAGGTGGAGGGTGCTCGTCGATCGGGCAGGCGGACGCCGGTCAGGGGCTCGAAGGCGTTCGCGGTCGCGCCCGGGCGCAGAGGCTCGGCCTGGCCGCCTCCCGTGACGGGCAGGCGGCTGCCGTCGACCGCCGGGTCGACGTAGTGGGCGAACCAGGCGTCCAGGCGTCCCGCCAGCTCAGTGCTGACGGCCGCCGATCCGGGGTCGTCGACCAGGTTGCGTTCTTCCCCGGGGTCGGCGGCCAGGTCGTAGAGTTCGTGCGGGCCGTGCGGGTAGCGGTGGACGTACTTCCAGCCCTCGGTTCTGATCATCCGGACGGGCCCGTACTCGTCGAACACGATCACCGATGAGCGGCCGTCGCCGGGCGCCCCGGACAGGACGTCGGAGAACGACCTGCCGGGCAGCCCGCCGCCGTCGTAGGGCAGGCCGAGATGGTCCATCAGGGTGGGCCGCAGATCGTAGGCCGACAGGAGCTCCGGGCTCACCCGGCCGGCGGGGATGCGGCCCGGCTGGCTCACGATGGCAGGCACCATGACGGAACTGTCGTACATGTTCTGGGGGAAGGTGCCGTTGCCCTTTCCCCAGATGCCGTGGTGCCCGCAGTTGAACCCGTTGTCGCTGGTGAAGACGACCAGGGTCGACTCGGCCAGCCCCGAACGCGCGAGCGATTCCATCACCCTGCCGATGCCCGCGTCCATCGCCGACACCGCCGCGAAGTACCCGACCAGGGCGGCGCGCACGTCGGGTTCGCCGCCGACCGGCGTGCCGTCCGGTTCCAGAGGCTGCCAGGGATGCGGGGAGCCCTGCGGGCAGGAGGCGAAGGCGCAGTCGTCGTAGAGGGCTTCGAACTCGCGGGGGTGATGCCCCTTCCACGGCTTGTGGGGGGCGGTGTAGTGCAGCGACAGGTAGAAGGGCTCGTCGCGCCGCGCCTCGTCGGCAACGAACGCGCACGCCTGGTCGGTGAGCACGTCCGTGAGGTAGTCCGGCGGCTGGAGGCGGGCGCCCTCGTCGTAGAGCACCGCGCGGTGGTAGGGGCCGCCGCCGCTCTCGTGGGCCAGCCACCGGACGAATCCCGGCCGGGGCCGGTCGTTGGCGCCCAGGTGCCATTTCCCGATCATGCCGAGCCGGTAGCCAGCCTCGTGCAGGTCGTCGGTGAACAGGCGCCGTCCCCGGAGGAAGTCCGCGCCGTCGGCTCCCGCGTGCCGCCTGCTGATCCAGTCGTGGACGCCGTGCTGGGACGGGATCTGGCCGGTGAACAGCGAGGCGCGGGCCGGGGAGCACACCGGCGACACGCAGAAGAAGCGCGACAGCCGGACGCCGGAGGCGGCCAGGGAGTCGAGGTTCGGGGTCCGGATCTCGGGGTTGCCCGCGCAGCCCAGGGCCCAGTGGCCCTGGTCGTCGCTCAGGATGAGCAGGACGTTGGGGCGGGCGGGGTCACGGCTTGCCAATGAGGTCTCCGGAGGAGAGCGAGACGGGCGCGCGGCGTTCCGCGGAGGAGTAGGCGGCGAGCACGGCCTGGACGACGCGGCGGCCGTGCGGGCCGTCCGCGGCGGGCCGCGTTCCGGTGGCGATGGCGCGGGCGAAGTCGGTGAGCTGGGCCGCGAAGGCCGAGGGGATGTCGTCGGGGGCCGGGCGGTGCAGCCACGTCTTGGCGCCGTCCTTGTGGACGACCGTGCCGGTGTGCGGGGAGGCCGACAGCGTCCCCGTCTCCCCCACCACGACGACTTCGTCGTGCGCGGGCAGCGGGCCCGTGCTGGTCACCGCGATGTGCGCGGTCAGGCCGCCGGTGAGGGTCAGCCGCGCCAGGACGTCGGTCTCGACCGGGGGGTCCTTGAGCGTCGCGTCGACCCGCTCGATGTCCCGGCCGCTGAGCCACAGCAGCCTGTCCACGCAGTGGGCCCCGATGTTGATGAACACTCCGCCGCCGGACAGCCGCGGGTCCAGGAACCAGTCCGGACGCGAGCCGGCGCGGTAGTCGGAGCCGCGCCGGTCGGAGACCAGCACCGGTTCGCCGATCTCGCCCGCGACCAGCGCGGCCCTGGCCGCGGCCTTGTCGGGCAGATGGCGCTGGATGTGCCCGACGGCCAGCCGCACGCCGGCCGCGGCGCAGGCGGCGATCATCTGGTCGCAGTCGTCCAGCGAGGTGGCCATCGGCTTCTCGACCAGCACGTGGAGCCCGGCCGCCGCCGCGTCGCAGACGATGCCGGTGTGCGCGGCGTGCGGGGTGTTGACCAGGACGGCGTCGACCTCCCCGGCCGCGATCAGGTCCCGGTGGTCGCGGTAGTGGCGGGCGCCGAGCGGGGCGGCGACGCGGCGGGCCGTCGCCGGGTTCAGGTCGCACACCGCCGTGACGGCGACGCCGGGCACGCGCCGTGCGGCCTCGATGTGCAGGAGGCCGACGGCGCCCGCGCCGATCAGCCCGAGACGCAGGTCTGTCATGAAGGGGTCTCCCTCTGGGCGGCGCCGCAGGACCGGCGCACGACGATCTCCGGGCGCAGCCGGATCTGGTGGACCGGCAGGTCGGGCTCCCGCATGCGCTGGAGGACGAGTTCGGCCGCGCGGCGCCCGAGCGTCCGCTTCGGCGGGGACACCGCGGTGAGCGGGATCTCCGCCATCTCGGCGATCTCGTCGTCGTAGGCGACGATCGCCAGGTCGCCGGGGACGGCGAGGCCGAGGCGCCGCGCTGCCGAGACGACGAAGGCGGCCTCCTTGTCGCCGAAGCACACCGCGGCGGTGGCCCCCTCCCCGGTGATCCGCCGGACGTTGTCCTCCGCGACCTGGGGACTCCAGGCGCGCATGGGCGCAGAGAACGGGGGGACGACGGTCAGGTCCAGGTCGGACACCGCCGCCTGGAACCCGCGGCTCACCGGCTCGCAGGTGGGGTTCTCCGAGCGGGTCAGCAGGGCCAGGCGGTTGTGGCCGAGCGCGGCCAGGTGGCGGACGGCCGAGTAGCCGCCCGCCCGGTGGTCGGTGCGGACGTGGTCGGCGTGGTCGTCGTGGCCGTCCAGCCCTCGCTCGATCAGGACGGTGGGCACCGGCAGCCCGGCCAGGTGGCGGACGACCGCCGCCGGGTCCGGCGAGCCGATGAGGGTGGGCACGACCAGGAGGCCGTGGACGCCGGAGCCGAGCATGCGCTGCAGCGCCGCCTCCTCCTCCGCCGGGTTGTAGTGGGCGCACGCCAGCATCAGGCGGGCGCCGGCCGACGCGAGGGTCTCCTCGATGCCCTTGAGGACCTTCGGGTAGTACAGGGTCGTGTCCGGAACGATCACGCCGACGACCGAGCCCTCGCCGTGCACCGCCGGCCGCTGCCCGGCCACGAAGGTGCCCGCGCCCTGCCGCCGGACGACCAGCCCTTCCTCGGCCAGATCCTCCATGGCGCGGCGGACCGTGGTGAGGCTGACGCCGTGGAGGCGGGCGAGTTCCTGCTCGGTCGGCAGCTTCGCTCCGGCGACCCAGGCGCCCGAGCGGATCTGTGCGCGCAACTGCCCGGCCATCTTCCGGAATTTCAGTTCCCTGCCCGCCGCGGCGCCGTCCGCGCCGTTCTTTCTTTCCGCACTCATTTCGCCCCTGCACTCATTTCAACGAACCGAGCGTCATGCCTTCGATGATCCGCCGGCCGAGCCAGACGTAACACACCAGAAGCGGCAGCACCACGGTGCAGACTCCGGCGAACAGGCCGCCCCAGTCGGCGCCGTTGTACTGCATGCGTTGCAGGAAGCCGAGCAGCGCGATCGACAGCGTGGCCTTGTGCTCGCTCTGCAGGAAGATCAAGGCGAACAGCGTCTCACCCCAATGCTGGATGATGTTGAGAATCAGCGCGGTGACCACGCCGCTGCGCGCGAGCGGCAGCATGATCTGCCAGAACGTGCGGTTCGGTGAGGCGCCGTCGAGCGCCGCGGCCTCTTCCAGTTCCCTCGGCAGCGATCCGAAGAATCCGGTGAGGAAGAACACCGTGAACGGCATGGACGTGGCGACGTAGAGGATCCACAGCCCCACCAGGCTGTCCACCAGGTAGAGCCGGTTCATCATCACGTAGAGCGGCAGGATCATGACCTGCGCCGGAATCCCCAGCCCGAGGGCGAAGAAGACGGTCAGGCCGGTGTTCCAGCGGCTGAGCAGGCGGCTGAGCGCGTAGGCGGCGGGCGCGGCCAGCGCGATCGTCGCCACCGCCGTCCCGAACACGACCATGACGGTGTTCAGGGCGGCGATGCCGAAGTCGCTGGCCTGCCAGGCGCGCGCGTAGTTGCCCCACCGCGGGTCGGTCGGCACCCCCCACGGGTCGTCGAAGACCGCCCGGGTGGACTTGAGCGAGTTCAGCACCATCCAGACCGCGACGGCCACGCTGAAGAGGGCGAACAGCCAGGCGAAGGCGGCCCCCGCGTGCCTGGCCGGCCGCGGCGCTCTGCGGATCACGGACACCCCGGTCTCCTTTCAGTACTGGACGCCGTCGCGGCGGAACAGGCGGCGCAGCAGCACCACCAGCACGGCGACGAGGGCGAGCATGACCATGCCGGTCGCGGCCGCGGAGCCGTACCGGGGGACGCCGCTGAAGGCCTCGGCGTAGGCGTAGACGGCGGTGTTCCACACGTGGGTCGGCGGGAGCTGCCCGGCCGCGCCGGCGAAGGCGTAGATGAACTCGAAAAGCTTGATCGCGTGGATGCTCCAGAGCACCGCGCAGACGCCCACCACGTCCCACATCAGCGGGAGCGTCACGTGGCGGAACCGCTGGAGCGCGGACGCGCCCTCCAGGTCGCACGCCTCGTACAGCTCCCTCGGGATGCGGTCCACCGCCGCCATCAGGATGGTGGTGAAGAAGCCCGTCTGCGCCCACACCAGGCCGATCATGATGACGGTGAACAGGTGGGCGCCCAGCCAGTTCGGCGGGTGGGCCAGGCCGGCGCCGCGCAGCGCCGTGTTGACCACCCCGTCGGCCTGGAAGAGGAATCCCCACAGGATGGACAGCACGATGCCGGAGACGATGTTGGGGAAGAAGATGATCGACCGGACCGCCTTCCGCCCCGCCATGTCCCGCAGGATGATCGTCATCACGAAGCTCAGCGCGAACGTCGCCCCGCCGACGACGAACAGGATGACCAGCGTGTTGGTGAACGCGTCGTGGAAGACGGGGTCCAGCATCAGCCGGCGGTAGTTGTCGAGCCCGGCGAACCGCATCGGCCCCGCGCCCGCCCAGTCGTTGAGGCTGATCCAGGCGGTCACCAGCGTCGGCACGATGTAGAACACCGCGTACAACAGCAGCGCGGGGGCGACGAACGGCCAGAACAGGCGCCTGCGGCGGCGTTCCAGCGGGCTGGCGTGCGCGGCGGCGGCGGCGTGCGCGGGCCGGGCCTTCCGGACGGCGGTGGCGGCCATCAGCCGTTGAGCTTCCAGTAGTCGACGGTCGCCTTCTTGAGCCTCGCGACGAACTGCGCCGCGGAGATCTTCCCGGTGACCAGATCGGTGTCGGCCGGCTGGAAGACCTTGGTGTACCAGCCGGACTGGTTCATCTTCACCCCGTCGAGGTCGGGGACCGTCTCGGCGCCGTCCAGCGTCTTCTTCACGTCGGCCTGCACGGCCGGCACCGGGATGTCGGCGCGCGTGGTGAGGTTGCTCGCCACGGTCGAGATCTTCGACAGCCGTTCCTTGTTCATGAAGTAGGCGATGAATCGCTGGGCCGCGTCGGAGTGCCGCGCGTTGCGCGGGATGCCGAACCCGATCAGCGAGACCGACTGGACCGGCTTGCCAGCCGCGCCCGCCGGGAAGGGGAAGGAGCGGTACTCGAAGCCCTTGGGGGCCGAGGTCAGGGTCTCCTTCGGCGCCCAGTTGCCCATCAGCAGGAAGTCGGCGCCGCCGGTGGCCCACTTCTGCTGCATGGCGGGGAACTTGCTGCCGTTGTAGCCGTCGGCGAAGTATCCGCCCTTGACGAGTTTCTCGATCTTCTGGACGGCGGCCAGGAACGCCGGGTCGTCCATCTTGGCGCCCGTCCTGTCGGTCGCGGCCGCCGCGAAGGCGCCCGGCCCCATATCGGCCAGCACCGCCTGGTAGGTCCAGTAGGCGGGGTAGTCGGCGACGTCGGCGTCCAGCGCCAGCGGGCCGCCGCCGCGAGCGGCCTTGCGCCCGTCCAGCAGCCTGACGAGCTCGTCCCAGGTCCGGGGCGGCGCATCTGCCACGTCCTTGAGGGACTTGCCGTCGTACCAGATCTGGGTCGCCAGCACCTCGTACGGCAGGAGCCAGGCCTTGCCGTCCTCGGTGGCGTACCGCCGGTACCTCGGGTCGACGACGTCCTTGACGCTCTTGCCCTCCTCGCCGGGGACGGGCCGCTCGTAGACGGGATTGAGGTCCAGGCCCTGCCCGGTGGCCTCGAACGTGGACTTGACGAACCGGTCGGCCGAGTCGATGAGGTCGGCGGGCACGTTGCGGGTGTTGAGCGTGGGGGCGAGCTGTTTGGCGACCTCGCGCCCCTTCCACTCGACCTTCACCTTGACGCCGGTCTCCTTGGTGAACGAGTCGATGGCGGCGGACAGGACCTGCGCCTGCGGCTCACCGGCCTTCCACATCGACCAGTAGACGAGGGTCTTCGAATTCTGCTCGCCGCCGCCGGAGCAGGCCGCCGCCGAGACGGCCACCGAAGCGGCGAGGGCTCCGCCGATCACCCGGCGGCGTAGTCGAGGGGGGAGGGATCCGTACATCGGACATCACTCCTAGAGATGGAACCGATGTCGGTATCCTGGAGAACAGTCCTCTTTGAGTCAACACGATGAATGAGGAATGAATCTCTCTGAACTGCCTTGACTCTCCGTAGAGTCGGCGGTTCAAGGGATGATCTGCCCGCAAAGATTCCTGATTCATTGCTTTCCGACCGCCGGAGACGGCACCGCTCGACCAGCCGCGCCCGCGGCGGATTGGACGCCCCGTGATCGATCTCGCCTTCTCGACGCTGGGGGTCCCCGGCATGCCGCTGCCGGAGGTGCTCGGGCTGGCCGCCCGCGAGGGGTACACCGGGCTGGAGCTCAGGTGCGCCGACGGCGAAGCGGTCCGGCCGGACATGCCGTCCCCCGAGCGGCGCCGGGCGGCCACCGCCTGCCGCGAGGCGGGCGTTACCCCGCTGTGCCTGGCCTCCTACATCAAGATCGCCGCACCCGGCTCCGACCGGCCCGTCCTCGACGACCTGCGCCGCCACCTGGAACTGGCGGCGGACCTCGGCAGCCCCTTCCTGCGCGTCTTCCCCGGCGGCCTCGACCGCCCGGCGGCGGCCCGGCGGCTGAACCAGGTCGACGCCGACGCCCGGGACAACGGCGTCCGCGTGCTGGTCGAGACCCACGACTCCCATCCCCGGGGGCGGGACGTCGCGGCGCTCATCGCGGACGCGCCCGGAGCCGGCGCGATCTGGGACGTCCTGCATCCACGGCTGGCCGGCGAACCCCCGCGCGCCACCCATGCCGCGCTGGCCGACCGGCTGGCGTACGTCCAGTTCAAGGACGTCTCGCCGTCCCGCGCACCGGTGCCGCTCGGCGGCGGCGTCCTTCCCCTGGACGAGATCGGCGAGGTCCTCGCGCGCGGCCGGTACCGCGGCTGGGTCAGCTGGGAGTACGAGGCCGCCTGGTTCCCCGAGGCGGCCCCGCTCCCCACCCTCCTGGCCGCGGGAAGGAAATGGTTCTCGCGGCTCGGCACCCGGCCGTGACCCGGCGGGTCGGCCGGAGATCGGCACGTGCCGCGGCGTCAACCGGTGTATTCAGGCACTTGCATCTCAGGGGCGGTGACCCCGGAGCAACGGGCTTGCTGCTGGGTGGTGGGCGTGGCGGGGCGCATTCCGACCACCGGCACCGGGGACCCGTCGGGATAGGTGTTGTCGTGGACGCCGAAGGCGTCCGGGTCGCCGGCGGACTGGGAGATGTCGGGCCGGCCCGGCTGCCCGGCAGCGGGATCGATAAAGCGGTTGCCGAAGACGGCGATCGACCGCTCCACGTCCGTGCCCGCGAAGTTGCGCCAGTACTGGATGCCGCTGTGGTCGGATCCGGCGGTGACGTTGCGGATGTCGTAGACGTTGCCGCAGACCACGACATCCTGGAACACCTCGGGAACATTCGTCGCGGCGTAGGTGTAGAGCAGCACGGCCGTTCCGTCGAGATGGTTTCCGGCGATCGTGGCGGTCGTGCCGTTGCGGACCTTCAGCCCGCCGGCGGCGGACTGTGGCCAGCCCCGCACCCAGTTGCCCTTGACTATCAGGCCACCGAAACCCCATGCGTAGAGCGCATGATCGCTCTTGGCCCGGCTCCGCGGGTCGCGGATCACGATGTTGCCGCTCACGGTGAGGTTCTGGTCGAGCTGGAACGCACCGCCGCGCTGGAGGTGGCCCAGCGCGTTCGGCAGGCCGGTGAGCCGGCGGAGCTGGTCGAGCCGCGCCGCGGGCGGCTGCGTCCACGACCGTGAACCGGGCCATCGGCTCAGCCACCCCAGGGACGACAGGTCGGCGCCGATGAGGTTGCCGGAGACCGTCACGCCGGTGGTTCGGTAGGTGTAGACGGGCGTGCCGCCGTCGACCGGACGGTCGGACAGGAAGATCGAATCGGTGACCTGCGATTCGCGGAGGTTGCTGAGCTTGGCAGCCACCTGCGCGGTGGTAAAGGTGTTGCTGCCGCCGCCGGTGGGGGTCTCTCCAGGGGCGATGCGGTTGACGAAGACGCTCCGCTTGATCGCCAAGCCGCTCTTGTAGGGGCCGTTGAGGTCGATGCGGAGCCCGTCGAAGACGACGTTGTCGACCAGCGGCGCGCGGTCCCACTGGTTGCCGTAGACGGTGTCGGCCAGTGCCTTGTTGTCCGGGCTGTAAAGGACGGCGGCCGAGCCCGCATTCCCGATGATGGAGGCGGGCCTGGTCCAGTCCAGGTCACGGGTGATCCGGTAGACACCAGGAGGCAGGTACACGCACGCGCCCTGCTCGTAGGCCATGGTGATCGTCCGCTGGATGCCGTCGGTGTCGTCGGTCTGCCCGTCCCCGGCGGCTCCACCGGTGGTGACGGCGTTGACCAGGCTGGAGCAGGACGCGGCGACCGCCGGCCCTCTCCAGGCCGCCGAAGCGTCCGGGACGCCTAAGATCCCGCCGAGCAGCACCGCTGCGGTCATGACCAGCGCCGCCGCGGGCGGTCTCGTCCCGCCATGACATTTCAAGGGTCGCAATTGGCTTCCTTCCTCCTACGGGCAAGGGCACGGGAGGCGCCTGCCGGCTTCTGAGGGTGTTGCGGCTGGTTGTGGAGGGCGGCCGCTCAGGCGGGTTCCAGGCGCATCTGCACGGGCCGGCCGTCGACGGTCCGGACCTTTACGACCGTCGAGCCGCCGGCAACCGCCGCCCGCACCTCCCCGTCCGCCTCGCGGAGGCGCCACACGCCGTCGAGCGTGATGCGCAGGGTGTGCGGCCTGCTCGGATCGCTGCGCCAGCTCACCGCGAACGGGCTGACCCCGCCGACGAACCGGCCGCGGGCGTCGTACTGGCCCGGGTCGTTCCCCTCGTACAGGCGCAGGTCGGGATCGGTCACGGAGAGGACGAGCGCGTCCCCGGCACGGCGCAAAAGGATCATGCAGGGTGTGTCGACCTCCGCGACCGGCGCGACCGCGAGCCGCCGGCCGGGCTCGAAGACGGCGTAGCCGGTGATGCCGGTGGCGCGGTCCCTGACGACGTGGGCGCCGTCGTCGCGGCGCAGCACCTGGTACGGCGCGGCGGCCGTCTCTCGCATCCGGTCGGTGAAGTCGGTCATCTCCTGCGGGGACGCGCCGACCACGATGGCGTACTCGTAGCCGGCCCTCCGTGGTGCGCGACCGTGCTGGAGCCATGCGGTCGCGAAGTCGGCGCTGGTCAGCCGGGCGCCGCTCTGGTCCCGGGACGTCTGGGCGGAGCGGGACAGCCCGACGGTCTGCCCGGCGGCGAGATAGTAGCCGTTGCCGACGTGGTCGACCAGCCAGGTCGGCCGGGGGATCCGCTCCAGCCGCTCGGTGTGGGGGAGGCTGGTGATCGGCCCGCGCCCGCCGAGGACGGTCGGGGCGGAGGGATCGGCCAGGTGGGCCTGGAACAGCGTCGTCTCGGTCTCGTGCCGCCGGTCGTCGTTGCGGATGCCCGACCCGAGCGCGATGACGCGGTCGTCGAACAGGAACACCGACGTGCGGGCGCGGTGCCCGGCGTCGTACTTGGGGTGGCCGTGCAGCTCCATCGCGAACATCCCGTGGCGCCCGTCGATGGTGTGGGCGCCGGCGAAGCGCGCGTCCGTCAGCAGCATCTCCTCGATCGTCCCGGACAGGTCCGCCTCAAGCTCGTCCAGGGGCAGGTGGACGGTGGTCGTGCCCGGCCACCGGTTCCAGTCCCAGCCTTCCTCGCGGAACCCGCTGTCGAGGTTGTTGACCGGATCACCGCGGCCGAGCACCTGGATCTGCCCGTAGGTGCAGTAGCGGCCGTAGATGTTGCTGAGGGGGTAGATCTCGGTTCCCCACAGGTAGCGGTTGTGGCCGCGGACCGCGACCAGCCATTCGTCGCGGCGGTGCAGGGCCAGGGCGGCGTAGTTCAGGGCCCAGCTGCCCTGCGGGGCCTGCTCGGCGGTGATGCCCGCCGCCTTCACCTGCTGGGCCGCCTTGTTCTGCGCCGAGGACGGGCGGGCCGGCAGGAGGCGCAGGAACGCGGCGCCCACCTCGGGATCGATCTCGGCCGCGCCGTCCGGGGTTCCGGCCAGCGCCAGCCACTGGAACGGTGTGACGGAGAGCGAGGTCTTCCCGGTCGGGTGCCGTCCGGTGATGCTGAGCGGCCAGTTGTCCCTGTCGGCGTAGATCCGCATCATCAGCACGGCGCGCTTCACGGCCGTGTGCGCCTCCTCGGAGAGCGCGAAGGCGGTGCGGCTCAGGACCGTGATGACGGGCGAGAGGCCGTTGAACCCGTCCCGCGCGTAGTCGGGGTAGAAGCCGACGTGGTGGAAGGCGCCACCGTCGGGCTTGAGCCCGTCCTGGATGCCCGGCGCGGGGACGAGCGCGTGGTCGAGCCATCCCTTGAGCGCCTTGAGGTAGGCGACCTTCTCGGCGTCGGAGTCCATCAGCAGGATAGCGGCGAGGATCCCTCGGACGGTGGTGTTGACGATGTCCATGACGCCGCCGTAGGGAGCGGCGTCCTCCCAGTCGCAGAAGATGCGTCCGAGGCCGGTGAGCCAGGTCAGATCGGCGCGGACCTCGTCGAGCAGCCCGGCGGAGGCCAGCACCTCGCGCATCAGGTGGACCGAGTCGTAGTAGCCGCGGATGTCGTAGCCGAGATGGTGCACGGTGCCCTGGCAGCTGCCGAAGGCCCAGCCCCGGTCCCGCAGGTGCGTGACGAGCCGCAGGTACTGGTCGCCGAGCGGCCGGCGCAGTTCGGCGTCCGCGGAGGCGTGCGCTCGCGCGATCTGCTGCATCAGGTCGGTGCAGTCCCGCAGCCGGACGGCGTTCACGTGGGCGTTCAGATCGGCGGCAAGGTCGGCCGGATAGATGTCCGCCTGGTGGCTGAAGACGGGACGTCCTTTACCGCGCGGAGCGTCCGGCGCGGGAATGCCGAATTCGGCGAGCTTCGCGTCGAAAGCGGCGACGGTCGACGAATCCGCCTTGAGGGGCACGGCGGTGTAATCCAGGTATCCGGTGAGGATGTGTTGCAGGGAATCGCGCTCTCGCGGGGACGGCGCCGGCGCCGGCGGACGATGGGAGTTCAGCAGTCCGTTGAAATGCAGGAGTGCCAGCCAGTGGGCGTTGTCGGCACTGGCGACTTCGCGGTTCACCATCGGTACCTGAAGGTCGCCGGTGGGGTGGTCGGGACGCATCGCCGTGTTGAGGAACATCTGGTCGAGATGCAATGTCCCGGCGGGAACACCGCTGGGAGCGATGATCCGGACGGTGTCCATGCCCCGGTGGGGCCGCCCCGACATGTCGTGGTCGTAGCGGGCCCACGCGGTGCGCCAGCCGGAGAATCCGAGGTGGAGGTCGAACCAGGCGTCGGTCCGGTCCGGGCCCCGGCCGAACTCGAACCGGACGACGCCGTCCAGCGGGGACGGGTTGTGGATCCAGACGGCGATGGCGTCGACCGTGCCGCTGAAGGCCTGGTCGGCGCCGGGACGGTAGGCGGCGGGCGCGTAGCGCAGGTCGGCCCGCACCGTGATCACGCCCCCGGGCTCGTAGTCCCACCGCAGCGACCGCGTCCCGGCCATGACCGCGGTGTCGCTGACGGCCAGCCGCGAGCCGGCGCCCGCGCTCATCTGCGGCGGCACGGCCGTCTCGAAGAGCAGCAGCGGAGGCTTCAGCGCCAGCGCCCGCCGCTCAAGGTCGGTGGCGGCCGGCGCGGCCGACGCGGTCAGCGGCCTGAAGGGCACCGAAAGGCCCGCGGCGCCCAGCGCCGCCCAGCCCAATACCGTCCTGCGCGCGATGGGGCGGGGTTCGTCCGTCATGGCGATTCTCCTGTAACCGGCGGCTCTCGCGGCTCAGCATCAGATCCGGCGCGAAGGAGAGGATTCAAGAGTCAATGAGGAGAACTTCGACTTTTGGCGTGAATCTGCGTGGGGCCGACCCATGAAAACAGATCATGACGGCTACGCCCCCGGGCGCACCCGCACTTCGGAGACGTCGACTGAATCCCGTTCAGCGCCGCCCGCAAACCCGGTGGCAATTGGCCACTAAGACGCTCACGGCGCTCCGGCACCGGCGCGTGCCAGCAGTGCGGCGCCCAGAAGACCGGCCCGGTCTCCGAGTTCCGCGCGGACGATCCGGGGGACGCGCTGGAAGGTCAGCCGGGCCGACAACGCGGCGCGCAGCGGCTCCAGCAGGAGCTCACCGCTCCCGGCCAGCCCTCCGCCGACGATGACCAGTTCCGGCGCGCAGACCGTGGCGTAGGCGCCGAGGGCGACGGCGAGCGCCTCGACCGCCTCCCCCCAGACCGCGACGGCGACCGGGTCGCCCGCCGCCACGCGCGCCGCGACCTCGGCCGCGGTCACCGGCTCCCCGGCGCGGGCGGCGTAGGCGCCGGCGATCGCGGCCGCCGAGGCGTACCGCTCCAGGCAGCCCCCGCCGCCGCATCGGCACGGCCGGCCGTCCGGCTCCACACGCAGATGGCCGATCTCCCCCGCGTAGCCGCCGGCGGCGTACGGGCGGCCGTCAAGGATCATCGCGCCCGCGATCCCCGTCCCGATCGGCAGGAACAGCAGATCGCGGCAGTGCCGGCCGGCCCCCAAGACCGACTCGGCCAGACCGCCGGCGCGCACGTCGTGCCCGATCGCGATGGGCAGTTCCGTGCGCTCGGCGAGAAGGGCGGCCAGGTCGAGGTCGCGCCAGCCCAGGTTCGCCGACAGGACCACCCGGCCCGCGGCCTCCTCGACGATGCCCGGGACAGCGACGCCCACGGCGCCGGCGGCGCACCCACCCGCCTCCGCCTCATCGAGCAACTCCGTCACCAGGTCGAGCACGCGCGCGGCCACGGCGTCCGCCCCTCGGCGGCCCCGGTGTCGCGGGTGCGATCCAGCAGGACCTCGTGTCCGGGGCCGACGATGCCCGCCTTGATCCGGGTACCGCCGATATCCAGCGCGACGACGCAGCCGCTGGTCATGGCGTCAGCTCCGGGACGTCGAGGCGGCGGCCCTCCCGCCACGCCCGCAGGCCCAGCTCGGCGAGCTGGACGCCGCGTGCCCCCTCGTAGAAGTCCCAGGGGAAGGGGCCGTCGTCGGCGACGTGGCGCAGGAACATCTCCCACTGGGCCTTGAAGCCGTTGTCGAACTCGGTGTTGTCGGGGATCTCCTGCCACTGGGAGCGGAAGTCCTCGGTGGCGGGCAGGTCGGGGTTCCACACCGGCTTCGGCGTCATCGACCGGTGCTGGACGCGGCACCGCCGCAGCCCCGCGACCGCCGACCCCTCCGTGCCGTCGACCTGGAACTCCACCAGCTCGTCGCGGAACACCCGGGTGGCCCACGAGGAGTTGATCTGGGCGACGATCCCGCCCTCCAGCTCGAAGATCCCGTAGGCGGCGTCGTCGGCGGTGGCCTCGTAGGGCTTGCCGTGCTCGTCCACCCGCTCGCCGATGTGCGTCGCGCCCAGCGCCTGCACCGACCGCACCGGCGCGATCACCCCGTCCAGCACGTACCGCCAGTGGCAGAACATGTCCAGGATGATCCCGCCGCCGTCCTCGGCGCGGTAGTTCCAGCTGGGCCGCTGGGCCTCCTGCCAGTCGCCCTCGAACACCCAGTACCCGAACTCGCCGCGCACCGACAGGATCCGGCCGAAGAACCCGCCGTCCACCAGCCGCTTGAGCTTGAGCAGCCCCGGCAGGAACAGCTTGTCCTGCACCACGCCGTGCTTGACCCCGGCCTCCTCGGCCAGGCGCGCCAGGGCGAGCGCCTCGTCGAGATCCTCCGAGATGGGCTTCTCGGTGTACACGTGCTTGCCGGCGGCCACCGCCGCGCGGATCGCCTCGACCCGCGCGGAGGTGACCTGGGCGTCGAAGTAGACGTCGATGTGCGGACGCGCCAGCGCCTCGGCCAGGTCGGTCGTCCACGCCGTCAGCCCGTGCCGTTCGGCCAGTTCGCGCAGCTTGACCTCGCTGCGTCCCACCAGCACCGGCTCCGGCCACAGCACGGTGCCCTCGGCCGTGCGGACCCCGCCCTGCTCCCTGATCGCGAGGATCGAGCGCAGAAGATGCTGGCGGTACCCCATCCGGCCGGTGACGCCGTTCATGACGATCCCGATGGACCTGCGTGCCATCCCGTTCCTCCTGTCAGCGCGGCCATCGGCGGCTGCCGTCGGAACCGCGGCGTGGTAGCGGCATATGGACTGGTTCGGGTCTTCCACCGACGGATGAGAAAGCGCTTTCCTTGCCTTGGCAAGCTAAGAACGAGAGGTCACAGCAGTCAAGAGATGAATGAGTGATGACCCACGAGGGTGCCGGACGCGCTAATGCGCCTTCGACCGAACATCGGGCCATCGACTTGATCATCGACCGCTACACGTCGGGCTGCGACTCATCTTCGACAGGCCCGCGCACGTGGAGGTCCACGCCCATGCCCGCGTGGACACCTGCCTGGAGGCCAAGCATCCCGACCTGTCGAGCACCTGGAGGCGGCCGAACTCGATCTGCTGGCTTCACCCGCCTCCCATGCCAGCGCTGGCAGCAGATCTGGTCGAATGATCCCCAGGATCGCCCGAACTAGGAGATCCGCCGCGAACCGACGTGGCCGGGATCTTCCCTGAGCGGGGCGCGATCGTCCGCCTCCGGAGGCGTTCTGCAGGCAGGTTAAGGCCCGCAAATCCTACGACGGGCCCTCACCCTTCCGGCCTGAGACCGATCACCTGACCGACCCGGCGGTGAAAACCTCGGCACGGGATCGGAGGCCGAGGCTCTCGGCCTCGGCCTCCGTTGGGTTCAGGACTCCAGCCAGCGCAGGGATTGGCGGGTGAAGACGATGCCGCCGGTGTCGGCTATCTCGTAGAGGGTGGCTGTGGTGCCGTCGGGTAGGACGGCCATGGTCGAGTAGCCGGCGGTGCCGGGTTTGATGAGGGCTTCGTGAGGCCAACTCGCGCCGTCGTCGCGGCTCACGCGGATGGTGAGGCCGGTGCGGGACGTGGCCGCGTTGTTGCTGTGTAGGGCGATGTTCGTCAGGGACGGGGCGCCGGCGGTGGGGCGCAGGTAGGAGATCTCGTCGCCGTTGCAGCCCGGGTCGATCAGGCCGCTGTTCCAGGCGGCGCCGAAGGGGGCGGTGACGTCGGGGGCGGTGGAGTACCAGCGGTCGCCGCCGGAGTTGGAGCGCATGTTCTGCGCGATGCGGCCGGTGGAGCGCTGGACGGCCTTGCTCTCGTTGACACCTGAGCCCGCGGTCGTGCCGTTGTGCCAGGACGTTCCGTGGTCGTCGGAGTAGATGTCGGCCGCGTGGTCGCCGGAGGCGTCGCGGTAGACGATCGGCTGGACCAGGCGACCGGAGGCCAGTTGGATCCCGTGGCCAGAGGAGGCGAACATGCCCGCCCAGTCCACCTTGCGGACCTGGGGGTTCAGGTCGACGGGGGTGCTCCAGGTGGCGCCGTCGTCGGTCGAGGTGACGTAGCGGATGTGGGTGTTGGTGGTCGCGGTCGCCGATGTGTCGCCGGGAGTGGAGCCGGAGTAGCCGACGCCGGGTTTGGGGGCGTAGGTGAAGAAGCAGAAGATCTGGCCGGTGGTCCGGTCGACGAGCAGGCTCGGGTCGCCGTACCCCTCGGAGGTCGTGGGCGCCTTGGCGATGATCTTCGGGTGGGAGAACGTCGCGCCGCCGTCAGTGCTGCGGGTCATGGCGAGCTGGATGTTGTTGGTGCCGCCGCCGAGGTCGTAGCTCCCGTCCACGCGGGCGTCCATGACGGCGACCACGGTGCCGTGGTTGCTCACGGCGAGGGCAGGGATGCGAACGGACTTGGCCGCCTTGTCCAAGCCGTCGATCACGGTGGACGTGGTCAGGACGGTCTGGGCGTTCATGCCGGGCGTACCGGAGCCGAGACCGCACCCGGAGGTGCCTGACAGGGTGTCGCTCCAGGTGCCCGAGGAGATCCGGAAGGTGTAGGGGGTCCTGTCGGGGACCGTCCAGAAGAGGTCGTTGTTGCCCGCGCCCGCAGGGACGGTGACGGTCCAACTGGAGCGTCCGGGCCAGGTGACGGTGAACGCGCGGTCTGCCGGGGATCTGTTGGCCAGGATGAGCCGAAGGCGGTGGGGTGCGCCGCAGTCCATGGCGGTGCGCGCGCTGAGCGCGTTGGTGCAGTCGAGTGTGCCGCTGTTGGTCTGGTCGAGGCCCTCAGGCGTCGTCGTGTGGAAGGTGTAGGCGGTTCCGGACGGCCTGGTGAAGTGGAAGTTGGCGCTGTCGCCGGCGGCGACCCGGGCCGTCCAGGTGCCGGTGCCCGGCCAGGTCAGGGTGAAGGTGGTGGGGCTGGACGTCCGGTTGACGACCGTTTCCTGGATGCGGCTGGATGTGCAGTCCTGCGTGACGAGGGCGGCTTGGTCGGCGGCGTGCGAGGGGGCGGCGGGCATCAGGGCCAGGAGGGTGATGGCGGCGACCGTGGCGGCGCGTGGGGACGCGTGCATGGCGTGTACCTCGGACGTGGGATGTAGGATGTCCGATGAAGGTAGACGTGGAGCGAGGGGCCGTCAACCCCCGCCGATCAGTCTCCGCGCGCCTGCGCCAGGCGTTCCCGGATGCCGCGGAAGTGCGCGGCCATCGCGGTGGCGGCGGCCCGGCGGTCGCCGGCGCGCAGTGCCTCGTAGATGTCGCGGTGCCGCTGGGCGACGTCGGACGCCTCCTGCCGCACGGGCGCGAGGTCGTGCTGGAGCGTCCGGTAGACGTCCCAGAACGCGCCGAGCAGCTGGTTCACGATGGGGTTGGCGAGCGGGCGGTAGAGCAGCTCGTGGAACATCCGGTCGGTCTCCGGCGTGACCTGCCCGGCGTCCGCCTCGGCGTTCATCCGGCGCATGACCTCGTCCAGCTCGGTGTTGCCGGCGGCCAGCCCGCGGTCGATCACCTGCTCCACCAGGCCGCGTTCGAGCACCTCGCGGACGTCGACCAGGTGCGCCAGGTCGTCGCGGCCCTGCCGCTTGGAGATGCGGGCGTGGAAGGTCAGCTCGTCGACGAGCGCGTCGAGCGACATGCTCCCGACGTACATGCCGAAGCCGTGCCTGATCTCCACGATGCCGACGGCCTGGAGCGCCTTCAGCGCCTCGCGCAGCGAGTTGCGGCTGACGTCGAGCTCCTCGACCAGGTCGAACTCGGTGGGCATCGGGTCGCCGACCGCCAGCCCGCGCTCCAGGATCAACTGCTTGATCCGCTGCTGAACCTCCTCGGTCCGGCTGCTCCGGCCGCGCGTCGCACGTCCCCGCGTCCGCGCTGCGGTCATCGGCCCACGCTCCCCATCCGCTCGATTCGTCCGCGGCCCGGCACTTGACCTCGCCGGTACCGGGGCCTACCGTACACCGACGAACGACGTTGGATGTCCTACCTCCCCTACGACCTGCGCCGACTACCCTGCAACCCCAACCTCACTTGGGAGACGACGTGACCGACCTGCGCCCCGGCGGCGACACGAGCCGCCGCGACTTCCTGCGCTACACCGGACTGCTCGGCGCGGCGGCGACGATCAGCGCGGGCCTGACCGCGTGCGGCGGCCCCTCCTCCACCGGCTCCGGCGGATCCGGCGGCGCCAAGGACACGATCCAGGCCGCCCTCGCCTACGCCCTGTCCGGCGGCTTCGACCCGATGACGGCCTCCAGCGCCGTCGCGGTCGCGGCCAACCTGCACGTGCTGGAGCCGCTGGTCGACCTCGACCCGGTCACCCGGCAGCCCTTCAACGCGCTCGCGAAGGCCGCCCCCGCCAAGGTGGACGACACCACCTACCGGGTCGCGCTCCGCGACGGCGCGAAGTTCCACGACGGCTCCGCGGTCACCGCCGACGACGTCGTCTTCAGCTTCGAGCGCGTCCTCGACCCGAAGAACGCCTCGCTGTTCGTCCAGTTCCTGCCCTTCCTGGACGCAGTGGAGAAGGTCGACGCGAGCACGGTCGACTTCAAGCTCAAGTACCCGTTCGCGCTGTTCGCCGGGCGGCTGTCCGTCGTCAGGATCGTGCCGAAGAAGATCGTCCAGGCGGACCAGAAGAAGTTCGACGCGCTGCCGGTCGGCTCCGGGCCGTTCCGCCTGACCGCCGCCAACGCCGGCGACGGGCTGTCGTTCGTCAGGGCCGGCACCTACAACGGCCCGCGGCCCGCGAAGGTCGCGAAGATGAGGTGGCTCCTGCTCGCCGACCCCTCCGCCCGCGTCACCGCTCTCCAGTCGGGACGCGTCCAGGCGATCGAGGCGGTGCCGTACCTGAACGCGAGCGCCCTGGCCAAGGCGGCGGCCGTCCAGTCGGTGCAGAGCTTCGGCCTGCTGTTCCTGATGTTCAACTGCAAGGCGAAGCCGTTCGACGACGTGCGCGTCCGGCAGGCGCTGCACTACGCGCTGGACACCGACAAGCTGATCAAGACGGCGCTGCTGGGCAACGCCGTCGCCGCGACAAGCTTCCTGCCCGCCGGGCACCCCGAGTACATCAAGGCGGCCACGGTGTACGGCTACGACCCCGGCAAGGCGAAGAAGCTGCTGTCGGAGGCCGGGGCCAAGGACCTGCGGGTCGAGCTCGTCACCACCGACACCGACTTCGTCAAGGACTGCGCGCCGCTGATCAAGCAGAGCTGGGACGCGGTCGGCGTCTCCACCACGCTCAACGTGGGCCAGTCCGGCGGGCAGTACGCCAACCGCGTCGACAACGGCAAGTACCAGGTCATGGCCGCCCCCGGCGACCCGTCGGTGTTCGGCAACGACACCGACCTGCTCATGCGCTGGTTCTACGTCGGCACCTGGCCCGAGCACCGCAGCTTCAACTCCGGCACCGCCGAGGCCAAGAAGGTCGTCTCCCTGCTGGACGGGGCGGCCAGGGAGGCGGACGCGGCCGCGCGCAAGGAGCTGTGGCGGCAGGCGATCGACGTCGTCGCCGAGCAGGCCGCGCTGTACCCGATCTTCCACCGCAAGCTGGGCACCGGCTGGAAGCGCGAGGCGCTGCCCGGGTTCCGGCCGATGTCGACGACCGGCCTGTCGTTCCTGGACGTCGGCCGCGGCTGACGCCGCCCGGCAGAACGGACGCCACCCATGACAACGATCCTGCGCATGACGGCCGGACGGCTGCTGACCCTCGTACCTATGGTGCTGGGCATCACGCTCTTCGTCTTCGTCGTGCTGCGCTTCTCCCCCAACGACCCCGCCTACAACGCCCTCGGCGAGGGGGCGACGCCCGAGGCGCGGCACGCCTACGCGGCCGCGCACGGGCTGACCGACCCGCTGCCCGTCCGCTACGTGCGGTTCCTGGGCGACCTGCTGCGCGGCGACCTCGGAGTGACGGCGCCGCCGAGCCGGTCGGTCACCGACGCGATCGGCACGGCGTTCCCGCTGACGCTGCAGCTCACCCTGCTGGCGGTGCTGGCCGGGGTGGTGTTCGCGCTGGCCCTCGGTGTGACCGCGGCGCTGTTCCGGGACCGCTGGCCCGACCAGGCCATCCGGGTGGTGTCGATGACGGGCGTCGCGATGCCCTCGTTCTGGCTCGGCATCCTGCTGATTCAGTGGTTCGCGCTGCGGCTCGGCTGGTTCCCTACCGGCGGGTACGTCAACCCGGCCGACTCGCTGAGCGGCTGGCTGCGCAGCCTCGCGCTGCCCGCGCTCGCCGTCGGGTTCCCGGTCGGGTCGCTGCTCGCCCGCGTCGTGCGCACCGCGATGGTCGAGGAGCTCGACCGCGACTACGTGCGGACCGCCGTCGGCGGCGGCCTGCCGCGCACGGTCGTGGTGGGGCGCAACGTGCTGCGCAACGCGCTGATCACTCCGCTGACCGTGCTCGGGCTGCAGATCGGCTACCTGTTGAGCGGCGCGGTCGTGGTGGAGGCGATCTTCGGACTGCCCGGCCTCGGCACCCTCATCATGCAGGGCGTGACGGCGGGCGACCCCGCCCTCGTCCAGGGCGTCGTGCTGTGCATCGCGCTGACGTTCCTCATCGTCAACCTGCTCGTGGACGTGCTCTACCTGTTCGCCAACCCCCGGCTGAAGGGAGCGACGCGATGACCGCGCTGAAGGCGGCCGGAGGCGCGCTCGGTCGGCTGCGGCCGGCCTCCCGCGCCGCGCTCGTGCTGCTGCTGATCGTCCTGGCCGCGCTCGCCGCGCCGCTGGTGGCGCGGCACGACCCGCTGACCACCGGGATCGCCGGCCAGGGCCCGTCGGGCGCGCACTGGTTCGGCACCGACCGGGTCGGCCGGGACGTCTTCGCCCGAGTCCTGTACGGGGCGCGCTGGTCCCTCGCCATCGGGCTCGGCGCCACCGCGCTGGCGCTCGTGGCCGGGGGGCTGCTCGGCGCCCTGGCGGCCACCGCGCACCGCGTCGTCGACGAGATCGTGATGCGCTGCCTGGACGTGGTCATGGCGTTCCCCGCGGTCGCGCTCGCGGCCGTGCTCGTCACCGTGTTCAGCACGAGCCTGCCCGTGCTGATCTGCACGATCGCGTTCCTGTACGTCCCGCAGATCGCGCGGGTGGTGCGCGCCAACGTGCTCTCCCAGTACGGCGAGGACTACGTCGCGGCCGAACGCGTCATCGGCGCGGCACGGGTCCACATCCTGCGG
This sequence comes from Actinomadura luteofluorescens, assembly GCF_013409365.1. NCBI lineage: Bacteria > Bacillati > Actinomycetota > Actinomycetes > Streptosporangiales > Thermomonosporaceae > Actinomadura > Actinomadura luteofluorescens. The sequence continues at coordinate 8,230,857 of NZ_JACCBA010000001.1, read as the reverse complement.
CGGCACGTCGTGGTCAACTGCGCGGCGCCGATCCTGGTGTTCTGCACGATCGTCGTGGCCAACGCCATCGTGTTCGAGGCGAGCCTGTCGTTCATCGGCGCGGGCGTGCAGGACCCGAACCCCTCGTGGGGCAGCGTCATCGCCTACGGCAAGTCCCTGGTGCTCGCGGGCGGCTGGTGGGCGACGTTCTTCCCCGGCCTGTTCATCCTAATCACGGTGCTCGTGCTGAACACCCTGTCCGAAGGGGTGTCCGACGCCTGGGCCGCGCCGGCGGGCCGGGCGCCCGGCGCGGAGCCGGAGACGGCGGACGACCGCCCGGCGACCGTGCGGGCGCCCGCCCGGAGCGAGATCGCGGACGCCGGGCTGCGGGAGGCCGGGCGGCGGCTCGCGGGCCGTGCCCGTCCCCTCCCGTACGGCGAGCCGCTGCTGCGCGTCGAGGACCTCACCATCGGATTCCCCGACCGCTACGGCGACATCGGCGTGGTCGACCGGGTCTCACTGGAGGTCCGTCCCGGCGAGGTTGTCGGGCTCGTCGGCGAGAGCGGCTGCGGCAAGAGCCTCACCAGCCTGGCGATCATGGGGCTGGAGCCGCGCGGCGCGCGGATCGGCGGCAGGCTGCTGTTCGACGGCCGGGACCTTCGCGCCATGCCCGCGCGCGAGCGGCGCGGGCTGCTCGGCCACGAGATGGCCATGATCTACCAGGACGCGCTGTCGTCGCTGAACCCGGCGATGACCGTCCGCGCCCAGCTGCGCCAGCTGACCCGGCGCGGCGGCACCCGGACCCCCGCCGAACTGCTCGACCTCGTCGGCCTGGACCCGGAGCGGACGCTGCGCAGCTACCCGCACGAGCTGTCCGGCGGGCAGCGGCAGCGGGTGCTGATCGCGATGGCCCTGTCGCGCGACCCGCGGCTCGTCGTCGCCGACGAGCCGACCACCGCGCTCGACGTCACCGTGCAGGCCGCGGTCATGCGGCTGCTGCTGCGGCTGCGTGCCGAGCTCGGGTTCGCGCTGATCCTCGTCTCGCACGACCTCGCGCTGGTCGCCGACGTCGCCGACCGGGTGGTCGTGATGTACGGCGGGCAGGTCGCCGAGACCGGTGTCACCGCGGAGGTCGTCGCCTCGCCCCGGCACCACTACGCCCGCGGGCTGCTCGGCGCCGTCCTGTCGCTGGAATCCGCCCGGGACCGCCCGCAGCAGATCCCCGGCGTCGTCCCGGCGCCGTCGCGGTTCCCGGCGGGCTGCCGGTTCACCGGCCGCTGCCCCGCGGCGACCGAGCTGTGCGCGGCGGCCCGCCCGAAGCCGTCCGGCGACCCCGAACGGCACGCGTTCGCCTGCCACCACCCGGCCGGCGAGCCCGCCGAACCGTCCGACCAGGTCTCGACCAAGGCGGGAGACGCACGATGACCACCCCTGTCGTGGAACTGCGCGACATCCACGTGCGGCTGCCGGTGCGCGGCGGCACCCCGTTCCGCCGCGACGCCGTGCACGCGCTGACCGGCGCCGACCTCGCCGTCGGGCGCGGCGAGACGGTGGGAGTCGTCGGCGAGTCCGGCTGCGGCAAGTCCACGCTCGCGAAGGTGCTGGTCGGGCTGGTCCGGCCCGCCTCGGGCACGGTCCGGTTCCAGGGCGAGGACCTCGGCGCGCTGAGCCGCCGCGAGCGCGCGACGCGGATCGGCGCGTCGGTCGGGATGGTGTTCCAGGACCCCGCCACCGCCCTCAACCGGCGGCTGCCCGTCCGGACGATCCTGCGCGACCCGCTGGACGTGCACGGGCGAGGCGCCCCGGCGGAGCGGGACGAGCGCGTCCGCGAGCTGATGTCCCTGGTCGGGCTGCCGCCGCACCTCGCCCCGGCGCTGCCCGGGCAACTGTCGGGCGGGCAGCGGCAGCGCGTCGCGATCGCCCGCGCCCTGGCGCTGGAACCGGCGCTGCTGGTCGCCGACGAGCCCACCTCCGCCCTCGACGTGTCGGTGCGGGCGCAGATCCTCAACCTGCTGCTCGACCTGAAGGACCGGCTCGGGCTGGCGATGGTGTTCGTCTCGCACGACATCCAGACCGTCCGCCGCATGTCCGACCGCGTGGTCACCATGTATCTCGGCCGCATCGTCGAGGAGGCGCCGGCCGCCGTGGTGGCCCGCGGCGAGACGTGCCACCCGTACACGCGGGCGCTGATGTCGGCGACGCCCAGCCTGCTCGACCCGATGGAGCCGATCCGGCTGGACGGCCCCGTGCCCTCCGCCGTGCACCCGCCGAGCGGATGCCCGTTCCGCACCCGCTGCTGGCGCGCCACCGACGCGTGCGGCGCCGCCATGCCGGGGTTCACGGCGGCGGCCGAACCCGCCCACCGGTACCGGTGCCTGCATCCCGTCACCGACCCGTCCCACCTCGCGCTGTCGACCGTTTCCCAGGAGATTCCGTGACCGTCGCTCCCACCGGCCCCCGCTTCGCGGACGGGCCGGCTGCTCCCGTGCTCGGCGGCGTCGTCCCGCCCGTCTGCACGCCGCTGACCCCCGAGATGGAGGTGGACGTCCCGTCCCTCGAACGGCTCGTCGACCACCTCGTCGGCGCCGGCGTGGACGGCCTGTTCGTGCTCGGCTCGACGAGCGAGGTGGCGTTCCTGCCCGACGCGCACCGGCGCACCGTCCTGGAGACCGTCGTCAAGCACGTCGCGGGACAGGTCCCGGTGCTCGGCGGCGCGATCGACATGGCAACGCTGCGGGTGATCGAGCACGGCCGGGCCGCCGCGGGCGCCGGCTGCGACGGCATCGTCGTGACCGCGCCGTTCTACACCCGCACGCACCCTGCCGAGGTCGAGGCCCACCTGCGCCAGGTGGCCGCGGCGGCGCCGGTGCCCGTGTTCGCCTACGACCTGCCGGTCTCGGTGCATTCGAAACTGGACCCCGCGATGCTGCTGCGCCTCGCGGCCGAGGGGGTCGTCGCCGGTGTGAAGGACTCCAGCGGCGACGAGGGCGGTCTGCGCGCCCTGCTGCTCGCGCTGCGGGACGAGGGCACGAGCGGGTTCAGCGTCCTGACCGGCACCGAGCTGACCGTGGACTCGGCACTCGCCATGGGCGTGCACGGGGTCGTGCCGGGCCTCGGCAACGTCGATCCTAAGGGGTACGTCCGGCTCTACCGGCACTGCCGCGCCGGACGGTGGGCCGAGGCCCGCGCCGAGCAGGAGCGGCTGCTGCGCCTGTTCGGCATCGTCGACGCGGGCGCGCCGGCCCGGATGGGACGCGGCTCGTCCGCCCTCGGCTCGTTCAAGGCGGCCCTGCACCTGCGCGGGATCATCGACTGCCCGATCACGGCCCCGCCGCAGATCCCGCTCGACGCGGCGGAGACCGAGCGGGTCCGGCGCGGGCTCGCCGCGGCCGGGCTGCTGTGACCGTGCCCGGCGCGGGGGCGTGCGCAGCCCTCGACATCGGCGGCACCAAGATCGCGGCGGCGCTGGTGGACGAGGGTGGAACGGTCCTGCAGCGTGCCCGCGTCCCCACGCCCGGCGGGGGCGGGGACGCCGTGCTCGCGGCGGCCGCCGAGCTCCTGGACGGCTTCACCGGTGTTCCCGTCCGAGCCCTCGGCGTCGGCGCGCCGGGCGTGGTGGACCCGGCGACCGGCACGGTCGTCGCGGCCACCGACATCCTGCCCGGATGGGCAGGCACGCGCGTCCGGGAGATCCTCGCCGAGTGCACGGGCCTGCCCGTCACGGTCGTCAACGACGTCCGCGCCATGGCCTGCGGCGAAGCGAAGGCGGGGGCCGCCGCGGGCCACCACCGGGTCCTGCACGTCTCGGTGGGGACGGGCGTCGGCGGCGCGCTGACCGTCGCCGGGGCCCTCGAACAGGGCGCGCACGGCACCGCCGGGGAGATCGCGCATTTGCTCGTCCCGGAACGGGGGACGGTGCCGTGCGGCTGCGGCAGGCGCGACCATCTGGAGGCCGTGGCGTCCGGCCCGGCCATCGCCGCCACCGGCGACGCGCCCCGCGCGGGCACACTGCTCGGCCGCGCGCTCGCCGGGCTGCTCGCCGTCCTGGACCCCGACGCCGTCGTGATCGGCGGCGGCGTCGCGCAGATCGGCGCCCCGTTCCTGGACGCCGTCGTCGCCGCGTTCCGCGCGGAGGCGCTGCCGCCGCTGCGCGCGACGCCGATCGTCCCCGCCCGCCTCGGCACCGACGCCCCGCTGGTGGGCGCGGCGCTGCTCGCGATGACTGCCACCGCACCCCGAGGGAGCCGCCGATGACCCCCGAGACCTTCGCCGCCGCCGTCGCCGGCCGGCTGATCGTGTCCTGCCAGGCCGGGGAGGGCCATCCGCTGCGCGACACCGCCGCCCTGACCCGGATGGCGCGGGCCGCCGCCGCGGGCGGCGCCGCCGCGATCCGCTGCGGTGGGGTCGGCGGCGTGCCCGACGTGGCCGCCGTCGCCGCCGCGGTGGACGTCCCGGTCATCGGCCTGACCAAGAACGGGACCGCCGGCGTCTTCATCACCCCCACGGTCGAGGCGGCCCGCGCGGTCACCGCCGCAGGCGCGCACGTCGTGGCCGCCGACGCCACGTTCCGCCCGCGCCCCGACGGCCGCGCCCTCGCCGCGTCCATCCAGGCCGTGCACGAGGAGGGGGCGCTGTTCATGGCGGACGTGTCCACCCTCGACGAGGGCGTCGCCGCCGCTGCGGCCGGGGCCGACGCCGTCGCCACCACGCTCTCCGGCTACACCCGTCCCCACCCACCCCCCGACGGCCCCGACCTCGGACTCATCAGCGAGCTTCGGGACGCACTGCCGGACGCGCTGATCGTCGCCGAGGGCCGGTACCACACGCCGGAGTCGGCGGCGACGGCGCTCGGCGCGGGCGCGACCTGCGTCGTCGTCGGCACCGCCATCACCGACCCTCAGTGGATCACGTCCAGGTTCGCCGCCGCGCTCGCGCCATCCTGACCGGCTGTGAGAACGGCCCGCAGGCCGGCGGCCTGGCGGAAGGCCCCGGTCCGCGCTGCCGAAACGCCGCCGAGCCCGAAGAAGCCGTGGGTCAGCGGCTGCCACCGGCGGTGGACCACCGGAGCCTCGGCGACGCGCAGGGCGGCGGCGTATGCGTCCGCCCTCGTCGCGCAGCACGTCGAACCCACTGTGGATCTCTGCGCGCCCCGATCCCGCGGGCGCCGCTCCTACGGTGCTTCCGAACCCCGGACGGCTTCGACGTCGGTGTTCTTGTCCGCAAGCGTGACCAGAGTCCAAGCCCCGGACGCCAGCCACCTGCGGAACGAAGCGACCACCCGGGTTTCCTTCGCGCCGTGGCCGTGCAGGCGGAGGCACCGAAAGCGCCGTTGAGGTATTGCTCGGCCGTCCGTGGCAAGTGGTGGGGCGCCCGGACAGCCCGCGCGGCCCTCGGCAGACGGGACGGTCGGAGCGATCAGAGATCGCGGGTGGGCTGGAGGCCGCACCGGGGTGGAACGGGGATGTCGTCGTCCAAGGCGATCGAGACGCTGTACGCAGAGTCGGCGCCGTGGGGCTCGTGGAAGATCGCGGCCTTGCCCTCCAGCCGTTCGAACAGCTAAACAGCGGGATGTCAACCATGGCGCATCCCCGGCCCTTGGCGCTGACTCAACTCAGCGCGTGGGTCTCGCCGACCGTCCGGGCCCTGCCCGCCGGTGAACAGCGCATCCACCCGTACGCCACCCTCCCGGCTCGCACGCTCGCGCGGGGGCGTCCGCCAGGCTCTCGATGCCCCCGGCGACGCGGCCCGTGACCGTGGTCTGGGTTCCGAGCGCGAACCCAGGGTGATCTCGACCCGCTACTTTTGCCCCACCGCTTGACACCAGGGCCGGCATCGCTCAGATCATGGAGAGGACCTGGCCGGGTCGGACGTAGTAGACCCAGGGGTTGTGGTTATGGGGGCCGTAGCCGGTGGTTCCGGCGAGCAGAAGGTAGGTCCCGGTGGGGATGCCGGGCCAGTCGTGAAACCACGCGTCCTGCCGGTTGCCGGTGGCGTCCCAGACGATGATCGCTTTGGCGCCGGTACTGGCACGCTGGTAGACGCGCTCGACATAGGCGAGGTGGCCGTCTCACCCATCCCGGAGGCGAACTTCCTGCACGGCCTGCTGCCGAAGGGCTCGGCGCTCGGCCTGCCGCGCTGAGTGCCTGCGCAGTGCCGTCCCGCCAAGCCAGAGCAGTGAGCCGAAACAGGCCCTAGAAGGCTATTGAAGATCTTGGTGTTTGGCCCCGCCGCGGACGCGGCGGGGCCAGTGTGTTGTGTTGTGGTGATGGGTGAGTGGGCTGGGGAGACGGTCGGTCCGGATGTGTGGGAGACGTGCCGGGAGTTGATCCCGGCGGGGAGCGTGTTCGCGTTCCTTGCCGAGCACCGTGGCGCGTTGTTCCCAGCGGGGATGTTCGCCGACATGTATCCCTCGGCGAACGGGCGGCCGTCGATGCCGCCGCAGATCCTGGCCGCGGCGATCACCTTGCAGGCCCTGCACGGGCTGTCGGACTTCGAGACGGTTCAGGAGTTGCGGTGTGACCTGCGGTGGAAGGCCGCCTGCGGGCTCGGCCTGCACGACACCGCGTTCGATGCCTCGCTGCTGGCCTACTTCCGCCGCCGGCTGGCACGCTCGGCCCAGCCCGACCGCGTGTTCGAGGCCGTGCGGGAGGTGGTGCGGGCCACCGGCCTGCTCACCGGCAGGCACCGCCGGGCGCTGGACTCCACAGTGCTGGACGACGCGGTCGCCACCCAGGACACCGTCACCCAGTTGATCGCCGCCGTCCGCTCAGTGATCCGCCACGTCCCCGGGGCGACCGAGGTCGCCGCGGCGGCGTGCACCGCGCACGACTACACCGACCCGGGCAAACCGCGCATCGCCTGGAACGACGAGCAGGCCCGCGCCGGCCTGGTGGACGCCCTGGTCGGTGACGCGCTGCGGCTGCTGGGCCATCTGCCCGAGCAGGAACTGGGCGAGGCGGCCGCCAACGCGGTGGGCCTGCTGGCCCTGGTCGCCGGGCAGGACGTCGAGCCGGCCGAGGGGTCCGACGGCCGCGACGGGCGCTGGCGCATCACCGACGGCACCGCCCCAGACCGGGTGATCTCGACCGTCGCCCCCGAGGCCCGGCACGTCCACAAGACCCGCAGCCACCGCCAGGACGGCTTCAAGGCCCACCTGGCCGTCGAACCCGAAACCGGCCTGTTCACCGCCGTGGCCCTGCGGCCCGGCGCCGGAGCCGCCCACCACGAGGCCCTCGTCGGCCTGGACCTGCTCGCCTGCGAGCAGGCACCGGTGGAGGTGTTCGGCGACACCGCCTACTCCACCGGCCAGGCCCGCCACGCCCTCACCACCGCCGGGCACCGGCTGTTCATCAAGCCCGCCCCGCTGCGGCCCGCCATCCCCGGCGGCTTCACCCTGGACGACTTCGCCATCGACACCACCGGGGGCACCGTGACCTGCCCCGCCGGGCACACCACCCCCTTATCGGACCCCGGCGGACGCCACCACCAGCGCAAAGCCACCTTCGGCAAACTGTGCACCGGATGCCCCCTGCGCGAGCGGTGCACCCAAGCCAAGACCGGCCGGATCCTCACCATCCGCCCCCACCACGACCTCCAAGCCGCCGCCCGCCGACAGGCGGCCGACGACCCCGCCTGGCAAGCCGACTACCGCCACTGGAGACCACCAGTCGAACGCGCCGTCGCCTGGCTCGTCCACCACGGCAACCGCCGCCTGCGCCACCGCGGCACCATCAAGGCCGACGCCTGGCTCCACACCCGAGCCGCCGCCCTCAACCTCCGCCGCCTGATCAACCTCGGACTCACCCGAACCAACCACACCTGGCATCTGTCCTCGGCCCAAGCCTGACCACACAGGGCTGTCCGGCCCACGGCCGGACAGCCCCTCACAAGATCTTCAGCAGTCTTCTAGGCCTACGCCGACCACGTCATCACGCCGATTTCTGCGTATCTCGTCACCGTGCCCCCGGTCAGGCAAGACGAAATCGGCAGCTGGACGTCAGGCGGGACGCCGTGCAGACGCTGCGGGTGGTTCTGGTGGGCCAAGGCGCCCCGCTTTCCGCGCCGGCGAGCCGAGTAACGGGAGTGATTTGGGCCGTTCAGGACCGGATTGCGCGCGATAAGTCGGCTGGGCCTCCGTCCGGCTGTGGGAGGACGGGACGGAGGCCCAGGTTGGTCACTTCGGCTCGGTGCCGTTTTGTGTCCAGGACGCGAGCCGGTCGAAGGCGGTCAGGAAGTCTGGTTCCATTGGCCGCACGAGCGTGGGAAACGCGGCGTTCAGACCATCGGTGTGGGTGCCGCCGGGCACGCGGTAGTAGCGGTGGAGGTCTCCGCGTCCGGCCTTCCGGACCATATCGGCGTACACATCGCCGGCCTTGCTGATCGGCGTCAGCACGTCGAGCGTGCCCTGGACGCTGATGAGAGGACGCAGAATCCGCCCTGTCAGCGAGACACGCCGCATGGCCGCGTACACTTCCCGCGGGCGGGAGCCGTAGTCGTAGTCAGTGTCGCATCCCGCGCCCGTGCCCTCAGCACAGAACGCTGTCCCCGCCTCTTTCGCACCGTCGTAGGACGGGTCTAGTTCCTCGCGCAGAATGCGCTGCAGGAAATCCCAGAGGTTCTTGTAGTGATAACCCCAGAGCGGCTCCGAGCCCGCCGGATATCCGGCGGCGAGCATCTCCTCGTGCGCTCCGGACTCGCCCGCCGCGTACCGGCGATAAGCGCGCAGGGCCGGCGGCAACGTCGTCAGCAGGCTCGGCCCTTCGGGGGTAAACAACACCGCGTTCCAATCGACGCCGCCCGTGTAGAGCCATGGGAATCGTTCGAGCTGGCCACGAACCAGATAACCTCCCGCGGACAGCCCCGCAGCGTAGGTGTAGCGCGGTGCATGACCGTACTTCTGCGCCGCTACGCGGTTGGCCGCCAACGTCAACTGAGCCATCCGAAGGTGCCATTCCTGAATGGCGTCACCTGGTCGGCGCCCGTCCTTGTAGATGGACGGCCCGGTGTTGCCCTTGTCCGTTGCCGCGAACGCGTATCCCCTGGCCAGGACATGGTCGCCGATAATGCGGTCGTTCGCGTATTGCTCCCGGACGCCGGGCGGACCACTGACGACGAGGCCGCCGTTCCAGCGGTGCGGCAAGCGGATGACGAACTGCGAATCGTGGTTCCACCCGTGGGTCGGATTGGTCTTGGACGAGTCCGGGAAATAGCCGTCGATCTGGATTCCGGGAACGCCCGACGGATTGACCGTCCCAAGAGCCTCCAAGCCCTCCCAGTCGGTCGGATCGGTGTACCCGCCCGGAACCGTCCCCGCCGTCGTGAGGTCCGGTAGGCACACCACGGTGGAACGCACGGCACCCGGAACCCGAAGCCCTCGGTCACCGCATTCCGAATCCGCCGCGGCGGCCGGCGCCGCCAGGGAGGCCAGCAGGACCGGGACGAGCATCATGGCACGCAACATCTCGAACACCTTCCGTGAGAGACATCACGCACCGTAATGAGCGTCGCCATTCGCGGATAAGTGCGAAACGGCCGGACCCGTGTAGGCCGAACGGCACATGACTTCTGGCCGGACTCCGTTCCGCCCGGCGGCTCGGCGCCCACGCCCCATGTAGTCTCCCCTCATGTCCTCGACGCGCCCGGTGCCCTGGGTGTCGCCCCTCCTCTGCCTGGCAGTACTGGCCGGAGGCGTGTACTACGCGCTCGTGGACGCCGACCCCTCTGCCCGACAGGCCGGATTCTCCGCGCTTCTGCTCCTGCTGATCGGACTCGACGTCCTCGAACGGCACATTCCAGCGGCCGTTCTCCTCATCACTCGAACGGCGCTCTATATCGCGGTCAACGCGCTCGACAGCTCCGGGGTCTCGCGGGTCCTGTTCGTGCTCATTCCGTTCAGCGCGTACTTCACCTTCGGACGGCGGATCGCGATCATCCTCGGCGCCTCCTGCGCCGCCGCGCTGCCGGTGGTGTTCACCATCCGGGTCCCGGGCTGGCAGACCCGCGCGGAGTACGTCTCCGACCTGGTGATGTTCGCCCTCGGCATCGTCCTCGCGATCACGATGGCGGCCGTCGCGGTCCGCGAACGGCAGGCCCGCGTCCGGCTCGAACAGGTCATGCAGGAGGTCGAGGCCCTATCCGCCGCCCAGGAACGCAACCGGCTCGCCCGCGAGATCCACGACAGCCTCGGCCACCACCTCACCGCGATCGCCGTCCAACTGGAGAAGGCCACCGCGTTCGCCGAACTCGACCCGCCCGGCGCCCGGGACGCCGTCGCCAACGCCCGCTGGTCGGCCGACCAAGCGCTCACCGAGGTCCGTCACTCGGTGCGCACGCTTGGCCGGCGGCCCTTCTGCCTCACTGACGCCCTCACCGAACTGATCGACCACCTCAACGGCGACCGCCTCACCATCACCCTCGACGTGACCGGCGAGGAAACCGGACGCCCGACGACCTCCCTCACCGCGCTCTACCGTGCCGCGCAGGAGGCCCTGACCAACACCTGCCGCCACTCCGGCGCCACCAACGTCCGGCTCTCCCTCGCCTACGACGACTCCGGGGCGAGCCTCACCGTCGCCGACGACGGCCAGGGTTTCGACCTGCGCGAAGGATTCGGACTACAAGGATTCGGACTACGCGGCATGCGCGAACGTGTCGCACAACTCGGCGGCTACCTCGACCTGGCGAGCACCCCCGCCGGCACCACGATCTCGATCAGGGTGTCCTGGTGAACCCCGTGCGTGTCCTCGTCGTCGACGACCAGGAACTGGTCCGCGAGGGAATCGCCTCCCTTCTCGGCATCCAGCCCGGCATCGAGGTGATCGGCACCGCGGCCGACGGCGCCGCCGCAGTCGACCTGGCCGCGTCCGCCGACGTCGTCCTGATGGACGTCCGCATGCCCGGCATGGACGGCGTCACGGCCACCACCGCGGTTCTCGGCCGCGCCCCGTCCTGCAAGGTCGTGATGCTAACCACGTTCGACGACGAGGAGTACATCGTCCAGGCCATGCGCGCCGGAGCGGCCGGCTACCTGCTCAAGAACCTGCCGGCGGCCGAACTCGCCGCCGCCGTCCGCCTCGCCTGCTCCGGCATCGCCCAGTTCGACGCGACGATCGCCCGCCGCCTCGCCGCCGCCCTCCCCGACCCCGGCCTGCTCACCCCCCGCGAGACCGACGTCCTGCGCCTCGTCGCCGCCGGCGCCACCAACAAGGAGATCGCCGCGCGCCTCTACCTGAGTGAGGGCACGATCAAGAACCACATCTCCCGCATCCTCCAGCGCCTGGGCCTGCGCGACCGCACCCAGGCCGCCCTCTACGCCCGCGACAACGACCTCCTCTAACCTGACGTCGCGGAAGTAACAGCGCGGCTGGAAGGTGACTGTTGTGCCATGCCCCATACCGCCTCGGCGTCGTCCTGCCCGTCACGAGTGCTGGGGTGTCGTTTGTCTCCGCAGGGGCGCAGCGGTTCGGGAGCGTCGGATTCACGCTCGGCTGTCTGGTCGGCGAGAGAGTACAGCGCGAATTATCGTGATCAATGCTCCGGTCGCCGCCACCGCGAAGGCGGCGAGTGCGGTAAGAACGGTGGGGCGCCTGGATCGAACGCGGCATCCTGAAGAGTTGCCATGAGAATGAGCGTTAGTAGCCAGAATCCGAGGGCGACGAACAGGAAGACGGCCGCGAGGGCATCCTTCTGCTGGCGCCAACTGGTCAGTGGCTGCTCGTAGTTCCGACGGATCGTGCGTCCTGCCCTGGACTAACTCAACAAACATCCCCACTCCACAAGCGTCCGCTTCCGAGGCCCGAAGATCTAGATCTACCCCGTGAGACAAACTGGCATCAAAGCACTATCTATGAGCTGATGGTGAGAATCGCGGATAGTTGCACTGATCCTGAATTGACGTATCGCGCTTTCCGGCTCCGGTGGCCGCCAGCGGCCTGACCTGGAGCAACGCGAAACACAGGGAGTGCCATACCCAACCTTAGGATCATCACACCACCGAAGGAGTACCGCAGTTGCGCAACGGGCCACTCGTTTCGTGATCTCTCGTAGCGGAACACGAACGCTGCATGGTCAGCGGTCGCTGCTGCTCGTTACTGTGGTCATCGTGGGCGAACCTAGCGCTGCTGGCAACGGCCGAGGGCGCGTGAAGCCTGGGGCTCTTCGGGCAGCGCGGGAGCCGCTATCGGGGCAGACTCACGGTGCTGCCCCCGGCAGCACCTCATACAGATCATGCAAGCAATGGAATGGTTACCTACACGGTCTACTCGCGCGGGGTTGCCACTGAGCGTACGAGCTATCATGCGGCTGTCCTAGTCGATGGAAGCACCTGCAGTCAGGTTGGCGACGGTGGCCGTCATACCCTCGGCCTGGTCAGAGGACAGGAAGGCGGCGGCGTTGGCGACCTGTTGCACCGTCAGGGGTCCCGGTAGCGGGCCGCCCCCTCCCACCTCGTCCAGCAGGCGTTCGAACGGCACGCCGAGCCGCTCGGCGGCGCGTTCCCACATCCCACGCGTGTGGGAACCGAGTTCCACTGCAGACTCCGGGATGCCATTCAATCGCAGACCGACTACACGGACACCGGACGGACCGAGTTCCATGGCCAACTGCCGGCACAAAGCTTCGGTCGCCGCCTCGGCCATCCCGAACGGTCCCGAGAGCGCGACCGGCATGCGGGCCATCGGTGGCGATACCGAGAGGATCACCCCAGCCCGCGCCTCGAGCATATGCCGCGCCACGGCCCTAGCGGTCACGAAGTTGGTACGTAGGTAGGCGGTGATCGGGTCGAGGAACTCCTGCGCCGACATGGCCATCAGGGGTACTCCTTGGTCTCCGACGTCGATCCCCACCATGTTGATGCAGATGTCGATACGTCCCGCACGGTCGGCAACAGCAGCGGCATGCTGGTCCACTGCCTGTTCGTCGAGCGCGTCAACCTGCGCGGTGTGAGCGCTCATCCCCGTTGCGGCCATGTCCGCGGCAACCCTGTCAAGCTTGGCCTGGGTGCGCCCGGCTAGATGAACCGTCGCACCCTCCCTAGCGAAGGTGCGGGCGACGGCTCCCCCGATCGCTCCTCCGCCTCCGTAGACAATGGCGTTCTTTCCTTCGAGCAGCATGGGTCCTATCCTCCTGTTGTGGTGTATGAATGGTTCGTTGGGTTGGGTCACAGAGCCTCCGGCAACTCGAAGGCGGCAAAGGCTTTGGAGCCGAAGATCGTGACGTCCGCGACGAGTTCGCCCTCGACGCGTAGCACGGCCAGGGCGAAAGCTCGGAAGTCCGATGCACCGGGGTTGCTGACGTAGGTGGCGACGGCAGGCTGCATATTCGCTCTGGTTGGGATGAAGCGCAGATCTTGCGCGTCAGGCCCGTGCAGAATCGGCGCCCACGCCTCGATGACCGCCTCGCGGCCCTCGAACCAGACGGGTTCCGCCCCGGTGTGTCCTCCGGATCCGCCCTGGTGGCCGACCTTGGCATCCTCACACAGCACTAGTGCGACGGCGTCTTCGTCGGCGCGCTGCAGTGCGTCCATATAACGCTGCACGACGGCTCGCTCCACGTCCCCGGCATCGGTTGCCGACGTCCATTCGAGCCGGTGCTGCGGCAGATGTGTACGCATGGTAAGGCGAGCGCGCTGGAGGCCGCTGGTGACCGAGGGGACGCTCACCCCCAGCAACTCCGCGGTCTCTCTCGCCGACCAGCCCAGTACGTCCCGCAAGATCAGCACCGCGCGCTGGCGGGGCGTCAAGTACTGGATGGCCGCCAGGAACGCCAACTCGATGGTTTCCTTGGCAATGAACACCGTCTCCGGCTCATCCTGGTCAGACGGGATCTCCTTCAGCAACCCGTCAGGATACGGCTGCAGCCACGGCACCGCCGCCGGCGGAGGGACGCTCCCCCGTTCCCGGCCGGCCGCGGTCAGGAGCGGGCGTGGGTGCAGTGAAAGGAAGTCCAGGCACGCATTGGTCGCGATCCTGTAGAGCCACGCCCTAAACCCGGGACCGCCCCGGAAACCCTCCCGGCCTTGCCAAGCGCGAAGGAAGGTTTCCTGGACCAGGTCCTCAGCCTCGTCAAAGGACCCCAGCATCCGGTAACAGTGCACATGCAGTTCTCGCCGGTGACTCTCGACCAACCCGGCGAACGCCTCCTGGTCGCCTGCCTTCGCCCAAGCGATGGCCTGGCTGCGCGTACGGTCATCCACAGTCATCCTCCGTGTCGGTGCTCTGCTGTATAAGACGCCGAAACGGGGCTTTTCTAATCGCACCCAACGTAGTTTTTTGGTTACGTATGGCGAGACATCGCCTGGCGAGCATCCGCACCTTGTTCCAGCCGGGCGATCTCTCCACAGACCTCACCGGATGGCCAGGTCGAAGGTGTGGCCCTTTGGCGACTCTGGCGGTCGCCAGGCGCGCTGCTCGTGGACGCCCTGACCCTGCTGCCCGCCCTGGCCGCCCGTCAGCTCTGCCGCTCGCTGACCTCGATGGCCGGCTGGGCGATCGGGTGCGGGCTCCTGTTCAACCTGGGCGGGTTCGCGCTCGCCCTGCTCTTCGATCTGCCGCCGGGCCCGGTCCTGGTCTTGTTCGGCGGCGCACTGACCCTACTGATCCACCTCGTACCGAAAGCGAGAGCCTGACCCATGAACTTCCTCGACAGGTTCCACCGGCACCGACGCGGCGCGGCACGCCTGGCCGCTGTCGTCACGGCGGCCTCCGTCCTCGTGGCGTGCGGCTCATCGGGCGGAACCGAAGACGGCGCCGCCTCCGGAGAGGGCGGGCCCCGGGTGGTCGCCGCCTCCACCTGGGAGGCCGCGTTCGCTCGTGCGGCCGACGCCCGGGACGTCGACGTCATCGTGCCGCCGGGCATCAGCCACCCGCCGGACTACGACCCCAAGCCGTCCGACATCGCCAAGGTCGCCGGTGCCGACTTCGTGCTGTACGCCGCCTTCGAAGGCTTCGCCCCCAAGCTCAAGTCCGCCGCCGGCTCCAAGGCCGAGATGGTCGAACTCCAGCTCGACAACTCCCCGAACATCGTCAGAAAGGAGGTGACCAGGCTCGGCAAGGAGTTCGGCACCGCCGCCCAGGCGAGCAAGTGGCTGACCTCGTACGACGCCGCCTACGCCGCCGAGAAGCAGAAGGCCGCGGCCGCCTATGACAAAGCGGGGAAGCCTCCCGTGGTCGCCCAGGCTTCGTCGGCTGGGCGGCGGAACTGCTCGGCGCCGAAGCCGTCGGCACCTACGGGCCGCAACCCCCGACCGCCTCTCAGGTCGCCGGCCTCGCCGCCAAGAAGCCCGGCCTGGTCCTGGACAACTCCGCGATGCCCGGCGCCGACGCGCTGTCGTCCATCAAGGCCAAGCGCGTCACCGTCGTCAACTTCCCCGACCACAGGCTGGACCTGCTGTCGGTCTACCGGACCACCACCGCCGCGCTCACCGCGGCACTAACCGGATGATCCCGCAGTTCCTGCAAACCCTCGATGTACGCAAAGCGGACCCCATGAACTACCGACCGGCTCCGGCGCGGCCTACGTCGTGAGCAGCCTTGACCATCGCCGGGCGGCCTGTCATCGGAGCCGGGGGAATGGGAACCCGGGCGGACACCCAGCTCGGTGACCGTATGGACAGAGAACGCCCCGCCCGAGCGCACACCAGCACGACCCGGGGGCAAGGGGGCGTCCACCGTCAACGCGACACCCCCAAACATCATCTCGCGACCCAACCTCAGCGGTCGCCGTAGCCAAAAGCGCTGCGGGGGCGGATCAACGAGCGCTCCTTCGTATAGTGTGGGTATCCGGCGAGGGAGGGCGCCACCGGGTCCGCGGGCAGGACAGAGTCCACCTCCATATCTCCACGCAAGGCCGTGACGATGACGATCTCTTCGGCCCCGCATGCGGACCACGGGGTGACGAGGGAGACGTCATGCGCGATCTGCCGGCCCGTCCCGACCTGGACCAGCTCCGCCACCAGGCCAAGGAACTCCTGCGGGACGCCCAGCAAGGCGACAGCGAAGCCACGGCGCGGATCCACACCGTCTCGCACCAGACCATCCTGGCCTCCGCCCAACTCGCGCTCGCCCGTGAACACGGTTTCACCAGCTGGACGAAGATGAAGCTGGAAGTCGAGCGCCGGGACGTACTCAACAGCCGGGATCTGTCCCGGCTGACAAAACTGCTCGCCCTGCATCCGGAAATGGCCACCAGCCACCTCGAACGCTGGGCCGACCACGCCCACGAAGAGCCACTCGGCTACGTCACGATGATGCGCTTCAACCACGACTGGCTCGGCCTGCCCGACGAACTGCCCGGCACCGGCGCCATCGCCAGGGCCCTGATCGAGGCGGGTGCGCCGGTCAACGGGCGCCCCGGCGACCCCGAAACCCCGTTGATCACTGCCGCCAGCTACGGCGACGCCGAGGTCGCCGGTGTGCTTGTCTCCGCCGGCGCCGACCTTGAGGCCGTCTCCGCCCCCGACTCCGGAGGCGTCCCCGGCGCCACCGCCCTGGTTCACGCCGCGGTCTTCGGGATGACCGAGGTCCTAGACGTCCTGGTGGCCGCGGGCGCTCGCGTTCACGACCTAGAGACCGCCGCCGCCGCGGGAGACATCGCCGCCTGGCCGCTGGCGCGGTGCACCCCGCAGAGCAGGCTCCGCGCACTGACGTTCGCCGCCGACCACCAGCGTCTGGACGTCATCGACGAACTCGTCGCCGCCGGAACCCCGATCAACGAGGCCGACGCCGAATGGGGACGGCTCCCCCTGCACACCGCCGCGGGCAACGGCAGGCCCGAGGCCGTCCGGCGGCTTCTCCGCCACGGCGCCGACCCCGACCTACGCGACCCCGTGCACCGGCGCACCGCCCTGCAGACATGCGAGCCGCCCAACAGGCCCGCCCACAGCCCCGCCCACGACCAGGTCGCCGCCATGTTGCGGCCGGTCACCGGAGTCAGCCGCCCGCGTCGATCCCGAGCGGAGCCCGCCGGCATCCAGATCCGCATCGAGGCGTCCGACCTGCCCGGGCGAGAGTGGGCGCCCACCCCCGACATGCCCCCGTACCGCAACATCCATGTCGGCATCCAGCAACGCCAGCGCCCCAACGAACCCCTGGACCTACACCCCGGCGACGCCGCCACCGCCACATGGACCTTGAACGCCACCGCTGTCTCCAGCCCCACGGGCATCGACATCAAAGGCCCCCACATCCACGGCACACCAGGAAAGCGGTTCATCTACCTCACCTGGGGCACGGTCGACCACACAGGCGCCTTCACCATGTTCCGCCGAGCGAAACTGATGCTCGACGCCGTTGACACCGCCACCCTCCAAACCGCTCGCCGCTACGGGCGTCTCATCACCAGGCTCCGGCTCACCGACCCCCACGGCCAGCCGCTGTGCTCCACAGTCCGGCCGCCATTGGTCGACTGGACCGCCAGCACCGCCGGATAAGGTCCCGCAGCACAACCACAGACGACATGTGCGTGCCGGGTGCGCTCGCGGGGCGGCCGACCCTGCTTCGATCACGTCCTGTGCACCCGTCTGACCGGTTCCCAACCAGGAGGCCATATGAACCTGAACCTGTCACGACGTCAGGCGCTGCAAGCGACAGCGGTTGCACTAACAAATGGAGCACTCAGCGCCTGCAAACTAAGCAGAGTGACCACCCTGACGAGGGCCGGACCGCTCCGGCAGTAGTGGGTTCCCAGTCGTTGCGCATGCCTGCTGAACCTCACCCTCACCAGCACACCTTCATGGCTTGGCCTACCCGGCAGGTCTGGAAATCGCATGTGGCCGAGGTTCGGGAAGATATCGCAAGGATCGCCAGAGCGATCGCCGAGTTCGAGCCGGTGGTCCTTCTGGCCAATCGTCGAGACGTCAAATCCGCCCGGCACTCATGCGTTTCGGAGATCGATGTCGTGTCGATCCCGGTAGACGATCTTTGGGTGCGGGACACCGGACCGAGTTTCGTACTGGGGCCCGGCAGCATCGCCGGGATCGATCTCAACTTCAACGGCTGGGGCGACAAGCAGATTCACGACCATGACCGGCAGGTCGCCCGCGAGATCCTCACCGGCGAGCGTATCGAGCGTATCCAGGCGCCGATAACCGGTGAAGGCGGAGCCATCGAGGTCGACGGCCAGGGCACCCTGGTTGCGACCGAAAGTTCTCTGGTCAACGCGAATCGCAATCCCGGAAGATCACGCGAAGACATCGAAGCCGCATTGAAGACCACTCTAGGTGTCACCAAGGTACTTTGGGTCGAAGGCGTCAAAGGCCACGACATCACCGATTACCACATCGACGCTCTGGCACGGTTCACCGAACCAGGCGTCCTAGTCATGAGCACTCCAAACGAGAATGCGCCGTGGGTCAAGGTCTACGACCAGGCCCATGGCGTCTTGGGCCAAGCCCTTGACGCCCATGGGAAACTACTGGAGATCGTAGAGTTGCCCGAGCCAGTCGACATCGGCGCCCGCGGGCAGGATTTCCTGGCTAGCTACGTTAACTACTACGTGGTCAACGATGGCGTCGTCATGCCATGCTTCGGGGACCGGAAGGCTGACGCCAACGCCGCCTCCATTGTGCGTGACCTTTACCCGGGCCGCAAGGTCGTGCAATTTCCGGTTGACGCCCTCGCTGAAGGCGGAGGCGGTATTCACTGTGCCACCCAACAGATGCCGAGACGAATCTGAACTCTACAATGGGCATAACCAACCGGTCGACTGATGGCGGGTGTGGGGTTGAGGGCGGCCCCTGTGGCGGTCTAGATCAACCACAAGCGGATAGAGCGGGTGATGCGCGAACGGCATCGCCGTGCTGCGGCTGCATCGCAAGGTCCGACCATTATGTTCTTATATCCGTCACGGTGCTGGACTTGGGGCCGGGCGCCAGAGCCGGCGGATCGCAGCAGCACGCGCAACCGAAGTCGTGGTCGATGCGCGTCAGTCCCCCTGCGGCCACATCTGCTACTTCCACACTTCGATGGTCCGGTCGTCGCGATCAATCGCCCCGGCATCCCGGGGACCTGCACCGACCACCCGTTGCGGCACAGCACGATAGGCATCCCTGCTGGTTCCCTTAAGAGCGTGTTTTTCGTGGGCGATTTGGTGCGCTTCTTGTAGCAGGTGATGGCGGCGGCGAGGACGAGGAAGGCGTTGAACAGGTGGCCGTTGCGTTCGTAGCGGACGGTCAGGCGCCGGTAGCCGAACAGCCAGGCAGGGTCCGTTCGATCTTCCAGCGGTGGCGGCCCAGGCGCTCGCTTGATCCGACGCCGGCGGGGGCGATGCGTGGCACGATCCCGCGCCCGCGCAGCCAGGCCAGATGCTCGGCGAAGTTGTAGGCCTTGTCGGCGCGGACCTTGCCTGGCCTGCGCTGGCGCGGTCCACGCCGGGACCGGATCGCCGACAGCGCCATCAGCAAGGGCTTGAACGCCTGACTGCGTGCACGTTGCCGCCGATACCCCGACCACCAGCGGCAGCCCGGCCGCATCCGACAGCACGTGGAGTTTGCTGCCCTTCTTGCCGCGATCGGCCGGGTTGTGGCCGGTCAGCGATCCCCCCTTTCACACAGACGACTTTCGCGCAGACGGCGGCGGCGTCCACGATGGGAGTAGATGATCCCCGCGCTCGGCTCGGTGTCGCGGCCCTCGACCTGGCGACCCTGCTGTCGCAGCGCATCCAGGTAGTACCTGGGCTGTCGGAGTCGGGCTGGTAGCGGAGAGTGCGGCGCAGGGACGCCGGCGGCGGGGCCCTGGTCGATGACGTCGGCGAGCCACGCCCGGTTCGGGCCCTCGACGTAGCCGTGCAGCTCGCATTGGGCGTGGAGCCGGGCCAGGAATCTCACAGGGGCGCTGCCGACGGCGATGGCGAGGTTGGGGAGCAGGGGGAACGCGTCGATGCGGTGCTCGCGGTAGAGGAGCGGCGGCTGCCGCGCTATCTGTGCTCAGCACCTACTCGAACCCGAATGCCCTAGGTCATCCTCTCGCCGGTGGTGTCCACCCGAGCCACGTAATGCGAGGGGGGGTGAGGAACTCGCGGAGCCGTCGTGGTTGTGGAAGGCGTCTACAGGCCTATGGCGATTAGCTGGGCGGTCAAGCCGGAAAGCCTCGGCGACACCGGACACTGGGCCGCTTCTACAATTCCAAACAAATCCACCGCAATGTCTTCCCGGCATGGCTCAACTTCTACAAATCACCATCCGCCCACACCACAACCGGCCGCAAACCACCCATCACCAGATTGACCAACGTCCCAGGCAGTACAATTGTGGCGTCGCGATAGGGCCGGTCAAAGAGGGTCGACCTCCGCCTGCACTTCCCCGCTATGGTGGCCGCCCCCCGTTCGGCCAAAGGTGTATACAGATTTCGGCAGGTTCGGATAGAAGTGGGTGGGCAGGTCCACGTGCCGACGCCAGCCAAGCCGCTGGTACAAGCGCGCCGCCGGGGCGCCAGGATGGGGGATCAGCCAAGCGGTATCCCTGCCCGCGACTGCACGGGTCAGCAACTTTTGCCCTAGGCCGCGCCCCTGATGGGAGGGATGGATGAAAAGTTCGGCGACCTCGAAGGCGTCCCGTGTCAGCAGGGCCACTCCCTGTGCGCCAACTGCTCTGGTAAGCGTCGCGTAGATCTGGCTGCCGGACAGTTGGTCGCCAACCGGCATGATCCAGGCGGCAAATCCTGGGCGTCGCGCGGACGAGATCAGCTTGCCTGGATAGTCAGCGAGTTGTGCGGTCGTCTCCGACCAGGGTGGAGCCGCGTAGCACCGTCCGTCCAACTGAATCACACTGTCCACGGAGGCTCCTTGTCGCAGGATCTCGGCTAGTGCAAGAAGTGTGCGATAAGAGGGGCTTCGTTGAGCAGAGCGCGAACGCGGTAGCTGAGACGTCTCCCACTCATCTCGAAGCTCCCGGACCTCGCGGGCCGGTTCGAACGCAGCGTGTCGCGCAGGCCGGCGGTCTGCCAACTCAAGTTGGCGGCCACGATAAGCAGCGACCTCGGCGCTGCCTACGACGAGGCTGGATCGACCAAGATCGCGGCGGCAGACCCAACGTCGGAGTCACCGAAGCAGCAACAGGCAAAGCTTGGACGGCAGCCAAGTCATCCCGGCAAGAAACGGCCCGTCACGAACAGGCCGCTACAGCTTCGATGCACTCCAGCAGGTCCGCGCCCTGCTGGCAGGCGAGGCGCCAAAACAAGTAGGGGCGCAAGCATCAAACGGTGCGATCGCGGGCGGCCAGTGATGGGCAGCCGCGGCGGACCTGGGGACCTCGTGGACGCACACCCCCTCATACGGCTGGCCATGACCCACATCGAGCACCGGCCTCATCCTTATCGGATCGCCACCCACCCACATGCCCCCTCCACACAGTCCTCCAGCAGTACCATCTTGGGTTCGAGTATCTTCGCTGTTCCCGCGTGTAGGAAGGTGGTGGAGTGAACGCTGCATGGAGCATGCCTTTCCGCGTCGAGGCAGGGACGACTGTGGTGGTTGTCCTCGCGACCGTCTTGCCGACTCTGCTAGCGCCGCAGTCGTGGTGGTTCGTAGGCTTGGCGGTAATGGGATCAGCCCCCCTCTATTGGCGGCGCGCTGCTTTGCTGCCTGTGGGATTTATAGTGGGGGCCGCCACTACCGCTCTCGCACTGACCTATCACTCCCAGCCGGGCGCTCCTATCCTGTTCCTTCCGTACGGAGCGCTTGTATGGACCTACACGTTTGCGGCGGTGAGGACATCACCCCGTGGCCGGGTGGTCGGCCTTGCGGGTCTGTTGGCAGGGGTACCGGTTTCACTGGTCCTGCCGCATGAGAATCTGGAAACCTTCCGGTACGTCACGATGGCGTTCATCGCCGCCTATGCGCTCGGTGCGAGCGCACGAGCGCGGCGAGAGCAGCGCGCAGCGGAGGATGAACGCACTCTGCGTCTGGCGGAGGAACGCACAGCAGCCATCACGCGCGAGCGCACCCGCATTGCGCGGGACATGCATGACATCGTTACCCACTCGGTCGGGTTGATGATCGTCCAGGCCGAAGCCGGACCGCTGGTCCTGCGCAGCGATCCCGCGAGAGCGGAGGCCATCTTCGATGCCATCGGGGAAGCCGGGCGGGACGCCATCACCCAGCTCCGGGTGATCTTGAGGGCGCTTCGGGGGCAGACGGTGCGCGAAGCACAGCCGGGGATCGAGTCCCTACCCGACGTGATTGCGCGAGCACAACAAGCCGGCCTTGATGTGACCTTCGAGGAGCGCGGGTCTCCACACGAGTTGCCGGTCGAAGTAGGAATAGCCACGTATCGAATCGTCCAGGAGGCGCTAACAAACGTCCTGCGTCACGCGGCTACTGACATCGCGTGGGTTCGAGTCAGCTGGACCCCCACTACTCTGACTGTGGAGGTCACCGATGACGGGAAGGGCGGTGAACGCGTCTGCGGCTTCCAAGAGGGGCACGGAATCGTGGGCATGCGGGAGAGAGCCGAGTCATGCGGCGGGACGCTCTCCGTAGACCCGACCGTTTTCACCGTCACCGCTTCATTGCCGATCGGATAACTCGTTGCTTCGTGTACTTATCGCCGAGGACCAGGAGCTCTTCCGTAGCGGATTCTCCATGATCCTCAACGCGCAGGAAGGCATTCAGGTCGTCGGCGAGGCGGCCAATGGCGCGGAGGCCGTCAGCAAAGCCACCCAACTCGACCCGGGCGTAGTGCTCATGGATATCCGGATGCCCGTCATGGACGGCGTCGAGGCGACCGACCGGATCTGCCGGAGCACACGGGCAAAAGTACTGGTTCTCACGATGTACGACATCGACGAATACGTCTATGATGCCCTGCGCGCGGGGGCCAGCGGATTCCTGCTCAAGGACGTGCGGCGGAACGAACTCGTCGACGCTGTGCGGTTGGTTCACGACGGTGAGGCGCTGCTCGCTCCATCGGTCACCCGACGGCTGATCACAGACTTGGTGCGGCGGGGGGCCGCTCGGCCAGATCTCACGCAGCGTCTCGCCGAGTTGACCGACCGCGAGACCCTTACGCTCCGGCACCTTGCCCGGGGACTGTCCAACGCGGAGATCGCCTCTGCCATGGTGGTCAGCCAGCACACCGTCAAGACCCACGTGAGCAACCTGCTGACGAAACTGGATCTTCGAGATCGGGTTCAGGCCGTCGTCTTCGCCTATGAGTCCGGTCTCATCGCCCCTGGCATCGGTTGAACGGCCACACGCCGCACATTTTCAGCGCGTTCGTCCATCGCGGGGAGTCGAAGCCGCTCCGTCTCATCCGCAGGAGCGACTCCTGATTCGCTCACGTGGGCGATCTGCCGCGAGGGCCCGGCGGGGCAGTATCGGGACGGCTTCGAAAGGAGGCTTCCCATGCGCACGCGCGCAATCGCAACAGCAGCCACCTCGCTGATGCTCCTAACCGCTTGCTCCCTCGGCTCCCACGATGCTCACAACCGCGTCGGCCTCCGTGTTTGCAAGACCAGCACGACCCTCGGCGCCGTCTCGGGGACCGACCGGAACGGCCTCTGCGTATTTCGTGGTATCCCCTACGCCGCGGCACCGGTCGGCGAACGCCGCTTTCGGCCTCCGCAACCGGCTCCGCCCTGGCACGGCACCCTCAATGCCACCGACGACGAACGCGTCTGCCCGCAGAATCGCGATGTTCTCACCGAGGACTACGCGAGCGACACGAAGGTGTTCACCGACGAGGACTGCCTGCACCTGAACGTTTGGACCCCAGGCCCCGACCGTCGCAAACGCCCGGTGATCGTGTTTGTTCACGGCGGCGCTGCGCGGTTCGGGACGGCCAACGAGCCGCGCTATGACGGAACCAAGCTCGCCACCGTGGGGGAGGCGGTGGTCGTCTCCCTCAACTATCGCCTGGGAGTGCTCGGTTGGACCGAACTCGGCGGCCTCGACCCGGCATACCGGGGATCCGGGAACAACGGCCTGCGTGACCAGATCGCGGCCCTGAAGTGGGTACGCGACCACATAGCAGACTTTGGCGGTGACCCGAACAACGTCACCGCGGTAGGCGAGTCCGAAGGAGCCTTCTCCCTCGCTGCGATGTTGGCCACAGACCATCCCGAGCGGCTCTTCCGCCGAGTCGTGCTCCAAAGCGGCAGCGGATACTTGGTCCACACGAGCGAGTACGCGCGCGAAACCGCCGCCCGCCTCCCTGTCAGCAGGGTCGCCGAACTCACGTCGGCGTCCACCCGTGGACTGCTCGAACTTCAGGAGAAGACCCTCGAGAAGGCCGCCCCCGGTGTGCTGGGCGCGGTCTACTTCGGACCGCACATCGACGGCGAGTTGGTTCGCGATTCAGTGATCAACCGCATCGCCCAGGGAAATGCGAAGGGGGTGGACATTCTAATAGGAACGAACCGTGACGAGGTCAACTTCTTCGGCCAGTTCGGCCCTGGTCAAATGGGATTCGTGGCCGACCAGTATGAAAATGTGTTCTTCCCGAAGTCGCTCGCACCCCGCATCCGAACCATGACCTCGGTCTACCGAAAGGGCAGATCGGAACGCCAAGCTAGATTGGCGATGTTCACCGACCAGGGCCTACGGGTGCCCGCAACACGGCTCGCTGAAGCACAGAGCCGATGGCGTCCCACATATATGTACGAGTTCGCCTGGCAGCCACCCAAAGGCTACGGAGCCGTGCACACAATCGAGTTGCCTTTCATGTTCGGCACGCTCAGATTCAGCGGCGTCGTCGGAGGAGCCGCAGCACTGAACGCGGACCGAAAACGCATGACCGCCCTGTCACATCAGATGATCGACGCTTGGACGTCCTTCGCCAGGACGGGCAATCCCAGCACTCGCCGCACAGTCCCCCGCCCTGACTGGCCCGCCTATCGGATACCCGAACGCGCCACCATGATTTGGGACATCCCCGCAAAGGTCTCGAAAGATCCACGCAGCGGCGAGCGCGAACAATGGAATGAATATTCCTTCAACGCCTTCGCTCTTTGATGACATCGAACAGGGTCCGTGCCATCCGCATGAGGCACGGACCCTATTCTTCAAAAGCCATGGCGCGGCTAGCGCAAGGGGTTCCCATCAGGTCCGCCCACCCGCCGGTAACCCTCCTCGGCCACCGGGTCCGCCTACTCAAACCAATGTCCCTAGTGGAAGCCCACACCTACCGACCTCGCGTCTCTCAAAGAGGTAATGTTGCCCGGTTCTGTGGACACTTCGGGGCTTGCTGCTAGGGCCTGTTTTGTGGATCGTGGTTGAGCCAGAGGATGAGGCTGGCGATGGTGACGATGGCGCGGTAGTGGGCGGCGAGTTTGTCGTAGCGGGTGGCCAGGCCGCGGAAGCGTTTGAGCTGGTTGAAGCAGCGTTCGACGACGTTGCGGCGGCGGTAGCGGTCCCGGTCGAAGCCGCAGCGGCGGTGTCCGCGGCGGGCGCGGGCGGCGAGCTGGTCGCTGCGTTCGGGGATGGTGTGCGGGATGCGCCGCCGGCGCAGTTAGTCGCGGATGATGCGGGTGGAGTAGCCCTTGTCGGCGATCAGGTGCCCGGGCCGGGTGCGCGGTCGGCCCGGCCCGGTCCGAGGGATGGCGATGGCTTCGACGACCTCGATCAGCCGGGTGCAGTCGTTGATGTTGCCGGCGGTGAGGGTGAAGGCCAGCGGCAGGCCGCGCCCGTCGCAGGCCAGGTGGATCTTGGTGGTCAGTCCGCCGCGGGATCGCCCGAGCGCCTGCCCGAATTCCTGCCCGCCGGCCGGTGATGCCGGGTTCGTCCCCGGCCGTTCCCCTTTTTGCGGGCGCCGGCGGCGTGCTGGTGGGCGCGCACGATGGTGGAGTCCACGCACACCGCCGACCAGTCCACCACCCCGATCGCGTCATCGTGGACCTGGACGTGCGCCAGCAGCCGCTCCCAGGTCCCGTCCCTACTCCAGCGGCGGAACCGCTGGTAGAGCGTCTGCCAGGGCCCGTAGCGTTCGGGCACGTCCCGCCAGTCCGCGCCGGTCCGGACCTTCCACAAGATCCCGTTGATCACCTGCCGGTGGTCACGCCACCGCCCACCAGGCCCCGAAGCCACCGGCAGCAACGGCTCAATCCGCGCCCACGCCGCATCGGTCAACTCATGTCGCCGCACCATGGCCACCATCAAGCCACAAACCAAAGATCCAGATCCGCAAAACAGGCCCTAGGCGGCACCGTAGTCCGGTGGTTGAGGCTGTCTCCTCTCATACTCGGTGGGGCTGAGCATCCCCAGGGTCGAATGACGGCGGCGAGGGTTGTAGAAGCCTTCGATGAAGTCGAAGCAGGCGGCCTTGGCCTGGGCTCGAGTGGTGAAGTGGTGCCGGTCGAGTAGTTCGGTCTCCAACGTGGCGAAGAAGCTTTCGGTGACGGCGTTGTCGAAGCAGTCCGCGACGCTGCCGGTCGAGGTGCGGATGCCCGCTGGGGTGCAGCGGCGGCTGAACGACAGGGCCGTGTACTGCCCCCTGATCGCTGTGATGAACCAGGCCGGGCCCAGGCCGGCGGTGCCAGATCGCCATTTCCAGGGCGTCGATGACCAGTTCGGTGCGCAGGCGGTCGGCCATCGCCCAGCCCACGATGCGGCGGGAGAACACATCCAGCACCACCGCCAGATAAAGCCACCCCCGGCCGGTCGGCACGTAGGTGATGTCGGCGGTCCAGACGCGGTTCGGCGCCGACGCGGTGAAGTCACGGTTAACCAGATCATGCGATGGCACCGCCGCCAGGTCGCGGCGGGTCAACCCGCGCCTGCTGCGCCGGTGACGCCCTCAAACCGGGCGGTGCGCATCAGCCGGGCGACCCGCTTGCCTCCGACGCGCTCCCCCGAAGTCATCTCGCAGCTCGGCGTGGACACGCGGGGCACCGAGTAGGTCTGCCGTGACCGGATGTGGATCTTGGTGATCGTGTCGGTCAGCGTCTGGTCCTGCCGGGCCCTCTCGGCGACGCCGAGTTGTCCTGCGCGCGGCCGCCGCCGCGCAGGATGTCCGGGTGGTCGACGAGCCGGCCGCCCGGCCCGAGGCCGAACGAGCCGCAGCGACGACGTCCTGCTCCCTAGCCGGTTGCGCTGGGAAGGCCAAGGGCTGACATTCGATGTATGCGCGATGACATCGGAGACGTCGGGGTGGGCTATGACGAGATCGCGGACCAGGAGCCCGCGGAACAGCACGCGCCGCCCTGGGAAGCTCTGATCGAGGATGAACCGCCTGAGCAGACGCAGGTCCGAGCGGCGGCGGCGGAAGAAGCAGACTTCATCCCCTAGTCTGCGCTCGAGACTGAATGCGATGAGGCCGAGCAGGAGGCCGTCGAGAAGCTTGAGCAGGCCCGCGCGGAGACCGAGACCCAGGTGCGGGCTGCCAAGCGGGCCGGAGCCCAGGCTGAACAACGCGTGCGGCAGCTCAGCGAGGAGTTGCGGCAGGTCCGCGAGCAGGTTCGAGATGCCGGGCGGCGGACGGAGCGAGGTCATGATGAGGCGCCGACTGACGACCATGCGGCCCGTGCCCAGAACCTTGCCGGGGCAGAGAATCTCGAGCGATTGCGGAGGGAGATACGCGACGCAAGCGCCCCGGTACAGGACGGTATAGCCGATCTCGGGTCCGCCAGTGAGCGACTTGAGGAGGCTGCCGTCTCGTTCAAGGGCCTCGGCAGTTCCGACGATGAGAAACTGGCCGAACTTGTGCAGGCCTGCGAAGAGACCAGCCGCACAGCTGCCCGTGCCGGAGACGCGTTAGGCGCCGCCGTTGACGAGCTGGCACATCTGGCAGGCCAGGTCGAGGACATGAATGAGGCCAGTGGCAATCAGCGGCAGCCTGCGGATTTGTTCGCGGCGGCGGCAGCTTAGTGGATGCTGCCCGTTGCGCTGTGGAAGGCGCAGGTGGTGACCGAAACAGATGTGCTGGCTGCAAACGCCGGGTCTGACCGCCAATCGGCGGATGCCTCTGTCGGCGCAGCTCTCGAAGTGGTCGCCTACTTCCTCCTGGAGAGCATCGGGATGGGGGAGGTCACCTTCTTGGTAAAAGAGTTCGCTGCCGCCCTGGATACAGGGCTCGACGATGTGGCCGCCTTGGAGGCCGCGAGCAGCGTGACCAAGCAGCAGGCTGCTCGGGGCCGAGGCTTGGTGCACCCAGCGGCGCCTACCGCGCATGCACTGGACGTGGAAGAGGTGGACGCGGCCGAATAGCTGGGCTCGGTCGGGAAGCCGAACGAGGGGCGCAGGACCAGCGCTGAGCCCTTCGAGGTCGACAATCCTGGAAACGACCCGGACCCGGAGATGGTAGAAGCGGCCAGGACTCGCGGGGGTGGATCGGCGGCGCTGCTCGGTCCGCTGCTAGCAGAGGGGCCCCAAGCTCCGATCGTTCCTCCGACTTCGGGGCACGGGCCCGCATATTCAGCCATCTAGGCTCTGCTTCTACCTCCTCTGCAGCGCCCGCAGCAGGTCCGTCAATAGGAGTGCCACGGCGCGCGGGTCGTCGAGGGTGCTACGACGACGCCTAGTGGTATCTGCCGGACAGTACGCGTCGTGGGCATGGGCGTGGGAGCACGGAAGCTGGCTGTGCGTCGAAGACGACGACCTGGTGCGCAGGGTCTCGGTCGGCGCGACGGCCGTGGTGCTGCACGCGAACGAAAAGCCCATGGTCGAGTTCCGCTACGCCGAAGACGGGCGCCTGGTCACTGGCATCAACACCTTGCTCAGCCTCCGCCCCGACTATCAGAAACGGTTTCGATTCGGGTGTGACCCCGAGAGCAATCCAGCCGCACGCTGGTCCTGGGAAGACCTGCAGTACCTGGTTCATCCGCACCTAGCGCGTGCGTTGATGGCTTCGGGTAACAACACAAACCGGCCCCGGTGTCCCGGCCCTGGCCGGACCGCCCCAAGACGCTGCTCGCGCCTACGACTCCGACCACCACGACCGCCCCCGCCCCCGCCTACGACCGACCTGGGCACCGCCATGGCGCATCGAGATGACTCGTCTGCGCCCAGACGCCCAGGGGACCGCCGCGAAACCACGGTGACAACGGGAATACGCCGGTCACCACGTTCTGATGCCCCGGCTGGTCTCCGCCCGCACAGGCCGTATTCGAATTCGTCGGCGGTGTCGAACCCATCTGGACCCTCACACCTCGGCCGTGATCGACCAGGTATGGCGAGTGCTGGGCACCGAGCAGTTCCCCGCTACAGCGGTCGACTACGCCGCTCTGCTGGCCTGGATGCGCCGGTTCGGGGACCTGCTGCGGATCGGTGTCGAGGGCACCGGTGCCTACGGTGCCGGGCTGGCCCGGCTACTGGCCGACCAGAACGTGCAGGTCGTGGAAGTGGATGCCTCGACCGCCAGGACCCGCCGATTCCAGGGAGAGTCCGACTCGATCGACGCCCTCCACGTCGCGAAACCGCATGATGGCCCTGGCCAAGGCCGTACTCCGCGCGGAGTGCTATGTATGGACACAAGCCACAAGGGCAATACGTCAACGCCCGGAACACTGGCGCTGTAATTAGACGGGGGGTCGTCGGAACCACCCACATCCGATGACGGACCTTCGTGGATGCGCGCGCCGCTGCACCTCACGTGTGAACATGGCCCGTACCGCCGCATCGTCCGGGCCTCCACGTCAAGCGCCTGTGCGCCGCTGTACCTTGGCTGTGGGCGTGGCCCCACCCGGGGATAGCACGGTGAGGCCACGCTGACAGGTAGGGTGCGGGGCGGCGCGGGCGGTCAGGTGTTCGACGGGGCCGTGGGTTCGTTGTCCAGCAGGCCCTCGGCGCGTTCGAAGCCCTCGCCGATGCGCCGGGTCAGCTCCGGGCGGAACACGATCATCGTGACCCCGGCGAGCAGCCACGCCGCGACGATGTAGGGGAACAGGTTGTACGGCGGGTCGGGGACTGGCCACACCTGCTTGTAGAACACGTAGGCCAGATAGGCGACCGCCACGACCGGGATCACCGCCTCCCAGCGCGGGGCCAGCCCGCGGGTGAACAGGTACCGCAGCGCGCCGAGGCTCGTCACCGCGTACACGACCAGCAGGCCAATCACGCCGAGCGTGGCCCAGTAGAAGTACATATCGAACGGCGAGGTACCAGCGATCGCGTGGGCCAGCGTGGCCACCACGGACACGGCCGCGACCGTGAGCAGTGCCGGGATCGGTGTGCCGCCGCGCCGGGGTTCCCGGGCCCAGGCGGCGAACCCGAAGCCGTCGCGGCCGAGCGCGAACAGGATCCGGCTCGCCGCGGTCACGCACCCCAGCGTCGCCGCGAACGAACTCACGGTCGCGGCGCCGGAGAACGCGGTGGCGACGGTACTTCCGACGTAGGACTTGGCGACGTCCGCAAGTGGCGCGCCGGATTCACCGAACGCCTTCACCCCGGCCGCGTCCGTGCCGAAGCCGAGCGTCTGGGCCAGCATCACCACGAAGTACAGCACGCCGGTCAACAGCACCGCGCCGATGATCGAGCGTGGAATGTTGCGCCGAGGGTCACGGGTCTCCTCGCCGAGAGCCGCCGCGCCCTCGATGCCGGCGAAGGACAGGAAGGCGTAGACCGTGGCCGCCATGATCGCGCCGAAGGAGACTCCGCTCGGCACGAGCACGTCGGAGCTGAAGGTCTGCCCGCGCGGCGCGTCTCCCCCCGCGAGCTTGGCGAACACCACCACCACGATCACCAGCATGAGCACGATGCCGATGGACTCGATGGCCAGCAGCACGCGGGTCGCGTTGCGGGTGTCCATGGTGGCCAGATAGGTCGCGAACGCGAGTGTCGCCAGCGCGATGACCGGCCAGGGGATGTCGAGATGGACCCCGGCGTCGGCGAGGAACACCTTCGCGAACTGGGCCGTCGACCCCAAGGTGCTGATCGCGAGGGCGGTGTAGACGCCGAGGAGCGCGAACCCGCCGAAGAAGCCGGCCCGCGGCCCCATCGTCACCCCGGCCAGCGCGTACACCGAGCCCGCGTGGTTGAAGTAGCGGGTGAGCCGGACGAACCCGTACATCACCGCCGCCACACCGACGAAGCCGATGAGGAACACCAAAGGCACTGCGGGGCCCGCGAGCTTCGCGGGCAACGCGCCGTTGAGACCCATGGCCAGGGTGGGGGCGGTGATGGCGAGGGATAGCCCGAGCGCCCCCCACAAGGTGAGATTCCGACGCACGACGTGCCTCCTCAGCGGCTTGTGAGCTTGTGAGCGTACATATTTGTTTCGTTACAGGTTGCCTGTCAATAGGAGTTGATGTAATGATTTGCAGTATGACAGAGTCCGAGCCGGGCCGTACGCTGGCCGAGCGGCTGCGCGCCCTCGTCGGCACGCTGCCCCCCGCCGAGCAGAAGGTCGCCCGTACGCTGCTGGCGGGCTACCCGACCGTCGCGCTCGAACCCGTCGCGGCGCTCGCCCGGCGGGCCACGGTCAGCGCCCCGACCGTGCTGAGACTCGCTCAACGGCTGGGCTTCGCCGGTTACGCCGACCTCCAGACCGCGCTCAAGATCGAGCTACAGGACCGGCTGACCTCGCCGCTCACCCAGTACGACACCAGCTTCGACGAAGCCCCGGGCCCGCGCTCGCGCGACATGTTCAGCCGGGGGATACGCGAGACGTTCAGCCAACTGCCCGACGGGGAACTGGAGCGGGCGGCGGCGCTGCTCGCCGACGGCCGCCGGCCCGCGTGGACCATCGGGGGATACTTCAGCACGCTTCTCGCGCGCTATCTGGTCATGCACCTGCGGCAGTTGCGCCCGCGCGCCACCTACGTCTCCGGCGGCGTCCACGAGCACGCCGAATATCTGATCGACATCGGCCGGTCCGACACGGTCGTCGTGTTCGACTACCGGCGCTATCAGTCCGACACCGTCCGCTTCGCCGAGCAGGCCGCGGCTCGCGGCGCCAAGGTCGTGCTCTTCACCGATCCCTGGCTGTCCCCGGCGGCGGCGGTGGCCGATGTCGTGCTGCCCGCGACCGTCACCACGCCGTCGCCGTTCGACGCCCTGACCCCGGCGATGGCCCTGGTGGAGGCGCTCGTGGCCGCGATCGTCGACGAGATGGGCGAGGTGCCGCGCGAGCGGGTTTCGGAGTTCGACCAGCTTCTTACGGCCGACCGGGAGGTACGAGAACATTGACCAAGGACCTTGTCTGCGTCGCGACGAGCGATCTGGTGGCGGTCTGTCGCGGACGCACGTTCCCCGTCGAGGATCTGTCCGACCGGCTCACCACCGGGGTCGGCTGGGTGCCCGCCAACCTGGCGCTCACCGCCTTCGGTGAGATCGCCGACCCCAACCCGTTCGGCTCGGCGGGCGACCTGAGGCTGCGCCCCGACCCCGCGACCCGGGCCGAGATCGAGCCCGTGCTCGGCGGCGGCGCCCTCGCCCTCTACCTGGCCGACTCCGTGACCTGCGATGGAGAGCCGTGGGACTGCTGCGCCCGCACGACGCTCCGCAACGCGGTACGCGACTTCGAGGCGGCCACCGGATTGCGCCTGCTGGTGTCGTTCGAGCAGGAGTTCACCCTGGACGGCCACGAGCCGTACCCAGCATTCTCGATTCGTGGCCTGCGCGCGGCCGAACCTTTCGGTTCGACGCTAGTCGCGACGCTGGGAGCAGCCGGGCTCGAACCCGAGAACTGGCTGCCCGAGTACGGCACCAACCAGTACGAGGTCACCCTCCGGCCGGCACCGCCGGTGGCAGCCGCCGACCAGGCGATCCTGCTGCGCGAACTCGTCCGCGACGTCGCGGCCCGACACGGGCGACGCGCGTCGTTCACGCCGATGCCCGTCTCCGGGGGCACGGGCAACGGCGTGCACGTGCACGTGAGCCTCCTCCAGCCGGACGGGACACCCGCGACCCACGACCCGACCGGGCCGGGCGGGTTGTCCGCGCCCGCCGGGGCGTTCGCCGCCGGGATCCTCGACCACGCGCAGGCGCTGGTCGCGCTGACCGCGTCGAGCGTGATCTCCTACGACCGGCTACGGCCGCACAAGTGGAGCTCCGGCGGCGCCTTCCTCGGGCTGCGTCACCGCGAGGCGATGGTGCGGATCTGCTCGCCGGTGAACAGCGCCGCCGGCACCGCCAACCTCGAATACCGTGCCGCCGACGCCACCGCCAACCCCTGGCTGCTGCTCGCCGCGCTGATCCGGGCCGGCACCGCGGGCATCGCTGGCGGCCTCATCCCACCGGAGCCGGTCACAGGGGAGGTCGGCGAGCTCACCGAGCACGGCCGGGCCGCCGCCCGGTTCGCGCCACTTCCGGCGTCGCTGCCCGACGCGCTGCGCGCGCTCGCCGCGGACGAGACCGTACGCGGTTGGTTCCCACCGCGCCTGCTCGCCTGCTTCGAGGCCGTCAAGCACACCGAGCTGGCGCTGGCCGAGACCACCAAAGACGTCCACGAGGTGCTCGCGCATGTCTACTGACTCCCTGGTCATGGTCGACCACCACTGCCATGGACTCATCCGCACCGACCTGGGTCGCGAGGAGTTCGAGCAGCTCGCGACCGAGGCGACGACACCGCCGGCCCCGGGCACGAGCCACTTCGACAGTCCGGTCGGGCTCGCGATCCGGGCACACTGCGCGCCGGTCCTCGGATTGCCTCCGCACGCCGCGCCCGGCGGCTACCTCGCCCGCCGGAACGAACTCGGCTGCGCCGAGGTGGCCAGGCGGCTGCTCGCCGCGGCCGGGATCGACACGTTCCTCCTCGACTGCGGATTCCGGGCGGCCGACCTGCTCACCCCGGCGGAGATGGAGCGGATCGGCGACGTCAGCACCCGCGAGATCACCCGGTTGGAGGCCGTACTCGAGAGCACCGCCTGGGAGGGGGCTGCGCACCTGGCAGACGGCTTCGGCGCGACGCTCGCCGCCGAGTGCGCCGAGAGCCGCAGCGTCGGGCTGAAGTCCATCATCGCCTACCGCCACGGGCTGGACTTCGACCCGGCGCGGCCCGGCCGCCGGGAGGTGCTCGCCGCCGCGGACGCCTGGCTGCGCGCCGGCGGGCGGGTCGAGGACCCGGTGCTGCTCCGGCACGCGCTGTGGTGCGGGGTCGACCTCGGGCTGCCGCTGCAGTTCCACGTGGGCTACGGCGACCCCGACATCGTGCTGTACCGCAACGATCCGACGCTGATGACGGAGTTCATCCGGGCCGTCTCCGTACCGATCATGCTGTTGCACTGTTACCCCTACCACCGTGAGGCGGGGTATCTCGCGGCCGTGTACCCGCACGTCCACTTCGACGTGGGGCTCGCCGTCAGTTTCACCGGCCCCTCGGCGGAACGGGTGATCGCCGAGTCGATGGAGCTGGCGCCCTACACCAAGGTGCTGTTCAGCTCCGACGCCTTTGGCCTGCCCGAGCTGTACCTGCTCGGCTCCCTGCTCTTCCGCCGGGGACTGGCCGCGACACTCGCCCGATGGCAGGACGATGGGCACGTCGACGCCGCGGACGTCGCGCGGATCACATCCCTGGTCTGCGGAGGAAACGCGCTTCGGGTCTACGGGCTGGATGTCCATGGGTGACCTGGCCGGGCGCCTGTTCGCGGCGCTCGGCGAAGAGATCCCCCAGGCGGTCGAGCTGCGGCGCCGCCTGCACGCCAACCCCGAGCCCGGCGGCGCGGAACACGCGACGGCCGAACGGGTCGCCGCGTTCGTCCGCGAGCCCGGCGTCATAGTCGCCGAGACCGGCCGCCTGCTGCGGGTGGGGCCCGTCGGGCCCACGATCGCGGTACGCGCCGAACTCGACGCGTTGCCGATCAACGAGCGCACCGGGGTGCCGTGGGCCGCACGCGCCGGCTACATGCACGCCTGCGGCCACGACGTGCATCTCGCCGCGCTGGCCGCGCTGCTGCGGGCGGCCCGGAGTACCGGGCTGCCGGTACTCGGCATCCTGCAGCCGCGCGAGGAGGTGTACCCCTCCGGCGCCCTCGACGTCGCCCGTGACGCGGCGCTCGCGGCGCAGACCGTACGCGCCTACATCGCGGTCCACGTGCACCCCGGCATCCCCGACGGCACCGTCGCCGTGGACGCGGGGCCGATCAACGCCGCCGCCGACGAGTTCACAATCACGATCAAGGGGCACGGCGGGCACGGCGCCTATCCGCACCTCGCCGCCGACCCGGTGCTCGCGCTCTGCCAGTGCGTGACCGCGATCCAGCAGCTCGTCAGCAGGCACACCGATCCCACCCACGCCGCCGTGGTGACCGTGGGCGAGCTGTCCGCCGGGACCGCGCCCAACGTCATCCCGGAGGAGGTCCGGTCGCGCGGCACAATCCGAACCCTGCATCCGGACGACCGGGATCGGCTGCACAAGGACCTCATCCGTACGGTCGAGCACACGGCGGCGGCGCACGGGTGCGCCGGTGCCGTCGAGATGACGCCGGGCGAGCCGGTGCTGAACAACGACCCGGGTCTGAGCGCGGCCGTGCGGGAACGGCTGCACGCCCAGGCGATGCCGGTCAGCGCGCCACTGCGGTCCTGCGGCGCGGACGACTTCTCCTACTTCGGCGCACTGGCGCCCGCGGTGATGATGTTCGCGGGTGTGTCCTCAGCCGGCGCGGCGTTGCACCACGCGGAGTTCCTGCCTGCGGACGATGCGGTCGAGCTGACCGCCCGGGCCATGGCCGCCGGGGTGCTCGCCGCGCTGCCCCTCGTCGACGACGCCTGGCAATGATGTTGCGCAGCAGGTGCACGATGCAGACTCCCGCTGTCAACCTGGGGCTGTAGGTGGCTGCCTGGAATGGGGTTGGGTTCGGGCATGCCGACTGATCTTCCCCTGGTTTTCCGGTCACGTTTGTGAGGAGACGGCGGCCTGGAGTTGGTGGTGTTGTTCGAATTCTTGTGGTGACTTCCAGCCGAGGGCGGAGTGGCGCCGGGTGCGGTTGTGGAAGCCTTCGATGTATTCGAAGATCGCGTTGGCGAGTTCGAGGCGGGTGTTCCAGCGCCGCCGGTTGAGCAGTTCGGTCTGCATCCTGCCCCAGAACGCTTCGGCGACGGCGTTGTCGTAAGGGTCGCCGACGGTTCCCAGAGAGGGAAGCAGGCCGGCCTTTCGGGCGCGTTCGGTGAAGGCCCATGAGGTGAACTGGATGCCGTGGTCGCCGTGGATGACGGCGCCGGGAATCCGGCCGTTCTCGCTGCGGGAGTCGATGGCCATGCCCAGGGCGCTGGTAGCCAGGTCGGCCCGCTGGCGCGAGTCGATGGCCCAGCCGACGACCCGCCGGGAGAAGGCGTCGATCACCACGCAGCAGTAGAGCTTGCCCTCCCGGGTGGGATGTTCGGTGATGTCGGTGACTCACAGTAGATTCGGGCCGTCGCGATGGAAGTTGCGGTTGACCAGGTCAGTGACCACGGTCGATGCCGGAGCCCGTTTGGCGCGGCGCCGCAGCGGCAGCCCGGACAGGCCCTGGCGCCGCATCAGCATGGCCACGGTGTTGCACCCCACCGTGATCTGGTGGACCTGCACCAGCTCGGCGTGGACGCGGGGTGACCCGTAGGTCTGCCGCGAGGCTTGGTGGACGGTGCCGATCAGATCGGTGAGCCAGGCATGCCTGATCGCCCGCGCCGAGGGAGGCCGGGACCGGGCGTCGTAGTATCCCGAGCGGGAGACGCCCAGGGCCAGGCAGGACTGCTTGACCGGGACTCCCTCATCGGCGAGCTCGGTCACGAGCTCGAACCGCCGTTTTGGGGGCACCACCTCCTCGACCGCGGCCGCCGCCTTGCGCAGGATCTTGACCTCGTTCTCCAGCTCCTGAATCCGTTGGTTGGCCGCGGCCAGGGCCGCCGACTCCACCGCTCCGGCGCTGGGGGCTTTGAGTCCCCGCTCGATGAGATCGCGTGAACGCCACCGGTGCAGGCACGACTCGGCGATGCCGAGCGCCGCCGCGACATCGCGGACGTTCCGCCCGGATTCGAGAAGGTCCAGAGCCTTGCGTCGGAACTCGGGCGGATAC
Organism: Actinomadura luteofluorescens; assembly: GCF_013409365.1. NCBI lineage: Bacteria > Bacillati > Actinomycetota > Actinomycetes > Streptosporangiales > Thermomonosporaceae > Actinomadura > Actinomadura luteofluorescens. The sequence goes on along the minus strand of NZ_JACCBA010000001.1, from coordinate 8,194,024 downwards.
GGCTTGGGCATGAGGCGGAGTCTCCTTCGCTATCACCAAGTCCGCAGTCTCTCAACAATCAAGTCCGAAAAACCAGGGGAAGATCAAGGTGTCCGTGGAACCGGGGGAAGCTCACGGCGCGTTCGCCTGAGAGCCCTGCGAATCGCGGCAGATGCCACCTTTTGAGCATGCCGTCGCGGTCCCGCTCCTCAGGCGGTGAGGCCACCGGAGCAAACCGGTGACACTCCGACCAGATGTGCTCTCATGCGCGATCTACGCCCCAGCAGCTTGGGCATTCCTGCGGCCGTCAGTCTGGCCCATACAAGTGCGCTATCCAGTGTTCGTTGCCCAATGCGGCCAAAAGAGTTTAAGGCAGGCTCTTGAGCCAACCTGAGCCGCGGGTCATTCTCCAGGCAGGGTGGATTCGCTGCTGTGGGAGGCGGGATCCTTCATGGCCGGAAGCCAACGCCGTGATCCGTTGCCCGGATACACGGTCGAGGACGCCGTCTCGAGTTTCGGGGCCGACGTCATGGAGAAGCTGAGCCGAGGCGGGGCCCCGGAAGATCAGCTTCGCGGACCCCTGGAGCTTCTGCTGAAGCGAGTAGCACTCAGGCTCGGACTTGACGCCGTGGCCTACGGCGAGGTGCTACTGAAGGACATCCGCGCTCGCCCGGACTATGCCGTTGATCTCGGTAACACCCGTGTGGGCTACCTGGAGGTCAAAGCCCCGAACCGGGGCGTGCCCTGCACCAAAGAGTGGCGTCCGAACAAACGTGAGCGAGAACAGTGGGAACGGCTCTGCGCCCTGCCCAACCTGATCTACACCGATGGCACAGCGTGGGCACATTACTCGTTCGGTGAATGCAAGAATCTCTTTCGTATTGACGGTGACCTCACCGATCCACGTAAACCTCTTCGTCTCTCCGGCGCCGGGTTCTCGGATCTCGTGCTTGATTTTCTGTGCTGGGAGCCTAAGCGGCTGACTTCACTACCCGAACTCATCCGGCGAGTCGCAGGTCTCTGCCGGCTACTGCGCGACGAAGTCGCGGCGATTCTGCGCGGTTCGCCCGATCATCGCGCCTACGAAGGACTCAGCCTGCTCGCCGAGGACTGGCGTGCCCTGCTCTTCCCCGGCTTGGACGACCTTGGCTTTGCCGACGCCTATGCCCAGACCATCGTCTTTGCGATGTTGCTGGCCCGACTGGACGGCATCGTCTTTCAAGGCACGCCGCTGCTGGAGATCGGCCGACAACTCAGCAAGAAACACCTCCTCATCGGGCGGGCCTTCCAGGTTTTGCTGGACAGCGCCGCCGTCGAGGAACTCCGCACGATCGACACCCTGCACCGCATCATCGGTGTAGTCGACTTCAACCGGCCCAAGGGTGTCCGGCCAAGCATCTACGTCGATCTCTATGAGAAGTTCCTTGCCGCCTACGATCCGAGCAGACGCAAAGAGAGCGGCAGCTACTACACACCCGAACCCGTGGCGCACGCCATGGTCGACTTCGTTGACCAGATCCTGCGCAGCCGGCTGGCAAGACCATGGGGCTTCGCCGATGACGACGTCGTCGTGGTCGATCCCGCGATGGGCACAGGGACCTTCCTGGTCGAGGTCGTCCAACGTGTCGCCGACACCATCGGCCAGGCCCAAGGAGACGGCGCACGCAACGAGCGCTTACGCGAACTGCTCTCCACCCGGCTGGTGGGCTTCGAGGTACAGGTCGCTCCCTACGCGATCACCGAGTTGCGCATCCATCAAGCCTTGTCCCGCTTCAGCACCGAGGTCCCCAGCGTGGAGACCCGCTTCCTGACCGACGCCCTTGAGAACCCTGCGGCACAGCAAGGGCGCATAGGCGGCGCCGCCACCTGGCCTCTGGAGCGCTCCCGCCAAGAGGCCAACCGCTTCAAACGCGAAGTGCCCGTCATGGTGGTGATCGGTAATCCACCCCACGTGGAGAACACCAAGGGGCAGGCACCATGGATCGAGCAGCCCCGCCGCTCCGGAACGGACGGCAACCGGACTCGCCCCTCCCTGGATGAGTTCCGCACTCCCGGCATGGGCAGGTACACGTCCGATCTACACGGCATGCCGTGGCTGTTCTGGCGCTGGGCCATCTGGAAGGCATTCGAGGCCCACGACGACCACAACCAGGGAGTCGTCGCCTTCATCGTTCCAGCGAGCCTCATCAGCAGCAGGGCGTTCGCCGGTGTCCGCCGTTACCTGCGGAGCATCTGCGACGAGGGCTGGGTCATCGAACTGTCACCTGAGGGCAACCGATCCAAAGCCGGAACACGAATCTTCGGCGCAGCGGTCAGTCGCCAACTCTGCATCGCCGTCTTCAGCCGCTCCAACGATCCCGCACCCACCAGGCCGGCCATCGTCCGGTATCTGGAACTTCACGGAAGCCGACAAGAGAAACTGACCCGGCTCGCCGCGCTCGGACCGGACGATCCGGAATGGCGGACCTGCAGAAAAGGCTGGGAAGCGCCCTTCCTCCCGGAAGCAACTCCCGAATGGTCGCAGTATCCAGCGCTCAGCGACATCATGCCGTGGCGATCACGCGGCGTAACCCCAGGTCGCTCATGGATCTACGCCCCCGATCCAGACACGCTCAAGACCCGCTGGCTCAAGCTAATCTCAGCTTCCGGCACCAGGCGTGTCCAACTATTCAAGGAGGGGCGCGACCGCAAGATTGACACTGCGCCCTGCCCTCTCCCTGGCTTTCCACCCGCCAGCGGATCACTCTCTGAAGAGACCGGCCCCTGCCCGGAACCGATCCCGGTCGCGTATCGCCCGTTTGACCGGCAGTGGATAATTCCCGACAGCCGCCTGATGGAGATGCCTCGGCCGCCGTTATGGGCCGTACGTTCAGACCACCAGATCTATGTGAACGAGCAGGATTCCCACAGCATCAAGAGCGGCCCAGGACTGTTATTCACCAACCACATTCCCGACCTGGATCACTTCAACGGTCGCGGCGGTGGCGTAAGGCCGCTCTACCGGAACGCCCATGACACCAGGGACACCTCAACCAACATCGCCCCCGGCCTGCTATCCATACTTTCGCAGAACTTGAAGACCACAGTCACACCCGGCGACCTGCTCTCCTATATGGCCGCCGTCACCGCTCACCGCGGCTACACCGAACGGTTCCGCGCAGACCTGAGGCTTCCTGGCGTCCGTGTACCTTTGACGACGGAACCCGCATTGTGGGCCGAGGCCGTCGATCTCGGGCGGCACCTATTGTGGCTGCACACCTTTGGCGAGCACCAGCATGATGGTGCCGCAAGCCGGCCCCGTGGACATCGAGCTCTCGCCCAGCATTTCGGCATCCATAACCCCGCGCCGATAAGTACGCTGCCCTCCCGCTCGGCCGCAGAGATCACTCACGACGCGACCTCCCTGACCTTACACATCGGCACTGGCAGCATCCGCCCCGTAACGCTAGACGTCTGGGAATACGACGTCGGGGGCATGCGAGTAATACGGCACTGGCTGAACTACCGGACCACCGAGTACCACGGCCGGTCCTCGCCCCTTGACCATGTCAGGCCGCAACGCTGGACAGCCGCGATGACCGACGAACTCCTCGCCCTCACTGCGGTTCTCACCGGGTGCGTGGCCCTAGAGGACCAGCAGAAGGACCTCCTTCAAAGGATTTGCACTCATCGAACAGTAAGCACGTCAAGACTCACCACAGCGGGAGTGCTTCCGCCTCCGATAACCGCTACAGCGGCACCACGAATGATCAGAGACCCACTTACTCAGCCCCTCCTCCAGCATATCGAGCAACAGGCGCCCGCAGATTAACCTGTTCGACGCTCGAGGCGGGACTGAGACTTTTTCAGCGGCCGTTCCGTGCGTGCTGATCACAGCATGATCGCGGACGATGTAGGCAGTGCCGGACGTCAAGAAGCCCTCGTAGGACGGTTGTTCGCTACCGTTGTCGCGTCAGGCCCTGACCTACGCCACCGGGGTGGTGCGGCCGCCACCGCTGGGCCACCGGCAGCAAGGACCGGTGCCGTCCCCCGGACATGCAGGCACGCGAAGCTCCGCAGACCCGGAGAACGCGCGAACGCCCAGCTCAAGTCATGGCGAATCCTGCGGAAGCTCCGCTGCCCCCACCGCACCGGACGTCTCGCCAAGGCCATCTACACATTGCAACTCTGCGAGACCGCATCACGCTGAAAAAGGCTCACTTTCGGATTGCCCGGGCCCATCCGAGACCTTCTATGGCGGGACTCTCGCTCCGCGGAGTTGCCGTCTCACCCGTCGGGGCACAGATCCCGGACCTTTGAGATCACGTCGCTAAGCCACGCTGGCGGATCCAAGACCGCCTCAACGGCGGCCTGCCGGTAGGTGGCCCAGTTCTTACCGTCCACTCCGCGCCCGTCGGTGATGAGCGATCGCCGTGCGTCCTCCCATTCGGGCCATTCGCTGCGCAGATACGTTTCCAGGTCCTCATGAGCGACCGCATAGGAGTCGTGTACCTTCGTCACCGGAAAGTCCTCTGGCACCCCGCCGAGGTAACCGACCAGCAGGCGGTTCTTGCGTTTGTTCTCCTCGAGCGTCTCCGCTTTGCAGTTGGCATCACCGTCGAAGACGGCGTAGCAGGGCACGCCCAACTCGGTAAGGACCGCATGCGCCAGCGCGATGTTGTCCTTACCGCCGACGTTGGCCACCACGACGCTGTGTCTCTTCAGCGGGTCCAAACGTTGACCACAACCTTCCCAAACACCCTTGTCGGTGCTGCCCTCCACCAGGAGTACGGCGTGACCGAAGAGCGCCTCGGGGAGGTTCAGGAGGTACATGTTCGTCAGCCGCCGGTCGATCTGGTCTCGGCCCAGCACTGTGTCGAGTCGGGCCGCAACGTCGTCGGCGGTTGTCGAATGGATCCGCACGGACGGGGCGCCTTGGGCGAACTCGCGTGTCATCCGGCGGATCTGCGCGAAGCCCTCGGTCTCCAGGAAATACGGACTGTGTGTCCCGTAGGCGATCTGGACCCCGTGGCCGGTGTCGGCGGCCAGCTTGCGTAGGACGGCCGCGAATGCGCGGGGCCTGTACCGGGTGCTGAAAGAGTTCCGGCTCCTCGATGGCGAGGAAGATCGTGCGATCGCTTGCCGTGACGGCGCTCTGAGCGAGGACACGCAGGGCGGTGACGAGCAGGGCGCGCTGGAAGCCGTGGCCCTGCTGGTCGATCCGGGTGCGCGCGGTGCCGTCCTGGATGGAGACCTGGAACTGCGCCTGCGGCAACAGCAGCTCGGGTACGAGCGAGTCGACCTGAACGCGCCGGCCCATGGTCAGCTGCTCGATCTCCGTGGTCAGCTGATCAGAGAGGGACTCCAGCTGCTTTCCGAAGTGCTTGCTCTGGATGCTCTCCCGGTTCGCGTTGACCAGTATTTGCAGCTCGGCCATCTCCTCCTCCGCCTCACTGCGGTCGATGGCCTGGTTCAGGATCCGCCCGATGACGGAGCCCTTGACATCCCGTCCCTCCTCGCTGGCCCGCAGATCGGCGCTGACGAATACGTAGTCGAACAGGCCGGTCATCTTGGCTTGGCCGGCGAATCCGAAGAAGTGAGTGTCGGAATCGAGTTCCGTCCCCTCAAGCCGCTCTGGGTGCTCGCGCTCCCACCTGGCCATCGCGTCGTCCAGTTCTTGCGCATTCTTGACGGGCGGCAGGCCCAGCCCGGGATCCTCGTCGCTCAGCGTTTTGTAACGCTTGCGGCGATCCATCGCACCCTTGATGGCCCTGATCTCGTCGAAGGGCGGGTAGGTGAGCGCGCGTCCCGACAGCTTGTCGGAACCGTCCTCCCAACGGCGCCACAGCCACACGGTCTGGACGTCACCGGCCGCGTACTTGCCCAGCGCGTTCCGGTCCGTGTCGGTGAGGTCGGAGAACTCCACCCCGACGCTGATCTGCTTCCGCTCTGCCCCGGCCCACACGTCGTCTTCGGTAAGCCCACGACCTCCCGGCGGGCCGTTGAAGAACCAGTCCAGCGCGCGCAGCACCGCGGACTTGCCCACCCCGTTCGGCCCGATGAAGGTCGTGATGTCGTCGAAGCGGATGTCCACGTCTCGCAGACACCGATAGTTCCTGATCGCCACCCGTTGTATCCGCACACACCAACCTCACTGCTCACAGGCGTCCCACCGCAACCCAATTCGGTGACTGACCGCAGTGCGCCGTTACAATTTGGCATGTAAACCGGAGGGAGTCGCCGGACGTCCGCGCGGCCCGACTGATAAGAGGTTCGGCCTGCTCGCCAGGCCGACTGCGGGCGTCGGCGGCGTGCTGGTTAACCCGGGCGATCGTGGAATCCACGCCCATCTGGGGTCAAGAGGGCGTGGCTTCAGATCTCGCCCGTCCCGACAAAACACCAGTTCAGAGCCCGCACCTCCACCACGGAGAACCGGCCTCTTGATCGTTTGTTTTGTAGACGAGCCAGTTGGTGGCGCTGGCCTCGACGGCCCAGGCCTGCAGGCGCGGGTCGTAGGCGATGCCGCACATCGGGCTGAGGTCCAGGATCATCCGGACGTCGTCGCCGCACGATGCTCTCGGGTTCAGCGTGGCTTCGTCGATGTAGATCAGGGACGCGGTGGCGCCGTGGATGCGGCCCTCGGCGCGGACGTCGCTCGCGCCGCCCATGTGCATGGTCCGCCGAAAGATCGTGACCACGTTCGAGCCGCGGGTGTGCTCGACGTACGTCACGAGCGGCCCGAACGGCCCGAACGGCCCGAGGGGCTGCATCAACACCTCGATGATGTTCCGCTCCACCGTCTGGAGCGTCCGGCCGACGCAGAAGATCAGCCGTTCTCTGGAGCCTGCGCCACCGCGATGAGGAACGCGACGAGGCTGTCGGTGGTCTTCCCGCTGGAGACCGCACCCTCCCACAGCGAGATTTCACCCGCTCGGACTCGACGATCGAGCGGATTTGCCTGCGGGACATCACGCTTATGACCAACTCCAGGGCGACAGTCGGGGGCACGACCACCCCTCAGCCACGCCACCGCCAGCCGCAACCGCAGCGAGCCGGCGGGTACGGGACACGCCTGCGGCCATAGGGCGGACGCTGCCAAGCTGAAGGTGCGAGAGAATATCTGTTGTGGCCATCTATTGACCGGTCGCCGTGGCCTGGACGACCGCCCTCCCTAGGGAAGGGCGCCGCCCCGGTTCGACGGTGAAGAGGCCTAGTTCAACGTCTCTCGAAATCACAAGCAGTGCCATGATCTCCTTGGTCGCGGCTCTCGCCATCAGGGGCTGGTTCCTACTCCTGATCGCCCTCAGCGTGGTCGTCGTGTTGTTCGGCGTGCTGCTGCCGGCTGTGTGGTCGTCTAAGCCGTCCAGGCGCCAAGCCGCGCGGACGGTGCTTGAGGCTGCGCTCCAGTGGAGCCTCGACCTGCTGGTACGAGTGGAAGACGAGGCCGACACTGATGCCCTCTTCCCCGCCTCCGCGCGCCACCGCATCGTGGATGCAACTGAGTCTTCGAGCACAGACCGCAACGCCTGATCAAGTACACGCTTCAGCTATGAGCCTGTACATCACAACCGTTGGCACAGCCATCACCACGCTGCTCGGGGTCTTCGTTGGTGGCGCGATCACGCATCGCTCGCAGCAGCAACGCTGGTCGCGCGACCGGCAAGCGGAAGCATGCGCCCTTATCCTGCGCGAATCGTCGAGCGTCCTCATCGAGCTGGGCAAGCTGGACGCCCGCGACCTGCCTGTGCTTGACGACGGAGTGCGCGTCCCCACGCCGATCGATTAGCGGCCTTGGAACGAGGCATTGGGAACGGTCGTGCTGACCGCTGACTACGAGATCGTCAAGGCTGCGCAGGAGATCGACGCAGCTTTCTGGCCTGTCGGACTTCAGATCGCCCGCGGCTGGACGGCAGACGGCGAATGGTTCGAGCTTCGCGCCGGGATCGAGGCGAAGCGGCAGGACTTCGTCAACGTCGCGCGAACGCGCCTCGCTCCGGCAGGACCGCCGCTGCGTCGGCTCACTGGGCGCCCCAGCGACGATGACTGCATCTGGGAGCTTCGCCGCTCCTACTTCTCGCCCAGCGGCTCAGCCGAGCAGCAAGCCTGACGCCGACTCGCCGTGTTTCCGCAGTTCGCGTGGATGCCACCTGCAGAAACACGGCACTCCGCCGTCACTCTGGCGAGGGCGCCTCGTGGTCGGCGTTCTGTGGCTCCTGGGACTCGATCGCGTCGTAGGCGAGACCGAGCGTTGACGCCTTCTGGTCGCGGGTCGGCGGGAGCTTGGTCGCGACGAGCTCGGTACCGAGTGGTCGGGTGACGATCTGGGGTAGAGCGACCAGGCTTGTTCCCGGAATCGTTGGGCGTCGCAGTACAGGTCGACGAGAAGCTTGGCGCGGGCGACCTGCGCGTCGAACTTGCGGTCCTCCGATCCTGCCAGCGGCACGGGCAACTCACCCCGGTCGACGAAGTCGTAGGAGGGTGAGTCAGAAGGCGCCAGTGACCGTGGCAGCCCAGATGGTTGACGTTGATCGATCCCTGATGGGTGTTCATTCAGCAAGCCAGCCAACTCCCTTACATCGTAGATCAATTATAGGCTCTACGTCAGATGCATCTCACTCTAAGTTAAAGAAAAAGTACTGATCGTGATAGTATGGAGCGCAAACATGCTCAAAGGAGGTGACTAGTGGCAGTCCGAGAGAGGTGCCCACGCCTGCCAATGTGCGGGCGAAGCCCTTCACGATGCGCCTGGCTGGGCGCAGGTGAAGGCCCAGGCGCCTCAGGGCCAGGGGCCCACAGAGGCGATCGCGAACTACAGGTAGGAGGAGGAATGCAGTGGCAAAGATCCTGATCGGTAAGTACGAAGGGTCGATCTACGAGGAAGGAGATGGCTGGACGGGTGCCATCTCGCTCGGCTTCGCTTCGAGCGGTAAGCGCAAGCGGCTCAAGAGGAAGGGGAAGACCAAGACCGAGGTCCGGGACAAGCTCGTCAGTGCCGTCAAGGAGCTGGAGGCCGGCATCAAGAGCACCGCGTACTACACGGTCGGCGACGCGGTCGACGACTGGTTGTCCAAGGGGCTCAAGGGACGTGACGCCCAAACGGTCACCACCAACCGCATCCTCGCCGAGAAGCACGTCATCCCCTATCTCGGCAGGGCCAAGCTCACCGAGCTCCGCGCCGACGACGTGGACGAGTGGCTCGACGGACTCACTGGCAGGCTGTCAACGCGGTCCCTGCAAGGAGTCCACTCGATCCTCAAGCGCTCGATCCGGCATGCGCAGGCCCGAGACAAGATCGCACGCAACGTGGCGGAACTCGTCACGACGCCTCGCGGGAGGGCCGGGCGGCCGAGCAAGGCGCTCACGCTCGCCCAGGCCAACGCCGTCCTGGAACAGGCCGAGTCGTCCCCGCTGCACGCCTACGTGGTGCTCAGCCTGATGGTCGGCATCCGCACCGAAGAGGCACGTGCTCTGCAGTGGGCGCACGTCATCGCCTGGGACGAGGGGAAAGAAAGGTTCCGGTCGGTGAGCGAAGCCGGCTTCGATCACACCAGGTTCGCCCTGTACGTGTGGCGCTCCGTGCGGGTCCACGGCGACACCAAGACCAAGAAGTCTCGCCGCACGCTTGAGCTCCCCGGACAGGCGGCGGACGCCCTGCGCAGGCACCATGCGCGCCAGGCCGTTCAGCGCCTGAAGGCGGGTGAGGTCTGGCAGGACACTGGTCTGGTGTTCTGCACGAGGACCGGGACGGCCCTGGCCGCCGGGAACGTGCGGCGCAGCTTCCGGCTGATCACGTCGCGGGCCGGGATCGGTGACGAGTGGACTCCTCGCGAGCTCCGCCACTCGTTCGTCTCGATCATGAGTGACAGCGGGGTGCCGTTGGAGACGATCGCCGACCTGGTCGGGCACGCCGGAACGGCAGTCACCGAGAAGGTCTACCGGCACCAGCTGAGGCCGGTCATCACCAAGGGCGCCGAGACCATGAACACGGTCTTCGGTCAGAGCAAGTCCGCGTAAGTCTGGGAGCGGTGGCTCCCCGTTTGGCTCCCGGAGGGGCCTCAAGATCGAAAAAGGTCTCGGAATGATCTCCGAGACCTAGTCTGACCTGCTACAACGGGGTGGGCGATACTGGGTTCGAACCAGTGGCCTCTTCGGTGTGAACGAAGCGCTCTCCCACTGAGCTAATCGCCCCTGCGGAACGTGCGTTCCGACGTCGGAAACTTTAGCGCATGTCGGGGGGTGGTCGCGCGCTGGTTTCGGGCTCGCGGCGGGTTGGGGGACGGGCGGGAGTTGATTGGTTACGCTTGGTGACTGGTCAGGTCCAGAAGGTGGGGTCTTCGATGTTCCAGGGCAGCGTCGTGCCGTAGACGACCAGGTAGGCGGTCAGGGCTGCGGCGAGGGCGGCGGCCGTGAGGGCGCCGAGGATGGTGTTGCGGCGGCGGGTACGGGGGTCGAGGGCTTTTTCCTTGGCGCGGTCGGCGGCGGTTCTGGCGCGGTGGAGGGCGCGCTGGGCCCAGGCGAACTCGGTGGCGAGGATGGCCAGGCCGATGACGATGCCGAGGAGGCCGGGGCCGGGGGTCACCATCATGATCAGGCCGCCGGTGAGGACGGCGGCGCCGGTGAGGAAGACGCCGGCGCGCCAGGCGGTGTTGAGGAGGGGGTTGCGCCGGATCCGGGCGCGGAAGCGGTGCGAGAGGCGCGGCTCCGGTGGTGGAGCGTCCTTTTCATGATTTATTGCCACCGTTTTACCCTAAGGCAGCGGATGGGCCCTCGGGGGGCGGGGGGAGCGTGCGGATCGGGCTGCGGGGCAGGGCGGGCGGGGCGAAGGAAAGTTGCGAATGATCCGCTTTTGCCCAGGTCAGACGCGGGTTTTGCTATGGTGAGATGGATCACAAACGCCGGGGACGCCGGAATGTTCGGCCGAGTTCAGGCAGTTAGGCGTCATAGATCGCGGGGATGTCGGTGAGAAGGAGTACCGCCACCGGAGCACCCCGTGAGCCAGCGGGACCGACGTAAGAGGGAATGGCCATGAACAGCAGTACCACCGTCTCAGCAGAGCTGGGCCTTCGTCTCGTCGTCCCCGACCGCACGACCGTCCCTCTGCTGGCCGGGCTGGAGTACGCGGCCGACGACCCGTACGCGATCCGGATGGCCTTCTACGTGGGCGACGACGAGCCGGTCGAGTGGATCTTCGCTCGGGAGCTGCTCACCGTCGGCATCGTGCGCAAGGTCGGGGACGGGGACGTCGAGGTCTGGCCGGGCGAGGACGACGGCACGCTCAACATCGCACTGTCCTCCCCGTTCGGGGACGCGCTGTTCGAGGTGCCGCTCTCGCCTCTCGCCGACTTCCTCCACCGGACGTACCAGGCGGTGCCCGCGGGTGAGGAGAGCGAGTTCATCGACATCGACGCCGAGCTGGAGAACCTGCTCTGGCCGTCCTAGCCGGACAGCCGCGCGATGTGGCGCATCTTGTTCATCGCGTCCAGGGCGGCGACCTTGTAGGACTCGGCGAGGGTGGGGTAGTTGAAGACGGCGTTGACCAGGTAGTCGATGGTGCCGCCGCAGCCCATGACGGTCTGGCCGATGTGGACGAGCTCGGTGGCACCGGTGCCGAAGACGTGGACGCCGAGGAGCCTGCGGTCCTCGGGTGAGACGAGGAGTTTCAGCATCCCGTAGGAGTCCCCGATGATCTGGCCGCGGGCGAGCTCGCGGTAGCGGGAGACGCCCACCTCGAAGGGGACCTTGGCCTCGGTCAGGGCGTCCTCGGTGCGGCCGACGAAGCTGATCTCGGGGATGGTGTAGATGCCGATGGGCTGGGTCTCGTGGATCTGCGAGACCGGTTCGTCGCAGGCGTGGTGGGCGGCGAGGCGGCCCTGTTCCATCGAGGTGGCCGCGAGCGAGGGGAACCCGATCACGTCCCCGACCGCGTAGATGTGCGGGACCTCGGTGCGGTAGTGCCCGTCGACCTTGATCCGGCCGCGGTGGTCGGCGGTGAGGCCCGCGGCCTCCAGGCACAGGTCGCCGGTCATGCCGTGGCGTCCGGCGGAGTACATGACGGTGTCGGCGGGGATCCGTTTGCCGCTCTCCAGGACGGTGATCGCGCCGTGCGCCATCCGCTCGACGGACGCGACGCTCTCGCGGAACCGGAAGGTGACGGCCAGGTCGCGCAGGTGGTACTTGAGCGCCTCGACGATCTCCAGGTCGCAGAAGTCGAGCATGCGGTCGCGCCGCTCGACGACGGTGACCTTGGTGCCGAGCGCGGCGAACATCGAGGCGTACTCGATGCCGATCACGCCGGCGCCGACGACGACCATGGTCTCGGGGATGCGGTCCATGTGGATGATGCCGTCGGAGTCGATGATCGTGCGGTCGTCGAAGTCGACGGTGTCGGGCCGTGCGGGGCGGGTGCCCGTGGCGATCACGATGCGGTCGGCGGTGACCTTCTGCTCGCGGTCGCCGGTCCCGCTGACGGCGACCGTGTCGGGCTCCAGGAAGCGGCCGGTGCCGGGCAGAACGGTCACGCGGTTGCGGGCGAGCTGGCTGCGGACGACGTCGGTCTCGCGGCCGATGACGTGCTGGGTGCGCATCCCGAGGTCGGCGACGGTGATCTCTTCCTTGACCCGGTAGCTCTGCCCGTACAGCTCGCGCTGGTTGAGCCCGGTCAGGTAGAGGACGGCCTCGCGGAGCGTCTTGGACGGGATCGTGCCGGTGTTGATGCAGACGCCGCCCAACATGTCGCGGCGGTCGACGATGCCGACCCTGCGGCCGAGCTTGGCGGCGGCGATGGCCGCGCGCTGGCCGCCGGGCCCCGAGCCGAGGACGAGGAGATCGAAGTCGCTCACTCCCCCAGTCTGACCGCCCGCCGTCCATCCGATAAGGGCTTTCCGGGACGATTCATGATCTGACGGGCCGGTCCCGATCCGGGTCCAGACCGCTGAGGCGTTCGCACTCCGACCACACCGCCTGCTGCGCTTGCGTGTCAAGCGCTCCTGACGGCCAGGCTGCGCGGCACGCCCGGGCGTTGACGTACACGCCGGTCACGCCCTCCATCTCCGGACTCGACGCCAGGTGGACGCTGGAATGCGAGGCCTTGCCCATGTCCGACAGCAGGAGCGGCCCCAGCAGCCTGATCAGCGGGGCGGCGGGCCGGTAGAGGTAGGGGAAGGCGCGCATGGGTGTGGCCTGGTTCCCGGGCGTGTAGGCGTGGCCCGGGTAGGCCACGTTCACGGTCACCTCCCCGTCCTCCAGCCGGGAGGCGAACCGGTGGCTCATCGCCATGAGCGCTGTCTTGGCCTGGTTGTAGTGCGCGAACGTCCAGCCGAGGTACTTCTTCTCGCCCTGGAGGTTGCCGGGATCGATCGTCCCGTCGGGCATGCCGCCCGTCAGGTTGACCACGCGCGCCTTGCCGGCCGCGCGCAGCAGCGGCAGCAGCAGGCAGGTGAGGGCGTACGGCGCGAGGACGTTCACGGCGAACGTGGCCTCGACGCCGTCCCGGGTGAGCCGCCGTTCGGCGTTCATGCCCCCGGCGTTGTTGACCAGCACGTCGAGGCGGTCGTAACGCTCGGTGACCTGCTCGGCGAGACGGCGCTGGCCGGCCATGTCGGACAGGTCCGCGGTCAGCGCCACGACTCTGCCGGCGGCCTCCCGTGACAGTTCGCCGGCGGCGGCCCTCGCGCGTTCGGGGTTCCGTCCGACGAGGATCACGTCGGCGCCCATCAGGGCCAGCCTCCGAGCGGTCTCCCGGCCGATCCCCGCAGTACTGCCGGTCACCAGGGCGGTCTTGCCATGCATGGCCTTCTCCTCGCATCTCTGACGGACACAGCATATGTCACCGAGTGCCATGTTTAGCGTTGAGTGCCATAATCTATCCTCGGTGCATGACACGTGCGGAGACGATGGGGCTGCGGGAGCGGACACGGCGCGCGGTGCGCGCCGAACTGGCCGAACTCGCGCTGGGACTGTTCATCGAACGCGGGTACGAGGGGACCACCGTCGAGGACATCGCCGCCGCGGCGGGCCTGTCCAAGCGCAGCTTCTTCCGCTACTTCCCGACCAAGGAGGACGTGCTGTTCGGCGACGTCGACGAGCTCGCCGGGCGCATCGCCGACGACCTCCGCTTGCGGCGCTGCGACGGCACTGCGTGGGAGTGTCTGCATGCCGTTCTGCGCGAGTGGGAGCCGCGCATTCACGCCGCCCAGCGCGACCTGACCGGCATGCGCCTCATCGAGACGACCCCGGCGCTCCGAGCCCGTCTGCACCAGAAACGCGACGAGTTGCGGGACCGGATCAGCGCCGCGCTGAGGGAACGGCCCGGCGCCTCCCTCGACGCCTTCACAGCCGACCTGCTCACCGCCGCCGCCGGCGCGGCCCTGGACGTGGCCGCCCGGGAGTGGCTGCGCTCGGACGGCACCGCCGACCGCGCCGCCCTCATCGACCAGGCGTTCACCCTGCTGGCGCCGCGCCTGTGAGGGGCGTCCGCCCTGGGACGTCCCGCGTCCCGATGGACGATCAGCCCGGCCGCTCCTGGGGAGCGGCGTCGGGCGGTGCGACGAGGGCGCCGGCGAGCGTGTCCAGCCCGGCCTTGATGCGGTCCAGTGGCATGCCGCGCGCGCGTCGCTGGTGGAGGAACAGGTTCGCGGCGAGGGGGGCGAGGAGGGCGTCGGCCAGGTAGGCGGCGTCGGCGTCCGGGCGGACCTCGCGGAGCAGCAGCGTCAGATGCCGGTGGTAGAGCCTGTACGAGCCGTCGCGGAAGCGGGCCTCGGGTGGGTCGGACTCGGCCATCAGAAGCAGATCCGCCTGGGCCTCGGTCCGGTCGGCCAGGGCGTGCAGGAAGGCGCGGACGCGCTCGGCGGGGGCGGCGCCCGGGCCGAGCGGCGGGGGGCCCTGGATGAAGGCGGCCTGGAAGTCGCGCTCGCGGTCGTCGATCACGGCGTAGACGAGGCGGGCCCGGTCGCCGAAGCGGCGGTACACGGTGCCGACCCCGACCCCGGCGGCCCGCGCGACCTCGTCCATGGTGACGGCCTCGGGGCCGCGGGTCGCGATCACCTCCGCGGCCGCGCGCAGGATGCGGCGGCGGTTGTGCGCCGCGTCCGCGCGCTCGGCGGGCGGCCGCCCGACCACGGGCAACTCCCGCATCCAGTCCCCTCTCGGCACGGCACCCCAGCGTAACGGGTTTGTATCCGGAAAACTCTCCGGTTATGCTCGCTAAGCGGAAACTTCTCCGATTAGTGGCGGGAGCTGAGATGACGGCGGATCTGGCAGGACGGGTGGCGCTGGTGACGGGGGGCGGTCGCGGCATCGGGGCGGCGATCGCGCGGCGGCTGGCGCGGCACGGCGCCGACGTCGCGGTGACCTACGTGCGGGCCCCGGAACGGGCCGCCGGCGTCGTCGAGGAGATCGAGGCGGCGGGCGTGCGGGGGCTGGCGATCGCCGCCGACGCCGCCGACCCCGCGGCCGTCGTCGCGGCCGTCGACCGGACGGCGGCCGAACTGGGCCGGCTCGACATCCTGGTCAACAACGCGGGGATCGCGCCCTACGGGCCTCTGGAGGACGTGACGGCCGCCGAGCTCGACCGGACCCTGGCGATCCACGTCCGGGCGGCGTTCGTCGCGGCGCAGGCGGCGGCCCGTCATCTCGGGCCGGGCGGGCGCGTCATCAACATCGGCAGCAGCCTCGCCGAGCGCGTCCCCTACCCGGGCTGGACGCTGTACGCCATGAGCAAGTCGGCGCTCACCGGGCTCACCCGGGGCCTGGCCCGCGATCTCGGGCCGCGCGGGATCACCGCGAACGTGGTGCAGCCGGGCTCCACCGACACCGAGATGAATCCCGCTGACTCCCCCGACGCCGAGTTCGAGCGCGGGTTCACGGCTCTCGGCCGGTACGCGCGCGCCGAGGAGATCGCCGCCATGGTCGCGCATCTGGCGGGTCCGGGCGGGGACTATGTCACCGGTGCGGCGATCGCCGTGGACGGAGGGTACGCAGCCTGATGGCCTGGATCTATCTGCTGATCGCGGGGTTGACGGAGCTGGTGTGGGCGACGGCGCTGAAGCAGTCGGACGGCCTGACGCGGCTCTGGCCGACCGTCATCGGCCTGTCGGTCGCGCTGCTCAGCGTGGTGGTGCTGTCGCTGTCACTGCGGACGCTGCCGGTCGGGACGGCGTACGCGGTCTTCGTCGGCCTGGGGGCGCTCGGCGTCGCGCTGGTCGGCATGGTCGCGTTCGGTGAGAGCGCGTCGCCGGCCCGGCTGGCGTTCCTCGGCCTGATCGTCGTCGGCGTGGTCGGCCTGCAGATGCTGGAGGGCTCTTAACGGGGTAAAGATCGGGCAGAGTGGGGGCATGGCGAGGGAGATGCTGGGGATCGACATCGGCGGGTCGGGGATCAAGGGCGCGCCGGTCGACCTGTCGGACGGGTCGTTCACCCGGGAGCGGTTCCGGGTGGACACGCCGCAGCCGTCGAAGCCCAAGGCGGTCGCGAAGGTGCTCGCGCAGGTCGTGAACCACTTCGGGTGGGAGGGGCCGGTCGGGGTCACCTATCCCGGTGTGGTGATCGGCGGCAGGACGATGTCGGCGGCGAACGTGTCCGGGCACTGGATCGGGCTGGAGGCGGAGTCGCTGATCGCGGACGCGACCGGCCGGGAGATCACGCTGCTCAACGACGCGGACGCCGCGGGGATCGCGGAGATGCGGCTCGGCGCGGGCCGCGGCCGGCGGGGCACGGTCGTCGTGCTCACGCTGGGGACGGGGATCGGCAGCGCGCTGTTCACCGACGGCGTCCTCGTCCCGAACACCGAGTTCGGGCACCTCCAGATCGACGGCGAGGACGCCGAGATCCGCGCGGCGGCGAAGGCGCGGGAGGAGCACGACCTCAGCTGGAAGAAGTGGGCGAAGCGGCTCAGCGTCTACATGGGCCATCTGGAGGCGCTGATCTCCCCCTCGCTGATCATCGTGGGCGGCGGGGTGAGCAAGAAGTCCGAGCACTTCCTCCCGCTGATCGAGGGCGTCCGGGCGGAGATCGTCCCGGCGCGGCTGGTGAACAACGCGGGCATCGTGGGGGCGGCCATGGCGGCCGAGGCCGCTGATGACAGAGCGGCCGAGGCCGCTGATGACAGAGCGGCCGAGGCCGCTCATGACAGGGCGGACGAGGCGGCGCGTTCGGCGGAGGCCGCACGCTAGGACGTCCGGAAGCGGACGGTCGCGATCTCCCAGGGCCGCAGTGCCAGCGTGGCCGTCCCGTCGTGGACGTCGAGCGGGATGCCGGGGTGTCCGCGCAGGTCGACGCGGGTCGCCTCGGTGAGGTCGCCTCGCAGGACGGCCGTGGTGGGGTGGGCGCACTGGGCGACCATGCGGGTCTCGGTCCAGCCGTCGCGAAGGCGGAGCGAGGTCATCGCCACGCCGTCGCCGGTGATCGAGAGGCCCGCCCGGGGGGCCGGGACAGGCAGGGCGGCGCGCCCGTATCCGACGGCGGTGAGCAGGTCATGCCGGTAGGTCTCGGCGGCCTGCAGGACGTCGGTTCCCGGCGCCTCGCCGGAGTACGGCATGATCGCGAGGCCGACCGCGCGCTCGCCGCGGCACTGGGCCCCCGGGGTGGGCAGTTGCGGTCCGGCGGGCTGGTCCCGGTAGGCGTTGCGGTCCCGTGACAGGTAGCCGATCGAGCGCAGCAGGGTGAGCGCCATCTCCCGTCCGCCGAGGACCTCGTACTCGGTGGCGTGCTCCAGCAGGACGGCGAGGCCGCCGGCGGCGACGAACCCGGACGCGGGGAACGTCGGCACCGGCCGCTCCCCGAAGCCGCCCTCGGCCGCGGGCCCCCGCTCGACGATCGCGAACTGCCCCTCCGCGAAGGACGAGCCGGCCTGGCGCGGCAGCGACATGTGCAGCCGGACGCGATGGTCGTCGCAGCGGTTGTCGAACGTGACGTGCAGCCGGAGGAAGGGCTCGCCGGCGCGCAGCTCGGCGCGGGTGCTGACGGTCACGTCCTCCTCGGCCTCGGACCGGGCGTCGCGCGAAGCGTCCCCGGAGGCGGGCCACCGGTACGTCCGGACGATGTCGAGCGCGGCGACGAGCGGCCCGTCCCACACGGGACGGACGTCGACCGTCAGGGGGTCGCCGACGATGCGGTCCTCGGCGGGCGGGGCGTAGTTGTAGGAGTCGCCGAGGTCGCCGCCGTCCACGACGCGGCCGACCCCCTCGACGATGTGGCCGGACGGGGTGCGCAGCTGGAGCGTGCCGTCCACCCGGACCTCGGCGCGCAGCAGCCCGTTGTCCAGGACGTGCCCCTCGGCCGTCACCGGCCCCTCGGCGGCACCGGCCGGCGCGGCAGGCTGGACGGCGGTGAGCCCCAGCGCGGGCACGTCGACCAGCGCGGCGACCGTGCGGCGCGGGTCGGCCACGATCCGGACCCGCCAGTCTCCGTCCGCATCGCGGAGCGCCTCCCGCACCTCGCCGATGTCGAACGGGACCTCGGCGCGGGACGTGACGTGGAAGGTGAGCGTGCGATCCGCCTGGGACACCGCCCAGTCGCGGATCTCCTGCCCGAACAGCACCCGCCCGTACACCCGCTCCAGAAGTATCGGCAGCTCGGAGGCCGGGTGGACGGCGTCGTCCAGGACGGTGGGCGCGATGTCGAGCGTCTGCACGGGGACGGGCCGTCCGTCCCCCGTCACCAGACCGGGTTCCCCTTCGCACGGAATGTCCAGGGTGACGAGGCCGGTCCGGGCGGCGGGGGTCGGGTTGAACACCAGGTGCGAGCCGAGAGGTACCGTCGCGGCGCGCTCGGCGGTCACCAGGTCGCAGACCGCGCGGCCGAGCTGCTCGGCCTCCGCCATGCGCGCCGCGACCTGCTCGGCGGTCTCGTCGCTGCCGCATCCGGTGACCGAGTCGTGGCAGCTCACCTCGATGAGGCGCCGCCACGCCAGGTCGAGGAACCGCTGCGCGTCGCCGGCGTACCAGAGGGCGGTCAGGGGTTCGGCGTACCGCTCCACGAGCCGCTCGGCGCGCCCCATGAGCTGCTTGAGCCGGACGCGGGCCGACAGCACGCCGGGAAGGATGTTGGCGCGGGCGTGGGACCGCAGCTCGCCCCGGACGTGCGGCAGCCCGTCCACGGACGGGGTCTCGCCCGCGAAGTAGCCGGCGAGCGTGTCCAGCCGCATCGCGGGCCCGGCCGAGGCGACCCGGTCGGCGAGGTCGGCGGCGGGCGCGGTGTGGTCGGCCCCGTACATGGCCAGCAGGGGGCCGCCGCCCGGGTACCAGCGGCCCATCGCCTCCGCGAACCCGGCGACGCGGCCGGGCAGCAGGGACGCGCCGTCCTCGAACTCCTCGAACATCGACGCGGCGTTGCCGTAGCCGCCCTCGGGGAGGTACTGGGTGCGGATCGCGGTCCCGTCCGGCGCCTCCCAGGCGAACGCGCGGGTGCGGACCCGGTCCGGGACGCCGCGCCACACGCAGGCGTGCTCGATCCCCGCGAGCCTGAGGATCTGCGGGGTCTGCGCGCAGTGCCCGAACTGGTCGGGAAGGTAGCCGACCATCATCGCGGCGCCCAGCTCCTCCGCGCGCCGCAGCCCGAGCTCCAGGTTCCGGACGATGTTCTCCCCCGAGCACAGGAACTCGTCGTGCAGGATCTGCCAGGGCCCGACGGCGAGCCGGCCCTCCCGGACGAGCGCGGCCATCCGCTCGCGCCGCTCGGGGCGGATCTCCAGGTAGTCGTCGACGGCGGCCATCTGCCCGTCCAGGGTGAAGTGCCAGCGCGGGTCGGCCTCCATCCCGTCGATGACGCCGTCCAGCAGCGACACCAGGCGGAGCCGGAAACGCTGGAACGGCAGGTACCACTCGCGGTCCCAGTGGGTGTGCGGCACGACGACGATCTCTGAGTCCTCGGCCCGGCCTGCTACCCGCACAGTGCGATCACCTCGTTCTCGTGGGTCTCCAGTCGATGCATGCCCGCCGCCTCCGCCGGCATCCGGACGCGGTCGCCCCGGACGGCGGTGCGGCGCCCGTCCGGCCGGACCAGCACGGTGCCGTCCGCGCCGAGGGCGACGAGCTCGCCGTCGACGCGCAGCAGCACCGGCGCCTCCAGGCCGGCGGACACCGCCGTCCGGCCCGCCGCGATCCCGCCCAGGACGTCGTCTCCTTCGGCGAGGACCCAGGTGACGGGCTCGCCGAGGCTCTTCTCCTGCGCCGGGTCGTGGAAGTCGCTGCCGCCGAGCGGGACGACGCCCTGCGGACGCCAGACCTGCGCCCAGGCGAGCGGGGCGCCCCAGCGGCGGTCCCACCAGGACGAATGCCAGATCTCGGCGTGGCGCGGCCGGTGCTCGGCGGGCAGCGGGCGGCGCCAGGCGCAGTCGCCGCTGAGCGGGTGGTTGATCGACATGAGCCCGCCCCGCGCGGCGGCGGAGGCCGCCCAGTCGGCGCTCGGGCCTCGGAAGTCGATCCAGCCGGTGTCGCCGAAGACGTTCGCGTGGCCGAGGTCGGTGGTGACCTCCTGGCCGGGCAGCAGCAGGATCCCGGCGTGCGCCCCGGCGGCGGGGAGCTCGGGGTGGTGGCTGACGGTGTTGTGGTCGGTGACCGCGAGGTAGTCGAGGCCCCGGGAGGCGGCGAGGCACGCCAGTTCGTGGACGGTGAGCGTGCCGTCGCTGTGGACGGTGTGCGAGTGCAGGTCACCGGCGAGCCAGCGCATCCCGTCCGGGGCGGGGAGACCAGGGCGGGACGGTCGTTCCGGCCGTGGAGGCGCTGTTTCGTCCGGCCGCGTTGGGGCCGTCCCAGAGGTGGTGACGGTGACCTCGTACGGGACGCCGTCCGGTGGAATGCGGTGCAGCCCGAGCCAGACGTGCCATAGGCCCGGTTCGAGCTCGCCGGGGAGATATCCGGGCGTCGCCCAGTCCGCGCCTATCGTGAACCGGCGGCGCGCCCCGCCGGACCAGCCGCGGAACCCGTCCGGCCCGTGGCAGCCCAGGTCGATCACACCGCCGTCGAAGGAGAGCTCGACCGTGATGGACGCCGTGCCCTGCGGCACCTCGAAGGGGAGCTCGTGTAGGCCCTGCTCCAGACGGTCCTCCAGGCTCCACCGTCCGCCGTGCACGGTCATCCGCTCTTCCCGTCCTTGGTCAGGGACGCCGCCGCCCTCCCGACCTCGTCGCCGTCTCCGGTCACCAGTTCGCCGTCGCGGTAGAGCAGGACGCGTCCCGGACGCGGCGACGCCCACCCCTCCGCGGAGAGCTGGACCTCGACGCCCTCCCCCACCACGACCCGCACCGTCTCGCCGTCGACGTCCAGGGTCACCAGGGAGGACGCGCCGAGGTTCTCCACCACTGACACTCTCCCGCCGAACGCCCCGTCCACCGGTTCGGTGCTGAACTCCATGTACTCGGGACGTACCCCGCACACGACCTCTTGCCCGTCCGGAACGAGGCCGCGCGCCTCCTCCGGGACCGGCAGCACGGTCCCGCAGGCCGCGACGGCACCACCGCGGACCGTGCCGGGCAGCAGGTTCATCGGCGTCGACCCGATGAACGAGGCCACGAACAGGTTCGCCGGACGCCGGAACACCTCCGCGGGCGTACCGATCTGCCGGATCTGTCCCGCCTCCATGACCGCGATCCGGTCGGCGAGCGCCAGCGCCTCCGCCTGGTCGTGCGTGACGAAAACCGAGGTGAACGCGAGGCGGTGCTGGAACCTCTTCAGGAACGTGCGGGCCTCCAGGCGGAGCCGCGCGTCCAGGTTGGACAGCGGCTCGTCCAGCAGGAGGACCCGCGGATCGGCCACCACGGCGCGCGCCAGCGCCACCCGCTGCTGCTGACCGCCCGACAGCTCCCCCGGGCGCCGCCGCTCCAGCCCCCCGAGGCCGAGCTCCCGGACGGCCTCGGCGGCCCGCCCGTACCGGACGGCGCGGCTCTGCCTCCTGACGCGCAGCGGGTAGGCGATGTTGTCCATGACGGTCATGTGCGGGAACAGCGCGTAGTCCTGGAACACCATGCCGACGTCGCGGCGCCCCGGCTGGAGCCGCGTCACGTCCTCGTCGCCGAGGCGGATCGTCCCGCCCGTGGCCGCCTCCAGGCCGGCGATCGTGCGGAGCAGCGTCGTCTTGCCGCAGCCGGACGGGCCGAGCAGCGCGAAGAACTCGCCCATGGCGACGTCCAGGTCGAGCGCGTCCAGGGCCCGGACGCCGCCCGGATAGACCTTCGTCAGCCGCCGGATCGTGATGGACCCCATCAGCGCTTGATCCCTCCGTGGAAGCGGAACCCGTACCGGCGGCTGACGAACAGGTACATGAGCACGACCGGCAGGGAGTACAGCAGCGAGAACGTGGAGATCAGCGGCAGGTCCGGCTGCCCGCCCTCGGTGTAGAACGTGTACATGATCACCGAGGCGGGGGCCTTGTCCGGGTCGCGCAGGAGCAGGAACGGCATGAGGAAGTCGCCCCACACCTGCGCGACCGTCCAGACCGCCACGGTGGCGAGGCCGGGCCGGATGACCGGGACGACGACGTGCCGCAGGACCTGCAGCGGCGAGGCGCCGAACACCCGCGCGGCCTCCTCGTAGGACGTGGGCGTGGCGTCGGTGAAGTCCTTCAGCAGGAAGATCGCCGCGGGCAGCAGCCCGCCGGTCAGCACCAGGATCACGCCGATCCGCGAGTCGATCAGGTGCAGGTTGAAGGCCAGCAGGAACACCGGCACCATCGCGGCCGTCCCCGTGATGATCGACGACAGCAGGAGCAGGACGTAGAGCAGCAGGTCCCGGCCGGGCACCCGGACCCGGCTCAGCGCGTACGCGGCCAGCGACGCGGTCGCGACCACGAGCGCGGCCGTCCCGGCGGCCAGCAGCACCGAGTTGCGCAGCGACGCGAGCGCGTAGGGGTTGTCGAGCAGGACCCGGAAGTTGTGCAGGGTGAACTCGGGCAGCGACGCCGCGATGCCCGGGTTCGCGTCGAACGGCGCGAACGCCAGCCAGAGCAGCGGCAGCGCGAAGAACCCGAGGACGGCCGACACGAACGTGGCCAGCCCGATCCGGCGCAGCGCCTCGCGCACGGCGGCGTTCACGCGGCCGCCTCCTCCGCCGCACCGGCGTGCGCCGCGCGGGCGCGGCCGCGGCCGCGGCCGCGGTCGCGCAGGGCCCGCAGGTAGACCAGCGCGATCATCAGGTTGATCAGGATCATGATCAGTGAGATGGCGGCGCCGAACCCGAGCCGGCCGTCGCCGAGCGCCGTCCGGTACACGTACACCGACATGATCTCCGAGCGCCCGTCCGGGCCGCCCGCGGTGATCAGGAAGGGGGTGAAGTCGTTGAACGTCCACAGGCTGACCAGCAGCAGGCTCGTCAGCAGATGGCCCCTGACGCGCGGGAACACCGCGTCGCGGAGCGTCTGCCAGGTCGAGGCGCCCGCGAGCCGCGCCGTCTCCAGATGGGACGGTGGAACGTTCCCGAGGGCCGCGCCGCAGAGCATCATCGAGAACGCGGTCCCGCGCCAGACGTTGAACACGACGACGCACGCCATCGGATGGTCGAGCAGCCACGCCGTGCCCGGGGTGCCGAGCACGGCGTTGAGGGTCCCGCCGTCGCGGTCGAGCAGCGCGATCCACAGGAACGCGATGACCGAGGACGGCAGGATCCAGGCCAGCAGCACCAGCCCCTCGACCAGACGCCTGACCGGGCCGGACCGGTCGCGCATCACCCACGCGATCGCGAAGCCGAGCACGGTCTGCCCGATCACCGCCGACCCCAGGACGAACTGGAGCGTCAGCCACAGCGACCGGTGGAAGTCCCCGTCGCCGAGCACGTCCCGGTAGTTGCCGGTCCCGACGAACCGCGGCTCGCTGGCTGCGACGCCGGTGAGCCGGTAGTCGGTCGTGCCCAGGTACAGCGTCCAGAGCGCGGGGAACACCAGGAACACCGCGACCAGGACCAGCGCCGGCGCGACGAACGCCGCGGCGCGCCCCCGGCCCAGCCCGGCCGCGTCGTCCCCGAAGGACGGCGCGGCCACGGGTGCGACGTCAGCGCGGGGCGACGTGGGCGGCGCCACCGGCGATCCCCTCCAGCTTCTTCGCGTACTCGGCGGCGGCCTGGTCCGGGCTCCTGCCCGCCACCACGCTCGCCGTGGCCTCCTGCAAGGCCGTCGACACCTGCGGATAGGCGGAGAGCCCCGGCCGGTACGAGGTGACGGGCAGCACCTTCTCCGACACGAACGTCAGGAACGGGTCGTTCGCGAGGATCTCCTTGTTCACGTCCGTCCGGGACGTGATCTCGGGGGTGCCGGCCGTCCGCGCCTTGACCATCTCCGGGGAGTTCATGAAGGCCAGCAGCTCGAACGCCTGCTGCGGGAACTTCGTGTTCGGGTTGAGGACGGTCACCGAGCCGCCCGACATGCTCACGAACGACTGCCCGCGCAGGCCCCGGCCCTGGGAGGCGGCGGGGATCAGCGCGTAGCCGACGTCCTGGTCGCGGGTGGCCATCTTCGCGACGCCGGTCTTCGGGTTGAGGACGTCCCGCCAGAAGTAGTCGCCCTCGAACAGGATGCCGATCTTGCCGGCGGCGAACTCCTCGAACGACTTGTCGCGCCCCTTGGCCTCCTGCTGGAGCTTGGGATCGCCGAGGCCCTCACGGCCGTAGACCTGCGCGTACAGGCCGAGGACCTGCTTGAGCGCCTGGCCGCCGCCCGTCCACTTGCCGTCCGCCCAGATCTCCGCGCCCGCCCCGGCCAGCAGCGGGAGCGCCCCCTGCATGCTGGTGGCCTCGCCCATCGCGGTGCCCGCGTTCAGCTGGATCGGGGTCACGCCGGGAAGCTTCTTCAGGGCGCGGCCCGCCTCGATGATCTCCTGCCAGCTCTTCGGCTGCCAGCCGGCGGGCAGGCCGGCCCGCGCGAACAGCTTCCGGTTGAAGAAGATGAGGCGGCCGTCGGTCGCGGGCGGGACGCCGTACCGCTCGCCCTCGAACGTCGCCAGCCGCTGGACCGAGCCGGGGATCCGCGACCAGCCCTCCCAGGCGCCGGCGGGGGCGCCGACCGCCTTCGAGAGCGGCAGGATGTAGCCGGCCTGGGCGAACTCGCCGACCCAGATGCCGTCGATGTCCATGATGTCGGCACCGGAGCGCGACTTCAGGTCGAGCGCCAGCTTCGTCTTGTACACCTCGTCGTCCACGCCCTGGCCGCGGAACGACACCTTCGCCGTCACGCCCTTGGCCTTCTGCGCGGCGACGAACTTCGGGATCAGCGTCCTGGTGATCCACTCGGCCTCTTCGGTGTTCTTACCGCCCGCGATGGCGTTGCGGGTGATCGTCAGGGAGAAGCTCTTGGCGTCCTTGCCCCGGTCGGGGTCCGCCGGGGAACCGCCGCCGCACCCGGCGAGCGCCGCGCCCGCCAGTGCGAGCGCGGCCGCCGCGCCGATCCGCCTCCTGGAGAAGTCCCTACTGGAGAAGACCATGGGTGACCTCCTACAAGCGTCACCACATAACGTGAACGAAGAATTCGATCACGTAAAGACTCGGAGATCGTTTTTCTGGTTCAGGGGTCCATCAGCTCGGCGGACCGGGCCGCGAACGCCTCCATGGCCTTCGCCGTGATCGGGCCGGGGGCCGCCGGGAGGATCGTCCCGTCCACGGCCCGGATCGGCTGGACGTCGCGGGTCGTCGACGTCAGGAACGCCTCGTCCGCCCGGTACAGGTCGTCCAGCGCGACGTCCTCCTCCTCGCCGCCGCACCACTCCAGCGTCAGCGCGCGCGTCACCCCGGCCAGGCAGCCGGACGCCAGCGGCGGCGTGACGAGCCGCCCGCCGAGCACGAGGAAGATGTTGCTCCCCGTCCCCTCGCACAGGTTCCCGGCGGTGTTGGCGAAGATCGCCTCGCCGCCGCCGCGCTCGCCGGCGTAGGCCAGCGCCAGCGCGTTCTCCGCGTAGGACGTGGTCTTGAGACCCGACAGGGCGCCCCGCTCGTTGCGCGGCCACGGCACGATCGTCACGTCCGCCGTCGCCGGGAACGGGGCCTGCGGGCCGGCGATGATCGACACGGTCGGGCCCGCGTCGCCGCGCGCGGAGCCGAGCGGCCCCGGGCCGCTCGTGTAGGTGATGCGTATGCGGGCCAGCGGCCACTTCGGGGCGGCCGCGAGCACCTCCAGCGTGCCCTGCGCGAGAGCGTCGTGGTCGGGCTCGGGCAGCCCGAGTCCGGCCGCCGACCGGGCCAGCCGCCGCAGATGCCGGGTCAGCGCGAACGGCTCCCCGTTCGCCGCCTTCACGGTCTCGAAGATCCCGTCCCCGACGAGCATGCCGTGGTCGAAGACCGACACCACCGCCCGCTCAGGGTCGAGCAGTTCCCCGTTCAGCCAGATCCTGGCCTGCTCCGTCACCGGAAGCCACCTCCAATAGCCGAGCCGCCTTCAGCTCGGTCTCGCGCCACTCGCGATGTGGATCGGACCCCCAGGTGATGCCGGCGCCGGTCCCGAACCGCAGCACGCCGTCCAGCGCCCAGAACGTCCGTATGCCCACGGCGAGGGCGCCGCGCCGGGAGTCCGCGTCCACCCAGCCGATGGCCCCACAGTACGGCCCCCGGGGGACGGGTTCGAGCTCTTCCAGCAGGCTCAGCGCGCTCGACTTCGGGGCGCCCGTCACCGAACCCGGAGGAAACGTCGCGGCGATCAGCTCCGGCCAGCCTCCCCCCGCCAGCCGCGCCCGCACCGACGACACCAGATGGACGAGCCCGGGATGCTCCTCCAGCGCGCACAGCTCGGGCACGCTCACCGAACCGGTCTCCGCGACCCGTCCGAGATCGTTGCGGACCAGGTCGACGATCATCACGTTCTCGGCGCGGTCCTTGGGCAGCAGGTCGTCCGCCGTCCGCCCGGTCCCCTTGATCGGACGCGACTCGACCACTCGGCCGTCCCGCCGCAGGTACAGCTCGGGCGAGGCGGAGGCGACCTCCAGGCCCGGCACCCTGAGCGTCATCGCGTAGGGCGCCGGATGGCGCTCCGCGAGCCTCGCCCCCAGCCCGGCGATGTCGGCGCCGACCGGCAACTCCGCGGACAGCACACGGCAGAGATTGGCCTGGTAGACGACACCGTCGGCGATCGCCCCGCGGATGCGCTCGACCCCCGCGACGTAGGCGGCCTCGTCGAGCGAACTCGTCCACCCCCCTGGCCCGGCCCACGCGCCCCCCGGATGCGGCGCGGGCCTCACCGTCTCGAACCGGGCGCACGTGACCGCCCCCTCGTAGGTCACCACGACCGCCCACCAGCCGCGCGAATCCAGCGCCCCCAGGTCGGACGTCACATCCGCGAGCCCGGTGGCCAGCAGCCCCCCGGCATAGGCGAAGCTCACCCCAGCACGCACCCGAACGAATCGGACAGGCCCGCCAGCCCCGCCTCGGTCACCACCAGCGCCCGCCGCGTACTGCCGCGCTCGAACCAGCCGAGCTCGATCATCCGGCTGGTGAGCGCCTTCCCGAGAGCCCCGTTCAGGTGCGGCCGCCGCTCCGTCCAGTCGAGGCACTGCCACGCGAACCTCCGCCGCGCGCTCCGCAACGCCTCGAGATCCAGGCCCAGCGCCCCGAGACGCTCCTCGCCCTTCTCCGTCACCTCGTAGGCGTCGCCGCCCGCCGCCTCGATCAGGCCGCCGTCCACCAGCGCCGCGAACAGCGCCACCCCGGCGATGCCCGCGAGATGGTCGTAGCACGTCCGCGCCTCGTGCAGGCGCCGCGCGTCCCGCGACTGCCGCAGGCTGTTCACCCGCACCGGCGGGCTGATCCGCGACAACGCCTCGATCACCTGGGCGACCTCGCTCCCCCGCAACCGGTAGTACCGGTGCCGCCCCTGCTTGACGACCGTCACGAACCCGCCGTCCAGCAGCCGCGACAGATGCGCGCTCGCCGTCTGGGCGCTCACCCCGGCCGTCCTCGCCAGCTCCCCCGCCGCGAGCGGCCGCCCGTCCAGCAGCGCCGTCAGCATCGCGGCCCGCGCCCGGTCCGCGAGCAGAGCCGCGACCGGCGCGAAATCCACACTCACGACCTGTTCCGAGCCCATGCCACCGAGCCTAGGCGACCCACCCTTCGACCAGCGCCGAAGCATCCCCGCACCGCACCACCGCGCAAACCGGTTCGCGTCACCGCCCAGGACGCGCTAATGTTTTCCCCGTCGCCGAAGGGCGCAAGCGGAAGTGGCTCAGGGGTAGAGCATCACCTTGCCAAGGTGAGGGTCGCGGGTTCAAATCCCGTCTTCCGCTCTGAGGGGCCTCAGGCTATGACCAGAAGGTCTCCTTCTGGTGGAGTGGCCGAGAGGCGAGGCAACGGCCTGCAAAGCCGTGTACACGGGTTCAAATCCCGTCTCCACCTCAACCCGTACCTCCCCCCGGAGGCGACGGACCCGGGCGATTAGCTCAGTGGGAGAGCGCTACCTTGACACGGTAGAGGCCACTGGTTCAATCCCAGTATCGCCCACGAGTCGGGCTGTCATGGTCGGCGCTTCGCGCCCTCCCCGGCAGCCCGCAATGCTTTCCTGGGGGGCGACCCCCAGACCCCCGAGTCGGGGCCATCATGTTCGGCGCCTCTGCCGCCTTCCCGGTGGCCCGCAATGCTTTCCTGGGGGGCGACCCCAGACCCCCGATGTGGGGGACTCCGTCCCCCACGCCCCCTGTGTGCGGGGCTGGGGCTCTGTTTGTGCCTTGAGGCCCGTGGCGGCTTCGGTACACGCCACTCTTTTAGGCGGCTGGGGTCCAGCTCATCGCCTTGCACGGCTTCAGGTCTCCGCGGGACTGCCATGCCCGCCCTTCCCTCTCGTGGCCTTGCCGCTCCTGGGATTCGGCGAGTCGACCTGCTCGGCCGCCTTGATCAGCAGGTCGACGGTGAAGCCGTCCAGGCCCGCCGCGACGGCCCTGCGGATCTCCCGTTTCGTGTCGTCCAGCTGTTAGTGATCGGTGCGCGGAGCGCCGGACGGTCGCGCAGCAGCCCGCCGTACGCCTGGTGGACCCCGCCGTCACCGGCCGGGGCTCAGGTGGTTGCGGACGCAGTACACCGCCCCCGACGCCTTACCAAGATCACTCACTCCGGCATGAACCCGGACCTTCAGGTCTTCCCGCAAGAGAGTTGTTGTTGCAAGATATTCGCAATTAATGCCTCAGCTCCTGGAGTGCGGCGACCCATGCCCCACCTGATGCCCCCTGCCGGGCCGCAGCGCGTCATCGCGGCGTCGAACTTCGTCTACACGGTCGGGAGCGGGCTCTATCTGACCGCCGGCGTTCTGTACTTCACCGAGGCGGTGCGCCTTCCGGCGGGCCAGGTCGGGGCCGGGCTCGGGCTCGCCGGGCTCGTCTCGCTGGCCGTGGGCATCGCCGCCGGGCATCTCGCGGACACCCGGGGAGCGCGCGGCGTCTACGCGGTCACCCTTGTCGTCCAAGCGCTGGCGACGGCGGGATTCGTGCTGGCGGACCGGTTCTGGCTGTTCCTAGTCGCCGTGTGCACGGCCACCGGGGCCAAGGCGGCTGGGCTCGCGGCACGCAGCCCCCTGATACGCCGCTACGGCGGGGACCGGCCGCAGGAGTTCCGCGCCTACCTTCGCGCCGTGACCAACGTCGGCATCTCGCTCGGGGCGGTGCTGGCCGGCTGGGCGGTGCAGGCGGGCACGCTCACCGCCTACCGGCTCCTGGTCGTCGGCAACGCGGCAGCCTTCGCGGTGTCCGCGGCGGTGGTGTGCCTCCTGCCGCACGCACCTCCCAGGCCCGTCACCGACGGCCCCCGGTGGGTCGCCTTGCGCGACCGGCCCTACCTCGCTCTCACCGCGATCGACGGGATCATGGCCGTGCAGTTCAAGGTGCTGACCGTCGCCCTGCCGCTCTGGCTGGTCGGAGCGACGACCGCTCCCCGCTGGCTCGTCTCGGGGACCATGGTCCTCAACACGGTCATGGTCATCGTCTTCCAGGTGCGGGCCAGCCGCAGCATCGACTCCCCCACCAGCGGCGGCGGCGCCTATCGCCGGGCGGGCGCGGCCTTCCTCCTGTCCTGCTCGCTCGTCTCGTTTGCCGCGGGGACTCCGCCGTGGGCCGCCGTGACGCTGCTCATGGCCGCGGTCGTGGTCCACACGCTCGGCGAGCTGTGGCATTCCGCCGGAGGCTTCGAAGTGTCGTTCGCCCTCGCGCCGGACCACGCCACGGGCCAGTACCTGGGCGTGTTCGGCCTGGGCGCCGGACTCGCCGAGGCCATCGGCCCGGGCCTCCTCATCCTCCTGTGCGTCACGTGGGGGCGTCCCGGCTGGTACGTCGTGGGGGCCCTGTTCGCCCTGACGGGCCTGGCGGCGCCACTGGCCGTCCGATGGGCGCAGCGACCACGCGGGGAATCGGTCGCCCACGAAGACGCCCAGGCCATCTGACTGGTCCCGTCCCAGCTCGACCACCGAACGCGTGCTTGACGATAGGCAGGTAGCTACCTGCATAATGAGCGGGTGAACTCGGAAGCGGGCGGGATGGATCCGGTCTTCAAGGCGTTGGCCGATCCCACGCGGCGCCTTCTGCTCGACCGGTTGCGGGAGCAGAACGGGCAGACGCTGCGTGAGCTGTGCGAGCGGCTGGACATGGCGCGGCAGTCGGCGACGCAGCATCTCGACGTCCTGGTGGGGGCCGGCCTCGTGACCGTCGTCAGGCGGGGACGCGAACGGCTCCACTACCTCAACCCGGCGCCGCTCCACGAGATCGAGGAGCGCTGGATCTCGGAGTTCGACAGGCCCCGCCTGCAAGCGCTCGGCGCCATCAAGTCCCAGGCAGAGGAGTACGCCATGACCGGCGATTCGACGACCGTCCCGACCTATGTCTACGTCACCTACATCCGCGCCACCGCGGAGCAGGTGTGGCACGCGCTGACCGACGCGGATCTGACGGCGCGCTTCTGGGGACACGCCAACATCTCGGACTGGCAGCCGGGCTCGTCCTGGGAGCACCGGCGCTCCGACGGATCAGGCGTGGTCGACGGCGTCGGGCGCGTGCTGCTAGCCGAGCCGCCGACGCGCCTGGCCATCACCTTCGAGGACCCCTCCGGCACCGGATCGCCCGGGGAGGCGTCGGTCGTCACCTTCCTCATCGAACCGCACCACGACATCGTCCGCCTCACCGTGACGCACGAGAACCTCCCCGACGAGGATGCGCTCAGCAGCATCTCCCAGGGGTGGCCGGCCGTCGTGGCGAACCTCAAGTCGCTGCTGGAGACCGGCGACGTCCTCCCGCAGGTGCCGTGGGAGATGTCCGGTACGCACGCCTGAGCCCGGACGGAAGGAGAACATCATGGACACCGCTCCGCTGCGGGACGCCTACCGCGCCCTGCTGGACGCCGCCGCGAGCGCGGCCGACGCCGATACCGTCCCGCCGCCGGGCGAGTGGAACGTCGAGCAGATCCTGGCGCACGTCATCGTCATCAACGCCGTCACGATCACCGCCGTCTCCGCCGTCGCCTCGGGCTCCATCGCGACCTACGACAACCGCCTGGCCCAGGAGCCCTGGACCATCGAACGCGTCATCGCGCAGGCCGGCGGGGGCGCGGTGCTCCGGAACCGCATCGCCCTCCAGGCGGACGCCGTGTGCTCGCTCGGGGGGTCGATGCTCAGCGACGCCGAACTCGACGTGCTGGTGCCCACCCGGCTGGTGTCCAACGGCGAGCTTCTGGTCGACCAGCCCGTGCCCCTGCGCGACCTGCTCGGCGGTCTCGCGGGGACGGAACTGCCGGGCCACACCAGGCAGATCCTGGACCTCGCGCCGAACGCCTAGGTCGCGGTGCCGGCGCGGGCGTGGATGCCGAGGACGTGGGCGAGCAGGGCGGGGGCACGGGAGCCGCCCACCGTGTCCGGGAGCACGTCGGGGATCAGCGTCCATTCCGCGCCCACCCACGAGTCACCGATGGAGCCCTCGCTGGAGGGCAGGTCGTTGCAGACCTGCCGGACGCGCATGGTGCGCACGGAATCGGCCGCGGGCGTGTCGGTCTCCACCAGGAGCACCGGGACGCCGACCAGCGGCCCGTCCTCGACCAGGCGCAGGAGGTGGTGCGAGTCCTCGCCGTCGAGCGCGGCGCCGGCGTCCATGACGACGACCACGCGCAGCGGCGGCCCCGCGGACGGCCCGTCGTCGCCGCCGATGCGGCGCAGGTCGACCAGGTCGAGGAGGCGGCGGAGGCGCTCGGCGGCCGCCGGGCCGGTCGCCACGCCGCCGCCGAGCAGGCGGGCGGTGGTGGACGGGTCGAACCCGTGCAGCCAGCCGGCGCCCGACAGCCCCGCGGCGTCGATCACCTCCAGGCCGACGAGCCCGGGCGGGACGGCCGCCAGGAAGCGGGTCACCAGCGACCACGCGTAGGCGGCGGAGTCACCCGGCATGGTCCCCCGCGAGATCCACACGGCGCGCCGCAGCGGGAGCCTGAGGATGAGCGGCACCTGCAGGCCGGGCAGCTCGGCGGTGGACAGGCGGCCCAGCAGCATGCCCTCGGCCAGGTCGGCGCGGGGCTGCCAGGTGAGCCAGGCGGGCGCGTCGAAGGGCGCGGCCTCCGGGGTGACCTGCGGCTCCACCCGGGCGAGCTCGTCGCGGAGTTGCGCCGCGTCGGCGCGGAGCCGCTGGTCGGCCGCCTCCATGAGCCGCTGGAAGCCGCCGGGCGGCTTGCGCCCGGCGATCTCCTCGTTGCGCAGGACGAGCGCGTGCTCGGTGGAGGAGTGGAACGCCGCCAGGGACCGGCTGGCGTCCTCCCAGACGAGCCAGCACCGCTCGACGTAGCCGACCTCCGAGGCCGGCGGCGGGCTCGGCGGTCGCGACTCCGCAGGCGGCGGGGTCGCGGGCGGCGGGACGGTGGGCTGCGGACCCGTGGGCTGCGGGACGGCGGGTGAGGGGGCTGCCAGGGGCGGGCCGACGGCAGGGGCGGGCTCGGGTTCGCCCGGGTCGTCCACCTCGATGCCGTGCGCTTCGAGCAGTTCGGCCAGCCCGCCGGCGTAGCCCTGGCCGACGGCCCGCACCTTCCAGCGGCCGTCGCGGCGGTAGAGCTCCAGCCCGATGATGGCCCGCTCCGGGCCCAGCCCCGGGACGGTGAACTCGACGAGCGGGTCGCCGGCGCCGGAGGTCAGGCCGAGCCGGGGCGGGGGCATCGTGCCGAACGTCGTCGCACCGGTCAGGCTGACCGCGATCAGCACCGCCGCGGCGTCGGCGGGGACGGCGTCGAGGTCGACCTCGACGCGCTGGCGGCCGTCGCCGGACCAGCGCACGCCGGGCGCCTCGGGCGCGTTGTAGAACACCAGGTCGGCGTCGGAGCGCGCCCGCAGGCCGGGGCCCACGAGCAGGGCGCTGACGTCGACGGGGACGGCGCAGGACGCGGTGGCGGTCACGCGCCGGGCGGGCAGCGGTGCGTTGGCGCCGGGCGACAGTTCGGCCATGGGCGGTCAGGCGAGGCCGACGATCGTGGGCAGCATGTCCTGGAAGGTGCGGCCGTGGCAGGGCTCGCCGATCGCGTTCATCTTCCAGGTCTCGCCGTGCCGGTAGAGGCGGGCCATCACCATCGCGGTGTGGGCGCCGCCGCCGGTCAGCGTGTAGCGGGCCAGCTCGCCGCCGTCCATCTCGTTGACGAGGCGGCAGAAGGCGTTCTCGACCTCGTTGAACGTCTGCCCGTTGAAGGAGCTGACGGTGAACACCAGCGAGGTGACGTGCACGGGCAGCCGGCCCAGGTCGACGATGACGGACTCGTCGTCGCCGTCGCCCGCCCCGGTGAGGTTGTCACCGGTGTGCCGGACGGACCCGTCGTCGCTGACCAGCTTGCCGAAGTAGACGACGTCGGCGAGGTTGCCGTCGGCGAACAGCACGCAGGACGCGTCGAGGTCGATCTCCCGCTCCCGGGAGCCGAAGAAGCCCTTCTTCTTCACCGCGTCCCACCCGAGGCCCATCCGGACCATGCTGAGCGCACCGCCGGGCTTCTCCAGCGATATCCGCTGGCCCTTCACCATTGAGACGGTCACGACCGTCGCCTCCTCGCTGTCCCCTGAAGGCACCCCGAACACGGTGCGCGCACAGCCTTTCAGCCGATCCGCTCCTTGTCACCCGATTCACGGCTCAGGTGTCGCACGCGATACCACCGGCACTAGGAAG
Organism: Actinomadura luteofluorescens; assembly: GCF_013409365.1. NCBI lineage: Bacteria > Bacillati > Actinomycetota > Actinomycetes > Streptosporangiales > Thermomonosporaceae > Actinomadura > Actinomadura luteofluorescens. The sequence continues at coordinate 8,160,015 of NZ_JACCBA010000001.1, read as the reverse complement.
CCCAGGCCGGATGTGGCCTGGGCTTCCTTTCCGCGGGGTCAGCCTATTTCGGCGTTGAAGGCTTGGAGGGCCTCGGTGACGGGCTGGAAGAAGGTGACGCCGCCGGTCTGGCAGTCGCCCGAGCCGCCGGAGGTGAGGCCGAGGGCGGTGCTCCCGGCGAAGAGGGGGCCGCCGCTGTCGCCCGGCTCCGCGCACACCGTCGTCTGGATCATGCCGGTGACCGTGCCCTCGGCGAAGTTCACGGTGGCGCCGGTGGCGGTGACGCTGCCGGCGTGGACGCCGGTGGTGCTGCCGCTGCGGAACACGCGCTGGCCGACCACGGCCTCGCCGGCCTCGGTGATCTCCTGGGCCTGGCCGTTGTAGAGGTTGACCGCGCTCTGGCCGGCGCCGCCCTGCTCGGTCTGGACGAGCGCGAAGTCGTTGCCGGGGAAGTCGCTGTCCACCGTCGTGCCGAGGGGTTCGGCGCCCTGCTGGTCGGCGGCCCAGTTCCGCACCTCGTTGCCGCAGTGCCCCGCGGTGACGAAGAAGTCCTGCCCGCCGCGCTTGACGTTGAAGCCGAGCGAGCAGCGCGCGCCCTGCCCGAAGATCGCGTCGCCGCCGAGGGCGAGGGTGTGCAGCGCGCCCCGGATGCGGACCATCCGGACCGCCGCCCCCATCCGGCGGGTCGTGCGCTGGACGGCGGCCATCCGCGTCCCGGTGACGGTGTCGTCCGTCCACACCGTGACCTTGGACGTCGCCGGGTCCACGGCCCATCCGGTGCCGGGGATGTCCGAGAACGAGCTGCGCAGGGCGCCGGTCACCTTCCTGAGGGTCGCCGGGCTGCGCTCCGTCATCTTCGGGACGGCTCCCGCAGCGCGCACCGCGGCGGCGTCCGCGGCGTTGGTGACCGTGACGACGGGGCGTCCGGCCGAGTCGACGTAGGCGCCGGTGGTGCGGTCGCCGAGACGGCCGGCGATCCCGGCGGCCTTCGCGGCGGCCTGCCCCGTGGCGGGCCGGCCGGCGCGGGCGTCGCCCGCGAGCCGGGCCTCCTGACCGCCGGGCCGTCCCTCGGTGTGCACGACGTACAGCGAGCCGGCCAGGAGCCCGGCGGATCCGGCCGCCACCGCGGTCGTCGTGACCGCCGTGCGCAGCCGACTGTTCCTCACGCTCTTCCGGCGCCTCATGAACCCTCCCGGTTCCGGGGTGTCGATCTACGCGTGGGGATACGCGCCCCGGCGGGACGGAGTTCAACGGGCCCCGAGGTTCACCGCGCCCGGCCGCCGGGCCGGGGAGCGTGTCCGCTCCCCGGCCCGGCGGCGTCGTGTCAGCCGCCCAGGCGGACGGCGCTGCTCGCCGTTCCTCCCTTCGCCGCCTCGAAGGCCACGGTGAGGGTGCCGGTCGCGCCCGGCACGGTCACGGTGGTGACGCCCGCCTTGCGGATCTCGACCTGCCTGGTGCCGAGCAGCTTGCCGTCCCACACGTGGACGTGCGCGGTGCCCGGTCCGGTCGCGAGGAGCCGGACGGTGGCCGAGCCGCCGGAGACCGACGGCCGGCCGGCGATCCGCGCGGTGTCCGAGCGCGGCGCCGCGGGTCCGGCGGCCAGCGGGACGCCCGTGCGCACCGCCTGGATGATCGACTCAGGCGCGTTCACCGACCGCGTCGCGTCGGTCGGCATGACCGGCGGCGGGGGCGTGGTCGGCATGCCGGCCGGCGGGGTGTGGCCGGGCAGGGACACCAGGCCCCACCGGTACGGGTCGCCCTGCACGCCGCCCCAGGTCGACCAGCCGATCCGGGTCTGGCCGGTCTTGTCCTGGGTGTCGGAGTCGTAGACGAAGACGTTCAGGCCCATGCGCCGCGGGTCCACCGCGGTCGGCAGCGCCGTGAACGGGATCTCCGCCTCGATGACGTACCCGTCGTAGGGGTCGGCGACCGTCGAGGCGACCCGCATGCCGGGGGCGGTCTCCTCGCCCGGACCCTGGCGCGCGTCCGCGTCGCGTTCGAAGCACGGCTTCCCGTCCGACATCTTGGGGAAGATCCCGGTCTTGAACGTGGTGGAGGTGTTCTCGGAGTCGCCGCGCGGGTCGATGCCGATCTCGACCGAGTCGGTGCGCCAGTGCCGCTTGCAGTCGTCGGCGCCGAGCACCGTGCCCTGCTTGTCGTCGCGGACCTTGACCAGCACGTGCAGCGCCTTGTCGGTCCAGGTGACCTTGCCGGTGGCCGAGCAGTCGTCGGCGGACTCGCACGCCGACCCCTCCCAGCGGCGGGACAGGTTCAGTTCGGGCCCGGGGTACTCGCCGGGCGACTCCTTGCCGTCGACCGCGGGCGCGGTCGACGCCTTCGGCAGTTCGGCCGCCGGGACCAGTTCCAGGGCGCCGTTCTGCAGGTCAGTGTCGCCCGTGGAGGAGGCCGTGGTGATGGTCAGGTCGTAGTCGCCGTCGGTCCCGCCCTGGTTGGAGGTGGGCAGCGACGTGTCGGTGTTGGTGACGGTGAAGGTCGCCGAGCCGGTCTTGCCCGCGTCGAGCGTGTAGGGCTTGGACGCGGCGTCGGCGGTGAAGCCCGCCGGCAGGCCCAGCTTGACGGTGCCGGACTGCGCCGAGGCGGTCGTGTTGGACAGGTCCACCCGCACCTGGCGGGACGCGCCGGACGCCAGCGTGAGCACCCGCTTCACCTGCCCGGTCAGTTCGGGGACGCCCGTCTCGTCCGCCCAGGTGTCGAAGTCCGAGACGCGGGGCAGCGGCTCCAGGACACCGGTGACGGCGGGCCGGACCTCCACGGACGCGGCCGTCTGGCCCTTGGCGGCGCCGGCGGTGAGCGTCGCCGAGAGCTGCGCGCGCCCGGCCTTGACGCCCGCCGGGGGCGTGACGGTGAAGGTCGCGGTGCGCTCGGACCGGCCGACCGTCCCCAGCTCACCGGAGCCTGTCACGTTCCAACCCGTGGGGACCGCGAGCGTCGCCTTCGCCGCGCGAAGCCGCTCGGGCGAGCTCGCGCGCGCGGTCACCTTGAAGGGACGGCCCGCGGTGACGCCGAACGCGTCCGCCGTCAGCGAGAACCGGCTCCCGAGCGGGAGACCGCCCTTGGCCGGCAGCACCGCGCCCTCGAGCATCGCGGACGGGTCCGTGTTCCCGAGCGTGAACGGGACCCGGCTGTGGATCTGCCGGTAGTAGTCGCAGCCGATCTGGGCCGGGTCGGACGGGACGTCCGGGAACCCGCCCCAGCCCTGGCTGACATAGGTGCGCTGGGCCTCGCGCTCCACCTGCGCCCACGTCTTGCCGCCGTTGCGGGCGGACGCGCGGCCTCCCCACACGCCGTAGGTGACCGACGCCGCGGCGGACGGCGTCCCCTTGGCGGCGCAGCCGGACCCGGCGGGCCCCGAAGCTCCGCCGGTCTGGAACAGGCGTCCCGGCGCCCAGGTGCTCAGCCCCTCGCCGCCGAGCTGCGCGGGGTAGGCCTTCGGGTCCGCGGAGGCGAAGTAGGCCTCGGTGGCGAGCCGCGCGGCCATCTGGTGGTTGCCGTGCTGGCCCGGAAGCGGCGCCGGGACCATGGTGACGATCACCTTCGGGCGCGTCTCGCGGACGAGCCGGACGACCTTCTCCAGGGTCTTGTCGTGGTCCCAGGTCTCGGCGGTGAGCGGCGTGCTCACCGTGTAGTAGAAGTCGACCTTGTCCAGGTAGTGGATGTCGGTGACGCCCGCCTTGCCGACGGCGCGCCGCTCCTCGTTCTCGCGGAGCAGCCCGAGCGCCGGGCCCTCCTCGGTTCCGGAGGCGTTGCCGCCGCCCTCGCCGCGGGTGACGGTGAGGACGCCGACCTTCGCCTTGTCGTACTCGTTCCACTGGCCGAGGGTCGACAGGGCGCCGGCCTCGTCGTCGGGGTGCGCCCCGACGAAGAGGACGTCGAGCCGGCCGTCGGCGGATCCGGCGCCGGCCGGGCCGGCCGCCTGCGCGGGCGGGCCCGCGAAGGCGACGGCCATGGCCGCGAGCGCGGCGGACAGGACTGCGGGTAGGGCGAGTCTTCGCATGAACTCTCCTGTTCTTTCCCTACTCCTTGACGGCCCCCGAGAGCATTCCTGCGATGAACTGTCGCTGCAGGAAGACATAGACGATCACGATGGGCGCGGCGATGATCAGCGCGCCCGCCATGAGCAGTGAGTAGTCGGTCTTGTGGGTGCCCTGGAAGAAGGACAGCCCGAGGGGCGCGGTGCGCAGCCCCTCGTCGGAGTTGACGATCACCAGTGGGAGCAGGAACTCGTTCCAGGTCCACATGGTGGTCAGCAGCACCATGGTGAGGATGGCCGGGCGGCCGACCGGCACGAGCACGCGCCACAGCGTCGTCCAGCCGGACGCGCCGTCGATGCGCGCCGCCTCCAGCAGCGACCGGGGGATGCTGCGGAAGTAGGCGCGCATCCAGAACGTGCCGAACGCCACCGACATGGCCACCTGCGGCAGGATGAGCCCGGCGTAGCTGTTGTCGAGCCCCGCCGACCTCAGGTCGAAGTACAGCGGCACGACGATGGCCTCGGTCGGGATCGTCAGCCCGGCCACGAACAGCAGGAACAGCGCGCCGGAGCCGCGGAACCGCATGGTGCCGAGCGCGTACCCCGCCATGATCGACAGCACCGCGGACGTGACGACGGTGACGGTGGTGACGATGACGCTGTTGCGCAGGTAGGTGGCGAAGTGGCCCTCGCGCCAGGCCGTGCCGAACGTGGACAGGTCCACGTGCGGCAGCTGGAACGCCTGCGCGACGATCCCGATCATCGGGAACACCGCGATGACCGAGAAGAGGACGAGGATCGCGTGGTTGACGAACCGTTCCGCCCGGACGTTCATGCGTCCTTCCCTTCCACGAGCCGCCGGACGCCGGCCGTGACGGCGAACGCCAGCACCGCCAGCGTGACGCCGATCGCGCAGCCGAGGCCGACCTCACCGGTGTTGAACGTGCGGTTGTAGACCTCGTAGGCGGGGACCTTCGTCGCGTCGCCCGGCCCGCCGGCGGTGGCCATGTAGATGAGGTCGAAGTTGCGGATCGCCATGATGGTGGTCAGCGTGAGCGCCACCGCCAGCTCGCGCCGCAGCCCCGGCAGGGTGACGGCGAAGAACTCGCGGAAGGGCCCCGCGCCGTCGATCCGCGCGGCCTCGTACAGCTCCCGCGGGATCTTCTGCACCCCGGCGAGGAACAGCACCATCGCCAGGCCGATCCCCACCCACGTCCCGACGGCCCCGACCGCGGGAAGCGCGAAGGTGAAGTCGCCGAACCAGCCGTGGCGCCAGTCGGGCAGGCCGAGGGCGTGCAGCCAGCCGAGGACGGTGTTGACCGGCCCGTCGGCGGAGTACACCCACTGCCACGCCACGGCCACCGCGACCATCGCGACGACCTGCGGCAGGAACAGCACGGTCCGGAAGAACGTCAGGCCGCGGATCTTCGTCCGCGACATGGCGGCGACCAGCACGAACGCGATGCAGCACGGCAGCACCGAGTAGAACAGGATGAGGACGAGCAGGTGCCCGAACGCGCCGCGCAGCGACGGGTCCGACCAGGTGGCGGTGTAGTTGGAGAATCCCGCCCACGTCGCCTGGCCGAGGCCGTCCCAGTGGTAGAGGGAGAACTGCGCCCCCCGCGCCAGCGGCCACAGCAGGAACGTCCCGTACACCAGCAGGGCCGGCAGGGTGTAGAGCCAGCCGATCCGGCCGGGTTCCCCGGGAGACCCGGAGAAGGCGCGGCCCTGGCGCCGTGCCGTGCGCGGGGCCGAGGCCGCGTGCCTGGACTTGGGGGTCTTTCGCCGCGCGACGGTCGTCATGTGCGGGCTCCTTGGTCGTGCGTCCGGCGCCGACCCGCCCCCGGCCGCGCCGCGGGCGACGCGCCGGCCGGAGGCGGGCATGGCCGATCCCTACTTCTTCTTCTGGAAGGCGGAGTAGTCGTCCTGGGCCGCCTTCATGACCGCGTCGGCCGGCTTGCGCCCGGCGACGAGTTCCTGCAGCGGCCCGCCGAACGCGTCGGCGAAGGTCGGCGTCGCGTAGTCGAGGTACGGGGTGATGCCGTCGTTCTTGCTCAGCTCGGCCCACGCCGTCGACACCTCCTTCAGCAGCGGTCCGGTCGGCTGCTTGGAGGGCGCGGCGAGCGCCGGCAGGTTGCCGGTCTCGATCGAGACGTCCATCGCCTCCGGGGAGGTGATGAAGTTGATGTAGGCGGCGGCGACGTCCGGGTTCTTGCTCTTGGACGTGATCGACCAGGGCAGGCTCTCGCCGCCCATCGTCGCGGAAGGCGCCCCGGCCTGCGTCGGGGGCGGCACCATGAAGCCGACCTTGTCCTTCATCTTGTCGTTGAGCTCGGACGCCCACCAGGTGCCGCCGAACATGAACACGCCGTCGCCCTTGGCGAAGTTGACGGGGGTGTCGTCCCACTTGACGGCGTTGGCGTCCTTGGTGAAGTAGCCCTTCTTCGACCAGTCGGCGAGCTTCTGCGCCGCCTGGACGTTCGGGGCGTCCGTCCAGGAGCCGCCGCTGCCGAACACGAGCTTGCGGACGGCCTCCTTGTCGGCGGCGCCGTCCTGGAGGACGCCGTACAGCTGCATCGCGGGCAGCTTCTCCAGGTTGCCGAACGCGATCGGGACCTCGCCCTTGCCCTTGGCCGTGGCGAGCGCCTGGTCGAACTCCGCCCAGCTCTTCGGCGGCTGGACGCCGAGCTTGGCGAGCTTCTCCTTGTTGTAGTAGAGCCCGACGATCTCGCCGTTCAGCGAGACGCCGTACAGGTTGCCGGACCCGATGAGCTTGCCGTCCTGGGTGACGCTGTTCAGGTCCGTCAGGCCCTTGGGATAGCGCTTGCGCCACCCGTAGACCTGGTCGTAGGAGTCGAGCGGGAGGAGCATCCCGGCCTTGACGTACTGCGCCATGGACGCGTAGCCCTGGTTGGCCTCCACGACGTCGGGCGGGCTGCCGCCCGACAGCGCGAGCCGGAGCGTCTTCTGCAGGTCGCTGAACGACCGCGACACCCGCTTGATCTTCACGTTGGGGTACTTGGCCTCGAAGCGCTTGTTCAGCTCCTCGATCTGCTTCTTCTGCCCGCCCTGGACCTCCTGGTCCCAGACGGTGAGCGTGACGTTCCCGGCCTTGGCCACGTCGGTGCTCACCGCGGCGGGCGCCTTGCTCTCCGGCTTGTCGCCGGACGAGCCCGGGGCGCACGCCGCCGCGAGCAGGGTCGCGAGGGCCGCGGCCGCCGCGGCCGCTCCTCGCCTCGTCAGTGTCGGCATAGCTACGGCTCCCTATTGCTTTCTGTCCTGCTGCGTCCGCGTCGGTCGGGGACGGCGCGCTAGTGGTCGGCCCGGAGGGTGGGTTCGGCCCGGACGACCGTGTCGGTCGCCGAGTCGGGGATGAAGTCGACGACGAAGGCGTACGGTTCGAGGACGGACTCGGGCACCTCGCCGGACTCGCCGAACGCGGCGATCTCCCCCCAGCACGGTGCGCCGAGCGAGCCGCTGCGGTGCCGGACCGACAGGCCCGCGCACAGGTTGGCGAACCGCAGCCGCTCCAGGAGCGGCAGGCCGGCGAGCGTCCCGAACAGGAACCCGGCGCCGAACACGTCGCCGGCGCCGGTCGCGTCGAGCGGCCGCACCGGCAGCGCGTCGGTCTCGGCGACCTCGCCGGTCGCCGAGTCGATCGCGATGGCGCCCGCGCCGCCGCGCTTGACGACGACGACCGGGACACGCTCGGACAGGGCACGGGCCGCGTCCTCCGGCGTGGTCGTGCGGGTGTAGGCCATGGCCTCCACGGCGTTGGGCAGGAACACGTCCACGTGCTCCAGCCGGTCGAGGACCTCGCTGGACCACGTCTCGGTGGCGTCCCAGCCGATGTCGGCGAACACGGCGGCGCCCGCCCGCCGCATCTCCCTCGCCCAGCCCGGCACCGGATGCTCGATGTCGACGAAACAGGCGCGCGCGGCCGGCGGCGGGGAGCCGAGCACCGCCTCCGCGTCGCCCGTCTCGCCGGGGTCGAGGTCCGGCAGGGGCCTGGCGTAGGTGACCATGCTGCGGTCGGAGTCGTAGGCCAGCGAGACCGTGACCGGGGTGGGCCAGCCCTTGATCCGGCGGGAGTGCCCGAGGTCGATGCCCTCCTGCTCGGCGAGCGTCCGCCACAGGTAGGAGCCGAACATGTCGTCGCCGAACGGGGCCGCGAGCCCGACCCGCAGGCCGAGCCGGCTCATCGCCACCGCGATGTTGGCGGCGCCGCCGGGCGCCGAGCCGAGCCCCTCGGTGAACATCTCGGTCCCGGGCGGCGGCAGCCCCGGCAGCCCGGTGAAGATCATGTCCATGAAGACCTGGCCGCTCAGGAAGACGTCCAGCTCGGGCGCCGGGCCGGGGGCGTCCCCGCCGCGCAGCAGGTCGCCGGCCGGGACGCGCTCGGTGCACGGGTCGGCCAGGGAGGGTTCGGGCGGCTGCCCGGGCGCCGCGGCCGCTCCCGGCGCGGGGTGGTCGACGGGTGGGCTCCCGCCAAGGGTTTCCACTGTCATGACGACTCCTCACGGGAGAAGACGGCGGCGACCTCGGGGATCCGGTCGATGTAGCCGTCGAGCAGCAGCCGGCCGATCCGCGCCGAGTCGACCAGGGGATGCAGGGCGAAGGCCTTGGCGGCCTCGGTCCGCGAACCGGTCACGGCCGCGCCGACGGTCAGCCGTTCGACGGCCTTGACCTGCTGCATCAGTCCGGCCTGGTGCAGGTCGGGCTGGTCGAGGGGGAGCGGGTGGACGCCGCCGGCGTCGACGGTGACGGGCACCTCGACGACCGCGTCCGGGGGCAGCGCGGTGACGGTCGTCCCGTTCCGCACGTTGAGGATCATGCTGGCGGGCTCGTCGCGGCTGATCGCGGCCATCACGTTCAGCGCGACCCTGGCGTAGCCCTCCTCGGCGGGGTCGACGCCGGAGTGGTCGTCGAGCGCCTCGCCGGTCCGCGCGCCCTTCATCTCGGCCATGTAGCTCGCGCTGCGGGAGGCGACGGTCTCGCGCCACATCTCCATGGCCGCGCCGCCGGACGCCGCCGCGATCCGCTCGTAGAACGCCTCCTGCTGCTTGAGCAGGAACTCGCCGCGCGTCTGCGGCGCGTCCAGGGTGGCGCGGACCGCCTCCCGGTTGAAGTAGTAGTAGTACAGGTACTCGTTGGGGATGAGGCCGAGGTCGCGCAGCCACTCGCGGCCGAAGACCACGCCCTCCTCCAGCGTCCCGAGCAGGTCGTCGTCGGCGAGCAGCCCGGGCAGGACGTCCACACCGTCGTGCAGGATGCGGCGCATCCACCCGAGGTGGTTGAGGCCGACGTAGTCGAGCCGGATCCGGTCCGGGTCCAGGCCGAGCGCGGCCGCCACCCGCATGCCGAGGCCGGACGGGGTGTCGCATATACCGAGCACCCGGTCGCCGAGCACGCCCTGCATCGCCTCGGTGATCATTCCGGCGGGGTTGGTGAAGTTGATGACGTAGGCGTCCGGCGCGAGGGCCTTCACGCGGTGCGCGATGTCGAGCATCACGGGGATGGTGCGCAGCCCGTAGGCGATCCCGCCGGGGCCGGTGGTCTCCTGGCCGAGCACGTTCAGGTCCAGCGCCACGCGCTCGTCGCACACCCGTCCCCGCAGGCCGCCCACCCGGACGGCGGCGAAGACGAAGTCGGCGCCCTCCAGGGCCTCGTCGAGCCCGGTGCTGGTGAACACGCGCGGCGCGTCCTCGACTCCGCCGGCGAGGGCCGCGAGGACCTCCGCCATCCCCGCCAGACGGCCGGCGTCGGAGTCCTGCAGCCACACCTCCTCGATGCGCGGGGAGCCGGGGTCGCGCAGCAGGGCCTGGTACACGTAGGGCACCCGGAACCCGCCGCCGCCGAGAATGGCCAGCTTCATGCGATGTACACCTTCCCGCCCGCCTCGCGGCAGACCTCCAGAGTCCGGGGGTCGGCCCCGGCCGTCGTGACCAGCGCGTCGACGCGGTCGAGCGAGCAGACGCGCAGCGAGCCGGTGCCGGGGAACTTGGCCTCGGAGGCGACCAGCACCACCCGGTCCGCCGACTCCAGCATCGCCTGCTTGATCGGCGTCTCGACCTCCATGTCGTCCATGACATGGCCGTCGGGCCGCACCCCGGTGCAGCTCAGGAACACCAGGTCGGCGCGGACCTGGCGGAGCGCGGTCTCGGTGAGCGAGCCGACGAGCGAGAGGTAGTTGCGCCGCACGACGCCGCCGAGCAGGCACAGGCGGACGGCCTCGTCGTCGCGCAGCTCGTCCAGCACGGCCAGGTTGGCGGTGATGACGGTGACGGGCCGGCCGCGCAGGTGCCGGGCGAGGAGCCGCGTGCTGGTGCCGATGTCGAGGACCACGACCATGTCGTCCTCCACCAGCTTCGCCGCCCGCTCGGCGACCGCCGCCTTCTCGGCGCTGTCGTGCTCGGCCGACGCCGCGAAGGAGATCTCCGGCGCCGCCGGCCGCGGGGACAGCGCCGCTCCCCCGTAGGTGCGCAGCAGCTCGCCGTTGCGGTCGAGCACGTCGAGATCGCGCCGGATCGTCGACTCGCTGACCTGGAGGGTCTCGGCCAGCTCCCGGACGGAGGCGGCGCCCTTGGCGCGAAGGGACGACACGATCTGCGCCCGTCGCATGCTCGATGTCACGCGGTGGAACGTAACACCGCTGCTCGACATCCGTCATCACCCTGGCGGAAACCTGCTCGAAGTCCGTCATTCGCTTCTCTGACGTGCGGGGACGCAGTCAGGACGGCGGTGGAGTCAGCGACCGCTGTCGAGTGCTCGGAGCGTTCCATAGGCGGTGCGGGCGGAGCGCCCGGGCCGGGCGCGCGGACTGTCAGGACGGAAGGTCAAACCAGCATCAAAAGGACCTCTGACCGGTACATAATTTTCATCTTAAATTATGTTTTGGAATGAGAGTTGCGCAGCGGGAGCCCCCGCTTACCGTGCATGTCAGAGGTGGTGAACAAGGTCGGCAGCGCCTCCGAACCCACCGGTCCGCGCAGCACAGGTCCGCGCGGCAGCCCGGCGGACTGCGGCTGTCGGGACTTCGCTTGCGCCGGCGCTCGGGTGGCTTCCGGGCACGGATTGCCCTTTCATGCTCGCACTCGAAGGATGAGCATGGTTTTTGAACGGAAACGCGCACGCGGGGGCGCGGAGAACGAGGGCTGGGGAGGCCGGGCGTGAAACGGGTGGTGGCGGTTCTCGCCGGGCTGGTGCTCCTGTCGACCGTGGCGGGCGCCGGGCCGGCGGGCACCGTGGCCGGCAGCGTGCGGGTGCGGCCGGGAGACGACTGGACGCTGCCGGGCTGGGTCCGTCCGTCGGCGAACTCGGGCCTGTTCTCCGAGACGGCCGCCCCGGAGTTCGGCGTCGAAACGCGCAGCCTCGACCTGAGCTGGCGCCAGCTCCAGCCGGACGGCCCCGGGACGCTGGACGCCCGCGGCGCGGGCTTCGCCCAGGACATGAGCTTCCCGCCGCTGAGCCGGCAGCTCGCGGACCGGCGGCCCTTCTGGGCGCGCATCTTCGCCAGCGGGTCGCGGTGGGCGCCCGCGTGGGTGGCGGACGAGTGCGGAGTGGAGCCGATCGGGCCCGACTACGACGGGCAGTACCACCTGCCCCTGTGGAACGAGTGCGTGTGGGGGCGGCTGCTCGCGCTCTACCGGAGGCTCTTCGTCGACGAGGGCCTGCGCGCGGACCCGCGGCTGCGGCTGGTGTACGTCCCGGGCGCGTTCACGTGGGCGGAGTACGACTACGACATGGTCAGCAAGGCGGCGGAGCAGGGGCTGACCTTCGAGAAGTACCGGTCGTGGTACCGGCACGCCTGGCGGGATCTGACCTCCCTTTTCGGGCCTTACAGCTCCAAGCTCGTGTTCACCGGCGAGGACTATCCGTGGGGGCCGTGGGGGGCGAGGACGGACCTGTTCGCCAAGCAGGCCGTCGACGCTGGGCTCGGCATCCGGACGGGAATCACCGAGGTGTTCAACTTCCACCTGAGCGAGGCTCCCTCCTACGGGAGCCGCATCGAGCCCGACGGGCACATGACGGTGGACGAGTCCCTGCCCGTCCATGACGGACGGCATGTCGCCGCCACCGAGAACGAGTGCTTCAACGACTGCGACTACCACACGAGCGAGCCCTACTACGCCGTCCGGCAGGCGAACCTCAAGGCGCTGCAACTGCGGACGAACTGGCTCTACGTGGTGCCGGGCCCGTCCTACATGAGGCAGTTTCCGCTGCACTGGAGATGGGTGCGGCTGAGCATCGGCAAGACCGCCTCCGATTCGCCGGACGCGTGGGCCGCGCTACGCGACGCCGAGGACACCTACTGGAAGAACACGACGGGGCCCTTCACCGGTGACCGTCGCTGGCCCGGGCGGCCGTGGGTGCGCAACCTCGAACGCTGGCTCGTGCAGCGGGACGTCGGCCCGGACGGCAGGGCCCGCCGCTCCACCGCCGACGTCCACAGCGGCGTCCTCGGGCCGGAGAACGGCACCGCCTACGAAGGACTGCGCACCGACCGCGCGCGGGGGCAGACGTCCCTGTACTTCGATCTCGACGACCGGTTCCCGCGCGGGCGGCGCGAACCCGTGCAGATCAAGGTGACGTACCGCGACGCGGGCGGGGGCGACTGGTGGATCGAGTACCGGGGCGGACGTTCCCCGGCGGTGCGCCGCACGGGCGACGGGGCGTGGAAGACCGCGACGTTCCGGCTCCCCCGGCCCGCGTTCGCGAACGGCCTCGCCGGCGGGACCGACTTCCGGATCGCGACGGGCGCGGGCGACGACCTCGACGTGCGCTTCGTCCGGCTGGTGCGGCTGCGACCCCCCGCGCGTTGATGATTTTTCATGCTCTGTACTCTTCTTTTTCGAGCATGAATGAGCATACAGTCGCAGGACGGATCGACCTTCGGGAGGGGCCATGGCCGGAAACCGCATCATGACCGAGATCGCCGCGCAGCCGGAGTGCTGGCGGCGGGCCGCCGGGCTGGCCGGCGGCCTGCGGGACGCGCTGCCGGCCCGCGGGGAGCGGGTGGCGGTCGTCGGATGCGGCACCTCGCTGTACATGGCGCAGGCGTACGCGGCGCTGCGGGAGGGCGCCGGGCACGGGGAGACCGACGCGTTCGCCGCCTCGGAGATGCCGCCCGGCCGCCGCTACGACCGGGTGCTGGCGCTCACCAGGTCCGGGACGACGACCGAGGTCCTCGCCGTCCTGGACCGGCTCGCCGGCTCGGTCCCGACGACCGCGATCACCGCCGACCCGGACACGCCGGTGTCCGGCAAGGCCGACCGGTTGATCGTCCTCGACTTCGCCGACGAGGAGTCGGTCGTGCAGACCCGGTTCGCCACCACCCAGCTGGCGCTGCTGCGCGCGCACCTCGGCGAGGACCTGACGGCCGCGATCGCGGCCGCCGAGGCCGCGGTGGCCGACCCGGTCCCGCCCTGGCTGCTGGACGTCGAGCAGATCACCTTCCTCGGCCGCGGCTGGACGGTCGGCCTCGCGCAGGAGGCCGCCCTGAAGATGCGCGAGGCCGCGTGCTTCTGGACCGAGGCCTACCCGGCGATGGAGTACCGGCACGGGCCGATCAGCATCACCGGCCCCCGCCGGGCGGTGTGGATGTTCGGCGGCCTCCCGGACGGCCTCGGCGAGGAGGTCGCCGCGACCGGCGGGCTGCTGCGCGCCGCGGACGCCGACCCGCTCGCCGAGCTGGTCCGGGTGCAGCGGCTCGCGGTCGCGCGGGCGAGCGCGGCGGGCCTGGACCCGGAGCGACCCCGCCACCTGACCCGCTCGGTCATCCTGGACGACGCCGCGCCCGGCGGCCCGGCCGCATGATCCTCACGGTCACCCTGAACGCCGCGATCGACGACACCTACGAGGTGCCGGACGCGCGGCTCGGCGCGGTGCACCGGGTGGCCGCGGTGCACTCGCGGCCCGGCGGCAAGGGCGTCAACGTGGCGCGGGTGCTGCACGCCCTCGGGCACGAGGTCGTGGCCGCCGGGCTGGCCGGCGGCCACGCGGGGCGGCGCATCGAGGAGGGGCTCGCCTCCCTCGGCGTGCCGGCCGCGTTCACGCCGGTCGCCGCGGAGTCGCGGCGGACGGTCACCGTCGTCGGCGCCGAGGCGACGATGTTCTGCGAGCCGGGTCCTGAGGTGACCGGCGCGGAGTGGGCGGCGTTCCGCGCCGGCTTCGAGTCCCTGGCCCGGGACGCCGCCGTCGTCGTCCTGTCCGGGAGCCTGCCGCCGGGCGTCCCCCCGGACGCCTACGCGCGGCTCGCCCGCCTCGCGCCCGGCCCGGTGATCCTGGACGCCGACGGGGACGCGCTGCGCCTCGGGCTCGCCGGAAGGCCCGGCATCGTGAAGCCGAACGCCGAGGAGCTGGCTCGCGCGACCGGCACCGGCGACGCGGCCGCCGGTGTCCGCGCGCTCCGCGAGGCGGGCGCGGAGGCCGTGGTCGCCTCGCTCGGCGCGGGCGGCGTCCTCGCCGAGACCCCGGACGGCGTCCTGCGCGCCGCGCTCGACCGTCCCGTCCCGGGCAACCCGACGGGCGCGGGGGACGCGCTCGTGGCGGGCCTGGCGGCGGGGCTGGCCGCGGGCCTGCCCTGGCCGGACCGCCTCCGCCGCGCCGTCGCGCTGGCCGCCTGCGCGGTCGGCTCCCCCGTCGCCGGCGAGATCGACCCCGCCGGGCTCCCCTCGCTGCTGCCCCGTGTCACCCTCCGGACCGAGGAGAACCATGCCGCTCGCCCCCATGAGTGACGTCATCGCCGCACCGGCCGCGCAGGGCCGCGGTCTGGGGGCGTTCAACGTGATCCAGCTGGAGCACGCCGAGGCGATCGTCGCCGGCGCGGAGCGCGCGGGCGCGCCCGTGGTGCTCCAGGTCAGCGAGAACTGCGTCGCCTACCACGGCGCGCTCGCCCCGATCGGGCGGGCGGTGCTGGCGCTCGGCCGCGCCGCGTCCGTCCCGGTCGTCGTCCATCTGGACCATGCCACCTCGGCGGACCTCGTCCGCGAGGCGGTCGCCCTCGGCTTCGGGTCGGTGATGTTCGACGCGTCCGCCCTCCCGCACGAGGCGAACGTGGCGGGCACCGCCGAGGTCGCCGCCCGCTGCCGGGGCGAGGGCGTGTGGGTCGAGGCGGAGCTCGGCGAGATCGGCGGGAAGGACGGCGTGCACGCCCCGCACGCCCGCACCGACCCGGAGGAGGCCGCCGGGTACGTGGCCGCCACGGGCGTGGACGCGCTGGCGGTCGCGGTCGGCACGTCCCACGCGATGCTCACCCGCGACACCGTCCTCGATCTCGCGCTCATCGCCCGGCTGCGCGCGGCGGTGCCCGTCCCGCTGGTCCTGCACGGGTCCTCCGGGGTGCCCGACGACGGGCTCGCCGCCGCCGTCGAGCACGGCATGACCAAGATCAACGTGGCGACGCAGCTCAACAAGGTGTTCACCGCGGCCGTCCGGGACCGGCTGGCCGCCGACCCCGGCCTCGTCGACCCGCGCCGCTACGCCTCCGCCGGCCGCGACGCGGTCGCCGACGAGGTCGCCCGCCTGCTGCACGTCATCCGCGCGGGCCGCCGACGCGGTAGGTGACGTGGGTGACCATGGGGGTCCGGGCCACCTCGACCGGCTCCAGCGCCAGGTCGCCGACGCCTTCGAACAGGCGCTCGCCCGCCCCGAGGACGACGGGGGCGATGTGCAGGCGGAGCTCCTCAAGGAGGCCCGCCGCGAGGTACTGGTTCACGGTGCTCGCTCCCCCGGCGATCGCGACGTCCTTCTCCCCCGCGGCGGCCCGGGCCCGGGCCAGCGCCGGCTCGATCCCGTCGCTGACGAAGTGGAACGTCGTGCCGCCCTTCATCTCGATGCTCTCGCGCGGGTGGTGCGTCAGCACGAACACCGGCGCGTGGTAGGGCGGCTCCTCGCCCCACCAGCCCGCCCAGTCCGGGGTCCACGACGGCCCGCGGTCGGGGCCGAACATGTGGCGGCCCATGATGTAGGCCCCCGCCGAGGTGATCTTCGCGATCTCCTCGGCGTTGGCCTCCTGCTCCTCGAACATCCACCGGTGCAGCCGCTCGCCGCCGTCCCCGAGCGGCTCCTCCAGGCGCTGGTTCGGGCCCGCGGCGAAACCGTCGACCGAAACCCCGATGTCACAGGTGATCTTGCCCATTGCGGTGCCTCCTCGGCGGCGCCCCTGCGGCGCCTTTCACCAGTGGATCGGAGCCGTGCTCGCATTCTCGACATCCCGGACCTCACAAAGAGGAAAACTTTGAACCCGCGGCCGGGGGCCGGACGTGCTGTGGGGTGTCGCGTGCGCGGCGGGGGGCCGAACCTGGGAGGACGACCTGACGACCGACAGCCGCCTGGAGCGGATCACAGACGAGGACGTGCCGGCCGACGCCCCGGAGGCGGGTGAGCCGCCGAGACGGCGGCGGATCGCGGCGCGGTCGGTGACCGGCGCGGCGTTCCTGCTCGTGCTGGTCGCGCTGGTCGCGCCGGCCGAGTTCGCCCGCCTGTCCCCGGGCGCGTTCGTGCGCGTCCCGATCGAGGGCGTGGCCGGCGTCGCGCTGGTCCTCGTGCTCCCGGCCCGGGCGAGGCGGTGGGCGGCGGGGACCGCGGGGGCCGTCCTCGGGCTGCTGCTCGTGCTGAAGGTGCTGGACATCGGGTTCGACGCGGTGCTCGTCCGGCCGTTCGACCTGGTCCTGGACTGGCCGCTGCTGGGACCGGCCGTGGAGTTCGTCAAGGAGTCGTCCGGGCCGGCGGGGGCGGTCGCGGCCGTCGTGGTGGCGGTGGTGCTGGCGGTCGGCGTGGTCGTGCTGACGGCGCTGTCGACGCTGCGCCTGAGCGGCGTGGCGGTCCGGCACAGGAGACCGGCGTCCTCGGCCGCCGGTGTGCTGGGGACGGTCTGGCTCGCCTGCGCCGTGCTCGGAGCGCAGTTCGTCCACGGTGTGCCGGTGGCGTCCAGGAGCGCGGCGGTCCTCGCCTACGACCACGCGCGGCAGGTGCGGACGAGCCTGAACGACCGCAAGGAGTTCGCCAAGGCCGCCGCGGTGGACAGGTTCCGCGACACACCGCCCGACAGGCTGCTGACCGGGCTTCGCGGCAAGGACGTCGTCCTGGCGTTCGTGGAGAGCTACGGGCGGTCGGCCGTGGAGAGCCCGCAGTACGCTCCGCAGGTCGGCGCCGTCCTCGACCAGGGGACGCGGCGGCTCCGCAAGGCGGGGTTCGCCGCGCGCAGCGGCTGGCTCACCTCCTCGACGGCGGGCGGCGGCAGCTGGCTGGCGCACGCCACGCTGCTGTCGGGCCTGTGGGTGAACAACCAGCAGCGGTACCGCGCGCTGGTCAACAGCGACCGGCTGACGCTGAACGGGGCGTTCCACCGCGCGGACTCCCGGACGGTCGCGCTCATGCCGGCGATCACGCGGGCCTGGCCGGAGGCGTCCTTCTACGGCTACGACAAGGTCTACGACGACCGGAACCTCGGCTACCGCGGACCGCGCTTCAGCTTCGCCACGATGCCCGACCAGTACACCCTGTCCACGCTCCAGCGCACCGAGCTGGCGAAGGACGACCGGGCGCCGGTGATGGCGGAGACGGCGCTGGTGTCCAGCCACGCCCCGTGGGCGTCCATCCCGCGGCCGGTCCCGTGGGAGCGGGTCGGTGACGGCTCGGTCTTCAACGGGATGGGCAAGGGCTACGACGCGCCGTGGCCCGCGCCCGGCCGCATCCGCGCCGAGTACCGCGCGTCGATCGAGTACACGCTGAACACGCTCGTCTCCTTTCTGGAGACCTACGGCGGCAAGGACACCGTGCTGGTCTTCCTCGGCGACCACCAGCCCGCGCCGCTCATCACCGGCCCCGGCGCGAGCCGGGACGTCCCGATCACCGTCGTGGCGAAGGACGGCGCCGTCCTGGACAGGATCTCCGGGTGGGGCTGGCAGGACGGCCTGCGGCCCGGCAGGGACACCCCGGTGTGGCCGATGAGCGCGTTCCGCGACCGATTCTTGACCGCGTTCGGAGGCTGAACGGAGATCGGGGGGACGGTCTCCGGGAAGGGTGGCGGCGTGACGTCCTTGTCCGCGGAGCCCGACCGGCCCGCGGCGCCTTCGGCCGAGCCCGCGGGCCGGCTCCGCCCGCTGCACCGGCGCTGGCTGCTCGCGGCGGTCGTGGCGGCGCTGCTGGCCCAGATGGCCGCCGCGATGGTCACCACGGCCGTGCAGCAGAGCCCCACCGTCGACGAGCCCGTCTACATCAGCACGGGCGTGGTGTACCTCCGCCGGCACGACCTGCGCCACAACGCCGAGCACCCGCCGCTCGGCAAGCTGGTCATCGGGGCCGGGGCGGTGCTCGCCGGCCCGCACCTGCGCGCCTCCTTCACCGGCAGCGACTACCGGCTCGGAAGGCAGTTCCTGTACCGGTGGGGCAACGACGCGCAGCGGGTGCTGCTCGCCGGGCGGCTGCCCGTCATCGCGCTGACCCTGCTGTTCGGGCTGGTGGTCTTCGCGTTCGCCCGCGACCTCGCCGGTCCGGCCGGCGGCCTCACGGCGCTGGCCCTCTACTCCTTCTCCCCCGACGTCATCGCGCACGGGTCGCTGGCCACGCTGGACGTCCCCACGGCCGGTCTCCTGCTGACCTCGGTGTGGCTGCTCTGGCGCGCGAGGCGCGGACCGCGGCTCTACCTGCCGCTCGCCGGGGCGGCGCTCGGCGCGGCCATGGCGACCAAGATGAGCGCGCTGCCGGCGCTGCCGGTGCTCCTCGTCCTGGCGGCGGTGTCGGTCTGGACGTCGCGGCCGCAGCGCCGTCCCGTGACGACCGCCCTGCTGTCGGCGGCCGGCGTCGGCGTCCTGGCCGTGGCGGTGGTGTGGGCGAGCTACCTCGCCGTCGACCCGCGCCTGCGCTGGGCGGCGCCGGCGAGCCTGCCGTCCGTCGGCGGCCTGCGCGGGCTCGCCGCCGGCTGGCTGCCGTTCCCCCGGCCCTTCCAGGACGGGATGCGCGCGCAGTTCGGTTTCGAGGGCATGCGGTGGACCGGTTTCCTGTTCGGCGACGTCTACCAGGGCTCCCGCTGGTACTACCTGCCCGCCGCGCTGCTGGTGAAGACGCCGCTGGGCATGCTCGTCCTGTGGGTGGCGGGGGTCGCGGCGACGGTGGCGCTGCCCCGGCTGCGTCCGGCCGCCCCGTACCTTCTCGCGCCGACGGCCGTACTGCTGGCGGTGGCGATGACCGGGTCGCGCGACCTCGGCGTCCGTTACGCCATCTTCGTTCCGATCTTTCTGGCGGTGGCGGCGGGCGGCACGGTCCTCGTCCGATGGCGGTGGGCCAGGGGCGCGACGGTCGCGCTGCTGCTGCTCGTCGCGGTCAGCTCGCTGCGGGCCTTCCCCTACTACCTGCCGTACTCCAACGAGGCGTTCGGCGGCCCCTCCAAGACCCACCTGCGCCTGCACGACTCCAACGTCGACTGGGGCCAGGATCTCGGACGGCTCGCCGACCGCCTCCGGGAGCGGTATCCGGGCGAGCCGGTCTGGCTGGTCTTCAAGGGCAGCGGCGTCCCGTCCGCCTACGGCATCCACGCGCGCGACCCGCTCACCGCGCCGCCCGGCCAGGTGCGCGGCCTGCTGGTGGTCTCCGACAGCTGGCTCGTCAAGAACGACCCGCGCCTGACACCGCTGCTCCGCACCAGCGAGCCGATCGACGAGGTCGGGTACTCCGTCACCATCTTCCGCCGGCCCGCACCGCGCCCGTAGCGCCTTGCTCGGGCCGCCGGGTCAGCCACGGTGGGAGTGGGCGCGGGACCAGAGGGCCGCCCAGCCGCCGTGCGCCAGCCAGGACGCCGGGACGCGGAGCCCGTGCTCGGCGATCTCGTCCCAGAAGACGGCGGTGTCGGCGCCCAGCTCGCGGACGGCGGGCAGGGCCCGCTGCCAGGGGCCTTCCTCGTCCTCCAGCGCCGTGGCGGGGTAGCCGGGGACGGTGGTGGTGCGCGGCGGCATCACGGGGACGAGGCCGATGTCCGGCGCAGCGCAGGTAACGGTCACGGCCAGCGCGCACAGCAGGGGCTCGGCCGTCGGCTTGGCGAAGGCGCGGGCGATGACCGGATCGTCCCGGAGGGCGAGGACCCCGATCGCGCGGCGGACGCGGCGCGCCACGAGGTCGAGGGAGTACGCGTCGGCGATGGCGGGGAGCTTGACCAGCCTGCGCAGCGTCTTCGGCAGCGGCGGCTCGCCGAGCAGGAGCGGGAGCTGGTCGAAGCGGTCGCGCAGCGCCGGGTCGAGAGCGTCGAGTGCGCCGCGCAGGGGCCGGTGGCCGGAAGCCGTCCAGATCCGGACCAGATCGGTGGCGCCCTCCTCCAGGGCCCGCCCGACGGCCCCGGTGAGCTGCGGGCCGCCGAAACGCCGCAGCCGGACGAGCGCGGCGTCCGGCCCTGTCCCGGCCACGGCGGCGAAGGCGCCGAGCGCCTCCGGAGCGACCCGCTCCCACGACCCGAGCGCGAGCTCGCCGAGCGCGCGCCCGGCCTCCTCCACGAGGCGGGGCGCGGCGCGCCGCCGGGCCGGCCGCACCGGCGGGAGCTCCTCCGGCACCGGCGCGGTGTCGTCCTTGGCGGCTCCGGGGATCCCGGCGATCCAGTCGCGGAACCGCTGTTCGAGGGTCTCGTCCGGCGCGTCGTTGAACCTCGCCGCGATCTCGCTGACCCGCCAGCCGCGGGACGCGGGCCGCAGCGGCATCAGCTCGGCGTTCACGACCAGCAGGCCGTCGGCGTCGTAGAGGCCGGCGAGACCGCTCCGGCCCTCCCTGGCCTCCTCGACGTAGGCCGGTCCGGCGATGCAGTTGCCCATGTGGTCCGCCCATTCGGCGACGTCCCGGGCGCTGCGGGCGATCTTGAGCCGGAGGCGGGTCCCGGGGACGGTCGCGCCGTCCACGGCGGCGAGCGGCGCCGGGACGGCGAAGTCGCCGGTGAGGGCCTCGGCGATCGCGGTGGCCGACATCAGGCCCACGGTGAGGGCGGCCCACGTGCGGGGCGCCCGGGGCGGGACGCCTCCGAGCGCGACCAGCTGCGCCGCGCCGGACACGGCGCCCATGAGCGAGTCGAGGCGCGGGGTCAGCGGCTCGCCCGCCGGCGGCGGGTCGTGGTCGAACCACGGCCGGCCGGTCCCGGGAGTGGGCTGCGCCCGCTCGTGCCCGTACAGCCGGGCGAGGGCATCGATCAGGTCGGCGTACCAGAGGAGGTCGGCGGCGGTCTCCGCGGTCGCCGGGTCCTGCCCCGGAGCGAGCCTGCGGCGCAGGGGCTCGGCGTCTCCCAGCATCGGCCCGGACCACGGCAGGATGCCGTCCCACTCGGCGGGCGGGCGGCCGTACCCGGCCCCCTCGCGCCAGCTCTCCAGGCTGGGCGACCATTCGCGCAGCAGGTCGTCGTGCGTCCCGACCATGTCGTCCATCAGGCGCCCGATGTCCTCGACGACGACCAGCGCGAAGTCGCGGGCGCAGGCCAGGCGCGGCCTGACATAGCCGGCGGCCTTGGCGTCCATCGGCCTGCCGGCGGCGAGCCTGTGCGCGAGGTCGCGGACGTAGGCGCCGGGACGCGCGGGGAGACCGGTCAGCCCCGGCACGCGCCGCACCGCCTTCCCGGCGGCCCAGTCGGGCATCATGGACGCGGCGGCCCGCAGCATCGGGGCCGACCGCCCGAGGCCGTCCTCCAAGCCGTGGTCGGCGACGGCCGCGGCGGTCCGGACCAGCGCGGTGGCGGCGATCGCGTCCGCGAAGGCGCGCTGGAGGCGTTCGTGCCAGTACCAGCGGCCGGGGGTCCAGCGCGCGATGTCGGCGAGCGAGGGCTGCTCGTCCGCCAGGTCGATGCGCACCTGCCACATGATGTGCTCGTCGTCGTCGTGGCGGCGTCGCGCGCGCAGGTCTTCGAGCCGGTCGCGGCGGCTCTGCGTCGCCAGCCGCGCCTCCCGGCGGGCGAGCCCGGCGCGGCGCTCGGCGACCCGCTCCCACAGGTCCAGGATCAGCGCGAGCCTGCGGGGCGCGGGCACCGGCCCGAACACCTGCCGCAGGTACCCCGCGAGCACGGACGGCTGCCCGCCCGGGGTGAGGTCGACGCCCTCGGGAGCCTCCAGGGCGAGCACCCGTTCGAGCTGCTCGGGCCCGAGGACGTCGCTGGCGGCCGACGCCAGATGCAGCGCCGCCCAGCGCCCCTCCTCGGCGGCCCGCCCGGCGGCCGCGCCGACCCGTTTGGTGACCGCGGGCCCGAAGAGCGCGACGAGGACCCCGGCCCGCTCACCGAGGCGGTGCGCACCGCTCAGGCCGACCGCCCGGAGCGCGGCCAGGACCGCGTCCCGCTGGTCCCCGCGCGCCCCGTCCAGCCGCGCGGAACGGAACCCGCCGCCGAGGTCGACGCCCGCTCCGGCCGCGACGGCGCCCCCGTCGGCGACGAGCAGCGAGAGCTCCCGGACGGCGTCGGCCACGTCCTGCGCCGGGGCCTCCTCGGGCCCCAGCGCGACGGGCGTCCCCGGGCGCGCGCCCGCCCCGTCCGGCAGCCGGTGCGGTCCGGACGGACGGGCGATCCAGGCATGGCGCCCGGACGCCACCACTCCCCCAGAAAGCCGGATCTTCACCCGCCCCATCTTCCTCCCGGCGGCCGCACGGGCCAACGGATTTCCCCGCATCCGGCGGCCCGTGTGGTTCCCTGTGGACATGTACGACGTGATCATCGCGGGCGGCGGGCACAACGGCCTGGTCGCGGCCGCCTACCTGGCGGGCGCCGGCAGGCGCGTGCTGGTGCTGGAACGGCTCGGGCACTTCGGCGGGCTGGCGGTCTCGGCGCGCGTCTTCCCCGGCGTGGACGCGAGGCTCTCGCGCTACTCCTACCTGGTGAGCCTGCTGCCGTCACGGATCATCCGGGACCTGCGCCTGCGCATCGAGCTGCGCGGGCGGCGGTTCGCCTCGTACACGCCGGCCGGCGACGGCGGCCTGCTGATCGACAACGGGGACGCCGCGCGGACGGCCGCCTCCCTCAAGGGCGACGCCGCCGCCTGGCGGAGGTTCTACGCGATGGCCGGTCACGTCGCCGAACGCGTCGCGCCGACCCTGCTGGAACCGCTGCGCGACCGCGCGGGGTTCCGGGAGGTGGTAGGCGACGAGGAAGCCTGGCGCGACCTGTTCGAACGGCCCATCGGAGACGTCGTGGACGAGCGCTTCACCGACGACACCGTGCGCGGCGTCGTCCTCACCGACGCGCTGATCGGGACGTTCGCCGACATCTCCGATCCGTCGCTGCTGGCCAACCGGTGCTTCCTCTACCACGTCGTCGGGAACGGGACCGGTGACTGGAACGTACCCGTCGGCGGCATGGGCGCGGTGACCGGGGCCCTGGCCGACGCCGCCCGCGCGGCCGGGGCCGAACTGCGCTCCGGCATGGAGGTCCTGCACGTCGACCCGGCCGGAGAGGTCACGTTCCGGGACGCGGACGGCGCCGAGCACGCCGCCTCGGCCAGGTGGGTGCTGGTCAACATGCCGCGGGAGGGGACGGCCGAGGGGTCGCAGCTGAAGGTGAACATGGTGCTGTCGCGGCTGCCGCGGCTGCGCGACCCGTCCGTCCGGCCGGAGGAGGCGTTCGCGGGCACCTTCCACATCAACGAGAGCCGGGAGCAGATCGACAGGGCCTACCGCGAGGCCCGCGACGGCCGCGTCCCCTCGGTCCCGCCCGCCGAGGTGTACTGCCATTCGCTGACCGATCCGTCCATTCTCGGACCGGAACTGCGGGAGGCCGGGGCCCACACGCTGACGCTGTTCGGCCTGCACATGCCCGCGCGCCTGTTCCGGTCCGACCCCGAGGGCTCGCGCGCCGCGGCGCTGCGCGCGACGCTGGCGTCCTTCGACGCGGTACTCGCCGAGCCGATCGAGGACTGCCTCCTGCGCGCCCCCGACGGCACGCCGTGCCTGGAGGCCAAGACGCCCGTCGACCTGGAGAACGGCGTCGGCCTCCCTGGCGGACACATCTTCCACCGCGACCTGTCGTGGCCGTTCGCGGAGGCGGCCGCGGAACACGGGCGGTGGGGCGTCGAGACCGAGCATCCGCGCGTGCTGCTGTGCGGGGCGGGCGCCAGGCGGGGCGGAGGCGTCAGCGGAATCCCAGGCCACAACGCGGCCCGCGCCGTCTTGGACGCCAGCTAGAGCCTGTCTAGAACCTGCCTCGGTCAAGCCCGCGAACGCGTGAACTGCCCGGTGCAGCGAAGCCGGAGGCGAGCGAAACCGGGCAGTTCGCGAAGCGATGCCGTGTTCGCCCAGTACCGGTCACGTAGCGAGCCCCAGGCGAGCGAAGTGGGCCGAGACTGCGGAAACACAGCTAGCGCCCGCAGGCGCGGTGCAGGGCCGCGACCGCGGCCTCGGGGTCGTAGGACGGCAGCACGGCGGCCAGGTGACCGTCCGGGCGGACGATGTGGACCGTGTCCGCGCCGGAGTGCAGGGCCGCCCGCAGTGCCCCGCCGGTGTCGATGTCGTCCAGCGCGTGGATCTCGTGCGGGACGTCGGTCGGCAGCCTCTCGGTTCGCCCGCCCTGGGTGAGGACCACGAATCGTGTGCCGAACAGGCGGCGCAGGCGGGTCGGTTCCCCGTCCACGACGCACGGCCCGTCCGGGCAGAGGACGCCCGGCAGCGGCGGCCGGACGGCCCCGGGACCGCGAGGGAAGTCCTCCACCTGCCCGGCCGGGGTCGTCAGCGGCGAGTCCAGGTACCAGAACGGCTCGGCGAGCCTGCCCGAGTCGACGATCGTGCGGGGGTCCGGGTGGGTCCGGGCCGCCTCCAGGGACTCCAGCCGCCGGGCCCGCTGCCGCGGGGTCCGCGGGACGAGGAACTCCATCGTCCGCGTGGTCACCCGCAGGTTCTCCTCGGCGGCCGCACGGCGCTCGGCGTCGTAGCTGCGCAGCAGCGCGGGCGGGGCCCAGCCGTGCCGGACGAACGCGAGCTTCCAGGCGAGGTTCTCCGCGTCCTGCACGCCGGAGTTCAGACCGCGGGCACCGAACGGCGCGTAGACGTGGGCGGCGTCCCCGGCCAGGAAGGCGCGGCCGGACGCGAACGCCGCCGCGACCCGCTCGTGGAACCGGTACACGGTGGCCCACACGATCTCGTACGGGACGTCCCCGGTGATCCTGCGGATGCGGGCGTCCAGCGCGCCCGACCCGCGCTCGGCGTCGAGGTCGAGGTCGGCGGGCACCTGCCAGTCGATGCGCCACGTCCGGTCCGGGCACTGGTGGACCAGGACCTGGCGCCCGGGATTCCATTCGGGATCGAAGTAGAACCGCCGCTCGCTCGGGAACGGCAGGTCCGCCCGGATGTCGCAGATGAGGAACCGGTCGGTGAAGGTGCGGCCGGGGAAGCCGATGCCGAGCAGGTCCCGGACGGCGCCGTGCCCGCCGTCCGCGCCGACCAGGTGGGTGCCGCGCACGGCGGCCCCCTCGGCGAGGGCCTCGACGCCGTCCCCGTCCTGGCGCAGTCCGGTGACGCGATGCCCGTACCGGACCTCCACCAGCGGTTCGGCGGCGGCCAGGTCCCGCAGCCGCGCCTCGACCTCCGCCTGGGAGATGTTGATCCAGGGCGGCACGGCGCCGCGCCCGGCGCCCGGGAAGGTCACGGCGAACAGCTCGTCCCCGCGGTGGTAGGTGCGGCCGGTCGTCCACGTCACCCCGCGCGCGATCATCGTCTCGGCGCAGCCGACCCGGTCGAGCACGTCGAGGACGTCGCGCTGGAAGCAGATCGCCCGGGACCCGGACGGGTCGCGGCGGGCGGCGGCCTCCAGCACCACCGATGGCACGCCGTGCCGCGCCAGCAGCAGCGCCGTGACCAGGCCGACGGGACCCGCGCCCACGACGACGACCGGTTCGCTGCCCCTCACGCCTCCACCTGATCACGTCGCGGCGTTCCCGGCCACCTCCCGCGCGCGCTCGGCGGCCCGCTCGATCGTCCGGTCGGCGACCCGCCGGTCCTGCCAGCCGCGCACGTCGGTGCCCTTGCCGGGCTCCAGGCTCTTGTAGATGTCGAAGAAGTGCGCGATCTCGTCGAGGACGTGCTCGTGGACGTCCCGCAGGTCGCGGATCCCGGCGTAGCGGACGTCCCCGGCCGCCACGGTGAGGATCTTGGCGTCGGGGACGCCCCCGTCGAGCATCCAGAACACCCCGATGCTGCGCACCCTGATCACGCACCCGGGGAAGGTCGGCTCCTCCAGCAGCACCATCGCGTCCAGCGGGTCGCCGTCCTCCGCGCACGTGTCCGGGATGTACCCGTAGTCCGCCGGGTACTGCGTCGAGGTGAACAGCATCCGGTCGAGCCGGATGCGGCCGAGCCGGTGGTCCATCTCGTACTTGTTGCGCGATCCCCGGGGAATCTCGACGATCATGTCGATCTCCATGAATCCCTCCCCAGGGGAGCACTACCCACGAGTCGCCCCGCCACCTCAGTGGGCGGCGGCGTTCCAGTCGGGGCCGGTGCCGATGGCGACCTCCAGGCCGACCGCGAGCGGGTAGGCCGTCGTCATCCCGGTGCGGACGATCTCCCGCACCGCGTCCGCCTCGCCGGGCGCCACCTCCAGGACGATCTCGTCGTGCACCTGGAGCAGCAGGCGGCTGGCGAGCCCGGCGGCGGTCAGCGCCGCATCCACCCGCAGCATCGCGATCTTGACGATGTCGGCGGCGGAGCCCTGGACGGGGGCGTTCAGCGCCATCCGCTCGGCGGTCTCGCGGCGCCGCCGGTCGTCGCTGTTCAGGTGGGGCAGGTAGCGGCGGCGGCCGAGGATCGTGCGGGTGTGGCCGGTGGCCCGGGCCTCGGCGACGACGTGGTCGAGGTAGTCGCGGACGCCGCCGAGCCGCTCGAAGTAGGCGTCCATCAGCGGGCGCGCCTCGGCCACCGGGATGCCGAGCTGCCGGGAGAGGCCGAACGCCGACAGCCCGTAGGCCAGCCCGTACGACATCGCCTTGATCTTGCGGCGCATGTCCGGGGTGACGCCTCCGGGGGTCACTCCGAAGACCCGCGCGGCCATCGTCGTGTGCAGGTCCTCGCCGGACTCGAACGCCGCCAGCAGCGTGGGGTCCTGCGACAGGTGCGCCATGACGCGCAGTTCGAGCTGGCCGTAGTCGGCCGTCATCAGCGCCGCGTAGCCCTCGCCGGGCGTGAACGCGCGGCGGATGCGCCGCCCCTCCTCCGTCCGGATCGGGATGACCTGGAGGTTCGGGTCGGCGGAGGTGAGGCGGCCGGTCGCGGCGACGGTCTGCTGGAAGTCGGTGTGGATCCGGCCGTCCGCGCCGATCTCCCGGATGAGCCCGGTGACCGTGGAGCGCAGCCTCGCCTGGTCGCGGTGCCGCAGCAGGACCTGCGGCAGGCCGTTGCCGGTGCGGGTGGCCAGCCAGGTCAGAGCGTCCACGTCGGTGGAGTACCCCGACTTGATCTTCTTGGTCCTGGGCAGGTCGAGCTCGCCGAACAGCACCTCCTGGAGCTGCTTGGTCGAGGCGGGGTTGAAGCGGCGTCCGGCGATCTCGGCGGCCTCGTCGGCGGCGCGCTCCATCCCGGCGGAGAAGTACCGTTCCAGCTCGTGCAGCTGGCCCGCGTCGACGTGCACGCCGGCGCGTTCGGCGCGGGCGAGCAGGCGGGACAGCGGCAGCTCGACGTCCCGCAGGACCTCGTCCATGCCCGTGGACGCCAGGTCGGCGGCGAACACGCCGGCGAGGTCGAGGACGGCGCGGGCGCTCATCATCAGCCCGGCCGCGCCCTCGGCGGCCGGGCGGCGCCCGAGATGGCGGCCCGCGAGGTCGGCGATCCCGTAGGCGGCCAGGCCCGGCAGCAGGAGGTAGGCGGCCATCGCGGTGTCGGTGGCGATCCCGTCGAGGCGCCGGCCGCGCTCGCCGAGGACGCGCAGCAGCGACTTCACGTCGTGCAGCGCCTTCGGCCGGGCGGGATCGGCCAGCCAGGCGGCGAAGGCCCGCTCGTCCTCCGCGGTGAGGACGGACGGCTCGAACGACGCGGCGTTCCCGTCGCCCGCGGCCAGCGCGATCCGCGCGATGTCTCCGGCGCCGCGCACCCACGTGCAGTCGGCGACCAGCCCCGTGAGGCCGGTCGCGTGCGACGCGAGCCAGGGGGCCAGCTCGTCCGGCCCCAGTTCCCGCCCCTGGACGTGGTCCGGCTCGGCGTCCGGCGGGGGGCGTCCGCCGCCCGGGTCCGCCGCGAACAGGCGCTGCCGGAGGCTGGCGTTGCGGAACTCCAGCTCGTCGAGCAGGGAGGTGAAGGCCGCCAGGTCGTACGGGCGCCGCCGCAGGCCGGCGGGCTCCACCGGGAGGTCCAGGTCGCGCACGAGCTCGGTCAGCCGCCGGTTCAGCGCGACCGTGCCGGCGGCGGCCCGCA
The DNA here is from genome assembly GCF_013409365.1 of Actinomadura luteofluorescens. Taxonomy (NCBI): domain Bacteria; kingdom Bacillati; phylum Actinomycetota; class Actinomycetes; order Streptosporangiales; family Thermomonosporaceae; genus Actinomadura; species Actinomadura luteofluorescens. The sequence continues at coordinate 8,131,703 of NZ_JACCBA010000001.1, read as the reverse complement.
GCTTCTCCCCCGCCTTGCCCCTGACCTCGCCGGCGCGCTTCAGCAGGGCGGCCAGCGACCCGTAGTCGCGCACCCACCGGGCGGCCGTCTTCTCCCCGATGCCGGGGATGCTCGGCAGGTTGTCGGACGGGTCGCCGCGCAGCGCCGCGAAGTCGGGGTACTGGGCCGGGGTGAGCCCGTACCGCTCGCGCACCGCGCCGGGCGTGTACCGGATCATCTCCGAGGCCGTCCGGTAGAAGTACAGGACGGTGACGCCGTCGCTGACGAGCTGGAGCACGTCCCGGTCGCCGGTGACGATCAGCACGTCCATGCCGTCCGCCTCCGCCGCCGTCGCCAGCGTCGCGATGACGTCGTCGGCCTCGTAGCCGGGGGCCCGCACCACCGGCACGCTCATCGCGGCGAGCAGCCGGTCGAGGAGGGGCAGCTGGCTGCCGAACTCCCGCGGCGAGCGCGCCCGGGTGGCCTTGTACTCGGGGTACGCCTCGGTCCGGAACGTCTGCCGGGAGACGTCGAACGCGACGGCCGCGTGCGTGGGGCGCTCGTCCCGCAGCACGTTGGCGAGCATGTTCGCGAACCCGTACACGACGTTGGTCGGCTGCCCGGAGGTGGTGGTGAAGTTCTCGACCGGCAGCGCGTAGAACGCCCGGTAGGCCAGCGAGTGGCCGTCCAGGAGCAGCAGGCGGGGCCGGTCCGTCATGTGTCACATCCTGGCACCCGGGCATGGGGCATGAAACCGGCGGCGGGGGTGTTGGGACGGCATGACCAAGATCGAACTCGGACGGCTCGGCATCTGGCGCCCCTGGCCGCAGTTGAGCCCCGAACTGGCCAGGGACGTCGAGGAGCTCGGCTACGGCACGGTCTGGATCGGCGGCTCGCCGGCCGACCCGGACGTCGCCGGGCGGCTCCTGGCCGCGACCGGACGCATCGTGGTCGCCACCGGCATCGTGAACATGTGGAGCACGCCCGCCGAGGAGGCCGCCGCGGCCTACCACCGGCTGAACGAGACGCACGGCGGGCGGTTCCTGCTCGGCGCCGGCATCGGCCACCGGGAGCGGGACCAGGAGTACCGCAGCCCGTACGAGACGATCGTGGACTACCTCGACCGGCTGGACGCCGGGAAGGTCCCCGTGGAAGGGCGGGTCCTCGCCGCGCTCGGGCCGAAGGTGCTGCGGCTGGCGGCCGAGCGCGCCGCGGGCGCCCACCCGTACCTGACCACGCCCGAGCACACCCGGTCGGCTCGGGAGATCCTGGGGGCGGGCCCGCTGCTTGCGCCGGAGCAGAAGGTCGTGCTCGAACCCGATCCGGTGCGCGCCCGCGCGATCGCCAGGGACACCCTGGGCCGCTACCTCGCCCTGCGCAACTACGTCGCCAGTTTCGAGCGGCTGGGGTTCACGGCCGGCGACTTCGAGGGCGGCGGCAGCGACGCGCTCGTGGACGCGCTGGTCGCGCACGGCGACGCCGCGGCGGTGGCCGCGCGGCTGGCCGCCCACCTGGAGGCGGGCGCCGACAACGTCGCCGTCCAGGTGCTGACCGAGCCCGGCGGCGATCCCCGTCCCGCCCTGCGGGCGATCGCCGAGGCGCTGCTCTGACATGGCGAAGGGCGCGCCCGGGCCGGGCGCGCCCCTCGCTGCGAAGGGTCTAGCGGGTCGCGTGGTTGCCGATCACGTCCGGCGTCACGCGCGTGCGGGGCTGCGCCTGCCGGCGGGCGAGCTCGTTCCCGTTGACCGTCAGGGTGCTGTGCGCGAACAGCTCGGTGACCGCGGCGGTGCCGTCGATCATCTGGTCGAAGCCCTTCAGGTTCACGTTGTCGTAGCGGTCGCAGGCCTGGTGGTAGCACGGGTCGTAGGCGAGGCCCGCGGTGCCGCCGTACCGCTTCGCCTGCTCGGGGGTCTTGATGCCCTCGGCGCCGGTGAACAGGCCGCCGGCGGGGATGCCGACGCTGATGAACGCGTCGTAGTCCGAACGCCCGTTGAACGGCGTCGGGTCGGTGGGCAGCTTGCGCTTGGCGAAGTGGTCGACGAACGCCTTCTCGATCGCGCCGGACCCGGCGGGCGCTTCGACGTTGTTCTCGCCCGCGCTGTTGTCACCGTCGTAGACGAAGTTGACGTAGTTGGGCGAGGCGAGCATGTCGAAGTCGAGCATCAGGGCGACCTTGTCGCGCTCGGCCTGCGGAAGGTTGTCGACGTAGTACTGGGAGCCGAGCAGTCCCTCTTCCTCGGCGCCCCAGAAGGCGAACCGCACCTTGTTGCGGACCTTGGAGCCGAGCTTGTTGATCTGCTTGGCCATCTCCAGCAGCGTCGCGGTGCCCGAGCCGTCGTCGTTGATGCCGGGCCCGGCGGTGACGCTGTCGTTGTGCGCGCCCACCACCACGACGTTGTCGGCCCTGCCGCGCCTGGTGTCGGCGATGACGTTGGCGGCCTGGCGCTTCTCGTTCAGGGTGTCGGTCCTGACCCGGAGCGTGACGCCGCCGTTCTGCGCCTGCTGGACGAGGGCCTTGCCGACCGCGTTCGTCGGGCCGACCACCGGGAGGCCGTAGGGCGTGGTCAGCGTCCCCCCGACCGGGCCCGGCTGGTCGGGCAGCTGGTAGATGACGACTGCGGACGCGCCGGCGGCGACGGCGTTGTCGGCCTTGAGGGAGAAGAAGCAGCCGCCGCGCTGGATCAGCGCGATGTGGCCCTTGGGGAACCCGGCGAAGTCGCCGGCCTCGCACCCGCTGCCGTCCCCGGTGGCCTGCGGGTCGACCGGGGTCGCGGGGGCCGTGACGTCGCCCGACCCGGAGTACTGGAGCGTCTCGAAGTCGCCGTGCGGCGCGAACGTCTTCGGATCCGGCGCGGTCTCCGCGAGGACCGGCTCCGACAGCTCCTGCCAGAAGTCGAACTCGAAGTTCTGGATCACCGGCGCGTATCCGGCCCGCTTGAGCTGGTCCGCGATGTACTTGATGGTGATCTTGTTGCCGGGCAGTCCCGCGGCCCGGTTGCCGCCGTTGGCGTCCGAGATCTTCTGCAGGTTCAGCTGGTGGTGCCGCACGTCGCTCAGCTTGACGAGCGCGGCCAGCCTGGACTGGGCCGGGCCGGCGGCTTGGGCGGGCGCCGCGGCCACGGTGGTGGCGGCGAGCGACAGCCCGGCGAGGACGGCTAGCGCGGCTCTGCGCATGCTCGGTCTCCGTTGGTGGGGGGGACAAAGTAAGCCGAAGCTTGACATGTGTCATTTCTTGCAACAAGACACGACTCCGCATCAAAACGGCCAATGTTGGCCTAGTTTTTCACCGGGTTAACACGGTTGACATACCTCCGCCGATTCCCCCTCGCGCCCCTTCGCGCCTCTCAGAGGACGTGGCCGGCCGGGCCCCGAAGGCCAATCAATTGCAAGATCATTAAATGGATGCCGACGCAGTGACCTGCGGCGACACTCGGGAAAAGGCGGTCGGTGGGCGGCCTGGACGGCCGCGCCGGAGCAGGGCCCGCAAACCGCCGCGTACACGCCCGGGAAGCGGCCGTTCACGCGGCGCACGCGAGAGATCACAAGTCGCCCCAGGTGAGACCTCTGGTCCCCGGCAAATCGAACTAAGTATGCTCCGGTCCCGCCAGGTCGGTCGGGGACGGCCGGTTCGATGACGATCAGGAGTGTGGGCCGGTGACGAAGCCCGAGCAGCTTCATGGCTCCCATGGGCGGCCGCGGACGCGGCCGGTCGGCCGGCGGATCGCGATGCTCCTCGCCATTCCGCTCGCCGCTCTCGTCTCGCTGTGGGTCTTCTCGGCGGGGACGACGCTGTCCGCCGCACTGCAGCGGTCGGAGTTCACGCGGATGTACAAGGACGTGGGGCTGCCGGCCGGCACCGTCATCGGGGCGATCCAGCGCGAGCGCGCCGCCGCCGTGGCCGTCCTGACGGCGCGGACCGCGGCCGGCGGGCGGGCCTACGAGGACCTCGCGGCCAAGACCGACGCCGCCGTGGCGGCCTTCCGCGCGGCCGCCTTCAAGCCCCGCCTCAGGAACGCGATGGGCCCGGAACTCTGGGAGCGCATGGAGGCGCTGGACGACAGCCTCGACCAGCTCGAACCGCTGCGGACCCAGATCACCCAGCGCGCGGCCAGCACGGTGCAGGCCATCGACGCCTACAGCGGCTTCTCCGACTCGACGTTCCGGTTGCTGACGACCTTCATCAGCGTCAACGACACGGCGGTGTACCGGCAGAGCGCCGGGATCACCCACTTCTCGTGGGCGAGCGATTTCATGCTGCGCGAGGACGCCCTGATGTCCGCGGCCGGCGCGCGCCGGCTGACCGCGGCCGAGCGCATGGCCTTCGCGGGCTGGGCCGGCAACCGCGAGCAGTTCTTCTCGCTCGCCCGCGTCGAGGTGACCGGCGAACTGTCCCGGGTCGTCGAGGATCTCGCCACCTCGACCGCCTACGGCAGCTTCACCTTGATCGAGACCCAGATCCGCTGGCAGGGCCTCAATCCCGGCGTCCGGCAGTGGCGGACGGCCACGCAGGAGCTGACACCGCTGTGGTTCACCTCCTCCTCCCGCGTCGGCGACGTCCTGAACGACGACGTCGTCGAGCCGGCCGGGCACCGGATCATGCTGCGCTTCTTCCTGGCCTGCGTCGTGGGCCTGCTGATCGTGGCCGCCTCGGTCACGCTGTCGGTGCTGTTCGCCCGGCGGCTCGCGCGGGAGCTGCGGGACCTGCAGGCCTTCGCGCAGCGGCTCGCGCACGAGCGGCTGCCCGCGGTCGTGGCCCGGCTGCGGCGCGGCGAGAAGGTCGACGTCGACGCCGAGGCGCCGCGCCCGGAGCGCGGGCGGACCAAGGAGATCGCCCTGGTGGCCGACGCGTTCGACGCCGTCCAGCGCACGGCCGTCGGCACCGCGGTCGGCGAGGCCGAGCTGCGCGCCAGCATCAACCGGGTCTTCATCAACCTGTCGTGGCGCAGCCAGTCGCTGCTGCACCGGCAGCTGCGGCTGCTGGACCAGATGGAGCGGCGCGCGTCCAGCCCCGAGGAGCTGGACGACCTGTTCCGCCTCGACCACCTGACCACCCGCATGCGGCGGCACGCCGAGGGCCTGGTCATCCTGTCCGGGTCGCCGACCGTGCGCGCCTGGGACCACCCGGTCGCCGCCGAGGACGTGGTGCGCGCCGCGATCGCCGAGGTGGAGGACTACACGCGGGTGGAGGTGACCGGCGCGTCCTCGGCCGCGGTCACCGGCGACGTCGTCGCCGACGTCATCCACCTGCTGGCGGAGCTGATCGAGAACGCGGCGTCGTTCTCCCCGCCGGCCACGGAGGTCACCGTCAAGGTCGAGACCGTCGCCAACGGGCTGGCCGTCGAGGTCGTGGACCGGGGCGTCGGCCTGGAGCCCGACGAGCTGGAGGAGCTGAACCGGCGGCTCAACAGCGCCGTCGAGTTCGACCTGGTCGACACCGAGCGGCTCGGCCTGTTCGTCGTCGCGCGCCTCGCCGACCGGCACGGCATCCAGGTCTCGCTCCTGCCGTCCCCGTACGGGGGCACGACCGCGATCGTCCTCGTGCCGCACGCGCTGGTCGTCCTCGACGACGACTGGCACGCGGGCCGCGGCCGCGCGGCCGCGGCGCCGCAGCCCGTCGGTTCGGCGGCGCACGGGGGCGGCGGCCCGGCGCGGCTCGGCCGCCCGTCGCGTCCGGCGCTGCCCGGCCGGATCGTCCAGGCGCAGCCGTCCGGCGAGCTCGCCGGCCTGCCCGCCGGGCGGGGCGCCGTGCCGCCGCCGGCGCCGCCCCTCGACCCGCCGCTCGACTCGGCGCTCGACCCGTCCGGGACGCTCACGGACCGGGCCCGCCCGAACGGCGCCGAGCCGCGGCCGGGCGGGGTGGAGGACAGCGAGGTCACGGGGCGGCTCCCGCGCCGGGTGCGGCAGAGTTCCCTGGCCCCGCAGCTGCGCGGGCGGTCCGCGCCGCGGCACGCCCAGCCCGCCGCGCCGGCGGGCGAGGACGATTTCGAAGAACCGAGCCCGGAGCTCAGCCGCGACCTGATGGCGTCGCTGCAGTCGGGATGGCTGCGCGGCAGGGTCGACGACGAACCGGGCGAACTGGATCCACGCGATGAATGGGGGGAGTCATGATGCGGCAGGGCAACGCCTCCGGCGAGCTCGACTGGCTGCTCGACGATCTGGTGCAGCGGGTCGGGGAGGTCCGCCAAGCCGTCCTGCTGTCCAGGGACGGACTGGTCATGGGCGCCTCAGGGGACGTCACCCGCAAGGACGCCGAGTTCCTCGCGGCGCTGTCGTCGGGCTTCCACAGCCTGGCCAACGGCGCCCGCGAGCACTTCCAGGCCAAGCAGGTGCGGCAGACCGTCGTCGAGCTGGACGGCATGCTGTTCTTCGTCATGCCCGCGGGCAACGGGAGCTGCCTCGCCGTGCTGAGCGACGCCGGCGGCAACGCGGGGCTGGTCGCCTACGAGACGACCATGCTGATCAAGCGGGTGCGGCGCACGCTGTCGGCGCAGCCGCGCGGCGCCGAGTCGCAGGATCCGCCGGTGCGCTCGGGCGCGTCAGGCTAGAGCCGGCGTGCAGAGCCCGAGAGAGCGCTGGGTCGGGTCGGACGCCGGCCCGGTCGTCCGGCCCTACGCGGTCACCCGCGGGCGCACCCGCCCCCGCGGGCTCGTCCTCGACCTCGTGACCGTTCTCGTCGCGACCGGCCGGACCCCGGCCGACCGGGTCTGGCTGTCGCGCGAGCAGCGGCTGCTGCTGGAGCTGTGCGGGCGGCCCTCCACGCCCGCCGACCTCGCCTCGGAGACCGACCTGCCGCTGCGGGTCGTGCAGATCCTGCTGGAGGACCTGCACCAGTACGGCCTGATCGAGGAGATGCCGCAGGCCGCGCACACCGAACGCCCCGACCCCCGCATCCTCATGAGAGTGCTCGATGAACTCCGCCGCCTTTGACCCGACCGCCACCGCGCACGGGCGCGACGACGACGTCCCGCTCCACACCCTGAAGGTCCTGGTGGCCGGCGGCTTCGGCGTCGGCAAGACGACGCTGGTGAGCGCGGTCAGCGAGGTCCGCCCGCTGCGCACCGAGGAGGTCCTCACCGACGCCTCCGTCGGCGTCGACCACCTCGGCGGCGTGGAGGGCAAGACCACCACGACCGTGGCGATGGACTTCGGCCGGCTGACGTTCTCCGGCGGCGTCCGGCTGTACCTGTTCGGCACGCCGGGCCAGGAGCGGTTCTGGTTCATGTGGGACCAGATCGCCTACGGCGCCGTCGGCGCCATCGTGCTGGTCGACACCCGCAGGCTCAGCACGAGCTTCGCGGCCATCGACTTCTTCGAGCAGCGGGGCCTGCCGTTCGTCATCGCGGCGAACCGGTTCGAGGGCGCCCGCCGCTACACGGTGGAGGAGATCCGCGACGCCCTGGACGTCGATCCCGAGGTCCCGGTCATGATGTGCGACGTGCGGAGCCGTGAGGTGGCGCGCGGCGTCCTGGTGGCGCTCGTCGAGCACGCACTGCACGCGTCCCGCAATTAACCGGCCGCCATCCGGGCCACGATGAGGGAGGCGAGGGCGGCGTAGGCGGACGAGTCGTCCAGGCCGGTCTGCGCCTTGATCTCGCCGCGGTGGATGGACTCCATCACCTGCCCGGCGACGGCGCCGACGAACGCGGCGTCGCCGCCGGGCGCCGCCTCCCGCACGAGGCCCTGCACGCGCCGCACCGCGTACCGGGTGTTGCTCTTGTAGATCTCCCGCGCGGGGGCGAACGCGTCCAGGTCGGCGAAGAACGCGGCGGACGCGGGGGCCAGCTCGCCCGAGATCGCCCGCAGGTAGGCGCCGACCCGTTCGCGGGGGTCGGCGTTGCCGTCGAGCGCGGCCTCCACGCGCTCGGTGGCGCGGCGGAAGAAGGCCCGCACGACGGCCGTGATGATCTGCTCCCGGCTCGCCGCGACCGAGTAGAGCGTGCTCTTGGAGCAGCGCAGCAGCGCGGCCAGGTCCGCGACGCTCAGCTCGGCGAACCCGCGCTCCAGGAAGAGGTCCATGAGCCGGTCGATCAGCGTCTCGCGCCGCCGCGACGCCCTGGTCGCCCGCTCGTCCACCGAGGTCATGACGGCGACAGTACCAAAACGGGTTCGCCGGTACTGTCTTTGGTACGGTTGGCGGTGCCGAAAGGAGACCGCCCATGCCCGCCACCCGGCACCTGCCGACCTCCGAGTCCGAGGACCTGGTCGCCCTCACCCGCGAGATCGCGGCCAAGGAGCTCGCACCGCGCGTCGCGGACGCCGAGCGCACCGGGACGTTCCCCCGCGAGGTGTTCACGACACTGGGCCGGGCGGGCCTGCTGACGCTGCCGTACCCGGAGGAGTTCGGCGGCGGCGACCAGCCCTACGAGATCTACCTGCAGGTCCTGGAGGAGATCGGGGCCGTCTGGGCGAGCGTCGGCGTCGGCGTCAGCGTGCACGCCCTGTCCTGCTTCCCGCTGTTCGCCTTCGGCACCGACGAGCAGCGCGCGCGGTGGCTGCCCGGCATGCTCTCCGGCGAGCGCCTCGGCGCCTACTGCCTGTCGGAGGCGCACGCGGGCTCCGACCCGGCCGCGATGCGCGCCAGGGCCGTCCGCGACGGCGACTCCTACGTCCTCAACGGCGCCAAGGCGTGGACGACGCACGGCGGCAAGGCCGACTTCTACACCGTCATGGCCCGCACGTCACAGGAGAAGTCGCGCGGCATCTCCTGCTTCCACGTCCCCGCGGGCACCCCCGGCCTGGAGTTCGACGAGCCCGAGGACAAGATGGGCCTGATGGGCTCCACCACCGCGACCGTCCGCCTGGTGGACGCGCGCGTCCCCGCGGACCACCTGATCGGCCACGAGGGCCAGGGGCTGTCCATCGCCCTCGCCGGCCTCGACGCCGGCCGCCTCGGCATCGCCGCCGTCGCCACCGGCCTGGCGCAGGGCGCGCTCGACACCGCCGTCGGCTACGCCAAGGAGCGCGAGGCCTTCGGCAAGGCGATCATCGACCACCAGGGGCTCGCGTTCGTCCTGGCCGACATGGCCGCCGCCGTCGAGTCGGCGCGCGCCACCTACCTGGCCGCCGCCCGGCTCAAGGACGCGGGCCGCCCCTACGGCCGCGAGGCGTCCGTCGCCAAGCTGGTCGCCACCGACAACGCCATGAAGGTCACCACCGACGCCGTCCAGGTGCTGGGCGGCGCCGGCTACACCCGCGACTTCCCGGTCGAGCGCTTCATGCGCGAGGCCAAGGTCATGCAGATCTTCGAGGGCACCAACCAGATCCAGCGCCTGGTCATCTCCCGCCACCTGGCCCGCTAGGCGGACCCCGCGCCGCGCTCCCGCAGCCCGCGGGCGATCTCGTCGGCGGTGAACGGGGAGCCGCCGGCCAGTTCCTCGGGGCCGAGGCCCTCGCGGGCCGCGTCCGCGTAGGCGTCGAGCAGGTCTCGCTTCGCGGCTTCGAGCTGCTCCGCGAGGTCCTCGTACCGGGTGGTGGCGAGCTTGACCTTCGCGGCGGCTTCCTCAGGACCCATGCGGCGCAGCGTAGCGGAGCCGCCGTCGCGCGACCGGACGGTGGGTTCTGTGTTGTTTTGTGCGGTGTGCCACGGTCTGCCCTCGTCCCGGAACCTACCGTCGGGTCATGTGGCAGTTCGTCGTGTGGGGGCTCATGGGGGCCGCGGCCAACCGCACGCTGGCGTTCCTGGAGGCGAACCGGCGCGTGAAGGGGCCGCCCTGGCGCTACCCGAAGGGACCGGGCGGCCGGTACTACCTGTTCGCCTGCGCGCTGCACTGCGGGCTCGCCGCGATGGTGACGTCGGCGGCCGCGGCGAGCGACCTGATCGACGCGCCGTGGCTGGCGTTCGCGTGCGGTGCGAGCGCCCCCGCCGTCATGGCGAAGCTCGGCCGGTACGCGCTCTGGGCGCTGCCGCCGGGCCCGGGCGGCGACGACGAGGACGACGGGCCTGGTCAGGCCGGATGAATGGGGGATGCGATGCCGAGTTCTGATCGCGGCTGGCGCGGGCTGCTGGAGACGTTCTCCGACGCGCCGGCCAACGGCGGGCCGAGCACGGCGCCGCCGGGTGCGGCGGACCGGGCGCGGCGGTTGCTGGAGGCGTTCTCCGACGCCTCGCCCGCCTTCGCGGACGGTGCGGGGCCGTCCCCCGCGCCGACGGCGGATCCGGGGCGGACGCTCGTGTGGGGGGTCGTGACGTTGGGCGTCCTCGGGGCGGTGTGCACGGCGTGGGCGGCCGCGGAGACCGGGACGTCCGCCGCGGCGCTGCTCGCCGCGTTCACGCTCGCCGTGCTGGCCCTGTTCGTGGCGCCGCTGGCCGGGTTCGCGCGCGCCAAGGCCGCGTGGGCCCGGGCGCAGGGGGACGGCGCGCGGTCCGCCGGCCGGACCGAGAGGCTCCGCGACAGCTTCTGGCACGCGCTCGGCTCCGAGGAGCGCGACGCCGTCCGCGGCGTCGCGCGCCCGTGCGCCTTCGGGCCGGGGGCGCCCCTGCTGCGGCAGGGGTATCCGGCCGACTACGTCGTCGTCATCCGGTCGGGGTGGACGAAGGTCCGCGTCGACCGGGCGGGCGAGGAGCGGATCGTGGCGGTCCGCGGCCCCGGCGACCTCATCGGCGAGCGGGCGCTGTTCGAGGACGAGGCCTGGTCGGCGACGGTCATCGCGCTCGACGCCGTGGAGGCGCTCGTCGTCGCCGCGGCGGACTTCCGCCGCGTCGTGGAGCGGTACGCGGGCGTGCAGTCGGTGCTGGAGAAGCAGGCGCACGACCGCACCGTCGAAGCGGCGGCCCGCACCTCCGGCACCGAACTCGCCGACACCGAGCGCCGGCTGGCCGCCCTGTTCACCACGCTGTCGCGGGCGCGGGGCGGGGCGCTCCCGCTGACGGGGACCGAGCTCGCGGGCTGGACATCCTCGACGCCCGCGGCGGTGGCCAGCGTGCTCAACGAGTGGGACGGCGCGGGACTCGTCCACGCCGGGGACGGCACGATCGACGTCCTCGACCCGGTCCGGCTGGAGCGGCTCACGGCGGGCGGCGGGCCACGCCCGGAGGCCGTGCCCGGCTCCCTGTTCCTCACGGGGCAGGACTGCACGGTCGTGTTCGCCGACGTGGTGGGGTTCGGGTCCCCGGACCTGACCGAGGCGGACCGCGCGGCGATCCGGCGGGTGCTGTTCCGGTCCCTGGAGGAGTCGTTCGCCGCCGCCGGCGTGCCCTGGGCGGCCTGCCACCGCGAGGACCGCGGGGACGGCGTGCTGCTCGTCGTCCCGCCCGGGGTCCCGGTGAGCACACCGGCCGATCCGCTGGTGCGGGCGCTCGCCGAGCGCATCGACCGGCACAACGGGGGCGCGGCGGAGGCGCGGCGCTTCCAGGTGCGGGTCGCGGTCGACGCGGGCCCGGTGCACGCCGGGCCGGACGGCGTCACCGGGGCGGCGCTGGCCCGCGCCGCCCGGCTGCTGGAGTCGGACGTCCTGCGGCGGCGGCTCGCGGGCGTCGCGGCCGTCCTAGGGCTGATCGTCTCCGCGCCGGTGCACCGGGGGATCTCCGGGGCCGGACCGGAGTTCGAGCCCGTCGAGGTGCGCGTGCCGGGCCCCGGCGACGCCTGGCTGCGCCTCTTCCCGGCCGCCGTCTAGCGGCGGGGCGGCTAGAGGCGGACGTACTCGTAGTCGAACGGCCGGCCGTTGATGCCGTTGCGGGGCGGGGCTATCCAGGCCGCGATCCTGCCGCGCTCGTGGACGGGCCGCATCAGCGAGCGGACGTGCGTCCTGTCGACCTCCGTCGGAAGCCAGGCGTCCTTGCGCCGCTCCCACTCGGGGGCGTCGAGCACCTCGCCGTCCGGCGCGGCCTCGATGCCGGCGAAGGCGCCGACCTTTCGGTTGAAGGCGACGCTCGGCAGGCGCAGGCGCTGCGGGAGGCCCGCCTCGGACAGGATGCGGTTCCAGCGGTTGACGCCGCTCTGGCAGTCGGCGACGTAGGCGCGGCGCAGGTCGGTGTTGAGGCCCACGAGCGCGGCGACCTCGGTCTGCCCGACGCCTCCCTCGACGAGGGCGTCCACCATGACGGCGTCGTCGGTGAGGCGGTGGTCGTCCTGGCGGCGGTCCTCCATCCAGCGCCCCTTGAGCCCGGCCGTGTAGTAGCCGGCGACGTTGCTGGACGTCTCGGAGCCGAACAGGTCGAGCGACACCGAGTAGTGGAAGTTCAGGTACTTCTGCACGACGTCCAGGGAGATCCCGCCGTGCGGGGCGACGTCGTCGGTGTCGTGCTCCTTCATCAGCCGGACGGTCCGCTCGACGACCCGGTCGATGCCCGTGGTGCCGACCATCATGTGGTGGGCCTCCTCCTTGAGCATGAACTCGCAGGTGCGCGCCAGCGGGTCGAAGCCGGACTCCTTCAGCGTGCCGAGCTGGTACTTGCCGTCCCGGTCGGTGAAGTAGGTGAACATGAAGAACGAGAGCCAGTCGGGGGTCTCCTCGTTGAAGGCGCCGAGGATGCGGGGCGACTCCTCGCTGCCGGAGTTTCGGTGCAGCAGCTCCTCGGCCGCCTCGCGTCCCTCCCGCCCGAAGTGGGCGTGCAGGAGGTAGACCATCGCCCACAGGTGGCGGCCCTCCTCGACGTTCACCTGGAACAGGTTGCGCAGGTCGTAGAGGCTGGGCGCGGTGGCGCCGAGGTTGCGCTGCTGCTCCACGGACGCGGGCTCGGTGTCGCCCTGGATGACGATGAGGCGCCGCAGGTCGGCGCGGTACTCGCCGGGGACCTTCTGCCACGCGGGCTCGCCCTTGTGGGCGCCGAAGCCGATGCGGCGGTCGCCGTCGCGCTCGGCCAGGAAGATGCCCCACCGGTAGTCCTTCATGGCGACGTGCCCGAAGTGCGCCCAGCCCTCGCGGCCGACGTCGACGGCCGTGCGCAGGTACACCTCCCGGGTCGGCAGCGACGGCCCCATCGACTCCCACCAGGACAGGAAGTTCGGCTGCCACGACTCCAGGGCGCGCTGGAGGCGCCGGTCCTCGCGCAGGTCGACGTTGTTGGGGATCTTCTCGGTGTAGTCGGCGGTGGTCGCCATCGCTCAGACTCGCTTTCGGTCGAAGTCGGCGCGCCGCCCGGTGCCGTAGCGGCGCAGGGCGCCGTCCGGGCCGGACGCGTTCGGGCGCGTGAAGATCCAGTTCTGCCAGGCGGACAGCCGTCCGAAGATCTTGGTCTCCAGGGTCTCGGGGCCGGGGAAGCGGTGGTTGGCCTCCAGGCCGGTGAGCGCGTCCGGGCTGAAACCGGCCCGCTCCTCGACGGCGATGCGGATCTCCTCGTCCCAGTCGAGGTCGTCGGGCGCGAAGGTGACCAGGCCGAGGCGCTCGGCGTCGGCGGCCTCCAGCGGCTTGCCCGCGGCGTCGCCGGCGGCGGCCAGCGCGGCGCCGTCGCCGAGGAACCGGGTGGCGAGGCGGGTGAGCCCGTTGCCCATCGGGAGCGGGCCGAGGTTCATCGCGTCCACGGTGACCGCGGCGGGGTCGGCGCCGGGATCGACGTCCTCGAAGACGCCGTCGAGCTGGTAGGAGCGGTCGGCGGCGAGCGCGACCTCCAGGAGGGAGCCGGCGAAGCAGCTGCCGGGCTCGATCAGGGCGATGAGGCTGCGGCTGGTGACGTCCAGCCGCTTCAAGGTCCGCTTGAGGTAGTGCACGATCTCGTTGGCGAGCCAGTCGCCGGCGTTGCCGAGCAGCAGCCGGTCGTGGGCGAGGACGTGCTCGGACGCCCCCCGCGTGCGGAGCACCCACGTGCCGAGCTCCGGCTCGTTGGTCCGCAGGTCGAGGATCAGGTCGTCCAGCTCGCGGGTCATGGCGAGCGTCCAGAAGTCCGCGCCGTGGAAGTCGCCGGGAGGCGCGTCCGGGCCCGCGATGGTGATCAGGGCGGCGCCCGCGTCGCGGTCGAGCTCCGCCGAGACGTGACGGTAGGCGATCGAGGCGTCCGTGCGCTCCTTGCCGAGCGGCGTCAGCGCGATCCCCTCGGCATCGTGTGGACGGGACGAGCGGGCCGCCAGTTCCCGCGCGCGTTCGGCGACCGTCTCGTCCCAGGCGGTGCGCGGGACGGCCTCGTCCACCAGGCCCCACGCGACGGCCTTCCTGCCGCCGAGCCCCTCGGCCCTGGTGGAGAAGTAGTCGGCGCGGTCGCGGCGGACGCGCCGCTTGTCCGTCACCCGGGTCAGGCCGCCGGTGCCGGGCAGGACGCCGAGCAGCGGCAGCTCCGGAAGCGACACCGCCGAGGAGCGGTCGTCGACGAGCATGATGTGCTCGCAGGCGAGGGCCAGCTCGTATCCGCCGCCGGACGCGGTGCCGTTCAGCGCCGCCAGGTAGGTCTGGCCGGAGTTCGCCGTCGCGTCCTCGATGCCGTTGCGGGTCTCGTTGGTGAACTTGCAGAAGTTCACCTTCCAGCCGTGCGTGGACGCGGCCAGCATCCGGATGTTGGCGCCCGCGCAGAAGATCTTCTCCTTGCCGCCGGTGACGACCACCGTGCGCACCGCGGGGTGCTCGAAGCGGAGCCGCTGGACGGCGTCGTAGAGCTCGATGTCCACGCCGAGGTCGTAGGAGTTCAGCTTCAGCTCGTACCCGGGGACCAGCCCGCCCTGCTCGTCCACCGCCATCGTGAGGGTGGCGACCTGGCCGTCGACGTCCAGGCGCCAGTGCCGGTAGCGGGACGGGTCCACCCGGAACTCCACGTGCGGGCTGGTCATGCGCTGTCCTTCCGCCGGTGCCGTCTCCATCATGTTCCACAGATTCTGCTCTTCGCGTCAACAGTTTGTAGCACTTCGACTCGTGCGGCCGCCCTGGGCAAAAGCGGCCCGGAGACGGGTCAGGGCGCCGCGAGCAGGTCCGAAGCGAGCTCGCGGACGGCGAAGCGGCGCAGCTTGCCGGTCGGCGTCGTGGGCAGCCCGTCCACGACCAGTACCTCGCGGGGGCGCTTGAACGAGGCGAGGCCCGCCCGGCAGAACCCGATCAGCTCGGCCGGCTCGGCGGTCGCGCCCTCCTTGAGCACGACGCAGGCGACGGGCTTGTCCAGGCCGTCGGCGTCGGGCAGCCCGACGACGGCGGCCATCGCGACAGCGGGGTGCTCCAGCAGCCGTCCCTCCACCTCGGACGGCGACACCCAGATGCCGCCGGCCTTGAGCATGTCGCCCGTCCGGCCGAGGCAGGTGTAGAAGCCGTCCTCGTCCACCACGTAGGTGTCGCCCGTGCGCAGCCACTCCCCCTGGAAGACCTGCCGGGTCGTCTCGGTGCGGCACCAGTAGCCCGTCGCGATCGACTCGCCCTTCACCAGCAGGGAGCCCGGCGTCCCCGGCGGGGCGTCGGCCCCGCCGGCGTCCACGACCCGCAGCTCGTAGCCGGGGACGGCGGTGCCCGTCGTCCCCGGGCGGACCCGGCCGGGCCGGTTCGACAGGAAGATGTGCAGGCACTCCGTGGAGCCGATCCCGTCGATGATCTCCACGCCGTACCGCTCGGTGAAGCGGCGGCACAGCTCGGCGGGCAGCGGCTCCCCCGCCGACACCGCCAGCCGGACGGACGCGAACGCCTCCACCGGGACCCCGGCGTTGAGAATCGCGGCGTAGAAGGTCGGGACGGCGAAGAACAGGGTCGGCCGGTACTCGGCCAGCCGCCCGGCCACCGAGGCCGGGGTCGGCCGGTCCGGGTCCAGGACGGCGGTCGCGCCCGTGGCGAGGGGGAAGAACAGCGAGTTGCCGATCCCGTAGGCGAAGAACAGCTTGGCGACCGAGTAGCAGCGGTCGTCCGGCCGGATGCCGAGGACCTGGCGGCCGTAGGTCTCCACGACGTGCCGGATGTTGGCGTGCCGGTGCATCGCGCCCTTCGGCCGTCCCGTCGTCCCGGACGTGTAGAGCCACAGGGCGCTGGAGTCGTCCGAGGTCGCGTACGGCTCGGCGGGGGCGCCGCCGTGGGCGCGCCCCTCGCGGACCAGGTCCTCGAACCGGTCCACCCGCACGCCCGCCGGGACCCGGAGCCCCGCGTCCCCCTCCACCGCGACGCGCCGCACACCGGGAGCGGAGGCGAGGGCCGCCTCCGCTGCGACCGCGAACCGGTCGCCGACCAGCAGCACCCTGGCGCGCGCGTCGGCGAGCAGCCCGCCGAGCTCGGGGCCCGTCAGCATCGTCGACACCGGGACCGGGACGGCGCCGAGCCGCATCGCGCCCAGGATCGCGGCGGCCATCCGCGGGCCGTCGGCCATGAACAGCACCACCCGCTCCTCGGCGCGCAGGCCCCAGCGCTCCAGGCCGGCGGCGACGCTCCCGGCCAGCTCGGCGAGCTCGGCGTAGCTCAGGTCCCCGCCCGGTCCGGTCAGCGCCGTCCGGTCGCCGCCGGGCCCGGACGCCGCCCGGAGCAGGTAGTCGGACGCGTTGAAGGTGTCGGGCGGGACCGGTGCGGTCGCCGTTCCAGCGGTCATCGAGGTCTCCCCTCGCCGGGAACCGTGCCCCCAATGCTCTACATAGACGAAACGCTAGTCAATAGACTTGTGGAACGACAGCGATCCCGGAGGGGACCTGCGGGGAACCCGGCCGGACCCGCGCGATACTGGACGGCGTCCGGCCGCCCCGCGGCCGGACGGGCGCGCCCACCAGGGCCCAGAGGAGGAGCACATGGCCTCGATCGGCGAGGACGCGGCGCACCCGGAACCGAGGTTCCGGCGCCGGCGCGAACTCGGCGCGGCGAGCGCGCGGTCGCTGCTGCTGACCGTGCTGGGCGAGTTCGTCCTGCCCGGCGGCGAGCCGGTGTGGACGGCGACGTTCCTGCGCGCGCTCGGGCTCCTCGGCGTCGAGGAGAAGGCCGTCCGGCAGGCGCTCGCCCGCAGCGCCGGCGAGGGCTGGCTCGCCGGGGAGCGGCACGGCCGCCGCACCGCCTGGCGGCTCACCCCGTCCGGGGAGCGGCTCCTCACCGACGGCACCGAGCGGATCTACGGCTTCGGCCGCCCGGTCGGCGCGTGGGACGGGCGCTGGCTGCTCGTCCTCGCCACCGTCCCGGAGACCAGCCGCCGCCTGCGCCACCTGCTGCGGACCCGGCTCGCCTGGAGCGGCCTCGGCAACCTCGCCCCCGGCGTGTGGGTCAGCCCGCATCCCGAGCGCGAGCCCGAGGTGCGGGAGGTCCTCGCCGGAATCGGCGTCGCGGACGGCTCCACGCTGTTCACCGGTGAGCTCGGCGATCTGGCCGAGGCGCGGCGCGTGGCGCGCCAGGCGTGGGACCTGGAGGAGATCGGACTCGCCTACGGCGACTTCCTCGACGCCGTCGGCGCGCTACGTCCCGCCGACGATCCGGGGACGTTCGCCGCGCACACCAGGCTCGTCCAGGAATGGCGCCGGTTCCCGTTCCTCGATCCGGGCCTTCCGGCGGCGCTCCTCCCCGACGACTGGAGCGGCGCGCAGGCCGTGGCGCTCTTCCACGAACGTCACGACACCTGGCGTCCCGTCGCCGACCGCCAGTGGAAGGCGTTGAGCGCCTGACGGCGCGCGGTGTGTAGGCGACGCGTCCCCGGGAAGTCGGGTAGGGGCCGGTGTCGTCGATGGGAGTCGTGGAAATGGGCAGCCTGATAGGACGGAACCTGCTCGCCGGATCGGACCCCGACGTCGCCGCCGACTCCGGCTACGCCGACCACCCGCCCCGCATGGGGTTCTTCACCGACACGTCGGTGTGCATCGGCTGCAAGGCGTGCGAGGTGGCGTGCAAGGAGTGGAACGCCGTCCCCGAGGACGGGCTCGAGTTCACGGGCATGTCCTACGACAACACGCAGGGCCTCGGTGCCGACACCTGGCGGCACGTCGCCTTCATCGAGCAGAGCAAGCCGATCGGCCAGAACGAGACCGGCGTCGAGCACGGTGCGGCGCCGGACGCGTCCGGCATGCGCTGGCTGATGGCCTCCGACGTGTGCAAGCACTGCACGCATGCCGCGTGCCTCGACGTGTGCCCCACCGGCTCGCTGTTCCGCACCGAGTTCGGCACGGTCGTCGTCCAGGAGGACATCTGCAACGGCTGCGGCTACTGCGTGCCCGCCTGCCCGTACGGGGTCATCGACCAGCGCAAGGGCGACGGGCGGGCCTGGAAGTGCACCCTGTGCTACGACCGGATCGGCGTGGGGCAGGAACCCGCGTGCGCGAAGGCGTGCCCGACCGACTCGATCCAGTTCGGCCCGCTAGACGAGCTGCGCGAGCGGGCCGCGCTGCGCGTCGACCAGCTCCACGATCTCGGCGTCGAGGACGCGCGCCTCTACGGGCACGACCCGGACGACGGCGTCGGCGGTGACGGCGCCTTCTTCCTGCTGCTGGACGAGCCGGAGGTGTACGGGCTGCCACCGGATCCGGTCGTCACGACGCGCGACCTGCCGTCCATGTGGCGGCACGCCGGTGTCGCCGCGGCCGCGCTGCTCGGCGGGCTCGCCGCCGTCTTCACCGCCCACGGCCGCGAGGGGGGCGCGCGATGAGCTCGTCGGAGGTCGGTAAGGAAGGCGTGCGCGGGGAACGGCCCGGCCGGGAGGCCCAGATCGGCAAGGGCCTGCGCGGCCGTGGACGGCGCGGAGGGCGCCGGGGCGGGCGCGGCGAGAAGGCCATGGTGCCGGAGGCGGAGTTCACCTCCTACTACGGCAAGCCCATCCTGAATCCGCCGGTGTGGAAGTCCCTCGACATCGCGGGGTACTTCTTCCTCGGCGGGCTGGCCGGCGCGGGGTCGGTGCTCGCGGCCGGCGCCCAGCTCACCGGGCGCCCGGCGGCCGCGCGGGCGCTGAAGATCTCCTCGCTGGCCGCCATCGGCGGGTCCACGGCCGCGCTGGTCCACGACCTCGGCCGGCCGGAGCGGTTCTACAACATGCTGCGCGTCATGAAGCCGACGTCGCCGATGAGCGTCGGCTCCTGGCTGCTGGCCGCCTACGGCCCCGCCGCGGGCGCCGCCGCCGCGCTGGAGGTGACCGGGCTGTTCCCGCGCCTCGGCCGCGCCGCCACCGCCGGAGCCGCCGTGCTCGGCCCGGCCGTCGCCGCCTACACCGCCGTGCTCGCCGCCGACACCGCCGTGCCCGCCTGGCACGAGGCGTACCGCGAGCTGCCGTTCGTCTTCGTCGGTT
The DNA here is from genome assembly GCF_013409365.1 of Actinomadura luteofluorescens. Taxonomy (NCBI): domain Bacteria; kingdom Bacillati; phylum Actinomycetota; class Actinomycetes; order Streptosporangiales; family Thermomonosporaceae; genus Actinomadura; species Actinomadura luteofluorescens. The sequence continues at coordinate 8,112,652 of NZ_JACCBA010000001.1, read as the reverse complement.
CGGCCGCCGCCGCCGCGGCCGGTATGGCGCTGGTCGCCGCGCCCGTCCGGGAGAACGCCCCGATGCGCACCGCCGCCGTGTTCGGCGCCGGTCTGGAGCTGGCCGCGGCCAAGCTGCTGGAGCGACGGGCCGGGCTCGCCGCCGAGCCGTACGGGCGGGGCAGGAGCGGGGCCTACATGCGCGCGGGCGAGGTCCTCTCCGCCGCGGGCACCGCGGGCTGCGTGCTGCTCGGCGGGCGCAGCCGGGCCGCGGCGGCGCTGAGCGGGGCCGCCCTTCTGGCGAGTTCGGCCTGCACGCGTTTCGGCGTCTTCCACGCGGGCGTGCAGTCGGCGGAGGACCCCAAGTACACCGTCGTTCCCCAGCGGGAACGCCTCGCCACACGCGGCACGGCGGCCGCCTCCTGAGGCTGCCACCTTTCTGCAAGTCGATTGAAATCTTGCGCAAGCTCTTGACCTGAATGCAAGAAGAGAGCATTCTCACGGTGCTCGCGGACGGCCGTCCCCCACCCCCTCAGGCGCCCGCCAGGCGCCCTGTGACAGGAGTTCGCCGAAATGTCTGCAAACGACGCCCCACGCGCACGAGTCCCCCGCCGCCGGTCGCTGCTCGCCGCCGGCCTCCTCGTCCTCGCCGGGACGGCGCCCGTCGCCGCCCTGCTCCCCGACCGCCCCGCCAGGGCCGCCGCCTCCCTCAACGCCGGCGACGTCACCGCCAACCTGTGGGAGTGGAACTGGCCGTCCGTCGCGGCCGCCTGCACCGACCACCTCGGCCCGGCCGGGTACGGAGCCGTGCAGGTCGCGCCGCCCGCCGAGTCGGTCAGCCTGGCCTCGACCAACGACGGAGCCCACCCGTGGTGGGAGGTGTACCAGCCCGTCTCCTACGGACTGACCAGCAGGCTCGGAACCCGCGCCCAGTTCTCCTCCATGGTCACGGCCTGCCACAACGCTGGCGTGCGCGTCTACGCGGACGCGGTCGTCAACCACATGGCGGGCCACAACAACACGCTCAACACCACCTACGGCGGCTCGACGTTCGATCCCGGCGGGTTCGCCTACCCGGCCGTCCCCTACGGGTACGGCGACTTCCACCACGCCAACGACGGGTACTGCAACGACGACGACGCCGGCATCGACGACTGGAACAACACCTCCGAGGTGCAGAACTGCGAGCTGGTCTCGCTGTCGGACCTGAAGACGCAGTCCGGCTACGTCCGCGACAAGATCACCGGTTACCTCAACGACCTGATCGGCCTCGGCGTGGACGGGTTCCGGGTCGACGCCGCCAAGCACATCGCCCAGAGCGACTTCGCCGCCATCAAGGGCGCCCTGCACACCACCACCGCCGAGGGGAAGGCGCCGTACATCGCGCAGGAGATCTTCCCAGGGTCGAACACGGCCGACCTGAAGCCGTCGGCGTTCACCGGGAACGGCGACGTGCTCGGCTTCTCCTACGCCCAGGGTCTGAAGACGCAGTTCCAGAACGGGACGCTGTCGAACCTGTCGGGCATCCCGTCCTGGTCGCTGGACGCGGACGGCTCCAAGACCTACACGATGATCGCCAACCACGACACCGAGCGGGACGGGTCCACGCTCAACTACAAGAACGGCTCCGACTACACCCTGGCGACCTACTTCCTGCTGGCCTACCCGTACGGCAAGCCCACCGTGTACGACGGGTTCACCTGGTCGTCGGCCGGGCAGTCGCCGCCCGCCGACTCCCGCGGGTTCGTCACCGGCGCGAACTGCTCGAGCGGCTGGCAGTGCATCAGCCGCTCGACCGGGATGAAGGGCATGGTCGGCTGGCACAACGCGACCGCGTCCGCCACGACGGTCGGCAACTTCACGGCCACCGCGGGGAACGTCATCGGATTCAGCCGCGGCTCGAAGGGCTGGATCGGCCTCAACGACTCCTCCGGCCCGTCCACCGCGTCCTACCGGACCGGCCTCGCTGACGGCGTCTACTGCGACGTCATCACCGGCGGCCTCGGCTCGGGCGGCGGCTGCCAGGGCACCGCCGTCACCGTGTCGGGCGGGACGGCGACCGTGACGATCCCCGCGGGCGGCGCGGTGGCGATCCACGTGGACGCCCGGTCCGGGCAGACCCCGCCGCCCACCTCCGACCCCGGGACCGTCTCCGACACCTTCAACGTCAACGCCACCACCACCTGGGGGACGAGCGTCTACCTCGTCGGCGACGCCGCGGCGCTCGGCGCGTGGGACACCTCCAAGGCGGTCAAGCTGTCCCCGTCCGGCTACCCGATCTGGAACGGGACGGTGACGCTGCCCGCCAACACGAGGATCGAGTACAAGTACGTCAAGAAGACCGACGGCGGGGCCGTGACGTGGGAGAACGGCGCCAACCGCACCTACACGACCGGCACGTCCAGCCGCACCGCCAACGACACCTGGCGATAGCCCGACCGCGGGCCGGCCTCCGCGTGCGCGGAGGCCGGCCCGGCGCGTGTCAGGAGCAGGGCGCGTGTCAGGAGCAGGGCGCGTGTCAGGAGCGCGGCGTGCGGAAGAGGGTCTCCTGGGTGAGGCTCGCGACGAGGACGCCGTCCCGGGCGTGGATCGTTCCGGTGTACCAGCCGCGACCGGCGGCGACCGTCTGCGGGACGAGGTCCATCAGCACCCAGTCGTCCATCCGGACCGGCCGGTGGAACCAGACGGCGTGGTCGAGGCTGGAGCCCGACCGGGCGGCGCCGTCGTGCAGCGCGATCAGCCCGCTGGAGATGTCGGACAGGTACGTCAGCACGCACGCGTGCAGAAGGTCGTCGTCCGGCAGCAGCGCGGTGCAGCGCGACCACAGCCGCGTCGGGAAGTCGGCCGCCTCGTAGGGCTGCGGCGGCACGCGGCTCTCCATGGAGAACAGCCGCGGGACCGGGGAGGCCGGGAGGCCCTCCGGCCCCGGGGTCCGCGGCGCCGCGTGCACCTGCCGGTCCTCGCCCTCTGCGGGCTGTTGGAACGACACCGACATGTTGAAGATGACCTCGCCGCCCTGCAGCGCCACCACGCGCCGCGCGGAGAACGAGCGGCCGTCGCGGTCCCGGTCCACCCGGAAGATCGTCGGCCGCGCGGCGTCGCCGCCGCGCAGGAAGTAGCCGTGCAGCGAGTGCGGCAGCCGCCCCTCCGGGACGGTGCCGCCCGCCGCGCGCAGCGCCTGCGCCGCGACCTGCCCGCCGTACAGCGGGTAGGGGTCGTCGAAGACGAGGGCGCCCCGGTAGAGGTCCCGGTCGAGCTCTTCCAGATCCAGCAGGTCCAGGACGGAATGGAGGGATTCCAACCGCGCTTCGGGCTCTTCGGAGATCGAGGGTCGCACGCTCGTGACGTTATCCGACCCGCGTGTGATCCGCCGGCGGCAGCGCGCGTCAGCCCTCCCCCGTCTCGGCGGGGCGTCGGCTGCCGGGGCGCCAGAAGGCGGCCAGCAGGAGCGCGGCGCCGAGCCCGCCGGCCAGGGCGGTGACGGCCAGGCCCGTCCAGCCCGACAGGGCGTCCTCGATCCCGAGGGCGCGGTCCAGGGACACCGCGCCGCCGCCGAGCGCGCCCACGGCGCACGCCACCATGATGATCATGACCACGTACTCGTAGCCCTGCCCGGGGCGGAAGATGAAGAAGCCGTTGCGCAGGTGCGCGGTGACGAACGCGACCGCCATCGTGCCCACCGCCCCCGCGGCCGCCAGCGGGGTGAGCAGTCCGAGCAGCAGAAGCACGCCGGCGCCCAGCTCGGTGCCGGTCGCCATCAGCGCGTGCAGGCGGCCCGGCCGCAGGCCCATCGACTCGAACCAGCCCGACGTGCCCTCGATCTTCCCGCCGCCGAAGGCGTGGTTCCAGCCGTGCGCCACGAGGGTGCCGCCGACGGACACCCGCAGGACCAGGGAGGCGATGTCGATCCCCGCCGTGTCTACAGCCATGCCCGGCCCCTTCCTCGTTCGCTGGGAACGTCCAGCAACGTACCGGACCGGGCGGGTGGCGCGCCGGTGCCGACGGGCACGCCCTCGCTCCCGCATATCCCGGCGCCCGTGGGGCAGATCACAGAAGTCAGGCTCCGCATCGCGTCACATCCGGGCGTGCGCCGCCCATCTATCTCTGTGAGCGGCACGGGCGCGGAGAGCTTGGGAGGCGGCATGGACAGCGTGGCGAGGAAGTTCGACCTGACGATGCTGTACGCCGCCTACGACGCGTTCCGCCGCGACGCGGCCCGACTGCAGACGGCGGCGGGAGCGGAATCGGCGGCCCTGCCGGGCTCCGCCTTCGGCTGGGCCGAGGCCGCGAACAGCTGGACCCTGTTCACCTCCCACTGGAGCCTCCAGGACCGCGCCGAGAAGAACGCCCTGTGGACCGTCATGTACGCCAAGGACGCCGACGGGCCCGGCCGCGTCGGCGTGGTCCTCGACGCGATGGCGTCACTGGCGTTGAGGGCCGTCCCGCTGATCGACGGCATGGACGCGGCGCTGGAGCACCGCGACCGCGGCGCGCTCGCGAGGTACGCGCGCGACCTGCGGGCCTCGGTGGACGCGCTGCTGGACTTCAAGGAGTCCAACGTCCTGCCGCTGATCCAGGAGACCCTCACCCCGTTCGAGTGGGGCGCCTTCGACGTGGAGCTCCGCCGCGAGCTGGGGCTGCGCGGGCTCGGGGTGTTCCTGCCCTGGCTGCTCGACGGCGCCCCGGACGGCACCCGCCGCGCCGTCCTCGGGCTGCTGCCGCCGCCGATCCGGCTCTGCTACCGGGTCCGCTGGCGCCCGCGCTACCTGCGCCGCCGCGGGCTCGCCGTCCCGGCGCGCTGATCCCGCCCCGGCGGGTCCCGGCGTGCCGCCCCGCCGTGTGACGCGCTACACATCCTGAAATGTCACATTCGTCGGCCGAGGTGGGTCTCATCCCTGGAAGCGCGACTGCCCAGAGCGCGACGGAGGGATGCGGACGATGGCGGGAACGAGGGCGCCCGGCGGGGCGCGGGCCGGCACGCGGAGGCCGCCCAGGGGGCTGGACGTCACGGCGCGGGCGCTGGACGAGCGGTTCGGCACCGCCGGATTCGCGCGCAAGGCGATGCGCAAGGCCTTCCCCGACCAGTGGACCTTCCTGCTCGGCGAGATCGCGATGTACTCCTTCGTGATCATTCTGCTGACCGGGGTGTACCTGACGCTGTTCTTCAAGCCGAGCATGCACGAGGTCGTCTACAACGGCTCGTACACGAGGCTGAAGGGCGTGGAGATGAGCGAGGCGTACGCCTCCTCCCTCAAGATCAGCTTCGATGTGCGGGGCGGCCTGCTCGTCCGGCAGATCCACCACTGGTCGACGCTCATCTTCATGGGCGCGATCCTCGTGCACATGCTGCGGAACTTCTTCACCGGAGCGTTCCGCAAGCCCCGCGAGCTGAACTGGCTGATCGGCGTCGCCATGTTCATGCTCGTGATGCTGAACGGCCTGTTCGGCTACTCGCTGCCGGACGACCTGCTGTCCGGCACGGGCCTGCGCATCCTGGAGGGCGTGCTCGCGTCGATCCCGCTGGTCGGCTCGTACGCGGTGATGTTCCTGTTCGGCGGCGAGTACCCGGGCACCGACATCATCCCGCGCCTGTACGTCATCCACGTGCTGCTGATCCCCGGCATCCTGGCGGCGCTGATCCCGCTGCACGCCGTCGTGCTCACCTGGCGGCAGACGCACACGCAGTTCCCGGGCAAGGGCAGCTCGAACACGACCGTGCGCGGCTACCCGTTCTTCCCCGTCTTCATCGCCAAGACGACGGCGTTCTTCCTGTGGGTGCTGGGCGTGACGACGCTGCTCGCCGCGTTCTTCCAGATCAACCCGATCTGGCTGTTCGGGCCCTACGACCCCGGCGCGATCAGCTCCGGGTCGCAGCCCGACTGGTACATGGGCTGGCTGGAGGGCGCGCTGCGGATCATGCCGTCCTGGGAGATCAGCGTGTGGGGCCACACCGTCGCGATGAGCGTGGTCGTCCCGGCCCTCGTGGTGCCCGGGCTCCTGTTCACCGGCCTGGCCGCCTACCCGTTCCTGGAACGCTGGGTGACCGGCGACTCGCAGATCCACCATCTGCTGGACCGGCCGCGCGACGTCCCGGCGCGGACCGGCATCGGCGTCGGCGGCGTGGTCTTCTACGGGGGGCTGTGGCTCGCGGGCGGCAACGACGTCCTCTCCCACAGCTTCCACGTCTCGCTCTTCTGGACGACGTGGTTCTTCCGCTTCCTCATCGTCCTCGGACCGGTGCTGGCCTACATCGTCACCTACCGGATCTGCGTCGGCCTGCAACACCGCGACCTCGGCCTGGCCCGGCACGGGCTGGAGACCGGCATCGTCCGCCAGTCGCCGGACGGGAGGTTCAGCGAGGTCGAGCGCCCGCTCCGGGACGAGGAGATCGCCGCGATCACCGATCCGCGTCCCGCGCCCGCCGCCGACCTGGACGTCCCGCCGCCCGTCGACGACGTCGACAGCCCCCGCGGCCGCACCGCCAGGGGACGCGTGCGCGCGGCCCTCAACCGCCGCTTCCGGGCGGACCTGGCCACCGTCCCCGAACGCCGCCAAGCGGAACCGGACGGCGAGCGGCCGGCGATCGAGGAGAAGGCCGCGTCACGCTGACCCGGGACGCTCGAACAGGAGGCGGATGACCGGGCCGGCGGCCTCCACGGGGTCGTCGCCGAGGTCGCGCAGGGCGCCGCTCAGCCACAGGTGGGCGAAGCCGTGCACGATCGACCAGGCGGCGATCCCGGCGGTCCGGTCCCCCGCGGGACGGCCGGGCACGGCGCCGCGGACGCCCTCGGCGAGGACCCGGCCGGCGCGGTCGCGGGCGGCGGCCACCTCCGGGTCGTCCGGGCGGTAGAGCGCGGGGGCGAACATGACCTCGAAGTGGACCCGGTGCTCGACGGCGAACCGCACGTAGGCGAGCCCGACGCCGTGCAGGTCGCTCCCGGCGGCCTCCAGGGCGTCGGCGAACAGCGCGTACCCCTCGGCGGCGACGGCCGTCAGCACGCCGGTCTTGTCGCCGAAGTGGTGGGCGGGCGCGGCGTGCGACACCCCGGCGCGGCGGGCCAGCTCGCGCAGGCTCCACGTCGCCGGGCCCGACTCGGCGATCGCCTCGATCGCGGCGTCGAGCACGGCGCGCCTCAGGTTGCCGTGGTGGTAGGCGTCACCGCTCATGCCCGGAATCCTAGGGCGGGAGGACGGGCCGGCCGTCAGTCGTGCTCCTTGGCGAACGCGCGGAGCCGCGCCAGGTCCACCACGGTGATCCTGCGCCAGCCGGTGCGGATCAGGCCCTCGCGCCGCAGCCCGCCGAGGGCCCGGGCGACGGTCTCCCGGGAGGCGTCCATCCAGCTGCCGAGCTCCTCCTGCGACAGCGGCGGCCCGATCTCGATCGACCCGTCCGCCGCGGGCGGGGCGTGCTGGGCCGAGCGCTCCGCCAGGTCGGCGAGCAGGGACGCCAGCCGCTCCGGGCCCCGGCTCGTGATGTGGGCGGTGAGCCGCCGGTCGGAGTCGTCCATGCGCTGGACGAAGGTACCGGTGACGAGCATCCACACGTCCGGGTGCGCGTCCAGGAACCCCGTGAAGCGGGCCGCGGGCACGACCAGGGCGCGGATCGGGGACAGCGCGGTGACGGTCGCGGCGCGCGGCCGCCCGCCGAGCACCGCGCTCTCGGCGAGCAGGTCGCCGGGGCCGCGCACGGCCAGCACCACGTCGTGGCCGTCCTCTGTCGCGGAGGTCACCTTGGCCCAGCCCCGCTCGATGATGATCACATGGTCGGACTCGTCGCCCTGGTACACCAGCGGCGCCTTGACCGGGAACGTGCGGGGGCGCGCGGCGGCGCGCAGCGCGGTCCGCTGCGCGGGTTCGAGCGCCGACCAGAACGCGGAAGGCGGTGAGGACGCCGCGTACGGAACCAACAGCCGCCTCCTTTGCTCAGGGTCACCTGAACTGTAAACCCGCAGGCTCTCACTTGGGGACGGCGATGAGGCGCACGGCGAGCCCCGTGAACACGGTCCCGCTGAAGATGTTCAGGCCGCGGGCGACGCGGCGGCTGCGCCGCAGCAGGTTCGCGAGCCGGCCGGAGAGCAGGCCGACGGAGGCGTCCACGGCCAGGCCGATCAGGACGAGCGTGACGCCCAGGACGAGCAGCTGCGCCATCGGGTGCCCCATCGAGGGGTTCACGAACTGCGGCAGGAAGGCGATGTTGAAGAGGATCACCTTGGGGTTCAGCAGGTTCGTGACGACGCCCTGCCAGAACGCGCGGAGCCGCCCCGGGCCGGCGGGGGCCGTGCCCTCCCCGGCGGGTTCGCCGCGGTCCCGGAACGACTTGACCGCGAGGTAGAGCAGGTAGGCGGCGCCGGCCCAGCGCAGCACGTGGTAGAGCGCCGGCAGCGCGGTGAACAGGGCGGACAGGCCGAGCGTGGCGGCGACGGCGTGCGTCAGGGCGCCGGTGGCGACGCCCGCCGCGGCCATGAGGCCCGTGACCGGCCCGCCGCGCCCGCCCATCGCGACGATGAACATCATGTCGGGGCCGGGCGTGACGCAGAGCGCGAACGCGGCGACAACGAACGCCGCATAAAGGGAGGTATCGACCATTCCGCAATCATGCTCCAGGAGGCCGCCGCTCCGCGAACCCCCGGCCCCGGGCCGGCGTCAGGAGGCCAGGGGCGGCTGGGACTCGACCGTCACGGCCTCGTGGTCGAAGGACAGGTATCCCCCGATCTTCGCCGCGTCCTCCAAGGGCTCCTCGTACGACCAGGCGGCGTCCTCGGCCCCGGCCAGCGACCAGTACGTCGCCTCGCCCTTGTACGGGCAGAAGGTCCGCTTGGCGCTGCGGGTCAGCAGGTCGCGGCGGACGCCCTCGGCCGGGATGTAGTACCGGTTGGGCAGCCCGGTCTCCGACAGCAGCTTCGGCCGTCCCGTCTCGGCGACGACCTCGCCGTCCAGCAGCACCCGGACGCGCCGGGACGTGGTGCGCGCGTCGACGCGGTGGAAGGGGTCGCGCAGATGGCCCTTGACCTCCTCGTCCTCGTCGAACCAGGCGTCCATCCGGTCCCAGTAGAAGGCCATGTGCCCGCGCAGCCACGCCGCCTCCGGCTTCGGCTCCGGATACCCCCAGACCGCGTTCTCGGCCGCCCGATCGCCCGCCCGCACCGTCCAGTACACGGCGTCGCCCTTGAACGGGCAGTGCGTGGAGTGGACGGTCTTCTCCAGCAGGTCGGTGCGCACGTCCTCCTCAGGGACGTACAGGACGGGCAGCAGCCCGGTCTCGTGCAGGAGCCTCCCGCGCTCGGTGTCCAGCACCGTCTCGCCCGCGAACCGGGCGCGCACCCGGCGCGGGAAGTCGTGCATGAACAACCGGTGCGCCGGCCCGTCGATCGTGAAGTTGACCTCGTCGCCGAGGGAGCCGGCGAGCGGGCCCGGCTGCTTGGTCAAGGACATGGCGCGACTCCTCAGACTGCCCGATGACTAGACGCCGGTCGGCATCGTCTCCAGTTCACCACGGCGCGCGGCCTCCAGATGCAGCGGCTGGAGCGCCGAGGTGGCGCGGAACCAGCACAGCGCGTCGTAGCGGTCGGCGAGCCGCGTCGGGACGTACTGGCGCGGGTCCCGGTCCGGGTCGTACACGACGCCGATCGCGCGGTGCCCGAGCGCGTCGGTGAAGAAGGCGGGCTTCTCCCGCTCCGGCGGCACGACGAACATCGCCCGATGCAGTTCCGACTCCGCCAGCACGTGCTCCAGCGAGCCGCGCGCCGGCGGCGGGACGCGCATGATCTCCATCGGGGCGCCCCAGGCCGGCGCCGCGACGACCTCGCCGGGTCCGCCCGCGAACCCGACCAGCACGGCGCCGCCGGCGCCGTACCGCTCCCTGGCGAGCTGGCCGAGGTTGACCATCCCGGCGCCCGCCATGTCGGTCGCCCGCGCGTCGCCCACGTGGGTGTTGTGCGCCCACACCACGGCCTTGCCGCCATAGAAGTCCATCAGCCGGTCCAGGGTGTCGGCCATATGGACGTCCCGGACGTTCCACGACTCGGGCCCGCCGTCGAGCATCGTGCGGTAGTAGTGCTCGGCGCCCGCCGCCACTTCGGCGTTCTGCCGGGCGTCGAACTCCTCTTCCGGGTCGCCCGCCTCCCCCGGCGGCGCAGGGCGGCGCAGCGCGGCCAGCAGTTCCAGGACCTCCGCCGTGCAGCCGCCCGGGACCAGGGCCGTGTTCCACCCGTAGGCGCGGGGGTCGTGGCCGTGGGGCTCGAAGCAGCGGTACGCCTCCAGCGCCGTGTCTAGGTACTCGGGGCGATGCTCCGCCAGGTAGTCGACGACCGCCCGCAGCGACTCCCAGAGGCTGTAGACGTCCAGCCCGTGGAAGCCGGCCCGCTCGCCGGAAGGAAGGCCCGCGTTGCGGTCGCGCAGCCACCGGCAGAACCGGACGGTCTCCTCGTTGGCCCACATCCACGTCGGCCAGCGCTCGTAGGCGTTCAGGGCGTCCCGGGGCTCCCGCCGCGCCCCCGGCGCGAGCGTCACGCAGCGGCCGACCCGGCGGCAGTCGGGCCAGTCGCCCTCGACGGCGACGAACGCGAACCCGCGCTCGGCGATCAGCCGCCTGGTCAGCGCCGCCCGCCACGCGTAGTACTCGTGGGTCCCGTGGCTGGCCTCGCCGATCAGCACGCACCGGGCGTCCCCGATCCGGTCGAGGAGCGGGTCCAGGTCCTCGGCGTACTCCAGCGGCAGCGCCGCTCCGCGCACGTCGGCGGCGGCTCGGCTCTCCTGGCGTGGCATGACGGCGTCCCCCTCGCGTCCTCCATCGCGTTTCCAGGTCCTCTTCTTCGCGTTCCCGGGATACGGGGATCGATTCGCGCCGGGCGGGATCGCGCGGCGCTACGCGTCCCGCCGGATGCCGGTGGTGCGGGCGCGGTAGTCGCTGGGGGTCTGCCCGTAGGCGGCGCGGAACGCGCGGCTGAAGGCGGCCGCGTCAGGCAGGCCCCAGCGGTTGGCGATCGCGCCGATCCGCTGGGTGCCGAGGAAGGGGTCGCCGAGTTCGCGGCGGCAGTGCTCCAGGCGGCGGGTCCGGACGTACCGGGCGACGGTCGTCCCGGTCGGCGCGAACACCCGGTAGAGCTGGCGGACGGAGATGTGGTGCGCGGCCGCGATCGCGGCGGGGCTCAGCGACGGGTCGTGCAGGCGCGCCTCGATCCACTCCTCGATCGCCCGCAGCATCTCCGCTCCCTCCGGCGACGGGGACGGCGGCGCGCCCAGCCACTCGCCGGCCGCGCCGGTGACCAGCTCGACCAGCGCGCCGCCGAGGTGGTGGGCGTAGATCTCGTCGGGCGCGGTCCCGAGCGGGTCGCCGGCCGCGGCCCCGTTCCGCGCCGCGTCCTCCTCGCCGCTCTCGGCCAGGGCGGCGAGGAAGGACGAGACGAGCCGCCCGGTCCGGCCCCGCCCGCCGAGCAGGGTGCCGCCGAACGCGGCGAGGCGCTCGCGCGGCAGCGGGACGGCGCTGTGCGGGATCACGACGGTGAAGATGTGGTGGGCGTCGAAGGCGATCTCGACCGGACGGGTGAGGTCGTAGAACACCACGTCCCCCGCCCCGACCACGGCGCGGCGGCCGTTCTGCCGCAGCACGCACGAGCCTCGCAGCACCAGGCCGAGCTTGTAGCACTCGCGTGTGTCGCGGGCGATCTGCCGGGCGCTGCGCCGCACCGCGTGCGCGGGCGCGTACACGTCGCCGGCCTCCACCGGGCCCAGCGCCCGGCCGCTCAGCCGGGCGGCGAACCCGCCGGGCAGGCGCGGCTGGACGTGGAAGGGCCCGAAGGCCGAGCTGATCAGGTGGCGCCAGAAGTCCGCCTGGTCGCGGGCAGGGTGGTCCGAGGTGTCAACGAGCGTGGGCATGACGCTCCTCCGGTCGGCGGGCGGGGTCTCGGACGCCACCCGCAAGGCTTCTACGGCCCGTCAGGAAGGTCAATGAGCGAGTCAGCACGACGCTTCGGGCGGGCTTTGGCACTCGCCGCCAAAGTGACGGCACGCAGCGGCAAGACCGCCCCTTCCCGGGCGGCTTATACATGTCGCGGACCGACTCCCAGGGAGCCCCGCCAACCGGAAGATCCCGGACGACCCCCGAAGGAACCCCCATGACAGCGGACGAGCAGGAAACCGCCACCGGCCACGACCCCGGTGACGGCCAGGAGAACGGCATCAGCCGCAAGAACTTCATCGTCGCCGCGGGCGCGGCGGGCATCGGCGCGCTCGCGCTGCCCACCGCCGTGTCCGCGGTGGCCGCGCCCGCGCAGGCCCGCACGGAGCAGCGGCCCCTCACCCCGACGCCCAAGTGCGACGACGGGGACGACTCCCCGACGCACTCGCAGATGGAGGGCCCCTACTTCAAGCCCGGCTCCCCCGAGCGCGCCTCGATCGTGACCCCCGGCATGCCGGGGACCCCCCTCACCGTGTCCGGGATCGTCTACTCGATGTCGTGCGCGCCGGTGGCCCACGCCCTGCTCGACTTCTGGCAGGCGGACTACTACGGCAATTACGACAACTACGGCTATAAGCTCCGTGGACATCAATACACGGACGCTTCCGGACGATTCACCCTCACGACGATCGTGCCCGGCCTCTACCCCGGCCGCACCCGGCACATCCACGTGAAGGCCCAGGCCCCGTACCAGCAGATCCTGACGACGCAGCTCTACTTCCCGAACGAGCCCCGGAACAGCTCCGACATGCTCTACGACCCCGCGCTGCTCATGAAGGTCCAGACCGGTCCCAGCGGGCGCACCGCGAAGTTCGACTTCGTCCTGCAGGTTCCCTGACCGGGGTTCCGCGGCCGGATTCCGTCACCGCTCCCGCGGAATCCCGCCCCCGCCAAGGCACCGGCGCGCCTTGGCGGGGGCGCCCGCTATGACTCTGCGGGGGCGCCCGCCAAGAGTCTGCGGGGGCGCCCCGCCTGCGGTTTTTCGTGAGTTCCCACCGGCGCGCCGCGCCGTTTCGCGGGGAACGGGACCGAGACGTGATGCGATTCGCCCACGAAACGGCAAAGGAATGGATAGTCTCCCACCGATCACTTTTGGTTGTGTAAGGAATCTGGGAGCACACGCGCATGAGCGCTGCCAACCGGGCACAGGTCATCACACGGTGGGGGGCCATCGCCTTCATGGCGGCCGCGGTCCTGACCGCCACCGCCGGTGGCTTCGCCCAGTCCTATGCCGGTCTCTATCACTGGGCCCTGGAACACGGCCTGCGGGGCTGGAAGGCCGAGTCGTTCCCCCTGCTGGTCGACCTGTTCATCATCGTCGGTGAGCTCGGGCTGTTCCTGCTGGCCATCGACGCCTTCGTCATCAAGCGCCGGGCCCTGATGAGCTGGCTCGACTTCTGCCTGCCGCTGACCATCGCCCTCGCGGGCTGGACGGCCAGCCTGATCTTCAACGTCGGCCACGTCGGCCACAAGACCTTCTCCTTCCAGGCGACGGCCGCGGTCCCGCCGATCGTGTCGATGCTCGGCCTGTTCGTCCTGCTGCGGACGCTGCACCGGTACGTGTCGCAGAGGACCGAGGAGGAGGAGACCAAGCAGCCCGAGCCGCAGACGCGCGCGATCGCCGGGCCCGTCACGCTGAACCAGATCACGTTGATGCCGCTGCGCAACACCGGCCCGTTCGCGCAGATCCAGGTGCCGGGGTACTCCGGCAAGGCGATCGAGTCCGGGACGTCGGGCAGGGCCGAGCCCAAGGCGGCGCCCGCGGGCGAGGCCGCTCCGGCCCCGGCCGCACCGGCGGCCTCCGCTCCGGCCGCGGCCCCCGCCGCGACCGAGCCCGCGCCCGCACCCGCGCCGGCCCCCGCTCCCGAGCCGGAGCCGGAGCCGGAGCTGGCCGTGGTCAGCGCCGCGTCGCGCGGCAGCCTGAACGGGCGCAGTTCCTACGGCACCGCCCCCGAGGAGGACGTGCCCGCCGGGCCCGCGCCGGAGAACCTGCGGTCCCTGGTCATCGACATCCTGGAACGGCGCCACGGCGACGTCGCCGCGACGCTCGCCGAGGTCAGGGCCGAGGGCTACCGCTGCGACGAGGCCGAGATCCAGCGGATCAGCGACAACCACTGGTTCCCGTACGCGGTGTACCGGCTGCTGGCCAAGCACCACGGCGACGGCGAGCTCGTCGCCCAGGAGCTGAACGCCCAGGGCATCGTCTACGACCAGGTGACGCTGGACGCGCTCGTCCAGTCCTGGCGCGTCTGACGCCGGCGCGCTTGCGCGCCTTCCGGAACGGCCGCCCGCCACCGCGGGCGGCCGTTCCGCGTTCTCCGCCCGTCACGGGCGCGCTTCTCAGGAGTCGCGTCCCCGCTCCTCGGACGGTCCGGTCCGCAGACGCGCGTGCAGGCCGCCGTCCACGCGAAGGACGTGCCCGTTGAGCTGCGCCGCCGCCGGGGACGCCAGGAACAGCGCCGCGTCCGCGACCTCCTCCGGAGCGGTGGTGCGGCCGGCGGGGAGGTCGGTCGCGGGCCGGACCTCCTCGACGACGCTGGCGGGCGCGATGCAGTTCGCGCGGATGCCGAGGCCGCCCAGCTCCACGGCGATCGCCCGGCTGAGCGCCTCGATGCCCGCCTTGGTCACGTCGTAGGCGCTCTGGTTCTCGTGCGCGCGGGACGCGCCCGGCGAGGACAGGCTGACGATCGCCCCGCCGCGCCCGGCGTCGCGCCAGTGGCGGACCGCCCGCACCGACAGCAGGTACGCCGAGCGCAGGTTGGCGGCGACCACCGCGTCCCAGACGCCGGCGCCGATGTCGGCGAACGGGGTGCGCACCCCGGTCATCGCGGCGTTGTTGACGAGCACGTCCAGGCCGCCGTCGCGCGCGAGCCTGGCGAAGACGGCGTCGGCGACGTCCTCGCGGGCCAGGTCGCCGGGCATCGTGGCCACCCGCCGATCGCCGTCGTGGACCGCGAGGCCGGCGGCGTCCACGTCGACGGCGAGCACGGCGGCGCCCGCGTCGGCGAACCGCCGCACCAGCGCGCGGCCGATCAGCCCCGCGGCGCCGGTGACCAGCACCCGCTCCCCCGTGTAGTCGAACCGGACGGCGCTCATTCGGCCGGGGCCTCCCTCACCTGCGCGACGATCTGCGTCGGATTGACGAACATCAGGGCGATGACCAGCAGCACCGCCGACAGGGCCATGTAGACGACGGCCATCGCGTCGATGGCCTGGGCGGCGCGGATCCCGGGCGTGAACGCGGCGCCGTAGAGCGCGACGATCAGCGTCTGGCTGTCGGCGTCCGCCACCAGGAACGTCAGCTCGAACATGGCGACGGTCCGCACGAGCACGAGGATCCCGGCGGCGAGGATCCCCGGCAGCAGCAGCGGAACCAGCACCCGCGCGAACACCTGCCGGGTGCGGGCGCCGCACATCCGCGCCGCCGACTCCACGTTCGCGTCGATCTGCTCCACGAACGGCGTCACCACCAGCACGACGAACGGCAGCGCCGGGACGAGGTTCGCCGCGACCACGCCCGTCATCGTCCCGGCCAGGTGCACCTTGTACAGGACGGTCGCGAGCGGGATCCCGTAGGTGATCGGCGGCAGCGCCACGGGGAGCAGCAGCAGGACCGTCACGACCCGCCTGCCGGGGAAGTCGCGCCGGGCCAGCGCGTATCCGGCGGGGACGCCGACCAGCAGCGACAGCGCGACCACGATCAGGGTGATCTCCAGCGTCGCGGTCAGCACGTCGCCGAGCGCGAACTCCGCCCAGGCGTCGGAGTACCACGCGCCCGTGAAGCCCTCCGGCAGCCATCCGCCGAACCACTTCGTGCCGAACGAGTTCACGACCACGGACAGGATCAGCGCGGCCAGGTTCAGCAGGAAGAACGCGACGAACAGCCAGACGGCCCAGCCGCCCGGCCGGACCCTCGGCAGCCCGCGCGGGCGCGAGACGGCGGTCATGATCCCTTACCTCCCGTCGCGGGGCCGGTGTAGAGGCGGCCGCGCAGCAGCAGCGTGACCGCGATGACGAGCAGCTCGAACACGCCCATCAGCACGGCGATGGTGGAGGCCATCGAGTAGTCGTACTTCTCGAACGCCGCCTGGTAGGCGGCGATCGCCATCACCCGCGTCTCCCCGGCCGGCTCGCCGACGAGGTTCGCGGACGGGAACACCGAGAACGCCAGCACGAACGCGAGCACGAACGTCGTCGCGAGCCCCGGAGCGAGCAGCGGGAGGACGATCCGCCGCATCCGCTGCCAGGGCCCGGCCCCGAGCGTGGCCGCGGCCCGCTCCAGCGTCGGGTCGATGCCCGACATGTAGGCCAGCACCAGCAGGAACGCGAACGGGAACCCGGTGATGAGCAGCGAGAACAGCACGCCCCAGTAGTTGTAGACGAGCCGGACGGGCTCGTCCACGACGCCGAGGTCGAGCAGCACCCGGTTGAACCAGCCCTTGGGGCCGAGGTAGCGCAGCAGGCCGTCGGCGACCAGGACGGTTCCGAGCGTCACCGGCAGGACGAGCAGCGCCGTCAGCAGCCGCCGGCCGCGGAACCGGCCGCGCAGCCGGTACGCGATCGGCACCGACGCGCCGACGTTGATCAGGGCGGCGGGCAGCGCGAGCCTGAGCGTCTTCCAGATCGTGCCGCGCTGGTAGGGGTCGCGGAAGAAGCCGGTGTAGTTGCCGAACGGGCCGCCGCCGTCCTTCGGCTGCAGCGACAGACCCACCCCGTACATCATCGGGTAGAGGAACAGCAGCGCGACGACGAGCACGGCGGGCAGCAGAAGGAGCAGCACGCGGTCGACGCCGCGCTCGGCGAGCCGGTGCCGCAGGCCGCCGCGCCGGGGCGCCCGCGCCTCCGCGCGGGCGGGAGCCTCAACCGCCATCGCGCACCCCGCTCTTGCCGAGGGCCTCGGCGGCGGGTCCGTCGAGGGCCCGCGCCGCCTCCCGCACGCTCTCCCCGAACACGAGCACGCGGTCGGGCGGGACGGTCAGCGCGACCCGGTCCCCCGGCGCGACCCGCTCCGGCGTCCGGAAGTGGATGACGCGCCCGCCGTCCGTCACGCCCTCGGCGGCGACCTCGCGGCCGTGGAACTCCGCCACCTCGACGCGGACCCTCACGAGGTTCTCGCCCGTCGCCGTGTCGGGGGACCCGGCGACCCTGAAGTCCTCCGGCCGGACGGCCGCGACCGCGCGCGGCCCGCCGATCGGCTCCCGGCTCCGCCCGGTCAGGACCGGCCCGTCCTCGCCGCCGAGGCGGACCGTGCCGTCGCCGGACGACAGGACGGGCAACTCCAGCAGGTTCCGGTAGCCCATGAACCCGGCGATGTAGGTGCCGGCCGGGTGGGTGTAGACGTCCTCGGGCGTCCCGACCTGCTCGATCCGTCCCGAGCGCAGCACCACGACCCGGTCGGCGAGCGCGAGCGCCTCCTCCTGGTCGTGCGTCACGTAGACGGTGGTGAGTCCGAGGTCCTGGTGGATGCGCCGGATCTCGGTGC
Source organism: Actinomadura luteofluorescens (assembly GCF_013409365.1). NCBI lineage: Bacteria > Bacillati > Actinomycetota > Actinomycetes > Streptosporangiales > Thermomonosporaceae > Actinomadura > Actinomadura luteofluorescens. The sequence continues at coordinate 8,095,236 of NZ_JACCBA010000001.1, read as the reverse complement.
GCATCTGCACGCGGAGCTTGGCGTCGAGGTTGGACAGCGGCTCGTCCATCAGCACGAGCCTCGGCCGCAGCACGATCGCGCGGGCGATCGCGACCCGCTGCTGCTGGCCGCCCGACAGCTGCCCGGGAAGCTTGGCGGCGTGCTCGGTCAGCTCGACGGTGCGCAGCGCCTCGTCCACCCGCCGCGCGGTCTCCGCCTTCCCGACCCGCCGCACCGCCAGCCCGAACGCCACGTTCCTGCGGACGGACAGGTGCGGGAACAGCGCGTAGTTCTGGAACACCATCCCGAACCCGCGCCGCTCGGGCGGCAGCGTGTCGATGCGCTCCTTGTCCAGCCAGATCGCGCCGCCGGACAGCGGCAGCAGCCCGGCCAGGCAGTTCAGCGCGGTCGACTTCCCGCATCCGGACGGCCCGAGCAGCGCGATGAACTCGCCGCCCTCGATCCGCAGATCGAACCCGCTCAGCGCGGTCGCCTTCCCGAACCGCCGCGTGACGCCGTCCAGCCGCAGCCGCCCGAACCCGGCCCGCGGGTCCCGTTCCGTCGCGGTGCCCGCCGTCATGACTGCTTGACCTTCTGCCCGCCGACCTCGCGGTCCCACCGGTCGAAGGCGGCGACGAGGGCCTTGGCGTCGAGCGGCGGGGCCTTGGGGTTCGCGGCGATCAGCGAGTCGTACTCGGGACGGCCGTACTCCTTGATCGCCTTCTGGCTCTCGGGCGGGGCCATGGCGAGCGTCACGCCCTTCACGGCGGGGCCCGGGTAGAAGTAGCCCTTGTCGTAGGTGACCGCCTGCTGCTCCGGCCGGAGCGCGAACTTCACCAGGTCGAGCAGGACGGCGAGCTTCCCGCCGGACACGCCCTTGGGGACGACCATGTAGTGGGCGTCGGTGACCCAGGTGAAGCCCTCCAAGGGCTGGATCTTCACGTCCTTGGGCACCTGTCCGAGGACGCGCGGGTTGATGTCCCAGCCGGTGGTGCTGAGGATGATGTCGCGGGTGCCCTCGCCCAGTTCCTTCATCGTCTGCGTGGTACCGGTCGGGTAGTACTCGATGTACCGGTCGAGGTCCTTCAGGTACGCCCAGGTCTTGGGCCAGCCGTTCGCGGGGTCCTTGGGGTCGGAGTCCTTGAGGATGTAGGGCAGGCCCATGAGCCACGTCCGTCCGGGGCCGGAGTTGGACGGGCGGGCGTACTCCAGTTTCTTGGGGTGCGCTTTCGCCCAGGCCAGCAGGGCCTCGGCCGTCTTCGGCGGGTCCGGGACCCTCTTCGGGTCGTACTCCAGCAGCGGGCCCGAGGGGTAGTACGTCACGACGACGCCCCGGCCCTGCGCGAGGTCCTGCATCTTGGAGGCGGGCTCCAGGTACTGCGACCTCAGGTCGGGCAGCTTGGCGGCGTACTTGCCGGCGAGGTCGACCCACAGGTTCTGCTCCAGGCCGGCGGAGAGGCCGTCGGTGCCGGTCAGCACGAGGTCGATGTCGAGGCGTCCGGCGTCCTGCTGCGCCTTGACCTTGCCGGCCAGCTCGGGCGCGGTGGCCTTGGTGTAGGTGATCCTGCTGACGAGGCCGGGGTGCGCCTTCCTGTAGTTCTCGAAGATCTGCTGGGTGAGCTGGAGGTTCCCGGCGACGTCGATGATGTTGAGGGTGACGGGCTTGGACGGGAGCCGGACGTCCGAGGCGGCGGGTTCGGAGGCGGCGCCGCCCGAGTCGGGCGCCCCGCAGGCGGTCATCAGCAGGCCGGCGGCGGCGAGGGTGAGGAGTGCGGATCGTGGAGTTCTCATGGCGGTCCTCCAGGCAGGACGTGCGGTCCTGGGCCGGTCACGCCGGCCCGGTGGTGCCTCTGATCAGCAGTCGGGTCGCCAGCTCGGTGGCCGGCGGCAGCGGCGGCGCCTTCGGCGCCCGGGGGTCGAGCATCGCGTGCACGGTCGCGGCGGCCGCCCGCGACAGCGCGTTGACGGGCATGGCCACGCTGGTGAGCGGCGGGTTGGTCATCGAGGCCATCGGGACGTCGTCGAATCCGACGATGCTGAGCTCGCCGGGCACCGGGACGCCGCGCGCGGCGAGCCGGGACAGCACGCCGAGCGCGACCAGGTCGTTGTAGGCGAACACCGCGGTGACGCCGGCGGCGAGCACCTCGTCCGCCGCCCGGTACCCGCCGGTGAAGCGCGGCTCGTACGGGCCGAGGTCCACCAGCTCGATGCCGCGCTCCGCGCAGGCGGCGCCGAGGAACCTGCGCCGCTGCCGGTTGGACCAGGAGTTGGCGGGGCCGGCCAGGTACGCGCAGCGGCGGTGGCCGAGCGCGTGGACGTGCGCGACCGCCTGCTCCATGCCGGGCCGGAAGTCGAGCAGGACCGACGGCGCCGCCCCGCTGGTCCGGTTCGCCAGCACCACGGCGGTCCTGGCCGCGACGGCGCGCAGCCGCGCCCCGGTCATGCGGGGGGCGCACAGGATCAGCCCGTCCACCCGCTCGACCATGGCCTCGGCCAGCCGGACCTCCGTCGCGGTGTCCTCGTCGGTGTCGGCCAGGAACACCGCGTACTCGGTGTCCCGGAAGTACGCCTCGACGCCCTTGATGAACGGTGCGAAGAACGGGTTGGCGATGTCGGGGACGATGAGGCCGACGTTGCGGGTCCGGCCGAGGACCAGCGACTGCGCCGCCCGGTTCGGCCGGTAGCCCAGCCGCTCGGCGCATTCGAGCACGCGCCGCCGGGTCTCGGCGTTCACGAGCTCCGGGTTGTTCAGGGCGCGCGAGACCGTGGAGGGCGACACCCCGGCGAGGGTCGCCACGGCCCGGATCGAGGCCCGGGGGCCGCCGCCCGGCCCGGAGGCACCGCGGCGGGCGGCCCCGCCTCCGCCGGTGCCCGTGCCGCCCATGCCCAGGATTATGAAAACGTTTGCGGAACAGTGTCAATAGCGCGCCGGAAAGCCCCCCGGCCGGGCGGGGGCCGGGGGGCTTCGGTCTGGCTCGGGTCAGGCGGCCTCCGGTCAGGCGGCGCCGCGGCCGGTCTTCTGCAGCGCGGGCTCGCCGGAGGCCTCGTCGTCGTGCACGTAGCGGCGCCCGCGCAGCAGCGACACCAGCGCCGCCACCAGCGACATCGCGATCGCCAGGCCGAACACGATGACCAGGCCGTGGTGGAACGGCTCGGAGATCAGGTGCGGGAAGTACGAGCGGCCGGTGAGCGTGGCCACGTCGTCCGGCGCGAGCCCGCCGAGCGCGTGGAACTGTTCGAGCAGGTTCTGGATCGGGTTGTAGCCGAGGAACGCCGCGAACAGCGTGCCGACCGGCGGCAGCTCGCCCACCCGCGCGGCCGGCCCGGCCGGGACGCCGTGTTCGGTCAGGCCCTGCGTCAGCGTCCTCGGCAGCGTGTCGGCCAGGCCGGCGATCATCAGCGAGAAGAACACGCCGATCGACAGCACCATGCCGGCGTTCATGAAGGTGGCGCGCATCCCGGAGGCCACGCCGCGCTGGTCCGCCGGGACCGAGTTCATGATCGCGGTCGTGTTCGGGGCGGCGAACAGCCCGGAGCCGATCCCGTTGAGGAAGATCAGCAGCGCGAAGGTGGTGTACCCGAAGTCGGTCGGGATCACCAGCAGCCCCGCGAACGCCAGTGCCGACAGCACCAGCCCGCCGGAGGCGAACGCGCGGGCGCCGTGCCGGTCGGACAGGTGCCCCGAGATCGGCCCGGCGACCAGGAAGCCGGCGGTGAGCGGCAGCAGGTAGATGCCCGCCCACAGCGGGGTGTCCTCGTAGTCGTAGCCGTGCAGCGGCAGCCAGATGCCCTGCAGCCAGATGATCAGCATGAACTGCATCCCGCCGCGCGAGATCGCGGCGAGCAGCCCGGCCAGGTTGCCGGCCGCGAACGCCCGGATGCGGAACAGGCTCAGATGGAACATCGGCTGCTCGACCCTGGTCTCGATCCAGCAGAACAGCGCCAGGACGGCGACGCCGCCGATCACCCCGGCGAGCACCCAGGGGTTCGTCCAGCCCATGTCGTGCCCGCCGTAGGGCTGGATGCCGTAGGTGATCGCGGCGAGCAGCGCGGTCAGCCCGACCGCGAACGTCACGTTGCCGAGCCAGTCGATCCTCGCGCCGACCGCCCGCGTGGCGGTCTCGACCAGGCTCCGGTAGGCCCAGATCGTCCCGGCGACGCCGATGGGCGCCGAGGCGAAGAACACCAGCCGCCAGTTGATCTCGCTCAGCAGCCCGCCCGCGACCAGCCCGATGAACGTCCCGGCGATGCCCGCGACCTGGTTGACGCCCATCGCCATGCCGCGCCGGTGGGCGGGGAACGCGTCGGTGAGGATCGCGGCCGAGTTCGCCATCAGCATGGCGCCGCCGATCCCCTGGAACACCCGCCAGCCGATGAGCCAGAGCGCACCGGCGCCCCCGTGCAGCGGATCCAGCGCCAGCACGAGCGTCCCGACCGTGAAGACCGCGAACCCGGCGTTGTACATCCGGACGCGCCCGAACATGTCCCCGAGCCGGCCGAGCGTCACCACCAGCACCGCCGAGACGAGCATGTAGCCCATCAGCATCCAGAGCAGGTAGCTGACATTGCCCGGTTCGAGGGGGTTCAGATGGATGCCGCGGAAGATCGCCGGCAGCGAGATGATCACGATCGAGGAGTTGACCGTGGCCAGCAGCATGCCGAGCGTGGTGTTGCTCAGCGCGATCCACGGATAGTGCTTGGACGGCACGCCGCCCCCTCCCCGTCGTCAGATAGTTTCTTCCGCTAACTAATCATAAAACCGTCGAAACCGGCCAGTCCGGATAGGCTTACTCCGATGGACGGACGACACCGGCTGGACCTCACCGACGAGCGCCTGACCGCCTTCTGGCGCGACCGCCACCTGTGCACCCTCGTCACCCTCCGCCCGGACGGCACCCCGCACTCGGTCCCCGTCGGCGCGACGCTCGACGCCGGCACCGTCCGCGTGATCACCTCGGCCTCCTCGGCGAAGGCGCGCCACGTCCGGGCCGCCGGCGCCTCCGGCCTGCCCGTCGCCGTCACTCAGGTGGACGGCCGCCGCTGGTCGACCATCGAGGGCCGCGCCGTCCTGCGGACCGACCCGGCCTCCGTGACCCGCGCGGAGGACCTCTACACCGCCCGCTACAAGCCCCCGCGCCCGAACCCGAACCGCGTCGTCATCGAGATCACCCCCACCCGGGTCCTGGGCAACCTCTGACACCGCTCCAGAGGGCGGGCGTCCGGGGGACGGTCAGGTGGCGTAGGCGACCGCGCACCCCCGGTCGCTTCCGAGGGCCTCCATGAAGCCGCGGTCGTCCGTCCTGCCGAAGGAGTCGATCCCGCCCAGGCAGGCGTACCGGGGGCCGTCGTGGGTGGTGAAGCCGATGGCCGTTCCGACGCCTGGTTCGAGCTTGATGGTCTGGGTGACCTTCATCGGCCTGCCAGCCGCGAAGGAGAAAACGACGAAGCTCGCCGGGCGCGCCTTCTTCATCGCGCCGTATCCCGTCCGCCCGTCCGGGTTCATCACGGCGGTGGTGACGGCCGCGGAGTCGTCGGACTGCCGGAACAGGACGCGGCCGCTCCGCAGGTCTGCGCCTCGCCCGCCCGTGTCGAGGGCGTGGACGGCGACGTTCCCGACTCTGCGCTTCTGGAAGGGGCGGGGATCGGACTCGGGCCGCACATCGCCGAGCGTGTAGCCGAGCGTGCGGCTGTCGCGCGCCCAGACGATCTCGCCGACGAAGGAGGGCGCGGCCGCGCTCCAGGTCCGCCGCCGGCCCGAGCCGAGGTCGAGGACGGTCACCGTCGCCTGGGGCCGCGCCGCCTTCGCGCAGGGGGCCGTCGCGTAGGCGAGCCGTTCACCGTCCGGGCTCATGGCCGGCCCGGCCACGCGCGCCGGGACGGTGTCCCTGGTGAGCGGCCCGAGATCCTTCACCCGGCCGCCGCCGGTGAGGCGGAACCGGTGGAAACGGGTCGTGCACGTCTTCTCCCGGAAGCTGGAGAACACGAACAATCCCCCAGGCCCCGCGATGAGCGACTGCGCCGGGCCGGCCGATCGCGGTGCGGGCACCGAGTCCACGGCCCGCGCTCCGCCGCCGGCCCCGGCCGCCCTGACCTGGAACCACGGCTTCGGCCCGCCTTCCTGGGGAGAACTCCCGATCTCCCCGACCTCGATGACGAAGCGCGGCATGCGCTGCCCGCCGGGAAGCGCGGCGGTGGCCGCCGGCCCGTCCACCAGCAGGTGCACCGCGCCGATGGAGGCGGCGACGGACACCGACAGCGCCAGCGGGGCCGCCCATCGCCGGACGACCCATGATCTCGGCTCGCGTTCCCGCGACTCGTCCCCTGCGTCCGCCATTCGATGATCATGCCCTCGGGGCGGGGCGCCGCGTCGCGGTTTCGCACCGCGGGCGCCGTTCCGCGGGACCGCGGCGGAATGCGCCCGCGGCACCGCGTCCCTGGTGGGCACGCTCCATTCGGGAGAGCATCGCCGGTGCCCGGGCCGCGCGGCCGGATCCGGCCAGGGCGGCCTCGCAGATCAGCCGCGGGCGGTGGCGACGGCCGCCTGGCCGAGGCTGATGCCGCCGTCGTTGGGCGGGACGCGGTGGTGGGTCAGCACGTCGAAGCCCGCGCCTTCGAGGCCGGAGACGGCGCGGTCGAGCAGGAGCATGTTCTGGAACACGCCGCCGGAGAGCGCGACCGTGCCGAGGCCCGTCTGCGACCTGATGCGGGAGGCCGCGTCGACGACGAGCGCCGCGACGCCGTTGTGGAAGCGCGCGGCGATCACCGGGACGGGGACGCTCGCCCTGAGGTCGGCCACCACCGCGTCCACGATGTCGCCGCCCGCGACGGTGAAGCCGGCCGTGCCGTTCAGAGCCGCCCGATAGGCGCCGGTCTCGGCGAGGTCGGCGCAGTGCTCCAGTTCGATGGCGGCCTGTCCCTCGTAGTTGACGCGGTCGCGGACGCCGAGGACGGCGGCGACCGCGTCGAAGAGGCGGCCCATGCTGGAGGTCGGCGGGGCGTTGACGCCGCGCCGGGCCAGGGCGGTCACCGCGGCCCAGCCGGGGCGGCGGGCCACCGGCAGGTCGCCCGGGACCCCGTAGGCCGCCGCCATGCGCCACGGCTCGCGGATCGCGGCGGCGCCGCCGGGCAGCGGAACCGGTTCCAGGTGCCCGGCGCGCTCGAAGCCGCGCAGGTCGGCGACCAGGAACTCGCCGCCCCACAGGGTGCCGTCGGTCCCGTACCCGGTGCCGTCGAACGCGACGCCGATCACCGGGCCGTCCGCGCCGTTGTCGGCGAGGCACGAGGCGATGTGCGCGTGGTGGTGCTGGACGGCGACACCGGGCAGGTCCTGGTCGAGCGCGTACTTCGTGGACAGGTACTCCGGGTGCGGGTCGTAGGCGATCAGTTCGGGCTCGATGCCGAACAGCCGCCGGAAGTGCGCGACGCCCTCCTCGAAGGCGCGGAGGGTCTCGTGGTTCTCCAGGTCGCCGATGTGGTGGGAGACGAACGCCCGGCCGTCGCGGGTCAGACAGAACGTGTTCTTCAACTCCGCGCCGCACGCCAGCACCGGGCGGCCCGCGGCAATGGGGATCGGCTCGGGCGCGTAGCCGCGGGACCGGCGGACGGGGAGCGGCCGGCCGCGGAACGCCCGCATCACCGAGTCGTCGGTCCGGGTGTGGATGGGCCGGTCGTGGAGGAGGAAGGCGTCGGCGATGGGGGCGAGCCGCTCCAGGGCGTCGCGGTCGCGGTAGGCGATCGGCTCGTCCGAGACGTTCCCGCTGGTCAGGACGAGGGGCTCGGTGACGAGCAGGTGGTGAAGCGGGGTGTAGGGCAGCATGAGGCCGACGGCACGGTTGCCCGGGGCGACCGCGTCCGCGAGGGCCGCGTCCGGCCGGCGCCGCGCGAGCACGATCGGGCGCCGGGGCCCGGCGAGCAGCGCCTCCTCTGCCTCGGAGAGGTCGCACAGGGCCCGAGCCGCCTCCAGGTCGGGGACCATCACCGCGAACGGCTTGTCCTCGCGGTGCTTGCGGGAGCGCAGCGCGGCGACCCCCCCGGGGTCCGCCGCCCGTACCGCGAGGTGGTAGCCGCCGAGGCCCTTGACCGCGAGGACCGCGCCATCCGCGAGCGCCGCCCGCGCCGCGTCCAGAGGCTCGCCCGCGTGGGGCCGCATGGTGAGGGACGGGCCGCAGGCCGGGCAGCACACCGGCTGGGCGTGGAACCTGCGGTCGGCCGGGTCCTCGTACTCGGCGGCGCACGGCGCGCACATCGCGAAGCCCGCCATGGTCGTGTTCGGACGGTCGTACGGGACGCTCGTGACGATCGTGAACCGCGGCCCGCAGGCGGTGCAGTTGATGAACGGGTAGCGGTGGCGCCGGTCGCCCGGGTCGCGCATCTCGCGCAGGCAGTCATCGCAGGTCGCGGCGTCCCACGACACGAGGGCCCGGCGCTCACCGGACCCGTCGCTGCCCACGATGGCGAAGCCGCCGCGGCCCACGGCGTCCAGCTCCCGGGTGGTGACGCGCTCGACGAGGGCGAGCCGGGGCGGGCGCGTGCGCAGCCCGTCCAGGAAGCGCCCGACCCTGTCGGGGGCGCCCTCGACCTCGATGAACACGCCGCCCGCGTCGTTGCCGACCAGCCCCGACAGCCCGAGGCCGGTCGCGAGACCGTGCACGAACGGCCGGAAACCGACGCCCTGCACGACCCCCTCGACGCGCACGCCGACCCTGACGTCCACCCCGCCATTCTGCCGCGCCGACCAGCGCCGACGGCCGAGGACGGCCACCGGGCGTGTCTCGTCGGCGACTCCGCGAAGGGAGGGGCGGACGCCGGGCGTGCTCGGCGCCGGAGCTCACTGCCCCCCGGTGTAGGCGGCGATGGTGAAGTCCGCCGCAGCGCGTGCGGTGGCCTCGTCGGCGCCGCCCGCGACGTCGGCGGCGTACCAGCCCTCACCGGCCTGCCGCGCGAACTCGCGCCCCTCCTCGGACGCGGCCCAGTCGTCGCCGAGCTTGTTCCGGGCGTCCTCGCCGGACTCCAGGTGGACGGTGAGGCCGAGGAGCCCCATGTCCCAGCCGATGCCGACGACGCCCGGGCCGAACTGGTTCTGCGAGGGGTCGACGAGGGCGGTGTGCTCCAGCTCGAACCGGGTCCGGCCGTCCGCCTCGGGGGTCAGCCGGACCTCGATCCAGGTGGTCTGGCCGCCGAACTCCCACGTCGCCGCGAACCCCTTCGGCGGGTCGCAGCGCTCGATCGTCCCGCTGGCGTTGCCCTCCAGCTGGTAGCGGCCGCCGAGCCGCAGGTCGCCGGAGACCGGCAGGAACCAGCGGGAGATCCGCTCGGGGTCGGTGACGGCGTTCCACAGGTCGTCGACGCCGGTGTCGTAGACCCTGCTGATCGTCGCGGTCCTCGCGGTGCCGGACTCCAGCGCCTTCTCGCCCACCGTGCGGGTGACCGCGTTGATCTGGCCGGTGACTTCGATCATGTCTCGCTCCCTGGGTCGTCGTGATGCGTGCGGTGTGCGCGCTTCCCGCGGGCGATCTCGGTCGCCAGGGCGTCCAGACGCGGCGTCCAGGACCGGCGGAAGCGTTCGAGCCACGCGTCGATCTCCTGCAGAGGTGCCGAGTCGACAGCGTAGAGCCGGCGCGTCCGCTCCGCCCGCACGACGGCGAATCCGTTGTCGCGCAGCACCTTCAGGTGCTGCGACACCGCGGGCTGGGAGATCCCGAACTCCTTCCGGACGACCGCCGTGACCTCGCCGGACGAGCGCTCGCCGCCGGCGAGCAGTTCGAGGATCCGGCGCCGGACGGGGTCGCCCACCACATCGAATGCGTGCACGTGACCCAAGTTACAGGCTTGGCTTATATAAGCCAAATCTCAAGTTCAGTGTCCCGCGAGAAGCCGCTCGAAGGGCACCGGCGCCTCGAACGGGTCGTCCTTCGCGGGGGCCGGACGGGCCCGCATGAGTGCGGCCAGTTCGGCACCGGCCCGGGCGACGCGCTCGGCCAGGGCTGACTCGGCGCTCCCCCAGTCCTCGGACGCCGCGTACACCCCGGTCGGGACGACGCTAGCGCGCAAGTACGCGAAGAGGGGGCGCATCGCGTAATCGATGGCCAGAGAGTGCCGCGCGGTGCCGCCGGTCGCGCCCAGCAGCACTGGCGTGCCGTCCAGGGAGCCGCGCTCCAGGACGTCGAAGAACGTCTTGAACAGCCCGCTGTAGGACGCGTTGAAGACCGGTGTCACGGCGATGAGGCCGTCGGCGTTCGCCACCGTCTCGACGGCGGCGCGGAGCGTCCCGGACGGGAAGCCGGTCAGGGTCGCGTCGACCATGGCGTGCGCGTGGTCGCGCAGCTCGATCGTCTCGACGGTCGCGTCCCCTTGGAGTGCGCCGGCCGCCGCCTCGGCGAGCCGGTCGGCCAGGAGCCGGGTGGACGAGGGCTGCCCGAGCCCGGCGGAGACGACGGCGAGGGCGGTCATCGCACCTCCTCGGTGAGGCGGGACGCGTGGGTCGGGGCGGTCGCCGGGACGTGCGCCGGACGCAGCGACTCGAACTCCTTGCGCAGCACGGGCACGACCTCCTCCCCCAGGATGTCGATCTGCTCCAGGACGGTCTTCAGCGGCAGCCCCGCGTGGTCCATCAGGAACAGCTGGCGCTGGTAGTCGCCGAAGTGGTCGCGGAACGTCAGCGTCTTTTCGATGACCTGCTGCGGACTGCCCACCGTGAGGGGCGTCTCCGCGGTGAACTCCTCCAGCGACGGCCCGTGCCCGTAGACGGGGGCGTTGTCGAAGTACGGGCGGAACTCGCGGACGGCGTCCTGGGAGTTCCGCCGCATGAACACCTGGCCGCCGAGGCCGACGATCGCCTGGTCGGCGGAGCCGTGCCCGTAGTGCTCGTAGCGCCGCCGGTACAGGCCGATCAGGCGCTGGAAGTGGTCGGTCGGCCAGAAGATGTGGTTGGCGAAGAAGCCGTCGCCGTAGAAGGCGGCCTGCTCGGCGATCTCGGGGCTGCGGATCGAGCCGTGCCAGACGAACGGCGGGACCCCGTCCAGCGGCCGCGGCGTCGAGGTGAACGACTGGAGCGGCGTGCGGTGCTCGCCCTCCCAGTCGACGATGTCCTCGCGCCAGAGGCGGTGCAGGAGGTGGTAGTTCTCGATGGCCAGCGGGATGCCGTCGCGGATGTCCTTGCCGAACCACGGGTAGACGGGGCCGGTGTTGCCGCGCCCCATCATCAGGTCCACCCGGCCGTCGGCGAGGTGCTGGAGCATCGCGAAGTCCTCGGCGATCTTCACCGGGTCGTTCGTGGTGATCAGCGTGGTCGCGGTGGACAGGATCAGCCGCTCGGTGCGCGCCGCGATGTAGCCGAGCATCGTGGTCGGGGAGGACGGCACGAACGGGGGGTTGTGGTGCTCGCCGGTCGCGAAGACGTCCAGGCCGGCCTCCTCGGCCTTGAGCGCGATCGCCACCATGGCCTTGATCCGCTCGGCCTCGGTCGGGACGCGCCCGTCGGTCGGATCGGGGGTGACGTCCCCGACCGTGAAGATCCCGAACTGCATGCCGGCCTCCCGAATAGTAGAACTTTCAATTATTCTACCGAACCCCGGCCCCCGGGCGGGTATTCCTGCCCCCGCCCGGGGGCCCGGGCGCCTTCTAGGCGGCGGGAAGCGGCCGCAGGGACGCGGGGCGCGGCACGGCGGGCAGGAAGAGGCGGCCGCTGAGCGCGCCCCGGACCGTCTGGAAGCCGGCCACGGCCCAGGCCGTGACGAGCAGGAGGTAGAGGAGGACGGCCACGTCGGTCAGCGCGTCCAGGCCGGTGATCCGCGACAGGCCCGACGCGCCGGTCACGCACGTCCCGACCGGGAAGGTGAACGCCCACCACGTCATCGCGAACGGCATGCCGCCGCGCAGCGCCCGCAGGTTCGCGGTCACCGCGACGGCCAGCCAGAGCAGCGCGAAGCCCATCACCGGCGCGCCGTAGAGGACCGCGAACGCGCGCGTCGCCGCCGCGTAGGCGGGGGCGGCCTGCCCCGCCGCGTTCGCGATCTGCACGACGGCCGTGGTGGACTGCCCGAGCGGGCCGAGCACGAGGAACAGCGTCGGGGTGAGGGCGACCGGTGACGGCGGGCCGCCGGCGAGCCGCGACCAGATGCCGGGCAGCAGGACGAGCGTGGCCAGCAGGCTCGCGCCGAACAGGCCGTAGCAGCCGAACAGCATCGTGGCGCGGGCCTGCCCCTCCGGCAGGTGCGGGACGAGCGCGGGACCGAGCGCCGCGGCGACCATCGGGGCGACGACCGGCAGCAGCCAGGTCGGGTTCGCGGGCCCCGGCTCGTGCCGGGTGATCATGAGGTAGGGGACGCCGGCGGCGGCCAGCACGGCGTAGAGCGTCCCGGCCGTCCACAGCACCGCGTCCAGCGCCACCGCCGCCTGGGCGCCGATCACCTCGGGGCCGAGCATGAGCGTCCCGTAGCCGACGGCGAGCATCGCCATCGGCGGGCATCCGTAGAACACGGCCGTGGCGGGGTTGTCCAGGAGCTGGAACCGCGCGACGTCCGTGTGCCGGATGAAGTGGACGGCGCGCGCCGCCATGAGCGCGACGAGCATCAGCAGCGAGCCCGCCCACACGACCACGGCGAAGGCGTGCAGGCCGGGGACGTCCACCGGCAGCGCGTTCGCGCCGTTCGCGACGATCGAGGTGCCCATGACGGCCGCGTACCAGTTGGGACCCAGATTCCGGAACACCTCGGCGGGGCGGTCGAGCGCGCCCAGCAGGGCGCGGTTCGGGGTGGGGAGGCTCATGAGGTCCAGGTTCCTCCGTGTTCGTCCCCATCAGTAGAGGTCATGACCCTATGAGGTCATAAAGCAGCCCTATGGGTCCGTAGAATCGCGGTCATGGCCGTCTCGCACCGCGTCCCCGACCTCGGCGCCCTCGAACTGCTGCTCGCCGTCGTCCGGCTGGGCAGCGTCGGGCGCGCGGCGGCGGAGCTCGGCGTCACCCAGCCCGCCGCCAGCGCCCGGATCCGCTCGATGGAGCGGCAGATCGGCGTGGCGCTGCTCGACCGGTCGCCGCGCGGCTCCCGTCCCACCGAGGAGGGCGCGCTGGTCGCCGAGTGGGCCCGGCAGGTGGTCGCGGCGGCGGAGGCGCTCGACGCGGGGCTCGACGCGCTGCGCGAGCGCCGCGACGGGCGGCTGCGCGTCGTGGCGAGCCTCACGGTCGCCGAGTACCTGATGCCCGGCTGGCTGGTGACGCTCAAGACCGTCCACCCGGGCGTCGCGGTGACCCTCCGCACCGCCAACTCGACCGTGGTCGCCGAACAGGTCCGCGGCGGCGGCGCGGACCTCGGGTTCGTGGAGGGGGCGCGAACGCCGGCCGGGCTGCACGGCACCGTCGTCGCCACCGACCGGCTCGTCGTCGTGGTCGGCCCGCGGCACCCCTGGGCGCGGCGGCGCTCCGGAGTCCCGGCCGCCGAGCTGGCGAGGACGCCGCTGGTCCTGCGCGAGGAGGGGTCGGGGACGCGCGAGGTCCTCGACCGGGCGCTCGCCGCGCACGGCGGGACGGCGCCGCCGCTGCTGCAACTCGCGTCCACCACCGCGCTCAAGGCGGCGGCCGTCTCCGGCGCCGGGCCGGTCGTGGTGAGCGATCTGGCCGTCGACGACGAGGTCGCCGCCGGGCGGCTGGTCTGCGTCCCCGTCCCGGAACTGGACCTGTCGCGCCCGCTGCGCGCGGTGTGGCCGGCCGGCCGGCGCCCCACCGGCCCCGCCCGGGACCTGCTGGGCCTGACCCGCGCCCCGCGCACCGGCGGCTAGCTGTGTTGATTCAGTCCCGGCCCACTTCGCTCGCCTAGCGGCTGTGTTGATTCAGTCCCGGCCCACTTCGCTCGCCTAGCGGCTGTGTTGATTCAGTCCCGGCCCACTTCGCTCGCCTAGCGGCTGTGTTGATTCAGTCCCGGCCCACTTCGCTCGCCTAGCGGCTCGCTACGTGACCGGGCCTGGGGCGAACGCGGCATCGCTTCGCGATCTGCCCGGTTTCGCTCGCCTTCGGCGTCGCTCCACCGGGCAGGTCACGCGTTCGCGCGCGTGGCTGAGGCGACTTCGAGACAAGCCCGTCCCGCCGGGCGGGGCGCTCAGGCGGGCGGGCAGTGGTCGAGCGGGGCGTCGGCGTCCGGACCGGGAGCCTCGGCGGCGGCGAACACGGCCTGGATCTCCAGCGCGATCGCGATCTCGTCGCCGAGCATGACGCGATCGCCCTGCAGCGGGATGTTGAACTCGATGCCGAAGTCGCGGCGGCTGATGGAGGCGGTCGCGGTGAAGCCCGCGCGGACGCCGCCCCACGGGTCGGGGCCCACGCCGTGGAACTCGGTCAGCAGCCGGACCGGGCGGGTGACGTTCTTGATCGTCAGGTCGCCGTGCAGGTGGTAGCGGGGCGTGCGGGCCCGGCGACCGATCTTGGCACGTTCCACACCGGTACCGGTGAAGCTCATCACCGGGTGCCGGCGCACGTCCAGGAAGTCTGCGGAGCGGACGTGCTCGTCCCGCTCGGCGCTGCGGGTGTCGATCGAGCCCATCCGGATCTCCGCGCGGGCGCCGGAGTCGAGCGGGTCCGCCCCGATCACCACCTCGCCCTCGAAGTCCGGGAACGAGCCGCGCACCGTCGTCATCAGGTGCCGGACCGAGAAGGTGATCTCGGAGTGGACCGGGTCGATGGTCCAGCGGCCGGCTTCGAGGTCGGGCACCTCGCCACCCATCAAATCCCCCCAAAAATCTGACAACCCGGCAAAAGTACCCCAAAAGTCACTCTGGTCTGTCCGGGCCCTCAGGGGGAATGCTTCGGACATGATCGGTGAACACGTGCTCGCCGGATACGTCCCCGACGCGGGCGGCCGGGAGGCACTCGACCTCGCCCGCGGGATCGTCGCGCTGACCGGCGGCCGGCTGAGCGTCGCGACCGTCCACCCGCCGGACCTCCCCGCCGCGGCCGGCGAGGCCCGCGCACTGCTGGACCAGGTGGCCGACCTCCTGGAGGGGGAGCCGGCGGACCTGCTCGTCCAGGAGGGCCGCAGCGTCGGGCGGGGGCTCACCGTGCTCGCCAGCCGGATCGGCGCCGACCTGATCGTCGTCGGCTCCCCCGAGGGCGGCGCCCGCGGCCGGATCGGCGTCGGCGCCGCCGCCGACCACCTGCTCCACTCGGCGACCGAGGCCGTGATGCTCGCCCCGTCCGGCCACCGGTCGCCCGACGAGCTGGGTCGGATCACGGTCATGTACGTGCGGCGGCCCCAGTGCGACGAGGCGGTCATCCGCTCCGCCCAGGCCGCCGAGCGCCTGGAGGTGCCGCTCCGGCTGGTCACCCTGGCCATCGGCGACGTCAACCCCGAACCGCTCCGCGACGACCTGGCCCTCGCCATCCGGCTCGCCCTGGACTCCGCGGACCTGCTCCCCGAGGACGTGTCCGCCGAGGTGGCCGAGGGCGACGACGTCGCGGACGCGCTGGAAGACGTGGACTGGCCCGAGGGCGAGCTGCTGGTCTGCGCGTCCAGCGAGGACGCGGCCGCCCACCGCGTCTTCCTCGGCGAGGTGGCCCTCAAGGTCCTGCGCGCCGCCCCCTGCCCGGTCGCCGTCCTCCCGCGAGGCTACTACTGAGTAGTCCGTTATGACCGTTTGCCTGGAAGCGGTTGCCGCCCACCGTTTACCTCGGCTACATTCCGTCGAGATCGGAACGTGACCTTGGACCGCGGCACGTTCCGTCCCCGGTCTCGGGCGCCACCTCGCCCGAACGAGCGAGGCGCGTCAGGAGCGTGATGGACCCGATCGGCAAGAAGCTGCTCGACATCGCCACGAAGGAGCTCGGGTACACCGAGAAGGGCGACGGCTACACCAAGTTCGGCGAGTGGTACCGCAAGAACATCGACGGCGACCACGACGAGTACTTCACCACGGCGCCCTGGTGCGACATGTTCCTCGCCTGGGCCGCCGACAAGGCCGACGTCACCGGCCAGGCCGGGCAGTTCGCCTCCACCGTCGACCACGCCAAGTGGTTCAAGAAGAACGACGCCTGGGGCCACGACCCCGAACCCGGCGCCATCGTCTTCTACGACTGGAACGGCTCCGGCGACATCGACCAGATCGACCACGTCGGCATCGTCGAGAAGGTCGACGGCCACACCCTCCACACCATCGAGGGCAACGCCGACGGCTACAAGCTCATGCGCAAGACCCGCGACATGGACTCCGTCGTCGGCTTCGGCTACCCGTCCAAGATCAAGGTCGAGGCCAAGTACGCCCCCAGGCACGCCGCCCCCGCCCCCACCGTCGACCAGGTCGGCGCCCCCGCCGCCCCGGCGCGCACCCACGAGCAGCAGCACTCCCCCTCGCCCGCGCCCGAGCACGTCCCCGCCCAGGAGGTCGTCCTCGGCGGCATCCTCGCCTTCGTCCTGTGCGGCACCGTCGCCCTCGCCGCCGGCCGCGCCGCCGCCGCGAAGGCCCCCACGACCCCGCCCATCCGCGTCCGCAAGCGCGGCAAGCACCACCGCCCCGCCACCCCCGTCGCCCTCCCGGCCGACGTCACCCCCGCCGACCTCGACGCCGCCGACGCCGGCACCACCCTGATGCCCGCCATCTCGCTCGCCGCCGCCCACGCCGCCGAGGACCGCGAGTTCTGGGGCCGCATCGCCCACCTCGAAGAAGACAGCGAACTCGACTTCTGGAACACCCTCCACGCCGAGCTCACCGACTCGGCCGACGACCGGTACGCAAGCACTCCAGGATTCCGCTAGAGTTGTTCGTGCGAGCCCGGGGGGCGACCCCCGGACCGGCACGCGGACGTGGCTCAGTTGGTAGAGCATCACCTTGCCAAGGTGAGGGTCGCGGGTTCGAATCCCGTCGTCCGCTCTGAGAGGCCCCCGTCAGGCCTCGCTCTGGTGGAGTGGCCGAGAGGCGAGGCAACGGCCTGCAAAGCCGTGTACACGGGTTCAAATCCCGTCTCCACCTCGCAGCACACGCAAGGGCGATTAGCTCAGTGGGAGAGCGCTACCTTGACACGGTAGAGGCCACTGGTTCAATCCCAGTATCGCCCACGAGTCGGGTGTCGTGGTCGGCGCTTTGCGCCTTCCCCGATGGCCCGCAATGCTTTCCTGGGGGACGACCCCCAGACCCCCGAGTCGGGCTGCCGTGTTCGGCGCCTTTAGGCGCCTTCCCGGTGGCCCGCAATGCTTTCCTGGGGGGCGACCCCCAGACCCCCGAGTCGGGCCATCGTGTTCGGCGCCTTTAGGCGCCTTCCCGGTGGCCCGCAATGCTTTCCTGGGGGCGACCCCCAGACCCCCGATGTGGGGGACTCCGTCCCCCACGCCCCCTGCGTGCGGGCTTAGCTTTCTGGTGCGGCCTTCGGGCTCACGTGGCTGGGGTTCCTACTGGGCTCCCACGCCTCCGGCCTGTCACTCGCCTTCACCGGTGCCGCTATGCCTGTTTTGGGGGCGACCCCTGGACCCTGATGTGGGGGACTCCGTCTTCCACATCCCCTGCGTGCGGGCTTAGCTTTCTCGCGCTTCCTTCGGGCTCGCGTGGCTGGGGTTCCTGCTAGGGCCTGTCTCGAATTGGCTCCGGTCAAGTGCGCGAACGCGTGACCTGGCCGGTGGAGCGATGCCGGAGGCGAGCGGAACCGGGCAGATCGCGAAGCGATGCCGCGTTCGCCCAGGCCAGGTCACGTAGCGAGCCGCCAGGCGAGCGAAGTGGGCCGGGACTGTGAAACATAGCCTAGGCCGCCTCGCCTCTGGCCGTTCAGGTTGGGTCTGGAACTCGCGAGGTGGCGTCTGCTCGGCGCGCTTTGCTCGCCTTCGCCGGTGGTGGCAGGGGCTCTGGTCCGTGTCGCGGGATGGTGGCAGGTGGGGTCTCTTCGTGTCTGGGTGGCCTGGCTCAGCTTGTTGACTTTCACATTGGTGTGAGGTTTTAGCGTTCCGGCCATGACGAAAGAGACACTGCCTGTTTCTGGTCTTGGGCGCGTGGTGCTTGGGGATGGGCCCGGGTTGCTGCTTGCCCATGGGGCCGGTGGGGGGATCGACGCTAACTACGGCGCCATCATGGACGTGTTGGCTGCGGAGCACACCGTTGTCGGGCCGGACTTTCCCGGGAGTGGGCGGACGCCTCGGAGCGGTGCTCCGCTCACCTTGGACGGGCTGGCCGACGAACTGGTCGGTGCTGCTGTCGAGGAGGGGCTGGAGACCTTCGCGGTGTCCGGGTTCTCTCTGGGCGCCGCCGTCGCCGTCCGGGCCGCCGCTCGGCACCCCGACCGCGTCACCGCCCTTGTCCTCACCGCGGGGTTCGCCTACCCCAACCCCCGGTTCCTGCTGGCGGCCCGGTTGTGGCGGGACATGCTCCGCCGGGGAGCGCTGGAGGAGCTGGCCGGTCTGCTGTCACTGATCGGGCTCAGCGCCCCGGTCGTGGACGCCCTCGATGAAGACGAGCTCGCCGCCGCCGTCACGACGGGTGCGGCGACCGTCCCGCCCGGCACACCGGAGCATGTAGAACTGATCATCTCGGGCGTCGACGTGCGGGGCGACCTCCCAGGGCTGGCCGTGCCGACGCTCGTCATCTCCACCACGCTCGACCAGCTCGTCACGCCGCCGCATCACCGGCAGCTCGCCGACGGCATCCCCGGCGCGCACTACGCCGAGATCGCGACCGGGCACCTTCCCTTTCTCGAGCGGCCCGGCGAGTGGGCCGCCCTGATCCGCGACTTCCTGCGTCAGGAGTCGAGCACGGCCGCGACGGCTTCGATCTCCACCAGCTGGTCGGCGTAGCCGAGGACGGTGATGCCCATCAGCGTGCTCGGGACGTCGTGGTCGCCGAACGCGTCCCGGACCACTTCCCAGGCCTTCACCAGGTCCTGCTGCCGCTGGGAGGCGACGAGTACGCGGGTGCTGATGACGTCGTGCAAGGACGCGCCGGCGTCCGCCAGGGCGGTCCGCAGGTTCTCCAGGGCCCTGGCCGCCTGGCCCGCGTAGTCGCCGACCGCGGCGGTGGAGCCGTCCTCGTTCAGCGGGCACGCCCCGGCCAGGAAGATCAGCCTGGCCTCCGCCGGCGCGGTCGCCGCGTAGGCGTACTCGGCGACGGACGACAGGGACGCGGAGCGGATCAGTGTGACGGCGCGGGGCATGGGAGTTCCTTCGGTGCGGGGTCGTTCCACACCTTTCCAGAGGGCGCCGCGGTGGTCGACGTATTTGTTCAGCGTTGCAGTTGCGGGGTGAAAGCCGCCGCGCGGGCGTAGAGCTTGTACAGCTTGAACTCGCCGGCGAAGGGAAGGCCGCAGGCGTTGTCGAGGACGCTGGTCGCCTTCCTGTTGCTGAGGGTCGTGCCGCGCGCCCCGGGATGGTCGATCTGGCCGCCCATGAACACCTGCATCCTGGTCAGCATGTGGTCGCGCTGGTCGGCGCTCATGTCGTGCCAGGAGCCGCAGGTCACCGCCGCGAGCAGCGCGTCGTTGAGCTCTCCCGTCACGCCGTGGCCGTGGTCGCCGGCGGGCGCCGCCTTCGCGGCGGCCGGGGACTTGAACCAGGGGCACGGGCCGCCCGGCTTCAGGTCGGACATGCAGACGAACAGTTCGGCCTCGTTCTCGAGGTTGCCGAGACCGATGCTCAGCCAGGGCACCTTGCCGTTCAGGCAGTCGGGCAGGTTCTTCGGGGAGCCGGTCGCGTTGCCGTTGGAGTACCAGCAGTTGCCCACGTTGCCGGGGAACGCGTCCCACCAGAAGTCCACGCCGTTGCCGGACATCGTGTTGCCGTGGAACGAGTTGCGGTGGGACGTGGACAGCTTCAGCGGGTCGCAGCCGGTGATGGGGCCGTTCCCGGGCCCGCAGACGAAGGCGTCCGGGACGGCGAACAGCATCGCGCCGCGCCTCCTGTTGTCGCGGAACCGGTTGTCGCGCACGACGTTGTCGTCGCCGCCCGCGATCCACATTCCGGTGCCGACGGGGACCGGCACCGACGGCACCACGTCACTGCCGGGCAGGTAGGGGTTGAAGTTGTTGGAGTAGAAGTCGTTCTTCTCGATCAGGTCGCCCTGCTGCGGGAAGCCGGGGTGGCCCGCCGCGGTGAACACGTCGGTCGTGAAGCCGAGGGCGTTGCCGTAGAAGTTGTTGTGGTGCAGCCAGGTGCCGCTGCCGTCCGTGCCGGAGTAGCCGCTGGTGTTGTGGTGGGAGTCGCAGTAGCGGATCTCCTGGCTGTAGCGCGCCGTCGGATAGAACCTCGGGTCGCGGCCCGCCGAGGTCTTGGCGCCAGACCCTGGATAGAGCCCGGAGTCGCCATTGCCCGCCGCCTCGCAGTTCTGCATCACGCCGTGGTCCTCGACGAAGGTGAGCACGCCGTACTCGCCCGCGTAGAAGGTCTTGAAGCGGTCGAGCAGGTAGCCGTTGCTCTCCAGGACGTAGATGTCATGCTCGTTGGCGTGCCGGACGGTCACGTTCCGCAGGACGAAGCCGTCGGCCCGGTCGGCGCGGATGCCGACGTCCTTCGCCGAGCGGCGCGGGCCGCCGTTGCCCGACGAGGGGTCGCCGGCCTCCACGACCACGTCGTCCGCGCTGACGCCGGACCCTTCGAGCTGGAGGTTGCAGCGCACGCACGCGCCCCGGTTGGGGATGCCGTGCCGGTCGACCAGCGGCGGGTCCGGGTCCTTGCCGGAACCGGGCGAACGGCCCAGCACGGCGATGAGGTTGGCGTCGTTCTGGCACTTGTACTCGCCGAGGTAGGAGTAGGCCCCCGTGCTCAGCTTGTACGGGTCGCACGCCTTGTCGTGGGTGGGCTTCGCGCGCGAGGTGGGCTCGGTGTAGACGCCCGGCAGGACCACGACCCGGTCGTTGTTGCCCGAGTCGGTCACCGCGGGCTGGATCTCGCTGTACCGGCAGCGCGACGCCAGCGCCCGGTTGATCCGTGTGAGCTCGCGCGCCTCCGCGGCGCTGAACCGCCGGTGGTCGTGCGGCCGGATGTCGTAGCCCGACTTCCGCGCCCGCTTGATCGAGGCCTCCAGCCGCTTGAGCGAGTCGGGGCGGCACACCACGCGGGTCGTGCTGCCCTTGCCCGTCGCGACCGACGAGGCGAGGCTCCTCGCCTTGGGGACCGCGCCGCCCGCGCACGGGCTGACCGAGCAGTCCGGGCCGGGCAGCGGCCAGTACGAGGGACGCTCGATGTGCGCGTCCGCGCTCGCCATCAGACCGAGCACCAGCCCGGACGCGGTGACGACGATCAACCAGAGCCTGCCGAGAAACCGTCTGCCCATCAGCCAACCCTCGTCCCGGAAGCCGCCTGCGCGCCCCGCGGCCCCACGAATCACGAAATTTGAGTGAGATTCATGTTCAATGTAGCCACGGGGAGGTCGGAAGATCCCGCCCGGCGTCCACAACCGGACACCGCTCTCCAGGGGAAGGTCTTCTCGTGAACGGCTGGGCCCTCTCGCTCGTTCTGGTCGCCGCCGTGGTGCACGCGTTCTGGAACTTCTCCGCCAAACGGGTCGGCGACGGAGGGGCGCCGTTCGTCTTCCTCTACTACACCGTCTCGGCCGTTGTGTTCGCCCCGGCGGCGGTGGTCTTCCTGGTGCTGGATCCCCAGCGTCCGCAATGGACATGGCTGCTTGCGGCACTGGTGACCGCGATCCTGCACGTGGCGTACGGGATCGTGCTGCAACGCGGGTACGCCGTCGGTGACCTGTCCCTCGTCTATCCCCTGGCCAGGGGGACCGGGCCGCTGCTGTCGGTGCTGGTGGCGGTGCTCTTCCTCGGCGAGGACCCCGGCCTGCCGGGGCTGGCCGGGGCGCTCCTGGTGGTCGCGGGGGTCCTGGTCGTCAGCGGTGGCGCCCCGGCGGAGGGCGGCGCCTCGCCGGCGCGGCGCCGCGCCGGCGTCCTCTACGGCGTGCTGACCGGGGTCGTCATCGCGGGCTACACGCTGTGGGACGCGCACTCGGTCACGGGACTGGCCGTGCCGCCCCTTGTCTACTTCGGCTCCGGCGCGCTCGCCCAGAGCCTGCTCCTCGCCCCGTTCGCGTTGCGGGACAGGGCGCGGGTCGCCGGGCTGTGGCGCGACCACCGGCGCGAAGTGCTGACCATCGGCCTGCTGTCGCCGGTGGCGTACCTGCTCGTGCTGTTCGCGCTCCGGATCGCGCCGGTCAGCCTGGTCGCTCCCGCCCGCGAGCTGAGCATCGTGCTCGGCGGACTGGCCGCGTGGCGGGTCTTGGGCGAGGCGAACGCCGTCCGCCGGCTCGCAGGCTCGGTCGTGGTGCTGGCCGGGATCGCCGCCATCGCGATGGCCTGACCCCCGCGCCGGTCAGAGGGCGATGGCGACCTTGCCCCGGGCGTGGCCGCGCTCGATGTAGCGGAGGGCGTCGGGGAGTTCGGCGAACGGATAGGTGCGGTCGATGACGGGCGTGACCTGCTCCCGTTCCATCAGGTCGGCCAGGAACCGCAGGTCCTCGGCGTTGGGTCTCCAGCCGACGTGGTCGATGCGCTGGCTGACGAAGGGAGAGGCCAGCGCGCCGCGGATGATCTGCCCCGCGGGGCCGAGCAGCCCGCCGCGCGGCGAGGCGATGCCGCCCACGATCACCAGCGTGCCGCGGGACGTCAGGCAGCGCCGCAGCCCGGCGAGCGGCCGGTCGCCCACGATGTCCAGGAGCAGGTCGTACCGTCCCTTCCGCTCCGTGAAGTCCTCGCGGGTGTAGTCCACGACGTGGTCCGCGCCCAGGGAGCGGACCAGTTCGAGGTTGCGGGTGCTGCACACGCCGGTGACCTCGGCTCCGAACGCCTTGGCGAGCTGGACGGCGAACGTCCCGATGCCGCCGGAGGCGCCGTTGACGAGGACCCGCTGCCCGGCGGCGATCCTCCCCGTGTCCCGCAGCCCCTGCAGCGCGGTGTGCGCGGCCATCGACACCGACGCCGCCTGCTCGAAGGTGAGGCGGGCGGGCTTGACGGCCAGCCGGTCCTCGGGGACGGCGACGGCCTCGGCGAACGAGCCGAGGCGGACCTCTCCGAAGACCTCGTCACCGGGCCGCAGCCCGGTCACCGCGTCGCCCGTCCGCGCCACGACCCCGGCGAGGTCGGCGCCGAGGACGAGGCCCGGCCTCGGGCGCCGCAGGCCGCAGCTGAGCCGCACCAGCTTCGGGTCGGCCCGCATGTGCCGCCAGTCGTAGGGGTTGACGGACGCCGCCCGCACCCGGACGAGCACCTCGTCGGGGGCGATGCGGGGCTCGTCGACGTCCTTGAGGGCCAGCACGTCGGGCGGGCCGTAGCGGTCCCAGGTCCAGGCCTTCATGGCGGTCTCCCCCGGGGGCGTATCAGGCGTCGTACGCCGTAAGGTTCTCATACGCCGTAAGGTAGTCGTACGCCGTAAGGCAGTCAAGGGGTGTCGATGCGATCGCGGGCGGGGTCAGGCACCTGCGGCGCGGCGCCGCTCCAGCCCTTCGAGGATCAGGTCGAGGGCGAACTCGAACTCGAACTGGTCGTCGCAGAAGCCGAGGGTGCCGTCCGGATCGTCGTGGACGGCGTCCGCCAGCATCCCCGCGAGGTTGGGGAACCGGTCGGCCATCTGCTCCGCCGTGGCGGCGTCGGCGGGCTGGGCCTCGCCGGGCTGGAACAGCTCCTGAGCGAACCCGAGGGCGCGGCTGCCGAGGACGTGCAGCGCGCGGTGGGCCAGGTCGAAGGAGAAGCCGCCCGCGCGGAGCAGGCCGACGACCTGGTCGTAGTACGCGATGACGACCGGGTTCATGGTGGTGCGGGCGCCGAGCAGCCCCGGGGCCCAGCGGTGGCGGAGCAGGACGTCCCGGGCGGCGAGGATCCGCGCCCGCAGCGCCGCCCGCCAGTCCCGCTCGGGGGGCGGGGCCTCGGCCTCCCGCACCGCCGTCATGATCTCGTCGAGGACGACCTCCACGACGCCGTCGAGAACCGCCTCCTTGTTGGCGACGTGGTGGTACAGCGACATCGCCTCGACCCCGACCTCCTGCGCGAGCCGGCGCATGGTCAGCGATTCGAGGCCGTCGCGGTCGGCGAGGCGCACGGCCGCCCGCAGGACCCGCCTGCGGCTCAGCGGGACGCGGGGCCGCTCGGTCAGCTCGTCGGCGTCGGTCCGTGGGCTCATCAGTCTTCCTCCCGACGCACTCTATCCGTACACGGTAAGTCTGGCCCGTACCGCTAGAGCTCCGGGTGAGGGGCCGCCCGGTCCGGGCGGTAGGGGGCGAGTGCCGGGGACGGTCTGCCGGCGATCTCTTGGGCGATCAGGGCGGCCAGGTGGGGGGCGAGGGTGATGCCGCTGTGGGTGACGGCGGTGTACAGGCCGGGGCGCTGGAAGCCGATGAGCGGGTACCCGTCCACTGGCAGGGGGCGTACGCAGCGCCGCACCTCGGCGATGGTCGCGGTCAGGGTGGGGACGAGCGCACGCGCGCGGGCGAGCAGTTCGCCGCCGACCGCCTGGATGAGCGCCGGGGAGGCCGACTCGTCGATTCCGGCGTCCAGGTCGTCGGCTTCCAAGACCAGTCCCCCGTTCTCCGCGGGCCGGGCGGACAGGCCGGGGGCATGGACGAGGCCGTTGAGGGCGCCGTGCACCGGAGAAGTGGTGGCGACGAGGCAGGGGGCGGCCGAGCCCGGCTCGGACGGGTCGACCAGCGGCAGTGCGACCCCCGCGGTGGCCAGCAGCGCGGGGCTGTGCCGGCCCGCCGCGCAGACCGTGAGGTCGGCGTCCAGGTCGCGGCCGTCGTCGAGCCGGACGCCGGTGACGCGGTCGCCGTCGGTGTTGAGGCGGACCGCGCGGCCCGTCACGAGGCCGGCGCCGGATGCGCGGGCGCGCCGGGCCAGTGCCCTAGCGGCGGGCCCTCCGTGCAGGTGGGCCTCGCCGGGGTAGTGCGCGGCGAGCGCGTCGGGTGGAGCCGCGACGTGCGGTTCCAGCGCGCGGAGGCGGTCGGAGGTGATCAGGCCGGCGGGGTAGCCGAGGCCGGAGAGGCGGGCGACCCGGTCGGCCAGCCGCTCCTTCGCGGAGTCCCCGGCCGCCCACGTGAGGTTGCCCGACGGCCGGTACCAGGCCGGGTCGTCGAAGCCCCCCGCCAGGTCGCGCCAGGTGGACATCGCCGCCGTCCGGAACCGGTGGTAGCCCGGGTCGGAGGGGTCGTTGGCGTTGATCCAGGCGTAGCTCGCGCCGGACGTCCCGGCGCCCGGGCCCTCCGCCTCGACCACGGTCAGGCGCACGGCGGCGCCGGACGCCGGGCGGGTGAGCCGGTCCGCCAGCGCGGCCCCGATGATCCCCGCTCCCACGACCAGTACGCGCATGCTCCCAGGATGGCAGGCCCCGCCGTTCTGCGGTCGGCGGAATTCCTGGGGGCCACGGCGCGGCCGATCTACGATGTGCGCATGGCCGAGACCGCGCGACCGCTCGCACCACCCGACGACAGGCCCGCCGACGAGACGCCCCGCGACCCCGCGGCGGAGCCGCTGTGGCGCGACGCGCTCGGCCAGTGCCTGCGGCGCCTGCGCCTCGAACGCGGCGAGATACTGGTGGAGACCGCCCGCCGCGCCGGGGTCTCGCCGCAGTACCTCTCGGAGATGGAGCGCGGCGTCAAGGAGCCGTCCAGCGAGATGATCGCCGCGGTCGCCGGCGCCCTGGACGTGACGCTCGGCGACCTGACGCTCGCGATCGCGACGACCCTGCTGGCCGTGCCGGCCGCGGTTCCGGCCGGCCCGACCTGCCAGGCGGCGTACGCCCTCGCCGCGTAGCCGTGCCCGCTACGCGGGTATCGGCTGCCGCTCCTCGATCACGTGGTCGAGGAGGCCGTACTCCAGTGCCGTCCGCGCGGTGAAGACGCGGTCGCGGTCGGTGTCGGTGCGCAGGGTCGTGATGTCCTGTCCGGTGTGCCGGGAGAGGATGCTCTCGATGTCCGCGCGCACCCGGACCACCTCGTCGGCCTGGAGGATGAGGTCCGGGATCGCTCCGCGGCCCTGCCCCATCGGCTGGTGCAGGACGACGCGGGTGTGGGGAAGCGCCGCCCGTTTGCCGGGGGTGCCCGCGGCGAGGAGGACGGCGCCGACGGCGACGGCCTGCCCCACGCACGTCGTCGCCACCTGCGGGCGGATGTAGCGCAGCGTGTCGTACACGGCGAGCATCGCGCTCGGGTCTCCTCCCTCGCAGTTGATGTACAGCTGGATGTCGCTCTCGGGGTTGTCGGACTCCAGGTACAGCAGCTGCGCGACGAGCGCGTTCGCCACCCCCGCGTCGATGGCGGTGCCGAGGTAGATGATCCGCTCGGTCAGCAGGTGCGAGTAGACGTCCATGATGCGCTCACCGCGGGGGTGCTGCGCGATGACGTTCGGGATCGTGTAGGTGCTCATCGGGCGGATCCTCCGGACGGGGCGCCGAGCCCCACGGGGCGGCGGCGGGCGGGCATGACCTCGTCGAACGAGCTGACGATCGCGTCGACGAACCCGTAGTCGAGCGCCTCGCGCGCCGTGTACCAGCGGTCGTGCAGCGAGTCGTCGAAGACCTGCTCGAGGGGCCGGCCGGTGTCCTCGGCGATGAGCCCGAGCACCGTGTCGCGGGTGTGGCGCAGGTCGTTGGCCTGCAGCTCGATGTCGACGGCGGCGCCCCCGATCCCGGCGGAGCCCTGGTGCATCAGCACGCGGGCGTGCGGCATGGCGCGGCGCTTGCCGGGGGTGCCGGACGACAGCAGGAACTGGCCGGCGCTGTAGGCGATGCCGAGCACCAGCGTGGACACGTCGCACGGGATGAGCCGCATGACGTCGCGGATCGCCAGCATCGACGGCACCGACCCGCCGGGGGAATGGATCCACAGCGCGATGTCGGTCGAGGAGTCCTCCCTCGCCAGGATCATCAGCTGCGTCGCCAGCAGCGTGCCGTTGTCGTCGTCCAGCGGGCCGTCGAGGACGAGGACGCGCTGCTGGTAGAGCTCGCGCCGCACTCGTTCGTTGAACAACGGGATTGCCTGTTCCTCACTCATGCCTTCACTCTGCGCCCGCCCGCGCACCGGTCGCAGCCCGTGCTGCTCTGGGCGGATCCGCCCAGAGCAGCACGGCCCGCCCCGTCCGCGGGCTCGACCGCCGTGTTTGCGCGCGCGAGGGCTTGTTGCCTGGTCGGCGCGGGTATGAGCAGTGTTCGGACGAGAGGCCGGGGGGAAGCGTGCGCGAGGAGACCAGCGGCATGGACGCCGGGACGGACGTCGAGCGGCGCGTCCTGCGCGTCGGCACCGGCGCGAGCGACCGGCCGGGAAGGCTCGGAACCGAGGCCTGGCCGGGCGGGGACGAGGCGGGCGCCGACGTCCGGGAGCGCGTCCGGCACCTCGGGACGGGCGGGCACGGCGACGTCGGGGACCGCGCGCCGGAGTCGGCGGCCGAGCGGGCCCGCGCCGATGTGGAGCGGCGCGTCCGGGGAGTGGGAACGGGCGCGAGCCGGGCCGCCGGGACGCTCGGGTCGGACCCGGCGCCCGACACCGGCGGCGCGAGCAGGGACGTCGAGCGGCGCGTCCGGCACCTCGGGACGGGCGCGAGCGGCACCGCCGGGGACGCGACGCGAAGCGAGCAGTGATCACGGGCTCCGGGAAACGGTCGGGGCGCCGGTCTCCTGCCGCCGAGACCGGCGCAGGTGTCGGGCGCCCGGTCGCGGAGAGCCGGGGTCGCGGGTCAGGTGGGGTCGGACGCGGTGAGCGGCGATCGGGCGGCCGGCGTGGGCGAGGTCGCCGCGGTGAAGGAGGCGTAGCGGGCGGCGGTGTGGCAGGGAGGCGCGCCCGCCTGGTCGCCGGTCGGGTCCTCGGGCACGCATGCGTGGTCGCGGTGCGGCTGGTCTGAAAGTGGCATGTCTCGTCTCCCGAGGCGACCGAAGCAATCGGTCCGCTCGCTACCGCCTCGGCCTCGATCTAAACATCGACCTGGTGTTCGAGGTGCTCGATCGCGCGAACCCGCGGAGGCGGATCTTCCCGGCTCACCGCGTGGTGCTCTGCGTGGCGCGGTAGTGGGACGGGGAGACGCCGTACAGGCCTCGGAACGCCTGCCGCAGCGCCTCCTCGCTGCCGAACCCGCAGCGGGCCGCGATCGTCTCGACGGTCAGCGTCGTGCCGGTCAGCAGGTGCGCCGCCGCCTCGCCGCGCGCCCGGCGCACGAACCGCCCCGGGGCCATGCCGAGCTCGGCCAGGAACAGCCGGGCCAGATGGCGCTGGCTGACCCCCGCGCGGGCCGCCAGCGCGGCCGTCGACAGGTCCGCGGCCGGGTTCCCTGCGATGTGCGCGACGGCGTCCTGGACCAGCGAGTGGCGGGCCGAGGGCGCCGTGAACATGCTCATCTGGGCCTGGTTGCCGGGCCGCTGGAGGTACGTCACCAGCTGCCGCGACACGCTCCGCGCCAGATCCGGGCCGACGTCGGCCTCGATGAACGACAGGGTGAGGTCCAGGGCGGCGGTCACGCCGGCGGACGTGCAGAACCGCCCGTCGGACACGAAGATCGGCCCGCTGTCGAAGTCGACGGCCGGGAACCGGCGCGCCAGGAAGTCGGCGTGCTCCCAGTGGGTCGACGCCCGCCGCCCGTCCAGGAGACCGGCCGCGGCGAGGACCCCGGCGCCGGTGCACACCGAAGCGACGCGGCGGGACTCCACGCCGAGCCTGCGCACGTGCGCGACCAGCCGCTTGTCCTCCATCGCGTCGACGTAGCCGATGCCTCCCGACACCACCAGCGTGTCGAGCGGCCCGGTGGCGCGCTCCAGCGACCGCTGCGCCTGGAGCGTCAGGCCCGTCCCGGTGTGGATCGGCCTGCCGCCCGGCGAGGCCAGCGAGACCTCGTAGACGCCGCGCCGGTTCAGGAAGTTCGCCACCTGGAGCGCCGTGACGACGCAGGCGATGTCGAGCAGTTCGGCCGCCGGGTAGCCCACCACGAGGACGCGCCGCATTTCGTGCATACCGCCACGGTATTGCCCGATCCGGCGCTTATCACCTATGTCCGATAGACGGCTACCCCAAGTTTTCGGACCCGCCCTCGTCCGGGACTGGCGGCCGAGCCCCGGCGCGCCGAAGGTGATGTCATGGCTACCACGTCCCCCACCCTGGATCAGGGTTCACCGGCCCCCGCACGGGCGCGCGCCCCTTGGCGCAGGCTCACACTGCACTACGTCGAGATGGTCCTCGCGATGTTCGCCGGGATGCTCGTCCTCGGCGGCCTCCGCGCGCTCCTCGGGCTCACGGTCGCTTTCGACGCGCATCCCGGCGCCCACTACCTGCTCATGGCCACCGACATGGCGATCGGCATGGCCGCCTGGATGCGCCTGCGCCGCCACGGCTGGGCCTGCACGCTGGAGATGTGCGCCGCGATGTACGTCCCGGCGGTGCTCGTCCCGCTCGTGTGGGCCGATGTCATGAGCGGGATGGCGTTCATGACGGCCGCGCACGTGCTGATGATGGTCGCGATGCTCGCCGTGCTGCTCCGGCGCCGGCGCGAGTACCACCACTGAGCCGCCGCCATGACCACTCCCGACACCACCGTCGTCATCCCGCTGTACGACCGCTTCACCGCCCTGGACGTCATCGGCCCCTACCAGATGCTGGCCCTCACCCCCGGCGTGCGCGTCGTGTTCGCGGCCGAGCGGCCCGGCCCGGTGCTCGACGACTGCCGCGCCCTCCGGCTGACGGCCGTGGGGCTCGACGAGGCGCCGCGCCCGGACGTGGTGGTCGTCCCCGGCGGGCCCGGCACCGTGCACGTCCTGGACGGGGCGCTCCCCGCCTGGCTCCGCGAGGTCCACCCCGCCACCCGCTGGACGACCTCGGTGTGCTCCGGGTCGCTCGTCCTCGGCGCCGCGGGCCTGATCGACGGGCTGCGCGCGACCACCCACTACCGGCACCTGGACAAACTCCCCCTCTTCGGTGCCGTCCCGGCCCAGGAGCGGGTGGTGGTCGAGCGGGACGCCCGCATCGTGACCGCCGCCGGCGTCTCCAGCGGCATCGACATGGCGCTGCGGCTGGTGGAGTTCCTCACCGACACGCGGACCGCCCAGGCAGTCCAGCTCTGGACGGAGTACGACCCGCGGCCCCCGTTCGACGCGGGCTCCCCGTCCAGCGCCCCCGAGGACGTCGTGGCGCTGGCCGCCGAGTTCGAGACGGCCGCGCTGGAGGCGGCCACGCGCGCCTGAGCGGCGCCCCCGCGCGCGTCCCGGCCGCTCCCCCGGCCTCCGCGCCCCTACAATCCCGTGGGTGACCGCCTACAGTGAGCTCGACCCGTTCGGAGACCTGGACGCCTCCGCGCTGCCGCCGCGCCAGCAGCGGATACTGGCCATGATCCGCGACTGGGCGGTCAGGTACGGGTACGCGCCGAGCACCCGCCAGATCGGCGACGCCGTGGGCCTGCGGTCGCCGTCGTCGGTCTCGCGCCACCTGGCGAGCCTGGAGGACAAGGGCTTCCTGCGGCGCGGCGACGCGGTGGCCCGGCCGATCGACGTGCGGGCGTTCCTGCGGGAGGGCCCGTCGCGGGAGTCCGCCGGCGGCCCGGTGCCGGTGCCCGTGGTCGGGGACATCGCCGCCGGCGTCCCCATCCCGGCCGAGGAGCACGCCGACGACACGCTGCTGCTGCCCCGCGAGCTCACCGGGCGCGGCACCGTCTTCGGCCTGCGCGTGCGCGGCGACTCGATGGTGGACGCCGCGATCTGCGACGGCGACATCGTCGTGGTCCGCCGGCAGCCCGAGGCTCATTCGGGCCAGATCGTCGCCGCCATGATCGACGGCGAGGCCACCGTGAAGGTGTACCGCCGCCGCGACGGCCACGTCCTGCTCGAACCCCGCAACCCCGCCTACGACGTCATCGACGGCGACGAGGCCGCCGTCCTCGGCATCGTCGTCTCGGTCCTGCGCAACGTCTGACCCCGGGACGCGGCGTCAGCGGCGTCCGCCGAACTCCCACTCGTGCACCTCGACGGCGGCGTAGCGGTCCTGGGTCAGGACGGCGCGGGCCGCGTCCGCGTCCGGGGCGCGGAGCAGGGCGATCGTGCCGAGCCAGGCCTCGCCGTCGTCGGAGAGCAGGGGGCCGTAGGCGATCAGGTCGTCGCCCGCCGGGACCTCCAGGTCTGCGGCCTCCCCCTCGCCCAGGCCGATGACCAGGAAGCGGTCGCCGCCCGTCCGGCCGCCGGGGAAGTCCCACATCGTGCGGCCCAGCGCGTTGCGCCAGCGGCGCAGCATGACGTCCCGGTACGCGCCCGCCTGGTAGTTGGGCTCGTCGAAGGCGAACGCGCGGGCGGCGGCGGGATCGGGCAGGTCGACGATGTGGACGCTGCCCGTGGGGACCTCGCCGGCGAACGTCGGGCCCCGGGCGATCAGCTCCTTGTCGTAACGGTCCATGTAGGACCAGTGCTGCTCCCCCAGTTCCTCGCGGAGCCCGATCGAGCCGGCACGGTCACGGTGGTAGCAGAAGAACTCCATCCGGGCTTTCTACCATCCGCCGGACTCAGGTGGACGCGCGAGGGGCGACCGTCATGTGGATGTCCTCGGCGGCCCAGAGGACGAAGCGCTCGATGGGCGTGACCGTCTGGCCGGGGGCCATCCGGAAGGAGAAGCGCTTGAGGAGGACGGCGAGGACGAGCTGCGCCTCGACCGTCGCGAGCGCGGCGCCCTCGCAGCTGCGGGGGCCGATCCCGAAGGGGATGTAGGCCAGGCGCGGGCGGCCCGCCGACGCCTCCGGGGCGAACCGGCCGGGGTCGAACCGCTGCGGGTCGGGCCAGTACTCGGGGTTCGTGTGCACGGCCCGGAACGGGTAGAAGATCGTCGTGCCGGCCGGGACGGTGTACTCGCCGAGCACGAGGTCCTCGGTGGCCTCCCGCGCGCCGTAGGGTCCCGGCGGGTACAGGCGCATGGTCTCCCGGAGGACCATGTCCAGGTAGGTCAGCCGCCTGAGGTCGCCGTACTCGGGGACCGACCGGTCGCCGAGCACGCGGTCGAGCTCCTCGGCGACGCGCTCGGCGGCGTCCGGGTGCCGGGCCAGCAGGTACAGCGTCCAGGAGATGGCGACGCCGGTGGTGTGGTGGGCGGCGAGCATCGTCATCAGGACCGTGTCGCGGATCCGCGCCGGGGACTCGCCCGCCTCGGCCAGGGCCGCGATCAGGTCGCTGCGTCCGGCCGGCGCCGCGTCGCCGCGCTCCCGGTGCGCGGTCAGCACCTGGTCGACGGTGGCGCGCAGGTAGGCCAGGGCCTCCTGGGCGCGGTCCCCCGCCCCGTCCCCGGCCTGGCCCATGTACTCGGTGAGGACGGTCTCGAACGCGGCCACGACCCGCGCGGCCGAGTCCGGCGACTCCAGGCCGCTGCCGAGCGCGTACTGGCAGATCATGCGCAGCGACAGCTCGCTCAGGTCCCGCTGCAGCGCGACCGGGCCGTCGTGGGCCTCCCACCGGCCGGCCAGTTCGGCGGCGAGCGCGGTGAAGCGGGCGAAGTGCGCCTCGTGGGAGGGGCGCCCCGCCAGCACCGACAGCATCACCCGGCGCCAGGGGCCGTGCTCGTCGGCCGGGATCGTCTGCAGGTTGCCCGACTCCTGGAGGGGCGCCAGGAACTCGAACAGCTTCTCCGGCCGCTTGTCGATCTTCGCGGTGGCCTCCAGCAGCACCGGGTCGGCCACCGACACCGCCAGGCCGGCGCCGGGCAGCGGGAACCGCACCACCGGCCCGTACTCGGCGTGCAGCCTCAGCTGGTACTCGTGCAGCCCGCCGGCCGCCGCGATGGCCGCCGTCCCATCGTCCCGGGCGGGCGGGCCGGGGATGAGCGATGGGGTACCGGCGTCGCTTCGCATTCGCGTCCTCCGCGTCGGCATCGTCGTTTCGGTTGTTTCCGGGTTGATCACAATGCTTACATGTCCCGGGTAACTTCGCGACATTTCCCAGGCCGGAAGTCGCGACGCCGCGACCCGGGGAGAGGACGCTGGACACCGTCGATCCGCACACGCCGAACGTTCCGCGGATGTACGACTACCTTCTGGGCGGAAAGGACAACTACGCCGCCGACCGGGAGGCCGTGGACGAGGTCGTCAAGCACGCTCCCGACACGCCCTTCATGGCGCGCCAGAACCGCGCGTTCCTGCGGCGCGCGGTGCGCTTCCTCGCCGAGTCCGGCATCCGGCAGTTCATCGACATCGGCTCGGGCCTGCCCACCCAGGGCAACGTGCACGAGATCGCCCACCAGGTCGCGCCGGACGCCCACGTCGTCTATGTCGACATCGAGCCGGTGGTCCTGGTCCACGGGCGGGCACTGCTGGCCGGGACGCCCGAGGTGACCGTCATCCAGGGGGACGCCCGCCGTCCGGGCGAGGTCCTGGCGAACCCGGAGCTCAACAGGCTCATCGACTTCGACCGGCCGGTCGCCGTGCTGATGCTGGCCGTGCTGCACTTCATCGGCGACGGCGACGACCCGCCCGGGATCGTGGCGCGGCTCCGCGAGGCCATGGCCCCCGGCAGCTACCTGACGGTTTCGCACGTGACCGGCGACTTCGACGCCGACCGCAGGGTCCGGCACGCGGGCGCGGTGTACGAGCGGGCCACATACCAGATCACCCTGCGCGAACGCGCGGAGGTCATGCGGCTGTTCGACGGTTTCGAGCTCGTGGAGCCCGGTCTCACCACCCTGTCGATGTGGCGTCCCGATCCGGGGACGGCCATGCCGCCCCGCGCGGACCGCCAATGGTGCTATGCGGGGGTCGGCCGAAAGCGCTGACCGGCGGGTCCGCGCCATTGTTCCCTGACATTTCGGACGAGCCCGGCAAAGTACATTAAAAGCCCTTCTTTCACTACATCCCTCCGGTCCGCGTCACAGGCCGAGCCGGGCGGCGTGGCGGGCGAGGAAGGCGACGACCTCGTCGGCGGGCCGGTCCGGCAGCCCCCACATGATCTCGGTGACACCGGCCTCCTCCCAGGCGGCGACGTCCTCGGGCGAGGGACGCGCCGTGGCCAGGACGCAGATCTCCGGCCGGCCGGCGCGCCCCGCGTCCGCCCACGCCGCGCGCAGGGCGGCGACCTTGGGCAGGATGTCGCGCTCGGTCGGGGTGGTCATCCATCCGTCGGCGTGGGCGGCGATCCACGCGAGGGTCTTCGGGCCGCCACCGGCGCCGATCAGCAGCGGGACGTGCGCCTGGACGGGCTTGGGCCACGCCCAGGACGGCCCGAACGAGACGAACTCCCCCGCGTAGGAGGCCTGCTCCCGCGTCCAGAGGGCCCGCATCGCCTCCACGTACTCGCGCAGCACCGTCCGGCGCCGGTCGGCCGGCACGTGGTGGTCGGCGAGCTCGTCGGTGTTCCAGCCGAACCCCGCCCCGACCGTGACCCGGCCGCCCGACAGGTGGTCGAGCGAGGCGATGGTCTTGGCGAGCGTGATCGGATCCGACTCCACCGGGAGCGCGACGGCCGTCGCGAGCCGGATCGCCGAGGTGACGGTGACCGCGGACGCCAGCGCGACCCAGGGGTCGAGCGTGCGGGTGTAGCGGTCGTCGGGCAGCGTCTCGTCGCCCGTCCCGGGGTGCGCGGCGTCGCGCCGGACCGGGATGTGGGTGTGCTCGGGCACGTAGAAGGTATGGAACCCGTTCTCCTCGGCGGCCTGCGCGGCGGCGGCGGGCGTGATGCCCCGGTCACTGGTGAAGAGCACGATGCCGTGTCGCATGCGGCCGATACTAGAACGCGTTCTATCCTCGTGCCGAGGGCGGGCTACCGGCCGCGGCCGCCGCGCAGGGCGCGCGGGAGGGCGGTGGCGGCCCGGCCGACCCTGAAACTGACCGAGCCGCGGACGGCTTCCAGCTCGCCGCGCGCGCGGGCCAGCCTGTCCTCCGCGCGTGCGAGCCGCTTCTCCGCCCGCGCGAGCCGCTCCTTCAGCCTGCCCGTCTCGTTCGGCGGGCGCGTCGCCCCCTTGCCCTTGACGCGGACGAGCCGCCGCCCGGCCACCTGCTGGATCTCGTGCCAGGCGTCCTCCCTCGTCGCCAGCCAGTCCAGGAGGTCGTCCTGGACCGCGTCGGCGTCGCCCCAGGTGCCGTAGAGCTTCTGCGTCGTGACGCAGATCGGGCGCAGGCCGTCGGTGGCGACCGACTCCCACACCGCGGCGGAGACCCCGGGGGTGTGCTCGGACCGGTAGTCGTCGCACACGATGAGGCCCCCGGCGGGAAGCAGCACGTGCGCCGCCTGGATGTCGGCGTGGACGTGCTCGTACAGGTGGGACGCGTCCACGTGCACGAACCGGCAGGTCTCCGGCTGGACGTGGTCCAGGATCAGCGAGGTCGGCCCCTGGACGATCTCCGGGAGCCGGTCGTGGAAGGCCTGGTAGTTCGACTCGAAGGCCTGGCGGGTCAGGGTCGAGTAGGACCCCTGCATCTCCGCCCGGTTGGAGTCGTCGGGGGCGTCGTCGTCGAACAGGTCGCAGACGGTGAAGGTCTCGCCGTCCCGCAGGTGGCGGCCCATGAGGATGGCGCTCTTGCCGAGGTAGGAGCCGAGCTCCACCAGGTCGCCGCGCTGGCCGAGCCGCTCCTGGCGTTCCAGGAACCAGGTGAAGAGCAGCTGGTCGATCTTCGGGAACCACCCCCGGACCTCGTCGAGGGAGGAGGGCGGGCCGGTCTCTTGCTTGATCATGTGGGGAGCTCCAACGTCGTCGTTCTCGACAGCGGGGGGACGCGAGACGAAAATCGCCATGATAGGTGAGTCGCGCTTCATGGCAACAAAGCCGGATTTCGGCCTCTTGCTGGCTGGTCATCCGGTTCGTTGGGCGGGACGGGGCCGGGGGCGCGCTGTTGACAGGGCGTTCGCCGGGACCGTACGGTTCGGCTGATTCACGGTTGCCCGAGGGAAATCCGGTGAGATGCCGGTGCGGACGCGCCACTGTATCCGGGACGACGATCCCGGGAGCCAGGTCGCTCGGGTGATCGCGACCTCATTGTCCGGGACGCGCTAGATCCCCTACGGAGGCTCCGTGAGCACGCTGTCGGCTCGCCACATCCCCCTCTCCCACCTCGTTCCCTGGCTGCTCGCGGTGCCCGCGCTGCTGCTCCTCGGCTACCTCGTCCTGATGGACAACGGCGCCGTGTCGCAGACCGGCGGCTACCTCCACGAGCTGATGCACGACGGGCGGCACCTGCTCGGCGTGCCCTGCCACTAGGCCGCCGCATGGTGCGCACCCTGCTGGTCAGGGGCCTTCTTCTGGGCCTGCTGGCCGGTCTCGTCGCGGGCGTCTTCGCCTTCGCGGTCGGCGAACCCCGCATCGACGACGCGATCGCCCTGGAGAACGCCGCCGCCGCGCCCGGGCACGGCGCGGCGGCCGAGCCCGAGTCCGCAACACACGGGCACGAGTCCGGAACACACGAACAGGAGACCGGAAAGCACGAGCACGGCGAGGAGGTGAGCCGCGGCACGCAGAAGGCCGGGCTCTTCCTCGCCACGGGTCTGTACGGCCTCGCGGTGGGCGGCGTGTTCGCGCTGGCCTTCGCGGGGCTGCGGGGGCGCGTCGGGCCGCGCTCGGACGCCGCGCTCGCGCTCGCCGCCGCCGGGACGGCCTTCGCCGCCGTCATCGTCGTGCCGTTCCTGAAGTATCCGGCGAACCCGCCCGCGGTGGGCGACCCGGAGACGATCAACACCCGCACCCTGCTGTACCTGGCGATGATCGGGGTCGGGCTGCTGTCCACCGCCATCGCGGTGACCACGGCGCGCAGCGTGCGCGGCGGGCCGTGGGCGCGGTGGCCGGCGGCCGTGCTGGCGTTCGTCGTGCCGGTGGCGGTGGCGTCCCTGCTGCTGCCCACCGTCGACGAGGTGCCGGACGGGTTCCCCGCCACGCTGCTGTGGCAGTTCCGCATCACCTCGCTCGGGACGCAGCTGGTGTTCTGGGCGTCCTTCGGGACCCTGTTCGGGTGGTTCTGCGACCGGGCCGCCCGTGCCCCGGCACCGGCACCGGCGTGAGCGGGCCGCCCTGACCGGAGTGCTGTTCGTCCGGCACGCGACGTCGGCGGGGATGCGGCAGGCCCGCTTCCCCGCCGATCCCGCCGCCGACCCGTCCGGCCTGGCGAGGGCGAGGGCCCTGGCCGGGGCACTGCCGGGCGGGGCGGCGTGGACGTCGCCCGCCCGCGCCGCCCGGGAGACCTGCGCCGCGCTCGGCCTCGACGCCCGCCCGGCCGCGGCGCTCGCCGAGGCCGACCACGGCTCCTGGGCGGGCCTGCGCCTCGCCGACGCCGATCCGGACGCGCTGGCCGCCTGGCTGGCGGACCCGGACGCCGCGCCCCACGGCGGGGAGAGCCGGTCGGCGCTCGCGGCGCGGGTCGCGGCGTGGCTCGGCGGCGGCCCGTCCGGCGTCGCCGTCTGCGACGCGGGCGTGATCCGGGCGGCGCTCGCCCACGCGCTCGGCGTCGGCGTCCTCGCGGCCGACCGGATCGATCTCGCGCCGCTGTCCACCACGAGGCTCGCCGCCGCCGGGTACGGCTGGCGGGTCGCCCATGTCAACCGGAAGGTCCAGGTGTGAACGTCGCCTATCCGTTCAGCGCCGTCGTCGGGCTGGACGACCTGAAGCTGGCGCTGCTGCTCAACGCCGTCTCGCCGCGGGTCGGGGGTGTGCTGGTGCGCGGCGAGAAGGGCACCGCC
This sequence comes from Actinomadura luteofluorescens, assembly GCF_013409365.1. NCBI lineage: Bacteria > Bacillati > Actinomycetota > Actinomycetes > Streptosporangiales > Thermomonosporaceae > Actinomadura > Actinomadura luteofluorescens. The sequence continues at coordinate 8,057,719 of NZ_JACCBA010000001.1, read as the reverse complement.
AAGTCGACGATCGTGCGCGCCCTGGCCGCGCAGCTCCCCGCCGTGGACACGGTGCCGGGCTGCCGGTTCGCCTGCGACCCGGTGGCGCCCGACCCGTCCTGCCCGGACGGTCCGCACGAACCGGGCGGACCGGCGGTGCGGCGGCCGTCCGCGCTGGTGGAGCTGCCGGTGGGGGCCTCGGAGGACCGGCTCGCCGGGTCGCTGGACGTCGAGCGCGCCCTGACCGAGGGCGTCAAGGCGTTCGAGCCGGGGCTGCTCGCGGCGGCCCACCGCGGCGTCCTGTACGTGGACGAGGTCAACCTTCTGCACGACCATCTGGTGGACCTCCTGCTGGACGCCGCCGCGCTCGGCACCTGCTACGTGGAGCGAGAGTCGGTGTCGGTGCGGCACGCCGCGCGGTTCCTGCTGGTCGGGACGATGAACCCCGAGGAGGGCGAGCTGCGCCCCCAGCTCCTCGACCGCTTCGGGCTGACGGTCGAGGTGCGGGCGTCGCGGGACCCGAGGGAGCGGGCCGAGGTCGTGCGGCGGCGGCTGGCGTTCGAGGCCGACCCGGCCGCGTTCGCCGCGCGCTGGGAGGACGCCGAGGCGGAGCTGGCGGAGCGCATCTCGGCCGCGCGGGAGAGGCTCGCCGACGTCGGCCTGCCGGACGCGCGGCTGGAGCAGATCGCGGCCGTGTGCGCGGGCTTCGAGGTCGACGGGCTGCGCGCCGACCTGGTCACGGCGAACGCCGCGCTCGCGCACGCCGCGTGGCGGGGACGCGACGTGGTGACGGACGAGGACGTGCGCGCGGCGGCCCGGCTGTCGCTGCCGCATCGGCGCAGGCGGGACCCGTTCGACGCCCCCGGCCTGGACGAGTCCCTGCTCGACGAGCTGCTCGACAGTACGTCCCCCGGCGACGACCCTCCCCCGGACGGCGGGGGTGGCGGGAAGCCCCCGTCCCAGCGGCACGACGGCGGGCAGGGCCCGGCCCCGTCACCGGACGCGGGCCCCGAGCAAGGCGCAGGCTCCGACCAGGGCGCGGGCTCGGAGCGAGGCGCGGGCTCGGAACGGGACGCGGCCTCGGAGCGAGGCGCGGGCCCTGAGCAGGGCGGAGGCCCCGAGCAAGGTGCGGGCCTGGAGCAGGACGGGGGGCCCGGGGGCGGGGTGCGGGTCGCGTCGGTCGGCGTGCCGCACGCCGTGCCGCTGCTGGAGGTGCCGGGCGTCGGCGAGGGTGCCGCGGGACGGCGGTCGCGCTCGCGGACGGCGCGGGGCCGGGTCACCGGTGCGCGGCGCCCGGCCGCGAAGGTCCGCGACCCCCACGTGGTGGCGACGCTGCTGGCCGCCGCGCCGCGGCAGCGGGCGCGGGGCCGGTCCGGCGCCGGTCTCGTGCTGCGCCCGGACGATCTGCGGGAGGCGGTCCGCGAGGGCCGCGAGGGGAACCTGGTGCTGTTCGTCGTGGACGCGAGCGGCTCGATGGCCGCGCGCCGGCGCATGACGACGGTGAAGACGGCCGTCCTCAGCCTGCTGCTGGACGCCTACCAGCGCCGCGACAAGGTCGGCCTGGTCACCTTCCGCGGGCGGACCGCCGAGCTGGTCCTGCCGCCGACGTCGTCGGTCGAGGCGGGCGCGGCGCGGCTGCGGTCCCTGCCGACCGGGGGCCGCACGCCGCTGGCGGCCGGGCTCGCGCGCGCGGCGGAGGTGCTGCGCGCCGAGCGGCTGCGCGACCCGGCGCGGCGGCCGCTGCTCGTGGTCGTCACCGACGGGCGGGCTACCGCCGGAGGCGACGTGGACCGGGCCGCCGGGCTGCTGGCCGGCACCGCCGGGATCGTCGTGGACTGCGAGGACGGCCCGGTCCGGCTCGGCCTCGCGGGGCGGCTCGCGGTCCGGCTCGGGGCGCGGCTCGTCCCGCTCGGCGACCTCGACGGGATCGTCCGCGCCCACCGCGGACTCGACGGTGGAAAGGCGGCCTGAGATGCCCCAGGGAAAGCCCGTGTCCGTCCCCGACGACGGCCTCACCACGCGGCAGCGCCGCAACCGGCCCCTGCTGATCGTCCACACCGGCCCCGGGAAGGGGAAGTCGACGGCGGCGTTCGGGATGGCGCTGCGGGCGTGGAACCAGGGCTGGCCCGTCGGGGTGTTCCAGTTCGTGAAGTCGGCGAAGTGGCGGATCGGCGAGGAGCGGGCGCTGCGCGTGCTCGGGGAGAGCGGCGAGGGCGGTCCGGTCGCCTGGCACAAGATGGGCGAGGGCTGGTCGTGGATCCAGCGCCCCGGCAGCGAGGAGGACCACGCGGCCGACGCCCGCGAGGGCTGGGCGCAGATCAAGCGGGACCTGGCCGCCGAGACGTACCGTTTCTATGTGCTCGACGAGTTCACCTATCCGCTCAAGTGGGGCTGGCTCGACCTGGACGACGTGGTCGGGACCCTCACCGCGCGTCCCGGGACCCAGCACGTCGTCGTCACCGGCCGTGACGCGCCCGGCCCGCTGGTCGAGGCCGCCGACCTGGTGACGGAGATGGGAAAGGTCCGGCATCCGATGGACGCCGGGCAGAAGGGCCAGCGGGGCATCGAGTGGTGATCCCCCGGCTCGTGGTCGCGGCGCCCGCGTCCGGCACGGGCAAGACGACCGTGGCGACCGGCCTGATCGCGGCGCTGCGGGCGCGCGGCCTCGCCGTGTCGCCGCACAAGGTCGGTCCCGACTACATCGACCCCGGCTACCACGCGCTCGCGGCGGGGCGGCCCGGCCGCAACCTCGACCCGTGGCTCACCGGCGAGGAACGGGTGGCGCCGCTGTTCCTGCACGGCGCCGCCGGCTGCGACGTGGCGGTGGTCGAAGGCGTGATGGGCCTGTTCGACGGGCGCGGCGACACGGGGTTCGCGTCCACGGCGCACGTCGCGCGACTGCTCTCGGCGCCGGTCGTGCTGGTCGTGGACGCCGCGCGGCAGAGCCGGTCGGTGGCGGCGCTCGTGCACGGTTTCGCGACGTTCGAGCCGGGGGTGCGGATCGGCGGCGTCGTCCTCAACCGGGTCGGCTCGGAGCGGCACGAGGAGCTGTGCCGGGGCGCGCTGGAGGCGACTGGCGTGCCGGTGCTCGGCGCGATCCGGCGGGACGACGCGGTCGTCACCCCGTCCCGCCACCTCGGGCTGATCCCGGCGGCCGAGCGGGGCGCGGAGGCCGTCCGGGCGGTGGAGCGGCTCGGCGCGCTGGTGGAGCGGTCCTGCGACGTGGACGCCCTGCTGCGCCTGGCTGGCACCGCTCCCCCGCTGCCGGGCCCCGCGTGGGATCCGTCCGAGCAGGTCGCGCCGGTCAAGGGCGGGCCGGTCGTCGCGGTCGCGGGCGGGGCGGCGTTCACCTTCTCCTATGCCGAGCACGTGGAGCTGCTGCGCGCGGCGGGCGCCGACGTGGCCGTCTTCGACCCGCTGCGGGACGAGGCCCTGCCGGACGGGACGGGCGCGCTCGTCATCGGCGGCGGCTTCCCCGAGGTCCATGCCGCCGAGCTGGCCGCCAACGCGCCGATGCTCGCCGAGGTCGCGGCGTTCCCCGGTCCGATCGCCGCGGAGTGCGCCGGTCTCCTCTACCTGTGCGAGGAACTCGACGGCCGGGCGATGTGCGGGCGGGTGCCGGGACGCGCGCGGATGACGTCCCGGCTGACGCTCGGCTACCGGGAGGCGGTGGCGGTGGCCGAGTCGCCGCTGACCCGCCCGGGCGAGCGGTTCCGCGGCCACGAGTTCCACCGGACGGAGCTGGACACGCAGGCCGGGCCGCTGTTCCGGTGGCGGGACGGCCGCGACGGGTACGGCGACGACCGGATCACCGCCTCCTACCTGCACCTGCACTGGGCGGGGTTCCCGGACGCGGCTCAGCGGCTGGTGTCGTCCTCCAGGTCGCCCTCCGTCTTGAGGTAGACCTCCTGGAGCCCCTGGAGGACCGTCGGGTCGGGGTGCTCCCACATGCCCCGCTCGGCCGCCTCCAGCAGGCGCTCGGCGATGCCGTGCAGCGCCCACGGGTTCGACTCGGCCATGAACGCGCGGTTCTCCTCGTCCAGGACGTAGGCGGCGGTGAGCCGGTCGTACATCCAGTCGGCCATGACGCCGGTGGTGGCGTCGTAGCCGAACAGGTAGTCCACGGTCGCGGCCAGCTCGAACGCGCCCTTGTAGCCGTGCCGGCGCATGGCGGCCAGCCACTGCGGGTTCACGACGCGGGCCCGGAAGATCCGCGCGGTCTCCTCCGAGAGGGTGCGGGTGCGCACGGCGTCGGGGCGGGTGCTGTCGCCGACGTAGGCCTCGGGGGCCTTTCCGGTCAGCGCGCGGACGGTGGCGATCATGCCGCCGTGGTACTGGAAGTAGTCGTCGGAGTCGGCGATGTCGTGCTCGCGGGTGTCGACGTTCTTGGCGGCGACGGCGATCCGCCGGTAGGCGCTCTCCATGTCGGCGCGGGCGGGCACCCCGTCGAGGTCGCGGCCGTAGGCGTGGCCGCCCCACACCGCGTACACCTCGGCGAGGTCGGCGTCGTCGCGCCAGTTGCGGCTGTCGATGAGCGGCAGCAGCCCGGCCCCGTAGGCGCCGGGCGCGGACCCGAACACGCGCAGGGTGGCGCGGCGCTCGTCGCCGTGCCGCTCCCGGTCGGCCCGCACATGGGCGCGGACGTGGTTGTCGGCGTCCGGCTCGTCCAGCCCGGCGACGAGCCGGACGGCGTCGTCCAGCATGGCGACGACGTGCGGGAACGCGTCCCGGAAGAAGCCGCTGATGCGGACGGTGACGTCGATGCGCGGCCGGCCCAGCTCGGCGAGCGGGACCGGCTCCAGCGCCGTGACGCGGCGGGACGCCTCGTCCCAGGCCGGGCGGACGCCGAGCAGCGCGAGGACCTCGGCCACGTCGTCGCCCGCCGTGCGCATGGCGCTCGTCCCCCACACCGACAGCCCGACCGAGCGCGGCCACTCCCCGTGGTCGGCGCGGTAGCGCTCCAGGAGCGAGTCGGCCATCGCCTGCCCGGTCTCCCAGGCGAGGCGGCTCGGGACGGCGCGCGGGTCGACCGAGTAGAAGTTGCGGCCGGTCGGCAGGACGTTGACGAGGCCGCGCAGCGGCGACCCGCTCGGGCCCGCCGGGACGTAGCCGCCGTCAAGGGCGTGCAGGACGTGGTCGAGCTCGTCGGACGTGCGGGCCAGGCGCGGGACGATCTCGGCGGCCGCGAACTCCAGGACCCGCGTCACGGCTTCGCGGTTCTCCGCCGGAACGTCCCGGGCGGCCTCCCGGGCCGCGTCCACGGCCCAGCCGGCGTCCTCCATGGCCTGGACGAGGGAACGGGCGGCGGCCTCGGCGGCGTCGACGTCGGCGAGCGCCTCGCCGCCGGCCTCGCTGAGCCCGAGCGCCTCCCGCAGGCCCGGCAGCGTCTCGCGGCCCGACCACATCTGGCGGGCGCGGAGCATGGCCAGCACCAGGTCGACGCGGACCGCGCCGGTGGGCGCCTGGCCGAGGACGTGCAGGCCGTCGCGGATCTGCGCGTCCTTCACCTCGCACAGCCAGCCGTCGACGTGCAGGAGGAAGTCGTCGAACTCGGTGTCGTGCGGGCGGTCGTCCAGGCCGAGGTCGTGGTCGAGCTTGGCGGCCTGGATGAGCGTCCAGATCTGGGCGCGGATCGCGGGCAGCTTCGCCGGGTCCATCGCGGCGATCGTCGCGTGCTCGTCGAGGAGCTGTTCGAGGCGGGCGATGTCGCCGTAGGTCTCGGCGCGGGCCATCGGCGGGACCATGTGGTCGACGAGGACGGCGTGCGCGCGGCGCTTGGCCTGCGTGCCCTCGCCGGGGTCGTTGACGAGGAACGGGTAGACCAGCGGGACGTCGCCGAGCGCCGCGTCGGTGCCGCACGACGCCGACATGCCCGCCGCCTTGCCGGGCAGCCACTCCAGGTTGCCGTGCTTACCGACGTGGACGATCGCGTGCGCGCCGAACTCGTCCGACAGCCACCGGTAGGCGGCCAGGTAGTGGTGGCTGGGCGGCAGGTCGGGGTCGTGGTAGATCGCGATGGGGTTCTGCCCGAAGCCGCGCGGCGGCTGCACCATGACGACGAGGTTGCCGGCGCGCAGGGCGGCGAGGACGATGTCGCCGTCCTGGACGAACAGCTCCCCGGGCGGCGGGCCCCAGTGCCGCTCCATCCCCTCGCGCAGGCCGGCGGGCAGGGTGCGGTACCAGCGCTCGTAGGACGCGGCGGAGATGCGGACGGGGTTGCCCGCGAGCTGCTCCTCGGTGAGCCAGTCCTCGTCCTGCCCGCCCGCCGCGATGAGCGCGTGGACGAGGGCGTCGCCGTCCTGCCCGCCGACGCCGGGGAAGCCCTCCCCCAGGTCGTAGCCCGCGTCGCGGAGCCGGGCCAGCAGCCGGACGGTGCTCGCCGGGGTGTCGAGGCCGACGGCGTTGCCGACGCGGGCGTGCTTGGTCGGGTACGCCGACAGCATCACGACGAGGCGGCGGGCGGCGGCCGGGGTGTGGCGGAGCCGGCCGTGCCGGACGGCGATCCCCGCGACCCGCGCGGCGCGCTCGGGGTCGGCGGCGTAGACGGTGAGCCCGTCCTCGTCGATCTCCTTGAACGAGAACGGGACCGTGATGATCCGCCCGTCGAACTCGGGGATCGCGACCTGCGACGCCGCGTCCAGCGGCGACAGCCCGTCGTCGCTGCCCTCCCACTCGGACCGGCTCGTGGTGAGGCAGAGGCCCTGCAGTATCGGGACGTCCAGCGCGGCGAGCGCGCCCACGTCCCAGGCCTCGTCGTCGCCGCCCGCCCCGGCCGTCGCGGGCCGCGACCCGCCCGCCGCGAGCACCGTCACCACCAGGGCGTCCGCCTGGCGGAGCGTGTCGAGCAGCTCGGGCTCGGCGGTGCGCAGCGACGAGCAGAACACCGGCATCGCGCGACCGCCCGCGTCCTCCACGGCCGTGCACAGCGCCTCGACGAACGCGGTGTTGCCCGCCATGTGGTGGGCGCGGTAGTAGAGCACGCCGACCACGGGTCCGCCGCCGTCGCGGGCGGCGCGGTCGAGCCGTCCCCAGGCCGGCGCCGGCGCCGGCGGGGCGAAGCCGCGCCCGGTCAGCAGCACGGTGTCGGACAGGAACGCGTGCAGCTCGGCGAGGTTGGCGGGACCGCCGTGCGCGAGGTAGGCGTGCGCCTCGGCGCACACCCCGCCGCTGACCGTGGACAGCTCCATCAGCTCGGCGTCGGGGGCCTGCTCGCCGCCGAGGACGACGACCGGCCGGAGGCCCGCGAGCAGCGCGCCGAGCCCGTCCTCCCAGGCGCGCCGGCCGCCGAGCAGCCGCACCACGACGAGGTCGGCGCCCTCGGTGAGCTCGGGCAGGTCGGCGGCGGTGAGCCGCGCGGGGTTGCCGAGCCGGTAGGCGGCGCCGGACGCGCGGGCGCTCAGCAGATCGGTGTCGGACGTCGACAGCAACAGGACCGTGCGGCTGTGCTCGGGCACGGCGCATCCTCCCCCTGGGGTCCTCGCCCCGGTCGCGGGTGTCGCGACGGCAGGAGTCTCCTGGCTCCCGGATCGACGCTCGCCCCGGCCTTCCCGTCCTCGCGGACAGTGGCCTACAGCGGGGTTCGCTCCCCGGTCACAGTGGCGGGACCGCGCCGGATTCGCACCGGCTTCCTCCCATTGCCATCGCCTGAGCAGAAGAGTACGGCAGCGCGGTCGCCCTGCAAACTGTGGTTAACATCCTCCCCGTGCCGAATGTCAGAGCCCGTCCCGACGCGTGCCCCGGGGCGCTGCGCACCCACGACGCCGCCGACGGGCCGCTCGCGCGCGTCCGCGTCCCGGGCGGCGCGGTGTCGTCCGCGCAGCTCGCGGTGCTCGGCGCCGCCGCACGCGAGCTGGGCCGGGACGTGATCGAACTCACTTCCCGCGGCAACCTCCAGGTGCGCGGCGTCCGCGACCCGGCGGCCCTCGCGGCCCGGTTGGCCACCGCGGGGCTGCTCCCGTCGGCGACCCACGAGCGGGTGCGCAACATCGTCGCGTCCCCGCTCGGCGGGCGCGGCCCGCACGGCGCCCTCGCCACGGATCCGCTGGTCACGGCGCTGGACGAGGCGCTGTGCGCCCGTCCGGGGCTGGCCCGGCTGCCGGGGCGGTTCCTGTTCGCGCTCGACGACGGAACCGGCGACACGGCCGCGCTGGACGCCGACGCGGCCCTCGCTCCCGGCGGCCTTCGGCTGGCCGGGACGCGGCTCGGGCCCGTCCCCGGCGATCCCGTCGCGGCACTGCTCGCGGCGGCGGAGGCGTTCCTGGAGATCCGGGGCGACGCCTGGCGGCTCGCGGAGGTCCCGGACGGCGCCCGGCTCGTCGCCGAGCGGCTGGGCGCGGCCGTGGGAGAGACGCCGCCGCGCCCGGATCCCGCGCCGCCGCACGCCGGGATCGTCGCGCAGCGGGACGGGCGCGCCGCGCTGGAGGCCGTGGCCCCGCTCGGCCGGCTGTCCGGCGCGCAGGCCGAGGCGCTCGCCGCAGTCGCGGACGAGGTGCGGGTGACGCCCTGGCGCAGCGTCGTGCTGCGGGACCTGGACCGCGGCGAGGCGCGGCGCACGGCGGCGGCGCTCGCGGCGGCGGGCTTCGCGACCGACCCCGCGTCGCCCTGGGTCGGCGTGACGGCCTGCACCGGGAGCCCCGGATGCGCGAAGTCGCGCGGCGACGTGCAGGGCGAGGCGCGGCGCTTCGTCGCCGGCCTCGGCCGCGCGCCCGAGACGCCCGTCCACTGGACGGGATGCGAGCGGCGCTGCGGGATACCCCGCGGCCCGGTCGAGCTGAGGACGGCGGAGGGACAGCAGTGATCGATTACGTCCGGGACGGCGCCGAGATCTACCGGCGGTCGTTCGCGACGATCCGCGCGGAGGCCGACCTGGCGGGACTGCCGGACGACGTGGCGCGGGTCGCGGTCCGCATGATCCACGCCTGCGGCATGACCGACCTCGTGGAGGATCTGGCCTGGTCGCCGGGGGTGGTGGCGCGGGCCCGGGCGGCGCTGCTGGCGGGCGCGCCGGTGCTGTGCGACGCGCGGATGGTCGCCTCCGGCGTGACCCGCGCGCGGCTGCCCGCCGGCAACGAGGTCGTCTGCACCCTGGGCGACCCGGAAGTGCCCGGGCTGGCCGAGCGGCTCGGGACCACGCGCAGCGCGGCGGCGCTGGAGCTGTGGCGCGACCGGCTCGGCGGCGCGGTCGTCGCGATCGGCAACGCGCCGACCGCGCTGTTCCGGCTGCTGGAGCTGGTGGAGGAGGGCGCGCCTCGCCCGGCGGCGGTCCTCGGGATCCCGGTCGGGTTCATCGGGGCGGCCGAGTCCAAGGAGGCGCTCGCCGCGAGCGGCCTGGACCATCTGGTGGTGCGCGGGCGGCGCGGCGGCAGCGCGATGACGGCGGCGGCGGTCAACGCCGTCGCCAGTGAGGCGGAGTGATGGCGGGACGGCTGTTCGGCGTGGGCGTCGGGCCCGGCGACCCCGAACTGGTCACGGTGAAGGCGGCGCGGCTGATCGGCGAGGCGGACGTGGTGGCCTTCCACTGCGCGCGGCACGGCCGCAGCATCGCCCGGGCGATCGCCGGACCGTACCTGCGGGACGGGCGGATCGAGGAGCAGCTCGTCTACCCGGTGACGACCGAGACCACCGACCATCCCGGCGGCTACCAGGGGGCGCTGGAGGATTTCTACGCCGACTGCGCCGCCCGGCTCGCCGCGCACCTCGACGCGGGACGGACGGTCGTGGTGCTCAGCGAGGGCGACCCGCTGTTCTACGGGTCCTACATGCACCTGCACAAGCGGCTCGCGCCGCACTATCCGGCCGAGGTGGTGCCGGGCGTGACGTCGCTCAGCGCGGCGTCGGCGGCGGCGGGCCGCCCGCTGGTGGAGCGGGAGGAGACGCTGACCGTCCTGCCGGGGACGCTGCCCGGCGAGGAGCTGGCCGAGCGGCTGCGCACCGCGGACGCGGCGGCCGTCCTCAAGCTCGGGCGGACGTTCCCCAAGGTCAGGCAGGCCTTCGAGGACGCGGGGCGGCTCGGCGACGGCTGGTACGTGGAGCGGGCCGCCACCGACCGGCAACGCGTCCTGCCGCTCGCCGCCGTCGACCCGGCGGACGTGCCCTACATGTCGCTCGCGCTGCTGACGAGCCCGGCGGAGCGCTCGTTCGCGGCGCCTCCCCCGGCGCGGCCGGAGGGGACCGGCGGGGTGTGGGTCGTCGGGCTCGGGCCGGCGGGGCGGCCTTGGCTGACCCCGGAGGCGCAGGACGTCCTGGCGTCCGCGACCGACCTCGTCGGCTACGGCCCCTACCTGGACCGGGTGCCGCCAAACCCGAGGCAGCGGCGGCACGGGTCCGGCAACCGGGTGGAGGCCGACCGGGCCCGGCTCGCGCTGGAACTCGCGCGGGACGGGGCCCGGGTCGCCGTCGTCTCCTCCGGCGACCCTGGGGTGTTCGCGATGGCGACGGCCGTGCTGGAGGCCGCGGCCGGAGACGAGTTCGCGGACGTGCCGGTGCAGGTCGTTCCGGGCCTGACGGCGGCGCAGGCCGTCGCCGCCCGGGCGGGCGCGCCCCTCGGGCACGACTTCTGCGTCCTGTCGCTGTCGGACATCCTCAAGCCGTGGGACGTGGTGGAGCGGCGGCTCGCCGCCGCGGCCGAGGCCGACCTGGTCCTGGCCCTCTACAACCCCTCGTCGAGCCGGCGCAGGCACCAGCTCCCGGCGGCCCGCGACCTGCTGCTCAAGCACCGCTCCCCCGAGACCCCGGTGGTGGTCGGGCGGGACGTGGGCGGACCGGAGGAGAGCGTGACGGTGACGACGCTCGGCGAGCTGGACCCCGAGCGGGTCGACATGCGCTGCCTGCTCATCGTCGGGTCGTCCGCCACCCGCGTGACCGGGCAGGGCGTGGTCTACACCCCGCGCCGCTACCCCTGAGCCCAGGCCGCCGCGGCCGCCACGTCGCCGGTCGCCTCGACGCCCCCGGGGAGGGCCGGGCGGTCGACCATCACGACCGGCAGCCCGTCCTCGCGGGCGGCGGTGAGCTTCGCGCGGGTCATCGCGCCGCCGCTGTCCTTGGTGACCAGGACGTCCAGCCGGTGCTCGCGGATCAGGGAGCGCTCGCCGTCCACGGTGTAGGGGCCGCGCGCCAGCAGGACGCGCACGTTGGGCGGGACGGGCGGCTCCGGCGGGTCCACCGACCGCGCCAGGAACCACACGCCGGCCCGCGCGGCGAACACCGGGATGGAGCGGCGCCCGGTCGTGAGGAACGCGCGGGCGCCGTCCGGCAGCGCGGCGGCAGCGTCCGGCAGGGACGGGACGCGCCGCCAGTCGTCGCCGTCCTCCTCGTCCCACCCGGGGCGGCGCAGCGCGAGCAGCGGCACGCCCGTCAGCCGCGACGCGCGCTCGGCGGAGGCGCTCATCCGCTCCGCGAACGGGTGCGTCGCGTCGACGAAGCGGTCGATCCGGTGCTCGCGCAGCCACGCGGCGAGCCCTTCGGCGCCGCCGAACCCGCCGATGTGGACCTCTCCCGCGGGCAGGCGCGGATCGGAAACCCTCCCGGCGAGCGAGGAGACGACGTGCACGCCGGTCAAGCGGGCCGCGAGGGCGCGGGCCTCCGCCGTCCCGCCGAGGATCAGGACGCGCCGCACGCCCGGTCCCGCCCGGCGCTGTAGAGGTGGCTGTCGGGGAACGCCGACGCGGTGAGGACGCGCCCGACGACGATCACCGCCGTGCGCCGCACCCCGGCCTCGCGGACCAGGGCGGCGATGCCGCCGAGGGTGCCGCGCAGGATCAGCTCGTCCTCGCGGCTGGCGCGGGCGACGACGGCGACCGGGCAGTCCGCGCCGTAGCGGGGCAGCAGTTCGGCGGCGACCTCCTCGATGCGCTGGACTGCCAGGTGCAGCACCATCGTGGCGCCGCTCGCGCCGAGGGTCGCGAGGTCCTCGCCGTCCGGCATCGGGGTGGCGCGCACGGCCGTCCGGGTCAGGATCACGGTCTGGCCGACGCCGGGGACGGTCAGCTCCCGCCCGAGCGAGGCCGCCGCCGCCGCGAACGCCGGGACGCCGGGGACGACCTCGTACGGCACGCCCTCGGCGTCGAGGCGGCGCATCTGCTCGGCGACCGCGCTGAACACCGACGGGTCGCCGGAGTGCAGCCGCGCGACGTCCAGGCCGCCGCGGTGGGCGGCCGTCAGCTCGGCGACGATCCCGTCCAGCGTCATGTTCGCGGTGTCGACGACGCGGGCGCCGGGCGGGCACGCCTCCAGCAGCTCGGCCGGCACCAGCGACCCCGCGTACAGGCAGACCGGCGCGGACTCCAGGACCCGCAGGCCGCGCACGGTGATGAGGTCGGCGGCGCCGGGGCCCGCGCCGACGAAGTACACCGTCACGGGGCCTCCTTGCGGACCGTCCAGATCGTGACGGGCATCGCCGGGCGCCAGGCCGTGAACCCGCCCAGCGGCCCGGCGCGCTCGACGCCGACACGGACCAGCTCACCGCCGAGCAGCCGGCGCCCCTCGACCACCCTGGCCTCCGATTCGAGGGTCACGGCGTTGGCGACCAGGCGCCCGCCCGGCTTGAGGGCGTCCCAGCAGCGCTCCAGCAGCCCGGCCTCGGTGAGGCCGCCGCCGATGAAGACCGCGTCCGGCTCGGGCAGGCCGTCCAGCGCGTCCGGAGCCTCGCCCTTCACGACCTGCAGGCGCGGCACGCCCAGCGCGGCCGCGTTGGCGCCGATCCGCTCGGCCCGGCGGGGGCTGCTCTCGATCGCGACGGCCTCGCAGGCGGGGTGCGCCCGCGCCCACTCGATCGCCACGCTGCCGGAGCCGGCGCCGACGTCCCAGAGCAGCTCGCCGGGCAGCGGAGCGAGGCGCGACAGCGTCACCGCGCGGACCTCGCTCTTGGTGATCTGCCCGTCGTGCTCGAAGGCGTCGTCGCGGAGCCCGGGGGTGCGGGGCAGCGGCGCCGCGTCCGGGCCGGGCACGCATTCGACGGCGGTGAGGGTCAGCGCGGACGCGGCGGGCTCGGTCCACTCCTGCGCGACGCCGTGCCTGATCGTCTCCTCGGCCGAGCCCAGGTCGCACAGGGCGGTCATCCGGCTCGGGCCGAAGCCGCGGCCCGACAGCACCGCGGCGACGATGATCGGAGCCTCCCGCCCGGCGCCGAGCACGACGAGCCGCCGGCCGGGGGCGACAGCCGCGTTCAGCGCCGCGGCGGGACGGCCCACGATGCTGAGGACGTCGACCCGGTCCAGCGGCCAGCCGAGCCGGGCGCACGCGAGCGACGCCGACGACGGGTGGGGCAGCACGCGGAGCCGGTCGGCGCCGAGCATCCCGGCGAGGGTGGAGCCGATCCCGTGGAACATGGGGTCGCCGCTCGCCAGCACGGCGATCGCGCGCCCCTCGTGCCGTTCGATCAGCCCCGGCAGCGCGGGGAGCAGGGGCGACGGCCAGGCGACCCGCTCGCGGTCGGCGCCGGGGACGAGGTCGAGCTGCCTGCGGTTGCCGAACAGGACCTCCGCCGTCCGGAGCGCCTCGCGCGACTCCTCCGCGAGCCCGTCCCACCCGTCGGCGCCGATTCCCACGACGGTGATGACACGCGCGTCCACTGGCCTCCTCGGTCGAACGGGACATGAAGCCTATAGGAGCGCTCTGGCACACTTGGCGCCGTGAAGCGGCTTCTGATCATCGGCATCGGCGCGGGGGACCCCGACCACCTGACGTTCCAGGCGGCCAAGGCGATCGCCGCCGCCGACGTCTTCCTCGTCGTCGACAAGGGAGAGGCCAAGCACGACCTGGCCGGGCTGCGGCACGACCTCATCGCGGCGCACGGCCGGCCCCCGTACCGGATCGTGGAGGCCCGCGACCCCGACCGCGACCGCGACGCCGCCGCCTACACCGCCGCCGTCGAGGACTGGCGGTCGCGGCGCGCACGGATCTACGAGTCGTTCGTCACCGGTGAGCTCGCCGACGGGCAGACCGGCGCGATCCTCGTCTGGGGCGACCCCGGCGTCTACGACAGCACCCTCGCGGCGCTGGAGGAGGTCGGCGCCGAGTTCGAGTGCGAGGTGATTCCCGGCATCAGCAGCGTCTCGGCGCTCACCGCGCGGCATGGCGTCGGGCTCACGCGGGTGGGGCGCCCCGTCCACGTCACCACCGGACGCCGCCTCGCCGCCGAGGGCCCCACCGCCGACGACGTCCTCGTCATGCTGGACGCGCACTGCGCGTTCGCCGAGGCGGGCGAGGGCTACCACATCTACTGGGGCGCCTACCTGGGCACGACCGACGAGATCCTCGTCTCCGGCCCGGTCGCGGAGGTGGCCGAGCGGATCCGCGCCGTGCGCGCCGAGGCCCGCGCCCGCAAGGGGTGGATCATGGACACCTACCTCCTGCGGCGCGAGCCCCCGGCACGTCCCTGACCGGCCCGTCCCCCGGGGTCAAGCCTTGGACGCGGCGCGCTCCTCCGCCGGGGCGCCCTGCTCGGCCGCGGCGGTGACCGAGCGGCCGCGCCCGGGGATGGCCAGCGCGATGAGGCCGGCGAGCAGCGCCACGCCGCAGCCGATCAGCAGGCCCGCGCGGAAGCCGTCCTCGGACGGCAGCACGTGCCCGCCGAGGTCGATGGTCAGCTGGGACAGCACGACCCCGACCACGGCCGCCGACACCGAGGTGCCGACCGAGCGCATCAGCGTGTTGAAGCTGTTGGCCGAGGCGGTCTCCGACCGCGGCACCGCGCCCATGATGAGGGCGGGCATCGCGCCGTAGGCGAGACCGACGCCCATGCCGCAGATCGCCGTGACGACCATCAGGCCCCACGCGGCGCCGATGAGCAGCGTGGACGACCCGTAGCCGAGAGCGATCACCAGGCTCCCGGCGACCAGGGTGACCTTGGGCCCGCGGGCGGCCGACAGCCGCGCACCGAGCGGGGACACCGCCATCATCAGCAGGCCGGACGGCACCATCCACAGGCCGGCGGCCACCATCGACTGGCCCAGCCCGTACCCGGTCGCCTTCGGCAGCTGCAGCAGCTGCGGCACGATCAGCGACTGGGCGTACATCGAGAACCCGATCACGACCGAGGCCGCGTTGGTGAGCAGCACCTGGGTGCGCGCGGTGACGCGCAGGTCGACCAGCGGCTCGCGGGTCCGCAGCTCCCACCAGCCCCACGCCAGCAGCACGACGACCGTGGTGGTGAACAGCCCGATGGTCGTGCCGCTCGCCCAGCCCCAGTCGGCGCCCTTGGAGACGCCGAGCAGCAGGCACACGAGGCCGATGCCGAGGCCGACCGCTCCCACGGCGTCGAAGCGGCCCCGGGCCTGGACGGGCGTGGCCGGCACCAGCAGGTAGATCAGCGTGGCGACGAGCGCGCTCATCGCGGCCGAGCCCCAGAACAGCACCCGCCAGCTCATGTTGTCCGCGATGACGGCCGCGAGCGGCAGGCCGAACGCCCCGCCGATGCCCATGGACGAGCTCAGCAGCGCGATCGAGGACCCCAGCCGCTCGGGCGGCAGCAGGTCGCGCAGCGCGCTGATGCCGAGCGGGATCATGCCCATGCCGACGCCCTGCAGGCCCCGGCCGACGACCATCGGGACCAGCGAGCCGGCCAGCGCGCAGATCACCGACCCGGTGATGAGCGGCACCATGCAGACCAGCAGCATCCGCCGCTTGCCGTACAGGTCGCCGAGCCGCCCGATCATCGGCATCGCGACCGCGGAGGCCAGCAGCGTCGAGGTGACCACCCAGGTCGCGTTGGAGGCCGTGGTGTGCAGCAGCCGCGGCAGCTCGGCGATCAGCGGCACCACGAGGGTCTGCATGAACGCGGCGACGATGCCGCCCACGGCGAGAACGCCGACGATCCCGCCGGGTCGGACGGCGGGCGCGGACTCGTCCACGTGACATCCCTTCTGTCGGGTCGAGGAACTTGTGCACCATACATACGTTATGGTCGATGCACAACTTATGTACGACGCACATCCCTGTGGTAGTCATGGGGTGCGAGCATCCAGGCAGGAGCGACCCGGGCGGACCGCGTCCGGGAGAAGGACCGGCATGCACAAGCCCACGGATCTGATCGAGTACGAGACCATGCTGCTCGGGCGGCACAGCCTGGCCACCCGGCGCTCCCGGCGCGAGGGCGGCCTGCTGGAGCGCAGCGCCTACATCCTGCTGAGCCGCATCCGCATCGAGGGCCCCATGTCGATCCGGCAGCTCAGCGAGGCCTTCGACCTGGACCCCTCGACGCTGAACCGGCAGACCTCGGCCATGCTGCGCGACGGCCTCGTCGAGCGCATCCCCGACCCGGCCGGCGGCATCGCCCGCAAGTTCCGCATCACGGGCGAGGGCGAGCGCCGCCTCGACAGCGAGCGCGGCCAGATCACCGCCGGCATCGACAAGATCATGGCGGACTGGACGGCGGAGGAGGTCGAGGCCTTCGCCTCCTTCCTCCAGCGCTTCAACACCGACATCGAGCGCCTCGCCGGGAGCCCCTGGCCCCGCCCCTGACCGAGCCTCCCGGCCCGCTGGACCATGCCGCTAGCCTGGGGCGATGCGCCTCGGTGTGAACGTCCCCAACTTCGGCCCCGGCACCGACCCGGGCGTCCTGCGGCAGTGGGCGCGGACGGTCGAGGGCCTCGGCTTCGACCTGCTGATGGTCTCCGACCACGTCGCGATCACGGCCGACGTCGCCGCGCAGTACCCGGCGCCGTTCTACGAGCCGTTCACCACGCTCTCCTGGCTCGCCGGCGTGACCGAGCGGGTGCGGCTCGGCACCACCGTGCTGGTCGTCCCGTACCGGCATCCGCTGCTCATCGCGCGCATGGCCGCCAACCTCAACGACCTGAGCGGCGGGCGGTTCGTCCTCGGCGCCGGGGTCGGCTGGGCCCGCGAGGAGTACGCCGCGCTCGGCGTCCCGTACACCCGGCGCGGCGCCCTCACCGACGAGTACCTGCGGGCGATCCGCGCCGCGTGGGAGGACGAGGGCGACTACCGCGCGGGGCGGATCCCCCTCTGGATCGGCGGCAACAGCGACGCCGCGCTCCGCCGGGCCGTGCGCGTCGGCGACGCCTGGCACCCCCTGCGCTTCGCCCTCCCCTGGCTCCGCGGTGCGCTGGAGCGGTTGAAGACCGTCGCGGACGAGCAGGGGCGCCCGATGCCCGGCCTGGAGCCCCGCATCGCCCTGCGGCTGACGTCCTCCCCCGTCACCGGTCCCGACCGGCTCGCGGGAGAGGGGACGGTCGACCAGGTCGCCGACGACCTGGAGCAACTGCGGCTGCTCGGCGCGGGCACGGTCCTCCTCGATCCCTTCAACGGCGACCCGGACGAGACGCTGCGCCCCGGCGACGCCTGGCGCGACCTCGCGGCCGTCGCCGCCCTGGCCGGCTCCGGCCGGTAGCACACGCCCGGACCAGGCCGGCCGGAGCCGAGCGTGTCCGGAGGCGGTCCGCCGGGTTAACGATCAGTGAAGTTATCGTTCCCGTCGCGGGATCCGGCCGCGGCGCGGCAGTAGGCTCGGCCCGAAGCCAGCGCAGGTCGGAGAGGAACCGGGTCCTTGAGCGTGATCAATGTCGGGCAGGCGATCGTCCTCGGGATCGTGGAGGGCCTGACCGAGTTCCTCCCGGTCTCCTCGACCGGGCATCTGAAGATCACCGAGGGTTTGATGGACATCCCGGTGGACGACAAGGCCGTGGTCGGGTTCACCGCGGTGATCCAGGTCGGCGCGATCGCGGCGGTACTGGTGTACTTCCTCTCCGACATCGTCCGGATCGTCAAGGCGTGGGGCGTCGGGATCGCCCGGCCCTCCGAGCGCTACCACCACGACTACAAGTTCGCCTGGTGGGTCATCTACGCCACCATCCCGGTCGTGATCGTCGGGGTCGCCGCCAAGCCCCTCATCGAGGGCCCGCTCGCCTCGCTGTGGGTGGTCGCCGGGTCCCTGATCGGCGGCAGCGCCGTGATGTTCGCCGCCGACCGGCTCGGCACGCACAAGCGCGGCGAGGACGACACGTCCCTCACCGACGCGATGCTGATCGGCTCGTCGCAGATCCTCGCCCTGCTGTTCCCCGGCTTCTCCCGGTCGGGCGCGACGATGTCGACGGGTCTCATGCTCGGCCTCGACCGGGTCGCCGCGACCCGCCTGTCGTTCTTCATGGGCATCCCGGCGCTGACCGGCGCCGGCATCTACGAGCTGCCGAGCGCGCTCGGCTCGGGCGCCGGAGTCCTGCCGCTCGCGGTCGGCACGGCGGTGTCGTTCGTCGTGGCCTACGCCTCCATCGCCTGGCTGCTGCGGTTCGTGGCGCGGCACAGCTTCACCTCGTTCGTGGTCTACCGGATCGTCGTCGGCCTGCTGCTGTTCGGCCTCCTCGGCGCGGGCGCGCTGAACGCCTGAGCCTCACGGGGGTATGCGAGAGACTGTCACGGTCCGCACGCCGGTGAGAGCACGGCGTGCGCGCGGACCCCGCTGAGGAACGGAGCTTCGAGCATGAGCGACGCGATGTGGGCCGGCACGGTCTCCATCACCGGGCACGGCGAGGACGAGCTGGAGGCCTACCTGGCGCGGCCGCTAAGCGACGCCCCGCGCGGCGGCGTCGTGGTGATCCACCACATGCCCGGCTACGACCCCGGCACCAAGGAGTTCGTCCGGACGTTCGCGGCGCACGGGTACGCCGCGATCGCCCCGAACCTGTACTCGCGCGAGGGCGCGGGCGTCAGTCCGGACGACCAGGCGGCCGCGGCCCGCGCCAAGGGCGGTGTCCCGGACGAGCAGCTCGTCGGCGACGTCGCCGGTGCCGCCGCGCATCTGAACTCGCTCGACCACGCCAGCGGCCGGATCGGGGTGATCGGGCACTGCTCGGGAGGGCGGCACGCGTTCCTGGCGGCCTGCGAGCTGGACCTCGACGCGGCCGTCGACTGCTACGGCGCCTTCGTCGTCAGCGATCCGCCCGAGGACTACCCGACCTCCGCCCGGTCGATCCTGTCCAAGGCGCCCGGCCTGTCGTGCCCGCTGCTCGGCCTGTTCGGCGAGGAGGACCGCTTCCCCGCGCCCGACGAGGTCGCCGCGCTGGACGCCGAGCTGACCAGGCTCGGCAAGGAGCACGAGTTCCACAGCTACCCCGGCGCGGGGCACGCGTTCTTCGCCGTCGAGCGGCCCGCGTTCCGTCCCGCCGCGGCCAAGGACGGCTGGGAGAAGATCTTCGCCTTCCTCGGCCGCCACCTCGGCGCCTGAGAGGAGACCCCATGTGCACCTACCAGACGGTGAAGATGGAGCTGGACGGCGCGGCCAAGGGCGCGAACGGCTGGTTCACGCTGACCGGCGGCGCGGTCTACGTCGACCACCCGTACCACGCCTGCCACGAGCACACCGTGAACATCGACTTCACCAACGCCGGGGAAGGGCCGTCCGCGCGCGTCGCGGTCGAGCTGACCGAGGAGTCGGCGCTGGCGCTCGTCGAGGCCATCCAGCGGGCCCTCGCCGCCGCCCCGCCCGGCCTCGCCTCGGCCGCCGGCTGAACCGGATCGGGCCCGGCTCCTCCCCGAGTCCCGGCCTGAGGATTTCCGTACAGCGGTTTAAGGAAAGGCCGAAACGAGCGGGACGCGTCCATTTCCAGGTGAATTGGCGGTAAGGCGCCACGACCCCTTACGTTGGCACCCGTCGCTCATCGCATGCATGTCGTTACGGACATGTTCCATATCCCGCTTGGAGAGGACCTCAATGGAGATCCCGCTCGTCATCGACCCGGCCGGCAGCGACGTCCAGGGAGAGGCCGCGAAGCTGCGGTCGCGGGGGCCGGTGACCCCCGTGGAACTGCCCGGAGGCGTCGTCGCCTGGGCGGTGACCGGCCAGGAGCAGCTGAAACGACTGCTGGCCGACCCGCGGGTGTCCAAGAATCCGAACCTGCACTGGACGAAATGGATCAACGGTGAGATCGCGGAGGACTGGCCGCTGAGCCTGTGGGTCTCGGTGCGGAACATGTTCACCGCCTACGGCGACGACCACCGGCGGCTCCGCACCATCATCTCGCGGGCGTTCACCCCGCGCCGCACCGAGGCGCTGCGGCCGGACGTCGAGGAGATCACCCGGTCGCTCCTGGACGGCCTGGCCGCCTCCCCCGGCGGCCGCGCCGACCTGCGCGAGGCGTTCGCCTACCCGCTGCCCATCGAGGTGATCTGCCGGCTGTTCGGCGTCCCCGACGAGACCCGGCCCGCGCTGCGCCGCTGCGTGGACGGCGTCTTCAACACGGCGCTGACCGCCGAGGAGGCCTTCGCCAACCAGACCGAGATGTACGGGATCCTCCAGGAGTTCGTCGCGTTCCGGCGGCGCGAGCCCGCCGACGACCTGGCCGGCGTGCTGATCTCCTCCCGCGACGAGGACGGCTCGCGGCTGAGCGAGCAGGAGCTGGTCGACACGCTGATCCTGATGATCTCCGCCGGGCACGAGACGACGGTGAACCTGCTCGACCAGGCGATCACGGCGCTGCTGACGCACCCGGAGCAGTACGCGCTCGTCCGGTCCGGCGAGGTGCCGTGGACGGAGGTCATCGAGGAGTCGCTGCGGTGGCAGGCGCCGGTCGCGAACCTGCCGCTGCGCTACGCCGTGGAGGACATCGACGTCGACGGCGTGACGATCGGCAAGGGCGAGGCGATCCTCGCCGCCTACGCCGCCGCGGGGCGCGACCTCGCCCTGCACGGCGACGACGCCGACCTGTTCGACCTCAGGCGCGCGAACAAGGAGCACATCTCGTTCGGGCACGGCGTGCACTACTGCGTCGGCTCCCACCTCGCGCGGCTGGAAGCGGAGATCGCGCTGCCGGCGCTCTTCGCCCGCTTCCCCGACATGGCGCTCGCCGTCGACCCCGCCGACCTGAGGCCGGTCGAGTCGTTCATCTCCAACGGCCACCGGACGCTGCCCGTGGTGCTCGGTTCCTGAGCGGCTCCGCTAGCCGTCGCGGCGCGCCCGGGCCCGGCGCTTGCCCTCGTGCATCGCCTGGACCCGGGCGATCGGGATCGTGTGGCCCTGCTCGACCAGGTCGGCGGGGACCGCCTGCGGCTCCGGCATGAGGCCGGTCCAGACGTCGCGCCCCGCGAGCGCCGCGGCGGCCGTGCGGATGGTGAAGTCGGAGGGCGCCACGCGGTCGAGGTCGTCCCAGGCCACGGGGAACGAGACGGGCGTGCCCGGACGGATCCGCGGGCTGTAGGCGGCGACGACGGTCGCGCCGCCCGCGCGGGTCGAGTCGAGGAACACCTTGCCGCCGCGGTCCTCGCGGATGAACGCCGTCGTGACCAGGTCGGGGTCGAGCCGCTCGGCGCGGACGGCCAGGGCGCGCGTCGCGGCGGCGACGTCCTCGACGCGCGTGGCGCCGTCCAGGGGGACGAACACGTGGACGCCCTTGGCGCCGCTGGTCTTGACGGCGCCCCGCAGGCCCGAGTCGTCCATCGCGCGGCGCACGAGGTGGGCGGCGGCGACCGCGTCGCCGAACGCGTCCTCGCCGGGCGGGTCGATGTCGATGACCAGGTGGGTGGGCCTGTCCCACGTCTCGGCGCGCACGAGCGGCGGGTGGTACTCGACGGCGCGCTGGTTCGCGAACCACAGCAGCGTGCGGCGGTCGTCGCACAGCGCGTAGGACACCTCCCGCTGCGACGTCGCCGCCCAGACCGCCACCGTCCGCACCCAGGACGGGGTGTACTTCGGCGTGTTCTTCTGCATGAACGGCTTCTGGCCGCGCAGCACGCGCTTGACCGACAGCGGCCGGCCCTCGATCTGCGGGACCAGGCAGCCGGCGACGGCGTCCAGGTAGTCGACCAGGTCGCGTTTCGTCGCGTCCGCCCCCTCGAACAGGGGCTGGTCGAGGTTCGTCAGCCGAACCCCGTCACGCTCTTCATCGGCGCTCACCCCACCAGCTTCGCACGCGGCCCCGACATCGCCGTGGAGTAGCGTCGCGTCCATGTACGTACCGGCGCATTTCTCGGCGGACGACGCCGAGGTCAGGGAGCTGCTGGCCGGGTGCGGGGCGGCCGACCTCGTCACCGTCTCCCCGCGGGGGCTGACCGCGACGTACCTGCCCGTCCTGTATGACCCGTCGGTCGGCGAGCACGGCGCGGTGCTGGCGCACGTGGCGCGCAACAACGACCAGTGGCGCGAGCCCGCGTCCGGGGAGTCGCTGCTCATCGTCCACGGGCCGGACGCGTACGTGTCGCCGTCCTGGTACGCGTCCAAGGCCGAGCACGGGCGCGTGGTGCCGACGTGGAACTACCTCACCGCCCACGTCTACGGCCGCCTCGTCGTGCACGACGACCCGGCATGGGTGGAGTCGATGGTCCGCCGCCTGACCGAACGCCACGAGCGGGGCCGCGACCCGTCCTGGGCGGTCGACGACGCCCCGCCCGCGTTCGTCGCCGGTCAGCTGCGCGCGATCGTGGGCCTGGAGCTGCGCGTCACCCGCGTCGAGGCCAAGGCGAAGATGAGCCAGAACCGCCCCGAGGCCGACATCGCGGGCGTCATCGCGGGCTACCGGGCCCAGGGCGACGCGACCATGGCGGACGCCGTCCGGACCGCGGCGCGGCGCGCGGAAGGCGAGGGCTGAGAACTCTTGGAGCGTTTCCGTCGACGACCGGGGCAGGAATCAGAGAGCCCGGGCCGGCCGCTGTCCGCTGTGCTGAGGCCGCCCGCCGGCCGGGGCTTGGGGAGGCGCCGCGGAGGTCAGCGGGGGCGCCAGGGAGATTCCGGGGAGGTCGGGCGGGCGTCGGCCGCCACCCGGAGCGCGTAGGTGGGAGTGGGCGCGCCGTCCACGGGGCCCAGGTAGTGGTGGCCGGTCAGGTGGCACCAGGCGGGCAGGTCGATGGGGGCCGCCGGGTCGGCGGCGATGAGGTGGACGACGGTCCCGGGCGCCAGGCCGGCGATGTGGCCGCGCAGTTCGAGCAGGAGGCGCACGCAGGAACGGTCGCCGCCGTCGATGACGACTGGGTCCGAGCTCATTCCCACCCCCGGGTCCGCGCGACGTGCAGGCGTAGGGGGAAATATAGGGCTTTGGGGCGACAAGGGCGGTAGTCAGACCAGGACCGCCCGGGCGATGCCGCCGGGTTCCGGGCCCGCCTGGGCGGCGACGAGGCCCGCCGGGGTGCGGATGCTGGAGCCTCCGGCGGCCGGCTCGTAGCCGCCGCCCGTCATGCCCGCGAAACTGGCGAACGCCACCCAGACGCCGTGCTCGGCGGCGATGCGGCGGGACCGGTTCGCGAGGACGTCCGCGTCGTCCTCGCACACGCCGCCGAGGTAGGCGTCGAGGCCGAGCGCGGCGGTGTCGGCCGCGTGGCGCCGGACGCCCGTGTCCTTGCAGATGGCGAGGCCGAGGCGGCGGCCGTCGACGGTGATGACGGCGGGCTTCTCGCCCGGTTCGAAATGGTCCGCCTCGATGTGGCCCAGCCACATCTTGCGGTAGGCGACCGTGATGCCGGTGGAGTCCACCCGGAGCATCGCGATGCTCCCGCCGACCGGGGCGCCCACGAGGGCGACGGTGTTCGAGGACGCGCACGCTTCGATCAAAGGTTCCAGGCGGGGGTCATCCGGGACGACGTCCTGAGCGTCAAGTTCGTATCCGGTCAGGGAGAGCTCGGGAAAGAGGACCACCCTGGAGTGGGCGGCATGAATGGTCAGGACGTGCTCCGCCACGTTCGCCGCCACGTCGTGGGACGTGGAGGGCGGCTGGACGCCGGCGAGGGTGAGCGGCTCCGGCACGCGTCCTCCAACTCGACAAAACAGGATCAATCGCTAGTGAACGGGATCGTCGGCGATATGGGTGAGGGAGGTCCTAGACTTGACTCTTTCTTTCAGGTTTCGTCCAGCTTTGGAGCTTACAGTCGCAGTGAAGTACCCCCCGTTGTCATCCAGGTGAGGAAATCGGCTTTGGGGCGAGTCATGGATCTCGGAGTGGGGCGCGTGGAGCGCACGGAGACCTGCGGGACGCTGACGTTCCCGGACGAGGTCGACCTCAGCAACGGCGAGGCCGTCCTCGCCCAGGCCGTCCGGCTTCTGGACGCCGGGACGCCCGCACTGATCCTCGACCTGACCGGCTGCACGTTCTGCGACTCCAACGGCCTGAACGTCATCACGCGGTCGCAGATGCGGGCGACCGAACTGGGCGTGCCCATGTGGGTGGTGCTGCCGCCGCGCGGGATCGTCCGCCGGGTGTCGGAGGTGGCGGGGCTCCAGCGCCGCGTCGCGATCGCGCCGGACGTGGCGACGGCCCGCGAGGCGCTGTCGGCGTCGGCGGGGGCGTAGCCCCTCAGCGCTCCAGAGCGCGGTCGATCCACTCGTCCGCGGCGCCGAGGAGCAGGTGGCCGGCGCCGAGGATGCTGGCGTCGCGGCCCGCGCGGGAGGTGGCGATCTCCAGGTTGCGGGTGGCGAGCGGCAGGCAGCGCTCGTAGATGACCCCCCGGATCGTCGCGACCAGCGGCTCGGCGTTGGACAGGCTGCCGCCGATGACGAGCGCGTCGGGGTTGAAGAAGTTCACGAGCGCGGTCAGCACGTCGCCGATCAGGCGCCCGGCCGTGCGCACCGCGCTGGTCGCCTGGGGGACGCCGTCGGTGACGAGGTCGACGATCCGGGACGGGTTGTCGGCCTCGATGCCCTGGGCGGCCAGGGACGCGGCGAGGGCGGCGCCGCTGGCGTGGGCCTCCAGGCAGTCGGGGTGGCCGCAGGAGCAGTCGACGGTGGCCTCGGACAGGATCCGGACGTGGCTGATGTCGCCCGCCGCGCCGCGCCCCCGGTGCAGCCGCCCGTCCACGATGACGCCGCAGCCGATGCCGCTGCCGAGCTTGATGACCATCACGTTGTCGAGCGCCGGCCATGACGCGCGGTGCTCGCCGACGGCCATGAGGTTGGCGTCGTTCTCGACCAGGGCCGGGACGCCGGCGAGGCCGGCCGCGTAGTCGCGGACGGGGAAGTCGTTCCAGCCGGGCATGCGCGAGGGCGAGACGACCTGGCCCGTCGCCGGGTCGACCGGACCGGGAAGCCCGATCCCGACGCCGCGGACGGGGACGTCGCGCAGGCCGTGGTCGCCGGCGAGGGCGTGCAGGCTGCGCAGGACCGCCGCCAGCGTCTCCTCGGGCCCGACGGCGATGTCGCACGCGAGGTCGGACAGTGCGAGGGGCGTCCCCGCGAGGTCGGCGACCGCGAGGCGGGCGTGGTGCGCGCCGAGGTCGGCGACCAGGTGCACGCCCGCCTCGCGGGCGAGCCGAAGGCGGCGGGGCCGCCGGCCCCCGCGCGAGGCCCCGGCGCCTTCCTCTGCGAACAGGCCGGCCTCGATGAGCTGCTCGACCCGCAGCGAGACGCTGGAGGCGGCGAGGCCGGAGAGCCGGGCGAGTTCGGCCCGCGACTCCGCCTGGCCGGTCGCCACCAGCCGCACGAGTGCCGCCGGTCCGTCGTCTCTGCTGTTACGCACCCCAGATAGATAGCATGCGCGAACTTGGTACGGCAACGCGTTGACTTACGTCGATTTGACGCTCTATCGTCCTCTTTGACTTCGATTTCGAAGGAAGTTGGAACGAAGGTGACCGAATGATCGAGGTTCGCGGCCTGTACAAGCGCTTCGGCGATCACACGGCCCTGCGCGACGTGGACCTGGACGTGGCCCGCGGCGAGGTCGTCGTGGTGGTCGGCCCGTCCGGGTCGGGCAAGTCGACGCTGTGCCGGTGCCTGAACCGGCTGGAGACGCCGGACTCCGGCGTCGTCCGCATCGACGGCGAGGAGCTGCCCGAGGAGGGCCGCGCCCTCGCCCGCCTCCGCGCGGACGTCGGCATGGCGTTCCAGTCGTTCAACCTGTTCCAGCACAAGACCGTCCTGGAGAACCTGACGCTCGCGCCCACCCGGGTGCGCGGCGTCTCGCGCGCCGAGGCCGAGCGGACCGCGCGCGAGCTGCTCGACCGGGTCGGCATCGGCGAGCAGGCCGGCAAGCTGCCCGCGCAGCTGTCGGGCGGCCAGCAGCAGCGCGCCGCGATCGCCCGCGCGCTCGCGATGCGGCCGAAGGCGATGCTGTTCGACGAGCCGACCTCGGCGCTCGACCCCGAGATGGTCGGCGAGGTCCTCGAGGTGATGACGGGCCTCGCCCGCGACGGCATGACGATGGTGGTCGTCACCCACGAGATGGGGTTCGCCCGCCGGGTCGCCGACCGCGTCGTGTTCATGGCGGACGGCGAGGTCGTCGAGACCGGCGCGCCGGCCGCCTTCTTCGACTCCCCCGCCAGCGACCGGGCCCGGGACTTCCTGGCCAAGGTCCTCAGCCACTAGTGCGACCCCGGCGCGCCGCCCATGGCGCGCCACCCGAGAAAGGTTGATGATCATGGTGCGTACCCCTGCGGGGATGCGGCGGGCGGCGGTGGCCGCGGTGGCCGCGCTGTCGCTGACGGGCCTGGCGGCCTGCTCCGGCGGCGACTCCGACTCCGCGGTGCCCGGCTCCGGCGGCGGCAGCGGCGACGACCTGGCGGCCTCGGCCCCGGTCGCCGCGAACCTGCCCGCCGGCTCCACCATGGAGAAGATCAAGCAGCGCGGCGAGCTCGTCGTGGGCGGCTCGCTGGACGCGCCGCTGCTGTCCCAGCAGAACCCGGCGACGAAGAAGGTCGAGGGGCTGGACGCCGACTTCGGCCGGCTGCTCGCCAAGTACATCATCGGCAAGCCCAACGTGAAGATCGTCAACTCGGCGTCGGAGACCCGCGAGGCGCTGCTGTCCAACGGCACCGTGGACGTGGTGTTCCAGACCTACAGCATCACTCCGGAACGTGCCAAGCAGGTCGCGTTCGCCGGGCCGTACTACAGCTCCGGCCTGGTCATCGCCACCAAGAAGGACGAGACCGGGATCAAGGCCCCCGCCGACCTGAAGGGCAAGACCGTCATCGCGGGCGCCAACACCCCGGCGATCCCGGCCATCAAGAAGGCCGCCCCGGGCGCGAAGATCGTCACGTTCGGCAGCGACCCCGAGTGCGTGCAGGCGCTCAAGCAGGGGCGCGGCGACGCCTACGTCCAGGACGAGGCCGTGCTGCTGGCGACCGCCAAGCAGGACCCCTCCATCCAGATCCAGGGCAAGCCGTTCACCAGCGACCCGTACGGCATCGGCCTCAAGCACGGCGACGCGCAGATGAAGCAGTTCGTCAACGACTGGCTCAAGCAGATCCAGCAGTCGGGCCTGTGGGCGAAGGTCTGGAAGAACTCGATCGGGACGGTCGTGCAGGGCGAGGCGCCGCAGCCGCCCGCGATCGGCTCGGCCCCGGGCTCGGAGTGAGCGGAGGCCCCGCCCTGTCATGAACGTCATCACCGACCACCTCGGGGAGTTCGGCGACGGCCTCCTGCTCACCGTCGAGCTGACGCTGCTGGCCCTCGCCGGAGCCCTCGCGACGGGGATCGCCGTCGCCGCGATGCGGGTCAGCCCGGTGCGCGTGCTGCGCGCCGCCGGGATGGCCTACGTCGAGGTCCTGCAGAACATCCCGCTGCTGGTGTGGCTCGTCATCGCCGTGTTCGGGCTCCCCGAGATCGGGGTGATCGCCGGGCTGTTCACCACCTCGGTCATCGTGATCGCCCTCTACCAGGGGGCGTACACGGCCGAGGCGATCCGCTCCGGGATCAACGCGGTGCCGGCCGGGCAGGGCGAGGCCGCCCGCGCGCTCGGGCTGACGTTCGTCCAGTCGCTGCGGCTGGTCGTCCTCCCGCAGGCGCTGCGGACGGTCGTCCAGCCGCTCGGCAACATCGCGATCATGACGCTGATGAACACGGCGCTGGCCGCCGCGGTCGGCGTGGTCGAGCTGACCGCCGCCGCGAACCGGGTCAACCTCGCCGAGGCGCAGCCGATCTGGATCTTCGTGACGGCGGGCCTGGCGTACATGGCGCTGTCGGCGGTCTTCGGCCTGGTGACCGGCGGCCTGGAACGGAAGCTGGCGATCCTGCGATGAGCTCCTCGCGCCTGCTGTTCGACGAGCCGGGCCCCCGCGCCCGGCGCCGCATCCGGATCGCCACCGCGCTGACGCTGCTCGGCGGCGCCGTCCTGGTCGCGCTCGCGCTGCGCCAGTTCGGCGAGAACGGCCAGCTCGGCGCCGACCGGTGGCGCCCGTACGGGACGTGGCCGATGTGGGGGTACCTGCTGGAGGGCCTTCGCTCCACGCTGTACGCCGCGGCCGTGTCGATCGTCCTCGCCACGGCGGCGGGCGTCGCGCTCGCGCTCGGGCGGCTGTCGCCGGCGCGGTGGCTGCGCGTCCCGTCGGCGGCCTACGTCGAGATCGTCCGGACGGTACCGGCGCTGCTGCTGGTCTACATCGTGCTGTTCGCGCTGCCGAAGTACGGCCTCGACCTCCCGCTGTTCTGGAAGCTCGTCGTCCCGCTGTCGGTGTCCAACGCCGCCGCGTTCGCCGAGATCTTCCGGGCCGGGATCCGGTCGGTGGAGCGCGGGCAGCTGGAGGCGGGGCTCGCGCTGGGCCTGACCCGCGGGCGGGCGATGCGGCTGGTCGTGCTGCCGCAGGCGGCGCGGCGCGTCCTGCCGTCGCTGGTCAGCCAGTCCGCCGGGCTGCTGAAGGACACCTCGCTCGGGTACGTCGTCAGCTACGCCGAACTGCTCTACAGCGGGAAGGTGCTGGCGAACTACAACCATCTGCTCATCCAGACCTACCTGGTGATCGCGCTGATCTACCTGGTGATCAACGCGTCGCTGGCCAAGCTCGCGCGGACGCTGGAGGCGCGGCAGCGGACCCGTCCGTCCCGCGCCGTCCGCGAGGCCGCCCCGGCGGCGCGACCGTGAGGACCGACATGTACGAAGTACTGGCGGAGGTCGTGCGCAACGGCTTCCCCGAGAGCCGCCACTACGGCAGCGTCGCCGGACTCGCCCCGGACGGCACCCTCGCCCACGCGCGGGGCGCCGTCGGGGAGACCGTCCTGCCGCGCTCCACGACCAAGCCGTTCCAGGCGCTCGCCTGCCTGAAGGCGGGCGCGCCGCTGGACGGGGAGCGCCTCGCGATCGCGGCGGGCAGCCACACCGGCGAGGACTTCCACGTCAAGACCGTCGAGGGGATCCTGTCGGACGCCGGACTCGGCGCGGACGCGCTGCGGTGCCCGCCGTCCTGGCCCGAGGACGAGGCGACGCGGAACGCGCTGATCAGGGCGGGCGAGGGCGAGTCGCGGGTCCGGATGAACTGCTCCGGCAAGCACGCCGCCATGCTCGCCGCGTGCGCCGCCAACGGCTGGCCGCTCGACACCTACCTCGACCCGTCGCACCCCCTGCAGCAGCTGGTGCGGCAGGTGATGGCCGACTGCGCCGGGGAGGACCCCTCCCCCGTCGCGATCGACGGGTGCGGCGCGCCGCTGTTCGGCCTCACCCTGACCGGCCTGGCCCGGGCCGCGCGGTCCCTCGTCCTCGCCGGGGACGCCCGCCCGGTCGCGGACGCCATGCGCGCCCACCCCGAGTACGTCGGCGGGACGGGCCACGTCAACACCGAGTTCATGCGGGCGCTGCCCGGCTCGGTCGTCAAGGGCGGCGCGGAGGGCGTGCTCGTCGCCGCCACCGCCGAGGGCCGCGCCGTCGCGGTGAAGGTCATCGACGGCAGCCCCCGCGCCACCACCGCCATCGCGCTGCGCGCGCTCGCCGCGCTCGGCGCCGACACCACCCCGGCCGACCCGCTGGGCACCGTCCCCGTTCTCGGCGGCGGGCGCCCGGTGGGCGAGATCCGCACCATCCCGGAAGGACGTTCGTGAGCCTCACCTACGAGGTCTGCATCGACAGCGTCGCGGGCGCCGTCGCCGCCGAGAAGGCCGGCGCCCAGCGCGTCGAGCTGTGCGCGGCGCTGTTCGACGGGGGGCTCACCCCGACGCTGGGGACGGTCCGCGCCGCGCTCGCCGCCGTGTCGTCGATCAGGGTGCACGTCATCATCCGCCCGCGCGGCGGCGACTTCATCTTCGACGAGCACGAGGTCGCGGCGATGGAGCACGACGTGGCGCTCGTCCGGGAGGCGGGCGCGCACGGCGTGGTGATCGGCGCGCTCACCCCGGAGGGGACGGTCGACCGCCCGGTCGTCGAGCGGCTCATGGCGGCGGCGGGCGGGCTGCCCGTCACCTTCCACCGGGCCTTCGACATGGCCGCCGACCCGTTCGGCACGCTGGACGCCCTCGCCGGCCTCGGCGTGGCCCGCGTCCTGACGTCAGGGCAGGACGCGAGCGCGCTGGAGGGCGCGCCGCTGATCGCCGAGCTGGTGCGGCACGCGGGCGACCGCGTCATCGTGATGCCCGGCGGCGGCGTCACCGACCGCAACGTCGCGCGGGTCGTGGCGGCGACCGGCGCCACCGAGATCCACTTCGCCGCGCTCAGCGAGGAGCCGAGCCCGGCCGTGCACCGCAACCCCTACCCGTTCATGGGCGGGGAGCTGCGGAGGCCGGAGTACCAGCGCCTCGTCACGACGTCCGACGGCATCGCCTCGGTCATCCGCGCGGCCGGCTAAGCCGTGTTTTCACAGTCCCGGCCCACACCCGCGGGCGCCGTCCGCCCTCCCCGCGCGGGAAGGGTCAGGGCTTGCGGGCGACGGCGGCGTAACCGGCCACTTCGGCGGGCTCGCCCCAGGGAGTGTGCTCGGGACGCCACCTGGACATGGAGACGACTCCGGGGTCCAGGAGTTCGAGGCCGTCGAAGAAGCGGGTGACGGCCGCGCGCGTGCGCGGGACCATCGGATTGGCCGACTTCTCGTTCCAGTCCTGCTGCGCCTCGGCCTGGGCGGTCTCCCCCGCGTCGAAGTCCAGGGTGGCGTGCGTCATCACCAGGTGGCTTCCGGACGGCACGGCGTCCAGCAGCACGTCGAGGACGCGGCGGGCCTCGCCGTCGTCGTGGACGAAGTGCACGACGCCCAGCAGCATGATCGCCACCGGCCTTCCGAAGTCGAGCGTCGCGGCGGCCTTCGCCAGGATGTCGCCCGGTTCGCGCAGGTCGGCGTGGAGGTAGTCGCAGGCGCCCTCGGGGCTGCTGCTGAGCAGGGCCCGCGCGTGGGT
Organism: Actinomadura luteofluorescens; assembly: GCF_013409365.1. Classification (NCBI taxonomy): domain Bacteria; kingdom Bacillati; phylum Actinomycetota; class Actinomycetes; order Streptosporangiales; family Thermomonosporaceae; genus Actinomadura; species Actinomadura luteofluorescens. Next base: position 8,026,788 of record NZ_JACCBA010000001.1, on the reverse strand, counting down.
CAGCACCAGGGGGTCGTTGTCCACGTAGACGATGCGCGCGTCCGGCGCCGCGCGCTGCGCGACCTCATGGGTGTTGTCCATGGTCGGCAGGCCGGTGCCGATGTCGAGGAACTGCCGGACGCCGGCCTCGCCCGCGAGGTGGCGGACGGACCTGCCGAGGAACGCGCGGTCGGCGAGGGCGATGTCGACGATCTGCGGGAACATGGCCCGGAACTGCTCGGCGGCCCGCTGGTCGACCTCGTAGTTGTCCTTCCCGCCGAGCAGGTGGTTCCAGACCCGCGCCGAATGCGGAACGTTCGTGTCGATCTCCGGTCCCTCCGCCACCGCGGCACCTCCAAGATCCTCGGTTTCCGCCCAACCTAGCGCCGCGACGCGCCGCCCGCCCGCCGGTCGCCCCCCCGATGAGCGCGCCGCGGCCGGACGGTTCTTTGCATGATCTTGTGATTTCGCGGATGCCGGTGAGTTGCGGACGGGGCATGGATGTCTGCGACCGGTACCGGACGGCCCGGCGCGACGAGCGGGAGCGGGACACATGCAGGTGAAGCTGGAGGCGGAGCTCGGCCGCATCCCCATCCTGGACGTGGCGCCGGTGGTGGGATGCGGGCGGTGGCCGGCGAAGGCGGTCGTGGGTCAGACGGTCGAGGTGTCGGCGACGGTGTTCCGGGAGGGGCACGAGCGGCTGGGCGCGGCCGTGGTGCTGCGGACGCCGGAGGGCGAGGAGCTGGCGCCGCAGCGGATGAGCGAGGTCGGGGCGGGGCTGGACCGGTGGTCGGCGCTGGTGACGCCGACGGAGATGGGGTCGTGGTCGTTCCGGGTGGAGGCCTGGGGCGATCCGATCGCGCACTGGCGCCACGACGCCGAGATCAAGGTTCCGCGAGGTCAGGACGTCGCACTGATGTTCGCCGAAGGCGTCGCGCTGTTCATGCGGGCGGCACGCGAGGTGCCGTCGAAGGACCGCCGCGTGCTGGCCCGCGTCGCCCGTTTCCTGGCGGACGAGGACGAGGACGCCCTGGACCGGCTCTCCTCCACCGAGGACCCGACCGTGCTGGAGGTGCTGGAGCGGTACCCGTTGCGGGATCTGTTGACGGTCAGTGACTGGTATCCGCTGGTGGTGCACCGGCAGCGGGCGCTGTTCGGGGCCTGGTACGAGTTCTTCCCCCGCTCCGAGGGCGCCGCCTTCGACCCCCTGGGACGCCGCGGCCCGACCTCGGGCACCCTCCGCACCGCGATGAAACGCCTCCCCGCGATCGCCGACATGGGCTTCGACGTGGTCTACCTCCCACCCGTCCACCCCATCGGCACCACCCACCGCAAAGGCCCCAACAACACCCTGGACGCCGGCCCCTACGACCCCGGATCCCCCTGGGCCATCGGATCACCCGACGGCGGCCACGACACCGTCCACCCCGACCTGGGCACCCTGGACGACTTCGACGCCTTCGTCGCCCACGCCGGCGACTGCGGCCTGGAAATCGCCCTCGACCTCGCCCTGCAATGCTCCCCCGACCACCCCTGGGTGAAGGACCACCCCGAATGGTTCACCACCCGCGCCGACGGCACCATCGCCTACGCCGAGAACCCGCCCAAAAAATACCAGGACATCTACCCCCTCAACTTCGACAACGACCCCGACGGCCTCTACACCGCCGTCAAAAACCTCATCCACCACTGGACCGACCACGGCGTCACCATCTTCAGAGTCGACAACCCCCACACCAAACCCGTCGCATTCTGGGAACGACTCCTGGCCGACATCCACACCACCCACCCCGACGTCCTGTTCCTCGCCGAGGCCTTCACCCGCCCCGCCATGATGCACACCCTCGCCAAAATCGGATTCCACCAGTCCTACACCTACTTCACCTGGCGCAACAACGCCCAGGAACTCACCGAATACATGGCCGAACTCACCGGCCCCGCCGCCACCTACATGCGCCCCAACTTCTTCACCAACACCCCCGACATCCTCAACGAATACCTCCAGCACGGCGGCCGCCCCGCCTTCGAAATCCGCGCCATCCTCGCCGCCCTCCTCTCCCCCACCTGGGGCATCTACTCCGGCTACGAACTCTGCGAGAACACCCCCCAACGCCCCGGCAGCGAGGAATACCGCGACTCAGAGAAATACCAGTACCGCCCCCGCGACTGGGAAACCGCCGACCGCACCGACACCACCATCGCCCCCCTCATCACCACCCTCAACACACTCCGCAACACCCACCCCGCCCTCCAGCAACTCACCAACCTGCACTTCCACCACATCGACCAACCCGAACTCCTCGCCTTCTCCAAACGCCACCTCCACGACACCGTCCTCACCATCATCAACCTCAACCCCCACCAACCCCGCGAAGCCACCGTCCACCTCGACCTGCCCGCCCTCGGCCTCCCCGACGACCCCGACCAACCCCACACCGTCACCGACCAACTCGACGGCACCACCTACACCTGGCGGAAGTCCAACTACGTGCGGCTCGACCCGCACACCAAGCCCGCGCACATCCTCACGTTCCAGGAGAACGGCGGACGTGCGCGGGCCGGTGGCGGGCAGGGCGGCGGGGCTACCCGGACCCGGCGCCGCTGAGCACGCGGTCCTCGGCGGAACGGCAGCCGGTGAACACCGAGCCGAGGCCCTCGCGGTCGATGACCTCGCGGAGCCTGGCCGGCATCGCCGGCAGCGCCAGGCAGCCGCCCTCGGCCGCGACGCGCCAGCGGATGCCGAGCAGGATCGGCAGCGGGTCGCAGCGCACGCCGAGCCGGTCGTGCATCCGCACCATCAGGTGCCGCTCGTCGCCCTCGACCAGCGTGGTCAGCGTCTCCCCGAGCCGCGGCACCGTCACCTCGTCCAGCACCCCGGACAGGTGCACGACGGTGTGGTCGCCGTCGCCGGCCGCCGTCGTGGTGATCATCAGCTCGGACGGGGCGGGCGGCGTCGGGGTGAGACCGGCGTCCCCCGGGTGCAGCGCGCGGATCGCGTCGAGGACGTGCGTGGTGTCGACCTCCCCCGGCGCCGCCTCCGGGACGGGCGCCGCCGTCGCCGACGCGACGTCGGCGAACACCGGGACGAGCCGGTCCAGGCCGGTGAGGTGCAGCGCCCGCCGGACGTGCGCCGACAGGGCCGGCACCACGGCCCGCAGCGGGCAGCCGAGCAGCTGCGCCCGCGTCTCGGCCCGCGCCATCAGCACGAGGCCGGCCGCGTCCAGCAGGACCGCGTCACCGAAGTCGACCACGACCCCGCCGCGCCGCGTCCCCCGCGCGCCCGCGCAGGCCAGCGACAGGGCCCTGCTCACCTCCTCCCGGATCCCCGCGTAGTTCTGCCAACTGATCTGCGCCGGCAGGCCGAGCACGATGAACCCTCGCCGGGTCTCGGTGCTCAGACCCGGCACCGCCGTGTCCTTCATCTGTCACATCCCGATCGGAGTTCGGGCCGCCGCGCGGGCGGGCCGGGGCGAGGCGGTCAGGTGGCCGGGCGGTCTGGACCCCGGCCGCTCGTCCGGATAGGGCGGGCGGCCGCCCCGCACGACGCCCGTGAGCCGGGACGCCGCGAGGCGCTCGATGGTCCGTTCCTCGGGCCGCACCCCCAGATGGGCGCAGCAGCACCACAGGTCGTCCACGCAGCGCCGCACGCGCTCCACCGGAATGTCGGCGAAACGGACGCGCAGCCGTGCCACGAGGTCATCCCGCGTCGGTACGACCGATGGCGACTTCTCCCAGCGCTCCACTGTCCCTCCGATCGCTTCTGGACGGAATTCCGCCCGAACTGAGCAGAACCCGCCGTCCTGACGGGTTCTGAGGTTGGAAATGACCTACCCGAGGGTTGCGACAGAAAAAGCGGCGAACCTAAAAACACGGACATGACACAACCGCCGCGCGGCAAGTATTCGCGGCGTCCGGCGCCACTCGACGGGCCGGGAATCGCCGTTCTTTTGCGCTGCCTTTCCGTGCGCTGCCCGGCCGCGACCGGGCGATGACCTTCCCCCGCGGGCGGCCGCCCGCCCGGACGGCCCGCGGACCCGGGCGATCTACCCCGGTCATGGGCGCGCCGCCGCGGCGGGGCGGCGCCGCCGGGACCCGAAACCGGCCCCACGGTCACGGACCGTACTGAAGCTTTTACGGATGGTTGCCTGTCGCGCAGACACCTGGCCGGGGCGGAGGGAATTGCTGATCTAGATGTCTCCAACACACCCGGGGTGACCCATGGACGGCCAGCCGAAGAACTTCACCCGCAGCACCCGATCCGACCGGGACGCCGACGGGGTCACCGCACCGGGACCGGGCGCCGCGCTCCCGGAGTACACCGCCCGGCCGGCCGCGGGCCCGGCCGCCGGCCCCATCCCGGACCCGTTCGACGAGGACACCCCCCGCACGCCGGACTGGTTCAAGACGGCGGTGTTCTACGAGGTGTCGGTCCGGGGCTTCGCCGATTCCAACAACGACGGTTACGGCGACCTGCGCGGGCTGATCTCCAAGCTGGACCATCTGCAATGGCTCGGCGTCGACTGCCTGTGGCTGCTGCCGATCTACCAGTCCCCGCTGAAGGACGGCGGCTACGACATCGCCAACTACACCAGCATCCTGCCCGACTTCGGGGAGCTCGGGGACTTCGTCGAGCTGATCGAGCAGGCGCACGCCCGGGGCATCCGGGTGATCGCGGATCTGGTGATGAACCACACCTCCGACCAGCACCCCTGGTTCCAGGCATCGCGCACCGACCCCGACGGGCCCTTCGGCGACTTCTACATGTGGGCCGACGACGACACCGGCTACCCCGACGCCCGCATCATCTTCGTCGACACCGAGTCCTCCAACTGGACCTACGACCCCGTCCGCGGCCAGTACTACTGGCACCGCTTCTTCACCCACCAGCCCGACCTCAACTACGACAACCCCGACGTCCAGGACGCCATGCTGGAGAACCTGCGGTTCTGGCTCGACCTGGGCATCGACGGCTTCCGCCTGGACGCCGTCCCCTACCTGTACGCCCGCGAAGGCACCAACTGCGAGAACCTCCCCGAAACCCACGCCTACCTCAAACGCGTCCGCGCCGAAGTCGACCGCCTCTACCCCGACCGCGTCCTGCTCGCCGAAGCCAACCAATGGCCCGCCGACGTCGTGGAGTACTTCGGCGACCCCGCCGCCGGCGGCGACGAATGCCACATGGCCTTCCACTTCCCCGTCATGCCCCGCATCTTCATGGCCGTGCGCCGCGAACAGCGCTACCCCATCTCCGAGATCATGGCCCAGACCCCCAAGATCCCCGACAACTGCCAATGGGGCATCTTCCTGCGCAACCACGACGAACTCACCCTGGAGATGGTCACCGACGAAGAACGCGACTACATGTACACCGAATACGCCAAAGACCCCCGCATGAAAGCCAACATCGGCATCCGCCGCCGCCTGGCCCCACTCCTGGACAACGACCGCAACCAACTCGAACTCTTCACCGCACTCCTGCTCTCCCTCCCAGGCTCCCCCGTCCTGTACTACGGCGACGAAATCGGCATGGGCGACAACATCTGGCTCGGCGACCGCGACGCCGTCAGAACCCCCATGCAATGGACCCCCGACCGCAACGCCGGATTCTCCACCTGCGACCCCGCACGCCTCTACCTGCCCGTCATCATGGACCCCATCTACGGCTACCAAGCCGTCAACGTCGAGGCCCAGACCAACAACCCCGGCTCCCTGCTCCACTGGACCCGCAAAATGATCGAAATCCGCCAGCGCCACCCCGTCTTCGGCGTCGGCTCCTACGTCGAACTGTCCGCCTCCAACCCCTCCGTCCTCGCCTTCACCCGCGAGATCACCGAGGACGAGAGCCCGTGGGACGAGATGGACACGGTCCTGTGCGTCAGCAACCTGTCGCGGTTCCCGCAGCCGGTCGAGCTGGACCTGCGGCGCTTCGAGGGCTACTCCCCCGTCGAGTGCATGGGCGGCGTGCAGTTCCCCGCCATCGGCGAACTCCCGTACCTGCTCACCTTGCCCGGGCACGGGTTCTTCTGGTTCCAGCTGGTCCCTCCTGAGGACGGCGCTCCAGGGGCGGGCGCGGACGCGGGACCGGGCACGCGCGCGGGAAGGACCGTCTGACCGTGCTTCCTCCAGAGCCGGACCTCGTCCGGGACCTCGCCGAGTGGCTGCCCCGGCAGCGGTGGTTCGGCGGCAAGGACGGTCCCATCCACGACCTCACCATCGGCACCGCCACCGAACTCCGCCCCGGCGACCCCGCCCTGCACCACCTCATCCTCGACGTCCGCCAGGACGACACCACCGACCACTACCAGCTCCTCCTCGGCGCCCGCCGCGACCTGCCGGACCGGCTCCGGCACGTCGAGATCGGCGGGCCCTGCGGCGACCGCTCCGGCAGGGCCCGGCTGTACGACGCCGCGCACGACCCGGACCTGACCCGCGTGCTCCTGGAGGCCCTGGCGAGCGGGGCGTCCGTGGGCCCGCTGCGGTTCCACCACGCCGACGGCGCCCGCGTCCGGACGGACCTGGCGAGCCTTCCCATGACCGCCGAGCAGAGCAACACCTCGTTACTGTTCGGCGACGAGTACATCTGCAAGCTGTTCCGCCGCCTGTCCCCCGGCGTCAACCTCGACCTGGAGGTCAACCTCGCGCTGACCCGCGGCGGCTGCGCGCGCGTCCCGGCCGTCCTCGGGTGGATCGAGCTGGACCCGGGGCACGGGGCGATGGCCGGCGGGGGCGGGGAGCCGGTGACGCTCGCCCTCCTGTCGGACTACCTGCACACCGGCGTGGACGCCTGGAGCCTCGCGATAGCCAGCGTCCGCGACTGGTTCGCGCACACGCCGCCGCCCGGCGGCGACGAGTGGGCGGAGCTGGACGCGAGCGCGGCCGGCGGCGACTTCGCCGCCGAGGCCGAACGGCTCGGCGCGGCCACCGCCGAGGTGCACCGGGCGCTCGCCGACGCGTTCGGCGTGACGGTCGTCCCGGCCGCGGAGGTCCGCGCGACGGCCGCGCGGATGAACCGCGAGCTGACCGCGACCTGCCGCGCGGTGCCCGGCCTCGCGCCGCACGCGAAGGCGCTCACCGAGGCGTTCCTGGACCTGGCCGCGCGGGCCGAGCCGCTGCCCGTCCAGCGCGTGCACGGCGACTACCACCTCGGCCAGGTCCTGCGCACGGAGTCGGGGTGGTCGGTGCTGGACTTCGAGGGCGAGCCGGCGCGGACGCAGAGCGAGCGCCGGGCCCTCGCGCACCCGCTGCGCGACGTCGCCGGGATGCTTCGCTCGTTCGAGTACGCCGCGCGGTTCCTCATCACCAAGGCGGGCTCGGTGCCGAGCGAGTCGGGGCCGCGGCTGGAGACCCGGGCGCACGCCTGGGCGGCGCGCAACCGCGCCGCGTTCTGCCGCGGCTACGCGGCGGGCGGCGGACCGGATCCGGCCGCGCATTCGGTGCTCATCCGCGCCTTCGAATTCGAGAAGGCAGTCTACGAGGTGCGTTACGAGGCGCAGAACAGACCGGCCTGGCTCGCCGTTCCGCTGAAATCCCTGGCCCATCTGACCGCTTGATCAAAGACACCGAAGGCCGTGCCCAATTCCGCGCCATGATCACGTAAAATCGGCCCGCTCCGACAATTCCGTGCCGATCAACGGGTACCCGATCCCTCGGCGGGATGATGATCACCTGCCGAATACCCGAACGGAAACGGAGAGCAGAGGAATGTCCGCACGCCACTCGCAGGAGACCGCAAGCGCAAGCGGAGCGGTCGCGGGCCATACCGGCCGCGGCCGGGCGGCCGATCGAAAACGGAGCGTGCTCCGCACGGCCGTCACGGCCACGGTGACCGGGCTCGCCCTGACGGTCCCGCTGGGTTCCACGGCCTTCGCCGCACTCAACCCGACGGTGCTGAAGAGCCTGCACCTCGACGCGGCCACGCTGGAGAAGGTCCAGGCGTACGACAGGTACCGGACGCGGGAGACCCTCCAGCGCAAGCGCGCCAAGAAGGCGCTGCGGTTCGCCCGCAAGCAGCTCGGCAAGCCGTACCGGTGGGGCGCGGACGGGCCGGGCGGCTACGACTGCTCCGGGCTCATGATGGCCGCGTGGCGCCGGGCCGGCGTCAAGATCCCCCGCGTCACCTACGCCCAGTACCGCCAGGTGGACCGGAAGGTGGGAATGGGGAGTCTCAAGCCCGGGGACCTCATCTTCTTCCACGGCCGCAGCCACGTCGGCATGTACGTGGGGCACGGCCGATTCCTGCACGCGCCCAATTCGGGGGCCAGGGTCCGCATCGACAGGTTCGGCGCGGCGCGCAAGAGACAGTTCGCGGGGGCGGTGCGGCCCGGCGCCCCCGCCTTCAGGGAGTGGTCGCCGTCCGTGCGGGAGCTCGTCGAGAAGATCGACCGGATGAGCGCGGAGAAGCGGGCCGACCAGCCCCCTGATAGCGAGCGGACCCCCCATAATCCGCCACCCAGTAGCACACATTTCAAGAAAACGGACATTCCCCCAATCACAGCCCCCGGACACATCCCGGCGGAGAAGGCCGCGCCACCCGGCGGCCACTCCGCGAAACCGGACCATTCCGCGGCACAGGCTCCGCGAAGCGACGGACCGTCGGACGAGTCAAAGCCTGAGCCCCGGCCGAGAGCCGTGGCGCACCCGAGATCCTTCTGGAACGGCCCCAGCGTCGAGCCGTGGTCGAAGTACGTCTCTCCCTAGCCCCTTTCCGCCCTCCCCGGCGCACGCGCGCGTGGCGCGCGGCGCCGGGGGGGCGCGTCACACTTGACCTGGAGGGCACTCCGGGTGCTTGGCTGGATCACCATGGAGTACACCCAGCTCGGCCGTACCGGCCTGAAGGTCAGCCGCCTGGTGCTCGGCACGATGAACTTCGGCCCGTTCACCGAGGAGCCCGACGCCCACGCGATCATGGACGCGGCGCTCGACGCGGGGATCAACTTCTTCGACACCGCGAACGCCTACGGGTGGGGCGCGAACAAGGGCCGCACCGAGGAGATCATCGGCACCTGGTTCGCCAGGGGCGGCGGGCGCCGCGAGAAGACCGTCCTCGCGACGAAGGTCTACGCGGACATGGCGGCGCCGGACGCGCCCTGGCCGAACCGGGGCGGGCTGTCCGCGCTGCACATCCGCCAGGCCGCCGAGGCCTCGCTGAGGAGGCTCGGCACCGACCACATCGACCTGTACCAGTTCCACCACATCGACCGGTCGGCGCCGTGGGAGGAGATCTGGCAGGCGATCGACGTGCTCGTCCAGCAGGGCAAGGTGCTGTACGCCGGGTCGTCCAACTTCCCCGGCTGGGGCATCGCGCAGGCCAACGAGGCCGCCGCCCGCCGCGGCTCGCTCGGCCTGGTCAGCGAGCAGTGCCTGTACAACCTGGTCGAGCGGCGCGCCGAGATGGAGGTCGTCCCGGCCGCGCGGGCCTACGGGCTCGGCGTGATCCCGTGGTCGCCGCTGCACGGCGGGGTGCTCGGCGGCGTCCTGCGCAAGGAGCGCGACGGGGAGGGGTCCCGGTCCCGGTCGGGGCGCTCCGCCGAGATGCTGAACGACCCGGCCGAGCGGGCGCGCGTCCAGGCCTACGAGGACCTGTGCGGGGAGCACGGCCTGGACCCGGGCGACGTCGGCCTCGCCTGGCTGCTCACCCGCCCCGGCGTGACGGGCCCGATCGTGGGCCCGCGCGTCCGCGCGCAGCTCGACTCCGCCGTCCGCGCCGCCGAGCTGGACCTGCCGGAGGAGTTCCTCTCCGCCCTGGACGAGATCTTCCCGGGCCCGGGTCCCGTGCCGGAGGCGTTCGCCTGGTGACCCCCGGCCGCGGCCCGGGTGGCGGCAGGCGCCCGCGGCGGGCCGCGGCGGGGTAGCGTTCCCCCTGTGAACGATCACGACAGGCCGTCCCTGGCGGACATCCCCCACGACGTCCCGACGTCCGCCCGCGCCTACGGCTGGCTGCTCGGCGGCAAGGACAACTACGAGGTCGACCGGCAGTTCATCAGGGGGCAGCTGGAACACCACCCCGCCGGGCTCGACATCACCCGGCAGAACCGCCTGTTCCTGTACCGCGCCGTCCGGTACCTGGCCGCCGAGGCCGGGATCCGGCAGTTCATCGACATGGGCTGCGGCCTGCCGACCGACGCCAACGTGCACCAGGTCGCCCGCGACTTCGCGCCGGACGCGCGCGTCGTCTACGTGGACATCGACCCGATCGTCCTCGCGCACGGCAGGGCGCTGCTGGCCGGGGACTCCTCGACCACGGTCATCCAGGGCGACATGCGCGACCAGGAGGCCATCCTGGCGGACGCGGAGGTCGAGCGGCTGATCGACTTCAGCGAGCCGGTCGCGACGCTGTTCCTGTCGGTCGGCCACCACCTGCCCGACGCCGACGACCCGCGCCGCGTCCTGCACACGATCATGGACCGGGCCGCGCCGGGCAGCCACCTCACCTTCTCCCAGGTCGCCTGCGACGACCCGGTGCGCAGCGCGCAGATGAACGAGCAGGTCCGCGGGGCCGGGATCCCCTGGCAGACGCGGACGCCCGCCGAGATCGACGCGCTGCTGTCGGACTTCGACCCCGTCGAGCCGGGCCTGTGCAACCTCGTCGACTGGCGCCCGCTGGACGTGCAGCCGCCGCTCGCCCCCGTCCCGCCCGAGCTGGAGCAGTACGAGGGAGCCTCCAAGCTGGACCGCGGCATCTACGAGTACGGCGGGGTTCTCCGCAAGCGCTAGACGACCGCCTCGAAGGCCGCCGTCCCGGGACCGGGACGGCGGCCTTTCGCGTGCCGGGGTTGCCGGGACGGCAACAGGACGGGACCAAAGGGGCGAGTCATGTTAAGTTGCCACTGAAAATCGTTTTCATTTTCAGGAGCTTCCATGATGTCTGCTCAGCGCGCCCGCGTCCTCGGGGCGGGCGCCGCCCTCGCCCTCTCCGCCCTCGGGGCCTCCGCCTGCGGGTCCTCCTCCGGCGCCGGGGCCGCGGAGACGGTCCCGGTCGTGGCCTCGACCAACGTGTACGGGGACATCGCACGGCAGATCGGCGGCGACAGGGTGAAGGTGACCTCGTTCATCAGCGACCCCGCGCAGGACCCGCACTCCTTCGAGGCGGGGACGCGCACCAGGCTCGCGCTGTCGAAGGCCGGCGTGGTCATCGAGAACGGCGGCGGCTACGACGACTTCATGGAGACGCTGCTCAGGGGCTCCGGGTCGAAGGCCCGGGTGCTCAACGCCGTCCAGATCTCCGGGAAGACCGCCCCGAAGGGCGAGGAGCCGAACGAGCACGTCTGGTACGACCTGCCCTCCGTCGCGCTGCTGGCCGACCGGATCTCCGCCGCGCTCGCCGAGGCCGCCCCCGGGGACGCCCGGACGTTCTCGTCGAACGCCGCCGCCTTCAAGGCGAGGCTGAAGGCGCTGGAGGAGAAGGTGGCGGCGGTCAGGGCCGCGCATGCGGGGGACGGCGTCGCCGTCACCGAGCCCGTCCCGGTCTACCTGCTGGAGGCGGCCGGACTGGTCGACCGGACGCCGGAGGAGTTCGCCGAGGCGGTCGAGGAGGGGGACGACGTCCCGCCGCGGGCGCTGCGCGACACGCTGGCGCTGCTCACGGACCGGAAGGTGCGGGCGCTCGTGGCGAACGTGCAGACGAGCGGCCCGCAGACCGACAGGGTCCGGAAGGCGGCGGCCGGCGCGGGCGTCCCGGTGGTGCCGGTCACCGAGACCCTCCCGGCCGGCCGGGACTACGTCGCCTGGATGGACGGCACCATCGCCGCGCTCCAGCGGGCGCTGGCGTGATCACCCTGCGCGGCGCGACCCTGTCCTACGGCGAACGGACCCTGTGGCGCGGGCTGGACCTCGACGTGCGGCCCGGCGAGTTCCTCGCCGTCGCCGGATCCAACGGGTCGGGGAAGACCAGCCTGCTCAGGGTGCTGCTCGGGCTCCAGCGGCTGTCGTCCGGAACCGTCGAGGTGGACGGGCGCCGCCCCCGGCGGGGCAGCGACGCCGTCGGCTACGTCCCGCAGCACCGGGCCGTCCCGCCGCACACCCCGCTGCGCGCCCGCGACCTCGTGCGGCTCGGCATCGACGGCCACCGCTGGGGCCCCGGGCGGCCGCGCCGGGACGCGCGCCGCCGGGTCGAGGCCGTCCTCGCCGACGTCGGCGCGGCCGCGTTCGCCGACGTCCCGCTCGAACTCCTGTCGGGCGGCGAACTCCAGCGCGTGCGCGTCGCGCAGGCTCTGGCGACCGGCCCGCGCGTCCTGCTGTGCGACGAGCCGCTGGCCTCCCTGGACGCCGAGCACCAGCGCGTCGTCGCCGAGCTGGTGGAGCGGCGCCGCCGCGACCACGGCACCACCGTCGTGTTCGTCACGCACGAGATCGACCCGGTCCTCCCCTTCGCCGACCGGATCCTCGACATGGGCGCCGCCCCCGGCGCGCAAACTTCCCGGCAGGAGACGGCATGAGCTGGCAGGAGGCGTGGCACGAGATCTTCAACTTCCAGGACTACGGGGCGCTGCTCGCGCTGGTGCGCAACTCGCTCGTCGCGGGGGCCGTGCTCGGGCTGGTCGGAGGGCTCGCCGGGACGTTCGTCGTCATGCGCGACCTGGCGTTCGCCGTGCACGGGATCAGTGAGCTGTCCTTCGCGGGCGCGGCGGCCGCCCTGCTGGCCGGGGTGAGCGTGGCGGGCGGTTCGATCGCGGGGGCCCTGGCGGCCGCCGGGCTGATCGGGGTCCTCGGCGCGAAGGCGCGCGACCGCGGGTCGGCCATCGGCGTCCTGATGCCGTTCGGGCTCGGGCTCGGCGTGCTGTTCCTGTCGCTCTACCAGGGGCGGTCGGCCAACAAGTTCGGGATCCTCACCGGCCAGATCGTCGCGATCGACACGCCGCGGCTGTCGTGGCTGCTCGCCACGTCGGCGGTGGTGCTGGCCTGCCTCGCGGTCATGTGGCGCCCGCTGGCGTTCGCGAGCCTGGACCCGGACGTGGCGGCCGCGCGGGGCGTGCCGGTGCGGGCGCTGTCGCCGGCCTTCATGCTCGTGCTCGGCCTGGCGGTGGCCGTGTCCGTGCAGGTCGTGGGCGCGCTGCTGGTGCTCGCGCTGATCTGCACGCCCGCCGCGGCGGCGGTGCGGGTCACCGCGTCGCCGGTGCTGGCGCCGCTGCTGAGCGCGGCGCTCGCGACGGTGTCGGTGCTGGGCGGGATCCTGCTGTCGATCGGGTCCAGCATCCCGATCAGCCCGTACGTCACCACGATCTCGTTCCTGCTGTACGGGGCGTGCCGCGCGGCGGGCGCCGTCCGGGCCCGGCGGGGGTGGACGGCGCCGCGGGGCGCGCGTCCCGGCACCGTCCCTACATGATCTTTTGGCGCCCGCCCGGGATTGCGCCCCGGGCGGGCGCCGCACCGCGCACCGCGTTCCCGACATGTCGGATCCCAGATCACCAGGTCGTTGCGATTCGCTTACCCCGGCGTGGGCATCGCCGCAGGCCGCACGGGAATCGAATCATCTGGACTCTTGCGGCGAACGGGGCGATTGGGAGGGCGCGATGTGGGACTTCGCGGGCCGGGACACCGCTATCGACCTGGGCAGCGCGACCGTGCGGATGCATGTGAAGGGCCGCGGCGTCGTCTGCCGAGAACCCTCGCTGCTCGCGCGCTCCCGCGAGACCGGACGCATCCTCGCCCTCGGCGTCCCCGCGCGGGAGATGGCCGGGCGCAACCCCGACGTCACCCTCGTGCGGCCCATCCGCGAAGGCGCGCCGACCGAGACCGACGAGGCCGAGTACCTGATGCGGCACCTGGTGCGCCGCCACCACCGGCGCCACTACACCGCGCGGCCGCGCCTGGTCGTCACGGTCCCGAGCGGGCTGACCTCCGTCCACTACCGGGCGCTGCAGTTCTCCGCCTACCAGGCGGGCGCGCGGCGCCTCACACTCGTGCCGACGCCGATCGCCGCCGCCATCGGGATGGGCATGACCTCCTGCGGGCGGCCCGACATCACGGTGATCGCCGACATCGGCGCGGACGTCACCGACGTGGGCGTCATCGCGTTCGGCGGCCTGGTCACCTCGCACACCGCGCATGTCGGCGGGTCGGCGCTGGACCGCGCCATCGCCGCGCTCGTCCGGCAGGAGCACGGCCTCGCGCTGTCGCTGGCGGGGGCGGAGGCGGCCAAGCTGGAGGTCGGCGCGGTGCCGCCGCTCGGCCGCCGCCCGGTGCGGCAGACCGTCGTGCACGGGCGCGACATCGCGACGGGCATGCCGCGCGGCGTCGTCCTCACCACCGCGGACGTCGCCCGCGCGATCTCCGGCCCGGTGGCGCGGATCGTGGACGCGATCGGCGCCGGCCTCGCCGGCTGCTCGCCCGAGATCTCCGGCGACCTGCTCGGCGTCGGCATCACGCTCACCGGCGGCTGCGCCCGGCTGCCCGGACTGGAGCGGCTGATCCAGGACCGGACCGGGCTGGGCGCGCGGGTCGGGGACGACACCGGCGACGCGGCCGTGCTCGGCGCCGGGGAGGTGCTGCGGTCCGCCGGGTCGCGGGAGCCGTCCGCCCGCGAGACCTCACCGCGCCCGCACGTGCTGACGAGCCTGGCGGACTACTGACCGGGGCCCGCCGCCGGCGGCGGTTACACTCCCGATGGCATGAGCGACGCACCCGAACGCGAGGGACCGGGCAGCCCGCGGCTGGAGGAGGTCTCCGACGGGATCTTCGCCTACCTCCAGCCCGACGGCACCTGGTGGATCAACAACACCGGCTTCCTCACGGGCGCGCGGGGGGTGACGAGCGTCGACTCCTGCTCGACCGAGCGCCGCACCCGCGCGTACCTGGAGTCGATCCGCTCGGTCACGGACCGTCCCGTCCGGACGCTGGTCAACACCCACCACCACGGCGACCACACCTTCGGCAACTACCTGTTCTCGGGCGCGACCGTCGTCGGCCACGAGGCCACGCGGGAGGGCGCGCTCAGCTGGGGCATGCCGTTCGACGAGCCGTTCTGGACGAAGGTCGACTGGGGCGGCGTCGAGATCGAGCCGCCGTTCCTCACCTTCACCGACGGCGTGACGCTGTGGGTGGACGACCTGCGCTGCGAGGTCCGGCACGTCGGGACGCCCGCGCACACCACCAACGACTCCATCGTGTGGATCCCCGAGCGGCGGGTGCTGTTCTGCGGCGACCTGCTGTTCAACGGCGGCACCCCGTTCCTGATGCAGGGGTCGGTCGCGGGCGCGGTCCGGGTCCTGGAGGAGGTCGTCGCGCCGCTGGGCGCGGAGACGATCGTCCCCGGGCACGGTCCCGTCGCCGGTCCCGAGCTCATCGACCGGGTGCTCGGCTACGCGCGCTTCGTCCAGGCGACCGCCGCCGAGGCCAGGGCGGCCGGGCTGGCGCCGCTGGAGGCCGCCCGCGAGGCCGATCTCGGCCCGTACGCGGAGCTGACCGACCCCGAGCGCCTCGTGGGCAACCTGTACCGCGCCTACGCCGAACTGGACGGGCAGCCTCCCGGCGCGCCGATCGACTTGGTCTCGGCCCTGACCGACATGGTCGCCTTCAACGGGGGCCGTCCGCTCACCTGCCGCGCTTAGCGGCGCGTCAGCGCAGTTCGGCCGCGGTGACCAGGCGGATGTGGGCGGCGGCCCAGGCGCGGGTCATCTCCCGCGGGTCGTCGGCCGCGAGCGCGGCGGTGAGGGCCGCGAGCGTCTCCGCGGACGTGCGGAGGCCGGCGCGCCGCAGCGTCGCGGCCGCGCGGGCGAGGCGGTCCCGCGTCCCGGACGGCAGGCGCAGGAGGCCGCAGTGGGCGGCCTCGGCGCAGGCGGCGAGCGCCTCGTCCAGGGCCCGCGCCAGCGGATCGGGCGGGGCGGCGGGCGGGGCCCCGAGGGCGGCGGTGCCCTCGCCGGGGGCCAGGTCGGGGACGACCGGGCCGTCGGCCGTCAGCACGGCGAACGGGTCGATGACCAGGCCCCCGCGGTCCTTGCGGACGGCGCCGGAGACGAACCGGGGCCCCGCCGCGAGCGCCCCGGCCAGGACGTCCAGCGCGGCGGGGCTGTGCGGGCTGTAGTCGGCGGAGACGACGGCGGGGGTGCCCGCCGCGTCGGCGACCACGGCCTCCAGCCGCTGCGCCCCGGGGTGGTAGCCGATGTCGCGGACCTCGGCGATCTCGACGACCCGGACCAGCTCCGCCTCCACGCGGGGCCGCACGAGGCGGGGCGGCAGCGCGTCCAGGGCCCGCCCCTCGGCGGCCAGGTCGCGCACGAGCAGCGCCGCGGGCAGTCTCTCCCAGGTGTCGCCGAGCGGGGTGACCGTCGTCTTGGCGATCCGCCCGGCGGTGACCCGGACGACCCGCCCGGCGCTGCGCGAGGCGCTCTCCGACACGACGTTCGCGGCGGCGAGGGACCGCAGCGGCGACCCGAGCACGCGGCGCCCGGCGAGGTCGGCGCCGGTGAGCCGGTCTCCGTCCGGGACGTCCCAGCGCCGTTTCAGCACCAGGACGATGCCGGTCCCGGTGTGGGCGAGGAAGACGTCGGCGGTGCGGGCCGCGGGCGTGCCCGCGACGCGGCAGCCGAGGGCGGCGAGACGGACGCGGCGCAGCGGCGTGTCCGCGGACTCCTGCGTGCCGAGCACCTGGGAGCGGGCGGCGCCGCCGCGTGCGGCGCGGTGCCGGGCGTGGAGCTCGGCGAGCAGCTCCGCGACGCGCGCCGGGTCGTGGTCGGCGCGGCGGTCGTGGTGGGCGGCCAGCTGCTCGGCCAGGTCGCCGAGCGCGGCGGCGGGCCAGTGCAGGCCGGCCGCCCCGAGGTCGGCGGCGGCGCGGCCCAGCGCGGTCGCGAGGACGGGCCCGGCGTGCGCCGCGCCCTCCAGGAGGACCTGGTCGGCGAGGTCGAGCGCGGCGTCCAGGCCGTCCCCGCCGGTCCCCGGGGAGCCGGCGCCCTCCGGGCCGCCGACCTCCAGCCGGATCTCCTCGCCCGCCAGGCCGCGCTCGTCGGCGGCGCGGAAGGCCCAGACGGCGAGCACGGTGACCTCGCCGCGCACCGCCGCGACCGCGTCGGTGTGGACGTAGCCGAGTTCCTCCGGCACCAGGAACCGGACCGTGCAGGTCTGCAGCTCGACCTGCGCCACCGGGTCCTGCGCGGTGGGGCGGCGGATCTTCGCCGGGTACCCGGCGCGCAGGGCGCGGCGCGCGGCGGTGAGGGCCCGCCGCCCGAGGACGCGGGCAAGCGCGTCGTCGTCGAAGGCGCCCGGCGACCAGCCGGCCGCCTGCACGGGCGCCGCGGGCTCCTCCGGCTCCGCGGCGGTCCGCTGGTAGGCAAGGACGAGGCAGATCCGGTGGCGGCACGTGCCGGTCGCCGCGCAGGAGCAGCGCGCGGCCTCCAGCCCCGCCCCGGCGGGCAGGGACGCGGTGGTGCCGTCGGGGAAGGCGCCGTCGACCCCGCCGTCCGGGGAGACGGTGATCTCCGGACCGTTGCCGGCGTCCAGGTCCTTGGCGGCGCGCTTGACCAGGCCGCGGTTGGCGAGGGCGGCGAGCGCGTCCGGGGTCAGCGCGAGCAGGTCGGCGCGGGTCACCGGCCGATCCTTTCCGCGACGAACGCGGCGAGCTGCCCCGGCGTCATCGCGCCGACGTGGGCGCCCTCGTCGGCGAGGCGCTGCGCCGTCCTGCGGTCGTAGGAGGGGTTCGCCTCCTCGTCGAGCGCCGCCAGCCCGAGCACCTGCGTGCCCTGCTGGACGAGCCGCCGCACCTCCTCGACCAGCCGGTACTCGTTGCCGCCCTCGTAGAAGTCGGTGATGACCGCGACGATCGACCGGCGCGGGTTCTCGACCAGGCCGGCCCCGTAGGCCACGGCGCGGCCGATGTCGGTGCCGCCGCCGAGCTGCACCTTCATCAGCAGCTCGGCGGGGTCGGTCACGTCGGAGGTCAGGTCGACGACGGAGGTGTCGAACGCGACGAGGTGCGTCTTGAGGCCGGGCAGCCCCCACAGGCAGGCGGCGGTGACGGCCGCGTGCACGACGGACCCGAGCATGGAGCCGGACTGGTCGACGAGCAGGATCATCTGCCACTGCTCGACGTGCCGCCTCGTCCGGGACACGAACCGCGGGTTCTCGATGTAGAGGCGGCGCTCGTCCGGCCGGTAGTGGGCGAGGTTGGCGCGGACGGTGCCGTGGAAGTCGAAGTTGCGGGAGTTCTTCACCCGGCTCGGCCGGCGCGAGCGGGTGCCGTGGAACGCCTGCCGGACCTCGGTCGCCAGCCGCTCCATCAGCTGCCGCACGACGGCCTCCACGATCCTGCGGGCCAGCGCGAGGACCTCGGGGTTCATCAGGTGCTTGGTCCGCAGCACGGCGCGCAGCAGCGCCTCGTCCGGGTCGATGCGCTCCAGCACGGCCGGGTCGGTGACGATCTCGTGGATCTCGTACCGCTCGACGGCGTCGCGTTCGAGCCGCTCGATCGTCTCCTTGGGGAAGAGCCGGTGCACGGCGTCGAGCCAGTCGACGGTGGTGAGCTGGGACGGCCCGATCCCGCCGGTGCGGTCCTCGGACCGGACGGGCTCGCCGTCGCCGCCCCCGCCGTCACCGCGCCGCACGCCGCGCCTGGCGAGGTCGGGGTCGCGCCCGTACAGCCAGCCGAGGGCCGCGTCCCGTTCGGCGGCCTCGCCGTCGAGCGCGCCCGTGCACGACTCGGCGGGCGAGCCGAGGACGAGCCGCCAGCGTTCCAGGTCGGGCGGGATCACGAGGCCTCCTCGCTGGGCTGTGCGGTGGGCGGGTCCTGCTCGTCGGCCGCGAGGCCCGCCGCCGCGAGGGCCCTGTCCACGCGGGCGTCGAGCGCGAGGGCCTCGGCGATGAGCATCGGCGCCTCCGGCGCGCGCAGCAGCGTGCGGGCGGAGCCGCGCAGGTTCCGGCGGTCCAGCAGCCCCTGGGCGATGGTCGCGCGCTCGCGGGGCGGGAAGAACTCGAACGCCTGCCGCAGCGCGGGCAGCGCGATGAGGAAGTCGTCCTCGTCCAGCCCGGCGACCAGCTCGTCCAGCACGCCGAGCAGTGCGGTGCCCGAGTCGAGCACCTCCTGCCTGGCCAGCGCGAACAGCCCGGCGAGCCAGTCGCCGAACGTCGCCGGGGCGGCGGCGCCGCGCAGCGCCCGGGCGGCGTCGGAGGCGTCGCCGAGGGCGCGGGCGAGCCCGAACGCGGCGCCGCGCAGGTCGGGCGGGGCGCCGGATCCGGCGGCGACGCGGCGTGCGACGCCGAGCGCCGCGGCCCGGTCGAGGCGCAGCGCGCCGGAGGCGTGCAGCAGCGCGTCGCGGACGGCGGCGAGCGCGCGGAGCCGGCGCAGGTCGGCGGGCGCGGGCCCGCCGCGCACGCCCTCGGCCAGCCACAGGATCCGGTCGGCGCACTCCTCGATGACCGTCCCGAACAGCGGGCTGCCGGCCGTGCCGAGGACGCGGTCGTGCCGCCACAGCCCGAGGACGGATTCCAGCGCGGCGCCGAGCGCGGCGATGTCGGAGGCGCCCGCGACCCCGGCGGAGATCGACTCGGCGATCCGGCCGGACTGGTCCGCGCATCCGCACAGCGCCGCGTCGAACAGCACGGCGGCGAGGCGCTCCATGTCGGCGCCCGCGGCGTTCATCCGCTCGTCCAGGGCGGCCGACGCGGCGTCGGCCAGCGTCGGCCCGTAGGCGCCCGCCTCGATGAGCGCGGCGTGGCGGCGCCCGTCGCGGTCGGACGCGTCGACGGTCCAGCGCTCCTCGAGCACCGGGTCGGCGCCCGTGGCGGGGCCCGAGTCGCGGTGCGCGAACGGGATCCGCAGGACGCGCAGCCGGTGCAGGGCCCGGCTGCGATCCAGCCCGCGCGGGGTCGCCAGCTTCAGCGCGACCGGGCCGTCGCGGCCGAGCCCGAGCCGCGCGAGCTCGGCCGTCACATGGCCGACGAGCGGCGGGGCGGGCGTGCCGGCGTGCAGGCGACCGGTCCGGTCGCCGCTCAGCGCGTCGACCATCTCGGCGACGGCCGGATGCGCCCCCGGCGCGAGCGCGCCGCGGGAGGTCCACGGGAGCCGCTGGTCGAGGTCGTCGTTCACCAGCGCGGCCACCAGGCCGTCGAGCAGGTCGGTGCGGGCCGGCGCGGGGTGGCCGCGCAGGCGGGTGAGGCCGCCGGTGAGGGTGCGGGCGGCGATCAGGTCGGCGGTCGACACGACCTGCCCGCGCTCGCGCAGCCGGGCCACGACCGTCTCCACCAGCGCCCCGGCGGCCGCGTCGGGGCCGTCCTCCCAGAGCCGCTGGTAGTACTCGGGCGACGGCATGCCCGACTGGTAGCCGGTGAACGCGTCGAGGCGCCGGAACGAGTACGGGACGAGGAAGCTGCCGCCGATGGCGTCGCCGGGCGGCTCGGGCACGCTCGGCCACGCCGTGCCGCCGGACGCGGCGAGCGCTTCGAGCGCCGGCTTGTGGAAGCCGCCGGTCACCACGACGACGGGGCGGTCTCCGGCGTCGGCCTCGGCCGCCCGCACCCACTCCGCCATGTAGGACTCGCGGGCGGTGTCGTCCTCCCCGGCCTCCGCCTCGCCCCGCAGGAGCCCGAAGTACGCGTCGAGCCGCTCCCCCGCCCCCTCGGCGTCGATCTCGAACAGGTGGTCCCAGAGGATGTCGGTGTTGTCGACGGCGAACTCCCGGCACAGCCGCGCGGTCACCTCGGCGTAGCGGCGCTCGGCGTCGGCGTAGCGGTTGCTGCGGCCGGCGAACGCCGGGTGCCACGCGGGCAGGTCGATGAACCGCAGCTCCGCCCCGGCGGCGCGGCCCTCGTTCAGCGCGACCCATTCCGGGGAGTAGGCGCAGAACGGCGACCAGGACGCGTGCACGCGCTCGTCGTCCCGGTAGTAGCTGTAGACCGCGACGGGCGGCGCGTGGCCGAGGAGCAGCTCGCCGATCCGGTCCCCGAAGTCGGCGGGCCCCTCCACCAGCACGTACGCGGGGCGCAGCCGCCGGATCGTCTCCCGGACGAGCCGGGCGCAGGCGGGGCTGTGGTGCCGGACGCCGACGAACGTGACGGCCATCAGCCGGGCAGCAGGTGCCGGGCGGCGTGCAGCGCCTTCCACTGCTCCCCGTCGCGGCGGGCCGCCTGCTGCTCCAGGTAGCGGCGCAGCCGGGCCAGGTCCTCGGGGTTGTCCTTGGCGGCGGTGCCGGCGAGGCACTCGACGATGTCGGCGGCCCCGCCCTCCTCGCCGCGCAGGAACCAGCCGCGCACGCCGACCTGGTGGGCGACCGACACCGCCTCGGCGGTGCTCATCACCGCCGAGAGCCGGTCCATCGAGCGGCCCTCCTCGGTGGTGGCGTCGCGCAGCTCCCGGAACACGGTGACGAGCACCTCCAGGACGTCGCGGCGCGGCGCGACCTGCACGCCGCTGTGCTCCAGCAGCCTCCCCGCCTCCTGCTCGACCAGGTCGAGCTCGGTCGCGAAGTCCGCGATCGGGAAGACGGTCTCGAAGTTGAACCGCCGCTTGAGCGCGGCGCTCATCTCGTTGACGCCGCGGTCGCGGGTGTTGGCGGTCGCGATGATGTTGAACCCGTCGCGGGCGAACACCATCGCGTCCGCGCTCTGCCCCCCGTGGGAGGCCGCCCCGCCGCCGGCGGCCGCGCGGGACAGCTCGGGGATCGCCAGGACGCGGTCGGACAGCGGCGACAGCAGCGAGTCCTGCACCTCCAGCGGGCAGCGGGTGATCTCCTCGAACCGGACGACCCTCCCCTCGGCCATCCCGGTGAGCAGCGGCGCCGGGACGAGGGAGCGCGTGGACGGCCCCTCCGACACCAGCAGCGCGTAGTTCCACGAGTACTTGATCTGGTCCTCGGTGGTGGCCGCGCCGCCCTGGATCGTCAGCGTGGAGGTGCCGCTGACCGCGGCCGCGATCAGCTCCGACAGCAGCGACTTCGCCGTCCCGGGCTCGCCGACGAGCATCAGCCCCCGGCTGGTGGCGAGGGTGACCAGGGCCCGGTCGATGAGGGCGGTGTCGCCGACGAACTTGCGGCGGACGCCGAGCGCCTCGTCCCCGACGATGAACCGCCGCGCGGCCGTCAGGCCGAGCGCCCAGCCGGGCGGCCTCGGCCCGGTGTCGCTCTCGCGGAGCCTGTCCAGCTCGTCGGCGAACCGGACCTCCGCCGGCGGCCGCTGATACTCCGCCGTCCCCGCGTCCACGTCCTCGGACCCCTCCGAGGGATGATCTTTCATGCCCCCCAACGCTAGGGGACCCGTCGGACACTCCGCCCAGAGATCCCCATCTTCCCCACCGGCCCGGAGGATCGCGGGCGGGCGGGGCTGTCGGCGGGGGCGGCCGGCATGCGCGACATGATCTTGGTGACGGGGGCGGGCGGGGCCGTGGGACCTGGTCGGCGCGATGGGCCCCGGCCAGACCCGGCACGAGCTCAACCTCATCGAGGCGGCGACCGCCGCCGGTGTGTCCCGGGTCGTCAAGCTGTCGGTCTGGCGGGCCGACGAGGAACTGACGCCCATCGCCGGGCCGCCGCCCACGTGCTCACCACCGACGGTCACGACGGCCGCGTCCACGCCCTCACGGGCCCCGAGGCGCTGACCTATGGCGCGGCCGCCGAGGTGCTCTCCCGCGTCCTGGACAGGCCGGTCCGCTTCGTCGAACTGGAGGACGCCGACGCCCGCGCGGCCATGCTGGAACGCGGCCTGCCCGCGTACCACGCCGACGCCCTGATCGAGGTGAGCCGTCGAGCTGTTCGCCGCCCGCATCGAGCAGGGGCAGCGGGACGGCGACGTCGACCGGGACGTGGACGCCAGAGCGCAGGCGCTCCTCCTCCAGACCACCCTCGCCGGGCTGCGGGTCATGGCGAAGACGTTCGACCGGCCGGCCCTGTACCGGATCATCGACACCGCCCTGGCGGCCTTCTAGGCGCGGGAACTCGGGCGACGGCCCTTTTCCGCGCCCTCATTTTTGACCTCTAGTTCAAGAACCTGTCGGTTCACGAAAGGCAGATCATGGATCTCGGCATCGGCGGCAGGACCGCTCTGGTCACCGGCGCGAGTCGCGGCATCGGCCTCGCGATCGCCCGGACCCTGGCCGCGGAGGGCGTCCGGGTGGTGGGCGCCGCCCGCACCGTCACCCCCGAGCTGGAGAAGGCCGCCGCCGCGGCCGTGTCCGTCGACCTGAGCACCCGCGGCGGGGCGACGTCGATCGTCGATGAGGCGCTCGCCGCGGTCGGCGGGATCGACTTCCTCGTCAACAACGTCGGCGCGGGCGACCCGGACGGGCTGACCCTCGGCGGGTTCCTCGACGTCGGCGACGAGCAGTGGCGGAGGATGTTCGACCTCAACCTGTTCAGCGCGGTGTGGACCACCAGGGCGGCGTTGCCGAGCATCCTGGAGCGCAGGGGCGCGATCGTGAACATCTCCTCGATCAACGCCCGCATGCCCGGCGGCTCGCCAGTCGGCTACGCGGAGGCCAAGGCGGCGCTGGTCCAGTTCGGGAAGCGGCTCAGCGAGGAGATGGCGCCGCGCGGCGTCCGCGTGAACACCGTCTCCCCGGGCGTCGTCGCCAGCCCGCTCTGGACCGACCCGGACGGTTTCGGCGGCAAGGTGGCCGCCGCATCCGGGATCGGCCACGACGACCTCCTCGCGGGCCCTGCCCGGTCAGTTCCGCATCGCCTCGGGGCGCCTCACCGAACCCGAGGAGGTCGCGGACCTGGTCGCCTTCCTGCTGTCCGGCCGCGCCACCAGCATCCACGGCGCCGACCACGTCATCGACGGCGGCACCCTCAAGACCACCTGACAGGGGCGCACGCGGCCGCTCGCCCCCTGGGGGCGGGCGGCCGATGCCTAGGGCGCGGGAGCCGGACGGCCCAGCGCGTTCCTCAAGGCTTCGGTGAGGCGGTGGACGTCAGCCTCGGTGGTGCGCCAGTTGCTGAAGGCGGCGCGGAGCGCGGGGACCCCGGCATACGTGGTCGGGGTGAGGAACGCGTCGTCCTTCAGGTCGGCGGCGAGGTCGGCGAGCCGCTCGGCGGTGGGGTCCTCGGCCAGCGTGAAGCACACGACGTTCAGGCGGACCGGTGCCAGCAGGCGCAGTCCGGGGATCGCCTCGACGGCCCGTCCGAGGGCGTGGGCGCAGGCGGTGTTCCGCTGGACGATCTCGCGGTGCCCGTCCCGCCCGTAGGCCCGCAAGGTGAACCAGGCGGCGAGCGCGCGCAGGCGGCGGGAGTTCTCCGGGGTGAGGTGGACGGGGTCGGGCGTTTCGCCGAGCGGGCCGAGATAGGCGGCGGCGTTCTGGAACACCCGGGTCTGGAGGCGACGGTGGCGGGTGAACTGCACGGCGCTGTCGTAGGGGACGTTCAGCCATTTGTGCAGGTCGACGCAGATGGAGTCGGCGGCGTCGAGTCCGGTGACCAGGTCCGCGTGGTCCGGCGACAGCGCCGCGAAGGCGCCGAAGGCGGCGTCGACGTGCAGCCAGAACTCGTGGCGTTCGCGCAGGGCGGCGATGGCGCGGAGGTCGTCGAAGTCGACCGTGTTGACCGTGCCGGCGTTGGCGACCACGATCGCCGGGCCGTCCGCCCCGGCCAGCGCCCGCTCCAGCGCCTCGGGGTCGACCGCCTCCCGGCAGGGCAGAACCGGCACCTGGACCAGCGAGGCGCGGCCGAGGCCGAGGAGGGACAGGCCCTTCCCGATGCTCGAATGCGGGCTGCCGGACAGGACGCGCACCCGCCCCAGCGCCGCAGTGCCCTCCTCCGCCACGGTGACGCCCCTGCGCTCGCCGAGCCATTCGCGGGCGATGGCCAGGCCCACCGTGTTGGACATGGTCGCGCCGCTGACGAACGCCCCCTCGTGCGCGGCGCCGAGACCGAACAGCTCGCGCAGCCAGCCGACCGTCCGGCGTTCGAGCTCCGGGCCCGCGCCGTCGAGCGCCGACGTGGGGTTCTGGTCGGCGGCCGCGGTCAGCCAGTCGCCCGCCAGCGCGGCCGGCGTGACGCCGCCCGTGACGAAGCCCAGGTAACGGGGCCCGGCGCTGGCGGACAGCAGCGGAGCCCACTCGCGGGTGAACTCCGTGAGCGCCTCCGCCAGCCCGGCGCCCTCCTCGGGGAGCGGTCCGGGGCCGGGCAGGTGCAGCGGCGGGACGACCGGCTGCTCGTGCAGGCGACCGAGGAGGTCGTTCGCACTCAGGCCGACCGTCCGCAGGAGATCTGGAAGCCGGGCGAGATCTGCGGCGAGGCGTGGATGCATGAGCGGAACGGTATCCAGGGCGGCGTCCGAGATCCCGATCCAATTTTGGCAAACTGGACCAGTGCGTACTACCGACCTCCAGTTGGCCTCAGCGCTGGGGGCGTGGCGAAGACCGGGCGTGGCGCTGGCGCGGGCGCTGGCCGACGCGGTCGGCGGCGCCGCCCTGGACGGCCGGTTGCGGGTCGGCTCCCCGCTTCCCGCCGAACGCCGTGCCGCCGCCGCGCTCGGCGTGAGCCGGGGGACCCTGACCGCGGCGCTGGACATCCTCCGCGTCGAGGGATGGGTCGACACGCGCCACGGCAGCGGGAGCACGCTGCGGCTTCCGCCGGAGGCGGCGATGCGCCTCGCCCCGGTCTCGGCCGTCGGCGAGGACGGCGCCATCGACCTGCGGAGCGCCGTGCCGGCCGCGCCCCACACGGCGTACCAGCAGGCGCTGCTGAGAGCGGCCGAGCGCTCCGGCCCGGTCCTGGCCGAGAGCGGAGAGACCGGCCCGGGGCTGCCGGCGCTGCGCTCACTGATCGCGGGCCGCTACACGGAGGAAGGGCTCGTCACGCGGCCCGAGCAGATACTGATCACCTCGGGGGCTCGCGCGGCCCTCGCGCTGCTGACGGCGCACCTGCGTCCCCGGGCCGCGGCCGTGGAGATCCCCGCCTATCCCGCCGTGCTGGCCGGCTTCCGGGCCTCCGGAACCCGCCTGGCCGGCTTCCGGGTCGCCGCGGACGGCTGGGACCTGGACCAGCTCCACGACGCGTTCCGGGCCGCGGCGGGCGGGGTGGCCTACCTGGTCCCCGACTTCCAGAACCCGACCGGTGCGCTCATGCCGGACGCCGCCCGGCGCACCGTGGCCCGGCTGGCCGAACGGTATCGGGTGACCGTGATGGCGGACGAGACCATGCGCGATCTCGACCTGCGCCCGGCACCGTCGCCGCTCGAGCGGATACCCCGCGCCGTCCTCGTCGGATCGGCGGCCAAGACGGTCTGGGGCGGCCTGCGGGTCGGCTGGATCCGCGGAACGGCGGCGCTGGTCGGCGAACTGGCCTGCCATCCCCTGTGCGAACCGCTGTCTGCGGCGCCGACGCAGCAGCTGGTCGCCGCCGAACTCCTCCGCGACCCCGCGCGGGTCCTGGACCACCGGCGGACGGCCCTGCGCCGGCAGCGCGACCACCTCAGCGGGCTGCTGGCCGGAGACAGCCGCTGGCGGTTCACGGTCCCGCCCGGAGGGCTCGCGCTCTGGTTGCGCCTGACCGACGTGCGCTCTGACGTCGTCGCGGCCCAGTCAAGCGCGTACGGGCTCGAACTCTCACCCGGGCAGTCCTTCGCGGCCGACGCGACCTGCGCGCACCATCTGCGCCTCCCCTACACCTCGCCGATCACCACGCTGGACCGCGTCGCCGCCGTCCTGGACGCCGCGTGCGGCGGCCAGGGCCAGGGCCCGCGGGTCCCGGGCCCCGGCCGGTGAGAGGTCGCTCAGGTGGTCGTGCCGCTCACTTCTCCGCCTTCTCCGCGAGGGCGGTCAGGTCGGAGAGGATCTCGGACGCCATGACGGGGTGCAGCTCGCCGAACGTCAGCGGGGTGCCCCTGCTGGGCCAGAAGTCGGTGGGCTCCGTCGCGAACCACACGTAGTTGAGGATCTGATGGTCGCCGGTGGCGTCGAGCGCGCCGACCGCGAAGCCGGGATCGAGGTCGATGACGACGTACCGCCGGTCGGCGACGCGGCGGTAGATCCACCGCTCGACGCCCGCGTCCAGTGGCGCGCCGCGCTCCCAGCCCAGCTTCACCAGGCCGAGGACGTCGCCGAAGGGCAGCTTGAGGCCCTCGAACCGCTCCAGCCTGCCGCTGCCGCGCTCCTGCTCGGTCAGCGCGTGCACGGGGCGGGCGAGCTGCGGGAACGGCTGCGTGATCTCGTAGTCGGCGAAGACCTCCGTCCAGGCCTTCACCGCGTCGCCGAGGTCCAGCGGGTGGGCGACGCCGACGCGGGCCGTCCCGGGGAGGGCGAACGCGTCGTCGCCGGCGTCGGCGAACGTCCGGTCCTCGGCGATGCGGAACGCGGCGGTCGTGCCGCCGTCCTCCGCCAGCCAGACCAGGCGGCGGGCGATGTGCCAGACGAGCGGGTGCCGGACGATGTACTCGCCGAACTCGGCGGGCGTCCAGCGGCGGCGGGTCACCATCGCCTGCTCCAGCCTGCGGAGCTGGTCGGCGGCGACGGTGCGGACGTCCTTCTTGAGCCCGGCGAACGCCTTGTGGGCGGCGGGCGCGAGTTCGGGGTCGTCCTTGGCACCGGGCTTGGGGAGGGACGTGCGCCGCTTGCCGTCCTCGTCGGCGACGAAGGGCTTGAGCTGCTCGTCGAACCGGACGAGGAACCTTCGCGGGCCGTAGTCGAGGGTCATGCCGCCCTCGGCGTCGAGGCCGAAGTCCGGGACGAGCCGGTCCGCGAGCTGCTCGGTGGTCAGGTCGAGCCGCTTCGCGACCTGCCGGATCCGCTCCTGCGCCTCCGCCTGGAGCCCCTTGAACTTCACCTTCTGGGCGATGCCGTGCAGGTGCATCAGCGCCACGTCGGTGCCGATCTCGGCGAGCACGTCCAGGCCGTGGACGGCGTTCTTGTGCCCGCCCTCCCCCGGCCACGCCCGGATGACCGGGGTGAGGAGCCGGACGGTGTCGTCGTCGCCGGTGCGGCCGAGCTGCCGCAGGGCCCAGGCGTCCTTGGACGGCTTGCCGGCGTCGAGCCACTGCCGGAACAGCGCCCACCCGAACTCCGCGAGGGTGCCCGGCGCGAACGCCTCCGCCAGCTCCTCGACCCCGTAGGAGGTCGGGAGGGCGAGCATCCCGACCAGGTGATCGACCGCGTCCCGGGGCAGGGCACGGTCGCGGCCCCGCAGCAGCACCTGCGGGAGCGGGGTCGGATCCAGCCACGCGCCGACCTTGGGAGGCTCCTCCAGGCCCGTCCCCAGCGGCGGGGTGGACAGCAGCGCGCGGACCGCTTCGGCGGCCTCCTCGCCGTGCGCGTCGCGGGCCGCGGCCACCACGCCGTCGAGGCCGCGCAGGTCCCGTACGTACCGCAGGGCGGTCTCGGCGCTCCGCCAGTCCTTGGGTTTGCCGCCGAGCGCCGCCGGGACCAGCAGGGGCACCGCGTCGAGCCCGTGGCGGCCGAACCACTGGCGGGCGGGGACGAGGAGCGCGCCGCGCTTGACGAGACCTCCCGCCATGAACGTCGCCACGCCGCCGTCCAGGTATGGCATCAGCGGCGCGCAGCAGTAGTCGGGGAACGCCTTGGCCATCCGGATCGCCGAGGGCAGGGCGTCGAGTTCGTAGCGGGCGGCGAGAGGCCTCATCCACACGTGGGCCCACCGGACGCCGTGGCCCTTCCAGCGGGGCATGAGGGGACGGATCAGCTCCTCCGGCCCGTACACCATCAGCTGCACGTTGCCGGAGTCGTGTCCCGCGGACGTGTAGGCCTCGACCAGCGCCTCCCAGTCGGGGTCGTCAGGCTTCTCTGTCTTCGGGTCCCACTGGAGCCACTCCTCCCGCTCGCCCTCCTGCCACACGAGCCGTGGCTCCGGGACGGTGAGGCCGGTGAGCACGGGGCGCCGGGGGTTCAGCCACGGCGGGTCGGCGAGCACGGCGGGCACCTCGTCGCGCGCCGCGTCCGGAACGCGGGCGGTTGAGGCGGCGACGCGCCGGACGGCGGCGGCGACCTCCTCCGGCAGGTGGGGCAGCGCCGCGGCGACCAGTTCGGGGTTGGCCTCGATGTGGGAGGCGAGCAGGTCGTCGGCGCCCGCGAGGGCGAGCAGCCGCAGCGCCCGCATCGGGAACCGGCGCGCGGCCTCCCCGAGGGCGGCCCGGACGTGCTTGTGGTCGATCCGGTCGAGCAGCGCCTGGAATGCCTCGTCGGTCGGCAGGATCGCGACCGTCTCGTAGATGCGCTTGCGGTCGTCGGACTCCAGGTATCGGCCGTCCGCCTGAGCGAGCAGGAAGGGCAGGACGCCAGGTCCGATGCCGTCGGCCATGCTGGCCAGCACGGCCCGGGTCGCCTGGCCCCAGTGCAGGCCGCGCGCCGGGTACGGCGCCGCGAGCTGCTCCGGCTTGCCGAGCGCCGGCATCACCACCCACAGGAGGTCGCGGCGGCGCGCCTGCTGGGCCGGGGCCGCGCAGCACTCGTCGACCCAGTCCTCGCGGCTCGGGACGAGATAGGACACCAGCCAGTTCGCGCACCACCCGGACCTGTGCGCCGCGAGACGTTCCACCGCGCCGGCGTGGTCGGCGTCGGAGGCGACGGCCAGCAGCCCGCGGACGCGCTTCGCCTCCTGCTCCGGGATCTGGAGGGCGTACTCGTCCGTGATGCGCTCCGCGCCGACGGAGGTGCCGAGCCAGGTGCCGCCGCCCTTCCGGACGGGCTTCGTCCGGCTCAGCTCGACCAGGGCGCACGCCGCGAACGCGACACCGTGCTCGGCGACCCACGCGTCGACGTGCGCCCGGTGCACCTTGTCCGTGTCGTGGCCGCCCACGCCCATCGCGGTGACGGCCGCGACCACCGCAGCGCCCGCCGGATCGGGCCGCCCGTCCAGGTGCCCCCGCGCCGCCTCGGTCAGCTCGGGTTCGCCGGCGCCGCCCTGCAGCAGCGCCTCGACCACCCCGCGGCTCCGCTCCGCGAAGCCCTGGACGGCGCGCGCCGCCGTCGCCGGTCCGGCCACCTTGATCTTGGAACCGGGGGCGCCGCCGCGCCGCGCGTGCAGCGAACGCCGCCAGGCGTCCGGGATCACGAGGTCGTCCTCACCGGGGAGCTGATCTTCCATGCCGCACCACGGTAGAGGAGCACGCCGACAAATCCGCAGGATCCGGTGAATGCTCGACGCGGAGGACGCGCGGGCGCGGCGGCTGGTAGCGCCCGTCCTGAGCGGCGACGGGCGGCGCGCGCTGAGCGGTTCGGCCGCCCGAATCCGCAGGTGGAACGATGGGAGGCCGGACCGTGAGGAAGGGGCGCGCATGGAGATCGGGGACGGGACGCTGGCCGTGGGCGCCGGGCGGCCGGAGGCGGAGAACTTCGCCCCGGCCCTGCCCGGGCCCGTGTTCGCGGCGCACTACCACCTGGCCGGGGAGGCGAGCGGGCCCTACACCTACGGGCGCGAGTCCAACCCGACGTGGACGCTGCTGGAGCGGGCGATCGGCGAGCTGGAGGGCGGCGCGGAGGCCGTCGCGTTCTCCTCGGGGATGGCGGCGGTCGCGGCCGTGCTCCTGTCGCAGGTCCGGTCCGGCGACGTCGTGGTCCTGCCCGACGACTGCTATCACACGACCCGGGCGTTGAGGGAGCGCCTGGAGTCGTACGGGGCGGTGGTCCGCATGGGCCCGACCGCCGGCGACGCCCAGATCGGGCTGCTGGAGGGGGCGCGGCTGGTCTGGCTCGAAACCCCGTCGAACCCGGACCTGGACGTGTGCGACGTCCGGCGGGTCGCCGAGGCCGCCCACCGGGAGGGCGCGCTCGTGGCGGTGGACAACACTCTCGCCACCCCGCTCGGGCAGCGCCCGCTGGACCTCGGGGCCGACTTCTCCGTCGCCAGCGACACCAAGGCGCTGACCGGGCACGGGGACCTGCTGCTCGGGCATGTCGCGATTCGCGACCCGGGCCTGGCGGAAGCGGTCCGGGTCTGGCGCAGGACCGTGGGCGCGATCCCCGGGCCGATGGAGGCGTGGCTGGCGCACCGGTCGCTCGCCACGCTCCAGCTGAGGCTGGACCGGCAGGCGGCCAACGCGCTGGCCGTGGCCGAGGCGCTGCGCGGGCATCCGCACGTGTCCGGGCTCAGGTATCCGGGCCTCGAGGACGACCCGTCCCACGCGGTCGCGGCCCGGCAGATGCGCCGGTTCGGCTGCGTCGTGTCGTTCGCGCTGAGGGACGAGGCGGCCGCCGAGCGGTTCCTCGGCTCGCTGCGGCTCGTCATGCAGGCCACGAGCTTCGGCAGCGTGCACAGCTCCGCCGAGCGGCGCGCCCGGTGGGGCGGCGACGCCGTCCCGCCCGGTTTCGTGCGCTTCTCGGCCGGCGTCGAGGACACCGGCGACCTCGTCGCGGACGTCCTGCGGGCGCTGGCGGCGGTCGGGTAGCGCGAAAACCGGGTGATCGGCGCGGGCGGCCGGCGCTACCGTGACCGCCCATGAACCACGCGTGGGCACTTCTGGAAAGCGGCGACATCGCCGGACTGATCCGGCATCTGCGGTTCAACGCCGAGGCGATGGAGCCGGGCGAGGTCGCGCGGCTGATGGAGGGCGCGGCGGCGCTGTCGGGCTTCGAGGACATGCGCGAGGCGGCCGCGGCGCTGGCCGTACGGCAGGAGCCGCAGCAGCTCTACGACTTCGGCTTCGCCTGCGTCGAGCGCGGCGTCGCCTTCCTGGCGATCCCGGCGCTGAGGCGCGCCCTGGAGATGATGCCGGACGAGCCCGTCCTGCTCATGGAGCTCGTGTCGGCGCTGGAACGCGAGAACCGGCACGCCGAGGCCGTCGCGGCCCTGGAACCGCGCGTGGACGCGCTGGACCCGTGGCCCGCCCGGTACCTGCTGGCCTACAACGCGCTGTTCTCCGGGGACCTCGACCGCGCGGCCCGCGAGGCGGCGCGGCTGCCCGCGCCGGACGGGGACTGGGCCCCGGCCCGCGACCGGCTCGCGCGGATGCTCGCGCGGGCGCGGGCCGCCGGCCCGCTCGGCTCCCGGGACCTGCGGGGCTGGCACTTCGCGCTGGGCGGCGGCGTCCTCGCGACGATCTCGCCGTACGGGTTCGACGAGGGCATGACGGGCCGCTACGCCTACACCTCCGACAGCTTCGCCCTGTGCAGGCGGACCCTCGACCGGCTGCGGCTGGTCCTGGACGCGGCGGGGCGGCGTCCCGCGTCGGTCGGCCTGCTGCCCGACCGGTCGAGCCGCATTGTGGGGCTGGCCGCGGCGCGGCTGCTCGGGCTGCCCGCCGAGCCGTTCGCCCCGGACCGCCCCGGCGCGCTCGTCGTCGCCTACGACCTGAACGAGACGGACGCGGACGGCCTGCGGGAGCGGGCCGAGGGGCAGGTGCTGTTCGAGCACGCGTCCTGCTGGACCGACCCGCCCGTGGTGAGCGCCGACGTCGCCGGATTCCTGCATCAGGTCGCGGTGGCGCCCTGGGGCGAGCAGCTGCGGGTCACGCCCGGCGGGGAGACGCAGACCGCCCCGCCCGACGAGCGCCCCGAGGAGGAGCTGGCCGCCGAGATCGTCGCCGCCGAGCCCCTGCCGGACGACGGCGACGACGGCGCGCCGCCGGACCCCGGCGAGCGCCTGGCGGGCTTCGTCCGGGCGGTCGCCGGCCACTGGCTCACCGGGCCGAGGGACATGGTGCGCTCCCCCGGCCCCGTGCCGAGCAGCCGCTTCGCCTAGGCTGTGTTCTCACAGTCCCGGCCCACTTCGCTCGCCTGGCGGCTCGCTACGTGACCGCGCCTGGGCGAACGCGGCATCGCTTCGCGATCTGCCCGGCTCCGCTCGCCTCCGGCCTCGCTCCACCGGCCAGGTCACGCGTTCGCGCACGGGCCGAAGCCACTTCGAGACAGGACCTAGTAGGTCGCGGTCAGCCTCGTCAGGTCGGCCAGCAGCTCCGAGACGAGAACGGGGTCGACGCCGGCGAGGCCGTTCTCGATCGCACTGGAAGGGGCGCCGGGCACCGCGCCGATCCAGACCCGCTCGATCGTCTGGACGGGGTTCAGGTCGACCAGGCCCACGGCGATGCCGGGACTCAGGTCGACCACGACGGTGACGCCGGGCGCGAGCGTGCAGGAGATCCAGTGCTCGATGCCGTTGTCCTGCGGGGCGCCGCGCTTCCACGCCGTACGGGTGAGGCCGAGGAACCTGCCGGTGGGGACGGTCAGGCCCTCGAAGCGTTCGAGGCCGCCGCCCGCACCGTCGGCGAGGGTGTGGACGGGACGTCCGAGCTGCGGGAACGGCTGCAGGATCTCGTAGTCGGCGAACACCTGCGACCAGGCGGCCAGCGAGTCGCCCAGCAGCAGCGGATGGGCGATCCGGACGTCCGCCGAGGCCGCGGGCTCGACGGTCTCGTCGTCGAGGTCGGCGAACGTCCGGTCCTCGGCGAGCCGGAACGCCCGGTCGCCGGCCAGCCAGACGAGCCGGCGGGCGAGGTGCCACATCAGCGGGTGCGCGACGAGGAACGCGCCGAACTCGTCGCGCGTCCACGCCCGGCCCGCGACCATGGCCGACTCCAGCCGGGCCACCTCGGCGGAGGCGACCGCGCGGACGTCCTTCCGCAGCTCCGCGAAACGCCGGTGGGCGGCCGGGGCCAGGTCGGGGTCGTCCTTGGCACCGGGCTTCGGCAGAGCCTTGCGGCGCGTCCCGCCCTCGTCCGCCACCTGCGGCCTGAGCTGCTCGTCGAAGGAGACGACGAAGCGGCGCGGGCCGTAGTCGAGCGTGAGGGTCCCGTCGGCGTCCAGGCCGAAGTCGGGGACGAGCCGGTCGGCGAGCTGCCCGGGCGTCAGGCCGCGCCGCTCCGCGATCCGCGCCAGCTTGCGCTGCGCCTCGCCCCGCAGCCCCTTGTACCGGGACTTCTGCGCGATGCCGTTGAGGTGCGTCAGAGCGAGGTCGGTGCCGATGTCGACCAGCGCCTCCAGTCCCTGGACGGCGCTGCTGTAGCCGCCACTGCGCCCCGGCCACTCCTTGGCCAGCGGGGCGAGCCTGCGGACGACCACGTCGTCGCCGAAGCGTCCGAGGGCCGACAGCACGAACCCGCTGCCCTTGGGCATGCCCGCCGCCTGCCACGCCTCGAACTGCGCCCAGACGAGGGCGGTCAGCGACTCCGGCTCGCAGACCTGGGCGGCGCCGTCCACGACGGCGGTCGCGTCGAGCCGGGCGCCAGGGCTCACCGTCAGGGCGAGCAGCAGGTTGCGGGCCGCGTCGCGCGGCAGCTCCCCGCCCTCGCGCAGGACCGGGCGGGGAAGGGCGTCGGCGTCGAGCCACCTCGGCAGGGACGGCGCCCTGATCGGCGGTTCGACGGGCGCGGCGCCGGCCGGCGCGGCGGCGAGGAGCCGGGCGACCGCCTCGGCCGCCTCGTCCCCGTGGACGCGCGCGGCTCCGACGACGTCGCCCTCGATGGTCCGCAGGGCCTTCACCGCGCCCCGGCGCGGGCCGACGCGCTTGCCCAGCGCGTCGGGCACCAGGTACGGGACGGCCGCCAACGCGTGCCGGTCGAACCATGCGTGCGCGAGTTTCTGCGCCGACTTGAGCCGGTGGAGCCAGTCGGCGACCATCCGGGCCACGTCGGCGGACAGGAACGGCATCACGACCGGGCCCGTCCCGTACGGGTTCTGCTTGGCCAGCCGGACCGACACGTCCCAGGCGGCGGTCTCGAAACGCGCCACGATCGGCCGCAGGGAATGGTCGAAGTCCCACGTCACGTGCGGCTCCCACCCGGCCAGCAGCGGCCGCGCGAGATGCTCGGGCGCCTGTGCGAGGAAACCGGCCCGCGTGGGCTCGTAGCCCATCCGCCCGTCGCGGAACTCCTCGGCGGCCTTCTCCCAGTCGCCGTCCTGCCAGGACCCGAAGGGACGGACCGCGGCCCACTCCTCGCGCTCGCCGGGTTCCCAGACCACCGCGCGGTCGTCCGGCGGCACGAGGCCGGGGACGATGATCGGCTCGTCCCCGGACGGCGCGGGGGCCGGCTTGCGCGCCCACGGCGGTTCCAGCAGCGCCTTCGGCAGATCCATGGGGGTTCTCTTTCTCAGGTGAGCGTCGTCAGGTCGGCGATGATCTCGGACACGGTGACCGGGTCGAGGTCGGCGAAGGAGCCCGTGGCGCCGCCGCCGAGCCAGCTCTGCTCGGGGCGGTTCGCCAGGCCGACCGCGTCGAGTTTCTGGTCGGGCAGGGCGTCCACGGTGCCGACGGCGATGCCGGGATCGAGGTCGATGACGATGTACCGGCCTCCGGGGAGCCGCCGGGAGATCCAGGGTTCGATGCCCGCGTCCTGCGGCGCGCCGCGTTCCCAGCCGCGCGAGGTCAGGCCGAGCACCTTGCCGACCGGGACGGTCAGTCCCTCGAAGCGTTCGAGCCTGCCGCCCTTCCCCTCGCCGTCGGCGAGGGCGTGGACGGGGCGTCCGAGCTGCGGGAACGGCTGCAGGATCTCGTAGTCGGCGAACACCTCCGACCAGGCGGCGAGCGAGCCGTCGAGGTCGACCGGATGCGCGACCCGGACCCGCGCCGTGTCGGCGATGGTGACGGCCTCGTCGTCGACGTCGGCGAACGTGCCGTCCTCGGCGACGCGGAACGCGGTCGTCCTCGCGTCCTCCTCCTCGCCCTCGGACGCGAGCCACACCAGGCGCCGGACGAGGTGCCGGACGAGCGGGTGTCCGGCCAGCAGCTCCCGGAACTCCCGCGCGGACCAGCGGCGCCGCGCGACCATGGCCGCCTCCAGGCGGCGGAGCTGGTCGGCGGCGACGGTCCGCACGTCCTTCTTCAGCGCCGAGAACGCCTTGTAGGCGGCCGGGGCGAGCTCCGGATCGTCCTTGGCGCCGGCTTTGGGCAGCGCCTTGCGGCGGGCGCCGCCCTCGTCCGCCACGAACGGCTTGAGCCGCTCGTCGAAGCCGACGACGAAGCGGCGGGGGCCGTAGTCGAGCGTGAGGGTCCCGTCGGCGTCCAGGCCGAAGTCGGGGACGAGCCGGTCGGCGAGCTGCTCGGCGGTCAGCTCCAGCCCGGCGGCGACCTCCTCGATCTTCTCCTGCGCCCTGGACCTCAGCGCCTTGAACTTCACCCGCTGCGCGATGCCGTGCAGGTGCGCGAGCGCCACGTCGGTGCCGATGGCGGCGAGGACGTCCAGGCCGGTCACCGCCTTGGCGTGCCCGCCGTCGCCGGGCCACGCCCGGATCACCGGGGTCAGGCGGCGGACGGTCTCGTCGTCGCCGGTCTGGCCGAGCTGCGCCAGCGCCCACCCGTCCTTGGACGGCGCGCCGTGCGCCTCCCACTGCCGGAACAGCCGCCAGCCGAACTCGGCGAGGGACTCCCCGTCGCACGCGTCGCGGACCGTCCGCACCCCGGGGTAGACCTCGGCGGGCCGCGACATCGCGAGCATCGTGAGGACGTGCCGCGCGGCGGCGTCCGGCAGCGCCCGCTCGCGGCCGCGCAGCAGGATCTGCGGGAGCAGCCGCACGTCGGCCCAGTCGCCGACCTGCGGGATCTTCGCGGGGAGGACGTCCAGCGGGTCGGCCGTGACCAGCGCCTCGACGGCGTCCGCCGCGCGGTCGCCGTGGACGCGGGCCGCCGCGACGACCGCCTCGGCGCCGTGCCGGTCCGCGACGAACCGCAGCGCCGCCTCGGCGGCGCGGCGCTGGGCGCCCGCCTTGCCGAGCGCGGGCGGCACCAGGGCCGGGACGGCGGCCGTGCCGTGCCGCCGGAACCAGGTCTGCGCGGTCCTGCCCGCCTGCTTGAGACGGACGAGCCAGTCGGCCATGAGCAGCGCGACCTCGTCGCTCAGGAACGGCAGGAGGACGCCGCCCACGCCCGCGGGGTCGCGGCGCGCCGCGAAGACGGCCGGGTCCAGCGCGTCGAGCTCGAACCGGGCGACGACGACCCGCATCCACTCGCCCACGTACCAGGGGTCGGGCGGCTCCCAGCCCGCCAGGAGCGGGCGGACGAGGTCCTCGGGCGCCTCGATGAAGAGCACGGGCTGCTGGTGGGAGGGCAGCTCGCCGCCCTTGAACCTCTCCACCTGGACGGGCCACTCCAGGCGTTTCACCCACCGCCACATGTGGTGGAGGTCCACCGTCCAGGCGTCCCGCTCGCCGGGCTCCCAGGCGATGCGGCGCGTGCCGGGCGAGGCCAGGTCCTTGATGACGACCGGCTTGGCCTTCGTCCGGGGCCGGGCCCACGGCGGGTCCACGAGCAGCGCCGGCAGGGCGTCGCCGGACGCCTCCGGGACCCGGGCGATGGTCTCGCGGAGCGCGTCGACCGCCGCGCGGGACTCCGCCGGAAGCTCCGGCAGCATCTCCTCCACCAGCTCGGGATGAGTGAGCAGGTGGGCCCGCAGTATGTCCTCCGCCTCCGGCGTCCCCGCAGCCGGGGCGAGGAGGCGCAGCGCCCGCCGCGGGTACGCCCGCGCGGCGGCGAGCAGCGCGGGCTGGACGTACTTGTGGCGGGCCCGGTCCACGAGTGCCTGGAACGCCTCGTCCACGGGGAGCCGCGCGAGCACGTCCAGCAGACTCCGGTACGTGTCGGTGTCGGTGTACTGGCCTTCCAAGGCTCCGGCCACCAGCGGCACCGCGCCGGCCGGGCCGACGCCGTCGACGAGGGTCGCGACGACGCTCGTCCTGCGGTCGTAGAAGCCGAGCGGCAGGACGGCCGGGTCGGCCTGCTCCGGTCCACCGAGCGCGCAGAACAGCATCCACCGGTGCACCGAGTAGGGCGGCAGGCCGATGACCGCCGGGTCGGCGCGGAGCTCGTCCACCCAGTCCCGCATGGTCGGCACCAGGTAGGACACGACCATCCGCTGGAGCGGCGTCCGGCGCCGGCCCGCCAGCTCCTCGACGGCCGCGGCGTACACGTCGTCGTCAGCGGCGGCCAGCAGGGCGCGCAGGTGCCGTGCGGCATCCTCCTCCGACCACCATTCGCGGTAGTTGCCCGGCGTCCCGGTCCAGCGCACACCGGTCCAGGTCGCCTGGCTCCCCGCCTGCCGGTAGTCGCTCGTGACCTCGGGCAGCTCGGCATAGGCGGCCGCCGCGAACGGCAGGCCGTGCTCGGCGGCCCACGCGTCCCGGAACGGGTCCTTGCCTCCGGATTCGAGCAGGCCGCCCTTGGACACCGCGACGGTCGCGACCACCGCCGCGCCCAGCGCGTCGGCCTCGCCCTTCAGGTAGGCGCGGCCGTGCTCGGCGAGCTCGGGCTCCGTGCCGGGCAGCGCGAGGACGTCCTCGACGCCGGCCCTGGCGGCCTCCACCAGCGCCCGCGCCCTGCCCACCGCGGCGGCGTCGACCCGCGCCGGCGGCCACGGCCCCGGACGGTCCCGGCGGGGATGGGCGACCCGCCGCCACGCGTCCGGCATCTCCCAGGTGCTCTCGTCGGCCGCCACCGGCCCCGCAGTCGCCATGAGCCCACACCGTAGGGGAGATCACCGACAAAGCGGATCAGGACGCGGAGCGCATGTCCCGCTCGACGGCGTCGGCGGCCTTGCGCGCGGCGACCAGGACGGGGTCCCAGACGGGCGCGAACGGCGGCGCGTACCCGAGGTCGAGGCCCGTCATCTCCTCCACCGTCATCCCGTTCCACAGCGCGATCGCCAGGCCGTCGACGCGCTTGGCGGCGTTCTCCTCGCCGACGATCTGCGCGCCGAGCAGCCGTCCGGAGCGGCGCTCGGCGATCAGTTTGGTGGTCATCGCGACGGCCCCCGGGATGTAGCCGGCCCGGGTGGTGGACTCGACGGCCACGCTCAGCGTCTCGAACCCGGCCGCGGCCGCCTCGGCCTCGTTCAGCCCGGTCCGCGCGACCTCCACCCGGCAGATCTTGGAGACGGCCGTGCCGACCACGCCGGGGAAGGTGGCGTAGCCGCCGCCGATGTTGATCCCGGCGACGCGGCCCTGCTTGTTGGCGTGCGTGCCGAGCGCGATCGCGACCGGCGCGCCCGACACCAGGTGGCGGGTCTCGACGCAGTCGCCCGCCGCCCACACCCGCTCGGCGCGGGTGCGCATCCGCCGGTCGGTGACGATCCCGCCGGTCGGGCCGGTCTCGATCCCGGCGTCCTCGGCGAGGCCGGTGGCCGGCCGCACGCCGAGCCCGAGGACGACCAGGTCGGCGGGCAGCGCGCCGTCGCGCGTGCGGACCGCGGTGACGTGCCCGTCCGGGGAGGTGTCGAACCCCTCGACCGGCTCCCCCAGGTGCAGCCGCACGCCGATGCCGCGCATCGCCTCCGCGACGATCGCGCCCATGTCCGGGTCGAGGGTGCGCATCGGCTGGTCGGCGAAGTCCACGAGTGAGACCTCCAGACCGCGCATCACCATCGCCTCGGCCATCTCCAGGCCGATGTAGCCGCCGCCCACCACGACGGCGCGGCGCGGGCTCCCCTCCTCGACCGCGCGGCGGATCGCCACCCCGTCATCGAGCGTCTGCACGCCGTGGACGCCCTTCGCGTCCGCGCCGGGCAGGTCCGGGCGCGCGGGGTCGGCACCGGTCGCGATCATGAGCTGGTCGTAGGGCTCCCAGCGCTCGCCGCCGCCGTCGAGGGAGCGCATCCGCACCCGGCCGCCGCGGGTGTCGATCTCCACGGCCTCGGTGCGCAGCCGCAGCTCGATGCCGCGCTCGCGGAACTCGGCGGGCGTGCGGGCGACGAGCGCGTCGAGCTCGTCCACCACGCCGCCGACGAAGTAGGGGATGCCGCACGCCGAGTAGGACGCGTGGTGCCCGCGCTCCACGGCGACGATCTCCAGCTCGTCCGGGCCGCGCAGCCTGCGGGCCTGGGACGCGGCGCTCATCCCCGCGGCGTCGCCCCCGATGACGAGCAGGCGTTCACGTGCGGCCATCGCACCTCCCCATTGCGCTTCCTCCCGGTCGGCGGTTCCGCCGGAAAGATCGGCTCACTCCAGACCGTAGACCCGGCGCGCGTTGCCGGAGGCGACCAGCCCCGCGACCCGCTCGGCGTCGCGGGCCGTCCAGGCGCCGTCCTCCGCTCCCCCGGCCAGGAACCCCGCGAGCCCGCGCCGGAACAGCAGCGCCCCGAGGTGGTAGAGCTCGGCCAGCCCGAACGCGTCCGAGGAGTACAGCACCTTCCCGAACGGCGCCAGCTCCAGCAGCTCGGCGATCAGCGCGGGCGAGCGGTGCCCGAGGTTGTGGGTCGCCAGGCCGGCGTCGACGTGCACGTTCGGCAGCACCTGCGCCAGGTATCCGGCGTTCCGGTGGAACGGGTAGTTGTGCAGCAGCATCGCGGGGACGGGGTCCATGGCGCGCAGCAGCTCGATGAGCAGCAGCGGGTCGCCGCGGCGCAGGTCGGCGTCCGCGTCCCCGTAGCCGACGTGGAACTGGACGGGCAGCCCGGCGTCCACCGCGCACCACACCAGGAACCGGTGCAGGATCTCGTCGCACACGCGCGGCGGGTCATCGCCGCTCTCCGCCGCGCGCATCAGCCGCCCGGCCGCGCCGGCGACCTCCGCGTCCGACGGCCGCGCGCCCGACAGCTCCAGCCCGGCCCGGTAGGCGGCGATCGACTTGGCCCCCACGGCGTCCGCGGCGTCGAGCCGGGACCGCACCTCGCCGGCGAACCGGCCGGCCTCGACGCCGTCCGCCGCCACCCGCTCCGCGACGGACTCCAGCCGCACGATCTCGTGCGCCCGCGCCCCGGCCAGCCGCCCGAGGCCGGGCGGCTCGAGGATCGCCCGCGGCGTGTGGCCGGTGTCCACGCACAGCGCGTCGAGCCCGGCGGCGGCAAGGAACCGGCGGTTGACCTCGGCGGCGCCCAGTTCGGCCCGGCGCGCCAGGTACTCCTCCGGCTCGGCGTGGGCGTCGAGGCCCAGGACGGGCGGGCACCAGCGCCGCAGCGCGAACCCGACCTGGGTGTCGAACATGCTCACGCCGGGCGGCCCCGCGGTCTCCGCCTCGGTGAGCATCGCCTCGAACGCCGTCCTGCCTAGATCCTCGCCGAGGACGCCGTGGCAGTGATGGTCGACCAGCCGCAGGGACTCCAGATACTCCAGCACGGCTTCCGCATCCTCCCTGAAACACGACTGCGTTCTCCCTACGATGCCCTTACGGAGCGTGTTCACCTCCCTCCGCCGCCAGCCGACCAGGAGCGAGCAACCGTGGAACCCACCTCTCACACCGCACTCCGTGGAAGCGACGCCGGAGGGCGGGTCCTGGACGGGCGCGAGCGGGACCGGCTCGGCGCGCGGGCGGCCGAGGCGGCGCGCCGGCTGGCCGGCGAGGGCATCGTCGCCGTCGCGCTGACGTGGGTGGACGTCAGCGGGATCACCCGCACCAAGACCGTCCCGGTGGGCCGGCTGGAGCACGCCGCGGCGTGGGGCGTCGGGATGTCCCCGGTGTTCGACGTCTTCCTGCTGGACGACTCGATCGTGTCCGGGCGCCACATCGGCGGCCCGAGCGGCGACCTGCGGCTGCACCCCGACCTGGACCGGCTCGTCCCGCTGGCCGCCCTGCCGGGCTGGGCGCACGCGCCCGCGCTCCGGTACGCCCAGGACGGGTCCGTCCACCCGCTGGACGCGCGGGCCCTGCTGCGCCGCGAGGCGGACCGGCTCGCCGGGCTCGGCTTCACGGTGAAGGCCGCGTTCGAGATCGAGTGGGCGGTGTCGGACGGCGACGGCGAGGACTTCTCCCCCGCCTGCAAGGGCCCCGCCTACGGGATGACGCGGGTCACCGAGCTGGCCGGCTACCTGCGGGACGTCCTGGAGTCGCTCAGGGCGACGGGCGTGACGGTCGTCCAGCTGCACCCGGAGTACGCGGCCGGGCAGTACGAGGTGTCGGTGGCCGCCGAGGGCCCGGTCGGCGCGGCCGACACCGCCGTGCTCGTCCGGGAGACGATCCGGGCGGTGACGCTACGGCACGGGATGGCCGCCTCGTTCTCCCCCAAGGTCGAGGCCGACTCGGTCGGCAACGGCGCGCACGCCCACCTCAGCCTGTGGCGGGACGGCGCGGCGGACGGCGCGGTGAACGCGATGGCGGGCGGCCCCGGGCCGTACGGGATGACGGCGGCCGGGGAGGCGTTCGCCGCGGGCATCCTGCGCCGGCTGCCCGCGCTGCTCGCGGTCGGCGCGCCGTCGGTGGCGAGCTACCTGCGGCTCATCCCGTCGCACTGGTCGGGCGCGTACGCGTGCTGGGGGCTGGAGAACCGGGAGGCCGCGCTGCGGTTCGTGACGGGGGCCGAGGGCGAGCGGGAGACCGCCGCGAACCTGGAGGTCAAGTGCCTGGACGCCGCCGCCAACCCGTACCTGCTGCTGGCGGCGCTCCTCGCGGCCGGGCGCGACGGCCTCGGCGCCGACCTGAGGCTGCCGGAGCCGGTCGACGTGGATCCGGCGGGCCTGGCGGAGGAGGAGCGCGCCGCGCGGGGCATCGCCCCGCTGCCGGCGTCGCTGGCCGAGTCGGTCGCGGCGTTCGAGGCCGACGCGGTGCTGCGCGAGGCGCTCGGCGAGGCCGTCACCGACACGGTGGCGGCGGTGCGGCGCGGGGAGATCGCGCTGCTGGACGGGGCGACGCCGCAGCAGGTGGCCGCCGCCACCCGCTGGCGGCACTAGCGGTGCTCCGGCGCGCCGTCGCGTCCGGCCGCCGCGACCGGGCCCGGCTCGAAGCGCTGCACGCGCATCTGCGGCCTGCCGCAGGCGCAGCGCGTGTAGGTGACCACTCCCTCGGAGGTGAGGTGCCGCGACAGCACCTCGTAGACATCGGACTCAGGCCAGCCACAGCGTGGGCATTCCACCGCGCATCCCAGGGACGTCTGTAAGGGTTGTAAACAAGATAACATTTACTGATCGGCTGCGGGACCGGAGGCCCGGGTAATGCGCATCACTGGATACAAGAGTCACGGGGTGGCGGCCGCCGCCGCGCTGGTCAACGCCGTGACGAGCGCCGACGGGGACGACTCCCCGGAC
Organism: Actinomadura luteofluorescens; assembly: GCF_013409365.1. Classification (NCBI taxonomy): domain Bacteria; kingdom Bacillati; phylum Actinomycetota; class Actinomycetes; order Streptosporangiales; family Thermomonosporaceae; genus Actinomadura; species Actinomadura luteofluorescens. The sequence continues at coordinate 7,984,073 of NZ_JACCBA010000001.1, read as the reverse complement.
GCGCTGCGCCGCCTCCTGCGGGAGAACGAGTTCTTCTGGCAGGAGTTCGAGGACGCCGACGCCGCCGACTTCCGGCGCTGGGGGCGGGTCCTGCGCCCCTTCTTCGACGCGGACCGACTGGAGGAGGCGACGGCGATGCTGAACCGGCTGATGCTGGAGATCCCCATGCATCCGCACCTCGCCGACCACGAGCCGCACGGCCTGCACATGCACTACGCGCCGCCGTCGTCCCGGCTGGTGGAGCGGTTCCGCGCGACCACGCTCATGAACCTCGCCGAACTGGTCGTCGAGCACGGGCTCGGCCGGACGGGCGTCTGCGCCGCCGGCGGCTGCGACCGCGTGTACGCCGACACCTCCCGGGCGGGCCGGCGCCGGTTCTGCTCGGAGGCCTGCGCGAACCGCACGAACGTCGCCGCGTTCCGCGCCCGCCGCCGGGAGTGACCCGCCTCCGTCGTTTTTGTGATCTTTGTCCACCCCTGTGACCTTTGCCCGCCTGCGGGAATGACAGAGCGCATGTCGCTCGTGTTCTTCCGCCGCCGTTCCGGCGAGGCCGGCCGCGACGGCCGCTCGCCGCTGCGCGTGGCGACGGAGGTGCGCTCCACCGCGTACCGCATCGCCCGCCTGACGATCACCGCCACGCTGGCGTTCGTGCTGGCCCTGGAGGTGCTGCCGGCCGGCGGGCCGCAGCCGCTGCTGGCGCCGCTGACCGCGCTGCTCGTCGTGCAGTTCTCCGTCTACCAGACGATCAAGGCGAGCGTCCTGCGGGTCGCCGCCGTCACCTCCGGGGTGCTGATCGCGGTGCTGGCCGCGGGGACCATCGGGTTCTCCTGGTGGACGCTCGGCCTGACGATCCTCGCGGCCCTGGTCATCGGGCACGTGCTGCGCCTCGGCGAGCACGTGCTGGAGGCGCCGATCTCCGCGATGCTGATCTTCGCGCTCGGGTCGGCGAGCGAGGCGGGCGCCGCCGACCGCGTCCTGGAGACGCTGATCGGCGCCGCGACCGGGCTGGCGGCGACGCTGCTGGTGCCGACGGTGCGGGTGCGGCCCGCGGAGGAGGCCGTCCAGGACGTCGCCGAGAGCCTGCGGGAGCTGATCGCCGGCATCGCCGACGGGCTGCGCGGCGAGCGCACCGAGGGCGAGGCGGCCCGCTGGCAGGCGGAGGCCGAGCGGCTCGCCCGCGAGCTCGGCCGCACCGACCGCGAGCTCGGCGCCGCCGAGGAGAGCGTCCGGCTCAACCCGCGGACGCGGGCGCGGCGGCTCATCGACGCCGGCGTCGCGCTGCGCAACGCCATGGAGACGATGGAGCACTTCACGCTGTCGCTGCGCGGGCTGACCCGGTCCCTGGCCGACGACGAGCGGCTCGGCGAGCGGGGCCGGCTGCTCACCGACGCCGAGCTGCGCCGCGAGCTCGGCGACGCGCTGGCCGGGATCGCCGCGAGCGTCGCCTCCTACGGCCGGCTGGCCCGCTCGGACCTGACCCGCGACGCCCGGCCGTTCCTCGCCGAGCACGAGCTGGAGGTGCGGGTGGACGTGGCGCGCGAGCGCCGCGCCCGCCTCACCCGGCGGCTGCACGAGCGGGCCGCGGCCGGCGACCTGTGGCCGCTGTACGGGGAGGTGTCCATGGACATCGACCGGCTCATCGAGAACCTGCGCGTCGAGCACCGGGGCCCGCGCCCGCGAGCACTGGCGGCGGCACCGCGGCGCCTCGCGGCACCTGCCCGCGCGGCCCGTCCAGGTCGTGCAGCAGGCCGGGCAGCAGCTGCGCCGGGCGGCCGGGTCCGCGGTCGCGGCGGCCGAGCGCGGCGCGGGCGAGACCGAAACGCGCGTCAGCCGGCCCGAGCGGGACGAAGGCCCGTCCTCGGGGGGATGAGGACGGGCCTTCGTGCGGGGCGGAGCCCCGGTGCGGCGGTCAGCGGAAGGTGGGCTCCAGCACGTCGACGCCGCGGGTGTTGTCGGCGACGTAGACGTACCTGCCGTGCCAGTACGGCTGCCAGGACGCGGCGTCCGCCGGGCGGTAGTAGGCGACCTGCCGCGGGTTCGTCGGGTCCGTGACGTCCAGGAAGCGGGTGCCCTGCGAGTAGAACGACTGGGCGATCACGCCGTCGCGGACGTCGAAGTAGTGGGCCGAGCAGTCCGTGCTCTCGGGGTCGCTGCCCTCCTTGCCGGCCACGCCCCACGTCGCAACGGTGTTCAGCCGGAACCTGTGCTCCGGCGTGGACCGCCAGCCCTCACCGCCGTAGGAGCCCCGCAGCGACGCGATGACGAGCAGGCCGTCGTTGGCGCAGCCGTCGTTGAACGTCTCCTCGGTGACGTACAGCAGCTTCCCGTCGCCCCACCTGCGCGGGTCGGCCGCCTGGTTCTTGGTCTGCCCGACCGCCCGGTAGCTGTTGTGCATGAAGGTGGAGTTGGTGGTGGCCTCGTCCAGCCCGCCGCCCGCGTACGGGACGGGGTCGACCGCGGTGGCCTTGCGCCACTTCTTCCGCACGGGGTCGTAGTGGCGGCCGGTCGTGTAGTAGCCGCGCACGCCGCCGCGCCCGGACGCCCAGGCGACCCCGTCGGAGTCCACCTGGATGTCGTGGGTGTAGTCGGTCTTGCCGTCGTTGCGCCCCGTGTCGATCGGGTCCTTGTGGACCTTCGGCTTGGCCGGGTCGCGGACGTCGGTGACCCAGACGGGGCGCCCGCCCCAGTCCGCGGGCATCCAGCTGGCCTTCGCGGGGCCGCCCGTCCACAGGTACTTGCAGTCGTTCACGCAGGTCGTCGTGTGGCCCGCGGGCACCGTCACGTAGGTGATCTGGCGCAGGCTCTCCGGCTTGGAGGCGTCCACGACGTAGATGCCCGACTCCCCGGTGGCGGTGGTGCCGCCGAACGCGCGGGGGTCCCGGGACAGATAGATGATCTTGCGCTTGGGGTCGAAGTCGGTGTCCTCGGTCTCCCACATGCCGGGCATGTTCAGCTGCCCGACCAGCTTGGGGACGCGGGGGTCGGCGCTGATGTCGTAGGCCTTCAGCCCGAACTCGCCGGTCGCGTACATGATCGTCCGCTTGTGCCGGCCCTGGCCGTAGTCCATGAACATCAGGGAGATGGCGCCCTTGGCGTCCGGGACGCCGCCGACGCGCCGCACGCCCTTGACCGCCTCGGACTTCGTGCTCGCGGCGGCCGCCCGGTGGTAGTGCCCGGCGTGGCCGCCGGCGCCCTCGCCCCCGGTGGCGGCGGCCTGCTCGGTCTGGGTCTTCTCCGGCTCGGGCGGGCACGCCCAGGCGCTGCCGGCCATCAGCGCCACGGACGCCGCGACCGCGACGCCGCCCTGCAGCAGGCGTCCGGAGGGAAAGGATGTGCGGGGGAGCATCGCGCCTCCACGGAATGGATCTTCGCAAGCGCCAGTGTGACCGGCGGCGCCGTCTTGATCAACAGGTCCCCGGGTCACGAAATGGACTCAGCACCGTGAGGACTGGTGGGACCTGACACCGTGGTCTACCCTCCCCTGGACCGCCCAGCTCCCGGGAGAGGCCAGTGAAGAGCTCAGCCCGCACCGCCGCCCTGGTCGCCGGCGCCGTGGCGGTGCTGGTGGCGCCGGTCGCGGCCCTGAAGGCGTGGAGCGAGCCCGCCGACCCGCGGATCTCGGTCGGCGCCCCGGCCCCCGCGACGCTGCTGCCCGGCGACGTCCGCGACGCCTCCGGCCGGATGATCGCGAACGCGGTGTGGACGGGCCTGGTCTCCTACGACCCGAAGACCGGCGCGCCCGTGAACGCCGCCGCCGCGTCGGTCACCAGCCCGGACCGGCGCGTCTGGACGGTCCGGCTCCGTCCCGGCGCGACGTTCCAGGACGGCTCGCCCGTCACGTCCCGCTCGTTCACCGGCGCCTGGACGGCCGTGCTGCGCGAGCGCTGGGCCGGGTCGCGGCTGTTCACCGAGGTCGCCCGCGTGAAGGGCGCCCGCGCGGGCGAGGACGCGGTCGCGGGCCTGGAGGTGAAGGACGGCCTGACCTTCGAGGTGACGCTGGACCGCCCGTTGAACGGGTTCCCCGCCCTCCTCGGCGACCCGGCGTTCTTCCCGGTGCCGGAGAGCGTCCTGGCGTCGCGCGACTGGGCGTCCTACGGCCGCGCCCCGGTCGGCAACGGGCCGTTCCGGGTGAGGTCGCGGACCGCGCGGGAGATCGTCCTGCGCCGCCGCTCGGGCGAGGGCCGGTCCGTGGTCGTCCGGGCGATGCCGGACGCGAGGCGCCAGTACGCCGCGGCCGGCGCCGGGGACCTCGACGTCGCGACGCTCGTGCCGCCGGACCGGCACGAGTCGATGGAGGCCGACTTCGGCGACCGGCACCTCGCCGTCCCCGGCCGCGACGTCACCTACCTGGCGTTCCCGGCCCGGGTGGAGCGGCTGTCGTCCCCGACCGTCCGGACGGCGCTGTCGATGGCGATCGACCGGTCCGCCGTCACTGAGGGGCCGCTCGGCCACCAGTACTCCCCCGCCGACTCGCTCGTCGCGCCGGGCATCCGCCCCGGCCACCGCGAAGGGCAGTGCCGGTTGTGCGTTCACGACTCCAAGGCGGCGGTCGCCGCGCTGGCCGACGCGGGCGGGCTGAGCGGCCCGCTGAACCTCTGGTACGAGGCGGGCCGGGGCGACGACGCGTGGGTGAGGGCCGTCGCCGCCCAGCTCGGCAGGGAGTTGAGGCTCGACGCCCGCCCGCGTCCGGTCGCCGACCTGCGCGAGGCCGTGGACTCCCACCAGGTGGACGGCCCCTTCGTCGTCCACGCCACCGCCGCCTACCCCGCGCCCGTCGCGTCGCTGGCGCCGCTGCTGGACGCCGGGACCGGTTTCGACGACGAGTACGCGACCGGCCTCCTCGCCGAGGCCGAGCGCGCGGCCACCGCGGACGAGGGCGTCGTCCCCGCGCGCCTCGCCGAGAGCGCCCTGCTGCGCGACATGCCGGCGATGCCGCTGTGGTCCCGCCACGACCACCTGGTCTGGTCCGAGCGCGCCCGCGGCGTCACCGCCGACGCCTTCACCGGCCTGCGCCTGGACCGGCTGACCGTCACCGGCTGACGCATAACCTGAAGATCATGACGAACGTGCTGATGCTCTGCGGGAGCCTGCGCAAGGGGTCCACGAACGAGGCGGCGCTGCGCACCGCGCAGGCGGTGGCTCCGGACGGGCTCGACACGACGCTCTACGCCGGCATGGGCGACCTGCCGCACTTCAACCCCGACGACGACCGCGAGCCGCCGCACCCGGCCGTCGCGGGACTGCGCGCGGCGATCGGCGCCGCGGACGCGGTGCTGATCTGCACCCCGGAGTACGCGGGCGCGCTGCCCGGCTCGTTCAAGAACCTGCTCGACTGGACGATCGGCGGCGGCGAGATCTACGAGAAGCCGGTGGCCTGGCTGAACGTGGCCTCCCCCTCCGCGCCCACGGGCGGCGGCGACGCGCACGCCTCGCTGCGCAAGGTGCTCGGCTACGCGGGCACCGAGATCGTCGAGGCCGCGTGCGCGCGGATCCCGGTGACCCGGCCCGACGTGGGCGAGGACGGCCTGGTCCGCACCGCGGAGCCGCGCGCCCGGATCGCCGGGGCGATGGCGGCGCTGCACGCCGCGCTCCGGGATTGACTTACTAGACCAGTCTACCTAGTATCGCCTCATGACACCTCGGGGCGAGACGCGCGAGCGCGTGCTGCGGACGGCGGCGGAGCTGTTCCAGCGGCAGGGCTACCACGGCACCGGGCTCAACCAGGTCCTCGCGGAGAGCGGGGCGCCGAAGGGCTCGCTGTACTTCCACTTCCCGGACGGCAAGGAGCAGCTCGCGTCGGAGTCGGTCGCGCGGTCCGGCCGCGCGGTGGGCGAGGCGCTCGCGGGCGCCCTGGTCGCCGCGCCGGACGGCCGGGCCGGGCTGGCGGCCCTCGGCGACCACTTCGCGAACGCCCTGCTGGAGTCCGGCTTCGCCGAGGGATGCCCGGTCGCGACGGTGGCGCTGGAGACGGCCGCCGAGAGCGAGACCATCCGCGCCGCCTGCGACGGCACCTACGCCGAGTGGCAGGACGGCATCGCGGCCGCCCTGCGCGGCTGGGGGGTGCCGGACGAGCGCGCCGATCCGCTGGCCGCGCTCGTCCTGTCGTCGGTCCAGGGCGCCGTCATGCTGGCCCGCGTCCGGCGCGACGTGTCCGTCATCCACGAGGTCACCCGCCAGCTCGGCGACCTGATCTGAAGGAGCGTTCCATGCGCGTACACCATCTCGACTGCGCTCCCATGCGGGAGATCGAACCGGCCGACGGCCCGGAGAGCCCGCTGCGGCCCGCGCCGGCCGTGGGCCACGTGCTGCTGGTGGAGACCGGCTCGGCCGGGCTCGTGCTCGTGGACGCCGGGATCGGGCTCGGCGACATCGAGCGCCCGTCCGAACGGCTGCTGGACGACTGGGTGGAGATGGCGGGGGCGACCCTCGACCCGTCGGCGACGGCCGTCCGGCAGATCGAGGCGCTCGGATACGCGGCGGCCGACGTCCGGCACGTCGTCCCCACGCACCTGCACCGCGACCACGCGGGCGGGCTGAGCGACTTCCCGGACGCGGCGGTGCACCTGTTCGAGGCGGAGCTGGCCGACGGCGGCAAGACCCCGGCGCAGCTCGCCCACGGCCCGAAGTGGGTCGCCTACGCGGGGGCCGGAGGCGAGACCTGGCACGGTTTCGAGGGCGTCCGGTCGCTGGAGGGCGTACCCGAGGACGTCCTGCTGGTGCCGCTCGGCGGCCACACGCCGGGGCACGCGGGCGTGGCGGTCCGCGACGGCGCCCGCTGGCTGCTGCACGCCGGAGACGCGTACATGTACCACGGCGAGGTCGACCGCCCGGAGCCGGTCGTGCATCCGCTGATGGAGCTCGTCCAGGCGGGCGGCGAGGTCGACCGGGAACTGCGGCTCGCGAACGTGGCCCGGCTACGGGAGCTGGCGCGCACTGGAGAGGTCGAGGTGTTCTGCGCCCACGACCCCTGGGAACTCGCCCGCTACCGGGATGTCGGCCAACGCTCCGCCCTTCAGGACGGGTAAAGACGCGCACTTGCGAGGATCGCTAAACCCGGAGCAGGCACCGGCCGCCGAACATCTGGTCTATGACTTCGCCACGAAGACCATGCATCACAAAGGCATACCGGCTGTCGGTGCGATTGCCTCCGGGTTTGGTCATGAACCGGTACGGTGCGGGTGTGCAGTTACGTTACAACTACCGTGTGTATCCGACGCCTGGTCAGCAGATCGCGCTGGCGAGAGCGTTCGGGTGCGCGCGGGTCGTGTTCAACGACGGGCTGCGCGCGCGGTTGGACGCTCGCGAGCAGGGACTTCCGTATACATCGGACGCTGAGTTGTCCAGGCGGGTGATCACGCAGGCCAAGGCCACGCCGGAGCGGGCGTGGCTGGGTGAGGTGTCGGCCGTGGTGTTGCAGCAGGCCCTGGCCGACCTGAACGCGGCCTACCGCAACTTCTTCGCCTCGATCAGAGGTGAGCGCCAGGGCCGCAAGGTGGCCCCGCCTCGGTTCCGGTCCCGCAAGGACAACCGGCAGGCCATCAGGTTCACCAGGAACGCCCGGTTCAAGGTGTTGGACAACGGCCGGCTCAGGCTGCCGAAGATCGGCGAGGTGCGGGTGCGGTGGTCACGCCCGCTGCCGTCGGCTCCCAGTTCGGTCACCGTGATCCGGGATGCGGCCGGGCGGTACTTCGCCTCGTTCGTCGTGCGGACCGGCCACGGGGAGACGCTGCCGCCCTCGGATTGCGAAGTGGATGTCGACCTGGGCCTGACCCACTTCGCGGTGCTGTCGGACGGCACGAAGGTGGCCGCGCCGAGGTTCCTGCGCCGCGCCGCCCGCAAGCTCAAGCGACTGCAGCGGGCCCTGTCGCGCAAGCAGAAGGGCTCGGCCAACCGCAAGAAGGCCGCCATCAAGGTCGCTCGCGCTCACGGGCGGGTGGCCGACACCCGGCGCGACTGGCAGCACAAGCTGTCCACGGCGATCATCCGCGACAACCAAGCGGTGTACGTCGAGGACCTGTGCGTGGCCGGTCTGGCCCGGACCAGGCTCGCCAAGAGCGTTCAAGACGCAGGGTGGGCGGGCTTCACCGCCATGCTGGAGTACAAGGCCCAGAGGTACGGGCGGACGTTCGCCCGGGTGGACCGGTTCTTCCCCTCCACTCGCTTGTGCTCGGATTGCGGACGGATCAACCAGAAGATGGCGCTCGACATCCGCGCGTGGGGGTGCCCGTGCGGCGCCGGCAGCGCGCAAAGAAGCGGTAACCCACCCCGACGCCGCACGCTCACAGCGCGGCGTGAAGGGAATCTCTGCCCCTTAGGGCGGAGAGGACGTCATCGCTGAGAGAGGCGGTGGGTGAGGGCGGTGTGGCGGCGGCCCGCGCCGGCGGTGCGGACGGCGGCGGCCAGGGCCCGGCGCGAACCGACGAGGACCACCAGCTTCTTGGCCCGGGTGATGCCGGTGTAGAGGAGGTTGCGGCGCAGCATCATCCACGCTCCGGTGGTGAGCGGGATGACGACGGCCGGGTACTCGCTGCCCTGCGAGCGGTGGATCGTGATCGCGTACGCGTGGGCGAGCTCGTCCAGCTCGTCGAAGGCGTAGTCGACGCTCTCGTCCTCGTCGGTCACGACGGTCAGAGACTGCTCTTCCAGGGACACGGACGCGACGACGCCGACGGTGCCGTTGAAGACGCCCGCCTCGCCCTTGTCGTAGTTGTTGCGGAGCTGGGTGACCTTGTCGCCGACGCGGAACACGCGGCCGCCGTAGCGGCGCTCGGGACGGGTGTCGTCGTGCGGGGTCAGGGCCTCCTGGAGCAGCGAGTTCAGCGTGCCGGCCCCGGCGGCGCCCCGGTGCATGGGGGCGAGGACCTGGACGTCGCGGCGCGGGTCGAGGCCGAACCTGCGCGGGATGCGGTGGGCGACGACGTCCACCGTCAGCTCGGCGGCCTCGTCCTGCTCGTCGCAGGGGAACAGGAAGAAGTCGGGGAATCCCTGGGTCTGGGGGTGCTCGCCGGAGTTGACGCGGTGCGCGTTGACGACGATGCCCGACCGCTGGGCCTGCCGGAAGATCTTCGTCAGCCGGACGCGCGGGACGGCCTCCGCGCCGAGCAGGTCGGCCAGCACCTCGCCCGCGCCGACGGACGGGAGCTGGTCGACGTCCCCGACGAGCAGCAGGTGCGCGCCGCGCGGGATCGCCTTCACCAGCTTGTTGGCCAGGATCAGATCGACCATGGAGCACTCGTCGACCACGACCAGGTCGGCGTCGAGGGGGTTGTCCTGGTCGAACCTGGGGTCGCCGCCCGGCTGGAGCTGGAGCAGCCGGTGCACGGTCGCGGCCTCGTGCCCGGTCAGCTCGGCGAGCCGCTTGGCCGCCCGCCCGGTCGGCGCCACCAGCACGATCTTGGCGTGCTTGGCGGCGGCCAGCTCCACCACCGAGCGGACGGTGAAGCTCTTGCCGCAGCCGGGGCCGCCGGTCAGCACGGCGACCTTGGACGTCAGCGCGAGTTTGACCGCGTCCTCCTGCTCGGGGGCGAGCGCCTGGCCGGTGCGCCGCTTGAGCCACGGCAGCGCCTTGTCCCAGTCGACGTCGGCGAACGCCTTGAGCCGGTCGGCGGGGGCGTCGAGGAGCTCCAGCAGCCCGCGGGCCAGGGAGCGTTCGGCCCGGTGGAACGGGACGAGGTACACGGCCGGGATCGTCGCGGCGTCCTCGCCCTCCCCGGGGATCGGCTCCCGGACGACGCCCTCCTCGCGCGCCAGCTCGTCCAGCGCCGGGACGATCAGGTCCCGTCCGACGCCGAGGATCTTCTCCGCCGCCGTGACGAGGTTGGGCTCGGGCAGGAAGCAGTGCCCGTCGTCGGCGGCCTCCGACAGCGTGTACTGGAGGCCCGCCTTGATCCGCTCGGGGCTGTCGTGCGGGATGCCGACGGCCTGCGCGATGGTGTCGGCGGTCTTGAACCCGATGCCCCACACGTCCGACGCGAGCTGGTAGGGCCGCTTGCGGACGGTGTCGATGGAGGCGTCCCCGTACTGCTTGTAGACGCGGACCGCGAGGGACGTGGAGACGCCGACGCCCTGGAGGAAGACCATCACCTCCTTGATGGCCTTCTGCTCCTGCCAGGCGTCCCCGATCCGCTTGGTGCGCTTGGGGCCGAGGCCCTGCACCTCGACGAGCCGCTCCGGCTCCTCCTCGATGACGCGCAGGATGTCGGTGCCGAAGTGGCCGACCATCCGGTCGGCCATCACCGGGCCGATGCCCTTGATCATGCCGGAGCCGAGGTAGCGGCGGATGCCCTGGATCGTCGCCGGCAGGACGGTCGTGTAGGAGTCGACCTCGAACTGCCTGCCGTACTTCGGGTGCGAGCGCCACCGCCCGACCAGGCGCAGGCTCTCCCCCACCTGCGCGCCGAGCAGCGCGCCCACGACGGTGAGCAGGTCGGGGCCGCTCTTGGGGGTCGCGACGCGCGCGACGGTGTACCCGGTGTCCTCGTTCGCGTAGGTGATCCGTTCCAGTACCGCCTCCAGCTCCGCCGGACGCGGCGCGGCGGGTGGGTTCGGGGAGGTCGGCACGCCCACCATGGTGCCCGATCGGCCCGGTGGGATGGCCGGATCCGGCAGACGTTCTGGATCTTCCCGTGATCACGACATACGTTCCGGGCGCACCCGTACATCAGCACCCATACAACGCGTACTGGGAGGTATCACCGGTGTTTCGCTCCCGAACCCGGGCACCGGCCGCGATCGGCGGCCCCGTCCTGTCCGCCGTCCTCGCCCTCGCGGTCGCGGCTCCGGCCGCGGCCTCGCCCCCCGCCCCCAGGCAGGACGGCCCGATCCCGGGTTTCACCGCGGAGAACGCGAAGTGGCAGCGCCGGTACGAGCGGCTGCTGTCGGCCGTCCCGTCCGCGCGGACGGCACGCGACCTGGACGCCGAGCTGGCGCGCGAGCCCGCGCTGGCCACCACGACCGGTGACCGGCACCGCGTCGGGCGGATCGTCGCCCGCCTCCGGTCGTACGGCCTGAAACCCGAGGTCAGGACGTACTACGCCTACCTGTCCATGCCGGAGCGGGTGAAGGTCGAGATGACCGCGCCGCGGCGCCTGACGCTGCCGGTGAAGGAGAAGCGGCGCCCCTGGCAGGAGTTCTACGACGAGGTCATCCCGTCCCACAACGGCATGTCGCCGTCCGGGGACGTGCGGGGCGAGGTCGTCTACGCCAACTACGGCCGCCCCGAGGACTTCGCCCTGCTCGCCGAGAACGGCGTCTCGGTCAAGGGCAAGATCGTCCTCGTCCGGTACGGGTCGGTGTTCCGCGGCATCAAGCCGCGCGAGGCCGCCCGGCGCGGCGCCAGGGGCGTGCTGATCTACTCCGACCCCGCCGACGACGGGTCCGCGCACGGCCCGGTGTACCCGGCCGGGCCGTGGCGCGCCTCCGACGGCATCCAGCGCGGCAGCATCGCGCAGATCCAGCTCGCGGCCGGAGACCCGCAGACGCCCGGCTGGCCGTCGGTGAAGGGCGCGCGGCGCGTCCCGCCGTCGGAGGCGCCGATGCTGAAGGGGCTCGTCCCGACCACGCCCATCTCCTACGGCGCGGCCGAGCCGCTGCTGCGCGCGCTGAACGGCAAGGAGGTGCCGAGGGAATGGCAGGGCGGCCTTCCGTTCACGTACCGGTTCGGGCCGGGCGGGACGCGGGCGCACCTGGACCTGAGGAACACCTTCCAGGTACGTCCGCTTTGGGACGTCATCGTGCGGATCCCCGGCAGCGAGCACCCCGAGCAGGAGGTCATGCTCGGCGCGCACCACGACTCCTGGGCGTACGGCAGCAGCGACAACCTGTCCGGCACCGAGAACGTGCTCCAGGTGGGGCGCGCCCTGGGGACGCTGCTCAAGAAGGGGTGGCGCCCTAAGCGCACCGTCGTCCTCGCCACGTGGGACGGCGAGGAGTACGGGCTGTTCGGCTCCACCGAGTACGCCGAGCAGCGCGCGGACCTGCTCCGCGACACCGTCGCCTACGTCAACATGGACGGCGCCGGAGGATCGCGGTTCGGCGCGTCGGCCACGCCCGCGCTGGACCGCTCGGTCATCGACGCCTCCAAGGAAGTGCGCTGGCCCGGCACCGGCGGGACGCTGTACGAGGCGTGGAAGGCGCAGAACTCCGGCGAGACCCCGATCGACCGCATCGGCGGCGGCTCGGACTTCCAGGCGTTCTTCCAGCGGTACGGGGTGCCCGCCATGGACGTCGGCGCCGCGTCGCCGGGATCGTCAGGGAACTACCACTGCTCCTGCGACGACTTCTACTGGATGGAGCGCTTCGGCGACCCGTCCTGGGAGTACCACGCGGCGATGTCGCGGCTGGCCGGCATCGCGACGCTGCGGCTCGCCAACGCCGACGTGATCGCGATGGGCTACCGCCCGTACGCGCAGGAGACGGCCCGCTACCTCGCCGACTTCACCGCCGAGCAGCGCAGGCGGCTCGGCTCCGTGGTCGTGGACGTCTCGCGCGACATCGCGCAGGCCGGGGCCTGGCAGCGCGCGGCGGAGGCGCTCCAGGCGCGCGCGGGGAAGGCGCTGCGCGACGGCGACACCGCCGCGTTCCGCCGCCTCAACGACAAGATCATGCGGACGGAGCGGGACCTTCTGACCGCGGCCGGGCTGCCGGGCCGCCCCTGGTACCGGCACCAGATCTACGCGCCCGGGATCGACACCGGCTACGCCACGCAGCGGCTTCCCGGGCTGCACGACGCGCTGTTCTCGGACCGCGACGTCCGCGCCGCCAGGGCGCAGGAGGCCCGGCTGTTCGCGAGCCTGCGCGCGGCCGCCCGCACCCTCGCCCCGGAGGAGTGACCCGCGCGGCGTTCCCGCCGGAAACCGGCCGTATCGCCCCAAGATCATGTTATTTTTCCCGCTCACCCCCATGTGGATCATGTGGGGAGGGTGATCGGGAGGGGACGCGATGGCGCAGGGGCTCAGCCGGCGGGACTTCGGCAGGCTCATGGGATCCGCGGGGCTCGGCCTCGCGGCCCCCGCACTCGCCGGCGGATGCGGGACGGCGTCCCGGAAGGCGGCGACGCGGGCCGGCACCCGGACGTGGCGGGTCTCCGGGACGGCGGGCGCCGGGCTCGGCGGCTTCGACACCGCCGTCAAGTCGCTGATGCAGGCCCGGAACATCCCGTGCGGTTCGCTCGCCGTCATGCGCAAGGGCAAGCTCGTGCTCGCGCGCGGATACACCTGGAGCGACGACGCGGCGCTGAGCGTCCAGCCGACGTCGCTGTTCCGGCTCGCCAGCCTCAGCAAGGCCGTCACGGCCACGGCGGTCACCCGGCTCGTCCAGGACGGCAAGCTCAGCCTGTCGGCGCGCGTGACGGACCTGCTGACGCTGACGCCGCCGCCCGGCCAGTCCGCCGACCCGCGCCTCGGCCAGGTGACGGTGCGGCGGCTGCTCCAGCACCTCGGCGGCTGGGACCGCGACATCTCCGGCGACCCGACCTACCGCGACCGCACCACCGCGAAACTGCTGGGCGTCCCGCTGCCGATCACCCGGGAGCACATGGTCCAGTACGGGACGGGCCTGAAACTCGACCACGACCCCGGCTCCACCTTCGCCTACAGCAACTACGGCTACCTGCTGCTCGGCCAGATCATCGCCAAGGCCGCGGGGACGAGCTACGAGCAGTACGTCCAGGAGAACGTGCTGGCCCCCATGGGGATCACCCGGATGCGGCCCGGCAGGTCGCTGGCGGCCGGCCGCGCGGCCGGGGAGGTGCCCTACTTCTCGCAGCGCACCGGCCCGTCGGTGTTCGACGAGGTCGGGACGACGCTCCCGGCCCCCTACGGCACGTTCAACGTGGAGAACCGCACCCCGATGGGCGGCTGGCTCGCGTCCGCCGTCGACTACGTGCGCTTCACCCAGATCCACGACGGCGGGACGAGCGTCCTCGGCTCCTCCTCGATCGCCTCGATCTTCGCCAAGCCGGAGACCGGCCTGAACTCGGGCGGGTCCTACTACGGCTTCGGCTGGTACGTGCGCGACGTGACGGGAGGCCGGAACACCTGGCACTCCGGCGCCCTCGACGGGACCAGCACGATCGTGACGCGCCGCTACGACGGCGTGACCTGGGCGCTGCTGTTCGACCAGCGCGACGACCCGTCCGGGCTCACCTACGAGTACGACGACTTCAGCGCCCCGCTGCACAAGGTCGCGAACGCGCTGACGACCTGGCCCTCCACGAACCTGTTCAGCACGTACTTCTAAACGCCCGCGGAGCCAGACCCGGGCGTGGCGGCGGCCGCGGGCGTCGCGCCCTTCGAGACCTCCAGCACGCCCGTCTCGGTGACCAGGGCGGTCACGAGGCGGGCGGGCGTGACGTCGAAGGCGGGGTTGAACGCGCCCACCCGTTCCGGGGCGGTCCGCGCGCCGCCCCAGGACAGGATCTCCCCGGCGTCGCGCTCCTCGATCGGCACGCCCGCGCCGCCCGGGAGCGCGAGGTCGACGGTGCTCCACGGCGCGGCGACCACCAGCGGAACGCCGGCCTCCCGGCAGGCCAGCGCCACGCCGACCGAGCCGATCTTGTTGGCGGTGTCGCCGTTGGCGGCGATCCGGTCGGCGCCGATGACCGCGACGTCCACCAGGCCCCGCAGGATCGTGCTCGGCGCGGCCCCGTCCGCCTGCACCACGCAGGGGATGCCGGCCCGGTCGAGTTCCCACGCGGTGAGCCGCGCGCCCTGCAGCAGGGGGCGGGTCTCGTCCGCGTAGACGATCTCGACGCGCCCGCGGCCGTGCAGTTCCCGGACGATGCCGAGGGCGGTCCCCCAGCCGGCGGTGGCGAGCGATCCGGCGTTGCAGTGGGTCAGGACGCGCAGGGGCCGGTCCCCCGCCCGGGCGAGGATCCAGTCGGCGCCGTGGGCCCCGATGGCCCGGTTGCCGCGCACGTCCTCGTCCAGCAGGGCCTGCGCTTCGGCCGCGACCGCGTCGGCGCCCTTCGCGACGAACGGCAGGACCCGGTCCACCCCGGCGGCGAGGTTCACCGCCGTCGGGCGGGCCTCCCGGACGCGGGCGATCGCGGCGTCGCGCCCGGCGCTGTCCCAGCCCTCGCGCTCGGCCTGGCGGACCGCGATGGCGACGCCGAAGGCGCCCGCCACGCCCAGCGCGGGGGCGCCCCGCACCACCAGCCGCCGGATCGCGTCCACGAGCGCGTCGACGTCCTGGACCGCGAGGAACTCCACCCGGTGGGGCAGGACGGTCTGGTCCAGCAGCCGCAGGGCGTCGCCCGTCCAGGCGATGGTCGGCACATCGGTCGTCATCTCCCCATCATGCCCAAAAAAGCCGTGAAGCCCGCCCCTATCGGGCTTTCGGCCCTGCCCGACTCCACCGTGTGACCTGCGACAACTTGACACAGGTCGAACTTGTGTTCGAGATTGTGCGGGAGGGTGTGAGAGGAGGGCGAGCGTGCCGGAGGCGGCCCTGCGGGATCTCGCGTCGGCGCTGGAGGCCGGACCCGGGACGGCCCCGCACGCGACGGTGCCGGTGCTGCCCGCGCTGCGGACCGTGGTCCCCGGCGGCGGGCTGCGTCCCGGCTCGGTCGTCGGGCTGGACGGCCCCGGCGCCGCCTCCCTCGGACTCGCCCTCGCCGCGGGCGTGTCCCGGCACGGCGGCGAGGACGGCGCCGGCGGCTGGTGCGGCGTCGTCGGCCTCCCCGGCTTCGGCGTGGCCGCCGCGGCGGGCATGGGCGCCGAGCCCGAGCGGCTGCTGCTCGTCGACGAGCCCGGCGACCGCTGGCCGGACGTCGTCGCCGCCCTGGCCGAGGCCGTCGAGCTGGTCCTGCTGTGCCCGCCGGAGCGTCCCGGCGCCGCCGCGGTCCGCCGGCTGTCGGCACTGGCCCGCAAGCACGGCTGCGTCCTCACGCTGACCGGCGCGTTCGCCCGCGACTGGCCCGGCACCCGGCTCCGCCTCCGCGTGCAGGACCCGGTCTGGGAGGGGCTCGCCGACGGGCACGGCCGGCTCACCGGCCGGCGCGTCCAGGTCGTCGCCGAGGGCCACGACGCCCCGGGTTCCGGCCGCCGCGCGAGCCTCTGGCTCCCCGCGCCCGACGGCGGCGTCCGGCCGGTGGAGACGGCGCGGCCGCCACTGGAGCTGGTGCCCGGCGCCGTCGCCGCCGGCGCGCCCGTCCATCCGCGCCCGTCCGGCGTCCCACCGCTCGTGCGGGTGCGGGCCGAGGAGGGGATCGCGTGACCAGGGTCCTCGCGGCCTGGTGCCCGGACTGGCCGGTCACCGCGGTCGGGATCGACGCGGCGGCACCGGGCGCCGTGGTCGTGCGGGGGCAGGTGGCCGCCTGCTCGGCGGCGGCGCGCGCCGAGGGGGTGCGGCGCGGGCAGCGGATCCGCGACGCCCAGCGGCGGTGTCCCGAGCTGGTGGTGCGCGAGCGCGACACCGACGCGGAAGGACGCCGCTTCGAGGCGGTCGCGCAGGCGGTCGCGGAGCTGACGCCGCGCGTGGAGGTGGTGCGGCCGGGGCTGTGCGCGATCCCGGCGCGCGGGCCCGCCCGGTTCTACGGGGGCGAGGACGCGCTGCGCGTCCTGGTGCAGGACACGGTCGTCGAGGCCGGCCACGACTGCGGGACGGGCGTCGCGGACGGGCTGTTCGCGGCCGAGCTGGCGGCGCGCGCGGGGCAGGGCGGCGTCGTGGTGCCGGAGGGCGGCGCGGCGGCGTTCCTCGCGCCGTACCCGCTGTCGGTGCTCGACCGCCCGGAGCTGGCCGACCTGCTGCGGCGGCTCGGCGTCAAGACCCTCGGCGACTTCGCGGCGCTGCCGTCCGGGCACGTCGCGGGGCGCTTCGGGACGGACGGGGCGCTCGCGCACCGGCTGGCGCGGGGCGAGGAGCCGCGCCCGCTCGCACCGGTCCGCGCCGCCGCCGACCTGTCGGTGCGCGGCGGCTTCGACCCGCCCGCCGAGCAGGCGGAGCGGGTCGTGTTCGCGGCGAAGCGGCTCGCGGCCGAGCTGCACGAGGGCCTCGCCGCGGGCGGGCTCGCGTGCGTCCGGCTGGAGGTCGCGGTCGGGTTCGCCGACGGGCACGTCCTGCGGCGGCTGTGGCGGCACGACGGGCTGTCGGCGCTGGCCGTCGCCGAGCGGGTGCGGTGGCAGCTGTCGGCGCACCGGCCGGCCGGAGACGGCGAGGACGTCTGGGGCGGCGTGACGTGCGTCGAGCTGGCGCCCGACCAGCTCGTCCCCGACCTCGGGAGGCAGGAGGGGCTCTGGGGGCGCACCACCGTCACCGACCGCGTCGCGCGGGCCGCCGACCGGATCCAGGCGCTCCTCGGCCACCACGGGATCGCGCGGCCCGTGCTGGTGGGCGGGCGCGGCCCGGGCGAGCGGGTGATCCGCGTCCCGGTCGGCGACCTGGCCCCCGCCGAGCCGCGGGAGGGGCCGTGGCCCGGGAGAGTGCCCGGGCCCGCGCCGTCGGTCGTCCCGGCGTCGCCGGCTCCCGCCGAGCTGGCCGACGCGTCCGGCGCGGCGGTCGTGGTGTCGGCGCGGTGCGAGGTGTCCGCGCCGCCCGCGACGCTCCGGGTGCGCGGACGTCCCGCCGCCGTGACCGGCTGGACGGGCCCGTGGCCCGCCGACGAGCGCTGGTGGGACCCGGCCGCCGCGCGCCGCCGCGCCCGGTTCCAGGTCACCACCGACGACGGCGCCGCCTACCTGCTCGCCGTGGAGGGCGGGCGCTGGCACGTCGAGGCGGTTTATGACTGAGCGGCCGTCGATGACTGAGCGGCCGTCCATGACCGAGGAGGGCTCCGGCTGATGGGATGGCACAACCCGCCGATCCCGTGGCGCGAGTTCGAGGAGCGGCTCTCGTGGCGGCCCGGGGAGCGGGCGCCCGAGCCGCCGCCCGAGCCGACCGGCGTCCCCCGCCGCGCCGAGGCGGCGGTGCCGTGGGCGGAGCTGCACGTCCACTCCTCGTTCAGCTTCCTGGACGGGGCGAGCGACCCCGGCTCGCTGGTCGCCGAGGCGGCCCGGCTCGGCGTGCGGGCGATGGCGGTCACCGACCACGACGGCATGTACGGGGCGGTGCAGTTCGCGCAGGCCGCGGGCGAGGCCGGGATCGGCACGGTGTTCGGCGCGGAGCTGGGCCTCGGCCTGCCCGGGCCGCGGACCGGCGAGCCCGACCCGGCGGGCCGGCACCTGCTCGTCCTCGCCCGGGGCGCCCCCGGGTACGCGCGGCTCTGCTCGGCGATCACGTCCGCGCAGCTCGCGGGCGGCCGCAAGGGCCGTCCCGTCTACGACGCGGACGCGCTGGCCGCCGCGCACGACGGCCGGTGGGCCGTCCTCACCGGCTGCCGGAAGGGCCCGGTCCCGGCCGCGCTGGAGGCGGGCGGCCCGGACGCGGCGGAACGGGAGCTGCGCGAGCTGATCGCCGCCTACGGCCGCGACAACGTGTTCGTCGAGCTGATCGACCACGACCAGCCGGACGACGACCTGCGCAACGACGCCCTCTTCGCGCTGGCGCGCCGGGCCCGGGTGGACGTGGTGGCGTCCAACAACGTGCACTTCGCCGCGCCCGGAGCCGACGCGCGGCTCGCGCAGGCCATGGCCGCCGTCCGGGCACGGCGCGGCCTGGACGACATGGCCGGCTGGCTTCCGGCGGGCGGCACAGCGCACATCCGCGGCGGCGCGGAGATGGAGAGGCGTCTGGCGCGGTTCCCCGGAGTCCGCGAGCGGACGGTCGCGCTGGCGGAGGAGTGCCGGTTCGACTTCGACGTGGTCGCGCCCCGGCTGCCCGACTGGCCCGTCCCGGACGGGCACGACGAGGCGAGCTGGCTGCGGCGCCTGGTGAAGGAGGGAGCACTCCGGCGGTACGGGCCGCCCGAGCGGGAGCGGGTCACCGGGGCCCACGAGCAGATCGCCCGGGAGCTGGACGTGATCGAGCAGCTCCGCTTCCCCGGCTACTTCCTGATCGTGCACGACATCGTGGAGTTCTGCCGGAGCAAGGGGATCCTGTGCCAGGGGCGGGGGTCGGCGGCCAACTCGGCGGTCTGCTACGCGCTCGGCATCACCGGCGTCGACGCCGTCCGGCACGGCCTGCTGTTCGAGCGGTTCCTGTCGCCCGGGCGGGACGGCCCGCCCGACATCGACCTGGACATCGAGCACCGGCGCCGCGAGGAGGTCATCCAGTACGTCTACGGGAAGTACGGGCGGACGCACACGGCGCAGGTCGCCAACGTCATCAGCTACCGCCCGCGCATGGCCGTCCGGGACGCGGCGCGCGCGCTCGGCTTCTCCCCCGGCCAGCAGGACGCGTGGTCGAAGAGCATCGACCCGCGCGACCCCGTCGGGACGGAGACCGGCATCCCGGCGCCGGTGCGGGAGCTGGCGGGCCGGATGCTGACGCTCCCCCGCCACCTCGGCATCCACTCCGGCGGCATGGTCATCGCGGACCGGCCCGTCGGCGAGATCTGTCCGATCGAGTGGGCGACGATGCCGGGACGTACCGTCCTGCAGTGGGACAAGGACGACTGCGCGGCGGCCGGGCTCGTCAAGTTCGACCTGCTCGGCCTCGGGATGCTCGCGGCGCTGCACGACTGCTTCGACCTGGTGGCCGAGCACCACGGGCGCCGGCACGACCTCCAGTCGATCCCCCCGGACGACCCGCAGGTCTACGACATGCTGTGCGACGCCGACACGGTCGGGGTGTTCCAGGTCGAGTCGCGGGCGCAGATGGCGACGCTGCCCCGGCTGCGGCCCCGCGAGTTCTACGACCTGGTGGTGGAGGTGGCACTGATCAGGCCGGGTCCGATCCAGGGCGGGTCCGTGCACCCCTACCTGCGGCGGCGCAAGGGCCTGGAGCCCGCCGACTGCCCGCACCCGCTGATGGAGCCGGCGCTGTCCCGGACGCTCGGCGTCCCGCTGTTCCAGGAGCAGATGATGCAGCTCGCCGTCGACTGCGCGGGCTTCACGCCCGCCGAGGCCGACCAGCTCCGGCAGGCGATGGGCGCCAAGCGGGCGCCCGAGCGCGTCGAGCGGCTGAGGCGGCGGCTGCTCGACGGGATGGCCGAGCGCGGCATCC
Organism: Actinomadura luteofluorescens; assembly: GCF_013409365.1. Classification (NCBI taxonomy): domain Bacteria; kingdom Bacillati; phylum Actinomycetota; class Actinomycetes; order Streptosporangiales; family Thermomonosporaceae; genus Actinomadura; species Actinomadura luteofluorescens. The sequence goes on along the minus strand of NZ_JACCBA010000001.1, from coordinate 7,964,033 downwards.
CGGCCCCCATCGCGGAGAGCGTGTACGAGAAGATCCTCGGCTTCACCGGGTTCGGGTTCCCCGAGTCGCACGCGCAGAGCTTCGCCCATCTGGTGTACGCGAGCGCCTGGCTGAAGCGCCACCACCCCGCCGCGTTCACCGCCGCCCTGGTGCGCAACCAGCCGATGGGGTTCTACAGCCCGCAGAGCCTCCTCGCCGACGCCCGGCGGCACGGTGTGGTGGTCCGGGGCGTGGACGTCAACGCCAGCGGCGTCCATCCCACCCTGGAGGAGCCCGTCGAGGTCGACTCCGCCCATCCCCACGCGCCCGCCGCGCCGCAGCCGGCGATACGGCTGGGGCTGTCGGGCATCCGCAACCTGGGCGACGACACCGCCGAGGCGGTCGCGGCCGGGCGCCCCTACACGGGCATGGAGGACCTCGCCCGCCGCGTGCCGCTGTCGGCCGGCGCCCTGGAGGCGCTCGCCACCGCGGGCGCGTTCGACCGGTTCGGCCTGTCGCGGCGCGAGGCCCTCTGGGCGGCGGGCGCGCTGGCGGGTTCGGGCCCGGGACGGATCGAGGGCGTCACGCCGGGCGCGTCCGCCCCGGCGCTCCCGGCCATGACGCCGATCGAGGAGACCCTCGCCGACCTGTGGGCGACCGGCGTCTCCCACACCCACCCGGTCGCGCACGTCCGGGAGGCGCTGGACGAGCTGGGCGCGCTGCCGTCCGCGCGGCTCGCGGCGACGCCGGGCGAGACCAACGTCGTCGTCGCGGGGCTCGTCACCCACCGGCAGCGCCCGCCGACGGCCGGCGGCATCGTGTTCATGACCCTGGAGGACGAGACCGGCATCATCAACGTGGTGTGCCCGCCGCAGGTGTTCCAGCGGCACCGCGCCCTCGCCGTCGACTCGCAGGCGCTGCTGGTCAGCGGCCGTCTGGAGCGCGTGGACGGGGTCACCAACGTGCGCGCGACCCGGCTGCGCCGGCTGCCGGTCCCCGGCCGGGTCCGGGCCCGGAACTTCCACTGAGACGAGATCGTGCGGCCCGCGCTAGAACCTCGCCGCCTCCTCTGTCATCGTATGGAGGCGTTGGGGCCGCGTGCCGCCGTGGGGGCGGTCGCCAAGACGTGGCTCCGTGGGGGCGGAAGGTGAGACCTCATGGACGCGACCTCCCTGGGTGAGCTGCGCCCGGACGACCCCTCCCGGATCGGCCGGTACCGCATCGAGGCCAAGATCGGCGAGGGCGGGATGGGCGCCGTCTACCTCGGCCGCGACACCGGCGGGCGGGCCGTGGCCGTGAAGGTGGTCCGGGCCGAGCTGGCGGGCGACAGGACGTTCCTCGCGCGCTTCCACGACGAGGCCGCCAACGCCCAGCGCGTGGCGTCGTTCTGCACCGCACAGGTCCTGGAGCACGGCGAGGACCTCGGGCTCGCCTACATGGTGACCGAGTACATCGACGGGCCGTCGCTGCTCCAGCACGTCAGCGCGAACGGGGCGCTGTCGCCGGGGATGCTGCACGGCGTCGCGGTCGGCGTGGCCGCCGCGCTCGTCGCCATCCACAGCGCGGGCCTGGTGCACCGCGACCTGAAGCCGAGCAACGTGCTGCTGTCCATCTCCGGCCCGCGCGTGATCGACTTCGGGATCGCCCGCGCGCTGGACATGGCCTCCTCCCACACCCGGACCGGGCAGGTCGTCGGCACGCCCGGCTGGATCGCGCCCGAGCAGATCACCACGCAGCAGGTCACCCCGGCCGTGGACGTGTTCGCCTGGGGCTGCCTGGTGGCGTTCGCCGCCAGCGGGCGTAACCCGTTCGGGCAGGGCTCGTTCCAGATCATGGCGGCCCGCGCCGTGCACGCCGACCCCGAGATCGGCGACCTGCCGCCGTCGCTGGCCGGGCTCGTCCGGTCGTCGCTGCGCAAGGACCCCGCGCAGCGGCCGAGCGCCCGCGACCTGCTCCTGGCGCTGGTCGGCGGGTCCGGCGAGGCGGCCGTGACGACCGAGCTGGGCGAGATGTGGACCTCCCCGCCCGCGGGCGCCCCGGTGGTTCCGCACGCCGCGAACCCGTCGGCCACCTCCCAGGACGTTCCGGTCCCGCAACCTCGGCCCCAGCCTCGGCCGGAGCCGCAGCCCCAGCCGGAGCCGCGGACCGAACCCGCGTACGAGAGCCGCACGGACCCGCCCACCGCGCGGGAATTCCCGGCGGCCCCAGCCCCGGCCCGGGGCCGGGGGCCGTCGCGGCGCGGCGTCCTCGCCGCGTCGACCGCGGCGGCCCTGCTGGCCGCGGGGATCGTGGCGGGGGCCGTGTACCTGTCCGGCCAGAAGTCCGGCGGCGCGCGGAACGCGGCGGCGGGCTCGGCGGCGTTCCCGACCGCGCCGATGTTCGTCCGGATCGACACCGCGCCCGGCTGGCCGACGTCGTGCAACGCCGACATCGGCGTCTACAGGCCCGGCGACGCGTCCGCGAAGACGCTCGTGGGCGGGCCGAGCTGCGACGTCCTCCCCGAGCGTTCACCGGACGGCAGGCGCGTCGCGTTCACCAGGATGGGCGACAGGAGCGCCGAGGCCTGGGTGGCGAACGCCGACGGGTCCGGCGCCCGGAAGGTGACCGGCATCGTGCGCGGCACCCGCGTGACGTGGTCGCCCGACGGCACCCGGCTGGCCTACGTGGACGAGAGGGACGGCGTCCGGCAGATCTTCGCCGTGGCCGTGGCGGGCGGCCCGGCCACCCAGCTGACCACCGACGACTCCCTCAAGGACGACCCGATGTGGTCGTCCAAGGGCGGGCTCGTGTTCTGGAGCAAGCGCGACTCCGACGTGGAGCAGATCTACACCATGGACGCGGACCGGCCCGGCGGCACCTGGACGCGGCTGTCCAAGGACGGTGTCCGCGCGGTCGACCCGGAGTGGTCGCCCGACGGCTCCAAGGTCGCCTACGTGCGGGGCCCGGCCACCGGGAGCGACATCTGGATCATGAACGCGGACGGGTCCGGCGCGCACGCGCTGACGTCCGGGGCGGCGCGCGACATGGACCCCGCGTGGTCGGGCGACGGCCGCTGGCTCGCCTACGTGCGCGGCGCGGTCACCGACCCGGTGATCCGCGCCGTCCGCGCGGACGGCACCGGCGACCGGGCCGTCACGCCCGAGGGCCGGGTGCTCGGCCACCCGAACTGGTCGTAGCGGGCCGCACCGGCCCCGCGCTCAGCCGGTGATCATGTCGAGCCGGCGGAGGATGACGCCCTCGCGCAGCGCCCACGGGCAGATCTCCAGCTCCGGCAGCTCGAACAGGTCCATCGCGGCGTCGGCGACGATCGCGCCCGCGAGCAGCTGCGGGGCGCGCCGCTCGGACACGCCGGGCAGCTCGGCGCGCTCGGCGGAGGGCATCGCGGCGAGCTTGTCGGTCCAGTCGGTGAGGTCCCCGCCGGCGAGCACGCGCCGCTGGAAGGGGCCGTCGGCCGTCGGGGCGGCGCCGCCGATCCGGGCGAGCTGCTTGAACGTCTTGGACGTGGCGACCGCGTGGTCGGCCGCCCCGTACCGGGCGACGTCCCCGACCCGCCGCGCGATCTCCGCGCGGACGTGCCGGCGCACGTTGCGGACCTCCTCGGCGGGCGGCGGGTCGGTGGTGAACCAGTCGCGGGTGAGGCGCCCGGCGCCGAGCGGCAGGGAGAACGCCGCGTCCGGCTCCTCGTCGATGCCGGAGGCGACCTCCAGCGAGCCGCCGCCGATGTCCACCACCAGCAGCCGTCCCGAGGACCAGCCGAACCAGCGCCGGACGGCGAGGAAGGTCAGCCTCGCCTCCTCCTCGCCCGACAGCGCCCGGATGTCGATCCGCTTGTCCTCGCGGACGCGCGCCAGCACGTCCTCGCCGTTGGAGGCGTCGCGGACGGCGGAGGTGGCGAACGCGACCAGATCCTCCACGCCCTTGTCCTCGGCGACCTGCAGCGCCTCGTCGACGAAGTCGCGCAGCAGCGTCTCGCCCTCGTCGGAGAGCCGCTCGCCGTCCTCCAGATGATCGGCGAGCCGCAGGTCCGCCTTGTGGGAGTACGCGGGGAGGGGCCGCGCGCCCCGATGGGCGTCCACCACCAGGAGATGCACCGTGTTCGAACCCACATCCAGTACACCGAGTCGCATAATCCCGACGCTATCGGACCGATCCATGGCGCGGGCAGGCCCCGGCTGCGGCTATGGTCTGCGGCATGGAGCCGGGTCAGGAGCGGCGGTGGCGCGTACCGCCAGGTCACGTGGTGGTCAAGTGCGCCGCCGCGGCGGCGGTCACGGCGCTGCTCGTGCTGTACTCGCACGACCCCCAGTTCCTCTTCCTGGCGGGCGCGGCCGCGATCGGCCTGAACGTGCTCGCGCTGCGCGACCTGGTCGCCCCGGTCCGGCTCGCCGCCGACGGCGACGGCCTCACCGTCGTGACCGGCTACGCCAGGCGCCACCGCCTGCGCTGGGAGCAGGTGGTCTCCATCCGGGTCGACGAGCGGCGCCGGCTCCTGCTGCACACGCGGATCCTGGAGATCGAGACCGCCGACGACCTGTACCTGCTCAGCGCGTTCGACCTGGGCTCGGACGTGCACGACGCCGCCGACGAGCTGTACCGCCTCCGCGCCCGCACCGACCGGTGAACTAGAGCCTGGGCAGTTCGGCCGGGGTGGGGAACGAGGTCTGGGCGCCGGGGCGGCGGACGGCGGCGGCGCCGGCGCGGGTGGCGTAGCGGGCCGCGTCCCGCAGGGAGTCGCCGCGCGCGAGGCGCAGGCACAGCGCGGCGGTGAAGGCGTCTCCGGCGCCCGTGGTGTCGACCGCCTCCGACCGCGGCGACGGGATGGCGGCCGCGCCCCCGCCGTCGGCGACGACGACGCCGCCGGCGCCGGCCGTGACCGCGACCGAGCGGGGGCCGGCCCCGGCGAGCTCCGCCGCCATCCGGCTCGGGTCGCCGTCCCCGCCGAGCAGGAACGCGGCCTCGTGCTCGTTGACGACGAGGGGGTCGCAGAGGGCGAGCAGCCCGTCCGGCACCGGCGCGGCCGGCGAGAGGTTCAGCACGACCCGGCGGCCCGCGCGGGCGGCGACGCCGGCGGCGGCCTCCACCGCGGGTAGCGGCACCTCCATCTGGAACGACACCACCGCGGCGTCCTCGATCAGCGCGCGGGCCGCCTCGACGTCGGCGGGGCCGAGCCTGGCGTTGGCGCCGGGCGAGACGATGATGCTGTTGTCGCCGTCCGGCCCGACCGTGATCAGCGCGACGCCGGTCGGGACGCCCGGCGTGGTCGCCAGGTGCGCCAGGTCCACCCCGTCGGCGGCCAGGGCCTCGCGCAGCAGGGCGCCGTGCCCGTCGTCGCCGACCCGGCCGACGATCGCGGCCCGGCCGCCGAGCCGCGCCGCCGCGACCGCCTGGTTGGCGCCCTTGCCGCCCGGATGCGTGGCCAGGTCGGACCCGAGCACGGTCTCCCCCGGCGCGGGCCGCCGCTCCACGCCCACCACGAGGTCGGCGTTGAGCGACCCCACCACGGCCACGTCACACCTGCGCTGTCCCACCCGTAACCGACTACACGCGCGGGGGCGGTCCGCGCAACCGCTACTCCGAGCGCAGTTCCGCCAGGTCGACGATCTCGGCGAGGTCGTCGACCGACGGGTAGTAGCCGCGGCCGACGGGCACGCCGTCCCGCGTCACCAGCAGCGCGGTCGCCCCCCGCACGCCGGCGAAGTCCGCCCACACCGCGTGCGAGCCGGTCAGCCGCACCGCGGTCACCCGCAGTCCCCCGGGTCCCGTCCAGCTCCCCCGCCCCTCCCCCATGCACGGAACGTTACGCCTCGTGACTCCCGGTCATGATCTCGGGGGTGCCCGCACCGGGGCGTGCGGTTCGCGGGGCTCGCTAGTCCGTCTCGAACGTCGCCGGGTCGGGGCCGAAGCGGACGCCCTTGTCCATCTCGCCGAGCGTCTTCATGTCGTCCGGCGTCAGCCGGAAGCCGAAGACGTCGATGTTCTCGGCGATCCGGGACGGCGTCGCCGACTTCGGGATGACCACGTTCCCGATCTCCAGGTGCCAGCGGAGCGCGATCTGCGCGGGGGTGCGGCCGTGGGCCCCCGCGATGCGGTCCAGGGCGGGGTCGTCCAGCAGCCCGTGGCCCTGCCCGAGCGGCGCCCACGCCTCGGTGCGGATGCCGTGGTCGCGGTGGAAGGCGCGCATCCCGTCCTGCTGGAAGTAGGGGTGCAGCTCGATCTGGTTGACGGCGGGGACGACGTCGGCCTCGTCGAGGACGCGCCGCAGCGTCGGCACGGTGAAGTTGGAGACGCCGATCGACCGGACCCGGCCGTCGTGCTTGAGCCGCTCCAGCGCCCGCCAGGTCTCCACGTACATGTCGCGGCCCGGCATCGGCCAGTGGATCAGGTAGAGGTCCAGGTACTCCAGGCCGAGGCGGCGCAGGCTCGCCTCGTAGGCGCGCAGGGTGGCGTCGTAGCCCTGGTCGCTGTTCCACACCTTGCTGGTGATGAACAGCTCCTCGCGCGGCAGCTCCGACGCGCGCAGGGCGCGCCCCACGCCCTCCTCGTTGCCGTAGACGCTGGCGGTGTCGATGCTGCGGTAGCCGTTGCGCAGGGCGACCGCGACGGCGCTCTCGGCCTCGTCGTCCCCCACCTGGAAGACCCCGAAGCCGAGCTGCGGCATCGCGGTCCCGTCGATGAGATCCACGTTGGGTACGGTCACGGTGTCCCTCCTTCCCCGGCTGTGAGCCGTGTGCTTCTCCTGCCCAGCGACGTGCGGTCAAACATGGCCGGGCCAAGCGCGCGGGGCCCGCGGGCCGGGGCGTGGAGCCCCGGCCCGCGGGCACGTGATCCGCCGGTGGTCATCCGGCCGTCATGACACGCTCCCCTCGAACGTCCAGTCGCCGGAGCCGACCTCGAAGACGGCGCGGCCGTTCTGGACACCGATCCACCTGGCCTCCTGCGGTGCCTTCGGCCTCGCGGATCCGCCGAGGAGCGGGTACTCCACGCGGGCCCGCGTGTTCGGCGGGACGGTGACGTCCAGGCGGAGCTTCCTGCCGGCGCGGCGCCACGAGGACGCGGCGTGCCCGCGCGGCGTCTCGTAGGTCGCGGCCGCGCGGGTGACGTCGCCGACGACCGCCGGCCGGACGAGGAGGGTCGCGAACCCGATCGAGTCGTCGGTCTGGCCGAGGCCCGCGAGGCTCGCGTGGAACCACTCGTCGATCGCGCCGAGCATGAAGTGGTTCTGCGAGGCGCCCGAGGTGGGGCCGTCCCAGTTCTCGGTGAGCGAGGTCGCGCCGTGCACGACCTGGTAGCCGTAGCTGGGGTTGCCGGTCTGCGTCGCGACCGCGTGGATGACGTCGTCGCGCCCGGCGGCGGACAGCACGTGGAACACCGACGGCAGCGCGATCTCGCCGACCGTCAGGTGGTAGCCCTTCGCCTCGATGCTCTTCACCAGGTGGGCGAGGACGGCCGCCTTCCTGTCCGCCGGGACGACCCCCATGTCGAGAGCGAGCGCGTCGCACGCCTGGCTGCCGGACCCGTAGGTGTCGCCGGTGGCGTACTTGGCGTTGAACGCCGAGCCGATCTCGCCCGCGAGCGCCTCGTACCGCGCGGCGTCGGCTCCCTTCCCGACGACCTGGGCGATCCGCGCGAGGGCGGTGACGGCGCGGTGGTAGCCGAAGGTGGCGGTCACCCCCTTCGGGGTGCTGTTGTCGAAGGTGATCCAGTCGCCGAGGCCGTAGTCGAGCAGGTTCCCCTTCGCCTTCGCGGACAGGTAGTCCACGTAGCGGACCATGTTCGGGTAGTAGGTGCGCAGCGTCGCCTCGTCGCCGTACGCGCGGTACATCTGCCAGGGCGCGAACACGATGACGTTGCCCCAGTTGGGGTCGTCCCTGAATCCGCCGCCGAACACCGTGAACTCGGGCGCGATGTCGGGGACGAGGCCGTCCTCGGTCTGGGCCTCGGCGATGTCGCGGACGAGTTCGCCGTAGTAGGCGGTGACGTCGTAGTTGCGGGCGACGGCGGGGAACACCAGGTTGGCCTGCTCCAGCCAGCCGAGCTTCTCGCGGTGCGGGCAGTCGGTGAGGACGGAGTACATGTTGCTCTGCACGGCCCGGTCGATGATCTTGTGGATGTCGTTGAGGAGGCCGTGCGAGCTGGTGAACGAGCCCGCCCTGGCGTTGTCCGCGCGCAGGACGATCCCGGTGACCGTGCCGTCGTCCGGCTCCCCCGGCAGCCCCTCGAGCTGCAGGTAGCGGAAGCCGTGGTAACAGAACCGGGGATGCCACGTCTCGGTGCCGTCGCCGGAGAGGGTGTAGGTGTCCCAGATGGGCGAGCCGGTGGTGTGCTGGCTGACGGTCCCGTCGGCGTTGAGCAGCTCGCCGGGGCGCATCGTCACCTTCGTCCCGGCCGGGCCGCTGACGCGCAGCAGCGGCCAGCCCGCGAAGTTGACGCCGAGGTCCACGACGTGGACGCCGTCCTTCGGGCTCGTGATCTTCTTGGTGCGCAGGGTCTCGACCGGGACGATCGGCGGCGCCATGCGGGCGGCGAGCCGGGCGGTCGGCGCCGCGACGCGCACCGCCGCCGTCCAGTCCCGCCGGGTGCGGCGCGCGTCGTGGTCCTCGCCGCCGTACCAGTTGGTGAAGGTCGTCGCGCCGAGGGCCGTGCGCCACGAGGTGTCGGACGCGACGACCTCGCGCGACCCGTCGGTGTAGGTGATCTCCAGCTGGCCGAGGAACGCGGGCTTGCCGTCCGAGCGGGTCAGCTTCTCGTAGCGGCCGGGCGTCGGCGGCACGTGCGCCATGCCGGTGCCCAGCTCCACCTCCACGGTGTTGCCGCCGCGGTGGAGGAGCCTGGTCACGTCGTAGGTGGTGTAGACGATCCGCTCCTTGTACTTGCTGTAGGGCGGTTCGAGGACGGCGTCGCTGACGGGCCGCCCGTTCACGGTGACGTCCAGGACGCCCAGGGCCGTGGCGTAGAGGCGGGCCGAGCGGACGCGCCTGCCGATCGTGAACTCGCGCCTGAGGACGGGCAGGGCCTCGGGCTGGCGGCGCAGCGGCGGCGGCGCCTCCTGGCCCTTGACCGCGGCGGCCGTGTCGAACGCCGTGCCGTCTCCGGAGGTCTGGACGGTGAAGTCCTCCGGGAAGTTGGGGGTCCTGCCGTCGTCGGTCGTCTCGTCGGTGCGCGGGTAGAGCCGGATCCGGTCGAACCGCTGCTCCCTGCCGAGGTCGATCTGGATCCAGATGGGCGCGGCGAGGTCCTGGTCCTTGCGCTCGAGGCTCGTGTAGCCGAAGGGCGCGGCGTCGCTGGTGAGGTTGCCGTCGGTGACGGCCTTCGGCTCCCACTGGCCGCCGACGGTGTAGCTCTCCGACGCGGTGACCGGCGCCTTCGCCGCCAGGTTCGGGCCGGACGCGCCGTCGAGCACCTGGATCTCGGCGAGCTGGAGCCGCGACACCTTGTAGGGCCAGCCCTCCTTGATCGGCAGCCCGAGCCGGGTCACGTTCAGCCGGACGTACCGGGCGGTGCGGGCGGCGAACGCGACCGTCGCGGGCGCGGGCTCCGGGTCGGCCGACCACACCGCGTTCCCGATCCACCCGGCCGTCCAGTCGGCGGGGGCGAGCAGGCCCATCTCGAAGTGCGACGGTTCGCTCCACGCGGACGCGCTGCCCTGCCCGTCCCACACGCGGACCTGCCACGAGGCCCGCTGCCGGGACTTCAGCGCGCGTCCCGCGTACACGGCCGAGACGGCGCCCCCGGCGACCTTGCCGGAGTCCCACAGGTCGGGGCGGGCGAGGCGGGCGTCCGTGCTCGCCACCCGCACCTGGTAGGCGCTCTGGACGGCGTCGCGCGGCCCGGCGGCGAACCGCCAGCCGAGCGTCGGCGCCGTGTCGTCGATGCCGAGCGGGGACGGCAGGTGGTCGACCCGCAGGTCGGTGGGGCGCAGCTCCCGGTGCGGGGCGGCGGCGGGCGCGGCGAGGGCGGGCGCGGCGACCGCGCCGCTCGCCGTGACCGCCGCGGCGGCGATCCCGCCGGCCTGGACGAACCTTCTCCGCGACAACTCGTTCATGCCGTGCTCCTCAGGGGGGTGGGTGGAGCGGGGGGACGGGGTGGTCATGCGCGGTCGCTCCGCAGGCGGTGCGAGCCGCGCAGACCGTCGATGTACACGTATTCGCCGTCGCTGTGGACGCCCAGCTTCAGGCCGGCCACGCCCCGGGCGCGGGCGCCGTCCCAGACGAGGCGCCCGTCGACGCGGACCTCGACCCGGGCGCCGAACGTCGGCACGCCGGCGCGGCCGACGGCGGTTCCCGGAGCCTTCAGGTGCGCGGTGTAGGTTCCGCCGGCGACCTTCCAGGAGGCGTCGACCGCCCCGGCCGGCGTGGTGATCCGGCCCTGCGCGAACGTGAGGTCGGCCGGGTGCGGGACGAAGTCGAACGACCGCCCGCCCGTCCCGGTGGGGTTCAGGCCGAGGACGGAGAACGTGAGCGCCGGGGTCGGGCCCGTCGCCCAGGCGTGCGCGAGGCTGACGTAGGAACTGCAGAAGACGCATCCGTCCTGCGGGTTGCGGAACGACTCCCAGAAGGTGCTGCCGGTGCCCTCCGGGTGGTCGAGCATGTAGCCCCACTGGCGGCGGATGATGTCCACTCCGGCCTGGTCGGCGGCCTGGCCGCCGGCGGCGAAGTGGGCGTTCACCTCGATCGATCCGGAGAAGACTCCCGGGTTGCCCTTGTTCTCGGGCGCGGTCGAGGTGACCTCGTTCCAGTTGCCCTTGAGGGACGTGCTGATGCGGCGCGCCTGCCTCTGGTCGGCGAGGCCGTACCAGACGGCCAGGGAGTTGTCCGCCTGCGGGTGGATCGTCGAGTTCGGGTAGAACTTGTACGCGCCGGCGGCCTCGTCCCAGAAGTTCGTGTTGATGGCGGTGCGGAGCGCGGCGGCCCGCTCGGCGTAGGACGCGGCCAGGGCGTCGTCGCCCTGCGCCTTGGCGAGCCGCGAGCCGGTGTCGAGGACGCGCCACATCAGCACGTTCGCGATGAGGTTCTCGCCCTTGGCCAGGATGCGGACGGAGTCGGACGTCCCGGTGATGGACACCAGGCCCTTGTCGTCCATCTTCTGCGTGATGAAGTCGACGCCCTTGCGGTACCGGTCCCAGACGCCCGACAGCCAGCGCGCGTCGCCGGTGTAGCGGTAGTAGTCCCAGCTCGCCGCGAGGGTCCACAGGTGGTAGGTGTCCGAGCCGTACTTGTTCAGCTCGGGCCCGGCGTAGGGCAGCTCGCCGGTGTCGCGCTGGTGCTGGTACACGGTGGTGAGCGCGTTGCGGGCGGACTCGGTGTCGTTGAACGCCGCGTAGGCGCTCGGGATCTCGATGCCGAGGTCGCCGGGCCAGACCGTCCGGTCGCGCTTGGCGCCGTCCACGAGGATGGTGTCGCCGACGCCGATGTCGCCGGTGCTGTTCCACAGCGCCGCCGGGGGCTCCCAGACCCGGCCGGTCTTCGGGGAGATCGTGTTGAGCTGGACGGTGTAGGCGCCCGCGTACCAGACGCGGTTGAGCAGGTCGTCGCTCGAATAGAAGTAGTTGGCGTACTTCGACGGGTCCTTCATCGTCGGCGCGGGGGTGTAGTACAGCGACACCTTGTCCAGGTCGACCCGGCCGCCGGAGGACAGGAAGATCGTCAGGTAGCGGAAGCCGCCGCGGAGCAGTTCGGCGGGCGTGGTGTAGGACGTGGCGCCGTCGACGTCCACGGACAGGGCGCCGTCGCGGCTGCGGGGCCCGCCGGTGGACGCGTCGCTCGTCGTGTCCACGTACGTGGACGACTCGGAGAACGCGACGCCGACCTTCTGCGGGCCGTCCGACCCGGCGAAGTGCAGCGTGGTGAGTCCGCTGACCTCCTTGCCGAAGTCCAGCGTGACGGACGATCCGGCCCCGGACAGGCTGGTCGTGCCGCCTTTCAGGACGGCGCCCGGGTCGGCCACGGCGCCGCTGGATTTGAAGACGGACACCGGGTGCAGCGTCCGCGACGACGGGGAGAAGTTGTACCGCTCCCACGGGGCGGGACCGCGGCCCGGCTGGGCGTAGGCGGTGGCGAGTGGGGCCGCCTGGGCGGCGGTCAGGGCGGACAGTCCGAGAGCGACGGCGACTACGCCGCGGTGGCGCCTGGATACGCTGGTGCGCATGGATTCCTCGCGTTTTCCGGTCTTGAGCAGGACGTGGGATGAGGGGTCCACCGTGCGGGAGGGCGGGCCAACGCCCTCCCGCACGTTCGGGGTTCAGCGGGTGGAGACCACCGCCTCGCCGTAGGGGACGAGCCGGACGGGCCCGATCAGCCCGTACCGCTGGCGGGACGCGCCGCCGTACACGCCGGGGTCGCAGACGCGGAGCCGGTTGTTCAGCGTCGTGGCGACCTCGACCTCGATCGTGTTGGCGCCGCGCCGCAGCCACGGGCCGATGTCCACGACCGGGACGATCACGCTGACCGGGAGCCGGTGGCCGTTGACGGTGACGCGGCAGGTGTCGAGGACCTCGCCGAGCTCCAGCAGGGCGCCGCCGCCCGCCCAGTCCACGGTGGTGGTGTAGGTGCCGATGCCGGAGACGTCCGCGAGTTCGGGGATGTCCGGCCACGCCTTGAGGCCGTCGAGTTCCAGGTCGTGCCGCTTCACGCCGTCCGGCGTCACGTCCTCCACCTGGAGCCGCCAGGAGGTGAGGGCGCGCGCCTCGGGCACGGCGCCGATCTCCGTCCGCACGGTGCGTCCGCCGGGCAGCGTGGTCGTGTAGGTGCCGGCGGAGGTCGCGCGGGCGACCAGGCGCTGCCGGTCGACGCGGAGCGCGGCCTGCGACGCGGTGGCGGACGGGGCGTGCCCGCCGCGCGCCAGGATGATCACGGTGGCCTCGGACGGCTGCAGCGCCACCCGCAGCGTGACCGTGTCGCCCTCCTCTCGGTACACGGCGATCCGCTCGGTCTCGCCCGTCCACAGGTTCAGCCGGTACGGGACGGCCTCGCGGTCGGACCGGGTGAAGGTGACGTCGTGGTCGATCGCGGCGACCGGCGGCTTGACGGTCTCGGCGTGCTTGCCGTTGCACAGGTAGAAGTAGTCGGCGTGGCCGTCCCTCCGGTGGGCGGTGAGCAGCGTGGACGCCTCCGCGTAGGAGACCGCCGGGCGCAGGCCCAGGTCGGCCAGGGCCCCGGGCACGTCGGCCTCCGCGGCGACGACCCGGACGCGCGGCTGCGCGAACAGTTGCTTGAGGACGGCGCGCAGCCGCTCGTTCTCGCCGTCGCGCGCGAGGCCCGGAACGGTCGCGGCCGACCAGTCGCCCAGGAACACCAGCGGCAGGCCCGCTTTCGTCAGCTTCAGCATGGTGCGGGCAGTGCCCAGCGGCAGCGTGCATTCGTTGCCGCCGAAACGGTCGCCCTCGACGAACACGACCTTGTAGGCGGGGCCGCCGGGGGCGAGCCGCCCCCCGGACACGGTCGCGGACGGCAGGTCGAGCAGCGGCGCGCTGATGAGCTGGTGCGTCCAGCCCAGCGGTACACCGCTCTTGGTGAACCATCCGGCGCCGATCCCGGTCTTGGTGTAGCCCTTCTGGCGGAACACGGCCACCTCGATGCGGCTCTTGCCGGCCTGCATGGCCAGGTGGACGCGCGACAGATAGCCGGCAACGTCGGGGACGTGCCGCCATGTCGGCTGGCGCGGTCCCCACGACTCGGAGAACCCGACGCCGCCGTTGTAGGGCGTGAACGCCGCGAATCCCGGCCATGCCGCGCCCGGCGCGGTGGCGTAGGAGAAGCCGTGCAGGACGGTCTGGTTGAGCCCGGCCGCGTAGGCACCGCCCATGGTGCGAAGGAACCTGCCCCAGGTGGTGTTGTAGGCGCCGCCCTGGTAGGCGCCTGCCTCGCAGGAGAGGATCGTCCGGCCGCCCATGTCGCGGCCTCCGGCGAGAGCGCGGTAGTCGTCCAGGTTCTTGAACCCGAGCGACTCGCCCTCCGGGACGTCCAGGATCGCGGCGGTGTGGATGGCGTCGGTCTCCAGCCCGTACGGCTGCGCGCGGTACTCCAGCCCGAGCGAGTGCGCCCACTTGGCGAGCGCCGCGAAATGGAACTCGTTGAACAGGTCGGAGACCGTCTGCCAGAAGTCGTGCCGCACGTGCGAGGTGGTCGCCGCGTCGTAGGCGAACTTCGTGTTCTCCTTGAGGCGGACGATCACCGGCAGGTACGGCATCAGGTCGTAGCCGCGGCGCCGCCTGAACTCGGCGGGCAGGTCGGGCGTCCAGTTGAGCGCGCCGGTCTCCAGCTCGATCGAGTCCTCGAACAGCGTCGCGCCCGCCCGCCTAATCAGCCCGCGGACGTCGCGGGTGAGCAGGCGCGCCTCCCAGAACGCGGTGACGGCGCGCGTCCCGGCGCGGCTGAAGTGGTCGACGACGCAGCTGTCCGGGGAGGAGTGCGGGCCGGACTCGGGCCGCTGCCCGCTGCCGCGACGCCAGTAGGAGAACAGCAGCCAGTCGCCGCCCTCCGGGGCCGTCCAGGTGATCCGCTCCCCCGCGGCCTTCGAGGTCAGGTCGGTGAACGACGCGGGGTCGAGGCCGGTCTCCTTGCGGGTGGTGTTCGCGGCGTCGATCCGGACGGCGTGGACGGCGACGAGGTGGCGCTTCGTCACGCCGTCCTCGGGCGCGGCGACCGGCTCGGGGACCGGGCCGTCGTGGGTGGCGCCGCCCGCGAGGGCCGCCGTCCCGTACGCGAGTTCCTGGACGGCGGCCTCGTCGTCCGGCGTGATGGTCGGGACGGCGGCGGGCCAGGCCGGGCCGATCGTCAGGTCGACGGTCACGCCGCGCCGGGCCGCCTGGTCGAGCGCGGCCTCGACGCCGGCGTTCCAGGCCGGGGTCCCCCAGCCGTGCCCCGCCGGGTCCAGGACGGACTTGTCGCGGATGCTGTGGTGCACGGCGACGATCTCCGCGCCGCCGAACCCGGCGTCCGCGATCTGGTCGATCTCGCGCCGGATCTCCGCCGGGTCGACCAGGCCGTCCGGCCACCACCAGCGGAACCGCGGCCGCACCGCCGCGCCGGGCCGGGCGAACCCGCCCGGTCCCGCCTGCGGCGCGGCCTGGGCGGCCGCCTCGCCTCCGAGGACCGGGGCCGCGCCCGCCGCGACGGCGGCGGCCGTGCCCATCTGGAGCACGCGCCTGCGCGTGAACCCCTGCCCCGTGCGTTCGTCGTTCACTGTCTTCTCCTGATCACTGTGATGCGGCCGGAGCCGACCGGGCCGAGGGTGAGGAGCCGGCCGGTCGCGTCCCGGCCCGTGGCGCGGGGGGCGCGGGCATGGGGTCCGGTGACGTGGAACGCGCGCGGATCGTCGTCGCCGAGCTCGACGACCAGGCGCGCGGACATGCCGGGCGGCACGTCCGCGTCCAGGCGGTACCCCTCGCCGCGGTCGAGCGCGACGGAGACGGGGCCGCGGATCGTCGGGACCCGCCCGGAGATCCGGGTCAGGTCGCCGGGCCGCGGCCGGATCTCGATCTCGGCGGCTCCCGGCGCGGTGATCCGCACACCGAGGACGTGGCGCGGGATGACGTTCGCGGGCGCCGACCCCCAGGCGTGCGAGAACGTCATGTTGGGCTTGAGGGACGGGTCCCACGCCTCGGCCACGATGGTCGCGCCCAGGTCGTCCATCATGTGCAGCCAGGAGCTCATGCCGGTGGCCGTCATCAGCCCGATCGCGGCCTTGGCCTGGCCGGTGGCGAACAGGGCGTCCAGCAGGAACTGCGCCCCGTAGACGCTGACCTTCATACCGCCGTCCGCGAGGGTCTCGCCCAACGCGCGGACGACGGAGTCGGGAACCGTGCCGGGCCCCGCTACGCCGAGCGCGACCGGGTACACGGTGGCGTGCTGCGCGCTGTGGGTGGTGCCCGCTCCGTCGAAGAACCGCCCGTTGGGCGCGTCGAGCAGCTTCTCCCGCATCGCCTTGGCCAGCGTGCCGGCGCGGCCCCGCCAGCTCTTCGCGTCGGCGGTCTTGCCCAGGGCGTCCGCGATGTCGGCCATGGCGGTGAACGCGGCGTACTGGCAGGCGTTCACGACCGTGTTGACGTCGGTGAACACGTACCCGTCACGATTCGACGTGGGCCAGTCGACCAGGTCCTGGGTCGGTGAAGCGGGGCTCTTGTGGACGAGCCCGTCGTCGCCGAGGTGCGCCGTCAGGTGCTTGGAGACGAGGAGGGCGTAGTCCGCGGCGAGCTGCTCCGGGTCGCCGGTGTGCAGGTAGTCCTGCCAGGCCGACATGACGTTCATCAGCCGGTACTCGGTCGGCCAGGTGGGGTTGCGGGTGAGGTAGACGTCGGAGGCGCGGGCCAGCGCGAACGAGCGCTGCACCGCGTACTCGGACGCCTGGTTGATGAGCGCGTCGCCCTCGTAGGGGCCGCGTTCGCGTGTCGGCGTGTCGGTGTAGAGGTCGCCGCGCGTCGCCTCGATCGAGTACCGGCACATCTCGTACACGCGGTCGAGGTCGGGGTCGGAGCTGGAGAACGACGCGTCGGAGTCGCGCCAGGCGGCCCGCCAGGCGCGCCCGGTGGCGGCCTGCGAGAGGTCGAGGTCGTCGTCGCAGATGAGCTGCGCGTAGCGGAACCCTCGGTAGCCCCAGTGCTCGATGGTCTGCGGGCCGTCGCGGAGCGTCCAGACCTCCTTGTAGGTGACGCCGGCGCGCAGCGCGTACCTGACGGTCCCGTCGCCGTTCAGCTCCTCGCCGAGCCGGACCTCGACGGTCTGCCCGGCCTTGCCGCGCACGGACAGGCGCAGACCGCCCGCGATCTCCCGTCCGAGGTCGACGAGCCAGGTGCCCGGCGACACCTTACGCACGGACGCGGGTTCGGCGTCGTACAGTCCGACCGGTTCGACGAGAGCGGGCTCCAGCCCGGCGATGGCCGCCTTCACCAC
This sequence comes from Actinomadura luteofluorescens, assembly GCF_013409365.1. Taxonomy (NCBI): domain Bacteria; kingdom Bacillati; phylum Actinomycetota; class Actinomycetes; order Streptosporangiales; family Thermomonosporaceae; genus Actinomadura; species Actinomadura luteofluorescens. The sequence continues at coordinate 7,947,168 of NZ_JACCBA010000001.1, read as the reverse complement.
CGCCGGTTCCCAGCCGGAGTCGTCGAAGCCGGGGCTCGTCCACCCGGCCGGTTCCTGCCGCATGTCCCAGTACTCCTGGGGGCCGGTGTAGAAGCCGGAGCCGATCGTCCCGGCGTCGCGCAGCAGCCCCGCCTGGCGTCGCGTCCGCCATGCCGCGCCGCTCGCGACGGTGGTGGTCGTTCCGTCGGCGTAGGTGACGACGAGTTCGGCGAGGAAGCGCTTGTCCTCGGGGGTGAACGCCAGAGCGGCGAGCGCGTTGCGCCGGCCCGGCTCCAGCGCCTTGGTCACGTCGAAGGAGTGGTACTTCGGCGCCCCCGCCCCGCCCCGCATGGAGGCGAAGCCGGCCACCTTCCCGTTCACCCAGATCTTGGCCGGGTACTGGCGGATTGACGCCGGGGACTGGGCGGCGACGTGGAGCACGGCGGCCGCGACCGGCTTGCGCTCCGGGACGAACTCGGTGCGCAGCAGCGCCCAGGAGTCGTCGGGCGACCCGGCCGAGGACAGCGTCGACTGCCCCTTGGCGAGGGTCAGGGCACCGCCGGCGACCGTGCCGGCGCCGAAGGTGCCGCGGCCGTCGGTGAAGTCCTCGTCGATGATCGCTTCGCCGTCCGGGCCGGTGAAGGTGACGCGGTCCCACACGTTCGCCTCGGTGGAGCCGTTGCGCATCCCGACCGTGCCCGTCCGGTAGGTGGCGTCGGTGGCGGTGTCGACCTCGGCGCCGTCGATCGACGTCCGGAAGGTCGAGCCCGCCATCTCGACCGCCACGTCGTACCAGCGGCCCGTCTCGATGGGGAACGGCAGCCGCTTCTCCTCCAGCACCTGGTAGGCGCCGTTCACGCAGACGTGCTTCTTCAGGACGCCCGGAGCCCCGGCGCGCAGCTGCCACAGGTAGTTGGCGCTCGTCCCGGACGCCCGGAACCAGAGGCTCGCCGCGACCGAGGTGATCTGGAGCCGGGCCTTGAGGACGCCGTCGCCGGGCGCCCGCGCGGCCGTCGTCCAGATCGGCTCGGCGGACCACCCGCCGACGCCCGTGGCCAGCAGGGCGGGCTCGGACCAGCGGGACGCCCTCGGCCCGTCGAACGTCCGGACCCGCCACCAGTACACCGTCCGCGGCGACAGCGCCGGGCCGCCGTACGGCACCGCGACGGACACCGCCGACGCGGCCTTCCCGCTGTCCCACGCGTGCGGGCCGTGCTCCAGGCGGGCCGGTGTGGTGGCGAACTGCACCTGGTAGTGCGTCTGCTTCGTCCCCGGGCCGAGGTCGGCGACCTGCCAGCTCAGCCTCGGCCGGGCGCCGACGCCGAGGCCGTCCGGCATCAGGGAGGTCAGCAGCCCGGACGGCGTCCGTGCCGCCGGGGGCGCGGGGGCCGCCGACGCGGTGCCCCCGGCGGAGCCGAGGACGACCGTGCCCGCCACCCCCGCCGCCGACGCCCCGAGGAAGTGCCGCCTGCTCATCCCGCTCGATCGTTCGGTCATCTCCGTGCTCCTCAGCGGTGGTCGGATCGGAAGGTGAGGTGCCCGGAGCCGGCTTCGAAGACGGCGTAGCCGTCCTTCATCCCGGTGAAGCGGGCACCGCCCGGTCCGGAGACGTGGACGTCACCGGCCGAACGCGCCGGGACGTGGATCTCGGCGCGGACGTTGACCGGGATGTCCGCGTCGAGGGAGAAGCCGCGGCCGGCGCGCTTCCACGTGACGCCGACGTCTCCGCGCTGCAGCGGGACGGTCCCGGACGCGCGGTCGAGCCCGGTCAGCGGCGGCCTGATCCGGACGGCGGCCGAGGCCGGGGCGGTCACGGTGACGCCGAGGAGGGTCTGCTGCACCTCGACCAGCGACGTCGCGCCCCAGGGGTGGGAGAAGCTCTGCCCGGTCTCGGGGGCGTCCCACGACTCCCAGGTGAAGGTGCCGCCGCGCGCGAGGATGTTGCCCCAGCCCGGCCCCTTCGTGTCGGTGAGGCGGGTGACGACGTCCGCGGGACGGCCGCCGAGCGCCTCCAGCAGCCGGTGCGCGGTCATCGGTCCCATCTGCATGCCGAGCCCGGCGATGTACGACTCGACCTTCTCCCGCCCGTCGGCGGGCGCGACGCCGTAGGCGAGCGCGTAGGCGTTGGCGATCTGCGAGGCGTGCGTGCTCTGGGCGCCGTCGCTCTTCAGGCCGTCGATGTAGACGCCGTCGGAACGGCGGAGCTTGGCGTTGATGTTGCCGGTGAGCGTCCCGGCGTCCTTGCGCAGCGCCTCCGCGTCACCATTCCTGCCGAGCGCGTCGGCGGCGCGGGCGGTGGCGTTCAGGACGTCCACGCCGAGCACGTTGATGACCGTGCGGGCGGCGGTGTCCATGTCGTGCCCGTAGCGCATGGTCGCGGGCCAGTCGATGATGCCGTACCTGTACTGCCCGGACCCTCCTTCGAGGTTGGTGACCAGCCCAGTCCCCTCCGCGATGTAGCGGCGGACGTAGCCGGCGACCGCGCTCATCACGGGGTAGGCCTCCGCCAGGGTGGACGCGTCGCCGGACTGCTCGTAGTAGTCCCAGATCCAGCCGGGGAACATCTCGGTGTAGTCGGGGATGTCGCGCTTGCCGTCGCCGTTCGGGTAGACCGCGTTGAGGCGCCCGTCCGGCCAGTACCGCGCCTGCGACGCGATGAACTCGCGGATCGCCTGCCGGGTCAGCCGCCGCTCCCCGTAGGCGCCCATCATGGCGAGCGAGGTGTCGACCGAGTCGCCGAGGAACTGCCCCTTCTCCCGGGTCGGGGTGTCGAGGAACTGGGACTGCGACCCGTACAGCGCCGACCGCGCCATCAGGTCGTAGGCCGCGTTCACTCCCGCGTCGGACGTGTGGAGGCGGCCACCGCGGGTCACCTCGTCGTGCTGGAGGACGGCGGAGACGTCGCCGGCCTCGGCTCCGGCGTCCGGCGCGATCTCCAGGTAGCGGAAGCCGACATAGGTGAGGGGCCGGAAGGTCTGGTCGCCTGCGCGCTGGGTGTAGCCGTAACTGAGGTCGGTGTCCTGGTTGTCGTCCTTGGAGCGGGAGACCGTCCCGTCGTCGTTGAGGACGTAGGAGGCGTGCATGTCTACGTGGCGGCCGGCGACGCCGTCGCGGAACCGCACCACCGGAACGGCCGGGATCACCTTCCCGAAGTCGGCGACCAGCGCGCCCGAGTCCAGCCGCGTGACCTTCACGGGCCGGACGGCCTGGTACGAGAGCGCGGTCTCCTGCCCGTGCAGGTGCTTGAACCCGGACGCGGGATGGACCCCGACGACCTGGGGGTCCTGCCAGGCGGACGCGTCGTGCCCCGGCTCGTCCCAGCCGAGCGGGGCGGCGGTGCCGTCGATGTCCTCGACGTAGTCGCCGGCGTCTCCGTTGCGCTTCGGCGCCTTCTTCCAGGGGGCGCGCGTGACCTTCCACGTCCCGTCGGTGACGACGACCTGCCGGGTCCCGTCGGCGTGGTCGATGACCAGCCGGACGAGCAGGCCGGGCTCCCCCTTCGGACGCCCCTGCCCCGACCCGTACCAGTGGTAGAGCGCACCGATCGTGGCGGGCCGCCCGGCCTTCACCTTCGAGGTGACGTCGACGGTCTTGTAGAAGCCGTCGTCGGCGTACTCGAAGGCCGGGCCGCGGTCGACGGTCTCGCCGTTCAGGTGCAGTGCGTACTGCTGGCCGGCCGCGATGTGCACGCGGGCCCGCACGACCTTCGACCCGCCGACCGTGAAGTCCTTGCGGGCGAGCGTGTAGTCGTCGGCGTCCGCGGTGGTGCGCCGGATCCAGGTGGCCTGCCAGTCCCGGTCGGAGAGGCCGGTGTCGAACGCGGCGGGCCGCGCCCAAGGAGAGCGCTTTCCAGAGGCGTCCCAGGTCCGGACGGTCCATGTGTAGGACGTTTCCGGCGCGAGCGACGGCCCGGCGTACCGCACGTACTCCTGGCTCCCCGACCGGACCCGGCCGCTGTCCCAGACCGCCGTGCCGGACGGCCCCCGCACGATGATCTCGTACGCGCTCTGCACCTCCCCGGGGTCGCGGTCACGGGGCGTCCACCCGAACAGCGGCGCCCCCTCCACGCTCAGCGGGCGGGCCTGGTCCCCCACGGTCAGCCCGGCCGGCGCCTGCGGCGCGTGCCCGGCCTTCAACGCGGCCTGCGCGGTCCCGGGAAGCGCCACCACGGCGGCCGAGAGCCCGGCCGCGGCGGCGACGCGGAACGTCTTGGAACGGATCATGAGGAGTGGTCCTCCAGTTCGTTGCTGCGGCTTGGGGTCATCCGCCGGACGGGGCCGGGGGCGCCCTCGCGCCCCCGGCCCTCCGGCCTACGGCCTTACGGAGAACCCGCTCATCTGCACGTTCGCGCCGATGCCGTCCCAGCTCCTGGTGATGTCCAGGCGCACGTAGCGGGCGCTGACCTTGGCGAAGGCCGTCGTCCCGCCCTCCTTGGGCGTGTCCGTGGCGGTGGCCACGGTGCGCCAGTTCCGGCCGTCCGAGGAGACCTGGACGCCGTAGTCGCGCGGCCCGTAGTTGGAGCGCCCGCCCACGACGACCGAGCCGAACTCGACCGGCGCGCCGAAGTCGACGCCGTAGCGGACCGGGTCGGCGGGGGTCGGTCCCTGGCCTGCGGCGCGTCCCCACGACACCCAGAACGTGCTCGGTGATCCGTCCACGGCGAGCTTGGCCGGGTACCGGTCCTGTCCGGCGTCGGCGACCACCCGCGGGAACGGCGTGCCGCCCGGGTTGAGGGCGAGGTCACCGGAGTGCCGCAGGGTCACCGCCGTGACGGCGGACGGTCCGGCGTCGCTGCGCGCGGTCACCTTCAGGGTGCTCGCGCCGGACGCGACGCCCTTGCCGCGCAGCCCGACGGGCACCGTCACCGAGCCCCCGGCGGGCACCGCCACGCGGCCCCGCTCCGGCTCGGCGCTGACCCCCTCGGCCGCGGACGCGGTGACCGTCACGTTCGCCGCGCGCCCGGAGGCGTTGGTGACGAGCACGTTCGCGCGGTTGTAGCCGCCGTCCGCCAGCGGCAGCTCCGGTTCGAGCGCCTCGGCGGTCAGCACCGGCCGGTCGCCGCCGGACGGGGTGAGGACGGCGGGGCCGAACAGCCCGTAGTCCATCGGCGACCGGGACGAGGCCCCGGTGCCGGGCGCGGCGCGGACCGCGTTGAGCAGCGTGGAGGCGACCCGCACGGTGATCGTGTTGTTCCCGGGCCGCAGGTACCGGCCCACCTGGACGTGCCGCAGGTCGGCCTGGTTCAGCGGCGGGAGGTCGTGGCCGTTGACGTTCACCCGGACGGTGTCCACCGGCGTCCCGAGGTCGAGCGCGGCCGAGTCGATGCCCTTCCAGCCGTCGTCCAGGGCGACGTTCGCGGTGTAGGTGCCCACGCCCGAGACGTCCGCGAGGTCCACGGGGTAGCCGTTGGCCTTGGTGATCGCCGACCAGGCGGGCAGCGCGCCGCCCTCCCCGGCCTTCACCGTGACCGGCCCGAGCGTCTTGTGCGCGGTGTCGCCGGGCCGTCCGGAGGGCCCGGGGCCCCAGGAGTCCACCGACAGCGACCACTCGTCGAGCTTCACCGGCGGCGGGACGGCCGCCGTGCTCTGCCCGCCCGGCGGGCGGGCGGCCTGCGGGCGGCCGGTGAAGGTGGCGTCGTGCCGCGGCGTGACCGCGATGAACGCGGCGTCGTTCGCGGCCAGCCGGACCGGGACGGTGACGGTGCCGTGCCCGGACGTGTAGCCGCTGATCGGGGTGATCTTCCCGGTCCAGGTGTCCAGCCGGTAGGGGACGCCCTCGCCGGTCAGGGTGACCTTCTGCGCGGTCGCGGTGTTCGTCTGGTTGTACAGGTAGTAGTAGTCGGTGGAGCCCGCCTGGCGGCGCACGTCGAGGATCGCGCCCGAGCCGTCGTGCGGCGTGGCGGCGGGCGTGACGTTCAGGCGCCGCAGCGCGTCCGGCGCGTCCGCCTCGCTCGCCACCCGCACCACGCCGCGCTGCTTGAGGAGTTCGGAGACGGCCGACTTCAGCCGCGCGTCCTGCCGTGCGGTGTCGCCGTTGCCGGGCACCGTGCCCGGAACGTCCCCGACGATGACGACCGGCAGCCCCTGCCGCGCGAGCCGGAGCAGCTTCTCCGCGGCGTCGACCGGCATCGTCTTCTGGTCGTTCAGCAGCACCGCGTGGTAGGCGGAGCGGTCGCCGAACAGGGCGCCGCGGGAGAAGGAGGCGTCCTTGCGCCGCAGCAGCGCCGGGCTGAGGTACTCGTAGGTGTATCCGGACGACGCCAGCGCCGAGGTGCTCTGGATCAGCTTGTTCGACCCGCTCCCGGTGGTGCCGGTGCCGTTCATCCCGAAGTCCTGCCAGTACACGGCCAGGTCGAACCGGGGCTTGCCCTGCCGCAGCACGAGCTGCATCCGGGCCAGGCTGTCGTTGACCGCCCGGTAGTCGGCCCAGTTCGGGCCGCCCTTGTCGCCGAACGCCTCCGAGTAGGAGGTGTTGCCGCCGTAGGTCATGCCGGGCCAGGCCGACTGCGGTCCGGCGCCCGCGGGCCCCCTGCTCAGGTACGGGAAGCCGTGCCAGACGACCTGGTTGACACCGCCGGCGAAGCCCCGGTAGACCGCCTGGAGGTTCGAGGCGTCCGTTCCGGCGCCGGCCGTCGAGCCCCACACCGAGCCGGAGAAGGCGCAGCACTCGTCCGACACCACCGGCCGCCCGGACACGTGCGCGCCCGTGGCGACGACCCGGTAGTCCTGCACGTTGCTGTAGGCCCCGACCGACTGCCCGAACGCGAGGGACTCGCCCTCGGGGACGTCGACGTGCGAGGCGGCCTCCGGGACGTCCACCGGGATGCCGTAGGGCTGGATGCGGGTGCTGATGTGGTGCTTGTGGGCCCACTCGCGCAGCACGTCGAGCCGGTTGCGGATGTAGAGGTCGCTGAGGGTCTGCCGGTAGTCGGTGCGGACCCGGGCGCCGGCGCCGCCGCCGAAGTCGAAGAACGGCCGGTCGGTGATGCCCTGGTCACCGGCGCCGGCGAGGGCGGGGAGCACCTCGACCGGCGAGTAGCCGCGCAGCTTCGTCCACTGGCCGACCAGCTCGGACGTCCACTTCTGGGTGGTGCCGAGTTCGAGCGAGTCCTCGAACAGGTCGCTCTCGCCCATCTGGGCGAGCAGCTTCCGCACGTCGGGGGTGAGGATGTGCTCGTCGTAGAAGTCCGTGGTCGCCTTCGCTCCGACCTTGCTGAACGGGTCGAGGGCGTAGTTGGTGCCGGTCGCGGTGTAGCCGGACAGGGACTGCCCACTGGGCGTCTGGTAGAAGGCGATCAGCGCGTAGGTGCTCTCGCCGTCGCCGGGGAAGTCGACCGCGAGGCCGCCCTGCGCGTCCACCTTGGAGGTGACGTCGGTGACACTCGCGCGGTCCAGCATCCGCGGGCCGCTTGACGAGGCGCAGCCCGCGTCGGCGCACTTGGCGACGAGAGCCGCGATGAGCGTCTTCTTCGCGCCGGCGGGCGGCGCGACGTTGAAGTTCGCCGGCAGCGCACCGGACCTGCCGGTGCCGCCCTTGTGGAACTCGTGGGAGAAGACGACCTGCTGCTGCGCGCTCGGATCGTTGACGTCGTTCACGGTGGGGACCGTCGCGGGCCAGCGCGGGCCGATGGTGAAGTCCAGGCCGAGGCCGTTGGCCTTGGCGGCGGCCAGCATCGTCCGGGTCTTCTGCGCCCACAGCGGGGTGCCCCACCCGTAGGTCTTCAGGAACTCCGGGGAGTTGTTGCCGGCGCCCTCCACACTGAACGGGGCGACCTCGGCTCCCCCGCCGCCCGCCTTCCTGATCTGTTCGAGCTCCGCGGCCAGTTCCCTGTCGTCGGTGTGGGCCAGGGGCTGCCACCAGCGGTACTTGGGCCGCACGGACGCCGGGGGGTCGGCGAAGGTCGCGCGGGTCAGGGCCGGGACGCCTGGACCGGACGGCGGGGCGGCCTGCGCGGCCCCGGCGACCGCGAGGCCGGACAGGGCCACGAGCGCGGCCGCGGGGACCGCGAGCAGCCGGGCCTTGGAACGGGTCATGAGGTGTAGCCCTCCAGCTCGATGACGCGGCTGTAGTTGTGGTCGTTGGAGTCGTGGACGAGGAGCCGGAGCGCCGACGCCTCGACGGGCGCGAAGGTCTTCTCGACCGTCCCGGCGGTGCTGCCGGTGACGGTGCCGACCGTCGTCCACGTCCCGTCCACGCGTGCCTGGACGTCGAAGTCGCGGATGCCGGTCTTGGCGGCCGGGTGCGCCGGGTCGTCGAGCGTGAAGACCTTCACGCGGCCGACGCGGCGCGGCCCGTCCCAGGTGGCGGTGAGGGTGTCGGGGAAGTCCCCGGCGGTGTCGTCGTTCCATCCGCCGACGCCGTTGAGCCAGACGCGGGAGTCGGTGCCGCCGTCGTTGGCCCACGCGGGCGACGAGCCGCTGTGGGTGCTGGAGGCCGACATCTCGGCGACGCGCACGAGGTTCCCGGTGACGCGCACCGGTGCCCGCACGCTCTCGTCGTCGACGGTGAGGGTGACGGTCCCGTCCGTCGCGGCGCCGGTGCGCCCGATCGTGACCGGGACCTCGGTGGAGCCGCCCGCGGGGATCGTGACCCGTCCCGCGGCCTCGGCCGTGAAGCCGTCCGACGCTGCGGCCTTCACCGGGACGGTGACGGCGCGGCGTTCGAGGTTGGTGACGCGGAACCGGGCCTTCGAGGACTCGCCCTCGATGACGGGGACGTCGGCGCCGAACGGGGGTTCGACGGCGAGCTGGGTCCGGTCCTGCCGCACGGAGCCGGGGGTGCGGACGGTGAACGTCCAGGACCCGGATCCGACCTCGTAGACGGCTCGCCCGTCCTGGACGCCGAGGGCCTTGGCGCCGGCCGGGGCCTGGGCGCCGGACGCGCCGAGCAGCGGCACCTCCACGCGCGCGGGCGCGCCCGGCGGGACGGTCACGTCGAGCCGCAGGTCGTGCCCGGACCGGCGCCACGCGCTGGAGACGGCGCCGCGCGGCGTGCGGTAGGTGGAGGCGGCGCGGGTCAGGTCGCCGACGACGGCGGGCCGGACCACGAGCCTGCCGAACGCGACCGAGTCGGCGGCCTGGCCGATCCCGGCGAGCCCGGCGCCGAACCACTCGTCGATGGCGCCCAGCATGAAGTGGTTCTGGGAGCCGTAGCCGGTCGGGCCGTCCCAGTACTCGGTGAGCGCGGTCGCGCCGTGCACGACCTGGTAGCCGTAGCTGGGGTCGGTGACCTGCTGCGCGACGGTGAGGATGACGTCGTCGCGCCCGGCCGCCGACAGCACCCGGAACAGCGCGGGCAGCGCGATCTCACCGACCGTGAGGTGGTACCCCTTGGCCTTGACGGAGGCGACGAGGTGGTCGAGGACGGCCTTCCGCTGCCCCTCCGGGACGATGCCGAGGTCGAGCGCGAACGCGTCCCCGGCCTGGCTGCCGGAGCCGTAGGTGTGCCTGGCCTCGTCCAGGTACTCGGCGTTGAAGGCGCCGGCGATGTCGCCCGCGAGCTTGCGGTAGCGGGCGGCGTCGTCGTCCTTGCCGAGCAGCCCGGCGACGGAGGCGAGCGCGGCGGCGCTGCGCTGGTAGCCGTACGTGGCGGCGATCCCGCGCGGCGTGGTCTTGTCGACGGCGGCCCAGTCGCCGAGGCCGTAGTCGAGCAGGTTCCCCTTGGCCTTGGAGGTCAGGTAGTCCAGGTAGCGCTGCATGTTCGGGTAGAAGTCGCGCAGCGGGCGGGTGTCACCGTAGGTGCGGTAGTGCTGCCAGGCCGCCAGGATGATGGCGCTGCCCCAGTTCGGGTCGTCGCGGACGCCGCCGGAGAACTGGACGTACTCGGGCGCGATGTCGGGGACGAGCCCGTCGGAGGTCTGCGCCTCGGCCATGTTGCGCAGCAGCGCCGGGTAGTAGGCGGCGACGTCGTAGTTGCGGGTGACCGACCCCTGGACGAGCTGGGTCTCCTCCAGCCAGCCGAGCTTCTCCCGGTCGGGGCAGTCGGTCAGGATGCTGTACATGTTGCCCTGGATCGACCGGTCGATGATCGTGTGGATGCCGTTCAGCAGCAGGTCGGAGCTCTCGAACGATCCGGCGGAGGCGTTGCCCGCGCGCAGCACGACGGCCGACACGGCGTCCGCGTCCGGCGCGGACGGCAGGCCCGTCACCTGGAGGTAGCGGAAGCCGTGGTAGACGAAGCGGGGGTGCCAGGTCTCCGCGCCCTTCCCGGCGAGGGTGTAGTGGTCCTCGACCGGGGGGCGCCGCGCACCGCCGGCGATCATCGTGCCCTGCTCGACGAGGCCGTCCGCACCGAGCCGCTCCCCCGGCTTGAGCGTCAGTTCCGTCCCGCGCGCGCCGCCGACCCGGATCTGCGGCCAGCCGGCGATGTTCTCGCCGAGGTCGAAGACGTAGGTGCCCTTCTCGGGCTGCGTGACCTTCACGGTCCGGCGGCGGCCGACGGGCACGATCGCGGGTGACATGCGCGCGGTGAGCGCGATGCCGGGGTCGGGCGCCTCGGCGGCCGGGCGCCAGGACGCCAGGTCCGCCGACGGCCCGTCCCAGCCGTCGCGCGCGAGGCGGGCGTCCTCGTCCTCACCGCCGTACCAGTGCGTGAACGTGGTCGGGCCGAGGTCGGTGCGCCAGGACCGGTCGGTGGCGACCCGGGCGGTGGTCCCGTCCGCGAGCGTGACCTCCAGCTGGGCGAGCAGCTTCGGCGCGCCCTGCGCCCCGACGTACTTGGTGTAGCGGTCGCTGGTGGAGGTGACGTTGTAGGTGCCGTTGCCGAGCCGGACGCCGATCGCGTTGCCGCCGCGCCGCAGCAGCTTAGTGACGTCGTAGGCCGCGTACTCGGCGCGCTTGCGGTAGTCGGTGTTCGGCGGTTCCAGGACGGCGTCGCTCACCGGGCGGCCGTTGACGGTGGCGTCGTAGATGCCGAGCGCGGTGATGTAGAGCCGCGCGGACCGCACCTTGTCCTTCAGCGAGAACTGCCGGGCGAGGAGGGGCAGCCGCGGCAGGTCCGTCTGGTAGGCGGGCGGCGGCTCCTGGCCGGTGACGGTCCTGGCGGTGGCGAACGGGCCGTCCGCCGAGTCGGAGGTCTGCAGCGTGAAGTCGACGGGGAAGTTCGGCGTCTTGCCGTCGGCCGTCATCAGGTCCGTGCGCGGGTACAGCTTGACCGACGCGAGGTCCTTGACGGCGCCGAGGTCGAGCTGGAGCCAGATGTGGTGGCCGGGGTCCTGCGATCCGTAGGCGGGGCTCGTGTACCCGAACGGGGCCTTCTGCGTGGTGAGGGATCCGTCGGTGACGAACTCCGGCATCCACTTGCCGGGGTACTCGCGGACCTCGGACGCGGTGACCTTCGCGCCCTTCGCCACGTTCGCCCCGGACGGGTCGAGCGCCTCGATCTCGGCGAGCTGGAGCCTCGACAGCAGCGAACCGCCCTCCTTGACCGGCAGGCCCAGCTTCGTCACGTCCAGCCGCAGGTGGCGGGCCCTGGTCCCGGCGGGCAGCGCGACGGTGGCGGGAGTGGGCTCCCGGTTCAGCCAGCGCTCGTCGCCGATCCACTTGGCGGACCAGTCGTCCTTGGCGAGCAGGCCCGTCTCGAACCGGGCCGGGGTGCTCCAGCCCGACGCGCGCCCCGAGCCGTCCCAGACCCGGACCCGCCACCACACCTGGCGGCGGGAGGTGAGCGCCGTGCCCCGGTAGACGGCGTCGGCGGCGCCTGAGGAGACCTTGCCGGAGTCCCACAGGTCGGCGCTGCCGAGCCGATCCCGGGACGTCGCCGCGACCACCTGGTAGGCGGCCTGTGCGGAGCCGCGGCCCGGGGCGGACAGGCGCCAGCTCAGGGTGGGCGTCGTGTCGTCGATGCCGATGGGGTCGTCGAGCGCGTCGGTCCGCAGCCCGGTGGCGCGCAGCCCGGGGGCGTCCGCGCGGGCGGGCAGTGCGGTGACGGCGGTGAGCGCGAGGCAGAGGGCGACGCCGCAGACGGCACCGCGTGGTAGGGGGATTTCGGGCATGACGGAACATCCTTCGGACCTGCGCGGGGGTGGGGGGTGACGGCGTCGCGCCGTAAGGGTGTCGTCAGGGGTTCACATGGACCAGTTCGATCTCCAGGAGGTCGGCGAGCGCCTTGAGGTCGGCGACGCGGTGGCCCGTCCCGAGGGCCCAGTGGTGGGAGATCCCGGTGGCCGACCACGCGTCGGTCCACTCGCCGGGGTCGCAGCCGAAGTCGACGCGGGAGGTGGTGTTGCCGATCTTCAGCAGCGGCCCGTCCACGGTCTCGCCCTCGGACGCGGCGAGCGCGAACCGGCCGTCGCGGCGCTGGATGACCCCGATCGCGGTGACCGGGCCGTGCCTGACGTCGAACTCGACGGACACGCCGTAGCCGCGCTTGCCGTGGTAGACGCCGAGGCCGCGCAGCAGCGGGCGGCGGGCGCTGATCGCCAGGTGCGCGGGCCCGTCGTGGCCCATCTCGACGTGGCCGCGGTGGAAGTCGAGCGCCTGCAGCTCGGTGAAGGAGCCGCCCGCGCCGAGCCGGTCGGCGATCAGCATCGCCAGGGAGGTGCGCAGCTCGTACTCCCCCGCCGCCGGGATCCCGCGCGCGGTCAGCAGCGACGCGCCGAGGATCATCCCGGCGCCGAGCCGCTCGTGCACCTCGCCGTCCAGGCCGCGGTGGTAGTAGGCGAGGCTGTCCAGCTCGAAGTCCTCGACGAGGCGGTCGAGGCCGACCGAGACGCGCGCCGCCCAGGTCAGGTCGTCTTCGTCGACGGACGCGTCCAGCTCGAAGATCTTCTCCGCCTCGGCCCGCTTGGCGGCCGTCTCGGCCTCGGTGACCTTCTCGACCCGGACCCGCAGGTCGTCGAACTCCAGCACCTCGACGTGCCCGCCGAAGTTGGCGCTCACGAGCGTGAGGTCGGTGGAGACGTCGAGCATGCCCGGGTACAGGTGGCCCATCAGCCCGTGCCTGCCCCGGCGCAGCGCCGCGCGGACCCCGGCGGCGCGCACCCAGCGGCCGATCCTCGCCCAGGCGCGCTCGTCCTCCAGGTAGCCCGACACCGAGCGGAACGGGACGCCGCAGCGCGCGAACGCGTTCGCCATCTCCGGCAGCGGGCAGGCGCCGCAGTAGGCGAGCCACTGCCCGGTGTCGAAGGTGGCGTGGTCCATCGACTCGGTGGGCTGCAGGTTGATCAGCAGGACGGGCGCGTCCGCCCGCTGCGCCACCGGGACCAGCATCGTCGCGGTCATGTAGGTGGTGAGGAAGCCGACGATGATGTCGCAGCCCGCGGCCCGCAGCCGCTCGGCCGCCGCCGCGCCCTCCTGCGCGTCGGAGATGAACCCGACGTCGACGACCTCGGCGCCGAGCCCGCGCATCCGCTCCGAGACGCGCTCGGCGGACCGCTGGAGCTGCGGCAGCAGGTCGGGGAACTGCGGCCAGTAGGCGCCGAGCCCGCCGGCGACGAGGCCGACCTTCACCGGCGGCGGCGCTGTGGTGTCTGCCATTGCTTGTCCTTTCCTAACGGGCCGTGAGGGTGTGGCGCCCGGCGGACGCCCCGTCCACGTAGACGTGGCCGCCGTCTCCGGACACGCCCGGCGCGGTGGCCTTCCCGCCGGCCCAGACCGTCCGGCCGTCGAGGGTGACCCGCCGGGTGGACGGGGTGATCGGGACGCCGAGCCGGCCGTGCGTGCCGCGCGGCGCGGTGACCGTCAGCCGGAGGCCGCGCCCGCTCCTGCGCCAGGACGCGGCGAGGTCGCCGTGCGGGGTCGGGACCGTGCCCTCGGCCCAGGTCAGGTCCCCGGTGAAGGGGACCACGGACCAGGACTCGTACCCGGGCGCGGCGGGCCGCACCCCGAGCACCCTGGTGCTGAGGGTGACGGTCGGCTGCGCGGCCCAGCCGTGCGCCAGGCTGGAGAACTGCTTCAGGTTGGGCGTGCCGTCCGGCTGCATGTGCTCCCAGAACGTGGAGCCCGGGTCCTGCCTGAGCTGGTGGCCCCAGAAGCGGCGGATCAGCTCCAGGCCGGACGCGTCGCCGGTCTCCAGCCGGGCGTCGGCCTCGAACCCGCTCGGCAGCGGCGCGTAGAACGGCGGAAGGCTCGCGTTGGGGGTGGATTGGGAGACGGTGAGCGAGCCGATGTCCGTCCAGTTGCGGGCGCGCAGGTAGGCGAGGGCACGCTTGGCGCGGTCGCCCCCGGCGATGCCGGTGAGGACGGCGGTGACGTTGCCGTCCTGCGGGTAGGCGCCGGGGATCTCCCGGGACAGGCGGTACGCGCCGGTCGTCTCGTCCCACAGCTGGTCGTTGACGGCCCGCTTCACCGAGGCGGCCCGGCCGGCGTAGGTGGTGGCGGCGGGCGCGTCGCCGCGCGCCTTCGCCATCGCGGCCATCTGGTCGAGGTTGCGGGCATAGAGGGCGTTGACGTAGGTCTCGTGGCCGCAGTCGGAGTACCCGTAGTGGCCGCACGAGCCGGAGTCCTTGAAGCCGATCAGGCCGCCGTCGTCGGCGGCGCGGACCGACTCCAGCCAGGCGGTCGCCCGGGTGAGCTGGGGCCACCACCGGTCCAGGTAGGCGCGGTCGCCGGTGTACCACCAGTGCTCGTACATGTTGGACACGAACCAGGTGACGTACTCGCCGTAGGTGCGCAGCTCGTTCTGGTTGTGCTGCCCGACGAGGCTCGCGGCGGGCATGTAGCCGTCCGGGAGCTGCTGGGCGGCGAGCGACGACAGCGAGTTGGCGACCGAGCCCAGGTCGTAGGTGCTGACGTAGGCGACGGGCGCCTGGACGGCGAGGTCGCCCTGCCAGACGATCCGGTCGCGCTTGCCGCCGTCGTAGATCACGGAGGTGCGCGGGTCGGCGTGCGGGACCTGCGCGTCGGCGTGGTCGCCCTCCCCCGGCTGGTAGGGCCACTTCTTCGCCGTGTTCGAGGCGCCGGTGTCGATCTGCACGGTGTAGGCGCCCGCGTACCAGATCTTGTTCAGCTCGTCGTCGCTGGAGAGGAAGTGGCCGCGGTAGCCGTCCAGGTCGCGCTGGTCCGGCGCGGCGGTGAAGTCAAGGGAGATCTCGTCGACGTCGACGTGCCCCGGGCCGTCCAGGAAGAGGGTCGCGTACCGGAATCCGCCGCGCAGCTCCTTGTCGCGGACGGTGCCGGGCACGCTCACCCCGTCCAGCGGGAGGGCGTGGCTGTCGGTGTCCTGGGTGTAGGGCTGGCCGGGGAACCCGTTCCAGATGTTGGCGGTGTCGCAGCCCGGTGCGATCTTCCCCTGGCCGTCGTTGGCGTCCGGGGCGAGCGCCATGTACTCGACCGATTCGGAGAAGCAGGCGCGCAGCTTCGGCCGGTCGGCGGAGGCGCCGTTCACCCGGACCTCGAGGTGCCCGGCGACCTCCTTGCCGAAGTCGACGATCAGCAGCGGGGAGCCCGCCCGGTCGGCGGCGCCGGTGAGGCGGACCGCGCCGCCTCCCCGCCGCAGCGCGCGGCGCGGGTCGCCGTCGATCGCGCCCTGGCGCGGGTCGGCCTTGAACACCCTGACCGGCGGGACGTCCCGGCCGGAGGGGGCCAGGACGTACGGCCGCCACTGGCCGGGGCGCGGCGTGTAGGAGGCGTCCTGCCAGGGCCCCTTCGCGGGAGGCGAGGCGAGGGCGGGGACGGCGAGCGCGAGGGTGCTCGTGACCGAGAGGGCGGCGGCCGCGGCCGCGCGGGCGAGGGAGCGCCGGGCAGTGGGGGAAGCCATGATCACTCCAGTCAGCGGGACGCGGTCAGGATGGACGTGCCGGTGAGGCCGGGCACCTGGACGAGGCCGTCCCGGACGGTGACGCCGGGTTTCACGGCGGCGCCGTGCCGCCAGACGACCGTCCCGCCGGCGCGGACCTCGGACGCGCCCCGGGCGGGGACGCCGGCCGTCGCGGTGGTCCCGCGCGGCGCGTCGACGCGCAGCGTGAACGTCCCGCCGTCGCGCTTCCAGGCGGCGGTGATGTCGCCGTGCGGCGTCGGCACCCGCCCCTGGGCCCAGCGCAGCCCGCTCGCCGGATGCGGAAGGACGGTGAACGTCCGGAAGCCGCCGGAGGCCGGGGCGACGCCGAGGACCTGGTTGGTCAGGAACGAGGTCGGCGCGGCGGCCCACCCGTGCGACAGGCTCGTGTACGAGCCGAGCTGCGGCGCACCCGCCCGGCTGACGTTCTCCCAGAGCGTCCCGGGCTGCGCCTTGCCGAGCATCGGGTACCAGGTGCGGCGCAGCAGCGACATCGCGCCGGCCGTGTCGCCCTGGGAGGAGTGGGCGAGCAGCGACTGCGCGGACACGAACGGGCTGATGTACTGCGGGACGGCGCCGCCCGCCCTGTCCACGGTGAGGTCGCCGTGCGGGTCGGCGAGCCTGTCGCCGAAGAACTTCAGCACCGACGCCGCGCGGTCGCCCGTGGCGACGCCCGCGACGACCGCCATGGCGTTGCCGTCCTGGGGGTGGTTCCCGTCGGACGGGCTGACCTTGTAGGCGCCCGCGGCCGGATCCCACAGGCGGTCGTTCACCGCCTTGGCGGTGCGGGCCGCGCGCTCGCGGTAGGCACCGGCGAGCCCGGTGTCGCCCTTGGCCTCGGCGGCCTGCGCGGCCTGGCCGAGCACCTTGACGTACAGGGACGAGACGTAGGTGCCGCCGGCCTCGTTGCCGTAGCCCCAGGTGCCGCCGGCGCCCTTCATGGTGAGGAGGCCGTCGTCGCCCGCGTTCGACTCCAGCCACGCGACGTTCTTCTTCATCGCGTCGTACCACTTGTCGAAGAACGCCTGGTCGCCGGTGTAGAGGTAGTGCGTCCAGTAGTTGTGGACCCACCAGGCCGCGTACTCGCCCCAGCCCATGTTGTAGCCGAACTTGTCGGTCAGGTAGAGGCCGGGGATCTGGCCGTCGGCGGCCTGGCCCTTGGCCATGAACCCGACGGCGCCGGCCGCCGGACCGGCCTGCCCGGTCGACAGGTAGGCCACCGGGTCGGCGACCGCGTTGTCCCCGCCCCAGATCATGCGGTCGCGCTTGGCGCCGTCGCTGATGACGCTGTCGCCCTCGCCGACGATGGCGTCGTTGCGGACCGGGCCCTCCTGGCCCGGGTAGGGGCGCCCGGTAGCCGGGTCGATCGTCGACATCTGGACGGTGTAGGCGCCCGCGTACCAGAGCCGGTTCAGGGTGTCGTCGCTGGACAGGAACGCGCCCTTGTAGCCGTCCAGGTCGGGGTTGGCGGGGTCGGCGGTGAACTTCAGCCGCAGGTCGGACAACCGCACCTCGCCGGGGCCGTCCAGGAAGACCATGAGGTAGCGGAACCCGCCGCGGATGACGGGATCGGTGAGCGCGGAACGCCCGTTCTTCGTCTCCAGGTAGTGGGTCTCGGTGGCGAGGCCGACCGGGTCCTGGCTGTAGTCGGAGGCGGTCGTGAGGTATTGCGCGCTCTCGCTGAACGCCAGGCCGATCCTGGGCGAGCCCTCGCGGACGTCGGCGGTGACCTGGATCTGCCCCCCGACCTCCTGCCCGAAGTCGTAGACGACGTAGGGGCGGCCGTACTCGTTGGAACCGAGCGTGGTCGTGCCGTTCCGGAAGGCGCCGGACGGGTTCCGCACCGTCCCGCCGAAGGGCGCCGCGGGGGCCTGGCCGTCCTTGTACAACGTCCACACGGCGTGGACGCGGGCGCCGGGGCCCGGCTTGTCGGTGTTGCGGAACGTGACCCGTATGTCCTTGGACGAGCCCACGAGGTGCGCCGGGACGGCCACGTCGTAGTGGACGAGGCCCGCCTTGTCGCCGCTCCACACGCCGGCCTGGGCCGGGTCCGGTGCGCGCTCGTGGACGACCGTCCCGTTCACGAGCACCTCGTAGTGCGCCGTGGCGCTGCCGGCCTCCTCGACCCGCAGCGTGACCGCGCGCCCGGGCGTGACCCGCAGCCGGTAGCCGAACGCCGCGCCTGCTTCGCCGCCCGTCTGGCGGGTCATGACGCCGTCGGCCTTGGCGGCGGTGGAGGACCCGGCGTCGAGGTCGTGGCCCTTCTCGGACGTCCCGGAGGCGGCGGCCACGTGGTCGCCGTTGACCCCGTACGCCTCCGCGGCCCGCACGGGGCGGACATTGCGGCCGGAGGGGGCGAGGACGTAGCGGTCGGCGCGGGTGAGGGACGGAAGGCCGAGTCCTCGCGGGGAGGCGGACGCGGCGGCGGGCGGGAGGGCGACCAGGGCGGCGGCGCCCAGGGCCAGGAAGGTGACGGCGGACACGTGGGAGCGCGCGAACTTCTCAGCCGGCGGCATCGTTATCCCTTCGGGTTCACTTGGTCGAGCGGGCCCAGCAGGGACGGCCGGCGGCCCGGTGGGGACGGCGCGGACGCGGCGGGGTGAGCGCCGCGGCCGCGCGGTCCGGGCCGCCGGCCGGCCTTCTTGCGACGGGGCGGTTCCTCCTCAGCGCAGGAACGCGGCGGCGACGCCGGCGTCCACGGGGACGTGCAGTCCGGTGGTGTGGGTCAGGTCCCCGCCGGTGAGGGCGAAGACGGCGGCGGCGACGTGCTCGGGCAGCACCTCGCGCTTGAGCAGCGTCCGCTGGGCGTAGAACTCGCCGAGCCTCTCCTCCTCGACGCCGTACACGGCGGCGCGCTTGGCGCCCCAGCCGCCGGCGAAGATCCCCGAACCGCGCACGACCCCGTCCGGGTTGACCCCGTTGACGCGGATGCCGTGCTCGCCGAGCTCGGCGGCCAGCAGCCGCACCTGGTGCGCCTGGTCGGCCTTGGTCGCCCCGTAGGCGATGTTGTTCGGCCCGGCGAACACCCCGTTCTTGGACGAGATGTAGACGATGTCGCCGCCCATGCCCTGCTCGACCATGACGCGGGTGGTCTCGCGGGACACCAGGAACGAGCCGCGCGCCATGACGTCGTGCTGGAGGTCCCAGTCGGCGGCGGTCGTCTCCAGCAGCGGCTTGGAGATGGACAGGCCGGCGTTGTTGACGACGAGGTCGACGCCGCCGAACGCCAGGACCGCCTCCCGGACGGCCGCGGTGATCTCGTCCTCGGAGGTCACGTCAGCGCCGACGGCGATCGCGACGTCCGGGGCGCGCAGCGCGGTGGCGCCGATCTCCGCGGCGACCTTCTCGGCCGCCCCGAGGTCCCGGTCGGCGACGACGACGCAGGCGCCCTCGGCGGCGAGGCGGCGGGCCGTGGCCGCGCCGATGCCGGAGCCGCCGCCGGTGACGAGCGCGACGCGCGACGCGAGGGGCTTGCTCGCCGGCATCCGGCGCAGCTTGGCCTCCTCCAGCTCCCAGTACTCGATGCGGAACTTCTCCGCCTCGTCGATCGGCGCGTACGCCGACAGCGCCTCCGCGCCGCGCATCACGTTGATCGCGTTGACGTAGAACTCGCCGGCGACCCGCGCGGTCTGCTTGTTCGCCCCGAAGGAGAACATGCCGACGCCCGGCACCAGCACGATCGCCGGGTCCGCGCCGCGCATCGGCGGCGAGTCCGGGCCGGCGTGCCGGTCGTAGTAGGCGGCGTACTCCTCGCGGTAGGCGGCGTGGAGTTCCCCGAGCCGCGTCCTGACGTCGTCGAGCGGAGCGTCCGGCGGCAGGTCCAGCACCATCGGCGCGACCTTGGTGCGCAGGAAGTGGTCCGGGCACGACGTGCCGAGCGCGGCGAGCCGGGGGTGCTCGGCGCGGGACACGAAGTCCAGCACCGCCTCGCTGTCGGTGTAGTGCCCGACCTGCGGCCGGTCCGTGGACGCCAGGCCCCGCACGAGCGGGAACAGCGCGGCGGCGCGGGCGTGCCGCTCGTCCTCGGGCAGCACCGGGTGGACGATCTCGCCGAACGGGTCGGGCCTGCCGTGCTCGGCGATGTAGGCCTCGGCGGTGCGGATGATGTCGAGGGAGTTGGCCTCGCACTCCTCGCTCGTCTCGCCCCACGCGGTGATGCCGTGCCCGCCGAGGACCACGCCGATGGCACCGGGGCTGGCGCGCTTGATCTCGGCGATGTCCAGGCCGAGCTGGAAGCCGGGGCGCCGCCACGGCACCCACGCCACCCGGTCCCCGAAGATCCGGCGCGTCAGCTCCTCGCCGTCGGCGGCCGTCGCGATCGCGATGCCGGAGTCGGGGTGCAGGTGGTCGACGTGCGCGGCCTCCACGAGGCCGTGCATGGCGGTGTCGATGGACGGCGCGGCGCCGCCCTTGCCGTGCAGGCAGTAGTCGAACGCCGCGACCATCTCGTCCTCGCGCTCGACGCCCGGGTAGACGTCCACGAGGGCGCGCATCCGGTCCAGCCGCAGGACGGCCAGGCCCTTCTCGGTGAGGGTGCCGAGGTCGCCGCCCGAGCCCTTCACCCACATCAGCTCGATGTCGCGGGCCGTCACGGGGTCGGTGACCGTGGCCTTCGCGGACGCGTTGCCGCCCGCGTAGTTGGTGTTGCGCGGGTCCGAGCCGAGGGTGTTGGCGCGTTCCAGCAGGCGCTCCACCTCGGGTGGAGTGGCGGTCATCGGATGTCTCCTCGTGTGCGTGGCTTCATGGACGTGCGTGGCCTCATGGACGTGCGTGGAAGGTGTAGGAGCCAGAGGCGGCCTCCACCCGGACGACGCTCCCGCCCGCGCCCTGGCCGGTGCCGAGGACGCGCACGCCCCGGGCGGCGGTCAGCGGCCGCCCGCTCTCGCTGACCCGGTCCGCGGCCGCGGCGGGCAGTTCGATCTCGGCGGTGGCGCCGACGGGGACGCTCACCCGCAGTTCGAATCCGGAGCCGGACTTCGTCCAGCGGACCGCGACCGGGCCGTGCGGGGTGGCCGTGGAGCCGTTCACCGAGGTCAGGTCGCCGACCGGCTGCGGCGCGATCCGGACCCGGTCGAATCCGGGCGCGGCCGGCGTGATCCCGGCGAGGTCCTCGGTGAACCACTCGCCGATGGCGCCGCCGAGGAAGACATGGTCGCGGGACCGCGAGTCCAGGTCCCAGCGCTCCCACAGGGTGGTGGCGCCGTTCGCGGTCCAGTACCCCCAGCCCGGATAGGTGCGCTGGTCGGCGACGCGGTAGGCGAGGTCGCCGTGGCCGCGCCTGGTCAGCTCGGTCAGCAGGTACTTGGTGCCGAGCGCCCCGGTGTTGAGGTGGTCGCCGCGCTCCTGGACGTCCCGGACGAGCCGGTCGGTGACGGCCTTCTGCGACTCCTGCGGCGCGAGGCCGAGGGCCAGGGCGAGCAGCGCGTTGGTCTGCCGGTAGCCGGGGTCGGACTTGGTGACGTAGGCGTCGCCGCGCAGGAACGCCTTGTTGAAGGCGTCCTTGGCGCGGGCGGCGGCGGCCCGGTAGCGGGCGGCGTCGTCGCCGCGGCCGAGGACCTCCGCCACGTCCGCGATGATCGTCGCGTTGGAGTAGGTGTAGGCGGTGCCGTGCAGGCGCCCGTCCTCGGGAGTGTTGCCGTTGTACCCGGGGGCGAGGTAGTCGTTGAGGCTGCTCGGGTAGAGGCCCTCCCCGTCGGCGCGCTTGAGCCATCCGTCCAGGTACGCCCGCATCGCCGGGTAGGTCGCGGCGAGGACGTCGCGGTCGCCGTACCGCTGGTACATCTGCCAGGGGATCTCGGTGAGGGAGGCGTGCCACGGCGGCGCCTGCCCGTAGTAGCCGAGGCCCCAGCCGTTGTCGGGCACGATGCCCGGGACGGTCCCGTCGGGGCCCTGGCTGTCGCGGTGGTCGGTCATCCACTTGGCGAACAGCCGGCGCAGGTCGAAGCGGCCCATCTCCATCTCGGCCATGAGCTGCGCGTCGCCCGTCCACCCGTTCTTCTCGTACATGGGGGTGTCGGTCGGGATGCCGTGCCAGTTGTTGACGACGGTCTGCCGGGTCACGGTCTCCAGCGTGTTGAACAGGTCGTTGGAGCTGCGGAACGAGCCGTTCGAGCGCAGGTCGCTGTGCACCTCGCGGCCGTCGAGGTCGCCGGCGGTGGGCGGCTCCCCCGGCCAGCCCGTCACCTGGACGTACTGGAAGCCCTTGTAGCTGTAGCGGGCCTCCCACGTCTCGGTCGTCCCGCGCCCGGCCAGGACGTACTCGTCGGTCTGGAAGCGACCGGTGACCAGGCCGTTGCCCGCCTGGACGGTGCCGTCGGAGTTGAGCCGCTCGCCGTACTTGAGGCTGACGGTCGCGCCCTTCGGGCCGCTGGTCCTGATGCGGGCCCACCCGGCGGTGTTGTGGGGCATCTTGAACACGTAGACGCCGGAGGCGGGGTTGGTGACCGCGACGGGCCGCAGGGTGCGGGCGACCTTGATCGGCTCGTGCTCCTCGGGCACCACGGTCGCGGCCGGGGCCGTGACCGTCGCCGCCTGCCGCCAGGAGGAGGCGTCGAAGCCGGGACGGTCCCAGCCGGGCTTCTCCTCGCGGGCGTCGTAGGTCTCCCCGCCGTAGAGGGAGTCGTAGCGGACGGGGCCCTCGGCGTAGCGCCACTGCCCGTCGGTCGCGATCGTCTGGGTGCCGCCGTCGTCGTAGGTGACGACGAGCTGGGCCAGCAGCCGCGGCTCACCGGTCCACGGGGCAGCGTTCCAGTTCCAGGCGTTCTTCTGGGTCATGCCGTAGAAGCCGCGCCCGAGACGCGCGCCGATCACGTTGCCGCCGTGCCGCAGCATGCGGGTCACGTCGCGGGTGACGTACTCGACGCGCTTGTCGTAGCGGACGAACCCGGGCTGGAGGACCTCGTCGCCGACGCGCCTGCCGTTCAGGCTCAGCTCGGTGTAGCCGCCCGCCGCCGCGTACAGCCGCGCCTTGGCGATCTTCTTGCCGGGGACGGTGAAGTCGCGGCGCAGGAGCGGCTCGGGGAGGGTGGGCTTCTCGGGGTTCACCTCGCCCCAGGGGGCGCCGCCCCAGGCCGCCAGCACCTTCGCCTCGGGCCAGGCCGCGTCGTCGTAGCCGGCGGCCTTCCAGTCTCCGGCGGGCTCCTCGTTCGCGGCCCGCCAGGCCGCGCCGGTGTCGACCTGCTTCGGATCCTGCCCCGGAAGTTCGAGGCGGCCGAGCAGCCCGGCGGGGCTGGCCTTGCCGTTGGTCGCCTTGACGGCGACGACGTTGCGGCCCGCCCGCAGGTGGGCGGTGACGTCGACGACGATGGGGCGCCGCCAGTTCTCCGCCACCGGGTCGGGGTCGCGTCCGCCGACCTCGGCGCCGTTCACCCAGGCGGTGAAGCCGTCGTCGGCGGTCATGACGAGGCGGGCGCCCTGCGGGACCGCGGCCAGGTCGAACGCGCCGCGGAAGTAGCGCGAGCCGGCGGGCGCCTGCGTCTTGGGGTCTCCCTCGGGGTACCAGATCCAGCTGGTGCCGCGCAGGTCGGGCGTGGACGCGGCGCTCTCGGGGGCGCCGATCCAGGAGCCGCGCCAGCCGTCCGCGCCGAGCGCGGTCTCGAACCAGGTCGGCGCGCTCCAGCGCGTCCAGTGCCCGCGGGCGTCGGCGACCTTGACCCGCCAGGTGTAGCGGGTGGCCGCCCTGAGCGCCGGGCCGCCGTAGCGCACGTCGTAGCCGCGGGCCGACGCGACCGCGCCCGAGTCCCAGACGGCTCGGTCCCCGTCGGCGGTGGCGACGGACACGCGGTAGGCCGTCTGCCGCTGGCCGCGCTCCCCCGCGCTCAGCACCCATCCGAAGCGCGGCTTCGCGGCCGAGACGGCGTTCGGGGTCGTGGCGTGCTCGGTCTCCAGGCCGCCGACGCGCAGGGCGGCGGTCTCCACCGCGTGCGCGGGGACGGCCACGGCCAGGACGAGCCCGGCGGCGGCGACGAGGGCGACGGGGCGGCGCGGCATGCTCATGCGCCCCAACCGGCCGCCTGGCCGTCCTTGCGCTCCTCGGTGATCCGCTCGTAGTAGCCGGACGCCTTGTAGGCGGCGACCGGGTTCGGGTGCAGGCCCATCTCCTCGCGCAGTTCGGCGAGCAGCGGCCTGACGTCGGTGTTGTAGGCGTCCATGAACACGGCGTTCGCCTCCAGGACGTCACCGGACCGCTGCGCCGACCGCAGGGCGTCGGCGTCCACCAGCAGCGCCTTGGCGGTGGCCTCCTGGACGTTCATCACCGAGCGGATCTGGCCCTGGATCTTCGGCTCGATGTTGTGGCACTGGTCGAGCATGAACGCCACGCCGGTCTCGGCGTCGTAGCCGCCGCCGCGCACCACCTCGTACATGATCCGGAACAGCTGGAACGGGTCGGCGGCGCCCACCATCAGGTCGTCGTCGGCGTAGAAGCGGGAGTTGAAGTCGAACCCGCCGAGCTTCCCCTCGCGCAGCAGGAACGCCACGATGAACTCGATGTTGGTGCCGGGCGCGTGGTGGCCGGTGTCGACCACGACCTGCGCCTTCGGGCCGAGCTTCAGGCAGTGCGCGTAGGAGGTGCCCCAGTCCGGCAGGTCGGTCGTGTAGAACGCCGGCTCGAACAGCTTGTACTCCAGCAGGAACCGCTGGTCGTCGCCGAGCCGCTCGTAGACGGCGGCGAGGGCCTCGGCCATCCGGTCCTGCCGGTCGCGGATGTCGTCCTGCCCCGGGTAGTTCGTTCCGTCGGAGAACCACAGCTTCAGGTCGCGGGACCCGGTGGCGTCCATGATGTCGACGGCTTCGAGCAGCTGGTCGAGGGCCTTGCGGCGGACGGCGGGGTCGGGGTTGGTGACGCTGCCGAGCATGTAGTCGTCGTCCTGGAAGACGTTGGTGTTCACCGCCCCGATCCGCACGCCCCGCTCCTTGGCGTGGGCGGCCAGCGCGGCGTAGTCGTCGACCCGGTCCCAGGGGATGTGGATCGCCACGCTGGGCGCGACGCCGGTGAACCGGTGCACCTGCGCGGCGTCGTCGATCTTCTCCCGCGGGGTGCGCGGCACGCCCGGCTGGGCGAAGACCTTGAACCGGGTGCCCGAGTTCCCGTACGCCCACGAGGGGGTCTCGATCTGCTGGCGGCGCAGGGCGTCCTTCACCGCGCTGGTGTCGTTCACGCTTGCCTCTCTTCTCTCCGTCACCTGGTCAGTCCAGGTGGAAGACCTCGGGGAGCGTCCGCATCCCCTCGTCGGGGCGGCCGTCGAGGTCCTCGAAAAACGGCGCCATCTCCGCCTGCCACCGCGCGTTCACCTCGGTGCGGGCCATCGCCTCCTGCGCCGCCTCGAAGTCGTCGGTCTCCAGGTAGCCGACGAGGAGGCCGTCCTCGCGCAGGAACAGCGAGTAGTTGTGCCAGCCGGTGTCGCGCAGAGCGCTGAGCATGTCGGGCCAGACCGCCTGGTGGCGCAGCTTGTACTCCTCCAGGCGGTCCTGCCTGACCTTCAGCAGGAAGCAGACGCGCTTCGTGCTTCCAGACATTTGGGAATCAGAAGTGGTACTGGTCGATGTTCTTCGCGTCGAACACCGTCGGCGGGCCGAGGATCACCTCGCCGTTGGCGCCGATCGAGCGCTCGCCGAGCTTGCCGGCCTTGAACTTCTCGCCCTGCGCGCCGGTGATCTGGCCGGACGACAGCGCCGCCGCCGCGAACGCGGCGAGGTAGCCGAGGTTCTTCGGGTCCCAGAGCTCGAAGCCCTTGACCGTGCCGTCCTTGACGAACTTGCGCATCTGGTCGGGGGTGCCGAGGCCGGTCAGCGCGACCTTGCCCTTGTACTTGGAGCCGGAGATGTAGCGGGCCGCGGCGGCGATGCCGACCGTGGTGGGCGAGATGATGCCCTTGAGGTTCGGGTACGCCTGGAGCAGGCCCTGGGTCTGCTGGAACGACTTCTGGTCGTCGTCGTCGCCGTAGGCCACCTTGACGAGCTTCATCTTGGAGTACTCGGGCTTCTTGAGCTCGTCCTGCATGAACTTGATCCAGGTGTTCTGGTTCGTGGCGTTCGCGGTCGCCGACAGGATCGCGATCTCGCCCTCGCTCCCGATCTGCTCGGCGAGCAGCTTGACCTCGCTGCGGCCGATCTCCTCCGAGGAGGCCTGGTTGATGAACACGTCCCGGCAGGCGGGGTTGGTGTCGGAGTCGTAGGCGACGATCTTGATGTTCTTGGACATCGCCTGCTTGAGCGGCCCGCACACGGCGTTCTCGTCGTTGGCGGCGATGAGGATCGCGTCGTGCCGCTGCTGGATCAGCGTGTTGATGTAGGAGACCTGCGAGGACGCCGAGGCGTCGGACGGGCCGACCTCCTTGGCCTCGCCGCCGAACTCCTTGGCCGCCGCGATGCCGGCGTTGTCGACGATCGTCTCGTAGGGGTTGTTGACCTGCTTGGGCAGGAACGCCAGCTTCAGGCCCTTCTTCAGCGGCGCGTTCGGGTCGGCGGAGGCCTTGCCCCCGGCCTTGGCGTCCCCCGAGCCGGACGCGGAGTCCTTGGTGGTCCCGCCGCAGGCGGCCAGGCTGAGGGCCAGAGCGCCCGCCGTGGCGGCGGCCACCAGCCGGCGCGGGGCGCGCAAACGAATGGTCATCAGGGTGCCTTTCACAGTTCCGGGTCGTGCTTCGGGGTGGGTGGACGTGCGGCGGGGGGCGGTGGGTCGTGCGGTGGGGATCAGGGTGCGGCGGCGGGGACCGCGGGTCTCGCGCCCCGCCGCCGGCCTCGGGCCTCGCGCGCCACGGCGATCAGCCGCGGCGTGAGGACGCTGATGATGAGCAGCAGGCCCGTGACGATCGACTGGACCTCGGTGGAGACGTCGTTGAGCATCAGCAGGTTGCGGAGCAGGCCGATGAGCAGCACGGCCGCGATGACGCCGCCGAGCGTGCCCTTGCCGCCGTCGAAGTCGACGCCGCCGAGCAGCACCGCCGCGATGACGGCGAGCTCCAGGCCGATGCCGTTGTCGGCGCGGGCGCTGCCGTAGCGGAGCGTGTAGACGACGCCGGCGAACCCGGCGACGAGGCCGGACACCGCGAACAGGATCAGCTTGATGCGCTTGACCCGGATGCCGGCGAAGTAGGCGGCGTCCTCCTGCGCGCCGATCGCGAACAGCGACCGCCCGATGCCGGTGGCGTGCAGGACCACGCCGGTGACGGCGGCGAGCAGGACGAACAGCGCGACCGGGTACGGGATCGGCGTGCCCGGGATGGAGGAGGTCGCCAGATCGGTGTAGGCGGTGGGGAACTCCGAGATCGCCCCCGTGCCGAGCGTCACGTACGCCAGGCCCCGGTAGAGGGTCAGCGTGCCGATCGTCACGGCGAGGGACGGCAGCCCCAGTCTGGTCACCAGCAGGCCGTTGACCAGCCCGCACACGACGCCGACGACCAGCACCAGCGGGATGATCATCTCGATGGCCATGCCGCCGTCCCACAGCTTGCCGGTGAGGGCGCTGCACAGGCCGAGGATCGAGGCGACCGACAGGTCCACCTGCCCGCACACGACCAGCAGCGTCATCGGCAGCGCGATCAGCGCGATCTCGCTGAGGTCGTCCAGCGCGAACGACAGGTTGTCGTTGTTCGCGAAGTCCGGCGAGAATCCGGCGCCGCCCGCGAAGACCAGGACCAGCAGCGCGGTGACGGCGGTCTCCCACCGCATCAGGCGGCTCATGCCCGTCCCTCCTTGCTCTGCGGCGAGGCGGCGCGGTGCGCGGCCGACGCCAGGGACCGCTGTTTCAGCGCCCGGGTGACGCGCAGCGCCAGCAGCCGGTCGACGCTGATGGCCAGCAGCAGCAGGACACCGGTGATCGCGTCCTGCCAGAACGAGTTGACCTTGAGCACCACCAGCACGCTGCCGATGGTGGTGAGCAGCAGCGCGCCGAGCGCCGCCCCGTACACGGTGCCGACGCCTCCGGTGATGGCGACGCCGCCGACGACGACGGCGCTGACGACCTTCAGCTCCCAGCCGTGCGCGGCGTCGGCGACGACGGTGCCGAACCGGGCGAGCCACAGCACCCCGGCGAGCCCGGCGAGGGCGCCGCTGAGCAGGTAGGCGGTGAGGACGCGGCGGCGGATCGGCACGCCGGCGAGCATCGCGGCCTCCGGGCTGGACCCGATCGCGTAGTACTCGCGCCCGGAGGAGTAGGACCGCAGGTAGTAGCCGACCCCCAGCATCACCACCACGGTGATGATCGGCAGGTAGGGCACGCCGAGGATCCCGTCGTTGCCGAGGCTCAGCAGCGAGGACGGCAGGTCGGCGGCGCCGATCTGGTCGCCGTGCGCGATGCGGTAGTCCAGGCCCTGGATCACGTACAGCGTGCCGAGGGTGACGACGAGGGCGGGCACGCGGCAGAAGCTGACCAGCAGCCCGTTCACGAGCCCGCAGACCAGGCCGATCCCGACGCCGACCAGCACGACCAGCACGACGTTGCGGTCCCCGCCGGAGGCGAACTTCCCGGCGCTGAACGCGACGAGCCCGACGACGGACCCGACCGACAGGTCGATGTTGCGGGTGACGACGACCATGCTCTGCCCGACGGCGAGCAGCACGAGGATCGAGGCGTTGAGGAAGATGTCCTTGACGCCCTGGCCGGACAGGAACCGCGGGTTGGCGATCGTCGTTCCGAGCACGAGCAGGACCAGCGCGCCGAGGATGCTCAGCTCGCGGGCGCGCAGCACCATCTCGACGAGGCGGCGCCCGCCGCCCGGCGGGCCGCCCGACTCCGGCCTGGCCGGGGACTGGGTGAGGACGGTCATCGGCTCAGGCCGCCTTTCCGGTGCCGGGGCGGCCGGTCGCGGCGGCCATCACGCTCTCCTCGGTCGCGTCCGCGCGCGCGATCTGCGCGGTCAGCCGCCCCTCGTGCATGACGAGGATCCGGTCGGCCATGCCGAGCACCTCCGGCAGGTCGGAGGAGATCATCAGCACCGCCAGGTCCTGCGCGGCCAGCTCCGACAGCAGCCGGTGCACCTCGGCCTTGGTGCCGACGTCGATGCCGCGGGTCGGCTCGTCCACGATCAGCACGGCCGGCTCGGTGGCCAGCCACTTGGCGAGCACGACCTTCTGCTGGTTGCCGCCCGACAGGACGCCGACGGCGTCGCTGAGCCGCGAGTACTTCAGCTGGAGGCGCAGGCCCCAGTCGGCGGCGCGGTCCCGCTCCACCTTCCGGGAGATCAGGCCCCCGCGCCCGGTCTCGCGGCGCAGCGTCCGCAGCTGGGTCAGCCCCATGTTCCGCTCGATCGACATGTCCATGACCAGGCCCTGCTGGCGGCGGTCCTCGGGGACGAGCGCCAGCCCGGCCGACATCGCGGCCGTGGGGCTGCCCGCCGGAAGCGCGCGACCGCCGACCTCGACGGTCCCGGCGTCCCAGCGGTCCACGCCGAAGACGGCGCGGGCGACCTCGCTGCGGCCGGCGCCGACCAGCCCGGCCAGCGCGACGATCTCGCCGCGGCGGACCTCGAAGGAGACGTCGGTGAAGGCGCCCTCGCGGGTCAGCCGGCTCACCTTCAGCGCGACCTCGCCCGGCGTGACGTCCTGCTTGGGGTAGAGCGCGTCGAGGTCGCGGCCGACCATCCGGCGGACGAGGTCGTCGGGGGTGATGTCGGCGACCATGTCGGTGCCGACGTAGGCGCCGTCTCGCAGCGTCGTCACCCGGCGGCAGATCTCGAAGATCTCCTCCAGCCGGTGCGAGATGAACAGCACCGCGCAGCCGTGCTCCTGGAGGCCGCGGGTCACGGCGAACAGGCGGGCGACCTCCTGGCCGGTGAGGGCCGCGGTCGGCTCGTCCATGATGAGCACCCGCGCGTCCCGGGAGATGGCCTTGGCGATCTCGACGACCTGCTGGTCGGCGATCGACAGGCCGCGGGCGGGCTGCTGCGGGTCCAGCGCGACGCCGAGCCGCTCGAACAGCCGCGCCGTCTCGGCGTGCATGGCGCGGCGGTCGATGCGGCCGAGCGCGCCGCGCGGCTGGCGGCCCATGAAGATGTTCTCCGCGACCGACAGGTCGGGGAACAGCGTGGGCTCCTGGTAGATGACCGCGACTCCGGCGGCCTGCGCGTCGGCGGGGCCGTGGAAGGCCACCGGCTCGCCGTCCACCCTGACCTCGCCCGCGTCGGGGCGGTGGACGCCTGCGAACGTTTTTACGACGGTGGACTTGCCGGCGCCGTTCTCCCCGGCGAGGGCGTGGACCTCGCCCGCGTGCAGCTCCAGGGTGACGCCCTGCAGCGCGCGGACCGCGCCAAACGACTTACTCACGTTGACCAGTGCCAATGTCGGCGGCGCCGAGCGGCCCGGTGCACCCATCGCGGCCCTCCTCGCGGGGGTCGTCTGTGACGTACGGATGAAAAACGTTTTAACTAGATGTTGCGGAGGACGCTAGATGTGACCCGGAGCACCCGTCAAGAGGGGAACTTTCCGTCGTCCCCGTCCGGGGCTGCGGAAAGCCCGTCCTCGCAAGGGCCGGTGGCGTTCGGAAATCCCGCGCGGCCGGGACCGGCCGCGCGGGTTTCGCGCCCACTGGACCCCGGCAGCGGGTTGACACGTTTTAATCAGATGACCCAAAGTGAGCGGCGACACACCAGCGGACGGACTCGGGGGCACACAGATTGGGCGCAGACGACACCGGCCGCTCCGCGCCGCCGGGCCGGACGGTCGGCATCAAGCAGGTCGCGGCGCACGCCGGCGTCTCGCCGGGCACCGTGTCCAACGTGCTCAACCGGCCCGAGCGCGTCGCCGAGGCCACCCGCACCCGCGTCGAGCAGGCCATCCGCGACCTCGGCTTCGTCCGCAACGGCTCGGCGTCCACGCTGCGCGCCGGGCACAGCAGCACGATCGGGCTGATGGTCCTCGACCTCGCCAACCCGTTCTTCACCGACGTGGCGCGCGGCGTGGAGGACATCGCCAGCGAGCGCGGCTACGCGGTGATCCTCTCGTCCTCGGGCGAGTCGGACGAGCGGGAGCTGCGCAACCTGCGGGTGTTCGCCGAGCAGCGCGTCCGGGGGGTCCTGCTGACCCCGGTCGGCGACGACGGCGAGGCCGCCGACCGGCTGCGCGAGCGGGGCGTCCCCGTGGTGCTGCTCGACCACCCGACGCCGCGCGCCAACCAGTGCTCGGTCGCCGTGGACGACGTCGCGGGCGGCGAGCTCGCGGCCCGCGAGCTGCTGGACGCGGGCGCCCGGACGCTCGCGCTGGTCACCGGGCCGGCCGTGCTGCGCCAGTGCGTCGACCGGCGCAAGGGCGCGCTGCGGGCGCTGCGCGCCGCCGGGCTCGGCCGGGACGCGATGCGCGAGGTCGCCGTCGGGGCGATGAACGCGCGGTCCGGGCAGGAGGCGGCGCGGCGGCTGCTGGAGGCGGGCGCTCCGCTGCCCGACGCCATCTTCTGCGCGAACGACCTGCTCGCGCTCGGCGTGCTGCGCGTCCTGCTCCAGGCCGGGATCAAGGTGCCGGATGACGTCGCGCTGATCGGGTACGACGACATCGAGTTCTCCGCCGCGGCCGCCGTCCCGCTCAGCTCGGTGCGGCAGCCCACCTACCAGCTCGGCCGGATCGCGACCGAGCTGCTGCTGGAGGAGTGCGACGAGACGGGCGGGCACGCCCACCAGCAGGTGATGTTCCAGCCCGAGCTGGTCGTCCGCGAGTCCAGCCGCTCCGCCCTGGGCGGCCCCGCCCTCGGGAGGCAGGCACTGTGAGAGTCGCGCTGTTCCTCACCTGCGTCAACGACACGATGTTCCCGGGGACGGGCCAGGCGGTGGTGCGGCTGCTGAGGCGCCTCGGCCACGACGTCGAGTTCCCCGAGTCGCAGACCTGCTGCGGGCAGATGCACCTCAACACCGGCTACCGGCGGCAGGCGCTCCCCCTCGTCAAGGGGTTCGCGGAGACGTTCGAGCCCTACGACGCCGTCGTGACGCCGTCCGCCTCCTGCGGGGCGATGATCCGCGACTGGCACCCCCGGCTCGCGCCGCGCACCGCCGGGGTCGCCTCCCGCGTGTACGAGCTGACGGAGTTCCTCGTGGACGTCCTCGGCGTCACCGACGTCGGCGCGTACTACCCGCACCGCGTCACCTACCACCCCACCTGCCACTCGCTGCGGATGCTGCACGTCGGCGACCGCCCGCTGCGGCTGCTGCGCGAGGTCCGCGGCATCGACCTGGTCGAGCTTCCGGACGCCGCCGAGTGCTGCGGGTTCGGCGGGACGTTCGCGCTGAAGAACGCCGAGGTGTCGGCCGCGATGTGCGCGGACAAGGTCACCGCCGTCCGGGCGACCGGGGCCGAGACGCTGTGCGCGGCGGACAACTCCTGCCTGATGCACATCGGCGGCGCCCTCACCCGCACCCGCGCCGGAGTGCGGACCGTCCACCTGGCCGAGATCCTCGCCTCGACGGAGGAGGAGCCCGCATGACCCCGCAGGCGCGTACCCCGTGGGGGGACGACCCCCCACACCCCCCGGTTCGCTCCGCTCAGGCGATGCCGACCTATGTCGGGATGCCGTCGTTTCCGGACGCGGCGCGGCGTGCGGTGGCGGACCCGCGGCTGCGCGGGAACCTCGCGCACGCCACCACCACGATCCGGGGGCGCCGCGCCGCCGCGGTGGCCGAGCTGGACGACTGGCCCGCGCTCCGCGAGGCGGGCAAGCAGATCAAGGACCATGTCCTGGCGAACCTCGGCCACTACCTGCGGCTGCTGGAGGAGAAGGTCGCCGAGGCCGGCGGGACGGTGCACTGGGCCCGCGACGCGGCCGAGGCGAACCGGATCGTCGCCGACCTGGTGAAGGCCACCGGCGAGACCGAGGTCGTCAAGGTCAAGTCGATGGCGACGCAGGAGATCGGCCTCAACGAGTTCCTCGCCGAGGAGGGGATCACCGCCTACGAGACCGACCTGGCGGAGCTGATCGTCCAGCTCGGGGACGACCGGCCGTCGCACATCCTCGTCCCGGCGATCCACCGCAACCGCTCCGACATCCGCGACATCTTCCTGCGCGCGATGGAGGACGCGCCGGAGGGGCTGACCGACGAGCCCGCCGAGCTGGCCGAGGCGGCCCGGCGGCACCTGCGCGCCAAGTTCCTGTCGGCCAAGGTCGGGGTGTCGGGCGTGAACTTCGCCGTCGCCGACACCGGCACGCTGGTCGTGCTGGAGTCGGAGGGCAACGGCCGGATGTGCCTGACGCTCCCCGAGACGCTCATCTCGGTGATGGGCGTGGAGAAGATCGTGCCGAGCTGGCGGGACCTGGAGGTGTTCCTGCAGCTGCTGCCCCGCTCGTCCACCGCCGAGCGGATGAACCCCTACACCTCGACGTGGACGGGCGTGTCCCCCGGCGACGGCCCGCGCGACTTCCACCTCGTCCTGCTGGACAACGGCCGCACCGCCACCCTGGCCGACGAGGTGGGCCGGCAGGCGCTGCGCTGCATCCGCTGCTCGGCGTGCCTGAACGTGTGCCCGGTCTACCAGCGCGCGGGCGGCCACGCCTACGGCTCGCCCTACCCCGGCCCGATCGGCGCGATCCTGTCCCCGCAGATCAGGGGCATCGGGTCGGCGGTGGACGCGTCGCTGCCGTACGCGTCGACGCTGTGCGGGGCCTGCTTCGAGGCGTGCCCGGTCGCCATCGACATCCCGGAGGTGCTCGTGCACCTGCGGGCCCGCGCCGTGGAGAAGGGGCCCCGGCATCCGCTGGAGCGGGTGGCGATGGCGGCGGCCGGGTGGACGCTGCGCTCCCCCACCCGGCTCGGGCTCGCGCAGCGCGCCGCGTCCGCGAGCCGCCGCGCCGTGGCGCGCGGCGGCCGGATCCGGCGGCTGCCCGGGCCGCTGGGCGCCTGGACCGAGACGCGGGACGCGCCCGCGCCGCCGCCCGAGTCGTTCCGCGCCTGGTGGGCCCGGACCGGCGGCGGGCGCGAGGAGGGGGAACGGTGAACGCGCGCGAGGAGATCCTGCGCCGGATCGAGCGGGCGGCGCCCGCCCGCCCCGCCGCCGAGGTCGCGGCCTCCTACGACCGGATCGACCGCGGCTACCTGCGCCGCCACCATGACGACGCGATCCTCGACCTGTTCGCCGAACGGGTCGCCGACTACCGCGCGACCGTCCTGCGCGTCGCCGCGTCCGAGGTCGCCTCGGCCGTCGCCGAGCGGCTCGCGGCCCGCCCCGGCGCCTACGGCGTCCCGTCCGGCCTGCCGGAGGAGTGGACGTCCTCGACCGGCGCCGCGCTCGTGCGCGACCCGTCGGCCGCCTCGCTCGACGGCCTGGCCGGCGCGGTCACCGGCTGCGCGGCCGCGGTCGCCGAGACGGGCACGATCGTGCTGGACCACGGCGCCGGGCAGGGGCCGCGCGCCCTGTCGCTCGTGCCCGACTACCACCTGATCGTCGTCCTCGCGGACCAGGTCGCCGCCGACGTGCCGGAGGCGCTCGAACGCCTCGATCCGCGGCGGCCGCTGACGTTCGTGTCGGGCCCGTCCGCGACGAGCGACATCGAACTGTCCCGGGTGGAGGGCGTGCACGGGCCGCGGACTTTGGAGGTTGTGGTCGTCCAATGAGCGAAGCGATGTTCGCGGCCGTCGATCTCGGGGCGTCCAGCGGGCGGGTGATGGCCGGGCGCGTCGGGCCCGGCACCCTCGCCCTGGAGGAGATCCGCCGCTTCCCGAACCGCCCCGTCCGGGTCAACGGCACCCTGCACTGGGACATCCTCGGCCTCTACGGCAACGTCCTGGACGGGCTGCGCTCCGCCCCGCGCGGCCTGGCCTCGGTCGGCATCGACTCCTGGGCCGTCGACTACGGGCTGCTGGACGCCGGCGGCGCCCTGCTCGGCAACCCCGTGCACTACCGCGACGCCCGCACCGACGGGGTGATGGAGCGGGTCCGCGCCGAACTGGGCGAGGACCTCCTCTACCAGGCCTCGGGGCTGCAGTTCCTCCCGTTCAACACGATCTACCAGCTCGCGGCCGACGACCTCTCCCGGGCCGCGACGCTGCTGCTGATCCCCGACCTGCTGGCCTACTGGCTCACCGGGGAGATCGGCGCCGAGCGCACGAACGCCTCCACCACCGGGCTGCTGGACGTCCGCGGCGGCACCTGGTCGGCGGACCTCGTCGACCGGCTGGGCCTTCCCGCGGGGATCTTCCCGCCGCTGCACGACCCCGGCGCGGACATCGGGACGCTCCGCGCGGACGTGGCGGCCGAGACCGGCCACGGCGCCCTGCGCGTCACGGCCGTCGGCTCGCACGACACGGCGTCCGCCGTCGCCGCCGTCCCCGCCGCCGCGGACCGCTTCGCCTACATCTCGTGCGGCACCTGGTCGCTGGTCGGCGTGGAGCTGGACGCCCCCGTGCTGACCGAGGAGAGCCGCAAGGCCAACTTCACCAACGAGGGCGGCGTCGACGGGACCGTCCGCTACCTGCGCAACGTGATGGGCCTGTGGCTCCTCCAGGAGTCCATGCGGACCTGGGGCGACGCGGACCTGCCGGCCCTGCTCGCCGCGGCCGGGGACGTGCCCGGCCTGCGCTGCCTCATCGACCCCGACGACCCCGAGTTCCTGCCGCCGGGCGACATGCCGGCCCGCATCGCCGCGCACTGCCGCCGCCGCGGCCTGCCCGAGCCGTCCTCGCCCGCCGAGACCGTGCGCTGCATCCTCGACAGCCTCGCCCTGGCGCACCGCGCCACGCTCCGCCAGGCGGCGCGGCTGTCGGGGCGGGAGATCGACGTCGTCCACCTGGTGGGCGGCGGCAGCCGCAACGACCTGCTGTGCCGGCTGACCGCCGACGCCAGCGGGCTGCCGGTGGTGGCCGGGCCCGTCGAGGCGACGGCCCTCGGCAACGTGCTGGCGCAGGCCCGCGCGCAGGGCGCCGTCGCGGACCTCGCCGAGTCCCGCGCCCTGGTCGCCGCCACCCAGGACCTGCGCCGGTACGAGCCGTCCGGCGACGAGGAACGCTGGAGCGAGGCCGCCCGGCGGATCGGGCTGGACGGCTGACCCCCGGTCCCCGGTCCGGATGTCACGGCTGCGGGACGGTTTACCCTCCCGAGGTTGACATGCGGCCGCAAAGAGCCGTTCATAGCTATGAACAACACGGTCACGCAGGGTCCCCCCGCGGCGTTGGCACTCGGGGATGGGCGGGTTGCCCCACCTTATTGACGTTCTACCCGATAAGGTGAACCCCGCTCAGGGACCACAACGAGAAGCATGATCACGGCGTTTCGACCGCCTGTCGCTGTTGGGGTGTGGACATGGAGGGTCGTACCGGCCACGACAACGGAGCGGCGCCGAGCGGCGTCCCGCTGGTCGGGCGCAGGGACGTCCTCCGTGTCTTCGAGGAGTCCCTGGACGCCACGGCGGCCGACGCGTTCCGCTTCCTGGCCCTCGTGGGCGAGCCGGGGGCGGGCAAGACGCGGCTGCTGACCGAGCTGTCGAACGCCGCCGAAGCCCGCAAGCTCGCCACCCTGGCCGGCCGGGCCTCGGAGTTCGAGCAGGAGATGCCGTTCGGCGCCGTCGTCGACGCCCTCGACGACCACCTGGAGGACCACGCGGGCGACCTCGGCCGCGGCACCGTCCGGCTGCTCGGCCCGGTGTTCCCGGCGCTCGCCGCCTCCCTCAGCGACGGGGAGGACGCCGGCCCGCCCGGCAGCGCGCCCGTGGCCACCCCGGTGGCCCGGTACCAGCTGTACCGCGCGGTGCGGCGGCTGCTGGAGGAGGTGGCCGCCCCGTCCGGGCTGGTCCTGATCCTCGACGACGTGCACTGGGCCGACAACGCCACGATCGAGCTGCTGGACCATCTCGTGCGGCACCCGCCGCGCGCCCGGGTGCTGATCGCCGTCGCCTACCGTCCCGCGCAGGCGTCGGCGCGCCTCGCCGCGCTGGTCCAGGCGTCGCTGCGGGACGAGGGCGGGCACCGGCTCACCGTCAAGCCGCTCACCCAGGCCGAGGTCGCCGAGATGCTCGGCCCCGGCGTCAGCGGGGCGCGCTGCAGCGAGCTGTACCGGGCCAGCGGCGGCAACCCCTTCTACCTGGAGGCCCTCGCCCGCACCCGCGAGCCCCTCGCCGCCGGCTACGCCGAGGGCGAGCTGCCGCCCGCCGTGCGGGCGGCGCTGCAACTGGAGCTGAGCGGGCTGTCGCCGGACGCGCTGCTGATCGCGCAGAGCGCCGCCGTCGCGGCCGACGAGTTCGCGCCGCCGCTGGCCGCGGTGGCCGCGGAGGTGAGCGAGCGGGTCGCGCTGGCCGCGCTCGACGAGCTGGTCGCCCGCGACATCGTGCGGCCCCGCGCCGAGCGCTTCCGGTTCCGGCACCCGCTCGTGCGGCACGCCGCCTACCGGTCCGCCGCGGCGGGCTGGCGGCTGGCCGCGCACGGCCGGATCGCCGCCTACCTCACCGAGATCGGCGCGCCCGCCGCCTTCCGCGCCCGGCACCTGGAGCGCTCGGCCCGGGTCGGCGACCGCGCCGCCGTCGCGACTCTGGTGGAGGCGGCCCGCGCCTTCGCCACGCAGGCCCCCTCGACCGCCGCGCACTGGCTGAAGGTCGCGCTCGGGCTGATGCCCGCGACCGACGACGCCGGCGCGGCGGGCGGTGACCCCGCCCAGCCCTCCCGCCTCGCGCTGATGATGGAGCTGGCGCAGGTCCAGACGGTCGGCGGCCACCTCATCGAGGGGCGCGAGACCGCGCGGAGCGTCCTGAAGATGCTGCCGCTGGACGCCTACGAGCAGCGCGCCCGCGCGGCCCGGCTCGCCGCGCTGATGGAACGCCAGCTCGACCGCCCGAACGAGGCCCGCACCCTGCTGCTGGACGAGCTGCGCCGGATGCCCGACCCCCGGTCCCCGGCGGCGGTGCCGCTGCGGATGCGGCTGATCGCCGAGCGGATGATGCGGATCGACTTCCGCGCCGCCCAGGCCGTCCTGGACCTGATGCCCGACAGCTCGGAGGACTGGGAGCCCAGCCTGGAGCTCGCCGTCGCCGCGTTCCGGCCGATGCCCGCGCTCGCCGCCGGCCGCATCGAGGACACCCTGCGCTACCTGGCGGCGGCCGACCGGCTGGTGGACGCCGCTCCCGACGAGCACCTCGCCGAGTGGATGGACGCGATCGCCTGGCTGTGCTGGGCCGAGACGTTCATGGGCCGGTTCCGCCCCGCGGCCCGCCGGTTCGAGCGGGCGGTGGACGTCGCCCGCGCCACCGGGCAGCTCTACGTCGTCCCCACGCTGATGGCGGGCCTCACCCGCGCCTACGGCATGCTCGGCCGGCTGGAGGAGGCCGCGGTCGTCGCCGAGGAGGCGGTGGAGGAGGCGCGGCTCCTGCACTCGGGGCAGCAGCTGGTGTTCGCGCTCACGCAGCAGAGCCTCGTCGCGGGCTGGTCCGGGGACGAGGAGTCCGCGCTGCGGCACGCCGAGGAGGCCATCGAGAGCGGCGCCGGCGTCGGCGAGTGGTGGGGCTCCATGGCCCGCTACGCGCGCGCGATGGCGCTGATCGGGCTCGGCCGGCTGGAGGAGGGCGCCGAGGCCGTCGACGCTACGGTCAAGGGCCCGCTGGACCAGCGGACGCACCTGTCGCTGAGCGAGGTCATGGCCGGCGTCGAGGCGGGACGGGGCCGCGCCGCGGCCGCCCAGAAGTGGGTGGAGCGCGGCGAGCACTACATCATCCCCGGCCTGGAGGCCCACAACGGGCTGGCGCAGCTGGCCCGCGCCCACGTCCTGCAGCTCACCGACGCCGCCGCGGCGGCCCGAGAGGCGCTCGCGGCCGCGGAGATGTTCGAGGAGGCCGGGCACCGCATCGACGCGGGCCGGGCCCGGATGCGGGCCGGGCAGGCGCACGCCGGGTCCGGCGAGCGCGCCGCCGCCCGCGAGCAGCTGCGGCTCGCCGCCGAGATCTTCGCGGGCTGCGGGGCGCGCTCCCTGCACGCGCAGGCCGTCCGCGAGCAGCGCCGGATCGGGGTGCGGGTGCCGGCGCGGGGCGGCGGCCGCGAGACGGGGCTGCCGGGCGGGCTGTCCAAGCGCGAGTACGAGGTCGCGTCGCTGGTCGTGGAGGGGTGCACGAACTCGCAGATCGCCGAGCGGCTGTTCGTCAGCATCCGCACCGTCGAGACGCACCTGTCGCACATCTTCGCCAAGTTCGGGGTGAACTCCCGGGTCGGCGTGGTCAACGCCCTCAGCCGCCAGGACCCTGACGCCCCCGGGGCCGGCTGACCCGGGTCCGGATCCGGCCGGTCCGGTCCGGGCCGTCCCCGACGCGAACGCGCGACGCCGTATCCCCGTCTCAGTATGCGTTCGTCAGGGTTCCGTGCCAGAAGTAAGGGTTTACCACGATGTTGTGTTCCAGCAGGTCACCCCATGATTACTGCGGGAAAGGGAGGTGACGGACATGAACCGGACGATTCCTCGATTCACCCTTGAGGGCGTCAAGGATGCGCAGATCTCGACGTATCCGGTCACGACGGGCGACGGTCTCGGCTGGGGCTGACCCGGTTCCTGCGCGAGGAGAGCGACGACGTCGTCCTGCTCGTGCACGGGCTCACCTCCTCCAGCGACCTGTTCATCATGCCGGAGATCCCGAACCTGGCGTCGCACCTGCTCGACAACGGCTTCACCGACGTGTGGACCGTGGACTTCCGGATGAGCGGCCGCTTCCCGTACGACGGCGAGACGCACCGCTACACCCTCGACGACATCGCCCTGTACGACTTCCCGGCCGCCCTCGCCGAACTGCGCAGGCACATCGGCGACCGGCCGCTGCACGTCATCGCGCACTGCCTGGGCGCCGTGTCGTTCTCGATGGCCCTGTTCGCCGGGACCGTCACCGACATCGCCTCCCTCACCTGCAACAGCGTGTCGCTCACGCCGCGGGTGCCGGCGTTCTCGAAGGTCAAGCTCGGCCTCGGCACCTGGTTCCTGGAGTACGTCCTCGGGCTGCCGTTCCTCGACCCGCGGTTCGGCGACGCCCCGCGGTTCACGCGGCCGTGGATGCTGTCGCGGGCGGTGTCGCTGTTCCACGGCGAGTGCTCCACCCGCGCCTGCCACATGCAGAGCTTCCAGTGGGGGGCGGGCAAGCCGGCGATGTACGAGCACGAGAACCTGCTGCCCGAGACGCACGCGCGCGTCGCCGACATCTGCACCGCGTCCGGGCTGCACTACTACCGGCACGTCCGCAAGATGGTCAAGGCGGGCCACTCGGTCAAGTACGCGCCTCGGGACGAGCGCTACGCGCGCCTCCCGGAGAACTACCTGGAGAACGCGGCGGACGTGGAGACGCCCATGCTGCTCCTCGCGCCCGGCAACAACCGCGTCTTCACCGACTCCAACATCCACCTGCACAAGATCCTCGAGAAGGCGGCGCCGGGGCGCCACGAGCTGGCCTCGCTGCCCGGCTACGGGCACCTCGACCCGCTGATCGGCAAGGACTCGCACATCGACGTGTTCCCGCGCGTCGTCGACTTCCTCAAGCGCCACGCATCATGACCGACATCGAACACGTCGACGCCGTAGTGATCGGATCCGGATTCGGCGGATCCGTCACCGCGTACCGGCTGGCGGAGGCCGGGCAGCGGGTCGTCCTGCTGGAGCGCGGGCAGCCGTACCCGCCCGGCAGCTTCCCGCGCACCCCCGCCGAGATGGGCCGGGCGTTCTGGGACCCGGACGCCGGCCTGTACGGGATGTACGACGTGTGGGGGTTCAAGGGCTGCGACTCGGTCGTGTCCGCCGGCCTCGGCGGCGGGTCCCTGATCTACGCGAACGTGCTGCTGCGCAAGGACGAGCGCTGGTTCGTGCACGACCGTCCGGTGCCCGGCGGGGGCCACGAGCCGTGGCCGATCTCGCGCGCCGACCTGGACCCGCACTACGACGCCGTCGAGCGGATGATGGGCGCCACGCCGTACCCGCTGGACCAGGTCCCCTACGACGACACCCCGAAGACGCACGCGCTCCAGGACGCGGCGGCCGAGCTCGGCCTGCACAGCACGCTGCCGCCCCTCGCGGTCAGCTTCGCCTCCGAGCCCGGCGGCACGCCCGGGGTGAGCCTGCCGATCGCCGACCCCGCGTACGGGAACCTGCACGGCGCCCGCCGCCGGACGTGCAAGCTGTGCGGCGAGTGCGACATCGGCTGCAACGAGGGCTCCAAGAACAGCCTCGACCACAACTACCTGTCCGCGGCCGCGCACCACGGCGCCGACATCCGCACCTCCCACGAGGTGAAGGCGATCCGGCCGCGGCCGGGCGGCGGGTATGAGGTCGACTACGTCCACCACGCGGACCTGACCGCCAGGAAGCGCCGCCTGCCGACCCGGACGATCACCTGCGACCGGCTGGTCCTGGGCGCCGGCACCTACGGCACGACGTACCTGCTGCTGAAGTCGCGCAAGGCGTTCCCCGGCCTCAGCTCCGCGCTCGGCACCCGCTTCTGCGGCAACGGCGACCTGCTGACGTTCCTGATGCGGGCCAAGGACCGCAACCGGGTCCGCCCGCTGAACGCCAGCCGCGGACCGGTGATCACCACGGCGATCCGGCTGCCGGACGACCTGGACGGCGTGCCCGGCGCGGGCCGCGGCGCCTACATCCAGGACGGCGGCTACCCCGGGTTCACCGACTGGATCGTGAACGGCTTCGACGTCCGCGGCGAGTTCGAGCGCGCGGTCGAGTTCCTGTGGGGCCGCTTCAAGGAGTTCTTCAAGGACGCGCCGGACACCAACCTGTCCAAGGAGCTGTCGGACCTGATCGGCGACGGGGCGCTGACGGTCAGCTCGCTGCCGCTGCTCGGCATGGGCCGCGAGACCGCCGACGGGCGGCTGCACCTCCAGGACGGCCGGCTCACCGCCGACTGGAACGCCCGGACCAGCGAGGAGCTGTTCAACCGCGTCCGCAAGACGATGCAGGGGATCGCGGACGTGCTCGGCGCCGACTACGCCGACAACCCGATGTGGTTCCGCAAGCGCATCATCACCGTCCATCCGCTGGGCGGCGCCCCCATGGGCGACCACCCGGGCGAAGGCGTCTGCGACGCCTTCGGCGAGGTGTTCGGGTTCCCGGGCCTCTACATCGCCGACGGGGCGGCGATGCCCGGCCCGGTGGGCCCGAACCCCTCGCTCACCATCGCCGCGCAGGCCGATCGGCTGGCCACGCGGCTGCTGGAGGAGACGTCCGCCCGCCGGGGGGCGGGAGGACCGACCGCCCCGCCTGCCACGGGGGCCGAGCCGGCCGGGGGAGCCGGCTCGCCAGGCGGGGCGG
Source organism: Actinomadura luteofluorescens (assembly GCF_013409365.1). Taxonomy (NCBI): domain Bacteria; kingdom Bacillati; phylum Actinomycetota; class Actinomycetes; order Streptosporangiales; family Thermomonosporaceae; genus Actinomadura; species Actinomadura luteofluorescens. The sequence continues at coordinate 7,905,297 of NZ_JACCBA010000001.1, read as the reverse complement.
GGAACGGCTCGGCGTACGGCCCCGCATCGGGGAGTCACGGCGGAACACGGGGACCGTCCACCGTGGCCGCGGGCCGTACGTCGCTGTCGTTCACCGAGGAGATGAAGGGGTTCGTCACCTACGGCGAGACCGACACGCGGATCGGCGAGCTGGTGGACGGGCGCCTGCCCCTGTCGTTCCGCCTGACGATCACCGCGGCGGACACCGACCGGTTCCTGGCCGAACCGGACCACGAGGCGACGGCCACGGGGTGGGTCGACGCCACCGGGCACGGGGGGCGCCGCCCGGTCGAGGGGGGCACGTTCAACCTGTTCGTCGCGGACGGGCCCGAGGACCGGCGGCTGATGCGGTACCGGCTGTTCTACACCGACGGGGAGGGACGGCGGCGCACGCTGAGCGGGCACAAGAACGTCCTGCACGGGCCGCCGACGCGGATCTGGCCGGACACCTCCACCCTCTACGTGCGGCTGCTGGACGGGCACGTCGCCGCGGACGAGGAGGACGGCGCGGAGGTCGTCGCGGCCGGGGTGCTGCACATCCAGCTGACCGACTTCGCGCGGCAGCTCACGACGTTCCGCACGACGGGGCCGGGCGGGGCGGGCACGCTGCTCGACTTCGGCAGGTTCTTCGCCGGGGAGCTGTGGGAGGTCTACGGTCCCGACCCCGACTGAGGGGTCCATGGTCGTGCAGGCCGAGGGAACTGCGGGGTGCTCTCGGCCTGCACCTTTTCGCCGGAGGCCGTGCGGGGGGTCGCACGGTCTCCGGCTCGGGGCCCTCCGCCGGGCCGGGCGCCGCGCCGGGGTCAGACGCCCTCGGCCGTGCGGGCGGGGCAGTCCGGCGGGCAGTCCTCGACGTGGGCGGGCAGCCAGCGGGTGAAGGCCCTCAGCATCTGCCGGAGCGCGAAGCCGACGACCGGGCCGGTGCCGGGGATCAGCGGCTCGAACGTCGCCTCCCAGCGCAGGAGTGTCCCGGCGTCCCGGCGCTCCAGCCGGACGTCCGCGCGGTAGGAGCGCACCGGCAGGCCCGCCACCGCGATGTAGCCGAAGTGCTCGTAGGGCTCGTAGGCGACGGTCCGCTCGCTGGCCGGCCAGATCTTCTTGACCGTCCCGACGCCGTAGGGGGCGGTGTCGCCCGCGCGCGCCCGCCGCGCCGGGACAGGGAACCGGCCCCAGGCGCCCCACGCCTCGGGGACGGCCAGGTGCCGGAAGAGGTCCTCGGGCGAGGCGGCGGTGGTGGCGGTTGCCTGGATCATCGCCACACGCTACCGCCGCGCCCGCGGCGGCGGCAGACCTGGTTCCGGGACGCCGTCAGTGCGCCTGCCCGTAGAGCCGGTCGACGCGCAGGCGGACGACGACACGGCCGTCCTCGACCATGACGCGGCGGTACTCGTCCCAGTCGGGGTGCTCGCCGCGGATGTCGCGGTAGACCTCGACGAGCTCCTCGACGGCGGCGTCGCCGGGGTCGGCGGCGACCGCCGAGAGCTCGGCGGTGCCCTCGGCCACCACCCACGACCAGCCGTCGGGCGAGCTGACGTGCAGGCTCGCGCGCGGATCGCGGGCCAGGTTGCGGGCCTTGGCCCGGTCGGCGGTGATCGAGATCCGGACGAGCCCGCGCCCCTCGTCGAAGTGGTAGTTGATCGTGGACAGCTGGGGGCGCCCGTCGCGCTTGAGGGTGGCCAGCACCCCGATGTCGCGTCCCGCCAGCAGTTTCCGCAGTGCCGCCTCGTCCGCCATGTCCGCCTCCCTCGATCGTCGCCTCTACCCGCGTCAACCCCGGGGCGCGCCGATCGCTTCCCGGTCAGCCGAGGGCGAGGGCCGGGAAGTCGAGGACGCGGGCGGACCGGGCCCCCGGCCCTCCCGCGTCCTCCCCGGCGGCGCGGCCGGTGAGGATGTGGCCGCGGAACACCGCGCCCTTCGCCGCCACCCTGACGGCGCGGAAGCCGCGCGGCGGCAGGGCGCAGAACCCGGTGCGCACGACGTCGTCGAACAGCGAGTCCGACACGACGTAGGCGAGGTCGCGGTCCGCGTCGTCGGCCAGCAGGCGGCGCAGCGGCGCGGCGTCCAGCAGCCGCTGGACGACGATGGGCGCGTCGCCCGCGGGGCCGAACGGCCCGGCCGTGAGCGTGCCGTGGTGCAGTGAGAGCCGCACGCGCAGCCGGAAGCGGCCGGCGTCCCGGTTGGCCTCGCGCAGCGCCCCGTCGAGCAGGATGACGAAGTCGCCGGCGACCGTCGCCGGGTCGACGCCCTCCGGCAGCGTGGCGAGCTCCCCGTCGCCGCCGACCTGCTTGTCCCAGCCGGCGCGGTCGAGGCCGACGCCGCGGGCGGCGCCGTCGAGCGCCTCGGACAGCAGCCGCTGCGCGTGCAGCTGCTCGCGCGTGTCGCGCCTGCTGTACCCCTGGATGTCCACCGCCAGCAGCAGGCGGTAGCTGAGCTGTCCTTCCTCGTTCTCCTTCACCAATCCGATCCCCGCCCTCGGTCTCTATGGGCAAATGGGCCCAATGCCCGCATTCGCTCCAAAGCGTGGAGTGAGCGTTGCCCGGCGAAGGTCCGTCGCGCGGTGCGGAGTCGTCGCCTCCCGTACGCCCCTGAGACGCACCCCGGCGAGCCCTGGGACCGAAAGGTAAGGAGAAGCTGGCGAACAAGTAAGTGGCAATCCGGAAAATCCCCCATGAAACGGCCTCGGTTGAACCGCGCGGCGCGAGGGTCCCGTACTGCCTCCCAACGTGACACCCACGGTCACCGCGTCGCCCCGCACCCCTCGCACCCCGCCGGAGACCCCGATGGCCCACAGATCACCGGCCGCCGCGTCGGCCACCCGCGAACGCCCGCCCGGACCGTGGAGCTGGTTCCGCGGCCCGCGGCCCGCCGGCGGCGTGGACGACCAGGTGATCGTGACCGAGCTGTACCGCGTGTACGGCCGCCCGCTGCTGTCGTTCGTCCTGCGGCTCACCGGCGGCGACCGGCACTGGGCCGAGGACGTCGTCCAGGAGACGATGATCCGCGCCTGGCGCAGCGCGCACCAGCTCGACGAGAACGCGACCTCGCTGCTGCCCTGGCTGGCGACCGTCGCCCGCCGGATCGTCATCGACGACCAGCGCCGCAAGAACGCACGGCCGCAGGAGGCGGGCGAGGGCCCGCTGGAGAACATGCGCGTGCCCGACGGGTTGGAGGATCTGCTGCGCTCCGTCGTCGTGTCCGAAGCCCTCCTCGCCCTGTCTCCGGCCCACCGCGAGATCCTCAACGAGACCTTCTTCCGGGACCGCTCGGTGAACGAGGCCGCCAAGCGGCTCGGGATCCCCGTGGGGACCGTGAAGTCCCGGGTCTACTACGCGCTCCGGGCGCTGCGCGTCGCCCTGGAGGAGAGGGGCGTGACGCCATGAGAGCGCCGGACATGCCGCACGTCGACGTCGGCGCCTACGCCCTCGGCCTGCTGGAGGAGCCCGACCGCCGCGCGTTCGAGGCGCACCTGGCTACGTGCTTCTCCTGCCACGAGGAGCTCGGCGCGCTGAGCGGGCTCGCCCAGACCCTGGACGGCATCGGCCCGATCGCCGACCCGGTGGAGGCGATGCCCGCGCCGCCCGAACCGGCGGCGGTCACCGACCTGATCCGGCACCGGATCCGCCGGGAGCGGCGGCACCGCACCGTGCGGGCGCTGGCCGCGGCCGCCGCCGGGGTCGTGCTGCTCGGCGGGGCGCTCGGCACCGGGTACACGCTGGGCGCCGACCGCGGCCCCCGCCGCCTCCGCGCCGGACGGCGGGACCGCCCAGCTGCTGCGGGACGGCCGGGCGATGTCGGCGACCGACACCGGCACCGGCGTCACCGGGACCGTGGCGATGCAGCAGAAGGCGTGGGGCAGCCGGATCGCGCTGCGGCTCAGCAAGGTCGCCGGGCCGCTCTCGTGCGAACTGGTCGCCGTGGACGAGCGGGGCAAGGCGCACACCGTCGTCGGCTGGTCCGTCCCCGCCAAGGGCTACGGCCTGCCGGGCTCGCCGCAGCCGCAACTGGCCCTCCAGGGCGGCACGGCGCTGCGGCCGCAGGAGATCAGCCGGTTCGAGGTCCGGACGATCGGCGAGGGCCGCACGCTGCTGACCGTCCCGGCGTAGGCTCCGCGCCCCGGAACGCCCGGCCGGGGCGCCCTCCGATGTCTCATAGGCTGAGGTGGTGAGTGCGACCCGACCGTCCGCCGGCCCCGAGCTGATGCTGCCGGGGCTCGGCGAGGTGTACGCGGCCTACGTCCGGGAGGCCGGCGCCCTGCCCGCGCAGCCCGGCCCGCTGCAGGCCGAGATGTGGACGTCCGCGCAGCTCGGCGCCCTGGAGGCCGCGGCCCCGCACACCGCCGCGCGGCGCGCCGCGCTCGGCGACCTGATCGGCTGCCTGCACGCGGCGGCCACCCCTGGGGCCCGGGCCTTCCTGCGGGCGCTCGCCGCGATCGGCCCGGCCGAGGGACGCGCGGCCGCGGCCCGCGCCGCCGGCCGCCTCGACGGCGTTCCGGCCGCGCCCTGGGAGGAGTCGCTCGGGCGGGTCGTCCCGGGCCAGGCGTGGCTGATCCAGGAGGGGCCGCTGGACGGCGACCGCCTGGTCTGCGAGTTCCGCTACGAGGGCGCCGGCACCGCCGGCATGCACGCCCTCGCCGTCCGGCTCTCCTACGGCGACGCCCCCGCCGAGATCGTGGTCGCCGGGGACGTCCCGGCGCTGATGGCGGCGGCCCGGCAGGCGATGCAGGCCGAACTGTGCGTCGTCCAGCCCCACGACGCCTCGGCCGTGGGCGCGAGGCTCCGCTCCGCGCTCGGCGGCGCGGAGCCCCTGCCCGAGGGGTGCTACCCGGCGCTGGCGCTGGCCCGGCACCGGGTGTCCCTGCTGCCCTAGCGGCCGAGGGCGCGGTAGCGGCGCACCGACAGCGGGAAGAACACCGCCGCGATCACCAGCGGCCACACCACCGCCATCAGCACGCTGTGCTGCGCCGCCCACGACCCGCCCGCGACCGGCTCGCCGAACAGCTCCCGGCACGCCGTCACCGTCGCCGACATGGGGTTCCACTCGGCCACCGCGCCCAGCCACCCCGGCATCGTGCTCGGCGCCACCAGGGCGCTGGACAGGAACCCGATCGGCCAGACCAGGATCTGGACGGCCGCCACCGACTCGGGTCCCTTGGCGACCAGGCCGAGGTAGACGCCGAGCCAGACCAGGGAGAAGCGCAGCAGCAGAAGGAGCCCGAGCCCCGCGAGGGCCTTGGCCGCGCCGTCGTGGACGCGCCAGCCGATCAGCACGCCGCAGGCCGCCATCACGGCCAGCGCGACGACCGAGTGGAGCATGTCGGCGGTGGCCCGGCCCACCACGACGGCGGAGGACGCCATCGGCATCGACCGGAACCGGTCGGTCACGCCCTTGCTCGCGTCGCTCGCGATCGCGGCGAACGTCGTCTCGATCCCGAACGCCATCGTCAGCGCGAACATGCCGGGGACGATGAACGCCCGGTAGCTGCCGCCACCGGGGACGTCCATCTGCCCGCCGAACAGGTAGCCCATCATCAGCACGACCATCACCGGGAAGAGCAGCGCGACGGCGACCTCGCCCGGCTTGCGCGCCCAGTGGGCCAGGGCGCGCGAGGTCAGCACCCACCCGTCGGCCACGGCCCACCGCACCGCCTGAACGCTCACGCGCCCGCCCTGCGGGGGCACGGCCCCCAGGTTCGCCTTGCTCATGAAGCCACCTCCTCCTTCTCCGTGAGGTGCAGGAACACCTCGTCCAGGGTCGGGCGCCGGAGGCCGATGTCGGCGACGGCGACGCCCGCCTCGTCCAGGGCCCGGACGACCTCGGTCAGCGCGGCGGCCCGCCCCGGCACCGGCGCCCCGACGCGCAGGGCCTCCGCGTCGACGTCCACCTCGCCGGTCGCGACCCGGCCGACGATCTCGGCGGCGGCGGCGAGCGCCCCCGGGTCGTCGACGACGACCTCGACGCGGTCGCCGCCGAGCCGCGCCTTGAGCGCGTCGGGGGTGCCCTCGGCGATGACGCGGCCGTGGTCGATCACCGAGACGCCGGAGGCGAGCCGGTCGGCCTCCTCCAGGTACTGGGTGGTGAGCAGGACGGTCGTGCCGCCCTCCACCAGGTCGCGGATCGCGTCCCACACCTCGCCCCGGCTGCGCGGGTCCAGCCCGGTGGTCGGCTCGTCCAGGAACAGCACGGGCGGCGCGAGGATCATCGACGCGGCCAGGTCGAGGCGCCGCCGCATGCCCCCCGAGTACTCCCCCGCCGGCTTCGCGGCGGCGTCGGTGAGCCGGAACCGCTCCAGCAGCTCGTCCGCCCGCCGCCGCGCCCGCCCGGCGCCGAGGTGGTGGAGGCGGCTGAACATGACGAGGTTCTGCCGCCCGCCGAGCACCTCGTCGACCGCGGCGTTCTGCCCGACGAGCCCGATGCGGCGCCGCACCCGGGCGGCGTCGCGGACCACGTCGAGCCCGGCGACGCGGGCGCTGCCGCCGTCCGGCCGGGCCAGCGTGGTCAGGATCCGGACGGCGGTGGTCTTGCCCGCGCCGTTCGGGCCGAGCAGGCCGTGCACGGTCCCCGCGGGGACGCGCAGGTCCAGCCCGGCGAGGGCCTCGGTGCCGCCGTAGCGCTTGCGCAGCCCCTCGGCGACGACCGCGAACCGTGGTTCCGTCACCCGTCCTCCAAAACTATGTACGCAGTACGGATTTACCATCGCGGCCAATATAACGTACGCGGTACAGAGTTTCATTCCCTGAGAGGATCGGCCGGTGACCGAGTACAGCGGGGCGGGCGACCCCAAGCGCACCCTGGAGCTGCTGTGGGGCGTGCGGGAGCGTCCCAGGCGGGGGCCCAAGCCGCGGCTGACCGCGGAGGAGATCGTCCGGGCGGCGGTCCGGCTGGCCGACGCCGAGGGCCTGGACGGGCTGTCGATCCGGCGCATCGCCGAGGAGCTGGGCGTCTCCCCGATGTCGATCTACACCTACGTGCCAGGCAAGGCGGAGCTGATCGACGTCATGGTCGACCGCGCCTTCGGCGAGCTGGAGCCGCCCGCCGGCGGCTCCTGGCGGGCCCGCCTGGAGCACATCGCCCGCGGCGACTGGGCGCTGTTCCACCGGCACCCGTGGCTGCTCCAGATCACCACGGTCCGGCCGCCGCTCGGCCCGAACACGTGCGCCAAGTTCGAGTACGAGCTGCGCGCCGTGGACGGCCTCGGCCTCAGCGACGTGGAGATGGACTCGGTCGTCGCGCTCGTGACCGGCTTCGCCGAGAGCTCCGCCCGGGTGTCGGTCAACGCCGCCGAGGCCGAGCGCCGCAGCGGGATGACCGACGAGCAGTGGTGGGAGGCGAGCGCCCCCCTCCTGGAGACGCTGGTGAACGAGGACGACTACCCGCTCGGGACCCGCGTCGGCGCCGCCGTCGGGTCCGAGTACGGTTCCGCCGTCGCGCCCGGCCGCGCCTTCGAGTTCGGCCTCGCCCGCGTCCTGGACGGCATCGAGGTGCTGATCAGCTCCCGCTAGCGCGCCTGGTGGTCCGTTTGGTCGCGACGGCGCCCGCCGGGTCCTCCGGCCACGGGTGCCGGGGGTAGCGGCCGCGCAGCTCGGCCCGGACCGCCCGGTACCCCTCGCGCCAGAACGAGGCCAGGTCCGCGGTGACCGCCGCGGGGCGTCCCGCGGGCGACAGCAGGTGCACGACCAGGGGCACCCGGCCGCCGGCGAGCCGCGGCGCCGCGTCCCAGCCGAACAGCTCCTGCAGCTTCACCGCCAGGACGGGCCGCTCCCCCGAGTAGTCGACCCGGATCCGCGACCCGGACGGGACCTCGACCCGCTCGGGCGCGTACTCCTCCAGCCGCTTCGCCAGGTCCCACGGCAGCAGCCCGCGCAGCAGGCCCGCGACGTCCACCTTCGCCAGGTCGGCCCGCCGCCGCGCGCCCGCCAGCCACTCCGGCGCCCGCTCCAGCAGCGCCGCGTCGTCGACGGCGGGCCAGGGCTCCCCGAGGGCTCCGCGCAGGAACGCCAGCCGCTCCCGCAGCGCGACGGCCGCCGGCGTCCAGCGCAGCAGCCCGAGCCCCTCCGCGCGCACCCCGTCCAGCAGGGCGGCCCGCACGAGTGCGGGATCGGGATCCCGCAGCGGCCGCGCCTCCAGCTCGATCGCGCCGAGGCGCTCGACGCGGCGCGCCACCACGTCGCCGTCGCGCCACGCCACCTCCTCGGCGGTCTCCAGCAGCGGCGCCGCCGCGGACCGCGCGATGTCCTCGTCGATCACCACGGCCTGCCGCACCCGCGCCGACGCCGCCCCGGCGGGACGGTCGGCCGCCGCGACCGCGAGCCAGGCGGGCCGCGCCGCGGCCAGCGCCGACCCCTCCGCCGGCTCGGCGCCCGTCCCGGACGCCATCAGGTAGCCGCTCCCCCGCCGCGCCCGCGCCACCCGCTCCGGGAACGCCAGCGCCACCACGGTGCCCGCCGCATGGTCGTCGCCGAGCCCCGCCGGCGCCCCGTCCCGCCCGGCGAGCGACCGCTGGAGGCGGGCCGCCTCGTCGCGCCACCGCGCGGCGTGCGGGTCGGCGGGACGGTTCCGGCCGCGCAGGGCGCGCCAGACGGCGGTGAGGTCGTCGCCCGCCGAGCGGGGCGGCGGCTCGGACAGCAGCGCGACGATCTGCGCCGCGTCGCGGGCGCCGACCCGCGGGGCGCCGTCGAGGAGGGCGCGGGCGAGGCGGGGGTGCAGGCCGACGCGGGCCAGGCGGCGGCCGCGGTCGGTGGCGCGGCCGTCCCGCAGGGCGCCGAGCGCGTGCAGGGTGGAGCGCGCGGCGTCCATCGCGGCGGGCGGGGGCGGGTCGGGCAGGGCGAGGCCGGTCGCGCCGGGGGCGCCCCAGCAGGCCGCCTGGAGGGCGAAGCCCGTGAGGTCGGCCAGCTCGATCTCGGGGCGGGGGCGGGCCGGGAGCCGGTCGTGCTCGGCCTGCGTCCAGCACCGGTAGACGGTGCCGGGGGCCTCGCGCCCGGCGCGCCCGGCGCGCTGGTCGGCGGTGGCGCGCGACGCCCGGACGGTGGTGAGCGAGCCGAGGCCGCGGGCGTGGTCGGTGCGCGGCTCGCGGGCGAGGCCGCTGTCCACGACCGCGCGTACGCCGGGGACGGTGAGGCTCGACTCGGCCACCGAGGTGGCGAGCACGATCCGGCGGCGGGACGCGGGCGCGAGCACCTCGTCCTGCACGCGCCCCGGCGCCTGGCCGTGGATCTGCAGGACCTCGGCGGGCGCGCCGGACAGCAGCCCGGCGACGCGGGAGATCTCGCCGACCCCCGGCAGGAAGCACAGCACGTCGCCGTCGCGTTCGGCCAGCGCCCGGCGGGCGGTCGCGGCGACGTGCGCGAGGAACCCCGGGTCGACGCGCATGCCGTGCGGTGGCGGGACGGGCCGCGGCGGCGGCGCCCAGACCGTCTCGACCGGGTGGAGCGCCGCCGCGGTCTCCACGACCGGGGCGCCGCCGAGCAGGCGCGACCACGGGCCGGTGTCGGCGGTGGCCGACGCGGCGACCAGGCGCAGGTCGGGGCGCAGCGCGGCGCGGACGTCGAGCAGGAACGCCAGCGCGGTGTCGGCGTCCAGGTGCCGCTCGTGGCACTCGTCCAGGATCACCGTGCCGACGCCGTCGAGTTCGGGGTCGGACTGCAGGCGCTGGAGGACGACGCCCGTGGTGACGACCTCGACGCGGGCGCCGGGCCGGGTCTCGCCGCGGACGGTGACGCCGACGCGGTCCCCGACGCGTTCGCCGAGGAGCCAGGCCATGCGGCGGGCGGCGGCGCGGGCGGCGAGGCGGCGGGGCTCCAGGACCAGGACCTTGCCGGGCGCGGGCGGGGCGCCCTGATCCCGCGCAAGGGCCAGCCCCGCGAGCGCGAGGGGGACCAGGGTGGTCTTCCCGGTGCCGGGAGGCGCCGCCAGCACCGCCGCGCCGTGCTCGTCCAGGGCCGCGCGCAGGGCGGGGACGGCGTGGCGGACGGGGAGGTCTTCGGCGGCGCTGAGGTGCATCGTCCCAGTGTGCCGCGCCGCCCGCGCCACCCGGAAATCAATTGCAGCGAAAAGGGCTTTGAATGTTGCGGTGATAGTTGCACCGCGCCTTTCAGCCAATCTCCGGCGGCTCTTCTGCGTTGTTCCCCCGAATCGTCGCACGAATCACACGCGAACGAGCAGGTGAGCAATGCCCCAGGTCCAAGAAGTGGCGCGGAAGTTTGATTTAAGTCACCTCGCGAAGTGTGGCGGCAATGCCGCGGCGTCCCCATACTGGTGGCGTCTAAGCAGGTGCTGGGAGGACGGACATGTTCGGCAGCTCCATCTACCTCAGGGACCGCCCCGCTTTCACCGGCGGTTCACCGCAGGCGGTGTACGAGGAACTCTGGCAGCGGGGCCGAAAAGGACGATTGCGGACACGCGCCTTTCTGTCGGCCGCGACGCTCGTGCTGTGCGCTCTGCTGGTCAACGCCGTTTTCGGAATCGTGATGGCCGTTGTGGTGGCGGCCTCGGACACGCTCGTCCATTGGCGCATTTACAGCGCGTCGCGGGTGTGGCGGCTCGGGCTGCGCGGCGATCAGCGCATGAACCGCTTCCTGCGCCACACGCTGGAGCGGCGCGGGCACCGCGTGCTGCACGCCCGGACCGTCCCCGAGCACGGGATCGCCGACCAGCTGGTGGTCGGGCCCGGTGGCGTGTGGCTCGTGCACAACGAGGCGTGGTCGCCCGGGGCCGAGGTGTCCCAGCACGGCGGCCGGCTGTTCATCGACGGCCGGACGCAGTCCAAGCTCGTCGCAGGGCTGACCGCACGGGCCGAGGCGGCCGGCGCGGCGATCTCCCGCGCCGCGGGGACGCCGGTCACGGTGACGCCGGTGCTGGCCGTGCACGGCGGCAAGCTCGCCCGCACCCCGTTCACCGCCGACGGCATCGTGTTCGCGCCGCCGCTGAAGCTGATCCGCTGGATGCGCCGCAACCCGGCCGCCGACCGCTCCGCCGAGGAGGTCGAGGCGATCACCCGGGCGGCCGTGCACGCCCTGCCGGTCGGCTCGAACGCCGCGGCCCGGACCGCGGCGTGACCGGCCCCCTCCCGGGAGGACGGCATGACCCACAGACACCTGTGGCCGGAGGGCTCACACGCCGCCGCTCACAGGGCGCCCACCGCCCGCGGGGGTTCCGCCACCTCTGCGGGCGGTGCGGCGCAGCCAGAGCAGGCCCACCACCGGCAGGACCAGGGGCACGAACCCGTAGCCGCGCCCGTACACGGACCAGACGGTCTCGTCCGGGAACGCCGCGCGGTCGGCGATGCTGAGCGTGCCCACGGCGAGCACGCCCACCAGCTCCGTCGCGCAGGCGGCGACTGCGATCCGGAACGAGGTCCGGCCGCCCCGGGCCAGGGCCACCGTCGCCAGGACGTAGACGGCGGCGGCGAGCGCCGACAGCAGGTAGGCGACCGGCGCGTCGGCGAAGCGGGTGGCGATCTGCACGCCCGCCCGCGCGCCGGCCGCGAGCGCGAAGATCGCATAGACGGCGACCAGCAGCCGTCCCGGCCCGCCGGCGGTGGCGCCGGGCCGGGCACCGCCGCCCGTGCGGGCCTCGGCGCCGGCGCGGGCGCCGTCGTCCGCGCGGGTCAGCGGCCCCTGGACCGCGGTCTCGGGGCCGGGCGGGTCCTCTCGGACGGGCTCGGTCCCGCGGACGGGCTCGTGTTCGGGCTCAGGCACCGGTGCCGCTCCACAGCTGGTTCATCCGCACGATCATGACGGCGACGGCCACCCCGGCCACGACGAGCACGGTGGGGCCCCACCGGGTGCGCTCCAGCAGCCCCCACCCGGCGCCGGCGACGGGGATCAGCAGCGACCCCAGCAGGTAGCCGACGAAGGTGGCGGCGCCGTCCGGCCCCTCGCCGCCGGAGAGCCGGACGAAGGCCACCACGGCCTGCGCGACCAGCAGCACCTCCAGGACGCCGAACGCGGCGAGGTCGCCGGCGCCCATCGCCCGGCCGCGCAGCGCCGTCACCAGGGCGTAGCCGGCGGCCAGGAGCGCCACCACGATCGTCGTGGTGGACAGCACGTTCATCACGGCACCAAAGAGTACTACCGGCTGTAGAGCAACCGGGACGGCGCCTCCGGGCGGGGCCGGGAGGCGGCGGGGCATGGCAGCATGGCGGGCGTGAACGCGCTGCGATGGCTGACCCTGACCCGGCACGGTGAGAGCACCGGCAACCTCGCCTTCCAGGCCGTCCTCGGCACCGACGCCGAGGAGGCCGACATCTCCGAGCGGGACGCCGACATCCCGCTGTCGGACACCGGACGGGCGCAGGCGGCGGGGCTCGGCCGCTGGCTGGAGGCGCTCCCCGAGGACGAACGCCCCACCACGGTGATCACCTCCCCGTACCTGCGGGCCCTCGACACCGCCAGGATCGCGCTCGCCGAGACGTCCTTCCCCGCCCCGCGCATCCAGGTGGACGAGCGGATCCGCGACCGCGAGCAGGGCGTGCTGCAGGGGCTGACCCCCCGCGGCGTCCGCAACCGGTTCCCGGAGGAGGCCGAGCGGCTGCGCCACCTCGGCAAGTTCTACCACCGGCCGCCCGGCGGCGAGTCGTGGGCCGACCTGGCCCTGCGGCTGCGCAGCTTCTACCGCGACCTGCAGTCCGGCGCCCCCGGCGGCCGCGCCCTGGTCGTCGCCCACGACGCGATCATCGTCATGACCCGCTACCTCGTGGAGGAGCTGACCGAACAGGAGATCATGCGGATCGAGAAGGAGCCCATCGCCAACGCCTCGGTCACCCGGTGGCGGCACGACGGGACCGGGCTCGCCGCCGTCTGCTACAACGACTGCGCCCACCTCGCCACCGCCGCGGTGCCGCCTCCTACGGCTCGCCGCTGAGCAGCCGGGCGCTGCGCGAGGCCACGGCGGCCCGCCGCGGATCCCCCAGCGGCAGGACGCCCCGCAGCCGCTCCAGCGCCTCCAGATCGGCGCCGCCCGGCTCGGACTGCGCGTAGGCCCACAGCACGTCGGCGCCGCCCCGGTCCAGCACCTGCCGCCGGACCCGCACCGCCAGTTCGTCGCGTTCCGCGCGGACGGCGGGCGCGTCCGAGCGCGGCAGCAGCTCTCCCCCGTACAGCCGCACGGCACCGGCGACGTCCCCCTCGTCCAGCAGCCGCCGCACGGTGAGGAAGTCGGCGTCGACCGCGCAGCCGAGCCGGTAGGGGCGGGCCCGAACGACGTCTCCGAGCTGGTGGCGGAGCCGGTGGATCTCTGGGCGGACGGTCGCCGCGCTGCCCTCGTCGCCGTACAGGTACAGCGAGAGCCGGTCGCCGCTCAGCCCGCGCGGATGCAGCGCCAGCAGCGCGAGGATCTCGGCGTGCCGCAGCGTCAGGTCGAAGGGCCGCCCGTCCAGCAGCGCGTGCGGCCCGTCGCCGAGCAGCGCCAGCGCCAGCAGCGGCGGCCCCCCGGCCGCGGGCCTGGCCGCCAGGCCGCGCCCGGACGGGGCGCTCTCGTCGACCCGGCCGCGGGCCCCCGGGATCCGCAGCAGGAACGCCTCGCCCAGCGGCTCGGCGATGGCGGTGCGCCCGTCCGGCAGCATGACCGTCCCGCCCGGCTCGGGGACGGTGACGCGCCGGCCGACCAGCGCGCCCTCCTGCGCGGCGAGGATGCGGCCGGTGGCGGTGGCGAGGACGCCGGTGCCGCGCAGCCCCCGCAGGTGCGGCAGGAGCCGCTCGCGCAGCCGCTGGTCGCGCACCAGCATCTCGTTCTCCAGCCGCGCCTCGGCCAGCCGCGCCGCGGCGGCGACGAGCGCGACGGTCGCGGGATGCAGCGCCTGCACCGTCGCGCTGACGTCGATGCAGCCGACCACCCGCCCCGAGTCGGGATCGGTGATCGGCGCGCCGGCGCACGACCAGCAGTGCAGGACGTGGGCGACGTGCTCGGCGGCGTACACGTACTCGGGCCGCCCGGAGGCGAGCGCGGTGCCGATGCCGTTGGTCCCGACGGCGTCCTCCGACCAGAGGAAGCCCTCGGTCAGGCCGATCGCGTCGGCGGCGCGGCGGGCGAAGGCCGGGCCCTGCGTCCACAGCACGTGCCCGGCGGCGTCGGTGATCACCATCAGGTGCTCGGCCTCGTCGGCGACCCGCCGCAGCAGAGACTGCAGCATCGGCAGGTGCGGTTCGAGGGGGTGGGCGCCGCGGGCGTCGGAAAGGGAGTCCCGGTCGAACACCAGGGGCGCCGCCTCCACGCCCGCGTCGACGTCGGCGTCCTGGGAACGCCGCCACGACTCGGCGATCGGCGCCCGGACGGTCACCGGCTCGCGCACCACCATCGGCCCTTTCTCCCGGAGGAAGCCCGGCTCGTTCGAGCATCGGTCCATCGCCTGGACGGCGCAACCGATTCGCCGGATCCCGCCTGACCGGATCGCGGCACGTTCCGTGACCGAATGATCGCAACGTGCATGCAACGTGGATGCGCCTACCGTGAGCGTCGCCGGGGAGCCAGAGGACCATCCCGTGGGTCCGCCGTCCCGCACGCGTCCGGGGGGAATGCGTGCGGGACGGCCCCGCTCTCCCGGCGCTACGGGGGGAGAACGACCATGCTCTGCCTGACATGCCACCGCGTCCGGCCGGCCGCGAGCCGGGCCGACTACACCGCCGAACGCGCCTCGCTCATCGTGCGGCAGGGACTGTGCACCTGCAGCGCGCCGCCCGGCCGGCCGTGGCGCCGCGAGCCCGTCCGCGAAGGCGCGCACGCCCCGAAATAAACCGGTGAGTTCACAAAACGTTCACGGTCGATTCGCCTACAGTTTAAGGAGATTCCACCCGCCGGCCCCGGAAGGGAGCGCCATGACCGTGATACCGGGTCTCGTCCGCCGCGCCGCCGCCGAGGTGGAGCGCCATCTGCGCGAGGGCGCCGGCGCCCTCGTCAGGGCCGGGCGAGATCTGGAGCGGTCGGCGGAGCTCGTCCGGCTCCTGCCCGTCCTCGTCGAGCGCCTGTCGATCCTAGAGCAGGCCGTCCGCGTCCAGGACACCGAGCTCCGCACGATCCGCACCGAGCTCGACTCGCTGGTCGGGCAGCTCAACGACCGGCTGCTGCCGCGCCTCGACGAGCGCATGGACGACACCGAGCGCGACCTGGCCGCCGTCGCGACCAGCCTGATCCGGACCGGCCGCGACACCGCCGGCAACCGCACCCGGCTGGAGGCCGCCGAGCGGCGCGTCGCCGACCTGCGCTCCAAGGTCGCGGCGCTGGAGCAGCGGACCGGGATCTGGCGCGACCTGGAGTCCACCGTCACCAGGTTCGGCGACGACCTGGACGCGATGCGCGCCCGGATGGCGCCGCGCCCCGCCGAGCCGCCGGACGCCCTGCCCGCCCCGGTGCAGAACCTCACCGACCGCCCGGCATAAGGGGACATCGGCGGGCGTCCTGGAGAATGGGCGCATGACTCAGCCGTCCGACATCCGTCCGTCCGCCGCGCGCGGTTTCGCCAGCGACAACCAGGCGAGCGTCCATCCGGAGGTCCTCGCGGCCCTGGCGGAGGTCAACACCGGGCACCAGCCCGCCTACGGCGACGACGCCGTCACCGGCCGGCTTCGCGAGGTCGTCCGGCGCCACTTCGGCGAGCAGGCCGAGGTGTTCCCGGTGTTCAACGGGACGGGCGCGAACGTGGTGTCGCTGCAGGCCATGTCGGAGCGGTGGAGCGCGGTGGTCTGCCCGGAGTCGGCGCACATCAACACCGACGAGTGCGGCGCGTCCGAGAAGATCGCGGGGCTGAAGCTCGTCACCGTGCCGACGCCGGACGGCAAGCTCACCCCCGACCTGGTGGACCGGTACGCGACGGGCTTCGGCAACGTCCAGCGGCGCGAGCCCGCGGTCGTGTCGATCACCCAGAGCACGGAGCTCGGCACCGTCTACACCGCGCGGGAGACGGCGGCCGTCGCGGCGGCGGCGCACGAGCGCGGCCTGTCGGTCCACATGGACGGCGCCCGCATCGCCAACGCCGCCGCGTCCCTCGGCCTGCCGCTGCGCGCCCTCACCACCGACGCGGGCGTGGACGTGCTGTCGTTCGGCGGCACCAAGAACGGGCTGCTGCTCGGTGAGGCGATCGTGGTCCTCGACCCGGGCGCCGTGCGGGGGACGGCGTACCTGCGCAAGTCGAGCATGCAACTGGCGTCCAAGATGCGGTACGTGTCGGCGCAGCTCATCGCGTTGCTGGACGGCGACCTGTGGCTGCGCAACGCCGCGCACGCCAACGCCATGGCCCGCCGCCTGGAGGCCGCCGCCCGCGCCGTCCCCGGCGTCGAGATCACCCAGGACGTCCAGGCCAACACCGTGTTCGCGCTCATGCCGGCGGGCGCGGCCGAGCGGCTGCGCAAGCGGTTCCCGTTCTACACCTGGGACGAGGCGACCGGCGAGGTCCGCTGGGTCTGCTCCTTCGACACCACCGAGGACGACGTGGACGCCTTCGCCGCCGCGCTCGCCGAGGAGACGGCGGCCTGACCGGCCCGTTCATCCCGATCATCGGGAGCGCCCCCGCCCGCCCGGCGGCCGGGGGGTTATGGTGTAACCGAACATGATTCGGTTACAGGAGGCGAGCCCGATGGCCAACCGCACCTTCGTCGTCGGCGTGGGCATGACCAAGTTCGAGAAGCCCGGCTCCCGCGACTGGGAGTACCCCGACATGGCCAAGGAGGCCGTCGGCAACGCCCTGGAGGACGCGGGCGTCGGCTACGACGCCGTCGAGATGGCCTACGCCGGCTCGATGTACGGATCGATGGGCCAGCGCGCCCTCTACGAGACCGGCATGACCGGCATCCCGGTCATGACCGTCATGAACGCGTGCGCGACCGGGTCCAGCGCGCTGTTCCTCGCCCGCCAGGCCGTCCGCGGCGGCCTCGCCGACTGCGCGCTCGCCCTCGGCATGGAGAAGATGAAGAAGGGCTCGCTCGGCGCCGGCATGGGCGAGTCCAAGGTCACCATCATCGACCACCACCTGCGCTCCATGACCGCGGGACGCGAGTGGGAGCTGGACAAGGCGCCCATGCCGCAGATGTTCGGCAACGCCGGCCGCGAGCACATGGAGAAGTACGGCTCCACCCCCGACCACTACGCCTGGATCGGCTGGAAGAACCACAAGCACTCGGTGAACAACCCCTACGCGCAGTTCCAGACCGAGTACTCCCTCGACGACGTCAAGAACGCCACGATGATCTTCGACCCGCTGACCAAGCTGCAGTGCTCCCCCACCTCCGACGGCGCCGGCGCCGCGCTCGTCGTCAGCGAGCGGTTCCTGGACGAGCACGACCTGTGGGACCAGGCCGTCGAGATCGCCGGCCACCACATCGCGAGCGACACGCAGGAGAGCTTCGCCGACCACTCCTCCATCCAGGTCGTCGGCTTCGGCGTCTCCCAGCGCGCCGCCCGGAAGGCGATGGACGAGGCGCAGGTGTCCATCGACGACGTCGACGTCATCGAGCTGCACGACTGCTTCAGCGCCAACGAGCTCATCACCTACGAGGCGCTCGGCATGGCCGAGGTGGGCGAGGGCCACAAGCTCGTCGACGACGAGGCCACCACCTACGGCGGCAAGTGGGTCGTCAACCCCTCCGGCGGCCTCATCTCCAAGGGCCACCCCCTCGGCGCCACCGGCCTCGCCCAGTGCGCCGAGCTGACCTGGCAGCTGCGCGGCAAGGCCGGTGCCCGCCAGGTGGACGGCGCCCGCGTCGCCCTCCAGCACAACATCGGCCTCGGCAGCGCCTGCGCCGTCGCCGTGTACAAGCCCGCGACCGCCTGACCCGCGAGCCGGCAGGGCTCAGAGAGATCCGCACAGGTCGATCGAGGTCGACGACACCGTCGCCGGCGGGGCGCGTCCATGGCGCGCTCCGCCGGCGACGGCCGTTCCGGCACCCCACCATGCGACAACAATTGACTTTTGTCTCACAGCGGCTACGGTGAAAGCACATAGTTACCGGTCAGGAGGCGCGATGCCCGCCCCGTCCCCGCCCCCGACGGTCGCCACCGCCGCCGCACGCGAGCGCGCCCGGACCGCCCGCGCCCCGCTCGGCCCCGGCACGCTCCTCTGGCGGTACGCCGCCGACCTGCGCTCCCTGCTCCCCGGGGCCGCCGCCGGGCTGATGCAGCTCATGCACCCAGGCATCGGCGCCGGCGTCACCGAGCACTCCGCGTTCTTCGACGCGCCCTTCGACCGGATCCACCGGTCCGTCCCGCAGATCTGGGCGACCATCCTCGCCCCGGACGGCGCCGCCCGCGCCCGCACCATCCGCGACCTGCACCGCGCCATCGGCGGCGTCGACGAGCACGCCCGCCGCTACCACGCCCTCGAACCCGAGACGTTCTGGTGGGCGCACGCCACCTTCACCTGGGAGATCTTCAAGGCCGCCGAGACCTTCCACCCCGGCACCCTCACCGCCGAGGACCACGAGCAGATGTACGCCGAGACCGTCACCTGGTACTCCCGGTACGGCGTCAGCATGCGCCCCGTCCCCGCCGACTACGCCGCCTTCCAGTCCAGGTTCTGGCACATCTGCACCCGGACCCTCGAACTCACCCCCGCCGCCGCCCGCGCCCTGGAGATCGCCAAGCACGGCTCCGGCACCCTCACCCTGCTGCCCGTCGGCGGATCCCGGGTCGACCGCGCCGGACGCCTCGTCATCGAGCGCCCGCTCCGGCTGATCACCTTCGGCTGCCTGCCGCAGACCGTCCGGAACCGCTTCGACATCCCCTGGTCCCCGCTCGACCAGGCGCAGTTCGCCGCGCTCGCCCTCGCCAACCGGCAGGGCTACCGCATGATGCCCACCGGCCTCAACCACCGGGCCCTGCGCGGCATGCTGCGCTACATCGGCGCCCAGACCCGCCGGAACCGCTACCGTCCGGCCGCCTGAACCGCCGTGACCTGCGGGCCCGCGGCCGGCAGGTCACCCAACGTTCTTGTCGAAGGGGTCCGGAGGTCGCATGCGCTTCAGGCGGGTGGCCGAACACTGAGGTGTGGAGACGATCACCGCCGGCGCCGACCCCGCGGCGTCCGCCATGCTCCCCGGCCTCGGCGCCGACGCCGCGACGCGGTCCCTCGCCCAGCGGATCGGCCGGGCCCGCTGGGCGGTCGGCGGGCTCCTGCTGACCGTCCTGACCGCCGCCGCCCTCGCGACCGCGGGGCCGCTGCGACCGGCCCTGTCGGCGCTCGGCCACATGCGCTGGGGGTTCCTGCCGAGCCTGGTCCTGCTGTCCCTGCTGCACTACGTCTGCTCCGCGGTCGCGCTGCGCGGCGCCGCGGGCCGCCCGCTGCCGCTGATCAGGACGACGATGACGCAGCTCACCGCGTCGGCCGCCAACCGCGTCACGCCCGGCGGCCTCGGCGCCGCGGCCGTCAACACCCGCTACCTCGTCTGCCGCGGCCTGCCGCTGCCCCGCGCGGCCGTCGCCGTGGCGGTCCTCCAGGTGGCCGGCGTCCCCGCCGACCTGCTGCTGATGGGCGCCGTCCTCGGGCTCGGCGCCGTCCTGGCCCCGGACGGCGGCAACGACCGGATGCTGGACGCCCTCGGCCACCACGCCTCCCGGGCCGCCGGCCTCGTCCCGCCCCTCCCCCTGCTCATCGCCTGCGGGGTGCTGCTGCCCGCCGCCGCGCTGTGGGGCCGCCGCGCGGTCCGCTCCACCGCCGCCCGCAACGCCGCGGGCGGGCTCGCCGACCTGTGCCGCCGCCCGCGCGACCTGGCGATCACCCTCGCCGCGTCCGCCGGGACGACGTTCGTCCTCGGCGTCGCGTTCGCCCTCAGCGTCCTCGCCATCCCCGGGACGGCGGTGGGCCCCGCCGACGCGCTGCCGCTCCTCGCCGCCTACCTGGTGGGGGCCGCGGCGGGCTCGGCCGTCCCGACGCCCGGCGGCGTCGGCTCCACCGAGGCCGCCCTCGTCGCCGCGCTCGCCGCCCTGGGCGTCGCCGCGGGCCCGGCCCTGCACGCCGTCCTGCTGTTCCGGGCGGTCACCTTCTGGGCGCCGGTCCCCCTCGGGGTGCTCGCCTGCCGGACACTCCGGCGGTGACCTTTACGTTGTAGATCAATTACAGGCGGAAGACCTTGCGGGCGTTGCCCGCGAGGAACGCCTCCCGCGCGTCCTCGCCGAGGCCGAGATCTTCCAGGCCCTTGAGGGCCCGCTCGGCGGTCAGCATCGGATAGTTGGTGCCGAACATGACCTTGTGGTGCCGGTCCTGGGCCATGTACCGGACGAGTTCCGGCGGATACCTGCGGACCGTGTAGGCGGACGTGTCGACGTAGACGTTCGGGTGCTTGCGGCACACCGCGACCATCTCCTCCGTCCACGGGTAGCCGATGTGCCCGCCCACGATGACGAGTTCGGGGAAGTCGAGCGCCACCTGGTCGACGTACGGGATCGGCCTCCCCGTCTCGCTCGGACGCAGCGGCCCCGTGTGGCCGACCTGCGTGCAGAAGGGGACGCCCAGTTCCACGCATTCGGCGAACAGGGGATAGAAACGCCGGTCGGTGGGCGGGAGCTCCCACAGCCACGGCACCACGCGCAGCCCCTTGAAACCCAGTTCCCCCACGCACCGCCGCAGCTCCCGCACGGCCTCCATGGGCTTGCGCAGGTCGACCGAGGCGATGCCGGCGAGCCGGCCGGGGGCCTGCCGGACGAACGACGCGACCTCGTCGTTGCTCACGAGATCGCCCTCAGGCCCGTACCAGGCGCTGATCAGGCCGACGTCCACTCCCCCGGCGTCCATCGCCGCGACCGTGGTGCCGACCGGGACCTCCTCCGCCGGCGGCTCCTGCCCGGTCCACCTCCAGAGCGAGTCGAGCATCTCGTGCCGCAGGAACCGCACCGTCCCGTGCTGCATCCACGCGTCAATCACCATGGGCACCTCCCACCGACCGCCATGCGGCCTCGCTCAGCGATCCGACCTGCCCGCCGTCCGGTTCGGGGCACTGGCCGTTCAACCAGAGCCGGCACAGTTCCTGCGCGGGCCCGAGCCACAGGACGAACGCGGTCACCGCGTCCACGTCCAGCAGCGCGCCGTGGCGCGCCTGCACGCGCCACCAGCTGCGCACTTCCCGGAAGAACGCGCCGTTGCGCTCGGCCAGCCCCTCGCTCCCGGCGGGCCGCTCGGTGAACATGAAACGGGCCCGGTCGGGATGCTCCCTGCACCACCGCACGTGGAAGGCCACGACCGACGTCACCGCCTCCCGCGCGCCGTCACGGGCCTTCAACTCGGCGAGGAAGGCGTCCTGGTACATCCCGATGCTCTCGACGAACAGCGCCTCCGCCACCTGCTCCTTGCCGGAGAAGTGGTGGTAGAAGCTGCCCACGCTCACCCCGCTCGCCGCCCTCAGCCCGCTCAGCGTGGTCCCGGCGACCCCGTCGCGCCCGAACAGCTCCAGCGCCGCCCGCAGGATCCGCTCCCGTCCGGCCTCCTTCATAGAACATTATTCTGTCATACCAGAACAATGTTCTGTACGGGCGACATCCGGACCCCTGCTAGCCTCATGACCATGTCCAGCCCCGAGTCCGACAGACGCTGACTCCCGGGCGGCTCCCCCTCGTGCGGGCCGCCTGAGGCGGGCTGCCTTTCTCTCCTTTCTGCCTTGCCGTCCGTGCCGATGCCGGACGGCCATCTCGGCGCAGCCCCCCAACGACAGCCGACCTGTTCGCCGTCTCGGGAGTCTCCCTTGCCATTCGCCGTCTACGTCCTCGGGCTCGCCGTGTTCGCCCAGGGCACCTCCGAATTCATGCTGTCCGGGCTCGTCCCGGGCATCGCCGCGGACCTGGGCGTGTCCATCCCCGCCGCCGGCCTGCTCACCTCCGCCTTCGCCATCGGCATGGTGATCGGCGCCCCGTCCATGACGCTGCTGGCCCGCCGGTGGCCGCGCCGCCGCGCGCTGCTGGCGTTCCTCGTCGCCTTCGTCGCCGTCCACGTCGTCGGCGCCCTCACCACCAGCTACGCGGTGCTGCTGGCGACCCGCGTCGCCGCCGCCCTGGCCAACGCCGGGTTCTGGGCCGTCGCGCTCGCCACCGCCACCGCGCTCGTGCCCCCCGCGGCCCGCGCCCGCGCCACGTCCGTCGTGGTCGGCGGCGTCACCGTCGCCTGCGTCGCCGGGGTCCCGGCGGGCGCGCTGCTCGGCGGGGCGTGGGGGTGGCGGGCCGCCTTCTGGGCGGTCGCGCTCGTGTCGCTGCCCGCCGTCGCCGCGATCGCCAAGGCGATCCCGGAGGAGCGTCCGTCCGCGGGCAGCGCCCGCACCGAACTGCGCGCCCTGGCCAACGGACGGCTGCTGCTCACCCTCTCCGTCAACGCGCTCTTCCAGGGCGCGACGTTCTGCACGTTCACCTATCTCGCGCCGCTCGCCACGAACGTCGCCGGCTTCGGCTCCGCCTGGGTGCCGGCGCTGCTGGCGCTCTTCGGCCTGGGATCCTTCGCGGGCGTCACCATCGGCGGACGGATCGCCGACGCGCACCCGGCCGCGCTCATCGCGGCCGGCATGACGTCCCTGACCGCCGGGTGGGCCGTCCTCGCGCTCACGGCCGGGAGCCCGGCCGCGGTGGTCGTGCTGGTGTTCGTCCAGGGGATGCTGGCGTTCGGGACGGGCCCCGCGCTGATCTCACGCGTCCTGGAGCAGGGCTCCGCGGCGCCGACGCTGGCGGGCGGGTTCGCCACCGCGGCCTTCAACGTCGGCGGGACGCTCGGCCCGTGGCTGGGCGGGACCGCGATCGGCGCCGGCCTCGGCTACCGCTCCCCTGTGTGGGTGAGCGCGATGCTGATGGCCGGCGCGATCGCGGTCCTCGCCGGTCAGGTCTGCTTCTGGAGGGCCAGGCTGGCCGAGCCCGTCAGCGCCGGCAGGTAGCCGGAGCGGTGGCCCAGCGCGGTCGGGTGGTAGGACGAGCCGATCGGGATCGTGACCGCGTTGAGCCAGTCGTCGCCGGAGCACAGCTCGTGCCCGGAGAACTCGTCCCGGACGTCCGACCAGGTGAACCCGGCGCGTCCCGCCGCGGCGGAGACGACGGTGTCGAGGGTGTCGGCGGCGTGGTTCAGCGCGGTGCGCTTGGTGTTGCTCAGCCCGGCGCACCAGTCGACGATGACGTAGAGGCGCGGGTACCCGAGGACCACCACCCGCGCCGACGGGGACTTCGCGCGGATCTTTCCGTACAGCGAGTCGAGCTGCCCGGGGAGCGTGTTCTTCATGTAGGTCTCGGCCTGCGTCACCCTGCTCTGGCACGAGGCGTTCGACTGCAGCACGCAGGTCTGCATGACGTCGGCGAACCCGGCGTCGTTGCCGCCGGCGGTGACGCTCACGAGCGTCGTGGAGGAGCTGAGCGCGCCGAGCTGACCGCTCGCGACGGTCGTGGTGGTCGCGCCGGAGCAGGCGACGAACTTGTAGGACGACGTCGCGTGCGACGCCGCCCACAGGTTCGGGTAGGCGTTGGCGCTGCGCTGGCACGATCCACTGTTCGGGTCGTAGTTCCCGGCCCCCGTGCCGGACGAGTAGGAGTCGCCCAGGGCGACGTAGTCGGGCCCGGCCGCCGAGGCGGACCCGGACCCGAGCAGTGAGGCGGCGGCGAAGGTCGCCGCACCGAAGGCGACCAGGTAGGGGCGGGGCAGACGCATCGGCACACTCCGGGGCGACGTATCGAATTGTGTCTTCCGTCCTATACCCGTGCCGCCTTTATGCCAAGCTCAAGGCTGATCAACTTTGTTTGGCATGATTCGCCATTGTCATCCGAAACAGCCAAAATCCTGGGGCCGTCGGCCTCAAAACCTCACAACCATTCCGGCCTGCTCCCCAGCAGCCCCAGGGGCCCGTCCCGCATCACAGGCCCTGCCCACCGGCACGGTTCTTCCCCGAAAGGAAGGACCAATGCGGCGATAGTTGTCTAACTACCGCTGATTCGCAGCAGAAGAGCGGATGGGGCAGGACGCCAGAAATGCGTCCTGCCCCATCCGCTCCCGGCGGCGCGGGCTCAGCCCTTCCGGCCGAGGCGGGAGGCCCCGCCCCGGACGCGGTGCCACGCGGCCCGCGCGTGACGGTTCACGCTCGTGCTGACGCGCCGGGCCGTCGGGAACTCGGTGCCGAGCAGGCCGAGTCCGGCGAGGATCGCGACGATGCCGGGGCCGGGCAGCACGAGCATGGCGACGCCCGCGACGATCAGCGCGGTGCCGGCGACCGCGACGCCGACCTTGCGGAGCAGCCGGACGTGCGCGCCGCGGCGGCTCTCGGTCGCCGCGCCGGCGTCCGTCCCGGCACGGTCCATGGCGGTCGTGGTCACATCGTCCCCCGATCTACGTACACGGCTTTCTTCTGGGACGAACCGGCATGCCGCGGAAGATCCCCGATCCGGTGCGGTGTGGTCAGCGTCACAACCCCTTCCCCAGGCCGGCCGCCCGCCTTCCAGGGCCCGCTAGCATCGCGGAAATGAAGACCCCGTTCGGCGCGCGGGCCCGTCTCGGGGTCCTGGCCGCGCCGGTGTGGAGGCGGCTGAGCGGGCCGGCGCAGTGGCGGCTCGCGCGGCTCCGGCAGCACACGTTCCTGGTGTACGCGGGAGGGGTCGTCCAAGACGAGCAGGGCCGGATCCTCCTGCTCCGCCACCGGCTGTGGCCCGCGTACCGCGCCTGGGGCCTGCCCGGCGGATACGTCAACGCGGGCGAGCGGCTCGAAGACGGGGTCGCGCGCGAAGTCCGGGAGGAGACGGCCCTGGAGGTCGAGGTCACCGTGCCGCCGCTCCACGTCGCGGGCGGGTTCCGGCACCGGGTCGAGGCCTACTACGCGGCCCGTGTCGTAGGCGGGCAGCTCGACCTGGACGCGGGCGAGATCCTGGAGGCCCGCTGGTGGCCTCCCGACGCGCTCCCGGACGCGATGTCGCCCCGCCTCCGCGCCGTCCTCGCCTCCCTTGACCTCAGCCGCGGTTGAGGTTGCACCCTGGACGGCATGAGCCTCACCGACCTCGAACGCGAATATCTCTCCACCCAGCGCCTCGGCCGCCTCGCCACCGTAGGCCCCGAGGGCGACCCGCAGAACAACCCGGTCGGTTTCGACTACAACGCCGAGACCGGCACGATCGACATCGGCGGCTGGAACCTCACCGCGTCCCGCAAGTACCGCAACCTGCGCCACAACGACCAGGTCGCCTTCGTCGTGGACGACCTGGCCTCCGTCGAACCGTGGCGGGTACGAGGCATCGAGATCCGCGGCCGCGCCGAAACCACGACCACGGACGCCCCCCGTTTCAGCGGCGACATCATCCGCGTCCACCCGCACACCATCTTCACCTGGGGAATCGACCCCGCCACCAACGGAATGACCAAACGCACCACCAAATAACCACCCCGCCCGCAACCACGAGGACCACAACCGCCCGCGATACAACGTGTGCACGACTGAGCCTTTTTCAGCGTGCTGCGGTCTCGCGGAGTTGCAGGGTGTGGATGGCCTTGGCGAGGCGTCCGGCGCGGTGGGGGCAGCAGCGCAGCTTCCGCAGGATTCGCCATGACTTGAGCTGGGCATTCGCGCGTTCGCCGGGGCCGCGGAGCTTGGCGTGTGCACGGTTGGCGTCCTTTTGCGGTTCGGGCTTGTCGCGTCCCTTGTAGGGCGTGAGGATGTGCGCGCCGGCGCCCTGGTAGGCCTTGTCGGCCAGCACCAGCAGCCCGGTGGCCGCCAGTGCCCGGACGACGCCCCAGATCCGGGCCGCGGTCAGGTCGTGGACCGAGCCGCGCAGCGGTCCCGACACCCACAGCAAGGTCCCGTCCGGTGCGGCGATGACCTGGAGGTTCATGCCGTGGCGGCGGTGTTTTCCCGAGTAGTAGGGCCGGTCGGCGGCGACCCTGTCGATCGAGACCAACGTGCCGTCCAGCACCAGGTAAGGCAGCCCGGCTTTGACCGCTCTGGCCAGCGCCGCACCGAGTTTGGGCGCTCGGGCGGCGAGAAGGTCGACGGTCTCGTTGACGTAGCGCCACGCGGTGGCGGTGGAGACGCCGAATCCGGCGCCCAGCTCGGCGTAGGTCTCGCCCTTGCGCAGGTAGACCAAGGTCATCAGAGCCTGCATGCCCGGGGGCAGGCACCGGCCCCTGCTGCCGAGGGCCTGGCGGTGGCGGCGGACGACACCGGTGGCGTAGGCCAGGGTCCGGCGCGACAACGGCAGCGAAGCACGGTACAAAAGCATGTGAGGCCTCTGGTGGGGACGGGACGTTGTGAGAGACCAACCGTCCTACCAGGGGTTTCTTGACGTCCGGCACCGCCCACACCGTCCGCGATCATGCTGTGTTCAGCGCACATCGAACTGCCGCTGAAAAAGGCTCACTGCAGCGCTACCGCATTCAAGTTCGAAGCAGGACAGCGGCGGGTAGCCCGGCGTGCTCAGCGGCACAGGAACCTCGCCTCACTACGTGATCGGAGATGACCGGTTCTGACCATCATTGTTCAGTCATCTTGACTA
The DNA here is from genome assembly GCF_013409365.1 of Actinomadura luteofluorescens. Lineage (NCBI taxonomy): Bacteria > Bacillati > Actinomycetota > Actinomycetes > Streptosporangiales > Thermomonosporaceae > Actinomadura > Actinomadura luteofluorescens. The sequence continues at coordinate 7,878,892 of NZ_JACCBA010000001.1, read as the reverse complement.
CGGCTCGCATTGCCGTCCTAAGATCTTGCCTGATCCCGCATGGCCGGGTGGACGGCGAGAGGAACGGTGCGATGGGCGACAAGCGCGGTGCCAATCTAGGCGAACTCGAAGAACTGTCCCGGCTCTTCAGTAAGCATTCAAGGAATCTGGACGCTCTGATCAAGGACCTCAACGGTCGCACCGTGAGCAGCAGCGCCGCCTGGTGGGGGCCGGGCGCCGACCGTTTCCGAGCGGCCTGGGCCGAGGCCAAGACCGCCTTCGACAGGATGGCGATCGCCTTGGAAGAGGGCGCGCAGGACATCAAACGCTCCCAGCAGAACATCGAAGCCGCCACCCGCTGACCCGACGCTCGAGGCCGTTCCCCGCGCGGCCACTCTGGGCATCCAAGCCACGCCGCGCCGAAGGGAACGGCTCAATGACGCGGGCTTCTCGGGCGGCCGCGCAGCTCCCACATGTCAAACGACTCGCCGAGCAGCATGGTCCCGCACTCAAACAGGCGTTCTCTCTGCTCCAGAACGGCGCACTGATCGGCCCGGCCGGTGTGCGCATTCAACTGACCCTGACTCGCGCGCACGAGGAGGCGCGCTCCGGCTTCTACGCCGCCTTCGACGCGGTCCGTCACGTCGCCGGGGAAGATGGGCATCCACCCCGAATCAGCGAGCCGTACATACCCGGGCCCCCACGGGGCGGTCCACCCCGTTCTTCCAGCGAACGCAGCGGATCCCCGGCAGGTCTGGACCAACTGAGCAGGGAGTTGTCCCGGACCGCGCGGTCCTGGCAAGACGCCGCCTCAGCACTGTCGCGCATCCTCGCCGAACTGGGTTTGAGCACCGCACCGACTCGAGCGGTGTCCCGTTCCGCTGATCGAGTGAGAGCTCAGACGCCGGACATCGATCGCCGCAGAAACGAGTTCCTCAAAGCCGACCAGCAGCAGATCGTCCAGACCGCCACAAAGACGATCCTGGGAATCCTTCCGAAATCCACTGGAGTCAGGGGCGCGGTCGGCGACCTCTGGGGCGCCTACACGCATCGCTACCTGCCGGGAGTCTGGGAAGGCACGAAGGACATCGGGCTCGGCGGCTTGGCCATGAACCCCTTCACCGCACCCTTCTACTTCGGCATCAACCGGAAGAGCTGGATGGAGCGCGGTCCTGTCGGGCAGGCCAAAGGGCTGATCCAGGGGGCCCAGCACCCCGGCGAGTTCGCCAAGGCGATCGTCAACTGGGACGACTGGAAACGTGACCCCGTCCATGCGCTGGGCAAGACCGCCCCGAGCGTCGTCATCACAGCCGTGACCATGGGCACCGGATCGGGCGCGGGAGCGGGTTCCCGGATCGGCACCGCGCTACGAGGCACTGCCAAGGAGGCACCCAAACCAGATCTGGTGACCACACCCCGGACGGAGCCGGCACCACCGCGGAACCAGTCGAAGCCGGAGGAACCTCGATCCCACGGTCGGGCGCAGGGGGACCCGGCCGCGGCGCCGACCCTGACGGCGAAGGCCTTGGCCGAGCTTCGCAACGTCGAGCAGGCGGCTCAGCGCATCGCCGCGAAGTTCAGGGTAAAGGTGGATTTCGGCAGTCATCCGATCGATCCGGCAAACGCTCGTGGCTTCGCGGAGGCGCTCGAGGGGGCGGCGAGAGACTACCCTTCCGTCTTCCGAGGCATGGAGAACGTGAGGGTCCAGAGTCTCACCGAGATGCGGAAAACGGATCCGGGCGCCGGTCCCAACGTCATGGGCCACTCGATCAACGACAAACGAGGACCCGCACCCCAAGGGATATACTTCAACCAGATGAATTTTACGAGCAAGGCTGCGACCGACGCGCTCGCACTGCAAAGGAGCAGGGCCGGATGGTCCGTCCCCGGAAGCCTGACCGCAAAGGGGACCTTCTATCATGAGTTCGGCCACCAGATCGGCTATCGCATACTGGCGGATCCCAAGCTCTGCAGAGAACTGGCCGGCGAATTGAGGAAGGCCGGAGTCCCGGTAGATGAGGTGTCCCTGCAACCGGGCATCCCCAAAGGTCGACAGATGCTGACCGAGGGATTAGGCGCCTACGGCAGGGTGAACGCGAGCGAAATGATCGCCGAGGGCTTCGCCGAATGGCGGATGAGCCCCCAACCACGGCCGATCTCCGCGGCCATCGGCCGATTCATCGATCGGCACTTCAAGGGGAAGTGATGACGAGCATCGTCCCGCCGCTGAGCAGCTGCGACTCCTGTGTCCGACTGAAGTCCGTGCCCGACCCGGACTGGAGCCCGGACGAGAACCACGATCCTCTGGACACGGGCTCCCTTTACTTCTGCGCGGCCTTTCCTGACGGGATTCCCCAAGACATCAAGCTTCTCGGATTCGATCATCGGCTTCCGTATCCCGCGGACGGCGGCGTGCGGCACGAGCTGCGCCAAGACCGCGCGGACCTTCTGGCCGCCTTCGAGGAAGAGACTCCCGCCGACATCCGGCACCGGGACGTCGAAGCGAGCGCCCAGGCGTGGATGCGGCAGATAGCTGTACTGAAAGAACGCAGGCTCAGACTCGCAGAGTTTCTCCTCTATGCCGGAGAACTCGCCGTTCCGGTGCAGGGTGACGGCACTCCGGCGTCCTGGGACTTCGACGACTTCCGCATGCTCGCAGTCAGCACCTCAGGCCCGATCGAACTCGACCTGGATGAGTCCGATGGCTTCCAAGGCTGGCGCTCGGTCTCCCTGAACGAAATCATCGCCGACGTGGCCGAAGACGTCTTGCTGTACGTCGACAAGCGGGGCCCTCTCCTTCCAGTGGGCGCCTTTCATACTTTCGACATCCCCCTGTACCGCACAGTGCGCGATGGTTCCGAAGGACAACTGCGTCAGGAGTTTCCCGAAGCCCTGGTCTACCGGCCGGAGGGGGAACGCGCGGTCTTCACCTCGCTGCTGGCACTGGAGGCAGCGAGAGGGACGACCGTCCGCTGGGAACCCGTGCGCGGTCGGGACATGCTGGCGGAGGGCGAGGTGGTCATCGATCCCGGCCGGCCTCACCAGAGGCCCCTGCGCCCGTAGACGAGTAGATGCGCACCTCATCGGGCTCCGGAGGGTGGGCGGGCTCAGTTCGCTTCTGAGAGGTCTGACAGGATCTGGCGCAGTTCGGTGGCTTTTGTGGGGGCGTTGATCTTCACGAGGAGGTCGAGGGCCTCGGAGTAGGCTCGCCTGGCGTCGGACGGACGGCCCGCGTGGCGGTGGACGTCGCCCAGGATGCGCAGCATGGTGGCCAGACCGGACTCGTTCTCGATCTCCCGGTGGAAGGCGACGGCCGGCCGGAGCACCGCTTCGGCGTCGGCGAAACGGCCGAGGCCGTCGTAGGCCAGCGCCAGGTGCCAGGCGCACCAGACGATCTCGTCGCGGTCGCCGCGCCGTTCGCTAGCGGCCATCGCGTCCTCCAGGACGCGGGCGGCGTCCGCGTGCCGGCCGAGTTGCCGGTACGCGTCGGCGATGTGCGCGGCCAGCCAGATCTCGCCCGCCGTGTCGTCCCGGCTCCGGTAGATCGCCCGCGCCTCGGCGTAGCGGTCGAGGGCCCCCCCGGGCTGGTCGAGGTCGCACTGGAAATCGCCGAAATGGGTCAGGACCCACGCCTCCTTGCCGGGATCGTCCATGGAGCGGACCACCTCCAGCGCCCGCTCGTAGAGCGGCGGCGCCTCATCCCCGCGCCCGAGGAGCCGGCGCGCCTCGGCCAGGTGGATCAGCGACCCCAGCTCGGCCGGGGCGTCTCCCGCGCGTCGCGCCGCCTCCACGGCGAGGGCCTTGACCGCCTCCATCTCCTCCCAGTGCGCGCGGTAGAAGATCAGTCCGTAGAGCGACTCGGCGATCCTGATGACGAGCCCGTCCTCCCGCGCCCGCGCGGCGGCCCGGAGGCTCGCCCGCACGTTCAGGGACTCCTCGGCGAACCACGCGATCGCGTCGGCCGGAGGCTGCTCGTGCGCGCCCGGCCGTGCCATCCATTCGTGCAGGCGGTCGCCGTACCAGCTCAGTGAGCGCCGGAACGCCGCCTGCCGGGCGGACGCGGACTCCTCGTCCGCCATGCGTTCCCCGGCGTAGAGCCGGAGGAGGTCGTGGAGGCGGTAGCGGTCGTCTCCCGCGACCTCGATCAGGTGCCGGTCCGTCAGTTCGCCGAGCATGCGCTCGGCGTCCTCGTCGTCCACGTCACCGGTGCGTGCGACCAGTTCGGCGGTGAAATCTCCGCCCGCCAGAACGCCCAGATGGCGGAACAGCCTCGCCGTGTCGGGCCGCAGTGACCGGTAGCTGAGTTCGAAACTGCTGCGCACTCCCCTGTCCTCACCTTGGAGACGGGATATACGCCTGGTCTCGTCCTGAAGTTCCGACAGGTAGCGCGCCGGCGATGCGCGTCTCATCACCAGGTGCGCGGCGGCGATGCGGATGGCCAGCGGGAGCCCGGCCAGGAGCTCGATGATCGTGAGGGTGGACGGCCGGTCGCGGCGTACCACCTCGGTGCCGACGATGCGTTCGAACAGCCGGAGGCCTTCGGGGTCGGGCAGCGGGTCGAGCCGGAGCCGGTCGGCGCCGTCCAGCGAGGCCAGCGTGGCCCGGCTGGTCACGATCACGGCCGTGCCGGGCGTTTCGGGCAGGAGCGGGGCGGCCTGCCGCGCCTCGGACACGTTGTCGAGCAGCAGCAGGCTGGGCCCCTGGCGCATCCGCGTCTGGTACTCGCGCCGGCGCTGCGCGGGATCGCGCGGCATCTCCTTGCCGGACAGTCCGAACGCGGCCAGAACCTCCACGGTGGCGGCGTCGGCGGTGGCGGCCGCGGCCACGTCCACCCGGATCCGCGCGTGCGTGAACGTGGAGGCGAGCCTGTGGGCGAGCTCGTTGGCCAGTTCGGTCTTCCCGACCCCCGCCATGCCGTGCAGGACGACCAGCGGGCACGTCTCGGTCAGCCGGTCGGTGAGCAGGGCCCCCGCCTTCGCGATCACCTCGTCCCGGTCGGTGAAGTCCGGGAGCGATCTGCTCAGGTTCACGTGGCCCGAGGAGAACGGACGAGGGCGTTGCGGGCGCGGGAGGCGCGCCAGGTTCCCCAGCCCGAGTTCCCGCCCCCAGGGCGTGTCGCGCATCATGTCGGCCCAGCGGTCCAGCGGGGCGACGGTGAGGACGGACGGCCCCTCTGACAAATGGTGCTCCACCACCAGGCCGACGGCGAATTCGTCGCCTGAGCCGTCGTCGGCGAATACCAGGGCCCCGGACATTCCCTGCCATTCGCTGACGCCTCGCCCGCCGGCCGATTGCGGCATGCGGGAAACGCCCAACTCCATGAGGTTCGCGCGAAGGTTCGAGCCCGTCGGGATGGAGCCGCTCACCTGAGCGCTTTCACGCCGCGGGACCTCGGACGGGCCCCGCGGACGTTCCTTCCACCTGGGAAAGCCGATCGCCCAGCACGGGCCGACCTGGCCCGTCCGGGAGCGGTCGACCCGGGCGAAACGGACCGGGGGCAGGTCGTCCGGCACGGAATCCCCCGACACCGCCAGTAGGGCGATGTCTCCGGGTTCGTCCACCATGACGACTTCGGCCGGAAGCTCCGTCTCGTCCACCCGCCGGACGAGCAGCGTCGCGGCGTCCATGACGTTGTGCGCCGCCGACAGCACCCACCGCCGTCCGACCAGGTAGCCGGAGCCCACGTTCCACCGGCCGGCGGGACTCCGGCGCAGGATCTCGACCGCACGGGCCGTGAGCTCGGCCATCTCAGGGCTTGTTCCCCAGGTCCCGGGTCACCTTGATCGGGCGTCCGTCGCCGTCGAGCGGCGGCTCCAGCGTCACCGTCACGCGCTGCATCTCCTCGCGCCGGTAGGACCCGTCGCCGCCCAGTTCGAGAACCCAGAACTTCGCCTTGCCGGACGCCCCGCCCTGGCGCGTGACCCCGACGTGGAACTCCAGCTGGATCTGGCCGACACCGAAAGCGAACTCCGACCCCTTCCCCGCCTCCAGAGCCTCCATCAACTCCGCGCGAAGCGCGGCAATGCTCTCGGCAAGACCGAGCTCACCCATGGATTCCTCCCCTATCCGCGTTCCGTCGAGGGCGGACGACCAAACCGAATGATCTTCCGGTGAGGGACGCCTTCTGCCGCAGCGCGGTCCGCGAATCAATACTCCATGAGCTTCGGCACTCGTGACGAGAGGGATTTGGCCGTGCGGCCAGAAAAGGCCATTCGAGTACCGACAGGCCGGAGGAGGCAGGCAACGGCCCCACGACCGGCACGGGCCGTCCGCGGCGCGGCAGGTCGTCGCCGCGCACCTTGATCACGGGCCCTAGGGTTTCGGCTCCAAGGTGGGCGAACCCGCACCGGCGGGTGCGCTTGTCACGCCATTTCTCCGGCATCGACAGGCCATTTATGGCCAATGTCAACAAGATGATAGGAACGCGTGATAAAACTCTGCACGACCGGGCCGGACGAGGGAAGAACGACCGTCAGGAGCCCCGATGAGCGAGAGACGCGAGACGCCCCCGCCGTGGTCGCCGGCGATCAGCACCGAGTGTCCGGTCGGCGTCGCGCATCAGGCGTGGATCGAGGCGTCGATCGCCTGGTTCGTCCGGGAGTTCGGCCGCGAACCGGCGTTGCGGCCGATCGTCCTGCCCCGGCTCGATCTGTACCCCTCCGGCTACACCGGCACGCCGAAGCAGATCGACGACGTGGTCGCCAGGATGTGCGGGCTGATGGGGATCGACCGGTCCGAGCTCATCGTGGAACTGTTCGACCGTGAGGGCGAGGACGCGACGGCGAGCGAGGGCACGCGCGCGGTCGGGCACTACTACGTCGAGGACGGCCGGGCGGTCATCGGGCTGGACGTGACGGAGGCGTCCGACGCCCCCTACCTGATCGCCGTGATCGCGCACGAACTGTGCCACGTCCGCCTCCTCGGCGAGGAGCGGATCACTACCGGGCGCAAGGACCACGAGCGGCTCACCGATCTCCTCACCGTCTATTTCGGGTTCGGCGTCTTCAGCACGAACGCCGCGCTGAGATTCGGCGAGACCTCCCGCGGTTTCTCCGTCCAGCCGCTCGGCGATCTGGACGAGCGCACCCTGAACGCGGCCCGCAACGACGGCTATTCGCGGCTCGGGTATCTGACGGAGCGCGAGTTCGGCTACGCGATGGCCTGCTATGCCTGGCTGCGCGGCGAGACCGAGCCGCCGTGGGCGGGTCACCTCGATCCGGGGCCGCGGGCCTTCCTGCGCCAGGGCCTCGCTTATCTGACCCGGTCCGCCCCGCCGGGCGAGTTCCCGACCCGCCCTTCCAGAGGCGTCCCGGTCACGGTCCGCGTGATATCGAAGACCGGTCCCGCATGGCTCGGCGGCCTCCACCTGACGGTCAGGCCGGCCAGCTGGCCGCCGGACGCACCCGGCCATGGCCCCCCGCACCCGGTTTAACGAATTCAGCGCGCCTCGCCAGGCTGCCGGCGCTGCTGTGCCAGCAGTTCCATGGCCTCTCGCCAGTGCAGATGCGAATGCTTCCTGGCCAATGCGGAGTGCTCGTGGCAGAACCATTCCACCTCCGAAGGATGACCGACCCAGCCCTCCCGATCTCGTTCCCGGGAGGCCGCCTCCTCCTGCGGGGTGAGCGCGAACCGGATGGTTTCGAACGACGAGAACGAAGCCTCGTCGTCGGGGGTGCGTAGACAGATGAAGCACATCGGCGGCCTCAAGGCGGCTCCTCGGTAGGCGAGAATTCTCCAGAACGGTAACGCGGCAGCGGCCTCCGGTGGCGTGAGCATCGGCCGAACGGCCGATGCCCGCGGGCCGGGACGCGACCGTCCGGCCGATGCGCCGGCCGCGCCGCATCAGCAAGATCGATCTGCATGAAGCGACCCTCTGTGCTGGCGGCGTTCGCCCTGACCATCCCGCCCTTGATGGCCGTCCCGGGAAGCGCGGCGGCGAGCACGATCGCCTGGCGGGCCTGCGGGAGCACCGGCGCCGAGTGCGGGACGGTGACGGTGCCCATGGACTGGTCCCACCCGGACGGGCGGAAGCTCTCGCTGGCCGTGACCCGCCGGAAGGCGACCAAGGCCCGTGTCGGCACGCTGCTGTACAACCCCGGCGGCCCCGGCACGGGCGCTGCCGACCTGGTCCGCGACTGGGCACCGCAGTTCTTCTCACCCCGGTTGCGGGAGCGGTTCGACATCGTCGGCATCGACCCGCGGGGTGTCGGCGGCAGCGGACAGATCTCTTGCAGGATGCCCGTGCACGATCCGCAAATGACCCAGTTTCCCAGCACCGAGCGTGAGTATGAGCGCATGGTGGCCCGGAACAGGGCGGTCGGAAAGAGCTGCGATCCGCTCATCCGGTACGTCGACACCATGAGCGTGGCGCGTGACTTCGACGCCGTGCGCGCCGCTCTGGGGGAAAGGAAGGTCAGCTACCTGGGACGGTCGTACGGCAGCATGCTCGGCACCCAGTACGCGCGGCTGTTCCCCGACCGCATCCGCACCATGGCACTGGACGGTGTAGTGGACCACGGCATGCCGTCCCGCCGTCTGACGGGCCAGGCGGCATCGGCCGTAGAGGACTCCTTCGACCGGTTCGCGGCCTGGTGCGCGCGGACAACCGACTGCGAACTGCACGGCCGTCCCGTCGCGAAAGTGTGGGACGCGCTCGTTCACAGGGCCGAACGCCGTCCCCTGCCGGTCCCCGGTGGGCGGCCGCTGACAGCCGAGGAACTGCGCTACAGCGTCTACGCGATGCTGACGCTCTTCCCCGAGTTTGGGCAGGGGCTCGCAAGGGGCATCGCCGAAGCCGACAGGGACGATTCCTCGCTGCTCGGGCGGATGCGGGACCAGGCGCTTTACGACCCGGCGAGCACGGCCGCCTACAGAGCGATCCTGTGCCAGGACATCGACCCGCAAGTGTCCGGCTTCGGCGAGTTGCGCAGGCGTGAGCGCATGGTCCGGCGGCGTGCCCCGCACATGGGCGGGACGTCGGAGTTCTGGGACATGACGACCGGGTGCATCGGCTGGCCCGTCCGCCCGGCCGATCCTCAGCGTCCGGTGCACATCCGCGACGCGCCGCCCGTCCTGCTGGTGGGCAACACCCACGACCCGGCCACGCCCCTGGGGTGGGCGAGGAGCCTGAGCCGCGGCATCCGTGGCTCGCAGGTCCTCGCCTACGACGGCGACGGGCACACCGCCTACCTCCGCAACCGCTGCGCGACCTCCGGCATCGACCGCTACCTGGTCACCGGCGCGCTCCCGAGCGTCCAGTCCTGCCCCGCCGACCCGCAGCCATAGGCCCGAGTCAGAGATACAGGCCCACGTTCTTGGAACGCGTCTCGGGGGTGACGGGTCGCAGGTCGGCGGCGCGCAGCGTGGTGATCTCGGCGTCGTCCGGGCGGTCGCCGGCGGTGATGCGCTGCGCCTGCCTGGCGATGGCGGCGTCGAGGAGGTTGCGCATGAGCCGGCCGTTGCCGAAGGACGGCCCGCGTGAACTGGTGCGGAGCAGGGCGCGGAGCCGGTCGGGGACGTCCGGGGCCAGGGTGAACCCTTCGGCCGCGGCGAGGTGCCGGAAGATCTCGGCGAGTTCGGTGTCGGTGTAGTCGGGGAAGGCGATGCGCTTGGGGAAGCGTGATTCCAAGCCCGAGTTGGCGGCGAGGAAGCGGCGCATCTCGCGTTCGTATCCCGCGGCGATGACGACGAGGTCGCCCCGGTACTCCTCCATGAGCTGGATCAGGGTGGCGATGGCCTCCTGCCCGTAGGCGTCGGACGCCAGCGCGTACGCCTCGTCCACGAAGAGGACGCCGCCCAGGGCCTGCTCCACGACGGCGCGGACGCGGGGCGCGGTCTGCCCGAGATACGGGCCGACCAGATCGACGCGGGACGCCTCGACCATGTGGCCGCTGGACAGCAGGCCCAGCTCCGCGTAGACGGCCGCGACGAGCCGGGCGACGGTCGTCTTGGCGGTGCCGGGATTGCCGGTGAACACCATGTGCCGGGTGGGCGCGGCGGGCTTCGCGCCGACGTCGCGGCGCAGGTCGGCCGCGTGGGCCTCGGCGATCAGCCGGTGGACCTCCTCCTTGACCTCGTCCAGCCCGACGAGCGCGTCGAGTTCGGCGAACGGGTCGTTGACGGGCTGGACGCGGGTGGTGCCGCTCAGCACGTCCGGGATGTCCTGCGGGCCGAGGGCGGTCAGGTCGTCGGCGGAGGGCGCGTCGAGCGCGGTGAGTCGGCGGGCCTGCAACGCGACGGCGCGTTCGCACAGGTTGCGCATGACGCGGGCGTTGCCGAAGGACCGGACGCGCGGCGAGCGCCGGAGCAGCTCGGTGACCTTGCCGAGCGCGTCCGCGGACGGCTCCACGCCCGCCGCGGCGGCCTGGCCGGTGAAGATCTCGACGAGTTCGGCGTCGGAGAAGTCGGGGAACCGGACCCTGGTGGGGAACCTGGAGGCCAGACCCGGATTCGCGCCGAGGAAGCGCTCCATCTCGCTCTCGTACCCGGCGACGATGACCACCAGGTCGTCGCGATGGTCCTCCAGCGCCTTCAGCAGTTCGGCGATCGCCTCGGGGCCGTAGTCGTTCTCGGAGGCGCTCCGGGTGAGCGAGTACGCCTCGTCGATGAACAGCACGCCGCCGACCGCGCTCTGCACGACGTCGCGGGTCTTCGGCGCGGTCTGGCCGATGTACCGGCCGACGAGCTGAGCGCGGGACGCCTCCACCAGGTGCCCGGACGACAGCACCCCGAGCTCCTTGAAGATCCTGGCGACCAGTCGCGCGACGACCGTCTTGCCGGTGCCGGGGTTGCCGGTGAAGACCATGTGGAGGGCGGGCGCCGATGCGACGGGCAGCCCCGCGTCCCGGCGCAGCCTCCCGGCCCGGACGCGGGCGGCGACGAGTTCGATCTCCTGCTTGACCGCGTCCAGGCCGACCAGCGCGTTCAGCTCGGCCACAGGGTCGGCTGCCTTACCCGCCTCGCCGAGGGAGGCGGGAAGGTCGGCACTCGTGACGAGGAGTTCCTCACCTGGTTCCGTCCGCTCGCGCACCGCCGCGAGAACGAGCCCGGCGAGATAGGGCGCGAGGCGGGCATTGCGGAGATTGCGCACCGGAGGCGTCCGGACCAGCAGTTCTCCCGCCGCGCTCAGCGCGTCCTCGTCCGCCCAGGCCCCGCGCTCGCGCAGCGCGCGGCGGAACAGCTCCGCGAAGCCGTCGGCGTCGAAGGAGTGGGTGGGCACCGTCGTGAACCGCAGCGCCAGCGCGGGATTGACCTCGCTGACCGCCTCGCCGCCGCCCGGCTCGCACAACGCGACGACGTGGAGGCCGTCCCGGACGTCGATGGCCCGGTGCAGCTCCTCGAGGGCGGCCGCCCCGGCGTCGTCGTCGCGCGCCAGGTCGTCCAGGCCATCGATGATCAAGAGTCGTTCGCCGACGCAGCTCCGGACGGCGTCCATCATCTTCGTCGTGGCGTCCGAGGCGCTCTTGCCGGCGTAGTGGTCGCCGGCCTGCCAGAGCGGGTCCTTGGGGACGCGACCGGCGAGCAGCCGGGCGACCTCGGCGGCGGCGTCCCGCTTGCCGGTGCCGTCCGGGCCGACCAGCAGGAGCCGGACGTTCCCCGCGTCCGTGGAGACGCCCTTCAGCGCGGCGACGACGTCGGGCTGGCCGACCAGCCCGAAGGAGGCATCCTCGTCCTGGTGTTCCGCATCGTCCGGCGGTTGAGGGGCCGACGTGAGAGTGGACATCACCGGGTTGACGACGCGGCGGCGCGGAGCGTGGAGCCGCTTGAGCTGCCGCATGAAGCTCACGACCGGAAGCCTGGCTCCGTCCGGATACTGGGCGTTCCCAGGAAGACCGCCGACCGCGCCCATGAAACGCGCCGCCAGATCCAGCCAGCGCCTGCAGGCCTCTGGCTCACCTGCCCCCAACGCCCTGCCGAGCCAGCCCCCGGTCTCGGCCACCCAGGAGTCCCGGTCATAACCGGCGCGCTGGGCGGCGAAACGGTCCAGCAGGTCGCGGAAGGCTTCCTCACCGAGGACGGCCGAGAGCTCGACGGGAACAGCGTCGAGCCCGGCATTGCGGAGAAGGCTCATGAGCAGGCGGTCCGTCGACTCCTCGTGCGGGGCGGCCTCCAGCAGATGCTCGTGCAGCGGCCGCAGCCCTGACCAGACCCACTCCAGATATCCGGTCGGTCCGGCGAGTTCAGGAAGTGCCGCCACCGTGTCGTCATCGGCCCGCGCCGCCCACGCCTCGGCACGGGCCGCCTGCTTCATGCCGGTAAGTTCGGGTGGCGGGTCGTCGAAGAGGCGCATCAGCGCCTTCCGCCTCGCCTCCAGCGGCTCTATGCCTTCGAGGACGTCCAGCGACACGCGGTTCAACCGCACCGCGAGATCGAGATCCGGCGCATCGGCCAGCCAGTTCAGCGGAAGGAACTCTCCCCCGCTGACGTACCAGTCCTTGGCAGTGCTCAGGGCCCCGCGGCCCGTCTTGTAGTAATCGCCGAGGCACTGCCGCTTCAGCGACGAATGCGAACCGGTGCGGACCGCCGACGCGCCCAACAGGAACTCGATCGTGATGACGAGCTCGGCCACCACGAGAGGAGCCGGCGTCTTCAGGTTGGCGCTCTTGATGCTGGTCAGATCCGCGCACCGCGGATCGGCCACCAGCTTGTCGACGCGCGCACCGATCTCCTCGAACAGCCCGTCCGGGACCCGCCACGGGCCGACCGACCACAGATCCAGCATCGGCTCGTCGGTGACGAGCAGTTCCAGATGTTCCGGTAGTGGCATCGCACCCATCTCCCGAATACGCCGTCCCGGCAGTGATGGCCCGTCTGCCGCGCCGCCCAACGACGCCAGGCCATTCGACGGGCCATGGTAGGGCGTGCGCCGCCGACCTTCACCCCGAGTCAGGCCCCCCAGTTGCCCGACCCCACCCCCACATCCCCCAAACCACCCGAGAACATTACGTCCCTCTACAAACTAGACAGGGGCGTAACGGTTGAAAACGATGGCAATCGCCACTGATTTCTCTACTCACACCATTCAAGTTGGACGATGGTGTCGTGTTGAGGGCCCCGAGCCGCCAAGATCGCGTTCCGCCGCTCAGAGAGGCGAGGTACGCACGTGCAAAGTTCGCACGTGCGCGATTACATAGGGGGCCGTGTACTCGTGACGTCAGCCCCGCGCGTCAAGGGACACGCACGGCGAGCCGTCCGATCTCTGCCCGATAGCGGTTCGCCTCCCCCCGACGAAAGGGCTGCGAGCGTGGGCGTGGATCACCCCGGTGGGCCGGGCAAAGGCCCAGAGACCACCGACCCTGTCGACAAGCCCACCCCGCCATCCACCGGTGGCGAACCCCCGGCCGCCCCCGAGGGAGCGTCCAGGACGCCCCGCATGGACAGCCTCAGGGCAGCAGGCTGGAAATTCGAGAACCCAGGGGACGCGAGCTCCGCCCCGCGCGGCGACGACGCGACGCGAACCAGCGAGTCGTCCTCCACCGATTCTGTCGGCGAGAATCAGCCGCCCCCTGACGACCCGTCCGGCAAAGTTGATCAGGGGACTGGAGAGAAGACAGAGGCCGAAACCGGCTCCCAGGCCGTGGACCGCGAGGCCGACCCCAAGACCAGAACCGGCGAAACAACGGGCACGGGCGAAAAAGACCAGGATCCCCAGAAGACCGAAGCCGGCGCATCGCACACGGCTCCCGGTGCGGAGTCGCCCCGTGCCCAGCCCGTCGGCGAAGCGGGCGGCACCACGGGAAGCACCGACGCGGAACCCCCGTCTCGACCGGCAGACAACACCACCGCCGGTCAGGATCCCACCGACCGGCCTACCGGCGGAGAAGCTCCTCCGACCCCCGGTGCAACGGATCAGAGCAGCACGACCACTGACACCGGCGAGCCCAGGCCCGGCGAGCCTGCGAACCAGGACGCACCACTCACCCTGGACACCGACAGGCCGCCCGCCGAGGCGGCGGGGAGCGGCAGCGAGGCCGGCGGTGAGCGCGACGGAAAGCCCGCCACGCCGCAAACCGAGACCACCGGTGACAAGCCCGAAACCACCGACAAGGCCGAGCCCGGACAGCCCGAACGCACGCCGTATGTGGACAACCCGGGCTCTCCCAACCAACCGTCTCGCATCGCGAGTCTCATCGCGGCGGGCTGGGAGTTCCCCGGCCGTACGGACGCCACCCCACAGCAGACCGAGACCACCGACCCGGCGCAGAACACGAGCACCCCGGACACGGACACGCCGGACCCCACGCCCCAGCCCCCCGAATCGCCGGCACCCTCCGAGCAGCCGCAGGCCACGGACAACTCCGCCGATACCGATGCCCCGCCGCCTCTCCCAGAACAGATCGGCGAAGGCACTCCCGGCGCCGCGAAGGTCGAGGGGTCTGCCGCCGAGCCACCCGGGGAAGGCGAACTCGACCCACCGACGCCGGGCGAACGCCCCGCCCCCGAGGCGGAGCCGCCCCTGCCCGAATCGGAAGAGCAACCCCCGGCCGAACCAGTGGAAGGTTCCGGCACAGAGCAACCTGAACCTGACGGCAAAGAGAACCCGGCCGACCGAACCGGCGGCGAGCAGGACGGCGAGCATGGTAAAACCGGCGAGAAGCCGGAGGAAATCAAAACCGGGCCCAACACGCTTCCTTACCTGGGGACATACAACCCAAATGGGCACTTCACCCAGACGGTCGACCAAGCAAGGAGGACCAGCGGCGAATCCACTCAGTCCCGCGACACCGAACTCCCACCCTGGCTTTCCGGTACGTCTGAGATCTCACAATCCGCAACACAAGACGAACTCGACCCCACCGGCGCGGACCGCGAACCCGGCGTCGTCGCAAAAGCCTCCGACAGAAGAAAAAAATCCGAAACCGACAACGAGTCTCGGACTGAGAGAGCTAGAGGAGCTACGTGGAAGCGGGGCACCGACCTGAAGAACGCATCCGCTTTGAGCCGTGATACCGTTAATGGCTTCCTAGGCCCACGCCCACCGACGCCGACGGGTCACGCGGAGACCAGCACCGCGCCCACCATGGGCTCCCCGCACACATACGGGGCCACGCAGGACTCATTTATGGCCGCAGCCACCGCCACCATGGTCATCATGGAAGGCGGGCGGAAGCTCGCCCAGAAAATTCGCTCAAGATAATTCGAACCGAGGGAGCCACGGATGGCTGTCACAGATAAGCAAGCAGCGACCCTTCACGCCCAACTGGCCGGGAGAATCGAAGACCACAACCGCCTCTTCGAAGAACTGACGCCCGAGGAGGTGGGTTACGAATACTCCGCTCTCATCGCCGCCGGAGTTTTTGAGGCCATTGGTCGACGCTTCATCCGAGGAGAGGAGACGGCGAGCGACCAGGAGGTCACCAAATTCGTCGCAGACCTGCGTTCCAGAACTCCGGCCACCGCGGAGAATCTAGACCCCGTGGTCGCGGAGAGGTTGATCCGCCATTCTCTCGGTAGAGGCGATATAGACGACATCGACAGGAAGATCTTCTTCGGAGCACAGATCATAGTGCTCGGAGGCCTGGTCGCCGACGAAGATTTCGGCGAGGCCGAACTCGATTCCTTCATGGCGACGGTGAGAGAGACCGCAGACGACTGGATCTCTCGCGACAACTGACCGGAGGGCCACCCGACGTTGACACAAAACGGATTTCGTAATGACAGGTGAATTCGAGCCGGCAATCACCGAGTCACATAAGCGAGCCTTGCGGGCACTGATACTAGGCTCAGACGAAGAGTGGGAAGCATGCGCCACCGAACTTCTTACGGAAGGCAATAGCAGTCAAGGTTTCTCCACATTGCTGGCCTTCTCGCTAGGCACGATGGTACGCAGAAAGTTCTCGTCCTCCAACTCATTGAAGGACGTTATCCAGTACGTCGCCTACCAACGGATAAAGCTCGACGAAGACGCTAGCGAACTCAACCCACGCCTGGCAGAGAACATCATCCGTTTCCTCCTCAGCGATGATTCGCTCAAGGAACCTCCCATCACCAGCGAGAACCGAGAAGAAGTCGCCGGCATCCAGCAATTGCTGCTGTTCTCCCTTGTGATCGAGGCCGACCTCGATGGCGCCGGGGTGGATGCACTGAGCCTTTTTCAGCGTGCTGCGGTCTCGCGGAGTTGCAGGGTGTGGATGGCCTTGGCGAGGCGTCCGGCGCGGTGGGGGCAGCAGCGCAGCTTCCGCAGGATTCGCCATGACTTGAGCTGGGCATTCGCGCGTTCGCCGGGGCCGCGGAGCTTGGCGTGTGCACGGTTGGCGTCCTTTTGCGGTTCGGGCTTGTCGCGTCCCTTGTAGGGCGTGAGGATGTGCGCGCCGGCGCCCTGGTAGGCCTTGTCGGCCAGCACCAGCAGCCCGGTGGCCGCCAGTGCCCGGACGACGCCCCAGATCCGGGCCGCGGTCAGGTCGTGGACCGAGCCGCGCAGCGGTCCCGACACCCACAGCAAGGTCCCGTCCGGTGCGGCGATGACCTGGAGGTTCATGCCGTGGCGGCGGTGTTTTCCCGAGTAGTAGGGCCGGTCGGCGGCGACCCTGTCGATCGAGACCAACGTGCCGTCCAGCACCAGGTAAGGCAGCCCGGCTTTGACCGCTCTGGCCAGCGCCGCACCGAGTTTGGGCGCTCGGGCGGCGAGAAGGTCGACGGTCTCGTTGACGTAGCGCCACGCGGTGGCGGTGGAGACGCCGAATCCGGCGCCCAGCTCGGCGTAGGTCTCGCCCTTGCGCAGGTAGACCAAGGTCATCAGAGCCTGCATGCCCGGGGGCAGGCACCGGCCCCTGCTGCCGAGGGCCTGGCGGTGGCGGCGGACGACACCGGTGGCGTAGGCCAGGGTCCGGCGCGACAACGGCAGCGAAGCACGGTACAAAAGCATGTGAGGCCTCTGGTGGGGACGGGACGTTGTGAGAGACCAACCGTCCTACCAGGGGTTTCTTGACGTCCGGCACCGCCCACACCGTCCGCGATCATGCTGTGATCAGCGCACATCGAACTGCCGCTGAAAAAGGCTCACTGATCCACGAAGCCGCGGAAGCGGCCATGATGGCCTCTTGACGAGAGAGGCCCTGCGGATCACAGCCCCATCCCCAATGGGAGCTTCACCCGTTAGGCCAGGAACTCACAGGAGGCAGGGTTTCGGCTTCGAAGGCTATTCGGTGGGCTAGGGCTGCTACTTGGGTGCAGAGAGCGTCAGGGGTGGAGGACAGGTCCAGCGCGGTTTCTACGATCTGCAGGTCGTCCGTGCCGGTGATGGTGTGGGTGTGCGTCTCGGTCTTGGCCGCGTACACCAGGTAGGCGCGGTGCAGTCTCATGGCCGTGCAGTAGGCCAGGACCTGGTAGAGGTCCTCTTGGGGCGTCTTCCCGGTCTTGTACTTCGCATCCACCACGGTCACGGGGCGCCCGTCGGCGGAGTTGAGGACGAGGTCAGGCTGGAGACGTACGCGATGGGCGCGGTCGAGGTGGTGGCGTTTGTCCTGGAGTTTCACCGTGCCGCCGTACGGACGGAGCGCCTCGGCGAGAGCGACGCACACGAAGTCCTCGAAGACGCGCCACATCTCCAGCATCAGCCCATCCACGCGAACGGTGGTTCCGTCGTCGAGTTCGTAGGACGCGCCGCGCAGCACGAGACCAGCCAGGCCGAGCGCTGTGTGGTAGCGGGTGTTAAGGCGGGACGGCGTCCAGTCGGGCAGGGGCCTTCCCGGGACGAGTCGTGTCACGTCGTCCAGTCTCAGCAGCAGGTGGCGGAGCAGCTTCCGGGTGCCGGCGGGTACGCCCGGAAGGCGCAGGAGCCGGTGGGCGGCGGCGAGGAGGAGCTGGTTCTCCGCGATGTCGACGGTGTAGTCGTCGTAACGCACCTCGACCGGGAGGGGCAGGCCGTGGCGCCGCCGCACCTGGTCGACCATGCGGATGCGCCCGCGGACGACCGGCAGCGCCACCTCCCGCTCGCGGTAGCCGAGCAGGACGCCCTGGCGCAGCGCCCGTTCGGCAGACCGGGCGAACGCGTGGGCCAGGGCGGGAACCAAGTCAGGTCGCTCCCCCGCGTCCACCGTGTTCTGCCGCCAACCGCGGGGTTGCCGCGCGTAGCCGAGAAGGAAGAGCAGACGGTCGATGGGCGTCTTGGGCCGGACGCGGACCTCGACGGGGTCGTGGCGAGGACCGATCCGGGCGGCTCCGATGAGGCCGTTGTCGCGTAGCCGCCACAGGCCGGGGCGGGGGCCGGGCGCGATCCGCACCAGTTCGGCGGCGGCCAGGGCGGCGGCCTGGCCGGAGGTGAGTTCGTGCTCCGCCCAGGGGGCGTTCTCCTGGAGACGGACGACGGTCACCGCAACGCGTCCAAGCCGTACCTCGCCTGGACGTCGATGCCGTCGCCGTAGTGGTGCTCTTCGAGCAGCGGCAGGATCTGGGTTCGCCAGATCCGCGCCAGGCCTGCTTCGGTGGCGGCGCTCTCCCGCATCAGGTAGGACGGGCCGATGCGGTAGTCGCGGTCCTCGATGCGGCTGTTGAGCTCGGCGAGCAGCCGCGCCGGTTCGTCGGAAAGCCCGTTGTCAGCGAGCCACTTCGCCAGCATGTCCCGGGTGGGCGCTGCGTCCGGGTGGAGTTCGACGAACCAGAAGCGGCGGCGCATGGCCGCGTCCACGAGGGCGATGGACCGGTCGGCGGTGTTCATGGTGCCGATGACGATCACGTTGGGCGGGAGCGTGAAGCCCTCGCCGTCCTCGGAGCCGTAGAGCAGGTTGATCGGTTCCTTGCGGTACTCCAGCAGGAAGTACAGCTCACCGAAGATCTTCGCGAGGTTACCCCGGTTGATCTCGTCGATGATCAGGACGTAGGGGCGGCCGGGATGGGAGAGCGCGGCGCTGACCAGGCGGCGGAAGGGTCCGCGTACCAGGTCGAAGGAGACGGTGCCGTCGTCGGCCTTCTTGGGGCGGTAGCCCTCGAAGAAGTCCTCGTAGGCGTAGGCCGGGTGGAACTGCACGAGCTGGACGCATTCCGGCCGCCCGCCGACGAGGTGCTTGGCGAGTTTCCGCGCCAGGTACGTCTTCCCGGTACCGGGAGGTCCGTAGAAGATGAGCTGGGGACGTTCGCGCAGCAGCTCGACGCATTCCTGCAGCCACTCCCGCTCGACCAGGAGTTCCTTGGCGAGGGCGTCTTTGACGTCGTGGAGCACCATCTCGTGTTCGACGACGTCCACGGGCTCCCCGAGGAGCTTCTCCAACTCCGCCCGCAGAGAGGTGAGGTCGACTATGTCGACGTCCGGGTTGCTGACCAGTGCGGAGAACTCGTCGGGGAGGTCTTCGTAGTAGTCGAGAGGCCGGTCGGGGCGATGCCACCGGACGGGACGTTGCAGGTTCGCGCGTTCACCCACACTACTGACGAACGACGGCCCTCCCTGGATCTCGCCGATGTAGATCCGGCTGCCCTCGTTGGTGACGACGATGTCGCGCTCTTTCATCCGGCTGAGGAAGGCGTGGAACTGCGCGGTGAGCCGGTCGTGGTCCTGCGCGCCCTTCTCCGCGTAGTCGTCCCTGACCGCCGCGGCGATCTGTTCGGGTGGAGCACCCGGCGGCAGGTCGCGAAGCCGTTCCGCCGGCAGCGAGCACACTCCCTCGTCGAGCCACAAGCCCGTGAGGCCGGACGACCGCACCAGCCATGCCCTGCGGTTTCGGTCGTCCGGGCCCGGGACCGTGACCACCAGGAGCCGCAGCTCGGCCGCGCCCATCCGGTGGTGTGCATCGGCCCCTCCACCGATGAGGGTTGCTGCGCCTTCCTCTTCCAGCATGCGGAGCCAGAGTGCTCGCTCGGACTCGGTGGCGTGGGCCTCGCGCGGCAGCGTGCCGTCGTCGGAGAGGAGCCGGTGCCAGCCTTCGGACCGGCTCCCGAGCAGCAGGCCGACGAGAGCGGCGGTCGCCAGTCCGGTTTCGGAAGCGACGTCGGTTACAGACGCCCAGCGCCCCTCAGGAAGCACCTCGGCCATCGCCATCGCGGTCTGAAAGTTCTCCTTGTGCCGCTCCCAGTACGCATATATCCGATCCAGTTCCGCTGACAGGGAGGCCGGGTCAGTACAGGCCGCCAGCGCCGAACGCCCCAGACCGGTCGGAAACCACTTCCGCTGGGTCTTGTGCACCCATCCGGCCTTGACCAGGCCGATACTGGCGAACTGCAGTTCGAGGTAGGAGGTGTCATACCACGCGTCGCCCGCGATCTCCTGCCAGTGCCCTTTCAGCTCGGGGTTCGTTTCCAGAACCCGATCGTGGAGCTCCCGGTAGGGGACACCGGCACCAGCCGCATCCGAATGGAATTCGGACAGGAGGTGCGCGGCGGTGAAGAGCATCTCGCTTCGGAGTTCGCTGCGGCTGAACATACGGCAAAGGCTGGCAGATATGGGCCGCACGATGCCACCCACACGCCGCATTCCACTCTTCATCCGCTGATCGCGGACCGCTGCGCGGAGAGCGGTCGCGGACACGCGTAGAAGTGTCGAGTGCGCATCCTGCGCATAGGTCGTCTAAAGCCCTTCTCGGTAGCGGGTGTATTCGCCGGCGAGGACGTCGAGGGGCATGGACGGCCAGCGGCTCAGCGCGCCCGTGTGGCGGTCGATGATCAGTAGTGGGGCCTCGTCGTCGCCGGGGCTGTCGGCGGCGCGGGCGACGAAGCCGTCTGAGAAGTCTTCGATGAGCAGCGGGACAGGTCGGCCGCCGCGCCAGAAGTGCGCGTCCGCGCGCCTCCACGCCTCGGCGCGGTCGACCAGGGCCGGGCGGACGCTGTAGGCGGCAAGGACATGGGAGAGGCCGCGCAGTGTCCGGCACTCGGGCGTCCCGCAGCCGCGGCACACCGGTTCGCCGTGCGCGCTCTCGCCGGGGCGATGGGAGGCGAGGACGCAGGTCAGCGCGGCGGTACAAGCGAGAACGAGGCGCCGCGAGTGGGCGACGAACGCCCGGCTGGCGGGGTCGAGGCTCCCGGTCTGGACAAGCGCGGCGTCGATCGAGTGGGGGTCGGCGCGCATCGCGGCGGTCATCGCGGCGTGGACACGCAGGTGGACCTGGTCGTGCGTCCAGGAGGCGGGCTCGGTCACGCGGCCCACTCCCCCGCGAACACGGCGGTGACCGTCCGGCCCTCGCCGTTGCCGTGCCATCCCCAGCTCCTGGCGGTGAGCGAGATGGTGCGCAGGCCCCGGCCGGACTCGGCCAGCTCGGCGGCGTCCAGCGCGGCGGGCTCACCGGGGCCGCCCTGGTCGGTGACCGACACCGCGACCAGGCCGCCGTCCCGCACGACCTGGACGGTGAACGAGCCGCCCACCTGGCCCGACTTGGAGTGCCGCAGCGCGTTGACGACCAGTTCGTCGGCGGCCAGCAGGACGTCGTCGAGGAAGGGGCAGCCGTCCAGCAGGCAACCCACAAACCGGCGGGCGTTGCGGGCCTGTTCGGGCCCGCCGGGGAAGGAGCGCCGCCAGCACAGCGGCGCCGGCTGCGCTGCCGGAAGCATGGTCAGGGACATCAGAGCACCTCGGGTCGCGATGGAAGTGGACGTTGCGGATCTACGGGGTCACCCCTTGTTCCGCTCGCACATCGTCACACTCTGTTGTCGTTCGAGCACGAAGGATCGGAGCACTACCGGCCCTTGCAAGGGCTTTAAAACGAGTGCTGGTCTCACGTCCGATCTCCGCACGTGCGAAATTGCGCACGTCAGCTTCCGCATTCGGGCGAGGAGGCAGGGGCGGCTTCGACGGCCGCGCCACCCCGTGGCCGTCTGGACCGGCCGACCAGATCACCCTGAACGCAGATGAATAGGGACACTGTGGCGGCGTGAAAAGCGTCCGTCGCGAGCACCGCCGGGCTGCGAGACGTGGCGGGACACGCCCGCCCCAAAGCGAACATACCGCCTATATCGGCGCAAAATCCGCATCATCGGAACGCTTGAATGACGCGCCGAGTGACGCCGCTCCGATCCGGCCGGTCCGAACAAGCAGACGAATCAGCGGGAAACCGACACGGAGTCGCGGGATACGTGCGCCAGGAGGAGGTGAGAGGGATATCGGCACGTGCAAAGTTCGCACGTGCACGATTACATAGGGTCCGGTGTGATCCGGCGTTGGCCCCGCACGTCACGGACACGCCCGGTGAACCGTCTGGCCGACCGGTTCGCCTTCCCCCTATGGAAAGGGCTGCGAGCGTGGGCTTGGACAACCCCCCCGGTGGGCCGGGCAAAGGCCCCGAGACCCCCGAAAAGCCCACCCAACCGTCCACCGGCGGCGAATCAACGTCCACCGTTCCCGGAGCAGACGGCAGAACGCCCCGCATAGACAGCTATAAAGCAGCAGGTCAGCCGGTGCCCGGGCGCTCGGAAGTCGGCAACGAACAACGAGGCGGCCGCGAGGCGCGACCCAACGAGTCCGCCACCGGCCCGGCCGCGGAGAAGCCCCAGACCCCCGGTGACCCGCCGTCCGAAGCCGACCCGAAGACCAAGAAGGAACCAGAGACAGGCGCAGGCAGCACGGAGGCGGAAAAGCCCGGCCAGGCCAAGACCGAGAACCCTCGGCAAGACGAGGGCGAGCTGGGCACCGACGACCGCGGTTCCAAGACCGATCGGCCCGAGCCGGGCAAGGCGGAAGGGCAGGACGGCGGTAAGGACAAAGGCGAGACCACCGACGACCCCGCGTCCTCCGAGCAGCCGAGCACCCGCGCGGCCGAGGCTTCTCAGTTCCCGCCCGGCTCCCGCCGGGCAAGCCTCGCCGCCGCCCGAGAGTGGCAAGAGGCGACCGCGGAAGAACGGCGAGCCCTATTCCAGGACACCCGGACCACCAACGGACCCGGAGAAGGAACCACCGCCGAAAGCGGTGACAGCGGAGTTACGCCGCAGAACCAGGACGCGGGGTCGAACGGGCGCGGACCGGAAGCACAACCCCCGGGCGCCGAGACACCGCCTGGCGCTATCGGCGGCAGTGAGACTCCCGGCGGCGGCGGTGACGCGTCCGGCAATGGTGAGGGGTCCGGCGGCCGCGATCAGCCCGCGTCTGGGACCCCCGAAGTAGAGGCGGAGCCCCCGGCACCCGAGGTACCGCGCCCGCAAGATCAGGAGCACGAGCCGCTCGTCCCGAAGGACTCCTCTGGCTCCGGCGACGGCGGCGGCGACCCGCCGACCGAACCACCAGCGGACGCCTCACTGCCCGACGACGACCAGCCCGGAGACGGGAAAGACGGGACGCCCCCAGGCTCAGAAACCGGCCACCCCATCGATCCCGCCGCCGAGACCGGCACCGGCGTTCCCGAACCCGGCCGCGAGGCCTCCTCCACCGGCCCCGAGACCAAAGACCAGGGCACCGAACCCCCGGAGCCCAAGGCCACCGACGGAACCACGGGCAACGAGACAGACGACCCGAAACCCCCCGTCGAGACCACGCCTCCTCTCGAAGGAACCGGCGATAACGTCCCGCCCCCAGAGCCTCCCGGTGAACAGGGCGACGGCCATGGTAAAACTGCCGAGGGCACGGAGTCGATCGAGTCCACCGACGAAACCGACCCACCCGATCAAGAGGCCGAGCAGACGGGCGAAAGAGAGGAATCCGGCACAGAACTAACGCCTCACCAAGAACAATCGACGGACATAGAGCCGAGCCGATTCGCCGGACAAGTCACGATCACCCTTGACCGCGACGGAAGACCGATCCCGCCAGGCCGCCCGGACGCCGACACCGAGACCCCGGGCAGAGGCGAACTCCGCCGTCCCGAAGACGACCGAGCCTCTCGCGATTACCAAGAAAGAAGCCCCGACAAACTATCTCGACTTCGCGGCGAACTCAAAAAATTCGTCGACAAAGCAGACGACACAAGAGATTCTATAGAAAAGTTCTCCACGCCGGCCCAGAATAAACTGGAGCGAGTAAAACCGACTGGGCAATCGTGCGGAGCTCGCCTCAACACTGATCACATAAAGGCCCCTGACGAGAAAATCAAGGCCGGAGATACTGTCATCGGCGCCGTAGGCACGGTGATCGTCCTGACAGAGATCGTCCGTTTCGCCATAAATATTGCAAAGAACTCAAGAAGGAGAGAGCATGCCGATCACTGACGAACAGGTCGCAGTACTGCGGGCTCAGCTTAGAGGAAACCGCGCAGAGCATCTCAGACTTATGGAGCAACTTGATTCCACTGAGGTCAACGAGTTTTACCCTGTTCTCATCGCAGCAGCTTTCATTGAAGCCGCCGAGCAATATTTTATAAAAGACGGCGAAGTTGCAGACGACACTCAGATCATTGACTTCGTCGCACAATTGCGAGAAGGAAACGACGAATCCTCCGATCTGATCAACCCCAGTCTCGCGGAAAGCATGATACGAGACTTGCTTGGAAAAGGCGAGATGATCGACGCCGAACCGGGCGTCAAGTTCGGTCACCAAATTGTCATAGTGGCGGCTATAGTGGGCGAAAAACAGTTTACTCCAGCCGAACTCGACGCGTTCTTGCAGAGCGCACGTTCGCTTGCCGAAGAGTTGCTCAAGTAATGGATTACTCGGCAGTTCATATCGGCGAGGAGAACATCCTCGCTTTGCGGTCGTTCCTACTGGAGGGACCCGAGGCTTGGGTGCCTCTACAGGACGAGATGCAGGTGGACGACGAGACGGCGGCCGGATACATGTCGCTGCTCTTCTGCGCCTTCGAGGTTGCGGTGCGTCGAAAGTTCGCCCAGCCTTACATCGTGGGTCAGCTTGTTCGGTTCGTCGCCGACGTTCGGATCGCAGCCAGCGAGGACGCGTTCCCGATCAATCCGCTCGTGGCCGAGGACATGGTACGCCGCGCCGTCGACGCACCTCCTCTGAAGCAAACCGTCCCTGAGGACGTGTCGGCCACTCTGCATGCCCAGGTCTTCATCTTGCTCTACCTCGTCGCTGAGATGGATCTCGATCGGGCTGGCCTGGAGCAGTTCATTGACGAGGTCACCGCCTATACCGAGGAGTGGCTTGCGGCACGTCGCGACGCTGCCTCCACTTCGGCCGTCTCGTGAAGTTCAAAAGCCTAACCGAGTAGCCGCAGAGAAAGACCATGCCCGTTCTCACCGAGCACCTGGCCACGTTGCGCACCCAACTTGCAGGGCAAGTTGACGAGCACCGCCGGCTACTCCATGGACTCGATCCCGAACAAGCCAGGCTCGGTTACGCCGCATTGGTCGCCGCAGCCTTCGTTGTAGCCGTCGAACGACGCTTCAGAGAAGGCAATAACGTTGCAGATGACGCAACGGTGATCGATTTCATCGCGAGCGTACGCGCTAGAAGTGACGACTCGGCTCATATCGTGAACCCGGAAGTAGCTGAGAGCATCATTCTTACTCTACTCGGCAGAGGATCGGTCGACACGATAGACGGGAATACGCTGCTCGAGCATCAGATCATCCTGCTTGCCGCCTTGGTCAGCCAGGCACAATTCGAAGGGTCCGAACTCGATGCCTTTATGGCAGAAGCGGCGGCTCTCGCTGACCAGGTATTGGAATGACAGTCCGGCGGAGGCAACCCAGTCTGAGGAGTGAACACCCTCGGCTCAAGGTCCAGACATGACGACGCGATGCTCTGTGCTGTCAGCGGCATTGTGTTAGCAGTCGAGATAGTTGGCGAGACGCAAGCCTATTGAATCGATAGGAGCAGAGCATGTCGGTAACGGATAAGCAGGTGGCGGCTCTTCATGCTCAACTGGCAGGACGTCCTCTGGAAGAACATCTGCGGCTGTTCAACAAGCTCGATCAGACCGACAACGTTGGTTATGCGGCACTGTTGGCGGCGGGGCTGTTCGAGGCTATCCGGCGGCGGTTCGTCAGGGACGGGAAAGCAGCCGACCGCTCAGAGATCATCGAATTCGTCGCAGTGGTGCGCGCGGCAGGCGATGAATCTTCAGACGCGGTCAACCCGGATGTCGCAGAACAGGTGATCCTGCACGCCCTGGGCCGAGGTCCTCTCCCGGACTTTGACGACGAAACGGTTCTCGGTCACCAGATCATTTTGCTTTCAGCTCTGAACGCGCAGGCCAACTACAGCGACGCCGAACTCCATGCCTTCATGGTGCAGATTCGCGCAGACGCGGACGAACTACTGGAATAGTTGGCTGATCAGCCATCTTCCGTCAGGTGCCCGCGCCACAGGGGCCGTTTTCACGGGCCGCCCTCGGCGAGGTGGTTCAGCAGTGAGGCGCCGCCGGCGCCTCAATCGGGAACGTGCGCGCCTGGTTGCGTTTGCCGTGCATCCGTATTGCTGCGGTCGCGCGGCCACCTCCACCCGGTTGTCCGCGGGCAGCCCCGCGTTCAGTCCAGGTCGCAGACAAAGAAGCGTTCTGTCGGCGAGGTGTGAATGCCGACCGGGACGCTGAACATCGTCAGGCTGACGCCCTGTCCCTCGGGCAGCACCGTGAGGCGCTGCCGGCGGTAGTACGTCTCCAGTCCGCTCCCGACCTCGAACTGGCCGTAGAGCAGCGTGTAGCCGAGTTGGGTGTAGAGCTGGCGGCAGGCGGCGATGAGAGCCGCGGCGACCCCGCTCGAACGGTGGGCCGGGTCGACCGCGACGGCCTTGAGCTTGATGATTTGCAACAGGCCGAAGACAGACTCCATCTCCGGAAGTCCGGCATGCGACAGCACCCGCGCCGGCGGCAGCACCAGCAGCGCGCCCACCACCCCGGCCTCCGGGTGCTCGGCGACCAGCACGCATGTCAGCCCCGACGAGCAGGCCCTCAACCGTCCCTTCGCCCTCCTGCGACATCGCCGACGCCAGTTCGTAGGTCAGCGCGTCCTCGCCACCGGAAAGCCCCTTCCTCACTGCGGCGCCCAGGGTCCCGTCCGAAACCGCGGCGGAGAGCCTGTCCTCCAGGATGACCCCACTCCCGGTCAACGCAATCAGCCGTCGCGCGGCCGCGACGTCTTCAGCCCGCGCCGCGCGGATCCGCACTCCGCTGGCCGTCACCAGCCCCTCCGACAAGCCGGCGGCCGTCAGAACTCCGCCGCTTGCCCCGGGCAAAACCAGCAATGGTGGACGGGATGGACGGCGGCGACGAGCGGCCTTGTCCTTCTTCGGATTAGGGCGTTTAGCGACCATACGTGAAGCGTAAAGGCAACGGCTCTGAGAAGACCGGCATAATCTGCCAAGCGCACTCGGCGGGCCTGGCACGCGCGTGCCAGTGGCAACGTAGTGGTGCGTTTGTTGTAGGCCGTACTGGTCTGGCGACGCTCTTCGGACGCGACGACGGCCGGGAGCAACGCCAGGAAGAAGCAACTCTGCACATCGAGACTTCCCACTTGTTCCCGAAACACCCCGGTATGGACGCGTTGCGGATACGGACCTAAACCGCCGAAGCGGACTGACCGAAGATGCGACTTCCAATTCCCGCACGTGCGGATTTCAAGGGCGCGCCGGTGAGGCGCGCTTTTGTCGGGGCGTGACTTTACTCTTGCCTGCAACGTTCGATTGCAGCGAGTTAGCGATCAGCACGGTCCGTGTTCGACGCGATATCGGGAGGACGGCCATGCCTAGCCCCTACGTCCGCCGCCGCCGGCTGGCGGTCGAGATCCGCAAACTCCGGGAGAGCCGCGGCCTCACGACCGACGGTCTCGCCCGCCTGGTCTTCCACTCCCGGACGAAGATCACCCGCCTGGAGAACGCCCAGATTCGTCCCGACCTGGCCGAGATCATGAACATGCTCGACGCCCTCGAGATCACCGGCAGCCAGTACGACCGCCTTCTCCAACTCGCCCGCGATGCCGCACAGAAAGGCTGGTGGGATCGCTACGGCATGTCCATGGGTCCCCGTCAGAAGCTCGCGGCCGACCTCGAATACAACGCCAGTACTGTCCGCAGCTACGACCAGACCGCGCTGCCCGGCGCTCTGCAGTGCCGCCCGTTCATCGAGGCTCTCATCGAGCTCGACGAGAGCCAGGGAAGTCCCGATTACCAGCCGGAACGTATGACCGAAGCTCGTGAGTATCGACAGCGCGAGCTCTTGAGGCCGGATGGTCCGTCGTACGAGACCGTCTTGGACGAGTCCGTAATCCACAGGCTGGCGGTTCCTCCAGCAGTTATGGCCACCCAGCTTCGGCACATGGTCAGCCTGCTCTCCGAGCAAGAGAAGGTCACCGTACGAGTGCTGATGCACGACGTCCGCATCCCTGGAGGTCTCCTCCCGCAGTCGTCGTTCTACCTCTACACCTTCGCCGAGCCTGGAGACCCGCCTATGGCAGTGGTCGACACCGTCACCACTGATCTCGTTCTCAACCAGCGTCGTGAGGTCGAGAGGTATACCGGGATGTACGACCGCCTACGGGAGGTTGCACTGCCCCCAGATGCCAGCATCGCCTTCCTCGAACGGGTAGCCAACCAACTGGCAGACCAGACAGGATCGTGAACATGAGCATGCACTACTTCGCCTGGCACAAATCCAGCCACAGCAACCCTGATGGTCATTGCGTAGAGGTAGGCCAAGCCGCCGATGGCACCGTCGGTGTCCGGGACACCAAGCTTGATGACAACGGGCCAATCTTGGAATTCACCGCGGACGAGTGGCGCACTCTCCTCAACAAGATCCGTTCACGAGGTCGCTGAACTACGTCCTGTAGCAAAGAGTGGCTTGCGACGGTTTGGCGGGCTGGGGCTCTCGCTACGGATCTCGCGAGCGCTGGCGCCGGGTAGAGCCGCTCTTCGGGTTTGAGTTCTCGGAGCATCGCATACTCATGCGTGGTGGTGTGTTGAGTTCCTCTCTGCGTGGCGTGGAGGCTGCGTCTCGTCCTCCCGTTTGATGAGGTGCTGATTTCAGGTTCGTCGGCGACGCGGTGGGCTGGGGCGGGTCGTTCGGTGTGGTGCCGCGGGGTGGCGCTGGGCCGGTCGCCCTGCGCTGGCGGCGGGTCGGCGGGTGAGGCGGTCGTGCTGGTGCCGGTCCGGGTCCCCGGACGCGGCTTTTCAGTTTGGACAGCGTTCTTGGATCACGTGGCGGTCGTGCAGGTTCCCTCGGCGCGAGCAGGTGTTCGAGCGGCCTAGATGGTCGAGTGATGGCGGGGCGGGCGCCGGTGAGCGCGGTCCCTTGTATTCCCTGCGGCGCGTGAGCTTGCAGATGGAGCCTGCTCGCAGGCGATTCCGATTCTGCGGATCGGGTGCCTGTCGTTCTTGAGGGTTTGGGTTCTCTCTCCCCTTCTTCTTGGGGCCGTGGTTGCGAGTGAAGATCGCGGGCCGACTGTCAGTAGGGGAAGTTGTGTGGACCGCCGGTGAACGCATCGGGGGCCACGCCCAAACGAAATGGAGGACGATCATGGCTTGTTTGCCTCTGCTGGACTCTCTCCGACCGTTCATCGAGAAGAGGGAGCCCGTCAAGCCGACCGCCGGTGACGGCGACGGTCACCTGGACGCCGCGCTGATTCCGTCGTGGCGGTCCAGCGGGGACGCCGATCGCTACCGCGGCTACCAGGCCGCGTGGGTGACGCCGTTCCTCGGCCGTTCGGTGCTCGACGCCGGGGCGCAGACGGGCGAACTGGTCGCCCGGATCGTGCGGCGGGGCGCCAAGCTCGAACGCCTGGTGCTGACCGACCACGAGCAGGGCTGGGTCGAACACCTGCGTCGGCGCTTCACCGACGCCGAGGTTCTGGGTCTGAGCCTGCCGGGCCGGCCCGACATCGCGCCCGTCGACACGGTGCTTCTGGTCAACGTCCTCGGGCATCTCGAACACGACGTCGAGACGATCGCGGGGCTCGGCGATGTTCTCGTGCCGGGTGGCCGGGTCGTCGTCTGGGAAGCCGGATATCCGGAACTGTTCAGCGATTTCGATCGCGACCAGGCCGGACGCCTACGGCGGTACACGCCGGAGGGCCTGGCCGAGAGGCTTCGGCTCGCCGGGCTGGAAGTGGAGATCAGCCGACCCGTCAACCTCCTGGGTGGGCTGTTCAACCGCGTCATGGTCGGCCGCACGGCCGACTTCGCCGACCCGCGGCTGGTGAGGCTGTACGACCGCCTGGTCGTTCCGCTGAGCCGGCTGTTCGACCGGCTGCCGTTGCGCTTCGGGCAGAACGTGTTCGCGGTCGCGAGGGTGCCGGCCGAGTGACCTTCCGGGTCCTCGTGACGGGGACCCGTGTCAAGTCGAGCGCGGGCGGTCCTCTGGATCCGCCCGCGCTCTTCTCGTCGGCTCAGTGGGGGGGCGCTGAGGAAGGGGCCGGGGTGCCGTGCCAGGTGATGTGAAGGGTGTCGCGGGCGCGGGTGGCGGGGATGCCCGCGCGGGCGAGGCGGGCCTCCACGCCGGGGACGATGGCGCGCAGCATCCTCCAGTGCGCGGCGGCGAGGTCCTGCGCCTCGTCCACGACGATGTGCCGGAAGCGGGGCCGGCGGCTTGGGGAGGCCGTGGGTTCGGGTGGACGGCGTCGGGACGAAGATCAGGGCCCGGCGGTGTGCGCCGGGCCCTGAGTTGTGCGTTGGTCAGCCGGCGACCTGTCGGAAGCCGGACGGTGGTGTCAGGAGGGCCGGTGACCCGTCCCTCCTACTCGGTTACGGTCCTCAGGCCGCCGCGAACCAGTCGGTGAGCATGCCGACGTGGTTCTTGGAGGTCACCTCACCTCCGTGGAAGTCCTTCAGATCGGCGGTCAGCTCCTGGA
This sequence comes from Actinomadura luteofluorescens, assembly GCF_013409365.1. Classification (NCBI taxonomy): domain Bacteria; kingdom Bacillati; phylum Actinomycetota; class Actinomycetes; order Streptosporangiales; family Thermomonosporaceae; genus Actinomadura; species Actinomadura luteofluorescens. The sequence goes on along the minus strand of NZ_JACCBA010000001.1, from coordinate 7,848,328 downwards.
GCGTGTTGGCACGCACCCAGGCCGCCTGCTTCGCGTCGTCCCGAGGGAACACCCTCGGGAAGTCGCGCCGGTTCAGCGTTCCCAGGTCCACCGTGCACGGCACGGTGACGATCCAGGCCTCGTCCGACGAGCGCTTGCTGTGCACGTAACGCGGCTTGGTCGCGTACCACACCAGGCGCCGCAGGTCCAAGCTCGCTTCCTCGCGCAGCTCGCGGCACGCCGCGATCACGGAGGTCTCACCCGGGTCCTGGAAGCCGCCGGGGAGGCCCCAGCCGCGACCGCGGTTCCGCTCGACCAGGACGATCCAGCGGTTGCCGTGTTCGTCCCGAACCGAGGCGAGCGCGTCCGAGGTGCGGTTCTCGGCCCAGCCGCCCAGCAGGTTGCGACCACGCTGGATGGGCGTCTTCTCGCACGGGTTGACCGGACGGCCGTCGACCACCTCGAAGGGGATCAAGGCCAACCGCTGCCGGGCCGGCCAGTTGATCCTGGTCGGGTCCGTCTCGGGATCCGCCCAGTCGGCTGCCAGCACCTTCGGGTCTGTGTGCTCACGCATGTTGGTTTTCTCCTAGTTTGTTCCGCTTGATCGGTGGGGGCTCTTTCACACTCCCCCGCCGATACAGTCCGGAGACCCCGGACGGTCGCAAGCTCCGCGCGTCGAGTCATCCCGATCTCCCGGCCCCGGACGTGGAGGGAAAGTCGATGGACACGCAGGTGCGAAGGTCCGCATCCTGCTCATGTGGGGAAGATGGAGATGATCGCCGCCAGGGTCGCCGAGGGCGCGACCGTGGATTTCCGGCCCTCAGGGTCCTCGATGGTCCCGCTGATCAGGAGCGGGGATCTGGTCACCGTCGCGCCTGTCGATCCGGCGAGACTGGAGGTCGGTGACATCGTGCTCGCCCGCGTGGCCGGGACGGTCTACCTGCACCTCGTCTCGGCCCTCGATCCCGCCAGGGGCCGCGTACAGATCAGCAACAACCGCGGCCGGATCAACGGCTGGACAGGACGCGAACGGGTCTTCGGGATCTGCGTCGCCGTCAAGGGAGATCACCGGCCGGGCGCCATGGCGAAGGTCGTGGCCCACGAGCCGGATTCACAGGCGTCGGACCGAGCTCCATCCAGTGATCAGTGAGCCCCGCGCCGGGCCGGTGGCACTTTCCACCGAGCCGGTCAGGCGACGCGGGAGGCGGAACCGGGTCGGTAGCGCGGAATATCCGGCTCGGGCGGTCTACTTGGCAGATCATGAAACCGGCGTGGCGGTTCGGGAGTCTCACCTTCGTCCCCTGATCCTCCCCGACGAAAGGTGATCGTGAGCGAGCAGCTCGACCAGGTCTTCGGCCGGTTGGTCCACCGCAGCTGGGAGCGTTTCTCCGAGGAGCTCCACACCCGCGAGATCGACGATCTTCTCGTCGGCGCCGTGATCACCGCGGCGGTCGCCCACGGCAACGCCCTCATCGACCTGAACTCCGACGGCAACCACCACTACCTGCGGTTCCAGCACCGGGAACGCAAGCACCGCCTGATGTTCCAGCTCACGCACCGGGCCGGCACCGTCACGGCCGCAAAGACGCTCGGCCAGCACGCGGCCGTGACGATCGCCTACGGCGAGTACGTGCGGGACGCCCGGACGGTGTGGCAGGCACTGAAGTCCGAGGTGAAGAGCGGCTTCCTGGACGTCGGAGAACCCGGCGTGTTCACCGTCGACGCGGACATCGCGTCCGGCTACGTCTACGTGCAGGTGCCCCTGCTGCTGGACCTGGACCAGTACTTCGCCGACCACTACACGGTGAAGTACCCCGTCCTGCAGGAGCACATCGCCGCCGTCACCCAGGCCTGCGCGAAGTACCTGCACGGCCGCATCGCCGCCTGAACCGGAGGACCGCCATGCTTTCGATGATCAACAAGTTCAAGAACAGCGCCGAGGAGCGGGAGAGCAAGGACGAGGCCCTCATCGGCGAGATGGTGTTCACGATGGCGCACCTGGGGTGCCCCGTCATCGGGATCAAGTCCGGCGCGGACCTGCAGTACGTCCGGTTCAAGCCGGTGAACGACCCGGTCCTGTACAGCTTCACGATCGTGCTGGACCGCAAGACGGGGGACGGCGTGCTCCAGCAGGCCGTCCTCGGCAGCAAGGCGACGCTGACGTTCGTCGCCGAGGTCAAGAACCACATCGCCGACCCCGACGATCTGGTGGCGATGTTCCGGACCGACATGGCGAACATGCTGCGCAGCCCGTGGTTCGGCGACGTCAAGCTCGACCACCAGCTCAACTCGATCACCGCCACGAAGAAGCAGCTCATCGACATCGACGACTACGCCGACGCCGACGGCGCCGACCGCGACCGGCTCCGGCAGCTCCTCCAGGGCACCATGCAGGAGCTGCGCGAGAAGGTGGCCCCGTACAAGAAGTGACGGCCGCCGGCCCTCGTCTCGGGAACCTCACCGTGCCTGTGGCACGTGCACGATCGACTCTGGCCGCAGCGGCCACTCCGCGGTGGTGAGGCTGAGCCGGTCGTCGTAAGGAAACCGGTCGTCCTCGTCGCGTGGCAGCGTACTGCGGACGAAACAGCGGTGCAGTAGCAGTTCGCGGCGCTGGTCCAGGGGGGCCGGGTCGTCGAGTTGGTCGGTCGGCTGTTGTGGAGGGTCTTCGCCGATGTCCACCTGACCGTCCCAGTTGAGGTGCAGGCCGTCCTCGTCGGAGTAGAACCGGTGGAATTCCGTGCGCCATTGCGAGTTGGATCCCCAGCCGTGCGACGGGTCTCTGGTGGGACGCGGCTCGCGGCGGTAGGTGAAGTACAGCGTCGAGGTGGTGGCCACCGCGGCGTCGATCAGGTGCCGTGGTGCCCGCACCCGCACACCGGCGCGGCTGAACAGCAGGTCACCGAACCAGAAACCGGGCCACAGCACCTCCTCAACGGTCACGCGCGTCGTGGAGGGATCCTGAACCACGGCGAAGATCTCGTGGTGGAACGGGGAGAACGCCTCGGCGTGCTCGAACGGGGTCAGCCCGATGCCGGCGAAGAAGCCGGTGTAGGCGGCCAGCCCGCCGGGATCCACCCTGCGAGAGCCGATCCACCCTGGGGTGGCGTTGATCCGCCACCCGCCGAGTTCCAGCCTGTGGGTGGAACTGCCCTCGATGACGGGGCGTCCTCCGGTGACTCCGAATCCCTGGGGCGGGTCCCCCGCGGGGCAGAAAAGTTCGATCAGGTAGTCGCTGACCCGGCTCAGCGCGTACAGCTTCATGATCTGCCATAGCTGCTCGTCGTCACCGGTGTACCCGCCGGCGGGGATCGGCTCCCGTTCGCGCAGCGTCGCCAGCTCGGCCAGATGTGCGGCCGCCGTCGGCCGCTGCCCGACCAGGTATTCCTGACGCCCGGTGGCATCGTGGCGGTCGTGCAGCTCTTCATAGAGCCGACGGAAATAGGCCCAGTCGAGTTTCATGGCGCCTATCATGAACCCACCTTGTCTGCATCGGCAACGACGTTTAAGGGATGAGTCCTCGGTGCAATCGTCCGGCGAACGCCGATCCAGTAAGCCTTTTCAGCGTGATGTGGTCTCGCGGAGTCGCGGGGTGTGGACGGCTTCGGCTGGACGGCCGGCGCGATGGGGGCAGCAGCGCAGCTTGCGCAGGGTTCACCATGACTTGAGCTGGGTGTTCGCGCGTTCGCGGGGTCCGCGGAGCTTGGCGCGTGCGCGGTTGGCGTCCTCCATCTAGACCCTGAGGTTTCGTTTTCAATGCAGACGGGGGGATGAAGACGTGAGAGTCCTCAGAAAGGCGGCCGATATCAGCACGGGCACCCTGACGGCCGTACTCGTAATAGCTACTCCGGCGCACGCCTCATCGGGGTCCGTCCACGAGGGACCCGACTACACCGAGGTGACCAGCAGCCGTTACGCCGCCTACGTCATCGAGGCCTTCCACGCCACTCCGGAGTCCGACGCACCCGCGCCCCTGCCGCCAACACCGCGCCTGCACCTGCGCCTCGCGAACGAGCAGCCTTCATGAGCACCATGGCAAGAAGCCCGCTGGATGGCCTGGAGGAGGTCAACTGGGCTGAACTCCACCACGCGTACGGGTCGGCTGAAGACGTCCCCGGCCAGCTCAGGGCACTACTGTCGGCAGACGCCGAGGAACGTCACCAGGCTCATGCCCGGCTGGGCGGGAACGTCTATCACCAAGGAACCCGCTGGCAGGCGAGTTGCCATGTCGTTCCGTTCCTGACCGAAATGGCGGACGATCCGGCAACGCCGGACCGTGCGGCGGTGGTCGATCTGCTCCGCGCCGTCGCGCTCGGAGACCGCGACGACACCTGTCTCCCTTTCGAGCCCCACCGTGAGTTCGCCCAGGCCGACAACGTGACCGCCACCGACGTGGCAACGGTCGTGGAATGGCTTTATAACGAAGACGACGAGCCTGGGGAATGCGATGCCGTCGCGGTTTCCTGGGACCGCGACGCCTACCTCGCGGCAGCCGCGATCAGCGACCGGTTCGTCGTCTGGACGAAAGATCCCGACCACGCGGTCGCCGCAATGGCGGCTGAGCTGCTGGCCTGGTTTCCCGCCACCCGACGCGCGGTCGCGCATCTGATGGAGATCCCCGAGACCCGGGAACACCAGATGGCGCGCGCGAGCGCCAACCTCAGCCTCGGCTATCTCGCCCCGGACGAACCGGCGATCGATGACCGCTTGACTGCCCTGCTCGCCGCCGGGACGTTCGGTGTCCAGCTCACCGCGGCCGTCGCTCTCGCGATCCGGCTCGGCGAGCAGATACCCGACGCCGGACTGCACGTACTCGCCGAGGCCCAGGACCATACTGACGAGATCAGCGCGACCGCGTTCCCGCTCCCCTGGGACCGATCACTTCTCGGATTCGCCGCCCTGGCCCTCTACCGGATCGGGCTGTCGCCTTAGCGTCATCTCACGGCGGAACCTGAGCGGTATCGGCGCCGCCTGACACATGTCCGCACGCGACCTGGCCAGACGGCCGCAGGACGAAGAGGATCCGCGATGACGACATCACCTCAGATCACACATGTCTCATGGGGCCGCATGGAAGTCGAGGGCCTCGAACCGGGCAAGGATTTCAAGCTTTACCCCGGCGGCGGTCGCGCCTGGGACTGGTCCGAGACAGGGACGCGTCACAAGCCGGGGATTCAGCCCACCGACGTCCGGGAACTCCTCGCCCATGGGTGCACGGTCATCGTGCTCAGCCGTGGCATGGAACTACGTCTGCTGACCATGCCGGAGACCCTCGGGCAGCTGGAGGAGGCAGGGGTCGAAGTGCATGTGGAGGAGACCACGGTCGCCGTGAAGCTCTACAACGAGCTTGCCCGGTCCACGGCTGTCGGCGGTCTGTTCCACTCGACGTGCTGATCACGCCCGGGTCACCGGGGCGCCACCGTGGAGTTCCGCCCCTAGGGGTCCTCGATGGTCCCGCTGGTCCGAAGCGGGGATCTGGTCCCCGTCCCACCGGTTGATCGCGCGCTGCCCTCGGCGGAGCGGATCTGGTCGGCGCGATGGGGCCGGGCGGCACCGGCGCCGCGAGCGGCCCGCGGACCGGCCGGCGGACGGCCGCGACCCGGCCGACGGCATCGCCGCCGCCTAGGACGAGGCCCTGTGGGCGGTGCTCGGCAGGCTGCCGCTGGCAGGGCGCCACGCTGGTGCTGCGCTTCTTCGAGGCTCTGTCGGTGCCGCGGATCGCGGCGGTGCTCGTGCTCGGCTGCTCGGTCGGGACCGTGAAGAGCCAGACCACAAGGCCCTCGCCAGACTCCGAATCGATCCGGGCGTCCCGGCCGCTGCGCGGCAGGGAGGGAATGACCCATGGCGCACGAACTGAAAGATCTGACCGAGGTCATGGAGGCCGAGAGCGCACGCGGCGTTCCGTCCTTCCTGGACGTCGTCCGCTGGGTCCGGCGCGGCAACCGGCTGCGGGACGGCATGCGGCCGCAGAAGGAGGTGCGGCTCTCGAAGCTCCCGACAGCAGCCCGTGCGACTCCGAGGCCTGGACCATGTTGACGCGGTAGCCGACGCGGTCGAAGCGGCTTCCGGTGGCGGGGGTGAAGCGGCTGGCACGGGGCGCGGGGCTGCCGACGGCCGCTCCCGAACGGTGCCGCTCAAGGGGCCGGGGAAGTCGACGCGAATGCGGGTGACGTGTGTGGACGCTGGAGGGCGGCGCGCGTCCACGCTGCCGCTGCCGCCGAGTTCTGGATATTTTCTGTTATGCCAATTGACACAAGTCCATGATCGGTCCTAACGTCCTCCGAGTGAGCACCGGCAAGGGGCGTGGACGGCCGCGCAAGGACCCGGACCGACTGGCGCGATGGACGCCCCCGGAGGGCTGGTCGCGGCTGGTCGCCTGGGTCTCTCCCGAAGAGAAGAAGGCGCTCAAGCACGTCGCCGTCGACGCCGGGGTTTCCGTCGCCGACCTCGTCCGGGCCCTGGCCGGCGGGCTGGCCGCCGGCGCGATCACCCACGGCGAGCTGCTCGGGCACGTCGAAAGGGGAAGGGACGTCATGGAGAAGATCCCCACGCTCTTCGAGCGCGATGACCGGTTCCGGGTCGTCGACCGCCCCAGAGCCGAGTGCGCCTGGGTGTTCGAAGGGGCCGGGACCGGCACCGAGAAACTCGACGGCACCAACGTCCGCCTCACCGTGCGGTCTGGCCTGCTGGTCCGGGTCGAGAAGCGGCGCAACCCGAGCAAGGCGCAGAAGCAGCAGGGGATCGTGGACGGCTGGTACGTCGACGCCGCGGAGGGGGCCGAGGACAAGTGGATCCAGGCGGCGGCCCGCAACACCGACGTCTCCGGGTGGCCGGACGGCGAGCATCCCTGCGAGGCGCTCGGCCCGCGCATCCAGGGCAACCCGCTGGGCCTCGAAGAGCACCGGTGCGTCCCCTTCAACGTTCAGGTGCCGGCCTACGAGGACGTGCCCCGCAGCTATGACGGCCTGCGGGACTACCTCGCCACGCTGGACAGCAGGTTCGCTCCAGGCCACCTCGCCGAAGGGATCGTCTTCCACCATCCCGACGGCCGCCGCGCCAAGATCAAGCGCAGGGACTTCGCCTGACCGCCACCATTGATCAACCCGTCACCACCTGCCCGTCACCCAGGGCACTTGCCCCCGGACCACCAACTCCTCGACGCGGTCGAAGAGCGCGGCGGGGAACGAAGGCCGACTCGCCGCGTCGTGAGCCGCGGCCGACCCGAACGACCGGGCGCAAACGCCAAGGCCGACGGTATGCCGACATGATCGCCGCTTGTGCACCAGGCCCACGGCCACCACGAACCGGTGATCGTTTCCGGTCACAGCACTCTTGGTCGGGCCCGGAGTCATTCGTGGACGAAGCCGCTCCTCACTCTTGAGATCAGCCCGGACGCGCCGACCCCCCGACCGCGCCCCGCGTCCATCGTCAGCGAGCCGAAATGAGCACATCGCGCGGCTGGCGGAGCCGCTCTCGGGAACGGTTCGTCCTGCGCAGTTCAAGGATTCTGGACGGTCGTCCGCTATGGGCGATCCACCGCCACGACACTGAGCGCACCCGGGCGCCGCTCCTTCTGGCCCGCCGAGCCCGCGGCCGGTCCCGGAGCGCCCCACCCCAGGACCGGCCCGCACGCCCGTCAGGCCCGGTCGAGAGCCCCATCCTTGATCCGCCGAAGCAGACTCCCGAACGCGACCCCACTCACGGTCAACCGTCCCCCCTCGGGGTCCTTGGAGTCCCTGACCCCGACCCCCTCCGGCAAAGCGGCCAACTCGACGCATGCCTCATCCGTTGCGCCACCGCTGTGCGAACTCTTCCGCCACGCGCTGGTCATGTGCACTCCTCCATCACCTTGCGGATCAGAGCCCGGGAGGCGTCCTCATGGAGGGCTTTCGCCCCGATCCGCTCGAAGTCCATGCTCAACTGCCTAACTTCGGAGGGCACCTCCACCAACCGGCCTCCGCGAAAAGCCCCGATATAGGCGATGTCCCGAGCTTCAAGACTCATGATCTGGAACGGGCCGTCAAGCCCTATGTAGGCGCCGGCCGACCTCGGGATGCGAGCATCTCGACTACGGGGACACCTGGAACCCGCGGCCGCCCGACCACATCGCCCCGCGCACCATGGTCACCTGGATTTCCAGGCCGGGCGTCCAAGGCGACAACGGCGGATACGTGACCTACACCGTGGACGGCACCGGCGGCCAGGGGTACGCCTACATGAGCTGGTACCACCCCTATGGAGGGTCCGCCACGCACACCGTCCGAGCCGGAGGCCTGTTCACGCTCCAAATCAGTCACTGGTTCACTGAAGACACCTTCTACTTCCGCTGCCAGATCCCCACCTGCTGAGCCGTCGCAGCCGCCCCAGCGCTCGCGCCGGGCGACTACCGGGTGCTCGGCGTCGGCCTACGCCAGTCAGTGGTCGGTGGCCAGGGCCCGAATTCCATGGCCGCTCCTCCCGGAACCGACGCTTTGCGGATGGCCGAGGCAAGTTTGGACGGAACGGGGGCCTGGCGTCGCCAGGCCCCCGCGGGTGGGTCAGACGTCGGCGATCGCGTCGCCGACGACGGCGCCGGCGGCGAAGCCGCCGATGACGGTGATGGCGGCGAGGAGGCCGAAGCCTCCGACCGAGACGAGGCCCGCGACGCCGAAGACGGCGGCGAGGACGAGACCGCCGGCGACGAGGCGCCCGCAGTCGTCCCTCGGCACGGCCGCGCCGTAGGCGGCACGGTAGGCGCTGCGGACGACGGCGCCGATGAAGCCGGCGAAGCCGCCGACGGCGCCGGCGACGAAGCGGTCGGTGAGGCCGGGGCCGACCACGTCGGCCAGGAAGCCGGAGCAGGCGGACCCCGCCGGGGCGCCGCCGAAGGCGTGGGCGATCTCGGCGATGTAGGAGGTGTGGAGCAGGTGCTCGACGAGCCCTCCGCCGCACACGCCGGCGAGTGCGCCGACCGCTATCGCGAGCAGCCCGTTCAGGACGGTTCTCTTCATGTTGGTTCCCGGTTTGCGTTGGGGCGCTCGTGCTTCACGAGCGCCGGTCGGTTGTTGGAGACCCCGTGCTTCACCACGGGCGCTGGGCTCTACCGTGCCGGGCCCGGCGCGCTCGGCAAGCCGGCCGGAGACCGGCGGGGCGTGCGCCCGGACCAGGCGGTTCTCCCCCGTGCCCGGTCAGCGGTGGTCAACACGGCCGGAGCCCGGACGGTCCTTCGCGAAAGGGTCAGTGACATACGCGTGTCCGGCGTCGCGTCGGACCTGTCAACTGACACACAAACCATGAACGTATTTCTTGGTGTCCGGATCCCCGTACGCAAGATCCTCAAGGGCGCCGCACTGACGGCGGCGGGCCTCGCGGCCGTCGTGGCCGCCGGGTGCTCCGTCCACTCCGCCTCGGAGACCCCGAGCAACGAGCGGCCGCCGTCGGCGACCGCCCCCATCCAGCCCGCGACCCCCGTCGCGAGCACGACCGCGACCGCGGAGCCGTCCACGGAGCCGTCCGCCGAGCCGTCCGCCAGCACGCCGGAGACCTCGGCCTCCGAGTCGTTCGACGCCTCGACTCGTCCGGGCAAGATCGTCGCCAAGTTCAAGGACGGCCCCCAGGGCCCGTACTTCATCCTCGCGCCGATGGACGCGTCCCAGAGCGCCCTGGAGGCGGCCTGGCAGCAGAGGGGCTCGCTCGAGTACTCCGCGAAGCAGCGGGCCGAGGGGGAGGACCTGGACGTCACGGCGATCCCGATCGCGTCGGCCTGGAGGGTGAACGTCTCCATGGACGAGTTCGCCTCCTACGAGCTGTACGCGGTGTACCCGTCCAGTGGGGACACCGCGCCGAGTTCGACCGACCGGTGACGAGCCGGCCGGTCTGAGTCACCGATCCCCGGGGCACGCCGCCCCGGGGATCACTTCTTTCGCGCGGTGGACAGCACCGGCCGCGATGTTGCGGACGACGAGCCCTCCGCCGCACACTCCGGCGAGCCCGGACCAGGCGGTTCCTCCCCGCGTCCGGTCAGCTGTGGTCAACGCCGCCGGAGCCCGGACGGTCCTTCGCGAAAGGGTCAGTGGCATACGCGTGTCCGGCGTCGCGTCGGACCTGTCAACTGACATACAAACAATGAGCCCATTCAACCTCGCCTCCGTGCGCAGGATCCTCAAGGGTCGCGGCGCCGTCGTCGCCTTCGTGGCGGTGTTCCTCGTGGCCGCCATGGCCTTGGGATCCTTCCGCCAGAGCTCCTCGGAAGATTCGGACAACGGACGGCCGCCGGCCTCGGCGACCGCCACCGCCGAGACCACGACACCCGTCGCGGACCCGAGCGAGACCGCGGACCCGGAGCCGTCCACCAGCCAGCCGGAGGCCACCCCCTCCGACGTCTCGCTCCGCCCCGGCCAGGTCGTCGGCGCGTTCGAGGACGGGCCCCAGGGTCCGTTCCTCGTCCTCGCGTCGATGGACGAGTACCAGGGCGACCTGGAGGCCATGTCGAAGGACAAGGACGCCCTCCGGAACCTCGACGTCACGGGGCAGGCGATCTCGATGCTCTGGAAGGTGGACGTGTCCACGGCCGTGTTCCAGAGCTGCCGGCCCAACCTGACGCGCATGGTGTTCAAGGACTTCCCGTCCTGCACGGGTGTCCCGAGCGCCACGCCCAGCACGACCGACCGGTGACGAGCCGGCCGGTCTGAGGCCGATCCCCGGGGCACGCCGCCCCGGGGATCACTTCTTTCGGGCGGTGGACAGCGCCGCGGTCAGCAGGCCCTTGGCGGAGGCGGTCAGGAAGGTGGTCCAGTCGAAGTAGTCGCGCCAGAGGGTGATCTTGCCGTCGTGGACCTCGAAGGTGCCGCAGACCCAGAACTCGGCGCGCCAGGAGCCCCGCTCCAGGACGTCGGTGCGTTCGGTGAGGACGACCGGGCCGGTGGCGGCGATGTTGTGGACGCGGGCCTCGAAGCCGGTGCCGTAGCGGGTCATGGTGCGCAGGGTCTTCTCCACGGCGCGCAGGCCGCGCGCGGGAGGAAGCGGGACGTTCTGGTAGACCATGGCGGGGGCGGCGTGGGCGAGGGCCCGGTCGACGTCCAGGTCCTCGAGGGCGGCGAGGAAGTCGGTGACGATCTGGATCTCGGTCATGGCGTCCTCCAGAGGTCGGTGGAACCACCGTAGTGCGGGAGAATCGGGCCATGCGGTTCGGCATCTTGGGACCCGTCGAGGTCTGGGCGGACGGGGCGGTCGTCCCGGTGGGCGGGCCGCTGGTGCGGTCGCTGCTGGCCATGCTGCTCCTGGACGCGGGGCGGCTCGTCCCGGCCGAGCGGCTCATCGACGGGCTCTACGGGGAGGATCCGCCGAGCGGGGCGGCCAACGCGCTGCAGTCGCAGGTGTCGCGGCTGCGGCGGGGGCTGGGCGACCCGGCGCTGGTCGAGGGGACGCCCGCCGGGTACCGGATCGCCGTGGAGCGCGAGGACGTCGACGTCCACCGGTTCCAGCGGCTCGTGGCGGACGCCGGGGCCGCCGGGCGGCACGAGGCGGCCGGGCTGCTCAGGGAGGCCCTCGGGCTGTGGCGGGGGGCCGCGCTGGCGGGTGTGGGCGCGCCGTTCGCGGCGGGGCAGGCGGCGCGGCTGGAGGAGGAGCGGGCCTGCGCCGTCGAGGAGTACGGCGAGGCGGTGCTCGCGGAGGACCCCGGGGCCGCGGTCGCGGCGCTGCGGGACCTGGTGGACGCGCAGCCGCTGCGGGAGCGGGCGCGGGCGCTGCTCATGCGTGCGCTGCACCGCGGCGGGCGGCAGGCCGAGGCGCTCGCGGTGTTCGAGGACGGGCGCAAGGTCCTGGCAGAGGAGCTCGGCGCGGACCCGTCGCGCGAGCTGGCGGACGTCCATCTGGCGATCCTGCGAGGGGACGCGCCGGCGGCCGTCCGGGCGAACCTGCCCGCGCAGCTCACGAGCTTCATCGGCCGGGAGGAGGAGCTGCGCCGCGTCGGGAGGATGCTCGCGGACGGGCGGCTCGTCACGCTGCTCGGGCCGGGCGGGGCGGGCAAGACGCGGCTGGCGATCGAGGCGGCGGCACGGGACGGCGGCGAGGTCTGCTTCGTCGACCTGGCGCCCGTGGTCCCCGGTGAGGTGGGCAAGGCGCTGCTCGGGGCGCTCGGGCTGCGCGAGGGCGGGATGCTGCCGGCGCCCGGGGAGCAGCAGCCGGACGCGGTGGAGCGGCTGGTCACGGCGCTGGAGGGGCGGCGGGTGCTGCTCGTCCTGGACAACTGCGAGCACGTGGTCGCGCCCGTCGCGGAGCTGACGCACCGGCTGCTGAGCGCCTGCCCGGAGCTGCGGGTGCTGGCGACCAGCCGGGAGGCCCTCGCGATCACGGGTGAGGCGTTGCGGCCGTTGCCGCCGCTGGAGGTCCCGCCCCCGGACGCGGCGCTCGGGGAGCTGCCCCGGTACCCGGCGGTGCGGCTGTTCCTGGACCGGGCCGCGGCGGTGCGCCCCGGGTTCGCGGTGGACGGGGGCAACGCCGGGGCGGTGCTGCGGATCTGCCGGGCGCTGGACGGGCTGCCGCTGGCGATCGAGCTGGCGGCGGCGCGGCTGAGGTCGCTGCCGGTGGCGGAGGTCGCGACGCGGCTGGACGACCGGTTCCGGCTGCTGTCGCGTGGCAACCGGACGGCGCCGCCGCGCCACCAGACGCTCCGGGCGGTCGTGGAGTGGAGCTGGGACCTGCTGGACGAGGCGGAGCAGACCCTCGCGCGGCGGCTGACGGTGTTCGCCGGGGGGCTCACGCTGGAGGCGGCGATGGGCGTGTGCGGCCTGGACGACGCCGACGAGCTGCTGGTGGAGCTGGCCGACAAGTCGCTGGTGCAGAGCGACGGGTCCCGGTACCGGATGCTCGACACCGTCCGGGCGTTCTGCGCGGAGCGGCTCGCCGCGGCCGGTGAGCTGGAACGGTTCGAACGGGCACACGCGGAGTACTTCGCCGGGCTGGCGCGGCGCGCGGAGCCCCATCTGCGGGGCGCCGAGCAGCTGGAGTGGCTGGAGCTGCTCGCCGCCGACCACGGGAACCTGCACGCCGCGCTGCGGCGAAGCGTGCGGCCCGACCCCGCGCTGGCGCTGCGGATCATCGCGCGGCTGTCGTGGTACTGGTGGCTGCGGGGGCGCGTCGAGGGCGCGCAGCTGGCGTCGGACCTGCTGGACGCGGTCGGCGCCGGGCCGCCGGAGGGCTTCGACGAGGAGTACGTCCTGTGCGTCACGAACGCGGTGTCGGGCGGGATCACGGGCGAGCGCGCGGTGGCGTGGCTCGACCGGGCCGCCGAGCTGCTGCGGGGCATCGACGGTCCCGTCCGGTACCCGGCGGTCATCGTGCTGTGGGCGCTGACGGCGGGCCCGGAACGCACCGACCTGGAGGTCTTCCAGCGGCAGGTGGGCGACGACCCGTGGACGCGCGCGCTGGTGCGGATGAGCGACGGGTTCCTCGCCCAGTTCGGCGGCGACCTGGCCGAGGCGGAGAAGGCGTGCGAGGAGGCGGTGCGCGGTTTCCGGGCGTGCGGGGACCGCTGGGGCACGGCCAACTCGCTCGACCCGCTCGCGCAGGTCGCCGACTGGCGCGGCGACCGGGAGCGGGCCCGCGCGCTGCTGGACGAGGCGCTGGACCTGGTCGGGCAGCTCGGCGCCCTTGAGGACACCGCCGACCTGCTCTACCAGCGCGCCCTCGTCCACATCCGCGCGGGCGACCTGGACGCGGCGCGGGCCGACTACGAGCGCGGCATCGAGCTGGCGCGCCGGGCCGGCACCCCCGACAAGATCGCCGGGGGCTGCCTGGGGCTCGGCACGGTCGCGCGGCTGCGCGGGGACGCCGCCGGGGCGCGCGGCATGTACGAGGCGGCACTAACCGGCTACGGCTCCGAGCGGTTCATCGCCGCCGCCGTGCGGGGCGGGGCGCTGGTCGGGCTGGGGTGGCTCGCGGCGGACGAGGGCGACGCCGGGCGGGCCCGGGGCCTGCTGAGCGAGGCGGTGGACATGTCGTTCGACCACCCGATCTTCGGCTACCAGGCGGACGCGGCGACCGCGATGGCGGGGCTGGCCGCCCGGGAGGGCGACGGGGAGCGCGCGGCGCTGCTGCTCGGCGCGAGCCGGGCGCTGCGGGGCGTGACGGTGTCCGGCGACCCCGACACCGAGCGCGTCCTCGCCCAGGTGCGGGCCCTGCTGGACGAGGACGCCCGCGAGGCCGTCTTCGCCCGGGCCGCGGCCCTGCCCCGCGACCGGGCGCTGGCCCTGCTCACCGGCGCCTGACCGGCCGCCGGCGGCGCCGTCAGCGGACGGTGCGCGGACGGTCAGCGCGCCGCGCGAACCTTCCGGGCATGAACTCCTCAGCCCGCAAATGGAGCACCTTCGCGATCTGCCTGCTCGTCGCGCTCGTGCCGAACATCGACCTGACCGCGCTGAACCAGGCCGTCCCGCACCTGTCGGCCGACCTGCACCCGTCCGGCACGCAGATCCTGTGGATCGCCGACGCCTACGGGTTCGCGCTCGCCGGCCTGCTGATCACCATGGGCGGTGTCGGGGACCGCATCGGCCACAGGAGGCTGCTGCTGATCGGGACGGCGGTGTTCGCGGCCGCGTCCGCCGTGACCGCCTACGCGCCGAGCGCCGAGCTGCTGATCGCGGCCCGCGCGCTGCTCGGGGTCGCGGGGGCGACGCTGATGCCGTCCTGCCTGTCGCTGCTGCGGCGCGCGTTCACCGAGCCCAAGGAGCGGACGATGGCGGTGGGCGCGTTCAGCGGCGTCGCGGGGCTCGCGGTCGGGCTCGGGCCCGTCGTCGGCGGCGCCCTGCTCGACCACTTCTGGTGGGGCTCCGTCTTCCTGATCAACGTGCCGCTGATGGCGGTGGCGTTCGTCGCCGGCGCGTTCGTGCTGCCCGAGTCGCGCACCTCCGTCCCGGGCCGCCTCGACCTGATCAGCGTGCCGCTGTCGGTGGCCGGCGTCCTCGGCCTGGTGTACGCGGTCAAGGAGGCCGCCGCGCACGGCGTGGACGAGCCCGCGGTGTACGTCTCGGCGCTGGCCGGCGCGCTCTCGCTGGCGGCGTTCCTCGTCCGGCAGGGACGGGTGGCCGAGCCGCTGATCGACATCCGGCTGTTCCGCCGCGCCGCGTTCTCCGGGTCGGTCGGCACCAACATGTTCGCGATGTTCACCCTGGTCGCCCAGTCGCTGATCTTCTCGCTGTTCTTCCAGCTCGCGCTCGGCTGGTCGCCGCTGCGGTCGGGCCTGGCGGGCCTGCCCGGCGCCGCGGGCGCCATGATCGGCGGCGCCGCGCTCGCCCCGCCGCTGATCGGCGCGCTCGGCCGCGCCCGCGTCGTGGCGGCGGGCATGGTGCTCTCGGCCGGCGGCTTCGCCCTGTTCGTGACGTTCGGCCTGCACACCTCCTACTGGGCGATGATCCCGGCGATGCTGCTGTCCGGCATCGGGATGGGGCTGGCGATGACCGTCACCGCCGACACCGTCCTCGCCTCGGTCCCCAGGGACCGCTCCGGCGCCGCGTCCGCGATCTCCGAGACGGCCACCGAGCTCGGCGGCGCGCTCGGCATGGCCGTCCTCGGCAGTGTGCTGAACGCGGTGTACCGGAACGTCCTGGACCTGCCCGCCGGCGTCCCGGCGCCGGCCGCGTCCGCCGCCCGCGACTCCCTCGGCGGCGCGCTCCAGGCGGCCGCGAACCTGCCGCAGGCGCTCGGTGACCAGGTCGCCGCCGCCGCCCGGGCCGCCTTCGTGGACGGCATGCACGCCGCCCTCACCTGCAGCGCCGGCCTCGCCGTCCTGGTCGCGGCGTTCGCGCTGGTGACGCTGCGCAACGTCCCCAAGCTCATCCCCGACACCGAGGAGCCGGAGCTCGTCTCCGCCCGCTGACCACCGCGTTCCCGTCCGGTCCCCGGACGGGATCGCGGCGTCCCAGGGAGATCGAGGTGGTATGTCCGGAATTTATGTGATATCACTTTGCTATGCCGATGATGGCACGGGAGAACGGGGACGACATGGTGGACGCGGCGGCGACGGTGGACATGCCACGGCCGAAGATCACGGAGCGGGCGGCGGCGGACCGCGGCGGCTGGGGGATGCTCGGGGTCGCGGTGGCGCTGATCCTGGCCGGGGCGGCGGCGGTGGTCGGCGGGGTGGCGGCGGGAGGCGAGGCCGCCATCGCGGCGGGCGTGGTGGCCGGGTCGCTGCTGGCGGTGGCGGGGCTGGCCGTCTCGGCGGGGCTGACGCCGGTGGCGCCCGGCGAGGCGCGGGTGCTCCAGCTCCTCGGGCGCTACAAGGGGACGGTCCGGAACGACGGGCTGCGGTGGGTGAACCCGCTGACGGAGCGGCGCAAGGTGTCGACGCGGATCCGCAACCACGAGACCGGGCTGGCGAAGGTCAACGACCTGGACGGGAACCCGATCGAGATCTCGGCCGTGGTCGTGTGGCAGGTGGCCGACACCGCGCGGGCCGTGTTCGAGGTGGACGACTTCGTGGAGTTCGTGGCGTTCCAGACCGAGGCGGCCGTCCGGCACATCGCGGGCAGTTTCCCCTACGACGCCCACGACCGGACGTCGCTGCGCGACAACGCCGACGAGATCACCGGGCAGCTGTCGGACGAGCTGGCGCTGCGGGTGGCGTCCGCCGGGGTGCGGATCGTCGAGTCGCGGATCACCGGGCTGGCGTACGCGCCGGAGATCGCGCAGGCGATGCTGCGCCGCCAGCAGGCGGGCGCGGTGGTGGCGGCGCGGCAGCGGATCGTGGAGGGCGCGGTCGGCATGGTGCAGCTCGCGCTCGACCGGCTGGACGAGGAGAACGTGGTCGACCTGGACGAGGAGCGCAAGGCGGCGATGGTCAGCAACCTTCTGGTGGTGCTGTGCGCCGACCGCGACGCCCAGCCGGTGCTCAACACCGGCTCGCTCTACCAGTGACCGCGCGGACCAGTGGCGGAACGCAAGAAGATCCTGCTGCGGCTGGACCCGGCCGTGCACGACGCGCTGGCGCGGTGGGCCGCGGACGAGCTGCGCAGCACCAACGCGCAGATCGAGTTCCTGCTGCGCAAGGCGCTCGCGGACGCCGGGCGGATGCCGGGGTCGGCGGGACGGATGCGAGGGCCCGGCCGGCCGCGCAAGGCGCCGGCCGGCGAGGACGAGGAGAGCCCGCCGGGCGGCGGGGGCGAGGACTAGCGATGGTCGAGGTTCCGGAGTCGCTGCCGGCGCGGATGTACCTGCTGGCGTACGACCTGCGCAGGCAGCGGATGATCAGTGGCGGCGCGCGGCTCGGCTACGTGCTGCGCGCCGCGGCGCTGACCGAGCTGTACCTGGACGGGCGGCTCGGCGAGGAGCGGCGCAGGCCCGTCCCGGGGACGCCGGGCGACGACCCGTACGGGGTGCTGGCGCAGATCGCGGCGTCGAGGCCGCGGTCGTGGCAGCACTGGGTGCGCAAGGACGCGCGGGCCGTCGAGGCCGCGGTCCGCGACGAGCTGGTGCGGGGCGGGTGGATCCGGGTCCACTCGCGCCGGGTGCTCAGGGTGTTCCCGCGCCGGGAGGTCGCCGTGAAGGACCCGCGGGTGGTGAAGTCGCTGTGGGGCGGGGCGTCGTCGGCGCTGCGGGGGCGTCCGGTGGCCCACGTGAACAGCTACGACGCCGCGGCGGTGGCGCTGGCGGCGGCGGGCGGGCTGACGACCGTCCTGCCGAGGCGGGACAGGCGGCGGCACCGGCGGCGGATCGCGGAGCTGACGGCGCGGACGGGGCCGGCGGCGCCCGCGGTCATGAAGGTGATCCGCCAGAAGAAGGCGGCGGCGGCGAGCGGCTGAGCGGCGGGCAAGTGCGGATTCCTACAAGGTCCGGGGGCCGAACTTGTATCGGCCCCCAGCGGCGGCGGGGGCGGCGCGCCCCATAGCCTGCTCGGACATGGACCCCGAACGCCTGATCTATCCCCTTATGAAGCACGTGGTCATGGGACCCGCGATGCGCCTGGCCTTCCTGCCGAGCGTGAGCGGCCTGCGGCACGTCCCGCGGATCGGGCCGGTGATCCTCGCGGCGAACCACCTGGGGTTCCTCGACTCGTTCGTGCTGCCGCTGATGGTGCCGCGCCGGGTCCACTTCCTCGGCAAGCACGAGTACTTCACCGGGGCGGGGATGAGGGGCCGCGTCACCGCGACGTTCTTCCGCAGCGTCGGCGCGATCGCGGTCGACCGGTCCGGGGGGCGGGCCGCGTTCGACGCGCTCGACACCTCGGCGGCGGTGCTGGAGGGCGGCGGCGTGTTCGCGATCCACCCCGAGGGGACGCGGTCGCCGGACGGGCGGCTCTACCGCGGCCGCACGGGCGTGGCGCGGCTGGCGATGCGGACCGGGGCGCCCGTCGTCCCGGTGGCGATCGCGGGCACCGACAAGGTGCAGCCCCGGGGGCAGGCCGTCCCGCGGCCGGGCCGGATCGGGCTGCGGATCGGCGCGCCGATGGACTTCCGCGACCGGGACAAGGGCGTTCCGCGCGGCCGGGCGGCCCGGCAGGTCACCAACGAGATCATGGAGGCGATCCAGGAGCTGTCGGGCCAGGAGTACGTGGACGACTACGCCCCGAGGCCCGCCGGGCCGCGCTGATCGTCCGCCCCATGTTTCACCGTGTCCGATTGGGCACCTTTTATGGGGACGGATGGAGATGATGTGGAAATCACGATGGACCTCGTGCTTCCGCGCGACGTGGCGAGCGTTCCGGCGACGCGCAAGCTTCTGGACGCGGCACTGGCCGCGCTCGGTGTCGAGGGCCACATCCGCGACGACATCGAGATGATGCTGACCGAGGCGTGCACCAATGTGATCAAGCACGCCGAGCACGGGGCGGACTACACCGTGCGGGCGACGATCCAGGACCGGCGCTGCGTGATCAAGGTGATCGACTCGGGCACGGGCTTCGACGCGGCGCTCGTCCCGCTCCCCGATCCGGCCGCCGAGCAGGGGCGCGGCCTGATGATCATGCGGGCGCTGGCCGACGACGTCCGGTTCGCCTCGTTCCCCGAGGACGGGGCGCTGGTGGCGCTGGAGAAGCACCTGTCCTACGGCGAGGACAGCCTCGGCGGGCTCCTCACCGCCGGCAGCGACGTCCCGCGCGGGGACGGCTTCCGGCCCGCCCCGGACGAGCCCACGGCCCGGCTGTTCGAGATGGCGCGGACCGGCGACACGCGGCGCCTCCTCTCCCAGCTGGACAACGGGGTGTCGGTGGACCTGTCGGACCACAGGGGCGAGACCCTGCTGATGCACGCCGCCTTCCACGGGCACCCGGAGACCGTCCGCGCGCTCGCGATGCGCGGCGCCGACCCCGACCGGGCCGACGACCGCGGCCACCGCCCCCTCACGGGCGCGGTGTTCAAGCGGGAGAACGAGGTCGTACGGGTCCTGCTGGAGGCGGGGGCCGACCCGCGGGCGGGATCGCCGTCGGCCGCCGACACGGCACGGCTGGTCGGCGCCGACGAGATCCTCGCGTGGTTCGAGGAGGCCGCTCCCCCGCCCGCGTGAGGCTCAGCGCCGGACGCGCAGCACGAGCAGGGCGACCAGCAGAGCGGCGGCGGCGAACACCGCGCCGGTCGCGAAGGCGGCGTCCATGCCGTCGACGGCGTCCGCGGGGCCGTGTCCGGACACCGCGGACCCGTAGGCGGTCACCATGACGGCCGAGCCGAGCGATCCGCCCGACCACAGCATGGCCTGGGCCACCCCGGCGGCCGCGCCGGACTGCTCCGGCTCGACGCTGCCCAGGATCGTCGCGTTCAGCGGCAGGATCGACAGCCCGCCGCCCGCGCCCATGAGGACGAACGGCCCCAGCAGCGCGCCGGTGTAGCCGTCCCCCGGGGACAGCCGCGACAGCCACAGCAGCCCGGCGCCGAGCAGGACCGTCCCGGCGATGACCGGCGGGCGCCGACGCGCGCCAGCAGCCGCGGCGCCGTCCGGACGACGGCGAACTGCATGCCGACCATCGGCAGGAACGCGGCGCCGGCGCGCAGCGGCCCGTAGCCGAGCACCTGCTGCAGGTACTGGGTGAGGAAGAAGAACGCGCCGAACATGGCGGCCGCCAGGCACAGCTGGGTCAGGTAGGACGCGGCCCGGTCGCGTCCGGTCAGCAGCCACAGCGGCATGAGCGGGCGGCGGGCGCGGGCCTCGACGGCCACGAAGGCGGCCAGCAGCGCGGCCGCCGCCGCGAACGCCGCGACCGCCCGGCCGTCGCCCCAGCCGTCCGACCCGACCCGGATCAGCGCGTAGACCAGGGCGGACATGCCGCCGGTGGAGACGACGGCGCCGAGGGCGTCGAACCTGCCCGGGCGGCGCGGCGTCTCGGTGAGGACGCGCGGCGCGGCCAGCGCCAGGACCAGGCCGACCGGGACGTTGACGAAGAACACCCAGCGCCACGACCCGGCCTCGGTCAGCGCCCCGCCGACGATCATGCCGACGGCGGCGCCGGCGCCGGTCACGGCGGAGAAGACGCTCAGCGCGCGGACCCGGGCGGCGCCCTCGAAGTTGGTGGCGATCAGGGCCATCGCGCTCGGCGCGGCGACGGCGGCGGCGACGCCCTGGGCGGCCCGGGCGGCCAGCAGCCACCACCCCGCGTCGGCGAAGCCCCCCGCCAGGGACGCGACGGTGAACAGCACGATGCCGGCGGTGAAGGCGCGGCGGCGGCCGAACACGTCCCCGGCGCGCCCGCCGAGCAGGAGCAGGCCGCCGAATGCGAGCATGTAGGAGTTCTGGATCCAGGCGAGGCCCCCGGTGGTCAGGCCGAGGCCCGTCCGGACGTCCGGGAGCGCGATGGTGACGACGGAGGTGTCCAGGCCGATCATGAGCTGGCAGCCGACGATGACGGCGAGGACGGTTCCTGCACGATGATGGAGGGGCGGCACGGCCGGGCCGGGAGGTGTCGACTCCCGGTGCGCGGCCGTCCGCCCGCTGGCTGCGGTCAAGGCGAACCTTCCCAGAAATAAGGAACGGCGAAGTACACTATGTGGGGAACGTATCACCGACGCACGCGAAAGAGAACGCTAGCGTTCACTATTTTCGGGATCGTGCCGTGACCCGTGCGAACTCCGGTCCCCGGGCCGAGGCGGAGCCCTCCGCCGACGCGGGGCCCCCGGCGACCCGCCGCCGCGGCGGCGACCTGGAGGCCGCGATCTTCGACGCCGTGTTCGCCCAGCTGGAGGCCGTCGGCTACCGCGGGCTGACCATGGAGGGCGTCGCCGCCGGCGCCCGCACCGGCAAGGCCGCCCTCTACCGGCGCTGGCGGTCCAAGAACGAGCTGATCACCGACGCGCTCAGGCACGTCCTGCCCGAGCCGCCGACCCCGCCGGAGACCGGCTCGGTGCGCGAGGACATGCTCCAGGTCCTGCGGTGCCTGCGAGACACGCTGATCGCCTGCCGCGGCGCGGCTTTCCGGGTGCTCAAGGAGGAGAGCGAGGAGGGCGTCGGGCTCATCCACGACGTCGTGCGCGACCGGCTGTCCAAGCCCGTCCGCGACCTGCTCTACCAGGCGCTCCGCGACGCCGCCGCGCGCGGGGAGATCCGGCCGGAGGCCGCGACCCGGCAGATCGCCAACGTGGGCCCGGCGGTGATGGTGTACGGCAACCTCACCGAGGGCGGCCCGATCACCGACGACGACCTGGCGTCGATCGTCGACGAGGTCCTCATGCCGATCGTGCGCCCCTGACGAAGGTCGGGGTGCGCGGCGGCCGTTCGACCATGATCGGAGATGGCCCGGGGCCGGAAGGCTCGGGGCATGCGATCACTTGTGCCCCTCCGGCTGCTCGCGGCCGCGGCCGTCCTTCCCCTCGCCCTGTCCGCGTGCGGAGCCTCCGCCCACGCGACGAAGACCGCCGCCACCGCCCCAGCCCGGTTCGAACTTCCCCGCCCCACGGGCCCGCACCAGGCCATCGGGACGACCGAACTGCACCTCGTGGACGCCGGGCGCGCCGACCCGTGGGTCCCCGGCCGGATCCGCGAGCTGATGGTCAGCGTCTGGTACCCGGCCGCCCGGTCCTCCGGCCCGAAGGCGCCCTACCTGCGTCCCGGAGTCGCGAAGGCGCTGTCGGAGGCCGACGCGCTCGGCGTGTTCAAGGCCGGAACGGTCGACTGGGCGAGTGCCCGGACCCACGCCGCCGAGGGCGCCCCGGCCGATGCGCGGCGCGCCCGGCCCGTCGTCCTGTACTCCCCCGGCCTCGGCGTCCCGCGCGCGCTCGGCACCACGGTCGCCGAGGAGCTCGCCAGCCGCGGGTACGTGGTGGTGACCCTGGACCACACCTACGAGACGGCCCCGATCGAGTTCCCCGCCGGCCGGGTCGAGCCGCAGCGCCTGCCCTCGTCGGACACGCAGGCGCGCAAGACCGCGCTGGACACGCGCGTGAAGGACAGCCGGTTCGTCCTCGACCGGCTCGGCGCGCTGCGGGCCGGCCGCAACCCCGACGCCGAGGGGCGGGCCCTGCCCGCCGGCCTCGGACGGTCCCTCGACCTGTCCCGGGTCGGCATGGCCGGGCACTCCGCCGGCGGCATCCAGGCGGCCGAGGCCATGCGCACCGACCGGCGGGTCGACGCGGGCATCGATATGGACGGCACCCTGCAGTACGCGAAGAACGACTACGTGCGGGTCGCCGAGACCGGGCTCGACCGCGCGTTCATGCTGATGGGCGCCGCTACAGGCGGCTCTCCGCAGACGCACCTGACGACCCCGTCCTGGGGGTCGTTCTGGACTCATTCGACCGGCTGGAAGCGCGACCTGAACGTGCCCACCGCGAGCCACTACTCCTACACCGACGTCCAGTCCGTCCTTCCGGCGCTGGACGCCGAGCTCGACATCCCCGCCGAGGACCGCGCCGCCCTCATCGGGACGGTCGACCCGGGACGGATGACGGCGTCGGTGCGGGCCTACGTCACCGCGTTCTTCGACCGGGCGCTGCTCGGGCGGCACCGCCCGATCCTCGACCGCCCCTCGCCCCGCCACCCCGACGTGCGGTTCATCCGCTGATCAGGCCGTGCGCGCCCTCGCCGTCGGGCAGGATGATCTGGCGGCGGGGGTAGGGCATCTCGATGCCCTCCTTGGCGAAGCGGCGGTGCAGCCGCTTGACGAACTCGTGCTTCAGGCGGAACTGGTCGCCGAACTCGTCGGTCCGCAGGATCACGGTGAAGCCGATGGAGGAGTCGCCGAAGGTGTGGAACCGCACCAGCGTCTCGCTGTCCTTCACCCCGCCCTGGACCTCGTGCATGACCTCCTGGCCGACCTCGACGACCACGCTCTCGACGTGCTCCAGGTCGCTCTCGTAGGCCACACGGGCCTGGATCAGCAGCGACATGTCCTCGGCGGGGCGGTGGTAGTTGGTGAGGATCGTGTCGGAGAACCGCTGGTTCGGGATGACCTCGATGTTGTCCGACAGCGTCCGGATGGAGGTGTTGCGCCAGTTGATGTCGACGACGTACCCCTCCTGCCCGCTGCTGAGCTTGATGTAGTCGCCGGGCTCGATCGTCTTGGACGCCAGGACGTGCACGCCCGCGAAGAGGTTGGCCAGGGTGTCCTGGAGGGCGAGGGCGACCGCGAGACCGCCGACGCCCAGGGCGCCGAGCAGCGGCGAGATCGAGATCCCGAGGCTCTGCAGCATCACCAGGACGCCGACGCCGATCACCAGGACCCGGGTGATGTTCGCGAAAATAGTCACATTTCCGGCCACGCCCTGCCGGACCATCGCGATCGAGCTGACCGAGCCCGCGATCAGGCGGGCCAACGCCAGCGAGACGACGAGGATGGCGGCGGCCGTGAGCACCTTGGCCGTCACGTCCAGCGTGCCCCGGGGCAGGTGCAGCATCCTGGCCGCGCCCCACAGGCCGAGCAGCACCGAGACGGGCACCGCCAGGTCCTTGACCAGGCGGGCGGCCAGGTCGTCCCACGCCCACCGGGTGTCGCCCGCCCGCTTGAACAGCCGGCCGGTCAGCAGCCGCAGGACCACCGCGATCCCGACCGCCACCACCATCACGGCGGCGGCCCCCACAACCCGATGCCAGCTCAGATCGCCCAGATGGACCATGACGCGGCGGATTCCTCCTCTGTCCGGGGAGGCATGGCGCCGCCCGTTGAAATTTCCGATTTGCGTGTTTACGCGTCCCCGATCGTAGTGAAGACCCGGGGCACTGCGAGGCACATCACGGCACATCTGGCCGCGGGGTCCGGCGACCTGGCGGATACGATCGATCAAGTGGTAGGCGTGGGAATGATGCGCCGGCTCGGGGTCACGGCGCTCGGATTGCGGAACGGCCCCCACCGTGTGACGGTCGAGCGGGACCTGGAGGTGCCGGCCGCCGACGGTGTGACGCTGCTGGCCGACCGGTACTCGCCCGCCGGCGTCGAGAAGGCGCCGACGGTGCTGGTCCGCTCGCCCTACGGGCGGCGCGGGCCGTTCGGCCTGATGTGCGGGCAGGGGTTCGCCTCGCACGGGTTCCAGGCCGTCGTGCAGAGCGTGCGCGGCGGCTTCGGCTCCGGCGGTGTCTTCGAGGCGCTGGACGAGCGGGAGGACGGCCTCGCCACCATCGAGTGGCTGACGTCGCAGCCGTGGTTCGGCGGCACGTTCGCCATGCACGGGCCGAGCTACCTCGGCTACGTCCAGTGGGCCGTCGCCGCCGAGGCCGGACCCGAGCTGAAGGCGCTGTCGATGCAGGTCACGGCGTCCACCTTCCGCGACGCCGTCAACGTCGGCGGCACCTTCGCGCTGGAGTCGGCGCTCATCTGGGTCGACCTGACCGCGCGGATGAAGAACTCCCTGTCGGGCATCACGACCGGCATCATGTCGCCGCGCCGCGCCCGCCGCGCCACCCTGTCGGGACGCCCGCTGGCCGAGCTGGACCGGCTCGCCACCGGCGAGCAGCAGCGCTTCTTCCAGGACCTGCTCGTCAACGGCCCCGACACCCCGTTCTGGGACAAGCGCGACTTCAGCACCACCGTGTCACAGGTCACCGCGCCGGTGAACATGACCGGCGGCTGGTACGACATCTTCCTGCCCTGGCAGATGAAGGACTACGCGGCCCTGCGCGCCGCCGGCCGGCGCCCCTACCTGACGATCGGGCCCTGGTTCCACGCCGACCAGCGCATGATGCGCGGCTCGGTCGCCGACGCGACCGCGTGGTTCCGCGCCCACCTGCTGGACGACCCGTCCGGGCTGCGCGCGCAGCCCGTCCGGCTCTTCATCACCGGCGCGGACGAGTGGCGCGAGTTCCCCGACTGGCCCGTCCCCGGCATGCGCGAGGAGCGCTGGCACCTGCACCCGGCGGGCGCCCTGGCCCCGGACGGGCCGCCGGAGTCCGATCCCGACGCCTACCGCTACGACCCGAACCACCCGACGCCGTTCCTCGGCGGCCCCACCCTGCTCGGCGAGACGCACCCGTCCACCGACCAGAAGCGCCTGGAGCGCCGCCGGGACGTGCTGACCTACACCTCGGGCGTGCTGGACGAGGACATGGAGGTCATCGGCCCGGTGACCGCCGACCTGCACGTCCGCTCGAACCGGGAGCACACCGACTTCGTCGTGCGGCTCTGCGACGTCACCCCCGAGGGCGAGTCGCTCAACCTGTGCGAGGGCATGCGCCGCCTCGTCCCCGGCACCCCGGAGCCCGGGCCCGACGGCGTCCGCCGCGTCGCCGTCGAGCTCTGGCCGGTCGGCCACCGCTTCCGCCGCGGGCACCGCGTCCGCGTGCAGGTCGCCAGCGGCGCCTACCCCCGCGTGGCCCGCAACCCCGGCACCGGCGCCCCGATCGGCACCGCCACCGAGATGCTCACCGCCGACCAGGAGATCTTCCACGCCCCGGGCCACCCGTCCTCGATCACTCTGCCGATCATCGGCTGAGCGGCGGGGCGGCCGGGTCAGCCGCGGCGGGCCCTGAGGGCCTCCAGGGCCCGGTCGGCGTGGGCGCTCATGCGGATCTCGCTCTTGACGACCGCGAGGACGCGGCGGTCGGTGTCGATGACGAAGGTCTGGCGCTTGGTCGGCATGAGGGCCACGGAGCGCTTGACCCCGAAGCGCGCGCGGACCTCGCCGGACGGGTCGGACAGCAGCGGGTAGCCGAGCGCGTGCTTCTCGGCGAACTCCTTCTGCCTGCCGACCGGGTCGGCGCTGATGCCCACGGCGTGCCCGCCCGCCTCGGCGAGCTCGGCGACCACGTCGCGGAAGTGGCAGGCCTCGGCGGTGCAGCCGGGGGTCATGGCCGCCGGGTAGAAGAACAGGACCACGGGGCCCTCGGCCAGCAGGCCGGTCAGGGTGCGCGGTTCGCCCGTCTCGTCCGGGAGTTCGAAGTCGTCGACGACGTCACCGGGTCTCATGGGTCGAACCTAGCCGAGCAGGCGGGCGGGCCGGACCGGAGCGGTTCGTCGTCCATCGAGAAAAGTATCGTCGCAGGGTGGGCGCCCTCCCGAGGGGCCCGGGGGTAGGTATTCCGTTTCGTCAGGTTTGACGGAGAGGGGGGAGGGATAGGAAACTGACCGAGCAGGTGTCTACGACGCAGATACCTCCGAGCTTCCCCTGCGTAGTCCCGGAGGATCCGTCATGCATCACCCGCTTCACATCGCTCTGGTGTCCGCCTCCGACCTTGACGGCGAGCACCTGCAGTCAGTCCACGTCCGGGATCTCGCTCGTTCCCTCACCCGTCCGCTGACCGCCGACGGTGAGCCGAACCAGGTCACGGTCTACACGCGCCGCCAGGACAGGGCCGCCCGCGGTCGCGTCAAGCTCGCTCCGGGCGCCGCCCAGGTGAACCTGGACGCCGGGCCCGCCCGCCCGCTGTCGGACGACGAGCTGCTCCAGCACCTTCGCGACTTCGCCGACGGGCTGCGCCGCCGCTGGTCCGGCTCGGCGCGACCCGACATCGTGCACGCGCACGGCTGGATCGGCGGCCTGGCCGCCTGCGCCGTCGCCCGCGAGCTCGACATCCCCTTCGTGCAGAGCTACCACGGCGTGGCCGCCGTCGAGCGGCAGGCCGGACGCCAGGTCCACCCCCACCGCGACCGCCTGGAGAAGGCCATCGGGCGGGACGCCGACCTGGTGCTGGCCGGGCACGCCGAGGAGGCCACCGCGGTCGTGCGGACGGGCGTCCCGCGGCCCTCGGTCGCGGTCGTCCCCTACGGCGTGGACTCCGAGCTGTTCGCGCAGGTCGGCCCGGCCATGCCGCACGGCGACCGGCCCCGCCTGGTGATGGTCAGCGAGGACCTCGGCTCCGACGTCGAGACCGCGCTGCGCGCCCTGGTGCACGTCCCCGACGCCGAGCTGGCCGTCGCCGGCGGCCCGGAGCGCGAGGACCTGGAGCACGACTCGGCCGTCCACCGGCTGCGGCTGCTGGCCAAGGAGCTGCACGTCGCCGACCGGGTCATCTTCCTCGGGCGGCTGCCCCGCAAGACCCTGCCGAAGCTGCTGCGGACCGCGAGCCTCGCGCTCTGCCTGGCCCCGCACCAGCCGTCCCCGACGGCGCCGCTGGAGGCCATGGCCTGCGGCGTCCCCGTGGCGGCGACCCCGGTCGGCGGCAACGCCGACGAGGTCCTGGACCACATCACCGGCATCCACGTCCCGGCGGGGCGGCCGGTCGTGATCGGGCGGGCGATCCGGCAGCTGCTGTCGGAGGACACCACCCTGCACGGCTACTCGATCGCCGCCGGCGACCGCGCCCGCTCCCGCTACTCCCTGGAGCGGATCGCCGCCGAGACCCTCCGCGCCTACCTGAAGGTGCTGCCCGTTCCGGAGCCGGAGCCGGCGGCGCAGGAGGACGAGGCGGAGCGCGAGACCGACAAGGCCCCCGCCCTCGCCGGCTGACGCGCACCGGCCCCGCGGGCCCCGGACCTGCCGGTCCGGGGCCCGTTCACGTCCCCCCGGATGGGATACTCGACCGAGATGACCAGAAGGGGCATTTCGTGCTGATCGGCAGGGCGACGGAGCTCGCGGAGCTGACCGCCGCGCTGGACCGCGCCGCCGCGGGCGGCGCGGGCGTCGTGCTGGTCAGCGGGGACGCGGGGGTCGGCAAGACGCACCTGGTGTCCGCGCTCACCGCCGCCGCCGTCGACCGCGGCTGCGCCGTGCTCGTCGGGCAGTGCGCCGAGCTGGGCGAGAGCATGCCCTACCTGCCGCTCACCGACGCCCTGTGGGCCGCCGCGCACGCCGCGACGCCGGAGGCCGCCGAGGTGCGCGCCGCGCTGGACGCCCGGCCCGCGCTCGCGCGCCTGCTGCCCGACGGCGAGGGCGGCCCCGGCGCGGGCTCCGAGCTCGGCCAGCAGCAGCTGTTCGGCGCGGTGCTCGGCCTGCTCGGCGAACTGGGCGACGAGCGGCCCGTCCTGCTCGTCCTGGAGGACCTGCACTGGGCCGACCGGTCGACGCGGCACCTGCTGACGTTCCTCAGCCGCGTCCTGCAGCGCGAGCGGGTCTGCCTCGTCGGGACGTACCGGTCCGACGACCTGCACCGGCGGCACCCGCTGCGGCCCGTGGTCGCCGAGCTGCTGCGGCTGCCGAACGTGACGGGCGTCGAGGTCCGCCCGTTCGGCCGGGGCGAGACGGCCCAGTACCTCGCCGAGCTGGCGCGCGGGTCCGGCCCGGTCACGGCGCGGACCGTCGAGCGGGTGCACCGCCGGTCGGAGGGCAACCCCTTCTACGCCGCCGAGCTGTACTCCTCGGGCCTGGACGACCGCGACGACGGGGCGGACGGGCTGCCGTCCGCGCTCGCCGACCTGCTGCTGTCGCGGATCGAGCGGCTGTCGGACGCGGGCCAGCGCGTGGTGCGGGTCGCGGCCGTGGCGGGACGCCGCGTCGACGACGAACTGGTCCGCGTCGTGGCGGGGCTGGACGAGGCGACGGTCGGCGAGGCGCTGCGCGAGGTGGTGTCGCACCAGTTGCTCGTCCCGTCCGGCACCGGGTACACGTTCCGGCACGCCCTGCTGCGCGAGGCCGTCTACGCCGACCTGCTGCCCGGCGAGCGGACCCGGCTGCACGCCGACTTCGCCCGGCTCCTCGCCGGCCTCCCCGACGGCACGCGCGGATCGGCCGCCGAGCTGGCGCACCACAGCCTCGCCGCGCACGACCTGCCCGCCGCGTTCGCCGCGTCCGTCCGGGCGGGCCGGGAGGCCGACCGCCTCGCCGCCCCCGCCGAGGCCTACGAGCACTACGACCGGGCGCTGGAGCTGTGGGACGCCGTCACCGACCCGGAGGCCGCCGCCGGTACGGACCGGATGCGCCTGTCGCTGGCGGCCGCCCAGGCGTCCGCGCGGGCCGGCGAGCTGCGGCGGGCGGTGCACCGGCTGCGCCGGGTGCTGGCCGCCGCCGATCCCGCCGACGTGCGGCTCGGCTGCCTGCTGCGCGAGCACCTGGCCGGCTACCTCGGCGACATCGACGAGGACGCCGAGTCGCAGGCGGTGGCGCGGGAGGCGGTGGCGATGCTGCCGGCCGACCCGCCGACCGTGGAGCGCGCCGACGCGCTCGCCACCTACGCCCGGACGCTGATGTACCGGGACGAGGCCGGGGAGATGCCCGGGTACGCCGAGCGCGCCATCGAGACGGCGCGCGAGGCGGGCGCCACCGGCGCCGAGGCCAGCCTGCTGGTCACGCTCGGCCTGTACCGCGAGTCGCGGGAGGCCGACACCGGCGTCGCGGAGGTGTTCGCCCGCGCCCACGAGCTCGCCGCGGCCGCCGGCGACAGCTCCATGATCGCGATGCGGGCGGCGTTCCACCACGCCCGGACGAAGTTCGACCGGGGCGACCTCGCGGGCGCGGTCCGCGCCGCCGACGCGGGCGTGAAGTACGCCGTCGACAACGGGATCGTGTGGAGCACGTTCGGCATCGTGCTGCGGTCCCTGCGCTACCTCGTCCACTACACCTCAGGGGACTGGGCGGAGGCGGGGCGGCTCGCCGACGAGTTCGCGGTGCAGGTCGTCCGCACCCCCGAGGCGCAGGTATCGGCGTACGCCCTGTTCCTGGAGGTCGCGCAGGGCGCCCCGACGGTCGAGGAGCGGCTGCGCTGGATCGCTCCGCTGTGGGGGCAGGACGGGTTCGTCAACTACCTCGCCCGGGGCCTCGCCGCCGAGCACGCGCTGTGGCGCGGCGACCCGGACACGGCGGCCGAGCACGTCCGCGACCTCCTCGACACCGTCTACGTCCAGACGGTCGGGGCCATCCGCATCGCCGCGACCGGGCTGTGGGCGGAGGCCGACCGGGCGGCCCGCGCCCGCGCCGCCGGCGACGAGGAGACGCTGCGGGCGGCGCGGGAGACCGGCGACCTGCTCCTGCGGACCGCGCGCAGCGTCGTCGCGGTCAACGTCGACGGGCAGCCGCGCACCTGGCTCGGCTGGGAGGGGCAGGGCTGGCTGGCGCGCGCCGAGGCCGAGCGCCGCCGCCTGGACGGCGTCCACGACGTGGAGCTGTGGCGCCGCACGGCCGAGCTGTTCACCTACGGCGACGCCGACGGCGGGTTCGTCTACGAGGTGGCGCGGTCGCGGTGGCGGCTGGCGGAGGCGCTGGCGGAGAACGGCGACCGGGACGAGGCCGCCGTGCAGTGGCGAGCGGCGGTGCAGGCCGCCGAGCGGCTCGGCGCCAGGCCGCTGCTGGCCGCGCTGCGCGACCTCGGCGCCCGCGCCCGGCTCGGGACCGGCCGCGCGGGCGCGGCGCCGAGGACCGGGCCGTCCGGTCCGCTCGCCTCCCTCACCGGGCGGGAGCGTGAGGTGCTCAAGCTCGTCGCCGAGGGCCGCAACAACCGGGAGATCGCGGCGGCGCTGTTCATCTCCCCGAAGACGGCGAGCGTGCACGTGTCGAACATCCTCGGCAAGCTGAACGTCTCCAGCCGCACCCAGGCCGCCGCCGTCGCCCACCGCGAAGGTGTCTGATCTTGCAATTCCGGAGCTCGCGCCGGTAATGTGCATTTCGTGACTGCCGGGTCGGCCATGGGCCACGAGCGAGTGAGGTTCCCGGCCTCCGAGTGAGGCCGGAGCGGGCGCGAGGCCCGCCTCTTCCACTCCCCTTCCCTTCCTTCTTCCGCGTGCGCCGCACGCCGTTTCTCGCGTGCGCAGCACGACGTCATCCCGCATGCCCGCGCTTTAGGCATGCCCTTTCACACCTTTCCCAAGCCACGGCCGCGCGTTCTTTCCGTGGCTTATTCGCCATGCCCGGAAACAGGAGACAGATGGATTTCAACAAGCAGGTCATCGAGGAGTTCCGCGCCAACGGCGGACGGGTCGGCGGCCCGTTCGAGGGCGGGCGGCTGCTCCTGCTGACCACGACCGGGGCGCGCAGCGGCGCCCCGCACACGACGCCGCTCGGCTACCTGCCCGACGGTGTCGGGCGCGTCCTGGTCATCGGCTCGGCCGGAGGCGCGCCGAGGGACCCGGCCTGGTACCACAACCTGGTCGCGAACCCGCGCGTCACGGTCGAGAGCGGCGTTTTCGCCTACGAGGCCGAGGCCGTCGTCCTAGAGGGCGACGAGCGCGACCGCGCCTTCGCCCGGGCCGCCGAGGCCGATCCCGGCTGGGCCGAGTACGAGGAGAAGTCGGGACGGACGCTCCCCGTCGTCGCCCTGGTCCAGGTCGCCGCCGGGCCGCCCTCCGGGCCGCGGTCGCCGAGCGCCATGCTGGTCGCGGTGCACGACGCGTTCCGCGGGGAACTGGAGCTGATCCGCAAGGAGGTCGCCGCTTCCGGAGCCGCCGTGGGCGCTCAGCTGCGGGTCAACTGCCTGACGATGTGCCAGGGGCTCGGCCACCACCACATGGGCGAGGACCAGCAGATGTTCCCGCTGCTGGAGCGGGAGCATCCGGAGCTCGCGCCGGCCCTGGCGCGCCTGCGCGATGAGCACGAGGTGGTGGCGGAGCTGCTGGACGAGCTGCGCCGGGCCCTCGACGCCGGCGACTCCGCGTCGCTGCTCGCCGAGGTCGATCGGCTCACCGCCGCCCTGGAGGCGCACCTGGACCACGAGGAGGAGCGACTCCTCCCGCTCCTCGACGCCCTCGTGTTCCCGGGAGGCGGACGCGACTAGAGGAGCCCGCGGCCCGGGATCAGCGGCAGGTCCAGGGCGGTGAGCAGGCCGGGGGGCGCCTCGACGACGGCGGGCACGGCGTTGACGAGGCGCATCGCGGTGGCCTTCAGGCCCGCGGTGTTGTGGTCGCCGTCGGTGCCGAGGAGCCGCAGGTCCACCGTGTAGTTCGGCTCGCCGCGGACCTCGACGCGGTAGCAGCCCGCCCCGGCGGGCTGCGGCCAGTCGGGGGCGAGGTCGTCGCGGAGCCGGGTGACGTGCTCCAGGACGACGACGGCCTCCCCGCCGCGCATGCCCCGCACCTCGAACCGCAGTGCGGCGGCCGTGCCCTTCTCGATCGTCCCGGCGGAGACGGCGAAGGTCTCGGGCGCGGGAAGGCGGGTGTGCCATTCGGCGATCTCGTCCAGCTCGACGCCGAGGCCGGCGGCGATCTGCCGGACGACGCTCCCCCACGCCATGGTGAGGACGCCGGGTTGCAGCAGCATCGGGACGTCGTCCATCGGGCGGCCGAAGCCCATGATGTCGAACAGGACCGTGGCCTGGTCGTAGGTGTTGTAGTTGAGGATCTCCATGCAGCGGACCTGGTCGATGCGCTCGCTGATGCCGGTGACCGCCAGCGGCAGCACGTCGTTGGCGAAGCCGGGGTCGATGCCGTTGACGAACACCGACGCGCCGCCGGCCGCGGCCGCCTCCCGCACCGGGTCGGACATCTCCGGCGGGACGACACCGTCGGGGAACTGCAGGAACACCGGGCTGCTGGAGACGACGTTCACCCCGGCGCGCAGGATGCGGCACAGGTCGCCGATGGCCTCCATCAGGCGGACGTCGGCCATCGAGGTGTAGACGACGCAGTCGGGCCGCAGGGCGAGCAGCGCGTCGGCGTCGCCGGTGGCGGTGACGCCGAGGTCGCGGCCGAGTCCCGCGAGGTCCCCGGCGTCCCGGCCGGCCTTGGCCGGGTTGGAGACCCACACCCCGGCGAGTTCGAGGTCGGGGCGGGCGTCGATGCCGGCGATCGCGTGCCGGCCGACGTTGCCGGTGCTCCACTGGACGACGCGGTAGGTCACAGGTCCTCCAGGCCGAGGTCGAGGTTGGGGGCCTCGATGCCGCCGTCCACGCGCAGCACGCTGCCGGTGACGTAGGCGGAGGCGGGCGAGGCGAGGTAGAGCACGGCGGCGGCCACGTCCTCGGGTTCGCCGACGCGGCGCAGCGGCGTCCTGCGCTCCATCTCGGTGCGCAGCTCGTCGCTGGTCATGACGACGTCGAGCGCGGACGTCGCGACGGAGCCGACGGCGATCGCGTTGACCCGCACGCGCGGGGCCAGGTCGAACGCCGCGAGCCGGGTGTAGTGGGCGAGGGCCGCCTTGGCGCTGCCGTAGGCCAGGTAGCCGCGACCGGCGATCCGCCCCATGGCCGAGGAGATGTTGACGACGCTGCCGCCGTCCGCCTTCAGCAGGTGCGGGACGGCCGCGCGGGTCAGCGCGTGCGCGGTGCCGACGTTGAACCGGAACGCCTTCTCCATGTGCCGGGGCGAGGTGTCCAGGAAGGCGGCGGGCATGGCGCCGCCCATGTTGTTCACCACGATGTCCAGGCGGCCGAACTCGCCGGCGGCGAGGCCGGCCAGCTCGGCGGCGGACTCGGGGTCGGCGAGGTCGGAGGGGACGACCAGCGCCCGCCGCCCGGCCGCCTCGATCCCGGCGGCGACCTCGTCGAGCTGCTCGCGCGTCCGGGAGGAGATCACCACGTCGGCGCCCGCCTGGGCGAGCGCGACCGCGGTGGCCGCTCCGATCCCCCGGCCCGCGCCGGTCACCACCGCCACCCTGCCGTCGATTCGGAACCGCTCCGAGATCACCGGCGTCACCTCCGGTCCGTCGCCCTGCCGCCCGCACAGCCTACGCAGGAACTAGAACCTGTTTCAATACCGCCGGGACGGGCGGCGCGTGACGGGCGCACACCGGCGGACGGTACATCTTCACGGGTCATTCGTGATGTCCGCTACTGGTCCATTTCCGACATTCCTGTAACTCTTTCTCCAGT
This sequence comes from Actinomadura luteofluorescens, assembly GCF_013409365.1. NCBI lineage: Bacteria > Bacillati > Actinomycetota > Actinomycetes > Streptosporangiales > Thermomonosporaceae > Actinomadura > Actinomadura luteofluorescens. The sequence goes on along the minus strand of NZ_JACCBA010000001.1, from coordinate 7,814,359 downwards.
GCGTTCCGACAACCGGCGCACGAGGAAGGGGAAACCGGCCGTGGACAAGGGGTACGAGCTTTACTGCCTCGCAGACGAGCTCTTCTACGATGCTCCGCCGGTGACCCGCAGCACCGACTTCGACATCACGCGGCGCGAACTCCCCGACGGCTGGGAAAAGGTCTTCGGCGACGAATGGGTCGTCTATGTGCCGCCGGCCCAGCGCACCCCGGAGCAGGGCTGGAAAGTGCACGTCTCCGGATGCCCGGAAAGCGCGGAGGAGTCGCTCGCCGGCACGTGGGAGTACTGCGTCGCCCGGGGAATCGAGTTCAAGCACCTGCGCGGCCCGGGAACGCTCCGCAGGCGCAACGCCAAGTACGCGCCGCGCGGCGCGAGCGGGAAGCTCGTCACGATCTACCCCGAGGACGAGCGCGAACTGGCGGAGGTGCTCGCCGGGCTCGGCGCCCGGCTGGACGGCCTCCCCGGCCCCTACATCCTCAGCGACCTGCGCATCGGCGAGGGCCCGCTGCACGTCCGGTACGGCGGCTTCGCGGAGCGCCGGTGCCTGGACGAGCAAGGGCGGCTCGTGCCCGCGCTGCGCGACGGCTCCGGGGAGCTGGTGCCGGACCGGCGCGATCCCGTCTTCTCCGTCCCCGGCTGGGTGACCCTCCCGGCCTGCCTGGAATCGCATCTCAAGGCACGCGGCGCCACCACGACGACCGATCTGCCCTACCGGATCGACAACGCCCTCCACTTCTCCAACGGGGGCGGCGTATACGCGGCGACCGACACCCGGAGCGGCACGAAGGTGGTCCTGAAAGAAGGGCGCCCCTATGCGGGCCTCGCCGCCGACGGCGCGGACGCGGTGACCCGTCTCCAGCGCGAGCGGGACATTCTGAAAAAGCTCGACGGAATCGAGGGGGTGCCCGCCGTCCTCGACTGGTTCACGCTCGGCGAGCACCATTTCCTGGTCCAGGAGTTCATCGAGGGGCGCACGCTCAACACGTTCTTCGCCGAACGGCACCCGATGCTCGATCCCGAGCCGGATCCCGCGAAGACCGCCGAGTACACCAAGTGGGCGCTGCGCGTCCACGAGGGGGTGGAACGCGTCGTCGCCGCCGTCCACGAGCGCGGCCTCGTCTTCAACGACCTGCACATGTTCAACGTGATGGTGCGCCCGGACGACTCGGTCGCGCTGATCGACTTCGAGACGGCGGCGCCCGCGGCCGACGGCGGCCGGCAGACACTCGCCAACCCCGCCTTCCTCGCCCCGCCCGACCGGCGCGGCGCCGACGTGGACCGCTACAGCCTCGCCTGCCTGCGGCTCGCCCTGTTCGTCCCGCTGACCACGCTGTTCGTGATCGACCGGGGCAAGGCGCGGCAGCTCGCCGACCTGATCGCCGAGAACTTCCCCGTCCCCCGGGCGTTCCTGGACGAGGCGGTCGCGCAGATCGCCCGGGACGCCGCGCCCGCCCCCGCGCCGGCGTTCACTCCGGACGCCCCCGGCTGGGAGCGCGCCAGGGACGCCCTGTCGCGGGCCATCCTCGAAAGCGCCACGCCCGGGCGCGCCGACCGGCTCTTCCCCGGCGACGTGGAGCAGTTCTCCGGCGCGTCCCTCGGGCTCGCGCACGGCGCCGCAGGCGTCCTGTACGCGCTGGACGCGACGGGCGCCGGACGGGTCGCGGCCCACGAGGAGTGGCTGGCGGAGCGGGCGTCGAACCCGCGGCGCGGGACCGGGATCGGCCTGTACGACGGACTGATGGGCGCCGCGTACGTGCTGTCGCGCCTCGGCCACCGTGATGCCGCGCTCGCCGCCGTCCGGCACTGCCTGGGCGAACGGTGGGAGCGGCTCGGCGACGACCTCTACGGCGGCCTGCCCGGGTTCGCGCTCGGCCTGGACCACCTCGCCCGCGCGACCGGCGACGTCTTCCTGCGCGAGGCGGCCCGCCGCTGCGTGGAGATCGTGGCCGAGCGGGCGGGCGGAGGGGGCGGCGGGCGTCCGGGCCTCATGTACGGCGGCGCCGGGGCGGCGCTGATGTTCGTCCGCGCCTACGAGCGCGACGGCGACCCCGGACTGCTCGACCTGGCCGCCTCCGCGCTCCGCCGCGACCTCACCGCCTGCGTCACCGACCACAACGGCGCGCTGCACGTCGACCAGGGCAGCCGGGTGCTGCCCTACCTCGGGCGCGGCAGCGTCGGCATCGGCCTCGTCCTGGACGAGTACCTGGCCCACCGTTCCGACGAGCGGTTCGAGGCCGCGCGCGACGCGATCCGCGTCGCCGCGACGTCCCGGTACTACGCGCAGCCGAGCCTGTTCAGCGGGCGCGCCGGGATGCTGCTCTACCTGGCCCGGCACGCCCGGTCGGGCGCCGGCCCGAAGGACGGGGCGCGCGTGGCGGGGCACGTCCGCGACCTCGCCTGGCACGCGCTGCCGTACGCGGGCGGGCTGGCGATGCCGGGCGAGCACATGTACCGGCTGTCGATGGACCTCGCGACCGGCACCGCCGGGGTGCTGCTCGCGCTCGGCGCGGCCCTGCACGACCCGGCCCCCGGACTGCCGTTCTTCGGAACGGCGCACGGACCCTCCGTGGGAACCCCCATGGCGGCCACCTCGATCCAGCCCGAAAGGAGGTGAAGAACATGGCGCTTCTCGACCTTCAGGGGATGGTGAGCGAGAACGGCGGCGGCGGCAACAGCAGCCTCAGCCTGCTCTGCCACAGCTCCCACAGCATCACGATCTGCCTGTGATGACGCTGGCGGCCATGGTCCCCGTGCCGGGGCCATGGCCGTCACCGTGTTTGGAGACCCCATGACCTCCCCTCCCCCGGCGCCCGGCGCGGACCGGCTGCTGGTGCGCGCCGCCGGGCGCGCCCGCGGCTGGACGGCGCTCGTCGCGGCCACGGCGCTGGCGGACGCGGCGGCGGCCGTCCTGCTCCCGTTCGCGCTGGCCCGCGCGATCGACGCGGTCCCGCCGGGCGGGCCCCCGGCCGCGGCCGCGCTGTGGCCCTGCGTCGCGCTGGTCGCGGCGGCCGCCGCGGCGGAGGTGCTGTCGGAGCTCGCGACCGGCTGCGCGGCCGCGCGGGCGACGGCGTGGCTGCGGCACGCGCTCGTCCGGCACCTGCTGGCGGCGGGTCCCGCGCCGCGCGTCCCGCCGGGGGACGTGGCCGGGCGCATGGTGGGCGGCGCGGCCGAGGCGGGCACGGCGCCCGCCGCCGCGACCGAGGCCGCGGCGGGGCTGCTGCCGGCCGCCGGGGCGCTCGCGGCCCTCGTCCTCATCGACTGGCGGGTCGCGGCGGCGATCGCGGCCGCGCTGCCGGCCGTGGCGCTGCTGATGCGCGCGTTCGTCCGCGACATCACCGCGTCCGCGCACCGCTACCTCACCGTCCAGGGCACGATCGCGGGCCGCCTCGCCGAGGCCCTCGCCGGGACCCGGACGATCGCCGCCGCCGGCACGGCCGAACGCGAGGCGGCGCGCATCCTGCGCCCCCTCCCCGGCCTGCGCGCGGAGGGCGAGGCGATGTGGCGGGTGCAGGGCGGCATCGCGGCGCGCGGCCTGCTGGCGCTGCTGCTCCTCCAGGTCGCGGCCGTCGGGATCGCCGGCGCCGAGCTCGCGGCGGGCCGCCTCACGCCGGGCGAGCTGGTCGCGACCGTCCAGTACGCGGGGCTCGCCGCCGGGTTCGGGCCGGTCCTCACCCAGCTGCTCCGCCTCGGCCGCGCCCGCGCCGGCGCCCGCCGCGCCGCGGAGATCCTGGCGTGGCCCGCGCGGCGCCACGGCACCGCCGACGCCCCGCCGGGCCCCGGCCGCCTGGAGTTCCGCGGGGTCGCGGTCCGCGGTGCGCTGGACGGCCTGGACCTCACCGTCCCCGGCGGCCGCGCCGTGGCCGTCGTGGGCGATGCCGGCTCCGGCGCCGACGCGCTCGCCGCGCTCGCCGGGCGGCTGGCCGACCCCGACCGCGGCGAGGTGCGGCTGGACGGCACGCCGCTGCCCCGCCTCGGCCGGGCGGCGCTGCGCCGCGAGATCGGCTACGCCTTCGCCCGGCCCGCGCTGTTCGGCGCGACCGTCCGCGACGCCATCGCCTTCGGCCCCTCCCGACCGCCGGACGACCGGCTGCGCGAGGCGGCGCGGGCCGCCCGCGCCGACGGCTTCGTCCGCCGCCTCCCGCAGGGCTACGACACCCCGCTCGCGGAGGCGCCGCTGTCGGGCGGGGAGCTGCAGCGCGTGGGCCTGGCCCGCGCGTTCGCCCACGCCGGGCGCGTCCTCGTCCTGGACGACGCGACCTCCAGCCTCGACACCGTGACCGAGGTGCAGATCACCGACGCGCTGCTCGACCGGTTCGCCGGCCGGACCCGCCTCATCGTGGCCCGCCGCGCCTCCACCGCCGCCCGCGCCGACCTGGTCGTCTGGCTCGACGCGGGCCGCGTCCGCCGGGTCGCCCCCCACGCGGTCCTCTGGCCCGACCCCGACTACCGCGCGGTCTTCGGGAGCCCGGCGTGATCGGGAGGCGGGAGGCGGCGCGGGTCGTGTGGCGCGGCGCCGGGGACGCCGTCCGGGCGCGCCCGCGGGCGGTGGCGCGGGCCGCCTGGTGGTCGGCGGTGGAGGCCGTGCCCACGGCGGTGTTCGGGCGGGCCGTCGGGGAGGCCACCGACGCGTTCCGGGCGGGACGCACGTCCGGCGCGGTCGCCTGGCTCGGCGTGCTCGCCGTGTCGGCGCTGGTGGGGGCCGTCGGCGCCCGGCGGCTGTATCCGGCGCTGGCGGCGATCGTGGAGCCGTTCCGGGACGTCCTGGTCCGGCGGGTCGCGACGGGGGCGCTGCACCGGTCGCTGCGGGGACGGCCCGACACGGGCGCCGTCGCGCGACTCACCCACCAGGTGGAGATCGTCCGGGACACGTTCGGGGGGCTGCTCGTCGTCGCGCGCGGTTTCGTGTTCACGGCCGGGGCGGCGCTGCTCGGGCTGGCGGCGACGACGCCGGAGGTGGCGGCGCTGGTGCTGCCGCCGCTCGTGCTCGGGCTGGCGCTGTTCGGGGCGGTGTTCGGGAGGGCGGCCGCGCGGCAGCGCGAGCTCGTCGTCGGCGAGGAGGAGATCGCCGAGCGGACCACCGCACTGGCCGCCGGGCTGCGGGACGCCGCCGGGTGCGGCGGCGAGGACCTGCTGCGGGCGGAGCTGGGCGCGGCGGTGGAGGCGCAGGCGGCGGCCGGGCGCGCGGTGGCGCGGCTCGCGGCGGTGCGCGCCGTCGCGCTGGCGGTGAGCGGCTGGTTGCCGCTGCTGCTGGTCCTCGCGGCGGCGCCGTGGCTGATGCGGCGCGGCGCCACGGCGGGGACGGTGATCGGCGCGCTGGCCTACGTCCTGCACGGGCTGCAGCCGGCGCTGCGCACGCTCGTGCACGGGATGGGCGGCAGCGGCCTGCGGCTGGCGGTGACGCTCGGCCGCATCCTGGAGACGGCCGCGCCGGACGCGCCCGTCCCGCCCGCGGCCGCCGAGCCCGTGCCGGGGGCGCCGGCGGTGGAGCTGCGCGGCGTGACGTTCGCCTACGGGGACGGCGCGCGGCCCGTGATCGAGGACCTGGACCTGGTCGTCCCGCACGGCGACCACCTGGCCGTGGTGGGGCCGAGCGGGATCGGCAAGTCGACGCTCGCCGCGCTGATCGCCGGGCTGGCCGCGCCCGGCGCGGGCGAGGTGCTGGTCGACGGGCGGCCGGCGGGCGACCCGGGCCGCCGGGTGCTGGTCCCGCAGGAGGCCTACGTCTTCAGCGGGACCCTGCTCGACAACCTCGCCTACCACACGCCGGACGCCGGGCCGCGGGAGGCGGGCCGTGCCGTGGACGCGCTCGGGCTCGCGCCGCTCGTCCGCGACCTCGGCGGCTTCGGGGCGCGGCTGGAGCCGGGCGCGCTGACCGAGGCGCAGCGGCAGTGCGTCGCGCTGTGCCGGGCCTACCTCGCGCCGCAGCCCCTCGTCATCCTGGACGAGGCCGCGTACCGGCTCGACCCGGCCGCCGAGGCGCGGATGGAGGAGGCGTTCGCGCGGCGGCCCGGCACGCTGGTCGTCATCGCGCACCGGATCAGCTCGGCGATGCGCGCCCGCCGCGTCCTGGTGCTGGACGGGACCCGCGCCCACCTCGGGCGGCACGCGGACCTGCCCGCGGTGTGCCCGCTGTACCGGGACCTGATCGGCCGCTGGGAGGAGGGCTCACAGCCACCCGGCGTCCTCGGCGATCCGGATGGCCTGGACCCGGTTCTCGGCCCCGATCTTGCGGTTGATGCGGGAGAGGTGGTTGCGGACGGTGCCGATCGTCAGGACGAGGTCCTCGGCGATCCGCGCGGCGGACGCGCCCCGTGACGCCAGGGTGAGGACCTCGATCTCCCGTTCGGTGAGCGGGCTCTGAGCCGAGCCCAGTTCGGTGAAGGCCATCTCGGGGTCGATGACGCGCGCGCCCTCGGCCGCCCGCCTGATCGCGTCCATGAGCTCGCCCGGCGAGGTGTCCTTGAGCACGAGCCCGGCCGCCCGCGCGGCCACCGCGCGCCGCAGGTCGCCCGTCCGGCAGCGGCCCGCCATGAGGACGGTGCGGCACTCGGGGACGGCCTCGCGTAACGCGCGCGCCGCGGTGAAGCCGTCCAGTCCCGGCAGCCCGACGTCGATCAGCGCGACGTCGGGCCGCCGTCTGCGCGCCGTGCGGAGCACCTGATCGCCCGAGCCGACCGCCGCCACCACGTCGAGATCCTTCACCCGGTCGAACAGCGCGACCAGCCCGCCGCGCAAGAGGGGCGCCCCCTCGGCGAGCAGAATCCGAATCATTTTCGTCTCCAACACGGCCACCCGTCCGCGACCTGAGAAAGGAACAATCATCGAACGCGCTTCACTGCGAAGTCAGGGCGGCCGGCGAGAAGCGATACCGGGGATTCGGTCAGTGCAAAATCGAACTTTCATTGGGTCACCTTCGACAGGCCTCACGACTACTAAAGTCTTACCGGATGGAGCCAACACTATTCACTGCGTCATTGTAAAGAACACCGGGAAAACCAGGAATCCAGCGATGGGTATTCCGCCAATTCGCGGTCGTACACCTGATGGGCCGGAACCGGTTCAGGCGAGGAAATCGAAACCCTCGCCCACGCCCTCGGCGCGGGCCGCGGTGTAGGCCGTCCAGCTCAACGCGAGGTCCTGCCAGGGCAGCCCGACGGGCGCGTAGACCGTGATCTCGCCGTCCCTCACCCGGCCGGGCACCTGGCCGCACATCAGGTCGCGCAGCGTCCCGGCGGCGTGCTCGACGTCCAGGCCCGCGCCCGCCAGCACGCCCATCTCGACGGCCAGGGCGACGTCGTCGACGACGACGCGGGCGCCCTCCAGCAGGTCGGCGCCCAGTTCGGCCTTGCCGGGCTGGTCCGCGCCGAGCGAGGTGAGGTGCGTCCCGGGGGCCACGTCGGCGGCGTTCAGCAGGGGGCGGCGCGCCCAGGTCGCCAGCACGGCGATCCCGGCGTCCCGGACGGCGGCGCGCGGGTCCGGCGCCACGGTCGCGGGCGCCTCCAGCCGGGCGCCGTGCCGCGCGGCGAAGTCCGCGGCGCGGGCGGCGTCCAGGTCGAACACGGTGAGGCCGCGCACCTCCCGCAGCTCGCCGAGACCCCGCATGACCAGTTCGGCCTGCGCGCCCGCGCCGATCACCGCGACCTCGCCGGCGGCGGGACGCGCCAGGGCGTGGGTGCCGAGCGCGGCGGCCAGACCGGTGCGCCAGGCCGTCACGGTCGCCGAGTCCAGCAGGGCCAGCAGCTCGCCGGTCGCCAGATCGTGCAGGCAGACGACGCCGCGCAGCGCCGGGCGGCTGCCGGGGAACTTGGCGTTCACCTTCACCGTGTAGGCGGGGATCCCCTCGATCACGCCGGGGATCAGCGCCGTCGCGGTGCCCTGCCCCGGCAGCTCGGTGATCACCCGGCGGGCGGCGGTTCCGCCGTCCCCGGCCGTGAAGCCGCGGCGCAGGGCGTCCAGGCAGGGGGCGGGTTCGAGCAGCGACTCAAGGATGGAACGAGCCAAAAGGAGCGTCACCGAACCATCCTCCCGTGCCCCCGAGGGCGCAGTCACCCCCGGGAGGGCACCTCGATTGGACCTACCGCCCGGCCCGAAACCAGCCAAACGGGCAGTCCTCCCCGAGGATCGACCACGGAACCCGCACCCATTGTGACAATCCGTAGATGGTCGATTGGTCACTTTCTCGCCTTACATGGGCGTTCAGGAATCTTCCAGCATGACCCGTGACCTCCGGCGCGCCATTCGGGCGCGCCCAATCCCCCCTGGAGGCATAGTGAAGATCCGTCCCAACCGCGTCCGCGGAGCCGCCGCCGCCACGGCGGCGGCCGGGCTCGTGGCGACCGCACTGGCCGCCGCCCCCGCCGCGAACGCGACCCTCGACGCGCCCGGCGGGCGCGCCACCGCCCCGGCCGACACCGGCGGGGTGGCCGCGAAGCTGGCGCAGCGGCTCGGCGACCGCAGCGCCGGCGCCTACGTGGACCAGGCCACCAGGAACCTGGTCGTCACGGTCACCGACGCCAGGGCCGCGCAGGCGGTCCGGGCGGCCGGGGCCGTGCCGAAGAGCGTCACGCGCAGCGGCGCGGACCTGAAGAAGGTCATGGCCGCGCTCAAGCGCGACGCGACCGTCCCGGGCACCGCCTGGGCCGTGGACCCGGCGGCCAACCAGGTCGTCCTCACCATGGACAGCACGGTCAAGGGAGCCAGGCTGACCAAGGTGCGCGGCGCCGCGACCAAGCAGGGTGCGGCCGTGCGCACCACGCGGGTCGCCGGGAAGTTCCGCACGTTCACCGCGGGCGGCGACCCCATCTACACCGGCAGCGCCCGGTGCTCACTGGGCTTCAACGTCAAGAAGGGAAGCGAGTACTACTTCCTCACGGCGGGGCACTGCACCGAGGCGGGCTCCACGTGGACCGACGAGTCGGGAGGCACGCTCGGCGGCAACGCCGGGAGCAGCTTCCCCGGCAACGACTACGGCCTCGTCAAGTACACCGCCGCCCCTGAGGACACGCAGGGCGGCGTCACGGTCAACGGCCAGTTCCAGGACATCACCGGCGCCGCGGAGGCCACGGTCGGCGAGACCGTGACCCGCAGCGGCAGCACCACCGGCGTCCACGACGGGCAGGTCACCGCGCTCGACCAGACGGTGAACTACCAGGAGGGCAGCGTCAGCGGCCTCATCCAGACGACGGTGTGCGCCGAGCCGGGCGACAGCGGCGGCCCGCTGTTCGCCGGGGCCGGCGCGGTCGGGCTGACCTCGGGCGGCAGCGGCGACTGCTCGTCCGGCGGCGTCACGTTCTTCCAGCCCGTGACCGAGCCGCTGTCGGAGTTCGGGGTCGAGATCTACTAGCGGCCCTCGGCGGCCCGCCGGAGCTCCCAGGCGGCGGGAGGCCTCGCGAGTTTCGGCCCCGGCCCTTTCCGCCTTTCCGGCGGAAAGGGCCGGGGCCGAACTTCGTTCTCACCCGGCGGGCGGCGGTTGGCATTGCCGGACTGACCACGCACGCCGCCCCGAGAGTGCCAACGGGAACGTGCCGAATTGGTCACCTTCTGCGTCTTACGTCCGCCTTGACGGTTCTTACACCATGTCGATGACCTCCGGCGCACCACACGGGTGCGCCCTATCCCCCGTGGAGGCACAAGTGAAGATCCGTCACAGGCGCGTCCGCGCCGCGGCCGTCACCACGACCGCGGCCGGCCTGGTGGCCGCCACCCTGGCCACCGCTCCCACCGCGTCCGCGGCACCGGCGGCCCCCGCCGCCCCCGCCGCTCCCGGCGACGTCGCCACGTCCCTGGCGCACCAGCTCGGAACCCGCAGCGCGGGCTCCTACATCAAGGACGGCAAGCTGGTCGTCACGGTCACCGACGCGCAGGCCGCCCAGGCCGTGCGCGCCGCGGGCGCGGTGCCGCGGACCGTCGCGCGCAGCGGCGCGGACCTGAAGAAGGTCGAGGCCGCCCTCAAGCGCGAGGCGACCGTCCCGGGCACCGCCTGGGCCGTCGACCCGGCGAGCAACCAGGTCGTCCTCAGCGTGGACGGCACGGTCAAGGGCGCGCGGCTCGAGAAGGTACGCGCGGCCGCGAGCAAGCAGGGCTCCGCGGTCCGCACCGAGAGCGTCGCCGGCAAGTTCCAGACGCTCACCCGGGGCGGCGAGGCCATCTACACCGGCGGCGCCCGGTGCTCGCTGGGCTTCAATGTCAGAAGGGGCGGCGGCTACGCCTTCATCACGGCCGGGCACTGCACCAACATCGGCTCGACCTGGACCGACAGCTCCGGCCGGACGCTGGGCCGCACCGCGGGCAGCAGCTTCCCCGGCAACGACTACGGCATCGTCACGTACTCGTCGACGCCCGCCGACACGCAGGGCACGGTCAGCCTGTACAGCGGCACCCGCGACATCACCAGCGCCGGGAACGCCGCGGTCAACCAGACCGTGTACCGCAGCGGCAGCACCACCGGCCTGCACAGCGGCCGGGTCACCGCCCTCAACCAGACGGTGAACTACCAGGAGGGCAGCGTCAGCGGCCTCATCCGCACCACGGTGTGCGCCGAGCCGGGCGACAGCGGCGGCTCCCTGTTCGCCGGGAACACCGCGCTCGGCCTGACCTCGGGCGGCAGCGGCAACTGCTCCTCGGGCGGGACGACGTTCTTCCAGCCCATCACCGAGCCGCTGTCGGTGTACAGCGCGTCCGTCTACTAGACGACCTCAGGAGGCTCCCCCTTCGGCGACGGGCCGCCCCCACCACGGACTCCCGTGGGGGCGGCCCGTCCGCGCGTCAGACGGCGGGGACCTCCAGGGTCCGCAGGACCTCGGCGAGCACGGCGGGCCGCTGGTCGGCCAGGTAGAAGTGCCCGCCGGGCAGCACCCTGAGCGCGAACCGCCCGCGGGTGGCGCGCGCCCAGCCGCGGGCCTGCTCCTCGTCCACGTGCGGGTCCGCGTCCCCGATGATCGCGGTGACCGGGGCGGTCAGCGGCGGCCCGGGCCGGTGCGCGTACTCCTCGACCAGCGTGAAGTCGTTGCGGACGTACGGCAGGACGAGCTCGCGCAGCTCCGGATCGGCGAGCAGCTCGGCGTCGGTCCCGCCGAGCCGCGCCAGCTCGGCGACGAGGCCGTCGTCGTCCTTGTCGCGGATGCGCTCGTCGCCCCGGTCGTCGGGCGGGCGGGCCCCGGACGCGAACACGTGCACCGGGGCGGTGCCCCGCTCCTCCAGCAGCCGCGCCACCTCGTAGGCGAGGACGGCGCCCATGCTGTGCCCGAACAGCGCGGCGGGCCGGTCCATCAGCGGCGCCATCGCCCCCGCGATGAGCCGGGCGAGCTGGTGCGCGTCGGTGACGAACGCGTCCGCCATCCGGTCGGCGCGCCCCGGGTACTGGACGGACTGCACCTCGACGGCCGGGCCGGCCTCCTTGGCCCACGACCGGTAGAACACCGCCGACCCGCCCGCGTGCGGTAGGCAGAACAGCCGCATCGACGCCCAGGGGCGCGTCTCGGGACAGCGGAACCAGGTCACGTGATCAACTCCTCCTCCTCGTGCCGGCGGGACGCCGCGCGGGGGTCGCGCGGCAGCGGCCACGGCGCGACCCGCGGGTCCGGCACGAGCTTCGGCGCGGTGCTCTCCGCCGCCACCTTAAAGCCCCGCCGCCGGTAGTTGGCGATGGCGTTCGGATGGTCGAGGCTGCTGGTGCGCAGCCACACCCGCGCCGCGGGCCCGCTGGTGAGGGCCCACAGCTCGCCGCGCTGCCAGGCGCGGCGGGTGCACTGCTCGACGAGGTAGCCGCCGTAGCCGCGCCCGACGAACGCGGGGGTGAGCCCCACCAGGTGGATCTCGGTGTCGCCGCCGGGCTGCGCCTCGATCTCGAAGAAGCCGGCGATGGTGCCCTCGGCCATGGCGATCCACGTGGACAGCTCCGGGCGCTCCACCCAGGCCCGCCACCGCTCCCACGTCCACGGGAAGCGGTCGGTCCAGCAGACGCGGGCGCCGACGGTCGCGTACAGGGCGCGGCTGACGTCCGGGGACGGCACCCCGGCGAGGGTGAACGTCATCTCGACGCCCGGCAGCGGCGCGGGACGCAGGTCGGCGGCGTCCAGCATCTCCATCTCCCACTCGGTGACCGAGGGGATCCGCAGATGCGCGGTCTCCGGATGCGGCCCCGAGCCCGCCTCACTCACCCATGGCCTCGATGAGGCTCTTCGGCCGCATGTCCGTCCAGTTCTCGTTGACGAAGTCGAGGCACGCCTGGCGGGTGTCCTCGTCCTTGGCCACCGTCCAGCCGGCGGGGACCTCCGCGAACGACGGCCACAGCGAGTGCTGGCCCTCGCCGTTGACGAGCACGAGGTAGGTGCCGTCGGGGTCCTCGAAGGGGTTCGACATGGGTTGTTCCTTTCCGTGCCTGGCTTCAGTGGTCCCGCGTTCCGCTGTGCAGTTTGTCGAGCCTGGCGGCCAGGACGGCGCCCATCTCGGCGGCCGGGCCGGGGTCCAGGAGCAGGTGGTGCTCGGCGTCGACCGGGTAGTCCTCGATCTCGCCCTCCACGAGCGGGCCCCAGTTGGCCCGCCCGGTGGGCGACTCGCCGGTGCGGCCCTGGAGGGCGGTGAAGAACACCAGGTCGCCGCGGAACCGTCCCGGCCGGTACTCCTCGGCCTGCCGGAGCCCGTTCTCGTAGTTGCGGTAGACGTTGACGAGGTCGTCCTCGCCGAGGGTGGCGAGGGCGTCGTCGCGGTCGGCGAGGATCCCCATGATCTGCTGCATGTCGGGGTCGCCGTCCGGGGCGATCGCCGCGGCGTCGACGCCGATGCCCTGGAGCAGCTCGTGCAGGATCTTCCGCTCGTCGCCCGCGAGGTCCTGGCCGTGGTAGGAGTCGATGAGCGCGAGCAGCCCGACGGTCTCGCCCGCGGCCTGGAGCCGGACGGCCATCTCGTAGGCGACGAGGCCGCCGAGGGACCAGCCCACGAGGTGGTAGGGCCCGGCCGGCCGGACGGACCTGATCTGCTCCAGGTAGTCCGCGGCCATCTCCGCGACCGACTCGGGCAGGTCGGATCGCGTGAAGGCGCGGGCCTGAAGCCCGTAGACCGGCTGGTCGGGCCCGAGGTGGCGCTGGAACTGCAGGTAGGGCCAGGCGAGGCCGCCGGCGGGGTGGACGAAGAACACCGGCGGGCGGGATCCGGACGTCCGGATGGGGAGCAGCACCTCGAAGCCGATCCGGTCGTCCGGGTCGCCGACCCTGGCGAGCGCCTCGACGGTCTGGTGGGTGAACACGTCGCGGGGCGTCAGCTCGACGCCGGCCTGCCGGGCGCGGGTGGAGAGCCTCAGCGCGGCGATGCTGTCGCCGCCGAGGTCGAAGAAGCTGACGTCGGCGGCGACCCGGTCGAGGCCGAGGACGTCGGCGACGATCCCGCACAGCCGCTCCTCCTCCGGGGTGCGCGGGTCGCGGCCGCCGGCGGCGCCGGCGTAGTCGGGGGCGGGCAGGGCGCGCCGGTCGAGCTTGCCGGTCGGGCCGACGGGGAACGTGTCCAGCCCGACGAACGCGGCGGGCACCATGTACTCGGGCAGCCGCGCCCGGACGAACTCGCGCAGGCCGTCCAGCGGCCGCCCGCCGCCCGCCTCCTGGGAGCCGTGGCCCCGGGGGGAGAGCGCGGGCGCGATGACGTAGGCGACGAGGGCCTTGGCGCCGGACGCCTCCTCCCGGGCGATCACGGCGACGTTGGCGACGTCCGGGTGCGCGGCGACCGCCGCCTCGACCTCGCCCAGCTCGATCCGGAATCCGCGGATCTTGACCTGGAGGTCGGCGCGGTCGACGTACTCCAGGTTCCCGCCCGGCCGCCACCGCATCAGGTCGCCGGTCCGGTACATGCGCTCGCCCGGCGCGCCGAACGGGTCGGCGACGAACCGCTCGGCGGTGAGCGCGGGCCGCCGCAGGTAGCCGCGGGCGACGCCGGCGCCCGCGAGGTAGGCCTCGCCGACGACGCCGGGCGGGACGGGACGCAGCCCCTGGTCCAGCACGTACACGCGCATGTCGTCGTAGGGCCGGCCGAGCACGGGCGTGCGCTCCGCCGGGTCGGCGAGGGGCCCGCGCAGCGGCGCGGCGGTCGCGTACGTGGTGGCCTCGGTGGGCCCGTACATGTGGACGACCTCGGTGTCCGGGCAGGCGGCGAGGACCTTGCGCATCACGGCGGGCGACCCGGCCTCCCCGCCGGTCAGGACCTCGCGGAGCCGGGCGAAGGCGTGCGGGCGCTCCTCGCCGACCAGGTTGAACAGGGTGGTGGTGAGGAAGGCGGCGGTGAGGTCCTCGGTCTCGACGATCTCCTGGAGGGTCGCGCCGTCGAGGGGGCCGGGGGGCGCGAAGACGGCGGTGCCGCCGTTCAGCAGCGGCGTCCACAGCTCGTAGGTCGACGCGTCGAACGCGTGCGAGGAGTGGACGAGGACCCGGTCGTGGGCGCCGCCCCGGAGCCGGCTGTCGGTGGCGAGGTCGACGGCGTCGCGGTGCGTCACCATGACGCCCTTTGGCAGGCCGGTGGAGCCGGAGGTGAAGAAAACGCAGGCGAGCCGGCCGGGGAGGCACGGCACGCCCGGGTCGGTGTCCGGCGCGCCGGCGAGGTCCGGGCCGTCCACGGCGACGATCCGCGCGGCGGTGCCGAGGGCGGCGGCCTTGCCGCGCATGGGGCCGTCGACGAGCAGGACGGGCGCTTCGACCTCGCCGATCGCCCACGCGATCCGCTCCGGCGGCTGGCCGGGGTGGAGGGGCGCGTAGGCTCCGCCCGCCTTGAGGACCGCCAGGGACGCGACGGCGACGTCGGCGGACCGTTCGAGCAGGAGCGCGACGCACGTCTCCGGGCGGACGCCCAGTTCGATCAGCCGGTGCGCCAGCCGGTTCGCGCGCGCGTCCAGTTCCGCATAGGTGATCGACTCGCCCGCCGCGCGGACGGCGGTCGCGTCCGGGGTCTTCGCGCACTGCGCGGCGAACCGGCCGGTGAGGGTGCCGGGGGCGCGGCCCGTCCCGGTCCCCTGCCAGTTCCGCAGGACGTCGTCGCGTTCCCCGTCGTCCAGGACGGGGACACGGCCGAGGGGCAGGTCCGGCCGGTAGGCGACGGCGTCCAGGACGCGCAGGAGGCGCCGCATCAGCCGCTCGGCGTCGTCCGGGCCGAACAGGACGGGGCGGTGGTCGATGCGCAGGGACAGGCGGCGGCCGGGGACGGCGGCGAACGTCAGCGGGTAGTGGGTGGCGTCGTACCCGTCCACGTCGCGGAGGGTCAGCCCGCCGAGGTCGGCTCCGGCGGCGTTTGGGTCGAACGGGTAGTTCTCCAGGACCGTCATCGTGTCGAACAGCGTCCCGGCGCCGGTGAGGCGCTGGATGTCGGCGAGGCCGAGGTGGTGGTGCGGCATCAGCGCGGCCTGCTCGTCCTGGAGGCGGGTGAGCGCCTCGGCGACGGTGTCGGCGGGGCGGACGCGGACGCGGATCGGCAGCGTGTTGATGAACAGGCCGACCATCTGCTCGACGCCGGGGAGCTCCGGCGGGCGGCCCGACACGGCGGCGCCGAACACCACGTCGCTCGCGCCCGTGAGGCCGCTGAGCAGCGTCGCCCAGGCGAGCTGCACGACCGTGTTCAGGGTGACGCCCTGGGCGCGGGCCCGCGCGTTGAGCGCGGAGGTGAGCTCCTCTGTGAGGCGGGTCCGGACGCGCCCGGGCGTGCCGTCGCCGTCGCCCGGTTCGGGCGCGCCGGGTGCGACGAGCGTGGGCTCGTGGACACCGTCGAGGGCGCGGCGCCAGGCGTCCTCCGCGGCGGCGCGGTCCTGCTTCGCGAGCCACGCCAGGTAGTTCTTGTAGGGGGTGACGCGCGGCATGCCGGTGTCGTCGCCCCTGGTGAGGTAGAGCGCGAACAGCTCGGTCTGCAGGACGGGCGTGGACCAGCCGTCCAGCAGGATGTGGTGGTTGGTGAAGACCATGCGGTGCAGGCCGTCTTCCAGCCTGATGAGCATGAACCGCAGCAGCGGCGGCTTGGCCATGTCGAACGGGCGGGCGCGTTCGGCGGCGGCCAGTTCGCGGGCCCTGGTCTCGCGTTCGGGTCCGGGCAGGGCGGACAGGTCCTCGTCCCGCCACGGCAGCCGCACCATGCGGTGGACGACCTGGACCGGGGAGCCCTCCTTGCGCTGCCGGAACCCGGCCCGCAGGTTCGCGTGCCTCCGCAGGAGGGCCGCCGCGGCGGCCTTCAGCGCGTCCGCGTCCAGCGGGCCGCGCAGGTCGAGCACGATCTGCGCGGTGTAGACGTCGTGACCGGAGTCGTAGAGGGCGTGGAAGAACAGCCCCTCCTGCAACGGGGACAGCGGGAGGATGTCCTCAAGCTGCGACTTGCTCACTCCGGCTCCCATTCGCCGTCGAGCTCGGCGGCGAGCTCGTCGATCTCGTCCTGGCTGACGTCCACCAGGGAAAGGTCCGAGGGGGTGAACCCGCCGACGGGGCCCTCGGCGGCACCGCCGGCGACGTGCGCGACGAGGCCGCGCAGCGCCGCGAACCACCGGCCCGCGAGGTCCTCGATCGCGGCGGCATCGAACAGGCCGCCGGCCCACGTCCACGTCGCGGACAGTTCGGGGCCGCCCGGCAGGTCGCGGGTGTGCGCGTTGACCTCGACGGGGTGGACGAGGCCGAGCGCGGCGTCCTGGCCGGTGCCGAGGGCGTCGTTCTCGGCCTGGTCCGCCGGCCCCCAGTCGGTGGCCTCGGGGGCGGCGGAGCGGCCGAGGTAGTTGAACGCGATCTGCGGGTGCGCGCGCAGCCGCTCGCCGGTCGCGGGGTTGAGATGGCGGAGCAGCCCGTACCCGACGCCGTTGTCGGGGATCTCGCGCAGCTGCTCCTTGACCCGCTTGAGGGCGGTGCCCACGGCCTGGCCGCCCTCGCGGACGTCGGCGGGCTCGACCAGGCCGGCGTCGAGGCGCACCGGGTGGATGGAGGTGAACCAGCCGGCGGTGCGGGACAGGTCGACGCCGGGGACGATCTCCTCGCGGCCGTGCCCTTCGAGGTCGATGAGGACGGCCGTCTCCTCGGACGTGCCGCGCTCGCGCCGCCATTCGGCGACGGCGAGGGCGAGCCCGGTGAGCAGCACGTCGTTGACCCGCCCGTGGAAGGCGGCCGGGACCTCGGTGAGCAGCGGGCCGGTCACGTCGGCGGGCAGGCCGAGGGTGAGGTGCCGGGCCGTCCCGAACGTGTCGGCGGCCGGGTCCAGCGGGCGGGCGCCGAGAACGGGGTCGGGGGTGGCGAGGACGTCCTCCCAGAGCGGCAGCTCCGCCGTGCGGGCGGGGTCGGACGCCTCGGCGGCGAGGCGCTGCGCCCAGCGGCGGAACGAGGTCGGGACGGGGTCCAGCGCTCCCCCGGCCCACGCGGTGACCAGGTCGGGCAGCAGGATCCGCCAGGAGACGCCGTCCACGGCCAGGTGGTGGAGGGTGAGCAAAAGGCGGCCGGACGCTGCGGGGCCCGCGTCGAACCAGACGAGCCGCGCCATGATCCCGGCGGCCGGGTCGAGGGCGCGGCGGGCGGCCTCCGCCTCGGCGGCGAGCACGGCGCGCAGGTCCTCGGCGCCGAGTCCGGCGACGTCCACGCGGCGGACGAGGGGCGCGGCGTCGACGGCGCCGGGCTCGGCGACCTCGAACTCGGCGCCGGTCACGCGGAGGCGGAGCATGTCGTGGTGGTCCAGGACTGCCTGGAGCGCGCCGGTCAGCCGGCCGGCGCCGAGGCCGGGCGGCACCTGGAGCAGCATGCGCTGGCTGTAGCCGTCCACGGGGCCGCGCAGCTCCTGGAACCAGTGCATGATCGGGGTGGCCGGGACGCGGCCGATGCCCGCGCCGGGCGCCTCCGCTTCGGTCCGTTCGCCTTCGCCGACCGGGCGGGCGGTCGCGGCCAGTTCCTCGACGGTCTGGTGCTGGAACACGTCGCGGGGTGTGATGACCAGGCCGGACTGGCGGGCGCGCGAGACGAGCTGGATCGCGATGATCGAGTCACCGCCCAGGTCGAAGAACCCGTCGTCGATCCCGACCCGCTCCAGGCCGAGGACTTCGGCGAACAGGCGGGCGAGGGTCTCCTCCTCCGGGGTGCGCGGGGCACGCGACGACGCCCTGGCCGCGAAGTCCGGCGCGGGCAGCGCTTCGCGGTCCAGCTTGCCGTTGGAGGTCAGCGGCAGGGCGTCCAGCTCCACGACCGCCGCCGGGACCATGTGCTCGGGGAGATCCTTGCCGGCGAAGCGGCGCAGTTCGGACGGGTCGATCCCCGCTCCGACGACGTAGGCGACGAGGCGCTCGTCCCGGACGATCACGGCGGCGTCGGAGACGGCGTGGTGGCGGGCGAGGACCGACTCGATCTCGCCCGGCTCGATCCGGAAGCCGCGCAACTGCACCTGCTGGTCACCACGGCCGAGGTATTCGAGCGTCCCGTCACGACGCCAGCGGCCCAGGTCACCCGTCCGGTACATCCGGGCACCGGGCACACCGTGCGGATCGGCGACGAACCGCTCGGCCGACAGACCCGGACGATTCAGATACCCGCGCGCCAAACCCGCACCCGCGACGTACAACTCCCCCACCACACCCGGCGGAACCGGCTGGAGACGGCCGTCGAGAACGTACACGCGAAGGTCAGGGATACCGGTGCCGATGAGGCTCCCGGTCGCCGTCGCCGCATGGACCCGATCCAGCGCCAGGTAGGAGACATGCACGGTCGTCTCAGTGATCCCGTACATGTTGACCAGCGTCGGCGCGTCCTCGGGATGCCGGGAGTACCAGTCCTCCAGGCGCCCCAGGTCAAGGGCCTCACCGCCGAACACGATGTACCGCAGCGCCAGATCAGCGCCCGGACGCTCCTTGTCCGCCGCCATCAACTGGTAGAACGCCGACGGAGTCTGGTTGAGAACCGTCACCTCCTCCGTAGCGAGCAGGGCCAGGAAGTCCTCGGGCGAACGCGAGGTCAAGTAGGGGACGACGACGAGCCTGCCGCCGTACAACAGCGATCCCCACAGCTCCCAGACCGAGAAGTCGAACGCGTAAGAATGGAAGAGCGTCCAGACGTCCTCCGGACCGAACTCGAACCACTTCTCAGTCGAACGCAGCAACCGCACCACGTTCTGATGCGGAACCACCACACCCTTCGGACGCCCCGTCGAACCCGACGTATAGATGACGTACGCCGGATGGTCCGGGTCGACGGCCACTCCGGGATCGGTCGCGGGGAGGCCCGGGTCGTCCAGGCCCTCCAGGTCTTCTGGGCGCAAGGTCAGGACGGGCCGCGCGTCCTGGACCATGTAGGCGATGCGGTCCTCCGGGTAGCCGGGGTCGATCGGCACGTACGCCGCCCCCGCCTTCAGCACTCCGAGGATCGCCACCACCAGATCCGCCGAACGCGGCAGAGCCAAGGCAATGAACTGCTCAGGTCCCACACCCAGCCCGGCGAGCCGGTGCGCGAGACGGTTCGCCCTCGCGTTCAGCTCGGCATACGTCCACGACACGCCCTCGAAGGTGAGGGCGGGCGCGTCCGGGCGGGCCGCCGCCTGCGCTTCGAACAGCGCCGGGATCGTCGTGCGCGGGACGTCGCCGCCCTTGCCGCCCGCCCAGCGGCGCAGCAGGGTGCGGCGCTCGCCGCGGTCGAGGATGTCGGCGGTGGTGACGGGCGCGTCGGGGTCGGCCGCCAGTTCGCGGACGAGGCGCTCGAAGCGGTCCGCGATGGACACGGCGGTTCCGGCGTCGAAGAGGTCGAGGGCGTATTCGAGACCGGCCTCGATCCCGCCGGGGGCGCCGTCGTCGCCGTGCCGTTCCTCCAGGTAGAGGGACAGGTCGTACTTGGCGGCACCCGAGACGAGGGGTTCGGCGCCGCCGGTGAGCCCGTCCATCTCCAGCCGCGCCTCCGGGTTGTTCTGGAACGACAGGACGACCTGGAACAGGGGATGGCGCGCCATCGAGCGCGCCGGGTTGAGCACCTCGACGAGCCGCTCGAAGGGGACGTCCTGGTGGGCGTAGGCGGCGAGGTCGGTCTCCTTCACCCGCCCGATCAGCTCCCGGAACGACGGGTCCCCCGAGGTGTCGGTCCGCAGGACGAGCATGTTCACGAACATGCCGACGAGGTCGTCCAGCGCCTCGTCCGTCCGGCCCGCGATGGGCGACCCGATCGGCACGTCCGTCCCCGCCCCGAGCCGCGTCAGCAGCGCGGCGTAGGCCGCCTGCATGACCATGAACAGCGTCGCGCCGTTCTCGCGGGCGAGCCCGAGGAGCCGTGCGTGGAGTTCGGCGTCCAGCTCGAACGTGTGCGTTCCGCCCCGGTAGGACGCCTGCGCCGGACGCGGCCGGTCCGCCGGCAGCGGCAGCTCCTCCGGCAACCCGGCCAGAGCGTCCCGCCAGTACGCGATCTGCCTGGACACCAGGCTCTCCGGATCCTCCTCGGACCCGAACAGCTCACGCTGCCACAGCGTGTAGTCCGCGTACTGCACGGGCAGCGGCGCCCAGTCCGGCGCCGTCCCGCCGGCACGCGCCGCGTAGGCGAGGATCACGTCGCGGGCCAGCGGCGCCATCGACCAGCCGTCCGCCGCGATGTGGTGCAGGACCATCATGAGGACATGCGCGTCACCGTCCGCCCCGGAGCCGAGCGCGAACAGGCGGGTGCGCAGCGGCGGCTCGACCGACAGGTCGAAGCCGCGCCCGGCCTCCGCCGCCAGCGCCGCCGGGAGCGCCGCCTCGCCGGTCTCGGCGACGTCGAGCCGGGGCCGCGCGGCGGCCGGTTCGAGGACGAGCTGGCGGGCGGTCCCGGACCCGTCCGGGAAGATCGTGCGGAGCGGCTCGTGCCGCGCCACCACGTCGGCGAGGGCGGCGCGCAGCGCGTCCAGGTCGAGGGAGCCGTTGAGGCGCAGCGCGATCGGCATGTTGAACGTCGCCGACGGGCCCTCGAACCGGTTGAGGAACCACAGCCGCTGCTGCGCGTAGGACAGCGGCACGACGTCCGGGCGCTCGGCGCGCACCAGCGGAGGGCGCACGTCGCCGGTGGAGCCCGCGACGCGTTCGGCGAGGCCTGCGACGGTCGGCGCCTCGAACAGCGCACGGACGGGCAGCTCGGCGCCGAGCGCGGAACGGATCCGGCCGGTGAGGCGGGTGGCGGTGAGCGAGTCGCCGCCGAGGTCGAAGAACCCGTCGTCCACGCCGACCCTCGGCACGCCGAGCACCTCCGCGAACAGCCCGCAGAGGATCTCCTCGCGCGGGGAGCGGGGCGCGCGGCCGCCGCCCGGTGCGGCGTCGGGGGCGGGCAGCGCGGCCCGGTCGAGCTTGCCGTTCACGGTCAGCGGCAGCGCGTCCAGGACGGTGAGCGCGGGGACCATGTAGTCGGGCAGCCGCTCGGCCGCGTGCCGGCGGACGGCCGCGACGTCGACGTCCGGCCCGACGAGGTAGGCGGCGAGGCGCCCGCCGCCGCGCCCGTCGTCGCGGACGACCACGGCGGCCTGCGCGACGCCGCCGCAGCCCGCGAGGACGTTCTCGATCTCGCCGGGCTCCACCCGGTACCCGCGGATCTTCACCTGGTCGTCGGTGCGGCCGAGGTACTCCACCGACCCGTCCGGGCGCCACCGGGCCAGGTCGCCGGTCCGGTACATGCGGTCACCGGGCGCGCCGTACGGGTCGGCCACGAACCGCTCGGCGGACAGTCCGGGCCGGTTCAGGTAACCGCGCGCGAGCTGCGATCCCGCCAGGTACAGCTCGCCGGGGACGCCGGCCGGGACGGGCTGGAGCGCGGTGTCCAGCACGTAGGCGCGGGTGTTGCGGTAGGGCGAGCCGACCGACGGGTGCTCGCTGAGCGCGACCGCCTGGTTCATGGTGTCGACGGTCGACTCGGTGGGCCCGTAGAAGTTGCGCGTGGCGAGGCCGGGCACGGCGCGGAGTTCGGCCCACAGGCTCTCGCTGACGGCCTCGCCGCCGAGGAGGAGCTGCGAGGGCCGGTGCCGTCCGTCGTCGTCCAGCAGTCCGGCCTCGCGGAGCGAGGTGAAGTGCGACGGGGTGGTGTTCACCAGGTCGATCCGCGCGCGTGCCACGTAGTCGGCGTACGCCTTGACGTCGCGCCGGGTCTCGTCGTCGATGAGGTGCAGCTCGTGGCCGTACATCATCCACAGCAGGCCCATCCAGGACGTGTCGAACGAGAACGACGCCAGGTGCGCGAACCGCATGCGGCGCCCGCCGGCGGCCTCGACGGCCGGGTCGATGAACGCGTCCCGGTGCGCCTCGAAGTAGTTGAGGACGCCCGCGTGCGGGACGGTCACGCCCTTGGGGCGCCCGGTGGACCCGGACGTGTAGATGACGTACGCGGCGTTCTCGGCCCGCAGTGCCCGGATCCGCTCACCGTCGGTCGGTGCGTGCCCCGGCCGCTCGCTCGCGTCCGCGCATCCGCCGCCCGTGACGATCAGGACCGGCCGCCCGTGCCCGGCTCCGTCCGGCGCGCTCCCGTCGGTGATGGTGAGAGCGGGCCCGGCGTCGTCCAGCATGAAGGCGATGCGGTCGGCCGGATACTGCGGGTCGATCGGGACGTAGGCGGCGCCCGCCTTGAGGACGCCGAGGATCGCGACGACGATCCCGGGGGTGCGCGGGA
Source organism: Actinomadura luteofluorescens (assembly GCF_013409365.1). Classification (NCBI taxonomy): domain Bacteria; kingdom Bacillati; phylum Actinomycetota; class Actinomycetes; order Streptosporangiales; family Thermomonosporaceae; genus Actinomadura; species Actinomadura luteofluorescens. The sequence continues at coordinate 7,791,782 of NZ_JACCBA010000001.1, read as the reverse complement.
GGACCAGGGCCACGCGGTCCTCGGGGCCGATCCCCCGGGCGATCAGCTCGTGGGCGAGGCGGTTGGCGCGCCCCTCCAGCTCCGCGTACGTGAGGGAGGTGCCGCCGCAGACGAGGGCCACGTCCTCCGGGGTGCGCGCGGCCTGGGCCTCGAAGAGGGCCGGGAGGGTGCCGGACGGGACGGGACCGGCGGTGTCGTTCCAGCCGGCCAGCAGGGCCCGCTGGTCCTCCCCCGCCAGGTCCACGGCGCCGATCGGCCGGCCGGAGTCCTCGGCGAACGCCTCCAGGACGCGGCGGACGCGGGCGAGGAGCGCCACGACGGCCCCGTGCTCGTAGACGTCGGGGCGGTAGTGCAGGCGCAGCGACAGCCGCTCGCCGGGCACGGCCACCAGCGAGAGGGGGAAGTGCGTCGCGTCGTAGGAGTCGGCGGCGGCGACGCGCACGCCGTTGAGGGAGCCGTCCATCGAGGACGGGTCGAAGGGGTAGTTCTCCAGGACCGTCATCGTGTCGAACAGCGCGCCGCCGTGGCCCGCCGCCCGCTGGATCTCGGTGAGGCCCAGGTGGTGGTGGGCGAGGAGTTCGGTCTGCTCGTCCTGGAGGCGTTCCATGAGGGAGGCGAGCGGCTCGTCCATCCGGTAGCGGACGCGGATCGGCAGCGTGTTGATGAACAGCCCGATCATCTGCTCGATGCCGGGCAGCTCCGGCGGCCGGCCGGACACCGTCGACCCGAACACCACGTCGCGCCGGCCGAGGAGGCGGCCGAGGACCAGGCCCCAGGCGCCCTGCAGGACGGTGCTCAACGTGACGCCGTGGCGGCGGGCCGCGCGGGTGAGGCGCCGGGTGGTGCGCTCGTCGAGGTCGGCGACGGTCGGCCTCGGGGGCCGCGGGGCGCGGGCGGTGGCCTCGGGGGCGACGAGGCTGGGCTCGTCCAGGCCGTCGAGGGCGCGGCGCCACGCGTCCCGCGCGGCGGAGCGGTCCTGCCCGGCGAGCCACGCCAGGTAGTTCTTGTACGGGGTGACGCGCGGCATGCCCGTGTCGTGGCCGCCCTGCATGTAGAGCAGGAACAGCTCGGTCGCGAGGATCGGCGTGGACCAGCCGTCCAGCAGGATGTGGTGGTTGGTGAGGATCAGCCGGTGGCGCTCGGGGCCCGTCCGGACGAGGACGAACCGCAGGAGCGGCGGCGCGGTCATGTCGAAGCCGCGCGCCCGCTCCCGGGCGACGACGGCGTCCGCCTCCGCCCCGGACGCGGTGACCTCCTCCCACGGCAGCTCGACCGTGCGCGGGATCACCTGGACCGGACGCGACAGGTCCTCGTGCCAGAACGCGGCGCGCAGGTTGGCGTGCCGGCGCAGCAGCGTCCCGGCGGCGGCGCGCAGCGCGGCGGCGTCCAGCGGCCCTTCCAGGTCGAGGACGAGCTGGGCCGTGTAGACGTCCCCGTCGCCCGCGTCGACGAGCGCGTGGAAGAAGAAGCCCTGCTGCAGGGGCGACAGCGGCAGGATGTCCTCGAGGTCCCCCCGGTTCACGATTTCTGCCTCCACGCGGTCTGCAGCTTGTCGATCTCGCTCTGGTCCAGGTCCACGAGCAGGTCGGACGGGGTGAAACCGCCCGCGTCCCCGGCGGCCACGTCCGCGGCGAGGGCGCGCAGCGCGGTGAACCATCCCGCGGCGAGGTCGCGGACGGCGGCGGCCTCCAGCAGCCCGTCCGGCCACGTCCAGGTCGCCGACAGCACCGGCCCGCCGGGCAGGTCCCGGGTGACGGCGTTGATCTCCAGGACGTGCGCCGCCGGCATCGCGGGGTCCTCCCCGGCGATGAGCTCCTCGGGGGCGAGCGTCCAGTCGCCGCCGTCCCCGGCCGCGACCCGGCCGAGGTAGTTGAAGGCGATCTGCGCGGGCGGGACGCCGGCCAGCTCCGCGGCGGCCTCGCCGCCGCCGTGGCGCAGCAGCCCGTAGCCGATGCCGCCGTCCGGGACCGCCCTGAGCTGCTCCTTCACCGTCTTGAGCGCCGCGGTGCCGGTCTCGTGACCGGTGTCGAGCCGGACCGGGTGGATCGAGGTGAACCAGCCGGCGGTGCGGGAGACGTCGGCGCCGGGGACGACGTCCTCGCGGCCGTGGCCCTCCAGGTCGACGAGGACGCCGGAGCCGCGCCCGCCCCGGTGCCGCCGCCACTGGGCGACGGCGAGGGCGAGCCCGGTGAGCAGCACGTCGTTGACCCGCCCGTGGAAGGCGGCCGGGACCTCGGTGAGCAGCGGGCCGGTCACGTCGGCGGGCAGGTCGAGGGTGACCGAGCGGGCGCGCGCCGCGATGTCCACGCGCGGGTCGAGCGGCCGCACGGCGAGGCTCTGCGGCGGGCCGTCGACGATGTCGAGCCAGTCCTCCAGCTCGTCCTCGCCCGGCTCCGACACGGTGAGCCTCTGCGCCCAGCGGCGGAACGAGGTCGGCACGGGGTCGAGCGCTCCCCCGGACCACGCGGTGACCAGGTCGGGCAGCAGGATCCGCCAGGAGACGCCGTCCACGGCCAGGTGGTGCAGGACGACGAGGAGGCGGCCCTGCTCCCGGCCCGCGTCGAACCAGACGAGCTGCGCCACCGTCCCGGCGGCCGGGTCGAGCCGGTCGCGGGCGGCGGTGGCCTGCTCGGTGATGACGGACTGGAGCTTGTCGGCGTCCAGGCCGGCGACGTCCACCCGGGTCACCAGGGCGGCAGCGTCGCACGAGCCGGGCGGCCGGACGACGGGCTGCCATCCGTCCAGGCGGAGGCGCAGCATGTCGTGGTGGTCCAGGAGCGCCTGGAAAGCGCCGGTCAGCCGCTCGGCGCCGAGGTCCGGCGGCGTGCGCAGCAGCGCCGACTGGTGGAAGCCCCTGATCAGCGCGGCGTCCCCCGCCACCCGCTCGCGCAGCCACGCCACGATCGGGGTGACCGGGACGGGACCGATCCCGGCGCCGGGCGCCTCGGCCTCGGTCTCCTCTCCTTCGCCGACCGGGCGGGCGGTCGCGGCGAGCTCCTCGACGGTCTGGTGCTGGAACACGTCGCGGGGTGTGATGACCAGGCCGGACTGGCGGGCGCGCGAGACGAGCTGGATCGCGATGATCGAGTCACCGCCCAGGTCGAAGAACCCGTCGTCGGCCCCGACCCGCTCCAGTCCGAGGACTTCGGCGAACAGGCGGGCGAGGGTCTCCTCCTCCGGAGTGCGCGGAGCACGCGACGACACCTTCGCGGCAAAGTCCGGCGCGGGCAGCGCCGCGCGGTCGAGCTTGCCGTTGACGGTGAGGGGCAGCGCGTCCAGCTCGACGACGGCGGCCGGGACCATGTGCTCGGGGAGATCCTTGCCGGCGAAGCGGCGCAGTTCGGACGGGTCGATCCCCGCTCCGACGACGTAGGCGACGAGGCGCTCGTCGCGGACGATCACGGCGGCGTCGGAGACGGCGTCGTGCCTGGTCAGTACGGCCTGGATCTCGCCCGGCTCGATCCGGAAGCCGCGCAGCTGCACCTGCTGGTCACCACGGCCGAGGTATTCGAGCGTCCCGTCACGGCGCCAGCGGCCCAGGTCACCCGTCCGGTACATCCGGGTACCGGGGTCACCGTGCGGATCGGCGACGAACCGCTCGGCCGACAGACCCGGACGATTCAGATACCCGCGCGCCAAACCCGCACCCGCGACGTACAACTCCCCCACCACACCCGGCGGAACGGGCTGGAGACGGCCGTCGAGGACGTACACGCGAAGGTCAGGGATACCGGTGCCGATGAGGCTCCCGGTCGCCGTCGCCGTATGGACCCGATCCAGCGCCAGGTAGGAGACATGCACGGTCGTCTCAGTGATCCCGTACATGTTGACCAGCGTCGGCGCGTCCTCAGGATGCCGGGAGTACCAGTCCTCCAGGCGACCCAGATCGAGTGCCTCACCGCCGAACACGATGTACCGCAGCGCCAGATCAGCGCCCGGACGCTCCTTGTCCGCCGCCATCAACTGGTAGAACGCCGACGGAGTCTGGTTGAGAACCGTCACCCGCTCCCTCTCCAGGAGAGCGAGGAAATCCTCGGGCGAACGCGAGGTCAGGTACGGCACCACGACCAGGCGGCCACCGTGCAGAAGCGGCCCCCACAGCTCCCAGACGGAGAAGTCGAACGCATAGGAATGGAAGAGCGTCCAGACGTCCTCCGGACCGAACTCGAACCACTTCTCAGTCGAACGCAGCAACCGCACCACGTTCTGATGCGGAACCACCACACCCTTCGGACGCCCCGTCGAACCCGACGTATAGATGACGTACGCCGGATGGTCCGGGTCGACGGCCACCCCGGGGTCGGTGTCGTCCTCACCGGCGGCGTCCAGATCCTCCGGCCGCAGGGTGAGGACGGGCCGCGCGTCCTCGATCATGTAGGCGATGCGGTCGTCCGGATAGTCCGGGTCGATCGGCACGTACGCCGCGCCGGCCTTCAGGACGGCAAGGATCGCCACGACGAGGTCCGCCGAGCGCGGCAGGGCGAGCGCCACGAACTGCTCGGGCCCGACGCCCTGCCCGATGAGCCGGTGCGCGAGACGGTTCGCCCTCGCGTTCACCTCGGCATACGTCCACGACACCTCCTCGGACGACACCGCCACGGCGTCCGGACGCGCCGCCGCCTGCGCCTCGAACAGCGCCGGGATCGTCGCCCGCTCCGCCGGGGCCTCGGCCCGCCCGGCCCACTCGCCGAGGACCAGTGACCGCTCCTCCGGCGCGAGGACGTCCGCGGCTCCGATGGGCGAGTCCGGGTCTGCGAGCAGCGCGGACAGGTACCGCTCGAACCGCTCGACGAGCCGCCGCGCGGTGGCCGGGTCGTAGAGGTCGAGCGCGTACTCCAGCTCGCCGTCGAACCCCTCGGCGCGCTCGGTGAGGATCACGAGCAGGTCGAACCGGGACGCGCCGCCGGCCAGCGGCTCCAGCTCGGCGCTGAAGCCGGGCATCTCCAGCCGCACCTCGGGGTTGTTCTGGAACGTCAGGCCGACCTGGAACAGCGGATGGCGCGCCATCGAGCGCGCCGGGCTGAGCACCTCGACGAGCCGCTCGAAGGGGACGTCCTGGTGGGCGTAGGCGGCGAGATCGGTCTCCTTCACCCGCCCCACCAGCTCCCGGAACGACGGGTCCCCCGAGGTGTCGGTCCGCAGGACGAGCATGTTCACGAACATCCCGACGAGGTCGTCCAGCGCCTCGTCCGTCCGGCCCGCGATCGGCGACCCGATCGGCACGTCCGTCCCCGCCCCGAGCCGCGTCAGCAGGGCGGCGAACGCGGCCTGGGCGACCATGAACGGGCTCGCGCCGGTCTCCCGGGCGATCTTCATGAGTCCGGCGCGGACATCGCCGCCGAGCCGGAACCGCTCCGTCCCGCCCCGGTAGGACGCCTGCGCCGGACGCGGCCGGTCCGCCGGCAGCGGCAGCTCCTCCGGCAACCCGGCCAGAGCGTCCCGCCAGTACGCGATCTGCCTGGACACCAGGCTCTCCGGATCCTCCTCGGACCCGAACAGCTCACGCTGCCACAGCGTGTAGTCCGCGTACTGGACGCGCAGCGGCGCCCAGTCCGGCGCCGTCCCGCCGGCCCGCGCCGCGTACGCGGTGACGAAGTCGCGGGCGAGCGGCGCCATGGACCAGCCGTCGCCGCCGACGTGGTGCAGGAGCAGCAGCATGACGTGCTCGTCCGGACCGACCCGGAACAGGTGGGTGCGCAGCGGCGGCTCGGCGGTGATGTCGAACGCGTATCCGGCGGCCATGGCGAGCCGGACCGGCAGTTCCGCCTCGGTCGTCTCGGAGATCTCGAGCTCGGGGCGGGCGGCGGCCGGGGCCAGGACGAGACGGCGCGGCGCTCCCCCGGCGTCCGGCAGGATCGTGCGGAGCGTCTCGTGCCGTTCGACCAGGTCGCCGATCGCGGCGCGGAGCGCGTCCGCGTCCAGGGGTCCGCGGATGCGCAGCGCGACCGGCATGTTGTAGGTCGCCGACGGGCCCTCCAGCCGGTTCAGGAACCACAGGCGCTGCTGCGCGTAGGAGGGCGGGACCACGTCGGGGTGCTCGCGGGGCTCCAGCGGCGGGCGGCCGGACGCCGTGCCCTCCAGCGCGGCGACCCGCGCGGCGAGCCCGGCGACGGTGGGCGCCTCGAACAGGGCCCGGACGGGCAGCTCGGCTCCGAGGGCCCGGCGGATCCGGGTCGCCACCCGCATGGCGACGAGCGAGTCGCCGCCGAGGTCGAAGAAGTCGTCGTCGATGCCCGGGGTTTCGATCCCGAGCAGGCCGGCGACGATGTCCGCTATCGCGGCCTCGCGGGCGTCGCGGGGCGCCCGGTAGGGAGTGCCGGCGACGGCGAGTTCAGGCTTGGGCAGCGCCTTGGTGTCGACCTTCCCGTTGGGCGTGAGCGGCAGCTCGTCCATGACCACCACGACGGCGGGCACCATCGACTCGGGGAGGTTCTCCCGGACGTGGGCGCGCAGCTCCTCGGGGTCCACGCCGGCGCCCGGCGCGGCGACGACGTAGGCGACCAGCCGGCTGCCGCCGGGCGCGGTCCCCCGCCCCGCCGGGGCGCCGGGCGCGGCCAGCCCGGCCCGCGCGTCGTCGGCGCCGGGCAGCGTGATGTCGCCGACGGGGCGGTCCGGCTCGGCGACGAGGGTCTGGACGAGGCCGTCCAGCAGCGCGGTCAGCCGCTCCGCGGTGGCGCGGCCGACGACGTCCGGCCGGTACTCCAGCCGGAGCCGGAGCCGTTCGCCCGGGACGGCGAGCAGGGTCAGCGGGTAGTGGGTGGCGTCGACCAGGTCGGCGTCCGCCAGCCGGACGCCGCCGAACTCCGCCTCCAGCAGCCCGGCGTCGAGGGGATAGTTCTCGAACACCGTCATGGTGTCGAAGAGCGGGCCGGTCCCGGCCGCCCGCTGGATCTCGCCCAGCCCGAGGTGGTGGTGGGCGAACAGCGCCGACTGCTCGTCCTGGAGGCGGCCGAGGCTCTCCATGAGGGTCTCGGCCGCGCGCAGCCGGACCCGGACCGGCAGCGTGTTGATGAACAGCCCGACCATCTGCTCGGACCCGGCCAGTTCGGGCGGGCGCCCGGACACCGTGGCGCCGAACACCACGTCGTCGCGGCCGGTGAGGCGCGCCAGCAGCAGCCCCCACAGCCCCTGCACGACGGTGTTGACGGTGAGGCCGTGGCGCCGCGCCCGGGCGGTCAGCCCGTCGGACAGTTCCGCGCTCAGGTCGAGGACGACGTGCTCGGGGAGCACCGGCGGGCGGCCGGCGGCCGCGGGGGCCAGGAGCGTCGGCCCGGCGATCCCGTCCAGCGCCGCGCGCCACGCGTCCCGGGCGGCGTCGCCGTCCTGGGCGGCCAGCCAGGCCAGGTGCTCCCGGTACGGCGCGGTGGGCGGCGGCCGCTCTCCGGCGTACAGGGTCAGGAGTTCGCCGGCCAGCACGGGGATCGACCAGCCGTCGAGCACGATGTGGTGCGCGGTGAGCAGGAGGCGGTGGCGGCCGGGGCCCAGCCGGAGCAGCGCGAAGCGCAGCAGCGGCGGACGCTCCAGGTCGAAGGGGCGGGCCCGCTCGGCCGCCATGGCCTCCCGGACCCGCGCGGCGGGGGCGCCGACGAGGTCGGTCTCCTCCCAGGGCGCTTCGGCCTCGCCGAGCACGATCTGCACGGGGTCGCCGCCGCCGGTCTGCGCGAACGCGGCCCGCAGGCCCGGGTGCCGGTCGACCAGCCCCTGCCCGGCGGCGCGCAGGGCGGCGGCGTCGAGGGGGCCCTCGAAGTCCAGGACGAGCTGGGCGGTGTAGACGTCGGAGCCGGAGTCGAGCAGCGCGTGGAAGAAGAAGCCCTGCTGGAGCGGGGACAGGGGCCAGACGTCCCTCAGCCCCGGGTGCGCCGCCTCCGCCTCGGCGACCTCCGGCCGCGTCAGCGGGACCAGCGGGAAGTCGGACGGCGTGGGCCCGCCGCCGCCCGCGGCGACGTGCGCGGCGATGCCGCGCAGGGCCTCGAACCAGGCGGTGGCCAGCTCGCGGACGTCCGCGCCGTCCAGGATCCGGGCCGCCCACGTCCAGGTGGCCGACAGGCGCGGCCCGGCGGCCGAGTCGCGGGCGATCGCGTCGATCTCCACGGTGTGGGCGAGCGGCATGGCGGCGTCCCCGCCGCCGTCCAGGGCCCCCGCCTCGGCGGCGATGCTCCAGTCGCCGTCCGCGGTCTCGACCCGGCCGAGGTAGTTGACGACGATCTGCGGCGCCGGGGACGCGGCGAGCTCCGGTCCGGTCGCGGCGTTCAGGTGGCGCAGCAGGCCGTAGCCGACGCCGTTGTCCGGCAGCGAGCGGAGCCGCTCCTTGACGTTCCGGACGGCCTCCCCGGCCGCCGCGCCGCCGGCGCGGACGTCGTCCCACGCCGCGTCGCCCGCGTCGAGCCGGACGGGGAACATGCTGGTGAACCAGCCCACCGTGCGTGAGAGGTCGAGCGCTGCACCGTCGCCGAGGTCTTCGCGCCCGTGGCCTTCCAGGTCCACCAGCACGGCGGAGTCGCGCGTGCCGGTCCCCCGGCGGCGGCGCCACTCGGCCACGGCGAGGGCCAGCCCGGCGAGCAGGACGTCGTTCACCCGGCCGTGGAAGGCGGCGGGCACGCCGGTCAGCAGCGCCGACGTGGTGGCCTCGTCCAGTTCGAGGGTCAGGCTCCCGGCCGTGCCGCGGGTGTCCTCGGCCGGGTCCAGGGGGCGTCCGCCGAGCAGCGGGTCCTCCGTCCGCAGCATCTCGGTCCACAGGCCGAGTTCGGCGACCCGGCGATCGGTGACCGCCTCCTCGGCCAGCCGCCGGGCCCACCGGCGGAAGGACGTGCCGACCGGGTCCAGCCGGACGGGCGCCCCGGTGGCGCTCGCCGCCCAGGCGGCGACGAGGTCGGGCAGCAGGATCCGCCAGGACACGCCGTCGACGACGAGGTGGTGCAGCACGGCCAGCAGGCGGCCCGGCGCGTCCGCGCCGGCGTCCAGCCACACGAGCCGCACCATCGCCCCGGAGGCGGGGTCCAGCTGCCCGCGGGCGAGCGCGGCCTGCGCCCTCGCGGTCTCCGCCAAGGCCGCGTCATCGGCTCCGGCGACGTCGACCCGGAGGACGCACGCGGCCGCGTCGACCGTCCCCGGCGGGGCGATCCGCGGCTCGCCGCCGTCGGGAACGCTCATCCGGAGGGCGTCGTGGTGGTCGAGCACGGCCTGCAGCGCACGGGTCAGATGCTCCGCGCCCAGTCCCGGCGGGGTGCGCAGCAGGACGCTCTGGCTGAACCCGGCGGCCGGACCGTCCAGATCCCGCAGCCACCGCATGATCGGGGTCGCCGGGAACCCGCCCACGCCGGCCCCGGGCTCCTCGGCCGCGCCGCCCGCGCCGCCCCGCGCCGCGTCCTCCGCCGGCCGCGCGACCCGCGCGAGGGACTCCACCGTCGGGTGCCGGAACACCTCCCGCGGCGACAGCAGCAGCCCGGCCCCCCGGGCCCGCGACACCAGCCGCATGGCGATGATCGAGTCGCCGCCGAGGTCGAAGAAGCCGTCGTCGATCCCGACCCGCGCGACGCCCAGCACCTCGGCGAACAGGTCCGCCAGCAGCTTCTCCGCGGGGGTGCGCGGCTCGCGGCCGGACGCCCGCGCCGCGAAGTCGGGGGCGGGCAGCGCCGCGCGGTCGAGCTTGCCGCTGGGGTTCAGCGGCAGTGCCTCCAGGGGCACCACCGCCGCCGGGACCATGTAGGCGGGCAGCGTCTCGCCGACGAAGCGGCGCAGCTCGCCGGGGTCGGCGGAGCCGCCGGGCGCCGGGACCACGTAGGCGACCAGCCGCGGGTTCCCCGGCTGGTCCTCGCGGTGCACCACCGCGACCTGGCCCACCGCGGGATGCCGGGCGAGCGCGGACTCGATCTCGCCCGGCTCGATGCGGAAGCCGCGGATCTTCACCTGGTGGTCCAGGCGGCCGAGGTACTCCAGCCGCCCCGCGCCGTCCCAGCGGGCCAGGTCGCCCGTGCGGTACATGCGCTCGCCGGGCGTCCCGAACGGGCAGGCGACGAACCGCTCGGCGGTGAGAGCGGACCGGTCCAGGTAGCCGCGGGCCAGGCCCTCGCCCGCCAGGTACAGCTCTCCGGGCGCCCCCACCGGTACGGGTTCGAGCGACGCGTCCAGCACGTAGGCGCGGGTGCCCGCGATCGGGCCGCCGATCGGGGCGCGGCCGGCGGGGTCGCCGTCGTCGAACCAGGCCGTCGCGTAGACGGTCGCCTCGGTGGGCCCGTAGATGTTGGAGATGCGGGCCTTCGGCATGAGGGCCCGCAGATCCCGGACGAGCTTCGCGGGCAGCGCCTCCCCGGCGAGCACGACGTCGCCCGCCTCCAGCGCCGGGGCCCCCGTCGCCAGCAGGGCGGACACCGCCGACGGCACGCCGCTGACCAGCGTCCCGGACCAGCCGCCCCGCTCGGCGACCTCCAGCAGGTCCCGGACGACCTCGATGCCGCCGCCCATCGTGAGGGGCGCCAGCCACTCGAACACCGACACGTCGAAGTTCAGCGACGTGGAGAACAGCACGCGGGCGAGGCGGCCGGGGCCGAAGTCCTCCCGCGCCCACGCGCACAGGTCGACGACGCCGGCGTGCGAGACGACGACGCCCTTCGGCCGTCCGGTCGACCCCGAGGTGTAGATGACGTAGGCGGCGTTGCCGGGGCGGAGCGGACGGACCCTCTCCGCGTCGGTTACGGCGGCGGGCGGGCCGCCGCCGGGCGGGCCGCCGAGGGCGAGCGCGTCCAGCTCGACCCGGGGCGTTCCTCCGGGCAGGACGGCGTCCGAGGTCGTGACGACGCAGACCGGGGACGCGTCGTCCAGCATGAACGCGATGCGGTCCGCCGGGTAGGCCAGGTCGACCGGGACGTAGGCCGCGCCCGCCTTCAGCACGGCGAGCGCCGCGACGACCAGGTTCTCGTCGCGCGGGAGGGCGAGGGCGACGAAGTCCTCCGCGCCGACGCCGCGGCCGATCAGCAGGCGGGCGAGGCGGGTCGCGCGCTCGTCCAGCTCCCGGTAGGTGAGGGTCGCGCCGGCGTGCGTCACGGCGGGCGCGTCCGGCGTGCGGGCGGCCTGCGCCTCGAAAAGCTCCGGGACGACGGCGGGAGCGACGGGCCGCGCCGTGTCGTTCCACTCCTCCAGCACGCGGGACCGCTCGGCGGCGTCCAGCAGCTCCACGTCGCGCAGCGGCGTGGCCGGGTCCACCGTCCCCAGCAGGCGCATGAACCGCAGGTAGCGGTCCAGGTGCGCGGCGACCTGGTCCTCGGTGTACAGGTCCGGGTGCGCCTCGAAGTCGACGCGCATCCCGGCGCCGTCGAAGTTGTCGTAGACGTTGATCGACAGGTCGTCGACCGGACCGGTGGTGACCGCGTGCATCCGCGCCGGCAGGCCCGCGAAGTCCAGCCGGTAGTCGAAGGCCATGACATTGATGACCGGGCCGTACAGCCGGTGCCGCTCGCCCAGCAGCCTCAGGTCGCGCACCAGGTCGTCGCGCCGGTAGCGCTGGTGCCGCAGCGCCCGCGCGGTCGCCCGCGTCACGGCGCGGACCAGGCCGTCCACCGTCATGTCCGGGCGGACCCGGACCCGCAGCGGCAGGATCGTCGACAGCATCGCCGGCGTCTCCAGCGCCAGCCGGGACGTGCGGCCGGAGACGGCGAGGCCGAGGACGACGTCCTCGGCGCCGGTCATCCGCGCCACGTACGCGGCGGCCGCCGCGATCGCGAGGCCCGGCGTCGCCGTGCGCAGCAGCCGCGCCCCGGCGGCGAGGGCTGCGCTCTCCTCCGGCGGGACGACGCCGGTCAGGCTCCGGTGGTCTGCGGTGGGCTCGGCCGTCGCGTCCGACAGCGACACCGCCACCGGGCGGTCGGCGAACCGCTCGGTCCAGTAGGCGCGGTCCCGCTCGAACCGCTCCGACGCCCGGTACTCCTCCTCGTCGGCGAGCAGCGCCCGGTAGTCGCCGAGCTCCGCCGGGACGTACCCGCCGCCGGCCGCCAGCGACGTGTAGATCTCCGCGGCCCGGTGGGCGATCAGCGAGCCGCAGTACCCGTCCTGGATGATGTGGTGGGCGCGGATGAACCAGCGGTGCAGGTCCGGCGACAGCCGCAGCAGGGCGGTGGTGAAGAGCCGCTCGCCGTGCAGCGGCAGCGGCTCGGCCATCCGCTCCCGCGTCCACGCCCGCGCGGCGGCGTCCGGGTCGGGCTCGCCGGACAGGTCCACCAGCGGGATCGACACGGAGGCGTCCGGGTCGAGGATCTGGTGGACGGTCCCGTCCTCCTCCACCAGCCGCGCGTTCAGCGCGAGCACCTCGTGCGCGCCGATCCGCGCCACCCGGTCGAACAGCTCGTGGTCGAGCGGTCCCTCGATCTCGATGTACTGCGCGATGTGGATCGGCGTTCGCGGCGCCAGCTGCTGCGCGTACCAGACGCTGCGCTGGGCGGCCGAAAGGGGAACGTACTCGATGGACATCAGGCGGTGCTTTCCCGGTCGCAGGGGGTTTGCTTCACGCCCGGATTCGGGTCCGGCAAGACGCCGGCGGGCAGAAATTCAAAGAGAATGACCACAGAACTGATCGGGTTTCCCCGTCCCCTTTCACCCGAGTTTCCTCCGGGGACGCACATCGCCCGCGCGATCCCGGAGTCAACGCCCCGTGTTCCGGCCAATACGGAGCGCCGTCGCTTTCCGCCCTCGCCCGTCTTCCGCTCGCGTCCCACGATCTACTCAGGAGTAGCGGGGTCACAGTCAACCAGCCGGTCACATGCCTCGCAATCCCCTCAAAAGCAGAACTTGCCCGGCCCCATTGCTAACAGGAGTGACAAAATCATCGGCCGCCAGGTCCGTTCCGGACAGGCGGGACGCTCGACGGGTGACAAAGGTTGGCAACCGAATCCGGCCAGCCCGGTCACGCTCGGTGAAGGGCAGGCCGGCTACCTGCCCGGGTACTCGTGCACCACCACCGCGGCGGCCCGCACCGCCGGATGGCGCTGCAGCACCGCCTCGATCTCGCCCAGCTCCATCCGCACCCCGGCGATCTTGACTTGGCGGTCGACGCGCCCCAGGTACTGCAGCGTGGGACGGTCCTCGCCGCCCGCGCCGGGCGGCAGCAGCCGCACCGCGTCGCCCGTCCGGTAGAGGCGCCCGGTCGGGGACGTCCCGAAGGGGTCCCGGTAGAACGCCTCGCGGGTGCGCTCGTCGTCGCCGAGGTAGCCGCGGCCGACCACCACGCCGCCGACGAACAGCTCCCCGGTCTCGCCGACGTCGCACGCCGACCAGGTGCCGTCGTCCTCCTGGCGCAGCACGTACAGGCGCGCGTTGACGATCGGCGTGCCGATCGGCAGGCGGAGAAGCCCCAGGTCACCGGCCGTCACGGTGTGGTGGGTGACGTCGTCGGAGCACTCGGTCGGGCCGTAGGCGTTCAGCAGCCGGGCGTGCGGCACCGCCTCCAGCCAGCGGCGGGACAGCTCGGCCGGCAGCTCCTCGCCCGTGGCGATCATCCAGCGCAGGCCCGCCAGCGGGCGGGCCCCGGCGCCGCCGGGCGGGGAGGCGCCGGCGGCCAGGTCGTCCAGCAGGTGCCTGACCATCGTCGGGACGAGCTCGACGACCGTGACGCCCTGCGCGTTCACCGCCCGGGCGAACGCGACCGGGTCGTGGCCGACCTCGTCGCCGACCACGTCCACCCGGCCGCCGACGAGCAGCGGGCAGAGCATCTGCCAGATCGAGATGTCGAAGCCCAGCGGGGCGGTGAACGCGACCACGTCGTCGCCGGTCAGCTCCAGGTCGACGACCTTCGCCCAGAGGTGGTTGAGCATGCCCTGGTGCTCGACGACCGCGCCCTTGGGACGGCCCGTCGACCCCGAGGTGAACAGCACGTACCGGGGCTGGTCGAGCGCGCTCAGGCGCGGCTCCCCCGCCCACGGGGCCAGGCCGTCCGCCCGGGACGCGCCGACGACCCGGCATCCCGCCTCCGCCGCCCCCTCCAGCAGCGCGGGCGCGACCCCCTGGGCGTCCATCGTGATCAGCAACGACGCGCCCGCCTGGTCGAGGACGTCGCGGACGCGGGCGGCGGGCCAGGTCTCGTCGGCCGGGACGTACAGGGCGCCGACCAGCTCGATCGCGAGGAACGCGGCGATGACGCCCGCGCACCGGGCGCCGCCCACGCCGACGACCGTGCCGGGACGGACCCCCTCGTCCTCCAGCAGCGCGGCGATCCGGCGCGCCTCGGCGGCCAGCCCTGCGTAGGAGAGCGTCCGGTGCTCGTCGGCGACGGCGGGGCGGTCGCGCTCGGCGGCGATCCGCTCCACCCGCGCGATGACCGGGCCGGCGAGGTCGACGTCACGCTCGCGGAGCATCCCGAGCCGCGCGGCCAGCTCGCGGGCCCGCTCCGCCTGCGCCGCGGGCACGTCCAGGGCGGGCAGCCCGGCCAGGGGGAGCAGCCGGTCCACGGCGGGTCCGCGAGCACTCATCTTAACTCTCCGTGTTGTAGGACTTCTCCGCTGTAACAAGCAAAACAAGCGGCCGCCATAGCCTAAGTCCGGCCCGGCAGAAGTACCACGTATTCTGCCCTACCGGCGGGTAATCAGGGGGTTGCGGCGGCAAGATGCCCGAAGGTACCGTGATGCCTCGCCATGGCTCTGGCGTGAAGCCCGCGGCGAACTTCGGGGGAAGACGAGGGAATTGCTTCTTCATTTCAGGGTGGCAGCGTGCCGATCATAACCTCGCCGCAGGAATTCAATGTCGACGACCTTTACGTCGATCTTCGGCATGTCATACAGCGCCCGCTCTACCTCAAATGCGAGGGCTTCAATTTCGCCGGTTCGGTGAAGCTGAAGGCGGCCGCGGCGATGGTGGAGGCGGCCGAGCGGGACGGCGCGCTCACCCCCGGCTCGATCATCGTGGAGTCGTCGTCGGGCAACCTCGGGATCGCGCTCAGCCTGATCGCCGCGAGCCGCGGCCTGCGGTTCGTGTGCGTCACCGACCCGCGCTGCAACCCGGCGTCGATGCGGGTCATGCGGGCCCTCGGCGCGGAGGTGCGCGTGGTGTCCGACCGGGACGCCAACGGGGGCTACCTCGGCGGGCGCATCGCCTACGTCCGGAACCTGTGCGCGTCCGGCGACGAGTACGTGTGGCTGAACCAGTACGCCAACCGCAACAACTGGCTGGCGCACTACCGCGGGACGGCCCCGGCGATCGACCGCGAGTTCCCCGACCTGGAGGTCCTGTTCGTCGGCGCCGGCACGACCGGCACGCTGATGGGCTGCGCCCGTTACTTCCGCGAGCACCGCCGGCCCGTCACGATCGTGGCGGTGGACGCGGTCGGCTCGGTCACCTTCGGCGGCCTCCCCGAGCGCCGGATGGTCCCCGGTCTCGGCACCAGCACCCGGCCGGCGCTGGTGGACGAGTCGTTCGTCGACGACGTCGTGCACGTCCCCGAGACCGACACGATCCGGACCGTCCACGCGCTGGCCTCGCGCGGGTTCCTGTTCGGCGGCTCCACCGGCACCGTCGTGTCGGGCGCCTCCCGCTGGCTGGAGGCCAAGTACCCCGGCGAGGACCCCGTGGCCGTCGCCATCGCCCCCGACCTCGGCGAACGCTACCTCGATTCCCTCTACGAGGAGAACTGGCTGCGCGAACACTTCGGCGACCCGGCCGCTATCCTCGGCGACTGATCATCACAGGAGAACGGAGTTCCGCCCATGACGCAGGCCCCAACGTTCGCCGTGGTCTCCGGCGCCCAGGTCCACCGGGCGGTCGCCGGGCGCGAGGCGGAGGTCACCCGGATGGTCGAGGCGGCCTACCGGCTGCACGGCGAGGGCCTGACGGTCAACCCCGACTCCTACTTCCTGCGCTTCCCCGACCGCCCGTCCGACCGGATCATCGCGCTGCCCGCCTCGGTCAAGGGCGGCGTCGGCGTGCACGGCATCAAGTGGATCTCCAGCTTCCCGGGCAACGTCGCCAACGGCGTCCCGCGCGCGTCGGCCGTGCTGGTCCTCAACGACGCCGAGACGGGCTACCCGTTCGCGTGCCTGGAGAGCTCCATCATCTCCGCCGCCCGCACCGCCGCGTCCGCCGCGCTGGCCGCCGCGGCCCTCGCCGACCGCCGCGGCCCCCGCCCCCGCCGGGTCGGCTTCGTCGGCACCGGCCTCATCGCCCGCTACATCCACACCTACCTGGCGGGCAACGGCTTCGCCTTCGACGAGCTCGGCGTCCACGACCTGTCGCGCGAGCACGCCGAAGGCTTCCGGGGGTACCTGGAGCGCGCCGGCAAGGGCGAGATCACGATCCACGACTCGGCCGAGTCGCTGATCCGCTCGTCCGATCTGGTCGTCTTCGCGACCGTCGCGGGCGAGCCGCACGTCACCGACCCGGCCTGGTTCGCGCACGCCCCCCTCGTCCTGCACGTGTCGCTGCGCGACCTCTCCCCCGAGATCATCCTGTCGTCGTACAACGTCGTGGACGACGTCGAGCACTGCATGAAGGCGAACACGTCCCCGCACCTGGCCGAGCAGCGGGTCGGCCACCGCGACTTCGTCGCCGGGACCCTGTACGACGTCCTGACGGGCGAGACGGCCCCGCCCGCCGACAAGCCGGTCGTCTTCTCACCGTTCGGCCTCGGCGTCCTGGACCTGGCCGTGGCGAAGTACGTCTACGACCAGGTCGCGTCGTCGGGCGAGCTGAACACCGTCCCCGGCTTCTTCCACGAGATGAAGCGCTACGGCTGACGCCCGGAGGCGTGCACCGCGGGCTTGAGGACCTCCTCGCACCACTGCCGGAAGGTGGTCGGGGTGTCGGTCGCGTGCCGGGGCGTGCGGACGATCGCGTCGTCCAGGCCGTTCTCCTTGGCCGCCATCATGTCGAGCATGCTCTGGACCATGGCGCCGGACATGCCTCGGGCGGTGAGCCGGTCCGCGAGGGCCCGGGCGGGGATCCGCTCGTACCGGACGGAGGTTCCGAGCACCTCGGAGATGACGGCGGCGATGTCGTTGTAGGACAGGTTCTCGGGGCCCAGCAGGGGGATCTCTTCCTGGCCGGTCCACGTGGCGTCGAGCAGCAGGCGGGCGGCGACGGCCGCGATGTCCCGCGTGGCGACGAGGCGCAGCTCGCGGTCGGGAGAGATCACGTCGAAGAACCGGCCCCGCTCCTTGATCGTCTGGACCTGCCGGAGCACGTTCTCCATGAAGCCGGACGCGGCCAGCGCGCGGAAGGCGACCCCGGTGCTCGCGATCAGGTCGTCCATGGCCAGCGACGCGGTCACGTGCCCGGCCGCGCCCGCCTGCGGGGTGCCGCGGCCGAGGGCGCTGACGTCCACGACGCGCTTGACCCCGAGGCCGCGCATCGCCTCCGCCGCGGGCCTGGTGAAGCCCAGGAACGCCTCGTTCGCGTCGGCGGCCCGGGGATCGGACGGCAGCAGCCAGAAAACGGCGTCGGCGCCGTCGAAGGCCTGGGCGACGACCTGCCCGTCGCCGTGCGACCCTTGGACGACCTCGACACGTTCCCGCACGTCGGCGCGCAGCCTGGCCGGATCGCGCGCGATGACGCGGACGGGCTCGCCGGCCGCGAGCACGGTGTCGACGACCTGGTGCCCGATGTTCCCGGTGGGGGCGGTAATGACGATCATGGCGTCCCTCCAATGACCTGCCGGGGATAAGTAAACTCAACCGTACCGTTTATTTTTGAGGACGCAACCCGATGAGTGCAGCAGGCGCATCCCCGGAGCGGGGCCGGCAGCGACGCGGTGAGGAGCTGCGCCGCCACATCCTGGCGGTGGCCAAGGACGTGTTCCTGGAGACCGGCTACGAACGAGCCTCGATGGACGCCGTCGCCGCGCGCGCCGGGACGTCGAAGCGGTCGCTGTACGCGCATTTCGAGAGCAAGGACCGCCTGTTCCTCGCCGTCATGGAGTGGGTCCGCGAGCTGTACCTGGGCAGGCTGAAGACCCCGGACGCGTACGCCGAAGACCCGGCGGAGGCGGTGACGCTGTTCTGCGGGCGCTTCCAGCAGCTGATGGCATGGGAACCGCAGGTGCGGACCTGCCGGCTCTGCATCGCCGAAGCCGAGCGCCTGCCCGGCAGCTCCAGCGCCTACTTCGACGCCATCTTCGCCAGCACCCGGGAGCGCCTCACCGGCTACCTGGCCGGGCACGACGTCGCGGACGCCGCGGCCCTCGCCGAGGACCTGCTCGCCCGGACGGTGCTCCCGCGCCTGTTCCGCACGCTCCTCAACGTCGAAGCCCCGAGCAAGGACGATCCTGACGAGCAGGCCCTGGCCGAAGCCGTGGATCTTTCCGCGATCCGCCGCCTGGTGTCGACGGCCCTGCGGGAGGGCTAGGCGCCGCTACGCCCGCCGCCGGTCGCGGCGAGATCGTCGTCTGCCCGGCCCGCCAACCCTGAAGGAACACCCCTCCCACGGAGGCTGGACCGCCCAGTGATCAGGGGCCGATGCCGGCCCTGGCGCCCGTGGAGGACGCCGGGGTGCGTCCGAGGTTCGCCGGGGCCGTGGTGGTGCGGGGCCGGCGCGATTCGAGCCGGTGCGAGAGGACGGCCAGCACCAGAGCGGCGGCGGCCAGGACCGCCCCGACGGCGCTGGGCGCCGTGTAGCCGAGGCCCGCGGAGATCACCAGGCCGCCGAGCCAGGCGGACAGGGCGTTGCCCAGGTTGAAGGCGCCGATGTTGGCCGCGGAGGCGAGCGTCGGCGCACCGTGGGCGTGGTCCAGGACGCGCTTCTGCAGCGGCGGGACGGTGGCGAAGCCGAGAAGGCCGATGAGGAAGACCGCCACGACGGACGCGGCCTTTCCGGAGGCCAGGAAGGTGAACAGCAGCAGGACCACCGCCAGGCCGCCCAGGGCGGTGTAGAGCATCGGCATGAGCCTGCGGTCCGCGAAGCGGCCGCCGATGAGGTTTCCGGCCACCATGCCCAGTCCGAAGACCACCAGCAGCCAGGTGACGGACGACTCCGCGAAGCCGCCGACCTCGGTCATCATCGGCGCGATGTAGGTGATCGCGGCGAACACCCCGCCGAAGCCGAGGACCGTCATGGCCATGGCCAGGACGACCTGGGCGTTCTTGAAGGCGGCCACCTCGTGCCGCAGCCGCACTCCCTCCGGCTTGGGCACGTCCGGGACCAGCCCGGCGACGCCCGCCAGGCCGAGCACGCCGAGGGCGGCGACGATCAGGAAGGTCACGCGCCAGCCGGCCGTCTGGCCCACGAACGTGCCCAGGGGCACGCCGATGACGTTGGCCACGGTCAGGCCGGTGAACATCATGGAGATGGCGCCGGCCTTCCGCTCCGGCGCGACGAGTCCGGCGGCGACGACGGAGCCGATGCCGAAGAAGGCGCCGTGGGCCAGCGACGCCACCACCCGGCCGATCAGCATGACGGCGAAGGCCGGGGCGGCCGCGGAGATGAGGTTGCCGAGGATGAACAGGCCCATGAGCAGCATGAGCATGGTCCTGCGAGAGATCCTGGTGCCGAGGACGGTCATGATCGGCGCACCGGCCACGACGCCGAGGGCGTAGCCGGTGACCAGGAGGCCGGCCGTCGGCACGGAGACGCCGAGGTCCGCGCCGACCTGGGGCAGCAGCCCCATGATCACGAATTCCGTGGTGCCGATTCCGAAGGCCCCGATGGCCAGGGCCAGCAGTGCGAGCGGCATGGTGGGCGGTCCTTCCGACGTTCAAGACGATGTTGCGTAAGCCTTCTATGAGCGTGGACAATAATTGCACACGCGGGCTAATGGCAAGCGCGGGTATAGTGAGGTCCGCGACACGGCGGTGGGCGCTCCGCCGGCGCGTCCGCTCGCACGGCCCGACCGAGGGAGCTGCTGATGACCGCCACCGACCCGGCGATGACCGCCCTGGCGCACGGCTGGTCGGCGCTCTCGCTGCTGCACGGCCGCATCGAGAGCAGAGTCGAACGCGCGCTCCAGGCCGGGCACCGGTTGAGCGCGCGCGAGTACTCGCTGCTGGACGTACTGAGCCGCCAGCACGACGGCGAGGGCGGACACCTGCAGATGCGGCAGGTCGCCGACTCGGTCGTCCTCAGCCAGAGCGCCACGACGCGCCTGGTGACCCGGTTGGAGGACCGCGGGCTGCTCTCCCGCTACCTGTGCCCCACCGACCGCCGCGGCATCTACACCGACGTCACCGACGCCGGCCTGCGCCTACTGGAGGAGGCCCGCCCCACCCACAACACGGCTCTGCGCGAGGCCCTCGATCAGGCGGCCACCGAGCCCGCGCTCGCACCCCTGGTCGATGCCGTGCTCCAGTTGCAGGGCGGTGACCTGCCGCATTCGACGGGCCGGGCCGGTCAGTGACCAGCGGCCCCGCTAGGGCTTCTTCGCGACGGCGGCGTACATGTTCGTGGCGGTGTCGGGCAGGAGCGCGGCGCCCGGCGCGGGCCGCCAGCGCGACATCGGGACGACGCCCGGTTCGAGGAGTTCCAGCCCGGCGAACAGGCGCTCCACCTCGGCGTGGTCACGCAGGTACATGGGGATGCCACTGCTGGTGTAGTCGTCGGCGAGCCGCCGCGACTCCGGGGCGAGGTCGGCTGTGGGGATGGTGACGGCCACGTAGCTGCCGGGGGCGAGCGGAGCGACGAGCGACTCCACCAGCCCCTGGGCGTCCTCCACGAACTGGAGCATGGCGATCACGGTCAGCGCGACCGGCCGGGAGAGGTCGAGGACGTCGCGCAGCGCGGGATCGGTGTGGAGCGCCTCGGGGGACCGCATGTCGGCCTCGATGTAGGCGGTGCGGCCCTCGGGGGTGCTGGCCAGCAGCGCACGCGCGTGGGCGAGGACGATCGGGTCGTTGTCGACGTAGACGATCCGCGCGTCCGGCGCCACCTCCTGGACCACCTCGTGCAGGTTCGGCGAGGACGGGATGCCGGTCCCGACGTCGATGAACTGCCGCACGCCCAGCTCGGCGAGGTGGCGGCCCATCCGCTGCATGCAGGCCCGGTTGGCGATCATCGAGGTGCGCAGCCCCGGCCAGTTCGCCAGCACCGCGGCCGCGGTCTCCCGGTCGGCGGCGTAGTTGTCCTTGCCGCCGATGATGTAGTCGTAGACCCGCGCCGAGTGCGGCCTGTCGGTCTGCAGATCCGCCTCGGCGGACGGGTCCCGCGGAACGTCCGACATATCCGGTACCCGCCTTCGGTCGTGCCTCCAGATCCGTTGATCACTCTAGTTCCGGATCGCCCGCCCGGCCCCGCTTTCGCCACGTCCGCCCCTCTCGTTCGGGACTGAGAACGTGCACCAGTGGGCACGGTGTGTCTATGGATGAGCGAGATGTTCCGCGTGGGGACGTGCAGGAGCTGTCGGACTTCGAGCTGGTCGTGTACGAGACGGTGGCGGAGATCGACAAGGAGCGCGGGGCGGCGGACTTCGAGACGATCGGGGCGCTCGTGGACGCGCCCGAGGAGGATCTGTGGGCCGCGCTCGGCCACCTCGTGTCGATCAACCATCTGCACTCGACGAGCAAGGGGTACGTGCTCGGGCCGCACGACTGGGCGCCCTGACCGTCCCGGTGGATGGGAAGGGTCCGGAGGCGGGCGGCGGGCGCGCGGCACGATGACCCGGTAGGCCTGGGACACGTGTGGGAGGACGCCCGATGAAGCTCGTCGTCACCGAGGAACAGCGGGAGCTGCGGGACGCGCTGCGGCGCTTCTTCGCCGACCGGTCCCCCGGCGCCGAGGTGCGGCGGCTGATGGAGACGGCCGAGGGCCACGACCCGAAGGTGTGGCGGCAGATGGCCGAGCAGCTCGGGCTGCAGGGCCTGGCGATCGCCGAGGAGCACGGCGGCGCCGGGTTCGGGATGCGGGAGCTGGCCGTGGTGTTCGAGGAGATGGGGCGGGCCGTGGTGTGCGCCCCGTTCCTCGCGACGATCACAGCCGCGGCGGCGCTGGAGGCCGGGGACGGCGGGCACGACCTGCTGCCCGGCCTCGCGGACGGGTCGGTGATCGGGACGCTGGCGGTGGCCGAGGACGGCGGGTCCTGGGACCCCGCCTCGGTGCGGGCGACGTTCGAGGACGGTGTGCTGCGCGGGACGAAGAACTTCGTCCTGGACGGGCACATCGCCGGCCTGGTCCTCGTGGCGGCGCGGGGCGGGGACGGGGTCGGGGTCTACGCCGTCGAGGACGCGGCGGGGCTCGTCCGGCACGCCCTCCCGACGCTCGACCAGACGCGCAGGCTGGCGCGGATCGAGCTGGACGGGGTCGCGGCGCGCAGGGTCGGGGGGCCGGAGGCGCTGGCGCGGGCCCTGGACGTCGCGGCCGTGGCGCTGGCCGCCGAGCAGCTCGGCGGGGCGCAGCGCACCCTGGACATGACGGTCGAGTACGCGAAGGTGCGGCACCAGTTCGGGCGCCCGATCGGGTCGTTCCAGGCGGTCAAGCACCGGTGCGCGGACATGTTCGTGCTGGTGGAGTCGGCGCGGTCGGCCGTGCTGAACGCGGCGGCCGCCGCCGACGAGAGCCCGGACGAGCTGCCGGCCGCCGCCGCGCTCGCCCAGGCGTACTGCTCGGAGGCCTTCTTCCACACGGCGGGCGAGGCGATCCAGCTGCACGGCGGGATCGGGTTCACCTGGGAGCACGACGCGCACCTGTACTTCAAACGGGCGCGGTCGTCGCGGGAGCTGTTCGGGTCGCCGGACCGGCACCGCGAGCGCCTGGCCGCCCTCGCCGGGCTCACGGGTGCAGCCGCAACCCCTTGAGCACCTTGTCCACGCCGTTCTTAGGGCCGTGGACGGCGAACCCGACCAGGGGCATCTCCTCGGCGGTGACGGCCCGGACGGTCGCGCGGTTCGCCTCGTCGTGGCCCGTCTTGAACATGTCCTCGATGTAGACGGCGATGTCCATCTCGCGGGCGAGGGCGCGGGCGTGGGCCGTCGAGATCGCCTCGGCCCCGGCCTCGTAGACCAGGACGGGCTGGCGGAACATCGCCAGGTAGGTGTTGCCGGACGCGTCCTCGTACGGCTCTCCGATGACGCCGGGGACGCCGCCCGCGACGGCACTGGCGAGGAACGCGGTGACGTTCAGCCGCTGCCAGGCGGCGAGGTCGTCGCGGACCACGATCCCGATCT
Organism: Actinomadura luteofluorescens; assembly: GCF_013409365.1. Taxonomy (NCBI): domain Bacteria; kingdom Bacillati; phylum Actinomycetota; class Actinomycetes; order Streptosporangiales; family Thermomonosporaceae; genus Actinomadura; species Actinomadura luteofluorescens. The sequence continues at coordinate 7,768,725 of NZ_JACCBA010000001.1, read as the reverse complement.
TGGTGTCGAAACGCATGCGGTCCAGCCTGCCCTCGGCCCGGGCGCGCCGTCTTGAACGCTCGTGCGCCAGACTGGGAGGCGTGGACTGGAGCAGGTACTGGCGGTCGCCCGACCGTCCGCTGGAGGCGATGCACGCTCACTTCGAGCGGCACGCCTACCACCGGCACAGCCACGAGACGTACTCGTTCGGCGTCACCGAGGACGGCTACCAGGCGTTCCGGTGCCGGGGCGGGGCCCACACGAGCGCGGCCGGGATGGTCATCGCGTTCAACCCCGACGACCCGCACGACGGCCACGCCGCCGACGAGCTCGGCTTCACCTACCGCATCGTCCACATCGGCGCCGGGCTGATCTCGGACGTGCTCGCCGACATCGCGGCGCGCCCGGTCGGGCTGCCGCTGTTCGACGCGCCCGTCGTGCCGGACCCCGCCCTGGCCCGGGCGCTGCACGGGCTGCACGCGGCGCTGCTCGGCGGTGCGCCGGCCCTGAAGCGCGACGAGCTGCTGACCGCGGCCGTCGGGACGCTGGTCGACCGGGCCGCCACGCGGAGGGTGCGCGCGGCGCCCGCCGGCGGCTTCGTCGAGCGGGCCCGGCGGCGCCTCCAGGAGTGCTGCACCGACGACATCGGAGCCGACGCGCTGGCGGAGGCGGCGGGGTGCAGCAGGTTCGCGTTGTACCGGGCGTTCCGGCGGGAGTACGGGATGGCGCCGAGCGACTACCAGCGCCAGCTCCGCCTGCGCGCGGCGCGCCGCCTGCTCGCCCGGGGCGACGCGATCGGGGACGTGGCGGCCCGCACCGGTTTCGCCGACCAGAGCCATCTGACGCGCTGGTTCGTCCGCTGCTACGGGACGACCCCCGGCGGCTACCGCGACGCTTGTACGGATTAAGGAAGAATGCCGCCCATGAAACGGGCGAGCGGGGCGATGTTCGGGCTGGCGTACGGGGACGCGCTGGGCGCGCCCACCGAGTTCCTCACCATGAAGCAGATCCACAGGCGGTTCGGTGAGCACGGCCCCGCGCGGCCCGAAGGCGACCCGGCCCTCGTCACCGACGACACGCAGATGGCGATCGCGGTCGGGCTGGCGCTCCTCGACGCCTTGGCGAACCCGCCGTTCACCCCCGATCTGATCACGCCGATGTGGCGGCGGCGCTTCGTCGACTGGCTGAACAGCCCCGACAACAACCGCGCGCCTGGGAACACCTGCCTGCGCGCGTGCCGGAACCTGGCCGCCGGGAGGCCTTGGGTGGAGGCCACCGTGGCGGGCTCCAAGGGCTGCGGCGCCAACATGCGCGTCGCGCCGGTCGGCCTGGCCCCGGGCCTGTCGGACGAGACGCGGGCCGGGGCGTCGCAGCTCCAGGCCGCTCTCACGCACGGGCATCCGACCGGGCTCGCGGCGAGCGAGCTGACGGCGTTCGCCGTGCGGTGGCTGGCCGACGGGATGGCCCCGTCCGACCTGCCCGCCGCGCTCCGGGCCCGCTGCCACGACCAGCGCGCCGTCTACCACGAGCGCTGGCTCGGCACCCTGTGGCAGCAGCCCGGCATGGACGCCCCGGAGACGTTCGCCGCCCGGGGCTGGGACGAGTGCCTGGACGTCCTCGACCGCCTGGACGAGGCCGTCGCGCGCGGGGACCGGACGTCCGACCCCTGCGCGGTCACCGGCGCGGGCTGGGTCGCCGAGGAGGCGCTCGCCACCGGCCTGCTGTGCTTCCTGCTGTTCCCGGACGAGCCGGTCGAGGCGATCCGCCGCGGCGCGGCCAGCTCGGGCGACTCCGACTCGATCGCGTGCCTGGCCGGCGCGTTCGCGGGCGCGCACCTCGGCGTGGACGCCTGGCCGGGCGAGTGGGCGGCCCGCATCGAGTACGCCGCCGACCTCGCGAGGCTCGGCGAGGCCTGGGACTGATCCCGCGAGAGCACCGCTCTTGACGTGCGGCCGCCCTAAAGCTAATATCCTTAGCTATAAAGCTACACTTTTTCAAGGAGTGCGTGATGAGCGAGACCCGTTTCCTCGATCTTCCCGGCGGACGGCTGGCCTACGACGACACCGGCGACGGCCCGCTCGTCGTGTGCCTGCCCTCGATGCTCGACCTGCGGTCGCAGTTCCGGTTCCTCCAGCCGCTGCTCCTGGACGCCGGGTACCGCGTCGTGACCGTCGACCAGCGCGGGATGGGCGAGACCAGCGCACGCTGGCCCGAGTACGGCAGCACCCCGCTGGCCCACGACCTGCTGGCCCTGCTCCAGCACCTGGACGCGGGCCCGGCACTGATCTACGGGTGCTCCAACGGCGCGGCCGCCGCGGTGTGGGTCGCGGCCGAGGCGCCCGAACTGGTCAAGGGACTCGTGCTGGCGGCGCCGTTCGTCCGGGACGGCAAGGGCGGGTTCGCGCAGAAGCTGACCACCGCCCTTATGCGGGTCCCCGGCCTCGCCCTGCCGCTCTACATGTCCTACTACCCCAAGTGGGAGCCGAAGCCCCCGGCCGACTTCGCCGAGCACAAGGCCGAACTGAAGGCGAACTTCAAGGAGCCGGGCCGCGGCAAGGTCATCGCCGACTACCTGAGCATGTCCCACGCCGAGGCCGAGGCGCGGCTCGACCGCGTCCAGGCGCCCACGCTCGTCATCATGGGCACGGGCGACATCGACTGGCCCGACCCGGCCGCCGAGGCCGAATGGGTCGGCCAGAGGCTGAACGGCGAGGTCGTCCTGCTGGACGGCGCCGGCCACCACCCGCACGTGGAGTTCCCCGAGCAGATCGCCAACGCCGTCACCGCCTTCCACCGCTCCCTCTAGGACGCCGACCAGCCCGTCCAGGCCTCGATGGTGACGGCTATGACCGGGCCCTCGGGCGGATGCTCGCGGTACTGGGGATAGCGCTCCGCCAGGAGCCGGACAGGTTCGGCCATGCGCGCGGGGTCGGCGACGACGGTCGCGTGGCCGTCCACGCGAACCCACCAGAGGCGTTCCCAGTCGTCCTCGTAGTGGTCCGCCAGGAGCGCGACGCGCGGATTGGCCCGGATGTTCGCGAGGCGCCGCAGATCGCGGCTGCTCTTGGGCTTGTGGTCGACGGCCGTGTAGACGGCGCCCCGGTGGACGGCGAACGTCACCGGGACGAGATGCGGGCGGGCGTCCTCCCCCACGGTCGCCAGGCGCGCGACCGGCACGGTGGTCAGCAGACGGCGCGCCTCGTCCGGCGCAAGCTTCGGCACCCCCTCACCCTGCCATGCCCTTCACTTGCCGTGCCCCCTGACTTGCCATGCCCCCTCCCCCGCACGGGGTAGGGCGTTCGCCCCCCGGTGGGAGGCGCTGCGGCGGGGGCGCGGACAGGCTCGTCCCATGGAATCGGTCGGGAGGCTGTGGCCGCGCTGGGCGGGGTACGCGGCCGGGGTGTGGTCGTTGGGCGCGGTGGGGGCGGCCCTGTACTGGGCGGCCGGCGGGGAGACCGGGGCGCCGCCGGCCGGCGCGCGGGCGGCGGGATGGGTGATCGCCGCCCTCCTCGGCGTCGGCGGGATCATGGCGGTGTCGAGCGTGCGCGGCGTCGGGCGGCAGATGCCGCGGTGGTGGCCGCTCAGCGGGCTGTGGACGGCCTGCGTGCTGGCGGGGGCCGGAACGTTCGGCTTCGTGATGAACGCGCTGCAACTCGTCTTCGACGGGACGGTCGACGACTGGCCCAGGTTCGCCGTCGAGGCCCTGTGCGCGGTGGGCGCGGCCCTGCTCGCGGGGACGGCCCTGGCCTACCAGCGCAGCACGGCGGGAAGGTGCGCACGGTGCGGCGGCTTTCACGCCGGGACGGGCACCGCCACGACCTCGCCGCCCGTGTCCCCCGCGCCGCGCGCGGTGCGGTGGGCCGCCTACGGCGGGGCCCTCGGGTTCGCGCCCTACGTCGCCATGAAGACGACATGGGCGTTCGGGGGCTCCTTCGCGGGGATCGAGGGCGAGCAGGTCGTCGCCGAGTTCGAGCGCAACGGCGCGTCCGGGCTGGTCCTCACGCTGGAGAGGTACGGACTGGACTTCACCACCCTGGCGGCGCTCGCCGGCGTCTTCCTGCTGATGGGGCTCACCCACGAATGGGGGCAGGTCTTCCCGCGGTGGGCGCCGCCGCTGGCCGGGCGCAGGGTGCCGCGCTGGCTGCCGCTCACCCCGGCCTGGCTCGGCGCCCTGACGCTCGGCCCGTACGGCGTCGTCGGCTCCATCGCCTACCTGCTGCCGCCCGTCCTCGGTCTGCGCGACCTCCCGCACGACGGGCTCATCAGCGGATGGTCCGGCTGGACGGTGGCGGCGTGCGGGATCGGCGCGTTCGCCGCCTACGGCCTGGCGCTGGGCGCGGCGGCGTGGTCGTACCAGCGGCGGACCAGGCCGGTGTGCGTCAGTCCTGGAAGTCCGGGGGGCGGTGCTCCCTCCGCGCCTTGATCGCCTCTTCGAAGTTGTGGGTGGTGAGGCGGACGTACAGCTGGGCGAGGCCCTCCTGCCCCATGTGGGCGTCCAGGCTCGCGGCGTCCAGGCTCGACCACAGCATCCGCTTCGTCAGCTCGGTGCCGGGGCGGCTGAACCCGGCGATCCGCTCGGCCAGCTCGTAGCAGGCGTCGAGGAGCTTGTCGCCGGGGACGACGCGCGACAGCAGGCCGATCCGCTCGGCCTCGGCGGCCTCGACGTCGCGTCCGGACAGCATCAGCTCGAACGCCCGGGACGCGCCGATCGCGCGCGGCAGCAGGTAGCTGAGGCCGAGCTCGCTCGCGGTCAGCCCGTTGTTGATCCCGGCCGCGCGGAACAGGGCCGTGTCCGCGCCGAGCCGGATGTCGGCTGCGAGCGACAGGCACAGGCCGCCGCCGATCGCCGGGCCGTTGACCGCCGCGATGACCGGCTGGTGGACGCGCCGCATCGCCCGCACCACGTCGTCCAGCAGCTCCATCGAGCGGAGCGCGATCGTCGGGAGCGTCAGCCCGTCGATGCCCGGGATGCTCCCCGGATTCTCCAGGTCGGCGCCGGAGCAGAACCCCCGTCCGGCGCCGGTGATCACGACGACGCGGGTCTCGTTGTCGCGGCTGACCTCTTCCAGGGCCTCCCGGAACGGGACCATCACGTCGAATGCCATCGCGTTCATGCGCTCGGGCCGGTTGAGGGTGATCAGGGTGACGTTCGGGCGCGGCCTGTCGACCAGGACGAAGGGCAAGGCGGGCCTCCCAGAGTGACCTAACAAGCGTTAGGTTACACGCGGGGGAAGTCGGGCGGCGCCAGCCCCCGCTCGACCACTTCCGCCAACTCCTCCTCCGTCAGGATCCGTGGCTCCCCGATCGCCTTGGCGCGGACGTACACGCCGCACAGCCACTCCAGAAGGCGCGCGTTCTCGTACGCCTCCTCCAGGTCGCGGCCGATCGTGACGCCCCCGTGGTTGGCCATCAGCGCGGCGCGCTTGCCGCCCGCCATGGCCGTCCGGACGTTCTCGGCCAGTTCGGGCGTCCCGTAGGTGGCGTACTCGGCGACCTTCACCACGCCGCCGAGCAGGAGCGTGTTGTAGTGGATCGGCGGCAGCTCGGACATGGTCGTCGCCACGACGGCGCCGTAGGTGGAGTGCGTGTGCACGATGGCGGCGGCCGGGGTCGCCTCGTAGAGGGCGAGGTGCATCGGCGTCTCGGACGACGGCGCCTTGTCGCCGTCCACCCACCGGCCCTCGATGTTCACGACCGGGCAGTCGGCGGGCTCCATCCGGTCGAGCATCATCCCGCCCGGGGTGACCGCGACCAGATCGCCCGACCGGACGCTGACGTTGCCGGACGCGCCCGTCACCAGCCCGGTCCCGGCGAGCCGCCGGCCGATCGCGCACAACGCGTCCCGCTCGTCCCTCAACAACATGCGAATACCTCTCACCTTTCGGAGCCTGCACCGCGTACGCTACGGCCCCGACGATCACTAAGGGGCCGGTCATGACCGTCGTCACTCTCGGCGCGCACATCCTGGACGTGCTCGCCCGCCCGGTGGAGGGCATCCCGGAGGGCCAGGACACCGTCGTCGTCGAGCAGATCCGGGTGACCGCGGCGGGCGCCGCCGCCGGGACCGCCGTCGCCCTGGCCCGGCTCGGCAACGAGGTCGTCTCGGTCGGCGCGATCGGCGACGACGACCTCGGCGACCTGCTGGTCACGATCATGACGCGCGAGGGCGTGGACGTGGGCGGGCTCGTCCGGCGGACGGCCGACCAGACCAGCGCGTCGATCCTGCCGATCCGGCCGGACGGCGGGCGGCCGAGCTTCCACGTCCCCGGCGCGAACCTGACCCTCGCCGCCGGCGCGGTCGGGCCGGGCCTGCTGGGCGCGGCGAGCGCGGTGCACCTCGGCGGCCCCGACGTCACGTTCGGCCTCAACGACCCGGCCTTCTTCGCCATGCTCGACGCCGCCCGCGAGGCCGGCACCGTCGTGACGATGGACCTGCTGTCCACCATGCCCGACCTGCTGGACGGCGCGGCCGCGTTCCTCCCGCACGTCGACCACTTCCTGCCGAACGAGGAGCAGGCCGCCCTCATGACCGGCGAGGACGACCCGGAGAAGGCCGCCGCCGCGCTGCTCGCGCGGGGGCCCGGCACGGTCGTCGTCACGCTCGGCGGGGACGGCAGCCTCGTCGCCACCGCCGAGGGCGCGCACCGGCTGCCCGCGCTGCCCGTCGAGGTCGTCGACACGACCGGCTGCGGCGACGCCTACTGCGCCGGGTTCATCACCGGCCTCACCCGCGGCAGGGACGTCCTGGAGGCCGCGCGCTGGGGCACCGCCGCGGCGGCCACCGTCGCCCAGGGGCTCGGCTCCGACGCCCGCCTCACGGACCTGGACGCGGTCCTCGCCCTGCTGGACTGACGCCGAGCCGCGCAGGCGCTCAGAGCGGGGCCGCGCCGCGGTGCAGGACGGCGTTCGCGGCCCCGGCGAGCTGCTCCAGCCGGAACACCTCCGTCCGGTGGAACGGCGGCGCGTCCGTCCGGGCGACCACGAGCGCGACCCCGCCCGCGGCGAGCGGGCACACCGCGAACCGCGTGCCGTCCGGCGCCGTGAACGCGCGCGGCCGCAGCGGCCGCAGCTCCGGCAGGGCGGCGCCCGGCTCGCCGCCGGAACTGGCGTGCACGAGGACCGGCTCGTCCTCCCCCTTCACCTCGGCGAGGCCCGCCCAGTCGGCGCTCAGGATGGCCGGGACGGCGTCGGCGAGGATCTCCAGACCGCGCTCCGGGACGGCGGCGACCTGGCCGATCACGGCCGCGTCCGGGAAGGCGCCCTGCGGCTCGGCGGTCGGCCAGACCCCGACGACCTCCACCCCCGGCACCGTGCCGAGCCCCCCGGCCAGCCGCTCGAAGTCGGCCCCGGTGGGCCACGCGACGGTGAAGTCGTCCATCGCCCGGCCGTTGTCGCGCTCCAGCACCGCCATCTGGACGACGTCCGCGCCCGCCGCGCCCAAGGTGCGCGCGACCTGGCCGAGCGAACCAGGGCGGTCCGGCAGGCGCACCCTTATCCGCAGCAACATCGCCACCTCCCGTCTCCGTGCGAGGCCCCCAGCTTCGGCGACACCCGTTTCCCCTGTGTTACCCACACGTGTCATCCCAAGAAAACGGCACGGAAAGTCGGTGCTGGAACGGTGGGCACGGGTCAAACTAGAGTCCGGTGGAGGTCATCGGTTGGCCTGACGTCTCCTGCCGCCCAGCATTAAGGTGACTCTACGTGTCGAGGGACGGGGAACCCCCAGTCAGCGAGGCCTCCGGTGCCGGGCCCGAGCCGCCGCGCGCCGGAGACGCCGGCGGCGCCGCCGCGGACGAGGCCGGCACGGTCGACGCCGGCGACGTCGGCACCGGCGCGGTGCTGCACGCCGAGGTGAGGGACGCCCTCGCCGGGCTCACCGCCCGCCTCGACCGCGAGCGAGAGCGCGCGGAGCACCGCGAGGCCGTCATCGACCGGCTGCACGAGGAGAACCAGCGGCTGCGGCGCGGAGAGCTGCAGGCGATGCTGGAGCCCGTCCGCACGGCGCTGTACCGGCTGCACGACCAGGCGCGCCGCGAGTCCGACCGGCTCCGCGCGCCCGACCTCGCCGACGCGCCCGACCCGCGGCGGACGGCGGCGCTGCTGGCCGCGCTGGCCGACGACGTCGCCGACGCGCTCGCGCGGCTCGGCGTCGAGCGGTTCACCGTCGAGCCGGGCGCCCCCTACGACGGGTCCCGGCACCGTCCGGTCGCGGTCACGCCGGTCGACGACCCCGTGGCGGACGGCACCGTCACGGACGTGCAGTCCGACGGGTTCGAGCAGAGCGGGAAGGTGCTGCGCAAGGCGGCGGTCAGCGTGGGCAGGCTCGCCGAGCCGGTGCCCGCCGCCGAGGCGACGCACAACGGACAGACGACGAACAGCGGGTGAGGGACATGGCCGTCTACGGGATCGACCTGGGAACGACGTACTCCTGCATTGCCTCCATCGACGATGTGGGCCGGCCCGCCGTCCAGCGGAACCTGGAGGGCACCGACACCACCCCGTCCGTCGTGTTCTTCGAGAGCGGGGAGAACGTCGTCGTCGGCCAGACCGCGAAGGACACCGCGGTCCTGGAGCCCGACAACGTCGTCAGCCTGATCAAGCGGGACATGGGCCGGGACGTCACGCGCCCCATCCACGGGATCGACTTCACGCCCGAGGAGGTGTCGGCGTTCATCCTGCTGAAGCTGGCGACGGACGCGCGCACCACGACGGGCGAGGAGGCCCGCGACGTCGTCATCACCGTCCCGGCCTACTTCGGCGTGGCCGAGCGCGACGCGACCCGCAAGGCGGGCCGCATCGCGGGCCTGAACGTCATCGACATCGTGTCCGAGCCGATCGCCGCCGCGATCACCTACGGCGTCCTCAACCCCGAGACCGACCGCACGATCCTGGTGTACGACCTCGGCGGCGGGACGTTCGACACCACGATCATCGCGCTGCGCGAGGGCCACATCGAGGTGGTGTGCACCGACGGCGACCACGAGCTCGGCGGCGCCGACTGGGACGCGCGGCTCGTGGAGCACCTCGCCGAGCGGTTCCGCGCCGAGCATCCGGGCGCCGGCGACCCGCTGGACGACCGGCAGACCGAGCAGCAGCTGCGCCGCGACGCCGAGGACGCCAAGAAGGCCCTCACCACCCGCACGTCCCACACCGTCCGGGTGATGCACGGCGGGCGGGTCGCCTCCGTCGAGGTGACGCGGGAGAAGCTGGAGGAGCTGACCAAGGACCTCCTCGACCGCACCGTGGAGATCACCGGCCGGACGCTGGCGACCGCCGCCGAGAAGGGGGTGGAGGACTACGACGACCTCGTCCTCGTCGGCGGCTCCACGAAGATGCCGGTCGTCGCGGCGCGGCTGCAGACCGAGCTCGGCCTCGCCCCCCGCCTCCAGGACCCCGACCTCGCGGTCGCCAAGGGCGCCGCCCTGTACGCGTTCGAGGAGACCTACCGGCGGCTCGTCCGGGAAGGCGCCGCCGAGCGCGCCGAGGAGATGGCGAACCGGGCCGGCCTGTCGGCCGAGCAGCAGAAGCAGATCGCCGGGCGGCGGATCAGGACGGTCGCCTCGCACGCGTTCGGGATCGTGGTCGTCGACCGGGAGACCGGCGCCGAGAGCGTCGCGCACCTCGTGCACGCCAACGACGAGCTCCCCGCCGCCAGGACCGAGGACTTCTTCACCGTCTACGACGACCAGGCCTCGGCCGACATCCGGGTGATGGAGCAGGCCGGCGTGGTGGAGTCCGCCGACCTGATCGACAACACCGAGATCGCGACCGGCGAGATCCGCGTCCCGCCGGGCAAGAAGTCGGGCTGGCCGATCGGGGTGACGTTCGCGCTCGACTCCTCCGGCCTGCTGAACGTCACGGCCGTGGAGAAGGAGACCGGCGAGCGGCTGGAACTGAAGGTGGACGTCGGCGGCATGTCGGAGGAGGAGGTCGAGCGCTCCCGCAAGGCCCTCTCCCGGGTCCAGGTCAGCTGAGCGGGCCGCGGATCCCCTGGAGGCGCCCGTGGCGTTCGACGAGGACTACCGGCGGGAGGTGCTGGAACCCGCGCGGGCCGCGGGCGACCAGCCCCCCGAGGACCTGCGCGTCCGGTACGCGCTCGACGGACCGTCCTCCAGCCCCCACCCACCGCCATTCAACGGACGAGCTCCGCTCGACGGACTGGACGCGGCGGCCGTCGCGGCGCGGGTCAGGCTGGTCCGGCAGTGCTGGCGGCGGGCGCGCGGGCAGCTGAAGTACCGCCGGCTCATCGACCGGCTGGAGGCCGAGCACCGCGAGCTGGCGCCGCTGTTCTCCGCCGCCGAGCGCGGCGACCCCCGCCCGCTGGAGGCGCGGCTGCGCGGCGGGCGCGAGCGCGCCGAGCGCCGCCTCGGCGAGGCCCGCGCCCGCCTCGCCGACGCGGCCGGGGCGCTGCGGATGGCCACGCCCGCCGAGGTCGAGGCCATCGCCCGCACCACCGGGGTGCGGGCCGCCGAGCTGGCGGAGCCGGCCGCCGCCGACGGCATCGAGATCCGCGAGCCCGACCCGCTGCCGTCCGCCGCGCCCTACCCGGCGTACCGGAAGGTGCGCGAGTCGCTGGAGGTCCTCGGCAGGCGCCACCTCGCCGACTTCCTGTTCGGCGCCCGCCTCACCGGTCCGATCCGCGTCCTGGACGGCTTCGCCGTGCCGGGCGGCGGCCCGCGCCCGGACGGGGACGCGGTCGCGGCCGCGAGCGCCGAGTGGGCGCGCCGCAGCCGCGACACCACCACCACGCACGCCGACACCGTGCTGGCCGCGCTGCGTTCGGGCGCCGACCTGCCCGCGCTGCTGCTGTTCGACATCGCCGACCGGCTCCGCGAGCGGCTGCGGCAGCGGGCGTCCGAGCGCGCCCTGCTCCGGTACGCCGCCGAGGAGCTGGGCGTCGAGCAGGGCGACGCCCGCCGCCTGGTGTTCGCCGTCGTGCGCGAGACCGACCCGGGCGGCGGCCTGCCGGGGCGGCTCCGGGCGCTGCTGGACGCCGGCGACGTGCACGCGGCGGCCGGGCTGGCCGACGCCGCGCGGGTCCCGCACCCCTCCCCCGGCGCCGAGCCGCCCGAGGAGCAGGTGCTCGCCGCCGAGGCCCGGCACCGCCTCGGCACCGCGCTGCGCCTGCGCGAGGCCGCGGCCGCCGAGCCCGACCCCGACCGCGCCCACCGCCTGCTCGCCGACGCGCTGCGCCTCGTCCGGGACCTGCCGGGCGCCGCCGCCCACCAGCGGCGCCTGCCGCCGCGCCCGGTCCCGGAGGTGCACCTCGACGTGGACGGCGCGTCGGTCCGGCTGTCCTGGGAGGATTCGCCGTCCACGGGGGGCGAGGTGGTCCACCACGTCGTGCGGCGGGAGGGCAGGGCGCCGCGCGACATGCGCGACGGCACGGCCGTCGGCGGGGCGCTGGACACCCGTCCCCCGGTCAACGTGCCGCTGTACTACGGGGTCGTCGCGGTGCGGGGCGAGGCCGCGGCGGCGCCGGCGGTGGCGGGGCCGGTGGTCGTGCGGCCCGATCCGGGCGAGGTCGAGCTGACCGCCGGGGACGGGCAGGTCACCGGACGCTGGCGGTGCCCGGCGGAGGCGGTGCGGGTCGTCGTGGCCCGGGACGGCCGGACCGTCGCGGCGGGCCGGGACGGGTTCCGCGAGCGCGTCCCGAACGGGCGGACGCACCACTACCGGATCGCCGCCGTCTACCTCGACGCGGCCGGGCGCGAGGTCGAGACGGCCGGGGTGCGGGCGTCGGCCACGCCGAGCGCGCCTCCCGAGCCGGTGTTCGAGCTGGCCGCCGAGACCGACGCGTCCGACCCCGGGCTGGTGCGGGCCCGGTTCGCGCCGCCCGCGCACGGGACGGTGGAGCTGGTGCTCTGCCAGGGGCCGCCGCCGTGGCCGCGCAGCGCGCTCGTCCCGCTGGAGGAGGTGCGGCGGGAGACGCGGCGGCTGGCGTGCGCGCAGGCGGAGGGAGGGCTCGCGGTGCGGCCGGGCGCCGGCGGGTGGCTGCTGGCGGTGACGGTCGCCGAGGGCACCGCCGCGATCGGCGCCTACCACCGGCACGTGAACCTGCCGCCGCCGCGACGGCTGGTCGCCGAGCGACGGGGCGCGTACGTGCACGTCGGGTTCGACTGGCCGCCGGACGTCGCGGAGGTCGACGTCGCCTACCGGATCGGGCGCGACGGCGGAGCGGAGCCCGCGCCGCCGGGCGATTCCGCCCGCGTCCCGGTCCGGGCCGCGCAGAGCGTCACCAGGGCCGCCTACGACACCCAGGGCGGGATCCGGCTGCCCGTCCCCGAGGACGAGCCGGTCGAGCTGTCAGTCGCCGCGGCCGGGACGGTCGGCGGCGCGCGGATGACCGGCCCGCCGGTGACCGCCGAGGTCGCGGCGCGCACGATCGTCCATTACGACGTGCTGCGTTCGGGCCCGCCGTGGCGGCGGACGCTGACCCTCCGGCTCACCTCGTCCCGGCCGCTGCGGGTGGCGCGGTTGTCGCTGGTGCTGCGCGCCGGGCGGGTCATGCCGCAGCGCGCCGCCGACGGCGAGACCCTCGGCGCGTGGGAGCGGGTGCCCGTGCCGGGCGAGCTGACGCTCGGCGCGCCGGCGGCGTCCGGTCCGTACTGGCTGCGCTGCTTCGCCGACGACGACGCCGTCGAGCTGAGCGATCCCCCCGTCCGCCGACTCCAGGTCCCCTGATGACGAGACCCCTGGCCCGGGTGGGAATCCCCGGCGTGCCGCCCCGGCAGGGCATCACCTGCCCCTACTGCTTCGCCTCGGTGGCGCCGCAGCGGATCCTGTTCCGGTGCCGGGGGCAGTCCGGGCGGCGGCAGGGCTGCATCCCCGTCCTGGACGAGCGGCTGGCCGGGTACACCGGGTCGACGGCGGGGGCGTCGCTGCCGCCGGCGTTCGCCGCGCCCGGGCGCAAGGGACGGGCCGACTGCCCCGGGTGCGGGCAGCCGACCGGGAACCGCGCCTGCCCCGAGTGCCACAACCCGCTGCCGTCGGCGTACTGCGACTCCCCCGGGCGGATCGTCGCGCTCGTCGGGGCGAAGAACGCCGGGAAGAGCACCTACATCGCCGTCCTGCTGCACGAGCTGATGAACCGGGTCGGGACGGAGCTGGACGCGTCGCTGGTCGCGTGCGACGACCGGACGATCGAGCGGTACAAGCGCGACTTCGCCCGGCCGCTGCTGGAGGAGCGGCGGCTGCTGCCGACGACGCCGAGCGCCGCGACCGGCCCGCGCGAGCCGCTGGTGTACCTGCTCACCCGGACCCGGTCCCGCAAGGGGCGCTTCTCCCGGCCCCGCAACGACTCGCTGGCGCTGGTGCTGTTCGACACCGCGGGCGAGGACCTGCGCAGCCGCGAGGCCACCGACCTGCACCTGCGGTACCTGGAGGCCGCCGACGCGGTCATCTTCCTGGTCGATCCGCTGGAGCTGCCCGGCGCGCGGCCGGGCGTGCTGGACGCGGTGCCGGGCCCGCGCGCGGGCGGAGACGATCCGGGGGCGGGCCTTCCGGGGGGCGATCCGGCGGGCGATCCGCTGGACGTCATCGCGCGCGTCACCGAGGTGCTGCGGCTGCGGCACGGCACCCGTCCGGGCGCGCCGCTCCCCGTCCCGGTCGCGGTCGCGCTCACCAAGATCGACGTGCTGCGGCCGGGGCTGCTGCGCCAGTCGGCGCTGCACCGGTCGCGGTCGGGGCAGGGGGTCCTCGACCTCGACGACAGGGACGCGGTGAACGCGCAGGTCCGCGCGCTCCTGCACGACTGGCAGGCGGGGCAGCTCGACACCTACCTCGGGCAGCAGTACGCCGACCACGCGCTGTTCGGCCTGTCGGCGCTCGGCGGCGTCCCGGAGGAGGGGCGCGTCGGCGCGGGCGGCGTCCGGCCGTACCGGGCGGAGGACCCGCTGCTGTGGCTGCTGTACCGGTTCGGCATGCTCGACGGCGTCCGTCCGGAAGGGACGTAGCGGTGGCCTGGCAGCTGCACTACACCTCCGCCCGGAGCGGGCCCACCGGCCGGGCCGGGTTCCAGTTCGTCGCCGAGACGCCCGGCCTGCCGGACGGGACGCGGGCCGCGGTCACGCCGTACCTGTCGTACCGTCCGCCGCCCGACGCGCCGCTGTCGCCGGGCGACGCCGAGCTGGACCTGTTCCCCGTCTCGCTGCTGTATGACGAGGTGGACGGCCGGCCCCTGCTGCTGCGGTGCCGCTACCTCGGCCGCGACTACTCGGGCCGCTACGGCAACTTCTTCGCGCACGCGGTGGTGGCCGAGCCCGAGGAGCTGGAGGGGCTGCGACCCGCCGAGCTGTGGCAGGCCGCGCACTGGACGCCGCTGCCCGCGCCGGGGGCCGTACTCGACCCGCTGGAGGAGCTGACGCCGGGCTCCGCGCTCGACCCGGAGGCCCTCGCCGGGTGGCTCGCCGCCGCCGGGCCCGGCGACCCGTACGCGCTGCTCGCCCGTCTGGTGGACGCCGTCGCGGGCGTGCTGGGGCGGGGCCACGGGCGGGTCGTCCTCGTCGCCGACGACGTGGAGGCGATCGCCCGCTGGATCGCGGTCGTGTCGTACTCGCTGCCGGTCGCGGCGGCGGCCCGGTTGTCGTTCGTCACCTACACCGCCGACCCGGACGGCGCCGCGCAGCGCCTGGTCGGCACGACGCCCGCCGTCTGGGCGACCGCCCAGAGCCACGCCTCCCACGCGTCCGTGTTCGACCTGCGCGACGGTGTCTCCGAGGGCCGGGCCAGCCGCTTCGCCAGGACCGTCGCCGGCTGCTGGCGCGCCCGCGACTTCGGCGGCCTGGACGCCCTGGCCGAACTGGCGCCGCTGGACGACCCCGCGCGGGAGGGCGCCGCCGCGCTGCTCGCGCTGTGCCGGGGCGAAGCGGGCATGACGCCGGACGAGGAGGCCGCGGCGGCGGAGCTGCTGGCGCGGCGCGGGACCGCCGTCCCCGCCTGGGTGTGGCGCGACCTCGCACCGGGCGTCCCGTCCATGGGGCTCGATCTGGCGCTCGCCGTGCACGAGCGGGCGCGGGCGGCGGGAGCGGCGGACCTCGCCCCCCGCTGCGCGCTCCGCGTCGGCGAGCTGGTCTCCGAGAGGCTCGCCGGGGCGTCCCGGCTGGCGGAGGTCGCGGAGGCGGCCGGTGTGGCGGAGCGGACCGGAGTCCCGGCCGATCCCGGCGAGGTGGCGGCGTCGGCGGCGCGCTGCGCCCGGCGCGGCCTCGCCGGGCTGGAGGGCGCGCTCGCCGGCTGCCCGGCCGGGCTGCGGGACGCGCTGCTGGACGGGGTCGTCGCCGGTCTCGCCGGATCCGGGGACCGGGCGGCCGCCCTCACCCCCGAGACCTGCGACCTGCTCTACGAGCACGCCGGGCGGCTGCGCGCCGCGCCCGGTGTCGCGGTCGCCGTGCTGGCGTCGGTCGGGCGGAGGCGTCCGGGCCGCCGGATCGCGGTGACGGGCCGGCTGCTGCGTCTGGACGGCGGCGGCACCGCCGACGTCGACGGGGCGCTCCGGGAGATCTGGGCGACGCCACCGTCCGCCGCCGCGTGCCTCGACCTGCTGGACGCCTGCGGGTCCGCGCCGCCGCCCCCGGCGCTGGCGGAGCTGCCGTCCCGGACCTTCGCGCGGCTCGCCTCCACCGGCGGCGACGGCCTCACCGACCCCGCGACGCTGCGGCTCGCCGAGCGGGTCCGCGCGCTCATGCCGGACGGGCCCGCCGGGCGCGACGCCGCCCTCGTCCAGGCGTACGGGATGGCCATCACCGCGGGCCCGCCGCGGGCCGCGCGGGCGCTGGAGCGCCTCGCCGACGCTGGCGGCGCCACCGAAAGCCTCGCCCGCGAGGCGTTCTCCGACGCGGCGCGGCGGCTGTCGCCCCGGCCGCCCGGCTTCCGGGCGGAACTGCTGGCGGCCGTGCCCGCCCCGGTGCGGGCGCGGGTCGCGCAGCGGTGGACGGCCGAGCTGCCCGGCCGGGTCCGCGCCGGCCGCGCGCCGCTGCGCGGCGGCGAGGTCGAGCGGCGCAACGAGCTGGTCGAGGTGGTGCTGCTGCTGCGCAGGCGCGGCGCGGCCGAGCCGTCCCTGGAGGCGTGGGCGCGGGCGGCGGCCCGGCGGTGGCTCGC
This sequence comes from Actinomadura luteofluorescens, assembly GCF_013409365.1. Taxonomy (NCBI): domain Bacteria; kingdom Bacillati; phylum Actinomycetota; class Actinomycetes; order Streptosporangiales; family Thermomonosporaceae; genus Actinomadura; species Actinomadura luteofluorescens. The sequence goes on along the minus strand of NZ_JACCBA010000001.1, from coordinate 7,752,651 downwards.
GGCCAGGCAGCTCGACTCCCATCTGGCGCGCCGCCCCGAACTGCGGGACGAACTGCGGGCCCTTCTCCTGGAGGGCGCGCCGTGAACCCCGTCATCGTGCTGCTGCTGATCGCCGTGTGGGTGGGCGCCATGTGGCTCGGGTTCATGTACGTGTTCCCCGTGGTGTTCGCCGCGACGCTGGTCGTCGCCGGGGCCGCCGCGCTCGGCGTGTACTGCCTGCACGCGTGCCGGACGCTCGCGCCGTCCACGCTGGAGGGGCCCTCGCCGGTCGCCGAGCCCGCCGTCGCCTACCGGCACTACCTGCTCGGCCAGGTGTGGCGCGACTGGTGGACGATCAGCCGCACGGTCGTCCCGCAGGTGTACCGGACGGCCCGGAGCGTCGTGCTGAGCCTGACCCGGACGCTCCTCGGCGGCCCGTGGGGGTTCTTCGTCTTCCCGGTCTGGCTGGCGCTGTGCGCGGGCATCACCGCCGCCGCCGTTCCCGCGTCGGTGTTCGTCCTCGCGCTGACGGTCCTGTACGGGCTGGTCGCCGCGGTCGGGCTGGCGTCGTGGCTGGCGTGCGTGCTCGTCCTGGCGGCGGTCGAACGCGTCTTCATGGGGTACGCCCGCATCCTCCAGACGTGCCCGCACCCCTTCTGCTACGAGCGGATCGGGCTGCCGGAGTACGCGTGCCCGAGCTGCGGCGCGCGGCACCGGCGCCTCTCGCCGGGGGCGGGCGGCGCGTTCCGGCACGTGTGCCGGTGCGGGGCGCGGCTTCCCACGACCGTCCCGCTCGGGCGCTTCCGCCTGGCCGCGTACTGCCCGCACTGCGGGGGGCGGCTGCCCGAGCGCATCGGGCGCGTCCGCGTGGAGCCCCTGCCGTTCGTGGGCGGACCGGCCGCGGGCAAGACCACGTTCATGGTCCTCGGCATCAGGGCCCTGCACGCGCGGGCCCGCGCCGTCCACGGGCGGCTGTCGTTCGTCGAGCAGCGGCACGCGCAGGCGTACGCGGGCGCGATCCGCGAGTTCCAGCGCGGCGGGCGCCTGGCCAAGACCGGCCCGGAGCTGCCCCTGGCCACCATGGTGGACGTGGAGCTGCCGGGCCGCGCGCGCCGCATCCTCTACCTGTTCGACCCGGCGGGCGAGCACTACACGGGCGCGACGGAGGTCGAGTCGCTGCGCTACCTGGAGCACAGCGAGGCGCTGCTGTTCGTCGTGGACCCGTTCGCGCTCCCCCAGCTCCGCCGGTCGCTGACCGGGGACGAGAGGGAGTTCGTCGACGAGGCGGCCGCATCGTCGGAGGAGGATCCCGCCGACACCCTCCAGCGAGTGCTGAACGAGCTGCGCTCGCGTCCCGACCAGGGGCGGCAGAAACGCGTCGCCGTCGTCGTCACCAAGACCGACCTGCTGCTGCGCACGGAGATCGGCCGCGGTCTGGACCCGGGCGGCGACCCGCGCGACTGGCTCGACCGCGTCGGGCTGGGCAACACCGTGCGCACGCTCGACCAGGTCGCCGCCCAGGTGCGGTACTTCGCCTCCGGCCTCGGCACCGAGCCCGCCGCCGTCGCCGACCTGCTCGGCTGGGTGACGGGGCTGCCCGCCGCGGGCCCGCCGGACGGCGAGCGCCCGCCGGCCGACGTCCCGCCGGATCCTCCGGGGACTGCGCCGCTGCGCGCCCCGTGGCCGGTGCGCGGCCGCGACGCGGGCCGCGTCCCCGCCGGCTATCAGGTGGGGCGCTGGGCCGTGCTGGCCGGCGTGTCGGTCCTGACCGTCGCCACGATCGCGGGGGCGCTCGTCGCGGCGGCCGAACGCATCCCGTTCTGACCGGCCGCCCCGCCGGCCGCCTCTGTGTGACGCACCCCACTTCCTGACGTGGAAGATAACTGAACGTCATCGCATTGACCCCTTCGGAAAGCTTCCCCGTCCGAAAGGCGCGCCATGACGACGACCGCGAACCAGACCCCGCTGATCCTGGACCCCGCCGCGCAGGAGCTGCTGTTCCGCGGGGCGCGCACCGCCAACGCCTTCACCGGCGAGCCGGTCGGCGAGGAGCAGGTCCGCGCGATCTACGACCTGGTCAGGTGGGCCCCGACCGCCATGAACGCCCAGCCGCTGCGGATCGTGGACGTGCGCAGCCGGGAGGCGCGCGAGCGGCTGGTCCCGCTGATGAGCGAGGGCAACCGCGCCAAGACGGCGACGGCCCCGCTGACCCTGATCGCCGCCGCCGACGAGGACTTCCACGAGCACCTGCCGGTCACGTTCCCGCACCGGGAGGGCGCCCGCGAGGCCCTGCGCGACAGCCCCGGCCGCCCGGCGATGGCCCGGTTCAACGCCTCCCTCCAGCTCGGCTACCTGATCCTCGGGATCCGCGCCGCCGGTCTCGCCGCGGGGCCGATGTCCGGCTTCGACGCGGACGCCGTCGAGAAGGAGTTCTTCCCGGAGGGCAACCTCCGCCCCATCGCCGTGATCAACGCGGGCAGGCCCGCCCCGGACGCCTTCCGCCCCCGCAACCCGCGCCTGGACGCCGCGCAGGTCATCACCACCGTCTGAGCCTCCCCCGCCCCCGCTGGAGACCCCCCATGACCCAGGCGGCCGCCTCCGCCGGCTCCGAGCTGTCCGCGTCCCCTCCGGCCGGCCGGAGGCCCGTGCTGGTCCTCGTGCTGGGCGCGCTGACGGCGGTGGCGCCGCTGTCGATCGACATGTACCTGCCGGCGCTGCCCCGGATGTCGGCGGACCTGTCCACGGGCGCCGTGCAGGCGCAGCTCACGCTGACCGCGTGCGTCGTCGGCCTCGCCGTCGGGCAGGCGGTGGCGGGACCGCTGAGCGACAGGCTCGGCCGCCGCCGCCCGCTGCTGGCCGGCCTCGCCGCCTACACCGTCGCGTCGCTGCTGTGCGTCGCGGCGCCGAGCGTGGAGACCCTCATCGCGCTGCGGCTGGTGCAGGGCGCCGCCGGGGCCGCCGGGATCGTGATCGCGCGGGCGATCGTCCAGGACCTGTACGACGGCGTCGCGGCGGCCCGGTTCTTCTCGGTGCTGATGCTGGTGAACGGGCTGGCGCCGATCCTGGCGCCCGTCCTCGGCGGCCAGCTGCTGCGGGTCGTCCCGTGGCCGGGCGTGTTCGCGGTCCTCGCCGCGATCGGCGTCGCGCTGTTCCTCGGGTCGCTGCTCGGGCTGGCCGAGACGCTGCCGCCCGAACGGCGCGAGACGGGCGGGCCGCGCGCGACCGCCGCGGTCTGCGGGGCGCTCGTGCGGGACCGGGCGTTCACGGGGTACGGACTGGCGATCGGCCTGTCGTTCGCGGCGATGTTCACCTACATCTCGGGATCGCCGTTCGTGCTCCAGGACATCTACGGGATGTCGCCGCAGGGGTTCAGCGTCGCCTTCGGCGTCAACTCCCTCGGCATCGTCGCGGCGGGCCAGGCGGGCGCGCTGCTCGCCGGGCGGGTCGCGCTGACCCGGCTGCTGGCGGCCGGGCTCGCCGTCGTCGCGGCGGGCGGGGCGGTCCTCATGGCCGCCGTCCTCGCCGGATGGGGGCTCGGCGGGGTGCTGCCGGGCCTGTTCCTGGTCGCGAGCGGGCAGGGGCTGATCGGCCCCAACGCCACCGCCCTGGCGCTGGCCGGACGCCCACCGCGGGTGGCCGGGACCGCGTCGGCGCTGCTCGGCGTGGCCCAGTTCGCGCTGGGCGGCGCCGCCGCACCGCTGGCCGGCGTCGCCGGGCCGGGCACCGCCGTCCCGATGGCCGTGACCATCGCCGCGCTCGCGGTCCTCGCCGCGGCCGTCACCGCGGTCGCCTCCCGGGCCCCGAGGGGCGCGTCGCCGCCCTGACGGCGCGGCCCCGCGCGGTACCGTCAGGGCGTGGGCCGGTCCAGCGCGTCGAGGATGAACCCGGCGACCTCGTCGGCGAGCCGCGCGGCGGGCTTGGGGCCGTCCGCCCGGTACCAGGACGGCATCTGGTTGACCATGCCGAGCGCGACGATCGTGATCGTCTCCGCGGGGGTCCCGGTGCCGAACACGCCGTCCCGCTGGCCCTGCTCGATGAGGCCCCGGAACGTCACGTGGTAGCGGCGGCGGTCGGCGCGGACCGAGCGCATCCGGGCGTGGTCCAGCCGGTGCATCTCGCGGGCGAACACCTTCGCCTCGTCGATGTGCTCGGCGGTGCTGCGGATCAGCCCGGTCAGCACCGCGTGGACGGCCTCGCGCGGCGGCAGCCCCCGCGCCAGCACCGCGCCGAGGTCGGCGAGCTGGCGGGCGATCAGCGAGTGGTAGATCTCGTAGAGCAGGTCGTCCTTGGAGTCGAAGTAGTGGTACAGCGCGCCCTTGGTGACCTCGGCGGCCTCCACGACGCTCTGCACGGGCGTCCCGTCGAAGCCGCGCTCGGCGAACAGCCGCAGCGCCGCGTCCAGGATCCGCCGCTCGACCGCGCTCTGCCGGACGGGCGCCGTGGACTCCGGCACCGGGCCGGGTGTCGGATCGGCCTGCGTCACCTGCTCACCTCCTCCCGCGCGGCGGCATTGACTCCGGCGCGCCCCGAGCCCTAGCTTGCCAGAAACCGACCGGTCGGTATGCCCCCCGCAGAGCCAATATCGCACCCGCAGAGGAACCATCGAATGCCCGCAGTTGAGACCGTCCGCGGCCCCGTCGACGCCGCCGCCCTCGGGCGCACGCTGATGCACGAGCACGTCTTCGTGCTCGGCGCCGAGAACGTCCAGAACTACGGCGCGGGCGACTGGTGGGACGAGGAGGAGAAGGTCGCCGACGCGGCCGGCAAGCTGCGCGAGCTGGCCGGGCTCGGCGTCACCACCATCGCCGACCCCACGGTGTGGGGGCTCGGCCGCTACCTCCCGCGCATCCAGCGGGTCAACGAGCGGGTGCCGGAGCTCAACATCATCGTGGCGACGGGCATCTACACCTACAACGACGTGCCGTTTCAGTTCCACCACCGGGGTCCCGGAACGCTGGTGGACCAGGGCCCCGACCCCATGATCGCCGACTTCACCCGCGACCTGACCGAGGGCATCGCCGGGACGGGGGTCAGGGCCGCCTTCCTCAAGTGCGCCGTGGACGCCCCCGGCCTCACGCCCGGCGTCGAGCGGGTGCTGCGGGCCGTCGCCGCGGCGCACCGCGAGACGGGCGCGCCGGTCACCGTGCACACCGAGAGCTCGATCCACGCGGGCCGGACGGTCGTGGGCCTGCTCGGCGAGGAGGGCGTGGACCTCGCCAAGGTCGTCGTGGGGCACGCGGGCGACAGCAACGACCTCGACTACCTGATGGAGCTGGCCGACACGGGCGCGATCCTCGGCATGGACCGCTTCGGCCTCGACATCATCAACCCGACCTCCGAGCGGGTCGCGACCGTCGCGGCCCTGTGCGAGCGGGGCTACGCCGACCGGATGGTCCTCAGCCACGACGCGTCCTGCTTCATCGACTGGTTCGGCCCCGACCCCGCGACGGTGCCCGCGATGCAGCCGAACTGGAACTACCGGCACATCAGCGAGGACGTCCTGCCCGCCCTGCGCGCCGCCGGCGTCTCCGACGGGCAGATCGACCAGATGCTCGTGGAGAACCCCCGCCGCTACTTCACCCGCTGAGCCCCCGGCGCGGGCCCGGCCGGGGGCCCGCGCCGCGTTGCCCTCCCTTCTTTCGGACTAATTGCCCGGAATCGGGAATCATGGGAGGAACCTGCGGGAGGAGGCATCCAGGTGAGCGAGGACTCCGGGCGCCGCGCCCGCGCCGCGATCCCGTTGCTGCTGGTGGCGCTCCTGGCCCTCCTCGCCCCCGGCTGCCGGGTCGTGGAGAGCGGGACCCCGCAGGACGCCCCGCCCTCCGCCGCGGCGACCCGCAACAAGCACGCCAAGCCCAGCGGGCGGCGGCCGGGCGTGGTCAACATCGAGACCGAGCAGACGCTGAACGGCACCCGCGCCGCCGGGACGGGCATCGTGCTCACCGCGTCCGGCCTCGTGCTGACCAACAACCACGTCATCCAGGGCGCCACCGCGATCAAGGGGACCGACGTCGACAACCGCCGCGGCTACACGGCGCAGGTCGTGGGCTACGACCGGGCCGGCGACATCGCGGTGATCCGGCTGTCGGGGGCCACCCGGCTGAAGGCCGCCGCGTTCGCCTCCGCGGAGGGCGTCGAGGTCGGCGACACGGTCACCGCCGTCGGCAACGCGGGCGGCAAGGGCGGCACGCCCACCGTCGTCACCGGCAGGGTCACCGCGCTGGAGCAGTCGGTCACCGCGCGCGACGACAGCAACGGCACCTCCGAGCGGCTCGCCGGCCTGATCGAGACGAACGCGCCGATCCGGCCGGGCGACTCCGGCGGGCCGCTGCTGGACACCTCCGGCAAGGTCATCGGCATCAACACCGCGGCGTCCGCCGGGTTCTCGGTGAAGGACGCCGAGCAGCGCAAGGACCACCGGGGGTACGCCATCCCGTCCGACCGGGCGCTGGAGGTCGCGCGGCAGATCCAGCGCGGCGAGGCGTCCTCGACCGTGCACATCGGCCCGACCGCGATGCTCGGCGTCAAGGTCCGCCCGAACGGCCGCTCCCCCGGCGCGCTGGTCGCCGAGCTCGTGCCCGGCTCCCCCGCCGAGGCCGCCGGGGTCCCCGTCGGGGGCGTCATCGTCGCCTTCGGCGACGCCTCCGTCGACACCCCGTCCACCCTCACGACCCTGATGCTGGCCCGCCACCCGGGCGACGCCGTCCGGATCGAGTGGACGACGAGCCGGGGCGACCGCATGGCGGGGACCGTCCACCTGACCGAAGGCCCGCCCCAGTAGCGCGCCGGACCGCCGCTACCGTGCGACAGTGGGGTTGTCGGCCGACCACGAGGATGTGCCCTATGACGCGCAAGCCGCCCGCCGGTGACTTCGACGACTCCGGTCTGGAGGTCTCGAAGCCGAAGCAGTGGGCGGCGGGCGTTCCCGGGGTGACGGCCGCGCTGCGTCACTCCCAGGCGGAGATGGGCGTGCGGCGGACGGCGCTGACGCTGCTGCGCGTCAACCAGAAGCAGGGCTTCGACTGCCCGGGGTGCGCCTGGCCGGAGGGCGACCACCGGCACACCGCCGAGTTCTGCGAGAACGGCGCGAAGGCCGTCGCGGAGGAGGCGACCCTGCGGCGCGTCACCCGGGAGTTCTTCGCCGAGCACGGCGTCGAGGAGCTGGCCGGGAGGTCCGACCACTGGCTCGGGCAGCAGGGGCGGCTGACCGAGCCGATGGTGAAGCGCGCCGGGTCCGGGCACTACGAGCCGGTGTCGTGGGACGAGGCGTTCGGCCTGCTGGCGACCGAACTGAACGCCCTGGACTCGCCGGACGAGGCCGTCTTCTACACCTCCGGGCGGACGAGCAACGAGGCCGCGTTCGCCTACCAGCTGTTCGCGCGGGCGTTCGGGACGAACAACATGCCCGACTGCAGCAACATGTGCCACGAGTCCTCCGGCTCCGCGCTGAGCGAGACGATCGGCATCGGCAAGGGCTCGGTGCTGCTGGAGGACCTCTACCAGGCCGACCTCGTCTTCGTCGTCGGCCAGAACCCCGGGACGAACCACCCCCGGATGCTGTCGGCGCTGGAGCGGGCGAAGCGGGAGGGCGCCCGCGTCATCGCCGTCAACCCACTGCCCGAGGCGGGGCTGATGCGGTTCAAGAACCCGCAGCGCGCCTCCGGGATGGCCGGGCGGGGCACGGTGCTCGCCGACCGGTTCCTGCAGATCCGGCTGAACGGCGACCTCGCGCTGTTCCAGGCGCTCAACCGGATGCTGCTGGAGTCGGACGCGCCCGGCGCCCTCGACCGGGAGTTCCTCGACGCCCACGCGCACGGCTTCGAGGCGTTCCGCGAGCACGCCCTGCGCCTGGACTGGGACGACGTCCTGGAGGCGACCGGCCTCACCCGCGCGGAGATCGCCGCGACGCTGGGCGACGTCCTCGCCGCCGAGCGGATCGTCGTCTGCTGGGCGATGGGCCTCACCCAGCACCGCAACTCCGTGCCGACGATCCGCGAGATCGTCAACTTCCTGCTGCTGCGCGGCAACATCGGCCGGCCCGGCGCGGGCGTCTGCCCCGTCCGCGGCCACTCCAACGTGCAGGGCGACCGGACGATGGGCATCTGGGAGCGGCCGAAGCCCGCCTTCCTGGACGCCCTCGCCGCCGAGTTCGGGTTCGAGCCGCCCCGCGAGCACGGCCTGGACACCGTCGAGGCGATCCGCGCCATGCGCGACGGAAGGGCCAGGGTGTTCCTCGGGATGGGCGGCAACTTCGTCCGCGCCACCCCCGACTCCGCCGTGACGGAGGCGGCCCTGCGCGGCTGCCGGCTGACGGCGCAGGTGTCGACCAAGCTCAACCGGTCGCACGCGGTGACCGGGGAGGTGGCGCTGATCCTCCCGACGCTCGGCCGCACCGAGCGGGACGTGCGGGAGACGGGGCCGCAGATCGTCTCCGTCGAGGACTCGATGGGCATGGTGCACGCCTCCCGCGGCCGCCTCGCCCCCGCGTCGGAGCACCTGCTGCCGGAGGTGTCGATCGTCTGCCGGCTCGCCAGGGCCGCGCTGCCCGGCTCGGGCATCGACTGGGAGGCGATGGAGCGCGACTACGACGTGATCCGCGACCACGTCTCCCGGGTCGTCCCCGGCTTCGAGGACTTCAACGCCCGCCTCCGCGAGCCCGGCGGCTTCACGCTCCCCCACGCGCCCCGCGACGAGCGCAGGTTCCCGACGGCGACCGGCAAGGCCAACCTCACGGTGAACGAGCTGGAGGTCCTGCGGGTCCCCGAGGGGCGGCTGCTGCTGCAGACCGTCCGCAGCCACGACCAGTACAACACCACCGTCTACGGCCTGGACGACCGCTACCGGGGCATCAAGGCGGGACGCCGCGTCGTGCTCGTCAACCCCGCCGACCTGGCCCGCCTCGGCGTCGCCGACGGCGCGACCGTCGACCTCGTCTCGGAGTGGCCGGACGGCGCCGAGCGCCGCGCCACCGCCTTCCGCGCCGTCTCCTACCCGACCGCGCCCGGCTGCGCGGCGGCCTACTTCCCGGAGACCAACGTCCTGGTCCCGCTCGACAGCACCGCCGAGATCAGCAACACCCCCACGTCCAAGTCCGTCGTCGTCCGCCTGGAGCCGCCCCGGCCCTGATTCCACGGCGGATCGGGCATGCGGGGCGGGCGGCGTCCGTCTAGGCTTCGGGCATGACGAACCTCCCCGAGCATCCCGGGACGCCCGGAGCGCCGGAGATGCGGGCCGGCGACGCCGACCGCGAGCGGGTCGCGCAGGTGCTGCGGGACGCGGCCGGCGAGGGGCGGCTGACGCTGGACGAGCTCGACGAGCGGCTGGACGCGGTGTACGCGGCCAAGACCTACGCGGAGCTCGAGCCGATCACCCGCGACCTGCCCTCGCCGGGCCGGGCGGCGCCCCCGGCGACCGGGGCGGACTGGCGGCCGGTGCACGGCGCGCCGTCCTGGCGGAGCGGCATCGGGATCATGAGCGGGTTCCGCCGCGCGGGCGTGTGGAACGTCCCCCGCCGGTTCCGGGCGTTCGCCTTCTGGGGCGGCGGAAGGATCGATCTGCGGGAGGCCCGGTTCGAGGAGGGCCAGGTCGTGATCCGGGCGCTCGCGATCATGGGCGGGTTCGAGATCATCGTGCCGGACGACATCACCGTGCACGTCAACGGGCTCGGGATCATGGGCGGGTTCGACCAGCGGGCCAGCGGGCCCGGCGTGCCCGGCTCCCCCACGGTCGTGGTGAAGGGCCTGGCGTTCTGGGGCGGCGTCGGCGTGAAGCGCCGCCGGCGCCCCGGTAACAGGACCCCGCGGCCCTAGCCGGCCAGGCGGTCCAGCCACTCGCCGAGCAGCGCCGCCTCCGAGGCGGTCAGCCCGGCCGGCGGGGCGGAGCCCAGGGCCGCCTTCAGCGCCACCGCGCGGGCCGCGAGCGGCGTGCCGGCCGGATCGCCGCCCTCCGAGGTCACGGCGGCGAGGACGGCCTCCCGCGTGCGGACCGACGCCTCCCGGTCGGCGGCCGCGCCGGACGGGCTCGCGATCAGCGTGAGGGCCGTCCCGACCCCGGCGGCGTGGATCATGCGGGCGGCGGTGGCGACCGGGACGCGGAGCCGCCCCGCGCCGGCGACGGCCTCGACCAGGCCCAGCAGGATGCCGTACGCCTCGCCGGCGGCGGCCGGAGTGCGCGGCGTCCCGTACATCAGCGTGTAGAACGCGGGATGGGTGACGGCGTACTCGAGGTGCAGGTCCCAGCCGCGGCGCAGGTCCTCGACCGGGTCGCCGGTGCCGCCCTGCGCCCGCTTGCTCGCCAGGTACTCCTCGAAACCGCGGGCGGCGACGGCGTCGAACAGGCCGCGCTTGTCGCCGAAGTGGTGGTAGAGCGTCGGCGCCCCGACGCCGGCGGCGGTGCACACGGCCCGCGTCGAGACCGGCTCGCCGCCGGCCTCGGTGAGCAGCCGCGAGGCGGCGCGCAGGATGCGGTCGCGGGTGTCGGGGTCCTTCTGAGCGGTCACAACAACGATGTTACAGAAATTTTCCGAGCAACGCTATGCTCGTACCTATAGCGTGAGTACAGTCATTGATATACCGATGCTACGAACGGCCCGCCGGCCGTCACGACACGAGAGGGGGCGCCGCCATGCGCAGCGCCGTGCTCACCGCCCCGGGCGGACCGCTGGAGATCGTCGAACGCGACGAGCCGAGGCCCGGCCCCGGCGAGATCCTGGTGCGGGTCACCGCCTGCGGGATGTGCTTCTCCGAGGTCAACCACCTGCGGGGCCACTACCCGTTCGGAACCTTCCCCGTCGTCCCCGGGCACGAGATCAGCGGCGTCGTCGCGGCGCTCGGCGAGGGCGTCGACTGGCCCGAGGTCGGCACCCCGGTCGGCGCCGCCTGGCTGTACGGGTCCTGCGGCCACTGCGACCAGTGCGCCCGCGGCGACCAGATCCTGTGCACGGGCGCGCCCAAGCAGGTCACCGGCGTCAACCGCGACGGCGGGTACACCGAGTACTTCGTCGGCCGCGCCGGGTTCGCCACCCCGCTGCCGGACGGCCTGGACCCGGTCGCCGGCGCGCCGCTGATGTGCGCCGGGCTCACCGCGTTCAACGGTCTCCGGCAGGCCGGGGCCGCCGCCGGGTCCAGGGTGGCCGTGCTCGGCACCGGCGGCGTCGGGACGATGGCCCAGCGGTTCGCCGCCGCGATGGGCGCCCGCGTCGCCGTGGTGTCGCGGTCGCGCCGCGCCGAGAAGGAGGCGCTCGCGCTCGGCGCGGAACTGTTCGTCGCGACCGACGAGCGGGACCCTGCCGAGGCGCTGCGGGCGTGGGGCGGCGCCGACCTCGTCGTCAACGCCGCGCCCGACACCGCGACCGGGCTCGCCGCGTTCGGCGGCCTGCGCCCGGACGGCACCCTGCTCTACCTCGGCATGGGCGCCGAGAACGTGAGCGTGCCGCCGATGGCCCTGGTCAGCGGCCGGCTGCGGGTGCTGGGCGTGCCGTCGGGCTCCCCGCACGACCTGCGCGACACCCTCGCGTTCGCGGTCGCGCACGGGATCGTCCCCGAGGTCACCCCGGTCACGCTGGACGAGGCCCCGGGCGTCCTCGCCGCGATGGACGAGGGCACCCACCGGGGCCGCGCCGTCATCACCTTCCCGTGAACCGCCTCCACGGCCGCGCCCGCTCGTAGGCGGCGCACGCGGCCATCACCAGGGCGTCGGCGTGCCGGGCGCCGACGACCTGGAGGCCGACGGGCAGGCCGCGGGAGGTGAAGCCGCACGGCAGGCTCGCCGCCGGCTGCTGGGTCATGTTGAACGGGTAGGTGAACGGGGTCCAGCCCGTCCAGCGCGGCGACGGCGAGCCCGGCGGGACCTCCAGGCCGGCCTCGAACGCGGCGATCGGGGTCGTCGGGGTGAGCAGCAGGTCGTAGCGCTCGTGGAACACGCCCATCATCCGCCCGAGCTCCATGCGGCGGGCCGTGGCCGTCAGGTAGTCCAGCGCCGAGTACCGCGCGCCCTGCTCGCAGATCTCCCGCAGGCCGGGATCGAGCAGCTCGCGCTCCCGCGGCGACAGGTGCTCGACGACCTTGGCGGCGCCCGCGAACCACAGCACCTCGAAATCCGCGACCGGATCCCCGAAGCCGGGGTCGACCTGCTCGACCTTCGCGCCGAGCTCGGCGAAGACCCCGGCGGCGGCCGCGACCGGCGCCGCGACCTCGGGATCGACCTCCGCGAACCCGAGGTCGGGGCTGAACGCGACGCGCAGGCCGGTCAGGTCGTCGCGCCCGTCGCCGGGGGCCCCGGCCTCGGCGAACGCGACGTCCGGCGGCGGCAGCGACGACCAGTCGCGGCCGTCGGCGCCGCAGACGGCGTCGAGCAGCAGCGCCGCGTCCGCCACCGTGTTGGTCATCGGACCGGTGTGCGCGAGCGTCCCGAACGGGCTCGCCGGGTAGTGCGGGATGCGGCCGTACGTCGGCTTGATCGTGAAGGTGCCGGTGAACGCGGCGGGGATGCGCACCGAGCCGCCGCCGTCGGTGCCGAGCGCGAGCGGCGCCATGCCCGCCGCCACCGCCGCCGCCGCGCCGCCGCTCGACCCGCCCGGCGTGCGGGAGGGATCCCACGGGTTGCGGGTGACGCCGGTCAGCGGGTTGTCGGTCACGCCCTTCCACGCGAACTCCGGCGTCGTCGTCTTGCCGACGAACACCGCGCCCTGCTCGCGCAGGCGGGCGACGGACGGCGCGTCCTCGTCCCACCGGCCGACGGGGTCGATCGTCCTGGAGCCGCGCAGCGTCGGCCAGCCGCGGGTGAGCAGGACGTCCTTGATGGAGACGGGCACGCCGTCCAGCGGCCCGAGCGTCGCGCCGCGCCGCCACCGCTCGGTCGCGGCCCGCGCCATGTCGAGGGTGGTCTCCTCGTCGAGGAGGCAGAACGCGTTGAGCTCCGGGTCGTCCCGCTCGATCCGGGCGAGGACGGCCCCGGCGGCCTCGGCCGGGGACAGCGTCCCCGCCCGGTACTCCGCGAGCAGTTCGGTCGCGGTCAGATCGGCCGCATCGGCCATGGCTACCCCCTCTGGTGTGTTGCCGCCCGCTCCGAGCCCACGTACCCGAGGCGCTTGTCCACGACGTTGCGCAGCGGGCGGCCGGAGACGTAGCGGCCGAGGTTGTCGGCGAACAGCCGGACCAGCTCGTCCCGCCAGCCGACGACGTCGCCGGACATGTGCGGGGACACGATGACGTTCGGCAGGTCCCACAGCGGCGAGGACGCCGGGAGCGGCTCGTCCTCGAAGACGTCGAGCGCGGCGCCCGCGATCCGCCCCGCGCGCAGCGCCTCGACGAGGTCGTCCTCGGCCACCAGGCCGCCGCGGCCGACGTTGACGAGCCGCGCGGACGGCCGCATCCGCTCCAGCGCCGCCGCGTCGATCATCTTCCGGGTCTGCGGGGTGAGGGGCGCGGCGAGCACGACGTAGTCGGCCTCGGCCAGCGCCTCGCCCAGCCGCTCCATGGGGTGCACGACGCCGAGGTCCGGGTCGGCGTCGCGGGCGGTGCGCCCGGCGCCGGAGACGGCCAGGCCCGCCGCCGACAGCCGGCGGCCGATCGCGCGGCCGATCGGGCCGGTGCCGACGACCAGCGCGCGGGAGCCGGTGACCCGCTCGGTCTCGCGGTGCCGCCAGCGCCGCTCGCCCTGGAGGCGGAGGGTGGTGTGCAGGTCCTTGGCGAAGGCGAGCACGAGGCCGAGGACGTACTCGGCGATCGGCTCGTCGAAGACGCCGCGCGAGTTGGTGACAATAGTGTCACTGTGAGTGAGGCCGGGGAACATGAGCCGGTCGACTCCGGCACTGGCGATGTGGACCCACCTCGGGCCGCCGGACTCCGGCCACGCGCCGGCCAGGGCGTCCGAGAGGAAGTCCCACATGAACAGGACGTCGGCGCCGGGAAGGGCCTTCGCCAGCTCTGTTTCACGCACGTAACGGATGCGCGCGAGGCCCTCCGCCTCCTCCATGCCGCGCGGATCGACGTCGCCCAGCAGGACCACCACGTCAGGCGGGCCACCGGATGCGGGCAGAGCAGGGTCCATCGGCGTCACTTCCGGGGTGTGCGGAGTTTACGAGAAGGCAACGGCGGGAGGCATTGACACGCTAGAAAGCGTTCGTAGGATTGTCAACAATCAACGCGGTGCACCGCGGCCCCGGCGCACCGCAATGGGACATGTGCTGCAAGACCGTCGCAACCGCTGCCCAGCAGGGCCAGGACGGATCCCAGAGCGCTCTAACAGCCCCCGTCCGGGGGTGTGGGGGGACGCCCCCCACGAACATGGAGAGTCCTTCGGGTGGCGACGCTCTCGCCCACCCCTGTCCACGGGGAGGTCAGCATGCCCAAGCTCATGACCATCACTCTGGAGCGCCGCGGCGTGTCGTGCGTCGCCGAACTTCTTGAGAAGGACGCGCCGCGGACCTGCGAGGCCGTCTGGAACGCTCTACCCCTCGGAGGCGAGGCGTACCACGCCAAGTACGCCCGCAACGAGGTCTACACGATGGTCCAGCGGTTCTCCGAGGAGGAGGTCGGCCTGGAGAACCCCACCGTCACCCCCATCCCGGGCGACGTCGTCTACTTCTCCTTCCCCGGCGGGATGCTCGACCGGAAGTTCAAGGAGGAGAAGAACATCCACGCGCTGCCCGGCGTCATCGACCTCGCGATCTTCTACGGCCGCAACAACCTGCTGCTGAACGGGGACGTCGGCTGGGTCCCCGGCAACGTCTACGCCACGATCGTCGACGGCCTCGACCGGATGGCCGAGGCGTGCAACGACGTGTGGCGGTCCGGCGGCGTCGGCGAGCGCCTCGTCTACGCGCGTGCAGAGTCCTAGAGTGACGGCCGCGCAGATGACATTCGACCCCTCCCTGGTCGTCGGCCCCGAGCTGCTCGCCCAGCACGGCATCGGGGTGGTCGCGCCGTTCGACTTCGCCCTCGACCGGGAGCTGTGGCGCTGGACGCCCGACGACGTGTCGCTGTTCATGACCCGGCTGCCGTACGTGCCGGTCCCGGTCACGGTGGAGATGGCCTCCGCCCTGTCGGACCAGTCGATCGTCCGGCAGGCGACCCGCGACGTCCTGGCGCCCGAGCCGCTCGCGGTCGCCTACGCGTGCGCTTCGGGCAGCTTCATCCGCGGCAAGGCGGGCGAGCTGCAACTGCACGAGTCGATGCTGCGGGCCGGCGCGCCGGTCTCGACGACGACCTCCGGCGCCCTGGTGGAGTCGCTGGGGCTGCTCGGCGCCCGGCGCATCGCGGTCGTCACGCCCTACATCGACGCCGTCACCGAGCGGCTCGTGTCGTTCCTCGGCGAGCACGGCATCGAGGTGGTCTCCTCGGTCGGGCTGGGGCTGCTCAGCCACATCTGGAAGGTCGGCTACGGCGAGATCGTGTCGGCCGTCTCGACGGTGGACTGCCCCGAGGCCGAGGCCGTCTTCATCAGCTGCACCAACGTCCCGACCTACGACATCATCGCCCCGCTGGAGCAGATGATCGGCAAGCCGGTGCTGACCGCCAACCAGGTGACGATGTGCTCGGCGCTGCGCGCCATGGGCCGTTCGGCGTCCGGTCCCGGGCAGTCCCTGGTCAGGCTCGCTCCCTTCACCGCGGCCTAGCCGCCATGATCCCCAAAGGTAGGATGGCCGACCACATGCCACAGAACGGGTTGCGCGCGGGGTTCCTCTACCCCGGCTTCAGCGCCGAGGACGACTACCCCGCCATCGAGCGCGCCCTGGGAGAGGTCAGCCTCCCGGTCGTGCACACCCTGATGCGCGAGGACGCCCACCGCGTCGACGCGCTGCTGGACATCGGCGGCGCCGACGTGCTCGGCGACGGCGCCCGCGCCCTCCGCGACCTCGGCGTGAAGGCCGCAGTGTGGGCGTGCACCAGCGGCAGCTTCGTGTTCGGCTGGGACGGCGCCGCGCAGCAGGTCGCGAGCGTCCGCGAGGCGGCGGGCGTGCCCGCCTCCAGCACCTCGTTCGCGTTCGTGCACGCGGCGCGGGCCCTCGGCGTGACCCGGGTCGCGGTCGCCGCGACCTATCCGGCCGACGTCGCCGAGCGGTTCGTCGCGTTCCTCGCCCACGCCGGCATCGAGGTGGTGGCGCTGTCCTGCCGGGGCATCGTCACCGCCGCCGAGGTCGGCACCCTCGGCCGCGACGAGGTGCTGAGCTTCGTGGCGGCCAACGACCATCCGGACGCCGAGGCGGTGCTGGTGCCCGACACCGCGCTGCACACGGTGTCCTGGCTCGACAAGCTGGAGGCGCGGGTCGGCAAGCCGGTGCTGACCGCCAACCAGGTGAGCGTCTGGGAGGGGCTGCGGCTCGCGTCCGGCCCCGAGGGGCTCCCGCCGCGCACCGGGCTGGGCCGGCTGTTCTCCGTCCCCGCCGCCGTCCTCCCGCACGGGCGACATGCCTGGCAGCCATGACAAGAAGACGAAAGGGAACCGATGGGCCGACTGGGTGAGCTTGAGCCTGTTCCCCGCAAGTCCACAGTGGAGATCGTGTCGGACGAGCTGCGTTCGGCGATCATGTACGGGTCGCTGGAGCCCGGCGCGCAGCTCGGCGAGGCCGAGCTCGCCGCGCGCCTCGGCATCAGCCGCGGACCGCTGCGCGAGGCCATGCAGCGGCTCGTCCAGGAGGGCCTGCTGGTCAGCGAGCCGCACCGCGGGCTGTTCGTGATCACCCTGGACGAGGGGGACGTCGAGGACGTCTACCTCGCCCGGCTCGCGATCGAGCGCGAGGCCTGCCGCCTGATCATGGACCGGAACCGGGGCGAGGCGGTGGCCCGGCTCACCGAGGCGCTGGAGGCGCTCGTGGCCGCCGCCCGCGAGCGCGACCGGGTCGCGATGAGCGACGCCGACCAGGCGTTCCACGAGGTGCTGGTCAGCTCGTCGGGCAGCCCGCGGCTGGAGCGGATGGCGCACACGCTGCTGGTGGAGACGCGCATGTGCCTGAACGCGCTGCAGGACACCTATCCCGAGCCCGCCGACCTCGTCGAGGAGCACCGGCGGCTCGTCGACGCGATCGGCGACGGGGAGGAGGAGCACCTGCTCACCCTGATCGAGGAGCACATGACCGACTCCATCCACCGCCTCCGCGAGTCGTAACTTCCGGCGCCGCCACACGGCGCGAGCCGCCCTGGACAACCGGCCCGGGGCCACCTACATTGCAGATTGTCGACAATCTACCGGAGGGACGCCATGGCGACGCTGTCTCCCCTGCTCAAGCAGGCCACCCCCGTCCTTGCCGAGCGCGGCGAGGGCGTCTACCTGTACGACGCCGAGGGCCGCCGGCACCTGGACTTCACCGCGGGCATCGGCGTCACCAACACCGGCCACTGCCACCCGCGCGTGGTCGAGGCCGCGCAGCGGCAGGTGGGCACGCTCATCCACGGCCAGTACACGACCGTCATGCACCGGCCGCTGCTGCGGCTGACCGAGGCGCTCGGCGAGGTGCTGCCGGCGGGCCTGGACTCGCTGTTCTTCCTCAACAGCGGCAGCGAGGCCGTCGAGGCGGCCATCCGGCTGGCGCGGCACGCCACCGGCCGGCAGAACATCGTCGTCTTCCACGGCTCCTTCCACGGCCGGACGATGGGCGCCGCCGCGCTCACCACGGCGGGCACGAAGTTCCGCGCCGGGATCGGCCCGCTGATGCCGGGCGCCGCGATCGCGCCGTTCCCGCAGGCCTACAGGTACGGGTGGTCGGAGGAGGAGGCCACGCGGTTCGCGCTGCGCGAGCTCGACTACCTGCTCGTCACCGCGAGCCCGGCGTCCGACACGGCCGCGTTCGTGGTCGAGCCCGTCCTCGGCGAGGGCGGCTACATCCCCGCGCCGCCCGCGTTCCTGGAGGGGCTGCGCGAGCGCGCCGACCGGCACGGCATCCTGCTGATCATGGACGAGGTGCAGACCGGGTTCGGGCGCACCGGCCGGTTCTGGGGCCACGAGCACTCCGACGCGCGCCCCGACGTCCTGATCACGGCCAAGGGACTGGCGAGCGGCTTCCCGCTGTCGGCGATCGCGGCGCCGGAGGCGCTGATGGCCAAGGCCCGCCCGGGATCGCAGGGCGGCACGTACGGGGGCAACGCCGTCTCGTGCGCCGCCGCGCTCGCCACCCTGCAGGTCATCGCCGACGAGGACCTGGTCGGCAACTCCGCGGTGCAGGGCGCGCGGCTGAACGACGGGCTCCGCAAGGTCGCCGCCGACCACCCGGCCATCGGCGACGTGCGGGGGCTCGGGCTGATGCAGGCCAGCGAGTTCACCACGCCGGACGGCGAACCCGACGCCGCCGCCGCGGCGCGGGCGCACGGGGCCGCCGCCGAGCGCGGGCTCCTGCTGCTGACCTGCGGCGCGTACGGCAACGTCGTCCGCATGATCCCGCCGCTGGTCGTCACCGGAGAGCAGATCGACGACGGGCTCGCCCTGTGGGCGGACGCCGTCACCGACGCCCTCGGCTAGTTCTCACAGTCCCGGCCCACTACGTGACCGCGCCTGGGCCCGTGGTCAGGGCGGGTCTTTGGGGCCGGTTCTGCGGTAGACGATCGTGAGGGTCACCACGACCGCGATGAGGGCCGCCAGGACGATCCCGCCCTTGATCAGCCGGTCCACCAGCAGGTCGATGATCACATCGGCGTCGTCGGCGGCGAGGGTCACCGGTCCCCTCCCGCCCGGCGGGGCCCGGTCCGGTGGTCCAGGTAGTGCAGGGCGCCGCGGGCGGCGAGCCGGCCGAGTTCGGACCGGCCGCCGCTCCGCCGCGCGCCCGGGCCGGGCGCCGGGCGGTCGGCCCAGGCGCGCAGGGCCGGTTCGACCAGGCCGCGGGCCCGGCCGAGCCGGCCGCGGCGCCTCAGCGTGATCGCCACGCTGAACACCGCGACGGCCAGCAGCGCGATCCCCGCGACGATGATCGCGAAGCGGATCAGCAGGATGTTCATCACCTCGTCCATGTCGGCCTTCCCCCTCCGTCGGGCTTCTTTGGCACGGTCGTGCCAAAAAAGACTGTAGCACGGACGTGCTATAAAAGAGCGGTGCCGAAGATCGTCGATCCCGAGGCCCGCCGCCGCGAGGTGGCCGAGGCCGTGTTCCGCGTCGTGCTCCGGGACGGCCTGGAGCAGGCCTCGCTGCGCACCGTCGCCGCCGAGGCGGGCCTGGCGATCGGGTCCGTCCGGCACTACTTCGGCGGCCAGGCCGACATCATGATCTTCGCGATGCGCACGCTCGCCGAGCGGGCCGGCGAGCGGCTGCGGCAGCGCGCCGGCCGCCTCGCGGTGCCCGACCCCGCCGCGCCGCCCGCCGAGCACGCGGCGGCGATGGAGGCCCTGTTCGCCGAGCTGCTGCCGCTGGACGCCGAGCGCCGCGAGGAGGCCGAGGTGTGGCTGGCCTTCACCGTCGGCGCCCGCACCCGGCCCGAGCTGCGCCCGCTGGCCCGGGAGATGCACGACGACCTGCGCTCGATCGCGGCGCGGGTCCTGCGGGCGGCCCGCAGCGCCGGGGCGCTGCGCCCGGAGCTGGACATCGAGGTGGAGGCCGCGCGGGTGCACGCGCTGGTGGACGGTCTGACCTCGCACGCCGTCCTGCGGCCCGAGGACACGGACCCGGCGGAGCTGCGGGCCGTGCTGCGCCGGCACGTCAGCGAGCTGTCCGGCGTCCCCGCGGCCGACCTGCCCGCGCCGCCCGTCCCGCGCGCCGGGGAGTGACGCGCCGCCTGCTAGATTCCGAACCTCGTTCTACCCGAGGAGGCGCGTTGGACCCCTGGCAGACCCCGGAGCGCGCGGCGCTGCGGGCCCTGGTCCGCGACTTCACCGCGCGGGAGATCGCGCCGTTCCTCGCCGGCTGGGAGGACGCGGGCGAGCTGCCCCGCTCGCTGCACGTCCGGGCCGCCGAGGCGGGGCTGCTCGGGGCCGGGTTCCCGGAGGAGGCCGGCGGGTCCGGCGGGGAGCTGTTCGACGCGCTGATCGTCGCCGAGGAGATCATCCAGTCCGGCGGTTCGGGCGGCGTGGTCGCCTCCCTGTTCACGCACGGGATCGCGCTCCCCCACATCATCGCCTCCGGGGACGCGGCGCTGATCGACCGGTTCGCGCGGCCGGCGCTCGCCGGCGAGCTGATCGGCGCGCTCGGCGTCACCGAGCCCGGCACCGGGTCGGACGTCGCGGGCATCCGCACCACCGCCGTCCGCGACGGCGGGCACTACGTCGTCGACGGCGCCAAGATGTTCATCACCTCGGGCGTGCGGGCCGACTTCGTCACCACGGCGGTGCGGACGGGCGGGCCCGGCTTCGACGGCATCTCCCTGCTGGTCGTGGAGAAGGGCGCCCCCGGGTTCACCGTGTCGCGGCCGCTGCGCAAGATGGGCTGGCTCTGCTCCGACACCGCCGAGCTGGCGTTCGACGGCGTCCGCGTCCCGGCGGAGAACCTGGTCGGCGCCGAGAACAGCGGATTCGTGCAGATCGTCCAGAACTTCGTGACCGAGCGGCTCTCCCTGGCCGTCCAGGCCTACGCGACGGCGCAGCGCTGCCTGGACCTCACCCTGGCCTGGGTCCGGGACCGGGAGACGTTCGGGCGCCCGCTGGCCTCCCGGCAGCTCGTCCGGCACAAGATCGTCGAGATGGCGCGGCGGACCGACGTCGCCCGCGCCTACACCCGCGCGGTCGCCGAACGGCACGCCGCCGGGGAGGACGTCCTCACCGAGACCGCCTACGCCAAGAACACCGCCGTCCTCGCCTGCGAGCACGTCGTGCACGAGGCCGTCCAGCTGCACGGCGGGATGGGCTACATGCGCGAGTCGGAGGTGGAGCGCCACTACCGCGACGCCCGCATCCTCGGCATCGGCGGCGGCACCAACGAGATCATGAACGAGATCGCCGCCAAGCGCCTCGGACTGTGAGGCCGGCGGCGCCCGGCGGTGAAGGCCGCCGGGCGCCGCCGTTCCGGGTCAGCCGAGGGGGTTCGCGCAGTCGATGGGCCAGTACGGGCCCCAGATGTCGAGCGAGTTCAGCACGAACTTGATCATCACCGGGTCGAAGGCGATGCCGACGTGCGCGTTGGTGTCGTTCGCGCACTTGTCCTGGAGCAGGACGTTCTGCGCGTTGGAGCCGTTGAGGAACTCCGAGGTGTAGGGCGTGACGACCTCGTCGTACCTGGTGGACAGCACGATGTAGGTCGGGCCGGGCACGGTGTCGCCGCCCTCGTTCAGCTTCTTCAGGAAGTCCGAGCCGACGATCTGCTGGCCCGCGGCCGGCGCGGCCTTCACGACCTCCTGGGTGATGCCGAGCAGGGTGCCCAGCTCCACCAGCCCGGACATGTTGGTCCCGTGGTTGGACGGCACGATGCCGACCAGCCTGTTCACCTTCGCGGCGCCGCCGAGGAACTTCATGTAGTACCGCGGCATCATGCCACCCTGCGAGTGCCCGACGATGTCGACCTTGGACGCCCCGGTGGAGGCCGTGACCCTGTCGACGAACGCCGCCAGCTCACCGGCCGAGGTCGGGATGTCGCCGATCCCCTGGATGGGGCCGTCCTTCGGGCCGCCGTAGTTGAGGGCGTAGACGCAGTACCCGGCCTTCTTCAGCGCCGGGGAGAGCTTCTGCCAGTTGAACGCCATGTTCTCGAACGTGCCGTGCACGAGCACCACGGGACGGGGGTGGACGAACGAGGGCTTGCAGTTCCAGTCGTTCGCCCCCTGAGGACTCGTCTCGGCGTGCGCGGCGGGCGCGACCGTCCCGGCCAGGCCGAGCGCGGCGGGGACCGCGGCGGCGACGACCGCCCACGAGCGGAGTCGTTTGAAACGCATGGGCATCTCCCTAATGCGGGCACGACGAAAAAGGCCGTCGTCGGGCCTTCGCGGTCGCCGTGTTGATCGGGGTGGAAGTGCCCACAAAGTACGACCGGGTTCCGGCGCAGTCTTGTCGGATGACCGCCGGTTACCGCGCGGGAATTGTCAGCCGATTCACAATCGCCCCGGCGGACGGGGGCGTGGCCTGCGGCCTCATGCGCGGGTGAGCCCGCCGACGAGCGCGCGCAGGCCGTCGAGGTAGGTGTCCCGCGCGGTCAGCTCCTCCCACCGGCCCCGGCAGTCGCTCCGGTTCCCCAACCGGGGCAACTGAGGACAGGGGTTTCGTCATGCGGATAGGGTCCGATTCATGTCCGAGCAGACCAGGCCGGGAGCCGACGCCGTGGTCGCCGACCTCGAACGCCGACCGCCCCGCAAGGTCAGGCTGGGCGGGCTGGAGTTGCTGCTCGGCGTGCCATTGATGGTCTTCGCGGCGGTGGTCCTGGTCGGCGGCACCTTCTACCTGCTGGTCTACGCGATCTCCGGGCCGTCGGTGCCCGGCCTGATCAACCAGGGGGACGCCGAGGGGCCCGCCCCCGTCGGGGAGCGCCTCCAGGCGGCGGCATACGGCGTCCCGTTCCTGGCGATCCTGGCCTACCTAACCTGGCGGGCCGCCCGGGCGCGCCTGAGCACGCCCAAGGTCGCGATCGACTCCCGGGGTGTATGGCTGCTGATCGGCGGACGGATCGCGCAGGGTTTGGAATGGGCCCAGATCGCCGCGGTCAACCTGGTCGGTCCCGGAGGAGCCACCACCATCCCGCCGACGGCCGCGGTCCCGCCGCTGGTGGAGGTCTTCCCCGTCGAGCGGATTCGCGACAGGAAACCCCCGAAGAGCTCACTCCCGCATGCCGAGGGCCACCTCGGCGGCCGGGTGATCGACGCGCCACCCGCCGCGCCGGGTCTGACCGGCAAGCGCTACGTCCTGGAACTCGCCACTCCCGCACTCGACGACCTGGCGACGGCCATCGACCACTTCGCCGCGCACCGCCGCCTCCCTCAGTAGCCCTCCCGCCTGGGACGTGCCGGGCGGCCCCGGACGCCTGATGATCTTTCGCATCCGCCTCGCATCCGGGATGGCAGCCGCAGCCGCTGGGTTCGCGCAGTGGCGCGAGGTGCTGGTTGGCGATGTCCCAGCGTTCACGCGGCCCGTCGTTGCCGTAGGCGCTGCCATGCCTGGTGCTGCGTCCCGGTTCAGGTGGCCCAGCAGGGGAAGAGGAAATGGATGAACGTGTGGCCCCTCCGGCACGGCTGTCGCAGCACGCTCGGGGAGGTGCGATGGGACCGGCTGGGGGACCCGGCCGCCCCGCCCCTCGTCCTGCTGCACGGCACCCCCTTCTCCTCTTTCATCTGGCGTGACATCGCCCCCGCCCTGGCCGTGCGCAGGTCGGTGTACGTCTTCGACATGCCCGGCTACGGCGCCTCGTCGGCGACCGAGCACCAGGACCTGTCTCTGGACGCGCTGGCGGGAGTCCTCACCGAGCTCCTGGACCACTGGGCCCTGACCCGCCCGGACGTGGTCGCGCACGACTCGGGCGGCGCGGTCGCGTTGGGCGCGCTCGTGGACCGCGGTGTTCCGTACCGGAGCCTGGCCCTGGTGGACGCGGTCTCGCTGCCGCCGTGGGGCAGCGAGTACTTCGCGCTGGTGGGCGAGCACACCGACGTGTTCCGGCGGCTGCCGGGGCCGCTGCAC
Organism: Actinomadura luteofluorescens; assembly: GCF_013409365.1. Classification (NCBI taxonomy): domain Bacteria; kingdom Bacillati; phylum Actinomycetota; class Actinomycetes; order Streptosporangiales; family Thermomonosporaceae; genus Actinomadura; species Actinomadura luteofluorescens. Next base: position 7,729,162 of record NZ_JACCBA010000001.1, on the reverse strand, counting down.
CGCGCCATGCTCCGCGAGTACGTCGCCACGGCGAGCTCTCCCGGCCTGCGCCGGGACGTCCTGGACGCCCTGACGGCTCCGTGCCTCGGCGGCGAAGGGCAGGCGGCCTTCTACCGGCAACTCGCCCAGCGCCGCCCCGACCAGACCTACGTCGACCGCATCCGGGGTGGCTACTCCGCCATCGACGTGCCCGTGCTGGTGTGCTGGGGCGCCGACGACCGCTGGGTGCCCGCCGAACGCGGCCGCGAACTCGCCGCCCTCGTCCCCGGCGCGGACCTGCGCGTCATCGACCGGGCCGGGCACCTGCTGCCGGAGGACCGCCCCGCCGAGCTCACCGCCGCCCTGCTGGAGTTCCTCGCGGCGTAGCGGGTGTCAGCCCGGCGAACGCGTTCCCGCTCACCCGGCGACATCTTCTCCGGCGCGGGCGCGTGTGATGCCGATCATGATCGGCCCTTCCCTGCTCAGAACAAGTCCCTCCCGACTCCGGGGGAGCTACGGTCTTCCTTGCCCGCGGCACCAAAGCCGTGGGTCCAGTGTTGGAACAAAGGAGGATCGATATGTCGGATTTCGACAATGCTCGCAAGGCTGCGGAGCTGGAGGCCAAGGTGACCGGAGAGCCCGCGGTGCGGGTCGTCACGACGGACTCCGGCCGCGTCTCGGCCGTCACCCGCAATCCCGACGGGACCGGCGGGACCGAGGTCCTGGACCCCGGGCACTGACAACGACTCCAGGTCCGTGAGCGCACCTAGAGCTTGAACTCATGATTCACCGGTCCGCAGGTTGAGGCCCCCTCGATCTGCGGACCGGCCCTTTCCAAAGCCTGGGAGCCGAGGACCGTCGAACCCGGTTGCGAGCGCCCGGCTCAGCGGCGTCGGTGACCTTGGCCTCCGCGACGACCAAAGTCGTGATCGCTGTAGACCTTGGCTGATATCGCCCCGGCATCCGAGGCCGACATACTTGTCTCATGTGGGGATTCCTCGGTGTAATCGTCATGATCCAGGGCTTTGGCTCGGCAATCGCCACGATGTTCAGTGACGACGCGAAGTTCGGGTTCCTGCTGAAGTGGGCGCACGAGTACCAGCCGTTCATCGGCATCGCGACCGGCCTCCTCGGGATCGGGGTGCTCGTCCTGGGCGAGCGCAGCAAGAGTTCGAACGGCGGCTGATGGCGAGAGCCGGATCCCAGCGAGACGGACGGCGCCAGGACCACACCGCTGGTTTCTCGCGGCAGCAACCACAACTGTGCTGCCGACCACGGCCACCGGGGTCCGGTCAGGCCTGGGCCACGGCGCCTTCCTTCAGGAGGGCCTCGACGTCGTCGAAGCCCAGCTCGTCCAGGACGGCCCTGGTCTGGCCTCCGGGGAGGACGGGGACGCCGTCGGTCTCGGCCGGGGTCCGGGAGAAGCGGGGGGCCGGGGCGGGCTGGCGGTGGCCGGCGAGGTCGGGGAAGACCTCGCGGGAGGTGTTGTAGGGGTGCTCGGCGGCCTCGGTCATCGACAGGACGGGGGCCACGCAGGCGTCGCTGGGGACGAAGACCTCCGCCCACTCGTCGCGCGTCCTCGTGCGGAAGGCGGCGGCGAAGCGGTCGCGCATCGCGGGCCACCGGTCGCGGTCGTACTGGGCGGGGAGGTCCTCCCCGTCGAGGCCGAGCCGGCGGAGGAACTCGGCGTAGAACTGCGGCTCGATGGCGCCGACGGCCATGTGGCGGCCGTCGGAGGTCTCGTAGACGTCGTACCAGGGGGCGCCGGTGTCGAGCATGTTGACGCCGCGGCGGTCCTCCCAGATGCCGCCCGCGAGGAAGCCGTGGATGAAGGTGGAGAGGTGGGCGGTGCCGTCCACGATGGCGGCGTCGACGACCTGGCCGCGCCCGCTCGCCCGCGATTCGAGCAGGGCCGCGAGGACGCCGGTGACGAGGTACATGCTGCCGCCCGCGAAGTCGCCGAGCAGGTTCATCGGCACCTGCGGCGGGCCGCCCGCGCGGCCGATCGCGTGCAGGGCGCCGGTGATCGCGATGTAGCCGACGTCGTGGCCCGCGGTGTGCGCCAGCGGCCCCTCCTGCCCCCAGCCGGTCATCCGCCCGTAGACCAGGCGGGGGTTGCGGGCCAGGCAGTCGTCCGGGCCGATGCCGAGGCGCTCGGTGACGCCGGGGCGGAACCCCTCGAGCAGGACGTCGGACCTCTCCACCAGGCGCAGGACGACCTCCCTGCCGCGCTCGCTCTTGAGGTCGATGGCGATCGACCGCTTGCCGCGGTTGGTGAAGTCGGTGCCGCCGGTGCTCTCGCCGTCCCGGACGGCGGAGGCGCGGTCGACGCGGATCACGTCGGCGCCGAGGTCGGCCAGCAGCATCGCCGCGAACGGCCCCGGCCCGATCCCGGCCAGCTCGATCACCCGCACTCCGGAGAGCGGCCCGTTGCCCATCTGCGACTCCCTGAATCTCGTTCGGTCCCCTCCAGTGTGCCCGATCCGAGTAAGCGGATGCTGACCGGCCCGCCCTAACGGGCGGTGAGGGTCACGGGCGCGCCGGGGGTGCCGCCGGCGACGAGGAGGCGGTCGCGCGTCACCGGGCGCCGGACCCCCTCGGCGTGCGGGACGAGACCGCGTCCCGCCGCGGCCAGGTAGTACCAGCCGTCCGAGGGGGCGCGCCACCATGTCCCGCTGACCGGGCGCCCGACGTCGCAGGCGCCCGTGGCCAGGTTCTGCGCACCGAGCAGGGTCGCGAAGGCGGCGGCGCCGCCGTCGGCGTACGCCAGCCGGGTGCAGGTCCAGTCGGCGCGCTTCCCGCCGTGCGGCAGCGTCCCCGACCAGAAGTCGAACGCCGTCGCCGCGGAGACGGGCCGGGAGGGCGCGGGCACCGCGCAGGCCAGTTTCTTCCAGAACGACCGGGCGGACCGGCCGAGCACGGCGGGACGGTCGGGGCCGCCGGGGCGGCGGTCCGGCCCGCGGTAGCCGAGGACGGCGGCGCGCGGGCCGCCGAGGTCGCCGACCGTCCGCGGGCCGAGGTGGAAGAGCGGGCCGCGGCCGCAGCCGGTGCCGGGGCGGACGGGCGCCGTCACGCCGCCGGACGTGGCGAGCCGCCCCCCGGCGAAGGTCTCCGGCCGGACGTCCCAGGGCGCGAGGAGGTAGCGGCCGCCGCCGAGGGCGATCGGCGCGGAGGGATCGGCGCCGATCGCGGCGACGTCGAGGCGGCCGGAGGCGTAGCGGGCCAGGCGCCCGCCGCTGCGCATCACGGCGAGGGGCGCGCCGTCCACCTGGCCGGCGTACAGGAGCTGCGCGACGCCGCTCTCGGGGCGGCGTGCCTCGGGCGCGGCCGCCCACGCGGCGGCGGCGCGGCGGCCGAACGCCCGGTCGCCGGCGAGTTCGCCGCGCGCGGGCCAGACGTCGAGGGAGCGGGCGCCGCGGGTCCACGCGTCCGGCGCGGCCGCGACGAGGCCGAGACCGCGGGCGGACGCCTCGCGCGCGCCCTCCCGCTCGGTCAGCAGCAGCGCACCGACCAGCGCGGCGGTGAGGAAGACCGCGGCCGCCAGCGGGAGCACCGAGCGGGTCCGGACGGGGCGCAGCAGCTCAGGCTCGAAGCGGTCGGCGCGGCGCGGCTCGGGCACCTCGACGGCCTCGGCGGCGCGGATCACCGGCCAGGGGTCGCGCACCCGGAGCTCGATCAGCTGGTCGCGGACGGCGTAGCGGGGCATCCCTTCCACGTTGCGCAGGACGTAGGCGACGCGGACGTGGGGGTCGAGCCTGGACAGCGCCGCGGTCAGCGCCGGGTCGGGCAGCCGGGCGGGCAGCGCGCGCAGCCACGGGCCGAGGCCGATCTGCAGGCGGCGGGACGGGCGCAGTGCCCGGCGCAGCACGCGGGTGCGGCGCCGGGCGTGCCCGGCGGCGGAGCGGTCGCGGGTGCCGCGCGCGGTGGAGTCGACGATCCGGCGGGCGATCGCCAGCCGGTAGACGCGCTTTCCCCGTCCCGGCAGAACGAAATACGCCATCCGGACGAGCTCGCCATAAGCCGATTCGGCCGGCGGTGTTTCGTTGTACGGATTCGTCATGACATCGTCCGTCACGGCCGGCCACTCCCTCTGGGGCAGTTCCTTCGTCGCGAAACCCGAGGTTAGGACGGAGTGGGCCGGCACTGGAGCGCAATTGGCACAACGATTAACCGGGCGAATGGAAATGTCATCTCATTTCCGTACGAGGTGCCGGGGGTCGTTCGGTCCGGGCTTTCCCGGCGAGAGCAGCCACGCCCGTTTCCTCCCCGTACTACGCTGTTGCCCCCGGGAACCGGCCCGGGCCGCACCGCATCGAATGACCGCGCCCCGCCGCGCCCCGGACGAGACGAGCGACCGAGAGGGAACCCCCGACCCATGACCGAGGACGTTCCGGGCTACCGGGTGCTGGAGCAGGTCGGCGAGGGCGGCTTCAGCGTCGTCTACCGCGCCCACCAGGAGCGCCTGGACCGGATGGTCGCGCTGAAGGTCCTGTCGATCAGCGCGGTCGACGACGCGGCGATGCGGCGGTTCCAGCGCGAGTGCAAGATCACCGGGCGGCTCTCCGGGCATCCGAACATCGTGACCGTGCTCGACACCGGCACCACCCGGTCCGGGCGCCCCTACATCGTGATGGAGTACTTCGAGCACGGCGCGCTCACCGACCGGCTCAAGCGGGAGGGGCCGCTGCCGCTCGCCGAGGTGCTGCGGATCGGGGTGAAGATGGCGGGCGCGCTCGCCGCCACCCACGAGACCGACGTCCTGCACCGGGACGTCAAGCCGCAGAACGTGCTGCTTTCGCGGTACGGGGAGCCCGCGCTCGCCGACTTCGGCATCGCCCGCCTGGTGGACAGCTTCGACGCCACCCACACGCAGGCGTTCACCCCGCACCACGCCGCCCCCGAGGTGCTGGAGGGCAGGCCGCCGGGCATCGGGTCCGACCTCTACTCGCTCGGCTCGACGCTCTACCAGCTGCTGGCTGGGCGGCCCGCGTTCAAGGGGCCGCCCCGCGAGGGCATCGCGCCGCTGATGCTGCGGATCCTGAACGACCCGCCGCCGCCCTTCCCCCGCCCCGACGTCCCGCGCCAGGTCACCGACCTCATCGTGCGGTCGATGGCCAAGACGCCCGACGAGCGGTTCGCCAGCGCCGTGGAGTTCGCGCAGGCGCTCCAGCGCGTGCAGTCCGAGCTGGGGCTGCCGGTGACGGACGTGGCGCACAGCGGCCTCGGCGCTCCGGCGGTGCCCGACTCCGGCCGCCTCTCGTTCCCCGACACCTCCGCCGCGCCGCCGGCGCCCACTCAGGCGCAGTCCCTGCCCACCGTCGCGCCGCCGGCTCCGGCTCCGCTTCCGGCGCCCGTCGCCTTGCCCAACCCGCCGCCGTCGCCGTGGGCGCCGAACGCCCTGCCGTCGCAGACCCCGGACGCGCTCCTCCCCCAGGACGGCCCGCGGCCCGCCCCCGAGGCCGCCTGGCCCCCGGTCCCGGCGCCCCAGGCGGGCGACCGACCGGTGAGCGGCTCCTCCACGACACCGCACACGGCACCGCACATGCCGCCGCACACGACGTCGCACGAGAGCCCGCACCACACCACCTGGGACCAGCCGCAGGACGGGCCCCGCCGGGGCCTGATCGTCGTGGCCGGGATCGTGCTCGCGGGCGGGCTGGCACTCGGCGTCGGCGCGCTCGCGCTGTCCGGCGGCGACGGCAAGGGCGGGACGACCGCGGCATCGACGCCGCCGTCCCAGACCGTCCCGCAGGGGCAGGCCACCCAGACCCCGCAGCAGCCGATCCCGGGCTCGCAGCTCGCGGCGACCCGCCCGCGCAAGGTGGTCGCCCGGCAGGTCGGCCGGACGGCGGCGCTGCTCTGGACGCTGCCGCCCGCCGCACGCGGGCTGCCGCTCCTCGTCCAGCAGCAGCCCGCCGGGACCCAGCCGATCGTTTCGGTGAAGGCGGGATCGCAGTCGGCGACCATGCCGGGCCTGCGGCCGAACACGACCCACTGCTTCAAGGTCGGCGCGGTGCTGCGCCTCAACCAGGGCCAGGCGCCGGACGTGGCGTGGTCGGCGCCCGCCTGCGTCGGCAAGGCGAAGAAGCGCACCACGCCGTGACGCCCGCGGACGGGCCGCCGGTCAGGGCTCGCACGTCCAGACCGCCGGCCCCGCGGGGCTCCTCCAGTCGCCCGGCGTGTCGACCAGGTACCCGATGAGGTAGCCGGTCTTGCCGCTCCACGTGATCTTGGCGTACATGTCGCCGGCGAGGTTGGAGTCTTTCGGGTGCTTGTAGTAGGCGCCCTTCACCTGGCAGTGCACGACGACGAGCGTGCCGTTGTTGTCGGTCATGGTGGCGATGGTCGTGCCGCTGTTGGCGTCGGCGGTGGCCCGGATGTAGGCGTTGGAGTTCCCGTTGCGTTCCACCGGGTACGTGGTCGCGGGGCCGGTGAGCCTGGCGTCGAGAGTCGCGGCGGCGCCCGTGCCGGCGCCGTTCACGGCGGCGACGGTGAAGGTGTAGGGCCCGTTCGTCCACACGTCCCCGAGCGTCGCGGTCATGGCCGAGCCCGTCGCGGCGGGCACCGTCCGGGTCCCCCTGACCGGGCCGTCCCAGCCGATGCGGTAGGTGGACGCGCCGGGCGGGGCCGTCCATGAGACCTTTGTCCCGGACGCGGTGGCCTGCGCCTGGAGGCCGGTCGGCGCGCCGGGCGTCACGCAGGGGCGGGCGGGATCGCTGGGCGCCGACACCTGCTCGCGAGTCCGTCCGCCGCCGTCCCGGTAGCGGACGGCGACGCGGAAGCGGTACTCGCGGGCGCAGTCCCCGCCGGTGATCGTGAACGTGAAGGGCCCGGCGCCGGGCGCGATCGCGGGCGGGCTCGCCGCGAGGCCGGACGGGACGTCCTTCAGCGCGTACCCGATGACGCCTTCGCCCTCCGAGGGCTGGAAGTCGATCCGCATCGTGCCCGCCCCCGGCGTGACCGACACGTTCAGCGGCGCGCCGGGCGGCGCGTCCGGAGGCTGGCGGCGGGGGTCGCGCGGGGCGGTCCGCGGCGCCGGGGCGCCGCTGCCGCCGGGCTGCGGGAGGGCGCGGCGGACGGGGCCGCCCGCGACCTTGTCCCGGTACTTGTCGATGCCCTTGCGCGCGCCCTGCCCGTCGATCACGACGGCGTGCGGGCCGGCCGGGTCGTTCGCCCACAGCAGGCCGTCGCGGACGAAGACGTCCAGCCTGGCGGGCCGCCCGCTGACCGGGACCGGCGCCTCGAACCGGTTGCCGGCCGAGTCGTAGACGAGCAGGGCCCCGGCCGTCTCGTCGGGGATGTAGACCTTGTGCCCGAGCATCTGCGGCGGCCGGTACCGGTGCTTCGGCACGGCGAGCCGCGTGCTGGAGTACCGCCCGGTGTCGGTGTCGACCGTCACCAGCGACCCGGCGCCGGGCACCAGCAGCGGGACGGTCTTGCCGTCGGTGGCGGGCGGGGCGAGTACGCCGCCGCGGCCCGCCTGCCGGACGGTCGCGGGCAGCGCGACCGTCAGGCGCGTCCCGGACGGCCTGACGACCGTGGCGGTGGCGGCCGTGGAGTTCACGACGACCGGGTCGCCCGCGGCCATGGTGAGCGCGAGGTCGTCCCCCGGCCCGCCGACGCGGACCGGCGGCTGCGCGCGGCCGTCGGCGAACGCCGTGACCTGCCCGTCCCGCGACACGGGCACCCACAGGGCGCCCCGCGCGTCGATGCCCGCCTGCCCGAGGACGGGCGAGAGGGAGGCGGGCGCGCCGACCGGCGTCAGGGCGACCGGGTCGATCTGCTGGAGGACGCCCTTGACGGAGTCGACCGTGTAGGCCCTCCCGGCGCCCGCGAGGACCTGGAGGCCGCGGCCGAGCGGGCGGCTCGCGCCGACGTCCAGCTGGGAGGGGTCGAGCCGGCTGACGACGCCGGTGGCCTGGTCGACGATCAGCACGGTCGCGCCGTCCTGAATGATCTTGATGTCGTGGCCGCGCATCTGCGGGGGCACGCCGGTCTTGCCGTCCACCTTGGCCGCGGGCCCGTTGACGTGCACGACGAGGCCCCTGCTCCCCGCGGCGAGCCAGGCGCCGACGTCGGCGATCCGGTACTTGGCGCTCGCGACGCCCACCCCGTAGACGACCGCGGCGATGACGAGCACGCCGGTGAGCCCGACGGCCACCTGCCCCGTCAGCCGATCACGCCGAAAGAAAACGCCCAGGCCCGCCATGTCCTGAAATCTCCCACCCGTTTCGCCGGGGACACCGTAGCCGCTCGCGTCCCACCGGCGCCGGAGATCCCCGGAAACGGCGGTGCTCAGTGACCGCCGGTGTCCCCGCCGATGGCGGCCGTGTACGCCGGGACGGTGATGTTGCGGCCGGACACGACCACCACCAGGCGCCCGGCGGCCTCGACCTTCCCGGCCAGGACGGCAGCGACCGCCGCGGCGCCCGCGCCCTCGGCGACGAGGCCGTGCGCGTGGAACAGCAGGCGCAGCGCGGCGCGGATCTGGCCGTCGGTGACCGACGTCAGCTCGGCGGTGCGCCCGATCACCTCCGGGGTGACGCAGCCGGGTTCGAGGTTGCCGGGCAGCCCGTCGGCGAAGGTGTCGCCCACCTCGACCCGGGTGACCCGCCCGGCCGCCACCGACGCCGAGACGCCGCGCGACACCGCCGACTCCACGCCCACGATCCGCACGTCGCCGCGCTCGCGCGCCCACAGGCACAGGCCGGCGACGAGCCCGCCGCCCCCGACCGGCGCGACGACCGTGAGGGGGCCGTCCGCCTGCCGGTCGAGTTCGCGCCCGATGGTGCCCTGCCCCGCGATGACCGCCGGGTCGTTGTAGGGCGAGACGAAGCGGCCGGGCAGCGTCATCGCGTGCGCCTCGGCCTTGTCGTAGGTCGTCCCGTGCTGGACGAGGCGCACCGGGAACGCGCGGATCCTGTCGACCTTGACCTGCGACGCCCGGGTCGAGACCACGACGGTGACGTCCGCGCCCGCCTTCGCGGCGGCGTACCCCATGCCGAGACCGTGGTTGCCCGCGCTCGCCGTGACGGCCGGCTCCCCCTCGGGGAGCGCGGCGACCGCCGCGAGCGCGCCCCGCACCTTGAACGCGCCCGTCGGCTGGAGCGTCTCCAGCTTCAGCAGCGCGCCCGGCGCCAGGCCCGACGGGACGAGGGGCGTGGGGGCGAGCTCGGCGGACACGGTCCGCCAGGCGCGGTCCAGGTCGTCCGGGCCGGGCGGCCGGACGGGGCGCACCGTCACGCCCGCTCCTCCGGCGACCCGTCCAGCCGCTCGTGGAGGCGCTGCCGGATCTCCTCGGGGGTGTAGGAGCGGCGGCGGCGCTCGGCGCGCACGATCACGGCCCCGGTCGCGGCGACGCCGAGAAACCCGGCGACGCCCAGCGCCTTCCAGAGATTGGCTGCTTTCCAGAGGCCGGACCCGCTCAACGTGCGCATACGGCTACGGTAGCGACCATGCCGGGCACGAGCATCTCCCTCGCCGAGGCCGTCGAGCTGACCCGCACCGGGGACGTGTGGCTGTTCCGCGGCCGGACGGTCGCCGACCGCGCCATCCAGATGACGACCAACAGCCCCGTCAACCACGTCGGCATGGCGGTGGTGATCGACGATCTGCCGCCGCTGATGTGGCACGCCGAGCTCGGCCGCTCGCTGCGTGACATGTGGACGGGCGGGCACCACCGGGGCGCGCAGCTGCACGACCTGCGGGAGGCGGTGCTGGCCTGGGGGAACCGCTACGGCCAGCGGGCCTGGCTGCGGCAGCTCGACCCGCCGCCGGACCGGGCGACGGAGGACGCGGCGCTCCGCGCGGTGGCGCGGCTGGACGGCACGCCGTTCCCCTCCACGTCGAAGCTGGCGACGCGGTGGCTGCGCGGGCGGGTGCCGATCCGGCGGCCCGCCGAGCGGGACGCGAACCTGGAGACGGCGTTCTGCGCGGAGATCGTCGCGGTGACGTACCAGTCGATGGGGCTGCTACCGAAGGGGCGCCGCCCGAACTGGTTCGACCCGGGCCGGTTCTGGAGCGGGGACGACCTGGAGCTGGAGACGGGAGCGGTGCTCGGCGGCGAGATCGCGGTCAGCGTCCCCGCGTCCTGACGGCCCGGCGGTCCCGCAGCGACCGCGGGTGCAGGCGGCGCCGGAGCCGGCGCAGCCGCCCGGCCCGCGCGGTGACGAGGCGCCCGAGCTCGTCGGTGTGCCGCCACGCGCGCTCGGCGGCGCCGGGGTCCGGGTGGGACGCGGCGAAGCGGCTGCGGTTGACGAGGTCGGCGAGCGGCCCGAGGTGGCCGTGGGCGTCGTCGCCGACGGCGGACGCGCCGAAGCGGGCGACCTCGTGCGCGGTCAGCGTCCGGGCCGTGGACAGGCCGACGTCGGCGAGGTGGTCGAGGGCCTGGTGCCAGGCGCCGGTGATGCGGGCGGCGGGCGTCCCGGCCCTGCGCCGCCGCGTCCGCAGGGCGGGGGCGAGGAGGACGGCGCCCAGGTAGCCGATGACGAGCACGCCCACCGCGACTGAGGCGAACACCCACCACGGCGCGGGCCGGTCGCCCGCGGTGCCCGGCTTCTCCGGGGCCTTCTGCGTCGTGTCGCCCGGCCCCTGGCCACGCTGCTGGGAGGCCGCGTTCTTCTGGGCCTGCTCCAGCTTCTGCTCGGTCTCCCCCGCCGCGACGGAGTCGTTCTTCTTGGACCGGCGCGCGCTGTCGGGGAGCGGGTTGAACCGGATCCAGCCGAGCCCGTCGAACTTGACCTCGGGCCACACCATCACGTCCCCGGACCGGACCTGGACGGTGTCGCCCGCGCGGTCGCCGCCGTCGAAGCCGACGATGACGCGGGACGGCAGGCCGATCGTCCGGGCGAGCAGGGCGTAGGCGGTCGCGAAGTGCTCGGGCGTGCCGCGCCTGCCCTCGCCGAGGAAGTAGTCGAGCTGCCGGTAGCTGTGCCCAGGCGGGGCGGTGACGTCGTACCGGGCGTAGCGCTTGAGGTACTGGGCGAGCATCGCGGCCTTCTGGATGGGCGACACGGCGCCCTGCGTCGCGGCCTGGGCGAACCTGCGGAACTCGGCGATCTGGACGGGCGGCTCCTTCGCGCCGGGCCCCCACGGCAGCTCTCGCGCCGCCCTGGCCTCGGCGTCGTTCGCGACGGCCGCACCGGCGAGGTCGTCGGCCGTCCATTCGGGGACGACGGAGTCGACGCGGTAGGCCTGGCCGGGGCGCAGCGGCTGCGCGGCGGCCAGCGCGCCGCTGCCGGGGTCGACGACGACGGGGAGCCCGGTGACCTCCCGCGGCCGGTCGGCGGCGGGCACCCACACCCCTGGCAGGTCGCGGATGGTGATGCGCTGCGCGACCTCGTGCTCCCGATCGGGGTCCGGCCCCTGCGGCACGCGGCTCCCGGTCGGGACGAACCGCGCCGTGGACGACCACGTCACGCCGTCGAACCGGTCCAGGACGGCGAGCCGCTCGATCTCGTTCCGCTTCGACTCGACCGTGAACATCACCTGGTCGGGGCTGAGCAGCCAGCCACCGACGCGGTCCAGCGGGCTGACGCCGTCGCGCTGCTGCGGCGGCGGCGCCTGCACCTGCTCGCGCGGGTTGTAGGGGTCGGCGCTGACGGGGACGACGGGACCGGCGGCGAACGCCAGCGCCCCGAGGACGGCCGCGGCTGGGACACCGATCAGAAGGGGCCGCCAGGCGACGCCCGAGCCCGGTCCGTCCGCGCGGACGAGGACCAGCACGGCGGTGAGGACGACGGTCGCGGCGGCCGCCGGCAGGTTGGATCCGGGGCCGTCCACCCCGAGCAGCAGCGCGACCGCCCACACGCCGAGCACCGGCACGCACGGCACGGCGCGCAGCGACGTGCGCAGCGCGAGTTCCGCCGCGGCGAACGCCCCCAGCCACACCACCAGGTGGACCAGGACGAGGTACTCCGGTTTCGCGGGGGCGGGCAGCAGCGTCGTCAGGATCGACTTCCACGAGCCGAGCACGCCCTCGCGCAGCGTCTGCGGCAGCGTCCCGTCCCCGAGGGCGGGGCGCAGGACGGTGACCGAGACCGTCCCCGCCCAGGCGACGACGGTCAGCACCAGCGAGATCCACAGCGGCCACGGGCCCTTGTCCTTGCGCGGCCCCGACAGCAGCCCGCACAGCAGCGTCGGCACGACCGCCGCGACCGCGGCGACGGGGACGACCGGCCCGAGCCCGAAGACCCGCTGGAACGCCAGCCCGGCGACCGCGGCCAGGCAGGCCGTCACGGCGATCGACGCGTACCTGGTCACCGGGCGCTGCCCAGCCGGCGCCATGCCTCCGCCAGCCCCTCCAGGTCGGTGAAGTCGACGATCTGGACGCCGGGCGGTGCCGCCGCGGGCTCCCGCGGGCGGACCCGCAGCACGACGATCCGGTCGAAGCGGCTGCGGACGGCCGCGATGCGCCCGAGCTCGGCCGCGTCCGGGGTGATGACGACCAGGGACCCGCCCGGGCGCACGCGGCGCACCGCGTCGACGGCCGAGCGCGGCCCCTCCCGCGTCTGGACGGAGGTGAGCCGGTCGAGCAGGACCTCCACGTCGTCCGGCCCGCCCCGCGTGTCGGCCACCTGGCCGTCGCCGGTGAGGATCCGGACGGGGAAGCTCGCCGACGCGGCACCGGACGCCACCGACGCCGCCGCGTCCACGGCCAGCTCGAAGTCGTCGGGCTCCGGCCACGAGCCGGGGCGCGCCTCCAGCACGACCGTCGTCGTCGGCAGGCTGGCGTCCACGAGCTGGCGGACCATCAGCGTCCCGGTGCGGGCCGACGACTTCCAGTGGATGTGGCGCAGCTCGTCCCCGATCACGTACTCGCGCAGCGCGTGGAACGTCGCCGTCCCCGCCGGGGACCTGTCGCTGGTCGGGCCCTCCAGGTGGTGGGCGCGGCCGGACGGCAGCAGCGCCAGCCGCACCGTCCTCGGCCGGACGAGCAGGACCCGCGGCGCCCCGTACTCCCGCACCCGGCGCGCCAGCCTGAGCGGGTCGGCGCGCACCAGCCGCAGCGGCCCCACCGGGATCTCGCCGCGCCGGGACGTCGGCAGCCGGTAGGTCACGGTGCGCCCGCCGCCCGGGCGCAGCCGCGGGATGTCGACCGCGACCGGGGTGGAGCCAGCAGCGTCCTCGGCGCTGAGCCCGCGGACGCCGCGCCCCCTGTTCGTCACGTGCAGGACCCCGACGGCGGGCTCGCCGCGCTCCACCCGCGCCGGCGCGATCTCCCTGCCGACCTCCAGCTTCGGGCGCGGCAGCGTCCACAGCGCCGCCGCCCCGACCGCGGCGAGGCCCGCGACGGCCAGCACGGCGGGCTCGGGGTAGCCGAGCCACCAGCCGGCCGCGTACAGCAGGACCGACCCGGCCGCCGTCCCCCACCCGAGCGGCGTCAGCACGTCACACCCCGGCGGCCTGCGGCGTCGGGACGCCGCCCAGCGCCTCGGTGACCACGTCGGCGCCCGAGCGCCCGCGCAGCTCCGCCTCCGGCGTGACGATCAGCCGGTGCGCGATGACCGGCACCGCGAGCGCCTTCACGTCCTCGGGAACGATGTAGGAGCGGCCGGCCGCCGCGGCCCGCACCCGCGCGGCGCGCAGCAGCGCGATGCTGGCCCGCGGGCTCGCGCCGAGCCGCAGGTCGGGGTGCTCGCGGGTGGCGGCGACGACGCGCACGAGGTAGTCGAACAGGGGCGGCGCGACGTGCAGCCGCTGCGCGAAGTCGATCATCCGGGCGAGGTCCTCGCGGCTCATCACCGGCGGCATCTGGTCGAGCGTCGCGCCGGTCGGGGCCCCGGCCAGCAGCGCCACCTCGGCCTGGTGGTCGGGGTAGCCCATCGAGATCCGCATGAGGAACCGGTCGAGCTGCGCCTCCGGCAGCGGGTAGGTGCCGTCCATGTCGACCGGGTTCTGCGTGGCGATCACCATGAACGGGCGCGGCACCGGATGCGGGACGCCCTCGACGGTGACCCGGCGCTCCTCCATGACCTCCAGCAGCGCCGACTGCGTCTTGGGCGAGCCGCGGTTGATCTCGTCCGCGACGGCCAGGTTCGCGAAGATCGGTCCGGGGTGGAACTCGAACGCGCTCGTCCCCTGGTTGAAGATCGACACGCCGGTGATGTCGCTGGGCAGCAGGTCGGGCGTGAACTGGATGCGGGCCCACTCGGCCTCCACCGACGCCGACAGCGCCCGCGCCAGCGTCGTCTTGCCGACGCCCGGGACGTCCTCGATCAGCAGGTGCCCCTCCGCCAGCAGGCAGGTCAGCGCCAGCTCGACCTTCTCCCGCTTGCCGCGCACGACCCGCTCGATGTTGCCCGCCAGCGCCGCGAACATCTGCGCGAACCGCCCGGCCAGCGCGTCCGCGTCCACCGCCGCGGTCGTCCCGGGATTCTCGGTCATCAGGTGCACTCCCACAGTGACGAAGAGAACGTCCCCGAGTTCGAGCCCGGGGTGTTCACGTAGAGGTCGCTGACCCAGCGCGTCTGACCGTCGTACTGGATCTTGTCCCAGACGTTGCTTCTGAGGCTGGGGTTGTTCTGGTCGATGACCAGGTCGGATCTCTGCTGGCAGTACACCGTCACCTGGCCCGTGAAGCCCTTGGGGAACTGGCCGTTGCGCGGCGCGCCGGTACCCGGGCCGCTGTGCAGGTACGTGTTGGTGTTGTCGTTGTTGTGGCCGGGATAGGACTGGGCGTGCGGGTCCGGGTTGAGATCCGCCGACGCCCTCACCGGCGTGGACGATCCCGCGCCGTTGCGGGCGGTCACGCTCAGCGAGTACGTCCTCGCGTTGGCGAGGTTCCGCACCTGGTGCGAGGTGGCCTTGGTCGAGGCCGATCCGCCGTCCCAAGTGATTTCGTAGGTGACGTCGAAGCCGGACGAGGGGGCCCAGGTGAGGTCGGCTCCGTGGTTGACGGGGGTCGCTGTGAGGCCGGTCGGCGGGCCGGGGGCGGTGCAGGCGGTGGCGCCGACCTCGCCGGACTCGCTGTAGGCGGGCTTGCCGTCCTTCCCCTTGTACTCGGCGGCCACCTTGTAGAGGTGGGTGGTCGTGTCGCAGGTCAGGCCGCCGACGTTGAACGTCCCGCCCTGGCTGTTCCCGGGGAACTGCGCCGGTCTCGTGCCCGCGACCGGCCTGCCGTTCTGGCCGAGCAGGACGAACCGGGTCACCGGGTAGACGCCCTGCGGCTGCGCGGGCGCCGTGAACCGCACCTTGATCGAGCCGTTGTCGCCGGACGCGGCGGGCATGGGCGGATCGGGCGCGGTGGGGTCCTTCTTCACCGGCGGCCTGGAGGACGGCGGCGGCGTGACGGGGGTGGTGCCGCCGTTGCCCCGGCCGCCGCCGTTGCGGTTGCCCTGGCCGCCCGGGTTGGCCTGGACGGGCAGCGGGCGCCGCGCTCCGCCGGGGACCTTGTCCTCGTACTTCTTGATGCGCTTGACGCCGCCGTCCGGGCCGAAGGCGAGGGCGGTGGGGCCGTCGGGGTCGTTCACCCACAGCATGTGGTCGCGGACGAGGACCTCGATCGCGCCGCCGGGGCGGGTGGCCGCGACGGGCCGCTCCCAGGCGTTGCGTTCGGTGTTGAAGACCAGCAGCCGGCCGGACGTCCGGTCGGGCAGGTAGACGCGCTGCCCGAGGACGTTCGGGGGCTCGAAGGCGTGGCCGGGCACGCGCAGGGCCACCGAGTCGACCCGTCCGACGCCGGTGTCCAGCAGGTAGAGGGCGCCGCCCTCGCCGAGCATCGGGACGATCTGCCCGTCGGCGACCGCCGGGACCTTGACGCCGTTCGCGGCCCGCGCGACGGGCGCGGGCAGGTTGATCCGCCGGGTGCCCTCGGGGCGGACGATCAGCGCCGTCGCGGACGTGCTGTCGATGACCACGGGCGTTCCGGCGGCCATCGTCAGCGCGAGGCGGTCGCCGGCCTTCCCGGCCGCCACGGGCTCGCCCTGGCGGCCGGACGTGAACGGGACCACCTGGCCGGTCTGCGGGACGGGCACCCACAGCGCACCGCCGGCGTCGATCCCGGCCTGCCCGAGCGGTGCGGTGAGGGTGGCGGGGGCGCCGACCGGGGCCAGGGTCAGCGGGTCGATCTGCTGGACCGTGCCCTTGACGAGGTCGACCGTGTAGGCGGCGCCGCCGCCGGAGACCACCTGCATGCCCGGCCCGCCGACCTGCCGGCTCTTGGTGATCTTGAGCTGGGAGGGGTCGATCCGGCTGACGACGCCGGAGTCCTCGTCGACCAGCAGCACCGTCGCGCCGTCCTGGACGACCTTGATGCGGTGGCCGCGCATCTGCGGCACCACCGGGGCCTTGCCGTCGACCTTGCCCGCCAGCCCGTTGGCGTGCACGACCAGGCCCTTCCCGCTCGCGCTCAGCCAGGCCCCCACGTCCGAGAGCCGGTACCGCGCGCTGGCGGTGCCCACGCCGTAGACGAGCGCGCCCACGGCGAGCACGCCGACCAGCCCGGCGGCGATCTGGCCGGTCAGCCTGTCACGCCGGAAGAATCGGAAAAGACCGCGCTGGCTGCTGGCCCGCGCGGAGGATCGGTCCCCGTTCAATCCCCGCTCACCCTCTCGGCGCGCCGGGAGCGGGGGCCGCTGGCCCGGGGCGCGAAGGCACCTTAACTGCTATACGGGGCGCTCCGGAATGAGATTGCGGAGATCGGCCTGGTGGATCGATGCCGGTCCGGCGGGTTACGGGTGACTCGCTATGACATTGATCACATATGCGACAGAAGGCGGCATGCCCCGTCCGTCTGCCAGAGAACCGAACGCGAACGTTATCCGGGACGTCCTAGTGTTGGGCATCGCGACGACGACTCCGAGGTGGACGTGGAAAACGTGAGCATCGCCGACCTGTGGCACCGGGTGACCGGAACGCAGCCGGATCCGCCATGGTGGCTGGTGGCCCTCGTCGGCCTCGTGGCGCTCGCCTCGGTGGTCCACGGCCCGACCTGGCGGATGGCGCGCAACACCGTCACGATCGCGCACGAGGGCGGGCACGCGCTGGTCGCGCTGATCTTCGGCCGCAAGCTGGACGGCATCAAGCTGCACTCCGACACCTCGGGCGTGACCGTGTCGCGCGGCAAGCCGCACGGCCCCGGCATGATCTTCACGGCGCTGGCGGGGTACGTCACGCCGCCGCTGCTCGGGCTGCTGTTCGCGCTGCTGCTGGAGGACGGCCGCATCACGCTGATGCTGTGGTTCACGCTGGCCCTGCTCGCCGCGATGCTCATCATGATCCGCAACGCCTACGGGGCGCTGTCGGTGATCGTCACGGGCGCGATCGTCTTCGCGGTGTCGTGGCTGGGCAGCGCCACGGTGCAGGCCGGGTTCGCCTACCTGGCCGCGTGGTTCCTGCTGCTGGCCGGCACCCGCCCGGTGATCGAGCTGCAGCGGATGCGGGCCCGGCACATGGCGCCGAGCTCCGACGCCGACCAGCTCCACCACCTCACCGGCGTCCCCGGGCTCGCCTGGGTGGGCCTGTTCGCGCTCACCGCCCTGGTGGCCCTGCTGGCGGGCGGCGCGCTCCTCATCCCGGACGTCTCGCTGCCCGACTTCCCGACCCCGCCGGGCTTCGGCGGGGTGGGCTGACGCCGGACCGGGGCCGCGATGCCGCCGACTGTCCGAGGTCGCCGATAGTTTCGGGGGTGTGACGGATCGGTGGTCTCGTGAGCAGGTGCTCGGGCTCGCGCCCGACGCGTCGTCCGCCAGGGCGGCGGGCGGCGTCGCCAAGCCCGCCAAGTGGGCGGCGACGGGGTGCGACG
This sequence comes from Actinomadura luteofluorescens, assembly GCF_013409365.1. Classification (NCBI taxonomy): domain Bacteria; kingdom Bacillati; phylum Actinomycetota; class Actinomycetes; order Streptosporangiales; family Thermomonosporaceae; genus Actinomadura; species Actinomadura luteofluorescens. The sequence goes on along the minus strand of NZ_JACCBA010000001.1, from coordinate 7,711,440 downwards.
ACGAGGCCGTGTGGGGCGAGTGCCGGGGCAGCGGCAAGTCCGCCTACCGGACGTGCGCCGACCTGACGGGCCCGGCGTTCCGGTGCACGTGCCCGAGCCGCAAGTTCCCGTGCAAGCACGCTCTGGCGCTCTTGTTCCTCTGGTCGGACGGCCTCGTACAAGCCGAAGGCGCTCCGGGGGGTGCGGGGAATCGTCCGGGGTGGGTCGCCGAGTGGGTCGCGGACCGGCGGGGGCCGGGCCGACCGGGCGGCCGAGCGGCGGGCCTCATCGGCGGCTAGAACCCGTGATCCGAAGACGGCGGAGCGGCGGGCCAGGCGGGTCGACGACGGGCTCGCCGAGCTGGACCAGTGGCTCCGCGACCAGGTCGCGCACGGGCTCGCGCAGGCGGAGAAGGCCCCCTACCGGCTGTGGGACGACGCGGCGCGGCGGCTCGTCGACGCGCAGGCGGGGGCGCTCGCGGGGCTGGTCAGGGGCCTGGCCGCGATCCCGCGCCGGCCCGGCTGGCCGGGCCGGCTGCTGGAGGAGTACGCGTTGCTGCGGCTGCTCGTCCGGGCCTACCAGCGGCAGGAGGAGTTGCCCGAAGGGCTGCGCGAGACCGTCCGCTCCCGGGTCGGGTTCACCGTCCCGCAGGAGGAGGTGCTGTCCGGCGGGGAGCGCGTCCGGGACCTGTGGTCGGTGACGGGGTCGCGCGACACCGCGCAAGACCTTCTCACCACGCGGCGGGTGTGGCTCCGCGGGAACCGGACGGGGCGCCCCGCGCTCGTGCTGTCCTTCGCCGCGCCGGGCACGTCCCTGGACGGCTCGCTCGTCGTGGGTACGCAGGTCGATGCGGAGCTGGCCTTCTACCCGGGAGGGCAGCCGCTGCGGGCCCTGGTCGCCGACCGGTACGGGTCGCCCATGCGGGGCGCGCCCGCGGGGACGTCCGTCCGGGGCTTCCTGGACGAGCACGCGGCGGCCCTCGCGCTCGACCCGTGGCTGGACCGCTGGCCCGCGACGCTGGAGGACGTCCGCGTCGCGCGCACCGAAGGAGGAGACCTGCACGTCGTCGACGGCGCCGGTGACTCGCTGCCGCTCCGGATGGGCGATCCGTGGCGGCTGCTCGCGCTGTCGGGCGGCGGGCCGGTCACCCTGGCCGGTGAGTGGCGCCCGCGCGGCCTGCGCCCGCTGGCCGCGTGGCACGACGACGAGGGGACGGTGATCCTGTGACGACGTGGGACGAGCACGTCACCGCCGCGCTGCTCGGCACCGAGCGCCGCGACCCGCCCGTCCTGGCGGAGGCGCCCGGCGGCGACGGGGACGGTGACGGCGACAAGGCGGGGCGGCTGCTCGACCAGGCGGCGCTGCTGGCCGTCCGGCGGCGGGCGGGGCAGGTCCCGCCGGGCACGCCCGCCGAGCCGGTGGCGCTGGCCCCGGTGGAGGACGTCCCGGCGGTCGCGAGGGCGGCGGCGGCCCGGCTGCGAAGGATCCTCGGCGGCGAGCAGATCCGGGTGCTGCCCGAATGGCTGGACGCGGCGGCCGCCCGTGGCCTGCGGGTGCCCGCCCAGTCGCTGCCCGACCTGCTGGAGCGGGGGCGGAGCGACCGGATGCTGCGGCCGTCGATCGCTCGGGCGTGCGGGCGGCGCGGCGTGTGGCTGGCCCTGCAGAACACCGACTGGGCCTACCTGGTGGGTTCGGGCGACGACCCCGGCGGCGGCCCCGAAGTGTGGGAGACCGGCACCCGCAACCGGCGCGTGGCCTACCTGACCATGCTGCGCGAGACCGAGCCGCGGCGCGCGCGCGAACTCCTCCAGGAGACCTGGGCCAAGGAGCCGGCGCCCGACCGTGCGGCGTTCGTCGCCACGTTCGCGCACGGGCTCTCCCTGGACGACGAGGAATTCCTCGAAGCGGCCTTGGGCGACCGGGGGAAGGACGTCCGGCAGCTCGCGTCCGACCTGCTGGCCCGCATGCCGGGCTCGGCGTACGGGGAGCGCATGGCGGCGCGTGCCCGGGCCTGCCTGTCGACGGAGGAGCGCACGGTCCGGGGCCGCAGGCAGACGTGGATCCGGGTGGAGCCGCCCCGCGCCCACGACGAGGACATGGCGCGCGACGGCGTCCCGTTCCATCCGACCGGGTCGTTCGCGCCGCGCGGCGGGGGCGCGCCGGTGGGGACGCGGGCCGCGTGGCTGCGCGAGATCCTGGCCCGCACCCCGCTGTCCACCTGGACGGAGCTGTTCGGGCTGCCGCCCGTCGAGATCGTGTGCCTGCCCGTCTCCGACTCCGAGGGCCGCGACGTCCACATCGGCTGGGCCCGCGCGGCCCTCGGCCAGCGCGACACCGCATGGGCGCGGGCGCTGCTCCGGGGCGGCGTCATGGTGGACGAGCCGGAGGCCCTCGCCGACCTGCTGTCGGTCCTGCCCGGCCCGGAGCGCGACCCGGCGGCGGCCGACCTGATCCGCTGGGTGGAGGGGCGGCCCGATCTGCTGCGGGTCCTGGAACGGGTGCCCGGCCCGTGGGCCGGGCCGCTCGCGGAGGCGGTGGTCGGGACGCTCAGCGCGTCCGCCGAAAGCCCCACCCGCCGCGACGAGCACCTGATCACGCAGCTGTGCCGCCTCGCCGACCAGCGGCTCGACCCTGGCGCCGCGGCCCGCCTGGCGGCCCTCGGGCCGGCCGCCCCGCGGGCCGTCACCGATCTGATCGCGACCCTGCGCTTCCGCGACGAGATGCTGAAGGAGCTTGACCAGTGACCGAACAGGCACGCCCGGGGGGCCTCGACAACGGCTCCCCCGCGCCGACCGCGGGCGCCGTGCTGCGGCCGCACGCCGAGCAGGAGCACGCCGGCGAGCTGGCGCGGCTGGCCGAGCACGACGACCGGCCCCGCCCGCCCGGCTGGCGCCTGTCGCCCTGGGCGGTCACCACGTACCTGCTCGGCGGGGAACTGCCGGACGGCACGGCGATCAGCCCGAAGTACGTGGGGCCGCGCCGGCTGATGGAGGTCGCGGTGGCGACGCTCGCGACCGACCGGGCGCTGCTGCTCCTCGGCGTCCCCGGCACGGCGAAGACCTGGGTGTCGGAGCACCTCGCCGCCGCGATCAGCGGCGACTCCACGCTGCTCGTGCAGGGCACGGCGGGCACGGCGGAGGAGGCGATCCGCTACGGCTGGAACTACGCGCGGCTGCTCGCCGAGGGCCCCTCGGAGCGGGCGCTGGTGGAGAGCCCGCTGATGCGCGCGATGCGGCGCGGCGCCGTCGCCCGCATCGAGGAGCTGACCCGGATGCCCTCCGACGTCCAGGACGCCCTCATCACCGTCCTGTCGGAGAAGACGCTGCCCGTGCCCGAGCTGAACACCGAGGTGCAGGCGCGCAAGGGCTTCACGGTCATCGCGACCGCCAACGACCGCGACCGGGGCGTGAACGAGCTGTCCAGCGCGCTGCGCCGCCGGTTCAACACGGTCGTGCTGCCGCTGCCGGAGTCCGCCGAGGACGAGGTCGCGATCGTCGCGCGCCGCGTCGACCAGATCGGCGCCGGGCTGGAGCTGCCCGAGAGCCCGGCCGGCCTGGAGGAGATCCGGCGCGTCGTCACGGTGTTCCGGGAGCTGCGGTCCGGGGCCACCGCCGACGGGCGCACCAAGCTGAAGTCGCCCAGCGGGACCCTCAGCACCGCCGAGGCCATCTCGGTGATCACCAGCGGGCTGGCCCTGGCCGCGCACTTCGGCGACGGGGTGCTGCGCGCCGCCGACGTGGCGGGCGGGATCGTCGGCGCCGTCGTCCAGGACCCGGTGTCGGACCGCGTCGTGTGGCAGGAGTACCTGGAGGCGGTCGTCCGCGACCGCACCGAGTGGCGGGACTTCTACCGCGCCTGCCGGGAGGTCTCTTGAGCCAGGTCGAAGTCTTCGGCATCCGGCACCACGGGCCGGGGTCGGCCCGCGCGCTGCGGGGTGCGCTGGAGGACTTCAAGCCGGACGCGGTGCTGGTCGAGGGGCCGCCCGAGGCCGACGCGATCGTGGAGCTGGCCGGCGATCCGGCGATGGTGCCGCCGGTCGCGCTGCTCGCCTACTCCGCCGCGCCCGCCGACGGCGACCGCAGGGCCGCGTTCTGGCCGTTCGCCGAGTTCAGTCCGGAATGGCAGGCGGTCAGGTACGCGCTGTCGGCGGGCGTGCCCGTCCGGTTCTGCGACCTTCCCGCCGCGAACCAGCTCGCGCCCGCCGAGGAGGAGCCGCCCGAGGAGGGGATCAGGCTCGACCCGCTCGGCTGGCTGGCGAAGGCCGCCGGGTACGACGACGCCGAGCGGTGGTGGGACGACGTGGTCGAGCACCGCCACGGCGGCCCGTCCCCGTTCCCCGCCATCGCCGAGGCCATGGCGGAGCTGCGCGGCGAGCTCGAACCGGCCCCGAGGGAGGAGCGGCGCGAGGCCCACATGCGCCGGACGGTCCGCCGCGCGCTCAAGGAGGGCCACGAGCGGGTCGCCGTGGTCTGCGGGGCGTGGCACGTCCCGGCGCTGCGCGCCAAGGTCCCGGCGAGCCGCGACGACCAGACGCTGCGCGGCCTGCCGAAGACCAAGGTCGCGATGACGTGGGTGCCGTGGACGCACGGGCGGCTCGCCGGGCGGTCCGGGTACGGCGCCGGCGTGCGCTCCCCCGGCTGGTACCACCACCTGTTCGCGGCCCGCGACCGCCCGATCGAGCGGTGGCTGACCGCCGCCGCCCGCGTCCTGCGCGAGGAGGACCTGCACGTCTCCTCCGCGCATGTGATCGAGGCCGTCCGGCTCGCCGAAGCCCTGGCCGCGCTGCGCGGGCGCCCCCTCGCCGGGCTGGACGAGGTCACCGAGGCGACGCGGGCCGTGCTGTGCGAGGGCGCCGACCTGCCCGTCCGGCTCATCCAGGACCGGATGGTCGTCGGCGAGCGGCTCGGCGCCGTCCCGGAGCGGACCCCGATGGTGCCGCTGCAGCGCGACCTGCAGGCCGAGCAGCGGCGGCTCAGGCTCAGGCCGTCCGCGCTCGAGAAGGAGCAGGACCTCGACCTGCGCAAGCCCACCGACCTGGAGCGCAGCCGCCTGCTGCACCGGCTCCGCATGCTGGACGTGCACTGGGGCGTCCCATCGGAGAGCCGCTCCAAGGGCACGTTCCGCGAGACGTGGACGCTGCTCTGGCGGCCCGAGTTCGACGTGGAGCTGATCGAGGCGAGCGCGTGGGGCACCACCGTGCGCGGCGCGAGCACCGCCCGCGCGCGGGAGGCGGCCGAGAGCGCCACGGCCCTCGCCGACCTCACCGCCGTGGCCGAGCGCTGCCTGCTCGCCGACCTCGGCGAGGCGCTCCCCGCGGTCATGCGCGCGCTCGCCGACCGCGCCGCGGTCGACGCCGACGTCGCGCACCTGATGGCGGCCATGCCTGCGCTGGTCCGCGCGCTGCGCTACGGCGACGTCCGCGGCACCTCCACCGGCCCGCTCGCCGCGGTGGTCGACGGCCTCGTCGTCCGCGTCTGCGTCGGGCTCCCGCCCGCGATCACCGGGCTGGACGACGACGCCGCCCGCGAGTTCCTCGGGCACGTCGACGCCGTCCACGGCGCCCTGGCCCTGCTCGACGACGAGGGCCACATCGAGCGCTGGCGCCGCACCCTGGAGGGCCTGCTCGGCCGCCCCGGCTCCCTGCACGGCCTCATCGAGGGCCGCCTCACCCGCCTTCTGCTCGACGCCGGGCGGCTGCACGACGTCCCCGACCGGATGGCGCGCGCCGTGTCCGTCGGGGAGGCGCCCGACCGCGCCGCCGCCTGGGTCGAGGGCTTCCTCGCGGGCGGCGGCCTGCTGCTCATGCACGACGAGGCGCTCCTGCGGCTCGTCGACGGGTGGATCGCCGGACTGCCCGCCGACTCGTTCACCGACGTCCTGCCCCTGCTGCGCCGGACGTTCGGCGCCTACCCCGCCGCCGAGCGCCGCGCCATCGGCGAGCGGCTCCGCCGCCGCGACCGCGCCCCCGCCGGGCGGGCCCGGCCCCTGGAGGACGACGTCGACGAGGCCCGGGCGGCGCCGGCCACCGCCACGGCCCTGCGGATCCTCGGATGGGAGAGGCCTGCATGACGAACGAGAGCCCGACCGGCGAGGGCGCGGACGACCGGCTGCGGCGCTGGCGCCTGGTACTGGGCGGTGACCAGGCCGACGGGACGGGCGTGGCGCTGGACGGCGACGACGTCCGCATGGACGGCGCCCTGGAGCGGCTCTACGGGGCCGGCGGCGGCGAGGGGCGGCCCCGGCCGGGGCGGCGCAGCGCCGGGCTCGGCGACTCGGCGCCCTCCGTGGCCCGCTGGCTCGGCGACATCCGCGCCTACTTCCCGTCGAGCGTCGTGCGGGTGATGCAGAAGGACGCGATCGACCGCCTCGACCTCACCCGGCTGCTGCTGGAGCCGGAGATGCTCGACGCGGTCGAGCCCGACGTCCACCTCGTCGGGACGCTCCTGTCACTGAACCGGGTGCTGCCCGACAAGGCCAGGGAGTCGGCGCGCGCGGTGGTCCGCACCGTCGTGCGCGACCTGGAGCGGCGGCTCGCGCAGCGGACGCGCTCGACCGTCGGCGGGGCCCTGGACCGGTCGGCGCGGGTGCTGCGCCCGCGGCGGCTCGCCGACGTCGACTGGGACCGCACGATCCGCGCGAACCTGCGCCACTACCTGCCCGACCAGGGCACCCTCGTGCCGGAGCGGCTGATCGGGTACGGCAGGCGGCGGCAGGCCGTCAAGCGGGACGTGGTGCTCGCGATCGACCAGAGCGGCTCGATGGCGGCGTCGGTGGTGTACGCGAGCGTCTTCGGGGCGGTGCTGGCGTCGATGCGGTCGCTGCGCACGTCGCTGGTGGTGTTCGACACCAGCGTCGTGGACCTCACCGACCAGCTCCACGACCCGGTGGAGGTGCTGTTCGGCACGCAGCTCGGCGGCGGCACCGACATCAACCGCGCCGTCGCGTACTGCCAGGGCCTGGTCGCGCGCCCGGCCGAGACGACCCTCGTGCTGATCAGCGACCTGTACGAGGGCGGGATCCGCGACGAGATGCTGCAGCGGGTCGCGGCGCTCACGGCGGCGGGCGTGCAGGTCGTCGTGCTGCTCGCCCTGTCGGACGAGGGGGCGCCCGCCTACGACCACGACAACGCGGCCGCCCTGGCCGCGATGGGCGTCCCGGCCTTCGCGTGCACCCCCGACGCCTTCCCCGGCCTGATGGCCGCGGCCATCGAGCGCCGCGACCTCAAGGAGTGGTCCGAGCGCGCCGCGGGAGACCGGTGAGCGCCTCAGACGGGTGACCGGGACAGGCCGCGGACCAGGAGGACCACCACCAGGGCGGTCAGCACGGCGTGGCCGGCGAGGGCGGACGGCTGGATCTCCACGAGCGCGCCCCAGGCCGCCCACATCGCGACGCGGGCGACGCGGGCGGCCATCACCGTCCCCGCGGCGGGCCGGCTGCCGCGCCACGCCAGGATAACCCCGACCAGGGTGACGACGGCGACGACGGCGAAGGACGAGGCGACCACGGGCAGCAGGCCGCCCCGGTGGCCCTCGCTGAGCGGCGGCCGGGCGATCAGGATCGCGAGGGCGGCGACGTCGAGGGCGGCGAGCAGCCCGGCGAGGAGCAGCCCCGCCACGACCGCCGGGCCGCGCCGCAGGGTCCGGGGCGACCGCAACCGCCGAGCGGGCGCGGGGCCGGGCACGGGCGCGGGGCCGGCCGCGGTTCCGAGCGCGGCCGCGGCTCCGGCCGCAGGCCCGGGGGCGGGCGCGGGGCCGGGCGATGGCGGTGCGGGCGATGGCGGTGCGGGTGCGGGGGGCGCCGACGTGGACGGACCGGGCCAGGTCGGCGTCTGCTCCCAGGACGTCTGGGCGAACGTGTCGGCGGCCGGCTGCGGCGCGGCCTCGGGCGCGGGGCCCGGGACCGGCGACGTCGAGCCGGCGAAGTCCTCCGTGAGGTACTCGGCGGGGATCTCCAGCCGGGCGTGCCGCTCGCTCTCGCCGAGCAGCCACAGCAGGACGTCCTCGGAGGTGGGGCGGGCCTGCGGTTCCTTGGCGAGGCAGGCGGCGGCGACCTCGGCGAGCGGGGCGGGCAGGGCGCCGAGGGCGGGCGTCTCGTGCAGGATCCGGTACATCACCGCGGGCAGCGGGCCGCCCGCGAAGGGGTCCTGGCCGGTGGCGGCGAACAGCAGGGTGCTCGCCCAGGCGAACAGGTCGGCCGACGGCCCGACCCGCCCGGTGAACTGCTCGGGGGCCATGTAGGCGGGCGTCCCGACGACCTGGCTCGTCATCGTCGCGCTCGCGTCGAACGCGCGGGCGATCCCGAAGTCGATCACGCGCGGCCCGTCCGGGCCCATCAGCACGTTCTGCGGCTTGAGGTCGCGGTGCACGATGTTCGCGCGGTGGATCGCCGACAGCGCCGTCACCGAGCTGATCGCGAGCCGGTCGAGCGCCGCGCCGGTGCGCGGGCCCTCCTCGCGGACCAGGGCGCGCAGCGACGGCCCCGGCACGTACTCGCTGACGATGTAGGGGCGGTCGCCCGCGACGTCGGCGGCGAGCATCTGCGCGGTGCAGAACCCGGCGACCCGCTCCAGGACGGCCATCTCGCGCACGAACCGCTCCCGCGCGTCGGCGTCCCCGACGAGCTGGGCGTGCAGCAGCTTGACGGCGACGCGGGACGGCCCCCGGCCCGTCTCGGTGGGCCGGCCGAGGTACACCGTGCCCTGGCCGCCGGCGCCGAGCCGGCCGAGAAGCTCCCAGCGGCCGAGGCTGGTGGGATCGGCCGCGGTGAGGGGAACCGGACCCGCCATTCGTACCCCCTCGAAAAAAATTGAGCATTCCCGCGGGCACAAAACCGCTCCGCCCGGCATCGAAGAGTATAGGTTCGGCGAGCCCGAAGCGGGAGAAGAAGATGCTGCAGATTCGTTCGACGATTGCGCGGTCCGGGATCGGCGCCGTGCCGCTGGCGGGGGCCGTCGCGGCCATCGTGGCGGCGGGAGCGCTGACCGGCTGCGGGGACGCCGGCGCGACCATCACGCGGCTGACGGTGGGATCGCCGGGGCCCGACCCGTACACGCTGGCGTCCGGCACCGACAAGGCCGGCGTGAAGGCGAGGCCGCAGGCGGGCGGCACGAAGGAGGGGGATTCGCCGGGACTCTACGGCGGGACGCGCCAGGCCTCGACCTGCGACAGGGAGAAGCTCGCCGCCTTCCTGCGGACCCATCCCGAGAAGGCGCGGGCGTGGGCGCGGGTGCAGGGGATCCCGGTGGACGACATCCCGCGGTACGTGTCGCGGCAGACGCCGGTCCTGCTGCGCACCGACACGCTGGTCACCAACCACGGGTACCGGGACGGGAGGCCGACGAGCGACCCCGCCGTCCTGCAGGCGGGAATGGGCGTTCTGGTCAATGGTTACGGTGTGCCCACGGTGAAGTGCAATTGCGGCAATCCCCTCACTCCGCCCGATAAAAAGATCTCCACCCGGAACGCGTCGTACGGCGGCCGGTCCTGGCCGGGATTCGAGAAGGGGAATGTCACCCGAATCCGGCCGCGGGATTCCCAGAAGGGGACGATCGTCACTTTCGTCCTCGTCAACCCGGAGGCCACGATGGGGTTCGAGCGGCCCCGCGCCACCGAGGGGGCGGCGGACGGGCCGCCGACCGCGCTGCCGCCGACGGAGACGGAGGTCGTGGCGAGCGACTCGCCCGCGCCGTCCGGCTCCGGTCTGGAGACGCCCGGCACCGAGTCGCCCGGACCGGAGACGCCCGGTGCGGAGACGCCCGGCCCGGAGACGCCCGGCGGTCAGACACCGGACACCGAGACGCCCGGACCGCAGACGCCGGGTCCCGCGCTCTCGTCCCCGTCTCCGGGCGTGACCACGCAGGACCCGGGTACGGACGCCGGTGGGAAGCAGACGCCGGGTGACGGCGGGCACGGGCCGGTCTCCCTGCCGCCGTCGAAGGAGCCCGCGTCCGGGGTCTCCTGACCGCGTGCGCTATCTTTGTTCATATGAGCAGTGCTTCAGATGTCATCGCCCCGGACGCCTGCGCGGTCCGCGTGGTCGACGCCGCGAAGGTGGCCGCCGTCTCGGCGTCCCTGCCGGACGGGGAGACGATCACCGAGCTGGCGCAGGTGTTCGGGCTGCTGTCCGACCCCGGCCGGCTGCGGGTGATCACCGCGCTGCTCGAAGGGGGAGAGATGTGCGTGTGCGACATCGCCGCGTCCTGCGGGCACTCGGAGTCGGCGGTCTCGCACGCGCTGCGCCTGCTGCGCGCCAACCGCGTCGTGCGCGTGCGCCGCGCCGGCCGGATGGCCTACTACCGGCTGGACGACTCGCACGTCCGGCTGCTGCTCGACCTCGCCCTCACCCACGTCGGCCACGGGGAGGAAGGCACATGATCGGGGACCGCGAGGACGCGCCCGGGAAGCGGGGGCACGGCCACGGGCACGGGCACGCCGTCTCCGCGGGCGCCGACCGGCGGCTGCTGACCGGCGCGCTCGCGCTGATCATCGCCTACATGTCGGGCGAGGTGGTCGTCGGCCTGCTCGCCGGATCGCTGGCGCTGATCACCGACGCCGCGCACATGATGACCGACGCGTTCGCGATCGCGCTGGCGCTGGTCGCGATGCGCATCGCCGCCCGCCCGCCGAAGGGCGGGTACACCTTCGGCCTGCGCCGCGCCGAGATCCTGTCCGCGCAGCTGAACGGGCTGACGCTGATCCTGCTCACCGTCTATTTCGTGTACGAGGGCGTCCGGCGGCTGGTCGAGCCGCCCGCGGTGGAGGGCCAGTTCGTCTTCTGGACGGCGCTCGCGGGCATCGCCGTCAACATCGCGGCGACGATGCTGATCAGCCGGGCGGACCGGCGCAGCCTGAACGTCGAGGGAGCGTTCCAGCACATCCTGAACGACCTGTTCGCGTTCGTCGCCACCGCGGTCGCGGGCCTGGTGGTGTGGACGACGGGCTTCGCCCGCGCGGACGCGATCGCCTCGCTGGTGGTCGCCGCGCTGATGCTCAAGGCCGGGTACCGGCTGCTGCGGGACGCGGGCCGGGTGCTCATGGAGGCCGCGCCCGCCGGGATCGACCCGTCCGAGCTCGGCGCGCGGCTCGCCGGGCGCCCCTGCGTGGAGGAGGTCCACGACCTGCACGTGTGGGAGGTCAGCTCGGGCTATCCGGCGCTGTCGGCGCACGTGCTCGTCGACTCCCAGGGCGACTGCCACGCCGTCCGCCGCGACCTGCAGGAGCTGCTGCGCGACACCTACGCGATCACGCACACGACGCTGGAGGTCGACCACGTGGCCGAGCCCTCCGGCGGCGGCCACGTCCACTGCGACGACGCGCACGGCCCCCGCCACGTGGCGGAGGCCGTCGAGGACCACGAGCACGCGGGCGGCGCGCCGTGCGACCACTAGGGCCGCGCGGCCGCGCCGCCCCGTGATCAGCGGGTGGTGCAGGCGGCGCCGTTGACCTTGAAGGCCGCCGGCGGCGGGTTCGTCCCGCCGCTCGATCCGTTGAAGCCGATCGTCACCGAGCCTCCCGGCCGGATGGTGCGGTTCCAGTCGAGGTTGCGGGCGGTCACGTCCGGGCCGCTCTGCGACCAGGCGGCGTTCCAGCCCTGGGTGACGCGCTGGCCCGCGGCGAAGCCGAACCCCAGCGTCCAGCCCTCGATGGGCGAGGTCCCGGTGTTGGCGACGGTGACCTGCGCGGTGAAGCCGGTCCCCCACTGCCTCTGCACCGAGTAGCCGGCCTCGCAGGCCGCGGCGGCCGGGCCGCCGTCCGCCGGGATCTCGACCAGGGTGATCGAGGACGCGGGGAACGTCGAGGTGAACCCGTCCGCGCCGACCGCCGCGTCCGGGGCGCGGACGATCGCGGACGTGTCGGCGCCGCCGTACCGGTAGACGCGCCCGGTCGCCGGGCCGGACCGTCCGGCGATCGAGACCGTGCTGGTGAGGTCGTCGGTGAGCGACTTGTTCACGATCATCAGGGTGAGCGCCTTGTCGGACGAGCGCTCCGCCGCGTACACCGCGAGCCTGCCCTGGTCCGCGCTCGACGCGCGGACGGACGTCTCGCCGAACGAGGCGCCCGCGCCGTCGTAGTTCCGGTACATGCGGAAGGCGTAGGCGCCCGGGTCCGACGTGCCCGGCGGCGCCCACAGCGTGGCCAGGTCGAGGCCCTCCCGCCCGAAGATCCCGAGGACGTCCGCCTGGGCCAGCGCCCCGTTCAGGTGCCCGAGCGCGCCCCAGTTGTACTCGGTGATCGCCAGCTTGGTGCCCGGATAGTTCTGGTTCACGAGTTCGCGCATCCGCGGGATGTAGTTGATCGGCTGCCCGATCCAGCTCTCGTCGGTGTAGGCGGGGTCCCACAGCTGCCGGGTGGAGCGCAGCCGCAGCTCCTGGGTCGCCGCGTCGCCGGGGTCGCCGGAGGACACCCCGGCCTGCTGCGGGTAGATGTGCTCGTCGAAGTAGTCGAGGATGCGGGTCCCGTGCTCCTGTTCGTACGCCTTCATCTGCCGCAGGTACCAGTCCGCGAACGGGACGCCGCCGTGGGCCGCCCGGTCAGGCGGGTTCGACCAGCAGTCCCCGCCCTCACGGTCGCAGGTCTGCTTGTCGAGGCCCGACATCGTCAGCGACTGGAAGCCCCAGCCGACGGGGCCGAGCGTCCTGGCGCTGGGGTCGGCGGCCTTCACGGCCGAGGCGATCGCGTACGTCTGGCGGCGCATCTCGTCGTAGCCGGCGCCGTCCGGGTGGACGTCGCGGTGCGTGGCGTGCCAGAGGTCGGGCTCGTTGTCGAGGTTGTAGAAGCGCACGCCGCCGGCGTCGGCCCGGCCGTACTTGCCCGTCAGATGGGACAGCCAGTCGGTGACGTACTGGGCGCCGGCCGGGACGCTGGTGTCGGCCGGGTCGTTGCCGGTCACGTTCGTCCCGTCCGGCTTCACACCGTTTCCGCAGTCGGGCCGCCACTGGGTGTCGGCGCCCTGCTGCGGCCCGTACTTGGCGATGCCGAACCCGCAGGTGTAGTCGCGGCCCTTGGGCGTCCAGCCGATCAGCGGGACGGTGAGGAGGGTGCCGGTGCCGGTCCGGCGGTCCTGGTCGGTGAACTGGTCGGTCTCGGACCCGTCGGGGAGCTTGGCGGGGTCCGGTGCCGGGCCGGGGACGTTCTCGAAGTACCAGTCCGAGCCCCGGTTGGTCTCGTCGTAGAGGTAGTTGTAGCGGCTCGTGGCGTTGCCGCCCCATCGCCGGACGGGGAGGCGCAGCTCCTTGGCGAGGTCTTCGGCGGCGAAGTTCATCCCGTAGACGTAGGGGCTGATCGCGTGCCGGGACGCGGACGGGTCGACGGTGAGCGCGGGGCCGTCCGCGGCCCGCGCCGGGGGCGCGGCCCACGGCAGGAGCGCGGCGGCCGCGACGACGGCGAGCCAGGCCTTCCGGGTCATGTCACACCTCGCATGCCTTGTCGTCGACCTCGAACGCGGCGGGCGCGCCGCTCGCCGAGCCGGTCGCCTGGAACCCGATCGAGAGCGAGGCCCCGGGCGCGATCGAGGCGTTCCAGTCGAGGTTCTTGGCGGTGACGGCCGCGCCGCTCTGCGACCAGGCAGCGCTCCACCCCTGGCCGATCTTCTGGTCGCCGGGGAAAGCGAACTCCAGCGTCCAGCCGTTCAGCGCCGAGGACCCGCTGTTGGTGATGGTGACCTGGGCGGTGAAGCCGCCCGACCAGCTGTTCTGCACCGTGTAGGCGACCTTGCAGGACGTCCCCGGCGTGCCCGGATCGCCGGGGTCGCCGCCCGGATCGCCGGCGCCGAGCAGGTAGGGGTCGAGGTAGGACTGCTTCGCCGTGTTCACGGTCGTCCAGTCGTCGTTGAGGATGCCGCCGGTGTCGCCCGAGTTGGGGTTCCACGACCAGAAGGTGAAGGAGATCCCGCCGGTGCCCTTGCCGAGGTAGGCCATGAGGGTGCGCAGCCAGGTCTGGTCGCGCGGGTCGCTCAGCGTCGTCCCGAACTCGCCGAGCAGGACCGGCGCGACGTTGTTCTTGTAGAGATGGCCCCAGTTCTTGTCCCAGATCCCGGCCAGGTTGGAGGGGAAGGACGGGTCGTCGAACCACGGCTGCGGGTACACCGACGTGGCGTAGTCGTGGGCGGAGTACACGAGCCGGTTCGCGACGTTCAGCCGCACCGGGTACTGCGCGGCGCCCTGGAGGTTGCCGCCCCACCAGTAGTTGTCGCCGCCGTGGTCGTTGACGCCCTCGACGATGATCAGCCAGTTCGGTTCGGCCGCGAGGATCGCGTTGCCGGCCCGTTCGGCGGCCAGCCGCCAGTCCCTGCTCTGGTCGCCGCAGCCCCAGCAGGCCGGGGAGTGCGGCTCGTTGTGCAGGTCGGCGCCGATCACCGTGGGGTCGCCCGCGTAGTGCCGCGCGAGCATCGTCCAGTCGGAGATCCAGCGCGACTCGGGGTAGGCGGCGGTGTACCAGAGCGCCGACTGGCCGCCGGAGTCCGGGCGGTGCCGGTCGAGGACGACCTTGAGCCCGATCCGCCCCGCATAGGCGATGATCTTGTCCAGGATCTGCAGCCCGTTCAGCCCCTGCAGGTCGGGGTTCTTGGAGTAGTCAATGCTGTTCGGTGCGCTGCCGGAGTCGAACAGCTGGCTGCTGTAGGGCAGCCGCAGCGTGTTGTACCGCAGGCTCTTGATCTGGTCGAGCATGTCCTTGTAGCCGCGCGACCAGAGGCCGTGCGGGGCGTAGTTGGACGTCTCGGCGCCGAACCAGTTGATGCCCGTCATCCGCACCGGCTGCCCGGCGGCGTCGAGCAGCTGCCGGCCGCTGGTGTGCCAGTAGCCGGCGCCGGCCGCGCGGGCCGGGCGCGGCGCGGCCTGGACGAACGCCAGCGCCAGCAGCACGGCCATGATGATCGGGACGAGGCGGGTCCGCCGGAGTCTCGCGGTCAGGGTCGTTCTCATGCGGGGTCCTCGGTCGAGTGAGTGGGAGCGCTCCCACAGTCGGCGGAGGGACCCGGCCTGTCAAGGACGGAGCGCGCCGTCCCGCGCTGACCTGGCACCCCGTGTGAAAACTGGTGAAAAAAGGCTGGCCCCGCACTCTGTGCGGGGCCAGCGGTTAACAATCAACGGTCAGGCAACAACAAGGTCGGTTCGTCAGCTCTTGATCTTGCCCGCCTTCGGGTCGACGCCAAGATTCTCCGCCGTCTCCTTGACCAGCTTGTCGAGGTCCTCCTTGGGCCCGCTGAAGATGACCTGCGGGTAGGTCTTGTCATCCTCGGGCTGCGGAGGCGTATCGGCTGCCATATTCATCCACTCCATCTCGTTTTATCCCTAATAAGAAGTCGAAGCATTGACTCCGACCACACGGGGATCGTCCGAGATACTCGGGATGCCGCAACGGCCTCGGTCCGGCGCCTACGAGAGGCCGAAGAGGTCGGCGGGGCCGTGCCAGCAGACGGTGCGCAGCCAGTCGTCGCCGAGGTCGAGCGCGGCCAGCGACTCCAGCTGGTGCGCGTACGCGTAGGGGATGTTCGGGAAGTCGGTGCCGAGAAGGACGCGGCCCTCCAGGCCGAGGTCGCGCAGCCGGGGCAGCAGCGCGTCCGGGAAGGGCGCCAGGGCGGCGAAGCGAGTGAAGATCATCGTCGTGTCGAGGTGGACGCGCTCGTGGGCGTCGGCGAGGGCGAAGAAGCCCTCGAACTCCGGCGCGCCGAGGTGGGCGACGATCGCGGTGAGGCCCGGGTGGCGGGCGAGGACCTCGCCGAACGGGCCGGGCCCGGTGAAGCCGTTGGCGACCGGCCCGGAGCCGGCGTGGACGAGGGCGGGCACGCCGGCGTCGGCGAGCATCCCCCACACCGCGTCCAGCTCCTTGAGGCGCGGGTCGAAGCCGCCGACCTGGAGGTGGACCTTGAAGACGCGGGCGCCCGCGTCCAGCGCGCGGCGCACGTACTCCTCGACGCCGGGCTCGGGGTAGAACGTGGCGGACTGGAGGCACTCGGGGACGCGGGCGGCGAACCGGGCGGCCCACTCGTTCAGCGACTCGGCCATGCCGGGGCGGTGCGGGTAGGCGAGCGAGGTGAACGCGCGGACGCCGAGCCCGTGCAGGAAGTCCAGCCGCTCCTGCTCGGAGTCCCGGTAGCGGATGGGCCACTCGGTGCCGATCAGCGGACCGGCCTCGTCGAAGTAGCCCCACACCGCGCTCATCAGCCGCTGCGGCATGAAGTGGACGTGGACGTCGATGATGCCGGGCAGCCCCAGCGACCGCCAGAACGCGGGGACGTCTGAATCAGAACGAGGTTCGGCCACGCCCCGACACTAGCCTCCGCTCAGGTGATCTCCGCGAGCAGGGCGGGCAGCGCGGCCCGCAACTCCCGGCGCCAGTAGGGCCAGGTGTGGGTGCCCCGGTAGAAGTGCGTGGTGACGGGGACGCCGAGCTTCTTCAGCTTGCCCGCGAACTCCCGGGAGACGGTGTGGGCGAGGGCCTCCAGCACGTCGCAGGGGGCGGCGTCCAGCACGCCCCTGGCGGGGTGGTCGAAGGGGCCGGGGGCGCCGTCCCCGGCGCTGACGTGCACGCGGACCCCCGCGAGCCGGCCCGCGAGGTCGTAGGGGTTGTGCTGGCGCCACACGACGCGCTGCTCGTCAGGGTCGCCCCACACGTCCGTCCAGTCGAGCGACGGCGCGCCGATCGCGACGCTCAGCTCGACGAGGTCGGCGACGTCGAGCCCGGACGGGTCGCGGTGCAGCGTGTGCACCGGCCCGCTGAACGACGCCGCCGCCCGGAACAGGCCCCGGTGCCTGGCCGCGTAGGCCAGCGCGCCGAGCCCGCCCATCGCGTTGCCGGCGACGGCGCGGTCCGGGCCCGCGCGGTATCCGCGTTCCAGGATCTGCCGGAGTTCGGCGAGGTGGAAGGTCTCCCACTTCGGCGCGCCGCCGCCACCGCGGTTCCACCAGTCGGTGTAGCTGCCGCACGGCCCGCCGTCCGGCATGACGACGATCACATCGGCGTCCTCGGTCAGCTCCTCGATGTCGCTGTGCTCGCTCCACGCGGTGTGGCCGTCCCGGCCCGCGGAGGCCCCGTGCAGGAGCCAGAGCACCGGCCAGGTGCGGGAGGCGTCCCGCGACCAGCCGGGGGGCAGCAGCAGGCGGGCGTGCGCGACGCCCTCCAGGACGGGGGAACGCACGGCCAGGTCGAGGACGCGGCGGCGCGGGCGGCGCTCGCCGACCACGGTCGCGCCGTCGTCGGCGGGGGCTCCGGGCGGGGCCGTGCCGCCCGCCGCGATGGACGCGGTCAGCCCGGCGACCGCAACGATGAGTCCCGCCCCCGCCAAGCCGCGCAACCGCATGATCCGCCCCCGTCGTCCAGAGGTGCCTGCTGGTAAAGGTTCCCTCTGACGGGAATGTTTCAACGCTGTGTAATCGGTTTATAAAATGTCGGGCCGGGAGTTCCGGTCCACGTACCTTTCCGGGTGGTGCGGACGAAGGGGGCGACCGGAAGAGATGCGGAGCGTCCAGATGCGGAGCAAGGCGGAGCTGGAGTCGGCGATCGCGGACGGCGGGCGCGCGGTGCTGGTGATCAACTCCCGCTCCCGGCGGGGGCGGCGGCTCTACGGCACGGCCCGCCGCCTGCTGCGGGAGGCGGGGCTGGAGTTCCCGCACGTCTTCCCGGTGACCGACCCCGCCCGGCTGCGGGAGCTGTTCGCCGACGTCCTCGCCCTGGAGCCCGACCTCGTCGTCGTCGGCGGCGGGGACGGCACGGTCGCCGAGGCGGTCGGGCACCTGGCGCACCGCGACATCGCGCTCGGGGTGCTGCCGCTCGGCACCACCAACAACTTCGCCCGCAGCCTGGAGCTGCCGCTGGACCTGCCGGGCGCGGTCGCGACCCTCGCCGTCGGCCGGCCGGACGGCGGGAAGGTCGCCGACGTCGACGTCGGCTGGTTCGAGTCGACGGGCGACCCGCAGGGCGAGGGGCCGGGCGCCGACCGCGAGCACATCTTCGCCAACATGGTCAGCCTCGGCCTGTCGGTCCAGGTGGCCGAGCACGTCCCGCACACGCTCAAGCGGTTCATCGGGCGCCCCGCCTACGCGCTGACGGCGGCGGGCCTGCTGCCCCGCCACGAGGCGTTCACCGCCCGCATCACGATCGACGGCGAGACGCACGAGGTCGCGACGCACCAGCTGAACGTCGCCAACGGCGCGCACCACAGCGGGCAGCGCATCGCCCGCGACGCCAGCCCGGACGACCGGCTGCTGGCGGTGTACCGGCTCGGCGACGAGCGGCGGCTGCGGCTGGCGTCGGCCACGGCCCGGCACGTCCTCACCGGCCCGTGGCGGTCGCTGGAGGACGACGCCTTCCTCACCACGACCAGCGTGGAGATCGAGACCGACCCGCCGATGCAGGTGGACGTGGACGGCGAGGTCCGCGGCCGCACCCCGGTGTCGATCAAGCTGCGCGGCAACGCCCTGCGGGTGATCGTCCCGAGGACGTTCGTCGACACCTGACCGGCTAGGGGCCGCCCGGTCCGCGCTCGTCGGCCATGACGTAGGCGCCCGCCTCCAGGCGCTCGATCACGCCGAGCGTCCAGGTCCGGGCGGAGTCGGCGGAGTGGACCCACCAGCCGAGCAGCTCGCGGAGGTGGTCGGCGGGGTCCAGCTCGTCCAGGGGCGGGGCCACGGAGGCGCGCCAGGCGGCCAGGCCGTCGAGGCGCTCGCGCAGCAGGGCGAGCGCCTCGGCGCGCGGCAGCTCGGTGAGGAACCCCAGGCCCGCCGTCAGCATCTCCGGGTGCCGGACGTCCACCGCGGAGAGGGCGGAGCGCAGCAGCCGGTGGAACTCCGCCCGGCCGGCGTCGGTGATCTCGTAGTCGGTGTGCGGCGGACCGGCCTCGCTCTCCTCCACCTCGTGGGCGTGCAGCAGGCCCTCCTTGGCCAGCTGCCTGAGCGCGTGGTAGATCGAGCCCGGGTTGACGTGGGCCCACTCGTCCGAGCCCCAGGACAGCAGCTCGCGGCGGACCTCGTAGCCGTGCGCCCGCCCGAACCTGCGCACCCCGCCGAGCACCAGCAGCCGCGTCGTCGACATCCTCTCCCCCTGATCGCAAACCTGTTCAGGGTAGAGGCTCCGGCGACCGCGCGCGCGGTCCTCACCGCTTCAGTGCGGCGAGATCCTCCGGGGCGAGCGCCAGATCCGCGGCGGCGAGGTTCTCCTCCAGGTGGGCCGGGGAGCCCGTGCCGGGGATCGCGAGCATGACCGGCGAGAGCGCCAGCAGCCCGGCCAGGAGCACCTGCGGGACGGTGGCGCCGTGGCGGGCGGCGATCGCGTTGACGCGCGCGTCGTCGGGGATGCCGAACCCGCCGAGCGGGAAGTAGGGGGCGTAGGCGATGTGGTCGCGCTCACACGCGGCGAGGAGTTCGGCGTCCTGCGGCCGCGTCACGTCGAAGCGGTTCTGTACGGCCGCGACCGGCGCGATCCCACGCGCCTCCTCCAGCTGGGCGAGGCTCACGTGGCTGAGCCCGAGGTGCCTGATGAGGCCCTCCTCGCGAAGCCCGGCCAGGACGGCGAACCGCTCCCCGACCGGCTCGTCCGACGGGGCCTCCAGACCGCCGGGACGCAGGTAGACCAAGTCGAGCCGGTCGAGCCCGAGCTCGGTGAGGTTGCGCTCCACCTCGGCGCGCAGCTCCGACGCCGGGACCTGCCCGGACGGGAAGGGGTCGCCCGGTCCCCGGTAGGGGCCCACCTTCGTGGCGACGACCAGGCCGGGCGGGTAGGGGGCGAGCGCGGCGCGGATCATCTCGTTGGCCGCGGGGCCGCCCTGGTAGTAGTAGAACGCGGCCGTGTCGATGTGGTCCACGCCCAGTTCGACGGCGCGCTGGAGGATCTTGATTCCGGTGTCCCGGTCGTTCGCGGGCCCGCCGCGGGTGCTCGCGGGCAGCCGCATCGCGCCGAAGCCCATCCGGGAGATGCGCAGGTCGCCGCCGAGATCGAAGTGTCGTGTCATGCGGTCCACTGTGCTGTGCCCGCCAGGCCGCGGCGAACCGCTGGCAGCTTGCTGCCACGGCGGCGCTCGGCGGGCCGCGTGGCAGACTGGGCCCCGTGAGCGTCGATCTGGACCGCAACGTCGTGCTGCGCGGCGAGGAGGAGCTGGTCGAGCGCGCCGGACGGCTGTTCTTCGCGTGCGAGGAGTTCGCGTGCGCCGCGACGGACCAGAACACGTGGGCGATGCCCGGGCTCCGGGAGCGGATCGTCGCCGAGCGGCGCCGGATCCGGCCCGTCCCGGCCGTCCGCAAGCTGTACAACCCGGCGGCCCTCGCCGACGAGGAGTCCGAGCGGCGGCTCCTCGCGATCGCCGCCGCGGGCGCGCGGGTGCGGATCTGCCCGGCGCCGCTGCCGCACGAGACGATCATCGTGGACCGGAAGGTCGCCATCCTCGCGGGCCCGGTGGAGGGCGGCGTCCGCGAGTACACCGTCGTCCGGTCGCCGGGCGTCGTGAAGGGCGTGGTCTCGCTGTTCCAGGCGACGTGGGAGACGGCGGCCGAGCTGGCCGACCACCGGCGCGGCCGGCCGCCCGCGCTGAGCGAGGAGAGCCTGCGCATCCTGCGGCTGCTCGGCGGCGGGCTGAAGGACGAGGCGGCCGCGCGGCGGCTCGGCATGTCGCTGCGCACCTACCGGCGCCGCGTCGCGGAGATCCTGGCCCTGCTGGACGCCGACTCCCGCTTCCAGGCGGGCCTGCGCGCCCACGAGTTCGGCCTGGTCGGCTGAGTCCCCCGGGCGGCCCGGCCCTCAGCCGCCGACGAGCGGGACGAGCTTGACGAAGACCAGGTCGGGGTCGCCGGTGAGGTCGATCTCCTCGTCGAGGTCCTCGACCTGGCGGTCGGCGGCGAGCACGAAGAACCCGTTGCCGAGGAAGGCGCGCTCGGCGATGTCGGCCTGCCGTTCCCAGTCCAGGCGGCGGGGCTCGCGGAGCCGGTAGCCGTTCAGCTCCGCCTCGGCGTCGTCCGGGCGGACCAGGCCGTGGAACCGGTCGGACGGGCGGGCGTTGTGCCGGGCGACCTCCTCGCGGACCCGGAGCCTGATCAGCTCCCGGACGGTCATCCGGTCGGGCAGCCCCGCCACCTGGAAGCCGGCGACGGGCGCGCCGGCGGCAGTCTCGTCGCGGAAGTTCACGGCGGGCATCAGGCACCTCGCTTGATCTGCGTCAGGATGGACTCGTCGTCGATCGCGGCGTCGGCGGCGAGCAGGAACGCCTTGCTGAGGATGAGGGAGAGCCGCTCGTCCTCGAACGGCAGGAAGACCTTGGCCCCGGCGGCGCGGCGCTCCGGGACGATGCAGAGGAACGCGTCGTCCGGTTCCATCACGATGTTGGCCGAGCCGAGGTGGATCCGGTAGGTGCGCAGCTCGCCCCGCACCACCAGGTGGCGGCCGTCGATCGTGCAGCGGTCAGCGATCCTGGTGCGCGGCAGGACGCGTTCCAGCGCGTCCCGGCGGGACCGGGCCGACTCGCCGAGGTCGGCGTACCACGCGCGGACCCAGTACTCGTGCGCCTCGCCGTCCTCCCACATGGGGTCGGCGGCGATGGAGGAGACGCCGACGAACAGGTCCACGTCCCGCATCGCCTCGCTGAACACCAGCGGCGGGACGTCGGCGAGGGCCGCCTCCCGCCAGCCGCCGCCGTCGCCGCGGCGGTCGAACACCACCCGGTTCGTGCCGGCGATCTCGTGCTCGCCCTGCCAGTCGGCCAGGACGTGGGAGAACCTGACCCGCCACTCCCCCGCCGCGAGCGTCCGGGCCGCCTCGTCGGAACCTCCGCCGTCCCAGGGGCCGAGCAGGGCGCTCGTCCAGCCGCGGGCCCGGAACAGGGCGAACATCCGCCGGTAGTGGACGAGGTGCGCGGCGAACCGGTTGGAGTACGTGACAGTGTCCGCTTCCGCGGGGGTGAGGAGGTAGATCTCGCGGAACGCCTGCTTGAACGGCTGCCGGATCCGCCGGTCGACGAGCAGGTCGCGCCAGGCGCGCACCTCGTCCGGCCGCGACCTGATGGGGTGCCACAGCCGGACGGGCGCGTCGTCGGCGGCGTCCGGCAGTTCGCCCGCCTCGGGCAGGACGGTGCGCCAGTCGCCGGGGGCGGCCTCGATCTGCCAGAGGAGCGCGCCGACCGACGGCCCGGCGATCGGATGGCGCAGCAGCGTGTCCCGCCACCGGCCGAACGGGTGGACGGCGTCGGCGGTGAAGCCGCCCTCCAGCGCCCGCGCGAGCGTGACGAGCTGGGCGTTGACGCGTTTGACGAGGTCGCGGAGCTCCTTGACGTCGTCCTTGTGGTCGCGGCGGACGGGCACGGGGACGCCCTTCAGCGCCGTGCCGTCCTTCTCGAAGGTCAGCTCGGCCCTGCCCGTGGTGATCGTGACAAGGGCCGTGTAGCCGCCGAGTTCCCGGCGCAGGACGCCGCCGGGCCCGAAGCCGAGATCGGGGAGGCGCAGCGCGACCTCGGTCCGCTCGGCGAGGGCCGCCTCGACCTTCTTGAGCATCTTGTCGAGCTGCTTGGGCACCCCGGCGTGCCGGACGTTCCCGCGGACGGTCCGGATCGCGGTGACCAGCTCGGGCGTCGGGAACTCCTGCGCGGCCCGGACGAGCTCGTACAGCAGCGCCTGGGACGGCAGCGTCTTCGCCTGCGTCGGGGCCACCGAGATGCCGGGCAGGAGCCGGTCGAACAGGGCGGGCAGCCACGGCTCGTCGCGCAGCAGCGCGATGCGCGCAGCGAGCCCCACGGCGGCGACCTCGTCGCCGGTGAACGCGCTGTCCGCGCGGAACGGGACCTCCCCCTCCTGGACGGCGCGGGCGCGTTCGGCCGCGGCCTCAAGGGCCCGGCGGGCGAACTCGGCGCACGCGGGGACGGCCGCGATGCGCTCCCACACCTCGGACGGGACGGGCGGGGAGTTGAACGAGCGGCTGTCGGCCACCTGGGCGAGCAGCACCCGCTCCACCGGAGCGAGGCGCACGACGGTGTCCAGCTCGTCGTGCACGATCGGTCCCTTCCACTTCTGGCGCAGGCGGCGGTCGACCGCGCGCAGGATGTCGTCGCCCGCGAGCCCGGCGATCGCGAGCAGCGCGAAGGGCTGGTCGAGGCGGTCGTGGACGAGGAAGAACTCGGCCAGCGTCCGGGCCGGGCGAGAGAGGTCGGGCCAGGGCCCCGTGCAGCGGACCAGCGTGCCCGTACCGAGGACGAGGTCCGCCCACTTGCGCTGGGCCAGCCCGTCGACGAGCGACTGGAACATCCGCTCGCACGCCTCCGGCGTGTAGCGCGGCTGCCGCTGCTTGGCCTCGTCCTCGATCCTGAGCCGGACGGACATCGACACGAACGGCGCCTCCCGGCCGACCGCGTAGGCGGCGGGCACGAGGGTGCCGAGGTCCTGCTCGGACAGCGCCGACAGGTCGGGATACCAGGTGCGGAACTCCTCGTCCTGCGCCGTCGGGTCGGTCATGGCCTGCAGCAACCGCGCGGTCAGCTCCATCAGGCGCCCCTCTTGATCTGCCGCAGGACGGCCTCGTCGGTGATCCGGTGGTCGGCGGCCAGCAGGAACGCCGTGCCGAGGACGCGCGCCAGCCCCTCGTCCTCGAACGGCAGGAACAGGCCCTTCTGGCCCGTCCGCCGGGGCGGCTCGACCCCCAGCCGGCGGTCGCCCGGCTCCATCAGCACGCCGCCGGAGCCGAGGTGGACGCGGTAGGTGCGCAGCCCGCCGCGGACGACGAGGAACCGCCCGTCGACCGAGCAGCGGCCGGCGATCCTCGTGCCGGGCAGGATCCGGCGCAGCACGTCCCCGCGGATCTCCGCGGTCGCCGACGGCGCGCCGAACGGGTCGTCCTCCGCCGCCGGCGCGAGGCGCAGGAACAGGTCGGCCTCCCGCATGCCCTCGCTGAACACCGTCGGTGGCACGGCCCGGTGCGGCTCCTCCCGCCAGCGGCCCGCGGCCCGCCGCTCGAAGGTCACCCGTGCCCGGCCCCCGGGGCATCCGACCCGCCAGGCGCCCTCGCCGAGGACGCGCCGGGACTCCCCGTCGAAGCGGCCGCCGCGCAGATCGGCGCCGGACTGGCCCGGCCGGTAGGTCTCGCGGAACGCCTGCCGGAACGACTGCGTCATCCGGTTGCCGGCCACGAAGTCCCGCCAGGCCCGGACGGCGCCCGGGAACGCCCGCGCCGGGTGCCACAGCCGCACCCGCGCGCCGCGCGGCGGCACGGGCAGGGCGCGGCCGTCCACGGTGACCAGCACGTCCTCACCGGGCGTGGCGGCATGCCAGTGCCCGTCCGGCTCCTCGAACTCCCAGATCAGGCCGTGCGCGACCCGCCCGGTGACCGGATGGTCGCGGTAGTGCCGGCACCACTGCCCGTAGGGCCAGGTCCGCTCGGCCGCCATCAGCGCCTCGACCCGCGCCCGCTCGGCGGCCAGCGTCGCGCGGACCTGCCTCGCCAGCGCCTTCGTCTCCTTGACCTGCGCGGCGAACGACGCGCGGAGCGCGCCCGGGACGGTCGGCAGCGGGCGGCCCTCCGCGCCGATGAAGGTGAGCCGGACGGTCATCGGGTCGGCGATGGCGAGGACCGCCTGGTAGCCGCCGATGTCGCGGGCGAGCGAGCCGTCGCGGCCGAGCCCGTGCGCGGGCACGCCGGGCTCAGGGGGCTCGGCGGGTTCGGCGGGGCCGGGCGGGCGGTCCAGAAGGTCGAGTGCGGCCGGCGGCCGGGGGTCGTCGGTCATGAATTGATCTTTCCAGAGGGAGGCGCCGGTTCCGGGACGTTTCAGGTGATCAACGCTCGATCTGGCGCCGGATCGAGGCGTCCGCGATCTTGTGGTCGGCGGCGAGCAGGAACGCCTTGCTGAGGATGAGCGAGAGCCGCTCGTCCTCGAACGGCAGGTACAGCGTGCCGGGGGCCCGGCGGCCCTGGACGACGCACAGGTAGGCGCCGTCCGGTTCCATCACGACGTTGGCCGACCCGAGATGGATCCTGTAGGTGCGCAACTCGCCGCGCACGACCAGGTGGCGGCCGTCGAGGGCGCAGCGGCCGGCGATCCTCGTTCGCGGCAGGATGCGCTCCAGCGCCGCGCGGCGGACCTCGGCGCTCGCGGTCAGCGCGCCGAAGCCCGCCTCGCGCCAGTAGGCGGTGCGGCGGTCCTCGCCCCGGTCGGCCCAGTCGGGGTCGGCGGCGATGGAGGTGACGCCGACGAACAGGTCCACGTCCCGCATCGCCTCGCTGAACACCAGCGGCGGGACGTCGGCGAGCGGCGCCTCCCGCCAGCGCCGGCCGTGCCCGCGCTCGAAGCGGACCTGGTCGGTCGCGGCGTGCTCGAACGTCCAGCCGTCCTCGTCGTCGACCGGCTCGTGGTAGAAGCACGCCCGCCACTCGCCCCCGCCGAACTCGCCGCGCGCCTCGCCGTTGTAGCCGCCGTCGTGGCGGCCGAGGAAGTTCGCCTGCCAGCCCCGCTCCTTGAACAGCGCGTACAGCCGCCGGTAGTGGACGATGTGCGCCGCGTACCGGTTGGAATAGGTCGCGGTGCGCTCCTCCGCGGGGGTGAGGAGGTAGATCTCGCGGAACGCCTGCTTGAACGGCTGCCGGACCTGCTCGTCGACGACGCGCTCCCGCCAGGCCCGCACGTCGTCCAGGGCCGCCCGGATGGGATGCCAGAGCCTGACGTGCGCGGCCTCGCCGGCGGGGGCGCCCAGGGACGCGCGCCAGAGGCCGTCCTCCCCCTGGAACTCCCAGATGAGCCCGCGGACGATCGCACCCGTGACCGGGTGGTCGCGGTAGTGCTCGCACCATTCGGCGTAGGGCCAGACGCGGTCCTGCGACATGAGGCCCTCGACGCGCGCCCGCTCGCTCGACAGCGTCGCCCGCACCTCCTTGGCGAGCGCCTTCATCCGCCTCAGCTCGTCGGGGAAGCCGTCCTTGACCGCCGCCGGAGCCGTCCGTGAGGCGCGGCCGTCCGCGCCGGTGAAGGTGATCCGGACGGTCGCCGCGTCCTCGACCGCGACGCGCACCGTGTGCTCGCCGGCGGCCTGCTCCACCGAGCCGTCCGGGCCGAGGCCGTGGGCGGGGACGGTGCGCTCGACGAGCTGGGCCCGCGTGATGCCCTGCCGCCCGGCCGCCGCCTCGAGCGCCGTGTCGAGCTGCTTGCGCAGCGCGCGGTTCCTGACCGGCGCGCGGAGCCGCCAGAGCGCCTCCAGCGCGCCCGGATCGTCGATCGCGCCCAGCGCGTTGATCGCCGCGCCCGCGAGCTTGGGGCCCTCGTAGAGGTCGCGGCCGGACGTGCCCGTCCGCAGGGCGACCGCGCGGAGGCGGGGCACGACCTCGGGGCCGCCACAGAGGGCCGCCGCCCAGAGGACTCCGCGCGCGACGTCACCGTGGTGCGGGTGGACCAGGTGGTGGTAGCCGCAGGACTCGTCGTGCGGGCCGTCCTCGCGGGGGCAGTGCGGCTCGTCCTCGGCGAGCACGCGGAGGCATTCGGCGACGTCCCCGCGCGCGGCCGCCTCGTCGGCGAGCGCGACGCACGTCCGATGCCACTTGCTCGTGGGGCGCGGCGCGGACAGGCTCACCAGGTGCCGGACGAACCGGGTCAGCTCGGCCGACGGCGCCTCCCGCACGCGCTTCCGGAGCGGCGCCGCCCACGTGTCGTGAACGGGGAGCATCCCCTCGGGCAGGTACGCCACGTCCACGCTCGCCAGCAGAGCCCGCAGACGGCGGTCGATCCGCTCCCGGTACCCGATCGCGACGTCGGCCCGCGCGAAGCGGCCTTCGAGGCGCTTCAGCAGCGGCGCGAGCTCGCGCAGGGCACCGGCGTCGAGGCGCTCGGCGGCGGGCAGGGCCTCTTCGAGGAGCAGGGCGAGCCGGTGGCCCTGCTCGCCGGACTCGCAGACACGCGCCAGCAGCGCCTGGACCGTACCGGAATCGTCGTCGGACATGCCGGGATGCTGGCAGAACCGACCGACAAAACGCGCCGCGACGACACCTTCTCAGTGACTTCATGGTCACCTACGCTCGGGAGGTACCGACACAGAACGAGGTTCGGGACGGCCATGACGCACAGCGTGGTGATCATCGGGAGCGGGTTCGGCGGCATCGGGATGGCGATCCGGCTGCGGCGGGCCGGCGTCCGCGACGTGGTGATCCTGGAGAGGGCGGGCGACCTCGGCGGGACCTGGCGCGACAACACCTACCCCGGCGCGGCCTGCGACGTCCCCTCCCACCTGTACTCGTTCTCGTTCGAGCGCAAGACCGACTGGTCGCGCCGCTTCCCGCCGCAGGCGGAGATCCTGGAGTACCTGCGGCACTGCGCCCGCGAGCACGGCGTCCTGGACCTGATCCGGTTCGGCGCCGAGGTGACCGAGGCGCGGTTCGACGAGGACGCGGCGCTCTGGCGGATCTCCACCACGACCGGGGACCTCGCGGCCCGGGTGCTCGTCTCGGCGTGCGGGCAGCTCAACCGGCCCGAACTCCCCTCGATCGTGGGGCGCGAGTCGTTCGCGGGGCCGGCCTTCCACTCCTCCCGCTGGGACCACGGCGCCGACCTGCGCGGCAGGCGGGTCGCGGTGATCGGGACCGGCGCGAGCGCGATCCAGATCGTCCCGGAGATCGCCCGGGAGGCGGCGGAGCTGACGCTGTTCCAGCGGTCCGCGCCCTACGTGATCGACAAGCCGGACCGGCCGTACCGGGACTGGGAGCGGACCGCGCTGCGGGCCGTCCCCTGGCTCCAGTCGCTGAGCCGCGCCCGGATCTACGCCTCGTTCGAGGCCCGCGCGCTCGGCTTCATCAAGTACCCGCGGCTGATGGGGGTCATGGAGCGCGGCTTCCGCCGGCACCTCGCCGAGCAGGTCCCCGACCCGGCGCTGCGCGCCGAACTCGTCCCCGGGTACCGGATGGGATGCAAGCGGATCCTGCTGTCCGGCGACTACTATCCGGCGCTGAACAGGCCGAACGTCCACCTCGTCACCGACCCGATCGAGCGCGTCACCCCGGCGGGCGTCCGGACGGCGGGCGGCGAGCACGAGGCCGACGTCATCGTCTACGCGACCGGGTTCCGCTCCACCGAGTTCCTGTCCCCCATGAAGATCGTCGGACGGGGCGGGCGGGAGCTGAACGAGGCGTGGCGGGACGGCGCGCAGGCGCACCTCGGCATCACCGTCAGCGGCTTCCCCAACCTGTTCCTGCTGTACGGGCCCTACACCAACCTCGGGCACAACTCGATCATCTACATGCTGGAGTCGCAGTTCCGGTACGTCCTCGGATGCGTGGAGGCGCTGCGCGGCGCGGGCCTCGACTGGATCGACGTGCGGCCGGACGTGCAGGACGCGTTCACCCGGGAGATGCGGGAGCGGATGCGCTCCACCGTCTGGGAGGCGGGCTGCCAGAGCTGGTACATGACGGCGGGCGGGAAGGTCGTCAACAACTGGCCCGGCTACACCTTCGCCTACCGCCGCGCGACCCGCCGCCCCGACCCGCGGCACTTCCGCGCGCGGCGCGCGACCGCCCGGTAGCGAACGCGGCCTAGGCTCGGTGCCATGCCGACCGCCTTCATCACCGGCGCGACCGCGGGCATCGGTGCCGCCTTCGCCCGCCGCCTCGCCTCCGACGGGTTCGACCTGGTCCTGCTGGCCCGCGACGCCGAGCGCCTGGAACGGACCGCCGAGGAACTGCGCGCCGACTACGGCGTGCGCGCCGAGACGCTGCCCGCCGACCTGTCCGCCGAGGAGGGCCTGGCCGCCGCGGAGGAGCGCGTCCGCAAGGACGTCGACCTGCTGGTCAACAACGCCGGGTTCGGCAACAGGGGCGTGTTCCTGGAGGTCCCGGTCTCGGACGAGCTGACCATGCTGCGCGTGCACTGCGAGGCCGTCCTGCGGCTCACGCACGCCGCCCTCCCCGGGATGCTGGCGCGCGGCCGGGGCGGCGTCGTCAACGTCTCGTCGGTCGCGGCGTTCGCGACGCGCGGCACCTACGGGGCGTCCAAGGCGTGGGTCGTGAACTTCAGCCAGGGCGTCGCCTCCGACATCCGGAAGCGGTCGCGGGGCCGCGTCCGGGTGATGGCGCTCTGCCCCGGGTTCGTGCACACCGAGTTCCACGACCGCGCCCAGATGGACATGTCGGACGTCCCGAACTTCATGTGGCTGGACAAGGACGACGTCGTCGCCGCCGCCCTGCGCGACCTGCGCCGCGGCGTGCAGGTCAGCGTCCCGGGGGCGCAGTACAAGGCCGTCGTCGGGGTCACCCGGCTCCTGCCGCGCGGCCTCGTCGCCCGCCTGTCGTCCACCACCGGCCGTCACTACGATTGATCATGTAGTCGGGGGTCACGGCCTTGTCACGGGCGGTGCGAGAGGGCAAGGTGACAGGGCGAGTCGCTTCGAGGCGCGCCGGACGACTCTTCCCGCCCCCGTCCGCCGAAGGGTCTTTCCCGATGGGTCACGACCTGGGCTACGCCGCCCTCGCCCTGCTCGCCACTACCGTCTACTACATCGCCTTCCTCGTCTTCCGCGTCTCCGCGCGCCGGATGGAGCCGCTGCGAGGCAGCCGCCCGTTCCGCGTCGCCCGGCTCATGCTGACCGACCCCGTCTGGCTGGGCGGCGGCCTGCTGCTGTTCCTCGGCCTCGGCTACGAGGTCGTCGCCTTCTCCGCGGTGCCGCTCGCCGTCGCCCAGCCCGTCTTCGCCCTCGGCCTGGTGCTCCTCGTCGCCTTCGCGGTCGGGTTCCTCGGCGAGCGGCTGAGCCTGCGCGAATGGGCGAGCGTCGCGCTGTTCGTCCTCGCCACCGGGCTGATCGGGCTGTCGGCCACGACCGAGGGCGAGCCGCGCGCCGACGCCACCCTCACCGGGACGCTCGCCCGGCCCTGGACCATGCTCGCCGTCTGCGCCCCCGCCGTGATCGTCGCCGCCCTGGTGTGGCTGGTCGGCGACCGCCGCGCCGGCGGGCGGCACGCCCGCAGGCTCGCCGGGGTCGCCTACGGCATCGGCGCCGGGGCCTGCGCCGGGCTGGCCGAGGCCGGCATCCGCGGCATCTCGCTCCTCTACGAGGACACCGGCAGCGTGCGGGCCGTCCTGGAGTCCCCCTACCCGTACCTGACGATCGGCCTCGCCGCGATCGCCCTCGGACAGCTCCAGGTCGCGCTGCAACGCTGCCGGATCGCGATCGTCGCGGTCGTGCTCACCGTCATCGGCCGGACGTACCTGGTCCTCAGCAGCACCGTCCTGTTCGGCGAGCAGTGGCCGCGCGACACCGGGCCGTTCGCGCTCCGGGCGGGCGGCTTCGCGCTCGCGCTGGCCGCGCTGGCGCTGTTCCCCCGCTACGAGGACCCGGCCGCGCGGTCCCCCGAGGCCGCCGCCGGGAAACGGGTGCGCGCCACGCCTTGATCGCTTACAGTGCGGCCATGGCCCTGCCGTCCCGCCGGTCCCTCGGCCTCGCGCTCCTCGGAGCCTCCCTGGGACTCGCGCCGCTCGCCGCCCCCGCCCCCGCCCACGCCATCATGGGCGGCGCCCCCGCGTCCGCCGCCCGGTACCCGTGGCTGGCCGCCGTAGGCTCACCGATCTTCTTCGTCCGCCCGGCCGGACAGTTCTGCGGCGGCGTCCTGACACGGCCGGATCAGCTCATCACCGCCGGCCACTGCGTGTCGATGTTCCGCTCCGTGCCCGGCGTCCTGACGGTCACCTTCGGCCGGGACGACCTCACCGACCGGGCCGGCGAGACGGTCACCGTCAAGTCCGTACGCATGCACCCGAAGTACCGCGAGACCTCCTTCAAGGGCGAGACCGTCAGCCACCACGACCTCGCCGTCCTGACCCTCACGCGCCGCGTGAACCGCCCGCCCGCGCCCCTCGGCACCCCCGGCACCGCCCGCACGGCCCAGATCGCCGGATGGGGCTTCACCTCCGAGAACGACCTGTTCAACACCCGCCTCCGGGCCGCCACCGCGCCCCTACCCGGCGACGCCGCATGCCGGCGCGCCTACGGCGACTCCTACGACCCGGCCGACATGCTCTGCGCCGGATCCCCCAAGGCCGACTCCTGCCAGTTCGACAGCGGCGGCCCCCTCATCGCCAACGGCCGCGTCGCCGCCCTGGTCTCCTGGGGCTACGGCTGCGGCAAACCCGGCTACCCCGGCGTCTACGCAAGACTCGCCTCCCTCCCCTGACCCCGACCGCGAGGAACGTTCCTACCCGCGCGGGCGGATAAACTCGCCCGCGTGTCCGAGCCGAAGTTCGAAGTCCAGATGCTGCACGACCGCGTCATGATCAAGACCGAGAAGGACAGCGGTGAGCGCCGCAGCACCGGCGGCATCGTCATCCCCGCCACCGTCGAACAGCAGAACCGGCTGGCCTGGGGAGAAGTCTGCGGGGTCGGCCACCACGTCCGCATCGTCAAGCCCGGCGACCGCGTCCTGTACCACCCCGGCGACCAGTACGAAGTCGAAATCCAGGGCGAAAACTACCTGGTCATGCGCGAACGCGACCTCCACGCCATAGCCAGCGAACGCCCAGAACACGGCACTGGGTTGTATCTATAGCCTTTTTCTCCTCCTTCGGGCCTTGGCGGCCCTCCATCGTCGATAAAGGCGGGCGATCGCTGGCATCGCTCCGGCTCGCCTTGCGGCTCGCTGCGCGATCAGGTTCTCGCAAGCTCGAACCTGCCTTCGGACGCGATCGCAACCATTGAGGTTGTCGCGTGGTTATTGAGCCGGCTGAGGTCGTCCGGTGTCTATTACAGTGCACCCCTCCTTCGGGCCTGGCGGCCCTGCTGTGTTCATGGCAGTGACCTCCTCCTTCGGGCCCGGAGGGCCCTCCATCGTCGGGCACTGCGGCGATCGCTGGCATCGCTTCGACTCGCCTAGCTGTACTCGGTCATGATCTTGGTGACAGTCGGGTGATGGGTGGCTTGCCGCCCAGGGCCGAGTGGGGGCGTGTGGTGTTGTAGTGCTCCAGCCAGGGCTTGAGGGCTTGGGTGCGTTGGTCGTTGCTGGTGTAGGGGCGCCGGTAGGCCCATTCGGTGGCCAGGGTGCGGTTGAGGCGTTCGGCTTTGCCGTTGGTCCAGGGATGGCGGGGTCGGGTGAACTTTTGGCGGGCGCCCAGTTGGGCGCAGGCCTGCTGGAAGGCGGCCGAGACGCGGTAGTTCTTGGCGTTGTCGGTGAGCACCCGGTGGATCCGGGTGATGCCGTGGCCGGCGAAGAACGCTGCGGCTCGGGTGAGGAAGGCGGCGGTGGTGGTGCCTTTCTCGTCGGGCAGGACTTCGGCGTAGGCCAGGCGGGTGTGGTCGTCGATGGCGGTGTGGACGAAGTCGTAGCCGATGCCGCGGACGCGGACGGCTTGGCCGCGGCCGTGTGCCCGCCAGCCGCCGCCGTCGGGGATGCGGCCGAGTTTCTTGACGTCCAGGTGGATCATCTCGCCCGGTGCGTCGTGCTCGTAGCGGCGCTCGCTCGCGCGGGACGCGCGGATCCGGGTGCCGGTCAGCGGGTCGCAGGCCGCCAGCACCGGCACACCGTGACGGCGCAGGATCCGGGTGACGGTGCGGGCCGGCACTCCGGTGGCCGCCGCGATGTGGTCGGGCCCGGCACGCAACTCATCTCGGGCGGCCAGCACCCGCTCCTCGGTCTTGACCGGGGTCCGGGACGGGCACGCGCGCGGCCCGCTGCGCCGCTCGGCCAGCCCGGCCCAGCCTTGGTCACGGAACCGTCGGACCCACCGGTGCGCGCATTGCCGCGACACCCCGAGCTCGGCGGCGACGTGCGCGACCGCACGCCGGTCGAACACGACACGGCGAACCAGTAGACATCTGCCATGAAGCGTCAGCCGGGCATTAGCGTGACCCACAAGGACCTCCTGGTGACGGTGAAGTCGGTGAAACTCCACTACGCCAGGAGGTCCTCTTGCTGATCAAAGACCTACCGGTCAGGTGTCACCAAGATCATGGCCAAGTACACCTAGCGGCTCGCTGCGCGATCAGGTTCTCGCTTCGCTTGACCCTGCCTTTGGACGCGATCGCAACCGTTGAGGTTGTCGCGTGGTTGCGGTGCGGGCTGAGGTTGTTGCGTGCCTCTGGTGGGGGCCTAGGTCATCGCAGTGGCGAGTAGCGAATGGCGCGTAGCACTTGATCGGTGGGCAGGCCGAGGGGGTTGTCGCCATCGGCCGTCGCGCCTCCGCGAAGCCTGGAATGAAGTGCGCTCTGAGGAATTTCGAGGCGGCAGCGAGAACCTGATCAGCTGCTCACTGACCGGCAGCCACTACTGCGACAACCTCAGCCGACGCCGCAACCACGCAGCAACCTGAAGGGTTGCGATCGCGTCCGAAGGCAGTTTCGAGCGAAGCAAGAAACTGATCGCGCAGCGAGCCGCAAGGCGAGACGGAGCGATGCAGCGATCGCCCGCAGTGTCTTTTTTTTCGGGCCCCCAGGGCCCGAAAACAAAGACACTGCAATAAATACTGTCCGGCGGGGTGGGGAGGGCTGTTGTGCGGTCTAACGCCGATCGTGCGGGGTGGCGGGGGTCCGTAGCGTTCGTGGGGTTCCCCCTAGAGAGCGCAGGTGAGAGCGGTGCGGATCGCTTTTCTTTCGGCCGGTACTCGTGGTGATGTGCAGCCGATGATCGCCATTGGCGATGAGCTGGTGCGGCGCGGGCACGAGGTGGTGGTGGCCGTCAACTCCGATCTGGCGCCGTGGGTGCGCAGGGCGGGGCTGGAGGCTTTTTCGACGGGTACGGACATCGGCCGGTTCCTCAGTTCGGAGGAGGGCCGCGCGATGCTGGCTCGGGGGCGGGCGATGACGGCGATCCGGCGGATCGCGGCGGACGAGCGCAGGGTGAACGGCGAGATCACTGAGGCCTGCCGGGCCGCGGCGGAGGGCGCCGACCTCATTCTGACCACGTTGACGATGGGGCTGCGCGGGTTCTATCTGGAGGAGGCGCTCGGGATTCCCAGCCGGATCCTGTATTCCTTCCCGATTCAGCCCACCGGGGACTTCACGAGCAGCATCATGCCGCGGGTGCGGGACTTCGGTGTGCCGTGGGCGAATCGGGCGAGTTCGCGGGTGCTGAATCAGCTGTACTGGCGCCAGAACAAGGCGAATCTGGACGAGTTGTGCGACGCGATGGGGGTTCCGCGGGTGCGGCGCCTGCCGCGTCAGGAGGACTGGCCCGCGCTGCATCTGTACAGCCGGCATGTGGTGCCGGTCCCGTCCGATCTGCCTTCCCGGCATGAGTTGGTGGGCTGGCCGGTGCTGGGGCCGGCGCTCCGTGAGCGTCTCGGTGAGGGGGTCGTGGACGCCGGGCTGGACGCGTGGCTCGATGCGGGGACGCCGCCGGTGTATTTCGGGTTCGGCAGCATCCCGGTCCTCTCGCCTGAGGAGACGCTGCGCGGTCTGGCGGAGGTGACGGCGCGGCTGGGGGTTCGCGGGCTCGTCGGGGTCGGGTGGAGCGAGCTCGGGCGGTTCGCCGGCGACCTGCCGGAGCATCTGTACGTCGCGCGGTCGGACTTCGACCATGACCGGGTGCTGCCGCGGTGCCGTGCCGCGGTTCACCACGGGGGCGCGGGGACGACCGCGTCGGCGCTGCGGGCGGGCCTTCCGGCGGTGGTCGCCAGCGTCTACGCCGACCAGCCGTTCTGGGGGTGGCGCGTCGAGCGGCTCGGCGCCGGGGTCACGCTGCCGTTCCGCAGGCTCACGCCAGACCGGCTTCACCGCGCTCTCGGCCGGGTGCTCGACCCCGCGTACCGCGATCGCGCTCGGGCGCTGGGCGACGCCTTGCGCGAGGAGGACGCCGTCGCGCTGACCGCCGATCTGGTGGAGCGGTGGGGTCCGGTCCGTACTTCTACCCATTCCTAAGTGTTCTTGCAGGTGGATTCCATGACGGAAGCAGTGATTTCAGCCGTGTCCGGAGCTCTGCCGGACTACTCGCAGATCCCGCGGATTCGGGTGACTCGGGCGCTGGACGGGCTCGCGCCGGGGTACCTGTTCATGTCGCCGCAGTCCCTTCTGGAGCCGAAGAAGTGCCACGGCCCGCAGATCGCGGACGACCGGGGGCGCACGCTGTGGTTCCATCCCGTTCCCGAGGGCGAGTACGCGACGAACGTCCGGGTGCAGCGGTACCGGGGTGAGCCGGTGCTCACCTGGTGGCAGGGCGCGGCGACCGAGACGGGTGTGGGCGACGGGACCGGGTACGTCCTCGACCGCCGGTACCGCACCGTCGCGACCGTGAGGGCCGGTGGCGACCAGCCCTTCGACCTGCACGAGTTCCTGCTGACCGAGCGCGGCACCGCGCTGCTGGTCAGCTACCAGCCCAAGCCCTGCGACCTCAGCCCCATCGGCGGGCCCGCGGACGGCGTCGCGCTGGACAGCGTGGTCGAGGAAGTGGACGTGGAGACGGGCGAGGTGCTGCTGCACTGGAGCGGGCTGGAGCACGTCCCGCTCGCCGAGAGCGACCTGCCGGCGGCGCTCGCCGACCCCTACGACCATCTGCACGTCAACTCGGTCGCCGTCGACGACGACGGGGACCTGCTGATCACCGCGCGGATGTCGTCGGCCCTCTACAAGGTGGACCGGCGGACGGGCGAGATCGTCTGGAAGCTCGGCAGCGCGCACAGCTCGTTCGTCCTGGGCGTGGGGGCGCGGTGCCACTGGCAGCACGACGGGCAGCCCTGCGGGGACGGCGTCTACCGGTTCTTCGACAACGCGACGAACGAGCTGCTCGCGGGGTACGAGTCGCGGGTGGTGTGGGTCCGCGCCGACACGGCCACGGGCATGGCGACGTTCGTCCGGCAGGTCACCCATCCCGAGCACCTGTCCGCCATCGCCGAGGGCAACGCCCAGGACCTGCCCAACGGCAACACCCTCGTCGGGTGGGGGCGGGCCGCGCGGATCTCCGAGTTCTCGCCCGCGGGCGATCTGCTGTTCGACGCGCACTCCCCCACGGGCAACGGCTGGACCACCTACCGGGTCTACCGGTACCCGTGGGACGGCATGCCGGAGACGCCGCCGCAGGTCAGGGTCGAGGACGGACGCGTCCACGCCGTGTGGAACGGAGCCACCGGCGTCGCGCGCTGGCGGCTGTACGCGGGCCGTGACGAGGGCGCTCTCGAAGCCGTCGGAACCGTGGACTGGGACGGGCTCGACACGTCCGCGCCGCTGCCGGACGGGGGCCACCGGTTCGTGCGGGTCGAGGCGCTCGACGCCGGCGGCCAGTCCATGGGCGCCTCCCCCGTGACGCCGGTCGGCGCCTGACTCCGCATCCCCCCACCGCCCCGCGCAGACCGAGAGGACAAGCGATGGACGCACCAGCGCACAGGTTCACCCGGGCGCTCGCCGGCTTCGAGCGGCGGGACGCGCGGGCCGACTCCCCCACCGGGCCGCCGGCCGGCGAGCCGGTGGCGGTGGTGTCGATGGCGTGCCGCCTTCCGGGCGGCGCGGACGATCCGGACGGGCTGTGGCGGCTGCTGTCCGGCGGCGAGGACGCGATCGAGGAGTTCCCGGCGGACCGCCTGGACGCCGGGGCGCTCTACGACCCCGACCCCGACGCCGCGGGCCGGACCTACTCCCGCCACGGCGGCTTCGTGCACGACATCGACGCGTTCGACCCGCGCTTCTTCGGCATCACCACCCGGGAGGCCGCGGCGATGGACCCCCAGCAGCGGCTGCTGCTGGAGACGGCCTGGGAGGCGCTGGAGCGGGCCGGGACCGTTCCGGCCCGGCTCGCCGGGAGCCCGACCGGCGTCTACCTCGGCATGCTCGGCAGCGACTACCTCTCCGGGCTGAGCCTGGACCAGTTCAACGGCTACGTCGGCACCGGTTCGGCGCTGAGCGTGGCCTCGGGGCGGCTCGCCTTCACGCTCGGGCTGGTCGGCCCGGCGATGACCGTCGACACCGCCTGCTCGTCGTCGCTGCTGGCGGTGCACCTGGCCGCGTCCGCGCTGCGCGCGGGCGAGTGCGACCAGGCCCTCGCCGGCGGGGCCACGCTGATGACGACCCCGTACACGTTCGTCGAGTTCAGCCGGATGCGGGCCCTGTCGCCGACGGGCCGGTGCCGGTCGTTCTCCGGCGACGCCGACGGCACGGCGTTCTCCGACGGCGTCGCGATGGTCGTGCTGAAGCGGCTCGCCGACGCCCGGCGCGACGGCGACGAGGTGCTGGCGGTGCTGCGCGGCAGCGCCGTGGGACAGGACGGCCGCAGCACGGCGCTGACGGTGCCGAGCGGGCCCGCGCAGGAGCGGGTGACGCGGCGGGCGCTGGAGCTGTCCGGCCTGGCCCCGGCGGACATCGACTACGTCGAGGCGCACGGCACCGGGACCACGCTGGGCGACCCGATCGAGGCCAGGGCGCTGGCGCGGGTGTTCCGGGACACCCGGCCGCCGGACCGGCCGCTGCGGATCGGCTCGATCAAGTCGAACATCGGGCACACGCAGGCCGCCAGCGGCCTGGCCGGGCTGATGAAGGTCGTGCTGGCGCTGAGGCACGAGACGCTGCCGCGCACCCTGCACGCCGAGCGGCCCACCCGCCGGGTCGACTGGGAGAGCAGCGGCCTGCGGCTCGTCGGGGAGCCGGTGGCCTGGCCGCGCGGGGAGCGTCCCCGCCGGGCCGGGGTGAACTCCTACGGGATCAGCGGCACGAACGTGCACGTCATCGTGGAGGAGGCGCCGGAGGAGCCGCGCCCGCGGGCCGCGGCGCCCCGGACGCGGGAACCCGGCCTGTTCGTGGTCTCCGCGCGCGGCGGGTCCGCGCTGCGCCGCCAGACGGGCAGGCTGGCGGCGCACCTGGAGGACGGCGGCCGCGACGAGCCGCTGCCGGACGTCGCGCACACCCTCGCCAACCGGCGGACCCACTTCGACCGCCGCGCCGTCGTGCTGGCCGCGGACCG
The DNA here is from genome assembly GCF_013409365.1 of Actinomadura luteofluorescens. Taxonomy (NCBI): domain Bacteria; kingdom Bacillati; phylum Actinomycetota; class Actinomycetes; order Streptosporangiales; family Thermomonosporaceae; genus Actinomadura; species Actinomadura luteofluorescens. The sequence continues at coordinate 7,673,662 of NZ_JACCBA010000001.1, read as the reverse complement.
CGAGACGCTCGTGTCCGGCCTGAACGCCGCCGCGGCGGGGCGGTCCGCCCCGGGCCTGGTGGTGTCGCCGTCCCGCGAGCCGGTCACGGGCGGGCTCGCGTTCGTCTTCCCCGGCCACAGCGCGCGGTGGACCGGCATGGGCGCGGAGCTGGCGGCCCGCTCCGAGGCGTTCGCCGACGCGCTCGCCGAGTGCGACGAGGCGATCCGCCGCCAGGTGGGCTGGTCGGTGCTCGCGGCCATGCGGGGCGGGGACGGGGCCCCCGACCTCGAACGGCCCGACGTCACGCAGCCGGTCCTGTTCGCGTTCGGCTGCGCGCTGACGCGGATGTGGCGGTCGCTCGGCGTGGAGGCCGGCGCGGTCGTCGGGCACTCCCTCGGGGAGATCACCGCCGCGCACGCCGCGGGCGCCCTCACGCTGGACGAGGCCGCCGCCGTCGTGACCCGCCGGGGCCTCGCCGTGCGTCCGGCCGCGGGCCTCGGCGGGTCACTCGCCGTGGGGCTGCCCGAGGAGAGCGTGCGGGAGATGCTCGCCGAGTACGGGTCGCGCCTCGACGTGGCGGCGGTCAACAGCGGCCGGGCCACCACCGTCTCGGGCGACCTGAACGCGCTGATCGCGCTGCGGGCGCAGTTGCAGCAGGACCAGGTCCCCGTCCAGGACGTGCCGGTGGGGTTCGCCACGCACAGCTTCCACATGGACCCGGTCGGCGCCGAGCTGCGGGAACGGCTCGGCGACGTCTGCGGCGCGCCCTGCCCGACGCCGCTCTACTCGACGGTGCTCGGCGAGCCGGTGCCCGGGGACGCCCTCGACGCCGGCTACTGGGCCCGCAACCTGCGCGAACCCGTCCGCTTCGCCGCGACCGTGCGCCGCATGCTGGCGGACGGCTTCCGCTACTTCGTGGAGGTGGGCGCGCGTCCCGCCCTGCTGTCGTCGATCAAGGCCGTGGCCGCCGAGGAGGGCGTCGAGGTCGCGGTCGCGGGCTCGCTGAACCGCGACGGCGGCGAGCACGACGGGGTCCTGCGCAACCTCGCGCTGCTGGTCGCCGACGGGTACGCCCCCGACTGGTCGAAGGCGGCCCCGGCGGGACGCCACGTGGACCTGCCCACCTACGCCTTCGAGCGCGGACGCTACTGGACGTCCGCCAAGGCCGCCCCCGCGGCCGAGCGGAGCGGCATGCCGCTCCTGCACCGGCACGTCGAGGACAGCGAGGTCCCCGGCCGCCTCATCGCCCAGGCCGACGTCGACCTGCGCGACGACCGGTTCGGGTATCTCGCCGGCCACCGCGTCGGCGGGACGGTCTGGCTGCCCGCCTCGGCGTTCCTGGAGATGGCGCTGGAGGCGTCCACCGCGCTCCAGGACGCCGTCCAGCTCGCCGGTGTGCGGTTCGAGCGTCCGCTGCGGCTGCGCGAGGACGAGGCCGTCCGCCTCCAGCTGGTCGTCCAGCCCGCCGACGCCGACGGGCGGCGGGCCTTCACCATCGCCTCCCGGTCCTGCGGCGACCCGCAGGCCGCGTGGACCGACCACGTCGTGGGACGGTTCGAGCCCGCCGACGCGCAAGAGCCCGAGGAGACGGAGTCCCTCGCCGAGCTGCGGCGGCGGTGCGGCGAGGAGGTGGGGCTCCCGGACCTCTACGCCGCGATGTCGGCCGCGGGGATCGACTACGACGACGCGTTCCGGGCCCTGAAGGCGGCGTGGAGGGGACAGGGCGAAGCGCTGGGGCACCTGGCGGAAACGCCCGGATCGCCCTACCTGCTCCACCCCGCCGTGCTGGATTCGGCGCTGCGCACCGGCGCGCTGCCGGGCGATGTCCCGGCCGGCGGGATGTTCGTGCCCGCGGGGGCAGGCCGGGTCCGCTTCACCGGCGTGCGGTCGCGGCCGGTCTGGGCGGCCTGCCGGATCCGGTCGCTGACCTCGGAGGCGGCGGTACTGGACCTGCGGCTCCTGGACGAGGACGAACGGCTCGTGCTGGACGTCCGGGGCTTCGAGCTGGCCGCGCCGTCCCCGGCGGACCGGTCGCTGTTCGAGGTCGAATGGCGGCCCCGGCCGCCCGCCGCGCGTGAACCCGGACGGGGCCCGTGGCTGATCCTGTCCGACGGCTCCGGAGTCGGAGCCGACCTCGCCCGGCGGCTCGGGCCGGTGCCGCACGTGCTCGTCCGGCGCGGCGCCGCGTTCGGCCCCGACGGCTCCGGCGGCTACACCGTCGATCCCCGGGACCCGGCGCACTTCGCGCGGCTGCTCGGCGAGGCGTTCGGCGACGGACCGCCCGAACGGGTCGTCCAGCTGTTCGGCCTGGACGCGCCGGCGATCACCTCGGCCGAGTCGCTGGCGGAGGCGGCCCTGCTGTGCTGCACGACGACGCTGCACCTGGTCAGGGCGCTGGCGGACCGCTCCTTCGACCCCGCTCCGCGCCTGTTCCTCGTCACCCGGGGAAGCCAGGCGGCGGGAGCGGGAGCGCGGGTGACCGATCCGCAGCAGGCGCTCGGGTGGGGCTTCGGCGGAACGGCCGCCCGCGAGTATCCGGAGCTGCGCACCACGCTCGTCGACATGCCCGCCGAGGGCGGGACGGACGCGCTCTGGACCCAGCTCCGGCACGCCGACGAGGAGCCCTGGGTCGCGCTGCGCGACTCGGAGCGGCTGGTGCCGCGGCTGTCGCGCACCCGTCCCGACGGCGGCGTCGTGCCCCTGCGCCCGGACCGGACGTACCTGGTCACCGGCGGCCTCGGCGGCCTCGGCCGGGTCGCCGCCGAGCGGCTCGTCGCGCTGGGCGCGCGGCACGTGGCCGTCCTCGGCCGCGGCGGGCCGGACGCGGGGGCGGCCGAGTGGATCGCCGGGCTCGCGGCGCGGGGCGCGGACGTCCACACCGTCCGCGCCGACGTCGCGGACCGCGCCGCCCTGGAGGCGGCGCTCGGCGCCCTGAGCCGCGAGGCGCCCCCGGTCGCGGGGATCGTGCACGCCGCCGGCGTCCTGGACGACGCGACCCTGCGGACGCTGACACCGGAGCGGATCGCACTGGTGCTGGCGCCCAAGGTGCTGGGCGCCGCGCTGCTCACCGAACTGGTGCCGGACACCGACTTCCTGATCCTGTTCTCCTCGGCCGCGGGCCTGCTCGGACCGGCGGGGCAGGGTTCCTACGCCGCCGCGAACGCCTTCCTGGACGCGTGGGCCCACGCCCTCGCGGCGACCGGGCGACCGGCGCTGAGCCTGGACTGGGGCGCCTGGTCGCAGGTCGGCATGGCCGCGGACGCCGACCGGCTCCCCGCGCTCGCGGGGTCCGGCATGGCGAGCCTCTCCCCGGCCGAGGGCGGGGAGCTGTTCGAGCGCCTGCTCGGCTCGTCCCGGCGCCGCCTCGCGCCGATCGCGCTCGACCGGGCGGCGCTGGAGCGTCCCTCCGGGCTCGCCGCGGCGCATCCGATCCTGTCCGAACTGGCCGGGCGTCCCACCGCCGGCCCGGCCGCCGAGGGGGTCGCGGCCCTGATCCGCGCCGCGGCGACGGACGACGAGCGCACCCGCCTGGTCGAGGAGTTCCTGCGGGGCGCGGTGGCCGAGGTCACCGGCGACGCCGCCGCCGAGGTGCCCATGGGCAGGTCGATGCAGGAGCTCGGCTTCGACTCGCACTCGCTCGTGGTGCTGCACGACGCCATCACGCGCACGCTCGGCGTCGGCACGTCGCTGTCGGCGCTGGCGGCCATGGACGTGCGGAGCCTCGCCGCCGAACTCCTCCAAGCGCCGGTCACCGCAGGCGGGACACCGCCGACCGGACCGTCCGTGGAGCGGGCGGATGCCGGGGCGGAGGTCGTGTTCCGGCCGGTCCCGGCGGACGTGACGCGCCTGCTGCGGACGGAGCAGCAGGGCACGCCGAGCGTGGCCCACCACATCGGCATGGCCGTCCGGCTGGGGTCGCCCGTCACAAGGGAGGCGCTGGCGGAGGCCCTCAGCGGGCTCGCGGGCCGGCACTCCGCCCTGCGCACGGCCATCGTGCGGGACCCCGAGCACGGCACGCGGTTCGCGGTCCACCGGCGGCCCACCGGGGAGCTGCTGCGCTGGTCGACGACCGAGGACGTGGACGCCGAGGCGGCGCTCCAGCGGCTGATGGAGCCGCCGTTCGACCTCGCGACGGCGCCGCTGTGGCGCTTCGAGATGGTGGAGTCCGCGTCCGGGGACCAGGTCCTGGTCTTCGGCGCTCACCACGCCGTGAGCGACGTGCAGTCGCTGATCCTCGCCGTCGCGGAGATCGGGGCGGCGCTGTCCGGCGCTCCCCCGGCCGCGCCCCCGCGGGACGACATCGATCTGCTCATCGAGGCCCGCTCGGCCGCGGCACCGCAGGAGGAGGGCGAGGAGGCGGCGGCGCGGTGGCGGGAGGAGTTCACCGGCTGCCGCAGACTGGACCTGGTGGAGAGCCGCCCGGCGAAGCGGACGTTCCGCGCGGGCACCCTGGCCCTGGACATCCCCGGCGGCCTCCTCGACCGGGTGGCGGAGCAGGCGAGGGAGCTGGCCGTGACCCCGGCCGCCCTCTGCCTCGGGACGCTCCAGGTGTTCCTCGCGCGGCTGCGGGACCGGAGCCGGTTCGCGCTGGCGGTCCCTGTGGACTCCCGGATGCACGCCGAAGCGTCCGGCGCGCTCGGCTACTTCGGGGTCCCGGTGCCGCTCGCGGCCGAGGTCAACGGGGGCGAGGCCATCGCCGACGTCGTGGCCAGGACCGACGCCCGTCTCAAGCGGGTGCTGGAGAAGGGGGCCTCGTTCTCCGGCGCGATGGCCGCCCTCGCCGGCGCCGGCCTGCACCGGGCGGACGCGCCGCTCGTCGAGGTGTACTTCAACCACATCCGGGCGCGGGGGCCGGCGGCGGGCGGGCCGGAGATCGTGCCGGCCGGGACCGGCTACCTCGACCTCGACCTGATGGTCAGCATGGGGCCCGGCCTCGGGCACCTGCGGCTCGACCACAACCTCGACATCCTCGACGAGGCGGCCGCCGCCCGCCTCGGCCGCGGCTACCTCGACCTCCTCGCGCGGATCGCGGACGGGGGCGCGGCGGAGCCCGCGACGGGAGCGCCCGCCCCGCCGGCCGCGGGCTCCGCAGCCTCGGTGGCGGTGGCGGCCACGTTCGCCCTCGGCCACCTGCCCGCCCTCCTCGGCGCCGCCCTCGCCGAGACCGGCGGTGACGCGCCGGACGTCGTCGCGGCGCCGGACCAGCAGCCCCTGGCGAGCGTCCTGGCCCCGGACGGCGCGTTCGCCCAGGCGTCCACCACGGCCGGGATCGTGCTGCTGCGCGGAAGCGACCTGGCCCGATCCGGTCCCGTGAGCGACGAGCTGCTGGCGCGGCTGGCCGAGGAGTACCCGGCGGCCCTCGGCGCCCTGCACGACCGGACCCGGCGGCCGGTGATCCTCGGCGTCCTGCCCTCCCGCACCGGCGACCCCCGGCTCCGGGAGTGGGAGGAGGAGCTGATGTCGCGGCTGGAGGGCCGGCCGGGCATCGCGGTCGTGCGGCCGGACGACTGGACGCGGGACCACCCCGTCGCCGAGCCCTTCGACGAGGGCACCGAGGCCCTCGCCCACCTGCCCTTCACCGCCGAGTTCCAGGCGGCCGTGGCGCTCACCGCCGCCGGGACGGTCCGGGCGGTCCGCCGCCCGGCGCCCAAGGTGATCGCCGTGGACGGGGACGAGACCCTGTGGGGCGGCGTCGCGGGCGAGGCCGGCCCGGACGCGGTCGACCTGGCCGGGCCGCGCGCGGTGCTGGCCCGGCGGCTGCTCGCCTGGCGCGCCGCGGGTGTCCTGCTGGTCCTCGTCTCCAACAACGACGAGGCCACGGTGCGCGCGGTGCTGGAGCGGCCCGACGGAGTCCTGCGGCCCGGGCACTTCAGCGTGATCGCCGCGGGCTGGGGGCCGAAGGCCAAGCGGATCAGGGCGGCGGCGGACGAGCTGGGCCTCGGGACGGACGCGGTGCTGTTCCTGGACGACAACCCGGCCGAGATCGCCGCGGTGCGCTCCGACCTCCCGGAGGTCCTGTCGGTGACGTGCCCGCCCGCCCGCGAGCTGGCGGCGTTCGTGCGGCGCCTCTGGCCGGCCACCCCGTGGGCGGCCACCCGCGAGGACGCCGCCCGGGCCGGCTACTACCGGCAGGAGCGCGACCGCGAGGCGGCGCGCGCCGGGACGAGCTTCGCCGAGTTCCTCGACCGGCTCGAACTGGAGGTCGACGTCGAGCCGCTGTCGGAGGCGGCGACGGAGCGGTCCGTCCAGCTGAGCCGCCGGACGCACCAGTTCAACCTGCGCCCCGCCGTCCTGGACCCGGCGGCGCTCGACCGGGCGCGGCGGGACGGCGAGGTGTGGACGGTCTCGGCGCGCGACCGGTTCGGCGACTACGGCCAGATCGGCGTCCTGGTGGTCCGCCCGGACGGCGGCGCGCTGGAGGTCGCGGCCTGGATGCTGAGCTGCCGCGTGCTCGGCCGCGGGGTGGAGGAGCGGCTGCTGGGGTGGCTCGCCGACCGCGCCGACGCCCTCGGATGCGCGGCGGTGCGGCTGGTCGCCGAGCACACGCCCCGCAACGCCCCGGCGCGGCGCCTGGTCGCCGCCCTCGCGGGGGTGGAGGACGACGGCCGGCGGCTGGACGTGCTGGTCGAGCCGCGGCGCCTGCGGGCGTTCCGCTCCTGGTCCGGCACGGCGGAAGACGGCCCGGAGGCCGACGGTGAGTGAATCGTGGAAGGAGATGCAGACGGTGAACGGAGCGGACGCGGACGGGACCGGGCTCGCCCCGGTCCCCGACCGCCGGCACGAGGGCGAACTGCTGGAGCGCAGCGGCCCGGGGCGGACCGAGGTGGCGGACCTGCTGGCCCGGTTCGGGACCGGCGGCGGCGCCGGGCCCGGCGGGGAACCGCCGCCGGGCGGAGCGGACGGCGCTCCGGCCGAGGGCGGCGCGGGATGGGACCTCGAAGGGCTGGCCGCGGCGATCGCGGCCCGGACGGCGCCCTTCCTCGGCGGCAGGCGGATCGGCGTCGACGTGGACTTCTTCGACGCGGGCGCGACGTCGGTCGACGCCGCCGGGTTCGCGGCGGCGCTCAACCGCGACCTCGGCCTGCGGCTCAGCCTGGACGACGTCTTCGCCGACGCCCGGCCCCGCCGCCTCGCGCGGCTGGGCCTCGCGTCCGCGACGGGCGCGCCCCACCGGGAGCCCGCCGACGCCGCCGCGGACGAGGACGAGAGCGGAGACGAGGGCCTCGACCTGGTGGCGGCCGACCTGGCCCGCGCGGACCGCCTGCCCTGGACCGGCCCGGCCGCCAAGGCCCCGCCCCGCCGGATCCTGCTCACCGGCGCGACCGGCTTCCTCGGGGGGCACCTGCTGCTCGACCTGCTGCGCCGGGGCGACGCGCACGTCGTCTGCCTGGTGCGGGCCGCCGACGCGCGGGCGGGCGAGCGGCGCCTCGGCGAGGCCCTCGCCGGCTTCCGGCTGCCGTGGTCCGCGGAGGTCCGGCGGCGGGTGACGGTGCTGCCGGGCGACATCGCCGAGCCGCGGCTCGGGCTCGACGGCGACCGGTGGGAGGAGCTGGCGCGGGAGGTGGACTCGATCGTCAGCGTCGCGGCGGCCGTCGACTTCCTGCGCGGCTACCCCTCGCTGCGCCGCGCCAACGTGCTCGGCCCGCTGACGCTGGCCGAGCTCGCGGCGACCGGGCCGTCCAAGCCGCTGCACCACATCTCCTCGGTCGCGGTGTTCAACGAGGCCGGCATCGCCTCCATGGGCGAGGACGACCCGCTCGCGCGCGTCGACCGCCTCGCCACCGGCTACGACCGGTCGAAATGGGCGTCGGAGGTGGCGCTGCGGCGGGCCCGCGAGCACGGCCTGACCGTGACGCTCATGCGTCCGGGCGCCATCGGCGGGCACACCCTCACCGGCGCGCACAACCCGACCGACATCGGCAGCGGCCTGCTGTCGGCGTTCTCCAGATTCCGGAAGGTGCCCGCCTTCCGGGCCGTCAACGCCGCCCCGGTGGACTGGGTCAGCCGCGTCGCCGCCGCCGTCGTGTACGAGCCGGACGGCTGGGGGACGACCTACAACCTCACCGGGCGGCCCAACACGCTGCCGGACGTCCTGCACGACATGCGGCTCGGCGGGATGCACGTCCCGGTGCTCGGCTGGGAGGAGTGGCGCGCCGCCTTCCTGGCCGCCATGGAGGCCGGCCCGGTTCCCGAGCTGGAGTTCCTGGCGCGGGTCCTGCGCAACGCGACGGCCGTCAAGCTGGTCGAGGCGACCCTGCTCGGCCCGGCGGCGACCGGCGAGCGCACCGAGGCCTTCGTCGCGCGGCACGGCCTGCCCGAACCGGTCCGCTACGGCGCGCGGGCGCAGCTGAGGACCTACGAGCGGCTCGCGGAGGCCGGCCTGGCGCGGCTCCCCGGCCGCGACGACCCGCCGTACCTGTCGTTCCACGAGACCCTCGAAGGGACGCTGGGCCCCGCGGGCCGGGTCACCGACACGGTCTGCTCGCTGTCGCTGACGCTGTCGATCGCCGGGATGCACCAGCTCGTCAGGGAGCGGCGCGTCGACGTGCGCGGCGAGATGACGTGCGCGCGGCTGCACCCGGAACCGCTCACGGTGGAGTCGGGCGACATCGTCGTCCGCCCCGAGGACGGGATCCCGCTGCGCCATGGACTGCGCCATCCGCTGCTGCGGTACCGGCTCGCGTTCCGCGACGCCGACGGGCGGGGCTGGTGGCTGGAGGGCGTCAAGACCGCCCGCGCGCGCCGCGACCTCTGGCGGCAGGCCCGCACGCTGGCCGTCGAGGTCGGCCGCGAGGGCGAGCCGTCGAGCCTGACCGGCGAGGTCGTCGTGCCGGCCGGCGGCTACGTCCGCGAACAGATCGACGGCATCGAGGTCGATCCGGCGCTGCCGCCGCCGGAGCAGCGCCTCGCCAAGCTGATGTGGCTCGGCTGGTTCTTCGCCCAGGTCGGCTGGGGCCTGCTCGAACCGGGCCTGCGCGCCGGAGCGGAGCTGCTGGACCTGCGCCGGGACGTGAAGGACCGCAGGAGGGAGATCCGATGACCGCACGAGCGCTCTACGCGCGGCCCGGCGCCGCGGCGATCGAGCACGTCCCGTTCCGGGCGTCCGACGGGACCGAGCTGGCACTGGCCCGCGTGACCCGCGACGACGCCGCGAACGGCGACCGGCCCGCGGTGCTGCTGCTGCACGGCCTCACCGCGTCCTCCGACATGTTCGTCCTGCCGGAGACCCGCAACCTGGTGGACGTGCTGCTCGACGCGGGCTACGAGCCGTGGCTGCTGGACTGGCGCGGCAGCTGCCGGCTCCCCTACAACGACGACGACGGCGCGGGCTACAGCTTCGACGACGTCGCGCTCTACGACATTCCCGAGGCGGTGGCGCGGATCCGGGAGCGGATCGGCGGGCGGCGGCTGTTCGTCGTGGCGCACTGCCTGGGGGCGCTGTCGCTGTCGCTCAGCATGACGGCGGGCCTCGTTCCGGGACTGGCCGGCGTGGTGGCGCAGGGCGTGTTCCTGACACCGAAGCTGGCCGCCTCGACGCGCTTGCGCATGCACTTCGGTTTCGAGGTGCTGCGGCGGCGCATCCGGCACGTCCCCGTCGACTTCCGCAAGGCCGGGTTCCGGTCGAAGTACACCCCGCTGTTCGCCCTGGCGTCCCTCGGGGCGGACTGCCCGGACCCCACCTGCCAGATGCTGCACAACTCCGCCTGGAGCGTGGGCGCGTCGCTGTTCGTCCACGACCAGCTGGACCGGCGCACCCACGAGCGCCTGGCCGACCTGTTCGGCAGCGCGCCCATGTGCGTCATCCCGCACCTGCGGCGCATCGAGCTGGCGCACACCGTGGTGCGGTGGAACCTCTCCGACGGACGCTACAGCGCGCTGCCGGAGAACGCCCTGGACAGCGCGGACCGCATCGACTGCCCCGTCCTGCTGATGTCCGGAAGCGAGAACGGGCTCTGGCTGGACGCCAACAAGCTGTGCCACGACGTCCTGGCGGCACGGCACCCGCGGCTCGACGCGCGCTACGTCGAGATCCCCGGCTACGGGCACGTGGACCCGTTCATCGGCCGCGGCGCCGCCCTGGACGTGTTCGGGCACATCGTCGGTTTCCTCGACGAGCACCGGTGACGGGCGGGGCCGGGCGGCCCGCGAAGCCGCCCGGCCCGCTCGCGGGCCCATATGAGGGGCCCGCTCGCGGCTCCCTCACATGGGGGCGCCGGGCTCGTGCGCGCAGGCGCGTTCCGCCGGCGGGACCAGTTCCCGCCAGTCCCGCACCGACGTGCCCGTCCGCGGCTCCCCCGGGAACATGTTGGGCAGCAGGTGGTACTCCTCCGCGTACGCGTGGCCGAGCATCCGCAGCCGCTTCTCCAGCCGCCGCTTGACGAACGAGTCCGAGCTCGCGCCGTAGCGGCCGGACGCCGACCCCGCCAGCCGGAACTTCTCCTCCGTCCACTCCCGGCCCCGCAGCGGGAAGTGGTGCATCAGCAGGGACGCCTCGCTCTCCACGACGGGCCTCCTGCCGGGCGGCGCCGCGATGGTGTGCCGGCCGAACATGAAGCGGAGCGAGCCGGGCTCGCGGACGCGGAGCAGCTGGTGCTTCCAGTGGCCCGCCGGGCATGACGGGTTGTCGTGCCGGCGGGCGTTCGGCAGCTCGTCCAGCGGATGGTGGCGGGGCTTCGGCGCCGACGCCCGGCCCGGGTAGTGCTCCAGGACGCGGCTGCCGACGGTGTCCACCGACGCCGGCAGCGTCCGGACGAGGTCGCGGATCGTGGCGCCCTCCGGGCCGCGCGGGAACTCGTCGGCGTCCACGACGATCCACCACACCGGCCGTCCCGCGGCCCCGGTCCGCTCGTCGACGACCTCCAGCATCCGCCTGGTGCGACGGAGCTCGTCGAACTTCCCGTCGCTCTCGTCCCGCAGGACGGTCGCGCCCGCGGCCTCCGCCTCCGACGCGGAGTCGTCGTCGGAGGCGTCGTCCAGGACGAAGACCTCGTCGGCCCCCTCAAGGAAGAGGTTCCTGACGGTGGCGTAGATGACGTCGTCCTCGTTCCAGACCTGGGAGAGGCCGTAGATGAGCGGCTCGTTCTCCTTCGCACCGCCTTCGTCCGGGAGCGCCCGGCCCGGCTCGAAGGTCTGCCACGTCCTGACGTACCGTCTCCACCACGGCGCGGCAGGCGGGTTGCGCCGGCGGAGGCGCGCCAGAGCCAGTTCCAGCCCGTAGTGCGGATAGTCGAGGACCCTGGCGTCCGGTCCGTCGCCGAAGAGGAACTCCTGGGTTTCCCATACCTTCATGTCCGGTCCCCGGGCCGGCCGGTCAGCGCTCGACCGGCGTGACGGGCGAGGAGCCGATCGTGCGGCCGTCCGCGTCGAGCGCGTCGACCCTCACGAAGGCGGCCCCGTGCGCGTCGGGCAGCTTGACGGCGGTGTCGAAGCCGTCCCATTCCACGGTGTCGACCTCGCGCAGGCCGTCCTCGGACGGGCCGGCCGCCAGCCGCCAGCGGGCGACGCCGGTGGCGCCGTTCCAGACCGCGTGGACCTGGCCGCCGTCGAAGCGCGCCTGCGGCGGCGCCTCCGGCCGCCCGTGCCACTCGTGCCGGTAGACCCGGTAGGTGCTCCACAGGGGCCCCTCGGGCATCTCGGCGTCGAACAGCAGCTCGCCCTCCGGGGAGAACTCCGAGATCCGTCCCGCGGCTCCCCAGCCGACCAGCGTGTTGCCGTTCGGCAGCCCGTACGCGCCGCCCTCCACCGGGCACGACAGGTGCTCGGGGTGGGTGATCTGCCTGACGTGCGTCGCGACGCCGTTCCCGGGGTCGACGCGGATCCACACCACCCGCGACTCGTACCCGAGCATGCCGATGTTGGCCCCGTTGTCGAAGATGCGGTGGACGTTCCCGCCGACGGGCTGCGCGTCGTGCGGCCAGTTGAACCGCACCCCCACGCCGAGCGCGAACGTGCTGGCGCCGCTGCCGAGCTTCCAGCGCACCTCGCCCGTCCGCCGGTCGACCTTGTACACCGCCTGGGAGCTGCGGGCGGTGATCACCAGGTCGCCGTCGTCGTCCACGCCGACGGCGTTGACGTGCAGGTGGTCCCAGGGCCCGTCCCCGGCCAGCGCCACGGGCAGGTCGCTCTCGCCGAGCGGGATGTGCTCCAGGCCGCTCCAGTGCAGCAGCACCTCGCCGGTCGCCACGTCGATCTCCTCGACGACGCTGTCGATCGCCGTGCCGTCCGCGGAACCGCCGACCGGCGTCAGGTCCCACGACCTGTTCTGGTAGCCGACGACCAGCGCGGTGCCGCGGTCGGTCAGCAGGAACTCGTGCAGGTCGGCCGGGCGGTCGCCGCCGAGCCGGACCGAGGCGATCACCCGGTAGGAGGTGTCGGCGACGTAGCAGGTGCCCATGCCGACGCCGGTGCTGGTCGCCTCGCCCTGCCACCAGGTCAGCACCGGCCGCCCCTGGTAGCGCTGCACGCGCAGGTTGGTGGCGTACTCCCCCTCCGGCAACGGGAGGTACCAGACCACCCGCCCCCGGTCGTCGGTGATCTGGAGGCCGTGCGGGGCGCCGGGCTCCATGATGGACTGCGGTGACATGAACAGGTGGCCAGGGGCCACCCCGTCGCGCAGGGTCGTCACGTTGATCCGCCGGATGTCCGCGTAGTCCGGCATGGCCGTGGTCGCGGGTTCAGTGGTCTCGCCCATGGTGTCCTCTCGCTGCGGCGGCGTCCGGGCAGGGCCGCCCGGACGGGCAGGCGCGGCTCACGCTATGCACGCCCGCGCGGCCCGCCCAGCGCCGATCGGGCGCACCTTCGAGGGGACGGGACGGCGCGGCGCGTCCGGGCGGACGGTCGGCCCGGCGGTCAGTCCGGGCGGACGGGGGACGGCGGCGCGGCGCCCCAGGCGGGCTCCTCGCGCGACGTCCGCCTGCGCCGGTCCTGGGCGCGCGTGAACGCCACCGCGGCGAGCACCGCGAGCACCCCGGCGGCGTTCATGGCGGCGATCGTCGCGTACAGCGGGACCGGGCCGCCGGCGCCCCGGCCCGCCAGCGCGCCGATGCCGACCGACCCGGCGACGTACACCGCCGACGCGGCGAGCGCCAGGCGGGCGCCGCCGGTCTGCTCCAGCGCCATGAGCGCGGTGAGCACCAGCCCGAGGACCACGAAGCTCGGGCCCACGATCGCGATGTAGCGCGCGGTCTCGCCCGCGATCCGCGCGTTCTCGGCGGTCAGGTGGCCGACGGCGCCGCGCAGCAGCCACAGCACGGGGACGATCACGGCGTACACGGCCAGCGTCATGCGCAGCGCGGCGCCGAGCACGGCGGCGACCTGCTCCCGGCCGGACGCCCCCAGGCTCTGGTTCATCACGATGGCCGCCGCGGAGCCGAGCACGACGGCCGGCATGATGACGAGGTTCTGGACCGTCGTCGCGGTCGCGAAGCCGGCGATGACGTCCGGGCCGAACGGCTTGAGCATCATCACGAACGCGAAGTTCATGCCGAACATCACGATGTTGGTGAGGCTGACCGGCACGCCGGTCCGCAGCAGGTACCCGAGGACCTCCGGCCGCCAGCCCCACTCCCTCAGCAGCCCCGTCCGGGCGAGCACCACCATGCCGAACGCCCCGGCGGTGAGGCCGTTGAGGGCCGTCGCCAGCGGCAGCGCCGCGATGTCCAGCCCGCAGCCGAAGCCCAGCACCGCGAGCCCCGCGACCTCCACCGCACTGCCCACCAGCATGATCAGCGCCGCGGGCCCGGCGCGCCCCGCGCCGCGCAGCGCGGACGCGCACAGCACCGGCCACGCCAGCGTCAGGTTGGCGAGCGACATCCACCGCAGGAACCGCACGAACAGGTCCCCGCCCCGCGCGTCCGCGCCGAGGACGTCCGCCAGGGCGGGTGCCGCCAGGCTCAGCCCGATCCCGAGCGCGAGCCCCGTGCCGAGCCAGACCAGGGCCACGCTCATCGTCGTCGCCCCCACGTCCCGCTCGCCGCGCCCCGTCCGCAGCGCCGTGATCGTCTGGTTGGTGACGTCGAACGCGACCTGCACCCCGAAGAACAGGAACGCCAGCGGGAAGTACAGCGAGCGGACGCGGATGGCCTCGTCGCCCATCCAGCCCAGGATGGCGACGATCACGATCGGCACCATGATGGCGAGCAGCTGCGCGGCCGCCATGGGCACCGCCAGGCGGGCGATCCGCCGCCGGTGCGCGCCCCGTACCGCCTGCGGCGGCCGCGCCGTCTGCGCGGTCACGGGCGGGCCGGGTAGGTCAGGCCGAACCCGTAGGGGAAGAGCGGGTCCTGGCCGTCGCCGTGGGTGATGGGCAGCTGGTCGGCGCTGCGCATCCAGGTGACGGGCAGCCGCCCGGTCGCGGCGGCGGCGCCGAACAGCACGTCGGCGACGCCCCGGCCCTCGGTGCCGGGGAGCCAGCAGGCGACCAGCGCGTCCCAGCCGGGCAGCTCGGCCGCGATGTCCAGGGGGCGCCCGCTCACCAGCAGCACCACGACGGGGACCCCGGCGGCGCGCAGCCTCGCGATGGTGTCCAGGTCCACGGGGTCCAGACCCATCCCGGCCGGGCGGTCGCCCTCGTCCTCGGCGTACGGCTCCTCCCCCACGACCGCGACGGCGACCTTGCAGGAGGGGCCGGCCCCGTGGCCGTCCGGGTGGTACCGGACGGTGGTCCCGGGGCCCGCGGCGGCGCGGATGCCGTCCAGGATCGTGGTCCCCACGGTGACGGGCCCGGGCTCGCCCTGCCAGCTGACGGTCCACCCGCCGCACTGCATCCCGATGTCGTGGGCGCTGCGCCCGGCGACGAAGATCTCGTCGATGCCGGGGGCGAGCGGGAGCAGGCCCCCCTCGTTCTTGAGGACCACCAGGGAGGCGGCCACGGCCCGGCGGGCCAGGGCGCGGTGCTCGGCGCCGCCGATCCGCCCGGTGTAGGCGCGGTCGGTCAGCGGGTGCTCGAACAGGCCCTGCTCGAACTTCCTGGTCAGGATGCGCCGGTTGGCGTCGTCGATCCGCGCCGCCGGCACCCGTCCGGCCAGCACCTCGGCGCGCAGCGTCTCGATGAACCGCCGCCACTCCTCGGGGACCATCACCATGTCGATGCCCGCGTTGACCGCCGCCCGGACCTCGGCCGGGCCGAACGCGTCCGCCTCGTAGATCATGTCGAGGCCGTTCCAGTCGGACACGACGATCCCGGAGAAGCCGAGCTCCTCCTTGAGCACCTCGGTGACGAGGTACCGGTGGCCGTGCAGGCGCAGCCCGTTCCACGAGCTGTGGGAGATCATGACCGACCCGACGCCGCGCTCCAGTGCGGCGAGGAACGGCGGCAGGTGCAGCGCCCGCAGCTCCTCCTCGGCGAGCCGCGTGTCGCCCTGGTCGTCGCCGTCCTTGGTGCCGCCGTCCCCGACGAAGTGCTTCGCGGTGGCCATGACCGAGGGCCGGGGGCCGACGCGCGGGCCCTGGAGCCCGCTGATGAACGACGTCATGGCGGTGGGCAGCTCGGGCAGCTCGCCGAACGACTCGTAGGTGCGTCCCCAGCGCGGGTTGCGGACGACCCCGAGGCACGGCGCGAAGTTCCAGGTGATGCCGGTGCCCGACACCTCCTCGGCCACCACGGCGCCGATGTCGCGGACCAGCGCGGGGTCGCGGGTCGCGCCGAGCCCGATGTTGTGCGGGAAGAGCGTCGCGCCGACCACGTTGCCGTGCCCGTGCACCGCGTCGACGCCGTACAGGATCGGGATGCCGAGCGGGGTGGCCAGGGCGGCGCGCTGGAAGTCGTCGTACATGTCGGCCCAGGTGACGGGGTCGTTCGGCGAGGGCACCGACCCGCCGCCCGACAGCACCGACCCGAGCCGGTGGGCGGTGACGTCCTCCGGGGTGGCCTCCAGGCGCTCCGCCTGGGTCATCTGGCCGATCTTGTCGTCCAGGCTCATGCGGGCGAGCAGGTCCTCGACGCGGGCCGCGACCGGCGCCCGGGGGTCGCGGTACAACGGGGCGTCCGTCTCGTCATGGGGTACGGATCCGGCGGTGTTCTCTATGGCGTCCACAAGACACCGAGGCTGTACGGGGCGGCGGCGGTTGAGGAGCCTCCAACGGTTCCTCCTCTTGTCCTGCCCCATCGGGCAGCCCGGGGCGGCGCGGACGAGGGACGGGAAGACGCGCGGAACAGAGCGACCGGCTGTGTTGCCCAGTCCCGGCCCACTTCGCTCGCCTGGCGGCTCGCTACGTGACCGGGCGTCGGCGAACACGGCATTGCTTCGCGATCTGCCCGGTACAGCTCGCCTCCGGCTTCGCCGCACCGGGCAGGTCACGCGTTCGCGCGCCTGGCCAAGGCCACTTCGAGACAGGCCCGCTAGATCGCTGTGCGGTCCACCGCCAGCCGGTCGAGGACGATCTCCGCGATCCGCTCCCGGTGGTCGTCGAGGAAGAAGTGCCCGCCGGGGAGGACGAACTCGGCGCCACCGCCGGAGCCGTGCTCCCGCCAGGCCAGCGCGTCCTCGACCGGGGTCATCGGGTCGGCGTCGCCCGCCAGCACCACGATCGGGCAGGCGAGCGGCGGGCCGGGCTCGTAGCGGTAGGTGTCGATCGCCTGGTAGTCGCCGCGCACCACGGGCATGATCATCCGGACGAACGCGGGGCTGTCCAGCAGCCGCGCGTCCGTCCCGCCGAGGCGGGCCATGTCGTCCAGCAGCTCGCGGTCCCCCATGGGGTGCGTGCGCTCCTGGCGGCTGCGCGCCGGGGAGCGGCGCCCCGACACGAACAGGACCGGGGGCGGCGCGGCGAGCCGCCGCGCCACCTCGAAGGCCACGATCGCCCCCATGCTGTGGCCGAAGAACGCCGCCGGCGGCAGCCCGGCCACCTCGGCCGCGAGCCGGCCGGCCAGCTCCGCGAGGTCCACCGCCACCGGCTCCCGGCGGCGGTCCTGCCGTCCGGGGTACTGGACGACGGTGACGTCGGCCGCCGGGCTGAGCGTCTCGGAGAGGCCGTGGTAGGCGCTCGCGGACGCGCCCGCGTAGGGGAAGCACAGCAGCCGCGGCGCCCCCTCGTCCGCCGGGTGGAACCGGCGGAACCACCCGGCCTCTCCCCCAAGCGCTCCGGGCATCGCTCAGGACGCCGGGACGGCGTCGGGGCCGCCGGCGGCGTGCTCGCGCAGCAGCGACTCGAAGCCGTCCCGGTCGTTGGAGCGGGGGAACGGCTCGTCCGGCACCGCGACGCCGAGGAAGTCGCACAGCGGCTCCCAGCCCTGGGCGACCTCGAAGACCAGCAGCCGGTCCGGGTCCACCTCGCGGCGCACCGCCTCGTTGTGCTCGGCGAAGACGCGCCGCGCGTGGTCGGGGTCGGTGAACCGCCCACCGAACTGGCCGTCCCACACGACCTCCCTCGACATCGCCCGCATCTGGGCGAGGACGGGCGTCGCGGGAGGCGCGGGGTCCATGGCGGCGCGGTGGATGGTCGACGCGGCACTGTCGTACCAGCGCTGGGAGTCCCGGACGGTAAGGATGACCTTCGCCTTCGGGTAGAACTCCGTCAGCTCCCGCCAGAACCGGGTGCCCGGCCAGTCGACGCTGGACCGGTACCCGCGGTAGACCTCGTCCCAGTCGGTGGGGCCGCCCTGGGCGGCGCGCCGCCACAGCGGGATCTCCTCCTGGCGCTCCAGCATCCCGAGCATGTGGTGGCACGGGCCGAAGCCGAGCGTCTCCAGCGCGGCCCTGAGGGAGAAGGTGCCGGTGCGGCCGAACCCGGCGCCGATGACTTCGAGCATGAGGGGCTCCTTCGGTGGTCGTTGCTGTACTGGTCTGGTTCTCGGGTCCGCCGCGTCCGGGCGGACGGTCAGGCGCCGCGCAGCAGGACGCTCCAGACGGTGGCGCCGGGGCCGAACGCCATCACGACGCCGTGCTCCCCGGGCCGGAGCGGCCGGGCGTCCATGAGGCGCCCGAGGACGGCCAGGACGGCCGGCGCCGCGGTGTTGCCGTACTCGCGCATCACCGCGCGCGACTCCGCGACCGACTCCTCCGGGAGGTCCAGCTCCTCGGAGACGCGGTCGATGATGCGCCGGCCGCCCGGGTGCACGGCCCACCAGGTGACGTCCCTGCGCGTGAGGCCGTTGCGGGCCAGGAGCGCGTCGGTGGGGGCGGCCACTGCGGCGGCGGTGACGTCCGGCATCGTCGGGGCGAGCCGGATGTCCATGCCGGAGTCGCCGACGTGGACCTGGAGGTCCTCGGCGTACCGCGGCACCGACACCAGCCCGGAGTCGAGGACGTCCAGGCCCGCGATCCCGTCCCGGCCGGGACGCATCACCACGGCGGCGGCGCCGTCGCCGAACAGGGTGAGCACGACCGCCTGCTCCTTGTCGTAGGGCGGCGGCTGGAGGTGCGGGGAGAACAGGTCCACGCACAGCGCCACCGCGGGCCTGCCGTGCACCTCGACCCAGGTCCGGCAGGCGGCCAGCGTGGGGGCCGCCGCGTAGCAGCCCATGGGGCCGAGCGAGAGGAACTCGGTGTCCGGCCCCATGCCGAGCTCGTGGACCAGGGCCTCCAGGCCGGGGGCGGAGTGCGCGGTGGTGGTCGTCGTGATCAGCAGGCCCACCTCGTCCGGGCGCAGCCCGGCGCGTTCCAGGGCGCGGCCGATCGCCTCCCGCCCGAGGGCGCGCGCCTCGGTGAGGCCGCGCCGCATCCGGCGGGCGGTGCTCCAGGCGCGCGGGTCCTCGACGAGCGGGTTGACCGCCATGCCCTTGGTCTCGATGGCGGAGTTGCGGACGATGTCGCCGACCGCGCCGCCGCCCTCGTCGTCCCGCAGGAACGTGGCCAGCTCGTCCATCTTGAGCTGGGGCGGCGCGGCGAAGGCGACGTGGGTGATCCTGGCTGGCGGCATCGCGGACGGCCTTCCTGGTGCGGTGCGTTCGGTGGGGTGGCGGGCGGGTCAGGAGACCGGGTCGATCTCGTCGAGGCGGAGGTCGCGCTCGGCGAAGACGACGAGCAGGCGCTCGATGGCGTCCAGGAAGGAGCGGATCCGCGCGGGCGAGACGCGCGCGGTGTCGGCGAAGAGGCTGAGGCGGATCGCCTCCGGGTCCTCCAGCACCTCGAACGCCTCCAGGAAGAACGCCACGGTCGCGCGGTCGACCTTCTCGTTCCACTCGAAGGTGGACTCGGCGGCCGGCGTGTCCGGATCCGCGGCCGGACGCCCGGCGCGGACGGGGGTCCACATGTCGTTGAAGCACACGTCGAGGACGGTGGCCGACGCGTCCCTGATCGCGGCGACCGGCGCGGGGTCGTAGCGGGCGTTGCGCTGCGCGTGCAGGGAGGCGGTGCGGGCCGCCGCCACGACCTCATGGAGGGTGCCCGCGCGCAGGTCGACGACGAGCGGCGTCTCCTGGCTGAGGGTGGTCACCATGCGCCGCAGCTCGGGACGGCCCCGGTTGCCCGACGGCATCCGCATCGCGCATCGGTCCAGGCCGGTGTGCCTGCCGATGAGCGCCGCGGTCAGGGCGAGCAGCACGTTCGAGGTGCCGGCCCCGCAGCGGTCCGCGGCCCGGCGCAGGGCCCGCGCGGCGGTCTGCGAGCAGAGGTCGCCGCGCCAGTAGCGCGCCTCCTCCGCCGTCCTGGAAGGGACGGGGAACATGGCGGGCGGTGCGGCGTCCAGGACGGTGCGCCAATGGTCGAGCGCGCGTTCCAGGACGCGCCGCCCCGCCGCCGACCGCTCCTCCTCCGCCAGGTCGAGGGGCTGCGCCGCCCCGCCCTCGGGCTCGCGGCCCTCCAGCAGGTCGACGAGCTCCCCGTACACGACCCGCGTGCCGAGGAAGTCCGAGGCCATGTGCGACATCCCGAACATCACCATCACCGGCTCGTCGCCGACCGTGCCGATCCTGACGCGCAGCGGCAGCCCGTCCACCAGGTCGTAGGGGGTGTCCTGCATCTGCGGCCACCAGCCGCCGACGATCGCGAACAGGTTCTGCTCCGGGTCGACGGCGGCGACCTCCGCCTCCAGCACGCCCGCGCGCAGCACCTCCTGCTCCGGCTCGGCGGCGCCGTCCGGCCCCGGCCGGAAGCGGGTCCGCAGCGACTCGTGCCGCTCGACCAGCCGGCCGAACGCCTCCAGCACCTGGTCGGTCTTGAGGCCGGGCGGCAGCGGGCCGCCGCCGAGCACGTTGGCGAACGAGGGGAGGCCGGCCATGCTGAGCCGCGCCTCGGCCCACATGTCGAGCTGGCCCCAGGTGAACGGGCCCGTCCCGCCGCGCGCGCCGCGGAACGGGACCCGGTGAACGGTGATCTCGGTCATCTACGATCCTTCGTGTCCGGTGCGGAGCGCCGCCCGGAGCTCGGCGGCGTAGTGCTCGCCGATCCGGGTCGGCAGGTTCCGGTGCGGGCTGAGGAAGTGCGGGACCAGGTCGGCCCGGTGCCAGCGCCAGCCGCGCGGCCCCCGGTGGGGACGGGTCGAGGCGGGCAGCGTCCGCGCCGCGTCCCCGTCCGGGGGCTCGCCGGGGGCGTCGATCCACCGCTCCGAGTCGTCCACCACGGCCAATGCCTCCGCCGGGGGCGTCGCGGGCGAGAGCGCGTCCCAGAGGACGGCGCGGGTCTGGAACCGCGCCTCGCGCAGCTCGGGGAACCGCTCCGCCGTCCGGACGATGGGCAGGACGGCACGCGCGGTCACCGCCTCGCAGGCGAGCATCGCCAGCCGCGGTCCGCGTGGCGTCGCCCCCGACCCGTCCGGCGCGAACGGCGGCGTCCAGTGCCGCTCCCCCGGGCGGGCGCCGCACGACCGGCATGCCACCAGCCGGACCGCGACGAGCGTGCCCGTCCCGTCGGTGGGGACGAACGGCGCGGGCCGCAGCTGGGCGGCGGCCTCGCGGCGGGCCATCGCGGCCGCCCGCTCCCTCAGCTCATCGGCCATCGCGGCCTCCCGGGTGTGCGAGGCCGTGCCGCACGGCGGCGACCCCAAGGGCGACGAGGACGTCCCGGCCGGTGCGGCCGAGCAGCGCCCGGTCCGGCCCGGCCAGGCCCGAGTCGACCCACGACCCGATGGCGTGGCGGGTGAACGGCCCGCCGCCGGGCGGGACCGGCGGGTGGCCAGCGGCGTCGGCGCCGAGGAGGTGTCCCGCGGCCCACACCTCGGTTGCCGCCGGCACGAGCGCGTCGGGCAGCCCCCCGATGTGCGGCGCGGCGGCGTCCAGCACCGCGCGGGGGTCCACGCCGACCAGCGAGCACGCGTCGTACCAGTGCCAGGCGAACTTGTGCTCGACCGGGTCGCGGTCGACCATGCGGATGCCGCACCGCGACTCCAGCAGCTCGACCGTGTACGGCCCCGGGTCCGCGGCGGTCCGTCCCGTCCAGTGGGCGGTGGGCGTTCGCTCGCCGGGGGCGAAGACGGTCGCGCGCAGCTCGCCCTGGTGACCGACGATCGTCTCGTCCACGCCGTGGTCCACCAGGTGGGGCACGGTCGCGACGACGGGGATCCCCTGCTTGCGGCAGAAGATGACGACCATCTCGTCGTCGTCCTGCACGTCGTCGGGGATCTCCGCCAGGTAGGCGGCCAGGTCCCGGGCGCGGTCCACGGGCAGGACGAAACCCTGGCACGGCGTCCACTCGGTCAGGGAGAGCGGGGCGTAGGAGGCGCCCGCGACCGCCGCGCGCCGCACCAGGTAGGAGTTCTGCGGGCTGTTCCAGTGGGAGTAGAAGGAGACGCCGTCCTCCGGGTGCCGGGCGACCGCCTCGCTCACCTGCTCGGCGAACCCGGGGGCGAGGGCGATGTCGTCCTGAAGCACCATGTGGTGCGTGACGCCGTCCTGAATCTGCGCCCAGGCGCGCTTGGCGGTGCGCAGCGGGCTCGGCGCGCCGCCGGGGTCGGGGTCGCGGACCGGCACGGCGTCCAGCGGGGCGCACGCCCGGACCAGCGGCGGGATGCGGTCGGCCCGGCGCGGGTGGTACATGATCGAGACGCCGACCTTGATCATGACGCCTCCGCGTTCGCCGTGACGGCCGAGGCCCCGAGGACCCGGCCCGAGGCGTCGAGCGCCTCGGCCTTCAGGTAGCGCGGCGCCGTGCCCGCCCGCGAGGGCGGGCGGACCGCGGTGTCGAGCCCGTTCCATCCGGCCTGGGCGTAGGGCCTCAGGTCGTCCCGCGCGTCTCCGGCGAGAATCCGCCAGCGGGCGACGCCGGTCGCGCCGTTCCAGACCGCGTGGACGGAGCCGTCCCGCATGCCCACGGTGGGCGGGTCGGCGGGGCGGCCCTTCCACTGCTGGCGGTAGAGCCGGTAGGAGGTCCAGCCGTGGGGCAGCGTCGCGTCGAAGAGCAGGGCCCCGCGGCGCGAGAACTCCGAGACGCGTCCCGCCGCGCCCCAGCTCACGGAGGTGTTGCCGTTCGGGAGGTCCTGCGCGCTGCCCTCGTGCGTCGACGAGACGTGCGCGGGATGGGTGAGCTGCCGGACGAGCCGGGTCGTCCCGCGGGCCGGGTCGACGCGGATCCAGGCGACCCGCGACTCGTACCCCTCCAGGAGCTGGTTGGCCCCGTTGTCGAACACCTTGACGGTGCCGCGGCCCGCCGGGGTCGCGTCGTGCTGCCAGCTGAACCGCACGCCGGCCCCGAGCGGGAAGCTGGTGCGGCGGCCGCCGAGCCGCCAGATGATCCGGCCGGTGCGGCGGTCCACCTTGAACACCGTCGACAGGTGCCGGCCCGAGATCAGCAGGTCGCCGTCGGTGTCCTCGCTCACGGAGTTGACGTGGAAGTAGTCGAAGGGCTGCTCGCCGTACATGAAGACGGGGGCGTCGCTGTCGGCGGGGGACACGTGCGCGAGGGCGCTCCAGCTCAGCAGCGTCCGGCCGGTGGCGATGTCGATCTCCTCGACGACGCTGTCCTCCACCTTGCCGTCCTTGGACCCGCCGAGGGACGACAGGTCCGCCGGCACGGTCCGGTAGCCGGTGACCAGCGCGGTGCCGCGCGAGGTGATGCGGAACTCGTGCAGGTCGGCCGGGGCCGTCGTGCCCCGCACCGTGGCGATGACGCGGTAGTTCTCGTCGGCGATGTAGCCGGTGCCGATCCCGCCCCCGCGGGTGGTCACCGTGCCCTGCCACCAGGTCAGCACGTCGCGGCCCCGGTAGCGCTGCACCCGCAGGTCGGTGGCGAACTGCCCGTCCGGCACCGGGTGGAACCACACCGGCCGCCCGTGCTCGTCGAGGATCTCCGGGCCGTGGGGCCCCTTGGCTGCGGGCGCCCGGGGGTGGGCCTGCGCCTGCGCCAGGGCCTGCGCCTGCGCCGGGCTCTGCGCCGGGGCCTGCCCGCCGCTCCCGTCCGTGGGCGGGCCGGAGGGCTGGGGGGTGGTGAACAGCAGGCCGGGCGCGGTGCCCGGCCTGAGCGTTCGGACGTCGAAGCGGGGTGCCGCCGAACCGTCGCCCACCGGGGCGCTCACCGGCGCGAAGGGGCCGCCCGGCCGCGTCCCGGCCGGCTGCGCCCCACCGAGGACGATCAGCAGGCTCAGCCCGCCGGCGGCGGCGGCGGCGGACGAGCCCAGGTCGATACGGATCACGCGTCTTCTCCTCCATCGGGCCGGGCGGTCTCCCGGCCCGGCTCCGCCATGCTCGGCCGGGGGGAGCGGGACGCGTAAGGCACCGATGGACGCGCGACCAGCCGGATGGATGTGCATGTCCGGATGGTCAGGCCCGCCGCTACGCCGCGGAGATCATCCCCTGCCGGATGGCGATCACCACGGCGGCGGTGCGGTTCGGCGCGCCGAGCTTGAGCATGACGCTGGTGACCAGCCGCTTGGCGCCGTGGTCGGAGATCGAGAGGCGGCGGGCGATCTGCTTGTTGCTCAGCCCCTCGGCCAGCAGCGCGAGCGTCTCGTTCTCGCGCGGCGTCAGCACCGCGGGCCGCACCGACCCGGACGGCACCGGCGAGCCCGCGCGGGCCAGCAGCTCCCGGCCCACCCGGGCCGGCATGGGCATCTCGCCGAGCATCATCCTGGACAGCGCCTCGCCGAGGTCGGGCGCGGTCAGGTCCTGCTGGATCAGGAACCCGTCGGCGGCGGACGCGCCGCCGAACGACGAACCGGACGCCTCCAGCTCGTCCAGCAGCATCAGCACCTTCGTCCGCGGCAGCGCGGCGGTGAGCTCGGACGCCGCCGCGCCCTCCGCGCGGGTCACCACGAGCACGTCCACGCCTCCCCCGGCGACGGCGGCCTCCACCGAACGCCGGGTCGTGCAGTGCCGGACGGTCCCGACGCTCGGCAACAGGTCCAGCACGGCCTCCAGGCCGCGCCCGACCACCACGTTGTCCACGTAGATCACGACGTTCAGGCAGTCGGTCGCGATGTTCTCGGTCATGTCTCCACGCTCTTTTCTCATGGCGGATCGTGCGCCCGTTCGTGCGGGGCCTCAGCCATCAAAAGCGACGCCGAACGTTCAGGCCAGGGAGTTGTCGTCTTCCAGCCACCCTTGGAGGAACGGGAACCCTTCCAGCGCGGCGACCACCGAGGCGCCGAGTCCGTCCAGGCCCGGCCGCCACGCGGCGAACGCGCCGGGGCGGCGGACGGACGGCTCGGCGGGCACCGCGGCGAACGTGCCGCCGGAGGCGGTGACCAGCACCCGGCCCGCCGCGCAGTCCCAGGCGTACGCGTCGGGCGTGACGGCCATGTCCGCCCGGCCGGTGGCGACGTAGGCGAGGGCGAGCGCCGCGGAGCCGATGCGGCGCACGTCGGCGGCGGCGAGCAGCTCGGTGAACAGGGCCAGCTCGCCCGGGTCGGGGACGGCCCCGGCCCGGGGCAGGTCGGTCAGCACCATCGGCACCGCCCGCGCCGGCGCCGGCGGGACGGGACGGCCGCCGCGCAGCAGCCGGCCCCCGGCGGCGGTGTACGTCTCGTCCCGCGCGGGCTCGTAGACGCACCCGCCGACCGGCTCCCCCCTCACGGTGACGCCGATGGACACGCAGAACAGCGGCAGGCCCCGCGAGAAGTTGTGCGTGCCGTCGATCGGGTCGACGTACCAGCGCACGTCCCTTCCGGGGCCGTCCCCGGCCTCGCCGGCACCGCCCTCCTCCCCCACGACGACCGAGCCGGGGCAGGCTCCGGTCAGCTCCGCCCTGATCAGCGCCTCCGCCGCGGCGTCCGCCTCGGTGACCACGTCGTGCGCGTGCGTGCCCGCCTTGGCGCGGGCGGCAGCCATCGTCCCCGGACCGTCCAGCAGCGTCCGGCCGGCCCGCCGCGCCGCCCGCGCGGCCGCCCCGACCAGGGCCCATGCGTCGTCCTCGCGAATTCCCTGAAAGTCCATTCGCGACACATTATTGGGGCGCGGGACAATCCGGCCGCCCATTCGGGCATACCGCTTCGAGCGGGGAAACTCGATTCCTCGCATCGTGGGCGGGAATCGACGAAATCTCGTTTCCCAGGTATGCCCGTCCAGGCAGTACACAAGCGCGGAAAGTCAGGGGTGACGCCACCCCGGGAATGGTGGCGACAATCGCCGTTAATCGGCTCTCAGACGAGACGAGCAAGCGAGGCAAGGAGACCCCATGACGGGCTCGACCCTGACAACGTCCACCGACGAGCTGCGCACGTGGCTCATCCAGCGGATCGCCGAGTACCTGGAGAAGGACGCGGCCGAGATCGACACCGAGGCCACCTTCGAGGCGCAGGGACTGGACTCGATGGCCGCGCTGACGCTCTGCGACGACATCGAGGACCAGATGGGCCTCGTCGTGGAGCCCACCCTGGCCTGGGACCACCCCACGATCGACAAGCTGGCGGACTTCCTCATCAGGACCGCCGCCGAGACCGAGGCGTCCCGGTGACCGTCCCGCACTCCGGCGGAGGCGCCGGCCGATGAACCTCGGACAACGGCGCTGGCCTCCGGAACCCGCCGAGGAGGAGCTGAAGCTCCTCGCCGAGGTGGCGCGCTCCCGGATCTGGACGGACGGGCCGTGGACCGCCGAGGTCGAGCGCCGCATGGAGCGGCTGACCGGCGCCCCGCACGCGGTGGCGTTCAACAGCTGCACCTCGGCGCTGCACGCCGCGCTGCACGCGATGGGCTGCGTGCGCGGCACCCGCGTGGCGCTCCCGGCGCTGACGTTCGCCGGGACCGCGACCGGGGCCGCGCACATCGGCGCGGAGATGGCGTTCACCGACGTCGATCCCGGAACCCTCGCGGTCACCGGCCGCCTGCCCGAGGCCGACATCGTCATCGCGGTCGACCTGCACGGGGTCCCGCACGGGCTGGACCGCGTCCGCGCGGACGGGCGGGCCGTGCTGACCGACGCGTGCCAGTCGATCGGGAGCGTCCTGGACGGCCGGCACGTCGGCGCGGCCGGGACGCACGCCTGGTCGTTCTCCTCGGCCAAGCTGATCGCCGCGCCGGACGGCGGCGCCGTCACCACCGGCGACGCCGGGATCGCGGAGCGGCTCAGGGAGCTGCGCGACTACGGCGTCCCGGCCGGGGAGTCGCGCTCGAACGCGGCCGTGGTCCGGGCCGGCGGGCACAACTGGCGCCCGTCCGAGCTGAGCATGGCCATGGTCGCGCACCGGCTGGACGGCCTGGACCGGTGGACGGCGCGGGCCCGCGCCGTCACCGCCCGCCTGCACGAGGCCATGGACGGGGCCGGCCTGTGGCGACAGTCGGCCGGGGAGACGGCGCGGCCCGCCTGGCACAAGATCCGCTTCGGGGCGCCCGGATGGGCCCCGGAGGAGGCGGCCCGGATGGAGCGGGCCCTCGCCCGGGCGGGGGTCGCGACGCACCGCTGGGGCCTGGTCCCCCTGAACCGCCATCCCGCCTTCGGCGGGGCCGGGCGGGCGGGGCCCCCGGTGGCGCAGGCCGCGGCGGCGGGCACCCTGTGCCTCGGCACCGAGGCCGCGCCGCCGATGACGTGGAACGACGATGAGGTAGAGCAGGTCTGCCGCATCCTGGAAACGATCATAGGAAGCTGAAATGGATACTCCTCTCGTTCGGGTCGGCATCATCGGTGTCGGGAACTGCGCCCGCGCCCTGCTGGAGGGCACGGCCTACTACCGCTCCTCGCCCGGCGCCACCGCCGGCCTGATGTTCCCCGAGGTCGGCCCGTACGGCGCCGGCGCCCTGGAACCCGTCGCCGCGTGGGACGTCGACGTCGAGAAGGTCGGCAAGGACCTGTGGACCGCCCGCGCGGCGGGGCAGAACCTGCCCGTCGGCATCGGCGGCGACCTGCTGCCGGTCGGCGCGGACGTGCGCGTGCTGCGCGCCCCGACGCTGGACGGCGCGGGCGTCAAGTACCGGGAGCGGATCACCGTCGCCGAGGACTCGGCCGGCGACCGCGCCGCGATCGTCGAGCAGGTCCGCGCCGCCAGGGTCGACGTCCTGCTCAACTACCTGCCCGTCGGCTCGCAGGAGGCGACCGAGTGGTGGGCCGGCGTCGCGCTGGAGGCGGGCGTCGGGTTCGTCAACAACGTGCCGGTGTTCATCGCGCGCCGGGACCACTGGCGCGACCGGTTCCGCGAGGCGGGCCTGCCGCTCATCGGCGACGACATCAAGTCGCAGCTCGGCGCCACCTACCTGCACCGGGTGCTGGTGCGGGCGTTCTCGGACCGGGGCATCACCCTGGACCGGACGTACCAGCTGAACGTCGGCGGCAACATGGACTTCTTCAACATGCTGGAGCGCGACCGCCTCGCCTCCAAGCGCGAGTCCAAGACCTCGGCGGTCACCGACGCCTACGACGGCGAGCTCGGCGAGGACGACGTCCACATCGGGCCGTCGGACTACGTGAGGTTCCTCGGCGACACCAAGAAGGCGTTCATCCGCTGCGAGGGCCGCGGCTTCGGCGGCGCGCCGATCGACATGGAGATCCAGCTCACCGTCCCGGACTCGCCGAACTCGGCGGGGGTCGTCATCGACGCCGCCCGGATCGCCAGGCTGGCCATGGACCGCGGTGACACCGCCGTCGACGAGTGGGTGTCGGCGTGGCTGTTCAAGGCGCCGCCGCGCGCGGTCGCCCAGGAGTCCGACCAGGTCGCCCGCGAGCGCCTCGTCCGCTGGATGGCCGGCGAGACCGGCCGGTGACGGCACGGTGACCACCGGGCCGGGCCGCGCGAGCGGCCCGGCCCTTCCCGTCCCCGGCCGGGGACGGGTCCGAGACGGGCGACGCGAGAAGGGTGACGCCGATGGACAGGACCACGATCACCGCCGGCCTGGACGGGTCGCCGCGGCTGGTGTTCGTCTTCCCGGGGCAGGGCGCCCAGTGGGTCGGCATGGGCCGGGGGCTGCTGGAGTCGGTCCCGGTGTTCGCCGCCGCGCTGGAGGAGTGCGCCGCCGCCGTGGAGGCGGAGCTGGGCTGGTCGCCGCGCCGGCGGCTGGAGAGCGACGAGCCGCTGACGGCGGTGTCGGAGATCCAGCCGACGCTCTGGGCGTTCCAGGTGGCGCTCGCCGCGGTCTGGCTGGACTGGGGCGTCGAGCCGGACCTCATCATCGGGCACAGCATGGGCGAGATCGCCGCCGCCACCGCCGCGGGCGCCCTGCCGGTCCGGGACGCGGCCGCGGTCGTGTGCCGCCGCGGCGTCCTGCTCCAGGAGCTCGGCGCGGCGGGCGCGATGTGGGCGGTGGGCCTCGGCGAGAAGGAGGCCGAGGAGGCGATCGGGGAGCACGGGGACCTCGTGTGCGCCGGGGTGCTCAACAGCGACCGCTTCACCGTCCTGTCGGGCGACCCGGAGGCCATCGCGCGGATCGTCGCGCCGCTGCGGGAGCGGGGCGTGTTCTGCCGCCGCGTGGCGGTCGGGTACGCCTCGCACGGGCCGCAGGTCGAGCCGATCCGCGACGGGCTGTGCGAGGCGCTCGCCGGGGTGCGGGCGCAGGCGCCCGCGATCCCGCTGCACTCCACGGTCTGGGACCGCCCGGTCGCCGGGCCGGAACTGGACGGCGGGTACTGGATGGAGAACGTGCGGCGCCCCGTGCGGTTCGCGGCCGCGGTCCGGTCCGTGCTGTCGGGCAGCGGGCCGGCGCTGTTCGTCGAGATCAGCCCGCACCCGCTGCTGGTCTCGGCGGTGGGCGACGCCATCCAGGCCGCGGGCGCGGCGGCCGGGACGGTCGCGTCCCTGGTGCGCCGGCAGCCGGAGGCGGAGACCCTGCTGGCGGCGCTCGGCGCCGTCTACGCCGCGGGCCGCACGCCCGACTGGGCGCGGGTGCGGGCGGCCGGGCGGCGCGTCCCGCTGCCCGCCCAGCCCTGGCAGCGACGCCGGTTCTGGGTGGACCTGGGGTGAGCCGGCCCGGCCGGTGGACCCCGCGCGACCGGACGGCCCCCGCCCCTTCCCGGCGAGACCGGAAGGGGCGGGGGCCGTCGCGGTGCGGCCGGGTCAGCCGAGCGCGGGCACGCCGCTCGTGTTCTCGGTGACGGCCCGGCGCAGCTCGCCGGAGCGGACGGCGTCCCGGACGCGCCGGATGTCGTCCTGGAGGGGACGGTCGCCGTCCAGGAACGGCGAGATCTTGCGGACGAGGGTGTGGGCGGCGGCGGTCGCGGAGCTCAGGTGCTCCAGCCCCCGCAGGTCGGCGGCCTGGCACAGCGCGATCAGGTGGATCGCGGCGACCTCCTGCGCCAGCTCCACGACCGACCGCGCGTCCCGCGCGGCGATCGTGCCCATGCTCACCTTGTCCTGGTTGTGGGCCTCGGTGGAGCGGGAGAAGGACGTCGCGGGCATCGTCCACCGCTGCGCCTCCGCCACCAGCGACGACGCGCTGATCTGCATCCCCTTGAAGCCGTGGTGCAGGCCCGCGTCCCAGCTCCCGGCCTCGTAGCGGGGGATGAGGTTGGGCGTCAGGCCGTTGTTGAACTTCTCGTCGACGACCAGCTCCAGCTGGCGGTCGAGCAGGTCGGCGACGCTGGCCACCGCGATCTTCAGCGAGTCCATCGTCTGGCCGACGTGCCCGCCGTAGAAGTTGCCGCCGTTCAGGACCGTCCCGTCGGGGTGGAACAGCGGGTTGTCGTTGGAGGAGTTGACCTCGATCTCCAGCATCTGCTCGGCCCAGATGAGGGTGTCGCGCAGCGCGCCGACCACGTGCGGCGCGCAGCGGATCGAGTAGCGGTCCTGGATGGGCCGTTCGAGCTGGCGGTAGCCGTCGCCGGTCCACGTCTCGTCGGCGCCCGGCCCGCCGCCGGCGTCGCCGCCGGCCAGCAGCCCCCGGATCGTGCGGGCGCTCGCGAGGACGCCCTCGTGCGGCTTCTGCTGGAACAGGAAGTCGTCGAAGTGCGCCGGGTTGCCGAGCAGCACCTGGCTCGCCATCGCCGTGCACAGCTCGGCCGTGTAGGCGAGCTCGCCGGCGTCATGGGCGGCCAGGACGGCGAACCCCGACATGAACGACGTGCCGTTGACCAGCGCCAGTCCCTCCTTGGCCTCCAGCTCGACCGGGACGAGCCCGGCGTCGCTCAGGGCGGCGGCGGCCGTGCGCCGCTCGCCGGCGTGCAGGACGTCCCCCTCGCCGGTCAGCATCCGGGCCACGTAGCTGAGCGGGACGAGGTCGCCGCTGGCGCCGACCGACCCGCGCTCCGGGATGAGCGGCAGGATGTCGCGGTTGAGGCAGTCCAGCAGCAGCTCCACGACGCGCGGCCGGATCGCGGAGTAGCCCCGGGCGAGGCAGTTGGCGCGGACCAGCAGCGTCGCGCGCAGCACGTCCGGCTCGGCCGCCGCCCCGGTGCCGCAGTTCAGGAAGCGCAGCAGGTTCTCCTGCAGCGCGGCGCTCTTGTCCCCGTGGATCTGGCGGGTGTTGCTGTCGCCGAAGCCCGCGGTCACCCCGTAGATCGGCAGTCCCGCCGCGATGAGGCCGGCCTTGGCCCGCGTGGTGGCGTCCATCCGCGCCACGGCCTCGGCGGCCAGGCCGACGCGCGGGCGGTGCGGCGCCCTGGCGACCGTCACGGTCTCCGCCAGGGTCAGCCGATGTCCGTCGATCGGCAGCACCGGTGGTTCGTGCGATGAGGAAAACGCCGCGGAGAGCTTGTCCGCCATTGTGCAAACTCCATTCTCGTTCAGGCGTCCGGTACCGGAATTCTGTGCAGTGCCCCCGGTACCGGATAATCCCTATGCCGCCGCGCTCACGCGCTGCCTTTATGGGCATGCCTGGCCTTTACCGGCATGTCCGGCTCAGTCGGCGTGGTCGGCGGGCAGGATCACCTCGGGCGGCGGCGGGTCCCGGTAGAGGAGATCGACCTGGGCGGACCGGTTCCGCAGCACCTCCAGCTGGCTCACCGAGCCCTTGTCGGTCAGCTCCCCGGCGTCGCGGTCCGGCGGCTCGGCCAGCAGCAGCATCCGCTCGATCCGCCGCGAGGACCGCTGCCCGGCGTTGAACCTGGCCAGCGCCTCGGCCAGGGCCCGGCGCAGCGCCGCGGGGTCGCCGCCGCGCCGCGTCCAGGCGAGCGCGCCCGCGTGCGCCCGCCCCGACCCGGTGATCACGACCTCGGCGAGCTGGTCGGCGGACGCCAGCAGCGCCGCCCGCAGCGCCCCGACCCGCACCCACGTCCCGGTGGTCAGCTTGAAGTCCTCGGTGATGCGGCCCTGGAACACCAGGCCGCGGCCCGGGTCGCCGTCGTCGGCGGGCAGGCCGGCGTCACCCGTCCGGTAGAAGCCCTCCTCGTCGAACGCCTCGGCGGTGCGGTCCGGGTCGTCCAGGTAGCCGGTCATCACCGTGGGCCCGGCGGCCCGCATCTCCAGCCGCCCGTCGACCGGGGCCAGCTTGAGCCGGATCCCCGGCAGCGGCACGCCGATCGCGCCCGGCACGTCGGTGTCCAGATGGGCGGAGGTCACCGCCGACGCCGTCTCCGTCAGGCCCCACGAGGAGGTGAAGCGGACCTTCCCGGGCGAGAACCGCTCCGCCAGCCTCAGCATCCGCTCCCGCAGCTCGGCGGGCAGCGGGGCGCCCGCGCTGAACAGCAGGCCCAGCCGGGCGAAGAAGGTCTTGGCGAGCACCGAGTCGCACTCCAGCGCCTCGGCCAGCAGCGCGAAGCCGGCGGGCACGTTGAAGTAGACGTTCGGCGAGAACTCGGCGAGGTTGCGCAGGCTGCGCGGCAGCAGCTCGGGGGTCGGCCCGCCGTCGTCGATGGCGAGGGTGCCGCCGTGCGTCAGGACCATGTGCAGGTTGTGGTTGCCGCCGAAGGTGTGGCTCCACGGCAGCCAGTCGACGAGGGTCAGCCGGGTCTCGGCGAGGAACGGCCACACCTGCCGCATCATCTGCTGGACGGCGCACAGCATCCGGTGGGTGTTCGGGACGGCCTTCGGGCGCCCGGTCGAGCCGCTCGTGAAGAAGATCTTGGCGACGGAGTCCGGGGCGACCGCGGCCCGGGCCGCGGCGAGCCGCTCCCCCGGCGCGGTGCGCAGCAGCCCGTCGAGGGGCTCCCCGCCGCCCTCCCGGCCGACGAGGGTGCGCGGCGCCAGCCCGGCCAGCGCCGCCAGCGCCGCGCCGTACTCCCGGCCGTCCTCGGCGTAGACGGCGCCGGGCCGGGCGATGCCGGTGACCGTGCGCAGCCGCTCGTGCCCGCCGCTCAGCGAGTACGCGGTGCTGAGCGAGACCACCGGGATCCCGGCGAGGTACCCGGCGAGCGTGAGCCGCAGGTGCCGCAGCGAGTTGCCCGACAGCACCATGAGCGGGCGGTCCGGGCCGAGGCCGCGCTCCAGCAGGGCCTCCCCGAGCGCCTCGGCGTCCGCCAGGGCCGCGCCGTAGGTCAGCTCGTCCCATCCGCCGCTGCGCCGCTCGGCGGCCAGGACGGCGCCCGGCCGCTCGGCCGCCCACCGCAGCAGCGGCCGCGCGAGGTCGGCGTCGTAGGGCTCCAGCGGCACCCGCGAGGACAGCAGCACCGTCCCGTCGGGGCGCCGGGCGGCGCTGATCCTCGGCTCCGCGAACACCCGCCCACTCGAATTCACCATGCGACTCGAATCCCATTCATCAAAGGCACTACCTGCCGGGACGACTTCGCCCCCGCACACTAGACGCGGCGGCCCGCCCGCGGACTGCCGATTCGGCCGCTCTTTCGCCGGTGCACCGCCATGTCCGGGCGGGGCCTCGGCCATACCTGGGCGGGCATGGCCATGCGCGCAGCGCGTTAAGGCGCGCGAACGGTCATTGAGCCGTTCGCCGGGGCACGAAATCCTCCCTTCGAGGTGAGCCAAATTGGAAAAATCCGCCGTTTCCCACGACCGTCCCCACGCGCGGGGGCCGGCCGCTGATCCCCGGCCGCGGGTCGCCGTCACCGGGCTGGGCGTCATCTCCAGCATCGGGATCGGCCGCGAGGACTTCCTGACGGCCCTGCGCGCGGGCGCCTGCGGCGCGTCGCCGATCAGCGGCTTCGACACGACGGGCTTCCGGTACGCCCGCGCCTACGAGGTCCCCGGGTTCGACCCCGAGACCCGCCTGCGGCGGATCGAGCCGGGCCGCTTCGGGAAGGTCGGCGCCCAGGCGGCGGCCGCCGCTCGCATGGCGATGCGCGACGCGGGCCTCGACCCCGCGGAGGTCCGGGACGAGCCCGGCGTCATCGCGGTCGGCACGACCTGCGGCGAGTCGCTCGACGTGGACGCGCTGGCCGCCGCCGAGGTCGCCGGCGGCCCCGGCGGGCTGCCGGCGCCGCGGGCCCGGCGGGTGCACCCCGGCCGCCTGCCCGTCGCGGTGGCCGTCGAGCTCGGCCTCACCGACGTGGAGGCCGTCACGATCCCGACGGTGTGCGCCGCGGGCAACTACGCGGTCGGCCACGCGCTGGACGCCCTGCGCGGCGGCGAGGCCGAGTTCGCGATCTGCGGCGGGGCCGACTCGGTGAGCCGGATGGCCTTCGCCGGGTTCTACCGGCTGCGGGCGTGGGCCTCGGAGCGGTGC
This sequence comes from Actinomadura luteofluorescens, assembly GCF_013409365.1. NCBI lineage: Bacteria > Bacillati > Actinomycetota > Actinomycetes > Streptosporangiales > Thermomonosporaceae > Actinomadura > Actinomadura luteofluorescens. The sequence goes on along the minus strand of NZ_JACCBA010000001.1, from coordinate 7,639,904 downwards.
AGCCCCTTCGACCTCGACCGGAACGGGTTCATGTTCGGCGAGGGCGCCGGGATGCTCGTCCTGGAGACCCTCGACCACGCCCGCCGGCGCGGCGCGACCGTCCTGGCCGAGGTCGCCGGGTTCGGGCTCAACTGCGACGCCGAGCACCCCACGAGACCGCTGCGCGAGCGCGTCGCCGCGTGCCTGTCGGGCGCGCTGCGCGACGCCGGCGCCGCGCCGTCGGAGGTGGACGTCGTCTTCGCGCACGGTACCGGCACGAAGATCAACGACGCGATGGAGTCGGCCGTGTTCGCGGACGTGTTCGGCGACGCGCCGCCGCCCGTCACCGCGCTCAAATCCATGATCGGCCACACGCAGGGCGCGGCCGGCGCGCACGCGTGCATCGCCGCGGTGCTCGGCATGGAGCACGGGTTCATCCCGCCCACCGTCAACTTCTCCACGCCCGACCCCGAGTGCCCCGTGGACTGCGTGACGGGCGCGCCACGCCCCGCCCGGGTCCGCACGGCCGTGGTCAACTCGCTCGGCGTCGGCGGCAACAACGCCGCGGTCGTGCTGCGCCACGCCGGCGCCCTCGCGGGCGGGCCGGCCGCCGGGCCCGAACCGTCCACGGGACGACACACCGCCACGGCAGAGGGGGCCGCGTGAACACCGTCATCTCGGCGATGGCGCTGATGTCGCCCGCGGGCGTCGGCGCGGGCCCGTTCGGCGAGGCGATCCGCGCGGGCGTGCCGCTTCCCGGCGGCGCGGTCGAGGACTTCCGCACCGAGGCCCCCGACCCGTCCGCGCGTCCCGTCCGGCTGGTCGACCGGCCCTCCGCGATGGCGATCGCCGCGATCGGGGACCTGCTCGGCCCGGACGTCCTCGCCGGATGGCCGCCGCACCGCCGGGCGCTCGTGCTCGGCAGCGGCGCCGCCGGGATCGACCAGTCGATGACGCTGACCCGGGACTCGCTGACCCGCCCCCGGCCCGACAACGTCAACCCGGCGCTCGTCCCGGCGTGCGTGATGAACTACGCCAGCGCGCAGGCCGCGATGGCGTTCGACCTGCGGGGACCGAACGCGACCGTCACGGCGGGCGCCGCGACCGGCCTCGCCGCGCTGCGGTACGCGCGGCGGCTGCTCGCCTCCGGCCGGGCCGACGCCGTGGTGTGCGGCGCCTACGAGGACCTGAACGACCGGCGCGCGGCGATCGCCGAGGCCGCCGGGCGCGAGGCCCGCCCCGCCGAGGGGTGCGGCGTGTTCCTCGTCGAGCCCGCGGAGCGGGCGCGGTCCCACGGCCGGCCGGTGCTGGCCGAGGTCCTCGCGCTGGAGAGCCGCGTCTTCGACGAGCCCTGCCACGCCCCCGCCGTGCTGGACGCCGCCGTGCGCAGAGCGCTGCGCACCGGCGGCGCCGCCCCCGAGAACGTCGGCCTCCTCGTGCCCTCCGGGCAGGAGGACGCCGGCCTGCGCCTTCCGGCGCACACCCGCGTCCTGCGGCCCTCGGAGATCGTCGGCGACGCCTTCGGCGCCGCCGCCGCGCTCCAGGTCGCCGCCGCGATCGCGGTCCGCGACGCAAGCCGAGAGCGAGCCTCCCTTGACCCCGCCGGTGGTCTCGCACTGATCACCACCATCGACACCGACGGGCACGCCGCGTGCTGCTTGCTGCGGACCGGCGGCCGAGGAGGACCAGGAACATGACGGACATCGCCATCGTCGGCATCGACTGCCGCTTCCCCAAGGCGCCCGACCCGGGCGCCCTGTGGGAGCTGCTGATGCGCGGCGACGAGGGGATCGTCGAGGTGCCCAAGTCCCGCTGGAACGCCGACGTCTACTACGACCCGGACGGCGGCCTCGGCAAGACCAACACCCGCTACGCCGGCTTCGTCGACGACGCCGACGCCTTCGACCACGAGTTCTTCGGCTTCTCCAAGGAGGAGGCCGAGGTCGCCGACCCGCAGGTGCGGTTGCTGCTCCAGACCGCGTGGCGGGCCCTGGAGGACGCGACGATCGACCCGCGCTCGCTGGCGGGCAGCGGGACCGGCGTCTACGTCGGGATCATGGGCTCGGAGTGGATGAGCCTGCTGATGACCAACTTCACCAGCATCACCGGCCACGTCGGCTCCGGGAACGGCTACGCGATGGCGGCCAACCGCATCTCCTACCAGCTCGACCTGCGGGGCCCGAGCATGGCCGTCGACACGGCGTGCTCGTCCTCCCTGGTCGCGACCGAGGAGGCCTGCCACGCGCTGCGGGCCGGGGTCTGCGACCAGGCGCTGGTCGGGTCGGTGAACATGTTCATCACCCCGTCGTCGAGCATCTACTTCGCCCAGGCCAAGGTGGCCTCCCCCGACGGCCGCTGCAAACCGTTCAGTTCCAAGGCCGACGGTTTCGGCCGCGCCGAGGGCGTCGCCGTCCTCGTCCTGCGCCGCCTGGACGACGCTCTCGCCGACGGCCTGCCCGTCTACGCGGTCATCAGGGGCGGCGCGGTCAACCACGGCGGCCGCAGCACGACGGTCACCGCACCGAACCCGCACGCCCAGCAGGCCGTCATGGTCGAGGCCTACAAGCGCGCGGGGGTCCGCCCTCAGGACATCGCCTACGTGGAGACGCACGGCACGGGCACGCTGCTGGGCGACCGGCTGGAGGCCCGCGCCCTCGGCAAGGTGCACGGCGTCCCCCGGGAGCGGCCGTGCGCGATCGGGTCCGTCAAGGGCAACATCGGGCACGCCGAGGGGGCGGCGGGCATGGCCGGGCTGATCAAGACCGCGCTGGCCCTGCACCACCGCGTGGTCCCGCTGAGCCGCTTCTCCGACAGCGAGAACCCGCGTCTGAAGCTCGCGGCGAACGGGCTCCGGCTCGTCAAGGAGCCGATGCCGCTTCCGGACGGCGAGGTCCTCGCCGGGGTCAGCGGCTTCGGCCTCGGCGGCACCAACGCCCACATCGTGCTCGCCACGGCCCCGGAGGCCGCCGCGAAGCCGGACACCGCGCCCTCCGGCGCCGCGCGCGGCGGGGTCCTGACGGTGTCGGCGCGCGACGTCGAGGGCCTGCGCGGCGCGGCCCGCCGGCTGGCCGAGGACGTCGCGGCCGCGCCCGCCGGACGGCTCGCGCAGCTGAGCTGGACGTCCAACAAGGTCAAGGCGTCGGGGCCGGTCCGGCTGGCGCTCCCGGCGTCCGACCGGACGGCCGCCGTGGAGGCGCTGCTGGAGGCCGCCGGGGACGACCGCCGGCTCGCCGCCCTGTCCGGGCGTGCCGGAACGCGGCCGAAGACGGGATGGGTGATCTCGGGCGTCTCCGCATGGCGCACCGGCGCGGCGCGGTGGCACGAAGGGGTCCCGGCCTACCGGCGCGCGCTCGGCGCCGCGGACGCGGCGCTGCGGCCCCTCCTCGGCTGGTCCGTGCGGGACGTCCTGCTGTCCGGCGCGGAACCGCCCGCCGCCGAGCCGGTCGCCTTCGCCGTCGCCTACGCCGCCGGGCGGACGCTGGCCGACGTGGGGGTCAAGCCCGCGTGGACGGTCGGCGAGGGGGTCGGCGAGTACGCCGCGGCGGTGCTGGCCGGCGTGTTCGGCCTGGAGGACGCGTGCCGGCTGGTCGCCGCGTACGGCGCGTCCGAGCCGGCGGCCGCCGCGGACCTCGCCTGCCGGCCGCCCTCGGTCCCGCTCTACTCGGCCCGCCGCGGCGGGCGGCTCGACGACGAGGCGCTGGACGCCGCGTTCTGGACGGAACGTCCCGGCGACGGCCCGCGGTTCGACGAGGCGCTGCGGGCGGCCGTGGAGTCGGAACCGGTCCGGCTGATCGAGGTCATGGGCGAGCGCACGGACGGCCTGCGCCTGCTGCCCGGCGAGAACGGCGGCGACGCGCTGGCCGGGATCATCGCGGCGCTCTACCGGGACGGCCTGAACCCCGACTGGGACGAGCTCTACGAGCCGGGCGAGCGGGTCAGGCACCGCCTCACCCCCTACGCGTTCGCCGCCACCGGGCGTTTCTGGTGGAACCGGCCGCTCGACGGGGGCGGGGACCTCGCCGCCTCCGTGGCCGAGCCGACCGGACCGATTCCCGCCGGAGGACACTCATGACCCGTTCCGTACTCGTCACCGGCGGGAACCGCGGCCTCGGCCTGGCGATCGCCCGCGCGTTCGCCGCCGCCGGCGACGCGGTCGCGGTGACCCACCGCGGCTCCGGCGCCCCGGACGGGCTGCTCGGCGTCAAGTGCGACGTCACCGACTCCAGCCAGGTCGCCCGGGCGTTCGAGGAGATCAAGGAGGCGCACGGGCCGGTCGAGGTCCTGGTCTCCAACGCGGGGATCACCGACGACGCGCTGCTGCTGCGGATGCGGGAGGAATCGTTCACCCGCGTGATCGACACCAATCTCACCGGGGCGTACCGGGTGGCCAGGGCCGCGGTCTCGGACATGATCCGCGCACGGCACGGAAGGATGATCTTCATTTCCTCGGTGGCCGGCACCAAGGGCGTGCCCGGCCAGGCCAACTACGCCGCCAGCAAGGCGGGCCTGATCGGGCTCGCCCGGGCCCTGGCCCGCGAGCTGGCCGCCCGCGGCGTCACCTCGAACGTGATCGCGCCCGGGCTGCTGGACACCGACATGACCAGTGAGCTCACCGACCGCTACAAGCAGCAGATCCTCGACGAGGTCCCGCTCGGGCGCACCGCCACGCTCGACGAGATCGCGGCCGCCGCGGTCTGGCTCGCCTCCGCGGACGCCGCGTCGGTGACCGGCCAGGTGATCACCATCGACGGGGGAGGCAGCCTGGGGCACTGACACCCGCGGGACAGATCAGGCGGGGCCGTAGAAACCGGATACGGCCCCGCCGGGGGCGGGGCACCGCCCGCCGGGACACGTTGGCCTCCACGAAACTGACAGTTGGTTGACAGTCCAACGATCCAATGGTCATGATGTTCACCGGACTCCTTTAATTGCCCCGCATATGATCAAAGAGACGTCCGAGCAAGGATTGCAAACGCTTCGAATCGGTGCGTTTGAGCTCCCGTTCACAGACGACGCGATGCGAGGGCCGTCAGCTCAAATGGAGATCTCCTATAAACGAGGATCCGCCCCTGCCCGCCCAGCGCCCGCCGACACCGTCCCCCGCCATTGGATCATCGCCTATTTCCTGGCGACGCTCGCCATGTGGGCCGGGCTGCTGGCCGCGGCGCAGATCCTGCTGCCCGCCCAGCTCGCGGCGCTCGACCCGTCCCGCCAGGTCTGGCACCTCGGCCTGATCACCGCCCTCGGCGCCGGCGCCGCCATCGTCTCCTCCCCCGTCGCCGGCGCCCTGTCGGACCGCACCGCCTCGCGCCTGGGGAGGCGGCGGCCCTGGGTGCTCGGCTCCGCCCTGGTCTGCTCCGCGGCCCTGTTCGCGCTGCCGTTCCAGACGTCGGTTGCCGGCGTCGGCGTGTGCTGGGTCCTCGTGCACGGCGCCGCGAACGCGATGTGCGCGGCCCTGTGCGCCGCCATCCCCGACCGCGTCCCGGTGGCCCGGCGCGGCCTGGTCTCCGGCATCGCGGGGCTCGCGATGCCGGTCGGGCTCGTCGTCGGGACGATGCTCGTCTCGGCGATCCCCACCTGGGCCGGTTACGCGCTCATGGGCGGGCTGACGATCACGCTGGCCCTCCCGTACGTCCTGCTCCAGGAGCACTCGCCCGGCCTTGACGGACGGCTTGACGGGCCCGCGCTCCCGGTCTCCGGACCGCGCCCCCCGCGCCGGTCGCCCAAGGCCTTCGCGGCCGGCCTGTACGTCAGCCCGCGGCGCCATCCCGACTTCGCCTGGACGCTGTCAGGGCGGTTCCTCACCCAGCTGTCGATCTCCCTCGCCACGCTGTACCTGCTCTACTTCCTGCGCGACGAGGTGCGCGTGGACGATCCCGCCGGGGGCGTGGCGCTGCTCAGCCTGCTCTACACGGCGGGGGTCGTCGCCGCGAGCCTCATCGCAGGGCGCCGATCCGACCGCACGGGACGGCGCAAACCGTTCGTCATCGTCGCCTCCCTCCTCATGGCCGGGTCGCTGACCTGCATGGCGCTGGTCCCCCTCTGGCCCGCGGCGCTGGCGTCGGCGGCCGTCCTCGGCGCCGGGCACGGCGCCTACCTCGCCATCGACCAGGCCCTGGTCACCGAGGTGCTGCCCCGCGACCGGGACCGTGCCAAGGACCTCGGCCTCATCACCGCGGCGGGCAGCGGCGCGGTCGCCGTGGCCCCGCTCGTGGCCGCCGGGACGCTGCTCGCGGGCGGCTTCTCCGCGCTCTTCACGGCCGGCGCCGGCCTCGCCGTCGCCGGCGGCCTGGCCATCCGGCCGGTCAGATCCGTCCGCTGACCTCGTCCGCCGAGACCGCTCACCGATCGAGGGCAGGTGTCCCATCGTCGAAACGAGACAGGACGCGAGCCGCCCGGCACCGGCGTTCAGGGTGCTGGGCCGGCTTTCGGTGAGCGCCGGGGGGACCGACGTGCCGCCGCCGCGGTCCCACGTCCTGCAGGGGCTGCTCGGAGCGCTGCTGCTGGCCCAGGGCGAGCCCCTGCGGACCGAGCGGCTCACGCGGCTGGTGTGGGCCGACCGCGCCGAGATGACGAGCCGGGAGTCGGTGCACGTCGGGATCTCCCGGCTGCGCAAGTGGCTCCGGCAGCTCGGCGGCGGGCCGTCGATCGACTACGAGGACGGCTACCGCCTGGCGGTCCCCGGCGACGATCTCGACCTGCACCGCTTCCGTGCGCTGATCGAACGGGCCCGCGCGGTGGAGGACCCGGAGCGGCGCGCCGCCGTGCTCGTGTCCGCCCTGCGGCTGCGGCGCGGGCCCGTCCTCACGGGGATGGAGTACCTCGACCGCGCCGACGTCCTGCTGCGCTCGGTCGAGCAGCACGTGCGCGAGGCGGTGATGGACCTGGCCACCGCGGCCCAGCACGTCGGCGACCCCGAGCCCGCGATCGCCGCCGTGCGCGCCCTCGCCGGCGACCTGCCCTTCGACGAGCCGCTGCACGCGGCCCTCATCGACCTGCTCGCCGCCGGCGGGCAGCCCGCCGAGGCGCTGAACGTCTACCGGCGGCTCGGCGAGCGGCTCGCCGACGAGCTCGGCGTCGAGCCGAGCAGCCAGGTCCAGGACGCCTACCTGCGCGTCCTCGACCGCGACCGGCCGTTCGCCGCCCTGCCGGAGCCGGACGCCGTCTCCCGTGCCGCCGTCCCGGTCCCGGCGCAGCTGCCGCCCGGCATCCCCGACTTCACCGGCCGCTCCGACGAGGCGGCGCTCATCGCCGAGAGCCTGACGCGCCCGGCGAACGGGCGGGCCCGGACGGTGGCGGTCACCACGATCGCGGGCATGGGCGGCATCGGCAAGACGGCCCTCGCCGTGCACGTGGCGCACCTGCTGACCGACGCGTTCCCCGACGGCCAGCTCTACGCGAACCTGAACGGCGACGCCGACACCCGGCCCGAGCCCTCGGAGGTCCTCGACCGGTTCCTGCGCGCGCTCGGGGTGAGCGGCTCGGGCGTCCCGCCGGCCCCGGCGGAGCGCGCCGCCCTGTTCCGCAGCCGGGTCGCCGGGCGCAGGGTGCTCCTCGTCCTCGACGGGGCCCTGAACGAGGAGCAGGTGCGGCCCCTGTTACCGGGCTCCCCCGGCACGGCCGTGCTCGTCACCAGCCGCAACCGCCTCACCGGGCTGGAGGGCGCGACGCTGCTGGACCTGGAGGTCCTGTCGCCGCCGCAGGCCGTCGACCTGCTCACCCGCGTCATCGGCCCGCGCCGCGTCGCGGCCGAGCCCGAGGGCGCGGTGGAGATCGTGCGGCTGTGCGGGCACATCCCGCTGGCCGTCCGCATCGCCGCGGGGCGGCTGGCCGGGCGCCCGAACTGGACCCTGGCCCACCTCGCCGAGGTGCTGCGCGACGAGCGCGGCCGGCTGGACGAGCTGTCGGTCGGCGACCTGGCGGTCCGGGCGAGCTTCCGGATGAGCTACCGGCCGCTGCCGCCCGCGACCCGGCGGGCGTTCCGGATGATCGGGCTGCTGGACGCCCCGGACTTCACCCTGTGGACGGTCGCCGCGCTCCTCGGCGTCCCGCTGAACGAGGCGCGCCCGCACCTGGAGCGGCTCATCGACGCCCAGCTCGTCAACGTGGCCGGCACCGACGCCACCGGCGGACTGCGGCACCGCATGCACGAGCTCATCCGGCTGTACGCGCGCGAGTGCGCGGAGGCGGAGGACGCCCCCCGCCAGCGCACCGCCGCCCTCGCCCGGGCCCTCGGGGCCTGGCTGTGGCTCGCCGAGAACGCGGCCGAGCGCATCCCCGGCCCGGCCTACGCCTCCATGCACGGGACCGCGCCGCGCTGGCCCCTCTCCCCCGCCACCGCCGCGCGCCTGCTCGCCGACCCGCTCCAGTGGTTCGCCGCCGAACTGCCGGCGCTGACGGCCGCGGCCCGGCAGGCGTGCGACCTCAAGCTCGACGAGCTGGCCTGGGACCTCGCCGCCTCCCTGGAGAAGTTCTGCGACATCCGGGGGGCCTACGACGACTGGAGGCACACCCACGAGCGGGCGCTGCGGCTCTGCCGGGCGGCGCGCAACAAGCGGGGCGAGGCCGTCCTGCTGCGGGGGCTCCTGGAGGTCATCACCTGGACGTCGGAGGGCCGGACCAAGCCCGCGATGGTGGTGATGCGGGAGACGGCGGAACGGCTCCTGCGGCTGTTCACCGAGCTGGGCGACGACCGCGGCATGGCCGACGCCCTCATCCAGATCAGCTGGGGCCTGGTCGCCCAGGGCGCCAAGGAGGAGGCCCTCGCCACGGCGACGCGGGCCCTGCGGCTCGCCGAGCCGTCCGGCTACCTGGGCGGGCAGGCGCGGGCGCTCCAGGTCCAGGCGGTGGCGCACGGCGAGGAGGACCCGCTGCGCGCCCTGCCCTGCCTGGAACGCGCCCTGGAGATCGCCGAGCGGCTCGGCAACCCCCGGCTCAAGGCCACGGTCGTCCAGTTCCTCGGGGTGGGCCACGCCTTCGCGGGCGACCTCGGCACCGGGCAGGACATGCTCAACCGGTCGATCACGATGGCCCGCGAGCTGGACGACCGCTACCTGGAGACGTTCTCCCTCGTCTACCTCGCGAGGCTGTTCACCGCGATCGGGGACGTGCGGGCCAGGCCCACCGCCGACCTCGCCCTCGCCTACAGCCGGGCGGGCAACTTCGGGCACCACCTCGCCGACGCCCTCGCCGTCCTCGGCGAGCTGAACCTGGCCGCGGGCGACACCGCCGCCGCCGTCGGCTGCCTGGAGGAGTCCGTGGACGTCTGGCGCACCCGGGGCTGGCTCCCGTTCCTCGCGCGGACGCTGCGCCGGCTGGGCGACGCCTACGCCGCCGCGGGCGACCACGACGCCGCGGCGGCCGTGCGGGCGGAGGCCGACGACCTGACGGGAAAAGTTTCCCATCAAACCAGTAGGCAATAACGACAAATGCCGCGCGGCGCCGGTTAGCGTCCGGTAAGGGCCGCGGTTATAGCGTCGAAGACGCATTGCACCCCCGCCCGCAGGCAATGCCGAAGTTGGTGATACGCACACCGATCGAACGAGGGTACGCATGCACCTTTCGGTACATGATCAAAAGCAGGTCGTACATCTGCTCGCGACGGCCCGGCACGAGATCCTCTCGCTCGTCCCGGCATGGCCGGCCCCACTGCGGAACGCCTACCTGCGCCGCCGCACCACCACCCGCCCCCGCTCCCGCATCGTCGTCTCCCGCTCCTGCCGCCTCCAGGCGGCCACCGGGCAGGGACCGTCCGAGATCCGGCTCGGCGGCACCCTGCCGGCCTTCCTCCTCGTGGTCGACCGCCGCACCGCCCTGGTCAGGCGCAACGGCCCCTACCTCGCTCCCGCGATCGTCCAGCCCGCCGAGATCGACCGGCTGGTCGCCCTCTTCGAGAGCCACTGGGAGCAGGCGTTCCCCATCGCCCCCGTCCAGGCGCGGCCGATGAGCGAACTCCAGCTCAACGTCCTACGCAAACTGGCCGCGGGCATGACCGACCAGGCGGCCGCCAACGCCCTGAAGATCTCGCCGCGCACCGTCCAGCGCCAGGTGCACGACGCGATGCAGCAACTCGGCGCGCGCAGCCGCCTGGAACTCGGCATCTGCCTGGCCGCGACCGACCTGGTCTGACCCGGCACCCGCCCCGGCGCCTCCCTGAGCGCCGGGTCAGTGCGCGGACTCGAACTTCTGGATCACGTCGGCGGGAATGCGCCCGCGGTCGTTGACCGGAATCCCCGCCGACCTCGCCCACCGGCGGATCTCGGCGCTGCGCTCGCGGCTGCCCGCCGTGCGCGCGGCGCCCCTCGCCGCGACCCGGCGCGCCTTGCGCGCGTGCTCCCGGTAAGGCTCGATGACCTTGCGCAGTTTGGCGGCGTTCTTCTTGTTCAGGTCGATCTCATAGGACTTACCGTCCAGCGAGAACGACACGGTTTCCACCGCATCCCCGCCGCTGATGTCGTCGACCAGGTGAACCTTGACCTGCTGCGCCATGAATTGCCTTCCCCCTCGTACGGTGACGAATGACGGTCCCGCGTTCATACTAGGCCGCCGGGCAACAGGCCAGGTCACCGAAACTGCAATTCGAACCCTCCCTTGGGGTATTTATTGCAGCGGTGTGTCTATTGCAGCGCCCTCCTCCTTCGGGCCCGGAGGGCCCTCCGTCGTCGGGCACCGCGGGCGATCGCTGGCATCGCTCCGGCTCGCCTGGCGGCTCGCTGCGCGATCAGATTCTTGCTTCGCTCGAATCTGCCTTCGGACGCGATCGCAACCATTGAGGTTGTCGCGGGGTCGCGGTGCGGGCCGAGGCCGGTGCGCGGGCAGGTTCCGGTTACAGGTCTCAGCGATTGGCGGGGAAGTTACTGCGGAAGGTGTTGTGCGGGTCGTGGCGGGTCTTGATACGGCGGAGGCGGGTCAGCGCCTCCGGAGTGAATGCGTTCGCGGCGGTCTCGTCGGGGTTGAGGAAGGTGAAGGGCTTGCGGCCGCTGATAGGGAGCGCGTCGGCGAAGGCGCTCTGCTTTCCCGCGACTGCATCGGCGGTCGCCGGGGTGGTCGGGATGCCGAACATGTACAGCGCGTACGGCTCGGTTAGCGGGCCGTGCGGACTGTCGGACCGGCGAGCGAAAGCGCCCTCCAGATGGCGAATCTGCACGCTCAGCAATGGGGCTATGGGATCGGCCAGCAGGGCCTTGGCCGCGCCGTCGTCCAGATCCGTGAGCAGTTCGGCCCGCGAGAGGCCGGCGCCGGGGTCGGTGGGCTCGGCCGTGATGGCGCCCAGCTCGGAGACCGGCATGGTCGCCCTGCCGTCGGACAGCGGCCGGGCGAGCCGGTCCAGGGGATGCAGCAGGTCGCACGCCTCGTCCGCCGTGCCCAGATGGGTGACGTCCACCGCGACCATCGGATCGGCGCCGGGGAAGTGCAGCAGGTCCAGCCAGACGGTCAGTTCGTCCGGGGCGGCGGCGGTGATCTGCCGGTAGGCGTCCATCACCTCGGGCGCGTGCTCGGCCGTCCACAGCATCCGCCCGCCGTACAGGTGCGGCGCCGGGTGCAGCGCCAGGTCGAGCGACGTCACAACGGCGACGTCGCCGCCCCCGCCGCGCAGCGCCCAGAACAGCTCGGGGTCGGTGTCCGCGTCAACGCGCCTGCGGCGTCCCTCGCCGTCGACGACCTCGAAGGCGGTCACGCTGTCGGCGACCCACCCGTGAGCGCGGCCGAACCAGCTCAGCCCGCCGCCGAGCGCGACCCCGGCGACGCTGACCACGGGCGAGCTCCCGGGCAGCCCGGTCATGCCGTGCGGCGCGGCCGCCGCCTGGAGCCGTCCCGACGCGACGCCGGCGCCGACCCGGGCCCGGCGCGCCACCGGGTCGACCTCCAGGCCGTCCAGCCGCCGGGTCCGCAGCAGGATCGCGCCCCCGGTGCGGCCCGTCGCGCCGTGCCCGTTGGGCTGCGTGGCGACCCCCACCCCGGCGGAACGGGCGTAGCGGACGAGCGCGGCGACGTCATCGGCGTCGGCGGCCTCGACGACCGCCTCCACCGGCTGCTCCACGGCCAGGTTCCAGGGCCGCCGAGCGGCGTCGAAACCGGCGTCGCCGGGCAGCAGCACCCGACCGCGGACAGCGGCACGCAAGTCGTTCATCATTCCTCCGAAGCAGCAGGTAGATCAGGCTCTGCACCTGAATCTAGAGGTGGAAGAGACCGGCGGTATGGTGCAATCCGATGACGGAAACCTGGGTCAATCTCGCGGCGCGGATCGGCGCCGACCTCCACCTGGACCTGCCGGACGTCGGCGGGCGCCGGGCGGCGCTGACGCGCGCGCTGCGCGAGGCGGTCCGCTCCGGGCGGCTGGCCCCGGGAACCCGGCTGCCGCCCTACCGCTCGCTGGCCGCCGACCTGGGCCTGGCCCGCAATACCGTCGCCGACGCCTACGCGGAACTCGTCGCCGAGGGCTGGCTGACCGCCCGGCAGGGCTCCGGGACGCGTGTCGCGCTGGGCGCGCAGCAGCCGCCCCCGGCACGTTCCACGCCGCGTCCCAGCGCGGACCCCTCACCCCGAACGGTGCACGACCTGCGGCAGGGCCAGCCGGACGCCGCGTCCTTTCCGCGCGCCGCCTGGCTGGCGTCGGCACGCCGGGCGGTCACCGCGGCGCCGAGTGAGGCCTTCGGGCCCGGCGACCCGCGCGGGCGTCCCGAACTGCGCCGCGCGCTCGCCGCGTACCTGGCCCGCACGCGCGGCGTGCGGACCGACGCCGACCACATCGTGGTCTGCTCCGGCTTCGCGCACGCCCTGCGCCTCCTGTTCGGCGGCGGGGTGCTGCACGGTCCCCTGGCGGTCGAGGGATACGGCCTGCCCTTTCACCGGGCCCTTCTGAAGCAGACCAGTACGCGCACCCGTCCGCTCACCGTCGACGGCGACGGAGCCCGGATCGACGAGCTTTCCAAAACCGACCGCACCGTACTGCTGACGCCCGCGCACCAGTTCCCCACGGGTGATCCGCTGCATTCACGCAGGCGCACGTCAGTCGTGGAATGGGCCACCGCATCGGACGGGCTCATCATCGAAGACGACTACGACGGCGAATTCCGCTACGACCGCCAGCCGGTGGGCGCCGTGCAGGGCCTGGCCCCCGACCGGGTCCTGTACATCGGGTCCGCCAGCAAGAGCCTGTCCCCCGCCATCCGGCTCGGCTGGATGGTCCTGCCCGACCACCTGGTGGACGACGTCCTCACGGCCAAGGGCGAACGCGAGGCCTGGGCGGGCGTGACCGACCAGCTGACCCTTGCCGACTTCCTCGACTCCGGCTCCTACGACCGCCACGTCCGCCGCATGCGCCAGCGCTACCGCGCCCGCCGCGACCGCTTCGTCACCGCACTGGCCGAGCACGCGCCCCACGTCCACACGACGGGGATCGCCGCCGGCCTGCACGCCGTCCTGCGCCTACCGCCCGGCACCGAGCCCGCCACCCTGCAAGCCGCGACCCGCGCGGGAGTGGCGGTCGACGCCCTGTCGACGTTCCGCCACCCCGCCGCACGCCTCCCACCCCAGGACGGCCTGGTGGTCGGCTACGCGACACCCCCGAACCACGCCTTCGAGGCGGCGGTGCAAGCACTCGTAGGGGTCCTCCAGCAGCCCGAGGTCAGCCGCCGAAGAGGGGCAGGATCGCCCTGACCGTCTCCACCACGCCGTAGATCAGCGGGACGCCGACGATGGACCAGGAGACGACGAGACGCGGCACGGCCCTGTCGGGGGCCGCGGACGGGCTCTCGTCCGGCGTTGACGCCATGGCGCTCCTCCTTCGCTGTGGATCAGGTGGCGGGGCTGGGGTCGGTCACGCGGGGTCCGGCGTCCGCCACGTGGTGCCGCTCCGCCACCGGGCGGATGAGCAGGTTCGCGGCGAAGCCGACGGCGAGGACGCCGACCATGGTGAACAGGGCGGGCCGGTAGTCGGAGGCCACCAGCGCGCCCGGCTCGCCGCGGGCGTCCAGGAACCGGTTCACGATCAGCGGCCCGGCGATGCCCGCCGCCGACCAGGCGGTCAGCAGGCGGCCGTGGATGGCGCCGACCTGGTAGGTGCCGAACAGGTCGCGCAGGTAGGCGGGGACGGTGGCGAACCCGCCGCCGTAGAAGGAGATGATCAGCGCGGCAAGGGCGACGAAGAACGCCGTGGAGGCGTCCCCGAAGAGCGCGAGCAGGACGTAGGCGGCCATGCCGACGCCGAGGTAGCCCACGTAGGTGGGTTTGCGGCCGATGAAGTCCGAGGTCGAGGACCAGGCGAACCGCCCCGCCATGTTGAACATCGACAGGAGCCCGACGAACCCGGCGGCCTCGGTCGCCGACACCGAGGTCGAGCCGCCGGAGCGGAAGAAGTCGCCGATCATGGGGCCGGCCTGCTCCAGGATCCCGATCCCGGCGGTGACGTTGCAGAACAGCACCGTCCACAGCAGCCAGAACTGCGGCGTCCTGATCGCCGACGCCGCCGAGACGCCGCGCGGCGCGGCGGCCCGTTCCGCCGCGGGGGCGGACCCTGCGGGCCGCCATCCCGGCGGCGGGACCCGCACGGTGAACACGCCGAGCATCATCACCAGGAAGTAGGCGACGCCCAGCGTGACGAACAGCAGGGCGACGGCGGACCCGGACGCGGGGTCGCCGTCCGGGTCGTACAGCGCGAGCAGCCGTCGCGACAGCGGCGAGGCCACCAGCGCGCCCCCGCCGAAGCCCATGATGGCCATGCCGGTCGCCAGGCCGGGCCGGTCGGGAAACCATTTGATCAAGGTCGAGACCGGCGAGATGTACCCGATGCCGAGGCCGATGCCGCCGATGAACCCGTAGCCGAGGTAGACCAGCCACAGCTGTCCGGCGGCGATGCCAAGGGCCCCGACCAGGAAGCCCGACGCCCAGAAGCAGGCGGCGGTGAACATCGCCCGGCGCGGCCCGACGCGGTCGACCCACGTCCCCATCACGGCCGCCGACGCGCCGAGCATCACGATCGCGATGGAGAAGACGACGCCGACCGCGGTGAGGCTGGCGTCGAAATGCGCGACGAGCGAGGTCTTGTAGACGCTGGTGGCGTACGCCTGCCCGATGCAGAGGTGCACGGCGAGCGCGGCGGGTGGAATCAGCCAGCGGTTGTAGCCCGGTTCAGCGACGGTGTGCCGCAGGTCGAGGAAGGAGAGCGCCACAGCGGGCCTCCGGTTCGGGAGCGTATCCGGACAGGTACTGCACCCCCGACACCGACGACCATAAACACAAACGTGCTACATGAACACCCCTCCACACCACCAACCTGTCAACCAACCCCCGCCACAAGCCCCAAACCCCCGACCACCCCCCACCCACCTGCAAGAATCCAAACCCCCGAACCACCCCGAAGATCGCCCGCAGCACCCACACGACGAAGTCCCCCAAGCCCCCGGAAGGCCACCCCAAGCAAAGCAAGAACCCGACCGAGCACCGAGCCGAAGCGAGCCACCGATCATGTACCGACTCACCGACACCTGCCCACCCACCGCAACCCACCACTCCAACAACCTCAGCCAACACAGCAACCCCGCAGCAACCTGAGGGCCCGCGATCGCGTCCGAAGGCAGACTTCGAGCGAAGCAAGAACCTGATCGCGCAGCGAGCCGCAAGGCGAGCCGGAGCGATGCCAGCGATCGCCCGCAGTACTCGACGATGGAGGGCCCCCAGGGCCCGAAGGAGGAGAGCTCTGCAATAAACACAGCCACCCACTACTGCAACGACCTCAGCCGACACAGCACCACGCGACAACCTGGGGACCGCGATCGCGTCCGAAGGCAGGTTCGAGCGAAGCAAGAACCTGATCGCGCAGCGAGCCGCAAGGCGAGCCGGAGCGATGCCAGCGATCGCCCGCAGTACTCGACGATGGAGGGCCCCCAGGGCCCGAAGGAGGAGAGCTCTGCAATAAACACAGCCACCCACTACTGCAACGACCTCAGCCGACACAGCACCACGCGACAACCTGGGGACCGCGATCGCGTCCGAAGGCAGGTTCGAGCGAAGCAAGAACCTGATCGCGCAGCGAGCCGCCAGGCGAGACGGAGCGATGCCAGCGATCGCCCGTTTTTTAGACGATGGAGGGCCGCCAGGCCCGAAGGAGGAGAAAAAACAAATGAAAAGAGGCAGGCCGGGGTATGACCAGGCGACGGTTTTGCGGCGGGCCATTGAGCTCTTCAATCGGCGGGGTTACGAGGGGACCAGTATGGGGGACCTCGCGGAGGAACTCGGGTTCAGTAAGTCGGCGATTTACCATCATGTGCCGAGCAAGTCGTATCTGTTGGCGCTGGCTCTCGATGAGGCGCTCGATGAGTTGACGGCGGTGATCCGTGAGGCGCAGGAGGGGGTGGGGGGTAGTGCGTATGAGCGGCTGCGATCGGTGGTGCGGGAGAGCGTGCGGGTGCTGGTGGCGCACCAGCCGGCGGTGACGCTGCTGCTGCGGGTGCGGGGCAACAGTGAGGTGGAGCTTGCGGCGTTGCGGCGGCGGCGGTGGATCGACGCGCGGCTGGCGGAGCTGGTGCGCGCGGCGGCCGCGGAGGGGGCGGTGCGCGGTGATGTGCCGCCGGAGTTGGTGAGCCGGCTCCTGTTCGGCATGGTGAATTCGCTGGTGGAGTGGTACCGGCCGGGTGGTGAGGTGAGCGCCGACGACCTGTCCGAAGCCATCACCGCGATCGCGTTCGACGGGCTGGCGGCGCCGCCGGCCTGACGGGGTCAGGAGTCGAAGTCGACGGTGACGGCGGCGGTGACGGGGTGGGATTGGCAGGTGAGCACGAATCCGGCGGCGACTTCGGAGGGTTCCAGGGCGTAGTTGCGGACCATGTCGACTTCGCCTTCGGTGACGCGGGCGCGGCAGGTGCCGCAGACGCCGCCTTTGCAGGCGAACGGCAGGTCGGCGCGGGTGGCCTGGGCAGCGTCGAGGATGCGCTGGTCGCGCGGCATCGGGGAGGTGCTGGACCGGCCGTCCAGGACGACGGTGACATCGCTGGTCTCGCCGGTGGCGGCGGGGGCGTCGCGCCGTACTTCGGGGGGCGGTTCGTCGACGTAGAACAGCTCGACGTGCACCTTGTCGCGGGGGACGCCGAATTCGGCGAGGACGTCGCGGGCGCCGGTGACCATGGGGAGGGGGCCGCACAGCCAGACGTGGTCGATGTCGTCGACGGGGGTGACGGCGCTCAGCAGGCGGCGCAGGCGGCCGGCGTCGAGGCGGCCGGAGAACAGTTCGACGTCGCGGGGTTCGCGGCTGAGGACGTGGACGAGCTGGAACCGGGGGCCGTAGCGGTTCTTGAGGTCGCCGAGCTCTTCGGCGAACATCACGGTCCCGCTCGTGCGGTTGCCGTAGAGCAGCCGCACCTCGGTGCCGGGGTTGGCGAGGACGGTGGCGGCGATCGAGATCATCGGGGTGATGCCGGAGCCCGCGGCGATCAGCAGGTGGCGTCCGGGTTCGGCGGGGTCGGCCCGCAGGCTGCCGGACGGGACCTGGACGTCGATCTCGGTGCCCGGGCGGACCTCCCGGACGAGCCAGGAGGAGAACAGGCCTTCGGGGATCTCGCGGACGCCGATGCGGGGGCGGGCGCCGGCCGGGGCGCAGATGGAGTAGGACCGGCGGTGCTCCCGCCCGTCGATGGTCCTGCGCAGCGTGAGGCTCTGGCCGGCGGCGAACGCGTAGTCGGCGGCGAGTTCGGGCGGGACGTCGAAGGTCACCGCCGCGGAGTCGTCGGTGAGCCGGTCGACGGCGGCGACCTTCAGTGGGTGGAACGTCGCTGGCGCCACCGCTAGATCTCCTTCACGTGTTCGAACGGCTCGAGGCAGCCGGTGCAGCGGTACAGCGCCTTGCAGGAGGTGGAGCCGAACTCCGAGGTCAGTTCGACCGACGCGGATCCGCATCGGGGGCAGCGCAGGCTCCGGCGGGTGGGCGCCAGGGTGAGCGCGACGGGCCCGGCGGGCGCGGGGGCGGGGCCGGGCGGTGAGATCCCGGCGGCGGCGAGGGCGGCCCGGCCGCGCTCGCTGATCCAGTCGCTGGACCAGGGCGGGGACAGTTCGATCTCGACGCGCACGTCGGCGTATCCGGCGTCGGTGAGCCGGTGGACGAGGTCGTCGCGCATGGTGGCGAGCGCGGGGCAGCCCGAGTACGTCGGGGTGATCGCGACGGTGACGGCGGAGCCGTGCTCCTCGACGCGGCGCAGCACGCCGAGGTCGTCCAGGGTCAGCATCGGCATTTCCGGGTCCCGGACGGACGCGGCGACGGCGCGGGCGGTGCCGGGCACGGCGGTCACCACCGTCCCAGCGGGTGGGCGCGGGCGACGACCTGCGTCTCGGCGAGCATGCGGCTCAGCGCTTCGGTGTGGACGCCGTCGCGTCCGCCGCGCCCGCCGAGCAGCCCGGTCTGCGGCACTTCGGGACGTTCGACGCCGCTCGCGGTGAAGACCTGCGCGAGCACGGCAGCTGCGTCGTCGGCGGTCGATGCCGGGTCGACGGCGACGCCCGCTTCGGCGAGCGCCCGCTCCACCGGGTGGGTGCGGAACAGTTCGTCGTGGTGGCGCCACACTTCGTCGAGCCCGGCGAGGACGCGGCGGCGCGACTCCTCGGTGCCCTGGGCGAGGGTGAGGAACCAGCGGCCCGCGAAGTCGCGGTGGTAGGCCAGTTCCTTGACGCCCTTGGCGGCGACGGCGGCGAGGACGGCGTCGCGGCTGCCGGTGAGCCGCTCGAACAGCGCCAGCCGGGCGGTCGCGAACACCAGGACGCGGGCCATGGTGTGCCCGAAGTCGCCGTTGGGCAGTTCGGCGAGGCGCACGTTGCGGTAGGCGTCCGCGTCCCGGAAGAAGGCGAGCGCGTCCTCGGCGGGGACCGGCGAGCCCTCCGGCAGCGCCGGGACGATGGACGGGTCGGCGGTGGCGGCGCGGGCGAGCAGGAGCCGCGCCTGGCCGAGCAGGTCCAGCGCGATGTTGGCGAGGGCGATGTCCTCTTCCAGGTCGGGCGCGTTGCCGCACCATTCGGAGAGCCGGTGCGACAGGACGAGGGCGTCGTCGGCGAGCATCAGGCAGTACGTCGCGAGGGCGTGCGGGTCGACGCCGTCCGGGACGGTCGTGTCGACGCCGGCCAGCGGGTCTTCGAAGTCGGTGCCGAACGCCCACTGGGAGCTGTCGCCGTCCAGGAGCCCGTCGTACACCGAGCCGTGCTGACTTTCCATGGCGGCCTTCACATGTGGGGGACGTTCTCGGGGATGTCGTAGAACGTCGGGTGCCGGTAGACCTTGTCGCCGCTGGGGGCGAAGAGCGGGTCCTTCTCGTCCGGGCTGGAGGCGGTGATGGCGTCCGACCGCACCACCCAGATGCTGACGCCCTCGTTGCGGCGCGTGTACACGTCGCGCGCGTGCCGGACGGCCATCTCGTCGTCGGGGGCGTGCAGCGACCCGACGTGCACGTGGTTGAGGCCGCGCTTGCCGCGCACGAACACCTCGTAGAGGGGCCATTCGCTCATGCTCCGGCTCCTTCCTCGCTTCGGGCCGCCTGCTTGCGCGCGAAGGCGGTGGCGGCTTCGCGGACCCAGGCGCCGTCCTCGTGGGCGCGGCGGCGGTGCGCCAGCCGCTGGGCGTTGCAGGGGCCCTCGCCCTTGATGACGGCGGACAGCTCCGACCAGTCGGGCTCGCCGAAGTCGTGGGCCTGGCGTTCCTCGTTCCAGCGCAGGTCGGGGTCGGGGAGTGTGACGCCGAGGGCCTCGGCCTGCGGGACGGTCATGTCGACGAAGCGCTGGCGCAGTTCGTCGTTGCTGTTGCGTTTGATGCCCCAGGCCATGGACCGCTCGGAGTTCGGCGAGTTCGCGTCGGGCGGGCCGAACATCATCAGCGAGGGCCACCAGAACCGGTCCACCGACTCCTGCACCATGCGGCGCTGCTCGCCGGTGCCGCGCATCATCGTCATCAGCAGCTCGTAGCCCTGCCGCTGGTGGAACGACTCCTCCTTGCAGATGCGGATCATCGCGCGGCCGTAGGGGCCGTAGGACGTCCGGCACAGCGGGACCTGGTTGCAGATCGCCGCGCCGTCCACCAGCCATCCGATCGTGCCGACGTCGGCGTAGGAGAGCGTGGGGTAGTTGAAGATCGAGGAGTACTTCTGCCGGCCGGTGAGGAGCATCTCGGTCAGCTCGGCGCGGGACACGCCGAGGGTCTCGCACGCCGAGTACAGGTAGAGCCCGTGCCCGGCCTCGTCCTGGACCTTGGCCAGCAGGATCGCCTTGCGGCGCAGCGAGGGGGCGCGGGTGATCCAGTTGCCCTCCGGCTGCATCCCGATGATCTCGGAGTGGGCGTGCTGGGCGATCTGCCGGACCAGCGTCCTGCGGTAGGCGTCGGGCATCCAGTCGCGCGGCTCGATCCGGTCGTGGCGCGCGATCGTCGCCTCGAAATGCTCAGCGGGCGCCGGCTGGGGCGCGGCCTGCGGCGTCGTCATGGGCTCCTCCCGCCGGGGTCCCGGCTGGACTCGGTCTATTTACTGACCGATCGGTCTGTATTCAGGGTGACACAGGCCGCGCGAGCGTGCAAGAAGGGCGGAACGCCCTGCCCACGGGCGCGCCGGGGCCTCAGTCGTCCCACGTCTCCCACTGCGCTCCCCTGCCCCGCGCCTCGTCGAAGACCAGCCAGGTGCGGGTCGCCCGGACGCCGGGGATGTCCTGGATGCGCTCCAGCACGACGTGCCGGAGCTCCTCGTTGTCCGGGGCCCTGACCAGGGCCAGGACGTCGTAGTCACCGCCGACCATCGCGAAGTGCTCGACGTAGGGGGTGTCCTGGAGCCGGGCGGAGACCGAGCGCCAGGAGTTCTGCTCGATCGTGACCGAGACGTACGCGCTGGTGCCGAGGCCGGCCTTGTGCGGGGCGAGCTCGGCGGTGAATCCGGTGATGACGCCCTCGTCCATGAGACGGGTGAGCCGCGCGTAGGCGTTGGCGCGCGAGACGTGCACGCGCTCGGCCAGCGCCCGCACCGAGAGCCGCCCGTCGCGCAGCAGCTCGGCGATGATCGCGCGGTCCACGGCGTCCAGCCGTGCGGCAGAACGTCCGGGCCGGACGCCCTCGCCGCCTGCGTCCGATGACATTTGGCGCCCCCAATGCCGCTGAACGAGCTATTTGTCGCTCATTGTGCCCGATGTCTTGAGCAGATCGTCGTCCGAGCGGACGATCGAACCGACAACCGTCCACGGGAAGGGAGCGGCGCCATGTCCGTACGGACACCTCATCAGGAGGTCGAGGGCCTTCTCCCCTCCGCCGTCCCGGTGCGCTTCGTCGCCGAGGACGGGACGGACGCCGGCGCGCCGGCCGAATACGCGGCGCCGGAGGACGCGGCGCTGGTCGAGGCCTACCGCCGGATGGTGCTCGGCCGCCGGTTCGACCGGCAGGCCACCGCGCTGACCAGGCAGGGCCGGCTGGCGGTCTACCCGTCCAGCCGCGGGCAGGAGGCCTGCCAGATCGCCGGGGTGCTCGCGCTGCGCGAGAACGACTGGCTGTTCCCCACGTACCGCGACTCGGTGGCGCTCGTCGCGCGCGGGATGGACCCCGTCGAGGTCCTCACGCTGCTGCGCGGCGGCTGGCACTGCGGCTACGACCCGGCCGCCACGCGCGTCGCGCCCCAGTGCACGCCGCTGGCCACCCAGACGATCCACGCCGTCGGCATGGCCGAGGCCCTGCGCCGCAAGGGCGAGGACGGCGTGGTGATGGCGTTCGTCGGCGACGGCGGGACCAGCGAGGGCGACTTCCACGAGGCGCTCAACTACGCCGGGGTCCTGCGCGCGCCCGTGGTCTTCTTCGTCCAGAACAACAAGTACGCGATCTCGGTGCCGCTGGCCAAGCAGACCGCCGCGCCCGCGCTGGCCTACAAGGGGGTCGGGTACGGCGTCCGGTCCGAGCAGGTCGACGGCAACGACCTCGTCGCGGTGCTGTCGGTCCTGACCGCCGCCGTCGAGCACGCCCGCTCCGGCGGCGGCCCGTACCTGGTCGAGGCGCACACCTACCGCATGGACTCCCACACCAACGCCGACGACGCCTCCCGGTACCGCGAGGACGAGGAGGTCGCGCGGTGGGAGGCGGCCGACCCCCTCGCGCGGCTGGAGACCCACCTGCGCGGCCGCGGCCTGCTCTCGGAGGAGGACGTCGCGTCCGCGCGGGAGGCCGCCGAGGAGTACGCGGCGCGCCTGCGCGACCGGATGGCCGCCGACCCGGAGGCCGACCCGTTCGAGCTGTTCGACCACGTCTTCGCCGAACCCACGCCCCAGCTGCGCGAGCAGCGCGCCCTGCTGGCGTCCGAGATGCTCCCCGGGGAGGACTGACATGGCCGCGACGACGATGGCGCAGGCGCTGAACGCCGCGCTGCGGGACGCGCTGGCCGAGGACGAGCGGGTGCTGGTCTTCGGCGAGGACGTGGGGCCGCTCGGCGGGGTCTTCCGCATCACCGACGGGCTGACCCGCGACTTCGGCGAGGACCGCTGCTTCGACACCCCGCTCGCCGAGGCGGGGATCGTCGGCCTGGCCGTGGGCATGGCGATGGGCGGCTTCCGCCCCGTGGTGGAGATGCAGTTCGACGCCTTCGCCTACCCGGCCTTCGAGCAGATCGCCTCGCACGTGGCCAAGTTCCGCAACCGCACCCGCGGCCGCCTGTCGCTGCCGATGGTGATCCGCATCCCCTACGCGGGCGGCATCGGCGGCGTCGAGCACCACTGCGACTCCAGCGAGGCCTACTACGCGCACACGCCGGGCCTGAAGGTCGTCACGCCCGCCACCGCCGACGACGCGTACTGGCTGCTGCGCGACGCCGTCACCGACCCGGACCCGGTCATCTTCATGGAGCCCAAGCGGCTGTACTGGGCCAAGGGCGACATCACCCGCGAGAACCGGCGCGCCGCCGGGTTCGGGCGGGCCGTGGTGCGCCGCGAGGGGCGGGACGCGACGCTCGTCGCCTACGGGCCGAGCGTCCCGGTGGCGCTGGAGGCCGCCGAGGCCGCCGCGCGGGAGGGACGCGACCTGGAGGTGGTGGACCTGCGCACCATCGTCCCGTTCGACGACGGGACGGTGGCCGCCTCGGTGCGCAAGACGGGCCGCTGCGTGGTCGTCCAGGAGGCGCAGGGCTTCGCGGGCGTCGGCGCGGAGATCGCGGCCCGCGTGCAGGAGCGCTGCTTCCACTCGCTGGCCGCGCCCGTGCTGCGCGTCTCCGGGTTCGACATCCCCTACCCGCCGCCGAAGCTGGAGCACTCGCACCTGCCGGACGCCGACCGCGTCCTGGACGCCGTCGACCGGCTCCAGTTCGACGACGTCCCCGACGTCCTGCACCTGGACAGGGAGGCCTCGTGACCGCCGCCACCCGGCAGGTGTTCCGCCTGCCCGACCTCGGCGAGGGCCTGACCGAGGCCGAGATCGTCGAATGGAAGGTCGCCGCGGGCGACACCGTCGAGGTCGACCAGGTCGTGGTGGAGGTCGAGACCGCCAAGGCGGCCGTGGAGGTGCCCGTCCCCTACGCGGGGACCGTCCTGCGGCTGCACGCGGAGGCGGGCGCGGTCCTCGCGGTCGGCGAGCCGCTCATCGAGGTCGGCCCCGCGGAGTCGGCGGCCGCTCCGGACGTGCGGCCCGTCCCGGACGCGCATCCGGACGCGGCCCGCTACCGCGAGGAGGAGCAGGCCGGGTCCGGCAACGTCCTGATCGGCTACGGCACCGGGCACGGGCCGGGCCGGCGCGGACGGCGCCGCGCGGGCGGCCCGAAGGCCCCGGCGGCGGCCCCCGCTCCAGTGGCGGCCGCTCCGGTGGCGCCCGCGCCGGAGCCCCGCCGCGCGGGCGCCCCGCGCGTGATCTCTCCGCTGGTCCGCAGGATCGCGCGCGAGCACGGCCTCGACCTCGCCGCCGTCGCCGCCACCGGCCCGCGCGGCGTGATCCTGCGCCGCGACGTCGAGCAGGCCATCGCCACCACCGGCACGCCCGCCGAGACTCCCGCCGAGACGCCGGTGCCCGCCGCCCGTCCGATGCCCGAGCGGATCCCGCTGCGGGGGATCCGCCGAGCGGTGGCCGACAAGCTCACCCGCAGCCGCAGCGAGATCCCGGACGCGACGACCTGGGTCGACGCCGACGCCACCGCCCTCGTCGAGGCCAAGGACGCGCTCCGGCGGACCCGGCCCGAACTCGGCGTCGGGCTGCTGGCCCTGCTGGCCCGCGTCTGCGTGGCCGCTCTGCGGGAGTTCCCCGAGCTGAACTCCTCGGTCGACGCCGACCGGCAGGAGATCGTCCGGTACGGGCACGTCAACCTCGGCTTCGCCGCGCAGACCGACCGCGGCCTGGTCGTGCCCGTGGTGCGGGACGCGCACCTGATGACGACCGCGCAGATCGCCGCGGAGCTGGCCAGGCTCACCGGCCTCGCGCGCTCGGGCGGGCTGCCGCCGGAGGCGCTGACCGGCGGCACGTTCACCCTCAACAACTACGGCGTGTTCGGCGTGGACGGCTCCACCCCGATCATCAACCATCCCGAGGCGGCGCTGCTCGGCGTGGGCCGCGTCATCGACCGTCCCTGGGTCGTGGACGGCGCGGTCGTGCCGCGCAAGATGACCCAGCTCTCGCTGACGTTCGACCACCGGGTCTGCGACGGCGGCGCGGCGGGCGGGTTCCTGCGGTTCGTGGCCGACTGCGTGGAGAACCCCGCCGTCCTGCTCACGAATCTGTGACGGCGGGCGGCGGACGCCGGTAGGCGAAGTCGCCCCCGGGCCCGTCGCCGGCGGCGTCGGCCAGGTCGCGCACCAGGTGGTGGTCGGGTGAGAGCGAGCAGGCGGGGTCGGTGCGGGCGGCGTCCCCGGTGAGGGCGTGCGCCTGGCAGCGGCAGCCGCCGAAGTCGGTGTCGCGGCGGGGGCATTCCCGGCACGGGCCGGTCATCCAGCCGGTCCCCCGATAGGCGTTGAAGGCGGGCGAGTCCGCCCAGATCCACCCCAGCGGGTGGTCGCGGACGTTCGGCGGTTCCAGGTCCGGCAGGGCGTACGCGGCCGGGCACGGCAGCGCGGTGCCGTCCGGGCCGACCGTGATGGAACGCGCGCCCCATCCGCCCATGCAGGGTTTCGGGACGCCCTCGTAGTAGTCCGGCAGCACCCAGACGATCTCGGGGCCGGGCCGTTTCCGCCGCTCGGCGACGACGGCCCTGGCCCGGTCGAGCTGGTCGCGCGCGGGCAGCAGCGCCGCGCGGTTGCGCAGCGCCCACCCGTAGAACTGGGTGTTGGCCAGCTCGATCCGGTCGGCGCCCCAGGCGGCCGCGAGGTCGAGGATCTCGGGGAGGCGGTCGAGGTTGTGCCGGTGCAGGACGACGTTCAGCCCGAACGGGAGCCCGGCGGCGGCGATGACCCCGGCGGCGCGTTCCTTGGCCCGGAAGGACGTCCGCCCGGCGATGAGGTCGGACGGCACCCGGCGCGCGTCCTGGACGGAGAGCTGCACGCCGTCCAGCCCGGCGCGGACCAGGCCGTCCAGGCGGGGCGCGGTCAGGCCGAGACCGCTCGTGACGAGCTGGGTGTGCACGCCCGCGCGGTGCGCGGCCCGGGTGATCTCCGGGAGGTCGCGGCGCAGCAGCGGCTCGCCGCCGGACAGGTGCGCGTGGACGACCCCGATGCCGGCCGCCTCGGCGAAGACGCGGGCCCAGTCGGCGGTGCCGAGTTCGGCGTCCCGCCGGACGAGTTCGAGGGGGTTGGAGCAGTAGGGGCAGTGCAGCGGGCAGGCGTGGGTGAGCTCGGCGAGGAGGGCCCAGGGGGCGGGCGCACCGGTCATCGCAGCCATCCTTCCGCCCGCACGCGGTCGAGGAACTCGGGGACGTCGTCGGCCAGCGGCGCGTCCGGGAAGCTCTCCCCCAGCGCGGCGATGATGTCCGCGACCGTCCGGCGGCCGTCGCAGAGCCGCAGGACGCTTCCGCCGGTCGCGCTGAGCCGCACCGCCCGCTCGGGCATGAGCAGCAGGTCGGCGCCGCGGACCGCGTCGTGCCTGAGGACGACGGAGCGCGCGAGGGCGGGCCGCCACTCCCCCTCCGCCCCGTCAGCCGGCATCGGAGGGCTCCTCTGCGGCGGACGCGTGCTCGACCGCGTCCAGCAGCGACCAGAGGACGTCGCACTTGAAGGCGAGCGCGGCCAGCACCCTCTCCTCGTCGCCGGGAGTACGCGCCCATTGCCGGACGAGGGCGAGCGCCTCGGCGGAGTCGCGACGCCCCTGCGACACCCGCGCGCGGAAGTAGCGCAGCCCCTCGGGCTCGACCCAGGGGTAGTGGCGCTCCCAGGCGTCGATCCTGGTCGCCATCAGCTCGGGCGCGAACAGCTCGGTCAGCGAGGACGCGACGGCCTCCAGGCGCGTGCCGTCGCGGCAGAAGCCCACGTAGGCGTCGACCGCGAACCGCACGCCCGGCAGGACGCCCTCGCCCGACAGCAGCGCCGACCGGTCCAGGCCGGCGGCCTCTCCGAGGCGCAGCCACCGCTCGATCCCGCCGTCCTCCCCGGGACGGCCGTCGTGGTCGTGGATGCGGCGGATCCAGCTCCGCCGCAGGTCGCGGCTGCCGAGCTTGGCGAGGACGTACGCGTCCTTCACGGGGATGCCGCGCTGGTAGTGGAACCGGTTGAGCACCCAGCGGCGCAGCTCGGCCGGGGAGAGCAGGCCCTCGTGCATGCGGACGTTGAACGGGTGCCGGTGGTGGTAGCGCTCGGCCGCGAGCGCGCGCAGCCGGTCTTCGAGGTTCACAGGTCGATCACCGCGCCCTCCGCGGCGACCTCGATGCCGAGGGCGGCCAGCGCGCGGTGCCCGTCCGCGTTCGGGTCGACCAGCGGGTTGGTGTTGTTCAGGTGGGTGTAGAGGCGGTGCGCGGCGGGCAGCTCGGCGAACGGCCCGCGCGTGGCGGTGATGGGCAGGTGCCCCATTCCCGTGGCGGTCCGGTCGGAGCAGCCGGAGCGCCGGGGCTCCTCGTCGTCCCAGAAGGTGCCGTCGAGGAACACGCAGTCCGCCCCGGTCAGCGCGTCGTCGAGCGAGGAGGGCCAGGCGGCCAGGCAGGGCGCGTAGGCGACGGTCCCGCCGTCCCGGCGGTCGGTGACGCGCAGCGCCGCCGACCACGCGTCGCCGGGGGCGTCGAGGTCCGCGGCGTAGCGGGGCCGCTTCCCCGAGACGCGGACGGCCCGCACCTCCAGCGTGCCGAAGACGGCGGGCTCCCCCTCCGCGAGCTCCGACCACGTGACGCCCGCATAGGGGGCGAGGACGTCGTCCAGGCGGAGGCCGCGGGAGAGGGCGTGCCGAACCGCGGCGGTGGCGAAGATGTGCAGGCTCGGCGCCTCCCGCAGAACGGGCAGCCCGAGGACGTGGTCGAGCTCGGCGTCGGTGAGGGCCACGCCCGCCACCGGGCTGCGCCGCGACCCCGGGTCCGGGCGCAGCTCGGCGGCGGCCTCGATCTGGGCGGCGACGTCGGGCGTCGCGTTGACCAGGAGCCACCGCCCGCCGCCGGCCTCGACCGCGACGCAGGCGTGCCGGCGGCGCAGCGCGGGGCGGGCGCGGGCGGCGGCGCACCCGGTGCATCCGCAGTTCCACTGGGGAACGCCGCCGCCCGCCGCGGTGCCGAGAATCCGCAACCGCATAGGAGCCGATCTCAGCTTTCGGCGGTGAAATACGCCGTGACCTCCAGCGAGGTCTCGATGATCTCGTAGTCGGGCCTGACCCAGAGGGCCGCCCGGTCCTGGGAGCCGGTCATGGCCTCTCCTTTCGCTCGATGACGAACCGTCCGAGGCGATCACCCGGAAATGATTGAAGCACGTTTATCCGGCTTTTTCCAGAAAGCCAGTTCGGCTCGAAGAACCTCCCGCGGCTCGGCAGAGTTTCACGTTTCCGAGCCAATGATGAATGGCGTTCACCTATAGAGGTAATGGCCGAGCTCAGCCGTCAGAGGCCCCGGACGGCGGCGACGGTGAAGGGGATCTCCGGGATGCCGTCGCCGAGCGGGCCGCCCTTGTCGAACTGCGAGCGGACCACGTAGAGCGTCCCGTGGCGGCGGACGAGCGTCGTCGGGACCTGGAGGGACGGGTCCGCCAGCGTGCGCTCGAGGCGGGCGCGCGTCCCGTCGGGCGCGACTCGCCAGCGGGTGAGGGCGTTGTCGACGTTGTCGGCCGTCCAGAGGCGCCCGTCCTGGAGTTCCAGACCGTCCGCGTTGCGCATGTCACCGCCGCTCAGAGCGACCTTGCGGATGGCGCCGGTGGCGAGGTCCAGCCTGTAGAGGTCGCCGCCGAGCATGTCGTCGGTCAGCAGGAACCGTCCGGTGGGGTCGGCGACGATCCCGTTGAGCGTGAAGTCGGCCGGCTCGTGCGGTTCGAGGACGTCGCTCAGGTCGAACCGGAGCGTGAGCGTCCCCGTCCCGCCCCGGGCCGCCTCCAGGTCCCGCGGCGTGACCTGGTAGACGACGGCGCGGGAGCTGTCCGTCAGGTAGACGCCGCCGTCGGGGGCGACGGCGAGGTCGTTGACGAACCGGGCGCCGTCGCCGGGGACGGCGAAACGCGCCAGCAGGGCGCGGCTGCGGGCGTCGTAGACCGCCACGCCGGACGAGGAGTCGATCACCCACAGCCGCCCGGCCCGGTCGGTCTTGAGCCCGTTGGCGGTGTGGCGGCCGTCGGCGCCGGCGGGCAGGAACACCTCGGCCGTGCGGCGGCCCGGACGCATGCGGTAGACCGTGCCGTCCTTAAAGGACCCGGCGTACATCGTGCCGGTGCGCGGATCCGCGGCGATGCCCTCGGGATACACGCGGTCGCCCGGCAGCACGTAGGCCGTGGAGATCCGCGACGCGGCCGCCGGGGCCGCGGCGGCGCGCGCGCCGGCCGCCAGGGACGCGGGCGCCGCGGAAACGGTGAGGGCGGCGACGGCGAGGCCCGCCACGGCCGCCGCGGTGGAGCGCTGGATGCGCGACATGACATCTCCGTTCGAGTTACATCATTAGTACGCGCACATACGATAGTTAGAACCCTAATACTCGTCAACAGACTTCTCCCCGCAGGCTCGCTACCATGCGGGAATGACCTCGTTGCCCGCCTCTGAGCGCCTCGGCTCGCACCTCAAGCGCGCCGAGCAGGCGCTCAACGGCGCCAAGCAGGCGGCGCTGAAGCCGAGCGGGCTCACGGTCCCGCAGTACGCGGCCCTGCTGCACCTCGACGACAACCCGGGCATGTCGGCCGCCGCGCTGGCCCGCAAGTGCGCGGTCACCCCGCCGACGATGAACACCGTCCTGAAGAACCTCCAGGAGCGCGGGCTGATCGAGCGCACCCCGCACGAGTGGCACCGCAACATCCTGGAGACGCGGATCACCGCCGAGGGCGCGGCCGTCCTGGAGAGCGCCGACGCCCGCGCGGTCAGGGTCGAGCGCGGGCTCGCCGCCGAGTTCACCGACGCCGAGCGGCAGACGCTGATCGATCTGCTGGGCCGGTGCGTCGGCTTCCTGGAAGCCGCCCGGTCCGCGCCCGGCGGCTGAGACACTCCCTACGGAACGGGACGAACGCCGCGAGCACCGGAGGAGCCATGGGCGACGGGGTCCAGCACGACAGGTCGGGCCAGCTCAAGCAGATCGAGAGCGGGCTGCTGCCCGGCGAGCAGATCATCGCCGTCTACGACGCGGTCGGCGCCGGCACCGGGTTCATCGGGCTCACCGACCGCCGGGTGATCATCCAGGACCGCAGCTTCGCCGGCAAGAAGTACGCGATCACCAGCGTGCCCTACTCCCGGGTCACCTCCGTGAGCGTGGTCAGCAACAAGTCGTGGGCCGGGTCCTACTTCTCCACCGGCTCGATCGCGATCAACGTCGGCACGCACACCTACGAGGTCGAGTTCCGCGGCGCCGACAAGAGCCACCACGTGCACAACGTGATCCTGCAGTACATCTCCGGCTGACCTGCGCCCCCGCCCGCCCGGCGCGTCAGACGACGACCGCGGCGGTGGAGCCCGCGCGGTCCTTGGTGACGCGGAGCTGCGCGGGGATGCGGGCGCGCAGCTCGGCGACGTGGCTGACGATGCCGACCGCCCGGCCGCCGTCGCGCAGGCCGTCCAGGACGTCCATGACCTCGTCGAGGGTCTCCTCGTCGAGCGTGCCGAACCCCTCGTCGACGAACAGGGTGCCGATCTCGGTGCCGCCCGCCTCGGCGGTGACGACGTCGGCGAGGCCGAGGGCCAGCGCCAGCGAGGTGATGAACGACTCGCCGCCCGACAGGGTGACCGGGTCGCGCTCCAGGCCCGTCCAGGAGTCGGCGACGCGCAGGCCGAGCCCCCCGGCCCCCCTGGCACGGTCGCCCGCCGCCTTCTCGACGGTGTGCACGAGGGCGTAGCGGCCCCCGGACATGCGGTCCAACCGCTCGTTCGCGGCGGCGACGACCTGGCGGAGGCGGGCGCCCAGCACGTACGCCGACAGCGACATGTCGTGCCGGTTCGCGGGGTGCTTGCCCGAGGCGAGCCCCGCCAGGCGCTCGGCGACCTCGTGCCGCCCGGCGGCGGGACGCCACGCGCCGACGGCGGCGGCGAGGTCCACGCGCAGCTCGGCGAGGCGCTCGCAGCGGTGCCGCGCGCGGTCGGCGGCGTTCGCGGCCCCGGTGTGCGCCGCGTCCGCGGCGGCCGCCGCCGCCTCCAGGGCGGGCAGGTCGGGTGCGGGCGCGGCGGCGGCCGCGACCAGCTCCGGGTCGCCGAGCAGGGCGCGGACCTCGGCCTCCTCGTCGTCGAGCCTGCGAATCCGGTCGCGCAGGACGCCCTGCTCCTCGTCCGGAAGCTCGGCTTCGAGGACCTCCTCCGGCGTCCGGAACCCCTGCTCCCCGGCCTCCTGCCCGGCCTTCGCGCGGGCGGCGGACAGCTCCTCGGCGGCGCGCCCGTACGCGCGGGCCGCCTCGACCGCCGCGGCGATCAGGTCGGCCTCGCCGGCGAGCCGGGCGATGCGGGCCTCCAGCGTCGGGTCGCCGCCGAGGGCCTCGTCGAGCTCGGCGGACAGCCGGGCCTGCTCGGCGGCCAGCTCCCGGTCGTGCGTGCGGATCTCGGTGAGGGCGCGGGACGTCTCCTCCTGCGCGGAGCGGACCCGGTCGAGCTCCTGCTCGTCGCGGTGGAGCGCCTGCTCCAGGCGCTCGGCCTCCGCCGCGCGGGCCTGCGCGGCCTCCAGCGCCGCCTGCGCCTCGGCGAGCTCGGCGACGAGGGCGTCCGCGTCGGCCTCGCCGGCGATCTCCAGCAGCTCGTCGCGCTCGGTGCGCAGCTCCCCGACCCTGGTGCCGGCCTGCTCCCGGGCGTCCTGGGCGGCGTCGGCCCCGGACTGCGCCTCCTCCACCTGCTCCTCGGTCGGGATCAGCGCGAGCGAGGTGACCGGGGCCGGGTGCTCGGTGGAGCCGCAGACCCGGCAGGGCTCGCCGTCCGCCAGCTCCTCGGCGAGGACGGCGGCCATGCCGTCCAGCCGCGCCTGCCGCAGGTCGAGGACGGCCTGCCGGGCGTCCTGGGCCGCGTCGACCGCGGTCCGGTACCGGGCCTCCGCCTCGGCGAGCCGGAGCTCGACCTGGTCGCGGCGCTGCGCGGCGTCGAGGCGGCGCCCGGCGTCGCGGACGTCCGCCGCGGCGCCCGAGCGCCCGGCGGCGGCGACCCTGGCCTCGTCGAGCTCGGCGCGGCGCGCCTCCACGAGCGCGGGAAGCTCGGCGAGCGCGGCGCGGATCCGCGCGTCCTCCGGCTCCAGCCGCAGCAGCTCCCCGGCCAGCGCCTCCCGCTCGCGGCCGGCCTGCCGGAGCCGGGCGGCGGCGGCCCTGCGTCCCTCCAGGCCCGCGACCTCGTCGCGGCGGTCGCGCTCGGCCTTGGCGAGGACGTCCTGCGGCGCCTTCGGCGGCAGCAGCGCGGCGGCCCGGGACCGGGTCTCCTCGGCCCAGCGGCGGGCGCGGCCCGCCTCCCCGTGCCGGGCCTGGACGTCCCTGACGAGCGGGACGACCCGGTCGGCGCGGGCGGCGGCGTCGAGCCGCGAGGCCAGCCGCGACTTCTCCTCCGCGCGCCCGGCCAGCGCGTCGCGCCTGGCGAGCGCCTCGGCGTGGCGGCGCCGCCGGCCGGCGAGCGCCCGCGCCTCCTCCAGCTCCTCGCGCGCCGCGCGCAGCGTCGCCGCCGCGCCCGCGCGCAGCTCCTCGACGACCGCGCGGACGTCCTCCTGGCCGCCCGCGAGCTCGGCGGCCCACGCGGGCAGCGCCTCCACCTCGGCGAACGGCTCCACGGCCGGCTCCCCCCGGCGCGGCGCCGGGACGGCCGGGCGGGGCTCGCGGGGCGGCGCGGCGCCGGTCGTCTCGCAGATCCGGTCGGCGATCGAGACCGCCCGCGCCCCGAGCCCGGCGGCCTCCCGGCCCGTCGCGGCGCGCCGCTCGGCGAGCCACTTCTCGACCTGCGCGTACACCTCGGCGGCGAACAGCCGCTCCAGGACCTTGCGGCGCTCGTCGGCGCCGGCGCGCAGGAACCCGGCGAACTCCCCCTGCGGCAGCATCGCCACCTGGCAGAACTGGACGGCGGTCATGCCGAGCATCCGCGTCACGAGGTCGCCCGCCTCGTCGAGCCGCGTGGTGAGCCCCACCCAGCCGCCGTGCTCGAACTCCTCGACGACGACCTTGGCGTGCTCGGTCGTCGTCCCGGACCCGCGCAGCTTCGGCCGCTCCCAGGCGGGCGAGCGCGAGACGCGCAGGCGGCGGCCCCGGATGGTCGTCTCCAGCACCACGCGCGGCCCGGCGCCGGGCGGCGCGTGGTCGCTGCGCAGCCCCTTCACCGCGTTGCGGACGCCGGGCACCTGCCCGTAGAGCGCGAAGCACACCGCGTCGAGGATGCTCGTCTTGCCCGCGCCCGTGCGGCCCTGGATGAGGAACAGCCCGGCGTCGGACAGCGCGTCGAAGTCGATGACCTCGGTCCCCGAGAAGGGCCCGAACGCCGCGATCTCCAGCCGGTGCAGCCTCACGCCATGGCCTCCTTGTGGCGGCAGGCCTCGAAGGCCTCGTGGAGCAGGGCGCATTCGTCGCCGCCGGCGGGCCCGTCGGTGACCTCGGCGACGAAGTCGCCCGCGATGTCGAGGGCGGAGCGCTCGCGGACGTGCTCGGACCAGGCGCGGGCGCCGTCGGCGCCGCCGCCCTCGGGCTCGAAGCCGAGGACGAGCGTGTGCGGGAAGCGCCGGCGCAGCCGCTCCATCGCGGCGGACGGGCGGCGCCCGTCGGTGAGCGTGACCTGGAGCCAGCGGTCCTCCAGCCCGTCGAAGGACGGGTCGGAGAGCAGGTCGTCGATGCGGCCGCGGACCCGCGCCAGGCGCCGCGGGACGGGCGCCTCCACGAACTCCGCGGCGACGCCGTCGGCGCGCAGGTCGATCAGCCAGGAGCCCTTGACGTGGCGTTCCTCGGAGAAGGAGTAGGCCAGCGGCGAGCCCGAGTAGCGGACGCGGTCGCCGATGCGCCAGGCGCCGTGCAGGTGGCCGAGCGCCGCGTAGCCGACGCCGTCGAACACCGACGCCGACACCTGCGAGGAGCCGCCGACCGAGATGTCGCGCTCGCTCTCGCTGGACTCGCCGCCGGTGACGAACGCGTGCGCGAGCACGACCGAGAGCCGGTCGTGGCGCGCGGCGTCGTCGCGGACGCGGCGCATGGCCTCGGTGAGCGCGGCGGCGTGGCTGCGCTCCTCCAGCTCCCACGGGTGGCGGACGAGCTCGGGCTCCAGGTAGGGGATGCCGTAGATAGCGGCGTCGCCGACGACGACGGGCTCCCCCACGGTCGCGAAGTCGGTGCGGACGTGCACGCCCGCGGCGTCCATCAGCGCCGAGCCGAACCCGAGGCGGCGCGCGGAGTCGTGGTTGCCCGCGATGAGCACGACCCGGGTGAGGGCGGCGAGCCGCTCCAGGGCCTCGTTGCACAGCCGGACGGCGTCGACCGCGGGCAGGGCCCGGTCGTAGACGTCCCCGGAGACCAGCACGCACTCGACCCGCTCCGCCGCGACGGTCTCGACCAGGTGGTCGACGAACGCCGCCTGCGCGGCCAGCAGGTCCTCGCGGTGGAACGATCTGCCGAGATGCCAGTCGGAGGTGTGCAGGATTCGCATGTCGCAGCAACCATAGGCACCCCCTCCGACACATCCGGCGCAGAAACGCCGAGTCGCCTCAAACGATCTGCGCGGGCGATGCGATCAAGGACGCGGCGCTCCCGTAGGGTGGCGGCGTGAGCGAGCGTCCCTACGTGCTGCTGAGCTGCGCGATGTCCGCCGACGGCTACATCGACGACGCGACTCCGGAGCGGCTGCGGCTGTCCAGCACGGCCGACTGGGACCGGGTCGACGCGGTGCGCGCCGGCTGCGACGCGATCCTCGTCGGCGCGGGCACCGTCCGGGCCGACGACCCGAGGCTGCTCGTGCGGTCGGCGGCGCGGCGGGAGCAGCGGGTCGCGCGCGGGCTGCCGCCCGACCTCACCAAGGTGACGCTGACGTGGAGCGGCGACCTGGACCCCGGCGCGCGGTTCTTCACCACGGGCGGGTCCCCGAAGCTCGTGTACGCCCCGACCGGCACGGCGGGCTCCCTGGCGACCCGGCTGGCCGGGCTCGCCGACGTCGTGGACGCGGGCGACCCGCTCGCGCTGGACGCGGTGCTCGGCGACCTCGCCGCCCGGGGCGTCCGGCGGCTGATGGTCGAGGGCGGCGGCGGGATCCACACGCTGTTCCTCACCGCCGACGCGGTGGACGAGCTCCAGCTCGTGGTCGCGCCGTTCTTCGTCGGCGACCCGTCCGCGCCGCGCTTCGTGCGGTCCGGGGTGTTCCCGCAGTCCCCGGAGCGGCCCATGCGGCTCCAGGAGGCCACCCGCATCGGCGACCTCGCCCTGCTGCGCTACCTGGCCGGGGGCGCGCGTGGATGACCTCGGCTGGCTGGCCCTGGCGTGCGACCTCGCGGCCCAGTGCCCGCCGTCGCGCACCGCGTTCTCGGTGGGCGCGGTCATCGTCGGGGCGGACGGGCGGGAGGTCGCGCGCGGTTTCTCCCGCGAGGACGACCCGCACGACCACGCCGAGGAGGCCGCGCTCGCCAGGACGCGCGGCGACCTGGCCGGGGCGACCGTCTACAGCTCCCTCGAACCGTGCGGGCACCGCGCGTCGCGTCCCCGCACGTGCGCGGAGCTGATCGTCGCCTCGGGCGCCCGCCGCGTCGTGTTCGCGTGGCGCGAGCCGGCCCTGTTCGCCGCGGGGACGGGCGCGGAGATCCTCGCGGCCGCGGGCGTCGAGGCGGTCGAGCTGCCCGAGCTCGCCGAGCGCGCCCGCCGCCCGAACGCCCACCTGCTCTAGGGCTCTAGGAGGGGTCGGGGGCGGCGTGGGGCCGCCCTTTGAGCTCGTGGAAGCCGGGCGTCCCGGCGACGAGAAGCGTCCCGTCCCACAGCCGGCCGGCCGCCTCGCCGCGCGGGACGCGGGACAGGACCGGGCCGAAGAACGCGCGACCGCCGACCGCGACGACGGGCGTGCCGACGTGCGGCCCGACCCGCGCGAGCCCTTCGGCGGTCGAGGCGCGGACCGCGCCGTCGTGCCGGGCGTCCAGGGCCGCGGCGGCGAGTTCCTCCGGCAGGCCGGCCTCGGCGAGCGCGTCGGGGATCGTCCGCACCCCCATCTCCCCGCGCTCGTGGACGCGGGTACCGAACGCGGTGTAGAAGCGCCCGAGCGCCGCCTGCCCGGCCTCGGCGGTGACGGCGGCGCAGACCCGCGCGGGCAGCCACAGGTAGCCCTCGGGGTCGTTCTCGGGATCGTCGTCCCGGCCCTCGTTCAGCGCGGCGAGGCTCAGCAGGTGCCAGCGCGGCGTGACCGGCCGGACCTCGGCGGCCTCCAGGAGCCACCGCGTGGTGATCCAGGTGTAGGGACAGGACGGGTCGAACCAGACGTCGGCGATCTCTGACACGGGTCCGTTGTACCAAATGAGACTCCAGTCTCATTCCTCTTGCCAACGCCCCGGGACGTCATGCGATGCTGTGGCCAAGCAAGCATTCGGTTACCCGCGTCGGCCCTCGGGCAGGGGAGGCACAGCAGCATGCGCGAGCACGATCGGCTGTTCATCGGAGGCGAGTGGGCCGCACCGGCCGGGACCGGCGTGATCGACGTCGTCTCCCCGCACACCGAGGAGGTCATCGGGCGGGTCCCCGAGGGCACCGAGGGCGACATCGACGCGGCCGTCGCGGCGGCCCGGCGCGCCTTCGACGAGGGCCCCTGGCCGCGGATGACCCCCGCCGAGCGCGCGGAGATCGTCGGCCGGCTCTCGGCGATCTACGCCGAGCGGCAGCAGGAGATGGCCGACCTGGTGACCGCCGAGATGGGCTCCCCCATCATGTTCTCGGTGTTCGGGCAGGCGGCCATCCCGCAGATGGTGCTCCAGTACTACGTGGACCTCGCCGCCTCCTACACCTGGGAGGAGGAGCGGCAGGGCATGCTGGGGCCGGTCACGGTCACCCAGGAGCCGGTCGGCGTCGTCGCGGCGATCGTCCCGTGGAA
Organism: Actinomadura luteofluorescens; assembly: GCF_013409365.1. Taxonomy (NCBI): domain Bacteria; kingdom Bacillati; phylum Actinomycetota; class Actinomycetes; order Streptosporangiales; family Thermomonosporaceae; genus Actinomadura; species Actinomadura luteofluorescens. Next base: position 7,603,447 of record NZ_JACCBA010000001.1, on the reverse strand, counting down.
CGTCCCGCAGTTCACGCTGATGCTCAAGCTCGCGCCCGCGCTCATCGCCGGCTGCACGGTCGTCGCCAAGCCCTCCCCCGAGACGCCCCTCGACTCCTACCTGCTGGCCGAGTGGATCCGCGAGGCGGGCATCCCCGAGGGCGTCGTCAACATCGTCCCGGCCGGACGCGAGGTCGGCGCCTACCTCGTCGCGCACCCCGACGTCGACAAGGTGTCCTTCACCGGCTCCACCGCCGCCGGGCGCAGGATCGGCGCGGTCTGCGGCGAGCAGCTCAAGCGGGTCACCCTCGAACTCGGCGGCAAGTCCGCCGCGATCGTCCTGGACGACGCGGACCTGGCCGCCACCGTCGAGGGCTTCAAGCTGGCCTCGCTGATGAACAACGGCGAGGCGTGCGCCGCGCAGACCCGCATCCTCGCGTCCCGCCGCCGCTACGACGAGGTCGCCGACGCCCTCGCGACCATGGTGGGCGGCCTGTCGGTCGGCGACCCCGCCGACTACGGCTGCGAGATCGGCCCGCTGGTCGCCAGGCGGCAGCAGGAGCGCGTGGAGAACTACATCCGGATCGGCCAGGACGAGGGCGCCAAGCTGATCACCGGCGGGCTGAACCGCCCGCACGACCGCGGCTGGTACGTCGCGCCCACCGTCTTCGGCGACGTCGGCAACGACATGCGCATCGCCCGCGAGGAGATCTTCGGCCCCGTGCTGGTCCTCATCCCCTACGAGGACGAGGACGACGCCATCAAGATCGCCAACGACAGCGACTACGGGCTCGGCGGCTCGGTCTGGACCTCCGACGTCGAGCACGGCGTCGAGGTCGCCCGCCGCATCCGCACCGGGAGCTGCGGCGTCAACATGTACACGCTCGACCCGAACACCCCCTTCGGCGGCTACAAGAACAGCGGCCTCGGCCGCGAGCTCGGCCCCGAGGGCCTGCACGCCTACCTGGAGCACAAGTCCATCCCCCACCCCGCCCCCGCGAGCTGACGCCCGCCGTTCCCGCGCGTCCCCGGGGCGCGCGGGAACGGCCCGTCAGCACAGCAGGGCGACCGGCCAGCGGTGCCGGGAGCGGCAGGCGTGGACGGCCTCGGCGGACGGCGCGCCCGTCACCAGGAGGCGGACCCCGGGGACGGGGACGCGGCCGTGGTCGAAGGCGATGGCGCGGAGCTGCGCCGGGGTGACGACGGCGGCGGTGGCCCGGTGGTCGAGGATCGCTTCGAGGAGGTCCCCCGCGTCGCGGCCGGGGACGCCCACGAGGGTGGCGCCCCGCATGAGGCACAGGTCCACCAGCCCCATCCGCGTGGGCGCGGGGACGTCCTGGCCGCACAGGGCGACCACGTCCCCGTCCGAGATGCCCAGCGTCCCGCACAGGCGGTAGAGGTCGGCGAGGCGGTCGGCGTGGGTGATGTCCCCCCATGGGGCCGGCACGCGCAGCGCCGGGTCCCGGAGCGGTCCGGGCGGCCTGCCCGCCCGGGCGCCCCCGGGTTCCAGGAGGCGGCGGAACGGCGTGGCGCCGGCGACGTCCCCGAAGGCGAAGACCTGCCTGACGTACGAACGCTCCACGGCGGCCATCGACGCGGCCGCCGTGTCCTCTCCGGTCAGCAGGAAACGGGCGCCGGCCTCGTTCATCATTCCGGCGAGCCCGGCGGGGGCGCCGCCGGGCGGGAGCAGGACCGGGACGGCCCCGGCGGCGGTGACCGCGTGGGCGGCGACGGCCAGTTCGCGGACGCCGCGGACGTGGACCGCGCCGACGTCGCCGTGCCGGACCCCGTGGCGGCGCAGGCCGTCGGCCGCGGCCGGGACCGCTCTTGCGAAGTCGGCGTGCCCGAGTTCGCCCGCGGGATCCACGAGGGCGGGGCGCCTGCGCGGCCGGGAGCCGGCCCTGTCCGCGTCTCCGACCGCCTCCAGCACCACGTCGGTGATCGTGGCGTCGGGGACCGGAGTGCTCGCCTCGGACATGCGGCGAAGGTACGCCGCGCCCGTCCGGCGCCGCATCCGAAGAAGTGTGTAGCCGCGTGTGTACGTCACGGGGCCAGGCCGGCGCGTTCCAGTAGCTCGCGGCGCCTGACCCGGCCGTCGGGCGTGCGGGGGATCTCGTCCACGACGTGCACCGCCGACACCTCCCGGGTCTTCGGCACGCGCCCGTTGACGTAGGCGAGGAGGTCGGCCTCGGACACCGGTTCGGCCGGGACGGCGAACGCGTGGGGCGCGAGCCCGAGGTCGTCGTCGGGGGCGGGCGCCACGACGGCGTCCCGCACGGACGGATGCGCGGCCAGCACCGCCTCCGGGTCGCCGGGCGGTTCGCGGCGCGCCCCGGCGAGCCGTCCGAGGATGAACACCCGCCCGTGCTCGTCGGCGAACGCCGAGTCCCCGGTGGGCAGCCAGCGCGCGGGCCCCGCGGCGGCCCGCGCCGCCGGGAGCCGGACGCACATCTCGCCCGGCTGGTAGGACGGCTGCACCGCCCCGGTGCGCGGATCCACGACCCGCCACGCCACGCCCGGCAGGCCGCGGCCGACCGAGTCGAGCGTCCCCTCCTCGGCCGCGCGCAGGTTGAGATGGGTGAACCCGCCGGCCTCGGCCAGCCCGTACGCCTGCCGCACCGGGCAGCCGAGCCGGGACGCGGCGGCCCGCGCCTCCTCCGCCGCGAGCGGCCCGCCGGCGGCCACCACGGCGCGCAGCGCCCGCAGGTCGTACTGGCAGACGGCGCGCTCGTAGGCGAGGGCCTCCACGAGCTCCGGCGGCAGCACCGCGACGGTCACCCGGTGGTCCCGCAGCGAGCGGAGCAGGTCGTGGCGCCCCGTCTCGGAGAACGCGACGACGGTGGCGCCGAGCCGCAGCGCCGGGTTGAGCACCCCGTTCAGCCCGAGGACGGTGCCGAACGGCAGCGCGCTCAGCACCGTGTCCGCGCCGCCGAACATGGCCGACTCGGCGACCCTCACCAGGCCCGCCACGACCTCCGCGTGCGTCAGCCGCACCGTCCGGGCGGGCCTCCTGCCGGTCCCCCGCGTCGCCGCCAGGAGCGCGATGTCGCCGCAGGCGGGGGCCGCGAGCGCGGGCGGGGCCGTGTCCGCGCGGGCCGGGTCGGCGAGCAGGTCGGTGAGCCGCAGCGGGGCCGCCTCGCCGGTGAGGCGGTCGCCATCGCCGCCCGGGCCGTCGGTGATGACGAAGCGGGCATCGGCCTCGTCCAGCAGGCGGGACGCGTCCGGGCCCGCGAGGGGGAAGGCGACGGCACCGGCCGCGATCACGGCGTGCAGCGCGACGGCGAGGTCCAGCGGCTCGCGCAGCCGCAGGCCGATCACCTCCCCCGGCTCCGACCCGGCGCGCGCCAGGGCGGAGGCCGCGGTCCCGACCATGGCGGAGAGCGCGCCGTGGGACAGGGAGCGTCCGGAGGACACGTCCAGCACCGCGGTCTTCCCGGGGTCGGGCGCGGCGCCGAACACCGCGCGGGTCACTGTGACCGCCGGGTAGGCGGGGTCCGCACCTCTGGAGAGCATGGCGCCGACGCTAGGACGGCCGGTCCCGGCCGCGCATGCGCCGAAGTGCGCAACCACCGTCGTATTCGGCGGACGCCCGGAGAGCGCACGAGGTGTGTACACACCTCGCGGTCAGGAGCCCTCCGCGGGGACGTTGTCCACGGCCCAGGCGGCGATCTGGGCGCGGGAGGAGAAGCCGAGCTTGGTCAGGATGTTGGTGACGTGGCGGGCGGCGGTGGCGGGGCTGATGACCAGCTCGTCGGCGATCCCGCGGTTGCTGAGGCCGCGGGAGACGAGGCGGGCGATCTCCCGTTCGCGGGCCGTCAGGGTGCTCGGCGGCGTGACCGGCGCGGGGACGGCCTCCGCGGCGCCGCCCGGCACCGGCCGCCTCGGCGGCGGGACGGTCCCGGGGCCGCGCAGCGCGCGGGCGACCGCGTCGTCGGCGGGCATCGCGCGGCCCTCCCCCCAGTACTGGGCGACGAGGGGCTCGCCGATCCGGCGGCGGATCGGTTCGAGCACGCGTTCGCGGCGCGCACCGGTGCCGGGCTCGCGGCCGGTCGCCTCGCGCAGCGCGGACGCCGCGCCCGCGAGCGTGACCGCGCCGCGCGCGTCGCCCTCGCACGCGACCAGCTCGGCGAACGCGTCCAGTGCGCGGGCCACGTCCAGCCGGATGCCGGACGAGCGGCTCAGCGCGAGGCTCCGCGCGAGGGACGCGCGGGCCGAGGGGAGGTCGCCCTGGGCGAGCGCGACGCGGCCGAGGCCGGCGAGGGCCCGCGCCAGCTCCGGCCGCGCGCCGATCTCGGCGAGGATCGGCAGGACCGCGGCGTAGTTTCCGCGGGCCGAGTCGGGGTCGCCGCGCAGCTCCGCGAGCCTGCCGAGGCCGATCATGGCGTGGGAGGCGCCCCACAGGTGGCCGATCTCCCGCATGACGGACGCGGCCGTGTCGAGCCGCTCGCGGGCCTCGCGCAGGCGCGACTCCCGGATCAGCAGGTAGCCACGGGCCGCGCACGCGTAGGCGCGGGTCCACTCCCGGCCGGGGCCGCGGACGAGGGCGTCGGCCTCGTCCAGGCAGGCGGCGGCGTCGGCGAAGCGGCCGGCGCGGGCGAGGCACTCGGCGCCGGTGATCAGCGCGGTCGCGGTCATGAAGTCGTCCCCGGCCTCGCGGCAGAGGGCGAGCGCCTCGCCGGCGCGCCGGGCGGCGTGGGCGAAGTCGCGGCCCCCGACGGCGAGCTGCGCGCGGCCGGCCAGGGCCGGGCCGAGGACGCGCGGGTCGAGATCGCGGCCGGCGGACAGGAAGCGGTCGGTCCGGTCGGCCCACTCGGCGACGCGGCCGCGCGCGATCCAGAAGGCCCGGAGCGCGGTGCACAGCCGCAGCCCCTCGGCGATGTCGCCGTGGTCGAGCGACCAGGTCAGCGCGGCCCGCACGTTGCCGAGCTCGGTGTCGTACCGGTGGAACAGCGCCACCCGGTCCGCCCAGGGCGCGGGCTCGACGCCGAGCGCGACCCGGCCGTCGCGCTCGGCGGCGGCGAGGACTGCGTCGCGGTGCCGCCCGCGGAACGCCGCCTCCTCGCCGGCGTCCGCGAGCCGCTCGGCCGCGTACTCGCGGATGCTGTCGAGCAGCCGGAACCGGACCTCCCCGCCGGTCTCCCCGGTCACCGTCACGAGTGACTTGTCGACGAGCGCGGTGAGCGTGTCCAGGACGTCGTCGGCGGGCAGGGCGGCGCCGCCGGGCGGCGCGGGACCTGCGCAGACGTGCTCGGCCTGCTCCAGCGTCCAGCCGGAGAAGACCGACAGGCGCCGCAGGAGGACGCGCTCCGGCCCGTCCAGCAGCTCGTGGCTCCAGTCGATCGCGGCGCGCAGCGTCCGCTGCCGGGCGGGGGCGGTGCGGTCGCCGGCGCTGAGCAGCCGGAACCGGTCGGCGAGGCGGCGCGCGATCTGCTCGGCCGACAGCACCCGGACCCGGGCGGCGGCGAGCTCCACCGCCAGCGGCATCCCGTCGAGGGCCCGGGTGACCTCGTACACGGCCCCGGACGGGGCGAACCCGGGCCGCGCCGCCCTCGCGCGCTCCAGGAACAGCCGGACCGCCTCGTCCGGCTCCAGGGGCGGCACCCGCCACACGTTCTCCCCCGCCATCCGCAGCGGCTCCCTGCTGGTGGCGAGGATCCGCAGCCGCGGGCAGCGGGCCAGCAGCAGGCCGGTGAGCTTCGCGCACTCCTCGACGACGTGCTCGCAGTTGTCGAGGACGAGCAGGACCGCGGGCGCGCGCAGCGCCCCGGCGAGCGTCTCGGTGAGCGGCCGGCCGTCCTCCTCGGCCACGTCGAGGGCCGCGGCGACGCGCCGCGCGACGGGCTCGGTCGTCCCGTCCGGGCGGACGTCGGCCAGTTCCACGAACCAGACGCCCCCGTCGTCGGCGCCGTCCGCCGGCGGAGCGTCGAGAACCGCGTGCGCGACGTGCAGCGCGAGCCGCGTCTTGCCGATCCCGCCCGCCCCGCACAGGGTGACGGCGCGCATGCTCTCCAGCAGCCTGCCGAGGTCGGCGGCGTCGCGTTCGCGGCCGACGAAGGCGTTGGGCTCGGCGGGGAGATTGGTCTTCACGGCTCTGTGAGTGTGGCATCGCGCTGCGTGATCCGCCACGGTTTCGCGGTCTCGGTCTGGCGATCGCGCGCCCGCGCCGATTCCACCTTGGCGGCGCGGTGGCCGTACCGTAGTGCGCCGTGTCCCCTGCCTCCGACAACGCGGCCGCCAGCCTCGACGACGTCCTGGTCGGCGAGGCCGTGCTGGGCGTCTACCGCCAGATGTTCGCGGCGCTGGCCCGCGACAGCGGCGCCGTCGTGGACGACCCGGAACTGGTGGACGTCGCCGAGACGCTGCTCGCGGCGTTCGCCGACGCGGGCGAGGACGGGCTGAGCCGCGAGCAGATGCGGTACGTGTGCCGCCGCTACCCGGCCGAGGTCTTCGAGAACCGGCTGCGGGTGCTCAAGGGGCTCGGCGCCGTCCGCGAGGTGTTCCCGAAGCCGAACCAGCTGCGCTACAGGGCGTCGTTCACGAGCGTCGTCGGGCTGATGTTCGTCCGGCGGATGATGCTGGACGGCGGCCAGAGCGAGATGCACCGGCTCCTCGCGCTGGAGCAGCTCAACGTGGCCGACCCGCGCATGACGCCCGAGCAGGCGCGCGACGGCGCGGACGGCCTCGCCCGCGCGTTCCGGCTGTGGAGCGTCGAGCTGGTCACCCTCACCAACGGCACCATCGAGGAGCTCCGCGAGCAGGCCCCGAAGCTCTGGGGCACCGAGGAGATCCTGGTGCGCGCCGAGCGGCTGCACGGCGCGATCCTGCGCCGCTGGCCGCAGCTCGACCGCACCTGCACCGACCTGCGCGCCGCCATCTACGCCTACGGTGACGCCTCGCGCCGCGCCGCCGCACGGCTGTCGGACTCGGCGGGGACCACCCGCAACCTCACCCTCCTGCCGCCCGAGACCTGGCGCACCTTCACCCGCACCGCCTCGCGCGAGGACCTCGCGGCCGTCCTGGAGGGGTTCGTCTTCGACGCGGCGGCGCCGTGGCACGAGCCGTCCGCCGTGGTGACCGCCGTGGAGGACGGCCCGCGCGCCACGCCGCCGCGCCCCGCGCCGCCCCGCCCGTCGGTCCCCGACCCGGGCCTGTCGGGCGACACCGGCTCGGACACGGCCGCGACGGAGAGGCTCCGCGACCTGGCCGAGCAGATCCTGCGCGGTCGCGACGCGGTCGCGGTCGAGGACGTCCTCGCCCGCGACTGGGCGGCGGCCCGCCGCACGCTCGCCGACCTGTCGTCCCTGCACCTGCACCCCGACCTCCCGTACCGCCTCGTCTGGTCGGACGGGCTGGCGGTGCGTCCCGAGGGCGCCCCGACGTGGGTGACCCCGGGGCGGCTCGAAAGGACGGACCGGTGACCGTCGATCCGCATGTGCTGGCCCGCGCACGCGCCCGCGTGCTGGGCGGCCCGTCCGTCTCCGCGTCCGATCCCGTGCCGCCGGGGACCGTCGCCGCGGCGGACGGCGCCCGCGTCTGGGTCCTGCCCGAGTGGCCGGACGGCGCGACGCCCGCCCTGCTGGAGGAGTACGACACCGCGCCCATGCCGCTGGACCGCGCCGGGCAGGCCCGCCGCGTCCTCGCGGCGGCCCTGCGCTGCTGCTGGACGCGCCTGGACGACGCCCCCTGGCCGGGCTCCCCGTCCACGGTCGCCGACGTCCTGGAGGTGTACGCGGGCATGACGCGGGGCGACACCGACCTGGCCCGCCGCTGGGCCACCGGCGAGCTGCGCCGCCTGTCGGACACTGGCTGGCTCCTGCTGGACGAGGCCTCCGGCGCCGTCCGCCCCGGGCCCCGGGTCGCCCTCTGGCCGGAGGGCTCCCTCGCGTCCCTGCGGGACCTCCTGCGCCGCCTCCCCGAACCCGGCCCGCGCCCCGACGCCGGGGAGGGCCCGGGTGAGTGACATGTTCGAGCCGGTGCTGCGGGCCTACGACGAGCGGCGGCGCGCGGAGCTCGTGGCGGCCTACATGGCGGTGGAGCACGCGGCCGAGCCGGTCTCGGAGGTGCGGTTCGCGGCGCTGCGGGAGCCGGCGCTGCGCAGGACGGTCGAGGAGATGCTCGCGTTGGCCGGGCGGACCCTCATCCGGTCGGAGCACACGCGGTGGACCTCCGGCTACCGCGACGACGTCGCGGCCGAGCTGGCCGCCGACCCCGCGTGCGTCCCGCCGGTGCGGGAGCGGGCCGTCCTGACGCTCGTGCTGATCCATTCGGTGGCCGTCCCGAGGGCGGCGGGGCTGCTGGAGGACGACTCGTGGCTGTCGCCCCACCCGACGCCGATGGACGAGCTGCGCCGCCGGACGCAGCTGCCGGTCGGGGAGCTGGAGGCGTCGCTGCGGAGGCTGCGGCTGGCGGGGCTGGTGTCGCAGGTGAAGGCGGGATCGGACGACGCCGGAGGGTTCGTGCCGGGGCCGCAGTTCCACCGGCTGACCGGCGCCGCGCGCAGGCGGCTGCAAGAGGAGCTGATCCTGGCCGCCGGGCCGGACTCGCCGCTCGCGGCGGCGATCCGGGCGCGGCGCAGGGGACGGGAACGCGAGCAGGGGGAGCACACATGACGGCCGTCCTGGAACCGATGGTGACCGCGCGCGACGCCGAGAACGTCGTCGGCGGGCGGACCCTCGTGGCCGTGCAGGCGGTGAACATCTCGCGGCTGTCGACGCATCCGGTGCCGACCGTCCCGGGGACGCTCATCGTCGTGGCCGGGCAGGGGCCGAAGGACTCCAACGGCGCCGGCAAGTCCTCGTTCATCGCGGCCATCACCGCGCTCCTGGGCGACGAGCAGTGGCGGTTCGCGTCGGGCGCGCGTGCGGTGGCGGAGCTGCTGTTCAACGCGGAGCTGGCCGCGCAGGGCGACAGCCAGTGGGCCAGCGCCGACCACGGGTACATCGTCGGGGTCTTCGACTACGCCGATCCCGCGGAGGGCGGCGGGCCCGTGGAAGGGGACGGGGCCGAGGAGGAACAGGGCGAGACCGCCGTCACCGTGTGGCTGCGGGTGAACGTCGACGCGCCGCACCTGGAGATCCGGTGGCGGCGGGGCGTCTACCTGGCCTCCGCCCCGTCCGAGGCCGACCGGGTGTCGCTGGCCGACCGGCTGTGGGCGAGCCTGCCGCGCAGCGCCGGGCGCCGCGACCTCGTCGCGAAGGACCTGTCCCGCGTCCTGTACGGGGGGCAGGTGCGGTGCGTGTCGTTCCTGTCGACGTCGGTGCGGTCCAAGGTCGCGACGAACCTGCTGTCCCAGCCGCTGAACGAGATCAGCCCGGAGCGCATCTTCAGCGCGATCGCGGCGCTGACCGGGCTGGACCGGGAGCTGGAGGCCGAGCGCAAGTCCCGCGCGGAGGAGCACCGCGAGCGGGCCAAGGCGGCGGAGGCGGCCGAGCGGCTCACCGAGTGGGAGCGGGAGGCGGCGAGCCTGCTGAAGACGTTCGACCGCCGCGACCGGGCCCGCGACGAGGCCGCGGCGGCGGTGCGGCGCTGGCGGACGCGGCAGGCCCGGCTGCTGATGGACGCGGCCGAGGCCGACGCCGCGCACGCGGCCGACCAGGAGCGGCTGCACCGGGAGGGCGAGGAGCTGGCCGCCGCGGCCAAGGCCGCGGAGAAGGAGATCGAGCAGCTCACCGGAGGGGCGCTGGAGGCGCAGCTCCAGGAGGCGGGCGCGGCGCTCGCCGATCTGAAGGGCCAGGCCGACCAGCTCGGCGCGGACAAGGCCGTCGCCCGCAACCGCCTGGACGAGCTGCGCCGGCGCGTGTCGGCGCTGGAGGAGCGCCGCCGGGAGGCCGACGGGCGCGACCGCGACGCCGCGCGCGCCGAGCTGGCGGAGGCCGAGGCCCGCCGTGACGAGGCCCAGCAGGAGTACGGGATGGCCAAGGGCGCCGTCGCGCGCGCGAAGCGGTCCCTGGCCGAGGCGGAGGCGGGCGAGGGCAGCGCGCCCGCGCAGATCCGCGCGCTGGCCGCCGCGGGCATCGCGGCGGTCGGCCTGCTGGACGCCGTGGAGCTGGCCGAGGGCGTCCGGGAGCGCTGGGAGGCGGCCCTGTGGCCGTACCGGGAGGCCGTCGTCGTCGGCGCCGGCGATCTCGACGCGGCGGTCGCCGCCCTCGACGGCATGCCCGGTTCCATGATCGTCCCCGCGGACGGCGGCACGACGCTGCCGGACGGCGTGAGCTGCGAGCCGTCGCCGGCCTCCTTCTTCGCGGCGCTCGAAGGAGAGGGGACCGGGGTCGTGGTCGTCGGCGGGTTCGGCGAGCCCGTCACCGGACGCGTGGCCCGCGTCCAGGCGGCCGGGACGGCGGTGGAGTCCGCCGAGGAGGCGCTGGAGAGGGCGCGGCAGGCCACGACCGACGCCGCCGCCGACGTGGCGCTCGCCGGGCGGCGTCTCGCGGGCGCGCGCGCCGCGGCCGAACTGGACGAGGTCCGCGCGGCGATGGCGGGGCTGCGCGAGCGCCTGGAGGAGCTCGGCGGCAGCGAGTCCCGGCTCGGCCCGCGCCTCGGGGCGGCGGAGCAGACGCTGCGGCGGCTCCAGGCGAAGGCCGACACGCGCGCGCTGGAGGTCGACCGGCTGCGCGGCCGCAGGGAGACGCACGAGCGCGAGCGCGACAAGGTCCGCCGCGCCGCGTCCGAGCTGGCCGACAGGCGCGCCGCGCTCGGCCTGGACGACCTGGAGAAGGCGTGGGGCGGCTCCCGCGAGGGCGCCGCCGAGTGGCTGTCCGCCCTGGACGACGACGAGGCCACGTGGACGCCCGCCGAGTGGTGGCACACCGCCGAGAAGCACCTGTCGGAGGCGCTGCGGAGGGTCTTCCCCGACGGGCCGTCGGACGAGGACATGCCCGAGGAGATGCGGTTCCTGCTTCGCGAGCGCGCCGAGGGCGAGGGGCGCCGCACCGACCGCGAGCAGGCCACGTTCCCGCGCCTGGTCAAGGCGATGGAGAGCTACCTGCGCCAGCAGGAGGACTACGAGAGGCACCAGCGCCGGCAGATCGAGGTGCAGATGTCGGCCCGCCGCGCCGACCTCGACAAGGCGCAGAAGGGCGCGACGGAGGCGGCCGGAGCCGCCGAGGCGCACCGCACCGCGCTGACCGCCGCGATCCGCGCGCGCCTGCAGCGGGTCTCGGAGGAGTTCGAGAAGCTCGACGTGACGTACGGGGGGTACGGCGCGACGCTGGAGTTCCCCACGCCGGAGCAGCCGGGCGACCCCGAGCAGGAGTGGCGCTGGCGCGTCACGCCGAAGTGGCGGCGCTCGGACGGGCAGCGGTACGTCCCGTACAACCGCCGCGCCAACACCGCGCTCATGGACGAGAAGGCCGTCAAGCTGGTCTGCGCGGCCGCGCTCGCCAGCTCAGGCGGCGGCCGGCTCTGCCTCGTGCTGGACGAGCTCGGCCGCAACCTCGGCAAGGAGCACCGCAAGGAGGCCGTCGCCCTCTTCCGCAAGATCGGCGAGACGCACGGCATCACGGTGATCGGCGCGCTGCAGGACGACATGGAGCCGTACGCGATCGACGCGTGCGGCCAGTACGTGAAGCTGCGCCGCTCGTCCGACACGATGCCCTACAACGAGCCCCCGGTCGTCGTCGGCTACGACGAGCACGAGGCCCGCGTCCGCAAGCTGGCCGACCACATCACCGCGGCCCGCCCCGAACCGGCGCCGCCCGAGCCGGCGTGATGGCCGCCCCGGGCCGCGGGGAGCGGCCCGGGGCGGCCGTCAGTCGTCGGTGAGGCCGAGGCTCTCGGCCTCCTTCGCCAGCTGCGCGGCGGCCCCGGACGAGCCCGCCGCGTCGAGTTCGTGGGCGAGCTCCTCCAGCTCGCCGCCGCCCGCCATCAGGCCGGTGAGCTCCTCGCGGGTGATCTCCTCCTTGGTGTGGTGGCCGATGCCGCGCCCCCGGTTCAGGATCAGGAAGCGGTCGCCGACCGGGTAGGCGTGGTGCGGGTTGTGGGTGATGAAGACGACCGCGAGGCCCCGCTCGCGCGCCCGCACGATGTAGCGCAGCACCACCCCGGCCTGCTTGACGCCGAGGGCGGCGGTGGGCTCGTCCAGGACGAGGGCCTCGGCGCCGAAGTGGACGGCGCGGGCGATGGCCACGCACTGCCGCTCGCCGCCCGACAGGGTCCCGATGGGCTGGTCGACGTCGCGCAGGTCGATGCCCATCGCGGCCATCTCGCGCTGGGTGGTCGCGCGCATGGAGCCGGCGTCCATGCGCCCGAAGCGCCCCCGCACCTCCGAGCCGAGGAAGAAGTTCCGCCAGACGGGCATGAGCGGGACGACCGCGAGGTCCTGGTAGACGGTCGCGATGCCGCGGTCGAGCGCGTCGCGCGGCGAAGCGAAGCTCACCTCCTCGCCCCGCACCTCGTAGGTGCCGGTGTCGTGGCGGTGCAGCCCGGCGACGACCTTGATGAGCGTGGACTTGCCCGCCCCGTTGTCGCCGAGGACGCAGGTGACCTCGCCCGCGGACGCCTCCAGGTCGACGTCGCGCAGCGCGATGACGTTGCCGTAGTTCTTGCCGACGCCGCTGAGCCTGATGAGCGGCGCCCCCTTCGCGTCCGTCATGGCGACCGCTCCACTCTGCGCCGCACGACCAGGTTGACCACGGTCGCGATCAGCAGCATCGCGCCGAGGAAGAACCGGAACCAGTCGGGGTTCCACTCGGCGTACACGATCCCCTTGTTCGTCATGCCGAAGATGAACGCGCCGATCGCCGCGCCGATCGCCGACCCGTAGCCGCCGGTGAGCAGGCACCCGCCGATGACCGCGCAGATGATGTAGAGGAACTCGTTGCCGACGCCCTCCCCCGACTGGACGGTCGCGAACGCGAACACCAGGTGCATCCCGGAGAACCAGGCGCAGAACGCCACGCCCATGAACAGGCCGATCTTCACGCGGTCGACGGGCACGCCGACCGCGCGGGCGCTGCCGGCGGCCCCGCCCACCGCGAAGATCCAGTTGCCGGCGCGGGTGCGCAGCAGGAGCCAGGTGGCGATCGCCGTGAACAGCAGCCACCAGAACACCGTGACCTTGACGTTGACGCCGAGCACGTCCACGTCGGAGGCGAAGACCGCGCGGGCGGAGGCGAACCCGTCCATGTCGCGGACCGAGTCGCTGGCGACGTTGCCGGTGAGCGCCTTCGTCACGCCGAGGTTCAGGCCCGCGAGCATGAAGAACGTCGCGAGCGTGATGATGAAGCTCGGCAGCCGCGTCCGGACGTACAGGACGCCGTTCACCATGCCGAGCGCCAGCGTCAGCACCAGCGAGATCGCCACGCCCGCCCACACGTTCAGCGTGAACTGGTAGGCGGTCAGCGCGGCGACCAGCGCCGAGGACGTCACCATCACCCCGGCGGACAGGTCGAACTCGCCGCCGATCATGAGCAGCGACACCCCGACCGCCATGATCCCGAACGTCGAGGCCGCGTACAGCACGGTGGAGAACGACCCGGCGCGCAGGAACGCGTCCGCGACGATCGAGAAGAACGCGAACAGCGCCACCGCGCCGAGCAGCGCGCCGAGTTCCGGGCGGCCGAGCAGCCGCCGCAGCGGCGAGCTCCGGGCCAGGCGCTCGTCGGGGCGGGCCTCCGGCGGCCCGGCCACCGCCTGGGTCATCGCGTCCCCCGGTTCGCGAACGCCTCCAGCTGTCCCGCGTTCTGCTCGGTCACGATCGCGGGCCCGGTCAGCACGGGGCGCCCGCCGCCGAGCACGTTGCCGTTGTTCTTCAGCAGCCACAGCTCGTCGACGGCGCCGTAGCCCTGCAGGTAGGGCTGCTGGTCGACGGCGAACGCGATCGCGCCCGACTTGATCGAGGCGATGAGGTCCTTGTTCAGGTCGAACGTGCCGATCTCGGCCTTGCTCCCGGTCTCCTTGACCGCGTCGACGGCGGTCGCGGCGAACGGGGCGCCGAGCGTCAGGATCCCGTCGATGCCCTTGTCGGCCTGGAGCTTGGCCGTGAGGGACGACTTCACCTCCGGCATGTTCGTGCCCTGGACGAACAGGTTCTGCAGGTCGCCGCCGAACGTCTTCTTCGCGCCGGCGCAGCGGTCCTCCAGGCCGACGTTGCCCTGCTCGTGCACGACGCACAGCGCCTTCTTGGCGCCGATCTTCGCCAGCTCCGTGCCGGCCGCCTCACCGGCGATCGACTCGTCCTGCCCGAAGTGCGCGACCGCGCCGAGCTTCGCCGACTCCTCGGCGCCGGAGTTGATCGTCACGACCGGCACCTTCGCGGCCGCGGCCCGGGCCAGCACGTCCTTCATCGCGTCCGGCTTGGCGAGGGTGACGATGATGCCGTCGACCTTCTTGTCGAGCGCGGCCTGGACGAGCTGGGCCTGCTTGCCGCCGTCCGGGTCGGCGGAGTAGAGGAACTCGACGTTGTCCTTGGCGGCGGCGGCCTTCGCGCCCTTCTGGACGATGTCCCAGAAGGTGTCGCCCGCGCCGGAGTGCGTGACCATCGCGATCTTCAACCGGGGGCCGGCGCCCTCCGGGGTGTCCTCGGACTTCTTGCCGCCCGAGCTGCTGCAGGCGCTCAGCGCCAGCAGTCCCGCGGCGGCCAGCACCGCGAGGCCCCTGGACGTCCCACGCGCGAAAACGCCTCTCATCGGCTGCTCTCCGTTTCTCCCCGAATGGTCGGTCTGAGGAGTTGATCACAGATGATGACGGCGCGTGCGCTTATCCCGCTCATAGCGGGCGCGGGCCTCCCGGGTGGAGTCCAGCGCCGACACCTCCGCGACCGGGACGTCCCACCATGCCGCACTGTCGGGGGTGCTTGCCAAGGGGTCCGTCTCGATGTGGACGACCGTGGTCCTCGGGGATTTGCGCGCCTGCTGGAGAGCGTCCCGCAGGTCGGTGGCCGTCGTGGCGCGGATGACGTCGGCGCCGAGGCTGGCGGCGTTGGCGGCGAGGTCGACCGGGATGGGGTCGCCGTCCAGGCCGGTGGGGGTGCGCAGGCGGTGGCGGGTGCCGAAGCGCTGCGCGCCGACGCTTTCGGACAGGTTGCCGATGGAGGCGTAGCCGTGGTTCTGGACCAGGACGACGACGAGTTTGATCCCTTCGGCGACGGCGGTGGTGAGTTCCTGGGCCATCATCAGATAGGAGCCGTCGCCGACCATGACGAACACCTCCCGGTCGGGCGCGGCCATCTTCACGCCCAGACCCCCGGCGATCTCATATCCCATGCACGAGTAGCCGTACTCGACGTGGTAGCCCTTGGGATCGCGGGCCCGCCACAGCTTGTGCAGGTCCCCGGGCATCGACCCGGCCGCGCACACCACCACGTCCCGCGGCCCGCTGATCTCGTTGACCGCCCCGATCACCTCGGCCTGGGTGAGCCGCTCCCCGTTCCGGGGCGCGCAGGCCAGGTCGACCTTGGTGTTCCACTCGGCCGTCAGCGCCCGGGCATCATCCCGGTAGGCCTGCGGGACGCTGTAACCGTCCAGCGCCGCGTGCAGGGCACGGATGCCCTCGCGGGCGTCGGCCACCACCGACACTCCCCCGAGCTTGACCGCGTCAGCGCGGGCGACATTGATGTTGACGAACCGCACCCCAGGATCGGCGAACAAGCTATGGGAGGCGGTGGTGAAGTCGCTGTAGCGGGTACCGATCCCCACCACCACATCGGCCTGGCGCGCCAGCGCGTTGGCCGCCGTGGTCCCCGTCGCGCCGACCGCACCCACCGACGATGGGTGATCCCACGCCAGCGCACCCTTGCCCGCCTGGGTCTCAGCGACCGGGATCCCCGTCCGCTCGGCCAGGGCGCGCAACTCGTCGGTGGCCCCCGAATAGATGACCCCGCCGCCCGCCACGATCAACGGACGCTCCGCCCCGCCCAACAGCGCCGACGCCTCCTCCAACGCCGCCGGCTCGGGCACCGGACGCCCGACCCGCCACACCCGCCGCGCGAACAACTCCTCCGGCCAATCGAACGCCTCGGCCTGCACATCCTGCGGCAACGCCAACGTCACCGCACCCGTCTCGGCCGGATCGGTCAGCACCCGCATCGCCGCCAGCAACGCCCCCGGCAACTGCTCGGCACGATTGATCCGATCCCAGTACCTCGACACCGGCCTGAAGCAGTCGTTCACCGACACGTCATACGAGCGGGCGTCCTCCAACTCCTGCAACACCGGATTGGCCGCACGCGTCGCGAAGACGTCACCCGGCAGCAGCAGCACCGGCAACCGGTTCACCGTCGCCAGCGCCGCACCCGTCACCATGTTCGTCGCACCCGGCCCGATCGACGTCGTGCACGCCAACGCCGACAACCGATCACTCATCCGCGCGAACCCAGCAGCCGCATGCACCATCGCCTGCTCATTACGCGCCATCAAATACGGCAGCTCACCGCCGTGCTCCAGCAGCGCCTGCCCCATCCCGGCCACATTGCCATGCCCGAAAATCCCGAAACAGCCCGCGAAGAACCGCCGCTCCACACCATCCCGCTCGCTGTACTGCACGGAGAGGAAGCGGACCAGGGCCTGAGCCACGGTGAGTCTCACGAGCGTCCCTCCGGCGAGGTCAGGGGCAGCCGGGGGTCCACTGCCTGCCCCTCCCAGGTGTCGCGGATCCAGGCGTGCTCCGGGTCGTCGCAGATGCGCCACGCGCGCTCCGGGGACGGCCCGGCCATCACGTTCAGGTAGTACAGGTCGTGCCCCGGCGGCGCCATCGACGGACCGTGCCAGCCGTGCGGGATCAGCACGGCGTCGCCGCTGCGGACCTCCGCCAGCACGTCGATCGGACGTCCCGGCGACCCGTAGACGCGCTGGTAGGCCATGCCGTCCCGGGCGACCTCGAAGTAGTAGATCTCCTCCAGGACCGACTCGCCGGGCCTCTGCTCGTCATGCTTGTGCGGCGGGAACGACGACCAGCACCCCGCCGGCGTCAGCACCTCGCACGCGATCAGCTTCTCGGCGAACGGGAACCCCTCCGGCGTCCCGAAGTTGTTCACCTGCCGGCTCGCCGACCCCGCGCCCCGCAGCTCCACCGGAACCGTCTCCGCCGGCCCGTAGCGGGGTACCAGCCGCCGCTCGCACCTGGCACCCGCGAGCGCGAACCGCCCGCGGCCCCGAACCGTCACCTGGGCGTCCCGCGGGACGTAGGCGAAATCGCTGACCCGGGCGAAGACGTCCTCGCGCCCCTCCAGCTCGAACCGCTCGCCGTCGCACTCCACCGCGCACGACCCCGCCAGCGGCAACACGATCGTCTCGAACTCACCGGTGTCGAACGTGTGCACCCCGCCTTCCGGCAGCTCCAGGATGCGCAGCCCCGAGTACGCCCAGCCGGCCGACTCGGGCGTCACGACAAGCTCGTACGGGGCTTCCGCAGCGGTTCCGGCGGGGAGATGGTGTTTCATCGCGGCTCCTTGAGGAGTTCGTCGACCTCGTCTTGTGCAGGCATCGCGTCGGAGCAGGCGATGCGGGACGCGACGATCGCCCCTGCGGCGCCCGCGAACTCGACGAGCCGCCGCAGGTCCCATCCGGCGAGGAGGCCGTGGCAGATGGCGCCGCCGAACGCGTCCCCGGCGCCGAGTCCGTTGACGACGTCCACCTTGACCGGCGGTACCTCCACGACCTCGTCGGCCGTCGCAGCGAGGACGCCTTCCGGCCCCATCTTCACGATGGCGAGTTCCGGGCCGCGCGCCAGGATCGCGCGGGCGGCGGCGCGCGGCTCCCGCTCCCCCACGGCGACCTCGCACTCCTCCAGGTTTCCGACCGCGACCGTTGCCCGTTCCAAGGCGAGACCCGCCCAGTGCGGAGCCTCCGAGGGGTCGTCCCACAGCATCGGCCGGTAGTCGAGGTCGATGACGGTCTGCCCGGGGTGCTCCCCCAGCGCGGTGAGGGTCGCCTCCCGGCTGGGCTCCTGCGAAAGACCCGTGACCGTGCCCCAGACGATGCGCGCCGATCGGATCGCGTCGAGGTCCAGCTCGTCCGGACGGATCTCCAGGTCGGGCGCCTTGGGGTAGCGGTAGAAGTACAGCGGGAAGTCGTCGGGCGGGAAGATCTCGCAGAAGGCCAGCGGTGTCGGCAGGCCGGGGACGGCGGTGACGAACCGGTCGTCCACGCCGTAGCCCTGGAGGGCCTTGTGGATGAACCGGCCGAAGGGGTCTTCTCCGGTGCGCGTGATGACGGCGGTCCTGCGGCCGTACCTGGCCGCCGCCACCGCGACGTTGGTCGGGCTGCCCCCGAGGTACTTGCCGAACGACTCGACGTCCTCCAGCGGCGTGCCCACCTGGTCCGGATAGACGTCGACGCTGACCCGCCCCATCGTGATGAGGTCGAACGTCATCGGGCCACCCCGGCGAGGTAGTCGAGGCTCCTGCGGACGTCGCCGCACGGTCCGGCACCCTGCGCGGGCTCGCCGGTCAGCACGGTGTCCTGCTCCATCACCCACCAGCCGTCGTAACCGGCGACCTCCAGGGAGCGAATGATGTCGGGGATGTCGACGTCGCCGTCCCCTAGCGGCCTGTACAGACCGTCGCGCACCGCGCTCGTGTACGTGATGTCTCCCTTGAGTACCTGTTGGGCAAGGCCCACGTCCACGTCCTTCAGATGGACATGCGCTATGCGCGGCGCCGCGAAACGTGCCAGCCACACCGGATCGGTTCCCCCGACCAGTAGGTGCCCTGTGTCGAGGCAGAGCGGGATGCCGCATCCGCCGAGCACGCGTTCGACTTCGGCGCGCCGCTCAACGACCGTCCCGACGTGAGGGTGCAGGGTGGCGAGCTTCCCGCGGTCGGCGGCCTGTGCGGCGATCGCGTCAAGGTTCGCGAGCAGCGCCGCCCACGCCTTGGCGTCAAGGACGGGACGCTCGTCGTATCCGTCGACTCCCGTTGCGGCGGCCAGTACGAGGACGCCATCGATGTCGTCCAACGCCTGTTCGACGACGGGCAATGGGTCGAACGCGGGGTCGTGCAGGACGACAGGCACGAACGCCCCTACAAGACCCAGCCCGAAAGAGGTCAGCAACTCGTCCCGCTCTTGTGTGGCTCTGGGAAGGAAGCCGTCCGGTCCCAGTTCCGTGGCGGCGAGGCCGAGGTCGCGCATCTCGGCGAGCACCCGGTCCGGCTCCATCTGGTGGCCCCAGCCGGGCACCTCGCACACGCCCCACGAGATCGGCGCGCCGGCGATCCTCACCGCCGTACCTCCTCGACGTCGACGAACCGCCCTTCCCGCATGGACAGCTCGCACGCCTCGGCGAGGTAGAACGCCTCCAGCGCCTCTTCCGGCGGGCACGGGTTGGCGCGGCGGCCCGCCACGACGTCGGCGAAGGCCCGCAACTCGGCGTCGTAGGCGTCGGAGAAGCGCTCCATGAACCCGCCGTAGGGCGCCCTCGGCTGGTCCCCGTCGGGGAGCGCGGTCGCGGGCGTCCGGTCGTCCAGTCCGGTGATGACGCTGTCCTTGGACCCGAACAGCTCCAGGCGCGCGTCGTACCCGGCGGCGTTGTAGCGGGTGGCCGAGACCTGGCCGAGCGTCCCGTCGTCCAGGACGAGCAACGCCGACCCGGTGTCGACGTCGCCGGCCTCCCGGAAGAAGTCGTCGCCGCGGTTGGCGCCCACCGCCATCACGCGGACGACCTCGCGCCCGGTGACGAACCGGATGAGGTCCAGGTCGTGGATCATGCAGTCGCGGAACAGCCCGCCGGACGTGGGGACGTACTCGGCCGGCGGCGGCGCCGGGTCGAAGCTGCACGAGCGGACGGTGTGCAGCCAGCCGAGCCGCCCGGAGGCGAGCGCCTCGCGCGCCGCCGCGTTCCCGGCGTCGAACCGGCGCTGGAACCCGACCTGCACCGGAACGCCGGCGCCCGCCGCCGCCCGGACGACTTGGAACGTTCCATTCATATCGGACGCAAGCGGTTTCTCGCAGAAGACGGGAGTTCGCGCGGCCACGGCCCGCTCCACCAGGGCCGCGTGCGCGTCCGTGGCCGCCGCGACGACCAGGCCGTCCAGGCCGGCGGAGAAGAGCCCCTCCACGGTTTCCAGGGCGGTGACCCCCGGCGGTCCCCCGCCCAGGCGCGCGGCGAGATCGCGGGCGCGCCCCGGATCGGCGTCCGCGATGATCACCGCCTCCACCTCGGGCAACTCTCGCAACGCGGCGGCGTGGCGCGCACCAATGCGCCCCGCGCCGGCCAGTCCGATCCTCATCGATCCCCTCCCGGTCGGCGGTCAGGTGGAGACACGAGTCTGATGGAGCGTTCCAGAAGCGTCAACGCCCCGACCGTCCGCCTCTCCGTAATGGAGGTGTCCGAAATCCCGGCCGTTACTCGGGGCCTCGGCTGTCGCCGGAGTCATACCAAGCGCTAGTTTTGCCTTATGCGGATCTTCGTCACCGGCGCCTCCGGGTTCGTCGGGTCCCACGCCGTCCGCGCCCTGCTCGCCGCCGGGCACCGGCCGCGCGCGCTGGTCCGCGACCCGGGCCGGGCGGCGAAGGTCCTGCGCGCGGTCGGCGTCGACCCCCGGGACGTCGAACTCGTCCCCGGCGACATGCTGGACGAGGACGCGGTCGCCGAGGCGATGCGCGGCTGCGACGCCGCCGTCCACGCCGCCGCGGCGATCGGGGTGACCGGGGGCGCCGGCGACCTGGTGGAGGTGAACGTCCGCGGCACCCGCAACGTCGTCGGCGGCGCCGTCGCGCAGGGCCTGGCCCCGGTGGTCCACGTGTCGACGATCGCGGTGTTCGTCCCGCCGTCCGGCCCGGTCATCACCGCGGGGGACGCCCTGGCGAGCCCCCGCACCGACTACGGCAGGTCCAAGCTGGCGGCCGAACGCTACGTGCGCGGCCTCCAGGAGGACGGCGCGCCGGTCACCATCGTCTACCCCGGCGCCGTGTGCGGCCCGAACCAGCCGGCGCTGGACGCGCTGATGGAGGGCCTCGCCGCGGCGCTCGGCAAGGTGTGGCCGCTTCCGGGCGGGGGCGTCTCGGTCATCGACGTCCGCGACCTCGGCGAGGCGCTGGCACGTTCCGTCGAGGCGCGACAGGGCCCGAGCCGCTGGGTGCTCGGCGGCCACTACCTGACCTGGCCGCAGTACGCCGACCTGTGCGACCGCCTCACCGGCGTCAGGTGCCGCCGCGTCCGCGTGCCCAGCCGCGCGATGCTCGCGCTCGGCTCCGTCCTCGACGCGGCCAAGCGCGTCCGCCGCTTCGACTACCCGCTCACCCGCGACGCCGCCGAGTTCATGGTGACGCTGGTGCCGACCGACGACCGCCCCATCCTGGACGCGCTCGGCCTCACGCTGCGTCCCGTCGAGGAGACCGTCGCCGACGGCCTGCGCTGGCTGGCCGAGAGCGGCCATCTGAACCCGCGCCGGGCCGGACGGCTCGCCGCCAAGGAGGCCCCCATGCCGACTCTCGTCCAGCGCACCTTCGGACCGGTCTTCCACCGGGTCTCGGGCGCCGAATGGTTCTCCAAGGTGGGGCCCAAGGTCGTCCCGCCCGTCGACCGGACGTTGCACCGGCTCACCGGCGGGCGGCTCCTGCTCGGCCAGCTCCTCGTGCCGAGCCTCGTCCTGACGACGACCGGCGCCGTCAGCGGCCTCCCGCGGCAGACGCCGCTCGCGTGCCTGCCCGATCGGGAGGGCGGCTGGTACGTCGTCGGCTCCAACTTCGGCCGGGAGAAGCACCCCGCCTGGACGGGGAACCTTCTGAAGAATCCCGACGCGCAGGTCAGCTTCCAGGGCCGCACGACCCCCGTCACCGCACGCCTCCTGGACGACGTCGAGCGCAAGGAGGTCTGGCCTCGCCTCACCGCCGTCTGGCCCGTCTACGACCGTTACGTGGAGCGCGCCGAGCGGCAGCTCAGAGTCTTCCGCCTGACCCCCCGTTAACGGCCGCGGAGCTTCAGGGAGAGCTTGCGCCCGATGAGCAGGTAGGCGAGCACGACACCGGCGACGTTGAGGATGACGTCGTCGACGTCGAAGGCCCGTCCCATCACGAACGTGCCCTGGACGGTCTCGATGGCCAGCGAGAGCATGCCGCTCACCAGGGCCAGCCGCACGGGGCCCCGCAGGGTCGTCCAGACCAGGGGCAGCAGCACTCCGAGCGGCGCCAGGAGCACCACGTTGCCGCCGATCTGGAGGATCGCGTCCTTGGTCGGCTGGTCCATGTAGAACCGGAGCGACCGGCCCGGATCGGTGTTCCCGCCCGCCTGCCCGTTGTCATCGACGGGCGTCAGCGTCAGCTTGAACGCGAAGTAAAAGAATACGCCGAGGAAACCCAGCGCGACGATGACGACCGTCACGCGCAGAGCCACGACGTACCAAGGGACCCTCTCGCCCGCCGCTGCGGGCTGCCACATTTCGACCAACACGAGGCGCGGTCTGCCCCGTCCGCCGCGGTCCATGCGCGGCTCCGGGTTTCGGGCGACCGGATAGCCCATTGAAGTCAGAACGCCCGTACCGGGATTAACCCGGCACGGGCGTTCCGTGCGCCGCGATCAGACGGCGACCGGGGTGGTGGCCGGCTCCAGGGCCAGGTCCAGCACCTCGCGGACGTCGCTGACGGCGAACACCGTCATCGCGCCGAGCACCTCGGCCGGGACGTCCTCCAGGTCCGGCTCGTTGCGCTTGGGCACGATCGCGGTGGTGATGCCGAGCCTCGACGCGGCCAGCAGCTTCTGCTTCAGCCCGCCGATCGGCAGCACCCGCCCGGTCAGCGACACCTCACCGGTCATCGCCACGTCCGAGCGCACCGGGCGGCCCGACAGCAGCGACGCCAGCGCCGTCGTCATCGTGATGCCCGCGCTCGGACCGTCCTTCGGGATCGCCCCGGCGGGCACGTGGACGTGCACGCCGCGGTCCTTCAGGTCGCCGACCGGCAGCTCCAGCTCCGCGCCGCGCGAGCGCAGGTAGCTGAGCGCGATCCGGGCCGACTCCTTCATGACGTCGCCGAGCTGGCCGGTGAGCGTCACGCCGGTGTCGCCGGTCTCCCGGTCGGCCAGCGACGCCTCGATGTAGAGGACGTCGCCGCCCGCGCCGGTGACGGCGAGGCCCGTCGCCACGCCCGGCACGCCGGTGCGGCGCTCGTTCCTGCTCAACTCGACCTCCGGGGTGAACCGCGGCCGGCCGAGGTAGTCCTTCAGGCCGTCGGCGCCGATCCGGACGGGCAGCGCCGCCTTCCCGAGCGCGACGTTGGCCGCGACCTTGCGCAGCACCCGCGCGATCGAGCGGTCCAGGGACCGGACGCCGGCCTCCCGGGTGTACTCGGCCGCCAGCAGCCGCAGCGCGTCGTCGCCGAAGGCCACCTCGGACGCCTCCAGCCCCGCCTTGTCGAGCTGGCGCGGCAGCAGGTGGTCGCGGGCGATCGTGACCTTCTCGTGCTCGGTGTAGCCGTCCAGCTCCACCAGCTCCATCCGGTCGAGCAGCGGGCCGGGGATCGCCTCCACCACGTTCGCGGTGGCCAGGAACAGCACGTCGCTCAGGTCGAGCTCGACCTCCAGGTAGTGGTCCCGGAAGGTGTGGTTCTGCTCGGGGTCGAGGACCTCCAGCAGCGCCGCGGTCGGGTCGCCCCGGTAGTCGGCGCCGACCTTGTCGACCTCGTCCAGCAGGACGACGGGGTTCATCGTCCCCGCCTCGCGGATGGCGCGGACGATGCGGCCCGGGAGGGCGCCCACGTACGTGCGGCGGTGACCCCGGATCTCGGCCTCGTCCCGCACGCCGCCCAGGGCGACCCGCACGAACTCGCGTCCCATGGCCCGCGCGACCGACTCGCCCAGCGACGTCTTGCCTACGCCGGGAGGACCGGTCAGCGCCAGCACGGCGCCGCTCCTGCGCCCGCCCACGACGCCGAGGCCGCGCTCCTCGCGACGCTTGCGCACGGCCAGGTACTCGACGATGCGCTCCTTGACGTCGTCGAGACCGGCGTGGTCGGCGTCCAGGATCTCCCGCGCGCCCGCGATGTCGTAGGCGTCCTCGGACCGCTCGTTCCAGGGGATGTCGAGGACGGTGTCCAGCCAGGTGCGGATCCAGCCGCCCTCGGGCGAGGCGTCGGACGACCGCTCCAGCTTGTCGACCTCCTTCAGCGCCGCCTCGCGCACCTTCTCCGGCAGGTTCGCGGCCTCGATCCTGGCCCGGTAGTCGTCCTCCTCGTCGGCCGGGTCGCCGTTCAGCTCGGCCAGCTCCTTGCGGATGGCCTCCTGCTGCTGGCGCAGCAGGAACTCCCGCTGCGTCTTCTCCATGCCCTCCTGGACGTCCTTGCGGATCGTCTCCGCCACGTCCAGCTCGGCGAGGTGGTCGCGCGTCCAGCCGATCACCAGGGTCAGCCGCTCGACGACGTCGACGGTCTCCAGGACCTCGATCTTCTGCTCGTCGGTGAGGTACGGCGCGTACCCGGCGTTGTCGGCCAGCGTGGAGGGGTCGTCGATCTGCTGCACGACGTCCACCACCTGCCAGGCGCCCCGCTTCTGCAGGATCGCGCTGACCAGCCCCTTGTACTCCTTCGCCAGCTCCTGCGCGCGCCCGGTCGCCGGCGGCGCCTCCACCGCCGTCCCCTCGACCCACAGCGCCGCGCCCGGCCCGGTCGTCCCGGTGCCGATCCGCACCCGCTGCACGCCGCGGACGACCGCGCCCGGCTCACCGCCGGGCAGCCGCCCCTCCTGCTCGATCACGCCGAGCGTGCCGATGCCGGCGTACTGCCCGTTCAGCCGGGGCACCAGCAGCACCCGCGGCTTGGCCGCCGACCGGATGCCCGGCCCCTTGGTCTGCGCCACCGCCCGCGCGGCCTCCACCGCGGCCCGGACCTCGCCGCTCTCCGACAGGTCCAGGGGCACCACCATGCCGGGCAGAACGACCCCGTCCTCCAGGGGCAGCACCGGCAGCGTCAGGGTCTCGCTCATGCTCAGCTCCAACTCAGTAGGACACCCAACCGCAAGATTGAGTCATACACACTCAAGAAAGCGGAGCAGCATTTTGTTTCCTCAGCAACGTTCGCTCTCAGCGATCACCCCGCGCGGTGGCCGAAGTGTTCGGCCACGGCCGGCTCCGGAGCTCCTGAGCGGGCGTCGGCCGAGGGGCGGCGTGTGGCAGGCTCGGCGCATGGATCGGGCTGTGGGCGTCGAGCGCGGCGGAGGACGCGTGCGCGTTCGCGGGCTGGTGCTGCCGGCACTCCTCGTGGAGTTGCTGGAGACGGGGCGGTGGCGGCATCCCGGCGATGACGTGCTGCGCGAGGTCATGCCCTGGTTCGAGGACCCGCTGGACTTCCTCGTCGACTACGACGAGATGCGCAGGGAGACGGGGGCGCTGCTGGGTCTTCATGAGAGCCACGCAGGGCTCTTCCGGCTGGGACGGGGCGGCGCCCCGGTGGAGTTGCCCTGGCTGGACGTCGACGCGGCCGTTCTCATCGCGGTCAACCGGCATGCCGGTGACGACGTCGCGATCGCTCTGGACTACCGCACCGGCGCGTCCGATCCGCGCGTGGTCGCCAGCGACCTCTTCACCGATCCGGGTGGGTGCGCATGGCGCACCGTCGCGCCGTCCTTCTCCGCGGCTTTGAAGCCGCCGGGGCCGCGCGAGTACCGCTACGTCGGGCCTGCCGAGATCTTCGAGCAGGCGCTGCCGGGGCGGCGCGGGCAGGCGGTCGCGTCGCACGATGACCTCGCCGTCTGGCTGCCGGGGCAGACGGCGCAGGACGCGGAGGAGCCGTTCACCTACGTCGTCGGTCTGGACGGGACGCTGCGCCTGGCGCCGCAACGCAGCGAGCACGTCGCCTGCGCGGGCCGCGAGCCCGTGCTGGGCGCGGGTGAGATCACGTTCGCCGCGAGCGGGGGCGCCTGGACGGTCAGCGAGATCAGCAACCAGTCGACCGGCTACTGCCCCGACCCGTCCTCCTGGACGGCCGTCGCGGCGGCTCTCGACCGAGCCGGCCTTGAACGTCCCCCCGAGTTCACCCACCCGATCGTGTTCCGGCGTTGCCGCCAGTGCCGCCAGCGCAACATCGTGAAGGACGACCACTACGTCTGCGCCGTGTGCGGGGGCGCCCTGCCCGCCGCCTGGAACATGGACGAGCCCCACGCGCGCTGAGGCTCGCGGAAAAACCCGTTGCGGGCGAGGTCGGGGCATGCCAGGGTCAGCGCGAAGATCTTGGATGCGCTACGGGAGGTCGCGCGTGTACACCGCTTCCGGCAAGGCCACTACCGGCGTCTCGGCGACGAGGCGCGCGGCGGCCTAGGCCGGCACCGCTCCACGACGCCGAGGCGATTCCGGCGGGGGTCGTCCCCCCGCTGTCCCGGCCTGCGCGGATTCCGCGCCGGTGTCGACTCGACGTGGAGCATCCTTGTCTTCTCCCGTGTCCGCGGCGGACGCCTCGATCGACCGCCGCACGCTCTTCCTTCTCTCTCTGACCTGCGGCGTCGCCGTGGGCAACATCTACTTCCCGCAGGCGGTGAGCCCGCTCATCGCGTCTGGGCTGCACGTGGCGCCGGACTCTGCGGCGCTGGTGGTGACCGCGGCGCAGTTCGGGTACGGGGCCGGGAACTTCCTGCTGGTGCCGCTCGGCGACCGGCTCCCGCACCGCCCGCTGATCGTGGCGATGCTCGCCGTCACCGGCGCGGCGATGCTCTGCGCGGCGGGCGCGCCCGGGCTCGCGGGGCTGATCTGCGCGAGCGCCGTGACCGGGGTCACGACCGTCGTCGCGCAGGTCATCGCGCCGATGGCGGCCGGCCTGGTGGCCGCCGAGCGGCGCGGCGCGGTCATGGGGACGCTGCTGGCCGGCTCGATCGGCGGCATCCTGCTGGCCCGCACGTTCGGCGGGTTCGCCGGCGAGTGGCTCGGCTGGCGGGCCCCGTACCTGATCGCCGCGGTCGCCACCCTGGCGATCGCGGCGGCGCTGGCGTTCACGCTGCCGGCGACCGTCCCGCCGTCGCGGCAGTCCTACCCGGCGCTGCTGGCCGCGCCGCTGCGGCTCCTGCGCGAGGAACCCGAACTGCGGCGGTCGTGCCTCTACCAGGCGACGCTCTTCGGCGGGTTCCAGGCCGTCTGGACGGGCCTCGCCCTGTATCTCACGGGCCCCGGGTACGGGCTCGGGGCGCAGGCGGTCGGCGTCCTCGCGCTGGTCAGCGCCGGCACCATGGCCGCGATGCCCGCCGCGGGACGCCGGGTCGACCGGCGGGGCCCGGACCCGGTCAGCCTCGTCGCGATCACCGGGACGCTCGCGGCGGCCGGGGTGCTGGCGCTGGGCGCCCTCGGCGGAGCGCCGGGGCTCGCGGCGCTCGGCGCCGGGACGCTGCTGCTGGACGTCGCGCTGCAGTCCGGCATGATCGCGAACCAGGCACGGATCTTCGCGCTGCGCCCGGACGCCCGCAGCCGCGTCAACACCGCCTACATGACCTGCGCGTTCCTCGGCGGCAGCTCCGGATCGTGGCTCGGAGCGGCCGCCTGCACGCGGTTCGGCTGGACGGCCGTCTGCGCGCTCGTCGCCCTGCTGGCCTGCGTGGCGCTCGCCCGGCACCTGTCGCACCGTTCCGGCCGCCCCTCCCGCCCGGACCGGCGGGGCAACGCGGAGGCAAAGGCGCCTTCGCGATCTTGATTCTTTGCACGGGGCTCGGTTTACGCGCGCATGACGCGAGGGTACCTAACGCAACGAGATCGTGACGCAGGGTGAACGGCAGGTACTCGGGCGGCAAAGCCCCAGGTCGAACGGCGGGAGGCGGCGAATGCACGGTAGCGGATGTGCACACCGGGCCGCCTCCGCGCCCCCTTCCCCGCGCGGCCCGGTCCGTACGGCCGAGAACGTTCGCGGCGTACCGCATCGCGGCCGGCCCCGCCCCCCAGCGGGAGCCGCGGAGGGCGGGCACGGCGACACACCTCGGGTCCTCGGCCGTACCGGACCGGCCCGGCGCCGGCGTCCTCCCCTGGGCCCCGTGCCGCTCGCCCCCGCGGCACCGGCGCCCCCACAGGCCGGGCCGGCCGCGGCGCGCAGCCGTGCCGCCGGTCCGGCCGCAGGCATCCGGGCGCCGTGCAGGCGCCCTCTCCCGAACGCCGGGCGAGCGCCCGCGCCCGGCGCGGCAGGGGAAGGAGGTGGGATCCAGACCCGACTCGGACCGGCGCGCAGCCGGTGAGTTCAGGCGGCCGGTACTCCGTCCGACCCCCGTCCCGGCCGCCTACGCAGTCAGGGATCGCTGCGGAGCAGGGCCCGTGGAGGAGCGACACCCTCCACGGGCCCCGTTCACAGCTTCCTGCGCCAGACCTGCCCGTGCACGACGTCCCCGAAGCGCTCCTCCGGCGCCTCCCGCTCCTCCAGGACGAACCCGGCGCGCTCGTAGAGGCGGTGCGCGGGACGCTGGAGCGCCGTCGTCCACAGCATGATCTCGCCGTAGCCCGCCTTGGCGGCGAAGTCGACGCACTCGGCGACCAGCGCCGCCCCGACGCCCGTCCCGCGGGCCCGCGGCTCGACGTGCAGCAGCCGGAGTTGCGCGACGCCCTCCTCACGCCGGACGCAGAACACCGCGCCCAGCCGCTCCCCCTCCGACTCGGCGATCCAGGCGTTCTCCCGCTCCGGGTCGTGCCCGCGCACGTAGTCGGCGACGACGGAGGCGACCAGTGCCTCGTAGGTGCGGTCCCAGCCGCACTCCACGTCGTAGAGCGCGCCGTTGCGCTCCACGACCCAGCCGAGGTCGCCGGGGCGCAGCGGGCGCAGGGCGAAGCCGTCCCGGCGGGGACGTTCCCCGAGGACGTCCTGGACGGTGCGCATCGCGGCGAGCAGCCGGCGGTGGTCGGCCGGGTCCAGCCCGTCCAGCAGTTCGCGGATCTCGGCGACGGACCGCTCGTCCAGCATGGCGAAGACCTCGCGGCCCCGCGGGGTGAGCCGGACGATCTGGCGCCGGGCGTCGCCGGGCGCGCGCTCCCGCGCCACGAGGCCGTCGGTCTCGAACCGGGCCAGCATCCGGCTGAGGTAGCCGGCGTCGAGGCCGAGGGCGCGGCGCAGGGCCAGCACCTCGCCGGCCTCCCGCTGCGCCAGCTCGAAGATCACCCTCGCCTCGGTGAGCGAGTAGGGCGACCGGACCAGGCCCTCGCCGAGCACGCCGATGACACCGGTGTAGAAGCGGTTGAACGCGCGGACCGTGCCGACGTCCTCCCGGGTCGCCTCCATGCCCGCCTCCTAACGTTTGACTCAGTCAAACATTAGGCGAGCCGGGCGCGGCGCACCAGTCCCCCGAGACCGTCAGACGCTCGCCTCTGCCTTCGCGGGCGGCAGTTCCCGCGCGTCGCGGACCACCCTGCGCTCCACGAAGAAGGTCATCAGCGGCACCACGCCGCCGAGCACGATCATCACCATCCGGCTCAGCGGCCAGCCGGTGCGCCGCCACAGGTCGTAGGCGACCACCAGGTAGACCATGTAGAGGAAGCCGTGGACGGGCGCCACGATGCCCGCGAGCGCCGGCATGTCGGTCGGCCCGTACTTGAGGATCATGCCGATCACCAGCAGCACCAGCAGCGTGCCGACCACCAGCGCCAGGATCCGGTACCTGGTCACCGCGCCTTCCACAGCAAACGCACCTTTCGTTCGGCGGCCCCTCGGGCGGGGCGGATCCCCCTGGGCGGGGGCGTGCGGGACGCGGGTCAGCCGCGCCCGCGGCTCTCGGAGTTGAGCCGCGCGAGGTAGCGGTTGTAGGCCGCGAGGGCGGGGTCCGCTTCCTCCTGCTGACGGATGATCTCCCGCTTGACCTCGGCCTCCGCGGGCTCCTCGATGGTCCGCGGGGCGGGCCGCACTCCGGCCCGCTCGTCCCGGATCATCTTGACCCACATCACGATCACGAAGATCGCGAAGATCGGCCACTCGAACGTGTAGGCCCAGCTGCGGTCGTTGCCGCCCTGGGCCCGGTCGAACTGCCACCAGCCGAAGCCGAGGAACGCGCCGCACAGCACGAGGGCGAGCGCATGCAGCCCGAGCCAGCCTGGGGTGAGGAACCGTCGCACGTCACCGAGCCTACCCCCGGTCCCCCGGCCCCCGACCGCGACCCCGGCCCGGCGCGGCGCGCCCGGACGAGGTCCATCAGCGGCTCGGCGCGCCCGCCGCCGGGCCTGTGGACCGCGTGATCGCGGACTCGGCCCGCTTTGTCAGCCCGACGCTCTACGTTTCCGGCATGGCGAGCAGCACGGTGGCGGCAGGGGCCGCGCAGTCGTACCGGTACACGAGGCCCTCCGGGCTGGACGGGGGGCTTCTCGGGCTCTCCACGTCCGGCGGGACGACCAGCGGCGGGCCGCGGGCGCATCCGCACTTCTTCAGCGGCGTGCTGACGCAGGCGGCGGCCGCGGCGGCCGGCCTGCTCGCGCTGGCCGACGTCGCGCAGACCCGGTACTTCCAGCCGCGTCCCACCGCGTTCCGCGACCCGGTCGTCACGTGCAACGGCGACCGGATCCGGATGGAGTCGTTCTCCGCCTGCGGCGGCGTCTACGCGCGGTTGGACGTGCTGGAACCGGCGCTGGACGGCGAGGTCCACGAGCGCGGCACGACGAACGTGGACGTGAACGGGCCGCTGCGCGAGGCGCTCGCCCGGGTGGGCGGATCCGACCCGCTGCACCTGGCGGTCGGCGCGGAGGAACTGGCCGTCACCACGATGGACGGGGCCGTCGTGGAGAAGAAGGTCCCGCTGCCCGACCGCTGGCTCCGCGGCTTCGCCGAGGTCCAGGTCATCACGGCCGGGTTCGACCCGCGCGGGGAGCTGAGCGGGCCCGGCGCGGTGCGGTTCCTGCGGTCCCTGCCGCGCGGCGGGCGCGAGCCGCTGTGGGTCGTCCCCGCGGGCCGGACGCTGCGGGTCGCGGCGCGCCCGTCGCCCGGGGCCGTCTGCCTGGCGGGGCCCGACCGGCTGCGGACGATGCTGCCGCTGCTGCGGTTCGCGAAGGCGCTGCGCGTCTACGGGCCGCCCGTCGCCGCCGGGAGCGGGCCGGTGTCGAGCGTCTGGGAGCTGGAGCTCCCCGGCATGCGCTACGTCCTGACGCTGTCGCCGCAGCACTCGCGCGGCTTCTCCGGGGAAGGCGCCGTACTGGACGCCGTCTCGACCGACGAGGCGGCGGGCGACGCGGACCTGATCGGCGCGCTGCTGTCCTTCGAGCCGCGGGTGGAGCCGGGCCTGCTGGCCGAGCGGTCGGGGCTCGCGCTCGCGCGGACGAAGGCGGCGCTGGTCCAGCTGGGGACGTCCGGCCGCGTCGGTTTCGACACCGCCGAGGCCGCGTTCTTCCACCGCGAACTGCCCTACGACCCGTCCCGCGTGGCCGACCTCAACCCGCGGCTGCGCTCGGCGCGCGCGCTGGTCGCGCAGGGCGCCGTGCGGTTCACCGCAGAGGACGCGGCGGTCGTCGCGGGCAACGGCGGCGAGCGGCACGTCCGCTTCGACGGCGACCGGGCCGCCTGCACCTGCCCGTGGTGGTACGACCACCGGGGCGAGCGCGGCCCGTGCAAGCACGTCCTCGCCGCCCGGATCGTCCGCCGCGAGGCGAGCGTGGAGACGGCCCGATGAGGGCCCGCGAGGACGACCTCCAGAAGGCGCTCGACGCCGGCGACGCGGAGCTGGCGGCGCGGTTGGTCGGCGAGCTCGACGACGACGCCCGCCGCGCCGTCGCGAAGGACCTGCCCGACCGCCTGAAGGCGATGCGCGCCGCGTCGCCCTACGGCGAGCTGATCCTTGGGACGGTGGAGCCGCTGCTGGTCGCCGGGGCCGGCACGCTCGGCGGGCCGGCGGCCGCGGCCGCGTGGCTGTGCCGTCGCGACCTGCGCCTGTGGTGGGCGCCTGACGCCTTCCTTCGGGTGTCCGCGGCGCTGCGCGCGGTCACGTCCGCGCGCCCCGACGAATGGCGCGCCGAAGTCGCCCACCGCGTCGCCGACCGGATCCGCGTCTCCGACGGCGAGTCGATGCTGTGGCACATGGCGGCGACGCTGGCCGAGTCGGCGGGGACGGTCCCGGATTCGGACGGTTTCGTGGTGGGCTGGGTGACCGAGCGCGACTTCCCCGGCGCCGACGACCCGTTCCTGGACGCGCTCGTCCCGAAGCTGTTCGAGGTGAACGCGGTGGGCGGCGCCCTCGCCGAGGACGAGGCGAGCCCCCAGTGGAGAAGCGCCCGCAAGGGCACCTGGGCCGGCGCCCTCTCCGGCATGGCCGCGACCGGGCGGCTCGACCGCGCGCTTCTGCTCGACGGCTGCGTCCGCCGCTTCCTGCGCGGCGGCACCGTGCGCGACCTCCGCTGGTTCATCGCGCTGCACGACGCGCTGGAGCCCACCGTGGACGAGACGGCCACCCGCGTGCGCGACTACGTCCGCCTGCTCCCCGCCGCGCCCTCGACCGTCGCCGGCCTGGCCCTGCGCGAGATCCGCCGCGCCGACGACCGGGGCGCGCTCGACGCCGCACTGTTCGGCGAGGCCGCGGACGCGCTGCTGTTCCGTCCCGAGAAGAAGCTCGTCCAGGCCGCGCTGACCTGGCTCGACCGCACGGCCCGCAAGCGCGACCGGGTCGACGCCACGCTGCGCGCCGCCACGGCCGTCTTCGGCTCCGACGCGCTCGACCTGCGCGAACGCGCCGTCACGGTCGCGACCAGGCATGCGGACCGCGCGAGCGAGGCCGTCCGCGAGGAGGTGCGCGCCGCCGCCGCCGACCTGCCGGCCGTCCTGCGCGAGCCCGTCGCGGCGGCGTTCGGCGCCGTCGAGACGGCCGCCGGTCCCGAGCCCTCCCCGGGCCCGCCCCCCTTCACCCCGCGCGAAGCGCCCGCGCCGATCGGCTCCCTCGGCGAACTGGCCGAGGAGTTCGCGGTCCTGCTCCGCGCCGACGAGGAGTGGCGCACGTCCGAACGCTTCCTCGCCGCGCTCGTCGAGTTCGCCTACCGCGACCTGGAGGCGACCCGCGCGGCCCTCCGGAAACCCGCCGACGACCTCGCGTCCTGGATCACGGACGCCGACAAACACTCCTACTGGCGCGCCTATGTCCAGGCGAGCTGGATCGCGTTCCCTGTGCAGAGCCTCCTGCGCCCCGCGAAGTCGCATGGCCTCGCCGAAGCACTGGCCTCCCTTCTGAAGGGGCGGTCCCGCAAGGCGGGGACGGTGTTCCACCCGCAGATGGAGCGCTTCCTCACCCTGCGCAGGCACGAGATCGCGTCCGCGGTCGGGAAGGCGCCCGTCCTCCTCGCGACCCCGACCGAGGGCAGCGGCCACGTCGACCCCGGCGTCCTGGTCGAGCGGCTCGAACGGATCGAGGCGGCGGGCGCCGGGCCGGGGCGGGCCGACCTCACGCAGGCGATGCTGCGCCTGCCCCGCGAGATCGACCCGGCCGCCGCGGCCCGCGCGAGCCGGCTTGAGTCCAAGGCCGGCAGGACCCTCGCGGCGTGGTTGGCGGACGGCGGGCTCGCCGACCCCGCCGTCGAGTGCACGGTCCTCGACAAGCCCCTCGCGAGCGTCCGCGGCCGGACGGTGCGGCTGCCGACCCGGATCCTGTCCACGGTGGACGTCCCGGGCGACTCCGACATCGCCCACCTGTGCGCCTTCCCCGAAGACGGCTGGACGGACTTCGGGACGGCGGGCATCAGGGCGGCCCAGGGCTTCTGGCCGTCGGTCCTGCCGTCCCACCGCGAGGTGACCGCCGCGCATCTCGTCCCCGACCTGGCGGGCGCGAGCGAGGAGGACCTGGACCAGGGCGCCATCATGCTCGACCTGGCCGAGGCCGACGGGCCCACCGGCGCGGCCACGGGCACGCTGCTCGCCTGCGCGCTCGCCCACCGCAACCAGAACGAGCGCGCGGACGCCGTCGAGGCGCTGCTCGTCCTCAGCGCCCGGGGCGACCTGCCGGCGGCCGCGACGGGGACGGCGCTCGGCCGGCTCGCCGCCCTGAAGCGCCTCACCCTCCCCCGCGCCGTGAAGGCCCTCACGGCGGCCGCCGACGGCGGCGGGCACGCCGGGGTCTGGGCGATCCTCGCCGCGGCGCTCCCGCACGCGCTCCCCGGCCCGGGCGAGCGCGCCGCGACCGGGGTTCCCGACCTCATCGCCCTGGCGACCCGCCTGGCGGACACGACCGGCGCCAGGGGCGCCATCGCGAGCGTCCAGGAAGTGGCGGCCCGCGGCGGTTCCAGCCGGCTCGTGAAGGAGTCCGCCCGCCTGCACCGCACGCTCGCAACGTGAGGGCCCGCACCGGTGTTGACGGAAGTACCGGTTCGATGTGGAACGCTGAAACCGGTGGGAAGGAGCGCTGGACGATGACCGAGACCCTCGCGTTCGGCACGGTCGAGACCGTGCTCGGCCGCCTGCTCGTCGGCGAGACCGGGACGGGGGTCGTCTCGCTGCACTTCCGCGACACCCCCGCCGCGCGTGCCCGCACCGCCAAGGCGACCGGGCTGCCCGTCGTGGACGCCCCCGACCGCCTGGCCCCCGCGCTGGCGGCCCTCCGGGACTACTTCGCCGGCGACCTGAAGCACTTCGAGCTGCCCATCGACTGGCGGCTCACGTCCGACGTGCAGCGGCAGGTGCTCACGACGCTGTACGAGACCGTCCCCTACGGGCAGGTCCTCACCTACGGCGACCTGGGAGACCGCAGCGGCACCGGCGTGCACGCCCAGGTCATCGGCCAGGTCATGGGCAGCAACCCGATCCCTCTGATCGTCCCCTGCCACCGCGTCGTCGCCTCGAACGGCCTCGGCGGCTACAGCGGCGGCTCCGGCGTCGAGGTCAAGCGCTGGCTCCTCACCCTCGAAGGCTCCGTCCCCGCCACCCTCGACTGGGACATCGACCGGGGGCCGTGACCCACCGGACCACGCGCCTCTGCAAGCCGCGCTAGGGCCTGTCTCGAAGTGGCTCCGGTCAAGCGCGCGAACGCGTGACCTGGCCGGTGGAGCGAAGCCGGAGGCGAGCGGAGCCGGGCAGATCGCGAAGCGATGCCGCGTTCGCCCAGGCCAGGTCGTGTAGCGAGCCGCCAGGCGAGCGAAGTGGGCCGGGACTTTGAAACACAGCGTTAGGCCTTGGCCCCGGCGTACGTGACGCCGGTGAGGGCCTCGGACACCTCCCAGAGGCGCTCCCCCAGCCCGGCACGGTCGGCGTGCCGGGGCGTGGGGACCTTGGCCGGGGCGCCCCGGTACTGGAACAGGCGGGGGCCGTAGCAGGCGCCGCCCGACACGTCCGGCGCCGTCGCGGCGTACAGGGACGGGAGCGCGCCCGCGGCGGCGGACTGCGCCACCAGCGCGTTGCCCAGCCCCGTCGCCTTCTCCATGAGCGTGTTGCCCTGCATGCGCGGCCCTGTCTGCTGCAGGTTGGTCGCGGCGTAGCCGGGGTGGGCGGCGACGCTGGTCACCTCGGCGACGCGCCGGTCCAGTTCCTTGGCGAAGACCAGGTTCGCGAGCTTGGCCTGGCTGTAGGCGGTCCACTTGCGGTACCGGCGCTCGCCCTGCAGGTCGTCGAAGTCGATACGTCCCGTCCAGGCGAAGCCCGAGGTGACGGTGACGACGCGGGCGGACGGGGCGGCGCGCAGCGCGGGCAGCAGGAGGCCGGTGAGCGCGAAGTGGCCGAGGTGGTTGGTGCCGAACTGCATCTCGAAGCCGTCGGCGGTCGCGCGGCGCGGGATCGCCATGACCCCGGCGTTGTTGACCAGGATGTCGAGAGGCGCCTCGCCGTGCCGGGCCGCGAACTCCCGCACGGACGCCAGGTCGGCGAGGTCCAGGGAGTCCAGGACGAGGTCGGCCCCCGGCGCGGCCGTCCTCATCCGCTCCAGGGCGGCGCCGCCGCGTTCGGCGCTGCGGCAGGCCAGCACGACGGACGCGCCGTGCCGGGCGAGCTGGAGCGCGGTGTGGTAGCCGATGCCGCTGTTGGCCCCGGTGACGATCGCCCGCCGCCCGTGCAGATCGGGGATGTCGCCGGCCGTCCATCCGCCCATGGGGCACCTCCACGTCATATCGCGAGTTCCACAAGTTAGACGGGCCCTCGAATACGAGGCAATGTCCCCACGATGTGGCGCGATTCACACCCCGGACGAAACGCGCCCCCCACGCGGAGACCGTCCCCCTCCCGGAGGGCGTGCTCTCCGCGTGGAGGGCGTGTCCTCGGTCAGGCGGGCAGGCTCTTCTCGATGGCGGTGACGACCTCGGCGGACTCCGGCTCGGTCTGGGGCGCGAAGCGGGCCGCGACGGCGCCGTCCGGGGCGATCAGGAACTTCTCGAAGTTCCACCGGATGTCGCCGGTGTGGCCCTCGGCGTCGGGGACGCCGACGAGCTCCCGGTACAGCGGATGCCGGCCGTCCCCGTTGACCTCGACCTTCTCGGTCATCGGGAACGTGACCCCGTAGGTCGCCGAGCAGAACTCGGCGATCTCCTCGGAGCTGCCGGGCTCCTGCCCCATGAACTGGTTGCAGGGGACGCCGAGGACGGTGAAGCCCCGTCCGGCGTACGTCTCCTGCAGCCGCTCCAGGCCGGAGTACTGCGGAGTGAGGCCGCACCTGGACGCGACATTGACGACCAGAACGGCCTTGCCCCGGTACTGTGCGAGGTCCGCGGGCCCGCCGCGCAGGCCCTCGATCTCTACGTCGAAGACAGACATGCGGCCGATCCTAGGAGATCGCTCCGCGGTTCGGCCCCGTCCTCGCCGCTGACGCCGCCGGTGGCGGGGGTCTCCCGCCGCCGGCCGCCCTCACGCGCCCAGCGCGCGCGTTACTTACCCAATTGGTTCACGAAGGCTGAGAGCGAGTTGCCCGCGTCACCCAGCTTGCTGAAGGCGTTGTTGACCACATCTGCCGCATCCGTCGGTGAGCTCAGCAAGTAGAAGATGACGAAGGCGATCGCCACATAGCGGAGGTTCTTCTTCATCCGTAACGCCATCCCTGTTCGTAGCGCGCGACACAATCGACCCGATCCCATTGTGCCCAGCCGCGTCTGCCCGCAAAGCGCGATTTTACTGTGACGTTCGGGCAACTTCATGGTGGCGTCGCGAAGAGAAGCCCCGTACCGGCGCGGTACGGGGCCGGGCGACCCGTCGGTCAGTTCGGGATGGCGCTCATGAACTGCGACAACGACTCGGCGGCGTTGCCGAGGCCGCTCAGGGCGCCGTTGACGAGATGCGCCGCCCCCTCGGGCCTGCTGATGACGTACCACGCCGTGAAGGCGATGGCGGCGATCTTCATGTGCTTCTTGTTCACTTCAACCACCCTCTGCGGTCGATCACTTACTCTCAGTGATTCCCCAGGGTGGCCGAAGAGAGATCAAGAGGGGACAAAGAGCGGGTCAGGTCCCCTTGGCGTGCCGGTGGAGGTAGTCGATGTAGAAGGGCCGGAGGGCATCGGCCATCTCGCCCTCCCCCGCGTGCGTGAACTCCTCCAGCAGCGACAGGCCGTGGAAGAGGTCGAACTCGGCGCGGTCGACCTCCCCGGTGGCCGCCGCGGCCGCCGGGATCGCGCGCAGCAGGTCCCACAGGAAGCCGACGTCGCGCCGCTCCTTGGCGAGGCCCATCGCCCGCTCGTACAGCTCCTTGGACGTCAGCTCGTCCAGATTCCCGCCGTCCGGCGTCTGTTCGGCCATGGCCCGACTCTATTCGAGCGTCCGGCCCGCCACCTCGCGCCGGGCGAGGCGACGGGCCGGTCCGTCACTTCGTGATGACGTTCGACGGGATCTCCTGGTCCTGCTTCAGCGCTCCGAAGAGCGTGGACGCCTTGGACCTGTCCCAGGTGATGTAGGACCCGGCGGAGGCGGAGCTCCCGGAGCCCCCGATCGGGACGGTGGTCGTGACGCCGTTCCCGCCGCTGACGCCCTTCATCGCCCACATCATGCGGACCAGGTCGTAGAGGTGGTCGCCGTCGTCCACCAGGAAGTTGCTGGTGGCGTTCATGGCCAGCGGGACGCCGCGGAACGGGTTGAGCATCGTGCCCGGGCTCGTGGCCTTCCTCATCAGCGCGCCGAAGAACTGCCGCTGGTGCTCCACGCGTTCGAGGTCGGCGCGGGCGAAGGCGCGGGTCCGGACGTAGCCGAGCGCCTGGCCGCCGTCCAGCGTCTGGCATCCGGCCTTGAGGTTCAGCCCCGCCTTGCGGTCCTTGATGTTCTCCTTGACGCAGATGTCGACGCCGCCGACCGCGTCCACCACGCCCACGAAGCCGCCGAAGCCGATCTCGGCGTAGTGGTCGATGTGGAGCCCGGTGGCCTTCTCCACGGTCTGCACGAGCAGCTTGGGCCCGCCGAAGGCGAAGGCCGCGTTCAGCTTGTTCGAGCCGTGCCCGGGGATCGGGAGGTAGGAGTCGCGCGGCAGGCTGATGAGGGACGTCCCGCCGGCGCCGTAGTGCAGCAGCATCATCGAGTCGGTGCGGCGCCCGGAGGCGAACCCGGTCGCGAGGCGCTTCTGGTCGTCCTTCGAGAGGCCCTCGCGGCTGTCGGACCCGACGACCAGCCAGTTCGTCCCCGGTGTGTCGGCGACCCGGCCGGCGTAGTCCACGAGGACCGACTCGCGCTTCAGCCGGGAGTCCAGGTAGAAGTAGCCGCCGACGACGACCACCAGGAGCACGGCGACGAGGGCGCCGAACACCCGCGGCCAGCGCCGCCGGCGCCGCCGGCGGTAGGGCGCCCCGCCGCGGGGGCCGCCCTGGTCGGCCCGTCCCCCGGCGAGCTGGTCGCCGGCGTACGGGTCGTCGTACGGGTCGTCGTAAGTGTCCCGCCCGTAGGCGGCCTGATGGTGCTCCGCGCGTGCGGAGTTCTCCCTGCTTCGCCCCACGCGGTCGCCCTCCTTGCGTGTCCGGCCCTGCGGCCAGCCGTCAACCATGCCGTAGACCTTAGACAACCCGGGCGTGCCGCGCGTCCGTCCGGCGCATGATTGTCCACACCAACAAATCACCGCGCTCTGGGAGAAACGAAGCGGACATCGTCCCTCTTACGGCGCATACCGCCCCGGGCTGGTCGTACGCGCGGAGGACGCCGGCCGCGTCCACCTGCCGGAGCGCGGCGAGGTGATCGGGAGGGCCCGGTCAGATGTAGAGGCCGTAGCCTCCCTGCTCCTCGCGGGGCGGGGCCTCGGGCAGGTCCTCGGGGCGCAGCAGCGCGACCTCGGCCGGGTCGATCTCGCCCGCCGCCGCGTCCTCCTTGGCGGTGATGCGCTGCGCCTGCCGGGAGATCGCCGCCTCCAGCAGGTTGCGGACGAGACGGGCGTTGCCGAACGAGGAGCCGCGCGGCTGGGCCGCGACGAGGCGGCGCAGCCCGTCCAGGATGCCGGGGGCGAGCGCGAACCCGTCCTCCGCCGCCATGAACTCGAAGATCGTGACGAGCTCGTCGTCGGAGTAGTCGGGGAACCGCAGCCGCTTCGGGAACCGCGACTTCAGCCCCGGGTTGGCGTCCAGGAAGCGCTCCATCTCGGCGTCGTAGCCCGCGACGATGACCACCAGGTCGCCGCGGTGCTCCTCCATCAGCCGCAGCAGCTCGGCGATCGCCTCGTGGCCGAAGTCGCGCCGGTCGCCGCCGCCGCCGGACGCCAGCGTGTACGCCTCGTCCACGAACAGCACGCCGCCGAGCGCGCGGCCGACCGCGTCCCGCACGCGCGGCGCGGTCTGCCCGATGAACTCGGCGACGAGGTCGGCGCGGGTGACCTCCACCAGGTGCCCGGACGACAGCAGGCCGAGCCGGGCGAACACGGCGGCGATCAGCCGCGCGATCGTCGTCTTGGCCGTGCCGGGGTTGCCGGCGAACACCATGTGCCGGGCCGGGGGCGCCGGGGAGACCTTGGCGTCGCGCCGCAGCTGCTCGGCGCGGACCTCGGCGACCAGCGCGGCCACCTCCCGCTTGATGTCGGCGAGGCCGATCAGCCGCTCGACCTCCGCGAGCGGGTCGCCGGGGACGTCGTCGCGGCCGCGGGTGAGGGTGTCGGGGACGTCCTCGGGCAGGATCACGTCGAGGGACTCGTCCTCGTCGACGATCCCGTCGGCCAGGACGCGGCGCCCCTGCATCGCGACGGCCCGTTCGAGCAGGTTCGTCATGATGCGGACGTTGCCGACCCCGCGCTCGCGCGGCGCCGCCTCGACGAGCGCGCGCACCTTGTCCAGGACGCCGGGGGCCAGCTCGAACCCCGAGTCGGCGGCCTTGGCGGTGAACACCTCCACCAGTTCCTCGTCGGTGAGGTCGGGGAAGCGGAGCGTGCGGGGGAAGGCGGCGGCGAGGTCGGGGTGGGACTTCAGCAGCCCGTTCATCTCCGCCGCCGGGCCGGTCAGCACCACGACGAGGTCCTCGGTGTGCGCCTGGACGCTCGTCAGCAGCACGTCCAGCACCTCGCGGCCGCGCGCCGCGTCCGACGCGGCCGAAACCAGGGCGTGCGCGTCGCGGACGACCAGGACGCCGCCGTGCGCCTGCTCCACCGCCCGGCGGACGCGCAGGACGCTCTCGCTGGCGTACTCGCCGAGCAGGTCGGCGCGCTCCACCTCGACCGTGTGGCCGGACGACAGCACGCCGAGGTCGGCGTAGATCCGGCCGAGGATCTGCGCGACCTTGCCCTTGCCGGTGCCGGTGTTGCCGGTGAAGACCAGGTGCCGCAGCCGGGTCCGGGCCGTCATGCCCGCCTCGCGGCGCAGCCGGGCGGCCTTGGCCTCGGCGACGAGCGCGTCGACCTCGCGCTTGACGGGCTCGATGCCGACGCAGGCGGCCAGCTCGGCGAGCGGGTCGGAGTCGGCGGGACGGCCGGCGATGAGCCGCTGCGGCAGGTCCGCGGCGGTGACCTCCAGGGGCCCGGCGTCGGTCCCGTCCTCCCGGGCCCGCCGGTCCGCCTCGGCGACGGCCCGGCTCGCCATGTGCTCCACCAGGCGGGCGCCGCGCAGGTTCAGCATCGGCGGGGTGCGGCGGAGCATGGCGCCGGCGGCCGCGGCCGTCTCCGCCCCGGCGCGCGCGCCGAGCCGCGCGACGGCGAGGGTGAACAGCTCGGCGAGGTCGTCCTCGGCGAAGTCGCGGGTGCGGGCGACGTCGAACGCCCGGACCAGCGCGGGGTTGGCGTCGAAGAGCCGCCGGTCGCCGCCGGGGCGGCACAGGGCGACGACGTTGAGCGACGGCGAGCGCGCCATGAGCCGCCGCAGTTCCTCCGCGGCGGCGGCGCCGCACCGCTCGTGCGCGGCGAGCTTCTCCAGGTCGTCCACGACCAGGAGCATGCGGCCCTCCAGGCAGTCGCGGACGCGGGCCTGCAGCCACAGGACGGCGTCGCTCACGCCGAGGGAGGCGAAGACCTGGTCGGAGATCCACAGCGCCTCGCGGACGGCGCCGCCCTCGCCGAGCGCGCTCTCGACGATCTCGGCGGCGGTGCCCTTGCCGGTGCCCTCCGGGCCGGCGACGAGCAGCCGGACCGGCCGCTGGCCCGCCAGCCGCGCCGCCACCGCGTCCTGCAGCGCCCGCGACAGCTCCGGCTGGCCGATGAGCGGCGGGCCGCTCCGCGCACCGGGCTCGGCCCGCTCGGCGGGGGCCGTCCGCGAGCCGTCCTCGCCGGAACCGAACTTCAGGGTGTTGAAGACCCGGCGGACGGTGAACAGCCGCCGCAGGTCGGTCTGGAACGGGCGCACCGGCACCCGGCTGCGCGGGCTGACCGGCGCCTCCGGCAGGCCCTGCACCGCGCCGGTGAACCGCACCGCCATGTCCAGCCAGGCGCGGGCCGCGTCCGCCGCGCCCGCGACCAGGCCGCGCGCCAGCCACGCCCGCACGTCGTACTGCCACGCCTCGGCGGCGAAGCCGTCCCGCGCGGCGCGGAACCGCTCCTCCACGTTCTCGTAGCGGGCGGTGCCGAGCACCACCGCCAGTTCGGCCGGGACGACCGCGGCGTCGGCCGCCAGCAGCAGCCGCGCCAGCGCCACGTCGGGCTCGTCGCCGTCGGCGACGGCCCCGGCCAGCCCCTCGTGCGCGGCGTCCAGCCCCTCGCACACCCAGCCCAGGTAGCCCACCGGGCCGGCCAGCTCGGGCAGGACGGCCAGTTCCTCCTCGGTCAGGCCGGAGACCCACAGGTCCTCCAGCCGCCGGTTGGGGACGGTCATGTCCGCCTCGCGCAGCGCCGGGTCGGCGGCGCGCCGGTCGAACAGGCCCATCAGGGCCCGCCGGCGCCGCTCCAGCGGCTCCAGGCCCTCGAAGACCTCCAGCCCGGCCCGCGCCAGCTCGAACATCACCGCGCGCCGCTCCCGGTCGTCTCCGGCCGGCTCGGGCAGCCACAGGCCCGGCGGGCGCCACCGCCCGCCCTGGGTGAACCACGCGGCCGGGTCCCGGACGGCCGACTCGGGCGTCGCCAGGAACGCCGACAGCAGCTCGTAGTCGACGTCGCCGCGCGACCCGCCGCGCACCGCCGAGGCGCCCAGCAGGAACGTCAGCAGCGACCACTGCTCGGCTCCCGCCGCGCTGGTGTCGCTCCCGTAGAAGTCACTGAGCTGCCGCGTCAGCACGACGGCGCGCTGGTCGGTGTTGTAGGCGACCGCGCGCTCGCGCATCTCCTCGTACAGACCGTCGGGCACGCGCCAGGGGCCGTACGCGTACACATCGAGGACCGGCTCCTCAGTGAGCAGCACTTCGAGATGGTCCGGCAGCCGGGGGGAACTCACCTGGGGTCGTCTCCTACGCAGCGGATCGTCGAGGCAATCACATCCGACAAGCACCTTACGGCGCGTCACGATCACGCACACCCCTGTTGCGGCGGGTTGGCAGGCGGCCCGGCGTCCGCGATAGTTGTCGGACGGAAACTATTCGCCGGACGAGTCCGGCCAAAGCAGCACACAAGAGGGGAACCCCCCGTGTCACCTTTGGAA
The DNA here is from genome assembly GCF_013409365.1 of Actinomadura luteofluorescens. Taxonomy (NCBI): domain Bacteria; kingdom Bacillati; phylum Actinomycetota; class Actinomycetes; order Streptosporangiales; family Thermomonosporaceae; genus Actinomadura; species Actinomadura luteofluorescens. The sequence continues at coordinate 7,560,772 of NZ_JACCBA010000001.1, read as the reverse complement.
GTGACCACACGGCCGGACGGCGGACGCGCCGTCCTCAGGCTGTGCGGAGAACTCGACGTCGCCGGCTCGCAGGAGCTGCGCGTCCACCTGAACGAGGCCCGCCGCGAGCACGGCGACCACCTCGTGCTGGACCTCACCGACCTCGAGTTCATGGACTCGGGCGGACTCTCGGTCATCGTCGCCTGCTACAAGTCCGCCACCGCGGCGGGCGGCAGCCTCGTCCTCGCCGGGCCCCGGCCCATCGTCCGCCGCGCCCTGGAGATCACGGGCCTGCACCGGCGCATCCCCGTCAAGAGGACCCTCCAGGAGGCGCTGGCGACCGAACCCGACCCCGCCTAGAGCGGGAGGGGGGTGGGGCGCTTCGGGCCGCGGCCGTCGCCGGAGGAGCGGCGCGTGGCCCGGCGGCCGATCCACGGCAGCAGGTACGTCCGGGCCCAGTGGACGTCCTCGCGCCTCATCGTGAGCCAGTCGGCGCGGTCCAGGGGCGGCCAGGGCTCGCGCCAGTCGCTCTCGACCGGGACGCCGACCACCCCGGCGACGTAGAGCGCCATGCGCCGGTGCCCCTCGGGCGACAGGTGCAGGCGGTCCTCGTACCAGGCGCGCGGGTCGTGGAAGACGCGCAGCGGCCACAGGTCCACCACCGCGCAGCCGCGGTGGTCGGCGATCGCGCGCAGGTGCATGTTGTAGGTGGCGGCCTTGCCCCGGATGCGGCCGCCCGCGCGCAGCCCGCGCGGATCGAACCCGGTGAAGACCACGACGCGGGAGCCGGTGGCGCGCAGCCGCCGGACCGCGTCGTCGAACAGGACCGCGGCCGCGTCGGGGTCCGCGCCGGGACGGATCATGTCGTTGCCGCCCGCGCAGAGCGTGACCAGGTCGGGCGAGAGGCCGACGGCGATCGGCACCTGGTCGTCCACGATCTGCCGCACGAGCTTCCCCCGGACGGCGAGGTTGGCATAGCGCAGGCCCGGGTTCAGCGCGCCGATGTGCTCGGCGAGCCGGTCCGCCCAGCCGCGGAAGACGTCGGTCTCGCCGGGGTAGGGGTCGTTCAGGCCCTCGGTGAAGCTGTCGCCGATGGCCACGAAGGTGCCGATCTTCTCCGATGCGCTCATCGCAACCCCCAGCGCGGACTCATGCTCGATCACGACGAACAATCATGCATCGTGCACACGACCTACGCGACCGTAGCCACCGCCAGGACCACGCCGCGCCCCCGCGCGCGGCTATGTCCAGCTTGGGGAGGTGGTGCCGATTTGCCCGCCGGGGGCGCCCGGCGCGGGGGCGGCCGCCTGCGCCCCGGCGGCGTGCACCGTCATCGCGTGCTTGACCAGCGTGATCAGCACCTGCTTGGTGGACTCGCGGCTCCGCGCGTCGCACTGCACGATCGGGACGTGCGCGCTGATCGACAGGGCGTCGCGGATGTCCTCGACGGCGTACTGGAACTCGCCGTGGAACCCGTTGACCCCCACCACGAACGGCAGGCCGAGCTCCTCGAAGTAGTCCACCGCGGCGAAGCAGTCCTCCAGCCGGCGGGTGTCGACCAGCACGACGGCGCCGATCGCGCCGCGGACCAGGTCGTCCCACATGAACCAGAAGCGGTGCTGCCCGGGGGTGCCGAACAGGTAGAGGATCAGCTCGCTGTCCAGCGACACGCGGCCGAAGTCCATCGCGACCGTGGTGGTCGTCTTGTCCGGGACGGCCGACAGGTCGTCCACGTCGGCGCTGGCCGCGGTCATCACCGCCTCGGTGGTGAGCGGCATGATCTCCGAGACGGAGCCGACGAAGGTGGTCTTGCCGACGCCGAAGCCGCCACCGACGACGATCTTGACCGAGGTCAGCTCGGTCTCCCCGCCGTGCGGCCCCGGCACGTGGTCAGAGCTTCCGAAGGCCACTGAGCACCCTTTCTAGCAAGCGGATGTCCGGCTGTCCGCCGGCGGTGGTGGGGGACTGCGACTGGTGCAGGCGCAGCAGCCCCTCGACGGCCATGTCGGCCACGAGGACCCGCGCGACCCCGAGCGGCAGGCGCAGCAGCGCGGACACCTCGGCGACCGAGCGGGCCGACCGGCACAGGTCCATGATCGCCCGGTACTCCGGGGTCAGCACGGCCACGTCCCGCGGCGGGTAGGGCGCCGCGGTGACGAGGGCCTCGATGGCCAGGTCGTACCGCGGCCGGGTGCGCCCGCCGGTGACCGCGTACGGGCGCACGAGCGAGCTGCCGTCGCGCTCGTCCCGCTCGGGAGGACGGCCCTGCACGGGGGCCCGCCCCTGGTCACCCGGCCAGCGGCCGCCGCCTCCGGGACCGCCCCCGAAGGGACTGCCTCGATCCATGTCGCCGACCTCCGTCAGAGTCAGTCACGGTCAATAGCGGGCGGGCCCGGCGCCCATCTCGGTCACGGAAGGCCCCGAGTACGGGGGCTGCTGCTCCTGGGCGCGCAGGGCGGGAGTCAGCACCCGTCCCACCCGCTCCACCAGGAGCGTCATCTCGTAGGCCACCAGCCCGAGGTCGCAGTCGGGCGCCGCCAGCACCGCGAACACCGAACCGTTCGTGATGGACATGACGAACAGCAGCCCGCGGTCCATCTCCACGACGGTCTGGTTCACCCCGCCGGCGTCGAAGATCTTCGCCGCGCCCTGGGTCAGGCTCATCAGCCCCGACGCGATCGCCGAGAGCTGGTCCGCCCGCTCCGGCGGGAAGCCCGCCGAGTAGGCCATCGGCAGTCCGTCCGAGGAGACCACGACGGCGTGCGCGACCTTCGCGACACGGTCCGCGAAGTTCGTCACCAACCAGTTGAGATCCTGCCCGCTCACCGGGTGCCTCCTGTCTCGCCGTCACCCTGTGACGGCACCTCACCTGATGTGCCTGTGCCACGAGCCTCATGGCGTCCCCGGTGGACGCCGCGCTGCAGGCTCGCGAAGCGGTTGCGTACAGCGTCGGCCGACTGGCCGGGACCCTGCTCCTGCTGTCCCTGCGGCTGCCCCGGGGCCTGCTGGCCGATGACCGGCATGCCCTGCGTCGGCGCCTGCGGCCCGAGACCGGCCCCGGCGGGCGCCGGACGGCCCTGCGGCGGGCCCGCCGGCGGCTGGGGCGCGTCCTGCGCCCCGCGGCCGACCGCCCCGGGGATGCGGTTCTTGCCGGGCACCCGCTTGGGCAGTCCGACGTTGGTCCGGCTCGTCGCCACCGGCTCGCGGGCCGCCTCGGCGGCGCGGAAGCCCGCGTCCGCCGGGGACTCCCAACTCTTGGCCGGCTCCTCGCCGGACGCGCCCCCCGACCTGCGCATGAACCACTCCGACTGCATCGCGTCGAAGATGGGCGAGCGCTCGGGCGGCCGCGGCGGGGCCTTCGGCTCCGGGGCCGCCGCGGCCCGCGCGGCCGGCTGGGGAACGCGCGGCTCGGGGACGGAGGCCTCCGGCACGTGGGGCGCGGGCGCCATGGGCGCCGGGGCGACCTGCTCCAGCGGCCCGGTCTCCCACGGGATGTGCCGCCCGCCGCCGGAGTCGGGCACCATCGGCTGCGCCTCCGGGACGACCGGCTGCGGCCCGGTCCGCCCGCCCGGCCGGTAGGCGCCGTTGGTGCCGGCCTCTTCCTCCGGCGGGCGCTCGCTGCGCGGCTGGAAGAGCCCGTTCGAGGAGCCGCCGTCGGACGGGCGGCTCTGCAGATGCGTGCCCGGCTCCCGGACCGGCAGCTCCCCCGGCCTGCGCGGCGGCTGCCCCTCACCGGTCCCGTAGGGGTCGTTCGCGGGAGTGCGCGGGTCCCGCGCGGGGCGCCGCTCGGCGGGCGGGACCACGGGCTGCGCGCCCGTGCCGTAGGGGTCGTGCGCGCCCGGGGACGGGATCGGCCCGGTCTCGGAGACGCTCGGCAGCGGGCCGGTGGCGCCGCGGGCGGGCCGCAGCGGGCCGGTGCCGCCGACCATGGGGTGCGCTCCCGTGCCGCCCGCCATGGAATGCGGTCCGGTGCCACCGCCCATGGAGGCGGCGGGCCCGTAGTCGTCCTGCCGGAACCCGCCCGAGGGCGGCTCGGCGGCGGGGGTGGTGGTGAGCGCGGCGAGCTGGTTGTGGGAGCCCGCCTCGCGCGGGGCGAGGCCGGGGCGGGTGCCGATGCCGGCGGACTCGCCCGGCGTGACCACCGCGTCCGGCAGCACCACGAACGCGGTGAGGCCGCCGCCCTGGGCGGCCCGCAGCTCGACGCGGATCCCGTGCCGGACGGCCAGGCGGCCGACCACGAACAGGCCCATGCGGCGGGCGGCGGAGAAGTCGATGACGGGCGGGTTCGCCAGCCGCCAGTTGGCCTGCTCCAGCTCCTCGGGCGACATGCCGACGCCGTTGTCGGTGATCTGCAGCATGCAGCCGCCGCCGCTCAGCATCTGCCCCGACACCGTCACCTTGGTGTTCTCCGAGGAGAACACGGTGGCGTTCTCCACCAGCTCGGCCAGCAGGTGGACGAGGTCGTTGACGACGGGGCCGGCGACCGTCATGTCGCCCTGAACCCGCAGCGCGACGCGCTCGTACTGCTCGACCTCGGACAGCGACGCGCGGACGACGTCGATGAGCGGGACGGGCTGGTTCCACCGGCGCACCTGCTCCTGGCCGCCGAGGACGAGGAGGTTCTCGCAGTTGCGACGCATGCGGGTGGCGAGGTGGTCCAGCCGGAACAGGTTGCCGAGCTGCTCCTCGTCGCGCTCGCTCTGCTCCAGCTCCTCGATCAGCCGCAGCTGCCGCTCGATCAGGGACTGGCTGCGGCGGGAGAGGTTGACGAACATCGCGTTGATGTTGCCGCGCAGCACGGCCTCGTCGGCGGCCAGCCGGACCGCCTCGCGGTGGACCTCGTCGAACGCCCGCGCGACCTGGCCGATCTCGTCGGTGGAGTCGATCTCGATCGGCTTGACCTCGATGCCGCCCGCGGCGGCCTCCGGGTCGCGCAGCCGGTCGACCAGGCCGGGCAGGCGCGCGTTGGCGACGTCGAGCGCGCCGGACTGGAGCCGGCGCAGCGGCCGGACCAGCGAGCGCGCCATCACGATCAGGGTCGCCAGCACGACCGCGAGGACGAGGAACAGCAGCACGCCGTCCCGGATCGCCGCGGTCTGCGCACCGGTCCGCGCGTCGTCCGCCGAGGCGGCGAGGTCGGCGGCGATGCGCTTCTCGACCGCCCGCAGCTTGTCGACCCGCGCGGTCGAGTCGGCCGTCCAGGAGCGGGCCGTGCGGACGCCGAGCCGGACCTGGAGCTGCCGGGAGGAGTCGGCGACGGCCAGCGTCTGCAGCCGGGTCACCTCCGCGCGGTCCAGCTCGGGCCCGGTGACGGTGTCCTCGTACAGCCGCAGCTGGGCGGGTGTCGCCGAGCTGCGGAAGGCGGAGATGCTGGTGTTCATGTCGGCGCGGGCGTCGTCGACCGCGGCGCGGTCGAGGGGCTCGAACCGCCCCTCCCAGAGCGCGGACGACAGCAGGGCCCGCTCGCGGGACGCGGCGTCCTTGGCGTTCGCCAGGTCGGCGAGCGCCAGCGCGCTCTGCGCGAGCTCGGCCGTCGGGGCGTCCTGGGAGATGAGGATGTGGAAGGAGGTGAAGTCGTCGACGAACTCGGTGTACTTGTCGATGATCACCCCGGGGCCGAGGCGCGCGGACGCGGTGCGCAGCGCGGGCAGGTCGTCGACCCGGTTGAGGACGTTGCCGACCGCCAGCCGAAGGCTGGTGGAGTACAGCTCGACGTCCGCGGCGGCGGCGCGCACCTTGCGGGCGTCGGCGTCCACCGCCTCCTGCCGCGCGGCGAGCGCCTCGGCGCCCGCGGCGCGCCCGCCGCCGGCGGCGCGCTCCGCCATCGCGTCGCGCTCGGCTTCCACATCGTGCGCGAGCGCGGTCAGTTGATTACCGAGCGTAGCCAGCTGGCCGGTACGGCTATAGGCTTCGGCGTTGTCCAACGACACCGAAACGCGGTAACCCGCAAAGAGTGCGGCCACGATCGTGGGCACCGCGATGAGGGCGAACAGGCGCGTGCGCACTCGCCAGTTGCGCAGCTTGTACCGCCCGCCGCGGGAGCCTCGCTTCGGGGCGTCGTCCCTGGCAGACGGGCCTGGCTGGGGGGATTGCGGGGCCATCTCGGCCCCTTCTGCTTTCCGCACTGCCCTCCGCTACCTCTCAATGGGGTCGATCGCTCGCGGCGTACAGTGGCCTGAACGGGATTCGGGTCGCATCGCTCACCCACGCCACTGGGGGCGAGCGCGAGATATTGCAACACAGAGCCACCATCATGGCCAACCCGAATGATCACACAAGTCTGGACTTGTGATGCAGGAGATGCGAATGTCACAGACTGTTATCCCATGTTCACATAATTGCACATAATCCTCTCATCTCACCCAAGCCACACCCACAGTGCGCTACGCTCCCGCCTCGTTTGAAAGATCAGGTTCGACGTGCTTCCCCCGCAAAATGGAGCCTTGCCATGCCTGCTTCCCACCGCCGTACAGCCGTCACAGGCGCGCTAGCGATCGCTCTGACGCTCTCCGCCGCGGCCTGCGGCTCTTCTGAGAAGAAGTCGGCCAACGGTCTGGAGAAGTCCGAGATCACTCTCGGCAACATGACCGTCGCCGACACCGCGCCCGTCCAGCTCGCCATCTCCAAGGGACTGTTCAAGGCCGAGGGCCTGACTGTCAAGACCCAGGTCATCCCGGGCGGCGCCGCGGGCATCCCCCTCCTGAAGAGCGGCCGGCTCGACTTCAGCATCAGCAACTACGTCTCGCTGCTCACCGCCGGGTCCAAGGACCCGGGGTTCAAGCCCAAGATCGTCGTTGAGGGCATGCAGAGCGCGCCGAAGACCCACACGCTGATGGTGCGCAAGGACTCCCCGTACCACACGGTCAAGGACCTGGCCGGCAAGAAGATCGCCGTCAACACCAAGCGCAACATCGCGACGCTGCTGGTGCGCGCCGCCGGCAAGCCCCAGGGCGTCGAATTCGACGAGGACAAGAACTTCGTCGAGGTCCCCCCGCCCGCCATGGAGCAGGCCCTGAAGTCCAAGAGCGTCGAGGCCGTCCAGGCGATCGAGCCGTTCGGCACCCAGATGCAGCAGTCGATGGGCGCCCGCATGGTCGCCGACCTGTCCAGCGGACCGACCGCGGACTTCCCGATCGCGGGCTTCGCCACCACCGAGAAGTTCGCCAAGGAGAACCCCAAGACGGTCGCCGCCTTCCAGCGCGCGCTGCTGAAGGCGCAGGGCATGGCCGCCGACCGCAAGCTCATCCAGGACGTCCTGCCGACCTACGCCAAGGGGATCGACGCCAAGGTCGCCTCCACCATGAGCTTCGGCACGTGGCCGACCACGCTGAACGCCACCCGCCTCCAGCGCGTGGCCGACCTGATGCAGCAGTTCGGCTACCTGGACAAGCCCCTCGACGTCAAGCCGTTCATGGCCACACCCGCTTGATGAACCACCGCCGTATCGTTCTCGGCGCCGCCGGGGTCGCCGGGCTGGTCGCCGTCGTCGAGGTCGTGAGCCGTTCCGGCCTCGTCGACGAGACCGCCCTGCCCCCGGCGTCGACCGTCCTGCGGGAGGCCGCGAAACTGGCCGTCGACGGGGAGTTCCTCGCCGACGTCGGGGCCACGGTCACGGCATGGTTCGGCGGGCTCGTCCTGGCGGTGCTCGTGGCGGTGCCGCTGGGCGTGCTGCTCGGCTCGGTGCCGGTGCTCGGCACCGCCTCCCGCGCGCTGGTCGAACTGCTGCGCCCCATCCCGTCGGTCGCGCTGATCCCGCTCGCCATCATCCTGTTCGCCGACCCCACGCAGATGAAGATGTCCTTGATCTTCTACGCCTGCCTGTGGCCGATCCTCATCAACACCCTGTACGCGCTCCGCGACGTCGATCCGGTCGCCAAGGAGAGCCTGCGCAGCTTCGGCTTCGGGACGCTGTCGGTGCTGTGGCGCGTCTCCCTGCCGAGCGCCTCGCCGTTCATCGCCACCGGCATCCGGATCGCCGCCTCCGTCGCCCTCATCGTGGTGATCAGCACCGAGCTCCTGGCGGGCGGCGTCAACGGAGTGGGGATCTACCTCGGCGACACCCAGTCCGGCGGCGGCCGGACCGACCTGCTGCTGGCCGGCGCCTGCTGGGCCGGTGTGCTGGGGCTGCTGGCCAACACGGCCCTCTTCGCACTGGAACGGATCGTGTTCCGCTGGCAGACCGCCCGCGTGGAGGGGATCGCATGAGGGCCCTCGGAGCGCTGCGCGGATCGGTCGAGCGGGTCTGGCTCGTCGCCCTCGCCATCGCGCTGTGGGAACTGGTCACGCGCGCGGTGGACGAGACCTACTTCCCCCCGCCCACGAAGATCGTCGACGCGCTGCACGAGCTGTGGTTCTCCGGACCCGCCTCCCAGGGGTTCCTCACGGACAAGGCGGTGGACGACTTCTCCACCAGCCTCACCCACCTGTTCGCCGGGTGGGCGGCCGCGGGAGCCGCCGGAGTCCTGCTGGGCGCGGCGATCGGCCGGTCGCGGACCCTGTACGACCTGCTGAACCCGGTGCTGGAGTTCCTGCGCGCGGTTCCTCCGCCCACGCTGGTGCCGTTCTTCATCATCGTGTTCCAGCTCGGCGCGACCATGCAGGTCGTCACGATCGCCTTCGGCGTGGTCTGGCCGGTGCTGCTCAACACCTGCGACGGCGTCCGCACCGTGGACCCCCTGCAGCTGGAGACGGCCCGGGTGTTCGGCGTCGGCCGGCTCCGCAGGCTGCTGACCGTCACGCTCCCGGCGGCCTCCCCCAAGATCTTCGCGGGACTGCGGGTGGCGTTGTCGTTCGCGCTGATCCTGATGGTCATCTCCGAGCTGTTCGGCAGCACCGCGGGCATCGGCTCCGAGCTCATCGGGGCCCAGCGCTCGTTCGAGCTGCCCCGGATGTGGGCCGGGATCGTCATGCTGGGCCTGCTCGGCCTCCTGTTCAACGGGGTGTTCATGCTTCTGGAGCGGCGTCTGCTGGCCTGGCACACTGGCGCGAAACGGCTCGCGAACTGACGATGTCCCCTATGCCGAACCTGACGACACACACACAGCAAAGGCGGCCGTGGTGCTTCAGATAACCGGCCTCAGCCATTCCTACGGCGACGGCCACCGAGCCATCGACGGACTCGACCTCACCGTCCCGGACGGCCAGCTGCTCAGCATCGTCGGCCCTTCCGGCTGCGGAAAGTCCACCCTGCTGCGCTGCATCGGCGGGCTGATCCGCCCGACCGCCGGGACCCTCACCCTGAACGGCGAGCCGATCGACGGCGTGCCCGACGACCTCGCCGTGGTGTTCCAGGACTACAGCCGCTCCCTGTTCCCCTGGCTGACCGTCCGCGACAACGTGGCGCTGCCGCTGCGGCGGCGCGGGAAGGGCCGCTCCGAGCGGCGCGCCGCGGCGCAGGAGGCCCTGGAGTCCGTGGGCCTCGCGGACGCGGGGCGCAAGTACCCGTGGCAGCTGTCGGGCGGCATGCAGCAGCGCGTGTCGATCGCGCGGGCCCTCGCCTACCGCCCGTCGCTGCTGCTGATGGACGAGCCGTTCGGGTCGGTGGACGCGCAGACCCGGGAGGACCTGGAGGACCTCGTCCTGCAGATGCACCGGACCGGGAAGATGACGATCCTGCTGGTCACGCACGACATCGACGAGAGCGTCTACGTCGGCGACCGGGTGGTCGTGCTGAACCGCTCCCCCGCCCGCGTGCACGCCGACCTGCCGGTCGACCTGCCCTCGGCGCGCGACCAGATCGAGACCCGGGGGACCCCCGAGTTCGTCCGGCTCCGGGCCGAGGTCGGGCGGCTGGTCCGCGGCGGCGCGAAGGTGCCCGGCGCGGCGCCGGCGAAGACCGGCTGAGAACGGCCGCCACGTGCGGCGACACGAACGAGACCGGCGCGGGCGGGCCGCCCGGCCGGTCGCCCCGACACCAACGGGAGGGTGATTCATGCGCGTACTCATCGTGGGGGCGGGCATCGGCGGGCTCACCACCGCGCTGAGCCTGCACGAGGCCGGGGTCGAGGCCCTCGTCGTCGACTCCGCCAACCGGCTGCTGCCGCTCGGCGTCGGCATCAATCTGCTGCCGCACGCCGTCCGGGAGCTCACCGAGCTGGGGTTCGCCGACGAGCTGGCCGAGACCGGCATCCCGACCGGCGAGATGGTGCACTTCGACCGGCACGGCGGCCGGATCTGGGCGGAGCCGCGCGGACGCGCGCTCGGCTACCACTGGCCGCAGTACTCGATCCACCGCGGCGAGCTGCAGATGATGCTGCTCGACGCCGTCCGCGCGCGGCTCGGCGAGGACGCCGTCCGCACCGGGACCGTCTTCGAGGGCTTCGAGCAGGACGGGACGCAGGTGCGGGCGCGCCTGCTCGACCGGGCGTCGGGCACCGCCGAGACGGTGGCGGCCGACGCGCTGGTCGGCGCGGACGGCCTGCACTCCGCCGTCCGCGCGCAGCTGTACCCGGACGAGCCGGCGCCGCTGTGGAACGGCATCAGGCTGTGGCGCGGCATCACCGAGGCCGACCCCATCCTGACCGGGCGGACCATGGTCGTCATGGGCAGCAACGCCACGTCGAAGATCGTCGTCTACCCGATCTCGATGCGGACCGAGCGCCGGGGCAGGGCGCTGCTCAACTGGGCCGCGGAGGTCAGGCTCGCCGACGACCGGCTGGACTGGGACCCCGACTGGAACAAGGCCGGCCGCCTGGAGGACGTGCTCCCCTACTTCGCGGACTGGAAGTACGACTGGCTCGACTTCCCCGCGCTGATGTCCCAGGCGGCGGAGATCCTGGAGTACCCGATGGTCGACCGGGACCCCGTCGACCGCTGGACGTTCGGCCGCGTCACGCTGCTCGGCGACGCCGCCCACCCGATGTACCCGATCGGGTCCAACGGCGGCTCCCAGGCCATCCTCGACGCCCGCGTCCTGGCGCACGAGCTGGCCGCCTCCGGCGACGCCGCCGAGGGGCTGCTCGCCTACGACAAGGCGCGGCGCGAGCCGGTCAACGCCATCGTCCGCGCCTGCCGCGACATGCCGGCCGACCGCGTCCTGCACACGGTCAGCCAGCGGGCGCCGCAGGGCTTCACCTCGATCGAGGACGTGCTCAGCCCCGACGAGCTGAACACGATCAGCGGCGCGTACCGGCAGACCTCGTTCTCCGACGTCGAGGCGCTGAACTCCCGCCCCTCCTACACGGCGGCACGCTGACGGCACCGGCGGGCGCACGCTGACGGGCGCGGTGAGGCGGTCGCCTCGCCGCGCCTCCGGCTTTCGCGCGCGGGACCTCCGGCTCAGGCGGGGGTGACGGCGGCCAGCCGCGCGTCCACGGCGCGGGCGGCGCGGTCGTAGAGGGACGGGTCGTCATGGAGCAGCGCCTGCGCCGCGCCCGTGCGGCACAGTGCGTCGAGCTCGAAGGCGAGCTGGGCGACGTCGGCCTCCGCCTCGATCTCGCCGAGGTCGCGCGCCTCGCGCAGGCAGCGCTCGACGAAGGCGCTCCAGTCGCGCTGCGACGCGGCGATCGCGTCGCGGACGCGGCCGGGGCGGGCGTCGAACTCGGCCATCGCGGAGTGGAAGAAGCATCCGCCGGGGAAGACGGGCTCGCGCTGGTAGCGCTGCCAGGCGTCCAGCAGCGCGCGGACGCGGCCGATCCCCTCGGGGACGGCGAGCGCGGGCTCGACCACGTGCGTCCGGAACACCTCGGCCGCCATGCGGACGGTCGCCAGCTGGAGCTCCTCCTTGGACCCGAAGTGGGTGAACACGCCGCTCTTGCTGATCCGCAGCTCGGTGGCGAGCCGGCCGATCGACAGGCCCTCCAGGCCGTCGGCCGACGCGATGTCGGCGGCGCGGCGCAGGATCGTGCCGCGCGTCTGCTCCCCCTTGACCAGCCGTCCGTCGGTGCTCATGGGATCAATCTGCACGACCGTTCGTTCAAAGTCAATGCGCCGGACCCCTTGACGCGGGCCGTCTCGCCAGAAGAGTGTACGACCGTTCGGTTTTATTTTTCTGGAGAGGCCTTTCGATGACCACCGAGACGCAGACCGGCACGGCGCCGCCGCGAACGGCCGCGGCGCGCCGGTACGTCCCCTGGCTCGCCGCCGGGGCGACGTTCCTGGCCATGCTCGACGCCACCGCCGCCAACCTGGCCGTCGCCGATCTGCACGCCGACTTCCCGGGCAGCACGCTGTCCGGGCTGACCTGGGTGATCACCCTGTACGCGGTGCTGTTCGCGGCGCTGCTCGCCCCCGCCGGGCGGCTCGCCGACCTGGTCGGCCGGCGGTCGCTGTACCTGTGGGGCACCGGGCTGTTCACGCTGGCGTCCCTGGCGTGCGCGGTCGCGCCGAACCTGCCCGTCCTGCTGGCGACGCGCGCCGCGCAGGGCGCCGCGGCGGCGGCGCTGATCCCGGCGTCGCTCGCGCTGCTGCTGCACGACACGCCCCCCGAGCGCCGCGCCCGCAGCATCGGGCTGTGGAGCGCGGCGGGCGCGTTCGCCGCCGCGATCGGCCCCGGCCTCGGCGGGGTGCTGGTCGACCTGTCCGGCTGGCGGTCCCTGTTCCTCATCAACGTGCCGATCGGGCTCGCGATGCTGCTCGGCGGGCGGCGCCTGCCGAGAGCCGCGGGCGGCGCGGGGCGGCTGCCCGACCTCGCCGGGACGCTGCTGCTCGCCGCCGGGGTCGGCGGCGTCGCGCTCGGCGTGACGCAGAGCAGGGACTGGGCCTGGACGGACGCCCGGACGCTCGGGCTGCTGCTCGGCGGCGCCGCCCTGTTCGCCCTGGCGCTGTGGCGGTCGGCGCGGCACCCGGTCCCCGCGCTGGAGATCTCACTGTGGCGCAACCGCCGGTTCGCCGCCGCGAACGCCGCCTCGTTCCTGTACGGGACGGCTCTGTACGCGTGGCTGCTCGCCGGCGTGCTCTACCTGACGGGCGAGTGGCACTACTCGATCCTGAAGGCGGGGTTCGCCTCGACGCCCGGCGCGTTCACCGCCACCGCGGCCGCGGTCGCGGCGGGCCGCCTCGCCTCCCGCTTCGGCGTCCGTCCCGCCGTGACGGGCGGCGCGCTGATCATTGCCGCGTCCGGGACCTGGGCCGTAGCGGCCCTGCCGGCCGAGCCGCACTACGCGACGTTCTGGCTCCCGCTCGGCCTCCTGGCCGGAACGGGGATGGGGATGATCAGCACGGGCACCGCCACGGCCGCCGCGCTGTCGGCCGGGCCGTCGCGGTTCGCCGGCGCCACCGGACTCAACACCACGGCCAGGCAGCTGGGCGGCGTGCTCGGCATCGCCGTCCTCGCCGCGCTGCTCCCGGAGAACGCCGCCCTCGGCGACTACACAGCCGTGTACCTCTTCTGCACAACCAGCGCTGTGTTCATTGCAGTGCTCTCCTCCTTCGGGCCTGGCGGCCCTCCATCGTCGAGCACCGCGGGCGATCGCTGGCATCGCTCCGGCTCGCCCTGAGGCTCGCTGCGCGATCAGATTCTTGCTTCGCTCGAATCTGCCTTCGGACGCGATCGCAACCATTGAGGTTGTTGCGGGGTTGCTGCGCGGGCTGGGCCGGCGGGGTTCGTCGCGGCGGCGCGATGCGGGCGGCGGGCGGGTCACTTGGCGTCGGCGTAGCGGTCTACGACCGCGATCTCCATCGGGAAGACGACCGGGGTGTCGCCGAACAGCAGGGCGCGCGCCTCCTGTGCTGCGGCGCGCACCGCTCCGGCTACCTCCTCGGCCAGGTCGGCGGGGCTGTGCACGATGACCTCGTCGTGCTGGAAGAACACCAGGCGGGGCGGGCCGAGCGCGGTGAGGCGGCGGCGCAGGGAGGCCAGGAGCGCGAGCGCCCAGTCGGCGGCGGTGGCCTGGACGACGAAGTTGCGGGTGAAGCGGCCCCGTCCGCGCAGCGCCTGGGCCGCCGTGCCGCCCCGGGGCCCGGGGGCGTCGTCGTCGCCCGCCGACGTCAGCTCCCGCCATCCCGCCGACGGCGGCGGGCACGTGCGCCCGAGGCGGGAACGCACGAGCAGCCCGCGCTCCCCCGCCCGCGCGGCGGCCTCCACGTACTCGAACGCCTGCGGGAACCGGCTCTTCAGGACGGCGAGGAGCTGCACCGCGTCCGCCGTCCCTCCCCCGTACATGGCGGAGAGCAGGGCGATCTTGGCCTTGTCGCGGGCGCTCCGCTTCCCGTCGGGGTCGTCGTGGAAGGCGTCGGACAGGGCGGCGTAGAGGTCGCCGTGCGCGGCGGCCTCCGAGAACGCGCGGTCGCCCGCGAGCGCCGCCAGCACCCGGGGTTCGAGCTGCGCCGCGTCGGCGACGACCAGGGCCCATCCGGGGTCTGCGACGACGGCCTTGCGCAGCACGCGCGGGATCTGCAGGGCCCCGCCGCCGCTCGTCGCCCACCGTCCCGACACCACGCCGCCGACGACGTACTCGGGACGGAACCGGCCGCCGCTCACCCACGTGTCGAGCCACGTCCAGCCGTGCGCGGCGTGCAGCCGCGCCAGCTCCTTGTACTCCAGCAGCAGGGGGACGGCGGGGTGGTCGAGCTGCCTGAGGACGTGCGCCCGGGTGGACGGGATCGGCAGCCCCGCCGAGGCGAAGGCCCGGATGATCTGCGCCGGGGAGTCGGGGTTGACGTGCACGCGCGGCCCGAACGCCGCGCTGACGCGGTCGGCGAGGTCCTGGAGCCTGCGGGGCCGCAGGCCGCCCGTGGGGCGCGGCCCGAGCAACTCGGTGAGCAGCGCGTCGTGCTCGGCCGCCGACCAGGGCAGCCCGTCGTGCGCCATCTCGGCGGCCACCAGCGCTCCGGCCGACTCCGCGGCCGCGAGCAGCGCGAACCCGCCGAGCCCGGCGACGGCCCGCTGCTGCTCGGCGTGCACCGCGACGATCTGGCCGAGGTCGTCGGCGGACGCCTCCCGCCCGGCGTCGTCGTCGAACAGCGACGGCTGCGCCGCGTCCTCCCGGGGCGGCGGCGGGTCGGCCGGGACGGGCTCGCCGCGCAACCGCGCCCACGCCGCCGCGACCGAGCGCGGCTCCCCGTACCGTCCGGCATGGCCGAGCAGCAGGCTTTCGACGAGTTCGAGGTCATGGCAGCGCGACACCCGCACCCCCGCCGCAAGCAGCCGCGGGTAGAGCCGCGCGGTGGACGGCCACACCCAGCGCGGTGCGGAGTCACGCTCCCGCAGGGCGATGGCCGAGACCAGGTCGGGGACCTCCTCGACGCCCCCCGCGGGCGCCCCGTCCTCCCCCACCGCCTGCAGCGACCCCCCAACCCCGCCACCAGCGGCGACCGCGATCCTCACGCCCCCATTCTGTCCCCGCCCACCGACAGAACCGGCTCCGCAAAAAAGCGAAGACCCCTCCGCGACGAAGTCGCGGAGGGGTCGAGCGCGATCCGAATCAGCAGGCCAGGGCCGTGGCCCGCTGCTCAACACAGCGTTTGAAGCTCAGCCGGCAACGACCTCCCCCGTTGCGATCGCGTCCGAAGGCAGGTACGAGCTTGCGAGTACCTGATCGCGAAGCGAGCCGCAAGGCGAGTCGGAGCGATGCCAGCGATCGCCCGCATTTCTCGACGATGGAGGGCCGCCTAGGCCCGAAGGAGGAGAGAAATGCAGGACTACGCAGCCAGAGAAACTTGCTGGGCGGCGGGGGTGTCGCCGTAGCGGTCGGTGACCTTGTTCAGCTGGAGCTGGTAGTACAGGACGCCGAAGCCGAAGATGCCGAGCAGGAAGCCCATGCCGCCGCTGCAGCTCGGCTGGAGGCCGGCGGCGCGCTGCGCCTGGGCGATGCGCCCGCCGAGCTTGACCCACATGACGAGGGGCCAGATGCCGAGGGTGATGCCGCCGAACAGCATGGACAGCAGCGCGTTGGTGGCGGCGTTGTCGATGCGGCGGTCGTACTGGTGCAGCTCGTCGTGGACCTTGAAGAACCAGACGAGCCCGTAGATGCCGAAGGTGATGATCGGCAGTCCGAGCCATGCGCCGACCGGGTTGCGGCGCTTCATGTTGAGGCCCGTGCCGACGGCGGCGGGCGCCTGGTGCTGCGCGGGGGCGGGCGAGTAGCCGCCCTGGTACGCCTGTTGCTGGCCCTGACCCTGCTGGGGGTAACTCATTGCGAAGTTCTCCTGAAGGACGCGGTCGTTTTCCGGCCGACCGTCCGTTACCGTTCACCCGTGTGGTGAGCCACGACTGTAACGGCAGGGGGGCGCGCCGCGGGGCAAGATCGACCACATTCGGATCATTGCTGGCGAATTCTCCAGATCGACCGGCTAGCGCAGCGGAATCGTCACCTCGTCTTCGCACGGCGGTGACGTCTCGTGGTCGCCGCAGCCCGTCGCCGCGAAGCAACGGATGCGCAGCCGCGACTCCGTCACGTCCAGGCGCAGGAAGTTCTTGAAGAACGGCGGCCGGTCCCAGTCGGCCAGCTCCGAGCGGAACCGCTGCGGCAGCCTGCGCACGGGCAGCCGCAGGAACCGGGGGCGGCCGCGGGCGTTGCGCGGCACGCCGAGGAGCGCGGCCACGAAGCGCGCGCGGCGGGACGCCGCCGGACCGTCGTATCCGCGTCCCGGCCTGATGCCGAGCCGGTGCTCGACGGCGGCGGTGGCCTCCTCCGGAGTGAGCTCGAAGAACCCGGGGAGCCGCAGCCACCGGCCGTACAGCTTGCTGTAGCGCGACAGGGAGTCGCCGCGCAGCGGGTAGCAGCGGAACTCGTCCTCGTCCACCACCCGGGTCCGCGGGATGATGTGGGTCGCGTGCATGAAGGCGCCGCCGCCGCCCGAGACGATGTACTGGATCGTCCGGCCGTCGCCGGTCCTCACCGGGTAGCGCTGGTAGTTGTGGATGTCGCCGCCGATCGCGGCCACGTAGTGGTGCGCCGGGTCCTGGACGATCTCGTCGACCGTCCCGCCGCCCTCGATCGGCCCGGGACGGTGGTCGTCGTCCACATACAGCGGTTTTCCGGTCACCAGCAGTTTGGGTTTCGGCCCCCCGGACACCTCCCGGAGCCAGCGGCCCTGGTCGCGGTCGAGCCGGCCGGTGATCCCGGTGTCGATGCCGATGATGCGCAGCGCGGGGGTGTCGATCGCCCAGTACGGGCCGGGCTGCGCGCCCTGCTGGCCGGGCGCGCCCCGGTACAGCCGGCGGGCCTCGGCGAGCGCCTCGGCGTCGACGGCTCCGGAGTGGCGCCACAGGCGGCGCGGGATGAACGCGAGCGGGCCGCGCCACGGGGGCGGCGAGCAGTTCTCGTCCAGGCCGCAGAAGACGTGCAGGAACCCCCGCAGCCCGTCGTACCAGTCGTGGTTGCCGGGCACGGCGTAGATCGGGGCGGGGTAGTCCTTGTAGGGGCGGAAGAACTTGCCGGGGTAGTCCGCCGCGTCGCCGGTCGGGTAGATCACGTCGCTGGCGATGACCATGAAGTCGGTGCCCTCGGTCGCGTGCAGCAGCGGCGGGACCACCGCGTACTGCGACCGGTCCCCCTCGCCGGTGTCGCCGACCAGCGCGAAGGAGAACTCCGGCGCGGGGCGGTGGACGGTGAACGCGGCGGGGGTGCCGCGCTCGCGCAGGGACGCCACGCAGCGGCGGCGGATCGCGTTCGCCGGGTCGCCGAACAGGCGCGCCAGCACGTCGTTGCGCGAACGCCACAGCACCGAGGGGCGGCGCCAGGAGAAGTCGGGGACGCGGTCGGGGAGCAGCTCGTGGAAGCTTCCCCGCTTGCCGCAGGCCCAGCCGGCGCCTTCCTCGGAGGTGCGCGAGTTGTCGGGTCCGGGGGGGACCTCGGCGGACACAGAATGCCTCCGGGCGGTGAGGGGTTGCTCACAGCCTTTCCGGAGGCGGTCACGCCGTCAAGCCGACACGACGCCAGGAAGCAGACACTTCGTCAGAGAGCCGCGGTTGGCGCCGGCGCCACCCCCAAGGACACCGGCGCCACCACGACGAGGGGGCCTGCGGTCATCATGAGTCCCCCCAGAACGGCGAGCAGTGCAGTCGCCTTCCCATGATGCCTCCACAGACAGCCCCAAGGTCCCGTAGCGGGACGTAACCGACACTATCCGGAGAGCCGTAATGGGGGCGTAAACCGCCCTAAACGCGCCGCAAAACTTCGGCGGGGCGGCTCAGGGCGCCAGGACGCGCAGCGCGCCCGGCATCACCCGCGCGGTGACCGGGAGGACCCCGGGCAGCTCCCCGTCCGCGCCGTACGGGAGCGTCCTGCCGGACCCCTCGGCGAGCTCGATGCGCACCTCGCGGCCGCGCAGGACCTCCACCTCGGGCCGCCGGACGTGCGTCCCCGCCTCCAGCTCCCGCATGACGGCGAAGAACAGCGTCCTCGGCGCCTTGCGGATCAGCACGACGTCGAGCAGGCCGTCGTCCACGCGCGCGTCGGGGGCGATGTGCTTGCCGAACCCGTAGTAGCCGGAGTTCGCGGCGACGACGGTGTAGCCCTCCCGCCGGTGCCGCTCGCCGTCCACCGTGATCAGGTAGTCGGCGTGCCGCCACGAGGCGATCGCGCGTAGCGCCCCCACGTAGTAGGCGGCGGAGCCGCGCAGCAGCCGCGTCCGGTTGGCGTTGTCGTTGGCGACAGCGTCCACGCCCGCGTAGACGCTGCCCAGCACGGCCGTCCCGTTGGCGTCGATCGTGTCGACGGCGCGGGGCTCGCCCTCCAGCAGCAGTGGGGCGAGCCGCTCCGGATCGGACGGGACGCCGAGCTGACGCGCGAAGTCGTTGCCCCGGCCCGCGGGAACGATCCCGAAGAGGGCGTCCGTCCCGGCCAGGGCCCCGCCGACGCAGCCGACCAGGCCGTCCCCGCCGACGCCGAGCACCGCGCGGCCGGCCTCGGCGGCGGCGCGGGCGGCGCCGGCGGCGTGCTCCATCCCGCGGCTGTACTCGACGTCGACCTCGGCGCCCGCGTCGCGCAGCAGCCGGGCGAGCGGCGTCAGGCACGAGGCGGACGCGCCGCCCGCCGCCGGGTTGACGATCGCGGTGAACGCGCGCACCCTGCCCGCTTCATCCCCGCGCACTCTGCCCGCTTCATCCCCGCCCACGGAGCTCACTTCCTTTCCGCGGGCGGGAGGAGGACGCCCGGGTTGAGGATCCCGGCGGGATCGACCCGGTCCTTCACGGCGCGCAGCACGGCGGCGCCGAGCGGCCCGATCTCCCGGGCGTACCAGTCACGGTGGTCGGTGCCCACCCCGTGATGATGGCTGATCGTCCCGCCCGCCGCGACGATCGCGTCGCAGGCCGCGCGCTTGGCGGCGGCCCAGTGCTCGACGGGGTCCTCCCCCTGCGCGGACACGACCGTGAAGTAGAGGGACGCGCCGGTCGGATACACGTGCGAGATGTGGCACATCACCAGCGGCGGCGTCCCGGCGCCCGACAGCGTCCCGATCAGCGCCTGCCGGACGGCCTCGTACAGCGCGGGAACGCCGGACCAGAAGGCGGCGGTCTCCAGCGTCTCGACGAAGGCGCCGACGTCCAGGAGGGAGTCGCGCAGGTAGGGGGCGTTGAAGCGGCCGTGCTCCCACTTCTCCCCCGGCCCGGCGCCGAGGGGCTCGCCGCCGGCCTCGCGCAGCACCCGCGCGGCCCCGGCCCGGCGGTCGGCGACATGGGCGGGGGCGCCCTCGAAGCCGAGGACGGCCAGGGCCCCGGCCGCCGAGGAGCCGCCGCCGATGGCCGACGGATCGGCCAGCCCGACCATGGTCTCGGTCTCGTCCGACAGCCGCAGGACCGCGGGGAGGGGGCCGTCCTGGGCGAGGCGCCGCAGCGCGGCGGCGCCCTGGTCGAACGAGGCGAACCGCCAGCCCTCGTACGCGCGCTCCGCCGGGACGGGATGCACCCGCACCCGCACGGAGGTGATCACGCCGAGCGCGCCCTCCGAGCCGAGGACGAGCTGCCGCAGATCGGGCCCGGCGGCGGACTTCGGCGCCCGCCCGAGGTCGAGCGTCCCCTCGGGGGTGGCCACGGTGAGGCCGACGACCATGTCGTCGAACCGCCCGTACCCGGCGGAAGCCTGCCCGCTCGACCGCGCCGCCGCGAACCCGCCGATCGACGCCCACTCGTAGGACTGCGGGAAGTGCCCGAGCGTGTAGCCGCGCTCGTTGAGGAGCGCCTCCGCCGCCGGGGCGCGCAGGCCGGGCTGCAGGACGGCCGTCCGGGAGACCTCGTCGAGTTCGGTGAGCCCGTCCATGCGGCGCAGGTCGAGGGCGACGAAGGCGTCCACGCCCTCCGGCGCCAGCCCGCCGACGACCGAGGTGCCACCGCCGAACGGGACGACGGCGATCCGCCGCCCGGCGCACGCCTCCAGCACGGCGAGCACCTCGTCGTGGGTGCCGGGCAGGACGACCGCGTCCGGCGCGTCGGCGGCGTCACCGGCCCGGATGCGCAGCAGGTCGGACGTGGACTTGCCGCGCGTGTGCCGGATCCGCGCCTCGGCCTCGACGCGGACGTTCCCGTCCCCCACGGCGGCGGCGAGCGCGGCCAGGTCGTCCCCGGACAGCCGGGGCTCGGCGACCCGGACGCCGGTCAGCACGGCCGGCGGCTCCTCGGCGGGCCGCACGCCGAGCAGGTCGCGCAGCAGGCCGACCATCGGCTCGGGCAGCGGCGCCGCCTTCGCCGGGTCGCCCCAGCCGCTCCACAGCATGTCGCGCGTCTCCACGCCCGCCTCCCTCGCCGCCCCGGCTTCCTGGTGGCTTACACTGTGACACATGACGTCGAATCGTCACAACAGGCCGGCGGCGCGGACCGCCGACGACACCGTGCTCGACGCCGCCCGCGACTGCGTGCTCGCGGTCGGGGTGCGGCGCACGACGCTGACCGACATCGCGCGCCGGGCCGGCGTCTCGCGGATGACCCTCTACCGGCGCTGGCCGGACGTCCGCACCATCGTCGCCGACCTGATGACCCGCGAGTGGACGGGGATCGGCGACGCGCTGCGGCCCCTCGACGACGGCCGCCCCGTCCGGCCCCGGCTGGTGGACGGCCTGGTCACCGGCGTGCGGACGTTCCGCGACCACCCGCTGCTCCGCAAGATCATCGAGGTCGACCCGGAGCTGCTGCTGCCCTACCTGCTGGACCGCTGCGGCGCCAGCCAGCGATCCTTCCTCGCCGGGTTCGAGGAGGCGATCTCCGCCGGCCAGCGGGACGGCACCGTCCGGGCGGGCGACCCCGCGCTCCAGGCCCGCGCGCTCCTGCTGGTCGTCCAGTCGTTCGGGCTCTCCGCGCAGATCATGATCGACGCGGGGCCGCCCGGGGTCGACGCGGACGCCCTCGACGCCGAACTCCGCCACATCCTGGAGAGGATGCTCGCACCGTGAACGCAGCCGGACCCGATCCGCGGACCTCGCTCAACGCCGCGCGCAGGGAGCGCGAGCTCGCCGAACTGCCCGGCGAGGTGGTGGACGTGCTGGTCGTCGGCCTCGGCGCCACCGGCGCGGGCGCCGCGCTGGACGCCGCCTCCCGCGGCCTGTCGGTCGCCGCGGTCGACGCCCGCGACCTGGCGTTCGGCACGTCGCGCTGGAGCTCCAAGCTGATCCACGGCGGGCTGCGCTACCTGGCCTCCGGGCAGGTGGACGTCGCGCACGAGAGCGCGGTCGAGCGCGGCGCGCTGATGCTGCGCACCGCCCCGCACCTGGTGCGGGCGCTCCCGTTCGTGCTGCCGCTGACCCCGCTGGTGTCCCGCTCGCAGGCGCTGCTGGCCGCGGCCGGCATGCGCGCCGGGGACCTGCTGCGGCTCGCCGCCCGCACCCCGCGCTCGGTCCTGCCGGGCCCGCGCCGGCTGTCGGCGGTCGAGACGCTGCGGCTCGCGCCCGCCCTGCGGCCCCACGGGCTGCGCGGCGGGCTGCTGTCGTGGGACGGGCAGCTCGCCGACGACGCCCGCCTCGTCACCGCGCTCGCCCGGACCGCCGCCGGGCACGGCGCCCGGATCCTCACCCGCTGCCGCGCGGTCGAGCTGACCGGCGACGGCGCCCTGATCCGCGACGAGCTCACCGGCCGCGAGACCACCGTGCGGGCGCGCGCGGTGGTGAACGCCGCCGGGGTGTGGGCGGGCGGCCTGGTGGACGGGGTGCGGCTGCGCCCGTCCCGCGGCACCCACCTGGTGCTGCGGGCCGAGGCGCTGCGCGGGCTCACCGCCGCGATGCACGTCCCCATCCCGGGGGCGGGCAACCGGTTCGTGCTCGTGCTCCCGCAGGGCGACGGCCGCGTCTACGTCGGCCTCACCGACGAGCCCGCGGACGGGCCCGTCCCGGACGTACCGGAGCCCACCGAGGGCGAGATCGGCTTCCTGCTCGACGTCCTGGACTCGGCGCTGGACGTCCCGGTGCGGCGCGCCGACGTCGCCGGCGCGTACGCCGGCCTGCGGCCCCTGCTGGACGTCGGCCACGGCGGCGACACCGCCGACATCTCCCGCAGGCACGCCGTCCTGACGTCCCGGGACGGCGTCGTGACGATCGTCGGCGGCAAGCTGACCACCTACCGGCGCATGGCCGAGGACGCCGTGGACGCGGTCGTGCGCGCCCGCGGGCTTCCCGCCGGCCCCTGCCGCACCGCGCGGCTGCCCCTCGTCGGCGCGGCTCCGCGCCGACGGCTGGACGCCCTGGACGCGCCTACCCGGCTCGTCCAGCGGTACGGCACCGAGGCGCCGCTACTGGCCGCCCTGGGGCGGCGGGACGCGGCGCTGCTGGAGCCGGTCGTCGCCGGGCTGCCGGTGACCGGCGCGGAGCTGGCGTGGGGCGTGCTGCACGAGGGCGCCCTCGACGCGGGCGATCTCCTG
This sequence comes from Actinomadura luteofluorescens, assembly GCF_013409365.1. NCBI lineage: Bacteria > Bacillati > Actinomycetota > Actinomycetes > Streptosporangiales > Thermomonosporaceae > Actinomadura > Actinomadura luteofluorescens. Next base: position 7,538,069 of record NZ_JACCBA010000001.1, on the reverse strand, counting down.
GACCGGCGCACCCGGATCGGCCTCGTGGCGGCCGACCGGGAGGCCGCTCTGCCCGCGGCGGAAGCGCTGCTAGCCGCCCCGCCTGGTTTGACCGTCGCGCCTTAGGTTACCCTTACCTAATCGTTTTCAGCTCGACGGGGATGTACGAAGATCGGCGGGGGGACTGCGTGACGCGCGGCAGAAGCTGCGGACACTGCCCGGGGAGCCACACCGGCGAGCGGCCGTGCCTGGCGACCGCGACCGTGAAGGCGGGCGCCTGGCTGCTGATCGAGCACCCGGGCCCCTGGCCCGAGCGCGTCGAGGACCTCGCCGACCCGGCGCCGGTCGCCGAGGCCGTGCGGGCGGCGAAGAAGGCGGGCGTCCGTCCGCAGCTGATCCGCCGGCCGGGCCGCCGGCGCGCCACCCCGCCGTTCCAGGTCTACGCCGCGTCCTCCCGCGGGGGCGAGGCCTGGATCGAGGGGCGCGAGCTGGCCGATCCGGACGAACTGGCGGCGCTCGACCTGGACGCGCTCGCGGAGGGCCGGTCCCCGGGCCTGGGCGAGCGGACGGGCGAGCCGGTCCTGCTGGTCTGCACGCACGGGCGCCGCAACGCCTGCTGCGCCCGCACCGGTGCTCCGCTGGCCCGTTTTCTCGCGACGCGTTTCGACCGCCTGATCTGGGAAACCACCCATGTCGGCGGTGACCGATTTGCGGCGAATTTGGTATGTCTTCCCCACGGATTCTCGTACGGCGACCTCGGCGAAGCGGAGGCGAACGCGGCGGCGGACGCCTACCTGCGGGGCGAGGTCGCCCTCCCCAGGCTGCGCGGGCGGGCGGGAGCGCCCGAGCCCGCGCAGGCCGCGGAGCACTTCGTCCGCGCGCACACGGGACGGCTCGGGGTGGACGACGTGACCGTGGCGTCGATCACTGGAATCCCCGGAACAAGCCGGCACGAAGCGGTTGTTCTCCTGAGGCGGAGCCGTTACCGGGTGGTCGTGGAGGCCGTCCAGCAGCCCGACCCGTGCGGCACCGACTGCGGGGAGAACCAGAGAACCTACGTTGTTAGGGAACTCACCCTTCTCAACGAGGCGGCCCTCGTGTAATCTCCTTGAGGCCCCATTCGAGGGTCTCCCTGTCGCACGTCCCCAGGTTTCCGGAGTAACCGGACGGGGAACAGAGCGGCAACTCCAGACGTTGGAACATTCGGCGCTTCTCTGACTCTTGTCATCCGAAGTACGTCGAGCGTCCATGTCCCGAATTTGTTCGAAACCAATCAAGGTGGGTGTTCCATGGCTCAGGTACGTCGGCAGGCAAACCTCCCTCGTCCCAGCTGGGGCTGGCAGGACGCCGCGGCGTGCCGGGGGGAAGACCTCGTCCTCTTCTTCGGCCCCGACGGCGAGCGCCAGCCCGAGCGCGAGATCCGCGAGCGCAAGGCCAAGCAGATCTGCATGGGCTGCCCGGTCCGTACGGACTGCCTGGACTACGCGGTGTCCCGGCCCGAGAAGTACGGCACCTGGGGCGGCCTGAACGAGGACGAGCGCGCGTCCGAGCGCCGTCGCCGCATGCGTCGCGCCAACGCCGCCTGAACGAAGGCGCAGATCGCCGAAACGCTCCCATCGCGAACCCCGGCACGCCACCTGTAAAACGTCACGGCCCCGCCCCGCGGGGCCGTTTGCGTTGCCCGGGCCCGGTCCATCCCGACCGGGCCCGGGTTCTCCGTCACATCTGCGTTGCGACCCGGTCACATCGTTCCACGACATTCGGCCGGCCGCCCTTTTACCGCACCGGCCCCGCCGATGTGGCCATTTCCCGAAAATCCGCGGGGGACCATTCAGTCCCGGCATCCGGCGGTTCACGTCCGGACCGGCACCGCCGCTCACGCCCGGCCCGGCTCCGCGGGCCCGTCCGCGGGGCCGCCGCCCGGCCGTCCGGCGCGCTCCAGCCAGGCCGTCACGTCGGCGTCGCCGAGTTGCCCGAAGTCGCGGTACCACTGCCCCACGGCCTGGAAGTCCCAGGGCGCGACCGGCACCACCAGGTCGTCCACCTCCGCCTCCAGGCTCCGGACGGTCTCGGCGGCGCCCACCGGCACCGCGAGGACCAGCCGGGACGGCCCGCGCCCACGCACCGCCCGCACGGCCGCGCGGGCGGTGCCGCCGGTGGCGAGCCCGTCGTCCACCACGATCACCGGCCGCCCGGCGACCGGCGGCAGCGGCCGGCCGCGCCGGTAGGCCGTCACCCGGCGGTCCAGTTCCGCGCGCTCGGCCTCCACGGTGGGGGCCAGGTCGTCCGCGCGGAGCCCGAGGCGGGCGAGCAGACCCTCGTCGAACACCGGGGCGCCGCCCTCGGCGATCGCGCCGACGCCGAGCTCCGGCTGCGGCGGATAGCCGATCTTGCGGGTCACCAGCACGTCGAGCGTGGCTTCGAGGTGCCGCGCGATCTCGTAGCCGACGGGGACGCCTCCGCGCGGCAGCGCGAGGACCACGGCCCCGTCCAGCCCCATCGTGGCGAGTCGGGCGGCGAGCACCCGGCCCGCCTCGGAGCGGTCGGTGTAGGGGAGCCGGACGGTCGCCGCCCGCCTGGCGCCTCGTCCCGCGGGACGGTTCCAGGGCATCGGACGCACCCCCTTCCAGGGGTTCCCCTACCCGCTCAGGAACCGGTGAGCCACCGCAGCGGGTTGTCGTGCAGGATCGCGCCGAGGGTCGCCTCGTCGGCGCCCGCGGCGCGCAGCGCGGGCAGGAACGTGTCGAACAGGTACCCGAAACCAGCGCCGCCGTAGCGGCCGACCTGGGCCATCCGGGCAACCCCGGTGCTCAGCAGCACCCGGTCGGCGTGCCCGGCCTCCAGCAGGTCCAGCACCCGGCGGACGCGGGCGCCGACGGCGGAGGCGTCCTCCCCCGCGAGGCCGAGCGTGCCGAACGAGACGTACCCGCCCGACTCGGCGATCTTGCGGTGCTGGGCGGGGTCGTCCACCCGGTCCTGCTGCCCCACCGCGACGCGCCCGGGGGGCAGCCCGGCGGAGGTGAGGATCTCCAGCTGGGCGAGGCCCGCGCGCCCGTAGGTCGCGACCGACAGGCCGGAGTAGCGGCCCGCCTGGGCCGCGGCGCGCAGGCACAGCTCCTCGGTCTCGGTCGGCGCCTCCCCCCAGGTGCCGATCTCGCCGATGACGCCGGGCAGCGAGTTCGTTCCGTCCATGCCGAAGCCGACCTCGGCGAGCAGGCGCTCCGCGAGCCGGTCGACCGCCGACGGGCCCGGGTACCCGGCCTCGTCGCGGTCCGCCTCGAATCCGGGGGGCGCGGGGGCCGCCCCGGCGGCGAGGACCTCGCGCACGTACGCGGGGTGGAACGGCTCGGTGAACACGCCCGTCCCGGCGACCACCGCAACCCGGGCGCCGGCGCTGATGCGGGCGAGGGCGGCGGCGTTGCGGCCCATGCCCGAGCAGGTGAGGTCGACGACGAGGCCGAGGCCGTGGTCCTTGCGCAGGCCGTTCAGCTCCCGCTGGACGGCCTTCTCCTCGTCCAGCCACCGGTTCGGGTCGGAGGAGGCGAGCTGGGGGCGCGCCGGCCAGCGCAGGTCCAGCTGGAGGTGCTCGTGGGAGAGCACCGGCCCGGTGATGTCGGACGTCGCGATCGTGCCGGTCACGGTCCGGAGCCGGCCGGTCTCCTCACGGGGGGTCATGTCACGCGAGGCTACGACATGTTTGCCCTTTTCAGGACCTCAAACGGAGTGGTTTTTACCCGTCGCGCCCTGGTCCCGCGGCACCTGGTCGGCCTGCGCCTCCAGCTCGGCGCGGATCCGGGCGGTGTCCCCGCTGGGCCACAGGCGGTCGATCTCGGCGTTCAGCGCGGCCCCGATCAGCACCGCGAGCGCCGCCACGTACAGCCAGGCCAGCAGCGCGATCGCGGCGGCCAGCGACCCGTACACCGACACCCCGCTCAGCGAGCCGGCCAGGTAGATCCGCAGGACGAAGCTGCCCACGATCCAGATCAGCAGCGCCAGCGCCGCGCCGGGCGTCTGGCGCCACCAGGACGTCCGCACCGGGACGCTCATGTGGTACAGCAGCGAGAGGAAGACGATCGACACGCTCACCACGACCGGCCAGTACAGCGCCTGGACGGCCTCGGTGCTCTCCGGCAGCGCCTGGCGGACCAGCGCGGGCCCGGCCACCAGCATCGGGACCACGACGATCAGGGTCAGCAGCCCGATGAGGTAGAGCACGAACGCGCGCAGCCGGGTGCGGATCACGCCGCGCACGCCCGACAGCCCGTAGGCGATCGTGATCGTGTCGACGTAGACGTTCGTCGCCCGCGACCCCGCCCACAGCGAGATCAGGAAGCTGACCGACACGATGTCGGGGCTGCCGCCCCTGATCACGTCGTCGATGAGCGGGACGACGACCGTCTTGACGGTCGGGCCGGTCAGCACCGTCTGGGAGTGCTCGATCACCCAGGCGCGCACCTCGGCGATCGTCTCCGTGCCGAACAGGCCGCGCAGGTGGCCCATCGTGCCGATGAGCCCGATGACGAGGGGAGGCATCGACAGCAGGGCGAAGAACGCGGCCTCCGCCGCCAGCCCGGTGACCCGGTAGCGGAACCCGCCGATGGCGGTGCCCTTGGTCAGCGTCCAGGCGATCCCCGCGGCGGCCCGCGCGTCGGCGCGCACGCGCGCGTTCAGGCGGTCGCGCAGGCGCCGCTGCGGGCCCTCCGGGTCTTTTCCGGAGGGCGGATCCCCAGCCCGGGAGGCGCCCGCTGCGTCGGAGACGGTGGTCACACCGCCCCACCGTAGAGGGTCGCGCGCCCGGAACATGCCGCGTCGCCCACTTCACTGGTCCGCTCCGCGCGTGGCGTGCCGATCCCCTCCCCCGCCCGGTGGTTCCGCAGGCGCGCCGCCCGTTCCGTGCACATCCCTTGGCCCATACCCGCTATGACGGCACAGAACGTTTCGCGGACCATGATCATCCACACGCGGTCGCCCGGCGAACCGGGCATTTGCCTCCATGGGTGACAATGGAAGACATGATCTGCCAGTCGTGCCGAGAGCGCCACCACGAGGAGTGCCGTGGCGGCTCCTGGTGCGACTGCCAGCACCACCCCGCGCCCGCCGCCCCCGAGGACGCCGCCCCCGGCCGGCGCGCTGACCCCGCGTCCGGCGGGAAGGCCGAGCCTCCGGTGAACTGGAGGCGGCAGGGATGACGCATCTCACGCGTCCGCATGCCGGACGTCACTGGACAGTCCGCGAGACGGCATGTCACAGTTCGGGTATGACTGCCGCGGACCCGTTGCTGGCCAAGCGCCGGCACGTCGACTTCCTCCGCGTCCGCAGCGCGATCTGTAGGTGACGCTCCGACCACGCCCCTGTACAGCCGGGCGCGTGGCGCATCGGCGTCACCTTTGACTTCATCCCGCTCAGCGTCGAGCCGGCTGCCTCAGAGCGCCGGTGCGCCGCGCGTCCCTCACGACCACAGATGAGGACGCGCGCCGTGCCACCCGCGACCAAACGCAAGAAGGGCGAGGGCCAGTGGGCCCTCGGCTACCGCGAACCGCTCAACAAGAACGAGGAGAACAAGAAGAACGACGACGGCCTGAACGTCCGCCGCCGGATCATCGACATCTACTCCAAGAGCGGCTTCGACTCGATCGACCCGTCCGACCTGCGCGGCCGGTTCCGCTGGATGGGCCTGTACACCCAGCGCAAGCCCGGCATCGACGGCGGCAGGACCGGCGCGCTGGAGGACGAGGAGCTCGAGGACCGCTACTTCATGATGCGGGTGCGCATCGACGGCGGTCAGCTGAGCGGCCCCCAGCTGCGCACCATCGCGGACGTCTCCACCCGGTACGCGCGGGGCACCGCCGACATCACCGACCGCCAGAACGTCCAGCTGCACTGGGTGCGGATCGAGGACGTCCCCGCGATCTGGGAGGCGCTGGAGGCGGTCGGGCTGCACACGACGGAGGCGTGCGGCGACGTCCCCCGGGTGATCATCGGCTGTCCGCTGGCCGGGATCGCGGCCGACGAGGTCGTGGACGCGACGCCGGACCTGCGCGAGATCCACGACCGCTTCATCGGCTCCCCCGAGTTCTCCAACCTGCCGCGCAAGTTCAAGACGGCGATGTCGGGCTGCACGTCGCACTGCACCGTCCACGAGATCAACGACATCGCGTTCACGGGCGTGGTGAACGAGGCGGGCGAGACCGGCTACCAAGTGTTCGTCGGCGGAGGCCTGTCCACCAACCCGATGTTCGCGCAGAGCCTCGGCGTGTTCGTCAAGCCCGAGCAGACCAGCGAGGTGTGGCACGGCGTCACCTCCATCTTCCGCGACTACGGCTACCGGCGGCTGCGCAGCCGCGCCCGGCTGAAGTTCCTGGTGAAGGACTGGGGCGCCGCGAAGTTCCGCGAGGTGCTGGAGAAGGAGTACCTCGGGTACGCGCTGCCGGACGGCCCCGAGCCCGCCGCGCCGCTCGCCCGCCGCGACCACGTCGGGATCCACCCGCAGAAGGACGGCGCCTACTACGTCGGGTTCGCGCCCCGCGTCGGGCGGGTCGACGGCGAGCTGCTCGGCGTCATCGGCGATCTCGCCGAGCGCTACGGCTCCGGCCGCGTCCGCACGACCAACGAGCAGAAGATGGTCATCCTGGACGTCCCGCAGGAGCGGACCGAGGCGCTCGCCGACGCGCTGGCCGAACACGACCTCCAGGTCCGGCCGTCCACGTTCCGCCGCCAGACGATGGCGTGCACGGGCATCGAGTACTGCAAGCTCGCCATCGTCGACACCAAGCAGCGCGCGATGGACCTGATCGACGAGCTGGAGGAGCGGCTCCCCGACTTCGACCAGCCGCTGACGATCAACGTCAACGGCTGCCCGAACGCCTGCGCCCGCATCCAGGTCGCCGACATCGGCCTGAAGGGCCAGCTCGTCGTGGACGACGACGGCGAGCAGGTCGAGGGCTTCCAGATCCACCTCGGCGGGCGGCTCGGCGCGTCGTTCGGCAAGAAGGTCCGCGGGCTCAAGACCACCTCGGCCGGGCTCACCGACTACGTCGAGCGCGTCGTGCGCCGGTTCGACGAGCAGCGCACCGGCGGCGAGACCTTCGCCGAGTGGGTGCACCGCGCCGACGAGGCGGACCTCAAGTGAACGGGGCTGATCTCGCATGAGCGAGCGGATGGCGCCGTTCCACTGCCCCTACTGCGGCGAGGAGAGCCTCGAACCCCGGGACGAGAACCCCGGGGCCTGGTTCTGCCCCGACTGCCTGCGTTCCTTCAGCCTGAAGTTCCTCGGTGTCGGCGCTCCCCGCGCCGCGAGCAAGGAGGTCCCCCGGTGACCCTGCTGGAGACCGACAGACCCACCCTCGACCTTCAGGACATCGTCGAGTCGGCCGCCGCGGCCCTGGAGGGCGCCCCCACGCTGGAGGTCATCCGGTGGGCGGTCGCGACGTTCGGCGACCGCATCTGCCTCACGTCCTCCATGTCGGACGCGGCCCTGATCCACCTCGTGTCGAAGGTGAAGCCGGGCATCGACGTGCTGTTCGTCGACACCGGCTACCACTTCGCCGAGACGGTCGGGACGCGCGACGCCGTCGAGGCCGTCTACCCGGTGAACGTCATCGACGTCACCCCGTCCCGCACGGTGGAGGAGCAGGAGGCCGCGCTCGGCCCGCGCCTGTACGGCCGCAACCCCGACCTGTGCTGCCACCTGCGGAAGGTGGAGCCGCTCGGCCGCGCGCTGGAGGGCTACATGGCCTGGTTCAGCGGCATCCGCCGGGACGAGACCGCCAGCCGCCGCGACCGCCGGGTCGTCGAGTGGGACCGCAAGCGCGGCATGGTCAAGGTGAACCCGATCCTCGGCTGGTCCCAGGAGGACATGGACAACTACATCGAGGACAACGGGGTGCTCGTCAACCCGCTGCACTACGACGGCTACCCGTCGATCGGCTGCGCGCCGTGCACCCGCCCGGTCGCGCCCGGCGAGGACCCGCGCAGCGGCCGGTGGGCCGGGATGGGCAAGACCGAGTGCGGCATCCACCTGTGAGCGCCCCCATGGTCGCGGTGGCGCACGGCAGCAGGGACCCCCGCGCCGCCGCGACCGTCGCCGCGCTGCTCGACGCCGTCCGGGCGCGCCGCCCGGACGTGCCCGTGCACGCCTCGTTCCTGGACCACGCGCCGCCCGCCCCCGACCGGGTGCTGGACGGCCTGGCCGGGGACGGCGCGGACGAGGCGGTCGTGCTGCCCCTGCTCCTCACCGCGGCCTACCACAGCAAGACCGACATCCCGGGCGTGCTGAACCGGGTGCGCGGCCGGCACCCGCGGCTCGTCCTGCGCACGGCGGGCACGCTGGGCCCGCACCCGCTGCTGCTGGACGCCCTGGAGCGGCGCCTGGCCGACGCGGGCGTGGCGCCCGGCGACCCGGACACGGCCGTCGTCCTCGCCTCGGCGGGCTCCAGCGACGCGTCCGCCAACGCCACCATCGCGCGGCTGGCGCGGCGGTGGCGCGCGCGGGGCTGGCGGGACGTCGTCCCGGCGTACGCGACGGCGGCCCGCCCGGCGCCGGCCGAAGCGGTGCGGTCCCTGCTGGAGGCGGGGGCGCCGCGCGTGGCGGTGGCCTCCTACATCCTCGCTCCGGGCCACTTCGCCGACAAGGTCCGCCGGGAGTCCCTGGCCGCGGGCGCCGCCGCGGTCTCCCCCGCCCTCGGCGCGGCGCCGGAGGTCGCCGACCTGATCGTCCGCCGCTACGCCGAGGCCCTGGAGCCCGCCCGCGCGGCGACCGCGGTCTGACCGGGCGTTCGAGGCGCCGGTCGCCGGGTATGCGGACGGCCATGACGCGCGAGGAGACCGGCCATGAGCCCGAAGAGACCGACGACCGCCGCTTCGCCCCGGTGAACGAGCGCTCCGACGCCCGCGGCCGCACCGTCCCGGGCGGGGAGCGGACCAGCGGCACCGGCACCCCCGGCGTGAGATACGAGCACCCCGACACGCTGCAGCCCGACGAGGAGGGCGTCGAAGAGGCCGAAGCGCACGACGACACCCGCTGACCCCACCCCTAACGGCGGTCCTTCCACCAGGTGGTGAGGGCGTTGCGGAGCGGGCCGTGGTGCGCGTCGTCGACGATCTTGATGTCGCCCATCACGGCGTGCGCGGTGACGCGCACGACGGGGACGCGGGCGCCGGGATGCGGGTCGCGGACCGCGACCCGCCGGTCGCCGAGGAAGTTGTGCCCGGTCAGCACGATGCTGACGCCGTCCGGGACGATGATCTTGACGTCGCCCATCACGGCGGTCACGGCGATGTGCACCTCGCCGGTGGGGACCTGGGCGCCGCGCAGGTCGAGTTCGACGTCGCCCATCACCGACACGGCCTCCAGCGGGCCGTCGATGCGGCCGACGATGCGCTCCTTGCAGTCCCCCATGACCGCACTGAACCTGCGCTTGACCTGCGCGGGCGCGGGGTTGGCGCCGGGCGCGCCCATGCCGGGCAGGTCGGCGGTGATGAGTTCGAGGTCGCCGCGCGCGACGGCCGCGTAGGCGGCCTCGGTGCGCTCGGTCAGCTCCTCGAAGGTGAGCCGCCCCTCCACCGAGGCGATCCGCAGCCGCTCGACGACGGCCTCGCGCTCGGCGTCGGACGCCCGCACCGTGTCGGACGTCCGCCCGGTGCCGGGCGCGGTCGTCACGTCGACCGGCTCGGGGGCGGGGCCGGCGTCCCGCCGCCGCTCTGGCGGGCGGCACGGGGCGGGCCGCTCGGGATGCGGACCGGACTGACTCATGATTCCGACGGTATGCCCCTGGCGGCGCCGGACAATCCGCCGCGCGGACGAGATCGCCACACCACCTGAGGAGGATGGACGTCCTCCCACCCCACGAGCATGATCAACCTGATGCCCGAACCGCGTTCTGTATTCTGCGGGTCGACGGCCTGAACGTTGGGAGAGCGCGTGACGCACGAGGTGTTCAACCAGGTCCCCCCGCTCGCCGGGCACGACGTGTCCGACGACGCGGCCCTGCTGGACGGGCTGCACCGCGAGGGCGCCGGATGGGCCGAGGCCGAGGTGCGCGAGCTCGGCCGCCTGGCCGGCACCGTGCGGGCCCAGGAGTGGGGACGCCTCGCCAACGAGCACCCGCCCGTCCTGCGCACCCATGACCGCTGCGGGCACCGAATCGACGAGGTCGAGTTCCACCCGGCGTGGCACGAGCTGATGACCGTCGCCGTGACGCACGGCCTGCACGGCTCGGCGTGGACCGACACACGCGAGGGCGCCCACGTCGCCCGCGCCGCGAAGTTCTACACCTGGCGCGTCGACGCGGGCCACGGCTGCCCCGTCTCGATGACCTACGCCGCCGTCCCGGCCCTGCGGCAGTCACCGGAGCTGGCCGCCCAGTACGAGCCGCTCCTGGCCAGGCCGGAGTACGACTTCGGGCTGCGGCCCCCGCTCACCAAGACCGCGCTCCTCGCCGGCATGTCCATGACCGAGAAGCAGGGCGGCTCGGACGTCCGCGCCAACACCACCACGGCCGCCCCCCAGCCGGACGGGACGTACCGGCTCGTCGGCCACAAGTGGTTCACCAGCGCCCCGATGTGCGACGTGTTCCTCACCCTCGCCCAGGCGCCCGGCGGCCTGACCTGCTTCCTCGTCCCCCGCGTCCTGCCGGACGGCGGCCTCAACCCGCTGCGCCTGATGCGGCTGAAGGACAAGCTCGGCAACAGGTCCAACGCGTCCTCCGAGGTGGAGTACGACGAGGCGGTCGCGTGGCGGGTCGGGGACGAGGGCCGCGGCGTCCGCACCATCATCGAGATGGTCAACATGACCCGCCTGGACTGCGTGATCGGCGCCGCGTCCGGAATGCGGCTCGGCGTGACCACCGCCGCGCACCATGCGGCGCACCGCTCGGCGTTCGGCCGCCCGCTGATCGACCAGCCGCTGATGCGCAACGTCCTGGCGGACCTCGCGATCGAGTCCGAGGCCGCCACGACCACGATGCTGCGCCTCGCGGGCGCCACCGACCGCTCGGTGCGCGGCAACGAGTCCGAGACCGCCTTCAAGCGCCTCGGCCTGGCCGTCAGCAAGTACTGGATCTGCAAGCGCTGGCCCGCGCACGCCGCCGAGGCCCTCGAATGCCTGGGCGGCAACGGCTACGTAGAAGAGTCCGGCATGCCCCGCCTCTTCCGCGAGTCCCCCCTGAACTCCATCTGGGAGGGCTCCGGCAACGTAGCCGCCCTCGATCTCCTCCGCGCCACGCTACGCGAACCGCAAACCCTAGAGGCATTCTTCGAAGAAGTAGCCCTCTCCCAAGGGGCCGACAAGCGCCTAGACGCGGCTATCAAGGAGACCAAGGAAAGCTTCACCGACACGTCCACAATCGAGTACCGCGCCCGCCGAGTAGCCGAGCGCCTGGCACTAGTCCTACAGGCATCACTGCTGTTCAGACACGGTCACCTGGCCGTAGCCGACGCCTTCTGCGCGACCCGCCTGGCCGGCGACTGGGGCGGCGCCTTCGGCACCCTCCCACCAGGCCTGGACGTCGCCCCGATCATCGACCGCGCCACCCCGAAGGTCGGCTGAATTCTCGCCTGAGGTCAATGTCCTGAGGTGAGACATTAATCGGCCTCACGACACCGCGATGACGGTGGAGGTGGGCCCGCCGATTGTTCAGGGGGTGGCTGGTTTGCGGGCGGTGAGCAGGCGGGTCGGGACCCATGGGCTGCCCCACCACGCGCGCCAGCCGAGGCCGCGCACGTGGATGTCCTGGGCGTCCAGCCGGGTCAGCACCGCTGCGTACTCGCGGGGGGTCCGCGCCAGGTCGGCGATCAGCAGGCGGCCGCCCGGCCGCAGCACCCGGTACGCCTCGGCGATCGCCTGGGCGCGGGCGTCCGCGCCGAAGATGGTGTGCACCGTCAGGCTGGACACGACCAGGTCGAAGCTCGCCTCCGCGTACGGGAGCCTGCGCAGGTCGCCCCCCTGCACGTGGACGCGGTCGGCGACGCCTTCGGCGCGGGCGTTGCGCAGGGTCGCCGCCGGGGTGTTGCCGGACTGGTCCCGTCCGCGCCACAGGTCCACGCCGACCGCCCGGCCCTGCGGGAGGTGCCGGGCGGCGGCCAACAGGACGGCGCCGCGTCCGCAGCCGAGGTCGAGCAGCCGTTCGTCGCCACGCAGGTCCAACTCGTCCAGCACGTCCCGCCAGACCAGGAACTTGCCGCGCAGCGTGACGTGCAGGCTCAGGGCCAGGCATCCCGCCAGCAGGGTGCCGGAGACCAGCGCGGGCAGCGCGGCGGCCAGATCGGCGGTGACCGCCATCACCAGCCCGGTCCCCCAGAAACCCAGCACGACCAAGCCCACGAAGCCGAACCCGTAGGGCGCGTCCATCCCGTACCGAGCACCAGGCATCCCGCCACTCTGCCACGAACCGGCCACCCGGGGGCCGTCTACGACGCACTGGTCCACCACCGACTGTTGGCGACATATGGCGAACAGGACTGATCGCTCACTATCGGCGCTTTAGGCTCGCTCCGGACGGAGACGGGGTGTCGGGCATGAGGATCGAGCGGCATCAAATCGGCGCGAAACGGCTGCGCGAGGCGACCGAGGACTACGCCGGAGCCCGGTCGGTGGAGGACCCGCGGATCGACCGGGACGCCTGGATGGCGCTCCGCTCGGCCGCCGAAGCGCATCTGGGCGCCCTGGAACTGGCCGATCCGGCGGGCCCGCCGGTGAGCGTCATGATCCCCTACACCCGCACCGGCGTCTCCTACGAACCGGCGCCGGAGGACGACGGGTCTCCGCGCGGCGTGTTCGAGAGGGACTGGCAGGAGGCGCTGTACCTGTGCGTCCTGGTGGGCGACCCGCGAAAGTGCTGGGTGACGTTCGAACGCACGGCCGGGGACGCCTTTTCTCCCTTCAGCCGGGCCCTGAGCGACCTGGTCTTCGGCGACGGCGGGCGCGCCGGCGACCTCATCGGGACGCCCGGCACCGACGCGGAGCGGGCCCTGCACGCCCTGGCCACGGGCGACCAGGACGCCTTCTGGACGGCGATCGCGGCCGTGCTCGCCCAACCGCGGGGCGAGGACCCGCGTCCCCGCACCCTGCTGCCGCCGGCACCGCTCGCGCTCACCGCCATCGTTCGATGACCATTCCGAGGCGCTCGCCTACCACGACGCCGAGACGCCGGAGATGGTCGAGAACGCTTGGACCCCGCCGGCGTCGAGGAAGAGGATCCCCCACTCCCTGGCCTGGGACGGCTGGAAACAGGTCCTCCGGTTCCAGTTCCGCGCCGAATCCGATCCGCAAGGGCGCGACCCGCGTTCTCGGGAGGCGCTGGAGTTGGCGTCGGAGTTCTACGCCGCGGCGTTCCGGACGGCGACGGCGCCCGGCGAAACGGTGGAGATCACCATCGGCGGCCGTACCGCGCCCATGACCACCTCCTCCATCGAGCCCGAAGACCTGTCCAACTACGAATGGCACCACGCGATCGCGCTCGCGTTGATCACCGGCTCGGAGGAACGGCGCGGCCTCCTGCTGGGCATCGACCCCGACGCCCTGGCATCGGAATGGTGCGCGCCCGCCCACCACGCCTTCCATGTCGCGCTCCGCGCCTACCTGAGGGACGAGCCCGCCCGTCCTGCCATGGACCGGGCGCTGGCCGCCGTCCGGAACGCCGCGGCCGCCCAGCCGAGCACCCTGTGGCCGTTCACCGTCCTGCTGTCACAACTCGTGGCCGGAGACCGGGACGGGTTCGTGGCGGCACTGGTCGACGCCCTGGAGGAGTTCCGCGAGCACTACACCGCCGGCGACGAGCAGGACAGCGTCAGCAAGCAGGTCCCCATCGACATCCTCGCGCTGACCTGCCACGCGCACCGTGAACTCGGCTGGGAGATCCCCGTGGTCTCCGGCTACCTACCCGCCGCGATCGTGAGCATGGAACACGAGATCTGAAGCCTTTACCGTCGCTTCTTCAGCAGCATCACGATGTCGTCGCTGGCGGCGGCCAGCATCGAGCCGTCCCGGCTGTACGTCAACTCGGTGACGTCGGGCGAATCCTTTTCATCGCCCTGGCGATTGCCCACATCAAGCAGGCATCCAAACCGCAGCACGGAAAGCCACAGGAGAATACGGCAACGCCTTGTGGCTCTGTTCAGACAATGCGGAGGAGAACTACGCCAGATCATCGACGAAGTGCCGGGGCGAATCCGGGGCGGCGAGCCCCGCCGACGCCCGCGGCCGCGATCGCGATGCCCGGTAGCGGTTCCAGACCGGCCCCGCCGTCCACCGGCAGGCGCCGGCGCCGGCGGACCTGATCGTCCAGGGACGGGGCGCCGGGGTGCTGCGCACCGGCCAGCGTTGCCGCCTCCGCGGCTCGGGGCCGGCCCCTGCGCTTCGCGGAAAGCCCGTTGGTACGGGGTTTTTCGCATTTTGCTCGGCTCCGTGAAGCTACGATGCGGGGCAAGTTCTCCTGAGCCTTGAGGATGCACATGGCCGAGTCGTCCCCGCAGATCCCCACCGGCGTTCCGACCGCGGCACGCGTCTACGACGTGATGCTCGGCGGCAAGGACAACTACGAGGTGGACCGGGCCGTGGCCGAGGCCAGCCTCTCGATCATGCCGGAGCTGCGGGCCATCGCCCTGCACAACCGCGCGATGCTGCACCGCGTCGTCCGCCATCTCGCCGCCGAGGAGGGGATCACCCAGTTCCTCGACCTGGGATCGGGGCTGCCGACCGTCCGCAACACCCACGAGGTCGCCCAGGAGGTCAACCCGCAGGCCCACGTGGTGTACGTCGACATCGATCCGATCGTGCTGGCGCACGGGCGGGCGATCCTGGCGGACAACGCCAACACCACCGTGGTGACCGCGGACATCCGGCGGCCCGAAGACCTTCTCGGCCGGCCGGACGTCCGCGCGCTGATCGACTTCGACCGGCCCGTCTGCGTGATGCTCGTCGGGATCCTGCACCACCTCGCCGACGACGAGAAGCCCGGCCGGATCGTCCAGGTGCTGCGGGACGCGATGCCCAGCGGCTCCTTCTTCTTCATCACCAACTTCACCCGGCTGGGCGACGCCCCCGAGTCCGTCGCGCTGGAGAAGCAGCTCCTGGAGCAGCTCGGCAGCGGCCGCGTCCGCACCCCCGCCGAGCTGGCCGCCTTCTTCGACGGCCTCGAGATCCTGTCGCCCGGCCTCGTCCCGCTCCCGCTGTGGCGTCCCGACGAGCCCGTCCTGGACGCCAGCACCATCGACGTCCGCTTCATGACGGGCGGCGTCGGCCGCAAGCCCTGATCTCTCAGAGGCCGAGGTCCCGCCGCTGGTGCATCCGTCCGTCGCCGTCGAGTTCGACGATGGTGTCGACGCCGATCCTTTCGAGGAAGGCGTGATCGTGGCTGACGATGAGGAGTGCTCCCCGGTACGCGTCGAGCGCTTCGGCGAGCTGCTCGACGCTTGCGATGTCGAGGTTGTTCGTGGGCTCGTCCAGGATCAGCAGCTGAGCGGGCGGCTCCGCGAGGAGGAGGCGGGCCAGAGAGACGCGGAATCGTTCTCCGCCTGAGAGCGTGCTGACCGGGCGGTCCACGCTGTCACCGCGCAGTAGCAGCCGGGCGAGCTGGTTGCGGATCGTGCCGGGCGGTGTTCCCGGGGCGACGGCCTGGACGTTGGTCATCGCGCTGGCGTCGTCGTCCATCCCGTCGAGGCTCTGCGGAAGGTAGCCGACGAGCTCGGTGCTCAGGCTGCCGCGCGGACGTCCCGGGACCGGTTCGGCGGCGTGGACGAGCTGCGCGATCAGAGTCGACTTCCCGGTGCCGTTCGCGCCGATGAGCGCCACCCGTTCCGGGCCCTGGATCACCACGGTCCGGTTCTGGTCCACCAGTTCGGCGATGCGCCGCCCGCGGGGAACGCCCGGATCGGGGAGGACGAGGTGGATGTGCTCCTCGTCGCGGACGCGCTCGTCCGCCGCGTCGACGGCGGCCTGGGCGGCCTGCACCTTGTGGTCGAGCGTGGACCGCATCGATCCCGCGGACGCCTGCGCCTTGCTGGCCCGGTTGCCGGCGAGGATCTTCGGGATCCCGCCGTCCTTCTGCGTCTTCCTCGCGGTGCGCTCGCGGCGCGCGAGCTTCGTCTCGGCCTCGGCGCGCTGGCGTTTCTCGACCTTGAGCGCCTGCTGGGCCGAGCGGGCCGCCTGTACCGCGGCCGCCTGCTCGTTCTCCCGGTGCTCCTTCCACGCGCTGTACGGGCCGCCGAAGGTGTCGAGCCCCCCTGCGAAGAGTTCGGCGGTGTGGTCCATGCGCTCCAGCAGTTCGAGGTCGTGGCTCACGACGACGAGCGTCCCGGGCCACTGGTCGGTGAGCTCGGCCAGCCGGGCGCGGGCCGGGCGGTCGAGGTTGTTGGTGGGTTCGTCGAGCAGCGTGATCGGGGTGCGCCGGACGCGCAGCCCGGTGATCGCGATCAGCATCGCCTCACCGCCGGACACCTCGGCCACGCGGCGGCCGAGGTCGCCCGCGGAGAAGCCGATCTGGTGCAGCGCCTCGTCGGCGCGGGACTCGATGTCCCAGTCGTCGCCGATCGCGTCGAAGTGGCGCTGGTCGACGTCGCCGGACTCGACGGCCTTCATCGCCGCGAGGACGCCGTGGATGCCGAGCAGTTCGGAGACCGTGGTGTCCCGCCTCAGAGTGAGGGACTGCGGCAGGTACCCGACCTCGCCCGTGGTGTCGATCTGCCCCGACGTCGGGCGCAGTTCACCCGCGATGAGCTTGAGCAGGGTCGACTTGCCGACGCCGTTGCGGCCGATCAGGCCCGTCCGGCCGGTGCCGAACGTGTCGCTGACACCGTCGAGCGCGACGGAGCCGTCGGGCCACTCGAAGGTCAGGTCGCGGAGCGTGATGGCGGAATTGGTAGACATGGCGATATTTCTCTTTCTCCCGTCAACCGTCGGCAGACGTGACAGGAATCAGTTCTGTGCCGGAAGGGCGGCCCCGGAAGACGCCCCGCGGGCGCGTGCGGCGCCGCTGGCGCGCGAATGCTTCGACGGGGCCGGTGCAGTGTGAACGTGCCGGCGAGATTCACACGGCGGTGTCAACACCCAGGACAGGCGGACGTGCACGCGTGCGTTGAGAAATACCGTTCACTCGCGCAGGAGTCGCTGCGCGGGAAAGCCACCGGCAGTTCGGTGGCTAGGCTCTGTCCACCTCGATCAATTCCACGCCCTGATCCTAACAGCCACGCCCTCACCGTCAGAGGTCGTCGGCGGCCTCGGGGGCGGACACGATGCCCTCCGCCAGGCTGCCGAGCCTGACGTTGAGGTTCTGCGACGTGCGGGACAGCAGCTCGAACGCCTTGCCGGCGTCGAGACCGCGGCGGGCCATCAGGATGCCGGTGGCCTGGCCGATCACCGTCCGGGTGTCGAGCGCCTTGCGCAGGTTCACCATCTGGTTCTCGGCGTCGGCCATCTCGCGCGCGCCGTCGGCGGCCGTCCTGACGGCGGCCATGGCGAGGGAGGCGTGCGTGGCGAGCAGCAGAGCGGTGTCGCGGGCGACGTCGTCCAGGCTCCCGGGCGCCCGGGAGTACACGTTGAGCGCGCCCACGGCCTCGTCCGACTCGGTCGGCAGCAGCAGGGCGGTGGCCAGGACGGACGCGTAGCCGTACGAGGCGGCGGCCGGGCCGAACCGCGGCCAGGCGGGCTCGGCCGACAGGTCGCCGCTGCACGCGAACGCGGCGCCGGCGGGGTCCGCGGCGGTCACGCACGGACCCTCCCCCAGCCGGTACTGGAGCCGGTCCAGATCGACCGCCTCCGGGTCGCTGTAGAACGGCGTCCCCAGCTCGCCGGTCCGCTCCCGCAGCGTGATGCTGGCCATGTCGGCGTCGGGGATCAGCACGCGGGCGGCCAGGAGGATGCGGCGCAGGACGCCGTCGACCGTCTCCGCGTCCAGCAGCGAACGGGTCAGCTCCACCATGTGGCCCGCGGAGTCCGGGGAACGGTCCGAACCGGAGACGAGCCGCTCGTTCACCCGGGTTCTCCAACGTCTCGAGGCGGAGGTGGCCGCGACCGCCCCCGGCCGGGAGCCGCCGCACTCGCATGCTATGCCGTCCGGTCCGCCCTCGGCTGATCCCGCGTCGGCGGGCGCCGCCCGCCGCCGACCGGTTTGAGGTCGGCTCGCGAGGGAAGCCTGACCCGAAGACTCGTTCCAGGTTCTTCGGGGTCCAACAGCGCGGCCCGCTTCACTACGACTCTCTCGGTGAGGTGGCCATGCGCACACCCTTCACGACCCCCAGCGGTATCTCGGTGAAGTTCAGCCCGCGTCAGACGGTCCTGCGCCTGCCGGCCGTCTTCGGCCTCGCGAACTACGACGACCTGCGCGACTGCTCGCGGCGGCTGCTGGACGACGGCACCCCCGCCATGGTCCTCGACCTGACCGGCTGCGAGTACTGCGACCCCAGCACCATGGAGGCGATCCTGCGCCTCCACATCCACGTTTCCGAAGTGGACACGCCCCTGTCCCTGCGGCTCCCGGCGTCCGGGACGGTGCCGCGCGTGTGCGCCACCACGGGTGTGAGCCGCGTCGTCCCCGTGGAGGAAACCGGGGCCGACGGCCCTCCAACGCATCTCCACGGGCGGTTCCGGCGCTGAGCCCCGGGCCGCCGCACGACCTCCGCACCTCCACGCCCAGAAGGGAGCCCCTGTGACACATGCCGAGGCACCGGTGAGGGACGGCGGCCGAGCCGCCCCCCGCGAGGACGACCCGCCCCCCGCCGAGGCGCTGCTGGACGAGATGAACCGCCCCGGGACCGCGCCCGGGCGCCGCAACCGGCTGCGAGCCGCGCTCGTCGAGACGCACGCCTCCATGGTCGAGTCGATCGCGCGGCGCTACGCGCACCGCGGCGAACCCCTGGAGGACATCCGGCAGGTCGCCTACCTCGGCCTGGTGACGGCGATCAACCGCTTCGACCCCGATCGCGGCGACAGCTTCCACGCCTACGCCTACCCCGTCATCCTCGGCGAGGTGCGGCGGCACTTCCGGGACAGGACCTGGGGCATCCGCGTCTCGCGCCGCATCCAGGAGCTGCGCCCCCGCCTCGTGCACGCCACCCAGGAGTTCTCGCAGGAGAACGGCCGCTCCCCCACGCCCCGCGAGCTCGCCGACATCCTCGGCCTGGGCCTGGAGGAGGTCACCGAGGCCATCATCGCGTGGGACTCCTACAACACCCTGTCCCTGGACGCGCCCGCCGAAGGGACCGCCGAGACCGACACCGACCTCATCGTCGACCACCTCGGCGCCGAAGACCCGGACCTGCACCACGTGGTGGAGCGCAAGACCCTCTGGTCCCTGCTCAGCGAACTGCCCGAGCGACAGCGCACCATCGTCCTGCTGCGCTTCTTCGGCAACCAGACGCAGACGCAGATCGCCGAGCAGTTCGGCATCTCGCAGATGCACGTCTCGCGCCTGCTCAGCAAGTCCCTGCTCCAGCTACGCCACGGCATGCTGCCCGCCTGAGCGGCCTACCAGGGCAGCGGGCCCTCCTCGCTGAAGAAGCCGGCGGTCGGCCCGTCCTCGCCGAGCGTGGCCAGGCGCACCACCACGGCGGCGGCCTGCGCGGGGGTGAGGTGCCCGGTGTGGGCGTTGCTGTCGGTGTCGACGAAGCCGGGGGCGACGGCGTTGACGAGGACGCCGTCCTTCCGCAGCTCGTTGGCGTACTGGACGGTCAACGCGTTGAGCGCCGCCTTGGACGGCGTGTACGCCGCCGACGGCAGCAGCGCCGCGAAGGGGCCGTCCGGGTCGCTGGTGAGGGTCAGGGACCCGGCGTGGCTGCTGACGTTGACGATGCGCGCCGCCGGCGACCGCCGCAGCAGCGGCAGCATGGCGTTGGTCACCGCGATCACGCCGAAGACGTTGGTCGCGAACACCGCCCGGACCATCTCCAGGTCGACGGAACTGGGGATCTGGTCGACGGCGTCCATGGGCGCCACCTGTCCCGAACCGGTGATGCCCGCGTTGTTGACCAGGACGTCGAGGCGTCCGTGGCTCTCCTCGACCCGCTTCGCGGCCTCCTGGACGGTGGCCGGGTCGGTGACGTCCAGGACGAGCGCGTGCACGTCGCCGCCCGCCTCGCGCAGCGCCGCGGCGGTCTCCTCACCGCGCCGCCCGTCCCGCGCACCGATCAGGACCGTCATGCCCCGCCCGGCGAGTTCCTCGGCGACCGCCCGTCCGATCCCCTTGTTCGCCCCGGTGACCATCGCGACCGTCCGGCGTCCGGCGTCCTCGTTCATATCCAGCTCCTCGTCTCGTGGCCCGCGCGGCTCTCCACGCGGCTCTGGACACGAGATGACGGCGCCCCCTCACCCGTGACAGCGTGCGTGTGTGACGTGCGCCACTGGTCCTGGATGTCACAGCCGGGCGGAGTCCGGCGTCCTGTGCACGGCACGAAACACGCAACGGGAGAGGGCCATGGACGGACGATCGAAGGGCACGGCCGACGGCCGCGTGGACGCCGCCACCGAGGCGTTCGTCGCCCACCGCAACCTGCTGTTCACCGTCGCCTACGAGATGCTCGGCTCGGCCGCCGACGCCGAGGACGTCCTGCAGGAGACCTGGCTGCGGTGGACGGGCGTCGACCTCGCCTCGGTGCGGGATCCCCGCGCCTACCTGGTGCGGACCACCACCCGGCAGGCGCTCACCCGGCTGCGCACGCTGCGCCGGCGCAAGGAGTCCTATGTCGGGCCCTGGCTGCCGGAGCCGCTGCTGACCGCGCCCGACGTGGCGGAGGACGTCGAGCTGGCCGAAAGCCTCTCGATGGCGATGCTGCTGGTGCTGGAGACGCTCGCCCCGACCGAGCGGGCGGTGTTCGTGCTGCGCGAGGTGTTCGACCTCGACTACGAAGAGATCGCCCAGGCCGTCGGCAAGAACCCCGACGCGGTCCGCCAGATCGCCCACCGGGCCCGCAAGCACGTCGCCGCGCGCCGGCCCCGCGACACCGCCTCCCCGTCCGACACCCGGGCCGCTCTGCACGCCTTCCAGCGGGCGGTCGAGACCGGCGACCTGCAGAACCTGCTCGACGTCCTCGCGCCTGACGTCGTCCTGCTGACCGACGGCGGCGGCGTCGTCCGGGCCGCGCTGGCGCCCGTCGTGGGGGCCGGCAAGGTGGCCGGCGTGCTCGCCAGGATCTCCGGCGCGGTCTCGCTGCTGCCGACGCACGTCAACGGCCATCCCGCGCTGGTCCTCGGCCGCGCCGGCGAGATCGACACCGTCCTCGCGACCCGCATCGACGACGGCCGCGTCACCGGCCTCTACGCCGTCCGCAACCCCGAGAAGCTCTCCCGCATGACGGAGGAGATCGTCCTCCACCGCTGACCGGCGCCTCCGGGCCCGCGTTCAGGCGACGGCGCGCAACCACTCCCCCAGCACCCGGTAGTCGGCGTCGGTGATCCCTTCACCCGGGTCGACCCGATGCGCGAGCGCCGGTGCCGGATGCCGCGCGGCGACGAAGGCGCGGTCCCGGTCGGTGATCTCGTCGTCGAGCCAGGCGAAGGGACGCCCCGCCGCCCATGCGACCAGGGTTCGCGTCTTCCAGTGCAGGCCGCGCCGCTGGTCCCGCTCTTCTGCGTCAGGGTCGTCCGGCCAGGTCACCGTCGCCAGCCGCGGCAGCCCCAGGAGCGGGGCGACGCACTCGTTCGCGTCGTCCATCCAGGTGGTGGCCCACACCAGTTCGCAGGGCAGCGCCGTGAGCCTGGGTCCGTGCCCGGGATCGACCCGGGCCAGCAGCGGGTTCGCCTCGACGTGCGGTGACGAGACCGGCCGGTACGTCGGATGCTCGCGCGGCCCGAAGGGGATGAGCGGCCCGTCGACGTCGAGGAAGAGCAGCGGCCGCCGCGGGGCAGCGGTCACCGGCGGGCGGGCTCGTCCAGGACCCTGGTGATGGCCTCGTCGACCGCGGCGCGGACCGCGGCCGGGTCGTCGAGGTCGAAGCCGACGGCGAGGCCGTCTCTGAGGAGCATGAGGATGTGGGCGGTGCGGTCGGGGTCGGGGTGGCCGTCGGCGGCCAGCAGGTCGCGGAACAGGCCACGGCACCACTGCCGGTGCTCGTCGACCGCCCGGCGCACCGGGTGGGCGGGGTCGGGGTATTCGGCGGCGGCGTTGATGAACGGGCAGCCGCGGTAGCCGGGGTCGGAGCCGAAGGTGCACATCCGCTCGAACGCCGTGAGGAGCGCCTCGCGGGGCGTCGCGGACTCGGGCACGTCGGCGATGCCGCGCTGCCGCAGGCTCTGCTCGGTGACGTAGGCGCGGACGAGGTCGTCCTTGCTCGGGAAGTGGTGGTAGAAGGTCGCCTTCGCCACCCCGGCCTCGGCGATGATCCGGTCGATGCCCACGGCGTGCACGCCCTCGGCGTAGAACAGGCGCGTCGCGGTGTCGAAGACGCGGGACCAGGCCGCGCTCCGGCGGGGCGCCGGGGATCTCGTGGTCACGCCTTGACGCTACCAGACAGACCGGTCTAGTCTCCTGAATCAGACAGATCTGTCTGTCTACTTGCGAAGGGACGGCCCATGCCGCACTACACGACCACCGCCACCTCCACCGGGCGCGACGGGCGCGCGTTCACCACCGACGGGCGGCTGGACCTCAAGATGGCCCTGCAGAAGGAGCTCGGGGGCGACGGCGACGGGACGAATCCCGAGCAGCTGTTCGCGGCCGGCTACGCCTCGTGCTTCGCCAGCGCCATGCAGCTCGTGGCGCGGAAGCAGAAGATCGACGTGTCCGGCATGTCGGTGACCGCGGAGGTCGGCCTCAGCCCGAACGGCTCGGGTGGCTTCCAGCTCGACGTCAAGCTGCGGGCGGAGCTTCCCGACGCCCTCAGCGCGGAGACCAAGCAGCGGCTCATCGAGACCACCCACCAGGTGTGCCCCTACTCCAACGCCACCCGCGGCAACATCCCGGTGGAGCTGACCGCTGTCTGACGGATCGTCCGGCCGGACGAGGCCGTCGGCCGGTTCTGGCCGACGGCCTCGTCCGGCCGCGTGTCCTCCTCAGGGCTTGCGGGCGACTCCGCAGAGGGTCGAGGTGCTCGGTGTCTCGCCGAACGGGCTCGGCTCGGGGCGCCACTTCTCGCACGCCACCACGCCGGGCTCGACCAGCTCGAAGCCGTCGAAGTACCCGGCGATCTGCTCGGGGCGGCGCAGCCGGTACGGGACGGCGCCGGTGTCGTCGTACTCCTGCTGCGCCTTGTTGTGGGCCTCGTCGGTGTCGGTGTCGTCGTACAGGGCGAGGTGGCTGCCGGACGGCAGGCCGCCCATCAGCGTCCGGATGATGTGCAGGATCTCGTCATAGGAGTCGACGTGCCCGAGGACGCCCATCAGCATCAGGGCGATCGGGCGGTCGAAGTCGAGCCTGCCCCGGGCGATCCGGAGGATCTGCTCGGGGTCCCGCATGTCGGACTCGATGTAGCTGGTCTCGCCCTCGGGACGGCTCGTCAGCAGGGCGTGCGCGTGGGACAGCACGAGCGGGTCGTTGTCGACGTACACGATGCGCGCCTCGGGCGCGACGCGCTGCGCCACCTCGTGGGTGTTGTCGACGGTGGGCAGCCCGGTGCCGACGTCCAGGAACTGGCGGACCCCCGCCTCCCCCGCCAGGTACCGGACGGCGCGGGCCAGGAAGTGCCGGCCGGTCCGCGCGATGTCCACGATCCCGGGATAGATGCTGACGTACTGGTCACCGGCCTCGCGGTCGACCGGGTAGTTGTCCTTGCCGCCGAGCCAGTAGTTCCATATCCGCGCGGAGTGCGGAACGGAGGTGTCGATCGCGTTGACCGGGTCGTCGGCCATGGTCTTCTCCCTACTGTGCTCCACGGGTGGTCGCGCATAAAATAGATCATTCTTCTGGCGCCGCGACACCGACCGACGAAGCGAGGCCCTGGGTGTGTTTTCGGCGGCTTGCCGCGGTCGCGATAAGCCTGATATCGCTCGCCCTGCTCGCCGGCTGCGGCGGGGCACCGCCGCGGCAGCAGCGGGCGCGGGTCGAGGTCGTCCTCCTGGCCGGCGGCGGCGCCCGCGTCGACCTGTACGCGGCGGGACGGCTCCGGTCGGACGCCGACGTGCGGGCTCTCGCACGGCGGATCGCCGGGGCGCTGTTCCCGGGCGCCGAGGGCATCCGCGTCCGCACGGGAAAGGACCGCGGGGCGCCGTTCGCCCGCGCCGAGATCGACCGCGCGTACCGGACGGGACGCAGGCCGTTCCTGCGAATCGACACTTCGGGCGCGGCGCGCGAACTCGCCGCGCGGGGTTTCGACGACACGGCCATGAAATTGCGGCTTCCGCCGGTACCCGCAACGGTGCGTCCTGACATATCCGGAAATCAACTCTGGCACCTGCGCGAGGGCGATCCGGCGCCCGTCATCGGGATCGGCATGAGGCCGGAACCGGCCCGCTGGGCCGGCGTGATGGCGCTGCCCCTGCTGGGGGCGCTGGGCGTGGCGCTGGCCTTCTTCGTCCGGCGCCGCGCGCTGGCGGCGCCGGCGGCCGGGCTCGCCGTCGCCGCCGCCCTCCTGGCGCTTCCGCTGGGCGCGGGACGCCACGGCGCCGACCTCGGCGTCGCAGGCCTGCTCGGCGGGACGGCCCTGGACGTGGCGTCCGCCGCGCCGCTCACGGCACTGCCCCTCGGCATGCCCGCCGCCATGCTGCTCGGCGCCATGACCGTCCGGAGCCTGCGCGGCCCCGCCGTCCGGAACGGGAACGAGGCGCCACCGCGCGACACCGGCGTGTTCTGGTGAGCTTGCGCGTCACCGCATGCTCGCCCAGGGTCCATTGATCGTAAACTGAGGGTCATGTCCGGCGATCGCCCCTCATGCACCTGCGTGATGTGCCGTGACTACGGCGACCGCGACCGCCTGGACAACTTCCAGCTCCGCACGATCGTGCACATCACCCAGTACGGGTGGAGCGTCGTCCTCGTCCAGCCGGACGAGGACGGGCCCGGCTGGGCGTACACGGTCGGCCTGTGGCACAGCCACGGCGCCCCCGAACTCGCGCTGTTCGGAGGGGACGTGTACGAGACGGAAGAGGTCCTCAACATGCTCGGCCGCGAGACCGCCGAGGGCCGCGGCCCCGCGGACGGCGAACGCCGCGACGGCGTCGTGCGGGGGCAGCAGGCCGCCTTCCGGGACGTCGACCCGCACTGGTTCGACGGGCTGTTCGGCGGCGCCGTGGCGTTCTACCGGCGCCCGCCGCTGCCGATCCTGCAGGTCGTCTGGCCCAACGGGGACGGCCTGTTCCCGTGGCAGCCCGGCACCGACCTGCCGTTCCGGCACTCCCAGCCGTGGCTGTGGCTCCACCCGCGGCAGCACCCGGCCGGCGCCTGGACGCGGCGGCTGTCCGACCAGCGGTCCGAGTGGCGGCTCTGACGGCCGCCGCACGGGCCGCCGGCCCGCGAGAGCGTACGATCGGCGGGTGTACGGGCCGATCGCCGACACCATCCGCACCCAGCGCCTCGTCCTTGAGCCGCTGGCGGTCCACCACGCGGACGAGATGGCCCCCGTCCTGGACGATCCGCGCCTGCACCGCTACATCGGCGGCGAGCCCCTCACGCGCGAGGAACTGCGCGCCCGCTACGCGCACCTGGTCGCGGGCCCGGCGCCCTACCACCAGGAGTACTGGCTGAACTGGATCGTCCGCCGCGCCCGGGACGGCCAGGCCGTCGGCTACGTGCAGGCGACGGTCGCCCCGGCGCCGCCGGGCTTCGCCGTGACGCCCGCCGCGGCCGGGTCGACGGTCACGCCGGGCCCGCCGCGGCTCGTCGCGTCGGTCGCGTGGGTGGTCGGCATGCCCTACCAGGGCTTCGGCTTCGCGACCGAGGCCGCCCGCGCGCTGCTGGACTGGCTCGGGGCGCACGGCGTGCGCGACGTCGTCGCGACCGTCCACCCGGGCAACCTCGCGTCCGCGGCCGTCGCGTCCAGGATCGGGCTGCGCCGCACCGGCGAGACCCGCGACGAGGAAGTGGTCTGGCGCCTCCCCCGCGGCGCCGCCGCGGCGGAATGACACGCGTGTGGTGAAAGGCCGCGGCGCGCGGGGAAGGGTGCGGGTAGGCCACAATCGACGGGCCAGGACGAACCGGCCGAGGGGTGGGGGAGCATGCGGGAGGTGTGGCCCGGGGACCCCTATCCGCTGGGCGCCACGTGGGACGGCACGGGCACGAACTTCGCGCTGTTCTCGGAGGTGGCCCGGCGGGTCGAGCTGTGCCTGTTCGACGCCGAGGGGCGCGAGACGCGGCGGGACCTGCCCGAGGTGGACGGGTTCGTCTGGCACGGCTACCTGCCCGGCATCGGGCCCGGCCAGCGCTACGGGTACCGGGTGCACGGGCCGTTCGACCCCCGCGAGGGGCACCGCTGCAACCCGGCCAAGCTGCTGCTCGACCCGTACGGCAAGGCCGTCGCGGGCGCCACGCGGCGCGAGCTGATCCGCTGGCACGAGGCGCTGTTCTCCTACCGGTTCGCCGACCCCGACGCGCTCAACGAGGACGACAGCGCCCCGTACATGCCGAAGAACGTGGTGGTCAACCCGTTCTTCGACTGGGGCGACGACCGGTCGCCGCGCGTCCCCTACCACGAGAGCGTCATCTACGAGGCGCACGTGAAGGGCCTGACGAAGCTGCACCCGGCCGTCCCGGAGGAGCAGCGCGGGACCTACGCGGGCCTCGCGCACCCGGTGATGATCGACCACCTCCTCGACCTCGGGGTGACGGCGGTCGAGCTGATGCCGGTGCACCAGTCGGTCCCCGAGCACGCCCTGGTGGCGCGGGGGCTGGACAACTACTGGGGCTACAACACGATCGGGTTCTTCGCGCCGCACAACTCCTACAGCTCCTCCGGGCAGTCCGGCGAGCAGGTGCTGGAGTTCAAGGCGATGGTCCGCGCCCTGCACGAGGCGGGCATCGAGGTCATCCTGGACGTCGTCTACAACCACACGGCGGAGGGCGACCACCTCGGCCCGACGCTGTCGTTCCGGGGCATCGACAACGCCTCGTACTACCGGCTGCGCGACGACGACAAGCGCTACCACCTCGACTACACCGGCTGCGGCAACTCGCTGAACGTCCGGAACCCGCACGCGCTGCAGCTCATCATGGACTCGCTGCGCTACTGGATCCTGGACATGCACGTCGACGGGTTCCGCTTCGACCTCGCCTCGGCGCTGGCCCGCGAGCTGCACGACGTCGACCGGCTGGCCGCGTTCTTCGACCTCGTCCAGCAGGACCCCGTCGTGTCCCAGGTGAAGCTGATCGCCGAGCCGTGGGACGTGGGCGAGGGCGGCTACCAGGTCGGCAACTTCCCGCCGCTGTGGACGGAGTGGAACGGCAAGTATCGCGACACCGTCCGCGACTTCTGGCGCGGCTCGTACGCGACCATGCCGGAGTTCGCGTCGCGGCTGACCGGCTCCTCCGACCTGTACGAGCACAGCGCGCGCCGCCCGTTCGCGTCCATCAACTTCGTGACGTGCCACGACGGGTTCACGCTCACCGACCTGGTGTCCTACGACCACAAGCACAACGAGGCCAACGGCGAGGACAACCGGGACGGCACCGACGACAACCGGTCGTGGAACTGCGGCGAGGAGGGCCCCTCCCGCGACCCCGGGGTGCTCGAACTGCGGGCCCGGCAGCGCCGCAACTTCCTCGCGACGCTGTTCCTGTCGCAGGGGGTGCCGATGCTGTCCCACGGCGACGAGATCGGCCGCACGCAGGAGGGCAACAACAACGCCTACTGCCAGGACAACGGGATCGCCTGGGTCCACTGGGAGGACTCGGGCGACATGGAGTTCATCCGGCTCCTGTCGCGGCTGCGCCACGACCACCCGGTGTTCCGGCGCCGGCGCTTCTTCACCGGGACGGGCCGTGGCGCCGCCGCCGACATCGCCTGGCTGACCCCGGCCGGCGAGAGCATGACCGACCAGGACTGGAACGTCGGCTTCGCCAAGTCCCTCGGCGTGTTCCTCAACGGCGACGCCATCACCGAGCCCGACCCGCGCGGCCGCCGCGTCCGGGACGACTCGTTCCTCCTGCTGGTCAACGCCGGGTCGGAGCCGGTCGAGTTCACGCTGCCCGGCGCCGAGTACGGCGAGCGCTGGGAGTTCGCCCTCGACACCGCCGAGCCGGGCACGGTCGGCGACCGTCCCCGGCTCAAGGCCCGCGACGTCGTGCCGGTCGGGGACCGCGCGCTGCTCGTCCTGCGGCGCGGGGCGTGAGCCGCGGGGCTCACGCCCGGCCGACCTCCAGCGCGGTCAGGAAGACCAGGACGAACGTCGCGACCGCCACCGCGCCGTGGACGGCGACCGCCGCGGCCGGGAACGCCTGCTCCGCTCCCCTGGCGTGGCGGCCGCCGCGGCCGACGAGCCAGCGGGTGAACAGCAGCAGCCCCTGGAAGATGATGACGAGCAGGGCCGCGAAGGCGACCCAGGCGTAGGCGGCGTTCCCCGTGACGACGTAGACGATCCACACGGCCAGTCCCGCGACGGCCGAGAGCGGATGCCCCGCCACGACCAGGCGCGGGAACCGCGTCACCTTGGTCGAACGCCCCCCGTTGACCACCCACACGACCAGCAGGTACCCGCCCGCGACGGCGGCGATGATCCACGCGCCCAATGCGGCGTACTCCACCCCCGCTCCTTTCGTGAGATTCTCACCCGTCCCCCTGCCGCCTAGTGTCGCCTCCCAACGCTTCCGGCATGACGGATTCGTGCAGATTGGGGGACGGAACGTCACCGCCGGCGGGGTGCGGCCGAGGATTCCGGGAGCGCACCGGCGTCATGGCCGCCGGACGCCCGGCCCTGCGCTACGCCGGCAACCGGTAGCGGACGAACAGCACGCCCTCGTCCAGATAGAGGGCGGCCGGGTCGAGCGGCACCTCGGCGTCCAGGTCCTCCAGCAGGCGGGTGTGGCGCGCGCTTCCGAGGAGGGCGGGCGCGATGTTGAGGCACAGCTCGTCCACGAGGGACGCCTTGATGAGCGCGGTGGCCAGGGACGGGCCGCCCTCGCAGAGGAGATGCCCGTAGCCGAGGTCCTCGCGCAGGACCCTCACGGCCGCGGGGAGGTCGACGTCGTCTTCGCCCTCGGCGACCACCTGGAGGTGGCCCGGGACCTTGGCCCCGGCGTCGCGGGTCGTCACGACGATGGTGGGCGTCTCGGCCTCGGTGAAGAGCGGGAGCGTCCAGTCGAGGTCGAGGGAGCGGCTCACCACCACGATCGGCGCGGGCGGCCCGCCGCGACGCGCGCGGAGATCGCCGCTCAGGCGCGCCGGGCCGAGGCGGCCCGTGCGGACGGTCCCGGCGCCGACGAGGATCGCGCCGGCCAGGGCGCGCAGGGTCCGGAAGACGCGGAAGTCGGCGGCGCCGCCGAGGCCGTCGGTCCAGCCCTCGGCGTCGGTGACGGAGCCGTCCGCGCTCATGACCATGCCGAGCCGCAGGCGCGGCAGGTCACCGTAGGCGTCGTAGGGATCGACGCCGCCGGCGGCGGGCTCGGGCAGCAGACGGCGCATGACCTGCACATTATCGGACCCCCCGGGGGCTCTTTTGTCGGTGCCGGGGCGCAAGATGGGGGGCATGGACCTGCCGATCAGCCCGCCGCTGCCGCCGATGCTGGCCAAGGCGGTCAAGACCATGCCCAAGGGCGACCTGCTGTACGAGCCGAAGTGGGACGGGTTCCGCTGCATCGTCTTCCGCGACGGCGACGAGGTGGAGCTGTCCAGCCGCGGCGAGAAGCCGCTCACCCGCTACTTCCCCGAGCTGGTCGAGGCCGCGCGGCGCGAGCTGCCCGAGCGGTGCGTGGTGGACGGCGAGATCGTGCTGCCCCGGGGGACGCGCCTCGACTTCGACGCCCTCCAGCAGCGCATCCACCCGGCCGCGTCGCGGGTCAAGCTGCTGTCGGAGCAGACTCCGGCGTCGTTCGTGGCGTTCGACCTGCTCGCCCTCGGTGACGAGTCGCTGATGGAGGTGCCGCTCGGAGACCGGCGGCGGCGGCTCGTCGACACCCTGGCCGGTGTCAAGGCGCCGATCCACGTCACGCCCGCGTCCGACTCCTACGAGCTGGCGCTGCGCTGGTTCGACGAGTTCGAGGGCGCCGGGCTCGACGGCGTCATCGCCAAACCGCGCGACACCCCGTACGAGCCCGACAAGCGCGTCCTGTTCAAGGTCAAGCACGAGCGAACGGCCGACTGCGTGGTGGCGGGCTTCCGCTGGCACAAGTCGGGGCCCATCGTGGGGTCGCTGCTGCTCGGGCTCTACAACACCGAGGGCAACCTCCAGCACGTCGGCGTCGCGGCCTCGTTCACGATGAAGCGCCGCGCCGAGCTGGTCGAGGAGTTGCAGCCCTACCGGCTGGAGGATCTGTCCCAGCACCCGTGGGCCGAGTGGGCGAACCAGTCGGAGGCCACCGTCGACCGCATGCCCGGTGCGATCTCCCGCTGGACCGGCAAGAAGGACCTCAGCTGGGTGCCGCTGCGCCCCGATCTGGTGGTGGAGGTGGCCTACGAGGCGATGGAGGGCGACCGGTTCCGGCACACGGCCCGGTTCCGGAACTGGCGCCCCGACCGGACGCCCGGCTCCTGCACCTACGCCCAGCTGGAGGTGCCGGTGGCCTACGACCTCGACGACATCTTCGGGGGCCCGGCGACGAACCCGCGCGTGGACCGCTGAGGGCGGGCGGCCCGGCGCCGGTCATCGTCCGGCGCCGGGCCCCGGCCGGGACGCCCCGCGCGTCCCGGCCGCCCGTGCTCAGGGCTGGGTCTCGTTGCGGACGGTCTGCCTGATCAGTTCCTGGTCGGGCTGCGCCGCCGCCTTCGCCGAGACATAGGGACGCAGGTAGGCCTGCTGGACGCCGGGGACGCGGTCCTCGATGACGAACGTCGCCTTGGTGGAGATGTCGGCGCCCGGGGTCCGGACGGTCGGCAGGGTCCTGAAGTCGGCCCTCATCTCCTCCTTGCCGATCGTCGTCAGCACGTAGCCGCGCTGGTTGTTGTAGAAGCGCAGATGCGGGTTGATCTTGAGGAAGGGCTGGTCGGCGGGGTCGGAGTCCTTGCCGTCGCCGGTGCTGGTGATCGAGGAGCACACCAGTTCCGAGCCGACCGTCCTGGAGTCCGGGTCGTCGTAGTCGGCCTTCAGGTCGCTCGCCCAGTGGGCGTGGACGTCGCCGGTGAGGACGACCGGGTTGCGGACCTTCGCGTCCAGCCAGCCCTTGGTGATCCGGTCGCGGGAGGCGGCATAGCCGTCCCAGGCGTCCATCGAGGTCTTCTTGACGGGCCCGGCGGTGTTGTCGCGCTGGGCGAAGAACACCTGCTGGCCGAGGACGTCCCACCGGGCGGTGGAGCGGCGGAAGCCGTCGAGCAGCCACTTCTCCTGCTCGTTGCCGGTGATGGAGCGCTTCGGGTCGGTGGCGGCGGGGCAGTCCTTGTAGCCGTCGCCGCAGCCCTGGTCGTCGCGGAACTGGCGGGTGTCGAGCATGTGGAAGCTGGCCAGCCGGCCCCACCGCACCCGCCGGTAGACCTGCATGTCGGGGCCCGCGGGGATGGACCGGCGGCGCAGCGGCATGTTCTCGTAGTAGGCCTGGAACGCGGCGGCGCGCCGGGCGCGGAAGTCGTCGTAGGAGGGCGTGTCGGAGCCCTCCTCGGGGATGTAGCCGGCCCAGTTGTTCTCGACCTCGTGGTCGTCGAACACGACGAGCCAGGGGGCGGCCTCGTGCGCGGCCTGGAGGTCGCGGTCGGCCTTGTACTGGGCGTGCCGCAGCCGGTAGTCGGCCAGCCTGACCGTCTCGGGGCCCTCGTGGTCGCGGACGTTGCCGCCCGGGATCGTGTAGACGCCCTTCTTGTACTCGTACTGGTAGTCGCCCAGGTGCAGGACCAGGTCGGGGTGCTCCTCGGCCAGCCGCCGGTACGCGGTGAAGTAGCCGTGCTCGAACTGCGAGCACGACACGAAGGCCATGGCGAGCGCGGGGCCGAAGGTGGCGGGGTGGGGGGCGGTGCGCGTCCGCCCGACCGGGGAGACGTGGCCGTCCACGCGGAAGCGGTACCAGTAGTCGCGGCCGGGGCGCAGGCCGTTCAGCTCGACGTGGACGGAGTGGGCGGCGTCGGGACGGGCCGCGGCGGTGCCGCGCCGGTCGATGCGGCGGAACCGGGAGTCGGAGGAGACCTCCCAGCGGACGGGGACGGTCCGGGCGGGCATTCCGCCGAGGCCGTTCTCGGCGTGCGGGTCGAGGGCCAGGCGGGTCCAGAGGACGAACCCGTCGGGTTCGGGGTCGCCGGAGGCGACGCCGAGGGTGAACGGGTCGGAGGGCAGGGCGCGGCCGCGGGGGGCCGCGTGGGCGGTGCCGGGTGCGCCGGTCACGGCGACGGCGGTGAGGAGCCCGCTGGTGGCGAGCCCGCTGGTGGCGAGGAAGGCGCGCCGGTTCAGCGGGCGGGCGGAGTCGGCCATGGAGAGGTGACCTTTCGGAGGGGTCCGGCAGTGCTGCTCGCCGGACAGCCTCACGAAGATCGATGACCAGGGGGTTCCGCTCGGATGACGCCCGCCACAACAGAGACGATCTTTTGGGGGGCTCTAGAAGATCACACGATGCGCGGAAGGAGTGCTAGACTTCTGAGCTGCAAATGCGCATACAGATACTCCACCCTATGAATAGGAGTGTAGCCGAGGCATGGGACATCGTCAAGCGGGCGCTGTCAACCCCGGGCGGGAAGAGGGGGCGGCGCGAGCCGCCGTCGACGTCGAGCAGGAGTACGTGTCCCGCGTGTACGCACGGCTCGACACCGAGCGCGACAGTGCCGCGACCGCGCTGCGCGAGGGCCCGGCGGCGGGCGGCGGCGCCGCGTTCCAGGCGCGGGTCGAGAGCGCCATCGCCACCGACGAGGCGGCCCGGCGGCTGGTCCGGCTGAACGCCGTCGAGCACGGCCTGTGCTTCGGGCGCATCGACCACCGCGCCGACGCCGGCGGCTCCGGCGACACCTTCTACATCGGCCGCATCGGCCTGCGCGACGAGGACCACGAGCCCCTCCTCATCGACTGGCGCGCCGCCGCGGCCCGGCCCTTCTACACCGCGACGCCAGGAGCGCCCGGCACGCTCGCGCGCCGCCGCCACCTGCACCTGCGCCACCGCGAGGTCGCCCGCCTGGACGACGAGGTGTTCGACCTGGAGGGCCTGGAGGAGTCCGAGCGCGGCGGCGTCGTCGGCGAGGCGGCCCTGCTCGCCACCCTCCGCCGCGGCCGGACGGGCCGGATGAGCGACGTCGTCGCGACCATCCAGGAGGAGCAGGACCAGGTCATCCGCTCCGGCCTCCCGGGGGTGCTGGTCGTCCAGGGCGGTCCCGGCACCGGCAAGACGGTCGCCGCCCTGCACCGGGCCGCCTACCTCCTCTACACGCACCGCGACGTCCTGGAGCGGCGCGGCGTCCTGATCGTGGGGCCGAACGCCACGTTCCTGCGCTACATCGAGCAGGTGCTGCCCGGCCTGGGCGAGACCGACGTCGCGCTGGCCACGGTCGGCGAGCTGTACCCGGGGCTCAAGGCGACGTCGGCCGACAGGCCCGAGGCCGCCGTCGTCAAGGGCGGCCTGCGCATGGCCGGCGTCGTGGAGGCCGCCGTCCGCGACCGGCAGCGCGTCCCCGCAGGGGGGCTGCGCGTCGAGGCCGACGACCTCACGCTGAGCGTGGACGTGGCCAAGTGCGAGCAGATCCGTGAACGCGCCCGCGCCCTGCGCGCCCCGCACAACGTCCAGCGGCGCCGCTTCGTCCACGACATGCTGGAGGCCCTCGCGTTCGACCGGGCCGAGCAGTTCGACCGCATCATGGACGAGCCCCTCGAAGAGATGGCCAGGTCCGGCGGGCTGCCGGGCTGGCTCCAGGAGCTGATCGACGAGGCCGAGGACGAGCCCCTGCTGGACGAGACGGACCTCCGCCTGGCCAAGGAGGCCCTCTGGCAGCACCCGGCCGTCAGGTCCGCCCTCGACGGTCTCTGGCCCGAACTGACCCCCGAGTGGCTGCTCACCGACCTCTACGGCTCCGCCGAGGCGCTGGACCGCGTGGGAGCCGAGGCCGGCCTGTCCCCCGGCGAGCGGGAGCTCCTGCTCCGGCCGCCGGGCTCGCCGTGGACGGTCTCCGACGTCCCGCTGCTGGACGAGGCCGCCGAACTCCTCGGCAAGGACGACTCCGCCGACAAGGCCCGCGCGCGTGCGGCGCAGGCCGCGCTCGCCGAGGAGGAGCGCTACGCCCGCGAGGTCATGCAGACCACCGACGGCTCCGAGATGATCCTGGCGAGCGACCTGATCTCGGCGAGCGAGCTGGCCGAGCGCCACGCCGGCGGCGGTCCGCGCCTCACCACCGCCCAGCGCGCCATGGCCGACCGCGAATGGGCCTACGGCCACGTCATCGTGGACGAGGCGCAGGAGCTCTCGGAGATGGCGTGGCGGACCGTGATGCGCCGGGTCCCGACCCGCTCCCTCACGGTCGTCGGCGACATCGCCCAGACCGGCAGCGCCGCCGGGGCGGCGTCGTGGGGCCAGATGCTCGACCGCTACGTCCCGGGCCGGTGGCGCGAGCAGCGGCTCATGGTCAACTACCGCACCCCGGCCGCCATCATGAAGGTCGCCGCGGACGTCCTGGCCGCCGTCGCCCCGGACCAGACGCCGCCCGAACCCGTCCGCGACGAC
The DNA here is from genome assembly GCF_013409365.1 of Actinomadura luteofluorescens. NCBI lineage: Bacteria > Bacillati > Actinomycetota > Actinomycetes > Streptosporangiales > Thermomonosporaceae > Actinomadura > Actinomadura luteofluorescens. The sequence continues at coordinate 7,503,468 of NZ_JACCBA010000001.1, read as the reverse complement.
GGGCCGCCGCCGGTCGCGGTCGCGCTGCCGGTCGCCGAGCTGCCGTCCCTCGTCCGCTCGGAGCTGGTCCTGGTGACCGGCGGCGAGGACATCGGCGGCGCCTTCAAGGAGGGCCGCCTCGCCGTCATCGCCTCGGCGGGGCGCCACGCCGAGGTTCTGCGGGCCCTCCCGGACGCCGCCGTCGGCGCGACCCCCGAGGCCCTCGACTCGCCCGTGGTCGTCCTCACCGCCGAGGAGGCCAAGGGCCTGGAGTTCGACTCGGTCGTCGTCGTCGACCCGTCCGGGATCCTCGCCGAGTCGGCCAAGGGCGGCCAGGACCTCTACGTCGCCCTCACCAGGGCCACCCGCCGCCTGACCGTCGTCCACGACGGCGACCTGCCGCCGCTCCTATCGGCTCTGGAGTAGGCCGGCCAGGGTCCGGTCGAGCTCGGCCCTGACGGCCTCGCCCGCGGCCGCCGGGTCCCGGGCCCGGACGGCCTCGACCAGGGCGGCGTGGGCCGCCCGGCCGTGGGCGTCGTCGGAGGCGCGGACGTCCACCAGGGAGGCGAGGTCGAGGAGGCCGTCGCGCAGGACGGGGACGAACCCGGCGAACAGGTCGGCGAGGACCGGGTTGTGCGCGGCGGCGACGACGGCGGCGTGCAGGGCGATGTCGGCGTCGATGAACGCGTCGACGCCGGGGCCGGCGCCTTCGCCGGCCAGGGCCGCGTCGCGGTCGGCGAGCGCCCGGTCGAGGGCGGCCAGGTCGTCCGGCGTGCGGCGCTCGGCGGCCAGTTCGGCGGCGCGGACCTCCAGCATGGCGCGGATCTCGTAGACGTCGGCGACGGAGGCGCGGCGGAGCCGGGCGGGCCAGTCCTCGGCCGGCTCCGTCGCCATGACGAACACGCCCGCGCCCTGCCGGGCCTGCACGAGACCCGCCCCGGCCAGGGCGCGCAGAGCCTCGCGGACGGTCGAGCGGCCCACGCCCAGCTCCTTGGCGAGCGTCGTCTCGCCGGGCAGCCGCGTGCCGACCGGCCAGGCGCCGGCGGCGATCTGTTCGCGCAGGCGCTGCGCGGCCTGCTCGACGAGCGGGCTGGGACGGAGCGGGCCGAGCGGCATCGGGAGTCCTCCGGGGACGGCGGCGGGGACTCCAGGCTAGGCAGTGTTTCAGAGTCCCGGCCCGCTTCGCTCGCCTGGCGGCTCGCTACGCGACCGGGCCCGGGCGAACGCGGCATCGCTTCGCGATCTGCCCGGCTCCGCTCGCCTCCGGCCTCGCTCCACCGGGCAGCTCACGCGTTCGCGCGCATGCCCGAGACCACCTCGAAATACGCCCTAGGTCACCTCAGCTTGTCTGAGGAGCTGAGGTGTGGTTGGGTGGGCGGCATGTCGTGGCAGGGCCTTCTTCTCGGTCGCCGCGGCGGGGCCTGATCCGGACCGGCACCCCGCCGCGGGGTCCGGTGCTGCCGGTCGTCCGGCGATCGAACGAGGAACAGGCCCGCGAACGTCCCGACTCCCCGCACGCCCTTCCCCACCCTGCGCACCCCGTCCGGCCCGGTGGCGGACGGCGCGCCCTTCTGGAACCCCCAGCGCGGCAGCTCCATGCCGTTCCACCGGTACCGGTCCGTCCACGAGCGCGTGCCGTCGCCCGTGCCGGACGTCGAGCGCACCTGGCCGTCCGGGCGCGTCCAGAGCGCGCCCCTGTGGGTGCCCGTCGACCTGCGGGACGGCAACCAGGCGCTGGCCGAGCCGATGGACACCGCCCGCAAGCGCCGCATGTTCGACCTGCTCGTCACGATGGGCTTCAAGGAGATCGAGGTCGGCTACCCCTCGGCCAGCCGGACCGACTTCGCGTTCGTCCGGCACCTGGCCGAGACGGGGGTGCCGGACGACGTGACGCCCGTGGTGTTCACGCCTGCCCGCTCAGAGCTGATCGAGCGGACGTTCGCCTCCGTCGAGGGGCTGCCGAGGGCCGTCGTCCACCTGTACACGGCGACGGGGCCGGTGTGGCGGGACGTCGTGCTCGGGTCCGGCCGGGACGGGGTGCGGCGGCTGATCCTGGACGGTGCGGCCGGCGTGGCGCGGCTCGCCGGGCCGGGCGTGCGGTTCGAGTTCTCCCCCGAGACGTTCAACGTCACCGAGCCCGACTACGCGCTGGAGGTGTGCGACGCGGTGACCGCGCTGTGGGACGCCTCCCCCGACCGCCCGGTGATCCTGAACCTGCCGGCCACGGTCGAGGCCGCCACCCCGAACGTGTACGCCGACCAGATCGAGTACATGCACCGCAACCTGGCCCGGCGCGAGGCGGTCATCCTGTCGGTCCACCCGCACAACGACCGCGGGACGGGCGTCGCGTGCGCGGAACTGGCGATGCTGGCCGGCGCCCAGCGGGTCGAGGGCTGCCTGTTCGGCAACGGCGAGCGGACGGGCAACGTCGACCTGGTCACGCTGGCGCTGAACCTGCACGCGCAGGGCGTCGACCCGCGGATCGACCTCTCCGACATCGACGAGATCCGGCGGACGGTCGAGCACTGCAACCGGCTGCCCGTCCACGAGCGGCATCCGTACGGGGGCGACCTGGTGTACACGGCGTTCTCCGGAACCCACCAGGACGCGATCGGCAAGGGCATGGCCCGCCACGCGCGCCTCGCCGGGGAGCACGGCGTGCCGCCGGAGCGGCTGCCGTGGGACGTGCCGTACCTGCCGATCGACCCGGCCGACGTCGGGCGCGGGTACGAGGCCGTCATCCGCGTCAACAGCCAGTCCGGGAAGGGGGGCGTCTCCTACCTGCTGCGCACGGAGCACGGGCTCGACCTGCCGCGCCGCCTGCAGATCGAGTTCTCCCAGGTCGTGCAGCGGGCGACGGACGGCAGCGGCGAGGAGGTCACGGCGGACGAGCTGTGGGAGCTGTTCCGCGCCGAGTACCTGGACCGGACGGAGCCGGTCCGGGTGACCGGATGGCGGACCTCCCGCACTGGCCCGGAGCGGCACGTCTTCACCGGCGTCGTCCGGGTCGGCGGCGACGAGCGGGAGCGCACCGGCACGGGCAACGGCCCGCTGGACGCGCTGACCGGCGCGCTGGCGTCCGCCGGGATCGAGGTGGAGGTCCTGCGGTACGCCGAGCACTCGGCCGGGGCCGGGCAGGACGCCGTGGCGGTCGCCTACGCCGAGTGCCGGGTGGACGGCGCGACCCGCTGGGGCGCGGGACGCGACACGTCCGTGCTCACCGCGTCGGTGGAGGCCGTCCTGTCGGCGGTCAACCGCGCGAAGAGCGGCTAGACGACTTCAGGGACCGCCTCCACGTCAGGCCGGTTCCGGGGATGCGCAAGGTCATCTGGCGGCGCCCGTCCGCCGAGCGGGTGTAGCGGGCCCCGCGCGCTCCGACGCTGTGCCCGACGCCCTTCTTGGAGAAGTTGAGGCGAAACGGGCCCATCTTCAGCGATTTTCGATAGCTCCAACCCATGGGACGGGGGTGCCCGGCCGGCGCACCGGGCATCCCCGCACCCCCTTCCCGGACGCCCGAAATCCGCAATAAGGACATCTCCGCCGAGGCAAGAGCAGGACATGACCAAATCCGGACCGTCTTCGTCGCGCACCGCCCTTTACCCGTGGCCCCCGGGCGAGGAGCCTGTGCCCAGTCGGAGATCATTTGCATACTCGGAGGTGCGGGTTGGCCAGGCGATCCCTGAGACGAACCCGGCGGACCATGGCGGTGGCCGTGCTGACCGGCGCGGCGCTCGCCGGCGCGGGCGGCGGCGCGACGGCGCTGGCCGGGACGTCCCCGAAGATCGTGGTGAAAGGCGGGGTCACCCAGCCCGTCTTCTCCTACAAGGACGCGATCCGCGAGCACGTCTACGTCGAGTCCGGCGTGGACAGCGACCGGGACGGCAAGAAGGACCGCGTCAACGTGGACATCATCCGGCCGAAGGAGACCGAGCACGGTCTGCGGGTGCCGGTGATCATGGATGAGAGCCCCTACTACGACAACGCGGGGCGCGGCAACGAGAGCGAGCGCAAGACCTACGACGCGAACGGGAACCCGGTGAAGTTCCCGCTCTACTACGACAACTACTTCGTGCCGCGCGGGTACGCGTTCCTCGCCGTGGACATGGTCGGGACGACCCGCTCCGACGGCTGCCCGGTCAGCGGCGGCCCGACCGACGTCCTCGGCGGCAAGGCCGTGATCGACTGGCTCAACGGGCGCGCCCGGGCCTACCGGCCGGACGGCAGCCCGGCGAAGGCGACCTGGACGACCGGCCGCACCGGCATGATCGGCAAGTCCTACGACGGGACGCTCGCCAACGGGGTGGCGGCCACCGGCGTCGAGGGGCTGGAGACGATCGTCCCCATCTCGGCGATCAGCAGCTGGTACGACTACAGCCGGATGAACGGCGTGAAGTACACCGACGACGAGCAGCCGTGGCTCGCCGACTACGTCGACACCGACCCGCCCGCCAAGTGCGCGGCCGTCAACGCGGATCTGGACGAGGGCGAGGACGACGCGACCGGCAACTACAACGCCTACTGGAAGACCGCCGACTACCGGGACGGGACGATCGCGCGCGCCTCCCGGGTCCGCGCGAGCATCTTCGCCGCCCACGGCGTCAACGACCTGAACGTGAAGGACGACCACTTCGCCAAGTGGTGGAGCGCCCTCGCGCGGCGCGGCGTCCAGCGCAAGGTCTGGCTGAGCCAGCGCGGCCACGTCGACCCCTTCGACACCCGGCGGGACGCGTGGGTGGCGACCCTGCACCGGTGGTTCGACCACGAACTGCAGAAGGTGCCCAACGGCATCATGAGCGAGCCGCGCGCCGACATCGAGGTCGGGCCGGACCAGTGGATCACCCAGCGGGACTGGCCGTCCCGGGACGCGCGCGGCGTCGTCCTGCGCCCCGGCGCGGACGGCTCCCTCGGCCTGAAGCCGGCCGCGGCGGGCGCGACCGCGTCCTTCACCGACGCCGCCGGCCCCCAGGGCGCGGGCTACCCGGAGGAGGAGATGGTCGCCGATCCCACGGCGGCGCGGCCCTACCGGACGGCGTTCGTGTCGGCGCCGCTGCCGAAGACCGGCCGCCTGTCCGGCACCCCGGACGCCCGGCTGAGGATCAAGCTGGACGGACCCACGGCGAACCTCACCGCGCTGCTCGTCGACTACGGCGAGGACACCCGCGTGAACTACCTCGGCGCGGGCTCCGGCATCCGGACCCTGAACACCGAGGACTGCCACGGTGAGAGCACGCCCGCCGACGACGCCTGCTACAAGCGGACCGAGGTCACGACGGTCACCTCGCCGGTCAACGTCGTCGCCCGGGGGTGGCTCGACGCCCAGAACCACCGGTCGCTGAGCAGGCCCGAGCCGCTGAAGTCCGGCCGCTACTACACCGTCTCCTGGCAGACGCTCAGCCAGGAGTACCTGCTGAAGAAGGGGCACCGGCTGGCGCTCGTCCTCGCCGGAACGGACGCCGACTACAACTTCGACACGCCCACCGGCGCCCAGGTCACGGTCGACCTGCGCGGCAGCTCCGTCTCCGTCCCGGTCGTGGCGGCCGGGGAGGACGTGAACACGCTGGTCGCCCCGCCGCCCAGCGCGACCACCTGGCGGGGCCCGTCCGAGGTCAGCCTGCCCGTCCAGGAGCGCAGGCTCTACTGATCCCCTGACACGCCGACCCGGCCGTGAGGCCCGCCGCCCCCAGGCGGCGGGCCTCACTCATGTCACAACGCGATGCTCTCGCCGACCCCGAGAAGGCGGAGGCGATCGGTCAGCCCGGCCTTCTCGAAGGCCGGGGCCAGGGTGCCGCGGCCCTGGGAGAAATGCGCCCAGCCCTCGAAGTGCAGCGGGACGATCTGGGCGGCGCCCAGGATGCCGGCGGCCTCGGCCGCGCCCTCGCTGGTCAGGGTGAGGTAGGCGTCGCCGGCGAGCGGGGTCTGGGCACCGCCGGCGAAGAGCACGGCGACGTCGAACGGGGCGAACCGCCCGGCGACGGCCCGGACCACGTCGAGGGACGCGTTGTCGCCGCTCACATAGACCGTGGACAGGCCCTCGCCGGAGAGGACGAAGCCGGTGACCGGGCCCGTCAGGTGCTCGGTGCCGTCCGGACCGTGCTGGGCGGGGACACCGGTGACGCGCAGCGTCCCGCCGTCCGGGCGGGGCAGCTCGGCGTGCTCCCAGTTGGGCAGCGCACGGGCGGTGCCGCCGAGGCGTCCGGCGGCGGCCTCCGTCGTCAGCGTCAGCGGCACCCCGGCCAGGTAGGCGCGGCCGCCCGCGTCCAGGTTGTCGGGGTGTTGGTCGTGGGACAGCAGAACCGCGTCGACCGGGCCGACGTCGTCAGGGCCGAGCACCGGCTCGGCGGTCTTGGTCAGCTTCCGCGACCCCATCGGGTAGTCGCCGGGCGGGTCGAACGTGGGGTCGACGACGAGCCGCACGCCTCCGATCTCCAGGATCGCGCTCGGTCCTCCGAGATACCGGATGGTCAATGTGGACATCGCTCGCCTCTTCGTCTCGACCTCATGCCACCGGTTGCAAGAGAGGCCGTGCGGCGGAAATTCCCGAGGGCCCCGTCCCGAAGCGGCCTCGGCCACGCGCGCGAACGCGTGACCTGGCCGGTGCCGCGAAGCCGGAGGCGAGCGGCACCGGGCAGATCGCGAAGCGATGCCGCGTTCGCCCAGGCCCGGTCACGCAGCGAGCCGCCAGGCGAGCGCAGTACACCTAGGGGTTGCCGGTGTCCTTGCTGGGCTGGACGCGCTTGGGCTCCCCCGGCATCTTCGGGTAGTTCGGCGGGTACGGCATGTCGCCGAGGCCGTGGTCCTTCTCGTCGCGGTCGGCCATGTCGAGGAGGGCCTCGAGGGAGAAGGACGCGTCGTCGATCGCGGCGTGCAGGTCGCCCACCTCGGCGAAGCGGGCCGGCATCGTGGCGATCGTGAAGTCGTGCGGGTCGACGTCGGGCAGCTCGTCCCAGGTCACGGGCGCCGACACCGGGGCGTGCGGGGCCGGCCGGACGCTGTAGGCCGAAGCGATCGTGCGGTCCCTGGCGTTCTGGTTGAAGTCGATGAACACCTGCTCGCCCCGCTCCTCCTTCCACCACTTCGTGGTGACCTCGGCGGGGGCGCGGCGCTCCACCTCGCGGCCGAAGGCGAGGGCGGCGCGGCGGACCTCGGTGAACGTCCAGCGCGGCTCGATGCGGACGTAGATGTGCACGCCGCCCTTGCCGGACGTCTTGACGTACCCGGTGTACCCCAGCTCCGCCAGCAGGTCGCGGGCCGGGCCGAGCGCCACCCGGACGGCGTCGGAGAAGTCGGTGCCGGGCTGCGGGTCGAGATCGATGCGCAGCTCGTCGGGATGGTCGACGTCGCCCTTGCGGACGGGCCACGGATGGAAGGTCAGCGTCCCGAGGTTGGCCGCCCAGGCGATCACGGCGACCTCGGTCGGGCAGACCTCGTCGGCGGAACGCCCGCTGGGGAAGGCGATCCGGGCCGTCCGCACCCAGTCGGGCGCGCCCTTCGGGATGCGCTTCTGGTAGAACGCGTCGGACTTGCCGGCGCCCATGCCCGCCTGGCCGCGCGCGTAGTCCTCGCGGGTGGCCATCCTGGCGCCCTCGAAGACCCCGGCGGGCCAGCGTTCCAGCGTCGTCGGGCGGTCGCGGGTGGCGCGCAGGATCCCCTCCCCCACGGCCAGGTAGTACTCCACGAGCTGCCGCTTGGTGTAGCCGTGCTCGGGGAAGTAGACCTTGTCGGGATTGGTCACCTTGACGAGCCGATCCCCGACCGGGATCTCGATGAAGGGCGAGGCCATAACCGCACGTTAACCCACGGGCACGACAGTCTTCCCGCGCGGCGCCGCCGGGTACGGTCGAACCATGGAGAAGATCCGCAAAAGCGAGGACGAGTGGCGGTCCCGGCTCAGCCCTGAGGAGTACCACGTGCTGCGGGAGGCGGGCACCGAGAAGCCCTTCACCGGCGAGTACACCGACACCAAGACCGTCGGGGTCTACCGGTGCCGCGCGTGCGGGACGGAGCTGTTCCGGTCGGAGACAAAGTTCGAGAGCCACTGCGGATGGCCGTCGTTCTTCGCGCCGTCCGACTCCGACGCGGTCACGCTGATCGAGGACCCCTCCCTCGGCATGGTCCGCACCGAGGTCCGCTGCGCGGTGTGCGACTCGCACCTGGGGCACGTCTTCCACGGCGAGGGCTACGACACCCCGACCGACGACCGCTACTGCATCAACTCGATCTCCCTCACCCTCGAACCGGCCGAATGACGCAACCTCCCCGGGCCCTGACGCGTCACATCGACGATCGCAGTCACATCGACGATCGCAGCAGTGGCCGTCAGCCCCCGGGGAGTCGCCGTGGACGAGTTCACCCCCTACGAGACCGCGTTACTCTGCGGCGGACCCACACGGGCCGCGCGGGTCGCGCTGCTCGCCCTCTACGAGAAGCGCCGCGTGCGGGTGTCGCGAGGCACGCGGCGCGTGACCGTCGTCGAGCGTGAGGCGGAGGACGCGGTCCAGGCCGCGCTTCTCGACGAGGTCCCCGACACCGGCTTCCAGCTCGGCTACGTCCTCGACGCGGTCGCCGAATCCGACGAGGTGGCCGCCGTCGCGGGCGGTCTGGTCGAGAGGGGCCTCCTGCGCCGGGGGTTCCGCGGCCGGCTCCGGCCTACGCGCAAGGGGAAGGCGGCCCGGCGCAGGCTCCGCGCGGACGCCGGGTCCGGCACACCGTCCGGGCTCGGCGTGTTGAAGGGCGCGGCACCGGACGCGGTCACCAGGCTCGCCGCGCTGGGCACGGCCGCCGTCGAGGACGCCAAGCTCCGCCACGTCATGGAGATGGACAACCCCAAGCCGCTCGACCTGCCCTACGACTGGGCTCTGAACGGGGTCAACCGGAACACCTCGCAGAGTCGCCTGTCCGACACGCAGTACTCGGGCTACGCCTACAACATCTGGGACAACAACGACGGCTCGGGCAACTACTAGCGGGTCTCGGGGACCTCGCAGTCGTCCTTGTCGCTCTGCTTGTTGGCGAGGACGACGCTGCCGTTGTCGTCGCTCTTGCCGTGCACGAAGACGCGGGGCTCGTCGTCGCCGCCGTCCTCGAGGAACTGGGTCGTCCACTTGCACAGGTCGATGGCCGGCTCGGAGTTCTCGTCGGACTCCCCGAGGTCGGTGTAGACGCGGACGAAACTGCCGCTGCGGCGGACGTCGGTGACGTGCTTGACGACCTTCTTGCCCGGGTCCTTCGTCTCGAAGTACGGCACCGCGTCGGTGATCTCGTCGGGGTCGCCGGCGGCGCCGACGCGCTCGTTCGGGGACGGGGCGGCGGCCGTTCGGGCGGCGACGGCGGCGCGGGGGGCGGGGCCCGAGCCGCCGGGCAGCGCCAGGACGGCGACGGCCGCGAGCGCCGCGGCCGTCGCCGTCACCGCTCCGGCGAGGCCCAGCCGGCGTCGCCGGGAGCCCCGCAGGGACGCGATCAGGGCGTGCAGGCGGGCCGAGAACTCGGACGGCGGCCGGGCGTGCCGTCCGCGGGCGTGCCGGGCGGGAGACTTGGTCACGGACGGCACTTTACTGCCGGCCGCCCCCGCCCCACGCGCGAATCGGAGTGATGCGCGGACTAGGCCAGGCCGGCGACCAGTTCGGCGACCGGCTTGCGGCGACCTGTGTAGAACGGCACTTCCTCGCGGGTGTGCAGGCGGGCCTTCGCGCCCCGCAGGTGCCGCATCAGGTCGACGATGCGGTGCAGCTCGTCGGCCTCGAACGCCAGCATCCACTCGTAGTCGCCGAGCGCGAACGCCGACACCGTGTTGGCCCGGACGTCGGGGTAGTCGCGCGCCATCATGCCGTGCTCGGAGAGCATCGCGCGGCGCTCCTCGTCCGGCAGCAGGTACCACTCGTAGGAGCGGACGAACGGGTACACGCACACGTAGGCGCGGGGCTCCTCGTCGGCGAGGAACGCGGGGATGTGGCTCTTGTTGAACTCCGCCGGGCGGTGCAGCGCCATCTGCGACCACACCGGCTCGCTCGCGCGGCCCAGCGCCGTCCGCCGGAACCGGGTGTAGACCTCCTGCAGGTCGTCGGACGTGGGGGCGTGCCACCAGAACATGTAGTCGGCGTCCGCCCGCAGGCCCGCGACGTCGTAGGCGCCGCGCGTGGTGACGTCCTTCTGGGCGGCCTGGTCGAGGAGGTCCTGCACCTCCGCCGCGTCCCGCTCGCCCACGGTCCCCGGGTTCGCGACCCGGAACACCGACCACATGGTGTAGCGGATGACGTTGTTGAGTTCGCGCGCCTTGGGCTTGCCCGGCTGCTCCGTCATGGTCCAACTCCTTCTCGACTGCGCAAATGGTCCAGGACGCGGAGCGCCGCGGCACGCGCGGAGGCGATGCACGCGGGGATGCCGAGGCCGTCGTAGGCGGCGCCCGCGACGGCCAGCCCCGGCGCTCCGGCGACCGCGGCCCGGACCTTGGCCACGCGGTCGGCGTGGCCCACGTTGTACTGCGGGAGGCCGCCGCCCCACCGGGTCACCCGGCTCTCGGCGGGCAGCTCGGTGACGCCGCACGTCGCGGCGAGCTCGGCCATGGCGGTCGCGGTGAGCTCCTCGTCGGTCCGCTGGAGCAGATGCTCCTCGCCGTACCGCCCGATGGAGCAGCGCACCGCGATGACGCCCGGCTCGCGGTCGCGCAGGTGCGGCCACTTCAGGGAGCTGAACGTGACGGCCTTGACCCCCCGGCCGCCGCGCGCGGTGTCGCACTCGACGTTCGGGACGAGGTAGCCGCTGCCCTCAGGGAGCCGCGGGAACGCGGTGGCCCGGTAGGCGAGCGTGATGATCGCCATGCTGGCGTACTCGATGCCGCCCAGCTCCCGGGCGGCGGCGGGGACGTCCGGCTCCAGCAGCCGGGACGCCGGGGCCGCCGGGACCGCGACCACCACCGCGTCGGCGTCGAGGTGCTCGGGGCCGCGGGCCGGGCCGACGGTGAGCCGCCAGCCGTTCTCGCGGCGGCGCAGCTCGCGGACCGTCGCGCCCGTCCTGACCGTCCCGCCGGCCTCGGCGATGTCGGCGGCGAGCAGGTGCGGGAGCGTGCCGAGCCCGTCCGGCAGCGTGGCGAACACCGGGCCGGGGTCCTTCGGCGCGGCGTTCCTGATGCCCTGGACGGCGTGGATCAGCGACCGGTGGGAGCGCGCGGCGGCGGCGACGGCGGGCAGCGTGGACTCGAAGGACAGCCGCTCGGCCCGTCCCGCGTACACGCCGCCGAGCAGCGGCTCCACGAGCCGGTCGACGACCTCGCCGCCGAGGCGGGCGCCGACGTAGTCGGCGACGGAGACGTCCCCGCCGCGCGGCGTCTCCGGCAGCACGAGGTCGAGCGGGACGCGTGCGAGCCCGGCCGGCGACAGCACGTGCGAGGCGGCGAGCGCCTTCAGGTCGGACGGGACGCCCATGACCTGGCCGGACGGGATGGGCCGCAGCTCGCCGCGGCTGAGGATGCCCGAGGACGTGGTGCCGGGGTTCACCAGGTCGCCGGAGCGGCCGAGGTCGCGCACCAGGTCCAGGCCCTCGGGGCGGCGGGCGAGCATCGACTCGGCGCCCTCGTCCACCGGCACACCGGCGATCTCGCTGACCCGCAGCTTTCCGCCGATCCGGGGGGAGCCCTCCAGGACCGTCACCCGGACGCCCTCGCGGGCGAGCAGGCGCGCGGCGGCGAGGCCCGCGATGCCGCCCCCGACGACAACGGCATGGGACGTGGTCATGCCTCCAGCCTTCCAGACGCCCCGGCGGACCGCGCACCGGGGCGGGTCGGCGCCGCGCCCGGCGCCCGGTTTTTGTCGCGGAGATGACAAGATCCCCAATACCTCGCCAGTGAATACTGGCAAACATGATGCCTCGGAAGACCTCCCTCCTCGTCACGGCCGCCCTCACGGCCGGAGCGCTCGCGGCCGGCGGGCTCGCGTCCCCCGCTTCGGCCGGGTCCCGCGGCGGGTTCGCGCCGGTCCCGCTGCCGTTCTTCTGGCCGAACAACAGCCTCTACGACGTCGCCGCCGCCTCACCCGACAGCGTCTGGATCGCCGGGAACCAGGGCGAACTGGTGGTGCCCGGCCCGATCCCGGGGACCGGGCAGAGCATCCCCGGAAACCCCGTCGTCCGGCGCTGGAAGGACGCGCGCTGGGTCGAGTACGACCTGCAGAACCTGTCCAGCCGCGGCACCATCACCGACGTCGACGCGGCCGGGCCGGAGGACGTGTGGATCACCGGCCCGAAGTACGGCCCGGGCGACCCGGCGACGACGGCCCCCTACGCGGCGCGTTTCACGGGCTCGCGGTTCGAGCAGGTGGCGCTGCCGTCCGGCGCCCGCGCCGCGAACCTCCAGGCGAGGGCCGACGGCGTCTGGGTCGGCACCGAAAGGGATGTCTACCGCCGGACCGGCGACACCTGGACGCACATCACCGCGATCCCGGACATGCAGCAGTACGCGTCCTACATCCGGGCGGACGACGACATCTGGTTCCTCGGCACGGTCTCCCGCACCGACCAGACGCTCGTCGCGCACCACTGGGACGGGCACTCCTGGCAGAGCGTCCCCGTGCACGAGCCCGTACCCGGGACCGGCTTCACCGACGTGATCGCCCTCTCCCCCACGGACGCGTGGGCCACCGGCATCAGCTACCGCACGTCCCCGGCCTCACCCGTCCTGATGCACTGGGACGGCACGGCCTGGACGGGCGTCGCCCCGCCGCCCGGCCTCAACGCGCTCACCAGGATCGTCGAGGGCGGGGACGGGACGCTGTGGGCGCTCGGGCATTCGCTCGACGAGCCGGCCAAGCCCGGCCTGCTCCGCTACTCCGGCGGGACCTGGGAGCGCGTCCCGACCACCGCCGTGCCCAACCGGAGCAACATCTACGCGACCGCGCTCGCCGTCGTCCCCGGCACCGGCGCCCTGTGGACGCTCGGGTCCGTGAACATCGGCGGTCCGGTCGTCCTGACCGACGGCCCGTGACCAACGACGGCCTGTGACCGCCGCGTACCCGCTTCGTGCCCGGATCGCGACCGGTCCCGGGGAACGGTGATCCGCCGCACCCCGTCCAAGCCCCATGCGGATCGTCAGGAGCATCACCTGTGCCTTGGTCGTCCTGCCGCTGGCCGCGGGCATGGCCGCGTGCGGGAGCGGCGACCACTCCTCCGGGGCGTCGGACTCCGGCCCCCGGGGCGTGGCCACGGCCCCCGCCCTCCCCGGCGGCGCCCGCCGCGCCGAGGGCATCCCGCAGAGCGCGGGCGCGAAGCGGACGGCGGCGCCCCTGCCCACCGGGCGGGAGGTCGTCCACACCGCCGACCTGCGGGTGCGGGCCGGGGACGTGGAGGCCGCCGCCGCCAAGGCCAAGCAGCTGGTCGCCGCGGCGGGCGGCTACGTCGAGCGGGAGTCGACGTCGAGCGACCCGGCCCGCTCCGAGATCGCGCTCAAGATCCCCGGCGACCGGTACGCCGAGGTGCTGGGCCGGCTCGGCACCGAACTCGGCACCAAGCTGTCGCTCAGCCAGCAGGCCGAGGACGTCACGGGCGAGGTGGCCGACGTCGACGCGCGGGTGCGGTCCGCGAAGGCCACGCTGGAGTCGTTCCGCAAGCTGCTCGGCCGGGCGAACTCCGTCGGCGAGATCATGAGCATCGAGCAGGAGATCTCCGAGCGGGAGGCCGACCTGGAGGCGCTCCAGGCGCGCCAGAAGTCGCTCGCGCACCGCACGCAGTTCGCGACCGTGACCGTGACGCTCGTGAGCAGGGCCGCGCCGGCGGAGAAGGACGAGCCCCGCGGTGGATTCGTCGGCGGGCTGGAGAACGGCTGGCACGCCTTCACCGCTTTCGTCGGCGGCGTCGCCGCCGTGCTGGGCTGGCTGCTGCCGTTCCTCGTCGCGGCCGCCGTGGTCGGGCTGCCGGCGCTCGCGCTGCGCCGTCGGCGGCGCGCCCGCTCCGCGGCCGACCCGGCGCCGGAGCCGGAGAGGGAGCCGGAGAGGGAGCCGCAGAGCGCGAAGGCTGCCGTCGGCGCGGGCGAGGGACCCTCGCAGGCGCCGCCGCAGGGACCGCCTCCGCCCGCCTAGCTCAGGTCACTCTCATGACCCATTCGCCCTTCGCCTCCACGTGGAGGAAGACCGAGCCCGCCACCTCACCTTCGGCGGACGAGATCCCCTTGCCGGACAGGACGTGAGAGCCCTGGTGGAACTCCGGGGTCAGTTCGGTGACGGAGTACCTGCCCCCTTCCCTGTGCTGCATCTGGATTCGCGCCGCTCCGCCGACGTAGCGGCAGATGAACGGACCTCGCGAGGCGAGGGTGCGGTCGATGACCGGAACGGTGTCACCGGCCTGCAACCATGCCGACCATGTGCCGGTGCACGTGATGCGCAGTTGGACGGGCCAGTCGGTGCGCAGGGAGAGCGGCTGCACAATCCGGAACGGCCCCGGCTCTTTAGCCAGCCGCACGGCCCTCCCCTGCTGGACGTGTTCGATCCGCCCACTTCCGTGGAGACGGACGATGACCAACGACGGAATGTCCCAGGCGGGGCGGTGCAGCAGCGCTTCGCCGTCGCCTCGCCCTTTGACGTGGTGTTTCTTGCCCAGATTCGGGGGCGCCACTTTGAACGGCCCAGGTCGCCCCGCCGGACGGGGAGGCCGGGGCGCCTGCTTCGGCTCGCGTGGCCGACGCGTGTCACCGGTGTCCCTCGGACGCTCGGGGCGGGTCTCCGGCCGGACGCCCGTCGCGATCGGCGGCAGTCCCTCGGTAAGGCGGATCGCGTCCGCGGCGCACACGTGGACGTCGCGCGCGGCGCCGCCCGGCGGGGCCCATGCGACGCAGTCCACGGACGGACCGTGGCGGGGGTCGAAGAAGCAGAGGGGCCGTCCCGACAGGGCGGCTTCGGCGCGGGCGAGCGCGCGGCGTCCCCGGTCGAGGCTCCGCAGGACATCGGCGGCGTCCCCGCGGTCACGGTCGCCCAGGATGTCCAGCTTGGCCTGCTCGTACGCGTCCAGGGCGCGACCGTAGTCGGCCATCAGGTCGAGGTCGGCGCCATGTTCGCCCAGGTCGAGCGGCAACCGCGCGAGCTCCTCACCGAACGCGGTGATCTCGGCTTCGATCTCCGCCAGCTCGTCCCCGCGTCGCCGCTTGAAGATCCCGAACAATCCCGCTCCCCATGATCAGGGAGATCCTACCGGCACGATCGTTTCCCGCACGATCCCGGCCAGGCGTCCGGGCCGGGGTCGGTCGAGATCTTCCGGCGTGTCACCTGGCCCGGTGGATGTTCGTGGTCACCGCGCTAGTGCGCGTCTTCGGCGCTCGCCTCGTGGACGAGGTCGGCGAGGCGGGCCAGGACGTCCGGGTCCATGGAGGGCAGGACGCCGTGGCCGAGGTTGAAGATGTGCCCCTCGGCGGTGCGGCCGCGGGCCAGCACGTCGCGGGCGCGGCGCTCCACGACCTCCCACGGGGCGAAGAGGACCGCCGGGTCGAGGTTGCCCTGCAGGGCCTTGCCCGGCTCGACGCGGCTGACGGCCTCGTCCAGCGGCACCCGCCAGTCGACGCCGACGACGTCCGCTCCCGCCTCGCCCATCAGGCCGAGCAGCTCGCCCGTCCCGACGCCGAAGTGGATGCGCGGGACGCCGAGCGGCTCGATCTCCTCGAAGATGCGGCGGGCGTGCGGCAGGACGGACTCGCGGTAGTCCTGCGCGGCGACCGCGCCCACCCACGAGTCGAAGACCTGCACGGCGCTCGCCCCGGCCGCGATCTGCACCTTCAGGAACGCGATCGTGAGGTCGGCCAGGCGCTCCATGAGCCGGGCCCACAGCTCCGGCTCGCCGTACATCATGGCCTTCGTGCGCTCTTGGTTCTTGGACGGGCCGCCCTCGATCAGGTACGAGGCGAGCGTGAACGGGCCCCCCGCGAACCCGATGAGCGGCGTGGAGCCCAGCTCGCCGACCAGGCCCTCCACGGCCTCGGTCACGTACGGGACGTCGTCGGGCGTGAGGGGGCGCAGGACGTCCATGCCCGCGGCGTCGCGGATGGGATCGGCGATGACCGGGCCGACGCCGGGCTTGATGTCGAGGTCGACGCCGACCGCCCGGAGCGGCACCATGATGTCGCTGTAGAAGATCGCGGCGTCCACGGCGTACCGGCGCACCGGCTGCATCGTGATCTCGACGATCATGTCGGGGCGGGCGCACGAGTCCAGCATCGGCACGCCCTCGCGGATCCGCAGGTACTCCGGCAGCGAGCGCCCCGCCTGGCGCATGAACCACACCGGCGTGTGCGGCACCGGCCGCCGCCGGCAGGCGAGCAGGAAGGGGCTCTCGGCGAGGCCGCCGTCGTCAGGCGTCCGCGCAGAGTGGTCGTTCGAACGGGCTGCGTCAGCGGTCACGTTGTGATGGTCCCACGAAAAGCCGACGGGAGAGCACCGGAGTGGCGCGTGAGGCGCAACGAACTTCCGGACACGCCGAGCGAAGTCCCGCATTCTGTCACCGGCGCGTGCGAACGTGATGCGTGTCATAGCCGAGGGAGGTTCCCCCTTGTACTGCTTCACCTGCGGTGATGAACGGGTGTTCGAGCAGCCGCCGTGCGAGGACGGCCACGGCGAGGAGTGCCCCGAGCGGGCCTGCGTCGACTGCGGTTCGGCCGTCCTGGTCGGCCTGCCACCCGCCGTCACCGCCCCGGCCCTCCGCCGGGCCCGCGAGACCGCCCCGGCGCGCGGTCGCTCACGCGCCCGCGCCGCCACCGCGCGGGCCGTGGCCTGACCGGCCCGGCCCCCGAGACGAAACCTGTGCCGTGCCTGCCTCCCCTCCACGTCCACCCGCCGCTACCTGCGGCACCGCCACGTCCCACCGCCACCGGCCCGAGCCGGTGCCCGGCGACCCGTCACTCCCCCGCGATCAGGCCGGTCCACCCATGAACCCACCTGCCTTCCAGCGGGCCGTCGACACGCTGCGCGAGATCCTCGACGGGCCCGCCCTCCGGCCGGAGCTCGACCTGGAGGACATGCCCGCCCCGCAGAGCCTGGCGCCGTACGCGGCGGCCATGTCCGGGAGCGTCTACCGCGACGACGACACCGAGGTCGCCATGGGCCGCCTCATCGTCCTGTACGACCCCGACGGCCGCTCCGGATGGACGAACGGCTTCCGCGTCGTCGCCTACATCCGCGCCGACCTGGAGCCCGACATCGCCGCCGACGAGCTGATCGGCTCCGTCGCGTGGGACTGGCTGCTGGAGGCCCTGGAGCCCGCCGGCTACGCCGGGGTGTCGGGGACGATCACCCGCGCGGTGTCGGAGAGCTTCGGCGACAAGCGCGACGAGCCGTCCACCACGGAGCTGGAGCTGCGCGCCTCGTGGTCCCCGACCGGCGTCGATCTCACCGCTCACGTGCTGGCCTGGTGCGAGGTGATGTGCACCACGGCGGGGCTTCCGCCGGCCGGTGTCGCTTCGCTGCCGGACCGTCCGGGCGGCGGGGGCGGCTGAGCCACGTACGGTAGGGGGCGTGAGCACAGCGTCCGAAACCGAGGCGGCGGGGGAGAACACGGAAGAAGTGGGAGTGTCCGAAACGCGCGCCACCGGCCCCGAACGGGACGCCGGTGCGGAGAAGACGGCGGCGACCCCTCCCGGGACCGTTCCCGGGCCGGCCGGGGCGGACCCCGGCCCGGCGACCCTGGAGGCCGACACCGGTCCCCCCGCCGTCCCGCTGCTGGAGCCGCGCGAGGGCGTCCCGCCGGTGCTCACCGCCCCGGCCGACCTGGAACGCGTCATCGCGGCGTTCGCCGCGGGCACCGGGCCCGTCGCGGTCGACGCCGAGCGGGCCTCCGGCTACCGGTACGGGCAGCGC
Organism: Actinomadura luteofluorescens; assembly: GCF_013409365.1. Lineage (NCBI taxonomy): Bacteria > Bacillati > Actinomycetota > Actinomycetes > Streptosporangiales > Thermomonosporaceae > Actinomadura > Actinomadura luteofluorescens. The sequence goes on along the minus strand of NZ_JACCBA010000001.1, from coordinate 7,485,673 downwards.
GCCTACCTGATCCAGCTGCGCCGCGCGGGCGCCGGCACCGCACTGATCGACCCGGTCGCCTTGCCTGACCTGTCCGGGCTGGACGCCGCGCTCGCCGACGCCGAGATGGTGCTGCACGCCGCCAACCAGGACCTGCCGTGCCTGGCCGAGGTCGGTCTCGTCCCGCGCCGGCTGTTCGACACCGAGCTGGCCGGGCGGCTGCTCGGCTACCCCCGTGTCGGTCTCGGCTCCATGGTCGAGAACGTGCTCGGCTTCGTGCTGGAGAAGGGCTACTCGGCGGCCGACTGGTCGACGCGCCCCCTCCCGGAGGACTGGTTGCGCTACGCCGCCCTGGACGTCGAGCTGCTGGTCGAGCTGCGCGACGCGCTCGGGGAGGAGCTGGAGGCGGCGGGCAAGCTGGAGTGGGCGCGGGAGGAGTTCGCGGCGATCCTGACCACGCCGCCGAAGCCGCCGCGTCCCGACCCGTGGCGCCGCACGTCCGGCATCCACCGGGTGCGCAACCGGCGCGCGCTCGCCGCCGTCCGCGAGGTCTGGGAGGCCCGCGACAAGATCGCCCGGGAGCGGGACCTGTCCCCCGGCCGGGTGCTCCAGGACGCGGCGATCATCGAGCTGGCGCAGAAGTCCCCGAAGACCCCGGCCGAGCTGCAGGCCCTGCCGACGATGCGGGGCCGCGGCGCCCGCCGGCACCAGTCGGCGTGGCTGCGCGCCGTCGCCCGCGCCCGCGAGCTCGGCGAGCGCGCGCTGCCCGAGTCCAACCTGCCCGGCGACGGGCCGCCGCCCGCGCACCGCTGGGCCGACCGCGACCCGGAGGCCGCCAAGCGGCTCACCGCCGCCCGCGCCGTCGTCGCCGCGCTCGCCGACGAGCACTCGATGCCGTCGGAGAACCTCGTGCAGCCCGACTTCGTCCGCCGGCTGGCGTGGACGCCCCCGCCGGAGTCGTCGGCGTCCGCGATCGGCGACGCCCTGCGCGACCTCGGCGCCCGCGGCTGGCAGGTCGAGCTCACCGCCCAGCCGATCGCCAAGGCGTTCCTGCGCCTCGACGGCAAGGGCGAGCTCTAGACCGGACTTGCACGGGGCGGTCGCGAGGCACACACTGGCTTAGGTTAGCTTTGCCTAAAACGTCCGTGTGACCCCCCGAGGAGTGCGTCGATGCTGCTGGGCAACTTCCTCATCGGCCTGCGTGAGGGGCTCGAGGCCGCCCTGGTCGTGAGCATCCTGATCGCGTACCTGGTGAAGACCGGCAACCGCCGGGCCCTGCTGCCCGTCTGGACGGGCATCGGCGCCGCCGTCGTCCTGGCGTGCGGGTTCGGGATCGCGCTGAGCGCCGCGTCGTCGGAGATGCAGTTCAAGACGCAGGAGCTGTTCGGCGGCGTCCTGTCGATCGTCGCGGTGGGGCTGGTCACCTGGATGGTCTTCTGGATGCGCAAGACCGCCCGGTTCATGAAGGCCGAACTGGAGGGCAGGCTGGAGGGCGCGCTCGACGTCGGCCCGCTCGCCCTCGCCGCCGTCGCGTTCCTGGCCGTCGGGCGCGAGGGCCTGGAGACCGCGCTGTTCCTGTGGACGAACATCTCCAACTCCTCCGGCGGGTCCACCCAGCCGATCACCGGGGCGTTCCTCGGCCTCGCCGTCGCCGTCGCCCTCGGCTACCTGCTCTACCGCGGCGGCCTCAAGATCAACCTCAGGCGGTTCTTCACCTGGACGGGCGCCGCGCTCATCGTCGTCGCCGCCGGCGTGTTCGGCTACGGCTTCCACGACCTCCAGGAGGCCGAGGTGTTCCCCGGCCTGCACGCGGTCGCGCTGGAGCCGCACGCCTTCTTCGCCAAGTTCGGCGGCGCCGGCGACTGGATGCAGACCGTCTTCCAGGGCGTCCTGAACGTCACCCCGCAGATCACCTGGCTTCAGCTGATCATGTGGGCGGCCTACCTGGTGCCGGTGATGGTGCTGTTCCTGCGCAACCCGTCGCCGTCCAAGCCCGCCCCGGCCAAGGCCACCGAGCCGGCGCCGACGTCCTGACGCCGCGTCACAGGTCGGGCAGCGGGTCGCGGGGAAGGCTGTCGCGGGCGAAGACCTCGGCGTCGGCCGCGTTGACGACCGGGACGTACTCGTCGTCGAGCTCGAACACGGCGCCCGCGAACTCGAACGACGCGCCGACGCCCGTCTCCACCGGCCCGATCCGGGTGCCGCGCGGGTAACTGCCCCAGATGCTCTTCGGGGTGCTGCGGCTCAGCGAACCGGTGGAGATCACCGAGACCTGGTCGCCGGTGACGACGAAGATGAAGCCCGCGCCGCCGCCGTAGGTCATCGCGGGGAAGATGTAGCGGATCTCCCCGTCGATCCCGAGGAACTCCCTGCAGCGCTCGCGGAGCGGGCGTGGCACCGGCATGGCGGTTGAGGCACCTCCCCCAGGGCGGGTCGACGTCACAATCATGCACTGATCGGGCAGATCGTGACCAGTCACGCGGCCGCCAGCGCCGCGGTCGGCGGCAGCCGCGCCGCCCGCGCCGCCGGATACAGGCCCGCGACCGTCCCGATCGCCAGGGTCGCGGCGAGCGCGCCGCCGAGCGCCCACGCCGGCACGACCGGCGGCCACCCCTTCCACAGCGCGAACCCCGCGGTCACCGCCGCGCCGAGCACGACCCCCGCCGCGCCGCCGAACGCCGACAGCAGCAGCGACTCGGCGAGGAACTGCACGCGGACCTGGCCGCGGGTGGCGCCGAGCGACCGGCGCAGCCCGATCTCGCGGCGCCGCTCCAGCACCGAGATCACCATCGTGTTGGCGACCCCGACCCCGCCGACCAGCAGCGCGACGGCCCCGAGCCCGAGCAGCAGCCCGGTGAACGCCCCGGACGCCGCGGCCCGCGCCTCCAGGGCGTCGGAGGGCCGGCTGACCCGGACCTCCTCGGGCCGCTCGGGGTTCACCGTCCGGGCGAGGACGTCCCGGACGTCGCCGACCGAGGCGTCGGCGGAGCGCTCGTAGATCCTCGTGGGGTGCCCGTCGAAGCCGAGGTACCGGCGCGCGGCGTCCCAGCCGACGAGGGCGGAGCGGTCGATCTCCGGGGCCAGCTCCGCCGGCCGGAGCACTCCGAGGACGACGAACCACCGCCCGCCGATCCAGACCTGGCCGCCCGCCCGGTCCAGGCCGAGCCGCCGCGCCGCCTCCGCTCCGAGCACCACGACGGGGCGGCCCTCGGTGGCCGCGTCCAGCCGGCGCCCGCTCGCCGTCCCAACGTCGAGGGTCCCGAGCAGCCCGTCCGTGGCGGCCTGCACGGCGATCCCCTGCGTGACCTCCTCCGGAATCCTGTCGGTGCGGCGGACGGTGGCCTCAACCGACCCGGTCGCGCCGACCGCCGTGACGGGCCCGATCCGCCGCACCATCTCCGGCGCCGTCTCGGGCAGCTCCGCGCCGTCGCCGAACAGCGTGTCGCCCGGCTCGGCCGTCAGCAGGTTCGTGCCGAGCCGGTCGAGCCGCCGCAGCAGGTCCTCCCGGCCGGAGGAGGAGATCCCGATGACCGCGACCACGGTCGCGATCCCGATCGCGATGCCGAGGGCCGACAGCACCACCCGCGCCGGGCGGGCCCGGAGCCCGCCGAGCCCGACGCGCAGCACGTCGCCCGCACCGAGCCGCGCGGGCCTCATCGGCTCCCCGCCCCCGCCCGCTCGTCCGCGACGATCATCCCGTCCCGGACCCGGACCCGCCGCGGTGCCCGGGCCGCCACCTCCGCGTCATGCGTGATGACCACGACGGTGGTGCCGGCGCGGTTCAGCCCGTCCAGCAACGCGAGCACCTCCGCGCCCGCCGCGGAGTCGAGGTTGCCGGTCGGCTCGTCCGCCAGGAGCAGTGCGGGCTCGCCCACGACCGCCCGCGCGACCGCGACCCGCTGCTGCTCGCCGCCCGACAGCTCGTGCGGCCGGTGCGCCGTCCGCTCCGCCAGCCCGACCCGCCCGAGCGCCGCCCGCGCCCGCTCCCGCCGCTCCCGGAGCCCGACCCCGCCGTACAGGAGGCCGTCGGCGACGTTGTCGAGGGCGCTCACCCCCGCGGCCAGGTGGAACTGCTGGAACACGAACCCGATGTACCGCGCCCGCAGCGCCGACAGCTCCCGGTCCCCGAGTCCCGCGACCTCGTGCCCGGCGACCCGCACGCTCCCCCGCGTCGGCCGGTCCAGCGTCCCGATCATGTGCAGCAGCGTCGACTTCCCCGACCCGGACGGCCCGGCGATCGCCACCAGCTCCCCCGGCGCGATCACCAGATCGACCCCCCGCAGCGCCGCGACACCGCCCGCGTACTCCTTGACCACCCCGGCCAGCTCCACGATGTCCGAACCCCTGTCGTTCATTCGGCGGGCACCCCGACCTTCATGCCTTCGCGGAGCCCGCTCCCGGAGACCTCGACCCGCCCGCCGCCGAACACTCCGGCCTCCACGGGCACCAGGCGCCGGGAACCGTCCACGACCTCGACCCCGAAGCCGCCCTCCCGCAGCGCCAGCAGCGCCTCAACCGGCACCGACAGCACGCCCTTCCGCCGCTCGCTCTCCAACTCGACGCCGACCGGCGCCTCGTCCAGCCGCCCCGTCTTCGCGCTCCCCACCGAGATGTCGACCCCGATCGTGGTCTTCTGGTCCTGCCCCGACCCGGTCGTCTCGGCGACGCCGCCGACCTCGCTGATCGTCCCCTTGACCGTCGCCCCACCGGGCAGCTCCACCGAGACCCGGGCGCCCTCCCTGGCGAGATCCTGCTTGTCGGCGTCCAGATCGACGTGCACGACCCGCCTGGTCCCGGCCACCGCCAGCACGGGCTGCCCCTGCACGATCCGCTTCCCTTCGGGCGCCTTGACCTCCCGCACCCGCACGGCCCCGCCCAGGAAGACGACCTGACCAGGGTCGACTTGCCCGGTCTCCTCCAACCCCCGGTCGTCCTGCCACTTTTCAACGGCGGTCTGCGTGGCCCCGGTGAACTCCCCGTCCACGGTCATTCCGCCATAGCCGAGAGCCCGCAGGTTCTCTTCGAGCTGCCGGACGTCCTTCCCAGAGACGCCCTGACGCAGCGTCCGGTACATGGGCCGGCCGCCGTACATCAACGTCACCGGCTTGGCCGCCGCAGAGAACAGCGTCTCCCCGCGCCGAACGGTCGCGCCCGGCTCCGGCGTCCACGTCACGACACCGGACATGCCCGTCCACACGTCCCGGACGTCGCCGTAGGTGAGCTTCCCGTCCACCTTCTCGGTGTCCACGACGTCGCCCCGGCTGACGACCGCCGTCGCGAGCGGAGCCTGCGCCCCCTGCGCCCGGTCCCCGTCCCTGGTCAACGCGAGGCCACCGCCGACGACCACGACCACCGCGACCCCGCCCGCGACCGCGACCCGCCTCACTTCCCGGCCCCCGGCAGGCTGCCCTTGCACTCCTCCCGCGCCTTCTCCGCCTGCCCCCGGTCGACCTGCCCGGTGGGCAGCTTGAACTGCCCGTCCGGCCCCGGATCCGGAATGTCGACCCCGTGCTCGCGCATGCACTGCGTGAACTTGACGTACTGGTCGCGCACCTTCGGATCCTGGAGATCGGGCATCTTCCCGCCCGCCTGAAGCCACGACTGGCATTTCTTCAGCGCCGCCTCCAGCTTCGTGCGGTCGCCCCCCTTCCCCAGCCGCAGCGCGTGCCCGTCCCCACTCCCCGGATCGGGAACGTCCACCCCGTTCTCCCGCATGCACTGCGCGAACTTCAGCTGCGCATCCTCCGGAGAAACCGACCGCCGAGGCGAAGCAGATCCCGACGCGGCCACCCCACCCCCACCGTCACCCCCACAGCCGGCGACACCCAGCACAAGCCCCGCGACAACCCCCGCAACCACAACCCTCATGGCGCCCTCTCCCCGAAGCACCCTGCCCCGGCCCGCCCATCAGACCCCCCAAAGGGTTAAACCCGCATTAGTGGCTGTTTGGGGTGGGGTGTGGAGGCCGTGGGCTTGGGTTCGGGCGTTGGCGGACCAGTGGGGGGCGTTCCAGCGGTCTGACGTGCGGCTCCCCGGCTCCCCTACGGGAGTCGGGGTCCGCCGCCTCACTTCGTGTCGGTCAGAGGCCTGCGGCCTGGCCGGCGCGGCGGGGGCCGGCGGACGCGTGCAGCGTTCCCGTGTCGTCGCGCCAGGTCATGTGGAAGCTGCCCATCTGGTACTGGTACGGCGCCATCGGACGGACCAGGACCCCCATGCGGGCGACCTCGGCGACGACCTCGGGGGGCAGGCGGCTCTCGACCGTCACCGAGTAGTCGTCGGCGAGCGGGAGCATGCGGGGCGCGTCGTCGGCCGCGTACGGGTCCAGGCCGTGTTCGAGGATGCTCGTCATGACCTGCGGCACCGTGATGTGCGGGATGCCGGGCGTGCCGAGGGCGAGCCACGGGCGGCCGTCCCGCAGGAGCAGCGTGTTGCCGATGACCGAGCGGATCCGCCCACCGCCGGTCAGCCAGCCGCCGAGCATGGCGGTGAGGCTGCTCGTCATGGTGCTGCCGATCATCGGCACGCCGCCGATGACCTGGCCCGGGACGCCTCCGCCCTGCACCGTGTTGACGAGCTGGACCCAGTTGCCCTGGGCGTCGACGACGCTCAGCTCGCAGCTGCCGACGGACTCGCCCGTCCGGCCGGTCGCCTCGCCCAGCGCGCCCGGCGCCGAGCTGAGCCGGACGTGCTCGGTGAGGTCCACCTTGGTGCGGCTCATCCGGAGCACGGCGGCGAGCGCGCGGTGGTACTCCCGCGACATCAGCACGCTGCTCGGGTCCTCGAACACCTCCGGGTCGTTGATGAACCCGGTCTCGTACGCGGCCCGGCGCAGCGCGTGCGCCATGTAGTACAGCGACTCGGGCGACTCGGCGTAGTGCCCGAGCTCGGCGACGCCCAGCTCGTGCAGGATGCCGAGGACCATCGCCGACATGACGGCCTGGCGCTCCGGCGGCGCCTGCTGGACGACCTCGACGCCGCCGTGCCGGTAGCGCAGGCCGTTCCCCCACCGGGGCTCGTCCTGGCGCATGTGCCGCATCTCGATCGGCCAGCCGACCTCGTTCGCCCGCTCGACGAACAGCCGCGCCCACTCACCGTCGATGAACAGGTCCGGTCCCTCGGCGGCCAGCTTCGTCAGCGTCCGGGCCAGCTCCGGCTTCGGCCACCGCTGCCCGGCCTGCGGCAGGTGCCCGTCCGGGGTGAAGTGGCGCCGCCCGGAGGCGGTGTTCATGTACAGCTCGGCGCTGTGGCCGAGGACCAGGTGCTCGAAGGAGTCGACCTCGTGGCCCTCCTCGGCCCAGTGGATCGACGGCGCGCACAGCCGGTCCCACGGCCGCGACCCGAACCGCTCGTGCATCGTCTTGAGCCCCGGCATGAAGCCGGGGATGACCGCGCAGGGCCCCTCCGGGATCGCGGTGTACGGCCCCGACGAGATGGCGACCGGGCGGAACGGCGCGAGCCCCGGCACGATCGTGCCCATGCTGTTGAGCTCGTGGCACCGGCCCTGCTCGGCGTCCCAGAACAGCATCGTGACCGTGCCCGCGTGGCCGGTCATGTCCTGCTGGATCGTCGCGTTGAGCAGGCTTCCGACGATCGCCGCGTCGATGGCGTTGCCGCCCTCGCGCAGGATGTCGAGCATCGCGTCGGTGACCAGCGGGTGCGCGCTGGAGCACACCGCCTCCGGGCTTTGCGCCGTCGCTTTGGGGCCGATCCGGCCGACCTTGGTTTCGCTCATCGTCCCGTCCTTGTCGAAAGAGGGTTCACCGGCGCCGCGCCTCGACGTCGGTCAGGAACGCCGACAGCTCGGCGATGAAGGCGTCCGGTTCTTCGAGGAAAGCCATGTGCGAGCTGTCGTCGAAGACCCGGAACCGGGCGCCGGCGATGCCGTCCGCCAGCACCGACATGTGCTCCGGGACGGCCTCGTCGTGCCGTCCACAGGTGACCAGGGTGGGCACGCGTATCCGCGGCAGGCGCGGTGTGACGTCCCAGTCCGCGAGCGCGCCGGTGACCGGGCCGAACTCGCTCGTCCCCCACAGCGCCGCGTACACCTCGTCGCCGAAGCCGCCGAGCGCGGACTTGAGCGGTGCGGGCCACGGCCGCGCCCGGCACATGTGCCGGCGGTTGAAGACGGCGAGGGCGTCCCGGTACTCGCGCGAACGGACCGTGCCGGCCCGCTCGTGCTCGTCGAGCGTCCGGACCACGTCCTCCGGAAGCCGGGCGCGCAGCGCGCGCACCCCGCTGATCCAGCTCGCCACGCTCGGCGGAGAGCTGTTGAGCGAAAGCGACACCGGCGGCGCGGGCGGGTCTCCTAGCGCGTATTCCAGGGCGAGCCACCCGCCCCAGGAGTTGCCGAAGAGATGGAACTCCTCCAGGCCCAGGGCCGCCACGACCGCCCGCAACTCCTCGACGAAGTACGGGATCGACCACGACGGCTCGGGCGGCCGCCGGCCGGACTCGCCGCATCCCGCCTGGTCGTAGAAGATGACTTCCCGGTCGGCGCCCAACCGGGCGAGCGGCGCCAGGTAGGAGTGCGGCAGGCCGGGCCCGCCGTGCAGGCACACGAGCGGGGTCCGGCCGGGAGTGCCGGCGCGCCAGTACGCGACGGAGCCCTGGGGCATGGCGACGAAGCCGGTCGGCTTCTCGGAGAGGTTCACTGGCGTTTCCCGACGACCGTAGGGACAGGGCGAAGGGTGCGCGCCGAGACCTCTTCTAGTACGAGGCCGGGGTCTGCACCCAGAGCAGTTCCGAGGAACCGCGGGACAGGTTCTGGCTGCCGTGGACGTCCTTGCCGGGGAAGGTGAGGCTGTCCCCCGCGGAGAGGCGGTGGGTCTCCGACCCGACGGTGATGGCGACCTGCCCCTTGAGGACGAACACGAACTCGGTGTCCGCGCCGTGGGCGAACAGCTCCGGGCCGGTTCCGCCACCGGGTTCGAGCTTCACCCACAGCACTTCCAGGCACCCGCTGGCGTCCGAGCTGACCTGGGCCTCGGTGATGCCGCGGTCCGGGTACTCGTACGCCGCGCGTTCGTCCTGCCGGACGATCTGGCTGCGCGACAGGGTCGCCTGGAACAGGTCGCCGATGTGGGCCCGCAGCGCCTGCGCGATGCGGACCAGGGTCGGCACCGAGGGCGACGCCGTTCCGTGCTCGACCTGCGAGATGAACGCCGCTGACACACCGGCCTGCTCGGCCAGGTCGCGGACCGCCATTCCCCGCTGGGTCCGCAGGCTGTTGATGTTGCGGCCCAGCAGCGTCTTGACGGCGTCGGCGTCACCGTCCGGCACCTCGTCGCCGCGGGCGCCTTCGGCGGGCGGACCGCCGAAGTGGCCGGGGCGCTTGCTGCCGCTCTGGTGATGTGCCGGCGGACGAGCAGCCAATTCGCTTTCACTCCTCTATGAGGCCTTGTACCAGGGACCGAGCTCGCTGCGCAGCGCGTCGGGCGTCGCGATCGGCCTGGCCAGCAGATCGGCGAGGCCGGTGGCGACGTGGACGAGTTCCGCGTTGCTCTCCGCCTGCCGGTCGCGGCGGACCCGGATGTTGTCCTCCAGGCCCACCCGGCAGTCGGCGCCCCACGACAGCGCGGTCGCGACATGGCGGAACTCGCCCGGAAAACCGGTCGCGGCCACGCTGAGGCTCGCAGCGTCCGGTCCGAGGATACGGGCGGCCGCCTGGGACAGCACGAAGAAGTCGTCCAGGGCGTTGCCGGCCCCGCCGAGCACGCCCAGCACGAGCTGGATCCGCACGGGCCCTTCGAGGGTGCCCTCGTCGAGCAGGAAGCGGATCATGGACAGGTGCCCGAGGTCGTAGGCCTCCAGCTCCGGCGTCACGCCCAGGTCGCGGAACTCGGCGGCGAAGCGGCGGATGGTGCCGAGCGTGTTGGTGAACACGCCCTCGCCGGACTTGTCCAGGACCTCCTGCTCCCAGGCGTGCCGTACCTTCGGCCAGCGCGCCTTGTTCGGAAAGCCCTCGTAGTTCATCGTCCCGAGGTTCAGGGTGCCGATCTCCGGCCGGCAGGCGCGGATGCCGGCGAGGCGCTGCTCCTCGGGCATCCCCGGAGTGCCGCCGGTGCTGATGTTGATGACGGCGTCGGTCCGCTCGCGGACGCCGGCCACGATCTCGCGGAACAGGCCGGGGTCGCCGGAGGGGCGGCCGTCGGCCTCGCGGGCGTGGAGGTGGACGCACGTGGCGCCCGCCTCGGCGGCGGCGACGGCCTCCTCGATGATGGCCTCCGCGCCGCACGGGATGTGCGGGCTCTGGCTCGGGAGGACGTCGCCGCCGGTCACGGCGGCGGTGAGGACGCACGGCTCGTACTTGTCGCGCAACATGGCTGATCCCTTCGGTAACGGTGGGTACTTCAGGACGCGAGCGTGCCGAGGTCCGCCGGTAGGCAGACGCCGGTCACCGCGGAGGAAAGATCACTGGCGAGGAACGCGAACAGGGCGGCGACCTCGTCCGTGCCGATCAGGCGTTTGACGGGCTGGCGGTCGAGCAGGAGCTCCAGCACCTGCTCCCGGGTGAGGCCGCGCAGGGCCATCTGCTCCGGCAGCTGGCGCTCGACCATCGGCGTCGACATCCAGCCGGGGGCGACCGCGTTGACGGTCAGTCCGTGCGGCGCCCCCTCCAGCGCGGCGACCTTGGTGAGGCCGTTGACCGCGTGCTTGGCCGAGACGTACGCGGCCTTGAACGGCTCGGCCACCATGCCGGAGACGGAGGAGGTGATCAGGACGCGCGACGCCGGGCGGCCGGTCAGCTCCGCCCAGGCGGCCTTCATGGCCAGGAACGGGCCCTTGACCATCACGCCCATGAGCCGGTCCCACTGCTCCTCGGGGAACTCGGGGATCGGCGCGACGAACTGCACGCCGGCGTTGAGGACCAGCACGTCGAGGCGCCCGTGGCGGCGCAGGGCCTCGGCGACCATGAGCCGGTTGCCCTCGGCCGTCGCCACGTCCGCGACGAAGTCGCAGGCGCCGCCCTCGACCAGGTCGACGCCGACGACCTCGGCGCCCGCCCGGGCGAGGGCCCGGCAGATCGATTCGCCGAGCGCGCCGGCCGCACCGGTGACCAGGGCGACCCGGCCGGTGAGCAGACCGCTCAGGGAGGTTTCGAACACGCTGGTCAACGCCCCCTCGCTTCTCGTGGCGGATTCACCACATCGTTACTGTCACTTAGGGGCCGTAAGCTATACTTACGCCGAGAAGGGCGTCAAGGACGATGTCGATCCGGACGCCGGCGCTCCGCGCTGTTCACTATATTGACGCCACCTGCCCGGGTCGGGCAGGCTGTCACCATGCCGCGCAGCGCAGGGCCGACCGAGGCCGGTAGACCGGGCAACCCGACGCCGTCCATGGCGGTCGTGGGCAACCTCGTGCGCGAGCTGCGCCACGCCGCCGGCCTCAGCATCGCCGCCCTCGCCCTGGCCTCCGACCTGAGCCCGGGCCTGCTGAGCCAGATCGAGCGCGGCCAGGGAAACCCCTCCTTCACGACGCTCGTGAAGCTGTCGCAGGCGCTCGACGTGCCGGTCGGGCGGTTCTTCCTCGCCGACACCGAGGCCGGCGCCCTGGTCCGCGCCGGCACCCACCGGCGCCTGCTGCTGGCCGACGAGAACCTCGAGTACACGCTGATCACGCCGCACATGAACGGCCGACTCGGCATGATCAAGGCACAGGTCGCCGCCGGGTGGAGCAACGAGAGCGCGCCGTTCGAGCACCCCGGCGAGGAGTGCATCCTGATCACCGAGGGCGAGCTCATGGTGTGCATCGCGGGCACCGTGCACACGCTCCACGAGGGCGACTCGATCACCTACGACTCCGGCCTGTCGCACTGGTACCGCAACGCCACCGACCGCAATGCCGTGCTCGTCGGCGCCATGACCCCACCGTCGTTCTGACATACGGAACCCCCAGGCGCAGCCGATCCGGCTGCGCCTGATTCGTGCGTTCAACATATTGACATCGGGATAGCCGGGTCGTCACCATGGCCGACACAAGTTCACTTTGATGAACACGGCCAGGCGCCCGGCTCCCGGGGCACCGCACCTCCCATCCGGCACATCACCGAAGGACCACCATGAGAATTCGTATGGGGCATCGGGCAGTCGTCGCGAGTGTCTCCGTCAGCGCGGCCCTCGCCGCCGGTTGCGGCGGAACATCGGGCTCCGCGGCCAAGGCGCCGCCGAACGTCACGAACGGCGTCGTCTCCATGACCCTCGACGGCCCGGTCAGCAGCTACGACCCGACCCAGGCGAGCACGTTCCAGGACTCCGTCGCCCTCGCCGCGCTGTACGACACGCTGGTCGCCTTCGACCCGTCCGGGAAGCTGGTCCCCGGGCTGTCGGACACATGGAAGTCCACCCCGAAGACCGCCACCTTCCACCTCCGCGGCGGCGTCACCTGCTCGGACGGCACGGCGCTGACCGGCGCGATGGTGGCGGCGTCGCTGAACCGGCTCTTCGATCCGGCGACCAAGGCGCCGCTCGTGCGCCAGGCGATCGGCCCGGGCAACTCGGCGAAGGCGACGTCGACCGCGGACTCGGTGACGATCACGATGGCGAAGGCCTGGTCGGACCTGGTGCCCGGAATGACCGGACCGTTCGCCGGCATCGTCTGCCCGTCCGGCATGAAGGACCCGTCGAGCCTGCGGACGAAGTCCGCCGGCACGGGCGCCTTCGTCTCCGAGTCGCAGGTCACCGGCTCCAGCTACACGCTGACCCGGCGGCCGCAGTACGCGTGGGGTCCGGCGTACGCCGCCCAGACGGCGGGCGAGCCGCCGAAGAAACTGGTGCTCAAGGTCGTGGACGACGAGAACACCCGGGCCAACCTGACCTCCACCGGTGAGCTCCAGATCCCCTCGTTCACCTCCAACGCGTGGGACCGGTTCAAGTCGACCGGCGGGATCACCGTCCGCACCTCGCCGCAGTCCGACACGATGCTCGTCTTCAACGAGACCGTCGGACATCCGACCGCCGACCGCGGCGTCCGGCTCGCGATCGCCCAGGCCTTGGATCGTTCCGTTCTGAACAAGGTGCAGAGCTTCGGCTCCGGCGAGCTGATCTCCAGCCTCGGCCGTCCCTCCTACGAGTGCTTCGACAGCGGCTCGAACGCCCTGGTCCCCAAGTACGACGCGGCCGCGGCCGCCAAGGCCCTCAAGGGCGTGAAGCTCCAGGTCATCGGCACCAACATCCTGGCCGGCGGCGCGGCCAACGACCAGGTCATGTCCGCGCTGCAGGCGGCCGGCGCCACCGCGACGGTCCGCACGATGGACAACCAGGCGTGGGTGTCGGACCTGTTCGGCGGCAAGAACGACTGGGACGTCACGATCTTCGTGTACGGCAACCGGCTGTCGAGCTTCCTGCCGGTCGGGCAGTTCTTCGTGCACGACGCGCCGCCGAAGGGCCTCAACATCGGCGCGACGAACAACCCGGAGGCGGCGCGGGCCTACGACCAGGCCGCGACCGGCTCGGCCGAAGAGAAGTGCGCCGCGCTGACGACCTTCCAGCAGTCGCTGCTGCGCAACGTCGACGTCCTGCCGCTGGCCACCGCGCCGGTGCACGTCCTGTTCGCGGGCGGGACGAGCGGCAGCGTCGTCAACGGGTTCGCGGTGCCGGCCTCGATCCGCGTCGCCAAGGCGGCCGGTTGATGGTGACGACCGCCGCAGGCGCGTCGGCGGCGAGCCGCGGGCTCGCCCGGCGGGTGGCCGGTTCCCCGTGGACCGGCTACCTCGCCCGGCGCCTCGGCGGCGTCGCCGCCGTGCTCGCCTTCCTCGTCGTCGTGACCTTCATGATCGTGCGCTGGGTGCCGGGCGATCCGGCCCGGCAGATCGTCGGGCTGACCGCCGGCGAGGAGGAGGTGCGGCAGGTCCGCGAGCGGCTCGGGCTGACCGAGCCCCTGTGGCGGCAGTTCGGCTCCTACCTCGGCGGACTGGCGCACGGCGACCTCGGCGCCTCCTTCACCACCGGCCAGCCGGTGTCGTCGATGCTCGCCCAGCGGCTGCCGCTCACGATCGCGCTGGCGACGAGCGCGCTGGTCGTCGTGCTGGCCGTGGCGATACCGCTCGGCACCGCGGTCGGGGTCGCGCAGCAGCGCGGACGCGCCCGCGCCGCGACGTCGTCGTTCGGCGTCGGCGCCTCGGTCCTCGGCGCCATGCCGGAGTACGTCGCCGGGACCCTGCTCGTCTTCGTGTTCGCGCTGACCCTGCGCTGGCTGCCCGTGCAGGGCGGCGCGGGGTTCACCTCGATGATCCTGCCCGCGCTGTCCATCGCCATCGCGCCGGCGGCGGTGCTCACCCGCCTGGTGCGCAACGAGACCGCGACGGTGCTGTCCCAGGACTACATCACGATGGCGATGAGCAAGCGGCTGTCGAACACGCGCCTGCTCCTGCGGCACGTGGTCCCCAACGTCGTGACCAGCACGCTGACGCTCGGCGGCCTCATCCTCGTCGCGCTGCTCGGTGGGACGGTCGTCGCCGAGAACGTCTTCAACATGCCCGGCATCGGCTCGGAGATCGTCCGGGCGATCGTCAAGCGCGACTACCCGGAGGTCCAGGGGATCATCCTCGTCCTCGGGCTGGTCGCCGTCCTGATCAACCTGATCGTCGACGTCGCGCTGGGCCTGCTCGATCCGCGAGTGCTGACGAGGAGACGCTCATGAGACGCAACCGGCTTCCGGCGCCCCTCGTCGCCGGCCTCGTCCTGGCCGCCCTGATCGTGGTGGTCGCCGTCGTCGCGCCGATGCTGTGGCAGGGACGCGCCGACGCGCTGAGCGCGGACATCCGCCAGGGCCCCTCCGGCGCGCACTGGCTGGGCACCGACGCGCTGGGACGCGACGTGTTCTGGCGGACCGTCGTCGCGACGCGGCTGACGGTCGAGATGGCGATCGCCGCCACCGCGATCGCCGCGGTGCTCGGCACGCTGCTCGGGGCGGGGATCGCCGCCGCCGGCAGGGCCGTCCGCGCGGTGGGCGACCGGGTCATCGACCTGCTGCTGTCGTTCCCGCCGATCATCATCGCGCTGACGTTCACCGCGATCCTCTCGCCGGGGCGCGCGTCCGTGGTCGGCGCGCTCGGCCTGGCGTTCTGCCCCCAGTTCGCGCGGCTGACGAACCGGCTCGCGCTGTCGGTGAACGAGCGGGACTACGTCGCGGTCGCGCGGCTGCTGGGCGTCGGCCGGTTCCGCGTCCTGATCCGGCACGTGGTGCCGAACATCGCCGCTCCCCTGCTCGTGCTCGTCTCGGTGGGGTTCGCGACCAGCGTGCTGACGGTCTCCGGGCTCAGCTTCCTCGGGCTGAGCGTCCAGCCGCCGGCGTACGACTGGGGCAGCCTGCTGGCGAGCGGGCTGCGCAACATCTACGACAATCCGGGCGAGGCGCTCGGCCCCGCCCTGGCGATCCTGGTCACCGGGCTCGCCGCCGGCCTCGTGGGCGACGGCCTGGTCCGGCACCTGGATCCGCGCGGTGCGCCGCCGCCGCGGCGGCCCGCCCCCGTCCCCGCGCCGCCACGGCCCGCACCGTCCGGCGGCACGGGGCCCGAAGGCGGCGCGGCGGCGTCCGTGCGGGGCCTGTCGGTCCGGCGGCCCGACGGCCGGGAGCTGATCCACGAGGTGTCGCTGACCGTCGGCGCCGGAGAGGTCGTCGGCATCGTCGGCGAGTCCGGCTCCGGCAAGAGCCTGACCGCGCTCGCGCTCGCGCGGCTCCTGCCCCGCGAGCTGGACTGGTCCGCGGAGCACCTCGACGTGAACGGCATCGATCTGGCCGACCCGGCGAAGGCCCCGCCCGCGCGGCTGGCCACCGAGCTCGGGATCGTCTTCCAGGACCCGTCGAGCAGCTTCAACCCGGCGCTGCGGATCGGCACCCAGCTCACCGAGATCCTCCGGGTGCACACCGGGACGTCCCGGCGGCAGGCCGAGGCGATGGCGGTCGCCCGGCTGACCGAGACGCGGGTGTCCTCGCCCGAACTGCGGATGCGCCAGTATCCGCACGAGCTCTCCGGCGGCATGCGGCAGCGCGCGATGATCGCCGCGGCGATGCTGCACGAGCCGAAACTGATCATCGCCGACGAGCCCACCACCGCGCTGGACGTCACCGTGCAGGCCGACGTGCTGCGCCTGCTGAAGCAGATCAACCGCGAGCACGGCACGGCGATCCTGCTCATCTCGCACGACATCGGCGTGGTGTCCGCGCTCTGCGACCGGGTCTGCGTGATGTACGCGGGGCGCGTCGTGGAGGAGGTGTCGGTGGAGGACCTTCGCCGGCGCGACGTACGGCACCCCTACACGCGCGCGCTCCTGGCCGCCTCTCCCGAAACGGCGACGGACCTGGACGGCGCCCGGCTCGTGCCGCTTCCCGGACGCGCACCGTCCGCCGAGGCCCGGGAGGCGGGCTGCGCCTTCGCGCCCCGGTGCCCGCTCGCGGCGCCCGTCTGCGCCGAGGTCGTTCCCGCGCTGGTCGCCGAGCCCTCGGGCAACGCGGTCGCCTGCCACGCCGAGACATCGACCCCGGAGGTCCGGACATGACGCATACCGACGAACCGGGCGACATCGTGCTGAGCGCCGAGGGGGTTTCGGCGGGTTACGGCGCGCGCTCCCGCAACGTCCTGCACGACGTGAGCGTCGCGATCGACCGCGGCCGCACGATGGGGGTGGTGGGCGAGTCCGGCTCCGGCAAGTCGACGCTGGCCCGGGTGCTGGTGGGACAGCTCGCCCCGGCCCGCGGCGTGGTCCGGCTCGACGGGGCGGACGTCCACCGGCTGCCGCGCAAGGAGCGCTTCGCGGCCCGCCGCCGGGTCCAGCTGGTCCCGCAGGACCCGTACTCCTCGCTGGACCCCCGGATGCCGGTCGGGCGGGCGCTGGCCGAGGCGATCGACCCGCGCGGGCGGCTGCGCACCGGCGCGCACCGGGACCGCATCGCCGAGCTGCTGGAGTCGGTCGCGCTCGACGCCTCCGCCGCGCGGCGGCTGCCGCACGAGTTCTCCGGCGGCCAGCGCCAGCGCATCGTCATCGCGCGCGCCCTGGCCGCCGAGCCCCGGGTCGTCATCGCCGACGAGGTGACCTCCTCGCTCGACACCTCCGTGCAGGCCGAGATCCTGGAGCTGCTGCTCGACCTGCAGAGACGGCTTGGGCTGACCTACGTCTTCATCACCCACGACCTGGCGGTCGCGCAGTACATGTGCACCGACCTGAGCGTGCTGTACCTCGGCACGCTGGTCGAGCAGGGGGCGAGCGACGTCCTCTCCCGCCCGGGGCACCCCTACACCGAACTGCTGCGCGACAGCCGGCCCGATCCGAGCGGCCGGTCGCTGACGGAGCCGGCCGGCGGGCTCACGAGCGAGGACGTCGCCGACCCGGCGAATCCGCCGTCCGGGTGCGTGTTCCACCCCCGCTGCCGGTACGGGCCGCGGACCCACGGGGACCGCGGCCGCTGCGCGGCGGAGCCGCCGGCCCTCCGGGACGTCGCACCGCACGCGCGCAGGACGGCGTGCCACTACCCGATCGGGCCGGCCTCGGAGGACCTCGCCTCGCAGAACCCCGCCGAGGACGGCCGCGGTGAGTGAGCGCGTGCCCGCCGCCCCGGCGGCCTTCCTGATCCGGGACGTGAACCTGATCGACGGGCACGGCGGGCCCGGCCGCCCCGGCCTCGCCGTGGTCGTCGACCGCCGGCGGATCGCGTGGGTCGGCCCGGCGGAGTCCGCGCCGTCGTTCCCGGCGCACGCGATCGTCCACGGCGCCGGCCGCAGCCTGCTGCCCGGACTGATCAACTCGCACGTCCACCTGTCCGCCGACGCCGGGCCGGACTTCACCCGGCAGATCGTGTCCGACTCCCTGCCGCTCGCCGCGCTGAAGAGCGCGACGACGGCCGCGCTGACCCTGCGGACGGGAGTGACGAGCGTCCGCGACTGCGGCGCCGCCGACGGGGTCGTGATCGAGGTCGCCAAGGGGATCGACGACGGCCTCATCCCGGGGCCGCGCGTCCGGGCCGCCGGGCGGGTGATCACGATGACCGGCGGGCACGGCCACTTCATCGGGCGCGAGGCCGACGGGGTGGACGGGGTACGGGCGGCGACCCGCGCCGAGCTCAAGGCGGGCGCCCACTTCATCAAGGCCATGGCGACCGGCGGAGTGCTGACCTCGGGGGTGGATCCGGGGAACACCGCGCTGGTCCAGGAGGAGCTGGCGGTCGCGGCGCAGGAGGCGCACAACGCGGGGCGGCGCATCACCGTCCACGCCATCGGCAACCAGGGGATCAAGAACGCCCTGCGCGCGGGCGTCGACTCGATCGAGCACGGCATCCGGCTCGACGACGAGGCGCTCGAACTCGCCGTCGCGCGGGGCGCCTACCTCGTGCCGACGCTGCTCGCGGTGGCCTCGATCGTGACGGCCGGGACCGGCGCGGGCATGCCGTCCTGGGTGCACGAGAAGGCCGCGCGGGAGGCGGAACGGCACCGCGAGAGCTTCGTCGCCGCGGTCCGCTCCGGTCTCAAGATCGCGGCCGGCACCGATGCGGGCACCCCGTACAACCCGCACACGGACCTGGTCCGCGAGCTGGAGCTCATGGTCCGGTACGGGCTGACACCGCCCGAGGTGATCCGCGCGGCCACCCGCAACGCCGCGGAGAACATGGACGTCCTGCACGACACCGGCACGGTGGACGTGGGCAAGCTCGCCGACCTGGTGATGGTCGAGGGCGACCCCGCCGCCGACATCGGCGCGCTGGCGCGGATCCGGCTGGTCGTCAAGGACGGCCGGATCGTGCACGAGGGCGTGCGAACGGGCGAACACGCGGGCGGGGGCGGACTGGTGGGTGGGGGCGGACTGGTGGGTGAGGCGTCATGACGCGCGCGATCCTCGATCCGGCGCTGACGGGCGCGCAGCGGGCGATGCTCGCGGGCGGCCACGGCGACGGCGCCGCGCTGGCCATGCGGGTGATCGTCCGGCTCGCCCGCGCGCTCGGTGCCGAACGGCTGATCCCGGTCGACTCGGCACACGTCGACGGCTGCCTCTTCCACGGTCAGGTGGGGATCGACCTGGTCGAGCGGCTCATCGCCGGTGGCGCGCGGACCGCCGTCCCGACGACGCTGAACGTCGGCTCGCTGGACCTGCTGCACCCGGGCGTGGTGCGCGGCGAACCCGGCGAGCGGGCGGACGCCCGGCGGCTGATGGACGGTTACGTCGCCCTCGGCGCGAAGCCCACGTGGACCTGCGCTCCGTACCAGCTCCCGGAGAGACCGGCGTACGGCCGGCACGTGGCGTGGGCGGAGTCGAACGCCATCGTGTTCGCCAACTCGGTCCTCGGAGCCCGTACCGACCGCTACGGCGACTTCGCCGACATCTGCGCCGCCGTCACCGGCTTCGCCCCGCTCGTGGGCCTGCACCTGGACGAGAACCGCGCCGGTCAGGACCTGTTCGACTGCTCGGGGGTGCCCGCCGGGACGTTCGACACGGACGTCGCCTGGGCGGCGCTCGGCCACCTCGCCGGCCGCCGGTCGGGGACCCGCGTCCCCGTGCTGACCGGGTTGCCCGGCGACGCGGACGAGGACCGGCTGAAGGCGTTCGGCGCCGCGGCGGCCTCGGCCGGGGGCGTGGCCCTGTTCCACGCGGTCGGCCTGACGCCGGAGGCGCCCGACGCCGCGACCGCCTTCCGCGGCCGCGCCGCCGAGCGACGCTTCGAGGTGACCGCGGCGGACCTGCGCGCGGCGTGCGACGAGCTCACCACGGCGCGGGGCGGACGGCTCGACGCGATCAGCGTCGGCACCCCGCACTTCTCGGCGGCCGAGTTCCGCGCGCTCGCCGCGCTGCTGGCCGGCGGGCCGCCGTTCGACGCGGGCGTCGAGTTCTGGATCTCGACGAGCCGGGCCGTCCTCGCCGAGGCCGAACGCACCGGCGACGCGGAGGTCTGCCGCCGCGCCGGAGCACGGATCCTGGTCGACACCTGCACCTACATCGCCCCGGTCCTGCGGACGTCGGCGCGCGTGGTGATGACGAACTCCGCGAAGTGGGCGTGGTACGCGCCGACGAACCTCGGCATCGACGTGGTCTTCGCGTCGCTCGCCGAGTGCGTGCTGTCGGCCCGCGCGGGCCGCGTGGTCCGCGACCCCGCCCTCTGGGAGGCGTCATGATCGGGACACCGCTCAGCCCGGGGCGGGCGACCGCTCCCCTGCTGCTGCTGGACGAGCCGCTGTCGTTCTGGGGCGGCAGCGACGTGGCGACCGGCGAGATCACCGACGTCCACCATCCGCAGCGCGGGGCCCGCGCCGCCGGCCGGGTGCTGGCCTTCGCCGCGAGCCGCGGGTCGAGCTCGAGCTCCACGGTGCTCGCCGAGCAGATCCGGCGCGGCACGGCGCCGGCGGCCGTCCTGCTCCGCCGCCCGGACGCGATCGTGACGCTCGCGGCGATCGTGGCCCGCGAGCTCTACGCGATCGAGATGCCCGTCGTCGTGCTGTCCGCCGGCGACTTCGACGCGCTCCCGCGCACGGGCACGGTGACGGTGGCGGCGACGGACGAGGGCGCCGAGGTACGCATCGAGGAGGCGGGACGGCGATGAGCTTCGAGGGGATCGACGGCGAGAGGATGCGGCGGCTCGCCGACGCGCGGCACCTGGTCGACGCGCTGGAGCGGGCCCTGCTCGGCGGCCTCCGGCCCGCGGACGAGCAGGGACGCGTCTCCCGGCCGACGCGCCACGGCGAACTGCTGCTGATGCCGTCGGAGGTCGGCGGCCACGTCGGCGTCAAGGTGCTCGGCCTGGCACCGGGCAACCCGGCCCGGGGACTCCCGACCATCTCCGGCCTGTACCTGCTGCTGGACGCCCGCACGCTCCGGCTGGTGTCCGTGCTGGACGGCGGGGAGCTCACCCTCCTGCGGACTCCGGCCGTGTCCGCTCTCGCCGCGCGGCACATGGCGGCCCGGCCGATCCGCACGGCTGTCGTGTTCGGCAGCGGGCCGCAGGCGCTCGCGCACATCGAGACGTTCCACGCGCTGCACGGGCTGCGCGACGTGGTCGTCGCCGGACGTGATCCCGAGCGGACCGGGCGGCTCGTCCGCCGCTGCGCCGACGAGGGCCTGCGCGCCCGCGCGGGCTCGGCCCGCGACGTGCCCGAGGCCGACGTCGTGCTCTGCTGTACCAGCGCCCGCGAACCGCTGTTCGGGGCGGAGCTGCTGGCCCCGCGGACCGTGGTCGTCGCCGTCGGCTCCCACCACTCCGAGGCCCGCGAGCTGGGCGACGACGTCATGGCGGGCGCACAGGTCGTGGTCGAGTCGCGGACGGTCGCGACGACCGAGGCCGGCGACGTGGTCCAGGCGCTCGGCCACGGAGCGATCGAGGAGACCGGCCTGGTCGAACTGGCCGGCCTCGTCCGCGGTGAGGCCCTCGTGGACGACGCGAGACCGAGGGTCTTCAAGAGCGTCGGCATGGCCTGGGAGGACCTCGTCGTGGCGGTCGCGGTGCACGAGCGCGAGCGGGCGTCGCGATGACCTCCGGGGACTTCCGCCGGGTCGGCGCCGAGGTCAGCAACTGGGGCCGGTGGGGCGCCGAGGACGAGCGCGGCACCACCAACCTCATCACGCCGCGGGAGATCGTGGGGGCGGCGCGTCTCGTGCGCAAGGGCGCCGTGTTCGACCTCGGGATCCCGCTCGGGGCCGACGGCCCGCAGGCGTTCCCCGGCCGTACCAATCCGCTGCACATGATGACCGAGACCGGTGCGGGCCAGGAGTACCCCGGCGGCGCGAAGTGGTCGGACGACTACGTCGTCATGCCGCTGCAGTCCGGGACGCAGTGGGACGCGTTCGCGCACGTCTGGTACGACGGCCGGCTCTACAACGGGTTCGGCGAGGACGCGGTCGGCCCGCACGGCGCGTCGCGGTGCTCGATCGACGCCCTCGGCGGCGGGATCGCCGGGCGGGGCGTCCTGCTCGACGTCGCCCGGCACGCCGGTGTCGACTGGCTGGAGGGCGGCCACGTGATCGGCCCGGAGACGCTCGACGCCGTCGCGGAGCGCCAGGGCACCGAGATCCGCGCGGGCGACGTCCTGCTGGTCCGGACCGGGTGGTGGAGGAAGTTCGCGGTCGAGCGGGACGCCGCCGGGTGGATGAGCACCGAACCCGGGCTCGGCCTCGACTGCGTGCGGTGGATCCGCGACCACGACCTCGCGGCGCTGGGCATGGACAACTGGGGCATAGAGGTGGCACCCGGCGAGGACCCCGCCGTCACCAGCCCCGTGCACTGCGTGCTGCTCCGCGACGTCGGGATCCCGCTCGGTGAGATCTTCGACCTGGAGGCCCTCGCGGAGGACTGCGCGGGCGACGGCGTGCACGAGTTCTTCTTCGTCGCACCGCCGCTGAAGGTCACCGGCGCCGTCGGATCGCCCGTGAACCCGCTCGCGCTGAAGTAGGCGCGAGCAGAATCGCGGAGCGGCAACGGCTCCCGCGTGGGGCTCAGCAGGTTGCCAGGAGTGCGGAGAGTCCGGTCAGGGCCGAGATTCGATGGATCCCGGCCGGGGGCGGAGCCGCCGTGCCCGCTCGGTCGAGCCAGACGGCGTGGAGGCCCGCACTGCGCGCGCCTTCGGCGTCCACGTCCAGTTTGTCGCCGACGTAGGCGACCTTGGCGGGAGGGAGATCGAGGGCGGCGCAGGCGGCCAGGAACGCTGAGGGGCTCGGTTTCGCGCAGCCGAGTCGGTCAGAGCAGAGGAGCACTTCGAAGTGGTGGCGCAGGCCCAGGGCCGTCAGCCGGCGCTCCTGATGGACGGTGGTGGAGTTGGACAGGATTCCTTGGCGGTAGGGAAGCGCGTCCAGCGCCGGCGCCGCGTCGGGGAACGCCGACCATGCCGCTTCGAACAACGCCTCGTACCGGTCGTGCCAGGTGTCCGCGTCGATGTCGCTTAGCGGACGTTCCACGAACGTGCGGACTCTCGCGCGGCGGTACTCGTCGTAGGTCAGCCGCCCCGCCGCGAGGTCCCGGCGTGCGGTCTCGGTGATCCGGTGCCAGCGGGCCAGTGCGGCCTCGCCGGCGGGCAGTCCCTCCGCCTCGAAGTGGCGCAGCAGCCCGGTCCGTTCCGAGCCGGTGAAATCGAAGATCGTGTCGTCGACGTCCCACAGCACGGCCTCGATCATGATGTGAGGCTAGTTCGTCGACGGAGTGGATGCGCGGGTCGTACGACGTCCGCGCGGCCGAACGGAGCAGGGGATGAAGGCTGTGCGTTTCAGCCGGTTCGGAGGGCCCGAGGTCCTCGAGGTCGTGGAGCTGCCCGACCCGCATCCGCGCGCCGGTGAGGTGCGGGTCGCCGTGCGCGCGGCAGGGGTCAGTGCCGGCGACTGGAAGAAGCGCGGGGGGCTGATGGACCGGGATCTCCCCCAGACCCTCGGGTACGAGGCGGCGGGCGTCGTCGACGAGGTCGGCGACGGCGTGGCGGACGCGGCCGTCGGCGATCGCGTGTTCGGGTTCTGCGTCGAGGGGGCGGCCCAGGCCGAGCTGGCCGTGCTGTCCCACTACGCGCCCATTCCGCCCTCGCTCGACTTCGCCGGTGCCGCCGCGCTGCCGGCGGCCATCGAGACGGCCGCGCGCGCCCTCGACCAGCTCGGTGTCCGGGACGGCTCCGCGCTGCTCGTCGACGGCGCGTCCGGGAGCGTCGGCAGCGCCGCGGTCCAGCTCGCCGTGGTCCGGGGCGCGCGCGTGATCGGCACCGCCGGGCCGGCGAACCAGGAGTATCTGCGCTCGCTGGGGGCCGAGCCGGTCGTCTACGGCGCGGGTCTGGTCGAGCGGGTCCGCGCGCTGGCGCCCAGCGGTGTGGACGTGGCGCTCGACGTCGCCGGAAGCGGGGTGCTGCCCGATCTGATCGAGCTCGCCGGCGGCGCGGAGCACGTCGTCACGGTCGCCGACTTCGCCGGCGCCCGGGAGCACGGGGTGCGGTTCAGCCGCGGGGACGACGGCCGAGCGGTCCACGTGCTCGATGAGATCGGCGCGCTGGTCGAGGCGGGGCGCTTCTCGCCTCCCGTCACGCGGACCTTCCCGCTCGCCGAGGTCGCGGAGGCGCACCGTGCCGGCGAGGACGGCCGCGCGCGCGGCAAGATCATCTTGCTGGTCGGCTGATCCGGCCCGCCGAGCCACGGCGATACGGGGCCGGAGGCGCGGCGCCGGGATAGGGTCCGGGTATGTCACGGGCGGTGTCTCGGGATCCCGATCGGCTCGTTCTGTTCACCGACGCTGTCGTGGCGATCGCCGTGACGCTGCTGGTGCTGCCGCTGGTGGACGTGGTGCCGGAGGCGGTGAACGCGCACCAGCGGTCGGTCGAGGTCGTCACCGAGCATCTCCCGCAGATATGGGCCTTCACGCTCAGCTTCGTGGTGATCACCCGGCTGTGGTTCGTGCACCACCGGGTGTTCGAGCACGTCGGCGGCTACACGCGCGCTCTGATGGCGCTGAACACGGGCTGGCTGCTCGCCATCGTGATCCTGCCGTTCCCCACGGAGATGGTGGCCTCCTATCCGGGCGACGATCGCTTCACCGTGATGCTCTACATCGGCAACGTCCTCGTCGCGACCGCCTGCCAGGCCGCGCTGACCGTGCTCTCCCACCGGGACCCGGACGTCGCGTCGAAGACGGACCCGGCCGGGATCGAGTCGGTCCGCTCCGCCCTGTCGGCCGTGGCGCTGCTCGCACTGAGCCTCGCCGTGGTCGCGGTGCTCCCCGGTGTCTCGTACTACGCCCTCCTGCTGCTCTTCCTCTCGAAGCCGGTGAGCAGGATCTGGAGCCGCGTCGGCATCTGAGCCGCACCCCGCGGCGGCCGGGCTTATCAAGGTTTAACCTCCTGGGCGCCATGCTCGGGGCATGCGTGTGCTGATCGTTGAGGATGAGCGGGTGCTCGCGGACACCGTCGCCGAGGGGCTGCGGGACGAGGCCATGGCCGTGGACGTGGTGTACGACGGCGACGACGCGCTGGAGCGGGCCTCCTACAACGAGTACGACGTCGTGGTGCTCGACCGTGATCTGCCGACGGTCCACGGCGACGACGTGTGCCGGGAGCTGGTGGGCCGGCGGAGCCCCACCCGGATCCTGATGCTGACCGCGGCCGGGGACGTCGACGACCGGGTGGACGGGCTCATGCTCGGCGCCGACGACTACCTGCCGAAGCCGTTCGTGTTCGGCGAGCTGGTGGCGCGGGTGCGGGCGCTGGCGCGCCGGTCGGGGCCGCCGGTGCCTCCGGTCCTCGAAGGGCGGGGCGTCCGGCTCGATCCGCACCGGCGCAGGGCGGCGCGGGACGGGCGGGAGCTGCGGCTGACCAACAAGGAGTTCGCCGTGCTGGAGGAGCTGCTGCGGGCGGAGGGCGGTGTGGTGAGCGCCGAGCGGCTGCTGGAGCGGGCGTGGGACGAGAACATCGACCCGTTCAGCAACATCGTCCGGGTCACGATGGCGACGCTGCGGCGCAAGCTCGGGCAGCCGCCGGTGATCGAGACGGTGACCGGGTCCGGGTACCGGCTGGAGGCGCGGTGAGGAGGCCGAGCGTCAGGACGCGGCTCACGCTGGTGTACGGGTCGCTGTTCCTCGTCACGTCGGCGGCGCTGGTCGCGGTGACGTACCTGCTGACCGTCAGGACGATGGACGGCCGGTTCACCTCGCGCCAGAACGTGGACGGGGCGACGATCACCCGGTTGCGCGCGCTGGCCGTCGACGGGGACCTCACCGAGCTGGTGCGGTTGAAGGCCGACGCCGACCGGGAGCTGGCGCGGCAGAAGCACGACGTCCTGGAGCAGCTTCTGCAGGGCTCCCTGGTGACGATGCTGGTGCTCGGCGTCCTGGCGGTGGTGATCGGGTACGTGGTGGCGGGGCGGATGCTGCGGCCGCTGCACACGGTGACCGCGACGGCCCGGCGGCTGTCGGAGAGCACCCTGCACGAGCGGATCGCGCTGGACGGCCCGCAGGACGAGATCAAGGACCTGGCCGACACCTTCGACCGGATGCTGGACCGGCTGGACCGCGCGTTCGACGCCCAGCGCCGGTTCGTCGCGAACGCCTCGCACGAGCTGCGCACGCCGCTGACCATCAACCGGACGGTCCTGGAGGTCGCGCTGGCGAGCCGCAGGAGCCCGCCGGAGACCAGGGCGCTCGCGGACGTCCTGCTCGGCAACACCGCGCGCCACGAGCGGCTCATCGAGGGGCTGCTGCTGCTCGCGAAGTCGGAGAGGGAACCGGCCGCGCGGGTCGGGACGCCGCTGCGGGACGTGGTGCGCAGCGCCCTCGACCAGCTCGACGGGAAGGCGGAGGAGGCGGGCGTGGACGTCGAGGCGCGGCTCGGCCCGGCCGCCGTGTCCGGTGACCCGGTGCTGCTGGAGCGGTGCGCCGTGAACCTGCTGGAGAACGCCGTGAAGTACAACGTGCGGGACGGGCGGATCTGGGTGCGCACGGGCGTCCGGGACGGCGAGGCGTTCCTGCGGGTGGTCAACACCGGGCGGCCCGTCCCGTCCTACGAGGTCGCGACGATCTTCGAGCCGTTCCGGCGGCTGGGCGCGGACCGGACGGGGTCCAGGGACGGCGCGGGGCTCGGCCTGTCGATCGTGCGGGCGGTCGTCACGGCCCACGGCGGCGCGATCGACACCGTCCCGCGACCGGACGGCGGCCTGTCGATCACGATCCGGCTGCCCGCGTCCCCCGAACCCGCCCTAGCCGCCTAGGGCCCACTTCAATTGGCCTCGTCCACGCACACGAACGCGCGACCCGCCCGGTGAAGCAAAGCCAAAGGCGAGCAAGTGGCCGGGCCACGCACACGAACGCGCGACCCGCCCGGTGAAGCAAAGCCAAAGGCGAGCAAGTGGCCGGGCCACGCACACGAACGCGCGACCCGCCCGGCGGAGCAAAGCCGAAGGCGAGCAAGTGGCCTCAGCCACGCGGGCGAACGCGTGACCTGGCCGGTGGAGCGAGGCCGGAGGCGAGCGGAGCCGGGCGGATCGCGAAGCGATGCCGCGTTCGCCCAGTACCGGTCACGTAGCGAGCCGCCAGGCGAGCGCAGTGGGCCGGGACTGTGAAAACACAGCCGCCAGGCGAGCGCAGTGGGCCGGGACTGAATTCAACACAGCGGCCATGGGACGCGGCCCTCGGGCTCGGGCCGGCCGGGGCGGGCGGTCAGCCAGCGGTGCACGACCTTGCCGGTCGCGTTGCGCGGCAGTTCGGGGATGAAGTAGACGTCGCGCGGAACGGCGTAGCGGGCGACCTGGGCGTGCACGTAGGCGCGGACGGCGTCGGCGTCGAGCCGGGCGCCGGGCCGCAGGACGACGAACGCGGCGAGGCGCTGCCCCCATTCGGGGTCGGGGACGCCGGTGACGGCGACCTCGCGGATCTCCGGCATCCGCAGCAGGGCGTCCTCCACGTCGCGGGGGACGATGTTCTCGCCGCCGGACACGACCAGGCCGTCGCTGCGGCCGTCCACGAAAAGCAGGCCGCGGTGGTCGATGTGGCCGAGGTCGCCGGTGGCCAGCATGCCGTCGCGGACCTCCATCGGCTCGCCGCCCGTGTAGCCCTCGAACAGCAGCTCGTTCGCGGCGAAGATGTGCCCGCGGGTGGAGCGGCCGAGGCGGCGGCCGTCCTCGCCGAGGATGGCCAGGGCGGTGTTGCGGGGCGGGCGCCCGGCGGTGCGGGGGTCGGTCCGCAGGTCGCGCGGGGTCGCGATGGACACCCAGGACGCCTCGGTGGAGCCGTAGACGTTGTAGAGCCGGTCGCCGAACGCGTCCATGAACCGGGTGGCGAGGTCGCCGGGCAGCGCGGCGCCGCTCAGCGCCGCGATCCGCAGCGAGGACGCGTCGTACAGCTCGCGGACCCCGGGGGCCAGTTCCAGGATCCGCTGCAGCATGATCGGGACGGCGAACAGGGTGACGTCGCGGTGGGAGGCGACGGTCCGCAGGGTCGCCTCGGGGTCGAAGCGGCGGTGCAGGACGACCGGCGCCCGCAGCGCCCACGCCATCTGCAGCGCGGCGTAGCCCCAGGTGTGGAACAGCGGCGCTTCGATGATCATGGTCTGCCGGGCGCGCAGCGGGATCAGGGACGTCATCGAGGCCAGCGGCCACAGGCCGGGGCGGGGCGGGCGGCGGGCGCCCTTGGGGCGGCCGGTGGTGCCCGAGCTCAGCATGATCGTCCGGCTCTGGATCTGCGGGGGCGCGGCGGCGGACGCCGGCGCCGAGCGGATGATCTCCTCGATGCTCGGCCCCGGGTCGGCGGGGGCGGCGTCCGGGGCGGTGCGGGGCGGGGGCAGCGTCGCGGCGGGGACGGGGGCAGACAGCGGGGCGGCGGCGAGCGGCCGGTGATCGGCCCACACCACGGTCCGGCGCAGCGCGATCGGGACGTTCGCCAGCAGCGGCGCGAACTCGGCGTCCGCGACGAGCAGGGTGGGGCGCAGCTCGCCGAGCACGGCGCGGATCTGGCCCGTCCCGAACCCGGTGTTGAGCAGGACGACCTCGGCGCCGCGCCGGGAGCAGGCGACGAGGGTCAGGGCCATGCCGCGGTGGTTGCGGCACAGGACGCCGACGCGGGGGCGGGGACCGTGCAGGGGCAGCCCGGCGGCGAGGCGGGCGGCGCGCTCGTCCAGTTCGGCGAACGTCAGCTCGCCCTCGTCGTCGATCAGGGCGGTGCGGGACGGGGAGCGGGCGGCGGCGGAGGCGACCAGCCCGGCGAGCGTCGTGCCCCAGCGCCGCAGCGTGCCGAACTGGCGGGCCAGCCGGCGGGGGCCGCCGGAGAACAGCAGGCCGGTGCGGAGCAGGAGGGCGGCGAGGTCGCGGATGTGCCCGATCCGCCGGCGCATTCCCGGCCGGTATGCGGGCCTCGCGTGCGTCACCGTGCCCTCCTCCGGTGATTTCCGGTCACGTTACCCATCAGTCATTAACCGGACAAGGGTGTCAAGGGCCTGGCGGCGGGCATCGGGGCGATGAGCGGCGGGTCAGTGGTTACTGACGAGTAGCATTAAGGGTTACCAGCGAGTAGCCTCACTGTCGCGGGTACTCGTGCCGCCGGCAGGGGCGGCACGAGGCTCGACACCTTCATCCGAGCCCATCCCAGGGAGGACGACCCGTGCCTCGCACCGCACGCGACGTCGTGTTCGTCGACGGCGTCCGCACGCCGTTCGGCAAGGCCGGCCCCAAGGGGCTGTACGCGCAGACCCGCGCAGACGACATGGTCGTCCGCGCGATCCGCGAGCTGATGCGCCGCAACCCGTCCCTCCCGCCCGAGCGGGTGGACGAGGTCGCCGTCGCCGCCACCACCCAGACCGGGGACCAGGGCCTGACCATCGGGCGGTCCGCCGCCGTGCTGGCCGGGCTGCCGAAGAGCGTTCCCGGCTTCGCCGTCGACCGGATGTGCGCTGGCGCGATGACCGCCGTGACCACCACCGGCGCCGGCATCTCGTTCGGCTCCTACGACGTCGCCATCGCGGGCGGCGTCGAGCACATGGGCCGGCACCCGATGGGCGAGGGCGTCGACCCGAACCCGCGGTTCCTCGCCGACAAGCTGGTCGACCCGTCCGCCCTGGTCATGGGCTCGACGGCGGAGAACCTGCACGACCGGTTCCCCGGCATCACCAAGGAGCGCGCGGACGCCTACGCCGTGCGCAGCCAGCGGAAGGTCGCCGAGGCGTACGCGGCCGGCAGGATCCAGCCCGACCTGGTGCCGACCGCGGTCCGCTCCGCCGAGCAGGGCTGGGGCCTGGCCACCGAGGACGAGCCGCCGCGGCCCGGCACGACGATGGAGAGCCTGGCCGCGCTGAAGACGCCGTTCCGCGTGCACGGCAACGTCACGGCGGGCAACGCCGCGGGCCTCAACGACGGCGCCACCGCCTGCCTGCTCGCGGCCGAGGACGTCGCGCGCGAGCTCGGCCTCGCGCCGCGGATGCGGCTCGTCGACTTCGCGTTCGCCGGCGTCGAGCCGGAGGTGATGGGCGTCGGGCCGGTCCCGGCGACCGAGAAGCTCCTCGCCCGCAACGCGCTGACCATGGACGACATCGGCCTCATCGAGATCAATGAGGCCTTCGCGGTGCAGGTGCTCGCGTTCCTGGAGCACTTCAAGATCGCCGACGACGACGCGCGGGTGAACCCGTGGGGCGGCGCGATCGCCCTCGGCCACCCGCTCGCCTCGTCCGGCGTCCGGCTGATGAACCAGCTGTCCCGCCTATTCGAGGAGCGCACGGACGTCCGGTTCGGGCTGACCACGATGTGCGTCGGCATGGGCATGGGCGGAACCGTCCTCTGGGAGAACGCGAACTGGGAGGGCGCCAAGTGAACCCTGACATCTTCAAGGACGAGGTCGTCACGCACGCGCGCGTACGCGAGGTGACGCTGCCCTACGGCGCGGGCACGCTCGCGCTCATCACGCTCGACAACGGCTTCGACCACACCAAGCCCAACACGTTCGGCCCTGGCGGCCTCGCCGAGCTGAACGCCGCGCTCGACGAGGTCGCGGGGCGCGACGACATCGCGGCCGTCGGCGTCACCGGCAAGCCGTTCATCTTCGCCGTCGGCGCCGACCTCAAGGGCGTCCCGATGATCCGGCGGCGCGAGGACGCCGCGGCCATCGGACGGCTCGGCCACGACGTGTTCCGCCGCCTCGGCGAGCTGGGCGTCCCGTCCTTCGCCTACTACAACGGCGCGGCGATGGGCGGCGGCGTCGAGATCGGCCTGCACTGCACCTACCGGACGGTCTCGCGCGGCGTCCCGGCGTTCGCGCTGCCCGAGGCGTTCCTCGGCCTCGTGCCCGGCTGGGGCGGCACCTACCTGCTGCCGAACCTGATCGGCGCGGAGAGTGCGCTCAAGGTCGTCATCGACAACCCGATGGCCCAGAACCGGATGCTCAAGGGCGGGCAGGTCCACGAGCTGGGCATCGCCGACGCGATCTTCGATTCGGCCGACTTCCTGGAGGAGTCCCTCGCCTGGACGGCCCGGGTGCTCAAGGGCGAGATCACCGTGCGGCGCCCCGAGGTCGACAGGGGCAAGGCGTGGGACGACGCCGTCGCGATGGCCCGCTGGAACGTCGAGGGCAAGCTGCACGGCGCGGCCCCGTCCTACACGCGGGCGCTGGACCTGGTCGCCGCGGCCAAGGACCGCACCCGCGACGAGGGCTTCGCCGCCGAGGACGAGGCCCTGGCCGACCTCATCATGAGCGACGAGCTGCGCGCCGGGCTGTACGCGTTCGACCTCACCCAGAAGCGCGCCAGGCGGCCCGCCGGGGCGCCGGACAAGGGCCTCGCCCGCAAGATCACCAAGGTCGGCGTCGTCGGCGCCGGCCTGATGGCCTCGCAGCTCGCCCTGCTGTTCGCGCGGCGCCTGGAGGTGCCGGTCGTGCTGACCGACCTCGACCAGGAGCGCCTGGACAAGGGCGTCGGCTACGCGCACGGCGAGATCGACAGGCTGCTCGGCAAGGGGCGGCTGTCCCCCGACAAGGCCAACCGCCTCAAGGGGCTCATCACCGGCTCGCTCACCAAGGACGCGTTCGCCGACGCCGACTTCGTCATCGAGGCCGTCTTCGAGGAGATGTCGGTCAAGCAGAAGGTGTTCGCCGAGGTCGAGGAGTACGTCTCCGCCGAGTGCGTCCTCGCGACCAACACCTCCTCGCTGTCGGTCACCGAGATGGCCTCCGGGCTCGCGCACCCCGAGCGGGTGGTCGGGTTCCACTTCTTCAACCCGGTCGCGGTGCTGCCGCTGCTGGAGATCGTCCGGGGCGAGCGGACCGACGAGGCGACCCTGGCCACCGCGTTCGCCGCGGGCCGGACGCTGAAGAAGTCGTGCGTCCTGGTCAAGGACGCCCCGGCGTTCGTCGTCAACCGCGTGCTGCTGCGGCTGCTCGCCGAGATCGTCAAGACGGTGGACGAGGGCACGCCGATCGAGGTCGCCGAGCGCGCCGCCGCCCCGCTCGGCCTGCCGATGCCGCCGTTCGTGCTGATGGGGCTGGTCGGCCCGGCGATCGCGCTGCACGTCAACGAGACGCTGCACGCGGCGTTCCCGGACCGGTTCCCGCTGTCGGACAACCTGGCGAAGATGGTCGCGGCCGGGAAGAGCGGCGTGTACCTGCCCGACTTCACCCTCGACCCCGAGGTCGTGGAGATCTTCTCCGGCGGAACGAGCCCCTCCACCGAGGAGCAGGTCCTCGGCCGGGCGCTCGCCGCGCTCGCCGACGAGATCCGGATCATGCTGGACGAGGGCGTCGTCGCGGCCCCGCAGGACATCGACCTGTGCATGATCCTCGGCGCCGGCTGGCCGTTCCACCTCGGCGGCATCACCCCGTACCTGGACAGGTCAGGCGTCGCCGAGCGCGCCGCGGGCGGGCGCTTCCTGGAGCCGGGGGTCGCCTCCCTGCCCTCCTGACGCCTGCCCTCCTGACGCCTGCCCTCCCGACCCCGGGCCACCCGGCCCCGGCCCGGCCGGAAGAAGGGGCGTTCCGAACCACGTTCGGAGCGCCTCTTTTCCGGCGTTCACCCATGTCGCGGACATGCGCGCGTTCCGGCGGATCATAACCCGCGCACATTCGGGCATACGCCTGACGGTCGTATGCCGGACACCGGGACGTGAAGGGGCCTCGAAATTGAAGGTGCTGCGCACGAAGTCGATCGAGCAGTCGATCCAGGACACCGAGGAGCCCGAGCACCGGCTCCGCCGTGACCTGTCGGCGTTCGACCTGACGGTCTTCGGGATCGGCGTGATCATCGGAACCGGCATCTTCGTGCTCACCGGCGAGGTCGCCAAGGACAAGGCCGGTCCGGCGGTCGCGCTGTCGTTCATCCTCGCCGCCGTCGTGTGCGGCCTCGCGGCGCTCTGCTACGCCGAGTTCGCCTCCACCGTCCCGGTCGCCGGCTCCGCCTACACCTTCTCCTACGCCACGATCGGCGAGTTCCCCGCCTGGATCATCGGCTGGGACCTCATCCTGGAGATGGCCCTCGGCGCGGCCGTGGTGTCGGTCGGCTGGTCCGGATACTTCGCCTCGCTGCTGGACGACGCGGGGATCACGATCCCGACGGCGCTCGCGGCCCCGCCGGGCGAGGGCGGGACGGTGAACATCCCCGCCATCTGCCTGGTGCTGGCGGTGACCGCGCTGCTCGTCCTCGGCGTCAAGATCTCCTCCCGGGTCAACGCGGTGGTCGTCTCGATCAAGGTGGCCATCGTGCTGCTGGTGATCTTCGCCGGGCTGTTCTTCGTCAAGGGCGCCAACTACCACCCCTTCATCCCGCCGTCCAAGCCGACGCCGAGCGTGCAGGGCCTCAAGGCGCCACTGATCCAGGAACTGTTCGGCAGCGCGCCGGTCAGCTACGGCTGGCTGGGCATCTTCTCGGCCGTCGCCATCGTGTTCTTCGCCTACATCGGCTTCGACATCGTCGCGACCGCGGCCGAGGAGGCGCGGCGCCCGCAGCGGGACCTGCCGATCGGGCTCATCGGCTCCCTCGTCATCACCGCCGTCCTGTACGCGGCCGTGGCGACCGTCGTCGTCGGCATGCAGAAGTACACGGAACTGAGCGTCGCCGCGCCGCTCGCGGACGCGTTCAAGGCCGTCGGCCATCCCGTCTTCGCCACGATCATCAGCATCGGCGCGGTCGTCGGCCTCACCACCGTCGTCCTCATCCTGCTCCTCGGGCAGAGCCGCATCTTCTTCGCGATGGGCCGCGACGGCCTGATGCCGCCCTGGCTCTCGGCCGTCCACCCGCGCTTCGGCACCCCCTACCGCGCGACCATCATCATGGGCGTGGTCGTCGCGGTGCTCGCCGGGTTCATCCCGCTCGCCGAACTGGCCGAACTGGTCAACATCGGCACGCTGTTCGCGTTCCTCGTCGTCTCGGTCGCCGTGGTGATCCTGCGCCGCACCCGCCCCGACCTGCCCCGCGCGTTCCGCACGCCCTGGGTGCCGGTCATCCCGGTCCTGTCCGTGCTGGCCTGCCTGTTCGTGATGATCAACCTGCCGGTGGAGACCTGGCTGCGGTTCCTCGCCTGGATGGTCGTCGGCGGTGTCGTCTACGCCGCCTACGGGTACCGCAACAGCAGGGTCGGCCGTCGGGCGGAGGGAATCTCCTACAAGTCCTGACACCGTCCCCGCCGTGACGGGACTCACGGTGTCCTTTCGACCGACGGGTGTGCACAATGGCGCGCATGGCATCTCCAGCGCGCGTCGCGGTGATCGGGTCGGGCCCGGCGGGGATCTACGCCGCCGAGGCCCTGGTGAAACAGGCCGGCGACGACGTGCGGGTGGACGTCTTCGACCGGCTTCCGACGCCGTACGGGCTGGTGCGCTACGGCGTCGCGCCCGACCACACCTCGATCAAGTCGATCGCCCGGTACCTGCAGCGGGTGCTGGAGAACCCGGCGGTCCGGTTCTTCGGGTGCGTCGAGCTGGGCCGCGACGTCACCCGCGACGACCTGCTCGGATGCTACGACGCCGTCGTCTACTCCACCGGCGCGATGGTCGACCGGCACATGCGGATCCCCGGCGAGGACCTGCCCGGCAGCATCGCCGCCACCGACTTCGTCAACTGGTACTGCGGGCACCCCGACGCCGCCGACCACGCGTTCGACCTGTCGGTCGAGGAGGTCGCGGTGGTCGGCGTCGGCAACGTCGCCGTCGACGTCGTGCGGATCCTCGCCAAGACGGTCGCCGAGCTGCGCGACACCGACGTCCCCGAGCAGGTGATCGAGGCGCTGTCGCGCAGCCGCGTCCGGCGCATCCACATGATCGGGCGGCGCGGGCCGGCGCAGGCGAAGTTCACCACCAAGGAGGCGCGCGAGCTGGGCGAGCTGCCGAACGCGAGCATCCACGTCAGCCCGCGGGACATGGAGCTCGACCCGGCGAGCGCGGAGCTCGCCGAGAACGACCGGCACGTCCGCGGCAACATCAAGGTGCTGAGCGCCTGGACGGACGAGCCCGCCGCCGGCCGCGCCCGCCGGATCGACGTGCGGTTCTGGCGCGCCCCCGCCGAGATCCTCGGCACCGACCGCGTCGAGGGCCTCAGGCTGGAGCGGACCCGGCTGGACGAGTCGGGCCGCGTCACCGGGACCGGCGAGTTCGAGACGCTGCCGGTCGGCATGGTGCTGCGCTCGGTCGGCTACCAGAGCGTCCCGCTGGAGGGCGTCCCGTTCGACGAGCGGTCCTTCGTCGTCCCGAACGAGGGCGGCCGGATCCTCGGCCCGGACGGCGCCTTCGTGCCCCGCGAGTACGTCGCCGGCTGGATCAAGCGCGGGCCGTCCGGCGTCGTCGGGACCAACAAGTCCGACGCCGCCGAGACCGTCCGCAACCTGCTGGAGGACCTCGCGGACGCCGGGACGGCGCCCGAGCGGACCATCGAGGAGCTGCTGGAGTCGCGCGGGCTGCCCGTCGTCACCTACGACGACTGGCTGAACCTGGACGCCGCCGAGATCGCCCTCGCCCGCAGCCTCGACCGCGGGGAGCGCGTCAAGCTCGCCCGCTGGGAGGCGATGCGGTCCGCCTGCCGGGGCCCCGCATGATCCCTTCGAACTCCCCGCCGGGAAACTAGTGACGCAAAGGTGACCCGGACGCTACGGTGCGCGTGTGACCGGCGGTCCTGAACTGCACGGGTTCCCCCCACCCGAGTCGGTCCCCGACCTCAGGTGGCTAGGACCCGACTACATCTCCGTACTGGTGTACGACCTGACGCGGGGTCTCCTACACCAGGATCCGCGGACGTCCGTCCTGGGCGTGCGATGCGAGGGCGTGCCCAGTCTCGCGCCCTCGGTCGACCCGGCGGGCGTCATCCGCGCGCACGACGCCTGCTTCCCGCTCCAGGTCTACGTCCAGGACGGCGCGGGGCGCCCCTGGTGCCTGCGCGGGCGATGGACGTACTTCGGACGTGAACTCGGCACGTCCACCGCGTCCATCACCCACGCCTGGCGCCTGCTGTCCGCGGAAGGCGCCTAGGCTGTGTTCTCACAGTCCCGGCCCACTTCGCTCGCCTGGCGGCTCGCTACGTGACCGAGCCTGGGCGAACGCGGCATCGCTTCGCGATCTGCCCGATGCCGCTCGCCTCCGGCTTCGCGGCACCGGGCAGGTCACGCGTTCGCGAGCGTGACCGAGGCCACCTCGGGGCGGTCTTCAGGAGCGCTCCTTCGAGGCGGCGGGCTCGTCGGCGTCGGCGGTGATGCGGGCCACCGATTCGGTCACGTCGCGCGCCAGCGCCTGCGGCGTGAGCCCGATGTCGGTGAGGATCTGCCCCCGGGACGCGTGGTCGAGGAACTCCTGCGGGATGCCGAAGGTGCGCAGGGGCGCGTCGACGCCCGCGTCGCGCAGCAGCCGGGCCACGGCGTCGCCGACGGCGCCGGTGCGGCCGTTGTCCTCGGCGACGGCGACGAGGGTGTGCTCGCGGGCGAGGTCGAGCAGCGCCGGGTCGAGCGGCTTCACCCACCGGGGGTCGACGACGGTGACGCCGATGCCCTGCGCGGCGATCAGCTCCGCCGCCTCGACCGCGGGCGTCGCCATGGAGCCGGCAGCGACCAGGAGGACGCGGGCGCCGTTGGAGCCGTCGTGGCGGGCCAGCACGTCCATGCCGCCGGCCTTGCCGACCGCCTCGACGTCGGCGGCGGCCGGGCCCTTGGGGTAGCGGATCGCGGTCGGGCCGTCGGAGACCGCCACGCACTCGCGCAGCAGCTCGCGGAGCCGGGCGCCGTCGCGCGGGACGGCGATGCGCATGCCCGGCACGAGCTGCAGGATCGACAGGTCCCACATGCCGTTGTGGCTGGCGCCGTCGCTGCCGGTCACGCCGGAGCGGTCCAGGGCGAAGGTGACGGGCTGGCGGTGCAACGCCGCGTCCATCAGGACCTGGTCGAAGGCGCGGTTGAGGAACGTGGCGTACAGCGCCACGACCGGGTGCAGGCCGCCCATCGCGAGGCCGGTGGCGGAGGTGACCGCGTGCTGCTCGGCGATGCCCACGTCGAAGATGCGGTCGGGGAAGGCCTCGGCGAACGGCGCGAGCCCCACGGGGTAGAGCATCGCGGCGGTGATGCCGACGACGTCGCGGCGCTCCCGCCCGATCGCCACCATCTCCTCGCCGAAGACCTTCGTCCAGTCGGGGCCGCCCTTGCCGGTGACGAACTTGCCGGTGGCGGGGTCGAACGCGCCGCCGCCGTGCATGCAGTCCTCGGTGTCGTTCTCGGCGGGGGCGTAGCCACGGCCCTTGGTGGTGATGCAGTGCACGATCACCGGGCGGCCGAACCCGCGGGCGCGGCGCAGCGCCCGCTCGACGGCGTCCTCGTCGTGGCCGTCGATCGGGCCGACGTACTTCATGCCGAGGTCCTCGAACATGGCCTGCGGCTGCAGGACGTCCTTGAGGCCCTTCTTGATGCCGTGCAGCGCCTCGTAGGCGACGTTGCCGACCACGGGCGCCCGCGGCACCGTCTTCTTGATCAGGTCGAGCGCGTTCTCGTAGCCCTGGGTGACGCGCAGGTCGGCCAGGTGCGAGGCGAGGCCGCCGATGGTCGGCGAGTAGGAGCGGCCGTTGTCGTTGACGACGACGATGACGGGCCGGTCGACGCCCGCGGCGATGTTGTTCAGCGCCTCCCAGCACATGCCGCCGGTCAGCGCGCCGTCACCGACGACCGCGACGACGGCGCGGTCGTCCTCGCCGCGCAGCTGGAAGGCCTTGGCGAACCCGTCGGCGTAGGACAGAGCGGTCGAGGCGTGCGAGTTCTCGATGATGTCGTGCTCGGACTCGGCGCGGCTCGGGTAGCCCGAAAGGCCGCCGCGCTGGCGCAGCAGCTCGAAGTCGTGCCGGCCGGTGAGCATCTTGTGCACGTAGGCCTGGTGGCCGGTGTCGAAGAGGATCTTGTCGTGCGGCGAGTCGAAGACGCGGTGCAGCGCGATCGTCAGCTCGACGGCTCCCAGGTTGGGCCCCAGGTGCCCGCCGGTCCTGGAGACCGCCTGGACGAGGAACTCGCGGATCTCCTCCGCGAGCCGAGACAGCTGAGCGGCGTCCAGTCGTTTGAGGTCGCCGGGACCTGTGATCGACTCCAGCAAGCTCACTCGTTTCAACTCCTCCGTCGGGGATTCGGTCTCCCCTGGCTCGGGCCGTTCCGAGTTTAATCCCGGTTCGCCCGCGACGCGCCGCAGACCACCCGCCCGGGGGGTGTGAAAAGACTGACCCCGGTGGGAGGGATGGGGTAGGAAAAGAGCATGGGCGTCGAAGAGATTGTGCTGCTCAACGCGGACGACGAGGCCGTCGGAACCGCGCCGAAGAGCGCCAGCCACCATAGAGACACGCCGTACCACCTGGCCTTCTCCTGCTTTGTCACGGACACGGAGGGTCGTGTTCTGATCACTCAGCGCGCCCTCGGCAAGCGGACCTTCCCCGGCGTCTGGACGGGCAGCTGCTGCGGCCATCCAGGCCCCGGCGAGAAGCTCCGCGACGCCGTGCTCCGGCGGTTGCGGGACGAACTGGACATCCAGGACGCAACACTCACCCCGGTCCTGCCCCGGTTCCACTACCGGGCCGTGGCCGAGGACGGGACGGTCGAGCACGAGCGCTGCCCGGTCGTGCGCGCCGTCGTGCCCGCGGGCGCGGCCGTCCACCCGAACCCCGAGGAGGTCGAGCGGGCCGAGTGGTGGACGTGGGACCGCTGCCTGGAGCTGACCGGAAAGCCCGAGTCCTCGCCGTGGTACCGGCTCCAGCTGGCCGAACTGGAGCCGCTCGGCCCGCCGCTCGACTGGCCCGACGCGGGCCGCTCCGGCCTGCCGCCCGCCCTCGGCTGGTAGCCGCCGGCCGCCGCGCCCCCGTCCGCGCCCGCCGCGGCGCGGGCGGTGGGCGTGTGGCGCGCATCACCGAAAGATCACTATTCGGCGCCCGGTGTTGACCGTCCGTCCGTCCAAGCAGACGCTTGTTTCTCGGTGTAACCGAAGGGACGGACGATGCGAGTACGTGCTCCCCGGCGCCGCTGGACGGCGGTCGCGGCCGTGACGATGACGGCCGCGCTCGCCGTGTCGGCCTGCGGCGGCAGCGACGACAAGGGTTCCAACGACACATCCCAGGTCGAGGTCTTCTCCTGGTGGACCGGTCCGGGCGAGGCGGACGGGCTCGCCGCGATGCAGGCCGACTTCGAGAAGAAGAACTCCGGCACCAAGTTCGTCAACGCGGCCATCGCGGGCGGGTCCGGCACCCAGGCCCAGGCCGTCCTGGCGAGCCGGCTGCAGAACCGCAAGCCGCCGGACTCCTTCCAGGGCCACGCGGGCGCCGAACTGCTCGACTACATCAAGGCCGGGCAGATCGAACCGCTGGACTCGTTCTACGACGAGAACAACCTGAAGTCGGCCTACCCCCAGCAGCTCCTCGACCAGATCAGCTACAAGGGGAAGATCTACTCGGTGCCGGTGAACATCCACCGGTCCAACATGCTCTGGTACAACCCGGGCATCCTCAAGGACGCCGGGATCTCCGGTCCGCCCGCGACGATCGCCGACTTCATCACCGCGCTGAAGGCCGTCAAGGACAGGACGAAGAAGGTCCCGCTGTCGCTGGGCGCGCAGTGGACGGCCGACCACCTGCTGGAGAACGTCCTGCTGGGCGACCTCGGCACCGACGCCTACAACGCGCTGTGGAAGCCGGGCGCCGACTGGGGCAGCCCGGCCGTCACCAAGGCGCTGACCGACTACGCCGAGATCATGAAGTACACGACGCTGGAGGCCGCGTCCACCGACTGGCAGGGCGCCGCGAAGGCCGTCGTGGACGGCAAGGCCGCGTTCAACATCATGGGCGACTGGGCGTACGGGTACTTCGTCGGCAGCGCGCCGAACGGCCTCGGCAAGAAGCTCGACACCGACTTCAAGTACGCGCCCTCCCCCGGCACCGACGGCACCTACATGTGGCTGTCGGACAGCTTCACGCTGCCCAAGGGAGCACCCCACCGCGGCGGCGCCCTCGCGTGGCTCAAGGAGGTGTCCAGCAAGGAGGGGCAGGACCTGTTCAACCCGAAGAAGGGTTCCATCCCCGCCCGCAAGGACGCCGACAAGAGCCTCTACAAGGACTACCTCCAGTACGCGTTCGAGCAGTGGAACAAGCCCGGCGTCAAGCTGGCGGGCTCGTTCTGGCACGGCGTCAACGCCAGTAAGAAGCAGCACACCGACATCGACACGGCGGTGGGCCTCTTCCTGCAGAACAAGGACGTCGCCAAGCTCCAGCAGGGGCTGGTGAGCGCGGCCAAGAACAGCGGCCAGTGAGGTCGTCCCCAGGTTCCAGATGGGCCCGTAGCCGCAGGTGGCTGCCCGGGCTGCTGCTGGTCTCGCCGTCCGTCGTCGCGATCGGCCTGTTCGTCTACGGGCTCATCTTCTGGAACACGCGGGTCGCGGTGAGCGGCAAGCACGACGAGGTCACCGAGTACGGGTTCGACAAGGGCAGGAACTTCGTCGACCTGTGGGACCAGCCCAGCTGGCCCGGCGCGGTGAAGCACGCGCTCCTGTTCACCGCGGTGTTCGTCGTCGGCGCCCTGGTGCTCGGCGCGTTCCTGGCGTTCCTGATGGACAAGGGCATCAGAGGCGAGGCGTCCTTCCGCGTCGTCTACCTGTTCCCCATGGCGGTGTCGTTCATCGCCAGCGGCGTCGTGTGGCGCTGGCTGATGAACCCGGCGCCGCCGGAGCGCGCGGTCGGCCTCAACCAGCTGTTCGGCAAGCTGCACCTCGGCGCGCTGGCGAACAGCTGGTGGCAGGACCCGGACTGGGGCATGGCGGCCATGGCGCTGCCCGCGATCTGGCAGATGTCCGGGTACGTCATGGCGCTGTACCTCGCCGGGTTCCGCGGCGTCCCCGGGGAGCTGCGGGAGGCGGCGCGGGTGGACGGCGCGTCCGAGTGGAAGTTGTACCGGTACGTGGTGTTCCCGCAGCTCCGCCCGGTGACGCTGTCCGCGCTGATCATCCTCGGGCACATCTCGCTGAAGGTGTTCGACCTGATCATGGCGATCGCGGGCAAGCAGATCATCACCTACGTGCCGGCCGTGGCGGCCTACGTCGAGATCTTCGACCGGCACGACCCGGCGAACGGCGCCACGATCGCGACCTATCTGCTGGTCGCGGTGGCCGTGCTGGTGATCCCCTACCTGGTCTGGTCGGTACGTTCGGAGCGGACGCGATGACGCGCGTGGAGGCATCCCCGGCGCCGGCGCGGCGCCGGCTGAAGGGCGGGCGGCGCGGCGGCGCCATGGCGGAGCCGGGGAGTTCGTCCAGGGTCTGGCGGGCCGTGAAGCTCGCCGTCCTGCTGGCGTTCGTCCTGCTCTTCCTGATCCCCGTGTACGTGCTGGTGGTCACGAGCTTCAAGCCGCTGGACGAGGCGGACCCGAGCACCGCGTGGAACCTGCCGGGCCAGTGGAGCATGTCCGGCTGGAGCTCCGCCTGGGACGCGCTGCGGCCCGGCCTGGAGAACAGCGTCAAGATCGCCGTCTCGGGGTCGCTGATCTCGGCGGTGCTCGGCTCGCTGAACGGCTACGTGCTGTCCAAGTGGCGGTTCCCCGGCGCGGACGTGGTCTTCACGCTGTTCCTGTTCGGCATGTTCATCCCGTACCAGGCGGTGATGATCCCGCTGGCCGGCCTGCTCACCGACATGGAGCTGGTGGGGACGATCCGCGGCCTCGTCCTCGCGCACGTCGTTTACGGCATCCCGATCTGCACGCTGATCTTCCGTAACTACTACGTGACGATCCCGGACGAGCTGGTCGAGGCGGCCCGCGTCGACGGCGCCGGGATGCTCCGCACCTACTGGTCGGTCGTCCTGCCGGTGTCGGCGCCGGCGTTCGCGGTGACGCTGATCTGGCAGTTCACCTCGATGTGGAACGACTTCCTGTTCGCGGTGTTCCTCGGCGCCCCCGACAGCTGGCCGGTCACGGTGATGCTGAACAACACGGCCGGTTCGGGGGCCGTGGCCGTCCAGTACAACCAGCAGATGGCCGAGGCGCTCCTCGCGTCCCTGCCGACCCTCCTGGTCTACCTGCTCCTCGGACGGTTCTTCATGCGCGGCCTCATGGCGGGCGCGTTGAAGGGCTGAGATTTCCACGCGTACGTCAACCGCATCACCGCCTCGGGCGTCACATGGGTGATCAAGCACCCCATGGGCTTAAAAAACCCATGACGGACAACGACCCTTTCGCCTCGTGCGTTGGCAATTCCTGCGGGATGCGCCTAGCCTCTCGGGCATCGTCGCGCGACACCCGGCGTCCGCCGGGCGTCCCGGCGATCCCGGGGGCGGACGGACCGGCGGACAACGGAGGTGACCGCGTGCAGGCGATGAGTGTTCAGCAGCCCTGGGCGTTCGCGATCGCGCGTGGTGGCAAGAGCGTGTCGAACCAGAGCTTCCCGACCGCCTACCGCGGTCCGCTCCTCATCCACGCCTCGATGCGCGTCGACCTGAAGGCGTGCGACTCCCCGCTGATCCAGGCGGCCGGCTGGGACCCCCGCGACCCGCTCGCCACGATCGGCGCCGTCATCGCGGTCGCCGAACTCGACGACGTCTGCTCCGCCGCCGTCCGCGGCGCCGCCTGCGAGTGCGGCCCCTGGGCCGACTCCGCCTCCCACCACTGGCTCCTGTCCGGCATCCGCGCCCTCCCCCGCCCCATCGTCGCCCTGGGCCGCACCGACCTGTGGCAGCCCACCCCGACCCTCCTCAAAGAGGTCGAGACGATGTTCGCCGCCGCCGCCCTCAACAACGCCAACTGAACGTAAAGAGCTCGCTACGCTAGGTCGCAAAAGTCGGGCGGGGTAACGTAGTCCCTGCATGGATCTGTCATGCCACCAACTGGAGCGGGACGTGAGCATCGCGCACGATCATGGCGGGCATGGCCCGTACACGGTGGAGGACCTGCACGCCCGAGAGGACGAAGGCCGCGGCCTGGAACTCGAGGATGGGTGGCTGGTCAAGCTGTCTCCGAATCCACTGCACAACATCACCTATGAGAGGCTTCGCCAGCTCATCAGGACGGCAGCGGCAGACGCGGGAGCATCTCTCTTCGTGGCCTCCGGAAGTGACTGGGAGATCGAGACGGCGGCCGGTATCCGGAAGCCCGATGTGATCGCGGTCCCTGGAGACGTCGCCGACTCGTGGTTCGACGGCGACTG
Source organism: Actinomadura luteofluorescens (assembly GCF_013409365.1). Taxonomy (NCBI): domain Bacteria; kingdom Bacillati; phylum Actinomycetota; class Actinomycetes; order Streptosporangiales; family Thermomonosporaceae; genus Actinomadura; species Actinomadura luteofluorescens. The sequence continues at coordinate 7,442,677 of NZ_JACCBA010000001.1, read as the reverse complement.
CCCGGCCACCATTCCAGGCCATGAGCTCCTCCTCGTCGTGGAGGTCGTCTCACCGCGCAGCGGTAGCGAAGGCCGGGATCGTTTCCGCAAGCCCCAGGAGTACGCGGCGATGGGAATCGCCCAGTACTGGCTGGTCGACTACACGCCCGAACCCTTTGTCCAGGTCTTCGTCCTGGAGGACCAGGAAGGACCCACCGGCAAGAAGTTCCCTGCATACCGGCTCGACCAGTCGGCGAAGTCCGGAGACATCCTGGAAGTCGAGGTGACGGCGGACAAGGTGTTCACCGTCACGTTCGACCCGAAGATCCTCACCGAACGCCCCAGACACCTCACGGAACTCTGAGGGCTTCGGCGGCTTTGCGTAGGCGGGCGAACTCGGTGGCGATGCGGTCCAGGGGCCAGCTCGCGTTGAGGCCGCTCGGGTTGGGCAGGACCCAGAGGCGCGCGGGGCCGAAGTCCTCGTCCTGCGGGCCGATCCGCGTCTTGGGGCGGCCGAAGGCGGTGCGGTAGGCGGTCACGCCGGCGACGGCCAGGTAGGCGGGGCGGTGGCGTTCGACCAGGGCGGCCAGGCGGCGCCCGCCCTCGCGGAGTTCGGCGCCGGTCAGCTCGTCGGCGCGGGCGGTGGTGCGCGGCGCCAGGTTGGTGATCCCGAGGCCGTACCCGGGCAGGAGGCCCTGCTCGGACGGGTCCAGCCGCCGGTCGGTGAAGCCGGACAGGTGCAGCGCGGGCCAGAAGCGGTTGCCGGGACGGGCGAAGTGGCGGCCGGTCGCCCCCGAGTACAGGCCCGGGTTGATCCCGCAGAACAGGACGCGGAGCGTCCCGGACCCCTTGGGCAGGACGTCGGGGATGACGCGGTCGCGGGCGGCCTCCAGGTCGGCCTTGGTGGGGCGCATCAGAACAGGTTACGGACGATGAGCACCGCCGCGGACGTCCCGACGACGGCGAGGAGCGCGACGCGCAGGCGTCCCGCGTCCAGGTAGCGGCGGAGCGGGCCCGCGGCGAGGAACCCGGCGAAAACGAACGGGACCAGCTCCACGCCCGCGACGACCTGCCGGGCCGGGAGGCGTCCGGCGGCGGCGAGGGTGAGGAGCGACAGCAGGGCCCCGGCGATGAAGAACACCGCCAGGGTCGCGCGGACGCGGGGGCCGCTCTCACGCTGGTAGAGCAGCGCTATCGGCGGGCCGCCGATGCCGGACGCGGTGCCGGTCGTGCCGGAGATGACGCCGGCGGTGGCGAGCGTGCGGCGGTTGCGCGGCAGGTCCGCGGTCCAGGTCGTCAGGGCGAGCGCGGCGAGGACCACCACGCCGATCACGACGCCGAGGACGCGGTCCGGGGCGGCGGCCACCAGCCACACGCCGGCCGGCGTGCCGGCGAGGCGGCCGGCGAACGCCCAGCCGAGGCCGCGCAGGTCGGCGTGCCGCACCTCCTGGGCGAGCGTCGCGAACGGCAGGGCGAGCGCGATGACGAGGATCGCGCCCGGCATCAGGGACGGGAACAGCATCGTCACGATCGGCGTCGCGACCAGCCCGACGCCGAGGCCGACGCTGCCCTGCACGATCGCGCCCACCAGCGCGGCAAGGCCTCCGATCAGGACGAACTCGACAGGCGGCACGCCGAGTGAGCCTACCGTCCGGTCAGGCGGACGCTTCGGACAGGCGGTCGAGCTGGGCGGCGGTCAGGGTCGTGCGGGCGGACTCCACGAGCGGCGGGAGCTGCTCCAGGGTGCGGGCGCTCGCGATGGGCGCGACGACGGTCGGCTGGGCGGCGAGCCAGGCCAGCGCGACGGTCGCGACCGGGACGTCCTGCTCCTCGGCGACGATGTCCAGCGCCGCCAGGACGGCGCGCCCGCGCTCGGTCTCCAGGTGCCGCGCCGCGCCTCCGGCACGCGCGCTGTCCACCGTGGAGCCGGGACGGTACTTCCCGGTGAGGAAGCCGGAGGCGAGGCCGTAGTAGGGGACGGCGGCCAGCCCGTACTTCTCGGCCAGGTCGCGGCGCGGCCCCTCGTAGGAGCCGCGGGAGACGAGGTTGTACTCGGGCTGGATGGCCGCGTAGCGGGCCGTTCCCTCGCGCTCGCCGAACTCCAGGGACGCCTGGAGTCGGTCCAGCTCGATGTTCGACACCCCGATCTGGCGGATCTTGCCGGCGGCGACGAGCCCGTCCAGCGTCGTCATGATCTCCTCGACGGGCACCGAGGGGTCGTCGAAGTGGGTGAAGTACAGGTCGATGCGGTCGGTGCGCAGCCGCCGCAGCGAGTCGTCCACGGCCGCCCTCATCGTCGCCGCGGAGAGGCCCTGGTGCTCGGGGTGGCGGCCGCCCTTGGTGGCGATCACGAGGTCGTCGCGGTTGCCGCGCGACTCCGCCCACTCCCCGATGATCGACTCGGACTCGCCGCCGCGGTTGCCCTCCACCCACGCCGAGTAGGAGTCGGCGGTGTCGAGGAAGTTGCCGCCGGCCGCCGCGTAGGCGTCCAGTATCCGGAACGAGCGCTCCCGGTCCGCGGTCCAGCCGAAGACGTTGCCGCCCAGGCAGAACGGGAAGACGTCCAGTTCACCGATCTTGTGCATGGTGGTGTCCAGCTCTCTCGTTGTCCGTGTCGCGCATCTCAGGGATCATTACCCTGTGCTAGCCGCATGTCTCGCATTCGCCGCCATGGCCGCCCTTCTCACCATCACGCCCGGCGTGGACACGATGCTCGTCGTGCGCACCACCGTGGCCGGGGGGCGCCGCACGGGCCTGCTGGCGTCGGCGGGGGTGGTGACCGGCCTGCTGTGCTGGGCCCTGATGAGCGCGATCGGGTTGACCGCGATGCTGGCGGCGTCCCGTCTCGCGTTCGACGCGGTGCGCCTCGCGGGCGCCTGCTACCTGCTGTGGCTCGGCCTCCGGGCCCTCTGGACGGCGCGGCGCCGCGCACCCGGCGCCTCCGAGGAGCGTCCGCCGGCCCCGGCGATCGGGCGCGCCGCCTTCCGCGCCGGGCTGACGACGAACCTGCTCAACCCCAAGGTCGGCGTCTTCTACATGAGCCTGCTGCCCCAGTTCGTCCCGGACGGCGCCTCGGTGTTCTGGACCAGCATGCTCTTCGCCGCCGTCCACGCCGCCGAGAGCCTGCTGTGGCTGGCCGTCATCGTCGCCGCCGCCGGCGCCGCCCGCCGCGCCCTCACCCGTCCCGCCGTGAAGCGCCGCCTCCAGCAGGTCACGGGGCTGGCGTTCATCGGCTTCGGCGTCCGGCTGGCCGTCGATCGCTGACCGCACGGGAACGGGCCGCCCCCCGCGTTGGGAGGCGGCCCGTCTCGGCGTGCGGGTTACTTGCGGAGCAGGTTCCGCAGGACGTACTGGAGGATGCCGCCGTTGCGGTAGTAGTCGGCCTCTCCGGGGGTGTCGATGCGGACGACGGCCTTGAACTCCTTGCCGTCGGCCTTTACGGTGACCTCCTCGGGGACCCCGCCCTCGTTGAGCGCGGTGACGCCGGTGATGTCGAACGTCTCGGTGCCGGTGAGGCCGAGGGACTCGGCCGACTCCCCGTCCTTGAACTGCAGCGGCAGGACGCCGAGGCCGATCAGGTTCGAGCGGTGGATGCGCTCGTAGGACTGGGCGATGACGGCGCGGACGCCGAGCAGCGCGGTGCCCTTGGCCGCCCAGTCGCGCGACGAGCCGGAGCCGTACTCCTTGCCCGCGATGACCACGAGCGGGGTGCCCTGCGCCGCGTAGTTCTGCGCGGCGTCGTAGATGAACGCCTGCGGCGCGTCCCCCTGGGTGAAGTCGCGGGTGTAGCCGCCCTCGACGCCGTCCAGGAGCTGGTTGCGCAGCCGGATGTTGGCGAACGTCCCGCGGATCATGACCTCGTGGTTGCCGCGGCGCGAGCCGTAGGAGTTGAAGTCCTTGACCGCGACGCCGTTGTCCTCCAGGTACTGCGCGGCGGGCGTGCCGGCCTTGATGGACCCGGCCGGGGAGATGTGGTCGGTGGTGACCGAGTCGCCGAGCTTGGCCAGGACGCGGGCGCCGTGGATGTCGGCGACCGGCTCCGGCTCGGCGCCCATGCCGTCGAAGTACGGTGCCTTGCGGACGTAGGTGGACGCGGTGTCCCACTCGAACAGGTCGCCGGTCGGGATGTCGAGTCCCCGCCAGCGGTCGTCGCCCTTGAAGACGTCGGCGTAGCTCTCGGTGAACATCTCCTGCCCGATGGACGACTCGACGATCGCGGCGACCTCCTCCGGCGCGGGCCAGATGTCGGCCAGCCGGACCGGGCCGTCGTCGCCCTCGGCGATCGGGTCGTTGAGGATGTCGATGTCCATCGTGCCGGCAAGCGCGTAGGCGATGACCAGCGGCGGCGAGGCCAGGTAGTTCATCTTCACGTCGGGGCTGATGCGGCCCTCGAAGTTGCGGTTGCCCGACAGCACCGCGGTGACCGCGAGGTCGTTGTCGTTGACCGCCTTGGAGATCTCCGGCTGGAGCGGGCCGGTGTTGCCGATGCAGGTGGTGCAGCCGTACCCGACGAGGTTGAAGCCGATCTTGTCGAGGTACGGGGTGAGGCCGGCGCGCTCCAGGTAGTCGGTGACGACCTGGGACCCGGGCGCGAGGGAGGTCTTCACCCACGGCTTGCGGGTCAGGCCCCTGTCCACCGCGTTCTTCGCCAGCAGCGCCGCGGCGATCATCACGTACGGGTTGGAGGTGTTGGTGCAGGAGGTGATGGCCGCGACGGCGACGTGCCCGTGGTCGAGCTCGAAGGACGTCCCGTCCTCCAGGGTGACGGGGACCACGTCGTGCGGGCGCCCGGACCCGTTGGAGCCGTGCGGGCGCGGCTTGTCGCCGGCCGAGTCGCCGCTGATCGCCGGGGAGTCGGAGGCCGGGAACGACTCGCTGGAGGCCTCGTCGGCCGCGCCCTGGATGCTCTCGACGTAGTTCTGCACGTCCCGCCGCCAGGTCTGCTTGGCCTCGGCCAGGGAGATGCGGTCCTGCGGGCGCTTCGGGCCGGCCAGCGACGGGACGACCGTCGCGAGGTCGAGCTCCATGTACTCGGAGAACTCCGGCTCCACCGACGGGTCGAGCCAGAGGCCCTGCGCCTTGGCGTAGGCCTCGACGAGCGCGATCTGCTCCTCGCCGCGGCCGGTGAGCCGCAGGTACTTCAGCGTCTCGTCGTCGATCGGGAAGATCGCGCAGGTGGAGCCGAACTCGGGGCTCATGTTGCCGATCGTGGCGCGGTTGGCCAGCGGCAGCGCGTGCACGCCCTCGCCGTAGAACTCCACGAACTTGCCGACGACGCCGTGCTCGCGCAGCATCTCGGTGATGGTGAGCACGAGGTCGGTCGCGGTCGTCCCGGCGGGCAGCTCGCCGGTCAGCTTGAAGCCGACGACGCGCGGGATGAGCATCGAGATCGGCTGGCCGAGCATCGCGGCCTCCGCCTCGATGCCGCCGACGCCCCAGCCGAGCACGCCGATGCCGTTCTCCATCGTCGTGTGCGAGTCGGTGCCGACGCAGGTGTCGGGGTAGGCGACGCCGCCGCGGTCGAACACCACGCGGGCCAGGTGCTCGATGTTCACCTGGTGGACGATGCCGGTGCCGGGCGGGACGACCTTGAACTCGTCGAAGGCCGTCTGCCCCCAGCGCAGGAACTGGTAGCGCTCCTTGTTGCGCTCGTACTCGCGCTGCACGTTGCGCTCGAAGGCGTCCGGCGAGCCGAAGTAGTCGACGATCACCGAGTGGTCGATCACCATCTCGGCCGGCGCCAGCGGGTTGATCCTGGTCGGGTCGCCGCCGAGGTCGCGCACCGCCTCGCGCATCGTGGCCAGGTCCACCACGCAGGGCACGCCGGTGAAGTCCTGCATGATCACCCGCGCGGGGGTGAACTGGATCTCCTTGCTCGGCTTGGCCTTCGCGTCCCACTGCGCGAGCGCGCGGATGTGGTCGGCGGTGACGTTCGCACCGTCCTCGGTGCGCAGCAGGTTCTCCAGCAGCACCTTGAGGCTGTACGGGAGACGGGCCGAGCCCTCGACGGCGTCCAGCCGGTAGATGTCGTACGACCTGTCGCCGACCTGCAGCTTGTCGAGACTGCCGAAGCTGTTCGCGGACACGGACTCCTCCTCCGTCGCCACCGCGCGTCCGGTCCGGGACATGAGCGCGCGGCGCTGGGTTGATCTTCAGTAAGGCCCGTCCCCGAGGCCGACGCGGGACGGCGCGCGGCGGGACGGGAGCTTCGTCTCCCTTGATCCTGCCTTAGTCGGACTCCTGACCGGGAATCAGGGCCGCCTAACTTCCACCGCTTTTCTCTTGACGTCAAGCTATCTCTAATTTATCTCGACATCAAGCTACTTGCACCCGGCGCCGGACGGCAGAACGGGTGCGGCCGCAGAAACGTTCTGCGGCCGCAACCGTTTTCGCGGTGCGTTCCCTACTTGAGCCAGAGGACCCACGGCGGGTAGCTGGTGCCGCCCCGCCGTCGCGCACCGGGCTGACGGCGGGGCCTCCGGCGTGCCGGAGTCAGAGGGACTTCCAGAACGAGCAGTTGGCGGCCGTGGCGGTGTCGGTGCGGTGGACGGCGCCGGGGGCCAGGGACAGGACGTCGTCCGGCGAGCGGAAACGCGGCCACTGCGGTGCCCGCGCGGCCTGGGGCCTGCCGCTGCGCGCGAAGGACGTCCAGTAGCCCACCATGGCGTCGGAGAGCCGCTGCTGCGCCGGGGTCAGGGTGCCGATCAGGCCCGGGAACAGGAACGTCAGCTCGCTGGCGTGCTCGGCGCCCTCCTCGAATCCGGGGACGTCGAGCAGCGGCGGAGCGGCGCGGTCGGCGAACTGGTACGCGTACACCGGGACGCCCGCGCGCTTGAACAGGCGGAACGCGTCCTGGTGGACGCAGGCCGACAGCACCTCGTTGGAATCCGTCTGGAGCGTCGCCAACGCGATCCTGGGATCCGGGTAGGCCGCCGCCGGGTAGCGGGCCAGCACCTTGTCGGCGTCGGCGCCGTAGCCGGAGCGGACGATGTCCTCGTACTCAGCGGCGGTGATGGGGGTCGGATAGGAGAGGGAGACGAACAGACGCATCTCGTCCAGCGTGTTGCCGTGCATCACCGGCACACGGTTGAAGCGGCCCTGTTCGATCGCCCGCTTGGGCTGGAGCGGCAGGACGTGGTCGCCGCCCGCCACAGGGCCCGCGTCCGTGGCCTTGGCCTCGAAGGTCTCCAGCAGCGTCTTGACGGGCACCGCGCGCAGGCACGCGCCGTTCGCCGAGGCCGATCCATTGTCGCACCCCAGGGCCTGGGCGATCGTCGCCCCCTCGGCCTCTGCCGAGGCCTCCGTGCGGGCGGGCGCGGTACAGGAGTAGCTCTGGGCGACGACCTTGTGGAACAGCCCCGCGGCGGTGGGCGAGACGAGGTTCGCGCAGGAGTCCCAGGATCCCGCGGACTCGCCGAACAGCGTGACGTTTCCGGGGTTGCCGCCGAAGGCCTCAGCGTTGCGCCGGACCCATCGCAGGGCCGCCTGCTGGTCGAGCAGCCCGTAGTTGCCCGCCTGGTAGCGCCGGTCTGCGCCGGTCTCCAGGCCCGGATGCGCGAGCCAGCCGAGCGCGCCGAGGCGGTAGTTGACAGTGACGACCACGACGCCGCCGTCCTCGGCCAGCTTGGCGGCGTTGTAGATGCTCGCGGTGCCGGTCGTGTTGCCGCCGCCGTGCACCCACACCATGACGGGCAGGCCGTGCCGGCGTTGCGCGTGGGCAGGCGTGGTGACGTTCAGGTAGAGGCAGTCTTCCTCGTAGCTCGTCTCGCCGCCGTAGGGGGCGGGGAGCTGCGCGCACTGGCCGCGCGGGAAGGTGGCGTCGCGGACGCCCTGCCAGGGCCGTGCCGGCTGCGGCGGCCTGAAGCGCAGGCCCCCGGTCGGCGGTGCGGCGAACGGGATGCCCTGGAACAGCCGGTGGCCTTGCCGCACCTGGCCTCGCACCGCCCCCAGGTCGGTGCGGACGACGGCGGACGAATCCGGTGCCCGGTGCTGGGCCGCGGCCGGAGCCGCCCCTCCTAAGACGAGAACGGACGCGAGCAGCGAGATGGCGGTGAGCCTCACAGGGTCCCCTTTCGGCGCGACGCTCTGGCACCCCCCGATCTCTTCGCATCACATCAGGACTTGATCTCGAAAAGGACGCGAGCGGCCAACGTGTTCGTCTACGACACGATCCGGAGGAATCCGGGCGCGCTCGCGTCAGCGGTCGCGTCGCGGCTCACCAGCGCTGGCGGGCCTCCTCGGCCCAGCCGGTCAGGCCGTCGACGTCGTGCCAGGTGCCGTCGTCGGCTTGGGCGCGGCCGCTGAAATGGCCGAAGCACTGGTGGGTCTCGGTGCCGACGACACCGAGCTCCGTCCGGGCGACCTTCTCATGGAACGGCCGGAACCGGACCTCGACGCGCGGACCGCGGATCGTCCAGGGGCGCAGCCAGTCGGACCGGTCGTAGGTCCAGTCGAGCTCATCGCCGATCTTGTGCAGACGGCCGCCGACGAACAGCGCGTTCTCGGTCATGCCGGTGCCGCCGGTCCACCTGCCGCCGAGTTGCAGGGCCAGGCCGGGGCCGCTCGCCGCCGCCCAGTTCCACGTCATCCGGTACGGCCACTTGCCGCGCCCGTGGTCGAGGACGGCGAAGGAGCCCTCCCCGATCTCGTGGTCGCCGGACGGAAGCCGCAGCCGCCCGTGCACGGGGCGCCCGACGTCCTTGACCGTGTACTGGAAGCGCCTGGCGCTCCAGGGGACGACCACGCCGAGGGACTCGTGGCCCTCCGGCAGCGGAACCTGGACGTCCAGGTCGACCAGCCCGGGGACCAGCGCCCGCAACCGCGAGCCGGACGGCCCCTGCCGGACGCCGACCGCGAACCCCGCCCCGCGCACCGACGCCTCCCCCGATCCGCTGCGGTCGGGGAACACCGCCCCGCGCGCGAACGGGACCACGCCGTCCCGGGAGATCTCCTCCCCCGTCTCGCGGTCCAGCACGTACACGCCGTGGACCGCCGCGTAGTCGAGCGACGAGGCGACCAGCCCGACGATGTGCCGGGGCGTGACGACGCCCCAGTACTCCCAGCGCTTGGCCCGTCCCCAGCCGCGCAGGTTCGCGCGGTGCAGCGGGCGCCGCGTCCAGCCGACCGCCCGCGGATCGAGCCGCCCGTCCGGCGTGCACAGGTCGACGGGCTCGGTGATCTCGCGCTCATGGGTCGGCATGCCCCGAGGCTACCGAGCGGCCCGCGCGACGCCGTGGCCCCTGGAACGGTTCAGCCCCGGACACGGCCCGTTTAAATAAGTCCATACCTTGGCCAGAGTTTCTCTCGTGCCGGACCGGTCGATCTCCTCTAGGTGATCATTGAACCGCCCTGGAGCGCCGCGGAGCACGAGCGCGCGCTGGACCGGCTCGCCGCCCGGGAGAACTTCCCGGTGGCGGCGCGGGTCCTGCCCGCCCGGCACCGCGCCGCCCTGCGGGCCGTCTACGGCTTCGCGCGGCTCGTCGACGACATCGGCGACGAGGCCCCGCCGGAGCAGCGGCCCAAGCTGCTCGGCCTCGTGGACGACGACCTGGACCGCGTGTTCGCCGGGCGGACGCCCGCCCTGCCGCAGCTGCGGAGGCTGGCGGAGACGGTGCACGCGCACCGGATCCCCGAGGAGCCGTTCCGCGACCTCGTGCAGGCGAACCGGCAGGACCAGACCGTCCACCGGTACGAGACGTTCGCCGACCTGCAGGGGTACTGCGCGCTGTCCGCCGCGCCGGTCGGGCGGATCGTGCTGCGCCTGTTCCGCGCGCACACGCCGCGCCTCGCGGCCGCGTCCGACGACGTCTGCACGGCGCTGCAGATCGTCGAGCACTGCCAGGACGCCGGGCAGGACTACCGCGCGGGCCGGATCTATCTGCCCGGCGAGGACCTGCGGCGGTTCGGCTGCGCCGAGGACGACCTCGCGCGGCCGGTGACGCCGACCCGGCTGCGCGGCGTCCTGGCGCTGCAGGCCGGCCGCGCCCGCGAACTGCTCGACGGGGGCGCCGCGCCGCTGCTGGCGGACCTGACGGGATGGGGGCGCGTCGCGGTGGCGGGCTACGTGGCGGGCGGGCGCGCCGCGCTGTCGGCTCTGGAACGCGGGCGGTACGACGTGCTCGCTCATGCGCTGCGTCCACGGCGGGCCACGCTGCCGGCCGGGTGGGCGCGCGCCCTTGGAAGGAGGGGGCGATGACGGTCTCGGAGACGTGCGAGGGGTCCGAGCGGGTGGTCGAGGCGTACCGGCACTGCGAACGGGTGGTGCGCGAGGAGGCCCGCAACTTCTCCTACGGGATCCGGCTGATGCCGGCCCCGAAGCGGCGGGCGATGAGCGCGGTCTACGCGTTCGCGCGCGGCATCGACGACATCGGCGACGGCCCGGAGCCGGCGTGCGTGCGGCTCGACCTGCTGGACCGGTCGCGGCAGCGGCTGACGACCGTGCAGGAGGTGCTGCGGCGGAAGGTGGACGTCCGGGCGCTGGAGGGGCATCCGGTGCTGACCGCGCTGGCGGACGCGGCGGGCCGGTTCCCGATCCCCCTGGAGGCGTTCGAGGAGCTGATCGACGGCTGCGAGGACGACGTGCGCGGCGCCGACTACGAGACCTTCGACGACCTGCTGCGCTACTGCCAGCGGGTCGCGGGCTCGGTCGGGCGGCTGTCGCTCGGGGTGTTCGGGTCGGACGGCCGGCAGCGCGCCGAGGGCCTCGCCGACTCGCTCGGCGTCGCGCTGCAGCTCACCAACATCCTGCGCGACCTGCGCGAGGACCGGCTGGCCGGGCGGACCTACATCCCGGCCGAGGACCTGGCGCGGTTCGGCTGCACGCTGAAGCTGGACGAGTCGGGCGCGTTCATCGACCCGCCGTGGCGGCTGAACGAGCTGGTCGGCTTCCAGGCGGAGCGGGCGCGGGCCTGGTACGCCGAGGGGCTGCGGCTGCTGCCGCTGCTGGACCGGCGCAGCGCGGCGTGCACCGCGGCCATGGCCGGCATCTACCGGCGGCTGCTGGAGAACATCGCCGCGCGCCCGCAGATCGCGCTGGACGCGCGGGTGTCGCTGCCGACCTGGCAGAAGGCCGTGGTGGCGGCGCGCGCGCTGTCGGGGGTGGAGCGGTGAGCGTCGTCGTCGTGGGCGGGGGGCTCGCGGGCATCAGCGCCGCGATCGCGCTCCAGGAGTCGGGCGTTCCGGTCACGCTGCTGGAGTCGCGGCCGTGGCTGGGCGGCGCCACGCACTCGTTCGGGCGGGGCGAGCTGAGCGTCGACAACGGCCAGCACGTCTTCCTGCGGTGCTGCACGGCGTACCAGGGGCTGCTGCACCGGCTGCGCGCCGACCACCTCGTCGACGTGCAGGACCGGTTCGACGTCCCCGTCCTGCGGGCGGGCGCGCGGCCGGCGCGGCTGCGCAGGTCGGGCCTGCCGAGCCCGCTGCACCTGCTGCCCGCGCTGGCGCGGTACGCGCCGCTGTCGGCCGCCGACCGGGTGAGGGCCGCGCGTGCCGCGCTGGGGCTGGCGCGCCTCGACCCCGGCGACCCCGTGCTCGACCAGGTCTCCGCCGGGGCATGGCTGGCCCAGCGCGGCCAGCGGCCGTGGGCGCGGGAGGCGCTGTGGGGCCTGTTCCTCACGTCCGCGCTGAACGCCGAGGTGGACGACGCCGCGCTCGGCCTGTCGGCGATGGTGTGCCGGCGGGCCCTGTTCGGGCGCGCCGACGCGGCCGACATCGGGCTGCCGCTCGTCCCGCTGGAGGAGCTGCACGGCGGCCCGGCGCTGCGGCGCATCGCGGAGATGGGCGGGACCGTCCGGCTGAAGGCGAGGGTGGAGGCCGTCACCGCCGACCCGAAGGTGGTCGTGGACGGGATGCCGATCGCCGCCGACGCTGTCGTCATCGCGGTGCCGCACGAGGCGGCGGCGCGGCTGCTGCCCGCCGAGGCGCTGCCGGACCCGCTGCGCTGGCCCGAGCTGGACGCCAGCCCGATCGTGAACGTCCACGTCGTCTACGACCGCAGGGTCATGGACGCGCCGTTCGCCGCGGCGGTCGGCTCGCCCGTCCAGTGGGTGTTCGACCGGACGGCGGTGAGCGGGCTGCGCGAGGGCCAGTACCTCGCGGTGTCGCTGTCGGCCGCCGACCCGTGGATCGACATGCCGACCGCCGAGCTGCGCTCGCGGTTCGTCCCCGAGCTGCGGCGGCTGCTGCCCGCGGCGTGGGACGCGCAGGTCCGGGAGGTGTTCGTGACGCGGGAGCGGCGCGCGACGTTCCGGCAGCGCCCCGGCAGCGGGGCGGCCCGCCCCGGCGCGGCGACGCGCGCGCCGGGCCTGTACCTGGCCGGCGCGTGGACCGACACGGGCTGGCCCGACACCATGGAGGGAGCAGTGCGCAGTGGTCTCACCGCCGCCCGCCTGGTCCGCCGCCACCTGGAGAAGGTGAAGGACCGATGACGGCCGTGCCCGTTTCGCTGACCGATGTCCGTGAGCTGGTCGACGGCGCGCTGCGCGCCGCGGTCGGGCGGCTCGACCCGCGCACCTACCGGGTCGCGGCCTACCACCTCGGCTGGACCGACGAGGAGGGCCACCCGCGCAAGGCCCCCGCGGGCAAGGCGCTGCGCCCGGCGCTGGCGCTGCTGTCCGCGCGGGCCGCCCTGGCTCCCCCGGAGAGCGGGCTGCCGGGCGCCGTCGCCGTCGAGCTGGCCCACGCGTTCTCGCTCCTGCACGACGACATCATGGACCGCGACCGGACGCGCAGGCACCGCCCCGCGGCGTGGACCGTGTTCGGCGACGCGTCCGCGATCCTGGCGGGCGACGCCCTCCTCGCCCTCGCCGGCGAGGTCCTGCTGGAGGCGCCGGGCCAGGGCTCGGCGCGGGCGGCCCGCGCCCTGGCGGCGGCCGTCCGCCGCCTCGTCGCCGGCCAGTCCCTCGACATGGACTTCGAGACGCGCAGGCAGATCGGCGTGGACGAGTGCCTCACGATGGCGTCCGGCAAGACCGCCGCGCTGCTCGCGTGCTCGTGCGCGATCGGGGCCGTCCTGGACGGCGCGCCGGAGCGGCTGTGCGCCGCCCTGGAGGCGTTCGGCGAGGACCTCGGCATCGCGTTCCAGCTCGTGGACGACCTGCTCGGCATCTGGGGCGACCCGGCGACCACCGGCAAGCCCGCGCTGTCGGACCTGCGGTCCCGCAAGATGTCGCTGCCGGTCGTCGCCGCGCTGAACGCGGGGACGCCGGAGGCCTCGCGGCTGGCCGAGCTGTACGCGCGGCCCCTGCCGGCCGAGGAGGAGGCGGCCGCGGAGGAGCTGGCCGAGGCCGCCGGGCTGGTGGAGGCGGCGGGCGGCCGCGCCTGGGCCGAGATGGAGGCCGAGAGCCGCATCCAGCGCGCCGCCGAGCACCTGCTCACCGCGCGGCTGCCCGAGCCCGTCCGCGCCGAGTTCCTGCACATCGCCGACTTCGTCACCTGCCGGGACCACTGATGACGACGACAGAGCCCACCACCACCGGGACGACGCCCGCCCCGGAACCGCCCGCCGCCGGCGGGACGGCCCGGATCAGGACGGCCGCCGAGGCGCTGGCGGCCGCCCGCGACCATCTGCTCCTGCTCCAGTCGCCCGAAGGCTGGTGGAAGGGCGAGCTGCAGACCAACGTGACGATGGACGCCGAGGACCTGCTGCTGCGCGAGTTCCTCGGCATCCGCGACGACGCCGACACCGCCGAGGCCGCCCGCTGGATCCGGTCCCAGCAGGCCGCCGACGGGACCTGGGCGAACTTCCACGACGGCCCGCCGGACCTGTCCACCACCGTCGAGGCCTACGTCGCGCTGCGGCTCGCGGGCGACCCGCCGGACGCGGACCACATGGTCCGCGCCGCGGCCTTCGTCCGCGGCGGCGGCGGCATCCCGGCGACGCGCGTCTTCACGCGGTTCTGGCTGGCGATGTTCGGCCGCTGGCCGTGGGAGAGGCTGCCGGTGCTGCCGCCGGAGATGATGTTCCTGCCGCGCTGGTTCCCGCTGAACGTCTACGACTTCGCGTGCTGGGCGCGGCAGACGGTCGTCCCGCTGACGGTGGTGGCCTCGCTGCGCCCCGTCCGGCCGCTGCCGTTCACGCTGGACGAGCTGTACCCGGGCTACGACGTCCCCCCGGCCCGCAGGCGGGGCTTCTCCGGGTGGGACGCGGCGTTCGGGGCGCTCGACGCGGCCCTGCACGTGTACGAGCGGCACCCGGCGAAGGGCGTGCGCCGGGCCGCGCTGCGCCGCGCCGCCGACTGGATCATCGCGCGGCAGGAGCGGGACGGGTCCTGGGGCGGGATCCAGCCGCCCTGGGTGTACTCGCTGCTCGCGCTGCACCTGCTCGGCTACGGCCTTGACCACCCGATCGTCCGGCGCGGCCTGGACGGGCTGGAGCGGTTCACGATCCGCGACGACCGGGGGCGGCGCCTGGAGGCGTGCCAGTCCCCCGTCTGGGACACCGCCCTCGCGATGAACGCCCTGGCCGACGCGGGCCTGCCCGCCGGGCACCCCGCCCTGGAGCGGGCCGCCGAATGGCTGATCGGCGAGGAGGTGAGGGGCCCCGGCGACTGGTCGGTGCGGCGCCCCGACCTGCCCCCGGGCGGCTGGTCGTTCGAGTTCGACAACGACTGCTACCCCGACACCGACGACACCGCCGAGGTGGTCCTCGCGCTCGGTCGCGCCCGGCACCCGCTGGCCGAGCCGGCGATCGAGCGCGGCGTGCGCTGGATGGCGGGGATGGCCTCCAGGGACGGCGGGTTCGCCGCGTTCGACGCCGACAACACCCGCGCCCTGTGCCGCAGGCTGCCGTTCTGCGACTTCGGCGAGGTCATCGACCCGCCGTCCGCCGACGTCACCGCGCACGTGGTGGAGGCGATGGCGCACCGCGGCATGGCCGACTCGCAGGTGGTCAAGCGGGCCGTCGTGTGGCTGCTGAAGGCGCAGGAGCCGGACGGGTCCTGGTTCGGCCGCTGGGGCGCCAACCACGTGTACGGGACGGGCAGCGTCGTGCCCGCCCTCATCGCGGCGGGCGTCCGGCCGGGCAGGCCCGCGATCCGCGACGCGGTCGCCTGGCTGGAGCGCCACCAGCGCGACGACGGCGGCTGGGGCGAGGACCTGCGCTCCTACCGGGACCGGACCTGGATCGGGCACGGCGCGTCCACGCCGTCGCAGACCGCGTGGGCGCTGCTCGCGCTGCTGGCCGCCGGCGAGCGTGGACCGGCCGTCGAGCGCGGGGTCCGCTGGCTCGTCGAGCACCAGCGCCCGGACGGCACCTGGGACGAGGACCACTTCACCGGCACCGGGTTCCCCGGCGACTTCTACATCAACTACCACCTGTACCGGCTCGTGTTCCCGCTCTCGGCGCTCGGCCGGTACCTGAAGGAGACGTCCTAAATGGCGATGCCACTGCGCCAGAGCCTGCGCGTCGGGGGCTACGTCCTGCGCAACAAGCTGGCGGGGCGGACGAGATACCCCTTGATCATGGAGCTGGAGCCGCTGTTCGCGTGCAACCTGGCGTGCGCGGGCTGCGGGAAGATCCAGCATCCGGCGGACGTGCTCAAGCAGCGGATGCCGGTCGAGCAGGCGGTCGCGGCGGTCCGCGAGTGCGGCGCGCCGATGGTGTCGATCGCGGGCGGCGAACCGCTGATGCATCCGCGGATCGGGGAGCTGGTCGCCGAGCTGGTGCGGATGAAGCGGTACGTGTTCCTGTGCACGAACGCGGCGCTGATCCCGAAGAAGATCGACCAGTTCAGGCCGTCGCGCTACTTCGCCTGGGCGGTGCACGTCGACGGCCTCCGCGAGCGGCACGACGCGTCCGTCTGCAAGGAGGGCGTGTTCGACCAGGCCGTGGAGGCGATCAGGATGTGCCGGGAGCGGGGGTTCCGGGTCACGACGAACACGACCGTGTTCAACACCGACACCCCGCAGACCGTCATCGAGGTGCTCGACTACCTGAACGACGAGCTCCGCGTCGACCAGATGATGATCTCGCCCGCGTACGCCTACGAGAAGGCGCCCGACCAGGACCACTTCCTCGGCGTGCAGGAGACCCGCGCCCTGTTCCGCAAGACGTTCGCGGACGGGCGCCGCGAGCGGTGGCGGTTCAACCACTCGCCGCTGTTCCTGGACTTCCTGGAGGGGAAGGTCGACTTCCCGTGCACGGCGTGGGCCATCCCGTCGTACTCGCTGAAGGGCTGGCAGCGGCCCTGCTACCTGATGGACGACGGCTACACCGCGACCTACCAGGAGCTCCTCGACACCACCGACTGGGACGCCTACGGGCGGGGACGTGACGAGCGCTGCGCGAACTGCATGGCGCACTGCGGCTACGAGCCCACCGCCGTGTTCGCGACCATGGGCTCGCTCAAGGAGTCGCTGCGCGCCATGCGGAGCATCTGAGCACGGGCCATCTGAGCACTGCGCATCTGAGCACGGGGCCCCTGGTCACTCCGGTTCTTTCCGCAGTTCCTCGAAGACGTCGCGGACGGCGTTCATCAGCGCGTCGGCGTCGTCCGCCAGGCCGGGGTCGACGGAGAGGCCGAAGCACAGGTCGCGGTGGACGCCGAGCCCGGCGATCGCCAGGGGCGTGCCGGGGGCGAGCGGAACGATCGGGTACACGGCGGTGAGCGGGGCGCCGCACAGCCGCAGCAGCCGGTCGGGCCCCGGAAGGCTCGACACGGTGCCCTGGAGGAACCGCCCGCTGTAGGACATGCGCGCGAAGCGGGCGTGCAGCGGAGGCGGCATCAGCCGTCCGGCCTGCCTCATCACGAACCACGCCGCCTGCGCCCGCGTCCCGGACCGCAGCACCCGGCCGCGCTTGGCGATCAGGGCGAGCCGGTCGGTCTCGGCCATCTTCCCGATCGGCAGGTCCACCATCACGGCGGTGGTGTGGTTGCCCACCATCGCGCTGCCCGGCGGCCGCATCATCAGCGGGACCGCGACGCGGCACGTGCCGGGCCGGCCGTCCTCCTCGCTGACGCTCCGGTTCAGGGCGCCCGCGACCGCGCACAGCACGACGTCGGTGACGCGGGCGCCGTGGCGGCGGGCCACGTCCCGCACCGTGCCGAGCGGGAGGACCATGGTGCCGAAGCGGCGCTCGCACGTCGCGGCGGCGGGCAGCTTCTCGGGCCTGCCGACGGCGGTGGCCAGCTGGCCGAGCCCGACCACGGTGGCGACGGCCTTGCGCAGCGGTGCCCGGGGCGGCGCGGCGACCGGCTCGGGCGGCGGCTCCATCAGGTAGACGGCCTGCGCCACGATGCCGACGCCGTCGGCGACCACGTGGTGCATCATGTAGACGACCGCGGTACGGCCGGGCTCGGCGCCCTTCAGCACGACCATCCGCCAGGGCGGCCGGTCCAGCGGCAGCGCCGCGGACTGGAGCCGGGCCACCTCGGCGCGCAGGCCGGCCATGCCGTCGACGTGCTTCTCGACGACGTGCCACTCCCAGTCGATCCGGTCCACGTCGCGCCAGACGGGGCGGCGCCAGCGGCCCCGGCGGACGAGCCGCTGCCGAAAGCGGGGCAGCCCGTCGAGGCGCTCCTCGACCACCCGGACGAGATCGGCGCGGCCGACGTCCCCTCGCGAGGTGTCGAGCATGATGACGCCGCCGGGATGCTGCGGGGCTTCGGGCGTCTCCACCGCGAGGAAGAACGCGTCCGGCCCCTGGACGCGCGGCACGGGCGGCCCCGCGAGGCGCTCGGCGAGCCAGACCGGCACTGCGACGAACGGCAAGGCGGCGAGGGCGTCCAGCAGGTAGTGGTTCGCGGTGGCCAGGATGACGTAGAGGGTGACCAGGATGTGCACGGTGTTGAGCCCCTGCACCCAGCGCTTGGCCTTCACGCGCGCGAGCTCGACGCCGACCCACAGCGTCCAGGCCATGTGCAGGGACGGGACGGCGGCGAACTCGTCGGCGTGCTTCACCAGCGGTGAGCCCCACGACCCCCAGGTGCGGCCGGTGGCGACGGTGTCGACGAAGCCGAGGCCGGGGGGCATGAGCCTGGGCGGCATGACGGGATACAGCGCGAAGCACGCCAGGCCGGCGAGGTTGAGCATGACGAACGCGTTGCGAGCCGTGCGGTACCGCTCGGGGTGGCGCAGGAACAGCCAGACGAGCAGGGCGAGCGCGCTGCCGACGTAGGTGATGGCGTACTCGTAGTTGGCCAGGACCCGCAGGACGGGCTGCTGGGCCAGCCAGCCGTTGAGGGCGCGCTCCACGTCGATGTGCAGAGCCCGTTCCAGCGCGTAGAGCGACTCCCCGTGCTCGCGCGCCGCCGCCATCCTGGCCTGCTCGGGCAGCATCGCGACCAGCGAGTAGAGCGCGAACAGCGCCAGGCCGAGCAGCAGCTCGTTCCTGGCGCGGAGCCTGGTTCCCGTGGCGCCAGGGGTGAAGACCGCGTCCTGCGCGGCCACCGCTTCCTGTGTGCCCATCGTCCCCCTCGTCCACGGTGGTACCCAGGGACGCCCGCGATCAGACGGCGATGGCCGCATTCGGAGCCTATGCCCGGTTTGTCCGCACGCCCCGGCCCCGCGGGATTCCAGAATCGGGGAACCATCTGGCCGAACCGTACGTCTTCGATATATCGTTGTCGTATCGCGAGAGGTCAGAGAGAGCTCTCAGAAGGTGGTGGAGAACATGGGGCACATGCACGGCCGCGGGCCCTGGGGCCGCGGCGACCTCCCGAACTTCGGCGCCCTGTTCGGCGGCGGGCCGGGCCCCTTCGGCCCTCCCGGCGGGTTCGGTCACGGACCCGGCGGGCGGCCGCCGTGGGCGCGCGGGCGCGGCGGCCCGTGGGGCCGGGGCGCCAAGGCCCGCAAGGGCAACGTCCGGGCGGCGATCCTCGTCCTGCTGGCCGAGGAGCCGCGCAACGGCTACCAGATCATCCAGGAGATCAACGAGCGCAGCGACGGGGCCTGGAAGCCGAGCCCCGGCGCCGTCTACCCGGCGCTGCAGCAGCTCGCCGACGAGGGCCTGATCGCGGGCGACGAGTCCGGCGGCCGCCGCACCTTCCAGCTCACCGGCGAGGGCCGCGCCTACGTCGAGGAGAACGCCGAGCGGCTGGCCGAGCCGTGGGCGGAGATGACGCCCGAGTTCGGCGAGGGCGTCCCGGAGCTGTTCAAGCAGGCCGCGCAGACGGGGGCCGCGGTGATGCAGATCGTCCATTCCGGCTCGCCCGAGCAGGTCGCCCAAGCGCGGGACGTCCTGTCGGAGACCCGCCGCAGCCTGTACCGCATCCTGGCCGACGACCTGGACGGCCCCGGGCCGACGGCCGACGACACCGAGGAGTGATCATGGCCCCGCCCGACGAGATCCGCATCGGCGACGCCGAGCGCGACGCCGTCATGGTCGCCCTGCACGACCACTTCGCCGCGGGACGGCTGGACCGCACCGAGCTCGACGAGCGGCTGGAGTCCGTGCTGACCGCCAAGACGCGCGGCGACCTGCGCGCCCACGTCCGAGACCTGCCGTCCCCGACCGGGCTGCCCGAACCCGCCGTGGACCGTCACCCTCGGACGGCCCACCACCGGTACCCGGCCCACCACCACCGGCACCTGGCTCACCGCCACCGGCACAGGCCGATCTTCCCGGTCTTCCCGCTGCTGTTCGCGGCGTTCCTGGTGCTCGCCTTCACGGCCGGGCCCGGCACGGGGTTCCTCGTCGTCCTGCAGATCGCGCTGGCCGTCTGGGTCCTGCGCGCGGTCCTGCTGGCCTTCGGGATCCGCCGGGCCCGCCACCACGCCCCCGGCCCCTGACCCCGGAACCCTCAGGCGGCCGCCAGGACACAGCGGTCGGGGACGGCTTCGCGGAGGGCCCGCAGGCCGCGCGCGACCAGCGGGTGGCCGCGGCCGCCGCGCCGCACGCAGGTCAGCACGCGCCGCTTCGGGACGCCGTCCCCGCCGAGCGGCACCCGCACGACCGGCTGGTCGGCCGGGCCGCCGGCCAGCCGCGGCACGAGCGACACCCCGAGGCCGTTGGCGACCAGCGCCCAGATCACCGGCCAGGTGGTGGTGTGGTGCGCGATCCGCGGCGTGAACCCGGCGGCGGCGCAGTAGGCCATGACCTGCTGGTGGTGGCCGCAGCTCTCGGGCCGGACGCTGATCCACGGCTCGCCCGAGGCGTCCTCCAGCCGGACGCCTTCGCGCAGCGCCAGCGGGTGCCCGACCGGGACGATGAGGTCGAGCGCCTCCTCCAGCAGGGGCTCGCGGTCGAAGCGCGGGTCGCCCGGCGGCGGCGCTGCGGGGGTCGGCTCGATCACCGCGATGTCGGTCTCGCCCGCCGCGAGCAGCCCGACGGCCTCCTCGGTGTCGCACTCGCGGACCTCGACCGCCAGAGCCGGGTCGGCGCGCAGCAGGGCGCCGGCGGCGGGCGCGACGAGCCCCGAGATCGCCGTGGGGAACCCGCACATGCGCAGCGGGCCCGCCGCCCCGGCGCGGTGCGACTCCAGGTCGGCCAGGGCCTCCTCCCACCGGGCGAGGAGCCCGTCGGCGTGCCCGACCAGCAGGTGCGCCGCCGGGGTCAGCCGCACCTTGCGGCCCTGCGGTTCCAGCAGCGGCACCTTCAGCTCCCGCGCCAGCTCGCGCAGGTGGTGGGAGACCGCCGACGGCGTCAGGTGCATGGCCTCCGCCGCCGACGTGACGGTCCCGTACTGGTGGACGAGCCTCAGCATGTGCAGCCGGCGCAACTCGATCATGCGAACATCTTGCACGATCCCCTGCGCGAATCTGAAATGGACGAGAACGTTCCACCGGCCGCAGACTGCCGTCATGAGCGAACCGACCACTCTCGTGTCCCGGCACCTCACCAGCGACGGCGTCGTCACCTGGACGCGCTGCGCTTGCGGGCGGCTGCGGATGGACCTCGTCCCCGCGGGCGGCGGGCGCGGCCTCGCCGCGGGCCCGTGCCCGCACCGCGCGGTCAGCCCCCGTGGAGCGTGAGCTCGTAGTGCAGCGTCCGGTAGCCCTTCAGCTTGTGGGCCAGCGGCACCGCGAACCCCTGCAGGAGCGGGTGCTTGCGGGCGAGCAGCCGGCGGATCGGCCGCGCCTCCTCCTCGGTGAGCAGGCGGACGCGGCCGCGCGCCTCGGGTCCCTTGACCTTGCCCCGGAAGGTGCTCGGGGCGAGCTCCACCTCCGGGTTGCGCGCAAGCCGCTTCGCCTTGAACGCCTTGTCATAGGTACGGAAGTAGGCGCGGTCGCCCCGAACGACGACGTTCACCGGCGTCCCTACCGGCGTCCCGTCCTTGCGGTAGCTCGTCAGCAGGACGGTGCGCTGCTTCCTCAACTTCTCCAGCGTCGTTGTGGTGTCCATACCCGGGAGACGTGGAGGCCGCGCCCGGATGTGACATCACCGCGGCCCGGGCGTCACCCCGTGCGGAGGGCCGCCGCCTCGGAGGCGAGCTTGCGGACACGGTCCCAGTCGCCGTCGCGGACGGCGTCCGCGGGGGTGAGCCAGGAGCCGCCGACGCATCCGACGTTGCCGAGCGCGAGGTAGTCGGCGGCGTTCCGCAGGCTGATCCCGCCCGTCGGGCAGAACCGGATCTGCGGCAGCGGCCCGCCGAGCGCCTTCAGGTAGGAGGCGCCGCCCGCGGCCTCGGCCGGGAAGAACTTCATCGCCGTGATCCCGCCCTCCAGCAGCGCGATCGCCTCGGAGGCGGTCGCGACGCCCGGCAGGAACGGCAGGCCGGTCGCGACCATCGCCGCCTGGAGGCGGGCCGTGCAGCCGGGGCTGACCAGGAACTTCGCCCCGGCCGCCGCCGAGCGCTCGGCGTCCTCGGGGCGCACGACGGTCCCCGCGCCCACCACGGCGTCCGGGACCTCGGCGGCGATCCGCGCGATCGCCGCCAGGGCGGACGGGGTGCGCAGCGTCACCTCGATCACCGGGAGGCCGCCCTCCACCAGGGCGCGGGCCAGCGGGACGGCGGCCTCGGCGTCGTCCAGCACCACCACGGGGATGACGGGCGCGAGGTCGAACAGGTCTTCGGCGATCATGCGGGCTCCAGGTCGGGCAGGCTCTGCGCGAGCCGGGCGGCGGCACCGAGCAGGGCGGGGGCGGGATGGACGATGAGGGCGGTCGGGATGGCGCGCATGTAGTCCTCGACGGGAGGCTTCCCCTCGAAACGGGCCCGGAACGCGCTGCCCCGCAGCACGTCCGCGATCCGCGGCAGGATGCCGCCGCCGAGGTAGACGCCGCCCCGCGCGCCGAGTGTGAGGGCGACGTTGCCCGCGTGCGACCCGAGCAGCGCGCAGAACATCTCCACGGCCTCGCGGCTCAGGGGGTCGTCGCGGTCCTCGCTGATCTGCCGCGGGGTCAGGTCCAGCGCGGGGCGGCCGTCGATCGCGGCGAGGTACCGGCGGATGCGGGCCAGGCCCGCCCCCGACAGGAGGTACTCGGCGGAGGCCGCGCCCTTCTCGGCGCGCAGCAGCCGCGCCACCACGAGCTCGCGGTCGGTCGCCGCCGGGACGTCGACGTGGCCGCCCTCGCCGGGCAGCGGCACGTAGCCCGCGGGGGTCCGGACGAGCCCGGCGACCCCGAGGCCGGTACCGGGCCCGACCACCGCGAGGGGCGCGCCGGGGTCCGGGCGTCCCCGCCCGATGGAGACGAGGTCGTCCGCACCGAGGCGCGGCAGGGCCAGGGCGAGCGCCTCGAAGTCGTTGATGACGTCCAGGTGCGCGAGGCCGAGATGGGCGCGCACCGCCTCCGGGGCGCTCCTGGGCCAGCCCGCGTTGGTCAGATGGAACGTGCCATTAGTCACGGGGCCCGCCACGGCCAGGCACGCCGCCACCGGGCGCACGCCGACCGCGTCGAGATAGGCGGCCGCGGCCTCCGCGAGGCCCCGATGGTCGCGGGTCGGCAGCGCCCTGACCTCCGACAGGGCGCCGTCAGGCCCCTCCACCAGCGCGAACCGGGCATTGGTCCCGCCCACATCCGCGACCAGCCACTTCGCCTCGCTCGGTGTTTCCTGTGGGGGGGCGACCCCCCACACCCCCCGGTCCGCTCCGCTCATGAGGAGAAGACCCCCGCACCACGTTCCGCCGGGCCGACGACCTGACGGAAGGCCTGGAACAGCTCGCGTCCCGTGCCGTAGGTCTGGCCGGACGGCCCCTCGGCGGGCTCGCGGGCGGCGAACTCCTCGGCGGAGACGAGGACCTCCAGCACCCCGGCGTCCGCGTCGAGCCGGACGACGTCGCCGTCGCGGACGCGGGCGAGCGGCCCGCCCGCCGCGGCCTCCGGCGACACGTGGATCGCGGCGGGCACCGCACCCGAGGCGCCCGACATGCGGCCGTCGGTCACCAGCGCGACGCGGTGCCCCCGGTCCTGGAGCACCGACAGCGGCGGGGTGAGCCGGTGCAGCTCCGGCATGCCGTTCGCGCGGGGCCCCTGGTTGCGGACGACCGCCACCACGTCCCGGTCCAGCTCCCCGGCGGCGAACGCGTCCTGGAGCGCCTCCTGCGAGTCGAACACGCGGGCGGGGGCCTCGATGGTCCGGTGCTCCGGCCTCACCGCCGACACCTTGACGACCGCCCGCCCGAGGTTGCCGCGCACGGTGTGCAGCCCGCCGTGCGTGTCGAACGGATCGGCGGCCGGGCGCAGGACCTCGGTGTCGCCGGACTCCCCGGGCGCCTCCCGCCACGCGACCTTGCCGCCGGCGACCTCCGGGACGTTCCGGTAGGCCGCGAGGGTGTCGCCGCCGACCGTCCGCGCGTCCTCGTGCAGGAGCCCGGCGTCGATCAGCTCGCCGATGAGGAACGCGGTGCCGCCCGCCGCGTGGAAGTGGTTCACATCGGCGGTCCCGTTCGGGTAGAGGCGGGTGAGCAGCGGCGTGGCCTTGGACAGCTCGTCGAAGTCGTCCCAGGTCAGCTCGATGCCCGCCGCCGCGGCCATGGCCACCAGGTGCAGCGTGTGGTTGGTCGAGCCGCCCGTCGCGAGCAGCGCGACGACGCCGTTGACGAAGGCGCGCTCGTCGAGCATCTCGCCGATCGGGGTGTAGCCCTCGCCCAGGTCGGTGAGCTTGAGGATGCGCCGGCCCGCCGCCTCGGTGAGGCCGTCGCGCAGCTTCGTGCCCGGCGGGACGAAGCTGGCGCCCGGCAGGTGCAGCCCCATGACCTCCATGAGCAGCTGGTTGGAGTTCGCCGTCCCGTAGAAGGTGCAGGTGCCGGGCGAGTGGTAGGAGGCGGCCTCGGCGGCGAGCAGCTGCTCGCGCCCGATCTCCCCCGCCGCGAACCGCTTGCGGACCTTGGCCTTCTCGCCGTTCGGCAGCCCCGACGCCATCGGCCCGGCGGGCACCAGGATCGCCGGCAGGTGCCCGAACGACAGCGCCCCGATCACCAGCCCCGGCACGATCTTGTCGCACACGCCGAGCAGCACCGCGCCGTCGAACATGTCGTGCGACAGCGCCACGGCCGTCGCCATCGCCACCACGTCCCGGCTGAACAGCGACAGCTCCATGCCGGCCCGGCCCTGGGTGATGCCGTCGCACATGGCGGGGACGCCCCCGGCGAACTGGGCGGTGCCGCCGCCCGCGCGGATCGCGGTCTTCAGGATCTCGGGGTAGTCCTGGAGCGGCTGGTGGGCGGACAGCATGTCGTTGTACGCCGACACGATCGCGATGTTCGGGGTGACGTCGCCGCGCAGCCACAGCTTGTCCTGGACGCCGCAGGCGGCGAAGCCGTGCGCGAGGTTCGCGCACCCCATCCCGCCGCGCACCGGGCCCTGTGACCGGGCCTCGCGGATCCGGTTCAGGTAGGCGCCGCGCGGACCGGCGCTCCGCTCGACGACGCGCCGGGTCACTGCCGCCAGCACGGGATGCACAGCCATCAGATGCTCCAAGACCAGGGGGATCGCAGGATCACCAAACTAGCGAGACATCGGTCACTCGTTCAAGCGGACTTATGAACTTTGGATGACAAAAGTAAGGATGTTCTCCTAACTGGACGCACGAAAGCCCCGGGTGCTTGACTGGCCGGATGCCCCGCCCCGTCACCCGCCCGGCCTCCGGCGGCGACATGCTGCGCCTGATCCGCGAGGAGGGCGTGGCCACCCGCGCCGAGCTCGGCCGCATCACCGGGCTGTCCCGGCCCGCCGTGGCGTCCCGCGTCGCGGCCCTGATCCGGCGCGGCCTGGTGGTCGAGCGCGCCGACGGGCCCTCCACGGGCGGGCGCCCCCCGGCCCGGCTGGAGTTCAACGCCGCGGGCGGCGCCGTGCTGCTCGCCAACCTCGGCCAGTCCCGCGGCCAGCTCGCCGTCTGCGACCTCGCCGGCACGACCCTGGCCCGCGCCGACGGCCCCCCGGCGGAGGTGAGCCCGGGCAAGACGCTCCCGCGCCTGTTCGAGCAGTGGGAGTCCCTCCTCGCCGAGTCCGGCACCGACGCGTCGAGGATCCGCGGCGTCGGCCTGGGCGTCCCCGACGCCGTCGAGCACGTGGCCGGGAGCTGGGACGCCGTGGAGATCGGCGCCCCCATCTCCGAGCGCTTCGGCGTCCCCGCCTACCTCGACAACGAGGTCAACGCCGCCGCCCTCGGCGAGCACCAGGCCCACCCCGGCGTCGGCGACCTGCTGTTCGTCAAGGTCTCGACCGGGATCGGCGCGGGCATCATCGTGGGCGGCCGCATCCAGCGCGGCGCCCTCGGCGCGGCCGGGGAGATCGGCCACATCCCGGTGCCCGTCCCCGGCGAGGCCCCCTGCCGCTGCGGCAACGTGAACTGCGTCGAGGCCGTCGCCGGCGGCACCGCCCTGCTGGCCCGCTCCCCCGCCGACGACCTGCCCGCCCTGGCGGCGCTCGCCCGCTCCGGCGACCCCGCGACCGTCGCCCTGCTCCGCGACGCCGGCCGCCGCATCGGCGAGGTCGTCGCCACCGCCGTCAACCTGCTCAACCCCGCGGTCGTCGTCCTGGGCGGCGATCTCGCGGGCGCGAACGAGCCCCTGATCGCGGGCGTGCGCGAGATCGTCTACCAGCGGGCCACGGCGCTGGCGACCCGCGATCTGCGCATCGAGCCGAGCCGCCTCGGCGAGAGCGCCGGCCTGACCGGCTGCGCGGCCATGGTCCTGGACCGCATCCTGTCCCCCGACGCGGTCGACGCCGCGGCCGGCGCCTGAGAAGAGCGCGCCGGACACCGCCGGCGTCCGCGCCTTCGTGCGCGACGCGGCGCTAGCACACCCGCCCGGCGGGTCGCCACCGGGCGGGGTGGCAGCCATCGGACATGACTCGGCGGAAACCGCCCCGCAACTCAATGGGCAAAGCGATCATCGGTTCCGGTGACGACAAACTCGACATTTCCCCCCATTGCGGAGCGCCAATCGGCGATCATTGTCACTCTCCGCATATCTGCCATGGCCCCCATCCCCTGGCGGGTAAGACTTTTATCTCCCTCAAGCAGAGCTCGGACGAATGAGACTGACTGGCGTTTCCGGAGGATTCGTGGTTACCGTGTCCTTGCTCAACGAAAGCAACATCCGATCGTTCTTTGACTTTTGACCCCAAAAGACAAAAATGATCAATAAGGCGGACCGGGTGACCGGGCGGACGAATGGAAAGGGAGAGGGCGAGCGGGGATGGCGGACTTCCATTTCAGTGTCCTGTCCGGGGCGGTCGCCGCGGAGAGCGACGACACCCGCCTGCTCGACGTTCTCGACAGGGCGCTCGCCGCGGCGGACGGCCCGCTCCGCTGGAAGACGGTCCGCAGCGGGATGTGGGCGCACGTCCGCCCGGAGAACGGCGAGTGTCCCCAGCAGGGCTGGAAGCTGCACGTCTCCGCGACGCCGGCCTCCGCCCAGGACGTCCTGGCCCGCTCGCTGCCCGTGCTGCTGGCGGGCCGTTCCACGTTCAAGTTCGCCGCCACCCGCGACCACGTCGCGGCCATGAACGCGCGCAACACCTCGCGCGGCCATTCCGGGAAGTTCATCACCGTCTACCCGGTCGACGACGACGCGGCCGTCAGCCTCGCGGCGGAACTCCACGCGGCGACCGCCGGCCTTCCCGGGCCGCGTATTCTGTCCGACCGGCCCTACGGACCGGGCAGCCTCGTCCATTACCGCTATGGAGCATTCGTCGAGGTGCGCAGGATCACCAACGACGGATTCTATGCGTGGGTAATTCTCGACCCCGACGGCAAACCCGTGGAAGACCGCCGCGGCGCGACGTACACGCCGCCCTCCTGGGCCGTCTGTCCTTTCCCTCAGGACGTCCCGCCGGTGGAGGGCCACGACGACGCCGGCGCGGCCGGCGGGCCTGAGAGCGCCCGAAAGAGCGTAGCCCAGAATGGCGCCGGGAACCGGAAGAGCGTCCTGATCGGATCGCGGTTCACCGTCCACGAGGCGATCCGCCACACCAACAAGGGCGGTGTGTACCGGGCGACCGACACCGAGACCGGCGACGCGATCGTCATCAAGGAGGGCCGCCCGCACGTCGACGTCGACGCGAAGGGGCGCGACACCCGCGACCGGCTGCGGACGGAGGCCCGCGTGCTGGAGGCGGTCGAGGCCCTGGGGATCGCCCCGCGCCCCGTGGCGCTCTTCGCCCAGGCGGGCCACCTGTTCCTGGCGCAGGAGATGATCCCGGGCACCTCGCTCCGGCAGTGGATCGCCGACGTGATCGGCGACGCCGGGTGGGGCCCGCACGTGCCCGCCGTCCTGGAGATGGGCGGGCGCCTGGCGGCGCTGCTGGCGAAGGCGCACGACGCCGGGCTGATCGTGCGCGACTTCAACCCGAGCAACGTCATGGTCCGCCCGGACGGCACCCCGGTGATGATCGACCTGGAGCTGGCCCTCACCGCCGACGACACCGAGGCGGAAGGGATGCGGGTGGGCACCCCCGGCTACAGCGCGCCGGAGCAGATGGCCGGCGCCGCCCCGGACCAGGCGGCGGACCACTTCGCCCTCGGCGCGACCCTCTGCCACGTCCTCACCGGCGGGCCGCCCTACTTCCTGGACGAGGACCCCGCGACCCGGCCGCTGAGCGAGCGCCTGGAGGAATGGCTGGCCGCCCGCACCCTGGACCTCGACCTGCCCGGCCCGCTGGCCCCGCTGCTGCTCGCGCTGATGGCCGACGAGCCCGGCCACCGCTGGACCCCGCACCGGGCCCGCGAGGCGCTGGCGCAGATGGGCCCGGACTCGGCGGGGAGCCGCGGGACGCACGACGCTCCGGCCGAGCTGAGCGGGGCCGTCCGCACTCCCTCGTTGCGGGAGCAGTGCCGGCTGTCGACCGCCGGGATCGTCGACCAGCTGATCGCCACCATGGACCCGGCGTCGACCGAGACGCTCTGGCCCGCCTCGTGCGTCTACGGCGCTCCCGACCCCTGCAGCCTCCAGCACGGCGCCGCCGGGACCCTCGGCGCCCTGACCCGGTGTTTCGAGGTCGAGCCCGAACCGCGCCTGGCCGGGGCCGTCGCCGACGCGGGCCGCTGGATCCTGCGGCGGCTGGGCGAGGACGGCGACCGTCCTCCCGGGCTGTACTTCGGCACGGCGGGCGCCGCGTGGGCGGTGCTCGACGCCGGTCTCGCCCTGGACGACGCCGACCTGGTCGAGGGCGCGCTCGCCGTCGCCGACCGGCTTCCGGAGGCGGTCCCCAGCCCGGACGTGACCCACGGGACCGCGGGCCTCGGGTTGACGGCCCTGCACCTGTGGTCGCGCACCGGGCAGGCGCGGTTCGCCGACCGCGCCCTCGCCGCCGCCCACGCCCTCGCAGAGACCGCCGAGGAACGGGAGGGCGGGCTCGACTGGAGCACGCCCGCCGAGATCGAGTCCAAGCTCGCCGGGGCCCGCTACTACGGGTTCGCGCACGGCGTCTCGGGTGTCGGCTGCTTCCTGCTCGCCTGCGCCGAGTCGGTCGGCGGCGACGCCCACCGGGCGCTCGCCGCGCGCGTCGGGGAGACGCTGCTCGACACCATGATCGACACCGGCCGGTCGGCGATGTGGGCGGCGAGCTCGGGGGACGTCGCCACCGCGCCGTACTGGTGCCACGGCTCGGCCGGCATCGGCGGCTTCCTCGGCCGCCTCGGCCGGGCCACCGGCGACGGGCGCTTCCGGTGGGCCGCCGAGATGTCCGCCCGCGCGGTCATGGACAACCGCTGGCGCGCGATCCTCGGGCAGTGCCACGGCCTGGCGGGCAACGGCGACTTCCTGCTCGACCTGGCCGCGCTCACCGGCGCCGAGCGGCACCGCGCCGACGCGTGGCGGCTGGCCCAGATCGTCCTGGCCAACCGGGCGCACCGCGGCGAACGCGTGGTGTTCCCCGACGAGCAGGGCGGCGTCTCGACCTCCTGGGGAGACGGCCTCGCCGGCGTCCTCGGCTTCCTGGTGCGCCTCCAGCACGGCACGTCACGGCAGTGGATGGCCGACGAGGCCGCCGCGCACGCCGCCGAGGACGCGACGATCGCGGGGCGGGCGTCATGACCGAGACCCTTCCGGACCTTCCGCCGATGCCGAGCCGGTTCGGCTTCGCCTTCTCGGCCGACGGCCGCTGGGCCACCTGCCTGCGGTCCGCGCAGGACAGCGTCGTCCTGGAGCGGTGGGACCTGACCTGGCCGCGGCCGTCCCTGCGCACGCTCGACGGCGCCGGCCTCCCGGACGGGGCCGCGGACCTGACCATCGACCGCCGCAGCGGGGCGCTGCCGCTGAACGACGGCCGCGTCCTGGTCGTGCGGCCCGCCGTCGGCGAGCACGGGGAGCCCGCCGGCCACGGCACCCTCGTCGCCGCCGAGCCGACCGCCACCGGGCTGAGGATCGTCCGGTCGTGGCCGGTGCCGAGGATGCTCGCCGGGTTCCTGCTGGCCGCCCCGGGGCAGGCGCAGACCGCGGTGCTCGTGGTCGTCGAGAACGAACGCCACTCGCGGATCTGGCGGGTCTCGCTCTCCTCCCCCGTCCTGGAGCCGGTGCTGCGGATCCCCGGCGTGCTGTCGGGAGGCGTCTGGGCCGACGAGGGCCGCACCCTCGCCCTCGACCACGACGGCGCCGGGCACCGGACCGAGGGCATCCTGGTCGATCTGCGCGAGCGCGCCTGGCGGCCCTTCTGGTCGGTCTCCGACACCTCCAGCGACCGGATCGCGGCCTACAGCCCGCGCTCGGGCGCCCTCGCGGTGACCACCACCACGCCGGGCGCGCAGCAGCGCGGCGCGCCCCAGATCGGGCTGCGCCTGCCCGGCGGCGGGCCCGTCCGGTTCCCCGAGATCCTCAACCGGTCGGCCGCGTACCGGGCCCCGCTGGCCTTCGACGTCTCCGGCGAGCGGCTGCTCGTCCGGGAGATCGCCGGCGCCACCGCACGCCTCGCCGTGTACGCCACCGGGAGCGACCGGATCACGCCGGTCCCCGGTCCGGCGGGCATGCTCTGGGGGCCCGCCCGCTGGGGCGGCGACGGCCGGATGCACGTCCGCTTCTCGGCCCCGCACCAGCCGCCGACGCTCGCCACGGTGCGGCGCCGGGCGCGCTCCGGCTGGGACATGGCCGCGCATCCCTCCGACGGCGCGGCGGCCTGGCGGCACGCCGAACTCGTCGAGCTCTCCGGCCCGGCGGGGCCCATCGAGGCGATCGTCTACGGCGGCCCCGGCTGGCGCGACCGGCCCCGGCTGGTCCTGGCCCTGCACGGCGGCCCGCTGTCGGCGTGGCGGTACGAGTTCGAGCCGCTCTTCCAGTACCTGGCCGCCTCGGGCGTCTCCGTCGTGGCCCCCAACTACCGGGGCAGCACCGGCTACGGCGACGATCACCTGCGGCCCGTCCTCGGCGACTGGGGCGGCCCCGACCTGGACGACGTCGTCCATCTCGGAAACGCGATCGCGCACGGCCGGGACATCGCGCTGCCGCGCCCGATCGTGCTGGGCGCCAGCTACGGCGGGTACCTGGCACTGCTCGCGGCCTGCCGCACTCCGGACCTGTGGTCGGGCTGCGCCGCGCTCGCGCCCTTCACCTCGGCGTCCGGCCTCCACAGCACCGCCACCGGGATCGTCAGGGACCGCGTGTCACAGCTCAACCTCTCCCGCGTGCCCGACGAGCAGGACGGGCGGCGCGACGTGCTGCGGGCGTGCGCGGCGCTGGCGGCGCCGCTGCTGGTGGCGCACGGCGTCCGGGACGAGGTCGTCCCGGTCGAGCAGTCCAGGGCGCTGCGCCGGCGCCTCCTCGAACTCGGCAGGACCGAAGGAGTCGACTTCGACTACCTGGAGACCGCCGACGACCACAACGGGGTCGTCCAGGCATGGTCCCCGGTCCTCCGCGAAGCGGTGGTCCGCTTCTGCCTCACGGCGGGGCGGGCCTTGGCCCTCGACAAGGAAAGGAGGTGAATCGCAATGAACACGTTCGACGGTGACCTCGTGGCCGCTCTGCAGGAGCTGCCCGAGACCGACCCCGTGGAGATCGACGGCATCCAGCTCGGCGGTACCTGCAACTGCGTCGGTCTGCTCACGCTGCTGAACACCGTGTGCATCGGCATCTCCTGCGCCTGATGCCGCGCATCCCATGCGGTACCCGGGACCCCTGAGAAGAACCCCGGCCCGCAGAACCCCGGTCACGGACCGGCCACGAGCCGGTCCGTGACCGGACCCACTTGCGAGTGTAGAAGACTTCCCCCGACCGTGAACGGAGTCGTGGCGCGTGGCCCTCACCGGCGCATCGGGCGACTCCGCGGTGCTGCGCGCCGGCGGCCGGCGGCTGCTGCGCGGCGCCATGGCCCGCTTCCGGCCGGCCCTGGGCGTGCTCGTCCTGCTCACGGCCGTCCGCGTCGCCGCGACGCTGGCGACGCCGGTCATGCTGGCCCGGGCGGTCGACGCGGCCCGCGCCCAGCACGACGCCGGCGCCTCCGCCGCGTGGCTCGCGCTCGTCCTGGCCGCGGCGGCCGTCGCCACCACGGCCGAGGACGTGCTCGGCTCCTACTGCGGCAGCGACATCACCGCCTGGCTCCGGCACCGGCTGCTCGGGCACGTGCTGGCCCTCGGCCCGGCGGGGCGCCGCCGCTTCCCCGCGGGGGACGTCCTGTCGCGGCTCACCGAGTCCGCGTCGGGCCCGGCGGCGTTCCCCGTCCTGCTGCTGTCGGCCGCCGCCACGCTGGCCACCACCGTGGGCGCGCTGATCGGGCTGGCCCTGATCGACTGGTGGCTCGCCGCCGCGTTCGCGGCCGGGGTGCCGCCGCTGCTGGTCGCGCTGCGCGTGTTCGTCGTCCGGGCCACCGAACCGTTCGCCCGCTACCAGGCGTGCCAGGCGGCGATCGCGACGCGGCTGCTCGACGCCCGGCAGGGCATCCGGACGATCCGGGCGAGCGGCACCGCCGCCGCCGAGGTGCGGCGCATCCTCGCGCCGCTGCCCGGCCTCGGCCGGGCGGGCCGGGAGACGTGGGCCGTGCAGGGCAGGGTCAGCCGGCGGCTCGCGTTGCTGGCACCCCTCACCCAGGTCCTGGTCGTCGGCGTCGCGGGCGTCCGCCTGGGCGCCGGCGAGATCACCACCGGCCAGCTCGTGGGCGCCCTGTCCTACGCCGCCATGGCCGCGGCGTCAGCGTCGGTGTTCGACACCGTCGTCGCGCTGCTCAACTGCCAGGTCGGCGCGGGGCGGATCAGCGAGATCCTGACGGCCGTCCCGGCGGTGCGGCCCCCGGCGCGTCCGGTGCGGCTGCCGGACGGGCCCGGCGAACTGCGGCTGCGCGGCGTCACCGTCCGGCTCGGCGGCCGCGCCGTCCTCGACCGGCTCGACCTCGACGTGCCGCCCGGGGCGACCGTCGCGGTCGTCGGCACGTCCGGGACGGGCAAGAGCGTCCTGATGTCGACCATCGGGCGGCTCCTCGACCCCGACGAAGGGGTGGTCGAACTCGACGGCGTCCCCGTCACCGCCGTCCCGCTCGCGGAACTGCGCCGCGCCGTCGCCTACGCCTTCGAACGTCCCGCGCTGCTCGGCGCGACCGTGCGCGAGACGATCGCCTACGCCCGTCCCGGCGCGACGCGCGCGGAGGTGCACCGCGCCGCACGCGACGCCGTCGCCGACGCCTTCATCCGCGCCCTGCCGAACGGCTACGACACCCCCCTCGACCGCGCCCCGCTGTCGGGCGGCGAGTTGCAGCGGCTGGGCCTGGCCCGCGCGGCGCTCGCCGACGCCCGGATCGTCCTCCTCGACGACGCCACCAGCAGCCTCGACACCGCGACGGAGATGAAGGTGACCCAGGCCCTCCGGCAGATCCTGGCCGGACGGACCAGCCTGGTGGTCGCGCGCCGCCCGGCGACCGCCGCCCGCGCCGACCTCGTCGCCTGGCTGGACGCCGGACGCGTGAGGGCGCTCGCCCCCCACGCGGAACTGTGGGCCGACCCCGCCTACCGCGCCGTGTTCTCCACCGAGGCGGCCTCATGACGGTCCCGCCCGCCGCGCGCCTGCTGCACCGCCACCTGCGCGGGCAGTGGCCCGCGATGCGCCGCCTCTCCGCCTGGTCGGTCGTGGAGTCCCTTCCCGTGTTCGCGTCCGGGCTGCTCCTGGCCCGCGCCGTCGACCACGGGTTCCTCGCGGGCCGCACCCTGACCGGCCTCGGCTGGCTGGCCGTCCTCGCCGCGCTGTACGCCGTCGGCGCGGTCGCGACCGGACGGGTCTACCCGTGGCTCGCCGCGACCGTCGAACCGCTGCGCGACTCCCTGGTCACCGAGGTCGTCGCCGCCGCCCTCCGGCGGATGACCGACCGGACCCCGGACGCCGCCGGGGCGGGCGTCTCCCAGGTCACCGAGCAGGCGGAGGCCGTCCGGGCGCTGGTGGGGACCGCGCTGCGCAACGTCCGCCAGCTGGTCTCCGCGGGCGCCGCCGCGCTCGTGGGCCTCGCCCTGCTGTCCCCCGTGCTGGCCCTCGTGATCTGCCTGTCGGTGGCGCTCGCCCTGGGGGTGTACGCGGCGTTCGTGGGCCTGCAGATCCGCCGCTACCGGGCGGTCATCCGGCAGGCCGAGCGCATCGGGGAGGCCGCCGCCACCATCGTGCACGGCGTCCGGGACGTCGCCGCCTGCGCCGCCGAGGACCGCGCCGCCGCCACCGTCGGCGAGGTCGTGGACACGCAGGCGGAGGCCCTGCGCGCCTACGCGCGCACCCGCTGGGTCCGCCTCCCCGTCCTGGCGCTCGGTGTGCACGTCCCCCTGGTCGCCCTGCTCGTCCTGGCGCCCTACCTGACCGCACACCACGGACTCACCGCCGGGCAGATCGCGGGCGGCGCGGGCTACCTGGTGGCCGGACTCCAGCCGGGCATCACCGTCCTGGTCGACGCGGGCGGCACGCTCCTGCTCAGCCTCGCGGTGGTCCTGGGCCGCCTCGCCGAGGTCTGCGCCGTCCCCGATTCGCCTCCGCCCGGCACCGCGACGGCCGAATCGTCCGGCATCGAGGCCGACCACGTCACCTTCGCCTACTCCCCGCACGCCGCCCCCGTCATCGAGGACCTGTCACTCCACGTCCCCGAGGGCACGCACCTGGCCGTCGTCGGCCCGAGCGGCACCGGCAAGTCCACCCTCGCGAACCTGCTCACCGGCCTCCTGCGACCCCGCCAAGGCAAGATCACACTGGGCAAGGTCCCCCTCCCCGACCTGGACCCGGCGGACCTGCGCTCCTCGATCACGCTGATCCCGCAGGAGAGCTACGTCTTCGCCGGCACCCTCCGCGACAATTTGGCCTACCTCAACCCCGAGGCCACCACCCCCGACCTGGACGAGGCCGCGGCCGCCGTCGGGCTCCAGGAACTCGTCGAACGCCTAGGCGGCTACGAGACCGGCATCCCACCCGGTGGCGGCGACCTCTCCCAGGGCGAGCGCCAGCTCATCACCCTGGCCCGCGCCTACCTGTCCCCGGCCCCGGTCATCGTCCTGGACGAGGCCACCAGCCACCTGGACCCCGCCACCGAGGCCCGCGCCGAAAACGCCCTGGCGACCCGCAGCGGCACCCTCATCGTCATAGCGCACCGCATAACCTCGGCCGAACGGGCCCACCAGGTCCTCCTACTGGACGGCCCCGTCCCCCTCCTGGGCACCCACGAGACCCTCCAGACCCGCAGCGAAACCTACGCGGACCTAGTAGGCCACTGGCACACCTGAGGCACCCCTAAAGATCCAGTTCCCCCCGCCGGATCCGAGTGAGCAGCACGCCGAACTCGGGGACAGTGAGTTCAAGGCGGGCACCGAGTCGATTCCTGGAATCCCGCACGCCTACCCGATCGCCGAGCTTGGCCAGCTCAACACACGCGTTGTCGTTCACTCCACCGCTCCACGAGCTTTTGCGCCATTCGGTCATAAGTAACTCTCCCGCACCTTCTCGATCAACTCTCGCGAATCATCACGAGATAGAGCCAATGCCCCAAGTTGGTCGAAGTGTATCGCGAGAGTAGCAACTTCGTCACCGGCCTCAATCAGACGACCCGCGAGTTGCGCACCGGCGTAGGAAATCTGCCGTCCTCCCAGGTCGAGGATCTGAAAGGCACCGTCCAATCCAGGGTGAGCACCCGCCGCCCTCAGAATGCAGCGCACTGACACATGCGGAAGCTCAGCCACCTGCAACAGATAGGCGAGCTGCGCCTCCATGATCTCTAGCGTTCCCACAGGACGCTCCAACACGTCCTGATCAAGGAGGATCCATATGTACGGCGGATCGCGTCTCGTCAGGATCTCCTGGCGCTTTCGACGCGCCTCCACTTCTCTGTCGCTGTGCCGGGCTTGACCTCCCGACAGCAGCAGCGCTTTCGCATACTCGGGCGTCTGCACGGGCACCGGGATCGTTTTCCCATGATAAATCTTGAGAACCTTCGCAGCAGATTCATACTGGATATATTGCGCAAACCAGTTTGGATCGTGCCCGCTGCGCGCATAGTACAGCAGACGCTGAAAATGCCCGCCAGTGTCCCACGCTTGATCCAAAGTGGCCATATACGCGTCACTGGGACGAAGCCGACCCGCCTCCCAGTTGGAGACAGTGCCACGCGCCACCCGTACGATCTGGGCGGTCTGCGCCAGCGAAAGATTCCGCCGGGTTCGATGGAACCACAGGTCAAAGGCCAACCAAGCCCACAGCGACGAAGCCGGATCGATGGACTCTCGGACGCTCACGTCGACCTCCGGTGTATTTCCTGAATTCCAATCCATCACACGGTAAACCTTCGCCACCGACCATGGACTCAAATCCAGGGAAGACAAGGTGGCGACCATGAAGAATCAATCACCCGCGGTGGAGATGCTCAAATCCGGCGAAATACGGATGACCATCCATGGAGAGGAGGCTTCGGTCAGCCTCGCCCGAGAACTCGTCCGCTACGCGCTGGTCAATTGGGGCTACGAACTCTCCCTCGTTCACGACTCGGCGGTCGTCATGAGTGAGATCGTCACGAATGCGGTCGAGGCGGCCAGGGGGCACGCCCTCAGGATCCGGATCGCCGTTCGCGAGGGGCTGCCGCTACTGGAGTGCTGGGACCCGTCGCCCGAACTCCCCCGATTCTGCGATGCGGGCCTCGACGCGCTGGGCGGCCGAGGCCTCGCGATCATCGCCGCCTATGCCAAGGACACCGGCGTCCGCCCGTCCGCCACCGGCCAGGGCAAGATCGTCTGGGCCCTCATGCCCGCGACCGCGCAGTGAGCGAATCAACGGGTTGGCTTTCGCGGTGCTCGTGTGAGCGGGCGGGGCGAGCGACGGTCAGTTCGCACACGCCGTCCTTGCAGGAGCGCTGCAACCGGCCCATGGAGATGGTCTGCACCAGCCCGATCGCCCAGCAGGCCGGACACCCGCGCAGCGCGAGCAGACCGATCGGCGCGAGCAGGAGGCTGCCGATCCCCAGCACCGGCAGCAGCGCGACCGAGCCGACCAACGCCCCGAAGCCCGTCGCCCCGCGTAGCAGGTGCCGGGAAAGTGACGTGCTCGCGAAGCCCTGCCTGTCAGTCATCGCCTTCTCCTGAGACCGAGTCGAGTGCACCTTGCAGCGCCTGTTGGACCGATGCACGGGCGCGGTGCAGCCGTGACTTCATCGCGGGGACACTGAGGCCGAGCGCATCGGCGACCATGCGCCCGCTGTAACCCTGGATGTCGCGCATGATGAGGACGTTGCGCTGATCGGCGGGCAGAGC
Source organism: Actinomadura luteofluorescens (assembly GCF_013409365.1). Taxonomy (NCBI): domain Bacteria; kingdom Bacillati; phylum Actinomycetota; class Actinomycetes; order Streptosporangiales; family Thermomonosporaceae; genus Actinomadura; species Actinomadura luteofluorescens. Next base: position 7,405,697 of record NZ_JACCBA010000001.1, on the reverse strand, counting down.
GGCGATGGCCGCCGCGACCCGGCCCGCCTCCAGGCGTCGCAGAACCTCGTCCTCGGCCGAGACGGTGCCGGCGTCCGGGACCTCGTGGTGCAGCGGCCTCAGCCGCGCCCGCCGCAGGCACTCGTTGCGGACGATACGGAACATCCACGACGCCAGCGCCCCCGACGCCCGCAACGTCCCGATCTTGCGATACAGAATGATCAACGCCTCCTGCGCGGCGTCCTCGGCGTCTTCCGGGGACGCGCACAGCGTCCGGGCGAACCGGCGCACGTGCGGATGCGAGCCGGACACCAGCGCGGCGATCGACTCCAGGTCACCGCCCTGCGCGGAGGCGATCAGCCGCTCCCCGGGCCAGGCCCCCTCAGCCACGCGAGCGCCCCCGCCTGCGCAGCACGGTCACGCTGCACGCGCACACGAGCACGGCCACACCGATCACAACGGCACCAACGATCACGACAACCTCCCAGTCGAGTCCCTGCCGGGCGCGCTGCCCGACACCCCTATGAGAGGAACGACCCCCCGCAAAGGATTCACCCGCCGCCAGCCCCGATGACCTGGTCACCACTGGGCGCCCCAGGCCCTCAACGTCCCCTGCGCGTCCCTTGTCATCAAACAGTCGCTTTAATGACACTTGTTGCAGATAGCAACATAACGGGATGATCCGCCCTATCGTTGGCTACCGAAAGTGGGCGACATCATGGCCAGACCGTGGGAAGCCGATCACGGTGCGGGGTTCCAGCGAAGGCTGGGAAAGACGGCGGCCGAAGTGGGCGACAGCCGCACGACGCAGGACTGCCCGGAGATCTGGGAGTTGGACAACGGCGACATCGCCGTCATCGGCCGCGACGCCACCGGCGCCTACCGGGACCGCCTGCCCCCCGGTGTGAGCATCGGTTCCGACGAACGTCTCGTGATCATCTCCGGGCGGCTGCTCTCAGCCGCCAAACCCGACATCCGCGACGCCTGATCGGATCGCCCGGGTCCGGGGACTTGCTGGACCACGCGCCCTGCCACCGGCAGTTCGCCCGCCAGCGCGAAGACCCGCGCGGGGACCAACTGGAAGCTCGAACGCTCCCAGTCTTCCGCGATCCGGAGGATCTCAGCCGACGAAGGCTCTTCCTGAGAAGAGGCTGCGCACCATCCCGTGTGAGATGTTCTCTGGACGTCCTGGCCGAACCTTCTCGGAGGAGGCGCGTCGGGTCCGTATGAGCACCGCCGGAGGTAAGCGGGCGCGACGGTTTCACGAGGTCCTGGACGAGGAGTACCGGCGAGCGCCCGCTCCCCCGCCGGAGCGGGCGCGGGCGCGGCGTCCCTGGAGGTTTCCCGCCGGCTCGGCGGTAGCCGTTCTGCTGTTGGGGCCTCTCGTCCGTCGCGTCTTCGTCCGCCGACGCTGACGGTCGGCGCAGTGCTCGTGCCGCTGGGACCTGCGGCAGTACGGCTCGGGTTTGACCTCAAGTTCGGTTGGGGTTCTAGCGTGGCGGCCACTGGTGGCTTCTGGGGGGAGTTGTGATGGTTTCTTCGCGGGTGGACGTGGCGGTGCTCGGGCTTGGGGAGATGGGGGGTGCGCTGGCCGGGGCGGTTCTGGGCGGTGGGCATCCGACCGTCGTGTGGAATCGCACCGCGGGGAAGGCGGATGCGCTGGTCGCCGAGGGGGCGCGGGAGGTCGCCGGCGTTCGTGAGGCCGTTGCCGCCGGGCGGGTCGTGGTGGTCAACGTGAAGGGGAACTCCGTCGCTCGCGAGCTGCTGGAGGCGGCGGGGGACGTCCTGCGCGGGCGGGTCGTCGTCAACCTGACGGACGGGACGTCGAGCGAGGTCCGGGAGGTGGCCGCGGCGGTCGCCGAGCGTGGCGGGGAGTACCTGCACGGGCAGATCATGACCATCGCGCCGGGGATCGGTCATCCGGACGCGACGGTCTTCTACGGCGGTTCCGCGGCCGTGTACGAGCGTCACCGGGAGGTGCTGGGGCTGTTCAGCGGGCAGGCACCGCTGGTGTCGGAGGATCCCGGGGTCGCGGTCCTCTACGGCATGGCCGTCCACGGGACGATGTGGGGGCTGCTCAACGGGTTCCTGCACGCGGCCGCGGCCTTGTCGGACGAAGGTGTCGAGGTCGGACGGTTCCTGGAGGAGGCCAAAGGCCCGCTTGCGGCGCTGTCGGCGTTCCTGCCGTCGATCGCGGAGGAGGTCGACAGGGGCCGGTTCGCGACGCCGTACGGGGCGCTTCGTCACCATCTGCCCTCGATCGAGGATCTCGCGCGGGAGAGCCGGGCGCGGGGCATCGACGACGAGCTTCCCGAGTACTCCCGCGCGCTCGTGGCGGCGGCGATCGGGCGGGGCCACGGAGACGACAGCTACTCCAGGCTCGTCGAGCACTTCCGCAAGGCCTAGACCGCGTGGCGCGCTAGCTACGGCCGGTCGCCGAGGCTGAGGAGGAGGGTGCGCAGGGTGGCGGCCAGGTCGTCCTGCTGGTGCTCGTCCAGTGCGGCGAGGAGGCGGCGCTCGTTTTCGAGGTGGGCGGTGACGGCGCGGTCGATGAGGTCGCGGCCGGCGGGGGTGAGGGCGACGAGGACGGTGCGGCGGTTGGCGGGGTCCAGGTCGCGCGTGACGTAGCCCTTGGCGACGAGGCGGTCCAGGCGGTTGGTGACGGCGCCCGAGGTCACCATGGAGGAGCGGGCCAGCGTGCCCGCGGTGATGCCGCCCGGCGAGTCGGCGCGGCGGAGGGTGGCCAGGACGTCGAACTCGCCCCGTTCCAGCCCGAACTCGGCGAAGAGCGCCTTGAGTTCGCGCTCGGCGATCCGGGTCAGCCGGGAGAGGCGGCCGAGCACCCTCATGGGGGACGCGTCGAGGTCGGGGCGGGCGCGGGCCCACTGCTCCACGATGCGATCGACGGCGTCACGCTCCACGAGCACCTCTCAACGTTGAACTGTTTGACATCAAGGTAGCACCCGGCCTAGCGTCTTCAGTGTTGAACATTTCAACGTTGAAAGGATTCGTCGTGCGACGTGAGATGATCTCTGCCGTTCTGGTGTTCGGGCTGGCCGCCGCGATGGGCGCGCCGGCGCGGGCCGCCGAGGGCGAGGCGGCCGCGTACCCGACCACGATCCGGCTGCCGGACGGGTTCCAGCCCGAGGGCATCGCGACCGGTCCCGGGCCGGTCGCCTACGTCGGGTCCATGGCCGATGGCTCGGTCTACCGCGCCGACCTGCGGACGGGGCGCGGCGCGATCCTCAGCCGCGGGCCCGGTACGCAGGCTCTTGGATTGAAGAGCGATGCGCGCGGACGGGTGTTCGTGGCCGGCGGGGCGGGAGGTGACGCTCGCGTCCTCGATGCCCGTACCGGCCGGGTGCTGGCGTCCTACCGGCTGGCCGGCGGCCCGTCGTTCGTCAACGACGTCATCCTCGCGCAGGGCGCCGCGTGGTTCACCGACTCCACCAATCCGGTGCTCTACAAGCTGCCGCTCGACGGCGGTCGGCTGCCCTCGGACGTGGTGCGCGTGCCGCTCACCGGCGACCTCGTCTACCAGGGCGGTCCCGACAGCCCCGGCAGCGCCGGGTTCAACGCCAACGGCATCACGGCGACGCCGGACGGGCGGGGACTGATCGTCGTGCAGTCGAACACCGGTGGGCTCTTCCGCGTCGACCCGGCCGGCAGGACGCGCAGGGTGGACCTGCACGGAGAGTCGCTGCCGGAGGGCGACGGCCTGCTGCTGCAAGGACGGACGTTGTACGCGGTGCAGAACCGGCTCAACACCGTGGCCGTCCTGCGTCTGAACGCGGCGGGAACCGAGGGCCGTGTCGTGCGGCGGGTGACGGATGCCCGGTTCGCCCTGCCGACGACCGTGGCCGCCTTCGGCTCGCGGCTGTACCTCCCCAACATCCGGTTCTTCGCCACGGGGCCGACTCCCGGTGTCGCGTACGAAGCGGTCGCCATCCCCCGCCCGTAGGACGATTCGCGCCTTACCCGAGGGCGCGGCCGGGCTTGGGATCGGGCGAAGATATCTTGAACAACACCGCACGCGGCAATTGACATGGTGGCGGACAACCAGGGCAGATCGAGCGGCGTCGGGCGTCGAATGGAAAGGCGTCCGATTAGTCCATTTTTCTTGATCTGATGGGATACCTGGTTTTATGTCGCGAATAGCTGCGGCGGTGGTGGGCGTCGTGGGACTGCTGATCGCCGTGATGTCCGGGCTCGCGCAGTCCGCCCCGAGCCCGGCCGCCAAGCCCACGCCGCCCGGCGTGGGGAAGAACGGCGAGGCGTGGGCCTGGACACAGTTGGTGAACGGGACGAGCCACACGACCGAGGTCCGGTTCGCCACCACCGAGAAGCCCGCCGGGCACTGCCCCACCTTGCAGTACACCGTGGGCGGCAAGGTGCAGACCGCGGTTCTGAGAAAGGTCAGCGACCCTTACGTCACCGGTGGCGGGCTCCAGCAGTTTCCGACGACCTTCTGCGTGGCGCCCGTCCCGGACGGGGCGAGCAACGCGTTGATCGAGCCGTCCACGACCGTGGCGGCCACCGTGTATCCGGGGAATCTCCAGCTTCCGCTGCCCGAGTGGCCGGTGAACGGGCGCCCGCGCAGCGTCGCGGTGATCGGGGACGCGGGATGCGAGGTCACCTCGCCCACGGTCGGCGCCGCGCAGAACCAGGACTGCCAGAAGAACTGGCCGCTGGAGCCGCTCTCCGTGCACGCGGCGGCGCAGTCCCGCCCGGACCTCGTCGTCCACGTCGGCGACTACGTGTACCGGGAGACGCCGGAAGGCGCGAACGACGCCACCCCGGGGTGTGACAGCCAGGGGCAGGCCGCCGACTGGAGGTGCCTCATCAAGGACTTCCTGCGCCCTGCCCAGGCCCTGCTCGCCGAGGCGCCCTTCGTCTTCGCGCGCGGCAACCACGAGGTCTGCACGCCCGGAAAAGTGGGACGGGGCGCCGAATGGTTCCGCTATTTCGCCACGGTCCCCCAGAAGAACAACGAGTGCTTCTCGGTGCCGCAGACCCAGACGGAGCCCGTCCAGATCAATGCGGGCACGTTGCACTTCGTGCTGTTCGACTCCAGTTCGGCGAGTGAGAGGAACAAGCCGGACCAGGCGCAGGCCGCCCAGTACGCGAAATGGTTCGACGAGGTGAACGCCCTGGCCGCCAACCATCCGACGCACGACTACTTCCTCATCACCCACAAGCCGCTGTGGATGGTCAAGCGGGCCTCGTCCGGCGCCGTGACGTGGATCAACCCGACGCTGGCCAGCGCGGTCGGGCAGACGGCGAAGGGGGCGCTGGCCGGCAACATCGACCTCGTGATGTCCGGGCACGTGCACCTGTACCAGATGCTCGACTTCCTCAACAGCTCGCGTCCTCCGCAGCTGACCGTCGGCTCGTCCGGGACGACGCTCGACACGCCGCCGGACGACACCAAGGTGACGGGCAAGAACGTCGACGGCCAGACCGTGCAGCACTCGGTCTCGCGGGGCGTTCACGGCTACGCGATGCTGCGCGACACGGGCGGCCAGTGGCATCTCACCTTCCACGGGGTCTCCGGGCAGGCGTGGCCGCTGGACTGCACGCTGAGCACCGGGGCCACCAAGGAGTTCGACTGCAAATGACCGGCGCCGCCGGGCCGGAATCCACGTCAGGGGGTGGAGTCAACCCCACCACCTGGGGTGGGTTTTACCTCCCATGATCGGGTAGCTGAACCCAGTGTCTCCGGAAATGTCAGACGCGAGGGTTGTCATTGGACGGGGACGACCGGGCTGGGAGGCACGATGGTGGGCGGAGCGGCAGTGGGCGGGGCGGTGCGCGGCCGGTTGAGGCCGCTGCTCACCGAAATGGGGCTGCTGGCGGTCCTGTTCGCCTTCTACAAGTGGGGCCGGACGCTGATCGAGCAGGGCCCCGGGCAGGCGATGGCGAACGCGCACCTCCTGTGGGGGTTCGAGCGGGAATGGCTGCCGAGCGAGGTCGGATTCCAGCATTGGGCGCTCGGTTGGGACCACGCGGCGCTCCTCGCCAATATCTATTACGTGAGCGTCCATTTCCCCGGAACGGCATTGCTGCTGATCTGGCTCTACGTGCGGCACAGGTCGTCCTATGCGCGGGTGCGGAACGAATTGGTGGCGCTGACGGCGGCCGGGCTCGTGGTGCACACGATGTTCCCGCTGGCGCCGCCCCGCCTGGCGGGGATCGGGGCCGTGGACACGATGCTGACGGTGGGCCCGTCGGCCTATCCGGCGGCGGCGGACGGGATCGCCAACCAGTACGCGGCCATGCCGTCGCTGCACATCGGGTGGGCGATCCTGGTGGCCGTGGCGGTGGTGCGGGTGTCGCGGAGCCGGTGGCGGTGGGTCGTCGCGCTGCACGCGCCGCTCACGGTCCTCGTGGTGGTCGTGACGGCCAACCACTACTGGACGGACGGGATCGTCGCCGCGCTCCTGCTGGCCGGCGCCATGGCGCTGGTTTCCCTGGCCGGGCGGATGCGGCAAGCTGTGAATCATGCTGCCGACGCACACGAGTCCCGAGGTCCCGGACGTCCCCGTGGCGGTCCTGCCGATCGGGAGCCACGAGCAGCACGGCCCGTTCCTCCCGCTCGCGACGGACACGGTGATCGCGTGCACGATCGCGGCGGAGATCGCGAAGGCGTACCCGGTGCGGACGCTCCCGCCAGTGACGATCTCGTGCTCGCATGAGCACGCCGACTGGCCCGGGACGGTGAGCATCTCGGCGGCGACCCTGTACGCGGTGGTCAGGGACGTCGCCGAGTCGCTGCGCCGGGCGGGCGTCCCCAAGCTCGTGCTGGTCAACGGGCACGGGGGCAACTACGTGCTCGGCAACGTCGTCCAGGAGGCGCGCGGCGACATGGCCCTGTTCCCCGCGCTGGAGCACTGGGAGGCGGCGGAGAGGGCGGCCGGCGCCGAGACTCCCGCCGTCAGCGACATGCACGCCGGGGAGCTGGAGACCTCCATCCTGCTGTACGCCCACCCGGAGCTGGTGCGGGACGGGTACCAGACCGCCGACCACCTGGCCGACGAAAGGCGGCACCTCCTGACGACGGGAATGGCGGCCTACACGACCTCCGGTGTCGTCGGGCGGCCGTCACTGGCCAGCGCCGGCAAGGGCCGGGAGACGCTGCGGAGCTTCGTCGAGTCGTTCGGGGACGTCCTCGCGGTGCTTCAGCAGCAGGGCCGCCGCGCCCGGCAGGGCCGCGATGAAGGTGAGCACCCCGTACACGACGGAGACGGTCAGGCCCTGCGCTGAGCCGAGCCCGGCCGCGCCGAACGCCAGGGCGAGGACGGCCTCGCGCGGGCCCCAGCCGCCGACGTTCACCGGCAGCACCATCACCAGGAGCGCCAGCAGGAGCAGCGGCAGGAGGGTGAGCAGCGGGGCCGTCGCGCCGACGAGGCGGGCGGCGACCACGAACAGGGCCAGGTGCCCCGCCAGCGCCGCGGCCGACAGCCCCACGATCGCCGGCCAGGCGCGCAGGGCGGCGCGCACGTCCGCGAACGCCGGCGCCAGCGACCGGCGCCGCCACCGGGCGAGGACCAGCACCAGCACCAGGACGCCCGCCGCCGGGACCAGCGCGGGCGCCATCGCCGACACCAGCGCGGGGTGGGCGAGCAGCGCGGCGGCGCCCGCGACGATCGCGACTCCCTGGCCCGCGACGCGTTCGAGGAACACGGCCCGCACGCCGCGGGCGACGTCGCCCGACCGGTGCCCGTGGCTCACCGCGCGGTGGACGTCCCCGAGCACCCCCGCGGGCAGCACGGCGTTGAGGAACTGGGACCGGTAGTAGTCCGCGACGGCCCCGCCGAGCGGAAGGCTCAGGCCGAGCCGCCTCGCGACCAGCCACCAGCGGGCCGCGCTGAGCACGGTGGTCAGCAGGCCCAGGAGGAGCGCGACGGCCACGGCCCCGGCGTCCACGGCGTGGAGCGCGTCCACGAACGCGTCCGTGCTGTGCCACCACAGCAGCGCGGTGAGGATGCCCAGCCCGACGAGGAGGCGCAGCCAGGGCAGGTACTTCGTCACGAGGCGCTCCCGGGGAGGACGAGCAGGTCGACGTGGTGGACCTCGGCGGTGAGGCGCCCGGCGGCGCATTCGGTGAGGCGGCGGCCGAGGTAGTCCTCGGCGAAGGGCGCCAGGTCCGGTCGCTGCTCGACGGCGGCGGCGACCCAGCCGCGCAGCCACTCGGCGGTCAGCGCGGCCTGGCCGGGGCCGAGCCGCCACGGGCTCGGGCGCGCCTGGACGGACGCGCCGCGGCGGCCGAACGCCCGGGTCGCGGCGGCGACGGCGCCCGGCCCGAGAAGCCCGCCGCGCCGCTGGTGGGCGTCGAAGGCGGCGGCGAACTCGGCGTCGAGCGGCTCGGACGGGGAGAGCCGGACGCGCCCGACGACCGAGAGGGTGAGCAGCGCCGGGCAGTCCGCCGCGGCGGCGATCGCCTCGACCTCGGCGGCGGTGAGCACGTCCAGCAGCGCGGACGCGGTGACGAGCGACGCGCCCACCAGGTCGGACGCACGGAGCGCGCCGATGCCGCCGGCGCGCGTCTCGACCGTCGCGGGCGTCCCGTCGGCGGTGGTGTAGGTGCTCGCGCGGGCGCGGTCGAGCAGGCGCGGATCGCTGTCATGCAGGATCCAGTGCTGCGGGCCGCGAAGCCGTCCCGCCAGCCAGCGCCCCTGGGAGCCGGTGCCGCACCCGAGGTCCCAGATGACCAGCGGCCCGCCGGGCGGGAGCGCGGCGCGGAGCGGGTCGAGCAGTTCCGCGGCGCGCGCCGTCGCGTCCGCGCCTTCGCGCAGTTCCAGCCAGGTCGGATCGAACCCCGTCACAGCGCCTCCCCGCGCCTCGACCCCGGTCACGGCGCCTCCCTTCGCAGCTTCGACAAGACGGTTCCCATGCGGCGGGCTGTGTCGTCCCAGCCGGGCAGCGCGCCGCGCCGCAGCCGGGCGGAGGCGCGCAGCCGTTCGCGCAACTCCGGTTCGACGAGCCAGCGGCGCAGCGCCGCGCCCAGCGCGACGGGGTCGTCCGGCGGGACGAGCATGCCCGGGACGCTCCCCGACGGATCCCAGCCCAGCGTGTCCGGGACCCCGTCCACCGAGGTCGCGAGCACCGGGATGCCGCGTGCCAGCGCCTCGGTCACGACCATCCCGAACGTCTCCGCGCGGGACGCCAGGACGAGCAGGTCGGCGCCGGCGTAGGCGTCGTCCAGCCGCTTGCCGGCCAGCGGCCCCGTCAGCGCGACGCGCCCGTCGAGGCGGTGCCCGCCGATCAGCCGGCGCACCCGCGCGACGTGTTCGGCGTCGCCGCCCAGCGGCCCGACGCATTCGCAGTCCCACGCCAGGTGCGCGACGTTGGCGAGCGCCTCGATGAGGACGTCGTGCCCCTTGCGCGGGGTCACCGACGCCACGCACAGCAGGCCCGCCGCCCCGTCGGTGCCGGACGCGAGCGGCGCGGGATCGGTGCCCGGGGCGACGGCGTGGACGCGGGACGGCTCCAGGCCGTGGTGGGCGATCAGGTGGTCCCGGGCCCACGGGCTGGTCGCGACGACGGCCCCGGCCGCCTCCAGTACCTCGCGTTCGCCCGCGTTCAGGTCAGCCTGTCCGGGTTCGTCCGCCAGCGGGAGGTGGACGAGGACGGCGAGCCGCAGCCGCCCCGCCTCCGGGACGACGACGTCCGGGACGCCGCAGGCCACCAGCCCGTCCATCAGGACGACGGACCCGTCGGGCAGCGCGGCGAGCGCGCGCCCCAGCCCGGCGCGGGCGGCCTCGTCCGGCCGCGGCCACGCGCCGGGCACCGCCAGTTCCCGGACGGGACGCCCGGACGCCGCGAACTCCTCGCACAGCCGCCGGTCGTAGCGGTTGCCTCCGCTCGGGGCGGCGGGGTCGTCGACGCCGCCCGGGACGAGCATCCACACCTCGCGGGCCGTCACAGCTCGCGCTCGTAACTGGCCCAGGCGACGTGCGACTCGTGCAGCGTCACCGTGATGCCGGCCAGCCCGGCGGCGTTCGCGCCGAGCGCCCCGGCGCGCACCCGGTCAGCGAGCCGGTCGGCGACGACCTTGGCGAGGAACTCCGTCGAGGTGTTGACCCCGGCGAAGTCGGGCTCGTCGTCCAGGTTGCGGTAGTTCAGCGCGCCCAGGACCTCGCCCAGCTCGCGGGTGGCGAGCCCGATGTCGACGACGATGCCGTCCGGGTCCAGGTCCGCCCGGCGAAACGTCGCGTCCACGACGAACGTCGCGCCGTGCAGGTGCTGCGCGGGCCCGAAGACCTCGCCGCGGAAGCTGTGCGCGATCATGACGTGGTCGCGGACGGTGATGGCGAACAACGAACGTCCTCCTCAGTGAGCGGTCTCGGCGGGCGGTCCGCCTCAGTACGCGATCCGGTGGCACAGGGCGGGCAGCTCCCCGCCCGCGAGGCGCGGCATCAGCCGCGGCAGCTCGGCGAACGGGCTCTCCCCGGTGATCAGCTCGCCGAACGCGGGGTCGGCGAGCAGCCGCAGCGCGAGCGCGATCCGGTCGGCGAAGCCGCGGCGCGACCGGCGGGACGGCGGGACGGCGCCGACCTGGCTGCCCCGGATCGTCAGCCGCCGCGAGTGGAAGAACTCCCCCAGTGGGACGCTGACCCGCCGGTCGCCGTACCAGCTCAGCTCGATCACCTCGCCCTCCGGCGCGAGCAGCTCCAGCGACCGGGCGAGCCCGGCCTCGGTCGCGCTCGCGTGGACGACGAGGTCGCAGCCGCCCTCGGCCTGGTCGGGATGGGCGAACCCGACGCCGAGCGCCCGCGCGACGTCCGCGCGGGACGGGTCGGTGTCGACCAGCTGGACGCGGCACCCGGGGAACCCCGCTAGGACGCCCGCGACCGAGCAGCCGACCATCCCGGCGCCGACCACGGCGATGCGGTCGCCGACGAGCGGCGCCGCGTCCCACAGCGCGTTGACGGCCGTCTCCACCGTCCCGGCGAGGACGGCCCGCTCCGGCGGGACACCGTCCGGGACGGCGCTGACCGCGCTCGCCGGGACGACGTACCGGGTCTGGTGCGGGTAGAGGCAGAACACCGTGCGCCCGGCCAGCTCGGCGGGGCCGTGCTCGACCACGCCGACGTTCAGGTACCCGTACTTGACCGGGCCGGGGAACGCCCCGTCCTGGAACGGCGCCCGCATGATGGCGTGCTGGTTCGGCGGGACGCCGCCGCGGAACACGATCGCCTCGGTGCCGCGGCTCACGCCCGAGAACAGCGTCCGGACGAGCACCTCCCCCGGCCCCGGCTCGGGCAGGACGACATCGCGGATCTCGCCCTCACCTGGCGACCGGATCCAGAAGGCGCGCGCGTCGCGCTCCATCCGTGCCCCTCCCCCGAGTCCCCTGGGCCTCCTGGGCCCGAGCCACCTGAGCGTCGTGGGCCTCAGGCGTCACAAGAGCACCACGGCGCCGCGCGTACCGCCGCTTCGCCAGCCACGCCACGTCACGTCCGAACGACCACACCAGCAGCGCCAGCGCCGCCGCCACGAGCCCGCCCGAATGCGGGACGAGGCCCGACGCCGCGACGATCAGCGCCACTCCCTGCACCACGGCGACGGCCTTGCGGGCGATGCTCGGCCGCAGGTCCGCGCGCAGCCACGGGACCGCCCAGGCCGCCGCGCCGAACGCGTACCGCATCGCCCCGATCGCCAGCACCCACGGGCCCGCCGACCGCGCGACCTCGACGCTCAGCACCAGCACCAGGACCGCGTCGGTCTCCATGTCGAACCGCGCCCCGAGCCTGGACACCGTCCCGGTGCGCCGGGCGACCCGCCCGTCCACGCCGTCCAGGACGAGGGCCGCCGACGCGGCCGCGACGAGCGGCCAGACGCGGGCGTCACCGGTGAGATGCCCCGCGACCAGCGCCGCGACACCCCCGGTGAGCACCACCCGCGCCAGCGTCACGTGGTCGGCCGGGCCCAGCGCCCGCCGCCGGCGGAACGCGGCGCTCAGCAGTGCCCACGAGGCCAGCGCGTACCCGACGCCCACGGCCAGGCCCGCGTGGCCGGGACGGAGCAGCGCCAGCAGTGCGAGCTGCGCCGCGACGGCCGCGGCCAGCTCCGGGCCCCTCGTCAGGCGGGGGCGGCGCGGCGCCTGGAGCCGTACCGGCGCCGGGCGCGTGAGCGTCAGCGGGCGCGTCATCGGCGGGCCTGCCTGACCGGCGCGTCGCCGAGCGGCCCCGCGGGGGCGTCGAGCTGCGGGAGGTCGTGGCCGAGCCGGTCGCGCTTGGCGGTGAGGTAGCGGACGTTGTCGGCGCTGACCGGGACGAGCAGCGGGACGCGCGCCGCGACGGAGACGCCGTAGGACTCCAGCGCGCTGACCTTGACCGGGTTGTTGGACATGAGCCGCACCGACCGGACGCCGAGATGCCGCAGGATCCGGGCGGCCGGGCCGTAGTCGCGGACGTCCACCGGCAGCCCGATGGCCGTGGCGGAGTCGACGGTGTCCAGGCCCTGGTCGTCCTGCAGGATGTGGGTCCGGACCTTGGCCACCAGCCCGATCCCGCGGCCCTCGTGGCCGCGCAGGTAGACCAGCACGCCGGCGCCCTCGCGGGCGATGGCGTCCAGGGCGGCGCCGAGCTGGTCCCCGCACTCGCAGCGCGTCGCGCCGAAGATGTCGCCCGTCATGCACTCGGAGTGCATCCGGACGAGCACGTCGCCGCGTCCCCGCACCTCGCCCCGCACCAGCGCCATGTGCTCGTGCCCGTCGACCGGGTCCCGGAACGCGACGGCGCGGAACACGCCCCGCCGGGTTCTGAGGTCCGCCTCCGCGATGTCCTTCTGGTCGATGCCCTCGTCCATCGCTCCCCTTCCCTGGCTACACAACCACCCCTGATACGTCGCGAACGCCTTAGGTGGTTGTGTCCCAAAACGGTCCGTACAACCGATGGCACGCAGGGGAGGCGCTCCAGGGTTCAGCCCAGGCGGACGCGGACCACCAAGTCGTGGAGGGCGCGGCGGTTCGCGGGCGCTTCGGGGAGGGCGCTGCGGTCGCGTTCGGCCTCCAGAAGGACCGTGAGCGCGGCGATGTCCTCCTGGAGGCGGGACGCGTCCGGCGCGTCACCGGGCAGCGCGCCGTGCTCGGCCGCCCGCTTCGCCTCGATGAGGTCCGGCAGGTAGGACGGCCCGTCGCCGGCGAGCCGCGTCAGGTCGGCCTCGACCTCGCCGGTCCGCATCAGGTGGACGCCCGTCAGCAGCACCCGGAACGTGTAGAGGAGCGGTTTGATCTCCCTTGACCGCTCGAAGAGCTTCCACTGGGACCGCGCGAACCCGAGGTAGTGGTGCGCGTGGTGGAAGGTGACCAGCCCGGGGACGAGTGACTTCAGCTCGGCGTGCACGGGCGAGGTGGCCACGACCAGCGGCGACATGAGCTGCTCCAGGACGTAGCCGTTGCGCCGCAGGAGCAGCGTGCAGAACTTGGCCAGGTCGTGGGTGACCGCGTCGGCCTCCACTCCGGCGTGGTCCCACATCAGCGTGACGGTCTCCTCCCCCGTCTCCAGGCCGACGATCTCCTCCAGCGGCAGCAGGTGGACGCCGCGCAGGTCGACGTCGGAGTCCCGCGACGGGAACCCGTACAGGTGCGCGCCGCTGACGGTGAGGAACGCGCGGGGATAGGGGTGGTCGGCGGCGAGGCGGCCGGCCATGCCCTCGGGGAGTCTCACCAGGTCACGCTCCTGCGTCGGACGGAGATCAGCAGTTCCTCGACCGCGGCGCGGTCGGGTTCGGGCGGCAGCGGGCTGCGGTCCAGGGCCTCCTCGATCGCCGCGTCGAGGGAGGCGCGCCACGCGCCGACCTCGTCCCAGCCGACCTCGCCGCGGCGGACGGCGAGAAGCCGGTCGCGCAGGTCGCCGACCTCCATCCGCGGCTCGCCGTGCCGGACGAGGTGCAGGCCGCTCTCCAGCAGCCGCAGCATGTGCATGACGTGCTTCCAGCGCGGGGCGCCTCCGTTGCGCAAGTCACCGTCCAGCTTGCGGAACTGGGCCTCGGCGTAGCGGAGGAACGTGCGGTGCGCGTGCCGGGACAGGAACGCCGTCCGCAGGGCCAGCAGCTCCTCTCCGACGGGCGTGACCCGCTCGACCAGCGGCGACCACAGGCATTCGAGGACCGTCGGGTTCGCGCCCAACGCGAGCTCGCAGAAGCGCTCCAGTTCCCAGGAGAACTGCTCGGGCAGCGGGCCGTCCAGATGGGTGGGGGGCTTGGCGAAACCCCAGAACAGGGGGGCCGGGGCCGCGTAGACGCCGCGCCGGTCGACGTCGCTGTCGTCCGTGGCCAGCCCGTAGGCGCGCGACCCGACCACGACCGACAGGATCGTGTGGTCGCGGACGAGGCCGAGCGCGCCGGAGGAGTCGGGGTTCGTCACCCGGGCAGCCTGGCGCAGGGCCGCTGGCGTGTCGACCGGATTGTCTGGCTTGTGCAAACCGGTTACAGATCGGCCACGGACTTGCAGAAAGTTTCTGCAAGTGGTTTACGAGGTTGAAACGCGTTGCTAACGTCCCGGACCAGCCACCCCAACTCTTGACCTGCGGGACGGCGGCCCGGCCAGGGGCGTCCCCGCGAAGGAGGACACCATGCGGCGCACCCCCATGATCGGCGGCACCGTCGTCTGCGCCGCCCTCGCGCTCTCGCTCTCCGCCTGCGGCGGCGATGACGACGGCGGCTCGAAGGGCGGCGCGGGAGCGGCGAGCCTGCAGGGCCGCGGCCCGATCACCTTCGTCACCGGCAAGGACCGCTCGGGCTACCTGCAGAAGCAGCTCGACGGCTGGAACACCGAGCACCCGAAGGAGCAGGTCCGCATCATCGAGCTGCCGGACGAGCCGAACGACCAGCGGCAGCAGATGATCCAGAACGCCACGACCAAGTCCGACGCCTACTCGGTGCTGAACCTCGACGTGGTGTGGACGGCCGAGTTCGCCGCCAACCGGTGGCTGGCGCAGCTGCCCAAGGGCGAGATCGACCTGTCCAGGATGCTTCCCGCGACCATCGCCACCGGGCAGTACCGCGACAAGCTGTACGCCGTGCCGTCCACCTCCGACGCCGGGATGCTCTACTTCCGCAAGGACCTGCTGGAGAAGGCCGGCATCTCCGGCCCGCCGAAGACCTACACCGAGATGTGGGACGACTGCGCCAAGGTCAGGAAGCTGCCCGAGGCCAAGGACGCCGACTGCTTCTTCACCGAGGTCAACAAGACCGAGAGCATGACGATCAGCGCGGTCGAGGCGATCGAGAGCGCCGGCGGCTCCATCATCGGCCCCGACGGCAAGCCCGCGCTGAACACCCCGCAGGCCAAGCAGGGCGTCGAGTTCCTCATCGGCGCCAAGAAGGACCACATGCCGAAGGAGGCCGTCACCCTCGACACCGAGGGCGGCCGCCGCTACTTCCAGTCCGGCAAGCTGATCTTCCAGCGGCAGTGGCCGTACCAGTACGGGCTGGCCGACTCCGGCGACGGCTCGTCGAAGGTGGCGGGCAAGTTCGCGGTCGCGCCGCTGCCCGGCCCGAACGGCCCGGGCGTCGCCAACCTCGGCGGCCACAACCTCGCGATCTCCGCGTTCGCCAAGAACAAGGCGACCTCGCTCGACTTCATCCGCTACCTGACCGGTGAGCAGGCCCAGCGCGCCAACCTCCTCGCGACCTCGCAGGCGCCCACCGTCGCGGCGCTGTACGACGACCCCGAGATGGTGAAGAAGTTCCCGTACCTGCCCGTCCTGAAGCAGGCCATCGCGAACGCCAAGCCGCGTCCGGTCGCGGTCAAGTACGGCGACGTCACCGCCGCCGTCCAGGGCGAGATGTACGACGCGGTGACCGGCAAGAAGCCCGCCGACCAGGCCCTGAGCGACCTGCAGTCCAAGCTCCAGCCGCTGACCGCGCAGTGAGCGGGATGACCACCACCGAGAGCGCGCCCGCCGCCGGAACCGCCGCGGCGGGCGCGCCCCGCGGACGCGGGAAGAGCGACGTGCAGGGGACGCGGCGGCTCGCGGCGCTGCTGCTGTCGCCCACCCTGCTCGTGCTCGCGCTCGTCATCGGCTACCCGGTCCTCGCCGGGTTCCGCGAGTCGCTGTACGCGCGGGGCGAGGGACTGGACGCCGACGGGTTCGTCGTGGAGGGCGACCGCTTCGTCGGCCTCGGCAACTACACCGCCATCTTCCAGGGCGACCGCGCCGACGCGTTCTGGAACGCCTTCTCCAACACCACGTTCTTCACCCTCACCACGGTCGTCCTGGAGACGGTGATCGGCGTCGCGATGGCGCTGATCATGCAGCAGGCGTTCCGCGGGCGGGCGCTGGTGCGGGCGAGCATCCTCGTCCCGTGGGCGATCCCGACCGCGATCTCCGGGCTGCTGTGGCGGTGGATCTTCCAGGCCGACGGCGCCGCGAACGCGGTGCTGCGCCAGGAGATCCTGTGGACCGCCGACGGCTTCCCCGCCAAGGCGGCCGTCGTCATCGCCGAGGTGTGGAAGACCTCCCCGTTCATCGGGCTGCTCGTCCTCGCCGGGCTCCAGATGATCCCCCGGGACGTCTACGAGGCCGCCCGGGTGGACGGCGCCGGCCCGGTCCAGCAGTTCTTCCGCATCACGCTGCCGCTGGTCAAGCCCGCGCTGCTGGTCGCCGTGCTGTTCCGGATGCTGGACGTGCTGCGGATGTTCGACCTGCCCGCCGTGCTCATCGGCGTCAACCAGAAGTCCGTGGAGACGCTGACGATGATCGCCTGGTTCGAGGCGTCCAACCTGCGGTACGGGTCGGCGGCGGCGTACGCGACCATCCTGTTCCTGTACATCGCGCTGATCGCCTACCTGTTCGTGAAGCTGCTCGGCGCCGACATCATCGGCGAGGCCCGCCAGCGCACCAGGCGTCCGCGCGCCGTCCGGCCCGCGCGCGCCGGAAGGAGGGCGTCATGACCGGCTCACCGCTGAAGCGGACGCTGTCCTACCTCGGGTTCGCCGCCGTGGCCGTGTACTGCCTCGCGCCGTTCTACTGGATGGCGATCTCGGCGTTCCGCCGGCCGCAGGACCAGTTCGACAACTCGCTCGTCCCGGCGCGGTGGTCGTGGGAGAACTTCTCCGCGGTGTTCTCCGGCGACAACGGCTTCGGCCGCGCGCTGCTGAACAGCGTCATCGTGGCGGGCACCACCACCGTGCTCACCCTGCTGATCGGCACGTTCACCGCGTACGCGCTCGCCCGCCTGGACTTCCGGTTCAAGAACGCGGTGCTCGGGCTGATCGTCGCGACGACGATGTTCCCGGGAATCTCGCAGCTGGTCCCGCTGCTGAAGCTCTTCACCGACATCAAGTGGATCAACACCTACCAGGCGATGGTGCTGCCCAGCCTCGGGTTCGCGCTGCCGCTGTCGGTGTGGCTGCTCACCGCGTTCTTCCGGCAGCTGCCGTTCGAGCTGGAGCAGGCGGCGATGGTGGACGGCTGCACCCGCGGCCAGGCCTTCCGCAAGATCATCGTCCCGCTGGCGGCGCCCGGGGTGTTCACCACGGCGATCCTGACCTTCATCGCCGCGTGGAACGAGTTCCTCATCGCGCTGTCCATGGTCAACAAGAAGGAGATGCAGACCGCGACCGTCGCGATCTCCAAGTTCACCGGCGTCTCCGGGTTCGACCAGCCGTTCGGCACCCAGATGGCGGCCGGGGTGATCGTGACCGTCCCGCTCATCGCCGTGGTGCTGGTCTTCCAGCGCCGGATCGTCGCCGGGCTCACCGCCGGCGGCGTCAAGTAGCACCCGACAGCTCCCGACACGAAGGATGTTCATGACCCAGGACACCCTGCTCGTCCACACCGCGGGCGACCGCGCCGAGGGCGGCGGCTGGTGGCGCGACGCCGTCATCTACCAGGTGTACGTGCGCAGCTTCGCCGACTCCGACGGCGACGGCGTCGGCGACCTGCCGGGCATCCGGTCCCGGCTGCCCTACCTGGCCGGCCTCGGCGTCGACGCGCTGTGGCTCACGCCGTTCTACGTCTCGCCGATGGCCGACTTCGGCTACGACGTGGCGGACTACCGCGACGTCGACCCGCTGTTCGGCACCCTCGCCGACGCCCGCGACCTCATCGCGGACGCGCACGCGCACGGGCTGCGGATCATCGTGGACGTCGTGCCGAACCACACCTCCGACCGGCACGCCTGGTTCGGGGCCGCGCTCGCCGCGCCCCCCGGATCCGCCGAGCGCGACCGCTACGTCTTCCGGGACGGGCGGGGGCCGGACGGCGCCGAACCCCCGAACGACTGGGAGTCGGTGTTCGGCGGCCCCGCCTGGACGCGGGTCCCGGACGGCCAGTGGTACCTGCACCTGTTCGCACCCGAGCAGCCCGACCTGAACTGGGAGAACCCCGAGGTCCACGCCGAGTTCGCCGACGTCCTGAGGTTCTGGCTCGACCTCGGCGTGGACGGCTTCCGCGTGGACGTCGCGCACGGCATGGCCAAGGCGCCGGGCCTGCCCGACGTGGGCCACCCCAACCAGACGGAAATGCTCGGCACGGCCGTCCTGCCCTACTTCGACCAGGACGCCGTCCACGACATCCACCGCGCGTGGCGCCGCCTGCTCGACTCCTACGGCGGCGAGCGGATCGCCGTCGCTGAGGCGTGGGCGCCCACGCCTCAGCGGCTCGCCGACTACACGCGTCCCGACGAGCTGCACCAGGCGTTCAACTTCCACTACCTGACCGCGCCCTGGGAGGCGGCCGGGATGCGGGCGGTGATCGAGGAGTCGCTGCACACCGCCGGGGCCGTCGGCGCGCCCGCGACCTGGGTGCTGTCCAACCACGACGTGAAACGGCACGTCACCCGGTACGGCGACGGCGAGACCGGCCTGCGGCGCGCCCGCGCGGCCGCGCTGCTGACGCTCGCGCTGCCCGGCTCGTCCTACGTCTACCAGGGCGAGGAGCTCGGCCTGCCGGAGGTGCTGGACCTGCCGGAGGAGTTCCAGCAGGACCCGCAGCGGCTGCGCGGCGAGGGCGCGGGCCGCGACGGCTGCCGCGTCCCGCTGCCGTGGGAGGGCGAGGAGCCCCCGTTCGGGTTCGGCGCGGGCGCCGCGCCGTGGCTCCCGATCCCCACCGCGTGGCGCGACCTGACCGTCGCCGCGCAGGACGGCGAGCCCGGTTCCATGCTGGCGCTCTACCGCGCGGCGCTGCGCCTGCGCCGCGAGCATCCGGCACTCGGGGACGGGGATTTGTCCTGGATAGCGAGCTCACCCGGCACACTGGTCTTCGTGCGTGCGGCCGGGGGCGGGAACGGGCGGCTCGCGTGCGCGGTCAACATGGGCGACGCCACCGCGCGCGTCCGTGTGCGGGGGACCCCGCTCCTGGCGAGCGGGCCGGTCCGCGCCGACGGCTCCGTGAACGGCGGAGACGTCGACCTGCCCCCGGACACCGCACTGTGGTGGGACGTCGAGGAGGGATAACTTGAAAGCCATGACGACACGCCTGGCGGACATCGCGGCGCACGCCGGGGTGAGCGAGGCGACCGTGAGCCGCGTGCTCAACGGCAAGCCGGGCGTGTCCCCGACCACGCGCCAGGCGGTGCTGACCGCCCTGGACGTGCTCGGGTACGAGCGCCCGGCCCGGCTGCGCCAGCAGCGGGCCGGGCTGATCGGGCTGATCATCCCCGAGCTGACCAACCCGATCTTCCCGGCGTTCGCGGAGGTCATCGAGAGCGCGCTGGCCCGGCACGGGTACATGGCGGTGCTGTGCTCGCAGGCGCCGGGCGGCGTCGCCGAGGACGACTACATCGAGATGCTGCTGGAGCGCGGCGTCGCGGGGATCATCTTCGTCAACGGCCTGCACGCCAACGCCAACTCCGACCGCGCCCGCTACGCCCGGCTGCTCGAGCAGGCCCTGCCGATCGTCCTGATCAACGGCTACCGACCCGACATCGACGCGCCGTACATCTCCAACGACGACGTGGCGTCGATGGAGGCGGTGGTCGCGCACCTGGCCGCAATGGGCCACCGCCGGATCGGCCTCGCGATCGGCCAGGACGTGTACGTGCCGACGCGGCGCAAGAGCGAGGGGTTCCGGCGCGGGATGGCCGCGCACACCGGGCTCGCCCCGGACGAGGTGGACGAGCTGGTCGTCAACACCATGTACACCGTCGAGGGCGGGCAGGCGGCGGCCGCGAAGCTGCTCGACGCGGGCTGCACGGCGATCTGCGGCGGCAACGACATCATGGCCCTCGGCGCGATCCGGGCCGCCCGGGCGCGCGGCCTCCAGGTGCCCGAGGACGTGTCGGTCACCGGCATGGACGACTCGCTGCTGACCGCCTACCTCGACCCGCCGCTGACCACCGTCCGGCAGTCGGTGCGGGAGATGTCGATGGCCGCGGTGAGCACCGTCCTGGACGAGATCCGCGGCGCCCGCGCGCCCCGCACCGAGCTGCTCTACCGGCCGGAACTCGTCGTCCGGCGGTCGACGGCGCCGGCCCCGTCGGCGGCCCGGCTGACCTCCGCCAAGGAGGGCTGACCCGGGCCTGACGGGGTGTCGGACCAGGCCTGACCCGGCTGTCGCGCGAGCCAGGTTCTTGTAACGGTTATGTTTCGGCACATTGACAGTGAGCCGGGTCACGGTCTTTCATCCGTGGGAGCGCTCCCACACCGATGCACCACCACAACCTGAGAGGGGTCCGCCATGAGGGCCATCATGCGGCGCGGACTGAGTACGGCGATGGCGGCGGTACTCGTCGGCGGCCTCGCCGTCGCGTGCGGCGACGGCGACGACGACAAGGGGGGCTCCGACAGCGGGCCGGTCGAGCTGACCGTCGACGTCTTCGGCGAGCCGGGTTACGACGCGCTCTACAAGCAGTACGAGCAGTCCCACCCCAACGTGAAGATCAAGCAGCGCAAGGTCTCCACCCTGGACGAGTACAAGCCGCGCATCCAGCAGTGGATGGCGACCGGCAGCGGCGCGGGCGACGTCGTCATGCTGGAGGAGGGCATCCTGCCGCTCTACATGCAGCAGAAGGCCAAGTTCCTCAACCTGTTCGACTACGGCGGCAAGAACCTGGAGAAGAACTTCCTGCCGTGGAAGTGGCAGGCGGGCCTCACCCCCGACGGCAAGCAGCTCATCGGCCTCGGCACCGACGTCGGCCCCCTCGCCATGTGCTACCGCACGGACCTGTTCAAGAAGGCGGGCCTGCCCACCGACCGCACCGAGGTCGGCAAGCTCTGGCCGACGTGGGACGCGTTCCTGTCCACGGGCCAGAAGTTCCAGGAGAAGGTGCCCGGCAGCAAGTGGCTGGACGGCCCCACCGCCGTCTTCCGCGCCACCGTCCTGCAGAACGCCGGCAGCGGCGCGGGCTACAGCTTCTTCGACAAGAGCGACAACCTCGTCTTCGACAGCAACCCGGCGGTCAAGCAGGCGTTCGACACGTCGCTGAAGTTCGAGACGAGCAAGCTCACCTCCGACATGTCGATCTTCACGCCGCCGTGGCAGACCGCCCTCAAGCGCGACACCTTCGCGACCCTGCCGTGCCCGTCCTGGATGCTCGGCGGCATCGAGGAGTTCTCCGGCTCGGCCGGCAAGGGCAAGTGGGACGTGGCGACCACGCCCGGCGGCTCCGGCTACTGGGGCGGCTCGTGGCTCGCGGTGCCCAAGCAGACCAAGCACGCCAAGGCCGCCGCCGAGCTGGCCGAGTACCTGACCTCCCCCGAGGGCCAGGTCGGCGCGTTCAAGGCCGCGAACGTCTTCCCGTCCTCGCCGCAGGCCGCGCAGGACCCGGCGGTCGCGGGCGCCAAGAGCGCGTACTTCAACGACGCCCCGATCGGGCAGATCTTCGGCCAGCTGGTGGCCGCGGTGAAGCCGGTGCACCTCGGGCCGAAGAACGAGGACGTGCGCGCCGCGGTGGAGAACGTCCTGATCTCCGTGGGCCAGGGCAAGCAGAAGCCCGACCAGGCCTGGACGAAGTCCGTCGACGAGGCGAAGAAGGCCGCCAGGTAACCGGCGGTCCCCCGACCACGGCGGCGGCGCCGGACCGCACCTCCCCGCCGGCGCCGCCGCCGTTCCCACTCCCCCGCTTCGTCCCGTCCTCGGAAAGGAGGCGCACGACGTGACCACCGATCTGCGCCCCGGCCGGAACGGCCCGCCGACGGCCTCCCCGGCGCCGGCGCCGCCGGGGCCGCGCCCCACCTGGCGCGCCCGGCTGGCCCGGCTCGACGTGAAGGGCGCCCCCTACGCCTTCATCTCGCCGTTCTACCTCGTCTTCCTGGTCTTCGGCGCCTTCCCGCTCGTCTACACGCTGTGGGTCTCCCTGCACGACTGGGAGCTGGCCTCCGGGACCCGCGAGTTCGTCGGGCTCGACAACTACGACTACCTGCTGAGCGACGCCGACTTCTGGCACGCCACGGTCAACACCCTCGGGATCTTCGTCCTGTCGACCGGCCCGCAGCTCGTGCTCGCGCTGCTCATCGCCAACACCCTGAACCGGCGGATGCGGCTGCCGACCATGTTCCGGATCGGGATGGTCGCCCCGCTGGTCACCTCGACCGCCGCCGTCGCGATCGTGTTCACCCAGATGTTCGACAAGGACTGGGGCATGATCAACTGGGCGATCGGGCTGGTCGGCATCGACCCGATCCACTGGTCGAGCAGCCGCGGCTGGTCCTGGGCCGCCATCGCGATGATGGTGGACTGGCGCTGGACCGGCTACAACGCGCTCATCTACCTGGCCGCCATGCAGGCGATCCCCAAGGACCTCTACGAGGCCGCCGCGATCGACGGCGCGTCCCGGCTCCGGCAGTTCTGGCAGATCACGGTGCCGATGCTGCGCCCCACCATCATCTTCACGGTGATCATCTCGACGATCGGCGGGCTCCAGCTGTTCACCGAGCCCGTGCTGTTCAGCGTCGGCACGCCGAACAAGATGGACGGCGGCCCGATGCACCAGTTCCAGACGATCACGATGTACATGTACGACAACGCGTTCGGCCATGACCGCTACGGCTACGGCGCGACGGTCGCCTGGGCGCTGTTCGTGATGATCATCGTGTTCTCCCTGATCAACTTCCTGGCCGTGCGCCGCACGGGAGGCACCAAGTGACCACGCTCCTCGCCGGCCCCGGCGGCCGCGACCGCGGCGGCAGGCGCGCCGCCGCGCACCCCGGCCGCTACCGCGGCCTGTGGAACGCCAGCCCGCTCACCTACCTCACGCTGGTCGTGGCGCTCGCGCTGTCGATCTTCCCGATCTACTGGATGATCATCGTGGCGACCCGCACGAACAGCGTGGTCGCCGACGTCCCGCCGCCGCTGCTGCCGGGCGGCCACGGCGGCGACAACGTCGGCCGGCTGTTCGACAACCCGGAGGCCTACTTCGCCAAGGGCCTGCTGAACTCCGCGATCGCCTCCGCCGCGGTGACGGTCTCCACGGTGTTCTTCGCCTCGCTGGCCGGGTTCGCGTTCGCCAAGCTGCGCTTCCGCGGCAAGAACGGGCTGCTGCTCACCATCATCGCGACGATGATGATCCCGGTGCAGATGGGCATCATCCCGCTCTACATGATCATGGTGAAGCTGGGCTGGCAGAACCACCTGCAGGCGGTCATCGTCCCGTTCCTGGTCACCGGGTTCGGGGTGTTCATGATGCGGCAGTACGCCGACCAGGCCGTCCCGGACGAGCTGATCGAGGCGGCCCGCGTCGACGGGTGCACCACGTTCGGCATCTACTGGCGGGTCGTGCTCCCCGCGCTGCGCCCCGCCGCGGGCGTCCTCGGGCTGTTCACGTTCATGCAGACCTGGAACGAGTTCATGTGGCCGCTGGCCGTGCTGAGCCCGGACAACCCGACGGTCCAGCTGTCCATCAACAACCTGGCCAACGCCTACTTCAAGGACTACACGCTCATGTTCGCCGGGACCAGCGTGGCGATCCTGCCGCTGCTCGTGGTGTTCATCGTTTTCGGCCGCCAGATCATCGGCGGGATCATGGAAGGTGCAGTGAAGGCGTGACCTCCCTCAAGGACGACACCAGCGCGGCTCCCGCCGCCCCCTTCCCGACCGGGTTCCGCTGGGGGGCCGCCACCGCCGCCTACCAGATCGAGGGCGCCGCGGGCGAGGGCGGGCGCGGCCCGTCCATCTGGGACACCTTCTGCCGCACGCCGGGCAAGGTCCTGCGCGGCGAGACCGGCGACGTCGCGGTGGACCACTACCACCGCTTCCCCGAGGACGTGGCGCTCATGGCCGACCTCGGGCTCACCGCGTACCGGTTCTCGATCTCCTGGCCGCGGGTGCAGCCGTCCGGGGCCGGGGCCTTCAACTCCGAGGGCCTCGACTTCTACCGGCGGCTGGTGGACGCGCTGCTGGAGGCGGGCATCGAGCCGTGGCCGACGCTCTACCACTGGGACCTCCCGCAGCCGCTGGAGGACAAGGGCGGCTGGCCCGAGCGGGAGACCGCCCACCGGTTCGCCGAGTACGCCGACCACGTGCACGCGGCGCTCGGCGACCGCGTCACGCACTGGATGACGGTGAACGAGCCGTGGTGCGCGGCGTTCCTCGGCTACGCCTCCGGCGACCACGCGCCCGGGCGCGTCGACCCGCCGGCGTCCCTGCTGGCCGCGCACCACCTCATGCTCGGGCACGGCCTGGCCGTCGAGGCGATGCGGGCGCGCCACCCGGACAACCGCTTCGGCGCCGCCGTCAACCTCTACGCGGTCTCCCCCGCGACCGGTGACCCCGCCGACGCCGACGCGGCGCGCCGGATCGACGGGCTGCAGAACCGGCTGTTCCTCGACCCGCTGCTGCTCGGCCACTATCCCGAGGACGTCCTCGCCGACACCTCCCGCTACGGGTTCACCCCGCCCGACGCGGACCTCGCGGTCATCAACCAGCCGCTCGACCAGCTGGGCATCAACTACTACTCGCGGCACACCGTCGCGGGGACGCCCGGCGAGGCGGCGCAGACCGCGTCGTCGCCGTTCGCGACGAACTCCCCCTGGCCCGGAAGCGCCCACGTCCGGTTCGTCCCGGCGGGACGCCCGGTCACCGGGATGGGCTGGGAGATCGACGAGGGCGGCCTGCACGAGGTGCTGACCCGGCTGCACCGCGAGTACCCGTCCGTCCCGCTGTACATCACCGAGAACGGCGCCGGCTACGACGAGGTCCCTGACGAGGATGGCACGGTCCAAGACGCGGGCCGCATCGCCTACCTCGACGCGCACCTGCGGGCCTGCCACGACGCCATCTCCGAGGGCGTCCCACTGCACGGCTATTTCACGTGGTCGCTGCTGGATAATTTCGAATGGGCTTGGGGCTACTCCAAGCGTTTCGGGCTGGTCCACGTCGATTACGCCACGCAGCGCCGGGTGCCCAAGGACAGCGCACGGTGGTACGCCGGAGTGATCCGGCGGGGCGGGCTGCCCGAGCGGGGCTGACCCGGCGGGGGCGACGGCACGGACGAAGGGGGCCAGATGACGGGCAGGAGCACGCGCCCGACCCTGGAGGAGGTCGCGGCGCGGGCCGGCGTGGGCCGCGGCACGGTGTCCCGGGTGGTCAACGGCTCGCCGCGGGTCAGCCCGCAGGCCCGCGAGGCGGTGCTGAAGGCGATCGAGGAGCTCGGGTACGTGCCGAACCGCGCGGCCCGCACCCTCGTCACCCGCCGCACCGACACCGTCGCCCTGGTCGTCGCCGAGTCCGACCAGCGGCTGTTCGGCGAGCCGTACTTCGCCGGGATCATCCGCGGGATCAGCAACGGCCTCGGCGACACCGGCCTGCAGCTCCTGCTCGCCCTCGCCCGCTCCCCCGACGAGTACGGCCGGCTGGAGGACTACCTCACCACCCAGCACGTGGACGGGGTGCTCCTCACCTCCCTGCACGCCGAGGACCCGCTGCCCGCGAAGCTGGAGGCCAACGGCGTGCCGACCGTCCTCGGCGGCCGCCCGCCCGGCCTGCACCCGGTCAGCTACGTCGACGTCGACAACCGCAGCGGCGCCCGCGAGGCCGTCGGCCACCTCATCGCGGGCGGCCGGCGGCGCATCGCGACCATCGCCGGCCCCCAGGACATGGGGGTCGGCATCGACCGGCTGGCCGGCTACCGGGAGGCCCTCGCCGCGGCGGGGCTGCCCGAGTACGTCGAGTACGGCGACTTCGGCGAGGCCAGCGGCATCACCGCGGCGGAGCGGCTGCTGGCCGCCGAGCCGGAGCTGGACGCGGTGTTCGCCGCCGACGACCCGATGGCGCTCGGCGCGCTGCGGGTCCTGCACCGCAGCGGGCGCAGCATCCCCGGCGACGTCGCGGTGATCGGCTTCGACGACTCGGCCGCCGCGCCGCTGGCCGACCCGCCGCTCAGCACCGTCCACCAGTCGCCGGAGGAGATGGGCCGGGAGATGGCCCGGCTGCTGGTGTCCCGGATCCGCGGCGAGACCGTCGCGGACCCGGTCGTCATCCTGCGCCCCCACCTGGTGCTGCGCGACTCCGCGTGAGCCCGGGCCGGCCCGCGCCGCGCCTATGATCGTGCGAGTCGTCCCGCGGGCAAGGAGCTCAGACATGGCCTACGAACCGACCGCCGCCGAGCGCGTCTTCCTCGACCGCTGCGTGGAGCTTGCGCGGGAGGCGCTGGAGTCGGCCGACGAGCCGTTCGGGTCCGTGCTGGTGTCGGCGTCCGGCGAGGTCCTGTTCGAAGACCGCAACCGCACGGCGGACGGCGACCAGACCCGCCACCCCGAGTTCGAGATCGCGCGGTGGGCGGCGAACCACATGACGCCGGACGAGCGCGCGGCGGCCACCGTCTACACCTCGGGCGAGCACTGCCCGATGTGCTCGGCCGCGCACGCCTGGGTCGGTCTCGGCCGGATCGTCTACATCATGTCGTCCCGGCAGCTCGTGGCCCTGCGCACCGAGCTGGGCGCCGAGGCCGGGCCGGTCAACGCCATCCCGGTGCGGGAGGTGGCGCCGGGCGTCCCGGTGGACGGCCCGGTCGCCGCCCTCGAAGCGGCGATGCGC
Source organism: Actinomadura luteofluorescens (assembly GCF_013409365.1). Lineage (NCBI taxonomy): Bacteria > Bacillati > Actinomycetota > Actinomycetes > Streptosporangiales > Thermomonosporaceae > Actinomadura > Actinomadura luteofluorescens. Next base: position 7,378,794 of record NZ_JACCBA010000001.1, on the reverse strand, counting down.
GAGCTGCACACGCGCGCCTCCGCCTGAGGGCGGCGCCCCCGGGGCTCACGGCCCGGTCAGTGCCTCCAGCCGCTCGACGGCGTCGCGCCAGTCGGACGGCAGCCAGCACCGGGTCGCCCGGTGCCCGCGGTAGGTGAGCGTGTAGGTGAAGTGGTCGGCCACCTGGCAGCCCGCGGACGAGGACCCGGTGGTGACGACGCGGCTCAGCGCGTCCTCCAGGCCGCGCATCTCCTCCGCGCCGACCGCGACCTTCTCGTCATTGACGAGCGCCGTTCCCGACCTGTCCACGGTAACTTTCTGGTGAATTCCGGCAAAACCCCCGGAACGCTCGTAGGTGACCAGCACGTCCGGCCCGATGTGGGCGAGCATGGCTCTCTCTCCTTTTGCGCGGGCCGCCGGACGGCACCCCGCTCCCCATTCCGGCGGCCCGCAGATCGTGGGTTACTCGCCGAAAAGGATTCCACCGGTGGCGCGCACGGCGAGGCACCGGTTCGCATACGTCCGCGTGAAATGCCGGGCGGTTCCGTGCCAGACGCCGTTCGCGATCAGCGTGACGGGCGCGTGCTCCAGCGTGCACGGGTCCGGCCGCGCGGGAACGAGCCCGATCTCGCCGCCGGCGGCTTCGAGCTGGTCGCAGGCCTGGGAAGCGGCGCCGTGCGTCCCTCCGTCCGGGTCGCACCACAGGGTCCGCGTGGTGGCGGGACCGCTCCGCGGCGCCACCGTGAGCAGGTAGGCGCCGGCCGGGCCGTCCGCCCGGGCCGGCACGGCCGGGGCGATCATCGCCATTCCGGCCAGAACGGCCGCCCACCGGAAACGGGCACGCGACATGTGCATGTCTTCCTCCCTGGATTGCCCACCGCGATCTGCGGCAATGGCCGGCGGGGCATCGAATGGTGGTGGATGTCCCGCCGCATCCAGACATTAGGTGCCACAAACTCCCTCAAACAAGGCCATTCCACGTCCCACACCGGCCACCCGTTCATTCTTAAATCACGTCTGCCGGAATGTGCAATGCCAATATGTGGTGAATTGCCCGCCGGGTGTGCTATCCGCGCCGTCCCGTCCACCGGGACCCGGCCCGCCGAGCCGCCCCGCCCGTGCACCAGGATCAGGCCCATGCCCGCCGACCAGCCGAGCCACCAGGCCATCGCCAACCTCGTCCACCGCTACGCCGCGTGCGTGGACGGCGCCGACTTCGCGGGCATCCGCGACCTGTTCGCCGACGCCTCGTTCACCGGCAGCGGCGGCACCCTGCGCGGCGGCGAGGCGATCGCGGCGATGTTCGAGCGGACCGTGATCGTCCACCCCGACGGCACCCTCCGCACCAAGCACGTCACCACGAACCTCGCCGTCGAGGTGGACGAGGAGGCGGGCACGGCGACGTCCAATGCGTACTACACCGTCCTCCAGGCCGTCCCGGGCCTCCCCCTCCAGCCCATCGCCTGCGGCACCTACGACGACGCCTTCACCCGCACCGGCGGCCGCTGGCACTTCACCTCCCGCCGCATCACCCTCGACCTGGCGGGCGACCTGACCCACCACCTCCGCCGCCCCGAGAACCTCCCGCCCCGCGCCTCGTCACCTCACCAGGGGTAGGTGCCACCACCGACGCCCTCCAGGCGCTGAGGGGCGCGAACCTGTGAGGTCGCGCCCCTCGCGCCAGGAGAGGGTCAGCGGGTCATGGAGAAAGTGCTCAGGCGGGTCTCGCCCTTGAGGACCAGGTAGACGTCGCGGTTTCCGCGGGTTCCGGTCAGTGGCGCGCTGATCTCCTTGTAGCTGTAGGCGCCGTCCGTGGACGGGACGGTGAGGGTCCCGGCGAGGGGGCCGTTCGGGCGGTCCAGGCGGACCTCGATGATGGTCGCGGACGTGCCCGCCACGCGAGCGGTGATCCTGCCGGTGGACGAACCGAGGGCCGCGTCCGCGAACTTCAGCCAGGAACCGGGCGCACCGGTCACCGCGTCACCGGACGTCTTCGTCTCGTCGACCAGCCGGACGCCGCTCTGGTCGTCGAAGTCGGCGGCGCGGGTCGGCCCGGCGAGGTCGCGGGCGGGGATCGTCTCGCCGCGCACGTCGAGGACCGCGCGCCGCCGGACGTCGGTGGACGAGGAGCCGATGAGCAGGTCGTGCTTCGACTTCTCGACCGCCCACCTGCCGCGCGTGACGTCCCAGACGGCGAGGTCCGACGCGTTCAGCCGGAGCTCCGCCGTCACCGTCTGACCGGGGGCGGCGTGGACCCTGGCGAAGGCGCGCAGCCTCTTCACCGGCTGCTTCACCCGCGACTCCCGCTGGTGCGTGTAGAGCTGGACGACCTCGTCCCCGGCCTTCCCGCCGGTGTTGGTCACCGGGACCGTGACGGTCACCGTCCCGTCGCGGTCGACGGAGCGGGCGCTGAGGCGCGGCCGACCGTACCGGAACGTGGTGTAGGACAGGCCGTGGCCGAACGGGTAGAGCGGCTTGCCCTTGTAGTACTGGTACGTCCGGTCCGACTTGATGATGTCGTAGTCGAGGATGTCGGGCAGGGCGGCGCCGGAGCGGTACCAGGTCTGCGGCAGCTTGCCCGAGGGGCTCTCGTCGCCGAACAGCAGGGACGCCAGGGCGTTGCCCGTCTCGGCTCCGGCGTGGCTCGTCCACAGGATCGCGGGGACGTTCTCCTGCTCCCAGTCGAGCGTCGTGGGGTAGCTGTTCTCCACCACCACGACCGTGTTCGGGTTCGCCTTGCGGACGGCCTTGACGAGTTCCGACTGCCCTTCGGCGAGCGCCATCGAGGTGCGGTCGTGGTCCTCGCGGCCGTTGATGAACGGCATGCTGCCGACCACGACGACGGCGGCTCCGGCGCCCGTCACGGCCTTGACCGCGGAGTCCACGCCGCTGCTGACGACGTCCTTGGAGAAGCGGGACGCCTCGGCCTTCGTGGTGAGGGCGAGCGTTCCGTCGTCCTGCGCCTTCACGTAGGTCTTCGCCGGGTCGGCCCAGTCGTAGGCCTTCTCGTACCCGGCGTAGCGGAGCAGGTAGTCGCCGCCTTCCTGCTTCTCCAACTCGAACATCTGCTGGACGAACCATCCGTTCGGCTGGTCCTGGTCGTTGGCGAAGGTGTCGCCCCAGTTTTGACATCCTCTCCGTCCTATAGGGCGGAGATCCCCTCCACGCTGCGCGTGGACCGCGCGGCGTCCGGGTGGGTTACCGCTTCACTGCGCGGTGCCGGGACAAGTCCTGGTCTTGCCTGCGCTCGACGGTCGTTTAGCCTGTCCGCCTGTCCGGCGGCCAGGATGTTGTTGGCGGCGTTGACGTCCCGGTCGTGGACCGCGCCGCACGCGCAGCCCCACTTGCGGATGTTCAGCGGCATCGACTCGGCGACCTTCCCGCACGTCCCGCATAGCTTGGAGGAGGGGAACCAGCGGTCGATCTTGGCGAAGGTGCGCCCGTGCCGGGCGGCCTTGTACTCCAGCATCGCCAGGAACTGGGACCAGCCCGCGTCGTGCACGGATTTGGCGAGCCCCGTGCGGGCCAGACCGTTCACGCACAGGTTCTCCACGTAGACCGCTTGGTTGTCGCGGATCAGTTGGGTGGAGAGCTTGTGGTGGTGGTCGCGCCGCGCGTCGGTGACCCGCGCGTGCAGCCGGGCGGCCCTTGCGGCGGCTTTGCGCCGGTTGGCCGACCCGCTGGTCTTGCGGGACAGGGCCTGCTGGGCCTTGCGGAGCTTGCGCTCGGCGCGGCGCAGGAATCTAGGGCTGCTGATCTTGCGGCCGTCCGACAGCACCGCGAAATGCGTCAGTCCTAGATCGACGCCAATCTCGGCTTCCGTCTGCGGCAGTGGCTCGTTGCCGGTTTCGACGACGAAGGAGGCGAAGTACCGGCCCGCCGCGTCCCGGATCACCGTCACTGACGACGGCACGGACGGCAGTGTGCGGGACCACCGCACGGGCACGTCCCCGATCTTGGGCAGGCGCAGCCTCCCGCCCGCAGTGATCTTCCAGCGGGCATTGCGGGTGAACCTGATCGCCTGCCGCCGGTCCTTGCGGGACCGGTACCGGGGCGCCGCGATCACGCGGCCCTTCCGCCTCCCGGACACCGACGCGAAGAAGTTGCGGTAGGCGGCGTTCAGATCCGCCAGAGCCTGCTGCAGGACCACGGCCGAGACCTCGCCCAGCCACACCCGCTCGGGAGACTTCTTCGCCTCGGTGATGACCCGCTTGGACAGCTCCCCATCCGGCAGATACGCCAGGCCCGCCGCATACGCCTGTTCACGTGCCCGCAGGGCGTCGTTGAACACCACCCGCGCACACCCGAAAGCCCTGGCCAGCGCCTGCTCCTGGCAGGGAGCCGGATAGAGCCTGAACTGGTACCTCAGGTGCACACCCCGGATCCTAGGTACGGTCTACGACACGCCGCAGCAAAACGGGGAGTCGAAGCGCTTCGTCAACGGGCCCTTTCCTCCGTCGGTCGACCACGCGACGCCGTGCAGGGCCTCGGTGCCCGTCTTGAACCGGCCGATGCCGAGCCGCGGGATGGCGGGCTGGTACTGGTGCAGCAGTGAGATCTTCTCGTCGAGCGTGAGCCTTCCGACCAGGTCGTCCACCCGGGCCTGGACGGGCAGCCGCGGGTCGCGGAACGGGTAGGCCTCGCGGGCCGCGGCGGGCGCCGTCCACGCGAGGGGGGCCGCCAGCGCGGCGGCGAGGACGAGGGTCAGCGACCGGCTGCGCCGGCCGGGGGAACGGGGGTCGCGACGGGTTCGATGCAACGGATCTCCTTCTGGAACGTCCCCCGAGCGATGGCGTGTCGAAGCGCTTCGATAGCGGGGCGGAAAGGGCCCCATCCCTCCTTTGGCAGCGTGTCGGGGACCGCCCCTCAGCGGGGCGCGGGCGCGCTGCTGGCGCGCGCGGTCAGGGTGGGCGGGAGCAGGGTCGCGGCGGGCACGGGCACGCCGTCGAGCTTGGACATCAGCAGTTCCACGGCGCGCCCGCCGACCTCCTCGGCGGGGATCGCCACCGACGTCAGCGGCGGCTCGGCGTGCTCGGCCATCTCGTCCGGGCACAGCGCGACGACGGACACGTCCTCGGGGACGCGCCGGCCCGCCGCGCGCAGCGCCCGCACCACGGGGCCGACGACCGGCTCGTTGTGGACGAGGACGCCGGTGAGGCCGGGACGCTCGGCGAGGAGGCGGGCGACGAGCGCGCGGGCCGCGTCCGCGGTCGCCTCGCACGGGTGGACGTCGCCGGTCAGCCCGTGCTCGCCGACCGCGGCGGCGAACCCGTCGGCGACCCGCTGGGCGTAGCCGGTCTGCCGCGCGTACACCTCGGGCGGCGAGCCGATCAGCACGATCTCCCGGTGGCCGAGCCCGGCGAGGTGCTGGACGCAGATCGCGCCGGCGGCGTGGAAGTCGAGGTCGATGCAGGTGAGGTCGCCCGCGTCGGCGGGGAAGCCGATGAGCACGCTCGGCCGGTCCAGGGAGCGCAGCAGCGGCAGCCGCGGGTCCCGCATCTGGACGTCCATGACGATCAGCGCGTCGACCAGGGCGCTGTCGGCGACGCGCCGCAGCCCGTCCTCGCCCTCCTCCTGGGTGAGCAGCAGGACGTCGTGGTCATGGCGGCGCGCGGCGGTGACGACGGAGACGGCGAACTGCATGACGACGGGCACGGCGATGCCGGAGCGCAGCGGGATCATCAGCGCCAGCACGTTGGAGCGGCTGCTGGCGAGCGCGCGGGCGCCCGCGTGCGGCCGGTAGCCGAGCTCGCGGATGCTCTCGCGGACCCGCCGCCGGGTCTCCTCGGAGATCGAGCGCTTCCCGCTCAGCACGTAGGAGACCGTGCTCGGCGACACTCCCGCGTGCCGCGCCACATCAGTGATCTTGACCACGGACCGTCCCGTCGTCCTCGAAGCCGTTCAGAGTGCGAATGATCGTAACCCCGCGCGCGGGCGTCACGAGGGGCCGCGGGCGATGGCGTCGCGGTACCAGCGGGCGCTGTCCTTCCAGGTGCGCTCGCCGGTGGCGTAGTCGACGTGGACGAGGCCGAAGCGCTTGGAGTACCCGTAGGCCCACTCGAAGTTGTCCAGCAGCGACCAGGCGAAGTAGCCGCGGACGTCGGCTCCCGCCTGGCACGCCCTCTCGACCGCGGCGATGTGGTCGCGCAGGTAGGCGATGCGCCGGTCGTCCCGGACGCGGCCGTCGCCGTCCACCGCGTCGGCGAACGCGGCGCCGTTCTCGGTGACCATCAGCGGGGTGTCCGGGTACTCGCGGCGCAGCCGCAGGAGGAGCTCCTCCATGCCGTTCGCGTCGATCGGCCAGCCCATCTCGGTGCGGGGGCCGGGCTGCTCGGCGAACTCGACGGCGTCGCAGCCGACGAACGGACTGGCCGCGCCCCTGCGGTGGCCGTCCGCGTGCGCGCGGGGGCCGGCGCCGTCCCAGTCCCGCACGAGCGTGGGCGAGTAGTAGTTGACGCCCAGGACGTCGAGCGGCGCGGCGATGATGTCCTCGTCCCCGTCGCGCAGGAAGCCCCAGTCGGTGAGGGACGCCGTGTCCTCCAGCAGGTCGGCGGGGTACCCGTTGCCCAGCATCGGGTCGAGGAACACGCGGTTGGCGACGGCGTCCACCCGCCGGACCGCCTCCGCGTCGCCGCGCAGGTGGTGCAGGTTGAGCGTGACCGAGTGCCGCGCGGACGGCGACGCCACGCCGCGCAGCGCGCGGACCGCCAGCCCGTGCGCGAGGTTCAGGTGGTGCGCGGCGGTGAGCGCGGCGACCGGGTCGGTGCGGCCTGGGGCGTGCACGCCGGAGGCGTAGCCGAGGAACGCCGAGCACCACGGCTCGTTCAGCGTCGTCCAGGTGTAGACGCGGTCGCCGAGGACGCGCCCGACGCGCTCGGCGTAGTCGGCGAACCGGCGGGGCGTGTCGCGGTCCGGCCAGCCGCCCGCGTCCTCCAGCGCCTGGGGCAGGTCCCAGTGGTAGAGCGTGGCGACCGGGGCGATGCCGTGGTCGAGCAGCCCGTCGACCAGGCGGGAGTAGAAGTCCATGCCCTTGGGGCTGGGCTTCCCGTCCGGCAGGACCCGCGACCAGGAGATGGAGAACCGGTAGGCGCCGATGCCGAGCTCGGCCATCGTCGCGAGGTCCTCCTCCCACCGGTGGTAGTGGTCCGTGGCGACGTCGCCGGTGTCGCCGTTCAGTACCTTGCCCGGGGTGTGGCTGAACGTGTCCCAGATGGACGGCGTGCGACCGTCCTCCTGGGCCGCGCCCTCGATCTGGTAGGCGGCGGTGGCCGCTCCCCACAGGAACCCTTCCGGGAACCCCATCAGCTCTCCTCTTCGATGGTGATGACCAGTTCGCCACCGGTCGCCTTGACGAGGACACCGTGCGGATGGTCTGACGGCTCTCCGCCCTCGACCGCGGCCGCACGCGCGTTGACGAGAAGGACGTTCCAGGTTCCGTCACCTGTCACGCGCAGGGTTTCACCGTTTCTCACCGTCGAGAACGTGGTGTCACCGACCTGGGTGACGACGGTGGTCCCGTCGGCGGGCTCGTACACGCGCAACGTGACGCCGTCGGCATGGTCGTAGTCGGGACGGTCGTCCACCGCGCCCTCCGGAACGACCGCACCCGGACGGACCAGAAGCGGGACGCCGTCGAACCCGTGCCGTTCACGAACCCAGCGGCCGCCCTCGACCCGCTCGCCGGTGAGGTAGTGCGTCCACACACCCTCCGGCACGTAGTAGGCGACCTCACCATCGGAGGAGAACACCGGCGCGACGAGCAGGTCGTCGCCCAGCATGTACTGGCGTTCCAGGTGCGTGCAGGCGGGGTCGTCCGGGAAGTCGACGACCATCGCGCGCATCATCGGCAGTCCCTCCCCGTACGCCTGGCGGGCCGCGCCGGCCAGGTAGGGCATCAGCCGCATCTTCAGGCGGGTGAAGTGCCGCAGGACGTCCACCGACTCCTCGTCGAACAGCCACGGCACCCGGTAGGAATGGCTGCCGTGCAGGCGGCTGTGCGAGGACAGCAGCCCGAACGCGATCCACCGCTTGAACAGCGCCGGATCGGGCGTCCCTTCAAAGCCGCCGATGTCGTGGCTCCAGTAGCCGAACCCGGACATGCCCAAGGAAAGGCCGCCGCGCAGGCTCTCCCCCATCGCCTCGAAGGTCGATTCGGCGTCTCCGCCCCAGTGCACGGGAAAGCGCTGGCCGCCGGTCGTGGCGGACCGGGCGAAGACCACCGCCTCGCCCTCACCGCGCTTCTTGCGGAGCAGATCGAAAACGGTCTGGTTGTAGAGGTAGGTGTAGTAGTTGTGCGCCCGTTCCGGGTCGGACCCGTCGTGGTAGACGACGTCGGTGGGGATGCGTTCGCCGAAGTCGGTCTTGAAGCAGTCCACGCCCATGTCGAGCAGCGCCTCCAGCTTCCCCGCGTACCATTCCCGCGCTTCGGGGTTGGTGAAGTCGACGACGGCCAGGCCGGGCTGCCACTTGTCCCACTGCCACACGTCCCCGTCCGGCCGGTTCAGCAGGTAGCCGCGCGAGCGCCCCTCCTCGAACAGCGGCGAGCGCTGCCCGATGTAGGGGTTGATCCAGACGCAGACCCGCAGGCCGCGGTCCCGCAGCCGGCGCAGCATCCCAGCCGGGTCGGGGAACACCCGCGGGTCCCATTCGAAATCGCACCACTGGAACTCGCGCATCCAGAAGCAGTCGAAATGGAAGACGCTGAGCGGCAGGTCGCGCGACGCCATCCCCTCGATGAACGAGGTGACGGTCTCCTCGTCATAGGAGGTCGTGAACGAGGTGGACAGCCACAGCCCGAACGACCAGTCGGGCAGCCGCGCGGGCCGTCCCGTGAGCGCCGTGTACTTGCGGAGGATCTCCTTCGGCGACGGCCCGTAGATGACGAAGTACCGCATCGACTGGCCCTCGACGCTGAACTGCGTCCGGGCGACGGCCTCCGACGCCACCTCGAACGAGACCCGCCCGGGATGGTCGACGAAAACGCCGTAACCCGCGTTGGTCAGGAAGAACGGCACGTTCTTGTACGCCTGCTCGCTCGCCGTTCCGCCGTCGGCGTTCCACACGTCCACGGCCTGGCCGTTCTTCACCAGCGGACCGAACCGTTCGCCCAGCCCGTAGACGAAGTGGTCGACGCCGAGGTCGAGCTGCTCCCGCACGTAATGGCGGCCGTCGTCGGTGTCGATCACAGCCTGCGCCTTGGGCGCGCTCCCCGTCAGGCGGCGCCCTTCCGCGAGGAAGTCGACGCCCCACTCCCCCGTGCGCCCGACCCTGACCGAGAGGGCGCCGGACGTCAGCGTCGCCGCCTCCTCGTCCACGCGCACCTCCCCCGCCGGGTCGGCGGCCAGCTCGAAGTCGGGGCCGCGGCGCCTCTCCCCCGCGAAGTGGGTGAGGGTGACGCCGATGACGTCCGGCATCGGCGACTCGCAGGTCACCGTCACCACCGGCCCCTTGAGCAGGTCGCCCCGGTGCCGGATCCGCTGCACCGGCGCGTGCACCGTGAACGCGCCGGGTCCGGCGTCCACGTCGAGGACCTCCACCGGATGCGACGCCCGCACACCCTCGCGCAGCATCCAGTAGCCGTCACTGAACTTCATTATTTGATGGCCCCCGCCGTCAGTCCGCGCGAAAGAGTGCGCTGGAAGATGAGGAAGAACGCGACGGTCGGGAGCAGGCCGAGGAGCGACGCCGCGCTGGACATGGTGGCGTCCATGAGGCGCTGGCCCTGCAGGACGCCGAGGGCGACCGAGACCGTCTGGTTCTCGTTGGAGATGAGGAAGACCATGGGGATCAGGAACTCGTTCCAGGTCCACACGAAGAAGAACACGAGCAGGACCGACAGGGTCGGCCGGACGACCGGGACGACGACCCGCCACAGCACCTGCCACCGTCCGGCGCCGTCGATCCGCGCCGCCTCCAGCAGCGGGCGCGGGAACGCCGCCATCACCGACGACAGCAGGTAGGTGCCGAACGCGCTCTGGATGACCGTGAACACGATGATCACGCTGAGCCTGGTGTCGTACAGGCCGATCTGCTTCGACATGTAGTACAGCGGGTAGACGAGCGCCTCCTGCGGCAGCGTGTTCGCCAGCAGGAGCAGGGCGAGCACCCACATCCGCCCCTTGATCCGGCCGATGCCGAGCGCGTAGGCGTTGAACACCGACAGCAGCACGGCGAGGACGGCGACGGAGCCGCTGATGAGCGCGCTGTTCAGCAGGACGTGCCCGAAGTCGACGCGCTCCCAGAACTGGCGGACGCCGTCCAGGTGGAACCCGTCCGGCGGCGACAGCGGGCCGCTCGAGGAGTACTCCTGCGGCGTCTTCAGCGCGTTGAAGACCACCACGACGAACGGGATCAGCATCACGCCGGCGAGCGCGACCAGCGCCACCAGCACCGCGTAGGCCGACGGGCCGCGGCGGCGGGCCCGGCGGGAAGCGCCCCGCCGGTCGCGCGGCGGCGCCCCCGCCTTCCTCGTGAGCGTCGCGGTCATCGGCCCTCTCCCAGGTCACGTCCCTGCAGGCGCAGGAAGACGACGGTCAGCGCGACGATGACCAGCGTCAGCACGGTCGCGATCGCCGAGCCGTAGCCGACGTCGGACTTCTCGAAGAAGCTGACCCAGGAGTAGTAGGACGGCACGTTCGTCGCCCCGCCCGGGCCGCCCTTGGTCAGCACGAAGATCTGCGGGAAGGCCTTCAGCGCCGCGATCGTGGTCCACAGCAGCACGACGAAGATCTCCGGCCGGATCTGCGGGATCGTGATGTGCCGGAACCGGCGCCACCATGAGGCGCCGTCGATCTCCGCCGCCTCGTACAGCGACGGGTCGACCCGCTGCAGGCCCGACATGAAGATCACCAGCGGGAAGCCGATCTGCATCCAGACCATGACGCCGACGACGCTCCACAGGGCGGTGGCCGGGTCGCCGAGCCAGTCGTGCGCGAGGGAGCCGAGGCCCACGGCGTCCAGGAGCGCGTTGACCGCGCCGTTCTCCGGGGCCAGCAGCCAGCTCCACACCACGCCCGCGATGACGACCGGCAGCACCTGCGGCAGGTAGACGCAGGCGCGCAGGACGCTCGCGGTGCGCGGCCCGAAATGCCGGTCGACCAGGTCGGTCAGCGCCGCGGCCAGCACCAGGCCGATCAGCGTCGGGACGATCGCCATCCCGACGATGATCAGGACGTTGTGCCGGAACGAGGCCCAGAACTCCCCGTCCTTCACGAGCTCGCGGTAGTTGCCGAGCCCGATCCACTCCGGGGTGCCGACGCCGGTCCACTCGGTGAAGCTCGTGCCGATGTTCATCAGGAACGGGACCCCGATGACGGCGGTGAACAGGAGCAGGCCGGGGAGCAGATAGGGCAGGTAGCCCCACTGCTCCCGCGACCGGCCGCGGCCTGGCGTCGTCACTTCGGCAGGCCGCCGTCGTAGGTCTTCTGGATGCCGCCGAGGACCTCGGCCGGCGCCGTGCCGTTCATGAGCTTCTGCGTCTGCGCCACCCAGGCGTCGTAGAAGCCTGCGACGGGCCAGTCCGGGTAGTAGGCGAGCCCGTCGGAGCGGGACAGCCCGTCGAAGTCGGCGATGAGCTTCTTGGCCTTGGCGTCGGTGATGGCGGACGGGTCCGCCGCGACCGGCACGCCGCCCGCGTTGCCGAGGGTGGTCTGCGCCTTCTTCTTCATCGTGATGTCGATGAAGTCGTAGGCGAGCTGCTTGTTCTTCGACCCCTTGGGGACGACCCAGAGGTTCCCGCCCGAGCCGAGCGTCATCTTGGCGCCGGGCCAGACGGCCGTCTCCCAGTCGAACTTCGCCTCCGCGGCGACCCGTCCGAACCACCAGCTCCCGGAGAACATCATGGGGAACTTGCCGCTCATGAAGGCGACGCCCGCGTCCTCCGCCTTGAGGCTGACGGAGCTCTTGGCGATGTAGCCCTTCTTCACCCAGTCGGCGAAGGTGGTCGCGCCGTAGGTCCAGGCGGCGTCGTTGAAGTTCGTCTTGGCGGTGTAGCGCTGGTAGGCGTCCACCCAGGAGCGGTCGGCCTTGTCGAGGGCGAGCTGGTAGACGAACTGGTGCGCCATGTACTCGGCGCCCGCGTTGGTCAGCGGCGTGACGCCCTTGGCGACGAACGCGTCCATCGCGGCGGTCAGCTCGGCGAACGTCGTCGGGATCTCGACGCCGTTCTTCTTGAACAGGTCCTTGTTGTAGTAGACCTGCAGGTACTCCGCATAGTCAGGGACGCCGTACCATGTGTCGCCGCCCATCGTGCCCTTGGCGTCGTACTTGGCGGTGACCTGGACGTTCGGGCTGATCAGCTTGTCCCAGCCCCGCTTGGTGACCTCGGGGGTGAGATCGGTGAGCAGGCCCTGCCTCGAGAGCAGGCCGGCGGTCGCGTTGCCCTTGTTGTACTCCATGACGTCGGGCGCGTCCTTGGAGTTCAGGACCATGGGCGCCGTCTTCTGGATCTGCTCGAAGCCCTTCTCCTCGAACTTCACCTTGACGCCGGGGTGGGTGGCCTCGAACTCCTTGATCGCCTCGTCCCACGCCTTGCCCATGGCGCTGTCGGGGGCCTCGTAGTGCCAGAGCTTGAGCTCCTTGCCACCGGAGCCGCCGCCGTCGTCGCCGCCGCACGCCGTGAGCGACAGCGCCGCCGCGGCAAGGGCGGCGAGCACCGCCGCGCTCCTGCCTGCCTTGATCATGGGTCTTCCTCCGGGGTGGGACCGAGCGCCTGTCGAAGCGCTTCGATTGCCGGGATGCTAAGCCCTCGATCAGCCGCGACACAATAGGACAACCTGCATCAATTCAGCTACAAGCCCACTGACCTGCGGCGACATACTGGGAGCGCTCCCACGGCCCTGGCTGCGATCGCGTCCGAAGGCAGGTTCAAGCGAAGCGAGAACCTGATCGCGCAGCGAGCCGCCAAGGCGAGCCGGAGCGATGCCAGCGATCGCCGCGTTTGTCGACGATGGAGGGCCCTCCGGGCCCGAAGGAGGAGAGAAATGCAGTTCAGGGCCAGCACTCCGCGCCGTTCAGCGTGAACCGCGAGGGCGCGCCGTTGGCGCCGTCCTGGCTCCCGAGGAACCCGAACTCGGCCGTCCCGTGCGCCGGGATCGACCGGTTCCACTCCGCCGCCGTCACCGTGACGGACGCGCCGTCCTGCGCGCGGCTGCCGTTCCACAGCTGGGTGATCGCCTGCCCGTCCGGGAACGCGAAGCCCAGCGTCCAGCCGTCGATCGCGCCGTCGCCGAGGTTGGTGATGCGGACGGTCGCCTGGAAGCCCCGCGGCCACGTCCCGTCGACGCGGTACGACACCGAGCACGCGGACGGCGCGGCCGTCGTCCGGCCCGCCGTCGGGGACGTCGCCGGGGGTCTCGCGCCGGCCTGGTCGGAGGACCCGGGCGCGAGGGCGGCCAGCAGCGCGGCCAGCGCGGTCAGGGCCCCGGCCGCGACCCCGGCGATCAGCAGCGGCCGCCCGGGCCCTCGGCGGGCCGGTCCAGGGTCGTCGAGGACGCGGGTCGGGTTCCGCGGCCGGTCCTGCGGCGGAAGGCCGGCGGGCGCGGCGGCGCCCGGCGCGTGGAGCTGGACGCCGGAGGCGCCGGCCAGGAGTCGGGCCGCTTCGGCGGCGGTGGGGCGCGCGCCTGGGTCCGGGGAGAGGCAGTCGCGGCAGAGTGCGGCGACCTCGTCCGGGGTGCCCTTCCGGAAGGAGGACGAGGGCGTGGGCGGCGCGCCGGTCAGGCATTCGTGCAGGACGACGCCCAGGGAGTAGACGTCGGCCGCCGGGGTCGGGGACGTCCCGCTCACCAGTTCGGGCGCCATGTAGGCGGGCGTGCCCATCACCGGCCCGCCCGCCGTCCCGGTGAACGCGATGCCGAAGTCGAGGACCTTCACCTCGGCCGGGGTGAGGTAGACGTTCCCGGGCTTGATGTCGCGGTGCACGATGCCGGCGTCGTGGGCCGCGGCCAGGGCGTCGGCGACCCGTGCGCAGATCCCGGCCGCCTCCCGCCAGGGCAGCGGGCCGCGCGACAGGCGCACGGCCAGGCTCTCGCCGTCCAGCAGCTCCATGACCACGTACGGGATGCGGCGCGACTCGCGCCGCGGCGCCTCGTTCCGGCCGACCCGGTGCTCGCCGTAGTCGTACACGCCGGTGATGCCCGGGTGGGTCAGGGCCGCGGCGGCCTGCGCCTCCTGGCGCAGGCGCCGCGAGAACTCCTCGGGTCCGCCGTCCTTCGGGACCTTGACCGCGACGGCGCGGTCGAGGACGGTGTCGACCGCGCGCCAGACGGTCGCCATGCCGCCGGCGCCGAGAGGCCGCTCGATGCGGTAGCGCCCCCCGAGGCGTTCGCCCGGGGCGATGATCTCGGGCATGAACGAAGAATATGCCGGGCTCAGGGAACGAGGTAGCGGCTGTCGCGGGCGTCGGTGATCGCCATGTGGCCGGGGGCGTGCCCGATGGCGAGCTTGGGGCGGGAGGCCATCACGGCCGCCTGCGGGGTCACGCCGCAGGCCCAGAACACCGGGATCTCGTCGACTCGGATCTCGACCGGGTCGCCGAAGTCCGGCGCGGACAGGTCGTCGATGCCGAGCTCGACGGGGTCGCCGACGTGCACGGGCGCGCCGTGGACGGAGGGGTACCGGGACGTCACGCGCACGGCGTCGGCCACCTGCGCGGCCGGGACGGGGCGCATCGAGACGACGAGCGGGCCGCCGAACTCGCCGGCGCGGCGGCACATCCGGTTCGTCCGGTACATCGGGACGTTGCGGTTCTGCTCGATGTGCCGGACGGGGACGCCGGCCTCGCGGAGGGCGTCCTCGAACGTGAAGCTGCATCCGATGAGGAACGAGACGAGGTCCTCGCGCCAGTGACCGGTCACGTCGCTCACCTCGGCGACCGGCTCCCCGTGCTCGTAGACGACGTAGCCGGGCAGGTCGGTGCGCAGGTCCCCGGCGAACAGCGGGGAGGAGGCCTCGCCGGGCTCGGTCACGTCCAGGACGGGGCACGGCTTGGGGTTGCGCTGCGCGAACAGCAGCAGGTCGAAGGCGTACTCGCGCGGCACGGCGATGAGGTTCGCCTGCGTCCAGCCGGCGCACCAGCCGGACGTGGGGACGCGCAGGCCGGCCCGGAACAGGGCCCTCGCCTGGTCCGGCGTGAGCGCGCCCGGGTCGAGGGGTGCGGTCATGTTTCCTCCCGGAGGTTCGGTACGGGGTGCGGCCGGAACCGGAGCCGCTGCCCGGGCCGGGCCTGGGCGGCGCGTCCGATGTCGGCGGAGGCGACCACCGCGATCACGGGGTAGCCGCCGGTGAGCGGGTGGTCGGCGAGGAACAGCACCGGCCGCCCGGACGGCGGGACCTGCAGCGCCCCGGTGACCGTCCCCTCGCTGGGCAGCTCGCCGCGCCCGGCGTGCTCCAGTCCCGGCCCGTCCAGGCGCATGCCGACCCGGTCGATCTCGCTGGTCACCGTGTAGGCGGCGGAGAAGAGGGCGTCCAGCGCGCCGGGGGCGAACCAGTCGTGGCGCGGACCGGGCACGGCGCGCAGCGCGATGTCGCCGCCGCTCGGCGGTGCGACGGGCGCGGCGTCCAGGAGCGGCGCGGCGGCGGGCGGCGGGCCGACGGGCAGGAGGTCGCCGGGCTTGAGCCGGGCGGGGCCGAGCCCGGAGAGCATGTCGGTGGAGCGCGACCCGAGCACGGGCGGGACGGCGACGCCGCCGCGCACGGCCAGGTAGCTGCGCAGGCCTGAGGGCGGGGCGCCCATCCGCAGTTCGGCGCCGTCCGGGATGTGGAAGACCGAGTAGGGGGCCTCGGGACTGCCGTCCACCAGGAGCGGGGCGGGCGCACCGGTCACCGCGGCGAACACGCCGCCGCGGCAGCGCACGTGCAGGCCGCCGAAGGTGACCTCGACCGCGGCGTCCCCCTCGGGGTTGCCGAGCAGCCGGTTGGCGAGGCGGAACGAGCCCGGGTCCGCGGCGCCCGACACCCCCACGCCGAGCGCCGCGTGACCCGAGCGGCCCAGGTCCTGGACTGTCGCCAGGGGTCCTGTGCGGAGAACGTCCAGAGCGCGCTTCAAAGTTCCCTCCGGAGCTTCACGGTTCCCTCCGGACGAAGCGGACCCGCGTCCCCGGGCGGAGCAGGGCGGGCGGGTCGCGCTGCAGGTCCCACAGGACGGCCTCCGTACGCCCGATGAGCTGCCAGCCGCCCGGGGACTCGACCGGGTAGACGCCGCTGAAGCGCCCGGCGAGGCCGACCGCGCCCGCCGGGACGCGGACGCGGGGCGTCGCGCGGCGCGGGACGTCCAGCCGCGGGTCGCCGCCCTCCAGGTAGCCGAATCCGGGCGCGAACCCGGTGAACGCGACCCGCCACGGGGTCCCGGTGTGCGCGGCGACGACCTCGTCCGGGGCGAGCCCGGTGAGGCGGGCGACCTCGGCGAGGTCGTCGCCGTCGTAGACGACGGGGATCTCCGCCTCGCCGGCGCCGCCGTCCGCCGTGCCCGGCCGGGTGGCGCGCACCGCGGCGGCGACCGCGGACGGGTCGGCGGACGGGGCGAGCAGCAGGGTCAGGGTGCGGGCCGCCGGGACGAGGTCGGCGACGCCGGGCGGCGGGGACGCCGCGAGCGCCGCGTACAGGCCGAGCATCTCCGGCAGGTCCGGCAGTTCGACCAGCAGCGCCGCGTCGCCGTTCGGCAGGATCCGCACCCCGCCCTCACTTCCACAGGTCGTCGAGCCCGGACAGGCTGTTCCAGCCCAGGTAGAGCGACAGCAGCCAGGCCGCCACGCCGATGGCCAGGAGCCAGACCGGGTACCGGTGGCCGCCGAGCAGGTCGCGGCGGCGGGCGGCCGCCCACAGCAGCACGGCCAGCCCGAACGGCAGGATCAGCCCGTTCAGCGCGCCCGCGAGGACGAGCAGCTTCGCCGGGGCGGTCCCGATCGCGAGGTAGATGGCGGCCGAGACGAGGATGAACGCGACGACCAGCCGGTTGCGGTGCCGCTCCACGAAGGACGAGAAGGACACCAGGAACGACACGGAGGTGTAGGACGCGCCGATGACCGAGGTGATCGCCGCCGACCACATGATCAGGCCGAAGACGCGCAGCCCGGCCTCGCCCGCCGCGTTCTCGAAGGCCGAGGCGGGGGCGTTCTCCTTGGCGAGGGTCACCCCGCCGGCGACGACGCCGAGCACGGCGAGGAACAGCAGCACGCGCATCAGGCCGGTGACGAGGATCCCGGTGACGGCGCTGCGGTTGATCTCCTTGACGTTGTCCGGTCCGGTCACCCCGGACTCGATCATGCGGTGCGCGCCCGCGTAGGTGATGTAGCCGCCAACCGTCCCGCCGATGAGCGTGGTGATGACCAGGAAGTCGACGGTCTCCGGCGCGACGCTCTGGCGGAGCGCGTCGCCGAGGGGCGGCTCGGACGTGAACGCGACGTAGAGGGTCAGCAGGATCATCACGGCGCCGAGCACGACGACGATCCGGTCCATCGCGACGCCGGCCCGCCGGACCAGGAAGATCGCGATGGCGGCCAGCGCGGAGACCGCGCCGCCGATCTTGACGTCCAGGCCGAGCAGGGCGTTCAGCCCGAGCGCGGTGCCGGCGACGTTGCCGATGTTGAACACCAGGCCGCCGAACACGTCGAGCGCGGCGAGGCCGTACCCGGCGCCGGGCAGGACGCGGTTGCCGAGTTCCTGGGCGCGCATCCCCGAGACTCCGACGACGCGCCACACGTTCAGCTGGATCGCGACGTCCACCAGCACCGACACCAGGATCGCGAACGCGAACGCGGCGCCGAGCTTGGCGGTGAACACCGTGGTCTGGGTGATGAAGCCGGGTCCGATGGCGCTGGTGGCCATCAGGAACATGGCGCCGGTGAGCGCGGCGCGACGCGAGCGGGTGGCCGGTTCCGTGGGGGTGTCGAGGGTCGCTGGGTCCGTCATGGCGGGGCCCTTCCAGGGGGGTTCGACTTTCCGCAAGGGTAGAGATTGTTCAACAATCCATCAAGAGACCTGTTGATGCAGTATTCCGTCACCGGGGATAGGCTGGCCGCCCCAGACCTCCGCGCGCGCTCCCCGCGCCTACCCCCGGAAGGTGGCTGATGCCCGTGCCGGCGCAGGGCTCGTGGCTGACCGACATCGCGGCCGCCCGGCACGACCTCGACCGCACCAGCACCGCCGCGCGGATCGCCGGCCTGCTGCGCGAGCAGATCACCGACGGGCGGCTCGCCCCCGGCGAGCGCGTCCGCGAGGAGGAGCTGGGCGAGGCCCTCAAGGTCTCGCGCAACACCGTGCGCGAGGCGTTCCGGCTGCTCGCGCAGGAGCGGCTGCTCGTCCACGAGTTCAACCGGGGCGTGTTCGTGCGCCGGGTCACCGCCGACGGCCTCGCCGACCTCTACCGGGTCCGGCGGATCCTGGAGTGCGAGGGCGTGCGGTGCGCGCGGGAGGCCCCCGCCGGGTCGCTCGGCCGGGTGGAGGCCGCGGTCCTGGACGGCGAGCGCGCCGCCGCCGCCGGGCGCTGGCCGGACGTCGGCACCGCCGACATCCGCTTCCACCAGGCCATCGCCGCGCTGGTGGGGAGCCCGCGGGTGGACGAGATGATCCGGCACCTGCTGGCCGAGATGCGCCTGGTCTTCCACGAGATGGGCTCGCCGCGCGAGTTCCACGAGCCCTACCTGGCCCGCAACCGGCGGATCCACGACCTGATGGCGGCCGGCGACCTCGCGGCGGCCGAGCGGGAGCTGCGCTCCTACCTCGACGACGCGGAGTCCCAGCTCACCGGGGCCTACCGCGACGAGGCCCGCTAGGGCGGGTCAGGGGGCGTAGTTCATGACGTGGTCGTGCAGGAGCTGCGGCGCGGCCGGGTCGGCGCGGCGGAACGCCTCGATCAGCTCGGCGTGCTCGGCCGACTTGGAGTAGATCTCCGTGTGGTGCAGGCGCAGGGACAGGGTCGTCCACAGCTCGATGCCGAGCCCCTCCCACACCGAGACGAGCAGCCGGTTGCCGGCCGACTCGACGATCTCGCGGTGGAAGTCGATGCTGAGCCGCATCTGCTCGTGCAGGTCGCCCTCCCGCGCGGCCTCGCCGAGGCGGCGGTTGTGCTCCTCCAGCGCGTCCAGGCGGCCGGCGAGCCGGGGCAGCGCCAGCTCCACGGCCGTCCGCTCCAGCCCGGCGCGGACGGGGAAGATCTCGGCCAGGTCCTGCTCGGTGAAGTCGCGGACCCGGGCGCCCCGGTTGGGCAGCGTCTCGATCAGCCGCTGCGCCTCCAGCTGGCGCAGCGCCTCCCGGACGGGCCCCTGGCTCACGCCCAGCTCGGTGGCGATGCGGCGCTCGACGAGGCGCTCCCCCGGCTCCCACCGGCCCGAGCTGATGCCCTCCACGATGAACTCGCGGATCTGGTCGGCGAGCCCGGTGCGGAGCAGCTGGTCGGAGGTCTTCACGAAACTGGATCGTAGCGCCACGGCCGGTAAGTGCCTCTTGACGGGTGGGCGGTTCGTACGAGATACAATATGATCGATCATAGATCAATGATGATCGGGAGTGTCGTGGCGATCCTACGGCGCTGCCCCGTACAGAGGAAGGGTCGCCGATGGCTGACACCGTCCAGTCGGTTGAGAGGGCCGCACCGGCCCGGGGCCGGAGGGCGCGCGGCGCCCAGGCCCCCGAGCCGAAGACCGACGCGGCGGCGCCGGAGGCGGCGTCCCCGGCGGCCGACGCCGGCACGCTCGTCGGCTACTACCGGCAGATGCTGCTGATCAGGCGGTTCGAGGAGCGGGCGGCCCGCGCCTACACCGAGGCCAAGATCGGCGGTTACTGCCACCTGAACCTCGGCGAGGAGGCGACGGTCGTCGGGCTGATGGCCGCGCTGCGCCCCACCGACTACCTGTTCACCAACTACCGCGAGCACGGCTACGCCCTTGCCAAGGGCATCGGCGCCGACCGCGTGATGGCCGAGCTGTACGGGCGGTCCACGGGCGTGTCCAAGGGCTGGGGCGGGTCGATGCACCTGTTCGACGCCGAGGCGCGGCTGCTCGGCGGGTACGGGATCGTCGGCGGGCAGGTGCCCCTCGCGGCCGGCGCGGCGCTCGCCGTCTCCTACAAGGGCGGCGACGAGGTCGTCATGTGCCAGATGGGCGACGGGACGACCGCGATCGGAGCGTTCCACGAGTCGCTGAACATCGCCGCCCTATGGAACCTCCCGGTCGTCTTCGTCGTGATCAACAACGGTCTCGGCATGGGCACCACCGTCGCGAACTCCTCGGCCGAGCCGGAGCTGTACCGGCGCGGCGCCGCGTACCGGATGGAGAGCATGCGGGTGGACGGCGCCGACGTGGTCGCGGTGCGCGACGCCGCCCGCACCGCCGTCGAGCGCGCCCGCGCCGAGAGCAGGCCCTACCTGCTGGAGACCGTCAGCCCCCGGCTGAAGGGCCACTCGGTCGTCGACCCGGCCCGCTACCGGTCCAAGGAGGAGAAGGAGGCCCTGAAGGCCGCCGACCCCCTGGCCCGGATCGCGCTGGAGCTGGAGGAGGCGGGCGTCCTGTCCGCCGACGAGCGCGACCGGCTCGACGCCGAGGTGACGGCGGAGGTCGACGCCGCCGCCGCGTTCGCCGACGAGAGCCCCGCGCCGGACGTGTCGACGCTGTTCGACTACACCTACGCCACCCCGGTCCCGGGCGAGCTGCGCAGGCTCCCCGCCGACCCCGTATTCGGTTCCTGAGAGGCATCCATGGCAACCGTGACCTACCGCCAGGCCCTCCGGGACACGCTCCGCGCCGAGATGCTCCGCGACGAGAACGTCTTCCTGATGGGTGAGGAGATCGGGCTCTTCGAGGGCTCCTACAAGATCACCGAGGGGCTGCTGAAGGAGTTCGGGCCGCGCCGCGTGCGCGACACCCCGATCGCCGAGGAGGGGTTCGTCGGCGCCGCGATCGGCGCCGCGATGCTCGGCCTGCGCCCCGTCGTGGAGATCATGACGATCAACTTCTCGCTGCTGGCGCTGGACCAGATCGTCAACCACGCCGCGAAGATCTACGGCATGTTCGGCGGGCAGGCCAGCGTGCCGATGGTGATCCGCACGCCGGGCGGCGGCGGGCAGCAGCTCGGCGCCACCCACTCGCAGAACGTCGAGCTGTTCTACTCGTTCATCCCCGGCCTGAAGGTGCTCGCGCCGAGCACGCCCGCCGAGGCGTCGGCGATGCTGAAGGCCGCGATCCGCGACGACGACCCGGTGCTGTTCCTGGAGAACCTCGCCCTCTACAACACCAAGGGCGAGCTGCCGGCCCCGGTCGAGGACGTCGAGCCCGCCGAGATCGGCCGCGCCGCCGTGACCCGTCCCGGCACCGACATCACGATCATCGGCTACTCCCGGATGGCCCGCGTCGCCTCGGAGGTCGCCGAGACCCTCGCCGCCGAGGGCGTCTCCGCCGAGGTCGTGGACCTGCGCAGCCTGCGCCCGCTCGACCGGCAGACGGTCGTCGAGTCGGTCCGCAAGACCGGCTGCGCCGTCGTGGCCGAGGACGACTGGCTGACCTACGGCATCGGCGCCGAGATCGCCGCGACGATCCAGGAGGGCGCCTTCGACTGGCTGGACGCCCCCGTCCGGCGCGTCGCGATGGCCGAGGTGCCGCTCCCCTACGCCAAGTCCCTGGAGACGGCGGCGCTGCCGTCCGCCGAGTCCCTGCTGACCGCCGTGCGCGCCACGCTCCGCGCGACCGGCCGCACCACGCCGGGGACGGACGCCACGTCCCCGCGACCCGCTCTGGAGCCCGCGCGATGACCGAGATCCTCATGCCCCGCCTCTCCGACACGATGGAGGAGGGCGTCATCAGCTCCTGGCAGAAGCAGCCGGGGGACGAGGTCGCGGTCGGCGACGTCATCGTCGACATCGAGACCGACAAGGCGGTCATGGAGTACGAGGCCTACGAGGCCGGCGTGCTGGAGAAGATCCTCGTCGGCGAGGGCGAGACCGCCGCGATCGGCGCCCCGATCGCGGTGATCGCCCCCGCGGGCGGCGCCCGTCCCGAGCCCGCGCCCGCCGCCGAGTCGCGGCCCGCGGCCGAGCCGGAGGCCGCCGCCGAGCCGGAGCCCGCCGCCGAGGCTGCGGCCGAGCCGGCGCCGGTCGCCACTGCCGCCCCGCCGCAGGCGGGTGGACGTCCGGCCGCCTCCCGGCCGCCGTCGTCGCCGCTGGCGCGCCGGCTCGCCCGCGACCACGGCATCGACCTGACCGCGCTCAGCGGCTCCGGTCCGGGCGGGCGCATCGTCCGCGCCGACATCGAGGCCGCCGTGCGCGCCGCCGGCCCGGCGGCGCCCGCTCCGGCCGCCGCCCAGGCCCCCGCCGCCCCCGCGGCGGCGGCGCCCGCCGTCCAGGCCCGAGCCGACGACCCGGACGTGGAGGCCGTCCCGCTGAACCGCTTCCGCAAGGTGGCGGCCAGGCGGCTGACCGAGAGCAAGCGCGAGGCGCCGCACTTCTACCTGAACCGCGAGGTGGACGCCGACGCCCTGCTGGCCTTCCGCGCGACGCTGAACGAGGCGCTCGCCCCGGCGAAGGTCAGCGTGAACGACCTGGTCGTGAAGGCGGTGGCGACGGCGCTGCGCGAGCACCCGGCGGTGAACGTCTCCTACACCGAGGAGAACCTGCTCTTCCACAAGCGGGTGCACGTCGGCGTGGCGGTGGCGGTCGAGGACGGCCTCGTCGTGCCGGTCGTCCGCGACGCCGACCGGATGAGCGTCTCGCAGATCGGGCGGGAGACCCGCGAGCTCGCCGCCAAGGCCCGCGACGGCAAGCTGTCCGCGCGGGAGATGAGCGGCGGCACGTTCAGCGTCAGCAACCTCGGCATGTTCGGTGTGGACTCGTTCTCCGCGGTGATCAACCCGCCGGAGGCCGCCATCCTCGCCGTGGGCGCCGTCCGCGACGAACCTGTCGTCCGCGACGGCCAGGTCGTCCCAGGCAAGCGCATGACGGTGACCCTGTCGGTCGACCACCGCGCCACCGACGGCGCGACGGCCGCGAAGTTCCTGGCCCGCCTCGCCGAGCTGCTCCAGAACCCGCTGCTCATCGTCGCGTAGCCGCGCACGACGCACGGAAGGGCCCTCGCCGCAGGCGGCGAGGGCCCTTCCGCGTCCTGCCGGTGTTCAGAGCATGACGCGGCCGCCGGTGACGTCGAGGGTGAGGCCCGTCAGCCACGCGGACTGGGACGAGGCCAGGAAGAGCGCGGCGGACGCGACGTCGCCCGGTTCGCCGAGACGGGCGAGCGGGTGGGAGGCGGCCACGGCGGCCTGGGTCTCCTCGGGCATGAACCGCGCGGTGCGCTCGGTGCGGATCGTGCCGGGCGCGACGCAGTTGACGCGGACGCCGTCCCGCCCGGCCTCGGCGGCGGCGTGGCGGGTGAGGGCCTGGACGCCGGCCTTGGCGGCCTCGTAGGCGACGGGGGCGCCCCACGGGTTGCCCAGCTCCCGGCCGCCGCCGCCCGGCAGGTTCGTCGGCAGTCGCCCGGCCGACGACGACATCGTGATGATCGAACCGGCCTGGCGCTCCTGCATGCCGGGCAGGAATGCCTTCAGGGTGAGGAAGGTCGCGGTGAGGTTGCCGTCCAGGACCGACCGCCACTCCCGCTCGGTCATGGCCGCGGTCGGGCCGGGACGCGCGATGCCGCCGCCCGCGAACGCGCACAGGACGCCGGCCGGGCCGAGCCCGTCCTCGATCCGCCCGCGCGCGGAGTCGAGGGCGGCCAGGTCGGTGACGTCGGCGACGACGCCGATCCCGCCGGTCTCCTTGGCCACCTGGTCGAGCGCCTCCCGGTCGCGGCCGATGACGGCGACCCGCGCGCCCTCGGCGGCGAACGCGCGCGCCGTGGCGGCGCCGATGCCGCGCGAGCCGCCGGTGATGACCGCGACCATGCCGTTGAGCTCGGAATACATCGGTGCCTCCTTGCCGGGATGCCGTCTCCTCCGATTCTGAGTGAGTGCTCACTCATTGTCAAGCGAGGGCGGCCCGGGCGTGGCCGTATCCGGCCAGCGGCCGGGCCCGACCAATCAGATCCGGCGGGGGCCGCGAAGTACCCGCGGGCATGGCGAAGAGACCGGTCGATCCGGCGCCGCGGCAACACGGCCCAGCGCCACGGAAAGGCGCCGCCGCGGCGGGCACCCGGAGACCGGCGAGGGTTCCACGATGCCGACACTCCATCCAGCCGGGGGAACGTCCAGGGCGCGGGTCGCCGCGCTGGCCGCGGCCGCGGGTCTGCTGTGCGCGGGCGGGTTCGCCGGACTCGCGCCGAGGCAGGGCACCGCGTCCAGCCACCGCGAGGCACCGCTCATCTCGGGGCAGCCGCAGTACGACAACACCGACGTCTACGCGTTCGTCAGTCCGGACAAGCCGGACACCACCACGCTGATCGCGAACTTCATCCCGTTCCAGGACCCGGCCGGCGGGCCGAACTTCTCCAAGTTCGCGCGGGACGCCAGGTACGACCTGAACGTCGACAACGACGGCGACTCCCTGCCCGACCTCACCTACCGGTTCCGCTTCCACGACCGGCTGAAGAACGCGAACACCTTCCTCTACAACACCGGGCCGGTGACGAGCCTGGACGACCCCGACCTCAACTTCACGCAGACCTACGACCTGACGCTGGTCCGAAGGGTCGGCGGCCAGGTCCGGAGCACGCACACGCTCGCCGGGAACGCGCCCGTCGCGCCGTCCAACGTGGGCAAGGCGTCCATGCCGGACTACGCGAGGCTGCGCGCCCAGGCGGTCAGGCCGCTCGGTGACGGGACGACCTCGTTCGCCGGGCAGGCCGACGACCCGTTCTTCCTCGACCTGCGGGTGTTCGACCTGCTGTACGGCGCGAACCTGAAGGAGGTCGGGAACGACACGCTGAGCGGATACAACGTCAACACGGTCGCGCTGCAGATCCCGACGCGCCACCTCGTCACGGGGCACGACCCGGTGATCGGGGTGAACTCGACCGTGTCGCGGCTCTCCGCGTCCGGCGCCTACGCGCAGGTGTCGCGGCTCGGGAGCCCGCTGGTGAACGAGGTGGTCGTCCCGCGCGGGAAGAAGGACGCCTTCAACGCGTCCACTCCGTGGCAGGACGCGCAGTTCGCCGGGTTCGTCACCGACCCCGAGCTGCCGAAGCTCATCGAGAAGATCTACAAGATCCCGGCACCGCCCGGGCCGCGCAAGGACCTCGTCCAGGCGTTCCTCACCGGCGTGCCGGGGCTGAACCAGCCGGCGCACGTCCGGCCCGCGGAGCTGCTGCGGCTCAACACCTCGGTCCGGCCGGCCGCGAAGCCGGACCGGCTGGGGGTCCTCGGCGGGGACAAGGCGGGCTTCCCGAACGGGCGGCGGCTCACCGACGACGTCGTCGACATCGAGTTGCAGGCCGTCGAGGGCGAGCTGCTCGGCAAGAAGAACGACCTCGGCGACGCCGTGAACGCCAACGACGCCGGGTTCGGCACGAGCTTCCCGTACGTGGCGCAGCCCCACTCGGGGTCGGACGTGCGCGGCGCGAGGAAGCCGGGGACGAAGGCCGCGGGCACGGCGGGCAGGGGCGACGGCGGGAAGGTGAACTTCCTCAACGCGGGCGCCACCGAGAGCACCTCGGGCGGCGAGGACGGGACGATCTCGCTGGCGCCGGTCGCCGCGGCGGCGGGCGCGGGGGCGTTCCTGCTGACCGGCGGGCTGCTGTGGCTGCGGCGGCGCCGTCCCTCGGCGGGACGGCACGAGAGCTGATGCGTCCCCTCCTCACCGGGGCCTCGGTGGCGGGGCTCGTCGCCGCGCTCACCCTCGGATCGGCGGTCGCGTTCGGCCGCCCGTCCGGGGAGCGCGCCGCGGCGGCCCCGGCCGGGGCCCCTGCCCCGGGCATCCCCGGCCTGCAGAAGAGGCTGCGCGAGCAGCCCCGTGACGCCGCCGGCTGGGCGTCCCTAGGAATCGCGTACGTGGAGCAGGCCCGTGTGACCGCGGATCCGGCGTACTACCCGAAGGCGGAAGAGGTGCTCCACCGCTCCCTCCGTGAGGCGCCCGGGAACGACGGCGCGCTGGCCGGGCTCGGCGCGCTCGCTGCGGCGCGCCACGACTTCCACGGGGCGCTGCGGTACGCGGACCGGGCGCTCAAGGCGAACCCCTACGCGCAGCGGGCCGCCGCCGTCCGGGTGGACGCGCTGGTGGAGCTCGGCCGCTACGGCGACGCGCTGGCCGCCGCGCGGCGGGCGGACGCCGTCCGTCCGGGGGTTCCGGTCTTCACCCGGCTCGCGTACGTGCGGGAGCTGCGCGGAGAGGTCGCGGAGGCGCGCCGGGTGCTGGGGCTCGCGCGGGCCTCCGCCACCGACCGCGGCGACCTGGCCTACATCGCGGTGCAGCTCGGCGAGCTGGCCTGGAACGACGGCGACCTCGGCCGGGCGGGGCGCGAGTACGCCGAGGCGCTGCGCCTGTCCCCCGGCCACCTGCCAGCCCTGGACGGCGAGGCCCGCGTCAGGGCCGCGCGCGGCGACACGGCCGGGGCGCTCGCCGTGCGGGCCGGGATCGTCAAGCGGCTCCCCCTCCCCCAGTACGTCACCGAGTACGGGGAGCTGCTGGAGTCGGCCGGACGCCGGGACGAGGCGGAACGGCAGTACGCGGTCGCGACGGCGTGGGCACGGATCGCCAGGGCCGGCGGCGTCGACGCCGACCTGGAGACCGCGCTGTCCGAGAGCGACCACGGCGACACCGGGGACGCGCTGCGGGCGGCGCGGGCCGAGTACCGGAGGCGCTGCCCCGGCGCGCGCGTGCGGCAGTGCAGCGTGCACGCGGCCGACGCCCTGGCCTGGGCGCTGCACGTCAACGGGCGGGACGGCGAGGCCCTCCGCTACGCCCGGCAGGCGACGGCCACCGGGTACCGCCGCGCGTCCTTCCGGTTCCATCTCGGCCTCATCGAGATGGCCCTCGGCGAGCGGGCCGCCGCGCGGCGCGACCTCGCCGGGTCACTGCGCCGCAATCCCGCCTTCTCCCCGCTGTGGGCACCGCGCGCCAAGGCGGCCCTGGACGAACTGGGAGGCGCGTCGTGATCGTTCTCGCGCTCGCCGCCGGGGTGCTCGCCGCGCATCCCCTGGGCAACTTCACCGTCAACCACTACGACGGGCTGGTCGCGGCGCCGCACGAACTGCGGATCGACCATGTCGAGGACCGCGCCGAAATCCCCGCGGCGCAGGCGATGCCGGGGCTCGACGCCGACCACGACGGGCGCCCGTCGGACGGCGAGCTGGCGGCGTGGGCGGGCGGCGCCTGCGCGCGGGCCGCCTCGTCCCTGCGCGTCGCGGTGGACGGGCGTCCCGTCACCGCGACGGTCGCGTCCGCCACCGCGTCGGCACCGCGCGGGCAGGCGGGGCTGCCGACGCTGCGGCTCGAATGCCGGATCACCGCGCCCGCCGGACCGGGGACGGTCTCCTTCCGGGCCGGCGGCGACGGCCGGATCGGCTGGCGGGAGATCACCGCGCGCGGCGACCGGATGACGCTCGCCGCGTCCGGCGTGCCCGGGTCGTCGCGCAGCCGCCGCCTCACCGCCTACCCGGCGGACCTGCTCGCCTCCCCGCCCGACCAGCGGTCGGCGACCCTCGACGTGCGGGCGGGCGGGCCGCCGCTCGCGGCCCCCGCGCGAGGCGCCGGGCCCGGAACGCTGCTGCCGCGCGGCGCCGACGGGCTGACCCGGCGGTTCACGTCGCTGGTCGCGAGGCACGACCTCACGCCCGGCTTCGCGGCCCTGGCGTTCCTGGTCGCGCTGCTGCTCGGCGCGCTGCACGCGCTCGCGCCCGGCCACGGCAAGACGATCATGGCGGCGCACGCGATCGGGGACGGGCGGCGCAGGACGCGGGACGTCCTCGCGCTCGGCCTCACCGTCACGCTCACCCACACGGCCGGCGTCCTGGCCCTCGGCCTGCTCGTGACGACCGGGGCCCTGCTGGCGCCCGAGGCGCTGTTCCCTTGGCTCGGCGCGGCGGGCGGTGTCCTCGTGACGGCGGCGGGTGCGCTGCTGCTGTGGCGCGCCCTGCGCAACCGGCACCACACCCACACCCACGGCCACGGGCATGGGCACGGGCCCGCGAGGTCACGGCGCGGCGGGGTCGTGCTGATGGGGCTGGCGGGCGGCATGGTGCCGAGCCCGTCGGCGGTCGTGGTGCTGGTCGGCGGCGCGGCGATCGGACGGGCCTGGTTCGGGGTCGTCCTCGTCCTGGCCTACGGGCTCGGCCTCGCCGCCGCGCTCACCGCGGTCGGCCTCCTCGTCGCCGGTTCCGCACGCGCCCTGGCGCGGCGCATTCCGGCCATACGGCCCCGGCTTCCCAGCGCGATGATGCCGATAGGGACGTCCGCGACGGTCGTCGTCCTCGGGCTGGGACTCACGTTGCGGAGCCTGGTCCTGTGAGTTCCGACCCTGGACGGCCCCGGATGCGTAGTGCCGGGTGGACGGTCCACGGAGGGGAGCGCGGCATGCCGGCAGAGACGAGGCCGCCGGACGGCGGAACGGTGCCCGGGCATGACGCGGACGCGCTGCTCGGCCGGACGGCGCGCGGCGACGAGCGCGCGTTCGAGCTGCTGTACGACGTGGCCGCGGCGCCCGTGCACGGGCTGGCGCGGCGGGTCGTCCGCGATCCGGCGATGGCGGAGGAGGTGACGCAGGAGGTGATGATCGAGGTGTGGCGGTCCGCCGCCCGCTACGACCCGGGCCGCGGCGGCGCGATGGCGTGGATCCTGACGATCGCGCACCGCCGGGCCGTGGACCGCGTCCGGCGCGAGCAGGCCGCGGGCGAACGCGAGGCGAGGACCGTCCACCCCGGGGCGGGCGGTGCGCACGACCCGGTGGGCGAGCGGGTCGAGGCGCGGCTGGAGCACGAGCGGGTGCGGCGCTGCCTCGGGACGCTGACGCGCCTGCAGCGCGAGTCGGTGACGCTCGCCTACTACGGCGGGCACTCCTATCGTGAGGTGGCCGCGCTGGTGGGCGCGCCGCCGAACACGGTGCGGACCCGCATGCGCGACGGCATCATCCGGCTGCGCGACTGCCTGGGGGTGGAACGGTGACGGACGATCTGCACGCCCTCGCCGGCGCGTACGCGCTGGACGCGATCGACGACGCCGGGGAGCGGCGGTCGTTCGAGGAGCACCTCGCCGGGTGCGAGACGTGCGCGACCGAGCTGCGCGAGTTCCGGGCGACGACGGCCCGGCTGGGCCTGGCGGTCACCGAGGCCCCGCCGCCGCGGCTGCGGGCCCGGGTGCTGGCGGACGTCCGGAACGTCCTGCAGCTGCCGCCCGCCCCTGCGGGCCGGGACGCGGACGTGCGGCCGATCCGGCCGCGGCGGTGGCGGCGCGCCGCCGCGGCCGGGCTGGCCGCGGCCGCCTGCCTGGTGACGGCCGCCTCCGTCGGGGTGGCGGTCCACGAACGGCAGCGCATCCAGCGCACTGAGGCCGCCTACCGGGACGTGGCGTCGGTGCTGTCGGCGCCGGACGCGCGCTCGGCGACGGGCCGCGCCGCGGGCGGCGGGACGGTCACGGTCGTCGCGTCCGCGTCGCGCGGCGGGGTGGTCGTGGCCTCGTCCGGGCTGCGGGCTCTGCCGTCCTCGAAGGCGTACCAGCTGTGGCTGATCGGCGCGGACGGCCCCCGCTCGGCGGGCCTGATGCCCAGCGACCCGGGCCGCCCGGTCGTCGCCGGAACGTGGCGGCCGCGGGACAAGGTCGGCGTGACCGTGGAGCCCGCCGGCGGGTCCGCGCGGCCGACGACGGAGCCGCTCGTGCTGGTCGACCTCGCCTGATACTTGTCGTCTGACTGACGATATGTGATCATGGCGGGCATGTCGGTGAACGTCCCGCTCGGCCCCCTGCTCGACCCCGCCTTCCACCTCGGGTCGGTCCCCACCACGTGGGCGGAGCTGCTCGGCTTCGCGACCGGCGCGGTCAACGTGTGGCTCGTCGTCCGGCAGAACATCCTCAACTGGCCGATCGGCATCGCCAACGTGATCCTGCTCGGTCTGGTGTTCCTGGACGGCGGCCTCTACGCCGACGCCGGGCTCCAGGTCGTCTACGTCGCGCTCCAGCTCTACGGCTGGTGGGTGTGGCTGTACGGCGGCGACGGCCGCGACCGGCTCCCGGTGCGGCGCACGCGCGGCGCCGAGTGGGCGGCCCTGATCGCCGCGGGGGCCGCGGGCACCGCCCTGCTGACCTGGGCACTGTCGGCCTGGACGGACTCCACCGTGCCGTTCTGGGACGCCCTCACCACCGCGCTCTCCCTCATGGCGACCTACGGGCAGTCGCGCAAGCTGCTGGAGTCGTGGTGGCTGTGGATCGCCGCCGACCTCGTCTACATCCCGCTGTACTTCGCCAAGGACCTCAAGCTCACCAGCGCCCTCTACCTCGTCTTCCTGGCGCTGTGCGTGTCAGGGCTGCTGGCCTGGCACCGCGACCTGCGCGCGCGGCCCCTCGCCCCCGCGGCGGCCGTATGACGCACGAGCACGGCCTGGTCATCGGCAAGTTCTATCCGCCGCACGCCGGGCACCACCACCTGATCGACACGGCCGCGGCGTCCTGCGCCCGGGTGAGCGTCGTCGTGGCGGCGTCCACCGCGGAGAGCATCCCGCTCGCGCTGCGGACGGCGTGGCTGCGCGAGGCGCACCGGCAGCCGCACGTGGAGATCGTCCCGGTGGTGGACGACGCCGAGATCGACTACGGGTCCGACGAGGCCTGGTCGGCGCACGTCGCGGCGTTCCGGGCGGGCCTGGCGATGCGGTCGGGGCTCGGCGCGTCCGTCCCGCCGGTGGACGCGGTGTTCAGCTCGGAGGCGTACGGGCCGGAGCTCGCCGAGCGCTTCTCGGCCGTGCACGTCCCGGTCGACCCGCCGCGCGAGCGCTTCCCGGTGAGCGGCACCGCCGTGCGGAAGGACCCGGCGGGGAACTGGGACCACCTCTCGCCGCCCGTCCGGGCGTATCTGGCGCGGCGGGTCGTGGTGGTGGGCGCCGAGTCGACCGGCACGACCACGCTGGCCCGCGCGCTCGCGATCCACTACGCGGAGCGCGGCGGGGTGTGGGCGGCGACCCGGTGGGTGCCGGAGTACGGCCGGACGTTCACCGAGGAGAAGCTGGCGGCCGCGCGCCGGCGGGCGGGCGACCCGTCCCTGTGGCTGGACGACCTGACGTGGGAGTCGGCCGAGTTCACCGAGATCGCCGAGCGCCACGCGGCGCTGGAGGACGCGGCGACCCGGTCGGGCTCGCCGCTGCTGGTCTGCGACACCGACGCGTTCGCCACGGCGATCTGGCACGAGCGCTACCTCGGCGCACCGGCCCCCGAGGTCGAGGCCGTCCACGGGCGGACCCCGCACCACCTGTGGATCCTCACCGACCCCGAGGGCGTCCCCTTCGAGCAGGACGGCTGGCGCGACGGCGAGCTGATCAGGTCGTGGATGTCGGCGCGCTTCCGGGAGGAGCTGGAGAAGCGGGGCCTCCCGCACATCACCGTGACGGGCCCCCACGAGCGCCGCCTGGCCGCCGCAGTCGAGGCGACCGAAGCCCTGCTGGCCGAAAGCTGGCACTTCAGCGCCCCGCTGAAGCCCCAGCCCCCGGCCACCGGTTCAACCGAGCCAGATCATGTTCGTGACGCGGAACTCCTTGATGTCGGCGAGGATTAGGTAGTCGAAGAACATCGAGGTGCCGTCGACCACCAGTCGAAATTCGAGATCGGCGTCATCCAACGGCCTTCCGGGGGGACTGCCTCCGGTGTCGATGGCCAGGCCGCCCGCGACCGCGAAGTCGCAGAAGAACCGGACCACCGAGTTCTTCAGCGCGGGGGGCATGGCCTCGATCACATCGGAGGCCTCTTTCTCGCAGAAGACCGTCCAGCCGCTGCGGCCGGCGGTCACTTCTCCGCGTCTTCCTCCGACAGGAACCGCCGTTTGAGCTCTTCGAGCGAGACCAGCTCGCTCCGGTCGGCCCTACGCGCCCTGGCGCGGCGCTCCGCGCGGTCGGGGATCTGGGCCAGGTGAGCCTCGGCCCACCAGTCGTCCATGACCCGCCTGTAGTCTTCCTCTTCCTTGGCGGCCATGACCTCCTTGAGAAACCTGGTGCGCTTCTCTTCCGTCAGCCAGTCGGCGATGCCCTTGATCGTCCTCGGGACCCGGTGGACCTGGCCCGGGAGGAGTGGCTCTACAGGTTGTGCGCTCATGTCGCTCCTGTCCGTTCGGTGTCCCCTCTCACCCGTACAACGGAGACCCTACCGGGCACCGCCGACAGCACAGAGGGTCATTGGGCGGTACGCAGCGTATTGATCTCCTCCGGATCAGGACGGCGCAACGGCGTTTTGTTGGCGCGGGTCTGTTCCGGGAGGTTGATGCTGATGCGGGGGGTCGAGGCGGAACAGGTCCTCGTCGATCCGGTCGAGGGCGAGGCGCACGGCGCCGAGGGCGACCGACTCGTCCCCCAGCTCGGATCCCTCGATCCGGACGGGGCTCAGGCACAGCGGCGCGACCCGCTCGCGCAGCGCGGCGACCAGCGGCGCGCCGGTCCCGGCCAGGGGGCCGCCGACCACGATCATCTCCGGGTCGAGGGCGAGGGCCATCGCCGCGACGCCGCGCGCCATCCGGGCGGCGAGCCGCTCCACCCGATCCCGCGCCTCCGCGGACCCGCGCCCGGCCGCGTCCAGGACGCGTTCCGCCTCCTCGAAGAGGGGACCGGAACCGGCGTCCGGCACCAGGGAGGCGGTCGTGTCCCGCAGGCCCAGCTCGTCCAGCATGCCGATCTCGCCCGCCGCCCCCCAGCGGCCCCGGTGCAGGCGGCCGCCGATGATCGCGCCCATGCCGGTGTGCAGGGCGGCGTGGACGCAGACGACGTCGTCGGCGTCGCGGGCGGCGCCGACCCACCGCTCGGCCATGGCGGCGAGGTTGGCGTCGTTCTCGACGAGGACGGGGCAGGAGAACGAGCGGCCCAGCTCGCGCGCCAGGTGGACGCCCTCCCATCCGGGCACGACCGTGCAGGACGTGACCGTCCCGTCCGGGGCGACGACGCCGGGGGTGCCGGCCGCGACGGCCCGCAGCGACCGGCGGTCGACGCCCGCCCCGGCCAGGCAGTCCTTGACCGCGGCGCGCACCGCCGCGATCCGCTCCCCGGGGGCGGCGCCGCCGGGGAGGTCGGCGCGGTGCCCGCCGGCGACCTCCCCGGCGAGGTCGGCGACGAGCAGCCGCACCCGGTGCGCGTCGACGTCGACGCCGAGGGCGTGACCGGCCTCCGCGCGGAACCGGTAGCGGCGGGCGGGCCGGCCGAGCCCGCCGCCCGGGCGCGGCGCGTCCTCGGCGGCCAGGCCGCGGTCGATCAGCTCGCCCAGCACGCCCTCGGTGGTGGGCCGGGACAGCCCGACGCGCCGGGCCAGCTCCGACAACGTCGCCTCGCCGCCGTCGCGCAGCGCGCGCAGCGTCGCGGCGGAGTTGAGCCTGCGGAGCACCGAGGGGTCGCCTCCGTGGAGAGAGTGGTGCGGCACGGGTACCCCTTGACAGCGTTCGGCGGACGGACGACATTATTGCCAGACTACTTATGAAAACACCTTGCGTAAGTCGCCCGCCGGTGCGGACGGCCAGGTCGGAGGGGTGCGCGACGATGCAGCGGACGGGGCCGACGATCGCGGTGGCCGGAGCGGGGCTGCGCGGCCGCGCCTACGCGGCGCGGATCCGGGAGGCCGGGGCCGGCCGGATCGTCGCGGTCGCCGAGCCCGACCCGGCGCGGCGCGCCCGGTTCGCCGCCGAGCACGGCCTCCCGCCGGAGCGGACGTTCCCCGGCTGGCGCGAGATGGCCGCGCGGGGCCGCCCCGCCGACGGCGTGATCATCGCGACGCAGGACGCCGAGCACGCCGAGCCCGCGATCCGCTTCGCCGGCCTCGGCTGCCACATCCTGCTGGAGAAGCCGATGGCGACGTCCGAGGCGGACGCGCTGCGCATCGTGGACGCCGTCGAGCGCGAAGGGGTGATGCTCGCCGTCTGCCACGTGATGCGCTACACCGAGTACACGCGCGCGTTCAGGAGGCTGATCGAGGACGGCCGGATCGGCGCGCCGGTCAGCGTCCAGCACCTCGAACCGGTCGGCTGGTGGCACCACGCCCACTCCTACGTGCGCGGCAACTGGCGGCGGGCGGACGAGTCCGGCCCGATGCTGATGACGAAGTCCTGCCACGACGTCGACTGGCTGATCCACCTGATGGGCGAGGTTCCCGCGCGGGTGTCCTCGTTCGGGCGGCTGTCGCACTTCCGGCCGGAGGAGCGGCCGGAAGGCGCCGCCGACCGCTGCGTCGACTGCGCCGTGGAGCCCCGCTGCTCCTACTCCGCGACCCGGCTGTACCTGTCGTGCCTCGGCGATCCCGGCCGCGAGAGGTGGCCGCTCGGCGCGGTCACCGACGACCGCACCGAGGCGGGCGTCCTGCGGGCGCTGCGCGAGGGCCCGTACGGGCGCTGCGTCTACGCGTGCGACAACGACGTGGTCGACCACCAGGTCGTGAACATGGAGTTCCCGTCCGGCGCGACCGGCGTGTTCACCATGACCGCGTTCTCGGCGGCCGCCCCGCGCCAGACGCGCGTCTTCGGGACGGCCGGTTCCCTGGAGGGCGACGGCGTCCGCATCACGGTCCGCGACTTCGTCACCGGCGCGACCGAGGTCGTCGAGCCCGGGGCCGTCCCTCCCGAGGGCGCGTCCGACGGCCGCCACGACCACGACGACGACGCGCTGGCCGACGCCTTCGTCGCCGCGCTGGCCGCGGGCGACCCGGCCCCGCTCCACTCCGGCCCCCGCGAGAGCCTCGCCTCGCACCGCGTCGTGTGGGCCGCCGAACGGGCCCGGCTGGACGGCGCCGTCGTCGACCTGGGCACGCAGTCACCTCCGGCGAAAGGCACGGTGCACCCGTGACCGTCAGACCGCTCTTGGGCGCCGCCGCGCTGTCCCTGCTCCTCGCGCCGGCCGCCTGCGGCGACTCGTCCGGCGGGTCGCCGCCCGCCGGCAACGACGGCCGGGGGCCCATCACCGTCGCCACCGGCAAGGACCTGACCCGGACCGTACAGCGGCTCGTCGCGGCGTGGAACGACGGCCATCCGAAGGAGAGGGTCCGGCTCGTCGAGCTGCCCGAGGACGGCGACCAGGCGCGGCAGCAGCTCGTCCAGAACATGCAGATCAAGTCGGACGCCTACGACGTCGTCCGGCTGGACGCGGTGTGGACGGCGGAGTTCGCCGCGCGCCGCTGGATCCTGCCTCTGCCGGACGGGCTGGTGGACGCCTCCTCGTTCGTCCCGGCGGCCCTGGAGACCGGGAAGTACCGCGGCAGGCTGTACGCGGCGCCGTGGCTGACCGGGACCGGCGTCCTCTACTACCGCGAGGACCTCCTCGCCGGGGCCGGGGTGAAGGGCCCGCCGAAGACGTGGGCCGAGCTGCGCGAGGACTGCGCGAAGGTCCGCCGGACGCCCGAGGGCAAGGGCGCCGACTGCTACGCGGGCCAGTACGGCAGGTACGAGGGGCTCACGGTCAACTACTCCGAGGCCGTCCAGTCCGCGGGCGGCGAGGTCTTCGACCCTTCGGGCAGGCCGAGGGTGAACACCCCGCAGGCCAAGGCGGGGCTCAGGTTCCTGGTGGACGGCTTCCGGAACGGCACGATCCCGCAGAAGGCCATCACGTTCAAGGAAGAGGAGGGCCGCCGCGCCTTCCAGGAGGGGCACCTCGTCTTCCACCGCAACTGGGCGTACGTGTACGCGCTCGCCGCCGAGAAGGACGGCTCGAAGGTGGCCGGGAAGTTCGGCGTCGCGCCGATCCCGGGCGAGGGCGGGCCCGGCTCCGGCACCCTCGGCGGCAACAACCTGGCCGTTTCGGCGTTCTCCAAGCACCAGGCCACCGCACGCGACTTCATCGCCCACATCGTCGGCCCCGCGATCCAGAACGAGTACGGCCGCGCCCAGTCGTTCCCGCTCTCCCTCGCCGCCCTCTACACCGACCCCGAAATGATCAAGCGGTATCCGTACCTGCCGGTGCTGAGGCAGGGCATGGACAAGGCGCGGCCGCGCCCGGTCGTCGTCCGGTACAACGAGGTCAGCAGCGCCATCCAGGAGCACGTCACCGCGGCGCTCACCGGGAAGGAACCGGTGGACCGGGCGGCCGAAGACCTCCAGAAGGCACTGACGGCCCTGGCCGACTAGAGGACCCCGTGCTCTAGGGCCGGTCTCGAAGTGGCCTAAGCCACGCGCGCGAACGCGTGACCTGGCCGGTGGAGCGAGGCCGGAGGCGAGCGGAACCGGGCAGATCGCGAAGCGATGCCGCGTTCGCCCAGGCCAGGACACGTAGCGAGCCGCCAGGCGAGCGAAGTGGGCCGGGACTGTGAAAACACAGCCTAGTCGTACGTGAGGCGGTAGCCGAAGGGGAACAGGGGCTTCTTGCCGTCGCCCTTGTTGATGGGCTGCTGGGAGGCCGTGCGCATCCATGTCACCGGAAGCCTGCCGGTGGGCGCGACGGCCCCGTACAGGACGTCGGCGACGCCCGCCCCCTCGCTGCCCGGCAGCCACGCCTCGACGAGCGCGTTCCACTTGGGCAGCTCCGTCGCGATGTCCAGCGGGCGCCCCGACACCAGCACCACGACCACCGGGACGCCGGACGCGCGCAGCCGGTCGATCGTCTTCAGGTCGGCGGCGTCGAGGCCCATGTCACCGGTGAGGTCACCGTGGTACTCGGCGTACGGCTTCTCCCCGACGACCGCGATCGCCGCGTCGTAGGACCGGTCGATCCCCGTCCCGTCCCTGCTGTAGGTGACGGTCGCGGACGGGTCCGCCGCCTCGCGGATGCCCCGCAGGATCGTCGTGCCCTTCGTGGTCGGGCCGGGCGCGCCCTGCCAGCTGATCGTCCAGCCGCCGGACTGCATGCCGATGTCGTCGGCGCTGCGGCCCGCGACGAAGACCTTGTCGTCGTCGTCCAGCGGCAGGACGCCGCCGGCGTTCTTCAGCAGCACCTGCGACCCGGCGACCGCGCGCCGGGCGAGCGCGCGGTGCTCGGCGCTCCCGACCGCCCCCAGGTACGCGCGGTCGGCCATCGGCCGCTCGAACAGGCCCAGCTGGAACTTCTTGGTCAGGATGCGGCGGTTCGCGTCGTCGACGCGGGACATCGGGACGGTCCCGTCCTTCACCGCGTCCCGCAGGTAGTCGATGAACCGGCGCCACTCGGCCGGGACCATGACCATGTCGATCCCGGCGTTGACCGCGGCCGCGACCTCGTCCTTGGTGAAGCCCCGCTTCCCGTCGATCTCGTCGATGCCGTTGTAGTCGGACACGACGAAGCCGGTGAAGCCCAGCTCGCGCTTGAGGACATCGGTGATCAGGTACTTGTTCCGGTGCATCTTCAGCCCGTTCCACGAGCTGTAGGAGACCATCACCGAGCCCACGCCGCGCTTCACGGCCGCGCGGAACGGCGGCAGGTGGACGGCGCGCAGTTCCTTCTCCGGGATCCTGGTGTCGCCGCGGTCGTCGCCGCCCTCGGTGCCGCCGTCCCCGAGGTAGTGCTTCGCCGTGGCCAGGACGGACGTCGGTCCGTCCAGCTCGCGCCCCTGCAGCCCGTCGATGAGCGTCGTCATGGCCGCGGGCAGTTCGGGCACTTCGCCGAACGACTCGTAGGTCCGGCCCCAGCGGTCGTCGCGGACCACGCACAGGCAGGGCGCGAAGTCCCAGTCCACGCCCGTCCCCGTCATCTCCGCCGCGGTCGCCGCGCCGATCCGGCGGACGAGTGCCGGGTCGCGGGCCGCGCCGAGCCCGATGTCGTGCGGGAAGATCGTCGCACCGGCCACGTTGTTGTGGCCGTGCACCGCGTCCACCCCGTACATCATCGGGACGCGCAGCGGCGCGGCGAGCGCGGCCCGCTGGAGTCCGTCGTACATGTCCGCCCAGCTCCGCGGCGTGTTCGGGCTGGGCGCCGACCCTCCGCTCGACAGCACCGACCCGATCCGGTAGCGGGTGACCTCCTCCGGCGTCACGTACCGCCGCTCCGCCTGTGTCATCTGGCCGAGCTTGTCGGTGAGGCTCATCCGGTCGAGCAGGTCGTCGACGCGGTCCCCCACCGACAGCTGCGGGTCGAGGTAGGGGGCGGGGCCCGAGGCCGCCCGGACGGGACCGCCGTGGACGGTCAGCGCGAGCAGGGCGAGCACGCTCAGGCCGAGGACGCGGGTCCGCGACGCCCGCGGGGAGGAACAGTACATGCGGAAGGTTTTTCCAGGTTCGATCAAACGCAACGCAACCGGATACCAGCACCTGAGCAATATCTGCCGGTCACTGAGCCTTTTTCAGCGTGCTGCGGTCTCGCGGAGTTGCAGGGTGTGGATGGCCTTGGCGAGGCGTCCGGCGCGGTGGGGGCAGCAGCGCAGCTTCCGCAGGATTCGCCATGACTTGAGCTGGGCATTCGCGCGTTCGCCGGGGCCGCGGAGCTTGGCGTGTGCACGGTTGGCGTCCTTTTGCGGTTCGGGCTTGTCGCGTCCCTTGTAGGGCGTGAGGATGTGCGCGCCGGCGCCCTGGTAGGCCTTGTCGGCCAGCACCAGCAGCCCGGTGGCCGCCAGTGCCCGGACGACGCCCCAGATCCGGGCCGCGGTCAGGTCGTGGACCGAGCCGCGCAGCGGTCCCGACACCCACAGCAAGGTCCCGTCCGGTGCGGCGATGACCTGGAGGTTCATGCCGTGGCGGCGGTGTTTTCCCGAGTAGTAGGGCCGGTCGGCGGCGACCCTGTCGATCGAGACCAACGTGCCGTCCAGCACCAGGTAAGGCAGCCCGGCTTTGACCGCTCTGGCCAGCGCCGCACCGAGTTTGGGCGCTCGGGCGGCGAGAAGGTCGACGGTCTCGTTGACGTAGCGCCACGCGGTGGCGGTGGAGACGCCGAATCCGGCGCCCAGCTCGGCGTAGGTCTCGCCCTTGCGCAGGTAGACCAAGGTCATCAGAGCCTGCATGCCCGGGGGCAGGCACCGGCCCCTGCTGCCGAGGGCCTGGCGGTGGCGGCGGACGACACCGGTGGCGTAGGCCAGGGTCCGGCGCGACAACGGCAGCGAAGCACGGTACAAAAGCATGTGAGGCCTCTGGTGGGGACGGGACGTTGTGAGAGACCAACCGTCCTACCAGGGGTTTCTTGACGTCCGGCACCGCCCACACCGTCCGCGATCATGCTGTGATCAGCGCACATCGAACTGCCGCTGAAAAAGGCTCACTGTCGGACAAAAGCACATAGGGCTCTCGGTCGGGATCGAACCGACACCACCAGGACCACAACCTGGTGTGCAGACCACTACACCACGAAAGCCGTATCTCCGGCAGGAATCGAACCTGCGACCTCCGGGTCCGCAACCCGGCGCGCTCTCCACTGCGCCACGGAGACGTGTTCTTGCGTGCTGAGCGCAGGAATCGAACCTGCCTGCTGCGGTTTATGAGGCCGCCGGACGCACCAGCGTCCCTGCTCAGCGCGGAGGGTGCGAGATTCGAACTCGCGCAGGGGTGACCCTGACGACGGCTTAGCAAGCCGCTGCCTTTCCGCTCGGCCAACCCTCCGGAAACGAAAAAGACCGCCCGTGGTCTTCGGGCGGTCGGCGTCAGAACGTGCGGGTCACGTCCGTCGGCGGCTCCCGAGACCGGAATGGCTGCTGCGCATTCGATGACGTCGCATCGCGGCTCCCCTTTCCGATCCCGTCGTTCCGGCGTTCTCACCTTCGATGTCCATGGTGCCGGGGCGGTTCCGCCCCGGCAACCCATTTATCGCCTCATTCCTAGAAATCAGTGCCACGGGAGACCGGCTCCCAGGCCGCGAACTCCTCGCGCGCACCGGTGAGGGCGGCGTCCACGGCGTCCGCGGCGTCGTTGCCCAGCGGCAGCCGGAGCGGCGTGTCGTCGGCCTCCAGCGCCTTCAGGATCGCCGCGGCGGCCTTGGCCGGATCGCCCGGCTGCTTCCCGTCGCTGCCCGGCAGGTTCGCCCGGACCGGGCCGACGCTGCCGGCGTACTCCGGCATCGCGGCCGTCCGGTGCAGGCCGCCGCCGGCGAACGACGTCCGGAACGCGCCAGGCTCGACCACCAGCACCTTGATCCCGAACGGGGCGACCTCCTGCGCCAGCGCCTCCGACAGCCCCTCCAGAGCGAACTTGGTGGCCGAGTAGGCGCCCACGCCGGGGAAGGAGAACCGGCCGCCCATGCTCGACATCTGCACGACGGCGCCGCTCCCCTGGCGGCGCATGTGCGGCAGCACCGCGCGGGTCAGCGCGGCCGGGCCGAAGAAGTGCAGGTCCATCAGCTCGCGCAGCTCGCGGTCGGTGGTCTCCTCCACGGCGCCGACGACGCCGCGCCCGGCGTTGTTGACCAGCACGTCGATCCGCCCGTGCCACAGGATCGCGTCCGCGACCACGTCCGCGATCCGTGCCGGATCGGTGACGTCCAGCTCGACCGCGCCGACCCGGCCCGGGTGGCGCGCCACCAGATCGTCCAGCGTCTCCGGGCGCCGCGCCGCCGCGACCACCGTGTCCCCGGCGGCCAGCGCCGCCTCCGCGATCGCCCTCCCGAAACCCGAGTTCGCCCCGGTGATCAGCCAGACCCGTGCCTTCTCAGAGTTGTTCGTCATGCCGGTAGTTATCGCAGTTCACCGGTCCCGCCGTCCAAGACAGAGATCCTTCCGGCCGATAAAGAGCGTTTATGATCGCCGTATGGAGCTGCGCCAGCTGCGCTATCTCGCCGCGATCGCCGACGCGGGCAACCTGGGCCGGGCCGCCGAGACCCTCTACGTCAGCCAGCCCGCACTCTCCTACGCGCTGCGCAGGCTCGAAGCCGAGTTCGGCGTCCGGCTGTTCGACCGGCACGCGGGCGGCGTGACCCCCACCCCGGCCGGCCGCGACGTGATCGCCGAGGCGCGCCGCACCGTCCGGCAGGCCGACCGCGTCGCCGCCGTGGCCGAACGGCACCGGCGCGGGCAGACCGGCGTCCTGCGCGTCGGGTTCGAGGCCAGCGGCGCAGGCGAGCTGACGACCCGGGCCCCGCGCCGAGTTCGCCCGCGCCCACCCCGGCGTCCGCGTCGAGCCCAAGCGCTTCGACTGGGGCGGCGAGACCGCCGCGCTCCGCGCCGGGCAGGTGGACGTGGCGTTCGTGTGGCTGCCCGCCGACCTCGGCGGCCTGCACTCGGAGGTCGTCCACACCGAGCCGCGCGTCGTGGGCCTCCCGGCGGGCCACCCGCTCGCCTCCGCCGAGGGAGTGTCCATCATGGACGTCAAGGACGAGCCCCTCATGTGGACCGAGCGCGCGCCCCGCGAGTGGGTGGACTGGTGGGCGGTCAACCCCAGACCGGACGGGTCCGCCCCCCGCTGGGGCCCGACCAACGACAACGTCGAGGAGATGCTCGAACAGGTCGCCGAGGGCACGGCCATCTGCTTCGCGCCGTCCAGCATGGCGCTGTACTACGCGCGCCCCGGACTGTCCTGGGTGCCGCTCACGGACGTGGAACCGCTGCGCGTCGCGCTCGCCTGGGCGGACGGGGGCCCGCTCGTCGAGGCGTTCGCCGCGATCGTCCGCGACCTGGCGGGCCTCAGGCGTACGTCCGCGGCGTCTCCACGGCCGCGCTGAGCGCCCGGAGCGCGTGGTAGACGCGGACCTTGACCACGTCGACCGGCACCCCCAGCGAGGCGGCGGCCTCGTTGACCGACCGGTCCCGGAAGACCGTCTCGGCGAGGATCTCGCGGTGCGCGGGCGGCAGCCCCTGGAAGGCCCGGGCGACCACCGCGGGGCGCATCCGCTCCCCCGGCGAACCGGGGGCGAACGAACCGATGTCTTTGCCCATTCGCAGTGCCACACGACGAACTTCGCACCCCTGCCCCGGCCCGCCGCCCTCCTTATGGCGGCTTTAAGGAAGCGTTGAGGCTCTGATTCAGGGGGCGGGGCGGAGGGGTTCGCCGGAGGCGAGGAGAGCGAGGGCCGCGGCGCCGTAGAGGCCGGCGTCGCGCTCCAGGGCCGTGCAGGACACGCGCAGGTCGCGCAGGTGCGGCATGCCGGCGCGGGCGGCGATCGCGGCGCGCAGCGGGTCCAGGAGCAGGTCGCCCGCGGCCGCCACGCCGCCGCCGATGACGACGTCGCGGATGTCGAGGACGGAGGCGGTGTTGAGGATCGCGGTGGCGAGGGCGCCGGCGGCGCGCCGGAAGGCCGCGAGGGGGACGGGGGCGCCGGCGCGGGCGGCGGCGGCCAGGGCGCGGGCGTCGGGGCGGCCCGTCGCGGGGGCGAGCGTCCAGCCCTGGGCGAGCGCCCAGCGGACCATGCTCGGGCCGCCGGCGATCGTCTCCAGGCAGCCGCGGGCGCCGCAGACGCAGGCCTCGCCGTCGTGGTCGACGATGACGTGGCCGATGTGGCCCGCGTTGCCGGTGCGTCCCGTCCAGGGGCGGCCGTCGATGACGAGGCCGCCGCCCACGCCGGTCGACACGACGATGCCGAGCAGGGATCCGCCGTCGTGGCCGCCGCGCCACCACTCGCCGAGCGCCATGCACTGGGCGTCGCCCGCCAGGGTGACGGGCACCCCGGGGACGAGGCGCTGGACGGCCGCGACGAGCCGGTAGCCGCGCCAGCGGGGGATGTTGATCGGGCTGACGGTGCCCGCGGCCGCGTCGATCGGGCCGGCCGAGCCGATGCCGACGCCGGTCAGGCCGGGGCGGGCGAAGTCGGCGACGAGGCCGCGCAG
The DNA here is from genome assembly GCF_013409365.1 of Actinomadura luteofluorescens. NCBI lineage: Bacteria > Bacillati > Actinomycetota > Actinomycetes > Streptosporangiales > Thermomonosporaceae > Actinomadura > Actinomadura luteofluorescens. The sequence continues at coordinate 7,336,169 of NZ_JACCBA010000001.1, read as the reverse complement.
GGTGGCGGTGGGCGCCTGGCCGACGGGGTGCTCGGCGCGGTCGAGGAGCTCGCCGCCGGCGTCGACGCGCGCGACGGCGAACTTGGTGCCGCCGATGTCGAGGGCGAGGACGGTCATGACCCGATCCCCGGGAGCACCCGGTAGAGCGTGCCGTGTCCGGTGAGGCGGGTGGCGGGGGCGCCGGCGGGGACGAAGGCGGCCTCGCCCCGGCCGAGGGTCAGGGGCGGCCGCGCGGTGAGGCGGGCCTCGCCCTCCAGGCACAGGAGCGTCTGCGGAAGGCCGGAGGGCAGGTCCTCGGGGACCTGCGAGAGGTCGTGGCGGACGAGGGTGAACTCCTCGGCGGCCGTGCGGTACCGGCAGTCCTGCGTGGGCTCGACGCGGTGGGACCTGGACGGGACGAACCGCACGACGCGCATCAGCTCGGGGACGTCGATGTGCTTGGAGGTGAGCCCGCAGCGCACGACGTTGTCGGAGTTCGCCATGACCTCGATCGCGAGGCCGCCCAGGTAGGAGTGGGGCACTCCGGCGTCCAGGAAGAGGGCCTGGCCGGGCTTGAGCTCCACGTGGTCGAGCAGGAGCGCGGCGAGGACCCCGGGATCGCCGGGGTGGGCGCGGGCGATGTCGGCGTAGACGCCGGTCAGGGCCGGTTCGACCGCGGCCTGGAGCGGCCGGGAGCGCTCGTCCAGCATCTGGGTGAGGACGGTCCGGAGCGCCTCGGCGGGCGGCTCGGCGCGGAGCGTTCCGATCCACGGGTCCAGTTCGGGGACCTTCAGGCCTTCGAGCAGGGCGGCGGTCTCGGCGGGGTCGCGGAAGCCGCACAGCCCGTGGAACTCGGTGAGGGCGCAGACCATCTCGGGCTTGTGGAAGGGGTCCTTGTAGGTGCGGGCGGGGTCGTCGACGGGGATGCCCTGCGCCTCCTCGCGCGCGAACCCCGCCTCGGCCTGCGCCATGGTGGGGTGCACCTGGAGCGACAGCGGCCTCTCCACGGCCAGCACCTTGAGCAGGTAGGGCAGCGTCGGGCCGAACCGGTCCACGCACGCGGCGCCGAGCATGCCGGCCGGGTCGCGGTCGATGAGGGCGCCGAGGGGCGTCCCGTCCACGCGGGAAGGGGCGGCGGGGTGCGCGCCCGCCCACAGCTCGGCCTGCGGTCGCCCGGTCGGCTCGACGCCGAGCAGCTCGGGCAGGGCGGTCCGCGATCCCCAGTCGTAGGGACGGATCGCGGTGGTCAGCGGCAATGGCACCAACCTGCGCGATCTCCTTGCTCGGGGCACCGTGACCGGACGACGGCGCGCGTGAGGGACAGCGTACAAGCGTCGGAGGGGAAGGCGAACGCGACTCGGGTCGACCGTGCCGCACCGTTACCCGGGCCCGGGCGCGGGTTCACTTGGCGCGCCGGTGAACCCGCGGCGTCCCGCCGTCGAACTCCTAAGCGGGCACGGCATGGGATCGGCCGAGCCCCTAGGATGAACCCCCAGGGGGTGGTGGACTTGGGCAAGCACAACAAACCGGCGACGCGGTCGTGCCCCGGTTGCAACGGCACCGGCACCAGCACCGCCACCCACGAGCGGTGCAACGTCTGCCGCGGCACCGGCCGCATCTGACCCGGTCACGGCCGTCCGATCCCCCGCCCGTCCGGCTCCGGACGCGCCAGCGGCGCCCGGCGCCGTACCTGGCCGGCCGCGACGGCGAGGGCTCCGGCGCAGGACGCCCAGGCCAGGGCGGCGTACCCGCCCGCCGACAGGACGGCCGTGGACAGCAGGCTCGCCGCGGCGGCGACCGTCCAGACGGCCGCGTCGACGGCGCCCTCGGTGTGCTGGCGCTCCGCCTCGGGCAGGTCGCGGGCGAGGCGCGCGCTGCCGCCGACGAAGCACAGGTTCCAGCCGTACCCGAGCAGGAAGAGCGCCGCGGCGCGCCCCGGCGACCCGGTCGCGACCGCCGCGAGCGCCGTGGACAGGGCGAGGACGGCCAGGCCCGCGAGGATCACCGGATGCGCGCCGTACCGGTCGGTCATCCGCCCGGTCAGCGGTGACAGGGCGAACATGCCGAGCGTGTGCGCGGACAGCGTCATGCCGACCGCCCCGAGGCCGTCGCCGTGCAGGTGCATGTCCAGCGGCGCGGCCGTCATGACGGCGACCATCACGACCTGGGCCGTGACCATCACCGCCAGCGCGGAGCGGGCGGCCGGGGTGCGGGCCAGGCGGCGCAGCGGCGGCGGCGAGCCCTGCGCCCCCGCCCGGCCGGCGGGCCCGCCGGTCGCGGTGCCGGCGGCGACCGCGCAGGTCAGGACGGCCAACAGGAACGGGCCGGTGAACGCGGGGAGGCCGGCGCCGGTGGCCGCCGCGCCGGACGGGTCGAGCAGCAGCGGCCCGCCGACGGCGCCGGCCGCCGCGCACCACACCACGAGCCCGATGGCGAGGCCGCGCCGTCCGGCCGGGTGCAGGTCGGCCGCCGCGTACCGCGAGAGCTGGGCCCCGGCGTTGCCGAGGCCGAGCAGCAGCATCCCGAGGCAGAGCCCGATGACGTCGCCGTTCGCGACCGCCAGGGCGGCCAGGCAGGCGCCCGCCGCCGCGGCGGCGTAGCCGAGGACGAAGGCGCGGCGGCGGCTCGTCCGCACGAGCCGGGTCAGCGCGAGCGCGCCGGCGCCCGTCCCGACGATGCCGGCGGTGTTCGGCACGCCTCCCCATCCGGCGCCGAGCCGGTCCGCGGCGACCAGGGTCGCGGTCGCGCTCGCCACCGCCATCGACGCGTTCATCAGGGCGACGCCGGAGCAGAGGGCCGCCATCGGACGGGATCGTTTCTCCATGCCTTAACGCTAGAAACGCCGATTCCCGGACGGAATAGATGATCCCTGGCGTCCAGTCCTTTCGACTTATAGGTTGCAAAGCGATTCCCCGAAAGGACCTTCCACATGGATCAGACGGACTGGCGGATCCTCGCCGAGCTGCAGCGGGACGGCCGCCTGTCGTTCAACCGCCTCGCGGCTCTGGTGAACCTGTCACCCCCGGCGGTCGCCGAACGGGTGCGGCGCCTCGAGGAGTCCGGTGTGATCACCGGGTACCGGGCGAGCGTCGATCCGGCCAGGGTCGGCCAGCCGCTGACGGCCTTCGTCCAGATGCGCTGCGCCCTCGGCCGCTGCCTGCTCAAGACGTCCGCCGCCGAGGACCTGCCCGAGGTCACCGAGGTTCACAAGCTGAGCGGCAACTGGTGCTCGATGCTGAAGGTGCGGGTCGCCTCGATGCCGCACCTGGAAGGGCTCCTGGAACGCCTCGGGGAGCACGGCGAGATGAACTCGCACATCGTCCTGTCGACCGCCTACGAGGGCCGCGCGGTGGAGCCGACCACGCCCGAGAGCCGCACGGTCACGCGTTCGGAGGGCTGGACGCGCTGAGTCGGCGCGGACGCCGCCCGCGCGTCCGCCTTTCTTCGCACCGCGCGAAGGTGCCGAAGATGATTCAAACGAGCGTTATGTGGCACTCGTCACTGCGGTCCTCACCCTGGCGGCAGTGGTATCAGCCGGGGGTGCCCCGGGAGATCGACGTCCCGGACTCGCGGCTGCCGTCCCCGGTGTCGATGACCGAGAACGGCGCGCTCCCGGCCGCCACGGTCGACACCGTGTAGAGGTACGCGACGCCGTCCGGACGGTGTACGACCGCGCCGCCCGGCGTGGTCACGCTGCTCAGGGGTAGTGCGGGCAGTTGTCTCAGGCTCGCCGCCGAGGCGGGGGCGCGACGGCCACGGTCACCCGAGCAGCAGCAGCACCGTCGACAGAGCTCTGACTCGTCTCATGGATCGACTCCTCACCTCAACGCAATCGGCAGTGATACCAACTCACTAACTAACGGTCGAGGCTGAAAGTCGACCTCTGGAAGACGCCGATCCCTCGCAGGTACGGGCTCCCTCCCCTGCACCTGGAGGGTTGACGAGCGCGGATCGGCAGCGTAACTCTTTCGGCCAGGACCGTAAACCCTCCGGACCGGGAGGCCCTGTGCCCAGACCACGCCCCATCACGGCGGCGCTCACCGCCGCCCTGCTCGCCCCGATGACGATCGCCGTGCCCGCCTCGGCCGACCTCGCCCACGTTCCGGGCGCGACCGTGGTGCCGCTCGGCGTCCCGCTCTCCGACGTCCTGCTGATCGGTGGTGTCGTCGCCCCGGGGCCGGAGGGGCGGCCGGCGCTGTGGAACGTCTCGACCGGCAAACCCGCCCACCTGAACGCCGTCGACCCCGCCGACGGCAGCCGCCTGGTCACGGCGCCGCTGCCGGGCGCCGAAGGCGGCTATGCGGTGATCGCCACACCGGACGGCTCCATCTACGCCGGGACCTACAACAACGGCCACCTGTACCGATGGCGCCCCGGCTCCGGGGACACCGTGGAAGACCTGGGCCGCCCGCTGCCCGACCAGACGTTCATCTGGCGGCTCACCAGCGACCAGGACGGGAACATCTACGGCGGCACCTTCCCGGGCGGCCGGGTGTTCCAGTACGACCCGCGCACCGGAGCGGTCCGCGACTACGGGCAGCCTGTGCCCGGGCAGACGTACGTCAAAAGCATCGCCTACATGGACGGCAAGGTCTACACGGGGTCCTACGCCCAGGCCCATATCGCCGAGCTCGATCCCCAGACGGGAGTCTCCCGGGAGCTGCCGGCACCGCCCGGCCTGGGCTCGATCGAAGGCAAGCAGGTCTACGACATCAACGCCCGGGACGGCCGCCTCTACGTGCGGATCGGCAACGCCTTCCCCAGCCCGTTGTTCGTGTACGACGTCGCCTCGGGCCAGTGGACGGACGAGATCCCCGACGCCCACGGACTCGACGTCTCGCCCGCCGGCGCCGACGGCGAGATCTACCTGATCCAGAAGAGCGAACTGAAGCGCTACGACCCGGCGGCCAGGACTCTCACCGGTACCGGGCTGACGTTCACCGGCAGGGTCCAGAACGCCCGCTCGATCGGATGGGCCGAGCTGAATCTGCCGGACTATCCGGGCACGAGCGTGGTGGGTACGCTCTGGCGCGGCGACATGTTCCGCTACAACCCGCAGACCGGCAAGTACGCGATCCTGCCGACGGAGGTCCGCCGCGAGCCGATCGAGATCCTGTCGCTCGCGGGCGGACGCACCCGGGCCTACGCGGGCGGATTCCTCAACGGCGGCCTCTCGCTGGTCGACCCGGAGTCGGGCACGGCCACCTTCAACCGCTTCTCCCAGGTCGAGTCGGTGCTGGAGGCATCCGACGGAAGGGTATGGATCGGCGCGTACCCCGACGCCCGGCTCTACTCCCACGACCCGTCCGAGCCGTGGAGCAGCCCGGAGTACTCGCCCGGTCCGGCCGGTACGCCCGACAATCCCCGGCTCGCGGTCAACCTCAAGCCCGAGCTGCAGATGCGCGCTCGTGCGCTCGCCGAGGTCGACGGCAAGATCGCCGTCGGGACGGTGCCCGAGGGCGACCGGCTCGGCGGGGCGCTGGCCGTCCACGACCCGAAGACGGGCCAGACCCAGGTCACCCGGAACGTCGTCCAGGACGAGAGCGTCTTCTCCCTGACCGCGCGCGACGGCGTCGTCTACGGGGGGACGTCGATCACCGGTGGTCTGGGCACGACGCCACCGACCCGCAAGGAGGGGGCGGTATTCGCCTGGGACGTCGCCCGGAGCCGCAAGCTGTGGGAGACCCTCCCCGTGCCCGGTGCCGGAACCGTCGGCTCCGTCACCATCGGCCCCGACCGGAAGCTCTGGGGGGTCGCCGGAACGACCGTGTTCTCCGTCGATCCGCGCCGCGGCCGGGTCCTCAAGCGCTTCGTCCTGGGCTCGACCACCGCGGGCGGCGACATCGTCGCGACCCGGAAGGCGCTGTACGTCGGCATGGACGGCGGCCGGATCTACCGGATCGACCCCGAGTCCGGGCGGGCGCCCACCCTGGTGGCCGAGCATCCGCTCCGCAGGCTGGCGGTGCAGGGCGACCACCGGCTCCTGTTCAGCGACGGCGCGGAGCTGTTCCGGGTGGATCTGCGCGACTGACAGCGGGAAACGCCGAGTTCCGCGCGTCGACGACGGCGCCGAGGACCTCACGGGTCGTCGTCCAGGGGACGGCGGCCCGGCCCTCGCGGACTCCGTCGAGGAAGGCGTCCACCGTCCCGGCGTAGCCGAACGTCTCGAACGGGTCGTCCACGTCGCCCGTGAGCGTGGCCGTCCGCGTCCCCTGCCTGGTGTGCACGGCGACCTCGTACCGGTCCTCGTCGGTCGCGCCGAGGACCTCCACGAGGCCGTACCGCCCGTCCGGCCAGGCCAGGGCGATCACTCCGGTGTCCTCCGACAGCGATCCGCGGTGGACGCGGACCGACCGGCTCGCCCAGTGCGCGTCGAGTCCGGGCCCGAGGACCGCGGACGCCAGTTCGACGCCGTGCAGGCCCATCGTCGCCAGGGTGCCGCCGCCCTCGGCCGGGTCGTCGAGCCAGCGGCGTTCGGGAGACAGGTAGGCCGCCACGGAGTGCCGCACGGTGACGCGCACCCCGAGAACGTCCGAGGCCGCGCCGCCTTCCATCGCGCGAACCGTCTCGGCGAGCCTTCTCACCGCCGGCGCGAACCGCAGCACCGAGCACGTCGTCACCGGGGTCGAGGCGGTCTCGACGACCTGGTCCAGCCGGTCGAGATCGACTGCGGTGCCGATGGCGGGTTTGGTCACGAACACCGGGATCCCGGCCTCCGCCAGCCGCCGCACGACGCCGGCCACGGCACGCGGCCGGCAGGTGACGACGGCGGCGTCCGGCCCCGCCGCGACGAGTTCCTCCAGCGATCGGACCGGCCTGGCGCCGTGCCGCGCCGCGAAGGACCCGTCCTCGTCGCCCCAGACGACGAGCTCGGTGATCGCCCGGTCGCGCAGCAACCGAGCGTCGACATCGGGGTGGTAGGTGGTGGCCAGTCCCGCGAACGCGATCCTCATCGTTCTCCAAACACCCCGAACGGCTCGGCCGGCCGGCACGGCTCCGCCGCTTCCGCCGCGATCTCCCTACGGCTCAATTAAGGACTGGACCGAAACTAGAGCGCCGCCGGGGGACCGTCAACCCGCCGGTCTCGCAGCGGCTTCCCTCGCGATCGAGTCCTCCGGGGGGCAGGACCAGAGGAACTCGCCTCTCGCGAAGGTGCCGAAGATGATTCAATCGAGCGTTATGTGGCACTCGTCACTGCGCTCCTCACCCTGGCGGCAGTGGTATCAGCCGGGGGTGCCCCGGGAGATCGTCGTCCCGGACGTCCCCGTCACGCGCCTGCTCGACGATGCCGCGGACCGGTACCCGCGCAACCACGCGCTGATCTTCTTTGGCCGGCGGATCGGCTACCGCGACCTGCGCGAGGCCGTGGACCGGTTCGCCGACGGGCTGCACCGGCTGGGAGTGCAGCCCGGCGACCGGGTGGCGCTGATCCTCCCGAACTGCCCGCAGCAGGTCATCGCGTTCTTCGGCGTGCTGCGCAGGGGCGCGATCGCGGTCCAGCACAACCCCCTCTACACCGAGGAGGAGATGCTCCGGCAGCTCGCCGACTGCGGCGCGCGCGTCGCCGTCGTGCTGGATCGTTCCTACAAGACGGTGAAGGCCGTGCGGGACCGGCTGGGTCTGGAGCACGTCATCGTGACGTCCCTGGCCGACTTCCTCCCGGTCGGCAGGCGGATCGCCCTGCGCCTCCCGCTCGTGCAGATGCAGCGGCGGCGCGCGGCCATCACCGCGGACGTGCCGAACGACCCGGGCGTCGTCCCGTTCAAGGAGCTGCAGAGAGCGCCCGCGCGCCGCGTACGGCAACTGCCCTTGGACCCGTCCAGGCATCTGGCCGCCATCCAGTACACCGGTGGGACGGAAGGGCGTCCCAAGGGCGCGATGCTCACCCACCGCAATCTCGTCGCGAACGCCTGCCAGCAGCACGCGTGGGACCTCGAAGGGCGTCCCGGCGAGGACGTGACCCTTGCGGTGCTGCCGCTGTTCCACTCGTTCGGACTGATGAGCTGCCTCGTCGCGCCCGTGATGACGGCCGGGGCGGTGGTGCTGCTCCCCCGCTACGACGGCGACCGCGTGGTGCGCGCGCTCCGCAAGTACCGGCCGACCATCTTCCCCGGGGTGTCGACGCTGTACGAGCAGGTGCTCGACAGCCCGCGGTTCCGGCCTGACGACCTGCGCTCGCCGCGCATCTTCATCTCCGGGGCGATGGGGCTGTCGCGGAGCACGATCGACCGGCTCGCCGAGGTCGGGGCCAGGGGCCTGATCAACTGCTACGGGCTGACCGAGGCGTCCCCGGCGGTCACCGCGAACCCGCTGGGCGGCGGGGCGCGGAACCTGACGGTCGGGCTGCCGCTGCCCATGACCGACGTCGTCATCGTCGACCAGGACGAGCCGACGAAGGTCCTGCCGCCGGGCGGGACGGGGGAGGTCGTCGTGCGCGGGCCGCAGGTGTTCGCGGGCTACTGGAACGCGCCGCTCGCCACCGCGCAGACCCTGTCGAAGGGCTGGCTCCGCACGGGTGACATAGGGGTGATGGACGAGAAGGGCTTCCTCACCATCGTGGACCGGCAGCGAGACATGATCAAGGTGAGCGGCTTCACCGTGTCCCCGTCCGAGGTGGAGAAGGTGCTGCGCCGCCACCCGGCCGTGCACGACTGCGCCGTGGTCGGCGTCCCCGACGCCCGGCGCGGCGAGCGCATCATCGCCCACGTGGTGGAACACCCCGCCTACCCGTTCTCGGCGGACGAGCTGCGCCGGCATTGCGAACGCTACCTGTCGCACTACAAGGTGCCCTCCGAGTTCCTGCCACGGACGGAACTCCCCCGGAACATGCTGGGCAAAGTCGTCCGGCAGCGGCTGCGGGACGAGTTCGCCGCCTCGTCGGCGGAGCGGATGGGCCCCGCCCGGAGTGGTTGACTGGTCGGGTGCACACCGAGACCGTCCAGCCAGGGCTCTTCACACGGCTCGCCGAGATCGGGCGGCAGAAGGCCACCCAGGACGGACGGCCGGAAACCCTCTACGACCGGCACGGTGTGCTCGTCGTCCGCGTCGGCGACGTGGTCGTGAAGGCGCACCAGGCCGACCGGGAACTCGGAGAGCCGTTCCTCGCCCGGATACGGCTGGCGGGAGCGCTGCCCGATCTGGTCATCGGCGCTCTGGGGCCGCCGCTCACCGTGGAGGGCCGCACGGTCACGCTCGCGACGTTCGGTGAGCCCGTGGACCCGGCCAAGGAACTTCCCTGGGAGGAAGGCGCCCGGCTCCTAGCCGCCCTGCACTCGGAACCCGTCCCGGCCGACGCGCCGTCGTGGGGGCGCCCGGCACGGGTGGCGCGTCTGGTCGCCCGTCTGGAGGACGGCCCCGCCGAGGACGCGGTGCGCCGCGCGTTCACCACGCTCCCGGCCTGGATACGCGGCGAGGAGAAGGAGCCCGAGGAGCGCACCCCGTGCCTCATCCACGGCGACTGGCATCTGGGGCAGATGGTCCGCGCACCGGGTGGGCGATGGCGGCTCATCGACATCGAGGATCTCGGCAGGGGCGACCCCGCATGGGACCTAGCACGTCCTGCGGCGCTCTACTCCGCCGGGGTCCTCCCACCAGAGGACTGGGAGCGATTCCTGGGCGCGTACAGGGAGGCGGGCGGCCCGGCCGTCCCCGCGCAGGACGATCCCTGGACGGCCCTCGACGTTCCCGCCCGAAGTCTTGCGATCCAGATCGCGGCCACGTGCGTCATATCCGCCGGGAGGAAAGATCGGCCACTCGACGGTGCGGAGCAGGCGATGGTCGACGCCTGCGTGAGAATATCCGCGGCGGGGGACGCGGCATGACGTGGCGCCGAACCTGGCCTACATTTAGCCTCTATCTGGGGATCCATACCGGAAGGACGACAAGGCGATGCACTGCCCTAAGTGTCGTGGCGTGATGCGGACCTACACCCGCAGCGGCGTCCACATCGAGCAATGTGACAGCTGCCGGGGCATCTTCCTCGACTACGGCGAGCTTGAGGCCCTGGGCCAGATGGAGTCGCAGTACCGCGCGGCGCCGCCGCCCGCCGCGGCGCCCGGCTGGGGCGCTCCGGCGCCGGCCGTCCACCACCATCACCACGGCGGGCACCACCGCCCGCACCACGGCGGCGTGTTCCACATGCTCTTCTCCACCTGACCGGGCGCCACGGCCCGCCCCGAGGGAGCGGGCCGTGGCGCGCGCGAACGCGCCTACAGGCGCGGGTCCACCGGCTCGGACTCCAGCGCCAGGACGGCGAAGACCGCCTGGTGGACGCGCCACAGCGGCTCCCCGCCCGCGAGCCGGTCGAGGGCCTCGGCGCCGAGCGCGTGCTCGCGCATCGCCAGCGACCGCTTGCGCCCGAGCGACCGGCGGCGCAGCCGGTCGAGGTGCTCCGGCTCGCGGTAGTCGGGCCCGTAGATGATGCGCAGGTACTCCGGCCCGCGGCACTTGATCCCGGGCTGCACCTTGGCGTCCTCCGGCAGCGGCCCCAGCGGCTTGACCACCATGCCCTCGCCGCCCGCCGCGGTGAGCTTCTCCCACCACTCGGCGGCCGCGGCCTCCGACTCCGGCGAGCCCAGGTCGACGGTCAGCGACCCCGTCCGCTGGACGAGACCGCTCGCGTCGCTCTCCGCGAGCCGCCCGGCCACGGACATGTGCCACTCGTGGTCGCGCAGGGCCGCCCAGGAGCGGCCTTCCCCGGCCAGGACCTGGAACGGCGCGAAGCGCACGCCGGTCAGCCCGTCCACCGTCCAGCAGTAGCGCGCGTACGCGTCGCGGAACCGGGACGCGTTCGCCGCCCGCCGGTCGATGCGCTCGCGCAGGCCGCCGACGTCGAGACCTCGCCCGTCCGCCCGCGCGAGCACGTCGGCCGCCACCGGCAGGGCGGCGCGGGCCGCCGCGCCGGTCGCCGCGTACTGGGTGCGGATGAGGTCCATCGCCTTCGCCGACCACGGCAGCAGCTCGCCGTCGAGGACGAGCCATCCGGTGTCCAGCTCGTCCCAGAGTCCCGCCGCGCCGATGGCGGCGCGGAGCCGGTCCAGCACCTCGGCCGTGCGGGACGGGTCGCGGAAGAAGGAGCGCCCGGTGCGCGTGTAGACCGCGCCGGTCGTCCCGTCGTCCACGCCGAACCGCTCGGCGGCCACCGAGGCGTCGCGGCACACGACCGCCACGGCGCGCGAGCCCATGTGCTTCTCCTCGCACACCACCCGCGGGACGCCCTTGTCCCGGTACGCGGCGAGCGCCTCGGCCGGATGCTCCAGGTATCCCGGCAGGGGCGACGTCTCGGCGGGAGCCATGGTGGGCGGCAGGTAGACGAGCCAGCGCGGGTCCACCGCGAACCGGCTCATCACCTCCAGCGCGGCCAGCGCGTTCTCCTCCCGAACCGAGACGCGGCCCATCAGGCGGGTCTCGACGCCCTGGTTCCCGAGGACGTCCCCGATGTTGAGGAAGTCGTTCTCCCGGTGGCCGCCCGCGCTCACCTTGGCCGGCGCCTCCAGCGGACGCGTCGGCTCGAACCAGACCTGCCGCGCCGGAACCGACACCAGCTCTCGCTCCGGATACCGCAGCGCCGTCAGTTTCCCGCCGAACACCGCGCCGGTGTCCAGGCAGATGGTGTTGTTCACCCACTCCGCCTCCGGGACGGGCGTGTGGCCGTACACGACCATCGCCTTGCCCCGGTAGTCGCGCGCCCACGGGTAGCGCACCGGCAGTCCGTACTCGTCGGTCTCCCCGGTCGTGTCGCCGTAGAGCGCGAACGAGCGGACCCGTCCGGACGCGCGGCCGTGGTAGTCCTCCTTGAGCCCGGCGTGGGCCACGACCAGGCGTCCGCCGTCCAGGACGTAATGGCTGATGAGGCCGTCCATGAACCGCAGCGCGCCGTCGCGGAAGTCCTCGTCCTCGGCGGCGAACTGCTCCATCGACTCGGCGAGCCCGTGCGCGAGCCGCACCTTGCCCCCACGCAGGGCGCGGACGAGCTTCGCCTCGTGGTTGCCCGAGACGCACAGCGCGTCGCCGGCGGCCACCATGCCCATCACCAGGCGCAGCACGCCCGGCGAGTCGGGCCCGCGGTCGACCAGGTCGCCGACGAAGACGGCGGTCCGCCCGCCGGGATGGTTCGCTCCGACGGCGCGTCCCTCCGCGTCCCGGAGGATCTCGTAGCCGAGGTCGGCGAGGAGGTCCTCCAGCTCCGCGCGGCAGCCGTGCACGTCGCCGACGACGTCGAACGGGCCCTTCAGCTCGCGCCTGTCGTTCCAGGCCTTCTCGTACCGGATCGTCGCGGCGTCGATCTCGTCGGGACCGGTCAGGACATGGACGCGGCGGAACTCGCGGCCCAGCGACCGCATGGTGCGCCGCAGCTCGCGGCGCTGGCGCGGGATGACGTGCGGTGCCAGGCGCCGGTCCGGGCGCCCGGCGTTGCGCTCGGCGGCGAGGCTCTCGGGGACGTCCAGCACGATCGCCACCGACAGGACGTCGTGCTCCTTGGCCAGCCTGCGCAGCGACTCCCGCGCCTTGCTCTGCACGTTGGTCGCGTCCACCACGGTCAGCAGGCCGCGCCGCAGCCGCTTGCCCACGATGTAGTGCAGCAGGTCGAACGCGTCGCCGGTGGCCGACTGGTCGTTCTCGTCGTCCGACACGGCCCCGCGGCAGAAGTCCGACGACACCACCTGGGTCGGCTTGAAGTGCTTGCGCGCGAAGTGCGACTTGCCCGACCCGGACACGCCGACGAGCACGACGAGCCCCATCTCCGGGATCTTGATCTCGGTCATCGCGTGAAGACTCCCATCTGCGTCGGGGCGCCGACCTCGGGGTCGTCGTCGCCGACGGGCACGTGGCGGACGCGGTAGCCGTGCTCGGCGGCGACCCGGTCCGCCCATGCGCGGAACTCCGGGCGCGTCCATTCGAAACGGTGGTCGGGGTGGCGCATCGCCCCGGGCGCCAGCCCCTCGTAGCGGACGTTGTGCTCGGCGTTCGGGGTCGTCACGACCACCACGCGGGGTGAGGCGTGGCCGAACACGACCCGCTCGACGGCGCTGAGGCGCGGCGGGTCGATGTGCTCGATGACCTCCATCAGCACGGCCGCCTCGTACCCGCGGAACCGTTCGTCGGCGTAGGTGAGCGCGCCCTGGAAGACGTCCTGGACGCGGTCGTTCTCACGGCGAGGCCGCTTGTCCAGTCGCAGGCGCCGCGAGGCGTGGCCGAGCGCCCGGTACGAGACGTCCGACCCGGAGATCTCGGTGAAGAACTCGTCCCCGGCCAGCCGCGCCAGCAGCTTCCCCGAACCGCAGCCGAGGTCGATGACGCGGCGGGCGTCCTCGTCGTGAAGCGCCCGCACCACCGACCGCAGACGCAGTTCCGCGAGCGAGACGGACGCCTCCTCCGGCGCCGCCTCTTCCTGGCCCTCCTCGGCGGCGGGCCCCTCCTCCTCGACCTCCACGGGGTCGAGTTCCTCGTCGGGCGCCTCCTCGGCGTCGGCGAGTCGGCCCAGCGCGGACTGCACGAGGCTGCGCCGGTTGGCCAGGTACCGGCGCGTGATGGCACCGCGGTCGGGATGCGCGGCCAGCCAGCCCTCCCCCGCCCGGATGAGCTTGTCGACCTCGTCGGGCGCCATCCAGTAGTGCTTGGCGTCGTCCATGACGGGCAGCAGCACGTACAGCTGGTTGAGGGCGTCGGCGAGCCGCAGGGTCCCGGTCAGGGTGAGCGTCACGTACCGGGAGTCGCCCCATTCGGGGAACTCCGGGTCGAGCGGCACGGGCGCGGCCGACACCTCCCAGCCGAGCGGGGCGAAGAACCGCTCGGCCTGGCCGGGCCCGCCCCTGCACGGGAGGGCGGGAAGGACGACCTCCAGCGGGATGGGCGTCTCCGCCAGTTCGGGACGCAGGTCGCAGCGGCCCCGCATGGCGGTGCGGAACACGTTCGCCATGGCCGACGCCAGGAGCGAGGACGCCGCGTACGGACGGTCGTTCACGTACTGGCCGAGTGAGAAGTCGGGCGTGCCTCTGCCGCGCGTGCGCACGAGCTGGACCGGGTCGACGTCCAGCAGCAAGGCGGCAGTGCAGCGCTGCTCCTCCGCGTCCGGGTAGAAGACGTGCGCCGTGCCGTAGGACTGCTCGAAGCGCTGCACCCGGTCCGGATGCTTGTGCAGGAGGAACCCCAGGCCGGTCGCCTGGCTCATCGTCGTGGTGATCGTCAGAAGCACGCCCCAAGTGTGGCCGAACGCGCCGGACGCCCCCATCCCTTTTTCCGAAACGCCGGTCTTAAACGGTTTGCGCCCGGGTTCGGGCGACCAGCAGAATCCGGGGGGACATGAGCAGACACCCCCGCCGGATGACCGCGCAGGAGACCGTGGCCATCCTCGAACGCGGCGACTACACGGCGCCGTCCGGCCGCGCCGTCTCGATCGCCGACGACCTCGCCGACGCCGTCCGGCGCACCGTCCTCTACCGGCCGGAGGAGCTGGACGCGCTGCTGAAGAGGCTCCCTCCGGCCGACCCCGGCACGCGGACGCGGATCGAGGTCACCGGAGAGACCACGCTCGCCGCCGCGCGCCGGCTGCGCGCCCCCGGGACGACGCCGTTCGCGCTCAACTTCGCGTCCGCGAAGAACCCGGGCGGCGGCTTCCTGAACGGAGCCCACGCCCAGGAGGAGGGGCTGGCGCGCTCGTCGGGCCTGTACGAGTCGCTGTGCTCGGCCAGGGAGTACTACGACTTCCACCGCGCGCAGGGAGATCTCCTCTACAGCGACCACATGATCTACTCGCCGGACGTCCCGGTGTTCCGGGAGGACTCCGGGCGTCTGCTTGAGGAGCCCTACGGCGTCGCGTTCCTGACGTCGCCCGCGCCGAACCGCGGCGCGATCCGTGACGCCGCCAAGACCGAGCAGATCCCCGCGGCGCTGCGGCTGCGCGCCCGCAAGGTCCTCGCCGTGGCGCTGGCCAACGGGCACGGACGGATCGTTCTCGGCGCCTGGGGCTGCGGCGTGTTCCGCAACGACCCGGCCGAGGTCGCCGAGGTGTTCGCCGAGGCGCTGCGTCCGGGCGGAGAGTTCGCCGACCGGTTCGAGCACGTGGTCTTCGCCGTCTGGGACACCGCCGCGGGCGCACCCAGGCACGCGGCGTTCGAGCGCGTCTTCGCCTAACCGTCCTTCCGGGGGCTGGACGGCTCCTCGACGTAGGAGGCGATCCCCCGGATGAGCATGTCGAGGCCGAACTCGAAGCGCCCGTCGCCGTCCTCCCCCGTGAGCTCGTCCACCATGCCGGAGATCGTCGGGTAGCGGTCCTTCGGCAGGGCGGCGAAGTACTCACGGATCTGGTCGAGGTACGTCTGGAAGTACGTCCACGGGTCGCCCGCCCCCGGGGGCGTCTTGGCGTGGTGCATCGTGTCCTCGATGGCGTCGGCGTCGAGGAACATGCCGAGGGTGCTGACGGCGAGCCCGGCGATCCGCTTCGGCACGCCGCCGGCCTCCATGAGGGCGAGCTGCGCCTCGGCGACGTCCAGTAGATGGGGCCCGGTGGGGATGAGCGACATCGACACCACCGCGATGTCGCGGTGCGAGGTGTAGACGCGGCGGATCTCGCGGGCCAGTTCCTTCAGCTGCTCCTGCCAGTGCGCCGGGTCGGGGACGGGAAGCCGGACCTCGGCGGCCACCCGGTCGAGCATCAGCTCGCGCAGCTCCTCCTTGTTCGAGACGTGCGCGTAGAGGGACGCCGGCCCGGTGCCGAGCTCCTGGGCGACGCGGCGCATGGTCACGGCCTCCAGCCCCTCGGCGTCCAGGACGCGGATCGCCGTGTCGACGACGAGCTCCTGCGTGAGCGGCTGCCGGGCGGAGGGGGCCTTGCGCGGCCTGCGGCCGGGCGGCGTCGGCATGTCCGGGCGTGCGGCTCGGCCGGCTTCAGCCACGGCAGGACCTCCCAATCTCGCGATACATCTTGACTATCGCGAATCGCGATATATCTTCTCTATTACAGAGAGGATTCCTCGAACACGAACATCGTACTTGACACGAACAGCGTTCGCCCATAGAACATTGTTCGTAACCAACGAACACCGTTCCCCCCGGAGTGACCATGACCGACACACTGACCTCCCCTGCCCGGGGCACCGCGGACGGCGGCTTCCGCTGGCGCTGGGTCGCCCTGTCCGTGATCCTCGCCGGCGAGGTCATGGACATGCTGGACGCCCTGATCACGGCCATCGCGGCCCCCACGATCCGCGCCGAGCTCGGCGGGTCCGCGGCCACCATCCAGTGGCTCGCCGCCGCCTACACCCTCGCCATGGCCGTCGGGCTCATCACCGGCGGGCGCCTCGGCGACCTCTACGGACGCAAGCGGATGTTCCTCATCGGCGCGGCCGGCTTCACGGTCGGCTCGCTGCTGTGCGGCATCGCCGGCTCCCCCGGGATGCTGGTCGGCTCCCGCGCCATGCAGGGCCTGTTCGGCGCGCTGATGCTGCCGCAGGGCATCGGGATGATCAAGCAGATGTTCTCGGCGAAGGAGATGGGCGCGGCGTTCGCCATGTTCGGGCCGGTCATGGGGCTGTCCTCGGTCGGCGGCCCGGTGCTGGCAGGCTGGCTGATCGACGCCGACCTGTTCGGCACCGGCTGGCGCATGATCTTCCTGATCAACCTGCCGCTGGGCGCCGCCGCCGTGCTGGCCGGGCTGAAGTTCCTGCCCGAAGGGCGCGCCGAGCACGCCTCCCGCCTCGACCTCACCGGCGCGGCCCTCGCCTCCCTCGGCGCCGGCCTGCTGGTCTACCCCCTCGTGCAGGGCCGCGAGCACGACTGGCCCGCCTGGACGTTCGCCATGATGGCCGCCTCCCTCGTCGTGTGGGGCGCGTTCGCCTGGTACGAGGTCCGCAAGCAGCGCTCCGGCGGCGACCCGCTGATCGTGCCGAGCCTGTTCCGCAAGCGCGGCTTCACCGGCGGCCTCGTCGTCGGCCTGGTGTTCTTCTCCGGCGTCGCCGGCCTCGGCCTCGTGCTGGCGCTGTTCTTCCAGCTCGGGCTCGGCTACTCCCCGCTCAAGGCGGGCCTCGCGCAGATCCCGTGGTCGGTCGGCATCGTCATCGGGTTCGGCGTCATGCAGGCCGTGCAGCGCTTCGGCCGCAGGGTGATCCACGCGGGCGCCGTCATCATGGCCGCCGGGATCGCCGGGCTGTACTTCACCCTCCGGTACGCCGGGATCGACGTCACCCCCTGGCAGCTCGTCCCCGCGCTGACCGTCACCGGGATCGGCATGGGCCTGCTGATGGGGCCGTTCTTCGACACCGTGCTGGCGGGCGTCGAGCCCGAGGAGACCGGCTCGGCGGGCGGCACGCTCACCGCCGTCCAGCAGCTCGGCAGCGCGCTCGGCGCGGCCGTCCTCGGCACGGTCTTCTTCGGGGTGCTCGGCGGGCACGTCGCGTCCGCCGCCGACGACGGCGCCGCCGCCCTGCGCCGCGACCTCGCCGCCGCGTCCGTCCCGGCCGCGCAGCGGGACGGCCTCGTGGACGGCCTGCGCGACTGCGGCCGCGACCGCGCCACCGCCAAGGACGCCGCCGCCGTGCCCGCGTCCTGCCGCCGGCTCGAGAAGGCCACCGTCGCCGCCGTCGCCGCCGCGCCGCAGTCGGCGCCCGCCGTCCAGAAGGCGGTCGCCGGGGCCGGCGAGCACGCGGCCAAGGTCGGGTTCGGCGACGCCATGAAGATCACGCTGTGGGTCGAGGTCGGGCTCCTCGGCCTGTCCTTCCTGGTGACGTTCCTGCTGCCGATGCACGCGCGCCCGGAGGAGCAGACCGCCTGACGGGATGTGCGAGGCCCGCGCCCGGGGACTCCCCCGGGCGCGGGCCCGCCTCGCCGTCAGAGCTTGCTCATCACCTCGGAGGCCAGCAACTCCACGTGCTCCAGGTCGCTCATGTCGAGGACCTGCAGGTAGAGGCACTCCGCGCCCAGCTCGCCGAACCGGCCGATCTTGTCGACCAGCTCCTGCGGGGTCCCGGCGAGCCCGTTCTCGCGCAGCTCCGGCACCTTCCGCCCGATCGCGTCGGCGCGCCGCCCCAGCTCCGCCTCGTCCCGGCCGCAGCACACGACCTGCGCGGCCGAGTACACCATCGGCCTCGTCCGGCCCGCCTCGGCGCACGCCGCGCGGACCCGCTCGAACGCGTCGCCGGTGTCCTCGACCTGGTGGAACGGGACGTTGTACTCGTCGGCGTAGCGGGCGGCGAGCCGCGGCGTCCGCTTCGCCCCGGCCCCGCCGATGATGATCGGCGGCCCGCCCGGCCGCACGGGCTTGGGCAGCGCGGGCGACCCGTTCAGGCTGTAGTGCCGCCCGCTGAAGGAGAAGGTCTCGCCGGACGGCGTCCCCCACAGCCCGGTGAGGATCTGCAACTGCTCCTCGAGCCGCTCGAACCGCTCGCCCAGGCTCGGGAACGGGATGCCGTACGCGGTGTGCTCCTCCTCGAACCACCCCGTCCCGAGTCCCAGGTCGACGCGCCCGCCGCTCATCTGGTCCACCTGCGCGACGGAGATCGCCAGCGGTCCCGGGTAGCGGAACGTCCCGGCCGTCACCAGCGTGCCGAGCCTGATCCGGCTGGTCTCCCGGGCCAGCGCGCCCAGGGTGATCCACGAGTCCGTCGGGCCCGGCTCGCCCGCGACGTCCCCCATCTTGACGAAGTGGTCGGAACGGAAGAACGCGTCGAAACCGAGGTCCTCGGCCGCCTTGGCGACGGCGAGCTGTGTCTCATACGTCGCCCCCTGCTGGGGCTCGGTGAAGATTCGAAGTCGCATGTCCCCATCCTCGTACGAACCGGGCGGCGGTCGCGCGGCGGGTCGGCGCCCCGTCCGGCGTCATCCTGTACGGGCGATCCTCCGCACCGCCGCCGGCGTCTTCGCGGCGGACTTCTTGGCGCGCGGCTTCTTGGCATGCGGCTTCTTCGCGGCTGGCTTCTTCGCGGCTGGCTTCTTGGCCTTCGTCTTTTCCCCCTGCGGCTTCTTCGGTGCCGCCTTGGAGTGGCCGAAGTGGACGGGCTCGCCCACGCGGACGGCCGGGAACGCACGGGCCGCGTGTGCCCGGCCCCAGGTCACCGTCCCGCGCAGGCCGATCCTCTGGCCGGGCCGGGCGTCACCGGACACCTTGGCCTTGATCGCGCCGGTCACGGTCCGGCCCCTGCGCACGGCGCCGAGGTCGCACTCGACCGTCCACCCCGCGGCCGCGCAGTCCCTGTTCCCCGAGACGAACGACAGCGACTTCGGCAATCTCATCCTGAACCTCGCCTGGCCGGACTTTCCCGGCCCCCTGGCGGTCATCGTGAACGTCCACTCGTAGGTGCGTCCCGGCACCACGGCGCTCACGGGACCACTCAGGCGTAGCGCCACTACCGCGGCGTGCTTCCCGTGCGGCTTGGGTTTCGTCCGCGGCCCGGGTCCGTCGGCCTGCGCCGCCGCCGGCACGAGCACGCCCCCCAGCAGCGGCGCGGCCATCGCCAGCACCGTGCCCTGCACCCTCAACGTCCGGATCACTACGAACCCCCCGTGGCCTGCGGTTTTCTAGCGGTCACCGTCCGTTCTAGTGATCCGGAGGCGCGCCCGCCAACGCCGCGTCGGCGTGTCGTCACGCACGGCGACTCTTGACCGTCCACCCCCTTACGGACAGTCAACCTCCGCGTTCTCCTGCGCCCCAAAGCACAAGCCTGTTAAATCGCCTAGACCCCACCAATCCCCGACACATGGAGCTGACATGGCTGTCTTCGGCGTCGACTACGCGTGGGGCCGCCCCGGCGCGCCCGCGCTGGAACGCGCCGGGGCGAAGTTCGCCTGCCGCTACCTGTCGCACGACACGACCGGCAAGAACCTGACCCGCGAGGAGGCCGACGAGCTGTCCGGCGCGGGGATCTGGCTGGTCGTCGTGTGGGAGTCGACCGCCAGGCGTCCCCTCGACGGGCGGTCCGCCGGCGCGGCCGACGCCCGCGCCGCCGCCGCCCAGGCCAAGGCGTGCGGCATGCCGGACGACCGGCCCATCTACTTCGCCGCCGACTGGGACGCCACCTCCGGGCAGCAGGACGAGATCAACGCCTACCTGGACGGCGCGGCGAGCGTCCTCGGCCGCGACCGGGTCGGCCTCTACGGCGGCCACGGCCCGGTCAAGCGCGCCTTCGACGCCAAGAAGATCACTTTCGGCTGGCAGACGTACGCCTGGTCGGGCGGCAGGTGGGACGCCCGCGCCCAGCTCCAGCAGTACTCCAACGACCACACGATCAACGGCGTCGGCGTCGACTACGACCGCGGCGTCAAGAGCGACTACGGGCAGTGGCGCGTCGGCGTCTCGCCCCAGGGAGAGGACGACATGCCCGACTACGTGTCCGTCGGCACCGGTGGCGACCACCAGGAGCTTCCTCCCGGCAAGTGGACCGAGGTCACCTGGAGCAAGGAGTACTCCGACAAGGAGCACCAGCACAACGACCCGGGCGGCCCCAGCCTGCTGACCGGATCGGCCCGCTACAGCCTGTCGGTGAGCGCGGCGCTGAGCGGCGTCCCCGCGGGCACGCTCATCCAGGCCCGGGTGGTCGAGGTGGCGGACGGCGACGCCTCCGACTACCAGATCGGCCCCGTCCAGGACTTCATCTCCGTCGGCGACACCACCAACCTCGTCTACGGCCTCGCCGCCGACACCGTCGAGGCGGGCAAGCGCGTGCGCTTCCAGCTCCTCCACCAGGGCGCCGCCGCCGCGACGATCGCCAAGGCCAGCGCGAAGGTCTTCTTCTGGCGCTGACTCAGAAGTCGTCGTTGATGTAGGGGGCCAGAGGGACGGCCAACGCGGCCTCCAGACGCGCGGCCGCGCCGGGCGTGTGCTCGGCGACGGCGCCGATCCGCACCAGCGTGACCGGACTCTGCCCGCCCAGGTACACGGCCGCGAGGTCGGCCGCGCTGAAACTGAGATCCGGGGCCTCGTCGGAGCGTTCGCAACCGGGCGCCGCGCCAGTCGTGAGGCGCCAGCGGCCGGCGTTCGCCTGGACGCGCGGGTCCTCGATCTCCAGGACGAAGGCGTCCTCGGTGGCCCAGGAGCGGGCGCGAAGAGAGGCAGGCACGTCGATCAACCGCAGCCAGAGGGCGCCGAACTCCCTCTTGACGGTGACCCGGTCGGGGTCGGCGACCAGGTGCGGCAGCAGGTCGTCCACCGGACGGCCCAGCGCCTCGATGCGGGACGTCAGGTCGATCGACGCCAGGAACTTCCAGAGCGCGGCCTCCGCCTGCGGGGTGTCGGCGACGAGGTCGACCACCCTGACCGTCCCCTCGCGGACCCGGTAGACCACGTAGCCGGCGGGATGGACGACGATGCGCGGCGCGGTGTAGCCGGGCGAGTCCCGGTCGACCGGCCGCAAGATCGCCTTGCCCCACCATTCGGGATCGCGCACGAGACCGCCCGGGCGAAGCGAGCGCCGGTGGATGGGATCGAGCACCTCAGGTGCGGACGCGGCTTCGAGGAGCCGCAGCGGCCGATCGTCCGGAGTCGTGCGGAACTCCAGCGGACTTGACGTGGTCACTTCCAGGTCGATCGCCCAAGTGGCCAGCCCGAACCCATACCGGCCGTAGATGGCGCCCTGCGACGCCCACAGCGCGGCCACCGGACGCCCCGCCGCGATGGCATCGGCGTCCATCCGGTCCATCATGGACGTCAGGATCCCCCGGCGCCGATGCGTGGGCAGCACCCCGACGAACGTGACCGCCGAGCAGTCGAGCAGCCCGCCCGGAACCGCGAGCCGCATCGGCAGCGCCGCCAGCTGCCCGACCTTCGTCTCCCCGTCGAAGGCGCCGATCCGCTCGGCCCGGACGGCCGGCCACCCGTCCCGCTCGCGGTCGAGCTCCTCGACCGGGACGTGGAACACCATCCCGGCGAAGTCGACCATCAGCCCGGCATCGGCCTCCGGCACGTCCCTGATCTCGATCACACTTCCACGCTATGCGGCCGCGCAACAGGTTTTCCAAGGTCACTGGAGTCGGCCGGGGCATCCGGCTCAGTTCGCCCGCCGGGCGCCGTGGCGCAGGCCGTCGAAGAGGAGGGTGGTGATCTGCCGGGCTTCGACCTGCCAGCCTTCCGTGGCGCGCATCCCGCAGATGCCGCCCAGCGCGCGCAGCAGGGTGGAGCCCGTGACGTCGCCGCGGACGGCGCCGGCCTCGGCGCCCGCGGCGAGCAGCCGGTCGAGGGCGTTCGCCATCTGGGTGCGGGCGGTCCCGAAGACCGGTGAGTCCGTAGCCATGATGCTCTCCAAAGCGACGGACATCCCCTTGCCGACGGCCGCGTGGTCCACGAGCAGCAGCAGGAAGCGCCGCAGGGCCTCGTCGGGGGCGTGCCGGTCCAGAAGCTCCACGGGTGCGGCGCACAGGTCGTCGACCTCCTTGCGATAGACCTCCTCGATGAGGACCTCGCGTGTCTCGAAGTGGCGGTAGAACGTCCCGACCGCCACGCCGGCACTACGGGCGATCTCCTCGACATGTGCGTCGGTGTCGCCGCCGAGGAACGCCTCCCGCGCCGCGGCGAGGAGCGCCTCGCGGTTGCGTCGCGCGTCGGCGCGCAGCGGGCGCGATGAAGCCAACGGGACCTCCATAAGGTGAGTCCGGTTCCGTTTGTGTACTACTGTTTCCGGAGTCGGGTTCATGTTACGAGGGAGATCCCCATGACGATCACAGAAGAAGGACTGGGCGGCCTCCGAGTGCTGGTCACCGGCGGCAGCCGCGGCCTGGGCCAGGCCACCGTCCGCCGGTTCGCCGCCGCGGGCGCGACCGTGCTGACGGCGTCCCGGAGCAGGCCGAAGGAGGGGGACGGCGCCACGTTCATTCCGGCGGACCTCTCGACGGAGGAGGGCGCGGCGGAACTGGGCCGCCGCGTCGTCGACCTCGTGGGCGGGGTGGACGTCCTGGTGAACAACGCGGGTGCCGCGAGCGCCCCGGCGCCGACATTGACCCGGTCGGAGGAGTCCTGGCGCGCGGACCTTGAGATGAACCTCCTCAGCGCCGTGCGCCTGGACCGGGCGCTGGTACCGGGGATGGTCGAACGCGGCTCCGGCGTCGTCGTGCACGTCTCCTCAATCGCCAGCCGGCTCCCGCAGCGCACCGAGGCGTCCTACGCCGCCGCCAAGGCGGCGCTCAACGCCTACAGCCGCGAGCTGGCGACCGAGGTCGGCGAGCACGGGGTACGCGTGGTGTGCGTCCTTCCGGGCTTCGTCGTCACCGACGGCGCGGCCGCCCACCTCCAGCGCATGGCCGACCAGCAGGGCATCAGCCCAGAGGAGATCGAGCAGCGGATCGTGGACCACCTGAAGGTCCCGATGGGCCGCCCGGGAGACCCCGAGGACGTCGCCGACCTGATCGCGTTCCTCGCCTCCCGGCGCGCGAAGTGGCTCACCGGAGCGCAGTTCCGCGTCGACGGCGGCATCATCCCGACCGTCTGAGCACCGCCCGACTCGAAGAACGGGAAACCCGTGATCATCAACCTGAGTTCCGTGGTCATCGACGCCGCCGAACCGGAGCCGGAAGGCGCCTTCTGGCACCGGCTGCTCGGCGGCTCGATCACCCGCACGCCGAGCCACCACTTCGTCCAGGCCCCCGGCCTGCCCGTGCTCGTCATCCAGTCGGCCCCGGGACAGATCGCCCCGAACTGGCCGGACGGCACGTCCCAGCAGATGCACCTCGACTTCACCGTCGACGACCTCGCGGCCGCGGACCGCACGGCGCTCGAAGCCGGTGCCACCAGGCTGCGCCCGACAGACGACGTCCACCCGGAAGAGGACGGCAGCCGGATCTACGCCAGCCCGGCCGGACACCCCTTCTGCCTGCGATCAGCCTAAGAGGGCTGCACACCGCCCGCCCGACCGAGCTGCTTGACCAGGAACCGCGCGGGGTCGACTACTTCATGGCGGGTCCCGTGGTCGTCGATGTAGTGGTACCGATCGAGGTAGCGGCAGCCGGTCTCCTGGTAACCGAGCCGGAGGTAGAGATCGGCCGCCCGCTGGTTGTCGTCGTCCACACCCAGCCCGATCCGGTCGTGACCGCGCCGGCGCGCGAGGCCTTCGGCCGCGTCGATGATGGCGCTCCCGATGCCCTGCGACCGCAGTTCGGGCGGCCAGACCCCCAGACCGTTGAGTTCGGGACAGTTCGGATAAAGCTGCCTCACCTCGGGAGCGGCGCAGCCGTGCCACAGGACCTGCCCCGTTCCGACGGGAGCGGTCTCGGCCCAGGCGATCAGAAACGTGGTGAGCCCGCGCCGCTGCTGCTCGAACCGCGCCGCATGCCTCCTGGTCCGGCCAGGCGAGGGAATGCAGGACTCCAGCAGCTCAAGATCTTCCTCCCTGCACTCTCGGATACCGACCATCCACCAAGCCCTCTCCAGAAGCCGACCTGCCAGCCCGCACGAACACCCCCGCCCCCAACCTCGCGAAGCAGGACGTTTCGTCCTACCAGAACGCCGATGACCCCCGCACGCGACTTCACCCAGGCTGCTACTTCAAGTTCCGGGCCGGACTCTCATTCACACCTCCTCCCCCTGCTGGAAACCACCCCCGCCGAGCGAGGCACCGGCAGGCGCCAGGCTTCGGAACACGCCGAAGATGTCGGCACCGCTGTGCATGCGCACGATGACGCAGCACGGCCGCAGGCCGGCTTCCGCGCGGGTCGACTTCCGCTCGACCGCCCGGATCTCCGGGTTCCCCCCGTTGACGATGAGCGCGGCGAGGTGCTGCTCGATCAGGCGGATTGACGTCCGGCCCGAACTCGGCAGTTCCGGCAGGGTCACCGGCACGGGCGGATCCCCAGTGACCGGGACCTCATCGTGCTCATCGCCCGACGACGGACTGGTCCGTACCCATTGCAGTTCGATCTGGGCGCCCGTGGTCAGAGTAATGATGTGCCCGAACCGGGGATCGGTGATCCCCGCGTCGGCGAAGGGCTTCACGCTGGTGATGGCCGGAGAATCGCCCAACACGCCCCCGACCCATGGAGCCCATCGGGGCAGTCGCATATCCCCTCCTGTCGTCGCGCCACTCACACGCGCGAGTCACGCTACAGGGTCAAGCGGACACACTCTGTGTTGTGTTCGCCTAGGCCTCAGCCGCTGTGGCATGGGTGGGCCCGGGTCACGGCTGGGCTGCCAGCAGCCCGACGAGGGCGACCTCCGCGCCGGTGATGTCGCCGGCCTCAGCGAGCGCGTCACCCCAGTGCGTCCAGAACCAGTCGCGGTCCTCGTCCGTCGGCCGCGGCTCGCAGGTGACCCGCACGGCACGCGGTGGTGAGACGCCGAGAGGGGTCGTCACGGTGATCTCCGAAGCGGAGATGTCCACGGCGTAGCCGCGCACGCCCATGCGCCGGGCGAGCACCGACATTTGCGGGTGCGGCTCCAGGCCGAGCAGCCGCACGATCTTCCCGGCGACCTCGCCCACGTCGCCGGTCGGGCCGAGATCGAGCCCGGAGTCCCAGACGAACCGGCCCCGCAGCGCACCGACCGAACGAGCGACCCCGGTCCGCGTCCTGGTGACGATGCTGCCGCCGTGCTCGATGACCGTCGCACCGCGCTCCACCAGCGCCTTGCCCAGCGCCAGAAGCGCGCGTCCGCTTTCAGCGGCGTCCTGCTGGGACAGCAGGTTCCACAGCGCGTCAGCGGAACCGGCACCCAGAATGATCGTCTTCTCGCCGCCCCCTTCCCGAACGGCACGAAACGGGAGGGACGGCAAGTCACTCCCCTCAATCCTCCACCCGGGGAGCAGCACGTCGAGTCGGTGCAGGAGGTCGTGACGGCGCGGCCGGTACTCCAGTCCGAGACGGAGTTGCTCGGTGAGGCGCTCGGGGCCGTGGTCATGGTCATTTAGCGGACCTATCGCACGGCGGAGCGGGCGGTGGAGACGGCCGACATCGTGGTGCCCACGGACCGCTACGAGGTGGAGTACGTCCTGCCAGTGGAATGGCGCCCGCCGGCCAGGGGCTGACGGGCGGGTGAACGGGGGCCTACTCCCCGATCTTCTTGGAGTACAGGGTGATCGTGGCCTCCGGCGCGACGCTCGTCCCGGCCTTCGGGTTCTGGCGGACCACCTGCCAGTTGCGGTCCAGGATGAGCATCCGTCCCTGTCCGGTCGCGTCCTCCTCCCGCAGCATCCAGAGGCCGGCCGCCTGCATGAGGTCCTGCGCGGCCTGGTGGTTCTTCCCGACCACATTCGGGACGCGGATCTTCTTCGCGGCCGGAGGCTTCGCGCTGCTCGGAGGGACCGTCGGCGTGCTCGCGGGCGCGGTCGCGCTGGGCGGTGCGACGGTCACGGTCTTGGTCGGGGCGGCATTGTCCGCGGTGCCGCCGCACGCGGTGAGGGCCAGAGCGGCCGCGGGAAGTGCGGCAATGATGGTGAGGCTGCGCATGGACGGTCCTGTCGTGATCTGCCGACGGCGGAGGAACGCGTGTTGGACGCCTCACCTTCGGTGAACGGTTCACACGAGATAGCTCGCTGTCACCATCCGGCCACGCTCGTCTCACAGGCGCAGCCCGTTCAGCCCCGATTCGGGCCGCGAGATGGCGCGGCCCTGACGTTCACGCGTTCATGACCGTGCGCGATCCATGCGCCATGATCTTGAAATACAGGGGGTCGCACTGACCCGCACTGAAACGCACCCAAGAGAATCAGTGCAGGTCAGCGCCGATCCTATCCCTTGACCAGGGTGGCGAGGCACTCTACGTGGTGGGTCATGGGGAAGGCGTCGAAGGCGCGGAAGGACTCGAGGGTCCAGCCGCGTTCGCTGAAGTAGGCGAGGTCGCGGGCCAGGGTCGCCGGGTCGCAGGAGACGTAGGCGATCTTGCGGCCGGCGACGCGGGTGATGTGGTCGACGACCTCGCGGCCCGCGCCGGTGCGGGGCGGGTCGAGGACGACGAGGTCGGCCTTGCGGACGCGGGAGCCTCCGTGGTGGCCGGTGCCGCGCTTGTTCTGGGTGCGCGAGCCCGAGGACGCGCGGCCGAACTCCAGGTCGGCGACGACCTCCTCCACGGAGCCCCGCTCGATCGAGACGTTCGGCAGGTCGCGCAGGTTGAAGCGGGCGTCGCGGACGGCCTGGCCGTCCGACTCGATGCCGACGACGAGGCCGTCGCCGCCGACGCGGTCGGCGAGGACGCCGGCGAACAGGCCGACGCCGCAGTACAGGTCGAGGGCGATGTCGCCGGGCTTCGGTTCGAGGGCGTCCACGACGGCGTCGGCGAGCAGTTGCGCGGCGCCGGGGTGGACCTGCCAGAAGCCGCTGCCGCTGACCTGGTAGAGCCGCCCGGAGACCTCTTCGCGCACGTACGGGAGCCCCGAGCCCGGCTCGGGCTTGCCGCGCACGAGCCGGACCGGCACGTCCAGCCGCGGGACGCGGATCTTGCGGCGGTCGCGGCCGCGCAGCACGACGAGGCGGTCGCCCGTGCTCGCCGACACCACGCCCTCGACGCCCGACGCGCCCGGCCAGCGCTTGCGCTCGATGCCCATCAGCTCCACGCCGGGGTGGGCGATCAGGCACTCGTCCACCGGCTCGATGTCGTGCGAGCGGTGCTTGCGCAGGCCGACGACGCCGGAGGAGACCGAGAACTGGACGCGGGTGCGCCAGCCGAGCCCCGGCTGCGGCACCACCTCGCCGTCGACCGGGTACGGGACCTCCTCGACGACGACCGTGCGGGTGATCCCTGCGAGCCGCTCCAGCTGCTCCTGCACGACCGCGGCCTTCAGCGCCCGCTGGGCGGGCAGGGAGGCGTGCTGCCAGTCGCAGCCGCCGCACCGCCCGGGACCGGCGAACGGGCAGGGCGCCTGCACCCGGTCGGGGGACGCCTCGATGATCTCCACGGCATCGGCGCGGAGGAAGTTCTTGGTGCGGTCGGTGACGCGGGCCCTCACCCGTTCGCCGGGCAGGGCGTGCCGGACGAAGACCACGCGCCCCTCGTGCCGGGCGACGCAGAAACCGCCGTTGGCGACGTTGCCGACCTCCAGTTCGAGGACGTCGGGTTCGAGTTCAGTCACGGTCCGAAACACTACCGGCCCCGGGGCGCGTTCCGGCCCGCGGCGGGCGCCGGGACGAGCCGGGCCCCGGCGGCTCCTTGCGCCCCTTGAGCCGGTCGGAGGACTGCAGCTGCCAGGCGACGCTCGTCACCATCACGCCCGGCTGGAACAGCAGCCGGCCCTTCAGCCGCAGCGCGCTCTGGTTGTGCAGGAGATGCTCCCACCAGTGGCCGACGACGTACTCGGGGATGAACACGGTGACGACGTCGCGGGGGCTCTTGCGCCGGACCCCCTTGACGTAGGACAGGACGGGGCGCGTGATCTCCCGGTACGGGGAGTCGAGGATCTTCAGCGGGACGGGGATGTCGAGGGCGTCCCACTCCTGCTGGAGCCGCTGCGACTCCTCGTGGTCCACCGCGACGGTCACCGCCTCCAGGGTGGACGGGCGGGTGGCGCGGGCGTAGGCCAGGGCCCGCAGCGTCGGCTTGTGGATCTTGGAGACGAGCACGATGCCGTGGTTGCGGGCGGGCAGCGCGACGTCCTCGCCGGAGGGCACCAGCTCCGCGGCGACCCGGTCGTAGTGCCGCCTGATCGCCTTCATCAGCAGGAACAGCAGCGGCATCGCGATGCAGACGATGTAGGCGCCGAGCGCGAACTTGGTGATCAGCACGACGACCAGGACGATTCCGGTGAGGGTCGCGCCGAAGGCGTTGATCCCGCGGGAGGTGCGCATCCGGCGGCGCTGCGCCGCGTCCGGCTCGGTGGCCAGGAGCCGGTTCCAGTGCCGGACCATGCCGACCTGGCTGACGGTGAACGACACGAACACGCCGACGGTGTAGAGCGGGATCAGCCGGCTGACGGACGCGTCGTAGGCGTAGATCAACAGCCCGGCCATGGTGGCGAGGATGATGATGCCGTTGCTGTAGGCGAGCCGGTCGCCGCGGGTGTGGAGCTGGCGCGGCAGGTAGCGGTTCTGCGCGAGCACCGAGCCGAGCACCGGGAACCCGTTGAACGCGGTGTTGGCGGCGAGGAACAGGATCAGCGCGGTCATCGCGGTGACGAGCGCGAACCCGGGGGTGAAGTTGCTGAACACCGTGTGCGCCACCTGCGCGATCACCGGGTCGGCGTCGGTGACGGGTTTGCCGGTGGACGGATCGATCAGCTGGCTGCCCTGGTCGGGCTCGGCGAACTTCGCGTCGGTGATGTAGGCGAACGCGGTGACGCCGCCGAACAGCGTCATCGCGACGAGCCCGAGCGCCAGCAGGGTGGTGGCGGCGTTCTCGCCCTTGGGCTTCTTGAACGCGGGCACGCCGTTGCTGATCGCCTCGACCCCGGTCAGCGCGGCGCAGCCGGAGGAGAAGGCCCGCAGCAGCAGGAACACCAGGGCGAACCCGGCGATGCCCATCTCGTCGCCGCGGACCTCGTAGTGCGCCGTCTCGGCCTGCAGCTGGGCGCCCGACACCAGCCGGACCAGTCCCCACGCCAGCATGCCGAAGACCGCGAACATGAACAGGTAGGTGGGGATCGCGAAGGCGACCCCGGCCTCCTTGAGGCCGCGCAGGTTCCCGAGGGTGAGCAGCACGACGATGACGATCGCGACGGCGACCTCGTGCGGCTGCATGAACTTCAGCAGGGCGCCGAGGTTCTCCACCCCCGACGACACCGACACCGCCACGGTGAGGACGTAGTCGACCAGCAGCGCGCTCGCCACCACGACGCCCCAGTTGCCGCCGAGGTTGGTGGTGGCGACCTCGAAGTCGCCGCCGCCGCTCTGGTAGGCCCGGACGTTCTGCCGGTAGGAGGCGACCACGGTCAGCAGGATGATCACGACGGCCGCGGCGATCCACGGGGTGTAGTGGTACATCACGAGGCCGCCGGCACCGAGCGCGAGGAGGATCTCCTGCGGGGCGTAGGCGACCGACGACAGTGCGTCGCTCGCGAAGACGGGCAGCGCGATGCGCTTCTTCAGCAGCTGTTCGTGCTGCTGGGCGCTGCTCAGCGCGCGACCGAGGAGGAGCCGCTTCGCGAGGTCCGGAACCTTTGACACGCAACGAGACTCTAGCCCCTGCGGGGCGCCGCGCAGCGCCCGGCCGCCCCCGCCCCCGCGGGCGCCTCGCCGCCCCGGCGGATTGCTGGTTGAGTAGTACTCGCCTGGGCGGATGTGTAGGTTTGCAGCCCGGCAGGGATCATTCAGAGGAAACGGTCCTCGGGTGCGGCGCGGTGTCGGCGGCGAATGCCGTGCCCGGCGCGGGGGGTACAGGGGGAGCGTCCCCCTGGACGGAAGAGGGAACGGCCGTGCATATCGTGATCATGGGATGCGGGCGGGTCGGCTCGACGCTCGCCCACATCCTGGAGGACAAGGGTCACTCGGTGGCCATCATCGACCAGAGCCCGGAGGCGTTCCGCCGGCTCCGCAGCGGGTTCCGGGGCCGCCGCATCACCGGGTTCGGGTTCGACCGCGAGGTCATCGCCGAGGCGGGCATCGAGCGCGCGTCGGCGTTCGTGGCCGTCAGCAGCGGCGACAACTCCAACATCATCTCCGCGCGGGTGGCGCGCGAGACGTTCGGGGTCGACAACGTGGTGGCCCGGATCTACGACCCGCGCCGGGCGGAGGTCTACCAGCGCCTCGGCATCCCCACGGTCGCGACCGTCCGGTGGACGGCCGACCAGATCCTGCGCCGCCTGCTCCCCGAGGGCGCCGAGCCGCTGTGGCGCGACCCGACCGGCGCGGTCGTGCTCGCCGAGCTGGACTCCGGCCACCTGTGGGTGGGCGAGAAGGTCGGCGAGCTGGAGGAGCACGCGAGGACGCGCGTGGCGTTCCTGTCCCGGATGGGCGAGGCGCTCGTCCCCGAGCGGGACACGGTGATCCAGGACGGCGACATCGTGCACATCATGGCGGAGGCCGACGACCTGGAGCGTGTCAACGCCGCGGTCGCGGCGCGGAACGGGGAGGACGCGTGATGCGGGTCGCGATCGCGGGGGCGGGCGCGGTGGGCCGGTCCATCGCCCAGGAGCTGCTGGAGAACGGGCACGAGGTGCTCCTGATCGACAAGAGCCCGAAGGCCATCAAGGTGGAGATGGTGCCGCGCGCGGAGTGGCTGCTGGCCGACGCGTGCGAGATCGCCGCGCTGGACGACGCGGCGCTGGAGCGCTGCCAGGTGGTGGTCGCCTCCTCCGGCGACGACAAGGTCAACCTGGTCGTGTCGCTGCTGGCCAAGACCGAGTACGGGGTGCCCCGGGTGGTGGCGCGGATCAACCACCCGAACAACGAGTGGCTG
Source organism: Actinomadura luteofluorescens (assembly GCF_013409365.1). Lineage (NCBI taxonomy): Bacteria > Bacillati > Actinomycetota > Actinomycetes > Streptosporangiales > Thermomonosporaceae > Actinomadura > Actinomadura luteofluorescens. The sequence goes on along the minus strand of NZ_JACCBA010000001.1, from coordinate 7,304,959 downwards.
TTCAACGAGTCGTGGGGCGTGGACGTGGCGGTCTCCACGCCGCGGCTGCTGTCGGCGCTGGTGGAGGAGGCCGTCAGCGTCGGCGACCTCGTCCGGCTGATGACGTTCCGGCAGGGCGAGGCCAACCTGGTGGAGCTGACGCTCCCCGACGACGCCCCCCTCGGCGGCGAGCGCGTCGGATCGGTGGACTGGCCGCGCGACACCGCGCTGGTGGCGATCCTGCGCGAGGGCCGGGTGCTGGTCCCCACCCCCGACGACACCCTGGAGCCGGGCGACGAGCTGATGTTCGTGGCCAGCCAGGACGTCGAAGACGAACTCGCCGAACTCCTCGGCGGTAGATAACTGGCATTTCTCTCCTCCTTCGGGCTTGGCGGCCCTCCATCGTCGAGAAACGCGGGCGATCGCTGGCATCGCTCCGACTCGCCTTGGCGGCTCGCTGCGCGATCAGGTTCTCGCAAGCTCGAACCTGCCTTCGGACGCGATCGCGACCATTGAGGTTGTCGCGTGGTTGCTGCGACGGCTGAGGTCGGCGCGAAGAAGGTACGGCGAGAAGGTGGAGGCCAGGCCGGAGTTCGCTAGGCGGGTTCTTTGTTCTCGGCCGGGGCCCCGGGGGTGATCGGGGTGCGGCCGCGGGTGAGGAGCCAGACCATGGCGCCCAGTGCGGCGACCTGGAGCGGCCAGCCCATCGCGATCTTCGCGGTGCCGAGCAGGCCGCTCTGGTCGCCGTCGGCGAGGTAGATCGGGTACTGGACGGCGACGCGCGCGGCGCAGGGCAGCACGAGCAGCCAGGTGAGCCGGGAGCACAGCCGGACGATCCCGGGGTCGGCCCGCCAGGCGGTCGGGTCGCCGGTGACCGATCCGATGATGAAGCCGACGACCGGCCAGCGCACCGCGATCGAGAAGATCATCGCGGCGGCGTAGCCGGCGTTCAGCATGATGCCGGGCAGGAAGGCGTTCTCGGCCTTGCCCGAGCGCAGCGCGAAGAACGCGGCGATCGCGATGCCGATCAGGCTGTTGAGGACGAACTGCGGGCTGGAGCGCTGCGCGAGCCGGACCAGGAGCAGCACCACCGCGGCGCCGACACCGGCGCCGACGGCGAGCTTGACGTCCTTGGCGGCGACGTAGGTGCCGGTGAAGGCGATCGTCGGGACCGCCGCCTCGACCATGCCGCGCACGCCGCCGAGCGCCTTGGTGAGCTGGGCGCGGACGGCCGCCTCCACGGTGTCGTGTGCGGCGGTCTCCCGCGCGGTGCCCGTTTCCGTTTCGCTCACGTCGCTCTCCCGGCGGTTCGCCGCGGCCTCACGCGCCGCCGCGCAGCTCGTATCGCGGATTGAACATGACCTTGCGCCCGTCCTGCTCGCTCACCAGTCCCTCGGCGCGCAGCCGGCGCCCCGGGTCGATCCCGGCGATCTTGCGGCGGCCGAGCCAGACCAGGTTGATCACGTCGGTGCCGTCGTAGAGCTCGGCCTCCAGGGCGGGTGCGCCGCCCCGGGGACGGAGCGTCACGGTACGTAGCGTACCCGCCACGCAGTGCCGCTTGCGCGCGGCGCAGTCGGTGATCGGCGTCGCGCCCTCGTCGCCAGTGGTCTTCTGCAGCTCCTCGGCCTCCAGCTCGGCCTTGGTGGACGCCATGCGCCGCAGGAAGCGCCGCAGTCCGCCCTTCCCGCGCTCGCGTCCGCGGGGCCCCGCCCCCGGCGGGGTACTGGCCGAAACCTCGTCCATACCTCGAAGCGTATGGCATCCCCGGACGAAGCGGACCCCTTGCCCGCCGCCGGAACCCGGCCGGCCGCAATGTGGAATGAAGCATTCCGTTCTGCTATTATCGGAACAGAGCATTCCGCTCCAGGATGGAAGGACGGATCATGACCGCCACCCTCGAAACCCCGGCGCCCGTAGCCGGGACGCGGCCGGCCGACGGCGCCCCGCGCCGCTGGCTCGGACTCTCGGCGATCCTGGCCGCCACGCTGCTGAACCTGCTCGACTCCACCGTGGTGAACGTGGCCGCGCCCGCGATCCGCGCGGACCTCGGCGGCTCCTTCTCCGCGCTGCAGTGGACGGCCGCCGGCTACACGCTCGCCCTCGCGGTGGCGCTGCTGACCGGCGGGCGGCTCGGCGACATGTTCGGGCGGCGGCCCGTCCTGCTGGCGGGCGCGGCCGCGTTCACGGCGATGTCGGCGGCGTGCGCGTTCGCCTGGTCGCCGGAGAGCCTGATCGCCGCCCGGGTCGCGCAGGGCCTGTGCGCCGCGGTGATGATCCCGCAGGGGTTCGGGCTGATCCGCGACCTGTTCGGCGCGCACACCGGCAAGGCGTTCGCCCTGTTCGGACCCGTGATCGGGCTGGCCACCATCCTCGGCCCGGTGGTCGCCGGCCTGCTGATCGACGCCGACCTGTTCGGCACCGGCTGGCGCGCGATCTTCCTGGTGAACGTGCCGGTCGGCGCCTACGCGCTGATCGTGGGCGCCAGGGCGCTGCCCGCCCCGTCCGCCGCCGACCGCTCGGGCGGCCTGGACGTCTCCGGGATGCTGCTCGGAGGCCTCGGCATGAGCATGCTGGTCTACCCCCTCGTCCAGGGCCGCGAGCTCGGCTGGCCGGCCTGGTCGCTCGCGCTGCTCGCCGGATCGTTCCCCGTCCTGGCCCTGTTCGCCCTGCACCAGCTGCGCCGCGCCCGCCGGGGACGGACGCCGCTGGTCAGGCTGAGCGTGTTCGCCGGCCGCGCCTACTCCTCGGGCGTGCTGTTCGTCGTCGTCTTCTTCGGCGCGATCGCCGGGTTCTCCCTCGCCACCGGCCTGTTCCTCCAGCTCGGCCTCGGCTACACGCCGCTGGCCGCGAGCCTGGCGATGTCGTCCTGGGCGGCCGGGGCGTTCGCCGGGTCGGCGTTCAGCGGCATGACGATGGCCCGGCTGGGCCGCCGGATCCTGCACCTCGGGCTGCTGCTCATGCTCGCCGGGCTGGCCGCCCTGTACGCGGTGTTCGAGGCGGCCGGGACGGGCGTCGGCGGCTGGCACCTGGCCGCGCCGCTGCTGTTGTTCGGCGCCGGCATGGGCATGATCTTCGTCCCGCTGTTCGACGTGATCGTCGCGGACATCGCCGACCACGAGGTGGGTTCCGGCTCGGCCGCGCTGGAGTCGGTGCAGCAGCTCGGCGCGTCGCTCGGCATCGCGGTCCTCGGCACGGTCTTCTTCGGGGCGGTCGGCGCCCCGGTGGCCGGACGGTTCGCCGCGCCCGCCGCGCTGGAGGCCGCCGAGCAGGTCACCGTCCTGACGGCCGGGCTCACCGCCGCCGCGTTCCTCGTCGCCTTCCTCCTCCCCCGCCGCGCCCGCGCGCACTGAACCCGCGCGCACCGAACTCCCGTCCGCCCCGAGCCCGGCTCGGGGCGGACGCGTGTTCCCGGGCGCCGGTACCGTACCCGGATGATCACTCCTGTGGACGTCGGCCCGTACCGGAGCGCGCTCGTGATCCGGTACGAGGACGGGGTCGACGACGCGCTCCTGAGCGCGCTCGCCGACGCGACGGGCCTGACGTTCGCGTACTACGGAAACGGCGGTTTCGGCGGTGAGACCCTCGCCGACGTGTACGCGGACGCGTCGGGCCGGACCCTGCTGATCGAGGTGGCGGCCGACGAGGTCGGGGTGAAGGCCGTGTTCGTCCGGGCGGAGTCCGCGGACGAGGCCGTGGCGATCCGGGCGGTCATCGGCGAACACGTCCAGGTCTGGACGGAGCAGACGCTGCGCGCGCAACTGGAGGGGACGCTCTCCGACGCGCCCTGGACGCTCGTCGCGCTGATGATGGCCACGGGCGGCGCTGAGCCCGATCCGGAGACCGCGGATCTGCTCCAGCGCGCTCTCGGCCACGGCGATGGCGACGTCCGGGAGGCGGCCGAGTACGCGCGTGCGGTCGCCGCCGAACTCGTCCATGCGCCGGTGGTGATGCGGGAGGCGCCCCGGGAGCGGCCGACGGGCGTCCTTGCTCCCGCGCGGCCGGTGGAGGGCGAGGAGGACTGGGTCACGGTCCGGCCGGGGATCCCGAACCGGGCCGTCCCGCGCCCGGTCGTCTGGGTCCGCCTCGCCACCGATGACGCCGAGAGGGCGGCCGTCTGGGCCTTTACAGAGGACTGGAACATCGCCGTCGTCGGCAGGGACACCGACGGCTCGGGCTGGAAGGAGGCCATCTACACGACCATGGACGAGGAGACCGCCCTCCACATCGTCGAGCACCCGGCGCTCGGCACGGTCGTCCATACCGCCGTGCACGGGACGCACGCCGAGGCGACGGCCGCCGCGCTCCGTGAGGCCCTCGGCGGTGAGATCCTGGACGGCGCGCCGCCCGGCCTGGAACGCACGGCCCGGTCGCCGAAGGCGGATCGCCCGTCCGGCGGACGGTTCAGGCGGTCGCGAAGCGGACGGCGGAGACCGCGATGACCAGCGCCGCCACCGCCCAGTAGGCGCCGGAGGCGAGGGCGACGGCCCGGACGCGGCGGGTCTCGGGCAGGCCGGTGAACGTGAGCAGCCAGGCCAGCAGCGGCAGGACGAGGATCGCGTGCATGGTCACGAAGTGCGCCGGCTTCAGCGCGGCGACCACGTGGTAGGCGGCCTGCTGGTCGCCGGACTCCACCGCCGTGACCCCGCGGGCGATCATGGCGGCGCCGGAGGCCAGCGCGAGCATCAGGGCGGCGAAGCCGGACCGGACGGCCAGCCGCATGCTCGGCGCGGTCTCCCCGTTCCGGCGGAAGGAGGCGGCCGCGAGCGCGACCAGCGTGACGACCAGGATCCCGCCGCCCGCCGCCAGCATCCGGGTGACGACCGTGTCGAACGCCGTCTCCTCGTTGAAATGGGACGGGACCTTGCGCCATGCCTGGAGGGTGATGAGGGAGACCTCCGCGACGCAGTCGGCGGCGAACACGCCGAGGATCGCGGTCCGCGCGCGGTCGCCCAGCCGGACGAACGTGCTCACCCACGCGATCGTGAGGAGCGTCAGGCCGAAGGAGAGCCCGAAGGTGACGGGCTTGCGCCATGACACCGGTCCCGTCCACGGGCCGCCGTCGACCGCGAACACGACCAGGTGCAGCAGCCCCGAGGCGATGAGCGCCGCCCCGACGGCGTAGGCGGCGCGCTCGACCCGGCGGCCGCGCGTCCAGAACGCCCGCAGGCCCCGGACGGCGGCCGCCACCGGGAACCCGCCGCGCGAGGCCTCCACCGATCCCGCCATGTCCGCTCCTAAATGAGTGAGTGCTCACCCAGTATGGGCGAGCACCCACGCGAAGACAAGCCGGGCGGTCAGCGGAGGGCGGCCTCCACGGCGGGGACGCGGATCGCGCGGCGGGTGGCGGCCCACGTCGTGGCGCCGGTCAGGGCGGCGGCGAGCGCGACGACCGCGAGGTAGGTCCACGCGTCCCCGGCCGGGACGGCGGAGTCGCGGCGGGCCAGCCCGAAGGGCACGATCGTGAACACCGAGGCGACCGTCCCGCAGGCCACGCCGGTCACCGTCAGCACCGCCGACTCCAGCGCCACCGAGGCGAGCACCTGGCGCGGGGTCGCGCCGGCGAGCCGGGTCTGCCCGAACTCGCGGCGCCGGTGCGCGGTCGCCGCGACCAGCGTGTTGACCAGCATGATCGCCGTGAACAGCACCACCATGCCGATGACGACGAAGTTGAGCGTCTCGATGCTCTTCTGCTCGGCCGTCTTGGCCAGCCCGGCGGCCTCCATCGCCGCGTTCTCGGTGGCCTGGAGGTAGAGCGTCCCGACGGCCGTGCCGACGAACAGGATGACCGGGGTGACCGCGGACGCCAGCGCGCCCGTCCGGCGCCGCATGGTGGCGGCCGCCAGCTCGCCGGCCGCGCCGAACGCGCGCAGCGGCCGGCCCAGCAGGGCCGTCGCCCGCCGCATGATCGCCGGAGCCAGCAGCGCCAGCCCGATCGCGGCGAGGATGTCGGCCTGCCCGGACGTCGCCATCACGTCGCTGCCCTTGCCGTCCATCAGCGTGACCGTGATGACCGCCTCGTCCAGCGCCAGCAGCAGGAACAGGACCGCGAAGACGATGCGCTTCCTGCTCAGCCTCCCGGTGTCCACCGCCGCGGACCGCATCGAGTCGGCGACGCCGGCGCGGGTGGCGCGCCGGGCGGTGATCAGCGCGGCGGCGGTCGCGGAGACCGTCGTGATGCCGATCCCCATCGACAGCGCGACCGGGCCGAAGCTGTGGCCGATCTCCGGGGGCACCTGGCCCGTGTCGTGCAGCAGGCCGAGCACGCCCCGGCCGGCCACCATCCCGGGGACGATCGCGAGCAGCGCCGCGGCCACCGCCAGCGCGGCCGCCTCGCCGACGATCATCCGGGCGAGCTGCGCCGGGGTCGCGCCGACGCTCTTGAGCAGCGCGATCTCCGAGGCCCGCTGCCGCACCGAGAGGGTCAGCGTGGAGGTGACCGCGAACACCACGAGCAGCAGCCCCCAGCCGCCGACGACGTTCGCCATGATGACCAGCGTGCTCTGGGCCTCCCCGGTCGCGCCGCCCGACGCGGCGGTGTCCAGCATCGAGGCGAACGCCATGATGATCGTCGAGCCGAGGAACAGGGCGAGGAAGCTCGCCGTGAACGCGCCCGCGCGCCTGCGCAGGGAACCGATCGCCAGTGCGAACATCTCACGCCCCCGCCGTCATGCGCTGGCGCTCGACCTCGTCGGCCAGGTGCGTCATCCGCTCCGCGACGGACTCGGCGGTCGGCGCGGGCTGGTGGCCGATGATCCGCCCGTCGGCCAGGTACAGCACGGCGTCGGCGAAGGACGCGGCGACGGGGTCGTGGGTCACCATCACCACCGTCTGCCCGAACGCGGCCACCGACTCGCGCAGCAGGCCGAGCACGTCGCGGGCGCTGCGGGTGTCGAGCGCGCCGGTCGGCTCGTCCGCGAACAGCACCCGCGGCCGGGTGAGCAGCGCCCGCGCGATCGCCACCCGCTGCTGCTGCCCGCCGGACAGCTCCGCGGGCAGGTGCCCGAGCCGCTCGCCGAGGCCCACCCGCCCGAGGACGGCCCGCGCCCGGTCCTTGTCCACCTTGCGGCCGGCGAGCTTCAGGGGGAGCACCGTGTTCTGCATGACCGACAGCGTCGGCAGCAGGTTGAACTGCTGGAAGACGAAGCCGATCCGCTCCCGCCGGAACTTCGTCAGCTCCGCCTCCCCGTCGCCCGTCAGCTCCGCACCGTCGACGAAGACGCGGCCCCCGGTGGGACGGTCCAGGCCCGCGGCGCACTGCAGCAGCGTGCTCTTGCCGGACCCGGACGGGCCCATGACCGCGGTGAACGACCCGGTCGGCAGCGACAGCGACACGCCGTCCAGCGCGACGACCCGGTTGCCCTCGGGGCCGTACACCCGGCGCACGTTCTCCAGCCGGAGCGCCTCACCCGGCACCCGGTGCGCGGGCTCCGGTCCCCTGCGTCCGAACATCGTCCTCACCTCCGCCCGGCGCCCCCTCGCGGGGCGCCTTCGGGACACGAAGCTACGGACGCGCGGCGCCGCGGAGGATGGGTCCAGCACTCCGATCGGGGTAGGCAAAACCCCACCATCGCCGGGCCCGGCCTCCTCCGCGGCGTGCCCGGACGGTTAGAGTCACCGGTGGTGCGCAGGGAAGTCCGGTCGGCAGGTCCCGTCATCCGCATGCCGTCCAGGAGGTTCTGTGCAGGCCACCGCCGCGATCGTCATCTTCGTCTGCGCGTACGTGCTGATCGCGTCGGAGAAGGTGCACCGGACGGCGGTCGCGCTCGGCGGCGCGGGCCTGATGCTCCTGCTGCACATCACCGACGCCCGGGGCGCGTTCTTCTCCTCCGAGTCCGGGATCGACTGGAACGTCATCTTCCTGCTGCTCGGCATGATGGTCATCGTCTCGGTGCTGCGCCGGACGGGCGTGTTCGAGTACGTGGCGATCTGGGCCGCCAAACGCGCGCGGGGGCGCCCCTACCGGCTCATGGTGATGCTGGTCGTGCTCACGGCGGGGGCGTCCGCGCTGCTGGACAACGTCACCACCGTCCTGCTGGTCGCGCCCGTCACGTTCCTCGTCTGCGAGCGGCTCGCGCTGGCGCCCGAGCCGTACCTCATCGCCGAGGTCATGGCGTCCAACATCGGCGGCACCGCGACCCTGGTCGGCGACCCGCCCAACATCATCATCGCCAGCCGGGGCGGCCTGTCGTTCAACGACTTCCTGGTCCATCTGGCCCCGCTGGTCGTGGTGCTGATGGTCGTGTTCTGCCTGCTGTGCCGGTGGCTGTTCCGCTCGGCGTTCCGCTACGACCCGGACCTCGCCGCCGAGATCATGGAGCTGGAGGAGCGGGAGGCCATCACCGACCGCCGCCTGCTCGCGCAGGGGCTCGCCGTCCTCGCCATCGTGATCGTGGCGTTCGTGCTGCATCCCGTCCTGCACTACGAGCCGTCCGTGGTGGCGCTGCTCGGCGCCGGGCTGCTCGTCGCCGCGACCAGGGTGACCACGGAGGAGGCCCTCAGCGAGGTCGAGTGGCCCACGCTGGTCTTCTTCGCCGGCCTGTTCGTCATGGTCGGCGGCCTCGTCGAGACCGGCGTCATCGGCGAGATCTCCAGGGCCGCGGCGGACGCCACCGCCGGCCGCCTCGGCGCCGCCACGATGCTGCTGCTGTGGGCGTCCGCCGGGCTGTCGGCGATCGTGGACAACATCCCCTACGTGGCGACGATGAGCCCGATCGTCTCCGACCTCGTCCAGCGGCACCCCGGCGCCGACGGGCACGTGCTGTGGTGGGCCCTCGCCCTCGGCGCCGACCTCGGCGGCAACGCCACCGCCATCGGGGCCAGCGCCAACGTGGTCGTGCTCGGCATCGCCGCGCGCAACGGCACGCCCATCAGCTTCTGGCGCTTCACCCGCTACGGCCTCGTCGTCACGCTCGTGACGGTCGCCCTGGCGACCCCGTACCTCTGGCTCCGCTACCTGTGACGATCGGCCGCCGTCCGGGGGAGGATGGGGGCATGGACGAGGTGCCTGAGGACTGGGAACGCGCGCTCGCGATCGTGGCGCACCCCGACGACCTGGAGTACGGGACGTCGGCGGCGGTCGCCAAGTGGACGGGCCAGGGCAAGACCGTGGCGGAGGTGCTGGCCACCCGCGGGGAGGCCGGGATCGACTCGATGGACCCCGGCGAGGTCCGGCGGATCCGCAGCGCCGAGCAGGTCGAGGCGGCGCGGATCGTCGGCGTCCGTGAGGTCGAGTTCCTCGACCTTCCGGACGGCACGCTGGAGTACGGCCTGCCGCTGCGGCGGATGCTCGCCGCGGCGATCCGGCGGCACCGGCCCGAGGTGGTGCTGTCCGTCAACTTCCGCGAGACCTTCCCCGGCGGCGGCTTCAACATGGCCGACCACCGGGCGCTCGGCCTCGCGGTCGCGGACGCGGTCCGGGACGCGGCCAACCGGTGGGTGTTCCGCGACCTCGGCCTCGAACCGTGGCAGGGCGTGCGGTTCGCGCTGTTCGGCGGGTCGCCGCAGCCCACCCACTACGTGGACGTCACCGGCCACCTGAGGGCCGGCATCGACTCGCTGCTCGCGCACCGCGTGTACTTCGCCGAGCTCGGCGCCGGGTTCGACGCCGAGGCGTTCCTCACCGGCGCGGCCGAGGCGGGCGGGAAGCAGGCGGGCGTCGAGCACGCGATGACGTTCGAGATGATCGGGAGTTAGTGGCGGGCGTTGGGCCGCCTGCCCTTGTTGTGCTTGCTCCGCTTGCGGGCCCGGCGTTTGCGCGTCTTCTTGGACATGTCCCGATTGACCGCCCGCGGGGCGGTCCAAGGCAAGAGATCGGCCGGGCCCAGACGCCGCGAACCCGCCCGGTCGCACGTCCGAAAAGCGTGCGGGCGGGCGGGTCCGGTGCTCGTGGGGTCAGCGGACCTCGGTGATCTCCGGGCCGCGCTCGAACGGGTCGAAGGTCTCCACGGCCTCCTCTTCCCCGTCCTCGCCGGCCTCGCTGAACTCCTGCGGGATCTGCAGCTCCAGCAGCTCGCGGGGCGGCATCGGGGCGTCGCCGCGGTGCACGACCACGCCGCGCAGCACGTCCTCCAGGACCTGCCACTGCTCCTCGTCCTCGATCGCGGCGCCCTGCACCACGGCCTGGAGGAACCAGCGAGGGCCGTCCACGCCGAGGAAGCGGATGATCTGCGGCGCCCAGCCCTGCTCGACGAACTCCGCCGGGATCTGCTCGCGGACCTCCTGCGGCATCTCGGCGAGGACCTCCTCGGTCAGCGCCGCCGGGACCATCGCCAGCAGTTCGGAGCCGAACGGGCCCTCGCCCTCCTGGGTCTGGCCCTGCGCCTCCTCCTGGATGTCCTTGGCGGTCTCACGGCGCACGTCGTCCCAGATGCCGCTGCGCTTCGGCGCGGCGAACACCTGGAGCTGCATGGCGCTCTCCTCGTACTGCACCAGCACGGCGACGGGGCGCCCGTCGAGCGGGTTGCCCTCCTCGTCGACCTGGGTCGCCTCGAAGTTCACCTGGAAACCCAGCCCCGGCGCGACCGGCACCTGGAGAGCCCCGAAATCCAGCCGCTGCAGCTCGGGGAAGGACTCCTCGGAGTCCCACGGGCCGCCCTCCGGCGTCTCTGCCTTGGCCGACCCCGCCTCGGCGGGAGCCTCCTCGGCGGTCTCCGCCGGCTCCTCGGTCACCTCGGGACCCTCCGCGGGCTCCTCGGCCTGCCGGCGACGTCCAAAAGCCACGACTCACGCTCCTTCTCGACTGTGCTCATTGTCCCCGGATCGCGGGGCCGGGCCGAATCCGCCGGTGGAGCCGAACCCGCCGGTTCCGCGCGCCGATCCGGGAAGCTCGGTGACCTCGTGGAACACCGCGTGCTCGACCCGCTGGACGACCATCTGCGCGATGCGGTCTCCGCGCCGCAGTCTCACCGTGGCACGGGGATCGGTGTTCAGCAGGGTCACCCTGATCTCACCCCGATAGCCGGCGTCGACCGTACCGGGTGCGTTGACGATGGTCACCCCCAACCTAGCGCCCAATCCGGACCGGGGGTGAATGAACGCCGCGTAGCCGTCCGGCAGGGCGATCGCCATCCCGGTGGGGACGACGGCGCGCTCGCCCGGTGGCAGTTCCACGTCGGCGGCCGCGACCAGATCGGCGCCCGCGTCGCCCGCGTGGGCGTAGCGCGGCAGGGGCAGCTCCGGATCCAGCCGCTGGATCAGCACATCGACCTTGCTCACGGGCTCCACCTCACGCGCCTACCTGCCGGAGAACCACACGACCCTACCCAGGGCGCCGGGGACGGCCGCCGCTGAAACGCCGCTGCCGCGCGAGTCCGGCAGTTGACCCTACCCGGTCCCGGGCGTGACCACTTCCGGAAGGTTTGACCCTGAAGTGACGTATCACGCGTAGCGTCGCAATTGTTACCTGCGGCGCTTCTGTGGGGCGCGTCCCCGCAGAAAGGGGACGGCATGGGCACACGGGGACAGGGCACCGCAGGCGGGCAGCACGTCACCCACCGGTCGCTGGACGGCGTGAGGGTCCGCCTCACCGGCGACCACGACCTGCGGCGGCCGTGCACGTCGGTGGCACGGATCGCCGAGGGCGGGCGGCTCCACGAGATCTCCAGCGGCACCCGCGAGGACGCGCTGGCCTGGGCCGCCGACATCGGGGTCGACCGCTTCGAGCAGGAGTTCCGCGTCCAGGGCGGGCGGCTGCGGGTCGGGCGGACGGCGACCCGCGACGCCGAGACGGGCCTGAGCGACCCCGTCCTCGCGGCCGTGTGGGAGGGACGCCGCCACGCGGTCTTCACGCACCTCTACCACGGGCGCCCCGCGGACGCGGTGGCCTTCTTCGGCACCGTGCGCCTCACCGAGCACGAGGACGGGATCACCGCCGTGCCGCGCGGCCGGGCACGCCGCCCCGACCCCGCCGAGATGGTCAAGGAGGTGCCGGGGATCGGCCTGCTGGAGATCACCGCGCTGACCTCGGCGACGCGCAGGCGGCTTCCGCCGTGGCGCGGCGCCTCCGTCGCGGGCGGCGAGCTGTTCCGGGACACCGTGGAGGGCCAGGGCCCCTACTTCCTGCTGGCGCTGGCGTCGCTGCTGGTGACCGTGCTGCCCGAGGAGGACCGGGTCCGCGACGTCCCGCGCCGGCTCGCGGGGCTGGCGGTCGAGGCGGTCCGGTGACCGGGCTGCTCGCCGGGATCGCCGCCGTCACCGTCCCGCTCGTCCTGCTGGCGTCGCTGGCCGGGCAGGTCAGGCGCCCCGCGGCGCTGGCCGCGGCGGTGCGGGCGCACCGGGTGCTCCCGGCCGCCCTCGCCGGCCCGGCCGCGGCGGCCGTGATCGCCGCGGAGGCGCTGATCGGCGCCGCCGGGGCGGCGGCGGCGCTGCTCCGGCTGGACGGCCCGGCCCGCGCGGCCGGCGGGGCGGCGGCCGCCCTGCTGGCCCTGTACGCGGCCTACGCGGCGCACGTGGCCCGCGTCCGGCGCGGCGTCCCCTGCGGATGCGGAGGCGCCGGCACTCCGATGACCGGCTGGGTCGCGGGACGGGCCGCCGCGCTCAGCGCGCTCGCCCTCACCGGCGCCCTGTACGGGCTTCCGGCCGGATCCACCTTGTACGAGTCGTCCGTGGAGGTCGCGGCAGGGCTGGTGTTCGCCGTGCTCCTCTGGACGCTCCCGCACGCAATGACCGAAGAGAGGAGGACGGCCGGATGAGCTTCCAGAACAGCGCGCTCCTGCTGTCATGGGCGGCGATCCTGCTGCTCGCCCTGGTGGTCGCCGGTCTCGTCCGGCAGGTCCACGCGCTCGGCCAGGGGGCCTCCCGGCCCGCCGGGCTAGGCCCCGCGGTGGGGGCGGCCGCGCCCGCCTTCGACCGGCTCGGGCCCGGCCTGCTGCTCTTCCTGGACCGCGAGTGCGGCGTGTGCGCCGACGTCCTCGCCGCCGTTCCGGCCGGACGGCCGCTGCACGCGATCTTCGCGGGGCCGGCGCCCGACGAGGCGCCGCGCCCCGAGGTGAGCGTGCTGGCCGGCGAGCAGGACGGCCTGTTCGCCGACTACCGCGTCCCCGCGACCCCGTTCGCCGTGCTGGTCGGCGCCGACGGGCGCGTGCGGGCCGCCGAGCCCGTCGGCTCCCCCGACGCCCTCCGCGCCCTCACCCTGGAGGCGGCACGATGATCGAACTGGAAGACGTCCCGCCGCTGCGCGGCCCCCGCCCTGCCGGGGCGCAGCGCGTCCGGCGGCGCCCCGCGCCCCCGGACGAGCCGAGGTTCCGGCCGGTGCGGCGCAGCGTCCTCACCGGGCTCGCCGCCGCGGGCGCCACCGCCGGGCTGAAGGCCCTCGGCGTCTTCCCGCCCGCGCGGGAGGCGCTCGCATCGGGATTCCAGCTGGTCGGGTACTACGACATCTATCCGCGCTGCCCCTCGTACGCGTCCAACCACAACTGCTCCCCCGGCTGCGGGCCCAGCCTGGTGTGCAGCGTGTGCTGCCGGACGAGCGGCAAGTACAAGGGCTTCCACAAGTCCGGCGTGTCGGACCCGGGCCGCTACAAGCTGCGTCCCAACCAGTGCTACGGCGGCGGCTACGACGGCTGGCTCTGGGCCTACGCCAAGAGCTGCGGCAGCTGCAAGAAGGGCGTCACCTGGCGCTGCCATGACGGCTGGAAGAAATCCAAGAAGGGCAACTGGTACAAGACCATCTGCCGCAAGGCGATGGCGTGCAAGAACTGACCGCCGGGCGGCTGCGGCGGGGCACGACCGACCCGCTCCTGCCCGTCGCCGCCCTCGCGCTCCTGGCGGTGTCGGCCGCCGCCCTGGACGCCGCCGTCCTCTGCTGGGCGTCGATCGGCGCGCTCGCCGGGTTCTCCCTGTCCGGCAGCGTCTGAACGCGCAACAGCGAATCCGTGCTGTTCTCGCCAGGTTGGCGGGCCCCCGTACGGCAGGGCGAGGTCCTGGCCGTCTTCACCCTCGGGCTCCTGCTCGGAGGCACCCTCACCGCGACGGTGATCTGGTCGCTGTCCGGCCTCTCCGCGCCGCTCCCGCCGTCCGCCCGCACCGCCGCGATCCTGGCCGTCGCCGGGCTGGGCGCCGCGCGCGAGGCCGGGCTGGTCCGCGTTCCGCTCCCCCAGAACGCCCGCCAGATCCCCCAGGACGTCCTGCAGGCCCACCTCCGGAAGGGCGCCCTCCAGTTCGGCTTCGAGCTCGGAACCGGCGTCCGCACCTACGTCTCCGCCACGGCGCCCTACGTGCTGGCCCTGGGCCTGCTCCTGGCCCGCGAAGACGCGCTCACCACCGTCCTGACCGGCACGGCCTTCGGCGCCGGGCGCGCGCTGAGCGCCCTGCTCACCTACCTGGCCCGCGACGACCGGCGGGACGCGGCGATGGCCGTCCGCATGCCGCCCGTGAAGAACGCCACGGCCCTCGCGTCCCTCTCCGCCCTCGCCCTCCTCCTGCTGCTGTGAGCGCGGGACCGGTCGATCATCGTCGCGCCGCCGTGGCACACTGATCACATCTCGCCGTCGCGCACCCGGAAGGGCTCCTCGTGCTCTGGTCACTGCTGATCTTCGCGCTGTCGCGGGGGTTCGCCGTGGCCGAGTGGGCCGGGTCCGCGCCCGGGCAGCCGGTGCTGGTCACGCTGGGCGCGCTGACCGTCGCGGGGCTGCTGGTGCTCGCGGCGGTGCGAGTGCGCGCCGCGTGCCGGGGGCAGGGGGCGGCACGAGCGCGGGTACGGACGACCCTGCGGGAGCGGACGCTGCGGACCGCCTTCCTGCCGCAGCGCGATCCGGACGCGGCGGGTCGGCCCCGTCCGCGAGCGCCCGGAACGGGGATCGCGGCCGCCTGAACGCGGCCGGAACGCCATCGATCCCTCGTTCCGGAAGGCTCATCCATGTTCGACATTCCCATCTCCATCGCCGCCGCCCTCGTCGGCGGGCTCGCGGACGCCCTGGACCCGATGGCCGGGGGCCTGGCCACCGCGCTGGCGATCGTCCTGTTCACCGCCGGGGTGCGGCTGGCGCTCGTCCCCCTGGCGGTCTCGGCCGCCAAGGGCGAGCGGGCGCGGGCCAGGCTCCTGCCCAAGGTCCAGGCGCTGCAGAACAAGCACGCGAAGGATCCGCACCGGCTCCAGCGGGAGATGGCCGCGCTGTACAAGGCGGAGGGCGCCACGCCGGCGGCCGGATGCCTGCCGATGGCCGCGCAGATCCCGTTCTTCATGGTCATGTACCGCCTGTTCACGTCCGCGGCGGTCGCCGGGCACCAGAACCTGCTGCTCGCGCACACGCTGCTCGCGGCGCCGCTCGGGCAGAACTGGATCGGCGTCCTCGGCGGGGGCCTGCTCGCGCCGCCCTCGCTCGTCTTCCTCGGGCTGTTCGCGCTGCTCGCGGTCGTGGCCGTGGTGACGTCGCGGCGGGTCACCGCCGAGGGGCCGGTGGGCGCCGTCGCGCGGCTGATGCCGTTCGGGACGGTCGCCGTGGCGGCGTTCGTGCCCCTGGCGGCCGGGCTTTACCTGCTGACGTCCGGGGCGTGGACGGCGGCGGAGCGGGCCGTCCTGCGCCGCGGGGCCGCGGCGGCCGCCTGATCGCTCTTGACGGATGTCCGGAAGGCTCGGTTCGATGGCAACCGAACGGCGTTCTGACTCACGAGGACGGTGTGCGGTGACGACGACGGCACGGGCGACCGAGGACGACCTGTCCGATCTGGCCTTCTGGTCGCTTCCCCCGGACCGGCGGCTGGCGGCGTTCGCGCGGCTGCGCGAGCGGGAGCATCCGGCGTTCTTCCCGGAGCTCAAGCTGCCGTTCATCCGGTCCGGGCGCGGCTACTACGCGCTCACCCGGCACGCGGACGTGGTGGAGGCCAGCCGGACGCCGGAGGTGTTCAGCAGCGAGCCGTGCTCGAACAGCATCGCCGACCTGCCCCGGTACATGGCCCGCTACTTCGGCTCGATGATCAACATGGACGACCCGCGGCACGCCAAGATCCGCCGGATCGTGTCGCGGGCGTTCACCCCGCGCGTCCTCGCCAAGCTGGAGACAGACCTGCAGGCCACCGCGACGCGGATCGTCGACGACCTGGAGCGCAAGGGGTCGGCCGACTTCGTCACCGACGTCGCGGCACGGCTCCCCGTGCAGGTCATCTGCGACATGATGGGCATTCCCGAGCGGGTGCGCCCGATGGTGTACGACCGGACGAACACCATCCTCGGCCTCGGCGACCCCGAGTACACCGGCGGCAGGGACGTGACCCGCGAGGGCATCACCCGGATCGGCGTCCTGTACGGGCTGCTCATGGCGATGTCCGCGGGGTACGAGCTGAACCACCTGGCGATGAAGCTCGCCCGCAGGCGCCGCCGGGACCCCGGCGACGACCTCGTGTCGCGGCTGGTCTCGGCCAACGTGGACGGCGAGTCGCTGACCGACCAGGAGATCGGATCGTTCTTCATCCTGCTCGTCGTGGCCGGGAACGAGACGACCCGCAACGCGATGACGCACGGGCTGAAGCTGTTCACCGACAACCCCGAGCAGCGGGCGCTGTTGATGGAGGACTTCGACGCCCGCGCCCCGGGGGCCGTCGAGGAGATCGTCCGGATGGCGACGCCGGTCATCCAGTTCCGGCGGACCGTGACCCGCGACCACGAGATGAACGGCCAGCGGTACAGGGCGGGCGACAAGGTCCTGCTGTTCTACAACTCCGCGAACCGCGACGCGGAGGTGTTCACCGACCCGGACGTCTTCGACATCACCCGCTCGCCGAACCCGCACGTCGGGTTCGGCGGCCCCGGTCCGCACTTCTGCCTGGGCGCGAACCTGGCCCGGCAGGAGATCACGGTGATGTTCAGGGAGCTGTTCACCCGCGTCCCGGACATCCGGGCGAGCGGCGAGCCGCAGATGCTCTACTCCAACTTCATCAACGGCATCAAGCACCTGCCCTGCACGCTGTGAGCGGCGCGGCTCAGGACGCCGGGCGGCCGGCGGCCCGCGCCGCAGGCGACACCGCGAGGTAGTCGAGCGCCCGCTGCGTCGAGCACACCTGGGACGGATGGTAGTCGCGCCGCAGGTAGGCGCGGCCGGCGGAGATCATGAACCGGTTGCTGGGGAACAGCCCGCGCCGCACCGCCCGACGGTAGTCGCGGATCCGCGGGCGGACGCCCTTCAGCGTCGGATCGGCCCGGCACAGGAACACCGCTCCCGCGTAGACCATGAGCGGCAGCGCGAGGACGCCCAGGAAGAACGCGATGAACCGCATCCAGTACCGCCCGGCCACGTGCTGGTAGACGTCGAACGCGACGGACCGGTGCTCGACCTCCTCGGCGCCGTGCCAGCGCAGCAGGTCCATCATCGTCGGATCGGCGCCCGCCTCGTCCAGTTCGCGGGCGTCCAGGATCCACTGCCCGAGCACCGCCGTGTAGTGCTCGATGCCCGCGATGACGCCGATCCGCACGAACAGCCAGCGCTTGCGGGGCAGGAACGGGATCCAGCACCGGTCGCCGAGGATCCGCCGGAACACCCACTCGATCCGGTCGGTGAGCGGGCCCGGATCGAGGCCCTGATCCCGCATCTGCCGGTCCAGGACGCCCTGGTGGGAGTAGGCGTGCACGGCCTCCTGGCCCATGAAGCCCCTGACCTCGCGGTAGAGGCGCTCGTCGTCGCGGACGAGCGGGAGCGCCTCCTTGTAGACGTGCACGAACCACCGCTCGCCCGCGGGCAGCAGCAGGTGCAGGACGTTGATGAAGTGCGTGGCGACCGGCTCGTCCGGGATCCAGTGCAGCGGCGTGCCCGCCCAGTCGAACCGCACCCGGCGCGGGGCGATCACGGGGTGCCGCTCGTCGATCTCGCTCATCCCGTCTCCTCCCGTGCCGGACCGCGCGCGTCTCACGGCGGCACCAATTAGACCGCCGATCTAATATCTGGAGAGTGCCGGACCCGCGTCAAGGCCCGGCCGGGGTGATCTACGTCGCGGGCGCCAGGACGACGTCGACGGTGAGCGCGGCGGGGGCGTCCTCCAGCGTCAGGTCGGCGATCCGCCCGGCGGCGGCCAGATCGGGACGGGCGATCCACGTCACCTGCGAGCCGCGCACGACCGCGCGGGACACGTCGGCGCGCATCGACGCCCTGGCCTCCGACTTGGCCTTGCGGACCTGCCGGAGCGCCTCGCCCGTGGCCGCGAGGACGGCGGGATCGCCGCCCGACGGCAGCTCGGCGGCGGACGGCCACGAGGCCGTGTGCACCGAACCGTGCCGCCACCACGACCAGACCTCCTCGGTCACGAACGGCAGGACGGGCGCGAACAGGCGCAGCATCACCGACAGCGCGGCGCGCAGCGCCGCGCGCGCGGACAGCGCCTCCGGGCCGTCGCCGTAGGCGCGGGCCTTGACCAGCTCCAGGTAGTCGTCGCAGAACTCCCAGAAGAACCGCTCCGTGCGCTCCAGGGCGCGCGCGTAGTCGTAGCCCTCGAACGCCTCCGTCGCCTCCTCGACGACCCCGGCCAGCGCGGCCAGCATTGCCTTGTCCAGCGGCTCGGTCACCGGCACGTCCGGGGCCGCCTCGCCGAGCCCCAGCACGAACTTCGACGCGTTGAGGATCTTGATGGCGAGGCGGCGGCCGACCTTGATCTGACCGGTGTCGAACGCGGTGTCGGTGCCGGGCCGCCCGCTCGCCGCCCAGTACCGGACGGCGTCGGAGCCGTACTCGCGCAGCAGGTCGATCGGCGTGACGACGTTCCCCTTGGACTTCGACATCTTCTTGCGGTCGGGGTCGAGGATCCACCCGGACAGGGCGGTGCCCTTCCACGGCAGCGAACCGTGCTCCAGGTGCGAGCGCACCACCGTGGAGAACAGCCACGTCCGGATGATGTCGTGCGCCTGCGGCCGCAGGTCGTAGGGGAAGACCCGGGCGAACAGGTCGGCGTCGCGCTCCCAGCCGCCCGCGATCTGCGGGGTCAGCGACGAGGTGGCCCAGGTGTCCATCACGTCGGGGTCGCCGGCGAACCCGCCCGGCCGGCCGCGCTGGCCCTCGGTGTACCCCGGCGGGACGTCCGAGGACGGGTCGACCGGCAGCGCGTCCTCGGCCGGCACGATCGGCTCGGAATACACCGGCTCGCCGGAGTCGTCCAGCCGGTACCACACGGGGATCGGCACCCCGAAGAACCGCTGCCGCGAGATCAGCCAGTCGCCGTTCAGCCCCTCGACCCAGTTCTCGTAACGGGCCCGCATGTAGCCGGGATGCCACTCCAGCTCCCGGCCGCGGGCTAGCAGCTCGGCGCGGACGCCCTCGTCGCGGCCGCCGTTGCGGATGTACCACTGCCGGGTCGTGACGATCTCCAGGGGCTTGTTGCCCTTCTCGTAGAACTTCACCGGCCGGCTGATCTTGCGGGGCTCGCCGTCCAGGTCGCCGGACTCGCGCAGCAGCTCGACGACGCGCTCCTTGGCCGAGAAGACCGTCTTGCCGGCCAGCTCGCCGTACGGCTCCGCCGGGACGCCCTGCGGCGGGTCGGCGGCGAGCCGCCCGTCCCAGTCGATGATCGCGCGGGTCGGCAGGTTCAGCTCGCGCCACCAGACGACGTCCGTGACGTCGCCGAACGTGCAGATCATCGCGATGCCCGAGCCCTTGCCGGGATCGGCCAGCCGGTGCGCGACGACCGGGACGTCCACGCCGAACAGCGGCGTGCGCACGGTCGTGCCGAACAGCTCCTGGTACCGCTCGTCGTCGGGGTGCGCGACCAGCGCGACGCAGGCGGGCAGCAGCTCCGGCCGCGTCGTCTCGATGTAGACGGGACGCCGGTCGCCGTGGAACCGGAGCCGGTGGAACGCGCCGGGGTGCTCGCGGTCCTCCAGCTCGGCCTGCGCGACCGCGGTGCGGAACGTGACGTCCCACAGCGTCGGCGCCTCGGAGACGTACGCCTCGCCGCGGGCCAGGTTGCGCAGGAACGCGCGCTGCGACGCCGTCCGGGCGGTGGCGCCGATGGTGGTGTACAGGTGGTTCCAGTCGACCGACAGGCCGACGCGGCGCCACATCTCCTCGAAGGCCTGCTCGTCGACCTCGGTGAGGCGCTCGCACAGCTCGATGAAGTTGCGCCGCGAGATCGCCTGCTGGCGTTTCGGGTCGGGCCTGGCCGGGGGCTCGAAGTCGGGATCGTAGGGAAGCGACGGATCGCACCGGACACCGAAGTGGTTCTGCACGCGGCGCTCGGTCGGCAGCCCGTTATCGTCCCAGCCCATCGGGTAGAAGACCGCCCGACCGCGCATGCGGTGATACCGGGCGACGGTGTCGGTGTGGGTGTAGGAGAAGACGTGGCCGACGTGGAGGGACCCGCTCACGGTGGGCGGCGGGGTGTCGATCGAGTAGACCTCGGCGCGCGGCCGGGTGCGGTCGAAGCGGTGGACGCCCGCGTCCTCCCAGACGCGTACCCATCTGTCCTCCAGGCCGTCCAGCGAGGGCTTCGGAGGGACGTGCGAAGTACGCGGCTGCTCTGTCATGAGGCCAATCGTATTGACATCGGCCCGGGTCGCATGCCGATTGCCGGCGCCGACGCGGCGATCACCTTCCCCGCCGGGGGCGGGCCGTTCCGGTAGCGTCGGAGACGACAGGACGAGAGAGGACCAACATGGCGGACAAGGGCGACATCGGCTGGCGGGTGATGGCCGGCGCGGCCGCATTCGCGGGCGGCTTCGTCGCGAAGAAAGTCATCACGCTGGCCTGGAAGAAGAGCACCGGCAAGGAGCCCCCGACCAACCCCGAGTCCCCCGACGTGGCGCTGGCCGAGGCGATCGGCTGGGCCGTGGTGATGGGCGTCGGCATGGAGGTCTCGCGGCTGCTCGCCACCCGCGTCGCGGCCCACCAGTGGGCCAAGGGCACCGGCCAGCTCCCGCAGAACCTCAAGGCCGAGGTCTGAGACGTCCCGCGCCGGGGCCCTGAGCCCCGGCCGGTGAAACGCGTCGTGGCCGTTCCCTTCGATGATCGAAGGGAACGGCCACGACGCGTTCTCGTAGGGGCGGGGGGAGACGGTCCGAACGCTCGCGTGCGCCGCCAGGGGGTGGACGGCCCGCTACGGGTCCAGGCGAGGGGGCTGGTCGCCGGGGAGCGGAGGCAGGGAACCGGCGATCTCCCGCAGGTCGTTGCGGACCTTGAGCGCCAGCCCCTTGGTCGCGGAGCGGTTGAGGGCCGCACCGGCCGCGGCGCCGGTGAGCAGGGGGCCCATGGTGGACAGGCTCCGGCCGAAGACGCGGAGCATGCGCCTGCGCAGCGCGCTCTTGGCCGCGGTGCCGAGTGCGCTGGTGAGGGTGCCGCCCTCCAGGGGGTTGATGCCGCGCTGCCGCGCCCAGGACGTCACGAACGCGGCACCGCGCGCGGTGCCGCTGCCCTGGACGCTGACGCCGTACACCTCGTGCAGCTCGGCGATCATCTTCACCTCGATGGCCGCGACGACGAGCGTCTCGGCGGCGAGCTGGGCGGGCGCCGTCAGCAGCAGCGGCGGGGCGGCGAACTCCACCGCGGCCAGCGCGCCCCCCGCGGCGCCGACGGCGGTCGTGGCGTTGCCCGCCGCCTTGACGATCCGGTCGGCGAGCTCCTCGCCCATCAGCCCGTGGTGGTGGGCCTGGAGGGTCTCCAGATCGCGGATCGGGATGTGCGGCGCGGCCGCGATCAGCAGGTCGGCGAGCCACCTGCCGCGCGCGACGCCCGCGGCCCCCACCCTGCGGGCGCTCTGGCCGAGCAGCCTGGCCAGTCGCCCGAGCAGGCGACCGCGGGTCTCGCGGTCCATGTCCTCGTCGGAGGCGAGCCGGCCGATCAGCTCGCCCAGCTCCGTGGAGCCGTCGCCGCGCGCCGGCTCCACCTCGCCATGACGCGGTTCGATCTCTCCTGTCACCCGGCCTCTCCCGTCACGCGCCCTCTTCCCGTCACCGGTGGCCGCCGGTCAGGCGGCGCACTCGCGGCAGACCGGCTGGCCGTTCTTCTCGGTGGCCAGCTGGCTGCGGTGGTGCACCAGGAAGCAGCGCGTGCAGGTGAACTCGTCGGCCTGACGAGGCACCACCCGGAAGGTGAGCTCCTCGTTCGACAGGTCGGCGCCCGGCAGCTCGGCGACCTCGCCGGCGTCCAGGTCCTCGTCGATGATGCTGGCCGCCTTGTCGGCGCGCCGTGCCTGGAGCTCCTGGAGGCTGTCCTCACTCAGGTCGTCGTCTGTCTTGCGTGGGCTGTCGTAGTCGGTCGCCATCTTCTATCTCCATCCCCCTCAGTGCTTTATGCGCCCCGTCGCGCGGATCTAACGCTCGGGGGACCGTTCTTGTGCCCGATCCGGGCGGGAAATTCTGTCACGGTTGGTGACCTGCGACACACGAGGCGCGACCGTTCCCACGAGTGACACCCGTCACCCGACCCTTCCCTCGCACTGTGTCATCCGTCACATGCCCGCCGGGCGACACCGCCCCGTTGCGGGGGCCGTGGCGCCTGCCGGGGTTCCCGCGGCGGCGGGGATCATATCGGTCCCGGAGGCGTTGTGCGCACCGACCGCCCCACAGACGGCGCGGCGCGGCGGGACGGCCCGATCCGTCAGGGCGAACACCGAACCGGATACATCGGTGAAACGTCAGAACTAACGCGATATCGTGCCCGCCTGAGGTTGGGGGCGGACCCCCTGCGGGGTCAGCCCGGCGATCGCCGGCAACGGGGCCCCGCGAGCGGGTCCGGCGCACAATGTCGCGGACATCACTGCGGGTCACTGGAGGGTCAGATGCCGGATGCCGCTCCGCTGGAGCCGGGCGATCCTAGGGCACTCGGACGGTACGAGGTCATCGGACGGTTGGGCGCCGGGGGCCAGGGCGCCGTCTACTTGGGCAAGGCGCCGAACGGCGAGTACGTCGCCGTCAAACTGCTGCACGCGCAGATGGCCAACGATCCGGCCGCGCGTGCCCGCTTCACCCGCGAGGTCGCGGCCGCGCAGAAGGTCGAGCCCTTCTGCACGGCCCGGGTACTGGAGGCCGACGTCCAGGGCGACCAGCCCTACGTCGTCAGCGAGTTCATCGACGGGCCGTCCCTGCACGACGTCGTCGCGCACGACGGGCCGCGGAGCGCGGCGGAGCTGGAGCGGCTCGCGATCGGCACGGTGACCGCGCTCGCGGCCATCCACGAGGCCGGCATCGTGCACCGCGACTTCAAGCCGAACAACGTCATGCTGGCCTCCGACGGCCCGCGCGTCGTCGACTTCGGCATCGCGCGGACGGTCAACTCGCAGGAGAGCGCCGTCACCGCGACGGGCATGGTGGTCGGCACGCCCGGCTACCTGGCGCCCGAGCAGCTCACCGGCGCGCCGCTCACCCCGGCGGTGGACATCTTCGCCTGGGCGGCGACCATGGTGTTCGCCGCCACCGGGCAGTCGCCGTTCGAGGCCGACACGCTGCCGGTCATCATCAACCGGATCCTCAACGAGGAGCCCGACCTGTCGGCGCTGCCCCCGGGCCCGCTGCGCGACCTGATCGGGCGCTGCCTGTCCAAGGACGCGGGCCTGCGCCCGCCCGCGGCGCAGCTGCTGCTGAACCTGCTCGGCCACGTCGGCGCCGCGCCCGCCAACCAGGGCGCCGGGCAGGAGGACCTGCTCAACCAGGGCACCCGGATCGCCTCGCAGCTTCCGCCGCCGCCCCCGGTGCCGCCGGCGCCGCGGCCCCGGCCTCAGCAGCAGCCGATCACCCCGCCGCCGATGCCGCTGCACCAGGGCGGGATGCCCGGCCCGGGCGCGCCGCAGCAGCCGATCACGCCGCCGCCCATGCCGATGTACCAGGGCGGGGCGATGCCGCCTCCGCCGCAGGGCCAGCCGCGGATGCCCATGCCGCCCGGCCCGCAGTACGGCCCGCCGCCGAAGCAGTCCAGCTCCGCCGGACCGATCATCGCGATCGGCTGCGGCGCGCTCGCGCTGATCGTGGTCCTGGTGGTCGTGGTGCTCGCCATCATCGGCGCCAACAGCGACGACGACCCGCCGACGCCGACCTACTCGCCGCCGAACACCTACACGCCGAGCGACACGCCGACCTCGAGCACCACCGGCGGGCTGCTCGGCAACTGGACCGGCAACGGGTACCAGCCGGGCGCCGGATCCGGCCACACGTCCTTCAACGTGAAGTTCTCCCTGCTGTACTCCAGCGGCGTCGCGACGTACACCTACCCGTCCGGCGCCCAGGACACCTGCTACACCCGGCTGTCGCTGCTGTCCGGCGACGAGGACAGCGCGAAGGTCCAGTACCGGGAGACGCCGATGGGGGGGATGGACCCGAAGGAGTGCGCCTCCGGGTACGTCACGTTCGTCCCGTCCTCCGGCGGCACCTCGATGCGGTGGGAGTGGCGCCAGAGCCAGTCCGAGACGAGCGCGACCGCCTACGGGACCGTGTCCAAGTCATGACCGAGACGTCCAACGCATGACCGAGGTCGCCCCCCTCCGCAAGGGCGACCCCTCCCGGCTCGGCGCGTACCGGCTGACCGGCCTCCTCGGCGAGGGCGGGCAGGGCGCCGTTTACCTCGGGGAGGACGAACCGGGCCATCGGGTCGCCGTGAAGCTACTGCACGCGCGCTTCAGCGGCGACCCGAAGGCCCGCTCGCGGTTCGCGGCGGAGGTCGCGGTCGCCAAGCGGGTGTCGGCGTTCTGCACGGCCCGCGTCCTGGACTCCGACGTCGAGGGCGACCGCCCCTACATCGTCAGCGAGTACATCGACGGGCCGGCGCTGTCGCGGGTGCTGGCGCAGGACGGCCCGCGGCGCGGCGCCGACCTGGACCGGCTGGCGATCGGCACGATGACGGCGCTCGCCGCGATCCACCAGGCGGGGGTCGTGCACCGCGACTTCAAGCCCGCCAACGTGCTGCTCGCGCCGGACGGCCCGCGGGTGATCGACTTCGGTATCGCGCGGGCGCTGGACGCCACCGGGACCATGTCCAGCACGGCGATCGGCACCCCCGCCTACATGGCGCCCGAGCAGATCTCCGGGGCGCCGGTGGGGCCGGCCGCCGACGTGTTCGCGTGGGCCGCGACGATGGCGTACGCGGCGAACGGCCGGCCCGCGTTCGGGCAGGACTCGATCCCGGCGGTGATGCACCGCATCCTGAACCTGCCGCCCGACCTCGGCGACCTTCCCGAGCCGCTGCGCGGCATCGTGGCGAACTGCCTCAGCAAGGACCCGGCACTGCGTCCCGCCTCCCAGCAGGTCCTGGCGCACCTGCTGGCGCTGGCGGGCAGCCTTCCGCAGCCGGGCGCCCGGCAGACCGGCGCGCCGGCGCTCACCCAGGACGCGCTGATGCTCACCCAGGGCGCCCAGACGGCGGCCACCGAGTCCGCGCGGCTGCGCTCGCAGGCGCCGCCGCCCTTCCAGGCCGGCCCTCCCGTGCCGCACGCGCCGCCGCCCATGCCGCCGCCCATGCCCGGCGCGGGGTGGCCCTCGCCGACCCAGCCGGTCAACGGGGGCACCCCCGCCACGTGGCCGTCCGTCTCCTCTCCCGGAGTCGACTTCACCAAGCCGTCCGGCAGCGGAAAGGGGCCCCGCGTCGGCGTGCTCGCCAGCGTGGGGGGCGCCGCGCTGGCCGTGCTGGTCCTCGCCGCCGGCGTCGCCTGGGTCCAGTTCCGCGGGGACGGCGCCCAGGGCACGACGGCCACGGGCGGTCGGATCGGCGGGACGCTGCCCGTCGCGATGTCGACGCCGACCGCCACCGACGGCGGGTTCGACCCCTCGCGCGCCCTCAGCGGCACCGAGCGGTTCCTCAGCAAGCAGCTGTTCACCGGCCTCACCGAGGTCGGCGCCGACGGCTCCGCCCGCAACCGGCTCGCGACGGCGATCAGGCCGGACGCCGAATGCCGCAAGTGGACCATCACGCTCAGGAGCGGGACGAGCTTCAGCAACGGCGAGGCCGTCGACGCGCACGCGTTCGCCCGCGGCTGGGCGCGCAGCGCGGCGGACAAGACCGGCCCCGCGTCCTACCTGATGACCGACATCGAGGGGTACTCCTCGGTGTCGGACGCCGGGACCGGGCTGCTGTCGGGGGTCACGGTGGTGTCGGGCACCTCGTTCGAGGTGGCGCTCACCTCCCCCAACTGCGATTTCGCGGACCGGCTGTCCGAACCGGCGTTCATGCCCGTCCCCGAGGAGGCGGGCAAGGTCGACAACGCGGCGTTCAACACCCGTCCCATCGGCAACGGCCCGTTCAAGCTGCGGGAGTACAGCAAGGGCGCGTCGGTCTCGCTCGTCCGCAACGACGGCTGGGCGTTCGGCAAGACCAAGCTGGACGGCGTCACGGTGATGCTGACCGACGACTCCGCCAAGGGCCGCACCGCCTACACGGCGGGGCAGACCGACTGGTACGCGGTGGGCACCGAGGACCTGGCCTCGACCCCGAGGACGGGCCTGGTCTCCCATCCCGCGCCGTTCACCCGGATGCTCGTCCCGATCACCGCCCGGGGCCCGATGGAGTCGAAGGAGGCCCGGCAGGCCGTCTCCTACGCCCTCGACCGGAGCAAGCTCAGCCTGGCGCTCGGCGGTTTCCCCAAGCCCGCGTACGGCATCGTCCCCGCGCCGGTTCCCGGGTTCGGCCGGCGGGGCGCCTGCCCGTCCTGCGACGGGACGGACGCCGAGAAGGCGAAGATGCTGGCCGCGCAGGCCGGACTGAGGACGGGCGGCACCGTCCGGTTGTACTATCGCCAGTCGCCCGTCGACCAGCGCCTCGCCGCGGTCGTCGGCTCGCAACTGAAGTCGGTGCTCGGTCTGCAGGTCGAGATGAAGTCCTACCCCATCTCCGAGTTCACGAAGTACCGCGACGACGTCATGTCCAAGGACGCGTCCGGGCTGGCGTTCCTGCCCTACGGTCCCGACTACCCGGGCGCCTACACGATGCTGTGGCCGCTGCTGGGCGGCGGCGAGGAGAACGCGACGGGCTTCTACAACCTGGGCAAGTGGAGGAACGACACCTTCGACGGGACGATCTCCAGGGCGCTCAGGACGGCGACGCCGGCCGACCGGACCGCCCTGTTCAGGCAGGCCGAGAAGGTGGCGCTGGACGACATGGCCCTCATCCCGCTGCTGAACGACACCCGGGTCGCCATGGTCAGGCCCGGCAAGTACGTCCGGCTGGAGCCGGACTACGACGGCGACCCGACCGCGGCGACCGCCGCGCTGAAGTAGCCGCGGCGACCGCCGCGCTCAGGCGGCCGGCTGGCCCGGTGGGAGGCGGACGGTGACGATCAGTCCGCCGCCCGGACGCGGCGCCGCGTAGACGGCGCCGCGGTGGGCCAGCACCACCGAGCGGACGATCGACAGGCCGAGCCCCGCGCCCTTGGCCGACTCGACGCGGTCGGCGTTCAGCCGCCGGAACGGCTCGAACAGCCGCTCCACCTCGTAGGCGGGCACGACGGGCCCGGTGTTCTCGACCTGGACGGTGGCGTAGCCCTCCAGCATGCCGGTGCGGATCCACAGCTCGCCGCCGTCCTCGACGTTGTGCTTGATCGCGTTCTCGACGAGGTTGGACACCAGGTGCTCCAGCAGCACCGGGTCGCCGAGCGCCGTCCCGGACGTCAACTCGGGGTGGACGGCCACGACGTTGTCGTGCTGGCGGCGGGCCGAATGCTCCAGCACCGTCGCCGCCACCTCCGCCAGGTCGACCGGCGTGCGGGAGGTCAGCTCCCGCTCGCTGCGGGCCAGCAGCAGCAGCCCCTCGATGAGCCGCTCGTGCCGGGCGTTGGTCGCCAGCAGCGTCCGGCCGACGGCGCGCAGGTCGTCGGAGACCTCGGGGTCGCCGAGCGCCACCTCCAGCAGCGTCCGGTTGATCGCGAGCGGGGTGCGCAGCTCGTGCGAGGCGTTCGCGACGAACCGGCGCTGGGTGTCGAACGCCTGCCCGAGCCGCTCCAGCATCGCGTCGAACGTGTCGGCCAGCTCCTTGATCTCGTCGTCCGGGCCCTCCAGCGCGATCCGCTCGTGCAGCGTGCTCTCCGACAGCCGGCGCGCGGTCGTGGTGACCCGCTGCAGGGGGCTGAGCGCCCGGTCGGCGACGAACCAGCCGAGCACCAGCGTGATGACGCCCACCCCGCCGAGCGCGAGCAGCGACCGCCCGACGAGCTGGCGCATCGTCTGCTCGACGAACTGGCGCTGCAGCTCGGCCGCCTCCGCGTCGGTGATCCCGAAGCCGATCACCTTGACGTTGCCGAGGATGTTGGCCATCAGGACCGACATCACGAACAGCAGCAGCGCGCCCGCCATGAAGAACAGCAGCCCGTACAGCAGGGTGAGGCGCAGCCGCACGCTCATCCGGCCCGGCATCACCGTCATCTGGCCGAACGGCCCGCCCGGCTCGCCGCGCCACACGCCCTTCGCCGCGGGGTGCGGCTGGGGGACCTGCTGCGGCCCGGGGCGGCGCCACCGCCCGCCGCGCCGGGCCCCGGCGTCTCCGGCGTCGCCGGGGAGCGCGGTCGGCTGGGTGGCCTGCGCGCCGCCCTCCTGGGGCGGGTTCGGGCGGGCGGTCTCGCCGTCCGTTCCGTCCGGACGGTCCTGGGGTGCGGTCTCCTCGGTCACAGGCGGTATCCCACTCCGGGCACGGTCTCGATCACCGGGGGCTCGCCGAGCTTCTTGCGCAGCGTCATCATCGTGACCCGGACCACGTTGGTGAACGGGTCGATGTGCTCGTCCCACGCCTTCTCCAGCAGGTGCTCGGAGCTGACGACGGCGCCGTCGGCGCTGAGCAGCACCTCCAGCACCGCGAACTCCTTGCGGGTCAGCTCCACGGGGCGGCCGTCGCGCGCGACCTCGCGGCGGGCCGGGTCGAGGGTGATCCCGGCGCGCTCCAGGACGGGCGGCAGCGGCGCGGCGGCGCGCCGGCCGAGGGCCCGGACCCGGGCGATCAGCTCGGCGAACGCGAACGGCTTGGCCAGGTAGTCGTCGGCGCCGATGGACAGGCCCTCGACCTTGTCGTCCAGCTCCCCCGCCGCCGTCAGCATGATGATCCGCGCCGGGTAGCGCTGCGCCACGAGCTGCTTGCAGACGTCGTCGCCGTGCACCTTGGGCAGGTCCCGGTCCAGCACGATCACGTCGTACTCGTTGACGCTCGCCCGGTCCAGCGCGCCGGCGCCGTCGTAGGCCACGTCCACGGCCAGCGTCTCCCGGCGCAGTCCGGTGGCGATCGCGTCGGCGAGCACGCGCTCGTCCTCGACGACTAGAACACGCAAGGGGTCCCCCTCCTCATCGGGGCACGGCCGGCCCCGCGCCCAGAACATGACGCTTCACACATGCCCGCTTCAGATATGCCATGGAGGCCGTAAGACGCCCGTAAGCAGCTGTTCCTCTCCCGGTACGGCAGATCGTGATCTCGCGGACGCAAGGATCCGCGAAAATTGCATCGCAAGTCAGGTTTACCTTCAGCCTAGGCCTGGGTAGGCATGGGCACGATCCGGGAGGAGGCCCATGGGCGAGTTGACACGCATGATCCAGCAGCGGCTCGACGACGCGTACGCGTCGCTGCGGAGCGCCCACCAGGATGGGGACACCTACCTGGCGGACATCCGCCAGGAGGAGATCGACGACCTGCGCCGGATCGCAGCGAACAATGACATCGGCGTCGAACCGCCCCGCTGCGACTGACCCCGCCGTCGCAAGGCGCTGTCCGTGACGGGGAGCCCGGGACCCGGTCCCGGGCTCCCCGTCGCGGTCTCCGCCCTCCCGCGTCAGTCCCTGGCCGGGTCCAGCGGGGCCAGCAGGTCGTGCAGGGCCTCGAAGGTGCCGGGGCCGGCGGCGATCGTCAGCTCCGGGCCGGGGGCCGCTCCGTGCAGCCCCTCGACGCGCCCGCCCGCCTCCCGGACGATCAGCCCGCCGGCGGCGATGTCCCACGCCTGCACGCCGCGCTCGTAGTAGGCGTCCGCCCGCCCGGCCGCGAGGGAGCACAGGTCCACGCAGCACGACCCGCCCCGGCGGATGTCGCGGATGTTCGGCAGCACCCCGGTGAGCACCTCCGCCTGCCGCGCCCGCCGTCCCGCCTCGTAGCCGAACCCGGTGGACACAAGCGCCCGGCCGAGCGGGACGTGCGCGTTCACGCGGAGCTCGCGCGTGCCGGACGCCGTGTGCTGGAGGGCGCCGCCGCCGAGCACCGCCGTGTAGGTCTCCTCCCGGCGCGGGATCTCCACCACGCCGGCGACGGCCTCGCCGTCGACCTCGGCGGCGATGCTGACCGCCCAGTCGGGCAGGTCGTAGAGGTAGTTGACGGTGCCGTCGATCGGGTCGACCACCCACCGCACGCCGCTCCCGCCGGCCTGGGTGCCGCCCTCCTCGCCGAGGAAGCCGTCGCCGGGGCGCACCGCCCTGATCCGCTCGATGACGAGGCGTTCGGCGGCGCGGTCCATCTGGGTGACGACGTCGGTCGGCGACGACTTGGTCTGGACGACGTCCGGGCCGTCCGCGGGCCGCTTGTCGACCAGCATCCGGCCCGCCTCGCGGGCGGTCGCCACGGCCAGCTCCAGCAGCTCCTCGGCCAGGCTCATGAGGCCCCTTCCAGGAGGTGGCGGGGCAGGGCGGCGAAGCGCGGGTCGCTTCCGGGCGTGCCGGCGCGCTCGTACGCGAGCCCGAGCTCGGCGGCCAGGTCCGCGGCCTCGACGTCGAGGTCGTACTTGACCTCCATGTGGTCGGAGACGAACCCGATCGGCACGACCGCCACGGCGCGCACGCCCCGGCCGTGCAGCTCCTCCAGGTGGTCGGTGATCTGCGGCTCCAGCCACGGCTGGCTCGGCGGCCCGCTCCGGCTCTGGTACACCAGGTCCCACGGCGCCCCGGGCGCCGCCCGCTGCGCGACCGCCTGCGCGGCGGCGTGAAGCTCCGCGGTGTACAGCTCCCGGCCCGGCTGGGACAGCGGCACGCTGTGGGCCGTGAAGACCAGCCGTGCGCCCTCGGGCAGGCGGCTCAGCGCGTCCTTCGCCGCGTCCGCGAACGGCTCGATGAAGCCGGGCCGGTCCGCGTAGACGGGAAGCTTGTCGATCTCGGGGGCACCGGGCACCTCGTCGCGGGCGCGGGCGATGTCCTCGAGGTACTGGTCGTTCGTCGAGTAGCCGCTGTAGGCGGACGTGGCGAACGCGGCGGCGCGCCGGATCCCGTCCTCCTTCATCTGCCGGACGGTGTCGGCGAGATAGGGGGTCCAGTTCCGGTTGCCCCAGTACACGGGCAGGTCCACGCCGTTGGCGG
Organism: Actinomadura luteofluorescens; assembly: GCF_013409365.1. Lineage (NCBI taxonomy): Bacteria > Bacillati > Actinomycetota > Actinomycetes > Streptosporangiales > Thermomonosporaceae > Actinomadura > Actinomadura luteofluorescens. Next base: position 7,273,842 of record NZ_JACCBA010000001.1, on the reverse strand, counting down.
CGAAGTCGGCCTCGATCGCGGCCTTGAGGTCCCGGCACTGCTGGTTGATCGGACTGACCCCTCCGAACAGGAAGTAGTGCTCTCCCACCTCCTCCAGGCGCTCCTTGGGGATGTTGCGTCCCCTGGTGACGTTCTCCAGGAACGGGATCACCTCTTCGGGCCCTTCAGGCCCTCCGAAGGACAGCAGAAGCAACGCGTCATACGACGTCATGCGTCCATCCAATCAGCCCCGGACCCGATCCCCCGCCAGGGGTGCTCACTCGTAGCGCGCCGAGTAGGCCCTCGCCAGGTTGAGCACCTTCTGGACGTACCAGTCCGCGTGGTTGTACTGCCAGACCGCCCGGTAGAGCTGCTGCCCGCCCCTGCCGGCGCCGTTCGCGCACAGGTACTTGGCGGCCCCCGGGATGGCGTCGTAGGGGTTCATGATGTCGGCCTTGCCGTCGCGGTCGCCGTCCACCCCGTACGCCTTCCACGTCGAGGGCAGGAACTGCATCGGGCCGAGCGCGCCCGCGCTGGAGCGGCCGGCGTTGCGCCCGTGGTCGCTCTCTACCTGGCCGATCGCGGCGAGGACCGTCCAGGACAGGCCGCGGCAACTCCCGGCCGCCTGCTTGTAGAGGTCCAGGTAGCTGCCTGGGCGGCCGCCGTCCGCGGGCGTCTGGTACTTGCGCTCGTGCAGGTTCAGCACGCTCGTGCCGGGGCCGAGGACCCTGCCGACGGCCTTGACGACCTTGGCGGGGTCCACCCCGGGCGCGTTGACGAGGACCGCCACGTTGGGGACGAGCCCCATGTCCTCCCCGGACTTCCTGCTGACGAGCATGTCGATGCCGGGCAGGCCGAGCGGGCCGGAGCCGCCCATGGTCAGCTTCGGCATCGTCCGCGCCACCACGGGGTACTGGTAGCCGCGGTTGAGCTGGAGCTGCTGCGCGGCCGCGGGCGAGACCACGAACTGGTTCCCGGCCAGGGCGGCCCACAGGTCGGTCTTCTTCGCCGTCGCGGGCGGCGTCCAGGAGCGGAACGACGACGGGTCGACGGCGAGCGCGTTCACCTGGCGGCCCTGGAGCTGGACGGCGCCGCCCGCGACGGCCGCCACGTCCCCGACCCTGCCGAGCCTCGCGATCCGGTTGATCTTGGCGGCGGGGATCGAGCCGGTGCCGACGGCGAGCACGTCGGGCGGCACGACGCGGCGCAGCGGCGCGACCTGGCCGCCGGTGGCCACGTTGACGGGGTCACCCGGCCGGACGTTCGGCGGCGCCGCCTCCTGCGGCGAGCCGGCCCCCGCCGGATCCGCCTTCTCCGTGGTCAGCGCCGCGTAGACGCCGCCGGAGGTGCTGGCGACGGCCAGCACGGCGATCCCGCCGATGAGGAACGGCAGGGCCCGGCCGCCCCGTGCGCCCCCTCCTCGCGGAGCCCGCTTCTTCTTCTCGGGCCGCGGCCGCTGCGGACGGGCGGCGGGCGCCTCACCGCCGGCGATCGCGCCGGCGCGCGGAGCTGAAGGAGGAGCCACAACATTTCCCCACGAGTCTCGCTACGGACGGTTAGCCTGCCGTGGTTACCGGATCGTACGGTATCGCCGACTCTGTGCCCCCGCTCGGGCCGTCCAAAAATGTGAACTTTCCTCACGATCGATTCCTGAGTAGAGTCACCGCATGTCCCCAGTGACCAACCAGACGTGGCAGAACTGGGCGGGAAACCAGCAGGCCACGCCGCATCGCGTCGCCACGCCGCGCAGTGCCGCCGAGGTGGCCGCCGAGGTCCGGTCGGCCGCCGGCGACGGCCTCACGATCCGCATGACCGGCACCGGGCACTCCTTCACCGGGGCCGCCGTCGCCGAGGGCGTCCTGCTCCGTCCCACCGCGCTCACCGCGGTCCGCTCCGTCGACACCGCGACGGGGCTCGTCACCGTCGAGGCGGGCCTGCCGCTGCACACGTTCAACCGCGTTCTGGACGAGCACGGCCTCGCCCTCGCCAACATGGGCGACATCCAGGAGCAGACCGTCGCGGGCGCCTTGCAGACCGCCACGCACGGAACCGGGCGCGACGCGGCCGGGCTCGCCTCCCAGGTCGCCGCCCTGGAACTCGTCCTCGCCGACGGCACCATGACGAATTGCTCGCGCGAGGAACGTCCCGACCTGTTCGCCGCGGCCCTCGCCGGGCTCGGCGCGCTCGGCGTCGTCACCGCCATCACCTGGCGGACCGTCCCGGCGTTCCTCCTGCGCGCGCAGGAGGCCCCGATGAAATGGGACGAGGTGCTCGCGCGCGTGGACGAGTTCGACGCCGCCAACGAGCACTTCGAGTTCTACTGGTTCCCGCACACCGAGGGCTGCCTGACCAAACGCAACAACCGTGTCGAGGGCCCCGCGGAACCTCTGTCGAAGTTCAAGCACTGGCTGGACGACCAGTTCCTGTCCAACACCGTCTTCGGGGCGGTCAACAGAGTCACCCACAGGGCACCCGCTTCGGCCCCCTTCGTGAACGGCATCTCCGCCAAGGCGCTCGGGGCCCGCACCTACAGCGACACCTCGTACAAGGTCTTCACCAGCCCTCGCACGGTCCGCTTCAAGGAGCAGGAGTACGGGATCCCGCGCGAGGCGCTCGTCCCCGCCCTGCGCGAACTCCGCTCACTGTTCACCAAGGGCGACTGGCAGATCAGCTTCCCCATCGAGGTCCGGCTGCTTCCGTCCGAGGACGCCTGGCTGTCCATGGCGCACGGACGGCCGAGCGCGTTCATCGCCGTGCACGTCTACCACCGCGACCCGCACGAGGACTACTTCCGCGGCGTCGAAGACCTCCTGACCGGGCTCGACGGCCGCCCGCACTGGGGCAAGCTCCACACCCGCGACGCCGCCTACCTGCAGAAGGTGTATCCCCGGTTCGACGACTTCCGCGCCCTGCGCGACGAACTGGACCCGGACCGCCGCTTCGCCAACCCCTACACCAGGCAGATCTTCGGCGAGTAGCCGTATCTCACAGTCCCGGCCCACTTCGCTCGCCTGGCGGCTCCCTACGTGACCGACCCTGGGCGAACGCGGCATCGCTTCGCGATCTGCCCGGTTCCACTCGCCTCCGGCCTCGCTCCACCGGCCAGGAAACGCGTTCGCGCGTGACCGAGGCCACTTCGAACCGACCCCAGCCAGCCGTGCCCGGCCGGCCGGGGGTCAGTCGCCGGGGGTGGTGCCGCTCTGCGGGGTGGGGACGCCCTGGCCGCCGTCCTGCGGGCCTCCGGTGGTCGCCGGGGCCTCCGGGGTCGTCGGGGCCGTCGTCGGCGGCGCGGTCGTGGGGTCCTGTGTCGGGCGCTCGGTCGGCTCCGACGACGGCTGCGGCGCCGTCGAGCCCGGTCCTCCGGTGGGCGACCCGCCCGTCGGCGTGCCGCTCGGCGAGGAGCCGGGCTGCTCGGTGGTGCCTTCGGAGGGGCCCTGCGAAGGCGTGTCGGCCGGCCGTCCGCCGCCCCCGCCGTCGAGGACCTTGGTGACGGTCAGGCCCTTGCCGCCCCCGCCGCCGACCGGCTGGCCGGTGCTCGCCTCGTAGAGCGTGATCCCGCCGATGACGACCGCGAACACCGCCGCCGAGGAGACCACCAGCTTCACCCAGTGCGCCCTGGCCCACTCCACCGTGCCCTGCCACGCCGAGCGGCGGACGACCTGGCGCACCGCGTCCTCGCCCGCCTCCTCGGCGAACGCGGCGGCCACCGTCTGCGCCGGGTCCAGGCGGGTGGCGTTGGGGTCACCGCCGGGGTCGACGCGCGTGGCGTTCGGGTCGCCCCCGCCGAACACGGGGTCGAGCCGGGTCGCGCCGGGATCGCCGGACCACACCACGGTCCGGGTGGGATCGGCGCTCCTCGCCTCCTCCGCCGCCCCCTCGGCCATGTCCCGCCGCCGGACCGCCGACTGCAGGTGCGTCATCTCCCTGATCTGCTCGCGGCCCTGGTCGAGGTAGTGCTTGCCGACCGCCGACCCCGCCGTCGAGATCACGCTCATCAGCGCCGCGCCGATGATCGTCCCGTACACGCCCAGGTAGGACGCGCCCAGGGCGGCGACCGCCGTCGCCACCGCACTCGCGATCAGCTGCGTCGTGCTCACGTCCGGCAGCTTGCGCGGCATCGCCCTGCTCACCCCTGTCTCTCGCCACGGACACCCCCGAAAGTGAACTGATCGGGAGGACGCGGGTGTTCCTGCCCACGACGTGACGCTCGCAACGTCGAGGCGGCGGAAGGTTCGCGGGCCCGTCAGGAACGGTGTGGAAAAGGATGGACAAGAATCGAGCAGAGCGGCCCCCCGCCGGTCGCGGCACCGGCAAGCTTGGTCAGGTGCCCTCTTCGACCTCGTGAAGAGGGCTTCGAGAGCGGCGATGTTCGGACATGCCGGGTACGGTGCTGGCAGCAGGTGTGTCCGAAAGAGAGACTCGGGAACCCGGGGGAAGGGCACGCATGCGCCCTCGGTGGGCATCGGACGGCCGACCGGTCAGAGCACGGTCGCGCGGTCCGGCGTCCTCCGTGCCATCTGGACAGGGCAGGAAGGACACGCATGCAGGAGCTGCGCCTCGTCGCGGTCAGCGAGGACGGTACGTACCTCGTCCTGGCCACCGCGGGCCGAGGCACCCGGTTCACCCTGCCCGTCGACGACCGGCTCCGCGCCGCGGTCCGTGGGCACTTCTCCCGCCTCGGCCAGTTCGAGATCGAAGTGGAGAGTCCCTTGCGCCCCAAGGAGATCCAGGCCCGCATCCGGTCCGGGGAGACCGCGGAGGAGATCGCCGAGTCGGCGGGCATCCCGGTCGAACGCGTCCGCTGGTTCGAGGGTCCGGTCCTGCAGGAACGCGAATACATGGCCCAGCAGGCGCAGCGCGTCACCGTCCGCCGCCCCGGCGAGTCCACGCCGGGCCCGCCGCTCGGCGAGACCGTCGAGGAGCGCCTCGGCCGCGGCGGCGTCGACCTGGAAGAGGTCGAGTGGGACTCCTGGAAGTGCGAGGACAGCACCTGGCGCGTCCGGCTGTCCTTCTTCGAGGGCGGCCGCCCGCACGCCGCCGAGTGGACGTTCGACCCGCGCCGCCGGCACGTCTCCCCGCTGGACGAGGTCGCCGCCCGGCTCACCTCCGTCGAGTGGGACGACGATGACGCGCTCTCCGACACCGTCACGCCGCTCGTCCCGCGCCGGCCCGCGATGAAGGTCGTCTCCAGCGACCGCGACGCCGCTACCGGCGGCCGCGGGCTGCCCTCGCGCGGCCTGCCCGCCGAGCCCGAGCAGAGCGCCCCCGAGCCGCTGCGCGCCGCGGAGCCCCGCGCGTACATCGTCGAGCGCGGCCGCATGGTCGACCCGAGGCCCGCCTTCCGTGAGGCGGCCGAGCCGCCCTCCCTGCGCGAGGCGGCCGCGCCGCCGCGACCGGCCGTGCGCGCCCCTGAGCCGTCCCGTCCCGCCCCGCCGGCCGAGGAGGCGGCCCCAGAGGCGCCCTCCGCCGAGGCGCTCGCCGACGAGGCCGCCAAGCCCGTCCAGAGCGAGGAGCCGCACGGCGTCGCCGCCGGGTCCGGGACGGCCGAGCCCCCCGGGTCCCCCGGCATGGCCGACGAGGACGCCGGCGACCTGGCAGGCGAGACCGCCGAGCCCGTCGAGGAGAACGCCGACGAGGCCGCCGCCGCGGAGAAGGCGCGACCCGCCGAGGCCGCCGAGGCCGCCGAGGAGCCGGAAGACGGGGCCTCGGTTCCCGAGGAGATCGAAGCGCTCGACGGGGACGGCGCCGAAGAGGTCCGGGAAGCGGAGCACGCGTCCGCCGCCGAACCGGCCGAACCGGCCGAGACGGCTTCCCCGGAGCAGGCGGGCGACGACCACGAGGCAGCGGAAGCGCACAAGGCCGGCGAGGCACCGGAGGCCGTGGAGGCTCCCGAACCGGTCCAGGCCGCCCCCTCGCCGGAGCCGGAGGAACCGGCCGAGCCCGCCGAGACGCCGCAGGTGCCCGCCGCCTCCGCGCCGCGCGTCCCCGAGGACGAGCGGGAGACCGCGCCCGTCCGCACGCCCGCTCCGCCGCGCGAGCCCGCCGTGGAGAGCACGCCCGCCGCCCCGGCGCGGCAGCCCTCGCGGCCGCCCGCCAAGAAGAAGCCGGCGACGCGCCCCACCATGCCCGCCGCCGCTCAGGACAAGCCGGCCACCGGATCGCCCGCGGCCGCCGCGGCGGCCGGGGAGCCCGCGGGCTCGCCGCGTCCGGCCCGGCGCCGCAAGGCCAAGGGCAAGCGCGCCTCCGTCCCCTCCTGGGACGAGATCATGTTCGGTGCCCGCCGGCCCGAATAGGCTCGGCGCCCGCACCGGGCGGCCCGTCCAGGAACGGGGCCAGCCACGCGGGGGTGATGGCGGCGGCGAGGGCCACGGCGTCCTTTTCGGACATGTCCGTCGCCGCGCAGCCCCCGTCGCCCGCGCCCACCGCCGCGAAGAGGGTGGCGAGGCCCAGCCTGCGCTGGAAGAGCGTCTGGCGGACCCGCCAGCCGATCACGGCCGAGTGCTCGACGACGACCTGGCGGCGCCGCAGGGAGCCCGACCGGACGGTGAGCCGGTCCCCGTCGGTGGCGTGGCCCAGCTGGCGGTAGCGGTCCAGCCCCAGCGGCACCGCGAGGACGGCGACCACCGCGCACGCGCCCGCGACCCAGGGCTGCCCCGCGAGGACGGCCAGGACGCCGACGCCGGCCGGGGGCGCCACCGCGCGGACGACGCGGCGGCCCCGCGCGGCCCGAGGGTGCGCGGCCAGGGGACCGGGGACGTTCCCGACGACGCGCGCGGCGAGGGCCTCGGCGGCCGCCCGGGGCGCGGCGGGCAGGAGCCGCCCCCGCTGGGCGGCGTCCCCCAGGCCGGTGATGAGGGCGCCGAGGCGGGTGACTCCCGCCGCGCGCTCGAACGGGTTGTCGGCGAGCTCGACGCCCCGCAGCCGGCGGCGTTCGAGGGAGACGCTGCGGCGGGTGAGGAGCCCGCGCTCGGCGACGACGGACCCGTCCCGCTCGTGGACGGTGAAGTCCCAGTTGAAGAGCGTGAAGGCGATCACCGACATGACGGGCATGGCGATCAGCGTCAGGATGGCGAGCACCAGGACCACGAGGGTGGGCAGCCCCACCACGTCGTGGCCGAGGCTCTCCACGCGCTCCCGCGTGATCAGGCCGAGATCGTCGCCGAGGTTGTAGACGGTGCCGAGGAGGCTGCCCGCCAGCGCGAACGGCGTCAGCAGGTAGGCGCCGCTCAGCGGGGCGTACAGGTACCAGCGCCGCCGCATCCGGCCGAGGACGCGCCGGGGCGGGACCGGGGCCCCCCGGGCGAGCAGGACGCCGCGCAGCCGTTCGGCCTCGGTGCGGGAGACCGCGTTCAGCTCCCCCTCGCCGCCGTCCGCCCCGGCGTCGATGTGCACGACCGCCAGCCGGAGCAGCCGGTGCGGGAGGGACGCGGTGATGTCCACGCCCCGGATCCGGTCGCGCGGGATGCTCTTGACCGACCGCCCGACGAGCGCGCGCCGGAACTCGATGCGGTCCTCGTGCAGGACGTAGGTGAACGTCACCCAGTTCGCGGCGTGGAAGATCAGCCCGAAGGCCAGCCCCACGAGGGTGAAGTAGAACGCGGTGGACAGCCCGCCCACGAGCAGGCCCGTCGCGCCGGCGGCGAGGAGGGCGAGGAGCTCGCGGACGGCGCCGACCACGAAGGTGAGCGGATGCAGGCGTGCGGTCACGTGGCGTCGTCGCGGAGATCGTGCGCGCGGTGCGCGAGGTCTTCGGCGAGGCGCGTCGCCACCGCCACGGGCAGGCCGGAGACCTCCGAGGAACCGGTGTGGGAGGCGGTGTTCACCTCGATGGTGGCGAGGCCGAGCAACCGTTCGATCAGGCCCTGCTTGCTGTCGACGGTCTGGATGCGCCCGACGGGCACCAGCAGCCATTCGCGGCTGAACCAGCCCGTCCGCGTGTAGACGACGTCGGAGCTGACCTCCCAGCGGTGGACTCGGTACCGCCACACGGGCGCGACCGCGACCATGAGCAGCCCCGCGGCGCCGACGATGTAGGGGAGCCAGCCGATCCGGCCGGTCAGCCAGGCGGGCGGCGCGTCCCAGCCGGTGTCGCCGGCCCAGGCGGCGACGCCGAGGGCGAGGCCGAACGCCAGGCCCCACAGCAGCAGGTACTCGATGGCCCAGTGCGCGATCGCGCGGGGCGAGACACGGTGTTCGGGCGGCCGCAGACGCGGCGGGTGCGGCCCCCCGCCGTCCCTCCGGCGACCGCGCCGCACCGACGTCACACCGCGAGTCTAGAGCGCCGTGGGCCCCCTCCCGCCGCCCCGCGCGGCGGGAACCTCCGGGGAACCGGCGGCACGATCCAGGGCGCGGCGTCGTTTCTGTCAGTGGCGCGTGCGAGATTGTCGGTGGCGCATGCGAGCTTGTGGCGTGGTTCACGCCGCCGGCGGCGCTCTGCCTGGGGCGGCGGCAGAAAAATTGGATGCATGTCGAACCGGACTCCGCCTATTTTGGCTGGTCCCCCTGGCCGGGGACCCCCGGCGTCCGGCAACCGAGTCCTAGGAGATCCCATGACCTACGCGATCCAGGCGGACGGCCTGGAGAAGCGGTTCGGTGAGACCCGGGCGCTGGACGGCGTCTCCCTCACCGCCGAGGCCGGAACGGTGCTCGGCGTGCTGGGGCCGAACGGCGCCGGCAAGACGACCATGACCCGGATCCTCGCCACGCTGATCGAGCCGACCGGCGGCACCGCGCGGGTCGGCGGGTTCGACGTGGTGAAGGACGCGCACAAGGTGCGGCAGCTGATCGGGCTCACCGGCCAGTACGCCGGGGTCGACGAGATGCTGACCGGCACCGAGAACCTCGTCCTGATCGGGCGGCTGCTCGGGATCCCGCGCCGCGACTCCAGGGCGCGCGCCGCCGAGCTGCTGGAGCGCTTCCAGCTGACCGACGCCGCCGAGCGCGCCGCCAAGACGTACTCGGGCGGGATGCGCCGCCGCCTCGACCTGGCGGCGAGCCTCGTCGGGCGCCCGCAGATCCTGTTCCTGGACGAGCCGACCACGGGCCTCGACCCGCGCAGCCGCAACGGCCTCTGGGACATCGTCCGCGGCCTGACCGACGACGGCGTCACCGTGCTGCTCACCACGCAGTACCTGGAGGAGGCCGACCAGCTGGCCGACGACATCATCGTCATCGACCGCGGCCAGGCCATCGCGCACGGCACGTCCGACATGCTGAAGGCCCAGGTCGGCGGGCAGGTGCTGGAGGTCAGGCCGGTCGACGCGGCCGACGTGGCGACGGTGGAGCGCATCGTCGGCGAGCTGGCCGAGGCCGTCCCGGAGGTCCGCGACGACCTGGTCAGCGCCCCGATCACCGACCCGCAGCTGATGCCGGCCGTGGTCCGCCGCCTCGACGAGGCGGGCGTCGCCGTCGGCGAGCTGTCGCTGCGCAAGTCCAGCCTGGACGAGGTGTTCTTCGCCCTCACCGGCCACCACACCGACGACATCGACGCCGAGGCCGGCGAACTGCAGAAGCAGGCCGACAAGGAAGGTGCCTCAGCATGACCACCGCGACGCTCGCGCCGCAGGACCTGTCCAAGCGGGTCGCGCCGGGCACGGCCGTGCGCAACACGGTCACGCTGGCCTGGCGCAACCTCGTCCAGATCAAGCACAACCCGATGGAACTGCTCGACCTGTCGATCCAGCCCATCATGTTCGTGCTGCTGTTCGCCTACGTGTTCGGCCCGCCGATGAAGGGCAGCGTCGAGGCGTACCTGCCGATCGTGATCCCCGGCATCATCGCCCAGAACGCCCTGTTCGCCGGGATGAGCACCGGGTTCGGGCTGAACACCGACATCACCAAGGGCGTGTTCGACCGGTTCCGGAGCCTGCCGATCGCGCGCAGCGCCCCGCTCGCCGGGCGGATCATCGCCGACACCGTCAAGCAGGCGTGGTCGATGACGATCCTGCTGCTGGTCGGGTTCGCCATCGGCTTCCGGGTGGAGACGAACGTGCTGGCGGTGGTCGGCGCCTTCCTGCTGCTGCTGGCCTTCGCGGTCCTGTTCTCCTGGACGTCGGTCTTCATCGCGATGAAGGTCAACGAGCCGGAGAAGGTGCAGATCTTCGGCTTCGTGGTGATCTTCCCGCTGAGCTTCCTCAGCACCGCGTTCATCCCGTCCACGAAGGGCATCCCCGGCTGGCTGGCCTACATCATGGACAACAGCCCGGTCACACAGCTGGTCGAGGCGATGCGCGGCCTGCTCGTCGGCGGCCCCGTCCTGGAGCACGCCTGGATCGCGCTCGCGTGGGGGGCCGGCATCTCGCTGGTCTTCGCGCCCCTGTCGCTCCGCGCCTTCAAGCAGCGCGCCTGAGAAGCGGCGCCCGAGAGAGGCCCCGAGAACGGGAAACGCCCCGGCGGTCGGATGACCGCCGGGGCGTCGTGCGTAACGGGTCAGACCGCGTTCTGGTCTGCCTTGGCCTTGGCCTTCGCCTTGCCGTCGTCGAGGGCCGCGAGCTCGAAGTCGGCGCGCGGCTGCTCGATGGTCGCGAGCGAGACGGTCTCGCGCTTGAGGAAGAGCGCGAGCGTCCAGTCCGCGATGACGCGGATCTTGCGGTTGAAGGTCGGGACCATCGCGCCGTGGTAGCTGCGGTGGAAGAACCACGCGGGCCAGCCCTTGAGCTTGATGCCGAGGGGGTTGGCCACGCCCTTGTGCAGGCCGAGGCCCGCGACGGCGCCGAGGTTGCCGTGCACGTAGGGCTTGAGCGTCTTGCCGCGCATCGACCGGACGATGTTGTCGCCGAGCAGCTTGGCCTGGCGGACGGCGTGCTGGGCGTTCGGCGGGCAGAACATGCCGTCCTCGGTGAGGTCCGGGATCGCCGCGTTGTCGCCCGCGGTGAACGCGCGGACGAGGCCCTCGATGGTGAGGTACTCGGTGCCCTTCACGCGGCCGCGCTCGTCCACCGGCAGGTCGCCGTTGCGCACGACGGGCGACGGCTTGACGCCCGCGTTCCACACGAGGGTGCCGGCCGGGAAGCTGCTGCCGTCCGACAGCTCGATCTGGCCGTCCACCGCCGACTGGAGGAAGGTGCTCATCTTCACCGCGATGCCGCGGCCGCGCAGCTGCTCGGCGGTCCACTTGCCCATGTCGGGGCCGACCTCGGGCAGGATGCGGTCGGTCGCCTCGACCAGGACGAACCGCAGGTCCTGCGGCGTGACCTTGCGCATGTACTTGGTGGCGTCGCGGGTCATGTCCTCGAGCTCGGCGACCGCCTCGACGCCGGCGAACCCGCCGCCGACGAACACGAAGGTCAGCGCCTTGCGACGCAGCTCCACGTCGTCGGTCGACTCGGCGATCTCCAGCTGCTCCAGGACGTGGTTGCGCAGGTGGATGGCCTCGCCGACGGTCTTGAGGCTGATGCCGTTCTCGGCCAGCCCGGGGATCGGCAGGAGCCGCGGCACCGCGCCCGCCGCCATGACCAGGTAGTCGTAGGTGATCCGCTCCGGCGGCCCGGCCAGGGGCTGGACGATCGCCCATCGCTCGTCGTGGTTCAGCTCGGTCACGCGCGCCTTGCGGACGGTGCACTTCGGCAGCACCCGGCGCAGCGGGACGACGACGTGCCGCGGGGAGATGTTCCCGGCGGCGGCCTCGGGCAGGAACGGCTGGTACGTCATGTACGAGTTGGGGTCGACGACGGTGACCCTGACCTCGCCCCTCCGCAGCTCCCGCTTCAGCTTCTTCTGCAGGCGAAGAGCGGTGTACATGCCCACATAGCCGCCACCCACGATGAGGATGTGGGGAGCGCCGGGGGTCCCCTGGGCGGTCCTGGCCATTGCGGCCCTCCAATGTCACGGTCGGCTTGTGAAGACATTCACAAACTAGCGGATGGAACGTGCCGTTCACCAATCGAAAACCACGAAAGAACCGCCGAACTTCCCGTTACGGCAAAGGATGAGCCCGAAACGGGTGTGAAACCCGCCACTCCTTGCCCAAAAGTGGGGTGGATCGCAGCAATACACGCATGACGAACATCACAGGGCACCGCGCCGGGCGGCGCCGCCCGGAGGCGGCGCGAACGGCCCGTCCCACCCCCGAAAAACCCCTAAGGTTGGGCGGACGAGGAAGGGGGCGCCGGCGGCGGGACGCACGGGGCCGACAAGCGGGGGCCGAGTTGACGGCGATCCGGCGGCGCGCGGCGTACGATCTCGCCCGGGAGCGTATCGATGATGAGCAGAGACCGGCGTCCGGTCATGGCCGCGGCGGGCGCGCTCGCGCTCGCCGGGGCGCTGAGCGGCTGCGGGCTGATCGGCCAGCCCCAGAACAAGAGCGCGGAACTGTCGGAGTGGTTCACCGTGACCAGCCCGGTCTTCCGCGATGGGCGCGAGTTGCCCCCGAGATACGGCTGCACGACGTACCCTGGCGGGCAGGGCAAGACCCCGCCGCTCCGGTGGTCGGGCACGCCGGCCGGCACCCGGTCGTTCGCGATCGTGATGGACGACCCCGACGCCTCCGGCGGCGCCAAGGTCCACTGGGTGATCGCGGGCATCGACGGAACCGTGAACGAGCTGGTCGAAGGCGCCCGGCTCGACGGGACCGTCGAAGGCTTGACCACAGGCAAGAAGGCGGGTTACGCGCCCCCGTGCCCGCCCAAGGGAGAGAAGCATCGGTACCGGTTCAGCATCTACGCGCTGGACCATCCGGCACCGTTCCAGAACGGCGCGGCTCTGAAGGACTCGCTCCCCGCGATCGCCGAGCACACGGTGGGGCGCGGGCGGATCACCGGGAACTTCGGCGGCGAGCAGGCGCGTTGACCGTGGAGCCTGAGAGCACAGGGTCGGGGCGGACCCCGCGGGGGCCGGAGCCGTCAGGGGCGTGCGGACCGGCGGAGTTGGCCGATCGGCATGCGCCGTGTGAGGGTAAATGTGCGCGAAGGGTGTGACAACGGTCATAGCGGTCGGAGAGAATCGGGCTAAGCCAAGGCGGCGGAAACCCGTGACTATCCGGACGCTGGCGACAATCGGGACGGACCCGCGGTCCGCGCTGGCGACTCTCGCCGGGCCAAGGCATTGGGTGGTGGCATGACTTCTTACATCGTGGTCTTCGGCCTCATTGTGGTCGTCGTCCTCGTGGTCGTCCTCGTGGCCCTCGGCCTGCGGGCCAGCAGGGCGGGAGGCGATGACGACGACGACTGGATGGACGACGAGCCGCAGAAGCAGCCGCGCGGCCGCCGGGGGATCCCTCCACCTCAGGAGCAGATGAACGGCCCGGAGGAGTACGGCCCCGGCTACGACGAGGGCTACGACGGCGGCTACGACCGCGCCCCCGAGCCCGTTCCCGACCGCCGCGTCGCCGGTCCCGGCGGCGGCCCGCTCGCCGCACCGACCGCGGCACCGGGCCCGTCCGCTCCGCCGCCCCCGCCTCCGGGCCAGGCGTCGGACGAGATGGAGGACGACGACTACTGGGCGACGATCACCTTCGACAAGCCCAAGTTCCCCTGGCAGCAGCACGACGAGGGCGGCGCGCGGCCCGAGAGCGACCCGGCCGCCGACCCGCTGAACGCGCAGCAGGCCCCCCCGCCCGAGCAGCCGGCCATCGAGCCGCCCGGGCTCACCCAGCCCGTCTCCCTGGGCCCCGACGGCACCGTCCTCAACGGCCTCGGCGGCGGCACCGGGCCGCAGCAGACGCCCCACGGCCCCGGCGGGTTCCAGGGCGGCTCACCGTTCCCGGGCGGCGACCCGGGCGCGACGTCGCTCGACCCCATCCCGACCGACCTGGCCGGACCGGGCGGCCCCGGCGGCCCCGGCGCCTCCGGCCCGCAGAACCCCTTCGGCCTCGGCGCGCCCGACCAGCCGGTCTACGGCGGCCAGGAGCCGCAGCCCGCGTACGGCGCCTCCGACTACGGCCCCGGCGACTCCTCCTACGGCGGCCAAGACCAGTACGGCAGTGGCCAGGAGCAGTACGGCGGTGGCCAGGAGCAGTACGGCGGTGGCCAGGAGCAGTACGGCGGTGGCCAGGAGCAGTACGGCGGTGGCCAGGACCAGTACGGGGGCGACCAGCCGCAGTACGGCGTCCCCGAGCAGCCCCAGTACGGCTCTCAGGAGCCGTCCTACGGCGACTACAACTCCGACCCGCTCGGCGGCCGTCCGGCCGCGGGCCCGCCGCCCGGAGGCCGCCAGGACTACGACCTGCCGCTCGGCTCGTCCGGTCCCGGCGGGGCTCTCGGCAGCGACCCGCTCGGGCTGCCCATCGGCCGTCCCGAGGAGCCGCCCGCGCCGCCCGCTCCCCCCGCGCCGCCCGCGCCGCCCGCGCCGCCCGCGCCGCCCGCGCCCGCCGCACCCGCCGCCCCGGCGGCTCACGGCGGCGGCTCCGACACCGACGGCCACAAGCTCCCGACCGTGGACGAGCTTCTCCAGCGCATCCAGTCCGACCGGCAGCGGTCGGGCCCGCCCTCCCCGTCCGAGACGGGCGGCTCCTACGGCGGCTCTCTGAACGACCCGCTGGGCGACCCTCTCGGCACCGGCTCCTACGGGACGACCTCGTCCGGCGCACCGAGCACGGGCAACACGGGCCCGTGGCCGTCCGGCGGGCAGCAGGGCGGCTACGACACGGGCGCGGGCCCCGGCCAGGGCTACGACTCCGGAATCGGCGCGCCGCCCGGATACGGGCAGGGCCAGCAGAACGACGGCTACCCGACCGCCCCGGCCTACGGCGACTCGCAGCGCTACGACGACCCGCTCGGCGGGTTCGGCGGCGGCACCGAGAGCGGCTCCGGAGGCTCCGGAGCGTACGGCGACTTCAGCGGCAGCAGCTACAACGGCGGCGACCCGCTGGCCGCGCCGCACGACCAGGGCACCGGCGGCTACGCCGACCCGAACGCCACGCAGGCGTACGGGTCCGGCTACTACGGGGGCACGCCGCAGCAGCAGGGCGGCTACCCGCAGGGCGGCCAGCAGAACGACAACCCCCCGTACGGCTCGAACCAGCCCGCCGACGACTGGGAGAACTACCGCCGCTGACCTCAGCGCACCCGACCGAGGGCCGCCGGATCCGTCCGGCGGCCCTCGTCGCGTCCCGGGGCGCACATGCTTGAATACGTTGTGTGACTTTTAAGCCACCGAACGTATCCACGCTCCGGCGAGATCTGCTCGCCTCGTTCGTCGTCTTCCTCGTCGCGATCCCGCTCTCGCTGGGCATCGCCGTCGCCTCCGGCGCGCCCGTCGCGGCCGGGCTGATCGCCGCCGTCGTCGGCGGCATCGTCGCCGGCCTGATCGGCGGCTCGCCGCTCCAGGTCAGCGGCCCCGCCGCCGGGCTCACCGTCCTCGTCGCCGGCCTCGTCCAGACCTACGGCTGGCGCGCCACCTGCACGATCACCATGCTGGCCGGGCTCGTGCAGATCGTGCTCGGCGCGAGCCGGGTCGCGCGCGCCGCCCTCGCCGTCTCCCCCGCCGTCGTGCACGGCATGCTCGCCGGGGTCGGCGTCGTCATCGTCCTCGCCCAGGTCCACGTGGTCCTCGGCGGCAGTCCCCAGCAGTCGGCCGTCGCGAACCTGCGCGAGCTGCCGGGCCAGCTCTCGCAGTCGCACTCGCATTCCGCGCTGGTGGCCGGGCTGACCGTGCTCGTCGTGCTGGGCTGGGGCCGGCTGCCCAGGAGCGGGCCGCTTCGCCTTGTTCCTGGCCCTTTGCCCGCCGTCGCCCTGGCCACCGCCCTCGCCTGGGCCCTCGACTGGCGGGTGCCGCGCGTCGACCTGCCGTCCTCGCTGCTGGACGGCTGGAGCCTCCCCGTCATGCCCCAGGGGACACTGTTCGGTATCACCGGCGCGGTCATCTCCGTGGCGCTCGTGGCGGCCGTGGAGTCCCTGCTGTGCAGCGTCGCGGTCGACCGCTCCCGCCCGGCGGGCGTCCCGTCCGCCGACCTCGACCGGGACCTGCTCGGCCAGGGCGCCGCGAACGCCGTCTCCGGCGTGCTGGGCGGGCTGCCGATCACCGGCGTGATCGTCCGCAGCACCGCCAACATCGAGGCGGGCGGCCGCACCAGGCTGTCGCCCATCCTGCACGGCGTCTGGGTCCTCGTCCTCGCCCTGGCCTGCGGGCCGCTCATCGAACAGGTCCCGCTGGCGGCGCTCGCCGCGCTGCTGGTCGTGCTCGGCGTCCGGCTCGCCGACCTGTCCCGGGTCCGCGCCCTGCGCCACCACCGCGAGGCGCCCGCCTACTTCGTCACCCTCGGCGGTGTCGTGCTGTTCGGGCTCGGTGAGGGCGTCCTGCTCGGCATCGGGGTCATGGCGGTGCTCGCCCTGCGCCGGCTCACCCGGCTGTCGGTCCGGACGGAGCAGCTCGTGCCCGCCCCCGGCGACGCCCCCGCCCCGCCCCGCTGGCACGTGGTCGTCGAGGGCACGTTCACCTTCCTAGGCGTCCCCCGCGTGGCGCGCGCTCTGCAGCAGATCCCGGCGGACGGCAGCGTCGATCTGGACCTCAACGTCGACTTCATGGACCACGCCGCGTTCGACGCCGTCCACCGGTGGCGGCTCGCCCACGAACGCCAAGGGGGGAGGGTCGACATCGACGAGGTTCACGAGGCTTGGTATGAAAGAGCTGTGACAGGCGATATGTCCCAACCGGCCAAGACTCCGCCCCCGGCCCGCTGGTGGGCCCCCTGGTCCAACCGGCGGCGGCGGCCCGAGACCGAGCTGGACGCACCCGAGATGTCCCCCGCGAACGTCCTGCTGAACGGCGTCCGCGAGTACCACGGGCGCACGGCCCCGCTCGTACGTCCGATCATGGCCGAGCTGGCGATGGAGCAGAAACCCCAGCATCTGTTCATCACCTGCGTCGACTCGCGCATCGTGCCCAACATCATCACCGCGAGCGGCCCCGGCGACCTGTTCATCAACCGCAACGTCGGCGCGCTCGTCCCCCGGCACGGCTCCCGGACGCCCGACGACTCGGTGGCGGCCACCGTCGAGTACGCCGTCAATGTCCTGGACATCAAGACGATCACGGTCTGCGGCCACTCCAACTGCGGCGCGATGGCCGCGCTGCTCGCCGGCGGCACCGAGGTCGAGCACCTGGAGGGCCTGTCGCGCTGGCTGAAGCACGGCAACCACAGCCTCGCCCGCTTCCTCGCCGAGGACCAGCCCGGCGACGAGCAGCCCCTCGCCCGCCTCTGCAAGATCAATGTGATGCAGCAGCTCGACAACCTGCTGACCTACCCGTGGCTCCGGGAGCGGGTCGAGTCCGGCGACATCGAACTGGTCGGCCTCTACCTCGACCTCGGCTCCGCCACCGTCGAGGTCTTCGACCCGGCGGGCGGCGCCTTCGTCCCCGTCCCGGACGAGGCGCCGCGGAGCCGGTCGCTCACCTGACGAAGGCGCGGGTCGTCCCCCGGCAGGACGACCCGCGCTCCGGCTCTACCAGCGCCCGACGAGCTCGTCCTCGCCGCGCGTGGAGCTGCGCACGTACATCCCCGTGACCTTGCGCGCCCGCCGCGCGCGCCGGTCGGTCGCCGGCAGGAACAGCGCGTCGCGCCGGCTGGCGCGCGAGAAGTCCCACAGGTACACCAGGCTCCCCAGCACCCCGGCGAGCACAAGGGCCACGAACACGATGACGATCATCATCGCTCCTCTCCACGGGACTCCAGCACCCCGGTCCCGCCGCCGTCACCGATCAGGGCGATCAGCTCTTACCAGCACGGTAAGCGCCCCGTATGAAACCCTCTGTGTCCCATGACCTGTTTCGGGAGAGTCTCTGTCCCCAACCCGTCGGCCGCCGAGCGGCCCGGCGCACGATTCGGCGGTTGCCGGGGACCGGCGTTCCCGGACGGCAGCGGTGCAAGGTTCTGGCCTGCGATCATGACCTCATGTCGAGGGAGCGTTCGCGCCGCTATCGCCCGGTCCACGTCGCATGCATCGTCATCGCTTCCGTCACGGGTCTGCTTTCCGTCGTCTGGATCGGTGGCACGGTAGCCGCGTGGGCAGGGCAGGCAGGCCGGGCGCGAGCGACGGCGCAGATACTGGAAGTCAGCGGTAACCGCTCCTCCGGCCGCCTCGTCGTCGAGTTCACAACGGGCGACGGCAGCAGGGTGAAGGCCGAAGAAAGGCGGCGCGGCTGGCCTGGATCCGCCAGGCCGGGAGCCCAGGTCGAGGTCGCCTACGACCCCGGCAGCCCGGCTGACGTTCAGCCGTTCCAGAACCTGGGAAAGTCGTCGGCCGCGTGCGCGCTCCTCACGGTGGCGGCGGGCGCCTCGGGCGCCGGCGCCTACCGCACCCGCGCCCGGCCGTCCGCCGCGGCATAGAGCCGCGGTCGCTCTGGCGGGAGAACTCGGGGGGCGGACGAGTCGGCCTGTAAGCCGGGTTTTGTGTCCGTCGTCCCTTGCGGGGCGGCGGGTGACGGCCATCCATCTCGGGCCGCCGTTGCCGGCGGTCTCCAGCGGTCTACCCGCAGGCTCGGGCGGGCCGCCCTCAGGCACCTGCGCGGGGCCTCTTGCGGGGCCCCTTCTTGACCTTGCTCCGGGTGGGGTTTACCTAGCCGCCCACGTCACCGTGGGCGCTGGTGAGCTCTTACCTCACCGTTTCACCCTTACCACCGGCGGACCGGTGGCGGTCTGCTTTCTGTGGCACTGTCCCGCGAGTCACCCCGGGTCGGCGTTACCGACCACCCTGCCCTGTGGAGCCCGGACTTTCCTCGACGGGGATCGCTCCCCGACGCGGCCGTCCGGCCGGCTCGTCCGCCGTCCATCAAGATTAGCGGGTGCGCGGGGGGAGTCGCGAACCTGCGGGAGGGCGTTCAGGGACTCGCGCAGCCGGGTGCCGGGGACGTCGTGGTCCCGCATCCGGCCGGACAGGTAGTGGTCGTAGGCGGCCATGTCGAAGTGGCCGTGGCCGCACAGGGCGGTCAGGATGACCTTGGGCTCGCCCGTCTCGGAGCAGCGGCGGGCCTCGTCGACGGCGGCGGCCAGGGCATGGGTGGGTTCGGGGGCCGGGACGATGCCCTCCGTGCGCGCGAACAGGACGCCGGCCTCGAAGCATTCGCGCTGGGGTTTGGCGATGGCCTCGAAGACGCCCAGCTCGTACATGTGGGAGAGCAGCGGCGCCATGCCGTGGTAGCGGAGGCCGCCCGCGTGGACGGGGTCGGGGACGAAGCCGTGTCCGAGCGTGTGCATCTTGAGCAGGGGCGCGGACCCGGCGGTGTCCGCGAAGTCGTAGGCGTAGCGGCCGCGGGTGAAGGACGGGCACGCGGCGGGTTCCACGGCGCGGATGACGGGGTCCATGCGGCCCCGGAGCTTCTCGCGGAGGAAGGGGAAGAACAGCCCGGCGAAGTTGGAGCCGCCGCCGGTGCAGCCGACGATCAGATCGGGGGTCTCGCCGGCGAGGGCCAGCTGTTCGAGGGCCTCCTCGCCGATGACGGTCTGGTGCATGAGGACGTGGTTGAGGACGCTGCCGAGCGCGTAGCGGGTGTCCTCGGGGGCGGCGGACTCGACGGCCTCGCTGATGGCGATGCCGAGGGAGCCGGGCGAGTCCGGATCGTCCGCGAGGATCGCCGCGCCGGACGAGGTGAGCGGTGACGGGCTGGCGTGCACGCGGGCTCCGTACAGCTCCATCATCGACCGGCGGTACGGCTTCTGGTCGTAGGAGGCGCGCACCATCCAGATCTCGCAGTCCAGGCCGAACTGGGCGCAGGCGAAGGCGAGGGCGCTCCCCCACTGGCCGGCGCCGGTCTCGCTCGTCAGGCGGCGGACGCCCTGCCGCGCGTTGTAGTACGCCTGCGGGACGGCCGTGTTCGGTTTGTGCGAGCCGACGGGTGAGACGCCCTCGTACTTGACGTAGATGCGGGCGGGGGTGCCGAGGGCGCGTTCGAGGCGGCGCGCCCGGATCAGCGGTGTCGGGCGCCAGAGGCGGTAGACGTCGCGGACCTGCTGGGGGATGTCGACGTACCGCTCGCCGGTGACCTCCTGGGCGATGAGGTCCGCGGGGAACAGCGGCGCCAGGTCGTCCGGCCCGATCGGCTCGCGCGTCCCCGGGTGTAGCGGCGGGGGCGGCGGCGCGGGCAGGTCCGGGACGACGTTGTACCAGCGGCGCGGAAGCCTCGGCCCGTCCGACGGGATGTTCGTGGTCACGGTCCCTCCCTGGTCGCAGGGTAGGGGGCCGGGACCGGGAGGACAGTGGTCAGGCGGGTAGGTGGTGGGTGTCGTTGAAGGCACGCAGGGTCGCCGGGCCGTCGGCGTACCAGTCGATGGACGACAGCGCCGCCACGTCGAGGTGCATCCGGTACAGGGACGGCATGGGCGCGCCCAGGGCGTCCTTGACGAGGAGCTTGATCGGGGTGACGTGCGAGACGACCAGGACCGTCTGCTCGCGGTAGCGGACCTTCAGCTTGTCCAGGGCCGTGCGGACGCGGCGGGACACCTGGGCGAAGCTCTCCCCGCCGGGCGGGGCGGCCTCGGGGTCGGCCAGCCACGCCTTCAACTCGGCCGGCCAGCCCTTGCCCGCCTCGGCGAACGTGAGCCCTTCCCAGTCGCCGAAGTCGGTCTCGCGGAAGCCGTCCTCGACCCGGACCTCCAGGCCGGTGACGGCGGCGACCTCGGCGGCGGTGTCGCGGCAGCGGGACAGGGGCGAGGTGACGATCGCGTCGATCCCCCGGTCCTTGAGGGCGAGGGCGGCGGCGCGGGCCTGGGCGAGGCCCTGCGGCGTCAGGGGGACGTCGCCGATCCCGGCGAAGCGCTTCTCGATCGACAGGGGCGTCTCGCCGTGCCGCAGGAGGAGCGTGGTCGTCGGGGTGGACGAGGCGGGCCGGGGCGGCGGATCGGGCTCCCGCGGCGCCTCCTCGACCTTGCGGGTCCAGTGCTCCCCGCGGGCGGCGGCGTCCATGGCCTCGTTGGCCAGCCGGTCGGCGTGCGCGTTGCGGTTGCGCGGGATCCAGCTGTAGGACACCGAGCCCAGCGCGGCGGCCAGCTCGCGGGCCTCCAGCGCCAGCGGCACCATGTCCGGGTGCTTGATCTTCCAGCGGCCCGACATCTGCTCCACGACGAGCTTGGAGTCCATCCGGACCTCGACGCGGGCGGACGGGTCGACCCCGGCGGCCGCCGCGAGCCCGGCGATCAGCCCCCGGTACTCGGCGACGTTGTTGGTGGCGTGCCCGATCGACTCGGCGACCTCCGCGAGCACCTCGCCGGTCAGCGCGTCGCGGACGAGCGCCCCGTACCCGGCGGGCCCGGGGTTGCCCCGCGAACCGCCGTCCGCCTCGACGACCAGCTTCCGGCCGGCGCTCACAGACCCGACTCGGGCGTCCGGACGAGGATGCGGCGGCACTCCTCGCAGCGGATGACCTCGTCCTCGGCGGCGGCCCGGATGCGGTTCAGGTCGACGGTGTTCAGCGCGAGGTGGCAGCCCTGGCAGGCGCCGCGGTACAGCTTGGCCGCGCCGACGCCGCCGAACTGGCCACGCAGCTTCTCGTAGAGGCCGAGCAGGTCGTCGGGGACGTCCTTGGCCACGGCGGTGCGGGCGGCGCTCGACGTCCCGGCCTCGTCGTCGATGTCGCGCTGGGCGGCGTCGCGGCGCTCGGACAGCGCGGCCAGCTCGTCCTGCGCGCCGGTCCGCTCGGCGTTCAGCGCGGCGACGCGGCCCTCGGCCTCCTCGGTCCGCTCCATGATCTCCAGCACGACCTCCTCCAGGTCGGACTGGCGGCGGTGCAGCGACTCGATCTCGGTCTGCAGGCTGCTGAGGTCCTTGGCCGAGGTCACCTGCCCCGAGTCGAGCCGCTTCTGGTCGCGGTCGGCGCGGGTGCGGACCTGGTCGACGTCCTGCTCGGCCTTCTTCTGCTCCCGCCGCAGGTCGCCGACCTCCGTCTCGGCCGCCACGATCGCATCGCGCAGCTCGGTCAGCCGGCCCTCCAGCCGCTCGATCTCCGCCAGCTCGGGCAGGGTGCGGCGGCGGTGCGCCAGCCGGTCGAGGGAGCTGTCGAGGTCCTGCAGGTCGATCAGGCGAAGCTGGGCTTGCGGTGCGGCTTTCACATTGCTCCTTCGTCGTGAAGGGTCCACGCGTCGGTGACGAACGTGGACACCCGTGTCTCCAACTTGCCCGCTTCCGGGGACGACCCGGCCAGGCGCCGTTCGGCGTCGGCGAGCCAGGGCCATTCGGTCGCCCAGTGCGCGGCGTCCACCAGGGCCGGGCCGCCTTGCTCGGCGAACTCCGACGCGGGATGGTGCCGCAGGTCGGCGGTGAGGTAGGCGTCGACACCGGCCGCCTGGGCGGTGCCGAGGAGGGAGTCGCCGGCGCCGCCGCAGACCGCGACGGTGCGGACGGGACGGTCCGGGTCGCCGGCCGCCCGCACGCCCCACGCGGTGGACGGCAGCCCGGCGGCGGCGCGCCGGGTGAACTCCCGCAGCGCGACCGGCTCGTCCAGCTCCCCGATCCGGCCGAGCCCGCGGCGCGGGTCGTCGTCGGCGGGGACCATCGGGCGCAGCTCGCCGGTGAGGCCGACGGCCCGCGCCAGCGCGTCCGACACGCCCGGGACGGCCCGGTCGGCATTGGTGTGCGCGGTGTGCAGCGCGATCCCGTTCGTGATCATGCGGTGGACGAGCCGGCCCTTGGGCGTGGTGGCGGCGACCGAGTGCACCCCGCGCAACAGCAGCGGATGGTGGGTGACCACGAGGTCGGCCTCCCACTCCAGCGCCTCGTCGATCACGGCGGCGACGGGGTCGACCGCGAACAGCACCCGTCCCACGTCCTGGGCGGGGTCGCCGCAGACGAGGCCGACGGCGTCCCAGGGCTCCGCCCACGCGGGTGGATAGAGCTCCTCCAGAGCGGAGATGACATGGGATAGGCGCACGTCCCGCAGGCTACCGCGCCTGGCCGCTCCCAACGAGCCACCGAGCGTCACCCCGAGACGCCAAGGTCTGTAACGATATGGGACGGGACAGTGCACGACCGAAGGAGGAACGCCATGTCGGCCGCCGGCGCCGCCGCGGAACCGGAGCCCATCCAGCCCGTCCGACCCGTCGAACCAAAGGCGGAACGTCCGTACATGCCGGGTTACGGCATCCAGGGACCCCATGAGGGGAGCGGCCTGCTGCCGTGGTCCTGGGCCGTGGAGCGGCTGCGGGCCGCCCGCAACTTCTGGGTGTGCACGGTGCGGCCGGACGGACGACCGCACTCCATGCCGGTCTGGGGCGCCTGGTCGGGAGAGGCACTGCTGTTCAGCAGCGCGGTGCCGTCCCGCAAGATGGTGAACCTGCGGCTGAACCCGCAGGTCACGGTCACCACCGAGGAGGCCGAGAACCCCGTGGTCATCGAGGGGCGCGCCGAGATCGTCACCGAACTGCGCGAGTTGCAGCGGTTCATCGACCTCGTCAACTCCAAGTACGCCACGCGCTATCGTGTCGATTTCCTGGATCCGGAGGTGAACGCCACCGTCGCGGTGCGGCCACAGTCGGTGTTCGGGCTCCGCCAGGGAGATTTCACCGGTTCTCCCACCCGGTGGTCGTTCGTAACCTGAATGTCTGCTGGGATCATTCTGGAGACTCATCGCGTTGGAGAGTGTGTGAAGCCACCCTTTCGCCGCCGCAAGCGCGTCAAGGGCCGTCCGATGGGCAACCGCCCGGAGGCGGCCGAGCCGGAGACCATCGAGTGGCCCCGCGAGGGGACGGGCAAGTCGTCCCTGATGGGGGCCATCCGGGGGGACGGCGAGACCGGCGCCGGTTTCGGTGGCGGCATGTTCGAGGATCTCGCCTCCGCCTTCGAGGGCTCCAAGAAGGTCAAGCAGGAGGAGCAGGAGCGGCAGAAGGTGCTGCGCCAGGACGACCACGAGCAGACCGGATCCGGCGGCGTCCGCGACGACCTGGAGTCCGGCAAGATCCGGATCCGGCGCAACCCGCCGACCGGATGACCGCGCCGGAACGCTCTCGAACATAGGTTCGAATCCGGGTTATCCTGCCCTCGTGAGCACCTACGTTCCGCCCGGCTGGCCCTCGCAGGTGCACCCACCGGGCACCGACCGCTTCGTGGACACGGCGCTCGCCTGGCTGCTGGAACTCGTCCCGCCCGAGTACCGGCGCTACGGCGTCCTGCGCCGCTACCCCATCGCCCTCGCCCGCATGGCCCGCCACCACGTCCACGCGTCCGTGGAGGCGGCCCGGGAGGGCTTCCGCACCGCCCGCGTCGATCTCGGGGACGTCGTCCCCCCGCACGGCGTGGAGTCCGTCCTGGAGGCCTACCGCCGCGAGGGCGCCCGCCTCGTCTCCCTCCTCCAGGGGATCGAGCTCGTCGAGACGGCCCTGCGCGGCCTCGCCGAGCCGGACGATCCCACCCATCGGCGCCCGTTCACCCCCAAGCTGTGACCGTCGTGTTGACGCTGTGTCGGCGCGTGCGCAAGCCTTGAACGGTTCCTTAGGGAGGCGGGGTTCCGGTGAGCACACCACCTGGGTGGTACCCAGATCCAGAGTGGATGGGCCGCGAGCGCTACTGGGACGGCCAGACCTGGACCGACCAGTCGCGCCGCTACGACTCCCGCGCCCGCCGCCGCGCCTCGCTGAGCGCCGACCCTCCGCCCGCCCCCGCCCCACGCCCGCAAAGGCCCGGGCCGGCAGCCGTCGCGCCGCCACCACCTCCCCCAGCGCAAGCTCAGCCGGAAACACCGGCAACACCACGGCCGCCGCTTTCACCGCCCGAGCCGCCCCGCTTCGCGTCCACGCCTCAGCCCTCGCCGCCTCCGGCCGAGACGCCGTCTGCTTCGCAGTCGCCTCCGCAAGAGGCCCCGCCCGAACCACCGACGCCTCCCCCGCCGAGCCTCGGCGCCTCCCGCACACCGCAGCGGCCTCTCACGCCCTCCCAGCCGCCGGAACCACCACGTCCCACGGCCCCTCCCCCACCCCCCTCGGCGAAAGTCCCGGCGAAGCCCCCAGCAAGCCTCAGCGAGCCCCGCACGCCACCTCCCCCCGCCGACCCGCACACAACACTGCCTCCCCGGCCGCGTCCGGAATCAGCGTCTCCCGCGACGTCTCCGCCTCCGCTTCCAGCCACCCAGCCGCACACGGCAGAAGCACCACCGAAGACACCGGCGACTCCCCCACCGAGCCTCGCCGAGCCCCGCACGCCACCTCCCCCCGCCCGGCACCACACACCACCACCTGCGGCCACGGCGCCACCTCCTCGCCCGCGCGCGGCAGAACCATCCTCGACTTCACCGCCGCGCCCTGGTGAGGCGCGCACGCCTCCTTATCAGGCGCCGGGGTCTTGGCCTGGGCCTTCTCAGGGGCGGGGCATGCCCGCTTCGTCGCGGTCTGCGCAGCCGCCGCGGCTCGGGGGCGGTCGCGTCCCGCCGCAGGCTGCCCGGCCGCCCTTGCAGGAGGCTCGGATGGAGGCGTCCGCGCCTCCCTCACCAGGTCCGCGGAAGTCTCCTGCGCCGCAGCCTCCGGCGCTGGGGCAGGCGGACGGGCCGGTGCCGCGTTTTCTTCCGCCGGGGCGGCCGCAGGGGACGCCGTCCGGACGGGCCGGTATCGCGATCGGGCTGGTCGTGGCGGCCGAAGGTGGCCTGGTCGCCGCCGTCGCTTTCGGGGCGGGGACCCTCTGGCCCTTGTGGGGCGCGGTGTCGGTGTTCGCCGCGTGGGCGCTCCTGCTGCTGGCGCCCCTCAGCGCCGCGCGCTCCTACGGCTACCGGGAGCCGGACGGCGACGAGCGCGCACGGCTGGAGCACGCGTGGCGCTACGTGCAGCAGCACGCCGGTGTCAGCGGCTACCGGGTCGTGATCGTCGAGTCGGACGGGCTGAACGCGTGCCGGCCGTCGGCGCGCACGGTGGCGGTCACGTCGCATTCGGCGCGCTCGCTGCCGCCCGGGCACCTCGCCGCCGTCCTCGCCCACGAGCTGGGGCATCTCCAGGGGTGGCGGGCGGTGCCCGCGTTCGTCCACGCGCAGGTGACGCTGCCGAACCGGACGCTGCGGTGGGCGCTGCGCACGGCGTGGGCCCCGATCGGCCCGATGTGGAAGCGGGCCGTCGAGTGGCACCGGCCGATCGGCTTCCTGGGGGTGTTCCTGCTGGCCGCCGTCGCCACGGTGGTGACGGCGCTGGTGGCGGTGCCGGCCGCGCTCGCCCACGCCGCCTCGCTGGGCGCGCGCGTGCTCAGCGCCGGAGGCGAGGCGCGGGCGGACGCGGCGGCGGTGCGCATGGGGTTCGGCGCGGATCTGGTCGCGGCCGTGGAGCACCGCATCGAGCACCAGCGCGACGGGCTGCCGCTCTCCCTCGTCCGGCGGGCGCAGGGCCTCCGCCGCCGGCTCGGCTGAGCCCGGTCAGCTCCTCCCGCCGAACAGCGGCGGCGGCCCCTGGCGCGGATCGTCGGGCGGCCGCGGGCCGCTCTGCTGGCCGGGCGGCGGGCCCGGCCGGGTCGACAGGGGCGCCCTCGGCGGGGGCGGCGTCGTCGGCGCGGCCCACTGCGGGGCGGGCGGCGCGCCCCACGGCTGGGAATGCGGGACGGGATCGGGCGCCGTCTGCTCCGTGCTCGGGGCGGGGAGCGCCGGCCGCGGGGGCGGCGGGTCCGGGAGGGGGCCGGTGGTGACGCGGTCCAGCGTGATGATGGCCGGGTCGCATTCGACGGGCGTGATCGTGCGGCCGCGGCCGGGCACCGACTGGACCAGCAGCAGGGCGTGGTCGGGCAGGTGCTGGAGGGTGACGGGTTCGACGGCGTACTCGTACACGCGCTGCGTGGTGTCGGCGTCGCTCCAGTTCGTCCCCTCCGCGAAGGAGTAGGCGGCCGACCAGTTCCGCGAGGTGGAGGTGGAGGTGCCCTCGGTGTCGCTGGTGCTGGTGGACCCGCCCCGGTTGCTGCCGCGCTGGTGGGACGTCGAGCGGTCGGGGAACAGCCCGAACATCTCGCCGCCCGAGTAGGTGGTGCCGGACGAGCGGTTCGTCCCCCAGTTGCGGGACGTCCCGATCGTGCGGCTGGTGCTGTGGGTCTCGGAGTCGCCCGTGCCCTCGGTCTCGGTGGTGGTGTGGGACTCGTTCCCGCCGACGTTCTTCGTGATCTGCGACAGGACGAAGCGGTGGTCGCGCCCGATGAAGTCGGCGGCGCGGGACGCGTCCTCGTGGTTGCCGAGCCGCATGAACGCGACGGCGCCGCCGCCGATCATCTCGGCGGACGTCTCCCGCAGCCGCCGGAACAGCAGGGTCAGCGGGACGCCGCGCCGCTCGCAGGCGTCCGAGAGGCGTTCCAGGTGGCGGCGGGCGAGCTCGTCCGCGCCGGCGACGACGAGGGCGGGCGTGGAGGCCTGCGACGCGGTGATGCGGTGCGTCACCCACTGGACGACGAGGTCGGTCAGCAGCTCGGAGCGGACGTTGCGGGCATGGCTGTCGAGCGCGATGCAGGTCAGGTAGCCGGCGCCCTCCTTCCGGTCCGGCGACGTGCCGAGGTCTTCGAGGGGGTGGACGTAGGACTCGATCCGCGACAGGTTCGCGTGGGTCTGCCGCCGGTACTCCACGGTGAACAGCTCGTTCGTGATGTGGCGCCGCTCCTCGCGGGTCAGCGCGCCGCCGTCGTCGGGCTCGCCCATCAGGGCGCGCAGCGCGGCCGCGATCCGGGCGAGCGTGACGTCGTCGCCGAGCGCGCCGCAGACCTTGGTGAGGATCCGGTCGTCCATGCTGCGGTCGGCGCGCACGGCGTCGGGCGTGCCGCCGTGCATGGACTCGACGATCGCGTCCACGAGGTCGCGGGGCGACATGTCGGCCAGCAGGCTGGACGAGGCCTGGCGGCTGGGCAGCAGCTGCGCGTCCACGCCCATCCACGCCGCCTGGGCCAGCTCGACCAGTTCGCGGCTGACGACCTCGCGGGACAGGTCGAGCACGAGCAGCGGCTGGACGGAGAGGGTGGACGTCCCGTACGTGGTGAGCAGCGCCTCCCACGCCCACAGCGTCCCGCCGAACACGTCCAGGCGGCGGCCGGGGCGCGGGGCCGCGCCCCACTCGGGCAGGTCGTCCAGCCGTGCGCGCTCCGCGGCGTCGTGCGCCTGCTTGCGGGCGTGCCACTGCCGGGCCTGTTCCTGGTAGCCGCTGATGATCTGCTGCTGGGCGAGGTCGTGGACCTGCCGGGCGCTCTGCCGCTGCCGCACGGCCCACCAGGTCAGCAGCGCGCCGGGGCCGAGGGCGATGGCGGCCAGCAGCAGCGAGCCGATCGAGAGGCCCTCGGCGCTGCTCATCGAGCAGGCGGCGAAGAGCACGAGGATCATCGCGATCCCCGCGCTCACCGGAAGCGTCCGGTTCAGCCTCCGCTGCGCGGCCTGGTCGGTCTCCACGACCCGGCGCGCGAGGTAGTCGGGCAGCGCCTGCTGCTGGGGCGGCGCGTCCGGGAAGGGGCTCAGGAACCACCAGCGGTCGCGGAACACCCAGCCCAGGCGTGGATCGGGGCTGAAGAGCCGTTCGCGGCGCGACAGCAATCCTCCATGGTCGACCGGACTGCCCCTCACGATCTGAACCCCCCTTCCCGTCCGGTTGCCGGCGCGATCGTCACGCCCGTCCCGTCCCGCTCGGTATGCCGCAAATAACCCAAGCAGATTGACATGTAACTTGTCAGGCCCTCCGTGAGGAAACGGCCTTCCCAAAGGGCTCCTTGCTCAATAGCCTGACTGCTCATGACCTTGGACCGAGGCGAGATCGCGAAAATGTCCGGCCCGGCCCGCCGGCGCGGCTGACCATGTGGGACGTCGTACGCGGCCTTCCGGTGTGCCGGCTGATGGAGGTCCCCCGTCCGGACGAGACGGACGGACGGGACGAGTGGCGCGACCAGCGGCTCGCGGCACTGGTGTCGGCCTACCACGCGGGCAAGGACCCGGTGCTCGTCGGCTGGCGCCGCGCCGAGGCGTTCGGCCCCACGGAGGTGTTCGTCGGCGGGGACGGGCTCGTCGCCGACCGCGACGGGTCCGCCGCGACCCTCAGCCTCCCGGCGGGCGGACGCGGGACCCTGCTGCCCCAGGGCATCGGCGAGGACTCGATGCCCCACTGGGTGAGCATCGGCGGCATCGCCGACGGGCTCCTGGTGGAGGATCCGCCGCCGGAGGAGCCCGCGCGCCCGTCCCTGGAGGACGGCCTGCTCTCGGTGTGGATGCAGCCGTTCGCCTGGATGCTGGTCGCCGAGCCCGTCGATCCGGACGAGGCGCGGCGCCTCGCCGACGACCTCGCCGACCGGCAGCAGCGCGCCCGGTCGATGGCGGAGCTGTCGCCGGAGGACTCCGTCGCGGCCCTGCGGATGGAGAAGCGGCATCGGGAGCTGCGCCAGGCCGCCACGTCCGGCCTCTGGCGGGTGCATCTGGCGGCGGGGGCGGCGACGCCCCAGGCTGCGGCGCGCGTCGCGGCGCTGGTGTGCGCGTCGGCGGACCTCGGTCGCCTGCCGTACGCGCTGGTCCCGGGCGCGGCCGGGCCGTTCGAGGCGAGCACGCAGCTCGTCGCGGCGCTGGCGCGGCCGCCCGTCCGGGAGGTCGCCGGGGTCCGGTTCGTGATGCGGCCGGACTTCGACGTCACGCCCGAGTCGCCGGGCACCGGGGTCGGCCTGGGACGGGTCCTGGACCGCAACCGCCGCGACGTGGGCCCGATCTCGCTGCCGCTGTCGAGCCTGAACCGGCACACGTTCGTGTGCGGCGCGACCGGCGCCGGCAAGTCGCAGACCGTCCGGTCGCTGCTCGCGGCCGCGTCGGGGGCGGGGCTGCCGTGGCTGGTGGTCGAGCCCGCGAAGGCGGAGTACCGGCTGATGGCGGCGCGGCTCCCGGACGCGGAGGTCGTCACGATCCGCCCGGGGGACGCGGAGGCGATCGCGGCCGGGATCAACCCGCTCGAACCGGCGACCGGGCCGGACGGGCGGCCGTTCCCGCTGCAGACCCACGCCGACCTCGTCCGCGCCCTGTTCCTCGCGGCGTTCGAGGCCGACGAGCCGTTCCCGCAGGTGCTCGCGGCGGCGCTGACCCGCTGCTACGAGCGGCTCGGCTGGGACCTCGCGCTCGGCGAGCCGGCCGCGCCGGGCGCCGCGCCGCGCTACCCGACGCTGGCCGACCTGCAGGCCACCGCCGAGCAGGTCGTCGACGAGATCGGCTACGGCCAGGAGATCACCGACAACGTGCGCGGCTTCATCCGGGTCCGGCTGTCCAGCCTGCGGCTCGGCACCACCGGGCGGTTCTTCGAGGGCGGCCACCCCATCGACTTCGACGCGCTGCTCGCCCGCAACGTCGTCCTGGAGATCGAGGACGTCGGGGACGACCGCGACAAGGCGTTCCTGATGGGCACCGTCCTGGTCCGGCTGGTCGAGCACCTGCGGCTGCGGCAGCGGCAGGGCGCCCCGTCCGGGCTGCGGCACCTCAGCGTGTTCGAGGAGGCGCACCGGCTGCTGCGCCGCAGCGAGCAGGCCGGGCCCGCGTCGCACGCCGTGGAGACGTTCGCGAGCCTGCTGGCGGAGATCCGCGCCTACGGGGAGGGGCTGATCGTGGCGGAGCAGATCCCGTCCAAGCTCGTCCCGGACATCATCAAGAACACCGCCGTCAAGATCGTCCACCGGCTGCCCGCGAAGGACGACCGGGACGCGGTCGGCGCCACGATGAACATCACCGAGGCACAGTCGCAGTTCCTCGTCACGCTGACGCCGGGCGAGGGCGCGGTGTTCACCGACGGCATGGACTACCCGCACCTGGTCCGGATGCCGGACGGCTCGCACCTGGAGGAGGCCGCGCCGCCGACGGCCTCGCCCCGCGCGCTGGTCACCCCCCGCAGCGGGACGTGCGGGACGGACTGCCGCGACTCCCCCTGCACGCTGCGGGACATGCGCACCGCCCAGCGGGCCCTGTCCGACCGTCCCGAACTGGTGATGTGGGCGGAGATCGCCGCCGCCGCCCATCTGACCGGCTGGGGCTCCCCGTACCCGGCCCTCTCCGTCCTGGACGGGCTGCCGCCCCGGATCCGCGACTGCGCCATTTCGCACGTGGTGGACGCGGCCGTCGCGTCCCGCGCCGCCTCCGCCGGCCTGGCCGACCATCTGGCCGGGATGTTGCGGGGCGCCACGTGCGCCGACGACGAGACGGAGTTCTTCGCCGCCCCGTACCGCTGGTGCCTCGTCCTGGAGGAGCTCGGCGAGGCGCGGCGAAGGTCCCCGGACGGCGGGCGCCATCCTCTGAGCGGGCAGTGGGAGCGCCGCTACGGGCGCGCGATTCCCGGTGACACGCTCGCCGAGCAGTACCGCGCCGTCAGCGCCTGGTGGGAACGCGACCAGCGCGACGTCGCCGCCCGCGACGTCGCGGTGTGGGGTTCGTCCCGGGCGCTGGAGACCGCGGTGGGCGCCCTGCGCACCGACCCCGACTGGCCCGACCGCCTCCGCGAGGCGACGTCGGCCCTCGGCGCCCTCGGCGGCCTGATCGACTCCTACACCCCTGCCGGCTAGCCGCGCCCTAGGCGCTCGACCTCCGCGCGTCGACCTCGATCTCGATCTTCATGCGGGGGTCGGCGAGCCCGCACACGAGCATCGTCGCGGCCGGCCGCACGTCGCCGAAGCGGCGCCGCAGCACCGGCCAGCAGGGCTCGAAGTCGGCGCGGTCGGGCAGCAGGTACCGGACCCGCACCACGTCGGCGAACGTGCAGTCCGCCTCCGCGAGCGCGGCCCCGATGTTGCGGAGGCACTGCTCGGCCTGCTCCACCACGTCCTCGGAGATCGTCATGGTGGCGTAGTCGAACCCGGTGGTGCCCGAGACGTGCACCCGGTCACCGTCCACCAAGGCGCGGGCGTAGCCGATCCGCTCCTCGAACGTCGAGCCGCTGAGGATCGCGCGTCGTTCCGTCATGGTCGAAAGTATGGAGCGTTCCGGACCCCGGGCCGGCGGCGGGGTGAGGCGGCGCGCGGCGCCGCGCGGGTCAGGCCAGTTTCTCTAGGTGGTCGGCGGCCTCGGCGGCGCCTCCCGCCGCGGCGAAGGAGTCCCGGACGCGCCCGGCGGCGGCGCGGTGCGCGCCGTCGGCCAGGACGGTCGTGAGGGCGGCCCGCAGCTCGTCCGGCCGGACCCCGTCGAACGGGACCGCGGTCCCCGCGCCCGCCTCCTCCACCATTCCCGCGATGATCGGCTGGTCGTCCCGGATCGGCGCGGCCACCAGCGGGACGCCGTGGGCCAGCGACTCGCACACGGCGCCGTAGCCGCCGTCGCAGACGACCGCCGACATCCGTTCGAGGAGCTTGAGCCGGGGGACCTGCCCGCGGACGAGGACGTTCGGGGGCACGTCCCCCACCAGAGCGGGCGGCGCCGCGAAGACCGCCTGGACGTCCATCTCGCGGACGGTCTCGGCCGCGACCCGGAAGAACCGCTCCCGTGACCGGTCGTCGGCGGTGTCGAGCAAGACGAGCAGGGCGGGACGTCCGTCCAGCCGGTCCCACGGGAACGCGCTCGGCGCGGGACGGCCGAGGACGGGCCCGACGAAGGCGAAGTGGTCGGGGAAGAAGGAGACGTCGCCGAGCAGCGCCCCGGTGGAGAACACCAGGACGAGGTGGTCGGAGAAGCGCAGGTCGAGCAGGTCGTCGATGCCGTGGTCGAGCTGGAACGCGCCGATCCGCTCGCGCACCCGCCGCTCGTCCTCCGGCCGGTCGGCGAGCGGGCGGGTGAACTCGGCCGGCGTCGCCGCGGCCGTGGCCCACGGGATCTCGCGGCGGCGGGCGGCGACGGGCGCGGCGAGGGCGAGCTGGTCGCCGACCACCACGTCCGGGCGGAACCGGTCGAGCGCCGTCTCGACGCCGGGCATCATCGCGTGGCCCAGGGGGACGAGGAACTCCTCCCAGAAGCGGGGGTCGGCGGGGCCGTGGGCCCGGAGCCGGGCGTCGCGCAGGCGCGCCGCGTCCTCGTCGCCGAGGGCGCTGAAGATGCGCGAGCGGGGGCGCAGCCGGGGTTCGAGGGACGCGCGGTGCCCCGTCCAGGCGACCTTGTGGCCGCGGCGGGCGAGCTCGGCGGCGACCGCGGCGACCGCGGTGACGTGCCCGTCGAGGGGCGGGACCGCGAACAGGAAGCGGCGCGACGGGCTGCACGCCCGCGCCACCCCGGGGTCGCCCAGCAGGGACGGGACGCGGACACGGCGGGCGCTCACCGCCCGCCTCCGCCCGGCCGCCGGGCCTGGTCGACGTCGCTCATGCGCGTGCCTCCTCCATGTCCGCCGTGCCGGACGCGGCCGTCCAGGCCACGACGTGTCCTTCGAGTTCGCGGGTCTCCACCGTGGTGACCGTGCCGTTCGCCGCGATCAGGAGCCGTTCGGCGTCGGCGACGGTCACGACCAGTTCGAGGCGGTCCGGCCCGGGCTCCCTTTCCCGCAGCACCGCCTGGAGAACCGCCTGCTTGGCCGCGCGGATCCGCGCGCCCTCCCCGATGGCGGCCAGACCGATGCCCGCCGGTTCGCGGCCGGGCCTGACCAGGGCCACGCCCAGGTCGGCGTCCGAGGCGATCGCGAGGGCGAGCGGCTCCTCGAACGGCCCCGTCACGGCCGGGCCGTCCTGGACGGCGAGCTCGGCGGGGAACAGCGGCCCCTGGCCGTCGCGCCACAGGTGGTCGCGGACGGCGTCCTTGGCCGCGATCCGTCCGAGCAGCCAGGGCCCCTGCGCGAACGGCGGGAGGGCCTCGTACTCGGCGCGCTCGGCGGCGCAGAGGTACTGGCGCATCAGCAGGTCGCGGGACGCGGTGCCGTCCCACCGCTTGCGGGCCAGGCACCAGCCGCCGGGCTGCGGCTCACCTGTTCCGGACACCTCGGGGGTGAACTTCATCCGCCAGAGCGCCTCGTCGGTGTAGAAGCGGTGGGTGGTCCATCCGTCGACGCGCCCCCACACCGTTCCGTTCTCCGTGACCATCTCCGCTGAGCAGCGCATGGTGGTGTCGGTGAGGGACTGGTTCCAGATGGTCGTGTCCAGGTCTTCCCCCGGGGACGGCGTGGGCCCGTAGAGGGCGACACGCTCGATCCCCACGGGGAAGACGGTCTGGTTGGTGTCGCCGTACACCTGGAGCCAGTGGGCGCAGAGCTGCCCTGCGCCGTCCAGGAGCGCGCCCGGTGTGGGCAGCGAGGTCAGGACGGCCCGCACACCGTCCTCCGCGAGCGCCGTGATCTCGGTGACGCCGCGGAAGAGCGGGCCGTGGTGCATCCAGCGTTCCTCGTAGAGGCGCTCGGCGGTGACGATGGGCGGCCCTTCGATGCTCAGCGGCGTGCGGTCCGGCTGGGGCGGTGCCGCGAAGCGCTCGGCGAGCAGGACCGTCCCGTCGGCGTGGCCGTTGACGACGACCTTCACCTTGCGGGGCCGCCCGGCCGACTCGATGAGGTAGGCGCGGATGTCGGCGGCGGTCGCCGGGGCCGCGACGAGCCAGCGGACCGCGCGGACGTTCTCGAATCCGACGACGACCAGGTCGGGCAGCAGCTCGCGGGCGGTCTCGGCCATGACCTCCAGCAGCCCCGCCAGCGGAACGATCGGGAACCTGTCCGACATGTCCGGCCAGTCGGGGGGCTGCGGGACGAGGCAGTGGTCGCGCAGCCACGGCATCGACTCGACCGAGAAGACGCGGGAGACGTTCAGCTCGGCCGCCACCGGCGAGACGTCCTCGCCCGGGACGGGCGGCAGCGGAGGTCCGCCGCCGAGCGCCTCCAGGACCGACTGCGCACCGCTCGTCGCGTCGTCGAGCAGGGCCTCCAGTTCGGCCAGCACGGGATCGTCCGCCGGCAGCGGCGGCGTTCCCCGGCCGAGCCGGATGGGCTCCACCGCGCCGTCCAGCCTGACCAGCGGCGTCCCGAGGTCCAGGCGCATGCCCGTCGCGGAGGGCGCGGGCGGCGAGGACGCGCCGTAGCCCTCGGTCCACAGCGCGGCGACGACGCGGCGGAGCTGCGCCATCCCGTCGCGCTTCGGCACGTTGACGGCGATCGCGAGGTGCTCGCGGCCGCCGAGGCGGTCGGCGACGAACTCGGTGAGGCCGCCCGGCCCGACCTGCACGAACGCCCGCACGTGCGCCGCGCCGTACAGCTCCTCGACCAGCTCGCTGAACCGGACGGGCTCCAGCAGGTGGCGCGCGACCAGCTCGCGGACCTCGGCGGGGCGGCGCGGGAACGGCGCGACCGTTGTCGCCGACCACAGCGGAACGCGGGGCTCGCGGATCTCCAGCGCCTCGAACGCGCGCCGCACCTGCTTCTCGTACGCCTCGGCGAGCGGGGTGTGGAACCCCGACCGGAACGGCAGCTCCCGGCCGAGCACACCTTCGGAGGCGAGCCGGCCCAGGACCTCGCGGACCTCCCCGGCCGGGCCGCACACCACCGACTGGTGCGGGCAGTTGTCGTGGCTGACGACGACGCCGGACCGCCCGCCCACGGCCTCCTGCGCCCGGGCCGCGCCGCAGCCGAGGGCCGCGTACGCGACGTCGGGGACGTCCAGTGCCTCGCCGTCGAGGGCGCCGAGGAGCGCCTCGACCGCGTCCGCGTCGCAGACCCCGGCGGCGGTCATCGCCGTCCACTCGCCGAGGCTGTGGCCCGCCGCCACATCGGGCTCGACGCCGAGCCTGCCGAGGGCCGCGGTCAGCAGCCGGCCGGCGCGGAGCACGTCGGCGGCGTGCCCGACCAGGTCCGTGCGGCCGGTCAGCGCGGGCGCCGACATGCCGAAGTGCGCGGCGACGTCGTCCACCCGCGGGTCGAAGGCGGCCTCGAAACCGGGGTACAGGAACGCCAGCCGACCGCCGTCCGCGAGGAGGGGGCGGGGCGAGAACCACACGTCGCTGCGGCCCCGCCAGGCGGTTCCGCGCTGGACGAGGGCCCGCGCCAGGTCGAGCCTGCGCGCTGTGGGGCCGACGATGGCGAGACGGCACGGAAGGTCGGGGACGTCGTCGCGGATCCCGGCGAGAAGCTCCTCGTCGGGGGCGGCCAGGACCTTGGACAGTTCCTCGGTCGTGCGGGCCGCCAGCCGCAGGACGCCCTCGTCGGAGTGCGGCGCGTCGAGCCTGCGCCGCCGCGGCCTGCGGGCGGCGGGCGGCTCCTCCAGGACCACGTGCGCGTTGGCGCCGCCGAACCCGAACGCGTTGACCGCCGCCCTCCGGGGGCCGCCTCCGTCCCGGGCCCACTCCGCGGCCTCCCGGACGAGCCGCAGCCGGCCGCCCTCCAGCGCCGGATGCGGGTCGTCGACGTGCAGCGTCGGCGGCAGGACGCCGTCGCGCAGCGCGAACGCGGCCTTGAGCAGCCCGGCGATCCCGGCGGCCGGCATCGCGTGCCCGATCATCGACTTGACCGTGCCGAGGCCGATCTGCGGACCGGCCGTGCCGAAGACCCGGCGCAGCGTCGCAAGCTCAGCCTCGTCGCCCGCCGGAGCGCCCGAGCCGTGCGCCTCGATCAGCCCCACCGCGCCGGGCGCGGCCGGGTCCAGGCCCGCGTCCCGCCACGCCCGCTCGACCGCGAGGACCTGCCCGTCCACCAGCGGGCTCAGGAGGCTCGCGGCGCGGCCGTCACTGGACGATCCGGCGCCCAGGATCACCGCGTGGACGCGGTCCCCGGCCCGCCGGGCGTCCGACAGCCGCTTGAGCAGGACGACGCCCGTCCCCTCCGACAGGAGCGTCCCGTCGGCGGCCCGGTCGAACGGCCGGATCGTCTCGCTCGGGCTCAGCGCGCGGAGCCGGCTGAAGACGCCCCACACGGTGGCGTGGTGCGCGTGGTGGACGCCGCCCGCCAGCATCGCGTCGGCCTGCCCGCCGCGCAGCGCCCGCACGGCGTGCTCGACGGCGAGCAGCGACGACGCGCACGCCGCGTCCAGCGTGTAGGCCGGGCCGCGCAGGTCGAACCGGTCGGCGACGCGGGCCGCGGCGAAGCTCGGCAGCAGCCCGGCCGAGGCGTCCGGCTCGTCGGGGCCCAGCCGGTCGCAGAACGCCCGGCGGATCTCCGCCAGCCGCCGCGGCCCCAGTTCGGGCACCAGTTCGCCGAGGATCCCGGCGACCTGGTGGGACGTCCTGACCCGCTGGTCGAACCGCGCCACGCCCGGGGTGATGTAGCCGCCGCGCCCGAACACGACGCCGATCCGGGCCCGGTCGGGCAGCCGGTCGGCGCCGCCCGCGTCCGCGATCGCGTCCCCGGCCGCGCGCAGCGCCAGCAGGTGGTCGGGCTCCATGCCCCGCACCGCCGCCGGGACGATGCCGAACCTGGCCGGGTCGACGGTGGCCAGCTCGTCGACGAACCCTCCGCGCCGGCAGTAGAACCGGTCGCCCTCCGGCTCCCGCCCGTACGCGCCGGGGTCGTAGTAGAGCTCCGGGTCCCAGCGACCGGGCGGGACGTCGCCGATCGCGTCGACCCCGTCGAGGACGTTGCGCCACAGTTCGGCCGCCGAGCCCGCGCCGGGGAACACCGCCCCGGCACCGACGATCGCGATCGGCTCCGCCGCCTCGCTCACCGGACGGTCCCGGTCAGCACGACCCACGTCTCGTCCCCGTGCGCGATCTCCCTGAGCAGCGCGGCCGCCCCCGCGTCCGGGTCGATCGGCCCGACGCCGCACCGCGCGTGCTCGCGCGCCAACTCGGGCGGCACCGCGCCGCCCGCCCAGGGGCCCCATTCGGCGACGAGGACCCGCCCGCGCAGCCGCCTCCGCCACACGTGCGCGAGCGCGCCGCACGCGTCGCCGGCCGCCGCGCAGCCGGCCTGCCCGGGGTCGCCGCGCACCCCGGCGATGCCGCCGAGGACCACGAAGAACCCGAGGCCGGGACGGACCGCCTGGACGAGCGCGGCGGCGCCGTCCACCTTCGTCTGGTACACCCGCGCGAACGACTCGGGCGAGGTGTCGCGGACGAGGCGGTCCCCGGCG
Source organism: Actinomadura luteofluorescens (assembly GCF_013409365.1). Classification (NCBI taxonomy): domain Bacteria; kingdom Bacillati; phylum Actinomycetota; class Actinomycetes; order Streptosporangiales; family Thermomonosporaceae; genus Actinomadura; species Actinomadura luteofluorescens. The sequence continues at coordinate 7,236,109 of NZ_JACCBA010000001.1, read as the reverse complement.
AGGCCGGCGCCGTGGACGACCCCGTCCAGCCGCTGGTGCCGCCGGTAGACGTCGTCCACCACGGCCCGCACGGCGCCCGGCCTCCGCACGTCCGCCGCGTGGTACCGCACGGAGGCGGCGTGCTCGCCCAGGGCCGCGAGGGTCCGGCGGATCTCGCGCTCGGCGAGGAGCCGGCGGACCGCCGCCTCGATCTCGGCGGGCTGCTCCTCGCCGTGCGCCACGAGCGCCCGCCGCAGCCCGGCCTCGTCCTCGGCGTCCGGGAACTCCGGCTCCCCCACGGGCTCGGGGGTGCGGCCCACCAGCTCGATGTGGCATCCGCTCGTCCGGGCGAACTCCAGGGCGACCCGCGCGGTGGCGCCCCGCGCGCCCCCGGTCAGCAGGACGACGCCGTCCGCTTCGAGGCGCGACTTGTCGGCCGCCTTCCCGCCGGGCGGTCCGGCGGGGATCAGGTCCAGGGCGTTGCGGCGGCCGCCCTCGTGCCCGACGACGACCGGCGCCTCGGCGGTCAGCAGCTCGGCCAGGATCCGCTGCGCGATCGCGCGCGGGGTGTCCTTGGTGTCGACGTCCAGCGCGCGGACGAGCACCTCCGGGTACTCGCGCGCGATGGTCCGGGCCAGCCCGCCCAGGCCCGCTCCCGGCCCCGGGTCCCCGACGGCGCCGCCGTCGAACCGGTGCCCGAACGTCCCGCCGGCACCGCTCGCGAAGACCAGCCAGCGCAGCCCGCCGGCCAGCGCCCGCCGGACGCCGCCGAACGCCTCCGGCAGGACGCGCGCGGCCCCCGGCCGCAGCGCCGCCAGATGGACGAGCCCGTCGCAGGGCCCGTCGACGTCCGGCGGGACGCGCACCTGCGCGCCGTGCCGCTCCAGCAGGTCGGCCAGTTCGAGCGCGACACCGCACGCGTCGTCCACGATCAGGAACCGCCTGCCCGCGAACCCCGTCCCGGACTCCGGCGGCGCGGGCAGCGCGGCCAGCTCCACGATCCGCGGGACCTGCCGCGCCAGCCGCGGCGCGGGACGGCTCCCGGACAGGTCCGCGGTCCCCACATGGGCGGGCCGCGACGGGCGGGACCCGGGTTCGGGCGCGGCGGGCTCCGGGACGGCGGGCTCCGGGACGGTGGGGCGCGGCGGCTCGGCGGGCGCGTCCTCGCGGTCCTCGCCGGTGCGGGCGCGGATCACGGCGCCGGCGGCGGCGTGCACGTCCCGCGCGCCGCCGGCGGCCGGCCGCTCCTCCGGCGCGTCCTGCGCCGACTTCCCGTCCGGCAGCGTCTCCCCGAGCAGGACGGGACGGGGCGCGGGGACGGACCGCGCCGCCGCGTCCCGTCCCGCCGGGGACGCCAGGTGCCGCAGGACCACCTCGCGCTGCGCGGCGATCACCTCGCGGCTGGCGCGCAGGTACTCCAGGACGGCGGCCTCCGAGCCGCCCGGCCCGGGCCCCTCGATGCGCTCGGCGGGCCGGAGCCCGCCCGCCGGGTACCCGCCGTCAGCGGTGCGGACGAGATGGCCGTTGACGATCCACCCGGGCGCCGGGGCGGGCTCGCCGGAGAGCGGGCGGGCGTCGCGCCCGGCGAACAGGGGCAGCGGGTCGACCGGGACGCCCGCGGCGGCCAGCTCGGCTAGCGCGCCCAGCAGCCCCGCCAGGGCGTTGCCGCCGGGCGCGTCGCAGCTCACGGCGGTGTGCGGCCGGTCCCCGAGGATCGCGGCGACGAGGCCGGTGAGGACCCGTCCGGGGCCCGCCTCGACGAAGGTGCGGGCGCCCGCCGCGTACATCGCCTCGATCTGCCCGGCGAAGAGGACGGGCGCGGCGAGCTGCCCCGCGAGGGTGGCGGCCAGCTCGGACGGGTCGGAGTCGTAGGGCGCCGCCGTCGCGTTCGACCAGACCGGGAACGCGGGCGAGCGCAGGTCGCGGCCGAGCAGCTCCGCGCGCAGGTCCGCCGACGCGGCGGACGCGAGCGGGCTGTGGGCCGCGCACGCGACCGGTGTCCGCTCGGCGCGCAGGCCCGCCCCCGACAGGACGCCCAGCGCGCGGTCCAGCCCCGCGGAGGTTCCGGCGATCATGACCTGGCGGGGCGCGTTGTGGTGGGTCACGGCGACGTCGCCGATCTCCGCCAGCGCCGCGCGCACCCGGTCCGGCGCCGCGGCCACCGCCGCGCCCGCACCGGGGCCGGCCGCCGCCAGGACCGCCCCGGCGCGCGCGGCGCTCAGGCCGATCATGTCGGCGTCGTCGAACACCCCGGCCGCGCAGAGCGCGACGAGCTCGCCGCAGCCGTGCCCGGCGGCGAGGTCGGGGTGCACGCCGACCGCGGTCAGCAGCCGGTGGACGGCCAGCCCGGCGATGCCGAGCGCGGGCTCCGCGGTCCGCGCGTCGGCGATCTCCGCCCGATGGCGGCGGGACTCGGACCGGGTGAACGCCGCGGGCGGGAACATCGCGGCCGCGTACCGTCCGCCGGCGTGCCGCAGCAGGCGCTGCAGGCGGGGGAACCCGACGAAGAGGTCCGCGAGCATTCCGGGCCGCTGGCTGCCCTGCCCTGGGAAGAGGAACGCGACCTGCCCCGGCTCGCCGCAGGCGGGGAAGACGCCCGGCGCCGGGCGGAACGTGGCCGCGAGCGCGAGTTTGGCCCCGAGGTCCTCAAGGCTTGAAGCGACCAGGGCCACCTGCACCGGGCCTTCGAACGAGGCGGCGGTCCTGGCGAGGTCGCGCAGCCGGGGCCCGCCGGGCAGCAGCGCCGAGAGCCGGTCGATCCCGGCGCGGGCGGCGGAGCGGTCGGCTCCGCGGATCAGGAACAGCTCGGCCGGCCACTCGTCGAGCCCGGACACCGGCTCGGGAGCGCCGTCGTAGCCGGCGAGGACGGCGTGGAAGTGCGCGCCGCCGACGCCGAAGCCGCTCAGCCCCGCATACCGTTCGCCCGGTGCGGCGGCCCACGGCCGGGCGGCGCCGCCGAACGCGAACGGGCCGTCCGGCGTCCACTCCGGATTCGGCCGGGCGAGGTGCAGCGTCCCCGGCAGGACGCCCGTGTGGAGCGCGTACGCGGTCTTGATGAGTCCGGCGAGGCCCGCGGCGCACCCGGTGTGCCCGATCTGCGACTTCACCGACCCGAGCGCGACGCTTCCCGGCGCGGCCCCGGCGAACACCGAGGCGAGCGCCGCCAGCTCCGTCCCGTCGTCCGCCTCGGCGCCTGAGCCGTGCGCCTCGACGAGCCCCACGGACGCGGGCGGCACGCCCGCGCGCTCGTAGGCGCGCTCCAGGGCGCGGCGCTGCCCTTCGGGCTGCGGCGAGGCGAGGTCGGGGGCGCGGCCGCCGCCGGCCCCGGCCACCGACTTGACCACCGCGTAGATCCGGTCGCCGTCGCGTTCGGCGTCCGCGAGGCGCTTGAGGACCACGCACCCGACGCCCTCGCCGAGCGCGACGCCGTCGGCGGACGAGTCGAACGCGGCGCAGCGCCCGGACGGGGACAGCGCGCCCGCCGAGGCGAGCAGCAGGTGGTCCTGGATACCGGTGCGCAGGTCGGCCCCGCCGCACAGCACCATGTCGCTGGTCCCGGCGGCGAGCTCCTTGCAGGCGGCGTCGAGCGCGGCCAGCGACGCGGCGCCCCCGGCGTCCACCGTGTGGTGCGCGCCGCCGAGGTCGAGCCGGTTCGCGATCCGGCCGGCGACGACGCCGGTGAGGACGCCGGGCAGGGAGTCCCCGGTCGGGCGCGGCAGCCGCTCGTCCAGGCCCGGGGGCACCTCGCCGTAGTAGGACGGGAGCGTCGCGCGCATCGCGTACGCGGTGCCGAGGTCGCCGCCCCCCGCCGCGCCGAAGACCACCGACGTCCGGGACCGGTCGAACGGGCGGTCGGCGTACCCCGCGTCGGCCAGCGCCCGGGACGCGACCTCCAGCGAGAGCAGCTGGATCGGGTCGACGCCGCCGAGCGCGCCGGGCGGGATCCCGTGGGCCCGCGCGTCGAACGGGACGTCGGGGACGAAGCCGCCCCACTTCGAGGGCGTCGCGCCCTCCCCGGACGGCGAGTAATGGATCTCCGGGTCCCAGCGGGCGACCTCGGTGACCGCGTCGGCGCCGCCGACGATGTTCGCCCAGTACTGCCCGCCGTCGCGGGCCCCGGGGAAGACGCAGCCCATGCCGATGACCGCGATGTCGGCCGGGCGGGCCCCTCTCGCGGCCGCCGCGGGCCCGGCCGCGCCCAGCTCGGCCGCGCGGGCGGCCAGGAAGGCGGTCGCGCCGGAGGTGACCTGCGCGTGCAGGTCGGCGATCCGGGTCGTGGCCGTCCGCAGCGCGGCGACCTGCCCGATCATGTAGAGGCCGTCGGCGCGCTGGACGTCGGCGTCCACCGGCGTGTCGCGGCGCAGGCCCTTGCTCGCGACGCGCAGGCGGCTGAGGTTCAGCTTCTCCAGGCGCCGCCACACCTCCCGCCGCGGCGTGCCGACCTGCTCCAGCTCGCGGCGTGTCTCCTCGAACGTCCGGACGTAGGGGGTGGGCGCGCAGCGGGTGGAGAGGCCGGGCGAGGTCTCCAGCAGGGCCGTCCCGCGGCAGGCGAGCGCGACGTCCTGGAAGCCCGGCAGGATCGCGCCGGCCGCGACGGCCTCGGCGGTGAACAGGTACGCGGTGCCCATCAGCACGCGGACGTCGGCGCCGCGCTCGGCCAGCGGCCCGGCGAGCGCGGCGACCATCGCCGCGGAACGGGCGTCGTGCACGCCGCCCGCGAACATCAGCGACAGCTCGCGCGGGTCGCCGCCGAACGCCGCGAGCCGCTCGGCCTGCGCGTCCCACAGCGGGAAGCTCGCGCGCGGCCCGACATGGCCGCCGCACTCCCCGCCCTCGAACACGAACCTGCGGGCGCCCTCGGCGAGGAACCGGTCCAGCAGCTCCGGGGACCGGGCGTGCAGGTAGGTGCTGGTCCCGGCGGCCTCCAGCGCCGCGGCCTGCGCCGGGCCGCCGCCCGCGATGATCGCGTAGGGCGGGGCGGCCTCGCGGACCGCGGCGAGCTGGGCGTCCCGCAGTTCCGGCGGCGCGATCCCGAGGACGCCGACGCCCCACGGACGCCCGCCGAGCCGGTCGGCGGTCTCGCGCAGCAGCTCACGCACCCGGCCGGGGTCCATCAGGGCGAGCGCGAGGAACGGCAGGCCGCCGTCCTGCGCGACCGCGCCGGCGAACGCGGAGGTGTCGCTGACCTGCGTCATGGGGCCCTGCACGACGACCGGCCCGGAACGCGGCGCGAGCGGCTCGGACCGCACGGCGGCCCGCAGGTGCAGCTCGATCTGCTCCCGGACGGCCCGCACCACTCCCCCGGCCGTCCTGTACCGCTCGGCGAGCGCGGCGGCGAGCGGCGCGTCCTGCCCCACGGGCAGCGGGCGCCGCCCGTTCTCCGGGACGCCGGACTCCCGGCGGTACCCGTCGACGACCTCCGTCTCGGTGCCGTCCATCGTCGCGAGCCTGGCCGCGACGCCGGCGGGCGGCTCCGCCTCGCGGACCAGCGCGAGCTGGACGTCCAGGACGACACCGGCCGCGCCCCCGGCGACCGCCGCGGCGGCGGAGTGCGGCCCGATCCCGCCCGCCGCGTACACGGGGACGGCCGTGCCGCCCAGGCGATCCATGTCCGCCAGGAGGTGCTGGAGCAGCACGAAGGTGGTCAGCTCGCCGACGCGCCCGCCCGCCTCGCGGCCCCGCGCGACGAGCCCCACGTCGCCGGTGATCTCCCGGGCCGCGGCGATCGCGGCGGCGGCCTCGTCCGGGCCCACGACCTCCACCAGGAGGCGGCGCCCGCGGACGAACCCGGCGACGTCCGTCCCCTGTGCGCGCTCGCCCACCAGCACGGGCGCGTCGACCAGGACCGTCGCGGCGGTCTCGGGGACCTCGTCCGGCTCGATCCGGCACCCGGCGGGCACGCGGACGCCGAACGGGCCCTCCCACCAGCGGCCGGCGTCGGCGAGGGCGGCCAGCCCGGCCGCCCGGTCGGCGCCGAGGTCGAGCACGCCGGTGCCGCCCGCGCGTGCGACGGCGACGGCGAGATGGGGCGCCGGCCGGCCGAACGGGGAGACCCCGATGATCTCGATCGGGGGCCGCTCGCCCCGGCCTCCGTCCCGCCCGCCCCTGCCCGCCATGCACAGCCCCCCGACGTCCCGCGCGGCCCGGCGCGTGACCGGCGCGGCTCGCAACAACGGTGCGCAACACTACGGTCGGCGACGCCTCGATCACGGAGGCGACACACCCGGGGGCGCGTTGATGGCGGCACGGCTAAGGAGATTGGAACGTCCCTTGACGCGCGGAGGGGGCCGGAGGTGGCCCCGGCCAGGGTCTCGCCCCCGCGCGGCCACATCGCGCATAATGGCGATCACAGTCCGTGGCGGTGTGCCGCGGACGGGCCAGGCGGGGGCGCGATGGCGACGCTCAATCCGGCGACGGGACGGTTCCGCCTCCCGGCGCGGCGGCGGGAGGAGGCGGGCGGCGGCCCGGACCCCGTGCGGGCCGCCCTCGCCCCCCTGCTCGCCGCCCATCGCGCCGCCCACCCGGGCGGCCCCCTCCCGGGGGCCGCCGAGGCCGAACTGCTGCGCGGGTACGCGGTGGCCGAGCGGATGCACCGCGGGCAGCTCCGCAAGTCCGGCGCCCCGTACATCACCCATCCGCTGGCCGTCGCGCTGATCCTCGCCGGCATGGGGCTGGACACCACGACCCTGGTCGCCGCGCTCCTGCACGACACCGTCGAGGACACCCCGTACACGCTCGGGGAGGTCCGCGCCGACTTCGGCGACGAGATCGCGGTGCTGGTCGACGGCGTCACCAAGCTGGACGGCAGCCGCTGGGGCGACCGCGCCGAGGCCGAGACGTTCCGCAAGATCGTGCTGGCCGCGGCGGCCGACCTGCGGGTGCTGGTGATCAAGCTGGCGGACCGGCTGCACAACCTGCGGACGCTGCGCCACCAGCCCGAGCACAAGCGCGCCCCCTACGCGCAGGCGTCCCACGAGCTGCTGGTCCCGTTCGCCGAGCGGCTCGGCATCCACGTCCTCAAGCGGGAGATGGACGATCTCGCCTTCGCCGCCCGCGACCCCTGCGCGCACGAGGAGACGCGGCGCGCCGTCCGGGCGGCGCTGAGCCTGGCGGACCGCACGTTCGGGCCCGCGACGGCGCTGCTGCGCCCCTCGCTCGCCGAGCACCGGGTCAGGGCGCGGGTGGAGGTCCGGCCGTCCCACCTGTACGCGGTGCACCAGTCGTTCGGCGGCGGCCTGGCCGGGCTGCGGCCCTGCGAGGCGGCGCGGCTCCTGCTGGTGGTGGACGGCGCGGAGAGCGACTGCTACATCGCGCTCGGGGCCGTGCACGCCGCGCTGCACCCGGTGGCCGGGCAGGTCCGCGACTTCATCGCGACGCCCAAGGACAACCTGTACCGGTCCCTGCACACCCGGGTGATCAGCCCGGACGGCGACCCGTTCGAGGTGATCATCCGCAGCGAGGCGATGCACCCGGTCGCCGAGTACGGCATCGTCGCGCACATCAGGGACGCGGGCCGCGACACCGGCCCCACCGTCGCCGAGCGCCGCGACCTGGTGTGGCTGAGCCGGCTGCTGGCCTGGCAGTCCGGCTCCCCGTCCGCCGAGTTCCTGGACCGGCTGCGCGCCGACCTCGCCGCCGGCAACGTCGCCGCGTTCACCACCCGCGGCGACCTCGTCCCGCTGCCCGCGGGCGCGACCGCGCTCGACTTCGCCTACGCGCTCGGCCCCGGCACCGGCGACCGCTGCATCGGCGCCGTCGTCAACGGCCGGCTCGCGCCCATGTCGGTGCAGATCCGCAGCGGCAACGTCGTGCGGATCCTCACCGACCCGGCCGGCTCCCCGACCGAGGACTGGCTCGGCTTCGCCGTGTCGGTGCCCGCCCGCGTGCACATCCAGCAGCGGCTCGCGCTGCGCCGCGCCGAGGAGGACGCCGAGGCCGGCCGGCGCCGCCTCGTCCGGGCGCTGGCGGCGCGCGGCGTCGACCTGCTGGCCGCCGAGGCGCGCGGCGACTCGCTGGCCGTCGCCCGCGACCTCGGCTACGGCGACGTCGACGCGATGTACGCGGCGCTCGGCACCGGCGTCCTCGGCCTCGACGACCTCCTGGCCCGGTTCGCCCGGCCCTGACCCGCCGATTACGCTGGGCCCGTGGTGATCACATGAGACCGTTCGAGTACGGCGTCGACGGACCGAAGGTGATCGTGGCGGGGGTGGACGGCTCCGAGACGTCGCTGCGCGCCGGCGCCTACGCGTGGGGCCTCGCGCGCCGCGCCGGCGCCCGGCTCGTCGTCGTGCACGTCTCGCCGGTCGCGTCGATGGGCACCCTCACCCCGGGCGGTGCCGCCGCGCTGCGCGAGACCGCCGACGAGATCTCCGCGCAGATCCGCCGCGAGCTGGAGGCCGCCGCCGGGCGCGAGCAGGTCCGCTACGACCTCGTCACCGAGCTGGGCGACGCCTACGCCGTGCTCGCCCGCGTCGCCGACGAGTCCCGCGCGGACGCCGTCGTCGTCGGCGCGTCGGCGCAGGCGGGGCACCGGCTCATCGGGTCGGTCGCCGTCCGCCTGGTCAAGGCGGGGCGGTGGCCCGTGACCGTCGTGCCCTGACCCCGGTTCGGCCGCCGCTCGCGGGGAAGGGCGTGGGTGGACGGCGACGGGCGGGCGGAGGCGGCGATGCCAGATCCTGTTCTGACGGAGATCGGCTGGGCGGGGTCGGCGCTGCGGCTGGCCGGCACCCTCAAACCCGACGGAGCCGTCCGCGAGCTCGAAGTGCTGCTGCGCGAGCGCGGCGGCGACGGCCTGCTGCGCGTCCCCGCCTCGCTCCGCAGGCGGGACGGGCGCGTCGCGTTCGAGGCGGAGGTCGACGTCGCGACCCTCGTCGGCGGGCACCCGCTGCCCGGCGGGCTGTGGGACGTGAGCCTGTCGGTCGGCGCGCCGATGGAGACCTCCGTCGTCCCGCTCGGCCCGGGCCGGGCGCCCGGCCTGGACGCCTCGCCCCGGCGGCGGTTCCTGCCCGGCTCCTGCACGGTGATCGCCTACTTCGGCGCCGGCGGCGTCCTCGCGATCGACGTCGGCGGCCGCCCGCACGTCGCCGGATCCGTCGCCGCGGACGCGCTGGGCTGGAACGAGGAGCGCGAGGAGGTCGTCGTCAGCGGGCACCTCGACCTGCGGCGGGCCGGCATGCCGATCTCCGGGTCGCTGCTGCTGACCGAGCGGCGCTCGCGGCACGTCTACCAGGTCATCGCGATGCTGGAGGAGCGTCCGCACCGGCTCGGCTACCGGGCCGCGGTGCCCGCGACGCGGGCGTTCATCGACGATCCGCTGCCGCGCGGGACCTGGGACGTCTCGCTGTGCCTCGGCTTCTCCGGGATGCACCGCGAGCTGCGGCTGCTGGCGCCGGACGAGCCGGTGGACGTGCAGGTGTGGCGGCGGCTGCGGCACGTCCGGGTCGTCTCCTCGGCGGCGCCCGGCCCGCTGACGATCACGGTCGGCCGCGTCTGAACGGCCCGTCCCACGGGAGCTCCCGGGACGTCGCCGCGACCACCGCGCACAGCAGCGCCACCACGGCCGACCCGCCGGCCAGGTTGATCGCGGACGTGGCGAGCGCCGCGTCGAGCCGGGCGTGCAGGGTGAGCGGCAGGATCGCCAGCAGCGCCACCGCGATGCCGCCGATCCAGGCGAACGCCCGCACCGGGCGCGCCGACGACGACAGCAGCAGGTGCATCAGCGCGGTGGCCTGGATCGTCGCCGCCGCGGCGCACAGGGCGTAGCTCGTCGCGGCGGGCGCCGCGGCGGTGTGCCCGCCCGCGAACACCGGCACCTCGACGCCGAACGCCGACCGCAGCCCGATCGTCACCGCGAACGCCAGGCCGCCGCCGACCAGCGCGGCGGACACCCCCGTCCACCACAACGGGCGCAGCGGAGCGCCGGAGCCCTCCCTGGATATCTCCTCGTGCAGCGCGACGAAGTCCTCGTACCGTCTGGGCGGTGCCTCCGTCGGCCGCCGCCGCGCCGCGGAAGGGCAGCGGAACGAGCGTTCCCACGGCCGCGGCGCCGGGCGGCCGGCGTGCCTGCCCGGCAGGCCACCGGAGTTCCGCCCGAAGGATGAGTCGGGCATTGTTCCCTCCCCCGGTGCGAACGTAGGAGTGTTACCCGGCGCCGCAGGGAGGAATTCGTCCAACCTCACCATTTTGCAGATGTTTGGCCGCGTTCCCCCGTATGGCAGAACACGGCGGATCCCCGGGAGGCCGCGCCTCCCGGGGATCCGTCAGGGTCCGCCGTCGTCCGCCGGGTCCCGTCAGACCAGGCCGGCCTTCTCCAGCGCCGCGCAGCAGGTGCCCGTGATCAGGCGGGTCACCACGTACGGGTCGACGTTGGCGTTCGGCCGGCGGTCCTCGATGTAGCCCTTCTTGTCCACCTCGACCTGCCACGGGATCCGCACCGAGGCGCCGCGGTCCGACACGCCGTAGCTGAACTCGCTCCACGGGGCCGTCTCGTGCATGCCGGTCAGCCGCCGCTCGATGTCGGCGCCGTACCCGGCGACGTGCTCCTGCGCCTTCTCGGCGAGCGCCTCGCACGCCGCGATGATCGCGTCGTAGCCCTCGCGCATGGCCTTGGTCGAGAAGTTGGTGTGCGCGCCGGCACCGTTCCAGTCGCCCTCGACCGGCTTCGGGTCGAGCGTGGCGGACACGTCGTGCTCCTCGGCGATGCGGTAGAGCAGCCACCGGGCGATCCACAGGTGGTCGCCGACCTCGATCGTCCCCGCCGGGCCGATCTGGAACTCCCACTGGCCGGGCATGACCTCGGCGTTGATGCCGGAGATCTTCAGCCCCGCCGCCAGGCAGGCGTCCATGTGCTGCTCGACGATGTCGCGGCCGAACACCTCGTCCGAGCCCACGCCGCAGTAGTAGAAGCCCTGCGGGGCCGGGTAGCCGCGCTCCGGGAAGCCGAGCGGGCGGCCGTCCTTGAAGAAGGTGTACTCCTGCTCGATGCCGTACCAGGAGTCCTGCGCCTCGAACTGCTCCGCCACGGGCCGCAGCTTGGCCCGGGTGTTGGTCTCGTGGGGCGTGCCGTCCACGAGGTACACCTCGCACAGCACCAGCTTGTTGTCACCCCCGCGGATCGGGTCCGGGCAGGAGAAGACCGGCTTCAGCACGCAGTCCGAGCGGTCGCCGGGCGCCTGGTTCGTGCTGGACCCGTCGAACCCCCAGTCCGGCAGGTCGGCCCCGTCGGCGAGGATCCTCGTCTTCGACCGCAGCCGTGCGGTCGGCTCGGTTCCGTCGATCCAGATGTACTCGGCCTTGTAGCTCAACGTCGGTCCCTTCGTTCGCTGCCGGGCCTTGCGGGTTCGGCCTCACAGAACGTGCCAACCGGGCATTTCGCATCTGTTGCCCGTTTGTGAACGGCGTGTAACACGCGAGATGACCTGCTGAGACGTTGCTCACACCGCCCGGACTCCGTTCCGGCCGCCGCCCGGAAATACCTCCAACCGCCGCAAATCGACATTTAACGTCCAATACAATGGCGTCGCGGCTTTTATCAGACACATCTCACCCACTATCTGAAACCCTCGGAAGTTTCTTTACTTCTCCCACACCCGGCCGCGCCTTCTCTTCTGTTCAAGATGAGCGGGGACGCGCCGCCTCGGCGCGTCCTCATCGTGAAGCAGAGAACGGGGGAAAAGGATGAGGCGGACTCTCGCGGCCTCGCTCGGTACGGCCGTCGCGCTAGCGGGGCTGGCATCCTTCGCGCCGGCCGGGCACGCGGCCGAGGGCGGCAAGGGCAGGCGGATCCACATCGTGTGGCCTGGCCACTCGATCCAGAAAGCCGTCGACCGCGCACGGCCCGGCGACGTCATCCGGCTCAAGGCCGGGGCCTACGACGGCGGCGTCCTCGTCCGCAAGCGCCTGACCATCCAGGGGGACGGCGACAGGACCGTGCTCCACCCGGGCCGCAAGGACCGCTGCGCCAAGGCCGGCGCGGCCGGCATGGGCATCTGCGTGGTCGGCCGCCCGAAGCACCTGGTCAGGGGCGTCTCCATCCTGAACCTGACCGTCCGGGGCTTCAAGGAGAGCGGCGTGTACGGCATGTACACCGACCGCCTGACCGTCGAACGCGTCCTCGCCACCCGGAACGGCGCCTACGGCATCACGGAGTTCCACTCGACCCGCGGCCGCTTCGTCAAGAACCGGGCCATCGACAACTCCGTCGAGGCGGGCCTCTACGTCGGCGACATCGAGGACGCCCGCGGCACCGTCGTCGCCTACAACCACGCCTCCGGCAACGCGCTCGGCCTGCTGATCCGGCACGCCCGCAGCGTCGCCGTCTGGAAGAACCACCTCGTCGGCAACTGCGTCGGCGCCGCGCTCGTCAACGACGACCAGAAGGGCGGCCAGGGCGAAGCCAGGCTCTGGATGAACAAGGTCTGGAAGAACAACCGGTCCTGCCCGCAGCACGAGGAGGTCCCGCCGCTCGGCGGCACCGGCATCCTCGTCTTCGGCGGCGACCACAACGGGATCGAGAAGAACGCCGTGCTCGGAAACCGGGGCACGCTGCCCTACTCCGGCGGCATCGTGCTGTTCCCGAGCCCGAAGGGCCAGCCCGCCCGCCACAACCTGGTCAAGCGCAACCTCGCCAAGGGCAACGCGCCGTTCGACCTGGTCGACAAGAGCGGCAGCAGGACCAACCGCTTCGTCGACAACAGGTGCCGGACGTCGAACCCGCGCGGCCTCTGCTGACACCACCGCGAAGACCCCGCTCCCGCGTCGTTCGCCGACCTGACGGGAGCGGGGTCCACTCACTCTCCGCCGCGCAGGAACCGCTCACCGAGCGGCGTCAGCGCGTGGTGGACCGTCTTGCCCCGGCGCTCGCTGGTGAGCAGACCCGCGCCGCGCAGCGCGGTGGCGTGCTGGGAGGCCGACGCCGCGCTGACACCGAGCCGGGCCGCCAGCGTCCCCGTCGTGAGCTCCCCGTCCGCGCCGACCAGCCGGATCACGGCGGCGCGGGTCCGGCCGAACACCTGCGGAAGGGTGTCGCCCGCGCCGCTGAGCGGCCGGGACGAGGGGACCACCACCGTCGCCGGGCCGTCGCCGGCGACCATGACGCGCGGACCGGTGACGAACACCGAGGGCATCAGAAGGAGCCCGCGCCCGCCGAGATGCACGTCCCCGTCCCGCAACGTCTCGATCTCCAGGACCGGGGACGTCCAGCGCACGGCGGGGTGCAGGCTCCCGAGCAGCCCGCCGATCCCGTCGCGGGCCATCGTCCGGGCGTGGCGGGACGCCTCCGCGCACAGGTGGTCGCTGAGGCCGGTCCACGCGTCCGCCAGCGCGACCCGGTGGAAGTCGCGGAGCCCGCGGACCAGCGTCCTCATGGTCTCCCCGTCGCCGCCCGCGAGCCGGGGCAGCCACGGGACCGGCGGCCGCGGGCCGTACGACCGCTCCAGCTCGTCGCGGATCCGCCGCACGGGCGTCGAGGCGACGGCGTCGAGCTCCGGTTCGAACCCCGGCACGAGCGTGTACGGCGTCAGGAAGTCGGGGACCCAGCGGCCGGACGGCACCAGATCGAGCAGCAGGCGGGACGGGCCGGTGAGCCTGGCGCGCGTCCGCGAGCGCCACCCGCCGGGAATCGGCTCCGGCCCGACGCCGCGCAGGGCCTGGGCGCCGAGAACGGTCTGGGCGAGCGGCGAGAGGCCGGGGGTGATGCGAATCCGGGTGAGGTCCTCATAGTCGAGCCAGAGCCGGAGCATGGCTCGGAGAATACGACATTTAACCTATTTCTGAAATCATTGCACCCGGCCCGGAACGTCGTGGAAGGTGCGGGTCATGAATCGACTCCGCCTCTTCTGCCGCACCGTTCCGCTGATGGTGCTCGCCGCCCTGACCGCGGTCGCCCTCCCCGTCCGCGCCGACGACGGCACGACCGTTCGCGAGGGCGACATCGACGGAGTCCCCTACCGCGTCGAGGTCCCCGCCCGCTGGAACGGGACACTGCTGCTGTGGAGCCACGGCGCCTACAGCCTCGACTACCCGGCGCCCTCGGAGATCTCGCTGACGAACCACCCCGCCACCCGGCAGTGGCTGCTCGACCACGGGTACGCGCTCGCGGCCTCCCAGTTCCGCGTGCCGCGCGGCTGGGGCGTGGTCGAGTCCGGGCTGAAGGACCAGATCGACCTGCTCGACTGGTTCACCGCGAACGTCGGGAAGCCCAGGCGCACCGTCTCCACCGGCTCCTCCGCCGGCGGCCTGACCTCGGTGCTCCTGGCGGAACGCAACCCCGGCCGCTTCGCCGGCGTGGCCTCCCTCTGCGGAGTGCTCGGCGGCACGACGGGCCACTTCAACAGCGCCCTCGACACCAACTACGCGGTCAAGACCCTCCTGGCGCCCGACCTGGAACTGGTGCGGATCAAGGACCCGCAGGCCAACACCTCCGCCGCCCGCCGCGCCCTCGGAACCGCCCTGGCCGACCCCGGCGGGCGCGCCCGCCTCGCCCTCGCCGCCGCCCTCGCGAACATTCCCGGCCGCTACACGTCCCGGGCGCCCGCACCGGACACGGTCGCCGGCCAGGTGGAACAGCAGGTCTACTACGCCGCCTACGACCGGGGCGCCTTCTGGGGCGCCAACCGCAGCGACATCGAGAAGCTCGCCGGCGGGAACCCGTCCTGGAACACCGGCGTGGACTACCGCGCGCTCTTCGCCCGCTCCAGCCAGAAGGCCCTCGTGAAGCGCGCCTACCGCGAGGCCGGTCTGAGCCTCCGCGACGACCTCGCGCGCTTGAACGCGGCACCGCGCATCAAGGCGGACCCCGCCGCCGTGCGCTACCTCGGCCACTACGGCACCCCGTCCGGCCGCACGCCCTGGCCCGTCGTCACCCTGCACTCGACAGGCGACGGCAACGTCCCGCCGGAGAACCAGCGCTGGTACGCCACCCACGTCCACAACCCGGCGAACCTGAGGCAGCTCTACGTCGACCGCGGCTACCACTGCTCCTTCACCGCCTCAGAAGAAATCGCGGCGCTGCAAGCGCTCCTCACCCGGATGGACACCGCCCACTGGCCGGACACCCGGCCGGCGGCGCTCAACCGCTTCGCCGCCACGCTCGCCCCCGACGCCCAGACGGTGTTCGACACAGACCCCGAACCCGGCCTGCACCCCACGACCCCGTCCTTCACCCACTACCGCCCGGGCCACTACCTGCGTCCATGACCGATCGACCACGAAGGCCATGGTCCGCGGGGGCGAACCATGGCCTTCGTCGCGATGAGTTCGGCGACCGAGCGGAGTCCACACATCGAGACCCCGCGAACCCTGGAGGAGCCATGACCGCCAAGGCACTACCACCCGTCGTCGACACCGAGACCTGGCAACGCCACCTCGGCGAGCTGCGCGCCCGCGAGAAGGCCGCGACCCGCGAACTCGACGCGATCGCCGCGCAGCGCCGCCGGCTGCCGATGGTCGAGATGCCCGACTACACCCTGGAAGGCGAGGAGGGCCCGGTCAGCCTGGCCGAGATCTTCGACGGCAAGTCCCAGCTGATCGTCTACAACCACATGTGGTTCCCCGGCGAGGAGTGGCAGTGCCCGGGCTGCACGGGCTTCACGTCCCAGTACACCCGGCTGGAGTTCCTGGACGCCTACGACGCCCGCTTCGTCATCGTCACCCAGGGCCCGATCAAGGAGGCCCTCGCCTACCGGCAACGCGTCGGCAACGAGATGACCTGGTACTCCACCGCGAACAGCTCCTTCGGCTCCGACGTGGACGCCCCTCCCGGCGGCGGCTTCGCCGTCAACGTCTTCCTGCGCGACGGCGACACCGTCTACCGCACCTGGCACACCAGCGGCCGGGGCACCGAGCAGCTCAGCCACTCCTTCCCCCTGATCGACCTGCTCCCCTACGGCCGCCAGGAAGAATGGCAGGACGTCCCCGAAGGCTGGCCCCAGTCCCCCGCCTACTCCCGCTGGTCCAGCTCCGAAGAGATAGCCGCCCGCTACGGCCGGGACGCCTGACCCCGCCGCACGCCCGCCCCGGGAAAAGCCGTCGACGCGAGGCCCGGGGCGGGGCATGATCTTCGCCGTGCTCCAGAACGGCGCTCGTCCCGGGCGGTACACGCTGACCGACTCGGAGCACGGCCACGTCTGGGGAACCTGCCCCACGGTGGACGGGCTCTTCGGGAACCCCCGGCGCGGCACGTACGAACTCTTCGGCTGGATCCCAGAACGCGCCGAGCTTCCGCACTGGCTCGGCAGCCGGGTGTGGCTGGTACCGGCCGACGACGCTCTCGACCCCTGGCTGCTGGAGGACGCCGAGAGCGCACGGCAGTTCCCGGACAGCCTCGTGCTCACCGGCCTGGACGACTACCAAGGCCCACCCGAGGCCTACACGGGCCCGATCCGAGTGCACAACGGTCACGAGTGGCTGGGCTCCTGCCGTGAGTTCGTCCGCATCGTTCCGGACGAGCAGGCGGCGCCCCCACTCGTCCTGCGGAACCTCGTTCCCAGCGATCGACTGCGAGTGGCGCTGAACAAGGGCACCCGCCGTGCGCTGGATCTGGGAGAGGCCGTCCTGGAGGTACGGGACGACCACGGCGCCCCACTGGCCGAACACGTGCTGTGGCCCAAGATCAGCACCTGGCATGGACCGGACCTGGTCGACCTCGAACTCGTCGCGGCGAGCTTCACGCCCGTTCCCGAACACGCACGCCCCCTCTGGGAGCGCTGGTTCACCGGCCCCCCGGCAGCCGAGGGCGCCTGGGCCGGCCTCGATACCCGACACCGCGAGGCCTGGCTTCACCTCGTCCGAGAACGCTGCCACCGCCACCCCGACCGCCCGCCGGGCCACGCCTACGTACTCGACGGCCGGCACATCACCGACGAACCAGGCTTCTACCTGGCACTCGGCGAGGCCGTGAACGGCCCGGGCGGCTACTTCGGCGGCTGCCCGGACGCCCTGGTCGACTGCCTGAGGGGCGGTTTCGGCCACACGTCCCCCGCCACCCTGCTCTGGCGCGACGCCTCGACCGCCCGGGAGCACCTGTCCCGAGCCCTGACCTCAGAGGGCCGGCCACTCGATCTGCTAGCCGAGGCCCTCGACGTCCTGGCCGAGGGCGGCATGCACGTCACCCTGGCATGATCCGCGCCTACGGCCCGCCGTGTGAGACTGGAGGCCCATGGGTTACTGGATGTGGCTGACCAGGTACGACGGCGCCGAGGTCGCGGCCCTGCTCGATCATCCGCATGGCCTGCACGCGGGCTTCGGGCGGCTACGGAACATCTGGGACGACCTGCCCGTCGATCTCGGCTACGACCCGTCCGGTTCCCTGGGCAAACTAGAGGAGATAGACACCCACCGGGCCTGGGACGCCCTACACGTCCTGCTGACCGGCCTCCCGAACGAGGACTACGAGCACACCTCCGGAGATCCGCCCGCCTGCGACGTGGTGATGGGCGGCATGGTCATGAACACGACCGGCGAAGGCTCCCTCCTGCGCGTCCCACGCCTCCTGCGCCCCGGCCAGGTGCGCGCGGTGGACGCTTTCCTACGCGACCTGGACCGCGACGCGCTGATCCGTGACCGCCACGCGTTCCTGAAAGAGGCCCAGCCCTACTCCTTCGAGGGCTGGGGACGCCTACAGAGCGGCGAAGCCTGGGACATGGTGGAACACGGCGTCCTCGCGAACACCTTCGACACCGTCCGCGCCTTCTACTCCCGCGCCGCCACCGCCGGCAACGCCGTCATCAAGGAGATCAGCTGAAAGACCTGGTCCCGTGGCTTCAGCCACGGGACCAGTCAACACCCGGGGCCGGCCTTGTGAGCCGTCCCCCGATTGCACTTCCGCAGGGCATGCAAGCCCTGCAGGCGAGCTAGCGACCCTTCAGACGGACGGCGCCGTGGACGACACCGCGAACGAGGAAGCCGCCGACGCCCCCACCGAAGAAGCCACCGGCAACGCCGCCGACAACTCCACCGAGGAAGCCGCCGAAGCCGCCCAAAGCGCCCGTCAGGACGCCGCCTGCTCCGACGGCCATGGCGCCGCCGATACCCCAGGCGACGGTGTAAGCGATGCCCCTGGCGACGCCGCTGATGACGTTCCACGACTCGTCACTGGCGGTCGTGTCAGCGAAGAGAACGCCGATCACGACGGCGACGATGCCTGCCACGACACCGGCCGAACCACCCCCGAGAACGCCACCCACGGCGCCGCCGAGAGCGAGGCCGCCGATGACACCGAGGACGATGCCGGTAAGGGGAAAGCGAAACTTCACGGGATCGGTCTCCTTTGCGTAGGCACCCGTGGTGATCACGAGCGTCTGCAAGTACCGTCCTGCGCTCCGTCTCCCGCACAACCCGGAGCACATGCCCCGACGTCAGGCCCACGGGCCTCACCGGGCCCGGCCGGCCGATGAAGATCTTGAGCTCCCAAAAGAGTTTGGTCCCGTGGCTTCTGCCACGGGACCAGACACTGTCGGGGCCGACCTGGTAAGCCGTCCCCGCTACACCCGCAGGGCACCATGCAGCCCTGGGGGCGAGCTAGTGCCGCCGCAGGCGGACGATGCCGTGGACGACACCGCTGACGACATAGCCACTGACGGCACCGACCAAGAGGCCGCCACCGATGACGGCGAGCACGGTGACGATGCCCATGACGCTGCTCAGGACACCGGCGATGAAGGCGGCGGCGGTGCCGCCGAGGACACAGGCTGCGATCCAGGCGATGGACCACGCGGCGCCGCTGATGACGTTCGACAACTCGTCGTTGACGACCGCGACGCTGACACGGCCGCCGACAAAGGCGCCGACGAAGCCGGCCATGACGCCGACCGGACCGCCACCGAGAACACCGCCGAGGATGCCGCCGAGGCCAACAACGGCGAAGGCGGCACCGGGTAAGAGAGGCTTCATGAGGATCGATCTCCTTTGCGTAGGCGCCCGCGCTGATCACGGACGTCAGTAAGTACCGTCCTGAGACCGGGACACCCCACAACCCGCTCAGGACGTCCGATTGCCTCGCGTCACCAGGCGCGGCCGCCCTACGCTCAGGGCAGGAAGCGCCACCTTCATCGTCGGTTCGGGAGGCATACCGGGTGACCGGCAGAGATGATCCCCGCCTGGGCGTGATCAACAGGCTCGTCGCAGAACTGAGCACGTTCCTGCAAGAGCCGATCGAGCTCGTAGAGCCCACGGACAACTGTTTCCTGGAGGACGAGGGGTTGGAGTTCTGCGTGAATATCCGCAGTGCGCCCCCACAGGGCAACGGCTTCCAATTGTGCTGGGAAGGAATAATGGGAGGCCAACTCGTTCAGGACGGGAACTCTGACGTCAGCGTCACGCTCTTCCTGTACAGCAGGAACCGGCGGCTCGGGATGATGGAGGACCGGGAGGGCAGTGGCCTCGAGATCGACTACGAGGGCTCGCCCGAAAACGGCGGCTGCTGGGGGAATCCCAGATGGCTCGCGGACGAGTTCGGCGAGTTCCTGGCGTACGAGTCGTACGGCGACGCCGAGTAGGTCGAGCATGCGCGAACCGGGTCATCGCGGCAACGCAGACGGGTGCGGACGTCCGGAAGGCCGTGTGGTCGGGCGCAGCATGTCCCCGAGATGCTGAGGCGCTGCCCAGACTCGTCTTCCCCGTGCTCGGTGTGACCGGCCTTCCGGCGCCGTGTCCGTCTGGACGTCCGCGCTGAACTTGGTGCCCGTGTCCCGGGTGGGAGGGCCCAGGTTGGCGAACACGCGGACGGGCCGGGCGCTCGCTCTGACCTGCATCCACCGAACCCCGACTTCTCGACCGGGCCCGGCACGCCCGAGGTGGGCAGGCAGGCATCATCGACGGGTTTCGAACCTGTGGCCACGCCCGGACGACAGTCCCCGATCGAGGGCGCCGCTTCGCATCGCCAGGCGGCACGTTGCCGCTGACTCGCGACCCGGAGCCGGAGGGTGAAGACGACGGCTGTTCAGGCCGTCACAGCACACACTGCTCCTCTCCCTGTGGCGTTCCCGGCGACTCCGCTGACGGTTGAGTACGCGGCCTCAAAGTGGGGTCGCTCTGTCCAAATGAGAGGAAACGCCATGTCACGCTCCCCATGTACCAGGGCGAACAAAGCGCTTCAGGTGTTGATAGCGACGAATGAGCCCTGGGCCACCTACCACGTGCAGCCGCTGCTCGCCGAGGCCGAACGCCGCGGATGGAAGCTGACTCAGGTGGTGCCTGACAAGTCGCGGATCAACCCCGGGGATCCGGTGCCGACCGCGACACCACGAACGGCTCCGGCCGCTGACCTGCTCGTGGTCGCCGGGGCCGGGGACTGGCCGGTGAAGGTCGCCGGTCGGTTTCCGAGGCTGCCCCTAACCGCCAGTGGGCTCGCCTATCTGGGGCCGCGGCAAGCCGTTGGCGCCCGGGCGTTGCGCCCGCGGCTGCAGACGATCACCGCCGCGTCACCGGCGGCGGCCGACGCGTTCGCCGACCATCTCGGTACGAGGCGGGGGACGGTGACCGTCGTCGGTTCCCCGCAGACCGATGATCTGCCGGAGCGGGCGCCCGAGCCGGGGCTGGTATTGGTCCTGACGAGCGTCACCCGCCCCGACGCGACCGGGGAGGCGGCGCACGGCACCGCTCTCCTGCTGGCGGCCGCGGAGCAACTGCGGACGGACGGTAAACGGATCATGGTCGGTCTGCATCCAAGGGAGAACCCCGCGTTGTGGGCCCGATATGAGATCAGCCAGGTTCCGTCGCTGAGCGCCTCGGCACGGGCTGAGGCGACGATCGGGATTCCGGGAACGGCGTTCCCCCTGATCGCCGCCGTGGGTACACCCCTCGTGGGGTGCACAGATCCCGCGCTGGAGGTTCCCGACTATCTGCTCACGGTCTGTTCGTCCACCATCGATGACGCCGCGCTCGCGGTATCCGCGGTGGAGGACGCTCGGCCTCCGGCGCCCGAGACGCTGCGGGACGTCATCGGGCCGGTCGGCGGTTCGGCAGGCCGCCTGTTCGACGTCTGGTCGAAGGCGGCATGTGGAGATGTCGCCTGACATCGCACCATTCACCCAAACAGAGGCGGGAGGGGGCTTCCCCTCCCGCCTTACCTTTGTCATCCGCCCTTCTCCCGAACACCGCCTCAACGAGCCGTTCGCCGATGACGGGCACGCGCTGCGCGAACGGGTGCTGTGGCGGACGCTGTACGAGACCGCCGCCCGCACCGAAGAGGTCCTCTCGCTCAACATCGAGGACCTCGACGCCGAGTTCCGAAGGACGGCATCTCCGGCGAAGCTGGCGAAGCAAGGGATCAGGAGCCGTAGTCACTCAATTAGTCACTCAGAGCACTGAAGGCCATGATCCGCGGGAGCGGATCATGGCCTTGACGTGGGTGGGCGCGGCAGGTTTCGAACCTGCGGCCACTCGCTTGTAAGGCGAGTGCTCTACCCCTGAGCTACGCGCCCGCGTTGCCGGGAAAGCGTACCTGGTTCGTGGGGGCGATCGCGAAGCGGCGGGGGTCAGGAGGGGAGGTGGAGCCAGACGCCCTTGGGTTCGGTGTAGGCGTCCAGGGCGTAGGGGCCCATCTCGCGGCCCCAGCCGCTGGACTTGAAGCCGCCCCAGGGGGCGGCGGCGTCGGGGATGGGGGGCATGTTGACGAAGACGGCGCCCGCGCGGATGTCGGCGGCGAGGCGGTGGGCGGTGGAGAGGTCGCGGGTCCAGAGGGAGGCGGCCAGGCCGAAGTCGGTGTCGTTGGCGCGGGCGGCGAGGTCGTCGGGGTCGTCGTAGGCCAGGACGGGCAGGACGGGGCCGAAGATCTCCTCGCGGGCGATGGTCATGGTGTCGGTGACGCCGGCGAAGACGGTCGGCGGGTAGAAGAAGCCGGGGCGGTCGGCGCGGGCGCCGCCGGTGACCAGTTCGGCGCCCTCGGCGCGGCCCGTGCGGATGTGGGAGTCGACGCGGTCGAGGTGGTCGAGGGTGACCAGGGGGCCGATCTGCGTCCGGGGGTCGAGGCCGGGGCCGAGGCGGAGGGACGAGGCGGCGGCGGCGAGTTTCTCGGTGAACTCGTCGGCGCGGCGGCGGTCCACGTAGAGGCGGGTGTAGGCGGCGCAGACCTGGCCGCTGTTGAGGAGGGCGCCCTGCAGGTTGCCCTCGACGGCCTGGTCGATGTCGGCGTCGCGGGCGATGATGCTGGGGGCCTTGCCGCCGAGTTCGAGGGTGACGCGTTTGAGGTTGCCGGAGGACGCCTGGACGATCTCGCGTCCGACGCTGCTGGAGCCGGTGAAGGAGACCTTGTCGACGCGGGGGTGGGCGGCCAGGGCGCGGCCCGCGGCGGGGCCGCCGGTGAGGAGGTTGACCACGCCCGGCGGGAGGCCCGCCCGCGCGCAGAGCTCGACGAGGCGGACGGTGGTGAGGGGCGTCTGCTCGGCCGGTTTGACGATCACCGTGTTGCCGCAGGCGAGGGCGGGGGCCAGCTTCCAGGCGGCGATCATCAGGGGGAAGTTCCACGGCGTGATCAGGGCGCACACGCCGACGGGCTCGCGGCGGACGTAGTGGAGGGTGCCGGGGTGGGAGATCGGCGAGAGGGTGCCCTCGATCTTGGTGCACCAGCCGGCGAAGTACCGGAAGTGCTCGGCGGCGCCCGTGACGCTGACCGTGCGGGCGACGCCGAGGGGCTGGCCCTGGTCGCGGGTCTCCAGCTCGGCCAGTTCGGCGGCGTGCTCCTCGATCAGGTCGGCGACGCGCCAGAGGAGGCGGGCGCGGGCGCTGGGCGCCATGGTCGTCCAGCCGCGGTCGCGGAGGGCGGAACGGGCGGCTTCTGCCGCCCTGTCGACGTCCTGGGGGCCGGCCTCCGCGCAGGTGGCGAGGAGGTCGCCGGTGGCGGGGTCGTGGGTGGTGAACTCGGCGCCGTCCGCTGCGGCGGACCATTCGCCGTTGATGTAAAGGCCGGTCTGCATGCGGCTCAGCCTGGCGGGGTGGTGCCCGTTCGGTCTTGTGCGTGGCGGTACGGGGCTTGTCCGAGGCCGTATCAGGTGATCGTGACCCGGTAGTCGCGGGGGGTGGCGCCGTAGGCGGCCTTGAACAGGCGGCTGAAGTGCGCGGCGTCGACGAAGCCCCAGCGCGCGGCGATGGCGCTGACGGGACGGTGCAGCTGGAGGGGGTCGCGCAGGTCGCGGCGGCAGTGCTCCAGGCGGCGTTCCCTGATCCACGCCGAGACCGTGGTGCCCTCCTCGCGGAACAGGTTGTAGAGGTGGCGGGACGAGACGTGGTGCGCGGCGGCGATGGTGTCCGGGGACAGGTCCGGGTCGTCCAGGTGGCGTTCGATGTGGGCGTGGACGCGCAGCATCAGGGCGCGGCGGCGCGCGTCGGGCGCGGGGGCGTCCAGGCGTTCCGCGAGGAGGGTGACCAGGAGGTCGACGATGTTGTCGCCGAGCCGCACGCTTCCGTGGTCGTCGATCTCGTCGAGCCGCCCGGCGAGCTGGACGAGGAACGCCGACAGCAGGGCGCCGACGCCGCGGCGGCCGGAGACTCGGGTGGCGGTGATCCCGGCGACGGCGTCCTGCGGCAGGCGCAGCAGGCGGCGCGGGAGCATGAGGACGAGCTGCCGGTAGGAGTCGTCGAACGCCAGCGTGTAGGGGCGGGTGGTGTCGTAGATCGCGAAGTCGCCGGGGACGAGCGCGGCCTCGCGGCCGTCCTGGGCGAGCAGGCAGTGCCCGCCGAGCTGGACGCCGATCTTGTAGTGGCCCGGGTCGGAGCGGGCGATCAGGGGGCCGGTGCGCCGCACGACGTGCGGGCTCGCGGCGATCTCGGTGACGGTGAGCGCGCCGAGTCCGGTGCCGCGCATGCGGCCGTCGAAGCGGTCGGGACGGGACGTCTCGGTGCGCAGCGGCACGAACGTGTCCGTCACGGCGGAACGCCAGTACTCGAACCGGTCGGCGGCCGGGAGGGTCGATGTTGCGATGAGCGTGGACATGCTTCCCCAGGTCGGGCTTCTGCCGTCCCCATGGTGCCCCGTCCGGGCCGGGCCGCGCCAGGCCCGGACGGGGGCCGCTCACCTCATGGCCTCGCGGACGAGGTGGGTGTCGGTGAACTGCTCGAAGCCGGCGATCTCCCCGTCCCGCACCCGCCACACATGGACGAACCGGACGCGCATTCCCTTGCCGGTCGCGCGGTGGGTGCCCGAGTAGTGGCCGATCGCGACGACGGTCCCGTCACCGCCGTCGATCAGTTCGTCGGGGTCGGCGCGGAAGCCCTTCCAGTCCGCGCCGAGCCGGCCGAACACCCCGGCCTTGACGGCGTCCGTCCCGACGTAGGTGCCCGCGTAGGGGAATCCGGCCATCTCGGTCCACGCGACGTTGTCGGCGAACTTCTCGACCATGCCGGCCAGGTCGCCGCGTTCCGAGGCCGCGTAGTGGGCCTTGACGATGTCGTACGCCTCGCTCATGTGCTGCCCTCCCGGTGTCAAGGAGCAAGTCCAGCGTCCCAGAGTGCCGTGGTTCTTTGCTCTGCCCGAACAGTGCTTGTCCGTGGCGGCACGGTCGTCACAGGTGCCGGTCGAACCAGTCGGCGGCCTGCGCGGTGACCTCTTCGAGGGCTCCGGGCTCCTCGAACAGGTGGCCCGCGCCGGAGATCACGTGGACCTCGGACGCGGCGAGGCTCCGGTGCGCCCGCTCGTTCAGTTCCAGCACCTCGGTGTCGAGGGCGCCGACGATCAGCAGGACGGGTGCCCGGACCCGCGCGAGGGACGGGCCCGCCAGGTCGGGACGCCCGCCGCGGGAGACGACCGCGGCGATCCGGGGGCGGGCCGCGGCGGCGCCGAGCGCGGCGGCCGCGCCGGTGCTCGCCCCGAACAGGCCGATGGGGAGGCCCGCGGTGTGCGGGGCGGCTTCGAGCCCTTCGGTGAGGGCGTCGACGGCGCCGACGAGGCGGCGCGTGAGCAGGTCGATGTCGAACCGCAGGGCGGCGGTGAGCCGGTCGGCCTCCTCCTCGGGCCCGGTGAGGAGGTCGATGAGGAGGGTCCCGAGCCCGGCGGCGTTCAGGCCGTCGGCGACCGCGCGGTTGCGGGGGCTGTGCCGGGAGCTGCCGCTGCCGTGCGCGAATAGGACGACGCCCCGAGCGCCGTCCGGTATGTCCAGGTCACCCGCCAGCTCGGCGTCGGGCAGCCGCAGCGTGGTCATGTGTTGGGCGGCTCCGCGCTGATGTCGGCGAGGGCCGAGCGCTCGTCGCGCTGGACGGCGAGGTCGCCGATGGACACCATGCCGATCGGGCGGTCGCCGTCCACGACCGGGAGCCGTCGGACGGTGTGCGCCCGCATCAGCCGCACGGCCTCCTCGGCGTCCGCCCCCGGCGCGATCGTGATCATGTTGGTGCTGCAGATCTCGGCGACGGCCGTGCGGGACATGTCCCGGTGCTCGGCCACGGCGCGGACGACGATGTCGCGGTCGGTGACCAGGCCGCGGAGACGCCCCTCGTGGACCACCAGGACGTCGCCGATGCCGTGCCGACGCATGAGGTCCCCGACCTCGACCAGGCTCGTGTCCGGGGACACCGCCACGGGCGCGGGCGTCATGACTTCGTTCACCTTCTGGCCCATGCGAGACCTCCCTCGGGGGCTCGCGTACCCAGCGCCGGACGGGATATGTCTACGCGGGCGAGTCGGGGCCCTCCTGCTCGGCGAGGAACCGCTCGAACTGCGCGCCGAGCTCGTCGGCGGTCGGCATGTCCTGCGACTCGGCGAGGAGGTTGTCGCGCTCGGCGGCGCCCGCGAACGCGTCGTACTGCTGCTCCAGCGCCCGCACGACCTTCTCGACCTCGTCGTTGCCCTCGACCTGCTCGGCGATGTCGGCGTCGGTGGCGGCGGCGGCCTCCCGCAGCCGGTCGACCGGCAGCACCAGCCCCGTCGCGGAGATCACGGCCTCCATCGCGGCGACCGCCGCGGCCGGGTAGGCGGACTGCGCCAGGTAGTGCGGGACGTGCACCGCGAACCCGACGGCGTCGTGGCCCGCCTCGCCGAGCCGAAGCTCCAGCAGCCCCGCGGCGCTGCCCGGCACCTGCACCTTGTCGAACCAGGAGTTGCGGGTGATCAGCTCGGGCCGGGTCGCGTGCGAGGTGGTGCCGACGGGACGGGTGTGCGGGACGCCCATCGGGATGCCGTGGAAACCGACGACCAGCCCCACGCCGAGCCGCTCCACCAGATGCAGGACGGACGCGGTGAAGCCCTCCCACAGCCGGTCGGGCTCCGGGCCCGACAGCAGCAGGAACGGGCTGCCGACCTCGTCGTGCAGCAGCCGGACGACCAGTTCGGGAGCCTCGTAGGTGGCCCAGTGGTCGCGGTCGAACGTCATCGGCGGGCGGCGCGCCCGGTAGTCGATCAGGGAGTCGACGTCGAAGCGGGCGATGACCCGGTGCTCCAGCGCCTCCAGGAGGTGCTCCCGCACGAGCTGCCCGGTCGTCCCCGCGTCCACGAAGCCGTCCAGGCTGTGCAGCAGCACCGGACCCGTCATCTCCGGCAGGTCGGAGTCGAGCTCGTACAGATCCTCTGGGTTAAGCAACTTCTCCCCCACCTCTACTGTCCATCAGCCCAAGCGTATCCGTGCCCAAGGCGGTGCTCTCGTCCTCCGGGCCTTGGCGGCCCGGAGGACGAGAGCACCGCGGGCGATCATCGCATCGCCCCGGCTCGCGTCGCGATCAGTCTCTCGCAGGCTCGCGACCGCCTTCGGACGCGATCGCAACCGTTCGGAATTTCGCGTGGTCGCGGCGAGGAACTGCGGCCCCGCCGGGCGGTGGCTTGAGTTCTCGCAGTAGGCGGCTCGGGTGGGGGTGGTCCCGTTCAGGTTCGGGTCGTCGGGCCTGGGCTACTCCTTGAAGACTCGGCTGGTCAGGAAGTCCTCGGGCTGGAGGGTGGTGAGGGCCTCGCGGTCCACCTCGCCCGGGTCGGCCAGGAGGCGGTTCGCGTGGCGCAGGCGGGCGCGTTCTATCGCGTTGCGGACGGAGCGGGCGTTGGCGAAGCGGGGCCGGGCGCGGCGGCGGGCGAGGTAGTCGCGGAAGACCGGCTCGGTCTCGGGGGCGAGGGTGTAGCCCTCGCGGGCCGTCATCAGGCGGCCGATGGCCTCCAGCTCGCCGGGCTCGTAGTCGGGGAAGTCGATGTGGTGGGCGATGCGGGAGCTCATTCCGGGGTTGGACGCGAAGAAGGAGTCCATGCGGTCCTTGTAGCCGGCGAGGACGACCACCAGGTCGTCCCGCTGGTTCTCCATGACCTGGAGGAGGATCTCGATGGCCTCCTGCCCGTAGTCGCGCTCGTTCTCGGCGCGGTACAGGTAGTACGCCTCGTCGATGAACAGGACGCCGCCCATGGCGCGCTTCAGGACCTCCTTGGTCTTGGGCGCGGTGTGGCCGACGTACTGGCCCACGAGGTCGTCGCGGGTGACGGAGACCAGGTGGCCGCGGCGGACGTAGCCGAGGCGGTGCAGGAGTTCGGCGAGCCGGACCGCGACGGACGTCTTGCCCGTCCCGGGGCTGCCGGTGAAGCACATGTGCAGGTTGGGACGTCCCGAGTCGATGCCGAACCGGGCCCGGACGCGGTCGACGAGCAGCAGCGCGGCGATCTCCCGGATGCGGGTCTTGACGGGGGCGAGCCCCACGAGTTCGGCGTCCAGGGTGGAAAGGACGGCGTCGACCTGGGAGTCAGCGCGTTCCTTGGCGAGGTCGACGCGGGCGTCGGCGGGGAGCGGCTCCCCGGCGGCGGGTTCCGGGAGGTCCGCCACCGGGGAGCCGTTCCGCCGCATCCCGAAGCTCTGCCGCGTCTCCGGGCCGGGGCGGTCGCTCAACGTCCCGCCCCGTAGCGGTCGCCTTCGGGACAGTCGAGCGCGTAGGGGTGCATCGTGTAGCGGACGCGCCGGTCGGCGGTCTCCGTCCGGTCGAGGCGGAAGCCGGGCTCCTCGGCCGGGCGCTGGACGATGAACGACAGCGCCGTCGTCTGCCGCCCGTAGCGGGCGTCGTAGGCGGTCAGCCGGACGTAGCGGTCCGGGTAGGCCTTGCGGCACTCGTTGACCTCGTACAGGACGCCGGCCGGGTCGGTGAGGTCGAACATCGGCAGGCCCCACATCTCCCAGTAGGAGTTGCGCGGGTGGGGGTCGTCGGTGAACTCGACCGAGCACGGCCAGCCCTGGTCCAGGGCGTAGGCGATCTGCTCGGCGATGTCCTCGTCGGTGAGGTCGGGCAGGTAGGAGAAGGTGCCTTGGGTGATCCGCATGTCACACGCTCACGGGGGTCGGGGCGGCGTCGGGGGTGTCGGTGGACTCGTAGGTGAAGGTGATGTCGCCCCAGGTGGACAGGGCGACGTCCAGTTCGCGGCTGTGCTTGGCGGCGGCGCGCAGGATGTCCGGCCCCTCGGCCAGGTAGTCGCGGCCCTCGTTCCGCGCCTTGATCATGGCCTCCAGCGCGACGCGGTTGGCGGCGGCGCCGGCGGCGATGCCCATCGGGTGGCCGATCGTCCCGCCGCCGAACTGCAGGATCGAGTCCTCGCCCAGGTAGTGCAGGAGCTGGTGCATCTGCCCGGCGTGGATGCCGCCGGACGCGACGGGCATCGTGCCCGGCATCGACGCCCACTCCTGGTCGAAGTACAGGCCCTTCACCGGGTCGGCCTCCACGCGGTCGAGGCGGAGGGTGTCGTAGTAGCCGCGGACGCTGTTGGGGTCGCCTTCGAGCTTGCCTACGACCGTCCCGGCGTGGATGTGGTCGACGCCCGCGAGGCGCATCCACTTGGCGATGACGCGGAAGTTCACGCCGTGGGTCTTCTGCCGCGTGTAGGTGGAGTGGCCCGCGCGGTGCAGGTGCAGGATGACGCCGTTCCTGCGCGCCCACTTGGCCATGGACTGGATCGCCGTGTAGCCGATCGTGAGGTCGATCATCACGATGACGCTGCCGAGCTCCTTGGCGAGCTCGGCGCGCTCGTACATGTCCTCCATCGTCGCGGCGGTGACGTTGAGGTAGTGGCCCTTGACCTCGCCCGTCGCGGCCTGCGCCCGGTTGACGCCCTCCATGCAGTACAGGAAGCGGTCGCGCCAGCGCATGAACGGCTGGGAGTTGATGTTCTCGTCGTCCTTGGTGAAGTCGAGGCCGCCGCGCAGGGCCTCGTAGACGACGCGGCCGTAGTTGCGGGCCGACAGGCCGAGCTTCGGCTTGACGGTCGCGCCCAGTAGGGGGCGGCCGAACTTGCCGAGGTACTCGCGTTCCATGACGATGCCGTGCGCCGGGCCCTGGAACGTCTTCACGTAGTGGGTCGGGATCCGCATGTCCTCCAGCCGCAGGGCCTTGAGCGCCTTGAACCCGAAGACGTTCCCGATGATGGACGACGTCAGGTTCGCGATCGAGCCCTCCTCGAACAGGTCGAGGTCGTAGGCGATGTAGGCGATGAACTGGTCGCCCTGCCCGGGGACGGGCTCCACCTTGTAGCACTTGCCCTGGTAGTTCTCGTAGGAGGTGAGCCGGTCGGTCCACACGACCGTCCACGTCGCGGTGGACGACTCGCCCGCGACGGCCGCGCCCGCCTCCTCCGGCGGCACGCCCTGCTGGGGCGTGATGCGGAAGGCGGCGAGGATGTCGCTGTCCTTCGGCTCGTAGTCCGGACGCCAGTAGCCCATCTCCGCGTAGGGGATCACGCCCGCCGACCATCTGCCCGCGCTCATCGCCGCTCTCCTTCAGCCGAAGCCTGGAATGGACGGGACGCGGCGCGCCGCCCCAGTGGAGGACGGCATGTCCCAGGGGATCGGGGTGGAGCGCCGCGTCCCGGCCACGTGCAACCGTGACGCGTCCGAGAATCGCCCTCCGACACTTGCGATGTCCATCAAGTGTTCTACGGTGACCGTCAAGCATTCGCTTGAACGAGGAGGCGGGACGTGACGGAGGCGCGGCTGCGGGCGCTCGTCGCGCTCGCCGACACCGGGTCGGTGCGGTCGGCGGCGCGGCGGCTGTACGTGACCGAGTCGGCGGTGTCGGCCGCGGTCGCGGCGCTGACCCGGGAGCTGGGCGTCCCCCTCGTCCGGCGGGAGGGGCGCGGCGTCCGGCTGACCGGCGCGGGCGCCGTCTACGCCGGGTACGCGCGGCAGGTGCTCGGGCTGCTGGAGGAGGGGCGCGCGGCGGCGCGCGGCGCGGCCGACCCGGGGCGCGGGCCGCTGCGGCTGGCGGCGGTGACGACGGCCGCCGACCAGGTCCTCCCCGAGCTGCTGGCCTCGTTCCGGGCGCGCTGGCCGGACGTGGAGCTGGCGCTGGAGGTGGGGCCGCGCCGCCAGGTGTGGAGCAGCCTCGCCGCGCACGAGGCCGACCTCGTGCTGGCGGGCCGCCCGCCCGCCGGGGTCGCGGCGACCGTGCTGGCCAGGCGGCCGAACGAGCTGGTCGTCGTGGGAGCGCCGGACCTGGCGGCCGGGTTCGCCCTGGCCCGCACGCCGTGGGTGATGCGCGAGCCCGGGTCGGGGACGCGGGCGAGCGCGGACGCCTACCTGGCCGAGCGGGAGGCGGCGCCGCCGCGGCTGGTGCTCGGCTCGAACGGCGCGGTGATCGCCGGCGCGGCGGCGGGGCTGGGCGTGGCGCTGGTCTCGCGGGACGCCGTCGGCGCGGAGCTGGAGGCCGGGCGGCTCGTGGTGGTCGGCGCGCCGGGGATGCCCCTGGACAGGCCGTGGCACGCGGTCGCGGGCGCGGCGCCGACGGCGACGACGCTGCTGTTCGTCCGGCACCTGCTGGACGCGCCCGGCTGGCGCCCGGCCGCGGTGGCTACGGAAGGCTCCACAGCGACACCGACAGCAGGCCAAGGCTGACGGCGATCAGGATCATCGCGACGGACCGCCCGCCCTCGCCGGACGGGGCGGAGCTCCGGCGCGCCAGCAGGACCACGAAGCTCACGAGGAAGCCGGCGGCGACGACGTCCATCGCCACGGCGAGCCCGGTCATACCCTCACCATCCGCATCATCGGTGCAACCCTAGAGGAGCGCGGCCCTTCGCAGGTGTGGTCTTCACAATGCGCTCTTCACAACGCGGTCCTCACAGTGCGGTCCCTCACATCGGCGCTGCGGCGCGCATGAACGGCCCCGATCGCGTCAGAATCGTGTTCGGAACCGTGAAAGGGGCCTCCATGACCGCCGACCGCCCGTACGACGTCGTCCTGTTCGGCGCCACCGGCTTCACCGGTGCCCTCACCGCCGAATACCTCGCCCGGCACGCCGGTCCCGGCACGCGCTGGGCGCTGGCGGGGCGCAACCAGGCGAAGCTGGCGGCCGTGCGCGACCGGCTGGCGGAGCTCGACCCGGCGTGCGCCGAACTGCCGCTGCTGCACGCCGACACCACCGACGCGGCGTCGATCGAGGAGATCGCGGAGTCGGCGCGGGTCGTCATCACGACGGTCGGCCCCTACGTCAAGTACGGCGAGCCCCTGGTGGCGGCGTGCGCGCGCGCCGGCACCGACTACGTCGACCTCACCGGCGAGCCCACGTTCGTGGACCGGATGTACGTGAAGTACCACGACGCCGCGGTGCGCAGCGGGGCCCGGATCGTGCACGCCTGCGGGTTCGACTCGATCCCGCACGACCTCGGCGTGTACTTCACGGTCAAGCAGCTCCCCGAGAACGTCCCCCTGCACGTCGAGGGGTTCCTGCGGGTGCGCGGGGACGCGTCCGGCGGCACCCTGCACTCGGCCGTCGGCATCTTCGGCGACGCCGCCGGGATGGTGCGCGCCGAGCGCGAGCGCCGCAAGGTGGAGACGCCTCCCGCCGGGCGCACGGTGCGGATCTCGCGCCGCCCGGCGCCGAAGGCCCGCGTCGGGGGCGGCTGGACGCTGCCGCTGCCCACCATCGACCCCCAGATCGTGGTGCGGTCCGCCGCGGCCCTCGACCGGTACGGCCCCGACTTCTCCTACGGCCACTACGTCGCGGTCAAGCGGCTCGCCACCGCGGCGGGGATGGCGGCGGGCTCCGGCGCCCTGCTGGCCCTCGCCGCGCTCCCCCCGACCCGCAGCCTCCTGCTGCGGCTCCGGACGCCCGGCGACGGGCCGTCGGAGGAGCGCCGCGCCCGCAACTGGTTCAGCGTGAAGTTCGTCGGGGAGGGCGGCGGCCGGCGCGTCGTGACCGAGGTCGCGGGCGGCGACCCCGGATACACCGAGACGGCGAAGATGCTCGCCGAGTCGGCGCTGTGCCTCGCCCACGACGATCTGCCCGCGACGTCCGGGCAGGTCACGACGGCCGCCGCGATGGGCGACGCGCTCGTCGACCGGCTCGTCAAGGCCGGGATCGCCTTCCGGGTCATCGACGCGGGCTGAGCGCCGGTCAGATCGCCTTCCCGGGGTTGAGCACGCCGTCCGGGTCGAGGGCCCGCTTGATCCGCCGGTGGACGTCCCGGACGCCGGGGCCCATCTCGCCGTCCAGCCAGGGCCGCTTCAGCACGCCGACGCCGTGCTCGCCGGTGAGGGTGCCGCCGAGGTCGATCGCGGCGGTGAACACCTCGCCGGCCGCCGCCAGCACGGGCGGCGGGGGCCCGGGCAGGTCGCGGTCGAACACGAACAGCGGGTGCAGGTTGCCGTCCCCGGCGTGGGCGACGGTGAGGATGCGGACGCCGTGCCGCTCCGCCGCTCGCTCGACGCGCTCCACCATCTCCGGGAGCCGCGAGCGCGGGACGCACACGTCCTCCACGAGGCACTTGCCGAGCCTCTCGGCGGCGGGGTAGGCCAGCCTGCGCACCTCCAGCAGCGCGTCGGCCTCCGCCTCGTCGGTGGACGCGGCGGCGAACGCGGCCCCGGCCCGCTCGCACTCGCGGACCAGCGCGTCCGCCGGGCACTCCGGCCCGTCGGTCTGCGCGAGGAGCACCACGGCGGCGCCGGGATCGAGGTCGATGCGGCGCCACTCGTCGATCGCCCGCAGCGTGGCCCGGTCGACCAGCTCCAGCAGGCTGGGCCGCAGCCCGGCGCCCATGATCGCGGCCGCCGCCGCACCGGCCGCAGTCAGGGACGGGAACGTCGCGAGCACGGTCTCGGGCGGCCGCGGGGGCGCCGGGAACAGCCGGACGGTCGCCGCGGTGATCACCCCGAGGGTGCCCTCGGACCCGACGAACAGCCCGGTGAGGTCGTAGCCGGTGACGCCCTTGACCGTCCGCCCGCCGGTCCGGATCACCGTCCCGCCCGCGAGGACGACCTCCAGCCCGAGCGTGGAGTGGCGGGTCACGCCGTACTTCACGCAGCGCAGCCCGCCCGCGTTGGTGGCGAGGTTCCCGCCGATCGTGGAGATCTCGTGGCTGGAGGGGTCCGGCGCGTACATCAGGCCGTGGGCGCGGGCCGCGCGGTCCAGATCCGCGGTGATCACGCCGGGCTCGGCGACGGCGACGTGGTCGAGCGGGGAGATCTCCCGGATCGCGGTCATCGCGGCCAGCGACAGCACGACGCAGCCGTCCACGGCGGTGGCCCCTCCGGCCAGCCCGGTGCCCGCGCCGCGCGGGACGACCGGGACCCGCTCCTCCTGCGCCCACGCCATCGTCGCCGCCACGTCGGCGGTGTCGCGGGCGCGGACGACCGCGAGGGGCGCGCCGGGCACCGCGTAGGTCTGGTCCCGCGTGTAGGCGTCCATCGCGTCCGGGTCGGTGAGGACGCGTCCTTCGGGGAGGAGGGCGCGCAACGCCTCGGCGGTCACTTCGAGCACCGGTTGCGCAGGACGCCGAGCCCCTCGATCTCGGTCGTGACCAGGTGCCCGGGGCGCAGCCGCACCGGCGGGACGCGGCTGTCGCCGATCCCGGCCGGGGTTCCGGTGAGCAGCACGTCGCCGGGGTCGAGCGTCACGATGCCGCTGACGTAGGCGACGATCTCCTCCGGCGGGAACAGCATGGTGGACGTCCGGCCGCGCTGCATGACCTCGCCGTCCACCGCGCAGGTGACCTCCAGGTCGGCGGCGTCGGCCACCTCGTCGCCGGTGACGAGGGCGGGCCCGAGCGGGGTCGTGGAGTCGAACGTCTTGCCCTGGAGCCACTGGGTGGTGCGGCGCTGGAAGTCGCGGGCGCTGACGTCGTTGGCCACGGTGTAGCCGGCGATCGCCGCGCGGGCCTCGCCGCGGTCCGCGCCCCGGACCGTCCGGCCGACGACGACGGCCAGTTCCGCCTCCCAGTCCATCGCCGCGGACGCCTCCGGCAGCATGATCGGGTCGGACGGGCCGACCAGCGAGCGCGCGAACTTGGCGAACAGCGTCGGGTACTCGGGGGTGTCGAGCCCGGTCTCGG
This sequence comes from Actinomadura luteofluorescens, assembly GCF_013409365.1. Taxonomy (NCBI): domain Bacteria; kingdom Bacillati; phylum Actinomycetota; class Actinomycetes; order Streptosporangiales; family Thermomonosporaceae; genus Actinomadura; species Actinomadura luteofluorescens. The sequence continues at coordinate 7,201,932 of NZ_JACCBA010000001.1, read as the reverse complement.
CGATGTGCGGCGTGTAGTTGAGCCCCACGCAGATGATCTTGCTGGGGTGCGGGACCACCGGGGCGAGGTCCAGCTCCGCGAGCGGAACCGGACGCCCGGCGGCGGCCGCGGCCCGCTCCCGCCAGTCGGGCCCGGCGGCGAGCAGCGTCCCCACGTCCGGTGCGTCGAGCGGAGTCACGGACTCCCCGTCCACCCGCCCCGCCCGGGTACCGCCCTCGCCACGAAAGGTCACAAGTCGCATGCCCGTTCTCCCAGATATTCCATGATACGGAATGCTATTCCGCAGAATAGACAAGCAAGGACACAGCTCCCTGTCAACCACCGGCCCCCAGAAGCCGCATGCACCCCCGCCCCCAGGGCCGCTCCTTACCGACACCGCACCCCACGGGACCGCCGGCCCCAGCAAGCTCCACACGCCACCGGGCCGTTGCCACCAGGCAGCCGCCGCACCCGCCAGGTCGATGCCCCGGCCAGCCGCCGCACCCCACGGAGCCCGCGAATCGCCAGGTCACCGTTCCGTGCAAAGGGCGGGGTTCGTGGCCGGGTTGGCGTTACGGGGTGGCGGGGCGGTCCAGTTCGTCGGCGAGGACTGCGCGGAGGCGGGTGGCGACCTCGGTCAGGCGGGCCTTGGGGAAGCGGTCCTTCGGGGCCGTGACGCTGATGCCGGCCGAGGGCGTGGCCCGGCCGAGGAAGACCGGGACGGCCGCGCAGCGCACCCCTTCCTCGTTCTCCTCCAGGTCGAGGGCGTAGCCGCGCTCGCGGATCTCGGCCATCTCCTCGGCGAGGCGCGCCGGGGAGGTGATCGAGTGCCGGGTGACGGCGCGCAGCTCGTGCGCCGAGGCCCACAGCCGGATCGCCTCGTCGGTCGGGTACGTCCAGGCCAGCAGGGCCTTGCCGACCCCGGTGCAGTGCGCGGGGTTCCGGCCGCCGATGACCGAGGTCATGGTGATCGGGTGGATCGCCTCGACCTTGTCGACGTAGACGATCTCGGCGCCCTCCAGGACGGCCATGTGGGTGGTCTCGTTCAGCTCCTCGCGCAGCCGCAGCAGCACGGGGTGCACCAGGGAGCGCAGGTCGATCCGGTCGTAGAAGCGGAACGCCGCCGCGAGCAGCTCGGTGCCGAGGAAGTACGGGCCGTTCGGCTCGGGCTGCGCGGCGAAACCGCGGTGCCGCAGCGCGCCCAGCAGCCGGTGCAGGGAGCTGCGCGGGATCCCGGAGCGGACCGCGAGGTCCTCCAGCGTCACGCCGCGCCCGCTCTCCGACAGCAGCTGGATGATGCGCAGCGCCCGGTCGACGCTGCCGACCGGAGACTCGCTCTTCGCCATATGTACACCCTCCATGTTTCCGTCATACGGAATGCTAGCCCACGATGCGGATGCCCTGCTACATTCGCCGCGTGATGAAGGCACTCGTTTTCACCGCTCCGAGTGTGGTGGAACTGCACGACGTCGACGAACCGTCCGTCCGAGCCGATGAGATCCTCGTCGAGGTGGCCGCCGCCGGCATCTGCGGCAGCGAGCTGCACGGCGTGCGCACCCCGGGGTTCCGCACTCCTCCGCTGGTGATGGGCCACGAGTTCGCCGGGACGACCCCGGACGGGCGCCGGGTCGCGGTGAACCCCATTGTGTCCTGCGGGCGCTGCGACATGTGCGGCAGGGGGCGCGGGCACCTGTGCCGGCGCCGGGCCCTGATCGGGGTGCACCGCCCCGGCGGGTTCGCCGAGCGGGCGGCCGTGCCCGCGTCGGCCGTGCACGTCCTGCCGCCCGGCATGGGGTGGACGGCCGCGGGCCTGATCGAGCCGATCGCCTACGCCGTCCACACGTGGAACGTGGCACAGGTCCCCGAGGGGGCGCGGATCGGCGTGATCGGCTGCGGCTCGATCGGGCTGCTGTGCGTGCAGCTCGCGCGCGCCCGGGGCGCCGCCGTCGTGGCCGCCGCCGACGTCTCGCGGCGCCGCGCGGCCATCGCGGAGCGGGTCGGCGCCGACGTCGCGGGCCCCGCGCTGACCGGCGAGTTCGACGTGGTGTTCGACGCGGTGGGCCTGCCGGCGACCCGCGCCGGCGCGCTGGCCCGGCTCGCGCCCGGCGGCACCGCCGTGTGGCTGGGCCTGCTCAGCCCCGAGTCCGGGTTCGACGGCGCGGACCTCGTCCGGTCCGAGAAGCGGGTGCTCGGCTCGTTCGGCTACACCCCCGGCGAGTTCGCCGCCGCCGTGACCCTAGCGGGCGAGTGGGATCTCGGCTGGGTCGACACCTTCCCCCTCGCCGACGGCGCCCGGGTGTTCACCGACCTGATGAACGGCGGCACCGAGCCCGTCAAGGCCCTGCTCACGCCGTGAGCTGCCGGAACGTCCCGGGCGAAGGGAGACCCTCATGAACGTCAGCGCGGGGTTCCGCGACCTCGCCGTCCCGCCGGGGATGGTCGCCGTGTGCGCCCTCGGCCAGGCGGGCTTCCTGATCAAGGGGGCGGGCGGGACGGTCGTGGCCGTCGACCCGTACCTGTCGGACCGGCTCGCCCGCGACTCGGAGTTCGGGCCGCCCGGACGGTGGGCGCGCCGCTTCCCGCCGCCGTTCGCCCCGGACGACCTGGACGCCGACATCGTGCTCGTCACGCACGAGCACGCCGACCACTTCGACCCGGCGACGCTCGGGCCCGCCCTCGCGCGCCGCCCGTTCACTGTCGTCGCGCCGCCCGTCCTGCGGGACGAGGTGGAGGCGCTCGGCGCCCGCTTCGCTCCGGCGTACGCGGGACGTCCGCAGGAGCTGGACGGGGTCCTCGTCCATCCGGTCCCGGCCGCGCACTCCCCCGAGTACACCGGGCCGGACTGCTACGACGTCATGGTGCAGGACGGCGCGCACCGGTTCCTCGGGTACGTCGTCGAGGTCGACCCGGGCGTGACCGTCTACCACGCGGGCGACACCGTCCCGCATCCCGAGATCGACCGGGCCCTCGAAGGGCTGCGGCCGCGGGTCGCGCTGCTGCCGGTCAACGGCCGCGACCGGATCCGCGAGGAGATGGGGATCGTCGGCAACCTGACCGTCCGGGAGGCGGCGCACCTCGCCGCACGGGCGGACGCGCGCTGGCTGGTCCCGAGCCACCACGACCTGTTCGCCGTCAACGCCGAATCGGTCACCACGTTCGTCGACACGCTCGACCGCCGGTTCCCCGACCAGGAGTACCTCGTGCCCAAGGTCGGACGCCCGGTCGTGCTCGGAGTCTGAGAGGTCCGTTCCGCATGTCCCTTTCCACGACCAGCCGGCCCGCCGCCGTGCGCGAGGAGGAGCCGCCATGCGCGGGCTGACCGGCAAGAACGTCCTGATCACCGGCGGCACCAGCGGGATCGGGGCGGCCGCGGCGCGGCGGTTCCTGGAGGAGGGCTCGCGCGTCTTCGTCTGCGGCCTCGAAGGCGTCGCGGAGACGCTCGGCGAGCTGGGCGCGCTCGGCGAGATCGGCGGGACGGTCTGCGACGTCAGCCGGGAGGACGAGGTCGCCCGGCTCCTCGCCGAGGCCGAGTCCGCGCTCGGCGGGATCGACGTGCTGCTGAACAACGCCGGGACCAGCTGGCGCGAGCCCTTCCTGGAGATCACCGCCGCGCACTGGGACACCGTCATCGCGGTGAACCTGCGCGGGATGTTCCTCGTCGGCCAGGCCGCCGGCCGGTCGATGGTCGCCCGCGGCACGCGGGGCTCCATCGTCAACATGGCCTCCACGAACGCGCTCGGCGGCGAGGCCGACTACGCCCACTACAACGCCTCCAAGGGCGGGGTGCTCCAGCTGACCAGGACGATGGCCGTCGAGCTCGGCGCGCACGGCATCCGGGTCAACGCGCTCTGCCCCGGCTACATCAGGACGCCGCTCAACGCCTCCATCGAGGCGGGCCTCGACCCGGGGTTCGTCGCCGCCTACCAGCGCGACCACATCCCCCTCGGCCGGGCCGGGCGGGCGGAGGAGGTCGCCGCCGCCTACGCCTTCCTGGCCTCCGACGACGCCTCCTTCGTCCACGGAGCCGAGCTGGTCATCGACGGCGGCCAGCTCGCGATCATGTAAGGGAACCCATGGCACGCATCGTCTTCGTCGGCGCCGGCAGCGTCGAGTTCACCAAGAACGTCCTGTCCGACATCCTCACCCTTCCGGGGCTCGGCGCCTCGACCCTCGTCCTGCACGACATCGACGCCGGGCGCCTGGCCACGGCGGAGGCCATGGCGCGCTGGATGGTCCGGCACCTCGGGCTGCCCGCCGGGGTCGAGGCGCACACCGACCGGCGCGCCGCGGTCGACGGCGCCGACTACGTGATCAACGAGATCGCGGTCGGCGGGTACGCGGCCACCCGGATCGACTTCGAGGTCCCCGCCCGGTACGGGCTGCGCCAGACGATCGGCGACACGCTCGGCATCGGCGGTATCTTCCGGGCGCTGCGCACCATCCCGGTCATGGTCGCGCTCGGCCGCGACCTCGCGGAACTGGCCCCGCACGCGCTGCTGCTCAACTACACCAACCCGATGTCGATGGTCCCCCGCGCCGTGTACGAGGGGACGCCGTTCCGCAACGTCGTCGGCATCTGCCACTCCGTCCGCGACACCGAGGCCCGGCTGGCGCGGCTGGTCGGCGTCCCGCAGGAGGAGATCGGCTTCGTCACGGCCGGGGTCAACCACCAGGCGTTCGTGCTGAGGTTCGAGCGGCACGGCGAGGACCTCTACCCGAGGCTGGCCGAGGCGATCGAGGCCGACCCGGCGCTGCGGCGCACCGTCCGGGCCGAGATCTTCACGCGGTTCGGGCACTTCCCGACCGAGTCCAGCGTGCACGGCTCGGAGTACCTGCCGTGGTTCCTGCGCCACGACGACCAGGTCGAGCACTTCGGCGTCCAGGTCGGCGCCTACCTGGAGTGGTCGCGGGAGAACCTCGGCACCTACGAGGAGACCCGCCGCCGCCTGGACGCGGGCGAGGGCGTGGAGATCGAGCCGATGTCGGAGCTGGCCTCGGAGATCATCCACTCGGTCGAGACGGGCGAGCGCCGGATCGTGCACGGCAACGTCCGCAACGACGGCCTGATCACCAACCTGCCCGCGGACGCGTTCGTCGAGGTCCCGTGCGTGGTCGACCGGGCGGGCGTGCGGCCGGCGCGGATCGGCGCGATGCCGCCGCAGCTCGCCGCGCTCAACCGCACGTTCCTCAACGTCGGCGAGCTGACCGTCCGGGCCGCGCTGGAGGGCCGGCGCGACCACGTCCACCACGCGGCCATGCTCGACCCGAACGCCGCGGCGACCCTCACCCTCGCCCAGATCCACGACCTGGTCGAGGACATGATCAAGGCGCATGGGGACGCGCTCCCCGAAGGGATCCGCTAGCCCGATGGAGCTGAGCGAGTACCGGCCCCGGCCGCGCCTGCGCGTGCCGGGGTCGCGCGTTCCCCGCGCCGCGGTCCCCGCCGTCGACGCCCACAACCATCTCGGCCGCTGGCTGACCGGCGGATGGTCGGTTCCCGACGTCGGGCGGCTGCTGGCGCTCATGCAGGAGTGCGGCGTCCGCGCGGTCGTCAACCTGGACGGCCGCTGGGGCGAGGAGCTGGAGGCCAACCTCGACCGCTACGACCGCACCCATCCGGGCCGGTTCGCGACGTTCTGCCACGTGGACTGGGACGACCTCGCCCGGACCGGCGGCCGCGGGCTCGCGCCGAGCCTGCGCCGGTCGGTGGCGGCGGGCGCGCGGGGGCTGAAGGTCTGGAAGGACCTCGGGCTGCACGTCCGGGACGGCGGCGGGCGGCTCGTCCTGCCCGACGACCCGCGCCTGGCCGAGCTGTGGGAGGCCGCGGCCGACCTCGGCGTCCCCGTCGCGATCCACACCGCCGACCCGATCGCGTTCTTCGACCCGGTCGACGAGCGCAACGAGCGGTACGAGCAGCTGCTCGCGCATCCCGACTGGTCCTTCGCCGACCGGGAGCGCTTCCCGAGTTTCGAGCGGCTCATGGACGCCCTGGAGGCGGTCGTCGCCGCGCATCCCCGGACGGTGTTCGTCGCCGTCCACGCCGGGTGCCAGGCCGAGGACCTCGGCCGGGTCGGGCGGATGCTCGGCGCCTACCCGAACCTGCACGTCGACATCGCGGCCCGCATCGCCGAGCTCGGCCGGCAGCCGCGCGCCACCCGCGCGCTGATCCTGCGGTTCCCGGGCCGGGTGCTGTTCGGCACCGACGAGTTCCCCCCGGACGCGGACACCTACGCCACGCACTTCCGGTTCCTCGAAACGCTGGACGAGCACTTCCCGCACTCCGCGGAGGACCCGCCGCTGATGGGCCGCTGGCGCATCAGCGGGCTCGGCCTGCCCGGGCACGTCCTCGCGTCGGTCTACGCCGACAACGCCGCTCGCCTCCTCGGCATCTGAGGAGGCGGTCGGCCCCCGCGCCCCGAGTGGCGGGGGCCGACCGGTCACCCCTTGACGGCCCCGGCCAGCGCCTGGACGAACCGCCGCTGGCCGACGAGGAACACGATCAGGACCGGGACGGTGGTCAGCACCGTGCCGGCCATGATCTGCGGCCAGTCGGCGCGGTGCTGCCCCTGGAACGTGGCGAGCCCGGCCTGCACGGTGTAGTTCTCCTTGGACGAGATCGCCACCATCGGCCAGAACAGGTCGTTCCACGCGTAGATGAAGGTGATGACCGCGAGGGCGGCGAGGGCCGGGCGCGCGACGGGCAGCACGACGCGGAAGAACACGCCCCAGCGCGAGCAGCCGTCGATCCGGGCGGCCTCCTCCAGCTCGCGCGGGAAGTTCTGGAAGAACGAGGTCATCAGGTAGACGCCGAGCGCGGAGGCGAGCTGCGGCGCGATCAGCGCGCCCAGCGTGTTGATCAGGTGCAGCCTGTTGAAGATCAGGAAGGTGGGGATCACGGTGAGCTGGAACGGGATCAGCGTCGTGGCGATCACCAGCGCCAGCGTGACGCGCCGCCCGGCGAACCGCAGCCGCGCGAACGCGTACCCCGCCATGCTGCACAGCACGACCTGCGACGCCACGATCGCCGCGGACACGATCACGCTGTTGAGGAACCAGCGCGGGAACTCCGAGCCGGCGAGGAGCTCCCGGTAGCCGGTGAGGTCCACGCCCGGCGGGACGAGCGGCGGCGGGAACCGGTTGAGCTGCGCCCTGGTCATCACCGACGCGCCCAGCATGTAGAGGAACGGCAGCACCATCAGCAGCGACAGCGGGGCCAGGGCCAGGTGCCGGGCGCTCGGCCGCCGCCGGGCGCGCCGGGCGGCGGGCGCGGGCCCGGCGGGCGGGGGCGCGGTGGTGACGGGTGCGGCGGTCACAGCAGGAACCCCTTCCGGCGGCCGAAGACCAGGCCGGCGACGATGGTCGCCAGGCTGCCCGCGAACAGCGTGTAGGCGACCGCGGCGCCGTACCCGGCGGTGAAGTACTCGAAGGCGAGCTGCCAGACGTAGTAGACGATCGTGATCGTCGAGTTGACGGGGCCGCCCTTGGTCGTGGTGAGCAGCAGGTCGAAGAACTGGAGGCAGTCGATGAGGCCCCAGACGGCGAGGAACAGCGAGATCGACCGCACCGACGGGACGACGATGTGCCGGAACGTCCGCCACGGGCCCGCGCCGTCGATGGACGCGGCCTCCATGACCTCCTTGGGGATCTCCTGGAGCGCGGCCAGGTAGATCACGACGTTGAAGCCGAACTGGGTCCAGACGAAGATGCCGGTGATGACGAGCATCGCCTGGGACGGGTCGTCCAGGAAGCCCTGGGCGGGCAGCCCGGTCCGCGTGAGCAGGCCGTTCACCACGCCGAAGTCCTTGTCGAACACGAAGGCCATCAGCAGCCCCTCGGCCGCGGCGGAGGCGACGAACGGCACGAGGAAGCAGGCGCGGTAGAACCCGATGCCCCTGATGGGCTTGTTCAGCAGCAGCGCGACCGCGAGGCCGAGCAGCAGCGAGACCGGGATGTAGAGGCCGACGAGCTCCGCCGTGTTGCGGATGGACTTCCAGAACACCGGGTCGTGCGCCAGGGTCCGGTAGTTGGCCAGCCCCACGCCCTGGCCTTCCGACACCAGGTCGGAGTCGGTGAGCGAGAGGCGGAACGCCCAGCCCATCGGCAGCAGCGAGAAGCCGAGGACCAGCAGCGTGGACGGGCCCGCGAACGACCACGCGGCTGCCTGGTCGGTGAGCCGCCGCCGCACGTTCCGGCCGCCGTCCGGGGGGCCGCCGGGGTCGGCGGGGGCCCGGCGGCCGGCGCCCCGGGTGGCGGTCGCCGCGCTCATTGGCCGGGTACCGCGAGGAGCGCGTCGGACTTGCGGGCGGCGTCGTCCAGCGCGCTCCGCGGGTCGGACCGGCCGAGCAGGACGGACGCGATGGCGTCGGCGACGAAGCCGGAGACGCGCGGGTACTTGGCGGTCACCGGCCTGATCTGCTTGGCGTTGGCGAGGTTGTCGGTGACGACGCCGATCCCCGGGTACCTGCGGACGAAGTCCTGGTAGCCGGGCAGCCTGGTGACCGCCTGGCGGGTCGGCAGCGAGCCGGTGCCCATCATCCAGACGAGCTGCTGCTCGGGCTGGGTCAGCCAGGTGAGGAACTCGACGGCGGCCTTGACCCGGCGGTTCCCGTGGTCGAACACCGCCCAGTTGTCGGGGCCGGAGACCGTCTGGTGGTCGCCGTTGGTACCGGGCAGCGGCGCGATGTCGTAGTCGATCCCCGCGGCCTTGACGTCGTTGAGCACCCACGGGCCGGACAGGAACAGCCCCAGCCGGCCGGACTCGAACAGCTTCTGGCCCTTCTCTGCCGGGGTGGAGTCCAGGTAGACGGACTTGTCCTGGACGGCCATCTGCTGCACCAGCGTCAGGGCCCGCACTCCCTGCGGCGAGTTGAAGGCGGCCTTCTTGCCGTCCTGCGACAGGATCGAGCCGCCGTTCTGCCAGAGCAGCGGCCACAGGCTCCAGGTGGTCTCCTCGCCGCCGCTGACCGCCCAGGTCGTCCCGTAGGTCTTGGATCCGGCGTCGGTGAGCTCGCGCGCCATCGCCCGGAAGTCCTCCCACGCCCAGTCCGGCGACGGGGGCTTCAGCCCGGCCTTGGCCAGCAGCTTCTTGTTGTAGAGGACGGTCAGGTCGTCCACCACGGCGGGGAACCCGATCACCTTGCCGTTGACGGTCGCCGTCTGCCGGGCGTTGGGCCAGAAGTCGTTCCAGCCGGTCTCGGGGCCGCCCACGTACTTCTTCAGGTCGGGCACCTTCGGGCTGCGCGCGAGCGCGGCCCCCCACGACCCGTACATGTAGGCGATGTCAGGATAGGTACCTGCGGCGAACCCGGCGGTCACCTTGGGCAGCATCGTGTCGGCCGTGGCGCCGCCGGAGTCCATCTTCACCCTGATCCCCGGGTGGCTCTGGTTGAACGCGCCGACCAGCTTCTCCAGGGACTTGGCCGCGCTGTCCTCCTGGCCGTGCCACATGACGAGCTCGACGGTGCCGCCGGAGTCGCCGCCTCCGGACGAGGAGCAGGCGGCGGCGCCGAGCAGCACGGCCGCGAGGATCGGGACGAGGTTCTTCAACGGGATCCCTCCGCTGCTCTGGATTTCCGCGATACGGAATACAGTTCCAGGATGCGGCAAAAGCTAGCAGCGGGCGGCCGCGCAGGTCAAGGCTCCGCCGGTTCAGGGCCGGCGGCGTCCTGGGATGGGGACGACCGCCTCGACGGTCGTGCCGACGCCGGGCCGGCTCGTCACCGCGACCCGCCCGCCGAGCAGCTCGGCGCGCTCCCGCATGCCGCGCAGCCCGTAGGAGTCGGGGCGGCGGCCCCGGCCGCCGCGCGCGAGGACGTCCCGCATCGAGAAGCCGGACCCGTCGTCGGCCACCTTCAGCCGGACCCGGTCGCTGGAGTGCTCCAGCAGCAGGTCGACGCGGCTCGCCGACGCGTGCCGCAGGCTGTTGCCGACCGCCTCCTGCGCGATCCGGTACAGCGCCGTCTGCACGTGGTCGGGCAGCTCGTCCTCCAGCTCGCCCTCGACGGTCACCGTCACGTCGAGGGCGCCGTGCCCGCCGGAACCGTCCCCGGCCTCGCGGGCGAGGGTGGCGAGCGCCGCCGACAGGCCGAGGTCGTCCAGGACGGGCGGGCGCAGCCCCCCGATCGCCGCGCGGGTCTCGGCGGCGGCCAGCTCGCACAGCCGCCGCGCCATCATGATCTGCGCCAGCCCCTCGGGGTGGTGCTCGGGCAGCGCCCGCTCGGCGGCCGACAGGTGGAAGCCGAGGCTGGCGAGCCGCTGGGCGATGCCGTCGTGGATCTCCCGGCTCAGCCGCGACCGCTCGGCCTCCTGCGCCTCGACGGCCCGCTCGGCGAACCGCTCGGCCGCGTGCTCGCGCTCGCGCGCCGTCCGCAGCCGGCGGCACGACGACAGCACCGGCGCGAACAGCCCGGCGAGCGCCGTGACGAGCGCGACGTCGCCCGGCGGGCACGGCCCGGCGGACCGGACGTCCACGACGGCGATCACGATGCCGTCGCCGTGCACGGGGACCGCGGCGCCCCGCCCGTCCGGGTGCGCGCGGGCGCGGCCGTGCGCCGCGACCCGGCCGACCTCGCCCTCCCCCAGCGGCACCGGCGCGCCCCGCCATTCCAGGACGCGCTCCTCGTCGTCCAGGACGTACACGTCGCAGAACGTCAGCGCCCGCGCGGACCGCACCACCAGCTCGGCGAGCCTCTCGGCCATCAGCGGCAGTTCCCGGTCGGAGCAGGCCACGCCCGCGACGCGCACGAGCAGGTCGCTCCCGCGCCCGGCGAGCAGGTCGAGCGGCCGCGCGCCGGTCACCGGAACAGCCCCTCGCGCAGCGCGACGGCGATCGCCGCCGACCGGTCGGCCACCTCCAGCTTGCGGTACAGGGCGCGCAGGTGGCTCTTGACCGTCTCCTCGCTGAGCACGAGCCGCGCGGCGATCGCCTTGTTCGACAGGCCGCCCACCAGCAGCGACAGCACCTCGCTCTCGCGCTGGGTGAGGCCGCGGTTGGCGCCCGGCCAGAACTCGCCGCGGGTGAGCCGCGCCGCGGTCACCGCCATCCGCCCGGCGAGCGTCGGGTCGACGACCGTCTCGCCCTGCGCCACCTCCTCCAGCCGCCGGACCAGCTCCGGGCCGTCGACCCGCTTGAGCAGGTAGCCGCCCGCCCCCGCGCGCAGCGCCTCGAAGACGTACTGCTCGTCGTCGTACACCGACAGGAAGACCACCCGGGCCTCCGGGACGCGCCCGGTGATCAGGCGGCACAGGTCGAGGCCGCTCTCGGGACCGAGCCGCACGTCCAGCAGGACGACGTCGGGGCGCAGCGCGGTGACCAGCCGGGCCGCCTCGTCCCCCGTCCCCGCCTGCCCGACGACGCGCACCCGGCCGGAGAACCCGGCCAGCATCGCGGTCAGCCCGGCGAGGATCATCTCGTGGTCGTCGACCAGGACGACGCGTACGGGGACACCCATCCCGGCACGATAACAACCCAAGCTACTCACCAGTAGCCCCCGCCGGGCAAGGCCTCCCGCGGTTTCACCCCCGCTCTCCCCTGATTGGGGGACGAGCCGCCGCCCGGACCCGCCTACGCTGCACAGCGAAAACCGGATTCCGCAGGACGGAGGAGTCAGTGCCCCATCGGATCGTGCATATGCTCCGGGCGCGCGGGTCGGGCCGCCGCCCCGTCATGCTCGCCATCGCGGGGGACAGCGCGGCGGGCAAGACCACTCTCACCAGGGGGCTTGTGCGATGCCTGGGGGCGGACCGGATGACGGCGGTCTGCGTGGACGACTACCACCGCTACGACCGCGCCGAGCGGGCCGGGAAGCCGTTCACGGCGCTGCACCCCGACTGCAACCACATCGACATCATGGAGCAGCACCTCCAGCTGCTGTCGATGGGCGAGCCGATCCTGAAACCGGTCTACGACCACGCGACCGGCGAGCTCGTCCGGCCGGAACTGGTCGAGCCCCGCGACTTCGTGATCGTCGAGGGGCTGCTCCCGCTGCACACCCGGCTCGCGCGGGCCTGCTTCGACATCACCGTCTACCTCGACCCGCCCGAGCCGCTGCGCCACTCCTGGAAGGTCAGGCGCGACTGCGACAAGCGCGGCTACAGCCCCGAGCAGGTGATGGCGGAGCTGACCCGCCGCGAGCCCGAGAGCGCCGCCTACATCCGCCCGCAGCGCAAGCACGCCGACATCGTCGTCCGGTTCGCGCCGGTCGCCGGCCGCCTCGACCCGCCCGGCACCCCGCTGTCGGCCGAGCTGCTGCTGCGCCCCACCATCGACCACCCGGAGCTCGCCGACGTCCTGGAGAGCGGGCCCGGCGACACCGAGACGGCCATGCACCTGCGCCTCCACCGCGACACCGACGGCCGTCCCGTGGACGCGCTGCACGTCCACGGCTACGTCTCGCCCGAGGAGTCGCGGGTGGTCAAGAAGGCCATCTGGGAGCGCCTCGGCCCCCGCGCCGGGACCGCCCTGCCCGATCGGGACGCCCTCGGCCGCATCGGCGACACCGGCACCAGCGACCCGCTCGCCATCACCCAGTTGCTGCTGCTGTACCACCTGCTGGACGCCGACCAGCGCCAAGCCGCATGAGCGAAGCGAACCGGGGGGTGTGGGGGGTCGCCCCCACAAGAAACACGCATGAGCTGATGAGACTCCGCGTGCGTGCGGGGAGGCCCCGGGGTCTGGACCTGTGCCCCGGGCCGCACGCCCGCGGCCGCCGGGAGGGCGCCCTCAGCGGGCGCGAGGGGCGTCCTCCCGGCCCCTACAGCTCGTGCCAGGGGATCTCGGGACGGTGGGTGGCGACGACCGCCAGCGACTGGCCGCCGCGGATCCTCTCGTCGGGGGCCGGCGCCAGGCGGAAGCGGGCGTCCGGGCGGTGCGAGTCGCCCACCGCGAGGAGCGTGCTCCCCCGGCGGAGGAGGGAGATCGCCACGTCGAGGCGGGTCCACTCGCCGGCGTCCTCGGGGACGTCCACGCGGTAGAGGGTGCCGTCGCTGTCGAGCGTGCTGGCCAGGTTGTGGTAGATCGCGGCGATGCCCGGATTGCGGATCGCGACCGCGGTCACCGCGGGATCGTCGATGTCGACCGGCTCGATGTTCTCGCCGACCAGCCGGAGGGCCTCGGTGATCTCGGCCCGCCGCCCGCCGTCGCGCACCCCCGCGAGCAGGTGGACGGCCGGGTCGCCGTTGCGCCGCAGGTAGGCCTCGACGGTCAGCATCACCCGCACCGTCTCGTCGTCGGTGCGGCCGACGACGAGGACCGTCCGCGCGTGCTCCAGGCAGGCCCGCTCGAAGGCGGTGTCGTCGAACGCGACGACGTCGTACAGCTCCGGGTCGGGGTTCTCCCCCGCCAGCTCCCCCGGCCAGAAGACGGTCACGACCGGCGTCTTCGCGAACTGCGGGTCGCCGCGCAGCTGCCGGATGATGGCGACCAGGCCGTCGCGTTCGTAGCCGACGATCACGATGTGCCGCCGCCTGTGCAGCCGCGCCTGGCCGTTGGCCCTCATCATGCGTCCCTTCCCCATCCAGAGCGTCAGCTCGGCGAACATCACCAGCCCGGCGGTGAGCCCGGCGATCATGATGAGCACGCCGCCGATCCGGCCGCCGACCGTGGTCGGGGACAGATCGCCGTAGCCGGTGGTCGTGCCGCTGACCAGGAAGTACCAGATGTACTCGTGGGGCTTCTTGATGTCGGCGCCCGGTTCCTCGAACACCGCGATGAGCAGCCAGCCCGCCACGAAGGCCGTGAGGAGGACGAGGGCGGGCGCGCGCCACGTCCGCCCGGTGATCCGGTGCACCAGGCGCATCAGCACGATCGGCATCCGCGAAGCGTGGCACCGGGCAAAATGCCGCGTCAAGCCCGAAATGCCCCGTGAAGGGCCAGGTCAGGCCACGTCAGGGCCACCGTCCGGAGACGGCCCGGGCCCTCAGGCGGCGGGGCCCCGCTTCAGGACGCGCGACAGCGCCGCCGCGACCTCCTCGGAAAGGCCCCCGTCGGCGGCCGGCTGGGCCCCCGAGGGGACGAGGTCGACCGTGCCCGGCTCGTCCCGGACGGCGTCGCGGGTATGGCCGCAGTCGCGGCACTCCACCTCGCCGAGCCGGCACACCAGCGCGGCCGAGCCGCACTCCGAGCAGCGGTCCAGGGCGTCCGCCCAGTCGTGGACGGCCTGGCACCGGGGGCAGATCAGGACCTGGTGGTCCGCCCGGACCCCGCGCTTCCACGGGCTCGCGCCGCGCACGGGGTCGGTCTGCCGCGCCCCGCAGCGGAAGCAGGGCATCACACCTCCAGAGGTGCGGGGGCCGGTTCCGGCCACCCGGACCGGATGGCCGTGCGGTGTGCCGGAACCGGTCCGTTTCGCTCAGAGCCCGGCGAGCGCCTTGCGGTACTCGTCGATGTCGCGTGCGTCCGGGATCGCGTTCACGACCTTCCAGCGGACCACGCCCTCGATGTCGATGATGAAGGTGCCGCGCAGCGCCACGCCCTTGGCCTCGTCGAACACGCCGTAGCGCTGCGCCGTCCCGCCGTGCGGCCAGAAGTCGGCCAGCAGCGGGAAGCGGAAGCCCTCCTGGTCGGACCAGGCCCGCAGCGCGAACATCGAGTCGACCGAGACCGCGAGCACCTGCACGTCCGCGCCCGCCCCCGCGACGAGGCTGGACAGCTCGTCGCGCAGCGCGCACAGCTCGCCCGTGCAGACGCCGCTGAACGCCAGCGGGTAGAACACCAGCACGACGTTCCTGGTGCCGCGGAAGTCCGACAGCTTCACCGGGGCGCCGTGCTGGTCCTTCAGCTCGAAGTCCGGCGCGGCGTCGCCTACGTTGACCGGCAAGAGTGTCTCCAGCCCCGGCGCTACTTGCGGACCTTGGGCGCGACCAGCCGCGTGCCGGACCACTCCTTGGCGGCGCTGACGCTGCTGGTCTGCGACAGGCCGGCGGTCTGCGCGGCCTCGCCGATGTCGCTCGGCTCGACGTGCCCGTCGCGGCCCGCCTTCGGCGTCAGCAGCCAGATGTTGCCGCCGCCGGTGAGCGGGATCATGGCGTCGGTCAGGCCCTCGAACAGGTCACCGTCCTCCTCGCGCCACCACAGCAGCACGATGTCGACCACGTCCTCGTAGTCCTCGTCGAGGAGCTCGTTCCCCGTGAGCTCCTCGATGGAGCGGCGGAGCTCCTCGTCCACGTCCTCGTCGTAGCCGATCTCCTGCACCACCTGGCCCGCCTTCAGGCCGAGCCGTTCGGCCAGGCTGCGCTCAGACTGCGCCTGACCCGCGGTCGCGCTCACGAAAGTCCTCCCATTGTCGTCAGTCCGCACGGTCCGTGCCCGTATGGCTCTCGGCCCCCCGGGACGGGCGGCCCGTCCGCACCCGTGCGGTGTTTGCGGGACAGTCCACACAAGTGTGGGCCCCTTGCGCAAGTGTCTTCCCGGCTTTTGGTGGCCCCATTGGCCCGATTACGAAGATCCCCGTCACAGCTCGCCCACTCACCGTGACCCCCAGAGGGTTCGCGCTGCTCATTCCAGCCCCTCCCGAGGAGGGGACGTTCCCCGCCTACGCTACTCATCCTTTGAGAAACGACAACCGCACCTGCCTGTCAGGGTTGTCAACATTAAGGTCGACCAGGGCCACCGACTGCCAGGTCCCCAGCGCGAGCCGCCCGCCCACGACCGGCAGGGTCGCGAACGGCGGCACGAGCGCGGGCATCACGTGCGAGCGCCCGTGCCCGCGCGACCCGTGCGCGTGCTGCCAGCGGTCGTCCGCCGGCAGCAGGTCTCCCAGGGCCGCGAGCAGGTCGTCGTCGCTGCCGGAGCCCAGCTCGATGATCGCCACGCCGGCGGTCGCGTGCGGGACGAAGACGTGCAGCAGCCCGTCCCCGCCCTGCGACGCGGCGAAACGCTCGCATTCCGCCGTGATGTCGTGCACGGCCTCACCGGTCCCGGTGGCCACCCGGACCACGGTGCTCTCCATGATCCCGTGTCTACCCCATCCGCGGCCCCGGACGCATCCGCGCCCGGACGGATCCGCGCCCGGCGCCCCGCGGCTAGCGGGACGCCTTCGCGCGCGGCTCGATGACCGCGTCCGGCCCCGGGTACACCAGGCCCTCGTGGCCGTCGTCGAAGCGGACCAGGAAGGGCGGGCCGCCGTCCGGGCCCCGCACCTCGATGATCTCGCCGGTCCGGTCGGGCTGCCCCACCACGTTGCCGTGGACGTGCAGCCGGTCTCCGATCTTTCCGTTCATCGTTCACCCCCAGGGCATGTGAGCACTCGTTCACTCCCCGCCTCATACGTTCCCCGCACCGTGCCTGAGGGAATCTCCCGGCCGAGTGAAAAAGGCAGGTTCCGCCGGGTCGGTCCGCGCCCTGACCGGGGAGGATGGTTACTGGTTGGTAGAGATGCGTTAGCCGTGATAACCGGCGACGATGGATCACAAACCATGGCGACGAACAGTCGGCCGGGACCGGTGGCCTCCCGCGCGGCGGCCCAGGTCTGACCTGCACAGACGGTAAGGACAGAGGGGACCCCGTGGCTTCCGGACGTCAACGCTTTTCGATCATCAGCGACGGCCTGCCGAGCCAGCTGCCCGACATCAACCCGGACGAGACCCGGGAGTGGCTGGAGTCGCTGGACACGGTCATCAAGACCGAGGGACGCGGCAGGGCGCGCTACGTGATGCTGCGGCTCCTGGAAAGGGCGCGCGAACTCCAGGTCGGGGTGCCCGGCCTGCGCAGCACCGACTTCATCAACACGATCCCGCCGGAGTCCGAGCCCTGGTTCCCCGGCGACGAGCACGTGGAGCGGCGCATCCGCGCCTACATCCGGTGGAACGCCGCGATCATGGTGTCGCGGGCGAACCGCCCCGAGCTCGGCGTCGGCGGCCACATCGCCACCTACGCCTCCGCCGCCTCGCTCTACGAGGTCGGGTTCAACCACTTCTTCCGCGGCAAGGACCACGGCGAGTCCGGCGACCAGGTGTTCATCCAGGGGCACGCGGCGCCCGGCATCTACGCGCGCGCGTTCCTCGAAGGACGGCTCCCCGAGGAGAAGCTCGACGGGTTCCGGCAGGAGCACTCGCACCCCGGCGGCGGCCTGTCGTCCTACCCGCACCCGCGGCTCATGCCGGACTTCTGGGAGTTCCCCACGGTGTCCATGGGCCTGACCGCGATCGACTCGGTGTACCAGGCCCGGTTCAACCGCTACCTGTACAACCGCAAGATCAAGGACACGTCCCGCTCGCACGTGTGGGCGTTCCTCGGCGACGGCGAGATGGGCGAGCCGGAGTCGCTCGGCGCGATCGGCCTCGCCGCCCGCGAGGAGCTCGACAACCTCACCTTCGTCGTCAACTGCAACCTCCAGCAGCTCGACGGCCCGGTGCGCGGCAACGGGAAGATCATCCAGGAGCTGGAGTCGTTCTTCCGCGGCGCCGGCTGGAACGTCATCAAGGTCATCTGGGGCCGCGACTGGGACCCGCTGCTCGCGCAGGACGTCGACGGCGTCCTGGTCAACCAGATGAACACGACGCCCGACGGCCAGTTCCAGACGTTCACCGTCGAGTCCGGCGAGTACATCCGGGAGAAGTTCTTCGGCGACGACCCGCGGCTGCGCAAGATCGTCCAGCATCTGTCGGACGACGACCTGCGCAAACTGTCGCGCGGCGGGCACGACTACCGCAAGGTCTACGCGGCGTTCAAGTCGGCCCGCGAGCACGTCGGGCAGCCGACCGTGATCCTCGCGCACACCATCAAGGGCTGGACGCTCGGCTCGGACTTCGAGGCCCGCAACGCCACCCACCAGATGAAGAAGCTCACCAAGGCCGAGCTGAAGGAGTTCCGGGACCGCCTCTACCTGGACATCCCCGACTCGGCGCTGGAGGCGCCGCTGCCGCCCTACTACCACCCGGGCGAGGACTCCGAAGAGATCCAGTACATGCGCGAGCGCCGCGCCGCCCTCGGCGGGTTCCTGCCGAAGCGGGTCGTGCGGGCCAAGACGCTCAAGCTGCCCGGCGACCCCGTCTACAGCGAGCTGAGGAAGGGGTCCGGCAAGCAGAACATCGCCACGACCATGGCGTTCGTCCGGCTGCTCAAGGACCTGATCAAGGACGAGAACATCGGCGCCCGGTTCGTCCCGATCGCCCCGGACGAGTACCGCACGTTCGGCATGGACTCGCTGTTCCCCACGTCCAAGATCTACTCGCCGCACGGGCAGACCTACGACGCCGTGGACCGCAAGCTGCTGCTGTCCTACAAGGAGGCCGAAAGCGGCCAGATGCTCCACGAGGGCATCAGCGAGGCGGGCTCGATGGCGTCCACCATCGCGGCCGCCACCGCCTACGCCACGCACGGCGAGCACATGATCCCGGTCTACATCTTCTACTCGATGTTCGGGTTCCAGCGGACCGGCGACCAGATGTGGGCGCTCGGCGACCAGATGGGCCGCGGGTTCCTGCTCGGCGCCACCGCCGGCCGCACCACGCTCACCGGTGAGGGCCTCCAGCACGCCGACGGCCACTCCCCGCTGCTCGCGGCGTCCAACCCCGCCTGCGTCCACTACGACCCGACGTGGGCGTTCGAGCTGGCCCACATCGTGAAGGACGCGCTGCGGCGCATGTACGGGTCGTCGGAGGAGCACCCCAACGGCGAGGACGTCTTCTACTACCTCACCGTCTACAACGAGCCGTACCAGCAGCCCGCCGAGCCCGAGAACCTCGACGTCGACGGGCTCCTCAAGGGCCTGTACCGGCACAAGGCGGCCCCGGAGGTCGCCTCCGGGAACGGCGAGGCGCCCCGGGCGCAGATCCTCGCCTCCGGCGTCGGCGGCCGGTGGGCCCTCGAAGCGCAGCGGCTGCTCGCCGAAGACTGGGGCGTCGCCGCGGACGTGTGGTCGGCCACGTCGTGGAACGAGCTGGCCCGCGAGGCCCGCGAGTGCGACGACTGGAACCTGCTGAACCCCGACGCCGACCAGCGCGTCCCGTACGTCAGCCGGGTCCTCGACAACGTCGCCGGGCCGATCGTCGCGGTGTCGGACTACATGCGCGCCGTACCCGACCAGATCGCGCCGTGGGTCCACGGCGACTACACCTCGCTCGGCACGGACGGGTTCGGGTTCTCCGACACCCGCGCCGCCGCCCGCCGGTTCTTCAACGTGGACGCCGCGTCGATCGTCCTCGCGGTGCTCACCCGCCTCGCCCGCCACGGCGAGATCAAGCCGGAGACCCTCGCGGAGGCGATCCAGCGCTACCAGCTGAACGCCGAGGTCAGCGACGTCTTCGCGGGCGGCGTCGGCAGCGCCGAGAGCAACACCGGCGGCGACGCGTGATCTGTGTCCTCCCAGGGGGGCGACCCCCTGGAACCCCCGTCACGAGCCGGACGATCCTCACGCCACAGTGCGGGTGTGTTGTGTCCGTGCGGGTTCGCGTCGTGGCGCTGCGGTCACCCGGCTCGACGGGCCGTGCGACCTCCAGGCGCCCAGAGCGCCTTCCGGCCACCCGACCCGCGCTGTGTTCGCCCAGGGGGGCGACCCCCTGGAACCCCCGTTGCGAGCCGGGCGATCCTCACGCCACGGTGCGGGTTTCCGTGCCCGTGCGGGTTCGTGTCGTGGCGCTGTGGTCGCCCGGCTCGGCGGGTCGGGCGACCTCCAGGCGCCCAGAGCGCCTTCCGGCCGCCCGACCCGCGCCGATGGTTGAGGTCAGGGCGGTGACGGTGATCGCGGAGGTGTAGGCCGCGATCATCAGCCCGCGCGAAGGGCCCCGGGGATTCGCTCCCCGGGGCCCTTGCGCGTCCGGCGTCAGGACGACGGGGGCGTGAAGACGCCGAAGGTGTTGCCGGACGGGTCCTGCAAGTAGGCGAACTTGAGGCCCTTGCCGGTGGTCAGCGGCGGCATGGCCACCTTGCCGCCGGTCTTCACGGTCTGGTCGCAGACGGCGTCGACGTCCTCCACGAGGACCAGGAACATCGCGTGGTTGCGGGACGCGTCCGGCTCGTGGGAGATGCCGCCGGCCGGCACTTCGGCGCCCGGGTAGCTGACCAGGTCGTAGCCGTCGCCGTCGGCCCCGAAGTTCCAGCCGAACATGTCGCCGTAGAAGCGGCGCGCCTCCTCCGGCGCGTCGGTGCCGATCTGGAACCACGTGACGGTGTTGAACGCGGGAACGGTCATTGTTCTCCTCCTTGGAACGCTGCTGCCAACAGCGTGGAAGAGCCCCGCGACAGCCCCCTGTCGGAGTTTTCGGACGAGTTCTCGGAACGGAACTCCGCCCACACAATCGTGCGGTCGCCGTCCGTCCGGTACCCCCAGCGATCCGAGAGCGCTTCGACGACCCGCATCCCGCGTCCGCTCTCGGAACCGTCCTCCGCCTTGACGCGGGGACGCCTGCCGTCCGCCCCGTCGTCGGCGACCTCCAGGCGGTGGACGCCCTCCCCCGCCAGCAGGCTGACCGTCACCCAGCCGCCATCGCCCGAGGCGGTGTGGGTGATGGCGTTGCAGACGGTCTCGCTTCCGACCGTCATCAGGTCGTCCAGCCCGGGATGGCCCGGCGGCAGCATGTCCCGCAGGAACCGCCGCGCGTTCCGCACCGACCGGTGGACGCCCGGCAGCGTCACCGCGCCGAGCACGACGAGTTCGCCGCTCATCACCCCGCCACCCACGACACTCCACGCCGGGCCGCGGCGGGCGGCGCCTCCCGTTTCGGCGGGGTCCTTCTCGTCTCGGGCGCTCCCATCGTGCGCCTCCCTTCGATTCGGAGTCGCCCGCCACACTCACCGCCCGAAGCGCTCGTGTCCTGGGGCCTGAACGTTCTCCGACTGAACGTTCAATCGGCCGCCATTCCGTGTACGCGCCGCCACGCTCGGTGACACTCTTGAAAGATGCCTTCCGGGAACGCCCCCACCGTTCGCCAGCGCCGGATCGGCTCGGCGCTCCGCAAAGCCCGCGACCACCACAACCTGACCGTCGCCACCGCGGCCCGCCGCTTCGGCCGCTCACAGGGCTGGATGAGCATGGTCGAGAACGGCCTCCAGGCCATAGCCCCCGAAGAACTCAACGACTTACTCGACCTCTACGAGATCGAACACGGCCCCCTCCGCCAATCCCTCCTCCACCTCGCCACCCACAAACCCGGCAAGTGGGAACGAGCTTGGGAAGGTCGCATCTCAGCCGCCGCTCTCGACTTAGCCAGCCTGGAGGAAGAGGCCGCCGAGATCCGTAACTTCGAGTCCAGCGTCGTCCCCGGTCTCCTACAGACCCCCGACTACACCCGCAAGCTCATCGCCGTCGGACCGGCCAAACACAACACCAAAGTACTGATCGACTTCCGACTGTCGCGCCAGCGGGTGCTGAGCCACCCCGACCCGCCCCGCTACATGCCGATCATTGCGGAGGCGGCCCTCCGCAACCAGGTCGGCGGTGATCCTAGAATCCTGCGTGCGCAACTGAGGCACCTAAGCGAAGTAGCCCAGCTAGATCACGTGGAACTGCGTGTTCTACCTAGCAAAGTCAGCGAATACCTGTGGCTAATTACCCCGTACACCCTTATTTCTCTTCGCCCACCGGGCCGACTCACCGTGTCCGTAGGCGACCAGCTCAACAGGAGCATCTTCATAGAAGACGAGGATGAGGTTTCGGCCCATGAGGAAATCTTCGAACTCCTACTCTCAGCAACCCTGAACAGGACGGCTTCGCTGGCGCTCATCGACGAGGTAGCGTCGCAAGCATGAGCATCCCCGTGTCGCCTCACACTCGCTGGCGCAAGAGCACCCACAGCGGCGGTGTCGAAAACAACTGCGTCGAGGTCGCCGATCTCATCGGCCTCATCGGCATCCGCGACAGCAAGAACCCCACCGCCGGACACCTCACCCTCACCCGCCAACACTTCACCAGCCTCCTGACCCATCTGGCATCACAGCCGTCTGGTGGATGAGGCTGTCCGGGCCTGCCTGGCGTCCCGCCGTGAGGAGATGCGTCAAGCCATGCTCGACAACCTTCGCAAGCTTGACGGGTCGGCCGCCTCCAGCGTCTGCCTCCTGACCGACACCCCGGCCGAGGACGTCGAACGACTCGGCGGGATCAGCGAGAGCATCTGATCATCCGCTGATCACGCCCGATAGGCGCAGCGGGAAGAGGAACACGAACACGTAGGCCATCACCGGCACCGCGAACATCATGATCTTTATTTCCTCGCGGAGCACAGGGTCCACGTCGCGGGTCCGGGCCCGAGTGACACGGGCGTTGGGAAGGGGGGCCGAGCAACTCACCGGCGACGGCTCGTCCTCCAGCAGGCAGGTCAGGAGGATGCTCTGGCGACGGCCGATCAGCGCGGGGCCGACCAGCAGCGCGGTCCCCTCGAAGCGGACGGACGGACTCGGCGTCGCCGAAGCCGAGTCGGTGACGGCGACCCGCAGAAGCTCCACGACCCGCACGCCCAGGTCCAGACGGATCCGGGTCCCCGTCGTCGAACGCGGCCCGCGGGACGTCTCGGCGCCCCCGGCCGGCCAGCAGCACCTCGGCCACGAAGGGGTGCTCCATCTTGACGCCGCGGTGCCGCAGTTCCAGCTCATCACGCACCCCGGCGGGCGCGGTGAGAAGCGGAGCGACGGTGCGCAGTCCGTAGATCAGCCGTTGCCGGGCGAACCGGGTCAGGCAGGTGACCGCGCGGGACTCTCACTCCATAGCAATCGCCCATGCCGGCCACACAAAGAACAAGGACCCGGTGGTACCGGGTCCTCGCGGTTGGTTCCGCCGGGTGAGAGCTGACCAACCGGCGGTGGCGTACACGGACACCGCCCCGATGGCGCAGTCAGTCGCCGTAGACCAGGTCGTAGACCAGGGCTCCGACGATGATGGCGAAGGCGCAGATGACTGAGATAAAGCCCAGGACACAGATGAGACTGCCCGGGACACCGAAGATAGTGCCGTCGGCGACAAGGCCGACAAGACTGGCTCCGAGGCCGATGGAGCCAAGCCCGATGGCGAGCCCCGCCAGCAAGTGGTGATCGTCCGAGGCGAGGACAAGGGCGCCGGCGACGCTTCCGGAAACGATGACCGCGAGGTCGCGCTTCGTTCGGTCCCACAGTCGGCGGAAGCCGTTGCTCAGGGCGTTGTTGGTGGTGACGCTCTTCATGACTTCTCCTTTGGTGTGAGTGCTAGCGCTGGGCGACAGGCACTGCCCCATTTGGGGCTGGCTCCCCGTGCTGAGGCACGGGCGATGTGTTTCACCGTTTCGGGCACAGGAGGTCCAGACGGGACGTCTTGCGCGCGCCCCCCAAGACCTCCCCGGGGACGTCTGGCGGACGTCTCCGCCAGACCTGGCGGTCTCGCCAGGTGCTCACGGGCTCCTGATCGGCGTTCTAGCGGCTGGCAGCGCGCGGCCATCCGGGCGGGGAGCGGCCCCCAGGCCGCACGCCCGGCCCGGCTGGCAGCGCGCCGGTCCGTGCGACGCGAGTTGCCAGGACCAGGATCTCGGCACTGTTCTTTATGAGGCGGCATCCACAAGGGAGCCGTCAACCCAAAGGAAAGGCGCAACCGATGGCTGACAAGCGAGACAAGTGGGCCGAGGGCACTGCCCACCAGTCTGAGGCGAACAAGACGGTTGGCATCGAAGAGGAGTCGAGCGACGCCTACCGTTCCGGTCCCCAGGACCAGCAGAAGCAGTCGGACCAGCAGTAGGGGCGCGACCCATGGCTGACTGCGACTGCGAACGGTACAACTGTCCGATCTGCGGCAGCGGCTCGGACGACGACGACGACTGAACCCTGGCGGGGAGCGCACAACTCCTCGCCGATGACGGTCTAAGCCTCCGGGCATAAGTGAGTTACACAGGGCGGCGGGAGGGGAATCCCCTCCCGCCGCTCTTTGCTGCCTACCGAGGCCCGCAGAGACTTGCCTTCCAGACAGCCCAATTCGCCGGTTCCTGGTCCGGGCCCCGGAGTCGGGAGCGACCCGTGGTCCTGGCCCTCATTGCCGTCGAGATATGACCGTTGCAGGTCCGCATGGTCGGCCGGGCTGTCAGTCGGGGGTGCCCGGGGTTACCAGGCCTGATTCGTAGGCGACTACTACTGCCTGGGCTCGGTCGCGTAGGCCTAGTTTGGCGAAGATGCGGGTTACGTGGGTTTTGACCGTTGCCTCGCTTAGGTGGAGGTGGGCGGCCAGTTCGGTGTTGGAGAGGCCGCCGCCTACCAGGCGGAGCACTTCTTTCTCGCGCGGGGTCAGGACGTCCAGGCCCTGGGGCGCCGGGGCGGGGCGGGCGAAGCGCTCGACCAGGCGGCGGGTGATGGAGGGGGCCAGCAGGGCGTCGCCCGTCTCGATCAGCTTCACCGACGCCACCAGGTGTTCGGGGGTGACGTCCTTCAGCAGGAAGCCGCTGGCGCCGGCGGCGAGCGCGGAGTACACGTACCGGTCGAGGTCGAAGGTCGTCAGGATCAGTACGCGGCACGTGGGATCGTCGGCGAGGACGCGGCGGGTGGCCTCCAGGCCGTCCATCCCGGGCATCCGGATGTCCATCAGCACCACGTCCGGGCGCAGGCGCCGCGCGGCGGCCACCGCCTCCAGGCCGTCGGCGGCCTCACCGACGACCTCGATCCCCGACCTGCTGAGGATCATCCGGAATCCGCCGCGCACCAGTGTCTGGTCGTCGGCGATCAGGACCCGCGTCACGGCCGCTCCAGGGGGATCCGCGCCCGCACCCGGTAGCCGCCGCCCAGCCGCCGCCGCGCGTCGAGGTCGCCGCCGTACACCGCGACCCGTTCGCGCAGCCCGGCCAGGCCCCGGCCGCCCTTGTCGCCGGGCGGGGCGGGGCCCGTCCCGGTGAGGACGCTCGGGCCGGTGTTGAGGACCTCCAGCCGCAGGTTCCGCGTCCCGTAGCTCACCGTCACCTCCGCCGTCGCTCCGGCGGTGCCGTGTTTCAGCGCGTTGGTGAGCGCCTCCTGGACGATGCGGTAGCCGGTCGCGTCGATCCCGGCGGGCAGCGGGCACGGTTCGCCGGTCACCCGCACATCGACGGGCAGGCCCGCGAACGCGATCCGGTCGACCAGGGTCCCGAGGTGCGCCAGCGACGGCTGCGGGGCGAACGCCTCACCGTCGCCGTCCGGGGCGGGCGCGAGCACCCCGAGCAGGTTCCGCAGCTCGGTCATCGCCTCACGGCCGGTCCGCTCGACGGCCAGCAGCGCGTCCTCGGCCTCGCCGTCGACGCCGTGCCGGGCCGCGCCCGCCTGGACGACCATGACGCTGACGCTGTGGCTGACGATGTCGTGCAGGTCCCGGGCCACCCGGGCCCGCTCCTCCTCGACGGCCCGGCGCGCGGCGGCCTCGCGTTCACGTTCCAGCAGCCAGGTGCGCGCCCCGAGCTCGGAGCGGCGCCTGCGCCGCTCCCACAGAGCCCAGGTGCACGGGACCGCGGCGAGGAGGGGCACGAGCCACGCGGGCAGCATCCGCCCATCCTGCCGCCCTGCGCGGACGGAACGCATCATTCTGGCGGTTCACGGCCGTACATCCCTCGGTTGACCCCGCCCCGTGAATACATCCCGGACCCGACGCGCGGGCGGGGGCGCGGCTCGTACCGTCACCGCCATGGAGCTGATGGTCCAGCTGATGGACGTACGCAAGGAGTACGGCGAGACCGCCGCGCTCGCCGGGGTGAGCCTCGACATCCAGGCCGGTGAGGCCGTCGCGGTGATGGGCCCGTCGGGGTCGGGCAAGTCGACCCTCCTCAACATGATCGCCGGCCTGGACCGGCCCACCTCGGGCACGGTCGTGGTGCGCGGCGAGGACATCACGGGCATGGGCGAGGCCGAGCTGGCCCGTTACCGGCGCCGCCGCATCGGCATGGTCTTCCAGTTCTTCAACCTGCTCGACGACCTGCCGGTGCTGGAGAACGTGATGCTGGCCGCCCAGCTGCTCGGCACCTCGCGAAAGCAGGCGCAGGCCCGGGCGATGGAGCTGCTCGACGAGCTCGGCATCGCCGATCGCCGCAACGCCTACCCGGTGGTGCTGTCGGGCGGGGAGCGGCAGCGGGTCGGCGTCGCCCGCGCGCTGATGAACCGGCCCGCGCTGCTGCTGGCCGACGAGCCGACCGGCGCGCTCGACTCGCGGGCCGGCGAACAGGTCATGGACCTGCTGCTGGACCTCAACCAGATCGGCCAGACCCTGCTCATCGTCACTCACGACGAGCGGCTCGCGACCCGGGTCGCCGACCGGGTCGTGGCGTTCGAGGACGGCCGCGTGGCCGCCGAGGTGACCCGGTGAAGGCGGTGTGGCAGGCCGCGCGGTTCGCGGTGCGGCGGCGCAGGCTGCAGACGACCATCATCACGCTGGTGCTGCTGGTGTCGACCGGGACGGTCGTGCTCGCGCTGGGCCTGCTCGCCACCGTGGACGGCCCGTACGACAAGGCGTTCTCGCGGCAGCACGGCGCACATCTGACGGTCTCCTACGATCCCGCGAAGGCGACGGCCGCGCAGGTCGCGGCGTCGGCGGGCCGGCCGGGTGTGACGGCGGCGGGCGGCCCGTACCGCTCGCAGGTCGTCAACGTCCCGGAGGAGAGCGACCGGACGCGACCGGGGCTGCTTCCACCCGGCCCCTTCACGGTCACCGAGCGGGTCGGCCGCGCGGGCGACCGGGTCGACCGCCTGGCGCTCAGGAGCGGCCGCTGGGCCACCGGCCCCGGCGAGATCGTGCTGGGCACCGACTACGCGCGGTTCCCGTTCGACCCGATCGGGAAAAAGGTGACCTTCAGCGACGGGCGGGCCTTCACCATCGTCGGGATCGGCCGGTCGATCACCCGGTCCTCCCAGGCGTGGGTGGCGCCCGGGCAGCTGACCGCCCCGGACGGCCTGCAGATGCTCTACCGGCTCGCCGACCCGGCCGCCCCGGCCGGCACCGTCACCACCGGGCTGCCGGCGACCGCGAGCCAGAGCTACCTCGTCTCCCGGCAGCAGGCCACCGAGGCCGGAACGACCGTCATCCCGTTCCTCATCGCGTTCGGGATCGCCGGGCTGCTCGTCGCGGTGCTCGTCATCGCCAACGTGGTGAGCGGCGCCGTCGTGTCGGGGTTCCGGCACATCGGCGTCCTGAAGTCCCTCGGCTTCACCCCCGCGCAGGTCACCGGCGTCTACGTTGTGATGATCGCGATTCCCGGGGTGCTGGGCAGCCTGATCGGGATCGCCGCGGGCAACGTCCTGGCCGGGACGGTCACCACCACGCTGGGCGACTCGTTCGACCTGCCCACCGCCAGCGGCGTCTCGCCCTGGGTGGACGTACTGGCCTTCACGGGCGTGCTCGCGGTCGCCGTCATCACCGCGCTGGTGCCCGCCGTCCGGGCCGGGCGGATCCCGACGGCGGTCGCGGTCAGCGCGGGCGCCGCGACGCGGCGGGGCCGGGCCCTGAAGGTGCAGCGGGCGCTGGCCCGGACGCGGCTGCCGCGCCCGGTCAGCCTGGGCCTCGGCCTGCCGTTCACCCGGCCGGGTCGCACCGCGCTGACCGTCACCGCGGTCGCGTTCGGCGTGGCGGCGGTGACGTTCGCCACCGGCCTCAACCGGTCCCTCAGCGCCTACCTCGCCGACGCGGAACTCACCGACACCGTCCACGTCCTGGTCCCCGTCGAGGGCGGCCGGCCGGTCTCGCTGGCCGGGCGGACCGGCACCGCCAAGGTCGCGGCCACCCGCTTCGAGCAGGTCCACGTGCCGGGGTTCGACCGGCCGGTGCAGGTCAAGGCCTACCAGGGAGACATCACCGACCGGCACGGCTACCGGATGGTGCACGGCCGCTGGCTCGGCGGGCCGGGTGAGGCCGTCGTGGGCGACCCGTTCCTGAAGACCGGCGGCAAGAAGATCGGCGACACCGTCGTCGTGACCGCGGACGGCAGGAAGGCCGCGCTGCGGATCGTCGGGACGGCGCTCGTGGACGGTGGCGACACCGTCATCACGGACTGGGCGTCCCTCACCTCGCTCACCGGCCCCGAGAAGCCGGCGCCCCCGGAATCCTCCGGCCCGCGCCCCGGCATGGTGACCTCTCTTCTGGAGGTCACCCTCACCCCCGGCACCTCCCCGGAGACCTACGTCGCCGCACTCAAGGCGGACGGGATCCGGGCCATGCCGGCCGCCGAAGGCATCGAATCCGGCCAGGTGATCCTTCTCGGGCTCCTCACCCTGCTGACCCTGGGACTGACCACGGTCGCCGGGCTCGGGGTGTTCAACACGGTGATCCTCAACACCAAGGACCGGGCGCGCGACTTCGGCGTCCTGAAATCGCTGGGCGCGACACCGCGGCAGGTCCTGACGGTCGTGCTCGCCTCCATGGCGGTCCTCGGCCTGGTCGGCGGGCTCATCGGACTGCCGCTGGGCCTGGCCGCCCACCATGTGGTGATGCCGGCCATGGCCGACACGGGCGGCCTCGTCCTCCCCTACGGCCTCCTGGAGATCTTCCCCTGGCCGCTGATGCTGCTGTCCGTTCTGGCGGGCATCGCGATCGCCCTGCTCGGCGCACTGATCCCGGCAGGCCGGGCGTCCCGGATCAAGACGGCGGCGGCCCTCCGGTCGGAGTGACGGCCCACCCGGAGAAAGGCGGTGGAAGCGGGACAAGCCCGCTTCCACCGTCAGTGGTGTGGCGTCACGCCTGGGCGTGACGCCGTCCGCGACCCCGGAGCGTCACGGATCGTTAGGGCCACGCGGCGATGAGGCCGTCAGGCGAACTTGTACTTCCACGGGCCGTGGTCGTCCGGCTTCCAGACACTGCGAAGCCAGACACCGGAAGGCGAAATGCCGCCCCAGCCACCGCCGTTGGGAGCGGCCTCCGGAGGCGGCTCCTTCCAGACGGCGCCCTTGACGGTCTGCGCCACGGCGTGCAGGCCCAGCCGGTGGAAGGCCCGGAAGGCGGCGAGGGATGCCCCCACCACCAGCACGGCACCGATCCATCCGGTGAGCCCCGGCGACCCGCCGGTCCCGACGACCACGCCGACGAGGCACGCCAACACCGGGTTGACGCACTTCACCGTGCTGATCAACCCGTCGTCGGACCGGACGAGGTCGAAGGCGCGGACGTGCAGCTTGTTGGCGATCATGTTCAGCAGCGACGTGACCGCCACGGTCGACAGCACGGACCAGGTCACCCAGTCTTCGTCGGTCAGGACGAGGACCGGCACCCCGATCAGGCACGCGCCCGCCCAGCAGTTGAGCTCGACGACCCGGTGAAGCGTGCCCATCTCGGTCAGCTTTCCCGAGGCGATCGTGCCGTTGACGCCGATGAGGGCGGCCACGCCCGTCAGGACCAGGCCCAGGGCCCCGGTCCCGCCGGTGAACGGCCTGGTCAGCATCGCGACGCCGACCAGGCCGATCACGAACCACAGGGCGTGCAGCCACCGGCCTGACCTGCGCGGGGCCGAGACCAGCCGCCACGTCGCCAGGCTGAGCGCCCCGAGGGTCATGACCGTCATCAGGGTTCCGACGTCCACCCGCTCAAGCGCGGCCTGATGGATCTGCCCCTGGAAGATGCTGGGTATCAGCAGAACGAGTACCCACTTCCACTGGCGCCGGTTCCATCGGACCTTGGCACGCTGTCGCCTCACCCTGCCACGCGGAAGACGCGTGGCCAGGCTGAAGAAGACGGCGCCGAGGGTCGTGATGAGGGCACCCACCACGACCGTCGAGTGCTCGGGGTAGAGCCGCGTCGCGTACGCCGCTCCGGCTGATACGCATATCAGGGAGAGCGCTTCCGCCAGCGCCCCCCAAAGTCTGCTCATGAGGGATCTCCTTTGTTCCGGCCGGCTGTTCGCCGGCACCTGAACCCCGACGGCCAGGTGAAAGAGACCGTCCCGGACGGTACGCCCAGCGCAATACCGCCGGGTGGACCGTCCGTGCACCGGCCGAACGGTGATTGAGGCATCAAGGAGTGGCATCCGCATGCCACCGGCTGTGCCCTTTCCCGCACTCCTCGTGACAATGAGCTCGAATCGAAGGCAGGAGTGCACATGAGACAACGCCTGTTGACCAGGGCCGTGACCGTGACGGCGGCGATGGGGCTGCTGGTGGCGGCGCCGTTCGGCGCGAGCGGGCAGGCGGCCCCCGGCAGGTCGGCGAGAACCGCCGGGAGCATCCCGTCCGGCGCGCCGGCCCCGCTGTACCGCGTCCAGGTCGCGCAGTGGGCGCAGCCCGTCCTGCGCGTCCGGGACAGTCCGGGCTGGCCGGGCGGCCATCCCGGGAACGTGATCGGCTCGATGCGGCCCGGCGCCCCCGCCATGGCCGTCTGCTCGACCCAGGGCGCCGACATGACCGCCTACGGCAGGACCGGTTCGACCTGGGTGAAGATCAGCCCTGGCTCGCCGCCCACCGCGTGGCTGTGGGACGGCGGGCTCAACCCCCACGAGGCCCTGCCACCGTGCGTCTGCGGATGCCCGAGGATCAGGACCGACCGCGGTGCGGGCGCCACGGCGTGCGGGGACTGCCGAGCTCGCGAGGAGGAACGATGAACCCCTGGCGGATCGGGGCCGGAACGGTCGCGGCGCTGGCGCTGGCGGCCGGGGCGGCGCCGCCGGCGGCGTCCGCCGACTCTCCGGCCCGCGCCCGCGCGGACCGGGTCACCGTCGGCGACTGGGCCAGGCCCCTGCACGTCCGGGCCGATCCGGGGGCGCCGGGCATCCCGCCCGGGAGGATCCTCGGTTCGATCATGCCGCCGGCGGAGGCGAGCGCCCTGTGCCACATCACCGACGGCGCGCAGGTGACCGCCTGGGGCCGGACCAGGTCGGACTGGGTGAAGATCCGGTACGGGTGGGAGGGGCACGCGTGGCTGTGGGGCGGCGGGCTGAACCCCTACTCGCTGCGCGAGTGCTGAGCCGCACCGGCCACCGCCGGAGACGGCGGGGCGGGGACGCCGCCGGGTGGGGGGCGTCCCCTCGGTCGCCGGCGGTCAGCGGGCGGGGGCGGCTCCGAGCTTGTTCACCCAGCCCTGGCTCTCGAAGGCCAGGTACTCGCCGCCGGCCGGCTTGCCGGGAAGGGCGGAGGACCGGTCCTCGAAGTCGAGGAGCTGGGCGCTCCTGCGGTCCACGACCAGCCGCACGCTGGTGCCCTGTGCGGTGACGGCCACGCCGGGCCTGCCCAGCCGGTCCACGACCTGTCCGGTGACGCGGACGGACGGGGTGCGCGCCAGGATCCGGTAGAGGGCCGCCCGGGTGCCGGGGGTCGTCGGGGCCATGAACAGGTCCCACGCGCTGACGAAGACGTACTCCCCGAAATCGGCCGGGGCGGTGTAGCCGTGCGCGCCGCCCCGGCGGTCCTGCTGCCACAGCCTGCGCAGGTAGCTCTCCAGGGCGCCGTCGGTCGCCGGCAGCTTCGCGATCGTCTTCCACTCGATCTCGTGGGACCCGATGACGGGGTTCACCAGGTGCGAGCCCTTGGCGTAGGTGACCATGCGCGGCTTCGAGACGGTCGTGCCGGCGTTGACGTCGAGCGGGGGCGAGCCCGCCGCCTTCCAGGCGGCCTCGTCCTTCTTCGTGGGGAAGGTGACCTTGATGTCCAGCGGTCCGTTCGTACCGAAGCGCATACGGGTCCCGCTCTGGGCGCATGCCCAGTCCTCAACGCTGCTCGCGGTCCGCACCTGGAAGTTCTGGGGCCTGCCCATGGACTTGCGTGCGGGCGTCGGCACGCCCGGGCCGGGCTTGAAGGGCATGATGTCCTGCCACATGCGGGTCCGCTTGTACCAGCAGGCCCCGCGGGTGGCGGACTGCTCGGCGGCCGTCTTCGCGCTGGCCAGCAGGAACGTGCGGGTGTCGAGCGTCCCGTCGTGTCCGGCGCCGGGGCCGGGGTCGGCGCCTGGGCCGTCCGACGGCATGGCGACGGCGAGCGCCGCCGCGGCCGCCACCGCGGCCACGCCGCCGGCGAGGGCCAGCCGGCGGACCGGCCGCCGCGCCGGGACCACGCGCGGGTTCACGGCCGAGGCGCCGGCGCGCGCACGGACCTGCGCCACGTCGGCGCGCCGCGCGTAGGCGTCCTCGGCGAGTTCGGCGACCGCCGCGGGCTTCAGGGCGACGATCAGGTTGTCCAGTTCGTCCTGCTTCACTGCTTCTCCTGGATGACTCGCGGGCGCGGGGCGCGGCCGTGCGCTCGCGCGGGGCTTTCCTGGGACGTCTCGATCGCCTTGGCCAGCCGGCGGCGTCCCCGGTGCAACCGGACGATGAAGGCGGTGCGGGTGCAGCCCGCGACGCGGGCCGCCTCCGCGGGGCCGAGCCCGTGCCAGGCGGTCAGGGTGACCGCCTCGGCCTCCTTGGCGGGAAGGGCCCGCAGGGCGGCCAGCGCCTGGTCGCGGGCGATGAGGTGCTCGGCGACGTCCCAGGCGTGCAGGTCGGCGTCGGTGGTGAGACCGGCCAGCCGGTCCACCAGTCCGCGCGCCCGGCCCGCCGCGCCGTGCGACTGGCGGACCAGGTTCCTGGCCACGCCCAGCAGCCACGGCAGCGCCTGGTCGGGGATCTCGTCGATCTTCCGCCACGCGACGGTGAACACCTCGCCCGTCAGGTCCTCGGCGGCCTGGGGGGCGGCCCGCAGCACGACATAGCCGAAGACGTTGCGGTAGTACGTCTCGTAGAGGCGGGTGAATCGGGCCTCTTGCTCGTCCACGCCACCTCCTCTCTCCTCGGGACCGTTACGCCGAGAAGTCGGAGAAGCCCCCGGCGGATTACACGGCTGACCGGAAATCCTTCGGGATCGCGCCGCGCCGGGTCAGGCGTCGTCCGGTGAGCCGGGGAGTCGCAGGACGAACGTCGCGCCCCGGCCCGGCTCGCTGCGCACCGCCGCCGATCCGCCGTGCGCCTCGGCGAGCTGCCGCACGATGGCCAGGCCCAGCCCGCTGCCGCCCGTCTGCCGGCTGCGCGACTTCTCGGCCCGCCAGAACCGGTCGAAGACGTGCGGCAGGTGCTCGGGCGCGATGCCCGGCCCGGTGTCGGCGACCTCGATCAGCACGTCGTCGCCGTCGGCGTACGCGCGCAGGCTCACCCGCCCACCCGCAGGGGTGTAGCGGACCGCGTTGGCGAGCAGGTTGCCGACCGCCTGCCGCAGCCGGACCGGGTCGGCGTCCAGGTGCGGCCGCCCGGTCACCTCGGCGGTCAGCGCCAGCTCGGCGGCCTCGGCCGCGGCCCGGTAGACGGTCGCGATCTGCTCGACCAGGTCGGCCACGTCGACCGGCTCGGGGTGCAGCCGCAGCCTGCCCACGTCGGCGAGCGCGAGCTGCTGCAGGTCGTCGACGATGTGCTGGAGCAGCGTGGCCTCCTCGACCAGCGAGGCGGTCAGGGCCGGGCCCAGGTCGGCCACGCCGTCCTGGGCGGCCTCCAGCCAGCCTCGGATGTTGCTGAGCGGCGTGCGCAGCTCGTGCGACACGTCGCTGACCATCGCCTTGCGCTGCCGCTCCATGCGGTCCAGGTGCTCGGACATCTCGTTGAACGCGGCGCCCAGCTCGCCGACCTCGCCCTTGGCGCGCACCGTCACCCGCGCCGAGCCGTCGCCTCCCCGCATCCGCCGGGCCGCCGCGGTGACGGCTCGCACCGGCCGCGCCAGCCGGGTGGCGACGAGGACGCTGACCCCGACCGCCAGGACGAGGATCACCGCGGTGACCCCCGCGATGCCGTACGGGTCGATGGCCGGGGTGCGGTCCTCCGGTGAGCCGATGTAGAGCACCGCGGCGGGCGCGACGTACGGCTTCAGCTGGGTGCGGCGCGCGGTGGCCAGGCACTCGGCGGCCGACGCCGGACCGGCCGGCGTGCCGGTCTCGTCCAGCCACACCTCGACCCGGCTCCCGCGGCACTGCCGGACCAGGGCGGCGAGCCGGCCGAGCGCGCGCTTCTCGGTGGCGGTCGGTCCGGGCGCGTTCGGCGAGCACGACGCGGGCTCCGGCGTCGGGGCGGGCCGGTTCCCCGGGCGCTCGCCGGGCCCGCCGGTCGGCACGGGGTTCGGCACGCCCGGCGGCGCGCCCGGTGTGGCCCCCGGCCGCCGCGGCTCCTCGCCCGGCTCGGTCGAGGACGGTTTCGGCGTCGGTGAGACCGACGGCGTCTCGGCCACGGCGGCGAACCGGACCGCCCCGCCACCGGACGTTCGCGCGAACGCCGCGCGCGGGGAGGGCTCCTGTCCGGAGGGCGCGCCTGGGGGGTTCGTGGCCCGTGGCGGGTCGGTCGGGCCGCCCTCGCGGCGCAGGTACGGGCGGCCGCCGGGCCCGACGAGGACCGCGGCGCGCCGGCCCTCGCGGCGCAGGCACGCCGCCTGCGCGTCGACCTCCTGGCGCAGCCTCACCCGCTCGGGCTCCGGCAGCCGGAACGGCCCCGCCGCACGCGCGTCGATCCGGTCGGTGGCCGCGCCGGGCCCGAGCGAGACGTCGACGGCGAGAGGGTCGACCACGGCGGAGGGGCGCGCCGGCAGCGGCGGCCGGCCGGCCGCCGAGTCCGCGATCCGGGCGCCGCCCTCGCTCGCCAGCGCGACCCGCTGCCCGCTCTGCCGGGCCAGCCCCCGCACGGTCTCCCCGACGCCGTCCCAGCGCGGGTGGCTCGCCGCGTAGCCGAGCAGCGCGTCGTTGATCCGGGCGTCGCGGGCGAGCGTCCGGCCCTGCCGCTGCCGGATCTCGCCGGACGTGCCGCGCGCCGCCAGCCACGCCGTCGCCGTGATCGAGCACACCGCGATCAGTACCGAGCTGGCGACCAGCCGTGCGAGCAGGCTATGGCGCACGATCGCCGACCAGCTTGTACCCGACGCCGTACACGGTGCACAGCCGGACCGGCCGGCGCGGCTGCGGCTCGATCTTCTTGCGCAGGTTCTTCACGTGCACGTCCACCGTGCGCTCGGTGATGAAGCGGTCGAAGCCGTGCAGGTGCTCCAGGAGCTGCGCCCGGGTGAGGACCCGCCCCGGCCGGGCGGCCAGCGCCTCCAGGATGCGGAACTCCGCCGGCGTGCACTCGACCTCGCGCCCGTCCGCGAGGACCGTGTGCCGTTCTGGGTCCACCGTGATGCCGCCGACCCGGTACACCGGCTCGCCGCTCCCCCGCCCGGTCCGCCGCAGCAGCGTGCGCACCCGGGCCATCAGCTCGCGCGGGCTGTAGGGCTTGGTGACGTAGTCGTCGGCGCCGAGGTCGAGGCCGCGCAGCAGGTCGTCCTCCGTCGAGCGGGCGGTGAGCATGAGCACCGGCACGTCGGACTCGGCGCGCAGCCCGCGGCACACGTCGAGGCCGTCGATCCCCGGCATCATCACGTCGAGCAGGACGAGGTCGGGGCGGCGCGCGCGGGCCGCGTCGAGCGCGGCCCGCCCGTCGTGGACGACCACCACGGAGTGCCCCTCCCGCCGGAGGTACCGGCGCAGCAGCTCCGCCTGCTTGGGGTCGTCCTCCGCGACCAGGACATTCGCGCACATGGGGCCTGAGCGTAGCCAAGCCGGTCACGGCACCACGGGATCATCACACCGCGCTCACAGGTTCTTCACACTCCTCGACCAGCATCTCGCGGCATGCGCCAAGTCAAGATCCACACCGGCGTCCTGCTCGCCGCCGGCCTGATCGCCGGGTCGGCCGGCTGCGGCTCGCCGGGCGACGGAAGATCAGGGGGCGGCCCGCCCGACGCGGACCGGCCGGCGGCCGCCGGACCACAGCAGCCGGAACGGCAGCGGCAGGGCGGTGCGGAGATAGCGACCGTGCGCGGCCGAGCGATCGCCGTGCACAGGCGGAAGGGCGACGGGGCGGTCTGGAAGACGCTGTCCAGCCCCAACGAGATGGGCGCCACCCGGGTCTTCCTCGTCGACGCCGAGGACGGCGGCTGGCTCAGGGTGCTGCTGCCGATCCGGCCGAACGGCAGCACCGGGTGGGTCAAGGCGTCCGACGTCACGCTGTCGTCGACGGCCCACCGCATGGAGATCGACCCGAGGGCGTTCACGTTCACCGTCTTCGACGGCGACACGGTGCTGCGCACCGGCAAGGTCGCCACCGGCGAGGGCGGCACCCCCACCCCGCCCGGCCGCTTCTACTTCACCGAACTGGTCCGGCCGCCGAACCCCGACGGGGACTACGGCGCGTACGCCTTCGGGCTGAGCGGTTTCTCTCCGACGCTGAAGACCTTCGCCGGCGGCCCCGGGCAGCTCGCCGTGCACGGCACGAACAGGGCGTCGGCGCTGGGCCGCAAGGTCAGCCACGGCTGCGTGCGGGTCGGCAATGAAGACATCACCTGGATGGCCAAGAACCTGGCGATCGGCACGCCCGTCGTCGTCAAGAAATGAAACAACGCCGAAAGGAACATGGATGCGCCTGAAGTCTCTCATCGCGGCCGTCGCGCTGGGCGTCGGCCTGGCCGGCACCGGTGTGGCCGCCGCCGAGGCCACCACCGCCACGCCCAAGCCGACCGCCCCGGCGGCCACCCCCACCCCGACCACCCACGGCGGCGAGCCGAGCCCGACCCGTCCCCCCGGCCACGGGACGGAGCCCAGCGGGGCGCCGATGCCCCAGCCGCCCGGCAAGCCCATCCCCAAGTTGCCGAACTACACCGGCTGACCGTGACCGCAGGCCCGCACGTCTCCCGTCGTGCGGGCCTGCCGCCGTAGGGCGCTAGATGAATTCCAGGGGCCGGACGGTGTAGTCGGACGGGATGTCGTCGTGCATGGCCTCGACGGGACGCTCGGGGGCGGTCTCTTCCAGGAGGGCGGCGCGGCGGACGCGGTCGGTGCGGAAAATACGGCTCCCGCCTCGCATGCGGCACCACGCGGTCAGGTACCAGCCGTTGCTGGTCGCGGTGAACGTGACGGGCTCGACGTCGCGTTCGGTTTCGGTGCCCGTCCGGTCGACGTAGGTGAGGCGGACCACCCGGCGGGTGCGGATCGCCTCCTCCAGCACCGCCGGCACGGAGGCCGGGTCGTCCTTCTCGGCGGGGGTCAGAAAGCGGACCCGCTGGGCCAGCTCGCGGGCCGAGGCGCTGTCGGCGGCCGACATCGCGGCGACGATCTTGTGGAGGGCGGTGCGGGCGGCCCGGGAGTAGGGCGAGCCGCCGGCCCGGGACAGGGTGATCGCGAGGGCGACGGCCTCGGCGGGGGTGAAGTTCAGCGGCGGCAGCGTGCGGCTCTTGTCGAGCGTGTAGCCGCCGCCGCGGCCCACGTCCGCGAAGATCGGCACACCGGCCTGCTGGAGGGCGCCGATGTCGCGCTCGATCGTGCGGACGCTCACCTCGTAGCGTGCGGCGAGCTCCCGCGCTCTGACCCGGCGCGGCGCGCGGGCGCGTAGCTCCTCCACCAGGGCGTACAAGCGGTCCGTGCGGTTCACGCGCCGACCGTACGCGGCGGGTCCGACAGTCCGAGGGGCCGGCATTCCGAGGGGCCGGCGGTCAGAGGGCGCGTAGGAAGCCGAGCACAGCCTCGTTGACCTCGGCGGGGCGTTCCTGCTGCGTCCAGTGGCCGCATCCGGACAGCCAGACGGTCTCGCGCAGGTTCGGCACGAAGTCGCGCATGGTGTCGATCGCGTCGCGGGCGCCGATGGCGACGAGGTCGCGGTCGCCCGCGATGTAGAGGGCGGGCGGGCCGATGGGGGCGCGGTGCCAGGCGGCGGTGAGCTCCCAGTTGCGGTCGAGGTTGCGGTACCAGTTGACGGGGCCGGTGAAGCCGCTTCCGGCGTACTCCTCGACGTAGGCGGCGATGTCCTCGCCGGTCAGCCAGCCGGGCAGCTTCTCCGGGTCCGGGAGGCCGTCGAGGAAGCCGCCGCCCTCCGGGGCGATCAGCGGCGGGCAGGGGCCGTCGCCGGACACCCCGTACAGCATCCGGCGGAACGTGGCCGCCCGGTCGCGGTCGAGTTCGGCCTCCGGGACGTCGGGCTGCTGGAAGTGCACCATGTAGAAGCCGTCGCCGAACAGGCGGCGCATGGACTCGACGGGCGGCCTGCTGCTCCGCGGGCGGTGCGGCACCGACATGCCGACCACGCCGCGGACCTTGTCGGGGCGCATCTGCGCGACGGCCCAGGCGACGGGGGCGCCCCAGTCGTGGCCGACGACGACGGCGCGGTCCGCGCCGAGCGGGCCGATGAGACCGACCGCGTCACCGGCCAGGTGCAGGATCGAGTACTGGCCGGGGTCCGCCGGGCCGCCCGTGCGGGCGTAGCCGCGCTGGTCGGGCGCCACGGCGTGGAATCCGGCCTCGGCGAGCGCGACGAGCTGGTGGCGCCAGGAGTACCAGCATTCGGGGAAGCCGTGCAGGAGGAGCACGAGTGGCCCCTCGCCCGCCTCCGCGACGTGCATGCGCAGCCCGCTGTCCGACCGGACGAAGCGGTGCCTGATCTCGTGCATCCATACCCCTCGCGGTGTGGGCGGCCAGTGCGGGCCAACGGTAGCCGCACCGGTGAGCGCCCGGGCCGTGGGAGGGAGATCGCCGCAAGCCCATACCGTCCGGTGGTGGATTGTGTGCGCGGCCCACATGGGAGGGCGGGGCCGTGCTCCGTAGGTTCTGCGCATGACGAGCGTGACACCGCGGGCGGCCGCGGGGACTTCGGGGACGCTGGATCTGGCGGGCCGGCGCGCCCTGGTCACCGGTGGCGCGAGCGGCATAGGCCGCGCCTGCGCCCGGCGGCTCGCGGCGGCGGGCGCCGAGGTGGTGGTGGCCGACATGGACGGGGACGCGGCGGAGCGGACCGCGGCCGAGATCGGCGGCGTCCCCCTGCTCGCCGACCTGGCCGACGTGGACGCGCTCGACGGGCTGGCCTCCGGCACCGACATCCTCGTCAACAACGCCGGGATCCAGTACGTGGCGCCCGTCCAGGACTTCCCGCCGGAGACGTTCGCGCGGATCCTGCGGCTGATGGTGGAGGCGCCGTTCCGGCTGGCGCGGGACGCGCTGCCCGGCATGTACGAGCGCGGCTGGGGCCGCATCGTCAACATCTCGTCCGTGCACGGGCTGCGGGCCTCGCCGTACAAGTCGGCCTACGTGACGGCCAAGCACGGCCTCGAAGGGCTCTCCAAGGTGATCGCGCTGGAGGGCGCTCCGCACGGCGTGACGTCCAACTGCGTCAACCCCGCCTACGTGCGGACCCCGCTGGTGGAGAACCAGATCGCCGACCAGGCGCGCACGCACGGCCTGCACGAGGACGAGGTCGTCGAGCGGATCATGCTCGACCACGCCGCCGTGAAGCGCCTGATCGAGCCGGACGAGGTGGCCGAACTCGTCGCCTACCTGTGCTCGCCGCCCGCCTCGATGGTGACCGGCGCCTCCCTGGCACTCGACGGCGGCTGGACGGCGCACTAAGAATGACCCGTATGACCTGCGGCGTCTTCCTCGAACTGCTGGCCCGGGAGGCCTCTCCCGTCGAGTTCGAGGGTCCCCTCGTCCAGGCGCGGGCCGAGGGCGCGTCCCCGGCCGTCCTGGAGGAACTGGAGGCGGTGAAGCTCGCCGCGCTGCGGGTCCGGACGATCATGCGGCGGCACGCCCGGCGCGAGAACGAGCTGGCGGCGCTGTTCGACACCGCGGGCGACCTCGCCGGGCTGCGCGGCCTCGACGCGGTGCTGGAGGCGATCACCCGGCGCGCCCGGCGGCTGCTGAACGCCGACATCGCCTACCTGACGCTGAACGACGACGCGCGCGGCGACACCTACATGCGGGTGACCGACGGGTCGGTGTCGGCGGCGTTCCGGCAGCTGAGGCTGCCGATGGGCACCGGCCTGGTCGGCCTGGTGGCGCAGACCGCGATGCCCTACAACAGCGACCACTACCTGGGGGACGCGCAGTTCCAGCACCGCGGGTTCATCGACGACGCGGTCGCCGAGGAGGGCCTGGTCGCCATCCTCGGCGTGCCGATGCGGCTGGGCAGCCGGGTCATCGGGGTGCTGACGGCGGCGAACCGCAGCGAGCGCCCGTTCGACCAGGAGGAGGTGGCGCTGCTCGGCTCGCTCGCCGCGCACGCCGCGATCGCCATCGACAACGCCCGCCTCCTGGAGGAGACCCGGACCGCCCTGACCGAGCTGAGCGCCGCCAACGAGGAGGTCAAGGCGCGCAGCGCGGCCGTGGAGCGGGCGGCGCGCGCGCACGACCGGATGACCGCCGTGGTGGTCCGGGGCGGCGGCGTGGAGGACGTCGGCGCGGTGGTGACCGAGCTGCTGGGCGGCACCCTGCACGTCCTGGACGCCGACGGCCGCCGGCTCGCGACGACCGGCGCCGCGGCGGAGCCCCTCGGCGACGACGAGCTGGGCGGGGTCTCGGCCTCGGCGCACTCCGCCCGCGCGCAGGGCCGGACGGTCAGGCGCGGCGACCTGTGGATCGCCTCGGTGTCCACCGGTGACGAGATGCTCGGCACGCTGGTGCTGCGCACCGCCGACGAGGTGGACGACGCCGACCAGCGGATCCTGGAGCGCGCGGCGCTCGTCACCGCGCTGCTGCTGCTGTTCCAGCGCAGCGCCACCGAGGCCGAGGGCCGGGTGCGCGGCGAGCTGCTGGACGACCTGCTGACCGGCCGCCGGGCGGGCGCCGAGGCGCTGACCTCGCGGGCGCGGCGCGTCGGGGTCGATCTGGGCGCCCCGCACGTGGTGCTGTGCGCCAAGTACGACTCCCGCGAGCACCGGCCCCGCGCGGCCTTCTGGGCCTCGTCGTTCGCGGCGGTGGAGCACGGCCTGGCCGCCTCGCGGGCGGAGGAGATCGTCCTGCTGCTGCCCGGCGACCGGCCGGGCGACGCGGCGCGCCGGGTCGCCAAGGAGCTCGGCGCCTCCCTCGGCGGGCCCGCGACGGTCGGCGCGGCCGGCCCCGTGCGCGGCCCGGGCGAGGTCGCCTCCGCGCACCGGGAGGCGCAGCGCTGCGCCGACGCGCTGCTGGCCCTCGGGCGCCGCGGCGACGGCGCCGGCGCGTCCGAGCTCGGCTTCGTCGGCCTGCTCATCGGGGACGACCGCGACGTCGCGGGCTTCCTCGGGAGCGCGCTCGGCCCCGTCCTCGACTACGACGAGCGGCGGGGCACGGCCCTCGTCCAGACCCTGGAGGCCTACTTCGGGACGGGCGGCAGCCTGTCGCGGACGGCCGAGCGCCTGCACATCCACGTCAACACCGTGAGCCAGCGCCTGGACCGCATCGCCCGCCTCCTCGGCGACGACTGGCAGGCGCCCGAGCGGGCCCTCGAACTCCAGCTCGCCCTGCGCCTGCACCGCCTCTCCCGCTGAGCACGCCGGAACGCGGCGCGCCTCCGGGGGGACGGCGCGCCGCGTTCGGTCCGGTGTCACACCGAGGCTTCGACCTTGGTGCCCTCGTTGTCCGGGGCGGGACGGGCGCGGGACGCGCGGGCCGCGACGAGGTCGCGGGCGGTGCCCCAGACGCCGCGGCGGAACAGCAGCACGACCACGATGAAGATCGCGCCGGTGATGATCCCGGTCTCCTCGAACCCGGCGGTGGCCAGGTAGTCGTTCAGCTCCACGATCAGCGCGGCGCCGATGGCCCCGCCCCACAGGGTGCCGATGCCGCCGAGGACGACCATCATCACGGCCTGCCCCGAGGTCGTCCAGTACACGCCCTGGAGGGACGCGAAGCCGTGCCCGACGGTGAACAGCCCGCCCGCGAGGCCTGACAGGGCCGCCGACAGGACGAAGGCCAGCAGCTTGTAGCGGTCGATGCCGTAACCGAGCGCCCGCGCCCGGTTCGGGTTGTCGCGGATGGACATCAGGACCCTGCCGAAGGGGGACCGGACGATGCGCCAGGCGGCGAACAGCCCGCCCAGGATGAACGGCAGCGCGGCGTAGTAGAAGAAGAACGGGTCGGACAGGTCCAGCCCGAACAGCTCCCTGGGGATGCCCTGGAGGCCGTTCTCCCCGCCGGTCGCGTCCCGCCACTGGTTGGCGATGAAGTACACCATCTGCGCGAAGGCCAGCGTGACCATCGCGAAGTAGATGCCGCGCAGCCGGACCGACAGGAAGCCGATCGGGACGGCGAGGGCCGCGGCGAAGGCGGCGCCGCCCAGCACGGCCACGGGGAACGGCAGCCCGGAGTGCAGCGCGATCAGGCCGGTGGCGTACGCCGAGCCGCCCCAGAAGGCCGCGTGCCCGAACGACAGGAGCCCGGTGAAGCCGAGCAGCAGGTCGACGGCGGCCGCGAACAGCGCCCAGCAGACGATGTCCAGGGCGACCGGCGGGTAGACGAACCAGGGCAGGACGAGCGCCGCCACGAGCCCCGCGGCCAGCAGGACCGGCCGTCCGGCCAGCTTGGAGAGGATCACGAGATCTCCTCGGCGGTCACAGGATCTCCGGCGGTCACAGGGCCTCCTCGCGTCCGAACAGGCCGGCGGGGCGCCACAGCAGCACGGCGGCCATCAGGATGAACACCAGCGTCTGCGACAGCGACGGGACGTAATAGTTGCCGAGGGCCGACACGAGCCCGACCGCGAACCCGGCGGCGACCGAGCCGAACACCGACCCGAGGCCGCCGATCACGACCACCGCGAACACCGTGATGATCAGGTCGGAGCCCATCAGCGGGTTGACCGCCCGCATCGGCGCGGCGAGCACGCCGGCGAACCCGGCGAGCGCGATGCCGAACCCGAACACCGGCGTCACCCAGCGGGCGACGTCGATGCCGAGGGCCCGCGACAGCTCGGGCCGCTCGGTCGCCGCCCGGACGATCATGCCGACGCGGGTGCGGGTGAGCACCACCCACACGGCGCCGCACACCAGCACCGACACCGCCAGCACGAACACCTGGTACGTGGGGTAGGTGAACAGGCCGAGGTCGATCGACCCGTCCAGCGCGGACGGGCGCGGGTAGGGCTGCGACTGCACCCCGTACCCGCGCTTCACCAGGTCCTGGAGGATCAGCGCGAGGCCGAAGGTGAACAGGAAGTTGTAGAGCGGGTCCAGCGGCGCGAGCCGGTGGACGAACAGCCGCTCCAGCAGCACGCCCGCGATCCCGAGGACGACGGGCACGATCAGCAGCGCGAGCCAGAAGTTCACGCCGAAGGAGTCGAGCAGCACGAAGGAGCCGAAGGCGCCGAGCATGTAGAACGCGCCGTGCGCGAAGTTGACCACGCCCAGCATCCCGAAGATGACGGCCAGGCCGAGGGCGAGCAGGGCGTAGAACGCCCCGCCCACCAGCCCGTTGAACGCCTGTTGCAGCACGTCGCGGCCCGCCTAGAGGGAGCAGGACGGGTCGGGCTGCTGGAACGCCTCCGCCGCCGGGATCGTGCTGACGATCTTCTCGTAGTCCCAGGGCTCCTTGACCTCGCTCTTCGGCTTGACCTCCGCGACGTAGGCGTCGTGGGTGAGCAGGTGGTCCTCGGCGCGGATCGTGCCGGTGGAGGTGAACGCGTCGTTGACCTTGGCGCCTTCGAGCTGCTTCACCACGCCGTCGGACTTGTCGGTGCCGCCGCGCTGCACGGCCTCCAGGTACTGGAGCGCCGCCGAGTAGTCGGCCGCTTGGACGGCCGTCGGGCGGGCTCCGGTCTTGGCCTTGAACTTGTCGGCCCAGGCGCGGTTGCCCGGGTTGCCGTTCCAGTACCAGAAGTCGGTGAAGCGCGTCCCGGCGAGGGCGTCGGAGCCGAGCGAGTGGATGTCGGTGATGAACATCAGGCCCGCGGCGAGCTTCACGCCCTTGTCGCGCAGCTTGTACTCGTTGTACTGCTTGACCAGGTTGACGAGGTCGCCGCCCGCCTGCATGGCGCCGAGCACCTGCGGCTTGGGCTTGAGG
The DNA here is from genome assembly GCF_013409365.1 of Actinomadura luteofluorescens. NCBI lineage: Bacteria > Bacillati > Actinomycetota > Actinomycetes > Streptosporangiales > Thermomonosporaceae > Actinomadura > Actinomadura luteofluorescens. The sequence goes on along the minus strand of NZ_JACCBA010000001.1, from coordinate 7,158,367 downwards.
CCCGGCGCCTTCAGCAGGAACGTGGAGAAGTTGTCGTTCGGGAACGGCGTCGGGTCGCTCTTCACGACGCTGCCCCCGGCGCCCTTGATGGCCGTCGTGAACGTCTTCTGCATGTCCTGCCCGAACGCGTAGTCCGGGTAGACGATGTACCAGTTCTTACCGCCGTCCTTGGTGACGCCGGTGCCCGTCCCGTGGGCGAGCATGTAGCTGTTGTAGCCGTAGTGGAAGGTGTACTTGTTGCACTGCTTGCCTTCCAGCTCGGTCGTCGCGGCGCCGACGTCGATGAACAGCTTCTTCTTGTTCTTGGCGACGGTGGCGACGGCGAGCGCGGCGGACGAGGTGGGCACGTCCAGGATCAGGTCGGCCTTCTTGCGGTCGTAGAGCTCCTGGGCCTTGGAATTGGCGACCTCGGGCTTGTTCTGGTGGTCGGCGGAAATGACCTCGATCTTGTCGGTCACGGCCTTCCCGCCGTACTTGGCCTTGAAGTCGGCGACGGCCATCTTCACGGCCTCGACGGCGTTCTTGCCCGACAGGTCGGCGTAGACGCCGGACTGGTCGGTCAGCACCGCCAGCACGAGCCTGTCGTCGCTGATCTTGCCCCCGCCCCCGCCGGGTCCGCCCGCGCAGCCGGCCAGCAGCGCTCCGGCGGTCGCGAGCGCGGCCGAGCGTCCGAGAACTCTCATCGGGGTCTCCCTATATTCCGAGGTACTGGAGGAGTTCGCTCTCGCGGGCGCGGACCTCGTCGTTGTCCATGGACTCGACGATCCGGCCCTCGGCGAGCAGGTGGTGGCGGTCGGCGACGGTCGCGGCGAAGTGCACGTTCTGCTCGATGAGCAGGACGGTCACCCCGGCCGCCTTGACCTCGCGGAGGATCTCGCCGATCTGCTGGACGATCAGCGGCGACAGGCCCTCGGTGGGCTCGTCGCACAGCAGCAGGCGGGCGCCGGTCCGCAGCACCCGGGCGAGCGCGAGCATCTGCTGCTCTCCGCCCGACAGCTTCGTCCCGGGGAACCGGCGCCGCTCCCGCAGGCGCGGGAACGTCTCGTACACCCGCTCCAGCGACCAGGGGTCGGGGCCCGTCACGGGCGGCAGGGTGAGGTTCTCCTCCACCGACAGCGTCGCGAAGACGCCGCGGTCGTCGGGGACGTAGCCGAGGCCGCGCCGGGCGCGCTTGTGCGGGCTGAGCGAGGAGATGTCCTCGTCCAGGAACCGGATCGTGCCGGACGCCCCCCGGTGCAGGCCCATCAGGGACCGCAGGAGGGTGGTCTTCCCGGCGCCGTTGCGCCCGACGAGGGTGACGATCTCGCCCTCGTCGACGTGCAGCGACACCTCGCGCAGGGCCTGGGCCTCGCCGTACCAGGCGGACAGTCCGTCAATGCGCAGCACTTGAGTCTCCGAGGTAGGCGGTGACGACGCGGGGGTCGTGGCGGATCTCGGCGTAGGGGCCCTCGACGAGGACGCGGCCGTGCTGCAGGACGGTGACCCGGTCGGCGAGGCTGGAGACGACGCTCATGTTGTGCTCGACCATCACCACGGTCCGCCCGTCGCGCACCTTCTTGATGAGGTCGACGGTGCGGCCGACGTCCTCGACGCCCATGCCGGCGGTCGGCTCGTCCAGGAGCAGCACCTTCGGGTCCAGCGCGAGCGCCAGCGCCAGTTCGAGGGCGCGCTTGCGGCCGTAGGCCAGCGCCCCGGCCGGGACCTCCGCGTGACCGTCCAGCCCGACCTGCCCGAGCAGGTCCGCGGCGCGCTCGGAGTGGCGGCCGAGCGCTTTGTCCGAGCGCCAGAACCGCCAGCCGAGACCCGTGCGCCCGGCGAGCGCCAGCTCCACGTGCTGGCGCGGGGTGAGCTCGGCGAACAGGCTCGTGATCTGGAACGACCTGGCGAGGCCCAGTTTGGCGATCAGCTCGGGGCGCCGCCCGGCCAGCTCGTGCGCGCCGAGCCGGACGCTGCCCGCCGTCGGCTTCAGGAAGCCGGTGAGCAGGTTGAACAGCGTGGTCTTGTCGGCGCCGTTCGGCCCGACCAGCGCGTGGACGGACCCCTCGGCGACGTCGAGGTCCACCCCGTCCACGGCCCTGAAGCCGCGGAACTCCCTGACCAGGCCGCGCGCCGCCAGCACCGGGGCCTTTCGGTCCGGGTCGCCCATGCGCCCTCCTCGCGCTCGTCGTGGACGGCCCGAATCGCACTCGGGCCGCCGTGACCGGGAACGCTAGGTGGCACCCGCGGACCGGACCATGTGACCGGGACCCACATTCGGACGGCCGGATACGGGTGTGAGCCACATCACGCGCAGGTCACGACCACGGGCACATGACCGGTCGATCCGATGTGTGTGCGGGCCACGTGGCAGCGGTCACAACCGGCGCTCACCATGGCGGGCATCTGACGTCCGTCCCGAGGAGCCGGAATGCCCAACCTCCGCCCCGCCCTTACCGCCGGCACCGTGGCCGGCGCCCTCACCGCGGCCCTCGCCGTGCCCCTGGCCGCGCAGGCCGACGCGCGGCAGAGCCCCGGCTGCGCGTCCGGGCTCGCGGTGCCGGGGGCGGAGAAGCAGGTGGCCGCCTGTCTCGACGACCTCACGACCGCGGGAACGGTCGGGTCGGGCCACACCGTCCCGGCCGACTGGGCCGGGCTCCACGCCGCCGGGACGCGCAACCCGTCCGGCGTCCCGGGCATCCAGCTGGACGGCTACTTCCCCGACACCTCCACGTTCAACACGAACCACGGCTGGAACCACGACGCCCAGTTCGTCATCCGCCTGCCCGAGCGCTGGAACGGCGGACTCGTCGTCGCCGGCCCGCCCGGCAACAGGCGGCAGTACGCCAACGACTTCACCATCTCCGACTGGGCGCTCGCCAAGGGCTACGCCTACGCCGCGACGGACAAGGGCAACAGCGGCACCGAGTTCTACAAGGACGGCCGCCGCCCCGGCGACGCCGTCGCCGAATGGAACGACCGGGTCACGCAGCTCACCCGGGCCGCCAAGAAGGTCGTCGCGAAACGGTACGGCCGCACCCCGCGCCGTACGTACGCGGCGGGCATCTCCAACGGCGGCTACCTCGTCCGCTGGCAGCTGGAGAACCGCCCGGAGCTGTACGACGGCGGCATCGACGCCGAAGGCACGCTCTGGCGCGCCGACGGCCCGAACCTGTTCACCTACCTGCCGCAGGTCCTGCGCGCCTACCCGTCCTACGCGGCCACCGGCGACCCGTCAGCCCACAAGGCGCTCCTGAACGCGGGCCTCGCCCCCGGCTCCGAGTTCCTCTGGCCATTCCACGACCAGGTCTATTGGGAGCTCACCCAGCGCATCTACCGCGAAGAGTTCGACCCCGCCTACACGGGAGAGGAGGCCGGCTACACCTACGCCACACGTCCGGAGAGCGTCCACCGTGCCGTCGCACGCGTCGCGCTCACGGGCCGCATCCGCAAACCGATGATCACCCTTCACGGCACCTACGACTCGCTCCTGCCCATCGGCACCGACTCCGACGTCTACGCGAAACTCGTCCGCGCCAAGGGAAAGGCGCCCTACCGCTACTACCGCCTGGAGGCCGCCAACCACGTCGACGGCCTCTACGACTCCTTCCCCGACCGCCTGCGCCCGCTCCTGCCCTGCATGCGCACCGCCTTCACGGCCCTCGAGTCCTGGACGCAGCACGGCACCACGCCACCGAAGAGCACCACGCTCCCCCGCCCCACGTCAGGCGACACCGTGAACACCTGCTCCCTCAGCTAGGAGAAACATCAACATGAAACCCACCCCCTTCCTCGCGGCCGCCGCTCTCGCCTTAACGACCGTCAGCGCTTCTCCCGCCTCCGCGGCCGCCGCTCCGCTCCCCCGCCACTCGATCAGCGCCTCGTACGTCAGCGGCGTCTCGTCCGGCGGCTACATGGCAGACCAGCTCCACATCGCCTACTCCGGGACGTTCCGGGGCGCGGGCATCTTCACCGCCGGGCCCTACCACTGCGCGCGGGGCAGCGTGACGACCGCGCAGCTCGCGTGCATGAACGACCTCTACGACGACAACCCGGCGGAGCTGGAGCGGACGGCCCGCGACCGATCGGCGCAGGGAAAGGTCGATCCCGTGAGCAACCTGTCCGGGCATCCGGTGTGGATCTACCACGGGACGAACGACTCGACCGTGAAGCAGTCGGTGAACGACGACCTCGCCGCCTTCTACCGGGACTTCGGATCCGCCGTCTCCTACAACAAGACCTCGCCATCGGGGCACGCGTGGGTGAGTCCGATCGGCCCCAACCCCTGCTCGGCCACCTACACCCCCTACATCAACAAGTGCGGCGACGACCCGGAGCGCTCGATGCTGGGGCACCTGTTCGGGTCCGTGGCTCCGCCCGCCTCCTCACCCGGCGGCACGGTCATGGAGTTCGACCAGAACGCCTACGCGCCGAACGGGAGCGCCTCGTCCATCAGCATGGACGCGACGGGCTTCGCCTACGTCCCGGCGAGTTGCCAGTCGGGGACGTGCAGGCTGATGGTGGCGCTGCACGGCTGCCAGCAGGGGCGCGGCGTCGTCGGGAACGCGTTCGCGACGAAGACCTACCTCAACGAGTACGCCGACACCAACGGCATGATCGTCCTGTATCCGCAGGCCACCGCGTCCGGCTGGGCGGGCGGCAACCCGCAGGGCTGCTGGAACTGGTGGGGCTACGGCGGCGACACCGCCTACGACATGAAGGGCGGACGGCAGATCGAGACGATCATGCGCATGGTGCACGCTCTCGGCGGCTGACCGTCAGAGCTTCGAGCGTGTCCAGGTGAGCAGGTCGTCGGCGCCGAGGGTGTTGACGATCTGCGACGCCGGCACCCCGCACCGGGCGGCCCGCTCGCAGCCGAACGGCTGCCAGTCGAGCTGCCCGGGCGCGTGGGCGTCGGAGTCGACGGAGAAGCGGCAGCCCGCCTCGACCGCCAGGCGCAGCAGGCGCTTCGGCGGATCGAGGCGCTCCGGGCGGGAGTTGATCTCCACGGCGACGTCGTAGGCAGCGCAGGCGTCGAAGACGAGCGCCGCGTCGAACTCCGACTCCGGCCGCAGGCCGCCGCGCTTGCCACCGGCCTTCACGATGCGGCCGGTGCAGTGGCCGAGGACGTTCACGCGCGGGTTCGCGATCGCGGCGACCATCCGCCCGGTCATGGTTACGCGGTCCATGCGGAGCTTGGAGTGCACGCTGGCGACGACGACGTCGAGGCTGTCGAGGAGGTCGGGCTCCTGGTCGAGGGCGCCGTCCTCCAGGATGTCGACCTCGATGCCGGTCAGGATGCGGAAGGGCGCGAGGGACTCGTTGAGCTCGGCGACGACGTCGAGCTGGCGGCGCAGGCGGTCGGCGGACAGGCCGTTCGCGACCTTCAGGCGCGGCGAGTGGTCGGTGAGGGCGAGGTACTCGTGGCCCAGGGAGCGGGCGGTCTCGGCCATCTCCAGGATCGGGGACCCGCCGTCCGACCAGTCGCTGTGGGTGTGCAGGTCGCCCTTCAGCGCCGAGCGGAGCGCGGCCGTGGCCTCGTCCAGCGGCTCGCCCTCCGTGGCCTCCAGGCGGCGCAGGTAGACGGGGGTCTCGCCGCGCAGCGCCTCCTCGATGACCAGGGCGGTGACCTTGCCGATGCCGGGCAGCGCGGTGAGGGTCCCGTCGCGGGCGCGGCCGGCGAGCTCGTCCGGGGCCGTCTGCTCCGCGCGGTCGGCGGCCGTGCGGAACGCCCGCACGCGGTAGGTCGGCTCATGGGCGCGCTCCAGCAGGAACGCGATGCGGCGCAGCGCTTCGACGGGCTCCACGTCTGGCACCGTACCCAGGTATGACCCGGCACGTCCCACCACGGTGTCATCCGAGTGAGACCCGGGTTCCCTAGCCTGGTTCCCATGGCCGGGGAGAACCTCACACTGCGCGGCGTCCTGCGGGACGTGCTGCTCGCCGCCGCCGTGACCGGCAGGGCGGACCCGGCTCCGCTGAACCGGCCGTGGCCCCTGCTGCTGCGCTGGACGCGGTACATCGGCGTGGGGCGGCTGCCGTACGGGCTGGTGGCGAACCTGGTCGGGCTGGCCCTCACCGCCGGGCTGGTCGCCGGGACGGTGTCGCTGCTGTCCACCGAGACGATGCGGCGCGGGATCTACCTGTCCGACGCGACGAAGTTCCTCGTCGCGGTCTCGGTGACGGCGCCGCTGGCGCTGCGGGACCGGCACCCGCTCGCCGCGTGGCGGCTGAGCTTCCTGGCGATGGCGCTGATCGACGTCGGCGGCTGGCTGACCGTCCCCTACGTCCCGGCGGGCTCGTTCGCGGCGATCGCGGCCCTGTACACGGTCGCGGTGCGCTGCTCGCGCGACGTCACGCTGGGCGTCGCGATCATCTCGTTCGCCGGGGTGTGGATCAAGGACCCGGGGACCGGGGCCGGGGCGTCGGTGCTGCTCCTGCTGCCGCTCGCGGTGGGCTACGCCGTCCGCGTCCGGCAGACGTCCCGGCGCGAGCTGGCCGAGCAGGAGAAGCGGCACCAGGACGCCGAGGCGGTGCTGACCGAGCGGCAGCGGATCGCGCGGGAGCTGCACGACGTCGTCGCGCACCACATGTCGATGATCGCCATCCAGGCGGAGGCGGCCCCGTACAAGGTCGAGACCGTCCCGGACGAGACGCGCCGCGACCTCGCCGAGATCCGGGCGACCGCGCTGGACGCGCTGACGGAGCTGCGCCGCATCCTCGGCGTGCTGCGCGCGGAGGACGGCGCCGAGACCGCCCCGCAGCCGAGCCTGGAGCGGCTGGACGAGCTCGTCGGCAACGCGCGCGGAGCCGGCCTGCGCGTCGAGACGCGGCTGGGCGGCGACCTGGCGGGGCTGCCGCCCGGCGTGGGGCTCACCGCGTACCGGATCCTCCAGGAGGCGCTGAGCAACGCCATGCGGCACGCGCCCGGATCCCGCGTCGAGGTCGAAGTGTCCTGCGATGACGGCATAGTGTGGCTCGGCGTCGTCAACGGCCCGCCCGCGGGCGGACGGGGGTCCGTCCCGCCGCTTCCGGGCGGCGGCCACGGGCTGGTCGGGATGCGGGAGCGGGCCGCCGCGCTGGGCGGCGAGCTGACCGCCCGCCCCACGTCCGAGGGAGGATTCGCCGTGACCGCATCGCTGCCGGTGAAGGCGCGGGACGCCACGTGACGATCCGGGTCGTGATCGTCGACGACCAGGGCATGGTGCGCACCGGCTTCGGCGTGCTGCTGAACGCCCAGCCCGACATCGAGGTCGCGGGCGAGGCCGCCGACGGCGCGGAGGGCCTGCGCCGCGTCGCCGAGGTGCGCCCCGACGTGGTGCTGATGGACGTCCGGATGCCGGTGATGGACGGCCTGGAGGCGACTCGCCGCCTGCTCGCGGACGCCGGGGACGGCGCCCCCAAGGTCCTCATGCTGACGACGTTCGACCTCGACGACTACGTCTACGAGGCGCTGCGGGCCGGGGCCAGCGGGTTCCTGCTGAAGGACGCGTCCGCGACCGAGCTGGCCGAGGCGGTCCGGGTGGTGGCGGCGGGCGACGCGCTGCTGTCCCCGTCGGTCACGCGGCGGCTCATCGCGGAGTTCTCCCGGCTCGGGGGCCCGCGCGCACCGTCCCGCAAGCGGCTGGAGGAGCTGACCGAGCGGGAGACCGAGGTTCTCGCGCTGGTGGCGCGCGGCCTGTCCAACGGCGAGATCGCGGGGCGGCTCGTCGTCGCCGAGCAGACCGTCAAGACCCACTTCGGGCGGATCCTGATGAAGCTCGGGCTGCGCGACCGCCCGCAGGCGATCGTCTACGCCTACGAGGTCGGGCTGGTGCGGCCCGGCGACTGACGCCGGCCGCCTCCGTCATACCGGGGGCGCATCCCGTCATACCGGGGGTGCACGGCGCAGGACGGCACCGCCGACCGATGTGCGCTTACAGGCCTGATTTCTACCTTCCTGATCAGTGCTCCACTGACCAGGAAGGACGCCCGGGATGCCCAGCGTTCGCAGGACCGTCGCCGCCGTTTCCGTGCTGGCCGCGGCGGGCTCGACGGCCGCCGCGGGGCACGCCGAGGTGTACGCGCCGCCCGCCCCGGCGCCCGCACTGTCGGCGCCGGCCCTCGACGCCCGCTACCAGGCGACCGCCCGGGACATCACGCGCGCCCTGGCCACCGCGGAGCGCGTCGGCGACAAAGGGCGGAAACGGGCCCTGTCCGCCCTCCTGGGGCCGGGCCGACGGTTCCTGTCGTTCGACCCGCGAGGCGGCGGGCGCGCTGTGGAGGTCCTGGGCGACCTGAAGCACGCCGACCGGATCGCGGTGGTCGTGCCCGGCGCGGACAATTCGCTGGCCAACTACGACTCGCCCAAGTTCGTCGGCGGCGGGGGCCGGGCGCTCTACCGGCACGTCCACGCCACCGCGCCCGGCGCGCGGGTCGCCGTCATCGCCTGGCTCGGCTACGACTCCCCCTCGACGCTGAGCACCGACGCCCTGACGAGCGGACGCGCGGAGAACGGCGCGCGGAGTCTCGAACGTCTCCTCACCGGCGTGCACCGCGTGAACGGGCGGGCCCGGTTCGCGCTGCTCTGCCACAGCTACGGCTCGGTGGTCTGCGGCAAGGCCGCGAGACGTCTGGCCCCCCTGCCGGTGGACGAGATCGCCCTGTTCGGCAGCCCCGGCACCACCCTGCGCCACGTCTCCGACCTCGGCACCCCCGCGCGGGTCTGGGCGGGCCGGGCGAAGGGCGACTGGGTGCGGTACGTCCCCAACGTCCGCTTCGCCGGGCTGGGGTTCGGCGCCGATCCCGCCTCGCCGGGCTTCGGCGCCCTGCGGTTCGACGCCGGGACGGGCCCGCACAGCGGCTACCTGAGGCCCGGCTCCCTCGCGCTGCGCAACCTCGCCCTGATCGCCCTCGGCCGCGACACGGAGGTCACCCATGCCTGAGCGCCGGAGCCACGGCGAGGACGGAACCCGGGACCGGGCCGTGGACGCCCTGCAGACGCGCACCGTGTTCTTCCTCATCGGCGGATACTCGGCGTGGTTCCTCTGCGTCTACGCGGCGACGCTCCTGCACGGGCAGTGACCCGCCGGACGCGACACGCCCGGGTCCGGCCGGCGATCGCGGCGGCCCACCGCTCCGCGCTGGGGATCCGCCCAGGGCACCGTGATGATCTTCGTCACCGTGGGGACCTTGCTCGCGTTCGGTAGCCTGAACGGGTCGCACACCGTCCCCGACCGGCCGGAATGGATCGCCGGGCGCCTGGCGTGGCCGGTCGCCTCCGGCGGCGCGCTCGCCGCCGGCGGGGCACTCGCCGCCTTCACGACACGGTGACGGCACGGGAGGGGCCGCCGCCCCGGGAACCAACCCGGTCCCCGGCCCGTACATCTCCAGAGGCGTCTCCTGATCCACCGGGGGGTGAGCCGAGCCCACGCTGAACGATCTTCGATGGTAGAAAGGCGACGATGCCGCCGCACCTCACGACGACCTCGCCGCGTCCCGCGCGACGGCACGGCCGCCGGCTCCGGCGGGCCACCGCCGCCGCCGCGTCCATCGGGGTCGTGATGCTCACGACCGCCGGGACGGGCCACGCCGACCCGTACGCGGCGCCCGTCGCGGTCCCCAAGATGGCGCCGTCGACGCTGGACGCCCGGTACGCCGCCGAGCGCCGCTCCATCGAGGAGGCCCTCAAGACGGCGGAGAAGGTCGGCGACACCGACCGCCGCAAGGCGCTGGGCGCCTTCCTCCAGCCCGGGCGCCGCTTCCTCTACTTCGACCCGCGCGGCCGGGGGCGGGCCATCGAGGTCATCGGCGACCTCACCCGGGCACGGCGCGTCGCGGTGCTCGTCCCCGGCGCCGACACCACGCTCTCCGCGTTCGACAAGCGGGGCGGCAAACCCTGGTCGACGCCCGGCGGGGGCGCGCGGGCCGTCTACCAGCAGGCCCGCTCCCAATCGCCCCAGCCCGGCCTGGCGGTCGTCGCCTGGCTCGGCTACGCGGCGCCCAAGACGTTCAGCAGCGACGTCCTCACCGCCGAGCGGGCCGCCGAAGGCGCCGTCCGGCTCCGCACGTTCGTCAAGGGCGTCCACCAGGTCAACCCGGGCGCGAGCGTGGGCCTCCTCTGCCACAGCTACGGCTCGGTCGTCTGCGGCCAGGCCGCCCTGAGCGGCTCCAAGAGCGCCGCCTGGAGGCAGGTCACCGACATCGCCCTCTACGGCAGCCCGGGGACGACCGCCTGGTCGGCGTCCAGGCTGAGCGGATCGGCCCGCGTCTGGGCGGGACGGGGCTCGACCGACTGGATGGAGGACGTCCCGCACGTGCGGTTCCTCGGGCTCGGGCTCGGTCCCGACCCGGTCTCCGCCGGGTTCGGCGCCCGGGTCTTCGACGCCGGGCACGGAGGCCACAGCGACTACCTCGCCCCCGGCTCCGCGTCGCTGCGCAACCTCACCGACATCGCGCTCGGACGCGCCTCCGCGGTGACCCCCGAGTGAGCCGGTTTCCTCGCTTCCGGCAGGGACACCGCAGGTGTGGTGGCACCCTGGGATGGTGAACACCGCGAACGAGGCCGAGATCCGCGAGCAGACCACCCAGCGCCTGGAGAAGGCGATGGGGACCTTCGGCACCGCGGCGCTGGCGAGCATGGAGGAGCAGCTCCCCTGGTTCCGGCGCATGCCCGCCGACCAGCGCTCCTGGATCGGCCTCGTGGCGCAGGCCGGCATCGCCGCGTTCGTGGAGTGGTTCAAGAGCAACGAGCGGTCCCGCCCCGCCATCGCCGGCGAGGTGTTCGGCACCGCGCCCCGCGAGCTGCTGCGCTCCATCAAGCTCCAGCACACCATCGACATGATCCGCGTCATCATCGACGTGGTGGAGACCCGGCTGGACGAGCTGGCCGCGCCCGGCGGCGAGGCCCAGCTCCGCGAGGCCATCCTGCGCTACACCAGGGACGTGGCGTTCGGCGCCGCCCAGGTCTACGCCCGCGCCGCCGAGACGCGCGCCGCCTGGGACGCCCGGCTGGAGGCCCTCGTCGTCAACGCGGTGCTGCGCGACGAGGTCGACGACGGCATGCACTCCTGGGCCGCCGCGCTCGGCTGGACGTCCAAGCCCGTCACCGTCATCGCCGGCTTCACCCCGGAGGACGAGGAGCCCGAGGTCACCATCGACCAGATGCAGCTGGCCGCGCGCCGCGCCCGCGCCGACGTGCTGGCCGGCGTCCAGGGGCACCGGGTCGTCGTGATCGTGGGCGGCGACACCGACCCCATGGAGGCCGCCCGCCCCATCGCCGCCAAGTGCGGGCCCGGCCCCGTCGTCGTCGGCCCGCAGGTCGCCGACCTCTACGAGTCCACGAGCTCCGCCCGCGCCGCGGTCGCCGGCCTGCGCGCCGCCGCCGGCTGGCCGGACGCGCCCCGTCCCGTCCTCGCCACCGAGCTCCTCCCCGAGCGCGCCCTCGACGGCGACGACGACGCGCGCGGCTACCTGGTGGAGAGCGTCTACAACCCGATGCTCGCCGCGGGAGCCCCGCTCCTGGACACGCTCACCACCTACCTCGAACAGGGCTCGTCGCTGGAGGCCACCGCGCGGCTCCTGTTCGTCCACCCCAACACGGTCCGCTACCGGCTCCGCCGCGTCGCCGAACTGACCGGCCTGGCCCCCACCGACGGCCGCAACGCCTTCACCCTCCGCATCGCCCTGGTCCTCGGCCGATTCCACTCCCGCGCCGCCAGGACGACCGGATAGTCCGGCGGCGAGGGTGAGGAGCGTCGCACCGAGGGTCTCAGCCGGGGCTACAGGCGCTCACCAGGGTTTCTTGTAGAGGTCGTACAAAGCGCCAAGACCAAACTTCGTCGTGATCGGCATCGTGGGCGCGGGCACATGACGGCAGGCTGGACGCTGTGATTCTCCTCGCATCGCCCGGCCAGGGCGCCCAGACCCCCGGCTTCCTGCAGCCATGGCTAGAGAAACCCGGCGTCGCCGACCGGTTCGCCTGGTGGTCGGCTGTCACGGGTCTGGACCTGGTCCGGTACGGGACGTCCGCGGACGCCGAGGAGATCCGTGACACCGCGGTCGCGCAGCCGCTGCTCGTCGCCGCCGCGATCGCCGCGGCCGAGGCCCTCTACGACGGCGCCCCCGGCGGGAAGGCCGGGCCGGACGCCGTCGCCGGGCACAGCGTCGGCGAGCTGGCCGCCGCCGCGATCGCCGGGGTGCTGACCCCCGAGGCCGCGCTGGTCCTCGTCCGGGAGCGGGGCCGGGCGATGGCCGAGGCCGCCGCCGTCACCGAGACCGGCATGACGGCCGTGCTCGGCGGCGACGAGGACGAGGTCCTCGCCGCGATCGACAAGCACGGCCTCACCCCCGCCAACGTCAACGGCGCCGGCCAGATCGTCGCCGCCGGGACCACCGAGCGGCTCGCGAAGTTCGCCGACGAGCCGCCCGCCAAGGCGCGGCTGCGGTCGCTGTCGGTCGCGGGCGCCTTCCACACCGAGCACATGGAGCCCGCCGTCGGCGCCCTGCGCCGCCTCGCGCCCGGCGTGCCCGTCGCCGACCCGCGGGCCAAGCTGCTCCAGAACCGCGACGGCGCCGTCGTCGGGAGCGGGCGCGACTTCGTCGCCCGGCTCGTCGAGCAGGTCAGCGCCCCCGTCCGCTGGGACGCGTGCATGGCGACCATGCGCGAGCTCGGCGTCACCGGGATCATCGAGCTGCCACCCGCCGGGACGCTCACCGGCCTGGCCCGGCGCGAGCTGAAGGGCATCGAGCTGGTCGCCCTCAAGACCCCCGCCGACCTGGACAAGGCCCGCGAGCTGATCGAGGCGGACGCGTCATGACCACCACGCTCACCATCCCCGAGGCCGCGCCCGGCGCCCGCATCCTGGCGTTCGGCGACTACCGCCCCGCCCGCATCGTCACCAACGACGACCTCGCGCTGAGCGTCGACACCAACGACGAGTGGATCCGCAGCCGCGTCGGCATCGTCGAGCGGCGCATCGCCGGGGACGACGAGGGCATCGTCGAGCTCGGCGTGCACGCCGCCGGCAAGGCGCTGGCGGGCAGCGGCCTCGCCCCCTCCGACATCGACCTGGTGATCCTCGCGACCTGCTCGGCGGAGTCGCCGATGCCGGGCCACGCCGCGCAGGTCGCGCACCGCCTCGGCATCGAGGCGCCCGGCGCGTTCGACCTCAACGCCGCCTGCGCCGGCTTCTGCTACGCGCTCGCCACCGCCAGCGCCGCCGTCCGGGCCGGCAGCGCCCGCAACGCGCTGGTCATCGGCTCGGAGAAGATGTCCCAGTGGATCGACTGGACCGACCGCTCCACCTGCATCATCTTCGCCGACGGCGCGGGCGCGGCGGTCGTCACGGCCAGCGAGACCCCCGGCATCGGCCCCGTCGTGTGGGGCAGTGCCGGCGACAAGTACGACAAGATCATCATTGAGGACCGCAACTCGTTCATCCGGCAGGAGGGGCAGGCGGTGTTCCGCTGGGCCACCTCCGCCATCGCGCCGATCGCGATCCAGGCGTGCGAGCGGGCCGGGGTCAAGCCCGAGGAGCTCGCCGCCGTCGTCCCGCACCAGGCCAACCTGCGGATCATCGAGGCGATCGCCCGCAAGGTGAAGGCGTCCAACGCCGTCGTGGCCGACGACATCGTGCAGTCCGGCAACACCTCGGGCGCCTCGATCCCGCTGGCGCTGTCCCGAATGATCGAACGCGGCGACGTGCCGTCCGGCGCCCCGGCCCTGCTGGTCGGGTTCGGCGCCGGACTGTCCTACGCTGCCCAAGTCATCCAGATCCCGTAGGCCGTCACGCCTGCTCGCAGGCTCTGGACCAACCCACCGAAGGAGAACGCAGAACCATGGCAGTCGCCACCGAACAGCAGATCCTGGACGGCCTCGCCGAGATCATCGACGAGATCGTCGGCATCGACAAGTCCGAGGTCACCCCGGAGAAGAACTTCATCGACGACCTCGACATCGACTCGCTGTCGATGGTGGAGATCGCGGTGGCCGCGCAGGACCGGTTCGACGTCGAGATCCCCGACGACGAGCTGCGCAACCTGAAGACGGTCAAGGACGTCATCAACTTCGTCCAGAACCTGCAGAGCTGAGCCGCGGAGGGCGCGCCGCCACCCGGGAGGCGGCGCGTCCTTCCTCCTCCCCTCACAGTCCGCAAGGAGCACGCACTATGAGCAAGAGCCAGACCAGGGTCGCCGTGACCGGTCTCGGTGCAACGACCCCACTCGGCGGCGACATGCCGTCGACCTGGTCCGCCCTGCTCGCCGGCGAGTCCGGTATCCGCAAGCTGGACTGGGAGGGGGTCGACGACCTGCCGGTCCAGTTCGCCGCGACGCTGAAGGTCGACCCGTCCGAGGTGATGCCGAAGCAGAACCTGCGCCGGCTCGACCGCAACCAGGCGATCGCCCTGATCGCCGCGCGCGAGGCCTGGGCGTCCGCGGGGTTCGCCGTGCCGGCGGGCGGCAAGGGGCAGAAGGGCATGGACCGCCCCGGCGTCGACGGCGGCTTCACCGTGGACGGCGAGCGCCTCGGCGTGGTGCTGTCCAGCGGCATCGGCGGCCTGCACACCGCCCTGAACAGCTACGACGTCTTCCGGGAGAAGGGCTGGTCGCGGGTCTCGCCCTTCACCGTCCCGATGCTGATGCCGAACGGCGCCTCCGGGCACGTCGGCATCGAGTTCGGCGCGATGGCCGGCTCGCACGCCCTGGTCAGCGCCTGCGCGTCCAGCGGCGAGGCCGTCGGGTACGCCATCGACATGATCCGCGCGGGCCGCGCCGACGTGGTGATCTGCGGCGGCACCGAGTCGTGCATACACCCGCTGCAGATGGCCTCGTTCGGGGCGATGCGCGCGATGTCGACCCGCAACGAGGAGCCGGCGCGCGCGTCCCGGCCCTACGACAAGAACCGCGACGGCTTCGTGCTCGGCGAGGGCGCCGCCGTGATGATCCTCGAATCGGAGGAGCACGCCCGCGCCCGCGGAGCGCAGATCCACGGCTTCGCGTCCGGCTGCGGCTACTCCGGCGACGCCTACGACATCGTGCTGCCCGACCCGTCCGGGTCCGGGCAGGCCAAGGCGATGCAGCGGGCCCTGAAGGACGCGGGGCTGGAGCCCGCCGACCTCGTCCACATCAACGCGCACGCGACCTCGACGCCCGCCGGGGACGTCGCGGAGCTGGCCTCCATCAAGGCGGGGCTCGGCGAGGAGGCCGCGCGCCAGGTGGTCATCACCGCGACCAAGTCGATGACCGGGCACCTGCTCGGCGGCGCTGGCGCCCTTGAGTCGATCTTCACGGTGCTGGCCCTCAAGGAGGGCGTCGTCCCGTTCGTGGCCAACCTGGAGGACCTCGACGACGAGGTCGACCTCGACATCGCGCGGGACGAGCCGCGCAAGCTCCCGGACGGCCCGGCCGCGGCGCTCAACAACTCGTTCGGCTTCGGCGGCCACAACGTGTCGGTCGCCTTCGAGCGCGCTCTCTGATCCCTTCTCCGCGAACGGCCCGGCCGGGTTCCCATCGGCCGGGCCGTTCGCGTGCGCGCGGGTCCCGCCGGCGCCTGCTCACCGGTGCGTGATGGCCTGCTCAAGCAGGTCGCCAACCCCGACTACCTGGACGCCTCCGGCCACCTCGTGGCGAGCATCGGCGGCCTGCTGGTGGAGCACGGCATGGCCGAGGAGGTCGCCGCCCTGGCTCCGCACATCAGGACGGTGACCGAGGGCCAGGAGATCTTCCCCGGGGTGCGGGTCCGGATCACCGCCGGTCACACGGCCGGTCACGCCGAGTACGTCATCACCTCGGGCGGGCGGCGGCTGATCGCGTTCGGCGACGCCCTGCACTCACCGATCCAGATCGGCCACCCTGAATGGTCCGCGTCCGTCGACCACGACCCGGCCCGGTCGGCCGGCCACCGCCGCCGCCTCGTCGCCGAACTGGAGGAGCCCGGCACGATCGGCTTCGGCGTCCACTTCGCCGACGTGGTGTTCGGACGGGTCCGGCGGGACGGCGGCGGCCCCGCCTGGCACCCCGTGGACGCGGACGTCTCCCCCGCCACCGGGCACCGTCCGTGACGCCCCGGCCCGCGATCAGTTCACGGGACCCGGAGGGTGATGAGCGCGATGTCGTCGCGCGGCATGCCCTCCTGGAACTCCAGGACGCGGTCGACGATGCGGCCGGTGATGCCCCCGGCGTCGAGGGCCCGCACGTCGGACAGCAGGCCGGCGAGCCGGTCCTCGCCGAAGAACTCCCGGCCGCGGCGCGCCTCGCTGACTCCGTCGGTGAAGAAGAGGACGGCGTCGCCGGACCGCAGCTCCACGGGCTCGTCGGCCAGCACCACGTCCTCGAGCAGGCCGAGCAGGTCGCCGGGGCGGCCGAGAGACCGCACCTCACCGGAGGAGGCCGCCAGGAGCGGCGCGGGATGGCCGCCGAGCGAGACGGTCAGGAGCGGCCCGCCGCCCGCGCCGCTCTCGATGCCGGCGTAGACGGCGGTACAGAACCGCTCCGCGCCGTGGCCCAGCAGGGACGCGTTCAGCTTCCGGAGGACGTCGGCGGGCGACTCGGCCTCCGTGGCGACCGCCCGCACCGTGTACCGCGCCAGGCTCGTCACCACCGCGGCCTCGGCCCCCTTGCCGCACACGTCCCCCAGCACCAGCCCCCACCGGCCGGGGGCGATCTCGAAGACGTCGTAGAAGTCGCCTCCCACCTCGTCACCGGCCCCTGCCGGGCGGTAGGCGTCGCCCACCTCCAGGCCGGGCAGGGGCGGCAGCACGGGCGGGATGAAGCTGCGCTGCAGGGTCTCGGCGAGCTGCCGGGCGCGCGCCTCCGACTCCCCCGCGCGCCGGCGGGCGTACAGGAGCTCCCGCTCGTACTCCCGGCGGTCGATGGCGCGGAAGACGCACATCCGGACGGAGGGGGCCCCGCCCGGTTCCTCCGGCCGCAGCGTCGAGTTGACCAGCACCGGCAGCCGCTCGCCGCCCGCGCACTTCAGCTCGACGGCGATCTCGCGGACCTCGCCCTGCATGGTCAGCAGCGGCGTGAAGTGCGTCTCGTAGTAGATGCGGTCACCGACGGGGAGCAGGTCCTGGAAGCGCGCGCCGCCGAGCAGGTCGTCCGCGCGGTAGCCCGTCCAGTCGAGGAACGTCCGGTTCACCCTGGTGATCGTCCCGGGTGGACTCAGCGACAGGTAGCCGCAGGGGGCGTGCTCGTAGAGGTCCCGCAGGCGGGCGAGCTCCTCAGCCCCGCCGGGCATCGGGGCCACTCGGGACCTTCCTCAGGAACGCCTTGATCGCCGCGATCGTCTCCTCGGGCGCGCTCAGGTTGGGGCAGTGCCCGGTCGCGCGCAGCCGCACCAGCTCGCTCCCGGGGATGGCGCGGTGCACGTAGTCCCCCACCGCCTCCGGGGCGATGATGTCCTGCGAGCACTGCAGGAGCAGCGTCGGGACGCTCAGCCCCGGCAGGTCGGCCCGGTTGTCGGACAGGAAGGTCACGCGCGCGAACTGCAGCATGATGTCGGGGTCGGTGCGGCAGAAGGCGTTGGTCAGCTCCCGGCCCAGCTCGGGGCGTTCCGGGTTCCCCATGATCATCGGCGCCATCCGGCTGGACCAGCCGAGGTAGTTGCTCTCCAGCGACTCCAGGAGCTCGCCGATGTCGGCGCCGCTGAACCCGCCGACGTAGTCCCCGTCGTCGACGTAGCGGGGAGAGGGGCCGACCAGGACGAGGCGGGCGAAGCGGTCCGGCTCCCGGTTGGCCGCCAGCACCCCGATCATCGCGCTGACGGAGTGCCCGACGAAGATCACCTCGTGCAGGTCCAGCTCGTGGACGATGTCCAGGACGTCCTCGGCGTAGGCGTCCAGGGAGCCGTAGCGGCCGGCCGAGTACGCCGCCAGATCCGAGTCCCCCATCCCGACGTGGTCGAAGAGGATGACCCGATGGTCGGCCTCGAAGGCCGGCGCGGTGAGCCGCCACATCGTCTGGTCGCACCCGAACCCGTGCGCGAAGACCATGGGCTGCCCCGACCGTCGGCCCAGGTCCTGCACGTTGTTGCGGGTCAAGGCGGACATCTTCCCAGCCTGCCCCGGGCTCCCGCTTCCACACCTCGCGGACGCCCGGCGGCGCGCGTGGTCGCCTCCCGGCGGCGGGAGCGTACGAGTCGCGGGACGGGTACGCGCTCCGCGCGGGCGACGGCGGTCGCGCCGCGGGCTCGTCAGACGGCGGCGTGCAGCCAGCGGACGGGGGCGCCGTCGCCGGCCCTGCGGAAGGGCTCCAGCTCGTTGTCCCACGGCGTGCCGAGCAGCCGGTCGAGCTCCTGCTCCAGGGTGGCCTTGCCGACGGCGGCGTTCGCCATCACCGCGCGCAGCCGGTCCTCGGGGATCATGATGTCGCCGCTGGCGCCGATGACCCCGGTGAACACCCCGAGGGTCGGGGTGAAGCTGAAGCGGACGCCGTCGGTGCCGGGCGTCGGATCCTCGGTGGCCTCGAACCGCACCAGTTTCCAGTTGCGCAGCGCGGAGGTGATGCCCGCGGCGGTACCGGGCCTGCCCTCCCAATGGAGCTCGGCGCGCAGCGTTCCGGGCGCGGCCGGCTGATCTGCCCACTCAAGGGAAACGGGCACCCCGAGAACACCTGCGGCGGCCCACTCGATGTGCGGGCTCAGCGCAGGTGGCGCGGAGTGGACGTAAAAAACGCCACGTGCGGTCACCGGACCTCCTGGATCTGTACCGAGGCTCGTCTTCCCCTACGGCCTCGTACGTCCCAAGTCGGCGTCCGCGTCCCTCATTGTGCATCATCGGCCGGTGTCGCACCACCGTGAGTTCGCAGTTTGTTGAACGCTTGAACACAGGATGCACATCGTTCACCCGCCGCCTCCGTCAAGATCCACTATTGCGAAGGGGACCGGGGTGTGCGCTCGCCGCCGAGTGAGACTCGTCACGGATGCCACCATCGGCCACGCTCCGCTCGTTTCCCGGCACCGAGCGTCACCGTTCCGCCACGATGAGCGAAACGGCCGGTGCGGCGGAGGTGGGGCTCGATGTTCGATCAACAGGCGCGGCTGGACCGGGTGCTGGCGCGGCACGCGGACGCGGTCGTGGTGGAGCCGCTGCCGGGGCGGCCGGCGCTGATCCGCCGGAACGAGCTCCTGGTCGCGGGGCGGGACGCCGGCGCGGCCGAGTCGCTGGTGCGTCGCTGGTACGACTCGCGCCACGACGAGGGCGGCGTCACGCGGCTGCGGCTGCGCGCCCCCGCGAAGGTCGACGTGTGCGAGCTGGCGGCCGTCCTCGGCGGCACGGACCGGCGGCGCCGCGGGCTGAGCGCGGCGCCGAACCACCTCGTCCTCGGCCAGCCGATGTGGTGGAGCGGGCCCGCGGACCTGCCCCGCCCGGCCCCTCCCCTGCCCGCGCCGCAGGCCGTCCCGGTCCGGCGGCACATGACGGTCGCGATCCTGGACACCGGCCTGTCGCCGCACCCCTGGTACGAGAACGAGCGGTGGTACCGCGAGCAGCGCGACGAGGCGGCGGAGGTCCTGGACGCCGACCTGGATTTCGCGCTGGACGCGCAGGCGGGGCACGGCACGTTCATCGCGGGGGTCGTGCTTTCCCAGGCGCCGTCCGCCGCGCTGCGGGCGCGCCGCGTCATCGACGGCCACGGGATCGGCGACGAGCTGGACGTGATCCGGGCGCTGGAGTGGCTCGCCGCCTGGGGCCGCGCCGACATCGTCAACATCTCGCTCGGGTGCCACACCTACGACGACCGCCCCTCGCCGGTGCTCTCCCAGGCGGTCGCCGCGCTCGGCCGCCGGACGGTCGTCGTGGCGTGCGCGGGGAACGCGGCGACGGACCGCCCGTTCTGGCCCGCCGCGATGAAGCCCGTCATCGGCGTCGCCGCCCTGGACGGAGACGACCGGGCCTGGTTCTCCAACCACGGGTGGTGGGTCGACGCGTGCGCGCAGGGCGTGGACGTGGCCAGTGCCTTCGTCCGGTTCGACGGCCCTCGCCGAGCGGTGAACGGTGCCGATCCCGACCGGTTCGACGGCTACGCGACATGGAGCGGGACGTCGTTCGCGACACCGGTCGTGGCGGGACGGATCGCCGCCCTCGCGGCGCGGGAGGGCATCGGCGCGTCCGAGGCGGCCGACCGCGTCCTCGATCCCGCGCGGCACCCGGTACTTCCGGGCCTCGGCACCGAAGTGCACACCGCGTCATCGCCCGATGCCATAGGGTGAAGGGGGAGCGGGGGGCCTCGGGAGGATACTTCGGTGGCCCGAAGGGACGATACGGACGAGCTGGTGGTCCGGGCACGCGACGGCGACGGTGACGCGTGGGCCCGGCTGGTCGAGCGGCACAGCGGGCTGCTGTGGTCGATCGCCCGCTCGTACGGGTTGAACGACGCCGATGCCGGCGACGCGGTGCAGACCACGTGGCTGCGGCTGGTGGAGCGGATCGACGAGCTCCGCGAGCCCGCCGCGGCCGCGTGCTGGCTGGCCACGACGGCGCGCCATGAGAGCCTGCTGCTGGCGCGCCGGCGCGGCCGCACCCTGCCGACGGTGCCCGCCCCGCGCGAGCCGGAGCCCGACCCCGCGCGGGTGGTCGCGGCGCGCGAGCGGCTCGGCATGGTCGGCGCGGCGCTGGAGCGGCTGCCGCTGCGCTGCCGGACACTGCTGCGGCTGTTCGCGCTCGCGCCGAGCCACGCCGAGCTGGCCGCCGCCCTCGGCATCCCCGTCGGCAGCGTCGGCCCGACGCGGGCGCGCTGCCTGGAGTCGCTGCGGAGGCTCGTCCCGTGAACGACGACGAGCTGATGGCGGGAGTCCGCGAGACGTACCAGGTCCTCGACCCCGTGCCGGCGGCCGTCCTGGCGGCGGCCCGCGCGTCGATCGCGTGGCGCGCGCCGGCCGCGCGGCTGGCCGAACTGGAGCACGACCGGGGCGGCCGCGCGGCGGGGGTGCGGGGCGGCCCGGCCCGGACGCTGACGTTCACCTGCCCGGGCGTGACGGTCGAGATCGAGGTGACGCCGGACGGCCGGCTCCGGGAGATCCACGGGCGGCTCGTCCCGTCCGCGGCGGCGCTCGTCGAGGTCCGGCACCGCGACCTGCCGCCGGGCGGGATCACCGCGCGCACGGAGCCCGCGGGAATGTTCTGGCTGCCGCGCGTCCCGACCGGGCTGGTGAGCCTGATCCTGCGGCTGGACGACGGCACGTCGATCGTCACGAGCTGGATCCGGCTGTGACCGGGCGCGACGAGCGCACCCTGCTGCGAATGGCGGCGAGGGATCCCGCGACCGCCTTCACACGGGCGCTCGCGCTGCTGGAGGACGGCGGCGGCGTCCTGCCGCTGCGCGTGGCGGGGCTGGCCGCCAAGGAGCTGGGACGGCTGGACGAAGGGCTCGCCTTCCTCCGGCGCGCCCTTGAGCTGGCCTCCGGGTCCGACCCGTACGCGGCGGCGCAGGTGCGGATGAATCTCGTCGGGCTGCTCACGGCGAGCGGTGACGTCACCGAGGCGCTCGCCCACGCGCGGCGAGCCGAGACCGTCCTGAGCGGGCCCGACGCCGATCGCCTGGCCGCGAACAAGGCGGGCGCTCTGGCACGGGCCGGGCGCCTGGAGGAGGCGCACCAGGTCGCCGTGCAGGCCTTGCCCCGGTTACGCGCGGGGCAGGATCCCGCGGCGCTCAACGGTCTGCTCACCAACCTCGGCCTGGCGCGGGTGTTCCGCGGCGACTACGACGGCGCGGAGGAGGCGCTGGCCGAGGCCGTCGCCGTCGGCGAGGCCGCCGGGTTGCGCCACCAGACCGCCATGGCGAAGGGGAATCTGGCCTTCACGGTGTCACGGCGCGGAGACGTCCCGCGCGCGCTCCGCCTCTTCGCGGAGGCCGAACAGGGCCTGACCGGTGAGCGCCTGGCGCAGTGCCGGTTCGACCAGGCGGAGACCCTCATCATGGCCGGCCTGCCGGGTGAGGCACGTCCCGTCCTCACCGCCGCCCTGGACGCGGCCACGGCGAACGGGTACCGATGCGACACGGCGGACGGCTATCTGCTCCTCGCCCACGCCGAACTGGCCGACGGCAACGCGGAGGAGGCCACGGTCGCGGCGGAGCGCGCCCGCACGGAGTTCACCGGGCAGGAGCGCATGGGATGGGCGCTTCTGGCCGAGCATGTGCTGCTCAAGGCGCGGTGGGCGTCCGGTGAACGGTCCGCCGTCCTGCTCCGTTCGGCCGCGGCCACGGCGGAACGGCTGGAGAGCGGCGGCTGGGCGGACGCCGCCGACGAGGCCCGCATCGTCGCCGCGCGCGTGGCGCTGTCGCTGGGCCGCCCGGCGGGGCACCTGCTGGCGTCCGTCCGGCGCACGAGCGGCCCGGCTTCGGGCCGGATCGCCGCCTGGCACGCCATCGCCCTCGAACACTCCGCCAGGGACGCCCGCAAGGGCGCGTTGGCGGCGGTCCGGGCGGGGCTGGAGGTGACCGAGGAGCACGCGGAGGCCCTGGACGCGCTCGACCTGCGCGCCCGCGCGGCGGGTCTCGCCACGGAGCTGGCGGAGCTCGGCCTCCGCCTGTCCGGGTCGGCGCGGGAACTGCTCGCCGTGGAGGAGCGGCGGCGGGCGATCGCGCGGCCGGTCCGCGTCCGCCCGCCGAGAGACCCCGAGCGCGCCGCCGCGCTGACCGCGCTGCGCGCCCTGAGCGTCGACCGCACGGCCGACACCGCCCGCGGCGGGGCCCCCGCCGCGCCCCCGGCGGACCTGACCGCGCTGGAGGCCAGGATCCGCGAGCGGACGCGCCGCCGCCCGTCCGGCGCGTCCCCGGACCGCCCGGCCGCCGCCGGCGAGGTCGCCGCCGAGCTCGGCGACCGCGCCCTCGTCGAGCTGATCGCGATCGGCGACGAGCTGCACGCCGTCACCGTCGCGGGCGGCCGCGCCCGCCGCCACCGCCTCGGCCCGGGCGAAGGCGCGCGCCGCGAGACCGGCCTGCTCCGCTTCGCCGCCCGCCGCCTCGCCGAGGACGGCGGACCGCCGGCGCCATCCGCCCTCACCGGCGCGGCCGAACGCCTCGACCGCCTCCTGCTGGCCCCGCTCCGCCCCGTCCTGGGCGACCGCGAGCTGGTCATCGCGCCGACGGGCGTCCTGCACGGGCTGCCCTGGGCGACGCTCCCGTCCCTGGCGGGGCGCCCGTTCACGGTCGTCCCGTCCGCCGGGGCCTGGCTCCACGCCCGCAGGCGCGCGCCCTCCGGCGGGCACGCCGTCCTCGTGGCGGGCCCCGACCTCCTGCACGCCGACCGTGAGATCGCCGCCCTCCGCCGCCTCCACCCCGGCGCCGTCGTCCTGGACGGCCCGGACGCCCGCGCCGAACCCGTCCGCGACGCCCTGGAAGGAGCCGCCCTCGCCCACGTCGCCGCCCACGGCGAGTTCCACCAGGGCAACGCCCTGTTCTCCCGGCTGCGCCTGGCCGACGGCCCTCTCATGGTCCACGACCTCGACGAGCTCGCCGATCCGCCGCACCTGATCGTCCTGTCCGCGTGCGACATCGGCCGCGCCGACGAGGGCGACGCCGTCCTCGGCATGGCCGGCGCCCTGCTGGCCCTCGGCACCGCCACCGTGATCGCCAGCGTCCTGCCCGTCCGGGACGACGCGACCGCGGCCTTCATGACCGCCTTCCACACGGCACTGGCGGCCGGGAAGACCCCCTCCCGGGCGCTGGCCGCCATCACCCGGGCGCCGGCCACGACCGGTTTCCTCGCCATGGGCGCCGGCTGACGCCGCGGGCCGGGTCAGCCCTCGCCGACGGCGACCGGGTTGCCGGGATCGGACACCCAGTTCGACCATGACCCCACGTAGAGGGCGGCCGGGATGCCGGCGAGGTGCAGGGCGAGGATCTCGTGGGCGGCGGTGACGCCCGAGCCGCAGTAGGCGCCGACGTCGAGGGCGTCGGTGGCGCCGAGCTGCGCGAACCGCTCGCGCAGCAGCTCCGGCGGCAGGAACCGGCCGTCGACGCCGACGTTGCCGGAGGTGGGAGCGTTCCGGGCGCCCGGGATGTGCCCCGCCACGGGGTCGACGGGCTCCTGCTCGCCGCGGTAGCGCTCGGCGGCGCGGGCGTCCAGCAGCACGCCCGCCCGGGCCAGCTCGGCGGCGCCCTCGGCGTCCAGGACGGGCAGGCGGCCGGGGGCGGCGAGGAAGTCGCCCGGCTTGGCCTCGGGTTCGGCGGTGCTCACCGCGTGCCCCGCCTCCGTCCAGGCGCGGTAGCCGCCGTCCAGGACGCGGACCCGGTCGTGCCCGAAGTAGCGCAGCGACCACCACACTCGGGCGGCGGCCGTGGAGTCGGCGTCGTCGTAGACCACGACCAGGCTGTCGGCCGTGACCCCGGCGCGGCGCATCGCCGCCTCGAAGGCGGCGGGGTCCGGCAGGGGGTGGCGGCCGCCGGGGCCGGGCGGCCCGGCCACGTCGCGGTCGAGGTCGACGAAGACGGCGCCGGGCAGGTGCCCCTTGCGGTAGGACTCGATCCCCGGCGGCCCCGCCAGATGCCATCGGGCGTCCAGCAGGACCACGTTCGCCCGCCGTCGGAGCAGCCGGTCCAGCGCGGGCACTTCGATGAGAGGGTGCACATCGCCAGTTTGGCCGCCGTTGCCCCGATTAGGGAGGGGCGAATCCGGGTTCATCTCAACTCCGCGGGATCTCAGGGCCGGGACGCGGTGAGCAGCGGCACCAGTTGCTCGGCCGGGACGAGGGAGCCGTGCATGCCGACCATCGAGTCCAGCCACGGCTCCCGTTCGGACGCGACGATCGCGAGGTCGGCGTGCGGGACGGCGACCACGTCGCCGATCCGCTCCAGCATCCCGGGCCCGATCGCGCCGAACCAGCCGTTCTCGACGGCGTGCTCGCGGCTGACGACCCAGGCGCGGTCGCCCAGCGTCTCCGTCCAGGCGGCGAGGACGTCCGCGTGGGCGCCCGGCTCGCTGTAGACGTAGCGGGCGCGGGCGTCCCCGCCGAGCAGGGCGACGCCCGCCGCCAGTGCGGGCACGGTGTCGGCGTCGATCCGCTCGTCCGGGTCGACCATGCCGTGGTCGGCGGTCACGTAGAGGGACGAGCCCGGCGGCAGGGCCTCCGTGAGGCGCTGCGCGAGGCCGTCGACGTACCGGAGCATGTGCCGCCAGTCGGCGGAGCCGACCCCGAACCGGTGGCCGGTCGCGTCGAGTTCGGCGTAGTACACCGTCACGTAGGCGCGGTCGCCGCGGCGCAGGGCCAGCACGGCGCGGTCGGCGAGCTGATCGGGCCCGCGGCCCGCGATGTACTCGGCGCCGCGCGTGGTGGCGCGGCTGAGGCTGGACCCCCGGTAGAGGGGCTCCGCCACGTACGCGACCTCGACGCCGTCCGCGGCCGCGCGCCCGTAGGCGGTCGGGACCGGCTGGAACGTCTCGGGCTCGACGGTGTCGTCCTCCCAGCGCAGGCAGTTCAGCATCCGCCCGGTGCCGGGGACGGCGATCTGCACTCCGAGCAGCCCGTGCTCGCCGGGCGGGGCGCCGGTGGCCAGCGAGCCGAGGCTGCTGACGGTCGTCGCCGGGAACCCGGCCGTGATCGGGCCGCCGTCCATCGCGTTCAGGAACGGCGCCTCGGCGGGATGGGCCCTCAACTGCTCCCAGCCGAGGCCGTCGACCAGCAGCACGCAGACGCGCGGCACAGCGGGCAGGCCCAGAACGTTCGCGGCGCCGGGGACCCCGAGCGCGGCCAGCGCCGAGGTCGGCAGGTCGGCCAGCGCGGCCTCGCCGTACCGCGGGACGGGCGGTTCGGGAAGCAGCGGGCCCTGGCCGGGCTCCCCGCGCCGCGCGGCGGCCGCCTCGCTCACCGCGCGGTCGCGGCGGACAGTTCCTCGGCGAAGGCCAGCACCTGGCTCACCGCGTCCGCGCCGTCCGCCGCCTCGCTGACCCGCAGCGACAGGTCGTCGGCCGTGACGCTGCCGGTGTAGCCGTGGTCGGCCTCGCAGTTCTCGTCGCCGCACGTCGCCGGTTCGAGGTCGATGTGGGCGATGGCGCCCCAGCCGATGGTCAGCACCACCTCGGTGGGCGGAACCCCCGGCACGTAGGAGGCCGGGTCCGGGACCACCCGCGTCACCGCGACCGACTGGACGCGTTCCAGCTTGACGGCCTCGGTGGTGGTGGACGCGTGGGGCCGCGTCATGCCCTCGCCGGGCGGATGCTCGTCGGTGTGGCACACCAGCAGCCGGCTCGCCGACAGCACGAGCACGGTCACGTGCCGCCGCACCTCCATCGCGGGGTCGAAGGTCGCCTCGTGGTGGACGACGTAGGCGGTGACGCGCTCGTCCCCGACGGCCGACTCGACCGCGTCCGCGACCAGGGCCGGGTAGTAACCGCTGCGCTCGATCGCCGTGCGCAGACCGCTGACGGTCGCTCGGGTTTCCCTCATGGCCCCATCCTGCCCTGTCCGGGGCCGGACGCGCACATGACCGCCGCGGCGCACGGTCATATGTCCGTGTGCGGGGTAGAGGGTGGGCATGGACGAGCATCCACTGCCGACCCCGCCGCCGGTGCCGCCGCCCACGCCGGACCCGGCGCCTCCCCCGCAGCCCCCGGTGCCGCCCCAGCCGCCGCCCGGCCCCGCCCCGGGTCCCGCGCCGCAGCCGCCCGGCCCCGTCCCGCC
Organism: Actinomadura luteofluorescens; assembly: GCF_013409365.1. Taxonomy (NCBI): domain Bacteria; kingdom Bacillati; phylum Actinomycetota; class Actinomycetes; order Streptosporangiales; family Thermomonosporaceae; genus Actinomadura; species Actinomadura luteofluorescens. The sequence goes on along the minus strand of NZ_JACCBA010000001.1, from coordinate 7,131,794 downwards.
CGGTCCCTCGCCGGAGCCGGTGCCGCCGGGCCCGCCGCCGGAGCCCATGCCTCCCGGACCGCCGCCCGAGCCGTCCCCGCCCGCTCCCGGACCGGAGCCGTTCCCGCCGGGGCCCGCGCCCGACCCCGTCCCGCCGACCCCGGAGCCCAGCCCTCCCCCGCCCCCGGGCTGACGCCTCAGGGCCGGGTCAGAGGTGGCGCGGCTCCAGTTCGGGGCGTGGGCCGAGGGGGCGCTGCAAGGTGAGCGTCACCGCCCGCACCGCGACACCGGACGGGCCGACCATGACGGGGCTCAGCTCCAGCCGCGCCACCTCCGGAAGGTCGTAGCCGAGGCGGGACGCGCGCAGCAGCAGTTCCTCCAGGGCCCCGAGGTTCACCGGATCGGCGCCCCGGTGCCCCAGCAGCAGCGGGGCGGTGCGGATCGCGCGGATCATCTCCGCCGCCTCCGCGTCCGCCAGCGGCGACAGGCGGTAGGCGCGGTCCTCCAGCAGCTCGGCGGTCTCGTCGGCGATCCCGAAGGAGATCAGCGCCCCGAACGAGGGATCCTCCCTCACGACGATGCGGGTCGCGACCCCGTCCGTCCCGCCGGCGAGCCCGATGCCGTAGCAGGCCAGAAGCTCCGCCGCCTGCTCGGGCGCGACCTCCACGGGGCCGCCGTCGCCCAGCCACGCGGCGACCAGCTCGCGCGCCTTGGCGCGGTCCACGTTCTCGAACACCGGCATGCGGCCGGGGGGACGCTGCCGCCACCGCGCGTACCGGATCACGTACGCCAGCGCCCGGACGGCGTCCTCGGGCGCCGTGTAGGACGGCACTGAGCCCTCCGCCGCCATCCCGTCGGGGCCGGTGACGCGCAGGTCGGCGGGCATGCCCTCGGTGCCGAGATAGGTCGCCACGATCGGTTTCCTGCCCTCGGCGGACAGCCGGAGGATCCGCTCGGGGACGCGCAGGTCGTAGCCGCCGATCGTCGGGGGCGTGAACAGCGCCACGACCGCGTCGACCGTGTCGTCGTCCAGCGCCCCGGCGAGGGCGGCCTCGTAGTCGTCGGCGTCGGCGCGGGGGCCGAGGTCGATGCGGGGCCGGACCTCCAGGCCGAGCGCGACGGCCTCGTCCTGTGCCAGCAGGCCCAGCGAGTTGGAGTTGTCGATGATCGCGATGCGGTCGCCGGCCGGGAGCGGCTGGTAGGCCAGCACCTGCGCCACGTCGAACAGCTCCGCCAGGTCCTCCACCCGGATCACGCCGGCCTGCTCGAACAGCGCGCTGACCGCGTGGTCGGGCAGGGTGAGCGCCCGCGCCGCGTGCCCGATCGGGACGCCCTGCGTGCTGCGCCCGCTCTTCACCGCCACGATCGGCTTGCGGCGGCCGAGCCTGCGCGCCAGCCGCGCGAACTTGCGGGGGTTGCCCAGCGACTCCAGGTACAGCAGGACGGCCCTGGTGGCCGGGTCCTCCTCCCAGTACTGCATCAGGTCGTTGCCGGAGACGTCCGCCCGGTTCCCCGCCGAGACGAACGTCGACAGGCCGAGGCCGCGTGCGGCGGTCCGCTGCAAGATGGCGATGCCCAGCGCACCCGACTGGGAGAAGAACCCCACCGGACCCCGCCCCGGCATGGTCGGCGCCAAGGTCGCGTTCAGCCGCACGTCGGGGTCGGTGTTGGCGATGCCGAGGCAGTTGGGGCCGACGACCCGCATCCCGTAGGCGCGCGCCAGGCGCACCAGTTGCTCCTGGGCCGCCCGTCCTTCCTCCCCCACCTCGCCGAAGCCGGACGACACGACGACCAGCCCCCGCACGCCCTTGCCCGCGCACTCCTCCACGACCTCGTGGACGGCGTCTGCCCGCACCGCCACGACCGCGAGGTCCACGTCGTCCGGGATCTCCAGGACGGACGCGTACGCACGGACCCCGGCCACCGCGACCGCCGTCGGGTGCACCGGGTACACGGGGCCGCTGAAGTCCCCGGAGAGCAGGTTCCGCAGGACCGTCTGGCCGACGCTGTGCTCGGCCCGGCTCGCCCCGATCACCGCCACCGACCCCGGGAACAGCAGCCGCTGGATCGACCGCGACTCGGCCCGGTGCTCGCGCGCCGTCATGACCTCCAGCGAGGTGTCGGTCGGCTCCAGGTCGAGGACGAGCTCGATCACGCCCTCCTCGAAGCGCTGCTCCGCCCGGTACCCCGCCTCCCGGAACACCCGGGTCATCCGGCGGTTGTCCGGCAGGACGCTCGCCACGAACCGGCGCACCCCCCGCTCCCGCGCCGCCGCCGCGATGTGCTCCAGCAGCACCGCGCCGAGCCCGCGGCCCTGGTGCGCGTCCTCCACGAGGAACGCCACCTCCGCCGTCTCCGGCCGGTCGGCGAGCCGGTCGTAGCGGACGACCGCCACCATCTCCCCCGCGATCGTGGCGATCAGCGCGGCGCGCCGGTCGTAGTCGACGGTCGTGAAGTGCTCGACCTCGCGGTCCGACAGCTGGGGGCGCGGCGAGAAGAACCGGTAGTAGATCGACTCCGGGGACAGCCGCGCGTGGAACGTGCGCAGGAGATCGGCGTCCTCGGGCCGGATGGGACGCAGATGGGCCGTCCCGCCGTCGCTGAGGACGACGTCGGCCTCCCACTGATCCGGATAACGCTCGGTCACGTACCCGAGGGTAAGGCACGGATGCGTGACGGCCCCGCGACGAAAAAACCGGCTTCCTCGGTTTCGCTGCGCGTTCGAGACCTAATCCGGGCTCCGGAGCTGTTACGGTCGACCACACGCCCAAGAATTGCCGCTCGCGCGGGCCGTGTTGATCGAGGTGATGACTCCATGACGCGCGTGGTCGTGGTCGGCGATCTTATGACAGACACCGTGGCGCGTGCCGCGTATCCCCTGGCCAAGGGGAGCGACACGCCCGCCGCCGTGACGACTCACGGTGGCGGCTCCGGCGCCAACGTGGCCGCATGGCTCGCCGTGGAGGGGACCGACGCCGCATTCGTCGGCCGCCGCGGCTCCGACATCGCCGGCCGTAACCGGGACATGGAGCTGATGGGCTACGGCGTCGACGCCCGCCTCGTCATGGACCAGGAACGTCCCACCGGCACCTGTGTGGTCATGGTCACCCACAAGGGCGACCGGACGATGCTGTCGGATCCCGGCGCCAACGCCGCCCTCCTGCCGGAGGACATCGAGCGCTGCAAGGACCTGTTCTCCGGCGGCACCCATCTGCACCTGTCGGGGTACGCCCTGATCAACGAGGGGTCCCGCAAGGCGGCCATCCACACCCTGGAGATCGCCCGCAAGACGCAGATGTCGGTCTCCGTGGACGGCGGCTCGTCCTCCCCGCTCAAGCGGATGGGCGCCGAGCCCTTCCTGGAGTGGACGCAGGGCGCCCGCCTCCTGGTCGTCAACGCCAAGGAGGCCGAGATCCTCACCGGCCGCGACACGCCCGAGCAGGCCGCCAAGGTGCTGACCGCCTGGTACCCGCAGGTCGTGATCACGACCGGTGCCGACGGGGCCCTGTGGTACACCAACGGCCGGCCCGAGCCGGTCACCGTCGCGGCGGAGCCCGTCGAGAAGATCATCGACGGCACCGGCTCCGGCGACGCGTTCGTCGCCGGGTTCCTCCCGCCGTGGCTCGACGGCAAGCAGCCGGCCGACGCCCTCACCGCGGGCTGCCGCCTGGCCGCCCGCGCCATGCAGCACCTGGGCGCCCGCCCGACCCTCGACGTGGTGGACAACCAGATCAAGTAGGGCGGGCCCCCGCCGGAGCGGTCGCGGCCGTCGGCTGACGACGCGCCGCAGTGCGTCGGCGGGCGCGAGCCGCACGCGGACGCACCTACCAGCGCGGGGTACGCCGATGACCCCCGGCGCCGCCGACGCGGCGAGGGCCGGTGCCGGCCCCGCGGCGTGCCCGGCGCCGTCCGCACCTCCCGTCCGGCGGCCGAGGCTCGGCGGACGCTCAGGCGAGCGGGGTGTAGGTGCGGACGTCCTCCCTGACCGCGTCCCAGAGGCGGTTGAGGGGGTGGCCCGCGTCGTAGCGTTCGAGGTCGGCGCGGCGCACGAAGGCGCCCGTCATGAGCTCGGCCTTGGGCTCCAGGTCGTCGTGCAGCCCGATCGCGCGCAGCGGGACGGCGTCGGGGTCCTCCTGCGCGGCCATGCCCCGCCCGATCGAACCGGTGACGATCATGCAGCCGCGCACGAACCCCGACCGCAGCAGCGACAGCCCGTAGTGCACGTCGTCGATGTCGGCGACGACGTTGAGCCGCTCGCGGAAGTTCGTCCCGTACCAGGTGGCGAGCAGGTCGGCGACGAGCCCGGCGGGCGGCACCACCAGCGGGATCCGCCCGAGGCGGCTGGTGCGCACCGGCGTGCCGGGCAGCTCGGCCTCCGGCAGGTTGGTGAGCAGCAGCGCCTGGCCCCGGGCGTACTCGATGACCTCGTACTCCTGGAGGCGCAGGTCGCCCTCCGGGGTGCTGACGATGCTGCCGCAGATGAGGTCGACCTGGCGGGTCTCCAGCCGCGACCACAGGTCCTTGGTGCGGACGTGGGCGACCTTGAACTCGACCTCGCGCTGCCGGAACTCCTCCGAGACCCGGTCCCAGGCCCTGGAGACGATCGGAAGGGTGAACTCGGTGGTGCCGACCGTCAGCATGCGGCCGAGGCGGCGCCGGCTCCAGTGAATGGACTCCAGCCATTTCCCGAACGTCGTCCGCGCCAGTTCGACCGTGGTCTCCCCCGTCGGGGTGAACAGGTAGTCCTTTCCGCGCCCCTGCCGGACGGTCAGGACCTCGCCGCACAGCACCTGGCTGTTGCGGTTCAGCGTGTCGAGCTGCTTCTGGACGCTCGACTGCTCGCGGCCCAGCACCCGCGCCGCCCGCAGCGCCGACCCCGTCTCGTGCACCACCAGCAGGGTCCGCAACTGGTCGAACGTCATGTCGAGCAGACCGGGCGGACACTCCAGCAGCGAGTCGAGGGTCGGTGGCACGGGGAGGGACATTACTACCTCTTCCGGGACCGCGCGGAAATGGCCGCGGGGCCAACTAAGCGGGAAATGATGACATTTCCGCCTGAACTTATCTCAAGATGTTCTCCCAAACAACTGGACAGAGTTTTCTAACCTCTAGAACACTTTCCTTCGAGCCGCTCCTCGCCGCCGTCACCCGTCCCACTCCCAGGACGGCGGCGCTCCCGGGCGCGCCCCGGTGGTGCCGGCCACCGGGGCCGCCGCCCGGCGCCCTGGTCTCCCGTTCGCCGCGGCTCTTCTCCGCCGCGGCGCCGGGGCAGGACGCCGGCCCGTGCGCGGGGCCGCGCGCACGGGCCGGCCCGAAGACGTCCCGCCCGCGCCCAACGGGGGCGCGCGGGCGGCACACCCCCTCCAGGCCGGCGCGTCGGGGCCCACCCGGGCCCCGACGCGGCTCCCATCAGTTGGGGGTCGCCAGGACCAGGGGGAGGGTCGACTGGGCGCCGGATTCCTTCAGGAGGCGGGTGGCCACGGTCATCGTCCAGCCGGTTTCCATGCGGTCGTCCACCAGAAGGATGTGGCCCGGGTTGTCGGCGAGGGCCTCCGCCAGGTCGGTGGGGACGGTCAGGGTGTGCCAGACGGAGGCAAGGCGCTGGGCGCTGTTGTGGCGGCGCGGGACGGGCTCCCCGACCGGGACGAGCTCGCCCAGGTAGGGCAGGCGGCCGATCTGCGCGATGCGCTGCCCGAACGTCGTGACCAGGCGGGGGCGGGAGTGGGAGCCGATGGTGACCACGCCGGTGGGGCGGGTCTTCCAGTCCCAGGCGGCGAGGACCTGCACGACGGCGTCGACCAGGTCGGCGGGCACGTCGGTGTCGCCGCCGGCGAACAGGTCGCGCAAGCGGTTGCCCCAGCCGATGTCGGTGAGACGGCCGAGGGCACGGCCCGTCTCGGCCTGGAGCTCGGGCTTGATGCGGCCGGAGACGCCGAGGTCGTCCTTGACGCCGGTCGGCCACATGCGGCGGGGGGCGATGTCGACGCCGGGACGGTGCAGGCGGTCGCGGGCCCGGGTCGCGCTCTCCTGCGTGACGTCGGTGGGCCAGTGGCGGCCCGTGCAGTTGTCGCAGCGTCCGCAGGGGGCCGCGGCGGGGTCGTCGAGCTGGCGGCGCAGGAACTCCTCACGGCAGCCGGTGGCGGTGATGTAGTCGAGCATCGCCTGCTGTTCGCGGCGGCGTTCGGCAGTGACGCGCTCGTAGCGCTCGCGGTCGTAGGACCAGGGTTGGCCGGTGGACGTCCAGCCGCCCTTGACGCGGCGCGCGGCGCCGTCCACGTCGAGGACCTTGAGCATCATCTCCAGGCGGGCCCGGTTGAGGTCGACCAGCGGTTCCAGGGCCGTGGTGGAGAGGGGACGGTCGGCGGAGTCCAGGACGTCGAGCGTGCTGCGGACGATGTGCTCAGGCGGGAAGGCGAGGCTCGCGAAGTAGGCCCAGATCTCGCGGTCCTCCCGGCCGGGGAGCAGGATCACCTCGGCGCGGTCGACGCCGCGGCCCGCGCGTCCGATCTGCTGGTAGTAGGCCACCGGGGACTGCGGGGCGCCCACGTGGACGATGAAGCCGAGGTCGGGCTTGTCGAAGCCCATGCCGAGGGCGCTGGTGGCGACGAGGGCCTTGAGCTTGTTGTCGCGCAGGTCACGCTCGGCCTGGAGCCGCTCGGCCTGCTCGGTCTGGCCGGAGTAGGCGGCCACCTCGTACCCGCGGTCGCGGAGCCAGCCGGTGATCTCGTGCGCCGCCGCGACGGTCAGGGTGTAGATGATGCCGGAGCCCGGGAGGTCGCCGAGATGCTCGCCCAGCCAGGCGATGCGCTGCTCGGCGGAGGGAAGGTTCACCACCGCGAGGTGCAGCGAGTCGCGTTCGAGAGGGCCGCGCAGGACCAGGGCGTCGTCGCCGGCGAGCTGCTCGGCGACGTCCTTGGTGACGCGGGCGTTGGCCGTCGCGGTGGTGGCGAGCACCGGGATGCCCGGCGGCAGCTCGGCCAGCAGGGTGCGCAGCCGCCGGTAGTCGGGGCGGAAGTCGTGCCCCCAGTCGGAGATGCAGTGCGCCTCGTCGACCACGACCAGCCCCGCGCCCGCGGCCAGCTTGGGCAGGACGAGATCGCGGAAGTCGGGGTTGTTGAGCCGCTCGGGGCTCACCAGCAGGACGTCGACCGCGCCCTCCTCGACCTCGGCGAAGATCTGGTCCCAGTCGCCGGTGTTGGAGGAGTTGATCGTGCGGGCGGCGATGCCCGCCCGGCGGGCGGCGTCGATCTGGTTGCGCATCAGCGCCAGCAGCGGCGAGACGATCACGGTCGGCCCGGCGCCGCGCTCGCGCAGCAGCCGGGTCGCCACGAAGTAGACGGCGGACTTGCCCCAGCCCGTCCGCTGGACGACGAGGGCGCGCCGCCGCTCCACGACGAGCGCGCTGATCGCCGTCCACTGGTCGTCGCGCAGCCGCGCGTGGTCACCGGCGAGGGCGCGCAGGCACCGCTCGGCCTCGTCGCGAAGACCGTCCGAAGAGCTCATGCGTCCTTGGTACCAGTGCCTCGGAAGGGACCGCACCAGAATCACGTTCTGTGGATAAGGCGGGGCGCGGGCCAGGGATTGACGAAGGCCACGGATTGGGGACACCCGGCCGGTGGGTAGCCTGCCAGTCAAGATCAGTTCATGGGCGGGAAGGGACACCGGCGGGGGTATGGGCGCGGCTGAACGCTTGCGGCGGACATGGCAGGTCCTCATGGAAGGGTCGCCCCCCGAACCGCCCGAGGACGAGCCCGGCGAGATCGTCGACCCGCGGGTCATCGACCTCGTCCTGCGGGTCGGCGAACTCCTCCTCGCCAGCGGCGAGACCACCGAGCGCGTGAACGAGGCCATGCTCGGCCTGGGCGTGGCCTACGAACTCCCCCGGTGCGAGGTGCAGGTCACACTGACGAGCATCCTCGTCTCGGCGCATCCGGGAGGGGGCGCGGCGCCGATGACGAGCGCGCGCTCCATCCGGCGGCGGACCCCGGCCTACTGGCGGCTCACCGCGCTGCACCAGCTCGTCCAGGACGCGTCCATCGGCATGCTCGAACTGGACGAGGCCCACAAGCGGCTCGCGGAGATCAAGAGGCACGGCCCGCCGTACCCGACCTGGCTGCTGGTGGTGTCCCTCGGGCTCATCGCCGCCTCGGGCAGCGTGCTGTCGGGCGGCGGACCGCTGGTGGCGACCACCGCGTTCGTCGCCACGATGCTGGGCGACCGCACGGCCGCCGCGCTGGCGCGCCGGGGCATCGCGGAGTTCTTCCAGCTGACGGTGGCCGCCGCGATCGGCGCGGCGGCGGCCGCGATCGTGGTGGCACTGGGCAACCCCGGCCAGGCCGCCACGATCGTCACCGGTTCGATCCTGGCGCTGCTTCCGGGACGTCCGCTGGTCGCGAGCATCCAGGACGGCATCACCGGCGACCTCGTCAGCGCCGGGGCGCGGGTGCTGGAGGTCTTCTTCATGATCGCGGCGATCGTCGCCGGGCTGGGCGCCGTGGTGTACCTCGGGGTCAGCATGGGCGTGCCGATCGACGTCCGGCACCTGCCCACCCCGTCGGCGAGCCTGGAACCCGTCGCCGTCATCGCCGCCGCCGCCATCTCGCTGACGTTCGCGGTGTCCCTCGCCGCCCCGCGCGACGTGCTGACCACCGTCGCCCTCGGCGGCGCGCTGATCTGGGTGCTCTACGTCCTGGCCCGCGGATGGCACGTTCCACCCGTGTTGGCCGCGGCCATGGCCGCCACCGTCGTCGGCGTGATGGCGAGCTGGCTCGCCCGCAGGCACGGGGAGCCGGTCATGCCGTTCGTGGTCCCCGCCATCGGCCCGCTGCTCCCCGGGACGGCGCTCTACCGCGGCATGGTCGAGCTCAACACCGGTTCGCCGCAGGCGGGCGTGCTGAGCCTCATCGGAGCGGTGTCCGTGGCGCTCGCCCTCGGCGCCGGAGTGAACCTCGGCGGCGAACTCGTCCGCGCGTTCCAGCACGTCGGCCTGAGCGCGTCCGGCCGCTGGGCCCGCCCCGCGGCCCGCCGAACCCGCGGCTTCTGACCCCTCCCCCGCCCACCGTCCCGACCGGCGACCACCCGCCGCCGCCGACCGCTCCCACCGGCGGGTGATTCTGTCGGGGGGCGGTTCTGTCGGGGGTGGTTCTGTCGGTGGCGGGGGTTACGTTCGCCGCATGTACCGACAGGGAGACGTCCTGATCCTGCCCGTGCCCGAGGAGGCGGTTCCGCAGTCCGTGCGCGGGCTGCCGCCGTCCCCGCGCGACGGCCGCGGCCGCATGGTGCTCGCCCTCGGCGAGGCCACCGGGCACGCGCACGCGCTGGCCGGGCCCGGCACGCTGCTGCGCACCCCCGACCCGCTCGTGCCGGACCACCTGCACCTGCCCTCCGGCGGGCGGCTGGTGCACGAGGAGCACGCGGCGATCACGCTGCCCAAGGGCTGGTACCGGGTGATCCGGCAGCGCGAGTACGTGCCCGGGTCCGTCCGCGTCGTGGCCGACTGAGAAGGGGGACGTGATGCTCACCGAAACGGTACGCGAGACCCATTACGTGGTCGGCGACTGGCAGGCGGCGGCGTTCGCCACCGGGCCGGCCGACCGCGCCCGTGCCGAGGCGGGCGTGGCCGCCGCCTACGCCTCCGCCGGGCTGAGGCCCCCCGAGCGGTACCTGTGGGTGCCCTCCCCCGCGCGCGGCGCCGCGGTGGCCGCCGTGATCGCCGGGCACGGCGAGGCGCTGGAGAAGGCCGGGCTGGACGTACTGCTCGAACAGGCCCGCGCCGACCTCGGTGACGGTGAGGCCGGGCCGAGCGTCCTGACGGACGTGCGCACCCGCCCCTGGGAGGCCGAACGTGCGGCCGCCTGCTCCGAGCAGGGGCCGGAGCAGTGGCCGCGCACGTGGGCCGAGACCGGCGGCCTGCTGTGGGGCCAGGTGCAGGCGCTGGTCACGCGCGTGCGCGGCGCGATCGGCGAACAGGCGCAGGGCAGGCCCGGCAGGGCGGGGAACAGGCGGCCCTCCCCGGAGGAGGACGCGGCCGGGGCGCTGCTGCGCGCGGCCACGCTCGACGCCGTCCTCGGCCAGCACGACGGGCCGTGGCTGGCGCTGTTCGAATCGCTCGGGCGCCTCGACGGCCCGCTGGCGGGGCTGGCGGAGGTGGCCCGGTCGGCCGGCTGGTGGTGGCCCTACGAGCGGCTGGCGATCCTCTCGGAGCGGCCGGGCGAGCTGTACCGCGACGAGCCCGGGCGGCTGCACCGCGGGGACGGTCCCGCCCTCGGCTATCCGGACGGATTCGCGCTGCACGCCTGGCGCGGCATGCCCATCCCGCCCGACTTCGTCGCGTCGCTGACCGGTCTGACGCCGGACCGCATCTCCTCCGAGCAGAACGCCGAGCTGCGCCGCGTGATGCTGGAGATCTTCGGTTACGACCGCTACCTGGCCGAGACGGGCGCGCGTCCCCTGCACCGGGACGAGACGGGCGTCCTGTGGTCGATCGAGCTGCCGGGCGACGAGCCGGTGGTCATGGTGGAGGTGGTCAACTCCACCCCGGAACCGGACGGCACGCACCGGACCTACTACCTGCGCGTCCCGCCCGACACGCGCACGGCGCGCGCGGGCGTCGCGTGGACGTTCGGCGTGGACGAGGCCGACTACCACCCCGAGAAGCAGACCTGACCCCAGGGCTCTAACTGGCCCGCTCCCCTGGTCAAGCCGGTCCGGGCGGGGTCGCGGTTCATGGGTTCCGTAGTTCGGAGATCGTCCTGTGGAGGCGGCTGGCGCGTCCGGCCGGGGTGCGGGCCTTGAGGAGGGGGAGGATCAGGGCGTAGCGGGTGGTTCTGTCGAGTGCTTCGAAACGCGCGGCGGCCTGTGGGGAGGCCGCCAGCGCGGCCGCCAGGTCGGCCGGGACTTCGGCGTCGCGCTGGGCGGTGTAGGCCGCCGCCCAGCGGCCGTCCGCCTGGGCGGCCGCGACTTCGGCCAGGCCCGGCGGTCGCATCCGTCCGGCGGCGATCAGCGCCTCCACGCGCTCGACGTTCTTGCGCGACCACGCGCCGCCCCTGCGGCGGCGCGAGTACCGCTGCAGGTAGAAGTTCTCGTCATGGGACCTGCGCCGGCTGTCGATCCAGCCGTAGCACAGCGCGACCTCCAGCGCCTGCGTGATCGTGACGGAGGCGGTGCCCGCCCCCTTCTTGGCGATCTTCAGCCAGGCGCCCTCCCCGCTCTCGTGATGCTCGGCCAGCCAGGCCTCCCACTCGGCGGCGTCCGCGAAATGCATCATCGGTCCACGATCTGCTGGCGGCATCGGCGGTTCCCTCTCGTTGGGCGGTGACACCCATGGTTCCGGGTAAAGTGCTCATCTTCTGAGCACTTTGTCGGATGATCTGGATTCATGCGCGCTGACCGTCTCGTCGCCGTCCTGCTGCTGATGCAGGTCCGCGGCCGGGTGACCGCGGCCGAGCTGGCGGCCGAGCTCCAGGTGTCGGTGGCGACCGCCCGCCGAGACCTGGAGGCGCTCGCGTCGGCCGGGGTCCCGGTCTATCCGCAGCCGGGTCGCGGTGGCGGCTGGCAGCTGGTCGGCGGCGCCCGCACCGACCTCAGCGGCCTCACGGCGTCCGAGGCGCAGGCGCTCTTCCTGCAGGCCGGTCCCGCCGCCGCGGTGTCACCCGAGGCCAGAGCGGCGTTGCGCAAGCTCCTGGGCGCCCTGCCGAGGACGTTCCGCACCGACGCCGAGGCGGCCCTGGACGCGACGATCGTCGACCCCGTCCGGTGGGGCGAGCGGGACCGTCCCCGGCCCGCGATGGTCGACCTGCTGCAGACCGCCGTGATCCGCCGCCTCAAGATCCGCCTGACCTACGCCGGCCGCACCGGAGACCCGGCGGAACGGCTGGTCGACCCGTGGGGCCTGATCGACAAGGACGACGTCTGGTACCTGCTGGCGGACACCGGGCGAGGGCGGCGGACCTTCCGCGTCGACCGGATCACCCGGGCCGAGCCGACCGCCCTCCCCGCCGAACGCCCCGACGACTTCACCCTCGCCGCCGCCTGGCAGGAGGTCGCCGACGAGATCGAGAGGCGGCGTTCGCGCACGTGGGCGACGGTGCTCGTCGAGGAGCGGTTCGTGCCCGTCCTGCGCGACCAGTTCGGACGGCATTGCCGCACCGACGGTGAGGCCGGTCGCGGGCGCGTCCGGGTCCGTGTCGCCGCCCCGACCCCGCTGGACATCGCCCGCCACCTCGCCGGGTGGGGCGCGCTGCTCGACGTCGTCGAGCCGCCTGCCGTCCAGCGGGAACTCGCCCGGATCGGCGCCGAACTCGCCGGCCGCTACAACGGCGATCCAGAGCGGCAGAGCGGGCAGGGCCAGGCCGCGGATCAGGGCCGGGCGCTCTGATCCGCGGCCTGGACGGTGGTCAGGGCTTGCCGAACAGGGCTGGGATCCGTTCGAGGATGCCGTCGGCGAAGGTGTCGTAGAGGCCGAGGGGTTCGAGGTGGACGTAGCCGATGTGGCAGTCGCACGTGTCGAGAGGGCACGGGCGGGGCGCCAGGGCGTTCCGGAACGAGCCGTCGTAGAGGTTGCCCAGGACGGACGGGACGAAGTGGCAGCGGCGGACCGTCCCGTCGCCGTCGACTGAGATGACCGTGTCGCCCGTCCGGCAGGGGAGGCCGCGGCTCGCGTGCGGGTGGCGGCTCACGGGGAACAGCGGGTCGATCTCGGCCCAGGAGGCGGCCTCGGCGTCGTCGTAGGTGCGCCCCTCGGCCGCGTTGACCCAGAGGTACGTTCCGGAGGGAAGGTCCGCGCGGAGCCTGCGGGCGGCATCGAGGTGCTCCGGCTGGCCGACGATGCCGACGCTGAACCGGATCCCCCGCGCAGAGAGGTCCAGGCATTTGCCCAGGAACCGCTCGTACGGGACCTGGCCGGGGTGATAGGTCGCCCACAGCGCCAACCGTGTGGGGTCGGCGTCCGCCGTCCACGACACGCGGTGGCTGAGGTTCGTCTGGATCGCGACCCGTTCCACATGCGGAAGGTGGCTGAGGTCGATGAGGGCGCGCCGGTACCAGGAGCGGACGAGCCCTTCGCCCCATGGCGTGAACAGGACCGAGACGCGGTGGCCGCAGCCCGACACCCACTCCGTGAAGCGTTCGAGCGCGGCGCGGTCGGCGCGGAGCTGTTCCGGGGTGTCGCGGCGCTTGGCGAACGGGCAGTACGGGCAGTCGTAGTCGCAGCTGGCCAGCGGACCCCGGTAGAGGATCGTCAGATGGTCCATCACCGCGCCTCGTAGGACGCCATCAGCGCCTGCACGCGGGACGAGAACAGTGCCGGGCCGATGGCGTCCGAGTAGGCGAGCCCCTCGGGGGTCAACCGGAGGACGTCCTCAGAGGTCTCCAGCCATCCACGCTCAGCGAACGGCTTCAGGTCGGCGGGATAGTCGTCCATCGGGTCGCTTCCGAAGCGCGCGCGGTAGGTGCCCAGGTCAAGACCGGTCGCTTGCAGAAGTGACTGGACGAGATGTCGCCTGCGGCGTTCGTCGTCGTCCAGTGAGAAGCCGACCCGGGCGGTGGTGAAGTCGGTCTCGCGCACGTAGTCGTCGATGATGGACCGCACCTGCCCGGCTCCGACCGCGTACTCGAAGGAGTAGTGGAGGCGGGAGGTGTAGGAGCGTGCTCCGCAGCCCAGGCCGACCATGCCGTCCGTCTGGCAGCAGTACTCCGTGCCGCCCGCACCTGAGGACGGCAGCCGGAACATCCGCATCGACACCTGCTCGTAGCCTTCGCCAAGAAGGTGGTCGCGACCGAGCCGGTAGAGCATGAGGCGCTGGTCGTCCCAGTCTTGGGCGCGGCGTCCGAGGCCGGTCAGCGGGCGGACGTAGAGCGGGTACAGGTAGATCTCCTCCGGACGCCACGTGAGAGCGGCGTTCAGGGAGTGCAGCCACGTCGCGGGCGTCTGACCGTCGATGCCGTAGATGAGGTCGATGTTGAGGATCGGGAACCCCGCGGCGCGGATGCGGTCCAGCGCGGCCTCCACTTCGGCGCGTTTCTGCGGTCTGACGGCCGCGCGTGCCTCCTCGTCCAGGAAGCTCTGCACGCCGATGGAGACGCGCGTGGTTCCGTGGTCGGCGAGGACGGCCAGCCGGTCGGTGGTGGCGGTCGCCGGGGACGTTTCCACGCCTAGCGGTATCGACCCGAACCCGGGGAACCGTCCGGCGATGCCGCAGAGCCGTTCCAGTTCGGACGCGGTGAAGTAGGTCGGCGTTCCTCCGCCGAAGGCCGCGGTGGCGAAGGCGGCGCCGTCCAGGGCGTCCAGGGCGGCGGTCGCCTGGCGGTCGAGCGCGTCCAGGTAGGCGCCGGTCAGCTCTTCGGGCGCGCCGGTGCGGGTGAAGAGGTTGCAGAAGCCGCACCTCATCTCGCAGAAGGGGACGTGCAGGTACAGGAAGAGCGCGTCGAGCGACTCCCCCGCCCACACGTCCCGCAACCCGGGTGCGGGCCGCAGCGGACGGTAGGCGGTCTTGTGCGGGTAGGCGTACACGTACGCCTGGTATGGATTCACGAAAGAACGAACTCCCCGTACGGAACGGTCCAGACGACTTCGTGGCCGATGCGGTGGCCCGTGTGGCCGGCCTCGCCGTACGCCGTCCCGTGGTCGGAGCAGACGATGACGAAGCACGGGCGGCGCATCAGCCCGAACAACCTGCCGATGTGCGCGTCCACATGGCGGAGGGCGGCGGCGTGGGTCGCGCGGGTGTCACCGTGCGAGCGTGTGGCGCCGTCCAGGTAGAACCAGTTGGGCTGGTGCAGGGACGCGACGTTCAGCAGCAGGAACAGGCGGCGTTCGGCAGGCAGCCGCGCCATGACTTCGGCGATCCGGTCGATCTGGTTGGGCAGCGACTCCGGGTCGGTCACGCCGAACCCGCGCTCCCAGTGGCTCTCGGCGAAGAGCGACGGGAGCGCCGATCCGAGCGGCGTCAGCTTGTTGAAGAACCCGACGCCGCCCACGCAGACCGTGTGGTAGCCCGCGGCTGCAAGGCCCCCCGGCAGGTCGGCGGCGTCGAACGTCCAGGTGCCGGCGGCGGTGGTCTCGCTGCCCGGGAAGGCGCCGGCGAACAGGCGCGGATGCGGGCCGGGCGACGCGGGCGTGGGCAGGAAGCCCGCCAGCATCGCCGCGTGCGCGGCGTAGGTGAAGCTGCCGGGCGTGTGGCGGCGCTCCCAGCGGCCTTCCGGGAGCAGCCCGGTGAGGGTGGGGGTCTCCCCCGCGGCGGCCAGTTCGGCGGCCACGTCGTAGCGCAGAGTGTCGAGGGTCACCAGCAGCACGTCGTGGCTGCCGATGACTTCGTTCATGTCGTGCATGTCTGCACCGTGTTCATGTCGTGCATGCCTGCACCATCGCCCTGACCTGGGCGCCGTAGGTGTCCAGGCCCTCGCCGGAACTTCCGGGCAGGCCGGTCAGGCCCGGAAGCAGGTCGCCGAAGGCGTTCACCTCGCACACCGCGAACCGCTTCAACCCGAATCCCACGAGCAGGTCGACGCCGACCATCGGGCTGCCCGGAAAGCACGCGGCGGCCCGCGCGCACACGTCCATGGCGCGCTTCCAACCGTCCTCGCCGAGCGCGCGCCGCACCGCTCCCAGGTCACCCCTGGCACCGCCCAGGTGCAGGTTCGTCATCGGGGTCCGGCTGGTCCGGACGACCACGTGCGTGGGCTCGCCTCCGATGACGACGACCCGCAGGTCGAACACGCGCCCGCCGAGCGTCGCCTTGGGCAGCCAACGCTCGACGTGCAGGCCGTCCGGCGCGAGCAGGCCGACCAGCGTCGCGACCTCCTCCTCGGACTCGTAGGAGCGGACGCGCAGCGAGTTGAGCAGCCGGTCACCGGTCAGGGACGCCGACGTCACGGCCCGCACACGGCCCGGGGCGGTCTGGAGCGCGACCACCCCGGAGGCCGAGGAGCCGTGCGCCGGCTTCACGAACACCCTCCGCTCGCCCGCCTCGTCCATCCGGGAACGGAGTGCCGCATACCCGTTGACCTCGGGCAGAGCGGCCGGGACGGGCACACCCGCGCAAAGCAGGCGGGCGTGGGTGAGCCGCTTGTCGAACATGACCGCGATCTCCTCGACGTCGCCGAGGAAGCGGGCGCCGGACGCCGACGCCGACGCCGACAGCCGCCGCAGCGCCGCCGTGAACGTCCGGTGCCAGCGCGCCCCGCCGCCGACCCGCTCGGGCGGGCCGGGGCCGCGCAGCAGCGCGTCGGCCTCGGGATCCTCGCCGGGCGAGTCGACGCGGACCCTCTCGCCGGCGCCGAAGGTGAGCGGCGCGCCGCGCAGCACGTCCGTCCACGGGACGAGCCGCGGCTCGGGCAGCCCGGCGGACCGGCACGCCGCGGCGAACAGCGCGGGTCGCCGGTCGCCGGGCGTGCCGACCACCGCGAGCGTCATTCCGCCACCGCGACGTAGGAGTCGCTGAAGGCCCATTCCTGGCCCACCCATGACGCCTCGCCCAGCGCGTCCTCAAGGTCGAGCTCGACGCCGGGCAAAGCCGCCTGAAGGCGTTCGGCCATCGGCTCGCTCAGGAACGCGTGGTGCAGGTCGAGGCTGCGCAGGTGGGTGAGGGGCTGCCCGGACAGCAGCGCCTCCGCTCCACGATCGGACAGCATCCCCATGGCCAGGCTGAGCGACTCCAGCCGGGCGACGACCGGGGCGCTCGCCAGGGCCTCCGCCAGCTCGTCCTGGAACGGGCCGTTCTCCAGGCCGAGGTGCTTCAGCGAAGGGAACCGCTCGCCGGTGAGGATGGGCGCGTAGTCATCGGGCGAGGACGATCCGCCGTGCATGTCCGAACCGATCCACAGGTCCAGGTGCTCCAGCGCGGGCAGCTCGCCGCCCGCGACGGCCCGCACGACCTCGGCCGGCAGCCCGCCGGACTCGATCCGCAGCGCCTTCAGCCGCTCGTGCCGCAGCGGCTCGAACCGCAGGTCGGACGCGCCGCGGATCTCGAAGTGCTCCAGCCCCGGGTAGGCGTCGAACAGCGGCGAGATGTCGCCGTTCTGGATCCAGGAGATGTGGCATTCCCAGTCGAGGATGTCGCCGAAGAACAGCGCGCGCAGGCGGGGGAACCGCCCGGCGTGGTCCACCAGCCACCCCACCGGGTCGAACTCCTCGCGGGTGAACCCCCAGAAGCCGATGACGAGATGGGTGACCTGGGCGGTGTCGACCGTCTCCAGAAGGAGGTCGAGGTTCGCGGGGACCTCCGCGCCCCACACGCCGTTGTCGTGGACGTGGTGGTAGACGCCCCAGGCCACGTCCCCCGGCTCCGGCAGCGGGCCGTCCGGCTCGCCGTCGAAGGTGTGGACGGGCAGCCCCGCGAAGGTCGAGAGGCGCTTCTGGATCATTCGGAGGCCGCCGTCACTCGGACACCGCGATGAAGTGCCAGTCGCCGTCCGGCTTCTCCTGCTCGTCCAGGTCGACCGTGACGCCGGGCAGCGCCGCCCGCACCCGCTCGACCATCGCGTCCGACAGGAAGTGGTGGTGCAGGTCCAGCTTGCGCAGGTGGGTGAGCGGCTGGCCGGCCAGCAGCGCCTCGGCGCCCTGGTCGGTCAGGATGCCCATCGCCAGGCTCAGCGACTCCAGCCGGGCGACGACCGGCGCGCCGGCGACCGCCGCCGCGACCTCGTCCTGGATCTCGCTGTCCTCCAGGCCGAGGTGGCGCAGCGCCGGCAGCCGCTCGCCGGACAGGAACGGCGCGAGGTCGGCGACGGTGGCGTCGCCGCCGTAGTTCGCCTCGCCGAGCCAGAGGTCGAGGTGCTCCAGGTTGGGCAGGTCGCTCGCGCCGACGGCACGGACGATCCGCGCCGGCAGCCCGCCCGACTCGAACCGCAGCACCTTCAGCTTCCCGCTCTTGATCGGGTCGAGGACGAGCCCCTGCGCTCCGCGCACCTCCACCCGCTCCAGGTCGGGGAACGCGGCGAACAGGGGCGTGATGTCACCGTGCTCGATCCAGGAGATCTCCGCCTCCTCGCCGGTGATGTCGCCGAGGAACAGCGACCGCAGCTTCGGGAACGACGCGGCCGCCCCGATCAGAAGCTGCACCGGGTCGGGGACGTTCTCCAGCTCGTAGGACGCGCCCCAGTAGCCGATGATGAGCGCCGTCACCTCGGTGGTGTCGACCGTCTCCCGGAACCGCGCCCAGACGTCGCCGAACGGCTCCTCGTCGAAGGAGGTCCCGACGAACCAGGCGGCCTCGCCCGCGGGCGGGAAGTCCTCCCCGCTGACGGGATCGACGCCCGAGCCGCGGCCGTCGTCCTCCTCCTCGGTGCCGGTGTCCTCGTTGAACGTGGCCACCGGAAGGCCGACATATTCCTCAAGGTGCTCATATATGGCCATGGGTCCCCTTCGCCTGATCGTCGGCACATTTCCTATCAGGACCGACGGACAAACCGCGCCGCTTTCCGCGGTTCGAGGACCGGGCCGGGGGGTCAGGAGGCGATCAGCACCGACCCCTTGTACTTGTCCTCGACGAACTTCTTCACCTCGGGGCCCTGCAGCAGCTGGACGAGCTTCTTCACGCGAGGGTCGTCCTTGTCCTCCGGCAGCGTGACGACGCCGTTGGCGTAGGGGTTGCCCTCGGCCTTCTCGGCGGCGAGCGCGTCCCTGTTCGGGGCGAGCCCGGCCTCGATGGCGTAGTTGCCGTTGATCACCGACAGGTCGACGTCCTCCAGCGAGCGGGGCAGCTGGGCGGCCTTGAGCGGCTTGAACTTCAGGCCCTTGGGGTTGCTCGCGACGTCCCGCTCGGTCGCGCTCGCCGGCGCGCCCGGCTTGAGGGTGATCAGGCCGTTGTCGGCGAGCAGCTTCAGCGAGCGCCCCTCGTTGGCCGGGTCGTTCGGCACCGCGACGGTCGCGCCCTGCGGGACGGCCAGCAGGCTCTTCACCTTCTTCGAGTACACGCCGAGGGGCTCCAGGTGCACGGGCGCGACGAACGCCAGCTTCGTCCCGGACTTCTTCTCGAACTCCTCCATGAACGGCACGTGCTGGAAGTAGTTGGCGGTGACCTGCTTCTCCTTCAGCGCGGTGTTCGGCTGCTGGTAGTCGCTGAAGGTGACGATCTCCAGCTTGAGCCCGGCCTTGCCCGCCAGGTCGTCCTTGACGTACTTGAGGATGTCGCCGTGCGGGACGGGGTTGACCGCGACCTTCAGCGGGGCGTCCGGGTCGTCGGACGCCGAGGAGGAGCCGCAGGCGGTGAGGCCCGCGAGGAGGGCGGCGGAGGCCAGCGCGGCGGTGATTTTGCGGAGCACGGGGAGTGCCTTTCTCTGCGGTCCAGGGGACGGGTGCTACTTGTGGGTCAGCCGGCGGGAGACGAGGTCCCCCGCGGCCTGGATGATCAGGACGATGACGACCAGCAGGGCCACGGTGGAGACCATGACCTTGGTCTCGAAGCGCTCGTAGCCGTAGACGACGGCGAGGTTGCCGAGCCCGCCGCCGCCGACCGTCCCGGCCATGGCCGTGTAGCCGATGAGCGCGATGACGGTGACGGTCAGCCCGGACACCAGGCCCGGCCGCGCCTCGCGCAGCAGGACCTTGCCGACGATCTCGCGGCGGGTGGCGCCCATCGCGTCCGCCGCGGCGAGGACGCCCGGGTCGACCTCGCGCAGCGCGATCTCGACGAGCCGCGCGTAGAACGGGATGGCGCCGACGGTCAGCGGGACGATCGCGGCGGCGTTGCCGATGCTGGTGCCGACGACCGCCCGGGTGAACGGGATGATCGCCACCATCAGGATCAGGAACGGCAGCGACCGGCCGATGTTGACCACGATCCCCAGCACGCCGTTGACCGGCGGCGCGGGCAGCAGCCCGCCCCGCTCGGTGATCACCAGCAGCACCCCGAGCAGCAGCCCGAGGACGGCGGTGAACAGCGTCGCGACACCGGTCATGTAGAGGGTCTCGCGGGTGGCGGGCCACAGCAGCGGCATGACCTCGTCCCAGCTCATCGGGGGTCCACCTCCAGGGGGTTCGCGACCTGCCCGGCGTTCCGGACCTGCACGGCCAGGCCGGACTCGCGCAGGAACGCCAGCTGCGCGGCGTTGTCCGCCGGGTCGCCCGGCAGTTCGAGCTGGAGCCGGCCGACGCGCTCGCCGCCGACCGTCTCCACGGCGCCGCCGAGGATGTTGACGTCCAGCGCGTACCTGCGGGCCAGCGCCGACACGAACGGCTCGTCGGTCGCGCCGCCGGTGAAGGTGACCTCGACCAGCGTCGTGCCGTCGCGGGGCTCGGCGGGCGGCAGCGGGAACAGGCCGCGCGCCAGCTCCGAACCCGGGCGGGCGAGCAGCTCGGGCACCGGCCCCGACTCGGTGAACCGGCCCTCCCGCATGACCGCGGCCGAGTCGCAGATGCGCTTCACCACCTCCATCTCGTGGGTGATGAGCAGGATCGTGAGGCCGAGCCGGCGGTTGAGGTCGCGCAGCAGCTCCAGGATCGAGGCGGTCGTCTCCGGGTCGAGCGCCGACGTCGCCTCGTCCGACAGCAGCACCTTCGGCCGTCCCGCGAGCGCCCGGGCGATGCCGACGCGCTGCTTCTGCCCGCCGGAGATCTGCGCCGGGCGGGCCTTCGCGTGCTCGGTGAGCCCGACGAGGTCAAGCAGTTCGGCGACGCGCCCGGCCCGCTCGGCGCGCGGGACGCCCATGACCTCCAGCGGGAACGCGACGTTCCCGGCGACGGTCCGGCTGCCGAGCAGCCCGAAGTGCTGGTGGATCATGCCGATGCCCTGGCGCGCCCGGCGCAGCTCCCCGCCGCGCAGCGCGAGCAGGTCCCGGCCGCCGACCACGACGCGGCCCTCGTCCGGGCGCTCCAGGAGGTTGACGCAGCGCAGCAGGGTGCTCTTTCCGGCGCCGCTGCGGCCGAGCACGCCGAAGACCTCGCCCTCGGCGACGGTCAGGTCGACGCCGTCGACGGCGGTCACCTCGCGGCCGCGGCCGCGGTAGACCTTTCGAAGTTTTTCGATCTGAATCACAGGGAATCACCCATGCGGACGGGGGCCGCCGGACGGGCGGCGGCGTTCAGGACGGGTCGGCGGTCACGATGTGCCGCGTCAGGGCATTGCGTCAGTGCATCGCGCCAGGGCGGCGCCGCGCGGTCAGGAAAGGCCGGGCGGGTACGGCGCGTGGCTCAGCAGATGGCGTTCGAAGAACATGCGCGACTCAGGGGTTCGGAGTTCGCTCGCTTCGGGGCGCGAGTCTCAGGCGGGGGCCCTCAGCGGTCACACATTCGCCTGCAACACGTACGCCGCATGGCCCGCGGCATCTGCGGGCGGTGCTCGTGGCACGGGCGTACGGAAGGCATGTCAGCAGTTAACCGGCCGCACACCTATGACGCAACTCCAACCGGTGTGATGCTCATCGCTCCGGATCGCGGCGTTCGCCCTAGTCATCGCGGTAGTCGACGTAGGTCTCGCCCGATCCGCTGCGGACGGAGAGCAGGCGGGACGAGCGGTCGTCGTAGACGGCCGGGTTGAGGTGGGCGTTGCCCGCGCCCGTCCATCCGGCGACCCGGTAGCGCGAGCCCGCCGGAACGATGATCTTCACGGTGCCCGAGCCCGCGGAGGCGTCCACGGCGTCCGGGGGCTCGGCGTAGCGGAGGTCGAGCGTGCCCGACGACACGTCGGCCCGCGTCTTCGGCGAGGCGAGGCCGCGGCCGTTGATCGTTCCGGATCGCGCCAGCAGCCGCAGCCGCCCCCGCGCGCCGGCGACGTCGATCTCCCCGGACCCGGTCCGCAGGTCGAGGTCGCCGGTCACCCCGCGCACGTCGATCCGCCCGGAGCCGGCGACCGCCGACACGCGCGCCGCGGCCGGGACCTGGATGTCGATCTCCGCGCCGCAGCCCGCGCCCGGCCAGCCGGGGCCCGGGCAGCGGAAGGTCACGAACAGGACGTCGTCCACCAGCGACTCGGTGAGCTCGGGTTTCCGCGGCCCCCACCGGAGGTCCTTGTAGACGCGCGCCTCGCCGTCCGTGCCCGGCCCGACCGAGACCTCGGCGCTGCCCACGTCGAGCCGCACCTCCCGGATCGCGTGCCGGTAGGGGGTCATGGACGTCGAGGTCCGCTGGACGGCCCGGCCGAACGCCGTGAGCCCGACCGGCGCGACCACGGCCAGCGCCGTCACGACCGCCAGCGCGATCCAGACGGCGCGGCGCCGCGGCCGGTCCGGGGCGTCCGTCGCCGTCACCCGTCGCCGCCCAGGAAGCGCAGCACCGCGAGGACGCGGCGGTGGTCGCCCTCGGCGTGCGGGAGGTCGAGCTTGGCGAAGATGCCGTTGATGTGCTTGGCGACCGCGCTCTCGCTCACCACCAGCGCAGCGGCGATGCCCGCGTTGGAACGGCCCTCGGCCATGAGGCCGAGCACCTCCTTCTCGCGCGGGGTGAGCCGGTCGAGCGGGTCGCGGTGCCGGCGCAGCAGCAGCTGCGAGACGACCTCGGGGTCCAGGGCGGTGCCGCCGGAGGCGACCCGGCGCAGCGCGTCCAGGAACACCGACACGTCCGCGACGCGGTCCTTGAGCAGGTAGCCGATCCCGCTGGTGCTGGTCGACAGCAGGTCCGCCGCGTACCGCTCCTCGACGTACTGCGACAGCAGCAGCACCGCGGTCCCGGGCGTCTCGCGCCGCATCACCAGCGCCGCGCGGACCCCCTCGTCGGTGAAGCCGGGCGGCATCCGGACGTCCACGATCGCCGCGTCGGGCCGGTGCTCGCGGACGGCGGCGAGGAGCCCCTCGGCCTCGCCGACGGCCGCGGCGACCTCGAACCCCGAGGTCTCCAGGAGCTTGATCAGCCCGGCTCGCAGCAGGACCGAGTCCTCGGCGATCACAATGCGCACGGCAACTCCACGGTGACGGTCGTCGGGCCCCCCGCGGGGCTGGTGATCCGGAAGGTACCGTCCACGGACCGGACGCGGCGCGCGAGCCCCGTCAGGCCGGTCCCGGCGGACGGGTCGGCGCCGCCCGCGCCGTCGTCGCGGACCATCACCCGCAGCACGTCGCCGCCGCGCGCCACGCTGACGTCCACCTCGTTCGCCCGCGCGTGCTTGACCACGTTGGTGAGGGCCTCGGAGACCACGAAGTAGGCGACGGCCTCGACGGTGGAGGAGGCGCGCGGCTCGATGTCGACGCGGAGCCGGACGGGCAGCGGCACCCGCGCGGCGACGCCGGACAGGGCGGCGTCCAGGCCGCGGTCCTCCAGCACGGCCGGGTGCAGGCCGCGGATCAGGTCGCGCAGCTCGGTCAGCGCCGCCTTGGCCTCCTCGTGCGCCTCCACGATCACCCGCATGGCCTCGTCCGGGACGCCGGTGAGCGTCTCGCGCGCCAGCCCGAGGTTGAGCGCGAGGGAGACGAGCCGCTGCTGGGCGCCGTCGTGCAGGTCCCGCTCGATGCGGCGGCGCTCGATGTCGGCGGCGTCCACCACGCTGGCGCGCTTCTCCGCCAGGTCCTCGACGCGCCGCTGGAGTTCCTTCGCGCGGTCGGGGCCGAGCAGCGCGGAGGCGGCGCGGGCGTCCAGGCGCCGGACGCCCGCGGCCGCCCACGGCGCCGCGACCAGGAGCAGCACCCCGGCCGCGGTGAGCACGGCGACGCGCTGCGGATGGCCGGCCAGCGGGTCGCCGGGGTGCACCGCCCACGCGTAGGTCGCGGACGTGGCGAGGGCGAGCCCGGCCGTCCACGCCCCGATCACCGCCAGCCCGCCGAGGGCGAGGAACGGCGCGACCAGCAGGTGGTACTGGAGCACCCGCCACAGCTCGGGCGAGCGCAGGTCGCGCAGGACGTCCCAGGCGCGCCCGCCGTCGAAGCCGGGCATCCGCGGGATGTCGAAGCCGAGCATCGCCCAGCACCGCTCCCGCTGCCAGGACGTCAGCGGGCGCAGCGCGAGCAGCAGCAGGAGCACCGACGCGAAGGTGAGCAGGACGATCGGGGTCACGCGCACCGGCGTCCAGAACGACCAGAGGGAGCCGAGGATCAGCCACCCGGCGAGTTGCAGCGGCACCCCGGAGGCGACGAACACCGTGTCGCGCCACGCCGTGGCCGACCACGGAGCGTGCACGCGGACGCGCAGGGCCGCGGAGAGGGATGCCATGGGAGAAACCGTATTGCCCCACTTCGGGCGCCGCCATGAAGCAGGGTGCAGGCCCGGGGGTGAACCCAGTGCCACCCCGGGCCGGAAGGGTGCGCTACTGATCGCGCGCCGGATTCCGGCGAGGCTTTGATCAGGCATCCGGCAGCGGGTGCGCACCGATCACCGTCCGCAGGAGTCCCCATGGTCGCCGTCGTCGCCCGCCCCGGTCATCCCTCGCGCCTTTCCGGAACCACCGTCCGGCGCCGCCCACGCCCGGGACCGCACGGGGCGCCCGCCCCCCTTGCACGGCGGGCGGTGGGGGGCCGCCGCCTCGGATGGGCGCTCATCGGAGGCGCCGCGGCGCTGGTGCCCTGGATGTGGATGCTCGCCTCCACGATGCCGTCCACCACCACGGTGTCGAACTGGTCCGCCGCCTGGCTGGGACTGGACGCGATGGAGGCCGCCGCGCTGCTCGGCACCGGGGTGCTGCTCGTCCGCCGCGATCCGCGCCACGGCCTGGGCGCCGCCGCGGCCGCGACGCTGCTGGCCGTCGACGCGTGGTTCGACGTGACGACCGCCGCGCCCGGCGCCGAGCGGGCGATGGCGATCGCCCTCGCGGCGGGGGTGGAACTGCCGGTGGCCGCCCTGTGCGCCGTCCTCGCCGCGCGGGCGTTCCGGCCACGCGGGCCAGTGATCGACCATGAGATGAAGGACAGATGGCAAAGGCTTGTCGGGAGTACGCCAGACGGGTGAAACCAGACGAGCCGGACCTCTAGAGTGAGTTTCCACGTGGGGCCCTCTCGCGGGAGGGCCCTTTGCCCTGCCTGCACGATCAGAGGTCCCCCATCATGAACGACCACGAGGTGCACGAGGAGTGCCTGCGGCTCCTCCGGGACGGCCTTCCCGTCCCCGCTCCCGCCGCCTTCGCCGAAGGCCGGGACTACCTTCCGCTCGGGCTCGACAAGGACGGCGACATCGCCGTTGTCACGTTCCTTTACCAGTGGGGGGACTCCGCGCCCTCGTTCATCGAGGGCTGGACGTTCCACCGCCGCGACGGCGAGTGGATGGAGCTCGGCGGCGCGGGCGGGTCGGCCCCCGAGGAGCCGCTGGCGCGCCGCTCGTCCGGCGAGATGGGGCGCCACCTGCTCAAGTACGGGTCGGGCCGGACCGTGCGCAACGCCAACCGGCTGCTGCCGTGGGGCGCCAAGTGGGTGAACGAGGCGCGGCTGCGGGCATCGGCCGAGGTCGCGCGGGTGCGGGTCGGCAAGCGGATCCTGGACGTCCCCGAGCACGGGCACGTCGTCGTGGTCTGGGGCGCCCGCCGGGGACCGGTCGTGGAGGCGCTCGCCGCCGACGGCGCGGTGCTGGACGTCATGGACCTGGACCACCCGTCCGTTCCGGCGGCGGCACGGGCCTGATATTTGACCGTTCGTTCTTGAACGGCCTATCGTCGTCGGCATGGCACGGACGAAGGAGTTCGATCCGGACGCCGCGCTGCGGCGGGCGCTGGAGCTGTTCTGGGAGCGCGGCTACGAGGCGACCTCCATGGCCGACCTCGTGGCGCACCTCGGCATCGCCCGGGCCAGCGTCTACGCCACGTTCGGCGGCAAGCGCGAGCTGTACCTGAAGGCCCTGGAACGCTACCTCCACGACACCGACCCGAAGATCGCCGAGGCGCTGTCGCAGCCCGGGCCCGTGCTGCCCGCGGTCCGCGCACTGATCGAGCGTTACGCCGAGGAGTCGGCACGCGACCGGCCCCGGCTCGGCTGCCTCGTGGTGAACACCGCGGTCGAACTGGGCGCGCGCGACACCGAGGCCGCGCGCCTGGTCGAGTCGAGCTGGAACTTCCTGGAGGCCTCCCTCACCACCGCGCTGACCCGCGCGAGAGCCCAGGGCGAGCTGCCCGCGGACAAGGCCCCCCGGGCGCTCGCCCGCCTCCTGCTCGTCCTGTTCCAGGGCATGCGCGTCCTCGGCCGCGCCCCCGCCGACGACCACCGCCTCCGCGACGCGGCCCGCCAGGCCGCCGCCCTGCTCACCTGACCGGACCCGCCCCGCCGCCCGGCGGGGCTTCTTTCGCCCCTTATTCAAGACCGATCGATCTATTATTTGGAGCCCGGTATGCGATTCGACAGCAAGATCGTCCTCATCACCGGCGGCGCGGGCGGCATCGGCCGCGCCACCGCGCACGCCTTCGCCCGCGAGGGCGCGCTGGTCGTCCTGGCCGGACGCGACGAGGCCGCGCTGGCCGCGGCCGTGAAGGAGATCGGCTCGGACCGGGCCGACCACGTCGTCGCGGACGTGGCCGACCCCGCGTCGGCCGCCGGAATGGTCGAGGCGGTCGCGGGCCGCCACGGCGGCCTCCACGTCGCCGTCAACAACGCCGGGATCTTCAGCGCCGCCGGACCCGTCGCCGACATCGACCCCGCCGCCTGGAACGCCGTCCTGGCGGTGAACCTGACCGGCGTGTTCCTGTCGATGAAGCACGAGATCGCCCACATGCGCGCCCACGGCGGCGGGGCGATCGTCAACGTCTCGTCCAACATCGGCGCGCACGGGCGCCGGCCCGGCCTCGCGGCCTACGCGGCCTCCAAGGCGGCGGTCAGCGTCCTCACCCGCACCGCCGCCCTCGACCACGTCGCCGACGGCGTCCGCGTCAACGCGGTCAGCCCGGGCGCCACCGACACGCCGATGTCGCTGCTCCCGGGCGAGTCGCACGCCGAGCGCGCCGAGCGGATGCGCACCTCCGCGCCGTCCGGCCGGGTGTCCGAAACCGGAGAAGTGGCCGAGACCATCCTGTGGCTGGCCTCCGGCGCCTCGTCCCACGTCGTCGGACACGACCTGGTCGTCGACGGAGGCGTCACCGCCTGACGACGCTTTCCGGACGGTACACCGGGAAGACTGTCCGCATGGCCCTCACACCCGACCACGACTCCGGCTCCGAACGCTTCCGCCTCGCCGCCAGAGTCGTCAGGAAGTACCTGATCGGGGCGCGGAGCCTGCACGACCACATCGCCTCCAAGCTGCTGGGCTCGGGCGCGTCCCGCGTCCTGGACATCGGCTGCGGGGAGGGCGCCCTCAGCGACGCCCTCCCCCACCCGCCGCCGTTCCGGCTCGTCGGGCTGGACGTCTCCGCCGACCTCGTGTCCGCCCACCCGGCGCCGCGCCTGCGGGCCGACGCGCTGCGCCTGCCCTTCCGGGACGGGACGTTCGACGCCGCCGTGGCCGTGAACCTGCTCCCCCAACTGGACGACCCCGAGCGGGCGCTGCGCGAGGCCCGCCGCGTCCTCGCCCCTGGCGGCCTCCTGCTGGTCACCGCGATCTGCCGGACCGACAGCCCCGAGCTGTCGCCGGTGTGGCGCCCCGAGCCGACCACGTTCGACGCCGAGGAGGCCCCGGCCCGCGTCGGCGAACTCTTCGGCGAGGTCGAGGTGGAGCGCTGGGACGCCCCGCTGATCACCCTCCCCGACCAGGCCGCCGTCCGCGACTACCTGATCGCCCGCGCGGTCCCCCGCCCCCAGGCCACCGAGGCCGCCACCCGCCTACGCACCCCCCTTCCCATAACCAAACGAGGCTCCCTGGTCCTAGCCAGACGCTGATTCATTGCTGTGCCTATTGCAGTGCCCTCCTCCTTCGGGCCTTGGCGGCCCTCCATCGTCGGGAACTGCGGCGATCGCTGGCATCGCTCCGACTCGCCCAAAGGCTCGCTTCGCGATCAGATTCTTGCTTCGCTCGAATCTGCCTTCGGACGCGATCGCGGCCATCGAGGTCGGTGCAGGCGTTGTGTTCGCTGTCGGGAGCGCTACAACCAGCCCAGGTCTCTTGCTGTGCGGGCGGCGGTGTGGCGGTTGTCGGTGCCCAGTTTGGTGACGGCGGCCGAGAGGTAGTTGCGGACGGTGCCCTCGGAGAGGCCCAGGGTGCGCGCGATGCGGGAGACGGGGGCGCCGTCGGCGGCGGCGCGGAGGGTGTCGAGTTCGCGTGGGGTGAGGGGGCACTCCTCGGCGGCGAGGGCGTCGGCGGCGAGCTGGGGGTCGATGTAGCGGGCGCCGCCGGCGACCTGCCGGATGACCTGGGCGAGGCGGCGGCCGGGCGCGTCCTTGCCGAGGAAGCCGCGGACTCCGGCGGCCATGGCGCGGCGCAGGTTGCCGGGGCGGCCGTGCGCGGTGACGATCACCAGGCGGCAGGCGGGCAGCTCGCGGGACAGCCGCTCGGCCGCGGCGAGGCCGTCCAGGCCGGGCATGTCGATGTCGAGGACGGCGACGTCGGGCCTGAGGGCGAGGGCGCGCTCCACCGCCTCGTCGCCGCGCCCGACGTCGGCGGCGACCTCGATGCCGTCCTCGGTCTCCAGCAGCAGGACGAGCGCCTCCCTGATCAGGAGGTGGTCGTCGGCGAGCAGCACGCGGATCATGCGTCTCCCTTCGCGGGGACGGCGGCCGTCACCCGGAACGTCCCGTCGCCCCCGGGGCCCGCCCGGAAGCGGCCGCCGGCGGCCGTGATCCGTTCGGCGAGGCCTGCCAGGCCGCTGCCGGCGTCCCCGGCGGCGCGGCGCGCGGCGCCGTCGTTGACGATCTCCAGCTGGACGCGGTCGCGGCCGGCCCGGACGGTGATCTCGCACCAGGTGGCGCTGGAGTGCCGCAGGACGTTGGTGGCGGCCTCGCGGGCGACCCAGCCGAGCGGTTCGTGGACGTGGGCGGGCAGCTCCGGCGAGACCTCGGGGCGCTCGCAGCGGATCCCGGCGGCGCGCAGGACGGCGGACATGCCGTCCAGCTCGGTGCGCAGGGACGTGGCGCGGTAGCCGCGGACGACCTCGCGCACGTCCCGCACCGCGTCCCGCGACATCGTCTGGATCTCGGTCAGCTCCTTGCGGACGCGGCCGTCGTCGCGTTCGAGGTACCGTTCGGCCACCTCGGCGCGCAGCGCGACGGCCTGGAGGCTGTGGCCGAGGACGTCGTGCAGGTCGCGGGCGAACCGGAGGCGCTCCTCCCCCACCGCGGACCGGGCCAGCTCCGCGCGCGCCTCCCGGAGCTCCTGGACGACGTGGAACAGCCAGACCGTGACGTATCCGGAGAAGGCGCCGAGCGGCACGCCCGCCACCTCGTACAGGACCGTGAGCGCGGGGAGCCCGAGAAGCTGGCCGTAGACCGGGGTCAGGACGGTCGCCGCGGCGGCCGTGACGATCGCCTCGCGCACCGGGAGCACGACGGCGATCAGCCCGGCGGGGACCAGGAGCGCGTTGCCCCAGCCCTGACCGGTGCCGAGCAGCGGGGGCAGCGCCCAGCAGATCACCGCGATCGCGGCGAGCCCGAGCCGGTGCGCGGGGGCGGTGCGGCGCATCAGGTTCTGCCACAGGAGGCGGGCGTAGAGGCCGAAGGCCGCACCGGTCCCGGCGAGGGCCAGGAGCAGGCGTCCGGCGTCCCTCCTGTCGACGATCTCGTACCAGAGTGCCTGCAGCAGGGATCCGGCCAGCGTCAGCATCGTCATCCCCACGATGATCGCGGCGATGACGGTGGGACGGGGGATCCTGGGCTGCACGCGCCCAGCGTATGCGGCCGTCAGGGGGGGGCGCGGGGGGCTCAGGCGGCGCGGAGCCGGGCGGCGTCCCGGCCGGTGACCAGGCGGCCCTCGTCCAGGATCCCGACCCGGTCGGCGCGGCACGCCTCGGCCGGGTCGCGGGTGGTGACGACCACGGCGACGCCGTCCGCGGCCAGCCTCGCCAGCACCGACCACACCTCGCGCGCGGCGGCGCCGTCGAGCCCGGCGGTGGGCTCGTCGAGGACGAGCACGTCCGACCGTCCGACCAGGGCCAGGGCCAGGTCGAGCAGGCGCCGCCGCCCGGCCGTCAGCCGCTCGAACGGCACGCCGGCGTGGCGGGCGAGGCCGGTCATGCGCAGCGCCTGGTCGCGGGTGATCGGGTCGAGGGTCCAGCGCCGCCAGGTGTCGACGACCTCGGCGACGGTCAGCCCCGGGAAGAGGCCGCCGTCGCGCCACACGGCGCCGGCGCGCGCGGCGTCGCGGTCGGTGTAGGGGTCGGCGCCGCGAAGCCGGACGGTTCCGCCGGTGGGGCGCCGCAGCCCCGCGAGGATCTCCAGGAGGGCCGTCTTGCCGGACCCGTAGCGGCCCAGCAGCGCGTAGACCTCGCCCCGCGCCACGGTGAACGAGACGTTGCGCACGGCCTCGTTCAGGTCCAGGTCGCGTACCTCGATCACAGGTGCCTTCATGGCTTCCATGGTGTCCGGCGACCGCGCGGGCGCGCAGTCACGGACGTCAGGAAACGATCATGAAGTTCTCAGGGGTGACCCATGACGGATGTCATGGTTCGGCGATCGCCCATCCGGAGGGCGGGACTTCCGCGCCGTCCCCAGTGAAGGCCGCCTCACCGGCCACGCGTGTCCAGCCGGCGGCGGGCAGACTCACCCGGGCGGGCTCATCGCCCGTGTTCAGGACGACCGCCAGCCGCTCCGGGCCGTCCTCCACGGTGTAGGAGAAGGCCGTATTGGTCAAGGTGGCCGCCGTGGTCCGCGCCCGGACGAGCCAGGGGTGGCGCCGCCTCACGCCGATCAGGTCCTGGTGAAGGCGGTGGTGTGCGCCGCCGTGCCCGGCAACGTCGCCGGGACGGTCGGGGAACGGCGGCCGTATGGCGTCGTCCCCGCCTTCGCGCTCCTCCTTGACGCCTTCGAAAGCGAACTCGTCACCGGCGTAGATGGTCGGGACGCCGCCGACGGTCATCAGGACCACGAGCGCGTGGGCCAGAGCGCGCCGTTCGGTCAGCCGGGTGGCGATGCGGGTCACGTCGTGATTGCCGAGGAAGGTCTGCGGGGCGAACGTGGCCAGCATCCCGTTGTGGCGGTCGAGCGCGTGGGCGAGTTCGAAGAAGTTCCGGTCGTTCAGCGAGCTCCAGATGGCCTTCCACAGCTCGTACTGGGTGACGGAGTCGAAACCGGTCTGTTTCACAAGGCCCGCGTAGTCGCCGTGGATGACCTCGCCGACGAGCCAGGCATCGGGAAAACGCGCGCGGACGCGGTCTGTGACCGTCCGCCAGAAGTCCGGCGGGACGGCGTAGGCGGCGTCGAGGCGCCATCCGTCCACGCCGCGCGCCAGCCAGTGGGTCATGACGTCGGTGACGTAGTCGGCGACCTCGGGTTCGGCGTGGTTCAGGGTGACGAGCCGGTCGTGGCCCTCGAACGTGCGCAGGTCGGCATGGAACCACTTCCGGTAGGCGGAGGCGTCGCCCTTGGAGGCGACATCGGCGAACGGGGCGAACCCGCGTCCGACGTGGTTGAAGACGCCGTCGAGCAGCACGCGGACGCCCTTGTCCGACGCCTCGTCGATCAGTCGCCGCAGGTCGTCCTCGCCGCCGAGCCGGGGATCGACCCGGTAGTGGTCGACGGTGTCGTAGCCGTGCGTCTCGGACGCGAACACCGGGCCGAGCGCGAGGCCGTTGCAGCCGAGGCCGACGAGATGGTCGAGCCAGCCGCCGATCCGTCCGAGCCGCGGCTCCGGCGCGACGGCGGCCTCGCGTTCGGCGCCGACGAAACCGAGGGGATAGGCGTGCCACCAGATGGCGTGATCGGGCCAGCGCATGCGCGTCTCCCTACCCGCATTCGCCCGCGAAAGTCCGGGCGGGCCCTGCTCCTACCCACCGTGCTCGTACGCGCCGTCTAGGCGCGGACGAGGATTTCCGGCTTCAGCTCGTCCGGACGCTTGACGCCGGATAGCGCCATGGTCAGCTCCAGTTCGGCCTGGAGGCAGCGCAGGACGTGCTGGACACCCGTCTGGCCGCCCAGTGCCAGCCCGTACGCGTACGGGCGCGCGACCAGGACCGCCCTGGCGCCGAGGGCGAGCGCCTTGACGATGTCCGCCCCGGTCCGGATACCGCTGTCGAAGAGGACCGTCGCCTGGTCGCGGACGGCGTCGACCACGCCGGGCAGCGCGTCCAGCGAGGCGACCGCGCCGTCCACCTGCCGCCCGCCGTGGTTGGAGACGATGACGGCGTCCATCCCGGCGTCCACCGCCTGCCGGGCGTCGTCGGGATGCTGGATGCCCTTGAGCGCGATCGGCCCGTCCCAGTGCTCGCGCAGAAAGAGCAGGTCGTCCCAGGTCAGGCTGGGATTGCCGAAGTTGGCGACCCAGTGCAGCAGCGCCATGTCGCGGTTGGCCTCCGTCACGGGCCCGCCGACCGCCTTCTGGAACACCGGGTCGCTGAAGTAGTTCGCCACCCCGATGCCGCGCAGGAACGGCAGGTAGGCCTGGTCCAGGTCGCGCGGACGCCACGCCAGCGTGAACGTGTCGAGCGTGACGACGAGGGCGGTGTACCCGGCCGCCTTCGCCCGCTCCAGGAAGCTGACGGCGAGCTCCCTGTCCTTGGGCCAGTACAGCTGGTACCAGCGCGGCCCGTCCCCGTTCGCCTCCGCGACCTCCTCGATGCCGAACGAGGACGCGGTGCTCAGCACCATCGTCAGCCCCTCGGCAGCGGCCGCCCGCGCGACGGCCAGCTCGCCGTCCGGATGGAAGATCGACTGCACGCCGATGGGGCCGAGCAGGACCGGCGACGGCATCGGAGTGCCGAGGACCGTCACCGACAGGTCGCGCTCGGCGACGTCCCGCAGCATCCGCGGGACGATCCGCCACCGGTCGAACGCGGCGCGGTTGGCCCGCGCGGTCGCCTCGCTGCCCGCCGACCCCGCCACGTATCCGAACGCCCGCGCCGACAGCGCCCGCTCCGCGAGGCCCTCCAGCCTCGTCAGGTCCGTCGGCAGCGCCGGCAGGACGTCCCCGAGCCCCTGCAGATAGATCGAGTTCTGGAAGTCGGCCAGCCCGCTCAACGAAACCTCCACCTGCTCGACGAACTCCCACCTGGGAAAACCGAAACGGTTCCCGCTCAATCTGCCAGGTCCGCGGAGGTGACGAAACGGGATCGATCCGCCGACTTGGCCGGATCACCCGGTGAGGCGGGCCAAAGATGTCCCCGGGACCGGCCACAATGTGGGGCATGGCACGACGCGGATCCCAAGCCCCTCCACCTCCGCCGGACTTCGAGGAGAACATCGTCGACGTCGACGTCTCCGACGAGATGCGCGGCAGCTTCCTCGAATACGCCTACTCGGTCATCTACCAGCGGGCGCTTCCCGACGCGCGCGACGGCATGAAGCCCGTCCAGCGCCGGATCCTCTACTCGATGAACGAGATGGGGCTGCGCCCCGACCGCGGGCACGTCAAGTGCGCCCGCGTCGTCGGCGAGGTCATGGGCAAGCTGCACCCGCACGGCGACAGCGCCATCTACGACGCGATGGTGCGGATGGCGCAGCCCTGGGCGATGCGGATGCCGCTCGTGGACGGGCACGGCAACTTCGGGTCGCTCGGCGGCGACGACATGCCCGCCGCCATGCGGTACACCGAGGCGCGGCTGTCCCGCGAGGCGATGCTGATGGTCACCTCCATCGACGAGGACACCGTCGACTTCCGGCCCAACTACGACGGGCAGGAGCAGGAGCCGGAGGTGCTGCCCGCCGCGTTCCCGAACCTGCTGGTCAACGGCGCGTCCGGTATCGCGGTCGGGATGGCCACGAACATGGCGCCGCACAACCTCGGCGAGGTCGTCGCCGCGGCCCGGCACCTGATCGACCACCCGGACGCCACGCTCGAGGAGCTGATGCGCTTCGTGCCCGGCCCCGACCTGCCCACCGGCGGGAAGATCGTCGGGCTGGACGGCATCCGCGACGCCTACGAGCGCGGCCGGGGGACGTTCCGCACCCGCGCCACGGTCTCCATCGAGAGCGTCACGCCCCGCCGCAAGGGCATCATCGTGAGCGAGCTGCCCTACGCCGTCGGCCCCGAGCGGGTGAAGGCCAAGATCAAGGAACTGGTCAACGCCAAGAAGATCCAGGGCATCGCCGACCTGAAGGACCTCACCGACCGCACGGTCGGCCTCCGCCTGGTCATCGAGATCAAGAACGGCTTCAACCCCGAGGCCGTCCTCGCCGACCTCTACCGGCTCACGCCGATGGAGGAGACGTTCGGCATCAACAACGTCGCCCTGGTCGACGGCCAGCCCCGCACCCTCGGCCTGCGCGACCTGCTCCAGGTCTACATCGACCACCGCATCGACGTCGTCCGCCGGCGCTCCCTCTTCCGGCGCCGCAAGCGCGAGGACCGCCTCCACCTGGTGGAGGGCCTGCTCGTCGCCCTGCTGAACATCGACGAGGTCATCCAGGTCATCCGGCAGAGCGACGACGCCGCCCAGGCCAAGCAGCGCCTCATGCAGATCTTCGAGCTGTCGGAGATCCAGGCGCAGTACATCCTCGACACCCCGCTGCGCCGCCTCACCCGCTTCGACCGCCTGGAGCTGGAGAAGGAGAAGGAGCAGCTCGCCAAGGAGATCGCCAAGCTGACCGCGATCCTCGACTCGGAGCGCAAGCTGCGCGGCGTCGTCTCCCGGGAGATGGGCGAGGTCGTCAAGGAGTTCGCGACCCCGCGCCGCACCATCCTGCTGGAGTCCTCGGGCCACACCGCCGCGGAGGCCGTTCCGCTGGAGGTGGCCGACGACCCGTGCACGGTGCTGCTGTCCGCCACCGGCCTCATGGCCCGCACGCACGACGCCTCGCCGCTGCCCGACAGCGGCCCCCGCGCCGCGCACGACGTGCTGACCTCGGTCGTGCCCGCCACGGCCCGCGGCCAGGTCGGCGCGGTGACCTCGCTGGGCCGGATGATCCGCATCGACGTCCTCGACCTGCCGACGCTGCCGCCGTCCGCGACGCCCCCGTCCCTGGCGGGCGGGGCACCGGTCACCGAGTACGTCGACCTGGAGCCGGACGAGACGGTCGTGGGCATCGCCTCCGTCGGCGAGGAAGGCGGCGGCCTCGCGCTGGGCACCGCCCAGGGCGTGGTGAAACGGGTCGTCCCCGACTTCCCCGCCAACCGCGACGAGTTCGAGGTCATCGGCCTCAAGGACGGCGACCGCGTGATCGGCGCGGTCCAGCTGATGTCCGAAGAGCAGCACCTCGTCTTCATCAGCACCGACGCCCAGCTCCTGCACTTCGCCGCCTCCCTCGTCCGTCCCCAGGGCCGGGCCGCCGGAGGCATGGCGGGCATCAAGCTCGGCTCCGGCGCGAGCGTGCTGTGGTTCGGCGCCCTCGACCCGTCCCGCGAGGCGCGCGTCATCACGGTCTCCGGCTCGTCCTCGGCGCTGCCCGGCACCCAGGCCGGCGCGATCAAACTCGCCGACTTCGCCGACTTCCCGCCGAAGGGCCGCGCCACCGGCGGCGTCCGCGCCCACCGCTTCCTCAAGGGCGAGGACGTCCTGGTCCAGGCGTGGGCGGCCCTGACGCCCCTGCGGGCCGCGGGCCCGAGCGGCAGGCCGGCGACGCTCAACGTCACGATGGGCCGCCGGGACGGCTCCGGTGAGCCGCTGGACAAGCCCCTGACCGCCGTCAGCGGCCCCATCGGCCCCGTTCCCGAAGACGACGGCCCGTCCGAAGAGGAATGACGCGCGAGGCCCCGGGCGGAACCCGCCCGGGGCCTCTGCCCTTCGTCGCCCGGCGCGGGAGAGGCCTGCCGGGCGGCGGAAGGGGTTACGTCAGTCGGCGCAGATCGCGTAGACGCTGATGCCGACGTCGTTGTAGCCGATCTGGCGGCCGAGCGCGATCCAGCCGCGCCCGTCGGGGGTGGGGAACGAGCCGACGAGGATGGCGCCGTTGCCCTGCGCCTCCCCGCCGCCTCCGAGGACGTGCTTGCTGCCGGGGCAGTAGACGGTCCGGCGCTGGAAGTTGGGGACGTTGGCGTTCGGCAGGGTGACGATCTGATAGCCCGGCGGAACGGCGGCGGCCCGAGCCGCGGCGGGCTCGGTGGGGGTCTGGGCGCTGGCGACTCCGGCGGTGGCCAGGCCGGTCACCGCGGCGGTCGCGGCCAGGGCCAGAGCGGTGGTCTTGATCGACGGCATGTGTTCTCCTTCGACGGTGGCTCCCCGCCGCCGGAGTCCACGCACCCCGCAGGCGCGGGGCGAGTCTGAGGCGTGAGCGACGGCAGGTGAGCCAGGGACCGAACACAAGGAGTGTTCACCCCGTCACACTCGGGCGCCAGAGGTCTCGATGGCTCACTTGATTACGGAGTGTGCACATACCGGCATTAGAGCGAGGGCCTGTTCGCGTCGCGAAGCTCTCACCTGTGATAGCCGCTCGACCACAGAAAGTCGCCGTCCAGATCCGGCCACACCTTGAGACCGCCTCCCGTGGCGGCGCGGCGAGGGGCCCCGGAGGTCAGGTCTCGATGTCGTCGGGGCCCCAGTGGGCCTCCATGCGGACGATCTTGCCTTCCTCGTCGAAGGTCATGACGTCGATGGCGTGGACGCGCAGGGCCGGGGACGTCGACGGTGAAGGCCATCGCGGCGCGGTCGCCGTGGGAGCCGCGGATGGGCGCGTCGAGCGTGAGCTTGGCGCCGCCGGCGATGGCGTTGGAGTAGAACTCCTCGATGGCGGCGCGGCCGCTGATCGGGGGGTGGCCGACCGGGTCCTCGATGACGGCGTCGTCGGCGTAGAGGCCGCAGACGGCGGTCGCGTCGCCGGCGTTGAAGGTGTCGACGTAGGCCTGGAGCGCCTGCTTCATGTGGTCCTGGGAGGGCATGTCCGAAGCCTAGCAAGCGATCGCTTGGTTACCCTGAGGCGGAGGGTCGCGCCAGGGTGCTCTGGGCTTCGCGCGGACGCGGCACCGGGGTCCGCAGGCCGCGTTCGGCGCAGTCCGCCAGGGTCCGCAGGAGGTCGGCCGGGCCGCCGGAGGCGTCGTCGTAGTGCCAGAACCGGATGACCTTCTCCCCCTCCGCCCCCGGGTTGAAGCGGCCCAGGGTGAAGCAGCCGGCGATGGCCATGCGCACGATGACGCGCTCGCTGTCGTCCAGCCCGGTCACGTAGGCGGCCGCGTCGATGAGGCCGATCGCGGCGCGGGCGTTGCGGCCGTCGTCGCACGGGTCGGGGCGGTTGATCCGCCATTGCGCGTAGGGGCGCAGGTAGTCCGCGATCATGCAGGTTCTGAGCACGGTCCCATGCTGGGGCGGCGCGGACGCCCGGGAGGGGGCTTTGACCAGCGCCTTGCCGGACGCTGACCGAAGATCATCCGCCGAGGCCGTGCCTGAAGGCGTAGGTGACGGCCTGGGCCCGGTCGCGGAGGTTCGCCTTCGCGAACAGGTTGTTGATGTGCGTCTTGACGGTCGCCTCGGAGATGAACAGGTCGCCCGCGATCTCGGCGTTGGAGCGCCCCTGGGCGATGAGGGCAAGCACCTCCGCCTCGCGCCGGGTCAGGCCGTCCGGCAGCCCGCCGCCCGCGGCCCGGCGAGGGGCGTCGCCGGCGGCCACGGCCTCGACCAGGCGGCGCTGGACGGCCGGGTCGAGCTGCGAGGCGCCCCCGCGGACGGCGGCGACGGCGCGGGCGATCTCGTCGGCGTCGGCGTCCTTGGTGAGGTAGCCGCGGGCTCCGGCACGCAGCGCGGCGAAGATCGACTCATCGTCGGCGTAGGTGGTGAGGACGACGATCCCGACGTCCGGGTACGCCTCCCTGATGCGGCGGGTCGCCTCCACGCCGTCCATCCGCGGCATGCGCAGGTCCATCAGGACGACGTCGGGACGCAGCTCACCGACCATCGCCACGGCCCGCTCGCCGTCGCCGCACGCGCCCGCGACCTCGATGCCGGGCAGCAGTTCCAGCAGGAGGACCAGCCCCTCCCGCACCACGGTCTGGTCGTCGACGACCAGGATCCTCGCCGAGTCGCTCACCGCTCGCCCCTCCCGTCAGGCCGGCACGCTGAGGGACACGCGGAATCCCTTGCCGTCCGGTCCGGTGACCAGCGTGCCATCGATCAACTCCGCACGCTCCCGCATCCCCACGAGGCCGTAACCGCCGCCGCCCAGCTCCTCGACGGGCTCCGTGCCGCCCGTGTCGGTCACTTCGAGCTCCACCTTGCCGGTGAGGTAGCGCAGAGCGACCTGGGCGCGCGCGCCGGGGGCGTGCTTGCGGACATTGGTGAGCGCCTCCTGCGCCGTCCGGACGACCGCGAGCCCGGCCTGCGGGGGCAGCTCGCGCGGTGCGCCGGTCACGCGCACGTCGCAGGGCCGCCCGGTACTGGCGTAGAACTCCTCGGCGAGCTCCTGGATGACCTCTTTGGGCTGCGGTATCTCCCCGCGGAGCGTGGCCAGGGCCCGCCTGGTCTCCTCCAGGCCGGAGCGGGCGAGGTTCCGTGCGCGCTCGACCCGGTCCAGGGCCTGGACGCGGTCGCCGTCCCGCGCCAGCAGCAGCCGCGCCCCCTCGAGGTGGACGATCTGCGCCGACAGCGAGTGGGCCAGGATGTCGTGGATCTCCCGCGCGATGTGCGACCGCTCCGCCAGGACCGCGTTGGCCGCCTCCGCGCGCCGGGTCGCCTCCTGCGCGGCCTTGCCCCGGCGGCTCGCGAGCGCGCCCAGGGTGATGCCCGCGACCGCCGCCATCTGGCCGAGGTCGGCGCCGCCTGAGGCGAACACCTCCCCCAGCCCGCCGATCACGGCGATCGTCAGCGCGCTCACCGTGATGCCCCCCGGCACCGGCAGCCACATCAGCAGCATCCAGAGCCCGGCCATGGAGATGAAGAACCCGCTGCCGACGTCAGGGGCGAGCGCGTACAGCGCCATCGCCGTACCGAGGGCCCCCAGCAGGAGGACGACGCCCAGGCGCCGGTGCGGCGCCCCGCTCTCCCTTCCGAACCAGATGCCGCTCCCCAGCAGGGCGAGCATGACCGCGTTGAGCACCACGAGGGCCAGGCCGGCACCGTGCAGCGCGGGAGCGGGATCGGCCCTGAGGAGCCCGCGAAGGTAAGCGATGAGAGCCCAGGTCAGCAGGACGCCCAAGAGCACGAGACGGATGGTCCGCTCCCCGGGATTCCTCACGGCACGACACCGCCCGGCACCGCACCGTCAGGCACGGTCGCCTGCGGGCTCGTCGCCCCCCGCTCGCCGGCCGGGTCCTGGGCGAGCGCCGCCGCGAGTACGGGCGGGACGCCGTGCGCCAGGTGCGCCTCGGCGGGGCGCGCTCGCGTCCGCCGGTGCCGGACCGGAGCGGTGATGGCAGCGGCGAGTGTGTCGTCCAGCGTGGTCATACCCTGAGGGTAGGCAGGGACGGCCCCTGCGAGAATCGGCGCCCGGCTGGACTTCCCGGCCTCCACCCCAGGGTGGAGGCCCTCGCTCAGGTGTCGATGCGCTCCACGTCCAGCTCGGTGGCTCCGGCGGTGATGAACGCGCGGCGCGGGGCGACCTCGCTGCCCATCAGCAGGTCGAACACCTTGCCCGCCTCCTCCGCGTCCTCGATGCGGACGCGGCGCAGCACCCGGTGCCGCGGGTCGAGCGTCGTCTCCGCCAGCTGGTCGGCGTCCATCTCACCGAGGCCCTTGTAGCGCTGGATCGGCTCCTTCCAGCGCTGGCCCTTGCGCTCCAGCTCGACGAGCCGCTGCCGCAGCTCGGCGTCGGAGTAGGTGTAGATGTACTTCTCCTGGCCCTTGCGCGGCTTGACCAGCTCGATGCGGTGCAGCGGCGGGACGGCGGAGTAGATGCGCCCGGCCTCCAGCATCGGCCGCATGTAGCGGTGGAAGAGGGTGAGCAGCAGCGTGCGGATGTGCGCGCCGTCGACGTCGGCGTCGGCGAGAATCACCACGCGCCCGTAGCGGGCGGCGTCGACGTCGAACGTGCGCCCCGAGCCGGCGCCGAGCACCTGGATGATCGCGGCGCACTCGGCGTTCTTCAGCATGTCGGCGACGGACGCCTTCTGCACGTTCAGGATCTTGCCGCGGATCGGCAGGAGCGCCTGGAACTCGGAGTTGCGGGCCAGCTTGGCCGTGCCGAGCGCCGAGTCGCCCTCGACGATGAACAGCTCGCTGCGGTCGTCGGCGGAGCGGCAGTCGACGAGCTTGGCCGGGAGGGCGGAGTTCTCCAGGGCGTTCTTGCGGCGCTGGTTGTCGCGCTGGGTGCGGGCGGCGATGCGGGTCTTGGCCGCGCCGACCACCTTCTCCAGGACGGCGCGCAGCGGCTGCTTCTGCCCGCGCGAGGGGTTCTCGAAGATCGCGCGGAGCTCGCGCTGCACGACCTGGGAGACGATGCGCGTCGCCGCGGACGTGCCGAGGACCTCCTTGGTCTGCCCCTCGAACTGCGGCTCGGGCAGCCGGACCGTCACCACGGCGGTGAGGCCCTCCAGGATGTCCTCCTTGAGGACGTCCTCGTCGCCGTTCTTCAGCAGCTTCACGGCGCGGAGCTGCTCGTTGAGCACCTTGAGCAGGGCGCGGTCGAAGCCGCGCACGTGCGTGCCGCCCTTCGGGGTGGCGATCACGTTGACGAACGACCTGGTGATGGTGTCGTAGCCGTTGCCCCAGCGCAGCGCGACGTCGACCTCGAGGTCGCGCTCGACGTCGGTCGGCGTCAGGTGGCCCTGGTCGTCGAGGACGGGGACGGTCTCGGTGAAGTGGCCGCGCCCCTGGAGCCGCAGCACGTCGACGATCGGGGCGTCCTTGGCGAGGTAGGAGCAGTACTCGCTGATGCCGCCGTCGAACCGGAACGTCTCGTCGACGACCTCCTCGCCGCGCTCGTCGCGGACGTCGATGGTCAGGCCCGGGATGAGGAACGCGGTCTGCCGCATCCGGTCGAGGACGAGGGACTGCTCGACCGTGGCGTCCTTCAGGAAGATCTGCAGATCGGGCCAGAAGCGGGTGCGGGTCCCGGTGGTCTTCTTGGCGACCTTGCGGATCTGCCGCAGGCCCGACTTCTTCTTGAACCGGGCGTTCGGGCGGCCCTCGTCGGCGAACTCGCCGGGCAGGCCGCGCCGGAAGCTGATCGCGTGGGTGTGGCCGTCGCGGTCGACCTCCACGTCCACCCGCGCGGACAGGGCGTTGACCACGGAGGCGCCGACGCCGTGCAGGCCGCCGGAGGCCGTGTAGGACACGCCGCCGAACTTGCCGCCGGCGTGCAGCCGCGTCATGACGAGCTCGACGCCGGGCAGGCCCGTCTTCGGCTCCAGGTCGACGGGGATGCCGCGGCCGTTGTCGCCCACCTCGAAGGAGCCGTCGGCGTGCAGCGTCACGCTGATGTGGGTGCAGTAGCCGGCGAGGGCCTCGTCGACGCAGTTGTCGACGATCTCCCACAGGCAGTGCGCGAGGCCACGGCTGTCGGTCGACCCGACGTACATGCCGGGTCGCTTGCGCACGGCCTCCAGCCCCTCCAGCACCGAGAGGTGCCGGGCGGAGTAGCCGTGCGGGTCTTCGGTTGTCGCTTCGGCGGTCGCGGCGGTCAACGTGCGTGTGCTCCTCGGGGGTAGGACGGTCGGCAGCAGGGTACCCCCGGCCGCCGACAATCCACCGAAAGGCTCGCCGCCGCCGACGTTCCGCACGCCGGCGCGGGAGGGCCCGTACGGTTCGCCAGGCTACCCGCACTCCGACTTCTAGACCCGGACCTCCACCTTTGGATGGGTGTGCGAAAGCCTGTTTTCTCCCTACTGTCCTCGCATGGCGCAAACGATCGAGGTCACGGGCCTCCGCAAGCGATACGGGGACGTCCGGGCCGTGGACGGGGTGACGTTCGCCGTCGAGGAGGGCGAGTTCTTCGGCATCCTCGGGCCGAACGGCGCGGGCAAGACCACCACGCTGGAGATCATCGAGGGACTGCGGGAGCCGGACGAGGGGGACCTCACCGTCCTCGGCCTGTCCCCCTGGCCCCGCAACTCCAAGCTGCTCCCCAGGATCGGCGTCCAGTTGCAGGCGTCGTCGTTCTTCGAGCGGCTGACCGCGCGCGAGCAACTGCGGACGTTCGGCTCCCTCTACGGCGTCCCGGCGAAGAAGGCCGACGCGATGCTCGAACTGGTCGGCCTGGACGACAAGGCCGACACCCGTGTCGAGAAGCTCTCGGGCGGCCAGGCGCAGCGCCTGTCCATCGCGTGCGCGCTCGTGCACGACCCCGAGCTCGTCTTCCTGGACGAACCCACCGCCGCGCTGGACCCGCAGGCGCGCCGCAACCTGTGGGACGTGCTCCGGTCGATCAACACCGAGGGCCGCACCATCGTCCTGACCACGCACTACATGGACGAGGCCGAGAGCCTCTGCGACCGCGTCGCCATCATGGACGCGGGCAGGATCCTGCGCCTCGGCCCGCCGGCGGTCCTGGTGCGCGGGCTCGACGCCCCCGCCAGGATCAGCATCGCCAGCGGCGTCCTGGACGTCGCCGACGCGCGGCTCCTCCCGGGCGCGGACGAGGCCGAGGACGACGGCGTCTCGCTCACCATCTCCACCCGCGACCCCTCCGCGGTGGTCGCCGCCATGGCCGCCAAGGACGCGCTGGACGGCGTCCAGATCCGCGGCGCCACCCTTGAGGACGTCTTTCTGGAGCTCACCGGACGGGAGTACAGGGCGTGAGCACGTTCGAGAGTTTCAAGAGCCTGTCCAGGGCGATGTTCCTGGGCTTCCGGCGCGACCGCACCGCGCTGTTCTTCACGGTGCTGTTCCCCCTGATGTTCCTGGTCGTCTTCGGCGGGATCTTCGGCCACCAGTCGACGTCCAAGGTGAAGGTCCTGGAGGTGGGCAAGGCGCCGGTCCTCGACCAGGCGGTGGCGCAGGGAGCGGGCGAACTGTCCAAGGTCATGAAGGTCGAGAAGGCCTCCGACCGCGCCGCCGCCCTGCGCACGGTGGAGAAGGGCGACGCGGACGCCGTCGTGGAGCAGCGCGGGGGCGAGCTGGTCGTCCACTACTCGGCTGCCGACCAGGTCAAGTCCGGGACGGTGCGGGGGCTGATGAACTCGCTCGTCCAGTCGGCGAACCTCTCCGTCTCCGGCAAGCCGCCCGCCTACCGGCTGACCGACCAGCAGGTGGAGGACGACTCGCTGAAGGCCATCCAGTTCTTCACGCCGAGCCTGCTGGGCTGGGCGCTGGCGTCGGCGGGCGTCTTCGGGGCGTCCCAGACGCTCGTCACGTGGCGGACCAAGGGCATCCTGCGCCGACTCCAGCTCTCCCCGGCGCCCATCCCCACCGTGTTCGCCGCGCGCGTGGCGGTCAGCCTCGCCGTGGCCCTCGTCCAGTTCGCGCTGTTCGTGATCGTGGCGCAGCTCCCGATGTTCGGCCTGAAGCTGAGCGGCGCCTGGTGGATGGCGATCCCGATGGTGGTCGCGGGGGTGCTGGCCTTCCTGTCGATCGGCATGCTGATCGGAGCGTGGGCCAAGACGCAGGAGACCGCCCAGGCGGTGACCCAGCTGATCGTGCTGCCGATGGCGTTCCTGGGCGGCTCGTTCTTCCCGCTGGACGCCTCGCCTGCCTGGATGCGGACGCTGTCCTACATCTTCCCGCTGCGCTATCTCAACGAGGGCATGCTCAATGTGATGGGCCGGGGCCTCGGGCCGACCTCCGCACTGCCCCAGATCGCCGTTCTGCTGGGGGTCGCGGTCGTCGGCGCCTTGATCGCCGTGCGCCTGTTCCGCTGGGACGCCGCCTAATGTGACCTCGGTCACTTATTGGGCCATTCTGCTGTGGGCGTACGAAGAACCAGGTTGGGAACGCCAGCGTCGGGTTAGATGTTGTCCTAAGTACCGACCCCGAGCATGAGGAAGGTGCCGTGACTGGAGCCCTTGCCCCAACCAAGCCGCTGACCGTCGCCGACCGATGCGACCGCTGCGGCGCTCAGGCCTACGTCCGTGCAGTCCTGGTAGGCGGCGGCGACCTTCTGTTCTGCGCCCACCACGGGCGCAAGTACGCAGAGGCCCTCCGCTCCAATGGGGCCGACATACAGGACGAGACCGACCGGCTCACCGAAACCCCGGCCGCCGCTACGGACGAGGAGCGGTAGACCTCCAAATAGAGCGAGCCAAGGACGGCGGTCACCGGAGACGGTGGCCGCCGTTCGCTTTCATTCCTATGGCGCTCCACGTAGCACCATGCAGCGACAACTGCGGAGAGTATATGAGTGGTTGCATATCGTAGCCATATTGGGACAGTGCCGAGATGCCCTCGCGCTTCGGCTTCTCACCTCTCGGTGACATTCCTTACGCGGTAGTGATAAGCGCCCGCCTGCACGAACCCCTCCGATTCGTACAGCGCCCTGGCGGGGGCGTTCCGCTCGACGACGACCAGGTACGCCC
Organism: Actinomadura luteofluorescens; assembly: GCF_013409365.1. Taxonomy (NCBI): domain Bacteria; kingdom Bacillati; phylum Actinomycetota; class Actinomycetes; order Streptosporangiales; family Thermomonosporaceae; genus Actinomadura; species Actinomadura luteofluorescens. Next base: position 7,087,654 of record NZ_JACCBA010000001.1, on the reverse strand, counting down.
GCTCGCATCCCCGCTCCCTTCCCCAGCCGAGGAGGCCCCGCAGGACGCGCCGGCCCAGGCCCCGCCTCCGCGCGTCAGGGGCGACGGCCATGGCGTAGACGCCGAGCCACTCCCCCTGGGGGACGCCGCGTCCCACGGCCAGACCGTCCACGCAGGCGTAGCCGGCGCTCACGCCCGTGAGGATCTTCTCCGCCATCGGCAGCTGGTGGTCGTAGCGACCGTCCACCGACCACCACAGATCGAGCCACTCCCGGGACGGGGCGTCCATGACGTCCACGCGCTCCCGCTCGCCGGGGCCGCTCAGGTCGGCCGTCATAGCGATCGTGGGTTCGACCAGCTCGTAACCTCGTCCCGCAAGAATTCCGTCGAGTCCCTCTGGCCGCGCCTGGGCGTCCATCATGAACACGGTCGGCAGGCCGAGCGCGGTGTAGAAGCGCTCGGCCTCCTCGACGGCCAGGTCCACGTCCCCCGGGTCGTCCACGGGCAGGACGGAGTTGGCCCGCTTGGTCACGCCGTCGGCGTGGCGCAGCACCCAGCCGCCAATATCCTGGGCGGACGGCGCGGGCCACGCTTCGGCGACCAGTTCGTCCAACCGCCTGTCCAGGGGCCGCGCCATCTGTCACCGCTTTCGGGGGGATCGTGCACATCCTGCTGCCGCCGTCGGAGAAGAAGGCTACCGAGGGGGACGGTCCGCCCCTCGACCTGGCCTCGCTCAGCTTTCCCGGCCTGACGCCGGTGCGGCGGCGCGTCCTCGCCGCCCTGACGAAGGCGTGCCGGGGCGCCGGCGCCGCGGAGGTGCTCGGCCTTCCGCCCGGCCAGGCCGCCGAGGCCCTCGCGCGCAACAGGTCGGTGCGCAAGGCACCGACCCTGCCTGCGGCGCGGCTCTACACCGGCGTCCTCTACGACAACCTCGACCTGGCGGATCTCGACGCCGAGGCGGCCGCCCGGCAGATCATCGTGTTCTCGGGCCTGTGGGGCGCGCTGAGGCTCACCGACCGCGTTCCGCCGTACCGGCTGTCCATGGGGACGTCACTGCCGCCTGGAGGGAGTCTGGGGGCGTCGTGGCGTCCGGCGATGCGCAAGGCCCTCCGGCTGGACGACGATCTGATCGTCGACATGCGGTCCGGACCGTACGCGTCGGTGTGGAAGGCGCCCGGCCCGGCGGTCTCCGTCCGGGTGTTCCGGGAACGGCTCGACGGCGGCGTCGCCAAGCGGACCGTCGTCAGCCACATGGCCAAGGCGACCCGCGGCCGCATCGCCCACGACCTGATCAAGGCGGGCGCAGCGCCGCGCACGCCGGAGGACCTGCTGAAGGCCGTCGCCGGCCTCGGCCACACCGCCGAGCTGAACGGCGCGAACCTCGACGTCGTCCTGCACGACTGACGCACCCGGCAGACCCGGGCCTGGACGCGGCAGGACCCCGGCGAGATCGCCGGGGTCCTGGCCGTCGGACGGTTCGAGACGCGGCCGGTCAGTCCAGGTAGTCGCGCAGGACCTGGGAACGGGACGGGTGGCGCAGCTTCGACATGGTCTTGGACTCGATCTGCCGGATGCGCTCCCGGGTCACCCCGTACACCTTGCCGATCTCGTCCAGCGTCTTCGGCTGGCCGTCGGTGAGGCCGAACCGCATCGACACCACGCCCGCCTCGCGCTCGCTGAGCGTGTCGAGAACGGAGTGGAGCTGCTCCTGCAGCAGCGTGAAGCTGACCGCGTCGGCCGGGACGATGGCCTCGGAGTCCTCGATGAGGTCGCCGAACTCGCTGTCGCCGTCCTCACCGAGCGGCGTGTGCAGCGAGATGGGCTCGCGGCCGTACTTCTGGACCTCGACGACCTTCTCCGGGGTCATGTCGAGTTCCTTGGCCAGCTCCTCCGGGGTGGGCTCGCGGCCCAGGTCCTGGAGCATCTGCCGCTGCACGCGCGCCAGCTTGTTGATGACCTCCACCATGTGCACCGGGATGCGGATGGTGCGGGCCTGGTCGGCCATCGCGCGGGTGATGGCCTGCCGGATCCACCAGGTGGCGTACGTGGAGAACTTGTAGCCCTTGGTGTAGTCGAACTTCTCGACCGCGCGGATCAGGCCGAGGTTGCCCTCCTGGATCAGGTCCAGGAACAGCATGCCGCGACCGGTGTAGCGCTTGGCCAGCGAGACCACCAGACGGAGGTTGGCCTCCAGGAGGTGGTTCTTGGCGCGGCGGCCGTCCTCGGCGATCCACTCGAAGTCCTCGAGGTCCTCCTCGGACATCGACGGACCGGCGACGGCGAGGCGCTCCTCGGCGAACAGGCCGGCCTCGATCCGCTTGGCGAGCTCGACCTCCTGCTCGGCGTTCAGCAGCGGGACCTTGCCGATCTGCTTGAGGTAGTCCTTGACCGGGTCGGCGGTGGCGCCGGCGGCCGCGATCTGCTGCGCGGGCGCGTCCTCGTCGTCGTCGCCGAGGGTGAACCCCTCCTCCTCGGACGGGGTGTCGCCCTTGCCGGCCGGGGCGGCCTTCGCGACGGGCGCGGCGGCGGGCTCCTCCTCGGCCTCGGGCTCCTCGGCCTCGGCCGTGTCGACCTCGAGTTCGACCTCGAGGTCGGTCAGGTCCTCGAGATCGACGTCCACCTCGTCGTCGCCCTCGGGGCCCTCGCCCTTGTCGGCCTTGTCGGACGGGGCGGCCTTGACCGGCTGGGCGGCGCCCTTCTTCGCCGGCGCGCCCTTCTTCGCCTTGGCGCCCTTGGCCGGCGCGGCCTTCTTCGGCGGCGCGGGCTTGGGAGCCGCCGGGCGCGGCGCGGCGACGGCCTCCTCCGGCGCGTCGTCACCGACGACGGCGGTCACCGTGTCGGGCTGCTCCTTGGCGGCGGCGGCGGTCTTGGGCCTGCGTGCCGGCGGCGTCGCGCGCTTGCGCGGACGCTTGGGCGCCGCGGAGTCGGCAGCGCTCACCATGACGGTCACACCCTCCTTGCTGAGGCTCCGCAGAATGCTGGAGGCCTTCGACACGGGGATGTCGGCCTCCTCGAACGTACGTCGTACGTCGTCGGCTTCGAGGTAACCCTGGGACCGTCCACGCTCGATCAGTTGCGCGATGACGTGATCGTGCAGATCTGACGCTTTCGAGGTCGAGCTAGCAGGCGACACAAATACCTCTCGAACGAACGTGTGGCTTGGTTGACCCAAGTGCCCTGACGGGCTCGGCCTCACACTGGGTGGGACCACACACGGAGCGGACCTCCCGGTGCGGGACCGCAGCGTACCCGCTCTCTCTGGGTCAAGCATTCTGGCACTGCTGCGCATTCCGCCTTGGAGTCCTACCCGGTAACACTCCACCTTAGAGGGCGCGGGGCGGTCCTTCGAACGTCTCGGACCGTCTCGGCGCCGTCTTCGGCGGGGTTCACTCGGACTTGGGCGGGACGTGCAGGGCAAGCACGGTCACATCGTCTACCTGCTCATACCCGGCAAGCATCCGATCGACCAGGAAGTCGACGAGTCTCTCGGGATCTCCTACCACTTCAGGTGGGGCGTCCGCCGCGACGGCGACAAGCTCCTCCAGCCCGGCGTCCACCCCACGCCTACGGTTCTCCACAAGTCCATCGGAATAGAAGACCACAGTGTTGCCGGTATCGATGGAAAAACTTGTCTGCTGCCGCTGGCTCGGCCAGCCGAGGGGGGTTCCGGGCTCCCGCGTGCTCACGCGCGCGGGCGTGTCGGGCGAGATCAGCAGGGCCGGAGGATGGCCCGCGTTGCTGAGCTCCCCCTGCCCGGTCTCGGGATCGATGACCGCGTAGACGACGGTGGTGAACTGCTCCTCGTCCTCGGTGGCGCTGAACAGCCGGTCGAGCCCGGCCAGGACGGCGGCGGGGCGCGGATCGTTCAGCGCGAGGGCGCGCAGGGCGTTGCGGACGCGGCCCATTCCGGCCGCGGCAAGCACGCCCTTGCCCATCACGTCGCCGACGGCCACCGCGAGACGGTTGTCGGCGAGCCGGAAGACGTCGTACCAGTCTCCGCCCACCTGCACGTGGCGTGTCGCGGGGTTGTAGCGGGCGGCCAGCGCCATGCCCGGCAGTTGCGGCAGGTCGCTGGGCAGCAGGCTCCGCTGGAGCTCCTCGGCGGTCTTGTGCTCGCGCTCGAACAGCAGGGCCCGCTCCACGGCCAGCGCGCACTGGCCCGCGAGCGCCTCCAGGAAGACCCGCTCCTCTTCGGTGATCTCCCGGGGCCGGGTGAACGAGAAGCGGAGCGCGCCGATCGGGGCGCCGGCCGCGAGCAGCGGCAGGCCCACCCAGGCGCGCTCCTCCGTGTGCTGGGCGAACAGGTCCCGCTCGCCGTGGCCCAGTTGCAGGCGCAGGCTGTCGGGGTGCTCGGCCAGGAACGGCCGGCTCTCGCGCACCGCCACCGACATCACGGTCTGGTCGCTGACCTTGATCTCGTCGCGGGACGCCGAGGGCGTCTCGCCCTCCGACCCCGGCTGGGACGGGGCCACGATGCTGAGCCGCAGCTTGTCGTCGTCCAGCAGCGCCACCGCGGAGTAGTCGGCGCCGATGGCGGACCGCCCGACCTCGGTGATGACCTGGACCACCTGGGAGACGGTCAGGGCCTCGGCGAGCATGGACGTGGCCTGCTGGAGGCGCGCGGTGCGCAGCGCCGCCGCCGACAGCTGCTCGGTCAGCCGGCCGCGCATCTCCTCGGCCTCGCGCTGCCCCGTGACGTCGGTGTTGGCGCCGACCCACTCGATCACCGCGTCGCCCCGCCAGATCGGCACGGCGCGGACGTCGAAGTGCCGGTACGTGCCGCTCTTGGTGCGGATGCGGTAGTTGGTCTCGAAGACCCGGTTCTCCTCGACGCAGTCGCGCCAGTGCGCCTCGATGCGGGGCCGGTCCTCGGGGTGCACGACCGACAGCCAGCCGCCGACCGCGTAGTCGTCCGGCGTCTGGCCGGTGATGGCGCGCCACTCGGGCGCGTCGTCGATCACGCCGCCGCCCGGCGCGGCGACCCACACCACCTGGGCGCTGGCCTCCACGAGCGAGCGGTAGCGCTGCTCCTTGCGGCGGATGACCTCCTCGGCCCTGCGCCGCTCGGTCACGTCCAGGGCGGTCAGGACGACGCCCTCCCGCTCGCCGCCGCCGCCCTTGGCGGGCAGCCACGTGCACGCGAGGATGCGCTCCTCGACGGCGGTGGCCACGCCGGGCGCCGCACCGGACGCCTCGGGCGCGCGCGCCGGGACGACGAGTTCCAGATCGCTCACCGGGCGGTCTTCGGTGATCACCTTCCGGAGCGCCGCCTCGAACGCGGCCGCCAGGGTCTCGGGCAGCACCTCCGACGGCCGGCGCTGCTGGAGATCTCGCACGCGCACGTCCAGCAGCTCGGCGAGCGCGTCGTTGGCCCGGCGGCAGCGCAGGTCACGGTCGAAGAACGCCAGCCCTTCGGGCGCTTCCTTCAGCAAGGTCGCGTACAGCGCGGCGTCGGACGCATCCATGGGCTGCCCCTCCACCCCTGAGACGCGGGGATGCGGAACGGACGTCTCGGTGCTCAACGACAACACCTCCGCCCCAGAGGGTCCCGTACCGCGCGGCAATTATTCATCACTATGAGTGAATGGGAGCAGGTTAACGCTCCCGCCTCCATCACAACACCGGTCGGAGTCAGGTACTCATCATCCCGATGGTTCGCCGCGTACGGAAGCCCTGCTGAACATCCTTGTCCCATCGGCCTCGGACGAACTCGTCGGTTTCGGACACCGTCCTGGAAGGGCGCGCGGGGCGGCCCGGCTCGGACGGCAAGTAGGAGATGTTACGGCGTGCGTGCGTCACGGGGTGTCAACTCGCCCCGTTCGGCGAGTTCCGCCCAGTCCCGCTCCTACTTGGCGGCCTTGGCGGCGGCCTTCATCTCCTGCTTGAAGGCCCGCACCCTGGCGAGGGAGTCAGGGCCGGTGATGTCGGCGACGGACCGGTGCGAGCCCTCCTCACCGTAGGCGCCGGCCGCCTCGCGCCAGCCGTCCGGCCGGATTCCGTACTGCTTGCCGAGCAGGGCAAGGAAGATCTGCGCCTTCTGCTTGCCGAAGCCAGGAAGGCCGTTCAGCCGCTTGTACAGCTCCTTGCCGCTGTCAGCGCCCTTCCAGACCTTCTCGGCGTCCCCGTCGTAGTGGTCCACGAGGTACTGGCAAAGCTGCTGGACGCGCTTGGCCATCGAACCCGGGTAGCGGTGGACGGCAGGCTTCTCCGCCAGGAGCGCCGCGAACCGCTCGGGGTCGTAGGCGGCGATCTCGTGGGCGTCCAGGTCGTCCGAGCCGAGCCGCCGCGTGATGGTGTAGGGGCCGGAGAACGCCCATTCCATCGGGATCTGCTGGTCGAGCAGCATGCCCACGAGAGCGGCCAGCGGACTGCGTCCGAGCAGCTCGTCGGCCTCGGGACGCTGTGCGAGATGAACCTTCGTGGCCATGAGCCCAGCTTAGGGCGGCAACCGGATCCGCTCAGGGGCGGCGCCCGAATCTGTCGGAAGTCTTACAAGGTCGGCCGATCCCTGGCGGGCCGCGGGCGGTGGTGCTCGAATGGAGCGGTGAGCGAGGACGAACGGGCGGAAGGCAGCCCGGTAGGGCGGAGAGTCGTCCTGGGGATGCTCGGCCTCGGCGTGGCGGGGGTCGCCGTGGGGGCATCGGTCCAGGACAAGGTGAGCCGGACCCTGGCGCCGGTCGGGCCGATCGGGGACGTCCTGCCGGCGGCCGGCGGGTTCCGCTACTACTCGGTCACGCCCGGTGTGAAGCGGCACAGCGTCGCGACGCACCGGGTGACCGTTTCCGGCCTTATCGACAAGCCGCAATCGTTTGGGATGGCCGATCTGGCGCATTTTCCGCAGACAGTCCTCGACAGGGACTTCCAGTGCGTGACGGGCTGGCGGGTGCCGGACGTGCGGTGGGCCGGGGTCGCGCTGCCCGACCTGCTGGACGCGGTCGGAGTGTCCTCCGACGCCCGGGCCGTGCGCTTCACGTCGTTCGACGGCGTCTACACCGAGTCGCTGACGCTGGAGCAGGCGCGACGCCGGGACGTCCTGGTCGCGACCCAGATGGACGGCAAGCCCGTCACCCACGACCACGGCGGCCCCACGCGGCTGTACGTCGCGCCCATGTACGGCTACAAGTCGCTGAAGTGGCTCGGCGGCATCGAACTGACCGACCGGGTGAAGCCCGGCTACTGGGAGGAACTCGGTTACGACGTGGACGCCTGGGTGGGACGGTCGAACGGACGTAGCGATGCGCCGACCTGAGTCGTCGCCAGGGTGGCTCGTGCGGTTCACCCGGGCCGAACGCTCGATCCACCATGTCACCGCGCTGCTGATGCTGGTCTGCCTGGTGACCGCGGCGCTGCTCTACCTGCCGTCGCTGTCGACGCTGGTGGGCCGCAGGGAGATGGTCAAGACCGTCCATGTCTGGTGCGGGTTCGCCCTGCCCGTGCCGATCGTGCTCGGTCTGCTGTCCCGGGCGTTCAGGGCCGACCTTCGCAGGTTGAACAGATTCGCGCCCGCCGACTGGCAGTGGCTGAGGCGCGGTGACCGCAGGGCCGTGCGGGACGGTCGCGGGGTCCTGCCCGTGGGCAAGTTCAACGCGGGCCAGAAGCTGAACGCGGCGTTCACGGCGGGCGCGATCCTGGTCATGCTCGGCACCGGCGAGATCTTGACGTTCCCCGGGCCGTGGGGCGATCGGTGGCGGACGGGCTCCACCTTCGTCCACGACTGGCTCTTCCTCGCCGTCCTCGTGGTGACCGCCGGGCACCTCTGGGAAGCGCTGCGGGACCGCGGGGCGCTCGGGGGGATGTTGACCGGACGGGTGGACCGCGACTGGGCCGCACGGCATCACGCGAGCTGGGCCGACGCCATGGAGAGCTCCGGTGAACGGAGTCCAGAATTTGCGAAACGACCTCCCGGCACGTCTTGACTCTCCCCGGGCAGGGGCCTGAAATGTGACATCGAGGCGGGGTTCTCGTTGAAGCTCCCATGCCAGGGCCGGTCCGAGGCGTGCTCCGTCTCACCGGCGGCGTCCCCGCCTGCCGGAACCCCGTGCGCGGAGGTGTGCGCTGATGCCTGCACTGGCCGATCACCGGAACGAGACACGCGACGAGCTCGCACGACGGCTTTGCGACGAGTTCGCGTCCTTCCCCTCAGACGCGGTGCACCGGTGTGTGGCCGACGTCCAGGCCTGCATGGCCCATCTTGGTCTGGACGCCACGCCGGCAAGAGTCGAGCGGATGGCGCGAGAGCAGCTCACCGGGATCCTGAAATCGCAGCCGCCCTCAGGGCGCGAGCCCGCGAGCGGCGTGGACGGCTGAGCGGAACCGTTGCCCGCCCGTGTGGCGCGACGGCGACCCATTCCGGCCTTCGGCGGCGTCCGGGCCACCGTCCGCGCCGGATCTGAGAGGCTAGTGGGGTGAGTCCCCGCAGCCGCAGCCGCTCCTCCGGGGACCCGGCCCGGGACGGACCGAACCCCCCGGACGAGGTCTCGGCGATTTTCGACGGAATGCTCCAGCACGCCCGCGAACTGCTGGCGGTGCGCAGTCCCCTGGACGCGGAGCTCATCGTCAGCGAGATCCTCGGCTCCTGGTGGGGGCAGCGCATCCCGGACGGCGACGTGGAAGAGGTCATAGGCGAGGCCCTGGTCGGCTACGCCACAGCCGCCGCCACGCCGGCGGCGCTGGCGCTGCTCACCGGGATCGCCTACATGGGCACCCCGCGGCAGGCGGCCAAGGCAGAGCGCGCGGCATTGCAGCTGATGAGCGACGGCGTCGCCAGGCCCGGCTGGGCCGACCGCGTCGGCATGGTCGAGCCCGAGGCGTGCTTCGCGTCCCGTGACGTCTACGGCGACCAAGACTCCGTCATCTGCACCTACACCTACGGGGGCACCGAAAGGCATGCCCTGGTCATCCTGGTCGACCGCAACAGGGCCGGGGCCGTCCAGACCCACGGCGGCCCGTTCGCGTCCGCCGCGCCTGCGGTGCGGACGCCGGCGAGCGGGATGGTCCGGGACGCCTGGGTCTCCTCCAGGGTGGACCGGCTCCTCGACCACTGCCGCCGCGAAGGCCGTGACAACCCGCTGATGCGGTTCGAAGAGCTCGACCCGCGCGACACCAAAGCGTTGCTGCAGAGCGCCCTGGATCTCACCGACGAGACAGACGGCCCGCCGGTGAACGAGAACTTCGGCTCCTACCACGCGTTCGTCCGCGCACGTGTGGACATCCTCCCGCCGGGCGGTCGCCTCCCCCAGCCTCCGGTGTACGGGCGCGACAGGCGCGCCACGATCGCGACGCGGTTCCTCGCCTCTGACGAGGCGGGCGAGCTGTCGGACATCTCCGCGGCGATCCGGTGCGTGGACCGGATCATCGACTACGGCTGCGCGCACGACTTCGGGCGGCCGCTGCGGGTCAGCCCGATCAAGTGCGAGTTGTTCCTGCTCGACTGGCTGCCGCGCAAGGTCCTGCTCTCCCCGTCGGAACAGGAGGCCGTCCCCCACGTGCTGGCCGCGTGGGTCCGCTGGGCAGGCCGGCGGACGGGGCTGCCGGAGGAGGGGGTCAGGGCGACCCTGGACGCCCTCTGGGACGCCACCGCGAAGTTCTCCGCGGCCTACCGCGACCCGGCCGCCTTCGGCCTCGACAGGGCTCTGGTCGACCGGCTGCTGCCCGACGGCGACCTGGAGGCCCTCCCCCGCCGCGCGTTCGCCCTGCCGTTCCTGTCGGGCACGCACCGGCGCGCGGACGGGCACGGCCTCGTCGACCTGTCGGAGCTCGACCCGGCCGACCCCGGCGACCGCCGCGTCCTAATGGAGTTCGAGCACCCCGGCGGCGACGAGGAGCACCTCGACGCGCACATGCGGCTCGCGGCCATGCTGTGGGACGGTGAGCCGCCGCACCTGTGGGACACCGCCCAGTCGCTGCTGGACGTCGGGTACGAACGCCATGAGATCCTGCACAGGCTCATCGACGTCCTCGACCTCTGGGGGGACGATCCGGGGGCCCTCCGGGAGGCGCTGCGTGTGCTTCGTCACGAACCTCCGCCCGACTGAACTCCCGGTTTGCGCGTCGCGCTCCCGGCGACAATCATCGGATCCCGGGCGCGGTCTCGCGGGGGTCGGCACCGGCCCCTGGTCGTAGGGAGTGATCTTGTTGGAGTGGTCCGAGTTCGCCCGGCGGCTGGGACGTGAGCTGGCGGGGCTCGAACGGGACACGATCCTGATCGTGCGCGAACGCGACGAGAGCCGTCACTACGTCCAGGCCATGCGCGAGCCCGACCGGCTCTACGCCGAGGCCGTCAGCAACAACTTCCTCGAAGGGCCCCTGCTGCTCACCCTGGCCGACGAAGAGGTCATGAGCGAGTCGGGCTGGCGCCCGCCCGCCGACCCCGCGCCGCGCAACTGGTGGACGGAACTGCCGGAGGCGGGCATGCCCGGCGGGATGCTGAGCGTGACCGAAGCCGACTTCTCGCGCCTGGCCGACGTGATGGTCACGGCGCTCCGGGACGTCCAGGGCGTCCGGCGCCCGTCCGACCTCGTGTACGAGTCGTTCCACCGGCACGGGTCCGGCCTCATCGAACTGCTCGACTTCGGGATCGAGGTGGCCGACCCGTCACGGGTGAACAAGCGCCGCGCGTCGTCCGGCGGCGTCCGTTCCGTCGCCGACCCCCTGTCCGGCCCAGACCCTCTGTCGGGCGCAGACCCTTTGCCTGCCGGCCCTCCCCCGGCGGGGACGCGGCTGCCGCTGCCGGAGCAGGCGCTGCCCGGCATGGACGCGGAACTGCTCGAACCGCGTCTCGCCGAAGCCAAGGCGAACGGCGACAACACCACCTACTTCAAGCTTCTGGAGAACGCCGACCTGGTCCTGCCGGCGACCGCCTCCGCCGTGGAAGACCCTGACCGGGCCGAGTTCCCCACCATCACCATCGGCAGCGGCACCTATGTCACGGTGTTCACCTCGCCCGGGGCACTGGCGCGCACCGGTGACCGGCACCCCGGCCTGTACCGGCGCACCTCGTTCGCCCGGTTGGCCGCCGGCTGGCCCGACCCCGCGTGGCGCCTGGCCATCAACTGGGGGCTGCCCAGCGAAGTGCTACTGGACTCGTCCGTCATCGGCCGGTTGCAGGGCGGCAGAGGCGGGGTGCCCGATCCCCTCCAATACGACCCTCTGCCGAACGAACCCAACCCGTACGGAACAGTCGACCCCAACGCGCTCGCTGGGCCGAACCCCGTCGCAGGCGGCTCGACTCCCCCGGTCAACGGTTCGGCCCACGGCATGCCCGCCCCAGGCGGGGCGGCTCCAAGCGGGCCGACTCCGGGCGGAATGCCGCCGCGTGAGGCGGCCGACGGCCCTTACGACGACTCCCACACGGCGATCGACCCGTACACGGCGGCCGACCTGAGGGCGGCCCTCGAAGCCGGTGCCCCGCCCAAGGCCCCGGAGCCGGCGGCGGCGCCTCTCGGCGCACCGACCGACGACCCGCCGGCCGACCCACCGCCGATTGACCCACCACGGGCCGACCCAACACGGGCCGACTCACCGCTCGCCGACTCACCACGGGCCGACTCACCACGGGCCGACACCCGACCGGCCGACGGTCCGCCTGACCGGCCGGCGCGTCAGGCGCCCGCTCCTGGGCCGCGCCCCGCCGGCGTTCCGCTGCGCCCCCCGCACGGCACGCGCCTGTGGCGCTCGGCGGGCGAGGGCGAGCACGCACCGGTCGCCGTCTACGACGCCATCGGCGGCATCTGGACACCGGTGCGGGCCGACGCTGTTCCGTCTCCCTGGACCGAGTGACGCAGCCTTCGGCTACCGTCGAGTACGGAATCCCGCCCCGCACGTGAAAGTGGATCCCCAGTGGACTGGAACGACTTCGCCAGACGGCTGACACTGGAGCTTTCACGGCTGCCGGTCACGTCGTTCCTCATCCTGCAAGGTCCGAGCGGCCTGCCCTACGTCCAGGCGATGCGCTCCGAAGGGACGCTCGACGCCGAGGCCGTCGGCAGCGCGTTCCTGCCCCGCCCCCTCGCGTCACGGCAGGAGCGGCGGCTGAGAGCGCTCGGCTGGGAGCCGCCAGACGAGGAGGAGCGCAAGAACTGGTGGGACAGGCTCACCTTCCGCGAGCGTGGCGGCCGCGCCTCCTCGGAGCTGCTGGAGGCGTGCGCCCTGCTCGCCGGGCAGATGATGGGCGCGTTCCGAGACGTCTACGGCATCGAGTCCCCGCTCGAACTCGTCTACCAGGCGAGCAAGGCCGGGCCCGACGGCGGGCCCTTGGCCCTGCCCGGTCTCGGCATCGCGCTCGCCGTCCCTGAGGACGAGCGTCCCGCACAGGCGTCAGCGCGCCCGGCGCGCCCGTCCGGGTCGACCCTGGAGGCGGCCCTCTCCGAGGCCCGCGAGCGCGGCGACCAGCACGGCTACCTGGAGCTCCTGGCGCGCGCGACGCTGTACCTGCCCTCGCCCGGCGATCCGGAGGGCGGCGACCACCAGTTCGCCACGGCCCAGTTCGGCGACGGCACGTTCGTGCTCGCGTTCACTTCCCCCGAGGCCATGGACCGCTCCCTCCAGGGGCAGGCGGTCCACCACCGGCAGGCCTCGCTGGCGGAGCTGTCGCGGCGCTGGCCGCACCCGGAGTGGCAGCTCGCCGTGAACCCCGGCCTGCCGAGTGCGTGCTACCTGGACGCCAACGCGCTGCTCGAGCCCGAGGAGCCCCGGACGCCCACGCCGCCGGTGCCGACCGACGTCCACGTGGCCGGCCCGTCGTCGCGCCGCCCCCCGGCGCGCGGTTCCGCGTCCCGTCCTGAGGGCCGCGCCACCCCGGCCGGCGGCCGCCAGGCCCCCAGGCCGCCTCAGCGCCCGGAACCGGCGCGCCCCCGGGCCGAGGCACCCTCCGCGCCGCCGGCGCCCTCACACGCGAGCACAGCGCCGCCGGACGGCCCGCCCGCGCCCGCGGTCCGCACGCCAGCCCCGCGGCGGCCGGCTCCGCCCCAGGCGCCCCCGGCTCCGCCGCGCCGTCCCGAGATCCCTGCCGCTGGGCAGGCCCCGGTGACCAGGGAGACGCCGATCCCGCGGGAAAGACCGGCCGCGAAGGAACCATCGGTGGCCCGGGAGACGCCGAGCGACCCACAGGGGCTCCCAGTAGCGCCGCTCTACGGCCAGCGGGAGCGGGCACGCGCCGACACCAGACAACCGCGAACAGACCCCAGGCGTCCAAGCACGGACACCCGGAAGCAGAGCGTCCCGGCCGCGGCCGCGCAGACTCGGGCAGAGAGAACGCCCAGCATCGTCGAACGCGGAGCCCGGGCCCCCTCAGGGGGGCGGGGCCCGGCGCCCCGGGCGCAGGGGCCCGCTGACCCATCCCAGGTCGTGGTGATGCAGAAGGCCGTGCGGCCCGAGCATGTACAGCATTATCTGGAAGGCGGCTACGACCTGGTCGCCGGATACGTGCACCGGCTCCAGGACGTCCAGGAGCTGAGAAGTCCCGCCGCGCTGATCCGGGCGCTCGGGCTGGTGTACGAGGGGTCTCCGTTCGCTCCGGCGGACGAGCAGATCTTCGTGATCCGCTGGCCGGCCGTGAAGCCCGCCCTGTTCCGCCGCCCGCTGGGCGGCATCGACGAATGGAGCATGGGGATCATCCCGGACGGATGGGTGATCGAGAAGGCGCCGTTCCCGGGATCGGGGTACGCGCCGGGCGACGGGCCCGCGATCCCCGAGTTCAAGATCGAGAGCCAGCGCCTGCCGCACGGGGCCGAGATGTACCGGCTCGACGCGCAGGGCAGGGAGTCCCTCGTGGCGGGTTACGACGCTGATCTGCGCAGGTGGCTCGTGAAACTGCCGGGAGGCCAGGGGTGAGCATCCGGCACGGCTACTACGCGGGCTGGCGGGACGCCCAGTACGAGGCGAGCCCGGACGGCGACAAGGTGCGCCTCTACGCCTCGCGGCACGCGGACGGGTTCCTGCAGGTCTCCCCGGACCGGTACGTCCAGGTGGTGCCTCTGGCGGACGTCGACCGTCTCCAGTACGTGACCACACACTGCACGTGGCGCGGCGAGCCGTTCGTGGTCCTCGGCGAGCACGAGGGCTGGCTGCGCGTGGAGTACAGCGGCGGCAAGGCCCCGGTGGCCGAACAGCTCGGCCTGGAGCCGTTCGACCGGGGCGTGTACCAGGCGTGGGCGTCCCGGCACGAGGTCGAGGATCTGCGCGAGGAGACCGTCTGAGCACGGGAACGGTGGTGGGGGCATGACGGGTCGGGCCATGACGGTCATCGACATCAACGCCGACCTCGGCGAGGGGTTCGGGGTCTGGAAGCTGGGCGACGACTCGGCGCTGCTCGACGTCATCACGAGCGCGAACGTGGCGTGCGGGTTCCACGCGGGCGATCCGCTCATCATGCGGAGGGTGTGCTCGGCGGCCGTCGAACGCGGCGTGACGATCGGCGCGCAGGTCTCCTACTGGGACCTCGCCGGTTTCGGCCGGCGGGAGATGGACGTGGCCGCCCCGGAGCTGACCGCGGAGATCCTGTACCAGCTCGCGGCGCTGGACGGCATCGCGCGCGCGGAAGGCGGACGCGTGGCGTACGTGAAGCCGCACGGCGCCCTGTACAACAGGGTCGCGCGTGACCCCGTCCAGGCGCGTGCCGTGGCCGACGCGGTGCGGGCGTACGACCCGTCGCTCCCCCTGCTCACGCTTCCGGCCTCCGCAGTGCACGACGTCGCTGACGGGCTCACCGTCGTCGCCGAGTGCTTCGCCGACCGCGCCTACACGCCGTCCGGCGCGCTCGTGTCCCGCCGCGAGCAGGGGGCGGTCGTCCACGACCCCGATACGGTCGTGCAGCGCGCGGTGCGGATGGCGGTGGACGGCACCGTCGTCGCCGTAGACGGCACCGAGGTCGCGTTGAAGGCCCGTTCCATCTGCGTGCATGGCGATACCCCGGGCGCGGTGGTACTCGCCAGGTCCGTCCGGTCCGCGCTGTCCGAAGCGGGCGTCACCCTGGAACCGTTCGCGTGAAGGTGCGGCGGGTCGGTGACACCGCCTTGCTCGTGGAGACCGGGGATCTGGCGACCGCCCACCGGATGAACGCCGCCCTCAGGAACGTCCCGCTACCCGGTGTCGTGGACGTCGTCCCTGGGGAGCGGACCGTCCTGGTGGTGGCGGACCACTCCGCCGACCTGAACCGCCTGGCCGCGCTCCTCCCACGTCTGCCCCTGGCCGACGACACGGTGAGCGACGCCGAGCCGTTGGAGATACCGGTCGTCTACGACGGCGAGGATCTCGACGAGGTCGCCTCCCTGACCGGGCTGACGCGCGCGGAGGTCGTCCGGCGGCACTCCGCGGGCTCGTACACGGTCGCCTACCTCGGTTTCTCCCCCGGCTTCGGCTACCTGTCCGGGCTGGACCCGGCACTGCACGTGGCAAGGCGCGCATCACCGAGGAAGGCCGTCCCTGCCGGTTCGGTGGCGGTGGCGGGCCCGTACGCGGCCGTGTACCCGTCCCGGTCGCCGGGCGGCTGGCGGCTCCTCGGCCGCAGCCGCCTGCCGCTGTGGGACGTGTCGCGCGATCCGCCGTCCCTGCTCCGGCCGGGGACGCGGGTCCGGTTCGTCCCCGAGGAGCGTTCTTGATCGAGGTCGTGCGGCCCGGGCCGCTGGCGACCGTCCAGGATCTCGGCAGGCCCGGTCGCGCGCATCTCGGCGTCCCCCGGTCCGGTGCCGCAGACCAGCGGGCGTTCCGGCTGGCCAACCGCCTCGTGGGCAATCCGGAAGGCGCGGCGGGCGTGGAGGTCACCTTCGGTGGGGCGGCCCTGCGCTTCCACGTGCGCGCCTGGATCTCGGTGACCGGCGCTCCGGTGACGCTGCGCATCGACGGTCGCCCTCACGGGATGAACGCGCCCTGCTCCGTGTCGTCCGGTGCCGTCGTCGAACTGGACACGCCCGCGTCCGGGCTTCGCAGCTACGTCGCCGTGCGAGGCGGTATCGCCGTTGACGAAGTGCTGGGCAGCCGGTCGACCGACCTGCTGTCCGGCCTCGGGCCGGCGCCGCTCGCGCCTGGCGACCGTCTGCCGATCGGCTCTGCCGCGGGGCTCCGGCACATCAATGTGGACGTGGTGCCTGTGGCGGCCATGCCGGAGACCCCGATCCTGCAAATCCTGCCCGGACCGCGCGACGACTGGTTCGCCCACGACGCGCTGGCCACGCTCACGTCCACGCCCTACGAGGTGACGCCGGACAGCAATCGCGTGGGCGTGCGACTGAACGGTCCGCCCCTCGTGCGTGCGCGCGACGGCGAACTCGGCAGCGAGGGCATGGTCATCGGTTCTCTCCAGGTGCCGCCCAGCGGGCTGCCCATCATCTTCCTGGCCGACCATCCGACCACCGGCGGCTATCCGGTGGTCGCCGTGCTCGCCTCGGCCGCCGTGGCCGAGGCCGCCCAGTTGCGCCCCGGGCAGAAGCTCCGCTTCCGGGTGTAGCCCGGCGTTCAGGTCAGCGGCGCGGGAACGGACCAGCCCAGGTGGGAGACATCGTTGAAGCCACGGAGCGACGACAGGCCACCGAGCCTCACCAGCCGTGAGATCGAGCCGTTGTCCGCGCCGAGGAACGCGAACGGCCTGGAGCCCGTGGCGGCCGCGAGGGCCTGGGCGATCACCCCGCCGTGGGTGAACACGGCGATCCGGCCACCCGCATGGGCCGCCGCAAGCCGGACGAGCCCCTCCTCGACGCGCGCGGCGAAAGCCTCGTTCTTCTCCGCCCCTGGGATGACGTCCCAACGTTCCTCGGCGAACATCCGCTGCGCCACCGGGTCGTTCTCGGCGACCATCTTGCGGAAGAGGCCGCCCTCCCACTCGCCGAGGTGAACTTCGCGCAGGCCCGGCTCGACCCGTGGCTCCAGGCCGAGGCGGCGGGCCAGCGGCGCCGCAGTTTGCGACGTACGGCGCAGAGGCGTCACGTAGATGGCGTCCAAGGGCTCGTCCGCGAGCCGCTCGCCGACCCGCTCGGCCTGATCCCGTCCTTCGGGCGCGAGTTCGGGGTCGCCGTGGCCGTCCACCAGTGGGAAAGGCCGGTCGGGGCGTGCCGGTGCGGAAGCGCCGTGCCTGATGAGAAGGACTTCGGTGGCGCCGTCCGGCGCCTTGTACGGCGTCTGCCGATACTCGGTCGGCTCATCCCGCTCGTCCACGCTGGGCACCCTAGACGACCGATCCGAACTGGATATCAGTGGGGTTCGGTCGTCTCGCTCTTGGCGGGATGTGAGTCAGCCAAGCAACGGGGCCAGACGGTCCAGTTCCTCTTTGAGGGGCGCGGCGGGGATGTCCACGAACGGAGTCACGGTCACGTCGTCGTCTGCGGCTTCCCAGACACCTGCGACCCGCCCTTCATACAGGACAACTGGAGAAATCCATCCCGCTGCCCGGCTCACCTGAGCCTTGTGCTCGGCGGGCACCAGGTAGGTCGAGCCCGTCCCGGCACCAAGGATGTACTGGTCGAACCCACCGAGCAGCCGGACGGACGTGGTGGGCGCGGTATCGAGGAGTTCGTCCCTGTGCTCTTCCAGGACGTACATGGGGACACCTTCGACCTCAACGGTGGCCAACCCTTCCTCGACGGCCGCGAACCAGGCCCGGACGTCCTTCTTCCTGCTCTGCTTACGCATCAGCCAGTTGTCGAACATGTCAGGGGTAGCGGGCCCATGGGCGCCCAGATAAGCGCGGATCACGGTGCGGGCGGCGTCCTCCATGGAGGGAAGGCCCGTCCAGCCCGGGAGCCATCGCGCCGGTGACGTGAAAGTGACTTTGGTGCCCTGTGGCGGCCCGTAGCAGAGCACTCCCCACCAGGCCAGCGGCTTGAGCAGCGTGCCCCAACCGGACCCGAGCACCTCGGCCAGATGCCGCGAGCCCGTCTCGTCCACGACGGCCCGGGTGAGCTCCTCGCGGGTGAGCGCCGCTCCGTCCGACAGCGCTCCGTCGGCGGCGGCGGCGATCGCTTCGAGGTCGGCGGGTGTGGCACCGAAGGTCCTCTGCCAGGCCCCCTTCTCCCAGTTGCGGATGGACGAGCACAGCATGAGGTGGGCGGCGGCCTCGTCGGCGGGCAGGAGATGCAGGGTGCCGCGCGCGGCCCAGGTCTTGACGAGCGTCCGTTCGTCCAGCAGGGCCCGTGTCACCTCGCCGGAGACGGGCGCCCGCCGGCGTACCGCGATGGCGAACTCGGCGGCGGACGCCACCTGCGCCTGCACGCCCGCCAGTCTCCGCGCGATTTCCAGGGCGGACACGTCCCCCGCCTGCTCGACGAACTGCCGCCGCATCCGCCAGGCGAGGACCTGCTTCCACGTCACCGAGGCCATGGCCCGATTACATCGCAGCTCACCGACACTCCGGACCGCGGTCGCCCCGTCAGGCGAGACGGTGGGACAGTTCGGCGAAGGCGTCCCGGACGTCGTCGGTGGTGAGGAGCGTCAGGTCGGCGGCGGTCGCCGCGGACCCGAGCCGGGCCGCTCGAAGCGCCCGGCACGCGCTCGCCTTCTCGTACATGGAGCGGGCGAAGCGACCGTTGCCCAACTCGTCGATCCGGCCCGTTCCGCATGCGCGCTGGAACACGAGGGCCAGGTCGTCCAGGGCGCGCTCCTCCCACTGGTCGCCGCCTTGCTCGGCCATGAGCTGGGCGATGCGGAGCAGTTCGTCCGGGCCGTAGGACGGGAAGTCCACGCGCACGTCGAACCGGGAGGCGAGCCCAGGGTTGGAGGCCAGGAACCGGGTCATGTCGGCGTCGTATCCGGCGAGAATGACGACGAGGCGGTCGCGGTCGTCCTCGGCCCGCTTGAGCAGCGTCTGCACCGCCTCCGCCCCGAACGCGTCACCGCCCGAGTAGCCGGAGTTGCTCAGCGCGTACGCCTCGTCGACGAACAGGACGCCCCCGAGCGCGGAGTCCACGATCTTGTTCGTCTTCAACGCCGTCGCGCCCAGGTGCTCGCCGACGAGGTCGGCGCGCTGGGCCTCGACCACCTCCGGGCGCGCGAGCAGCCCGAACGCGGCGAAGATGCTGCCGAGGACCCGCGCGACGGTGGTCTTGCCGGTGCCCGGCGGTCCCGTGAACACGAAATGGCGGGTCGGAGTGCGGGTGACCAGGCCCTGCTCCTGCCGCATCCGGGCCACCTGCAACTGGGCGGCGATCTCGCGGACCTGCCGCTTCACCGGCTCCAGCCCGATCATCGCGTCGAGGGAGCCGAGCGCCTCGTCCAGGGTCGGGGTCTCGGCGTAGCCGCGGAACCGCTCGGTGACCTCGGCGAAGGCGGTCTCCACGTCCTCGGCGCGCACGGTGACCAGGTCTTCGGCGGTGGGCCTGGCCGGTGCGCCCGACGACGAGACGGCTTCGACCACGCGCACGTCCCGCGCGCGAGCCGCAGCCTCGGCCAGCGACCTGACGAACCGGCCGTTGCCGAGGTCGTCGACGATGCCGCGCCGCTCGACCTCTTCGAAGCGCGCGGCGAGCCGTTGGCGGGCCTCCACGTCGAGCCGGTCATCGCGCAGGGCGGTGTGGTAGTCGGCGATCTGCAACAGCTCAGAGGGGCGGTAGGACGGGAAGAGCACGCGCGTGCCGAACCGGGAGGCGAGCCCAGGGTTGGAGTCGAGGAACTCCGCCATCTGGGTCTCGTACCCGGCCAGGATGATGACGAGGTTGTCACGGTCGTCCTCGGCCCGCTTGAGCAACGTCTGGACGGCCTCGTCGCCGAACCGGTCGGGTTGCCCCTCCGCCGAGTTGACCAGGCTGTACGCCTCGTCGATGAAAAGGACACCGCCCAAGGCCGAGTCGACGAGCCGGTTGGTCTTGATGGCCGTCGCCCCCAGGAACTCACCGACGAGATCCGCGCGGTGGGCCTCGACCAGGGCCGGTTCGGGCAGCAGCCCGAACGCGTAGAAAATCTTGGCCAGCACGCGGGCGACGGTGGTCTTGCCCGTGCCGGACGGCCCGACGAACACGAAATGCCGCATGGGCTTCTCGGTGGGCACCCCGGCGGCGGCGCGCATGTGCGCGGCCTCGATGGACGCGGCGATGGAGCGGACCTGCCGCTTGACCGGCTCCAGCCCGATCATGTGCTCCAGCTCCGCGAGCGCGTCCGCCACGGAGATGTCCGGTGACTCGGTGCGGCGCTCGGGCGGCGCCTGGCGCTCCGGGGCGGCTCCGGGATCGGCGGCCTGCGCCGCGGCGCGCTGGTCGTGGGCCGCCTGCGCGGCAGTGCCGACGGCTCCGTCCTCTCCAGAACCGCGCCGGTCTGGCCGGCTCGGCTTGTCCGTCCGTTCACGCTTTTCCGGGCCAGACGAGTTCTTACGCGTCCCTGCCATGGCGTCCCCCTTCGGGCTCGCCTGTTCCTGCACCCAACCCGTTTCATAAGCCTCCGCAGGAACGGCTCGCCTTGCCCGATCCCAGCGGTAGGCGAGAACGGCCAGTGCCGCCAGCCAGCCCGGCATAACACTGGCCTCCGGCAGCGGATGGGAGCACGCCGCCGTCGCTACGCCCGCGGCAGCCAATCCCAGGAGCGTCGTACGCCACGGCGCATAACCCCGCAGGCGGAAGGCAACGAATGCGACGGGCAGGGCGAGCAGTGCGAGAAGCAGTGACGGGTTCAGATAGGGCGGGTTTCCTTCGTCCGGGTAGAGCCCGCCCAGAGGCACCGATAGGCCCAGCCAGGCCAGGATGACCGCGACGACGGCCATGCCTGTGGGCGAGCGCAACGTCAGGTGGACGACCACCAGCAGAATCACCGTGAACGGGGCCGCGCCGAGGATCGGCCCGTCCAGAAGAACCGTCGCCACCAGCACGAGCGCGACGAGCAGGACCGCCCCCAAGAACCTCAGCCCGGGGGTGACCTGGAAGTAGCGCCATCTCAGGCGCTCGAAAAGATCCCGCGCCGCGGCGTTCTTCGCCGGGCGGGAGCGAGACCTGCCGAACAAAGCCATCAAGAGCGAGTAAAGCGCAGGACCGCCCGGAACGGGACTACCCGCGCCCTGTTCGTTGACTTACATCGAGCCTGCCTGGTGCGAAGCAGAGCCCAGGCCCCACCGAAGACCTGGACATTTGTCCTGTCCAGAAGTGGATGTTCGGCTCAGCTGGGAACCGCCGCCTCCGAGCGCGCGGCACGACGCGCCCCTACGATCGGTCGCGCAGGCCGTTCGCGCTCTAAGGAGACCCCTTGACCGACTCCACCGGTGCCTTCCCCGGGCTGGTGCCCTCTCCCGCCGCCCCGAAGGTGGCGCGTGCCGCGGGCTACGAGATCGAGGAGGAGCTGCGGGCCGCGCCGTCCGGGAGCGGCCACCCGGTCGTGATCGCGGGAGTGGACGAGGTCGGGCGCGGCGCATGGGCCGGCCCCGTCGTGGTGTGTGCGGCCGTGACGGACCTGAGCCCGCCGCCGGTCCTGCCCGGTCGCGGCAAGAAGACGATCGCGCTGACCGACTCCAAGCTCCTCACGCATGCGCATCGAGACGCGTTCGCAGAAATCCTTCCCGGCTGGCTGGCCGGGCACGCCATCGGCGCGTCCAGCCCCGAAGAGATCGACGAGCTGGGCATGACCGCGGCGCTCAGGCGCGCCGCCGTCCGCGCGTTGGAGGCGCTGCCCGTCCAGCCAGATGTGGTCATCCTCGACGGCAAGCACGATTTCCTCAGCCGTCCCTGGCGCGTGCGGTGCGAGGTCAAGGCGGACCAGAGGTCCGTCACCGTCGCTGCCGCGTCCGTCTTGGCGAAGGTGCATCGGGACCGCCTCATGGCAGATCTGGGCGACGATTTCCCCGGCTACGGGTTCGCCGACAGTGCCGGATACCCCTCGCCCGTCCATCAGAAGGCATTGGAGGAGCAGGGGCCCACCCCGCACCACAGGCTGTCGTGGTCGTACCTTGACGACCTTCCACGCTGGCGGCACATGAAGAAGCACCGCGACCCGCTCGCCGGTGAAGGACAGCTCAGCCTGCTGTGAACCCCCTGTGAGCCTGCCCCGCGCGCGTGCATGAGTCATCCCCGATGGCTCGGGTAGAGCGGCAGACACGGGAGGTGAATGCCATGGATGCCGTCGTCAAGAAGCTGCTGCGGGAGTCCGGCGGGACGTTCGCCGAGGAGGCCGGCATAACCCTCAAAGACCAGCCCGGCGCACTGTTCAAACTGCTCGTCCTGGCCAACCTGCTGAGCGCCCGCATCTCCTCGGACATCGCCCTCGCCGCCGCCCGCGAACTGTTCGAGGCAGGGGGCGGCACGGCGCGCGGCATGGCCAGGCTCACCTGGCAGGAACGCGTCGACGCGCTCGGCCGGGGCCACTACGTCCGCTACGACGAGAGCACCGCGTCCCGCCTGGGCGATGTGGCGGAACTCGTCGAGGACAGGTACAAGGGCGACCTGAGGCGGCTCGCCATCGAAGCCGGACGCGACCCCCAGAAGGCGGCGAAGCTGCTGCGGGAGTTCCCCGGCATCGGCCCCACCGGAGTGGACATCTTCTGCCGCGAGGCGCAGGTCATCTGGCCATGGCTCCGCCCCTACGTCGACGACCAGGTGAAGAAGGGAGCCGAGCGGCTCGGCCTGCCCAGCGACGCCGAGAACCTCGCTTCGCAGGTCCCGGAGAAGGACCTGGCACGGCTCACCGCGGCGCTCGTCAGAGTCGCCCGGGACAAGAAGTTCGCCGACCATCTGAAAGCCGCGTGAGCGCGGCGCGCACACGTCACGTCCAGACGACGACCTCGTCCACCTTCTTGCGGGTGATGTCGGGCACCATCGCGTCGTCCGCTGGGTAGCCGACGGGAATCACGACGTAGGCGCGTTCCTCCTGCGGACGCTCGCACACCTCGTTCAAGAAGCGCATCGGGCTCGGGGTGTGCGTAAGGGTCGCCAAGCCCGCCTGGTGGAGAGCTGCCAACAGAAACCCCACCGCGATACCCACCGACTCCTTCACGTAGTACGGACGCGGAGTCTCAGGGCCCTTGTGCACCTCGAAGACGATGATGACCGCCGGGGCGTCCTCAAGAAAGGGTTTGCGCCAGTCAGTGCCCAGCGGAGCCAGCGCATCCAGCCACTCCTGCGAGGCGCGCCGTTCGTAGAACTCCCGCTCCTCCCGCTCGGCCGCGTCCCTGAGCAGTCTCTTGCGCTCCGGGTCGGTCACCACCACGAAACGCCACGGCTGAAGGTTCGCGCCGCTGGGCGCCGTCGCCGCGGCCCGGATCGCGTGCTCGATGACCTCGCGCGGCACCGGACGATCCGAGAAGTCCCGAACGGTGCGGCGCAGCGTCATCGTGTCGGCGAACGACTGGACGCGCTCCACCGACTGCTCTGGCGGGACGTCGAAACGGGGCGCCGGCACGACGGGGTACTGCGGCTGGGTGCTCATGTGACCGTTCCTACCGTCGGCCACGGGCCCGGGACAATCGGCAGGATCAGCCAACGTTCCGGGCCCGTTCAGGCACTCCGAGCGTCGCCCGGTGCTCAGTCCTTACCGCGCGAGGCGACCCACTCCAGATTCCAGCCGTACGCCTGGTCGACCGTCATCTTGCCCCAGCGAGGACGGCCGGGCGGCGGCATGACGTACCGGCCCTCACGGCGGACGACCAGTTCCCCGTTCACGTTCTCGATGAGCGCCAGGACCGCGTCACGGGAGGCGTCCATGCAGTCGTTCATGTGCATCTCGATCGGCGGCGCGCCCACCGGGTACAGCGTGGCGACCGCGTTCATGCCCCGGAAGTCGTCCGCGCCGTCATAGATCTCGGCGAACACCAGGATCCGCTTGAAGTCCGCCGTGTGGTCGAGGTTGATGTGGAGGTTCTCCCCCGACTCGATCGCGCCCGTGCGGTCGTCCTTGTCGAGCTTGATGAAGGGCGGACGGTCCAACGCGCCCATGTCGCCGAGAGCGTGGATGATGCCCTTCCGGCCGTCCTTGAGCTCCCACAGGCAGCACAGGTCTAGGTCGAGGTCGACGCCGCGGCGGCGCTTGCCGAGGAGCCCCTTGGCGGCGCCCTCGCGCGCCGTCCAGTTGAGGTTGACGCGCATGTGGCCGCCGGTCGCTCCGTGCTTGGTGAGCGACACCGACGGCGCGTTCTTCGTCAGGGAGATCTTGCCGCCCTGCTGCTGCGGCGGGGTGGCCCCGGCCGGAGGCGGGGGCGCGTACTGCCCGCCAGGAGGCGGCGGGTACTGGCCGGCCGGAGGGGCGTACTGGTCCGCCGGAGGCTGGTACTGGCCAGGAGGCGGCGGAGGCGTGTACTGCCCGGGCGGGGGCGGATACTGCCCGGGAGGAGGCGCGTACTGCCCGCCGGGAGGCGGCGGCGGGGGCGCGTACTGCCCTCCAGGGGGCGGCGGCGGAGGCGTGTACTGGCCGCCGGGAGGCGCGTACTGCTCCTGCGGCGCGGGAGGCGGGGGCGGGGTCTGCGGCTGCGGAGGCGCGGGCGGCGTGGCCTGAGGCTGCGGGGGCGCGGGCGGCGCCGCCTGGCCCGGGTCGTCGACGCTGATACCGAAGTCGGTGGCCAGCCCGGCGAGCCCGGAGTCGTAGCCCTGGCCGATCGCGCGGAACTTCCACGCGCCCTGCCTGCGGTAGAGCTCGCCGAGCACGTACGCCGTCTCGGTGGTGGCGCCCTGGCTCTCGAACCGGGCGACCTCCGTCCCGGCCGCGGCGTCCACCACGCGCACGTAGAGCCCCCGGAACTGGGAGAACTTCCCACCGTCCGAGGACGCCGCGATGACGATCTTGTCGATGGCGGGCTCGACCCGGTTCAGGTCGACCGCCAGGACGTCGAGGACGGTCGGCCCCTGCTGCTTGCCCTCGTGCCTGACCGCGCCCGAACCGTGCACCGGCTGGTTGTAGAAGACGAAGTCGTCGTCCGACCGGACCCGGCCGGTCTCCGCCACCAGGAGCGCCGAGGCGTCCGCGTCGGGTACCCCGGGGCCGCCCTGCCAGCCGAGCTCGACCCGCACCGAAGGAACCGGAACCGCCGTGTTGGCGCCCTTCTGCATCGACATGAACGCTCCTCGTCATCGACCGACTGTCACCAACCTACGGGCAGCCGCCCGGCCCCGCGACATGCCATGAGGGGAGGACGCACGGGGAACGCAGGGAGTTCCGTTTCGCTCGCGCGTCCTCACCCGGACGAGTCTGTGGGCGGCGCACCTGGCAGCGGCGCGGGCTCGGGCGTGCGCAGGCCGTCCAGGACGATGCGCAGATTGCGGTCCCACTGCTGGTCACTCGCCTGAAGGCCCACCGTGTGGTCGCCTGTGGAGACCGACACCAACAGGAACGCGACGTCCTGCCACGTGATGTCCACGCGCATGGCACCGGCGCCCTGGGCCCGCTCCACGAGAAGGCGGATGCGCTCGCGCAGTTCCGCGCGCGCGTGGTCGATGCCACCGCCCAGCGCGTAGTTGATGTCGCACAGTTCGTTGCGAAGCCGGGTGTAGGACGCCGCGAAGTCGCAGAAGCCCTCCCAGGGGTCGGGAGCGGCGAGCCCCTCGTCGCCCTTGGCCACGATCTCGCCGAGCACCTCGGCGAGGACGGCTTCGAGCAGCGTCTCCAGCGTGCTGACGCGGCGGTAGAACGTGCCGACGCCCACCCCGGCGCGGCGCGCGATCTCATGGGCCGTGACCTCGCCGCCGATCTCGACGGCGGCCTCGCGCGCCGCCACGACGAGACGCTCCACGTTGCGCCGGGCGTCGGCCCGCGGGCGGCGGCCCGTGCCGTCGTCCAGCAGCCGGTCCACGGCGCTCCTGGTACCGCTCATGAACCGGATTCTAGCCACAACCGGACGACTTCGGTCCGATTTAAGTGGACAACCCGCGTCCGGTTGCGCTAGCGTCCTCGAAGCGGACGCGGCCCGTCCGCTTGACGAAGGGACCGAACATGCCATCCGGACACGGCGGCTCCCCCGCCATGAAGATCACCGCGCTCGCCGCGGGCTTCGTGATGGCGAGCGTGGACGCCACGGTCATGCAGATCGCCGGGGCGACCGTCCAGGAGCGCCTGCACGCCCCGCTGAGCCGCCTCACCTGGGCCGTCGACGGCTACGTGCTGACGTTCGCGGCCCTGCTGATGCTGGCGGGCGGTCTCGCCGGGCGGCTCGGGGCCCGGCGGGTCTACCTGGCGGGCATGGCGGTGTTCCTCGCCGCCTCGCTGGCGGCCGCGCTCGCCCCCGCGATCGAGGTCCTCATCGCGGCCCGGCTCGTCCAGGGCGCGGGAGCCGCGCTGTTCATGCCGAGCTCGCTGGCGCTGCTGGTCGACGCGTTCCCAGACCCGCGGCGCCGCACGCGCGTGCTCGGCCTGTGGTCGGCGATCGTGTCGTCCTCCATCGCGCTCGGCCCGACGGTCGGCGGCGTCCTGGTGAGCACGCTCGGCTGGCGCGCCATCTTCCTGATCAACGTGCCGCTAGCGATCGCGGGCATGGCCCTGGCCCGCCGCCACATCGCCCCCGTCCCGGGCCGTCCCGCCCCGCTCGCCCTCCCCGGCCACGCCGCACTGGCCGCCGGGCTCGGCGCCCTGAGCTTCGCGCTGATCGAGGGTCCGCACCGCGGCTGGACCTCCCTCCCGGTCCTCGCCGCGATCGCCGTGGTGCTGGGCGTCGCCGCCCTCCTTCCCCTGCGAGAGCACCGCGCCCGCACCACCGTGATGCCGTGGGCGCTGTTCCGCAAACCGCGCTTCACCGGCGCCAACGCCGTGGGCTTCCTGTTCAACGCCGCCTTCTTCGGCACGCTTTTCCTGGTCGGCCTGTACTTCCAGCACGGCACGGGCGCCGGCCCGCTCCGGGCGGGTCTGATGGTCCTCCCGATGACCGTCTTCCTACCCTTGAGCAACCTGGCCTTCGCGCACCTGTCCGGGCGCGTCAACTCCGGGCTCCTGCTGACCGTCTCCCTCCTCGCCGCGGCCGCGGCCTCGTTCGCACTGACCACGATCACCCCGTCCAGCCCCTACTGGACGACCGCCGCGGCCCTGGCGGCGACCGGCATCGCGGGCGGCATCGTCTCTCCTGCCATGACGGCGGCCATGGTCGAGGCCTCAGGCCCCGGAAACGGCAACGTCGCCGGCTCCGTCCTTAACACGGGCCGCCAGATAGGCACGCTCATCGGCATCGCGCTCATCGGCGCCGTCCTGGGCGCGTCCACCGACTGGACGACCGCCGCGACCATCGCGTTCTCACTGGTCGGAGCCGCCTACCTCACCGCGGCCCTGGCAGCCTGGCGCCTCATAGCCCGTCCAGAACGGACCGGCAGACCCGCACCACACCCCATTCCAGAACCCGCGCCTTGCTCTCACACCCGGACCGCCTGACCACCAGCACGCGTGGGCCATGACGAGCGAGAGAGAGGAGGCGGCGTGGGGTCAGGGAACCCGGGCGGTCCAGGCGGGCGTGGCGAACTTGTCGGTCACGTACTTGTCGGCGAGGCGTCGTTCGTCCGCGGTCACGCGGTCGTCGGAGAGGCCGTAGCGGCCGCGGAAATGGGCGATCATGCGGTCGATGATCTCTTCGCGGGGCAGGCCGGTCTGGCGGCGGAGCGGGTCCACGCGCTTGACCGCGCTGGCGATGCCCTTGTCGGAGATCTTCTCCCGGCCGATGCGGAGCACCTGCAGCATCTTGTCCGCGTCGATGTCGTAGGCCATGGTCACGTGGTGCAGCACGGCACCTGCGGCCAGCCGCTTCTGCGCGGCCCCGGCGATCTTGCCGTGGTCGGAGGTGATGTCGTTCAGCGGCTGGTACCAGGCCCTGATGCCGAGTTCGCCCAGCGCGCCCAGCACCCAGTCGTCGAGGAAGGCGTAGCTCTCGGCGAAGGACATCCCCGCCACCAGGCTCTCCGGCGCGTAGAGCGAGTAGGTGATGGTGTTGCCCGGCTCGATGAACATCGCGCCGCCGCCGCTGATCCGGCGGACCACGTCCACCCCGTGGCGCTCGGCCCGCGCGGCGTCGACCTCGTTGCGCAGCGACTGGAAGCTGCCGATGACCACCGCCGGCGACGCCCACTCCCACACGCGCAGCGTCGGCGGCCGCCGTCCCGCGCCGACCTCCTCGGCGAGCACCTGGTCGAGGGCCATGTGCAGCGCGGGGTCCTGCGGCGGCTCATGGATGAGCCGCCAGTCGTGCTCGCGCCAGTCGGACGCGCGCGCGACGGCCCGCCGCACCGCGATCCCCACGGCCTCGGCGGTGATGCCGAGCATCACCGTGTCCCGCGGCAGGCCCGCCTGGACGCGGGCCCCGATCGCCCGGGCGTCCAGCCCGGCCGGCAGCCCGTCCAGGGCCGCGTTGATCGTTTCGAGGGCGCCGTCCGGCTCCAGGAAGAAGTCGCCGCTGATCCTCGGGCCGCGCAGCAGCCCGTCCACGACGTCGACATCGGCGACGACCAGCTTGCCGCCGGGGACCTTGTACTCACCGTGCATCACGTAGATCTGAACCCCGCGGCCACCCGGCGGATTCCACCGCGTGCTGGACAGTGGTCCGACGGCCGCCGGCCGCTGCGGCTACCGAGCCACAGGAGGGGGCATGCCGAAACCGGGAAGACCGGTACGCCGCTCGTCCGAGGGCCACCCGCTCATGGCGGCTCTGGACCTCTTCGGCCGCCGCTGGACGCTGCGCATCGTCTGGGAGTCGCAGGACGCGCCCCTCGGCTTCCGCACCCTCCAGCAGGGCCACGGCTGATCCGGCACCTCCCTTGCGTTTCTGTTTTCGAAGCACCAGACTGCTTCTAAAATCGAAGCACTCCCGGAGGTCGCCGTGCCGCGCATCCCGCCGCTGGATCCCCCCTACACCCCCGAGATCGCCGCCGCGCTGGCCAGATGGATGCCGCCGGACGTCGCGCACGACCCGCTGGTGCTGTTCCGCACCCTGCACCGGAACCCCGAGCTGGCGTCCCGCATGCGCGTGCTCGGCGCCGGCCTTCTCGCCCACGGCCGCCTGCCCGCCCGGGACCGCGAGATCATCATCGACCGGACCTGCGCCCGCACCGGCTGCGAGTACGAGTGGGGCGTCCACGCCGCGACGTTCGGCGAGGCCGCGGGGCTCAGCCGGGAGCAACTCCACGCGACCGTGTCCGACGACACCGCCCCCTGGTCGCCGAAGGAGCGCCTCCTGCTGAGCGCGGCCGACGAACTCCACGACTCGGCCCGCATCTCCCACCGAACCTGGACCGCCCTCGCCGAGCACTACGACGAGGAACAACTACTCGAACTCCTGGTGCTCGCCGGCTGGTACCGCACCATCAGCCAACTGATCAACACCCTGGACCTCGACAACGAACCCTGGGCCCCCACCTTCCCCACCCCCACCACCCCCTGACCCCCGCCCGCCGGCCCCAGCCTCCAAATACGCGCCCGACCACACCCCCACAGGGCCACAGCCCAAACCACCCGAGCCCCCGAAACCACTCTCGCAACTCCACCCAAACGCGCCTCCACGTCCTTCCACCGGGCCCTGCGGGCGGGGACCGTCAACCACCACACCATCGACACGAGACCCGACAGACAGACAGGCCAGCCCGACGCCGCACTCGAACTCGCTGAGCCCCCAACTCACACCCGGGTGCGCCCACACAATCGGCAATCGGCAGGGCCTGCACGCATCCTGAGTACGCCACGAGGCCGTTCGAACCAGTCCGGGGCCCGGCCACGTCGCCGTCGCGTTCCGCGTCCAGTTCTTCGGCAGCAGGATGCGGGTCTTGACCGCCCGGCCCAGGGCGGGGGACTCGATGGCGACGTCGACCTCGCGGGAGCGGGTGTCCTCGTAGGTCACGCTGCCGACGGCGTTGACGCCGAGCCCCTTGGAGCACGCGAGCACCCGGTCGCCGGGCCGTGCGACGCGTCTGTGAAGGCCGATGAGACAGCGCACGGAAGGACCACCGCCATGAGCGCCCAGACCCACACCACCACGCCCGTCGGTTTGTACGGCCTCGAAATCTTCGGCGCGTTGTTCTGCGGGCGCTCGCTGCGGCTGCACGTCTGCGTCAAGCGGCGGCGGGTCTCTTGCCGACCTTGTGGTCGCGGAGGCGTTCGCGACCGTTTCCGGTTGCGTGGCTGATTCGACGGGCGCGTCGAGTTCGGCGCCTGGTTGTAGGGCGTCGTCAGGAGGCCCGCAAGTACCGGGCCTGCGCCCTACCGGCTGGTCGGGCGTCGGCGCAATCTTGGTGGATCTTGCTCTACGTCAGCGGTGGGGCGGGGTTGGGGTTCCGCGGGGGTGGTGGGGCTGGGGTTCGCGGTCAGGGCGGGGCCGCGCGTCGCCGTGGAGGCGACGAGCTCGTTCGGGTGTGGGGGTTGTTGGGGGTGGGGGTTGTTGGGAGTGGAGGAGATCTCGCTCTACGTCAGCGGTGGGGCGGGGTTGGGGTTCTGCGGGGGGGCGGGGCTGGGGTTCGCGGTCAGGGTGGGGGCGCGTGTCGGTGTGGAGGTGACGAGCTCGTTCGGGTGTGGGGGTTGTTGGGAGGGGCTCTGGTGGTGGGGTGGTTCGGGGGCGTTGTTGAATGGGGGTGTTGCAGGGAGGGCGGTCTGGGTGAGCAATCTCGACGTCAAGCCGAAGCCGGTCGAGTGCGGGGGGCGGGAGGACGTTCCGGGAGGGCCGGTGCATGAGCTGCTGCCGCCCCGGCGGGTGCCGCTCGGTGAGAGCACGGTCGTCCGGCGGCTGCTGCCCAGCCTGGGGCGCCGGATGGTCGGGGCCTGGTGCTTCGTCGACCACTACGGGCCGGACGACATCGCCGACGAGCCCGGCATGCAGGTGCCGCCGCATCCGCACATCGGCCTGCAGACGGTGAGCTGGCTGCACGGCGGCGAGGTGCTCCACCGCGACAGCCTGGGCAGCCTGCAGACCGTCCGGCCGAAGGAACTCGGGCTGATGACGTCCGGACGGGCCATCTCCCACTCGGAGGAATCGCCGCGTGGGCACGGGCCCGTCCTGCATGGGGCCCAGCTCTGGGTAGCGCTGCCCGATTCGGACAGGGGCGGCGACCCGGCGTTCGAGCATCACGCCGACCTGCCCGTCGTCGAAGGGCCGGGATTCAGCGCCACCGTGATCGTCGGGGAACTCGACGGGGCCGCCTCGCCCGGCACGGTCTTCACGCCCATCGTCGGGGCGGACGTCGCCTTGGCGGACGGCGCCGACGTGCGCCTGCCACTGGAGCCGGACTTCGAGTACGCGGCGCTCACGATGTCCGGCGTCACGGAGGTCGACGGCATGCGCCTGGACCCCGGGTCGATGCTCTACCTGGGATCCGGCCGCCGCGAACTTTCCCTGAGGGGCGACGGCGCGAGCGAGTTCGTGCTTCTGGGCGGCGAACCGTTCGAGGAGAAGCTCGTCATGTGGTGGAACTTCGTCGCCCGGACCGGAGAAGAGATAGCCCGCGCCCGGGAGGACTGGATGGGAGGCGACCGCTTCGGCACCGTGAGCGGCTACGACGGCGCCCCGATCCCCGCGCCCGCCATGCCCGCGACACCCCTGAAGCCAAGGGGCCGGACTCGCTGACCGGCCTCACGTCGCGTTCACCCGGGGCGGTGCTTCGGAGGGGCGGACGGAGGTCAGAAGGGCGCTCAGCATCAGGACGCCGCTTGCGGCGGCTAGGCCGTTGAGGGCCACTGCCGCGACCGGATGCTCGGCGGGCGTGTAGCCGCCTGGGCGCAGGAGGGCGACCGCGAGCCTCCAGCCGCCCCAGGCGAAAAGTGAGCCGGATGCGGTGAACCCGAGAGCCGTCGGCAGCCAGGCGGGCACGTTCGGACGCGCGAAGCTCACGGCCAGGACGCTCCAGGCGCCGAGGAGCGCCCAGAGCGCCGAGTCGCCCAGGAGAAGCCGGGCGTTCAGGTCGATCATGTCGCGGTGGGCGAGGCCGAGTTCCGCGCCTGCAGACCAGAGCGTCCAGAACGCGGCCGGCACGGCGGCGAGGACGGCGGCCGTGCGGGCGCGCCGGACGGTGGTTCTCCCGCGGTCGGGGAGGCGTCCCACGAAGGCGGACGGCCATCGTTCCCGCATGTAGATGGGCAGCGCGATGGCGAGGCCGATGGCCATGCCGGTGAATCCGATGCCGATGAGGGTCAGCTCCCAGGACGGTGCCGCGTCGCCGCCGGTGTCCTCCTCACCGCCGCCCAGGACGGCGCTGACCAGGCTGTACGGCATGAGGGGTATCAGGAAGCCGCTGCCAACCCACGTGAAGAAGACCAGGGGCGCGGCTGGAATCCGCCACCGCATGCCCCGTGCCAGGACGAGACCCAGCACGATCCCGGTCGCGGACATGCCGACCGTCACCACGTTGAGCACGATCCAGTCCGCGCCGCCGAAATCCGCCGGCACGTGGCCGAGCACCGCGGCCGCTATCCACAC
The DNA here is from genome assembly GCF_013409365.1 of Actinomadura luteofluorescens. Taxonomy (NCBI): domain Bacteria; kingdom Bacillati; phylum Actinomycetota; class Actinomycetes; order Streptosporangiales; family Thermomonosporaceae; genus Actinomadura; species Actinomadura luteofluorescens. The sequence goes on along the minus strand of NZ_JACCBA010000001.1, from coordinate 7,055,424 downwards.
GACCTTGACCGCCAGATACAGCGACAGCGACGCGGCGGCGCCGTAGCCGCCGAACCGTCGCGCCGCCGCCCATCTCGTCCCGATCACTCCGGGCATTCCCGTCATGATCGAAGCCTGCCGTCCGCCAGGGCGGGCGCCCCTCCCCCGCGCGGGGCGTCTCCTTCACCCGCGCGGGGGAGGGCGCCGGCTCTGGCGATCGGCGGGGAGGAAGTCGTCGAGGGCCGCGGCGACCAGGTCGGGACGTTCGAGGGTCTGCATGTGCGGCGTGCCGGGAAGCTCCCGGTAGGTCGAGCCCGGGATCCGCTCGGCGATGCCGGACATGATCTCCGGGGTCGTCGAGGCGTCCGCCTCGCCCGCGAGCACCAGGGTCGGGAAGTCCTTCCCAGCGATCCTGCCCTGGACGTCCAAGCCCTTGAAAGCCCGCCAGGCCGCGGCCCAGTCGGCGGAGTCGAGGCGCCGGATGCGCTCCCGCGCGTACCGGACGCCCCAGGGGTCGGTGGCGAGCGCGGCAGGTGTGAACCAGCGCGTCAGGGTGGGGACGATCTGCGCCTCCATGCCGTCGTCCTCGCCGGATCGGGCGCGGCCCTCGAAGGCGTCGAAGGCGTGGTCGGTGGTGGCGAGCAACGCCAGCGAGGCGACGCGTTCGGGTGCGCGGACGGCGACGGTCTGCGCGATGCCGCCGCCCATCGACAGGCCGACGACGTGCGCCCGGTCCACGTCGAAGGCGTCGAGGACGCCGAGCAGGTCCGCGGCGAGGTCGTCCATCGTGAACGGTCGGGGCGCCCCGGCGGCGCCGCCGTGTCCGCGGAAGTCGTAGGCGAAGACCCGCCGGCCGTTCGCCAGCCGTTCCATGACGGGCTCCCACATGCGCCAGTCCACGCCCAGAGAGTGCGAAAGGATCACAGCCGGTCCGTGGTCGCCCTTCTGCGCGACGATGGTCTCGTGGTCGGCCAGCGCCACGCGGTGCATGAGCGGCGGCTTCGGAAGGCCCTGCTCTTCGAGAACGCCGTTGACGACGGCGAGCGCGTCCAGCGCGCGAGGAAAACCCGCGTAGACCGATAGGTGCTCGCACAGGGCCAGCAGTTCGGACGGCTCGATGCCCTGACGCAACGCTCCTCGCACATGGCTGGCGAGACGGCGTTCCGCGCCTCCCAGCGCCGCGATGATGGCGACGGAGGCGAGTTCGCGCGCTCGGCGGCCCAGTTCGGGCCGGGCCAGCGCCCCGCCGAACGCCCCCTCCACCACGGCCTCGAACATCTGCGGGGACGTCCGGAGCACCTCACCGAGCGCCTCTTCGGGCCTGCGCCCCATCAACCCCTCGTATTCGCGCCGCCCGCGCTCGCCACGGTTCATGTCCTGCTCCTCAGTAAAGAGTCCACGTTCTGTGGGACGCCTCCATGCTCATGCCGATAGCTGCAAGATGTCCAAGACCTGGTGAAGCTCGCAGTCATATCTCTTGCTTATTAACTGTCCAACCTTGGCGGCGCGATTCGCCGCCGGCGTCGGCCGCGCTGAGGGCTCCCCCACGTCCCGCAGGAACCGGCATCACGGACGGCTGGGCCTGCGCGGCGAGCCGAGCGGTCAGGGTCCGATCGAGGCGAGGTCCGGACGGCGGGCGGCGAAGTCGATGAACGCGGCCAGCGCTGGGCTCGGGCGGCGTCCGGCGGGCCAGGCGAGGGACGGCGCCCAGGTGCGGTTCGGGGTCGAGCCGGACGACGCTCACCGGCTGGCCCGGTTCCTCGGCCACCGAGCGGGGGACGACGGCCGCGGCCAGTCCCACGCTCGCCATGGCCCTGGCCGTGCTGTACTCCCGCGTCTCGAACCGGATGCGCGCCGTAGCGCCGGCGGCCGCCAAGGCGGACAGGACGATCTCGCGGATCACCGAGCCCGGCGAGTAGCAGACCAGGTCGATGCCGTCCAGCGCGGCGACGGGCACCCTGTACCTGCCTGCGAGGGGCGCCGACACCGACGTGATCAGGACGAGCGGCTCCTCGCCGAGCGGGAGGGACTCCAACCGCCGCCCTTCCTCCTGCGGCGGCATCCGGACGACGGTCGCCGCGTCGAGGCGTCCTCCGCCGAGGCCCGCGACCATCTCCTCGGTGTTCATCTCCCGCAGTTCCACGTCGACCGCCGGGAACTCCTCGGAGAACTCCGCCAGCAGGCGCGCGAGCCGGGCCGTCAGGCCGCGGGCCCCGCCGAGGCGGATCCGGCCCCGCGTCCCCTCCGCCCAGCCGCGCATCTCGTCCTCGACCGCCGCGATGTCGGACAGGATCCGTTCGGCGTGCTCCAGGAGCGCCGCCCCGGCCGGAGTCAGCTCGACCCTGTGGTTGTTGCGCTCGAACAGGGTGATGCCGAGCTGCCGCTCCAGCTTGCGGATCTGCTGGGACAGCGCGGGCTGCGCGATCTGCAGCGTCTCCGCCGCACGCGTGAAGTGCAGCTCACGCGCCACCGCCCTGAAGTACTCCAGCTGGCGAGAACCCATCATGCGCTCATGTTCTCACCACGGAGCCAGCCATGTGATTCCACTATTACGCCCTCGCGGGTGCTAACACAGGGGTAACAGCCGGCTCACGACACTCCCGATCATGGATTCCGACGCAGGACGGCGTCGATGAGACGGGCCGTGCTTCTCGCCTGCGCGGTGCTCGCCGCGACCGCGATACTCGTGGCCGGCTCCACGGCGTTCGTCTACGAGCCCCCCAGAGTCCCTACGACGACCGCGACGACCGCGACGACCCCGGCCCCGAGGCGGCACCCGACGACGCCCACTTTCACCCGACCCCAGCGCGAGGAACTCACCCGCGCACTCCGCCGGTACCTGGACGGCAGGTCCGGCGACCTGTCGATCTCGGTGCGCGAGGCGTCCACCGGCCTCTCCTACTCCTACGGCGAGAGCCTGCGCACGGCGACGGCCAGCATCGTCAAGGTCGACATCGTCATGGCGCTGCTCCTCCGGGCGCAGCACGAGCGACGCGCGCTCACGTCCATGGAGAAGGCCCTGGCCGAGCGTGCGATCAAGGTCAGCGACAACGATGCCGCCAGCGAGCTGTGGCGGTCCATCGGCGGCGCGCACGGCCTCGCCTCCGCCAACAGGACGCTGGGCCTGCGCGACACCGAGCCCGGCCCCGGCGGCTCATGGGGTTCGACCACGACGAGCGCCGCCGACCAGATCCGGCTGCTGACCGCCCTCACGTCCGCGGGCAGTCCGCTCAGCTCCGCAGGCCGCCGCTACGTCCGCCACCTGATGGGGGACGTGGCGCCGGAGCAGGCATGGGGAGTCAGCGCGGCGGGGACCGGCGCCGAGGTGAAGAACGGCTGGCTCCCCCGCGAAAGGCACGGCGGGGCCTGGACGGTCAACAGCATCGGCATCGTCCGCGCCGCGGGCCGCACCTTCCTGATCGCCGCCCTCTCCGAACGCGGCGCCACAATGCGGGACGGTGTCGAGACCGTCGAGCACGCCTGCAAAACCGTCGCCGCGGCCCTCGCCCGCGCCTCCATCGAAACCTGAGCGGCCCGTTCACCTGCGATGTTCGCGAGATCCGCACCGGGGCCGTCATACTCTCCGTCGAACCAGGGCCCGTCCCTCCCGCCGAAGGAGCCGCCGGCATGCGCACTCGTCCGCTGTACGACGTCGTCGCCGTCCTGGCGCGGCTAGGCGTGGGCATCGTCTTCATGGCGCACGGCTGGCAGAAGATCGAGGCGGGGGTCACCGCGACGGGCCGCTCGTTCGACGCCCTCGGCGTGCCGGTGCCGACGGTCGCGGCCGTCTACTCCGCGTTCGTCGAACTCCTCGGCGGGGCGGCGCTGATCGTCGGGCTCGGCCTGCCGCTCACCGGGGCCCTGCTCTTCATCGACATGGCGGGCGCGTTCGTCTTCGTCCACGCGGACCGGGGCCTGTTCATGGTGGACGGCAAGAGCGTCCAGAACGGCTACGAACTGGTCCTCGCGCTCGCCATGGTCAGCCTGCTGTTCGCGGCGGGCGGCGGCGGCCGCCTGACCCTCGACCAGTGGGTCGTCGCGAAGCGCCTCCGCCGCCCCGGCCCGGGCGACGAGGACGACGAGGACGAGGAGGACGCGGCGAAGTTCGTGGAGTCGCTGCGCCAGGCCGAGCTGAAGCCCGCGAAGAAGCCGCGCCGCTCCCCCAAACCGCCCGCGATCCCCGCCCCGGATGCGTCCGAGAAACCGGACAAGCCCGCCGACGACCCCGACGACGTGCTGGTGGCCGGCCGCCGCAAGCCGGCCCAGCGCCGCCGCGCCTCGACCACCCAGCCGTCCAAGCGTCCCGCCGACGACACCGACACACCGTCCTGAACCAGGCGAGAAGGGACTGGCCGAAGTCGGTCCCTCTCTCTGCGAACATCGAACGGCGAGCAGCGGGTCACGTCCCGGCCTGGAGTCCCTGACGCCAGCTCGGGTGTGCGGGGTGCCAGCCCAGTTCGCGCTTGGCCTTGGCGTTGGACGCGCCGCGCAGCTCGGTCATGAGCACGACGCCGGCCTCTCCGGCGGCGAGCCGTCCGACGAACCGCGGCACGCGCATCGGCTTCCTGGCGCCGAGCATCGCCGCCAGCTCCGGCAGCCATTGGGAGACCGGGGCGGGGTCGTCATCGACGATGTTGTAGACACCGCGGCCCCCGTTCTCCACCGCCGCGAGCGTGGCCTCCGCGGCGTCGGCGATGTGGACGAACGACCAGACCCCGCCGCCGTCGCCGACGATCGGGAACCTGCGCTTGCGGATCATCTCGAACTGCTCGGACCCCGGGGCCATGGAGGTGCCGGGCCCGTAGAACGCGCCGTAGCGCAGCACGATCCCCTCGGTCCAGCCGGCGTCCAGCACGGCCTTCTCCAGATGCCCGATCGCTGCGATCATCGAGGTCATCTGGGCGATCGGCGAGCGGTCCAGGGGGTCGTCCTCGCTCTTGACCGGCCCGCCGGTCCGGTCGTAGGTGAACGCCCCGTTGCTCTGGACGACGAACCGCCGCACTCCTACGGCGCGCGCGGCCGCGAGAAGGTTGTCGGTGCCCTCGGTCCGCAGCCGGTCGGTGGCGGCGAAGGTGCGCTCGAAGTGGCGGGTGTCGACGTGCCCGATGGCGGTCAACTGGTGGACGATCACCTCGGGGGCCGCCTGCCGCACGGCCGCCTCGACCTGGGCGCGGTCGAGCGCGTCGGCGACGACCGGCTCCGCGCCCATCCGCGTCGCCTCGGACATTCCGGATTCGCCGCGGACCATGGCGAACACCTCGTGGCCCGACTCGATCAGACGGGGCAGGAGTTCCCTGCCGATCGCTCCGGTCGCTCCTGCTACCAGGACTCTCATTGTCGGCTCCTCTGCCGTCCGGTTCGGGTTCGACTCTTGAACCGGACGGCCCGCCGATTGCTGACAGGGGCCGGACGTGTCGTGCGTCACACCGTGAGCAGAGGCTCCGCATGGTCGGCCACCGCCCACTGCTCGGTCGCGCGTTCGAGCTTGTCGGGGTTCGCCTGGGTACGGCAGGCGGTGATCCCCTCGGCTGTGACCTCCAGGCACATGATGGCGACGACCCGGCCGTCCACGACGGCCACGACGGCGGGTTCTCCGTTGGCGACCCATGCGTAGATCTCGGACGAGCCGCCGACGATGGCGCGTTTGGCCTCGGTGGGCCTGAGGAGGGTCCGCACGAACTTCGCGACCGCGGCGGCGCCCTCGAACGCCTTGGCGCGTGCCGGGACCTTCCCTCCGCCGTCGCCGACGGAGATGGCGTCCTTGGTGAGCAGCCGTACGAGCTCACCGGTCTGGCCGCTGGCGGCGGCCGCGAGGAACTCCTCGACGATCCGGCGGGCGGCGGCCTCATCGATCTCCCGGCGGGCCCTGCCGTCGGCGACGTGCTTCCTGGCGCGGTGGAAGATCTGCTGGCTGGCGGCCTCGGTGATGTCGAGGATCTCGGCGATCTCCCGGTGCGGGTGGTCGAAGGCCTCCCGCAGCACGTAGACCGCCCGTTCGCGGGGGGACAGCCGCTCCAGCAAGGTGAGAACCGCGAACGACACCGATTCGCGCTGCTCGGCGGTGCCGGCCGGGCCGAGCATCGGGTCCCCCGCTAGCAGCGGCTCGGGGAGCCACCGGCCCACGTAGGTCTCGCGCCGCGCCCGTGCGGAGGCGAGCTGGTTGAGGCACAGGTTGGTGAGCACCTTCGTCAGCCAGGCCTCCGGGACCTCGACGCGGGCGACGTCGGCGGCCTGCCAGCGCAGGAACGTCTCCTGCACGAGGTCCTGTGCCTCGTCCGCGGAGCCGAGGAGACGGTAGGCGATGGCCTCCAGACGGGGCCGCGCCGCCTCGAACCGGTCGACGTCCTCCCCTGTCAAAGGCATGAGCCGATCCTAATCTCGTCCTGAGGCGCCGCCGCCACCGCGTACGGGTCCCGCAGCGGGGCGGAGCCCGTCGAACAGGACGGCCAGGATCTGCTCGCGGTCCCCAGGTGCTCGTTCCACGGCCCAGGCGACCGCCGCGACGAGCGAGAAGAGCGCGGAGTCGTCGACGTCCGGCCGGACGGCTCCGGCCTGCTGGGCGCGCGCCAGCAACTGCGCCCCGCCCGCTTTCATGGCCTGGCAACTGGCGTGCAGGTCCGATTCCGGATCGGCGAGGCTGTCGACGAGGGCGTCGACCAGGCCGCGGTAGGTCATCGCATGCTCCACCGCGGCCTCGAACCACCTGGCCAGCGCGTCGCCGGGCATGGCGGCGGTGAGCAGGGCGTCCGAGCGGACGCGCAGTCCGCGCAGGCTCTCCCCCAGTAGCGCCTCCAGGAGAGCCTGGCGGGTCGGGAAGTGCCGGTAGAGGGTCACGTTCCCGACGCCGGCTCTACGCGCGATGTCGTTCAGGGACGTGCCGACGCCCTGCTCGCCGAACGCCGCCCGTGCCGCCGTCAGCAGCCGGTCGTAGTTGCGCCGCGCGTCCTTGCGCGGCGCCCGCCCGGTCGCCCGCCCGTTCGTCATGAACCCTCCGCCGGTTGCTAAACGAGGAACCTCCTCATAATGTACCGGGCTTGTAGCGAGGAACCTCCTCGTTTAACTCTCACCGCCGCCGCGAGGAGCGTCATGACCGAAGAGATCCTGCCCACACCGACGACGGAGGGCGCCCGTCTGCCCGATCCGCCCGGATCGCAGCGCCGTCCGGGCCTCGTGCTGGCGATCGTGCTGATCTGCCAGACGATGTTCATCCTCGACACCAGCGTGGTGAACATCGCCCTGCCCCGCATCCAGCGCGACATGGCCTTCTCCCCCGCCGACCTGTCGTGGGTGCTGAACGCCTACATGCTGGCCTTCGGCGGGCTGCTCCTCCTCGGCGGACGCGTCGGCGACATCTTCGGCCAGCGGCGGGCGCTCATCGGCGGAGTCGCCGTGTTCACCGCCGCCTCACTGGCCGGCGGGCTGTCGACCTCGGCCGGGATGCTGCTCGCCGCCCGCGCCGGGCAGGGGATCGGCGCCGCCGTCGCCGCGCCGACCGTGCTCGCCCTGATCACCACCGGCTTCCCCGGGCCGGCCGCGCGAGGCCGGGCGCTCGGCGCCTACGCGGCCGTCTCCGGCTCCGGCGCCGCCCTCGGCCTGATCGCCGGCGGAATGCTCACCGACTGGATCTCCTGGCGCTGGGTCCTGTTCATCAACGTGCCGGTCGGCGCCGTCCTGCTCGCCGCGGCCCCGCTGTTCGTCGCCGAGACCCACCGCCGTCCCGGCCACTTCGACCTCGCCGGCTCGCTGACCTCGACCCTGGGCATGACCGCGCTCGTCTTCGGCTTCATCCGCGCCGCCGAGCAGGACTTCGGCGACCCGGCCGCCCTCGGCGCGCTCGGCGCGGCCGCCATCCTGCTCGCGCTGTTCGTGGCCACCGAGGCCCGTGCCCGGCAGCCGATCACGCCGCTGCGGCTGTTCGCCGACCGCGACCGGGCCGCCGGCTACCTCGGCCTGCTGTTCGTCATGGCCGCGGGCAACGGCATGTTCTTCTTCCTCACCCAGTTCCTGCAGCAGATCCGCGGCTACGACCCGCTGAAGGCCGGCCTCGCGTTCGTGCCGCTCACCGTCCTGATCCTCATCTCCTCGAACGCCTCCGCTCGGCTGCTGCCCCGCCTCGGAGCGAAGACGCTCACCGCCTCCGGCGCCGCGGCCATCACCGTGGGCCTCCTCTGGCTGGCCCGGCTGACACCGTCGGGCGGGTACGCGGGATCGCTGCTCGGTCCGACACTCGTCGCCGGCCTCGGCATGGGCACCCTGCTGGTCGGGATCACCACCGTGCTGACCTCCGGCGTCCACGCGGAGGACGCCGGCGCCGCCTCCGGCCTGCTCAACGTCATGCAGCAGATCGGCGGCGCGCTGGGGCTGGCCATCCTCGTCACCGCGTTCGGGGCCGCCACCCGCACGGCGCACGGAGCAGGCCACCACGTCTTCACCAAGGGGGCGACTACGGCCTTCACCGTCGGAGCGGCGTTCACCGCCTGCACCATCCTGCTGGCCCTGACCATGAAGGCCCGTCCGGATTCCGCGCCCGAAGCTCCCCGCTGATGACGGCCGTATGACCAGCGAAAGCGAGAGCGGGGTACCGGACTGTCTCCGATACCCCGCTCTGACCGGGAACTACGCAGCCGTCACCGGCCCTGGATCAGCTGCAGCCGCTGGTGGAGCCGCAGCCCTCGCAGACGTAGCAGCTGCCCGCCGGGCGCATCTTGGTGCCGCAGGTGAGGCAGAGCGGCGCGTCGGCCGTGCGGCCCTGGCGGCTCTCGATCACCTCCATGGACGAGCGGGCCTCACCGCCGGCGGCCGGGGCGGGCGCCGACGGCCGGGCGATCTCGGCGGACTGCGCCAGCGACTCGCGGTCGACCTCCTCCTCGGCGTGCAGGGCGGCGGGGTCCTCGCCGTTGGCCTGCATCGAGCGCTCCTCGGCGGTGAAGATGCCGAGTTCGGCGCGCTCCTCGTACGGGAGGTGGTCCAGCGCCAGGCGGCGGAAGATGTAGTCCATCACCGAGGTCGCCATGCGGATGTCCGGGTCGTCGGTCATGCCCGCCGGCTCGAAGCGCATGTTGGTGAACTTCTCCACCCACGTCTCCAGCGGGACGCCGTACTGGAGGCTGATGGAGATCGCCATGGAGAAGGCGTCCATCACGCCGGCGAGCGTGGAGCCCTGCTTGCCGAGCTTGAGGAAGACCTCGCCGACGCCGTCGTCCGGGTAGGACGAGGCGGTCATGTACCCCTCGGCGCCCGCCACGGAGAAGCGGGTCACGGTCGCGGGCCGCTGCTTCGGCAGCCGCCTGCGGACGGGGCGCGGCGTCGTCTCCGCGGGCGCCGCCGCCACCGGCTGCTCCTTCTTGCCCGCGGCCGACAGCGGCTGGCCGACCTTGCAGTTGTCGCGGTAGATCGCCAGGGCCTTCAGGCCGAGCCGCCAGCCCTCGAAGTACACCTTCTCGATGTCCTCGATGGTGGCCTGCTCCGGCATGTTGACGGTCTTGGAGATCGCGCCGGACAGGAACGGCTGGACGGCCGCCATCATCCGGACGTGCCCCATCGGGCTGATCGTCCGCTCGCCCATCGCGCAGTCGAACACCTCGTAGTGCTCGGGGCGCAGCCCGGGCGCGTCCACGACGTGGCCGTGCTCGGAGATGTACTCGACGATCGCCTCGATCTGCTCCTGCTGGTAGCCGAGCTGCTTCAGGGCGCGCGGCACCGTGTGGTTGACGATCTGCATGGAGCCGCCGCCGACGAGCTTCTTGAACTTCATCAGCGCGAGGTCGGGCTCGATGCCGGTGGTGTCGCAGTCCATCATCAGGCCGATCGTCCCGGTGGGGGCGAGCAGGCTGGCCTGCGCGTTGCGGTAGCCGTTCTTCTCGCCGGCCTTCAGGCAGTCCGCCCACTGCTTGGCCGCGGCGGCGTGGATCGCCTTGTCGGTCGCGTCCAGGGTGCGGATGTCGTCGTTGGCGGCGGCGTGCTTGCGCATGACGCGCTTGTGGCCCTCGGCGTTGCGCGCGTAGCCCGCGTACGGGCCGACCACGCCCGCGATCTCGGCCGAGCGGCGGTAGGCGACGCCCGTCATCAGCGACGTGATCGCCGCGGCGAGGGACCGTCCGCCCTCGGAGTCGTAGGCGTGCCCGGTCGCCATCAGCAGCGCGCCCAGGTTGGCGTAGCCGATGCCGAGCTGCCGGTAGTCGCGGGTCGTCTGCGCGATCTTCTCCGTCGGGAAGTCGGCGAACGTGATGGAGATGTCCATCGCCGTGATGATCAGCTCGGTGAGCTTGACGAACCTCGCGACGTCGAACGCGTCCTCGGGGGTGAGGAACTTCAGCAGGTTGATGCTCGCGAGGTTGCAGGACGAGTTGTCCAGGCTCATGTACTCCGAGCAGGGGTTGGACGCGGTGATCCGCCCGGTCTCGGGGTTGGTGTGCCAGTCGTTGATCGTGTCGTCGTACTGGATGCCGGGGTCGGCGCACTCCCACGCCGCCTTGGCCATGAGCCGGAACAGCTCCTTGGCCTTGATCGTCTCGACGACCTCGCCGGTCATCCGGGCGCGCAGCGCGAACTCGCCGTCCGACTCCACGGCGTGCATGAACTCGTCCGACACCCGGACGGAGTTGTTGGCGTTCTGGTACTGGACGCTGCCGATGTCCTTGCCGCCGAGGTCCATGTCGAACCCGGCGTCCCGCAGCGCGCGGATCTTGTCCTCCTCGCGCGCCTTGGTCTCGATGAACTCCCCGATGTCGGGGTGGTCGACGTCCAGCACGACCATCTTGGCGGCACGGCGGGTCGCGCCGCCCGACTTGATCGTTCCGGCGGACGCGTCGGCGCCGCGCATGAACGACACCGGGCCGCTGGCCGTCCCGCCCGAGGACAGCAGCTCCCGGCTGGAGCGGATGCGGGAGAGGTTCAGGCCGGCGCCGGAGCCGCCCTTGAAGATCACGCCCTCTTCCTTGTACCACTCCAGGATCGACTCCATCGTGTCGTCCACCGACAGGATGAAGCACGCCGAGACCTGCTGCGGGGACTTGGTTCCGACGTTGAACCACACGGGGGAGTTGAAGCTGAACAGCTGGTGGACCAGCGCGTACTTCAGCTCGTGGTCGAAGATCTCGGCGTCCTCCTCGGAGGCGAAGTAGCCCTCCTTGAGGCCCGTGTCCACGTACATCCGGACGACACGGTCGACGAGCTGCTTCAGGCTCCACTCCCGCTGCGGCGTGCCGACCGCCCCGCGGAAGTACTTGGACGTGACGATGTTGACGGCGTTCAGCGACCAGAAGTCGGGGAACTCGACGCCGCGCTGCTCGAAGTTCACCGAGCCGTCGCGCCAGTTGGTCATGACGACGTCACGACGCTCCCAGCGCATCTCGTCGTACGGGTGCACGCCGGGCGTGGTGAAGATGCGCTCCATCTTCAGCCCCTTGCGGACCCCCTTGCCGCGCCGCGCCGCCGAGCCGCTCACCGTCTCCGTCATGACCTTCCCCCTCTCGGACCCTCCCGCCGGGCCCTGTCCAGGAACAACCACGCCGCCGCACGGGCCATGCCCGCGCGGAGACGTCCTTTACTTGTGCTGATGTGTTTCCGGAACCGTCCCTACCGGGACGGGCCGGGCTCCCCCGAGGAACCGGCCTTCCGCAGTGCTTCGATCTCCTTGGCGAAGTCGTCCAGCGACTCGAAGCTTCGGTAGACCGAGGCGAATCGCAGATAGGCGACCTCGTCGAGTTCGCCGAGCGGCCCCAGGATCGCGAGGCCGATCTCGTGCGAGGGGATTTCCGCGGACCCGGACGACCTGATCGCCTCTTCGACCCGCTGCCCCAGCTTCGCGAGCGCATCCTCGTCGACCGGACGGCCCTGGCAGGCCCTGCGCACACCGGCGATGATCTTCTCCCGGGAGAACGGCTCGGTGACCCCGCTGCGCTTGGCCACCATCACGAGCACATTCTCCTGCGTCGTGAATCGCTTGCCGCATTCCGAGCACGACCGGCGACGCCGAATGGCGCCCCCGTCATCGGTCGAACGGCTGTCGATCACTTTGGTGTCGGGGTTGCGACAGAACGGGCAGTGCACGTTCAATCCCTCCCCTGACGTAAACGACTTACACCGATGATGCCGCCATATATAGGGAACTACATCGATGTGACTACTAGATGTTGTGGTCAACCGTAGGGCTCACCGGACTCGTTCGCAACCTGCTCGCGAGCCTCCTGCGTCACATCCGCCCCGTCCGCGCAGGTCATGTTCGACACCTCGTTTTTCCCTCCGGGCGTGTCGTCACCGACCGCCGCCAACAGGCCCCTCCCGGTAACCTCCGGCACGCCGAAGTCCCAGCAAGACACCCCTGCGGCCGGACGGCGAGAGAGGGACGTCGCATCGTTCGACGGGCGCCCCGGGTGCCGCTCGGCGGTGACCGAGCGTGGCGGAGCCGGGGGCGCCCGGTCAGCTTGAGGGAAGCCTGAGTTCTTGCCCGGGATGGACGGTGGGATCACCGGCCAGGCCGTTGAGGTCGATGATGCGCTGCACCACGATGCGCGGGTCGCTGCCGGGATCGGCGGTGGACGCGATGTCCCAGAGGGTCTCGCCGGGCTCGACGACGACCGTGGCCGCGGGGCGGGACGGACCCACGTGGCCCGCCCGGGAACCGGCGAAAGCGCCCGGCCCCACGGTGAGCCAGAGCAGAATGAGGGTCACCGTGGCGGCGAAGGCGACCAGGACGACGCGGCCCCGGCGGGTCAGGCGGATCGGGGGACGGTCACTGTGGGGTGAACCCGGCATCTCTCCCCTCCTCGACTTCGAATGCATTTTCGATCGAACACCTGTACGATGTTCTACCAGGGGCCGTCCGCAAAAAGCGAGCACATCTTCGAACAATTGTTTGATCATCGGGCCTGGACGCGATAGCGTTCCATGACAAGGAGTGACGGATCGAGGCGCCCGGGAGGCGACGAGCGATGAGCAAGGTCCGGGAGCTGCCCGACGGGCCGATGGACGAGACGGGCCTGACCCAGCGACAGCGCATGGTCCTGGAGGTGATCCGTGACTCGGTCCAGCGCCGCGGGTACCCGCCCTCGATGCGCGAGATCGGCGAGGCCGTGGGGCTGACCAGCACGTCCAGCGTGTCGCACCAGCTCCGGGCGCTCCAGCGCAAGGGCTTCCTGCGTCGCGACCCGAACCGGCCGCGCGCGGTCGAGGTCCGGGTGCCGGGCACGACGCCGGTGCGCACGCACGAGGAGGCCTACGAGCCGTCCTCGGGGCAGCCCGCGCCCGCCTACGTGCCGCTCGTCGGCCGCATCGCCGCCGGTGGCCCGATCCTCGCCGAGGAGGCCGTCGAGGACGTCTTCACGCTGCCGAAGCAGCTCGTCGGCGAGGGCACCCACTTCCTGCTGAAGGTCACCGGCGACTCGATGATCGAGGCCGCGATCGCGGACGGTGACTGGGTGGTCGTGCGGCAGCAGCCGGTGGCCGAGCAGGGCGACATCGTGGCCGCCATGATCGACGGCGAGGCCACGGTCAAGACGTTCAAGCGCCGCGACGACGGCCACATCTGGCTGATGCCCCAGAACCCCGCCTACGAGCCGATCCCCGGCGACGAGGCGTCCGTCCTCGGCCGGGTCGTGGCGGTCCTCCGCAAGATGTGACGCAGGCTTTCAGCGGCCGCCGGAACCCCTCCGGCGGCCGCTCTCGCGCGCCCGCCTTCCCCCGAAACGCCCCCCGCGCACGCCCGCAGCACGCCCTGGCAACGGTGGGCGGGACGGGGTGCCGCGCCGCTCGGGTGGGAGCGGCGCGGCGTCGGCCGTGGTCAGCGCTTGGGGACGATGTTGACGATCTTGGGGGCGCGGACGATGATCTTGGCGATGTCGGCGCCGGCCAGGGCGTCCTGGACCTTGACCGAGGCCAGGGCCCGGCGCTCCAGTTCCTCCTCGGCGATGCCGGGCGGGACGTCCAGCCGGTCGCGGACCTTGCCTGCGACCTGCACGACGCAGGTGACCGACTCCTCCACCAGCAGCGCCGGGTCGGCGGACGGCCAGCCCGCGCGGACCACCGGCGCGGTGCGGCCCAGCAGCTCCCACGCCTCGTCGGCGGTGTAGGGGGCGAACAGCGACAGCAGAACCGCGATCGCCTCGGCGGCCTCGCGGACGGCCGGGTCGGCGGCGCCGGGGCCGGAGTCGATGGCCTTGCGGGTCGCGGTGACCAGCTCCATGATCCGCGCGATGGCGACGTTGAACCGCTGCGTCTCGACCAGCGTGGTGGCCTCGTCGACCGTGCGGGCCGTGGCACGGCGCAGGGCCGCGTCGCCGGAGGTGACGTCCGCTCCGGGCGGGGAGGCGACCTCGGCGGCGATCCGGTGCACGCGGGTCAGGAACTTCGACATGCCGTGCGGGGACACGTCGGCCCAGTCGATATCGTCCTCGGGCGGGCCGGAGAACAGGATCGCCAGGCGGACGACGTCCACCCCGAACTCGCCGATCTGCTCGCCCAGGTCGACGCCGTTGCCCAGCGACTTCGACATCGCCTTGCCCTGGTTGATCACCTGGCCCTGGTTCAGCAGCCGGGTGAAGGGCTCGGTGAAGTCGACCATGCCCATGTCGTACAGGACCTTGGTGAAGAACCGGCTGTACAGCAGGTGCAGGATCGCGTGCTCGACGCCGCCCGTGTACTGGTCGACCGGCATCCACTTGCGGACCTGCTCGACGTCGAACGGGCCGCCCTCGTAGCCGGGCGAGCAGTAGCGGAAGTAGTACCAGGACGAGTCGACGAACGTGTCCATGGTGTCGGTGTCGCGGGTGGCGGCGCCGCCGCACTTGGGGCACTCGGTGTTCACCCAGTCGGACGCGGCGGCCAGGGGCGAGGTGCCCTTGGGGGCCAGGTCGGCGCCGCGCAGGCCCTCGGGCAGGGTCACCGGCAGCTGGTCGTCGGGGACGGGGACCTCGCCGCACGCCTCGCAGTGCACGATCGGGATCGGGCAGCCCCAGAACCGCTGCCGGGACACCAGCCAGTCGCGCAGCCGGAAGTTCACCGACGCGCGGCCGGTGCCGCGCTCCTCCAGGATCCCGGTGATGCGGGCGATGCCGTCGGCCTTGGTCAGCCCGTCGATGGGGCCGGAGTTGACGATCGCGCCGTCGCCCGGGGTGGCGACGCCGGTCTCGGCGGGGTCGGCCAGGCCGGTCTCGACGACGACGCGGACGGGCAGCCCGAACTTCAGCGCGAAGTCCAGGTCGCGCTGGTCGTGCGCCGGGACGGCCATGATCGCGCCATGTCCGTACTCGGCCAGGACGTAGTCGGACGTCCAGACGGGCAGCCGCTCGCCGTTGACCGGGTTGACCGCGTAGCGGCCCAGGAACACGCCGGTCTTCTCACGCTCGGTGGACAGCCGCTCGATCTCGCTCTCGCGGGAGACCTCGTCGCGGTAGGCCTCGAACGCGGCGCGGTGGTCGGGGTGGCAGATCTCCTCGGCCAGCGCGGCGTCGGCGGCCACGACCATGAACGTCGCGCCGTACAGGGTGTCGGGGCGGGTGGTGTAGACGGTGACGGGCTCGTCGCGCCCCTCGATCACGAAGTCGACGTCGGCGCCGGTGGAGCGGCCGATCCAGTTGCGCTGCATCAGCAGGACGCGCTCGGGCCACTTGCCCTCCAGCTGCGCCATGTCGTCCAGCAGCCGGTCCGCGTACTCGGTGATCTTGAAGTACCACTGGGTCAGCACGCGCTTCTCGACCAGCGCGCCGCAGCGCTCGCAGTGCCCGCCGACGACCTGCTCGTTGGCGAGGACGGTCTGGTCCTTCGGGCACCAGTTGACGTGGCCGCCCTTGCGGTAGGCCAGGCCCCGCTCGTAGAAGCGCAGGAACAGCCACTGCGTCCACTTGTAGTACTCGGGGTCGGAGGTGTGCAGGCGCCGGGTCCAGTCGAAGGACGGCGCGTAGCGGTGGAAGGAGGCCGCCTGCGTCTCGATGTTGGCGTACGTCCACTCGGCCGGGTGCGAGTCGCGCTTGATGGCGGCGTTCTCGGCGGGCAGGCCGAAGGAGTCCCAGCCGATCGGGTGCAGGACGTTGAAGCCGCGCTGGAACCAGTAGCGCGCGACGACGTCGCCGATGGCGAACGCCTCCGCGTGGCCCATGTGCAGGTCGCCGCTGGGGTAGGGGAACATGTCCAGGGCGTAGCGGCGCTCCTCGGCGGTGCCCTTCTCGTCCGCCTTGAACGGGTCGAGCTCCTCCCAGCGGGCCTGCCACTTGTCCTGAACCGCCCGTGGGTCGTACCCGTCGTGCAGGGGGGACGCCCCCCCTGCACCCTCCGGCGTTGCGCGGTGGGGAACGTCGCTGCTCACGCTTCTGACTCCGGTTCCTGCTGCTGGGTCGTGGCCGTCCGCCGACATGAAACGGCCCCTCGCACAGGAGGGGCCACCACGCTGACGTCAGTGCGTCAACGCGGTCCTTCGAGGAGCAGCCTGGCTGGCATACCTCAAAGGGTAGCGCAACCGCAACCCCGCTTGCCGCGACTTAGTGCCCCGACTCCTGGCGGGCCATGGACACGACGCCGGTCACCTGCACGCGGGTCAGCTCCAGGTCGGCGCCGACGGCGGACAGCGTCTCCTCCTCGGAGACGGTCAGCGGGCCGTCGACCAGCGCGATCTCGGCGGCGGCGCGCAGGATGCTCTCCCGCGCCTCGGGGGCGAGGGCCGAGGCGGCGCGCGCCATCTCGACGCGGACCTCGTCGAAGGGACGGCCGAGGTCGGCGTCCAGGGCGGGCTCGTCGTACCCGGGCTCGCCGGCCTGCCGGACGACGGAGACGGCGCGGGAGCGGGCGGCCGCGTTGGTGTAGTCGCCGGAGCGCAGGACCTGGGCGATGGCCATGCGCAGCAGCATCGCGGGCATCTGCGCGAGCTGCGCGGTCGTCGGCACGTCGAGCACGGCGGGGTTCCAGCGGCCCTTGCAGGTGTCGCATTCGACGAACTCGCCGCCGGCCTTCGTCAGCGGTATGACCGGGATGAAGAACAGCGTGAAGAAGTTGCGCCCCTGCCGGCGGCGGTACTCGCGGTCGCCGCCGCACCCGGGGCAGTGGAAGGTTCCCCTGGTCAGGGTGAAGAACACCACCCGCCAGCCGAAGATGATCAAGATCGCGCACCCTTTCTCGCTGCAGCGGCACATGCTAGCGCCGCCGGGCGGCCGGCATCCGGCGCGGGCCCGGCGCCCGCGCCGGACGGACCGGATCCGGTCACGGCGCCGGGGACGGCCCCCGCCCCGCCGCGACGACGGAAACGCCACGTCAAAGCCTGCGAATGATGGCGCCGGACGAGCCCCGTGCAGCAGGATGTGCGGAACAATTCATACACTCGTCGGTAACTAACCGGCCGGTCACCTTTCCGCGCGAGGAGTGCCATGCTCAACCTGTCCGTGCTGCTGGAGGACGCCGCCCGGGAGACGCCCGACCGCGACGCCGTCGTGTTCGGCGACCTCCGGCTGTCCTACTCCTTCCTCGACCAAGTCGCGAACCAGGTCGCGAACCTGCTGCGCGAGCGCGGCATCGGGCCGGGCGACAAGGTGGCGCTCTCCTGCCCGAACCTCCCGTACTTCCCGATGGTGTACTTCGGGGTGCTCAAGGCGGGGGCGGTGGTCGTCCCGCTGAACGTGCTGCTGAAGCCGCGGGAGATCGCCTACCACCTCGGCGACTCCGGGGCCAAGGCGTTCTTCTGCTTCGAGGGGACGCCGGAGCTGCCGCTCGGCGAGATGGGGCGCGCCGGGTTCGAGCAGGCGGAGGGGTGCGAGCACCTCTTCCTGCTGCCCGCCGACCCGTCCGCCGCCGAGTCCCCGGTCGAGGGGGCCGAGCTGTTCTGGGCGGCGCTCGCGGGGAAGCCGGGCACCTTCGAGACGGCCCGCACCGGACCGGGCGACACCGCCGTGATCATCTACACCAGCGGGACGACCGGGCAGCCGAAGGGCGCCGAGCTCACGCACAGCAACCTGCTGATGAACGCGATGGTGGACGACACGCTCTTCTACCGGACCCTGCACGACACGTCGCTGGTCACGCTGCCGCTGTTCCACATATTCGGGCAGACGTGCGTGATGAACGTCGGCCTCTACCGGCGGGCGACGCTCGTGATGCAGGCGAGGTTCGACGCCCGGCAGGCCGTCGAGCTGATGGTCAAGGAGAAGGTGAACATCTTCGCGGGCGTCCCGACGATGTACTGGGGCCTGCTGACCGACGAGACGTCCGACGAGGACATCGAGGCGATCCGGGAGAACCTGCGGGTCGCGGTGTCGGGCGGGTCGGCGCTGCCGATGGAGGTCCTCAAGGGGATCAAGACCAAGTTCGGCGTGGACGTCCTGGAGGGCTACGGCCTGTCGGAGACGTCGCCGGTGGCCTCGTTCAACCGGCCGGACCGTCCGACCAGGCCCGGCTCGATCGGCCTGCCGGTGTGGGGCGTGGAGATGAAGCTGATCGACGACGACTGGAAGGAGATCGAGGGCGAGGGGCCCGGCGAGATCGCCATCCGGGGCCACAACATCATGAAGGGCTACCACGGGCGGCCCGAGGCGACCGAAAGCTCCATCAGGGACGGCTGGTTCCGCACCGGTGACGTGGCCCGCCGCGACGAGGACGGCTACTACTACATCATCGACCGCTCCAAGGACATGATCATCCGGGGCGGGTACAACGTGTACCCGCGGGAGCTGGAAGAGGTCCTGATGACCCACCCGGAGGTCTCGCTGGCGGCGGTCGTGGGCGTCGCGCACCCCTCGCACGGCGAGGAGGTCAAGGCCTACGTGATCCGCACGCCCGGCGCCTCCGTGACCGAGGACGAGCTGGTCGCGTGGGGCAAGGAGCAGTTCGCGAACTACAAGTACCCGCGGATCGTCGAGTTCCGCGACGAGCTGCCGATGACGGCCACCGGCAAGATCCTCAAGCGCGAGCTGCGCTGACCGCCCGCGGGACCCGGGGCCTCAGCGGATGCCGAGGTCCTGGGTCCCGACGACGCGCAGCAGTTTCATCGCCTCGTGCGACGGCGTGCCCGGCGTGGTCGTGTAGAGGACGACCCGCTGGTCGCGTTCCGGGACGTACAGGACGTCGCAGTGCATGTCCAGCTCGCCGACGACGGGATGCCTCATGCGCTTGCGGCTGCCGCGCCTGACGCCGACCTCGCCCTCGTCCCAGAGCCGGGCGAACAGCGCGCTGCGGCCGGCGACCTCGGCGACCAGCCCGGCGATGCCGGCGTCGCCCGGATACCGGCCGAACGCGGCCCGCAGGTCGGCCACCAGGCCACGGGCGAACTGCGTGACGTGCTCGTCGGCGCCGTACCGCTCGATGTCGGGGCCGGTGAACAGCCAGCGGACGACGTTGCGGTCCTGGGGCGCCATCGCGGCGAAGTCGGTCATGAGCGCCGCCGCGAGCGGGTTCCAGGCGATGATGTCCTGCCGGGCGCTCAGCACGTAGGCGGGGGTGTCGTCCAGCCGTTCGAGCAGGTGGACGATGCCCGGCGGGACGTCCTGCGAAGGGCCGCTCGGCGGTTCCGGCGCCTCGCCGGCGAGGCCGTGGAGGTAGGCGCGCTCGTCGTCGGTCAGCCTCAGCGCGCGCGCCAGCGCACCGAGGATCTGCCTCGACGGGCGGGGCCCGCGTCCCTGCTCCAGCCGGATGTAGTAGTCCACCGACATCCCGGCCAGTCGCGCGACCTCTTCCCGGCGCAGACCGGGGGTCCGGCGGCGCGTCCCTCCCGGGAGCCCGACGTCCGCGGGCCGGATGCGGGCCCGCCGGGACCGCAGGAACACCGCCATCTCCTGTCTGTCCATGTCCTCCAGCATGTCCGATTCGGCGGGGCGGCCGCCGGGTCGAGGGTGGTACGGCCGATCCCAGCTTCGGGCGGTCTCTCCTCAGCCCGGACGCCGCCGGGAAACCTGGACGGCATGACGACACAGATCGCACTCATCACCGGAGCCAACAAGGGCATCGGCTTCGAGACGGCCCGCGCCCTCGGCCGCGGCGGCGCCGTCGTCCTGCTCGGGGCGCGTTCGGCCGAGCGTGGCGGGCCGGCCGCCGCCGCGCTCGCCGCCGAGGGGATCGACGCCCGGTTCGTCCGGCTGGACGTCACCGACGCCGGCACCGTCGAGGCCGCCGCCCGGTGGGTCGACGCCGAGTTCGGCCGGCTCGACATCCTGGTCAACAACGCCGGGATCACCACGACGGGAGCGACCGGTTTCCCGCCGAGCCGGACGGCGCCGGACCTGGTCCGGACCGCGTTCGAGACCAACGTGTTCGGCGTCGTCGCGGTCACCAACGCGATGCTTCCGCTGCTGCGCCGCTCCCCCGCCGGGCGGATCGTCAACGTCTCCAGCGAGCTCGGCTCGCTGACGTTGCACGGCGACCCGTCCAGCCCGGTGCACGGCGTCAACCTGCTGCCGTACAACGCGTCCAAGTCGGCGCTGAACGCCGTCACCGTCGCCTACGCCAAGGAGCTGGCCGGCACCTCGATCACGGTGAACGCCACCACGCCCGGGTACTGCGCGACGGATCTCAACGAGCACGCCGGGCACCGGACGCCGGAGCAGGGGGCGTCCGTGATCGCCGGGGTGGCCCTCCTCGGCGACGGCGCCCCGACGGGCGCGTTCCTCGCCGAGGACGGCCCCCTGCCCTGGTAGTCCGGGCTCAGATCGTGTAGGGCAGGCGCTTGATCCCGTTGATGAAGTTGGACTCCAGGCGGTCGGGGTCGCCCGCGGCGCGGATGGCGGGGGCGCGGCGCAGCAGCTCGCGGAACATCACGGTGATCTCGCGCCTGGCCAGGTGCGCGCCGAGGCAGAAGTGCGGCCCGGGCCCGCCGAACCCGACGTGCGGGTTCGGGTCGCGCAGGATGTCGAACCGCTCCGGGTCGGTGAAGACCGACTCGTCCCGGTTGGCCGACCAGTAGTAGAGGACGAGCTTGTCGCCCTCCTTGATCTCGTGCTCGTTCAGCACGGTGTCGCGGGTCGCGGTCCTGCGCATCCAGATGACCGGCGAGACGTACCGGACGATCTCCTCGACCGCGCCGGGCATCCGGGCGTCGAAGTCCTCGACGAGCAGGGCCCGCTGGTCGGGGTTGCGGGTGAACAGGTCGAGGCCGTGGGCGATCGCGTTGCGGGTGGTCTCGTTGCCGGCGACGACCAGCAGGATGAAGAACGAGCCGAGCTCCTGGTCGGTCAGCGACTCGCCGTCGAGGTTGGCGTTCACCAGGGCGGAGGTGAGGTCGTCGGTGGGGTTCGCGCGGCGCCGCCGCCCGAGCTCCTCGACCAGGCCGCGCAGCGTCTCGCCGGCGCCGAGCAGCGCCATCGCCATCTGCTCCGGCTCCGCGGACGGGATGAACTCGGGGTCGTTGCCCGCCAGGATGACGTTCGTGGCGTCCAGGACGGTCCCGTACTGCTCCTCCGCGATCCCCATCATGTCGCAAATGATCTTCAGGGGGAGCCGGGCGGCCACGTCCGCGACGAAGTCGCCCGTGCCGCCGCCCGCCGCCACGTTCTCG
Organism: Actinomadura luteofluorescens; assembly: GCF_013409365.1. Lineage (NCBI taxonomy): Bacteria > Bacillati > Actinomycetota > Actinomycetes > Streptosporangiales > Thermomonosporaceae > Actinomadura > Actinomadura luteofluorescens. The sequence goes on along the minus strand of NZ_JACCBA010000001.1, from coordinate 7,033,982 downwards.
ACGATCTGGCCCGCGACCGCCTCGACCCGGTCCTCGAACCGCTGGATCATGCGGGGCGAGAACGCCCGGGACACGATCCGCCTGATCTTGGCGTGCCGGGGGTCGTCCATGCTGATCATCGAGCCGAAGTACTCGTGCATGTCGCCCGGCATGTCCGGGATGCTGATGGCGCCCCGGCCGGAGCAGAAGTCCTGCGGACGGCGGGACGCCTCGACGACGTCGGCGTGCCTGGTCAGCGCGTAGTAGCCGGGGCCCTGGGGGGCGATGACGATGTCCGGCTCCTCGTACCGGATGAGGCCGGCGTGCCACCGCAGCGCCTTGAAGGCCTCGTGCCGGTGGTCGTGCGGCCGCCGCCAGAACTCCCAGTCCGTCAGGTTGATGTCGTCGACCTTGAGCACGCGCCCACCACCTCGTCACGTCCGAACCCGATTCGGTTTACATGCACCCTCTCAAAGTAAAGATGCAAGCGCACACTGACGGCCGGGTGACGCGCCTCACATTAGTCCGCCGGGCCCGGAGCGCGCACCCGGGCCCGGCGGCCCTCACAACCGCGTCCACGCCTCCTGGAGGACCGAGCGCAGGATCTGCTCGATCTCGTCGAAGTGCCCCTGGTCGCAGATCAGCGGCGGCGCCAGCTGGACGACGGGGTCGCCGCGGTCGTCGGCCCGGCAGTACAGGCCCGCCTCGTAGAGGGCCTTGTCGAGGAACCCGCGCAGCAGGCGCTCGGACTCCTCGTCGTCGAACGTCTCGCGCGTCTCCTGGTCCTTCACCAGCTCGATCCCGTAGAAGTAGCCGTCGCCGCGCACGTCCCCGACGATCGGCAGGTCGCGCAGCCGCTCCAGCGTGCCCCGGAACGCGTCCCGGTTGCGCGTGACGTGCCCGGTCAGGTCCTCGCGCTCGAACAGGTCGAGGTTGGCCAGCGCCACCGCGGCCGACACCGGGTGACCACCGAAGGTGTAGCCGTGCGCGAACATCTCCGTCCCGCCCCTGAACGGCTCGAACAGGCGGTCGGCGACGAGCATCCCGCCGAGCGGCGCATACCCGGACGTCACACCCTTGGCGAAGGTGATGATGTCGGGCGTGTAGCCGAAGCGCTGCGCGCCGAACATCGTCCCGAGGCGGCCGAACGCGCAGATCACCTCGTCCGACACCAGCAGGACGTCGTGCCTGTCGCAGATCTCGCGGACGCGCTCGAAGTAGCCGGGCGGCGGCGGGAAGCAGCCGCCGGCGTTCTGCACCGGCTCCAGGAACACGGCGGCGACGGTGTCGGCGCCCTCGAACTCGATGGCCTCCTCGATCCGGTCGGCGGCCCACCGGCCGAACGCCTCGGGGTCGTCGCGGTGCTGGGCGGCCCGGTAGATGTTGGTGTTCGGCACCCGGAAGCCGCTCGGCACCAGCGGCTCGTAGGGCGCCTTCAGGCCCGGCAGGCCCGTGATCGACAGCGCGCCGTGCGGGGTGCCGTGGTAGGCGACCGCGCGGCTGATCACCTTGTGCTTGCCCGGCTTCCCGGTGAGCTTGAAGTAGTGCTTGGCGAGCTTCCACGCGCTCTCGACCGCGTCGCCGCCCCCGGTGGTGAAGAAGACGCGGTTCAGGTCGCCCGGCGCGAGGGCGGCGAGCCGCTCGGCCAGCTCGACGGCCTTCGGATGCGCGTACGACCAGATCGGGAAGTAGGCCAGCTCGGCGGCCTGCTTGGCGGCGGCCTGCGCCAGTTCCTCGCGCCCGTGCCCGGCCTGGACGGTGAACAGCCCGGCGAGCCCGTCCAGGTAGCGGCGGCCCGCCGAGTCGTACACGTAGGGGCCCTCGCCCCGGACGATCACCGGGATCTCGCCGCCGTCCCCGGACGCCGCGTGCCGCGCGAAGTGCATCCACAGATGGTCGCGCGCCGCCCTCTGCATCGCGTCGTGCTGCTGGCTGGTCACGTCCGACTCCGTCATCACGTTTCCCTCGCTGCGATCGATCCAGTTGCATCGATGCTATGTGACTGCGGAATCCGCTGTAAATACATGGCGATACGCCGATATCCGAAGAGCAAGGGTCCCGCCGATCCCGCGCCGCGGAGCCGCGGGTACCGTTTCGCCGCGAACCGAGGAGGCGTACATGGGCGACATCACGACCGGATCGGTCAACGCCAACGGGCTCGACTTCGGATACCTCGCCGCCGGCCCCCAGGACGGGCCCCTGGCGCTGCTGCTGCACGGCTTCCCAGACTCCCCGCACACCTGGCGGCACCTCATGCCGGAACTGGCCGCCGCCGGATACCGCGCCGTGGCCCCCTTCATGCGCGGCTACGCCCCCACGTCCGTCCCCGAGGACGGCGCGTACCAGAGCGGCGCGCTCGCCGCCGACGCCGTCGCCCTCCACGAGGCCCTCGGCGGCGGCCCCGACGCCGTGCTCGTCGGCCACGACTGGGGCGCCTTCGCCACCTACGGCGCCGCCAACGCCGCCCCCGACCGCTGGCGCACGGCCGTCGCCCTGTCCGTCCCGCCCATATCGGTGATGACGACCGCGTTCTTCGACTACGAGCAGCTCAAGCGCTCGTTCTACATCTTCGTCTTCCAGACGCCGCTCGCCGAGCTCGCCCTGAACCGCGCGTTCGTCGAGGGGCTGTGGCGCGACTGGTCCCCGGCGGACGGCCGCGACCGGTCCGGGGACGTCGACCGCGTCATGGAGTGCCTCGCCGCGCCCGCCAACGCGGCGGCGGCGATCGGGTACTACCGCGCGATGCTCGACCCGTCCCGGCTCGTCGACCGGTACGCGGCCGAGCAGCGGGCGACCACCGTCGTGGGCGAGCGCCCCGTGCTCTACCTGCACGGCGCCGAGGACGGCTGCCTCGCCGCGGACGCGGTGGACCTCGACGCCGTCCGGGCCGCCCTCCCGCCGGGGTCGCGGGCCGAGCGGATCGGCGGCGCCGGCCACTTCCTCCAGCTGGACCGCCCCGCCGAGGTGAACGAGCGCGTGCTCAGCTGGCTCGCGCCCTGATCAGGTCGGCGGCCTTCTCACCGATCATGATCGCGGGGGCGTTGGTGTGGCCCCGGGTGATCTGCGGCAGGACCGACACGTCCGCGACCCTGAGCCCGTCGACGCCGCGGACGCGCAGGTCCGGGTCGACGACGGAGTCGGCGCCGGTGCCCATCCGGCACGTGCCGGTCGGGTGGTAGAGCGTCTCGGCGTGCCCCCGGACGTACGCGGCAAGCGCCTCCTCGTCGCCGGCCCCCACGTACGGCTCCATGACGTCGCCGACGAAGGGCCTGAGCGCGTCGGCGGCCAGCAGCTCCTCCGCGCGGCGGACGCCGTGCATCAGCCGCCGCAGGTCGCTCTCCTCCGTCAGGTAGCCGGGGTCGATCACCGGCGGCGCGGCCGGGTCGGCGGAGGCGAGCGCGACGCGCCCGGACGACTCGGGACGCAGCAGCACGACGCCGAGCGTCACGCCGTGCTCGGCCGGCGGCGTGAGCCCGTGCGCGACGTAGGGCGCCGGCGCGAAGATCAGTTCGAGGTCGGGGGCGTGCAGCGCGGAGTCGCTCTTGGTGAAGACGACCGCCTCGCCCACGTTGGAGGTGAACGGCCCGCGCCGCGCGAGCAGGTAGCGGGCGATGTTCGGCAGCGACTCCGCACCCGCGAGCGTGACCTTCCTCGGGCAGTGCCGCACGACGCCGACCGACAGGTGGTCCTGGAGGTGGCGGCCCACCTCCGGGGACTCCACGAGCGGCTCGACTCCGGCGCTCCGCAGATGCTCGGGGTCGCCGACGCCGGACAGCATCAGCAGGTGCGGCGACCCGACGGCGCCCGCGGCCAGGACGACCTCCCGGCGCGCCGTGACGCGCTCCCCGCCGTACTCCACGCCGGTCGCGCGGCCGTCCTCGATCAGGACCCGCGACACCTGCGCGCCCGTCACGACGGTCAGGTTGGGCCGCTTGCGCGCGGGGCGCAGGTACGCGTCGGCCGCGCTGCACCGCCTGCCGCGCCGCTGGCTGACCGGCGTCAGCGCGTACCCCTCGTTGGACGGGCCGTTCAGCTCGGGCAGCCGGTTGAGGCCGGACGCGGCGCACGCCTCCAGGAACGCCCGCGTCGTCACGTTCGGGCTGCGCTGCTCGGAGATCGTGACCGGGCCGGACGTCCCGTACACGTCGCCCTTGTTGCTGCCGACGCGCCCCTCCACCCGCTTGAAGTACGGGACGACGTCCTCGTACGACCAGCCGGGGACGTCCCAGTCGTCGTAGTCGTCGTAGTGGCCGCGCACCCACATCATCGCGTTCAGCGAGGACGACCCGCCGAGCATCCTCCCCCGCGGCCAGTACAGCTCGCGCCCGTCCATCTCCGGCTGCGCGGCGGTGCTGTAGTCCCAGTCGTACTCGGTCTTGAAGAGCTTCGGGAACGCGGCCGGGATGTGGATCTCGCTCTTGTCGTCCGGCCCGCCCGCCTCCAGGAGGGCGACGGTGACGGAGGCGTCCTCGGAGAGCCGGGCGGCCAGGGCGCACCCCGCGGACCCGGCGCCGACGATGACATAGTCGTGTTCCATGGGGGGCTCCCGCTCTCCACGGGCCGCGGCACGGCCCGCTCTTCCCCCGGGCTTACCACCGGGAGGGTCCGCCCGTCCATGCGTGCGTAGCGGTTTCGGTTGTTCGCGCGCCGATGGAACCCGGATCGCGCGCGCGGCGTCGATCCCGTGAATCCGTGATCACCCAGAGGGGGCGTGCGATGACCGAACACCCGGCCGGAGTCGAACCGTACGAGCGCGGCATGGAGGCCAAACGCGGCGGTGACCTGGCGGAGGCCGAGCGGTTGCTGCGGCAGGCGTTCGAAGCGGGGCATCCGGGCGGCGCGCACGAGCTCGGCCATATCGCGGCGGAACGCGGCGACGACGGGGAGGCGTTGGCGTGGTGGCGCCGCGCCGCCGAGGCGGGGCTCCCCGAGAGCGCCTTCGAGGTCGGCTACGGCGCGGAGCGGGCCGGCGACCTGGAGGCCGCCGAACGCTGGTACCGGCGGTCCGCCGAGGGCGGGTTCTCGGGCGGCACCCTGAACCTCGGCATCCTCCTGGAGAACCGGGGCGACGTCGAGGAGGCCATGGGCTTCTTCCGCCGGGCGTGGGATCTCGGCTCGGACAAGGCCGCCTTCAACCTCGGCCGCCTGTACGACGACGACGGGAAGGGCGACCTCGACGCGGCGGAGACCTGGTACACCCGCGCCGCCGAACGCGGCAACGGCGGCGCCGCGTTCAACCTCGGGTTCGTGCGGCAGGACAAGGGCGACCCCGCGGGGTCGCTCCAGGCGTGGCGGCAGGCCGCCGACCTCGGGCACCCCAAGGCCGCCTACTGCCTCGGCGCGCACTTCGAGCAGGCGGGGGACCAGGACACCGCAATCGGCTGGTTCCGCAGGTCCGTGCAGGAGGCCGGCGCCGAGCAGGCCGCCCGCAGGCTCGGCGACCTCTACCGGCGCCGGGGCGACGAGCCCCGCGCCCGGTTCTGGACGGAGTTCCCGAACGGGCTCAGCGGCTACAGCCCGGAGTTCACCATGTTCGCCAGCGCCGGGTCGGCCGCGGCGATCCAGCGGCAGAACCTCCTCAACGAGGCCGTCGGGGAGGTTCACATCGCCTTCGACGTCGACGCACGCACCCTCACCGCGGGCGGCCGCACCTTCCACGGCATGACGTTCCTCGGCAGCTTCTCGCACCTGAGCGACACGTGGCTGTGGGCGTGGGCCAACCCCCACTTCGGCGAGAGCGTGCCCGCCGTAGCACCGCTGGCGGCCGTCCGTGAGCACGGCGAGCGCCACGCCGTCCCGGAGCTGGCGGCGGGACGGCTGGACCTGTCCGGTTTCCCCGAACCGCACCAGGCCGCGACCACCATGGCCATCGCCGCCGCCGCGCTGCTCGGCGGCGGCGGCGTGCAGAGCTGCCGCGTGAACGACGGCAAGGGCTCGTTCTACTTCCACGTCGACGACCCCGCCCTGCCCAAGCCCGAGTTCGACCCGCTCTCGGCGACGCGACTGATGATGACCGCCGCCGAGGTCTTCCCCACCGAGCAGCGCCGCGTCGTGAGCGGATACCTCGCCCACCACGGGTGCCGGATCAGGGAGTCCGAGGAGGTCGTCGAGGGCATCTCCCCGCAGGGCGGGCAGGTGACCGTCGCCTTCACCCCCGACGGCCTCATCAAGGCCACCAGCGCGGGCCGCGCAACCGCCGGCTGACCGGCCCGGCCCGCGACGGGCGGGATCAGGCGGCGAAGCGGCGGAGCAGGACGGCCACGCGCAGCTCGTGGTGCTCGCGGTGCATGCGCCCGTCGCGCATCAGGATGAGGAGCCCGTGCAGGCCGCTCCAGAACGTCTCGGTGAGCACGTCCACGTCGTCCCCGCCCGCGAACGGCCGGACGCTCTCGCGTAGCTCACCGAAGGCCTCCTGGAGCGCGGGCGGCGCCTCGGGGGTCGCGAACGGCAGGTCGACGTCCCTGACGAACATCACGTCGTAGAGGGCGGGCCTGCGCTCCGCGAAGTCGGTGTAGGCCGCCGCGACGTCCGCCAGCGCTTCGCCGGGCCCGGGCGCCGCGGTGCGCGCCGCCCGCAACTCGGCCGCGAGCTCGGCGCACCCCTCGACCGCGACCGCCGCCATGATGGCGCCCTTGCCCTTGAAATGGCTGTAGAGGACGGGCTGGCTGTACTCGATCTCCGCGGCGAGCCGCCGCGTCGTCACCGCGTCCCACCCCTCGCTCTCGGCCAGTTCCCGCGCCGCCGTGATGATCAGCTTCTCGCGTTCGGCCCGCTCGCGCTCCCGGCGTCCCTGGATCGACATGGCAGTGATCCTAGCATTGCTAGCCATCCTGTCGACGCTATGCTAGCGTCGTTCTCGTTCCTAGCACCGCTAGCACTTCTGGAGACGCTGATGCTCACCCCTGTCGCCTACGGACTGGCCATCGTCCTCGCCCTGTTCTGCGTCCTCATCGGCGTCCGGTTCCTCACGGCGCCCCAGGCCGCGGCCACCGGCTACGGCGTCCCCGCCAAGGCCGACGGCGACGGCGCCTACCTGACGATCAAGGGGCTGCGCGACCTGACGTTCGGCGTCCTCGGCCTCGCCCTGATCGCTTTCGCCGACGCCGACGCCGCGGCCTGGTACATGCTGGTCGTGGCCATCGCGCCGCTCGGCGACACCCTGATCGTGCTGCGCCACGGCGGCACCAAGGCCGTCGCGTTCGGCATCCACTTCGCCACCGCCGTGGCCGTGCTCGTCAGCGCGGCCCTGCTGTTCGCCATCTGACCCCTCCGACCCGGAGAAGGAGCCCACCGCATGTCGCTGATCTCACCGGACTTCGACGAGTCCGTGATCGTCCGTTCCGCCGAGGCCGAGGTGATCGGCCGCTCCCCCGTCACCATCCGGCTGCTGGCCGACAGCGGCGCGACCGGCGGCGCCCTGTCCACCCAGCGCGTCACCCTGGGCGCCGGCGCCGACGGCGCCAAACCGCACCGCCACGACGGTTCCGCCGAGATGTTCTACATGCTGGACGGCACCGCCCAGCTCCTCTCGGGCGAGCAGGTGGTGACCGCCGAACGCGGCGACCTCGTCGTCGTCCCGCCCGGCCTGCCGCACGCCTTCGCCGCCGCCCCCGGGGAGGACGCCGACATCCTCATCGTCATCACCCCCGGCGTCGAGCGGTTCGAGTACTTCCGCCACCTGGAGCGCATCGCCTACGGGAAGGTCCCGCCCGAAAGCCTCCTGGACGTCCAGGAGATCTACGACACCTACTTCCTCAGCAGCGAGGCCTGGGAGAAGGCGCGAGCCTGACCCCCGAAAGCCGACGAGCCGACCGGAACGTTCCGGTCGGCTCGTCGGCGGTCGAAGCGGTGACGCCGTCACGATCCCCAGTCGGGCCGCAGCGGCATGTGGCTCGTGCCGTCGTCCTCCACCTTCACGCCGAGCGTCTGGTGCAGCTGGATCCAGTTCTGGTTGAAGCCGAGCACGCAGCCCGCCATGTAGACGCGCCACACGCGGGCGGTGCCCTCACCGACCTCGGCGACGGCCTCGTCCCAGTGCGCGTCGAGGTTCTCGCACCAGCCGGTGAGCGTGCGCGCGTAGTGCTCGCGCAGGTTCTCCTGATGCCGGATCTCGAACCCCGCGTCGTTCATCTGGCACTGGACGTAGCCCGGGCCCTCGAGCTCGCCGTCCGGGAACACGTACCGGTTGATGAACCCGTTCTCCTTGCGGGACGGGGACGTGTTGTCCGGACGCGTGATCGTGTGGTTCAGCATCCGCCCGCCCTTCTTCAGCTTCCCGTGGAGGAAGGAGAAGTAGGCCGGAAGGTTCTTCTTCCCGATGTGCTCGGTGAGGCCGATGGAGCTGACCGCGTCGAAGCCGGTCTCGGTGACGTCGCGGTAGTCCATGTGCCGGACCTCCGCGAGGTCCGACAGGCCACGGTCGGCGATCGCCTTCTGCGCCCACTCGGCCTGCTGCTTGGACAGCGTCACCCCGAGCGCCTTGACGCCGTACTCCTTCGCGGCGTGCATCACCATGCCGCCCCAGCCGCAGCCCACGTCCAGCAGCCGCATCCCCGGCCTCAGGCCGATCTTCTTGGCCACCAGGTCGTGCTTGGCGAACTGCGCCTCCTCCAGCGTGGCGCCCTCATGCGGGTAGCACGCGCAGGTGTAGGCCATGGACGGGCCGAGAACCCACTCGTAGAAGGTGTTGGACACGTCGTAGTGGTGGGAGATGGCCCGCGCGTCCCGCCTCTTGGAGTGCCGGAGCCACGACGGGATCCGGCTGAACGGCGCCTCCTGCGGAGGCGGGTCCAGCCGGCGCGACGCCGCGGCGCGCAGCAGCGGATCGCCCAGCACCCCGCCGACGATCCTCGCCTTGTCGCGCGGCGTCACATCGCTGAGCACCTGCTGCATCGTGGTCAACGCCGCGATCATGTCGCCGTCGACGTCGATCATGCCGGTGACGTAGGCGCGGGCGAGCCCCAGCGCGCCCGGCGAGTGCAGCAGGTACGAGACCGCGTACGGTGAGCGCACGTCGAAACGGATGTCGGCGCCGGGCACCCCCGCCCGAGATCCGTCGTAGGCCGTGAACTCCACTGGCGCCTCAGCCCCGGCGAGCTGCTCGAAGACCCTGGCCAGCGTCATCTTGGTTCCTCCTGTCTCTTCGCCCCGGCCCGGGCGGCGGCGGATCGGCCGCCTCCCGCGCGGGGCTCCCCCGAACTGCGGGCGCCTGGTCAGCGCCCGCGCACGCACTTGTCGTAGAGATCCAGCAGCCGCCCGTCGGGATCGTAGGACCCCTTGAGCCGCCGGTAGGTCTCCCCGTCGTAGTACCGCCAGAACTCGTCCCGGCCGTAGAAGGCGGTCGAGTACAGGGACTTGTGGCCGTCGAGGGCGGCGACCTTACGTTCGATGAGCCGGTTGTGGTACTCGGGGATCTGCCCTGGCGGGATCCGCACCGTGCCCCAGAAACCGGCGTTCACGTAGGGGCGGCCCACGTCCAGCGGGTACAGCGGCCACCGCTCCTTCGCACGCAGCGGGCACAGCCAGATCGGGGCCATGCCCACCTTGTCGTGGAAGAACTCCAGGAACTCCGGAAGCCGCTCGACCGGGACCTCGATGTCCTGGATCACGTCCTCGCGCGGCCGCAGCCCCCGCCAGCGCTCCGCACGCGCGACGATGTGGTACCGGCGGTCGTAGGCGACCAGCTTGCGGTACACGTCGGAGCGCTTGAACCTGTCGGGCCACAGCTTCCGGACGGTCGGGTTCTGCACCCCGAACGCGCCCGAGCACCAGAACCAGTCGGTGTCCCAGCGCCAGATGTAGTCGCGGATCGTGAGGAAGTCGACGGACCGCTGCTGGATCGACCTGTAGTAGATCTTCTGGCCGGTGTAGTCGGAGGTGTAGGGCGCGGAGTCGGCGAAGAAGCCCAGCGTGATGTACTGCTCGTCCGCGCCGAAGACCGTCCCGTCCATGAAGTCGACGGTCTCGTCCTCGAACGTCCCGGACTCGGTGATCTCCCCGAGGACGCGGGCGAGCTCCGCCGCGTCGGTGAACCGCAGGTGCCGCAGCCGGACGTAGGGCCGGACGGCCCGCAGCTCGATCTTCAACCGGAGGCTGTAGCCGAGCGTCCCGTAGGAGTTCGGGAAGCCGTAGAACAGGTCCTTGTGCTCGTTGTCGCGCGTGGCCGTGACGATCTGCCCGTCGCCGGTGAGGACCTCCAGCTCCAGGACGCCCTCGTGCGGCAGCCCGTCCCGGAACGACGTCGACTCGATGCCGAGCCCGGTCACCGCCCCGCCCAGCGTGATCGTCTTCAGCTGGGGGACGACCGTCGGCATCAGACCGTGCGGCAGCGTCGCGTCGACCAGGTCCTCGTAGGTCGTCATGCCCTGGACCTGCGCGGTCCGCTCGTCCGGGTCGACGCTCAGCACCTTGTCGAACCCGGAGACGTCCAGGCCGGGCGCCTCCGAGGGGTCGCGCCACCGGAACAGGTTGGAGGTCCGCTTGGCCAACCGCACCGGCGTGCCCGCCGGGATGGCCTGGTAGGACCTCCGGAGCGCCTCCACCGCCCGCTGGTGATCGCCCTTGATCGCAAGCTCCGTCATCTACCCCTCCCTCGCATAGTTAATCGATCATCCCATGCATGGTCCACATAACTCGGACGTTAAAGGAGTCACAGGTAGAGAGGGGAATAAACCCACGGGCGTGCACATAGGCGTCGTTCCATCTCCTGGAGGCGGCCGGTCGCGCACGACGCGACCACGACAACCCTCCCCGGAGGGGTACTCCGACAAACCCGAGCCGCGTTCAACACCGGGCCCGTGCGCCCCGCCTCACTTCACCAGGCGCAGGATCCACGGATAGCGGAACGTCTGGCCGGTCAGCGCGAAGACCGCCGCGATCGCCGACAGCACCCACGCCACCGCGTACACGACCCCGCCGACGCCGAAGGTGACGATCGTGAGCAGCAGCAGCGTCACCTGGAAGTTCACGGCCTCCGCCGCCTGCCGCCGGACGTAGGGCGACCGCTTGCCGCTCAGCAGCATCAGCACGAGCGGGCCGACGAACAGCGTGGGGACGGCGACGGCGTGCGCGACGGCGGCCAGCATCCGGTCCTCGCCGGTCGCCGCCTCGCCCTCGACCGCCACGGGCCCCGCGGGAGCGGGCACCAGATCGAGGAGGACGGCGCCGAGGTCGTTGCGCGTCTTGGCCGTCATCGCCAGTTGCACGCGCAGGTCGAACTCGTCCTCGTCGAGCCGCCCCTCGGCGTAGGCGTCCTGAAGCCGCTGGATGACCGGTTCACGCTCGGCGTCCGAGACCCGCAGATCCCCCACCGCGTAGCTGCTGTTCATACGCCCATGCTCCGCGCGGCCCCGCCGCGGGGCCATCAGGGAAGACCCTGAGGATCCCCTGAATTCCGCTGGACGTACTCCTTCCCGGGGGTCAGGCGCCCGCCGAACAGCTCGGGCACCGTGACGAACACGTACCCCTCGGCCGCCAGCCGGTCGATGATCTTCGGGACGGCCCGCACGCTCGTCGGATGGATGTCGTGCATCAGCACGATGTAGCCGGGCCGCGCCGCCTTCAGCACCCGCTTCTCGACGTAGGCGGTGTCGCGGTGCTCCCAGTCGAGGGGGTCGACCGTCCACAGCACCTGCGCCATCCCCAGCTCCCGCGTGATCTTCGTCAGCCGCTCGGAGGTCGACCCGTAGGGCGGCCTGAGCAGCACGGGCGTGACCCCCGACGCCCGCCGGATCGCGTCCTGCGTCCGCGTCAGCTCCGCCATGATCTTCTTCTTGGACGCCCTTCCGAGGTCGGCGTGCGTGTAGCTGTGGTCGGCGATCTCGTGCCCGGCCTCCAGCTCGCGCCGCACCAGCTCCGGGTGCCTCGCGGCGTTCTCGCCCACGATGAAGAACGTCGCCCTGACCTTGCGGGCGGCGAGGATGTCCAGCAGCTCCGCGGTGCTCTCCGCGGGCCCGTCGTCGAACGTCAGCGCCAGGCACTTGGCCCGCGCGCAGTCGGGCGGCGGCGGCTTGGGGGGCGCCGCCGGTCTCGGCCCGGGGCCGGCCTTGGGGGGTTCGGTCCGCGCGACGGGCCTCACCTTGCCCTGGGCCGGGGTGAGGGTGCTCAGGAACCCGAACACCGCGACCGCGAGCACGGCCCCGGCCACCCGCCGAACAAGGTTCGGCCCGTTCATCGACACCCCCGCGTGATGATCCCCCGAAGGCGCCAGTCTAGGGCGCGGCCTCCCGGCCCGCCGGGGTCGCCGCCGCTGTGTCGGGAACCGGCGCGCCGCCGGCCTCGTTATCGTCGTACACCGCAAGCCCGCTCCGGAGCGGTTCCGGGCGGGACCAGACGACGGGGTTGACGATGAGGTTCCGGGATCGGTTCGGGATCCGCAGGCACCGCGGTTCCACGGTCACCAAGCTCGACCGGGAGGCGACGGACTCCGACATCGAGGCGCTGATCGCCTTCGCCCGCGCCCGCCGCGGCGTCGAGTTCTTCGTCGAGCCCGAGACGTACGCCACCGACACCACGGCCGTCGCCGTCGCCCACGACGGCGAGTGGACGCGCCGCCGCGTCGGCTCTCCCAAGGTCATCGGCAAGGTGGCCCGCGACCTCGGCCTGCCCGTCTACGACGTCCAGATCGTCGGGTACCCGCCCCGCATGCGCGCCTGGAACGACCGCAACCGCGACCGTCGCATCGACCCCGGCGCCCCTGGCGAGGCCGTCTCCTCCTGACCGGGCGGGAACCCGCCGGAAGCTCAGGCCGTGAGCTCCGCGGCGAGCGCCTCGACGCGTGCGCGGATCTCATCGCGGGTGGGACGGACGGCGTCGACGCCCCGACCCGCCGGGTCGTCGAGCCGCCAGTCGAGGTAGCGCTTGCCGGGGAACACGGGAGACGTGTCGCCGCAGCCCATGGTGATGACGACGTCCGAGGCCTGGACGGCGTCGACGGTGAGGACCTTGGGATCTCGGCGGAGATGTCGATGCCCTCCTTGGCAGGAACACGCTCGAGCACGTCGATGGCGCTGGCCGGGGTGGTCTGTGGTGTTGGGGGCGATGAGTTTTCGAGGTGGCCGGAGTCAATGTGGTCATGACTACGCAGGTGCTCAAGACTCCCGAGGTCGACCTCGTCTATGACGTTCACGGGCCGCTGCCGGGCGGCGGCGGGCGTCCGCCGCTGTTCATGATCGGGCAGCCCATGGACGCCAGTGGCTTCGGCGCGCTGGCGTCGCACTTCCCTGACCGCAGCGTGATCACCTATGACCCGCGCGGGCTCGGGCGCAGCGTCCGCAGGGACGGCCGCGTCGACCAGGCGCCCGAGATCCAGGCCGGCGACGTGTACGCGGTCATCGAGGCGCTCGGCGCGGGGCCGGTCGAGATGTTCGCGAGCAGCGGCGGCGCGGTGACCGCGCTCGCGCTCGTGACCGCCCACCCCGACTGCGTGACCACCCTGGTGGCGCACGAGCCGCCGCTCATCGCGGTGCTCCCCGACGCCCGGGCCGCCGAGCGCGCCCGGGCCGGCGTCCGGGACGTCTACGAGAAGGCGGGCTCGGGCGCCGGCATGGCGGCCTTCATCGTGATGACGTCGTGGCAGGGCGAGTTCACCGACGACTACTTCGTCCAGCCCGCCCCGGACCCCGCCGCGTTCGGGATGCCGGCCGAGGACGACGGGTCCCGTGACGATCCGCTGCTGTCCGACCGGTCGTGGGCGGTCAGTGACTACCGGCCCGACGTCGGCGCGCTGACCGCGGCACCGACAAGGATCGTGATCGCGGTGGGCGAAGAGTCCGGGGACACCTTCACCGCACGCACCTCGGTGGCGATGGCCGAGCTGCTCGGTCAGCGACCGGCCGTCTTCCCGAGTCACCACGGCGGCTTCGTCGGCGGCGAGTCCGGCTACGCCGGGCAGCCCGAAGCCTTCGCGCGCAAGCTCCGCGAGGTCCTCGACGCCGCCGGCTGATCACACTCTCCCCTCCTCTCGCTCGGTCGTCCGACCGCGCCCTCTCGTGGGCCACGGGCCACGGGCTTCGGCCGTGGCCGGGTTACCGTCGGCCCGTGGCCGTGAACCGTCGGCCGCAAGCACTTGGGCTTGCGACCACGGGTCTGATTCACGGGCCGTTAGCGGGCAGCCCCGGGCCGTGAGCCCGCGGTAATTGTGCGTGGGCGCATCTTGGCGGGGGGAACACCGGCGTTGACCACTTCGCGAAGGATGACGGCCATGGAGTAGGCGGGGTCGGCGTCCAGGGCGCGTTGCAGGGCGACGTTGGCCAGGCCGCCGTCGCCCGCGCTGTAGGCGGCGAACGCCAGCAGGGACGCGGGGGCCGGGGCGCGGGCGGGGTCGACGCGGCGGACGATGTCGCGCCAGAAGGCGATGTCGGCGGCCGTGGGATCTTCGTCGGTGTGGCTCCAGGTCTCGTCGCGGACGCGCAGGTCGGTGAGGAGGAGGCCGAGCCAGGCGACCTCGTCGTCGGTCGGGCGGGAGCCGTCGCGGGCGCGGGCGAGCAGGGTGAGGACGAAGGCGAGGTCGTTCTCGGCGGACGAGGGCGGGCGGGCCAGGTAGCGCCGCTCGGCGCGTTCGGTGGCGTGGTGCATGGCGGCGCGGGCGGGACCGTCGAGCGGCTGGACGGAGGCGACGAGCTCCGCGCGGTCGGCCAGGGCCACGTGGCCTCCGAACGTCGCCTGGGCCGCGACGGCGCTGGCGGAGATGTCATACGGGGTGCCTTCGGGAGGGCAGCAGACGTCGTCGCAGGTGAGCGACCACCAGCGGCCGTCGGCGACGCGGATGGCCTCGGCGACGGGGACGCCCGCGGCGGCCAGGGCGGCGCGCATGGGCCGGGCGGCCTCCGCCACCTCGCCGGGCGGGCCGTACCCGAGCAGGAGCGAGCGGGCGAAGCCGTTGCCCGACAGGACGGCGGCGACGCGTTCGGCTTCGCCGGACGACGGTAAGTCGAGCCGGATCGCGCATGTGCCGCGGGACCGCCCCTCGAAGCCGATGACGACGAGGCTGCGCGAGGGGTGGAAGCCGAGCAGGTAGGGGACGGCCGCGATGGCGTCCTGGGCGGAGCGGATCACCAGTGATGTCATGTGCCGAGGTTCTCAGGGGCGGCGGAGGGCCGTCGCGGCTTGCCGAACTGTGGATAACTCCGGGGTGATTCGGGACGCGGTCGCGCGGGACGGGGCGCGGGTGTCGGCCGCGGGCGGTAGCGTTGGGCGACGTGCCCGCCCCTGATCTGCTGACCGGCAGCGAGACCCAGATTTCCGACATGGCGACCCTTCTCGCCGCGGCCGTCGCGTCCGTCGGGGGCGCCGAGCGCCCCGGGCAGGTGACGATGGCGCAGGCGGTGGAGAAGGCCATCGAGTCCGGGGAGCACGTCGCCGCTCAGGCGGGCACGGGGACGGGCAAGTCGCTCGCCTATCTGGTCCCCGCGATCCGCCACGCCGTCAAGGAGAAGACGACGGTGGTGGTGTCCACGGCGACGATCGCGTTGCAGCGGCAGCTCGTCGACCGCGACCTGCCGCGGCTCGCGGAGGCCCTCGGGCCACTGCTCGGGACGGAGCTGAAGTTCGCGATCCTCAAGGGGCGCCGCAACTACCTGTGCCTGCACCGGGTGCAGACGGGCGTGCCCGAGGAGGAGGACGGCGGGCCGAGCCTGTTCGACCCGCAGCAGCTGTCCTCGCTCGGGCGCCAGGTCAAGCGGCTGAACGAGTGGGCCGAGGAGACGAAGACCGGCGACCGCGACGAGCTGGTGCCGGGAGTGGGCGAGCAGGCGTGGCGGCAGGTCGCCGTGACGGCGAAGGAGTGCCTGGGCGCGCAGCGGTGCCCGCAGGGCAGCGAGTGCTTCGCCGAGCTGGCGCGGGCGGAGGCGGGCGAGGCGCACATCGTCGTCACGAACCACGCGCTGCTGGCCATCGACGCCCTGGAGGAGTTCCAGGTCCTGCCCGAGCACGACGTGGTGATCGTGGACGAGGCGCACGAGCTGGTCGACCGGGTCACCTCCGTCGCGACCGGGGATCTGAGCGCGGCCGGGGTGGAGACGGCCGCGCGGCGGTGCGGGCGCCTGACCGAGGAGCACCTCGCCGACCGGCTCAAGGAGGCCGCCGAAGGGCTCGGCCTTCTGCTGGAGGAGATGCCCGCGGGCCGTATGGACGTCCTGTCCGGCGGCCTGGGCAACACCCTGGCGTCCGTGCGGGACGCCGCGCACGCCTGCGTCACGGCGCTCGGGCCGGAGAAGAAGGACGCCGACCCCGGCGACATGGCCGCGCGCAAGGCGGCGCGGTCCTCGCTGGAGGAGCTGCACGACACGGCGGTGCGGATCCTGGAGGCGTTCCAGCCCGAGATGGCGCAGCGCTTCGACGTGGTGTGGCTGGAGAAGCCGTTCGTCCAGGAAGGGCGCCCGAAGCGGCCTCCGGCGCTGCACGTGGCGCCGATCGGCGTCGGCGGGCTGCTGCGCACGACGCTGTTCGAGCAGCGCACCGCAGTGCTCACGTCGGCGACGCTCACGCTGGGCGGGTCGTTCGAGCCGCTCGCCCGCCAGTGGGGCCTGCCGCCGCTGGACGAGGGCGGCTCACGGGACGCCAAGACCGCCGCCGAGGGCCTCGCCCAGACCGCGACGGAGAAGGGCGAGGAGGAGACCCAGGTCGTCTGGTCGGGGCTCGACGTCGGTTCGCCGTTCGACCATCCGAAGGCGGGCATCCTCTACGTCGCGCGGCATCTGCCGCAGCCGGGGCGGGACGGCCTCGCCGACGCCTACCTGACCGAGATCACCGAGCTGATCGAGGCGGCGGGCGGGCGGACGCTCGGCCTGTTCTCCTCGATGCGCGCCGCGCGCCAGGCCGCCGACGAGTTGAAGGACCACCTGTCCCACCCGCTGCTCTGCCAGGGCGAAGACTCCACGTCCCTGCTGGTGAAGCAGTTCGCCGAGGACGAGCGGACCTGCCTGTTCGGCACCCTGTCGCTGTGGCAGGGCGTCGACGTCCCCGGCCCGTCGCTGCAGCTCGTCATCATGGACCGCATCCCGTTCCCGCGCCCGGACGACCCGGTGTCGTCGGCGCGGTCCCGGGCCGTCGCGGCGCGGGGCGGCAACGGGTTCATGGCGGTCGCGGCGACGCACGCGGCGCTGCTGCTCGCGCAGGGCGCGGGCCGGCTGCTGCGCTCGATGGACGACCGCGGCGTGGTCGCCGTCCTCGACCCGCGGCTCGCCACGGCCCGCTACGGCGGCTTCCTCAAGAACTCGCTGCCGCCGTTCTGGGCGACCACGGATCCCGCGGTCGTCCGCGGCGCGCTCCGGCGCCTCGACGCCGCCGCGGCGCCGTCCTAGCGGCGGTAGGCCGACAGGAACTCGCCGATGCGGCCGACGGCGTCCTCCAGGTCGTCGGCGTACTGGAGCGTGACGATGCGGAAGTGGTCGGTGGACGGCCAGTTGAACCCGGTCCCCTGGACGATGAGGAGCTTCTGCTGCTCCAGCAGGTCGAGGGCGAAGCGCATGTCGTCCTCGATCGGGTACATCTCCGGGTCGAGGCGCGGGAAGACGTAGAGGGCGCCCGTGGGCTTGACGCAGCTGACGCCCGGCAGGTCGTTCAGCAGTTTCCAGGCGCGGTCGCGCTGCTCGCCGAGGCGCCCGGTGGGCAGGACGAGGTCGTCGATGCTCTGGTAGCCGCCGAGGGCGGCCTGGATGGCGTGCTGCCCCGGGACGTTCGGGCACAGCCGCATGTTGGCGAGGATGTCGAGGCCCTCGATGTAGGACTCGGCGTGCTCCTTAGGGCCGGACAGCACAACCCATCCCGAGCGGAACCCGGCGACGCGGTAGTTCTTGGACAGCCCGCCGAAGGTGAGGCACAGCAGGTCGGGGGCCAGGGACGCGATCGGGACGTGTTCGGTGTCGTCGTAGAGGATCCGGTCGTAGATCTCGTCCGCGAAGATGATCAGGTTGCGGCGGCGGGCGACCTCGACGATGCGCGAGAGCACCTCGCGCGAGTAGACGGCGCCGGTCGGGTTGTTCGGGTTGATGATCACCAGGGCGCGGGTGCGGTCGCTGATCTTGGACTCGATGTCGTCCAGGCTCGGCTGCCAGCCGTCGTCCTCGTCGCACAGGTAGTGGACGGGCGTGCCCCCGCACAGCGACGCCGACGCCGTCCACAGCGGGTAGTCGGGCGCCGGGATGAGCACCTCGTCGCCGTCGTTGAGCAGCGCCTGCAGCGTCATGACGATGAGCTCGGAGACGCCGTTGCCGAGGTAGACGTCCTCGACGTCGACGCCGGCGACCCCGCTGTCCTCGAAGCGCTGCACGACGGCGCGGCGCGCGGGGAGGATGCCCTTGGAGTCGCTGTAGCCGTGCGCCTCCGGCAGGTTGCGGATCATGTCCTGGAGGAGTTCGGGCGGTGCCTCGAACCCGAAGGGGGCCGGGTTGCCGATGTGCAGCTTGAGGATCTTGCTTCCCTCGCTCTCCAGCTGCTTGGCGCGCTTGAGGACCGGCCCGCGGATGTCGTAACAGACGTTGATCAGCTTGCCCGACTGGTTGACCTGCATGGACTTACCTTAGCCACGGCCAGGGCGCGACACGCGGCCCGCCCCGGGACGGCCTCGCGACCTGGGAGGACGCCCCGTCCCCCGGCGTGGCGCCGGGGGAACGGGGAGGGGCGGGCGCGTCAGGGTGCGGCGATGGCCGACAGGATCGCCAGCCGCGCCGCGCGCCGGGCGGGGCGGATCGCGGCGAGCGCCCCGGCGACCGCGCCGACCACGGCGATGACCGCGACCTGCGCGGCGGGCGGCGCGAACGGGTTGCCGAGGGCCGCGCCGAGGCCCCAGCCCAGGAAGACCCCGAGGACGAGGCCACCGCCGGTGCCGAACAGCGCCACGATGACCGATTCCCAGCGCACCATCGACCGGATCTGCGGGCGCGTCGCGCCGACCGCGCGGAGCAGGCCGAGTTCGCGGGTCCGTTCGTGGACGGCGAGCGACAGCGTGTTGGCGATGCCGAGCAGCGCGACGACGATGGCCAGGATCAGCATCCCGTAGACGACGCTGATGAAACCGGCCATCTCCTCGGTCTGCGCCGCGACGAACTCGTCCCGCGACTCGACGGCGGGCGCCCCGTACGGCTTGGCCAGGACGGCGAGGGCCTGCCGCGCGGACGTGACCGACGCGCCCGGCTTCAGCTCGAGGAACGCCCTGGTGTCCAGAGGCTGCCTGGTGTGCGCGTTCCACACCGTTCGCGGGACGAGGTAGTCGCCGGTCAAGTCGGTGTTGTCGTAGACGGCGCCCACGGTGAGCCTCTGTGAGGCGCCGTCCGCGAACGTCACGCCGACAGCTGTACCCACGCGCCAGCCGTTGTCGTCCGCGGCCTTCTTCGAGACGGCGAACGTACCGGCGTCGGTGAGGCCGCCTTGAGTAACGTCCAGGTCGAGGACGCGCCGCAGGCCGGACGGGTCGGCCACGCTTACGGTGGACGGCTTGCCGTTCACCCGCATGCTGCCCCTGCCCATTCCGGCGACGTCACTCACCTGAGGCAGCTTGGCCGCCTCCTGAACGAGCGAGGTGGCGAACCCGCCGGTCTCGTTGGTGCCCGCGTCCACGACGATCGGGCCCTGGAACGACCCGGCGACGCCGTCCTCCAGAGAGGCGCGCAGCGATCCGAGGAACACCGTCATCAGCGTGACGACCCCGACGCCGATCATCAGGGCGGTCGCCGCGCCTGCCGTGCGCGCCGGGCTGCGGGTGGCGTTGTCGCGCGCGAGCGTCCCGGGCACGCCGCGCAGCCGCGCCGCGGGCCCGCCGAGCAGCATCGCGACGGGACGGGCGGCGACGGGCCCGAGGACGACCATAGAGACGACGGTCATCACCGCGCCCGCGGCCGCCATCGCCATCTGCTCGGTGACCGCGCCGAACGCGACGGTGCCGACCGCGACGGCCGCGAAGACGCCGCCGACGATGAGCCGGGTCTCGGTCGGGCGGGACGCCTCGGCCGCGACCTCGCGCAGCGCGGCCAGCGGCGGCACCCGCGACGCCTTGAGCGCCGGCCCGAGCGCGGCGGCCAGCGTGACCAGCAGCCCGACGGGAACCGCGATCATGATCGTGGTGGCGGCGACGGTGAGGCCCTCCAGCGCGATCCCGATGCGGAACCGGATGAACAGCTCGCGCAGCAGGGCGGCGAACCCGAGCCCGCCGGCGAACCCGGCGAGGGTCGCGGCGGCGCCGATCACCAGCGCCTCGAAGCCGACGATGGTGACGACCTGCCGGCGCCCGGCGCCGAGCGCGCGCAGCAGGGCCGACTCGCGGGTCCGCTGCGCCATCGTGATCGCGAACGTGTTGTGGATGCTGAACGCGGCGACCAGCAGCGCCACCCCGCCGAACGCGGCCAGCACGGTCCGGAACACGCGCAGGAAGCCGTTCTGGACGAGGCTCATGCCCTCCTCGACCTGCGCCTTCTTCGTGAGGGCCTGCACCCCGGCGGGCAGCGCCGCCCGCACGCGGGACGCCAGTTCCGCCTGGTCGACGCCGTCCCGGGCCCGGACGGCGACACCGCTGATGCGGTCGGCGCCCTTCGCGACGTGCAGGCGGGCGCCTTCGAGGGAGAACGCCGTGAAGGACGTCTCGCCGAAGGCCTCCTCGTCGCCGAACATGCTGATGCCGACAACGGTCACCGGGACCTTCTCGGGCGTGAGCACCGCCGTCCGGTCGCCGACCTTCAGGTGGCCCTCGTCGGCGAACATCCTGTCGATGACGACCTCGTCCGGCGCGCGGGGCGCCCGCCCCTCGGCGAGCCGGTAGGGGTTGAGCTTCGGGTCGGTCTTCCAGTTGCCCGCCGTCCGGGGGCCGCGCGACGCGATCACCGTGCCGTCCGAGGCGAGCAGCTGCCCGGATCCCTCGATGGTCGGCTCGGCGTTGGCGACGCCCTTGACCTGGCGCACCCTGTCCAGGACCGACGCGTCGATCTGCCCGCGCGCGCCCCACGGCGCGTCGCTCACCTTGGTCGCGTTCCGCACGACCACGTCCGTGTCGCCGTACGCGCTGGACACGTACCCGTCGATGCTCGCCGCGAGGGTGTCGCCGAGGACGAGCGTCCCGGTCAGGAACGTCACGCCGAGGAAGACCGCCACCAGGGAGCCCGCCAGGCGGCGCTTGCGTCCCCACAGCTCCTTGAGGACGAGGCCGGTCATCGGGGGTCCCCCAGTCCGCGCATGCGGTCGAGCACGCGGTCGGGCGTGGGCGCGTCCATGACGTCGACGATCCTGCCGTCGGCGAGGAACACCACCGCGTCGGCGTGCCCGGCGGCGACCGGGTCGTGGGTGACCATCGCCACGGTCTGGCCCAGGTGGTCCACGGCGTCGCGCAGGAGCGCCAGCACCTCGGCGCCGGTGCGGGAGTCGAGGTTGCCGGTCGGCTCGTCCGCGAACACGATCTGCGGGCGCGTGACCAGGGCGCGTGCCAGCGCCACCCGCTGCTGCTGCCCGCCCGACAGCTCGGACGGGCGGTGCGACAGCCGGTCCCCCAGTTTCAGGACGCGGACGACCGTGTCGAGCCACTCCCGCTCCGGGCCCGCCCCCGCGAGGGTCAGGGGCAGGAGGATGTTGTCGCGGGCGGTCAGCGTGGGGAGCAGGTTGAACGCCTGGAACACGAATCCGATCCGCTCGCGCCTGAGCCGGGTCAGGCGGCGGTCCGACAGCGCGCCGAGCTCCTGGCCGCCCACGTAGACCTTGCCGGACGTCGCGTCCTCCAGGCCCGCGACGCAGTGCATGAGCGTGGACTTCCCGGCCCCGGACGGCCCCATGATCGCGGTGAACCGGCCCGCCGGGAACTCCACGCTGACGTCGTCGAGGGCCCGCACCGCCATGGCGCCGGCCCCGTACACCTTGCCGAGGCCGACCGTGCGGGCGCCGCCCGCGACGGCGCCCTCGCCGATCGATCGCCTTGCTTCCGCTGCGTTTCCCATGACCGGGATCGTGGCCTGGCGCCAGGGGGCCCGTCGTCGGGCCAGGAGATGCACTGCGCCTGCTCCCCGGGGAGGCCGCGCGGGGCGCCGGGTACGTCGGGCGCGGTACGGGGCGGCCGCGAAGATCAATAAGACGCGATGTCCAATTGTGATGCGGGCAACATACATGCAGGCTTGATTGCATGTATGTCGCGCTCGTACCTTCGGAGGCGTGTCAGTAAGCAGCCGCAGACGTCACCGCCACGGTTCCTCCGGGCGGCGCACGCAGGAGGAGCGCCGGTCGCGCACGCAGGCCAGGCTCCTGGAGGCCACCACGGAGTGCCTGGTGGACCTCGGCTGGTCCGGGACGTCCACCACGGAGGTGGCGCGCCGCGCCGGCGTCTCGCGCGGGGCGCAGCAGCACCACTACCCGACGAAGATGGTCCTCGTCGCGGCCGCGCTGGAGCACCTGCTGGAGGCGCAGCGCCTGGCCTACGAGACGGCCTTCGCGGTGCTGCCGGCGGAGCGGCGCAACGTGTCGGGGGCGCTCGACCTGCTCTGGGAGGTGTTCCGCGGCCGTCCGGCCAAGGCCCTCATGGAGCTGGCGGTGGCGGCCCGCACCGACGACGAGCTGCGGCCGCTGTGCCGCGACCTGAACGAGCGGATCCTCCAGGTCATCACGGAGACCTTCGAGCGGCTGTTCCCCGACAACACCCTTCCCCCCGACTTCGTCTCGACGACGCTGCGGACCCTGTTCGCGATGTTCGTCGGGCTGTCCATCCAGAACGCGCTCGACGACGACGCCGACGGCCACCAGGCCGCGGTGCTGCGCCAGGTCAAGGACGTCGCGCAGCTGATCGTCCCCGAGCAGGGCACGGCGCAGGCCCGGCCCCGCACCGGCCCCTAGCCACGACCCGTCCCGCGCCGGCCCCGGCCGGCCGCACCACCCCGAGGGAGCGTCCCCCATGCCGAAAGCCCCCACCGAACTCGCCGACGAGGTCCGCGAGCAGGTCAAGGACAAGAAGTCGTACCTCGGCGTCATCGACCGCCTGAACAAGGCCTCGGTCGACAAGCACTGGGAGGCCTACGCCGACATCCCCTGGGACGACCCCGAGTTCCTCGTCGACAAGAACGACCCGCGCTGGGTGCTGCCGCCGTTCGACCGGCTCGGGGAGACGGCGTGGTACCGGTCGCAGCCGCCGGAGATCCAGTCGCAGATCGGCCTGTGGCGCGTCGCCACCGCGATGAAGATCGGGCTGCAGTTCGAGAACCTGCTGAAGCGCGGGCTGCTCAACTACGCCTACCGGCTGCCGAACGGCCGGCCCGAGTTCCGCTACGTCTACCACGAGACGACCGAGGAATGTCATCACGGGATGATGTTCCAGGAGTTCGTGAACCGGACGAAGATGCCGATCCGCGGCATGCCGCGCGCGCTCAGCCTCATCGCGCAGGCGGCCCCGTGGATCCCGCTGGTCAGCACCGAGATGTTCTTCGTCTTCGTGCTCGGCGGCGAGGACCCCATCGACTACGTCCAGCGCAAGTCCCTCAAGGGCGGGCACATCAAGCACCCCCTGGAGGAGACCATCATGAAGATCCACATCGCGGAGGAGGCCCGGCACATCTCCTTCGCCCGGCACTACCTCAAGCACCGGGTCCCGAACATGCACCCGGCACGCCGCCGGATCCTCGGCATCGCGACGCCCGTCGTCCTCGGCGTGATGGCGCGGATCATGCTGTCCCCGCCCGGGCCGATGGTGCGGCACTTCAACATCCCGAAGGACGTCGTCCGCGCCGCCTACAAGAACGACGCGGCGCAGGCGGAGATCTCCAACTCGGTCGGCAAGATCCGCGACCTGATGGCCGAGCTCGGCGTGGTCACGCCGGTGAACAAGCAGGTCTGGAAGGCCTTCGGCATCTGGGACGAGCCCAAGCGGCGCCGCGCCGCCGGGCCGGCCAAGGCCGCGTGAGCATGGCGCAGGCCGAGGGCGGCCCCGCCGTCGTCACGCCCGCGGCGGGGCCGGGCGGCCCGTACAAGGTCGTCGTCATCGGGACGGGCTTCTCCGGCCTCGGGATGGCGATCGGGCTGAAGAAGGCCGGCGTGCACGACTTCGTCATCCTGGAGAAGGCGGACGAGGTCGGCGGGACGTGGCGGGAGAACACCTATCCCGGATGCGCGTGCGACATCATGTCGCTGCTGTACTCCTACTCGTTCGAGCCGAAGACCGACTGGTCGCGGATGTTCCCGGAGCAGCACGAGCTGCTGGCGTACATCAAGGACGTCGTCGACAAGTACGAGCTCGCGCAGCACATCCGGTTCAACGCCGAGGTGACCGCGACGGAGTACGACGACGCCACCGACACCTGGCAGGTCACCGTCAACGGCGGCGAGACCGTCCGCGGGCGGGCGCTGGTCGCGGGGATGGGGCCGCTGCACCGTCCGAGCATCCCCGACCTGCCCGGTATCGCCTCGTTCGAGGGGACGGCGTTCCACTCCGCCGAGTGGGACCACTCCTACGACCTGGAGGGCAAGCGGGTCACGGTGATCGGGACGGGCGCGTCCGCGATCCAGTTCGTCCCGCGGATCGCGGCGAAGGTCAGGCATCTGACGGTGTTCCAGCGGACGCCGCCGTGGATCCTGCCGAAGCCCGACCGCCGGGTCACCGGGGTGGAGCGGGCACTGTTCCGCCGCTTCCCGCTCGTCCAGCGCGGCTACCGCAACGGCATCTACCTGATGCAGGAGAGCTTCGTCCTCGGGTTCAAGAACCCGAGGCTCCTCAAGGCCGCGAGTTCCCTGGCGCGCGGGCACCTGGCCCGGCAGGTGCCGGACCGGAGCCTGCGCCGCAAGCTCACCCCCGACTACACGATGGGCTGCAAGCGGACGCTGGTGTCCAGCGACTACTACCCGGCCCTGACGCGCCCCAACGTGGAGCTGACGACCGAGGGCATCGCCGAGGTCCGCCCCCGTTCGATCGTCACGCGCGACGGGCGCGAGCACGAGGTGGACGCCATCGTCTTCGGCACCGGCTTCCACGTCACCGACGCCTTCGACGGCGCCCGCATCGTGGGCCGGAACGGCCTGAAGATCCAGGACGCGTGGCGGGACGGCGTCGAGGCGCACCTCGGCGTCGCCGTGAAGGGCTTCCCGAACCTGTTCCTGCTGCTCGGCCCGAACTCCGGCCTCGGCCACAACTCGATGATCTTCATCATCGAGGCGCAGGTCCGCTACGTCCTGCAGTGCCTGGCGATGCTGGACGGCGCGGGCGGCACCGCGATCTCGGTGAAGCCGTCCGCGCAGGACCGGTTCAACCGCTGGGTGCGGCGCAGGTCGGAGGGCGCCGTGTGGGTCGCCGGAGGCTGCGACAGCTGGTACCTCGACCGGGACGGCGTCAACCGGGCGGCGTGGCCGGCGTCCACCCTCGCATTCTGGCTGCGGACCCGCCGCCTCGACCCCGGCGACTTCCACATCGAGCGGCGGGACGAGTCGGCGGCGGCGAGTTTGTCGGCCCGCTGAGTACCGGCGGCCCGCACCGCCGCCTAGAATCCACGCAATTGAACTGAATATCCAATTAGCCAGTGCGGTCCGGGCTCGCTCCACCCCCGAGCCCGGGCCCGCTGTTCACCCGAGCGGAGCGGGCAATGAGCATCGCGATCGTGACCGGAGGAGCGTCCGGCATCGGCCGTGCGATCGCCACGTCCCTGGTGGCGCGCGGCGACACCGTCGTGGTCACCGACATCAACGCCGAGGGCGCCGCGCAGGTGGCCGACAAGCTGAACACCCTCGGCAAGGGCAAGGCCGTCTCCGCCGCCCTCGACGTCACCGACGCCGGCGCCGTCGCCGACCTCTACCAGGGCGTCAAGGCCGACCACGGACGGCTCGACCTGGTGTTCAACAACGCCGGCATCGCGGTCGGCGGGCTGGCCGAGGAACTCACCCTCGACCACTGGAACCGCGCCATCGACATCAACCTCAAGGGCGTCGTGCACGGCGTCCACGCCGCCTACCCGATCATGCTGGAGCAGGGCCGCGGCCACATCGTCAACACCGCCTCGCTCGCCGGGCTCGTCCCGATGCCGATCGGCATCCCCTACACCGCCACCAAGCACGCCGTCGTCGGCCTCTCCCTCGGCCTGCGCGCCGAGGCCGCCGGGCGCGGCGTCAAGGTCAGCGTGGTTTGCCCGAGCTTCGTGGACACCCCGCTGCTGCACAACGTCAACCCCGACCTGCCCGAGACCCCGCTGAGCGGCGACGCCACCGGCGACATCGCGAAGGCGGCCCCGCGCCTCTACACGGCGGAGAAGCTCGCCCGCGACATCATGCGCGGCGTCGCCAAGAACCAGGCCCTCATCGTCGCGCCCGCCCACGGCCGCCTCGCCTGGCGCGGCGTCCGCCTCAACCCGGGCGCGGCCGTCCGCGTCGCCCAGATCGCCGTCAACCGCATCCGCGCCGGCCAGTAGCACGACCCCCTTCGACCCGCGGCGGCTTCGGGCGTCGCGGGTCGAAGGCGGACCGCTCCGGCCGCCCGGGACGCGCATAGGCTTGGACGGCGTGGAGCGCATCCTGGTCAGCTCGTGCCTCGCCGGACGGCCCGTCCGCTACGACGGCGCGGCCAAGCCGGTGGCCGGCGGCCCCTTCGAACGCTGGCGCGCCGAGGGCCGTCTCGTCCCGTTCTGCCCCGAGGTTTCGGGCGGTCTGCCCGTCCCCCGCCCGCCCGCCGAGATCGTCGGCGGTGACGGCGGCGACGTCCTGGACGGCAGGGCCCGCATCCTCACCGGCGGCGGCGGCGACGTCACCGGCGAGTTCCTGCGCGGCGCCCGCCTGGCCCTGGAGGCCGCCCAGCGCGCCGAGGTCCGCCTCGCCCTGCTCAAGGAAGGCAGCCCGTCCTGCGGCGGCCACCGCGTCTACGACGGCACCTTCACCGGCGCGTCCGTCCCCGGATCCGGCGTGACGACCGCACTCCTGCGCCGCTCCGGCATTCACGTCTTCACCGAGGACGAGCTGGACGCGCTGCAAGCCCTCCTGAGCGACCTGGAAGCCTGAGCGCGGGAGCCTCACCAGCGCACCGGCATCACGCCATGAAACGGGCGACCTGCTCGGGGGTCAGCGCCGGGACGGGCAGCGGCCGCGCCGCCTCGGAACGCAGCCCGTCGAGGAAGAACCCGAGGCAGCGCCGCCAGGCGTCGGGCGCGACGTCCGCCGACTCCCGGATCACCTGCGACATCGCCCACATCAGCGTCACGACGTCCTGCGGCTCGAAGTCGGGACGCAGGGCGCCGGCCTCCTTGGCCCGGGCCATGATCGTCACCAGGTGCCCGAATCCCCGATCGCAGGCGGTGTTCAACTCGGGGGCGAGCGGGAAGCGCCGGGCGAGCGCGTCGTTGAGCCCCCGGTCCTCGGCCTGCAGCGCGAACAGCCCCTCGATGTAGACGACGAACCCGCTCCAGGGATCGGGATCGGCCAGGGACCGCTCGACGATCGCGTCGAGCGCGGCCAGGCGGGCGGGGAAGATGGCGTCGAAGAGGCTCTCGCGCGAGGGAAAGTGGTTGTAGAGCGTGCCGATGCTCACGCCCGCCCTCCGCGCGACCTCGTCCAGCGGCGCGTCCAGGCCGCGTTCCCCGAACACGGCCGCGGCGGCGGCCACCAGCTTGTCCCGATTCCGCACGGCGTCCGCCCGAAGCGGCCTGCTCTTTCCGGCCATGCCTCCATCCTACGAAGTTGAGGATGCCCTCAAGTTTCATGCTAAATTGAGGCCAACCTCAACTTACGGGAGTTGCGCATGTCTTCCACGACCGTCGTCATCGGGGCCGGACCGGGCCTCGGCATGTCCGTCGCCCACCGCTTCGGCCGCGAAGGCCACAAGATCGTGCTCATGTCAAGGAACGGGGCGCGCCACCCCGGCTACATCGCGGCGCTGGAGGCCGAGGGCGTCGAGGCCACGGCCATCGCGGCGGACGTCCGCGACCGCGACGCGCTGCTCGCCGCGCTCCGCGGGATCGGCCACGTCGACGTCGTCTACTACGGCCCCGGCGCGTCGGATCTGAACGCCCGGCCCGTTCCCATCACCTCGGCGGACGTGCCAGCCGCCCAGGAGGCGATGCGCTCGGTGTATCCCGCGATCGACGTGGTGGGCGCCGTCCTGTCCGGCATGCTGGAGCGCGGCGACGGCGGGCTGCTGTTCGCGGGCGGCCTCAGCGCGATCGTCCCGATGCCCATGCTCGGCGGTCTCGCGCTCTCCTCGGCGGCCCTGCGGAACTACGCCCTGACGCTCAACTCGGCCCTGACCGAGAAAGGGATCTACGCCGGGACGCTGACGATCGGCGGCCTGATCGAACGCGGCGACATCCACCGGATGGTGACGTCCCAGCGGGATGGCCTGGACGGTCTGGACGGGCTCAGCATCCCCACCCTCGATCCAGACACCATCGCCGACACCGCGTGGGACCTCTACGCCAAGCGCGACCGCGCCGAGGCGGTCTTCAACGCGCTGGCCTGAACCGGTCCCATCAGGTCGGCCGGTCCTGCCGGGCTGCGGTGAGCGCCTGCTCCACCGAGTCGTAGAGCGGAATGCCCTTGGTGACCGGCGGCACCGGCTCCGCGATGCCGGTAAGCCGGTGAAGCCTGCGGTGCCGTTCGTGAGTGGAGACGAGCAGAACGCCCCCGCCTCGTTCGAGCAGGCGGTAGTGAGCCCCCATCAGCACGCCCAGACCCGGCGCGTCGACGTGGTCGGCATCGTCAAGGTCGACGATCACGTGGCGGGGGCCCTTCTCGCCCTGCCACCCCATCGCGGCGAGCAGCTCCTGTCGCACACCAGGGGCCGTGTAGACGTCGAAGTCCCCCGCCACACGGACGATGGCGGGGGGCTGGTCCCACGCGTGCTGCATGTGCGATCTCCTCAACTGTCCTTGGCCGACCATGGGACGCGGCTCGCTCTTCGACCGTTCCGGCCAGGCGTTCCCCGTGTGCGAGCATCCGGCCGGCGGGGCGGCCGGATCGGGAACGGCCGATGGCATGACCCCGAAGAGCCGCCACCCTGGCTGCGCCCCCGGGGCCGGGGCCGCTAGGCCGTGTGTGACCGCTCCGAAGTGGAGTCGAGCGCGCCGGAGTGAGGGTCGGCCGACTCGTCGGCGATGCCCGTGAGCAGGCTCAGGGCCGCGGCCGAAGGGGTGCCCGGGTCGGCGGTGAACACGGCCATGCGCTGGCCCTCGTCGTTGGACAGCTCCATGATCTCGTTGTTCAGCGTCATCGCCCCCACCAGCGGATGCCGGAAGTCGCGCGTGTAGCGGGCGGCGCAGTCCTGGACCGGATGTGCCGCCCACATGGACGCGAACTCGGAGCTGTGCACGGCGAGTTCGCCCACGAGGCCCGTCAGCTCCGGGTCGTGGGGGTAGCGGGCGGCGGTCATGCGGATGTCGGCGACCGTGTCCCGGGCCTTGGCCCGCCAGTCCGCGTACAGCTCGCGCGTGTGCGGGTCCAGAAAAACGAGGCGGGCAATGTTGGGACGCCCGCGAGGCTCCTCGGGCACCTCGAACGGGAGGTGCCCGGCGAGTAGCGCGTGCGCCGCTCGGTTCCAGGCGAGCACGTCGTAACGGCGGCCCATGACCAGGGCGGGAGTGTCGCCGAACGCGTCCACCATGAGCTGGACGGCGGGACGCATCCGCTCCGGCCGCAGGCGCCGGCGCGGTTCCGCCTTCTGGCGGGCGAGGCTCCGCAGGTAGGCGTGCTCCGTCTCGTCCAGCCGCAGCACGCGGGCGATCGCGTCGAGGACGGCCTCCGAGGCGTTGGTGCTCTGTCCCTGCTCCAGGCGCGTGTAGTACCCGGCGCTGACGCCGGCGAGCTGCGCCAGCTCCTCGCGGCGCAGCCCGGGCACGCGCCGCCGCCCGCCGTAGTCGGGCAGGCCGACGTCCTCGGGGCGGAGCCGGGCGCGACGGCTGCGCAGGAACTCGCCGAGTTCGGACCGCTGCTCCATGCCGTCCAGCATGCCTCTCCTTCGTCCTTCTGTGCCTTTACCTGTCAGGTGTAGGCACCGCAGGGGTGCCCTCAGCAGGGGGCTGGGTAATGCTCGCGGTTCGCCGCAGGGTGGGCCGTGCCGGGAAGCCGTGACACGTCCCGGCACGGCACACGGGAAAGGCGAACATGACGGTCGACTCGATTCCGCACGCGCGTTCCAGCGCACTCGGCCATCGCGGATGGCTGGTTCTGATCACCTTGTGCGGCGCCACGTTCATGACGGGGCTGGACTATTCCGTCGTCACCGTCGCGCTGCCTGAGATAGGACGCGACCTGGGCTTCGCGAGCGCCGGTTCGCTGCAGTGGGTCGCCACGGCCTGCCTGCTGCCGACCGCGGGCTTGCTGCCCCTCTTCGGCCGCGTCTCCGACATCGTCGGCCGCCGCCGGCTGTTCGCCCTCGGAGTAGTCCTGTTCGGCGGCTTCTCCCTGGCGGCGGCACTGGCGACCGGGCCCGCACTGCTGATCGCCGCCCGCGCGGGCCAGGGCGCGTCCGCCGCGATGATCACCCCGACCGCCATCGCACTGATGACGGCGGCGTTCCCGGAAGGGCCCCGCCGAACGCGCGCGCTGGGCGTCAACGGCGTTGTGCTCTCGCTGGGATTCGTCCTCGGCACGCTGGGCGGCGGCGTCATCACGAGCGGCCTGAACTGGCGCTGGACCATGCTGCTCCTGGCCGCCATCAGCGTCCTGGTGCTACCCGGCACGACCACGCTGCCGCGCGCTGCGGGCACACGGGCGCCGACGCGCCTGGACGTCCCCGGCGCGGTGCTGGCGAGCGTCGGCCTGTTCGCTCTGGTCTATGGAATCTCGACGGGCGCGGACGCGGGGTGGCTGAGCCTTCCGACGCTGGGGTCCCTCTCCGCGGCGCTGCTCTCCCTGAGCGCGTTCTTCCTGGCGGAGCGGCGGCATCCGGCTCCCCTGATCCCGCTGGGCCTGCTGAACAGGCCGACGGTGAAGTGGAGTGGACTCGTCGGCCTCGTCACCCTCGGCATGTGCGGCGGCACGACCGTCCTCCTCAGCCTCTACATGCAGGACGTACTCGGCTACTCGGCGCTGGCCACCGGCACCGGCTTCCTGGCGGAGGGCATCGCGGCCCTCATCGCGGGAGTACTGGCCGCCCGCCTGATCGCAGCGCTGGGCACGGCCCGCGCCATGAGCCTCGGCCTCGCCGTGCAGGGCCTCGGCACCGGCGCGATGGTCTTCCTGCCGGTGAAGGGCGGACTCCCCCTCGTGCTCGCCACGTCAGGCGCCATGGGCTTCGGCCACGTCCTGACGGTCGTCTCCTTCATCGCCACCATGACGTCCGGGTTGCGGGACGACGAGCAGGGCACCGCTGGGGGACTTTCACAACTGCCGCAGTTCCTCGGCGGCATCGGCACAGCCGCCCTGGCGGCCATCGTCACGGCCCGTGCCGGCGCACTCTCGTCGACGACGGATCCGGCCCACGCCACTCTGGGCGGCTTGCACGCGGCCACCCTCGCGGCCGGTCTTCTCTGCCTGGCCGCCACCGCCCTGCCGCTGCTCATCCGCACAACGCCTCTCGGCCCGCCCAGAGGGGTGAGCAAGTCCGGGACGTACCTGGCGTCCCGGTAGACCGGCATCAACGGGCCCATCGGGATACGGGCCGGCGTGGGTCACCAGGTCAAGTGCCAGGGGGCGACCGCCGCGCCGGGCAGTAGGACCCCTTGACAGGCAAGCGACAGCTTGCCTAACGTTGGGTGAGTGGGAGACATGTTCAAGGCGCTGGCCGACCCCACCCGGCGCACGATCCTCGACGAGCTGACCCGCCAGAACGGCCAGACGCTCTTCGAGATCTGCGGCCGCCTGACGACCACGCACGGCCTCGGTTCGTCACGGCAGGCGATCTCGCAGCATCTCGACGTCCTGGAGGCCGCCGGCCTGGTCGAGACCCGGCGCGAGGGCCGGTACAAGTTCCACTACATCAACACCAGCCCGCTCCAATACATCGTCGAACGGTGGCCTCACAGGCCCGCGGGCCCCAAGCGTCCCTGAGGGCGGCACCGAGAAGGCGGAAAGGGAACCCGGATGAGAATCAACCTGACGAGCGTGTTCGTGAACGACCAGGAAAGAGCGCTCAGGTTCTACACCGACATACTGGGATTTGAGAAGAAGCACGACGTCCCGTTGGGCGAGGACCGGTGGCTCACGGTCGTGTCCCCCAAAGACCCGGAGGGCACCAACCTGCTTCTCGAACCCAGCAGCCACCCCGCGGTGAAGCCGTTCAGGGAGGCCCTGGTCGCCGACGGCATCCCCTTCGCATCGTTCGACGTCGACGACGTCAAGGCAGAGTACGACCGGCTGCGCGGACTCGGCGTGCGGTTCACCCAGGAGCCCGTCGAGATGGGCCCGGTGGTCACGGCCGTCCTGGACGACACCTGCGGCAACCTGATCCAGATCGCCCAGCGGCCCCTCTGACCGGTCACCACGCCAAATGAGAAAGGCCCCGCCGGTAACGGCGGGGCCTTTCTGCAATATGTGTCCGGCGGCGTCCTACTCTCCCACACGGTCTCCCATGCAGTACCATCGGCGCTGAAGGGCTTAACTTCCGGGTTCGGGATGGGACCGGGTGTTTCCCCCTCGCCAAAACCACCGAACGTCTCAACGCACCACCCGCAGGTGGGCAAATCCACGTCCGAACCATTCGGCTCGAAAAAATTCAGTTATCAACAACACACGGGAACCCAGTTGTTTCCTGGGAACCACACAGGGACGCGAACAATCTCTCGCAGCAATTCACTCTGAACGTTCAGTGTGTTCAAGCCACTCGGCCTATTAGTACCGGTCGACTCCACACGTTACCGCGCTTCCATCTCCGGCCTATCAACCCGGTCGTCTACCGGGGGCCTTACACCCCTGACGGGGTGGGAGAACTCATCTCGAGGAAGGCTTCCCGCTTAGATGCTTTCAGCGGTTATCCCGACCGAACGTAGCCAACCAGCCGTGCCCCTGGCGGGACAACTGGCACACCAGAGGTTCGTCCGTCCCGGTCCTCTCGTACTAGGGACAGACCCTCACAATTCTCCTACGCGCACAGCGGATAGGGACCGAACTGTCTCGCGACGTTCTAAACCCAGCTCGCGTGCCGCTTTAATGGGCGAACAGCCCAACCCTTGGGACCTACTCCAGCCCCAGGATGCGACGAGCCGACATCGAGGTGCCAAACCATCCCGTCGATATGGACTCTTGGGGAAGATCAGCCTGTTATCCCCGGGGTACCTTTTAGCCGTTGAGCGACACCACTTCCACACGTAGGTGCCGGATCACTAGGCCCTGCTTTCGCACCTGCTCGACACGTCCGTCTCACAGTCAAGCTCCCTTGTGCCCTTGCACTCGCCACCTGATTGCCAACCAGGCTGAGGGAACCTTTGGGCGCCTCCGTTACATTTTGGGAGGCAACCGCCCCAGTTAAACTACCCACCAGGCACTGTCCCCCACCCGGATACACGGGTGCGGGTTAGACGCTCAAAACGACCAGAGTGGTATTTCACCAATGACTCCACCCAAACTGGCGTCTGGGCTTCACAGTCTCCCACCTATCCTACACAAGACGCTCCAAGCGCCAATGCCAAGCTATAGTGAAGGTCCCGGGGTCTTTCCGTCCTGCTGCGCGAAACGAGCATCTTTACTCGTACTGCAATTTCGCCGGGCCTGTGGTTGAGACAGCGGGGAAGTCGTTACGCCATTCGTGCAGGTCGGAACTTACCCGACAAGGAATTTCGCTACCTTAGGATGGTTATAGTTACCACCGCCGTTTACCGGCGCTTAGATTCTCAGCTTCGAAGGAACAAGTCCCCCTAACCGGTCCTCTTAACGTTCCGGCACCGGGCAGGCGTCAGTCCGTATACAGCGTCTTACGACTTCGCACGGACCTGTGTTTTTAGTAAACAGTCGCTTCCCCCTGGCCTCTGCGACCCCACCCAGCTCAGACAGCAAATGCCATCACCGGGCGAGGTCCCCCTTCTCCCAAAGTTACGGGGGCAATTTGCCGAGTTCCTTAACCACAGTTCACCCGATCGCCTTGGTATTCTCTACCTGACCACCTGAGTCGGTTTGGGGTACGGGCCGCCGGTACACTCGCTAGAGGCTTTTCTCGGCAGCATGGGATCACTCACTTCACCTAAAACGGCTCGGCATCAGCTCTCAGGATACGTGAGAGACGGATTTACCTATCTCTCTCCCTACAGCCTTACCCCGGGACAACCATCGCCCGGGCTGAGCTACCCTCCTGCGTCACCCCATCACTCACCTACTACCCCCTCGGGCCCCACGCTCCCCACACAACAAGCCCGAAGGCCCGAAGCATGGTTCGGGTGGTTAGCATCAGAGGATTCAGCGTTGGCGCATACCAGCGGGTACGGGAATATCAACCCGTTGTCCATCGACTACGCCTGTCGGCCTCGCCTTAGGTCCCGACTTACCCTGGGCGGATTAGCCTGCCCCAGGAACCCTTGGTCATCCGGCGCACACGTTTCTCACGTGTGATTCGCTACTCATGCCTGCATTCTCACTCCCGCACCCTCCACCCCTGGGTCACCCCGAGGCTTCACCGGATACAGGACGCTCCCCTACCCATCAACACTTACGTGTCAATGCCACGGCTTCGGCGGTGTGCTTGAGCCCCGCTACATTGTCGGCGCGGAATCACTTGACCAGTGAGCTATTACGCACTCTTTCAAGGGTGGCTGCTTCTAAGCCAACCTCCTGGTTGTCACAGCAACTCCACATCCTTTCCCACTTAGCACACGCTTAGGGGCCTTAGCCGATGATCTGGGCTGTTTCCCTCTCGACTACGAAGCTTATCCCCCGCAGTCTCACTGCCGCGCTCTCACTTACCGGCATTCGGAGTTTGGCTGACGTCAGTAACCTGGTAGGGCCCATCAGCCATCCAGTAGCTCTACCTCCGGCAAGAAACACGCGACGCTGCACCTAAATGCATTTCGGGGAGAACCAGCTATCACGGAGTTTGATTGGCCTTTCACCCCTAACCACAGGTCATCCCCCAGGTTTTCAACCCTGGTGGGTTCGGGCCTCCACACCGTCTTACCGGCGCTTCACCCTGCCCATGGCTAGATCACTCCGCTTCGGGTCTACAGCATGCGACTAAAAACGCCCTATTCAGACTCGCTTTCGCTACGGCTACCCGCCACCGGTTAACCTCGCCACACACCATAACTCGCAGGCTCATTCTTCAAAAGGCACGCCATCACCAACAACAAGGAACAAGTCCCTGCTGAGGAGGCTCTGACGGCTTGTAGGCACACGGTTTCAGGTACTATTTCACGACCCCTCACCGGGGCACTTTTCACCTTTCCCTCACGGTACTGGTCCGCTATCGGTCATCAGGAAGTATTCAGCCTTACCACGTGGTCGTGGCAGATTCACACGGGATTTCACGGGCCCCGTGCTACTCGGGAACACACCCAGAAGCCACTCGAATTTCGTCTACCGGACTCTCACCGTCTACGGTCGGCCATCCCAAGCCATTCGACTATCCCAGCGGTTTATAACTCCTCGATTCAGCGGCAGCTGAACCAGGGTGGTCCCACAACCCCGCACACGCAACGCCTGCCGGCTATCACACGCGCACGGTTTAGGCTCCTCCGCTTTCGCTCACCACTACTCACGGAATCACTATTGTTTTCTCTTCCTGCGGGTACTGAGATGTTTCACTTCCCCGCGTTCCCACCAACCTGCCTATACATTCAGCAGGCGGCGACACCCCATGACGGGTGCCAGGTTTCCCCATTCGGAAATCCCCGGATCAAAGTCTGGTTGCCGACTCCCCGAGGCATATCGCAGGCTCCCACGTCCTTCATCGGCTCCTGATGCCAAGGCATCCACCGTATGCCCTTAAAAACTTGAACACACAAAACGATCAGAACAAATCGCAGATAAACAACAAACCCACAAAAACCCGAAGGCCTCTGCGAGTCCGTCATCTACCAGAGATGCTCGCGTCCACTGTGCAGTTCTCAAAAAACAACCGGGCCCACCAAAACCACACCCCAATCAAGGAATGTGGTCCTGGTCCCGTAGTCCGAGGTCGAGCTCGCGCCCGTTCCCTCAGGACCCAACAGCGTGTCCAACCCGCCACCCGCCTGAAACCGCCGTTCCCCTTCCCCCAGCCGAAACCGAAGGACGGTACTTGCCGGCTCACACACGCGGTGAGCTGAGTAGCCAGTGCTCCACATCTATGAGCAGCCACCTGACAGACACTCGCTGTCAACGGCGGCCACCGACCTGCGCACCCAGGAGCTCCGGAGAGATCCCAAGGTCAACGCGGGCCAGTTGGTGCTCCTTAGAAAGGAGGTGATCCAGCCGCACCTTCCGGTACGGCTACCTTGTTACGACTTCGTCCCAATCGCCGGCCCCACCTTCGACCGCTCCCCCCACACAAGGTGGTTGGGCCACGGGCTTCGGGTGTTGCCGACTTTCGTGACGTGACGGGCGGTGTGTACAAGGCCCGGGAACGTATTCACCGCAGCGTTGCTGATCTGCGATTACTAGCGACTCCGACTTCACGAAGTCGAGTTGCAGACTTCGATCCGAACTGAGACCGGCTTTAAGGGATTCGCTCCACCTCACGGTATCGCAGCCCTCTGTACCGGCCATTGTAGCATGTTTGCAGCCCAAGACATAAGGGGCATGATGACTTGACGTCATCCCCACCTTCCTCCGAGTTGACCCCGGCGGTCTCCCATGAGTCCCCACCCGAAGTGCTGGCAACATGGAACGAGGGTTGCGCTCGTTGCGGGACTTAACCCAACATCTCACGACACGAGCTGACGACAGCCATGCACCACCTGTCACCGGCCCAAAAGGACCCACCATCTCTGATGGTTTTCCGGCGATGTCAAGCCTTGGTAAGGTTCTTCGCGTTGCGTCGAATTAAGCAACATGCTCCGCCGCTTGTGCGGGCCCCCGTCAATTCCTTTGAGTTTTAGCCTTGCGGCCGTACTCCCCAGGCGGGGCGCTTAATGCGTTAGCTGCGGCGCGGAATCCGTGGAAGGACCCCACACCTAGCGCCCAACGTTTACGGCGTGGACTACCAGGGTATCTAATCCTGTTCGCTCCCCACGCTTTCGCTCCTCAGCGTCAGTACAGGCCCAGAGAACCGCCTTCGCCACCGGTGTTCCTCCCGATATCTGCGCATTTCACCGCTACACCGGGAATTCCATTCTCCCCTACCTGCCTCTAGTCTGCCCGTATCCACCGCAGACCCACGGTTAAGCCGTGGGCTTTCACGACAGACGCGACAAACCGCCTACGAGCTCTTTACGCCCAATAATTCCGGACAACGCTTGCGCCCTACGTATTACCGCGGCTGCTGGCACGTAGTTAGCCGGCGCTTCTTCTGCAGGTACCGTCACGTTAGCTTCGTCCCTGCTGAAAGAGGTTTACAACCCGAAGGCCGTCATCCCTCACGCGGCGTCGCTGCGTCAGGCTTCCGCCCATTGCGCAATATTCCCCACTGCTGCCTCCCGTAGGAGTCTGGGCCGTGTCTCAGTCCCAGTGTGACCGGTCGCCCTCTCAGGCCGGTTACCCGTCGTCGCCTTGGTAGGCCATCACCCCACCAACAAGCTGATAGGCCGCGAGCCCATCCCCAACCGAAAAACTTTCCACCACCCGATCATGAGACCAGTGGTTATATCCGGTATTAGACCCAGTTTCCCGGGCTTATCCCAGAGTCAGGGGCAGGTTGCTCACGTGTTACTCACCCGTTCGCCGCTCGAGTACCCCCGAAGGGGCCTTTCCGCTCGACTTGCATGTGTTAAGCACGCCGCCAGCGTTCGTCCTGAGCCAGGATCAAACTCTCCATCAAGGTCCAACGACCAGCCAGGGGGCGAACCCCGACCAGCCAAACCTCAGGAAACAATCCCAGCATCACCATCCCCACAAAGGGGACGGCATTGCCTCAAAGAAATCCCCACCACCCCACAAAGCAGGGCGGCACGGGGCGACCCGGCCAATCAATGACCGAGCCGATAAAGGCACTGGCTTTTAACACGCTGTTGAGTTCTCAAGAAACGGACACCCACCGCGCCGGACCCCGCTCTCGCGGCCCCCGGCTCCGGGGCAACCATGCTAACTTACCAGACTCATCTTCGGTGTCAAGTCGATCTGCGAAGATCTTTTTGACGTCCGAGGGTGTGTCCGGTCCCCCACGCGACGAACACCAACCAAGCCGAAGACTCGGAAGAGATCGTTCCGTGGGAGGCGCCCTGCGGGCCGGCCACCTTGCGGCGTCCTGCATCCCGTCCGGGCTTGTACTTCCAGAGTACCCCGGTGCGCAGAACGCTGCGAACCGTTTTCCTCTGTCAGTGTCCCCCGGGGCCGTCCGCCTGTCGGCGTCCCGCATCCCCTTGGGGCACCACAGAGATTAGGCAGCCTCGGAAGGCCCGTCAAATCGGGCTCGGCCACCTGTTCGCCCGTCCGCCGATACCCCCAGGTCACGTGCGGTTCACGTCGCCGGCGTTAGCGACCCGTCAGCGTCATGTCAGCGTCCGCGCCCCGCTGTCCGCGCGGCGTCAGCGCCCTCGTCCACGGTGGTGACCGTCACAGCGAAAGACTTACGGGAGGCACTCGGATGGATGATGTGATCCGCGCGGAGGGGCTGCGGAAACGGTTCGGGGACACCAAGGCCCTGGACGGTGTGGACATCACGGCTCGCCGCGGCACGGTGCTGGGGGTCCTCGGGCCGAACGGCGCGGGCAAGACCACCGCGGTGCGCGTGCTGGCGACGTTGCTGAAGCCGGACGCCGGCCGTGCCGAGGTGGGCGGGTACGACGTCGTCAAGGACGCGGTGCGCGTCCGGGCCAAGATCGGGCTGACCGGGCAGTACGCGTCGGTGGACGAGGAGCTGACCGGCTTCGAGAACCTCGTGATGATCGCCCGGCTGCTGGACTTCGGGCACGCGGAGGCGAAGGCGCGGGCGCGGCGGCTGCTCGACCGGTTCCGGCTCACCGACGCGGGGGCGCGCGCCGTGAAGACGTACTCGGGCGGGATGCGCCGCCGGCTGGACCTGGCGGCGAGCCTGATCAACCACCCGGAGATCATTTTTCTGGACGAGCCGACGACCGGGCTGGACCCGCGGGCGCGCAACGAGGTCTGGGACACGGTCCGGGAGGTCGTCGCCGAGGGGGCGACGGTCCTGCTGACCACGCAGTACCTGGAGGAGGCCGACGCGCTCGCCGACCGGATCGCGGTGTTCGACCACGGGCGGGTCATCGCCGAGGGCACCTCCGACGACCTGAAGGGGCGGATCGGGCGGCAGACGCTGGTGGTCCGGGCGGCCGAGCCGTTCCGCACGGCGCAGCTCACCGCGATCGTCGCGGAGCTGACCGGGGAGCGTCCGGAGGTGCAGGAGGCCGCGGGCCTCGTCACGGCGCCCGTGCACGACCCGCGCCTGCTCTCGGTCCTGGTGAGGCGGCTGGACGAGGCGTCCATCGTGGCGGCCGAGCTGGCGTTGCGGATGCCGAGCCTCGACGAGGTGTTCCTCACGCTGACGGGCCATCACGCCGAAGAGCCCACGTCCGAGCTCGTTTCCGAGGGGAGCCTGGCATGACCGCCATCACCGTCGACAGCCGTCCGTCCGCCGCGGAGCCGCCCGCGCGCATCAGCATGAAGCGGACCCTGCGGCACGGGCTGACGCTGGCGTGGCGCAACGTCGCCCAGTTGAGGCACTCGCCGGAGAAGCTGCTGGACACGACGCTCATGCCGATCGTGTTCCTGCTGCTGTTCCTGTACGTGTTCGGCGGCGCGGTGGCCGGCGACACGCATTCCTACCTGCAGAAGCTGCTCCCGGGGCTCGTCGCGCAGATGGCGATGTTCGCCACGATGGGGCTCGGGACGGCGCTGAACGAGGACATCCACAAGGGAGTGTTCGACCGGTTCCGGAGCCTTCCGATCGCCCGTTCGGCGCCGCTGCTCGGGACGGTCCTCGGGGACACGGTCCGGTTCATCACCGTGATGACGGTGCTCGTCGGGTTCGGGTCGGTCCTCGGGTTCCGGTTCCACACCGATCCGCTGTCGGTGCTGGCGGCGTTCGCGCTGGCGTACGTGTTCTACCTGGCGGTCTGCTGGATCTCCGTGCTCGTGGGGCTGGTCGCCCCGACGCCGGAGACGGTGCAGGGGCTGGCGTTCATCTGGGTGATGCCGCTGACGTTCGGCAGCAGCATCCTCGTGCCGGACACGTCCACGATGCCGGGCTG
Source organism: Actinomadura luteofluorescens (assembly GCF_013409365.1). NCBI lineage: Bacteria > Bacillati > Actinomycetota > Actinomycetes > Streptosporangiales > Thermomonosporaceae > Actinomadura > Actinomadura luteofluorescens. The sequence goes on along the minus strand of NZ_JACCBA010000001.1, from coordinate 6,993,876 downwards.
GCTGGAGGCCTGGACGAAGGTCAACCCGGTCACGCACCTGGCGGAGTCGGTGCGGGCGCTGACCGTCGGCGGCCCGATCGGGAACCACGCCTGGTACACGCTCGCCTGGGCCGCGGGGATCGTCCTGGTGACGTTCCCGCTGGCCATGCGCATGTACTCGCGGAGAGCATGACGTCCCCCCGAACGCGCGTCGCCCCGGAGATCCGTTCTCGGGGCGACGCGCCTTTCGGGCACCGAAGACGCCGACCTGGGAACGGGTGCGCTCAGATGGAGGTGACCAGCCCGTCCGCCTGCTCGAAGACCTCGTCCCGGGTGACCAGGCGCCCACGCTCGTACGCCGCGGCGAACGCCTCCTCGCCGAGGACGCCGCTGACGAGCGGGAGCGTCCTGCAGACCTCGTAGTTCGCCGCGTCGCGGTAGCCGAGCAGGTTGTGCGCCGTGCCCAGCAGCTCGGCGGCGCGGATGTGCTCCCCGCGCGCGGCCGCGTAGGCGGCGGCGCCCTCGACGAGGGCCGCCACGGTCGGATTTCCCATGAGCGCGTCGTTCGGCAGGTCGCCCAGCGCCTGGACGTGCCGGCGCTTCGCGGCCTCCAGGTCGCCGTCCTCCTCCGCCAGGCAGCCGAGGCGGCTGAACGTCCTGCGGGCGGTCTGCGCGAAGTCGGGGCGGTGCCCACGCGACTCGACCCACGCGCACGCGCGGTCGGCATGGCCGTGGGCGGCCTCGCGGTCGCCTTCGAGCAGCGCTATCTCGCACAGCATGAGGGACGAGTTCGCGGCGTCGGCGAGCTCGCCGATGCGCTCGGACTGCGCCATGGCGCGTTCGAGGTCGGCTCGGGCGCGCTCGATCTCACCCTGCCGGGCGCGCGCCCACGCGAGCTGGGCCAGCAGCGCGGAGCCCTGCTCGGGGCTGACACCGCCCGTGGCGTAGCCGTGGGCCTCCTCACCGAGGCGGACGGCCTCCACCAGGTCGCCGCGCGCCATGGCGGTCTGCATCATCCCGCTCAACCCGACGATCATTCCGAACCGGTCGCCCAGCTCGCGGAACCGCGCGTAGCCGTCGGCGGCCTGCTCGGCGGCGTCGTCGATCTCGCCGTGGTTGATCCCCATGTGCGCGAGGATGACGCGGACGACGGCGCGCACCCACGGGTCGGCGTGGTCGCGGATGCGGCCGAGGCTCCGCCGGACCTCCGCCATGTCCCCGCCGAACATGCTGGCCCCCGTCTCGGCGAGGGCGAGCAGGGGATGCATGGGCACCGGGGGCACCGCGGCCGCCGCGTCGCTCATGGCCCGGCGCAGCGACTCCTGCGTGGGCCCCGACTCCCTGGTCATCTCGGTGACCATGGCGGCGGCGACCACGCTGATCGCGTACTGCTCCTCCAGGCCGGGGGGCGCGGCGCCGCCCGCCATGTCGCGGACGGCGACCGTCCAGCCGCCCGATTCCCGCTCCATGTCGCGCAGGATCCAGAACCACACCAGCGCGCCCACGAGCCGCAGGGCGGCCTCGACGTCTCCGACCTCGGTGACGTGCCGGAAGACGACGGTGATGTTCTCGCGTTCGGCGGCCAGGCGGGCGGACCAGACCAGCTGGTCGTGGCGGCGCAGCTCCGGCTCGGCGCGCTCGGCGAACTCGACCAGATAGGCGGCGTGCGCGTCGCGGACGCGGCGGGTCTCGCCGGCCTCCTCCAGCCGCTCCGCCGCGTAGACGCGGACGGTCTCCAGCAGCCGGTAGCGGACGTCGGTGTCGCCGTCGGCCATCACCAGCGACTTGTCGATAAGCGCGGCGATCACGTCGATGACGTCCTGCGGGTCGGGCGCGTCCGGCGCGTCGAGACCGCAGACGCGGACGGCGGCTTCCGGCGTGGCGCCGCCGGCGAACACCGCGAGGCGGCGCAGGACGGCGCGCTCCGTCTCGTCCAGCAGGTCCCAGCTCCAGTCGACGACGGCGCGCAGGGTCCGGTGCCGGGGCAGTGCGGTGCGGCTGCCGCCGGTCAGCAGCCGGAACCGGTCGCCGAGGCGGGCCGCGACCTGGCCGGGGGTGAGGGAGCGGAGCCGGGCGGCGGCCAGCTCGATCGCGAGCGGGATCCCGTCGAGCGCGCGGCAGATCGCGACGACGTCGGCGACGCTGCCGGCGTCAACGGCGAAGCCGGGGCGGACGGCGGCGGCGCGGTCGGCGAACAGCTGCACCGAGGCGTAGCCGAGGGCGTCGGCCGGGTCGGCGTCGTCCTCGGCGGGCAGCGGGAGGGACGGCACAGGGCACAGCGATTCGCCGGTGATGCCGAGCGGTTCGCGGCTGGTCGCGAGGACGCGGACGCCGTCGGCGTGCGCGACGACGTGGTCGACGAGCCGGGCGACGGCGTCGATGAGGTGCTCGCAGTTGTCGAGGACGAGCACGGTGCGCCGGGTGGCGAGGAAGTCGGTGAGCCGGTCGAGGGGCCGCACCACGGCGCGGGTCTCGGCGGGCCGGACGTTCTCGGGGACCGCCAGCGCCGACAGCACCGCCTGCACGACGTCGCCCGGGTCGCTGACCGGCGCGAGCGGGACGAACCACACGCCGTCCGGCATCTCGTCGAGGAGCGCGGCGGCGCTCTCGCCGGCCAGCCGCGTCTTGCCGGCGCCGCCGGGGCCGGTGAGGGTGACCAGGCGGGTCTCGCGGAGCAGCTTGCCGACCCGCTGCGACTCCTCCTCCCGTCCCACGAAGCTGGTGAGCTGCGCGGGCAGGTTGGAGCGGGCGGGCCGCGGGACGGCGGATGCCGGCTCGGGCGGCGGGGCCGTCGCCTCCCGCCGGAGGATCGACAGGTGGACGGCGGCGAGCTCCGGGGACGGGTCGACGCCGAGCCGGTCGGCGAGGGCGCGCCGCGTCTCCTCGTACACCTCCAGGGCGTCGGCCTGGCGTCCCGCCGCGTACAGGGCGCGCATCAGCTGGCCGCGCAGCCGCTCGCGCAGCGGGTGCGCGGCGGCGAGGGGCTCCAGCTCGGCGACCGGCGGGACGGGGAGCCCGGCGGCGATCTCGGCGTCGACGCGGTCCTCCACGGCGGCGAGCCGCAGTTCCTCCAGCCGCACGATGGTCGGGTGGGCGAAATCGCTGTCGGCGACGTCGGCGAGGGCGGAGCCGCGCCACAGCGCGAGCGCCGCGCGCAGGCCGTCCGCCCGCGCGCCGGGGTCCGGCTCGGCGCGGGCGGCGGCGACCGCGCGCTCGAACGCGACCGCGTCGATCTCGGCGGGGTCGATCCCGAGCCGGTAGCCCGCCGGGCCGTGCTCGACCATGTCCCGCCCGGCGACGCCGCGCAGCCGGGACACGAGCGCCTGGAGCGCGTTCCCGCCGGGCGGGGAGCCCTCCCACAGGTCGTCCAGCAGCCGCTCGGCCGACACGGGACGGCCCGCCTCGGCCGCCAGCCGTACGAGGAGGGCGCGCAGCCTGCGGCCCGCGACCTCGACGGGCCGCGCGGCCGCGTCCCGCACGTCGAGCGGTCCCAGGATGCCGATGCGCACGCGTGCCCCCTTCCCGGGTGCCATTGTCCCCGATGTGTGGATCTCGCGAGCCGGGTACGGCTTCCTTATGCCTAGAGCACAGATCAAGGACGAGAAGAAGTACCAGAAGCTCCGCGAGAAGGGCGAGAGCAAGGAGAAGGCCGCGCGGATCGCGAACGCCTCCGCGGCCCAGGGAGAGAAGAAGGTCGGGCGCAGGGGCGGTAAGAGCCCGTCCTACGACGAGTGGACGAAGGACGAACTGCTCAAGCGCGCCCGCGAGATCGGCATCGAGGGCCGCTCCTCGATGAACAAGCCGGATCTGGTCAAGGCGCTGCGCGACCACTAGGCGCTCTTCGCACCGAGGGCAGCCGATCCCTGCCTGATCGCCCCCCGAAAGAAGGAGAGCCCATGAACGGGGTCGTCGACACCGCGCGCAGGCAGAAGGAGGAGTACGCCGCCGGGGAGGACCGGCCGCTCGGCTCCTACCTCGGCACGCTCGCTGTCTACGCCCTCACGACGGGGACGCTGGCGCTGCTCGGCCGCCGTCTCCGCGACCGCGCCCCCGCGATCGGTCTCGCCGACCTGGCGCTGATGACGATCACGACGCACAAGGCGTCCCGGCTGATCACGAAGGACCCGGTGACGAGCCCCCTGCGCGCCCCGTTCACCCGCTACTCGGGGACGGCCGGCCCGGCCGAGCTGTCGGAGGAGGTGCGCGGCAAGGGGGTCCGGCACGCCGTCGGCGAGCTGATCACCTGCCCGTTCTGCACCTCCCAGTGGGTCGCGACGGCGTACGCGGCGGGCCTGGTGTTCGCCCCGGACGCGACCCGTCTCGCCGGTGCCACGATGACCGCGGTCGCCGGCTCGGACTGGTTGCAGCTCGCCTACGCGCGGCTCCAGAACTCCGCCGAAGGCTGACGCCCCAAGCGCCACGTTTGTCACAGATACGGGGGGTACGGCGAACCCATGGATCTGGCATTCCTCAAAACGCTGTACCAAAAGCCGGGACCGTACGCGTCGGTGTACGCCGACCTCACCCGGACCACCGAGGACGCGTCCAAGGCCGCGGAGCTGCGGTGGCGGGCGCTGCGATCGGAGCTGGAGGCCCGGAACACGCCGGACGCCACGCTCCGCGCGGTCGAGCGGACCATCCAGGACGACCTGGAACTGCGCCGCTCCGAAGGCATCGTGATCTTCGCGGCGGACGGCGAGGTGGTGCACACCGAGCGCCTTCCCGGCCCGCCCCGCGGCACGCGCGCCACCCTCGGCCCGCTCCCCGACGTCCTCCCCTACCTCGCCGAGCGCGGCGAGCGGTTCCCGCACCTGCTCGCGGTCGTCGACCGGCGCGGCGGCACGATCGACTGCGTCACCGCCGACGGCAGGCGCGAGCGCATCGACGTGGACGGGGACGAGGACTACCCCATCCGCAAGGTCAAGGCGGGCGACTGGAACCAGTCCCGTTTCCAGCGCTCCTCGGAGAACGTCTGGAAGCTCAACGCCAAGAAGGTCGCCCACGAGATCGACAGGGCCGCGGAACGCTGCGGCGCCGAGGCCGTCGTGATCGCCGGTGACACCCGCGCGCGGACGGCCGTCCTGGAGGAGGTCTCGGACCACGTCCTGGAGCACACCGTCGAGGCGGACAAGAACACCACGGTCGACGACCCGGACCTCGACGCCGAACTGCGGCGTCTCCTGCGACTGAAGTCCACCGAGCGCATCATGACCGTGGCGGAGCGGTTCGACCGGGAACTCGCGAACGGGCAGCGCGCCGTCTCCGGACTGGACGCGACGACGGAGGCCGTGCGCCAGGCCCGGGTGGAGACGCTCCTGCTGGCGGACGAACCGGACTCGCAGGCGCGGCTGTGGGTCGGCCCCGACCCGTCCCAGGTCGCCACCACCGCCGAGGAGCTGCGCGAGGAGTTCGGCGTCTCCGACCCCCGTGAGGAACGCGCCGACGCCGCCCTGGTGAGAGCGGCCGCGGCGACGGACGGCGAACTGGTCGTCCTGCCTTCGGACGGCCCGGCCCCGGCCCTGCAGGTGGGCGCCGTCCTGCGCTTCACCGCCTGAGAAACGAAAAGGAGTGGCGCCCTGGGCGACACTCCCGAATCGTTTGTGGAGCTATGGGGATTCGAACCCCAGACCTCCTCCATGCCATGGAGGCGCGCTACCAACTGCGCCATAGCCCCTCGCGAGGAAAAGCTTAGTGCACGTTGGGAGCGGTTGGGACGCGCGGGCCGCGGAGGGTCACTCCTCCGCGGCCGGCGCCCGGGTCAGGTGTTCCGCGAGGTGTAGACGTACCAGCGGTCGTTGATCGTCGGCACACGGACGGTAAGGCTTTTGAGCCACTCGACCGAGCCGAGGGACTTGTCGCTCTCGACCTTCTTGCCGTTCTCGTCGGTGTACTCGGTGTGGACCTCGTTGCTGTACTGGTCCTTCTGATCCCTCTGCTGCTGCACGATGGAGCACAGCGTCCGGCCGAGGTCGGGCTGGTTCGGGAGCAGCTTGAACGACGACAGCACGTCGAGCGCCTTGGCGCAGTCGTCGACCTGGTAGCCCTGCGCGTCGGGCGGCGGAGCGGCCTGCGCGGGAACGGTCGTCGCCGCGACGGACGCCCCGGCGACGGCTGCCGCGAGCAGCAGCCTCTTCCCGGTGAACCGGCTTCTCATGGGGTCAACCCTCATCTCGATCATGCATCGCCACGTGAGGGCCTTCCCGCATGATCGACACGGCGAAGCGCGGCGGGAGGAAAGGTAGCCGCCGTCATGGTGAAGGCTTTGCGTCAGCTCCAGCCGAGGCGTTCGCCGACCTCGTCGGGCGCGTACCCCCGCTGCCCGCCGTCGCCGATCCACACGATCCCGTCGGCCTGCGCGAGGGTCCCGACGCCGTGCTCCTGCGGCATCCGCGGCTGGATCGCCAGCCGCACCTCGGCCCCGGGATCGAACCGGCGCAGCTCATCGATGAGGTCGGCCACGGTGACCTCGCGCTTCGCCCCCCTGCGGTGTCTTCCCATACCCCGCATGAAACCATCCCCCCGCCCATGCTCAGCCCCACCCGCACACAATCAGAACCGCGCCCCGAATGCGGCAAGGAGCGAAGCCCCCAAGCCACGCAGGCGAAGCCCGCACAACACCCCCCACCACCCCGCAGATGCCCAGAAACCCGAACCAAAAGGGGGGTGAGGGGCGGAGCCCCAACACGCGGGCGAAGCCCGCACAAGCAACCCCACGCCAACCCGCAGATGCCCAGAAACCCGAGCCAGAAGGGGGCAAGGGGCGAAGCCCCAAACCACGCAGGCGAAGCCCGCACAACGCCCCACCAACTCGCCAGATGCCCGGAACGCTGAGCCAGAAGGGGAGCGAGGGGCGGAGCCCCAACACGCGGGCGAAGCCCGCACAGCAACCCCACGCCAACCCGCAGATGCTCAAAAACCCGAACCAAAAGGGGGGCGAGGGGCGAAGCCCCAAACAAGCGAAGCCCGTGCGCGTCACCAACCCGCAGGTGGTCAGGAAGCTGAGCCGGGAGGGGGCGTGGGGGCGGAGCCCCCACATCGGGGGTCTGGGGGTCGCCCCCCAGAAGACATAAAGAAGGGAGTCCCCACCCACGCTTTCCGTGAGTACAGGACTCCCAACTCCGTTCGTGGAGCTATGGGGATTCGAACCCCAGACCTCCTCCATGCCATGGAGGCGCGCTACCAACTGCGCCATAGCCCCGCCGCCGCGTGGACGTTCATCCCGCGGCGCCCAGCCAGTGTATAGGACGGCCGGGGCTGGTCTCGAATCGTTTGGGTCAGGCGCCGGCGTCGGGGCGGTCGTCGCTGAGGACGGGTTCGGGGAGGGTGCCGGCGTTGTGTTCGGCGAGGCGCCAGCCGCCGTCGCGCATTTCGGTGATGACGGACCAGCAGCAGTTGGAGAGGCCGCCGAGGCGTTCCCAGACTTCTTCGGGGAGGCCAATGAGGTGGGACATGCCGAGGCGGAGTGCGGCGCCGTGGGAGGCGACGACGAGCTGGCCGGTGGGCGGCAGGTCGTCGAGGGCGCGTTCGAGGGCGGCGCCGACCCGTTTGGCGACCTGGGCGCTGGTCTCGCCGCCGGGCGGCTGCCAGGCGGCGTGCTCGACGGGGTAGCGTTCGCGGATTTCGCGGGAGGTGAGGCCTTCCCAGGCGCCGCCGTCGCGTTCGATGAGGTCGCGGTCGTAGCCGACGGGCAGTCCGGTGACTTCGGCGAGGGCTTGGGCGGTGTCGGCTGCGCGGCGCAGCGGTGAGGAGAGCAGCGCGGTGGGGCGGAGGCCGGCGAGGAGCCGGGCGGCGCGCCGGGCCTGCTCGATGCCCGTCTCGTCGAGGGGGATGTCGGTCTTGCCCTGGAAGCGGCGTTCGACGTTCCATGCGGTCTGGCCGTGGCGCCAGAGGACGAGGCGGCGTCTGCCCGGTTCGCGGGCCGGGCGGGCGTCACTCACTGGGGCTCCCGACGGCGCGGGCGCGCTGGGCCTGGTGGGCGGTGACGCTTTCCGGCAGGTCGATGAGGGGGCAGTCTTTCCAGAGCCGTTCGAGGGCGTAGAACATGCGGTCTTCTTCGTGCTGGATGTGCACGATGATGTCGGCGTAGTCCAGCAGGACCCAGCGGCCCTCGCGTTCGCCCTCGCGGCGGACGGGCTTGGCCTCGGCCTCTTCGCGCAGGCGCTTCTCGACCTCGTCCACGATGGCGCGGACCTGCCGGTCGTTGGGGGCCGAGCAGAGCAGGAACGCGTCGGTGATGACGAGCTGCTCGCTCACGTCGTAGGCAAGGATGTCGTCGGCCAGCTTGTCGCCCGCCGCCTCGGCGGCGATCCGGACGAGCTGCGCCGCCCTCTCGGATGCGGTCACGGTGCGCTCGCGATCCTCCCTGTAGGGGTCGTCTCCGCTCCCACCTTCTCATGTGAGGCGGTCGATCGACCTCTTTGTCGTTGTTCGACCGCTATGGCAGATGCGGCCCCGGTCTCCGTCCAGAATATGTGGCCGGGGCGCCGCGTCAGGCGGCACCGCGGTAGAGGCCCCGCTTGTTGATGTACTGGACGATCCCGTCCGGGACGAGATACCAGATGGGTTCGCCGCTGCCGACCCGTTCGCGGCACTCGGTGGAGGAGATCGACAGGGCGGGCACCTCCATGAGGGAGACGCGCCCGTCGGGCAGCCCGGGGTCGGCGAGCCGGTGGCCGGGGCGGGTGACACCGATGAAGTGGGCAAGTTCGAACAGTTCGTCGGTGTCGTGCCAGGTGAGCATCTTCTCCAGCGCGTCCGCGCCGGTGATGAAGAACAGGTCGGTGTCGGGGCCCTGGATCTCGCGCATGTCGCGGAGCGTGTCGACGGTGTAGGTGGCGCCGGGCCGGTCGATGTCGATGCGGCTGACGGAGAAGCGCGGGTTGGACGCGGTGGCGATGACGGCCATGAGGTAGCGGTCCTCGGCGGCGACGACCTTGGCCCCCTCCTTGTGGGCCGAGATGCCGGTGGGCACGAACACGACCTCGTCCAGGGAGAAGAAGTGCGCGACCTCGCTGGCGGCCACGAGGTGCCCGTGGTGGATCGGGTCGAACGTGCCGCCCATGATCCCCAGTCGCCGCTTTTGCGTCATAGCGACGACAATAGCCAGCCGGCCGCCGTCCGGAGCGTCCGCCCCCGGCGGCTCAGCCGAGGCCGGGCAGCGGCGGGTCGCCGTCCTCCCAGGTCACGACGCGGACGGCTTTGCCCACCTCGACCCTCGGCACGGTGCCCCCGGGCAGGACCGCGACCTCGGCGGTGAGGCCGAGCGTCTCGTACAGGGCGTGGACGAGGGCGGCCTCGGGGTCGCCGGAGAGGGCCTCGCAGACGACCAGGAGCCGCGCGGCGGGGCTGCGCCGGTCCACGACGAGCTGGTAGTGCGGCCGGACGAGCCCGGAGCCGAGCAGGACCCGCTCGACCTCGCTCGGGTACACGTTCACACCCCGGACGACGATCATGTCGTCGGCGCGGCCGAGGATCTTGCTCATCCGCACGAGCGTTCGTCCGCAGGGGCATTCGCCGCGGGTGAGGGACGCGATGTCGCCCGTCCGGTAGCGCAGCAGCGGCAGCGCCTGCTTGGTGGGGGTGGTGAAGACGAGCTCGCCCGGGACGCCGTCCTCGACGGGGACGCCGGTGGCGGGATCGACGGCCTCGACGATGAAGTGGTCCTCGTTGACGTGCAGCCCGTCCTGCTCCAGGCATTCGGTGGCCACCCCGGGCCCGATGATCTCCGACAGGCCGTACACGTCCATCGCCTTGATCGGCAGGACGTCCTCGATGGCGGTGCGCAACTCCTCCGACCACGGCTCGGCGCCGAAGAGCCCGGCCTTCAGCGACGTCACGTCGACCCCGGCCTCGGCGACGGCCTCCCCCAGCCGGAGCGCGTACGCGGGGGTGCAGGTGAGGATGTCGGGGCGCAGGTCGGCGAGCATGCGCACCTGCCGGTCGGTCATGCCGCCCGACATCGGCACCACGGTCGCGCCGAGCGCGACGGCCCCCTGGTGGATGCCGATCCCGCCGGTGAACAGCCCGTACCCGTAGGCGTTGTGGACGATGCTGCCCGGCGACGCCCCGGCGCACGACAGGGAGCGCGCGCACATCGCCGCCCACAGGTCGAGGTCGGCCCTGGTGTAGGCGACGAGCGTCGGGCGCCCCCGCGTCCCGCTGGACCCGTGCACGGCGGCGACCTGGTCGCGCGGCACGGCGAGCATCCCGAACGGGTAGTGGTCCCAGAGGTCCTGCTTGGTGGTGAACGGGAGGTCCCGCAGCCCGGCGAGCGTCACGTCGGCCCCGCGCCCGACCCCGGCCTCCTTGAGCCGCCGCCCCTGCACGCCGCCGGCCGCGAGGAGCCGGTCCACCAGCCCCCACACCCGGTGCCGCTGCAGCGCGGCGCGCTCGTCGAGGGACATCGCCTCGGCCTTCGGGTCGAACATGGCTGCCTCCAGGGGCGCGGCCAGAGCCGGACGGGGCACCCGCGGCGGGGAACCCTGCGGCACGGTGGATCGTCGGAACTACCATGCCAGACTTGGCTTATCCCCTGTTGAAAGGAATTTCCCGCTTCGTCGCCGATCGCCCGCTCGGAAAGAAGACTCCCGTTGAGGTCTGACATCGGCTCCACAGGCGTTTCGCCTCTCCGCCAGCCCGACGGCGAGGATGTTGCGGGCCGCGTTGACGTCTCTGTCGTGCTCCGCTCCGCACGAGCACGTCCAGGTGCGAACGCCCAGCGGCAGGTCCCGCCGGACCGCCCCGCACTCGGAGCAGCGTTTGGACGACGGATACCAGCGGTCGATGACCACGAGGTCACGTCCGTACGAGGCGCACTTGTACTCCAGCATGAACCGCATCTCCCGCCAGGGCCGCATCCGTGATCGCGCGCGCGAGGCGATGGTTGCGCACCATGCCGGCCACGTTGAGGTCCTCGATGACGACCGCTTGGTTCTCGCGGACGAGCCGGGTCGTGAGCTTGTGGAGGAAGTCGCGTCGCCGGTCGGCGATTCTCGCGTGGACGCGCGCAAGCCGGAGCCGGGCCTCGGCATGGCCGGCAGACCCCGGCTCTCTTCGCGACAGCACGCGTTGCGCTTTGAGGAGCCTGCGCCGATCGGAGCGCTCATGGCGGGGATTGCACACTTTCTCCCCTGCGGACGTGGTGACGAGGGCTGTGATGCCGGCGTCCAATCCGACCGACTTATCTGTCGGCGCCATGAGTTCGACGGGGATCTCGCACAGGAGGGACACGAACCAGCGTCCTGCCGGGTCGCGCGACACCGTCACGGTGGAGGGCTCCACTCCCTCCGGCAGCGGGCGCGACCACACGACGCGCAGCGGCTCCTTCAGCTTGGCCAAGGACAGGCGGCCGTCGGCGTATCTGAAGGCAGATCGGGTGTACTCGGCGGACGCGCGCGAGCGCTTGCGCGACTTGAATCGGGGATGTCCCGCCCGCTTGGCGGAATAGTTGAGGAAAGCCGTCTGGAGGTGCCGCAGCGCCTGCTGCAGAGGCACGCAGGAGACCTCGTTGAGGAACGAGAAATCGTCTTCCCGCTTCCAGGCCGTCAGAGCCGCAGACGACTCTTTGTACGCCATGCTCCGGCCCTTCTGGTGAGCCTTGATGCGCGCCTCCAAGGCCATGTTGTAGACCAGACGAACACAACCAAAGGTTCGGCTCAGGTGCTCGACCTGTTCCGAGGTCGGGTAGAAGCGGTACCGGAAGGACCGGCGGACACAGTGCGTCACACTGTGAACACTATTCGAACATGCCGGCGAAGGTCGGACAGACGCGTGGACCCGCAGCCCCGGACGTTCCCGGGGCATGGCGCCGTCTCACGTCCGCCCGTTGATAAGGCCCTGCACCCTCCAGGAGGTCGGACATGACGGAGAACACACCGGATCGAGCACGTACGCGGTTCCCGGGGATCAGTTCCCGGGCCTACGAACACCCGGCGGACCGTTCGGCGCTCGTGGCGCTGCGCTCGCTCTCCGGGTTCGACGTCGTGCTGCGCAAGCTGTCGGGGCTGGTCAACGAGCGGTCGCTGCGGCTGATGTTCCTCGGCGGGACGGTGCGCGTCGGGGAGGACCAGTTCCGCCACATCTACGACATGGTCCGCGACGCCTCCTACATCCTGGACATGCCGGAGGTTCCCGAGCTCTACGTCCGGCAGGACCCGACGCCGAACGCGATGGCGCTCGGGTCCGACCATCCGTTCATCGTGATGAACACCGGCCTGATCGACCTGCTGGACGAGGAGGAGCTGCGCTTCGTCGTCGGGCACGAGGTCGGGCACATCCTGTCCGGGCACGCGGTGTACCAGACGATGATGCAGATCCTGCTGCAGCTCGGGGCGCGGCTGGCGTGGCTGCCGCTCGGCAACGTCGGGATCGCGGCGATCATCATCGGGCTGCGCGAGTGGTTCCGGAAGGCGGAGCTGTCGTCGGACCGGGCCGGGCTGCTCGCCGGGCAGGACCTCGACGCGGCCAAGCGGGTGAACATGAAGCTCGCGGGCGGGACGCGGCTCGGCGAGATGAGCGCCGAGGCGTTCCTGCAGCAGGCGCGCGAGTACGACGCGGCCGGCGACGTGCGGGACGGGCTGCTGAAGTTCATGAACCTGCTCGGGCAGTCGCACCCGTTCGCGGTGATCCGGTTCGCCGAGATCGACCGGTGGGCGCGCAGCGGCGAGTACGACCGCATCCTGGCCGGGGACTACGCGCGCCGGGACGACGACGGCAGCGCGTCGGTCCGCGACGGGATCAAGGAGGCCGCCCAGTCGTACCGCGAGTCGTGGGAGCGGACGGCCGACCCGTTCGTGGGCAAGGTCCGCGACATGGCCGACGCGGCGGCGGGGGCGGCCGGCGGGCTGTTCGACCGGTTCACCCGGCGCGACAACGGGCCCACGTCCGGCAGCTGACCGGGCATCGAGCCGGGGCCGCCGCGACACGGACGCGGCGGCCCTTCGCCGTTCCTCAGAAGGGGGACGGGACCAGCAGCTCGACGTTGCGGTCGGCGGCCTCGCCGCGGCGGTCCTCCTCGCGGTCCTGCCAGTCGTTGCCCGCCAGCTCGCGGGACAGCGACGCCAGCCCGACCGGGTCGGTGAGGCGGCCGCCGTGGGAGGCGGGCCCGGCGGAGTCGAGGATCGTCGCGAACACCGAGAGGGTGCCGTCGCCGTTGTCGGCCAGCTCGACGATGCGGCTCTGCTGCGGGAAGTCGATGTGCGCGGCCGTGTTGACCTCCCAGAAACCGCCGCCGCCCTTGCGCGCGTGCGGGATGACCTGGTTGCGGTGCGTGTGGCCGTTCACCCACAGGACGACGTTCGGGTAGCGCAGCAGGAGCGCCTCGACCTCGTCGCCAAGGACGCGGTCGCCGCCGAGCGGGTTCTCCAGCGAGCCGATCGGGTGGTGGCTGAACAGGACGAACAGCCGGTCCTTCACCGCGTGCTTCACGACCGAGCCGTCGGGTGCCGTGTAGCGGCTGCTACCGGCCTTGAGCTGCGACTCCAGCCACGCGAGCTGCTTCCTGTCGAGCGAGCCCTCGGAGTAGCCGTTGGGGTTGACGGTGTCGAGGACGAGACCGCGCACGACGCCCTTGTCGAAGGCGTAGTAGGCCGTCCCGTCGCGCAGGTTGGCGAGGGTGAAGCCGTGGCCGCGCAGGGACGCGGTGGTCTTGAAGTGCTCGGCGACGACCTCGGCGCGCGACAGCATCCGGCGGCCGGAGTCGGGGGTCACCGGGCGGAACAGGCCCCCCGCGCCGCCCTGCTCGCGGCTGAGGCGGACGAGTTCGGCGGCGTTTCCGCCGCTCATCATGCGGGCGAGCCGCTCGGCCTGGCCGGCGTCCGCCGGGGCGCCGATCTTGATGCCGCCGGTGGCGAGGCCGGAGACCAGCGGGTTGACCGGCAGGTTGCCCTGGACGAGCCCGTCGTGGTTGCCGAACGCGGCCAGCCACGGCGCGTCGAGGCCGGTCGCCTGGAAGGGGCGGCGCGCGGCGTCGATCAGGCCGTGCACGCGCGGGAACCCGTACCTGGTGCTCGGCAGGTCGGCCTCGGCGCCGGGCGGCGGGCCCTCGGGGTGCCAGAACGAGCGGTCGTAGGACGCCCAGTCCATGACGCCCTCGTAGCGGTTCGGGTCGCCGGAGTCGGGGCGGATGCGCCCGCCGTCCAGCAGGTCGATGATCCAGCGGAGCTCGTTGTGCTGGACGTTGTCGGCGGCGTCGCCGGTGTTGATGGTGAAGGCGAGGCCGAGCCCGGTCGCCGGTCCGCGCCCGACCCGGTTCACGGCCTGGACCATCGCCTCGGCGACCTGCGTGGACAGGATCTCCTGCGGCCGGTAGGCGCCCTCGACCGGCAGGACGTCCAGGCCGTCCTTGAGCCGGTCGACGAACTCGACGCGGGCCGGGGACTGCGCGTCGATGATGTGGACGTCGGTGAGGTGGCCGAACGCCAGGATGCCGCGCCGGGTGGCGGCCCGGCGGGCGGAGGCGGCGCCGCCGAGGTCGCGGCGCAGCAGGTGCGGCTCGCCCGGACCGGTGGTCACCTTGCGGTACCCGCCGGCGCCCGCGGCGCCGAGCAGGTAGGTCCGGTCGAGGGTGGTGCCGGCGGTGGGACCGCGCAGCGCGGGCGCCGCCGCCGCGGCGGGACGCGCGGGGAAGGCGGCCAGTCCGGTGGTGGCGATCCCCGCGCCCAGGGCGGCGCCCTTCAGGACGCGGCGGCGGCTGTACTGACGAGTCACAATCGTGAATCAGACCACACCCGCACACGTGACATCAATGGCAAAGATGTCACAAATCCGGAGCTCAGCCGCGCACGTGTCCTTCCCCGGTCACCACGTACTTGGTGGACGTCAGCTCCGGCAGCCCCATCGGGCCCCGGGCGTGCAGCTTCTGCGTCGAGATGCCGATCTCCGCGCCGAACCCGAACTCCTCGCCGTCGGTGAAGCGCGTCGACGCGTTCACCATCACGGCCGCCGAGTCGACCAGCGCGACGAACCGCTTCGCGGCCGGCTGGGACGTCGTGACGATCGCCTCGGTGTGCCCCGAGCCGTACCGGCGGATGTGCGCGACGGCGTCGTCCAGGGAGTCCACCACGCGGGCGGCGATGTCGAGCGAGAGGTACTCGGCGTACCAGTCGTCCTCGGTCGCCTCCACGACGTCGCCGCCGAAGGAACGGATCCGGTCGTCGCCGTGCACCGTGACACCGGCGCTCCGCAGCGCCTCAAGCGCGCGCGGGACGAACACGTCGGCGATGTCGGCGTGCACCAGGACCGTCTCAGCGGCGTTGCACACCGAAGGACGCTGCGTCTTGGCGTTCAGGAGGATGTCCACGGCCATGTCGACGTCGGCGGCGGCGTCCACGTACACCGCGCAGTTCCCGACGCCCGTCTCGATCACCGGGACGGTCGACTCCTCCACCACCGAGTTGATCAGCGAGGCGCCGCCGCGCGGGATCAGCACGTCCACGAGGCCGCGCGCCCGCATCAGGTGCTTCACCGACTCCCGGGACGTGCCCGGGACGAGCTGCACCGCGTCCGGCGGGACCTCGGTGCCGGTGAGCGCGCCCTGCATCACCTCGACCAGCACCGTGTTGGAGTCGTACGCCGACGACGAGCCGCGCAGCATCGCCACGTTCCCGCTCTTCAGGCACAGCGCGGCGGCGTCCACGGTCACGTTCGGGCGGCCCTCGTAGATGATCCCGACGACGCCGAGCGGCACCCGCACCTGGCGCAGCTCCAGCCCGTTCGGCAGCACGTTACCGCGGACCGCCTCCCCCACCGGGTCCGGCAGCGCCGCGACCTTCCGGACCGCGTCGGCGATAGCGGCGATCCGCTCCTCCGACAGGCTCAGCCGGTCGATCATGTACTCGGAGGTGCCGTTCCCGCGGGCCCGCGCGACATCGGCCTCGTTCGCCTTGACGATCTCCGGTGCGGCGGTGACCAGGGCGTCCGCGATGCGGTGCAGCGCCGCGTCCTTCGCCGACCGCGGCAGCGGAGCCAGCCCCGCGGCGGCCTCCCTGGCGCGCCGCGCCACCCGCAGGAACTCCTCGCGCTCGTCGCTCATCAGCAGGCTCCCGTCATTGCAGTATCACCAGATGGTCGCGGTGGATTATCTCGCGTTCGTACTCGGCGCCCAGCTCACGCGCCAGCCAGCGCGTCGAGCGCCCCATCAGCTCGGGGATCTCGGACGCGTCGTAGTTCACCAGGCCGCGCGCGACGACCGCGCCGCCGGCGTCGCACAGGTCGACCGGGTCGCCCGCGGCGAAGTCGCCGTCCACGCCCGTCACCCCGGCCGGGAGCAGGGACTTGCGGCGCCGCACGACCGCCTCGATCGCGCCCGCGTCGAGCATGACGCGGCCCTGGCCCGTCGTCGCGTGCGCCAGCCACAGGTTGCGGGTCGACATGCGGCGGCCCTCCGCCGGATGGAACAGCGTCCCGACCTGGTCGCCGGAAAGCGCCCGCGCCGCGGACGCGGCGTTGGTCAGCACGACGGGGATGCCCGCGATCCTCGCCGCCTCGACCTTGGTGACCATGCCGCCGGTGCCGACCCGCCCGGAGCCGCCGAGCTCCACGTCCCGGAGGTCGTCCGGGCCGCGCACGTCGTCGATGCGGCGGGTCCCGGGACGGCGCGGGTCCCCGGTGTAGAGGGCGTCGACGTCCGAGAGCAGGACCAGCGCGTCCGCGCGGATCAGATGCGCGACGAGCGCGGCCAACCGGTCGTTGTCGCCGAACCGGATCTCGTCGGTGGCGACGGTGTCGTTCTCGTTCACGATCGGCAGGACGCCCATGGCGAGCAGCTGCGCGAGGGTGCGCTGCGCGTTGCGGTGGTGGGAGCGGCGCATCATGTCGTCGGCGGTGAGCAGCACCTGCCCCACCGTCAGGGCATAACGGGAGAAGGACGAGGTGTAGCGGGCGAACAGCAGGCCCTGCCCGACGCTCGCCGCCGCCTGCTGGGTCGCGAGGTCGGGCGGGCGGCGGGTCAGCCCGAGCGGCCCGAGCCCCGCCGCGATCGCGCCGGACGACACGAACACGATCTCGGTGCCCTCGCCGCGGCGCGCGGCGAGAACGCCCACCAGCGCGTCGATGCGGTTCACGTCGATCGTGCCCTGCGGCGTGGTCAGCGAGGACGAGCCCGCCTTCACCACGATCCGCCGCGCCTTCGCGACCGCCTCACGCCCACTCATGCCCAGCTCCGCTCATGCCCTGCTCGGTGAGGGGAGACGCCCCCGCACCCGGTTCTCCTTGTTCAATTCTGTCCCTGCGGGAAACGACTCCCGCACCCCCGGATCGCTCCGTTCCCAGGGCCTGCCTCGAAGTGGTCTCGGCCACGCTCGCGAACGCGTGACCTGCCCGGTGCAGCGAGGCCGGAGGCGAGCGGAACCGGGCAGATCGCGAAGCGATGCCGCGTTCGCCCAGTGCCGGTCACGTAGCGAGCCGCCAGGCGAGCGGAGTGGGCCGGGACTGTGAAACACAGCCTAGGACCAGCCGTCCAGGCGGCGGTCGGTGCCGCGCGGGCCCCTCGTGCCGTCGCCCGCCGCGACCTCCGGCTCCCAGTCGAAGACGATCGAGTCGTCCATGGTGCCGATCAGGACGGTGGCGCCCGCGCTGGCGCCCGCCTGGCCGAGCGCGTCCTCGACGCCGAGCCGGGCGAGGCGGTCGGCGAGGTAGCCCACGGCCTCCTCGTTGGCGAAGTCGGTCTGGCGCAGCCACCGGACCGGCTTCGCGCCGGTGATCAGGTAGGTGTTGTCGCCGAGGGTCCTGACCTCGAAGTCGGTGTCCCCGCCGACCGGCTCGGGCCGGATGACGACGCGGGTGGGCTCCGCCGGCGGCAGAGAGGCGCGGTACTCGGTGACCATCGCCGCCATCGCGAACGACAGCTCCCGCAGCCCCTCGTGCGTCGCCGCCGACACCTCGAACACCCGCAGGCCCCGGGCCTCGAACTCCGGCCGCACCATCTCGGCGAGGTCGCGGCCGTCCGGCACGTCGATCTTGTTCAGGACGACGACGCGGGGGCGGTCCGACAGCGGGCGGTCGCCCAGGACTCGGTCGTAGGCCTGGAGTTCGCGCTCGATGACCTCGAAGTCGCTGACCGGGTCGCGGCCCGGCTCCATCGTCGCGCAGTCGAGGACGTGCGCGAGGGTGGAGGACCGCTCGATGTGGCGCAGGAAGTCCAGGCCGAGGCCGCGGCCCTCGCTGGCGCCCTCGATCAGGCCCGGCACGTCCGCGACCGTGAACGTCGAGTCGCCCGCGCTGACCACGCCGAGGTTCGGGATCAGCGTCGTGAACGGGTAGTCGGCGATCTTCGGCTTGGCGGCCGACAGCGCGGCGATCAGCGACGACTTGCCCGCGCTGGGGAATCCGACGAGCGCGACGTCGGCGACGCTCTTCAGCTCCAGGACGACGTCGCGCTCCTCCCCCGGCTCGCCGAGCAGCGCGAACCCGGGCGCCTTGCGCTTGGCCGTCGCGAGCGCCGCGTTCCCGAGGCCGCCGCTGCCGCCCTTGGCGATCACGAACCGGGTGCCCTCTCCGACCAGGTCCGCGAGGACGGTGTCGCCCGACTTCACGACGGTGCCGTCGGGGACGGAGAGGATCACGTCGTCGCCGTCCGCGCCCGTCCGGAGGCTGCCCTGGCCCGGCCTGCCGTTGCTCGCCTTGCGGTGCGGGCGCCGGTGGTATTCGAGGAGGCTCGCCGCGTTGGAGTCGACGACGAGGACGACGTCGCCGCCGCGGCCGCCGTTGGCGCCGTCAGGGCCGCCGAGCGGCTTGAACTTCTCCCGGTGGATCGAGGCGCACCCGTTGCCGCCGTTGCCCGCCGCGACGTGCAGCACCACCCGGTCGACGAACTGCGCGCCCGATCCCGCTCCAGCGGCCACGGTGACTCTCCTCGGTGAACCTTGGTAAGAACGGCGAAGGGGCGGACCGGAAACGGTCCGCCCCTTCGAACAAAAGTCGCTGCCCCCGGCGGACTATTCCGCCGGCGGGACGACGCTCACCGCGTTGCGACCGCGGTAGCGGCGGAACTTCACCGCGCCCGCGACCAGCGCGAACAGCGTGTCATCGCCGCCGCGGCCGACGCCCGGGCCGGGGTGGAAGTGGGTGCCGCGCTGGCGGACGATGATCTCGCCGGCGTTGACGACCTGGCCGCCGAAGCGCTTCACACCGAGGCGCTGGGCGTTGGAGTCGCGACCGTTGCGGCTGGACGATGCGCCCTTCTTGTGTGCCATGAGACCGCTCTCCCTTTACTTCTTGCCGGCCTTGATACCGGTGATCTTGACCTCGGTGTACGGCTGACGGTGACCCATCCGCCGCTTGTACCCGGTCTTGTTCCGGTAGTGCATGATGTTGATCTTGGGGCCCTTGACCGCGCCGAGGATCTCGGCGGTCACCTCGTAGCCGGCGAGGTCGGCCGTGCGGCTCACGACGTCGTCGCCGTCCACGACCAGCAGGGGCTGGAGCGTGATGGTCGACCCGACGTCACCGGCCAGCTTGTCGACGGTCAGCACGTCGTCGACGGCGACCTTTTCCTGCCTGCCGCCTGCGCGGACAATCGCGTACACCGCGGAAACCCTTCGTCTGCGCGCGCTTCCGGAGTGAACCGGTCCCGCGCGTGGCTTACCAGCCCCCGGACGGGGGCCTACCCCCGGCACCGGGCCGAGGGCGGCACACCAGGAGGACCCTGGCGCTCTCTGCTGTGCCCCCACCGGATCGGTGAGGCGAACACCGAACGTTCCCCGGACGGGGCTCGCGGTGCGGATTCGGGCGACGCGTCGAAGACGCGCCGAAGGTCAAGGGTACCGGATGCCCTGGCCGGAACGCGAACGCGTCCGGCCAGGGCCCCGGCCCCTGTCAGTCCGAGGACTCGGCGCCGTCGGCGGTCTGCGCCGCCGTCGCCCGGGGACGCCGGGTACGGCGCCGGCGGGCGGGCTCGGCCCCGTTGGCGGCGCCGTGCAGCTCGGCGCCGTTCAGCTCGTCGGCGCTCTCACCGTCGGCCGGTTCGGCGCCGTTCGGGCCGACCTGCACCGGCTCGGCGGAGTCCAGCGCGCCCGGCGCGGTGCCGGATGCCTCCTCGGCGGCGTCGGCGGCCTCCACGGCGGCCTGCGCCGGAGCCTCGTCGATCTCGGGCGGCGGACCGGCCGGGCGCTTGGCGGGCCGGGACTTCTTCGGCCGCGCGCGGACGACCGGCTCGGGCGCGGCCTCCACGACCGGCGCCGTCTCGGCGGCCTGCTCCTTCACCGGCTCCCTCGCGGGCTCCTCCGCGGGCTCCTTGGCCTTGGCCTCGTGCCGGGTCAGCTTCTCCTCGACGGCCTTCTCGACCTCGCCCTTGCGCTTGCGGCGGCGTCCGGACTCCTTGCCGGCCGCCTTCTCCGCCTTCGGCTCGACCGGCGTCAGGTGGACGTGGATGCCGCGGCCGTTGCAGGACTCGCAGGTCTCCGAGAACGCCTCCAGCAGCCCCTGGCCGACCCGCTTGCGGGTCATCTGCACCAGTCCGAGCGAGGTGACCTCGGCGACCTGGTGCTTGGTACGGTCCCGCGACAGGCACTCCACGAGGCGGCGCAGCACCAGGTCCCGGTTGCTCTCCAGCACCATGTCGATGAAGTCGATCACGACGATGCCGCCGATGTCGCGGAGCCGGAGCTGGCGGACGATCTCCTCGGCCGCCTCCAGGTTGTTGCGGGTGACGGTCTCCTCCAGGTTGCCGCCCTGCCCGGTGAACTTGCCGGTGTTGACGTCGATGACCGTCATCGCCTCGGTGCGGTCGATCACCAGGGAGCCGCCGGACGGCAGCCAGACCTTGCGGTCCATCGCCTTGGCGATCTGCTCGTCGATGCGGTACGCCGACAGGGCGTCCTGGTCGCCGTTCCAGCGCTCGACGCGGTCGGCCAGATGCGGGGCGACGTACTGGACGTAGTCGGAGACGGTGTCCCAGGCCTCGTCGCCGGACACCACGAGCTTGGAGAAGTCCTCGTTGAAGATGTCGCGGACGACCCGGATCGTCAGGTCGGGCTCGCCGTAGAGCAGGGACGGCGCCGAGGCCGTCTTGACCTTCTTCTGGATGCTGTCCCACTGGGCGGCCAGGCGCGAGACGTCGCGGGCGAGCTCCTCCTCGGTCGCCCCCTCGGCCGCGGTCCGCACGATCACGCCGGCGTTCTCCGGCATGACCTTCTTCAGGATCGACTTGAGGCGGCTGCGCTCCTTGTCGGGCAGCTTGCGGCTGATGCCGGTCATCGAGCCGTCCGGCACGTACACCAGGTAACGGCCGGGCAGGGAGACCTGGCTGGTCAGCCGGGCGCCCTTGTGGCCGAGGGGGTCCTTGGTGACCTGGACGAGCACCGACTGGCCCGACTTCAGCGCCGACTCGATGCGGCGGGGCTGGCCCTCCAGGCCGGAGGCGTCCCAGTTGACCTCGCCTGCGTAGAGCACGGCGTTGCGGCCCTTGCCGATGTCGACGAACGCCGCCTCCATCGACGGCAGGACGTTCTGGACCTTGCCGAGGTAGACGTTGCCGACGTAGGACTGGTGCGTCGCGCGGTTGACGTAGTGCTCGACGAGCACGTCGTCCTCCAGGACGGCGATCTGGGTGCGCTCGCCCTCCTGCCGGACCACCATGACCCGCTCGACGGCCTCGCGGCGGGCCAGGAACTCCGCCTCGGTGATCACCGGCGGGCGGCGGCGGCCCTGCTCGCGGCCCTCGCGGCGGCGCTGCTTCTTGGCCTCCAGGCGGGTCGAGCCCCGCACCGACTGGACCTCGTCCTCGGCGGCGGCGCGCTCCTCGCGGGCCGTGCGGACGTGGACGACGGTGTTCGGCGGGTCGTCGGAGCCGCCGGACTCGCCGTCGGCCCCGGACCGGCGCCTGCGGCGGCGACGGCGGCGGCTCGTGCCGCCGTCCTCGTCCTCCTCGCCGTCGGCGGCGCCCTGCTCGGGCTCCTCGGCCTTGGGCTCCTTGTCCTGCTCCTTGGCCTTGGACGCCTTGCCGCCCTTCGCCACCTTGCCCTTGGCGGCCCTGGCGGGCTTGGCGGGCGGCTCCTCCTTGGGCTCCTCGGCCTCGGCCTCGGTGTCCTCGCCCTCGTCCTCGGCGCCCTCCTTGCCGCCCCGGCCCCGGCCGCGGCCGCCGCGGCGGCGACGGCGGCGGGACGGGCGGTCCTCGGAGTCGTCCTCGTCGGAGGGCCCGTGGTCCTGGTCCTCCTCGCCTGCGTCCTGCGCCTCGGGCTCGGGCTCGGCGGCCTTCGCGCGGGCGGGCTGCTCGGCCTTGGGCTGCGGCGGCTGGAAGACGACCATCGGCGGCTGGAACGTCACGCCGGGGACGCCGACGCCGCTCGCGGGCTCGGTCTCCGACACCTGCTCGGGGGTCGGCACCTCGCCGGCGACCGGGACGGCCGGGACCTGCGGCACGGACGGGACCTCGGCGGCGGCCTTGGCGGGGCGGCGGCGGGTCCTCGTGCGGGGCGCCGGCGCCTCTTCGGCGGGCGGCTCGGCGGCCTGCTCGGCGGGGGCGGCGGCCTGCTCGGCGGGGGCCTCGGGCGAGGTCTCGGCACCGGTCATCGGGACGGGCTCCGCCGTCTCGGCGGCGGCCTTCGTGGTCTTGCGCGCGCGGGTCCGGGTCCGCTTCGGCGGCTCGGCCGTCTCGGCGGCCTCCTCGGCGGGCGCGGGCTTCTCGGCGGGCGCGGGCTTCTCGGCGGGCGCGGGCTCCGGCTGCGCGGCGGGGGCCCCGGCGGAGGTGTCGTCCACGTCGGGCGGCGGGCCCGCGGGCCGGCTCGCGCGGCGCGGACGCGACGTCACGCCCGTGCCCTTGCTCTGGGCGTTCCCGCTCTGCGCGCCCGCGGTCTCCGTGCTCCCCGTGGTCTCGTTGTCAACGGTCCCGTCGTCGGCGCCATCGGCTGCGGCCGCATCGGCTTCGTTCTCAAGCATCCGGGCAATCTCCCGTCAGGCTCCCGGGCGCGTCCGCCCGCCCCGCCGGAAGCGGGACGATGCGGTGCGCCGCACGAGAGCACCTCGTCAGTCGGTGTCGTCGTGACCGGACGGTGCCCGGTCATGACGACGAAGTCGTCGGGGGTGCGCCTTCCGTACCCTGCGGGACCGGTTCCGTGCTTCCACGGCTTCGGTTCCACGGTCAGGCGCTGACGGCATCCGCGCTCGCGGTGTCCCCGGACCGCGGCCGCTCACGGCCGTGGGCCGTATCGGCGTCGTCGCCGGACGGCAGGCCGGTCTCCCGGTCGGGATCCAGGGGATCCGCGAGGCCACCGGTGTCCGCGTCGAGGGGCCCCTGCGCCAGCCTGGTCACCAGCGGCGGTGACGGCGGCGCGAGGTCGGCGACCTGGCGCAGTCCGGTGAGGATGTCGTCGGGTCGAACGGCGGGTGTGGAATGCCGAACAACCATTCGAAGTATCGCACAAGGGGCATCCGCCGTCTCGGCGGCACGCCGGTCCAGCTCGCAGGCGGACACGGCGGCGCGCACGTCGAAACGGCGCCGTCCCTTCTTCGTGAGGCGTTCCACCTCGATGTTCTCGGCGCCCATGAAGGCGGCCACGGCCGCGGCGGCGTCGCTTTCGGCGACGCCGTCCAGCCGGATCCGCCATTCGGACGCCTCGAGCCGATCGGTGAACGCGCCCGGCTTCACCGGGGCGTCGCCGCGTCCCGCCCGTACCGGCACGACGTCGAGGACGTCGAGTCCGGGAGGCAGGGCCGCGTCGAGATCGGCTCGCACCCGCGCAGGGTCGCGGGTCTCGGTGAGCCCGAGTTCGAGGTATTCGGCCTCACTGGCCACCCCTGTCGCCGCCGCACCCGCATACGAGATCTTCGGGTGGGGGGTGAATCCGGCGCTGAACGCGACGGGGATCCCGGCGCGCCGTACGGCGCGTTCCACGGCCCGGGATATGTCGCGATGGCTCGTGAACCGCAGCCTGCCCCGCTTGGCGTAGCGGACGCGCAGACGCTGGGTCACGGGGGCCGGCGCCGGACCCTCCGGCATGGGTGCCAGGGTTCTGGTCCTTCCTACTCGTGTCGAGTCGAAATAAAGGTCTCCCTATAGAGTACGGGGCGCCGGACCCGGTTCGGCCAGGCACCGCCCCCGTAGGCCCGGAACCCTTGCAGCTCAAGGGACGAAGCGGTCGAATTCGGCTACACCACGTTCAGTGGGAGCAACTTCCTGCCGGTCGGGCCGATCTGGATCTCGGTGCCCATCGTGGGGCAGACGCCGCAGTCGTAGCACGGCGTCCAGCGGCAGTCCTCGACCTCGGTCTCGTCGACGGCGTCCTGCCAGTCCTGCCAGAGCCACTCGCGGTCGAGGCCCGCGTCGAGGTGGTCCCAGGGCAGCACCTCGACCTCCTCGCGCTCCCGGACGGTGTACCAGGCGAGGTCGACGGGCTCTCCGGCCAGGGCCTTCTCGGCGCAGGCCGTCCACCGCTCGTAGGAGAAGTGCTCGCTCCAGCCGTCGAAGCGGCCGCCGTCCTCCCAGACGGCGCGGATGACCTTGCCGACGCGCCGGTCGCCGCGCGACAGCAGGCCCTCGACGATCGACGGCTGGCCGTCGTGGTAGCGCAGGCCGATGGCGCGCCCGTACTCCTTGTCGCCGCGCAGGGCGTCCTTGAGGGCGCGCAGGCGGCGGTCGACGGTCTCGTGGTCGCACTGCGCGGCCCACTGGAACGGGGTGTGCGGCTTCGGCACGAACCCGCCGATGGACACGGTGCAGCGGATGTCCTTGCGGCCGGTGGCGTCCCGCCCGGCCTTGATGACCCGCTTGGCCATGTCGGCGATGGCGAGGACGTCCTCGTCCTCCTCGGTGGGCAGGCCGCACATGAAGTACAGCTTGACCTGCCGCCAGCCGTTCTCGTAGGCGGTGCTGACCGTGCGGATCAGGTCGTCCTCGGTGACCATCTTGTTGATCACCTTGCGCATCCGCTCGGAGCCGCCCTCCGGCGCGAACGTCAGGCCGGAGCGGCGGCCGCCGCGGGAGAACTCGTTGGCGAGCGTGATGTTGAAGGCGTCCACCCGCGTGGACGGCAGCGACAGCGAGGTGTTGGTGCCCTCGTAGCGGTCGGCGAGGCCCTTGGCGACCTCGCCGATCTCGCTGTGGTCGGCGCTGGACAGGCTGAGCAGCCCGACCTCCTGGAAGCCGGACTCGGTGAGCCCCTGCTCCACCATGTCGCCGATCGTGGTGATCGACCGCTCCCGGACCGGGCGGGTGATCATTCCGGCCTGGCAGAACCGGCAGCCGCGGGTGCAGCCGCGGAAGATCTCCACGCTGAACCGCTCGTGCACGGTCTCGGCGAGCGGGACCAGGGGCTTCTTCGGGTACGGCCACTGGTCGAGGTCCATGACGGTGTGCTTCTCGATCCGCCACGGGACGCCCGGACGGTTCGGCGCGACCCGCTGGATGCGGCCGTCGGGCAGGTAGGTCACGTCGTAGAAGCGCGGGACGTACACGCCGCCGGACGCCGCGAGGCGCAGGAGCAGGCCGTCCCGCCCGCCGGGCTCGCCCTCGGCCTTCCACTCGCGGACGACCTCGGTGATGGCGAGCGCGATCTCCTCGCCGTCGCCGAGGACGGCGGCGTCGACGAAGTCGGCGATCGGCTCGGGGTTGAACGCGGCGTGCCCGCCCGCGATCACGATCGGGTGGTCGCCGGTGCGGTCGGCGGACTCCAGCGGGATGCCCGCGAGGTCGAGCGCCGTCAGCAGGTTGGTGTAGCCGAGTTCGGTGGAGAACGACACGCCGAACACGTCGAAGGCGGCGACCGGCCGGTGCGCGTCGACGGTGAACTGCGGGATGCCGTGCTCCCGCATGACGGCCTCCATGTCGGGCCACACCGAGTACGTGCGCTCGGCCAGGACGCCGTCGCGCTCGTTGAGGATCTCGTAGAGGATCTGGACGCCCTGGTTCGGCAGCCCCACCTCGTAGGCGTCCGGGTACATCAGCGCCCACCGGACGGTGGTCGCGTCCCAGTCCTTGAGCTGGGAGTTCAGCTCGCCGCCAACGTACTGAATCGGCTTCTGCACGCTCGGGAGCAGCGGCTCCAGGCGCGGGAAGAGCGACTCGACCGGCATGACGGAACCCTCCGTGCAGGGGACGTGGGATGAACGTCCAGCCTACGCGGTCGCCGGGCGCTAATCGAACGGGCGGCGGCGCACGTGGACGGCCTGCAGCAGGCCGAAGGCGATCATGTTCGCGAACGTCGCGGACCCGCCGTAGGACACGAACGGCAGCGGCAGCCCGGTGATCGGCATGATCCCGATCGTCATCCCGACGTTCTCGAACGTCTGGAACCCCAGCCAGCACACGACGCCGGTGGCGACGAGCGTCCCGAACAGGTCGGCGGCCTGGGTGGCGATGCGCAGCCCGCGCCACAGCACCACGCCGAGCAGCGCGATGATGACGGCGGCGCCGACGAAGCCGAGCTCCTCCCCCGCCACCGTGAAGATGAAGTCGGTCTGCTGCTCGGGGACGAAGTGGCCGCCGGTCTGCTCGCCGTGGAACAGGCCCTTGCCGAACGCCCCGCCCGAGCCGATCGCGATGCGGGCCTGCTGGGCGTTGTAGCCGGCGCCGCGCGGGTCGGCCTCGGGGTTCAGGAACGCGGTGAACCGGGCGATCTGGTAGGCCTTCAGCAGCCCGAAGAAGAACACGGCGGCGCCCGCGGCGACGCCGCCGCCGACCAGCCCGACGAGCCAGCGCTTCTGCGCCCCGGAGATCGCCAGCATGCCGAGCACCACCGCGATGAACACCAGCGTGGTGCCGAGGTCGGGCTGCAGCATGATCAGCATGCCGGGCACCCCGGCGAGCACGAGCGCGAGCAGCACGTCCCGCCGGCCGGGGCCGATCTCCCCGTCGCGCGGCTCGCCGAGGATCATCGCCAGCAGCACCACGAGCCCGACCTTCGCGAACTCCGACGGCTGCACCTGGAAGCCGCCGCCGATCACGATCCACGAGTGCGAGCCGTTGATCGTCGAGCCGAGCGGGGTCAGCACGGCCAGCAGCCCCACGCACGCCAGCCCGTACAGGATGGGGACGTAGGCGCGCAGGAGCCGGTAGTCGAGCACGGTGACCAGGCCGCCGAGCATGAACCCGATGATCAGGTTCAGGATGTGCCGC
Organism: Actinomadura luteofluorescens; assembly: GCF_013409365.1. Taxonomy (NCBI): domain Bacteria; kingdom Bacillati; phylum Actinomycetota; class Actinomycetes; order Streptosporangiales; family Thermomonosporaceae; genus Actinomadura; species Actinomadura luteofluorescens. Next base: position 6,966,851 of record NZ_JACCBA010000001.1, on the reverse strand, counting down.
TTGAGGAAGCCCTCGGGGTCCTTGCCCTGCTCGGTCAGCAGGTGGAAGGTGGCCGAGCGCACCAGCAGCGCGCCCACCGCCGACAGCGCCAGCACGGCCAGCAGCATCGGCAGGTCGAGCCGGCGCAGCCCGGCGAGCCTGCTGGTCCACGACCGGTGCGCGGCGTAGGCGTCGACGCTGCCGACCCCGGAACCAGTGATCATGGGGCGGTCCCCTCGGCGGGCATCCGCGGCAGCTCGGACGGGAGCCTCCCGTCCTGGAGGATCGCCTTGCGGTCCTTCGTGCCGTACATGGCCTCCCAGATCTCCCGGACGGCCGGCGCGGACGTCTGCGCGCCCTGCCCGCCCTGGGAGACCATCGCGACCACCGCGAAGCGCGGCTTGTCCACCGGGCCGAACGAGGCGAACCAGGACGTGTCCTGCTTGCCGTAGACCTCCGCGGTGCCGGTCTTGCCGCCGACGTCGACGCGCTTGAAGTCGAAACCGGTGAACGCCCCGGACGCCGTGCCGCTCTTGGTGACCTCGGCGAGCGACTCGCGGATGTACTTGAGCACCTTGCCGTCGACCGGCAGCCTGCGCGGCGCCGGCGCGTCGATCCGGCGGACGATCGAGCCGTCGGGACGCACGACCGCGACGCCGAGCCGCGGGGTCACCAGCTTGCCGCCGTTCGCCATGGCCGCGTACGCCCGGACGAGCTGCAGCGGCGTCACCAGGACGTCGCCCTGCCCGACCGAGAAGTTCGCCGCGTCGCCGGGCCGCCAGACGTAGCCCTCGGTGCAGTTCTCCGTCGCGACGGCCTTCAGGTAGGCGGCGCGGGCCGGGTCGGTCTTGGCGACCTCCGGATAGCCCGTCTTGGCGCCCTTGCAGTTGGCGGCCTTGGTGGCGTCCCAGAAGGTCTTCTTCCACCCCCGGTCCGGGATGCGGCCCTCGCTCTCGCTGGGCAGGTCGACGCCCGTGCGCGACCCGAACCCGTAGTCGCGGGCCATCTTCACCATCGGGTCCGAGGGGTTCTTCTTCGGCTTCATCCCGCCGTCGCGCTGCCACTCCTGGTAGGCGAACCGGTAGAAGATCGTGTCGCAGGACTTGACGAGCGCCGTGTGCAGCGACATCGCCCCGAGCTCCTCGCCCTCGAAGTTGCGGAAGGCGCGGTTGCCGACGTTGTAGGAGCCGGGGCAGTCGTAGGTGCCGGTCAGGCTGTTGCCGTCCTTCACCGCGGCGGCCACCGAGGAGATCTTGAAGGTGGAGCCGGGCGCGAACTGCCCCTGGGTGACCCGGGAGATCAGCGGCTCGCCCTGCTTCTTGCCGAGCAGCGCGTCGTACTCGTCCTGGGAGATGCCGCCGGTCCAGATGCCGGGGTCGTAGGTCGGGTAGCTCGCCATCGCGATCATCCGCCCGGTGCGCACGTCCATCACGACCGCGGCGCCGGCGTCGGCGGGGCGGCCCTGCTTGCGCGCGCTGTCGACGGCGTTCTTGAGGGCCTTCTCCGCCGCGCCCTGCACGCCCGCGTCGATGCTGGTGACGAGGTTGCTGCCGGCGATCGGGGGCTGCTCGCGCGCGGTGCCGGTGACGCGGCCCTGGCTGTCGACCAGGACCTTGCGGAACCCGGGCTCGCCGCTCAGCGCCGAGTCGTACTGCGCCTCCAGGCCGTCGCGCCCGACGAGGTCAACGCCGCTGTAGCCGGTGACCTTGAGGCCCTTGCGCTTGTCGAGCTCGTCCTGCGTGACGGGCTGCAGGTAGCCGAGGAGCTGCGCGGGACGCGCGCCCTCCGGCTCGGGGTAGTCGCGGACGGCCTGGACCTGCGCGGTGATCCCCGGGAAGTCCTCCTGCCGCTCCATGATCTGCAGCGCGCGCTTGGGGTCGACGTGGTCCTCGACCGGGATCGGCTGGTACGGCGAGCCGGGCCAGCACGGCCGCTTGATGCCGGGCCCGCACAGCCGGATCCGCTTGGACATCTCCTCCTGGGACGTCCCGAGCACTGCGGCGAGCCGCTTGAGGACGGTCTGGCCGCCGTCCTTCTGCCGCGACAGCGTGGTGCGGTCGACCGACACGACGAGCGCGCTGCGGTTGCGCACGAGGGGCCTGCCGCGGTCGTCCAGGATCATGCCGCGGGTGGCGGGGACGACGATGTCGCGGGTGCGGTTCTCGGCCGCGACGGCCCGGTAGTGCGCGCCCTCCAGGACCTGGAGCGCCCACATCCGCCCGATCAGGACGAGCAGCAGCGCGGCGACGAGCACGTACAGGACGACGAGGCGGAAGTGGGTCCTCGGGTTCACAGGGTCCCGCTCCGCCCCGACATCGCGCGGTAGCGGGCGGCGGGCACGGCGAGGCGGTCGCCGCGGGCGCGTTCCCCGCGTTCGTACCGGCGGGTGGCGCGCAGCACCGCCCACACCACGAAGGGGCTCGCGATGACGTCGTAGAGCACCTGCAGCGGCACCATGCTCGACACGGTCGCCCACCCGGCGCGCGGGTCACCGAGGATCATGCCGGTGCCCGCGTACAGCACGGTCCCGGCGAGCGCCCCGGCGGCGACGGCGAAGAACGGCACCGCGGACTGGCGGTCCATCTCGGCGGACGCGACGCCGCACAGGTACCCGATGAGGCAGTAGACGAGCGCGTACCGGCCGATGGTGTGGTCGGCGGGCGGGATGATGTCGGCGGCGAGGCCCGCGAGGAACCCGGCCACCATCCCGGTCATCGAGCCCGCGACGAGCGCGAGCGCCACGACGGCCAGCAGCACCAGGTCGGGCTGGACGCCGCCGGGCAGCGGCAGCCGGTTCGCCACCGACACCTGCAGGATCAGCGTCACGACGATCACCACGGCGGTCACCGCGGCGCGGCCGGCCGGCGACGCCTCGGGCGGGTTCAGCACGTCAGTCCCCCCGGGTCGGATTCGTGGACGGGCTCTTGGAGCGGCGCGGCTTGGCCTTCGGGCTCTTGCTCGCCGAGGGCGTCGCGGTCGGGGTAGGGGTCGGCGGCGGCGGGGGCTTGGGGGGCAGCACGGCGTCCCGCGGGTCGGTCTTCGGCGGGGCGACCACGACGGCGACGACGTCGAGGCTCGTGAACCGCACGAACGGCCGGACGTAGGCGGTACGGGTCAGCCCGCTGGTCGACCGCTCGATCCGTTCGACGGCGCCGATCGGGACGCCCGGGACGTAGGGCTTCTGCCCCTGCGATCCGAGCGTGACGATCCGCTGGCCGACCCTGATCGGCGCGGCGGCGTCCAGCAGCTGGAACCGCAGCGGCGTCGCGCCGCCCCGGCCGAGGCCGCGGCGGCCCCGGCCCTGGGTGATCCCGATCTCCTTGGACTCCTCGAGGCGGGAGCCGATGGAGGAGGTCTGGTCGGTGGCGAGCAGGACGGTGGCCGTCGCGGGCCCGACGCGGGTGACGCGGCCGACGAGGCCGTCGGCGCTCATCACGGTCATGTCGGGCTTGACGCCGCTGCGGCTGCCGGCGTCGATGGTGACGGTGTCCTCGAAGCCCTGCCCGGCCGAGATCACCTGCGCGGCGTGGATCTTGTAGCCGCCCATCCCGGCGGTGCCGAGCAGCCTGCGCAGCTGCGCGGACCGGTCCTGGTCGAGGCGGCTGGAGCGCAACTGCTCGCGCAGCCGCTGGTTCTGCCGCGCGAGCCGGTCGGCGCGGCGGCGCTCGCCCGGCGCGTCGGTGACGGCGTCGAAGGTGTTGCCCACCGGCCGGACGACGGACGCCGACGCCCGCTCCACCGGTCCGAACACCGTCGCGCCGACGCCGCGCAGGCCGCTCAGCGGCGAGTCCTGCCCGCCGCGGTAGTCAATGGTGATCATCGCGAGCGCCACGACCAGCAACGCGCCGAGGACCACGCGGGTGCGCCGGGTGTCCTTCACGCACCGACCTCCCGTTCCCTGGTCCGCCGGGAGCCCGGTGCCTCACGAGGAGGGACGCCCCCGCGTCCCGGCGCGCGCTGCCGCCCTCGGCGGACGAAGTCCGAATCGGCCCGCCCGGGGAGCGACCCCTCACGCCCCCTGGCCGGCCATGTCCGAATCAGTGCCGCGGCTCCGGCACGAGCACCTGCCGGAGCGACTCGAAGTCCTCGACGCACTTGCCCGTGCCGAGCACCACCGAGTCGAGCGGGTTGTCCACCAGGTGGATGGGCATCCCGGTCTCCTCGCGGAGCCGTTCGTCGAGGTTCTTCAGCAGAGCGCCGCCGCCGGTGAGCGCGATGCCGCGGTCCATGATGTCGCCGGAGAGCTCGGGCGGGCACTTGTCGAGGGTGGTCTTCACCGCGTCCACCACGGCGTTGACCGGTTCCTCGATCGCCCGCCTGACCTCCTCGGCGGAGATCACGACGGTCTTCGGCAGCCCGCTGACGAGGTCGCGGCCCCGGATCTCGGCGTGCGGTTCTTCCTCGCCGCCGGGATAGGCCGACCCGATCGCCATCTTGATCTCCTCCGCGGTGCGTTCCCCGAGCATCAGGGAGTACTCCTTCTTGGAGAAAGAGATCACGGCCTGGTCGAGCTCGTCGCCGCCGACGCGCACCGACTGGCTGGTGACGATCCCGCCGAGCGAAATGATCGCCACCTCGGTGGTGCCGCCGCCGATGTCGACGACCATGTTGCCGGTCGGCTCGTAGACGGGCAGCCCGGCGCCGATCGCGGCTGCCATCGGCTCCTCGATGATGTAGACGCGGCGGGCACCGGCCTGGTAGCCGGCCTCCTTCACCGCGCGCTGCTCCACCCCGGTGATCCCGCTCGGCACGGCCACGACGATCCGCGGCTTGGCGAAGTGCCGGCGCTTGTGCACCTTCTGGATGAAGTAGCGCAGCATCCGTTCGGTGACGTCGAAGTCGGCGATGACGCCGTCCTTCAGCGGACGGACCGCGACGATGTTGCCCGGTGTGCGGCCGATCATCCGCTTCGCCTCGATGCCCACCGCGACGATCTTCCCGGTATTGGTATTGATCGCCACCACGGAGGGTTCGTTCAGGACGATGCCACGCCCGCGCACGTACACCAGGGTGTTGGCGGTACCGAGATCGACCGCCATGTCACGGCCAAGAAACGACAGCTTGTTACCCATGAAGAAAGGGAGCCCTTCATGATTGACGGGCGTGTTGAGCGGCGCGTCCATCGTAACGTGCGCGTACCTCCGCGGGCAGTCACCCCCGCGCCGCGCGTCGCGAAAAAAACGCGTCCTGACCAGCCCGGTTTTCCATAAAGAGAACCCGGCGGACTGACCCGGCGGCACGTTCGGCCAAGGACGCGCGGCGCCCACGGCAGGCCCGACGCCACCGGGTATCCGAGGATCTTAGGGGGTTTCCCCCGGCCCGCCACACCCCCACGCCGCAACACGGTTCGTTTCGTCCCGGGCCACTGTTCCGCGCGGCCGCGGAAAAGCCGAACCCGGGCCGACGATCTACCGCCTCATGAAGGCGCCCGGGACACCGCAGTCCCAGCCCTTACCCGCTTACAAGCCGATTGTGGAACGAGCGACGGTCCCCCGCTCCCGACAGGGCCAGGGCGATTTCAGTTCAAGAGCGATGCGAACCATCGCCGTCCAACGCTCTTGGAGTAGACCTGACCGGCACCGCGGGTCGGGCGGCCGGAAGGCGCCCTGGGCGCCTGGAGGTCGCCCGACCCGCCGAGCCGGGCGACCACAGCGCCACGCGAAAACCCGCACGGGCACGGAAACCCGCACCGTGGCGTGAGGATCGCCCGGCTCGCAACGGGGGTTCCAGGGGGTCGCCCCCCTGGGCGAACACAGCGCGGGTCGGGCGGCCGGAAGGCGCTCTAGGCGCCTGGAGGTCGCCCGACCCGCCGAGCCGGGCGACCGCAGCGCCACGCGAAAACCCGCACGGGCACGGAAACCCGCACCGTGGCGTGAGGATCGCCCGGCTCGCAACGGGGGTTCCAGGGGGTCGCCCCCCCTGGGCGAACACAGCGCGGGTCGGGCGGCCGGAAGGCGCTCTAGGCGCCTGGAGGTCGCCCGACCCGCCGAGCCGGGCGACCGCAGCGCCACGCGAAAACCCGCACGGGCACGGAAACCCGCACCGTGGCGTGAGGATCGCCCGGCTCGCAACGGGGGTTCCAGGGGGTCGCCCCCCTGGGCTAGCATCGCCCGGCTCGTGACGGGGGTTCCAGGGGGTCGCCCCCCTGGGCTGGAACAGCACTACACCTCGGGGAAGAAGAGCTTGATCTCGCGCTCGGCGGAGTAGGTGGAGTCGGAGCCGTGGACGATGTTCTCGCCGATCTCCAGGGCGAAGTCGCCGCGGATGGTGCCGGGGGTGGCGCTGACCGGGTCGGTGGCGCCGGCGAGGGAGCGGAACGCCTCGATGGCGCGCGGGCCCTCCACGACCATGGCGACGAGCGGGCCGCCGGTGATGAAGTCGACCAGCTCGCCGAAGAACGGCTTGCTGGAGTGCTCCTCGTAGTGCGCCTCGGCGGTCTCGCGGGCGAGGGTGCGCAGTTCCAGCGCGACGAGCTTCAGGCCCTTGCGCTCGATCCGGGAGATGACCTCGCCGACGACGCCGCGGCGAACGCCGTCGGGCTTGACCAGGACAAGAGTGCGCTCGGACACGGGTGTTTCTCCTAAAGGACTATCGGAATAGGTAAGCGCGCGAATCCTACCCGGCTCCCGGGCCCGCGGTCGCATTCCCGGAGAGCCGCGGCGCGCGTGCGCGCGTCGTCGCGGCGCGTCCGGCGCACAGGCGGGCGGTGGCTCCGGCGAGCAGCACGGCGACCACCCCGGCGACGGCCAGCCAGATCCGGTAGCCCTCGAGGAGCGCGTGCACGTGCTGGGCGTCGGTGACCGGTCGCGACCGCTGCAGCCGCGCCGCCTGCAGCGACAGGACGAGCAGCTGCCCGGCCAGGACCGCGGGGAAGCACAGCGACAGCCCGAACAGCGCGGCGCCCACTCTCGCGTCCCGCAGCGAGGCGGCGAGGGCCAGCCCCGCGCCGGCGCCGAGGGGGACGAGGGGGGCGAGCAGCGCCCAGCGGCCGAGGGCGCCGCCCGCGAGGCCGAGCGGCACGGCGGCGGCCATGAGGAGGTAGCCGGTGCGGACGGCGCCGCGCGTTCCGGTGCGGGTGGCCGCGAGCGCGGCGGCGAGGGCGGCGGCGGCCGCCACGGCGAACGGGAGGGCCGGCGGGCCGGCGGTCCCCGTCCCGGCGGCGGCGAGCCCGGCGAGCGGGCCGGCGACGGGCTGGCAGAGCAGGCCGACGGCGATCATGACGACCGCGCCGCCGGACGGCCCGCCGGCGGCCGCGGCCCGGGCGCCGGCGAAGGCGAGGCCGGCCAGGGCGAGCAGCGTGAGCCCGGCGAGGAGCAGGCGCGCGCCGGGCGACCAGCCGTGCGCGGCGACGACGGCGAGGAAGGCGAAGCCGCCCGCCGGGACGGGCACGAGGAGCAGCGGCCCGCGCTCGGTGCGCCGGAGCGGGGGCGGCCGCCGGTGGCGGCGTCCCCGCAGGAGGGGGTGGGCGAGCGCGGCTCCGGCGGCGGCGACGGCGAGCAGCGGGTAGGGCGCGAGCGCGACGCGCCAGTCGGGGACGGCGGCGCCGTCGGCGGGCACGGGGACGGCCTTCAGCGCCAGCGGCATCGCGAGGATCAGCGTGCCCGCGAGGGCTCCGGCCCAGGCGGCCGACAGGGCGGGGTTGCGCCGTTCCCACACCAGGACGAGGCTCGCGGGCAGCACGATGCCCGCCCCTGCGCCCTGGAGGGCGCGGACCGTCCCGATGTCGGGCAGCGAGTCGGCGAGACGGGCGGCGCCGATGCCCGCGAGCAGCACCGCGAACCCTGCCATGAGCACGCCCCACGCGGGGAGGCGGCGGGCGGCGACGGCGGCGAGCGGCACCGTGACCAGCAGGGCGGGCAGCGACAGCCCGGTGGCGCGCAGCAGCCCGGGGATCTCGGCGTCGCCGAGCGCGAGGGCGCTCGCGGCGGCCGGGACGACGCCGCCGGACGCGTCGGGCACCACCAGGAGGGCCGCGGGCAGGGCGGTGAACGTCAGCAGCAGCGTGCCGAGCGTCGCGAGCCGCCGCCGGACGGCCCCTTCGGCGGGGCGCGCCGGGGGCCCGGCGGGCCGCGTCCCGGTGAGGTCGCCGGGCGGGTGTTCGCGTGCGTGGGAGGACACGGCGTGCTCCTTAGGACGTCGTCATCCGCCGCACGCACATTTCCCATAAAGGAAGAATGTCCAAATAAGACGATGAGAGAGATACGCGAGAATCGGCGGACGCAATGGTGCCGTCCTCGCGAACCTAGCGCGGCTGAGCGCCCCCCACCTTGCGTCCCAGCCAAATGGCCGTGCCCCAAAGCGCCCCGAAAACGACACCAAGGAAGAACATGGCCGGCACCATGAACCCGGTCGCGATGATCAGCACCTGGAGGACCGTGCCCGCGTGGACCGCCCACGGGAAGCGCAGCAGGCCGGCCAGCACCACGCATGCGGCGGCCAGCCCGCCGCAGACGCCGCCGGCGGTCGCCCCGCCGACGTCCAGCACCGTCACCGCCACCGGGATCGCGAGCGCGATCACGATGGCCTCGCACGCCAGCACCGTGGCGAACAGCCTGCGCGCCGGGTTCGCGGCGGTCCGCGCGCTCATGCCCGTCACCGGCCTTCCCCGACGCGCAGCAGGGTGCGGGCGTCGCCCGCGGTGACCACCGAGCCGGTGATCAGCACGCCGGCGCCCCGGTACTCGCCGGTCTCCTCCGCCAGCCCGATCGCCCGGTCGATGGCGTCGTCCAGCCGCTCGGCGACATGGACGCGGTCGGCGCCGAAGATCCCCTCGGCGATCTCGGCCAGTTCCTCGGGCGGCATCGAGCGCGCCGAGGAGCTGCGGGTGACCACCAGCTCGGCCAGCACGGGTTCGAGCTGGTCGAGGACCCCGGCGACGTCCTTGTCGGCGGCGATGGCGAGGACCCCGGCGAGCCGTGTGAAGCCGAACGACTCGGTGACCGTGGCGACGGTGGCGGCCATCCCGGCGGGGTTGTGCGCGGAGTCCAGCAGGACGGTCGGGCCCGTCCGGGCGACCTCCAGCCGGCCGGGCGAGGCCGACTTGGCGAAGCCGCTGCGGACCAGGGCCGGGTCGAGCTGCCCCTCCTCGCCGCCGAGGAAGGACTCGCCGGGCGCGATCCGGGTCGCGGCCTCCAGGTTCGGCTCGCCCCAGGTCGGCGCGCCGCCGGCGAACGCCTCCACGGCCGCCAGGGCCGTCGCGGCGTTGCTCGCCTGGTGCTCGCCGAACAGCGGCAGGAAGATCTCGTCGTAGACGCCGTGCAGGCCCCGCAGCGAAACCTGCTGGCCCCCGACGGCGACGTCCCGGCTGAGCACGCCGTACTCGACGCCCTCGCGCGCCGCCGTCGCGCCGGTCTCCACGACCCGTCGCAGCAGCACCTCGGCGGCCTCGACCGGCTGCTGCGCCAGCACCGCGACCGCGCCCGGCTTGATGATGCCCGCCTTCTCCCCCGCGATCTGCTCCAGCGTGTCGCCCAGGTAGCGGGTGTGGTCCAGGCCGATCGGCGTGATCACCGCGACGGCGCCGTCGGCGACGTTCGTGGCGTCCCAGACGCCGCCCATGCCCGCCTCGACCACCGCCACGTCGACCGGCGCGTCCGCGAACGCCGCGAAGGCCATCGCGGTGAGCACCTCGAAGAACGACAGCCGGGCCCCGTGCTTGTCGTCGACCAGCTGGAGGTAGGGCGACACGTCGTTGAACGCCTCGACGAAGCGCTCCTCGCTGATCGGCTCCCCGTCGATCGCGATGCGCTCGCGCAGCGTCGTCAGCTCGGGGCTGGTGTAGAGCCCGGTGCGCAGGCCGCGCTCGCGCAGCAGCGCCTCGACGAGCCGGGCCGTGGTGGACTTGCCGTTCGTCCCGGCGATGTGGATCACCGGGTACGCGCGGTGCGGCCCGCCCAGGACGTCGACGAGGTCGGCGATCCGGTCGAGGGTCGGGTCGATCTCCCACTCGACCCCGCGCTCCATGATCGCGCCGACGGTGGCCTTGTAATCGGACGGCTCGGATACCTGACTCACGGTCTCAGAGCCTACTCGGCGGTGGGCGCACCTCCGTCCGGGCCCACACCCGGAGACGGCTCACACTGGGGACGGCCCACACTGGAGACATGGAGGTGTTCTTCCGCGAGTGGGAGCGGCGCGCCCCGGGCGAGACCCGCGACGTCGGGCGGGCCCGCGCCCTCGCGAGCGCACTGGGCCTCCTGGCACCGGGCGTTCCCGTCCTGACGGTCGTCGGCTCCAAGGGGAAGGGGACGGCGGCGACCTACGCGTCGGCCTTCCTCGGGGCCGCAGGGCTACGCGTGTGCACGGTCACGAGTCCCGGGCTGCGCAGCAACCGCGACCGCATCAGGGTGGACGGGCGCGCCGTCTCCGCCGAGGAGCTCGCCTCCCTGGCGGACGTCCTCGGGGAGGCCGTCGCCGCGCTCCCGCCGCCGTCCGGCGGCTACCTGTCGCCGTCGGGGCTCTTCACGATCGCGGGCGTCCTGCACGCGCGCCGCGTGGGTGCGGACGCGCTGGTCCTGGAGGCGGGCATGGGCGGACGGTCGGACGAGGTCGCCCTGTTCCCGCCGGACGTCGCCGCGATCACCCCGGTCTTCCGGGAGCACGCCGGGGTGCTCGGCGACACCCCGGCGGAGATCGCCGAGGAGAAGCTCGGCGTCGCCGGGCCGCGCACGCGCGTCCTGTCGGCGCCGCAGTCGGCCGAGGTCGCGCGGGTCCTCGGCGCCGTGGAGTTCGTCGGGCCCGGAGGCAGCGGGCTCCCCCCGGACCTGCTTCCCGCCGGTCTCGGGCGCGCGGCGGCCGAACTCGGCGTGGTCGCCGCCCGCCGCGTCCCCGGAGCGGAAGAGCCCGCCGCCGGGACGGTGCGGGCCGTGCTGTCCTCGATCGTCCTGCCCGGCCGCCTGTCCTGGCACGCCGTGCCCGGGACGGCCACGCGGCTGCTGGTCGACTCCGCGATCGACCGGGCCGGGATCGCCGCCGCCCTCGGCGCCGCCCGGAAGGCCTGGGGGACGATCGACCACGCCGTGGTCTGCCTCCCCGACCACAAGGACCTGGACGGCGCCGTCGCCGCGCTGGGCGCGCTGCCCGTGACGTTCGTCCGGCTGCCGATGCCGCACCTGCGGTTCACCCGCGCCCTGCCGCCCCACTGGGACGTGGTCGGGCCCGCCGCCATCACACCCGAGTCGCTCGCGACGCTGGGGCACCGCGTCGTCGTCCTCGGCACGGTCTACTTCACCGGGATCGTCCTGGACGCGGTAGGCGCCGACACAGAGCGCCTCTACGTCACTTCGACTTCTCGACGTCCTTCCTGATGCGGTGCATCAGATCGGCCATCAGGGGGAACTGCGGGTTCACCGTGGGCCGGTTGGACGCGATGACGCCGAAGGAGTCCTTGGTGGCCCACGCGCAGTAGGTGTGGGTCTCGGCGAGGACGGCGAACGTGCCGCAGACCGCCTTGCCGCCCTTGCGGCCCGGATCGGCGTCCTGCCCGGCGATGAACGTGTTGGGCTGCGTCGTCTGAAGGAAGTCGGCGGGATCGCCGATCCGGCCCGTCCCGCCCACGAACAGCACGTTGACCTTGCGCACCGGTTCCTCGGTGTAGACGGCGAGTCCGTTCTTGGCCACCGGGACGCCGCCCGCCTCGACCGCGCCCGCGACGAAGGGGTACGCGACGCTCGCCTGCGGCGAGGTCAGCGGATCCTTGTGCAGGCCCCCGGCCGTGGGACCCGCGTTGACCACCTTCTTGGACGGTCCGGGGCCGGCCGCAGTCTCGGCGTCCTTGACGACGCCGCCGGTCCGCAGCACCAGCATGCCCGCGACGAGCAGCAGACCGGCGGCCACGACGGCGCCCGCGGCCAGCAGGAGCTTCGGCATGCGCCCACCGGCCCCCGGCGACGCGCCGGTGACCTGCGGCAGCGGGCCGGTGCCGCCGCGGATGACGCCGTGCGGGCCCGTGCCGACGACCGGAAGCGCCCCCGACCCGTTCGCCGAGACGGGCATCGCGTGCGGGCCCGTGCCGTTCCTCGGCATGGCGGACGGGCCCGAAACCTCCCGCAGGGGAGGCATGGCCTGCGGGCCGGTGCCGTTCACCATCGCGTGCGGGCCGGTCCCGTCGCCGATGTCGACCGACCACCAGGGGCGCGCGCCGCCGAAGGGCGCGGGGGCGGGCTCCGGTCCGCAACCGTCCTCGATGACCTGCGCCGCGTCCAGGTCGTCGCCGGACGCGGAGTCCGACGTGCCGGACCGAGGTGGTGAATCGGCCATTGCACTCCCGAAGGTTCATCTACCGCAAAGGCCCACAGGCCCTACCGGATCGTAACTGCGGCGGGCACCGCCGCGCCGACGGATCGCCGTGTCAGCACCGGTGTCAAGGCGGCCCGGCCGGCCCGCCGCGACGGGGTCAGCCCGCCGGGAGCGCGGCGAGCTGCGCCTCCAGCCTGCCGATGTCGGACTCCGCCTGGGCGAGCCGGTCGCGGTTCTTCGCCACGACCGCCTCCGGCGCCTTCGCCATGAACGCCTCGTTGCCGAGCTTGCGCCGCGCCTGGTCGACCTCCTTGCGGGCGGCGGCCAGATCCTTCTCCAGCCGCTTGCGCTCCGCCGCCACGTCGATCACCCCGGCGGTGTCGAGGTGCACCTTCACGTCCTCGACCGGCAGGGACGCCGTCGAGGAGAAGCCGTCCTCCGGCTCGGTGAGGCGCAGCAGCGCGCGGATGCCGTCCTCGTGGCGGTGCAGGGCGGAGCCGTTCCACTCGATCCGCGCGGCGACCCTCTGACCCGGCTTGAGGCCCTGGTCGGCGCGGAACCGCCGCACCTCGGTCACCATCCGCTGGAGCGAGCCGACGAGCTCCTCGGCGGCGCCGTCGCGCCGCGCCGGGTCGGCCGCCGGCCACGGCGCGGTGACGACCGTCTCCGCGCCGGTGAGGGACGTCCACAGCTCCTCGGTGACGAATGGGACGACCGGGTGCAGCAGCCGCAGCAGGTTGTCGAAGACCTCGCCGAGCACGCGGCGGGTCGCCTCGGCGCGCCCGTCGGCGAGCTGCACCTTGGCCAGCTCCACGTACCAGTCGCAGACCTCGTCCCACGCGAAGTGGTAGAGCGCCTCGCACGCCTTCGCGAAGTCGAACGCCTCCAGGTGCGCGTCGACCTCGGCGATCACCGTGTGCAGCCGGGACAGCACCCAGGCGTCGATCGTGGAGAGCTCGGCGGGCATGGCGCCGCGGGTGTGCGCGCCGTTGATGAGCGCGAACCGGGTCGCGTTCCACAGCTTGTTGCAGAAGTTGCGCGAGCCCTGCGCCCACTCCTCGGCCACCGGGACGTCGCCGCCCGGGTTCGCGCCGCGCAGCAGCGTGAAGCGGGTCGCGTCGGCGCCGTAGGCGTCGATCCAGTCGAGCGGGTCGATGACGTTCCCGAACGACTTGGACATCTTCTTGCCGAACTGGTCGCGGACCATCCCGTGCAGGGCGATGGTGCCGAACGGCTGGACGCCGTCCATCGCGTACAACCCGAACATCATCATGCGGGCGACCCAGAAGAACAGGATGTCGTAGCCCGTGACCAGGACGGACGTCGGGTAGAAGCGCTTCAGGTCGGGGGTCTCGTCCGGCCAGCCGAGCGTGGAGAACGGCCACAGGGCGGAGGAGAACCACGTGTCGAGGACGTCGGAGTCCTGCGTCCACCCGGCGGGCGGCTCCTCGTCAGGGCCCGGGCAGGCGACCTCGCCCTCCGGCCCGTACCAGACCGGGATCCGGTGCCCCCACCACAGCTGGCGGCTGATGCACCAGTCGTGCATGTTGTCGACCCACTCGAAGTAGCGGGACGCCATCTCCGGCGGGTGGATCTTGACGCGGCCGTCGCGGACGGCGTCGCCCGCGGCCCGCGCCAGCGACTCCACCTTGACGAACCACTGCAGCGACACGCGCGGCTCGACGACCGTGGAGCAGCGCTGGCAGTGCCCGACCGAGTGCTCGTACGGGCGGACCTCCTTGACGATCCGGCCCTGCTCGCGCAGCGCGGCCACGACCGCCGGGCGCGCCTCGAACCGGTCCAGCCCCTCGAACGGGCCGGGCGCGGTGACGTTGCCCCGCTCGTCCATGACCGACAGGGACGGCAGCGAGTGCCGCCGCCCGATCTCGAAGTCGTTCGGGTCGTGCGCGGGGGTCACCTTGACGGCGCCGGTACCGAACGCGGGGTCGACGTGCTCGTCGGCGACGACCGGGATGCGGCGGCCGGTCAGCGGGAGCTCGATCTCCCGGCCGACCAGGTGCGCGTACCGGGCGTCGTCCGGGTGGACGGCCACGGCGGTGTCGCCGAGCATCGTCTCGGCCCGGGTGGTCGCGACGACGATCTCGTCCTCGCCCGACCCGTACCGGATCGAGACCAGCTCGCCGTCGACGTCCTCGTGCTCGACCTCGATGTCCGACAGCGCCGTCAGGCAGCGCGGGCACCAGTTGATGATGCGCTCGGCGCGGTAGATCAGGCCGTCGTCGAACAGCCGCTTGAAGATCGTCCGGACGGCGCGGGCGCGGTCGTCGTCCATCGTGAACGCCTCGCGCGTCCAGTCGACGCTGTCGCCGAGCCGGCGCATCTGGCCGAGGATGCGGCCGCCGGACTCCGCCTTCCACTGCCAGACCCGCTCGACGAAGTCGGCCCGCCCGAGGTCGTGCCGCGACAGGCCCTCCTTGCCCAGCTCGCGCTCCACCACGTTCTGCGTGGCGATGCCCGCGTGGTCCATGCCCGGCACCCACGCCACCGCGTGGCCCTGCATCCGGCGGCGCCGGACGAGGGTGTCCTGGATGGAGTGGTCGAGGGCGTGGCCCATGTGCAGCGAGCCGGTCACGTTCGGCGGCGGGATCACGATGGAGAAGGCGGGACGCTCCGGCGCGCGCTCGGGGTCGGCGGTGAACAGCCCCGCCGATACCCACCGCTCGTAGAGCCGGCCCTCGACATCGGCCGGCCGGTACTGGGTGGGAAGGTCGACGTCCGCGGCGGCGCCCTGGCCGCGCTCAGTGCTGGGCTGTGTCACGGCTGACGATTCTACGGGGACGCCGGGGGTGGACGGCCCCGGAGACGGCCGGTCGCGCCGAAGAAATCCCGCGCCGGGCGGCCCTGGCCGCGCACCGCACGTCCATGCAGATCACCCTGATCCGGTCGACCGGAACCTCCGCCCGCCCGCCCGTCCGGCGACCGGGCCGCGGCCGCGATCGCCGCGCGGCCCGGCCTGCCGCCCGCCGGAGACCGGCCTGGCCAGCGTCATGCGCGACGTCCGCGACACGCGGCCGGACGGGGCAGAGAGCGTTTTCCCGCCGCGGTCGGGACACTGGTCACCTGACACCGGGTCGCCCCGCCGGAAAGGCTGGCGGCGAAGCTCCTCGACGGCGGGGCGGAGGGAGAGGGACGGGATGCGAGCGGTACTGGCACGCGCCACCGTGCTGGCCGGCGCGTTCACAGCGGGGGCCGTGGCGGCACGTGCCGCGACCATCCCTCACCTCCGCCGTCTCACCGCCGACCTGCAGCGCTCCAGGGAGCGCATCCTCGCCAGCCGGGAGGAGGAGCGCCGCCAGCTGCGGCACGACCTGCACGACGGGCTCGGGCCGACGCTCGCCAGCCTCGCCATGTCGCTGGACGCGGCCCGCATCACCCTCGCCGGCGAGCCGGAGCGGATGGACCCGCTGCTCGCCGAGGTCCGGGACCGGCTGGCGACGGCCGTCGGGGAGATCCGGGACCTGGCGCACGGGCTGCGGCCCCCCGCGCTGGACGACCTCGGCCTCGTCGCCGCGATCGAGTCGTTCGCCGAGGGCTGCTGCGAGCGGGTGGACGTCCGGTTCGACGGCGAGCCCGCGGGGCTGCCGGCCGCGGTGGAGGTCGCGGCCTACCGGATCGTGCAGGAGGCGCTGACGAACGTCCGGCTGCACGCCCCCGAGAGCACCGCGACGGTCAGGCTGACCCGCGACGCCGACCTCCACCTGATGGTCGCCGACACCGGGCCCGGCCTGCCGGACGCCGCCCGCAACGGCGGCCAGCCGAGGCCGCGGCGCGGCCTGGCCGCGATGAAGGAGTGGGCCGCCGAGGTCGGCGGCAGCTGCGCGATCACGTCCCGCAACGGCGGCGGGACCCTCGTCACCGTCCGCCTCCCGCTCGCCGCCGCCCGGATCGCCGCCGGGTATCATCGTCCCTCGATCGGAAGAGACGGGCGGCGATGACCGAGACCATCCGGGTGCTCATCACCGACGACCACCCGGTGTTCCGGCAGGGGCTGAAGGGGCTGCTGCAGGCACTCGGGGTGGAGGTCGTCGGCGAGGCCGAGAACGGGCCGGGCGCGGTGCGGCTGGCGGCGGAGTTGCAGCCGGACGTCGTCATCATGGACCTGCACATGCCCGGCGGCAACGGCATCGAGGCGACCCGCACCATCACCCGCACCAGCCCGCGCATCGGCGTGCTGGTGCTGACGATGTTCCGCGACGACGACTCGGTCTTCGCGGCGATGCGCGCCGGCGCCCGCGGCTACCTGCTGAAGGAGTCGGGCGCGGAGGAGATCGCCCGCGCCGTGAAGGCGGTCGCGGCGGGCGAGGCCATCTACGGCCCGGAGATCGCGCGCCGCGTGCTCACCTACTTCACCGAACTGCCCGACCCGCGGCAGGCCGCGTTCCCGCAGCTCACCGAGCGGGAGCGGGAGGTCCTCGAACTGATCGCGCAGGGCCGCAGCAACACCGAGATCGCCGGGACGCTCTACCTGAGCCAGAAGACCGTCCGCAACCACGTCTCGAACATCTTCATGAAGCTGCACGTCGCCGACCGCGCCCAGGCCATCGTCCTGGCCCGCGAGGCCGGCCTCGGCGAGTCCCGCGGCTGACCCCGGCCCCTCCCCCGGCTCAGCGGGCCGCGAAGGCGCCCTGTCCGGCTTCGAAGACCAGCGCGGCGAAGCGTTCTCCGATGCGGCGGTGGCTCTCGGGGGCCGGGTGGACCTCGTCCGGCAGGGGCAACTCCGCGTAGTCGGCCTCGCCGTAGAGCGCGCGGCCGTCGAGGTAGTGCAGGTGGGGATCGTCCGCGGCGCGCCGCTC
This sequence comes from Actinomadura luteofluorescens, assembly GCF_013409365.1. Taxonomy (NCBI): domain Bacteria; kingdom Bacillati; phylum Actinomycetota; class Actinomycetes; order Streptosporangiales; family Thermomonosporaceae; genus Actinomadura; species Actinomadura luteofluorescens. Next base: position 6,949,821 of record NZ_JACCBA010000001.1, on the reverse strand, counting down.
GGCGATGCCGGCCAGCGCGTCCCTGATGACCGTGAGCGTCAGGCGCCCGCTCGCGACCTCCGCCGGGTCGCCCGTGGCCCGGAACCTCAGGCGCGGCGCCTCGGGATCGAGGGCCAGCGGCCCCGGCGTGTGCTCCTGGACGGGGCACAGGATCGGCGAGACGAGCAGCAGCGGCGTGTCGGGGTGCCCCTCGCGGACGGTGTCGAGGAAGCCGTGCACGGCCGGCACGAACGCGCGCAGCCGCATCGCGTCGGCGTTCGCGACGTTGATGCCGATCTTGAGGCTGATCAGGTCGGCGGGGGTGTCGCGGATGGCGCGCGCGGTGAACGGGTCGAGCAGCGCGTTGCCGCCGAAGCCGAGGTTGATCAGGTTCACCCCGCCGCGGGCGGCGGCCACCGCGGGCCAGGTGGAGGTGGGGCCGGCGGCGGTGGAGCCGTGGCTGATCGAGCTGCCGTGGTGCAGCCACACGGGGCGCCCGTCGTCCGGGACGGGCTCGACGGGGGCGTCGGTGCGCAGTGCGATCAGCTCGGTGGGCTCGACCTGCGGCAGCCAGATCTCCACGTCCTTGGCCTCGGCGGCCAGGCCCGCGAACCGCAGGGTGCCGGGCTCGCCCGGCCTGGTGACCGCCTTCTGGGTCGCCATGTCGATGACGGTCAGGTTCCCGCCGGGAACGCTGCCCCGGCCCGCCGGGCGCCCGTCGATCACAAGGTCGTAGAGGCCGTCCGGCTGGGGCGGGGTGCCCTCGTAGGCCCTTTTGGTGGGCAGCACGTCCAGTTCCACGGCGGTGGCCCGGGTGCGGAAGGCCAGCCGGACGCCGGACGGCTGCTCTTCCGTCCTCGCGAGGTACTCGTCCGGGAACTGGGCGCGCGCGGCGAGGGGCAGCCGGTGCGGCAGCACTCCGCGCCCGGTCCGCTCCAGTTCGAGCGCGCCGCGCACGAGGCGCGCGTCGATGGGGGTGGTGGTCCACTCGGTCATGTCCGCCTCCTAGTTTCCTAATACAATTAGGCAGCAACCAAGTTACTCTAGGTTCGGAGAACACATGGCACGCGCGGGCATCACCGCCGAACGCCTCGCCCGGACGGCGGCGGAGCTGGCCGACGAGATCGGCTTCGACCGGCTGACCGTCTCGGCGGTGGCGCGCAGGCTCGGCGTCAGGGACCCGAGCCTGTACGCGCACATCGAGAACGCGCGGGAGCTGAAGGTGCGGGTCGCGCTGCTGGCCCTGGAGGAGCTGGCCGACCGGGTCGCGGGCGCGGTGGCGGGGCGCGCGGGCAAGGACGCGCTCGTGGCGTGCGCCGGCGCCTACCGCGTCTACGCGGCGGAGCATCCCGGACGGTACGCGGCGGCCCGCTTCGACCTCGACCCGCAGACGGCCGCGGCGAGCGCCGGGCCCCGGCACGCGGAGATGACGAGGGCGATCCTGCGCGGATACGACCTTCCCGAACCCGACCAGACGGACGCGGTGCGCTTCCTCGGCAGCGTCTTCCACGGCTACGTGAGCCTGGAACTGGCGGGCGCGTTCGGCCACACTCCGCGTGAGGCCGACGCGTCCTGGGCCTGGGCGCTGGACACGGTCGACTTCGCCCTCAGAAACCACCCGTCCCGCAAGACCACCTCAGGCGGAACGCGGAACTAACTGTGTTACCGCGTCCCGGCCCACTTCGCTCGCCTGGCGGCTCGCTACGTGACCGGGCCTGAGCGAACGCGGCATCGCTTCGCGATCCGCCCGGTTCCGCTCGCCTCCGGCTTCGCTCCACCGGGCAGGTCACGCGTTCGCGCGCATGAGCGAGGCCACTTCGAGACAAGCTCTAGCCGGAACGCCGAGAGCAGCGGCGCCCCGGGGGGCGTCCGCTGCTCTCGTGCGTTGTCAGGCTCGTGCCGTGCCGGCCTCGTGCGGCGTCAGGCCGACTTCTCCCGCGGCTCGCGCTTGGGGCGGTCGCGCGGGACGAGGGTCGGGTTGACGTGCTCCAGGACCGCCTCGCGGGTGATGACGACGCGGGCGACGTCCTGGCGGCTCGGCACCTCGTACATCACCGACAGGAGCACCTCCTCCATGATCGCGCGGAGGCCGCGGGCCCCGGTACCGCGCAGGATGGCCTGGTCGGCGATGGCCTCCAGGGCGTCGTCGGTGAACTCCAGGTCGACCCCGTCGAGCTCGAAGAGGCGGTGGTACTGGCGGACCAGCGCGTTCTTCGGCTCGGTGAGGATGTTGATCAGGGCCTCGCGGTCCAGGTTGTGCACGGAGGTGATCACCGGGAGCCGGCCGATGAACTCGGGGATCATGCCGAACTTCAGCAGGTCCTCGGGCATCACGTCGCCGAGCACGGCCGAGGACTCCTCGAAGTCGGACTTGGAGCGGATCTGCGCCCCGAAGCCCATGCCCTGCTTGCCGACCCGGGACTCGACGATCTTCTCCAGGCCGGCGAACGCGCCGCCGCAGATGAACAGCACGTTCGTGGTGTCGATCTGGATGAACTCCTGGTGCGGGTGCTTGCGCCCGCCCTGCGGCGGGACGCTCGCGGTGGTGCCCTCGAGGATCTTCAGCAGCGCCTGCTGGACGCCCTCCCCCGACACGTCCCGGGTGATCGACGGGTTCTCGCTCTTGCGAGCGATCTTGTCGACCTCGTCGATGTAGATGATCCCGGTCTCGGCCTTCTTGACGTCGTAGTCGGCCGCCTGGATCAGCTTGAGGAGGATGTTCTCGACGTCCTCCCCGACGTAGCCCGCCTCCGTCAGCGCCGTGGCGTCCGCGATGGCGAACGGGACGTTGAGGAGCTTGGCGAGCGTCTGCGCGAGCAGCGTCTTGCCGGATCCGGTGGGACCGAGGAGCAGGATGTTGGACTTGCCCAGCTCGACCAGGTCGTCACGGCCGTTGTCACCCGACTGGATCCGCTTGTAGTGGTTGTAGACGGCGACGGACAGTGCCTTCTTCGCCGTCTCCTGCCCGATGACGTAGGAGTCGAGGAACTCGTAGATCTCCCGCGGCTTGGGCAGGTTGTCCCACTTGAGGTCGGAGGTCTCGGACAACTCCTCCTCGATGATCTCGTTGCAGAGATCGATGCACTCGTCGCAGATGTACACGCCCGGACCCGCGATGAGCTTCTTGACCTGCTTCTGGCTCTTCCCGCAGAACGAGCACTTGAGCAGGTCACCACCGTCGCCGATGCGTGCCACCCAACCGTCTCCTTTTCGTGGGGCCGCCAGCCTTGGAGGATGCGGCGCAGCTGGTCTGCGTCCCGGAGGCTCACGACGTCGGGTTCGACGTTACCGCCTCCAGCGGACTTGGAAAGCCCCTCGCCCGGAAGTGTGACGACCGGGCTGGGGGACTCCCTCGTCCTCGTGCCGTCTCAGGACGACACTACCTCGGCCTTTCGCTTCCTGCTGGCGAAGACGTCGTCGATGAGGCCGTAGTCCTTGGCCTCGGCCGCCGTGAGGATCTTGTCGCGCTCGATGTCGTGGCGGACCTCGTCGATGCTCTTGCCACTGTGCTCGGCGAGGATCGTCTCCAGCAGATCGCGGATCCGCATGATCTCGCGGGCCTGGATCTCGATGTCGCTGGACTGGCCGTAGGTGCCCTCGGTCGCGGGCTGGTGGATCAGGATCCGCGAGTTGGGCAGCGCCGCCCGCTTGCCCGGCGTCCCGGCCGCGAGCAGCACCGCCGCGGCGGACGCGGCCTGGCCGATGCACACGGTCTGGATGTCGGGCTTGACGAACTGCATCGTGTCGTAGATCGCCGTCATGGCGGTGAACGAGCCGCCCGGAGAGTTGATGTAGATGCTGATGTCGCGGTCGGGGTCGATCGACTCCAGCGTGATCAGCTGGGCCATCACGTCGTTGGCGGACGCGTCGTCGATCTGCACGCCGAGGAAGATGATCCGCTCTTCGAAGAGCTTGTTGTACGGGTTCATCTCCTTGACCCCGTACGTGGTGCGCTCGACGAACGACGGAATGATGTAGCGGTCGTCGACCGGCCGTGGAGAGCCGCCCGCGAACGCGCCGGGCCGGACCGTATCGCCGAAACCGGGTCGGATGAGGTCGCTCACTGTGTGCCTCCGAATCGTTGTGAGGTCGTCAGGAGACGGGGCCCTCGGAGGGCACCTGGTTGGCGCTGAGCACGACGTGGTCGACGAACCCGTAGTCCTTGGCCTCGTCGGCGGTGAACCAGCGGTCCCGGTCGGAGTCGCGCTCGATCTGGTCGAGCTCCTGGCCGGTGTGCTCGGCGATCTTCTCGGCGAGCGTCTTCTTCACGTACAGCATCTGCTCGGCCTGGATCTTGATGTCGGAGGCGGTGCCGCCGATGCCGCCGGACGGCTGGTGCATCATGATCCGCGCGTGCGGCAGGGCGTACCGCTTGCCCCGGGCGCCCGCGCACAGCAGGAACTGGCCCATCGAGGCGGCCAGGCCCATGCCGACCGTCACGACGTCGTTCGGGACGTACTGCATGATGTCGTAGATCGCCATGCCCGCGGTGACGGAGCCACCTGGCGAGTTGATGTAGAGCGTGATGTCGCGACGGCCGTCCTCGGCCGACAGCAGCAGGAGCTCGGCGCAGATGCGGTTGGCGATGTCGTCGTCGACCTGCTGGCCGAGGAAGACGATGCGCTCGCGCAGCAGCCGCTGGAACAGCTGGTCGCCCAGAGGCAACAGGGGCGCCTCGGCGACCCGCGCCTGGATCCGCGACGACTCGTCGAAAGTCGGAGGCATGCTCACCGGGTGTTCCTCCGGTCCTTTTAATCGGTTCGGATGATTGGACATTAACGCGCTCACGGGCCCACTCACGCCCGGGGGCCCGGCTTTTCGCCAGGGGCGTACCCGGCGCGGCCCGGGCGACTCGCACGTTGCGGACGATCTTCGCCGCCGGAGCCGGCCCGGCGGGCCCGCTCAACGCGCACGCCCCGCACCCGTCGTACGGATGCGGGGCGTGCCCGGTGCTTCGCGGACGTCCGGAGAAAGCTCTAGGCGTCCTTGCCCTTGCCGTCCTGCTCGTCGGCAGCCTCGGCGTCCGGGGCCTCCTCAGCGGCGGCCTCAGCCGCCTCCTCGGGGGCCTCCTCCGGCGCGCCGCCCTCGGCCTGCACCTCGGCGGCGTTCTCGTCGGCGGCGTCCTCGGCCTGGACGGTCTCGCCGTTCAGCTCGCGCTGCACGGCGTCGACGTCGATCTCGTTGCCCGACTCGTCCTTGACCGTGACGTGCTCGACCACGAGGTTCAGCGCCTTGCTGCGCAGCACCTCGGAGACGATCGCGGGGAGCTGGTTGTTCTGCGTCAGGTACTCGGCGAGCTGCTGCGGCTGCACGCCCATCTGCATCGCCTGCGAGACGACGTACTCGCTGAGCTCCTCGTTCTCGACGTTCAGCTCCTCCTGGACGGCGAGCTGGTCGAGCACGAAGCCGCCCTTGACCGCGAGCCGGGCCGCGTCGGCGACCTCGGTGTCGAACTCTTCGGCGGTCTTCTCCTCTTCCTTGAGGTAGTCGTCCTTGGTCATGCCCGCCATCTGGAGCTGCTGCTCCAGCTGCTGGTTGCGGCGGTCGATCTCCTCGTCCACGACCTTCTCGGGGAGCGGGATGTCGACCTTCTCCAGGAGCGCCTCGAGGGCCTTGTCGCGCGCCTCGGAGAGCTGCTGCAGCTTCACCTGGCGGCCGAGCCGGACGCGCACGTCCTCGCGCAGCTCGTCGATCGTGTCGAACTCGCTGGCGAGCTGGGCGAACTCGTCGTCCAGGTCGGGCAGGTTCTTCACCTTGACGCTCTGCACGGTGACGGTGATCTCGGCCTCCTCGCCGGCGTGCTCGCCGCCGACCAGGGTGCCGGTGAAGGTCTTGTCCTCGCCCGCGGCGAGGCCGACGATGGCCTCGTCCAGGCCCTCGATCGCGGAGTTGCTGCCGACCTCGTAGGAGTAGCCGGTGGTGGAGGCGTCCTCGATCTCCTCGCCGTCGATCCGCGCGACGAGGTCGATGGTGGCGAAGTCGCCGTCCTCGGCCGCGCGCTCGGCGCCGGTGAGCGAGGCGAAGCGCTCGCGGAGGTTGTCGATGGTCTCGGCGACCTGCTCGTCGTCGACCTCGGCGTCCTCGACGACGACCTCCAGGCCGTCGTAGTCGGGCACCTCGAACTTCGGCCGGATGTCGACCTCGGCGGTGAAGGCGAACTGGGTGCCGTCCTCCAGCTCGGTCACCTCGACGTCGGGCTGCCCGAGCACGAAGATCTCGGACTCCTCGACGGCGCGGCCGTACAGCTCGGGAAGCGCGTCGTTGACCGCCTCCTGGAGGACCGCGCCCCGGCCGACGTACTTGTCGATCAGCGGGGCGGGAACCTTGCCGGGCCGGAAGCCCTTGATCCGCACCTGCTGCGAGATCTCCTTGTACGCCTTGTCGAGGTTCGGCTTGAGCTCGTCGAACGGAACCTCGACGGTGAGCTTGACCCGCGTGGGGGTCAGCTCCTCGACATCGGTCTTCACTGGGGTCGGTCTCCTTGATCGGGCGCTGTCTCGGCCGCGGCGGTCGACGCGTTCTCTTCCTCTTTACGTGCGAGCCCTCGGCCTCCACGCAGCGGGCTGCGCCGTGGTGCTCGGCCGGTCAGTCTCTCTGCGGCGCGGGCACGCCGAAATACGGCTCCGCGCCTTCGCGCGGCCAAGTCTATGGGGTAGCGGCGCCGTCTGCGGACATCGGAGGCCCGCAAGCCCGGCGAATCCGCGTCAACGCCGCCGCACGGGCAGTGACATGGAGCACCGGGACCCCCATACTCGTCCGGGATGAACGGGATAGCCGCGGCCTTCAGTGCGACCGGTCTCTACTACCTCGGGTTCGCCGTGTTCAAGCTCGCGGCGGACCGGATGCCCGCGGTACGGGGCAACCGCATCCCGCACATGGTGTGGACGATCGTGAGCAACTGGGTCTTCCTGATCGCGCTCGGGATCGTGCTCGGCGGGCTCGGCCTGCAGATCCTCGCGCTGCGCAACCTCCCGCTGTCCACCGCGGTACCGATCTTCATGTCCGGCATCGTGCCGCTGCTGCTGATCGCGCTGGTGTTCTTCGGCGAGCGGCTGACCCCGCGCGAGTGGCTCAGCCTGGTGCTGATCGGCGGGGCGATCCTGCTGCTGACCGGGTCGCTGCGGGGGGACGAGCCGATCGGCTCGGCGGACGCGCCGCTGTGGAAGATCGCCGCGGTGGTCGCCCCGGCGGTGCTGGTGCCGGTGCTGATCCTGGTCCTCGGCGACCACCGGCCCGACGGCCGGCACGCGCGCCCGGTGACCGGCATCGCCTACGGGCTGAGCTCGGGCTTCCCGGTCGGCACCGCCGAACTGGCGATCAAGGGGTGGAGCGACGACGCGCACGCCACCAGCCTGCGGATCGCCGCGACGCCGTGGCCGTACCTGACGGTGCTGGCGGCGGCCATCGGCTTCGGGATCATGGTCATGGCGTTCCAGCGCTGCCGGGTGTCGATCGTGGCCACCGTGATGACGGTGAGCGCGAAGACCTACCTGCTCACGATGGGCACGTTCCTCTACGCGGAGCCCTGGCCGCAGGACGTGGCGCGCTCGGCGATGCGGCTGGGCGCGCTGGCGCTCGGCGCGGTCGCCGTCCTGCAGTTCCCCCGGCACCGGCCGGTTCCGGACGGGGCCGACGCGTCCTCCGCGGAGGCGCCGGACGAGGCGGACCCGTTCGGCACGGCGGTCGGCGGGCCGGTGCTGGGCGGCCCGAGGCTCGGCCAGGCCTACCACCAGGCGCCCCAGGTGCCGCCGCAGCGCTCCCCGTACGCGGGGGACCCGCTCGGCCAGGGCCCCTACGACCGGACCGAGGCTCCCGGGCCCGAGACGGCACCGCCGCAGCCGCGCCGTCCCGTCCGCCCGCAGCGCCCGACCGAGACGGGCTCGGACGGGCGCTGGCGCGGCTTCGGCGACGGCTGAACGGCGCCCCGGCGCGAAGCCGGGACACCGTTCCCTCCGCGTCGCCGGTTCTCAGCGCTTCTTGCCGGAACGGCCCTTGCCGTCGCTGGGGAGGCCCTTGTCCAGACCGGCGCGCCGGAGCGCGTCGGCCATGGCGCCGCCGCCGGAGAAGTCGCCGCCTCCCTGACCGCCACGGCGCTGCCCGCCGCCCTGGCTTCGGTTGCCCTGGCTCCGGCCGCGCTGGTCCTGGCCCCGCTGGTCCTGGCCGCGCCGGTTCTGGCCGCCCTGGTTCCGGCCGCGCTGTTCCTGGCCGCCGCGTCCCGGACGTGCGCCGCCCTCGCGCTGCTCGCCGCGCCGTCCGCCGCCGCCCTGCTGGTCGCGGCCCGGTTCGTCGTCCAGGCGCAGGGTCAGCGAGATGCGCTTGCGCTGCAGGTCGACGTCCAGGACCTTCACCCGGACGATGTCGCCGGGCTTGGCGACGTCGCGCGGGTCGGAGACGAACTTGTCCGACATCGCGGAGATGTGCACGAGCCCGTCCTGGTGGACGCCGACGTCCACGAACGCGCCGAACGCGGCGACGTTCGTGACGACGCCCTCCAGGAGCATGCCGGGTTCGAGGTCGGCGAGCTTGTCGACGCCCTCCTTGAACGTGGCGGTCCGGAACGCCGGTCGCGGGTCGCGTCCGGGCTTCTCCAGCTCGGCGAGGATGTCGGTGACCGTCGGCAGCCCGAAGGTGTCGTCGACGAACTCCGCCGGCCGGAGCGAGCGCAGGACGGCGGTGTTGCCGACGAGGGCCTTGATGTCCGTGCCCGCCGTGTCCAGGATCCTGCGGACGACCGGGTAGGACTCGGGGTGGACGCTGGAGGCGTCGAGCGGGTCGTCCCCGCGGATGCGCAGGAAGCCGGCGCACTGCTCGAACGCCTTCGGGCCGAGCCGCGGGACGCCCTTGAGTCCGGCGCGGCTGCGGAACGGGCCGTTGGCGTCGCGGTGCGCGACGATGTTGTCCGCGAGGCCCTCGCCGATGCCGGACACGCGGGTGAGCAGCGGCGCGGACGCGGTGTTCACGTCGACGCCGACGGCGTTCACGCAGTCCTCCACGACGGCGTCGAGGGAGCGCGACAGCTTCACCTCGGACACGTCGTGCTGGTACTGGCCGACGCCGATCGACTTGGGGTCGATCTTGACCAGCTCGGCGAGCGGGTCCTGCAGGCGACGGGCGATGGACACGGCGCCGCGCAGCGAGACGTCCATGCCGGGCAGTTCGCGGCCCGCGTACTCCGACGCCGAGTACACCGACGCGCCCGCCTCCGAGACCATGACCTTGGTCAGCTTGAGGTCGGGATGCCGGGCGATGAGGTCGGCGGCGAGCTTGTCGGTCTCGCGCGAGGCGGTGCCGTTGCCGATCGAGACGAGGTCGACCCGGTGCTCGCGGGCGAGCCGGGCGAGCGTCTCGATCGACTCGTCCCACCTGCGCCGGGGCTCGTGCGGGAAGACGGTGTCGGTCGCGACGACCTTGCCCGTCGCGTCGACGACCGCGACCTTGACGCCGGTGCGCAGGCCGGGGTCCAGGCCCATGGTCGTGCGGGTGCCGGCGGGCGCGGCGAGCAGGAGGTCGCGCAGGTTCGCGGCGAACACGCGGACCGCCTCGTCCTCGGCCTCCTGGCGCAGCCGGGTGCGCAGGTCGATGCCGAGGTGCACGAGGATCCTGGTGCGCCAGGCCCACCGGACCGCGTCCGACAGCCACTTGTCCGCGGGACGCCCCTGGTCGGTGATCTGGAACCGGCGGGCGATCTCCACCTCGAAGGAACTGCGCGCGGCGGGGTCCTCCCCCGCCTCCTCGGGCTCCAGGTCGAGGTCGAGGACCTCTTCCTTCTCCCCGCGCAGCAGCGCGAGGACGCGGTGCGAGGGCAGCTTCGCGAACGGCTCGGCGAAGTCGAAGTAGTCGGAGAACTTCGCGCCCGACTCCTGCTTGCCGTCCCGCACGCGCGAGACCATGCGGCCCCGGTTCCACATGCGCTCGCGCAGCGCGCCGATGAGGTCGGCGTCCTCGGCGAAGCGCTCGACCAGGATGGCGCGGGCGCCCTCCAGCGCGGCGGCCTCGTCGGCGACGCCCTTCTCCTCGTCCACGAACGCCGCGGCCTCGGCCCGCGGGTCGCGGGCCGGGTCGCCGAGCAGCGCCTCCGCGAGCGGTTCGAGCCCGGCCTCGCGGGCGATCTGCGCCTTCGTGCGCCGCTTCGGCTTGTACGGGAGGTAGATGTCCTCCAGCCGCGCCTTGGAGTCGGCCGTCATGATCTGCGCCCGCAGCTCGCCGGTGAGCTTGCCCTGCGACTCGACCGACTCCAGGATCGCGGCGCGGCGCTCGTCGAGCTCGCGCAGGTAGCGCAGCCGCTCCTCCAGCGCGCGGAGCTGGGCGTCGTCGAGCGCGCCGGTCGCCTCCTTGCGGTACCGGGCGATGAACGGGACGGTCGCCCCGCCGTCGAGCAGGTCCACCGCGACCCGCACCTGCCCCTCGCGGACGCCGATCTCCTCGGCGATGCGCTCGGTGATGGGCCGCAGGGCGGGCCCGGGGCCCTGGCCGTCGGACGTCTGGCTGATGGTCGCTGTCACAGCTTGGATTCGCTTTCTCCCCTGGGTGTCGCCTGTGCATTGTCCAGGGAACGGGGCCTGTTGTCTTGTCACGCTCGAATGACGGTAGGCCTAACCCCACCGCATCGGTCACGAAGAGGGGGTCTAGCACCACCGAGCGCAGAGGCGCGAATGACGACAATGGTGGAGGTCCCACGGCGAACCCCTTGGAGGAACGGTGAGCGAGCTACTGCGCGGGTACGGGCGGCGCGCCCTCATCTGCTTCGGCCGGGCCGTGGTCCAGATCGTTCTGGCGTACGCGGTGAACCTGCCGTTGTTCATCGTGACCGTGCTGTCCATCGCGTTCGTCCCGCTGGGGTTCGGCGTCGTCCTGGCGCCGGTGATGTTCCAGGCGATCCGGACGATCGCCAACCAGCAGCGCGCGTGGGCGGCCGAGTGGTCGGGGGTGCGGATCCCCGTCCCGTACCGGGCGGAGCCGGCCGGGGCGGGCGTGTTCGGCCGGCTGAAGTGGATCCTCACCGATCCGGCCTCGTGGCGCGACCTGCTGTGGACATTCGTGAACGTACCCGTCGCACTCGTCCTCGGCGTCCTCGCGGGCGGTCTCACTCTGTATGGGCTGGAGGGCGTGTTCGTGGCGCCATGGTTGGCGCAGGTGGTCGACTACGGCTGGGGCCCCTTCTGGCCGCTGGACGACTGGGGCGTGGTCGGCGTCGTCGGCACCATCGTGCTGGGCGCGGCGCTGACGGCGGTGTCCATCCCGCTGGGGCCGCTGTTCCTGGAGGCGCACGCCAGGTTCTCCCAGTCCTTGCTCGCGCCGACGCGGGAAGCGCTGGCCGAGCGCGTCGAGCGGCTCACCGAGACGCGGTCGGACGCGGTGGACGCCTCGGCCGCCGAGCTGCGCCGCATCGAGCGGGACCTGCACGACGGCGCGCAGGCCCGGCTGGTCGCGCTGAGCATGAACATCGGCCTCGCCGAGGAGATGATGAAGCACGACCCCGAGACGGCGCAGAAGCTCCTGGCCGAGGCCCGCGAGGCGAGCGGGACGGCGCTGACGGAGCTGCGCGACCTGGTCAGGGGCATCCACCCGCCGGTGCTGGCCGAGCGGGGGCTCGACGGCGCGGTGCGCGCCCTCGCGCTCACCCTGCCGCTGCCCGTGGACGTCCACATCGACCTGCCGGGACGCGGCGACGCCCCGATGGAGTCGGCGGCCTACTTCGCGGTCGCGGAGATGCTCGCCAACGTGGTCAAGCACTCGGCCGCGCGGCGCGCCTGGGTGCAGATCGAGCACGGCGGCGGCCGGCTGATGATGATCGTCGGAGACGACGGGACGGGCGGCGCCGACGCGGCGGCCGGGAGCGGAATGCGCGGTATCGAGCGCAGGCTAGCGGCGTTCGATGGGACGATGGCGGTGACGAGCCCGGTCGGCGGGCCGACCGTCGTGACCATGGAGCTGCCGTGCGCGTTGTCATCGCCGAGGACCTCGCCCTCCTCCGGGACGGGCTGATCCGCCTGCTGGAGGCGTTCGGGTTCGAGGTCGTCGAGGCGGTCGACAACGGGCCGTCCCTGCTGCGGGCGCTGACGACGCACCGCCCGGACGTGGCGGTCGTGGACGTCCGGCTCCCCCCGACGTTCACCGACGAGGGCCTGCGGGCCGCGCTGGAGGCGCGCAAGGAGGTCCCGGGCCTGCCGGTGCTCGTGCTGTCGCAGCACGTGGAGCAGCTGTACGCGCGGGAGCTGCTGTCGGACAGCACGGGCGGCATCGGCTACCTGCTGAAGGACCGCGTGTCGGACGTCAAGGTCTTCGTTGAGGCGGTGCGCCGGGTCGCCGGCGGCGGCACCGCCCTCGACCCGGACGTGGTGGCCCAGCTGCTGACCCGGCACGCCCGCGAGGAGCCGCTGCAGCAGCTCACCCCTCGCGAGCGGGAGGTGCTCGGGCTGATGGCCGAGGGGCGCTCGAACGCGGCGATCGCCGCGTCGCTGTTCGTCACCGAGAAGGCGATCAGCAAGCACACCAACAGCATCTTCGGCAAGCTCGGGCTGCCCCAGTCCGAGGACGACAACCGCCGCGTGCTCGCCGTCCTGGCCTACCTGGGCGCCTGATCGCCGGGGCGGCGGGTCAGCGGGCCCAGGGCGGGACGATCCGCTCGTCCCCCTGGGGCGCGATGGCGCAGCGGGTCTCGTCCACCAGCGCGTCCGGGTCGTAGGCGAGGCAGCCCGCGTGGGCGGCGACGACGGCGGTGAACCCGGTGCCGCCCGTCGTGATCTGCCGGCGGACGCCGGCGGGCAGGACGACGGTGTCGCCGGCGCCCGCCTCCAGCTCGCGGCCGTCCAGGTCGACGGTGGCTTCGCCGTCGAGGAACGTCCACACCTGCTCGGTGTCGAAGGCGTGCAGCGGGCCGGTCCTGCCCGGCGTCATCTCCACGCGCCAGACGGCGAGCCCCTCGGTGCCGCCCTGGGTCGGCGTGGCGGCGGTGATCATCAGGCCGTTCGGCGTCTCGGTCCGGCGGCTCTCGGCGTCGCGGATGAGCGTCATGGCTCTCCATCCCCTAAGTTAGACAATGTGGTTGTCCATATAGTCAATGAGGTTGTCTTTCATGTCAAGTGACGGCGGGCCGCACGACGCGCCCGGCTTCGAGCTGCCGCTGCGGCTCTTCCTGGCGTTCCGCGCGATCATCGACGAGCTGCACGCCGAGCTGGCCCGGGAGGGGCATCCGGACCTGCGCCCGATGCACGGCTTCGTCTTCCAGGCCATCGGCCCGGACGGCACGACGGCGGTGGAGCTCGGCCGCCGGCTCGGAGTGTCCAAGCAGGCCGCGGGCAAGATGGTGGAGTCGCTGGAGCGGGCGGGCTACCTGGAACGCGGCGCCGACCCCCGGGACGCCCGCCGGAAGATCGTCCGGCTGACCCCGCGGGCCCTGGACTCCCTCCTCCGGTCCGAGCGCGCCTTCGAGCGGATCCGCGGCGACTGGGTCCGCGCGCTCGGCGCCGAGCGGATGCGGGCCCTGGAGGACGATCTGCGCCGGATGACGCCCGCGGACCTGTGGCGGCTCGACATGCCGGGCTGGTTCGGCGCGCCCTGAACTTTTCTCGGCGGCCGGGTGACCGTATGGGTCCAGGCAGTCGCTTAGACCACTCGCACGGGCGCTTGCGGGTCTCCCGCAGGCCCTTGTCGGCGCCGTTCGGCGCGGTTACGATCGGCGCAATTCTTAGGAAACTTTCCTAAGAATTGGCGGGGATTCCTGTTTGCTTCGGGGGCCGAACCGAACGGAGAACCATGTCACGACCGGGCGGACGGCGGGCCATCGCGCTCGCCGGCGCAGCGACACTGGCGGCGGCCACCGCCCTGCTCACGGCGCCCCCGGCGTCGTCGGCGCAGGCCGTCACCGCCACCTGCAAGAAGACCTCCGACTGGGGCACCGGCTTCGACGGCAACTGCACCATCACCAACGGCACCGGCGCGGCGATCAGCAGCTGGAAGCTGGAGGCGGACCTGCCGTCCGGGACGTCCGTCGGCAACGTCTGGAACGCGACCAAGACCGTCTCCGGGAACCACTACACGTTCGCCAACACCGGCTGGAACGGCACGATCGCCGCGGGCGCGACCACCAGCTTCGGGTTCGGCGGCACCGGCTCCGGCTGGTTCACCGGCTGCACGATCAACGGCGCGACCTGCGACGGCTCCACGCCCCCCGAGAAGGACACCGAGGCCCCCTCGGCCCCGTCCGGCCTCCGCTCCACAGGCACGACCGCCACCAGCGTGTCGCTGGCGTGGACCGCAGCGACCGACAACGTCGGCGTCACCGGCTACGACGTCTACAACGGCTCCACCAAGGCCGCGTCGGTGACCGGTACCAGCACCACCGTCGGCGGGCTGTCGGCCAAGACCGCCTACACATTCACCGTCAAGGCCAAGGACGCCGCCGGGAACACCTCCCCCGCGTCGGCATCGGTGTCGGTCACCACCGACGAAGGCGGCGGCGGCAACCCCGGAGGCGGCGGCGACAAGGTCGTCGGGTACTTCACCAACTGGGGCGTCTACCAGCGCAACTACCACGTCAAGAACGTCGAGACGAGCGGCTCGGCCGCCAAACTCACGCACATCAACTACGCGTTCGGCAACGTGACGGGCGGCCGGTGCGCGATCGGCGACTCCTACGCCGACTACGACAAGGCGTACACCGCCGACCAGAGCGTCGACGGCGTCGCCGACAACTGGGACCAGCCGCTGCGCGGCAACTTCAACCAGCTGCGCAAGCTGAAGAAGCTGCACCCGAACCTGAAGGTGCTGTGGTCGTTCGGCGGCTGGACCTGGTCCGGCGGCTTCGGCCAGGCCGCCCAGAACCCCGCCGCGTTCGCCGAGTCCTGCTACAACCTGGTCGAGGACCCGCGCTGGGCCGACGTGTTCGACGGGATCGACATCGACTGGGAGTACCCGAACGCCTGCGGCCTGACCTGCGACACCAGTGGGCCGGACGCCTTCAGGAAGCTGATGGCGGCGGTGCGCGCCAAGTTCGGGTCCGGCAATCTCGTGACCGCCGCGATCACCGCGGACGCCTCCGACGGCGGGAAGATGGACGTCACCGACTACGGGGGCGCCGCCCAGTACGTCGACTGGTACAACCCCATGACCTACGATTACTTCGGCGCCTGGGACGCCAAGGGACCGACGGCGCCGCACTCGCCGCTCACGTCCTACCCGGGCATCCCCCACGCGGGCTTCAACACCACCGACACCATCGCCAAGCTCAGGGCCAAGGGCGTGCCGGCGAGCAAGATGCTGCTCGGCATCGGCTTCTACGGCCGCGGCTGGACGGGCGTCACCCAGTCCGAGCCGGGCGGCACCGCGACCGGCGCCGCGCCCGGCACCTACGAGGCCGGCATCGAGGACTACAAGGTCCTGAAGGGCAAGTGCCCCGCGACGAGCACGGTCGCCGGAACCGCCTACGGCAAGTGCGGCGGCGAGTGGTGGAGCTACGACACCCCGTCCACCATCCGCGGGAAGATGGGCTTCGCCGGAGACCAGGGTCTCGGCGGCGCCTTCTTCTGGGAACTCAGCGGCGACACGACGGGCGGTGAGCTGATCACCGCGATCAAGAGCGGTCTCGGCTGAGCTGTTCGCAGAAGGGGTACTCCCAGCCCCTCAGACAGCCGAGACTTCGGGCCCCTGACCAACCGGACGCCGGTCAGGGGCCCGCCCCTTGCTCAGACGAGGGACTGGCCTCCGTCCACCGTGAGGATCTCCCCGTTCATGTAGGTGTTGGCCATGACGAACAGGGCGGCGGAGGCGGCCTCCTCGGCCGTCCCGAACCGTCCGAGCGGCATGGACCCGCCCGCCTCGGCCATCGCCGCGTCGCCCTCCGCGCCTGAGGCGGTTCCATAGGCCGTCCGCAGCAGCGGGGTGTCGAAGGCCCCGAACCGGATCGCGTTGACCCGCAGGCGCGCGGGCGCGTACTCGACGGCGAGCGCGCGGGTGAGCGTCTCGACGGCGCCGCCCGCCGCGACCGGAGCGGACATCCCCGGGCGGGGGCGCCTGACGAGGATGCCCGAGGTCAGCGTGATCGACCCGCCCGGGGGCATCCGGCGGGCGGCGGCGCGCGCGACGGCGACCACCGCCCACGCCGGTCCCTCGACGGCGTCCCGCACGACGTCCCGGGTGAGCCCGGTGAGCGGCCCCATCCCTGCGGGGCGCCCGGCCGTCACCAGCACGTGGTCGACGGTGCCGGCGCGCTCGAAGACCTCCTCCAGCGCGTTCTCGTCCGTGACGTCGGCGGCCGCTCCCAGCACCTCGGCCGCGGTCCCGGCCGCGGCCACGCGCGCCACGGCGGCGTCCAGCCGGGTCCTGTCGCGGCCCGCGAGCACGATCCGCGCACCGGCCGAGGCGAGCAGCTCCCCCGCGGCCAGGCCGATGCCGGAGCTGCCCCCAAGGATCACCGCCGTGCGGCCGGCGAGGCTCTCCGGGAGCGGTGAGCGGACCGGGACGGGTGCTTCGGTCGTGGTCATGCGTCCTCCATAAATAAACCATCTGGTTGTTTTAGAGTGCCCGCCGGACCGGCCGAAGTCAACCGGGTGGTTTAATCCGCGTATGGGCTACGACGCGGAGGCGACCCGCCGGCGGATCTTCCAGGCCGCCACCGCCGAGTTCGCGGCGCGCGGGCTCGCGGGCGCCCGGATCGATCGCATCGCCACCGAGGCGCGGGCCAACAAGCAGGCCATCTACCTGTACTTCGGCGGCAAGGAGAAGCTGTTCGGCGCCGTGGTGCGCGCGAAGATGGCGGAGATCGGCAACGCGACCGACATCGATCCGGACGGCCTGGCGGACTCCGTCGGCCGGCTGTTCGACTGGTACAGGGAGCACCCGGAGCTGGTCAGGCTGCTGCTCTGGGAGGCTCTGGAGACCCCGGGCGAGGTGCAGGGCGAGGCGGAGCGCCGCGAGGAGTTCCGGCGCAAGGCCGCGCGCTTCACCGAGAACGGCGCGGGCGGCGGCCCCGCGGACCCGGCCCGCGCGCGGGCCGTCCAGGATTTGATGTTCACCGTGTTCGGCCTCATCGCGTGGAACTTCGCCGTCCCGCAGTTGCGCCGGGTGGTCCTGGACGAGGAGGACGACGCGGCCTCCGTCGCGCGGCGCCGCGCGTCGGTCATGGAGGCGGCGCGGGTACTCGCCGAATCACACGGGTTCGGCTGAGCCGGTTCGACGACATTGGGAGCTTTCTTGCAGGACTGGACGCTGCGCCAGATCTACCGAAGCCAGGGTGGTGACGTCAGGTGGGATGTGTTCGGGAACGAGCATGCGGATCCGGTCGTCCTCCTGCACGGCACACCTTTCTCGTCCTACGTGTGGCGTGGCGTCGCGAGCGCTCTGGCGGCGACCCACCGCGTATACGTCTGGGACATGCCTGGTTACGGGACGTCCGAGATGAGCGAGGGGCAGGACGTCTCGCTGGCGGCGCAGGGCGCGGTGTTCACCGAACTGCTGGCGCACTGGGGCCTGGACGAGCCGTCCGTCGTGGCCCACGACTTCGGCGGCGCCGTGTCCCTGCGAGCCCATCTCCTGCACGGTGCGCGCTACCGCGACCTCGTCCTGGTCGATCCGGTCGCGCTCGCCCCGTGGGGGTCGCCGTTCTTCCGCCTCGTCGGGGCCAACGCGGAGGTGTTCGAGCAGTTGCCGCCCGCGCTGCACGGCGCCCTCGTCCGGGAGTACGTGACGTCGGCGAGCCACCGCGGCCTGCACCCGGCCACCCTCGACGCGCTCGTGGCACCGTGGCTGGGAGAAGCCGGGCAGCCCGCGTTCTACCGGCAGATCGCGCAGGCCGACCAGCGCCACACCGACGAGGTCCAGGCGCGTTACGGCGAGCTGGCCCTCCCGGTCCTGATCTGCTGGGGCGCCGAAGACACCTGGATACCGATCGAAAAGGGACGCGAGCTCGCCGGTCTCGTCCCGGGCTCGCGCCTGCGTGCGATCGAAGGGGCGGGTCACCTGGTGCAGGAGGACGCGCCCGCCGAGCTGACCGCCGCGCTCCTCGGCTTCCTCTCATGATCACGGCGGTGCTGTTCGACCTGGACGGGACGCTCCTCGACCACGAGGGGGCCGCGCGCCGGGCCGTCGTCGGCATGTTCCCCGACGCCGACCCGGCGCGGCTCGCCGCGCGCTGGGCGGAGCTGACCGAGGAGGCGGTCGACCGGTACCTGGCGGGCGAGCTGAGCTTCACCGAGCAGCGCCGCCTCCGGATCGTCACCCTCGCCCGGGAACTCGGCCTCGGCGTCTGGGACGACGCCCGCGCCGACGCGTGG
This sequence comes from Actinomadura luteofluorescens, assembly GCF_013409365.1. Taxonomy (NCBI): domain Bacteria; kingdom Bacillati; phylum Actinomycetota; class Actinomycetes; order Streptosporangiales; family Thermomonosporaceae; genus Actinomadura; species Actinomadura luteofluorescens. Next base: position 6,931,573 of record NZ_JACCBA010000001.1, on the reverse strand, counting down.
CTCACCGGGTACGTGGCGCGCTACCAGGCCGCCTGGCGCCCGTTCCCGGACGCGGCACCGGCGCTCGACGCCCTCGCGGCGCGGGGCCTGCGGCTCGGGGTGATCACCAACGGGGACGCCGCGCAGCAGCGGCTGAAGGTCGAGCGGATCGGGTTCGCCGGCCGGCTCCCCGTCGTCGTGGCCTCCAGCGAGGCGGGCGCCGCCAAGCCCGCCGCCGAGATCTTCCTGGCGGCCTGCGCGGCCGTGGGCGCCGAGCCGCACGCGTCCGCCTACGTCGGGGACCGCCTCGGCACCGACGCGCGGGGCGCCGCCGCCGCGGGCCTCACCGGCGTGTGGCTCGACCGCTCCGGCGGCCCGGCCCCCGGCGCACTGGACGTCGCGCGCATCACGACGCTGGACGCGCTCGCGTCCCTGCTCCAGGGCTGACGGCGGTGCGCACGGTCTCCGCGGCGGTGCGCACCGTCGCGCCCGGCGAGGTCAGCCGTCCTGGAGGACCGCCTCGATCTCCAAGACGATCTGGATCTTGTCGCTGAGCGCGAGCCCGCCGCCCGCCAGGGTCGTCGCCTCGCCCACGCCGAACTCCAGGCGGCTGAGCTCGCCGGTCGCGGTGAACCCGGCGCGGGCGCCCTTGGACGGGTCGTCCTGCCGGAACGGGTCGGGGCCGAACCCCCCGACCTCCAGCCGGAGCGGGACCCGCCTGGTGAGGCCGCGCAGCGTCAGCTCGCCGTCCAGCACGAAGTCCCCGCCGTCCCGGCGCACGCCGGTCGAGCGGTAGCTCATGGTGGGGTACTTCGCGACGTCCAGGAAGTCGGCGGCCCGGACGTGCTCGTCGCGCTGGGCGTTGCCGGTGTCGACCGAGGCCAGGTCGACCGTCGCGGTCACCGACGAGCCGAGCGGGTCGGCGCCGGTCACGATCGTCCCCTCGAAGGTCCCGAAGCGGCCGCGGACCCGGCTGACCATCAGGTGCCGGACCGTGAAGCCGACCCCCGAGTGGAGGGGGTCGATGGTCCAGGTCCCGGCGAGGTAGCCGGGGATCTCGACAAGCTGGGCCGTCATGGTGTCTCCTACGGTTATGGAAGGTAAGGCGGTTCCCATCAGGAACCGTCTCCATGGTGCGGACACCCCGACGCCCGGCACAAGAAGGCACTTTTTTCTGCCTCGGTCACCTGGAGATAACCGATGGAGCACACCGTCGCGGGCTGCCGCGCCCGCGAGATCCTCGACCGCATCGGCGACAAGTGGTCGCTGCAGGTCATCGCGGTGCTCGGCGAGCGCACCAAGCGGTTCACCGAGCTGAGGCGCGAGATCGCCGGCATCAGCCAGCGGATGCTCACCGTCACCCTGCGCGGCCTGGAGCGCGACGGCATCGTCACCCGGACCGTCTACCCCGTGGTCCCTCCCCGCGTGGAGTACTCGCTCACCCCGATGGGCGCGACGCTCATGGACGCGGCCGAGACCCTCGTCACCTGGGCCGAGGCCCACCTCGCCCAGATCGACGCCTCCCGCGCCGACTACGACGCCCGCCAAAACGACGTGCAGGCGGAGGACGCGCGCCGGTAACGTGGACGGCGATGGTCATTCACGAGGTGGGACGGCGAGCTAGCCGCGCCGAGTTGGGGAACGCGCAGACGTGCCCGGCCCGGCTCGGCGGCGTGCGCCTTCATCCCATCGACCTCGTGAGGCCGTCCCATGCGCTCGACTGACATCCGTTCGACCTTCCTGGGCTTCTTCCAGGAGCGCGACCACCGCGCCGTGCCGTCCAGCCCGCTGATCCCCTCCGATCCCACGCTGCTGCTGGCGAACGCGGGCATGAACCAGTTCAAGCCGTACTTCCTAGGCGAGACCGCGCCCGAGCACCCGCGCGCGATGTCCGTGCAGAAGTGCGCGCGTACGTCCGACATCGAGAACGTGGGCCGCACCACGCGGCACACCACGTTCTTCGAGATGCTCGGCAACTTCTCCTTCGGCGACTACTTCAAGGCGGAGGCGATCTCCTGGGCGTGGGAGCTCCTCACCCGCCACTACAACCTCGACCCGCGGCGCCTCTGGGTCACCGTGTACCTGGACGACGACGAGGCCGTCCGGCTCTGGCGGCGCGTGGGCGTCCCCTCTGAGCGGATCCAGCGGCTCGGCATGGAGGACAATTACTGGTCGATGGGCATCCCCGGCCCCTGCGGACCGTCCTCCGAACTCCACTACGACAGGGGGCCGTCCTTCGGACGTGAAGGCGGGCCCGCGGTGGACGGCGAGCGCTACCAGGAGCTGTGGAACCTCGTCTTCATGCAGAACCTCCGTGGGGAGGGCCCCGGCAAGGACGGATACCCGATCCTCGGCGAACTCCCCGCACGCAACATCGACACGGGGCTCGGTCTCGACCGTCTCGCGGCGGTGCTGCAAGACGTGGACACGGTGTGCGAGACGGACCTGCTCGCGCCGACGTTCCAGCTCGTCCAGGAGATGGCGGGCCGCGGCTACCCAGGACGTGACGGCAGCGACGACTCGACGTCCTTCCGCGTCGTCGCGGAACACTCCCGCTCGGTCGCGTTCCTCATCGCGGACGGCGTCATGCCCGCCCGCGACGGCCGCGGCTACGTCCTGCGCCGCCTGATGCGCCGCGCGATCCGGCACGCGCACCGGCTCGGCATCGACGGCCCGGCGCTGCCCGCGCTGACCTCCAGCGTCGTCGGCACCCTCGGCTCGACCTGGCCGGAACTGTCCCGCGGCTCCGAGCTCATCGAGCAGGTCGTCACGGCAGAGGAAGAGGCGTTCGAGCGGACGCTGCGCCAGGGCTCCCAGATCCTCGACGCGGCGATCGGCCGTGCCACGACCACCCTCTCCGGGCGGACGGCGTTCGAACTCCACGACACCTACGGCTTCCCGATCGACCTGACCGTCGACGCGGCGAGGTCGGCCGGCCTCACGGTCGACGAGGACGCGTTCGCCGAACTCCTCGAAGAGCAGCGCCGCCAGGCGCACCGCGCGGGGCAGGGCCGCAAGGGCGGCGCGGTCGCGCGGCAGGACCTCTACCGCCGCGTCGCCGCGGCGCACGGCCTCACCGACTTCGTCGGCCACTCTTCAGAGACAGCCGAAACACAGATCGGCGCCCTGCTCGGCCCGGACGGCGAGGTGCCCACCGCGACCACGGGCGACGAACTCGAGGTGCTCCTGACCCGCAGCCCGTTCTACGCGGAATCGGGCGGCCAGGTCGGCGACACGGGCACGATCCGCACGTCCGGCGCGACCCTCGACGTCCTCGACACCCGGCCGGGACTGGACGGCCTGCACGTCCACACCGTCCGCATCGTGGACGGCGAGGTCCGTCCCGGCGACGACGCCGAGGCGACCGTGGACGCGGACCGCCGCGCGGCCACCGCACGCTCCCACAGCGCCACCCACGTCCTGCACGCGATGCTGCGCCGCACCCTCGGCGACCACGCGGCGCAGCAGGGCTCCAGCGTGGAACCCGGACGCCTGCGCTTCGACTTCGCGCACTTCTCCCCCGTCGACACCGGCCTCGTCCAGACCCTCGTCAACGACTACCTCCTCGACGACCCCGAGGTGCGCGTCTGGGAGGCGACCCGCGCGGAGGCGGAACGCGCGGGAGCGATCGCGCTGTTCGGCGAGCGGTACGGCGACGACGTCCGCATCGTGGATATCGGGGACGCCTCCCGCGAACTCTGCGGCGGCACCCACGTCGGCCACGGCTCGCAGGCGGGCCCCGTCCACATCGTCGGCGAGTCGTCCATCGGCACCGGCCTGCGCCGGATCGAGGCCCTCACCGGCGCGGACGCCCTCCGCCACCACGACCGCACCGCGTCGCTGCTGGAGGAGCTCGCGGCGCTGCTGAACGTCCGCCCCGACCAGGCCCCGGACCGCCTCCGGCAACGCCTGGACACCCTCGCGGAGACCCAGCGCCACCTGGAGGCGCTGCACCGCGCCGAACTCGACCGGCACGCCGACCGCCTCGCGTCCCTCGCCGAACCCGTGCCCGGCGGCTGGCTCGTGGCGCGCATCGTCCCCGGCCTGACCGGCGCCGACCTGCGCACGATCGCGACCGGCGTCCTCACCCGCCGCGACCAGCGCGGCCTCGTCGTGCTCGGCACCGAGTCCGGCGGCAAGGCGGTGCTCGTCGCGGCGGCGGGCGCGTCCACCGGCGTCCGGGCCCGCGACCTGCTGACCGCCGCGGCCCGGGAGGTCGGCGGCGGCGCGGGCGGCAAGGGCCCGGTCGCGAACGCGGGCGGCCGCCGCCCGGAGAACCTCCCCAAGGCGATCACCACCGCGGCGACCGAGGCCCGCGCCCTTCTCTCCGCCGCGGCTCAGGTGTAGGCCGCGGGGGTGATCACGAGGAAGGACTCCTCGATCACCCGCACGCCGTCACCGGTCCCGCCGTCCTCGGCGACCTGGATCGCGAGGGTGGCCGTTCCGACACCGGAGCCGGCGAAGAGGGTGCCGCTGAACCGGCAGGACCGCTGGCGGTTGGAGCCGTCACCGCCGACGTTGCCCGCGCCGTCCGCCACGACGTAGCGGTTGTCGCCGACGTCCGAGGAGGAGTAACTGACAGCCGCGCTGCCGTTCGGCCCGGGGTACTCGGCCTGCCATCGGGCCTCCACCGCTCCGGCGGCACCGTCGCGCCCCGTGCGGACGCCGATCCTCGCGTCGTGGACGGCGTCCGCACGGTAGAAGATCAGCGCCTCCCACCGGTACCGCAGCGAACCACCCGGTACCTGGGCGACCAGGGCGGGCACGTCCTGCAGCCGCGGCGAGGTGTAGACGACCGCGGCGCCTGGGGAGTCCTGCCGCTTCTGGACGGTGCCCCCGGCCTCCTCCGGGTCGCCATAGGCGATCGTGGCGCGGTTGTTCCCGTAAGCCGACAGGACCAGGATCTCGTGGGACGGATGGACCGCACCGTTGATCCACGCGACTCCGTCGAGCGGGGTGGCCGACGAGGACGTCGCCCGGTTGTCCCAGGCCACCCCCGTGATGAAGACGTTGCGGGACGCCGCGTCCAGCGCGAAACCGTACTTCTGATACTTGTTCGTCGTGTTCCGGTCGAACGCCAGGCACGCCGACAGCGTGATCTCAGTGACGGACGAGCCGAGGTAGAACCCCGAGCACTCGTTCGCCCGAGCGCTGCCCGAGATGTTGTCGAAGTAGTTGCTGGAGTCGGCGACGCACGCCGCCATCGTGTTCTTGCCCAGCCTCACGACCCAGCCGTGGCCGCCGTTGTCCTGAGCCTCGCAGCTGGTGAAGATGTTCCGGGTGCCGTTGACGTACCAGCCCGCGCCGTCCTTGTAGGCGGCCCCGGCGGCGAACGCGCTCGAACGCTTGTTGTACCAGGACTTGCACTGCGAGAAATGGTTGTTCGAGGTGTACACCTCGATGCCCGCGTACGCGCCGCCGTTGTAGTTGGCGGACGAGACGTCGATGCCGAGGAAGTAGTCGTCCGACCCTCCCCCGCCGGACTCCTTCCCGACGAGCAGCCCCTGGCGGCGGAAGTGCCGCCCCCTGATGCGCTGGACCTGCAGGGCCTGGTCGTCGGTGCCGAGGAGGGCCACACCGACCTCGGTGTCCCAGATCCACAGGTCGTGCAGCCGGTGCACCGCGTCCGGCTCCCCGGTGACGCCCACCGTGTTGAGGAGCACGCCGTGGACGTTGGCCGCGGGCGAGCCGGCGAAGGACGCGCCGGGCGTCCCCTTGAGCCACATGTCCGACACCCGGGCGTCCCGCACCGCGCGGCTGACCGCCCGGTCACCGATGCCGACCAGCCCGGCGAGCGTCGACCACGTCCCCGTGGCCTCCAGACGGGTCCCGATGCCCTCCCCGCGCAGCCACACCTTGTCCTTGAGCTGCAGACCTCCCGCCGCCCCGGTGCCGCCCGCGTTGGCGACGTACCCGATCTGGTAGGTGCCGCGCGCCAGCGACACCACCCCGCCACCGGCCGCCGCGACGTCGTCGATCGCGGCCTGGATCGACGCGCGCGAGTCGGTGAGGCCGGTCCCGTCCGCGAAGTAGGGCGCCCCGGCCGCGTCGACCCACACCGTTCCGGGGGGACCCTCAGACCCGGCGCCTGCCCCGGCCCGGACGGCCGACGCGAAGCCCAGGTCGGACGCGACGAGCTTGAACCGGGCGCCGCCGAAGTCCGCCCACATGTCGGCGGGCCCGTACGGTTCACCGTCCGGCCCCTGGAACTCCGGGATCGTGCCGACCGGGAGACCGTCCGTCCCGTCGGAGGACACGATGCTGCTGACGGCCACGCCCGCCCCGTCCAGCAGGTCGGTGTACCGGACCCCGCTGACGGCGTCGGACCAGAAGGTGACCTCGGTGGGCCCGGCCAGAAGCGCCGGTGCGGTCATGACGCCACCGTGAGACGTGACGGCGCCCGGAACCATCGTTCGATCGGCCGGCGTCCGGCCGAAGGTATGCCGTGCCATGGAGACCCCCTAGGAGGCCATAGGAAACGAACGAGGCGTCGGCTGACCACCGCAGCCGAACGCCTCCTGGATGCAGGCGGCGGAACCGTCAGACAGCCGGCCGAGGAAACCCCGCCCCGGCAGCAGCCCCCCTGCGAACGCTCGGACGCCGCCACCCCAGCCCGATCCGCTCCCGCGGCCGACCGGACACGACCCCAGACGTTCCTCGCCCCTGCGCACCTTCCTATAGCACACCCAAGCGTCACTTACCGTCACGCTACAAATGCATAATGCTATTTCCGCTAAGTACCGCACAGGCACCGAGACCTGTCGACAAGGCCCGGAAGATTCAAGATCCTCAACGGCGCCCTCCCGGAGGGCCGCCGCCCCTGGACGCCCGCCCCCCCCCGCGAGGGAGACGGGTCAACGGTCGGGCTGGCGGGATTTGAACCCACGACCCCTGGCACCCAAAGCCAGTGCGCTACCAAACTGCGCTACAGCCCGCACACCACCGCCGAACGCGATGACGCGAGAAGTGTAGTCCCGATCGGCCCCCGCCCGCTCCGCCCCGGACACGTCCACCCCGAGAACCCTGTACGCTACGGGATGGCGACCGAGGCCCACCAGGCTTCACACGCTCCGCGGGCGTAGCTCAATGGTAGAGCCCCAGTCTTCCAAACTGGCTACGCGGGTTCGATTCCCGTCGCCCGCTCCCACCCCAAAAGCCCAGGTCAACCGGCGTTCGGCGACCTGGGCTTCTGCTCTTCCTCGGGGCTGTTCCTCGTCTTCGTGCCAGATCAGGCCGGGATGAGCGCTCCTGACGGCCCCTCCGGCTCGTCCGGCGGTGGCACCATCAGCCGCCCTCCGATCATCAGGTTGAGTCCATCGGCGATCTTCTTGTCACGCTCGCTTGTGGCGCGCCGCCCTCCGGGACGGCGAACACCCGTCCGTTCGGGCCGGGCTCGGCGTAGGCGTCGAGGTGCGCCCAAGCTCGGGCAGGATCGCCGTCGGCAGGACGACCCTTCGTGCTCCGGCATCGGTTTTAGGGCCTCGACGTGCTGAGCGCCGCTGTTGAGTTGGGCAACCGCCTTGCGCGCTGCTTCTTCTCGCGGCCCTAATCGCTTCGACTGGCCCGTCGATCCTGCAGGCGGCGGAGCGCCAGAGTGGTGACTGCCGTTAGGAAACCGGCAAGGAACCCAGCGAGCGCCCCCAGCACCCCGGTTCCGATAACGGAGTCGCTGTTTGGATGGTCGACATCTTGGAGGTAAGTGCCTACAGCACCGACCAGGAGGCCAGTGCTTAGTCCGACTGCGGTGTACTTTCCGAACATGTGATCGCCTCGGATGTGGGTGAGGCCGTATGAGTCGATCGTGAGTAGGTCAGGACCTTTGCCGGGACGCGAGCCAACGCTTCACTTTTACCCTCGGACGAATCAGGCTACCGACTCCAAGTAGCGCCAGGGCGCCTGCCGCGAGCCAGGGTACAACCCGTCCGCCTATTGAGGGCTCTGAAGGTCGGACATCAACGACGACGACCTGCGCGGCCGGTCAAGGGGCGGCGAGCGCCCCGCCGCGCGTCGTGCAGCTGTCGCCAGGTGCTCAGCAAACGGCCGTCACCAGGCCGCGACGCCGCCGATATGGTTCCGCCATGGATGATGCCAGCTTCCTACTGGAGTGGCTCTTAGAGCAGGGCGTGAACGCGCTTCTCAGAGTCGATGCCGAGCGTGGGGCCCGCCCTTGGACGTTTCACGCAAGCGGAGGACCACTTGCCGGAAGTTGGGTTCGAGTCGATGCTGACACGGCCGAGGAATGTCTAGGGCGCGCGCGCTTACAAGTACCTCAAGAAGGCGGGCGTTGATCTGCCTTGATGTGAATGCCGAAGGGCAAGGCAGATCGAGCACGACTCGGGAGCACACTTCCCCCGCCCCCTGCGAGCCAGAGCACTCGTACGCGCGGATCTGTCCTTCCCGTCGCCCGCTCTCTAATTTCCCCAGCTCAGAGCTCTATGGGGCGATGTTGGCCGCCCTCCTAAAGATCATTTGTCACCCACTGTCACTGGGATCTGGCACGTCTGGCCGTCATCCTGGTTCGACTGCGGCGCTTCTGATCACGGTCTGACCGGCACCGGCGGAGGATCAGCACGGTGGCGGAGTTTGCGTCCTCAACGCGGTTCCCCGCTCCCGTGCGTCCGGATCGATGATCTGGCGGGTCCGCGGGTGGATGTCGTCGGCGCCGATCATGACGTCCGCGTCGAGCCGATGTCTTCGCCCGAGTGCTGAAGACGGGGGGATCGTGCCGATTGGACGCGGTGGGCCCGGTCGGCGCGGTTCAGTGCCGGTTGGTCGGGCCTTGCCCGCTGATGACGGGCCGGTGTGGCCGCCGTAGGTGGCGATCTTGTACTCAGTCGCCGCCAGGGACAGGGTCAGCTCCTTGAGCTGGCGGCGGATCGTGTCGCGGTGTTCGAGCAGCAGGTCGAGGCGCTCGGGGACGGTGTCGTCGCCCTCGTTCGGCCAGCCACCCGACCGAACCGCTCGACCGCCGCCTGTACGACGTCTCCGGCGCGCCCGGTGTCACGCACGTCGAACTCGGCGATCAGTACCTGGTCGCGGTGGGCGTCCGCGAGGTCGGCCACCGACCCGGGCCGCCGCACGGCCAGCACCACGTTGTCGCCCCGCCCGACCGCGCACTCGGCGATGGCACGGCCGAAGCCCGAAGACGCGCCAGTGATGATCCATGTCCGCTGAGTCCCTGCTTGAGATGTCATGCCAGGGACGCTAGAAGTTCGAGCGCACTCAAACGCAAGCACAGCGTCCGCCGCCGGCCGGCATGGGGTGAAGCCCGCTCTGCTGCCACCACTGCCACCGAGGGCTGCCGACACTTCGATTCCGCCGCCGATACGGCCATCCCCCAGCGTCCAGTGGGTCGCGCCAATCGGGCTTCAGGAAGAGTGAATGTCCATCACGTTCTGCACTCTTATTCCCTTTCGGTCACCGGCCAGCCCCGGCGGGTGGGTGGCGTCGGCGGTCAAAATCAGCACATCGGGCTGTTGTCCTGCCGCTTCCGCCCGGTCGGCGTACATGTGAGCCGTCGCGGCGACCAGAGCGTCAACAACCTCCGTCGAGTCGAACCCCGCGTCACCGATCAGTTTCCCGGCAGCGCGTGCAAGGTCCTCGGTGACAGGCTCGACGACCGTTCTGGTGCTGGACAGCACGTGGTTCAGTTTCGTGTCACGGTCGGAGCCGCGCAAGATCTCCGTCAGCACGACACTGGACGTGACCAATCGTGCCTGCTTGCGCAGCGCAGCAGCGAAGAAGATCGCAATGTTGCGGTCCGTGGCCGCCTTGTTGATGGCGTCGTTGTCGAGTACCAGGATCCCGCCAAGCCTGGTGGCCCGACGGCCTCGAGCGGCGCTCACTGATCTTGCGCAGACGGCCAGGAGGCGAGGGCGGCCTGGATCTCGTCCTCGCTGAACGGCCCGTGCTGTTCTTCCAGCTCGTCAACGAACTCGGCGAGGGCGTCGAGTTGGAGCTTGGCCGCGATCGCTTCATCAACGTAGGCGGAATCGGACAGGCCCAGCTTGCGGGCCTGTTCGCGGATCTCGGCCTTGCGGCCGCGGCGGATGGTGGCCGACAACTTCTCGGTCGCGCTGTGCCCACTCGCGGTCTTGCGGCGCTTCGCGACACGAAGAGGCTGGTTGGCGGGAGTTCGCTTGGCGTCCACGACTCAATCCTACCAATGGTAGGAGCCGACTGTCCCGGCGAGAGGGCAGAACTCACGTACGAGCTAGTGGGTCTTGGCCTGACGCATTTCCTCGCTGCGGGAAGACGAGACAGGCTCGCGGCCTCACTCGCGAACCTCGGCCTCCGAGTACGTGGACGCCATCATGTCGACTCCTCCGCTCCCGGATCCATCCTGAGGCGCGCTACACGGAGCGCAGGTTCGGTCTTGATTCGGTGTGCTGGGCGATCAGCTGGTCGGCTAGGACGGCCTGTAGTTGGGTGATCTTTGCTTGGGCTTCGGCTAGTTGGGCTTCTAGGTCTGAGGGTGCGTCCTGGCTGCCCTGGGTGGCGCGGATCTTGGCTAGGGCCTCCAAGGCGGTTTCGTCGGCGGTGGGGAGGGTGTGGAGGTAGCGCTCGGTTGTGGAGATCTTGCGGTGGCCGAGGCGTTCTTTAACGACCTACAGGTCGGCGCCGCCGGCCAGGAGCCAGGAGGCGTGGGCGTGGCGGAGGTCGTGGATGCGGGGTGACCAGCCGAGGTCGGCGGCGGCTCGGGCCGGGTGCCAGCAGCGGGTGCGGAACCAGTTCGCGGAGATGTGGGGGTAGTCGTCGATGACGCGGGGCTTGCGGGGGTTGTCCTTGCCCTGGGCGCGGCGCTCGGCCCGGTAGGCGGCGTAGGCGGCTCGGCAGTGGTGGCATTTGCACTTGCCGAGGCTGTAGGCCGTGGTCGTTCCGTGGGTGTAGGTGTGGCCGTTCGGGGCTTCGAAGGTGAGGGCGTCGGGGTCTAGGAGTTCGAGGTTGGGCGGCTCGGCTCGGTGGCGGCTGAAGAAGAGGTCGTCGGGGGCGAGGTTGTTGGCTTCTGTGTGGGCTTTTAGCTTGGCGACGATCTGAGGGCTGAGCTTGAAGCGGCGCCAGCGCTTGCCCTTGGGGTAGTCCTTCACCAGGAAGCGGCGGCCTTCGGGGTGGAACTTGGGGACGAGTTCGACCACGGAGCTGCTGACGGTGAGGATGCCGGTGGCGAAGTCGAGGTCTTTGACGCGGAGTTCGGTCAGTTCGCCCCAGCGGAGGCCGCTTTCGATGTCGGTCTCGACGAGGAGTTGGGCGGTCGCGTCCGGGAGGGCCTCGTAGATGCGGGCGAACTGGTCGGCGGTGATGATCTGGCGCGGCTTCTCGGGGACGGGGTCGGTCTTCACGCCGCGGCTCGGGTGGTAGACGAGGACGCCGTCGTTGACGGCGGTGGTGAAGATGGCGTTGAGGATCGCCGTCTTGCAGTACTTGATGCGGTAGGCGGAGGCGCCCTGCTTCTTGAGGTGCGTGATCCACTCGCGGACGGTCTCTGAGGTGATGTCCTGCAGCTTCATGTCGGCGAAGTACGGCATGACGTGGGAGGCGAGGGCGTAGGCGTAGTCCTGGCGGGTCGATGCCTCGATGCGGTGGTTCGGGAACCAGCGTTCCTCGACGTAGGTGCGGAAGGTCTGGCGGGCTCGGCGGGGGTCGCCCGCTTTGCCCTCGGCGATGCGGGACTCGGCTCGTGCCAGGCGCGGTCGGCCTCCTTGCGGGTGCCGAAGGTGCCGGCCGTCTGGCGGACGCCCCGAGCGTCGTCATAAAGCGCTTGGTATCGGGTGCCCTCGGGCCCCTTGCGCTTGCGTGTGAAACCCATGATCCCCCGAAGATCATTTGTCGCTCATTTGTCACTGGATCATGGAAATCCGAGCGACATCGGCGAGCACAGGATGGCATACGAAACAGCCTCTGACCTGCAGTTTAGTGGGTCGGGGGCGATCTCCGAGAGGTGTTCAACTGCCGCTTCCAAACTGGCTACGCGGGTTCGATTCCCGTCGCCCGCTCCCACCCCAAAAGCCCAGGTCAACCGGCGTCCGGCGACCTGGGCTTCTGCTCTTCCTCGGGGCCGTTTCTCGTCTTCGTGCCAGAGCCGTGCCAGCGGGCCGGGATCTGGCCCAGATCCTCACCTGTTCGCAGTCCTGCGCCGATGCGGACGGACTGATCACCCGGCAGGTCGGGGTGGATTCCACCGTCTGCCGTGCCCACCGGCACGCCGCCGGTGCCCGCACCGGCCCCCAGCATGGGCCGCCGAGCGGTAGCGGCTCACCTGAACCGCCGACCACAGGCTGGGGCGCTCACGCGGCGGGCTCACCACCAAGATCCACCTGGCCTGCGGACAGGGCCAGGAGTACTGGCGCTGCTGGTAACGCCGGACAGCGCGGTGACTCACCCCGTTCCAGGCCGTGCTGGAGGCACTCGCGGGGCCGCGGATCGGGCCCGGGCGCGCCACGCCCGGCCAGAGCGGGTACGGGCCGACAATGCCTACTCCTCGGCCGTCAACCGCCCTGCCTGCGCCGTCATGGCATCCGGCTGATCAACTAGTGACCCGCCGGGTTTGTGCTTGGTACAGCCCCTCGGGCACCGGTGTACTCCTGGGGGTTAATCAGACCCGCCTAACGACCAGGCCTGATGCTTTTCGGGTGGCGGTGCAGGCGGTGGAGTACCTGGGTGTCATCACTGCTGTGCGGCGGCTTTGATCGAGGTGAGCCAGCGGATGAGCTCGGCGTGCAGCTTTGCGCTGTTGTAGAAGAGGCCGAGAAGGGCGCCAGACATGGACTCCTCGGTTCGCAGGAGGGTGGTTCCGTCCTGGTGGGGCGTGATGAGGTGCCGGTGGGCGGCGCGTGAGCCCATCGCCGTGCCAGTCCAGGTGATCTCGCGAAGAGGCTCGACGACAGCGAACCGTGAGGTGATGGTGGTGCGCCCGTTCACCCAGACGAACTGCATGTCCACCGCGGCGCCGTCACTGCCTGCGACGCGTACGTCGCGGATGGCCGGGTCGAAGCTCGGCCATCCAGCAGGGTCGGCGAGCAGGGCCCATACGCGCTCGGCCGGTGCGTCGATCACCACCTCGTGCGCGGAATGGATGGGCGCGGCCTTGTCGATCCGGTGCCGTTTGGCGTAGTTCTCGTGCAGCTCCTCCAGCGACGGTCCGCGGTAGCGCATTTCCCGCAACATCCTTGTCCTCCCCTGCCTGACCAATGTGCTCGTCATAGATCGGTGTTCTCGCCCCACGCGCTCTCGTCAAAGTCCGAGGCCGGGGTCACCGTGGATCTCGCGCCCGCCCGACTGACGCGCGCAGGGCTGCTTGCGGCCTTGAGGCGCGCATGCCGCCCACTGGTCTCCTCGGCTGATTGCGTGGTGACCTGCGGTCCACTCTCTTCGAAACACCAAAATCGATCAAGATAGACTTCGCGCGTACGTCGATAACACACGGGTTATTTCTGCGGAGGGACGCCAGTGGAGCTCCGGGACATCGAGATCTTCCTGACGGTGGCCGAAGAGCTGCACTTCGGCCGCGCCGCCGAGCGCCTGCACGTGTCCCAGCCCCGCATCAGTCAAGCGATCAGCCAACAGGAACGCCGCCTGGGCGGAGAGCTGTTCGACCGCTCCAACCGCCGCCAGGTCCACCTCACCCCGCTGGGTCGGCAACTCCGCGACGACCTGCAACTGGTCTACGCCGACCTCAACACCAGCCTGGAACGCGCCAGGCTGATCGCCCGGGGAATCAGCGGTGTCCTCACACTCGGCAGCATGGGGCCGCAGGGACTGCTCATCCAGGGGATCCTGGACCGGTTCCGGACCCAGCACCCCGACGTCCAGCTCGTGCACCGCGAGATCAACACCGTCGACCCGCTCACCCCGCTGCGGAAGGGCGAGCTCGACGTGGCCCTCCTGTGGCTTCCGGTCGGCGAACCCGACATCACCATCGGCCCGGTCACCCACACATCATCGGTCGTCCTCGCCATGTCCGCCTCCCACCCCTACGCCGACCGCGCATCGGTCACTTTGGAAGACTTCGGCGACCTGACCTTCATCGCGCACCGGTCGGCGATATCGGCTCCCATGGAGGAGACGTTCCATCCCTTCCACACTCCCTCCGGGCGTCCCATCGCCCGCGGCCCGATCGTCTCCGACTGGGAGGACGAACTGAAGACGATCGGAGACGGAACGGCCGTCGCCGCCGCGGCAGGAGAGGCGCCCCGCTACTACCCCCGCCCCAACGTGGCCTACGTCCCCGTCCGCGACGCCCCACCCATTCAATGGGCCTTCGCCTGGCGCGCCAACGACACCAACCCACTCATCCACGCCCTCGCCGCCGCCGTCGACCCCGCCACCGGCAACACCCAGAGCACCGACTGAAGCCCGCCCTACAGCCACCCTTGCGGCAGCCATGACGTTCTCCACATCGCCTGCATCAACGACTGGCTACTGGCCCGCCTTTGAAACACGTCCTAGAAGACTGCTGAAGATCTTGTGAGGGGCTGTCCGGCCGTAGGCCGGACAGCCCGGGACTCTAGGGTTTTCGGCTCTGTCGCTCTTTCGGTGGTAGCGGAGGGTGAGGCTCATCCGAGGAGGATTCGGTGGCGCAGGAGGTGGAAGCGCGCCCGGCCGTGCATCTGTCTCTTGATCAGCTTGGTCTCTAGTGGATGCCGTCGGCGTTGATGTGCCGGCTAAGGGTGGATCCGTTCGGCACGGTTCGGTTGGTCAGGCCTTGCCCGCTGATGACGGGCCGGTGTGGCCGCCGTAGGTGGCGATCTTGTATTCGGTCGCCGCCAGGGACAGGGTCAGTTCCTTGAGTTGGCGGCGGATCGTGTCGCGGTGTTCGAGCAGCAGGTCGAGGCGCTCGGGGACGGTGCCCTCGCCCTCGTCGGCCAGCCGCATGTAGTGCTGGAGGTCGCGCATGGCCATCCCGGACAGGCGCATGCGGGTCAGGAACACCAGTCGCCGTACCGCCTGCGCGTCGTAGCTGCGGTGTCCGCTGGCGTCGCGGCCCACCTGGACCAGCCCGATCCGCTCGTAGTAGCGCAGCGTGTGCGGCGACATGTCGAGCAGGTCGGCGACCTCTGTGATGGTCATGGGGTCGGTGGCGGCGCCGACGTCGACAAGGCGGTGGATCACCTCGACCGACATCGGGCCGTCGACCTCGTCGAGGGCGGCGAGCGCCTTCGACATCAGATCGTCCGTGGCCATGGCGCCACTCTAGATCGGCCGGGCGGATGCGGCGGCGCCGGGGAAATCGGCGGCACGTGCGGTAGGGGCCCAGCGTTCGAGCTCCTCCAGGTTCTGCCGGTAGGACCTTCCGATGCGCTCGACCGCCTCACGCCCGAGCGGAAGGCGCAACGGCACCTCGTCACCGGCGACCAGGTCCACGATGATCTCCGCGGCCCGTACCGGATCGCCCTCCTGGATCCCGTCGGCGCTCGCCATGTCGTTGCGGACGGCTCGCAGGAGGCCGGTGTAGGCGGTGCTGGCGTCGGCGATCCCGAGCACGTCGGGCGCGTTGAAGGAGGTGCGGAACCGGCTCGGCTCGACGATCATCACCCGGACCCCGAACGGCGCGACCTCGCCGGCCAGCGCCTCCGACCAGCCTTCGAGCGCGAACTTGCCGGCCGAGTACGCGCCGACACCGGGGAAGGAGATGCGCCCGCCCTGGCTGCTCATCTGCACGATCGTGCCCGACCCCTGCTCGCGGAAGTACGGCAGGACGGCCCGCACGAGCGCCGCCGGACCCAGCAGGTGCAATTCCAAAGACGCACGAAGCTCCTCCTCGCCGACCTCCTCAGCCGCGCCGACGACCCCGCGGCCGGCGTTGTTCACCAGCACGTCCACCCGACCGAAGCGGTCGACCGCCGACCGTACGACGTCCCCGGCGCGCCCGGTGTCACGCACGTCGAACTCGACGACCAGCACCTGGCCGCGGTGGGCGTCCGCGAGGTCGGCCACCGACCCGGGCCGCCGCACGGCCAGCACCACGTTGTCGCCCCGCCCGACCGCGCACTCCGCGATGGCGCGCCCGAAGCCCGCCGACGCGCCAGTGATGATCCATGTCCGCGAAGTCCCTGCTTGAGATGTCATGCCGGCGACGCTAGAAGTTCGAGCGCACTCAAACGCAAGCACGGCGTCCGCCACTGCTCGTCGGCGGTCCACCTGCCGATGCGTTCAGCGGCCGTGGTCAGCCTGCCGAGCCTCATACGTCGTCCCTTGTTCCGAACCCGAAGACCGGATATGCCCACTACGGACCAAAACCGCCTTCGGTTCGCTAAGGATCCTTACGGGGGACGTGGCTGCCGGGGACGCGTTCGGGAGCGACCGTCACGATGCGGTAGCTCGTGCCGATGCGGATTCCCTTGCAGGGAACTGCTTCGCCGGGCGAGCTGGTAGGCGCGTGTACGTCCGACCCCGAGGGCGCGGGCTGCGGTCTCGACGCTGACCGTGGTGGGGAGGACGAGCAGCTCGTCCTGGCTCATCTGCCTCACGATCCGCCCCTTTCCGGGAGCTGCCGAACCATCTCGCTCGCCCTCCTCTGCCCTCTGGATGTCTCACTCGTGGCTCGGCTTGTCGGATCGAGTCCGTGGTAGCGGGTGCGACAGCAATGTCGCGAGACGATGCCGCGCTGGCTGCGAGAGGCAGGCCCCTGCTGCGAAAGTGGTGGATCGCGCTGCGCGCCTGGTTGACGGCCTTGGTGGACGCACTCTGAGGCGGGGGGTGCGGTGGGTGGCCATGGTTGTCCCCGTAGGGGCAACCGGAGCGCGACGGGTTGCGTCAGAGTGTTGAAAGGGCGACTTGTTCTGTGAGGCAAGATCCACAACGACTGTTGGAGCAATGATGGCCGCACCCGAAAAGCGCATTCCTGGGCAGAGCAACGCCGAGTATGAGCGACGTCAGGATCCCAATGCGAACTTCATCGGGACACAGTCGCTGCAGGGTGGCGGAGACCCTTCCTTTGTGATCAGGGCCTCTCAGGCTTTCTCCGCTTGGCGCAGCCGCCGCAAGAACCGCAAGTCGAGTTAGGGGCGACGCGGCCGGTCCCCCGAATCGGCTTGCGGTGGCGCAGCCTCGCAGCGATGCGTGGTCGGGGATCGTGGGCGTCTCCGCTGCCGCGCAAGGCGCTTCCATATCGCGTTCCGGTGGCGGGCGGTTTCCCGGGCGGCGCGGTTGTGGAAGTCAGTGGGCTTGGCCAGTTCGCGGGTGGCCGTGGTGTTCGCCGTGACATGGAGGCGTCCGAGGCCGCTGCGGCGAGATTGGCGCGGATACCCTGGTCACGCCTGCCATGCGGCTGCCTGGCGGCCTCTCGGTAGGGAGCGTCCCCGCTCCTTGTAGGCCACGTGTCGGCGCAGTGCTACCCGAGACGGCTCCTCCGACCCGGCGGCGCCGGCTCGTCACCTCAGTGTCACATCGACCTCTGTTGCGAATTGGTCGTGGTTGCGGTGACTGCGCGAGCCATTACTGCGGACGCGCACCTCTACGAGATCGTCAACGAAGCAGGCCGTGCCAACGATCAGGAAGGTGCGGCCGGCGACGAAGCCGCTCGCGCAGTCGTCGGGATCGAAGTACTCACGGGACTCCGAGTCGGTCACGTGCAGCAAGCCGGCTTCCAGGCCACCCCGAAATTGTGCGATGAGTCCTGGGTCAGCGTTCGCCCTCGCCATCGGCGAAGCGTAGCGGAGGCGATCGCGGAACGGATGGCCACGTTGCGCGCAGTGGGGACGTCCGTTCGCTGGTCAGCCAGGGCCTGCTGAGCGCCCTGGTGGAGTGACATGTCCCCCCACCGGGCCCTCTGTGTGCTGCTCATGGAGATGGCCTTCGTCTGCGGCGTCGAGGGTGTGCCGGGGGCTGGTTCGGTAGACTTACAGACACGTTTGTTCTGTCGAGGTGGGAGCGGGATGGGGCCACTCCAGCCGGGGGATCCCTCCAGCGTCGGCGGGTATCGGGTTCTTGCCCGGCTCGGGGCGGGTGGGATGGGTGTCGTCTATCTCGCTCGGTCGCCAGGTGGTCGGCTTGCGGCTCTCAAGGTCGTCCGGCCTGAGTCCGTCGGGGACTCGGGCTTCCGGGAGCGGTTCCGCCGTGAGATCGGCGCCGCGGGGAAGGTCAGCGGTCTGTACACGGCTTCCGTGCTGGACGCCGACGCGGACGCGGCGCAGCCCTGGTTCGCCGCCGCGTTCGTGCCCGCGCCCACGTTGAAAGAGGCCGTCGAGGACGGTGGGGCGCTGCCCGAACCCGCGGTCCGTGCTCTGGGTGCGGGGCTCGCCGAGGCGCTGCAGGCCGTCCATGGGGCGGGGCTGGTGCACCGCGACCTCAAGCCCGGCAACGTCCTGCTGGCCGAGGACGGCCCCAGGATCATCGACTTCGGGATCGCCAAGGTCGTCGACGCCACGCAGATCACCCGTACCGGCGGCATGATCGGCACGCTGGCGTACCTGGCGCCCGAGCAGATCGCCGGGGCCAAGGACGCGGGGCCCGCGGCGGACGTGTTCGCGCTGGGGGGCGTGCTGGTCTACGCGGCGACGGGGGCCCGGCCGTTCGGCGAGGGCGACCCGGGCGCGCTGCTCTACGAGATCATGTACGGCGAGCCCGGCCTGGACGGGCTGCCCGCGTCGCTGCGGGGCATCCTGGCCGCCTGCCTGGACAAGGAACCGGCGCGGCGGCCTCTGCTGGCGGACGTGCTCGCGGCGCTGACCCCCGTTGACTTCTCAGCGCTCCTCACCCCGGCCCTGCGCCGGGACCTGGCGGCCAGGGAGGCCGAGGCGAACCGGATCTCGTCCGGGCCGGTGGCGCTGCCGCCGCCGCTGCCGAGGATCGAGGAGACGGTCTCCGGTGGCTTGCGGCGTCGGCGCGTGCTGGGGCTGGGCGCCGGGGCGGCGGTCGCCGTGACCGGCATCGGCGCGGGGACGGCGGGCTGGGCCCTGGCGGGCGGGAAGTCCAAGCCCGCCAGGCCCGCGCCCCGTGGGACCGCCCTCGCCACGGCGCCCGCGCCGGCGTGGACGTTCGTCCCGCCCGCGCCCGTCTCGTCCGACGAGTCGCACCTGCTGGTCTCGGGCGGTGTCGTGCTGTGGGGCGGCGAGGACGCGACGTACGGGGTGGACGCGGCGTCGGGGCGGCGGCTGTGGACGGCGGACGTCAGCATGTTCCCGGGCGGCGCGGTCCACGAGTCGACGTTCGTCCTCCCGAACGGCGGCGGTCTCGACGGGAAGACGACGATCACCCTGGTCGACGCGGCGTCCGGTGAGCCGACGCATCTGCCGATGCCGGACGGCGCGTTTCCCGGTTCCGTCTTCGGCGTGGCCGACGGCGCGGTCCTGCTGGAATCGGGGACCTACTCGGACGAGGACGTCCCGGCCGTGTGGGCCGTCGACCTGGCCGGCGGCAAGGCCAGGTGGCGGTTCCCCGTCGCCGACTCGGTCATCGAGGGCACCCTCGACCGGAACGGTCTGTACCTCAACGTCGAGCACACGCTCAGCGCCGTCGACCTCGCCACCGGCCGCAGGCGCTGGAGCGTCGACTGGTCCGGAAACGGGCGGGAGTGGCTGACCCAGGGCATCACGGTCGCCGGCGGCAGGGTCTTCGGGAATTTCGCCGACACGCTCCAGGCCGTCGACACGGCCGGGGGGAAGAGGGTGTGGTCGCGGACCACCGGCGCGGAGTTCCCCTCCGTCCTGCTCGCGGGCCGCAACGTGATCTTCAGGGGCGACGATCTGCACGCCCACGACCGCGCGACCGGGGCCCCCGCGTGGACGCTGGCCGGCCCGGAGAAGTTCGTCGACCAGCCGGGGCGGGACGCGGCTTCGGACGACGTCATCGCGGCCGCGTTCGGTGGCGGCGCGCCCCACGGCCTCTTCGCCGCCACGGCCTCCGGCCGGGGGCTGTGGGTGCACTGGGGCGATGTCCATCGCGCCAGGGAATGGGGCGTCGTCGTGTCCGGCTCGTCGATCTTCGCGACCGATCATCAGCGGCTGCTCTGCTTCCGGGCGGGCTCGTGACGGCCGCGCGCGGGCCCGAAGACCCCGAGCGCATCGGCGGGTACCGGGTGCTGCGGCGGCTGGGCGAGGGCGGCATGGGACGGGTCTACCTGGGCGCGTCCCCGGCCGGGCGGGCGGTGGCGATCAAGGTGGTGCGGCCGGAGCTCGCCGGGGACCCGGGGTTCCGGGCCAGGTTCGCGGCCGAGGTCGCCGCCGCCCAGCGGGTCAGCGGCGCGTTCACCAGCCCGGTGGTCGAGGCCGAGCCGGACGGGGCCGTCCCGTGGCTGGCGACCGCGTACGTCAACGGCCTCAGCCTGAAGGAGACGGTCGAGCGGTACGGGCCGATGCCCGAGCCGCTGCTGCGCACGCTCGGCGCGGGGCTGGGCGAGGCGCTGATCGCGATCCACGCGGCGGGGCTGCTGCACCGCGACCTCAAACCGGCCAACATCCTGCTGGCCAAGGACGGGCCCCGGGTCATCGACTTCGGTATCAGCAGGGCCGTCGACGCGTCCGCCGACGGGCCCACGCGGGCGCTCACCTCCGAGGGGCAGATCATCGGCTCCCCCGGTTACATGGCCCCCGAGCAGATCCGCGGCGGAACGCTCACCGCGTCCGCCGACGTGTTCGCCTTCGGGGCGGTGCTGGCCTTCGCCGCCACCGGTCGTCCCCCGTTCGGCAGAGGCGCGTTGGCCGCGGTCATTCACCGGACCCTGCACGAGGGGCCCGATCTGGACGGCGTCCCGGCGTCCCTGGAGCGGTTGGTGGCCGCCTGCCTGAGCGGTGACCCCGGCGAGCGCCCGCCCACCGAGCTGCTGCCGTCGCTTCTCGCGGCCGACCCGGCGGCCGCCGGGTGGCTTCCGGGCCCCCTCGGCGAGGAGTTGCGGCAGCGGGAGGACACGCTCCTCCTGGACATGCGGGAGCTCGCCCGGTCCCGCACCCGCCGGCGGCTGCTGCTCGGCGGCGCCGCCGCCGCGGGACTCGCCGTCGTCGGCGGCGGGACGGCCGCTGCACTGGCCACGGCCGACGGCGGGGCCGGACGGAGGCCCGCCCCGCCGAAGCCGCTGTGGCGGACGACGATCGGCGACCTCGGCGACCGGGGCTTCGCCGTCGAGGTCCTCTCCCGGACGGTCGTCCCCCACGACGAGGGACCGGTGTACCGCTGGCACTCGCTCGACACCGGGCGGCAGCTATGGTCCAGCAGGTTCTCCGTCGCGGCCTTCGGACCGAACCTGGTCTACGGGGTCCCGGACGACGGCGGCCGGCTGATCGCCGTGGACGAGTCCCACCGGGTGAGATGGACCAGCGATGTGACCGGCGGGGACGACGTCCCCGAGTTGCAGGGACCGGACAACGGGGTACTCGTCCTCACCGGCCAGAACCACACCGTCTTCGGCGTGGACGCCGCCACCGGCACGCGCCTCTGGGCCTACGAGTGGCCCTCCCCGACCTCGCTCTGTTTCCTTTACGGAATCACGAACCGCACCGTCGTCGCGATCGGCAACCAGGGGGCGAAGAGCCTGCTCGTCGGGCTCGACACGGCGACGGGCGCGCTCCGCTGGTCCGATCCGGACGGGAGCCTGACCTTCGTCCCCGAGGGCGGCGGGAACCTGATCTTCCGCAATCCGTCGGGCGTCACGCTTTACGCGCTGGCCGCCGACACCGGCCGCACGCTCTGGAGCGTCGAACTCCCCAAGGCCGCGGCGAAGCCCCAGGACGAAACGCAGCTCTCGCAGAACTTCGTGGTGGCCGGCGGGACGGTCTACACCGGCGGCCCGACCCTGTACGCCCTGGACGCGTCCACCGGCCGGGAGCGGTGGACCTACACGCCGGCCTCGCCCGGCGGGCAGGAACGGAGCCTCCTGGTCAGCGGGAAGTACGCCTACATCCTCGACAACCCGCAGCTCGTCGCGCTCGACGCCCGCACCGGCCGCCGGGTCTGGTCCGTCAACACGCCCGCGGCCCGCACCGCCCGGCTGATCGCCGCCGGCGGAATGATCTGCACCGGCGTGACGGGCACGGGCGCGGGACTCTACGGCTGGGACGCTGAAACGGGCGAACTCGTCTGGAACCACCCCGCCTCGGCTTCCGCTCCGACCAAGCGCTGGGCGCTCACCACCCGCGACCGCACCCTCGTGGCCGCCCACGACAAGACCCTCCTCGCCTTCCGCCTCTCCTGAGACACAGTCGGCAAGGAGCCTGGGAGGCGATCCCCGACACCGCCGAACCGTTCTTAGTACCATCGCCGATACCAGAGTGACCTCACACAGGAAAAGTCCCGGCATGGCCTTCGCGGCACGCCTTCCCGATGACCTGGACGCCTGGCTCGATGAGGCGGCCACGGCCGAGCACAGGTCCAAGAACGCGATCCTGATCACTGCGCTTGAGGAGTACCGGCAGCGCCGGGAACTCTCCCACGTGCTCGAACTCGCCGACGAGACCGCCCGCGACCACCGGAACCTGCTGGACCGGCTGGGCGACGCGTGAGCGTGCGCACGGCCGAGGAGATCGTCGCCATCGGGCGCCGGGCCGTGGGCGATCATCTCAACGTGCGGGACTTCGGGCTGGTCGCATCCGCCGCAGCGCGGCCGTCCACGGTGACGTTCGGCGTGGACCCCTATCCCACCCTGCTCGAAAAGGCCGCCGCGCTGCTCCACTCGCACCACCTCCCACCCGTTCACCGACAGGAACGAGCGGGTCGCCTTCGCCGCGACGGACGTCTTCCTCAAGCTGAACGGAGCCCGCTTCAACCCGAAAGCGGAGAACGACCGGTTCACCACCGTTCTGGAGGTCGCCACCCATGTCCTCGACGACGTCCCGGCCATCGCCAAACGAATCGAGCCACTGATACAGCCGGCCGGTTCCCGCTGAGAGCCTGAGGAGACCCGTTCCTCGTCCGGACGGGCTACGTCACCGTCGGGGGTTCGCAGAGGAACGTCGCGGATCGGCTGTTTCTGGCCTCGTCCACGGCCGCGACTCGGGTGAACGAGCGCGGGCTCATCGTCGCCTTCCACGTGTCGATCGGTTGCACGCGCCACTCCGTGTGCTCGGACGGGTCCAGGACGATCCGGCCGAGTTCGGCGGCCGTGAGCGTTCCGCCGTCGAAGACGAACCCGATCTTCGCGCAGGGCCACGCCGGTTGAGCCGGGAGGAAGTGCGTCAGAAGAAGAACGGGCGGTCCGTCGAACTCGATGCCGGTTTCCTCCCTGCACTCCCGCACGGCCGTGGCGAACGGGGTGGCGTCGCCGTGCTCGACGTTGCCGCCGGGGAACTGCCAGGTCTCCACGCTGAGTGCTGAGCGCAGGGCGAGGGGATTGCCGTCGACGTCGGTGAAGTACAAGGCGGCGTACATGGTGGCATTCGGAAGTGTCCGGACGTACTCCTCAGGGGGCAACCAGCTCACGGGACTCCCAATCTGCTCGGTGAAGCAGTGTCCTCGGCATCATGGCGGCATGAGCGCATGGGTTTACATACGGGGATGGGTGGAGTTTCACGGGCAGAGGGGCGAAGCCGAGCGCATCATCCGCCGTGGGGACCCTGCGGGGTGGGCGTTTCCGGAAGGGGGCTGGCTCGACGCCGCGTGCTATGCCCGGGCCGTTCGCTCTTCCGGTTCCGATGATGTTCTCGACCAGGTCCGGCGGATCGCCGCCCTTCCCGCCGTTGACGAGGACGGCGACCGCGTCACCGGCCTCTTCCTCGTCTTCCATGAGCAAGGGCACCAGACCGAATGGCAGGTCAGGGACGGACAGGTCATGGTCGCCCAGGCTCCGGCCCGCTACGACTACCTCTGGCGATAGTCGTCGGGCCCCTCGACCTGGCGTGGGCCAGTCTCACGTGTTCGCAGCCGTTTCAGGACCTGGTTATGCCTTTTCGGACGCGTCGGGCGCCTCTAGGCTCCGCTGTTATGGAGCCCGACGCGTTCACGAGTTCTCCGGTGGTCTGGCTAGTGACCGAGGACGTCCACCTCATCCGTGCCGACACCATCACCAGCATCGGTGTGACCGGTGACCAGCTCACGGTCTGGCAGGGCGACCGGGCTACAACGGTGGTGCAGGCCGGCCTTGGGGCGCAGTTCACCACGAGCCACGCCGGCATCCTGGCCCAGCGCCTCGCCGCCGCTGCCACCACCCCGCCCCGCGATCCAGCCGGCATCCCCTTC
Source organism: Actinomadura luteofluorescens (assembly GCF_013409365.1). Lineage (NCBI taxonomy): Bacteria > Bacillati > Actinomycetota > Actinomycetes > Streptosporangiales > Thermomonosporaceae > Actinomadura > Actinomadura luteofluorescens. Next base: position 6,907,492 of record NZ_JACCBA010000001.1, on the reverse strand, counting down.
CCCGTCGTTTACGTGTGGTTCCAGCTCGACGATGCGCGTGAGCCCTGCTGGCAGATCGTGGTCGTGGGCAGCAGCGCACATTCCGACCCTCCCGTGCCGCCCTTCAGCGTCGGCATGACGGACTGAGCAGGTTTCTTCCGGCCAGGACGGGCCCGGCCGACGAAGTGGAGAGAGCACCGCGGTCCTGTTGACCTTGCCATGCCCTCATCATACATTCACTCATTAAGTGTATGAATGGATGGGCGGTGGCGGGATGCCGGGCGGGACGGCCGTGGTGCTGGGCGGGAGCGTGGCGGGGTTGTGCGCCGCGGGGGTGCTCGCCCGGCAATTCGAGAGGGTGGTCGTGCTGGAGCGGGATCGGCTGCCGCCGGGGGCCGAGCATCGGCGGGGCGTTCCGCAGAGCAAGCACCCGCACTTCCTTCTCAACTCCGGCCGGCGCGCGATCGGCGAGATCTTCCCCGGGTTCGAGGAGGCGCTGATCGCCGCGGGCGGGATGCACCTGATGCCGTCGATGGACGCGGCCTACTGCGAGAACGACGGCTGGGCCCCGCGCAAGTCCGGGTCGATGACGATGGTGTACAGCTCCCGAGTGCTGATCGAGCGGGTTCTGCGCGACCAGGTGCGTGAGCTGCCGGCCGTCGAGATCCGCGAGGGCGTGACGGTCACCGGGCTCCGCACCGCGAGCGGCCGGGTCGAGGGCGTCGAGTACGGCGGCGAGGGCCGCCTGGACGCCGATCTGGTGGTGGACGCGCTGGGACGCGGCTCGTCGGTCGTGGAGTGGCTCGGCGCGGACGGGTGGGCCGCGCCGCCGGAGAGGACGCTCGACGCCAAGGTCACCTACACCTCGCGCTGGTACGACCTGCCCCCGGCGGAGCGGCGCCCGGAGACGTGGTGGTGGAAGCACCTGGTCATCACGCCGACGCAGGACGGCGGCGACCACCCTGCCGAGCACGAGTTCCTCAGCAACTTCTTCCCCATCGAGGGGGATCGCGCCATCGTGTGCATGGGGTCGTGGGGCATCGAGATGCCGCGCAGGGTCGAGGCGTTCGAGGACGCGCTGGACCGTGTGCGGACGCCGGTGCTCGCGCAGGCGGCCCGTGCCTGCACGCCGACCTCGGGGGTGCATCTGACGCGGTCGACCGGCAACAAGTGGCGCCGCTTCGACCTGCTCGACGCGCCCCCGATCGGGCTGGTGTGCGTAGGTGACTCGATCTGCGCCTTCAACCCCTTCTACGCCCAGGGGATGAGCTCCGCCGCCCGTTCCGCGCTCATCCTCGGCGAGGTGCTGGGCAGGCGTGACGCCGTCGACCTCGCGTTCACGCGCGAGTTCCTCGGCAGGCAGAAGAAGTCCCTCCAGGTGCCGTGGATGCTGGCGATGGCCCGTGACCAGGCCTACGACTTCGCGACCGGGACGGAGGTCGCCGCGGCCTGGCGCCGCGGGCTCACCGCGCGCCTGAGCTGGCCGGTCTTCAACGCCATCACCGCCGCGAGCCGCGAGGACGCCTACGTCGAGCGGACGTTCGCCCAGGTGTTCAACCTCGACAGGTCGCTCAGGCAGATGGCCGCCGATCCGCGGTTCTGGTTCGGGATCGCGCGCTACAAGCTGCGGCAGCGGCTCGGTCGCACCGTCGTGCCGCACGGGTTCGACTACCGGCGGGATCCGCCAGGCATCGACTTCACCGGTTACACCGGTGCTCGCGGTGCCTCGCCGGCCCGCGACGACCTTGTCGGCACCTGACGCGAGGGGGCGGCTCATGGGTGACACCTGCGATCCGGCGGCCGAGCGCGTCGCCGAGAAGCTCGGCTTCTCCTGCCACGGCGCCGATCCCGTGGTGACCTTCCGCAACCCGTTCGACCTCGCCGACGGCAGCATGGCGGTACTCGAACTGCTCATCGTCGGCGGCGCGGTGTTCGCCCTGGTCCATGCGTGGCGGCGGTGGCGGCGCGACGGCGACCCGGTCAACGTCGCGCTGTGGTTCGCGTCGGTCGTCTACCTGGCGGTGATCGAACCGCCGCTGTACTTCCCCGGCTGGTTCGGTCTGCAGGACCACGTCGGGTTCATCTTCTCCCACAACGTGTTCACCGTGCAGTTCATGTACGACCGGCTGCCCCTCTACATCGTGGCCTTCTATCCCGCGATCTCGCAGCTCGCCTACGAGCTCGTCCGGGCGCTGGGCGTCTTCGCGCGGCGCGGGCCGCTGGCCGGCTCGGTGGCGGTCGCGTTCGCCTGCCAGGTCTTCTACGAGGTCTTCGACCAGCTCGGTCCACAGTTGGGCTGGTGGGCGTGGAACACCGCCAACGAGAAGATCAACCAGCCGGCGCTCGCCTCGGTGCCGATGAACAGCATGCTGCTCTTCGCCTCGGTCTCCTTCGGCGCGATGACCTACCTCGTCGTCCGCCTGGTGGGTGGCGGGGACGGCGCGCTCACCGGCCCGCGGATCGGCTGGCGCACCCTCGTCGCCGGTGCCGTGACACCCCTGGCGATGGTCGTGGTGAGCGCCCCGAGCGGGGCCTTCGAAGGCCGCCTCGGGGTCCAGCGGACGATCCTCACCGCCGAGCTCGCCGCGGTCTGGGTCGCCGGTCTCCTCCTGCTCGCCGACGCCTGGCGCGCGGAGCGCGCCGGCAAGGGCGTCCCGGTGGTGTCGCCGCTGTTCGCGCGGATCTATCCGGCGCTGTACCTCGGCGTCCACGTCGTCCTGTGGCTCGTCGCGCTGCCGGCGTACCTCGCGTCGACCGGCGGCGTCACCGAGCAGGGCACGCCGGTCGGCAGCCTGTGGTACGCCGCGCTGTGCGCGGTCGCCGCGTCCGGGATCATCGTGGCCGCGCTGCGCGCCGCCGCGTCACGGCGGACGCCGGAGCCTGTGCGATCCTGAAGCCCATGGGGCACCACGGCTGGGGAGGCCGGCCTCCCGCATCGGAGGCGGAGGCCCGGCAGCGCATCGTCGACGCGACAGTCCGCTGCATCGACAGGCACGGCGTCGTGAAGACGACCCTGTCGGACGTCGCGAACGAGCTCGGGGTGACCCGCCAGACCGTCTACCGCCATTTCGGGCGTATCAGCGACATCATCGGCGAGGTCGCGGCCCAGGGCGCCGAGTCGTTCGTCGACCGGCTGATCGCCCACCTCCAGGGGGTCGGCGACCCGGCCGAGGCCGTGGTCGAAGGCATGATCTTCTGTGTGCGGACCATTCCGGGCGAGCCGCGGCTGAGCCTGCTGCTCCAGCTGGAGGACTCCGCCGCCTTCGGCCGCGGGGCCACCACCGCGGACGCCATCGCCTACGGCGCCGAGATGCTGCGCCGCTTCCCCGTCGACTGGGCGGCCGCCGGTGTCGGCGAGGACGACCTCGACGGCCTCGCCGAGATCGTCATGCGGCTGCTGACCTCGCTGCTCCAGCACCCGGGCGAGCCGCCGAAGGACGAAGCCCGGCTGCGTGCCGTCCTGTACCGCTGGCTGGCTCCCGCCCTGCGCCCCGGCGGCGTCACACCGGGGTGATCGGCAGGGACCGGCGGGGCTCGAAGGTGAAGGCCGTGCCGGTGCTGAAGCGGACGACGGCCACCTCGCCGGGCTCCGGGGCGGGGGCGTCGCGGCGGACGACGGCCAGTTCCCACGAGTCGCCACCGGAACCGGTCACTTCGACGTCGAGATGGGCGTCCACGGCGCGGACGATGGCCTGGAGCGCGGTCGTCCACGCGGGGCCGCAGAGCGAGATCCAGGCGCCGTCCTCATGCGCCGGGGACGGGCGGACGGCCACGCGCGCGCCGTTGATGTCGGCGTCGACGTAGGCGGAGGGGTTGAGGAGGGGGTGCACCGCGAGGAGGCGGGCCGCTCCCTCGGGGTCGCGCGGCAGGTCCAGGGCGCGGGCGAGCCGCTCGGCGGCGACTCCGGCGATGCCGACGAGCTGCTTGCGGCGGATGCGGAGCAGTTCTCCGTCGTCGGCGGCCCGCCGGGCCACCGAGAGCGTGAAGGCCCGGTTGAGCAGGTGCATCTGGAGGCAGACCTCGTCGGCGATCCGTGCGAGCGCGGAGCGGGAGAAGGCGGCGAAGTCGAGGTCGGAGAGCAGGGGCCCGGAGTAGTCGGCGAGGCCGTCGTCGGCGGGGTCGATCGGCGCGAGGGCGAGGGTCGCGGCGCGGGACCGCTCGTTGTCGGCGAGGAGCGGGATGCCCTGCGCGTCCGGGTGGGACCGGTCGATGATCACGGTCCACGCGCAGTGGGGGCGCCGGTCGGCGGGCCGGCGCGGCGGCCGGTGGATCGGCCGCACCTGGGCCTTGGGGTTGGTCGCGACCGCGGTGGCGTCGAAGGTGGGGTCCTCGATGTCATGGCACATGGACCGGACGTAGTCGTCGCCCATCGGCTCCACGTCCATCAGGGCGCCGCAGTGGTCGAGGTGGAACTCGCCGTGCCACCGGTCGTGGACGGTGTAGCGGAAGTCCATGAACTGCGGCGGGGCGCCGATGTCGAGCTGGAGGCCCTTGAAGATGGTGGGGACGTCGCCGTTCCCGGGCTCGTCGGGGGCGTAGCCGAGGGCCCGCTGCATCCGCCCGGTGTAGATCGGGCTCGATGCCGCCCATTCCTCGATCGCGATGCGCGCCATCTCCTCCCGTCCGAACGCGGAGATGCACCACGCCATCCCGGAGCGGTCGATGAGCTGCCCGATCAGGAGCAGCTCGGGGACGACGACCGCGAGCTCCTCGCGGGTCAGGTCGGCGTACCGGCCCGGAGGTGTCACCGGAGGGTGGGCCATCTGCGGATCTCCTTGGTCTGCGGCGGGCGGAGGACGGCCTTCGTGCGCACGGCGCCATAGTAGAACGCGTTCCAGAGAAACTGGAAGAGTGTCCAGACAGTTGTCCGGAGAGTCGGCCGGTAGGCGGCGGCCATTGCGGCGGCGCAAGCCCGCACCCTATGTTGGACATGTGTCCAGCAAGCTGGCCGGTGCGGCTCGGTGGACGCCGTGGCGCGGCCTCCAGCAGGCTGCTCGGTAACGCGTTCTACTAGCCGTCTCCATGCCCTGCGAGCCCGTCGAGGAGCATCATGGCCATCCGCGTCCTGCACGTGGCCACCGGCAACGTCGGCCGCATCGCCCTGGCGCAGCTGATCGAGGATCCCCGCTTCGAACTGGCCGGGCTGGTCGTGTCGGACCCCGCGAAGGTCGGGCGCGACGCCGGCGAGCTCGCCGGACTCGACGCGGTCACGGGCGTCGCGGCCACCGACGATCTGGAGGCGGCCCTCGCCGCGCGGCCGGACTGCACCGTCTACTGCGCGATCGGCGAGACCCGGCTGCCGGACGCCCTCGCCGACATCGGCCGGATCCTCGCCGCGGGCAGCGACGTCGTCGCCTCCTCGCCGGTGCCGCTGATCTACCCCTGGGGGCTGCTGCCGGACCGCATGATCCGTCCCATCGAGGACGCCTGCCGGGCGGGCGGGACGAGCGTGTTCGTCACCGGGGTGGACCCCGGCTGGGCGAACGACCTGCTCCCCTTCGCGATCGCGAGCACCTGCCGGCGGGTGGAGCAGGTGCGCTGCTCGGAGATCGCCGACTACGCGACCTACGACGGCGGCCCGGTCCTGTTCGACTTCATGGGCTTCGGACGTCCCGTCGGGGACCTGCCGAAGATCCTCCGGCCGGGGATGCTGGCCGCGTCGTGGGGCGTCAGCCTCCGCATGCTGGCCCGGGGGTTCGGATTCGAGCTCGACGAGATCACCGAGTGGTTCGAGCAGGAGCCCGCGCCGGAGGCGTTCGACGTGGCCGCCGGCCACATCCCGGCGGGCGGGATGGCGGCCCTCCGGTTCCAGGTCGGCGGCGTCGTCGGCGGCAGGGAGGTCCTCGTCATCGAGCACACGACCCGGCTGCGCGGCGACCTGCGTCCCGACTGGCCGCAGCCCGCGCAGGACGGCGGCTCCTACCGGGTCGAGATCGTCGGTGAACCGTCCTACCGCGTCGACGTCTGCCCGACCAGCGCCGACGGCGACCACAACCACGCCGCCATCGCCTCGGGCGCCGGGCGCGTCGTCAACGCGATCCCCGACGTCATCGCGGCGCCGCCGGGACTGCGGACGCCGCTCGACCTGCCCTTCACCACCGCGCGCGGCGTCTTCGCGCAGGCGCTGGCCGGCTAGGGCACCGCGACAGAAGGGACGGCGAGCATGGGACGTGTGGACGGGAAGGTCGCTCTGATCAGCGGCGGGGCCCGCGGGATCGGCGCGGCCAGCGCCCGGGCCCTGGCCGCCGAGGGCGCCAGGATCGTGATCGGCGACATCCTCGACGACGAGGGCGCGGCCGTCGCGGACGAACTGGGCGACGCGGGCCGCTACGTGCACCTCGACGTGACCAGCGAGGACGACTGGGCGGCGGCCGTCGAGGCCACCGTCGGCGCGTTCGGCGAGCTGAACGTGCTGTTCAACAACGCGGGGATCGCCAACGGCGCGTCCATCAACCGGTTCAGGCCGGACAGGTGGCGGCAGATCATCGACGTCAACCTCACCGGCCCGTTCCTCGGCATCCGCGCGGCCACCGACGCGCTGATCGCCGCCGGGGGCGGTTCGATCATCAACAACTCCTCGATCGAGGGCCTCCGCGGCACCTCCTGGGCGCACGGCTACGTGGCCTCGAAGTGGGGACTGCGGGGCCTGACCAAGTCGGTCGCCGTCGAGCTCGCCCCGCACGGCGTCCGGGTCAACTCGCTGCACCCCGGCCTGATCCGGACGCCGCTCACCGAAGGGATCCCCGACGACATGGTCCCGATCCCCCTCGGACGTCCCGGCCTGCCCGAGGACGTCGCCTCCTTCGTCGTCTTCCTCGCCTCCGACGAGTCGTCCTTCGCCACGGGGTCCGAGTTCGTCATCGACGGGGGGACCGTCCAGCAGATCCCCCACAAGGGCTGACCGCGGCGGGCCCGGCAGTGGTAGAGAGGGTACGGTGCGAGACTCCTCAGGCGAACCTGCGCTCGGCCCCACCGACTACGACGCCGAACTGCGGCGGCACGACCGGATCCTGCGCCGGGCGGCCGGCGTCCGGCTCCACGACCGCGTCCTCGACATCGGATGCGGTTCCGGGCGGACGACCCGCCAGGCGGCACGCGCGGCCGGGGCGGGCAGCGCGCTCGGGGTCGACGTCTCCGCGCCCGCCGTCGAGCGCGCCCGCGAACGCGCCCGGGCCGAGGGCGTCCGCAACGTCGCCTTCGAGCACGCCGACGCCCAGGTCCACCGCTTCCCGCCCGAGGGCTTCGATCTGGCGATCAGCCGGTTCGGCACGATGTTCTTCGACGACCCGGTCGCGGCGTTCGCCAACGTCGGGCGGGCGCTGCGCCCGGCCGGACGCCTGGTGATGATGGTGTGGCAGCCCGCCGAACGCAACGAATGGGACGTCGCCATCCGCCGAGCCCTCTCCGAGGCCCAGCGAGAAGGGGCCGCCGCTCCTGCCGGGCCGGACGCGTTCTCCCTCGGCGACCCGTCGACCGTCGAGCAGATCCTGGGCGCGGCGGGGTTCGCCGACGTCGCCTTCACCGACGTCCGCGAGCCCGTCTACTACGGTCCGGACGTGGACGCCGCGCTCGACTGGGTCCGTGGCTTCACCTCCACGAGCGAGGCCTTGGGAAAGCTGGATCCCGCCGCCTCGGAACGGGCGGTCGCGCGCCTGCGCGAGATGCTCTCCGCCCACCTGGGCGACGACGGCGTCTGGTTCGACTCGCGCGCCTGGACCGTCACCGCGCGGCGCCCCTAGCCGGGCCTACCAGGCGCCGGATTCCATGGAGTCCTGCACGCGCAGCAGGACCGGCCAGGTCATCGGACCCACGATCCCGTCGTCCTCGACACCGCCCCACCGCTGCACCGCCTTCACGGCCTCCTCGGTCGTGGCGTCGAACATGCCGCTGATCGAGACCTCGGGGTGGCTGCGCGCCAGCAGGAGGCCCTGCACGGTCTGCACGTCCTCCCCGGTGGCGCCTCTGGCGAGCGTCGGAAGGTTCCTCACCATGCTCTCCGTCCAGTCGTCGTAAGCGGGCCGTCCGTAGCCTGCGATGACGCCGGCCGCGCGGATGCGGCGCTTCACCGCGTCGTCGGTGTTGCCCTCGATCGTCTGCAGCCGCCCTCCGCCGAGCGAGAACTCGACCACGCCGGCGTGGTCGATCGCGTCGATGGATTCGGTGCCGCCCCAGTCGTAGAACACGATGTCGCCGGGCTTCGCGGCGTTCACGCTGCTGACGGTCCCGCTGTGCCAGCGTCCGATCCTCCTGAAGTCCTGGGCGTGCCACGGGGTGTAGGCGCGGTCCCCGCCCGGCAGGACGGCCTTGGCGTTGCCGCTGTGCCGCGCCCAGTAGGTGACGGCCATGTCGCACCAGGGGGCGAGGAGGTACTCGTCGCCGTGCCTGGACGCGTACTCCCGCGTGATGGCGTTCGGCCGCCCCGACATTCCGAGCGTCTTGCGGGCCTCGGCGACCATCTTCGCCGCGGTCATCGCCGCTCGCCTCGCTCGTGGATCGGCGGGCCCCGGAATATCCCGTCGCGGTCGGGCGGGCCGTAGAGCCGTTCGAGGACCTCCTGCTCGTCGGGCTCCGTGGCGACGTGCACGTCCGGGTGGACGTCCACCTCGTCCATGTGCTCGATCTCCTGGTTCACGCTGTCCTCCTGGTCGCGCACGCGCTTCCGCCTTCGCGGGGAGCCGCCCCGCCGTGACGGCGCTGACCTGGGAGCGGCGCCGTCCGTACGGGCACCGCTCGCCGCGGCGGGATCTGAGGGCGGCACATTTTCGAGACGGCGACGCTGACGAGCGATGATTCACGTTCAGCAACAGGCCGCTACAGAAAGTATCCCGCCGCGAATGCGGCGAATCTCCAGCCGAACGGAAAGAGGCTTATCGCCTTCCCAGCAGTTCTTCGGGTCTCCGGATCGTCAAGGCCTTGCGGTTCACCCGTCCCGGAGAAATCCCGCATGACGGGAGTTGCGCATTCACTCGAATGCTGCCCGATGAGTTCTGAGAAACGGCTGTCGCATCAGATGCTCAGGGGCTCTCGGTACTGGCGCGTGCCAGCAGGGCGGCGCCCAGGAGGCCGGCCCGGTCGCCGAGTTCCGCGCGGACGATCCGGGGGACGCGCTGGAAGGTCAGCCGGGCCGCCAGCGAGGCCCGCAGCGGCTCCAGCAGGAGTTCGCCGCTGCCCGCCAGTCCCCCGCCGACGATGACCAGTTCCGGCGCGCAGACCGTGGCGTAGGCGGCGAGGGCGACGGCGAGCGCCTCGACCGCCTCCCGCCAGACCGCGACGGCGTCCGGGTCGCCCGCCGCCACGCGCGCCGCGACCTCGGCCGCGCTCACCGGCTCGCCGGTGCGGTCGGCATGGGCGGCGGCGATCGCGGACGCCGAGGAGTACCGCTCCAGGCAGCCCCGGCCGCCGCATCCGCACGGACGGCCGTCCGGGTGCACGCGCAGATGGCCGATCTCCCCCGCGTAGCCGCCGGCGGCGTACGGGCGGCCGTCGAGGATCATCGCTCCCGCGATCCCCGTCCCGATCGGCAGGAACAGCAGGTCGCGGCACTGCCGCCCGGCGCCCAGGACCGACTCGGCCAGACCGCCGGCGCGCACGTCGTGGCCGATCGCGACGGGCAGGTCCGTGCGTTCGGCGAGGCGGGCGGCGAGGTCGAGGTCGCGCCAGCCCAGGTTGGCGGACAGGACCACCCGTCCCGCGGCCTCCTCGACGATCCCCGGAAGCGCCACGCCCACGGCGTCGACGGCGTGTCCCCCCGCTTCCGCCTCGGCGAGCAGGTCCGTCACCAGGTTCAGCACGCGCGCGGTCACCTCGTCCGGCCCTTCGGCGGCGCCGGTGTCGCGGGTGCGGTCCAGCAGGACGTCGTGGGCGGGGCCGATGATGCCCGCCTTGATGCGGGTTCCGCCGACGTCGAGCGCGACGACGACGCCGGCCGATCCGCGCGACGCCCCGTCCCTCTTGTCGGCCTGACCGGCTGCGATGTCCCGTGGGCTGTTCACCGTCCCACCTTAGGGGGTTTTCGTCCGGAGCATTGACATTAATCGGGCGCATCCTCCATGCTTCCCGGCATGGAGAAGCGGGCGGACGCGCTGCAACGGCTCCGGCGGACCCACGAGGGCGCCGTGCTGGCGGCGCTGCGCGGCGAGGGGCCGATGAGCCGGACACGGCTCACCGAGCACACCGGCCTGTCCCGCACGACGCTGTTCGCCATCATCTCCGAGCTCATGGAGCGCGGGGCGGTGATCGAGTCGGGGGCCGAGGACGACGGCCGGCCCCGCGGCCGGGGGCGGCCGGCGACCCGCGTCTCCCTCAACCCCGACGCCGGCCTGCTGGTCGGCGTGGACCTCGGCCGGCGGCGGATCCGGGTCGCGATCGCCAACATCGCCCGGCAGGTCGTCGCCACCGCCGTGGACGACTCGGCGCCGGACGCGGACGAGAGCGAGCAGGCCGACCTCGCCATCGCGCTGGTCCGCAAGGTCTGCGACGACCGCGGCATCGGGCTGCGCGCGCTGGAGGCGGTCGGGATCGGCCTGGTCGGGGTGATGGACGCCCCCGACCGGCGGCGGCGGGCCGCCGAACGCCTGGAGGCCGCCTTCGGGACCCGCGTCGAGGTCGACAACAACGCCCGCCTCGCCGCGCTGGCCGAGCAGACGTGGGGCGCCGCGCGCTCGGCCGAGGACGTGGTCTACGTGCGGTGGGCGGTCGGCGTCGGAGGCGGCTTCATCTCCGGCGGGCGCCTGCTGCGCGGCGGGCACGGGGCGTCCGGCGAGGTCGGCCACGTCTCGGTCGATCCGGCGGGGCCGCGGTGCCACTGCGGCGGGCGCGGCTGTCTGGAGGGCCGCATCGGCGTGCCGGCGCTGCTGGAGGCCGCCGCGTCGCGGGGCGTCCGGCTGACGGGCACCGACGACCTGCTGGAGGCCGCGCGGTCCCGGACACCCGAGGTGACCGCGGTGGTCGTCGAGGCGGCCCGCACGCTGGGAACGGTCCTGGCGGGCACGGTGGCCCAGCTCGACCCCCGGCGCGTCGTCGTCGGCGGGGACCTCGCCACGCTCGGCGGCCTGGTCCTCGATCCGATCAGGTCGGCGATCGGCGAGCTCGCCCTGCCGGGCAAGCCGCGCGCGCTCGACGTCGTCCCGGCCGACCTCGGGCCCGCCGCGTCGGCGATGGGCGCGATCGCCCTGGTCCTCAAGGAGCAGGACCCCCTCCCGCCCGGCCCGCGGCCCGCGGACCCCTAGATCCGGCCCGACCTGCGCCTCCGCAACAAAGCGCCTATTTCTGTCAACCCTCAGGAATTAATGAACGGAGTCCCGTGCCCCCTCGCAACGTCCTGATCCTCATGACCGACCAGCACCGGGTCGACACGCTGGGCTGCTACGGCAACCCGGTCGTGCGCACGCCGGCGCTGGACGGGCTGGCGGCCGAGGGCACCAGGTTCGACCGGTTCTACACGCCGACCGCGATCTGCACCCCGGCCCGCGCCTCCCTGTTCACCGGCACCCATCCGTTCCGGCACGGCCTGCTCAACAATCCCGAACGCAACGGCGGCGCCAAGGACGAGGTGGACGACGAGTTCCCCAACTTCGTCCGGCCGCTGCTGGACGCGGGCTACAACGTGGGCCACGTCGGCAAGTGGCACATCGGCCGCGAACGCGGCCCCGAGTACTACGGCATGGACGGCGAGCACCTGCCCGGGGCGCTGAACCCGTTCCACCATCCGTCCTACCAGGCCTGGCTCAGGGACAACGGGCACCCGCCGTTCAAGGTGCGCGAGGCGGTCTTCGGCAAGGCCCCCAACGACTCCGGGCGCGGCCACCTGATCGCCGGACGGCTGGAGCAGCCCGCCGAGGCGACCGTCGAGCGGTTCCTCGCCGACCGGACGATCGAACTGATCGACCGGTACGCGGGCGACGGGCGGCCGTTCGCGCTGACGTGCAGCTGGTTCGGCCCGCACCTGCCCTACCTGCTGCCGGACGCCTACTACGACCTGTACGACCCGGCGGACGTGCCGCTGCCCGCGTCCATGGCCGAGACGTTCGCCGGCAAGCCGGAAGTCCAGCGCCGCTACGCCGAGTACTGGTCGGCCGACCACTTCGACGCCGACGCCTGGCGCAAGCTGATCGCCGTCTACTGGGGCTACGTCACGATGATCGACGAGCAGGCCGGGCGGATCCTCGACCGGCTCCGCGAGCGCGGCCTGTGGGACGACACGGCGGTCGTGTTCACCGCCGACCACGGCGAGTTCACCGGCGCGCACCGGCTCAACGACAAGGGCCCGGCGATGTACGAGGACATCTACCGCATCCCCGGGATCATCCGGGTGCCGGGCGCGCCCGTCCGCGCGGTCGACGAGTTCGCCACGCTGATCGACCTGCATCCGACGATCCTCGACCTGGCCGGGCTGCCGGCCGGCGACCCCTGCGACGGCCGGAGCCTGCTGCCGCTCATCCGCGGGGAGGACGACCCCCGCCCCGAGGTGGTCGCCGAGTTCCACGGCCACCACTTCCCCTACTCGCAGCGGATGATCCGGGACCGCCGCCACAAGCTCGTGTTCAACCCCGAGAGCGTCCACGAGCTGTACGACCTGGAGGACGACCCCCACGAGCTGCGCAACGTGTACCCGGCGCCCGCCTACGCGGACGTGCGGCGGGACATGACCGGCCGGCTCTACCGGGAGCTGGTGCGCCGGGGCGACCCGGCCTACACCTGGATGAGCTACATGGCCGACATCGGCGCCGGCCGGGCGCCCGACGTCGACGGCGTCGCGGACGAGGTCGCGTGATGGCCGCCGCCGACCGGGGGCGGGAGCGCCTGCGCGCCGCCTCGCTGACCCTGGCCTCGGCCGTGCTGGGCCTCGCGGTCTGGGTCGGGCTGTCCAGGAGCGGGATCGACGGGTTCCCCGGCCCGCTCCCGGTGGCGCGCCGCGCCGGGGAGCTGATCGGTGACGGCACGCTGTTCGACGACCTGCTCGCCAGCCTGCGCCGCGTCCTGATGGGCTTCGTCCTCGGCGTCGTGCTCGCGGTCCCGGTCGGGTTCGCGATGGGCTGGTACCCGGTGGTGCGCGGGCTGTTCGAGCCCTGGCTCCAGTTCTTCCGCATGATCCCGCCGCTGGCGATCATCCCGCTGGCGGTGGTGCTGATGGGCATCGACGAGACCCCGAAGGTCTTCGTGATCTTCCTGGCCGCGTTCCTGTCCTGCGTCGTGTCCACCTACCAGGGCGTGGTCTCGGTCGACCGGACGCTGATCAACGCCGCCCGGGTGCTCGGCGCCGGGGACCGGACCCTGTTCACCGACGTGGTGGTGCCGGCCTCGACCCCGTTCATCCTGGTCGGCATGCGGATCGGGCTCGGGGCGTCCTGGGCCACGGTCGTGGCGGCCGAGCTGATCGCCTCGCAGGGCGGGCTCGGCTACCGGATGCAGCAGGCGCAGCTCTACTACGAGCTGCCGACCATCTTCGTGTCGCTGATCGTGATCGGGCTCACCGGACTCGCGATGGACCGCCTGCTGCTGCTCGCCGAGCGGCGGCTCACCGGATGGCAGGAGCGCCGATGAACAAGATCTCTTTCCGGGACGTCACCCACCGGTTCGCCTCGTTCACCGCCCTGGACGGCGTCTCGCTGGACATCGCCGACGGCGAGTTCGTCACCGTCGTCGGGCCGTCCGGCTGCGGCAAGAGCACCCTGCTGAACCTCGCCGCCGGGCTGCTCGCGCCGGACGCCGGGACCGTCGAGGTGGACGGCGCCCGGGTCGCGGGCCCCGGCCCCGAGCGCGGCGTCATCTTCCAGCAGTACGCGCTGTTCCCCTGGATGAGCGCGCGCAAGAACGTCGAGTTCGGGCTGAAGATCGCCGGAGTGGCGAGGAAGGAGCGCCGCGCGACCGCCGAGCACTACCTCGACCTGGTCGGCCTCGCCGACTTCGCCGACGCGCTCCCGAAGACGCTGTCCGGCGGGATGAAGCAGCGGTGCGCCATCGCCCGCGCCTACGCCGTCGACCCGTCGGTGCTGCTGATGGACGAGCCGTTCGGCGCGCTGGACGCGCTGACCCGCGTCCAGCTCCAGGACGGGCTCCTCGACACCTGGACCCGGGAGCGCCGCACCGTCATGTTCATCACCCACGACGTCGACGAGGCCGTGTACCTGGCCGGGCGGGTGGTCGTCATGGCCGCGCGCCCCGGCCGGATCCACAAGGTCGTCGACGTCGGGCTGCCCTATCCCCGCACCGAGGAGATCCGCCTGTCGCCGGAGTTCGACGAGCTCCGCCGCGAGGTCTGGACGGCCGTCTACCACCAGCCCCCCGCCCCGACCCCCGAAGGGACAGCACCATGAGATCTCTGCGCCTGCTGGCCGCGTCGCTCCTCCTGCTGCCACTGGCCGCCTGCGGCGGCGAGGACGACGGCGGGACCACCGTGAAGTTCGGCTACATCGCCGACTTCTCCGGCGCGGCCACCCTCGCCGCCGCCGACAGGCTCGGCCTGTGGGAGAAGGCCGGGCTCAAGCCCCGGCTGAAGGTCTTCACCAACGGCCCGCTCCAGATCCAGGCGCTCGGCGCCGGCGACCTCGACTACGGCTACATCGGGCCGGGCGCCACCTGGATGCCCGCGTCCGGCAAAGCCAAGATCATCGCGGTGAACATGCTCGGCCAGGCCGACCGGATCATCGCCACGCCGGAGTCGGGGATCACGAGCGTCGCCGGGCTCCGGGGCAGGAAGGTCGCCGTGCCCGAGGGGACGTCGGGCGACATGCTGCTCCAGCTCGCGCTGAAGAAGGCGGGGATGACCCCGAAGGACGTCAAGCGCGTCCCGATGGACCCGAGCACCGTGGTCACCGCGTTCTCCTCCGGCAAGGTGGACGCCGCCGCGATCTGGTACCCGCTCATCGACACCATCAAGAAGCGCACCCCCGGGCTGGTCGAGCTGTCCAAGAACGCCGACTTCTTCCCGGCGATGTCGTTCCCGAGCTCCTTCGTCGCCCGCAACCAGGTCGTGAAGGACGACCCGGCGACCGTGCGCAAGGTCATCAGGGTGCTCCAGCAGGCCAACGACTGGGTGGACGGGCACACGGCCGAGGCCGAGACGACGGCCGCCGCGTTCGTCAAGGTGCCGCCCGCGCAGTTCAAGGGCGCGTCCGCCGTCACCAAGACGTTCAGCTCGGCGGAGCTGACCCGGCTGACCGGGGACGGGACGGTGAACGGCTGGTACAAGGGCCTGTCGGACATCTTCGTCGCGATGGGCAAGCTTCCCTCCTCCCCCGACCCGGCCGCCTACTACACCGCGAGCCTCTACACCAACGCCGGCAGCAAGTGACCCCGGACCCGGCCGGCGTCCGGCCGGCCGGGCCGACCCTGAGGAGGCACACCCCCATGCCCCGTCAACGCGTCCCCCTGTCCCGCCGCACGGTCGCGGCCTCGCTCGCGGCCGTCCTCACCGCCGCCCTGTCCCCACTCGCCGCCGCGCCCGCGCGGGCCGGCACGGCCTTGGACCGTCCCGCCGCCGGCCCGCTCGGGCTGGTGCCGAAGCCGGTGTCCGTCGAAGCGGACGGCGGCCCCGGCTACCGGCTCGATCCGGCGACCTCCATCGCGGCGGTCGGCGGCGGGGCCGCGGCGCCCGCCGCCTACCTCGCGAAGGTGCTGCGACCGTCCACCGGCTACCGCCTGCCGGTCGTGTCCGCGAGGACCGGCCGGAACCCGATCGTCGTCAGGGTCGGCCAGGGGCTCGGACCCGCGGGCCGCCCGGAGGGTTACGGCCTCACCGCGAACCCGGCGCAGGTCGTCATCGAGGCGTCCACCGCCAACGGCGCCCTCAACGGCGTGCAGACCCTCCGGCAGCTCTTCCCCCAGTGGGTCGAGTCGCCCGCGAAGGCCCGCGCCGCCTGGACGGTGCCGCACGTCGAGATCAGCGACTACCCGCGGTTCACGCACCGCGGCATGATGCTCGACGTCGCCCGCAGCTTCTACCCGGTGGACGAGGTCAGGAAGTACATCGACGCCGCCGCGCAGTTCAAGGTCAACCGCCTGCACCTGCACCTGAGCGACGACCAGGGCTGGCGGATCGCGATGGACGCCCCCGCGGCGAACCCCTCCGGGATCGACTACGGCAGGCTCACCTCGGTCTCGGGCTCGACCGCGATGACCCGCAACTCCAGCGGCCAGCAGATGGGCACCGAACCCGGCGTCACCGGCTTCTACACCAAGGCCGACTACGCCGAGATCGTCCGGTACGCGGGGGCGAGCGGCATGACCGTCGTCCCGGAGATCGACATGCCGGGCCACACCAACGCCGCCCTGCACGCGATCCCCCAGCTCAACAGCGCCGGATCCAAGCCCGCCCTCAAGCCGGGAGAGACGACCGTCCCCGCCGACGGCACCCCCAACGTCGGGTACTCGTCGTTCGACGCCGCCAACCCGGTCACCTACGAGTTCACCAAGCAGGTCCTCACCCAGATCGCGGCCATGACGCCCGGCCCGTACCTGCACATCGGCGGGGACGAGTCGCACAGCACGAGCGGCGCCGACTACCGGACGATGGTCGACGCCTTCACCGGCCAGGTGGACGCGCTGGGCAAGACGGTCGTCGGCTGGAACGAGACCGCCCGGACCGCGCTCCCGCGCGGCAACGCGGTCGTCCAGTACTGGGCGGGCGACAAGTCCGCCGTGGCCGGCGCCGTCACGGGCAGGGGCGCCAAGATGATCCTCTCCCCGGCCGCCAACACCTACGTCCCGCAGAAGCAGGACTCCCGGCAGCCCCAGGGCGGCACGTGGGCCTGCGGCGGACCGTGCGGCCTGGACCGGCACTACGGCTGGGACCCTGGAACCTACATCCCCGGCACGTCCGAGAGCGACGTCCTCGGAGTGGAGTCGGCCCTGTGGGGCGAGTTCATCCGGCGCCTCCCGCAGGCGCAGTACTACAGCTACCCGCGCCTGGTCGCCACCGCCGAGGTCGGCTGGACGCCGCAGTCCCAACGTGACTACACCGACTTCACCGGACGCCTCGCCATGGTCGGCGGACGGCTGACCCTCCAGGGCGTCAACTTCTTCCCGACCGCGGGCGTCCCCTGGCGGACGGCCGCCCTCGGCTCCGACAGGACCGTTCCGGCGGGCTCGCCCGCAGGGGCCTCCTGGACGGTCACCGCCCCCGCCGCAGGCGCCCTCACCGGCACCGTCACCTGGAGCGACGGCGTCCAGGAGGACGTCACGCTCACCACGGCCCGTGCGGCCAGCATCCCCGACATGCGCGGCAACGCCGCGTTCACCGCCGTCTCGAACCGGACGTTCACCACCCGCGGCACCTACACGGCCACCCTCACCCTCCGGCCGGCCGGCCAGGCGCCCGTGGAAGCGCCGCTGACCCTGACCGTCTCCTGAACCGGGTGTGCGGGGGACGGTCCCGTCCACCGCACACGCCTCCATCGGAAGCCATGACCTCAGCCGACATCCCCGCCTGCTGCGCCGCCTCGCGCCAGGCGGCGCCGCTCCCCCAGCCCGCACCGCCCTCGCAGCCGGCACCGCTCTCCCAGCCGGCCGTGGCCCGCCGCGCCGCCCCGCGCCTCAACCGCATGATCGTGCTGCCCGGCGGCACCTTCCGCATGGGCAACGAGGACGCCCACGCCAACCCCCTGGACTGTGAGGGGCCGGTCCGCGACGTCCGCGTGGAGCCGTTCCGCATCGACCCGCACACGGTCACCAACGCCGAGTTCTCCCAGTTCGTCAAGGAGACCGGCTACCAGACCGAGGCCGAGCGCTTCGGATGGTCCTACGTCTTCCAGGGCCTGCTGCCCCCGGCCCTGGCGCGCACGGCTCCGTCACCGGCCGGAACGCCCTGGTGGCGCGGCATCGAGGGCGCCGCCTGGAACCGCCCGGAGGGCCCTGGCAGCCACATCCAGCAGCGCCGGAAACACCCTGTCGTCCACGTCTCCTGGAACGACGCCGCCGCCTACGCCGCGTGGGCGGGCAAACGCCTCCCCACCGAAGCCGAATGGGAGTACGCCGCGCGCGGCGGCCTCGACCAGGCCACCTACCCGTGGGGCGACGAGCTGCGCCCGCGCGGGCAGGACCGGTGCAACATCTGGCGCGGCCGATTCCCCGACCAGCACGACGGTTGTCCCGGGACCGTCGCCGCCGACGCCTACCGTCCCAACGGCTACGGGCTCTACAACACCGTCGGCAACGTCTGGGAATGGTGCGCCGACGCCTTCACCCGCGGCGGAGACACCCGCGCCATGCGCGGCGGCTCGTACCTCTGCCACGACTCCTACTGCAACCGGTACCGCGTCGCCGCCCGCACGTCCAACACGCCCGACTCCGCCACCGGCAACGCCGGTTTCCGCTGCGCCGCCGACGCCTGAACGGCCCTGGGAGGCCAGGGCCGTCCGGGCGCCGGCGCCGCCCGGGGCGTCAGTCCAGGGCCAGCAGCAGCGCGGCGGACCAGCTGAAGTTGGTCGAGTTCAGCGGGGCTCCCGTCAGGGGGTTGTAGTTCTCCATGATCGGCGCGTCTCCGAGCAGCCCGGACGCCGAGCCGCGCAGGCGGTCGCCGAGAGCGGACGCGTCGGCGCGGTAGCCGTACCTCCGCAGGCCCTCCAGGGAGAAGTACGCCTGGTCGAGCCAGACGGGGCCGCGCCAGTACTTCTCCGGGGCGAAGTACGGCGAGCTCTTCGACACCGTCGCGAACGGCATCGGAGTCGCGAACTCCTCCGGGTCGGTCAGCTTGCCGCGGACGGCGGCGGCCTGGGGACCCGTCGCGACGCCCGCCCACAGCGGGATCGCACCCTCGATGCCGCGGCCCCGGTCGGTGAGGCGCCGCCCCGACGCGAGGTCGGTGTCGTAGAAGTAGCCGGTCGCCGGGTCGTACATCCGCGTGCGGATCGCGGCGGTCAGCGTCCGCGCCTGCGCGGTCAGGCGGCTGGACGCCGCCCGGTCACCGAGCCGACGCGCGATCGCCGCGAGGTAGCCCTTCTCGGCGGCGAGGTAGGAGTTGAGGTCGACGGACTCCTGGTTCAGCGAGTAGCCCACGACCCGTCCGGCGCCGTCCCGGTTCTCCACGGCGGTGGTGCCGAGCGCGGCGTCGAAGCGCGGGGCGTTGTCCATGCCGCTCTCCCAGGCGGCCGCCTGCCGCCGGGCCTCCGGCGTGTCGTTGGACGGGTCGACGGTCGCGCCGTACTCGGCGAGCCCGTCGTGGTCGTGGTCCCGGGTGCGGTACCACCAGTCGTGGTAGGCGACCAGCTTCGGATACATCTCGCGCAGGAACCGGACGTCGCCGCTTCGCCGGTAGGTCTCCCAGACCGCCCAGGCGGCCAGCGGCGGCTTGCTGTTGCGCTCGTTCCAGTTGCCGCCGCCGCGGGCGGGGTCGTTGTAGAAGAGGCAGTCGGGGATCATTCCGGCGTCCTGCGGCCGGTCCCGCGAACCCGCGGTGATCTGGTGGTCGAACATCGACCTGATCTGCGACTGGGCGAGCGCCGGGTCGAAGCCGGCCACGCCGACCGCCTGCTTCCAGGTGTCCCAGGCCCAGAAGCCGCCGGTGAACCACTTGTAGGAGATGGACGGCGTGATGCCGCCGTGGTCGAGCCGCCCGGCCGGGCCGCGCCAGTTGGTGACGAGGGTTTCGAGCGCCTTGACCGCGAGCCGCCGCCGTCCGGCGGGCACGCCGGCGGTGACGGACGCGACGTACCGGCGCCACCGGGCGTCGGTGTCGCCGATCGCCTTGCCGGGGCGGCGCAGCAGGTCGCGGACGGCCGGGGCCTCCCGCTCGCGTTCGGCGGCGGTGAAGGTGTAGGTCTCGGTCCAGGTCAGATCGGACGAGCGGCGCGGCGCGAGGGTGAGCGGCCGAGCCAGGTCGGTGCGGTAGGAGTCGCCGGTGACGGTGGTGCGGACGGGGTCGGCGTGGGTCACCTCGAACCGTTCGGTGCCGTCGGTGAGATAGTCCCACTGCTCGCGGACGCGGGCGAAGCCGACCGCGACGCCGCGCTCCGTGGCGTGCAGGGACGGCGCGCTCCTCATCGGTTCCTCGTCCGGGCGCAGGAGCGACCCGCTCCAGCCGACCTCCACCGTCCGGGGGGCGGTTCCGGTGTTGGCGACGGAGGCGCGGACGAGCGCGCTGTGCCCGGAGCCGAAGCGCAGTTCGAGGGTGAGCCGCAGCCCCGGCAGGTCGTAGACCTGGCGCAGCATCCCGGGCAGCGCGGTGAGCCGGGGCGGCCCGGCGGCGCCGAGGTCGAGGTCCCGGCCGTCCGCGCGAAGCCGGATGCGGCTGAACGCCTTGCTCAGCCACCACGGGTACTCCTGGGCGATGTAGAGCGGCCCGGAGAACCCGCCGTAGGCGTCCTTGTCACCCGGCCGCGGCAGGGCGTAGGCGTGCCAGGCGCCGCGGTCGCTGAAGACGTTGACCTCGTTGACCTCCGCGGGCAGGGCGTTCGCCGGGACGCCGTGCAGGTCGAGCACGTCGGCGTAGCCTTCCGGCCCGGCCTTTCGCTCGGCGGCCGACGACGCCGGCACGGCGGTGACGATGAGGGCGGAGCCGAGCGTCAGCCCGGCCAGGGCGTTGAGCGATCGTCGCATGATCACCTTTCGGGGTGGGGGTGGGCCGTCCTGAGCACCGCCGCCCCGAGCGGGGGCAGCCGCAGCGTGTCCCGCACGGCGGCACCGGACAGGAGGTCGACGCCGTCGGGAACGGGAACGTCCGTCTCGGCGTCGCGATGGTTGAGCAGGAAGAGGTAGGACGCGGCGGGCCCGTCGCGGCGGGTGGCCTCGACCCCGTCCGGGACGGCGTGCACCGGGCGGACGCCCGCGTCGGCGAACGCTTCGTCCAGCACGAGGCCGATGCCGTCGCCCAGATGACAGCTCACGTACCAGGCCCGGCCGGCGCCGTGGGCGTTGCGTGTGACCGCCGGGCGTCCGGCGAGCGCCCCGGAGCCGTAGACGGCCGCGGTCCGCGCCCCGGCGGTCTCCAGCCACTCGCTCCACAGCGTCGCCGGGACCGTGCGGTCGCCGAACGCCACCTCGACGGACGCGCCGTCCGGGACGGGCCAGAACTCGTCGACGACGACTCCGAGCACGTCCCGGAGCGGCGCCGGGTAGCCGCCGAGATGCACATGGTCGTGCTCGTCGACGATGCCGCTGAAGAAGCCGCAGACCAGGCGGCCGCCGTCCGCGACGTACGAGCCGAGCCAGGCGGACGTCTCGCGGCTCGCCATGTAGAGGTTGGGCAGCAGCACGAGCCGGTACGAAGCCAGGTCCGCGCCGCACGGGACGAAGTCGACGGCCACGTTGCGCGCGTGCGCGGCGCCGTACCAGGAGAGCACGAGGTCCTTGAGCAGGAGCCGGGACGAGGGGTGATCGTCCAGTTCCAGCGCCCACCAGGAGTCCCAGTCCAGCACGATCGCGACATCGGCCGTGGTGCGGGTGCCCGCGACCTCGGCGAGGCGGGCGAGGTCGCGCCCGAGGCGCACGGTCCGGTCCCACTGCGGAGAGCCGGTGCCGCGATGCGGCAGGAGCGCGCTGTGGAACTTCTCCGCTCCGGCGCGCGAGGCCCGCCACTGGAAATGCAGCACGCCGTCCGCGCCTCGGGCCACCGCCTGGAAGGACCACAGCCGTCCCAGCGCGGGCGGCTTCGGCACGTTGACCGGGCGCCAGCTCACCGCCGACGGCGCCTGCTCCATGAGCAGCCACGGCCGGCCCGCCTTCAGCGAGCGCATCAGGTCGAAGTTCATCGCGGCGTTCACGTGCGCCGCCGGGTCGGCCGGGTCAGGATACGCGTCGTCGGACACGACGTCCTCGTGCGACGCCCACTTCCAGTAGTCCAGCGCCTTGAACATCGACATGAAGTTCGTCGTCACCGGGAGGCCCCCGCCCTCCTCGTCCAGGACGGCCTTCTCCGCCAGGTAGCAGCCGAGCAGCGCGTCGGAGCAGAACCGGCGCCAGTCGAGCAGCTGCGTCGGGTTCACCGGGCCGGGCGCCGCGCGCGGCGGCTCGATCTCCTCCCACCGGCCGTAGCGCTGCGACCAGAAGTCGGTCGCCCAGGCGCGGTTCAGCTCCGCGACACCGCCGTACCTCTCCCCCAGCCAGGACCGGAAGCCCGCCGCGGACTCGGCGCAGAAGCACTCGGTCACGTGGTCGCCGTACTCGTTGTGGACGTGCCACAGCACGACCGCCGGATGCGCGCGGTAGCGCTGCGCGATCATCCGGGCCAGCCGCGCCGCCGACTCCCGGTAGACCGGCGAGGACGGGCAGTAGTGCTGGCGGGAACCGAACTCCAGCCGGACGCCGTCCGCCGTGACGGGCAGCATCTCCGGGTGGCGCCGCACCAGCCACGCGGGCGGCGACGCGGTGGCGGTGGCCAGGTCGGCAGCGATCCCGTGCCCGGCGAGCAGGTCGAGCAGCCGGTCGAGCCACCCGAAGTCCCAGTCGTCCGGGCCCGGTTGCAGCCGCGCCCAGGAGAACACGCCGACCGTCACCAGGTTGACCCCGGCCTCCTTCATCAGCCGGACGTCCTCCACCCACACGTCCTCGGGCCACTGCTCGGGGTTGTAGTCCCCGCCATAGAGCAGCCCCGGCACCCGAACGTCCTTTCCGCTCATCCCTTGACCGCCCCTCCCAACAGACCGGACACGAACTGCTTCTGGAAAAGGAAGAAGATCAACATCAGGGGGAGCGTCGCCAGGAAGGAGCCGAGGATCAGCCCGGCGTAGTCGACGTGGCTCTGCCCGATGAGCGTGTACAGCGCGACCGGTGCGGTGTACTTGTCCTCGGTGTTCAGCATCAGCAGCGGCCACAGGAAGGCGTTCCACTGCGTCATGAAGGTGAAGATGACCAGGGCGCCGAACTGGGGCCGGACCACCGGCAGGACGACCTGGTAGAAGATCCGCACGTCGCCCGCGCCGTCGATGCGGGCCGACTCGATCAGCTCGTCCGGGAAGGCGAGGAACGCCTGGCGCATGAGGAAGATGCCGAACGAGTTGGCCAGGAACGGCAGGATGACCGCCTGGTAGGTGTCGACCCACCCGAGGCTCGCCATCATCTGGAACAGCGGGACGAGCAGCACCTGGAACGGGATCATCATGGTCGCCAGCACGGCGCCGAGCAGCAGCCGCCGTCCCCGGAACCGGTACTTGGCCAGCGCGTACCCGCACATGGCGGAGATCAGCGAGCTGAGCACGGTGTAGACCACGGTGACGCCCGCGCTGTTGAGCATGACGCGGCCGAAGCCGATCGTGTGCTCCAGTTCCACCAGGTTGTGCAGGAACCGCCCGCCGGGCAGGAACGGCGGCGGGGACGCGAACAGCTCGGAGTCGTCGCGGGTGGAGGCGACCACCATCCAGTAGAACGGCGCGGCGCTGATCAGCGCGCCCGCCAGGAGCAGCAGCAGGGCGAGCAGGCGGCCCGCGCGGGGGCGGCCCCTCCCCTCGGTGACCGGGCTCACCGGGACTTCTCCTTCCCCAGGAAGCGGAACTGGGCGTAGGAGATCAGCCCGATGACCGCGACGACGACCCAGGAGATGGCGGCCGCGTAGCCGAAGTCGAGCTGCTCGAAGCCGACCTTGTAGAGGTAGAGGACGGGCGTGGTCGTGGCGTTGCCCGGTCCGCCGCCGGTCAGGACGTAGTTCTCGTCGAAGAGCTGGAGCGTTCCGATCGTCGAGGTCACCGAGCAGAACAGGATGACCGGACGCAGCTGCGGCATGACCACCCGGACGAACGTGGTGACGGGCCCGGCGCCGTCGATGGCCGCCGCCTCGTACTGCTCCCGCCCGATCGACTGGAGCCCCGCCAGCAGGATGACGGCGTTGTAGCCCGTCCACCGCCAGGTGATCGAGCCGATCAGCGCGAGCCGCGCCCAGCCGGGGCCGTTCAGCCAGTCGACCGAGGGCAGGCCCACGGCGCCGAGCATCTGGTTGACCAGGCCGCCGTCGGTCTTGAGCAGGACGCGGAACACCACCGAGTAGGCGACCAGCATCGTGACGGCGGGCAGGAAGTAGGCGATGCGCAGGCCCGAGCGCAGGCGCAGCCAGGACTGGTTCAGCCCGAACGCGAGCAGCAGCGCCAGCCCGATCATGACCGGGACCTGGACGAGGAGGATCAGGCCGGTGTTGCGCAGCGCGGCCCAGAAGACGGGGTCCTCCATCATCCGGCGGTACTGGGCCAGCCCGACCCAGGTCGTCACGCCGTCGCGGTCGGCGGTGAAGCTCTGGTAGAAGCCGGCCAGCAGCGGATAGGCGAAGAAGAGCGCCAGCAGCGCCGCGGCCGGGCCCGCGAAGGTCCACGGCGCGCACCGGCGGCGCCAGCGCTCCCGACGGCGGGGCGCGTCCGGCCGGACCGCCCGGGCGGGGCCGCCGCCCCCGGACTTCCGTTTCGTCACGTCGACGACCACGGCGTCACTCGGCGATCGACCGGCCGGTGGCGGCGGCGATCTGCCTGGCCGCCGAGTTCAGGGCCTTGGCCGGGTCGTCCCCGTGCAGCACGATGCCGGAGACGGTCCGGTTGACGACGTCCCTCGCCTTGGGGCCGTCCTTGGAGACCTCGATCGGGGGCACCTTGTCCGCCAGGTCGGCGAACGTCGCGAAGACGGGCCGCCCGCCGTAGTAGGGCTGCGGCGCGGTCACGAACGGGTCCTTCAGCGCGGGCAGGTAGGCGGGGAACAGGCCCTCGTTCTTCAGCATCGACACCTGGTTGGCGGTGTCGGCGAGGGCGAACTCGATGAACGCCCACGCCGCCCGCGCGTTCGCGCTGTGGCCGCTGACGGCGAGCGTCGACCCGCCGTCGTTGGACGTCCGCACGCCGCCCTGATCGAACGCCGGCAGCGGCACGACGCCGAACCTGCCCTTGAGCTCCGGCATCTCGTCGGTGAGGGTGCCCGACCACCACACCGCGTAGGGGGTGGTGGCGACCTTGCCCGCCTTGGTCGCCGAGACCAGGCCGTCCCAGCCCTTCTCGAAGGCGACGAGGTCCTTGTCGGCGAGCGTCTTGAGCAGCGTCGCGGCGCGGACGGCCTGCCGGTCGGAGACGGCGATCCTCCCGCCGCGCACGTATCCCTGTCCCTGCTGCTGGAGCAGCATCGGGAACATGCTGTCCTCCTGCGGGTCCATGACGAGGAGCTTCTTGCCCGTCCTGGCCTTGATCTGCTCGCCGGCGCGGACGTAGTCGTCCCAGGTCGCGATGCCCGCCGGGTCGACGCCGGCCTTCTCGAAGATGTCGGTGCGGTAGTAGAGGGCGCAGGGCCCGCCGTCCCAGGGCAGCGCGAAGACCTTGCCGCGCTCGTCGGTGACGTCCTTCCAGGCCGCGCGGGCGAACTCGGCCTGGCGGGCGCCGGCGAGCGGGGTCAGGTCGTACAGCCCGCCGGGGAAGGCGCCGATGTAGCCGGGCAGCCTGCCGCCCTCGATGGTGAGGACGTCGGGCAGGCCCTTCCCCGCCTTCATCCCCACGGTGATCTTGTCGTAGGCGTTGTCGTAGCCGATGTCGACGACCTCGACGCTCGTCCCGGGATGGCGCCGCTCGAACGCCGGCGCGAGCCGCTTGAGCGCCTTCGCCGCGACGTCCCAGGACCAGACGGCGATCCTTCCTTCGATCTTGGCCTGGGCGCCGGCGCTCAGCGCGGGCCCCGCCTTCTTCGCGCCGCCTCCGGTGGCGCACCCGCTCGCCGCGAGCACCGCCGAGACGGCTCCGGCGACTCCGGCGGTCAGGACGGTCCGGCGTCCGATGGCCGCCCGTCCGGGGTTGGTCGCCATCTTGCCTCCCCAAGGGATTCGGGATAATGCTGTATACAGCACACTGCATCCTGTGTTCTCGTCAAGAGGGTGAGGCAAGGAATGTGAAGGAGAGCGAGATGAACGCGCACCCCTACATCCCGAACTCGGTGCCCGAGGTCAAGCGGGAGATGCTGGCGGCGATCGGCGCGCGGAGCGTCGAGGACTTCTACGCCGACGTGCCCGGCCGCATCCGGCTGGATCGTCCGCTGGACCTGCCTCCGCCGCTGCGCTCCGAGGCGGAGCTGGTCCGGCACGTCGGCGCGCTGCTGAACAAGAACACCAGCGCCCAGGAGGCGCTGAGCTTCCTCGGCGCCGGGTGCTACCACCACCACGTGCCCGCGGTGGTCGACGAGGTGGTCAACCGCAGCGAGTTCCTCACCGCTTACGCGGGCGAGCCGTACGAGGACCACGGCCGCTTCCAGGCGCTCTGGGAGTACCAGTCGCTGATGGGCGAGCTGCTGGAGATGGACGTCGTGAGCGTGCCGGTGTACGACGGCTACCAGGCCGCCGCCACGGCGCTGCGCATGGCGGGACGGATCACCGGCCGCCGGAGGCTGCTGCTGGTGACGGCCGTCGCCCCGGGCAGGCTTTCCAAGATCGAGGACTATGTCCGTCCCGACCACGACGTGGTCCTCGTGCCGGTGGATCCCGCCACCGGGCTGGCCGACCCGGCCGCGGTGCGAGCCGAGCTGGCGGGCGGGGACGTCGCGGCGGTGTTCGCCGACGCGCCCTCCGCGTCCGGGATCCTGGATCCCGCCCTCCCGGCGCTGGCCGAGCCGGCGCACGAGGCCGGGGCCCTGTACGTCGTGGGCTGCAACCCGATCTCGCTGGGGGCGGTGACCCCGCCGTCCCGGTACGGCGCCGACATCGTCTGCGGCGACATCCAGCCCCTCGGGCTGCCCATGAGCTTCGGCGGGATGAACGGCGGCTTCATCGCGACGCGGGACGAGGAACTCTACGTGGGCGAGTTCCCCTCACGGCTGTTCGGCCTGGCGCCCACCAGCGTCGAGGGCGAGTACGGCTTCGGCGACGTGGCCTACGAGCGCACCTCCTTCGCCGTCCGCGAGGAGGGCAAGGAGTGGGTGGGCACCGCCGCCGCCCTGAACGGCATCGCCGCCGGGGTCTACCTCGCGCTGATGGGACCGCAGGGCATGCGCGAGGTCGCGGAGACGATCCTGGCGAACACCCGGTACGCGCTGGACCGGCTGGCCGAGGTCCCGGGTGTGCTGGCCCCCTACGCGGGCGCCCCCCACTTCGCCGACTTCACGCTCCGCTTCACCGGCTCGCGGACCGCCGCCGAGATCGGCGAGGCGCTGCTGGAGCACGGGATCTTCGGCGGCAGGGTCCTGTCGGGGACCGACGCCCTGTACTGCGTCACCGAGATCCACACCAAGGACGACATCGACCGGCTGGCCGAGACCCTCCAGGAGATCGCCAAGTGAAGACGGGCCCGACCCCCTCCCCCCTGACCCCCGCCGACGCCGAGATCGGCCCGAAGCCCCCGCTGCGCCGGTTCCACCAGGCCCGCTGGGACGAGCCGCTGCTGTTCGAGCTGGGCACCCCCGGCGAGCGCGGCGTGCTGCCGCCCCTCTCGCAGGTGCCCGCGGACGTCGTCCTGCCGGACGGGCTGCGCCGCGCCGCGCCGCCCGCCCTGCCGGAGTTGTCGCAGCCCCAGGTTCTGCGGCACTACCTGCGGCTGTCCCAGGAGAACCTCGGCGCCGACTTCAACGTCGACGTCGGCCAGGGCACCTGCACCATGAAGTACAGCCCCAAGGTCAACGACCGGTTCGTCCGCGACCCGAAGGTGGCCGGGCTGCACCCGCTGCAGGACGAGCGGACCGTGCAGGGCGTCCTGGAGATCATGTACCGGTTGGAGGGGCTGCTGAAGGAGATCTCCGGCATGGACCGGTTCTCCCTCCAGCCGGGCGCCGGCTCCGCCGCGATCTACACCAACGTCGCGATGATCCGCGCCTACTTCGCGGCGCGCGGGGAGGCCGAGACCCGCGACGAGGTCATCACCACGATCTTCTCGCACCCCTCCAACGCGGCGTGCGCGAAGACGGCCGGGTTCAAGGTCATCACCCTGTACCCCGACGCCGACGGCTACCCCGACATCGAGGCGCTCCGGCGGGCGGTCGGCCCCCGCACCGCGGCCCTGCTCATCACCAACCCCGAGGACACCGGGCTGTTCAACCCGCGGATCGAGGAGTTCGTCCGGATCGTGCACGAGGCCGGCGGGCTGTGCGCCTACGACCAGGCCAACGCCAACGGCATCCTCGGCATCACCCGCGCCCGCGACACCGGGTTCGACCTGTGCCACTTCAACCTGCACAAGACGTTCTCCACGCCGCACGCCTGCGGCGGGCCCGCCGCCGGCGCGTGCGGCGTGAGCGCGGAGCTCGCCCCCTACCTGCCGACGCCGACCGTCGAGTTCGACGGCACCCGCTACCGCCTCGACGACGACCGGCCCGAGTCGATCGGGAAGATCCGGCCGTTCTACGGCGTCGTGCCGAACCTGGTGCGCGCCTACGCCTGGATCATGTCACTGGGCGGCGCGGGCCTGCGCGAGGCCGCGGAGGTGGCCGTCCTCAACAACAACTACCTGATGGCGAAGGTGCTCCAGATCCGCGGGGCGTCGGTGCCGTACGCGCCGGGACGGCCGCGGGTCGAGCAGGTCCGCTACAGCTGGGAGAAGCTCGCCGAGGAGACCGGCGTGCACAGCGAGGACATCGGCGTCCGCGCGGCCGACTTCGGCACCCACTACTGGACGAGCCACCACCCGTACATCGTCCCCGAGCCGATGACGCTGGAGCCGACCGAGTCCTACTCCCGGGCCGAGCTGGACGAGTACGCCGCCATCCTCGCCGAGGTGGCCCGCGAGGCCTACGAGGACCCCGAGACCGTCCGGACGGCGCCGCACCGCTCCACCGTGCACCGCGCCCGCGAGGACGTCCTGGACGACCCGGCCACCTGGGCGGTCACCTGGCGCGCCTACCGCCGCAAGGTCCTCGGCGGATGAGGCCGCGATGAGGATCGGGCTGGTGGTCAACCCCGTGGCCGGGCTCGGCGGCCGGGTCGGCCTCAAGGGCAGCGACGGCGCCGACGTCCAGGAGAAGGCGCGGGCGCTCGGCGCGACGCCGCACGCGGCGGAGCGCGCCGCGCTCGCCCTGGCGGAGCTGCGCTCCCGGATCGGCGGCCCGTTCACGGTGCCGACCGCGGGCGGGCCGATGGGCGAGGACGCCGTCCTGGACGCCGGGCTGATCCCCGACGTCCGGTACCGGCCGGGCGATCCCACCACGGCGGCCGACACCGTCCGCGCGGCGGCCGCGCTCGCGCCGCACGCCGACCTGCTGCTGTTCGCCGGTGGCGACGGGACGGCGCGCGACGTGCTGGACGCGGTCGGCGCCTCGGTGCCCGTGCTCGGCGTGCCCACCGGCGTGAAGATGCACTCGGCGGTCTTCGGGGCCACGCCGCGCGCCGCCGGGGAGGCGGCCGCCCTGATGGCCGCCGGCGGCGTGCGGATCCGGGACGCCGAGGTGATGGACCTGGACGAGGACGCCGTCCGGGACGGCCGGGTCTCCGCCCGCCTGTACGGCCACGTGAGGGTGCCCGACGTCCCGGTGCGCGTGCAGCAGCGGAAGGTGGGCGGCACGGTCACCGACCCGTCGTCGGTCCGCGGCATCGCCGCGGCCCTCGCGGAGCGGCTCGGGCCGTCCGAACTGCTGGTGCTCGGGCCCGGCACCACGATGCGCGCCGTCGCGAACGCGCTCGGCGCCGACGTCCCCCTCATGGGCGTCAACGTGCTGGCGGGCAGCGGGACGGTCGTCGCGGCGGACGTGGCCGCCGCCGAACTGGAGGCGCTGGCGGGCACGACGCCGGCGTGGATAGCCGTGACTCCGATCGGCGGGCAGGGTTTCCTGTTCGGCAGGGGCAACCAGCAGATCTCCCCCGCCGTGCTGCGCGCCGCCGGCCGCGACCGTCTCGCGGTGGCGGCGACCGAGGCCAAGCTCGCCTCGCTCGGCGGCCGCCCGCTGCTGGTCGACACCGGCGACGAGGACCTCGACGCCGACCTGCGCGGCCACCTGCCCGTGCTGACCGGGCACGGCCGGTTCGCCATGTATCCCGTCCGATGAGAGGCAGACCGAACGTGAACTCACTCGAAGGCAAGACCGCCGTGGTCACCGGGGCCGCAGGCGGCATCGGGCGGGCCGCCGCCGAGCTGATGGCGGAGCTCGGCGCCGCGGTCGTCCTGGCCGACGTCGCCGAGGCCGGGGCGGACGCCGCGAAGGCGATCGGGGCCGCGGGCGGCCGGGCCGCCTTCGTGCGCGGGGACGTCTCCCGCGCGGCCGACTGCGCGCGGATCGTCGCCGCCGCGCGCGACGCCTACGGCGGGGTGGACGTCCTGTTCAACAACGCGGGCGTCATCCGCCGCTCCACCGTCCTGGAGATCGGCGAGGACGACTGGGACCTGGTGATGGCCGTCAACGTCAAATCGATCATGTTGATGAGCCGGGCGGCGATACCGTTGATGGCCGCCGCCGGGGGCGGCAGTATCATCAACACCGGCTCGGGATGGGGCATCCAAGGGGGAGCGCAGGCCGTGTCCTACTGCGCTTCGAAGGGTGCCGTGGTGAACATGACCCGGGCCATGGCGATCGACCACGGGCCGCAGAACATCCGGGTCAACTGCGTGTGCCCCGGCGACACCGACACCGGCATGCTCGCCGAGGAGGCCCGCCAGCTCGGCGAACCGGCGGAGGCCTTCTACGCCGGCGCGGCGGACCGCCCCCTCGGCCGGATCGGCCGGCCCGCCGACATCGCGGCGATGGTGGCGTTCCTCGCCGGCGACGCTGCCGCGTTCGTCAGCGGGGCCGTCATCCCGGTCGACGGCGCCGGCACGGCCTGACCGTCCGCTCACCCCAGGAGAGGAAGACGACAGCATGCCGATCGACCGCCGCCCCCTTCGCGAACAGATCAAGGACGAGATCCTCGACCGGCTGGGCAAGGGGGAGTTCGCCCCCGAACAGGCGATCAACGAGATGGTGCTGGCCGCGGACCTCGGCGTCAGCCGCACCCCGCTCCGCGAGGCGCTCATCGGGCTGGAGCGCGAGGGCATCATCGTCAGCGAGCGCGGCAAGGGGTTCCGGTTCGCCCCGATGAGCGCGAAGGAGTTCGACGACCTCACCACGATCGTCGCCGCCCTGGAGTCGCTGGCGCTGGAGTCGACCGACCCCGAGTTCCTGCACGCGGTCGCCCCCCGCCTCCTGGAGGAGGCCCGCGCGTTCTCCGTCCCCGAGGCGGAGCACGCCGTGATAGAGCGCTACGACGACGCCTGGCACGACCTGCTGCTGTCCGGCTGTCCCAACGAGCGGCTGATGGACCTCATCACCTCGCTGAAGCTCACCATGCACCGCTACGAGCGCGTCGTGGTCGGCGACTGGGAGGTGCTGGAACGCTCGGCCGAGGAGCACGAGCGGATCGCCGAACGCCTGGTCGCCTCGGACGTCGAGGGGGCCGTCGAGGCCCTGAAGGCCAACTGGCAGAGCGGCAAGGACAGGATCCTCACCCGCCTCACGGAGCGATGATGCTGCACCTGCCCTCGCTCGGCCCGCGCAAGAGCGTGCGGGTCCAGATCGCCCACGCGCTGCGCGCGTCGATCGTCAGCGGTGAGATGCGGTCGGGCGTCGTGTACTCCGCCCCGGCCATCGCCGAGCGGTTCGGGGTGTCGCCGACCCCCGTCCGGGAGGCCATGATCGACCTGGCCCGGGAGGGGCTGGTCGAGGTCGTCCGCAACAAGGGCTTCCGGGTCACCGACCTGTCCGACCACGAGCTGGACGAGATCACCGACGTCCGGTCCCTGATCGAGGTCCCCGCCGCGGTGCGGCTCGCGCGGGCCGGCCGGGACGCGGAGGTGCGCGCGCTGCGGCCGCTGGCCGAGGCGATCGTGACGGCGGCCGAGCGGCGCGACGTCGTCGCCTACATCGACGCCGACCACCGCTTCCACCTCGCGCTGCTCGGGCTCGGCGGCAACGCCCAGCTCGTCCGGCTGGTGAGCGAGCTGCGCTACAAGTCCCGCCTCTACGGGGTGCCGCGGCTGGCGGAGCGGGGCGAGCTCGAACCGTCGGCACGCGAGCACGAGGACCTGATCGAGGCGGTGGCGAGCGGCGACGCGCGGGGCACCGAGGCGCTGATGCGCCACCACCTGCGGCACGTCCGGGGGATCTGGGCGGACCGGCCCGAGGGACGGTGAGGCGGGTCCCGCCCAAGGACACCGCTCAGCACAGGTCCCGTGACGGCGCGCGGGGGGCGGGCCCGCCGGCCGCGCCCTCCTCGCACAGCCGGACCATCTGCTCGACGACCTCGACCGCGTCCGACTGCGGGTGCCGGACGACGCCGTGTCCCGGCAGCTCGTACAGCAGCGCCCCGTCCTTCACCCAGACCCACAGCCCGGACCCGAAGTGCACCACCGTCGCCTCCGCGCCGAGCGAGACGAGGGCCCGCAGGCCGCGCACGCCGGCGAGCTCGCAGAGCCGTTCGGGCACCGCGCCCGGCACCGGCGGGGACAGGACGGCCGCGGACGCCTCCGGCAGCGGGATCGTGAAGTGGACGGCCTTCCCGGACACCGGGCCGGGGCCGAGCCTGCCGCGGGTGGGGTGGACGCCCCAGCTCCCGCCGGCCTCCCCGGTCAGCGCGTCCACGAGCATCAGCCCGCGGCCGCCGCAGGCGTCGGAGGCGGGCTCGCCGGTGATCAGCGCGGTGGCGTCCGCCGGGACAGGGCCGCCGGTCCCCCGCCAGGGGGCGGCGTCGAAGACCTTGAGGGTGAGCCGCGGGGAGGGGTGACGGCTGAGGTACGCCCACACCTCGGCGCGCTCCCGGTCGCCGTGCACGACGGCGTTGGTGGCGAGCTCGGAGATGATCGTCTGCGCGTCGCCCACGGCGGCCGGGGGCATCTCCAGCTCGGCGAGCACCGAACGGGCGATGGAGCGCGCGAACGCCGCCGCCGCCGGTCCGGACGGTAAGGGCCATGCCGGGAACGCTCCGCCGGCCAGTCCCGCACCCTCTGCCCGCGCTGTCTGCGACTTTTCCGGCATGAGCAATCGCTTTCCACGAGAATTATCGGCGGCGCGTCCGGCCCCCATGGCGAGAAAGGGGTGAGAAGGTCCTCGTCCTGGGGGCCGGCGAGACGGGATCTCCCTTCTTCCATCCGCGCGATCACGGCCAGGAGAACCGAGGGTGAGGGCGCCGCTGGCGCCGCGATCGCTTACCTATGTGGAGGAGTACGGAGATTATTGCGGTCGGTCCGAGTCGCGGGTCATCGGCTGATGCATAATTTCCAGCTATGGATCTCGACATCAGTCACCTTCGGATGGTGTGCGCGATGGCGGAGACCGGGAGCGTCACCCGGGCGGCGGCCCGGATGGGGATGTCCCAGCCCGCAATGTCGAACCAGCTCCGCCGGGTCGAGGAGATCGTCGGCGGGGTGCTGTTCACCCGCAGCCGGTCCGGGCTGGAGCCCACGCCGCTCGGCGGCCAGGTCATCAGCCGGGC
This sequence comes from Actinomadura luteofluorescens, assembly GCF_013409365.1. Taxonomy (NCBI): domain Bacteria; kingdom Bacillati; phylum Actinomycetota; class Actinomycetes; order Streptosporangiales; family Thermomonosporaceae; genus Actinomadura; species Actinomadura luteofluorescens. Next base: position 6,874,254 of record NZ_JACCBA010000001.1, on the reverse strand, counting down.
GCGGACGATCCTGTCCGAGATGGACACCCTGTTCGGCGACCTGCGCGGACCGCGCGGCCCGGAGGGGACGCTCGGCCTCGGGTGCGTCCACCTCGCCTGCGTCGGCAGCATCGTCGCGCGGGTGGGCGAGGCCCTTCCCGGCCGCGAGGTGTCCCTGCGCATCGAGCCCTCCTCCGCCCTGCTGGGCGACGCCCTCGCCCGCGGCCATCTCGACGCCGCGCTGATCGGGCTCATGGAGGGCTTCGACATCCCGATGGCGGCGCCCGTGGTCAGCCGCACCCTGGTGCCGCGCTACCCGATCTTCGTCACGCTCTCCGAGCGGCACCCGCTCGCCGGCCGGGACGAGATCGACCTGTTCGACCTGCGGGACGAGGCGTGGATCGCCCCGCCGGGCGCCGACGACGGCTCGCTGTCCTCCCTGCGGGCCTCGTGCCGCGCCGCCGGCTTCGAGCCCATCGTGCGCTACGAGGCGCCGAGCGGGGCGGCGTGCCCGCTGGTCGCGGCGGGGCACGGCGTCCGGATGGTGGACCCGTCCTGGCCGCCGCACCCGGGCACGGTCGTGCGGCCCCTGGCCGGGGAGCCGCAGGTCGCTCGGCTCATCGTGGCCTGGCGGCGGGACCGCCTGGACGAGGAGGAGGCCGCGGCGCTCTACCGGGGGCTGGCGGCCGCCTACGTGGAGCACACCGGCAGCCATCCGACCTTCGAGGCCTGGTGGCACGCCCATCCCCAGGTGCACCCGCTGCTGTGACGGCACTCCGGTGACCGCGCGCTCGTGATCTCGCCGCCCGGTGCGGGACGCCGGGCCTCTGGCCGCCCACGTGGCGGTATTCTGATCGTGGGTGAGGAGGGCCAATGGATCCGGTGGCCGATGCCATGGTCGGGCTGCCTGACCTCGGCGGCCAGAGCAGCCTGCGCGGCCAGGTGGCCGACGCGCTGCGCAAGGCGCTGGCGACGGGCACGCTGCGGTCGGGCGTCGTGTACTCCGCCCCGACCCTGGCGGACGAGTTCGGGATCTCCCCCACTCCGGTCCGCGAGGCCATGATCGACCTCGTCCGGGACGGCCTGTTCGAGGCCGTGCGCAACCGGGGCTTCCGGGTCGTGCGGCCCTCGGCCCGCGACCTCGCCGAACTCACCGAGATCAGGGAACTGGTCGAGGTCCCCGCGGTCGTGCGGCTGGCCGGCGCCGTTCCCGAGGCGGTCCGGCCCCGCCTGCGCGCCCTCGCCGAGGAGGCGCTCGCGGCGGCGCGGGACGGCGATCCGATCGGCTTCCTCGACGCCGACCACCGCTTCCACTCCGAACTCCTCGAACTCACCGGCAACCGGACGCTCGTCCGGACCATCCTGGACCTGCGCGGCCGCTCGCAGATGCACGGCCTCGCCCGGCCGGCCGCGACCGAGACGCTGGTGGCGTCGGCGGAGGAGCACCTCGGGCTGCTGGACACGCTCGTCGCCGGTGACGCCGAGCGGGCGCGGGAGCTCATGACGCGCCACCTCGACCACGTGCGGGGCGACCACCGCTGAGGGCGCCCCCGCCCCCATGACGCCTGGCCGGATCCGGCCATGACTCCCTGGAGCTGGGCCTTCGCCGGGGAGGCGGCCCTTGGCAAGTGCCGTTTCACATTTTACAGTGCAATTTCACATTGCATTGCGGACGCCGCGGCCGGACGCCGCGGCACCCCCGTCCGCGAAGGAGGCTCCCCGAATGGTCCGCCCGAAACGCAGAAGGGCAGCCGCGGCCGCCGCCGTGGCCGCCGCCCTGACCGCGGCCTCACTGGCGGCGCCGGCCCGTGCCGACGCCCCCGGTGACCGTGGCGCGCCCCCCGCCCCCTCCCCGGACCACAGGTCCCGGACCCAGCTCCAGCAGGAGGCCCAGCAGACACTCGTCAAGCAGATCGTCAAGGACCACGGCGTCTCGGCGGCCGAGGCGGGCCGCCGAGCCGACCGGCAGCCCGCGCAGTTCGCGCTGGCGACCCGGCTCGGCAAGGATCTCGGCTCCGCGTACGGCGGCGCCTGGATCGACCAGGCGCACGGCGGCGAACTCACCGTCGGCGTCACCGCGGCGGGCGCGTCGGCCGCGGTGCGGTCGAAGGCGAAGAGCGCCGGCCTGGGCGCGACCAGGACGAAGAAGGTCCGGTACGGCTTCGGGCACCTCCAGCAGGTGTCCGCCTCGCTGGCCAAGCGGGTCGCCGAAGCCAACAAGGGGGCCGCGAACGGCCTGCAGACCGGCGTCGTCACGTCCGGCAACGTGGTGAAGCTGAGCAGCCTCAAGGGTGCGGCGCTCACCCCCGCCCAGCGCGATGTCGTCAGCTGGGCGCGCCGTACCTTCGGCAGCGCGGTACGGGTGTCGACCTACGCCCACAAGTCGGTGCCCCGCTACTGCTACGACGACTACAGCTGCGACCCGCCGCTGCGGTCCGGGCTGGCCATCTTCACCGGCGGGGCGCGCTGCACCAGCGCGTTCATGACCTACTCGGGCAGCCGCTACTACATGCTCACCGCCGGCCACTGCGCCGAACTCGGCTACTGGTGGGACGTGTCGACCTACAGCTACGGCTACCAGAACGTGGGAGGCGCGGCGAACTACACCTTCGGCTGGTACGGCGACTACGCCGCCGTCTCGATCGACGATCCGGGCTGGTGGCAGCCCAGGGGCTGGGTGCTCCCCCAGACGTCCGTCTACGGAAGCGAGAGCGACTACGTCGGCGGCTACGTCTGCAAGCAGGGCTCGACCACCGGCTACACCTGCGGGTCGATCACCGAGGTCGACGCCACCGTCTCCTACCCGGACCGGACGCTGTCCGGCATGACCTGGAGCACCGCGTGCGACGGTCCCGGTGACAGCGGCAGCGGCGTCTTCGACGGCGGCTACGCCCACGGCATCCTCAGCGGCGGTCCGAACTCGGGGTGCGGCATGATCCACGAACCCATAGGCCGGGCACTGTCCGGCCTGGGGGTGTCCCTGCTCAGCGGCTGACCTCCCCGTCGGCCCGAGCACAGGGGCGGTGCCGTTCCCCGTGGCCCAGGGGAACGGCACCGCCCCTCACGCCGTCAGCCCTTCAGCGACTGCATCCAGGTCTCGATCTCCTCGGGGTGGCGGGGCAGGGCCGAGGACATCAGGCGGGCGCCGGTCTCGGTGACGAGGACGTCGTCCTCGATGCGCACGCCGATGCCGCGCAGCTCCGGCGGCAGGGTCAGGTCGTCCGGTTGCAGGTAGAGGCCCGGCTCCACGGTCAGCACGTGCCCGGGGCGCAGCTCCCCGTCCAGGTACTGGGACGCCCGCGCCGCCGAGCAGTCGTGGACGTCCAGGCCGAGCATGTGCCCGCTGCTGCAGAGGGTGTAGCGGCGGTAGATGCCCGACTCGGGATCGAGGGCGTCCTCCGCGCTGCGCAGCACGCCCCAGTCCTGGAGTCCTTCGGCGATGACGCGCATGGCGGCCATGTGGAAGTCGCGGAAGCGCGCCCCCGGCCGGACGGCCGCCAGCCCCGCCTCCTGCGCGTGGTAGACGAGGTCGTAGACCTGCCGCTGCCGCGGGGTGAACCACCCGCTCACCGGGAGGGTCCGGGTGATGTCGGCGGTGTAGAGGGTGTCGGTCTCCACCCCCGCGTCGAGCAGGAGCATCTCGCCGAGGCGCAGCGTGCCGTCGTTGCGCGTCCAGTGCAGGACGCAGGCGTGCGCTCCGGCCGCGGCGATGGTGTCGTATCCGACGCCGTTGCCCCTGATCCGCGCGACGCGCTCGAAGGTGCCCTCCGCCCACCGCTCCCCGCGCGGCATCCCGGTGACGCGGGCGAGCCCGGCGGCGACCGCGGTGAAGCCGTCCACCGTGTGGTCGACGGCGGCCTGGAGCTGGGCGATCTCCCAGTCGTCCTTGACCAGGCGGAGCTCGGCGGCGCAGGCGGCCAGTTCGGCGTCGGGCTCGGGGGCGCCTGCCGGGACGGCGCGGTCGACCTCCGGGTCCACGCCCCGGATCACCCGGGTCGGGACCCGGCCGCGGAGCGCCCCGGCCAGGTCGTCCAGCGGCGCGCAGGCCAGCCCGAGCTTCTCCTCGGTCTCGGCCGGTGCGGCGCGGGGGCCGACCCAGAACTCCCCGTGCCTGCGGTCGCGGAAGAAGCCCGCGTCGTCGCGCGGGGACCGGGGCCGGTGGTACAGGACGGCGTCGTGGCCCGCGCCGGTCGGCTCGAGCACCAGGACCGCGCCGGTCCCGGTGTCGGCGCCGGTGTCCCCGGTGAGATGGACGTAGGCGGTGTGCGCGCGGTAGCGGTAGTCGGTGTCGTTGCTGCGCACCTTCGGCGGGCCGGCGGGCAGCACGAGGCGTTCACCGGGGAAGAGGGCCGACAGGGCCGCGCGGCGTTTCTCCGCGTACGGCGCCACGGCCAGGCGCGCCGGAAGCGGTTTCCCGCTCGGGGCCCAGTCCCGGGTCATGAAGGAGGCGAGGGTCTCGGAGACGGGCAGGTCGTGGCTGCCCGTCGCGAAGCGGCCGGCTGCTGGGTCGTCCATGTGAAAGTCCTGGATGTGGAGATTCGATAACGGGGCTTGTAGTGCAATTGCACTGTACTATTTTATATGGCACTCCGCCCGTCGATGCACGGAGACGCCATGAAACGTCCGGTCAGGACCTGCCTCGCCCTCGCCCTCTCGCTCAGCGCCGCCGCCGGCGGCGCCTCCACCTGCGGCTCGGGCGGCGACGCCACCGCCGCGAAGGTCGGGGGCACGCTCACCGTCCTCTACACGCAGGACTTCGCCCATCTCGACCCGCAGCGCAACTACGTGATGTTCGCGATGGACTTCGGCACGCGGCTGCTCTACCGGACGCTCACCACCTACGCCGCCGCGGAGGGCCAGGAGGGCACCAAGGTCGTCCCGGACCTCGCCACCGACACCGGAACCACGTCCGACAGGGGTAGGACGTGGACGTACCACCTCAGGCCGGGACTGAAGTTCGAGGACGGGACGCCCATCACCAGCGCCGACGTCAAGTACGGGGTCGAGCGCTCCTTCGCGCCCGACCTGCCGGAGGGCCCCGGATACGCCAGGACGATGCTGGAGGGCGGCGACGGGTACAAGGGGCCCTACAAGGACAAGGGCGGCCTCGCCTCCATCACTACGCCGGACGCGCGGACGGTCGTGTTCCGGCTCAGGGAACCGTCGATGGACTGGCCGAAGATCACCACGCTGCCGACGTTCGCCCCCGTCCCCAAGGCCAAGGACACCGGCGTCAACTTCGACAAGCGCCCCTTCTCCTCCGGCCCCTACAAGGTCGAGTCGTACGACCGCGGCCAGCGGCTGATCCTCGTCAGGAACACCCACTGGGACAAGGCCGCCGACGGCGTCCGCCAGGCCAACCCCGACAGGATCGTGGTGGAGGAGGGGCTCGCGCAGGCCACCATCGACCAGCGGCTCATCGCCGACCAGGGCAGGGACCAGCGCGCCGTCACGCTGTACTCGGTCGCGCCGGCGAGCATGCCGCGCATCCTCACCCGCCCGGACGTCAGGAAGCGGTTCGTCAGCGCGACGAGCCTGTGCACCCGGTTCCTGGCGATGAACACCTCCAGGCCGCCGTTCGACGACCCGAAGGTGCGGCAGGCGATGCAGTACGCGGTCGACAAGGAGGCCTACCGCACCGCGCACGGCGGCAGCGGCGTCGGTGAACTCGCCGGCTCCTACCTCCCGCCCGCCATGACCGGCGGGCAGGCGCAGAACGTCTACCAGGCGCCGCCGAACGGGGACCCGGCCAAGGCCAGGCAGTTGCTCGCCGCGGCAGGGAGGAGCGCCGGGTTCTCGATCGACCTGACGACGACCAGCAGCGAGCTCGGCAAGTCCGAGGCCGAGGCGGTGCAGCAGGCGCTGGCCCGCGTCGGGGTGAAGGTCCGGATCAACCCGGTCGCCAAGAGCGTCTACTACGACACCATCGGCGACACCGCGAAGGAGGACGAGCTCGTCTTCTACGGATGGTGCGCCGACTACCCGTCCGCGGCCTCCTTCATCCCGCCGATCTTCGACGGGCGCACCATCGCGCCCAAGGGCAACACCGTCGTCTCGCAGCTGAACGACAAGGCGGTGAACGAGAAGATCGGCGCGGCCGTGAAGGGGAACGACCCGGCCGCCTGGACGGCTCTCGACCGCGAGCTGATGGGGCTGTCGCCGATGGTCCCCCTGATCCACGACAAGCTGCCGCTGCTGCGCGGCTCCAAGGTCACCGGCACGTTCGGCCACGCCATCTGGGAAGGCGAGTTCGACTTCGCCACCATCGGGGTGATGTAGTGGCCGCCCCGCCCCTCACCGAGGCGGCGGGCAGCGTGCCGGCGCCCGCCGGCCGGTCGCCGTGGCGGCCGGCCGGCGGGCGGCTGCGCCGCGACCCGGCCGCGCTCGCCGGCCTGGCGATCATCGCGCTGTTCGTGCTGCTGGCGCTGGCCGCCCCGCTGCTCACCGCCCTGAACGGGCACGGCCCGAACGAGTTCCACCCCGAGAAGATCGACAAGGCGCTGGCCGGCGCGCCCAGGGGGGCGTTCGGCGGCATCGACGGCGACTTCTGGCTCGGCGTCGAGCCCGGCACCGGCCGGGACGTGTTCAGCCGCATGGTCTACGGCGCCCGGATCTCCCTGCTGATCTCCGTCGCGGCGACCTGCGTCGCCACCGCCGCCGGCACCGCCCTCGGCCTCACCGCGGGCTTCGCCGGCGGCCGGGTCGACGCGGCGATCAGCCGCGTCATGGACCTGGTGCTGTCGTTCCCGCAGCTCATCTTCATGATCGCTCTGGTCTCGGTGCTGCCCGAGGGGAACCGGACGCTGGAGCTGGTGTTCGTCATGGGCTTCTTCGGCTGGCCCTACATCGGGCGCATCGTCCGCGGCCAGACGCTGTCGCTGCGCCACCGGGAGTTCGTGGAGGCCGCGCGCGCCACCGGCATGCCGCGCCACCGGATCGTCTTCCGCGAGGTCATGCCGAACCTGCTGGCGCCGGTCCTCGTCTACGCGACGCTCACCATCCCGGTCAACATCGGCACCGAGGCGGCGCTGTCGTTCCTCGGCATCGGCGTCCGGCCGCCGAACGCGTCCTGGGGGCAGATGATGGCCAAGGCGATCGACTGGTACCAGGTGGACCCGACGTTCTTCGTGGTCCCCGGCGTCTGCCTGCTGCTGACCGTGCTGGCGTTCACGCTGCTCGGCGACGCCTTCCGGGACGCCCTCGACCCGAAGGGGGCGGGCCGGTGACCCGGTACGTCGCGACGCGCCTGGCCGGGGTCGCCGGGGTGCTGCTCGTCATCTGCGCGGTGACCTTCACGATCTTCTACGTGTTCCCCGCCGACCCCGCGCTGCAGGCGTGCGGCAAGTCGTGCACGCCCGAGCGGCTCGCCATGCTCCACCACCAGATGGGGCTGGACCGGCCGCTGTGGCGGCAGTTCGCCGACTACCTCGGCGGAATCTTCGCGGGCCGGAGCTACGGCTCGGGCCCGCAGGCCGTCCCGTGCCACTTCCCCTGCCTCGGGTTCTCCTACCAGAACAACATGCCGGTCTGGGACCTGATGATGCAGCGCCTGCCGACCACGGTCTCGATCGGGATCGGCGCGGCCGTCCTGTGGCTCGCCGGCGGCGTGACGGTCGGCGTCGTCTCCGCGCTGCGCAAGGACTCGCTGCTCGACCGGACGCTGATGGTGGGCACGCTCACCTCCGCGTCGCTGCCGATCTACTTCACGGCGATGGCGCTGACCGTCCTGGTCGTCCAGATCGGGGGGCTGCTCCCCTACTCCAGCTACGTGCCGTTCGCGGAGGACCCCGCCACCTGGGCGAAGAACCTCGTCCTGCCGTGGGTCGCGCTCGCGCTGCTGTACGCGGCCATGTACGCGCGGCTGTCCCGGGCGTCGATGGTGGAGACGATGGCCGAGCCCTACATCCGGACGGCCCGCGCCAAGGGCCTGCCCGAGCGGACGGTCGTCGCCAAGCACGGCCTGCGCGCCGGGCTCACCCCCGTCCTCACCGTCTTCGGCATGGACCTCGGCGCGCTGCTCGGCGGGGCCCTGATCACCGAGAGCGTGTTCGGGCTGCCCGGCATCGGGCGGCTCACCATCGACTCGATCGACAAGTCGGACCAGCCCGTCGTGATGGGCGTGGCACTGCTGGCCGCGTTCTTCATCACGTTCGCCAACCTCGTCGTGGATCTGCTCTACGCCGCTGTCGATCCTCAGGTGAGGTTCACATGAGCTTGTTGAGTGTTCGGGACCTCGCCGTGGAGTTCAGCACCGCGAAGGGGACGATCCGCGCGGTGGACGGGCTGTCGTTCACCCTGGAGGAGGGCCGCACCCTCGGCATCGTCGGCGAGTCCGGGTCCGGCAAGTCCGTGACCAGCCTGGCGATCATGGGGCTGCTCGACGGCGCCAGGGTGAGCGGGTCGATCGAGCTGGCGGGAACCCAGATCGTCGGGGCGGCCCGCGAGCGCGTCCGCGCGCTGCGCGGCCGGAGGGTCGCGATGATCTTCCAGGACCCGCTGTCGTCGCTGCACCCGCACTACAGCGTGGGCGAGCAGATCGCCGAGGCGCGGCGGCTGCACTTCGGCTCGTCGCGCCGCGCGGCGCGCGCGGAGGCCGCCCGGCTGCTCGCCGACGTCGGCATCCCCGATCCCGGGGAGCGGGCGGGCGACCACCCGCACCGGTTCTCCGGCGGGATGCGCCAGCGCGTGATGATCGCCATGGCGCTGGCCTGCGAGCCGGACCTGCTGATCGCCGACGAGCCGACCACCGCCCTGGACGTGACCGTCCAGGCGCAGATCCTGGAGCTGATCGCGCGGATCCAGCGCGAGCGCGGCCTGGCGGTCCTGATGATCACCCATGATCTGGGGGTGGTCGCGCGGGTCGCCGACGACGTCCTGGTCATGTACGCGGGACGGGCCGTCGAGCGGGCGACGGCCGGCGCGCTGTTCGCCGTGCCGCTGCACCCCTACACCCGCGGCCTGCTCGGCTCCCTCCCCCGGCTCACCGGCCCGCCCGGCGAGCTGTCCCCGATCGCGGGCACCCCGCCGTCTCCGCTGTCTCCGCCGGCGGGGTGCCCGTTCCATCCGCGGTGCGCCGAACGGGTCGAGGTGTGCGAGACCACCCGTCCGGCGCTCCTCGGCGAGTCCCACCCGGCGGCCTGCCACCTGCTCACGAGTGAAAGGGCGGCCGGATGACGGCGCTGCTACGGCTGGAAGGGCTCACCAAGACGTTCCGGACGCGGCGCGGCGCCGTCCGGGCGGTGAACGGCCTGGACCTGGAGGTGCGGGCCGGGGAGACGCTCGGACTGGTCGGCGAGTCCGGCTGCGGCAAGTCCACGACCGGGCGGATGCTCGTCCGGCTGCTGGACCCCACGGCCGGGCGGATCATCTTCGACGGCGAGGACATCACCCGGCTGTCCCAGCGCGAGATGCGGCCGCTGCGCCGCGACCTGCAGATCGTCTTCCAGGACCCGTTCGCCTCGCTGAACCCGCGCCACACGGTCGGCTCCATCGTGGCCGAGCCGCTGCGCGTGCAGGGCGAGCGGGACCCGCGGCCCCGCGTCCAGGAGATGCTGGAGTACGTCGGGCTCGGCGCCGAGCACCTCGACCGGTACCCGCACGAGTTCTCCGGTGGCCAGGCCCAGCGGATCGGGATCGCCCGCGCCCTGGTGACCGGCCCGCGGCTGGTCGTCGCGGACGAGCCCGTGTCGGCGCTGGACGTGTCGATCCAGGCCCAGATCGTCAACCTGCTGGCCGCCCTGCAGCGCCGGCTCGGCCTGGCGCAGGTGTTCATCGCCCACGACCTGGCGGTGGTCCGGCACGTGTGCGACCGCATCGCCGTCATGTACCTCGGCCGGATCGTGGAGACGGGGGCCAGGGACGTGGTCTACGGCGCGCCGGCACACCCCTACACGCGGGCGCTGCTGTCGGCGATCCCGCTGCCCGACCCGGTGGCCGAGCGGGCGCGAGAGCGCATCGTGCTCCGCGGCGACCCGCCGAGCCCGTCGGCGCCGCCGGCGGGCTGCCCCTTCCATCCGCGGTGCTTCAAGGCGCAGGAGCGGTGCCGCAGCGACCTGCCGTCCCTCAAGATGGTCGCGGGCCGCCAGGTCGCCTGCCACTACCCGGAAACCGAACCGCTCACCTCGTGACGAAGCCGGGGCCGGACCTCTCGGTCCGGCCCCGGCGGTCGTGTCGGGGGTGGTGTCGGATCAGTACTCGGACTTCACGGTCACTCCGCTGAACGCCTGCTTGCCGTAGAGGCTCACGTAGTTGTAGCCCGCGGGCGGGTTGGTGATGGTCAGGGTCTCGGCGTTTCCGCTGTTGATCGACCTCTGGGTGTAGGACGTCGACGTGGCCCAGCCGGTGGAGCTGTAGTACAGGTCCGCGTCACCGGTGCCGCCCGACGAAGTGATCTTGATCGATCGCGTGCCGGAGGGCACGTAGAGGTACAGGTAGGAGAGGTTCCCCTGGGTGGCCGACAGGTTGCCGCGCTGGCAGTTCTGCCCGAGCTGGCGGGTGTCGCTCCCGGTGCACTCGGTCGTCCCGCCGCCGCCCCCGGCCGACACCGCCAGCTGCTTGGTCGCGGTGCCGGTGGCGCCCTTGTCGTCGGTGACGGTGAGGGAGACGGTGTAGGTACCGTCCGCGCCGTAGGTGTGGGACGGGTTGGCCGACGTCGAGGTGGCGCCGTCGCCGAAGTCCCACCGCCGGGAGGCGATGGTGCCGTCGGAGTCGGTGGACTGGTCGGTGAAGGAGACCGCCAGGCCGTTCGCCGAGGCCGAGAACGCCGCGGCCGGCGCCTGGTTGCCGCCGCCCCCGCCGCCGGCGCACGCGCCGGACGCGCACGCGGCGAGCCACGTCCGCCAGTCGCTGTCGTAGCGGCTGCCGATCGTGCTCGTCAGGAACGTCCGGGCGGCGTTCCAGTTGCCGGTCCGGTAGTAGCCGAGAACGGTCGCGACGTCGCTCGGGTGCTTCTCGAACATGTACCGCACCGCCAGGTAGCCCCAGCGGTAGATGCGGGTCGTGTCATGGCTGTAGGTGGTGTCGAACAGCGTGCTGAGCGCGTAGGTGCCCCTCGCCGCCTCGGTGATCGCCGCGTCGTAGACCTCCTTGCGGTAGGAGTAGGAGACGTACTCGGCGAACCCCTCGATCCACCAGATGGTGGGCGTGGTGACACCGGCGTTGAAGTCGCCGTACATGTCGAAGCGGCCGTCGAGGTAGTGCGTGTACTCGTGGTTGAGGTTCCAGATCTGGAACGCCGGGCGCACCCACTCGGCCTCGTAGGCGATGAACCGCGGCTGGTTGCCCGCGGCGGCCGGGTCGCCCTCCAGGTACATGCCGCCGTTGTTGGTGTCGATGCCGAACATCGCGCCGGCGTAGGTCTGGTAGTCGGTGCTCGAATCGAAGACGCAGACCTCGATCGTGGTGTTGTTGTCGTTCGCGACGGGCCTGTTCCCGTCCTTCACCAGGCCGTGGAAGTAGGCGTCCTGGTTCTGGAGGCTGGCGCAGCTGTCCGACAGCTGGGCGGCCGTCATGTCCTGCGCCCGGATCTTGATGCTCGAACTGCAGGTGTGGTTGATGGTCAGGACGTTCGCGGCGAGCCGCTGCGCCAGGTCGCAGGTGCCGTAGTAGGAGCAGTTCGCCTTGTCGTAGTAGTCGGTCATCTCGGCGACGCCGACCCACAGCGGGGCGGTCTTCCCGGTCATGGCGCTCTGCCCGAGCAGGCCCTTGGCCAGCGGCCTGACCTTCGTCTGCAGCGCGGAGTGCTGCACGAAGCGGGTCAGCTCACGTCCCGCGTTGGACGTCAGGTAGCTGCGGTCGGTGCCGAGCAGGGAGAGGTGGCCCGTGGCGAAGGAGTTGAGCGTGTCGAGCAGGCTCGGGTCGGACTGGACCGCGGTGACGAACTCCGGGACCTGGTGGCCGCGGAACAGCACCGTGTAGACGTTGTTCACCGCGTTGAGCATCCACCAGGACGCGTCGTAGGAGCTGTTGTAGCCGGTCAGCAGCCGCTTGACCACGGAGATGTAGCGGGCGTTCTCCTCCGCGCTGTCGATCAGCGTGACCGCCTCGGCGAGGACCTCGCCGTTGGCGTCGCTGACCGTCGAGGACTTGGCGTTGCCGAAGTAGGCGTCCAGGCCCGACTGGATCGCCGTCTTCAGCGTGGGGCCGTAGGTCCCCACGGTCGACGGGTTGTACCAGTGGACGTAGTAGCCGGCCCGCAGGTAGAGGACCAGCTGGGCCGTGCCGGTGGTGTTGTCGCCCGGGTAGTAGAGCCCGTTGTCACGCAGGCCGTAGGCGACGCTCGCCATCTGCGACTCGCGGAACGCGTAGTACGCGTCGGTGCCGGTGAGGCTGAACAGCGAGTTGACGCAGTCGGTCGTGGACGACTTGATCTGCTGGACGAGCGCGCTTCCGGAACGGCTCGTGAAGTCGCTCGCGCTGCACGCGGCCGCGGCCGCCTTCGCGCTCGCCTTCGGGGCGCCCTTCATGGAGGGGCGCTTGTGCTCCGCCGACTTCTTCGGCTTGTCGGGACTGCTCTTCAGCTCGCTGTCGTCCGCGGAGAGCGGCGGCCGGTCCTTGGCGGGGAGCGGGGCCTTCTGGATGTGGCGCGCGTCGCCGCCGCCGTCGGGGCGGAGGCTGGCGGGAGGGGGCTTCGGGGCGGCGGACGCGGGCGCGACGAGGAACGTCGTCCCGAGGGCCACCGCCATTGACGCCAGCAGGCAGCGGGTCGATCTGCGTCTGTTTCTCACGGGGGGTCTTCCTCCATGGGGTGGGCGTCCGGCGGGGGTACCGGACGTTCTCGCAGGGCTCCGGGGTCCAGGGCCCGGAGGCTCGGGGAAGCGTGCGCCCGCAGTTTGTGGTGCGGAAACGGCCCGTGGTCATACACCGCACCATCGATCTGGGTTATGGATCTGTCGGGCGGACCTCACCGGCGGCGGCGGAAAGGAATTTCGCGAGGTGGCGCCCCGTTCCCGGCCCGCGAAGCCCTTCCGATGCCGTTTCTGGACAATGACGAAAGAAAGGTGAAATTGTACACTGCAATGTCACCAACCCTCTGGAGATGTCTGTGAGACGAACGAGCAGGACACGCGCGGGCGCCGCGCTCGCGGCGTGCGGCGGCATGCTGGCGGCCGCGGCGCTGGCCGGGCCCCCGCCGGCGACCGCCGCGGCCGGCGACCCGCCGCGACCGGACTGGAAGTCCTGCGGCGACGCCGCGAACCCCGCGCTGCAGTGCGCGATGCTGGAGGTGCCGCTCGACCACGCCCGCCCGGACGGGCGCACGGTCAGGATCGCGCTGAACCGGCTGCCCGCCACCGCGCCCCCCGGCCGGCGGCAGGGACCGATGCTGCTCAACCCCGGCGGGCCCGGCATCAGCGGCCTGTGGATGGCGAGCTGGATCCCCTCCAAGCTGCCGCCCGACGTCGCCGCCGCCTACGACTGGATCGGCTTCGACCTGCGCGGATCCCAGCACAGCGAGCCGCGCATGTCCTGCGACCCGCACTACTTCGACGGTCCGCGGCCCGACTTCCAGGTCGGCCAGGGCACCACGGGGGCGTGGCTCGACAGGGCCGCCGGGTACGTCGCGAAGTGCACCGAGAAGCACTCCTGGCTGCTGCCGCACCTGTCGACGGTCGACCACGTCGGGGACATGGAGTCGATCCGCCGCGCGCTCGGCGCCGAGAAGATCAACTTCTTCGGGTGGTCGTACGGCACCACACTCGGCTCGACGTACGCCCAGCTGTACCCGCGGCACGTCCGCCGCTTCGTCCTGGACAGCATCGTCGGGCCGTCCGTCTCCTGGTACGACCACAACGTCCTCCAGGACCTCCAGCACGAGAAGCGGTTCAAGGCGTTCACCGCATGGGTCGCCAAGGCCGACGGCGTCTACCACCTCGGAACGGACCCCGCCGAGGTCGAGGCCGGGTGGTACGCCATGCGCACCCGGCTGCGCGAGCACCCCGTGGGCCGGATCGGGCCCGACGAGTTCGACGACACGCAGGTCGCGGGCGGCTACGACGTCCTCCGGTGGCCCCGGCTCGCGACGGTGCTCTCCGCGTACACCAACTCGGGCGACACCGCGCCGCTCGTCACCGCGTACGAGCGCTACGCCGCGCCGGACCCGGAGGACGACTCCTTCGACCTCTACAACGCCGTGATGTGCGGCGACAGCAAGTGGCCGCGCGACTTCCGGTACTGGCGGAAGGACCAGGCGAAGGTCAACGAGAAGGCGCCCTTCTACACCTACAACAACATGTGGTTCAACGCGGGCTGCCTGACCTGGCCCGTCAAGGCGGGGCACCGCACCAGGATCACCGGCAAGGGCCTGCCGCCCATGCTGCTGTTCCAGGCGACGGACGACCCGGCCACACCGTACGAGGGCGGCCTCGACATGGCGCGGGCCCTGCCGAGCGCGCGGCTCGTCGTGGAGAGGGGCGGCGGCAGCCACGCGATCACGTTCGCGGGCAACGCGTGCCTCGACGATCTCCTCGTCGGCTACCTGCGCGGCGGGAAGGTGCCGCAGGACCGCGGCCTGGTCGACCGCACCTGCGCCAAGAACCCCGACCCGGCACCGGTCTGGGTCACGCCCGCTCCGGCCGCGGCCTCCGGCGCGCAGGCGACCGCCGTCCCGCGACAGTTCGTGAGGTGACGTGGGGCACCGGCCGCCGTGCGGCGCTACCGTCCCGTTCGGTCAGCGCCCGCCGGCGGCCGGTGCCTCCATCAGTAGCCGGACGGGGCCAAAGAGCCCCGAGGCGCGCTGGCCCTGGAAGACGAAGTGCGTGGGGCTCACCTCGTCGAGGTAGGGCGCGAGGGTTCCGCAGACGAGGATCTCGATCTCGTTGCCGCCTTCGCGCAGGGACGCCCCGACGTCGAAACGGTACGGGGCGCAGATGCGCACCCCGGCGGGCTCGCCGTTGACGGTGACTTCGGCGGTGCCGCGCACCCGCCCGAGGTCGAGCGCCGCTCCGGACGGAGGCGCCGCGAGGCGGAACGAGCGCCGGTAGCGGACGGCGCCGCTGTAACCGGCGAGACCCGCCTCCTCCCAATCGCCCAGCTCGATCGTGCCGGGCCCCACCGTGAAACGCACCGGCCCCGCGAGCGCCGCCCCCGCCCGGTGGCCGGGATGGGTACGGATTCGCAGTTCCGCCGTCCGGCCGGGCGGAGCCTCCTGCCCCGGCAGCGGCATCTCGGGGGCCGGGGCCAGAGGCTCCCCGTCCAGGGTCGCTTCCAGAAGTTCGCCGCGGACGTCGACGGCCATGCGAGTCGCGCCGGGCGGGACGGTGAAACGCAGCCTCTCCACCCGCGGCGCCGCGTCCGGCATCGCGAGGGTCGCGGGGAGGACGACGTCCGTTTCCGGGTCGTCCTCAAGCCACGCCGCGCCGGGCAGCGGGTGGGGCCGCCGGCGCAGGTGGAGGGACGCCGGGTCGCCGTACTGCGCGCGCCGCGACGCGACGGGCACCGGGGCGCCGTCGCGCGCCGCGGTCCAGCCTGGGCCGGACACGACCGGCCCGTCCACGAGGACCGCGGGAGGCGGGCCGCCCTCGGTCAGGACCAGGGTCAGCTCGCCGCCCGTCACGCGGTAGCGGCCGACGCGCGGGACCTCCTGCTCGGCGTACGGGTCGAACCCTCCCTGGCGGCCGATCTCCGCGCCGTCGACGAGGACGCGGCAGGGCGCGGCCGAGGCCACCTGGAGCATCGCCCCGGCGGCGGACGCCGGGAGCGGCATGCTCAGCGCGACCTCGGCCCCCGGCCGCGCGGGCCCCGCCACCGTGATCCACTCCGGCCGCCGGTAGCGCCCGCGGTCGGTGACGACGGCGAGGTGGGCGCGCAGCCGGACGTCCTCGTCGGGGACGAGCCGGACCTCGACGTCGTGGTCACCGGCGGGGACCGGCGCCTCGGCGATCGCCAGGTGGCCTAGGTCGTCCAGCGCGACGGTGGCGCCGTCCAGCCGGACCGTCTTGGCGGCGGCAGCGCCGATGGCCACGAAGCCGCCGTCGCCGGGCACGGTCAGGCGGGTCCGGAACACGACCGCGTCACCGGACCGGACGTCCCCGAAATCGAGGAACTCCTCCGGGACGTGCCCCTTGGGCCCGAGGAAGGCGCGGTGCAGGGTGTCCTTGCGTATGCCGCGGGAGTCGGAGTACACGAAGGGGCGCCACCGTCCCTCGCTCTCCCTGGCCCAGACCCCGTGCGGGCCGAACGTGGCGTGCGCCTCGGACCACTCTGGCTCCTCCTCCGTCCGGTGACTCACCGTCCAGCGTTCGAATGGGACGTCGTGACCGGCCGCGGGCCGGGCGAAGTCGCCCCAGGCGTTGTCGAGGGTCGGAACCAGGTCCATCGTCCAGGACGTGCCGAGGTCGAGGACGGTCTCCCGCGTTGCCGGGGCGGGGTCCGGTGCCGCGATGTCCTCGCCTCCCGGAAAGAGGAGCAGCGCGGCGGGCCCGTCGTCGAACGGGATGACGGTTTCGACGGACGTCCCGTCCACCGCCCGCGTCTCCAGCCGGCGCGGCGGGCCCCCGAACGGGCTCGCGGCGAACGCCGGACCGCTCACGCCCCGGACCCGCACCGGCATGTCCCGCACGTACCGGCCGGGATCGAAGTCGTAGGTCACGTCCAGCCAGCCGAGGTCGGCGCCGCGCTCGTCGGGCCGTCCCACCGAAACGCGGCTGGCCATCGACGGCGCGGCCGTCAGGAACACCAGCGTGGTGCCGTCGACCTCCCGGACGAGGGCGGGGACCGGCGCGTCCACCCGGCGGACGCCGTCGAGGGCGGCACCGAGCGCGCCGGTCCCCGGCACGACCTCCAGCACGGCGCGGAGCCCCGCCACCGCCTCGTCGGCACCCGGGTCCCCGACCCCTCGGACGGGCGGCGCGCCGACCGCGACGACACGGCCGCCGTGCTCGGCGAAGGCGGTGAGCCTGCGCGCCGTCTCCCCTTCGAGCACGGTGCAGGACGGGAGAAGCACGACCCCGTACGACTCGTCCGCGACGTCCAGCCGCCCTTTGGCGACCGTGGCCCGCTGCACGGAGTCGTCGTCGACGACGTCGGCGTCGATCCCCAGCCGGTCGAGCGCGCCGGGCACCATCCGGAACCACGCCATGTCGCCGACCAGATCGCGGTAGACCTCCTGCGCGAGCGCCGCGTCCGGGTCCACGCCGTCGAGCCGCGTCCCCGCCTGCGCGGTGGCGGTCGGGAACAGCACCGCCACGTCGCACACGTGCCGCCCCAGCGAGAGGGCGGCGCAGAGCCTGGCGACGGCGTCGGCGAAGACGCGGTGGTGCCGCCAGTAGGGCTGGCGCCAGTCGGTGGACGGCGGCGCCCACTCCCACCAGCCCGCCTTGGTCGAGTAGTAGACGGCGTGCGGGTTGTAGAGCGTCGCCCCAGCGCGCAGCCACGGCAGCAGCCAGTCGAAGGTCTCCTCCAGCGTCCCTCCCCAGCCGCTGGAGTGGAACGCCTCGATCCAGGTCCGGTCCCGGCCGTACAGGTGCGCCAGCGAGGAGTGGACACGGGCGTCGCCGTGGTGGTCGGATCCGGGGGCGCCGAACCAGCGGTGCGTGCGCGCGTAGTCGGCGTACAGCCTGACCCCGTCCACGGGAAGCCCCGCCCGCGCCGGATCCTGCTGGTCACAGCCGTGCAGCAGGCCGTACCGCTCGTGCCATTCGGCCAGCGGCCGGAAGAACGCCTCCTCGGCCAGCTCGGCGCGGGTGAGGTGGTAGTCGAGGCGGACCCGGAAGGCGTCCCCGCCACCGCTCCCCCACAGCGCTGCGAGGTGCGGCGCCAGGTCGTAGCCGCGGCGCCGCTCGAACTCCCCGGCGAACCCCTCCGACCAGGTCGGCAGCGACGGCAGCTCGTCCTGGAACGACCCGACGATCACGTTGCCGAGCCGGTGCCCCAGCCGCCGCGCGAACTCGCCGTGCACACGGTCGAGAAGCGCCGCGCACGCCTCGGCCGACAGGTAGTCGAAACCGCGCACGTCCGCCGTCCCGTCCCGCCGGAGCCACCGCCCCGCGTAGTCCGGGAAATCCCGCACCAGGCGGGCCTGCAGATCGGCGCCCGAGAACCCGAGCTGGTCGTAGAACCAGAGCGACACGCCCAGCTCGGCGGCGTCCTCGCACACGGCGTCCAGCAGGTCCCACCACGCGGTGGAGAAGAAGGGCGGATCGTCGGCGTCCGCGCCGAACATCGGACCCGACGGCGCCAGGTTCAGCACGACAAGGTTGTACACGCCCCCCTCGGCGAACCGTTCGAGCTGGTCGCGCAGCCGCCGCCGGTCGAGCCGCTCCCCGCTCCACCACCAGATGGGCACGGGCGAGAACGCACGCGGCGGCGCCTCCAACACCTCCCCCAACCGCCCCCGAATCCCGCTCATCCTTGTTTCCTGTGGGGGGACGACCCCCCACACCCCCCGGTTCGCTTCGCTCATCCTTTGAGCCCGCTGGCGAACCCCTTGATGACATACCGCTGCAGCACCAGGAAGATCACGATGATCGGGAGTGCGGCGAGGACCAGGCCGGCGAAGACCAGGCCGTAGTCCGAGACGTACTGGCCGACGAAGGCGAAGACCCGCACCGGGACCGTCTCGCGCGCCGACCCGCCCAGGTACAGCAGCGGGGTGAAGAAGTCGTTCCAGACGAACACGGCGTTGAGGATCAGCACCGTGCCGGTGATCGGCCGCAGCAGCGGGAACACGACGCGGGTGAAGGCCTGGAGGTGGCCCGCGCCGTCGATCAGCGCCGCGTTGGCGTAGTCGCCCGGCAGCGCCCGGATGAACCCCGTGTACAGGAAGATCGTGAACGGCAGCTGGATGCCGGTGTAGAAGATGATCATTCCCTGGTAGGTGCCGAGCAGGCCCGCGGAGTCGGCGAGCTTGAACAGCGGGATCATGCCGAGCTGGAACGGCAGCACGATGCCGAGCAGGAACAGCACGTACAGCGTGTAGCCGAGCCGCGAGGCGCAGCGGGCGAGGAAGTACGCCGCGAACGCCCCGATCGCGATGAGCGCCACCAGGCTCGCCACCGTGATCACCGTGCTGTTCAGCAGCGCCGAGCCCAGCGACGCCCGCGACCAGGCGTCGGCGTAGTTGCCGAGCGTCGGCGACGACGGCGGCGACAGCGGCGCCGAGGCGATCTGCTGCTTGTCCTTCAGCGACAGCGTGACGAGCGCGTACACCGGGAACAGGAACGCCAGCGCGACCGCGATCATCACGACTTCCAGGGCGAACGTGCGCAGTCCGTAACGCAGGCTCATGCCACCTCCCGACCGCGCAGGTACCGGATCTGGATCAGCGAGACCGCGGCGACGAACAGCGCCAGGACCAGCGCGATCGCCGTGCTGTAGCCGTAGTTGCCGAAGACGAACGCCTGCTTGTACAGGACGGTCGACAGCGTCTCGCTGGCATGGCCGGGCCCGCCGCTCGTGGCCGCGTAGACCTGGTCGAACAGCTTGAGCCCGCCGATGGTGGACAGCATGACGTTGATCGTGACGGCGGGCGCCAGCAGCGGCCAGGTCACGCTGCGGAACCGCTGGAACCGGCCGGCGCCGTCGATCATCGCGGCCTCGTGCAGCTCCGCGGGCACCCCCTCCAGCCCCGCCAGGAAGATGACCATCGAGTATCCGGAGAACTGCCAGATCACCATGCCGGCCACCGACCACAGCGCCAGCGAGGGGTCGCCGAGCCAGTCCTGGCGCAGGGAGCCGAGCCCCACCGCGCCGAGGATCCCGTTGAGCCCCGCGTCCGGCGCCGGGTTGTAGACGTACTTCCACAGGAACGCCACCATCACGGGGCTGACGACGGCGGGCGCGAAGAACACGACCCGCAGCACCGCCCGCGACCTGATGCGCGTGTGCACGCCCAGCGCGAGCAGCAGCCCGATGCCGTTCTGGACGACCACGATCGCGACCGTCAGCAGCAGCGTGTTGACCAGCGACCCGCGCGCGGCGTCGTCCCTCAGCAGGCGGTCGAAGTTGTCGGCGCCGACGAACGACCGGTCGCCGATGCCGTTCCAGTCGGTGAAGGCGTAGAGGATCCCGCTGGCGCTCGGATACAGGACGATCAGCGCGTACACCAGCAGGGCGGGCGCCGCGAACCACCACGGCGGCGTCAGGAAGCCGCCGCGCCGGCGGCGGCGGGGCGGCGCGGGGAGGCGCGCCGCGCTGTCGGGAGGTCCCGCGGCACCGGCCGCCGAGGCGGCCGGTGCCGGACGTGCGGTCGGGGGCACGGCTACTTCTTCCGGTAGGTCTCGTCCATCTTGGCCAGGCCCTCGGCCACGGTGGTCTTGCCCGCGAGCAGCTCCTGCACCATCGCGAAGTGGGCGGGCTGCACCTCGGCGTTCGGCCACGCCTGGTCCATGAACGGGTCGGCCCTGTCGCCGTCCAGGTACGGCAGGAACGGCTCCAGCACCGGGTCGATCTTGGAGGAGGAGTCGCGGACGAGCGGGACGCAGGCGACGGCCTCGGCCCAGCGGTTGATGTTCTGCTGCTCGCCGAGGAACGCGACGAACTTCTCGGCGGCCTCCTTGTTCTTGCTGCGGGCGCTGACGCCGAGCCCCACGACGACCCCGGCGGGGATCCGCACCTGCGCCGCGTCGTCCGCGCCCGGCACCGGGAACATCGACAGGTCGGCGGCGTTCGCGGCGGCCGCGCGGAAGTCGGGCAGGACGGCCGACACCTGGATCGCCATGGCGGCCTTCCCGGTGGCGACCATGGACGTCTGCTGCTCGAACGTCGTGCCGTTGGGGTTGTCGTTGAAGTACCCGCGCTTCTGCAGGTCCAGGTACATGTCGAGGGCCTGCACCCAGCCGGACTGGGCGAAGGACGTCGACCCCGCCTGCATCTGGCTGTCGAACTGCGGGTTCTTGGCGTACACGGTCGACGGCACCAGCGCGTAGGTGATCAGCTGCGTGACCCAGGGGGTCTGCGCGCCGAGCGCGATCGGGACCGTGCCCTTCTTCTTGAGCTTCTCGCAGACGTCGAGGAACTCGCTCCAGGTCTTCGGCGGTTCCACGCCGGCCTTCTCGAAGACCTTCTTGTTGTAGATGGCGCCGATGACGCTCGACCCGGCCGAGTAGATGAAGGTCTTGCCGTCCTTCTGGAACGCCGGCTTCAGGCTCGCCGGGATCTTCTTCGTCCACGCCTGGCCGCTCAGGTCGGCGAGCAGCCCCGCCTGCGCGATCTGCGCCATGCTCATGGCGCTGCCGTTGCCCGGGTAGACCACGTGCAGGTCGGGGGCGTTGCCCGCGCCGAGCTGGGTGCGCACCGACGTCTGCACCTGGTCGGTGGGCGCGAACGAGGTGCTGAACTTCGCCCCGGTGTAGGCCTTGGTGAGCAGGTCGAGCGCCTTCTGCTGGTCGGCGACGCCCACCAGGCGCAGGGTCCCCGAGCCGCCGGACGACCCCCCGCAGGCGGCCAGTCCCGCCGGCAGCGCGGCCGCGGCGGCGACTCCTCCGGACATCCGCAGGAATCCTCGGCGGCTGAGGGCCGCGTTCTGGAACGACGATGTCATCTTTCCTCCTCGCGTGCGCGGCGCGGACCGCCGGGGTGGCGGCGGTCCCGGCCGCGGCCGTCCCGCGCGGGGACGGACGTCATTGAAGGGCCGCCGTGAAGCGGTACTCCCCCGAGCCGGTCCGGCAGCGGAGCTCCCGCCGCGCCGTTCCGGCGACCGAGACCCCGGGGGCGTCCGCCACCGGGATCCCGCTCTCGCGGACCCCGTCCGGGTCGTCGGTGGGGATGTGGACGGTGGCGGTCGCGCCCGGCGGCACCGCCACCCGCAGTTCGAACACGCCGTCGCGGCGGGTCCAGGCGGTGGAGACCGCCCCGCGCACCGACTCGTAGCGCGCGCTCGCGGCGGTGAGGCCGCCGGGCCGCGGCCGGATCAGCAGCTCGCGGTAGCCGGCCGAGCCGGGCGCCTGGTCGAGGCCGGCGACGCCGCGGTAGAGCCATTCGCCGACCGAGCCGAGCGCGTAGTGGTTGAAGGAGTTCATCGCCACGGCCTGGAAACCGCGCTCGCCGGTGTAGCCGTCCCAGCGCTCCCAGACGGTGGTCGCGCCGTGCCGCAGCGGGTACTGCCAGGACGGCGGGTCGGTGCGGCGCAGCAGGGCGTGCGCGAGGTCGGCGCGGCCGTGCGCGTCGAGGACGGGCGCGATCAGCCCCACGCCGAGGAACCCGGTGGTGAGGCCGGGTCCGGCGTCCTCGACCAGTGCGGCGAGGCGCCGCACCGCGGCCGGGACCAGCTCGCCCGGGAGCAGCTCGAACGCCAGCGCCAGCAGGTAGGCGGTCTGGGTGTCGCCGTGGACCCGCCCGTCCGGCGACACGAACCGCTCGGCGAACGTCTTGCGGACGTGGGCGGCGAGCGTGCCGTAGCGGGCCGCGGCCTCGTCCGCGCCGAGGATCTCGGCGGCGCGTGCCGTCAGCGCGGCGCTGCGGGCGAAGTAGGCGGTGGCGAGGACGTCGCGCGGCGTGGGGGCGGGCGCCAGCCAGTCGGCGAAGTGCGGGCCGGTGCGGCGGGTCCACACCAGGTCGGGGTTGTGCCGGTGGACGTGGTCGACCCACGCGCACATGGCGTCGAGGTTGCGCTCCAGGAAGCGCTCGTCCCCGTACACGCGGTAGAGGTGCCAGGGCACGAGGACGCCCGCGTCGCCCCACCCGGGGGCGCCCTCGTCGGCCACCCCCGCGATCTTCGGCGCCACGTTCCCGAACGCGCCGTCCGGCGACTGCGCCCCGCGCACCTCGCGCAGCCAGCCGTCGAAGAACGCGGCGACGTCGGCGTTGAGGCAGGCCGTGGGCAGGAAGACCTGCGCGTCGGCCAGCCAGCCGAGCCGCTCGTCGCGCTGCGGGCAGTCGGTCGGGACGCTGACGAAGTTGGAGCGCTGCCCCCAGGAGATCGCCTGGTGGAGGCGGTCGACGCCCGGGTCGGAGCAGGTGAACTCCCCCGCCCAGGGCGTGTCGCTGTGCAGCACCACGCCGGTGACGTCGGCCGCGCCGAGCGCGCCCAGCCCGGTCACCTCGGCGTACCGGAACCCGTGGTAGGTGAAGCGGGGTTCGAAGACGGCCTCGGCGTCCTCCCCCGCGATCAGCACGTCCGTCGCGTCGGCGGTGCGCAGGTTGGCGGTGTAGAGGGCGCCCGCCTCGTCCAGGGCCTCGCCGTGCCTGACGACGACCCGGTCGCCGGGGGTCAGCCCGCGCGCGGTGAGCCGGACGCGTCCGGCGAAGTTCTGCCCGAAGTCGACCAGGAACCGGTCGCCGGCGATCCGGGTGACCGACCGCGCCGGCAGCTCCCGGACGGCGCGGACCGGCGGCGCGACCGAGGCCGTGAGCCGGCTCCGGTCGGCGGCGGCGACCCAGGCGGGCCGCCACCCCGCGCCGTCGCGGCCGCCGGACGGCAGGTCCCAGCCCGGGGTCTCGCGGCGCAGGTCGTGGCACTCGCCCATCAGCAGGTCGGCGTACCGGACGGGCGACCGCGCGCTCTGCCAGTCGCCGCCGGTCGCGACGACGTCGGTGGAGCCGTCGGCGTGCACGAGGTGCAGTTCGGCGAGAAGTTGCGGGAACGTTCCGTAATGCGCGCCCGAGCGGCGCTCGTCGAAGCCGACGAACCCGCTCCACCAGCCGTCCGCGACCGTCGCGGCCAGGACGTTCGCACCCGTCCGCAGCATGCCGGTCACGTCGTACACCTGGTAGTCGACGCGGTCGCGGTAGTCCGTCCAGCCGGGGGCGAGCTCGGCGTCCCCGACCCGCGCGCCGTTGAGGCGCATCTCGTACAGGCCGCGGGCGGTGACGTACAGGCGCGCGGCAGCCGGGGCGGCGGCGGCCTCGAACGCCTTCCGCAGCCGGACGGCCGGCTGGAGGCCGTGGTCGGCGAGGGCGAGCTCGCCCTCCTCGGGAGCGTCCACCACGTCCTGGACGGACGGGTCATGCGTGATCCATGCGGCCGACCATGCGGAGGGGTTCAGCATCCCGGTCTCGAACCAGGACTCCTCCCGCGAGGACTCGCCGGCCGCGCCGGTGACCGCGACCGTCCAGCGGTACCGGGTGCGGGGCCGCAGCGCGGGGCCCCGGTAGCGGACGGAGACCGCGGCGGGGTCGGCGACGGCGCCGCTGTCCCAGACCTGGGCGCCGTCGTCGGCGAGGACCCGGACCCGGACGCCGGTGGGCGCGTCCCCGCGCCGGCCGGAAGCCAGCCGCCATGACAGCAGCGGCGCCGGCTCGTCGACCCCGAGCGGCTCCACCCGGTGGTCGCAGCGAAGCCCGTACGGCGCGAGACCTCGGCCCAGGGAACCCGTCACTCACCCGCTCCGATCGCGATCCCAACAAACTGGGTTGTGAAGTTAACGCGAAAAATGTGAGCTTGAGCGTAGGAGGGCGCTGATCAGGGTGTCAAGGCTCACATCCGGTCGCTTCCGGCGGTACCGGACGCGCGCGGGGACAGCGTCACCGGCGCGGCCGGGAGAGGGCCCGCGGGCGCCGGTCATCGACGGGAGCGCGGGTCAGGCCGTCGCCAGCTCGTAGGTCACCTTGTGCTCGTCGAGCCCGCGCAGCGCCTCGGCGCCGGCGCCGTCGTCGACGATGACGCGGTCGAACGCCGACAGCGGCGCCACCCGGTGCAGCGCCACCCGGCTGAGCTTGGAATGGTCGATCAGCAGCACGCTGCGGGCCGCCGCGCCGAGCATGGCGCGCTTCACCGACACGATGCGCTGCTCCTGGTGGTAGGCGAACCCGCCGGACACCGCGGAGGTCGACACGAAGCACAGGTCCACGTTGAGCGCCTCGATCGCGTCCACGCACGACACCCCGAGGAACGAGTCGTGCAGCGGGTCGTAGTCGCCGCCGAGCGCCATCAGCCGGATGTCGCGCTCACCGGACAGCAGGTTGACGGCCTGCAGGAAGTTGGTGACGACCGTCAGCGGGGCCGCCGCGGCCAGCCGGCGGGCCAGCGCCAGCGCCGTGGTGGAGTCGTCCAGCATGACCGCCATGCCCGGCTCGACCATCGCGGCGGCCCTGGCGGCGACGGCGTCCTTGGCGGGCCGCATCGACTTCATCCGGTAGGCGACGTTGCTCTCGAACACGCCGGACGGCTGCGCGGTCACCCCGCCCCGGTGCTTGCGGACGACGCCCTGGCGTTCGAGCTCGTCGAGGTCGCGGTGGATCGTCATGAGGCTGACGCCGAAGCGCTCGGCGAGCCCGGCGGCCGAGACCGACCCGGCGGACAGGACGATGTCGGCGATGTCCTGACGGCGCCGCTCCGGTCCGCGTGCGCCCCCGCCCTGCTCGACCATCCCGGAACCTCCCGCGGCCGGCGCGCGCGACGGGCTGTCGGCGGAGGCCGGGCGCCACACAAGGTAACACGTTCGGATGGTTTGTTAACACACGGGTCAGCCGGGTTGACCCGTCCCGTCGGATCGCCGCAGCGTGCGCGGGGGGTTCGATCGCCGCGCCGACCGCACGGACCGGAATAACGGCGAATTCGTGAAAATCTTGCCGCGCGATGATCACTGAGGAAAGGATGGACCATCGGTCACTTACCTCATCTCCGAATGGGACAGAATGACGACGAGCTCCCTGCCCGCCTTCCCCGCCGCGAACGAGAACCCGCTCGACACCTGCCGGCGGCTGCGCGAGACCGCCCCGGTGGTCGAGGTGCAGTTCCCCGGCGGCGTCCCCGCCTACCTGGCGCTGACCCACGACGCCGTCCGGGAGATCCTCGCGGGGGACAACCGCACCTTCCTGCGCGACCCGCGGCACTGGCCGGCGCTGCACGACGGGTCGATCCCCGAGGACTGGCCGCTGCGCGCCATCGTCGAGGGCGGTCACCTGTCCACCAAGGACGGCGCCGACCACCGCCGGCTGCGCGGCCTGATCGGCAAGGCGTTCACGCCCGCTCGGGTGAAGGCGCTGGAGCCGCGCGTCCACCAGATCGTGGAGGGCCTGCTCGACGAGGTCGTGTCCGCCGGCGAGGTCGTCGACCTGGTCCCCGCGTTCACCGAGGCGCTCCCGATGTGGGTGATCTGCGAGCTGTTCGGCGTCCCCGCCGAGGACCGTCCCCGGATGCGCGAGTGGACCGCGACGCTGCTCGCGCACACCACGCCGCCCGAGGTGGCGTTCGCGACGCAGAACGCGCTGCAGGCCTACCTGCACGAACTGGCGGAGAGCAAGCAGCGGGCGCCCGGCGACGACCTCACCACCGGCCTGGTCGAGGCCCGCGACGAGGGCGACCGGCTGACCACCGACGAGCTGGTCGGCGTGCTGTGGCTGATGCTCGTCGCGGGCCACGAGACCACCGTCCACCTGCTCGGCCACGCCATCATCGCGCTGTCGCAGAACCCCGACCAGCTCGAACTGGCCAAGGCCGAAGACCGGTGGGCCGACGTGGTCGAGGAGACCCTGCGCTACCGCCACTCGGTGATGATGACGAGCTGGCGCTTCACCGCGGAAGAAGTGACCATCGCCGGGGTGCGCGTCCCCGAGGGCCAGGCCGTCGGCGTGGCGTTCCAGGCGGCCGGGCTCGACCCGGCGGAGCACGGCGAGAGCGCGGAGCGGTTCGACATCACCCGGAAGGTCAACGGGCGCGTCAGCTTCGGCCACGGCCCCCGGTACTGCATCGGCGCGTCGCTGGCCCGCCTGGAGGGCCGGCTGGCGCTCGCCGCGCTGTACCGGCGGCTGCCGGAGCTCACCCTCGCCGCCGACCCGGACGACATCCCCTACTCGCCCTCGTTCTTCACGGTCGGCCCGCTCAGCCTGCCGGCGGCCCTCGGGCCCGTCCGGCCCTGACGGCCCTCCCGGTCCGGCGGCCCGTCCGCCGGACCGGGAGGCGCGGGCACGTCCGCCGGGGAGCGGCGCGCTCATCCGCCGCACGGCGAGAGGAGATCACTTATTCTTGTGATCACCTGTGCACCCGAGCGTTTTGGTGCATCCTTGTCACGCCTTATACCGATATGACCATCGTGCAGCGGGCCAAGAAGTCCTGCGCGCCAGTCACCGACGCTCACAGGGACATGAGGGATGGCAACAGAGGCGGATCGAGCACGCACCGAGCGCGCCGCGATGGAACGCGCCTTCTGGGTCTGGCTGATCGTGGCGATCGTCGCCGGGGGCGCCTGGCTCGGCGCGCTGCTGGCCGTGGACGACGGGGCGCGGACCATCGTCGGCCTGGGCGGCGGTGTCGGGGCGCTCCTGCTGAGCCTCGCCGTCGGCGCCGCGGCCTACTTCCTGGAGTGCACGCGGACCGCCAACGACCGGCTGCTCCGGACCAAGGTCGAGAGCGACCTCCTGGAGGGCAGGCTCCAGGAACTGGTCGACGGACCGCTCCCGGCCCTGATCGGACGGCTCCGCGCAGGGGCCTCGCCTGACGAGACCCTCGCCGAGCTGCACTCCGTCCCGAACCACCTGCTGGGCCGCCTGGTGCGCCTGGTGGCGGAGGGCGTCGCCGCGAGCGAGCGGAACGCGTCCCGGGCCGAGGCCGAGCTGGCCGCCCTGGAGGAGGAGGTCGACCGGCTCGCCGACTCGACGCTCCCCGTCCTGATCGAGCGGATCCGCGGCGACCGCGCCTCGGCCGCGTCCGTGCTGGCCGAGTTCCCGGCGCCCGCGCACGCCGCGCTCGACCGGCTCCTGCGCGCGCTCGCCGACGACGTGGCCGCCGGGGAGCGCACCCGGGCGGCGGCCATGGCGGCCTCCGCGGCCGCGGCCGCGCGGATCCAGGCGCAGACGACCCGCATGCTCGCCCAGCTCCGGGACCTGGAGGACCGCTACAGCGAGGACGAGGTCTTCGGCGACCTGCTCGACCTCGACCACCACGTCTCCCAGATGGGGCGCCTGGCCGACAGCATCGCGCTGCTCAGCGGCGGGCGCTCGGGACGGCGCTGGACCAAGCCCATCGTGCTGGAGAGCGTCATCCGCGGCGCCATGGGGCGGATCGCCTCCTACCAGCGCGTCCAGTACCACTCGACCAGCACCGCCGCCATCGCCGGGTTCGCCGCCGAGGGCGTCATGCACGCGCTGGCCGAGCTGATGGACAACGCCGCCAACTTCTCCCCGCACGGCTCGGCCGTGCACGTCTACGCCGAGGAAGAGGACGCCGGGATCGTCGTCACCGTCGAGGACAGCGGGCTCGGGATGCGCCAGCGCGAGCGGGAGCGCGCCGAGCGGCTGGTCTCCGAGGCCGCCGACCTGACGTCGCTGCCCGGCACCCGGCTGGGCCTGGCGGTCGTCGGGCGGCTGGCGGGCAAGCACGGCCTGCGGGTCAGCTTCCGGCCGTCCTCGCGCGGCGGCGTCGGCGTGGTCCTGCTGATCCCGCGCCAGCTCGTCACCCACTCCTCCGAAGGGCCCGGCACGGGAACGCTGGCGGAGTCCATCCGCAGCGCGCCCCGGAACACCGGCGCCCACGCCCGCGGACCCGTCCGCGAACCCGCCGCGGCCATGGCCGCGGCGCCCGGCGCGGACGCCTCCGACCCGTCGGCGTACCTGCCCAAACGCCGGCGCGGCGCCACCCTCACCGAGGAAGTGGAGCAGCCGGCGGCCCCGCCTCCGCTCCCCCGCGACCCGGGGGCGCGGTTCGCCGCCTTCCGCGCGTCCACGTCGGGGAGCCACCGAACGACCGGCGGCGCCGGCACCGGCTCCGCCCGGGAGGACACGTCCACCGAAGACCCCGATCAGTAGCTCATGGCCCGGCGCCCGTCCCGCGGACGGCCGCCGGCCGACCGGTCCCGGCGGCCTCGTCCGGACCGCAGGATCGACAGATAGGAGGCAGGGGCCCGCGTCTGCGGCGGACGGCGCCCCGTGATCTTGATGAGCACCGATGAGCGTCGACTCGACTGGCTGCTGACGTCCCTCGCCGAACGGGCCCCCGGCGTCCAGCACGTCCTCGTGCTGTCCCGGGACGGCCTGAAGATCTGCCACACCCCCGGGCTGAACAACGACCGGGCCGACCAGCTCGCGGCCATCGCCTCGGGCATCCAGAGCCTGTCCATGACCGCCTCCCACGAGTTCGGCCGGGGCGTCGGCGCCGGCCAGGCGATGGTGGAGTTCCCGGGCGGGCTGCTGCTGATCATCCCGGCCGGCGAGGGCGCGCACCTGGCCGTCGTGGCCGGCGACGACGCCGACGTCGGCCTGGTCGGGCACAGCATGAACGAGCTGGTGGAGCAGATCGGCGGCTACCTGACCGCGGCTCCGCGCACGTCCGCGTCGAGATGACCCCCCGACCCCTGGATCTCGGCGGGCCGGACCGGCTCTACACCGTGACCGGTGGCCGCAGCCGGGCCGGCGACGCCGACCTCGACCTCGTCACGCTGGTCGTCGCGGAGAACGACCCGGCTCCGGGCATGCAGTCCGAGCACGTCGCGATCCTGCGGCTGTGCCGGAACGAGCCGGTGGCCGTGGTCGAGCTGTCCTCCCATCTGCGGCTGCCGGTGAGCGTCGTGAAGATCCTTCTGCTCGACCTGCGCGACACCGGCCACATCACCGTCCGCCATCCGACGTCGGCCACCGCGACCACCCACCTGGCCGACCTGGACACCCTGAAGGAGGTGCTCGTTGGACTCAAAGCCCTCTGACCGCGCACCGGACCCCGCGCCCGCGGGCGGCGTGCCGCTGCGGCGAAGCGTCCGGGACGCGCTGAAGATCGTGGTCGTGGGCGGGTTCGGCGTCGGGAAGACCACCATGGTCGGCTCGATCTCCGAGATCCCCCCGCTGAGCACCGAGGAGGTCATGACGAAGGCCGGCGTCGGCATCGACGACCCGAGCCGCGTCGCCGACAAGCGCACCACCACGGTCGCCTTCGACTTCGGCCGGATCTCCCTGGACGCCCACCGCGTGCTCTACCTGTTCGGCGCCCCCGGCCAGCAGCGGTTCTGGTTCATCTGGGACCAGCTGTTCTCCGGCAGCCTCGGCGCGGTGGTGCTGGTGGACACGCGCCGCCTGGAGGAGTCCTTCTATCCGCTCGACCGGCTCGAACACCACAAGATGCCGTTCGTGGTGGCGGTCAACCGGTTCGAGGGCCCCGAGCCGCGCCCCCCGCTGGACCGGGTCCGCGACGCGCTGTCGCTGCCCGCGGACGTCCCCCTGATCGACTGCGACGCCCGGCAGCGCGACTCGTCCAAGAACGTGCTGATCACGCTCGTCCGGCACCTCACCACCCTCCACGATCCCGCCGCGCTCCAGGAGGCCGCGCAGTGACCGACGCGACCGTCCGGCCGCCCGCCGACGAGAACGCCGTGCGCCTGTACGGCGAGGAGTTCGACCAGCGGCCGAGCGACTTCTTCGAACGGATGCGGCGCGAGCACGGCCCCGTCGTGCCCGTCCTGCTCGAAGGCGACATCCCCGCCTGGTACGTGATCGGGTACCGGGAGGTCAACCACGTCACCGGCAACCCCGCCCTGTTCGCGCGCGACACCCGCCGCTGGAACGCCTGGGACATGGTCCCGGAGAACTGGTCGCTGCTGCCGTTCGTCGGCTGGAACCCCTCGGTGATGCTCGCCGAGGGCGAGGAGCACCACCGGCGCAGCGCGGCGATCAGCGACTCGCTGGACGCGGTCGACCGCACCGAGCTGGCGGGCATCAGCGAGCGCGTCGCCGACCACCTGATCGACGAGTTCGCGGGGGACGGCGAGGCCGACCTCGGCACCCAGTTCGCCGACCGGCTCCCCCCGATGGTGATGGTCGGCCTGTTCGGCGTCCCCGACGCCGAGGTGCCGGACATGATCCGCGACATCCAGAACGTGGCGGGCTCCGACGAGCACGCCGTCGCGGCCTACCAGCGGCTCCAGGAGACGATGCGCCGGCTGGCCGAGACGCGCAGGGCGCACCCCGGCCCGGACGTCACGTCCCGCCTGCTCCAGCACCCCGCCGGCTACACCGTCGACGAGCTGATCAGCGACCTGATCCCGATGCTCAGCGCCGGGACCCTGCCGACCGGCCACTGGATCGGCAACACGCTGCGGCTGATGCTGGTGGACGAGCAGTTCGCCGTCACGCTCCAGGGCGGCCGCGGCAGCGTCTCGCACGCCCTCAACCAGGTGCTGTGGGAGGACACGCCGTCCCAGAACAACATCGGGCGCTTCGCCGTGCGTTCCTGCGAGCTGGCCGGCCGCAAGATCCGTCCGGGCGACATGCTGATCCTCGGCTGGGCCGCGGCGAACGCCGACCCCCAGGTCCAGCCGCCCGCGCAGGGCGTCGGCGCCGGCAACCGCGCGCACCTGTCGTTCGGCCACGGCGACCACGGATGCCCCTACCCCGCCCCGGAGCTCGCCGAGGTCGTCGCGAGGACGGCGGTGGAGGTCCTCCTCGATCGCCTGCCCGACATCGAACTGGCCGTCAAACCGGAAGAACTCCTGTGGCTCCCGTCCTTCTGGGTCCGCCGCCTGGCCGCCCTCCCCGTCACCTTCACCCCCACGATGACCTCCCACTGACCCCTCTGGAGCCGTGGGTGCGGTAGGGCTCCGCGTCGGGCCATCTGACCTCCAGGCCCAGGCCGGGACGGTCGGGGGCGGGGACGAGGGCGCCGTTCGCGGGGGTCAGCGTTCCGTCGAAGATCAGGCGCTCGACGCGGACGTGGTCGTGGAAGTACTCCAGGTGGCGCAGGCGGTCGACCGCGCAGAAGGCGTGCGCGGACACCGCCGGGGCGCAGTGCGCTGACAGATCGGTCTGCCGCGCCGCGGACAGCCCCGCGACCTGCAGCAGTCCCGTGATGCCGCCGCACCGGGTGACGTCGGCCTGGAGGCAGTCCACGGCGGGGCCGTCGAGCAGGGCGGCGAAGTCCTTCAGCACGAAGCCGTACTCCCCCGCCGCGACCTCCAGCCGGCCGGGCCCCTCGTCGCGGACGAGGCGGAGGCCCGCGAGGTCGTCGGAGCTCACCGGCTCCTCGAACCACCGCACGTCCCACTCCTCGGCGAAACGCCGCGCCCAGTACAGGGCGTCCTTGCGGGTGAGGGCCCCGTTGGCGTCGGTGAAAAGCTCGACGCCGTCCCCGATCGCTTCGCGGACGGCGGTGAGGCGCCTAGGGTCCTCGTCGGGGCGCCGCGAGACCTTCAGCTTGACCCGCGGGACGCCCTGCTCGACCCAGCCGGCGAGCTGGCCGGCCAGCCGGTCCAGGGAGTAGTTCGTGAAGCCTCCGCTGCCGTAGACGGGCACCCGGTCGTGGAATGCGGGCAGGAGCCTGAACAGCGGAAGCCCGAGAAGCTTCGCCTTGAGGTCCCAGAGCGCGACGTCGACGGCGGACACCGCCATCGCGCCCGCGCCGGGTCGTCCGGCGTTGCGGATGGCGGCGAACATCCGCTCCCAGGCCGCGGGTGGGGCGAGCGCGTCGGCGCCTCGCACCGCGGGCGCGAGCGCGGACTCCACGAACGCGGCGACCGAGACGTCCCCGTAGGTGTAGCCGATCCCGGTCTGGCCGCCCGCGTGGGCCTCGACGAGGACGAGGGTCGTGGAGTCCCAGCGGAGCGTGCCGTCCTCCTCCTCGCCGCCGGGGCCGTCGGTGGGCACTTCGAAGGCGTGCACCCGGACGCCTTCGAGTTCGGCACCGTCCCGCGGACGCATCGTTCTCCCTCCGTCGGCGTCTACCTACCGCTGGGGCCGGGCCTGAACCGGAAGGGCCCTGGCCGGTCTCCATACCGTGGAGTACGGTTCCATACCATGGAGTATGGAGACGAGATCGTGTGCCGCGTCCGGGACCTCGCGCCGACGCTCGCCGGACGTGCGCGGGCCGCCGAGGAGGCGCGGCGGCTGCCCGACGAGACCATCGCCGACCTGGCCGCGACCGGGCTCTTCGCGATACTGGTGCCGAAGCGGTTCGGCGGGGCCGAGCGCGGGTTCGAGGAGATGGCGGCGGCGTGCCGGGAGGCGGGCGCCGGATGCGCCTCGACGGGGTGGCTGTCGGTCATCTACACGCTGCACAACTGGATGGTCGGGCTCTTCCCCGAGCGGGCGCAGGCCGAGGTCTGGGCGGACCGGCCGTACGCGCTGATCCCGTGCGTCCTCGCGCCGACCGGGACGGCGGCTCCCGCGGACGGCGGGCACCGGGTCACCGGGCGCTGGTCGTGGGGCAGCGGGGTGATGCACGCCGGGCACGTCATGGTCATGGCGCCGGTCACCGCGGGCGACGCCGTCGAGCCGAGGCTGTTCCTGCTGCCGCGCGAGGAGGTGGCCGTCCACGACGTCTGGCACACCAGCGGGATGCGGGGCACCGGCAGCAACGACATCGAGGTGGCGGACGTGTTCGTCCCGGCGCACCGGTCGGTGCCGCTCCTCGACCTGGCGGAGGGGCGCTCGCCCGGGTCCCTCGTCCACTCCGGCGCGCTCTACCGGACGCCGCTCGTGCCCGTGTTCGCGCTGACCGGCGCCGCGCCCGTGCTCGGCGTGGCCGAAGGCGTGCTGGCACGGTTCGCCGAGCGGACGCGCGGCCGGGTGATGGCCTACTCCGGCGAGCGGCAGCGCGAGACGACCGGGGCGCAGGTGCGGCTCGCGTCCGCGACCGCGGACCTGACCGCCGCCCGGCTGCTGCTGGAGGACGCCCTGCGCGGCGTCGTCCGCGCCGTGGCCGAGGGGAGGTGCGACCTGCGGCGGCGGGCCGGGGCCCGGCTGGTGGCGGCGCATGTCGCCGGGACGGCGCGGCGGGTCGTCAACGACCTGTGCACGGCGGCCGGGGCGAGCGCGCAGTTCGCCGACTCCCCCTTCCAGCGGGCGCAGCGGGACGTGAATACGATCTCCGGGCACGTGGTGTTCGAACCGGACGCGGCGTACGCCCTCTACGGCAGGATCGAGCTGGGCCTGGATCCCGGCCCGGTGACCCTGGTGTGACGGCGGCCCGGCGGAGACAGGGGGTGGGATGACGGCCCGGACGAGGACGGTGCGGCCCAGGGTGGCGCGGCGCGACTGGATCGAGGCCGCCTACGGGGAGCTGGCCCGCGCCGGCGAGCGCGGCGTCGCGATCACCACGCTGGCGGCCCGGCTCGGCGTCACCAAGGGCAGCTTCTACTGGCACTTCCGGGACCGCCCGGAGCTGATGCGGGCGCTGCTGGACCGGTGGGCGCACGAGCGGACCGACGAGGTGCTCGGGCTCGCGCTCGGCAGCACCGCCGACCCGCGCGAGCGGCTGCGCCGCATCGAGGCGCTCGGCCGCGAGGTCGCGCCCATCGACCGGGCGATGCGGCTGTGGGCCCAGGAGGAGCCCGCGGCGGAGGAGGCGGTGCGGCACGCCGACCGGGCGCTGCTCGGCCACATCGCCGCATGCCTGGAGGACCTTGGCTTCGAGGCGGAGGAGGCGCGCCTGCGGGCGCGGCTGATGCTGCGGTTCTGGGCCGGCGGCTACCTCGTCCCCGAGGCCGGACCCGACCCGCGCGAACGCGTGCTGGAGATCCTCCTGGCTCCCTAGCCGGGCCTCACTCCCGGCGGACGAAGCCGTGCCGCGCGAGCACCTCGGCGAACTGCCGCCCGGCCGGGGTGAGCTCCTTGCCGAGGCCGCGGCACGCGGCGCAGCGCTCCTCCTCCGGCTCGTCCGGGCGGGCCCGCATGTGATCGTCGATGGCGCGTTCGACGGCGGTCACGATGGCGGGCTCGGCGTGCTCGGGCGCGGCGGCGGGCGGGGCGGCGGGCGGGGCGCCCGGGACGGGGCGCAGCTCGTGGGCGCGGCGGGCGGCCTGGGCGACCGCGATCAGCTCGCCGGCCCGCCGGTGCCAGGAGAGCCACTGCCCGTTCGGGGTGCTGCCCGTCCCCCCGCACTCCGCGCAGTCGTCCTCCAGCGCCTCCAGCAGCCGTGACAGGAACCCGGCGCTCGCCGCCCGGTCACCCACTCCGGTCACCCCGCGCAGGCTTCACGAATCCCTGTCCATTCACGTCGCGTCGGCCGGGCCCCGCGGGGCCCCACTCCCTCGTACGCGCGGCGTGCCCGCCGGGTTCGGATCCGCGCCGGTCATCGCGTCGCCTTGATCAGCTCGACGCAGATGCGGAACAGCAGGCTCGCCAGGGCGAGCGCCAGCCCGCACATGACGGCGACCCGGAGCCAGACGCCGTCGTGGAGCGCGCCCGCCAGGACGAGGAAGCACAGCGCCGTCGTCACGACGATGGCGCCGGCCGCGGTGAAGCCGTAGATCCGCACCCGGGGCTTGGTCCAGAACCGGACGCCGTTCGCCGGGTCGTCGCGGCGGGTCACGCGGTGCTCGCCGCGCAGCTCCTGCAGGTACCTCGACTCCCAGATGAGCGCCAACAGGAGGACGGGCAGCACCTGGGCCATCGTCGCGTAGAAGTCCCGCATGTCGTTCTCCTCACTCGGGGGTGCTCACGGCAGCCGGTCGACCCGCGCCCGGACCGCGGGGGTGAGCCTTCGCAGCAGGACGGCGGCCCGGTCGCCGGGGAGCCCCCGCAGCAGGGCCGCGATGGTCGGCGGGGGGACGTATCCGAGGGCCCCGGCGGCGCGCGGCACCGGCATCGCGGCGAGCAGGCGCGCCCCCTCGGACGGCGGCAGCGCCCCGAGCACCCAGGCGGCCGTCCGCTGGTCGGCCTGCGCGACGATGCGCGCCGCCTCGCCGGCGGGCATCGCGGCGAGCACCGCCAGAGCGCGGCTCCCGGTCATCCGCCCGAGGGCGCGGCCCGCCCGCTCGGCGGTGAACATCGGCAGGATCAGCGCGGTCGCCTCCGGGACGGCCGCCATCGCGTCGAGGACCCCGCCGAGGGACGCCGGCGGCAGCTCCGCCAGGATCAGCGCGGCGCGGTGGCGGGGCAGCGCCAGCAGCGCGGGGGCGGCGGCCGCCGGCCCGGCCTTCACGACCGCCCGGGCGGCCTCGTCCACCGTCATGTCCTCGACCAGGGCCGCCGCGCCCGCGGGGGGTCTCGCGTTCACCGGCGGCGCCGCGCTCACGGGGCGTGCCGCGCGGGCCGCGCCCGGCCTCCCGGCCCGCCCGGGGACCTCGGCCCGCCCAGGGACCTCGGCCCGCTCCGCGCGCGGCACCCGCGCCTCCACCGCGGCGGGACCGGGAGGCGCGGGCCGCGGGACGTCCCGCGCCACCTCCTCCAGGGCGCTCCGCAAACGGGCGGCGTCGGACCGCGTGGCCGGGTCCTTGTCGAGGAGCCGGACGATCGCGTCGGCGAGGGGGCCGGGGCGGCTCGGCGCCGGCGCGGGGTCGTGCACGATCGCGTAGAGGGTGGCGGGGACGTTGAGGGCGTCCGCGCCCCGGCGGAACGGCGAGTAGCCCTCCAGCGCGAGGAAGAGGGTGACGCCGAGCGACCAGAGGTCGGAGGCGACCGTCGCGTCGTGGCCCGCGATCTGCTCCGGGGCCATGAACTCCAGCGTTCCGAGGACGGTGTTCGTGACGGTGAGGGACGCGGCCCCGGCGAGCCGCGCGATGCCGAAGTCGGCGAGCAGGACGCGGCCGTCGGCGGCGAGGAGGATGTTCGCCGGCTTCACGTCGCGGTGCAGGACGCCCGCGCGGTGCACCGCGTCCAGCCCTTCGAGCGCCCACCGCCCGATCCGGGCGACCTCCCGCTCGGCGACGGGGCCCTCGGCGACGAGGTCGGCGAGGGTGCGGCCGTCGATGAGCTCCATCACCAGCCAGGGGACGCCGTCCTCGACGAACAGGTCGTAGATCTCGACCACGGCGGGGTGGCCGACGCGCGCCAGTGCCTGGGCCTCGCGCCTCGCGCGCGCGACGATGGGGCCGGCCTCCCCCGGGCGGCCGGGTTCGAGGTTGATCGCCTTGAGCGCGACGCGGCGGTGCAGGACCAGATCGTCGCCCACCCACACGGTGCCCATCCCGCCGGCGCCGAGCCGGGACAGGACGCGGTACCGGCCGTTGAGCGTGGGGTCGCGCCCGGCCACCGGCGGCTCAGAAATCGTCGTCGTCGGTGTAGAGGGGCTGGCCGTCGGACCGGTCGGAGGAGTCGACCGTCCGGGTCACGCGCGTGTCGAGCGCGTTGCGGATCGCCTCGTGCTCGCTGGAGGGCGGCGTCCCGTCGCCGGACGCCTCCGGCCGGGTGCCGGCCGGAGGGCCGCCGGGCCCCGAACCCCATTCCGGGGCGCCTTGGATTCCGCCTTCGCCGCCGGAAGACCCCGTTTCCCTGCCCGGTCCGGACGGCCGGGCCGGGCGCCATTCCTCCTGCTCCCTTTGGCGCTCACCCCAAATATCGTGAACGGACCCGCCGGATTCGCCCCCGAACAGGTTTCCCGGCACTGGAACGATCTTCTTCTTGGCCTGCTGGAGTTCCTTCCTGGCCTCCAGCGCGAGGATCTGATCGTAATTCGAGGTTTTCTGGAGCAGCTTGACCGCCACCGGAAGGCACTCGATGAGCAGGAAGAGGAGGAAGAGGAGGATGCGGGCGCCGTTCAGGACGACGTCCTTGCCGGAGACCTCGTCCAGCGCCTGCAGGCGGATCAGCAGCCCGTGGGTGTTGCCGTTCTGCGCGTCGAAGGACCGCTGGAGATCGGCCTGGCGCCGCTCGTCGGCGGTGAGCCGCTGCCGGGCCGCGGGCAGGTCGGCCTGCGCCTGCTCCAGCCGGGTGCGCCTGGCGGCGTCGCCCGTCGCGGTGAGCTCGCGCTTGCGGTCCTCGATCTGGCCGTTGAGGTCGTCCACGCGCTTCTTGGCGTTGCGGTACGCGGCCTCGCTGGCCGCGGCGAGCGGCCCGTCGCCCTTCCGGGGGCACTGGGGGCCGCCGTAGAGCTGGCACTGCCACTGCTGGTACTGGCTCTGCATCTGCTTGCGCTGGTCGTCGCGCTGCTGGGTGAGCGCCCGGATCCGGACGTCGGAGGCGGGGTCGAGCGGAACGTCGCCCTGGGAGGCGATCACCTGCTGGAGGCCGGCGACCGCCTGGCGGTCGCGCGCGACGTCGGCGCCGATGGCGCCCCTCTTCTGGTCCAGCGCGAAGTCGTCGGCCCGGCGCTGCTTGATCTCCACGATCTGCGCGTCGATCTCCGCCCGGAAGATCTGCAGCACCAGCGGAGTCGAGATCACGAAGCCGAGCAGCACGGCCATCGCCACCCGGGGCAGCGCCAGCTTCCAGCGCCGGCCGCCGCTGGAGGGGATGGTGGCGACCAGCCACCGGTCCAGGCTCAGGATGGCCAGGCCCCAGAGCAGCGCGAGCGGCATCGCGGCGACCGGGTGGACGCCGATGGCGCTGGAGAGGGCGAACCACATGGAGATGGTCGCCAGGGTGCTGGTGGTGAGCACGGCGCCGCCGATGCCCTCGAACTTGCCGCGCTCGGTCGGGCACTGGTCGAGGACCGAGGCCCGGGCGCCGGAGAGGGTGATCAAAATTCTGCGCAATTCGGCCCCCGCTCGCGCCGATGGTTGGGATGGATAAGCATAAAACAGCGAACTCGGAGGGCAGTGTGGCGCAGTCCCCATTTGAAGCCATTGGCCGGATCAGGCCATTGAGGGGCCGGTAATGCGATCCCATGCCCCACAATCGATGCAGTCTCGCGGCCTGGGGGCCGGCCTTGAGTCCGTATTTCCACGGGGTGACGGGAGCCGCCATTGATCGAACAGAGTGGGGAGCTACGCGAAAGCCTTGCAAAAGCGATCGTTCTGCATTCTTCGCAAAAGCCCCTTCTGGTGGTGGACGCGACGGCCGAGGGCCTGGACGTCCACGAACTGGTGCGGCTGGAGAACGGTGTTCCGTCCGGCCGCACCTGGCGGACGCCCTGGTCGGGCCTGGTCCGGTACGACCAGCTCGACCGGGGGGCGGTGCTCGACCGCGTCCCGCGCCTGCACGACGCGCCGACCGTGTTCCTGACCTGCACGTTCACCTCGGCGATGCGGCCGCTGCTGGCGCACGAGTGGCTGGTGGCGGAGCGGCCCGACGCGCGCACGGCGCGGGTGCACGGGGCGCGGACGGCCGAACTGCTCCGCGAGGTGATCGACGACGAGCCGTTGAGCCAGAGCTACGAACTCGTCACCGTCCGGGAGGCGGCGTCGGGGCGGCCCGAGCTGTCCGGCCTGCTGCTGTTCGCGGTCGGGGCACGGCGCGGCGAGCGGGCGTCGCTGACGCTGCGCTGCGAGCCCGCCGGAGAGGACGGCACCGTGTTCGCGGTCATGGCGTGGTCGAGCGAGCGCAGGACGCTGAGCCTGGTGTCGCGGCGGCGGATCCGGCTGGCGCCCGGCCGCTACCCGCTCAGCGCCGAGCTGCGGGGGCCAGGGCGCGTGTCCTTCCACGGGCTGCCCGGCCCCCTGAGCCGCGAGGAGCGCAGCACGGACGAGCTGGTGGCCGCGCTTCCCGCGCGGCTCGCGCGGACGATGCCGCGCACCCACCTGGTCTGCGCGGTGGAGGTCTGCGCGGCGGAAGCCGACGCGGTCGCCGCCCGTGTCTCCCGCGCGCGGGAGGTGATCGGTGAGGTGGCGGCGGGCATGCGCCCGGGGCTCACGGTGTCCCTCATCGCGTACGGGAGCCACTCCTACGAGCGGCGGCCGCGGGGATCGCCGGTGGAGGTGCTGCTCTGGGACGCGTCCGCCGACAAGGCGCTCGCCGCGCTGGACGAGCTGGACGCACGCCCGCCCGGGCCGCCCGGCCATCCTCGCGCGGCGCCGGTCGAGTGCGTCCTGGCCGAGGTCGACGCCCGGCTCGCCGCGCGCGGCCGCACCGCCGCGCGGCCGGCCCCCGGCGTCCGGGGCGCGGAGGCCGAGCGGACGGCGCTGGTCCTGGTCGGCGACCGTCCGCCGCATCCGCTCTGGCCCACGCCGGGGCACCTTCCCTGCCCCGCCGGGACCGACTGGGAGGAGGCGCTGGTACGACTCCGGCACCAGCGGCGCGTGCGGGTCGGCGCCCTGTGCGACCGTCCGGCCACGCGCTCCCATCCGGCGTGGGCGCGGCTGGCCGGAGAGCCCCCGGCGGGCGCGGACGCCGGCGGCCTTTCCGAACTCGTGGCCCGGCTGGGCCTCGGCCCTGACGAGGGGTACCGCGTGCCCTTCCCCATCAGCGAGCCGTCATGACGTCCACCCGCGGAGGGACGAGGTCGAGGATGCAACCAGGACAGGACGAGCGCGCCGCCACGCAGAACATCGCGATGTGGGGGGCGGCCGGCTGCGGGAAGACCACCTTCCTCGCCGCGCTCGACATCGCGCTGACCCAGGTGGACGGCGACTGGAAGGTGGTCGGCGCCGACGCCGGCTCCACCGAGGTGCTGACCGACCTGACCCGGTCC
This sequence comes from Actinomadura luteofluorescens, assembly GCF_013409365.1. Classification (NCBI taxonomy): domain Bacteria; kingdom Bacillati; phylum Actinomycetota; class Actinomycetes; order Streptosporangiales; family Thermomonosporaceae; genus Actinomadura; species Actinomadura luteofluorescens. The sequence continues at coordinate 6,834,197 of NZ_JACCBA010000001.1, read as the reverse complement.
CTCGCCGACAGGCGGCAGTTCCCCCGGGCGACCGGCGAGGCCATCGAGCGCTACAAGTGGTACCTGATCGGGAACCGCCCGGTCCGCACCGGACGGTTCCCGAGGCGGCGCACCGTCGTGGCCGAGAGCCGGATCGGCCTCGACCTGATCGACGCCGGCGGCGAGCAGTTCGAGCGGGGACGGGTGATCGGGCGCAGGCTGCTCGACAACCTCGTCCAGAGCCGCGGCATCCTCTACCTGTTCGACCCGATCCGGGAGTACGAGAAGGGCGACGCGTTCGAGAACCTGCACGGCATGCTCGCCCAGCTCTCGCAGCGGATGGTGGCCGCCGGCACGTTCCCCGGCGGCCGCCTCCCCCACCACCTGGCGGTGTGCGTCACCAAGTTCGACGAGGTCAGCGTGCTGAAGACGGCCGACAGCATCGGGGTCCTCGGCGTCGACCCGGACGACACGCGGGGCTTCCCGCGGGTGATGGAGGACGAGGACGCCGAGCGCCTGTTCGAGAGCCTCTGCGGGGTGTCGGCGAGCGGCAACGCCGAACTGGTCCTGCGGAAGCTGAAGAAGTTCTTCCATCAGGACCGCATCAGGTTCTTCGTGACCTCGGCGATCGGTTTCCACCTCCCGCCCGGCACGAACCGCTTCGATCCGCGCGACTACCAGAACCTGGTCCCCGCCCCGGGCGGCTACCAGATCCGCAGCGGCGTGCGGCCCATCAACGTCATGGAGCCGCTGCTGTGGCTCGCCCAGTCCCTGTCCGCCGATCAGCAAGGGTGAGGTGTCGACGATGAGCACCGACGGGGTGCGGCTGACGCCGGAATGGGCCCTGTGGGGCAAGGACCCGCAGGAGCGCGACTTCCGCCTTCTCCGCTGCAGCGACGTGCGGCTGGGGCGGCACGACTTCTCGGAGATCATCTCCCGCTACTCGCCGGGCACCCACACCGACCTGCCGCAGGTCGCGATCAGCTGGACGCGGCTCGGCGACGAGATCTACCTCGGCTTCGCGATCCAGGAATGGTCCAGCGAGGGCGACCGGCTCGGCCGGGACATCGCGGTCACGCGCTACTTCGGCGTCCCCTACTTCCAGCTCAGGCGTCCGATCTCCTACGTGGACCTCTACGAGGCGCTCGCCACCTACGACGCCGCCTCGGGCGAGCCGATCAGCGTGCCCGGGCTCGACCCGCACCGGATCGCCGCCCGCGCCGGCTCGGACGCGCTGGGGGCGGCGGCGCTCCTGCTCACCCGGTCCCCGGTCCAGATCGAGGGCGCGGAGGGCGTCCCCATGCTGGACAGGCTGCGCTTCCTGGACACCGTGGCCGCCCTGCTGCCGTACCCGATGCGGACCCGGTTCTCGGCGGTGACCTGGGTGAGCAGCACCTCGGAGCACAACTTCAGGCTCGCGTTCAGCAGCCACGTGCGGGAGGGAGCGTTGCCCGTCATGTGGAGCGGCCCGCCCGCCGTGCCTCCCGCGGAACAGGTCGCGCGGACCTACCTGGACATCCTCGCCCGCCAGGGCGACCTGTCCCACGTGATCGGGGAGCTGGCCCAGATCGACAAGCCGATGGGGTTCGGTCACCTCCATATCCGGGCCGCCCTGCGGCGCCTCCAGGACATCGCCGACTCTCCCCCGCAGCGTCCGGCGCCCGTGGTCGGCGCCGACACGGACCCGGCGGAGGTGCTGCGCACCTACGCCGACGCACGCCGGAACGGGCGGCGGGAGGCGGCCGAGTACTGCGTCGACCAGCTGGAGCATCTGCGGACGCAGAGCATCACGGCCGAGCAGCGCGGCCGGTACCGGCAGATCGTCAAGGAGCAGCGGCTGCTGGAGGAGTCGCCCGTGCTCGCACCGCCCCGGCAGCTCCAGCTCTACCAGGCCCTGCTGCAGATGGCGTACGCGAGCACCCTGAGCGAGGCCCATCTCGACCAGATCGAGGAGGACGCGGGGATGGTCCACGGCCTGCTCCTGCGGGCCCTGGAGAACTACCCCTGCGCCGACCCGGTCGTGGACCTCCTCATCGCGGTCAGGTGCGGCGAGGACGGGCGCCGCAGGATCCTGGGCCGGCTCGACAGCGGTGCGCTGGTCGCGGCGGCCGCGCGGGAGCCGCTCAGGGTGGGCCTCTTCGACCTGGTCTTCCGCGAGCTGGCCCGGCGGCTCGCCGAGGAGGAGGACGCCGTCGGCCCGCTGTGGCGGCACGCCTACCTGGCCCATCCGCTCCGCGGACGCTTCCCGAACGACGACCTCACGCAGTTCACCTGGCTGCGCGGGCTGCTCGAAGCGGCCTACGGCCCCCAGCTGGGCGTCAAGGAGTTCGAGGAGGTCGTGGACGGGAGCCGGGCGCTCCAGCCGACCCCGGCGCTGTTCGCGGCCGCGCTCTCGCTGCACGGACCCTCCCCGGACGCCGGCGCCGCCCTCTTCGACGCGTACTTCGGCCGGATGCTGCGGTCGTCCACGCTCGGTCCCCAGGTCACCGAGGACATCGAGGCGATCCTGCACGGCACCGTGCCGGACCCGCCGCCCCCGAGCGGTCCTCCGCAGGAGTCCGGGAGCGTGGTGGAGAGATTCGTCCGCAAGATCCGTCCCCGGCGCGGCGGCCGGGGACGGCATGCCTCCCCCTCCCCGTCCGGGACGTCGGCTCCGCCGTCGTGGGGCGAAGGATCGAGACCGGATGAGCGACCCGGCCGGTCCCGGCCCCGGCAGAACCGCGAGCCTGACTACGACGCCCAGGGGCCCTGGATCACGTTCCTGACGGTCGTCGTCCTGCTTCTGGTGCTCACGCTGCTGGTGCTGACCCTGCAGTGGTTGCGCCTCAACTCCCCGCCCCCCTGATCGGAGGCCGCATGCCGCACGACGAGACGAGGGTCACCGCCGAGTGGGCGCTGTGGGGTCTGGACCGGCGTTCCGGCCTCCGCGGCGTGCTCGCCGGAAGCGGAGGACGGTTCAGCCGGGGGAACTTCGCCGAGATCGTGCACCGGTACCACACGGGCGCGCCGGCCGAGCTGCCGCAGGTGACGATCGGCTGGACGCGCCTGCGGGACGTCCCCTACCTGACGCTCGCCATCGAGACCTGGCGCGGGACGGGGGCGGCGCCCGCCGGCGACTCGGTGACGCGCGTGTTCTGCGTCCCCTTCGCACCGCTCGCGCGGGCCCGGGTGTCCTACGAGTCGCTGTACCGGGCCTTCGCCCCGCTCGATCCGCCCGCGGACGGCGCCGCCGCGACGGTCGTCCTCCCGGCGGGCGAACCCGGCAAGCCGCCCGGCGGGCCCGCGATGGGGACCGCCGCGACGCTGCTGTCCGGGGAGAGCCGGCCCGTCGTCATCGAGGACGCCGGGGCGCTTCCCATGCTCGAACGCCTGCGCTTCCTCGACGAGGTGGCGTGGCTGCTGCCGTACGGGATGCGCGCCCGGCTGTCGGTCTCCACCTGGACGAGGAGCACCGCCGAGCACCGGATCCGGCTGTCGTTCACCGACCACGCCCCGTCCGGGTCCCGGGCGCTCACCTGGGACCGGCCGCCGGACCTGCCGGCCGGCGCGGACGTGCCGAGGCGGTACCTGGCGCTGCTGACGGACTCCGCCGGCTCCGCCGACGTCCGCGGCGAACTGGCGAGCGCCGCCGCCCCCCTGTCGTTCGCCGATCCCCGCGCCGTCCTCCAGGCGCTGAAGACGGCCGTGGCCGTGGCGACCGGCGAGTCGTCCGACATCGAGACGCTGCTCACCGTGTGCCGCGACATGCTCCGGCAGGAGCGCCACGAGCCGCTGGTGACCGCGCTCGGAAGGCTCGATGCCGAACTGCGGTCCGGCGACGCGCACAAGAAGCGCGCGCAGCACCGCAAGGTCATCGACGATCTCGGGCTCATGGCCGACCACGCGAACCTCTCCGGCTCCATCGCGGTGCTGTTCTACTCGGTCCTGCTGCGGCTCATGCACGGCCCCAGGCTCGACGACGCCGCCGCCGAGAAGCTCCTCGGCGCGTTCTCCGACCCCCCGGCGGAACTGCTGGAGGCGCTGCGGCGGCTGTCGGCGGGGGCGCGGCCCGTCAGATGACGAGCGGGAGGGGCAGCCGGGCCGCCATCGGCGGGACGAGCCGCAGGTCGATCGCCAGCCGCTGGGCGTCGACGACGTCGAGGGGGACGGGCGGCGCCCCGCCGCCGAGGCGCCGCCAGGGGGCCTCCGGCCGCCGGGCGGGGTCGTCGCAGATCGCCGCGAACGTCATCCCCTCCCGCGCCTCCAGCCGCCGCAGTAGATCCGTCCAGTCGCGGCGGTTCGGGCACGGGAGGATCTCCGACGCGGTGACCCGCGCCGGATGCGGCGGCCGGTCGCCCACCGTCAGCAGCGCGGTGCGGCCCCCGGGGCGCCGGGGCAGCCTCTCGTCCACGACGGCCAGCGCGTCCTCGACCATGGCCGCGTCGGGGTAGGTCACCGGCAGCGGGGCCCGCTCCGTCGCCGCGGAGAGCGCGGCGCGGGCCGCCCGCGCGTCGGCCGACCAGGCCAGGACGTCGGGCACGGGATCGCGGCGGCCGAGCCGGTCGCCGTAGTCGTGCCGGCCGTAGGCGACCAGCGACACGCTGAGGCCCGCTGGCACCTCCCATCCCAGCAGCATGACGAGCTGGTCGATGCGGCTCAGCCGGTCCGCGACCCGCTCGCGCGCACCGCTGACCTCGACGAGGCAGACCAGGTGCAGGGGCCGGGGCCGGGGGTCGTAGCGGTCGGGGACGGCGGTGACGATCTGCGTCCAGTCCCGGCGGTCGGAGGCCAGGCCGTCCAGCCCCCCGAACCTGACCAGGCCGGGGCGCCTCAGCCGCGCCACGAGGTCGTGGTGCCCCGACCGGATCCGCGCCGACCGGATCGACATGACGCGGAACAGGCCGTCGGGACCGTGCGCGCCGACCGCGAAGGCCGTTCCGGCGTCGGCGCCGGGCTCGCAGCGCACCGAGACCGGCACGCTGTCGTCGCGGAGGGCGCCCGGCGCGAACAGCGGCACGGTGGTGAGCCGCAGGCCCCCCGCGCCGTTGTGCGGGGCCAGGGCGACGAGGCTGTAGGGCTGGCGGATCGGCTCGCGCTCGACGACGCGGCGCAGCCAGCCGGCGACGTCGGCGTCCGGCGCGGTGACGAGATCGGCGTCCGGACGGGCCTCGCGGACCAGCGCGGTCACCCGGTCGGCCTCCGCCAGCCCTTCCGGGGCGGTGCGGATCGCCGCCAGGGGGCCGCGGCCGCCGGTGAGGCGCTCGATCCGCGGGGCCGCCGCCCCCTCCGTCCCCAGCCCGGTCCAGGGTTCGGTCGCGAGCCTGCTGGGGTGCGGGGTGCCCATCGCGTCGCGGTGCACCCGGTAGCGGGTGACGCCTTCCGCGCCGATATCGAGGATCGTGAGCGCGTCGCCGCCCTCGACCGCCGCCACGTGGCCGGCCAGCGCCGCCACGGGCGCCGGCAGCGCCGGGAGCGCCCGCGGGACGGGCGCCGTCCGCGCGGCGGGCACCGCCGCGCGGTCGAACGGCACCGGCTCCGGGGACACCGGTCGCGGGGGCTCGCCCGCCGGGTGCCGCGCGGGCGGCAGGACGAAGCCCTCGCCGGACGGGCGGCCCCCGTCCGGGAGGATCGCCGCCACCGCGTCCTCCGGCCCGGTCAGCGCCGCCAGCCGGTCGGCCATGTTCCGCCGGAGCTGCGCGAACGGCTCGGCCTCCACGGGGACTCCGCTCGTCCCGCCCGGATCGGGGACGAGCGTCCGCAGGTCCCCGCCGACGCCGAAGTTGCGCTGCAGGTGGTCGGAGGCGACGTTGAACGCCTTGAGCTCCTCCAGGTGGCCGACCTGCTCCCGGAACGTCTCCACGGCGGCGGGCAGGAACCGGTAGCTCTCGGCTCCGGCCGGCTCCAGCAGGCCCGAGACGAAGATCTCCGCGCGCTCGGCCAGCCCCGTCTCGGGGGCGAGGTGCTCCTGCAGGATCTCGATCAGCTGCGTGGACAGCGTCGGCGCGCATGAGAGGACCTGCGCGAGGTGCACGGCGCGCGGCGACGCGCGGCGCATGAACGCCGCGAGCAGCTGCCCGTCCCGGTTCTCCAGCCGGCGGTTGTACGCGCTCGGGTGCTCCGCCGGGCCCGTCCCGGGCACCGCGGTGGAGATGCCCTCCGCCCAGGTCGCGCCCGAGGTGAGGGCCTCGGCCCAGCGGCCGAGCCCCGCCGGGCTCAGCCCGACCACGGGCAGCGGCAGGCCGGCCGTCCCGGTGATCCACCAGCCGCGCTCCACCGTGTAGTGGGCGTTCGGCGCCGGCGTGCCCGGGGCGCCGAGCCGCATCCGCAGGCACGGCTCGCCGACCGCGGTCTCGCCCCAGTAGCGCCGCGGGAGCACGTGCAGGAGCGCCGTCGGCATCACCGCGGCCCAGGACTCGATCGTCTCCCAGATGTCCCGGTCGTACCAGTGGTCGCCGACCGCGTCCGAGGCCAGCAGCACGAGGCGGCGGCCGGACGGATCCCTGAGCCGGTCCGGCGGATGGCGGGTGCCGCCCGCGTCGACGAGGCGGGAGCCGTCGCGGCGCGGGAGGAGCCCCCACCGGGTCACCGCCCGGAACGCGCCACTCTGGACGAAGATGTGCTCCAGCTGCGTGAAGGCCCGCTCCCAGATGCGCATGGAGGAGCCGGTGTCGACCACGAGGGCGACGTCCAGCGCGCGGACCGGAGGACGGTGCGTCACGACGACCAGCGGCCTCGGCGAGGCGGCACCGGCGCGGGAGGGCGCGGCCCGGGCGGAAAGGGCCGCGGTGACCCAGGCCTCGGCCGTGGCCTGCACCGTGGCCTCCTCGTCGGGGACGAGCGGTCCGGGTCGGACGGCCCGCCTGAACGGCCGGAGCGCGCGGGTCAGCTCAAGGGCGTCCCGCAGCGGACGCACGCCCTTGAAGCCGACGCCGGTCACCGGGACGAGCCGGTCGGGCCCCTCGTCCGAGGCGTCTCGGCCGGGCGCGGCGTCCTCGTCACCCGCGCCGGCCCCTTCGGCCGGGCCGCCCCCTTCCGGTGGACCGCCCGCCTCCGGCGGGCCGGCCGCGCCGTCCCCGATCCGCACGGAGGGCGTGTCGCCCGCGAACACCGGCTCCACGACCGTGGCGGGCGAGTCCGGCCCGGTGGGCTCGGACGGTCGCCGCTCGATCGCCTCCTCCCGGACCGTCGGCGGAGCCGGGACCCGGAGCGGCGACGGCGTGACCGGGGCCGCCCGCCCGGCCGGGAGGGGCGGCGGGTCCCGGGCCAGCCACAGCAGGTCGAGGATCTGCTCGGCGTCGGGGCCCACGTCGCCGCGGGCCAGCCCGAACTCGGCGAGCGCGCGTACGAGGCCGTCCATCACCGCTCGCCGAGATCGTCCAGAAGGATCTTCTCCAGCCGCCCGCGCTCCTCGGCGCCGAGGTCGTGCCCCGTGACGAGGTACACCATCTCCAGGAGCTGGTTGACGGCGAGCTTCTCGCCCGCCTGGAGCCGCCCGGCGAAACGCTCGATGTCCTGCCGGCACGCGCCGTCGATCTCCGGCAGGTGCGCTTGCACGATCCTGGTGAGCAAGGAGGCGTCCGGGTTCTTGATCTGGAAGCGGATGCAGCGGCGGAGGAAGGGCGGGGCGAACGTCCGCTCATTGTTGCTCGTCAGCACGATGACCGGATAGTGCCGGCGGGTGACCCTCCCGTCCCCCACGTCGTAGGTCCGGCCGTCGGCGCCGGTCACCCGGAACGGGCCGCCCTTGCTGCGCATCAGGGGCGGGATGTCGAAACGGCCGCTCTCCAGGACGTTCAGCAGGTCCCCCGGCAGGTCGAGGTCGCTCTTGTCGATCTCGTCGATGAGCACGGCGCGCGGATGGCCGGGATCGGCCAGCGCCGTGCCGAGCGGCCCGAGGCGGACGAACTCGCCGATGGGCGCGTTCCCGTCGGCCAGCTGGGCGGCGTGCAGGCGGTCCAGGGCGTCGTACCGGTAGAGCCCGTCGTTCACCGTGCTCTTGGAGGTGATGTGCCATTCCAGGACCTCGCCGAGTTGCAGCTCGTGCGCGAGCACGCCGACGAGCGTCGACTTGCCCATCCCGGCGGACCCGTTGATCAGCAGCGGGCGGCGCAGGTGGAGCGCGGCGTTGACGGCGTCGTCCAGGCCCGGCAGGGCGACGAACACCGGGGGGCCGTCGCCCTCGGCGCGGCCCCGCCAGGGCGGCAGGTCGGGAAGGGCGCGCCAGGCCGGCAGCGGTCTGCCGTCCGGGCCGATCCCGCCGGGCCGGGGCCTGCCGTCACCGTGAAACAGTTTCCAGGTCACCGTCGCTCTCCTCCGGGGGGTTCTGCAGGCGGGCCAGGGGCAGGTCGAAGCCCGGGCGGCCCGTGGGGTCGTTCCAGATGACCGACGGCGGGTTCGCGCCGTTGCCGCCGTTCAGGAGCTTCTCCGGCAGCAGCTGGCGGCGCTGGTGCCCCTCCAGCTCGTCCCAGTGCCGCCGCGTGATCTGCACGACGCCGCCGGGGCGGTGCCACACGATGTAGCCGCATCCCGCGGCCAGCAGCCAGCCCAGCGCCTCGGTGCGGACCGTCTCGTCCTCGACGGCGAGCACGCAGGGCCGCTTCGCGTTGGCCTCGTGCGCCAGCCACGCGGAGACGGCGTCCCAGCTGCCGGCCTCGTCGGGCGAGAGGAGGGGCGGCGCCTGCTCCCACGCCGACTCCGCCATGGCCGCGGCGCGGTCGTGCTGCATCTGCCGGACGCCGGGGTCCAGCACGTGCCTCACCCAGCGCAGCCTCGGTTTGCACCGGCGGCTCAGCGGCTCCCTGAAACCGGACGGGAGGGGGACGAGGCTCTGGTGCTCGTAGCCCTCGGTGAGGAAGCGCAGGGGCGCCACCAGGTCGATCACCATGGGGGCGTTCTCCAGCTTCTTCTGGAGGTCGCGGATGAGCTCGTGGAGCTTGGCGGGGAGCTCCTCCGGGGACCGGCACTCCGTCTTGACGAGCGCGTGGTCGATGTACGAGCCGTCGCCGTCGGCGGCCTCCAGGAGGCCCACGGGCTTCGGCTCCACCACGGCGCACAACCGGATCGGCCCGTCCCGGTCCGCGCCGATGGTCTCCTCGCCGAGGAAGATCAGCGCCCAGTAGTGCCGCTTGCAGGACCGCAGGTACTCCGGGGCCTCTTTCTCCAGGCCGTGCTCCATCACCCATGTGTGCAGCGCCGGGTTGCCGAGGCCGACACCGTGGTGCGCCGCCACCCGCAGGAGGAAGGCGGTCAGCGGATCGGGAACCCGGTCGTAGCCCGTCAGCGCGGCCTCGACCAGCAGGACTTCCGTGCTCTGGGTGTCGACCACCCGGTCGGTGGCCTCGTAGAAGAACCAGCGCGCGTGCTGGAGGCCCGGCGTCCCCCCGATCGCCTGGTAGACGGCCTTGGCGCGCAGCGCCCGCAGCAGGGCGGGAGCGGTCAGGGCGTGGTCCTGCGTCCCGCCGTCGAAGGCGATCTCCTCCAGCCCCTCGACGTCCCACCGGGCGGGCTGCGCGGCGAGCCTGCCCGCGTACCGCAGGCGCACCTCGTCCCCGAAGGACGCCCTGGGCGCGGGCCGCTCGACGAGGGACCTGTCGACCTCGCGTACCGGACGGTTGGTCACGTGAAGGACGAAGCCGACGTCCACCATCGTCGTCCCGTTCGACCTGTGGAGGACTTCCCTGCCCTTGGCGCAGGCCTCCTCGAAGCCGAGCCGGCTGCCGAACGGGAGCGGTGTGAGGGCGGTGAGCTCCACCGGATGCCACCGGCCCGCGAGGTTCTCGCGGACGTGGTCCGCGGTGGGCCGCGCGAGTCCGTCCGCGGCGGGGACCCGGCCCCAGACCAGGGTCGCCTCGTCCTGGTCGAGCCAGACGTCCGGGAGGACCACGATCGCGTGGGGGCCGTTCGGGAGATCGAGGAGCGCGATCAGCGGTCGCAGCCCGAGCTGCTGGCACAGGCCCGCGTAGGCCACCGACAGGTCGAGGCAGTTGCCGTGCTTCTCCGTCTCCACCACCTGGTGCGGTTGGCGGATCTTCTGGCCGTTGGGGTTCCAGTGGTAGAGCGGCCCGTCGTAGGCCAGCTCCAGGTCGAGCAGCTGTGCGTAGGCGAACCCGGCGCGTTCGAGCACCGTGCGGGGAAGCTCCTCCCCCACCCCGCGCATCAGCTCGTACTCGGCGGGGACGGTGAACACCGCGAGGTCGGCCGGGTTGGTGGACCACCACGTCCAGTCCGTGCTCATGAGACGTGCACCACGTCGAGAAGACCGTCTCCTCTTGGAGAGGCCGCGACCGACAGCGTGTAGAGGCCGGGCTGGACGAGTCCTAAGGGGATCGCGAACGAACCGTCGTCCTCGACCACGGTGGTGGCGGGGTCGCCGGACGCCGGGGCAGACCCGGCCGCGAACCGGAACCACAGGGTGTCGCCCGCCTCGAACCCCTCGGCTCGGCCCGTGACGGTGACCGGCTCTACGGCGAGGTAGGCGTCGGCCAGGTCGAGGCCCAGCACGCGCTCTCCCGGAGGCGGCCCGAAGTCGTCGGGCTCGGCCTCGGCGCGGGAGGGAGCGGGAGCGGGGGCGTCCGGCCGCCCCGGGAACAGGACCGGCCTGCGCCGCGCCAGCCTCGAAAGGTCGTAGCCGAGCATGCGGATCAGCTCGTCCACCTGGTCGCCTCCGTGCGCCAGGCCGTTGTGCGTCTGGTTGCAGTAGACGGGCGGGACCTCCTGGTAGACGGCGGGGCTCGCCGAGACCGCCGGGACGGTGCCGTCACCGCCGGAGTCCTCGCCGGTCAGCCCGGACCCGGCCGCCTTGGAGACCTCCAGGCGCCCGCCCGGGCGCAGGACGGCGTGCTGCGCGGTCCGCTGCCCGTACCCGATCACCGGGCGGACGTCCGACAGCCGCTCGTGCGGGGCGTTGAGCTCCAGCAGGAAGTCCCGCGAGGCGCGGGCCCGCCCGGCGTCGAGCCCGGCGATCGCGCCGGCGAGCTCCGCGACCCGGGCGGCGGGCCGGGCGGAGCCGTTCCGCGCGTCGGTGACCACCGGGTAGAGCGGGAGCAGCTCGTAGACCGACGGGAGGCGGTGCAGCGCCTCCCGGATGTGCCCGAGCGGAAGCCGCTCGGACGGGACGGGCCCGAGCCGCGGCCCGTTGGCGAGGGTGTCGAGGGCCTTGACCGCGCCCCGGAACGGCGTGCCGAGCGTGTAGACGCGCCGGCAGTCGCGGCGGATGTCGTGGCGGCGGATGTAGTCGAGCGCCACGAGGCCGCCCATGCTGTGCGCGACGAGGATGACCCCGGCGGCGGGGAACCGCTCCCGCAGCGCCCTGAGGCGCGGCGCCACCGCGCCGGCGAGCCGGGCGGAGTTGACCGCTACCGGACGCCGCCAGTCGTAGGCGAATTCCAGATGGTTGGCGTCGTCCAGCTCGAAGTGCCGGCGAAGGCGCGACCGCAGCTTCTGGTAAGGCCCGAGAATCCGGGAAAACCCGGGTACCGGAATGGCCATGAGATCGTACGTCTCGACGCCGTCGTCGTATTCCGGATCGTCCAGCCGCGCTTTGGGCAGGGCCAGCCGATCGGGATTGGCGATGGCCCGCGCCAGGGCGGCGCCCGTCCCCCAGATCTCCTCGTCTCCCCTGCGCAGGGCACTTCCGCCCAGACCGGGCAGGAGGACCAGAAGATGCGGGAAAGCCCGCCTCACCGGTCGCCCGCCCCCGTCCGGGGTGCCCCCGTATCGACTCACCACGAATGCCCGTCCCCCGTGGATCGGCAACGTCTGGGCGCAAATGCTACATCGCACATATCCGCCAAGGACACGCTTTGGCCGCAATGGTCCACCCGCACGGAAGCGGGATTTATCGATCATGAAATCGAGAATGCGGGGCGCACGCCCCGAATGCGCCTTATGGCGCGCCTGACTCCCGGCGGGGGCGGGACCGGCCGGAGGGCGCCTCCGCACACCGGCGCGGACGCGGCCGTGCGTCGCGACGGCCCGAGCCCCTATCGTGGTACTGCCCGCGACCGTACCGTCCGGTCCCTGACCGGGGGCGGCGCGGCGGGGCCACCGGGGGCCGAGGAGAGGCCTCACCGGCGGGGACTCCGTGCGAAAGGCTGGAGTGTGAGTCAGCGACGACCGCGGCCGTCAGGCGAACAGCAGGCGAGCGAAGCACCCGGCGCCGTCCCGGACGACGTCGCGGCCGCCGTGGAACGCGTGCTGAGCGCGACGGCGCTGCTCTGGAACCGCGCCGACCAGGGCCTGGAACCCGCCATCTCGCCGATCCAGCTGCGCGCCGTCGAGGTGATCGCGCGGTTCGGCCGGCTGAACCTCGGGCGGCTCGCCGAGGAGCTCGGCGCGATCCCCTCGTCCACGAGCCGGCTCTGCGACCGGCTGGAGGCGGCCGGGCTGATCGTGCGGGAGACCGCCCGCGTCGACCGGCGCGAGATCGTGCTGCGGCTGACCGACCAGGGCGAGCGCCTGCACGCCGAGCTGGTCCGGCGGCGCCGCGCGGCGGTGCGGGACGTGCTGGCGCAGATGTCGCCCACCTCCCGGGGCCGGCTGCTCGACGCGCTGACCGAGTTCGGCCAGGCGGGTGAGCGGCGTGAGCACGGCGGAAGAGGGATGCTCGGGTCCCGGACGGCCTGACCGGCGCCCGCGCGGCCCGGCGCGGACCCCTCCGCCCGCAGCTCGACATCAAGTATTTGCCATACGGCAATCTCTTTGGCAGTCTTCCCCTGCGGTCCTGCGTCCGAGACGGGGCGGACCCGATGACAGAGCCGCATTCCCGCGGTTGGACGGCCGGTCGAGGGGGGCACGGCCGTTCCCGCGGCCCGGTGCATGGGAACCGGGCCGCCCCGGGAACGCGGCCGCGTCCGGCGCGTCGGCAGGCAGTGATGAGATGGGGTCGCGATGAGCACGCACGGCCGCCCGGCCAGGGATGAATTCGGCCGCCCGGCCAGGGTCGAGCAAGGCCGCCCGGCCGGGGACGAGGACGGCCGCCCGGGGCGCACGGCCAGGGTCGAGCGGGCACTGCGGGCCGCCCCGGCGTACGCGCTGCCCGAGGTGCTGGCCGCGACGCTCTCGCGGGAGTACTCCGCGGTCTCCACCGCCCGCCTGCTCGTCAGCGACTACCACTCGCGCGCCCTGATGCCGGTCGCGCCGCTTCTGGCCACGCCCCACCCTGACAGCCTGGCCCTGGCCGTGCCGGACGGCGAGGCGCGGGCCGCCGAGGAGGCCGCCGAAGCGATCAGGATCCGGCAGAGCCCGGCCGGGCGGTCGTTCGTCACCGGGCGCGTCCTCACCGCCCCCGAGGGGGACGGCGAGGGGTCCGGCGAGGCCGGGACCTATATACCGGTGCGCGCGCGGGGCGAGCGGCTCGGCGTCCTGGAGATCGGCTCGTCAGGCCCCTGGAGCGCCGACGAGGTCGGCGAGCTGGCCGAGATCGGCGAGCTTCTCGGCAGTGCCCTGAAGGTCGCGTGGAACCGGACCGACCGGTACGAGCGGGCCAGGCGGCGGCACCGCCTCACCCTCGCCGCGGAGCTCCAGTGGCAGCTGCTTCCCGGCCATGCCCACGCGGACGACTCGTTCAGCCTCGCGGGGCATCTGGAGCCGGCCTACTCGATCGGCGGGGACAACTTCGACTGGTCCGTCGAGCACGACCATCTGGCGCTGACCGTGACCAACGGCTCGGGCACCGGCATCAACGCGGCGCTGCTGACGTCGCTGACCGTCGGCGCGCTGCGCAACGCCCGCCGGTCGGGCGCCGACCTCGGCGAGCAGGCGAGCCTGGCGAACGACATGGTGCACGTGCGGCACGGCGGCCGGGAGTTCACCGAGACCCTCGTCATGCGGATCGATCTCGCCGACGGCAAGGTGCACGTCATCGACGCGGGGTCCCCGCGGCTCCTGCTGCTGCGCGGCGCCGAGGTGGCGCCGGTGCCGCTGGAGCAGCAGATGCCGCTCGGCATGTTCCCCGACACCGAGTACCTCCCCCAGTCGTTCGAGCTCGAACCCGGCGACCGGCTGATCATCGTCAGCGACGGGGTCTTCTCCGCGACGGCCCCGGCCGGCGAGTACGGGGCCCACCAGCTGGAGCAGGCGGCCCGGCGCAGCCGGCTCCAGCCCGCGGCCGAGGTCCCGCTGACCGTGATCGACGAGCTCATCGAGTTCCACGAGGGCACCGACCTCGCCGACGACGCGGTCGTGGTGTGCTTCGACTGGAACCACCCGCTCGGCGGCGCCGCGCCGGACCCGCGCGGCGGGGCCGTGCGCGGCGAGTCCGCCGTCTAGGGGAGCCGCCCGCGGCCGGCTACCGACAGGGCGGCGGCCTTCCGGTCACTCGGCCGGCGGGCCCGGCCGGTCGCCGGGGACGAGGCCGAGGGCCACCTCGAGGGCGGCGGCGTGCAGCTCGTCCTCGCTGAAGGCGGTGTCGCGCATGGCGAAGTGGGTCATGTGCAGCGTGAGGATGGCCAGGCGGGCGCGGATCTGGTCGGGCAGGTCCGCCTTCTCGTCGACCATGAACTCGGCGTACGACCTCATGCGCTCGCGCAGGTCCGAGGCGGCCTTCAGCTCTCGGACGGCCGGTTCGTTCACCTGCATGAAGCGGAGCATCTCCTTGCCGGGGCCCTCGATGATCTCGGCATAGCGGCGCACGAACTCCCGCCGCGACGCCGGGTTGGGCTGCTGCCCGCGCGCCCACTCCAGGAGTTCCTCGCCCTCGGCGCGGAAGTCCTCGAAGAGGCTGGCGACGATGTCCTCTTTGGTCTTGAAGTGGTAGTACAGCGCCGCCTTCGTCACCTCGAGGCGTTCGGCGATCTCGCGCAGCGAGGTCTTCTCGTACCCCTGCTCGGCGAACAGCTCCAGCGCGACGCTGCGGATCCGCTCGCGGGTGTCGCCTCGACGGCGGGCCATCGCGTCCTCCCCCTCAAACTTACTTGACGACCGGCTAGTTCCGAGTCTAGCGTACGGCAGGTAAGAACTAGCCGGGCGGCAGGTAAGTCGAACGGAGCGGGGACAGGGATGAGTACGTCACTCACGAAGGACGGGACGGCGGAGCCGCCCCGGAGCAAGCGCCAGGTGTACATCGTGATGAGCGGGCTGATGATCGGCATGCTGCTCGCCATGCTCGACAACATGGTGGTCGGCACCGCGATGCCAACGATCGTCGGCGAGCTGGGCGGGGTGGCGCACCTGTCCTGGGTGGTCACCGCCTACACGCTGGCCACCGCCGCGGCGACGCCGATCTGGGGCAAGCTCGGCGACATGTACGGCCGCAAGGGCATGTTCATGGCCGCCGTCGTGGTGTTCCTGGCCGGGTCGGCGCTGGCCGGCATGGCGCACAGCATGACGCAGCTGATCGCCTTCCGCGGCGTCCAGGGGCTCGGCGCCGGCGGCCTCATGGTCGGCGC
Source organism: Actinomadura luteofluorescens (assembly GCF_013409365.1). Classification (NCBI taxonomy): domain Bacteria; kingdom Bacillati; phylum Actinomycetota; class Actinomycetes; order Streptosporangiales; family Thermomonosporaceae; genus Actinomadura; species Actinomadura luteofluorescens. The sequence continues at coordinate 6,818,853 of NZ_JACCBA010000001.1, read as the reverse complement.
CATGGCCATCATCGGCGACCTGGTGCCGCCCCGCGAGCGCGGCCGCTACCAGGGGCTGATAGCCGCGGTCATGCCGCTGGCCTTCATCGGCGGCCCGCTGCTGGGCGGCCTGGTGACCGACCACTTCAGCTGGCGGTGGGCCTTCTACGTCAACCTTCCGCTGGGCGCCCTCGCCCTGGTGGTCACCGCGCTGACCATGCACCTGCCGAAGCGTCCCCGCAGCACGGCCCGCATCGACTACGTCGGCGCGGCCCTGCTGACCGCCGGCATCGTCTGCCTCTCGCTGATGACCAGCTGGGGCGGGACGGAGTACGCCTGGGCCTCCGCCACGATCATCGGCCTGGGCGCCGGCTCCGCCGTCCTGCTGGTCCTGTTCGTGCTGTGGGAGATGCGCGCGGAGTCCCCGATCCTGCCGATGAGCCTGTTCCGCAGCCGCAACTTCACGCTGGCCTCGGTGCTGGGCTTCCTGGTCGGCTTCGGGATGTTCGGCGCGGTGACCTTCCTGCCGCAGTTCCAGCAGCTGGTGCAGGGCGCCTCGGCCACCAACAGCGGTCTGCTCCTGCTGCCGATGATGATGGGCATGCTCTTCACCACCATGACCGTCGGGCAGTTGGTGACCCGGACCGGGCGCTACCGCGTCTACCCCATCGTCGGCGGGGTCGTCATGACCGCGGGCATGCTGCTGCTGTCCCGGCTCACCGTGGACTCCACCCAGCTCACCACCGGTCTGTTCATGCTCGTGCTGGGCGCCGGCATGGGCTTCCTGATGCAGAACACGATGCTCATCGCGCAGAACAGCGTGGAGATGAAGGACATGGGCGCGGCCAGCGGCGCGGCCACCCTGTTCCGGACGATCGGCGGCTCGCTGGGCGTGTCGATTCTCGGCGCCGTCTACAGCAGCCGCCTGACCGGCGGGCTGAGCGACCGGCTGGGCGAGAGGGCCGGCGAGTCGATCTCCGGCAGCGGCGGGCGGCTCACCCCGGCGCTGCTCAAGCGGATGCCGGCCGACGTGCGCGGCGCCGTGGAGCACGCGGTGGCCTCCGGCGTCCACAACGTCTTCCTCTGGGCATCCGCGTTCACCCTGCTGGCCATCGTCGCAGCCTGGTTCATCCGCGAGACCCCGCTGCGCGGCGGTCCCGCGGAGCGGCCCGCCGCGGAGGACCGCACGGTCACCGAACCCGTCGCGATCTGATCCGGCGGCTTCCGGGCAGGGGCCGTCCTCATCGACGACGGCCTCTGCCGCTCCCCTTGCGAGACCGCCCCGACCGGGCAGTAACCTTTCGCTTACTTGATCAGCGAGGAAGCGGGAGAGCAGCGATGGGCGAGCTGAGCGCCGCGGAGACCGTCCGCGCCGCCGACAGGATCATCCACGGTGTCGGGTCGCGGTGGATGCTGTCGCGCAGGACGGCGGAGCACGGCAAGCAGCACGGATACGGCAATCCGTTCGCGTACTACTTCGCCGGGCGCGGCGGGGTGCTCGGCGACGCGGACGCCGACGTCGTCGCGGCGGCGCTCGGCTGGTTCGAGCCGGGCTTCGTCCGCGCCCAGTGGGACGAGGGCCTCGCGGTCGCCGGGGCGCGCGAGGCGACGCGGCGCTACATCCTCGGATGCGCGGCCTGGGGCGAGTCCCACCTGCCGGACGACCCGCGCCTGTGCGAGCTGGCCGAGCGCGTCGCGCGGGCCGCCGAGGGCTCGGGGCTGCCGCTGTTCAGCGGCTGGCGCGCCGAACCGCTGCCGGACGGCGACCGGGCCCGGCTCATGCAGCTGGTGCAGGTGCTGCGGGAGCTGCGCGGCGGGCTGCATCTCGTCGCGACGACCGCCGTCGGCCTCTCCCCGCTGGAGGCGATCCTGACGCAGGACGGACCGGACACCGCGCGCTTCTTCGGCTGGCAGGGCGACCTCCCCGACTGCGCGGCGCTCCGGCCGCGCCGGGCGGAGGCGGAGGAGATCACCGACCGGCTCTCCGCCGCCGTCTACGAGCGGGCGCTGTCCCCGTCCGAGCGCGCCGAGTTCGCCGAGCGGATCGGCGCGGTCGGCGCGGCCGTCCTCCGCTGAGCCGTTCCGCGCCCCGCCCGGGGCCGGACTTGTCGCCGGCGTACAAGAGCCGCGGGGAGATTGCGCGACCGGAGGACTGTCGCGCGGGGGACGACGGGGCCATTGTCGGACCGTGAACCGATCACGCCCGGAAGGAGCACGTGATGGGACGGTCCCCCCACCCCCTCGGCGCGTTCGCGGTCCTGGCCGCGTCGGCCGCGACCCTGCTGGCCGTCACCACGGCGGCCGGTCCGGTGAGCGCGCGCGAGCCCGGACGGTCCGAGACGCCGGTCGCCTCCGGCTCCCCCGTCACCGACGTCACCGAGTCGGTGGTGCGGGTCAAGGTCCCCTTGCCGGCGTCGGCCGGTCCGCACCCGGCGGCCTGCGACTGGCTGTCCTACCTGCGCTTCCGGCACAAGGACGGGCCGGCCTCGCCGGCCGCGGCCGACCGGATCCTGGTCGCGCAGCCCGGCATCCTGGAGGGCGCGGGCGCGTTCGACAGCGTCGCCCGCAACACGGTCTCGGCGGCGGCCAGGAGCGGCGGGCACATCGAGTTCTGGGCGCTCGACCGGCGTTCGAACTGCCTGGAGGACGGCACCGGGATCCAGGCGGGGCTCAGGGCGAAGGACGTCCATCTCGCCGTCGACTACTACTACCGGCAGAAGGAGGTGGACGGCCGGAAGTTCGCCGGGTACCAGACCAACGACCAGGTGAAGTGGCTCCAGAACGTCGGGCTCGAGCAGACCGTCCGCGACCAGTACGACCTGATGGTGAGGGAGCTCCCCGACCAGGCCGCGCGCAGGCGGAAGATGATGTGCGGGGGACATTCGCTGGGCGGCGTCCTGACGGCGTTCTTCGCCGAGTGGGACTTCGACGGCGACCACTCCACCACCGGTGACGCCGGGTACAACCAGTGCTCGGGCTACTTCGCGCTCGACACCCGGATCTCGACGCGGCTGCCCGGGTTCGGCGGCGACTTCCCCGAGGAATGGGTCCCGCTCCTGCGGTTCGGGGCGGGCGCCGTCCAGGCCGGGCTGGAGACGGGCGTCGTCCCGCGCGCCCTGTCCGCCCCCGCCGTGATCAACACCGAGACGATGAACCTGCTCGCCGTCGCGGGCCTGGCCGCGCGCCTCGATCCGGGCGGCGTCTCCGACCTCGCGACCTACCCCCCGCCGTCGTTCAACACCGACACCACCTACCGGATCCTGTTCTCCAAGGACTACCCGGCGTTCCTCAAGGGCTCCCCCGCGGTGAGGGACTTCCGGTTCACCAACGCCGCCGCGCTCGGCGGGCTGCTGGACGACAACTCCCAGCCGCTCGCGTTCATGCAGGCCAGCCTCGGCTTCTGGGACGGCGGGAAGATCGTCGACAAGGAGTTCCCCGCGCCGAACGACCTGGAGGGGATCGGGCTCGGCGGCCTGACCCGGCTCCTCGGGACGGAGAAGAAGGCGATCCCGGACGAGCCGGGCGGCCCGCTGTACACGTGGCGGAACTTCGACCGCGTCGGCGCCCCGGACGACCCGGTGCACACGTCCAAGGACGGCACCCCGTTCACGTCCGCGGGCAAGGAGGTCACCGACATCGCCGAACTGGCCCGCAGCCTGTCGGAGCACCCTCTCGACTTCACCGAGCACTACTTCCCGACGAAGATGGTCACCGACATCGCGCTGGCCGCGGCGCCCGGGATCGCCGACGACGCCGTCCATGAGAACGGCGTCGCCGCGAACCCGACGCTCAACCTGGAGGCGGAGGGCGGCCTCGGCGGCGATCCGCAGCCCGGCGACGTCGTCGCGCCCGGCTACCAGCACATCGACGTTCTGACCGCGTCCGCCGTCCAGAACGGCGGACGGCCCGAGCCCGTCTCGGCGAACCTCGCGGCGTTCGCCGCCGGATGACGCGCCTCCCCGCCCCGCCGCCCGCCCCGCGTGTTTCGAGGGGCGGGCGTCGGGTATCTGGGCGGCGGACCGAGCCGAGAAGGGCGGTGTGACGTGGGCGTACGAACATGGATCGAGTCGTGGCCCGTCTACCGCCAGTTCAGCGGCGACGACCCCCTCGGCCGGGGCGCGGCGGCCAGGAGCGCCGGCACCGGGCGGATCACGCCGCGGGTGAGCACCGCCGACGAGGTCGTGAAGTCCGTCTGCCCCTACTGCGCGGTCGGCTGCGGGCAGGACGTGTACGTCAAGGACGGCAAGGTCACCCAGATCGAGGGCGACCCCGACTCGCCGGTCAGCCGGGGGCGGCTGTGCCCGAAGGGCTCGGCGTCCCTCCAGCTGACGACCGGGCCGGCCCGCGAGCACCAGGTGCTGTACCGGCGCCCGCACGGCACCGGCTGGGAGCCGCTCGACCTCGACACGGCGATGGACATGATCGCCGACCGGGTGATCAAGGCGCGCCGGCACGGCTGGCAGTGGGAGCAGGACGGCGTGCGGGTGCGCAGGACGCTGGGCTTCGCGAGCCTCGGCGGCGCCACGCTCGACAACGAGGAGAACTACCTGATCAAGAAGCTGTTCACCGCGCTCGGCGCGGTGCAGATCGAGAATCAGGCCCGCGTTTGACACTCCTCCACCGTTCCCGGTCTGGGAACCTCGTTCGGACGCGGCGGCGCGACCACCTTCCAGCAGGACCTCCAACACGCTGACTGCATCGTCGTGCAGGGTTCGAACATGGCCGAGTGCCATCCGGTCGGGTTCCAGTGGGTGATGGAGGCGAAGGCGCGCGGCGCGAAGCTGATCCACGTGGACCCGCGGTTCACGCGGACGAGCGCGCTCGCCGACGCGCACGTCCCGCTGCGCGCGGGAAGCGACATCGCGTTCCTCGGCGGGATCATCAACTACGTCCTGCGGAACGAGAAGTACTTCCGCGACTACGTCGTGTCCTACACCAACGCGCCGGTGATCCTCACCGACGAGTTCCGCGACACCGAGGACCTGGACGGCGTCTTCTCCGGCCTGGACGCGGACAAGCGCGCCTACGACCACAGGACGTGGCAGTACGCGGGCACGGAGGTCCAGGCGGCCTCCGGCCAGCGCGACATGGAGTACGAGGACCGCGTCGGCCCGGTGGAGCAGGCGGCGCGCGGCGAGGCGCACGGTTCGGGCGGCGCGGCGATCGGCGCGGGCGAGCCGGAGCGGGACCTGACGCTGGAGCATCCGCGGTGCGTGTTCCAGGTGCTCAAGCGGCACTACGCGCGGTACACGCCGGAGATGGTCGAGCGGATCTGCGGCGTCCCGCAGGACCAGTTCCTCAAGGTCTGCGAGATGGTCACGGAGAACTCCGGCCGCGACCGGACGACCGCGTTCGCCTACGCGGTGGGCTGGACGCAGCACACGGTCGGCGTCCAGTACATCCGCGCGGCCTCGGTCCTCCAGGGGCTGCTCGGCAACATCGGCCGCCCCGGCGGCGGCATCCTGGCGCTGCGCGGCCACGCGTCCATCCAGGGCTCGACGGACATCCCGACGCTGTTCAACCTGCTTCCCGGCTACATCCCGATGCCGCACGCCCACGGCAACGAGGACCTGGACACGTTCATCGAGGCCGAGGCCGCGCGCAAGGGGTTCTGGGGAGAGATGCGCTCCTACATGGTCAGCCTGCTGAAGGCGTACTGGGGCGACGCGGCGACGGCCGGCAACGACTTCCGCTTCGACTACCTGCCGCGGCTGACCGGGTCGCACAGCACCTATGAGACCTCGATGGCGCAGATCGACGGGGTGTGCAAGGGCTACTTCCTGATGGGCGAGAACCCGGCGGTCGGGTCCGCCAACGCCAAGATCCAGCGGCTCGGGATGGCCGCCCTCGACTGGCTCGTCGTCCGCGACTTCTCGCTGATCGAGTCGGCGACGTGGTGGAGGGACGGCCCGGAGATCGAGTCGGGCGAGATGCGCACCGAGGACATCGGCACCGAGGTGTTCTTCCTGCCCGCCGCCGCGCACACCGAGAAGGACGGCAGCTTCACCAACACGCAGCGGATGCTCCAGTGGCACCACAAGGCCGTGGAGCCCGCCGGGGACACGCGCAGCGACCTGTGGTTCATGTACCACCTCGGCCGCATCATCCGGGAGAAGCTCGCCGGGTCCACCGACGAGATGGACCGGCCCGTCCTGGACCTGACCTGGGACTACCCCACGACGGGCGACCTCGGCGAGCCGGACGCCGAGGCCGTGCTCGCCGAGATCAACGGCCGGGACGCCGGCGGGAGCCCGCTGTCATCCTACACGCAGCTGAAGGACGACGGGTCCACCTCGTGCGGCTGCTGGATCTACTGCGGCTGCTACACCGACGGCGTCAACCAGACGGCGCGCCGCAAGCCCGGCAAGGACCAGAACTGGGTGGCGCCCGAGTGGGGCTGGGCGTGGCCGATGAACCGCCGCATCCTCTACAACCGCGCGTCCGCCGATCCGGACGGCAAGCCGTGGAGCGACCGCAAGGCGCTGGTCTGGTGGGACGCCGAGGAAGGCAAGTGGACGGGCCACGACGTGCCCGACTTCATCGCCGACCGCCCGCCGGACTACGAGCCGCCGCGCGACGCGACGGGGCCGGACGCGCTCGCCGGCGACGACCCGTTCATCATGCAGGCCGACGGCAAGGCGTGGCTGTACGTGCCGGCCGGTCTGACGGACGGGCCGCTGCCGGCGCACTACGAGCCGCAGGACTCGCCGTTCCGGAACCCGCTGTACCGGCAGCAGCGCAACCCCGTCCGGCACCTGCCGGCGCCGCATCCCGACAACCGGTACGCGCCGAGCGGCACGGACCCGGGGGCCGAGGTCTACCCGTACGTGGCGACGACGTACCGGCTCACCGAGCACCACACGGCGGGCGGCATGTCGCGCTGGCAGCCGTACCTGGCGGAGCTGCAACCAGAGTTCTTCTGCGAGGTCTCGCCGGAGCTGGCGGCCGAGCGGCGCCTGGAGCACGGCGGCTGGGCGACGATCGTCAGCCCGCGCGGCGTCGTGGAGGCGCGGGTCCTGGTGACCGAGCGGATGTCGCCGCTGACCGTGGACGGCCGCACCCTGCACCAGGTCGGGCTGCCCTACCACTGGGGCCCGAACGGCTACAGCCGCGGCGACGCGGCGAACGAGCTGCTGCACCTGTCCCTGGACCCGAACACCCACATCCAGGAGGCGAAGGCGCTGTCGGTCGACATCCGCCCGGGCCGCCGCCCCCGCGGCCCGGCCGCCGCGGCACTGGTCCGCGAGTACCAGCAGCGAGCCGGCGTAACCGACCGGACGGGCACGGAGCTGTAGGGCGTCCCTCTCCTCCTTCGGGCCTGGCGGCCCTCCAGCGTCGAGAAACGCGGGCGATCGCTGGCATCGCTCCGACTCGCCTGGCGGCTCACTGCGCGATCAGATTCTCGCTTCGCTCGAATCTGCCTTCGGACGCGATCGCAGCCCTTGAGGTCGTCGCGGGTTCCCGGAACCAGGGGTTCAGCGGACGATCAGCGGGTGCTCGGTGGCGGGGATCAACTCGCCTATGACGGGGGCGCCGGGGATCTCGCCCGCCAGGAGGAGGCCGCCGGAGGTCTGGGCGTCGGCGAGCAGGAGGCGGTCGTCCTCGCCGACGGCGCCGAAATCGGTGTGCGGGGCCACCCAGTCGAGGTTGCGGCGGGTGCCGCCGCTGACGTGCCCGTCCCGGAGGGACGCGCGGGCGCCGTCGAGGTAGGGGACGGCGGCGGCGTCGACCACGGCGGTCACGCCGGACGCGCGGGCCATCTTGTAGAGGTGGCCGAGGAGCCCGAACCCGGTCACGTCGGTGGCGCAGGCGATCCCGGCGTCCAGCGCGGCGGCGGCCGCGTCTCGGTTCAGCGCGGCCATGGTCGCGACGGCGTGCGCGAAGACCTCCCCCGTCGCCTTGTGCCGGTTGTTCAGGACGCCGAGCCCGAGGGGCTTGGTGAGGCTGAGGGGCGTGCCCGGCTTGCCGGCGTCGTTGCGCAGGAGGCGTGCGGGGTCGGCGATGCCCGTGACCGCCATGCCGTACTTGGGCTCGGGGTCGTCCACGCTGTGGCCGCCGCCGACGTGGCAGCCCGCCTCGGCGGCGACGTCGAGGCCGCCGCGCAGGACCTCGCGCGCCAGGTCGAACGGCAGGACGTCGCGGGGCCAGGCGAGCAGGTTCACCGCCACGAGGGGGCGGCCGCCGATCGCGTACACGTCGGACAGGGCGTTGGCGGCGGCGATGCGCCCCCAGTCGTAGGGGTCGTCCACGACGGGCGTGAAGAAGTCGGCGGTGGCGACGGCGGCGAGGTCGTCGCGGAGCCGCACCACGGCCGCGTCGTCGCCGGTCTCCAGACCGACGAGCAGGTCGGCGTTGGGCGAGGCGGGCGCGGCGCCGAGGCCGGCGACGACGTCCTCCAGCTCGCCCGGCGGGATCTTGCAGGCGCAGCCGCCGCCGTGCGCGTACTGGGTGAGCCGTTTCGTGAGCGGTCCGGTCATGGCTTCCTCCCGGTGCAGCGGCGGCGGAGGTCGTCGACCCGGACCGTGTAGCCCCGGTCGTCCAGGTACTCCAGGAGCGGGACGGCGACGCGGCGGGTCGTGCCGAGCGCGCGGCGCGCCTCGCTCAGCGTGAAGGGGCCGCCGAGCCCGGCGAGCAGGCCGGCGGCGCGGGCGTCGTCGCCGGGCAGCAGGACGACGCCGTCGGCCACCTTGAGCAGGGCGCCGGTCGCGGCGGCGACGGCGAGCAGCTTCGGCGTGAGGCCGAGTTCGGCGAGCCGGTTCGCGTCCGGCGCCTGGAACGGGGCCGCGGCCAGGTCGCGGCGGACGGCGTCGACGGCCTCGCGCACGGGCGGCGGCAGCTCGGGCGCGGTCGTCCGGCCGTAGATCCTTCCGTCGCGCCGCCGGAGGCCCTCGGCGAGGGCGTCGACGAGGACGCGGTCGGGGAGGTCCAGGGCGCGCCGCGCGGCGTCGGCCGGGAGCCCGGGATCGGTGGGGTTCGCCGCGGCGTGCTCCTCGACGGCCGCCGCGAGCCGCCCGCGCAGGTCCTTCCAGAGGGCGGGGTCGGCGAGCCAGTCCCCCGCCACCGGCTCGAAGGGGACGGGGACTCCCATCGCCAGCAGGTCCGACCGCCTGATCAGGCCCCGGCGCCGGACCTCCCCGGCGCCGTCCGGGCGGCCGGTCATGGCGGCGAGCACGCGGGCCCGCGCCGCCGCCGCCCCGCGCCGCGCGAACGGCTCGGGGCGAACGTCCAGGACCGTCGCCCCCGCCGGGACGCGGTGCCGCCCGGGGTCGCGCAGCAGCGCGGCGTCCCCGACGCGCAGCGGCAGCGGGCGGCGCAGCGACAGCCGCGCCGTGTCCTCCCCCAGCGGGCGGACGTGGACCGGCACGGCCGCCGTCCCCGCGTGCAGCGTCAGCTCGCGCGGCAGGTCGGGCGCGGCGTCGCCGCGGAGCCGGACGTCGACGACGTCGGCGGCGAGCCAGCGCCCGGGGGCGAGCAGGGCGTCGCCCCGGCCGATCTCCCCGGCGTTCCCGTGCAGGTTCACGGCGACGCGGGCGACGGCGCCGATCTCCCGGTGGTCCTCCTTGAGGCTCTGGAGCCCGCGCACGCGCAGGACGGCGCCGCCGGCGGCGAGGCGGTCGCCGACGCCGATCGTCCCCGCACCGAGCGTGCCGGTCACGACCGTGCCCCTGCCGCGGATCGTGAAGACCCGGTCGATCCAGAGGCGGACGTCGGCGTCCCGGTCGGGTTCCGGGAGGGACCCGGTGAGCCGTTCGAGGGCCGCGCGCAGCTCGTCGAGACCCTCGCCGGTGGTACCGCTGACCATGACCGATTCGACGCGCCCGAGCGTGGTGGCCGCGAGGTGGGTGAGGGCCTCCGCGCGCACCCGCTCCGCCGGCGCGCCGCCGGCGAGGTCGCGGCGCGTCACGACGAGGAGAGCGTGCCGGACGCCGAGCGCGTCCAGGACCGCGAGGTGCTCCTCGGACTGGCGCTGCCAGCCCTGGTCGGCGGCCACCACGAACATCACGGCCGGGGCGGGCCCGACCCCGGCGAGCATCGTGGTGACGAGCCGCTCGTGCCCGGGGACGTCCACGAAGGCGATCCGGTCGCCGCCCGGCAGGGCCGTCCAGGCGAAGCCCAGCTCGATGGTGAGGCCGCGGCGCCGCTCCTCCTCCAGCCGGTCGGGCTCCATTCCGGTGAGGGCGCGGACGAGCGTCGACTTGCCGTGGTCGACGTGGCCGGCGGTCGCGACGACGTGCGTCATGGCGTCCCCGCCAGGACGGCGCCCGCGAGCGCGCCGTCCTGGTCAGGCGGCACGGACCGCAGGTCGAGCAGGCACCGGCCGTCCTCGACGCGTCCCATCACGGCGGGCGTCCCCCGCCGCAGCCGCGCCGCGTACGGCTCGGGCACCGAGACCGCCGCGCTCGGCAGGACGACGCCCGGCGCGCCGCCGCCGCCGACCGCCGCATCGCTCCCGACGGCGATCGCGTCCACTCCCGCGTCCCGCAGCCGGGCGGCGAGCCGTTCGGCCCTTTCCCGCAGGGCCGCCGCGTCGGCGCGCAGCGCCTCGGCGGTCGGGGTGAGCGGACCGCGGAGGGTGGCCTCCAGGGCGGCGAGCGTCAGCTTGTCGACCCGCAGGGCCCGCGCGAGCGGATGGCGGGCGAGGCGCCGGACCGGCTCGGCCCGCCCGAGGAGGAGCCCGCACTGCGGGCCGCCGAGCAGCTTGTCGCCGCTGGCGGTGACGAGGTCGGCGCCCGCCTTGAGCATGGACGCGGCGTCGGGCTCGTCCGGCAGGAGCGGCTCGGGGGCGAGCAGGCCGGAGCCGATGTCGGCGACGACCGGCACTCCGAGGCCGGCCAGTTCCGCGACGCCCGTGCCCCGCGTGAAGCCGGTCACGCGGAAGTTGGAGGGGTGCACCTTGAGGATGAACCCGGTCGCCTCGCCGACGGCCGCCGCGTAGTCGTCCGGCGCGGTCCGGTTCGTCGTGCCGACCTCGCGCAGCCGGGCGCCGGTGGTGGCGAGCAGTTCGGGGATCCGGAACCCGTCGCCGATCTCCACCATCTCGCCGCGGCTGATGACGATCTCCCGGCCGGGCGCGAGCACGGTCGCGGCCAGCACGAGCGCCGCCGCGCCGTTGTTGACCACGTGCGCGGCCTCCGCCTCGGGCACCCGCTCCCGCAGCGCCGCGAGGACCGACCGGCCGCGCCCGGCGCGCCTTCCGGTCTCCAGGTCGAACTCGACGTCCGTGGCGCCGGAGGCCACCGCCACGGCCTCGCGGGCCGCGGCCGACAGCGGCGCCCGCCCGAGGCCCGTGTGCAGCAGGACGCCGGTCGCGTTGAGCACCGGGCGGAGCCCGGAGGCGCTCGGCGGGAGCGACGCGACGGCGGCGTCGGCCACCGCCTCCGGGGCGATCTCGCCGGCGCGGGCCCGGCGCTGGGCCGCGACCACCGCCGCCTTCACGACGCCGCGCCCGAGCCGTCCCGCCGCGCTCGCGAGGCGGGGCTCGGCGAGCAGCACGTCCGTGCGGGCGATCCGCCGCCGCTCGTCCTCCCCCGCGCCGGGCCCGGCTCCGCGATCCATCAGACGACCTCCGACATGCAGCGCTACCCCGCCAGCATGGCACGCAAACGGCTCCGTTCCAGGAGCGGACGCGCGGCGCCCGGATGCGGCCGGGCCGCGGGCCGGCGCCGCCGCGGCCGTCGTCCTGCTGACCCTCGCGGCGGGCTGAGGACCACTCCTTGTGCGGCGCCACCAGCCCCATCCGCCGGGGGTGACAAGGAATCGGGCGGCGTTGTCACCGATGTGAGTGTCTTGTGCGACGCACGCTGCCTAGCCTGGCGGCCCCAGGTGTCCGCTGACGGAGGTGACACTTTGACGGAGCTGCACGAGAGGTCCGCCCAGGCCGACGACCTGTCGGGGGAGCCCTGGCGGGACGTGCCGCGCGAGGAGGCGCAGTGGATGCGCCCGCACCTTCCGGCCCTGGTCGACTCCATGGTGGAGGGCGTGCTGCGGCACGTCCCCGAGTACGCCCGGCCCGACGACCCCGTCTACACCGAGGTGATGCGGCTCGCGACGGCGCAGGGCATGGGGCACTTCGTGCAGATGATCGCCGACCCCGACGCCTCCTGGCAGGAGGTGCACCAGGTCTACTTCGACATCGGGTACGGGGAGGCGGTCGAGGGGCGCGGCCTGGAGCACCTGCAGAACGCGATGCGCGTCGCCTCCAGGACCGCGTGGCGGTACCTGTCGCGCGAGGCCGACCGGCTGAAGAAGCCCCGCGACCTGGCGATCGCGCTGACCGAGGCGAACCTCGCCTACCTGGACCTGCTCGCGTCGGCCGCCGCCCAGGGCTACGCCCGGGCGCGGGAGAAGGCGGCGGGCGAGCGGGAGCAGCGCCGCGGCCGGCTGATGAGCCTGCTGCTGTCGGACCCGGCGGCGCCGCGGGACGTCGTCGCCGAGCAGGCCAACCTGGCGGGCTGGCCGCTGCCCGAGCGGCTGGCCGTGATCGTGCTGGAGCCGCGGCCCGGCAGCGGGGGTGAAGGGCCCGCCGGGCTGCCGCCGTCCCTGCTGAGCGGCCTGGACCGCGGGCGGCCGTGCCTGGTGATGCCCGACCCGGACCGCCCCGGCGGCCCCGACCGGCTGACCGCCACCCTCGGCGGCTGGGCGGGCGCGGTCGGGCCCTCCGTGCCGCTGGACCGGGCGGGGGTATCGCTGCACTGGGCGCACCGGACGCTCGACTCGATGGCGGCCGGGCGGCTCGCCCGGCAGGACCCCGGCACGCTCGTCCACGCCGACCGGTACGTGCCCGACCTGCTGCTGGAGGAGGGCTGGACGCTCGCCGAGGCGGCGGCGCGGCGCCGGCTCGCGCCGCTCACCTCGCTCGGCCCGCACCGCGGCGGCCGGCTCGCCGCGACGCTGCTGGAGTGCCTCAAGCACGGCTTCAACGCGACGGACGCGGCGGAGGCGCTGTGCGTGCACCCGCAGACCGTCCGGTACCGGCTGGCGCAGCTGCACGAACTCTTCGACTACGACATCGAGGACCCGGCGATCCGGCTGGAGCTGATGCTGCTGCTCCCCGTCTGGCTGCGCGACGGCGCCGACGGGGAGCACGCGTGAGGGGCCCGGCCCCGGCTCACTCGGGCGGGGGCGCCGCCTCCGCGACCGGCAGGGTCCCGTCGAGGTAGGCGAGCCGGCACGCGGACCGGGCGATCTTCCCGCTGCTGGTGCGCGGCAGGCCGCCGGGCTCGATCAGCACGAAGTCGTGCACGCGCAGGTCGTGCTGCTGCTTCACGGCCGTCCGCACCGCCCGCGCCACCTCCTCCTGGTCGAGCAGCGCGACCGGCACCCGGCGGTTCCGCTCGGCGACCACGACCAGGCCCTCGGTGTCGCCGGTGTCGACCGCCACCGCGCAGGCGTACTCGCGGCGGATCCCCTTGTGCGCGCCGGAGACGGTGAACTCGATGTCCTGCGGGTAGTGGTTGCGCCCGTCCACGATGACCAGGTCCTTGATCCGGCCGGTGACGAACAGCTCCCCGCCGTGCAGGACGCCGAGGTCCCCGGTGCGCAGCCACGGGGAGCGCGGCAGGTCGCCGGGGTCCGCGAGCTCCGCCTCGAACGTCTCCCTGGTGGCCTCGGGACGTCCCCAGTACCCGGCCGCGACGTTCGGGCCGTGCACCCAGATCTCCCCGACGGCGCCGTCGGGGAGCCGCGCACCGGTCCCGGGGTCGGCGATGACGGCGTGCTGGCCGTAGGACGTCCCGCAGGCGATCAGCTGGATCGCGCCGGGCGCGCCCGGGTCGCACGGCTCGGCGACACCCCGGCGCAGCCCCTCGTGGTCGAACGCGACGCGGGTCGGCTCGCGGAACCGGGACGACGCCGACACGTAGACGGTCGCCTCGGCCAGCCCGTACGCGCACACCTGCGCCTCGGGCCGCAGCCCGCAGCCCTTGAACGCCTCGTAGAACCCGGTGAGCGTGCTCTCCCGGACCGGCTCCGCGCCGTTCATGAAGACCTGCACGCCGCTCAGGTCGAGCTTCGCCTTCTCCTCCTCGGTGACCTGCGCGGTGAGGTACTCGTAGGCGAAGTTGGGGCCGCCGGTGAACGCGTGGCTCTGCGCGCTGAGCAGCTCCAGCCAGCGGACGGGGCGCATGACGAACGCCACCGGATCCATGATCACGCCCGGGTTGCCGTACACCAGCGGCAGCGCGACGGTGGTCACCAGGCCCATGTCGTGGAAGACGGGCAGCCAGTTCACACCGGACGACACGCGCGGGACGCCCTCGAACGTCCGCCACAGCTGCTCGGCGTTCGTCGCGAAGTTCCCGTGCGTGATGATCACGCCGGCGGGGGTGCGGGTCGAGCCGGAGGTGTACTGCAGGTAGGCGACGTCGCCGGGGTCGATCGGCTCGGGCGTCCAGTCGAGCGCCGCGTCCACCTCGTCCGCGACGATGACCTCGGCGGGCTCCGGGACCGATCCGCCCCCGAGGAACGCGCGGACGTGCGGCAGCGACGCGCTCGTGGTGATCACGACGTCGGGCTCGGCGTCCCGGTAGACGGCGAGGAGCCGGTCGCCGTGGCCGGGCAGGTCCGGGGAGAACAGCGGGACGCCGATGACGCGGGCGTACATGGCGCCGAGGAACGCGGTGACGTAGTGCAGGTCCTGCGGGGCGAGCAGCGCGACCCGCCGTCCGGGCTCGGTGGCCCGGCGGACGGCGGCGGCGATGCCGCGGGCGCGCCGGTCCAGCTCCCCCCACGTGACGTCGGTGGCGACGCCGTCCGGGTCCGTCACGTAGTCCATGAACGTGTAGGCGCGGTCGCCGGGGAAGTCCTTGGCGAACCGGGCGAGCCGCTCGATCAGCGGCGTGCGGTCGAGCGCGGGAAGACCGGTCATGATCGCTCTCCGGTGGTGGCGGCGGTGACGCGGCGGGCGGCGAGGCGCTCGTGGTCGGGCCAGCGGACGTCCCAGACCCAGCCGAGCCTCTCGAACACCCAGATGACGCGGGCGCTGATGTCGATCTGTCCCTTGAGGACGCCGTGCCGCGCGCAGGTCGGGTCGGCGTGGTGCAGGTTGTGCCAGGACTCGCCGAACGAGGGGATCGCCAGCCACCACACGTTGCGGGCCCGGTCGCGCGTCCTGAAGTCCTCCTTGCCGAACACGTGGCAGATCGAGTTGATCGAGAACGTGATGTG
This sequence comes from Actinomadura luteofluorescens, assembly GCF_013409365.1. Lineage (NCBI taxonomy): Bacteria > Bacillati > Actinomycetota > Actinomycetes > Streptosporangiales > Thermomonosporaceae > Actinomadura > Actinomadura luteofluorescens. The sequence goes on along the minus strand of NZ_JACCBA010000001.1, from coordinate 6,803,709 downwards.
GTCGCCGACGAAGACGCGCATCACCCCGCCCCAGAACAGCGCGGTGACGGCGCCGTGCCACGACCAGGTGAGCAGCGCGCCGAGCCCCAGCGGGACGAGGAACGTCGACAGCACGATCACGGCGTAGACGGGGTCGAGGGACAGGAACCGGATGTCCCTGTCCCTCAGCAGGTCGGGCGCGTACTTGCTGCGGGACGTGCGCTCCTTGCCGAACAGCCAGCCCATGTGCGCGTGGTAGAGGCCCTTGGTCAGCCCCCACACGCCGGGCCCGTACGCCCACGGCGAGTGGGGGTCGCCCTCCTGGTCGGCGTACTTGTGGTGGCGGCGATGGTCGGCGACCCAGCGGACCACCGAGCCGTGCATGGCCTGCCCGCCGAGGATCGCCAGGGCGATCCGCAGCCACCGCTTGGCCTTGAAGCCGCCGTGGGTGAAGTGCCGGTGGTAGCCGACCGTGATCCCGATCGCGTTCAGCGGATACAGGAACGCGAAGATGGCCACGTCGGCCCAGCCGATCCCCCAGCCCCACAGGAAGGGGACGGCGCCCAGCAGCCCGATGACGGGCCCGACCACGAACACCACGACCGCGACGCGCTCGGGGAACGGGACGGTGCCGGACACGTCCGGCTGCGGGGTGCGGCTGCCGACGTCGGCGACGCCCGCTGTCATGATCTGGACTCCCTTGGTTCGAGTTGCGGGGTGTCCCGGCTCCGCCGGTCAGCAGTCGCCCTGGGCGGGCTTGCCCTCGAAGCGGTCGCCGAGGAAGTTCGTCACGTCCCCGGCCGCTCCCCAGTCGGTGGACAGGTGCTCGGCCGGGTAGGTGTTCTTCCAGGTCGTGGTGATGCCGGCCGCGCAGTACGCCTGGCGGGTGGCGTCCTCGGTCTCGTGCGGGATGATCTCTTCGAGCCACCCGCGGTACTGGAACACCGGGAAGCCGATCTTGTACTTGGCGGCCGAGGACGGGACGCCGACGTCCACCCCGAGCTTCTGCCGGTCGACGATGTCGCCCCAGGTGACGCCGCCGGGGCCGGGCAGCGCGTAGATCTGCTCCAGCGACAGGCCGTCCTTGGAGAAGTTCTCGACCCTCGCGCCGAGGAAGACCGCGAGCGTCCCGTACAGGCAGTTGGACCGGACGTCCTTGATCGCCTGCTTGCCCCGGTCGTTCATCAGCTCGTCGAACGGCATCTCCGGGTGGGCCGCGTGCAGGCCGACGAGCGCGTCGGCGAGGAAACCCGCGAACAGGCCGCCGTTCAGCTGCTTCGCCGTCAGCTTCAGGTCGCCGGGCACGCCGCCCGCCGCCACGCCGGCGACGTTCAGCTCCGGCGCGTAGGACGAGGCGAGCTGCGCGCCCCACAGCGCGGCCGCGCCGCCCTCGGAGTAGCCGGAGATGCCGACCGCGCCGTCCGCGGTGAGGGACCCGCCGGGGATGCGGCGCGACGCCCGGACGGCGTCGAGCAGCGCGTGCCCGGCGTTCGCGCCGACCATGTAGGTGTGGACCTGCCCGTCGAGGTACCCGGCACCGTCGGTGGCGGCGACCGCGAAGCCCGCCTTGAGGAACAGCGTCAGGTTGGCGCCCTCGTACATGTCGACGTACTCGCCGGCGAGCTGCTTGGAGAAGGCGCACTGCGGGCCGGAGCCGAGCGTGCCCGGGTTGAACGCGACGGTCGGGCGGGACCCGCCCTTCGTCCAGGCCGCGTCGGGGACGGCGACCGCCCCGGTCACCACGCTCCTGGCACCCTTGGCGTCGGTCGAGACGTACCGGACCTTCCACGCCTTCATCGGGACGTCGCCGGGGATGTTCGTCAGCTTCGCCGGGCGGCAGGCGAGCAGGTCGCCCGGACTCCCCGCGACCGTCGCGGGCGGCGCCGCGTAGATCTCCGCGTCGGTGGCGCCGCAGCCGGAGGGCGCGGCTGCGGCCGGGGGCGCGGCGACGGGCACGGCGAGGGCCGCGCCGAGCGCCGCGGTGGTGAGGAGGCTGCGGAAGCGCATTCTCGCTCCAGGGGTGGGCTGGAAACCGAATGCTGACGACTGTCTCCCACCCGGCGCGGCGCGCGGAATGAAGTCCTGTCACATGCTGGGGCGCCGTTCTTAGCACTCAACTCAAGGTCCGAGGAGGTCGGCCACCTCCCGGACCCCGTCCCGGATCGCGGTCTCGGAGAGGTCGCCGAAGCCGAGGACGAGCCGGGGCGGGTCGGCCGCGCCGGACGCCCGGTAGGTGCTCATCCCGTACAGGCCGACCGACCGCCGGCGCGCCTCGGCGACGACGCGCCGCTCGTCCGCCCCGTCCGGCAGGTGCGCGACGGCGTGGAAGCCGGCCGCCAGCCCGGTCAGCCGCACGGCGGGCGCGTGCTCGGCGAGGGCCGCCACGAGCGCCGCGCGGCGTGCGGCGTAGACGGGCCGCATCCGGCGCAGGTGCCGCCCGAAGCGGCCGGACTCGACGAGCGCGGCGAGCGCGAGCTGGTCGAGGACGGGCGAGCCGCGGTCGGCGAGCCGCTTCTCCTCCGCCACCGCCCGGGTCAGCGCGGGCGGGCACAGGATCCAGCCGAGCCGGACGGCCGGGGCCAGCGACTTGCTGACCGTCCCGAGGGCGATGACGCGGCCGGGGGCCAGCCCCTGCACCGACCCGACGGGCTCGCGGTCGTAGCGGAACTCGGCATCGTAGTCGTCCTCGACGACGACCCCGTCCCGCTCGCACGCCCAGTCGACGAGGGCGCGGCGCCGCTCAGGGGCCAGCACGACCCCGGTCGGCCACTGGTGAGCCGGGGTGACGACGACCGCGCGGGCGCCACTCGCGTCGAGCGCGCCGACGTCCAGCCCGAGGCCGTCGACCGGGACCGGCACCGCCTCGATCCCGGCGCGCTCCGCGGCGGCCATGGTCGCGCCGTCGCCGTAGCCGGGGTCCTCGAACGCCACGCGGCGGACGCCCCGGCGGGCCAGGACGTGCAGGACGATGCCGAGCCCCTGGGCGAAGCCGCCGCAGACGACGATGTCCTCGGCCTCGGCGACCGCCGCGCGCACCCGCCGGAGGTGACCGGCGAGGACGTCCCGCAGGGCCTCGGCGCCTCGCGGGTCGCCGTAGCCGAGCGCCTCGCTGCGCACCGTCCGGGCGACCTCCCGCTGCGCCCACGACCAGTCGCCGCGCGGGAAGGACGCCAGGTCGGGCACGCCCGCGGCGAAGTCGACGCGGAGCCGGGACGCGTCCGGCCGCGCGGCGGGCGCCGGCCCGCCGTCGACGGCGCGGACGGGCGCCACGCGGGTCGCCGACCCCGCCCGCGTGCACAGGTATCCCTCGGCGGTGAGCTGGCCGTAGCACTCCTGGACGAGGCCGCGGGAGACGCCGAGCTGGCGGGCCAGCTCCCGCGACGACGGCAGCCGCTCCCCCGTCTTCAGCCGTCCGGTGCAGATCGCGTCGCGCAGCGCGGTCTCCAGCTGCGACCGCAGCGTCCCGGTCGCGTCCCGGTCCAGGTCCAGCAGCAGCTCCGGTGTCGAACCGGCCCACTCGATTGCCATGAAATTGGACCATATAGCAGGCCGGATGGTCCCCTAGCGTCGTGCCCATGAGCGAGACACGGGAGACACTGCCGCAGCCGGGCACCGCCGTCGCCGCGCGGCCGCCGCTGGTCGGGCGGCATCTGGCGCTGGTGTTCGTGGCCGCCTTCACCACGCTGACGGGTTTCTTCCTGCTGTTCTCGGTCGTGCCGATGTACGCGGTGGACGGCGGCGCGGGCGGCGTCGGCGCGGGCGTCACCACGGGCGCGCTGATGCTCACGACCGTGCTCGCCGAACTCTCGCTGCCCCGGCTGCTCGACCGGTTCGGGCACCGGCGGGTGCTCACGGCGGGGACGGTGCTGCTCGGGGCGCCCTCGCTCGCGCTGCCGTTCTCCTCGTCCATGGCGACGATCACCGCGGTGAGCCTGGTGCGCGGCCTCGGCTTCGCGGTGGCCGTGGTGGTGACGGGCGCGCTGATCGCGGCGCTCGTCCCGGCGGAGCGGCGCGGCGAGGGGATCGGGCTGTTCGGGGTCGTGGCCGGGGTGCCGTCGCTGCTCGCGCTGCCGCTCGGGGTGTGGCTGGCGGGCGAGGTCGGCTACACGCCGGTCTTCCTCGCGGGCTCCGCGGCCTCGCTCGCCGCGCTCGCCGTCCTGCCCGGCCTGCCGCGCGAGGTCACCGGCCCGGTCTCCTCCACGCCGGCTCCCGAGCGGCCCTTCGGCATCGTCGCGGGACTGCGGTCGGCGGCGCTGGTACGCCCGGCCGTCGCGTTCGCCTCGACCGCGATGGCGGCGGGCATCCTCGTCACGTTCCTGCCCGACGCCGTCCCCGGCGGGGTCGCGGCGGCGGCGCTGTTCGTCCAGCCGGCGGCCGCCACGCTCTCGCGCTGGTGGGCTGGACGGATCGGGGACCGGCACGGCGCCGCGCGGCTCCTCCTGCCCGCCGTGGCCGTCTCCGCGTCCGGCATCGCGCTGCTGACCCTCGCGCCGAACACGGTCGCCGTCCTCGCCGCCATGGTGGTGTTCGGGGCGGGCTTCGGCGTCACGCAGAACGCGAGCATGGCCATGATGTTCGAGCGGGCGCCCGCGTCCGGCTACGGCACGGTCAGCGCGCTGTGGAACATCGGCTACGACGGCGGTATGGGCGTCGGCGGCGCCGCGTTCGGCCTCGCCGCCGCCGCGACCGGCTACCCGGCCGCCTTCGCCCTGACGGCCGCCGTGATGTTCCTCGCCCTCCCCCTGGCCTTCACCCGCCGCTCCTGATTTCAGCGTCCCGGCCCACTTCGAGAAAGGCCCTAGCCGAGGCGGGCGGCGATGCGGTCGACGTCGCCGCGCTCCGCCTCGGGCAGCGGCGCGCCGGCGGCCGCCCGGGCCCGCGACGCGGCGGCCAGCGCCCGCGCGGCCTCCGCGCGGCGGCCGGCGAGGGACAGCGCACCGGCCATGCCCTCCTGCGCGAGCGCGACCGCGCGGGGGTGGCCGGTGGCGCGGGCCGCGGCCAGCCCCTCGGTGTGCAGGTCGAGCGCCCGTCCGGCGTCGCCCCGCAGTTCGGCGATGAATCCCAGCTCGGCCAGGAGGAAGGCGAGGCCGGGGGCGCCGTCGATTTCGCGGCACCAGCCGAGCCAGCGACGCAGGATCGCCTCCGCCTCGGCAAGGCGCCCGCGCCTGCGCGCCGCGAGGGCGAGGCCGATCTCGGCGAAGTGCTCCATCCGGCGGTGCGACTCGCGGACGGCCAGCCGCCTGCCGCGCTCGTGCAGGTCGTCGGCGCGGTCGAGGTCGCCTTCGAGCATCGCGACGCGGCCGAGGCGGGCCAGCCGGCCGGACGCCTCCGCCCAGAGCCCGAGCTCCTCGGCGTCGCGCAGGCCGCTCTCGTGGAGCTCGCGCGCGCGGGCGTAGTCGCCGGTCACCTCCGCGACCAGGGCGAGTGTCTCGGTGGCCTGGAGGCGGCCCCACCGGTCGCCCGCCGTGCCGGACAGCCGCAGGGCCCGCTCGCCGTCGCGCCGGGCCCCGGCGAGGTCACCGGCCGACAGCGCCTGCCCGGCCCGCACCGCGAGCGCCGCCGCCTCGCCCCAGCCGTCCCCGCGGGCGCGGAACCCGTCGAGGGCGCGGGCGGTCAGCTCCTCGATCGGCCCGAGGTCCCCGAACCCTCCCCGCACGAATCCGAGGAACCAGTGCGCCCACGGGTCGCCGTCGGCGGCGAGGGCCTCGCGGACGCGCTCGTCGCGGTCCGCTCCGTCGCCGTCCAGCATGGCGAACCCGGTGTGCCAGGTCCGCGCCCGCGCCGCGTCCGCCGGTTCCGCCGCGCCCGGCACGGCGAGCGCCCGCCCGAACGCCCGGCGCGCCTCGCCGGCGCGGCCCCACAGGAACCACGCCCAGCCCATCGCGTTGACCAGCCGCAGCGCGAGCCCCGCGTCCCCGGCCCGGACGGCGCCGTCGAGAGCGGCCCGCAGGTTGCCGGTCTCCGCGCGCAGCCGCCACAGGGCGTCGCGCTGGCCCGGACCGCGCAGGTCGGCGCGTTCGGCCAGGCCGATGTAGTACTCGGCGTGGCGGCGGCGCACCCGCCCGTCCTCGCCCGCCTCCCGGAGCCGCTCGGCGCCGTACGCGGCGACCGTTTCGAGCAGCCGGTACCGCGGGCCCTCCCCCACCGCGACGAGCGAACGGTCGACGAGCCCCGCGAGCGTCTCGACGTCGGCGCCGCAGACCGCCTCGGCCGCGTCGAGGGTGCAGCCGCCCGCGTGGACCGCCAGCCGCCGCAGCACCGCCCGCTCGCGCTCGTCCAGCGGCTCCCAGCTCCAGTCGATCAGGGCGCGAAGCGTCCGCTGCCGGGGCGGGGCGTCCCGGGCGCCGGACGACAGGAGCCGGAAGCGGTCGTCCAGCCGTTCGGCCAGGCCGGCGAGGCCGAGCGCCCGTACCCGCGTCGCCGCCAGTTCCAGGGCCAGCGGGACGCCGTCGAGCCGGTCGCAGATCGCCGCGATCGCCTCGTCGTTCCGGAGGCCCGGCGCGATGCCGGCCCGCTCGGCGAGCAGCGCGGCGGCGGCCCCGGCGGCCAGCGGCGGGACGGTCCAGAGCCGCTCCCCCGAGATCGCGAGCGGCTCCCGGCTCGTGGCGAGGACCCGCAGGTCCGCGACGTCCCGCAGCAGCGCGGCCGCCAGCCGCGCCACCGAGCCGGCCACGTGCTCGCAGTTGTCGAGGACCAGCAGCGCCCGCCTGCCCCGCAGCGCCTCGCCCAGCCGTGCGGCCGGTCCACCGCCCGAGCCCGCGTCGTCGCGCAGCCCGAGCACCCCTGCGGTGAACGACGCCGCCTCGTCGGCGGACGCGCCCGCCTCCAGCCCCTCGTCGAGCCGTACGAGCCACGCCTCGCCCGGGTCGCGCACTTCGCGGGCGACCGCCACCGCGAGCCGGGTCTTCCCGACCCCGCCCGTCCCGTGCAGCGTTACGAGCCGCGACTCCCCCAGCAGCGCGGTCAGCTCCCGGACGGCGGCGTCCCTGCCGACGAGGGGCGCCACTTCGGCCGGCAGGTTGCCCCGCGGCCCGCCGGCCGCCGGGTCGCCCCGGAGCATGGACGCGTGCAGGGCCGCCAGCGCGGGCGAGGGGTCCAGGCCCAGGTCGTCGCGCAGGCGGACGCGCAGGTCGTCGTAGGCGGCGAGGGCCTCGGCGGGACGGCCCGCCCGGTACAGGGCCCGCATGTGGGCCGCGCGCAGCCGCTCCCGGAACGGGTGCTCCCGCACCGGTCCGCGCAGCTCCGCCGCCAGTGCCGCGTCCTCGCCCAGCTCGAGGCGGGCCTCGGCGCGCCCCTCCAGGGCCGCGAGGCGCAGTTCGTCCAGGCGGGCGATCTCGGGGGCCGCGAACGGCGCGTCGGCGAAGTCGGCGAACGCGGGGCCGCGCCAGAGCTCCAACGCCTCGGCGAAAAGCGCGGCCCGGGCGGCGGGGCCGGACGCGTCCGGCGCGCGCCCGGCGAGGTCCGCGAAGTCGAGCGCGTCGGTCCGCGCGGCCAACCGGTAGCCGGGCGGGCGGGTCTCGACCAGGGCCCGGGCGCCCGGTTCGGCGTCCTCCAGCGTCCGGCGCAGCTGGGAGACGCGGGCCCGCAGCGTCGCCGGCGGATCGGCGGGCAGCGCGTCGCCCCACAGGTCGTCGATGAGGCGGTCGGCGGGGACGGCGCGTCCGGCGTGCGCGAGGAGATCGGCCAGCAGCGCCCGCACCTTCCGGTCCGGGACCGGGACCGGGCGGCCGTCCTCGGTCCGCACCTCCAGCGGACCGAGGACCCCGAAGCGCATGCCCCCACCGTAATGCGGCCCGAACCTTTCCCGAACCCGCCCGCCGCAGGCTGGAGCCCTACGAAGACGAAGGGACCGACATGACGACGACTTCCGTGACCGTGCTGGGGCTCGGGCTGATGGGCGGCGCGCTCGCCGAGGCGCTGCTGAGGGACGGGCGGACGGTGACCGTCTGGAACCGCTCGCGCGCCAAGGCCGGGCCGCTCGTCGCCAAGGGCGCGGTGGAGGCGGAGAGCGCCGAGGCGGCGATCGCGGCGAGCCCGCTGGTGATCGTGTGCCTGTCGGTGTACGGCAACGCCGAGGAGATCCTCGGCGGCGCGGCGGCCGGGCGCACGATCGTCCAGCTCACCAACGGGACGCCCAGGCAGGCCCGCGCCATGGCCGGCCGCGCCGCCGGGCTCGGCGCCCGGTACGTGGACGGCGGCATCATGGCCGTCCCGCCCATGATCGGGCAGCCGGGGGCGCTGATCCTCTACAGCGGCGACGAGGAGGCGTTCGAGGAGCACCGCGAGACCCTCGCGGTCCTGGGCCGGCCGCGGTTCCTGGGGGGCGACCCGGGGCTCGCGCCGCTGTTCGACCTGGCCCTGCTGGACGCGATGTACGGCATGTTCGCCGGCGTCCAGCACGCCTTCGCGCTCGTCCGGTCGGAGAAGGTCGCGGCCACGGACTTCGAGCCGATGGCCACCGCGTGGCTGACCGCGATGCTGGGCTCGCTCCCCGAGCAGGCCCGCGCCGTCGAGGCGGGCGACTTCGCGACCACCGTCTCCAGCGTCGCGACCAGCCGGATGGCGTTCCCCGGCCTGATCGAGACGAGCCGCGACCAGGGCGTGGACCCCGGGTACCTGCTCCCCGTGCGGGACCTGCTCGACCGCGCGGTCGAGGAGGGCCACGGCGAGGACGGCCTCGCCCGCCTGATCACCCTGCTGGAGCGTCCTGGCCGGTAGCCGGGTCCGTTGCGAATTGGTGGAGTCTTCATTAACGGTTCGCTGGTCGGCCAGGGGGCGCGCCTACTCTCCCGCCATGCGCCGAACAGCAGCAGCACTCGCGACCGTCCTGACCGCCGGCCTCGCCGCCGGCGTCCAGACGGCCGCCGCGGCGGAGCCGTCCACCTGCGGCATCCCCGCCGACCACCAGATCGCCGAGGTCCAGGGCAGCGGCAGCACGACCCCCCTCGCCGGGCAGACCGTCCGCGTCGAGGGGGTCGTGACCGCGGACCTCCAGCGCTCCGACCAGCTCAAGGGCTTCTTCGTCCAGGACCCGGCGCCCGACGCGGATCCGCGGACCTCCGACGGGCTGTTCGTCTACTCGACCACCGACGTCGCGGTCGGCGACCGGGTCCTCGTCACCGGCAAGGCCGTCGAGTACAACGGGCTCACCGAACTGTCCCCCGTGTCGGCCGTGGACGTGTGCGGCACCGGGAAGGTCGCGCCCACGGCCGTCCGGCTGCCGCTCAAGGGCGGCGCGGGCCTGGAGCAGTACGAGGGCATGCTGCTGCGGTTCGGCCAGCGGCTCACCGCCACCGAGACCTACCAGCTCGGACGGTACGGGCAGATCACGGTCTCCGCGGGCGGCCGCCTCTTCCAGCCGACCGACGGGCACGGCACCACCCAGGCGGGCAACGACGCGCGGCGGCTCCTGGTCGACGACGGGTCGAACGTCCAGAACCCGGCGACGATCCCGTACACCGACCCCCGCGTCCTGCGGATCGGGGACGCCACGACCGGGCTGACCGGTGTGCTCACCTACCAGTTCGGCGCCTACACGTTGCAGCCGACCAGGCCCGCGCGGTTCGACAACGCGAACCCGGGGCGGAAGCGGCCGCAGAACGTCGGCGGTGACGTGCGCGTCGCCGGCTTCAACACGCTGAACTGGTTCACGACGCTCGACAGGCGAGGAGCGGACACGGCCGAGGAGCAGGAGCGGCAGCTCGCCAAGCTGACCGCCGCGCTGCGGGGCCTGGACGCCGACGTCGTCGGGCTGATGGAGGTCGAGAACAACGGCGACACCGCCGTCGGGGCGATCGTCGACCGGCTGAACCAGGCGGCCGGCGCCGGAACGTACACGTGGGTGCGGCACCCCTACCCCGGGACGGACGAGATCCACGTCGCGCTGATCTACCGGCCGTCGAAGGTCACGCCGGTCGGCGACGCGCGCTCGTCGCAGGACCCGGTGTTCGACCGGCCGCCGCTGGTGCAGACGTTCCGCCCCCGGGCGGGCGGGACGGCGTTCACCATGATCGTCAACCATCTCAAGTCGAAGGGCTGCGGCGGGGCCACCGGCCCCGACCAGGACCAGGGCGACGGCCAGGGCTGCTACAACGCCCGCCGCGTCGCCCAGGCCGGGGCGGTCGCCGATCTCGCGGCCGGCGTGCCGAACCCGCTCGTCGTCGGCGACCTCAACGCCTACACCGCCGAGGACCCGGTGAAGGCGCTCACCGGCGCCGGGCTGGTCGGGCAGACGCAGCGGTTCGTCCGCCCGGGCCAGCGGTACAGCTACGTCTTCGACGGGCAGTCGGGCGAGCTGGACCACGCGCTCGCGGGCAGGGCGCTGTCGCGGCGCGTGACCGGCGCGACGATCTGGCACATCAACAGCGACGAGCCGGTGTTCCTCGACTACAACACCGAGTACAACCCGCCCGCGTTCTACAGGCCGGACGCGTTCCGGTCGTCCGACCACGACCCCGTCCTGCTAGGCCTCGACCTGCGCTGAGCGACCTCCCCAGGGCCGGCCGCCGAAAAGAGGCGGCCGGCCCTCTCGCACACCCCGATCACCGAGCGTATGATCCAGGTCACATTCCTAGAGATGGGTGCGCTCATGACCGAAGCCGTCTCCGGTGCCGTTCCCGCCTCGGCGCCCGCTCCCCGCCTCGCGTTCGGTATCGGCCCGGACGGCACCTACACACGGTTCGGGCAGGTCGCCGCCTTCGTCCTCGGCCTTCTCACGACGTTCGCTTGCCTGCCGCTGGTCGTGGTGGGCGCCCTGCTGTACACCCGGGCGGAGACCCGGTTCGCGGAGGACCCCGCGCGGGCCCGCACCCTGGTGAACTGGTCGTGGATCAGCATCGCGGCGCCCGTCCTGATCGCGGCCGTCGCCGTCGCCGCCGTCGCCGCGATGAAGGGCTAGCGGGAAGAGGACCGGCCCGGGACGGGTTGGCACAGGGTATGACCGTGCGCCTCTCCGTCCTCGATCTCGCCCCCGTCGTCACCGGCTCCACGTCCGGCCAGGCCCTGCGCAACACGCTCGACCTGGCCCGGCACGCCGAGCGGCTCGGCTTCCACCGCTACTGGCTGGCCGAGCACCACGCGATGCCCGGCATCGCCAGCTCGGCGACCGCCGTGCTGATCGGGCAGGTCGCGGCGGCGACCTCCCGGATGCGGGTGGGATCGGGCGGGGTCATGCTGCCCAACCACGCGCCGATGGTCGTCGCCGAGCAGTTCGGGACGCTGGAGGCCCTGCACCCCGGGCGCATCGACCTCGGTCTCGGCCGCGCGCCCGGCACCGACCAGGCGACCGCGCGGGCGCTGCGCCGGTCCGCCGAGGCGCTGTCGGTCGACGACTTCCCCGAGCAGGTCGTCGAGCTGCGCGAGTACTTCGCCGCCGACAGCAAGGTGACCCCGGCGGCCGGGAACGAGCCGCCGGTGTGGCTGCTCGGCTCCAGCGGGTACAGCGCGCGGCTCGCCGGCCTGCTCGGCCTGCCGTTCGCGTTCGCGCACCACTTCAGCGCCGAGAACACCGTGCCCGCGCTGACCCTGTACCGGCAGTCGTTCCGTCCCGGCGCGCTGGACGCGCCGTACTCGATGATCGGGGTGTCGGTGACGGCGTCCGACACCGACGAGCGGGCCCGCGAGCTGGCCGCTCCGCAGGCGCTGTCGTTCCTGCGGCTGCGGCAGGGGCGCCCGGGGCTGCTGCCGACGCCGGAGGAGGCCGCGTCCTACCCGTACACGCCGGTGGAGCGGCAGATGATCGACGCGCGGCTGTCCGACCAGGTCGTCGGCGGCCCGGACGCCGTCCGCAAGCAGCTGGACGAGCTGATCGGCCGGGCCGGGGTCGACGAGGTCATGGTGACCACGCAGGTCTTCGACCACGCCGACCGGCTGCGCTCCTACGACATCCTCGCCGGCCTGTACCCGGAGAGCCTCGGCGCGGCGTGACCCGGAACCCGGCCGCCGACGGGCGGTCCGCGGCTCAGACGCCTTCGGTGGAGTGGACGACGCGGCCGTCGAAGACGGTCATCGCGACGGGGGTGTCCGGGAGGTCGTGCGGGTCGAGGGCGGTCAGGGTGCCGTCCAGGACGGTGACGTCGGCGGCCTTGCCGGGTTCGAGGCTGCCCTTCCAGTCCTCGGCGAAGTCCTGCCACGCGGCGTTGGAGGTGTAGGCGCGCACGGCGTCCGGCAGCCCGACGCGCTCCCCGGGCCCGAACGTGCGGCCGCTGGCCCTGGACTCGCGCAGCAGCATCGCCGCGACGCCCTGCCGCCAGTTCGGGTAGGTGACGGGGGCGTCGGAGCTCGCGGTGACGGGGATGCCCGCCTCGACCGCCGACCGGACCGGGTACTGGTAGGCGGCCCGTTCGGGGCCGAGCAGCTCCTCCACCAGGTCGGCGATGGTCCACTGGATGGCGGGGTTCATGTTCGCGCCGAAGCCGTGGGCGGCGAGCTTGCGCAGGCTCTGCGCGCCGGGAAGGTCGGCGTGGATGACGTAGTGCCGCGGGTCGTCGCGGGGGTGCTCGACCTGCGCGGCCTCGAAGGCGTCCACCACGGCGTCCAGCGCCCGGTCGCCGGTGACGTGCACGCCGAGCTGGTGGCCCGCGACGTGCGCGAGCCGGACCATCTCGGTCAGCTCGCGGGTGCGCAGCGCGTCGGCGGCGCCGTGCACGCACAGGCAGCCGAAGCCGCCGCCGCCCTCGTACTCCTGGTGCATCCAGGCGGTCCTGTTGGGCGGGGTGCCGTCGGCGAAGACCTTGACGCCGAGGACGCGCAGTATGCGCGGGTCCACGTCCCGCGGCACCGTCGCGTTCGCGAGGCCCTCGGCGATCTCGGCGGCCGAGCCGCCCATGCCGGTGAGCAGCAGCAGGACGCTGACCCGGGCGGCGAGGTCGCCGGCGCGGGCGAGGTCGCCGTAGACGTCCAGGGTGAGCTGGCCCGAGGCGCCCGCGAACAGGCTCGCGCCGCCCGGCCCGAGGCCCGGCTCGGTGAAGCTGGTGATGCCCTCGCGGTGCAGGACGGCGACGGCCGCCCGGATGGCGCGCTCGACGTCGGCCCTGGTGAAGGCGGGCAGGTGCCGCTGGATCAGCTCCTGCGCGCCCTCGGCGAGCAGGCCGGTCGGGTTGCCCGCGCCATCGGTGTGGACGACCCCGCCCTCGGGGACGGGGGTGGAGGCGTCAACGCCCGCCAGTTCCAGTGCCCGCGAGTTGACCCAGGTGAGGTGGCCGCTGAAGTCCTGGAGGTAGACGGGGTGGGCCGGGGCGGCCGCGTCGAGGTCGGCCCGGTCCGGCGTCCGGGCGCCGTCCGCGCACTCGGCGAGGTAGCCGGTGTCCCAGCCGTTGCCGCGGATCCACTCGCCCTCGGGGGTCCGGGACGCCGCCTCCCTGACCGCCTCCCGGATGTCGGCGATCGACCGGACGGCCGGGAACCCGAGGTCCAGCGCGAGCGGCGGGCGGGTGGACCCGAACGCGCAGCCGTGCAGGTGCGAGTCGTTGACGCCGGGGAGCGCCGTCCGCCCGCGCAGGTCGACGACCTGCGTGCGCGGGCCCGCCAGCGCCCGGATCTCCTCGGTTCCGCCGACCGCGCTGATCGTCCCGCCGGTGATCGCCAAGGCCCGCGCCACGCGGAACCGCGCGTCGGCGGTGAGGACCTCGCCGTCCAGCAGGACCAGGTCCGGGGTCACCGTCATCTCCACCCCTCCTTTGGGCCCAAACATCATGGCGAACGTACGGGGCCAAACGACGGGCGGTCAATAACGGACGCATAACGGAGTGACGTGCTTCACAGGAGCCGGGCAGGCCGGAACCGCCGGCCTCCGGGCGGAGACCGGCGGTCGCGCCGACGCCGGCGCGGGTCAGCTCTCGAAGGCCGCGTCCAGGACGTCCAGCCCCTCGGTCAGCAGCTCCTCGGAGATGACGAGCGGCGGCAGGAAGCGCATCACGTTCCCGTACGTCCCGGTGGTCAGCACGAGCAGGCCGTTCTCGTGGCAGCGGCGGGCGATCCGCGCGGTCAGCTCGGGGTCGGGCTCCTTCGTCCCCTCCCGCACCAGCTCGATGGCGATCATCGCGCCGCGCCCGCGCACGTCCCCGATCGCCGGATGCCGCGTCGCGAGGGCGCGCAGCCGGGGCAGCATGATCTCGCCGATCCGGCGGGCGCGCTCGGTGAGCTTGCCCTCCTCGATCTCCTCCAGGACGGCGAGCGCCGCCTCGCAGGCGAGCGGGTTGCCGCCGTAGGTGCCGCCGAGCCCGCCGCCGTGCACCTTGTCCATGATGTCGGCGCGCCCGGTGACGGCCGCGAGGGGCAGCCCGCCCGCGATGCCCTTCGCCGTCGCGACCAGGTCGGGCACGATCGCCTCGTGCTCGCAGGCGAACAGGTCGCCGGTCCGCGCGAAGCCCGTCTGCACCTCGTCGGCGATGAACAGGATGCCGTTGGCCCGGCTGAACTCGGCGAGCGCCGGCAGGAACCCGGGCGCGGGCTCGATGAACCCGCCCTCGCCCTGGATCGGCTCGATCAGCAGCGCCGCGACGTTCGTCGGGCCGATCTGCTTGGTGATCTGCTCGATCGCCAGCGCCGCCGCCTCCGGCCCGCAGTCGTCGGGGCCGGTGGGCCAGCGGTAGGGGTAGGCCAGCGGCATCCGGTAGACCTCGGGCGCGTACGGGCCGAACCCCTGCTTGTAGGGCATGTTCTTCGCGGTCAGCGTCATCGTCAGCAGCGTCCGGCCGTGGTAGCCGTGGTCGAACGCCACGACCGCCTGCCGCCCCGTCGCGTACCGGGCGATCTTGACGGCGTTCTCCACCGCCTCGGCGCCGCTGTTGACCAGCAGGGAGCGCTTCTCGTGGTCGCCGGGCGTGATCCGGTTGAGGTTCTCGCACACCGCCACGTAGGACTCGTACGGCGCGACCATGAAGCAGGTGTGGGTGAACCGCTCGGCCTGCGCCTTCACCCGCGCCGCGACCCGCGGGTTGGCGTTGCCGACGTTCGTGACCGCGATGCCGGAGCCGAAGTCGATCAGCGAGTTGCCGTCGGCGTCGACGACCACGCCGCCGTCCGCGTCCGTCACGTACACCGGCAGGACGCTGCCGACGCCGGGCGGCACCGCCGCGAGGCGCCGCTCGTGCAGCGCGCGGGAGCGCGGGCCGGGGATCTCGGTCACGACGCGGCGTTCCTGCGGCAGGCGGGAGGCGCTCGCGGCGAGGGTGGTGTCCTGGCTGGTCATGGCCTGAACATAAGCCGGGCGCCGCCTACGATGAACCGTACGGGACGGCGAAATCCGTCCGGCGAGGTAGACACTTTGCACAGGGATTGACATGCCGCCCACGTTGGCCGCCGTGGCCGCCCTCCCCCAGCTCGGACTGCGATCGCTCACCGGACCGCTCCCCGCGACCCCGGTCGTGTGGGTCGCCGTCAGCGAGCTGGAGGACCCGACCCCGTTCCTGGAGGGCGGCGAGCTGGTGCTGACCACCGGCATGCGGCTCACCGCCGCGAACGCCGAAGGCTACGTGTCCCGGCTGGTCGCGCAGGGGGTCGCCGGTCTCGGGTTCGCGGTCGGCGTCATCCACGAGACCGTCCCCGCCGAGCTGCTCGCCGCGGCCCGCGACCAGGGGCTGGTGCTGCTGGAGGTGCCGCGCCCGACCCCGTTCATCGCGATCGGCAAGGCGGTCTCCCGGGTCCTCGCCGCCGAGTGGTACGAGGACGTGACCCGCGCGTTCCAGGCCCAGCGCGAGCTGACCCGCGCCGCGCTCACCGGCCCCGGCGCGCTGGTCGCCCGCCTGGCCCGGCTGCTCGGCGGATGGGCGCTGCTGCTGGACGCGTCCGGCGACGTCCGGCACGCCGAACCCGCCCGCGCCCGCGACCGCGCCGGGGACCTCGCGCCCGAACTGGCCCGGCTGCGGCGCCGCCCCGACGGGGGCGGCCCCGCCGCGAGCGTCGCGCTGGCGATCCCCGACGACCACATCGTCGTGCAGCGCGTCGGGCTGGGCGGGCGCCCGCGCGGGTTCCTCGCCGTGGGCGCGGACGCGCCGCTCCCGCCCACCGCGCACACGATCGTGGGCGCCGCCGTGGCCCTGCTGACGCTCCAGTCGGAGACGCCCCGCACCGGGCGCGACCTCCGGGCGTCGCTGGCGGCGCTGCTGCTCGGCCGGCCCGGCGAGGGCCCGTCGCTCCCGCGCGGGCCCGTCCGGGTGCTGGCCTGCGCGGGCGGCGCCGCCGTCCTGGACGCGCTGGAGTCCGACCCCGCCGGGGAGCGGTGCCCGGCGGTGCCGCTCGGCGGGCACATCGCCGTGATCGTGCCGGACGGGACGCTCGGGACGGTCGAGCGGCTCCTCGCGGGCAGCGGCCCGGTCGGCGTCAGCGACCCGGCCTCCGGCGACCTGCGGCCCGCCCTGCGGCAGGCCGAGGAGGCCCTCGCCGCGGCCGGGCGGTCGGGACGGGACGTCCTGCACTACTCCCGGCTCCCCGGGCAGGGCGTGCTCGGGCTCCTGGACCCCGGCCTCGCGCACGCCTTCGCCGGCGCGCTCCTCGCCCCTCTCCGCGCGGAGGGCCTCGTCGAGACCGTCCGGGCCTACGTGGCGGCCAACGGGCAGGGGGAGGCGGCGGCGCGGGCCCTCGGCGTCCACCGGCACACGCTGCGGTCACGGATGCGCAAGGCCGCCGAGCTCCTCGGGCGCGACCCGGACGATCCGGCCGTCCGCGCCGAACTGTGGATCGCGCTCGCCATCGCGTCCAACAGTGAGGAGCGGATTGGACAGCATGGCGACTCCCAATCGGGCCCGCCGCGGATACCGTGAAACGCATGAACGTGACCCCATTCTGGCTGGCCGGCCGGCCCGAGACCGGTGACGGTGAGCTGACCGTTACGCATCCCTACGACGGCCGCGTGGTCGGGACGGCGGCGGTGCCGACGCCCGCGCAGGTGGAGGAGGCGGTCGCCGCGGCCGACGCCGTCCGCCGGGAGGCCGCGGCGCTGCCGCTGCACGTGCGGGCCGAGGCCCTCGCGCACGTGTCCGCGCGGCTCGCCGAGCGCGCCGAGGAGGTCGCCCGGCTGATCACCGGCGAGAACGGCAAACCGCTGCTGTGGGCGCGCGGCGAGGTGGCCCGCGCGGTCTCCACGTTCCGGTTCGCCGCCGAGGAGGCCCGCCGCATCGCCGCCACCACGCAGCGGCTCGACACCGACCCGGCCGCCGAGGGCCGGATGGCCTACGTCACCCGGGTGCCCAAGGGCCCGGTGCTCGGCATCTCGCCGTTCAACTTCCCGCTGAACCTCGCCGCCCACAAGATCGCCCCGGCGATCGCGGCGGGCGCGCCGATCGTCCTCAAGCCCGCCCCCGCCACGCCCCTGTCGGCGCTGCTGCTCGGCGAGCTGCTGGCCGAGACCGACCTGCCCGCCGGGATGTTCTCGGTCCTGCCGGTGCCGAACGACCGGGCCTCCGCCCTGGTCGACGACCCGCGGCTGCCGATCGTGTCGTTCACCGGCTCCGTGCCGGTCGGCTGGGCGATCAACGACCGGGCGCCGCGCAAGCACGTCACCCTCGAACTCGGCGGCAACGGCGCGGCCGTCGTCCTGCCCGACGCCGACCTCGACTGGGCCGCCAAGCGGATCGGCCTGTTCGCCAACTACCAGGCGGGGCAGAGCTGCATCGCCGTCCAGCGCGTCTACGTCGACCGGTCCGTCCTCGACGAGTTCCTGCCGAAGCTGGTCGACACGGTCTCCTCCCTCGTCACCGGCGACCCGTGGGACGACAAGACGCAGGTCGGCCCGCTCGTCGACCAGGCGGCCGCCGAGCGCGTCGAGGCCTGGGTGGACGAGGCCGTCGCCGCGGGCGCGCGCGTCCTCACCGGCGGCACCCGCGAGGGCGCCGCGTACGCGCCGACCGTCCTCGCCGACGTCCCCGCCGACTCGAAGATCGCCCGCGAGGAGGTCTTCGGCCCGGTCATGTTCGTCCAGGCCGTGGACGGCGCCGACGAGGCGTTCGCCCTCGTCAACGACTCCAAGTTCGGCCTCCAGGCGGGCGTGTTCACCCGGAGCCTGGACGTGGCGTTCCGCGCCCACCGCGAGCTGGACGTGGGCGGCGTCGTGATCGGCGACGTCCCGTCCTACCGCGCCGACCAGATGCCCTACGGCGGCGTGAAGGACTCCGGCGTCGGCCGCGAGGGGCTGCGGTCGGCGATCGCCGACTACACCGAGGAGAAGGTCATGGTCCTCACGGGCCTGCCCCTCTAGCCCCGGCCGCGGGGCCCCGCGTACAGCCCGGTGCGCAGGGCCCCGGCCGCCTCGGACGCCGCCTCCCGGAAGCGCCCGCCCAGGGACCACATGTTCGCGAACCCGTGGATGAGGTCCTCCTGCCGCCGCAGCGCGACGGGCACGCCGGCCTTGCGCAGCCGCTCGGCGAACTCCTCCCCCTCGTCCCGCAGCGGGTCGAACCCGGCCGTGACGAGGTAGGTGGGCGGGAAGCCGGAGAGGTCCTCGGCGACCAGCGGCGAGGCGGCGGGCTCGGCGCGCCGCGCCTCCGGGCAGTAGTGGTCGCTGAACCACGTCATGTCGTCGTCGGTCAGGTAGAAGCCCTCGGCGAACAGGTCCCGCGACCGCCGCAGGACGGACATGTCGACCGCCGGGTAGTACAGCAGCGCGAAGTCCGGCCTCCGCCGCGCCGTCAACCCCACGACCGCCGCGAGGTTGCCGCCGGCGCTGTCGCCTCCCACCGCGACGGCTCCGGGGTCGGCGCCGAGGTCGGCGGCGTGGGCCGCCGCGTACTCGTAGGCGGCCAGCGCGTCGTCGGCCGCCGCCGGGTACGGGTGCTCGGGCGCGAGCCGGTAGTCCACCGACAGCACCCGCACCTCCGCGTGCACGGCGAGGTACCGGCACACCGTGTCGTGGGTGTCGAGGCTCCCGATGACCCAGCCGCCGCCGTGGTAGAAGACGAGCAGCGGCGTCCCCTCCGCTAGGCCCTTGGGCGTGTAGAGCCGCGCCGGCACGCCGCCCGCGTCCACCTTCCGCGTCCGGACCGGCCGCGCCGGCACCTTCGGCAGGTACGCCTGCCCCCGGGCGATCCCCCGCCGCGCGTCCTCGACCGTGCCCCCGGCCAGCCTCCGCTCGCCCTCCAGCCGCATCATCGCCAGCAGGAGCTGCGCGTCCAGCGCCAGCTCGTGCCCGTCCCGCCGCACCGGCGCCCCGGCGACGAGCCGCTTCACCGGCCCCGGCAGCGCGAACACGGCGCGGAGCACGGCCCCGGTCACCCCCGGCGGAACCTTCTCGGTCAACGACGCCACACCAGCCTCCAGCCCTCGGCTCCCGCACACCGTACTCCCCGGTAGCCGAGCGAGACAGCCCCGGCGCGAGAGCGTGTGACCACCTGGTCGAACGGGTAGCCTGTGTCATACATCGCGCTTACGGTGTATGACGTGATGGAGATATGAAGTTCGAGCTTCCGCTCGACTGGGACGAAGCCAACACCTGGTACAGGCGGTCACGGGGTCACTCGTGCCGAGGTCGAGCAGGCCGCACACAACGACCATGAAATCTTTCGAGTGCCCGACGGTGAACAACACGAAGAGCGGTACGTGTTACGCGGGACGACCGACGGCGGACGGCGGATAGTCGTCGTGTTCACGTACCCGATCTTCGTGCATCGCGAGTGGGGCGTGCTGGAGCTGGACATGGCGCGGCCGGTCACGGCCTACGACGATCCGAGGAAAAGGTGAAGGTCATGGGCGAGGAGAAAGAGATCAGGCCGTTCCGGGGAATGACACCGGCCGAGGAGGCCGAGTATCACCTGGCCAACGTCGAACGCTACGCCGAGTACATGGAGACCGCCACACCGATCCAACTCGACCGCGTCGTCTCCACCCGCTTCGCCGCCGAGGAGCTCGAACAGGTGAAATCCGCGGCTTCCGCGGCGGGAATCACGATGTCGGAGTTCATTCGAAGGGCCACAGTCGCTTACCTGGCCCCCGCACAGGACGCCGCCGAGAAGGAACCCGCGGTTCCGGCCAGCGCGGTCATCGATCTGCTTGGCGACTACGGCATCACCGTCAACGAACTCCAGGTGACGTCGAAGCGTCGACGGAAGGGGAAGGTAACCGAGATACGGAAGTGGGCCAAGAAGAACCACGTCGTTCTCAGGGAACCTGAAGGAGGGCCAGAGGATTCCTCTGGCCCCGGCAAGGCCGCAGAGGGCTGAACGCGCGGGACCCGGCCATCTCCGGAAGCCCGGAATCGAACGCTGTGCCGGGGACCTGAACGCTGTGCCGGTTCGGGGCGAGCGTGTCGGTCTCACTGAGGGGCCGTGAGGGCCTTTGCTCAGGCGAGGGTGATGGTCACGGGCATCTGCTTGATGCCGTTGACGAAGTTGGAGCGGATCCGGCGGATCTCGCCGGCCGGGCGGATGTCGGCGAGGCGGGGCAGGAGTTCCTCGAACATGATCCGCATTTCCAGGCGGGCCAGGGCGGCGCCCAGGCAGAAGTGCGGGCCGCCCTTGCCGAAGGTGATGTGGTCGTTCGGGGTGCGGGTGATGTCGAAGCGCTGCGGGTCGGTGAAGACCGCCTCGTCGCGGTTGGCGGACGCGAACCACAGCACGACCTTGTCGCCCTCGCGGATCGCCTTCCCGCCGAGTTCGGTGTCGCGGGTCGCGGTGCGGCGGAAGTGGTAGACGGGCGAGGCCCAGCGCAGGAACTCCTCCACCGCGGCCGGCATGAGCCCGGGGCCGGCGCGCAGCCGCTCGGCCTGGTCCGGGTGGTCGATCAGGGCGCGCATGCTGTGCGTGATGGCGTGCCGGGTCGTCTCGTTGCCCGCGACGACCAGCAGCAGGAAGTAGTTGTCGAAGTCGCGCGCGGTGAGCGGCTCGCCGTCCGCCGGGACCTGGTTGACCAGGCGGCTGACGAGGTCGGTGCCCTCGCCGCCCCGGCGGCGCGCCGCGAGGTCGCGGCCGTACTCGAAGACCTCCAGGGCCGCGGGGCTGCGGAACGGCAGGTCGCGGTACAACTCGCTCTCGGGGCCGTGCAGCAGGACGTCGGCGTGGTCGGGGTCGGTGTTGGCGATGATCCGGTTGCCCCAGTCGATGAGCCTGCGGGTGTCGCCGTCCGGGACGTCCAGCATGCGGGCCAGCACGTTGATCGGGAAGTCGGCGGCGATCTCCGCGACGAAGTCGAAGGCGCTCCCGGCGAGGGCGGCGTCGAGGGTCGCGGCGGTGAGGCCGCGCAGGAAGGTCGCGTAGCCGGCGACGGCGCGCGGGGTGAACTCGCGCTGCAGGAGGCGGCGCAGGGCCAGGTGCCGGGGGCCGTCGGTCTCCAGCATCGACCGGCGGAGCGCGGCCTGCCGGTCGTCGACCTCCTCCAGGTTGACGAACCGCTCGGAGGTGAACGTGGCGGAGTCCCGGTCGGCGGCGACGACGTCGGCGTGCCGGGTCAGGGACCAGAAGCCGCGGCCGCCGTCGGTCTCGGGGTTCCAGTGGACGGGCTCGGCCCGGCGCAGCGCCTCGAACATCCGCCAGGGCGTCTCGCCGTCCATGAAGTTGTCGAGGTCGGCGAGGTCCACGGCGAGGGTGTCGTGCGGCACGGGAGCTCCTTCAGAGGTGGTAGGCGTACTCGCGGAACTCCCAGTCGGTGACGTGCCGCCGGAAGCGCGCGGCCTCGTCCCGCTTGTAGGTCAGGAACGCGGTCGTGAACTCCTGGCCGAGCACCTCGGTGAGCGCCTCGTCGGCGGCGAGCGCGTCGAGCGCCGCGGGCAGGTCGGCGGGCAGGACGGGCGCCTTCGCGGCGTCGTAGCCGTATCCCTCCAGCGGCGGCGGCGCGGACGCCTTGTCGCGGATCCCCAGGTAGACGGCGGCGACGAGGCCGGCGACGCCCAGGTAGGGGTTGGCGGAGGCGTCCCCGAGGCGCACCTCCAGCCGGGACGCGGCGCCGCGCTCGGGCGGGATCCGGACCATGGCGCTGCGGTTGTCCAGGCCCCAGTCGATGAGCCAGGGGGCGAGGCTGTCCGGGCCGAACCGCTTGTAGGAGTTGATCGTGGGGTTCAGCAGCGCGGTCAGGGCGGGGGCGTGCGCCAGCACCCCGGCGATCGCGTGGTGGGCGGTCTCGGACAGCCCGTCCGGCTCCCCGCCCTCGAAGACGTTGCGCCCGTCGGCCTCCAGGCACGACAGGTGGACGTGGAAGCCGGAGCCGCCCTCGTCGTTGAACGGTTTGGCCATGAAGGTGGCGAGCCGTCCGTCCAGCCGGGCGATCTCCTGGACGGCCGCCTTGAACCGGAACGCGCGGTCGGCGGCGTCGAGCGCGCCGGAGTGCGCGAGGTTGATCTCGAACTGCCCGCCGCCGAACTCGTGGTTGCCCATCGTGACGCCGAGGCCGAGGTCGCGCAGGTGCCGGAGCGTGCGCAGCAGGTGCCCGTCCGGGTCGCCCTTGCGGCCGGCGGTGTAGACGTTGCCGGGCGCGTCCCCGTACCGGCGCCAGCCGGTGGGCGAGGACGGGTCGGGCTCGCAGAGGTAGTACTCCAGCTCGGGCCCGGCGACGGCCTCCAGCCCGAGTTCCCGCAGCCTGCCGATCGCCCGGCGCAGCACCTCCCGGGGCCCCTCGGGGCACGGCTCGCGGCTTCCGGGCTCGCACGCCTCGCCGAGGCAGGACGCGACGCCGTCCTCCCAGGGGACGGTCGCCAGCGTCGACAGGTCGGGCCGCACGCAGATGTCGGGGAGCCCGGCGTCCAGCCCGCCCGGGACCTCGACGGTGCCGCCGCGCGGGGTCGTGTGGTAGATCGCCCGGCAGAACGACAGGCCGTGCTCGACGGCCTGGGGCAGCCGCTCGACGAGCACGTCCCGCGCGCGCTCGACACCGATCAGGTCGGTGTAGGACACCCGGACCACGTCGATCCCGTCGGCGGTCAGCCGCTGCACCACGTCCTCGACCGGTCGGCTCACGCGCGCTCCCCTCGAATCATTTGGGACCAAACCATATGGCGGCGAGTGCACCCTGGCAAGGGTTGCGACGAGAAACCACCTGATCACCGGGCGCGGGTGGCGGAACGGGGCATGGCGGGCTTATCGTATGGGCCCAAACGAGTTGGAGGTACGTGGTGGCGACCGTGCGAGGCTTCCTGCACCCCAAGACCGCGACGGGGCGCTCGTCGCTGATTCCGAGCCCGCCGTGGCACTACTCGGGCGACCTGCTCACGGTCGAGTACCGCACCGATCCGGCCCGCGTGGCCGAACTGCTGCCGGCGCCGCTGTCCCCCGCCCCGGACGACCCGGGCGCGGTCGCGCTCATCTGGGCCGACTGGCAGTCCTGCTCGGAGTCCGGCGAGGAACTGCTCGACCCCGTGCGGGCGCAGTACAAGGAGTGCTTCGCCGTCGTCCGCTGCTCGTTCGAGGGGCGCACCTACTCGCGCTGCGTCCACATCTGGGTCGACAAGGACTTCGCCATCGCGCGCGGCCTGCACCAGGGCTACCCGAAGAAGCTCGGCTCGATCCACCAGACCCGCCCGCACCCCTACGGCCGGGCCGCGCCCCGCATCGCCGCGGGCGGCCGCTTCGGCGCCACCCTGGCCGCCGCCGACCGCCGCCTCGCCGAAGCGGTCGTCACGCTGCACGAACCGTCCGAGACGAACGGCTTCGTCAACGGGCACCCGATGGCCCACCACCGCTTCCTGCCGTCCATCGAGCCGGGCGGCGCCCCGGCCCTCGACGAGCTGATCGAGTCGGGCGCCTCCTCCTTCGAGGCCGGCCCGGCCTGGAAGGGCGAGGCCGACCTGCGCCTGTTCGACTCCCCCACGGAGGAGCTGTCGCGCCTGGCGGTCGAGGAGCCCATCGCCGCCTACTACCGCCAGGTGGGCGTCGTGTGGAACGGGGGCCGCCGCCTCGCCTGACCGGTCAGGACGCGCGCGTCCGGCGGCGCCAGTAGGCGAGCGTGACGGCGGCGAGCAGCGGCCCCCACGCCACCAGCGGCGCGTAGGCGACGGCGCCGAGCACGCCCTGCCAGTCGTGGAAGTGGATCGGGAAGCCCTCGGGCAGCGGGCGCCCCTGGACGGTCTCCTGGAACACCAAGCAGTTCACGACGGAGAGGGTCCACATCGGGGTCAGGATCGCGGCGCCCACGACGCCCGGGACCACGGCGACCGAGATCGGAACGCGCCGTCCCCGCAGGCCCGGCAGCCAGCGCGGGAACACCTCGCCCCACCCGGCGATCATGCCGAGGGCGGTGAACGCCACCGCCTCCGACAGGATCGACAGCAGCACCACGTACGCCTCCAGCGGCACCCAGCCGGGAAGGTCGCCTCCCGCCGCGTCCGTTTCCAGGGCGTTGCCGCTGAGGATCGGCAGGTGGAGGGCGAAGGCGGCGATCCGCCACAGCCCGGACGGCAGGACGGTCAACGGGACGGCCATGGCCGCGATCCGCGCCCACCGGGGGACGCCCGCGACCGGGGCGTGCGCGGAGTCCCAGCCCGCGCGCAGCCGCGCGAACGGAACCGAAGGCGTGCTCGCAAGGGTCATGGCCCCACCCTCGCGCCCGCGCCGCCCGCGTTGATCACCCGCGAGCGCCACCGCCCTCCCCCGCACGGGGGAATCCCGGGGCCGGACCACGGGGATCGTACGGAGCCGAACGACCGTCGACGAGAGTAGATTCATCTTCGGCCCGCCAGAGGCGCGCAAGCGATCCGTCGGCGCCGGGCCCTACGGGAGGACGCACGTGACCGGGCATCACACCCTGCAAGAGACCGAGCAGGCCATCCAGCGGCGGCTCGGGGACGTGCCGCTGCGGCACGACGCGATGATGGCGGTGTCCAACGTCTACCGCGCCGCCGCCGCGATCCGGCAGCACTTCGAGAGCTCGGTCCTGCGCGGCGCCGACCTGACCTGGACGTCGTTCGTCGTCCTGTGGGTGGTGTGGATCTGGGACGAGATGGAGACGCGGCACGTCGCCGAGGAGGCCGGCATCTCCAAGGGCACGCTCACCGGGGTGGTGAAGACGCTGGAGGGGCGCGGCCTGATCGAGCGCGGCTCGCACGCGACGGACGGGCGGCTGGTCCTGCTGCGGCTGACCGACAAGGGTCGGGAGCTGATGCGGCAGCTGTTCCCGGCGTTCAACGCCGAGGAGGCGTTCGTGGTGGAGGGGCTGAGCGGCGAGGACAACCGGGCGCTCGCCCGGACGCTGCGGTCGGTGGTCGAGCACCTGGAGGCCGAGGGCGAGGAGCGGCGCGCCGCGCTGCGGGAGCAGTCGCCGCCGCCGCCCCGGCGCTCGGGCCGCCGCTCGCGCGGCTGACCCTTGCCCCGTCGATCGTTTCACGACGTTCTGCATCAAGCCGTCGCAGTTCACCGACGACCCGGACGGCGTCGGCGCCTTCTGCCGCAAGGTCGTCGAACACGCCGCCACCCTGACCTCCTGAGTCCGATAGGGGCGCGCCCCCCGGGACTCAGCGGCGCGGTGGGCGGATGCCTCGGAACTGCCAGTCGCCGCCGAACGCGGTGGAGATGACCTCCTCGGACTCGGTGGGCTGCGCGCCGCAGTCGTCCCGCACGGGGACGGGGCCGGCGACGATGTGGTTGCGGAGCCGTCCGAGCCCCTCGGCCTCGACCTCGACGACGTCGCCGGGCTGGACGGGACGCGAGTTCGCCGGCGTGCCGGACAGCAGCACGTCCCCCGGAAAGAGCGTGATGGTGCGGGCGATGTCAGCGACGAGGTAGTGCATGTCCCATTCCATCTCGCCGGTGCTGCCGTCCTGCACCAGTTCACCGTTGACGTACGTGCGCAGGTACTTCCCGTGGAAGTCCCAGTCGGTGACCAGGCCCGGCCCCAGGGGGCACAGGGTGTCGGAGCCCTTCACGCGCAGCATCGAGCCCGCGTCGGTGTCGCGGAAGTCGTGCAGGCCGTAGTCGTTGGCGACCGTGTATCCGGCGATGTACCCGCCTGCCTCCTTCGCGGAGATGTTGCGGGCCGTCCGGCCGATGACGATCGCGATCTCGCCCTCGTAGTTGAGGTACCTGCACCGCTCCGGGCGGACGACGGCGCCGCCGTGGGCGTTCAGCGCCGAGACCGGCTTGTGGAAGTAGGTCGGCGCGGGCGGCAGCCTCGTCTGGAACTCCTCCACGCGGCTGCGGTGGTTGAGGTGCACCGCGACCACCTTCGACGGCTCGCACGGCGGCAGGTGGACGGCGTCCGCCGCGCGCACCCGGCGGCCGTCCGCGGCGCGCAGGTCGTCGCCGTCCCGGACGACCTGGGTCGCGGCGCCGTCCAGCAGGATTCTCCGGTACTCGGTCATCAGGCGGTCCATCCGTTCGCGGGGCGGTCGAACCAGAGGTGCACCTGGCCCGTTCCGACGGAGTTCTCGTACTCGCTGTAGAGGCGCCCGGGGGCGGTGCAGGCGTGCTCGCCCAGGGCGCCGATCATCATGAGGTAGTGGCCGAAGCGCGCCTCGGGCCTGAAGGCCAGGAACTCCGGCATGGCGTCCAGGACGCGTGCGTGGTCGCCGTCCCTGAGCCAGGCGATGCGCTGCTCGTCGGCGGCCCGCGCCTGCGGCGTGAAGATGTGCTCGGGGCCGGACGCCTCGTGGTCGCGGATCACCCGCAGCGGCCAGAAGGTGTGCGACAGCGCGCCGGAGGCGATCAGCAGGACGCGGCGGTCGGTCGCGGCGACGGCGTCGCCGAGGGCGCGGCCGAGGCGCAGGAAGTCCTCGGTGTCGGCGGTCTGGCACACGCCGATCGACATCCACCGCCGGCCCGGTTCGCCCAGGTACGGGTCGTCGCGGACGCCGAGGTGCGTCCACAGGTTGACGGTGGCGTAGTAGATCGGCAGGTAGGGGTCGTCGATCGGGGTGATGTAAGTCCCGTGCCTGTCGGCGTAGCGCGCGACCGCCCGGGCCAGTTCGGGGTCGCCGGGGAAGTCGTAGGGCATCCGGCACATGCCGCGCGGCAGCTCCTCGGACGTGTAGAGCCCGGCGCGGCGGTCCTGCGCGGTGGTGACGAACTCAACGGTGGTGGCCCAGTGCGAGTCGAGCACCACGACGGTGTCGTAGTCGTCCCGCTCGAAGACGTCCGCGCGGAGCCTGCGCAGGCCGGAGACGAGGGTGGTGTCCTCGCCGCCGTTCAGCTCGCGGCGCGTGACCTCGGGCAGGACGATCGTGGGGACGTGCGCGAGGAGGCCCGCGCCCACTACCTCGCCCATGGCGCCGTCACCGTGTTCTTCAGGTCGCAGTAGAAGTCGAAGCTCCAGTCGCCGCCCCCGCGCCCGACCCCGGACTGCCGGGACCCGCCGAACGGCGCCCGCAGGTCGCGGACGAAGAAGCAGTTGACCCACACCGTCCCGGCCACGAGCCGCTCGGTGACGCGCCGCGCGCGCTCCGGGTCGCCCGTGGCGAGCGTGGCGGCGAGCCCGAACCGGGTGCCGTTCGCCATGGCGACGGCCTGCTCTTCGGTGTCGAACGTCTGGAGGGTGAGGACGGGTCCGAAGACCTCCTCGGTGAGGATCTCCGCGCCGTCGGGGGCTCCGGTGAACAGCGTGGGCCGGTAGTAGAGGCCGCCCAGTTCGCCGTTCGGGCCGCCGCCGATGAGGGCGCGCGCCCCGGCCTCCTCGGCGCGCCGGACGAAGCCGTCCACCCGTTCGAGGTGGCGGCGGTGGATCAGCGGGCCGACGTCGGTGGACTCGTCACGGGGGTCGCCCTGCCGGAGCCTGGACGCCTTCTCCACGAACCGCGCGGTGAACTCGTCCGCGACGGACGACTCGACGAGCAGCCGGGTCCCGGCGAGGCACACCTGGCCGGCGTTGTCGTACTGCTCGACCGCGAGGTCCACGGCCAGGTCGAGGTCGGCGTCGGCGAAGACGAGCAGCGGGGACTTGCCGCCCAGTTCCAGCGACAGCGGCGTCAGGTTCGGCGCGGCCGCGGCGGCGATGAGGCGGGCCGTGGGCACCGAGCCGGTGAAGCTGATCCGCCGCACGTCGGGGTGCGCGGTGAGCGGCCCGCCGACCTCCGCGCCGTAGCCCTGGACGACGTTGAACACCCCGTCCGGCAGGCCGGCCTCCGCGGCGATCCCGGCCAGCAGGGACGCGGTGAGGGGCGTCCACTCGGCGGGCTTCAGCACGACGGTGTTCCCGGCCGCGAGAGCGGGCGCGATCTTCCAGGTGGCGAGCATCAGCGGCGCGTTCCACGGGGTGATGAGCGCGCAGACGCCCGCCGGGTCCCAGCCGACGTGGTTGGCGTGCCCGCGGGTGTCGAAGTCGTCGTGGCCGAGGCCGAGCAGCCGGTCGGCGAAGAACCGGAAGTTGTGCGCGACGCGGGGCATGACCCCGCGCCGGTGGGAACGGATCAGGGCGCCGTTGTCGGCGGTCTCGACCTGGGAGAGCTCCTCGGTCCGCTTCTCCACGCCGTCGGCGATGGCGTGCAGCAGCCGCGCCCGCTCGTCCCTGCCCGTCCGGGCCCAGGCGGGGAAGGCCCGCCGCGCGGCGGCGACCGCCGCGTCCACCTCGGCCGGACCGCCCCGCGCGATCTCGGCGATCGGCCGCTCGTCGATCGGGGAGACGTCGGTGAACACCGCGCCGGAGGCGGCGCGCTCACCGCCGATCCAGTGCCCGGGCTCGACGGCGACGCCCGCGACTGTTGCCATCGCTGCGCACCTCCAGTTTGTTTGGTCCCAAATAATCTAGGAAGCGGGGATGGCGGCGGTCAAGCCGTCCCGGCTATTGTTCGGGATCAAACGACTTGAGGGAGGGTCCGTGCCCGACGTCCCCTACGAGGAATGGCGCGCCCGTGCCGCCGGGCTCGTCCCGCACACCGGCCACCACGTCGACGGGGAGTTCACCGGCTCCGGCTCGGTCCCCGTGGTGGCGCCCCGCGACGGCGCGACGATCGCGCACGTCGCGTCCGGCGGCGCCGCCGAGGTGGACGCCGCGGTCGCCGCCGCGCGCCGCGCCTTCGACACCGGCCCCTGGCCGCGCCTCGCGCCCGCCGAGCGCAAGGCGGCCCTGCTGCGCTGGGCCGATCTGGTCGAACGCGACCGCGCGACGCTCGCCCTGCTCGTCACCCTGGAGATGGGCAAGCCGATCTCCGAGGCGTACGGGATCGAGCTGCGCGCCGTCGCCGGCTGCCTGCGCTGGTACGCCGAGATCGCCGACAAGCAACGGGACGAGGCGCCCCGCACCGCCTCCTCCTCCCTCGCCCTGGTGACCCGCGAACCCGCCGGCGTCGTCGCGGCCGTCGTCCCGTGGAACTTCCCGCTGACGATGGCCGCCTGGAAGATCGCCCCGGCCCTGGCCGCGGGCTGCACGGTCGTGCTGAAGCCCGCCGAGGAGTCGCCGCTGTCGGCGCTGCACCTGGCCGCGCTCGCCGCCGAGGCGGGGCTGCCGCCCGGGGCGTTCAACGTCGTCAACGGCCCCGGCGAGACCGCGGGCCGCGCCCTCGGCGAGCACCCGTCCGTCGACGTCCTGGCGTTCACCGGCTCCACCGAGGTCGGGCGGCACTTCCTGCGCTACGCCGCCGGGTCCAACCTCAAGCGCGTCTGGCTCGAACTCGGCGGCAAGTCGCCCAACATCATCCTCCCGGACGCCCCGGACCTGGACGCCGCCGCCGACACCGCCGCCCGGGGGATCTTCTTCAACGCCGGCGAGATGTGCACCGCCCCGTCCCGGCTCCTCGTCCACCGCTCGGTCGCCTCCCGCGTCCTGGACCGGGTCGTCGCCCGCGCCGGGTCGCTGCGGGTGGGCGACCCGCTCGACCCGGCCACCGAGATGGGCCCGCTGGTCTCCGCCGCGCACCACGCCCGCGTCGTGTCGCACGTGGAGGCGGCCCGCGCGGACGGCGCCCGCGTGCGCGCCGGCGGGCGCGCCGAGGGCCGGTTCCTGGCCCCCACGGTGTTCGACCAGGTCGACCCGGGGATGCGGATCGCGCGCGAGGAGGTCTTCGGGCCCGTCCTGGCCGTCCTGGAGTTCGACGACGTCGATGAGGCGGTCCGCCTGGCCAACGCCACCGACTACGGCCTGGCCGCCGCCGTCTGGACCTCCGACCTCTCCACCGCCCACCGCGTCTCCCGCGCCCTGCGCGCCGGGACGGTCTGGGTCAACTGCTACGAGGAGGGCGACATGAGCGTCCCGTTCGGCGGCGTCAAGCTGTCGGGCCACGGCCGCGACAAGTCCCCGCACGCGCTGGACAAGTACACCGACCTCAAGACCACCTGGATCGAGCTGTGAGGCCCCTCATCGCGCTCCCCGCCCGGTTCTCCGCGAGCGCCTCGGCCCTGCGGCACCGGGCCGAGGTCGCGTCCCGGGCCCTGGTCGAGGCGGTGTACCGGGCGGGCGGCGAGCCGTTCCTCATGCACCCGGCCGCGCCGTTCGACCCGTCCCGCCTGGGGCGCTGCGACGGCGTCCTGCTGCCCGGGGGCGGCGACCTGCACCCCCGGCACTACGGGGCGGCGTCCGCCCACGAGGCCCTCTACGACGTGGACGACGAGCAGGACGCCTTCGACCTCGCCCTGGCCGCCCACGCCCTGGAGGCGGGACTGCCGACCCTCGCCGTCTGCCGCGGGCTCCAGGTGGTGAACGCGGTGCTGGGCGGCACCCTCCACCAGCACATGGAGCCCGACCACCGGCACCGCGTCCACCCCGTGGCGGTCGGGCCCGGCACCCTGCTCGCCAAGACCCTGGACGCCGAGGAGACCGCCGCGTCCTGCTACCACCACCAGTCGATCGCGGCCCTCGCCCCCGCCCTGACCTCCACCGCCCGCGCCGCCGACGGCACGATCGAGGCCGCCGAACTCGCGAACCCGCGGGCGTGGTTCCTGGGCGTCCAGTGGCACCCAGAGGACACCGCCGCCACCGACCGCGCCCAGCGATCCCTCTTCACGGCCCTGGTGCAGGCGTCCGCCCAGCGGTGACCGCCGGTCGCCTCAGGGTTTGCGAGCCAGCAGGCAGCCGGCGGGGACGGGGCGCTCGTTGTCCGCGGGACGGCGCAGGAGCCGCGCCACCTCCACCAGCCCGGCCTGGACGGCCAGCTCGGCCATGTCGTCGACGGGCCTGCGGTAAGCGAGGGCGACCTTGTGGTCGAACGACTCCGCCTCGTCCTCGTCGGTCGACTGGAACCCGAGCAGGACCAGGCCGCCGGGGGCCAGCACCCGGTGGAACTCGGCGAAGGCGCGCGGGAGCTCCGCCGGCCCCAGGTGGATGGTCGAATACCACGACAGGACGCCAGCCAGGCCGCCGTCCGGGAGGTCGAGCGCCGTGATGTCGCCCTCGTCGAAGCGCAGGTGCGGATGGTCGGCGCGGGCCCGGGCGATCATGGCGGGCGACAGGTCGAGCCCGAACGCGTCCAGGCCGAGGCCGTGCAGCAGCGCCGTCCCGCGGCCGGGGCCGCAGCCGAGGTCGGCGACCGGCCCGGCCGGGACCATCGAAGCGAACGCGGTGATCATCGCCCGGTCCAGATGGAGCTCGTCGAGCGCGTCGCGGAAGAGGTCGGCGTACAGGTCGGCGACGGCGTCGTAGGCGCCGGACACGGTCTCGGTCATGATCCCCGACGGTAGCGCGCCTGGCGGGCGGCCGGGCCGGTGGGCGCGAGACCCGACAGCCCCCGCTCCACCGCCGCGGCGGCGCGCCGGCAGAACGCCTCCGGCTCGTCGGCGGCGTCCGGGCGCTCGTCGACGAGCGCGTCCGCCAGCCCGCCGCGCAGCAGGTCCGCCGACCGGACGCCCTGCTCCTCGGCCATCTCCCCGGCCCGCGCCGCGGTCCGGTGGACGATCAGCGAGGCGCCCTCGGGCGGCAGCGGCGAGAGCCAGGCGTGCCGGGCCACCAGGACGCGGTCGGCGGGCAGCAGCGCCAGCGCGGCCCCGCCCGTGCCCTCGCCCAGCAGCAGGCAGAGCGTCGGCGCGGGCAGGGTGATCAGGTCGGCGAGGCAGCGGGCGATCTCGCCCGCGAGCCCGCCCTCCTCCGCGTCGGCCGACAGGACGGCGCCGGGCGTGTCGACCACGGTGACGAGCGGCAGGCCCAGCTCGGCGGCGAGCCGCATCCCGCGCCGCGCGACCCGCAGCCCGGCCGGGCCGAGCGGGTGGCCGCCGCGCTGCCCGCGCCGGTCCTGGCCCACCAGGACGCACGGCGCCGCCCCGAAACGGGCCAGGGCGAGAAGCAAGCCGGGCTCCGCCTCCCCCTGGCCGGTGCCCGACAGCGGCGTCACGTCCGCGGCGCCGTGCCGCAGCAGTTCACGCACGCCCGGACGGTCGGGGCGGCGCGACCGCTCGATCGAGTCCCACGCCGTCCCCTCCGGCGGAACGCTCCCGGGCAGGGGCGAGGGAGCCGACGGCGGCCGCCCGCACAGCACGTCCAGTGCGGCGGACGCGACACCGGCGAGGTCGTCGATGGCCACCACGGCGTCCAGCAGGCCCTTGGCCGCCAGATTCTCGGCGACCTGCACCCCCGGCGGGAACGCCTCCCCGTACAGGCCCTCGTAGACGCGCGGCCCGAGGAACCCGATCAGCGCGCCGGGCTCGGCGGCCGTCACGTGCCCGAGCGACCCCCACGACGCGAACACCCCGCCGGTCGTCGGATGCCGCAGGTAGACCAGGTAGGGCAGTCCGGCGGCCCGGTGCGCCATGACGGCGGCGGTGATGCGGGCCATCTGCACGAACGCGGCGGTCCCCTCCTGCATGCGGGTGCCGCCGGAGGAGGGCGCGGCGAGCAGCGGCAGGCCCTCGGCGGTGGCGCGCTCGACGGCCGCGACGATCCGGTCGGCCGTGGCGAGCCCGATCGAGCCCGCGAGGAACCGGAACTCCGACACGACGAACGCGACGCGGCGCCCGCGCAGCCGGCCCTCCCCCGTCAGGACGGCCTCGTCGCAGCCACTGCGCTCGCGGGCGGCGGCGAGATCCCGGGCGTACGCGGAGGAAGGGGGCGGCGCCTCGGCGGGCGGAGCGTCCCAGGACGTCCAGGCGCCCTCGTCCAGCACCCGGCACAGCAGATCGCGCGCCCCGACACGTTCCGTCACGAAGCCCCTCCCGCCGGTCTCCCCTGCATGATGACCTCACCCTGGGATCGGCGGGCGGGCGGGGTGGACACTGGTGGGGACCCGCGCACGAGGAGGGCCTGTGTCCGAGGAGATCGTTTTCGCGTCCGCCCGCGACCTGGCGCGCCGGATCCGCGCCCGCGAACTGTCGGCGCGCGAGGTCCTGCAAGCGCATTTCGACCAGATCGAGCGGACGAACCCGCAGGTCAACGCCATCGTCACGCTGGTCGCCGAGCGGGCGGAACGGCAGGCGCGCGAGGCCGACGAGCGGCTGGCCGCCGGCGAGCCGCCGGGCCCGCTGCACGGCCTGCCCGTCGCGCACAAGGACACCCACGCCACCGCCGGAATCCGCACCACCTCCGGGTCGCCGATCTTCGCCGACCACGTCCCCGAACGCGACGAGCTCGTCATCGAGCGGATCCGCGCCGCGGGCGCCGTCACGCTCGGCAAGACGAACACGCCGGAGTTCGCCGCCGGCTCCCACACCTTCAACCCGGTGTTCGGCCTGACCCGCAACCCCTACGACCTCTCCCGGTCGGCGGGCGGCAGCAGCGGCGGCGCCGCGGCCGCCCTGGCGTGCGGGATGCAGCCGCTCGCGGACGGCGGCGACATGGGCGGCTCGCTGCGCAACCCCGCCTCGTTCTGCAACGTCGTCGGGCTGCGCCCCTCGCCGGGCCGGGTGCCGTCCTGGCCGGTCCTCGCGGGCTGGTCGACGCTGGGCGTGCAGGGCCCGATGGCGAGGGAGGTCGCGGACGTCGCGCTGCTGCTGTCGGTGCTCGCCGGCCCCGACCCGCGCAGCCCGATCGCGCTGGAGACGCCCGGCTCGGCGTTCGCCGTGCCGCTGGACCGCGACCTCGCCGGGCTGCGCCTCGCCTGGTCCCCCGACCTCGGCGGGACGATCCCCGTCGACCCGGCCGTCACCGGCGTCCTCGAACCCGCCGCCAAGGTGTTCGAGGAGATGGGCTGCGCGGTCGAGGAGGCCTCGCCCGACCTCACCGGCGCCGACGAGGTGTTCCGGACCCTGCGGGCCTGGCACTGGGACATCACCCTGCGCCCCCTGCTGGACGAGCGGCGCGCCGACTTCAAGCCCTCCCTCGCCGAGAACATCGACGCCGGCCGCTCCCTCACCGGCGCCGACCTCGGCCGCGCCGAGACCCTCCACACGGCGCTGTTCCACCGCGTCCGTGAGTTCTTCGAACGCTACGACGCGCTGCTGCTGCCGGTCAGCCAGGTCCCGCCCTTCGACGCCGGCGCCGAGTACCCCGGCGAGGTCGCCGGGCGGCCGATGCGCGACTACCTGGAGTGGATGCGGTCGTGCTTCCTCATCTCGGCGACCGGGTGCCCCGCGCTGTCGGTGCCCGCCGGGTTCACCTCGGACGGGCTGCCCGTGGGCCTGCAGATCGTCGGCCCCCACCACGCGGACCTCGCCGTCCTGCGGATCGGCCACGCGTTCGAGCGGGCGACGCCCCACGGCACCCGGCGCCCGCCCCTCGCACTCCCCTAAGCCCCCTCGCGGGGGATGCGCAGGACGAAACGGGCGCCCTGGTCGCTGTCGGCGGCCACGAGCGTGCCGCCGTGCGCGCGGGCGATGTCGCGAGAGATCGTCAGCCCGAGGCCGGTACCGCCGCGGTCGCGCTCGCGGCCCTCGGCGAGCCGGTGGAAACGCCAGAAGATCCGCTCGCGGTCCTCCGGCGCGATCCCGGCGCCGTCGTCGCGGACCTCCAGCACCGCCTCCGGCCCGTCCGCCGACACGCTCACCCAGATCCGCGACTCCGCGTGCCGCTCGGCGTTGTCCAGGAGGTTCGTCAGCAGCCGGACCAGGTGGGCCTCGGTCACCCGGGCCGTGACGCCCTCGTCCGCCGCGACCTCGACCGGGACGCGGCGGGGCCGCCGGCTCACCTCCGCCCGGACCAGCTCGCCGAGGTCGACCCGCTCCCGCGCGACGTGCACGCCCGCGCCCAGCTTCGCCAGGAGGAGCATGTCGCTGACGATGGCCTGCAGCCGGTCGGCGTCGGCGAGGGCCGCTCGCGCGACCGCCGGCCAGTCCTCGTCCTCCGGCTGCTCCAGCGCCGCCTCCAGCTGGGTGCGCAGGCCCGTCAGCGGGCTGCGCAGCTCGTGCGAGACGTCCGCGACGAACGCGCGCTGCCGGGCGAGGACGTCCTCCAGCCGGTTCAGCATCACGTTCACCGAGTCGGCCAGCTCGGACACCTCGTCGTTCGGCTCCGGCACGGTCACCCGCCGGTCGGCGCCGCCGGTGATCTCCGCCATCTCGGCGCTCATCACCCGGACCGGCCGCAGCGCCCGCCGGACCGACAGGGACACGATCCACCCCACCACGGATGCCGCGACCAGCACCGTCACGATGAGCAGCGAGATGAACACCGGCCTGTAGCGGGTGAACGTCGTGATGGGCGCGCCGGCGTAGACCATACGGGTGCCGAAGCGGGTGTCCACCCGCTCGGTGACGAAGTAGAAGTCGGCGAGCCCCTGGAAGCGCAGGGTGTGGTACTCGGGCCGCCCCGCCACCGGCGAGACCGGTACCTTCAGCGGGCCGCGGCCGTGCAGGGACTCGCTGGCCGCGAGCACGTTGCCCTGACCGTCCAGGACCTGGAGCAGCGGGTAGCCGGGATCCTCGACGCGGATCGACCCCCGGAGGTCGGTCTCGCGCACGAGCGTGGCCAGGTCGGTGACGACCAGGGTGCCCCGGTCGTGCAGGCCTCGGTAAACGGTTCCGCGGAGGGCCTGGTAGAAGAGCGTGACGCCGACGATGAGCAGAAGCGTGACGATCAGAGTCGCGGCCGCCGTCACGCGGGTCCGCACGGACCAGTACGACGGCGACAGCAGGTCCCCGAGTATCCGCACCCCGGCGCCCCTCCCCCTTCCGCTCGCACGCGGCGGCGGGCGCCGCGCCGCGTCGACGCGCCGGGGGGAGAGCGCAGAACTGGTTCTTACCGGGCCATTGCCCTGCGAAACATCGCCACATACCGGACCGGTGCCCGCGCGGACGGCGCCTCCCACCCCTGGGGAGCCGTCCACGCGGGCACCGCTTCCCTCACTCTGCACGTCCCCGATGCACGGGGTGCTACATCGACGTGACGATCACGTTTCCGCCCTTCTTCGGAAAAACCCGCCATAATTCGCCGCCGAAAGGGGATGGGTGGGCGGGAGAGACGGAAGGGGGGTGCTGAGGCACCGCATGGATACTGACTTCAGGCCACTCGAACCCGCCGATCCCCGCGAGGTCGGCGGCCACCGGCTGCTGGGCAGGCTCGGATCCGGCGGCATGGGCACGGTCTTCCTGGGAGCCGACCCCGTGTCGGGCGGGCGCGTCGCGGTGAAGACGATCCATCCGCACCTTGCCGGCGACCCCTCGTACCGGCGGCGCTTCCGCGACGAGGCGCACCTCGCGAGCCGGGTCGCATCGTTCTGCACCGCGCGGGTCCTCGCGCACGGCGAGCAGGACGGCCTCCCCTACCTCGTCACCGACTACGTCGGGGGCGTGTCCCTGCACGACCGGCTCACCGCCGGCGGCCCGCTGCCGCCCGCCGACCTGCACGGCGTCGCCGTGGGCGTCGCCTCGGCGCTCGCCGCGATCCACGCGGCGGGCCTCGTGCACCGCGACCTCAAGCCCGCCAACGTGATGCTCACCCTGTCCGGGTGCCGCGTCATCGACTTCGGCATCGCGGGCAGCCAGGACGAGCCGGACGAGGCCGCGACGACCGGCCAGGTGTTCGGCACCCCCGGGTGGATCGCCCCGGAGGTGCTCGTCGGGGGCCCGTCGTCCCAGGCGGCCGACATCTTCTCCTGGGGCTGCCTCATCGCCCACGCCGGGACGGGGCAGATGCCGATCGGCGGCGACCCCGCGACGCTGCGCACCGCGGCCGGGGACGCCGACCTGTCCGGCCTGCCGGACTCGCTGGTCCCGCTCGTCCGGTGGGCGCTGGCGCAGGACCCGGCGGACCGGCCCACCGCGACCGACCTGCTGCTCGCCCTCGTCGAGCAGCCGCAGCCGCACGCCGCGGGCCGCCTCGCACCCCGCCCCGCTCCGCCGGAGGACACGCCGTCGCGGGCCGCGGCCCGGCGCTCCCTCCCGCCGCGCTCCCGGCGGCGACGCCCCGTCCCGGGGCCCTCGACGCCGTTCCGGACCCGCGAGTCCAGCGCCGAGGACACCGACACCAGGGCGTTCACGCCGCTCGGCGTGGCGGACGCCACGACGTCCACCCGCACTCGGCTGCTGGCGGGCGCGGGCGCCGCGGCGGGCACCCTGCTGTTCGGGGCCATCATCCTCGGGATCACCGGGGCCAAGGCCGCGCCTCCCGCCTCGCCCGGCGCGCCGGCGCCGTCCGCGCCGGCGGTCTCCGCCGCCCCCGCCAAGAAGGCCAACGCCGTCAGGGCCGGAACCTCCCGGCGGCCCCTGGTGAAGACCCACAAGCAGAAGCCGAAGCAGAAGCCCCAGGAGAAGAAGAAGCCGAAGTCGAAGCCGAAGCACGCGGCGAAGCACGGCAAGGCCAAGGGAAAGGCCAAGTCCAGGCACTGAGCCCGGCCCTCTGGGCCGCGCCCGTCAGGTGCGCCAGACCAGGACGAGGGCGCAGTCGTCGTCGCGCGAGGCGGCCATCGTCTCCACCAGCTCCCGCGCGCCCCTGCCGAACCCCTGCGGGACCAGCCGCTCCGCCTCACCGAGCAGCCGGTCGATGCCGGCGTCGAGGTCGCTGCCCGGCGACTCCACCAGGCCGTCGGTGTACAGGAGCAGCGCGTCGCCCGGCCGGAGCTGCCCCCGCTCGGGCACGCAGTTCAGATCGGGCACCACGCCCAGCACCACGCCCTTGGCGGAGCTGACCCGCCAGGCGCCGCTGCCCGCGTCGAACTGGACGGCGGGCGGGTGCCCCGCCGACTCGACGGTGTACTCCCCCGTGCGCAGGTCGACCACGACGTGGACGGCCGTCACGAAGCCCTCGTCCCAGCGCTGGCGCTGCAGGTAGACGTTGCAGGCGGGCAGGAAGGCCTCGGGCTGGACCGATCCAAGCAGCCCCCCGAAGGCGCCCGACAGCATCAGCGCCCGCGTTCCGGCGTCGGTGCCCTTCCCGGACACGTCGACCAGCGCGACCTCCAGCTTGTCGCCGTCGGAGGCCGACACCACGAAGTCGCCGCCGAACGAGGAGCCCCCCGCCTGGAGCATCACGACCTGCGAGCTCCAGCCGTCCGGCAGCTCGGGCATCTCGCCGTGCCGCCGGAGCCGGTCGCGCAGTTCCAGCAGCATCGAGTCGCCGCGCAGGCCCTGCACGCCGAGCTGCTGGCGGGTCCGGGCCAGGGTGATCGCGAGCACCGCGGTGATGCTCAGCGTGGCGATCATGCCGAGGCCGAACGCCGCGACGTCCTTCCAGACGTTGTAGGCGGCCATCGCGGCCACCACGGCCAGGAGGGCGGCCAGGCTCCGCACCTTCAGCAGCAGCCCGCCGACCACCACGATCAGCACCAGCGCCCCGGAGGGGGCCAGCCCGCGCGAGTCGCCGGACGTGGCGATGCCGATGGCGACCGCGAGGATCGCCAGCGCCGCGAAGACGTACCTGTCCCTGGTCAGCGTGCCCCGCCTGAGCCACCGGTAGAGCACGACCAGGAACGGGATCCTGCGCAGCACGGCACGCACGCGCGGCGGGAGCAGCTGCACCAGACGTTGAAGCATGACTCCGGCACTGTATCGAGCAATGCGCCCGGTCGGTCAGTATCCGAGGGCACCAGTGACGCATCGTAACGCTCGTGCTACGTGAAATCAGGGTAAATGTGGCCTTGCGACTATCTCGGAGGGAGCGGCCCATGGTTCAGCCGGGCATGCGGATCACGGTGGACGCGGCGATGCGGGCCCGCGACGTCTCGCGCTCGCCCGCCGGGGGCGGGGAGCCGCCCGCCGGCGCCGGACCCGCGGCCGCCTCCGGATCGGCCCCGAACAGGCCCGGCGACACCGGCAGGCGGACCAAGGCCGAGAAGAACGAGCGGCGCCGCCTCGACAAGCGCGGCGCCCGCCGGCCCCCCGAGAACGGGCTTTAGGGACTCACAGCCTGACTCGAAGTGGCCTCGGCCACGCGCGCGAACGCGTGACCTGCCCGGTGCCGCGAAGCCGGAGGCGAGCGGAACCGGGCAGATCGCGAAGCGATGCCGCGTTCGCCCAGGCCAGGTCACGTAGCGAGCCGCCAGGCGAGCGAAGTGGGCCAGGACTGTGAAACACAGCCAGGATCAGCCCTCGCGCGGCAGCGGGGGCAGCTCGCCGGTGTGCTCGTAGGCGCCGAGCATCCTGATCCGCCGGGTGTGGCGCGGCTCCTTGGAGTAGGCCGTCGCGAGGAACAGCTCCACGAAGCGGGTCGCGGTGTCCAGGTCGTGCTGGCGCGCCCCGAGCGCGATCACGTTCGCGTCGTTGTGCTCGCGGGCGAGCACGGCGGTCTCGTCGTTCCAGACCAGCGCGGCCCGTACGCCCTTCACCTTGTTCGCCGCGATCGCCTCGCCGTTGCCGGAGCCGCCGATCACGACGCCGAGCGTTCCCGGCTCCGCCGCCGTCCGCTCGGCCGCCCGCAGGACGAACGGGGGGTAGTCGTCGACGGCGTCGTACACGAACGCGCCGCAGTCGACGGCCTCGTGCCCGTTCGCCTTCAGCCAGGAGACCAGGTGCTCCTTCAGTTCGAAACCGGCATGGTCGGATCCAAGAAACACGCGCATGCGCCCGATTGTCGCAGGCCCGCGCCGTGCCCGCGCGCGGGGGTCAGCCGTCGTCGTCCCGCTTGCGGTCGATGATCGTCCGGTCGGCCAGATCGAGGTCGTCGTCCTCCGGCGCGTCCTGCGGGCCGCCGGCAGGGGCGTCCTTCGGCTCCTCCGGCTCCTCCGGCTTCTCCGGCGGCTCTTCCGGGCTCTCCTCTTCCGGGCTCTCCTCTTCCCGCCCCTCCGGCTCCTCGGGCTCCTCGGGCGCTTCCGGCGGTTCCGGTGCCTCGGGGGTCGCCTGCTCCTGCGGCGGCGCGGACGGCTGCGGGGGCACCGGCGGCACGCCGAACTGCCCCGGCTGCTGAGGCTGCGGGACGGGAGCGGCGCCCCAGGCGGGCTGCTGCGGCTGCCCCTGCGGCGGGACGTACGGGACGGCCGAGGGGTGCGGCGGCATCTGCTGCGGATACGGCTGCCGCTGCATCGGCATGCCCTGCTGGGGCGGGTAGGGCTGGGCCGGGGCGTAGGGCTGCCGCGGCCGGGGCCCGGACTCACGGGTGCGGGCGAGGAAGAACCCGGCCAGGGCGCCGAGCCCGGCGAGCCAGCCGAACGCGAAGCCGAAGGAGGCGCCCTGGCCGACCGTGGCGTTGAAGGTCGCGCTGAACGACGTCTCCTGGAACTCGAACGCCCAGCGGGTGAGCGGCGCGGCCACGATCCCGGACACGCCGCCCGCGACGACCGCCGCCCACCAGCCGATGATCAAAGCGCCGAACGGCCCGCGCTCCGGGTCGGCCAGCCGGGCGCCCGCCAGCACCAGCGCCACCAGCACGCCGAAGAAGACGAGCAGGCTGAAGTCGTCCAGCAGCACCTGCTTCGCGCCGAGGCTCCCCATCGGCGTGATCCGCCAGGAGAGCGTGAGCAGCCACGTCACCACGGGCCCGATGCCCTCGTCGTACCTGATGTGGCTCTTGTTGATCTCGTCGACGACCCACTGGT
Source organism: Actinomadura luteofluorescens (assembly GCF_013409365.1). Taxonomy (NCBI): domain Bacteria; kingdom Bacillati; phylum Actinomycetota; class Actinomycetes; order Streptosporangiales; family Thermomonosporaceae; genus Actinomadura; species Actinomadura luteofluorescens. Next base: position 6,763,130 of record NZ_JACCBA010000001.1, on the reverse strand, counting down.
TGCCGAAGAGCAGCGCGAGGAGCGCCATGGGAGCCACCGCGCCGCCCGTCATCGCGAGCATCCGCCGCATCGTCATGGCGGGCAGAGTAGTGCGGTTCCGTCTCCGCCGGTAGGGCCCGGACTACCCGCAGTAGGCGCTAGGCGGCGGGGACGGGGAAGCGGAACCCGGGGTCGACCTGCGCTTCGAGGTCCTCCCCCGCGGCCCGGCTCGCCCAGCTCCGCGCGTTCTTCACGTGGAACTCCACGGCCTGCCGCTGGAACTCGTCCCAGTCCTTGACGCGGCCGTCCACCTCGGCGCGCATGACGTCGAGGGCGGCGATGTTGCGGTCCTCCAGCTCGACGCCGTCGCGGCCCTGCTCCAGCGCCCGGACGGCGGCGGACTGGCCGACCCAGGTCAGCAGGTCGTCGCCGACGTGCTCGCGCAGGTAGGCGACGTCCTCCTCGGACTGCACCTTGTTGCCGACGACGCGGATGGCGACGTCGTAGTCGCGGGCGTACTCGGTGTACTGCCGGTAGACGCCGACGCCCTTGCGGGTGGGCTCGGCGACCAGGAACATCAGGTCGAACCGCGTGAAGAGCCCGGAGGCGAACGTGTCGGCGCCGGCGGTCATGTCGACGACGACGTACTCGCCGGACCCGTCCACGAGGTGGTTGAGGTAGAGCTCCACCGCGCCGGTCTTGGAGTGGTAGCAGGCCACGCCGAGGTCGTCGTCGTTGAACGGGCCGGTGGCGAGCAGCGTGACGCCGTCGACCTCCTGGCCCGCCTCGTGGAAGGGGTCGTCGCCGCGGAACCGCAGCAGCCGCGACCCGGAGCCGGGCGGGGTGGTCTTGACCATCGCGGCCGCCGAGGAGATGCGCGGGTTGGCGCCGCGCAGGTGCTCCTTGAGCTCGGTGAGCCGGTCGCCCAGCGCGGGGATCTTGGCGGCGCGGCCCTCGTCCAGCCCGAGCGCCACGCCGAGGTGCTGGTTGATGTCGGCGTCGATGGCGACCACGGGCAGCCCGCGTCCGGCCAGATGGCGGACGAACAGCGCCGACAGGGTGGTCTTGCCGCTGCCGCCCTTGCCGACGAACGCAACCTTCATGAATGCCCCCATTCTGGATATGAAAACCGTTACCACTGTCAGGCAACGAGTCTTCCGGAGCGGGGCCGGGCAGGCAAGCGGAACGGCCGAAGTGCCGGCGATCCGGCGCGGCAGGCGGGCGGGTCGGTCAGCGCAGGGCCGCGGCCGGGTCGAACCCGAAGGGCAGTTCCAGGCGGTGCGCCGCGAGCAGCTCGGCGTCGGTGAGCAGGTCGCGGGTGGGACGGTCGGCGGCGATGACGCCGCCGGAGAGGATCACCGACCGCGGGCACAGCTCCGCCGCGTACGGCAGGTCGTGCGTGACCATCAGCACCGTCACGTCGAGGCTCAGCAGGATCTCGGCGAGCTCGCGGCGGCTGGCCGGGTCCAGGTTGGAGGACGGCTCGTCCAGCACGAGGATCTCCGGCTCCATCGCCAGGACGGTGGCCACGGCGACGCGGCGGCGCTGGCCGAAGCTGAGGTGCTGCGGCGGGCGGTCGGCGGCGTCCCCCATGCCGACGCGGGCGAGCGCGTCCGCCACCCGGCGGTCCAGTTCGGCGCCGCGCAGGCCGAGGTTGGCGGGGCCGAACGCGACGTCCTCCCGGACGGTCGGCATGAACAGCTGGTCGTCGGGGTCCTGGAAGACGATGCCGACGCGGCGTCGGATCTCCCGCAGCGCCTTCCTGTCCTTCGGGCCGACGGCGAGACCGCCCACCCTGACCTCGCCCAGGCCGCCGTGCAGGATGCCGTTCAGGTGGAGGACGAGCGTGGTCTTCCCGGCGCCGTTCGGCCCGAGCAGCGCGACGCGCTCTCCGCGCCCGACCGTGAGGTCGACGCCGTACAGCGCCTGCGTGCCATCGGGGTACGCGTAGGCGAGGCCCTTCACCTCGAGCGACGGGGTCATGGGGCAATCCAAGCAGCCAGCGCGACGAGCGCGGCGGCCGAGGGCAGCGCGGCGGCGGCCGTCCACTGCGCGGCGGTGGCGCCAACGGTGTCGATGACGGGCATGCGGCCCTCGTACCCGCGGCTCACCATGGCCAGGTGCACCCGCTCGCCGCGCTCGTAGGAGCGCAGGAACAGCGCGCCCACGGACCTGGCGAGGACCCCCGTCGCGCGGATGTCGCGGGCCTCGAAACCGCGGGCCGCCCGCGCGACCCTCATCCGGCCGAGCTCCGCGGCGACGACGTCGGCGTACCGCAGCATGAACGTGGCGATCTGCGTGATGAGCTGCGGCATCCGCAGCCGCTCGATGCCGAGCAGCAGCAGCCGCGGCTCGGTCGTGGCAGCGAGCAGGATCGAGGCGACGACGCCGAGGGTTCCCTTGGCGAGGATGTTCCAGGCACCCCACAGCCCGCTCTCGCTCACCCGCAGCCCCAGCACGGTGATCTTCTCGCCGTTCGCGACGAACGGCATGAGGAAGGCGAACGCGACGAACGGCACCTCGATGACGATGCGCCGCGCGACCGTCCCGAACGGGACCCGGGCCGCCGCCGTCACGGCCGCGAGCAGCAGCGCGTACACGCCGAACGCCCAGATCCGCTCGCGCGGCGTGGCGACGACCAGCAGAACGAACGCCAGGACGGCGACGAGCTTGCACTGCGGCGGCAGCCGGTGCACCGGCGAGGCGCCCGGCACGTAGAGCCGGTGCGCGTGGCCCGCGCCCATCAGCCCTTCCGGGACGGCTCGGACGGCGCCGTCTCGTCCCGCTCCGGAGCGGCCTGCGCGGCGGCCGGGCCGCGCCGCCGGACCGTCCAGAACAGCCCGCCGCCCACGAGGAGGACGAGGCCGACGCCGATCACGCCGGACAGCCCCCCGGACAGCCGCGCGTCGTCGACGCCCTTGACGCCGTAGTCGCCGAGCGGGGAGTCCTTGAGCGAGTGGTCCTTCTCCTTGGCGCTGATGCCCTTGTCCTCGGCGACCTTCTCCAGGCCGTCGGGGTTCGCGCTGGCGTAGTAACTGACGATCCCGGCCAGGAGGAGGGAGACGAGCAGGAACCCGGCGAAGAAACGCTTGGTGGTCATCGTGGTCCTCCTCAGGCCTGGGACGGCTTCGGTTCGGCGGCGTTCCGCCCGCCCGTGCGCAGCTCCAGCGGTTTCATCAGCCCGCGCGCCCCGTACACCAGGTCGGGCCGGACGGCGAGCACGCTCGACACGGTCACGGCGGTGATCAGCGCCTCGCCGACGCCGATCAGCACGTGCACGCCGATCATCGCGGCGGCGACCTTGCCGATCGAGACGTCGGCCGTCCCCCCGATCGCGTAGATCAGCGTGAAGGCCACGGCCGCGGCGGGCACCGAGACGACGGCCGCGGCGAACGACGCCCCCGACACGGCGGCGCGGGTCTTGGGCAGCACCCGCAGCAGCAGCCGGAACAGCCCGTAGCCGGCGACCACGGTGACCAGCGCCATCGTGGTGATGTTGACGCCCAGCGCGGTCAGGCCCCCGTCCGCGAACAGCAGCGCCTGCATGAGCAGGACCACCGACACGCACAGCACGCCGGTATAGGGCCCGACGAGGATCGCGGCGAGCGTCCCGCCGAGCAGGTGCCCGCTCGTCCCGGCCGCCACCGGGAAGTTGAGCATCTGCGCGGCGAACACGAACGCGGCCGTCAGCCCGGCGAGCGGCGCGGTGCGGTCGTCGAGTTCCCGCCGGGCGCCGCGCAGCGCGACCCCGACCCCGGCCACCGCGACGGCGCCCGCCGCGAGCGAGACCGGCGCGTCGATGAATCCGTCCGGTACGTGCACGACTCAACCACCCCTACCTCTTTACAGCCAGCAGGACCAGTTTGTCGGCATACACCTCGTAGTTGCAACATCCTTGCAATAGCAACCGGTGTGTGGCCCGCCGGCAAGGGCGCGAGGACGGCCGCGTTCCGCGCTCAGTCGAAGCTCGGGTCCGCCGTCCTCGTGCGCTTCAGCTCGAAGAAGCCGGGGACGCTCGCGACCGCCAGAACGCCGTCGAAGAGCTTGACGGCGTCCTCGCCGCGCGGGATGGGGGTGATGACGGGGCCGAAGAACGCGTGGCCCTCGACCTCGATCACGGGGGTGCCGACCTCCTGGCCGACCCGGTCGATCCCGTCCTTGTGGGAGGCGCGCAGGGCCTCGTCGTAGCCGGTGGACTCGGCGGCGTCCGCGAGGGCCGGGTCCAGGCCCGCCGCGGTCAGCGACTCCTCGAAGAACGCGCGGCCGAACTTCTGCCGCTCGTGGTGCCTGCGGGTGCCCATCTCGGTGTAGAGCCGCCCGAGCACTTCGGAGCCGTACTTCTGCTCGGCCGCGATGCACACGCGGACGGGGCCCCATGCGTCGGCGAGCATCCGCCGGTAGTCCTCGGGGATGTCCTTGTCCTCGTTGAGGACGGCCAGGCTCATCACATGCCAGCGCACGTCGATCGGGCGCTGCTCCTGCACTTCCAGGATCCAGCGGGAGGTGATCCACGCCCAGGGGCACAGGGGGTCGAACCAGAAATCCACGGGTGTGGGAACGTCCTCGGGCAACGTCGCCTCCTAGAGATTGCGCATGTCCCCAGCGACAACCCGGGGGCGGCCGTCCCGATTCCCGTCGGCGAGAGGTCCCCGAAGGCCGTGGCGGACGGGCCGTCGGGTCGTCCGGTTGGTAGACATGGGGGCACCAAGCCTTTAAGCCGACCAAGGAGTTCATGTGGCAGGCAACCTCACGCGCGACGAGGCGCGGGAACGGGCCCGGCTGCTCAGCGTCGCGTCGTACGCGGTCGACCTGGACCTCACGACGGGCGAGGAGCGGTTCGGCTCCACCACCGTGGTCAGGTTCGGGAGCGCCGAGACGGGCGCGTCCACCTTCATCGACCTGCACGGCGCCGTCGTGCGGGAGGTGACCCTGAACGGCGAGGCCCTGGACCCCGGGTCCTACGACGCCGAGAAGGGCCGGATCCCGCTGCCCGGCCTCGCGGCCGACAACGAGCTGCGGGTCGTGGCCGACTGCGCGTACTCCCGGTCCGGTGAGGGCCTGCACCGGTTCGTCGACCCCGTCGACGACAGCGTGTACCTGTACTCGCAGTTCGAGACGGCCGACGCGCACCGCATGTTCACCTGCTTCGACCAGCCCGATCTGAAGGCCACCTTCGAGCTGACCGTGAAGGCGCCGCAGAACTGGGAGGTCGTCACCAACGAGGCCGCCGAGACGGCCGGAGACGGGACGTGGCACTTCCTGCCGACGCCGCAGATCTCCACCTACATCACCGCGCTCGTGGCCGGGCCCTACCACGTCGTCCGGGACGAGTACCGCCGCGAGGACGGCACCGTCATCCCGCTCGGCGTGTACTGCCGCGCCTCGCTGGCCGAGCACCTCGACGCCGACGCGATCGTGGACGTGACCCGCCAGGGGTTCGGCTACTTCGAGAAGGTCTTCGGCCGCCCGTACCCGTTCTCGAAGTACGACCAGCTCTTCGTGCCCGAGTTCAACGCGGGCGCCATGGAGAACGCGGGCTGCGTCACCTTCCTGGAGGACTACGTCTTCCGGTCCAGGGTGACCGACGCGGCCTACGAGCGGCGCGCCGAGACGATCCTGCACGAGATGGCGCACATGTGGTTCGGCGACCTCGTCACCATGCGCTGGTGGGACGACCTGTGGCTGAACGAGTCCTTCGCCACGTACATGAGCGTCCTGTGCCAGGCCGAGGCCACCAAGTGGAAGGGCTCGTGGACGACGTTCGCGAACCTGGAGAAGGCCTGGGCCTACCGGCAGGACCAGCTGCCGTCCACGCACCCGATCTCCGCCGACATCTCCGACATCCGCGCGGTGGAGGTGAACTTCGACGGGATCACCTACGCCAAGGGCGCGTCCGTGCTGAAGCAGCTCGTGGCGTACGTCGGCCTCGACAACTTCCTCGAAGGCGTGCGGCGCTACTTCGACCGGCACGCGTGGGGCAACACCGTCCTCACCGACCTGCTGGGCGCGCTGGAGGAGACGTCCGGCCGCGACCTGGCGTCCTGGTCGAAGGAGTGGCTGGAGACCGCCGGGGTCAACACGATGCGGCCCGAGTACGAGGTCGACGGCGAGGGAAACTTCTCCTCGTTCGCCGTGCTCCAGGAGGCCAAGGCCGACTACCCGACGCTGCGGGCGCACCGCCTCGCCATCGGCCTGTACGACAAGACCGCCGACGGGCTCGTGCGGCGCGAGCGGGTCGAGCTGGACGTGGTCGGCGCCCGCACCGAGGTCCCGCAGCTCGTCGGCGAGAAGCGGCCCGACCTGGTCCTGGTCAACGACGACGACCTCACCTACGCCAAGGTGCGCCTGGACGAGCACTCCCTGAAGACGCTCGTCGAGGACATCGGCGAGGTCAAGGACAGCCTGCCGCGCGCACTGTGCTGGTCGGCGGCGTGGGACATGACCCGCGACGCGGAGATGGCGACGCGCGACTACGTCCGGCTGGTGGTCAAGGGGATCCGCGGCGTCACCGACATCTCGGTCACGCAGACGCTGCTGCGGCAGGCGCGCACCGCCGTCCAGCAGTACGCCGACCCGGCGTGGCGCGAGGAGGGCCTCGCCCTGATGGCGGACACCCTGTCGGAGCTGGCCCGCGACGCCGAGCCCGGCTCGGACCTCCAGCTCGCCTACACCCTGGCGTTCACCGCGTCGGCCGTCACCGGTGAGCACCTGGCGTTCGTCCAGGGGCTGCTGGACGGCTCGCAGGTCCTGGACGGCCTCACCGTCGACACCGACCTGCGCTGGGCGCTGCTGCGCCGCCTCGTCACCACCGGCAAGGCGGGCGAGGCCGAGATCGACGCCGAGCACGAGCGGGACCGGACCGCCGCCGGGGAGCGGCACGCCGCCGCCTGCAAGGCCGCGATCCCGACCCCCGAGGCCAAGGCGGCCGCCTGGGAGCGGATCGTCGCCGGCGACCTGCCGAACGCCGTCTACCGGGCCACGCTCGGCGGCTTCGTCGAGCCGGACCAGGCCACGCTGCTCGTCCCCTACCTCGACGCGTACTTCGCCGAGGTCGGGCGCGTGTGGAAGGAGTGGACCAGCGACATGTCCCAGACGTTCGCCGAGGTCGCCTACCCCTTCCTGGTGATCGAGCAGTCCACGGTCGACCGCACCGACGCCTACATCGCGGAGAACGACCCGCCGGCGGCGCTGCGGCGGCTCCTGTCGGAGGGCCGCGACGGCGTCGCCCGCGCCCTGCGCGCCCGGGCGAAGGACGCCGCCTCCGCCTGATCCGTCCGCGGCCGTCCTGCCGAACCGGCCCAAAGGCCCCGTGACCATGCGATCGTTACATGGTCACGGGGAGGGGACGCGGTGGAGACGGCTCGGGACGTACTGACGGCGCTGGCGCGGCGCTACGCCTTCGGCGACCTGGAGGCGCTGATCACCCAGGGCACCCTGGCCGCGGACGGCCGCGCCGCGCCGGTCGCGGCGCTGTGCGCGTTCGGCCAGCGCGTCCTGGACCTGGACGCCGAGGACTTCGGCATGCCGGAGGCGGCCGGCGAGGTCCCGCGGGACCTCCTCGACCGGGCCCGCGCCAGCCGCATGCCGCAGGCGGCGCGCGAGCACCCCCGCGGGGCGCTCGCCAGCCTCCGCCCCGCCTACCGGCTGCTGCTGGAGGTCATCGCGATCCGCTGGCACCGCCGCGACATGGCCGCGCTCGTCGCCGCCGTCCACATCGCCGGCGAGTACCTGCCGATGCTGGCCTGGGAGACCGTCCTCGGCCACGCGGGCGACCCGGCCCGGATCAGGGCCGCCGTGGGCGGCGAGGGCAGCCGCTTCGGCGTCCCCGTCGAGCCGGGGACGGCGCGCGTGTGCGACCACACCCGGCCGGAGCGCTCCGCCTGCGAGCGCACCCTGCGGGTCGCCAAGGAGCCGCCGTCCGGCTGGCGCGCCTACCTCGACCGCCAGCACAGCCAGGTCGCGGCCGCGCTCGGCGACTGCGCCGCCCGCTGCCGCACCCCCTGCACGGTCATGACCCGCATCGAGGACCTCGTCCGCGCCGACCTCAGCGACCGCTGCAGGCTCGCCGCCGACTTCTCCGACGGCGCCCTGGTGAAGCTGCGGCACGCCGCGCCGGTCGGCCACGGGTTCGGGGTCCCCTCGCCCGAGGAGGTCCAGGCGGCCTGGACGCGCGCCCGCAGGTCCCTGTCCCGGCATCCGCTGGGCAAGTCCGCGCTGGCGGACGACGACTCCTACCCCCTGCCGGGCCTGCCGGCCGTCTTCTCGGCGATCGCCACCACCGACCTGCGGCCCGACACGCTCCTGCGCGACGTCACCGAGCGCATCACGTCCTCGCTCGCCTGAAGAGCCGGAGCGCGCCGCGGGCCCTGAGATCCTCCAGGAGGACGGGGCGGCCCTCCGCGTCCCCGAGCGGAACGCGCCAGTTCGGGTACTCGTCGACGGTGCCCGGCTGGTTCTGCGTGCGGCGCTCGCCCACGGCGTCGGCCAGGGAGATGCCGATGAGCCGGGCCGGGGTGCGGGTCAGGAACTCCTGCAGCGCGGTGACGATCTCCTCGTCGTGGGCGGCGGAGCCGTCCGCCAGCGCCCGCACGACCTCGGCCGGCTCGGCGGAGAGCAGTCCCTCGGCGTGCAGCACGGCGAGCCAGTCGGCCAGCTGGCGGCGGTGGTCGTCCTCCTCCTCGGCCCGGGGACGGGTCAGCAGCCCGAGGCGGTCGCGCAGGTCGATGTGGTCGCCGTGCACGAACCCGGTGATCGGCGGCATGTCGTGGGTGCCGACGGTCGCCAGGGACAGCTCCCGCCACCGGTCCGGCGGCTTGGGCCGGCCCCGCCCGTCCCGCTCGAACCAGAGCAGGGACGTGCCGAGGACGCCGCTGTCGGCCAGCGCCACCCGGACCTCCGGCTCGACGGTGCCGAGATCCTCCCCGACGACCACGGCGCCGAAGCGCTCGGCCTCCCAGGACAGCGAGCCGAGCAGGGCGTCGCGGTCGTAGCGGACGTAGGTGCCGTCGGCGGGGGACGCCCCCTCGGGCACCCACCACAGCCGCGACACCTGCATGGCGTGGTCCAGGCGGATCCCCCCGGCGTGCCGCAGCGCGGCGGCGGCCATCTCGCGGAACGGCCGGTAGCCGTCGAGGGCGAGCGCGCCCGGCCGCCACGGCTGCTGCCCCCAGTCCTGCCCGCGCTGGTTGAACTCGTCCGGGGGCGCCCCGACGCTCATCCCGGCCGCGCAGGAGGCGCTGTACATCCAGGCGTCGGCGCTGCCGTGCGGCACCCCGACCGCCAGGTCGTGGATGACCCCGAGGGGCATCCCCGCGTCCCGGGCCGCGCGCTGCGCCGCCGCGAGCTGCCCGTCCAGCCTCCACTGGAGCCACTCGTGAAAGCCGGCGCGGGCGTGGTACCGGGGCGCGTCCACCACGCCGTGGTCGTGGGCGCCCCGCAGCCCGGACGGCCAGCGCCGCCAGTCCGTGGTGCCCTGCTCCTCGCTGATGGCGCACCACGTCGCGAAGCTCGCGAGCGCGGCGCCCTCCCTCCGCCGGAACTCCTCGAACCGCGGGTCGCGGTCCCGGCGCCGGCCGTACATCGCCTCCAGGGCCTCCAGCTTCGCGGCCCACACCGCGTCCCTGTCCAGCAGGCCCTCCCGGGCGCGCAGCCCGGCGGCGAGGGCCGCGAAACGCTCCCGGTCCGCGGCGGGCAGGTCCGCGTACTCCGGCATGTCCTCGATCCGCAGGTAGAGCGGCGAGGGGAAGCGGCGGCTCATCGGCGAGTACGGCGACGCCCCGACCGGCGCGACCGGCTCGGTCGCGTGCAGCGGGTTGACCAGCACGAAGCCCGCGCCGAGCTCCCGCCCGCTCCAGTCCGCGAGATCCGCCAGGTCGCGCAGGTCTCCGAGGCCCCACGACGCGGCGGACCGCACCGAGTACAGCTGCGCCGTGAACCCCCACATCCTGGGCGGCGGCGTCAGCGCGCCGGGCGCCACCAGCAGCTGCGTGTACCGCGTCCGCGTGCCGTTCCGGACGCGCAGGCCGCGCCAGCCGGGCGGGACGTCCGCGAGCCCGTCCAGCGGCTCGAAGGAGCGCTCGGCGGGCGGCACATGAGCGCGCGGCGCCAGGACCTCGTCCGTGCCGGACTCGATCTCCACCTCGGCGCCGGCGTCCAGGTGCCCGCCGAGCGCCGCGCGGATCCGGCCCGCGGTGCCGGCGCCGGCCCGGCGGACGACGACGGCCGGCGGCAGTTCCCGCGCCCGGTCCCGGTGCCGTTCGAGCTCCGCCCGGACGGAGGAGGGGGTCGAGGCGTCCACCCCGAGCGCCGCGAGGACGGCGGCGAGCGTGTCGCGCGAGACCGCCGTCTCCCGTCCCCGCCAGTCCTCGTAGCGCGTCGCGACGCCGTGGTGCCCGGCCAGTCTGATCAGTTCGTCGTCAGCCACGCCTGCACCATGCCCGGTGCGGGTCGCGTCACGCCGTCCAGACCGGCGGCGTGCGGCCGATCCAGGGGCGGGCCTCCTCCAGCTGCGCGGACAGCGAGATCAGCGTGCCCTCCGCGCCGAGCGGCCCGGCGAGCATGACCCCGATGGGCAGGCCGTCGCCGTTCCAGTGCAGCGGGACGTTCACCGCGGGCTGCCCCGAGATGTTGTACATGGCGCAGAACGGGGTGAAGTGCGTCTGCCGCCGGAAGTTCTCCTCCGGGTCCTGGTCGTGGAAGTACCCGACCGGCACGGGCGGCATGGCGAGGGTGGGGTGCAGGATCGCGTCGAACTCGTCCATCACCGGGAACGCGGCGCGCAGCGCGCCCTGCAGCGCCGCGTGGGCCTGGAACAGCTGCGGCGCCGTCGTCCTCTCGCCGAACCCGCGCAGCCAGCGGGTCAACGGCTGGAGCTTGTCCTCGCCCCCCTCGGGGACGGGCGTCATCGTCGCCATTACCCCCCACAGCGTCGCGAAGTGCGGGACGAGGTCGGAGCCGAGCACCTGCGGCAGCTCCACGACCTCGTGGCCCAGCTCCTCCAGGAGCGCCGACGCGTCCTCGTAGGCGGCGACGCAGTCGGGGTGGACCTCGACGTCCGGCACCGGCGGCTGGAGGCTCCGCGCGATCCGCAACCGGCCCGGCGCGCGGTCCGCGCGGGCGAGGAACGGCCCGTCCGCCTCCGGCGCCCGGTACAGGTCGCCCGGCATGTGGCCCGCCATGACGTCCAGCATGAGGGCGGCGTCGCGGACGGTGCGCGCGATCGGCCCGTTGGTGGAGAGCCCGAACAGGTCGGGGATGACCGGCCCCTGCGAGACCCGGCCGCGGGTCGGCTTGATCCCGAACAGCCCGCACACGCTGCTCGGGATCCGGATCGAGCCGCCGCCGTCGCTGCCCTGCGCGATCGGCGCCAGCCCGGACGCGACCGCCGCCGCCGCGCCGCCGCTCGACCCGCCGGCCGACCGGGACGGGTCCCACGGCGTGCGGGCCGGGGGCGACACGGCTCCCTCGGTGTAGCAGGGCAGTCCGAACTCGGGGGTCGCGGTCTTGCCGAGGAGCACCGTCCCCGCCGCCGCCAGCCTGGCCACCACGTGGTCGTCGGCGAACCCGGTCAGCTCGGAGTAGACCGCCGAGCCGAACGTCATCCGGACGCCGTTCACCATGTTCAGGTCCTTGATCGGCACCGGGACGCCGTGCAGCGGCGGCAGCTCCGCCGGGTCGCCGGCCTCCAGCACCGCCTTCTCGGCGCGGCGCGCCTCCTCGCGGGCGCGCTCGGCGGTGACCGTCACGTAGGCGCCCACCTGCTCGTTCAGACGTTCGATGCGGGCCAGGTAATGGTCGGCGAGCTCGACCGGGGACACGTCCCGGGCACGGACGGCGGCGGCCATACGGGTGGCGCTGAGGTCATGAATCTGTGTCACGATCCGGAACGCTAGACGCCGTGTGCGCGGGCATCAAAGAGGGCACACACGACAGCAGCGGCGGAAGGAGATTAATACTGGCCTACCCGACCGTGCCGTAAGAGAATCACTGACGTGGGGCGACAAAACATTAACCCGGCATGACTGGTCGCCCACCCTCCCGATGATTACTCTGCGCACGGAGGATCATGCCCCCGAAGGGAAAGGAACACGGAGCGTCACCATGGCGACCATGGAGCGGGGCAACACGCAGAATGCCAGGGCGCGACCCGAGTCCGAGGAGGCGCGTGAACACGATGACCAGACACCGGTGAAGGAGCGGCTGGAGGGCAGCGCCGCCGCGGCGGCGCTCGACGATCCCAAGATCCGCCGCTGGGCGTACCGGATCGGCGCGGCCGTCCTCGCCGGCGCCGCCGCGCTCATGCTGACGAGCTGGCGGCTCGGCCTGACCGTCGCGGTGCTCGTCGTCATCGGCGACTACGTGCGGCTGTCCCGCAAGAGCTCCACCGTCACCGCCTGGCAGAAGTCCTCGGCGGCCGAACGGCGCACCGAGCGGCAGCTCAAGTCCCTGCGGCGCAACGGATACCTCGTGCTGCACGCGCGGGCCGTCCCCCGCGACGACGAGGGCGTCAGCGACGGGCGGATCGACCACCTGGTCATCGGGCCGAGCGGCGTCTACGCCATCGACTCGGAGAAGTGGGACAAGCGCCTCCCCGTGCGCACCATGTCCCACCTCAAGCTCTTCCACGGCCCCTTCAACAAGAAGGACCGGCTGGACGAGGCGCGCTGGGAGGCCCAGATGGCGAGCATGATCCTCGCCGAGCAGGTCGGCTTCGACGTGCCGGTGCAGCCGTCCGTGGCGATCTACGGCCCGTCCATCCCGTGGAAGGTCATGCGGGTGCGCGACGTCGACGTCTACGCGGGCAACCGGGCGCGCTCGTACCTGCGCCGCCGCCCGAAGATCCTCACCGACGGCGACGTCCAGCGCATCTTCCAGGCGGCCGAGGAGTCCCTGCCGCCGAAGTACCCCGACTGAGGGCGAGGGCGGCCCCCTTTCCCGGGCCGCCCGCCGCAAAGCCGGGACACCGCCGTCCCGGCTTTTTTCCTGCCCTCCGGCGGGTTGGTAGCATCGGAGGTCACGGGCCGGCCCGGGCGCGACCTCCGCTGAGCCGGCGGCAGCGCCGCGATCCGCCGCTGCGCGTACCCTTCCAGGCGACCCGCCCGCCCACGCCGAACCATGCGCGGCCCGTCGTCCCCGCACGTCACAGGTTTGGAGAGGTCGAAGATGCCACCGCTCAGGTCACGCACGGTCACCCATGGCAGGAACATGGCGGGCGCCCGCGCGCTCATGCGGGCCAGCGGCGTGGAACGCGAGGACTTCGGCAAGCCGATCGTCGCGGTGGCCAACAGCTTCACCCAGTTCGTGCCCGGCCACGTCCACCTCGACGAGGTCGGCAAGGTCGTCGCCGGCGCCGTCCGGGAGGCCGGCGGCGTGCCCCGCGAGTTCAACACCATCGCCGTCGACGACGGCATCGCGATGGGCCACGACGGCATGCTGTACTCGCTGCCGTCCCGCGAGGTGATCGCCGACGCGATCGAGTACATGGTCAACGCGCACTGCGCCGACGCCCTGGTCTGCGTGTCCAACTGCGACAAGATCACCCCGGGGATGCTGCTGGCCGCGCTGCGCCTGAACATCCCGACCGTGTTCGTCTCCGGCGGCCCGATGGAGGCCGGCAAGCCCGTCGAGGGCGTCATGGGCGGCAACAAGCTCGACCTGATCGACCCGATCATCGCCTCCGCCGACTCCTCCCTGCCGGAGGACAAGCTGCTGGAGATGGAGGAGAGCGCCTGCCCGACCTGCGGGTCCTGCTCGGGCATGTTCACCGCCAACTCGATGAACTGCCTCACCGAGGCGATCGGGCTGGCGCTGCCCGGCAACGGCACCGTGCTGGCCACCCACACCGCCCGCCGCCGCCTCTACGAGGACGCCGGCCGCACCGTCGTCGAGGTCGCCAAGCGGTACTACGACGGCGATGACGAGTCCGTCCTGCCGCTGAACATCGCCACCCGCGAGGCGTTCGAGAACGCCATGGTCCTCGACGTCGCGATGGGCGGCTCCACCAACACGATCCTGCACCTGCTCGCCGCCGCCACCGAGGGCGGCGTCGACTTCGGGCTCACCGACATCGACGCGATCTCCCGCCGCGTCCCGTGCGTCTGCAAGCTGGCCCCCGCCACCGGCAAGTACCACGTCGAGGACTGCCACCGCGCGGGCGGCATCCCGGCGCTGCTGGGCGAACTGAACCGCGCCGGCCTGCTGAACGCGTCGGCGCACTCGGTCCACTCCGCGTCCCTCGACGAGTTCCTCGCCAAGTGGGACGTCCTCTCCCCCGACGTCCTGCCGGAGGCCGTCGAGCTGTTCCACGCGGCGCCCGGCGGCGTGCGCAGCACCTCGGCGTTCTCGCAGAGCGCCCGCTGGGAGTCGCTCGACCTCGACCGCGAGAACGGCTGCATCCGCTCCACCGAGCACGCCTACACCGCCGACGGCGGCCTGGCCGTCCTGCGCGGCAACATCGCCCCCGACGGCGCGATCGTCAAGACCGCCGGGGTGGACGAGGAGCTGTGGACCTTCACCGGCCCCGCCGTCGTCTTCGAGTCGCAGGACGACGCCGTCGAGGGCATCCTCGGCGGGAAGGTCAAGGCCGGCGACGTCGTCGTGATCCGCTACGAGGGCCCGAAGGGCGGGCCCGGCATGCAGGAGATGCTCTACCCGACGAGCTTCCTCAAGGGCCGCGGGCTCGGCAAGGCGTGCGCGCTGATCACCGACGGCCGGTTCTCCGGCGGCACGTCCGGGCTGTCCATCGGGCACGCCTCCCCCGAGGCCGCGGGCGGCGGGATCATCGCCCTCGCCGAGGACGGCGACCGCATCGTGATCGACATCCCGAACCGCGTCCTGGAGCTGGACGTCCCGGCCGACGAGCTGGAGATCCGCCGCGAGAAGCTGCTCGCCGACCTCGGCGGCTACCGGCCCCGCGACCGCAACCGCCCGGTCAGCGCCGCCCTGCGGGCCTACGCCGCGATGGCCACGTCCGCCTCGACCGGCGCCGCGCGCGACGTCTCCCAGCTCGACCGCCTGAACGGCTGAGCATTACCCGGCGGGTAATCGCCTCCATTCCCCGTCCAGGGCAAAGTGGTGGGTGTCGGGCGAACCAGCCCGGCCCCACCACCAAGGAGAACGCGATGACCGCCTACGCCCTCGCCTACATGACCCCCCAGCCGCCGCTACACGACGACGTCTTCGTCTACATGGAGCGCATCCAGGAGACCATGGACCCGTTCGGCGGCCGCTTCATCGTGCACGCCAGCGAGACCGAGGTGCTCGAAGGCCCGTTCGAGGGCGCCTACGTCATCATCGAGTTCCCCGACATGGACAAGGCCCGCGACTGGTACGCCTCGGACGCCTATCAGAAGATCCTCGCGATGCGCGCCGACAACATCCCCGGCACCACCGTGCTGCTCCAGGGCGTCCCGCCGAACTACGACGTCGCCGCGACCGGCCGGGCGCTGCGCGCGGCCCAGGCCGGGTGACCGGTCAGGAGCAGCAGCCCCCGCCGCAGCAGCCCCCGCCCCCGCTCGGCGGCGGCTGGGGCGCTCCGCCACGGGAGGTGCCGGTGACGGCGACCGTGGACAGGAGCTTGACGGTGTCGTCGTGGCCGGCCGGGCACGGGGCCGGGTCGGACGAGTTGATCATCGGGCGGGAGACCTCGAAGGTCGACCCGCACGCGCGGCAGCGGTAGTCATAGCGAGGCACGCACCCAGGATACGTCCCCCGGGTGTGCGCGTCAGGCCGCGGGCTCGGTGACGTAGGCGGCCCACTGCGGATCGCCGTCGTGGACGAGGCCGATGAGCCGCCAGTGCGCCCCTCTCGGAACGGCCGGGGTGATGCTGAGCGTCCAGCCCAGCTCCGACAGCAGCCGGTCGGCCTTGCTGTGGTTGCACGTCATGCAGGAGGCCACGCAGTTCTCCCAGACGTGCTTGCCGCCCCGGCTGCGCGGATGGACATGGTCGATCGTCTCGGCGCGGCGGCCGCAGTAGACGCAGCGGAAGTTGTCGCGGCGCATCAGCGCCGCGCGGGTCAGGGGCACGCGGGTCCGGAACGGGATGCGGACGTAGCGGCGGAGCCGGATGACGGACGGGATCTCGACCGTCATCGTGGCCGAATGGAGCACGTCACCCGAGGTGTCGTGATGGACGATCTCCGCCTTCTCGCGAAGCACGAGGCAGACCGCCCTCCGCAGAGGCAGCGTGGTGAGGGGTTCGTACGTCGCGTTCAGGAGGAGGACCTGTCGCATCAGACGCCCTCCGCCGGGCCGCACTGCCTGATCGCCCCGGTGGTCGCGGCGCAGCGCGCCTCCCACCGAGGCCCGATTATCGTCTCCGGCACCTGCGCACTCGCCATGAGGACCTCCCCAGGGGCGAACCGACCATAATCAGTGTGGCGTCTGAGGGAGGTCGTCCGCTACCCCAATAATCCCCCACCGCACACCCGCTCGAACACGGAACCCGCGGGGAGTACTGGGCCGGCCAGCGCTTAACGCCCAATACAGTTCATTCATGACGCAGTATCCGTCCGCGCAGCGCCTGGACATCGTCGAGGACATCCACGGCCACCGGGTCGCCGACCCCTACCGCTGGCTGGAGGATCCGGACAGCGCCGAGACCGGCGAGTGGCGCGCCGCGCAGGACGGGCTCTTCCACAAGATCATGGACGCCCTGCCGGGCCGGGACGCGCTGCGGGCCCGCCTGCTCGAACTGCTCGGCGCCGGCAGCGTCGGGGCCCCCGTGTGGCGGGGCGAGCGGCGCTTCTTCACCCGCCGCTCCGCCGACCAGGAGCACCCGGTGCTCCACACCGTGGACCCCGACGGATCCGAGCGCGTCCTCGTCGACCCGATGGCCCTCGACCCCGCCGGGACGACGACGCTGGACGGCTGGCAGCCCGACAAGGAGGGCCGCCTCCTGGCGTACAAGGTGTCCACCGGCGGCGACGAGGAGTCGCTGCTGTACGTCATCGACGTCGCGACGGGCGACCGGGTGGAGGGGCCGATCGACCGGGCCCGGTACTCCTCGGTGGCCTGGCTGCCCGGCGGCGAGGCGTACTACTACACGCGCCGGCTGCCCGCCCAGGACGTCCCGCCGGGCGAGGAGCAGTACCACCGGCGCGTCTACCTGCACCGCGTCGGCACCGAACCCGACACCCACGACGTCCTGGTCTTCGGCGCGGACATGGACAAGACCAACTACTACGGGGTCGGCGTCAGCCGCGACGGCCGCTGGCTCACGATCTCCGCGTCGCAGGGCACCGCGCCCCGCAACGACCTGTGGATCGCCGACCTGACCTCGTCCTCCCCCGAGGCGCCCGCGCTGCGGTCCGTGCAGGAGGGCATCGACGCCTCCACCGGCATCCACGTGGGCCGCGACGGTCGCGCCTACGTCTTCACCGACCGCGACGCGCCCCGGTCCCGGCTGTGCGTCGCCGACCCGTCCGACCTCTCCTACGGGACGTGGCGGGACCTCCTCCCCCAGGACCCCGAGGCCGTCCTCACCGACTTCGCGATCCTCGACGGCCTGGAGCGCCCGGTCCTGCTCGCCGGATGGACGCGCCACGCGATCAGCGAGATCACCGTGCACGACCTGGCCTCCGGGGAGCGGCTCGGCACCGTCCCGACCCCCGGCCTCGGTTCCATCGGCGGCATCGTCGAGCGGCCCGAAGGCGGGCACGAGGCCTGGTTCGGCTACACCGACCACGTGACCCCCTCGGCGGTCCTGCGCTACGACGCGCGCACCGGAGAGACGACACCGTGGGCGTCGGCGCCCGGCACGGTCGACGTCCCCGAGATCGAGACGCGCCAGGTCGCCTACACCTCCCGCGACGGCACCGAGGTGCGCATGCTCGTCGCGTCCCGTCCGGGCCTGACCGGGCCGCGCCCCGCGATCCTCTACGGCTACGGCGGGTTCAACATCTCGCTCACGCCGTCCTACTCGGCGAGCATCCTCGCGTGGGTCGAGGCGGGCGGCGTCTACGCGGTCGCCAACCTGCGCGGTGGCTCCGAGGAAGGCGAGCAGTGGCACCGCGCCGGCATGCGGGACCGCAAGCAGAACGTCTTCGACGACTTCCACGCCGCCGCCGAGAAGCTGATCGCGGACGGCCTCACCACGCCCGCCCAGCTCGCGATCTCCGGCGGCTCCAACGGCGGCCTCCTCGTCGGCGCCGCCCTCACCCAGCGCCCCGACCTCTACCGGGCGGTCGTGTGCTCGGCGCCGCTCCTGGACATGGTCCGCTACGAGCGCTTCGGCCTCGGCCAGACATGGAACGACGAGTACGGGACGGCCGACGACCCCGAGGAATTCGGCTGGCTCATCGGCTACTCGCCCTACCACCACGTCCACCCCGGCACCGCCTACCCGGCCGTCCTGTTCACGACGTTCGGCAGCGACACCCGAGTGGACCCCCTCCACGCCCGCAAGATGTGCGCCGCCCTCCAGCACGCCACCACCTCCGAAGCCCCGATCCTCCTACGCGACGAACCCGAAGTAGGCCACGCCGCCCGCTCCGTAACCCGCTCAGCAGACCTCACCGCCGACACCCTCACGTTCCTGCTTGCGCAGTGCGGTCCTCTTCCGGGCCCTGAGGGCCCTCCATCGTCGGGCACTGCTGGCGATCGCTGGCATCGCTCCGACTCGCCTGGCGGCTCGCTGCGCGATCAGGTTCTTGCTTCGCGCGAACCTGCCTTCGGACGCGATCGCGACCACTGAGGTCGTCGCGGGGTTGCGGTGGTGGCTGAGGTGGGCGCTGGCGAGCGATGAATTGACGCGTGATCTAATAGTGGGATGAGCACGACGTTGCGCGAGTCGGCAGGGCGGGTGCTGAAGCTGCTTCGTGAGGCGCCCGGCGAGCCTGACATGTCCGCCGGGTACCTCGACTTGCTGGGGCCGTCCGCGAAGAGGTCGCCGTCCCTCGCCCAGTCGGTGATGGAGTCGACGTTCCTGCCGCGGATCTACGAGAAAGTGTGGCGGCCCGTCGGCTTCAACCTCGCCAAAGGCTGGCCCTTCGGCCCCGACACCGCCGAAGAGCACGCGATGGCCCGCGACTGGCTCGGCCTCTCGCAACCCGGCTGCGCCGCCCGTCCGCCCGCCACCGTCCTGGACGTGGCATGCGGACCCGGCAACGTCACCCGCGCCCTCGCCGCCGGCATCGGCGCGTCCGGCCTCGTCGTCGGCCTCGACGCGTCCGAGACCATGCTGACCCGCGCCGTCGCCGACACCGACCCCGCCGACCCCGTGACCTACGTCCGCGGCGACGCCGTCGACCTCCCCTTCCGCGACGCCGCGTTCGACGCCGTCTGCTGCTTCGGCGCCCTCTACCTCTTCGACGACCCCTGGGCGGCCCTGGACGGCATGACCCGCGTCCTCAGACCCGGCGGGAAACTGGTCATCCTCACCTCCCGGCGCCCGCTCGCCGCCCCACGCCTCGGCACCGAACTCCTGCGCCGCGCCACCGGCTTCACCGCCTTCGGCGACCGCGAGATCACCCGCGCCCTCACCGAGCGCGGCTACACCGGCGTCCGCCGGCGCCGCTACCCCCTCATGCAGGTGGTGGCCGCCGGTCGCCCCTGACCGATCCACAGCACGCGCCCCAAGATCGCGCTACGCTGCCGGAGCGACACGCACGGCCAACCGTGCCCACGATCGACCCCCTCCTGGGGTTGGGAAGCCTCCAGGAGGGGGTTTGTGTTTATTGCTTTTTTCTCCTCCTTCGGGCCTTGGCGGCCCTCCATCGTCGATAAAAGCGGGCGATCGCTGGCATCGCTCCGACTCGCCTTGGCGGCTCGCTGCGCGATCAGGTTCTCGCACGCTCGAACCTGCCTTCGGACGCGATCGCAACCGTTGGGGTTGTTGCGTGGTTGCGGCGCGGGCCGAGGTCAGCGGGTGTGTCTATTGCGATGCCTCCTCCTTCGGGCCTTGGCGGCCCTCCATCGTCGAGCACCGCGGCGATCGCTGGCATCGCTCCGACTCGCCTTGGCGGCTCGCTGCGCGATCAGGTTCTCGCACGCTCGAACCTGCCTTCGGACGCGATCGCAACCGTTGGGGTTGTTGCGTGGTTGCGGTGCTGGCTGAGGTTGTTCCTGTGGACGGTTTGTCGTCGTGTTGTCTGGGGCTTCAGCGCATCAGTTTTTGGATGTAGATGTTGACTATGCCGCCTATGGACTCGCGGCGGGTCTCCGTCCAGCCGAACTTGCTGTAGAGGGCCAGGGCGGGGGTCTGGAGTTCGGTGGTGTCGGCGCGCAGGATGCGGTAGCCGTACTCGGTCGCGCGTTCCTCCAGGGCTTGGACGAGCGCGGTGCCGTAGCCGCGGCGCTGGACCGCCGGAAGGACACGCAGGCGCACCATCTCGGCGGCGTCGAGGGCCGGGGCGCCGGGGGCGTAGCCGCCGTAGGCGCGGGCGCGGCCGCCGGGGATGAGGTCGGCGCGGCGCAGGCCGCCCATCGCGACTATCCGGCGGTCGAGTTCGCCGATGAGGAACTCGCCGTTGTTGCGGAGATAGATGTCCTCCATCTGGAAGAAGTCGTGGTCGTAGTAGACGCCGTCGCCGGGGCGCAGGCCGACCTGGGCCAGGCCCTTCTGGTGGAGGGCCAGGACGACGCCGTGGTCGGCCGCGCGGTACCGGCGGATCCGCAGGTCTCCGTAGCGCCATTCGGGGGGCTCGTCCTGGAGCCGGACGAGCGTGGGGTGGCCCTGCCAGGAGGCGTTGTCGGTGCTCATCCCGGTCAGACCTGCTCCCCCGGGCGGACGGCGGCGGGCTGATCCTGGGTCGGGCTCTTCACCGACGGGCCGGAGAGGGCCTCGTAGAAGTCCGCCAGCTCCGGGATCTGGCCGTGCTGGGTCGCGACCGCCGCGCCGATCTGCCGGGCGCGGTGCACGAGGATGTCGGACCGGTGGTCGGTCGGCAGGTCGTAGATGGCCTCGCGGCCCGCCGTCAGCGCGGCCTCGGGGTGGCCGGCGTGCAGCTTGCACATCGCCCGGTCGAGCCGCACCAGGGTCAGGTCGACGCGGTCGGTGGGCGAGTACAGGGTGAGGGCGTGGCTGAGCACCTCGTCGCCCTGCTTGTGGTCGCCGAGGTTGGTGAAGGTGTCGCCCTCGTAGAAGGCCATCTGCCGGTCGGTGAACCCGAACACCAGGTCGGAGGTGTCGGTCTTGGAGAGCTGGTCGAACACCGAGCGGCCGCGCACGAGCGCGCGGCGGGCGCTGGGGGCGGCGTCACCGCGGCCGCGCATCGCCAGCATGCCGAGTGCGCGCGCCTCCACGGCGGGGGCCATGGCGGCGGCGACGCCGGGGGTCCGGCCGGCGAGGTCCTGCGCCTTGCGGGCCAGGTGCAGCGCCTCGCGCGGGTCGCCGTAGTACATCGGGACGAGCGACTCGCGGACGGTCACCCAGGCGCGCAGCTGGCGGTCGCCGGTCTCGTCGGCGGCGGTCCGCGCGGTGCGGAAGAACGAGCGGGCGAGCCGGTGGTCCCCCAGGTTGATCATGATGAGCCCGGACAGCCCGGACAGCTGCGCGGCGATCCGGCACAGGCGTTCCTGCAGCTCGACCGGCTGGCGCTTGTCGCACATGCGGCGCACCTCGCTGAAGTCGAGCAGCACGTCGCAGAGCATCCGCAGCGACGGGGTCGCCTGGTACTGGCGGCCGTAGCCGTAGGTGGTCTCCTCCCACTGGTCGAGCATGGTCGGCGAGACGGTCGCGCTGACCAGGGTGTCGTCCATCTTGCGGCGCAGGTTGTCGACCGCCCCAAGGAACTGACCGTCGAGCGCCACGCCCGCTCCGGCCAGCAGCTGCAGAAGGGTTCTACGAAGCACGATGTCCTCCTCTCCCACATCAATGGTCAGGGGGCCGTCGGCGCGGTCATGGCCCCGCAGGTCGTTGACGGTCGCCCAGGGGCGCTCCTCGCTCCTGGGCACGATCGCCCCGACGATGGCGTCGGGGTCGGGTACCGGACGCAGGTCCGGCGCGCGCGGTTGCGGGACGCTCGCGGCGCCCGCACGGGCCGCGTGTCCGCGGCCGCAGATGCAGGGACTCTGGTAGTCGAGGGCGTCGGGTTCCACTCGGTAGACGGCGCACAGGTAGTGCAGGTACTCCGGGCCGGGACGCTTGTAGCCGCTCTCGTAGGCGGACAGCAGCGTCTCCCCGAGCCGCGGCGGCGGCTTGCCGTCGACCTCGTAGAGCGCCTTGACCTGCGCCACGATGTCGGACAGCGCGACGCCGTGGGCCAGCCGGTGCGCCTTGACCCTGCTGGTCCCGAACAGCGGCCCGCACTGCTCGTGGATCTCTTGGGCGATCTCTACCGGACCTCGTCCCCGTGCCAGGGCGTGCGCGCGTATCCGGCGAGCCACGTCCGTTTCTCTCCGAGGGGGGTCCGACATCCGGCCTCCTCCCGTCGGGCCGGCACGCCGCCCTCCTCGGGGGGTGGGCGGTCGTCCCGGCCACGGCGACCGGTCGTTTTGGCCACAACAGATAATCTCTTGCGCACGCAGCGTAATCCTCGTCACAGTCCCCGCCAAGCGATTCCGGAGAACTGATGAGGGCCGGGACGCGCTCCGCACCCCGCGGGTAGAGATTTTTCCTCCGCGGGGAGGAGGACTTCTCCTGAGGTGGGGTTATCCGGTTCTTCGGCGCTCGGCCGCCCCCTTGACCGGTCAGTGTGAGAGTTGCAAATCTCTCGTGTTGTGATCGAGCGAATCCGGAGTGTCGACCGTCCGGTCGACCGGGCCCTGGGCCCGCGGGCGATCCGCCCGCCTATGGAGGGGGTGCGAAGGTGGTCAGCGACAGACGCGTCGGCTACCTCGAAGAACTGGAGCACGAACTGGACACGCGGGGCCTCGTCGCGCGCGTCGTCAGGACCCGCTCGGGGCCGGCCTTCCTGAGGGTCGTGAACCCCGAGGCCGCGAGCCTCGCGGAGGACGTCACCTGCGCCCCCGCCCCCGAGACCAAGGACCACTACTTCTGGTGGTCGTGGGGCGAGCGCATGCACCGCGTCGACGACGTCGGCGGCGCGGCCCTCAAGCTGGCGCACGTCCTCCAGCCGCTCGCCGCGGGGTGAGCGGACGCTCCCCGGGCCGCTGAGCCCGGGCTCCGTCACAGACTCGGGCGCCCTGACCGGGCGACCCGCAAGGCCGGGCGTGTCCCGCGAGGCCGCGGCGAAGGGCGCGGCAGCCGCGGTCCCCGCGGGACACGTTCGCCCGGTGGACCCCCCTCCCCGGCCGGTCCCCGCCACCAGCCCCGGCGTTCGTATGAACCGGTCGGAACCGTCCCCTACGATCGGGCTCGTACCGCCGCCGGTCCACGGCGAGGTGGCGTGGAACCGCAATGGCCGGGGAGGGTCTGCCACACCATGTCTCTGTTCGCGTCGATCAGCGTGCCGCTCGCCGCGTCGCCGGTCGCCAAGCCGTTCCTGCCCTGGGCCGAGAAGGGGACCCCGGAGGCGGCCTGCAAGAACACCGACCCCAGCATCTCGTGCCGGCTGGTCTGGAACGTCTCGAAGAACACCGACTTCACCCAGTTCTGGGCCACCTGGCTGGACAAGCCGCTCACCACGCTGCTGTGGATCATCGTGACCTTCGTGGTGGCGCTGATCGTGAAGAACATCGCGCACCGGATGATCACCAAGGTCACGCTGCGGATGGCCGAGGGCACGATGTCGGAGAAGGTCCGGGAGCGGTCCCGGACGGTCTTCGAGGGCAGCCCCGCCCTGCTCAACAGGCGGCGCGCCCAGCGGGCCCAGACGCTCGGCTCGGTGCTGCGCTCCATCGCGTCCATCATCATCATGGGGACGGCCGCGTTCAGCATCCTCGGCTCGCTCGGCCTCAACCTCGCCCCCATCCTGGCCAGCGCCAGCGTCATCGGCGTCGCGGTCGGCTTCGGCGCGCAGAACATCGTCAAGGACTTCCTCGCCGGGCTGTTCATGCTGCTGGAGGACCAGTACGGCGTCGGCGACGTCATCGACGTGGGCAGCGCCAAGGGGACGGTCGAGGCCGTCACCCTGCGGGTCACCCGCATGCGGGACGTCGACGGCACCGTCTGGTACGTCCCGAACGGCGAGATCAAGAAGGTCGGGAACGAGTCGCAGAACTGGGGGCGCGCCGTCCTGGACATCCCGGTCGACATCAACGAGGACACCGAGAAGGTCAAGGAGATCCTGCAGACCACCGCCGACGAACTGGTCGCGGACTCGCCCTGGAGCGACATCGTCCTGGAGCAGCCGTCGGTGTGGGGCGTGCAGGCCCTCGCGGGCGACGCCGTCGTGATCCGCGTCGTGCTGAAGACGGTGCCGGGCCGGCAGGGCGACATCGCCCGCGAGCTGCGCGAACGCGTCAAGCGGGCCTTCGACGAGGCGGGCGTCACCGTCGCCACCCCCGCCCCCTAGCCCCTTCCCAGTGGATCAAGGTGAGGAAGGGGGCGTGTCTCACATAGGGTGGGAGCGCTATGGCTGAACAGGTGACCTTCTACGAAGCGGTCGGCGGCGAGGAGACCTTCCACCGGCTGGTGCACCGCTTCTACCAGGGGGTCGCGGACGACCCCGACCTCCGCGCGCTCTACCCCGAGGAGGACCTCGGTCCGGCCGAGGAGAGGCTGCGCCTCTTCCTGATCCAGTACTGGGGCGGCCCCAACACCTACAGCATGCGGCGCGGGCATCCGAGGCTGCGGATGCGTCACGTTCCCTTCGTCATCGGCTCCGCCGAGCGGGACGCGTGGCTGCGGCACATGCGGGTCGCGGTGGACGAGCTCGGGCTTCCCGAGGAGCTGGAGCGGCAGCTCTGGGGCTACTTCACGATGGCGGCGCAGAGCATGGTGAACGCCCCCACGTAAGCGGGTAGAGGGCCCCGTATGACGCGAACCCCTTGGTGGCGCAACGCCGTCGTGTACGAGGTCTACGTCCGCAGCTTCGCCGACGCCGACGGGAACGGCGAAGGCGACCTCCAGGGGATCCGGTCCCGGCTCGGCCACCTGCGCGAGCTCGGTGTGGACGCGCTGTGGCTGACCCCCTTCTACACCTCCCCGCTGGCGGACGGCGGCTACGACGTGGCCGACTACCGCGACGTCGATCCCCGGTTCGGCACCCTGGACGACTTCGACGCGCTCGTGGCGGACGTGCACGCCCACGGGATGCGGCTGATCGTCGACATCGTCCCGAACCACTCGTCGGACCGGCATCGCTGGTTCCGGGAGGCGCTCGCGGCGCCGCCCGGATCGCCCGCGCGTTCCCGCTACATCTTCCGGTCCGGCAAGCCGGGGGATCGTCCCGGCGAGGAGGCCCCGCCGAACGACTGGCCGTCGGCGTTCGGCGGCCCCGCCTGGACGCGGGTGGACGACGGCGAGTGGTACCTGCACCTGTACGCGCCCGAGCAGCCCGACTTCGACTGGCGCAACCCGGACGTGCGGCACGAGTTCGAGGACATCTTGCGGTTCTGGCTCGACCGGGGCGTGGACGGCTTCCGCATCGACGTCGCCGCCGGCCTGTTCAAGGACGAGTCGTTCCGCGACCTCCACGGCCAGGACCGGCGCATGCCGGACGGTCCCATCTACAGCCGTCCAGAAGTCCATGACGTGTACCGGAGATGGCGGCAGATCCTCGACGAGTACGACGGCGACCGCATGGCCATAGGCGAGGTGTGGACGGACGGCCCGGAAGACCTCGCGCTGTACCTGCGCCCGGACGAGCTGCACCAGGTCTTCCAGTTCGACCTGCAACTCGCCCCGTGGTCGGCCATGGCGTTCCGCGAAGTGATCGACGCCGCACTGAAGGCCGTCGCCCCCACGGGCGCCGCACCGACGTGGGTGCTGTCGAGCCACGACTCCGTCCGCCACGTCACCCGCTATGAGCGGCAGGAGGGTTTCCAGGGGATCGGGCTCGCCAGGGCCAAGGCCGCGTTACTGCTCCTCTTGGCGCTTCCAGGGTCCGCCTACCTCTACCAGGGCGAGGAACTGGGGCTGCCCGAGGTGACCGATCTGCCGGATGACGCCCGGCAGGACCCCATCTTCAAGCGGACGAACGGGGAGAAGGCGGGACGCGACGGCTGCCGGGTACCGCTCCCGTGGTCGGGCCGCGCCGAACCCTACGGTTTCTCGCCCGACGGCGTCCGGCCGTGGCTGCCGATGCCGGAGCGGTGGGCGTCCATGACCGCCGAGGCGCAGGCGTCCGACCCGTCCTCCATGCTGAACTGGTACCGCGAGGCGCTCGCCCTGCGCCGCCGCCTGCACGGCGACCTCCCGGAAGACCTGGAGTGGATCGACTCCCCCCAGACCGCCCTCTTCTTCAGGCGCGGTTCACTGCTGTTCGCCCTCAACTGCGGCGACAACCCTGTGCGCCTCCCTGCGGGCACCCCACTGCTGACCAGCACGCCCCTGTACGGCGAGTTGCTTCCCGGCAACACCGCCGCCTGGCTGAGCTCCCCCTGAATGCGCGACGCGGCGCGCCGGTCCGTGCGAGGGGTCGACGCACGGACCGGCGCACCGCGGCGCTTCGCCGATGAGTGCCTCCGGCTACAGCGGCGGGCGCTGGAGCTGGAGCGGGTCGTCGGCCATCGGAGCCGACTTGAGGGTCTGCATGCCGGTCCCGACGCCCGCCCAGCGCTTGACGTCGGTGATCGCCTTGGTCTGCTGGTCACCGGGCAGCTTGGCGATGAGCCGGCCGCTGTGGTTCATGCCCGGCGCGACGTAGACGGCCGAGTCGCGGCTGCCGCGCCCGAGGCGGAACGGCTCGGAGCCCCACGGGTCGTTGGCGCCGTACAGGAACAGCATGTGGTCGGCGTTGCCCCGCACCCAGCGGTCGATGTCGCGCATGGCGCGGCCGTTGTCGAACCGCATGGAGATGTCACGCGGAACGTAGGTGCGCGGCTGGTAGCTGTCCTCGTACCGCAGCAGCGGCCGCAGGTGCTTGAACTTCGGCGTCGGCCAGCCCAGCTGCGTCCCCGCCTGGTAGTAGTACGGGATGTACGGGGAGAGGCCCTGGTCGCTGTAGAACGACAGGCCCGAGATGTTGTCGAGCGTCTCGTAGAGCTGGTCGTCCGAGGCCTCGCCCGCCTTGGGCAGCGACGCGCAGTCGGACTGCAGGCTGTACTGCCAGAAGCCCCACTCGTAGTCCATCACCGAGTTCTCGAACGCGCGGTCCTGGGTGCGCAGGATGTCGAACGTCCAGCCGTTCTCGTCGGCGGCGGCCTTGAAGCGCTTGAGCATCTCGGTGCGGCGTTCGAGGAACCTGTGCGCGAGGGCCTTGACGTTCGCCCGGCACGCGGGGTCGGAGCCGACCGTCTGGAAGAACTTGTCGTAGGCGCGGTCGTCGTTGTTGCTGACGTCGTTCGGCGCCACGTACACGACGCTGCCGTCGACGTCACGCGGGTAGAACCGCTTGTGGTAGACGGCCGTCATGCCGCCCTTGCTGGCCCCCGTCGAGATCCACTTGCCCTGGTAGATGGTCTTCAGGGCGCCGATCAGCCGGTGCTCGTCGGTGGCCGCCTGCCAGATCGTGTCCTTCTTCCAGTCCGTCGGCTCCGGACGGGACGGGGTGAAGTACCGGTACTCGACCGAGATCTGGTTGCCGTCGACCAGGGCCGTCGGCTCGGAGGTGAACATCGTCTCCGGCGTGTTGTACCCGCTGGTGTAGAGCACCATGGGACGGTCCGCCGACTTGTGCTGCAACATGATGCGCTGCTCGAACCACTGCCCTCGCGGGTTGCGGTGGTCGACCGGCTGCCTGTACTCGAGCCAGAACCAGCGGTAGCCGGGCAGGGTGGACGGCTTCTCCGTCACCTGCATTCCGGGGATCGCCTTCAGCTGGGCGAGGATGTCGCCCGCCTGGGCGGCGCCGGCCTTCGCCGTGCCCGCCTGAGCCAAGGCCGCGGCCTGCGCCGCGGTGGCGCCCGCCCCGGTCATGCCCGCGGCGAGCAGCAGTGCCATGGCTCCTCGTGAGACGCGCCGCATTGTGCCCCTTTCACGTGGGTTCTCCACATTCGCGTCGCGACCCTAGAGGGAGAAGCCCACCGAAAACGGATTGCTGTTGGGCTTGTTACCTATCCGTGACGGGTCGGTTGTCACCCGATCGGACCGGAAAACAGGCCCAGGAGGGACGGAACCGTGATCAGGTAGGCAATGGCGTACACGCTGGAAGAACGCGGGGCGGCGCGGTGGGCCTCGATCACGTCCGGAACGGCGAACGGCCGCGAGCGGAGATCAGGAGCGGCGCTCAGGCCGGGAGGCGGGGATCAGGCGGGAGGGACGAGGGTGAACCCGTCGTCCCAGGGAGCCAGTCGTTCGAAGAGCCGTTCGTCGTGCCAGCGTCCGTCCAGGTGGATGTGGCGGCGGGCCGTCCCCACGGGCGTGAAGCCGTTGCGTTCGAGCACGCGCTGGGACGCGAGGTTGTCGACCCTAGTGAACGCCTCAACGCGGTGCAGGAGGAGCGCGCCGAACGCCACGTCCAGTGCCTGCCTGACCGCCTCGGTGGCGACGCCCCTTCCGGCGTGCGCGCGCGCCACCCAGTAGCCGACGAAGCAGCTCTGGAGCGGACCGCGCAGGATGTTGTTGAGCGTGATGCGACCGGCGATCTCGCCGTCGACGAGGATCACGCCCGGCCACATCTCCTCCACCGCGTACGCCTCGACCAGCTCGCGCAGGTTGGCGCGCTGGCCGTCGACGGTGAAGTACGCCTCGCCCCGCTCCGGTTCCCAGGGACGCAGGTAGGCGCGGTTCTCCCGGTACAGCGCCGCCAGCGCCTCCGCGTCCGCCATCTGGACGGCGCGCAGCCGCACCCCCGCCCGGCGGCCGTCGAGCGCGGGCGGAGAACCGGCGAGGGCCGTCATGGCCGGGGCACCACGTACCGCCCGATGAACTCCCGTTCCTCCGGGGTGAAGCGGCGCAGGCGGTTCGCCTCCACGTCGAACGCGACGAGGGTCGAGGTCGCCTCGGCGTACACGTGGTCGTCGTCCCGCACCTCGTAGGCCAGCTTGAACGACGCCGCGCGGGCCTCGGTCACCCACGTCTCCACCCGGATCGGGTAGACGGTCGGCAGCAGCGGGTACCGGTAGTCGATCTCGTGCCGGGAGATCACCATGCCGCGCACGGGCTCCTCCCCCTTGCGCACCGGGTCGCCGTGGAACATCTCCAGCCGGGCGTCCTCCAGGTAGCCGAGGAACTTGACGTTGTTCACGTGTCCCTGGGAGTCGATGTCACCGAACCGGATCTTGAATTCGTAGACGTGGCGGTACTCGGCCGCGGGCAACTGCTGCATGTCCTCGCCTGGGTTACGGGGAACCGGGGGTCGGCCCGATGCTACCCGGAGCGGGCGGAGCCCCTGACGAGGCAGGGGCGCTTCGGGTCGAACCGCCAGCCCGGGACCAGGTACTCCATCGCGGCGGCGTCGTCGCGGTCGCCCAGCCCGTACCGGACGTAGAGGTCGTGCGCCGCCTCCAGCCGCTCCTCGTCGACCTCGACGCCGAGCCCCGGGCCCTCGGGCAGCGCGACCGCGCCGCCGATGATCCGCGGCGGGTCGGTCGTGAGGCGCTGGCCGTCCTGCCAGATCCAGTGCGTGTCGATCGCGGTGATCTCGCCGGGCGCGGCCGCGGCGACGTGGGTGAACATCGCCAGGGACACGTCGAAGTGGTTGTTGGAGTGCGACCCCCAGGTCAGCCCCCACGCCTCGCAGAGCTGCGCGACCCGGACCGAACCGCGCATCGTCCAGAAATGCGGGTCGGCGAGGGGGATGTCCACCGCGTCCAGCCGGATCGCGTGGCCGAGCTGCCGCCAGTCGACCGCGATCATGTTGGTGGCGGTGCGCAGGCCCGTGGCGCGGCGGAACTCGGCCATCGTCTCCCGGCCCGAGTAGCCGCGCTCGGCGCCGCACGGATCCTCGGCGTAGGCGAGGACGTCCCGCAGCGCGGTGCCGAGCCGGACGGCCTCCTCCAGCGACCAGGCCCCGTTCGGGTCCAGGTTGACGCGGGCGCCGGGGAACCGCTCGGCGAGCGCCCGCACGGCCCGCGCCTCCTCCTCGCCGTGCAGGACGCCGCCCTTGAGCTTGAAGTCGGCGAACCCGTAGCGCTCCCGCGCGGCCTCCGCCTGCCGGACGATCGCCTCGGGCGTCAGCGCCTCCTCCCGCCGCACCCGCAGCCAGCCGTCCGCCCCGTCCGGCGGCGCCTCGTACGGAAGGTCCGTCCTGTTGCGGTCGCCGACGTAGAAGAGGTAGCCGAGCACCGGGACCGAGCGGCGCTGGACGCCGTCGCCGAGCAGCGCCGCCACCGGCACGCCGAGGAACCGCCCCATCAGATCGAGCAGCGCCGCCTCGATCGCGCTCAGCGCGTGCACGGTGATCCTGGTGTCGTGCGTGAGGGGGCCCCGCCCGCCCGCGTCCAGGTGGCCGAACGTCGCGCGGACGGTGTTGAGGATCTCGTCCGAGCGTCCGATGGGCTTGCCGACCACCAGGTCACGGGCGTCCTCCAGCGTCCGCCGGATGCCCTCGCCGCCCGGAACCTCCCCTACGCCCGTGCTGCCCGACGAGTCGGTGAGCAGCACCAGGTTCCGCGTGAAGAACGGCCCGTGGGCGCCGCCCAGGTTGAGCAGCATGCTGTCGTGTCCCGCGACCGGCACCACCCGCATCCCGGTGACGACGGGCGTGCTCACCGCGGCACCCCCTGGTAGGCGATAGGCCGCTGGAACCGCTCGACGGCGAGGCTCCCGACGGACGTCGTCCGCTCGTCGGACGTCGCCGGATACGGCCCGCCGTGCACCATGGCGTGCCCGACCCGGACGCCGGTGGGCCAACCGCCCCACAGGATCCGTCCGGCGAGCCGTTCCAGGACGGGCAGCAGCCGCGCCGCCGCCTCGCCCCCGCCGTGGACCGTCGCCGTGAGCTGGCCCTCCAGCCCGCGGGCCAGCCCGATCACCTCGTCGAGGTCGGCGCAGCGGACGACCAGCGAGCAGGCGCCGAAGATCTCCTCCTGGAGGTCCGGCCCGAAGTCCCCGGCGTCCACGGCCGCGAGGGCCGCCTGGCAGCCGGCCACCGCGTCCGGCTCCCGGCCGCGCGCGAGGATCTCCACGCCGGGCCGCCGTTCGAGCCTCTCGACACCTTCGGCGTAGGCGCGGGCCAGGTCGCGCGTCAGCATGGGAGCCCCGGGGTCGGCCTCGAACGCCGTCGCCGCCGCGTCCAGGAAGGCGTCCAGACCGGGTCCGTCGACCGCGAAGACGAGGCCCGGGTTCGTGCAGAACTGTCCGGCCCCGAGCGTCACCGACCCGGCATACTCCCCCGCCAGCTCGGCGGCACGCTCCGCCAGCGCGTCCGGCAGCAGGAACACCGGGTTGACGCTGCTCATCTCCGCGTAGACAGGGATCGGCCGCGGCCGGGCCGCCGCCGCCCTCGCGATCGCCAGGCCCGCCTTCCGCGACCCGGTGAACCCGACCGCCGCCACCCGCGGGTCGGTGACGAGCGCGATGCCGAGCGTGGGCCCGTCCCCGTACAGCATCGAGAACACGCCCTCGGGCAGTCCCGCCTCCTCGGCGGCCTCCGCGACGGCACGTCCGGCCAGCTCGCAGGTGCCGGGATGGGCGTCGTGCGCCTTGACGATCACCGGGCAGCCCGCCGCGAGCGCGGCTGCGGTGTCGCCGCCCGCCACCGAGAACGCCAGCGGGAAGTTGCTCGCCCCGAAGACCGCGACGGGCCCGAGCGGCACCCGCCCCTGCCGGATCTCGGGGCCGCCCTCGCCCGCGGGGTCGACGCTCGTCGCCGGCCCGGCCGCGACACCGGCGCCGCCCGGCGGGTTCGCGCCGTAGCGGGCGGTGGAGCCGGGCACCGTCGCCGCGCGCAGGTCGGAGGCGAACAGGCGCAACTGCCCCGACGTCCGCGCGACCTCCCCGGTCAGCCGGGCGACGGGAAGCCCGGTCTCGGACGCGGCGCGCCGGACGAGCTCGCCGGCCTGGTCGTCGAGCCTCCCGGCGATCGCATCGAGGAACGCGGCACGCTCCTCAGGGCCCGTCTCGCGGTAGGCGTCGAACGCCTCCTCCGCTAGGGCACAGGCCCGTTCCACCTCGGCGTCGCCGCCGTAGCGGTACTCAGGCCCGAGACGTTCCCCGGTACGGGGATCGACGGCGCAGATCGCCTTCCCCGTCCCGCTGACGCGCTCGGACCCGATCAGCATCTGCCCGGTGAGCTGCGCCAACGTCCCCGTCCTCCTAGCTTGGCCCGACTACCTGACCCGGACGATAGGAGACACGATCGATACCTGTCCAACACGAAAAACGCATCGTTCGATGCCCCCCAAGCATCACCCCCGAAGCCCGCCAGCCCCCGGCCCCCCACTCCCCACCTCACAACAACAGGCCCCCTCCGCCCGGAAACGCCGGTGGGATCGCCTCTGGTGGGAATGCGAACGGCCGCGCGGGTGGGGGTCGCGCGGCCGTTCGGAAAGGTTTGGGTCAGTCTCGCTTGAGCTTGCGGTGGGTGACCCGGTGCGGGCGGGCGGCGTCGGCGCCCAGCCGCTCGATCTTGTTCTTCTCGTAGTCGGCGAAGTTGCCCTCGAACCAGAACCAGTTCGAGCCTTCCTCCCACGCGAGGATGTGCGTGGCGATGCGGTCCAGGAACCACCGGTCGTGCGAGGTGATCACGGCGCACCCGGGGAACTCCAGGAGGGCGTTCTCCAGGCTGGACAGGGTCTCGGTGTCCAGGTCGTTGGTCGGCTCGTCCAGCAGCAGGACGTTGCCGCCCTGCTTGAGCGTCAGCGCCAGGTTGAGCCGGTTGCGCTCGCCGCCGGACAGCACGCCGGAGGGCTTCTGCTGGTCGGGGCCCTTGAACCCGAACGCCGCGACGTACGCGCGGGACGGCATCTCGACCTGGCCGACGTTGATGTGGTCCAGGCCGTCCGAGACGACCTCCCACACCGTCTTCTTCGGGTCGATGCCGCCGCGGCCCTGGTCGACGTAGGAGATCTTGACGGTCTCGCCGACCCGCAGATCGCCCGCGTCCGGCTGCTCATCCCCGATGATCATGCGGAAGAGCGTGGTCTTGCCGACGCCGTTCGGGCCGATGACGCCGACGATCCCGTTCGGGGGAAGGTTGAACGTCAGGTCGTCCATCAGGAGCCGGTCGCCGAACCCCTTGTTCAGCTTGTCAGCGACGATCACCGTGTTGCCCAGGCGCGGGCCCGGCGGGATCTGGATCTCCTCGAAGTCGAGCTTGCGGTACTTGTCGGCCTCGGCGGCCATCTCCTCGTACCGCTCAAGGCGGGCCTTGCTCTTGGTCTGGCGCGCCTTCGGGTTCGACCGGACCCACTCCAGCTCGTCCTGGAGGCGCTTCTTGCGCTTGGCGTCCTTGTTGCCCTCGACCTTGAGCCGCTCGGCCTTCTTCTCCAGGTAGACGGAGTAGTTGCCCTCGTAGGGGTAGCAGCGGCCCCGGTCGAGCTCCAGGATCCAGGTGGC
This sequence comes from Actinomadura luteofluorescens, assembly GCF_013409365.1. NCBI lineage: Bacteria > Bacillati > Actinomycetota > Actinomycetes > Streptosporangiales > Thermomonosporaceae > Actinomadura > Actinomadura luteofluorescens. The sequence continues at coordinate 6,729,768 of NZ_JACCBA010000001.1, read as the reverse complement.
CACGTTGTCGAGGAAGTACCGGTCGTGCGTGACGGCCAGGACGGTGCCCTCGTACTTGGCGAGGAACTGCTCCAGCCACTGGACGCTCTCCGCGTCGAGGTGGTTGGTGGGCTCGTCCAGGAGCAGCAGGTCGGGCGCCTCCAGCAGCAGCTTGCACAGCGCGACGCGCCGGCGCTCACCACCCGACAGCTTCGACACCTCGGCGTCGCCGGGCGGGCAGCGCAGCGCGTCCATCGCCTGGTCGAGCTGACTGTCGAGGTCCCAGGCGTTGCGATGGTCAAGCTCCCCCTGCAGCTTGCCCATCTCCTCCATCAGCGCGTCGGAGTAGTCCGTCGCCATCTGCTCGGCGATCTCGTTGAACCGGTCGAGCAGCGCCTTGGTCTCGGCGACGCCCTCCTGGACGTTCCCGAGGACGTCCTTTTCCTCGTTCAGCGGCGGCTCCTGCTGCAACATGCCCACGCTGAACCCGGGCATGAGGCGCGCGTCGCCGTTCGAAGGCTGTTCCAGACCGGCCATCATGCGCAGCAGCGTCGACTTACCGGTGCCGTTGGGCCCCAGGACGCCGATCTTCGCGCCCGGAAGGAAATGCAGGGTGACGTCGTCGAGGACGACCTTGTCGCCATGTGCCTTGCGCACACGCTGCATCGTGTAGATGTACTCGGCCATATCCTCAAGACTAGGGGGTACTGGAACCTGTTTTTCGCGTCGCCGCCTCAGTTGCCGGACGGCTTGGGCCCCTCCAGCGCGGGGAGGCACACCCGGTCGCGCCCCGAGGACTTCGCCCGGTAGAGCGCGAGGTCGGCCGCCGTCATGAGTTCCAGGAGGTCATGGCCGTGCGTGCGGAACAGCGAGACCCCCACCGAGACCGTGACCGTGACGGTGCCCTCCTCCGCGGGGACGGCGAGGCGGCGCACCCGGCCGCGGAGGCGTTCGGCGACGCGGCAGGCCTCCACGGTGTCGGCGCCCGGCAGCAGGACGACGAACTCCTCTCCCCCGAAGCGGCCCACCACGTCGTAGTCGCGCAGCTGGTGGCACAGGGTGCTGGCCACCCCCACCAGCACCTGGTCGCCGACCAGGTGGCCGTGGGTGTCGTTGACGCGCTTGAAGTGGTCGATGTCGATCAGGAGGAGGGCGACGGCGTCGTGGGTGCGCTGGGCCCGGGAGAGCTCGGTGTCGGCCTCGCGCTGCCACGCGGCGGCGTTCAGCAGCCCCGTCTTGGCGTCGGTGCGCGCGGCGGCCTGGAGCTGCTGGTGCATCAGGCTGCGCTGCAGGAGCATCACCGGCGGGAGCGCCAGCAGGAGCAGCCCCAGCGACAGGGCGCTCGTGATCGCCACCAGGATGCCGACGCAGAGTTCCACCGTGTCGAGCAGGAGGCTCTCGCGCGTCCACAGGACGTCCCGCCACCGGCTCTCGGGATCGGCAGCGTGCGCGGCGACCGCTACGATCGCCGCGTTCACCACCGTGAACAGCGCCGCGCAGCCGACGGCCGCCGGGATGCCCGGGTAGCTCTCGACGACCCACTGCGGCGCCCCCTGCAGCGGATCGGCCACCACCCGGTGGAACACCACCGACGCGCACGCCCCGGCGATCCCGAGCGCGGCCGCGACGACCGCCCGCCTGTAGATCAGCGTGCGGCGGACGCGGAACTGCAGCAGCGCCTGCATCGGCACCGGGATCAGCAGCGCGTACACCGGCGGAAGCAGCAGCGCGACCGGAAGCCACCAGGCCGACAGCAGGTCGCGCGCGACCCCCGCCGGCATGCCCAGCCTGCGCGTCGCCTCGATGCACACGGCCCCGCACGCCAGCAGGGACCCGAAGGTCATCAGATCGTCGGCGCGGAACGGGGTCTCCACCAGCCCCGCGACGATGAGGCACAGATGGACGGCGACGACCACCGGCACGTAGACCACGAGCAGGGACGGACGCCCAAGTCGCGCCCTGCGCCTCGGCCTGCGGACCAGCTCCCCACCACGCTCCTCGGCGGACGACTGCACTGCCGTCATCCTTCCCCCTTACGCACATCACGTTGTGTAACACGATAGTTGCAACGTGTGCGGAACGGGCGTGAAACAGGTACGTTCGGGAACGCACATGCGGGTGACCGTTCTGATCACCGTTATCCGGGCCCGCTGATCAGTGAGGCCCGACCATCCTGAGGGGGACCATCATGCGCGGCGTTTCCTGGATCTGACCAGCTGAAAGCCACCGACGACGCCGGGGCGCGCGCTCACCGCTCCCACGGCTCACACTCCCCCCACCAACACTTTCCGCCCCACCTCCGATCTCACCCACCAACCACCCCTGCCCACCCCACCCCCGCGACCAACCAATGGCCGCACCTGGCCGCCCACCTCCACAACGCACCCACCCCAGCCCCAGCCCGCAAACGCCGCAGGCCGCGTGACCGGGGTGAGCCCACGGCGACGCCATAGGTAGGTGGTGGAGCCCATGCGGCGAGACCTGCCGCCTACGCGCGGCCGCGCCATAAGCGGCCAGCCTCAGACAGATCTCATCGAGCGGCTCCGCAGCCGGGTGACCGGGGTGAGCCCATGGCGACGCCATGGAGCAGGTGAGCGCATGTGGCGGGGCACTGCCGTCTACGTGTGGCCGTGGCATGACCGGCCGGGCTCGGGCAGACCCCGTCGGGGGGCTCTGTCAGGCGGCTTTGGGCTCCTCTTCTTCTGTGGGGGTGGTCAGGGCCCATTCGTCGGCGGCGTCGCGGGCGAGTTGGCGGTCTTCGTCGGTGAGGGGGCCGCTGCGCTGGGCGGGGCGGTAGTCGACGGTGCCGCGGGTCAGGTCGGGGCCCAGGGTGGTGGCCTCGACCTCGGCCGAGAAGCGCCACTGGTCGTCGCGTTCGTACTGGCGGATGCGCAGGCGGCCGGTGACCAGGATCGGCGTGCCGCGCTGGAGGTCGGACGCGTTGACGTTGTCGGCCAGGCCGCGCCAGCAGTTCACCGTGACGTACAGGGAGTCGTCGTCCTGCCATTGGCCGGTCTGCCGGTCGAAGCGGCGGGGCGTGCAGCCCACCCGCAGCGACAGGAAGGGGTGGCCGTTGGCCGTCACGGCGTAGCGGGGCTCGGCCGCTACCCAGCCGGTGATGGTGACGTGCGCCTCGTTCATCGCGTCCTCCGTTGTCTCGCGTACGAGGACAACGGTGGCTCAGCGGCGGCGGGCGGGGCCGGAGGTCGCGGAACTGTGGATAACTCAGCCGCGGCCGAGGGCGACGTCGACGTCCCGGCGGAACCGGGCGTAGACCTCCAGGTCCTCCTCGATGGGGACGATCACCTTCTCGCGCGCGACGCGCTCGATGCCCTGGCGCATGTGGTGCTCCATCTTCTCGCCGTGTTTGGCGGACGACAGCGCGACCATGTTGCGGCACGCGGACGCGGTGAGCCAGCCCATTCCGAGCGTGCAGACGACCAGGACGGCGACGTACGGGATCAGGCCCGCCTGGCCGATGAGTCCGTCCGGGTCGTCGCCGCCGAGGTCGAGCAGGCCGTAGGCGACGAGGAAGCCGATCCACACGACGCTGAGGGCCGCGACCAGGACCAGGAAGTACTGCCAGGTCTTGACGAGCCACCACCAGCGCGGCACCACGTTGAACGTGGGCAGGGCGTCCTTGAGGGACTCGCCTAGGGCCTCCGGGATCTCGGCGGCGTGGGAGCGGGCCGCGGTGCGGACGGAGCGGCCCCAGTGCGGCGGGAGCTCGGCGGTGACGCCCTCGGCGACACTCTGGAGCGCGTTGTCGACGTCGCCCTGCTGGGCGCCGATCGGGCCGGTGAAGGCGTTGCGCAGCTCCTCGCGCAGCTCGGTGAGGCGCATCCGGCGCAGCGGGTCGGACCGCAGCCGGGTGACCATGGCGGTGACGGGCCAGCCGATGAAGTCGGCGGCGCGCAGCTCGTAGGCGCTCTCCATGGCCTCGGCGACGGCGGGCGCGCCCGCGGCGTCGGTGAGGGCCTGCAGGAGCTCGGCCTTGCGGCCGTCGTCGACGGTGACGGGAGGCTCGGCGTCGAGGCGGTAGCCGGTGAACCGCTCGGCGGCGCGGTCGACGTCGGCCGACAGCCGCTCGGTGCGGGCGCGGCGGGCGGCGACGGTGTCGACGAGGGTGTCGCGGAAGCCGTGCACGCCGTCCTCGGCGACCGCGGAGGTGGTGACGATCCGCGGGTCGGCGAGCCCCTCGGCCTCCAGCAGGCGGCGCAGGTCGGCGACGCAGTCGTCGATCTCGTGCGGGGCGAGCCGGTCGACCTGGTTGAGGACTATCAGGGTGACGCCGGCGTGCCGGGCGAACGGGACGATGTAGTTGCGGTGCAGGGCCGCGTCGGCGTACTTCTGCGGGTCGACGACCCAGACCAGCAGGTCGGCGATGGTGACGAACCGGTCGACCTCGGCGCGGTGCATCGCCTGGATGGAGTCGTGGTCGGGCAGATCGATCAGGACGAGGCCCTGGAGGGTGGCGTCGGCGCGCTCCAGGTCGAGGGCGCTGGCGCGGGCGTAGCGGTGGCGCTTGTCGACGTCGAGCCAGTCCAGGAGGGGGCCGGCGCCGTCCAGCCCCCAGACGCAGGCGTGGGCCTGCGACGTCATCGGGCGGCGCATCCCGGTCGGCGACAGTTCGAGCCCGCAGATCGCGTTGAACAGCGAGGACTTGCCGCTGCCCGTGCCTCCGGCCAGGGTGACCACGGTGTGGTCGCCCGACAGCCGCAGCCGCTGCCCGGCGCGCCGCAGCAGCGCGTCGGCGTCGTCGAGGACGGGCTTGTCGAGCCGTCCGAGGCCCGCCTGGACGAGCCGGTCGAGCCCGTCGAGCCGCTCGACCAGCCCGGGCGGGCCGGCGGGCTCGGCGGGGGCGCCCGGTACGGGCGCGGCGGGGAGCGGGGTCTCGCCGGTTCCCGCGGGGGAGTTCGCGGGGATGGCCGAGGTGGTCATCGGGCAACCTCGAGGTTGTAGGTGGCCTGGTACAGCTGGACGGGAACGGTCTCGTCGGGGATGCCGGCGGAGTCGAGCACCTGGCCGAAGCGGATGGCCTCCTCGTCGAACAGCATCCCGATGCGGCTGCGCAGGTCGGCGCGGGCCTTGGCGCCCATGCCGCGCAGGGACTCGGCGCCGAACAGGGCCTTCAGCAGCCGCTGCGGCACGGCGCTGTTGCCGCCCTCCACGGCCACGTCGGACGTCCCGTACCCGAGCAGGCCGATCATCAGGACGAGCGAGACCGCCTCGGTGTCGAACGAGACCAGCTTCGCGACCGAGCGCTTGGTGACGCCGTGGGTGCGGATCAGCTCCTGGACGTGGTCCTGCCAGGCGCTGACGGCCCGGGTGACGCGGCGCGACAGCTCCGGGGAGACGTGCCCGAGGCCGGCGTCGGCGCCGGCGAGGACCTGCTCGCCCGCCGGGTGCTCGCGCCAGCGGGCCATGGCCTGCTCGGCGCCGTGCTCGGCGGACGCCATGATCAGCGATTCCAGCCCGCTGCGCAGCGCCGCCTTGAGGGCGCGCACCCGGGCCGGGCTGCGGTGCCGGCGGTTCGCGGCGCGGCCGCGCCGGGACCGCTGGACGTGCAGGGCGCGCAGCAGGTCGCCGGTGCCGGCGAAGTCCTGCCAGCGGGCGAGCACCTCGCCGCGCAGCAGCGAGCCGTTGCGGGTCGCCTCGTCCAGTTCGGCGAGGGCGGTGCCGTATCCGGCCTCGACCTCCCTGGCGAGCTCGGTGCGCCGCTCGACCTGCGCCTCGACCTGGCGGGCGAGCTCGGGGACGCGGGTGCGGAAGCTGTCCAGGACGGCGGCGAGGGTGTCGCTGACGACGATCTCGCGGTCCTCGGCGTCCTCGGCGACGCCGGTCAGCCAGTCGCGGATGTCCTCGACGGTCTCCTCGGGGAGGCGGCTCTCCTCGATCCGGGTCTCGGGGATGGTGAAGCGGCGCGCGTCGCCGACCTCGTGCTCGTCGAGCATCTCGGCGAAGTGCTCGACGATCTCGCCGCCGCCGGCGCCCGCGCCCTGCGGGACGCGCGACAGCACGACGCCGATCGTGGCGCCGTTCTCCTTGGCGCGCTGGAGCATCTGCCAGACCTGGGCGTCGGCGTACCGGGCGGCGGTGGTGACGCACAGCCACAGGTCGGCGGCGGCCATCAGCTTGGTCGCGAACTCGTAGTGGTCCTCGAAGACCGAGTCGAAGTCGGGGCTGTCGAGCAGGGCGAGGCCGGGCGGCAGGACGTCGCTGGCGATGACGACCAGCTGGTCGCCCGCGATGGCGTCGGGCGCGGGGCCGCGGACCCGTCCCATGCCGGGCAGCATCGGCCCCTCCATGAACCACCGCACGTGGTCGGGGTGGCAGACGAGGATCGGGCTGCTGGTGGTGGGGCGCAGCACGCCGGTCGCGCTGACGCGGGCGCCGACGAGCGTGTTGACCAGGGTGGACTTGCCCGCGCCGGTGGAGCCGCCGAGCACCACGAGCATGGGGGCGCCGGAGGCCTGGACGCGCGGCAGGACGTAGTCGACGAGCTGGGCGCGCAGTTCGTCGCGGGCTTCGCGGGCCTGCTCGACGCCGGGGACGTCCAGCAGGAGGTCGAACGCGCCGAGCTGTTCGCGCAGCGCGGTCAGGGTGCGGACCAGCTCGCCCCGGTTGACCGTCGCGCCGGCCCTGGGGGCGCGCCGCCGCCCGCGCCTGGGCTTGGCCTCGGCCTTCTCGGCGTCCGTCGCCTCGCCCTCGGGTGCGGCGGCGTCGTCCTCGCCCGCGCCCTCCTTCGAGGTCTGCTTCTCGCGTGCCGTGTCGCGGCCTCCCGTGTCCTTCTCGGACGCGTCCTCGCCGCCCGTGGTCTCGCCGGACGCCGCGGCCTCGTCGGGGGCGGGCTCGCCGGCCCGGCCCGAGCCGGCGCCGGCCTCCTCGTCGTGGACCGTGCTCTGCTCTGCGGGGGGTGTCACGGATCCCGTCCCAAGTCCGCTCGAATCATGTCGATCTCTCGTGCCACGTTGACCACGTCGCCCACGACCACGATCGCCGGGGGCCGGACATCTGCGGCGGCCATCTCGTCGGCCACCGTGCCCAGCGTCGCCGTCAGCGCCCGCTGGCCGGGGAGGGTGCCGTCCTGCACCACGGCCACCGGCGTTCCGGACGACCGACCATAGCGCATGAGGGCCGCCGCGATGAGCCCCATCCGCTCCACCGCCATGAGCAGGACGATCGTGCCGTTCGCGCGGGCCAGCGCCTCCCAGTCGACGGTCGAGTCGGGGTGCCCGGGAGGGACGTGCGCGGAGACGACGTGGAACTCCTGCGCGACGCCCCGGTGGGTGACCGGGATGCCCGCGGCCGACGGCACGGCGACCGCGCTGGTGATGCCGGGGACGACCGTGACGGGGACGCCGTGGCGGGCGCAGTACAGGGCCTCCTCGCCGCCGCGCCCGAACACGAACGGGTCGCCGCCCTTGAGCCGGACGACGAAGCGGCCCTGCCGCGCGTGCTCGACCAGGTACTCGTTGATGCGGTCCTGGGTGACAGTCCGGCCGTAGGGGATCTTGGCGGCGTCGACGACCTCGACGTCGGCGGCCAGCTCGTCCAGCAGCCCGCCGGGGGCGAGCCGGTCGGTGACGACGACGTCGGCCATGGCGAGCAGCTGGCGGCCGCGCACGGTGATCAGGCCGGGGTCGCCCGGCCCGCCGCCGACGAGCGCGACGCCCGCGGGCTTGGTGCGGGAGTGCCGGGACTCCAGGGCACCGTCGCGCAGGCCCTCCACCACCGCGTCGCGGATGCCGGCGGCGCGGCGCGGGTCGCCGCCGAGCAGCACCCCGACGGTCGCGTCGCCCGCGTGCCCGCTGGCGGGCGTCCAGGCCGGGGACGACTCGGCGTCGTCGGCCCGGACGGACCAGATCCGCGCGGCGTCGGCCTCCGCCACCACGTCGCCGTTGACCTTGGCGTCGTCGGTGACGGCCTGCACCAGCCAGGCGCCCGCGCAGTCGCCGCGCCGGTAGCCCCGCCGGTGCCAGGTGATCCGGCCGCGCTCGGCGAGCCCCTCCAGGGTGGCGGTGACCGAGGGGGACACGAGGACCACCTCGGCGCCCGCGTCCAGCAGGGCGGGCACGCGGCGCTGGGCGACCCGCCCCCCGCCGACGACGAGGACGCGTCGCCCGCCGAGTCGCAGGCCTAGCAGGTACGGGGGCACGGTGGATCTCTCGGACGCGGGTGGCGGACAGTTTATTTGTGGAACAAAGGTACTCGGCTCGGGGAGTCCGTGGAGAGGGGCCTCGCCCGTTCGATAGCCGAGCGTGACTCATTCCGTGATCGCGTTGTTACGGCCGCCCGGCGTCCTTCTCGCTCACTCCGGCGGAGTCGAAGGTGGCGACCTCGTGCAGGACCCGGGCCGCGCTCTGGACCAGCGGCAACGCCAGCAGGGCACCGGTCCCCTCGCCGAGCCGCAGTTCGAGGTCGACCAGGGGCCGCAGGCGCAGGGACTCGACGGCGGCGCCGTGGCCGGGCTCGGCCGAGCGGTGCCCCGCGACGCACGCGCCGAGGGCGTCCGGGCACAGCGCGGCGGCCGCGAGGGCGGCGGCGCCGGCGATCACGCCGTCCAGGACGACGGGGACGCGCAGGGCGGCCGCGCCGAGGACGAACCCGGCGATCGCGGCGTGCTCCAGCCCGCCGACCGCCGCGAGGACCTCCATCGGCGCCCTGTCGTGCCCTTCGAGGAGCCCGTGCCGGTCGAGGGCGGCGCGCACCACCTCGACCTTGCGGGCGTGGGTGGCGTCGTCGATGCCGGTCCCCCGGCCGGTGACCCGCTCGGGCGGCAGGCCGGTGAAGGCGGCGATCAGCGCGGCGGACGCGGTGGTGTTGGCGATCCCCATGTCCCCGGTGAGCAGGCACCGGGCGCCCTGCCCGTTCGAGGGGGGACGGCCCCCCACGCCCCCCGGAGCGCCCTGCCCGTGGAGGTCGCGGGCGACCTCGATGCCCGTCTCGACGGCGCGCCGGACCTGCTCGGCGGTCATCGCGGGCCCGGCCGTCATGTCGGCGGTGCCCGGCGCGACCTTGCGGCGGAGCAGGCCGGGGGCCTCCTCCAGCTCGGCGGCGACGCCGATGTCGACGACCGTGACGTCCGCGCCGACCTGGGCGGCGAACGCGTTGATGACGGCGCCGCCGGCCAGGAAGTTGGCCACCATCTGGGCCGTGACCTCCTGCGGCCACGGGGTGACGCCCTGGGCGTGGACGCCGTGGTCGGCGGCGAACACGGCGACGGCGGCGGGTTCCGGTAGCGGCGGCGGGCACTGCCCGGCGAGCCCGGCGAGCCGGACCGACACCTCTTCCAGGACCCCGAGGGACCCGGGCGGCTTGGTGAGCCGGGCCTGGAGGTCGCGGGCGTCCCGCATGGCCGTCTCGTCCAGGGGGGCGATGGAGGCGACGGTCTCCTCGATGAGGTTCATGGTGTCCTTTCGGGGGGTCAGATGCCCAGCTCGCCGAGCACGTCCAGCAGGCGGTCGTTGGACGGACGGTCGCGCACGGCGATCCGCAGCCAGTCGGGGCCGAGCCCTGGGAAGGTGTCTCCGCGCCTGACGGCGTAGCCGCGCTGCCTCAGCAGGGCCCTGATACCCAGGGCGTCCGGCACGGACAGGCACAGGAACGACGCGCGCGCCCCGGGCACGACGTACAGGCCCCTGGCCGACAGCTCCGCGGCCAGCCGATCGCGTTCGGCGGCGAGCTCGACGGCCCACGCTTCGCCTTCGGCGACGGCCTCGGGGGTGGAGCAGGCCTCGACCGCGGCGAGCGCGGGCGTGGACACCGCCCACAGCGGCTGCGCCTCCGCCAGGCGCCCGATCAGCTGCGGGTCGGCCAGGACGTATCCGGCGCGCAGCCCCGCGAGCCCCCACGTCTTGGTCAGGGAGCGGATGACGACCACTCCCGGGGGCAGCCGGGCGGCGAGGCTCTCCGGCTCGCCCGGGACGCAGTCCATGAACGCCTCGTCGACCACGACCGTCCGCCCGGGCGCGGCGAGCGCGGCGATCGCCTCGGCCGGGTGCAGGACCGAGGTCGGGTTGGTCGGATTGCCGATCACGACGAGGTCGGCGCCGTCCGGGACGGCGCCGGGGTCGAGGGTGAAGTCCTTGTCGAGGATCAGCCGCTCCACCTCGTGCCCGGCGGCACGCAGCGCCGCCTCCGGCTCGGTGAACTGGGGGTGCACCACCACGGCCCGGCGCGGGGTGAGCACGCGCGCGAGCAGCACGAACGCCTCCGCCGCCCCGGCGGTGAGGAGCACCTCCCCGGCGGTCCTGCCGTGCCGCGCGGCGACCGCCCTGCGGGCGGGGCGGGGGTCGGGGTAGGCGGCGAGGCCGTCGACGGACGCGCGGATCCGGTCGGCCAGCCACGCGGGGGGCGTGCCGGTGCGGACGTTGACGGCGAAGTCGGCGAGGCCGTCGCCGACCTCGGTGTCGCCGTGGTGGCGCAGGTCGACCTCGGCGGGCCCGGTCACGGCCGTTCCGCCTCGTAGTAGAGCAGCGCGTTGGCGGCCGCGGCGGCGACCGCCGACCCGCCCTTCTCCGAGACGTTGCTGAGCTGCGGCAGCCCGCTGGCGCGCAGGGCCTCCTTGGCCTCGCAGGCGCCGACGAAGCCCACCGGCATCCCGATCACCAGGGCGGGGCTGACCCGCCGGGCGACGATCTCGAAGATCGCCTCGGGTGCGGAGCCGACCACCCAGACCGCGCCCGGCCCCACCTCCGAGTACGACAGCCGGACGGCCGCGGCCGACCGGGTGATGCCCGCGGCGCGCGCCATCCGGGCGGCGGCCGGGTCGGCGGCGTGGCAGACCGCCTCGCGGGCGCTGATCCCGGCGGCGGCCATGCCCTCGTCGGTGACGATCGGCGCACCGGCGCGCAGCGCGGCCCAGCCCTGGGCGAGCGACTCCTCGGTGGTCACCAGGTCCACCGCGTACTCCAGGTCGGCGGTGGCGTGGATCACCCGCTCGGCCACCGCCCGCCACAGCGGCGGCATCGGGGACAGGTCCACGCGGGACCGGAGGACCTCATACGAGCGCACCTCGATCGGGTGGGGCCGGCGGACGGTCAACTGCGCTCCTCCACAACTCCGGGCAACGCGGGGATGGTCTCGACGGGGCGGCTCGTCCGGGGCGGCCGCCCCGGGGTGCGGGCGCCGCGTTCGCCCCAGACGACGATCACGGGCTCGGCGACCTCGTCCCGCGGGGTCAGCGGGGCGGCCTGGAGCCGGACGGCGTCGGCGGCGAAGCCGTGCCCGTCCAGTTCGTCCAGTATGGCCTGTGCCTCGGCGGCCGTGGCGAGGACGACGATCCGGGACGGCCGGAGCGCCGCGCAGACCTGGACGGCCTCCGGCCCGCCGCGGCCGAGGAAGACGGCGTCGGGCTCGGGGAGGTGCTCGGCGCTGGACCGGACGTCGCCGGACGCCATCGCGACCTTGACGCCGTGCAGGCGGACGTTCTCCCGGACCCGCGCGCAGGCGGAATGGTCGCGGTCGACGGCCACGACGGCCGCGCCGAAGCGGGCGCACTCGATGCCGATCGAGCCGTCGCCGGACTCCACGTCCCACACCATGTCGCCGACCCTGGGGCCGAGCTTGGCCAGGACGAAGGCGCGCACCTCAGGGCGCGGGCCGGGTCCGTCGCCGAAGGCCTCCGCCGGGAGCGCCCATCCCGCGGGGCCGGGCACGGGCCCGGAGACCCAGCTCGCTTCTCCCAGCGCGTGGCGGTTGTCAAGGACGAGAACGACTTCGGGGTCGTTCCAGGGGCGCGTGGTCGCCTCCGCCGGGCGGACGTAGACGATCCGCTCTCTGGGGCCGCCCAGGTCTTCGCAGACCACGAAGGAGCGCGGCGTCACGGGGAACAGCGCGCGCGCCAGCTCGGACGGTCCCGCGCCCGGCTCGGTCAGGACGGCCACCTTCGGGTGGGCGCGGCACGCGTTGACGGCCTGCCTCAGGTGCCCGCCCTTGGCGGAGACGACGAGAGCGTCGTCCCAGGGCAGGCCTGCCTGGGAGAAAGCACGCGCCACCAGGGGCGTCGCGGGAAACGTCTCTGGCGCGTGGCCTTTTTCGAGCAGTTCGCGGACGACGCCGAAGTAACCGGGGTCGCCGTCCACGACGAGTACGACGTCCTCTTTGGTGACGTCGACGCCTTCCAGCGCCTCGACGAATTCCGTGGTGGCGACCGTGCGGGCGCCCGATGCCAGGGACAGCCCGTCCAGATGGCCCGGGGCGCCTATGACCAGCGTGGCACTCTGCAGAGCCGCCTCGGCCCCCTCCGAAAGGGGCGCCCCGTCGCGGCCGACTACCGTCAGCATCGCTATCGGGCCATCCGCCCGTACATGCCGACCATGCGCTCTCCCGTCGCGTCCAGGAGCACCACCTGGGCGGCGACCGGGCTGGCCGCCGACCCCTCCGCCTCGGCGGCGAGGCGTTCGAGGCCCCCGGCCGTCCTGCGGCACAGCTCCCGGCCGCACGGGCCGAGCCTGCCCGCGGCGTCCCACAGCTCGTAGACGTCCTGGCCGGACGTGGCCTCGGCCACCCGTCCGGCCAGGGCGGGCCCGCAGTCCATGTCCAGCGTGATCGACTCCAGCAGGCCGGCGGCGCCGCCGAGGAAGGCGGCCTGCTCGTCCAGGCGGGCGACCATGACGACCTGGGCGAGCCCGGCCTCGACCGCCTCCCGCACCCGCTCCGCCGCGATCGGGACGAAGCACGCGTCCGGCAGCTTCGGCAGCATCCGGCGCGCGGCGTCCCGCGCGCCGTCTCCGTACATCACGAGCGTCTTCTCCGCAGCGGTCACCTGTGCCGTCCCTCCTGGTCGTCGGCGACGAGCCTCCCGGAGGCGCCGTCGGCGCGGCGCCATGGCACGCCGACGAGCGGCGGATCGGTCGCGGCCGTACGGCGCCGGCCGCCCACAGAATAGGCTGTCGCGGTGAGCTACCAGCGCCTGTCCCCGGACGAGCGGCGCGCCCAGATCCTGGACGTCGCGCGGCGGATGTTCACCGAGCTGCCGTACGCCGAGGTGTCCACGGCCGCGATCGCGCGGGAGACCGGCGTGCAGCGCGGCCTGATCCACTACTACTTCGGGACGAAGCGGGAGCTGTTCCTCAAGGTCGTCCAGGGGCTGACCGCCACGGCCGCGATGCAGGCCCCGCCACCGGACGAGGGGCTGGCGCTGCCCGAGGCGGTCGAGCTGCTCGTCAACCTGTTCCTCGACACCGCCGAGCGCAACGCGACCACGTGGTTCGCCGCGCTCGACGCCGAGGGGTTCGGGCAGGACCCCGAACTCCTGCGCATCGTCAACCGGTTCCGGGACGAGACGGTCGAGCACATGCTGGCCGTGCTGGGCGTGGCCGAGCCCACCGAGACGCTGCGGGCCGTGCTGCGCGCCTACTCCGGGCTCGCGGACGCTGCGACGCGCCAGTGGCTCCAGGAGAAGACCCTCGACCGCGACCAGGTGCGCACGCTGCTCACCCGGTCGCTGCTCGCGCTGGTCAGCGACATCGGCCCCGCCCTGGAGAAGCCCCGGTAGACCCGGCCACGGGCAGGCGCGGGTCAGGACCCATCTCGAAGTGGCCTCGGCCACGCGCGCGAAGGCGTGACCTGCCCGGTGCCGCAAATCCGAGGGGGAGCGACACCGGGCAGACCGCGAAGCGATGCCGCGTTCGCTAGTCGGAAGGCGTCTCGATGGTTCCGGGTACGGCGAACCAGACGGCCTTGCCCCGGACGGGCGGCCCGAGGCGGGAGAGGGTCCGCCGCAGGCCCCAGCGTCCGTGGGACAGTTCGTGGACGATGCTGAGCCCTCGCCCGCAGTCGCCGGACGTCCAGGAGTACACGGGCAGTCCGGCTCCCGCGTAGGTGTCGAAGACGGCGCACCGTACTTCGCCCGCCGTCCCGTCTCCCATGTAGAGCCACAGTTCGTGGGGGCCGTGCTCTCCGGCGTGCTGGTGGGCGTTGGTGGCCAGTTCGCTCACCATGAGACGGGCGTCGGCCGCCCCGTCCGGCGGCACCCCGAGGGAGGCGAGGGCGCCGCAGAGGACGCGGCGGGCGTACCCGGCGCCTCCGGGGCCGCCCGGCAGGGCCCACACCCAGCCGGGCACGCCGTCGCCCCGGGCTGGATCACCGCCCGCCAGGGCGTCGGCCATGGTCTCCGCCGTCAGATCAGCTGGCGTGGTCTTCACGGTTCCTCCCGCGTGACTGGTGCGAGTGCGAAGGGCGGGCGGGCGCGATCGATCGTCACTGTCGGTTTACGACCGATCACGGATCCAAGAGTCTCGTGAGATTCTCACAATCGCAACACCCTTCATGGAATTGCTCTGACCTTCCTGCCGGGTTCGTCAATCGCGTTGTGACGGGCGGCGGGAGTGATAAAGACTCCACTCCCATGACCTACCGCCCCACCGTCCGTGGCCGCCGCCTCGCCAGGGAGCTCCGCAAGCTGCGCGATGAGCAGGGCCTGACGCTGCAGGAGGTGGCGGACCGGCTCGACTGGTCGAGAGCCACCGTCTCCCGCCTGGAAACCAGCCAGACCCGCCCCAAGCCCGGCGACATCGCCGACATCCTCGACCTGTACGGCGTGCCGAGCCCGGACCGCGACGCGCTCATCACCCTGGCCCGGCAGGCCGGTCAGCGCGGCTGGTGGACCGCCTACCAGGACGTCTTCGCGGGCAGCTACGTCGCACTGGAGGACGAGGCCTCGCACATCCGCACCTGGGACCCGCAGCTCGTGCACGGACTGCTGCAGACCGAGGACTACTCCCGCGCGGTGATCACGGCGGGCCGGCTGCTGCCCTCGGACGAGGAGATCGAGCGCCGCATCTCCGCCCGCAAGATCCGGCAGGCGCTGCTGGACCGCGCCGACGCGCCGCGCCTCCAGGTGATCTTCGACGAGGCGGTGCTGCACCGGCCGATCGGCGGCGAGGAGGTGATGCGGGCCCAGCTGGACGCCCTCGTCACCGCCGGAGAGACCCGCCCATCCGTGACGATCCAGGTACTCCCCTACACAGCAGCGGCGCATGCGGGCTTGGATGGACGTTTCACCATATTGTCGTATCCAGACCCCGCAGACCCCGATATCGCCTACGTCGAGGGCACTATGGGCGACGTTTACCTTGAGAGCGCCGAGGAAATAGCAAAACATAGGGACCGCTTCGAACGGATCGTGAAGCGGGCCTTGTCCCCCGAGGAGTCCGCGCACCTCATAGCCAAGGCAGCAAGGAGCAGCCTGTGACCCACCTCCAGCGCGAACTCACCCTGGCCGTCTGGCGCAAGTCGTCCCGCAGCGGAAGCGGAGACCAGTGCGTCGAGATGGCCGCCCTGTCCAGTGACCTGCGCGCGGTGCGCGATTCCAAGGACCCGTCCGGGCCGGCCCTGGTGCTGACGCCGGCCGCCTGGCGGGATCTGCTGGGCGGGATCAAGGAGAGCTAGCGACCGGTGGCGGGGCCGCGGCGAGGTTCGCCGCGGCCCCGCGCCGTGCCCGGGCGCGACCGCGCC
Source organism: Actinomadura luteofluorescens (assembly GCF_013409365.1). Lineage (NCBI taxonomy): Bacteria > Bacillati > Actinomycetota > Actinomycetes > Streptosporangiales > Thermomonosporaceae > Actinomadura > Actinomadura luteofluorescens. Next base: position 6,714,327 of record NZ_JACCBA010000001.1, on the reverse strand, counting down.
CCACCCTCGGAGCGAGTCCCCTTCCGCGAAAATAGAACGTGTTCTAGTATCGCCGGTGCGTCGACTACCGGAGGGTGCAACGTGACCGCGGAACTCAAGCTCGGCATCAACGTCGGCTACTGGCAGCGCGACCCCGAGGACCAGACCGAGACGGTCCTGGCCGCCGAGCGCTGCGGCTACGACTCGGTGTTCACCGCCGAGGCGTACGGCTCGGACGCGTTCACCACGCTGGCCTGGTACGGCGCCCGCACGTCCCGGATCAAGCTGGGCACGGCCGTCGTCCAGATGTCGGCGCGGACCCCGGCGGCCACCGCCATGCACGCGCTCACCCTGGACGCCCTGTCGGGCGGGCGCGTGATCCTCGGGCTCGGCGCGTCCGGCCCGCAGGTCGTGGAGGGCTGGTACGGGCAGCCGTTCCCGAAGCCGCTCGCCCGCACCCGCGAGTACCTCGACATCGTCCGGCAGGTGTGGCGCCGCGACGCCCCCGTCACCAGCGAGGGCCCGCACTACCCGCTGCCCTACCCGGGCGGGTCGGGCCTCGGCAAGCCGCTGAAGTCGATCGCCCACCCCCTGCGCCCGCGGATCCCGGTCTACCTGGGCGCGGAGGGGCCGAAGAACGTCGCGCTGTCCGCCGAGGTCGCGCAGGGCTGGCTGCCGCTGTTCGTCGACCCCGAGCAGATCGAGCCCGTCTTCGGCGGCTCGCTGGCCGGACGCCCCGAGGGCTTCGAGATCGCCGCGACCGTCACCACGATCGTCACCGACGACCTGGCCGCCGCGCTGGAGTTCGCCAAGATCCCGCTGGCCTTCTACATCGGCGGGATGGGCGCCAAGGACCGCAACTTCCACCTCGACCTGATCGGCCGGCTCGGCTACGCGGAGGAGGCGGGACGCGTCCAGGAGCTGTTCCTCGACGGCCGCCGGGACGAGGCGATCAAGGCCGTGCCGGACGGGCTGGCCGACGCGATCTCCCTCCTGGGCCCGCTCGGGCGGATCAGGGAAAGGCTGGCGCTGTGGCGGGACAGCCCGGTGACCACCCTGCTCATCGCCGGGGTGAAGGACGAGCCGACGCTGCGCGCCATCAAGGAGATGGCCGACTCCTGAGAGATCGAGAACACATCATCGCGCGGAATGGAGGTAGGGACCCGGGTGCTGCACCGGAAGCACCCAGGACAGACGCAGACTGGAGATGGGACACACGATGTCCACGCAGGACGCCGCCCGGCTTCTCGTCAGGACCCTTGAGGCGGAAGGCGTCGAGTACGTCTTCGGCATCCCGGGCGAGGAGAACATCCATTTCGTCGACGCGCTGAACGACTCGCCGATCCGCTACATCCTCGTCCGGCACGAGCAGGGCGCCGCGTTCATGGCGGAGATCTACGGCCGGCTCACCGGGAAGGCGGGCGTGGCCTCCGCCACGCTCGGCCCCGGCGCGATCAACCTCCAGCTCGGTGTCGCGGACGCCACCACCAACAGCACGCCCGTCGTCGCGATCTCCGCCCAGGTCGGCCTGGACCGGATCTACAAGGAGTCGCACCAGATCGTCGACCTGGTGTCCCTGTTCCGCCCGATCACCAAGTGGTCGGAGCTGGCGCCGCGCGCGGAGGCGCTGCCCGAGATGGTCCGCAAGGCGTTCAAGACGGCGCAGACCGAACGCCCCGGCGCCGTCTACCTGGCGATCCCGGAGGACGTCGAGTCGGCCGAGGTCCCCGCCTCCCTCGGGCCGCTGCCGGTGAACGTCGTGCGCGCGCAGGAGCCCTCCGCGGCCCAGATCGCCCGCGCCGCCGACGTGATCGCCCTCGCGCGGCGGCCGGTCGTCCTGGCCGGCCACGGCGCCACCCGGGCCCGCGCGAGCGACGCCCTGGTGTACTTCTCCGAGCGCCTCGGCCTGCCGGTCGCCACCACCTTCAACGGCAAGGGCGTCTTCCCCGACGACCACCGCAACGCCCTCGGCGCGGTCGGCTTCATGCGCCACGACTACGTCAACTTCGGCTTCGACGAGGCGGACGTGCTGATCGCCGTCGGCTACGAGCTCCAGGAGTTCGACCCCGTCAAGATCAACCCGAACGCGGACAAGAAGATCATCCACATCCACCAGTCGCCCGCCGAGGTCGACGACCACTACCCGGTCGAGGTCGGCATCCAGGGCGACGTCTCGCGCTCGCTGCGTGCCCTCGCCGACTCCGTCCACCGCCGCTTCGACGTGAACCCTCCAGCCCCCGCCCACCACCAACCAACGGACGAGCTCCGCTCGACAGACCGTCCTCCAGCCCCCGCCCACCACCATCCAACGGACGAGCTCCGCTCGACAGACCGTCCTCCAGCCCCCGCCCACCACCATCCAACGGACGAGCTCCGCTCGACGGGTCAGAGGATCCGGCGGATGCTCCAGGAGGAGCTGGCCGAGGGCGCGACCGAGGACGGCCACCCGCTCTCCCCCCGCCGCATCGTCGCCGACGTCCGCGCCGCCATGGGCCGCAGCGACATCGTCCTGGCCGACACCGGCGCGGTGAAGATGTGGATGGCGCGCATGTACCCGACCTACGAGCCGAACACGCTGCTCGTCTCCAACGGCCTGTCGTCGATGGGCTTCTCCGTTCCCGGCGCGATCGCCGCCAAGCTCGCGCACCCGGACCGCAGGGTGCTGGCCGCGACCGGGGACGGCGCGTTCCTGATGAACAGCCAGGAGCTGGAGACGGCCGTCCGCGAGAACATCCCCATCACCGTGCTGATCTGGGACGACTCCGCGTATGGGCTGATCGAGTGGAAGATGGACCTCGACCTCGGGCGCAGCTCCAACATCAGGTTCGGCAACCCCGACTTCGTCCGGTACGCCGAGAGCTTCGGCGCCCGCGGCTACCGCGTCGAGTCGGCCGCCGAGCTGCTGCCCACCCTCCGCAAGGCCCTCGCCGAGGACGCGGTCTCCGTCATCACCGTCCCGGTCGACTACTCCCACAACCTGCAGCTGACCGACAAGCTCGGCGACCTCACCGGCCCCTTCTGACGGCCCCGGGCGGTCAGGCGCGGCAGATGATCTCGCCGTGGGTGACGGAGTACCAGCCGTCCTCGGCGGCGGCCCACGCCTTCCAGCCCTCGTAGACGCGCTGGAGTTCGGCGCGGGTGGCGTGGCCGCCGGCGACGGCGTGGTCGGCGACCGACGACCTGATCAGGCGGCCGCCCCACGACTCGCTCCACCACTCGCGCTCCTGCGGGGTGGCGTAGCACCAGGCGGAGGCGGACGCGGTGACGTCGGTGAACCCGGCGGCGCGCGCCCAGGAGACCAGGCGGCGGCCGGCGTCGGGCTCGCCGCCGTTGCCGCGCGCGACCTTGTAGTAGATCGGCAGCCAGGCGTCCATGCCGGGCGGGTCCGGGTACCAGGCCATCGTGCCGAAGTCGGCCTCGCGCACGGCGACGATCCCTCCGGGCCGGGCCACGCGGCGCATCTCCCGCAGCGCCTGGACGGGGTCGCCGACGTGCTGCAGGACCTGGTGGGCGTGGACGACGTCGAACGTGCCGTCGGGATGGTCGAGGGCGTGGACGTCGGCGACCGCGAACTCGACGTTGTCCAGCGAGGCGGTGTTCCGGCGGGCCTCGTCCAGGACGGCCTCGGCGGAGTCGGCGGCGACGACGCGGCCCGGCGCGACGCGTTCGGCGATCCCGGCGGTGATGGTCCCCGGCCCGCAGCCGACGTCCAGCACCGACAGGCCGGGCCGCAGGTGCCCGACCAGGTGGGCGGCGGAGTTCTCGACCGTGCGCCACTGGTGCGAGCTGAGGACGCTCTCGTGGTGGCCGTGGGTGTAGGTCGCCTTCGCGGTCATGGGGATCACCTCTCTGTGTCCGGTGCCCTCACCGTACGACGGCTTCTCAGATTTTGAGAAGTGTGTATCAATATGTGAGACATAGAGGCATGAGAAAAGGGATCGAGGCACCGGCCTCGATCCCTTTCCGGTGGTTCGTGTCAGGCCGCCACGGCGATGCGGCGGGCGGGCAGGGGCTGCACACGCACCGGCAGGGCCTCGACCGCCGCAAGCGGGGGCGCGGTCTCGGCGTAGGCGTTCAGCGTCGCATGGGAGAGCTCGGTGAGCCACGGCTCCACGACGGTCCGCTCGGCGGGCCCGTACAGCCGCGGGTGGGTGAGATGGAACGTGCCGGTCGCTGCGCTCACTGCCAACGCCCCTTCCTTCGCCCGGTGGGGCCGCGCCTGTGCGAGCGCCACCGTCTGTCACATACCCCTAGGTACGTCGTTGAAAGCGATCCGGTTCGACATCTGTTCCCGATGTCTCCCGAATCACAAGGTCAACGCTACGCGGAGGGTCTGACATTCTCGAACCTTTATTCGAGCAGACCGGGACTCCGGAGCAGGCTCAGCGATCACAGAGCGCAACAGTGGACCGGCGCGGCGGGCGCCCGCATCGGGCGTGGAGGCGTCTCCGGTGGTGGGATCGGCCGAATGGTCGATTCCGTGGTGCGCGTCGGGTCGTACGCTGCCTGAGCGTGAGTGACGTTGGGGCACGGCTGGATCGCATCCATTCGGTGGGCGGCTGCGTGGTGCGCGCGGCGTACGCCGGGTTCGCGTGCCTGTACCTGCTGGCGTGCACGGCCGCCGGGATCGGGGACCCCTCCGCCCTGTGGATGGTGTTCGTCGCGGCGGTGGCCAACTTCGCTGCGGTCTCCGGGCGCGGCTTCCTGGTGTGGGCGGCCGGGGCGGGGGCGCTGTCGGCGCTCAGCACCCTGTGCCTCGGCACGGTGGTCCGGCCCGAGGCCGGCGCCCCGAGCCTGTTCGCGGAGATCGGCGGCCTGCTGATCGTCATCGCGCGGGTGGTGTGGAAGGCCCGTCGCGACCGGCTCGTCCCCATCGCGGTCCTGCTCGGCGCGGCGATCCTGGCGACCCCGCTGCGCTGGTCGCCGATCGCGGCGGCGCTGTTCACCGCGCCGCTCGGCATCACCGTGGCGATCGCGCTCGGCGTCGGCCTCTACCTGCGGGCGCTGGACGCGCGGCGGGCCAGGTCGCTGGCGTCGGCGCGGCGCGACGAGCGGCTGGAACTGGCCCGCGACCTGCACGACTTCGTCGCCCACCATGTGACCGGCATCGTCGTCCAGGCGCAGGCGGCGAGGTTCACGGCCGGGTCCGGCGCCGCGCAGACGCAGGAGCAGCTCGACCGGATGCTCGGCGAGATCGAGAAGGCCGGCACCGAGGCGCTCACGTCGATGCGGCGCATGGTCGGGCTGCTGCGCGACGCCCAGAACGTCGACGCCGCGGACGGGGAGGCCGTCCCGGACGGCGGCTCCAGTACCCGTCCGCTCGGTGACATCGCGCGGCTCAGGGACCTCGTCGAGGGGTTCACCCACCCGCCGGCCGCGCTCACGCTGGAGCCCGGCCTCGGGACGCTTCCGCCGGAGGTCGCGGCGTCCGCGCACCGCGTCGTGCAGGAGGCGCTGACCAACGTCCGCAAGCATGCCGCCGACGCCGCGTCCGTGCGGGTCACGCTCGCGCGGGTCGGAGGCGACGTCGAGGTCGCCGTGCGGGACGACGGGCGTGGGCGCGGCGGCCGGCGGCTGCCGTCCGGCGGGTTCGGGCTCACCGGGCTGGGTGAGCGGGTCGGCGCTCTCGGCGGGCGGCTGCACGCGGGCCCGCGCCCCGAGGGCGGGTGGGAGGTCGTCGCACGGCTCCCCGTTTCGGACGGATAACCGGTGATGCGACACAATCGGCAGGGTGACCATCCGCGTACTGATCGCCGACGACCAGCAGATGGTCCGGACCGGGTTCCGGATGATCGTCGACTCGCAGCCCGACATGGAGGTGGTCGGGGAGGCCGCCGACGGCGCCGAGGCCGTCGCGCTGGCCCGCCGCCTGCGTCCCGAGGTGTGCCTGTTCGACATCCGGATGCCGCGGATGGACGGGCTGGAGGCGACCCGCGCCCTCGCCGGGCCGGGCGTCCCCGACCCGCCCCGCGTCGTGATCGTCACGACGTTCGACATGGACGAGTACGTCTACGGCGCGCTGCGCGGCGGCGCGGTCGGGTTCCTGCTGAAGGACAGCGGGCCCGCGCTGCTGGTGGAGGCCGTCCGCGCGGCGGCGAACGGCGGGTCGCTGGTGTCGCCGTCCGTCACCGTCCGGCTGCTGGAGCACCTGGCCAGGCCGCCCGCGCGACCCGTCCGGCCGCGCGAGCCGCTCACCGAACGGGAGCTGGACGTGGTCAGGCTCGTCGCGCGCGGCCGGACGAACGAGGAGATCGCCGCGGAGCTGTACGTGTCGCTCTCCACGGTCAAGACGCACCTCGGCAGCGTCAACCGCAAGCTGGACACGCGGAACCGGGTCGCGACGGCCGCATGGGCCTGGGAGTCGGGCCTCATGACCTGACGGCCTCGGCGAGGGAACGCGGACGGGGAAGGGACGGAAGACGGGGGAGGCTCGGCACTGGCACCGGAGTCGTTGAACGGACTGCCCGTGACCGTGCTGGTCGTGTGGGTGCTGTTCGCCGTGGGCTGGGGCGCCGTCCTGCTGGCCCTGCGGCGGGGCCTGCACGGACCGGCACGGGGCCCCGCCCTGTTCGCGCACGTCGCGACCCCGGCGGGCACCGTCCTGTTCTTCGCCCTGATCGGCCTCGGGTCGCTGTACGCGACGATCGCGCTGACCGCCGAATGGTGGGCGCTGCTGGTGGTGACCGGGTTCCGTCCCGAGCGGCTGCTGTCCACAGGCGGCCTCGGGCGCCTCGCCGCCTGGGCCGCCGCGGTCTCGGCCGCGACGGGCGCGGCGACATGGCTCGTATTTCACATGTGACGATCCTGTAAGGGCCTGAACTCCCGTTGGGCCGTGCCAGTCAAACGTACGTAGTATCCAAAACAGCCAACAGCAAAGGCCCTGGGGAGGTGGATCATGCCGTGTGCGTTGTGCGGCGACATCATCCCGACCGAGGTCGACCGGTGCCCGGCCTGCGGCGCGTGGGCGCGGCGCCGCGACTTCCGCGCCGTCGGCGTGGCCGTGTTCATGCTGCTCGGCTTCAACGCGTTCGTGGCCCTCGGCTCGGGGATCAGCCTGCTCAGGCTGGCGCGCCCGCTGCACGGCGCGACGCACGACAGCTACGACGCCGCCGCCACCGGCAAGGCCCTCGCGCCCTACGCGGACGTGTTCACGATCGGCACGATCATGGCGGCGGTCACCGGCCTGCTGTACCTGACCTGGCTGTGGCGGGCGTTCCACCAGTCCCCCGGCCCGCACCGCCACCACCGCGCCTGGGTGCTGCTCGGCTGGTTCCTCCCGGTCGTCAACCTGTGGCTGCCGCCCCGGATGGTCTACGAGGTGTGGGTGAACAGCGGCCGGTACCGGACGGCCGAGCGCCAGGCGGCCGGGCTCGTCGTCGTGGGCTGGTGGGCGTGCGCCCTGCTCGGCCTCGTCCTCGGCCGCGTGTTCGCGCACGGCAGCGTCGAGACCCTCGCCGACGCCCGCCTCGACGTGCACGTCGGCGTGGCCGCGGCCGCCTTCCAGGCTCTGGCCGCCGCCCTGTGCATGGCCACCGTCTTCCAGATCACCCGGATCCAGATCACCCGGTGACCGGTTCGGACCGGATCAGGTAGGGGTGGGGCCGGAGCTTCCCTGGCTGGTGTGCCAGAGGGCGGTGCGCGGCGGGCGCCTGACGGCCGGGCCTGCGTGGCCGATGTCGGAGTACGGCGACATCGCGAAGCCCGTGGGCTGGACGATGCGGCGGCCCACCGGACGCCCCCGGCCGGGCGGGCCCGCCATGGCCGCCCGGACGGCGTCCGGGCCGCCGCGGCGCCACTCCTCGTGCAGGGCGTTCAGATCCCAGCAGGCGTTCGCGGTGATCGAGACGGCGCGGTCGCCGGCGCGGCGGAGCCGGCCCCGGGCGACGAGCAGCCAGGAGCCGAACACGGTGGCGGCGCAGCGGTCCTGCACCGACTCGAAGAACGTGAGGTCGACCGGGCCGGTCGCGTCGTCCAAAGTGGCGAAGATGACGCGCTGCCCCGACCTGACCGCCGGGGTCTGCGTCGCCACCTTGACCCCGGCGACCAGGACCTCGCTCTTGTCCGGACGTCCCGGCAGGTCGGCGGCGCGGACGGCGCCGAGCCCGGCGAGCAGCCCGGCGTAGAAGGTCATGACGTGCCGGCTCACGTCCATGCCCAGGATGTCCAGCTCCGCCTCGACCACCTCGGCGGGCGTCATCGGCGGCAGCCCGCCCGCCGGGATCTCCTCCGCCAGGCCGGCCTCCACGCCGGTCAGGTCCCCGTCGCCGTCCTCCCGGCCGAGGGGGAGCTGGCCCTCCGGGACGTGCGCGGGACGGGCGGTGACCCGGTCGAGGGCGCCGACGCGGCACAGCAGGTCGCGGCGCGGGACGCCCTCGTGGAGGGCGTCGAACGCGCCCGCCAGGACCAGCCGCTCGGCGATCGGCCGCGAGACCCGGGCGCGGCGCCAGAAGTCGGGCAGCGACCGGTACGGCCGGGCCCCGGCGATCCTGCCGATCTCGGCGTCGGAGATGCCCCTGACCTCGCTCAGCGCGACCCGGATCCCGGCCGGGCCGCCCGCCGGGACGGGCTCGGCGCGCCAGTCCGCGTCCGAGCGGTTGACGTCCAGCGGCAGGATCGGGACGCCGAAGTGCCGGGCGTCGTCGAGGATGACCCGCTTGGGGTACATGCCGGGGTCGTGGGTGAGGACGCCGGCGTAGAAGGCGGCCGTGTGGTGCCGCTTCAGCCAGGCCGACTGGTAGGTGGGCAGCGCGAACGACGCGGCGTGGGCCTTGCAGAAGCCGAACGCGCCGAACGCGGTCAGCATCCGCCACACGCGCTCGACCGTCGCCCCGTCATAGCCGCGCGCCAGCGCCCGCTCCCGGAACCAGGCGCCGACCACGGCCTGGCCCCGCTCGTGGTTCAGGCTCCGGCGCGCCGCCTCCGCCTTGGACAGGCCGCATCCGGTCATCACGTCGATGACGCGCAGCACCTGCTCGTGGAAGACGATCACGCCGAGGCTCTCCCGCAGCGCCGGTTCGAGGTCGGGATGCGGGTAGGCGGGCTCCCGGGTCCCGGCGCGGGCCTCCAGGAACGGCGTCACCATGTCGGAGTTGACGGGGCCGGGGCGGAACAGCGAGATGTCGATGACCAGGTCGTCCAGGTCGCGGGGCTGGAGCCGGCCGATCAGCTCCCGCTGGCCGGGCGACTCGATCTGGAAGCAGCCGAGCGTCCGGGACGTGCGCACCAGCGCGTACGTCGCGGGGTCGTCGCGCGGGATGTCCTCCAGCGCGATCGTCTCCCCCGTGACCCGGGCGGCCTCCGCCACCGCGTGCGCCATCGCCGACTGCATCCGGACGCCGAGCACGTCGAGTTTGAGCAGCCCCATCGCCTCGACGTCGTCCTTGTCGAACTGGCTCATCGGGAACCCCACGGCGGCGCGCTCGACCGGCGTCCGGTCCCGCAGGCCCGGGTTCGACAGCAGGACGCCGCACGGGTGCATGGCGATGTGGCGGGGCAGCCCGTCCAGGCGCTCGGCGATCCGGAACAGCACCTCCAGGCGCCCCGCCGCCAGGTTGCTCTGCCGCAGCTCGGGCAGGTCGTCCAGCGCCGCGCGGATCTGGTTCGCCCGGATCCGCGGGAACGCCTTGGCGATGGCGTCGATCTCGTGCGGCGGGAGCCCGACGGCGTTGCCGACGTCGCGCAGCGCGCTGCGCGCCCGGTAGGTCTCCATCATCGACACGCACGCCGTGGCGTCCGCGCCGAACCGGTCGAACAGCGCCTGGTAGGCCTCCAGCCGGCGGGCCGACTCCACGTCCAGGTCGATGTCGGGCAGCCCCTCGCGGCTGTCGGCGAGGAACCTCTCCATCACCAGGTCGTGCCGCAGCGGGTCCAGGTCGCCGATGCCGATCAGGTAGTTGACCAGGCTGCCCGCGCCCGAGCCGCGGATCGCGCAGCGGATGCCGCGCGCCCTGATCAGCGCGGCGGCGTCGGCGACCGTGAGGAAGTACGGCGCCAGGCCCTTGCGCCCGATCACGCCGAGCTCCTGGTCGAGCCGGGCCGCGGCCTCACGCGACCCGTCGAGCCCGCGCCGCGCCATCCCGTCGGCGCACCGGGCGGCGAGCCGCGCGTGCGGGTCGCCGTCGACGGCCGGCAGGTGGACCTCGTCCATGCCGAGGTCGCGGCCGGGATCGAGGACGCAGCGCTCCGACAGCCGCCGGGTGGCCGCGAGCAGCGCCTCCGCCCCGTCCGGGCCGCAGATCCCCTCCGCGACCCGGCGCATCTCGGGGACCGACTTCAGGTACGCCTGGCCGGTGCGGTCGTCCAGGTGCCGCCGGTCGAGCGGGACGAGGCGGCGCGTCACGTCCAGGACCTGCGCGACCGGGTGGTCCGACGGGTCCAGGTAGCGGACGGCGTTGCCGAGCACGGCGGGCACGCCGGCCTCGCGGGCGAGCGCGAGCATCCGCGCCGCCCGCGGGCCGTCGCCCCTGTCGCGGTGATCGACGATCTCGATCACGGTCTCGGCGGTGGCGCGCCAGGCCGCCAGCCGGGCCGCCGCCACGTCCGGGCGCCGCCCGGTGAGGGCCCGCCCGACGTCCGACGCCGGGCCGAGCAGGACGATGAGTCCCTCGGCGTGGGCGCCGACCATCTCCCTGGTCACCAGCGGGCGGCCGCGCTCGCCCGCCGCGTGCGCCGCGGTCACCAGCCGGCACAGCGACCGCCATCCGGCGCGGCCCTCGGCGAGGACCACGACGCGTTCCTCCCCGGTGGAGGCGACCCTGAGGTCGGCTCCGACGACGGCGCCGATCCCCGCGTCCGCGCACGCCCGGACGTGCCGGACGGCGCCGTACAGGCCGTCGCGGTCGGTCAGCGCCAGCGTCTCCATGCCGAGGACCGCCGCGCGCTCCGCCAGCGCCGCGGGCGGCGCCACACCGAACCGGAGCGAATAGGACGAAGCGACATGAATATGCACGTCAGTCCCATACCCGGGATAGCAGCCAGCTGTCGGCGGCCACGTCATAACGCAGCTCGTAGACGCCGATCTCCCGGTCCGGGGTCGCCTCGATCCGCCAGAACTCCCGCTCGCCGGTGGCCTCGCCGTCGGGCTGCCGCTCCCGCCACCAGTCGCGGGTCGTGACCCAGTGCTCCAGCACCCGCCGGACGGTGTAGAGCCGGCCACGCCAGACGAACCGGACCGGACGGCCGTCGCTCACCCAGACGTCCACCGGATCGCCGAACACGCGCGTCATCAGCCTCCCCCTCGCGCTCGCCGCACGGGGGAAGAGCATGCGGACCTCGTTCTCGAACAAACGTTCGGAGCATGAGTCTAGGGAACCCCGGGCCCGGGGAGCAAGGCGGGGTCAGCCGAGAAGCGCGCGGACGCGGTCGGCCACCTCGGCGGGGCGGTCGGCGTCGGCCATGCCCCCCGCCGGCCACAGGTAGTACCAGCCGTCGCCGCACGGGGTGGCGAGAACGATCACGTGGCGTCCCGTGCCCGGCACGTAGACGGCCAGCAGGGACTCCCCGGGCCCGGCGAACCGCCAGGCCAGGCCCCGGGCCTCGACCTCGCGCGCGAGCGCCGCGAGGTGACGCCGGCGCATCTCGGCGATCTCCCGCCCACCGACTACAGACACATCAGCCGCCTCAGCCGATCCGAGCCGCCGTCATGACCTTGAGCGATCCTCCGGCGACGGTTGGTGACCGGTCCTCAGCATGACTCCGATCCGGCGGCCGTGCGGGGAGAATCCCAAGAGTGGGGACGGGTGTACCCCGCCCGCCAGGGGATGGTCCGCAGAAGCGGTGTAACGCGCCGTCCGGATACGGGCCAATCACCGCGCGGATGGTTTCCGGTCCTCGGAACCTGGCCCGCATGCGGAGGGGCCGTCCGTGATAAAAGCCTCTGTGAGGCGGGCATCGCCCGCGTCAGCCAAAAAAGAAGGAGCGAGCCGATGAGCGCCGTCCCCGCCGGCGACCCGTCAGGCCACACACACCACCGCGTCCACGGGCACGGTGCCGAGCAGGACCGCGCCCTGGCCGGGCTCCGCGAGCGCAAGAAGCAGCGGACCCGCCTCGCGCTCATCGACGCGGCCCTGGACCTGTTCCTCGCCCAGGGGTACGAGGCGACGACGATCGACGAGATCGTGGCGGCGGTCGAGGTGTCGCAGCGCACCTTCTTCCGCTACTTCGGCACCAAGGAGGACGTGGTCACGAGCTTCCTCACCGAGCACGACCAGGTGCTGGAGGAGGCCCTCGCGGCCCGTCCCCCCGAGGAGCGGCCGTTCACCGCGCTGTTCGAGTCGCTGCGCGTCGTGCTGCGCACGATCGCCGAGAGCGACCCCGCCGACAGCGCCCGGTTCCGCCGCGTCCGGCAGGTGATCGAGGCGACGCCGTCGCTGATGGCGGCGCAGATGGCGCGGTACTCGGCGTCGGCGGAGGCGCTCGCCACCGAGATCGCGCGCCGCGAGGGCGTCGACATGGAGCAGGACCTGCGGCCGCGGATCGTCGTGTCGTTCTACCTGGCCGCGACCAAGGTCGCGTTCGAGGACTGCGCCCGCCACGACATCTGGGACCCCGGGACGGTCGCCGCCCGCGTGGAGGAGGCCGTGACGCTCGTCAGCCGGACCATGCGCGACTGGGTGTGAGCGCCCCTCCCGTGGAATAGCTTCCGAGGACCCCGGGTTCTCCCGGAACGTCACCGCGAACCGACCGTCAGGAGAACGACATGCGCGCGATCGTCATCACCCGCCCCGGCGGCCCGGAGGTCCTGGAGGCGTCCGAGCGCCCCGCCCCGGAGCCCGGGCCCGGCGAGGTGCTGATCGACGTCGCGGCGGCCGGGATCAACTTCATCGACGTGTACTACCGGACCGGCGCCTACCCGCAGGAGACCCCCTACACGCCGGGCGTCGAGGCGGCCGGGACGGTCGCGGCGGTCGGCGAGGGCGTCCGGGAGTTCTCGGCGGGCGACCGCGTCGCGTGGGCGAACGTGCAGGGCGGCTACGCGGAGAAGGCCGTCGTCCCGGCGGACAAGGTCGTCCCCGTGCCCGGCGGGGTGAGCCTGGAGGACGCGGCGGCGTCGCTGCTGCAGGGCATGACCGCGCACTACCTGACCAGGTCGACGTATCCGGTCCGGGAGGGCGACACCGTCCTCGTGCACGCGGCGGCGGGCGGGATGGGGCTGCTGCTCACGCAGGCGGCCGTCTCCCTCGGCGCCCGGGTGATCGCGACGGCGTCCACCCCGGAGAAGGAGAAGCTGGCGAAGGACGCGGGCGCGGACGCCACGATGGGCTATGACGGGTTCCCCGAGCGCGTGCGGGAGCTCACCGGCGGCGAGGGCGTCGCCGTGGTGTACGACGGCGTCGGCGCTCCCACGTTCGACGGGAGCCTGGAGAGCCTCCGGCGGCGCGGCACCCTGGCCCTGTACGGGGCGGCGGGCGGCCCGGTCCCGCCGTTCGACCCGCAGCGCCTCAACCGGGCCGGGTCGGTGTTCCTGACCCGGCCGTCCCTCGCCCACTACGTCGAGAAGCGCGAGGAGTTGCTGGAGCGCGCCGCCGACGTCTACGCGTGGGTGGAGTCGGGGGCCGTGAAGGTCCACGTCGGCCGCCGCTACGACCTCGCCGAGGCCGCCGCCGCGCACGCCGATCTGGAGGCCAGGCGCAGCACCGGCAAGCTCCTGCTGATCCCCTGACCGTCCCGCCGGGTTCCCGCCGCCTCCCCTAGGCTGGCCCCCGACAGACGATCTTACAAGGAGCGCCGCCCCCCCATGACGACGTACGCCGCCGGACCGCTGGAGCACGACGAACCCCGCGTTCTCGGCCCGTACCGCCTGCTCGGGCGGCTCGGCCGCGGCGGCATGGGGACGGTCTACCTGGCCGCCGAGCCCGACGGCCGGCGGGTCGCGGTGAAGGTCGTCAACCGCGAGCTGGCCGGGGAGCCGGCGTTCCTCGCCCGGTTCCGCCGCGAGGTGACCGCCGCGCGGCGCGTCCACCGGTTCTGCACCGCGCCCGTGATCGACGCCGAGCTCGACCAGGACCCGCCGTACATCGTCACCGAGTACATCGACGGGCCGAGCCTGGAGAAGGCCGTCTCCGAGCGCGGTCCGCTGCCCGGCTCCGACCTGGAGGGCCTCGCGGTCGGCGTCGCCACCGCGCTCGCCGCCATCCACGGCGCCGGGATCGTGCACCGCGACCTCAAACCCGCCAACGTCCTGCTGTCCTCCACCGGCCCCCGCGTCATCGACTTCGGCATCGCCCGCGCCCTCGACGCCGCCGACGGCCCCACCCGCACCGGCCAGTTCGTCGGCACCCCGTCTTACATCGCGCCCGAGGTTCTGCGGGGCGAGCCGGTCGAGCAGGCGTCGGACGTGTTCTCGTGGGGCTGCGTGGTCGCCTACGCCGGGACGGGGCGCCCCCCGTTCCAGGGCGGCTCCGTCGCCGAGACGTTCCGCCGCATCGAGCACGACGAGCCCGACCTCACCGGCCTGGACCCGCGGCTGCGCGACATCGTCGCCGCCGCGCTCGGCAAGGACCCGCGCGACCGGCCGACGGCGCGGCGGCTGCTCACCCTGCTCGTCGGGCAGGAGAAGGCCGACCTCACCCAGGCCGTGGAGACGATCTCGGCGTCGTGGCGGGGGCCGGATCCGGCCGCGGAGCCGGCCCCCGCCCCGGACGCGGGCCGGCCGGCGGCCGTCGAGGTCCCGGCGCCCAGGCCCGCGCCGGAGGCCCCGGCGCCGGCGCCCGCGGTGCGCGAACCCGGTCCGGGCGAGGAGACGGTCCTCGTCGACCTGCCGTTCCCGGCCGCGTGGCGCGGCCCGCGGCGCTGGCTCACCCTGCTCAGGGGCCTGCTGGTGGTCCCGCACCTGGTCGTGATGCTGCTCATGTACGCGGCCCTGGTGGTCGTCATGCTGCTCAGCTGGCTGGTCATCCCGTTCACCGGCCGCTACCCGCGCGCCCTGTACGCGCTGGTCGTCGGCTGCCAGCGCTGGTCCAGCCGGGTCGTGGCGTACGCGTTCGGGCTCACCGGCGAGAAGCTGCCGCCCTTCCGCACTCTTCCGCGCGCACGCCGAACGCACTGACGGCTTGGCGCGTCCGAATTATCGTGGACCGCTAGGGTTCAACCACAAAGACTCCCGACGCCCCTCAGGATCATGATGACCACGCACGCAGGAGAGAACGGCGAGACCCTGCGCCCCGGCGACCCCGGAGAGCTCGGCCCCTACCGGCTGGTCGGGCGGCTCGGCCGGGGCGGCATGGGGACGGTCTACCTCGGCGAGGACAGCGCCGGGCGCCGCGTCGCCGTAAA
The DNA here is from genome assembly GCF_013409365.1 of Actinomadura luteofluorescens. Classification (NCBI taxonomy): domain Bacteria; kingdom Bacillati; phylum Actinomycetota; class Actinomycetes; order Streptosporangiales; family Thermomonosporaceae; genus Actinomadura; species Actinomadura luteofluorescens. The sequence continues at coordinate 6,699,075 of NZ_JACCBA010000001.1, read as the reverse complement.
GATGATCAACCGGGAGCTCGCGGGCGAGGGCACGTTCCGGGAGCGGTTCCGGCGCGAGGTGACCGCCGCGCGGCAGGTCCGCCGGTTCTGCACCGCGCCCGTGATGGACGCCGAGCTGGACACCGACCCCCTGTACGTCGTCACCGAGTACATCGACGGGCCGAGCCTGGAGAAGGCCGTCTCCGAGCGCGGTCCGCTGCCCGGCTCCGACCTGGAGGGCCTCGCGGTCGGCGTCGCCACCGCGCTCGCCGCCATCCACGGCGCCGGGATCGTGCACCGCGACCTCAAACCCGCCAACGTCCTGCTGTCCTCCACCGGCCCCCGCGTCATCGACTTCGGCATCGCCCGCGCCCTCGACGCCGCCGACGGCCCCACCCGCACCGGCCAGTTCGTCGGCACCCCGAACTACCTGCCGCCCGAGCTGCTGCGCGGCGAGCCGGTCTCCTCAGCCTCCGACGTGTTCTCGTGGGGCTGCGTCGTCGCCTACGCCGGGACGGGGCACCCCCCGTTCGCGGGCACCACGGTCCCGGAGATCTTCTACCGCGTCGTCCACGAGGAGCCGAAGCTCGACGGGCTCGACCCCGCACTGCGCGACGTCGTCGCCGCCGCGCTCGACAAGGACCCGCGCCGGCGGCCGACCGTCCAGGACCTGCTCGGACGGCTCGTCGGCAACGGCCAGGCCGACCCGGCGAGGCTCGCCGAGACCGTCCAGGCGAGCTGGCACGGACCCGCGAGCGAGCCGACCGTCCAGGCGCGGACGGCCCAGGCCACCTTCCAGCAGCCGACCCCGCCGGTCGCGGCGCCGCCGGGGACCGGCGCCACCCGCCAGGACGCGCATCCCGCCCCCCGCCCGGGCGGCGGGCGTTCCCGGCGCCCTCTGGTCATCGGGGGCGCCGTCGCGGCCGCCGTCGTCCTGCTCGCCGTCGTCGGGTTCCTCGCCCTGCGCCCGGACGGCCCGCCCGACGACCTGGCCACGACGTTCAGCGACGAGTTCTCCAGCGACAGTTCCGGCTGGGGCAGCTTCAGCGAGCAGTACAGCTACACCAACGGCGCCTACCGGATCCAGACCTACGGCACCTTGGGCACGATGGGGCGCGACGTGCCCAAGGACGACTTCGCCCCCGACCCGATGCTGGCCACGGTCAGCGCCAAGGTGGCCGAGGGGTCCCCCGACGGCATGTACGGGCTCTACTGCCGCTCGGCCGACGACAACTACTACATGTTCCTGGTCCGCAACGACGGCAAGGGCGCGGTGCTCCGCAAGGCCACCAAGGACCGCGGCACCAAGGAGCTCGACAACCCCGACTCGGTCCCCGGCTACTCCGAGGGCGAGTCCAACAAGCTCCAGATCGCGTGCGAGAGCGGCGACGACGGCAAGCAGGTCCGGCTGCGGCTCTGGGTGAACGGCCATCTGGCCATCGACAAGACCGACACCGACCAGCCGCTCGGCAACGGCAAGGCCGGTCTGGAGGTCATCCGGGGCGGCAACGCCGCGCAGCAGATCATCGTCGACTTCGACGACTTCGACCTGTCGAAGATCCTCAGCTAGGCCGGGGGGCCGGCCGGTCCGGCAGGTAGCCGTTCGTCCAGCGGGCCAGCTCCACGAAGACCTGCGAGCGGGCCGGTTCCGCGGACAGCACCAGGTCGTGCAGGCCGCCCTCGATCCGCACGAGCGTGACGTGCCGCCCGATCCGCGGCGCCCACCTCGCCATGTGCTCGACGTCCAGGACGGCGTCGGCGCCCGTCACGTCCAGCACCCTGCGGGTCGGGCGGACGCTGCGCGTCGACGCCATGACCAGCACCGGGACGTCGACGTCCAGGCCGCGGTGCAGGCGCAGCTGCCCCCGGCGGACGGCCGCCAGCCACGCGGCCCGCACCGGGAACCCGGCGAGCGGCTTCCAGGCGAGGTCGAACTCCCACTCGCCCTCGTGCTCGCGGTGGATGCTGCGCGGGTACCGGTCGGACACGCCCGCGGGCAGCTTCGCCTTCGGGAACCGGGGACGCAGCGCCCGCGCCAGGCCCGCGCCGACCTTGCGCATCACCAGCGGCTCGGCGAGGTCCAGGAACGGGCTGTTGAGGAACACTCCGTCGACCAGGCCCTTGCCCCTGGCCCTGTCGGCCCACAGCGCGGCGACCAGGCCTCCGGTCGAGTGGCCGTTCAGCAGCAGCGTGTCGTGCCCGTCCACGTCCCGGACGATCCGCACCGCCTCGTCGATCTCCGGGAAGTAGTCCGACAGGCTCTCGACGTAGTTCGGGGTCTGGTGCGGGCGCAGCGAGCGCCCGTACTTGCGCAGGTCGAGCGCGTAGAAGTCGAAGCCGAGCTCGACGTAGAAGTCCGCGAGGTGCCGCTGGAAGAAGTAGTCGACGAAGCCGTGCAGGTAGAGCACCGCCCGCCGGGACGGGTCGCCGCCGCCCCGGCGCCGCACGAGCGTCGCCACGACCTCGCCCTCCGCGTCGCGGCCCATCGGCAGTTCGATCGCCTCGTACCCGGGGCCGAGCACGTCCGCCGTCACGTCCACATTTCCTCCCGCTGTCCGGTGAACTGATGCCCCATGATCGGGCGTCAAAGAGACTGACCGTACGACAGACTGAATCACAGCCCCTCTCCACCCCCCGGGAGTCGAGCCATGCAGGCGCCCCTCCGCGACCGAGACCCGCGGCTGCTCGGCCCGTACGTGCTCACCGCCCGCCTCGGCCGGGGCGGCATGGGCACCGTCTACCTCGGCGAGGACGAGTCGGGACGGCGGGTCGCGGTCAAGGTCATCAACGCGGAGCTGGCCGACGACGAGGCGTTCCACGACCGGTTTCGCAGCGAGGTGACGGCGGCGCGGCAGGTCAGCCGGTTCTGCACGGCCGCCGTCCTGGACGCGCGCCTCGACGGCGACCCGCTGTACGTGGTGACCGAGTACGTCAACGGGCCGTCCGTCGAGGAGGCCGTCAAGACCGGCGGCCCGCTGCGCGGCGGCGACCTGGAGGCCCTCGCGGTCAACATCGCGACGGCGCTGGGCGCGATCCACGGCGCCGGGATCGTGCACCGCGACCTCAAGCCGTCCAACGTGCTGCTGTCCCCGACCGGGCCGCGCGTGATCGACTTCGGCATCGCCCGGGCCCTGGACGCCACCGAGGGCCCGACCAGGACCGGCCAGTTCGTCGGCACGCCCGCCTACATCGCGCCCGAACTGATGCACGAGCGGAAGATCACGCCCGCCGCCGACGTGTTCTCCTGGGGCTGCGTCGTCGCCTACGCGGGCACCGGGCGCGCCCCGTTCGGCGGCGGGACGCTCCCGGAGGTCATCAGCCGGGTGACGTCCGGCGACCCCGACCTGGACGGCCTCGACCCGGCCGTCCGCGACCTGGTGGCCCGGTCGCTGGCCAAGGACCCCGCCGACCGTCCGACGGTGAACCAGCTGCTCCAGGCGCTGACCGGCCGGGACGAGCCGCCCGCGACTCCGCCCGCTTCGGAGCCGGAGCCCGCGCCCGCGCCTGCGCCCGCGCTTCTGACGAGCGTCGACTCCGTGCCGCCGACGCGTCCGGTCGGCGCGGAGGTCCCGGCGGCCGCTGCGAGGAGGCCGTCGCCGCACCGCAACCGGGGCCTGCTCATCGTCGCGACCGGCGCGGTCCTCGCCGTCTCCGCCGTGATCGGAGCCCTCAACATCCCGGGCGGCGAGGACGCCCCGGACGCCTCGGGCCCCGGCTCGGCCTCCGTCCTCGGCGACGAACCGCCGGAGGTCAAGGACAAGATCTTCGACGACCGGTTCAACGACGTGGACTCCGGCTGGAAGACGGCCGCCACCCCCGTGTTCGACGCGGCCTACCGCGACCGGAAGTACGAGATCCACGTCCTGCCGAAGGCCGCGCGCACGACCGTCGACGCTCCGGCGGGCAGGATCCCCGACTCCCAGCTCATCGAGGCCGAGGTGACACCGAAGGACGCCTTCGGCGAGGCGGGCGTGTACTGCCACGGAGGCTTCGGCTACGCGTTCCTCCTCAGCTCGGACGGGCGCGCGCGCATCGCCAAGCTGTCCACCTGGCAGGCGCAGACGGTGACGACCGGCACCGTCCCCAAGCCGCGCGGCACCGACCGCCTCCAGGTCGCCTGCGTCAAGCGCGAGGACGGCAACATCGACCTCGCCATGTGGGTGAACGGGAAGCCCGTCGCCTCGTCCGCCGCCACCCCGCCGAGCAGCGTTCCCGGTAACAGCGGCCTGCTCGTCGTCCGCAACGCGGGCGCCACCGGATGGCCGCAGGCGGTCTTCGACGACTTCGCGCTCTGCGGGGTCTGACCCCCGTCGGACGCATCCGCGCAGGTCACCTACCGTTGCCGTGATGTCCGAGAGCGGTGACCGCGCCGGACTGCGCCGCCGCCACATGACGATGCTCGCGATCGGGGGCGCGATCGGCGCCGGGCTGTTCGTCGGCAGCGGCGCCGTGATCAGCACCGCCGGGCCCTGACCGCGCCGCGCGGGACGCGGGTCCAGCCGGGCCTCAGTCCTTGCGGCCCGTCGCCGCGACGGTGACGCCGAGGCCGATCATCATCAGCCCGCCGGTGCCGCCGATCGCCGCGAGGCAGCGCGGCGAGCGGGCGAACCAGTCGCGGGCCGTCCCCGCCGCGATCCCCCACACGCTGTCGCAGCACAGCGCGATCACCGCGAAGATCGCGCCGAACACCATCATCTGGAGTTCGACGTGGCCGTTCTCACGCACCACGAACTGCGGGAGGACGGCCGCGAAGAACACGGTCGTCTTCGGGTTGGTGATGCCCACGAAGAAGCCCTGGAGCAGGGCCCTGCCGCCCCCGCGGTCCGCCTCGCTCCCGGCGATCGCCTCCTGGAGTGAGCGCCGGTGCCGGATGGCCTGCACGCCGAGGTAGACGATGTAGACCGCCCCCACGATCTTCAGCGCGGTGAACACGACGACGGAGCGTTCCACGACCGATCCGATGCCCACCGCGACCGCCGAGGTCAGCACCAGGGCGGCGAGCACCCCGCCGACCACCCCCGCGAGCGCGGTGCGCCGGCCGTGCGCCAGCGCGCGGCCGACGACGAACAGGACGGACGGCCCGGGGATCAGGATGATCGCCAGCGCCATCGCGGAGAACGCAAGAAGCTGATGAGTCGACACCATGACCCGCAGATTACGCATCCCGGTCATGGCGTCTCACCCGGTTTTTCCGGGGGCCGGGACGGGCTCAGTCCGTGAGGACGTCCCAGGTGCCGCCGCGGCGGACCAGGAGGTTGTGCGTGAGGAGGCTCCCGGCGGGGACGTCCCACTCCGGGTCGGCGCCGTCGTCCCCGCGGTCCTCGGCCCAGACCTGCGCGACCGCCCAGCGGAGCTTGTCGACGCCGTCCGGGTGCCCGGTGCCGGACGCGACGAACACGTCCCGCGCGGGCGCCGCGACGACGAGGTCGCCCTCCACGTCCTGCGCCAGCTTCTCCAGGAACCCCTCGTCCAGCAGCAGGCCCGACTCCAGGCCCCCGCCGCGCGCGGACGCGCCCAGCGAGACCGTCACGGCGCGCACGTCCGGGTACCAGCTGAGGCTCAGCTCGGGACGCAGGTCGCGCAGGTTGATCACGGCGTGGCGGCGCAGCTCGCCCTGCGCCACCCCGAGGTCGGCGCAGTGCCGGCGCGCCACGTGCTCGTAGCGGCGGCCGCCGGGGGCGCCCTCGTCGGCGATCTCCACCGCGTAGGTGACGTACAGGTCGGCGGCGAACGGGTCGCGGATCGGCTCCTCGTCCGCCGGGAGCGGGAACTCCAGCTGGACCTCGGCCGGCACCCGCGCCTTCATCAGCGGGACGATCAGCTTGGACCGCGGGTCGGTCACGGGGCGTTCCTCCTGGTGCTCTGCCTGCGTGCGCCTGTGTTCACGAGTGGATCACCCTACCGCCGCGGAGGGCGGTTCCGGGGCTCCGCCGGGCGGGACGACGGGCAGGCCCCCCGGCGCGCCGCCCTCGATGATCCGCCACACGGCGTCGGTGTCCATGTGCTCCTCGACGAGGTCGCCGAGCGCGTCCAGCGTCGCCTCCCTCAGCGCCTCGAACGACACGTCCGGGGCCGGGACGAACTCCCGTTCCGCCGTCCGGGCGACGTCCGCGAGGAACGCCCTCCGGAAGCCGTCGTTCTCCATCGCGCCGTGCCAGGTCGTCCCCCACACGGCGCCCTTCCGGCATCCGTCGAGGAAAGGCTCCCCTTCCGCGGTCACGATGCCGTGGTGGATTTCGTAGGCGTGCACGGTCTCGCCATAGGCGCTTCCCGTAGGCCGCCCGAGAGTCTTCTCCTTCTTGAATTCGACTCTCGCGGGAAGGAGGCCGAGCCCCTCTGCTCTCTCCTCCTTGGACTCGACACCGTCCACGATCTCCTCGGCGAGCATCTGGTAGCCGCCGCAGATGCCGAGGACCGGCCGTCCCTCCTCGGCCCTTCTCCTGATCTCCCCGGCCATTCCCCGGTCGCGAAGCCACGCCAGATCGGCGACCGTCGCCCGGGTCCCCGGGAGCACCACCAGATCGGCCTCGGCCAGATCGCCGGCACTCGCCGCGTACCGGACGACGACGCCTGGCTCGCAGGCCAGAGCGTCCATGTCCGTGAAATTGGAGATGCGCGGGAACCGGACGACGGCGACGCGCAGGGTCTCTTTCCCGTAAGGCCCTTTCGCATCGGGTCTCGGCGCGTCCAGGGCCAGGGTGTCCTCGGAATCGAGATACAGGCCGAGTTTCCAGGGCAGCACTCCCAGCGTCGGCCGCCCGGTGAGCATCGCGAGCTGCTCCAGCCCCGGCGCGAGAAGTTCCTCCGCCCCCCGGAACTTGTTGATGACGAACCCGGCGATCAGCGCCTGGTCCGCGGGCTCCAGCAAGGCGACCGTGCCGTAGAGCGACGCGAAGACACCGCCCCGGTCGATGTCACCGACCACCACAACCGGCAGGTTCGCGGCCCGCGCCAGCCCCATGTTCACGATGTCGCCGCCCCGCAGATTGATCTCGGCGGGACTCCCGGCCCCCTCGCACACGACAACGTCGTACTTGGCCCGCAGCTCCTCGAGACTCTCCAGCACGACGCCCTTGAGCCATTCCTTGTGCGCCCCGTACTGGAGAGCGTCGACCTCCGCGACGGGCTGCCCCAGCACCACGACCTGGCTTCTGCGGTCGCTTCCGGGCTTGAGCAGCACCGGATTCATCTGCGCGACCGGCTCCACACCCGCGGCCTGCGCCTGCATGTACTGCGCCCGCCCGATCTCCGCCCCATCGCTCGTCACCATCGAGTTCAGCGACATGTTCTGGGCCTTGAACGGCGCGACCTTCACGCCCTGCCGTGCCAGCCACCTGCACAGCCCCGCCGTGACGACGCTCTTGCCCGCGTCTGACGTGGTCCCCGCTACCAGAAGCCCGCTCACCGCACGCTCCAGACCACGGCCGCCGCCGCGAACGTCACCGCCGCCGAAAGCTTGACGGCCCTCCGGATGTCCCTGACCTCGGGCGCCCGGCCGTCCCCCATCTCGGGACGCCGCTCGACCCGTCCGCCGTAGGCGTTGGCACCGCCCAACCTCACCCCGAGCGCCCCAGCGAAAGCGGCCTCGCAGCGCCCGGCATTGGGACTCGGATGCTTCCCCCCGTCCCTCCGCAGAACACGCCAGGCCTCCCGCCCCGAGCAAAGAGCGACCAATCCCCCCGTCACCCTGGCCGGAACCCAGTTCGCGACATCATCGAGCTTCGCCGCCGCCCACCCGAACCGCTCGTACCTCGGACTCCGATACCCGACCATCGCGTCAAGCGTGTTGACGGCCCGGTACATCAGCAGCCCCGGAATGCCCGCCACCGCCCCCCACACCAGAGGCGCGATCGACGCGTCCGACGTGTTCTCGGCCACCGACTCCACCACCGCACGGCTCAGATCGCGCGCGTCCAGCCCCCGCGGGTCCCGCGCGCACAGATGCGAAAGCCGCTCCCTGGCCGCCCCCACGTCCCCCCGCTCCAGCACCCGCGCCATGTAGAGCCCCTCACGTCCCAAGGACGTCCCGCCTAGCACGGCCCAGGTGACGCCCGCGGTAACGACACAATGCACCACAGGCCGCCGGCTCACCCGCTCAAGGACGACCCCTGCGACCCCGGCGGCCCCCACCAGAGCCCCGACATACACAACACCCCGCCAGCGCGAATCCCCATACACCCGGCGTTCCGCCGCCGACGCCACCCGGCCGAACCCGGCCACGGGATGCCACCGTTTCGGGTCCCCGAGAACGGCGTCCAGCGCGACCCCGAGAACCAGCCCCTCACCAGAGACGCGCATCGAGCTCATCCCAGTGCCGCTCCAGCCAGTCCTGGGCCCGCCGTATCCGGGGACCGGCGCCCCCCTGCCAGATCCGCGCCCATCCCCCGCCACGCTCAGCCCTTTCCCGCATGGCCCGATAGGACCGCTCGAACCTCACCCGCGCCGCCGGCAGCACCTCCCGCCGCCGCTCCCGGTCAAGCCCGTACGCGTCACAGAAGACCCGCAGCCTACGGCCCACGTCCGCCCCGTAGAGCACGGCGTCCCGATCGGCCGGATCCTCGATGGGCCCCCAGTGCCGCAGCGCCGTGACCACGTCGAACACCCGCGTCGTGGGCCGCGCGAGGTCGAAGTCGATCAGAGCGACGGGCCTCCCGCCCCGGAAGACCACGTTCTCCGGCGTCACGTCGCAATGCCCGATGACCTCGGGCTCCCCGTCCACATTGGACGTCTCCGCGTCCCACGGCGCCCCCACCGGCGCCTCGTACGACGCGACCGCGTCGTGGTACCGCCTCAGGAGCCGCCCCACGTCCCGCAACACGTCCTCCGAGACGACACCCGCCGCCAGCGGCCGGTGCGGCACCTCCCCCGGCACCCAGCTGAGCACCTCCCGCCCCAGCTCATCGACCCCCAGCACCCGCGGCGCCTCGAACCCCACGTCCTCCAGGTGCCGCAGCAGCCCGTGAACCGCCGGACTGTGCGCCCGCAGCGGCCGCCGCACCGTCTCCCCGACCCGCACCACACCCTCCGAAACGTCCCCGCCGGAGAGCGGCACCTCAATGTTCACCGCCACAGCACCCCAAGATAGAACCCCCGCCCCAGCGGTAACGCCGTTATGGATGTGGAGCCGGACGACGCGCACCCTTACACTGTGTCCCGGCGTCCCGCCGGGCGCCGAGCGCCCGTAGCTCAGCTGGACAGAGCATCGGACTTCTAATCCGACGGTCGCGGGTTCGAATCCTGCCGGGCGCGCCACATCCTGACCTGCAGTCTTACCACTGCCAAGATCCCAAATTATGTCCCGCTTCGTCCCCGTGTTCGCTCGATGTTCGCTCGGATGTCGCGAACCTGTCGCCGCATCCAGCGTGCTCCACCGCAATCGCCCATCCACCGTCGCTCTGGCCGCAGCCCCTGTGGCCGCTGGAACGCCCCCGGCTCAGGCGGTTGCCGGCCTCCACCCGCCGACTACTCCCGCAGCACGAGCGTCGGTGTCCGCCCCCAGAAACGGCTCGGGGGCGGACACCAACGTCAAGAGTCCGATGGTCAACACATGCCGGTCACCGGCGTGACGCCTCCGGCAAGTGGACGACACGGCCGGTTGCTGCCGTTCACTCGGGTTGGGTGCGGGCGTTGAGGATGACGGCGGCGGCGTCCTCGGCAGATTGGCGGGCCAGGTCGGGCAGGACGCTGGTGTAGGTGTCTGAGGCGATGGTGATCGACGACAGCCCCAGCGTCTCCTGCACGACCTCAGGTCGTGTCCGGCGCGCAGCAGGATGGTGGCCGCGCCATGCCGCAGGTCGTGCAGCGTAGATCCTCGCCCGCAGATCACCGATCAAGAAGCTGTCCGGAAAACGCGTTGCCCTCAAACACCGTGACCGGTAAGGCCACCATCACCACCTTGTACGCCATCACCGGCCTGAACGCCGAACGCGCCGGCCCGGCCGAACCGGCCCGCCACATCCGCGGTCACTGGCGGCTGGAGGTTCTGCACCACATCCGCGACGTCACCTTCGCCGAAGACGCCTCCCGCCTCCGCGCAGACCAAGCACCACGCGTAATGGCCGCCTCCGCAACCTGGCGATCGCCTTCCAACAGACCATGGGCTGGATCAACCACGCAGCCGCCTGCGACCACTACCGCGCCCACCCCGACCACGCACTGCAACTACTGGGCTCTCGCAATATGAGAGCGCATCAGCCCTGGGCTGGGCACGACATCCCATCGGGGGTTCGCCTAATGGGGCCGGACCTTGATCTGCAGGCCGCCGGTTCCGCCGCACCAGACGGCCTCCTTGGTGCCCGGCGCCTGGCCGGTCTGCGCCTTGCGCAGGAAGGTGGCTGGCCCCTTAGCGAAACTCACCCAGCTGTTGACGACGTGCGTCTGGGTCCACTTGCCGCCGGCCGGAATGAGGCCAATGTTGGCGACGTCGTTCCGCAGCAGCTGCTTTCCGTCGGCCTGGTAGAACTGCTGGCCTCCCAGGGTCACGCGCTTCGACGTCACCGGCGCCCGATAGGTCGCCACGATCTTGCTGACGTAGGCGCGGGCGGCGGTCACGTCCCTGACGTGGAAGACAGCGACCATCGACCACGCCTTCCCTGGGAGGCAGCTCACCTGCCCTTCGTAGGTGGTATAGACCTCATCGCTCTGATGGGTGAAGGGGCCCTTGCCGCGGGCGAATTGGGTCGTGGCGCTGGGCCGGTCGGGCGCGGCGGCGCTGTTCGAGCCGGTGTTGTTCGAGCCGGTGTTGTTCGAGCCGGTTCCCTCGGCTCCGGTGGTGCCATTCTCCAGTCCATCGGTCGTGGCGCCGACGATTCTGTTGCCGTTCGCGACGTTTTTCGCCTCCGTTGTCCCATCGCCGCTGTTCAGCGCCCAAAAGCCGCCGGTCACGACCACCGCGCCCATAGCGCCGGCCACGGCCGTGATCTTCACATTCTTCATGTGTCAGAGCTCCTCGCTCACGGAAATCCGATCCGGCGGATCGCCCGCCGCGAAAGGAAATCTATAATGCTGGAGAAGTGCTCAATAGGGCCTTAGGGCCCCGACTCGCCGTGTCCGGGGCCCCAAGGAAACCAGGGCCGATGCGGTCTCATATCGCGAGACCGAGTAGCTGCAGTGGGTGGTCAGGGTGGTCGCGGTAGTGGGCGCAGGCGGCTGCGTGGTTGGTCCACCCCATGGCTTGCTGGAGGGCGATGACCAGGTTGCGGAGGCTGGCCATCACTCGGGGTACAGTGCCGGTGCGGACGCGGGGGGAGTCCGGCTATTCAGGAGCGCAACATCCTGGCGTTCTTATCTGCACCCGCAGGCGGGGGCAGTTCGGGCACCACCGGCTCGGACAGCACCGTGGGGCCGTTCTCCCAGCGCAGACGGCAGTGGTCCGCAGCCACTCAGGGGCGCGCTCATCGAACGAGTCAATGAGCCTTTTTCAGCGGCAGCTTCGGAGGCGCTGGTCACAGCATGATCGCGGACGGCGTGGACGATGCCGGACGTCAAGAAGCCCCTGGTAGGACGGTTGATCTCTCACAACCCCCGTCCCCACCAGAGGCCTCGCATGCTTTTGTACCGTGCTTCGCTGCCTTTGTCGCGTCAGACCCTGACCTACGCCACCGGTGTGGTCCGCCGCCACCGAAGGGCCATCGGCAGCAAGGGCCGGCGCCTACCCCCGGGCATGCAAGCACTGATGACCCTGGTCTACCTGCGTAAGGGCGAGACCTACGCCGAACTGGGCGCCGGATTCGCCGTCTCCACCACCACCGCATGGCGCTACATCAACGAGACCGTCGACGTACTGGCCGCCCACGCGCCCAAACTCGGCGCGGCGCTGGCCAAAGCGGTCAAGGACGGCCTGCCGTACCTGTTGCTGGACGGCACCTTGGTCTCGATCGACCGGGTCGCCGCCGACCGGCCCTACTACTCGGGGAAACACCGCCGCCACGGCATGAACCTCCAGGTCATCGCCGCACCGGACGGGAGCCTGCTGTGGGTGTCGGGACCGTTGCGCGGGTCAGTTCACGACCTGGCCGCGGCCAGGATCTGGGGCGTCGTCCGGGCACTGGCCGCCACCGGCCTGCCGGTGCTGGCCGATAAGGCCTACCAGGGCGCCGGCCCGCACATCCTCACGCCCTACAAGGGACGCGACAAGCCCGAACCGCAAAAGGACGCCAACCGTGCACACGCCAGGCTCCGCGGACCCGGCGAACGCGCGAATGCCCAGCTCAAGTCATGGCGCATCCTGCGCAAGCTGCGCTGCTGCCCCCACCGCGCCGGCCGCCTCGCCAAAGCCATCCACACCCTTCAACTCCGCGAGACCGCATCACGTTGAAAAGAGCTCAATGAATGATGAGAGACAACCTCAAGGCCGGCTGCACGGCTCGGAGCGGAGCACGCCCGCAGCAGCACGGACCGCATGTCCACTCGTTGTTTGCTCGTATGCCACGAAACGCATCAGCAGCAGGCGGCATGAAGCGCCTCTCAAAGCTGCCAGTATCCGCGCACAAGCGGATGGAGCAACAGCCGCCAACTCCCATGGCAACCGGATGACAGCCCTTGCTCCGGACTCCTAATCCGACGGTCGCGGGTTCAAATCCTGCCGGGCGCACCACCCCAACCAGGTCATCTATGCGCTGACCTGCGAGAACGTCTCTTGCTGTCGTCGCGCCGGATGCAGCCAGATGCCACCGAACGCAGCCGCGCGGCAGTGTTCCCGGAACATACGCGGATCGCCTTGGGTAGCGTTTCCCCAGGTCAGCCCATACGCAAAGAGAGGCCCCGGAACGCTCCGGAGCCTCTCCACCGTGGTTGCCGATCACGCCAACGCGTCCTCGATGCGCTGGTTGGCGACGTCCCGTTGGCGCTGTATCCCGCCACCGCTCGCGAGCAGGTTCTGGCTGCCGGTGCGGCCGCGTGACCGGCTGACCGCCCCTGCCGGCCCCCGACCAGCTTTGCGTCGCCTGGCCGACGACCGTGACGCCACCCGCCCCCGTCGAGCGGCTCAACGCCGAGCTCCGCGGCGCACGGCACAGGTGAATCGGCTGGAGGTCACGTACCAGAGGCGCGCAAGCCCTCCAAGCACTCCCAAACAGGCTGTCACGATCCTGAAAGCCAAACGGCTCCCGCCCTTCAACGCGCGGACCTACTGAGGTTCGTCGTCAAGCTCATCCAGGTCGGCGCTCGGATCCCGGTCGTCCGGTTGTGGCCTCGGCGCCGCGCTACTGAGCGCTGCGGCCACCGCGAGTAGGCCGCCGCCATATAGTTTTCGACAGGCACAACATCGGCGCCGTCATGCGGCACTACGGAATCCAGCACCATCCTTTCGTTTTGTCCGGGATAACGCAGGGCGTATTGCTCACCGGTGAACACATGCTCGATGAAGCCCTTGGACGCCCTAGGTGCCCGCCCCTGGCCCACCAACCGGCCAGGCTTGGATTCCGCGCGGCCACGTAGCGCCACAGTGGTTCCGCGGGGCCATCGGCCGTGTGACACTCACTGCGTCGACCGGTATGCGTGGGAGGGGCAGTGACGAGTATCCACCCCATCATCGACCGGCAGGACAGCGTCGAGGCTATCCGCCTGCTCAAGGCCGTCGCCGTGACTCACCTTTACAACCAGCGCGCGCAGGCCTTGAGTTTCACCGTCTCGATCGTTTTGGCCCTCGCAGGCCTGTTGATCGGGCCGGGTTCACAGTACGGCCCGGCGGTCGTCCTCATCGGCGCGTTCTGGGTGGCGCTTTACAAAGGAGTGATGGCGCCCTGGGCCGAGCGATATCTGCGGACCGCCGCGACGCTCCAGGAGATGTTCGACGCCGACCTGCTCGGGCTGCCGTGGAATCGCATCGCGGTCGGGGATCGCGTTGGCGAGGACGAAGTCAGCCAACTCAGCCGGCGTTTCCGCGGCGACGAGAACCGGCTGCGAGGCTATTACCTCGTGGCAAACGCGGCGCCACCCTACGATGTGCTCTTCTGCCTGGAGCAGAACCTGGCCTGGGGCTCGCGCATCCGGCTCCGCTTCTCCCAAATGATGCTCGGAATTCTGGTTCTGTGGTCCGTCGCGGGCGTGCTGTTCACGCTCGCCATTGGCGCAACGGTGAGTAGATTGGTCGCCGGATGGTTCGTGCCCTCGCTCGGCCTGCTGGTCCTGTGCCTGGAAATGTACCGGGCGCAGATGGCGAGCACCCGGGAGCGGCTACGCGTGCTGGGGTTGGTGCGTGCGGCCGTTGAAGACCCGTCGTCACCGGTGCTCGCCACGCCCGCGACGCTGGCGCTTTTCACCCGGCAGGTGCAGGACACGCTCTTTCATATGCGACGGCTCCAGCCGCGCCTGCCGACGTGGTTCTTCCAGCGTCACCACGACCGGGACAAGGCCGATTTCCAGGTCAGGATGCAGCTGGTCGAAGGACGGTTTCCCCGGTCATGACCGCCGATCAGGAGCTCACCGCCCACCAGGAGCTGACCCGGGTGTTCGACGACTCGGCGATCGCGACGGCGATCATCGAGGGGTTGCAGCACGGGAATGTCGGGATCCGTGCCGGCAGTGTCAGGGCCATCGAGCGCGGCCACTCCGGCGCCCGGCTGGCCAAGGCGATACTCGCCAGTCTCGGTCCGAGGCCTCGACCTCGCCGGTGCGTGATCAAATTCTGCCCGGGAAAGTCGGCAGGCCAGAAACGCCAAAGCCAGCTGCACCAGCAGGCGCTGGACGAATCGCCTCTGGAGTTCGGCGAGCGTCACCTCGCCCAGATCGCCTTTCCGACCGTTAAATGTGATGGAAACGACGTCGTGGTCGGCCAGTCGATGGTCGACGGAATCCCGTTGGGGAAGGTGAAACCCGATCAGGTCGCCCAAGCCTGCGAAACGGTGTGGACGGAGATTCTTGAGAAATGGGCCGCTGAGGAATACGACACCGAGCAGTCCACGGTAGCGGAGCTGCTGCGCTGCGAACTCGGCGAGAGCTTCAGACCGGGCGGCTGGCTACGCGAGTGGGCAGAAAGGCACCGCCTGCTCGCGCCCGCCTTCCTGCAACTGCGGGGCGAAGACGCGCCGCTGCCGAACCCATGGAGGCTCTTCGACGAAGACCTGCCCAGAGCCCAGGCGGAGATCCACTATCTGGTGGGAAGAACGCATGGTGATCTGCACGGGGACAACATCCTCGTGCCGGAGTACGACAAGAACGTCCATCCGGACGGTTTCCGGCTGATCGACCTGGAGGCCTACGATCCGCGGGGACCGCTAAGCCGGGATCTCGCCACCCTGTTGCTCTCACTCTGCTCCCCCGGCATCGGGGCGTCGTCTGACCGCAGCCAGGAGGCGTATCTCACCTATCTGGAGCGCAACCGCCGCGACGGCGGCCTCGACGACCGCATGCTTGGCGAGGTGCGAAGGATCATAGACGCGCTCCGCGAGCCGGCGCTGCGGTTTGTCGTCCGGGAGAACTGGGAGTCGGACTGGCACTTGCAACTGAAGGTGTCCCTCCTCGCGCAGGCGATGCTGCACAGTGCCTACACGTCCGGCACCAAGGACGCCCGCCGATGGTGCTCGCGGCTGGCAGGCCGACTCACCCGATTGCTGCTCGGCCCGATCGATTCGGAGGCGGGCGAGGTCATGCTCTTCGACGCCGGGGGCGTCGTTGAGAGCGGCCGCATGGCCGCCCAGCAGGCGAGGAGCGGGTCGGACTTCGTCGACCGGATCGATTTGAGCAGTCGTCTTCGCGTGGCGCTGGAGGACCAAGTCACATCCGTGATCGTGGTCAGCGGCCCGCCCGGGATCGGTAAGACCGCGTTGGTCCGCAAGGTCCTCGCCGACCTGGGCCGGGGCGATCCGGACGACGAGTCCTCGGCGGTGCACTGGCACGACGCCGCACACTACGGGGAGATCGGTGTGCCGACCCTGCTCAAGGACATCGAGCCGCGCGGTTCGAGCCAGGTGGCTGGCCCGTCCGCGTCGGCACGCCTGGTGATGGCTCTGGATAGTTTGAAGCGAGACGGCGGCGTCCGACCGGTGATCGTGCTGGACGCAGCCGAGAACCTCCTCAAAGAGGGGCATCTGCGCGACCCGCAGCTCGATCTGGCGTTGGACGCCGTGCAGGGCCGACGACCGTCGCTCGCCAAGGTCGTTTTCGTGACGCAGCACCCGCCCGTGGCGACGACGGGTGTGACATGGACGGATTCAGCGTGCCGGATCAGTCTCGAAGGGCTGGAGCCGCCGTCCCTGGCCGAATACTTCGCCAAGCTCGATCCCGACGGAAGGTACGGCCTTACAGGTCTGGAAGAGGACGTGCTACGGAGCGTTCATGGCCGCCTGGAGGGGAACCCCCGGCTCGCCGAACTCCTGCACGCGTGCCTCAGCAGCGAGCCGCCCGCGCTACCGGCTCACGAGGTCGCATCGTGGCTGTCCACCGTTGAGCTGGGCGAGATGCACCAGCGCCTGGCGCGCATGTTCGTCGACTGCCTGCCCGACGACCAGCAACGGGTCGCGGAGGCCGTCGCGGCGCTCGGCGTCCCGGTCGACACCGACACCGTCATCAGCGTCCTGGAGCCGGACATGTCCGGCGCGCGGATAGGGCCAGCTCTGCGCGCGCTCGTTGCGGCCCGCCTCGTCCTGAAGCGCGGGGACCGCCGCGTGTATCTGCGGAAGAACGAGATCGAGGCCGTCCTCGGGCGCCTGGCGCAGGACGGTCAGGGCGCCGGCGAGCTGTCGGCCCTGGCCGAGCTGGGGATCCGAGCGGCCAAGGCGTTGGCGGCCATGCAGAAGGACGTCGAAGACGTGCGGAGCATCGCCGACCTGGATATGCACTTCGCACGCGTCGACCTCTGGCTTCGGGCCAGAATGTACGGGGTGGCGCACGGCCTCATCGATTCGATGGACAAGCTGGTGCAGGTCTGGGGCAGCGGCGCCGAGCTGCGCACCCAACGGGAGGCCGTGCGCGGTCGGCTTGAGGACGACTGGGCGGGCGAGATGATCAACCTTGCGGCTCTCGGGGATATCTACTCATTCAGCGGCGAGCTCTCCTCGGCGGAGGACGCCTACGATGCCGCGCTCGCCATCGCCCAACGGCACCAGGACCGCGAGGCGATTCGCCGCGTCCACATAGGCATGGGCTCCATGTACTGGGAACACGACAACCTTGTGAATGCCGAGGAGCGCTACAGGTGGGCGCTGGGGTTGTCCGGCGAGGACGGCGACGACGGCGACCGCGCCGCCGCGCTGCTCGGGCTGGCCGACTGCCGGCAGCGGCACGGCGAGTATCAGCTTGCCGCCGAGGACGCTCTCGCCGCCTTCGGCGCCGCGCGCGGAACCGACTCCGCGCTCGCGTCGGGCGCCGCGCTGCGCCTCGTGCGGTGGTACGCCGAGCTGGACCAGATCCCGGACGCACTGAGGATGCTGGCCGACTGCAAGGAACTCGTCCAAGAGCGACCCGATCCCTCGGCCCGGGCTGACTTGCTCGACTCGACCGCCAACCTCCACCTCTACCGCGACCTGTACGGCGATGCACAGACGGCGGCGCAAGGAGCCGTCAACGTCGCGCGCGAGTACCGGGATCCGATCAACCTGCGGCGGGCGCTCACCACGCTGGCCTTGACCCACGTGCACCTGGACGACTTTCTGGCGGCCCGCACGGCGATCGAGGAGTCGGCCCGGTACCGGGTGGCCGGACGGGACACCGTCGAGCTGGCGCTGCGCGGCATCATCGCGCACCGCCTTAACTTCCCGGCCACCGCGAGGGACCTTTTCCAGCAGCTCCGCGCCGAGACGAGCAGACGTACCGGGGCGGACGAGAACGATCTCGCCGCCTGGGACTTCACCGGCATCGCCCGGTGCTACTCCGTCCTTCTCAGCGACGCGGAACCGGCGACGGCAGTGGAGGCGTTCAGCCGCGCACGGCCGAAACCGGCCGAGCCGACAAGCGCGCAGACCGCCGAACCGGCAGCCAGGTCGGCGACCGTGACGACGCCGGGGCTCGACGACCGTCTGAGGTTCATGGTGGAGACCTTGGCGAACGGCGACCCCGCCCTGGAGCCCGTACTCAGCGCGCTGGCACGCATCCGTCCGGGACGCGCCGGTTAACTCTGGAGCCAACCCTCCTCTCGTGCCAGCATGATCGCCTCAAGCCGGCTGCGGGCGCCGATCTGCTGGTAGAGCGCCTTGAGCAGCCGGTACATGGCCCGCTCGGAGTAGCCGACATCCGCTGCCAGGCCGGCTACCGTCCACCCCTCGGACAGCCGCCGCAACCAGGCGGTCTGTTGCGGAGAGGGAGCCGAGCGACGCGGTGGCCGCCCGCCCCGGCCCGCCACCAGGAGGGCGGCCACGTCAGCCGGCATGACCGTCTCGCCGTCGAGCGTCGCGGCCACCGCCCTCTGCAAAACCGGGACTGCCGCCGTGTGTGCCACCACCGACCGGGCGCCGGCCCGCAACGCCCGCACTCCGAGCGACGAGACTTCACCCGAGGGCAATGCGACAACGAGTGGACGCGGCCGTACTCCGCACAGCGCGATCACCTGGTCGAGATCCTCGGCGGCGCGCATGGTCAGCAGCACCATCCCGCCCGGCCGCGCGTGCGCCCACGCGACCGCGTCAGCGGGCTCCTCGACGAGGTGGCCCAAGCGCGACAACGCCGCGACGACGCCATGCCGGAACATCGGTACGGGGTCCATGACCGCGACGTGAACGGTCACCCACACCTCCCTTGTGGCCGAAGGCTCCCAGCCGGGACGGCGGCCGACGGCTCAAGACCGGGCAGGAACCCGCCATTCGACGGTCATGGTTCCGCACAATCCGTCATGGACCGGCGGTACCTCGCATTTCTAGCGTCGAGTTCATCCCGGCGCTTGGAGATCCGCATGGTCTACTTCGACAAATCGGGGCGGCGCATCCGGCGGCCCCTTGAGCGCGGCACCCCGGAACCTGATCCCGACCTCAGCGATGCAATGATCCAGTACATCCTCGAAGTCGCCGCGGAGCATCCAAGGTTCACACCCGAGGAGGTACACGCCGCGATTCGCCGCGTCCGACGACGGAACGACATCACCAAGGACATGGTGCGTTACGTTCTCACCCAGCGAAACAGCACATCCACATCCCGCCGTCACGGACGTTGACGACCGGTCGCGGCCATTCTTCACGACCCATGAATGCCAGGTCGTCACATCACAAGGCCAGGGTACGGTCGTCGTGGCCTTCATGACCTTGAGAAAAGCCCGGAATGAGCCTCGCCGAGGTCGGATTGCTGGGCGCCCGGCAACAACCGATACGGCATGCCGCGGCTTCAACAGAAGTGCGTCAGCGATGCCCCGATGAGGCCGATGCTCGCTTTAGAAGATCTCGAACTCGCGGAGGGCGTGGAGCAAGTGACCCTCGTTCCAGATCAGCGCGCGGTCGCGGAGTTCGCGGCGCAGGTCGGCACCCACCGTTCCATCACCGCGTTCACCCTCGGCATCCGCACTCCGGTGATGGTTGCCGGCGTCGGCCAGGACGGTGTCGCATAACTGAGGGAACTTGCCGTCCCGGTCACGGATCAGGAACGGTGCCCTGCAGTCGGCGTCCTCAAGGTCCGTACCAGGTTCCGGACCGGTTGAGGATCTCCCAGACGGTGAAGGCCGCGACCTTGATGCCGAGCACCAGCAACTCACCGAGCACCCGCCCGTAGCGCCAGCCCGGGCCCTCCCCGCACTAGGCGAAGGGCGAGGGCGCGGACACAGCGGAACGGCGTAGATCATGCGGCATCGGCCTTGGCCGACCCGCGTCCAAGACATCGCCGCCCGGATCGGGCGGCTCCCAGGTTCGACGTCGACGGGGGGTTTTTGGTTCGGCTGGGCAGGGTCTACCGAGCGTCGTCCCGTTCACGCCGATCAAGGCGCGGTCTTGGTCTCTGGGGACTGAGCCGGTGATTCGGGTTCTGGCGGGTCTAGGTCCTTTTGCGGGGGTTGTTGGGGCTGGGGTTCGGTCTTTACGCGTTGTAGCCAGATGGCGCACACGGCGGTGACTGCGGCCATGAGGGTCAGCAGGATTCGGTAGTCGACCACCAGGGACAGTGCTGCGCCGAGGGCGATGGAGGCGGTCTGGGGAGTGCTGATGACGCCCATCGCCGCGGTCAGTGCTCGGCCGCGCAGGGCGTCGGGGGTTCGTCGCTGCACCGCCATGACCAGGCCGACGGTCGTCCAGCACATGCCGAAGCCGAAGAGGAACGCCCCCACGGCCACCGGGGGGATGGCGGGCGCCAGATAGACCAAGGACGCCATCGTCACCAGGGCAATGCCCAGCATCACCGTGCGCAGGTCGCCTACGCGGCGGATGGCGGCGCCCGCCGCCAGGCCGGCGCAGACCGCGCCCGCGCCCTGCACGCTGCTCAGCACGCCGACGAACGCGGGAGCGCGGTGAAGCCCGTCATCGACGATGGAGAAGATGAGGGTCTGGGAGAAGCCCGTCACCAGCATGGCCAGGCCCAACGCGCCCACCAGCGTGCGCAGGGACGGGGACCGGTAGATGTGGCGCAGGCCCGACAGCACTTCTTCGCGCAGCTTCAGCGCACCGGTGACATGACGCTGGTCACCGGGCGCCTGGATGAGCCACACGCATGCCGCGGCGGCCAGGAAGGTCGCCGCGTCCAGCAGAGCCACTACGTGGCCGCCCGCCACTGTGAACAGGGCCGCGCCGAAGAGGGGAGCCAGAAGCTTCACTCCGTCGGCGGAGGTCTGGAGCAGGCCGTTGGCGTCGGGGAGCGCGTCCTCGTCCACGATCGCCGTGACGAGGGCGGCCTGGGTGGCGGTGATGATCACACCGGCGACGCCGTAGCAGAGGATGATCGCGTACAGCAGCCAGACCTGGCCCTCGCCGCGCACCAGCAGGCTGAGCGGCATGACGCCCGCCATCGCCAGGTTGGTCACGATGAAGATCTGGCGCCGCGGGAACCTGTCGATGAGGACCCCCGCGAACGGGGCGAACAGGAACGGCAGGGCGACGAAGAAGAAAGCGCCGCCCGCCGCCGCATTGCTGCCGGTCAGCTCTTTGACCCAGATGCCGAAGGCGATGATGAGCGCCCGGTCGCCCAGGGTCGACAAGGTCTGCCCGATGATCAGGAAGCGGAATCCACGATTGGTCAGCAGGACCTTCATGGGCGGCCTCCTCGGCGGCGAGGCGGAACTTCGAGATCATGCCATATCGGAGGGTGCGGGGATATGGAAGTCCGGTGGCCGGATCCGGCGCTCGGAAATTCCGCCCTGTCCATTTACCATCAGTAAAGATCATGTGTCGGACGATCTCCGGACACCTGAGCGACAGCGCCGTCGTCCTCCCGGCGACCCGTACGGGATGCGACGAACGGGCCCCGAGGCCGCTCGCCGGTAGCCGTCCGTGCGAGGAGGTCGGGATGTCGGAGGCGCCGGTCGCGGACCCGGCCGCGGGACTCGCGGAGCCCGCGGCGCTGCTGGATCCCTACTCCCTCTTCGGCCGCCTGCGCGAGAGTTCGCCCGTCTACCGCAGCGCCTTCCTCGACTCCTGGGTGGTGACCAGGTACGACGACTGCGCCGCGGTGCTGCGCGACACGGAATCGTTCGCCTCGGACTGGCGCCGGATCGGCGAGGCCGTACCGGAGCCGTTGCTGAGCATCCAGTCGCTCGACCCGCCCGAGCACACGGACATCCGGCACTTCATGGTCGACGCGGTCCGTGGTCTCGACCCGGGCATGCTGCGCGAGCGCATCGCCGCGCAGGTCCGCGCCCGAGCCGAGCGGCTGCGCGCGGCCGGGGAGTTCGACTGCGTGTCCGACCTCACCGCGCCGCTCGCACTGGACACCATCACCGCGGTGCTCGGGGTGCCGCCCATCGACGCCGCGTGGTTCCTGCCCGTGTCGCAGACGATCGTGGACGGCATGGACGCCGGGATCTGGCCGCAGACCGGCGGACCCGCCGTGCAGGCCCGCTCTGAACTGGCCGAATACACCGGCCGGTGGCTGGACGACCCGCCGGCGGACGGGCTGGTGGCGCATGTGGCGGCCAAGGCGCCCGGCTCCGGCATCGCGCGCCCGGTGCTGCTGAACACCCTGCGGGCCGTCCTGCACGCCGGGTTCGAATCGGCGGGGCGGCTGCTCAGCAACGCCCTGGTCGTCCTGCTGAACTCGCCTGACAATTTGGCACGTTTCACCCGGGCTGACCTGTCACTCGCGGTGGAGGAACTGGTCCGGTACGTGACGCCGGTGCAGGCCGACGCGCGGGCGTGTGTACGGGAGACGCGCATCGGCGGCCATGTCATCGCGCCCGGCGAGGCGGTGACGCTGCTGCTCGCCGCCGCGAACCGGGACCCGGCCAAGTTCGCCGAGCCCGACGAGCTGGACTTCGCCCGCCACCCCAACCCGCATCTGGGATTCGGCCGGGGCGCCCACTCGTGCCTCGGTCAGTCGCTGGCGGTCCTCCAGGCACAGGTCGTCCTCGGCCTGCTCGCGACCGAGTTCCCAGGCATCCGCCTCGCCGACGAGCCCGTCTACCACCGGAACCTCACCCTGCGAGGCGTGGCTCGACTCAAAGTCCGCCTCAACTGACAGACCTGGGATCCGTCTTGACAGAAGGGAGGTGGGGCGGATGCGTTACCTCCACTGAGTGACGTAGCGGGTGCCCGGCATAACGGGGCGCGCTTACCACCTGCCACGATATGCCGGGCACCTATTATTCACCACGCGGCCAGCCTCAGAGACCTTTTGCACATTTCAACATGGTCTCTGTTTCCTGGCATCACATGTTTTCCTCTGGAGCGCTGATGAGGGTGTTCGTGCGCACGAAAACCGCCTTGATAACCGGCCTCGTCACCATGACCGCCACCATCCTTTCGGCCGCTCCACCGTCCGCCACCCCCCACGCCTCCGCAGCCTCATCCCACGCGGCGGCGGACGGTAGGTCTGGGGACTTGTGGCTGGCGCGGCTGCTGGCGGGATCCACCCGTGGCGGCGACGCGTGGCGGCACCTGCGCGTCCTCGACCGGATCGCCACGCGGAACGGCGGGGTGCGCGCCGCCGGCACACCAGGGTTCGAGGCCTCCGCGCGCTACGCCGCCAAGGTGCTCACCGCCGCCGGCTACCGCGTCCACCAGCAGCAGGTGCCATACACCGACTTCCGGGTCGACGCGGAGAGCGCGACGGTGACCGCGCCCGCCGCCCGGCAGGTGCGCGCGCTCGTCATGCGCTGGTCACCCGTCACCCCGCCCGGCGGTCTCGACGCCCACCTCGTCGTGCCCCGGGCCACGACGGGCGACGCCGCCGGGTGCTCCGCCGCCGACTACGACGGGCTGCCCGTCGCCGGATCCATCGTGCTCGTGGCGCGCGGATCCTGCGGCTACACGACACAGCAACGCGTCGCCGCCGAGCTCGGCGCGCGGGCGATGCTGATCTACCTGTCCACGCCGAGCCCGAACAACATCTACCGGCTGCACGCGTTCAACCCGCAGGCGTTCACCATCCCGGTGGCCAGCGTCACGCAAGCGGAGGCCGAACAGCTCGCCCAGGAGTCCTCGCGGGACCAGGTGCGGCTGCGTCTCGACCTGCGCGGGCACGAGGTCGCGGCAGTCACCACCAACCTGTTCGCCGAGACGCGCGGCGGCGACGACCGCACCGTCATGGCCGGCGCCCACCTGGACAGCGTGACCGAAGCACCCGGCATCAACGACAACGCCGCCGCGGCCGCCGCGCTGATGGCGACCGCGCTGCGGCTGGCTCCCCACCAGGACGAGGTGCGGCACAAAGTCCGGTTCGCGCTGTGGGGGGCCGAGGAGCTCATCGACATCGGCTCCAACTACTACGTGCGCACCCTGCCGGCGGCCGAGCGCGCCAAGATCGCGCTCTACCTGAACTTCGAACTGATCGCCGCGCCGAACGGGGTGCGGTTCGTCCTCGACGGGGACGCGAGCGAGCAGCCGCCGGGCACACCGCCGGGGCCGGCGGGATCGCAGGTCGCGGAGAAGGTCTTCAAGGACTACTTCGACCACGCCGGACTCCCCTACGAGAGCCACGACCTGCGGGCCGTCGGCTCCGACCACGAGCCGTTCGTGGCCGCGGGCATCCCGGTCGGCGGCCTGAACGGCGGCGTCCTCGGGGTCAAGACCGCCGCGCAGGCGGCGCGGGTCGGCGGGACGGCCGGGCAGCTGTACGACCCCTGCTACCACCAGCCGTGCGACACGATCGGCAACCTCGACCGCCGGGCTCTCGGCGAGAACGTCCCCGCCATCGCGTGGGCCTTGGGCCGCTTCGCCCTCGACGTCTCCGACCTGCCCGCCGGCGCCCGGGAGCAGCGACCATGACGACGTACCACCAGGCCATCGAATCGCTGACGGATCCGCCCGCCGCCTACCCGCCGTCGGCGCCGATGCGGCTCAGCTTCGATGTCGACGCGCTGCGCGCCGACCTCGACCGGCTGCGGCACCAGCGGTGGCGCGCCCAGCGCCCTTACGGCCAGGACGGCGCCGCCACGGAGTCCGGAGTGGACTGGCGCATCCTGCCGCTGCGCAGCGTCGGCGGCGATCCGGTACGGACCGACCCGGGCGGCGCGGGCCTGACCGACTTCGCCGACACCCCGTGGCTGGCCGACGCTCCGGCCCTCGCCCAGGTCATCGACGCCCTGCCGGGGCCGGTCCGGGGCGTCCGGCTGATCGCCCTGGGCGCGGGCGCGACCGTGCACGAGCACCGCGACTACAAGTACGGGTTCGAGCGCGGGCTCCTGCGGCTGCACGTGCCGATCGACACCAACCCGGACGCCGTCGTGGTCATCGACGGCGTGTCCGAGCACTGGACGGCGGGACGGTTGTGGTTCGGCGACTTCGGCCGAAGGCACTACGTGGCGAACGGCGGCGACCGCTCCCGGGTGCACATGGTGCTCGACTGCCTGGTCAGCCGGGAGATCGTCGGGTTGTTGCCGGAGGAGTTCCTGGAGCTGCTGCCGCTGAGCGAGGTGATGTTCGCCCGTGATCCGGTGCCGCTCACCGCGTCCGAACGCGACCGGCTGTGCTGCCGGTTCCGGCTGCCGGGCGACTTCGCGCAGTGGTCGGAGGAGGAGGTCGAGGCCAGACCCGACAGCGACGCCGCGATCCTCGTGCACGAGGACCGGCTCGTCCTTGCCATCGACGGTGAGCCCGCGTTCGGCCTGGTGCATCTCGGGCTGGGCGAGTTCCGCCTCAGCGGCTGGAGCGAGGAACGCACCATCGCCGTCGAGTCCACCGGCCAGGTGCGGATCAGGGAACGCGCCGGCCGCGCTCTGCGCGAGTGGACACGTCCGGCACAACCCACACAGGCCGGCTGACGACGCCGGCCACGCACGTTCATCTGACGACGCGCCCTCGTTCCGACCAGACAGGCAGGTGACTCGCATGTCCTCGTCCACCCGGGTCGCTCCGCTCGGCACCGACCCGTACGCCTTCCAGCCCGGTTACTACGACCTCTTCCGCGCCTCCCGCGGGGAGGACGCCCTTCCCGACCCCCGGTTCTTCGCCGACCGCGCACCCCGGGGTGGACACGCGCTGGAGATCGGCGCGGGCACCGGCCGGATCACGCTGGCCGTGGCCGAGCGAGCCGCCACCGTCCTGTGCCTGGAGCGATCCGCCACCATGCGCGCGGTGCTGCTGGCCAAGCTCGCCGAACGCCCGCATCTGCGTCCCCGCGTCACCGTCCTCGACCGCGCGGCGCCCCACTTCGACCTGGCCCGCCGCTTCGACTTCGTGTACCTGGCGGGTGTGCTGGAGCACGTGCCGCACCCCGAACGGCCCGCGCTGTTCGAGGCGATCGCCGGGCATCTGGCCGAGGACGGGGAGGTGGCGATGGACATGGTGCTGTCAGAACCCGTACCGGACTGGCCCGAGCACGTCACCGACGAGGCCACCCTCGGCGACTGCCGGTACGAGATGTCGTGCGAGGCGCGGCCCGACGGCGACGACCAGGCGCACCTGCGGTTCGTCTACCGCACGTACCACCAAGGCGATCTGGTGGCGACCGAAGTGGTGGAACGCGCCCACTACCTGCACCGGCCGGACGCCGTCATCGCCGACCTGGCGGCGGCCGGGCTGACCCCGATGGCCGGAACCGCCCTCCACCCCGTCGCCGACGGCGAGGACCCCGGCACTCTGGTCGCCCGCCGTACGACCTGAAACGTCATCCACTTCATCCTGAGGAGAGTTCGCGTGCAGGTCATCGGCGTCGGTTTCCTCCGAACGGGGACGACTTCCCTCGCGCTGGCCCTCGACCGGCTCGGGTACGGCCCCTGCTACAACATGCGCGTCCTCAACGCCGAGCCTGAACGGGCCGCCGACTGGGCCGCCGCGATGGACGGGCGGACGGTGGACTGGGGAAAGGTGTTCGCGGGCTACGGCTGCTCCGTCGGCTCGCCGGGCAACGCGTTCTGGCGCGACATCGTCGACGCGTTCCCGGACGCCAAGGTGGTGCTCACCGTCCGCGACCCGCAACGCTGGTACGACAGCGCCGCGCAGACCATGTCCGCCGTGCTCGCCAGGCCGCCGCTCCTGGTGCGGGTGCTGAGCTGGCGAGGCCCCCGCCGCCCCGACCCCCAAGCCCAGGTCCTCGACCGCGTCCAGCGGACGACGTGGCAACGTGAGATCGGCGGGGAGTTCGGCGAACGCGCGGAGATGGCCGAAAGATTCGCACGGCATGTCGCCGAGGTGAAGGCGTACGTGCCCGAAGACCGGCTGCTGGTGTTCGAGGTCAAGGACGGATGGGCGCCGCTGTGCGCCTTCCTAGGCCAACCGGTCCCCGACGAGCCGTTTCCTCGGGAGAACGACGCGGCCACCTTCAAACGCCGCCAACGACAGGCCCTGAAGAAAAGGCTGCGCCCACGAATCCTGGCCACCACCGCAATCGCAACCGCCGCCGCAGTGGCCTGGGCACTACACCGCAAACACCACCCAAGCCACCCCACCGAACAACCCAAAGACCATCGCCTGTCCCCCAGCCGCCGGCGGTCACGGAGGCGCGCCGCCGCAGCATGGTTCTCACCATTCAGTGCAGTTCCGCCATCACACTCCTTGCCGCATCTGCGCGTCCGGCGGCTCGGTCGTTTCAGATGGCGCAGCGGCTTTCGAGGGTGCGTTCGATCGTGGCGCTGATCGACGTCATCGCCTCGACGATACGCCGGCGGTCGCTCTCCGAGAACGTGCTCAGCCGGACGCGCAGCACCTCCGCCATGCAGTCCTCGATGACTTCGAAGGCGGCGCGGCCGCGGCGGGTCAGCCGGACCGTCTGGAAGCGCCTGTTCTCCGGCGACCTGTGCCTGGTGATCAATCTGTTGGCCTGGAACCGGGCCAGGACGCGGCTGAGGTAACCGGGATCCATGCCCATCCGCCGGCGCAACTCCATCACTTCGGTGACGTCCCGCTGCGCCAGTTCGACGATCACCCAGCCCTCGGTCACGGAGTACGGGGTGTTCTCCCAGCTGAGTCGCAGACCGTCCACCAGATACCGGTACATCCAGCCAAGCGCCCGCGCGTCACGGACGAGGTCGCCGTCACGCGCCCCCACGGCAGACTCCCGTGCCGCATTCATTGACCAAGTCAAACATATTTGTCCTCTCTTGTCTCCGGCCGCCGGCCCGGGCGCACGGCATGCCGGTCGGGCTCCGCGAGGGGCAGGCAGTGCGGCCCCAGCCCGGCGGCGACCCGGCGAAGGTGCTCGATCATGACCGACGAGGAGGGCAGCCGGTACTCGCCGGCCGGCGTGGCGGCCGCCACCGTCCGGGTCAGGGACGGCTCGCTCAGCGGGCGCACCACCAGGCCAGACGGGGTCGCCGACAGCGTGAGCGACGGAGCGAGAGCGACGCCGAGGCCCGCCGCGACGAGACCTCGCACCGTCATCTGGTCGTCGGTGCGGAACGCGATCCGCGGCTCGAAGCCCGCCTGCCGGCAGGCGCGCGGAAGGACGTCGATGGTCGAGCCGTGGTGCACTCCCTGGATCCAGCGGTCCTCGGCGAGGTCGGTCAGACGGAGCCGTTCGCGGTCCGCGAGCCGGTGATCGAGCGGAAGCGCGACGTGGAGGGGATCCACGAGAAGCGGGCTCAGCTCCACGTTCGCCGGAACCTGCAGCGGCACCACGGGGAACTCGTAGACCAGGGCGAGGTCCAGTTCGTACACGGCGACCGCGGCCATCGCCTCGTCCCGGTCGATCTCCGTCAGGTCGACCTCCACCTCGGGGACCCGCTGCTGGAACGCGCTCACCGCCCGGGGCATCAGCGTGGCGTTCGCGGTGGTGAACGACCCGAGCCGCAACCGGCCCCCGGTGCCGTGCGCGACTGCGGCCAAGGACGTCTCGGCCGCACGCAGCTCGGCGAGGACCACCTCGGCGTGCCGCACCAGCACCCGTCCCGCCTCGGTCAGCCGCGCGCCTCGGGCATGCCGCACGAGCAGCTGCGCTCCCGCTTCCCGTTCGAGCACGGCGATCTGCTGGGAAACGGCGGAGATGGTGAAAGAGAGGGCCTCCGCGGCGCGGGTCAGAGAGCCGTGCCGCGCCACCTCCCGGAGCACGCGCAGCCGCGTCACGTCGAGCATGGCGCAATGCTAGATTCGCGGCTCGGAACCTTCCCGGCCGTCGAGGAAAGGCCCTTCCCGAGCCGGACGGCGGGGCGGGTGAAACCACGCCGACCGCGATGAGGACTCGCTCGCCGCGTCATCGTCCACCTCCTGGAAACGGACGTGCGCGACGCAAGAGACACGAACGCTTCACCAGATCTTCCTCAGAAACTAGGCCTGTCAGCCCGGCTTCTCCCCTGTCACCAGGAGCACCGCTTTGCCCGCCACGCGCCGGTCGCGCAATCGGTGCAGGGTCTCCCGGGCGTCCCGCCAATCGTTCACGGCCGCGATGTCCACTGCCAGCTCCCCAGTGGCGACCAGACTGGCGAGGTAGATCAAGTCCTCGGCGGTGCGGGGGCCGTCCAGGTCGTTCAGCACATAGAAGCCGCGCAGAGATGCTTCTTTCGGGTAGAAGTCGCCCGCTGAGAACGACGTCGAAGCGCGGGAGGAATTGCCGAAGGAGACCACGGTGCCGTGCGGCGCGACGAGGCGGAGCGCCTCCCGCAGAGACCTACCGCCGCCGGCCTCCAGGACGAGGTCGAATTCTGCCCCCCACCCCTTCGACGCCGACGACGACCTCGGCGGTGCCGAGCGCGGCGAGCCCTTCGCCGCGCTCGGGCCTGCCGACCACCGCCGTCACCTCGGCCTTGAACCGCCGCGCCAGCTGGACGGCGAACCGGCCGACCCCGCCGGCCGCACCCGTCACCAGAACCCTGGCCCCCGCCAGGTCGCCTGCCATGCGCAACGTCCGCAGCGCGGTCAGCCCGGCGGTCGGCAGCGTCGCCGCCCACTCGACCGTGAGCCCGTCCGGGATGACGGCGAGCCGGGCCGCGGGGACCGCGACCCGCTCGGCCCAGCTCCCGCCGTCCGCGATGCCGAACACCCGCGTGCCCGGGAGCAGGTGACCGGCGGCCCGTGCGGTGCCGGACTCTTGGTCCGCCACAACGCCCGCGAAGTCCCAACCCGGCCGCCAGCCTGCGGTCGCCGACGTCAGACGGTGCAGTTCACCCCGGTTGACCGAGACGGCTTGCACGTCGACCAGCACCTCGCCGGCGGCGACGGAGGGCTCGGGCACCCGGACCAGCTCGACCAGGCCGTCGTCGCCGGTCGCGGACAGGGCTCTCATGATCCGGCCGGCCAGCGCGGAGGCGAATCGGGTGCCCAGTCCAGCCCGTCCCAGTCGCTCCGGACGGGAGAGAACGCCTCGACGACCACCGCACCGTCGGCACCGGCACGTACCTCGTGCGGCACGTCCGCGTGGATCCGCCAGACGCCGCCGGGGCCGAACTCGCGCGTTTCCGCACCGATGGTGAACCGCAGGGAGCCTGCCAGACAGAGGCCGACCTGCTCGTTCCGGTGCCGATGCGCCGGCACCACACCGCCGGGCGGGATCTCCACGACCGCCAGCGTGATCAGCTCGCTCTCGACGACCCTGGCGACGACGTCCTGCCAGATGCGCAGTGGCCGGATCGAGCCCAGCTCGTTCAGGGCGTTCGAAGTCCCGTCCCACCTGTTCGACTCGTTCACGCCTCCGCCTCCGTGCCGAATACGGGAGTGGTCCACTCGTGGTGCCGGTCGCCGCCTCGCCGGGCGATCGACGACAGTTCGCGCTGCAGGGCCAGCGTCGTCTCTCCCGGCTGCCCGTCGCCCACCCGGCGTCCGTCCACCTCGATGATCGGGGCGACCATGGCGGCCGTGCCGCACAGCAGCGCCTCGTCGCAGGCGTACAGCTCCGAGCGGTGGACACGACGCTGCACGACGGTGACACCGAAGTCCTCGGAGAGCAGTTCGGTCACCTGGCGACGGGTGATCCCCTCAAGGATGTCGTCGGTCGCCGCAGGTGTGGCCCATGCGTCCCCGGAACGCACCAGGACGTTCGACGTCGTCGCTTCGGCCACATAGCCGTCGGTGGTCAGCAACAAGGCCTCGTCGAACCCGCGCTGGATCGCCTCCGTCTTGGCCAGCGCGGGGCCGACATAGCTCCCGATCACCTTGGCGCGGTTGGGCACGGCGACATCCGTGCCGCGCCGCCAGGTGCTCACCATGCACCGGATGCCCCGCGGATCGATGTAGTCGCCGGGCATCGGGGTGGCCGGGATGCACAGCCGGCTTCCCGAATCGTGCATCCGGACGGCGAGCTGCTCCCCGGCCAGGAACAGCAAAGGGCGGACGTAGCTGTCGGCGCGCACGTCGTTTCGGCGCAGGAGTTCACAGGTCACCGCCACCAGATCCGCGGGCGGACACCCCAGCCGGAGGCCGAGGATTCGCGCGGAACGCTCCAGCCGCTCGTAGTGCGCCAACGCCTCCAGGAGAAAGAGCTCTCCCCGCTCCTGGTTCCACGTGGCCCGGATGCCCTCGAAGGTTCCGGTTCCGTACGAGACGACGTTCGCGAGAACACTCAGTCGCGCCGCATCCGAAGAAACGAATTCGCCATCGACGAAGACCACGTCGTAGGGCACGCCGAAAACGGCGCGATCCCGTGGTTCGACTTCTACTTGTACACCCAACGCGCTGACCTCACCTTCACCGAGGGCCGCCTGTCAGCAGCACGTTAAGCCGGTCACCACGTTAAGCACAATCGAAGGCTTCTTAATAAAGCCTTCAGCAACCCTGTAAGCGATACCGCACCCCTTAATCGGCCACCTGGCCTCGCCGGGGATGCACCGCAAGCCACTTACCTGCCGGCACGTCCACGCAATCCCCTTACGACGGGGAAAGGCTGCATTCTCGAATTCATCGTGACGAGCGAAGCCGCATGCGCCGCCGAAAGAAAGACCTGCACACGTCGCAGATATGTAGAGTGCGTCCACTTTTCCCCACGGCGGTGCCCGCGAGCCTTCGACCCAGCCGCCTACAAGCATCGAAACGTTCTCGAACGCCGCAACGGCCGCCTTGATCAATGGCGCGGTATCGCCCACTGGAGGAGCGTCGCCCTGCATCCCTGACGTCAGAGTGTCGCGCCGGTTGCCAGTTGATTCATTGGCGAGGCGCAGACTCATGTTGGCCGGGTGCGGCCCCTTGGACACAGAGGGTCTTGACCAGCGGGCCGGTCAACGTACATTGGCTTTCCGTGTGCGGGTGATCGCCCTCCGTGTTTTCACGGATCCGGGGCTTCACTGCTCCCTCTGCGCATGCGAGGTACTACCAGTCGAGGAGCCGAAGTGCAGCAGATGTCCAAGGGCGCCAACATCGACCTTTCCAGCCTCACGACCGCAGCCGGGCCTTTGACGGTGGCGCTGAGTTGGATCGATCCTTCGGGCGAAGGAGAAGCCGATGTCTCGGTGCTCTTGATCAACAGCGAGGGCAAGGTCGGCAGCGACGCCGACTTCGTCTTCTACAACCAGCCCACGACCGCCGACGAATCAGTGCGGCTGCTCGGCAAATCACCCACTGCCACGGGAAGCGAGGATCGTATCCTCGTCGACCTCGGCACCCTGCGCCCGGATGTACAGCGAGTGGTCATCGCCGCCAGCCGCTACGCCGGAGCGACCTTCGGCGCCTTGGACGAGCTGTGCCTGACGATCTCTGATAGCACCGGAGCCGAGCTGCTGAGCTTCCCCATCAGAGACGCCGACAGCGAGACCGCGTTCATCTTCGGAGAGCTCTACCGTCGAGAAGACAGCTGGAAATTTCGAGCCGTCGGTCAGGGATACGCATCCGGACTCGCCGGGCTGGCCGCCGACTTCGGCATCAGCGTCGACGACAGCGAGGAGCAGCAATCCGATCCGGCGCCTGCGGATCTGCTCGCCGCCGACGGTCCGGGTGCCATCGCCGATCAGGCGACACCAGAAGCGTCCCCCACCGGGAGCAAGCGTCCCCAGAGGGTCCGGACGGCCAAGAAGAAGGTCACGGCACCCAAAGCAGCAAAGGTCAGCCTGGCCGAGCACCCTTCCTGGCAGCATGCACGACTGTTCTCGGTCACCGCGCTGCGCAATGACCAGGAGCGCGAAGCGCGCGCCACAGCCACTCTGCTGGCGGTGATGGCCCAGGTCCCTGAGTTCGGCCGGCGTCTGACCGCGCGCTTCAACGCCCCGGCCGGCACCATCCAGACCTTCGCCGAGGCGAGCTTCAAGCACGGCGACAGCAAGGTCCGGCCCGACGGAGTGCTGCGTGTCGCCCGAGCGGGCAGGATCTGGACCGCCCTCATCGAGACCAAGACCGGCGGCAACCCCCTCAAGGCCGACCAGGTCGAGGCCTATCTGCAGGTCGCAGCCCGGCATGGCTACGAGACCGTGATCACTTTGTCCAACGACCTGGCGCTGACCAACGAGCACCCCCTCCAGGTCGACAAACGGCTGTTGCGCAAGGTCGCGCTGCGCCATCTGTCCTGGGCCGAGGTCGCCCACGAAGCCGACATGCTCTGTCATCACGACGGTGTGGCCAATCCCGTCCACGCGTGGCTGCTGAGCGAACTGCTGCACTACCTGCGCCAGGACAATGCGGGCTGCCAAGGCTTCCGCGACATGGGCGCCGCCTGGGTCCCGGTCCGCAACGCCGTCACCACCGGCACACTCCGCCTGGGCGACCGCCGCGCCATGCACGTCGCCGAAAGCTGGGAGAAACTCATACGTCAACTGTGCCTGCGCCTCAGTGGCCAGACCGGCTTGACCATCGCCCCTGTCCTGCGCAAACGGCGGGACGGTGACGCCTCAGTTCGCCGCCTGCAGACCGTCACCTCACTGGTCGAGACCGGACGCATGAGCGCCGAAATCCGGATCCCCAGCGCCGGCGGCCCCATCCTCCTCGAAGCCGACCTGCGCACCGGTCAGATCGAGACCACCATAGAGATCTCCGCGGCAGCCCGCGCACGCTCCCTCACACGCGTCCAATGGCTACTGCGCCAACTCTCCGAGGCCCCGCCCGAACTGCGCATCGAAGCGCTCACCGCCGGGCACGACACCGGCCCGTGCGATCTGCTGAAGAACCTCATCGCCGAACCCGGCCTCCTCGTGCCCGATGGCGCCGAGCAGATCACCTCGTTTCGGCTGACCCTGTCCTCCAGCATGGGCACCAAACGAGGCACCGAGGAGACCGGCTTCGTCCGCAGTATCGACCTGGCCATGGACCGCTTCTACCAGGAGATTCTGCTCGTGCTGAAACCCGACAGCACACAGTAGATCCGCTGACCTTCACACAGGGAGGTGGCCGTCGGTCAACGGTCCGGCATCGCGCCGGACCGCATGTGACGCGGGCCAACTCACCGCCGTCCTCACACAGCCACAGCGTTCACGCGTTCAAAGGATGCCGATGATGCGCGGTGTCGTGTGCTTGTCGATTCCTCGGGCCGGGCGGGAATGATGTCAAGGCGTCGGGCTCCACATCTCACTGATGCCCCAAGTTCTAGTTCAGGGCAAATCGCGAGAATCTTCGACCAAGCCTCTGAGTTGGGTTTTGAAATAGACGCCTTTGAGGAAAGTCTGGCGGGAGGATTGAGGCCGGAATCGGTCATCTGATTGGTTCCTGGCGAGTGGGGGTGTTTGCTGGGTGGGTATTTGGTGTGGGTTCGGGAGTGGGGCGGCAGGGGGCGTCTTCGGTGGAAGAGTTGGGATTTGTTTTGGGTGACGGGTTGTTGGTGGTCCTTGATGTGAGTGCCGACGGCTGATGGAAGAGCCGCGGATTCCGCCGCCCATGTGGGCTGTGGCGTCCGGTAATGCCGTCGTCTATCAGGCAGGACGCGACATCAATCTGGGGGCGCCCGCCTATCGGTTGGAGCGTCTGCGGCCCGGGCCGTCTCCGCTGTCGTTCGAGGACGCCCGGCGGCGGCCTGGGCGGTTGCTGGCCGCTCGGCAGCGGGTGGTCGGCTTCAGTGGCCGGGCGGCGGAACTGGGCACGTTGACTCGCTGGCGCGATACGTCCGGCAGGGCCGCGGTGCGGTTGGTCAACGGCACCGGTGGCCAGGGCAAGACACGCCTGGCCGAGCGCTTCGCCGAAGTGTCGGCGGACGCCGGATGGACGGTCCTGGTGGCCCGGCAAGGGCACGCCGTTCCTCGGGCTGCCAGCGCGGAAGCGGACTCCGATCGGCTGCTCGTCCTCGTCGACTATGCCGAGCGCTGGATCTTGGACGATCTGCTCCAGATGATGCACGAACTGGCGGGTCCGGATCGCAGCCGTGTCCGGTTCCTGCTGACGGCCCGGCCCGTGGGCATGTGGTGGTACGGGTTGGCGCATCGCCTGGAGAACGACCTCGACCTGTCGACCGAGGCCATGTCGTTGCCCGTGCTCGCCGCGTCAAGGGGGCGGCGCAGGGCGGAGTTCGTCCATGCCCGCGATTGCTTCGCCGCGGCCATGGGGGTGCCCGACGCCGAGGCGATATCCCCATCGGCGGCTTTGGCCGATGACGCCTACTCTGTCGCGCTCACCATTCACATGGCGGCGCTGGCTGCGGTCGACGCGCATCTACATGCCGAGACCGCGCCTGAGGATCCCGGTCAACTGTCGGATTATCTGCTCGGACGCGAGTACGACCATTGGCGCGAGTTGCATGCGCGTCCGGGTGATTTACCTGCCGTCGATCCGGTCACCATGGGCCGGACGGTCTTCGCCGCCTCGCTCACCGGCCCGCACGACCACGCGCAGGGCACCGCTCTTCTCCAGCGGGCCGGGCTCGCAGCCGATCGGGCCGCCGCGCAGCCGATACTCGACCGCCACGCCCGGTGCTACCCGCCGCAGGACCCGGTCACCGTCCTGGAACCGCTGACGCCCGACCGGCTGGCCGAGGACTTCCTCGCCCTCCGCCTCCCGGGTCTCCGCTCCGGCCGGGCCGCCGATCCTTGGGCGGCCACGGCACTGCGCGACCTGCTGGAGCAGCCACCGGCCCGCACGCGGCAGGCGCTCACCATGCTGATCGAGACGGCGGCTCGCTGGCGGCATGTCGGGCGCGACCACCTGTATCCGCTGCTGACGGAGCATCCCCGGCTGGCACTGGCCGCCGGTGGCGCCGCGCTCGTCACGCTGGCCGAAACGCCCCATCTGGACCCGGCGGTGCTGGAAGCGATCAACCCGCTACTGCCGGACCATCACGTCGACCTCGACATCGGAGCGGCGGCGTGCGTCGAGCGGCTCACCGCCGAACGCCTGGCCACGACGACGGACCCCGCCGAACAGAGCCGGCTGCACTACTCCGCGGGCGTGCGCCAGGGGATCGCCGGGCTGGTCGGGCAGGCGGCTCCACGGCTCCAGCGCGCCGTGGACGATCTCGCTCGGCTCCCCGACGAGCGGTTGCCCGAGGTGCGGAACCAGCTCGCGGCGGCACTGTTCAACCTGGGGATCGCGTTCCTTCATCAAGGGCGGTACCAGGCCGCGGCCGACCGGCTACAGCGGGCGGCCGCCATCTACGCCCTTCACGACGCGGTCGACCAGCTCGCCATGTGCGCGGACATGCTGCAAGCCGCCATGGCCCATCTGGGTGACCAGCGTCAAGCGCTCGTCCTCGCTACGCAGGCGGAGCAGGTTCTGCGAAAGAACTGCAGCGCGCTTCCGGAGTCACAGGCGGTGTTCGGCCGCGCGGTGCTCAATCTCGGTAACCGGTTGGCCTCGTACGAGAGGAACACCGAAGCCCTTGAGAAATCCACGGAAGCGGTGGGCATCTTCCGCCGGCTGGTGGAGGACGACAGGGACGCCTATGCGCCGGACCTGGCGCGCGCGCTCGTCAACCACGCTCAAGACCTGGCCGATGCCGGGCGCACCGAGCAGGCAGTGGAGGCCTCCGCGGAAGCCGTCCGGCTCCACCAGGCCATGTGCCACCTGAATCCCGTCGGCTACCACACGGATCTTTTCAAGTCGCTGGTCAATCACTGCGCGCAGCTGGCACGGCTCGGTCGGCACACGGAGATGGCCGATCTCGCCGCCGAGGCGCTGCGGATGACCCGGGAACCGCCTGCCGGGGCGGTTCCGCTCCCCACTTCACTGAATGCGGCCGGACACGCCAAGGTCGCGACCTGGCTCCTGACGGTGGACGAGGCCAAGGCCTCCGAGATCGCTCGGAAGGCCCTTGAGCTGACGGGTACGGTCGAGCCGACGGATTCGTCGGAGCACCGCCGGACTCTCGCTCGCAGCCTCATGCCGATGGGGCTGGAACTGGGCAGGGTCGGACGTCGCAGCGAGGCGATACCGGCCCTGGAGGCCGCGGCGGCGCTGTACCGGCGGCTCGGACCCGTCGATGCAGAAGGCCAGAGCGTCTTCCAGATCACTGGCTATCTGAAGTCGCTGACCCCCGAGCGTTTCGCCGAACACATGAGCAAGCTCGGCAGCCAGGTGCAGCAGAGAATGCTGACCGACCGGCCTCCAGCACCGCCTTCGCGGCGTCCGGTCGAGCGCGTCCAGCCGAAGAGAACCTCACGCCGCGAGCGGCGCAAGGGCGGTTCCTGAGAGGCCCTCGCGGAGCCCGGCTTTTTCAGTTCGAGCCCAGCGGCAGTCCGTGGGCCTTCGCTGATTTCAGCCAGCTGGGGAACTCGGAGAAGATGCGCTGGTAGAGCTCTGTGTCGGTGATGTTGGCTATGTCGTCCACCGCGAAGAAGCCGGCGTTGTCGATGAGACGTCCGTCCAGGGTGTCGAGCTTTTCGAGAATGCCGTACCGGCCGTGGCCGAGGCCGATGAACTGCCAGAAGACCGGCCGGTTCGACGCCTCGCGCAGGAGGCGGGCGATCTGCGCGTTCTTGGCCACGCCGCCGTCGGAGAAGAACAGGACCAGGGCGGGTTCGCCATGACGAGCCGCGTAGAACGCGAGGATGTCCTCGATCACCTGGGGCTCGTTGTTGCGGCCGCCGAGGCTGACGCGGCTTCCGTCGGCGGCGACGGCCTCGTGCATGCGCACGTTGTCGTGCGTCCACGCCTCGATCTCGGCGACCCGCAGCGGCGGGAGCCGCGCGAACTCCGTCGCGAAGATCCACGCGTCCAGCGCGCCGTCGTCGTCCACCTGGAGCGCGATCGCCGCCATCCGCTCGACGATCTCGGCGACCACGCCCTCCTTGAAGAGCCTGCGCATCGAACCGGAGGCGTCCAGCACGACGGCGACGCGAGCCCGCAGCCCGCCGATGCCCTTCTTCTCCAGGGAGACGCGGACGGTCTCCTTGCGCAGCGAGATCCGCTTTCGCGGGTCCACCTCGGGCGGTCGCTCGTCGGTCACGTCCACGCCGAGGTCGGTGGCCAGGCCGGCGAGGCCGCTCGCCCATCCCTGCCCGACCGCCCTGACCTTCCACGCCCCGGCCCGCCGGTACACCTCGACCACGACCGCCACCGTCTCCCCCGCCGACATCGCCGGGGCGTCGAACCAGGGGCCTCCGTGGACGTCGGCGCGGAGCGGGATGCCGTCGAACGTCCCCGGCCCGTCCACGCTGGCGACGAGCGCGATGGTCGAGACGCCGGCGGGCATCCCGTCCAGGTCGATGACGACCTCGGCGCCCTCCAACCGGACCCCGTCCTGAGCGGGATGGTTGAAGAAGACCAGGTCGTCGTCCGACCGAACCCTCCGGTCATCGCCCAGGAGCACCGCCGACACGTCGATCGGCGTTCCGGCGGCGGTCACGGCGACCCTGACACGACCACCGTCCAGCGCGGCGTTCTCCCCCTTGCGCAGCATCGCCCGCTCCCTCCCCGACCTGTGCCCGCAACCCCTCATCACGTCCGACGCCAGCCGGTCGTACAGGGTTTACAGCAGGCTCCCGACACCCGTGGAAGCACGTGCGGGGGCCCGGTCAGGCGTGGAGAAGGTCGGCTGCGGCGGTGTAGCCGTTCGGGTCGATCACGGTGCCCTGCTGCTCGGCCAGGGCGGTGACGGCGGGATCCCAGTGGACGCGAGCCCGGCCCTCGCCGCCGGTGATGACGACCATCTCGCCCTGCTCGGGGCCTATGCTCTCGAAGCGCCGCCAGGCTCCCACCGGGACCGACAGGGTGTCGTAGGGGCCGAGCTCCGCGGAGACCGGGTTCTCCCGGTTCAGGGTGATCCGCCAGCGGCCGCCGGTGACGATCAGCACCTGGGACTCGTCCACCGCGTGGGTCGACATGCCGCGTCCGGTGGCCGCGCGCAGGCGCGCGAGGCTGAAGCCGTGGGGGTCGGCGAGGCGCGGATGCTGGTCGCGGTCCTCGGTGATCCCGTAGCCGACGACGGCGGCCAGTTCGGCGCCGCCGGTCTCCAGCGCGGAGTCGAGGAACGGGGCCGTCGACCAGCGCAGGTCGGACGGGCGGGCCAGGCGGGTGCGCATCTCCTCGACGCCGATCCTGCGGAGCGTGGCGAGCTGGGCGTCGGTCAACGGGCGCTTCAGCTCCACCCCGCGGGGGTACTCGCCGGGTTCGGTCTCGATGAGGCGATTGTCCGAGGTGAGGTGCAGGCCGTGCTCGGCCGCTTTCTCCAGGACGGACGGCGCCCAGATCAGGCCGCCGGAGCGGTCGCGTCCGAGGGCGGTGAACAGGAACGCGTCGTCCGTGCCCACGCTGGTGAAGCCCCGGAACACCCAGGTCGGGATCGAGATGACGTCGCCGGGACGGACGGTCGCCTCGCCGTCGTCGCCGTGGACGCCCCAGCGGAACCGCCATTCGCCGGCCATGCAGACGAAGACCTCGGCGGTGAAGTGGAGGTGGAGGTTGTTGGTGACGCCGGCCGGCATCGCCGCCGCCCCCAGGTTGAAGCCGTGCGGCGCGGTGACCGGGACGGCCTGCTCGGCGTTCTCGGAGACGCCCGGCCCGATCATCGGATAGTTGATCTTGTTTTCGGAGCCGGGGATCCTCGTGTCGATGAAGGCGGCGGTATCGGCGGTGAGGTCCTTGCGCAGGATCGTCCGGGAGGCGAGTTCGGCGGCGGACACCTCGGGGGGCATGGCCTTGATCCCTTCATGCAAACGTATGCGTAGTGATTCACGATTGCAGCGAGAAAGTACGTTGTCAACAGCGTGCTAACGTATGCACAAGTTTCACGGAGAGGCGGAGCACATGCGCGACAACCGGCTCAAGGAGCTGTTCGGCGCGGGCGAGACCGTGGTCAACGCGTGGGTGTCGGCCGACAGCGCCTATCTCGCCGAGACCCTCTCGCACGCCGGGTTCGACTCGGTGACCGTGGACCTCCAGCACGGCATGTTCGGGCTGGACGGCGCCGTCCGCCTGATCCAGGCCGTGTCCGCGGGGCCCGCCGTCCCCCTGGCGCGGACCCCGGCGCTCGACGCGGCCGTGATCGGCAAGCTGCTGGACGCCGGCGCGTACGGGATCATCTGCCCGGCCGTGGACGACCCCGTCCAGGCGGCGCGGTTCGTCGCCATGTGCAGGTACCCGCCGACGGGCGTGCGCAGCTACGGGCCGGCCCGCGCGAACCTCGCGCAGGTCCCCGGATACGTCGAACGGGCCGACGCGCAGATCCTGACCTGGGCGATGATCGAGTCGCGGGCCGCCCTGGACGCGGTGGAGGAGATCGCGTCGACGCCGGGGCTGGACGGTGTCTTCGTCGGCCCGAACGACCTCGCCCTCGCGCTGGGCGTCGAGCCCGGCCTGGCCGTCCCGCCGCCCGAGGTCGAGGCGGCCCTCGCCCGGATCGCCGAGGCCGCGCACGCGGCGGGCCGGATCGCGGGGGCCTTCGCGCTCGGCACCGAGGCCGCGCTGCGGCTCACCGGGCAGGGCTACGATTTCGTGACACCGGGCGGCGACATGGCCATCCTGCGGCGGGCCGCCGCGGAAGCCGTCGCGGCCGTGCGGGGGACGGCGGTGACCACGGCGCCGTCCGGCGGATACTGACCCGGCGGGTGGCGGAGGGACGGACGGATGCGAGTGACGAGCCTGGACGTGGCGCGCGCCGCCGGAGTGTCGCAGTCCACCGTGTCGCGGGCGCTGCGCGGCCACCCGGGCATCCCGCCCGAGACCGCGCGGCGCGTCCGGGAGGCGGCGGCGCGGCTGCGCTACGTCCCGAGCGAACGGGCGCGCGATCTGGTCACGCGGAGCAGCCGCCGCGTCGCGATGGTGGTCGATCTCGACAACCCGCTGTGGTCGCTCCTGGTCGGGCGGCTGTGCGACGAGCTGGACCGGCGCCGCTACCGGCTCTCCCTGATCGCCGAGCACGGTGATCCGGAGGACATCGAGTCGCATGTGCTCGGCGGCACGGTGGACGGCGTGATCGTCTCCACCGCGTCACGGGGCTCGCGGCTCCCGGGCGTCCTGCGCGAGCGCGGGGTGCCGGCGGTGCTGCTGCACCGCTACGCCGAGGACGTTCCGCTCGACGCCTGCGTCGCCGACGACCGGCTCGGCGCCCGGCTCGGCACCCGGATCCTGCTGGAGGCCGGGCACCGTGAGGTCGGCGCGCTGCTCGGACCGCGCACGGCGAGCACGGCGCGCGAGCGGGAGGACGGCTACCGGTCCGCGCTCGCGGACGCCGGGATCGACCCCGACCCGGCCTGGATCCGGCACGGGGGGTTCGACTTCGGGCACGGGCGTTCGGCGGTGGCGGCCATGGTCGCGGAGCGCCGGCTCCCGCGTGCGCTGTTCTGCGCGAACGACACGATCGCCCTGGGTGCGATGAACGGCGCGCACGAGCTCGGGCTGCGGGTGCCGGACGATCTCGCCCTGGTGGGCTTCGACGACCTGGAGCAGGCGGCGTGGCCGCTGGTCGGGCTGACCACGATCCGCGTGCCGTTCGAGGACATGCTGCGCAGCGCCGTGGACCGGCTCCTGGAGAGGATCGCGGGGGACGACGGCGGGCCGCGACGCGTCGTCCACCCCGTCGAGCCCGTCCTGCGCACCTCGCACGCGGGCGGCTGAGCGGGCCGCCGCGGTCACCTCGCGAGCCACCGCCGGAGCCGGGCGGCGACCTCGGCGGGACGTTCCAGAGGGGACATGTGCCCGCAGTCCGGGACGACCTCGTGGCGCGCCGTCCGAATCGGCTCCGCAAGCGCCCGTTGGAGGGCGGGCGGGCTCACCTCGTCCAGCTCACCGCTCAGCACCAGGACCGGGACGTCGATCGCGGCCAGCGAGGGGTGGAGGTCGATCCGCGACGCCTGCGCGCGGAGCTGCCGCAGCAGGCCGTCCGGCCCCACGGTGCCGGCCATGCGCTCGTTGCGGGAGACCAGGTCGGGGTCGGCGCGCCGGACGGCGGGCAGCGTCGTCCGCGCCGACTCGGCGGCGACCGCCGCGAACTCGCCTCGTCCGACCCGTTCGGCGAGCCGCGCCCATCCGGCGCTGGGCGGACGAGCCCGCGCCGGCGCTGGTGTTGAGCAGCGCGAGCCGGGTGATCCGGGCGGGGGCGCGCCGCACGATCTCCATGGCGACGATGCCGCCGAGCGAATGGCCCGCCAGCGCGAACCGCGCGGGTGCCCCGTCGAGCACCCTCGAGGCGAGGCCGGCGATCGAGTCGTCGAGGTCGATGCGCGGGCGCAGGACGTCCGTCTCCGGTCCGAGCGCCGCGACCACGCCGTCCCAGACCGTGGCGTCGCCGAGCATGCCGGGCAGGAGCACCAGCGGGTCCGGGCCCGGGGCGGCGCCGCTCACCGCGCGACCATGCCGGCCGACAGGTCGATGTCGGCGCAGTGCAGCCCCGACATCATCAGCATCGCCACCACGGCGCGTCCGACCTCGTCCTCTTCGATGAGGCGGCCGAGAGCGGCACGGGAGGCGAAGGCCGTCTCGGCCTCCTGCTCGGTGATGCCGAGGCGGGCGGCCTCCAGCCGGAAGTTGCGCTCCATGCGGGGGCCGCGGACGGGGCCGGGTGACAGCGAGTTGACCCGGATCCCGAGCGGGCCGACCTCCGCGCCGAGCGTGGTGGTGAGGCCGATCACGGCCATCTTCGAGGCGGTGTAGGGGGTGCGCATCGCCAGCGGCCGCTTGCCGCTCACGGACGCGATGTTGATGATGTCGCCGGAGCCGCGCGTGAGGAGGAGGGGGATCAGCGCGCGGCAGACGAGGTAGGTGCCGCGCACGTTGGCGGCGAACACCGCGTCCCACTCGTCCGGCTCGATCTCGGTGAGCGGCCTGACCGGTCCGGCGACGCCCGCGCAGTTGACCACGATGGACACGTCCTCGCCGGCGACCGCCGACGCCAGGGCCGCCACCGAGCCGGCATCGGCGACGTCGGCCTCGACGACGCGGGCGCCGGCGCCCCGGTCGGTCAGGAGCCGGGCCGTCTCCTCCAGGTTCGCCCGCGTGCGCCCCGTGGCGACCACCCGTACCCCGGCGTCCCCGAGGGCGAGGGCGATGGCGCGGCCGAGGCCGTTCCCGGCACCGGTGACCACCGCCGTCCGGCCGCGCACGCCGTCGAGCACATCGCCCGGCACGTCAGGCATCGGCGCGCACCCCCGTGAAG
Source organism: Actinomadura luteofluorescens (assembly GCF_013409365.1). Lineage (NCBI taxonomy): Bacteria > Bacillati > Actinomycetota > Actinomycetes > Streptosporangiales > Thermomonosporaceae > Actinomadura > Actinomadura luteofluorescens. Next base: position 6,656,301 of record NZ_JACCBA010000001.1, on the reverse strand, counting down.
GAGTGGTCGCTCCACGGCAGTGCTCCGCCCCGGTACTTCGCGGCGCGGACGTCGCCGGAGCGGGCATGCCCCTCGAACAGCTCCACCCGGGCGGCGCGGCCGCACACCTCGCCGAGCATCGCGCTGGCCTCCGGGTCGGTCACCTCCTGGTAGGTGACGGTCTTGAGGTACTTGCCGACCCACAGGCCGCCGGTGAACCGGGCGCTGCCCCGGGTGGGCAGCACGTGGTTGGTGCCGATCACCTTGTCCCCGTACGACACGCAGGTGCCCTCGCCGAGGAAGAGCGCGCCGTAGTCGTGCATCTTCTCCAGGGCCTGCCGCGGTTCGCGGGTGAGGACCTGGACGTGCTCGGAGGCGAAGGTGTCGGCGACGGCGAAGGCCTCGTCCAGGTCGTCCACGACGAGGACCTGCCCGTGGTCGCGCCAGGCCGGCGCGGCGAAGTCGCGGGTCGGCATGTCGCCGAGGAGCCGTTCCACGTGCGCCATCGCCCTGCGCGCCACCTGCTCGCTGGTGGTGACCAGCACCGCCGGCGAGTCGGGGCCGTGCTCGGCCTGGCTCAGCAGGTCCACGGCCACCACGAACGGGTCCGCGGCGTCGTCGGCGATCACGAGGATCTCGGTGGGCCCGGCGAACAGGTCGATGCCGACCTCGCCGAACAGCTGCCGCTTGGCCTCGGCGACGTAGGCGTTGCCCGGTCCGGCGATCATGTCCACGCGCTCCATCGACTCGGTGCCGATCGCCAGCGCCGCCATCGCCTGGACGCCGCCGAGCAGGTGGATCTCGTCCGCCCCGGCGAGGTGCATCGCGGCGACGGTGGCGGCGGGCACCTCACCGCGGATCGGCGGTGTGCAGGCCGCCACCCGCGAGACCCCGGCGACCTTCGCGGTCACGATCGTCATGTGCGCGGACGCGGTGAGCGGGTAGCGCCCGCCGGGCACGTAGGCGCCGACCGCGCGGACCGGCAGGTTGCGCTGGCCGAGGCGCACCCCGGGCAGGGTCTCCACCTCGAAGTCGGTGATGGAGGCGCGCTGGCGTTCCGCGAAGGCCCGGACCTGCGCCTGGACCCACTCGATGTCCTCGATGACCTGCCTGGGCACCCGGGCGACGATCTCGTCGATCTGGCCCGCGGTCAGCCGGAAGGCGGCGGGGGTCCAGTCGTCGAAGCGGGCGGAGTGGTCGCGGACCGCCGCGTCGCCGCGGACGCGGACGTCGTCGAGGATGCCGCGGACGGTCTGCGCGACGCGGCCGTTGTCGGCGGCGATCTGCTCGGAGGCGACGGCCTCCTTCAGAAAGGTGATCATTTCGTCCTTCGGGCGGAGGGGATGTGAGACGGGAGGGACTCGTCCGCGGGCGCCCGGCGGGGGGTGCGTCCCATGGACAGGCTAGGGAGCGCAGAGAAACAGGACTAGACCGACTTATCCCACATTTGCCATAGGGTTCCCCTGTGACCCTGAATCAGCTGCGCGCGTTCCTGCTCACCGTCCGGACGGGATCCTTCACCGCCGCCGCGGCGGAGCTGAAGATGGCGCAGGCGTCGGTGTCGGAGCTCATCCGCCGGATGGAGGAGGAGGCCGGGCTGGCGCTGTTCATCCGGGGCGGCCGCCGGCTCGTCCTGACCTCGGCCGGCGCGGAGCTGCTGCCGTTCGCCGAGCAGGCCGTCTCCTCGGTGGACGAGGGGCGCGCGGCCCTGCGGTCCATCGGCTCCCTGGACGGCGGCGCCGTGACCTTCGGCCTGCTGCGCAACGCCTCCTACTACCTGCTGCCCGACCTCGCCCAGCAGTTCCACGAGGCGTTCCCGAACGTCCGGCTCCGGCTCGTCGGGCAGAACTCCAGCGAGGTCGCCACGGCCGTCTCCAAGGGAGAGCTGGAGGCCGGCCTGGTCGTGCTGCCGGTGGAGGACGCCGGGCTGCGGGTGACGCCGCTCATCCGGGACGAGGTCTTCTACGCCAGCGCCGACCCCGAACGGCTCGCGGCGCCCATGACGATCCACCGCATGGCGGAGGCCGACCTGGTCATGTACGACGCCCGGTACGGGTGGTCCGACCCGACCCGCCGCCAGATCGCCGAACGGGCCCAGCTGGAGGGGCTGCGGATCGAGCCGATCATCGAGGTGGAGCACGTCGAGGCGGCGCTGGCCCTGGTCGCCCGGGGCGTCGGCGACACGATCATCTCCCGGGCCGTCGCCGACAGCCCGTTCTGCCCGCCCGAGGTCGGGACCGTGTCGTTCGCCGAACCCCTGTACGACACCATCGCCTTCATCCAGCGCACGTCGTCGGTGCTGTCGCCGGGCGCCCGGGAACTGGCGCGGCGCGCGCGGAGCACCCTGCTGGCCGGGATCACCGATCCGGCGCAGCGCGTCTACCCGGCGACGGGAGGAACCGCCCGGCGCCGTCCCGGCGTCAGCTGACCTCGGTGCCGCCGGGCGCCGTGCGGCCGGTCCGCACGAGTTCCCCGTACAGTTCGGGCCGCCGGTCGGCGATGACGTCGGCCAGGTCGGTCAGCCGCTTCCCGCGCGCCGCGACGAGGTCGAGGTCGGCCGTCGCATGGCCGTCCTCCGTTCCGGTGCTCGCCCGGATCCAGCCGTCCGGGTCGACGAGGACGGTGCCCCGCGTCCACCGCTCCCCGCGTTCGAGCCCGGAGCGGTCGCAGCAGGCGACGAAGACGCGGCTGGCGCGGGCGGCGGCCATCGCGGCCACCACCTCGGGCGGATGCTCGCCGTCCGGGCGGGGCACCACCGGCCAGTTGGTCGGCACCGCGATCAGGTCGGCTCCCCGCAGCGCCAGGGCACGGGGCATCTCGGGGAATTCCAGGTCGTAGCAGACCAGCACGCCGATCCGGCCGTACGGGGTGTCGAGCACGGGCGGCTCCGCTCGGCCGGCCGTGAACAGCGTCTTCTCGCGGTCCCACAGGTGGACCTTTCGGTAGACGGCGCGCACCCCGGTTCCGTCCAGCACCACCGCGCTGTTGTGGACCCGGCCGTCCGCGGCCTTCTCGCAGAACCCGGCGACGACCACGGCGTCGCCGCGCGCCGCTTCGCCGGACCACTCCGCCAGCCGCGTGTCGTCCGCGCCGATGGACGCCCGCCGGGCCTCCTCCGCGCTCGCGAACAGGTAGCCCGAGGTCGTGAGTTCGGGCAGCACGACGATCCGCGCGCCGTTCGCGACGGCGGCGCGGATCGCCGAGCGGGCGCGCCGGATGTTGCCGGCCGGGTCGCCGAGGACGGGCGCGAACTGCACGCACGTCACCCGGGTCGCCATCGGTGCCATCTCCAGCTCCCCCCGTCGTCCGGTCAGAGCAGCGCGGCCGGCTCGTCACGGAGCAGTTGCGCCATCACATCGAACTCGTTGAACAGCGCCCACTCCTCGACGATCTCACCGTGCCGGACGTAGAGCTGCGACATGCCCCAGATGTGCACCTGGCGGCCCGTCGGGGCGCCGTACAGCGAGTAGCCCTTGTGGGTGCCCGCGCCGCCCCAGCGCACGCTGACCCGGTAGCCCTCGTCCGGGTTGCCCATCCAGTAGACCTCGTCGACGTGGACGCCGAGGTCCGGGAACGTCGCCAGAAGGGCGCGGGCCATCGCCCTCACCTGCGCCCTGCCGTAGCCCTGCCGGTTGGTGGCGCCGTACCAGCGGACGTTCGGCGCGTAGAACCGGTCGACGGCGCTGAGGTCGCGGCGGTTGTAGGTGTTGTGGAAGAGGGCGCGGACCCACTCCTCCACGTCGAACGGTCCGGAGGTGTCGGGTTCGGCGACGGCGACGGGTTTGCGCCCGCCCTGCAGCCGTTCCACCTCGGTCTGCTCGCGTTCGGTGTACGGCCGCAGCGCACCGGCGTTCCCGAACTCGCGGGCGCAGGCCGCCACGTCGAGGCCGAGCTGCTGCAGCTTGGCCGCCGTGTTGTAGAGGACCCACTCCTCGTAGATCTCGTTGTCCCCGATGACGCAGTTGGCGATCACCCAGGTGTTGACGCGGCGACGGGTCGGCGGGCCCCACCGCCAGTGGCCGGTGTGGTCGCCGATGTTCAGGGCGCGGTGGGACGTGACGAAGCCCTGCTCGTCGTCGCCCGCCCAGATGACCTCGTCGGCGTAGTGCCGCATGTTGGGGAAGGCGGCGATCGCCTGGATCGTTCCAGCGACCATCTCCTCGATCCCGTGCCGCGGGCCGCTGTCGTCGAAGACGCGGCAGCCCGGCGCGTAGGTGTCGTAGATGTAGCCGATGTCCTGGTCTTCCCAGATGCGGTGGGTGATCCGGACGATGTAGTCGACGATGTCGGTGTAGTGGTCCTCGAACCCGCGCAGCGACTGCTTCCGCCGGCTGTAGTCGCCGTCGGGGAGCGTCACGCCGCGGCCCTCCGATAGGGCGATCGAGAAGTCCGCCGGCATGACACGTCCGGTGGACGACACCTGCGGCGCGGACCGCGGGGCCCGCTCGCCCCCGTCGCGCGGCTCTCCCGGCTCGTTGGTCTCCGTCACTTGCCGCACTCTTTCTTGTACACGTACTTCTGGACTTCCGGCGTGGACAGGTTCGCCGGCGTCGCGAAGACGAGGTCGGAGTTCTGGTCGCGCGGCACCGGCTTGCCCGCCACCGCGTCCAGCGCCGACTGCACGCCGATCTGGCCCTCCTGGTAGGGGTGCTGGACGATGGTGCCGTCCATCTGCTTGCCGTTCAGCGCCGTCTCGATGGGTCCGGAGATGTCGAAGCCGATCAGCTTGACCTTCCCCGTCCGGCCCGATTCACGCAGGCCGGTGACGGCGCCCTCCGAGTTGGTGGTCGACATGGCGTAGATGCCGGTGAGCCTCGGGTTCGACGAGCTGGCGCTGGAGGCGATCGAGGACGCCTTGGCGGTCTCGTTCTTGCTGTACTGGGTGCCGAGGTACTTCATCCCCGGGTACTTCTTCAACTGGTCGGTGAACCCCTTGGCGCGCGCCTCGCCGAGCGGGTTGCCGGGGTCGTTGTTCAACCCCATGATCTCGCCCTTGCCGCCGGTGGCCTTGGCCATCTCGTCCGCGGCGAGCGCGCCGCCCTTGATGTTGTTCGAAATGATGTTGGTCGTCATGATCGAGCGGTCGTCCACGTCGCCGTCCACGCCGATGATCTTGATCCCGGCGGCCTTGGCGAGCTTGAGCGGCGGGATCAGCGCCTTGGAGTCGGCCACCGAGATCATGATCGCGTCCGGCTTGTCGGCCACCAGCGCGTTGACGATCGCCGACTGCTTCGCGGGGTCGAACTCCGGCGGCCCCTGCACGTCCAGCTTGGCGCCGAGCTCCTTCGCCTTCTCCTGCGCCCCGCACGCGACGGTGTTGTAGAAGGGGATGCCGGTCACGGCCGGGACGTAGACGATCCGCTTCTGACCGGCGTCCGAGCCCGACCCGGAGCCGCAGGCGGTGAGGGCCAGGGCGGCCACGCCGGCCGCGGCGGACAGCCGCATCGCGGTGCTGTATCTCATCAGGTCTCCTAGCTGCGATCGCGCCGGGCGCGCTTGAGGTGATCGACGTAGACGGCCGCGATCAGCACGAAGCCGATGACGACCTGCTGCCAGTAGGGCTGGACGTGGGTGACGACGAAGCCGTTCTGCAGGACGGCGGGGATGAAGATGCCGACGACGGTGCCGAGGATGGTGCCGATCCCGCCGAACAGGCTCGTCCCGCCGAGCACGACCCCGGTGATGACCTGGAGCGCGTCGGTGGCGTGGCCGGAGATCGTGGTGGTGGCGAAGCGGGTGAGCGACATCGCGCCCGCCACCCCGGCGAGGCCGCCGCTGACGGCGTACAGCTTGATCAGGTGCCGGTTCACGTTGATGCCGGCGCGGCGGGCCGACTCCTCGTTGGAGCCGACGAGGTAGGTGTGGCGGCCGAACCGGGTGAAGGCCAGGATGAGGCCGCCGACCAGCGCGACGACCGCCGCGACGTAGACCAGCCAGCTGAAGCCGAGCGGCCGGGACGTGGTGATCTTCAGCAGCGCGTCCGGCACGGTGGTGACGTCGTTGCCGCCCGTCATGATCTGGGACGCGCCGAGGGCCGCGCCCATGGTGCCGAGCGTGGTGATCAGCGCGGGGACCTTCAGCAGCGCGATGCACACGCCGTTCAGCACCCCCCAGGCGATGCCGGCGAGTACCGACGCCGCCATGCCCGCGACCACCACGGCCGCGCCGTCGCCGCCGATCGCGGACATCGTCTTCGCCATCACCACGCCGGAGAACACCAGCACCGACCCGATCGACAGGTCGAAGCCGCCCGCCACCATGACGTACGTCATGCCGACGGCCATGACCAGCAGCACCGAGATGTCCAGCGAGATGTTGCGGCCGGTCGCGGTGGTGGGGAACGCCTCCGGCCGCAGCACCGAGAACAGCAGGACGAGCAGCGCGAGCACCAGGCCCATGTAGGCCGGCGAGGTGGACAGGAACTTGCGCAGCGGGGACCGGTAGGCGATCTTCAGGGTGCCGCTCGCGTCGTCCGGCCCTCCGGCGGCCGCCGCGTTCGCCTCGTCCGCGACCTTCGCCGAGGTGGCCGATGCGGGGGTCTCGGTCATGCGGCCTTCCCTTCCAGAGCGCCGGTCATCGCGCCGACCAGCTGTTCCACGGTCGCCTCCGCCGCCCGGTACTCGGCGACGCGGCGGCCGAGCCGCAGCACCTGCACGCTGTCGGCGACCTGCAGCACCTCGGGCATGTTGTGGCTGATCAGCACGACCGCGATGCCCTTGTCCGCGACCCGCCGGATCAGCTCCAGGACCTTGCCGGTCTGCCGGACGCCGAGGGCCGCGGTCGGCTCGTCCATGAAGATCACCTTGTCGGCCCACATGACCGACCGGCAGATGGCGACGCTCTGCCGCTGGCCGCCCGACAGCGCGGCGACCGGGGCCTCGATGTCCTTGACGTCGGTGCCCATGTCGACGAACGCCTTCCGGGCCCGGTCCCGCATGGTCTTGCGGTCGAGGACGCCGAGACGTCCGAGGAGCCCGGGCTTGAGCAGCTCCCGCCCGGCGAAGACGTTCTCCGCCGAGCCGAGTTCCGGAGCGAGGGCGAGGTCCTGGTAGACGGTCTCGATGCCCATGTCATGGGCGCTCTCCGGCGAGCCGAAGGAGACCCGCTCGCCGTCCAGCAGGATCTCGCCCGCGTCCGGGCCGAGCGCGCCCGAAAGGATCTTGACCAGGGTGCTCTTGCCGGCTCCGTTGTCCCCGATCAGGGCCGTCACCTCGCCGCGTGCGACGGTGAAGTCGACTCCCCGGAGCACCTCGACGTGCCCGTAGCTCTTGCCGATGCCGCGGGCCTGGAGTAGCGGGTCCGCCATCTGTGATCTCACCGACCTTTCCTTCGGTCCTGGCGCGCGGACCGACGTCCGCCGCCGTCGACGGGGCGGCGGGCGCGCCGGGCCAGCCCGGTCGCCGCCGGCGGGACGCCGAACCGGCGGGAGGGTCGGCGTGTGCGCCGGCCCACATCGAGTGGCTTGGCGCGAAATCTACGAGCCGCCGGATCCGAAGGACAACGCCGAATGATCCTCTGCCTTCCACAGGTTTTTCCTGTGCGCCTTCGGAAAGCCCTGTGGCGTAAGGGCTGCCGCGCCTGCGGTCAGTTCCGCGGGCCGAGGATCCGGGCGTGCGGGTCGTCCTGCGCGAGACGGTGCAGATGGGCGCGGGCGAGCCGGATGAACTCGTCGGTCGCGGCCGACAGGCGCGCGCCGCGCCGCTGGATCACCGCGATCTCGTCGTGCAGCGGTTCCTCCAGGGAGGCGCTGTGGAGGCCGGCCCCGCGCGTGCGCAGCACGGTGCTCGCCACGATGGTGTCGCCGAGCCCCCGCCGGACGAGCTCGAGCGCCCCCTCGACCCGTTCGACCTCGACGTACGGGGCCACGGTCAGGCCGCGAGCCTGCATCCGCGTCGCCAGCTGCCGCCGGGTCGGGTCCACGCCGGCCCATGCCGCGTCGTAGAGGATCAGCCTTCCCCGGGCCAGCCGTTCCAGCGGCACCGGCCCGCGGGTCCGCCGCGGATCGGCGCTGACGTAGCGCACCTCGTCCCTCATGATCGAGGTGACGGCCAGGCTCTCGTCATCGACCGGCAGGACGACCAGGCCCGCCTCCAGGCGTCCGGCGCGGACGGCGTCGGCGACCTCGGCGCTGTTCTGCCCCGGGAGCCGGAGGCGCACCCGCGGATGCTCCCGCAGGAAGGTCTCGACGAGCGGGCCGACCAGGTAGTAGTCCGCGTTGCGGAACAGGCCGAAGTTCGCGAGGCCGCCTGTGAGGCCGCGGACGTCGGCCACCGCCCGCTCGGCTTCCTCGGCCGCCCGCAGGGTCGCACGGGCCTGGGGAAGCAGCGCCTGGCCGGCATCGGTGAGCTGCAGCACGCGCCCGCGCTCGAACAGGGCCGTGCCCACATGCCGCTCCAGCCGCCGGATCTGCTCCGAGACCGACGGGGTCGCCAGCCGCAGCCGCTCGGCCGCGGCGGAGAACGAGCCGGCCTCCACCGCGGAGACGAAGTACAGCAACTGGATCAGCGTCATTAAGGAATAGCCTTCCGCTTCCTAAGGAAAGAAAGGCTACCCCTTCGCGAAGTCGGTCGGCTAACCTCGCGGCATCCGAGCAGTCGCGTGCGGCGGCCGCGCTCGGCTCGGCGCCACCGTGCTCGCCTCGCGCCCGGCCCACAGGGCCGGCCTGGCCCCTCAGCCCGCCCCGGCTTCGCGTGGCGGACGTGCGCCTCCGTGACCGCCTGGGCCCCTGACGAGGCGGGGCCGCCCGCCGCCTCCTCTCCGAACCTCTCGTTTAAGGAGTTCCACCGTGCGTGTTCCCGCCGGCGACGTGACCCTGATCAAGAAGCCGCTGAAGATCGCCTCCAGCGCCGTCGACCCGCAGGTCCGCGACCGGGTGAGCGAGATGCTGTCGACGATCGAGAGGGACGGCATGGACGCCGTCCGCCGGTACTCCCGCGAACTGGACGACTGGGACCCCGCGTCGTTCGAGGTCACCGCCGACGAGGCGCAGGCGACCGCCGGCCTCGACCCGAAGCTGCGCGAGAGCATCGACTTCGGGATCGAGCAGGTCGCCGGCTTCGCCGCCCGCCAGCTCGCCACCCTTACCGACTTCGAGGCCGAGACCCTGCCCGGGGTGGTCCTCGGGCAGCGGCAGATCCCGCTCGCTCACGTCGGCGCCTACGCGCCCGCCGGGCGGGTGCCGATGCTCGCCAGCCCGTTCATGACCGTGAAGGTGCCCAAGGTCGCCGGAGTGGACCGGGTCGTCGCGTGCACCCCGCCGCGCGCCGGCCGCGGCGTGCACGCGCCGACGCTGTACAGCCTCATCGCGTCCGGAGCGGACGCCGTCTACTGCCTCGGCGGCGTCCAGGCCGTCGCGGCGATGGCGTTCGGGCTGCTCGACGGCGCCGGCCCGGTGGACAAGCTCGTCGGCCCCGGCAACGCCTTCGTCGCCGAGGCCAAGCGGCAGCTGTACGGCCAGGTCGGCATCGACATGATCGCCGGACCGTCCGAGGTGGCGGTGATCGCCGACGACTCGGCCGACCCCGAGCTGGTCGCCGCGGACCTGCTCGGCCAGGCCGAGCACGGCCCGACCTCGCCCGCCGCGCTGATCACCGTCAGCCGCGCCATGGCGGACGCGGTCATCGCCGAGATCGACCGCCAGCTCGGCGATCTCGCGAAGGTCGCGGGGGCGGAGGTCCCGGGGGCGGCCTGGCGGGACTACGGCTTCGTGCTGCTCGCCGCCGACCACGAGGACGCCGTCCGGCTGAGCGACCTCCTCGCGGCCGAGCACCTGGAGGTGCACACCGATCGCGACGACTGGTACCTGAAGAACCTGCGCAACTACGGTTCGCTGTTCGTCGGGCAGCGCGCGACCGTCGCGTTCAGCGACAAGGTGATCGGCACGAACCACGTGCTCCCCACCGCGGGCGCCGGCCGCTACACCGGCGGCCTGTCCGTCGCGTCCTTCCTGAAGACGGTGACCTGGCAGCGGATCGACTCCGACGAGGGAGTCCGCACGGTGGCGCCGCACGTCGTCACCATCTCGCAGGCCGACCTCATGCCGGCGCACGAAGCCACCGCGGCCAAGCGGCTGGAGCGCCTGGCCCGCGACTGAGGCGCCGCACCCGGCGAGCGGCCGTCGTTCCGGTTCCGTCCAGCTACCGGACGGTCATGGGGGCCAGGCCGAGGGCCTTGAGGGCGGTCGCTCCGCGGGCGGCGTGGGAGCCGCCCGCGAGCAGCAGGGTGCGCGCCGACTGGTAGTGGCAGCCCGCGGCGTCGAACGCGTCCGCCGTGGCGAGCAGGCGCTCAGGGTCGCCGTCGAGCAGCGCCTCGGCGCGTTCCACCATGGCACCGGCGACCGGGTCGCCGGCGGTGAGCTTCCGGGCGCCGGCCAGGCGGTCGCGGGCGTCGGGGCCTCCGGCGAGGACGGTCGCCTCCGCGCGCAGGGCCACGTACCAGTGGAGCCAGATCCAGGTGACCCACCTCCACACCTCGCCGGGTTCGGGGGCCAGCCGCTCCAGCGCTTGCGCCGCCCGGCCGTCGTGGAGCAGCAGCATCGCGTCGAAGACCGCGCCGTAGCCGTGGACGCGGTTCGGTGACGTGCCGAAACGCTCCAGGATCGTGTCCCATTCGTGCCGGGCGTCCCGGTCGCCGCGCAGGCCGTGGATCATCGCGACGGCGGCCACCGCCGGTTCGAGGTCCGGCCAGACGGGGCTGCCGCTGCGCCGCCACGCGTCCAGGAACCTGACGGCGCCGGTGAGCACGCTCCCGGCGTCGCCCGCCAGCGCGCCGGCGACCAGCTGCCAGCTCGTCGCGCGGTGCCCGACCTCGGCCAGCGACGGGTGGTCGGCGAGCCGCCCCGCCCAGCGCCGGGCGTCGGGCAGGTCCCCGACGCCGATGCCGGTCTGGGCGGCTTCGCCGAGGGCCTGGACGAGCTCGTGGGTGACGGCGGGCGAGGTCCGCGCGGACGACAGGAGCGTGACGCGGCGGCGGGCCGTGGCGGCGGTGGCGAACGCGTCGCCGACCCAGCTCTGGACGGCGGCGAGCGCGTCGAGCGCGGCGGACTCGGCGGACGGGACGCCGGTGCGGTGCGCGAGTTCGACCGCGTTCCCGGCGCGCGCGAGCGTCTCCGCCACGGCCTCGTCGCGCGGGTCCTGGTCGGCGCCGAACGCGTCGGCGACCGACGCCGCCTCGGCCAGCGCGACGGCCGCGCGCGCGGCGGGGTCGTCGCCGGCGTGATCGCGCGCCTCGCGGATCAGTGCGCGGGTCTCGTCCGGGGACGGCGTCCGGACGAACGTGCCCGCGAACCGGTACACGGCGGTCGCGGCGGTCGCCAGGTCGGCGGCGGCGCGGGCGGCGTCGCCGGCCCGGCGGGCGGCGTCCGCGGCGGCCCGGTGGAGGCGGTACATGTCGTCGCCGTGCATGCGGCACCCGGCGACTGCGGCGGCGTGCCGGAGCATCGCCGCGGCGCCGGCCGGGTCGCCGGCGAGCGCGGCGGCCTGCTCGTACCGCTGCTGGGACTCGCCGACCAGGTTGCGGGTGAAGGCGAGTTCCGCCAGGCGCCGCGCGAGGTCGTGCGCGTCCGCGCGCCGTTCCGGCCGGTCGGCCGCCCAGGCGAGGGCGGAGCGGAGGTCGTCGGCGGCACCGTCGAAGCGGGGCCGCCAGTCGGCCCCGGTGGCGGCGGCGAGGTCGGCGGCTCTGGCCAGGCACCAGCGGAGGTGCCGGGTGCGGGTGTCCGCCAGTTCGCCGGACTCGGCAAGCCGCTCGACCCCGTACTGGCGGATCGTCTCCAGCGCCCGGTACTCGGTCGCTCCCCCGGACGCCCGCACGACCAGCAGGCTCTGTTCCGCCAGCCGTGCCAGCCCGTCGGCGGCGACGCCCTCCTCGGCCCCGGCCACTTCCGCCGCCGCCGCGGCGGTGAACGGCGCGACGAACACCGACACCCGGCGCAGGAGCTCCCGGTCGGCCGGTTCCAGCAGTGCGTGGCTCCAGTCCACCGCCGCCCGCACCGAACGGTGCCTGTCGTCGGCGCGGGAGCCGCCCGCGAGCGTCCGCAGCGGATGGGACAGGGCCGCGGTGAGACCGTCCAGGCCGAGCGTCGGGTACCGGGCCGCGGCCAGCTCGATCGCCAGGGCCATGCCGTCCAGCCGCTCGCAGATCGAGCGGATGTGCTCGTGCAGGGGTGGGTCCAGCGGCCAGCCGATCGCCGTCGCCCGTTCCTTGAACAGCGCGACCGCGTCCGACTCGCCGTCGTCGGACAGCGACAGCGGCGGGACGGCGTACACCCGCTCGAACGGCACCATCAGCCGGGCGCGGCTCGTCGTCAGCGCCGTCACCCGGGGGCACGCCGCGAGCAGCCGCTCCAGGAACAGCGCCACGCCGTCCCGCACCTGCTCGCAGTTGTCCAGGACGAGCAGGGCGTGCCGGTCGGCCAGCGCCGCGGCCACCGACTCGGCCATGCCGCGGCCGGGCTGCTCGCCGAGACCGAGCGCGCCGGCGACCGCGTCCGCGACCATCCCCGGGTCGGTGACCGGTACCAGATCGACGAACCAGGCGCCGTCCGCGAACGCGCCGGCCGCGTCCGCCGCCACCGCCAGCGCGAGCCGGGTCTTGCCCACGCCTCCCGGCCCGACCGCGGTCACCTGCCGATGCTTCTCGATCAGCTCGTTCAGCTCGGCGCGCTCGCCCGCCCGCCCGACGAACGAGGTCAGCGGGGCCGGCAGGACGGGCACCGGCTGCGAGGCGCCGGCGGCGCGGCGGCCCGCGGCGGCCCGCGCGGCGAGCGCCCGCCGGTCCGGGACGTCCAGCTTCCGCAGCAGGGCGGAGACGTGGCTCTCGGCGGTGCGGACGGAGATGAAGAGCCGCGCCGCGATCTCGGCGTTGCTGAGATGGTCCCCGACCAGCTCCAGCACCTCGGCTTCCCGGGGCGAGATATCCACTGTCGCTACCACTGCACCATTCTGCCGCAAGCCCTCCGTGCTCGTTCCGCGCCCGCTGTTCGTACGGCGATGCGTAGCCGGCTCCGTAGTCGCCACGGATGTGCGGGGTGCGGCCCTGGACCGAGGCTATGAGCAGTCGAACGACACGACCCGTGACCCCAGGAGCGACCATGAGCGACTCTCCCGTCCGAGGGATCAGGACGGTGCTGCATCCCGTGAGCGACCTGACGAAGGCCAGGGCGGTGTACACCGCCCTGCTCGGCGAGGCTCCGCAAACTGACTCGTCCCACTACGTCGGGTTCGAGGTCGGAGGCCAGCACATCGGGCTGGTCCCGGACGGCGGGCCGCAGGGCATGACCTCGCCGGTGGCCTACTGGCACGTGCCGGACATCGAGGCGAAGCTCGCCGGCCTGACCGCCGCCGGCGCGACCGTCAGGCAGGCCGCGCACGACGTCGGCGCCGGGCGGCTGGTCGCCACCGTCACCGACCCGGACGGCAACGTCCTCGGGCTGATCCAGGACCGCTGAACGCCACCGCCGCCACCAGACGACGAACCCACCAGCCAGAAAGAAGCACCATGAACTCCTTCGAATCCGTCACCCTGGAAGTCTCCGACCCCACGGCCGCGGAGGCCTTCTACGCGGCCTTCGGCATCGCCGACCGCGTGAACGTCCGGGCCTCGGACGAGCCGTCCGCCGGCTTCCGCGGCTTCGCGCTGTCCCTCGTCGCGTCCCAGCCCGGCAACGTCGACGCCCTCATCGGCGCCGCCCTCGACGCCGGCGCCACGACGCTGAAGCCAGCCGCGAAGTCCTTCTGGGGCTACGGCGGCGTCGTCCAGGCCCCGGACGGGACGATCTGCAAGGTCGCGTCCTCGAAGAAGAAGGACTCCGCGCCCGCCGCCCCAGAGTTCGACCAGATCGCACTGCTGCTCGGGGTCGCGGACGTCAAGGCGAGCAAGCGGCTCTACGCCGCCCGCGGCCTGGCGGTCGGCAAGAGCTTCGGCGGCAAGTACGCCGAGTTCGACACCCCGTCATCGTCCGTCACGCTGGCGCTCTACCCGCGCCACGCCCTCGCCAAGGACCTCGGCGTCGACCAGGAGAGCACCGGCTCGCACCGGCTCGTGCTGGTCGGCGGCGGCGAGCCGTTCACCGACCCGGACGGCTTCACCTGGGAGGCCGCGCCCGCCCGGAACCCGGCCTGAAGCCGCTCAGTGGTGCCAGGGGAGGCGGACCGGCGCGGTCACCGTGCGGCCCGCGAGGAGGTCCGTGAGGAGTTCCGCGAGCTTGAGCGGATAGACCGGTTCTTCCGCGCTCGCCAGTTCCCCGAGCGACCACCAGCGGTGGGCGCTGACGTGCTCGCGTTCGACGGGGGTGAACCCCGCGGTGTCGATATCGCGGGCGGGCGTGCGGAGCAGGAAGAAGTCGTCCCGGAACAGGCCACGGGCCCAGCCGAGGTCCGCGTGGCCGGAGGCCGTGGCGACCTGGGGGCCGAGGTCGTCGGGGGAGACGATCAGGCCGGTCTCCTCGCGCAGCTCGCGGGCCGCGGCCACGCGCAGGCTCTCGCCCGGCTCGACGCCTCCGCCCGGAGTGATCCAGCAGTGGCCCGCCTCGGGCTCGCCCGCGACCTTCGGCCAGCGGAACAGCAGGACGCGGTCGGTGTCGTCCACCAGGAAGACGCGGGCGCTGCGCCGCCGGTAGACCTCGTCGGCCGGCATGCTGGTCACGAGCCCAGGACGGCGTCCAGCTTGGCGAGCTGGGCGTCGTAGATGCGCCGGAGGCCCTTGGGCGCGAAGGTCCGCTCGAAGAAGCCCCCGATGCCGCCCGCTCCGTCCCAGGTGGTGGTGACGTCGACGCGCGCGCCCTCGGGAGCCGGGGTGACCGTCCACGTGGTGACCATCGAGGAGTTGGCGTCCTTCTCGACCAGGCGGTCACTGGTGGGGGTGGTCACGGTGAAGAGGCAGTCGCGCACCCGCTTGCTGGTGGCCGCCAGCTTCCAGTGCACGACCGTGCCGTCGCCCTGGCCGCCTTCCCGCACTTCGTACTCGCTGAAATGCTCCGTCAGCATGCGGGATCGCACTCCCGTGTAATCGCCGAGCGCTCCGAGCACCTGGTCCGGGCTTGCTTTCAGCGTTCTCTCCGCGGTCACCACGACTTGTCCCATGCCGTCATCCTTTCACCGCGCCGGGCCGGCGTCGCCCAACCGGGTGCCCTCGGGGCGGCGCCGTCGCCCTGTGGCCGAGGCCCGGCGTGAACCGGCCACCGGAGGGTGGGGACAACGCCCGTTCGGCGTGGTTCTCTAACCGTGTGGAAACGACCGAGTCCCTGATGCCGGAAGCCGCTCAGCGGAGGGCCAGGATCGCCGGTGTCTGGTTCATCCTCACCTTCGTCCTCTCGATCCCGGCGGTGCTGCTCTACGACCCGGTCCTCAACGACGCGAACTACATCGTGGGAGCGGGCGCGGACACGCAGGTGCGCTTCGGAGCCCTTCTCGAGATCCTGACCGCCGTCGCGAACATCGCCACCGCGGTCGTGCTGTTCCCCCTCTTGAAGAGGCAGAGCGAGAGCATCGCCCTCGGCTACATCGGCACGCGAATCCTCGAATCGACCGTCATCGTGATGGGGGTCGTCAGCGTGCTCGCCGTCGTGGCGCTGCGGCAGGACCTGGCGGGCGGGGACGGGGCCGACGCCGTTCTGGTCGGCCGGTCACTCGTGGCGTTGAAGGACCAGACGTTCCTGCTCGGCCCCGCCTTCTGCGCGGGCTTCGGCAACGGGCTGCTGCTGGGCTACCTGATGTACAGGTCGGGCCTGGTGCCACGCCCCATGGCGCTCATCGGGGTCGTCGGCGGGCCTATCGCCTGCGCGACCGCGACCGCCGTCCTGTTCGGCGTCTACGAGCAGCAGTCCCCGGTGAACTTCTTGTTCACGGCACCGGAAATCGTCTGGGAAGCGTCCCTGGGCATTTGGCTCGTCACCAAGGGCGTCCGCTCAGCCTCTCCGGTCACGGAAACGGCTCCCAAGGTCTCGCAGGAGCCCGACACAGCGTGACGGGCCTGCCGGGTCAGTTCTGTTCGAGGATGGTGCCGAGGCGGTCCACGGTGGCCCGGGACCGCAGATGCAGGTCGGCGATGTCCAGCCCCTCGTCGCCCAGCACGACCAGCAGGCCCGTGCGCCGGACGGCGTAGACGACGATATGGCCGCTCTGGCAGCGGGTCACCACCTCGCGCAGCTCGCCCATGCCGACCTCGTTCCCCGCGCTGCGGCCGAGGCCCAGCGACGCCGCGGCCAGCGCCGCCAGGACGTCGGGCCGGACCTCGTCGGTGTCGGAGGCCACCAGCATCCCGTCCACCGACGCCACGGCCGCGTCAGTGACGCCCACGACCTGGCCGCGCAGTGTGCGCAGTTCCTCCAGCACGGCTTCGCGCATACCCGTTCCCCCTAGTTCGCCCCGAGACGGAGACGCGGTCAGACGCTGAGTTCGGCTTCGATGCGCCGCAGGTGGTGCCGGGCGAGCGCCAGGTTGGCGCGTTCCCGGTTGAGGACGAGGTAGAGGAACAGCTTGCCGTGGCCGCTTCCGAGGATGCGGATCAGGTGGTACTGCCGCTGCAGGGTGACGAGGACGTCCTCGATGGAGTCCTCGATCCCGAGCGATTCCAGCGTGCGCACCTTGGCGCGCACGAGCTCGGTGTTGCCGGCGGCCGCGACGTCCATGTCGAGTTCGGGGCCACCTCCCAGCGACCCAAGGGACATGCCGCTGTCATAGTCGACGAGGGCCACGCCGATCGCGCCCTCGACGGCCATGGCTTCCTTGAGCGCCGTTTCGATGTTCATACCACTCCCGACGAATTGCATATTTGGGACGCTAATATATCCCGCGAACGGGCGCCCCCAACCAGCAGACCCGGATTCCGCCGATCCGGCATCGCGACCACTGGAAGGGGCGCCCGGTGCCTCCGAAGAAGGCGAGAAGGGACAAATGGCATCAGAAGCGCAGCCTTTGGGAGAACGCGGGCGCGACCACGCGGGCGTGCTGACCTCGGCACTGACCCGGCGCGGCCGGCAGCGGTTCACCGGAACGCTGCGCATGGACGGGTCCCCCGGAGGCACGGTGAGCATGCGTGACGGCCTGGTGGTGGCCGCCTCCACCCCCGCCGCGCCGGGACCCGAACCGTTGCTGCTGCGGTCGGGACGCATCAGCGAAGCCGACTGGAGCGCCGCCTTCACCGCCGGAGCCCCCGAGGGCCGGCTGGAGCGCGAACTGGTCGCGCGCGGGCTCCTGGGCGACGCCGGCGTGCAGGTCATCACCCGCGCCGCGGTCGCCGACGCGCTGTTCGCCATGGCGCTGTGCGGGGTCCGCACCTGCACCGCCGACCCGGACGACCCCGCCCCGCTGCTCGCGTCCGACCCCGGTCTGGACGCCGAACGCGCCATCCGCGAGATCCGCCGCCGGCTCGATCTCGCCCACTCCTGGGCCGCGCTCGGCCTGTCCATACGGTCCAGACCGCGCACCGCGCGGCCCGCGGGGGCCGTACCCGTCAACGCCCAGCGCCAGGAGCTGCTCGCCAGGGTCAACGGCCGCCGGACGCCCCGCGACATCGCCTTCGCGCTCGGACGCGGCCTGTTCCCGGTCATGAGCGACCTCGCCACCCTCATCGCCGACGGTCTGGCCACCGTCGAGCCGCTCCTCGCCGAAGGATCCGAGGCCGTCCCCGACCCGGAACCCAGGAGCGGGCCCACCGACCACCCGCCAGGACACCCGGAGGAGGGCATCCGCTCGCGGTCGGCGCCTCCCCCGCACCAGGGCATTCCCTACCAGGAATCGGCCGGGCTGCCCCGACGCAGGCATCGGAGTACCGACCATGAACCACGGTTCCAGCGGAAGCCGCCGGATTGACGCCGACCTTTCGGCCACCCTGCCCCGCCTGTCCGAAAGGCTGTCAACCCGAAAGCCGCGGCCGGACTTGGCCACCGCGTCTTTCCCGGGCTAGTCTTGCTCCGTTAATAATTTGATCTTGGGTGGAGGTCGTACGTGGCCGAGGATGGGCTGTCCCCGGAAATCGATCTCACCCGGCCGAGCGTGGCCCGCATGTACGACTACTACCTGCACGGGAAAGACAACTTCCAGGTCGACCGGGACGCCGCGGACAGGGTCGCGCGGGCCATGCCGGAGATCGGCGAGCTCGCCCTGGAGAACCGCTCGTTCCTGCGCCGCTCCGTGCGGTACATGGCGCGCCGGGGGATCCGTCAGTTCCTCGACATCGGCTCCGGGCTGCCGACCGTCGGCAACACCCACGAGATCGCCCACGAGATCGTCCCGGACGCCCGCGTCGTGTACGTCGACAGCGATCCGGTGGTCCTGGTGCACGGGCGGGCGCTGCTCGCGACCAACGAGCACACCACCGTCGCCCAGGCCGACATGCGCCGCCCCGCCGAGGTCCTCGACCACGCCCGCGGGACCGGGCTGATCGACTTCGCCGCCCCGGTCGGCGTGCTGATGATCGCCATGACCCACTTCCTCACCCTGGACGAGCGGGAGGACGTCATGGCGCCCCTGCGCGCGGCCCTGGCGCCGGGCAGCCATCTCGCCGCGACCCATGTGACGACGGAAGGGCACGCCCCGGCGGCCGTCGAGCAGATCGAGGGGGCCTACGCGACCACCCCCACCCCCATCTATTTCCGCGACAGAACAGACATCGAACTGTTCTTCGACGGCTTCGAGCTGGTCGACCCCGGCCTGGTCACCATCGATTCGTGGAATCCAGACGACGACGAGACGGACAAGCCGGCCGCCGAAGTCGGAAAATGGCTTTATGGCGGTATCGGCCGCATCGGCTGACACGGGCCTTAGTCGCTGAGCCCGGTGGATTCAGCACGGGGATTCTCGCCGCCGACGCGGTCGCAGAGCCCGGCCGGGTCGGGAGATCATTGGCGGCGGGCGAGCAGGAAGGCGTCGATGGCGCTGCGCGGGCCCTCGTCGGTGACGACCTCGCGCGTTCTGGGCTCCGCCCGCAGGATCTGGAGACCGGTCCCCGCGATGTCGGACGCCGCGTCCTGCGCGGTGTACAGGGCGACGGCGTCCTGGGGCCCGCCGACGCCGTGCGCGAGGTTGTCGCTGTCGTGCCCCACGACGAGCAGCAGCCCGCCGGGCGCCACCGCCTCGGCGGCGGCGCGCAGGGCGTGGCGGCGCACCTGCTCGCCGACCTGCAGGTAGGCGACGATCACGAGGTCGGCGGCCTGGCGTGCCGGGGTGTACTCCCGCAGGTCGGCCTCGACCAGCCGGACCCGGCCCGCGTGCTCACCGAGCCGCCGCGCGGCGAGCGACCGGGCGCGTTCGAGCCCGACGGCGGAGAAGTCGACCGCTGTGACCTCCCAGCCGCGCTCGGCGAGCCACAGCGCGTTGCGTCCCTCACCGGCGGCCAGGTCGAGGGCGGTGCCCTCAGGCAGGTCCGCCGCGACCTCTTCGACCCACCGGTTGGGCCCGGCCGACCACACCAGTTCGTGACCGGCATACCTGCGATCCCATCCCGCGCTGTCCACGGCTTCCGCCTCCTCCTGCCGTCCTCGAAGACTTCGGTGTCCGCCGCCCGCCTCCCCGCACGTGCCTTACCCGGCGGGTGGAGAACTGTGCCGCAGGGGCGTGGGGCCAGAGACCGCCGCAACCCTTCCTCGTGCGCTAGTGCGGCGCAGAGGGTGATACCCGTCCCCCCTTTGTCTGGAGGCCGGTTCCGTGTTGTCCAGTGTCCCCCGCTCTGGTGATCGTGAGACGTCGTCGAACCCGGGGGTGGGCCGGTGAGGCTGCCGCTGCGGCGCGGGCGCGCCGCTCCCCCGGTCGAAGCGGCCCTGGGGCCGGCGTTGAGCGAGCACCGGTGGTACCGCAAGGCCGCAGAGCTGTCGGGCACCGGGACGCTCACCATGGCGCGGCGGCTGCCGACGCTGATCGGGCAGGTGATGCGGCTCGCGTGGCGGGCGAGCAGGCGGGACCTGGCCGCGACGATCGCGTTCAACGTGGCCGCCGGGGTGTTCACCGCGTTCGGCCTGCTGGCCACCACCGGGGTGCTGACCGCGCTGTTCTCGGCGGGCCCGACCCCGGACCGGGTGCGGGCCGCGGCGCCGGAGCTGGTGCTGGTGGGGGCGGCGATCACGGTCCGGGCGGCGTTCTCGGCGGGGGCGCAGTGGGCGCAGGCCCGGCTGCGTCCGCAGGTCGAGCAGATCGTCGAGCGGCAGCTGTACGAGCTGACGACCGCGATCGAGCTGGCGGCGTTCGACGACGCCGAGTTCCAGGACGACCTGCACCGGGCCCGGCTGCGGGGCATGGACTCGGCCCCGTCCATGGTCGACAACGCGGTGGACCTGTTCACCGCCGCCGTCGGCGTCGCGGCGGCGGCGGGCGCGCTCGGCGTGCTGCACCCGGTGCTGCTGCCGCTGCTGCTGCTGACCGCGCTGCCCGAGGGATGGGCGGCCGTCCGCGCGGCCCGGCTGGGGTACCTGACCCAGCTGGATCTGGTGGAGGTGCGGCGGCGGAGCTGGATCATGTCCGATCTGATGACCGAGCGGCGCCACGCCGCCGAGGTCCGCTCCTTCACCGTCCGGGACTTCCTGCTGCGCCAGTACGCCGCGCTGGCCGCCCACACCCGTCGCGTGCTCCTCGACCTGGCACGCCGGCAGACGATGTCCCAGATCTGGGGCGACGTCCTCAAGGGGATCGCGACGGCGCTGATGTACACGGCGCTGGGGATGCTGCTGTGGCGGGGCGTGATGCCGCTCGCGGTGGCCGGGACGGCCGTCCTGGCGATCCGCGCCGGGCAGACCTCCCTGGTCAACCTCGTCTACGCCTTGAACCGCTGCTACGAGGACGGCCTGTACTTCAGCGACTACATGGCCTACTGCCAGACCGCTGAAAGGCGCGTGCGAGGAGCCCGCGCGGGCGTCCGCGAACCGGGTGACGTGGAGAGGCAGCTCGAGGCGCTGCGCGCGTTCGGGGAGATCCGTGCCGAGGAGGTGACCTTCACCTATCCCGACAGCGACGCGCCTTCGCTGCGCGGCGTGTCGGTGCGGCTCGGCCGCGGGGAGATCGTCGCCCTGGTCGGGGAGAACGGCTCGGGGAAGACGACCCTCGCCAAGATCCTCGCCGGCCTGTACGCCCCGCAGAGCGGCGTCGTCCGCTGGGACGACACCCGCGTGGGCGACCTGGATCCCGAGGCGCTGCGGCGGGCCATCGCGGTCGTCGCCCAGGACCACACCCACTGGCCGATGACCGCCGCCGACAACATCACCATGGGCGACGACCTGGCCGCCGCGGGCGTCCGGGCGGGCGTCGACGAGGCCGCGGCCGCGGCCGGCGCCGACCAGGTGATCGCCACCCTGCCCCTCGGCCTCGACACCCTGCTGGACAAGCGCTTCGCCGACGGGTGCGAACTGTCGGGCGGGCAGTGGCAGCGGCTGGCGGCCGCGCGCGGCTTCTACCGGGACGCGCCCCTGCTGATCTGCGACGAGCCCACCGCCGCGCTCGACGCCCGCGCCGAGCACCACTTGTTCGAGCAGATCCGCCGGCATGCCGCGCGGCACGGGCGCACCGTCCTGCTGATCACCCACCGGCTCGCGAGCGTCCGGCACGCGGACCGCGTCTACGTCCTCGACGCCGGTCGCGTCACCGAGCAGGGCACCCACCACGACCTGATGGCACGGGACGGCCTGTACGCCGAACTCTACGATCTGCAGGCATCGGCCTACCGCCAGGGCGATGACGAGGGCGGCGCCCTCGCCGCCAAATCAGCCGTCAGGAACCTGAAACCGAGACCTCCCTCCTGAGTAGTCCATTTCCCGCATCACTCGCGCGGGACGCATTTCGGGCGACTGAAACAGGCATATCTGACTTCAGCGGAGGTTGCCGGATTCGGTCAGGTGGTAAGTCGGGGGATATCGCGCCGGGGTTTCCGGGGGAGGCGATCATTTTTTATGATGTCCTCGGGTGAGGGGGTCCGTCGATCCGGACGCCGGCGCGCCCCTCGAAGGCGCCGCCGGCCCGTGGAACGGAGTACGCCTTTTGGGTGCGCGCACAACGTGGAAACGGCTGTCGCGGATCGTTCCCCTCATCGTCGTCGGGGCGCTCTTCGCCACGATGGCCGGGCTCGGCGCGGGCGCCCTCGTCCATCCGGGTGATCTCGCGGGCTCGGCCTGGTACTCCCTGCTCGCCGGGTTCCTGCTGGCGATCGGCCTGTACGGGAGCACGCACGAGATCGACCTCGGGGCGCTCAGGCAGGACGCCCGGGGCGTGCTGGTGGCCGTCACGCTCGGCGTGGTCATCAAGGCGGCGCTGATCGCCGGGGTGATGCTCCTGGTGTTCCACGACGCCCGCTACCTCGTCCTCGGCATCGCCGTCGCGCAGATCGATCCCCTGTCGGTGGCCGCGATGCGGGCGAACAGCCGGATGACGCCGCGGGCGAAGGCGCTCCTGTTCGCCTGGGCATCGTTCGACGATCCCGTGACGGTGCTCCTCTCCCTCTACTTCTCGATCCTCGCGTTCCGGCTCTCGGGGCGGGCGGGGTCGCCGCAGGCAGGGCCGTCGGGGGACGGGCTCGGCGCCTACCTGTCCGATCTGGGGTTGAACCTCACGCTGGTGGCCGCGGTCTACCTGGTCCTCGGCACGGTGCGGAACCTGCGGACGCCCGCGGGGTACGCCCCGGCCCCGGGGGTCACCTTGACGCGGGCCGCGGCGATGCCCGCGGAGCGGGGCGCGCAGGCGGGCGGGCGGTTCGCCGATCTGCTGTCCCTGGTGGTGCTGGTGGGCGTCCTCCTGGTCGCGGCCCAGTGGATGCTGATGCTCGCCGTGGCCCTGATCGGCCTGTTCTTCAGGATCGGGACGTACGCGAAGGTGATCGACCGCGCCGTGGCGATCGCCTTCCTGGTCGCCTCCTTCGCCCTCGGCCTGCTGCTGGTGAACGGCGTCGACCTGCTCCCCGCGCTGGTGCTGGGCTTCGCGGCGTTCGGCGCGCAGGCCCTCATCTCGCTGCTCGTCGTGCCGGTGCTGAAACACGGGCTGAGCCGCCGCGACCGCGTCCACCTGGCCCTCGGCCAGCAGAACGGGATCACCGCGATCATCCTGGCGCTGGCGCTGGAGCCCGACTTCCGGGGCACCGTCGGAGTGGTCGCGCCGGCGATCCTGGTCGTGAACGTCCTGCACTACGCCTCCAACGGGGTGCTCAACCGGCTCTCCGACGATCCGCCGCCTCCTCCGGAGGTCGAGCGCGAGGCGAGCGCGCCGTCGCTCGGCGCGCTGTCCGGCACCGCGCCGGATCCCGGTCCGTCCACGCAGGCCGACGCGTGCGCCTTCGCTCCCGGCGCCGACCCGGAAACGTGATCCCGCCCGACGAGCGCGACGCGGGCACGTCCCGCGAATCGCTCCCGGCCGAACACGGAAAACGCGCCATGGGACATAGTCGTCATTGCGGGATGAGGCTAGCCTCGTCCATGCCCATGCGGGATGGCGGAAGTGGCCCCGATCCGTACGGCCGAATTCGGTCAGCCCCAAAGAACTGCCGTACCAGCCGAATAGAGTGATCGATGGACGATGCGAGTGAGGAACTCCCCACCACCATCATCGATGTGACCGAGTTCGATCTCGATCAAATGGACGCGCTGCCGAGCGAGGCCCTCCGCAGAGCGGTCAACCGCATCTATTGCGAGAGCCTCCAGGAATCGGCCTTGTATCTCACGTTCAATGCGCGAATATGAAAGGGTTGTGCGAACTGTCGCGAATGTTTCAGTTGTGAGCGGCGTCCGCGGCGCGGGCGACGGCCCGCCGCCGGGCGCGAGGTCCCGAAGGAGCCGCGTTGGTCCCCCACGTTCCGCCGCGCAGCGGCCCGCCTGACGTCATCGCCTTCACCTCGCCGGAGCGCGGCGCGGGCTGCACCACCGCCCTCGCGAACCTCGCCTGGATGCTCGCGCTCGCCGGCCGCGCCGTGCTCCTGGTCGACGGCGACCTGGCGTCGCCCGCCCTGGAGGAGCACGCGAGGACGTTCGCCGGCAACGGCTCCGCCGAGGCGGGGCTCCTCGACCTCGCCCGCGAATCCGGCTCCGGCGGGCGAGGCTCCGCGGGCGAGCTCGATCTGCTGCCCGTCCTGCGGCACCGGGAGCCGCCCGGCCCGCCGATCACCGGACGGGTGGACCTCCTCCCGGCGCACGGCTCCGGCGGCGCCCGCGGCCACTGGACCGAGCTGGAGACCCACGACCTCCTCGGCTTCGCCGCCGCCCTCCGCGACGGGCTGCGGCGCACCTCCTACGACCACGTGCTCGTCGACGCCGCCGGCCTCCCCGCGGAGGCCCTGGCGAGGCTCGCCGACACCGTCGTCATCGGGGTCAGGGCCGACTCCGGCGGCATCGCGGCCGGGGAGGCGCTCGCCCGGGAGGTGAAGGCCACGGCGGTCCCCCGCCTGCTCCCGCTGCTCATGCAGGTGGAGGACGCGTCGTCCCTCAGCGTGCGCAGCGAGGCGGGCGTGGCGTTCGCGTGGCTGTTCCCCGGCACGACGCCGCCCGCGGCGCGCACCGCCTACTGGCGGCGGATGGCGGTTCCCAAGGCCGCGGACGCCGCCGTCGCCGACAGGCTCGCCGTGTTCGCCGGTGACCGGGCGGGCTCCGCGCTGCTCACCGCCTACCGGGACGTGCTCCGCACGATCCTCGACGACGAGGGGTTCGATCCGCCGCGGGCGACGGCTGAGGCGGTGGAGGCGTACCGGATCCGCGTCGGCGCGGACGACGTCCTGCGGACGCGCCACTACCGCGTGGTCTACGAGCCCGCCCAGCGCGCCTGGGCCGACTGGCTCGGCGTCCAGTTCCGCTCGACGCACCTGCGTCCCGCCGGGCATGACCCGGTCCGCGACGACGACGTCGTCATCGTCATCGGCCCCGAGGCGGCCGGGGCGGCCGGGGCGGCCGCGCCCGCGACGCCGGTGTCCGGCGGTCACTGGTACCTCCGGCTGTCCCCCGAGGACCCGGCCCCGGGCGTCCCGCCCTCCGCGCGGATCGACCTGTTCGCGCTGGGCGAGCCGGCCGCCCGCGACGAGCTGTTCCAGCGGCTGATGCCCTCGCGGATGCCGCCCGTCCCCCGGGAGGCCCCGGGCGATCCCCGGTTCCCGGCCCGGGCGCCCGCGTACCGCCGCCTGCCCCCGTCCGCGGGCGCCTTCGTCGAGCGCGGCGGGGAGATCGAGCGGATGCGCGACGCGCTGCTCGGCTCCGACCGCGACGGCATCTACATGATCAACGGCGCGGCGGGCACCGGGAAGAGCAGGCTCGCCCTGGAGTACGCCCTCCGGTTCTCCGGCGACTACGACGCGATCTGGTGGATCACCGCGGCGTCGCCCGGCAGCGTCCGGGCCGGCCTCACCGCCATGCACGAGGCGGTCGAGGCCCGCGGCGGCCGCCGTCCCGCCTCCGCCGCGGGCGACCCGGTCGCGCAGTTCGTCCGGGAGGAGGTCAACCGCGCCGGCACCTGGCTGCTGATCTACGACAACGTCGAGCGGGCCGACGACCTGGCCGGCCTCGTGCCCGAGACCACCCGCGGGAACCACGTCGTCATCACGGGCGGGGACGTCGAGACCCTCAGGACCGGAACGCTGGTCCGCCGGGTCGAGAAGACCACCCGGGCGGGGCCGTTCACCCGGGCCCAGAGCCGTGAGCTGTTCCGCAGGAGGGTGCCCGCGCTCACCGACGAGCACATCGACCGGCTCGCACGGCGCATGCGCGACCTCCCCCTGAACGTGGCGCTGGCCGCGGCGTGGGTGGAACGCCACGCCGACTGGAGGCAGCGCGGCGCCGCCCGTCCCGTGACGCCGGGCCCCGGGACGGCGACGGCCGTGGGGGCCTACCGCGAGATGGAGGCCGTCGAGGACGCGGTCGAGACGTTCACCAGCCTGTTCGACGAGGGCGCCGCGGCCGCGTGGGGCGCTCCCGGGGCCCCGCCGGACGACGCCGCCCACCGCGACGAGGCGGACCTGCTCACCGCCCGGATCGTCCTCGGGCTGACCCTCGACGCCCTGCGCCAGATCGACTCCGGCGGGGCCGCCGTTCACCTGATGCGGATGGCGGCCTTCCTGTCCCCCGACGGCGTGGGGCGCAGGCTGCTGTTCTCCCCCGCCATGCTCGCCGCGCTGGAGGCGCACTGGCCCGACCTCGCCGAGGACTCCGTGCGGCTGGAGGCGCTGCTCGTCCGGCTGACCCGGTACGGCCTGGCCGAGGTGGACTACGAGCTCGGCGGGGAACTGCGCGTCCACCGGATGGTCCAGAAGATCGTCCGGGACTCGCTGCATGGCGGCGAGCGGGACCGGGTGACCGCCGAGGTGCACCGGGTGCTCGCCGCGTACGCGCCCGCCGACGCCGAGGTCGACAGGCCCTACCACGCCGCGACGTTCGCCGAGCTCCGGCGGCACCTGTTCGTCAGCGAGGCGCTCGCGAGCGGGGACCGGCCCGTCCGCCGCTGGCTGGCCTGCCACGTGCGCCACCTGTACCTGGCCGGGGACGTCAACGACCGCGAGCTCGGCCTCGACGTCGCCGAGCGGCTGTCGGCCGACTGGCGCGAGCGCGTGGGCGCCGACGATCCGCTGCTGCTGCGCGTCGAGGTGCAGCGCGCCAACCTTCTGCGGGCGCTCGGCCGTTTCGAGGAGGCGGCGGCCGTCTCCGAGGACGCGCTCAACCGGCAGATGCGCCTCGGATACGCCGACACCCGGACGCTGATGAGCGCGCGGGGGTACGGCGCCGACCTGCGCCAGGCCGGCGACTTCGCCTCGGCGCTCGTCCGCGACCGCGCGACGCTGCTCGGGCTGCGCCGCGAGCTGGGCGACGACCACGAACTCACCCGGGCCGCCGCCATGAACCTCACGCTGTCGCTGGCCCTGGACGGGCAGGACGCCTCCGTCCAGGAGGCGCTGGCGATCGAGCGGCGCGAGCGGCGGCGGCAGCGGCGGGTGGACCCCGGCGACCGGGAGACGTTCGCGATCTCCGCCTACAAGATCGGCGCGCTCCTGCGCCGCCTCGGCCGCTACGACGACTCGGCCCGGGAGCTGACGCACTCGGTCGTCATCCTCCACGAGCTCTACCGGGACGACCCCGCCCACCTCCATCTGCTGTGCGCCCAGCGGCAGCAGCGCATCACCCGCCGGCACCGGCCCGGCGACCCCGAGGCGCGCGCCGACGACAGGGACGAGCTGCGCAGGCTGCTGAAGATCCACCTGGACTTCCATCCCGGCGAGAACTACGAGACGCTCGCCTGCCGGCTGGCCGTCGCCGCGGCCGAGCACGCCTGCGGCGCGTACGAGGCCGCGCGCGACGAGGCGGGCCGGGCCGTGGTGGGCTACCTCGGCCTGTACGACGAGCGTCACCCGTTCGTCCAGCTCGCCCGCTGCAACCTGTCGGTCTACACCCTCGCCCTCGGCGACGCCGACCTCGCCGGGGAGCAGAGCGCCACCGCCCTGGAGCTGCTGCGCGAGAGGCTGGACGACGACCATCCGTACGTGGTGGGGGCGCTGGTCGACCAGGCCAACGCCCTGATGGCCCTCGGCCGCTTCGGCGAGGCCCTCGACTGCGACGAGCAGGCCGAGGAGCGTCTCGCGTCCTGCTATCCCGACGACGGGCATCCGTGGGCCCTCGCCGTGCGCGGGAACCTCGCCCACACCCGGGCGCGGCTGCGGAAGGAGGCGCCGGGCACCGAGCGCCGCGCGTTCCAGTGGGACGCGCCGCAGATCTGAGACCGTCCACACCCCGGAGAGGAGACCGAGTGAGCGAGACCCCGAGGACCATCACGCGGCGTGCGGGGCACGTCGACGCGAGCGCCGGAACGCTGCTGCTGGAGCACACGGTGAAGGAGGTCTTCGAGGGGGCCGCCGGGCTGGCGCACACCGCGAACTTCATCGACGGCATGTTCAGGTTCGCGGTGGAGGACGCGGACCTGGCACCGGAGGACCGCAGGCTCCACGAGCAGATCGGCGGCCGGCTCGGCCCGACCTTCGCCAAGATCGACTCGTGGACGGCGCCGCTGGACAGCGGACGGCTCATCCGCCTGGTCGTGTCCTGCGACACCGGAGGCGTCTACTACATCTCGCTCCGCCCGGGGGAGACCCAGTTCGGCGTCGCGCGGGAGGGCGCGCCGGTCGAGACCGGCGACCGGCAGATGGCGCAGATCTCCGACCGGGTGCGCGAGCTCTACTCGCTGGGCCCCGAGAACCTCGGCGGCTACGGCACCTTCGTCCCGGCGCTCCCGGACGTCCCCGAACCGGCGCCCGTCCTGTTCGAGGCCCCGGGCGCCGACGCCCGCCTGGTGGAGCTCGCCCGGCGGCGGGTCTCCCCGCTCGACCTGCACTACGTCTCGGGCCACCGCGGCGGCGAGCACCTCTTCAGCACCGACGTCCTCACCGACGACAGCCTCGGCACGTACTTCCGCAAGGTGTCGGTCGCCGAGCACAGGAAGCGCTACGAGGAGATCTTCCTCTTCTCGCGGGAGCTCGTCCGTTCCCTGACGTACCGGCTCAGGCCCGCTCTGCGGGGGCGCCTGACCCGGCTCGTCATGGACGTCGAGCAGGGGGCGCTGTACTACCGGTGCCTGCCGGACGACCTGGCGCTCTTCGGGGTCACCCTGCGCCAGAACAACGTGTGGGACGCCGACAGGCGCCTGGAGACGATCATCGAGGAGTACACCGGCGGCTGACGCCCGTCAGGCGGGAGAGGGGCCCGGCACGGCGCCGGGCGGCGGGCCGGAACCGCCGGCCGCGTCGTCGGCGGCGCTGAGGACGTTGCGCTTGACGCTGCCGCTCAGCCCGCCCAGGCTGTCCACGATCGCGACCTGGGCGACCGAGCCGCTCAGGCCGGGGACCGCGTCGTCGGACAGGCTGCCGAGCTGGCTCAGCGCCGACAGCGGCACGGCGTCGTAGCTGGCGTCGAACGCCTCGCACAGCCGGTCCAGGCGCGCCCGGTCGTCGGCGGTGGGGCCGGGCCGGGACCGCACGCCGGCCAGCCAGCCGGCGACCGACTCCTCGAACGAGGCCACGAGCCGCCGCAGGACCACGCTCACCCCGATCGCCTCGAAGATCTCGTAGCGGCGCAGCCGGTAGCCGAGCATGGCGCCGGCGGTGGCGGCGTCGTCCCGGGACAGGTCGAAGGAGCGCCCGATGTAGGCGTCGACGTCGTCGATCGCGGCGAGGGATTCGCGCGCGCGGGCGAAGACCCGGACCACGGCGTCCGGCAGCCCCCGTCCGGGCGGCTCGGGCTCGGCGGCGGCTCCGGCGGGCCCCGCGGGCGGGTGCGCCAGGTCCCTCCTGATCGCCTGGAGCTGCCGGTCGGCCTGCTGGCGGATCTGCTCCACCTGGCTCTGCAGGTTGAGGAGGTGGTCGTGCGACGCGGTCACCTGCCGCCTGATCCGCTCCATCGAGTCGTGCATCACCGCGATGTCGTCGTCGGAGGCGGCGGGGCCCGCGCGGGGACCGATGATCTCCCGGTTCAGCTCGTCGAGGCGGGCGGTGAGGACGTCGTTGAACCGGTCGGCGAGGTACACGATCGGCGGGGCGCCGCACGCCTGGGTCAGGGAGGGGCGGATCTCCTCGCTGAGGAACCCCGTCACCACGACGACGCGGCGCTTCGGGCTGTTGCTGCGGATGGCCCGGACGCGGCCGATCAGCGACTCGGCCTCGTCGGCCTGCACCAGCGGCGCGCTCACCACGATCGCGCAGCCCGCGCGGTCCTGCCCGGGGGGCATCGGGATCCAGAAGTCGGGCCGCTCGCGCTCCGGAAGCAGGGGATAGCTCGTCTCGGCCGGCCAGCCGCGGCCGTTGAGGATCTCCGAGACGTTCGAGAGGAGGTCGTCCAGCGACACCACGTAGCCGAGGTTCTCCTGCCGCGCCGCCGTGTGGACGGCGGGCGCGTCCACCCGCGCGGGCGGCACGGTGACCTGGAAGCTGCGGTAGCAGAGCCTGACGACCTGCCGGGGGCTGCCGCCGGTGAGGCGGTGGATCGCGTCGCAGGCCGACTGCTCGAACGGTTCGAGCACGCCGCCCTGGCGGAGCCGGACGTACTCGGCGATCTGCCCGCCGTCGAGGGGGGACGGCGAGATGCGGGTGCGTATCCGGGACTTGACGTCCTTGGGGAGCTGGTCGAGATATTCGGGCAGACCGCCGAGGACGAGGAGCCCGCCGCTCTCCACGAACGTGCGCAGCAGCTTGTGGAACGACTTCAGGGTGTCCGCCGTGTTCGCCATGTCGGGCAGGAGCGGGTCGGGACGGCCGAGGAGCTTCTCGATGTCGTCGATGACGAGGGCGAAGTGCAGCCCCTGGCGTCCGTAGAGGCTGGTGAGCGCGCCCATGCAGTCCAGCATCTGGGCGTTGGTCGACAGGGCCCCGGTGATCCCCTGCTCCTGGAGGCGGGCGTCGGGCGGCGCGCCGCTCGCGAGCCAGTCCATCACCGCGAGGGCGAGCTGCACGTCGGCCAGCAGGGCGAAGGCGGTGCCGAACTGCTTGTTCCCGGTGACCTGCCAGAGCCGCTCCTGGAGCTGCCTCGGCACCCTGGCGGCCAGCCCGGCCTGCCGCGCGACGGTCCGGGGGTCGAGGCCGGGGTCGCGGCCCTCCAGCGCCGCCGCCTGTTCGGCCAGGTGGGGGAAGTCGATCCGGAGCCGCTCGGCGACCACGTCGGCGTAGTAGCCGAGGGCGACGTCCTTGAGCTCGTCGGGGTGGAACCTGGTGATGAAGGAGGCCCGGTACAGCGTGCCGAAGTCGGAGGCCTGCGCCGACAGGTAGATGATCTTGCGCGGGATCGCGGCGCCGGGCGGCGGGTGGCGTAACCGGTGGATCAGGGTGTTGAGCAGGTGCGTCTTGCCGGTGCCCGCCTCGCCTGAGACGGCGATGACCTCGCCGTTCGCGCCGGTGGAGGACGCCCGCACGGCCTCGTCGTCGGTCAGTTCCCGCGGGTCGCCGGCCGCGGCCTCGCCGCCGCGCCGGCCGGGGCCCTGCTGGGAGCGGACGTCACGCCAGAGGATCAGGCTCCGCGCGAGGTAGTCGTCGACCACGCGCCGCACGGTGAGGATCGCCGGGGTGTCGAGGCTGGCCACCTCTCCCGGCAGTTCGCCCAGCATCGCGGACGCCCCGGGAGGGAAGGGATTGCGCCGTGCCGCCGGTGACGGCTCATGATCAGCAGTCATGAGGAGCCCGTTTCTTCGCTCGGCGGGGCCAGGATGAACTGGGACGCCAGATCACTGTAACTCACATCGCGGGGGCTGTCAGCCCTGATGATCTGTTCGAAGATCTCCACCAAGCCGTCGACCAGCAGCCTTATCGTCATGCGCCCGTCATAGGCGGTCATAATCGCCTTGATATGGTCTTCCCGAATATTCAGTGATTCGCGACAGTCCGTTTTCTGGTAGAGGCGCCGCCGGACGAATTCCCAGCCGTCCTCGACGGACAGCGGGCGGGGACGCAGCGGGACGACGGAGATGTTGCCGTCGAACGGCGGGTGCTCCTGGTCGGCGTCCTCGTCCTCGAGCTCCGCGAAGAACAGCATGCAGGGCTGGACGACGTCGGCGTAGAACCGCACGTCCTGCAGGCTCGTGGACCGCGGGAGGAGGACCATGACCAGCGGCTCGTCGCCGTCGGAGCCCAGGCCGATCTCGGACAGCACGGCGGCCGCCTCGGCCTTCGCCCGCTCCGCGGTGAGGCCCTCCTGCTCCTTGAGCCGGTTGACCTCCACGATCACGCTCTGGAGGCGGTCCAGCCGGCTCCGGTTCTCCGAGAAGTGCCGGCTCTGCATCAGTTCCCAGCAGATCTTGAACACCAGTCCCAGCATCCGCCGCTGCGGCGTCCTGACCGATCCGGTCAGGGATCTCTCGTCGATGACCCGCAGCTCGACCGGGCCGGCGAGTTCCTTCAGGAAATGGGCGCACCTGCAGATGAGGGAGGTCTTGCCCGTGCCCTGCATCCCGTGGACGAAGACGAGATGACCCCTGTCGCGGATCATTTCGATGTCGTCCAGTTCGCGTTTGAACGCCGAGAAGCACGTGGTGAACGAGCGGGTCTCCACGTAGTAGCCCGCGTGCTTGCCGACGCGGTGGGGCTCCAGGGCGAGGGGCGGCCTGTCGGCGTACCGGACCAGACGCAGCGGATTGCCGTCCGAGAGGCGCCCGTTTCCCTGCCGCGCGCCGCCCGTCACGAGGGGACCTTCTGCCGGAGGACGAACCAGCGGAGGACCGGCGGCCGCCACGGGTGCTCCAGAGCGCGCGCGGCGCCGCCTACCTGGGCGTCGATCCGGTGGACGAGGGCGACCACCGTCGCGTGCCTGGTCTCTCTGTCCTCGTCGCTCAGGCCGTCCCACCCCGCGACGAAGGCGGTCTCCATCTCGTCCGGGGCGAGCGCGGCGAGCACCGGCGACAGGGTGCGCCACCAGGGGTGGCGGGCCTTGATCTCCTCCAGGCGGAGCGCCAGCGCCCGCGCGGAGTCGCGCAGGGCCTGGGGGGACGGCAGCCCGGCCTTCCCGCGGCGCTCGGCGTAGTCGCTCGCCGCGACGAGGAATTCCCTGCCCAGCCTCCGCAGTTCGAGCCCCTCCTTGCGGCCGCGGTCCACGGCCGCCCTCCATTCGGTGGTGAAGAGGGTGAGCAGGGCACCCACCAGGAGCGGACCGATAACCTTTCCGGCCGACACCCAGGCCGGTGTCCCCTTCTTCTCCTTCTCCCGCGCAACGGTCTGGGCCGCGATCAGGGCGTCACAGGCGCGGTCGAATTCCGTTCTGTGACGTACGGCCCAGGCCTGTAGTTCGGCGGCGCCGGGAGTGCGAGCGGCCGGAGTCGGCCACGGCGACGCCCCGGACGAAGCCGGCGGGGCGGGCGAGGCGGTGGGGGCCGGAGTCCTCGGCGGTGTGCCGGTGGGCGCCGGTGCGGGCGCGGCTCCCGGGACGGGGAACCCGAGCGCCATGAGGGCGGTGGCCATCTGGCCGGGGCGGGACAGGCAGTACACGGTGGCGGCCTCCCGCCGGTCCCCTGTTCCGGGCGACGCCGCGGATAAGGGCGGTGGAACGTCCGATAACGAGGGCGAGATTTCCGCGGCCGCGCCGAAGGGGCGGCTCGCGCACCCGATGAGCAGCAGACCGGCCGTGCAGAAGAACAGCCTGCGAACACTCATTGATCGTCCTCCGCGGCCAGAATAGCGCGCCGGCGCCGTCCGCCGGGGACAATGCCACGGACTCGCCACCGGACGGCAAGGGCGCGATGCGCGGCGGGCGCGCGCGGGACGGGCCGGCGACGTTTAACGATCACGGGATGCGGACTAAAATGCTGGTGATGGGGTGTTCGGCGAAAGGCCGGCCTTTATGACGTTGATGAATCATTCCTTTTCCGGTGCCGATTTCGACTCGCTCGCCTCGGGAATGGCGTCGTCCGGTGCGATCGAATCGCTGGGAGCGATCCAGCACAGCCGGAACCTGCTGCTGCTGCGCTCCGTGGTGGACGCCGCCCGCCGGACCGGCCACCCGGAGGCGGAGGCGGCCCGGCACGGCTTCGAGCAGCTGATGGAGCTGAAGCGGCGCGTCCCGGGCGCCGCCGCGGCGGTCATCACGCACCCCTCGACCGGTGGGTGGGGCCTGCACGCGCTGCGCGTCCTCCAGGGCGGGGCCCCCGACGAACCGGCCGGCGCGCGTCCCGCGCAGCTCGCGGGGATGGCGGCGGCCGCGGCGGTGCGCGGACGCTGCGCGGGGACGTTCACCGTTCCGGTCTCCCGCGGAGTGGTCACCCTTCCCTCGGTGGGCGTTCTCACGGCGCCCGAGGACGCGGGGACGGTGCGGATCGTCCATGACGGCAGGGAGGTCGTCGCCACGGCCGGACGGACGAGCTCGCCGATCCCCGCTGACGGGACCCCGGACGCGCCGGGCTGGCGGGGGCTGCGCACCCTGCGCGCGCCGTCCGCCGGACGGGCCGAGATCGAGCTCCTGCTCGACGATGTGGACCCGTTCCGCTTCCCCGACGCGTCGTCCGACGGGGCCGAGCGCCTCTCCGAGGCCGCCGTCGCCGAGCTGGAGCGGACGCTCGGCGAGACCTGGGAGCTGCTGACGCGCCATCACGGCTCCAGCGCGCGCGAGTTGTCCGGCACGGTGTCCACGCTCACGCCACTGCGCTCCCCCATCGGCACGTTCCGCAGCGCCACCTCACGGGAGCACTACGGCTGCGTAGCGCTGTCCCTGCCGGTCGACCCGACGCAGCTCGCGGTCACGCTCGTCCACGAGGCCCAGCACGGCAAGCTGGCGGCGGTCATGGACGCGGTGAAGCTGCTGCCCGGGGACGACGACCGCCGGTACTACGCGCCCTGGCGCCCGGATCCGCGGCCGTTCTCCGGGCTGCTGCACGGCACCTACGCCTTCCTCGGCGTCGTGCGGTTCTGGCGGCGGCAGCGCTGGCTGGAGCGGGGCGAGCGCGCCATGGCGGCGCATCTTGAGTACGCGCACTGGCGCGAGGCGGTGCGGCTCGGGCTCGTCCAGCTCTGCTCCCACGACCGCCTGCCCGCGCTCACCGTGCGGTTCGTCCAGGGCATGCGGCACGTGCTGGACCAGTGGCGGGCCGAGCCGGTCCCCGGGCCGGCCGCCGCGCTGGCGGCACGGCGGTTCGACGCGCACCGCGAGCGCTGGATCGCCGCCAACGGGCCGCTGCCCGGCTGCCTGCGGACGGTCCGCGACCTGCCGGATCCGGTCGCGTGAGCCCGCCCGCGGCACGGGAGGCGCTGCCCTTCCGGGAGTTCATCCTCAAGATCCACAGCCGCTGCAACCTGGCCTGCGACTACTGCTACGTGTACGAGATGGGCGACCGGAGCTGGCGCGACCGCCCGGTCACGATGCCGCCCGAGGTGGTCGACGCCGCCGCCCGGCGCATCGGTGACCACGTCCGCGCGCACGCGGTTCCGGGCGTCGACATCGTGCTGCACGGGGGCGAGCCGCTGCTGGCGGCGCCGCCCCTCATCGAGCGGGTCGTCCGGTCGGTGAGCGCCGAAGGCGTGTCGGCGTCGTTCTTCGTGCAGACGAACGGCACCCGGCTGACCGACGACCGCCTCGCCCAGCTCGACCGGCTCGGCGTCCGGATCGGTGTGAGCGTGGACGGCGACGCCGCCGCCCAGGACAGGCACCGCCGCCTGCCGGACGGCAGAGGCAGCCACGCCTCGGTGGCGGCCGCGCTGGACGCCCTGGCCGCCGGCCCGTACCGGCACCTGTTCTCCGGCATCCTCTGCACGATCGACCTCCGCAACGACCCGGTCGCGACCTACGAGGCGCTGCTGCGCCACCGCCCGCCCCGCGTCGACTTCCTGCTCCCGCACGGGAACTGGTCGGCGCCTCCCCCGGGGCGCGCCGAGGGGTCGCCCGCCACGCCGTACGCCGACTGGCTCATCGCGATCTTCGACCGCTGGTACGGCGCGGCGGAGCCCCCGGCGGACGTCCGGACGTTCAGCGACCTGCTCACCCTGCTGCTCGGCGGGACCGTCGGCAACGAGGCGCTCGGGCTCGGCCCCGTGCGGTACGCCGTCATCGAGACCGACGGCGCGATCGAGCATTCCGACCTGCTCAGGCCCTTGACCTCGGCGCCCGCCGGCACCGGCCTGAACGTCCTGCGCGACTCCCTGGACGCGGCGCGCGCGCTGCCGGCCGCCGTCGAGCGGCAGCGCGGCGCGGCGGCCCTGTGCGAGCGGTGCCGGGCCTGCCGGTTCGTCGCCGTGTGCGGAGCGGGCCTCCAGGCCCACCGCTACCGGCACGGGACGGGCCTGGACAATCCCACGGTCTACTGCCCGGACATGATCCGTCTCATCGGGTACGTGCGCGACCGCGTGGCCGCGGACCTGGCGACCGCGACCCGCCCCTCCGGGGGCGGCCCCGCGGCCTGAGGGCGCGTCCGTCGCCCGTCGAGCCCGGCCTCGCCCGTTCACCGAACTTAGTTCGGCATTGACCCACTCTTTGGCCATATAGCCGTTTTGGGTAACGCTCCCGGAGCATCATCCGCAGGTCAGCCGACGCATGGCATGGGGGGCATCGTGAGTCAGGACGACAGGCGAGGAGCCGAGCAGGCCGCGGTCGGGACGAGGCGCAAGCGGGGCGCCGACGGGGGGTCGAGCGAACTGATCACGTCCAGCGGCAGCACCAGGATCGCCGACGACGTGGTGGCGAAGATCGCCACGATGGCCGCCCGGCAGGTCGGCGGCGTGTACGAGATGGGCGCGGGCATGTCCCGGACGATCGGATCGGTCCGGGAGCGGATCCCGGGCGTGACGGCCGACAGCACGCAGGGCGTGGCCGTGCAGGTCGGTGAGCGCCAGGCGGCCGTCGACATCGACCTCGTCGTGGAGTACGGGCTGTCCATCCCGGACCTGGCCGCCGCCGTGCGCACCAACGTCGCCAACGAGATCGAGCACATGTGCGGCCTGGAGGTCGTCGAGGTGAACATCACCGTGGACGACGTCCATGTGGCCGGCGAGGAGCCTCCGGAGCCGCAGCGCGAGGAGTCCCGAGTCCGATGATCTCCTGGACGGACGTGGCGGGCGCGTCCCGCCCCGCCCCGCCCGGCCGGCCGTTCGCGGCCGGCGGCACGGGGTGGGGCGAGCCCGGATTCGCCGCCGAGGCGTCGCGGCCGGACGTCCCGCCCGGCGGGAGGACGTCCGCGGGGACCGGCGGGGCCGGCGCCCGCCCGGACGCGGCGCCCGGCCGCCGGGAGCCGCTCGCCGAACTGGCGGAGCGGATCGGCGCGGCGGCCATGGCGTGCCCGGACGTCCAGGGGCTCACGGCCGGTCCGCGCGGCTGGATCGCGACCTACCGCGCCGGGCCCCCCTACGCGGGGGTCGCGGTGCACGACGCGGTGGTCGAGGTGGGGGTGGTCGTCCGGTACGGGCGGCCCTTCGCCGAGATCGCCGAGGACGTACGGCGTCTGGTGCGCCCGCTCGCCGGCCGGCGGACGGTGGACGTGGTGATCGGGGACGTGGCCGATGGCGGCTGAGGGCCCCGCCGAGCCGAGAGGGTGATCGAGATGGATGTGCGAGTGCCGTGGCCCGTGATCGGCCTGGTCGTCGGGCTGGCACTGGGGTTCGCCGGGGCGTTCGGCGGCGCCGGCGCGTTCTTCCTCGTCCTGTTCCTCGGCGCGCTCGGCTTCGTGGTCGGCCGGGTCATCGAGGGCAGCCTCGACCTCGGTCAGATCTTCTCGACGGGCCGCACGGGGCGGCGGCCGCGATGACCGAGGACGAGCGGGGCAGGACGACGATCCGTGAACGGTCCGTCGCGCGCATCGTCGCGGAGGCCGCGCAGGACGTCGAGGCGTCCGGCGGGCTGGGCCGGACCATCGCCGGCGTGCCGATCCCCGGGCGGGGGCCCGCCCGCACGGAGGTGCGGGTGCACGGCGACATCGTCACGGCCAAGGTGGCGCTGTCGGTGGCCTACCCGATGCCGGTCCGCGCGGTCGCCCGCGAGGTGCGCCAGAGGGTGCGCGAGCGGGTGGCGGAGTTGACCGGTCTCACCGTCGGTCAGGTGGACATCGAGGTGGCCGAACTCGGGCGGCCCTCCGCGGGCGAGAGGACCGTGCTGTGACCGCCCACGCCGGGGCGCGGCCCGCCACGGAGCCGAGCACGCGGCCGGCCGCGACAAGGAAGGCCGACCGGGCGGCCAGGCACACGTTCCGCTCGCAGCGGGTCGTTCCGGCCCTCGCCGCCGCGCTGCTGATGACGGCGGCCGGCGTGCTGACGGCGATCGAGGTCATCTCGGCGGCCCTGGGCCACCCGGCGCACATCTTCCCCTACGGGTGGGTGCGGGACGCGAACTGGGACGGCGTGTACGCTCGCGCGATCTTCGCCGCCCTGGCGCTGATCGGTGTGTGGTTCGTGCTGGCCGCCGTGCTGCCGGGCAGGTCGCGGATCGTCCCGCTGCACGGGCGGGATCCGAGCCTGATGATGGGCGTGAGCAGGCGGGGGCTCAAGCGCTCCGTCGCCGCCGCGGCCGAAGGCGCGCCGGGGGTGTCGGGCGTCAGCAGGGTCCGGCTGGGGCGCCGGCGGGTGCGGGTCGTCGCGAAGACGCCCGTGCGCGAGCCCACGGGCCTGGACGCGGAGATCACCAGGGCGGTGCGGGAGCGGCTCGACCGGCTCGACCCCCTCCCCGCCCGCTCCGTCGCGGTGCGCATGAAGCACCGGGAGGCCTGATGGACCGCCGCAACGCGCACGTCAACCGCACGGGCCTGGTGATCCTCGGCCTCGTCCTCGCCGCCGCCGGGGGGCTCGGCCTCGCCCGCGGCCTGGGCGCCTTCGGGAAGGCGCGGGCCTCCGGCCCCGTGCTCACCGCGGAGGCGCGCCGCTTCGCCGACGGCCACGGCTGGTTCTGGCCCGCCGTCGCCGCGGTGGCCGTCGTCCTGGCGCTGCTGGGGCTGTCCTGGATGCTCGCCCAACTCCGTTCGAGCCGGGTGCGGGGTCTCTCGCTGGAGCCGGACATCAGGGCCGGCGCGACGCGGGTGGAGGCCAAGGCCGTCACGGACGCGCTGGAGGCCGAGATCGGCGAGTACCCGGGAGTGCGCAGGGCGCGGGCCCTGCTGGTCCGCTCGTCCCAGGGGGCCGGGCTGCGGCTGAGCATCCTCTACGGCCAGGAGGCGGATCCCGCCGAGCTGCGGCGCCGCATCCAGGACGAGGCCCTCCCGCGACTCCACGCCGCACTCGAACGCGAGTCGATTCCCACGGTGGTGCGGCTCAGGCTGACACCCCGCGAGCAGCCCGCGACGGTCGTCTGACGGAAGCCGCTTTCCTCCCGGCGGCTCGGTGATGACCGCCGGGAACATTTGTCCAAGACCGGTGGGCGACCGCCCGTGCATGGTCTCCGTATGACACAGTTCGACGTCGAGCAGTCGCACGGGATGCGCGCTCGGACGCGCTGATCCGCCGCGGCATCGCCGCGACGGCCGCCGGCCCGGTGGACGTCCCGGACGACCTGGTCACCGGCGTGCGGGCCATCACCTACCGGGCGATGAGGACGGTGCTGCGCCGCAACACCGCCTACCTCGCCGAGCGGAGCGTGCCCGAGCGGCTCGCCGCCCTCCGGGTCCCGCTGCTGGTGATCTTCGGTGCGGCCGATCCCCGCTGGGACCCCTCGTCGGCGCACCGGTACGGGGCGGTGCCGGACGCGCGGATCGAGATGCTGCCCGGCGTGGGCCACCTGCCCGTGCTCGAAGCGCCCGGGGCGACCGCCGAACTGCTGCTGGACTTCACGGCGGGGGCCCGCTGACGCCACCGGCCTAGAATGGACGCGTGCCGCCGGCCGGGACGCCACCCGACTGGACGGCGGTGGACATCGCCGTCCCCGCCCCGTCCGTCCGGCTGCCGGGGGTCGCCATGGCCGGGTTCCGGCAGCGCCTCCCCGCGCCCATGGACATCGCGATGGTCGCGCACCCGTCCGTCACCCTGCTCATCGACCTGAGCGACGGGGAAGGCATCGTCTACGGCACCCCCGGCCTGCGCCGGCGCGGCAGCTTCGTCGCCGGGCTCCTTCCGGGCGACCTCCGTGCGGGCGGGCAGGTGGGCGAGTGCCTCCAGATCCGGCTGGGGCCGGTCGCGGCGGCCGCGGTGCTCGGCCCGTCGGCCGAGCTCACCGGGACGGTCGCGTCCCTGGAGGACGTCTGGGGCCGCGACGCCGCCCGGGTGGAGGACAGGCTGCGCGCCGCGGCCTCGTGGGACGAGCGGTTCACGATCGCGGCGGACGTCCTCGGCCGGCGGCCGGGGGGCCGGACGCCGGTCGACCCGGAGGTCGCCCGCACCTGGCTGCGGACGCTCGCCGGCCGGGGGCGGGTCCGGGTC
This sequence comes from Actinomadura luteofluorescens, assembly GCF_013409365.1. NCBI lineage: Bacteria > Bacillati > Actinomycetota > Actinomycetes > Streptosporangiales > Thermomonosporaceae > Actinomadura > Actinomadura luteofluorescens. The sequence continues at coordinate 6,616,605 of NZ_JACCBA010000001.1, read as the reverse complement.
GACGGCCTGGCCGGCGAGGTCGGCTGGAGCCGCAAGCGCCTCTGGTCACGCTTCCGCGCCCAGCTCGGCATCACGCCCAAACGCGCCGCCCGGCTCGTGCGCTTCGACCGCGCCGCCTACCTTCTCGCGGCGGGCCACGCGGCGGCCGGAGTCGCCGCCGAGTGCGGCTACGCCGACCAGTCCCACCTGCACCGCGAGATCAGGACGTTCTCCGGGCTCACCCCCGCGGGCGTGGCCGCCGCGCCGTGGCTCGCGATCGACGACGTCGCCTGGCCGGCTTCCTGGCCGACCCGGATCCCCGCGCGGAACGGCGAACGCCTCCTTCGCTGAACGCGCCGCGTCAGGGCGGGCCGTCCAGAAGGCCGGACTCGCGGGCCTTGGCGGCGGCCTGGGTGCGGGACGCGGCGCCGAGCTTGGTGAGGATCCTGGTGACGTGGGTGGCGACGGTGTTGGCGGAGATGAAGAGTTCCGCGGCGATCTGCTGGTTCGTCCGTCCGCCCGCGAGGAGGCGCAGGACGTCGAGTTCGCGTGGGGTCAGGCCGAAGGCGTGGTCGGGCGTGCCGCCCTCGGCGTCGGTGAGGCGGCCGCGGGCCGCCAGGTCGTCGATGCGCGCCCGCAGCGGCGCGGCCCCCAGGTCGGCGGCGATGGCGCGCGCCTCGCGCAGCCGGGACCGGGCGCCGGGACGGTTGTTCGACGCGAGCGCGACGGCCGCGGCCTCCGCCAGCACCGCGGCGGTCTCGTGGCGGTTGCCGAGATCGCGCCAGGCCGCGGCCGCCGCGTCCCAGGCGGGCAGTCCGCCGCTCCCCGTCAGCGCGCGGAAGGTGAGGCGGAAGGCGTCGAGCACCGGGGTGGAAGTGCGCACCGAGCCGAGCATGCGGGCGAGGTCCGCGAGCCGCTCCGCGGTCTCGGCCTGGACCCGCCGGTTCCGCGGCGCGGCCGCGCGCCGGGCCCGTTGCACGCGTGCGCCGAGCACCGCGAGCCGTGCCGTCTCCTGAGGCGGCCAGGCGTCCAGCGCCGTCGCCAGATGCTCGCCCACGATGTGGTCCGCCGCGTCGAGGTCGTCCTCGTCGAGCGCGCGGGCGAGGCGCAGCAGGGCCAGCCAGGCCTTCGCCTCCGCCGCGCCGACGGTGTGCACGGCGAACTCTGTGATCTGGCGCAGGAGCGTCCCGCCCAGCTCGCTCTGACCGCGCCGGTGCGCGATGTCGGCGGCGATCAGGCGCAGGTACGCGACGTACAGCGGGGGCGGCGCCAGGGCGAGGGCCTCGTCGACGACGTGCAGGGCCTCGTCCCAGCGCCCCAGGAACAGCAGGGGGACGGCGCGGGCGTTGGCGAGCATGCTGCCGCGGGACCGGGCCTGGCCGAGCCGTCCGGCGGCCGACTGGCCGGTGCGGGCGAGTTCGACGGCCTCCTCGTACCGCCCGGCGTCGCACAGGAAGGTCGACTCCCACTGGAAGGTGGTCAGGAACGTGTACGCGTCACCGGCCGCGTCGGCGGCACGACGGGCCTCGGCGAAGGCGCTCGCCGCCTGGTCCAGGTCACCGTCCGTGCCGTGGAGCGCGCCCAGCACCAGCAGGGCGGGCGCGCGCAGGGCGTCGTCGCCGAGGCGGTCGGCGATGTCCAGGGCCTGCGTGGCGTGCCCCCGGCAGTCGTCGAGGTCGAGCGCCATGAACTCCACGAACGCCAGGGCCGACAGCAGCCGGGCGCGCAGCTCCCGCGACGCCCCGGGCGGCGCCAGCGCGACCGCCCGGCGCAGGTCGTCGCGCCCCCCGCCGTTGATACGGCTCTGCAGCCGGCCGCGCAGGCCGAGCAGCCGGGCCGCCCGCTCCGGTTCCACCGCCGGGTCCACCTCGTCCAGCGCCGCGGTGCCGTACGCGACGCCGGCGCCCGACCTGCCCGCGTTGAACGCAGCCGTGGCGGCGCGTTCCAGCACGTCCGTCCGGCCGGCGCCGATGGCCTCGGCCGGCTCCGGCACCTTGGGCCAGTGCTCCAGGACGAGCCCCAGCAGGTGGAGCTGCTCGTCGTAGGCGTTCTGGCGGCCGGCGCGCTCGGCGGCGCGCCATGCGGCGGGCAGTGCCCGCTCGAACTCGCCCGCCGCCGTCCAGTGCTGGGCCAGGGCCGTGGCGCTCACGGTGGGGTCTGCGGGCGCGGTGGGGTCGGCGGGCGCGGCGCGGCCGGCGAGGGCGGCGGCGTACCGGGCGTGCATGCGCCGCCGCCGGGGCGGCGGCAACGCGTCGTACACCGCCTCGCGGATGAGGTCGTGGCGGATCGCGTACCCGTTCTCCCGCGCCACCACCAGCTCCCGTTCGGTCAGGTCGACGAGGGCGTCCCCGAGCTCGCGGGCGGGCCCTCCGGCGACCGCGCGGACGAGGTCGTCGTCCAGCTCGGCGCCCGCCACCGCCATGGCCTCCAGCGCCTCGCGGGCCGGATCCGGCAGGTCGGTGACGCGGGCGAGCAGGAGCGTGCGCAGGTCGCCCGGCGGCGTCTCGCCCGCGGTGCTCAGCGCCTCGACGAACAGCGGGTTGCCGCCGCTGCGCCGGTGGACGCGGACGCTGCGCGCCGGGTCGGGCTGCCGCCCGTCCACGGCCGCCAGGAGCGCGGTGACGTGCCGGGGCTCCAGCGGGCCGAGGACGACGTGCGCCACCGCGCCGCCACGGGCCAGCTCGGCCAGCGTCCGCCGGTTCGGATGCCGGGCGGCCAGTTCGCCGGTGCGGACGGTGCCGACCAGCAGCACCGCGGCGCCCGCCAGGTTGCGGGCCAGGTAAGCGAACATCTCGCGGCTCGACGCGTCCGCCCAGTGGAGGTCCTCGACCAGCACGACGACGGGCCGTGCCTCCGCCGCGCGGGCCAGCAGCGTCAGCATCTCCTCCAGCAGCCTGGCCGGCCCGTACCGCGCGGGCGCCGGGCCGAGGTCGGGCAGCAGGTCGCCGAGCGCGGCCCCGCCCGGCGGGAGCAGCGCCGCCACCCGGTCGCGGCCGAGGCGGCGCACCAGATCGCGCAGGACGGCGACGAACGGTACGTACGGGGCGCCCTCGGAGCCGAGTTCCAGGCATCCCCCGGACAGCACCAGCGGATCGCCGGGCAGCTCCCCCGTCGCCGTGGCCACCAGCCGCGACTTGCCGATGCCCGCCTCCCCGCCGACCAGGACGGTCGAGGGGCCGCCCGCCCGCGCCCTCTCGTAGGCCGCACGCAGCACGGCGATCTCGTCGTCCCGTCCGACCAGCACGGGGCTGACGACAGAACCGGTCATCGCCCCCTCCAAGCCCGGACCGGATGTCACCAACTCTGACGACGACAGCCTGCCATCGGTGCCGCCACTGTGAAGGGGTATTACCCACGACCGAAAAGGAACCGTCCGATGACCGGACAGAACGCCCATCGCACGGTCACCGCCAACATCACGCTGTCCCTGGACGGCCGGGTGAACGGCCCCGGCGGCGAGTACGACATGAGCTGGATCGTCCCCCACGCCATGACGTCGGCGTCCCGCGACCACATGGTGGCGGTCACCGGCACCGCCACCACCGCCCTGCTCGGCCGCAAGAACTTCGAGGGCTTCGCCGGGTTCTGGCCCGCCGTCGCCGACGACGACAGCGCCGACCCGCGGGACCGGGAGTTCTCCCGCTGGCTCAACGCGGTCGAGAAGGTCGTCTTCTCCGGCACGCTCACGGAGGCCGCCTGGGACAACGCGCGCCTCGCCGGCACCGACCCGGTCACGGCGGTCAAGCGACTGCGCGAGCAGGAGGGCGGCGACATCATCGTGCTGGCCAGTTCCAGCGTGATCCGCGGCCTCCTCCAGGCGGGAGAGGTGGACCGGCTGAGCATCACGCTGTGCCCCGAGCTCGTCGGCGGCGGCGCCCGGCTGTTCCCCGACGGCCCGTCCGCGTCGTGGACGCTGACCTCCAGCCAGGTCACCGAGAGCGGCGCGATCTGCCTGCTCTACGACCGGGCCGACCGCTGAACCGCATCCAACGCACGCACTCCAACGTCAACGAAGGTGAAGACATGAGCAGGGTTCTCAGCGCCCATGCCGTCTCGGTGGACGGCTACATCAGCGGCCGCACCCCCGAAGGAGAGAAGGAACTCGACCGCGGTCTCGGTGACGCGCCGATGCTCTTCGACTGGTACTTCGACGGGGACACGCCGAGCGGCGAGTTCGACGGGTTCAAGCTGAGCGAGGAGAGCAGGCGCGTCTTCGACACTGCCGCGGCCCGCGTGGGGGCGGTGGTGGCGGGGCGCGTCACCTGGGAGCACTCCGGGCGCTGGGGAGGCGACGGCCCCCACCCGACGGCACCGCTCTTCGTCCTCAGCCACGGGCCCGTTCCCGGGATCGGCGAGAAGCAGACCCTCGTCACCGGCGGGATCGAGGACGCGGTCGCGGCGGCGCGCGAGGCCGCGGGGGACAAGGACGTCGCCCTCATGGGCGGCGGGGTGCTGACCTCCGCGCTGGAGGCGGGCCTGGTCGACGAAATGATCCTCCACCAGGTGCCCGTCCTGCTCGGCGGCGGTCACGCCTTCTTCCGCGAGCTTCCCGAGCACGTGAGCCTCCGGCTGCTGGAGGCCGTCGCGGCTCCCGGCGTGACCCACCTCCACTACGAGGTGGCCCGATGATCCTCGTCACCGGAGGGCTGGGCATGATCGGCGCCCACACCGCCCGCGCGCTCACCGACCTCGGGCACGAGGTCGTCGTCACCTCGCACCGCCGGAGCGAGGTCCCGTCCTTCCTCGCCGGACGGGTCACGGTGGAACACCTCGACGTCACCGACCGGGACGCCTTCCTCGGCCTCGCCGACCGTCACGACATCAGCGACATCGTCCACCTGGCAGGCAGCATCCCCGGCGACGACCCGGTCCGCTACTTCCGCACCGACACGACCGGCCTGCTCAACGCGCTGGACGCCGCCCGCGCCTGGGGCGTCCGCAGGTTCGCCGTCGCGAGCAGCCTCGGCGCGTACATCGGCCGTTCCGAGATCCCCTGGCGGGAGGAGCTCGCGCTCCCCACCGCGGACCTGCCGCACCTGATCATCGCCTTCAAGAAGGCCGTGGAGCCGCTCACCACGCACGCGCTCCAGGGCAGCGGCGTCCAGCCGGTCGTGCTCCGGATCGGGACCATCTGGGGGCCGCTCGTCGACCCGGAGTCACCGTTCTTCCACGTCCCGCCGTACATCAGCGCGGTGCTCCGCGGCGAGCGGCCGGCGCCGCCGCACGCCGACGACGGCGGCGACTGCTGCTACGCGCCGGACGCCGGGCGCGCGATCGCCCTGCTGATGGAGGCACCGACCCTGCGGCACGACACCTACAACGTCTCCAGCGGCCGTCCGGTCGCCAACCGCGAGTTCGCGGCCGCGCTCGAGGCGGTCACGCCCGGTCTGCGGCTCGACCTGCTGCCCGGACGGCGGAACGGGCCCGGCGAGGACCCCTACCTCGACATCGCCCGGCTCACCGCGGACACCGGCTTCACGCCGGAGTTCGACGTCGCCACGGCGGTCGCCGACTACGTCGCCTGGCGCGCCGGCAACCCTCGCTGACGAACGCGGTCCGCCCTCCGTGTCAGGTCGTCTGCTCCGGAGGGCGGCGCCGGACGTCCGGGGCGTTGAGGTGCGTGAAGTGCGCGTGGGCGTCGTGGTGACGGCGGGTGGCTTCGGCGAAGGTGTACTGCGCGGCGGCCGCTTCGCCGCGGGCCTCGTAGATCAGCCCCATGCGGACGGTCGCGCCCGGGTGCCCGGCACGGGCGGCGGCACGGTAGTAGGTCTCGGCCCCGGTCGGGGTCCCGGGGTCGTCCCGGCTGCGGTCCTGCCGGTAGCCGGGGAGGGTGAACTCGTAGGCGAGTTCGGCGGCCATGGGCCTGCGCTGGCCCGGCTCGGCGTTGACCAGGACCTTCGCGGCCTCGTCGCCCGCCGCCGCGGCCGACGTCAGCCACGCGTGCGCCTCGGCGGGCCGGTCGTGGCACAGCAGCAGGATCCCCAGCCGGCAGGCCGCGTCGGAGTCACCGCGTTCGGCCGTGTCCAGCAGGTCGATGCCGTGCCGGCCGAACAGGTCGTGGTAGCGGCGATGCGCCCTGGACGGCAGGCCGGGGAGCCAGTGCCCCTCGTCGTCCTGGTCAGGCGGCGCCGCGGGGTCGGGCTCCGGGTCGGCCGGTTCCCCCGGCGGGGACGGCGCGCCGTCCGTGCCCGCGCCGGTTCCGGCCCGCCCACCGCCTTCCGCGCGGGTCCGCTCACCGCGCCGGTCGCCGCCGCGGGTGGAGGCGACCGAGACGGCGACCCGGGCTTCGGCCGGCGGGGCGGGATCGGCGCGGAAGGCGTCCGCCGGCCGCGCCGGCTCCGCCTCCCGGACGGCGCCCGGCCCCGCTTGCGGGCCGGCCAGTTCGTCGCGCATGAGCTGGTAGCGGGCGTGCCAGTCCTGGAGGGTCGCCGGGCCGGGGAAGTCGGGCTCGATACCGGTCTTCTCGACGTAGTGCAGGCAGGTGAGCACGAAGGTGGCCACCCACCCCCAGTCCTGCGGGCCCTGCCGCTGCCGGGACAGCACGTTGCTGATCGCGGTGAGCGAGAGCGGCCGCAGCACGGGGATGCGCTTCTTGTGACCGGCCAGGACCCCGGGCGCCAGCTTGGCCAGCTCCCGGTAGTGGGGCGAGCCGCACGCGTGGGTGAACTGGATCAGGTCGCGCACGAACTCGTCCAACGGGGGGCTCGCTTGCGGGGAGTTGGTCGGCATCCGTCGGCCCTAACGTGAAGATCATCCTTGGCGATAGATCGTTAATCGCTGGAATGCTCTCACTACTGGAACCTTTGCGCGTCAAACAATGGCATGTCATGCCGTTCCGGACTGTTCCGTTCCGTCCCGAGCCGTGCCTTGACGTGGCTTTTTGGGTCGGTCAGTGAGATCCGGAGCAGCCGGGAACGGCACGGAACGCCCCTCCGGCGGAGGTTTGTGTCACGTGACACAGGCCCGTGCGGCACCGAATTGCTTTCACGAAAAAATGGCATGAATGTGACATCTGTCCGGTTCGTTCTGCCGTGCCGTGCGGCCGGCCGTTCCGTTTGTTTCTGATGTCCGGCTCGGCGTGGCCGGAGCCGCCGCGGACTGGCCTACTGGTGCTCCGCAAGATGAGACCGAGCACAGAAGGCGTCCGCGTTATGTCAACGACCAAAGACCCCGCGCCCCGCACCGGCGGCTCATGCCCCCGCCCCTGCCGGGCGCGTCCCGCGCACTCCCGCGCACGAGCGGCGGCGCAGGGACACGGCCAGAGCCCGCAGCACGGGGCGCGTCCCCGGATGGAGACGGCCAGGCCCCTCGTCCCGCGCATCCCCCGCGACGACGAGGAGAGCACGATCCTGATGCTGGCGGCGATCTGGGCGCTGGAGACGGGGCGCGCGCTCCCGGCCGCGCCTCCCTGCCAGATGTCGCGGGACGAGCTGATCGACTTCTGGGCCGATCCCGCCCTGGAGGAGGCCTACACCCCCTCCGGCTCCGGCGGGCCCGCGGCCGGAGGGCGTCGAGTGCGTCCGGAGGCCCGGCGGTGAACTCGATCCCCGCTCGCCGGCCCCGCCCGCCGGTGCGGCTGTCCCCGTCGGTCACCGAGATCCTCACCCGGCCGCCGGACCTCGCGCCGGCGATGCACACCACCCTGGCCGCGATCGACATCGCGGCGTTCGGCGACCGGCGCCGCGACGACGAGATCCAGCTGCGGCTGCGTCGCCAGATGTACGCGCTGCTGGCCGAGGCCTGCGCCATGGGGTCGCTGCCCTGGTGGGACTGCCACCGCGAGGACCGCGGCGACGGCGCCCTGTTCGTCGCGCCGCAGCAGGTTCCGGCGGAGCTGTTCCTCGACCCGCTCGCCCACCACCTGACCGCGGTGCTGCGCCGCTACAACCGGCTCGCCGGCGACGCCGTTCGCCTCCGGCTCCGGCTGGCGGTCCACAGCGGCCTGGTGCACCGCGACGACCACGGCGTGGCCGGCCACGCCGTGGTGCACCTGTTCCGGCTGCTGGAGTCCGGCGCCTTCAAGCGCGCCCTCGACGGCGCCGCGACCGACTTCGGGCTGATCGTCTCCGACCGCCTCTACGGCGACATCACCGGCAGGAACCGCAGCCTCATCGACGCCGGCGCCTACCGCGAGCTCCGCGTCACCAGCAAGGAGACCCGCACCCGGGCCTGGACGTGGTTCCCCACCCCGCGCACCTGACGCGGATCGTCCGGCCGTCGGACGCCTGCCCGGCGGCCGGACGATCCGCTCGAACGACAGGCGTCCGATCTGTCAGATCGCGTGGCTGTCTGTACGAATTCGCTCGGCGAACAGGCTGACAACACGATCTTCTTGTGAACGCGTGAGCGGTCGGGCGACCGTGGTCTCCGTCGCGGGCTTCGCGCCCAGCTCCCCTACCAGGAGACCCGATGAAGCTGCCTTCGTACGCCGCCGCGGTCGTGACGGCGACCCTGCTCACCTCCCTCACCGGACCGGCCGAGACGCCCGCGGCCCATGCGGCCGGCGGCCAGGCCCCCGGCCTCCAGGCGCTGCCGAGCGTGAACATGGAGGCCACCGTCAAGGCGGCCCAGATCGACCCGCGGCGGGCGGACGACACGCTGACGCCGGGCGCGAAGGCCGGCGTGCTCCTCGTCGAGCAGGCGCTGCGGGACAGGAACCTGCTCGACGCCACATGGGTGGACGGCTACTTCGGCACCACCACGATCGCCGCCTACGCGAAGTACCAGAAGTCGCTCGGCTACACCGGTCTCGCCGCCAGCGGGCTGCCGGGAAGAACGTCGCTCGCCAAGCTCGGAAGCGGGCGCTTCACGGTCGACCACGTCATCGAACCGGGTGCCCGCGTGTCCACCGGCGGGGTCGTCGTCAACACCCGGACGCAGAAGATGCTGGCCGAGGCGGAGCGGCTGCTCGGCCGCGACCTCGCGCTGGACCAGGGCTCCTACAACCCCGGCGGCGACCCCACCTCCGCGGGCACCCACGACGGCGGGGGCGTCGTGGACGTCTCGGTGGAGGGGATGGACTCCGCCACACGCACCGCGGTCGCCCGCGCGCTGCGCCTGGTCGGCTTCGCGGCATGGGTCCGCAGCCCCGCCCAGGGCGACTGGCCGTGGCACATCCACGCCGCCGCGATCAGCGACACCGACCTGTCAAGCCAGGCCCAGCACCAGACCGGTGACTACTACCTGGGCCTGAACGGCCTCTCCGGCCGCGGCGCCGACGACGGCCCGAAGGTCACCATCCGCACCTGGGAGGAGTACCAGCGCAGCTGACCCGTCCCGTCCGTACACCAGGCAACGACGACAGACAGGCAACGAGAACAGGAACGAGAACAGAAGGAGAGAACGGCATGAACAAGCTCACCAAGGTCCTCACCTCCACGGCGACCGGCGCCGTCGCGCTCGGCGGAGTGGCGTCCGTCTACATCTCGCCCGCCTCGGCGGCGGCCCGGGACGGCAAGTGCGACAGCGGCGAGTTCTGCTACTACTACAACAGCGACAACCAGGGCTCGATCTCCGACTTCACCGGCTCCATCGCCGACTACGGCACCACACAGCCCTCCTGCTACGACTTCAAAGGCGACGGCAACGGCAAGGGCCTGTGCGTCAAGAACAACGCCGCCTCCGTCTGGAACAACAGCGGCAAGACCGTCCGCGTCTACTACAACAGCAACTACGGCGGCAGCTACCAGGACTTCAAGGCCGGCGCCAAGGGCAACCTCAACGCCACCCTCAAGAACCAGAACGCCTCCCACGAGTTCTCGCCGTCGGCGCGCACGAACATGTCCTACGGGCTGTACGCGGCGAGCGGCGGGAGCATCACCTGCGGCTTCGACGGCTACACCACCACGCCCGGACGGCACGAGGGCATCGACATCGCCCGCGGCATCGGCTCCGACGTCCACGCCCTGGTCGCCGGTAAGATCATCTACATCGCGCGCGGGGCCACCGGCGGTTCGGGGCTGTCCACGATCTCCGTCTACAACGCCTCGGCGAACAAGACGGTGATCTACCTGCACACCGCTCCGCGGTCCTCGCTGGCGGTGGGGCAGTCGATCAGCCGCGGCCAGGTCATCGCCGACGAGTCGTGGCACGGGGTGTCGTCCAGCTCGTCCGCCCACACCCACGTCGAGATGCGTCTCGGCCAGCAGACGCACGCGGCCAAGAGCGTCAACGACCCGACCCTGGACAACCCGAACCCGACCACGTTCTGGAACTCCCAGGGCTACAACGTCCGATAGAGCGCAGCGGCCTCCACCAGAGGGGATGACGACTGTGTCGAAACGAAGCGCGCGAGTGATCTCGCGGCTCACCGCGGCGACCGCCGCGACGGCTCTCGGCGGGGCCGCACTGGTCCCGGCCTCCCCCGCCTCGGCGGCGTCCCGCGACGGCAAGTGCGACAGCGGCGAGTTCTGCTACTACTACAACAGCGACAACCAGGGCTCGATCTCCGACTTCACCGGCTCCATCGCCGACTACGGCACCACACAGCCCTCCTGCTACGACTTCAAAGGCGACGGCAACGGCAAGGGCCTGTGCGTCAAGAACAACGCCGCCTCCGTCTGGAACAACAGCGGCAAGACCGTCCGCGTCTACTACAACAGCAACTACGGCGGCAGCTACCAGGACTTCAAGGCCGGCGCCAAGGGCAACCTCAACGCCACCCTCAAGAACCAGAACGCCTCCCACCAGTTCCTGAGCTCGACGCCGCCGACCGGATGCAAGACCGACGGCACCGACAGCACGCTCCCCTCCACGATCCTCGTGTACCGGGTGTCGCTCGGCCGGGTGGACCGGGTGGCGTTCAAGACCTACGTCAAGGACGTCCTGCCCAACGAGTGGGTGTCGAGCTGGCCCGCGGAGTCCCTCAAGGCCGGCGCGATGGCCGTCAAGAGCTACGGCTGGTACTGGGCGCTGCACTCGACCCGCACGACGTCGGGCGGCCAGTGCTTCGACGTCTACGACACCACGTCGAGCCAGGTCTACAAGCCCGGCTCCGCCAAGGCGTCGACGAGCTCCGCGGTGGACGCGACGTGGGGCACCCGCATGACCCGCGGCGGAAAGATCCTCGAGGCCCACTACTGCTCCACGACGACGGCGTGCGGCGGCTGGGTCACCGGGGACTGGATGTCGCAGTACGGCTCCCGCGACAAGGCCGAGGCGGGCTGGAGCTACTCCAGGATCCTCAACGCCTACTACAGCGGGATCACCCTCTCCTGATCCCTCGGGCAGTCCGGCCCGCCCCCCGCCGTGGCCCCTCCACGGCGGGGGGTCACGGCGGCCCCACGACGATGACCTGGAAGTTGACCGGACGGTTCCCGGGGAACGCGACCTTCCCCGTGCCGTCCACCATCTTGAACCGCACGTAGCATAAGCCGGGCTTCCTGGGCGTGGTGATGTCGGTGCGGATGTCGACCTCGTGGCCCGGCTCCGTGTCGGCGATCGGCACGTCGGAGATGGTCTGGCAGTCGTCGGCCTTCTGCGGGAGGTCGAGGCGGCGCAGCGAGTAGCCGTCCCATGGGACCGTTCCGATGTTCTTGAGCCGCCATACCTTGGTGATGTTCCGGCCGGTGCCGACGCGGGTGCAGTCGGGCAGCGTGATGTCCGCGACGAACTTGGCGGCGTCGCCCTTGTGCCTCGGCGAGGACGGTGCCGGGTTGGTCGCCTGGACGGGGCAGTCCGCCGGAGTGAGCGCGTTCTTCGAGCGGTTGCCGTACTCCTCCATGCCGTCCTTGCCGGAGTCGCCGTTCATCACGATGAGGACCACCGCCCACGTGCCGATGACCGCCGCCCCCAGCGCGACCGCGCCCGGGCTGCCCAGCCGGAACCGCGCCCGGCGCTTCGGAGCGGGAAAGAACGCCTGGACGTCCCCCGCGGGCCTCCCTGGTGGTGGCGCGACGGGCAGGGGCACCGAGGTCTCGCCCTCCGCCGCGCCCTCCGTCGGCTCGACGGCGATGTGCACGGCCTGGGCTTCCACGGCGCTCGGGGCGGAGGCTTCGAGCGCGGCCGTCGGGGGCCTCCCGGCGCTCGCCGACCTGACCGCCAGGTTCGCCCGCTCCCAGCGTTCGCGGTACGCCGCCGGGTCCGCGCCGCAGGCCTTGACGAACTCGACGGTGGTGCCCCAGCTCGGGAGCCGGTTGCCCTTCGTGGCCTCGTGCAGCGTCGTGTGCGAGATCGCTCCCGACCTTCCGGACATCTCCCGGAAAGGCGGGTTGCCCACTGATTCCCGCAGTTCCCGCAGAACCGCCGCGAAGTCCTCGATCGCCTCCGCCTGTGCACGCATGTGGTCCACCGGGTGAAGCTAACAGCGCCCGCGCCCCCCAACAAGCACATGTTTTTATCGGTTATCTTCCGGTCAGGTGTCGCCTTTCAAGCTGATCAACATCTGGGGGGGGAACGCTCATGGCCGCGCACGCACATCTCCCCCGCCGCACCCTGCTCAAGAGCACCATGATCATGGGCGGCGCGCTGCTCGTCCCGGCGGCCCGGCCGCCCGGCCCGGCCTCGGCGCAGGCCACGCCCCTCGTCCACCCCCGCGCCGAGTGGCTGGCCCGGCCCCCCAGAGTGGAGGCGACCGTGCTGAACAGGGCTCCCGACCACATCGTGGTCCACCACACCGCGTCGGAGAACGCCACGGACCTCTCCCTGGAGCACGCCCTCGCGCTGTCCCGGGCGATCCAGGACTTCCACATGGACACCAACGGCTGGGACGACCGGAACCGGGTCGCCGAGAGTCTGGGCGAGCGGCGTCCGGCGGAGGCGCCGGCGGCCCGGTCCGGCGGCCTGCCCGGGCCGCGCTTCACCTTCGACCACGGTCCGGCGGTCGGCCCCGGCGACCCCACCCGCTGAACCGGGCTTACAGAAACGTCACAGAATCGAAAGGAAGGAAAAGTCCGGCCAGGTAGACCCGGGGTAAAGGCCGATGGGCGTAATTTTGTCCAGGGCACTCCCCCGGAGTGTTTCACGTGCTCACCGCGTGCCCATACCTCAATGGCGTCCCCTGAAGCCAGGAGTTGGGCATGAGTATCGGGTTGAATACCGGCGATTCGGCATGGGTGCTCGTCAGCTTCGCCATGGTGCTGCTCATGACGCCGGGGCTCGCCCTCTTCTACGGCGGAATGGTCCGGGCGAAGAACCTCGTCAGCGTCCTGTACATGAGCTTCGTCTCGATCGCCGTGGTGACCGTGATCTGGTTCGTCTACGGGTACGGCCTGGCGTTCGGCGACGACGTCGGAGGGGCCGGCCTCATCGGCTGGGGCAGGTGGCAGTTCCTCAGGACCACCCCGTCCGTCCTGAGGGGCGTCATCCCGGAGTACGTGTTCTCGATGTTCCAGCTCGTCTTCGCGATCATCACGCTCGCCCTGATCAGCGGTTCGGTCGCCAACCGCGTCAGGCTCGGGCCCTGGATGGTCTTCGGGGTGGTCTGGGTGACCCTCGTCTACCTCCCGGTCGCCCACTGGGTGTTCTCCAAGGGTGGCTGGATCAACCGGTGGGGCGCGCTGGACTTCGCCGGAGGGCTGGTCGTCGAGCTCAACTCCGGCATCGCGGGCCTGGCGCTGGCGCTGGTGCTCGGACCGGGCCTGCGCTTCCGCAGGGAGGGACCTCCCGAACCGAAGAACATCCCGCTGGTGATGGCCGGCATGGGGCTGCTGTGGTTCGGCTGGTTCGGGTTCAACGGCGGATCGGCGCTGACCGACGGCGCCCTCGCGGCGAACGCGGTGGTCAACACCATGATGTGCGGCTGCGTCGCGATGCTGGTCTGGATGCTGCTCGAACGGGCGCGGTTCGGCCGGTTCTCGCGGCTCGGCGGCACGACCGGCGCGCTCGCCGGCCTGGTGGCCATCACCCCGGCCTGCGGGTACGTCAACCTGTTCGGCGCGACGGTCCTCGGCATCGTCGTCGCCGTCGTCTGCACCTACGCCGTCGAGGTCAAGACGTCAGTCGGGTACGACGACACCCTGGACGTCGTGGGGATCCACGGGGCCGGCGGCATCGTCGGCGTGGTGCTGCTCGGCCTCTTCGCCACCGGCAAGTACGGCAGCCCCACCGCCGGGCTCGTCTACGGCGGCTCGATCTCCCTGCTGGGCAAGCAGATCGTCGCCATCCTCGCCGTCGGCTGCTACAGCTTCGTGCTCACCTTCGCCATCGGCAAGGTCGTGGACGTCCTGCTGGCCTTCCGCCCGAGCGCCCGCGAGGAGGCCGCGGGCCTCGACACGGAGCTGCGCATCGGATGAACGCGCCCGTCCGTCACAACGGAAGGGTCCTGCGCAGGCGGCGGGTCTGGGCCGCCGCCTCACCGAGGACGTCCTCGCCCGGCAGGTCGGGCAGGTCCGGTGCCCGCGGCGGCCGTCCGTCGCGGACCGCCGCGGCCATCTCCCGCAGGTCCGCCGCCATCGCCCCGACCGCCTGCTCCGGCGGCGGCTCGGCGCCTCTGCGGACCCTGACGGAGGCGGCGGTGACGGTGTCCACGAGCGCGTCGAGCGCGCCCAGGACCGGCCACCAGGCGGCGCCCGTGCGGCTCGCCGGCGGCGGTTCGGCCTGGACCTGCCGCAGGTCGACCCGGACGGCGTCGAGGCTGCGGTGCAGCGCGCGCCGGTCGCGGGCCCGGACGTCCCGGGACCCGGTGAAGGCCTCGTCGAGGTAGTCGGCGAGCGCCCGGAACCCGGCGGCGAACCGCTCGCCGATGCGGATCCGGCGGCTCCCCGGCCAGAGGGCGTAGCCGAACACCAGCACGATCAGGCAGCCGAGGAGGGTGTCGGACAGCCGGGCCAGCACCAGCTCGCCGGAGGGCTGCGGCGAGGTCAGGTCGAACAGGAAGAGCATCAGCGGGGTGACCGCGACCGTCCGCATCGCATAGGACCTGGCCTTCAGCACCGGGATCAGCCCGCCGAAGAACGCCGCGAGCGGGACCGCGGCCCAGCCGCGGGGGACGGCCACCAGCACCAGCAGGGTGGGGACGGCCGCGACGAACGTACCCACCGCCCGCAGCAGGGACCGGACGAAGACCGAGCCGAAGTCGGGCTTGAGGACCACCGCGACCGTCAGCGGAAGCCAGATGGAATGCACCGTGGGGATCCAGAGGTCGTGCAGGACGCCCGGGAACTCGACGAACGCCGAGGCGATCGCCATGCACAGGGCCAGCCGCAGCCCGTACCGCCAGGCCGCGGCGGAGGTGAGGGCCAGCTGGGCGGCCCGGTACGCCCGGGTCGGCAGGGGCTTCGGGAGTCCGAGCCAGTCGGGGTCCTCCGGGTGCGTCTCCGACAGCCGCCGCCGGGCGTACTCGACGGGCCGCGAGAACTCCGGGTCGCCCCGGAACGGCGGGATCTCCGCGTCCCGTTTGCCGCTCCGGACGGCGTCCGCGATCTGCCGCACCTCCTCGGACAGCCCCGGCGGCGCGGGCCGCGCGGACCGGATGAGCAGGGTGAGCGCCTCCATCAAGGGGGAGGCCGCGTTGAGCATGGCGACCAGCCACCGCGCCTCCTCGCCCCAGCTCTCCTTCCCCCGGACGCGGTGGCACATCAGCGCGTCCTGGGCGCTGTCCACCGCCATGCTGAGCGCGAGCCGGGCCTCGCCCGGGTGGCGGGCGACGTCGATCAGGTCAGCGGCCCTGGCGTAGACGTCGGCGACGGCCCGGTGCTCGGGGCCCGGACGCCGGCTCCACACCCGCCAGCTCAGCACCGCCAGGGCGAGGTAGAAGGCCCCGCCCGCTAGCTGGCAGAGCGGAGGGAGCCACCACGCCCCGAGCTGGGGCAGTCCAGTGCCGATCACGTTCATGAACAGCAGCGCCAGCGAGGCCGCCGACACGACGTTGCCGATCGAGCTGACCAGCCCGGAGAGCAGGGCGACCGCGGTCGTCATCGTCACCGTCCCCCAGCCGTGCCCGTGGGCGAGCTGGCCGACCACCAGGCCCGCCGCGCCCGCCAGCTGCTGGACGACGAGGCCGAGCGCCCTCGACCGGTACGGGCCGGTGCTGGGCCGCATCGTCGCCAGGACCATGCCGGCCGCGGCGAGAAGCCCGGCGCGGGGCTCGTCCAGGGACAGCGCCACCGCGATCACCACGCCGAACGCGACCGCCGCGCGGATCGCGTCGATCCAGGGCACGGGCGCCTTGGACACCGAGAGCGCCCGGCTCAGCCAGTTCCCCACGTCGGCTCGTGTAGCGCCCATCGGTATGGACGGCCGCGTCAGACCGCTTGGAACGCGGCGTACAGGAGGCTGAAGACGCCGATGCCCAGCCCCAGGGAGACGAGCACGTTCGCCGCGCCTCTGGCGTACTTCCCGTCCTGGAAGAGGTGGACGGTGTCCAGCTCGAAGGTGCTGAACGTGGTGAGCGCGCCGCAGAAGCCCGTGCCGACCAGACCGTCGGGTACCGCGCTCGTGGTCACGCCGTGCAGGGCGCCCAGGACTCCGGTGCCGAGGAGGTTGACCGTCAGCGTCCCCCAAGGGAACGCCTTGCCGAACCGATGCTTGACCATCGTGTCGAGGACGAAGCGGAGCATGGCGCCGCACGCCCCTCCGGCGAGCACCAGCAGGGCGATCATGTCGGCGCGCCGCCCTCCGGCCGGAGCGGGCGGTACGGCAGGAGCCGTCCGCCCCAGAGACCGGCGGCGACCGCGATCCAGCCGCCCGCCACGCTGGCCACCGCGTAGACGACGCTCTGGTCCCAGGCCCCGGCGCGGCCGAGGGCGTGGACTCCATCGATGAGGTGGGAGAACGTGGTGAACCCGCCCAGGTACCCGGTCACCAGCAGCGGCCGGGCGACGGGGTGCGGCTTGCCCTTGAGCAGGTACGACGTCAGGATTCCGATGAACAGGCAGCCCAGCATGTTCACCAGGAGGGTCCCCCAAGGGAAGCCGTGCTGCGCGCCGGGCATCGCCTTGATGAGCAGGTCACGCGCCAGGGCCCCGACGGCCCCTCCGATCGCGACGTCGAGCAGCGCGCGCGGCTTGATCCCCGGGTGGCGGGGCGGCCCCTTCCTGTGCCGGTCCAGGACGGTGGCCTCGGCCACCTCGCGGCGGAGCAGGCGCCCGGCCGGCCTCCCCTGATCCCCCACGGCCGGTGTCACCACCTGCGCCGCGCGGGGGCGGGCACGCCCAGCAGCAGCCGGCGGACGGCGTCCCATACCTGCATGAAGGCGGCCTCGACCTCCGGCGACCGCTCCCCCAGGACGCGCGCCCAGGCACCCCGGTCACCCGGCAGGACGCTGGCCCCGGCCCGCAGCCCCGTGCGGGCGAGCGCCTCGTGCATCGCGTCGGCCACGGCCTGCGCGGGCTTCTGGCCGGTGACGACGTACAGGGACGCCAGCACCCCGAAGTCGTCCATCACCGCGGGGCCGGTCACCGCCCGTTCCTCCGGCACCAGGTGGAGCGGATCGGCGAACAGCAGCCGTCCCGTGGTGTCGTGCACCTCGACGTCGCTGCAGTACGCCGTGTAGGCGTGCCGTTCCCCGCGGGCGAGGCGTCCGGCCAGCAGCGTCTCGCCCACGAGGACGGTGGAGTCGGGATGGGCGTTGACGGCGAGGTGCTGGTAGAAGCGGGTTCCGCCGAAGGGGATCGTCGTGTCCGGCAGGTACTCCAGGTAGCCGCCGGGGCCCGCGGAGAGACCGACGAGTTGCGTGGCGTAGTCCTGCTCCATCCGGTAGAGCCGGGTGGCGCCCTGGGTGGTCACGTGCACGGACGCGCCCGCGCCGCAGGAGACGTCGACGCGGTAGCGGTCCCCCTGGAGGACCCCGCCTCCGGACGACATGAGCATGACGTACGGCAGGTCCGGCACCCCGGGATCGGGGTGCAGGGGCCGGGTGATGTGCAGCGGCGCCTTCTGGTAGTGGCCGGTCAACTCCGTCCGGCCGCCGATCAGCTCGAACCGCAGGTCGAGGAGGCCGACCTTGCCGGGGCTGCCGGCCGGGAGCATGTCCACGGCGCCGGCGTGCCGCCGCACCGGCTCGGGCACCCAGCGGGGAAGGTACCGCTCGGGCGAGAGGCGGTCGGTCTCCCCTGAGCCGCCCACCGTCCCTACACCGGCGAGGTACACGCCGCTCCCGCCCGCGCCTCGATGAAGTCGACGACGTCCGCGACGCCGGTCCCGGCGAGGCAGTCGGTCAGCGCGACCGGGCCCTCGCCGCGCACCGCCCGCGCGTCCCGCTCCATCACCGAGAGGTCGGTGCGGACGTACGGCGCGATGTCGATCTTGTTGATGACCAGCAGGTCGGAGTCGGTGGTGCCGGGGCCGCGCTTGCGCGGCATCTTCTCGCCCTCGGCGGTGTCCAGGACGAAGATGAACACGTCGGCCAGCGCCGGGCTGAACGTGAGCGTGAGGTTGTCGCCGCCGCTCTCGAACAGCAGCAGGTCGACTTCGGGGAAGCGGTCGAGCAGCTCGGCCGCCGCCGCCAGGTTCATGGTCGGGTCGTCGCGGACGGCGGTGTGCGGGCACGCCCCCGTCTCGACCCCCACGATCCGCTCGGGGTCGAGCGTCCCGGCCAGGGTGCGGCGGACGTGCTCGGCGTCCTCCTGCGTGTAGATGTCGTTGGTGATCACACCGACCTGGCGGCCCAGCGTCCGCAGCCGCGGGACCAGCGCCTCGATCAGCGCCGTCTTGCCGCTCCCGACCGGGCCGCCGATGCCCACCTTGAAGACCTTCTCCAGCTCCATCCCGGCTCCTTCGTGTCAACGGATCAGGTGACGAACAGGCGGGCCTCCGCCCGCTCGTGCGCGGCCGAGACGACGTCGGCGACGGGCACCGAGCCGTGCAGCTCCCGCGGGTCGCGGACGGCGAGCGCCGCCCGCGCGACCCGTGCGAGGTCCGGGCGGACCTCGCCCAGCAGCCTCTGGGCGCGGCGGAAGTCGGTGCGGGCCAGCCGCACCGCCGCCGCCGTCCAGCTCGCGGCGAACGCGTACAGGTCGGCGGCGACCGCGTGCGCCGCCGGGACGCCGAGCCCCGCGTGGAGCGCGCCCACCACCACCGCGTGGTTGCCCGGTGCGGCCCTGTCCGCCACCAGCTCCGCCAGCCGGGCGGCCTCGGGCACCGGGAAGGCGAAGGCCGCCGTGTCCAGGACCTGCCGGCCGGTCCGGGTCGAGGCGTTCCGCTGCTCGCGGTTGAGCTTGATCGCGTGCAGCCGCCGGTCGACGCGGACCAGCCCGTCCCAGTCCCCCTCGCGCGCCGCGCGGTGCGCCAGTGCCAGGGCGGCCGCGTCCGCGGGGCCCACCGCGTTGTACAGCAGGTCGGTCAGCAGCTCGCGCAGGTTCTCCGGCCCCGTGATCCGGAGCTGGACGTACCCCTCCAGCCCGTGCGACAGCGTGTACATCCCGCTCGGGAAGCCGGAGTCGGTGAGCTGGAGCTGGGCCAGCAGCGGGTCCAGGTCCGCGGTGCCCGGACGTGCGCTCATGCCAGGAAGAACAGCCGGTTCAGCGGCAGCTTCGTGGCCGGTTCGATGTGCGCGGGCTCCCCGTCCACGGTCACCCGGTAGGTCTCCGGATCGACCTTGATCTCGGCGAGCGTCGAGTTGCGCAGCATGTGGCGCTTGTCGACGGTCCGGCACTGGCGCACCGGGCGGATCAGCCGCTCCAGCCCGAGCCGCTCGGGCACGCCCGCCTCGATCGCGGCGCCGGACATGAAGGTCGCGCAGGTGCTCGACAGCGCCCGGCCGAAGGCCCCGTAGGTGGGCCGGTAGTAGACCGGCTGCGGTGTCGGCAGCGAGGCGTTCGGGTCGCCCATCTGCACCCAGCTCACCATGCCGCCCTTGATCACCATGTAGGGCTTGGCGCCGAAGGAGTGGACCGGCCACAGCACGATGTCGGCGAGCTTGCCGTCCTCCAGCGACCCGATCGTGTCCGCCATCCCGGAGACGCGGGCCGGGTTGATGGTCAGCTTGGCCAGATAGCGCAGCACCCGGAAGTTGTCGTTGCGGGACGAGTCCTCGGGCAGCGCGCCCCTCTTGTCCTTGTTGTGGTGGGCCACCTGGAAGGCGCGGGTGAACGACTCCCCCACCCGGCCCATCGCCTGCGAGTCCGAGCCGATGATGCTGATGACGCCGAGGTCGTGCAGCACCGTCTCGGCCGAGATGGTCTCGGCGCGGACCCGGCTGTCGGCGAACGCCACGTCCTCGGGGACGTCGTAGCTGAGGTGGTGGCAGACCATCGTCATGTCCAGCAGCTCGTCCACCGAGTTGGCGGTGTAGGGCAGCGTCGGGTTCGTGGAGGCCGGGAGCACGTTGGGCTCGCCGGTCACCCGCAGGATGTCGGGGGCGTGCCCGCCGCCCGCGCCCTCGGAGTGGTAGGTGTGGATCGCGCGGCCGTTGATCGCGTTGATGGTGTCCTCGACGAAGCCGGCCTCGTTCAGGGTGTCGGTGTGGATGTTGATCTGGATGTCCATCTCGTCGGCGACCGACAGCGCGCAGTCGATGACGGCCGGGGTGGAGCCCCAGTCCTCGTGCACCTTCAGCCCGGCGGCGCCGGCGGCGATCTGCTCCTCCAGCGGGCCCGGCAGGCTGCTGTTGCCCTTGCCGTAGACGGCGATGTTGATCGGGATGTCCTCGTAGGCCTGGAGGATGCGGGAGATGTTCCACGGCCCGGGGGTGGTGGTGCAGCCGCGGCTGCCGTCCGCCGGGCCGGTGCCGCCGCCGACCAGGGTGGTGATCCCGTTGCTCAGCGCGTTCTGGGCCTGCTGGGGGGCGATGAAGTGGACGTGGGTGTCGATCGCGCCGGGCGTGGCGATGAAGTTCTCGCCGGAGACCACCTCGGTCGTCGCGCTGATGATGAGGCGCCGGTCGACGCCGTTCTGGGTGTGCGGGTTGCCCGACTTGCCGATCCCGGCGATCCGCCCGTCCTTGATGCCGATGTCGCCCTTGACGACGCCGAGCACCGGGTCGAGGATCAGCGCGTTGGTGATGACGACGTCCAGGGCGACCGACCGTCCCGAGGCCGGGTCGGCCGACATGCCGTCGCGGGCGGTCTTGCCGCCGCCGTACTGGGCCTCGTCCCCGTAGTGCCCCTCGGTGTGGTCCTTCTCCACCTCGACGACGAGGTTGGTGTCCCCGAGGCGCACCCGGTCGCCCACCGTCGGGCCGTACATGGACGCGTACTGCTGACGGCTCATCGTGGCCATGGCGGCTCAGCCCTTCTTTCCGGAGCGTGCTGACTTGCTCTTCCTGGACGACTTCTTCGGCGGCTCGACCGGCTCGTCGAGGTAGCCGCGCTTGTGCATCCGCCGCAGCGCCGTGCGGTGCGCCTCCTCGGACCGGACGCTGCCGTTGAGCAGGCCCCCGAACCCCACCAGCCGCAGCCCGCCGCCGTACTCGACCAGGGTCACCTCCTTGGTGTCTCCGGGCTCGAAACGGACCGCGGTTCCCGACGGGATGTCCAGCCGTTTCCCGAACGCCTTGTCACGCTCGAACCTCAGCGCCCGGTTGGTCTCGAAGAAATGGAAGTGCGAGCCGACCTGGACCGCGCGGTCACCCGTGTTCTGCACCAGGATGGTCTCCCTGGGCTGACCGACATTCAGTTCGATATCGCCCTCGCCGTACATGTACACGTCATCCGACATGGGATTCCTCCCCTTTCATGTCCGCCATCACCCGACGTGGAATTTCCTGGGGATGAGCATGATCGTGGCCGTGCCCGTGCCCGTGGCCGTGGGCGGCGGGTGCCAGCCCGTCGTCGCCGTCCCGGCTCCAGCGGCGTTCCGCTTCGGCCACCCGTTCGCGGATCAGCGCCCCGAGCGACGCCGGCCCCAGAAGCGGGCCCGCGGTCCTGGCGTCGGCGCGGCGGGGCGCCGGAGCGAAGGAGGCGGGCACCAGGACGACCTCGTCCGCCCCCAGCCGCCGGCAGCGCTCGACGCCCTCGTCCACGTCCGGCTCACCGCCCGGCAGCGCGACCTCCACCCAGCGGACCGGCGTGTACTGCCACACCAGCCGCGCCACCCGGAACAGTTCGGCGTCCGGCTCGGGCCCGGCGGCGGGCGCCACCAGCAGGACCGCCCGCTCCCCCGGTCCGTCGCGCAGCGCCCTGTTCACCGCGCCCCTGATCCAGCCGACCAGGTGCCCGGTCGTGCCCAGCGGCCCGGCCAGCAGCAGGTCTCCCGGCGCCCGGTCCCGGGCCGTCCAGCGCAGGGTCTGCGCGGTGACGTCCGGCAGGTCCGGGTCGCGCCCGAGCGTCATCGGCACCGCCACGAGCCGGTCCCGCGTCCGCAGCGCGGACTGCAGGTCACTCCCCGGGGCGTGGACGTGCGGGCCCCCGGGGCCGAGCAGGTCCGGAAGGCACCGGCCCTGCCGGCTCTCGTGCCCGCCGACCAGGACGACCCGCCGGCCTCCGGACACTACTTGCCGCCGACCGGGTCGTGGCAGGAGACCAGCTTCGTGCCGTCGTCGAAGGCGGCCTCGACCTGGATCAGCTTCAGCATCGCGCGCACACCGGGCAGCACGTCGCCGGGCCCGACGATCTGCTTGCCGAGCTCCATGCACTCGGCGACGGTCCTGCCGTCCCGGGCCGCCTCCACGATCGCCGAGCAGATCAGCGCCACCGTCTCGGCGTAGTTCAGCTTCAGGCCCCTGTCCCGGCGCTGCTGCGCCATCTGGGCGGCGGTGAAGAGGACCAGCTTGTCCATCTCCCGCGGGGTGAGGTTCATCGGTGTCCTTTCCGCGCCCGGCCGCCACCGGCGGTCACCCAGCGCGCTCGATCTTGTTGAACATCGGGACGGCGGCGAGGAAAACCCAGGTCACCAGCACGAAAGGCCAGGTGAGGGTGTGGCCTCCGACCACCTCGAACAGGGTGCCGACGCCGGCCGTCAGGCCCGCCGCCGCCACCGTGCCGATCACGGCGTAGACGGCGCTCACCGAGGTGACCGCGACGAAGGTTCCGAACAGCGCGAGCCCGGTCAGCACGGAGTTGTAGCCGTACAGGCCGGCCCCGAGATCCGCGGCCTGCGCCCCCAGCGCCCAGCCGGTGAGCAGGCCGATCAGGCTGGAGACCAGGGCCACCAGCCCGGTGACCCAGCCGGCGATCACCAGCCCGGCCAGGAAGATCAGTCCGACGTACCACTTGTTCTGGAAGAACACCTGGCCGACCCCGTTGAAGGTGCCCTTCCAGAAGTAGGTCCAGGTCATCGCCGTGCCCGGGGCGGACTCCGACGGCGGGGCCGAGCCCGCGTGCTCCGCCCACACCCGGCCGAAGGACGGCCCGCCGATCACCATGACGGAGGTGATCACGCAGAAGGGCGCGGTGAACGTGGGCAGGTCGTACGGGGCGAGGACCATCCTCAGCGCCGAGGTCAGCACGCTGCCGGCGATCGCGCCGCCGACGACGAGCGCGGCCGTCATCCACCGGGCGTCCAGATAGAGCACCAGGCTGACGCCGATCAGCGTGCCGCAGAAGCCCTCCAGCCCCGGCGAGATGCGGTCCCGCCAGGAGACGCCGAACAGGTAGGCGGTGAGCGTGGCGGCCACCGTCCCCAGCAGCCCGAAGACGCCGAACTGCCACCCGCCCACGAACAGCGCCACGAGGAAGACCAGTCCGGTCCAGTAGTTCGGCTGGAATTCGACCTGCGCGATCCCTCTCGGGACGGTGAGCAGATGGTCGATCCCCCGCCGCCGTTCCGGACTTTCCGCCGGTTCCGGCGAATCCGGCGTATTCGGCGGCGCGTTTGCCGAGGACAAAGGCCAACTCCCTGGGAACGCCGCCATGTGATCGCGGGATGGAAATCTCGTACGCCCGGCCTGATGCCCGCCGCCTCGATCAACTAGCCCAAGAGACGTCACGCTTTGGGTCAACGACCGGCGCGCCGCGACGCCGGCCGCCGGGCTTCACGGGCACGGCAAGGCTTCGCAATCCCTTGGCGATCGCCCTCTCGCCGGACGCCGGGCGGGCAGGACACCCGCGTGGAGGATCAGGGGAGCGACACCGGGACGATCGTGATCCGCGATGTGCGGATCTTCGACGGGATGAGCGACCGGATCCGCGCCGGGCACGTGGTGGTCGAGGGCACGAAGATCAAGACCGTGGGCGACGGGGACCCGCCCGCGGGCGGCGCGGGCGGCACGGTCGTCGACGGGCGCGGAGGCACGCTCATCCCCGGGCTCAGCGACGCCCATGTCCACCTCGTCCTGGCCGGGGCCACGCAGGCCGAGCTGATGCTCGGCGGCGCCGGCGCCGGTCACCTCAGGGCCGCGGCCGAGGCCCGGGCGATGCTGATGCGCGGGTTCACGACCGTGCGCGACATGGCCGGCGACACCGGCGACCTCAAGCGGATGATCGACGCGGGCGCGCTGCCCGGCCCGCGCATCTACCCGAGCCACGCGGGCCTGTCCCAGACCGGCGGGCACGGCGACTTCGGCATGGTGTACGACGTGCCGACCGCGCTGGGCGGGGCGGCCACGCGCGCGGAGCGGCTGGGGCTCATGCGGATCGCCGACGGCCCCTCGCAGGTCCTCGCGGGCGTGCGCGAGCAGCTGCGGAAGGGCGCCTCGCAGATCAAGATGATGGCGGGCGGCGGGGTGGCGTCCGCCTACGACCACCTGGACGTCCTGCAGTACACCACCGGCGAGCTGCGCGCCGGGGTGCGGGCGGCGGCCGACTGGGGCACCTACGTCGCCGTGCACGTCTACACCGGTGCCGGGATCCGCCGGGCGGTCGAGGCGGGGGTCAAGGTGATCGAGCACGGGCATCTGGCGGCGGAGGACGACCTCGCCTTCATGGCCGGCGAGGGCGTCTGGCTCAGCACCCAGCCCTTCGCCGAGAGCGACCACTCCTACCCGGATCCGGCGTCGGCCGAGAAGAACCGGCGGGTGTGCGCGGGGACGGAGCGCGTCTTCGCCTGGGCTCTGAAGCACGGCGTGCGCGTCGCGTTCGGCACCGACCTGATGCTGGACCCGGCCCGCAGCGCCCGGCAGAGCGCGATGCTCGCCCGGACGGCCGGGCCGGCGGGCGGGGCCCTGGCGGCGCTGAAGATCGCCACGTCCGGCAACGCCGAGCTGTTCCGCGAGGCCGGGCCGCGCGACCCCTACCAGAACCCGACACCCGCCGACGTCGCCGCGCACGGGCGGGTCCCGCACCTCGCCCGCCTGGGAGTGATCGCCGAGGGGGCGTGGGCCGACCTGCTCCTCGTCGACGGCGACCCCACCCGCGACCTGGGCCTGCTGGCCGATCCCGGCGCCCACCTGAAGGTCATCGTCAAGGACGGCCGGATCTGGAAGAACACCCTCCCCTGACTCAGGGGTCGCGGCGCATGACGATGAGGGCGACGTCGTCCTCGCGGGGGCCGAACTCGGCGATGACGCGGTCGCTGAAGGCCTCCAGGTCCTCGTCCACGTCCGCGGCGAGGGTCCTGAGGCGTTCGAGGTTGTCGCTCAGGGGGACGGTGCGGTCCTCGATCAGGCCGTCGGTGATGAGGACGACGGCGCCGCCCGGCGGGACGCTCGTCTCCTCCAGGCCGAGCCGCTCGGCGGGGAAGCCGAGGAGCAGGCCGCCCCTGCCGCCGTACTCGGCCCTTCCCCCGGCGACGTGCAGGGGCGGGAGGTGGCCCGCGTTGGCGACCTGGAGCCGTCCCGTGCGCGGGTCCAGGGACATCAGGCACATCGTGGCGGTCTGGTCGTCGTGGTAGCGCTGCATCACGTTGTTGAGCAGCCTGAGGATGCCGGCGATGTCATGGCCCTCCGCGGCGAAGGCGCGCATCGCGTGCCGCAGTTCCGCCATGACGGTCGCCGCGTGCAGGGAGTGCCCCTGCACGTCGCCGATGGCCACCAGGACGTCCTCGCCGCGGTCGATGACCTCGTAGAAGTCGCCGCCCACCTCGGCCTGGTCGCTGGCCGGCTCGTAGCGGACGCTGAACGCCCAGCCCGGCATGGCGGGGTGGACGGCGGGCAGCAGGCTGCGCTGGAGCGTCAGGGAGATCAGGTGCTCCTCGGTGTAGGAGCGCAGCGCCTCCATCGCCAGCGCCACCGCCTGCCCCAGCTGGCGCAGGAGGTGGGTGGCGTCCTCGTCGGACGCGCCGACGGCCTCGATCGCCACGCCGATCGCGGGACGGCCGCGCTTGGCCCGCGAGGTGACCAGCAGGACGTCGCCCCTGGGTTCGCTGTCGGGCAGCAGCTCCCGCCATCGCGCCTCCGGCACGGCGGCGACGCGGGTGCCGGTGTCGTCGCCGAGGCCGGTCGTCGCGGCGAGCCGCGCGGGCACCTCGGGAGGGCACGGCCGGTTCCACGGCTCGCCGCCCAGGTGGACGGTCCTTCTCACCTGGCCGTCCGGGGGGAGGATGTACACCGCCGAGGGCACCGAGAAGATGTCGAGGGCGCCGCGCGCCGCCACCGCCGCGAGCCCGTCGAAGGTCGTGGCGGCGTTGATGGCCAGCGAGGTGCGGGTGAAGGCCGCCATCCGCTCGGCGATCCGCTCGGCCCGGCGCCGGGCCTGGTAGTAGCGCAGGACCGCCTCGGCGGTGGCGATGAACTCACCCGGGTCGATGGGGTCGGTCATGTAGGCGTCGGCGCCGCGCCGCAGCCCGCTGGTGCGGTCGGTGACCTCGACGGCCGCGGCGGAGATGTGGACGACGGGCAGCGACGCCGTGGCGGGGGCGGCCTTGATCTGCTCGCAGACCTCCATGCCGTTCGCGTCGGGCAGCTGGACGTCCAGGACGACCAGGTCGACCTGGTGCTCGGCGAGCCGTTCCCAGCACTGGGCGGCGGTGGCGGCCTCCACGACGGTGTGCCCGGCGCGGCGCAGCCAGCTGCCGATGATGTAGCGCTTGGTCTCGTTGTCGTCGACGACCAGGGTGGTCGCGGTCGGTATCGCGTCGGTCACGGCGTCCGCGCCGTCCGCCGGGCCCGCGCCCGCGCCACCGCGTCGGCGAGCATGACCGGTGCGAGCTGGGCCTGGTCGAGGACGGCGTCCACGCGCTCCGGCCGCGTCTCGTCCGAGACGGCCGCGTCCGACGGGGCGATCAGCACGACGGCGGTCCCCGGGGGCGGTCCGTCCGGCCCGCCGACCGCGTCGGCGGGAGAGACGCCGGAACCGAGCAGGATCAGCTCGGGCGGGTCGGCGGCGGCCGCCAGGTCGCGGACGGTCTGCGGATCGCCGGCCTCGCTGACGCGTTCGGCGACGTCGCCGAGCACGTCGCGCAGGACCCCGCGCCCGGCGTCGTGCGCGTCGGCGACGAGCACGTGCGTGAGGCCGAGTTCGGCCAGGCTCCGGTACGCGGGCAGGCGCAGCGTCACCGTCGTGCCCGCGCCGACCTCGCTCTCCAGCGACAGGTCGCCGCCGAGGGCGTGGGCGAGGCGGCGGGAGTAGGTCAGCCCGAGCCCGGTTCCTCCCGGCCTGCCGCCCGGCACCTGGTAGAACTCCTCGAACACGCGCTCCTGCTCGCCGGGCGGGATGCCCACCCCGGTGTCGGCGACGGCGAACTCCAGGTGGTCCGGGGTGCGCCGGGTCGTCAGGCGCACCTCGCCCTCGTCGGTGAACTTGAGCCCGTTGGCCACCAGGTTGCGCAGGATGCGGGTCAGCATCACCTCGTCGGTGACGAGGATGAGGGCGCCCGCCTCGGCGGCGTCGAACCGGAGACGCACCCCGGACTGCTCGGCCATGGGCGTCATCAGGTCCGCCAGCTGCCGCAGCATCGAGGACACCTCGACGAACGTGCGGCGCGGCGCGAGCCGGCCCTGCTCGGCCTTGGCCATGTCCAGCAGCTCGTTCACCAGGGAGAGCAGGGTGTCGCTGGCGCCGGCGACCAGCGAGACCTGGTGCCGCTGCTCCTCGGTGAGGGGTTCGGCGGCGGGGTCGAGCAGCAGCCGGGTGAGCCCGATGACACCGTGGACGGGCGTGCGCAGCTCGTGGCTGATGTTGGCCCAGAAGCGGTTCTTGGCCTCGCCCGCCTCGCGGAGCTGGTCGGACTTCTCCTCCAGTTCGGCGTACAGCGCCACCACCCCCCGGTTGGTCTCCTCCAGCTCGGAGGACAGCTCGTTGTAGAGGGCCATCACGCCCTGGTTGGTCTCCTCCAGCTCGGTGTTGAGCCTGCGGAGCTCCTCGCGCTGCCGCCGGACGTCCTCCAGCGCCTCGACCAGCTCGGCGTTCTGTGTCCGCAGCTCCTCCAGGGCGGTGGCGGGTTGCAGCCGTCCCAGCCGGGCGCGCAGGTCGGCGAGGGTCGCGCCGGCCACGTCGGCGACGTCCGCGGGCAGGGCCTTCGCGAGCCGGACGGTCCGCCGCGCCTCCGTGCCCGTCTCCTCCAGCAGGTCCATGAGGCGCGCGGCCGCGGCGTCGCCCTCCTTCGGCCGGCGAGCGTCCCGCGCGGGCGCGTACTCCATCTCGACCAGCAGCCGCGGCGCCGGCCGCCGGTCGAGGAGGAAGGCCACCGCGACCGTGCCCGCGTGGGCCGCCAGCTCCCGGCCGATCTCGCTGAGCGCGGTGGCGACCCGCACCTGGTCCTGGAGGTCCAGGCGGACCGCCGCGGCGACGTGCCGCCCGGCCTGGCGGAGGGCGAAGATCCCCTCGTCGTCGGCCACCCGCAGACGCAGCAGTTCCTCCGCCACCGGCTCACCTCCGCCCGGCGGTCGTCACGGCGAGGACGCAGCGGTCGTCGTGCCGCACCCCGGCGGAGCGCAGCAGGTCCGCGGCGATCAGCAGCGGATCGCGGGAGGGCCCGGGACGGCCGGCGGCGTCCCACTTGTCGGTCAGCCCGTCGGAGTGCAGCACCACCACGGCGTCCCGGGGCAGGTCGTAGGCGTGCTCTCGCAGCGTCCTGGTCTTCGCGCCGGCGATGCCCGGAACCGAGATCATGCCGTGCCGGCGGTCGGGGCCGACGATCCATCCGGCGACGTTGCCCAGCCCCGCGAACCGCACCGCGCCCGCCGCCGGGTCCACGGCCGCCACGGCGACCGCGCCGCCACGGGTCGCCCCGAGCCGCTGGTGCACCAGCCGCAGCAGGTCGATGGGGCGCGCCGGCAGCACGGCCTCGCGCATCGCCGCGACGGCCTCCTGGGCGGCCCGCGCCGCCATAGGGCCGTGCCCGAGGCCGTCGCAGACCATCGCGTACACCGTTCCGCCGTCCAGCCGCGCGGCGTAGGCGTCGCCGCACTCCTCCTCGCCGTCGATCGGCCGGGTCAGGCCGGCGAACGGCGGCCCCGGCGCCGCGG
Source organism: Actinomadura luteofluorescens (assembly GCF_013409365.1). Classification (NCBI taxonomy): domain Bacteria; kingdom Bacillati; phylum Actinomycetota; class Actinomycetes; order Streptosporangiales; family Thermomonosporaceae; genus Actinomadura; species Actinomadura luteofluorescens. Next base: position 6,587,528 of record NZ_JACCBA010000001.1, on the reverse strand, counting down.
CGGCCCTGCCACCGAGCCGCGAGAACCCGGCGAACAGGACGGTGCCGGCTCCAGGAAGCGAATGCATCCCGGTGCGGTCGGCGAGCCGCTCGATCGAGCCGAGCCCGAGGCCGAGCGTCCCGGACGTGGAATGGCCGTCCAGGCGGGACGCGGGGACGTCGGTGATGCCGGGCCCCCGGTCCACGCACACGAGCTCCAGCGCGGCCTCCTCCCCCGTCCGGACTATCCGGACGAGGATCTCTCCCTGGACCGCGTGCTTGGCCAGGTTGGTGGCCGCCTCGGTCACCGCGAGCTGGATCTGCCCGAGGCGCTCCCCCGCGAAGCCGAGCCGCTCGGCCATGCGGACCGCCTGGCGCCGCGCGCCGGCCGCGGCGCTGGGCTCCTCGGCCCGCAACCAGATCGCGTCACCGGCCGAGGGGCTGGTCATCCATCCGGTGCCGGTCAGCGGATCCACTTGGTCACCGTCACCGTGGTGCCCCTCCCGACCTCGGTCTCCAGCTCGAACTCGTCGGCCAGGCGCCGCGCGCCCGGCAGCCCCAGGCCGAGGCCGCCGCCGCTCGTCCACCCTTCGGTCAGCGCCTGGGCCACGTCGGGAATTCCGCCGCCCGTGTCGGTGAACACCAGCCGCACGCCGGCGCGGCCCCGCGCGTTGACGACGGGCTCCACGCGCGCGCTGCCGCCCCCGCCGTGCACGAAGGTGTTGCGGGCCAGCTCGCTGGCCGCCGTGACGATCTTGGTCTGGTCGACCAGTGACATCCCCGCAGCGGCCGCCGCGGCCCGCACGAGCTGCCGCACCCGGACCACGTCGTCGTTGGAGGCGATGGGGACGGAGTCACCCGCCGGAGTCGTCACGGGCTGTCCACCGCGCCGGGCCCGATGGCCGGCAGCGGCGCGCCGAGCAGCCGCATGCCCTTCTCCAGGTCCAGGGCGGTGCGGACCCCGCCGAGCGACAGGCCCAGCTCGACCAGGGTGATCGCCACCGCGGGCCGCATCCCCACCACGACCGTCTCGGCGTCCATCAGCCGCGACATCGAGGCGATGGTGGCGAACATCCGGCCGATGAAGGAGTCCACGATGTCCACCGCGGTGATGTCGATGATCACGCCGCGGGCGCCCGTCCTGACGATCCGGTCGGCCAGATCCTCCTGGAGCGCCAGGACGGTCTGGTCCTGCAGATCGACCTGGATCGACACCAGCAGCACCTGGCCGATCTTCAGAATCGGGACGCGCTCCATCAGGCCCCCGCCCCGCCGACGAGGCGGGTACCGCTGCGCTCCATGGCCCACTCCAGGGCGTCGGCCAGCGAGGCCTTCGTCGGAATGTCGCCGAACTCGATCCCGAGCGCCACGATCGTCTGGGCGATCTGCGGGCGGATGCCGGAGATCACGCAGTCGGTGCCCATCAGCCTGGCCGCCATCACCGTCTTCAGCAGGTGCTGGGCCACCTCGGTGTCCACGGCCGGGACCCCGGTGATGTCGATCACCGCGAACTGCGAGCCCGTCTCGACCAGGCGCTCCAGCAGGGTCTCCATCACCACCTGCGTGCGCGCGGAGTCGAGCGTGCCCACCAGCGGGACCCCGAGGATCCCCTCCCACAGCTTCACCACCGGCGTGGACAGTTCGAGCAGCTGCTCGGTCTGGTCGGCGATGACCTGCTCGCGCGCGGCGGCGTAGGTCTCGAAGGTCAGCAGCCCCAGATCGTCGACACCGGAGGAGAACGCCACGAACTCGGCGTACGCCGCCACGTCGCCGATGGCGCCGACCTGCTCCAGCACCGCCTGCTTGAGCGCGAACACGCTCACCGCGGTCTCGCTCGGGCTGAAGCCCTGCCGGGCGCGGGTGCGGGAGATCTCGGTCAGCGCGGCCCGGAGTTCCCCGGCCGCCTCCCTCTCGCCGCCGGTCGACCTCTCGATCAGCCCGTACAGCTCGGAGAGCTCGGCTCTGAGCTCACTCTCCGTGATGCGGCCGCGCACCCCCGCGACGACCAGGTCGACCCACCGGTCAAGAATGACATCCCGTCGGGAGCGCAACAGCTCCGGAAGATGCGCATCGCCTGTTCCCTTGCTCAAAAGCCGTGCTCCCTCTCTGCCCCGGGCGCCGTCATCACGCACGAACGCTGCGGGAAGAGTACCGCCCATAGCAGAGAGAATCGGACGGAGCGCCATGATTATTCACGGCCGCCCCGGTTCCGGTCCCGCCTCGGGCCCCGCGCGGCGGGCAGGGCGGGGGCGGCGCGGGGAGCCAGGAAGCGACTGACCGGTAACCACGCCTGCCGGTCACCGGCCGTGACCGAGAGCACGCGCGCCCGGCGGCCCGCCCGCGCGGTGCGAAAGCGGGCACGCCCGACGAACAAGCCGGACGGCGACCTGCTCAGGACGTCCGACCATGGATGAAAGTTCATTGTCGCCACCCATACCTGGATGAAGCTCCATGGCCTGGCCTGTCCATCCGGTGGTGTGCTGGGCGGCATGGTGACGATGGAACGGACGTTGGTGCCCGCCGGCGAAGGCCGGGCGGTGCGGGTGGCAGCCGGGCGGCGGGTGCGGGTCGTGGACGTGGAGGGCGGCCAGGTCGGCGACCTGTTCGCGTTCGCCGCGGACGATCCGCGCGAGCACCTGAGCGCCGCGCACACCCGCAGCGTGACGAGCCGGCTGTTCCCGCGGGTGGGCGAGGCGTTCGTCACCGATAGGCGCAGGCCCATCCTGACCCTGGAGGGCGACACCTCGCCGGGCTCGCACGACATGCTGATCGCCGCGTGCGACCCCGCCCGGTACGAGGGGCTCGGGGTCCCGGGGCACGCCTCGTGCGCGGGGAACCTGGAATCGGCGCTGGCGGAGATGGGGCTGTCGATCGCCACCGTCCCGCAGCCGGTCAACGTGTTCATGCGGATCCCGGTGGAGGAGTCCGGGCGGCTGCGGTGGCTGGCCGCCGAGAGCCGGGCCGGCGACGCGGTCACCTTCGAGGCGGCGATGGACTGCGTGGTCGTCGTGTCGGCGTGCCCGCAGGACCTGGCCGGGATCAACGGCGACGGCCCGACCCCGATGGCGATCGACGTCCTGTGAGGCGGACCGGCCTCGACCCGGTCCGGGAACGACAACGAGAAGGAGAGAGAAGATGACCGTCACAGTCGCGCACCCGGCGCTGGAGCCGGGACACGTCGGCGGGCTGCGCACGTCCAACCGCCTGGTGGTGGCGCCCATGACGCGGGTCTCGGCCTTGCCGGACGGCACGCCGACGCAAGAGATGGCCGAGTACTACGCGCGGTTCGCGCGCGGCGGGTTCGGCCTGGTCGTCACCGAGGGGACCTACACCGACGCCGTCTACAGCCAGGGCTACCTCAACCAGCCGGGCCTGGTGTCGGAGCGCCACGTGTCCGCCTGGAAGGAGGTCACCGCCGGCGTGCACGAGGCCGGAGGCGCCATCGTGGCCCAGCTGATGCACGCGGGCGCCCTGTCGCAGGGCAACCCCTATCGCGACGAGACCGCGGGACCGTCGGCGGTGGTGCCGCAGGGCGTCAAGATGCCCGAGTACGGCGGGCACGGCCCATGGGCGGCGCCCCGGGAGATGAGCCTGGACGACATCGGGCAGGCCGTGGACGGTTTCGTCGCCTCGGCGGCGAACGCCAGGCGCGCCGGGTTCGACGGTGTGGAGATCCACGCCGCCAACGGCTACCTGCTGGACCAGTTCCTCACCGACTACACCAACCTGCGCGAGGACTCCTACGGCGGGCCGGTCGCGGCCCGGGTGCGCCTGGCGGCGGAGGTCGTCGCGGCGGTCCGCGCGGAGGTGGGACCGGACTGGCGCGTCGGGGTCCGGGTGTCGCAGACCAAGGTGAACGACTTCCGGTACCGCTGGCCCGGCGGCGCCCACGACGCCGAGGTGATCTTCGCCGCGCTGGCCGAGGCGGGCGCGAGCTACCTGCACGTCGCGAGCGAGGGGCGCAACTGGCTCGACTCCGCGCGGCTGGACCGGGGGCTCACCGTCACCGGCCTGGCCCGCCGGGTGAGCGGCCTGCCGGTGATCGCCAACGGCGGGATGCACGACGCGGACCTGTCGGCGCAGGTCCTGGCGGACGGCCACGCCGACCTGGTCTCGGTGGCCCGGGCGGCGCTGGTGAACCCCGACCTGCCGCGCCGCCTCGCCGAGGGCACGGCGTCCGAGCCGTTCGACCATGCGATGCTGTCGCCGATGGTCACCCTGGACAACGCCCGGCGCTGGGGGCTGGCGGCCGGTGCGGACGCCTGATCCGGCGGCCGGGGGCGAGGAAGGGGACGGGGACATGGCCCGAAGCTGGCGCGGAGGGGCCGCCGCGGTGGTGGCCCTGGGCTTCGACGTGGACGCCGAGACGCCCGTCCTCGCCCAGGGCGGCCGGTACGCCGCGCACGCGAGCACCATGTCCCACCAGGCCTACGGGCCGGACGTGGGGCTGCCCCGGATCCTGGCTCTGCTGGACGAGATGGAGGTCCCGGCGACGTTCTTCGTGCCGGGCTGGGTGGCCGAGCGGCGCCCGGGGCTGGCCGCCTCCATCGTCGAGCGCGGGCACGAGGTGGCGCACCACTCCTACGCCCACCGTCCGCCCACGTCGATGTCCCCGGAGGAGGAGCGCGCGGACTTCGAGCGCGCCCTGGAGGTGTTCGCCGGGCAGGGCATCGAGATCGCCGGGCACCGGGCGGCGCTGTGGGAGGCGTCCTGGACCACGGCGGAGCTGGTGGCCGAGCACGGGCTGCGCTACGACTCGTCCCTGATGGGCGACGACCGGCCCTACCGGGTCCGGGCCGCGGCGGGCGAGATCGTCGAGCTGCCGGTGCACTGGTCGCTGGACGACTGGGAGCAGTACGCGTTCCTGCCCGAGCCGCACGTCGGCTCGGTCATCGAGTCGCCGCACAAGGTGCTGGAGCTGTGGCGCGCGGAGCTGGACGGCATGCGGCACTACGGGTGCCTGTTCAACCTCTGCGTGCACCCGTTCCTGTCCGGGCGTCCGGGCCGGGCGCTGGCGCTGCGCCGGTTCATCGAGTACGCGCAGGAGTGCGGTGACGTGGCGTTCGCCCGCTGCCGGGACGTGGCGGAGGCGGCGTTCGCCGACCCGGACGTCCGGCCGCGCCCCCACCGCCCGCCGCTGGTGGACCCGGACGTCCACCCGCACTGACCGCCCGCGGCGCCGCGGCCGGGGACGTCAGACCATGTCGGCGGCGCGCAGGGCCAGGAAGAGGTCGACGCGGTCGGCGGTGCGGGAGGTGTCGCGGCCGGTCAGCTCACCGATCTTGGCGAGCCGGTTCCGCAGCGTGTTGACGTGCACCCGGAGGGCGGCGGCGGTGGCCTGCCAGTGCCCGTCGTGGTCCAGGAACGCGCGCAGCGTGGCCTCCAGCTCGCCGTCCCGCCTGGCGTCGTGCTCGCGCACCGGCGCGAGCACGCCGTCGGCCAGGGTCCGCAGGGCGGCGGCGTTCTGCGTCCCGAGCAGGAGCCGGTGCGGGCCGAGCTCGGCGAAGGTCCGGACGGCGGGCCCGGCGCCGCCCCGCCGCAGGGTGCGGCAGACCTCCCGCGACCTGATGAGCGGTTCGCGCAGCCCCGCCGGGCCCCGGGCGGTCCCGCCGAGGCCCACGACGGCGCGGTGTCCGGGGAACCGCTCCCCCACGGCGGCGGCGAGCCGCTCGGCGAGGGGCGCCGCCTCTCGCTCGCCGTGCCGCCACGACAGGACGGCCACCACGTCCTGCGATCCGGCCGCCACCACGACCGGGACGCCGGCGGCGACGAAGAACTCGCCGACCACCTCGGCGAGCCCGGGCAGGGTCGCCTCCGGGCCCGCGAACGCCGTCGTCCACACCGCGAGCGGCCCCTCGGGGTCGACGCCGAACGCGCGCAGCCGCCCGGGGACCTCGGCGTCGCGGCTGCCGCCCGACAGCACCATCTCCAGCAGCTCGCTGGCGAACCGCAGCTCGATCGCCTGCACGGCCTGCTGCTTGGCGACCTCCAGGCTGAGGAAGCGCGCCGCCTGGTCCAGCGCGTCCTGCTCGACGCGCGTCAGCTCGCTCACCGGGCGCAGGCAGATCAGCGCCGCGTCCACGTCGCCGACCGCCCCGACCAGGTACAGCGCGGCGCGTCCGGCGGCGCCGAGGTCGAGTTCCAGGGGCGGCGGACGGCGGGTCAGCCCCGTGGCGACCGTGTGGAGCTGGGCGGCGTCCAGCTCCGTCCCGGCCGAGGCCAGCAGCCGGCCCATCCGGTCGACGACCGCGAGCGGCAGCTCGTGGTCGCGGCGCAGCACCCGCAGGACCCCGGACGCGCCCGCGCCCCGCGAGATCGCCGTGGCCAGCGCGTCCCCCCGGCGCACCATGCCGACCAGCGCGCCCTGGCGCTCCTCGGTGTAACGGGTGGCGACGGCCTCGGAGATCGCGGTGAACGGCACCGCCGCCGCGATCTCCAGCAGGGGCACGCCCGCGTCGCGGCAGGCGGCGACCAGCTCCTCCGGCGTGGTGCGGCGCTCCGGGCGCAGGCCGAACACGATGCCCGCCGCCTGGGCCCGCTGGACGTTGGCGACGAACCCGGAGGCCGCGATCCGGTCGTCCCACAGGCCGTTGGTCAGCACCAGCTCGCGCCGCCGCACGTAGCCGGACGGGTCGGGCAGCTCGGTGTTGTGGACCCAGGCGACCGGTTCCTCCAGGGCCCCCGGCGGGCCCGGAACCAGGGCCCGGAGGCCCAGCGACTCGTCTTCCAGCAGGGACGCCAGCGTGAACATGTTGTGAATCTATCCAGCCAAGTGGAGCGATGGTAGAGGTTCCTCTATTTCTGGACGGACGCCACGGTGCTTTGGTGTGCTGTACGTCACGGACGGAGGAACCATGTCCAGCAACGAATCCGCACACCAGAGCCTTACAGCCCAACCGGTTCGCTTGGAGGAACCGGTTCGGTTCGACGAACACGGCATCGAGCCCATCCCGGCCTCCGCCCGCGACTCCACGCCGTGGCAGCAGTTCTGGATCTGGTGCGGGGCCAACATCGCGCCGATCAACTGGGTGCTCGGGGCGCTGGGCGTCACGCTCGGCCTGAGCCTGGTGGAGACCCTGGTGGTCGTCACCCTCGGCAACCTGGTGGGCTGCGCGGTCTTCGGGCTGTTCAACGTCATCGGCCACCGCACCGGCGTCAACCAGATGGTGCTCGGCCGCGGGCCGTTCGGCCGGCGCGGCGCCCTCGTCCCCGGCCTGGTGCAGGGGCTGCTGACCATGGGCTGGGTGGGCGTCAACACCTGGGTGGTCCTGGACCTCGTGATCGAGATCCTCGCCCAGGCGGGGGTGCACGGCGGCGCCGGGCTGCGCTACCTGGTGGCCGCGCTCATCATGGCCGCCCAGCTCGTCCTGGCCCTCTACGGCTTCTACGCGATCCGGACGTTCGAGAAGTACACCGTCCCCGCCACCGTGCTGGTCATGGTCGTCATGACCGGGCTGGCCCTGGGGCAGGCCGACCTCCACTGGACGACCGCCACCGCCACCACCGCGGGCGACAAGTTCACCGCCGTGACCCAGTTGCTCACCGCCATCGGCATCGGCTGGGGCATCAGCTGGCTGCCCTACTCCGCCGACTACAGCCGCTTCGTGCGCCCGCAGGCCTCGGACCGGTCGGTGTTCTGGTCCACCGCGCTCGGGATGTACGTCCCCACGGTGTGGCTGGCCGCGCTCGGCGCCTGCCTGGCCAGCGCGGGCGACGGCGGCGACCCGTCCAGCCTCGTGACCGGCGCGTTCGGGGTCATGGCCGTGCCGGTCCTGCTGCTGATCATGCACGGGCCGGTGGCGACCAACATCCTGAACCTGTACTCGTGCTCGCTCGCCGCGCTGTCGGTCGGCATCCGGATCGCCCGGTGGAAGGTGACGCTGGTGGCCGGAACGGTGGCGTCCCTGGTTCTGGTGGTGTTCCTGCGGGCCGACAGCTTCGCCCAGGCGTTCGACCACTGGATGGCGTCCATCCTGGTGTGGATCAGCCCTTGGGCGGCGATCGTCCTGGTGGACTTCTTCGTCCTGCGGCGCGGCCGGATCGACGTGGCCGCCCTCTACAAGGACGGCGGCGCGAACGTCCGGGCCCTGGCGGCCCTGGGGCTCGGGCTGCTGGCGGCATGGGCGTGGCAGTTCGGGACCGTGCCCGCCCTCCAGGGCCCCGTCGCGCGGGCGCTGGGGCACACCGACTTCTCGTGGCTCTCGGGCGGCCTGGTCGCGGGAGGCCTGTACTACGTCCTGGCGCGCCGAGCCCACCAGAAGGCCCCCCGGGCGGCCCCGGTCGAGAAGGTCACCTGACGGGAGCGTCCGTCCCCTCCACGGCGAGCCGCCGGCGCCATCGCGCCGGCGGCTCGCCGCGTGCGGACGCCCCGGAGCGAACGCATCCTCAACGGACCAACCATGTTCCCTGCGCGCCAGATTGGTGCATGGCCGGCCCCCGGGACCGGGAATGACCCAGTCGACCCGCTCGTGGAAATATCGCTCGCCCGGCCCTAAAATCGAACATATGATCGAGTGAGCGAGAAGGACCCTCTTCGAGCAGGGACCGGCCCGGGCCCCCGCCGGGCCGGCCGGACCTTCGACGTAAGGCGGACATGCCGATGGCGTTCTCCCCCGAGGTGCTCCCCGCCGCCGTCCAGGCGATCAGCAGCGCCTCCTCCCGCCAGCACCCCGTCGTCCTGATCACTTGTGCCCCCGACGGGTCGCCCCGGGTCTGCGTGCCGGACTGGGGCGAACTGCGCGTCCTCGACGACCGGCGCCTGCGCGTGGCGGTCTGGCCGTCCGGCCCCACCGCGGCCGACCTGGACCGCGGCACGCCCGTCCTGCTGATCGTCACCGCCCTGTCCGACGTCTACCTCGTCCAGGCCGCGGCCCGCCGGCTGGAGAACGCCGCCATGGTGTGGGCCCACTACGAACTCACGATCACCTCGGCGCGCCTGGCCGACCGCGGCACCGCGCCGCGCCTGCCCTCCGCGCGGGACGCCGAGGACACCACGGAGTACCTGGCGCAAGGCCCCCCGAGACGGGCCAGAGCCCACCGCCGGCACCCCGGCCAGCGCTCCCCCTGGGCCCGCCCATTGGAGCCCGAAGGAAAGACGGACCACCGCCGCACCGAACGCGCACGCCCCTGACGGACGACGGCCGCCGGCTCCTCCCCCGCTTCCCCGTGTCAGGTGAGGTTGGAGGTTCGGGACTCCCAGTAGGGGGCGCGGAGCTGGCGTTTCAGGGTCTTGCCCGAGGGATTGCGGGGGATCTCGGAGAGCCGGTCGAAGCCCCGGGGGGTCTTGTAGGCGGCCAGGTGCTCCCGGCAGAAGGCGCGCAGGTCGTCGTCCGTGGCGGTGCCGTCCGGCGCCATGACGATGGCGGCGTGGACGGACTCGCCCCATTCGTCGGACGGGACGCCGAACACGGCCGCGTCGGCCACCGCCGGGTGGGCGGTGAGGACGGCCTCGATCTCGGCCGGGTAGATGTTCATCCCGCCCGAGATGATCATGTCGGTGCGGCGGTCGCAGATGTAGTAGAAGCCCTCCTCGTCCCGGTAGGCGATGTCGCCGACGGTCAGCCAGTCGCCGCGGCTGGCGTCCTGGAACTTGCCCTCGGCCTTGTAGTAGGCGTTGAAGGTGCCGGTGCCGCGCACGTAGAGGTCGCCGGGCACGTGCGGCTCCTCGACGGGGCCGCCGTCCTCGCCGAACAGCGCGATCTCGACGCCGGGGGCGGCGCGGCCGCAGCTTCCGGGCTTGCGCATCTGGTCCTCGGGGCGCAGGACGGTGTCCACGCCGAGCTCGGTGGAGCCGTACACCTCGAACAGGGAGCCGTCGCCGATCCGGTCGACGTACCGGCGCTTGAGCTCGAAGGGCCACGGGGCGGCGTTGGCGATGACGCGCCGCAGGGACGACAGGTCCCTGCGGCGGATCGTCTCCTCCGGCAGGTCCACCACGCGGCGGATCGGGGTCGGCGCCGAGAACGTGGTGGTGACCCGGTGCCGTTCGACCAGGTCCAGCCAGCGTTCGGGGTCGAAGTCGCGCATCACGACCACGGTCCCGCCCATGAGCTGGACGATGAGCATGAAGCTCATCGGGCCCGAGTGGTAGAGCGGGCCGGTCGTGAGGTAGACGTCGCCGGGCTCGAAGCCGATCTCGCCGACCAGCCCGAGGACCAGCGCCGGGTCGGGCTCGCCCCGCACGACGCCCTTGGGCTTGCCGGTCGTCCCGGAGGTGTAGAACATCGAGGTGCCGGCCGCCGGGTCGGCGCCGCGGGCGGCGGGCTCGGTCTCGGGGCTCCGTTCGGCCAGGGCGTCGAGCGAGGAGGCCCAGTCCGGCGCCGCGGGACCCCAGGCGAGCCAGGCGCGGACGCCGGCCGCCCTCGTCCGGGCCGCTTCGAGCTGGGGAGCCTGCTCGGCGTCGAACACCACGAGCGCGGCGTCGGCGTTCTCGACGACGTAGGCGGTCTCCTCCGGCGTGAGGCGGTAGTTCAGGGGGACGCCGACGGCACCGCACTTGCGCAGGGCGGAGATCAGCGCGACGACCTCGGTGCTGTTGCGGCCGCACCACACGACCTTGGTGCCGGCCCGGACGCCGTGCTCGACCAGGAGGTTGGCGTACCGGTTCACCAGCGCGTTGAACTCGGGGTAGGTCAGGCGCCGCTCGTCCTCGACGACCGCGATCTTCGAGGGGGCGGCGGCGGCCATCGCCGCCAGCGGGTCTTCGGCGGACATGGTGATCGACCTCCTGCGGGGGGTTCACATGGGCCGGTGCGCCAGGGCGCGCTCCAGCCGTTCCTGGGCGCGGGCGGCCTGCCGGGCGCGGTAGGCGATCGGCATTTGACATCCTCTCCGCCCTAACGGACGGAGATTCCCTCCACGCTGCGCGCGGAACGCGCGGCGTCGGGGTGGGTTCCCGCTTCGTTGCGCGCTGCCGGGACGAGTCCCGGTCTTACGTGCGCTCCACGGGCGTTGAGGTCCGCCTGTCCAGCGGCCCTGACATTCCTGGCGGCGTTGACGTCCCGGTCGTGGTGACTGCCGCACGGGCAGTCCCACGTTCGGACGTTGAGCGCCATCTTCTCGTTGTTCCGGCCGCAGTCGGAGCAAATGCGGGTGGAGGGGAAGAACCGGTCCACCCGGCCGAAGGCACGCCCGTACCGGGCGGCTTTGTACTCCAGCATGCCGGTGAAGCCGGCCCAGCCCGCATCGTGCACGGACTTGGCCAGCCGGGTCCGGCCGAGACCGGTCACGCACAGGTCCTCGACGTACACCGCTTGGTTCTCGCGGATGATCTGCGTCGAGAGCTTGTGCTGCCAGTCCCGCCGGGTGTCGGCCACCCGCGCATGGGCGCGAGCGACCTTGACGACGGCCTTCTTTCGGTTCTGACTCCCGCGCTGCTTGCGCGCGAGGGCTTGTTGCAGCCGTTTGAGCTTGCGGGCGGCGCGCCGCAGGAACTTCGGCGCGGCCACCTTCGTGCCGTCCGACAGCACCGCGAAGTGCGTCAGACCCAGATCGACGCCCACCTCGGACTCGACCGGCGGCAACAGCTCGTCCGTCACCTGCACCACGAACGAGGCGAAATACCGCCCGGTCGCATCCTTGATGATCGCCACGCTCGACGGGGTCGAGGGCAGGGCGCGCGACCAGCGGACAGCGAGATCACCGATCTTCGGCAACCGCAGGCGGCCGTTGCCCAGGACCTTGAAGCGGGAGTTCTTCGTGAACCTGATCGCCTGCCGGTTGTCCTTGCGCGAGCGGTACCGGGGCGGAGCCACCTTGCGGCCCCTGCGCTTGCCGGAGACCGAGGCAAAGAAGTTCCGGTACGCGGTGTTGAGATCGGCGAGGGCCTGTTGCAGCACGACAGACGACACCTCGCCCAGCCACGCCCGTTCCGGGGTCGCCTTGGCCAGCGTGATGATCCGCTTGGACAACTCGGCGTCCGACACGTACGGCAAGCCCTGCTCGCGGGCTTCCTGCCGCAGGCGCAGCCCGTCGTTGAACACCACCCGTGCGCACCCGAACGCCCTCGCCAACTCGATCTGCTGGCCGGGCGTCGGATACACGCGGAAGTTGAACCGGAGCCGCACAAGAAGCACTTTACCATATTGGCTTATGGCAGATCTTGAAGACATCCGAACCTGCAGACATTGCGTTTTCGCTATGCACGTCCACTTGGTTTTCGTACCGAAGTTTCGGCATAAAGTGTTCACCGCTGGACGCCTACGTCCGGCACTTCCGGCTCACGGTGGTCCGGGACGCGGTCGCGCACTCCGACGCCGGGCTCGGGGACGCGGCGCTGCGCATGATGGGGTCGAACATGTGCGCCGAGATCGTCGACGCCGGGCGGTGCTTCTGAGAGGGGGCGTCCCGCGGCGCGGGCGGGACGCCCCCTGACCTTCAGCGCACGTCGACGAAGTCGTCGGGGGACTTCTGCCGGTCGAAGTTGCTCGTGCCGGGGAAGTAGGCGCGCCAGTAACCGTCGCGCGCCGCCGTGAACGCCTTGCGGTAACGGCCGTCGCGGGCGGTCTTCGTCGTTCCCATGTAGGTCCAGGAAGTGGAGCCCTTGGGAAGGAAATAGACGCGGATCGCCTTGCCCGGATAGGCCGTGTATCCGGTGCCGAGGTCGTTGAGCCGCTTCAGGCGGCCCGACACGGTGATCGGACGGCCCCTGAGCACGGGTTCGGGCGCGGCGTTGTGACTCTGGACGACCGTGTCGTACTTCTCGTACCAGTAGTCCTCGCGGCTGCCCAACGCCTTGCCCTTGCGGTCGTAGGCGATGACCCGGACACGCCATTTCCCCAGGCCGTCGATCTGGTTGGGGCAACCGACGCCCCAGCCCACCTGGTATCCGGGCAGGACCTTCTTGTAGACGAGCGGCGACGGGGCCCGCCCGTTGGGATCGATCAGATAGGCCTTGGAATAGGCGACCGAGGAGCCTTCGGTGCCCCACACCCACACGTCCATGGCGCAGGCCTTGTTGTAATCCCCCTTTCCTACGGAGAGGTGCTTCGGCACCTTGATGTGGAACTGCAGCGACTCGGCTTCGGCAGCGGTGGCGCCGCCGGCGAGCACGCCGGCGGCCAGTCCCAGCGCGAGGGCGCCGGAAACGATTCTGGGAGGCATCGGCGTACCGTCCTGTCTAGGTTCGACAGAAACGATCATGCCAGTTATCCGGCCCCCGCCCGACTGGTTCGGTGCGTCAGCAGGAGTGGTCGCAGGGGCGGCCGGGCGGGCCGCGAACGGCGCGTTCCAGGGTCTTGCGGGACGGCGGGCGGATGGTTACGGTGCACTCGGGTTTTATAGGAAAGTTTCCTATCAGATCATCGCGCGACCGACTCGGGGTTCGGGGGATTCCCGCTCGTCCACGTCTCCTACCCGGGAGTGACATTGCGAAGAAGAAGGCTTCTCCCCGGTTTCCTGCTCACCGCCCTCTGCTCCCTCCTGCTCGCCCTGCTCGTCCCCGTCCAGGCCGGCGCCGCCGCCTCGGTGACGGCGACCTTCGCCAAGGCCTCCGACTGGGGCTCGGGGTACGAGGGCAGGTACACGATCAAGAACGACACCGCCTCGGCCGTCACCGGCTGGAAGGTGGAGTTCGACCTCCCGTCCGGCTCCTCGGTCGGGACCTACTGGGACGCGCTGCTCACCAAGTCCGGGCAGCACGCCGCGTTCGCCAACCGCGAGTACAACGGGAGCGTCGCCGCAGGCGCCAGCGTCACGTTCGGCTTCATCGTCAACGGGACCGGGGCGCCGCAGAACTGCACGGTCAACGGCGCCTCCTGCACGGGCGGCGACACGCCCCCGCCCGGCACGCCCTCCGCCCCCGGGGCGCCGACCGTGACCGCCAAGACCGACACGTCGCTGACGCTGTCGTGGCCGGCCTCGACCGGAACCGTCACCGGCTACCGCGTCTACGAGGGCACGACGGTCAAGGCCACCGCGACCGGGACCGGCGCCACCGTCAGCGGGCTGACCGCCTGCTCCGACCACACCTTCACGGTGAAGGCGTACAACACCGCCGGCGAGTCGGCGGCGAGCGGCCCGGTCACGGCCACCACGACCGGCTGCACGGAGCCGCCGCCCGCGAGCCGCCGCGCCGCGCCCTACCTGTACATGGGCTGGGGCGACCCGCCGAGCCCGTCCACCGTCATGAGCGCGTCCGGGATCAAGTGGTTCACGATGGCGTTCATCCTGTCCAGCGGCGGCTGCAACCCCGGGTGGGACGGGCAGCGCCCGCTCAAGGGCGGCGTGGACGAGCAGGCGATCTCGCAGATCCGCGCGGCCGGCGGTGACGTGCTGCCGTCCGTCGGCGGCTGGTCGGGCAACAAGCTCGGCCCGAACTGCTCCACGCCCGAGGCGCTGGCCGGCGCGTACCAGAAGGTCATCGACGCCTACGGGCTCAAGGCCATCGACATCGACATCGAGAACAGCGACGAGTTCGAGAACGCGGCCGTCCAGGACCGCGTCCTCGGCGCCCTGAAGATCCTGAAGCAGAACAACACGGGCCTGCAGACGATCCTGACGTTCGGCACGACGACCACCGGGCCGAACTACTGGGGCAAGCGGCTCATCGACCAGGCCGCGGCGCTGCAGGCGAACGTGGACGTGTTCACGATCATGCCGTTCGACTTCGGCGGCGGCGCGGACATGTACGGCAGCACCGTCAACGCGTCCGAGGGCCTCAAGACCGCGCTGAAGTCGGCGTTCGGGTGGTCGGACGCCACCGCCTACACGCACATGGGGATCTCCGGCATGAACGGCCTGTCCGACCAGCAGGAGCTCACCTCGACCGCGACCTGGACGAAGATCCGCGACTGGGCGAAGTCCAAGGGCCTGGCCAGGCTGGCGTTCTGGTCGGTCAACCGGGACCGGCCCTGCCCGGGCGGCGGGGTCGCCGAGAACTGCAGCGGCACCGACCAGCAGCCCTGGGAGTTCACCAAGATCACGGCAGGTTTCTGACCGGCCCGGCCGCGGCCCGCGTCCCGGCTCGGGGGGCGCGGGCCGCGCCCGCATCCGGCCCGCCCGGCTAGACTTGCCTCATTTGTTGTCTTAAACAATTCGCGTTTGCAAGGGAAGGTTCGGCGCCATGACCGCGTCCCAGACCCCGTCCACCGCCGAGGAGCTGCGCGGGGCAGGCCTGCGGGTGACGGCCGCCCGCGTGGCCCTGCTGGACACCGTCCGGGCCGGCGACCACCTCGGCGTCGAGGCGCTGGCCGCGGGCGTGCGCGACCGCGTGGGCCACATCTCCCTGCAGGCGGTGTACGAGGCGCTCCACGCGCTCACCGCGGCGGGGCTCGTCCGCCGGATCGAACCGGCCGGGAGCCCGGCCCGGTTCGAGGGGCGCGTCGGCGACAACCACCACCACCTGGTGTGCCGGAACTGCGGCGCGATCAAGGACGTCGACTGCGCCGTGGGGCACCCGCCCTGCCTGGACCCGGTCGACGACGCCGGGTACCTCGTCGACGAGGCCGACGTCACGTTCTGGGGCCTGTGCCCGGCGTGCCGGACGGACGCCGGCTGACCCCCGGCCCCGGCGCTCCCCCGTGACGGCGTCCGGGCCGGTCGCCGAAGCGGCCGGCCCGGACGTCCCGGACGTTCTCGATCAGGTGAGGTCGTACCGGTCGAGGTTCATCACCTTGTCCCACGCGGCGACGAAGTCGTGGACGAACTTCTCGCCCGCGTCGTCGCTCGCGTAGACCTCGGTGACGGCGCGCAGCTCGGAGTTCGCGCCGAACACGAGGTCGGCCCGGCTCCCGGTCCACTTGAGCGCCCCCGAGGCGTCGCGCCCCTCGAAGGCCTCCGAGGTCATCGGGTCCTCGCCCGTCCCCTTCCACACCGTGCCCATGTCGAGCAGGTTCACGAAGAAGTCGGTGGTGAGCGCCCCGGGCCGGTCGGTGAGGACGCCGAGGGACGACCCGTCGTAGTTCGCCCCGATGACGCGCAGGCCGCCGACGAGGACCGTCATCTCCGGCGCGGTCAGCGTGAGCAGGTTCGCCCTGTCCACCAGGAGGAACTCGCCCGGCAGGACGTTGCCCTTCTGGAGGAAGTTGCGGAACCCGTCGTGCGTCGGCTCCATCACCTCGAAGGACTCGACGTCGGTCTCCTCCTGGGAGGCGTCGGTCCGCCCCGGCGTGAAGGGCACCTCGACGTCGTACCCGGCGGCCTTGGCGGCCTGCTCGACCCCGGCGCAGCCGCCGAGCACGATCAGGTCCGCGATGGAGATGCGCTTGCCGCCGGTCTGCTCGCCGTTGAACGCCTCCCGCACCTGCTCCAGGGTGCGCAGCACGCCGCGCAGCGCGTCGGGGTTGTTGACCTCCCAGCTGCGCTGCGGCTCCAGCCGGATGCGGGCGCCGTTGGCGCCGCCGCGCTTGTCGGTGCCGCGGAACGAGGCGGCCGACGCCCACGCGGTGGTGACGAGCTGGGCGACCGACAGGCCGGAGTCCAGCAGGCGGCGCTTGAGCTCCGCGACGTCCTGCGCGCCGACGAGCTCGTGGTCCACCGCCGGGACCGGGTCCTGCCACACCAGCGACTCGGACGGGATCTCGGGGCCGAGGTAGCGCGAGACCGGGCCCATGTCGCGGTGGGTCAGCTTGAACCAGGCGCGGGCGAACGCGTCGGCGAACTCCTCCGGGTTCTCCATGAAGCGCCGCGAGATCGGCTCGTAGATCGGGTCGAAGCGCAGCGACAGGTCGGTCGTCAGCATCATCGGCTGCCGGTTGAGCGTGCCGTCCTCGGGGTCCGGAACGGTGTTGGCCCCCGCGCCGTCCTTCGGCCGCCACTGGTTCGCCCCGGCGGGGCTCTCGGTCAGTTCCCACTCGTACCCGAAGAGCACCTCGAAGAAGGTGTTGTCCCAGGTGGTCGGGGTGGGCGTCCAGGTGACCTCGAGGCCGCTGGTGTAGGAGTCACGGCCCTTGCCGCTGCCGTGCGTGCCCTTCCAGCCGAGGCCCATGTCCTCCAGCGGGGCGGCCTCGGGCTCGGCGCCGATGCTGTCGGCCGGCGCCGCGCCGTGCGTCTTGCCGAAGGTGTGGCCGCCGGCGATCAGCGCGACGGTCTCCTCGTCGTTCATCGCCATGCGGCCGAACGTCTCGCGGATGTCGCGCGCCGCGGCGACCGGGTCCGGCTTGCCGTTCGGGCCCTCCGGGTTGACGTAGATGAGGCCCATCTGCACCGCGGCCAGGGGCTTCTCCAGCTCGCGCTCGCCGCTGTAGCGCTCGTCGTCCAGCCAGGCGGTCTCGGGCCCCCAGAAGACGTCCTCCTCGGCCTCCCAGGCGTCCCGGCGGCCCCCGGCGAAGCCGAAGGTCTTCAGGCCCATCGTCTCCAGGGCGACGTTGCCGGCCAGGATCATCAGGTCGGCCCAGGAGATCTTGCGGCCGTACTTCTTCTTGACCGGCCAGAGCACGCGGCGGGCCTTGTCGAGGCTCGCGTTGTCCGGCCAGCTGTTGAGGGGCGCGAAGCGCTGCTGGCCGGCGCCGGCGCCGCCGCGGCCGTCGCTGACGCGGTAGGTGCCCGCGCTGTGCCACGCCATACGGATGATCAGTGGCCCGTAGTTGCCGAAGTCGGCGGGCCACCAGTCCTGCGAGTCCGTGAGGACGTGCGCGATGTCCTGCTTCACCGCGGTGAGGTCGAGGCTCTCGAACGCCTCGGCGTAGTTGAAGTCCTCGCCCAGCGGGTTGGCCATGGGCGGGTTCTTGGCGAGCAGCTTCAGGTTGAGCCGTTCCGGCCACCAGCCGCGGTTGCCGCCACCCTGGGTCGGGTGGGGAGCGCGGTCGTGCGCGACCGGGCAGCCGCCGCCGGCGGCGGTTTCGTTGTTCTCAGACATGTGATTCCTTCCAGGGCGACCGTGGGTGAATCAGGAACTGTGGGCGGTTGAGCAGGCGGGGCAGAGGCCCCAGTAGACGACCTCTGCCTCGTCGATCAGGTAGCCGCGGTCGTCGGAGGCCGTCAGGCAGGGCGCCTCGCCCTCGGCGCAGTCGACGTCGGCGATGGCCCCGCACGAGCGGCAGACGACGTGGTGGTGGTTGTCCCCGGTCCGCGACTCGTAGCGGGCCACGGAGCCGGACGGCTGGATGCGCCGCAGCAGGCCCGCCGCCGTCAGCGCGCGCAGCGAGTCGTAGACCGCCTGGTGGGACACCTTCGGAAGATCCCCGCGCACGGCGCCGATGACCGACTCGGTGTCGGCGTGCGGGTGCGCGTGGACGGCGCTCAGCACCGCCAGCCGCGGGCGGGTCACGCGCAGGGCGGCCGCACGCAGCATCGCGTGGAAGTCCAAGGAGCTGGCCACGTCCCCAGACTGTCCCATTTTCTGGAATCAGTCAAGATATTGAATAGACCATGTTCAGGAAGATCGATTCTTTACTCGCACGGGACCGGGGGGTGGGGACCCTCGCGAGCCTAGATCGCGCGGTGCGTCCGGTCATCTGGCGATGTTCGCCGTCGATCGCCGCCCCTTCCGGCGAGAGTTGCCGATCTCGAAGATCGCCGCAGCTGGTTCGGCTCGCGAGCTGGGGTGATGGCCGGACGACGGAACGGCGCCCGGACAGGGGTCTTGCCGACGTCCCGGGCGCTGGCTACCTTGACCCTAAATAGATAGGAAACCTTCCTGTCTAATACGTGAACGATCTCGGGGTTCGGGGGAATCCGCCAGCCTTCCCAAGCGATGGAGTGAGCCCTTGCGCCCCCGCTCTGCCCTCGGCGTCCTCGCCGCACTGCTCCTCGTCCTCGCCCTCGCGCCCGGCGCGCACGCCGCCGGAACCGCGGCCGCGACCTTCACCAAGCCCTCCGACTGGGGCTCGGGATGGGAGGGACGTTTCACGCTCACCAACGGCACCGACACCGCGATCAACGGGTGGCGGGTCGAGTTCGACCTGCCGTCCGGGACGTCCGTCGGGTCCTACTGGGACGCGCTGCTGACGAAGAACGGCCAGCGCAGCACGTTCCAGAACCGCGAGTACAACGCCGTCGTCCCGCCCGGAGGGACCGTCACGTTCGGGTTCCTCGGGAACGGTCCCGGAAGCCCGCAGAACTGCACGTTCAACGGCAGGCCCTGCGAGGGCGGGCCGACCGATCCCCCGGGCGGGCTCGGCGCACCCGGCACGCCCACCGTCACCGGACGGACCGACACCTCGCTGACGCTGGCCTGGCAGGCGGGCAGCGGGACGCCCGCCGGGTACCGCGTCTACGAGGGCTCGGACCTGAAGGCGACGGTCACCGGAACCTCCGCCACGGTCGCCGGGCTCGCGAAATGCTCGACGCACAGCTACACGGTCAAGGCCTACGACGACAAGGGCGAGTCGCCCGCGAGCACGGCGGTCACCGGGACGACCAGCGGGTGCGCGACCGGGCCGCTGCCCAAGCACTTCCTGACCGGCTACTGGCACGACTTCGTCAACCCGGCGCAGGAGCTCAAGCTCTCCCAGGTCCCGGACCAGTACGACCTGGTCGCCGTGGCCTTCGGCGAGGCGACCGGCCGTTCCGGCGAGGTCTCGTTCCGCGTCGACCCCGAGCTGTCCACGGCCCTCGGCGGCTACACCGACGCGCAGTTCAAGGCCGACATCGCCGGACTGCACGCCAAGGGCAAGAAGGTCATCCTGTCGGTCGGCGGCGAGAAGGGCGCCATCCGGGTCGCGGACGGCGCCTCCGCGCAACTGTTCGCCGACTCGGTGTCGGGGCTGATGGCCCGGTACGGGTTCGACGGCGTCGACATCGACCTGGAGAACGGCCTCAACCCGACCTACATGGAGCAGGCGCTGCGGGCGCTGCGCGCCAAGGCCGGCGCCGACCTGATCATCACGATGGCGCCGCAGACGCTCGACATGCAGTCGACCGGCGGGTCGTACTTCCAGCTCGCGCTGAAGATCAAGGACATCCTCACCGTCGTCCACATGCAGTACTACAACTCGGGCGCGATGCTCGGCTGCGACCAGAAGGTGTACGGGCAGGGCACGGTCGACTTCATGACCGCGCTGGCCTGCATCCAGCTGGAGAACGGGCTGCGCCCCGACCAGGTGTCGCTCGGGCTCCCGGCCGGGCCGGGCGCGGCGGGCGGCGGCGTCGTGGCGCCCTCGGTCGTGAACAACGCGCTGGACTGCCTCGCCAAGGGGACCGGCTGCGGCACGTTCAAGCCGTCGCGCACCTACCCCGACATCCGCGGCGCGATGACGTGGTCCGTCAACTGGGACGTCACCAACGGCGGCGGCTTCGCCGGGACCGTCGGCCCGCACCTGGACACCCTGCCGTAGGGAGCCGGCCATGAAGAAGAAGATCGTGGTGGTGGCGGCCCTGCTCGCCGGGCTGCTGGTCGGGGTCACGGCCCCGGCCCACGCGGACAACATCCTGGCCAACGCCGGGTTCGAGAGCGGCTCGCTCAGCCCCTGGACGTGCGACGGCGGGTCGGTCGTGACCAGCCCGGCGCGGACGGGCGGCCACGCGCTCGCGGGCGGGGTGTCGGCCGCGAGCACCGGCCAGTGCGCGCAGACCGTGAGCGTGAAGGCGAACACCGCGTACACGCTGTCGGCCTGGGTGCGCGGCAGCTACGTCTACCTCGGCGTGACGGGCGGGACGTCCACGTGGACGCCGTCCGCCGCCGACTTCACCAAGCTGTCGGTGGCGTTCACGACCGGGGCCGGCCAGACGTCCGTGCAGATCTTCCTGCACGGCTGGTACGGCAACGGCGCCTACTACGCCGACGACGTCGCCCTCGACGGTCCCGGCGGCGAACCGCAGCCGGGGGTGCCGGGCATGCCCGGGGCACCGAAGGCCGGCGCCGTCACCGACGGCTCGATCGCCCTGCAATGGGGGGCGTCGTCCGGGACGGTCACCGGGTACCGCGTCTACGAGGGCGCCACGGCCAGGGCGACGGTCACCGGGACGGGCACCACCGTGTCGGGTCTGGCGGCGTGCAGCTCGCACACGTTCACGGTCGCCGCCTACAACGACATCGGCGAGTCGGCGAAGTCCGGGCCGGTCAGCGCGCGGACCAGCGGCTGCACCGACACCGGGCTCCCCCGGCACGCGCTCGTCGGCTACCTGCACGCGAGCTTCGCCAACGGCTCCGGCTACGTGCGGATGGCGGACGTCCCGGACGCGTGGGACATCATCGACCTCGCGTTCGGCGAGCCGACGTCCGTCACCTCCGGCGACATCCGGTTCACTCGCTGCCCCGCGAGCGAGTGCGCGAACGTGGAGAGCGACGAGGAGTTCGTCGCCGCGATCCGCGCGAAGCAGGCGCAGGGCAAGAAGGTGCTGATCTCGATCGGCGGCCAGAACGGCCAGGTGCAGCTCACGACGGCGGCCGCGCGGGACGCGTTCGTCCGGTCGGTCTCGGCCATCATCGACCGGTACGGGCTGGACGGCCTGGACGTCGACTTCGAGGGCCACTCGCTCTACCTGAACGCGGGCGACACCGACTTCCGCAACCCGACCACGCCGGTCATCGTCAACCTGATCTCGGCGCTCCGGTCGCTGAAGGCGAAGTACGGGGCGAAGTTCGTCCTGACCATGGCGCCCGAGACGTTCTTCGTGCAGGTCGGGCACCAGTTCTACGGCGGCGCGGGCGGCGGCGACAACCGGACGGGCGCGTACCTGCCGGTGATCGACGCGATGCGGGACGACCTCACCGTCCTGCACGTCCAGGACTACAACTCCGGTCCGGTGATGGGCCTGGACGGCCAGTACCACACCATGGGCGGCGCCGACTTCCACATCGCGATGACCGACATGGTGAAGGCCGGGTTCCCGGTCGCGAACACCGGCCGCACGTTCCCGGGGCTGCGCCCCGACCAGATCGGGATCGGCCTGCCCGCCGCGGTCAGCGCCGGCAACGGGCACACGCCGCCCGCCCAGGTGCAGCAGGCCGTGAACTGCCTGGTCAAGGGGCAGGGCTGCGGCTCCTACACGCTGCGCGGCGGGACGTCCCCCGACCTGCGCGGGCTGATGACGTGGTCGATCAACTGGGACCGCTACTACGGCTGGGAGTTCATGAACAGCCACGAGCCCTTCCTGAACGGCCTCCCCTGACGCGCCGTCCCTGACCCGCCCCCCGCCTCCTTCACCGGAACCCACCCCCACCGGAAGGAAACCCATGCGATCGACCCGCAGGAAGGCCGCCGTCACGGCGGCCGCCGTGCCGGCCGCGTCCGCGCTGGTCGTGCTCGGCACGGCGACCGCCGCGAGCGCGCACGGCACGATGTCCGATCCGCCCAGCCGCGTGTACGTGTGCAACCAGGAGGGCCCGGAGAGCCCGGATTCGGACGCCTGCAAGGCGGCCGTCGCGGCCAGCGGCGCGCAGGCCTTCTACGACTGGAACGAGGTGTCGCTGCTGGACGCGGGCGGGCGGCACCGGGAGATCATCCCGGACGGGCGGCTGTGCAGCGCCGGGCGGGCCAAGTACCGGGGCCTGGACCTCCAGCGCGCTGACTGGCCCGCCAGGCCGATGAGGGCGGGGCAGCAGACGATCACCTACCGCGCGTCCGCGCCGCACGGGGACAGCAACTTCGAGTTCTACCTCACCCGCGACGGCTGGGACCCGACGCAGCCGCTGCGCTGGGGCGACCTCGTCCCGCTGGCGAGCTTCACGCACCAGAACCCGTCCGAGTACACCAACTGGACGCTGAACATCCCGCCGCGGACGGGCCGCCACATCCTGTACTCGATCTGGCAGCGGGTGCTGGGCAGCCAGGAGGCGTTCTACACCTGCTCCGACGTCGACTTCGGCGGGACGAACACCCCGACGCCGACCCCCACGCCGACTCCCACGCCGACCGAGACGCCGACACCGACCCCGACGCCCACACCGACCGAGACACCGGGCGGCACGTGGAAGGCAGGGACGTCCTATGCCGCGGGCGACCGGGTGACCTACGGCGGCGCGACCTACGCGTGCCGCCAGGCGCACACGGCGATCGCCGGCTGGGAGCCCCCCACCACGGCCGCGCTCTGGCAGCCGGCCTGACGAGCCCGCCACCATGAGGCGCGGTCTGACGACGTCCGGCTCGCTGGCGCTGATCGCCGCGTGCGTCGCCCTGCTCGCGGTCCAGTGCGGGGCCGGCGGCGGTCCGCCGTCGCCGGTCCCCGTGCAGGCGCGCGGCGGGGCCGGGTTCAACTCCACCGACGTGATGTTCCTGCAGATGATGGTCCCGCATCAGGGCCAGGGCGTGAAGCTCGCGCGGATGGCCCGCGGGCGCCCCGTCCGGCCCGAGGTCGCGACGCTGGCCGCGGCGATCGAGACGACGCAGCTCGCCGAGATCAGGGACATGGCGGGACGGCTGCGGACCTGGCACCGGCCGCCGACGGCGGACCCGCACTCCCACGACCACGACTCGCACGGCGGGATGCCCGCGACCACCGACGCCGAACTGAAATCCCTGGCGAGGACGCCGCCGGACCGGTTCGAGCGCGCGTTCCTCGACCTGCTGATCGCCCACCAGGACGACGCCGTCCAGCTGGCGCGGCTGGAGACCGGCAGGGGCGAGGACGCGTGGACGAGGCGGCTCGCGGGGCGCGTCGACAGATCGCGCTCGGCCCAGATCGACCGGATGCTGACGCTCCTCGGCTCCCCGGCCCCGAAGAACCACCCCCAGAAGTAGGTGTTCGGCATGCGCAGATTAATCGGAATCCTTCTGACCTTCGTGGTCGTGGCGGCGCTGGCCGTCGCGCCCGCGCGGGCGGCCGACCGGCTGACGGCGGTCTTCAGCCTGTCCGGCACGACCGGCAAGTACGTGGTCAGCAACCCCGGGACGGCCGACGTCAGCGGCTGGAAGCTCGTCTTCCAGCTGCCCGCCGGGGTGACGGCGGGCAACCCGCAGAACGCCGCACTGTCGCAGAACGGCACGAAGGTGACGCTGACCCCGGCGTTCTACATCAACACCGTCAAGGGCGGCGGGAGCACCGAGCCCTACAGCCCGACGTTCACGCTCAGCTCCGCCGCCCAGCCGACGAGCTGCACGCTCAACGGCGCGAACTGCGACGGGACGGGTGAACCGCCGCCCGCGCCCGCGGGCGTCACCGCGGAGTACACGGTCAGCGGCACCCAGGCCAAGTTCGTCGTCGCGAACCACACCGCCGCGTCGATCAGCAACTGGTCCGTCGTGTTCGACCTGCCGGCCGGCGTGACCGCGAGCGGCGCCGACAACGGGACGGTCAGCCAGAGCGGCACCACGGTCACCCTCACCCCCGTCTACTACAACTCCACGATCGGGGCCGGGCGGACCACCGAGCCCTACAGCCCGACGTTCACCGTCAGCAGGTCCGGCGCCGAACCGACGAGCTGCCGCGTCAACGACGTCAACTGCGACGGCGCGGCCGACGCGCCGCCGGGCGCGCCCGCCGGCCTGAAGTCCACGGTCAGGACGACCAAGACCGTCTCGCTGGCCTGGGACGCGGCGAAGGCGGGCAGCCTGCCGGTCACCGCGTACGAGGTCTACAACGGGTCGGCGCTCGCGGCGACCGTCCCGGAGACGAACGCCACCGTCACCGGGCTCACCCCGAACACCGAGTACACGTTCACGGTGAAGGCCCGCGACCGCAAGGGCAACCTGTCCCCCGCCAGCGCGCCCGTCACCGTCAAGACCAACGACCCGGCCGCCGACACGCAGGCGCCGTCGGTGCCGGCCGGGCTGCAGAGCACCGGCAAGGACTCCGCCAGCGTGAAGCTCGCGTGGACGGCCTCGACCGACAACACCGGCGTCGCGAACTACGACGTGCTGGTGGACGGGAAGGTCGCCACGACCGTGGCCGGGACGAGCGCCACGGTCGCGGGCCTGTCGCCGTCCACCGAGTACGCGTTCGCCGTCCGGGCACGCGACCTGTACGACAACGTGTCGGCGGCGAGCGCGGCGGTGAAGGTGAAGACCGACGACGTGGTCGGCGACGGCTACGCGCGCGTCGGCTACTTCGTCCAGTGGGGCATCTACGGCCGCCAGTACTTCGTGAAGAACCTGGACACCACCGGCAACGCCGCCCGCCTCACCCACATCAACTACGCGTTCGCCAACGTCGACCCGGTCAACCTGACCTGCCTGCAGGGGGTCACGAAGGGCACCACGGCCGACCCGCAGGACCCGAGCCAGGGCGACGGGGCGGGCGACGCCGAGGCCGACTACGGGCGCCCGTTCAGCGCGGCCCAGTCGGTGGACGGCGTGGCCGACACGGGCTGGGAGAAGCTGCGCGGCAACTACAACCAGCTGAAGAAGCTCAAGGCCAAGTACCCGAAGCTGAAGGTGCTGATCTCGATCGGCGGCTGGACGTACTCCAAGTACTTCTCCGACGTCGCCAGGACCGACGCGTCCCGCAGGAAGTTCGCCGCGTCCTGCATCGACACCTACATCAAGGGCAACCTGCCCGACTACAACGGCGCGGGCGGCCCGGGCACGGCCGCGGGCATCTTCGACGGCATCGACCTCGACTGGGAGTGGCCGGGCGCCGAGGGCCACGCCGGCAACCACGTCAGCCCGGACGACAAGCACAACAACACGCTGCTCATCGCCGAGTTCCGCCGCCAGCTCGACGAGCTGACCAGGTCGACCGGCAAGCGGTACCTGCTGTCGGCGTTCACCCCGGCCGACCCGGCGAAGATCGACGCCGGCTGGGAGCTGGCCGAGGTCGCCAAGTCCATGGACATCTTCAACGTCCAGGGCTACGACTTCCACGGCGCGGGCAGCGACAACTCCTGGGAGCCCAACCGGACGGGCCACCAGGGCAACCTCTACGCCGACACCGACGACCCGTACCCGTTCCACTTCAGCGTCGAGAACGCGGTCAAGCCGTACCTGGACGCCGGGGTCAACCCACGCAAGCTGACGCTCGGCCTCGCCTACTACGGCCGCGGCTGGCAGAACGTGACCGACGGCGGCAAGAGCGGCGAGTGGCAGGCCGCGAAGGGCGCGGCGCCCGGCCAGTTCCAGGAGGAGGCCGGGACGCGCGGCTACAGCAACCTGATCGCCAGCGTTCCCAACTGCAGGGTCGTGCACGACGAGCAGGCGGTGGCGACGTCCTGCTACACCGGCGACAACGGCCAGTGGTGGACGTTCGACGACGCCTGGTCCATCCAGAAGAAGACCGCCTGGCTGCGGAGCAAGAACCTGCTCGGCGCCATGATCTGGGAGATGTCCGGCGACCCGGGCGTCCTGACCAAGGCCCTCGACGACGGCCTGAAATGACCGGGCCTGAAATGACGGCCTGAGCCCGTCCCGCCCCCGATCCCAGGGCCGGCGTCGCTGCCCCGCTCGCGGCGCCGGCCCTGTTCCACGCCCGCAGACCGCCCCGAGGGTCTCCGGTCCAGGGGCCGGCGGTCCCGCGTGCGTCTGGCGCGTAGACGGGGATCACGCGGGGCCGCCGGGGCTCACCCCGAACCCTAACCCCTTATTGGCGCTGCGACAATAAGGCGTCACCAGCGGTCGAGGTGGAGGATCTCCTCCAGCGGGACCCGCGAGGCCGGCCGGAACGTCTCGCCGGTGTAGTAGGCGGTCGGGATGAGCGCTCCCTGGCGGACGTCCTCGGGCAGGCCGAGCAGCTCGGCGACCTCCCGCTCGTAGGCCAGGTGCAGGGACGTCCAGGCGGTGCCGAGCCCGCGGGCGCGCGCCGCGAGGGCGTAGTTCCAGGCGGCGGGAAGCAGCGAGCCCCACAGCCCCGCCTGGTTGCCCTCCGGCAGCCGCCCGCCTGGCACCCGCAGGCACGGGATCACCAGGACCGGCACGTCCCCCATGCGGTCGGCCAGGTGGGCGGCGCTCTCCCCGACGCGGCGCTGCACCTCGGCCCGCTCGCCCTCGTACTGCGCGCCGCCGGCCCCGCCCGCCTGCGCGTACGCGGCGAACGCGCGCCGGTAGCGCTCGCCGATCTCCGCGCGGGTGCCGGGGTCGGTGACGACGATCCACTGCCAGCCCTGCCGGTTGCTGCCGCTCGGCGCCTGCAGCGCGATCTCCAGACACTCGCGGACCAGCTCCATGGGGACGGGCCGGTCGAGGTCGAGGCGCTTGCGCACGGTGCGCGTCGTGGTCAGCAGCTCGTCCGGGCTCAGCGGCAGCGTCGTCCTGCCCTCGTCAGTCGTCATGCCCCCATCGTCCCCAGGCGCCCCTGGGGTTACCCGGCGCGGGGGCCGCGGTCAGCCGGCGTCGATGACCGGGTTGAGGAAGACGTCCTTCGCCTCCTGCGGGGTGAGGCCGGTGCGGCCGGTGAGGTCGTTGCGCGCGTCGGTGAAGCGGAACCGGTAGCCGCCGGGCGGCAGGTGGCCGATCTCCCACCAGTTGCCGTCGAGGTCCTTGAGGTAGAACGAGTAGACGCCGTGCTGGCGGACGGGCTTGTTGAGCTCCCTGACCCCGTACTCCTCGGACACCTCCGCTATCTCGCGGTACGCCTCGTCCACCTCCTCGTCGCTGCCCACGTCGATCCCGTTGTGGTAGAGCAGCGGCATGTCGGGGCGGTCGGACCTGGACTCCACGCACACGTAGGTGTGGTCGCCGCCGAGCCGTGCGTAGAGGACCGCCGTCATCGGCTGGACGACCTCCAGGCCGAGTACCTCCTCATAGAAGCGCCGCGTCGCCGCCACATCGGTGATCTTGAGCGTGCCATGCGAGAGGAAACGCGACCTGATCGCGGGTTCCCTGGTCGAGCGATGCGTTATCCCCGGCATTTCCCCTCCGATCCGCCGCTTTACGAGCGGCGAGCGAGAAACCGTTCTCATCCATTTCACGGCAGAAATGCGAATCAGGGAAGACCTGCGGCCGATGGTGGAGATGATGCGAGAGCTACTAGTCTGTCGGAATGCTTCCCGCTTTGGGTGTTTCCTCCGCATCGTCCAGGCTTGGGTGGCTCGATGCGCTGCGGGGGGCCGCCGCCCTGGCGGTCGCGCTGCACCACGCGAGCTACGTGTACCTGCCCGACCTCCGGGTGCGGCTCGCCGACTGGTTCGACCCCGGCCTGTTCGGAGTGCTGGTGTTCTTCCTGGTCAGCGGCTACATCGTGCCCGCCTCGCTGGAACGGCGCGGCAGCGTGCGCGGGTTCTGGGTCGGTCGGTTCTTCCGCATCTACCCGCTGCTCGCCGTGACCTGCCTCCTCGCCGTCCTGCCGTTCCTGCTCGGCGTCCTCGGGCTCCGCGCCGGGCTGGAGCAGTACTCCCCCGCGACCGCCGTCCTGGCGCACATGACCATGCTGCAGGACGTCCTGAACGTCCCGAACGCGATGAACGTGCTGTGGACGCTGTCCTACGAGATGGCCTTCTACCTGCTGGTCGTCGCGCTGTTCGTCGTCGGCGGGCACCGCCGCTCGGCGCCGGCCGCCGCCGTCCTCACGGTCGTCGCGCTGGTGGCGGTCGCGCTGACGGCCTGCGGGCTGCTGACGGGCGCGTACGCCCCCGCCGCCCTGCTGTCGCGAACCGCGGGGACGGGTCCGGTGGTCGCGGTGACGGTGGCCGCCCTGGCGGTGGCGATCCCGGCGGCGTCGTCCGGGCGACCCGCGCCGCGCGTCGCGGGCGGGCTGCTCGGCGGGCTGCTCGCACTCGCGCTCGTCGCGGTCAACGGCCGCGTCGGCGCGTGGGAGGGCCTGCTCATGCTGGCGGCCATGTTCATGGGCACCGCCGTGCACCGCGCCGAGCACGGCCAGATCTCGCGGCGCACGGCCGGGGCGACGGGCGCGGTGGTACTGACGGGCGCGCTCGCCGCCGGGACGTGGAACGCGGCCCCCTACGGCCGCAACGCCCAGCTCGTGTGGTGCGGCGCGGTCCTGGCGGCGGCCGCGACGTTCGCGGCGGGCTGGCGGCTCCGGCACCGGCGCTTCCCCGCCTGGGCGACCGGCCTCGGCACCATCAGCTTCTCGGTGTACCTGCTGCATCCGCTGCTGCTGATGGTGGCGGCGCAGTTCTTCGACGTCTCCGGACGCGAGGACGCGGTCGGCCTCGCCTTCTTCCTCCTCGTCCTGATCGCGGCGAGCTGGGCCTCGCAGCGCTGGATCGAGGCCCCCGCCCAACGGCTCGGAAGGCGCCTGGCCCGCCCGTCCGCGCCGGACACGCGGCCGGCGCAGCACGCCCTCGCCTCCTGACTCGGCGCGGCCGTTCCACCGGTCGCGCTTAATCGAGTGCAGTGATTTATGGCGCTCTGTCACCATGGCGCGGTGAGCATCTGGCTTGAGGCACTGGTCGTCCGGCACACGCATTGCATTCCCGCGCCGTCCGGTCCGTCCGGAGAAGGGGCGTCGGTCGCGCGGCAGTTCGACGCCGCGCTGATGTCGGCCGGCTTCAAGCTGTCCGGCGACGTCCTGCGCGCCCTGTCGGGGCTGGCGGACCAGACCGTCCGGAGCGTCGCGGTGCGCACGCTCGCGACCGTCCGCGAGTTGGCGGGCGACCACGTCCAGCACAACACCTACTTCCGCGACTTCCCGCGCAACGTGCCCGACACCCTGGACTTCTGGCTCGGGCTCCTCCACGAGACGCTGCAGGACGCGAAGCTCGCTCCGGCGGCCCGCGAGTCGCGGCGCGGCGGCGTCCTCGACCTGCTCGCGCTCAAGGGCTACGGCCGCTACCAGCACACCTACGAGGAGATGCTGGCGGCGCAGGACGAGCTGGTCGCCGCCGCGGGCGACCGGGTGACCGTCCTGCACCTCGGGCGGGCCCTCGCCGAGGAGGCCGCGGAGCTGTACCTGCGGCTCGCGGAGAGCACCACGCCGCTGGGCGAGGAGGACCTGGAGACGCTCGGGAAGCTGGCCGCGCACCACACCGGCGGCCCGCACCCGGAGCGGATCCCCGTCCGGGAGAACCGCGCCGTCATCAACCGGGTCCGCTTGACGCTGGGCGCCGGCCTCCTCGTCGACACGGTCACCGACGTGCTGCGCCTGGCGTGCGCGCTGTCGGACGGCGACGTGACCCTCCAGGAGCCCACCCGATTCGTGTCGATGCCGCGTCCCGTGCGCCGGGCGCTGCTCGCCGCGCTCGACGGCGTCGTGCGCGACGACCCCGGCAAGCTCGGAGACGTCGCCGCCCGGCGCGAGCCGTGGAAGCGGCTCGGCGAGCGGCTCCACCCGCACGAGCACCCGAAGTGGCCCGGGGCCGCGGACGTGTTCGCGGTCGCGCGCGGCGAGAAGAGGGCGCCGTCGTTCGCGGCGCGCTTCGAGGCGCGGCTGGCGTCCGAGGACGTCGAGGGCGCCGCGCACGTCGCGGCGGGCGCGCCCGGCATGCTGTTCCGGTCCCTGGACCGGCTGCTGCGCCTCGCGCCGGACTCCCAGGACGCGGTGCTGGACACGGCCGAGTCCGTGATCGGCCGCGTCTCGGGCCGGGTGCTGCTGTCGGTGCGGGAGCACCTGCTCAACCGAGCCGCCGAGCCCGGGCGGACGCGGCTGTTCGCCAACCGGCTCGGCCGCGGCGTCACCCTGCCCGACACCCGCCCGCCCCTGGACCCCGGCGCGGCGGAGCGGCTCACGGCGATGCTGGACGGCGAGATCCGGGACCGCCTCCCGTCCGTCGGCCGCCTGGTCGTCGACCCCGACGTGCTCGACGTCGCGCTGCCGCTCAGCGGGAAGTCGGCCGGGAAGGGGCTCGGCGTCTTGCCGCGCGGCTCGGTGGCCCCCGTGGACGACGAGCTGCTGCGCTTCTTCGTCTACTGGCGGCAGCGCGAGCGCAGGACGGACTTCGACCTTTCCGTGCTCATGCTCGGCGAGGACTACGGCGACCCCGAATGGATTTCCTACACCAATCTCAAGACCGTGGCGGGAGAGCATTCCGGCGACATCACCAACGCCCCCGAAGGCGCGTCGGAGTTCATCAACCTGAACCTCGCCAAGGTCGAGGCCTGGTTCATCGTCCCGCAGGTGGACGTCTATTCCGGGGAGAATTTCGAACAGGTCGAGGAGTCGTTCTTCGGGTTCATGCTGCGCGACGGGGAGCAGAAGGGGCGCCCGTTCGAGGCGCGGACCGTCCGGATGAAGTCGGAGCTGCGCGGGCCGGGCCGGGTCGCGCTGCCGCTGGTGTTCCTGCGCGGCGACGACGGCCGGTGGCGCGCCAAGTGGCTGCACCTGCACCTGAAGGGCGCGCCGGAGTTCAACCGGGTGGAGGACAACCGCGTGACGACGGCGGAACTGCTGCGCGGCATCGTGGAGCGCCGCCACCTGACCGTCCGCCACCTGGTGGACCTGCTCGGCGCCGGCGAGACGACCCTCTGGGACGGCACGCCGCCCGGCGAGCCGGTCACGTTCATCGGCCTGGAACGCCCGGACGGCCTGCACGAGGACTCCACGGTCTACACGCCGGAAAACCTGAGTGACCTGATCCCGGCCTGACTGATAAAGTCGACATGCGAGGCCATGAAGGGGCTTCCTTCTCATCCCTGATAGGCAACCAGCCCTTTCGCTTTCCTCGCTTCTGACAGAAACGGGCGCGCCTTCCGGTGCGCCCGTTTCTGTTATCGGGCAACTGGCCCGGCCCCTTGCAGGCGGCCATGGTGGATCCGTGAGCGGGCATCAGGCTGCGACGTCCCGTGGCTCGGGGCGCTCGGCAAGGCCCTGCTCTGGCCCGCCGTCGTCGTGTGGGCGGTCGTCGCGGCCGGGGCCGTGCGTCACGCGGTCGCCGCCTCCTCCTCCGACTGAGACACCCGGTGGGGCCCCGGCAGGAACGGGACGATGGCCGTGCCGGCGGCGGTGATGACGGCCGCGACGAGGAAGGCGGTCGAGTAGCCGTCCACCAGGTCCGGCCCGGCGTGCGCGGCGGCGGTGCCGAGGACGGTGAGGCCGATCGCGCCGCCGATCGTGCGGGAGGTGTTGACGACGCCCGCGACCGCGCCCGCCTCGGAGGGGTCCGCGCCGCTCGTCGACGCCTCCACCAGCGGGGTCATCAGGAGGCCGAAGCCGAGGGCCATGGCCGCGCCCGGCCCGAGGATGGCGGTGAGGAACGTCCCGTCGGCCTCCAGCACGAGGCTCTGCCACGCGAAGCCCGCGGCTGCCACGATCCCGCCGATGCCGGCGAGGCGCCGGGCGCCCATCCGCGCCATCAGGGGCGGCGCGAGCCGCGAGCCGATGATGATCCCCGCCGTGTGCGGCAGGAACGACAGGCCGGTCCGGACGGCGCTGTAGTGCAGGACGTTCTGCATGTAGAGCGACAGGAAGTACCAGAGCGCGAAGCCCGCCATCGTCCCGACGAGCGTCGCGAGGTTGCCGACCGCGACGCTGCGCAGCCGGAACAGGCGCAACTGGACGAGCGGCTCGGAGGTGCGCGCCTCGACCGCGACGAACACGGCGAGCAGAACGATGCCGGCGGCGAGCGGGATCGCACCCCGCAGGCCGTGGTCCCCCGTCTCGCCGATGCCGAACGCGAGCAGGCCCACGCCCGCGGTCACGAGGACGGCGCCGGGCAGGTCGAGGCGGCGCCGCCCGGCCGCGTCGCCCTCGCCGCGCAGCCAGCGGGCGGCGATCACCGCGACGACCGCGCCGACCGGAACGTTGATCAGCAGCACCCAGCGCCAGCTCAGGTAGTCGGTCAGCAGCCCGCCGACGAGGCCGCCGGTCGCGCCGCCCGCGGTGCCGACCGCCGTCCACATGGCGATCGCCCGCGTCCGGGCCGGGCCCTCGGGGAAGGTGCCGGTGATGAGCGACAGCGTGACGGGCGCGAGGATCGCCGCGCCGAGGCCCTGGAACGCGCGCGCCCCGACCAGCATCGCGCCGTCCTGCCCGAACCCGCCGGCGAGGCTGGCGACGGTGAACAGGCCGAGACCGGTGATGAAGACGCGCTTGCGGCCGAAGAGGTCGGCGGCGCGCCCGCCGAGGAGGAGGAACCCGGCGAAGGCCAGCGAGTAGGCGTTGACGACCCACTGCAGCCCGGTCGCGCCGAGGCCGAGGCCCTCGCGGATGTGCGGCAGGGCGACGTTGACGACGGAGATGTCGAGGACGACGAGGAACTGGCCGATCGACGCGGCGAGCAGCGCGGCCCAGCCCGGGGTGCCCGCCCCGGCGGCCGGCCGCGCCGCCGCCTCGGCGGTGAGGTCTGCGGTCATGCGTCCATGCTGGCCGCCGGGGGCGGGCGCCCGCGTCGGTCTGCGGTCCCGACCGCTGAGGTCCGATCGGCCTAGGACCAGGTGAGGTGGGGCGGCGCGTCCGGCGGGGGGCCAGGCCTGGCGCCGGGCACCCCAGGTATGAATGAATCTCCTCGACGCAAGCGGGTACCGGATGCTTGCGCAACGAGTGCGTCACAAGGTGTTAACCCGGATGAGTCGGAAACAAAGGGACGCACGGAGGTGACCATCCGGAGGGTTGATGCAAGAGTCCGCACGCGACGAGGACATGGACAGGCTCACCGGCGACGCCCGGACCGTCCGGCAGGTGTTCGAGGCGATCCCGGCCGCGGTCGCCGGGGTCGAGAGCCCCGGCGAGTACCGGCTGGTCGCGGTGAACGCCGCCTACCGCGCGCTGGTGGAGCGGGACGAGGTACTCGGCCGCTCCGCCGCCGAACTGTTCTCCGAGTTCGTCGCCC
This sequence comes from Actinomadura luteofluorescens, assembly GCF_013409365.1. NCBI lineage: Bacteria > Bacillati > Actinomycetota > Actinomycetes > Streptosporangiales > Thermomonosporaceae > Actinomadura > Actinomadura luteofluorescens. Next base: position 6,554,138 of record NZ_JACCBA010000001.1, on the reverse strand, counting down.
AGCAGTTGTCCGACCTGCTCGACCGCCCGTTCCGCACCGGTGAGACGGTCACGGCGCGCGAATGGCGGATCCAGCTCCCCCGCGCGACCGGCCCCGACGAGGACGTGTACCTCGACTGCACGGTCGTCCCGCAGAAGTCCGCGACCGGCGAGGTGGTCCGGCTCGTGGCGTTCGCGCAGGACGTCACCGAGCGGGTGCGGGAGCGGCAGGCGGCGCGCCGTGCCGCCGAGGAGGGCGCGGGCGAGCCCGGCGACGCCGTCGGGGCGCTGCAGCGGCAGCTGCTGCCCGCGGGCCTGCCGATCCTGCCGGGCCTGCAGATCGGCGGCAGCTACCTGCCCGGCGGCGCCTCCGCCGCGGGCGGCGACTGGTTCGACGCCGTCCCCCTCCCCGACGGCCGGACGGCCCTCGTGGTCGGGGACGTGGCGGGGCACGGCGTCGAGGCGTCGGCGGCGATGGGACGGATCCGCGCCGTCCTGGAGGACCGGCTCGACCACACCGGCGACATCGCCGAGGCGCTCGCCGCCGCCGACCGGCTCGCCGAACGCCTCCCGGCCGCGCGGGCGGCGACCGTGTGCGTCGCCGCCGTCGACCCGGGCGACGGGCGGGTGACGTACTGCACGGCCGGGCATCCGCCGCCGCTGCTGATCCCGTCCGAAGGCCCCGCCCGCTACCTGCGCTCGTCCGGCGGCGGGCCGCTCGGCACCGGGACCGGCTTCCCGCTCGCGCACGACCGGCTCGCCGTCGGCGACCAGCTCCTCCTCTACAGCGACGGCATCGTGCGGCGGCCCGGCCAGGAGGTCGCGGCCGGAACCGTCGAGCTGGCGGAGGTCGCCGCTGACGTCGCCGCCGGGCGGGCGCTGCGCGAGGACTGGCTCACCGCCGTCGACCGCCTCACCACGCAGACGCTGGAACTGCTGATCAGGACGTCGGGGCACGACGACGACATCGCGCTGCTGGCCGCGCAGCGGACCGCCCCGCCCGCGCCGCTGCCGCTGGACCTGCCGGCCGAGTCGGAGGCGATCCCCGCCGCCCGCAAGGCCCTCGACGAGTGGCTGTACGACCTCGGGGCCCGCGCCGAGGACGTCATCCTCCTGCGCCACGCGATCGGCGAGCTCGTCACCAACGCGGTCGAGCACGCCTACGACGGCACGCCCGGCGCCGTCCGGATCCGGGCCGAGTGCACAGCGCGCGGCGTCGTCGAGATCGAGGTCGCCGACGACGGCCACTGGCGCGAGCCCTGGCAGCCCACCGAGGACCGCGGCCGCGGCCTCGCCATGGCGAGCGACTTCGCCGACGAGCTGCACGTCGAGACCGGCCCGCGCGGGACGACGGCCACCGTCCGGCACCGGCTGACCCGCCCCGCGCGGCTCCTCACCCCCGGCGAGGTCGCGCCGGCACCGGCGCCGTCCGACCTGCCGAACCTGCTGCTGATCCTGGACCAGCCCTCGGAGGGGCACCCGCGGATCCGCCTCGACGGCCCGATCGACGCCGCCACCGCCGAGCAGCTGCGCGAGGAGCTCGTGGTCCGCACCCGCGGCGGCACCACGCCCCTCACCGTCGACCTGACCGGCGTCACCCACCTGTCCAGCGCCGGCGTCGCCGTCCTCTACGAGGCCGAGAACCGCACCGACTCCCCGGGCCGCCCGTTCCTCCTCTACTCCCCGCCGGGCAGCCCGGCGCAGCACGTCATGGCGATGGTCGCCCTCCCCCACACGACCGCCGACCCCGGCTAGGCGACCACGTTCACCGTCAGTGGCCCGACGAGGTAGGACCCGGGCTGCGGCCGGACGGTGTCGGCGACGGCGCGGCACACCCCGTCCGGCATCGTGATCTCCAGGGCGTCGCCGTTGCGGGCGTGGCGGAAGTCCCGCCCCGGGAGCAGCACGACGGGCTCCCCGGGCCCGCGCAGGATCAGCGGGTTCCCGTGCGGCACCCGGGCCGGCAGCACCTTGGTGAACTGCGACACGTGCTGGACGCCGATCTCCAGCGTGACACCGTCCGAGGTGTCGGCGGCCAGCCGCTGGAAGAACAGGAACCCCGTCCCCGCCCCCTCCCGCGCCGAGCCCTCGCGGACCGCCCACGCGACGTCGGGCAGGTCCGCCAGCGACATCCGGCCGAGATCGGTGACCAGCATCGGCAGGTGCGGCGCCATCGCCTCGACGAGCCCGTCCACATGCCACGACTGCGCCGCGTGCAGCTCGTCGGTGGTGAGGCCGACGAACTGCAGGAACGTGACGTCCCCCAGGTCCGTCCGCGCCCGCCCGAGCTCGGGGTCCAGCACCAGCCCCCCGGCGCGGACGTCGGAGTCCGGCCGCTCGGGGTCGATCGGGTCGGGGAACTCGATGTAGTGCCCCACCTGGAAGTCGTTGCCGCTCTTCACCACGTACAACGCCAGATGCTCCAGGTGCGCCAGCGCCCAGTTCGGCGCCTCCGTCTCCTCCGGCCGCCGCGGCACCCGCAGCGTGAACTCGTACCCGCGCTCCTCGAACGGCGCGGTCAGCGCGTACCCCACGAGATGCCAGTGCGGCACGGGCTCGTCCCGCGGGTAGATCGCGATCGTGTTGGTGACGAACCGCCCCACCGGCATCGGCCCCGCCGGCCGGTACGGCACAGGCGCGTCCCACTCCAACCGCGCCGCGTCCCCGTAGTGCTCCTTGAGCACCCCGTCGATCGCGTTCCATCCGTCCAGATTGAGCATCCCGCTCCTCCCGTCGACCCACCGTCCCCCGTACCGACGCACCCAACACGATCAAGGTTCACCCCCACGGCGGGCGCGGTCCTCCCGGTCTGACGCGGCCTGCCGCTCAGCGGGGGCGGAGGCCGTCCAGGATCAGTTGGGCGATGCGAGCCGATCGGCCCTGGTCGGTTTCCGCACCGGCGTGGCGGATGGCGGCGAAGGCGCCGGCGACCAAGGCCATCACCTCGTCGGCTGTGACGTCGTCGCGAACCGTTCCGGCCGCGTGCGCGCGGTCGAGCAGGTCCGCGACGTGGCGGGTGAGGTCTGCCGCGACGTCGGGGGCGGCGGTGCGCAGGTCGAACTCGGCGGCCGCGAGCGCGCTCTTCACGGCCTCGTTCTCGGCCCCCGCGGCGACCATCCGGGCCAGCAGCGTGAACACGGCCTCGGGGTCGCCGGTGGCGGCGAGCGTCTCCGCCTCGGCTATCAACCCTTCCAGCATGTCGATCGCGACGGCGAGGTACAGCTCTTCCTTGGCCGGGAAGTGACGGTGGACGGTACCGGGGCCGACACCGGCGCGGCGGGCGATCTCGTCGAGCGAGACGCCCAGCCCCTCCGTCGCGAACAGCCGCTGAGCGGTCCGCAGCACCCGCTCGCGATTGCGGCGCGCATCGGCCCGCAACCCCCGGTCGCGCCGGGTGGCCGTCGCCGGGTCGGGATCAGGTGGCTGGCTGGACATATCCGTATCAGCATAACCGGGGCGCCGCACCGGATACTCTGGAAACTAACCGGGGCGGCGCACCGCTTAGGCTCGCGCCGCTCGCCATGCACCGGCCACGAGGAGAACGCCCCGATGACCACTCGCGAGGACGCAAGCACCCTGGTACGGCGGATGCAGGAGTGCTTCAACACCAGGCAGTTCGACGCGGCCGCCGCCCTGCACACGCCTGACTTCTTCAGCCATCCCCTCGGCGCCGGCTTCGAGGCGGGCCAGGCCGCTTGGCGCATGCTCGTCTCCCGGTTCCCGGAAGTGCGGGTCGTCGCCCAGGACGTCCTGGTCGACGGCGACAGGGCCGCCGTCCGCTCGACCGTCGAGGGACTCGCCCTTCCGGACGGCGGCGCGCAGCCCGAACTGTTCGAGATCTTCCGCTTCGAGGACGGCCGGTTCGCGGAGATGTGGGGCGCCAGCACCGGCTTCCCGACCTCGACCAGCCCCGAGGACCTGCTCACCTAATGCGCCGGCCCCCGGACGTTAACCGAGGGGACCTCATAGCGGCTCGGGCGGGTAGAGGCGGATCTCCGCGTCCAGTTCGCCGAGTTTCTCGTTGATCAATGACCGGACGGTCGGCCACGGCAGGCCGCCGTGGCCGCAGCCGAGCGGCGGAACGGCGATCGTGACCAGCCCCAGTTCACCCGAAAGGCGGACGAGGTCATCAAGGCCCGCCTCGATGTCCTCAAGCCGGGAGGTGCTCCGCCAATGCCGCTTGGTGGGGAAGTTGAGGATCCAGCGGCCGGCCTCGACCGGCACCGGGAACACCTCTCCGGGCCGGACCCGCTTCTCCGCGCAGGCCTTGGCATAGGCCTCGAAGTTCTCCGGGTGAGCCCGCCTGAACTGGAGCGCGAGCCCCTTGCCCATGACCCCGACCGTGTTGACCGGGTTGACGAGCGCCTGCGCGTCGTCCTGGAGAAGGTCCCCCGCCCTCTCGACGATCATCAGCTCCCCCGTCGCCGCCTCTGCTCCACCAAGGGCGAGCGTAACGACGGGCACCGACAATGGCCGATATCGGATCGGCGACTCTCCGCCGGACGGCGGGACGACGCGGTTAACAGGCGGGAGGGCGGCGAAAGGGATCGCGTCTACCTGCGGCGGATGCCGATCGGGCTGGTCACCCGGGCGGAGTACGTCCTGCGGACCCGGCAGGTCTACGTCGACGTGATGCTGCGGCCCCGACCGGTGACCGAGGCCGTCACCGACACCGGCATCGGTGGCGCCTCCCGTGCTGCTCTATCTGCGCGACCACGGCACCGCGATCGCGGCCGGTGAGCCCGAAGGGCTCGCCCAGATCGCCGTGACCGCACCCTGGCTGGACGGCGCCGTCTCGGCCGAGTGGCTGGAAAGGTCAACTCGACTTCGACAACAGCATTTGCGCCCGAGTCGCGATGTCATCGTCTTCCAGGCGCACATGACGAGCGGCAAGATCGGATGTGATCCGGCGTAGCACTTTCAGCCACTCGGCTACGAAGGAATCGATCCTCACGGTCAACTGACTTCGGTCATTGAGGAGAGATTCGTAGCTTCCATGAACGCTTTCCCAGCGCGAGACGATTCTGAGCGAATCACCGTCGCGGGCGACGTTCCATTCGGCGGAGAATGTATCGGAGGCCCAGTAGACCTCAGTTTGGGGAACTTCGGGGTCCTGGACCTCTTCAAGCAGCGGGACCAGGTCATCAAGCAGGACGGGAATGTCGTAGCGGTATTCGAGTCGCACGGGGACCCGGTTCCAGAACAAGATGGCAGCTTCGGTATCCATGGGATACATCTGCGCGGTCGCGTGCGCCATGTCCGCGGCCGACGCGACCTCCAGGGTCTCAGGATTCGCTGTTTGCAGCCAAAAAATCACGCACGTCCCTCTCGAGTCAGCGGGTAAGCGTGGACCTTGCCATTGAGGCGCACCTTGACGAATAGACTGTCCGTATCCTTGTCTCGCCAGCTGGCAGATATTCTATACAGTCATACCTTCGGGGAGTCTGAAGAATCCTTTCTTTTTCGGCCCTAGTTAGCAGATCAGCTTCGGGCTTGCACTTCAGACCGTCTCTTTCAAAACCTTTGCCGACTTCCTCTAACTGTTTTCTCTTGCTGAGACCGTCGAGACTCTGCTTGATCTGATCGAAGGATCGCCGTTGCTCCTGGCCGCTACGGCCAGGGCGGGTCATGAAGGGCGACGGCGGCGAAACGGACGGTGTCGGAAGCGTGCGGCAGGCTTGTGCGGCATGGATCTCGATGAAGCGTTGCGCTGCCTGGCGGAGGCGGACGGGAACCGGCGGCGACCCGAGTTGTGCGCCGGCCCTTATCTTGCGGTCGCATACGGCGAAGGACTCGAACTGGACGTTTCGCGCCTGCGCGCCCAGGGCGCTGAGGAGTTCGCGGCCCGGGCCGGCGCCGCGTCGGTTTACGACGCGCTGGACCTGCTGGCCGTCGATGTGGTGGCGGCTACCGGCGACACCGTGGAGGAATTGCTCGAACGGCTGGAGGAGGACGGCCCGATGGACGACGGGGCGCCGCTTACCGGCATAGTCTCGCACCGGCGTCGCTTCCTCGCGCTACTCCTGCTCGGCTTCGGCGGGCCGATGGAGATGATCACGGCACGGTTCGAGCAGGATCCCTACCTCGGTGACGCCTTGACCGACCTGCCGGGGGCCCGCTTCGTCCTGCTGGCGAGCGCGGACCCGCCGAACCAGGACTTCGCCTTCGGCGTGCTCGATCTGGGAGGCGGCGGGGGCCACTGATGGCGCCGCTCCGACGCGGCGCGGGGCAGGGGCTGCAGTCGCCCTGTCAATGCTCGTGGTGAACGCGGTTCGCGTCGAGCAAACGGGCAGGGGCGGTGTCGAACGAGCCGCGCACCGCCTCCAGACGGCGGCGTTTCACCCCCGTCGGCTCCGGCCGTCCCGGCACCGGTGCCCGGACGGCTCTGGACGCCGCCACGCTCACGCCCTACCCCCGGCCCGGCTCCAAGGTCCTGGCCTTGTACGCGTTTACCCGGATGCCCGCGCCACCCAGCAACGATTACGTTATGCATTCAAAGAGAAACCGAGAGTAAGTGTTCTGGGAGGGTCGGAATGGGTCGCTTCATCCTCGGCAAGATCACCGCGACGGCCGTGGCCGCGGTCGCACTCGCGTCCCCGCTCTCCGTCCCCGCGAGCGCGCAGGCGCCCGCACACTCCTTCGTTTACAAAGGGCAGACCTGCGACGACCACAGCTACGACCGCACTGCGAGCTACCACTGCTGGGCGGGACCACCCGAGGCGCGCGTGTATCAGACCCAGGCCAAATGCAGCGACGGTTCCTACAGGCACGGCAACTATGAGCAGTACACCTCGAAGTACTTCTCGCTTGTGGCCTGCCCGCCCGGCACCTCGGTGACCTGGTCGCGGCCTGAGCCCCAATACGACTGAGAGCATCCGAACACCAGCAAAGGACATGCCATGATCGCGAACGCGCGACTCGTCGTGGCCGCACTCGCGGCTGCGGCGGCCTCCACCGCAGGGCTGACCGCACCTCCCGCACACGCCGCCACGTCCGTCCAGGCCACCGGGCAGGCCGGCAAGAGGATCGTCTGCTCGACGTACCGATCCACGGACGGCAAGCGCATCGGAGTCGGTTGCGACGCGGGCCGCTACTACGTCGTTGGCACGGCCTGCGGGCCGGGACACTGCACCACCATCGGCGGACCCGTCGTGAACGCTCCCGCTATCTCATGGGCCCTACGCGGGCAGCGGCTACTTCGGCGGCGACATCCGCGCGGTCTTCGTCTGATCCGCGGCCGGAGACGGCGGCTTCGGCCTTAGGGGCGTGCGTGCTCCGGAAGGGTGAGGATTTCGGCGCCGTCCTCGGTGATGGCGATCGTGTGCTCGCTGTGGGCCGTGCGGCAGCCCGTGGCGCTGCGGAGCGTCCAGCCGTCGGCGTCGGTGACGAGGTCGACGGTGTCGGACATGATCCACGGCTCCAGGGCGAGCAGCAGCCCAGGGCGCAGCTTGTACCCGCGGCCGGGGCGTCCGGTGTTGGAGACGTGCGGGTCCTGGTGCATCGTCGATCCGATGCCGTGGCCGCCGAAGTCGGTGTTGATCGAATACCCCGCCTCGCGCAGGACCGAGCCGATGGCGTGGGAGATGTCTCCGGTGCGAGCCCCGGGGCCGGCCGCGGCGATCCCCGCCCGCAGCGCGCGTTCGGTCGTGCTGATCAGCGCGGCGCTCTCCGGCGGGCTCGTCTCGCCCACGATGAAGCTGATGGCCGAGTCGGCGGCGACTCCCCCCAGGGAGACGGCGAGGTCGAGGCTCAGCAGGTCCCCGTCGGCGAGCGTGTAGTCGTAGGGCAGCCCGTGAAGGACGGCGTCGTTGACGGACGTGCAGATGTAGTGGCCGAACGGCCCACGCCCGAAGGACGGCGCGTAGTCGACGTAGCAGGACTCCGCCCCCGCCTCGACGATCATGGCTTTCGTCCACTGGTCGATGTCCAGCAGGTTCGTGCCGACCGTCGTGCGGCTTTTCACCGTATGCAGGATGTCGGCGACCAGGGCGCCCGTGTGCCTGGCCTGGGCCACTTCGCTGGCGTTCAAGATCTCGATCATGCGGCGCCCATCCTCACGTGTACCAATAACTATACCGGTCATACTATACCGGTACTACAATAGGCGCCATGGTCAGGTTGCCGCTCACCCCCGCGGAGCTCGAACGCGGACAGCGCCTCGGCGCCCTCCTGCGACGGGCCAGAGGAGAGCGCTCGATACTCGACACCGCGCTCGACGCCCGGGTCTCCCCGGAGACCCTCCGGAAGATCGAGACAGGCCGCGTGGCCACTCCCGCCTTCTCGACCATCGCCGCGATCGCCGAGGTCCTCGGCCTCTCCCTCGATGAGGTGTGGGCCGAGATCAGCCAACCCGAACTCGATGTCGAATCAACCAGCACCGGTCGCAATACAGCGTAAGCGGACGGCCTCACGAGGCCCACTTCCGCGGCCGAGTCGGAGGCGTCACGCGAGACCTGCCGCGACGGCGGTTCTACGAGACGGGCGATGCCCCATGGCGTCCGGCGGCCTGGCGGAGGAGATCGAGCGGTTGCGGGCCCCACGCTGAACGACCAGTACCGCTTACCTCTCGCGATCTAGCGCACCAGAAGGCCGATGGCGACCTTCAGCCGGTCGAGGTAGGAATCCCGCGATGCGACCTGATGCTTGAGGCCGATCGATGCGCTGATCAACGTCTGCGCGATGGAGGAGGCCGCCTCCCGACCCGACTCGACGGCGATCGCGTCTGTGATCAGTTCTTCGAATCGCCGCGGCATGGTCTCGACGATCTCTCCGAGTAGGCCGGGGTTGGCCTCGATGACCGCCGTGACGTCGCGCGCCAGCGGGCCGATGTAGCGGCCCGCCCAGTGGTCGAACGCTTCGGCGAGGCGCTCTGGAAGCGGGCGGCCGACGTCGGCCAGGACGTGTTCGACCGCTGCGATGTCCCGCTCCAGGGCTTGAACGACCGCAGCCCGGAAGAGGGCCTCTTTCGAGGAGAAGAGGAAGTAGAGCCCGGGCCGGGAGATGTGCGCCGCCCGCGCCACCTCCTCCATCGAGGTCTTCCTGTAGCCGAATCGCGCGAACGTGACCATGGCGGAGTCCAGAACCGCCGCGCGGCGGTCGGAATCGGCGGCTGTCGGCAGGGAGTGGCCGGCTTCGGCGCTGCTCATGGAGCCACCCTACGAGGCGGATGACGAACTATACAAATTGAGTCTAGTGCGTATAGTCGGCCTCATGGATCGACTCATCTCCACGCCCTTCACCGCCTCCAGCACCGCGGCCGAGGTGTTGCAGGACGTCGACCTCACCGGTGTCCGCGCGATCGTGACGGGAGCCTCCTCCGGCCTCGGGGTCGAGACGGCTCGGGCGCTGACCGCCGCCGGGGCGGAAGTGACGATCGCCGTCCGGAACACGACCGCGGGTGACGCCGTCGCCGAGACGATCGAGAGGTCGACCGGAGGAATCCGGCCCCGAGTCGCCCAGCTCGACCTCGCCGACCGAGCCTCCGTCACCCGGTTCGCCGACGCGTGGAGCGGCCCGCTCCACCTACTGATCAACAATGCGGGTGTGGTCACCGGTGGCCTCGAACGAACCCGTGAGGGATGGGAGCTGCAGTTCGCGACCAACCATCTCGGCCACTTCGCCCTGGCCACCCGCCTTCACGACGCTCTGGCCCTGGGAGCGTCCGACCGGGACGGAGCACGGATCGTCTCGGTCAGTTCGACGGCGCACATGCGGAGCGGCATCGACTTCGACGATCTCCACTTCGAGCGTCGCGACTACGACCCGCAGATCGCGTACGCCCAGTCGAAGACGGCGAACTCCCTCTTCGCCGTCGAGGCGACCCGCCGGTGGGCGGCCGACGGCATCGTCGCCAACGCGGTGAACCCCGGCGGTGTCGCGACGGGACTACAGCGGAACTTCACACGGGAGCAGAAGGAGTCGCTCGACGCGGCCGAGGCCGCCGGGGTCTTCACGTACAAAACGGTCGAGCAGGGGGCCGCCACCAGCATCGTCGCGGCCGTCGCCCCTGAATTCGCCCACTCCGGAGGCCACTACCTCGACGATGCGCAGGAGGCTTATACCGTCCCGGACGACGCCGACCTCGCACAGCACCCGCACGGTGTCAAGGAATGGGCGCTCGACCCCGCCACCGCCAAGCGTCTGTGGACCGTTTCGACCGACCTGCTCCGCGCCTGACCTCTCGACGCCGCTTGAGCGGGGAGAGCCGGGCAGCGGCGCCGTCCCAGGCAGCGGGCATTACACCCGCCCAATGCGTTGAGAACCAGGGAACGGTCAGCCAGCCGTGTCCTGCTTGAGTTGCGCGATCAGGTTGTCGAACTGGACACCGGAGAGGGTGAGGTGGACCCCATCAGGGTCCTTGCTGTCCCGCACCCCAACCCCTGCCGCAAGCCGCCCCAACTGAACGCAGTGCTGATCATCTGCTCCACCACTGTGGGTGCTCTTACGCCACTGGATGCTCATCGGTAACTCTCCAAGCGCCGCTTGATGATCTCGCGAGAGGGGCACGGGCCAGGGTGTGCGAACGAGCCAGAAGGGGAGGACGGTCAGCGGGTCGAGTCCTGCTTGAGCTGCTGGATCAAGCAGGCGAACTGGACACCGGAGAGGGTCAGGTACCCCCCGTCAGGGTCCTTGCTGTCCCGCAACCCGACCCCAACCCCTGGCGCAAGTCGCCCCACCTCAACGCAGTGCTCGTCGTTCGCTCCGCCGCTGTGGATGCTCTTGCGCCATTGAATGATCATTCGTAGCTCTCCAAATACCGCTTGATGATCTCGCGAGAGCCCTCCTCCGAGAGCGCCTTCGCGCCGATGCGATCGAACATAACCGACAGTTCGCGGACCTCGCCAGGTGCTTCGATCAAGCGCCCCCCGTTCTGGGCACCCGAATACGCGATGTCGCGGCTCTCCAGGCTGAGGACCTGCAACGACCCGTCGACACCAATGTGCGCGCCTGATTTGAACGGAACGATGCGGATGCTGAACTGCGGCAGATCGCTCGTGGCGAGCAGGTGTTCCAACTGGGCCTTCATGACCCTTGGTCCGCCTACCTCCCGCGCCAGGACGCTCTCATCAAGCGTCGCCCACATCTCGACGTCGTCACCTCTACCGAAGAAGGACCGCTTCCGAGCGACCCTCCGCTCCATCGCGGCCTCGAAGTCCTTACGCGTACTGGTCTGGACGTAAGCCCAGGTGTACTCGTCGGTCTGGAGCGCGAGCGGGATCACCTGACCGTGATAGGTCTTGATCAGCGCCGCTTCCTGCTCATACTTGACGAGCTGCTTACCCCAGTTGGGATCATGCGCCATTCGGGCAAACCAGAGCAAGAGTTGAAATAAAAGGCCGGTTCCGAAGTGCCTGTCAAGGGCGCGAGCGTGATCGTCTTGTAGGCGTCGCCGCCCCGCTTCGAAGTTGGATACAGTGCCCCGCGTCACTCCCATGATCTCCCCGCACTGAGTCAGCGATAGACCCATCTTCTCCCGCCAAAACCGCAGGTAGAAGGCCAAGAAATACCACATTGAGATCTTAGGGTCGAGAGGCTCACGAACGATGGGCATGCCACCCTCCCTGTATCCAACTTCGGCGCTTACAGGAAAAACATAGAACCTCACGGTGATCCTTGTCATAGGAAATCGAAATCTCGGACAAGGGCGGGGACGATGGCGATGACGGCGAGCGGGGATCTACTTATGCCTCTTATGGGGACACCGTCCGCAGTGGGGCTGGCGCGCACCCTTGTGGACGCGCGAATCCGCAACTGGAACTATTCTCACATTCTCGACAATGCGCTTCTCGTCGTCTCGGAACTCGTCACCAACGCGGCGCGCCAGACGCCGCACAGGGAGATCCGTCTCCAGCTCAGCCGGGACGCGGACGGCATCGTCATCGCTGTCTGGGACTCCGACCACGTCCTCCCGCAGGCCAAGCCGGCGAAGGAACTCACCCTCGAAGACCTCGACCTTTCCGAGGAGGCGTTCGACGACAACGGCGGGTGGGGCCTCCACATCGTCCAGGCGCTCTCGACCAAGTGCGGCGTCACTGGCGACCCGGCCGGCGGCAAGTGGATCTGGTCTCGCATCCGACCATGACTTGCGGGTGAACAAGGCACGCACCCGCGACCCTCCGGAGGTTCGACGCGGCCTGCCACTCAGCGGGGCGGCGGTGCGCAGGTCGAACTCGGTGGCGGCGAGGGCCTCCGCCTCGGCCGTCAGCCCCTCCGTCGCGAGCCGCCGGGCGGTCCGCAGCACCCGCTCGCGATTGCGGCGCGCGTCGGCCCGCAACCCCCGGTCGCGCCGGGGAGCCGTCGCCGGGTCGGGGTCAGGAGGCTGGCTGGACATGTCTGCCCCAAGCATGAGTGGGGCCCACCGGTTGACGCCCCGCGGACTGCGCGCCCAGTCGTTTGCCGGGAAGGCCGTACTCGGCACGGTAGGAGCCAGGGCCGTGGTGAACCACGCCCGCTCGACAAACAACCCCGGTGCACGTGTCAGGCACGCGCACCACGACCCAAAAAGGAAATCCGACATGGACAGGTTCCAGCCGGTCTCGCCGGAGAGGATTCGGCGGATCTCGACGAAAGCGCGCTCGCTGATCATGGCGAGCAGGGCGTGGCTGATCTCGGTCGCTGTGGGCGTCCTCACCGGCGCGGCCGTCGGCGGCCTCGTCGCGGGCTTGGACTACGCCGCCTTCATCGCCGACCTCCACCACCGCCACGAGATCGACGCCTTCGCGTTCAACTACCTCGACTTCCTTCGCGACCACGTCGTCGAGGGAGCCGTCATCGGTGCCGCCTGCGGCGCCATCGGAGCCGCCTGCGCCGTCGGCGTCGTCCTCCGCGTCCTCGAAGACCCCCGCGTGCGGAAGCTCTTCGTCCGCCTCGCCGGTGGCGCCGTCATCGCCGGGGTCCTCGCCTGCGTCGCGTTCGTCGTCCTGGCCGCCGTCGGCATCGCCGTCCGCGGTCCGATCGGCCCTCAGGGCGCCGTCACGCCCGGCGACTTCCTCATCGGCCTCTGCGGCTACGCCGCGGGGCTCGCCGTCGGTACCACCCGCACCGACGACTGACGCACCCACGGGGGTCTGGCGCTGCCAGGCCCCCGTACCGTCTCAACTCCGTTCAGCCGGCCGGGTCCTGCCCGATCTGGTCGATGAAGTACGGCTTCATGGCGGGATAGTAGGCGTCGAAGTCCGGCTCCGGGGAGCCGTCGCGCGCGGCCACGAGCCTGTCCAGGTAGTACTCCCAGCCCGGACCGTTCTCGCCGATCTGCTCCTCGGTGTCGAGATGCTCCACGAACTCCAGCCGGGTCGAACCGTCTGCCTCGGACAGCAGCAGCTCGATGCGCCAGGTACCGTGCTCGTCCGTCGCCGAAATGGCCAGACGATGCGGGGGCTCGCACGCGTCGATGTGCATGTCGAACCACGGCGCCTCGTCTTCGAACGACATCTGCACCTGGATCGTCCGGCCCGGGGCGGCGTCGCCCTTCCACGGGCCGAACCAGCGGGCCGTGCGCTCGGGCTCGGTGACGCTGGCCCACACGTCCTCGACGGAGGCCCGGAACGAACGGGTCAGGACGAGATCACTTCCAGTGGCGGCGCGAACCAGCCTGCCGGTGGGTCGAGGGTTCATGCGGTGTTCTCCTTCTTCTCATCGGGGGTGCCGGTGGCGCGGCGTTCGCGGCGGGTCCGGTGGACCTCCGTCTCCAGCGCGTCGAAGCGGTGCTCCCAGCCGCGCGGCTGGACGAACTGAGCGAGCCACGCGGCGAGGTGGGTCAGCTCCGCCGGGTCGATCTCGTAGAGCCGTTCCCGGCCGACGAGTTCGTCGCGCACCAGCCCGCTCTCCCGGAGCACGCGCAGGTGGCGGCTCACCGCCGGCCTGCTGATCTCGAAGCGTCCGGCGATCTGCCCCGCCGTGAGCCGGCCGCCGCGCAGCATGACCAGGATCTCCCGGCGCACGGGGTCCGCGATCGCCCTCACCACGTCGTCCACGACGAAAGCGTAACCTATGCGTTACGCTTTTGTCGACGGCGGGCAGCGGCCGGACGGGCCGCGTTGGGATTGGGGCTGAGGAATCGCGCCGATGACCACGGGCGAGGACGCCGGCACCTTGGTGCGGCGGATGCGGGAATGCTTCGACAGCCGACGGTTCGACGAGGCCGCCGCGCTGCACGCGCCCGACTTCTTTCAGCCACCCGCTCGGCGCCGCCGAGTTCGAGGCAGGCATGGCGGCCTGGCGCGTGACCGCGATCGCCCCTTCCCCTGCCGGGCGGCGGTCGCGGACGAGGGTGGAGCGCGGCACGGGGGGTCCCGTGCCGCGCTCCAGGTGCGCGGCGTCTACCCGAAGAGGTTCTCCAGGAGGGCGCCGTGCGCCCCGTCGGGGCGCTTGAGGCCCAGGATGAGGTGCGTGGCCTGGGCGAGTGCGACTGCGAAGTCGCCCTCCGTCTCCACCAGAATCCGGATGCCGATCCGCTCGTCGAGCGGCTGGTCCAGCTGGTAGAACTTCCGCCACCGATCGACGACGTCCTGGAACTCGGAGTCGTCGCCTTCGTTCGCGGCGATTGCTTGCAGCCTCGTCCAGATCCTGGATACGAGGCGCTGGATCTCCTGCTCGCGAGCGGAGTCCGGCGAGGCGGTGGCCTTCTGGAGGAGCAACATGAGCGCCACCAGCATGCCGAGGTCCGCCGGCTGGACGCCGACGGCCTCCGCCTCGCCCTGCGGAGTGTCCTCCACCATGTCGGGGCACTTGGCCGCCAACAGGGACTTCGTCTCCCGCGCGAGCGCGAGGCCGGTGCGGCAGTTCGGCCCCATCAGCTCCCGGAAGCCGGGCCGGCCCTTGCGCGGCCGGTCGTATCCGAGGAGGCCGACCCAGCGAGAGCCGAGGCCCAGGATCGGGTCACCCTCCTCGCAGATGCGAGCGATCTCGTGCAGCCTCTCTCGGATCTGGCTGATGAGGCGCCGCGCCTGGCGCTCCTTCTCGAAGCTCAACCACCCGTTCGCGAGGAGGGTGATGAGCCTGGTCAGGCGATGGACGTCCGCCGGCTTGACGACGCCGGCCTGCACCCACTGCTGCTGTTCCGCCTCGGCCGCCCGGCGACGCTGGTCGTTGAGAAGGTGACGCATGTCGGCGGGGGTGAAGTTCGGGGCCATGGTTTGTCTCCCATCGGATGGGCGGTGAAGAGCTGAGCTACATCCCTGCGGACAGTCCGGGGAGTGGACCCGGAGTCAAGCCCCGAGGCCCGTTGACCAAGGTCTCTCGGGCTCGTGCGCGGCGCTCGTCCGTGCGCCGGACGTTGCGAGGACGGCCGCGCTCGGCACGGTAGGCCCCGAGGACGTGGTGAGGCCACGAACGTCCGACAACCAACCCGGTGTGCGTGCCAGGCACGCGCACCCCGACCCAAACAGGGGTGTCAACATGGAAAAGCTTCGGCTCATCGCGAAGAACGCGGGCCGGTCGATCTCGGCGAACAGGCGGCGGCTGATCTCGCTCGTCATGGGCGCCCTCGCCGGCGCCCTGGTCGGGGGCTTCATCGAGGGGATGGACTACGCCGTCCTCCTCGCCGACCTCCACCACAGCTACGGGATCGACCCCTTCGAGGCCGGCAACCCCGCCTTCCTCGTCTACAAGGCCGTCCTCGGCGCCTGCATCGGCGTCATCGCCGGTGCCGGGGGCGCGTACTGCAGCGCCTTCGTCGGCATCGACAGCGCCCGCATGCGGAAGAACGTCTTCCGCATCGCCCTGGGCACCGTCATCGCCGGGGTCGCCGCCGCCGTCGCGTGCGTCGCCCTGGCCGCCTCCGGCGTCGCCGTCATCACTCTGCCCGGGCCCATCGGCGGGGAGACCCTCGCCGGCAGCCTCGGGAACCTCATCATCAGCACCTGCGCCGTGGGCGCGGGTGTCGTCGTCGGCGCCGTCCGCGCCCGCGACTGATCAGCTCGCGGGGCCCGGCACCGGCCGGTCCTCGCCCAACGGGGGCCTGGCACTGCCAGGCCCCCGTTTTCGTCGCCGGTCGACGGTCCTCTTCGGGAATCGCAGCCGTTGCCGGGAGGGGCGCTCTCGGCACGGTAGGGCCCGAGGACGTGGTGAGGCCACGAACGTCCGACTCACGAGGTCCGGCACCCGCCCGTGCCGTCCCTTCGCCTGCTCCCGACGGAACACGTTCCGAGCCAGGTATCCCCGCATCTGCGACAACACCCCTGAGGAGCCCTTGGTGACAGGTCCCGCTGGTCCGTCATGGGGTCAAGGCGGACACAGGCCGCCTCATCCCGGGTACGGCGCTCCGCCGCCCTGGCGGCAAGGCCCTCCGCCGCAGCCTCCGCCCCCGTACCCGCCGTACCGGCCACCCGGACCTCCGCCGCCCCCGCGGCCGCCGTCCCGGGCGGGACGGATCCTCCGGAAACTGAACCCGTTCCTCGCCGCGCGGGCGGTGTTCCAGCCTTCGCGGCCGGACCTGATCGTCGACGCCCGCGTCCGGAAGTTGCAGGTCGTCCGCGCCTGGGCAGGCATCGTGGTGACCCTCGCCGTGGCCGCGATCTACCGGGTCACCGCTCCCCAGGCCCTGGCCGACGAGCGGTTCGACGACGCCTGGATCAATGTCCTGATCCTCACCTGCGTCCTGCCGGTGGTCGTGGGAGCCTTCGTCCTGGCCGCCCGGCCTCCGAACCGGGGCGCGTTCGCGCGCCGGATCCGCTACCCGTTGATCGCGGTCGCGGCCATGTTCGGCTCCATGTTCACGTTCGTGCTCGCGGCCGTGCCCGACCTGGAGGGTGCGCGCGACGCGGCGGGACCTGCGGTGATGATCCCTGTGGGAGTGGTCCTCGTCCTTTGGATGCTCCCCTTCGTCCTCTACGGCATCGTCCTGTCACTGACCAACGTGTTCCGGACGGCCGACATCCACGAGGTGGTGCCGCCCCTGGTGAACGTGTCGGTGTCCTGGGTGATGGCCGTGGTCAACCTGTTCAACGACTCCTTCAAGGGGATTCCGCATGTCTTGGCCCTGGTGCTACTGCTGGGGGCGCCGCTGACGGTGTCCGCCCTCGCCTACTACGAGTTGCGCAGGCTGCGCCTCCTGCACGGCATCACGTTGCGGAACACACTGCTGCGCTGACTCAGCGGGAGACGTCACGACGCGGACAGCGATGTCGAGCGGCGGTCCTGGAGGCGCCGGCGGTCTGACCGGCGGAAAGTTGGTCCGGTGCCGCATCCGCGGGTGACCGTCCCGACGAATAACCAGTGGTCGCGGCGTGTCAGCCGTCATGGGGAGGGGTCGTGACGGACGGCGCGCCGCGGCTCCGCGTTCAGGAATCCGGCGTCCACCCGTGGACGCCGAAGGTCTCCCCCCGCCCGATGGCCGCGAGCGCCTGCACGCAGTGGGGAATCACGTCGGCGGGTGGGGCCGCCGGGTCGATCCACAGCGCCTCCGAAGCCTTGTCGGGTTCGGCCGCGCGCGGCTCGCCCACCCAGCGCCGGAAGGTGAACCAGTAGTCGCTGACCGCATGGCAGGGCCCCGGCAACGACGCGGCGGTGCGGTGCAGGACGTGGCAGAACTCGGCGTCGTCGCGGTGCAGCGTCACGCCGGTCTCCTCCCCGGCCTCGCGGATCGCCGCGGCCAGGACGTCTTCGCCGGGCTCGATCCGTCCAGCGGGCGGGCAGAGCCAGCCGTCGCGGTAACCGGTGTTGTGGCGGCGGAGCATGAGCACCGCACCGTCCTCGCGCCGCAACAGGACGTGCGGCGCGATGAAAGATCCGTGCCAGCCGCTCGCCGCCACCCCGGCGACCTCGCGGGCGGACACGACGCCGAGCCGCCTGGCCATGTGCTGTGCGGCCTGTTCAGGGCCTCCGGCCAGCTCGACCATGGGCACGGCGGCGGAAAGGATCACGTCGGCCAACTCGTCCAGGACGTCCGAGGCGGTCTTGTGGACGCCCTTGCGGGGATTGCCGCCGGTCATTCCCAGATAGGCCTCGACGACCTCGCCGACCTCCTCGGCGACCTTCATCACCAGCGCATGCGTCGGCACACCGGCAAGGTAACCGGCCCGTATCCGGGCCGAATCAGCCCAGAACCCGCCACAGGGCTCAGCATTCCCAGAGTTCCCCACCCCGCGACCCTAGACCGCCGAGCGGCCACACACTCCAGTTCTCGAACATTCGATCGAATCAGCGTCCCCTGTGCCTGGATATGCCTTGGTACGTACGGGTGGCCCAATCCGGCCACCAACAGGCGCGTGTACGGCTTGAACGCACCCAGCGACGGTCCGCTACCAATTGAGGATGGGTACCGGGCTGAGCGTCACCGTCAACGAGACTCCCGACGGACGGCACATCGTCCATTACGACGGGCAGTCCTACGAACTGACCCCCTCCTCCGGGGAGGTGATCTGCCCGGCCAGCGACGGGGTGGCGCTTCATCACAGTCGGAACTGCACCCACATGGGTGGGTATGAGGAGCGGTGGAGGGTCTATCCCGATCCGGAAGGGGACCTGTGGCGGCGCCTTTTGGAGGCCGCATCGGCGGACGACGCGCAAGGGCGGCACGCGTTCGCAGAGGGCACCGGGCTGCGCAACGGAGCGGGGCGCCCGGTCTCCAAGGTATGCCAGACGTGCACGCTCGTGCCGCTCACCTCCGTCGACAACTTCACCACGCCGGCCAAGGCGCTGTCCAAGGCGCTTGCGGAGTTCGACCGCAACACCTGCGCCTCCCGGATCACCGAAGCCGAGGCCGAAGTCTCGCAAGTGGTGCGCGACTTTCCGTTGGACGCCTGGCCGACGATGCATCTTGAGCGGTACGCCTTGGGAACCGACGTCTACAAGGACTCTTTCTGTTACCGGATGGAGTTCGGAACTCCTGAACTGTGCAGCATGCGAGGTGGACACGCCGGAAAGCACATCATCTACCGGCGCAAGAAGGAAGCCACATGGCGGTACCCTTCCGAATACGACAATGAACAAGAAGCTTGGGAAAAGGTACGAGCGGGTTTCGTCAAAGCCTTCGAGACCATGCGAGCCGGGCACCTCACCGATATCGACGCCATCGACTCCCTGCGTCCAGGGCCGGCGCTCACCGCGAAAGCGATCAGCTGCTACCTCCCCGGTGCGCTACTCCCGATCACCAGCCGGGACCATGTTCGAGCGTTCATCTTCCACCTGTCCGGAGAAAGTGCTCATCTGGACGCGTTCGCCGCGCATGACCGGCTGAAGCAGGTGATCGACGACGACAAGCGATTCGACGGGTGGCACCCCTACGAGATCGGAATCTTCCTGTATGACTGGGCCGACCCCCGGCCCGCCGGCACGACCATCCTCAAGGTCGCACCGGGCGAGAATGCCAGGTTCTGGGACGAGTGCCTGTCGGGTGGATACATCTGTATCGGCTGGGAGGACGTCGGCGACCTGACCGAGTTCGGCTCCGAAGATGAATTTCGTGCCGCGTTCGCGGAGGCCTACAACTACAAGGGCAACAAGAGCAAGATTTCGGCGAAGGCGAATGAAGTTTGGCGGCTTTACCAACTGAAGCCGGGCGACCTTGTGGTGGCCAACAGGGGAACCAGGGAAGTTCTCGCGGTCGGGACGGTCAACCAGGAGGGCTACAGATGGCGTGACGACCGCAGTGAATACCAACACACCGTCTCCGTCAACTGGGATACGGGCTATGCGCAGACATTGCCCGAACCACAGAAATCGTGGGCCACGGTCACCGTCGCCAAAGTCCCGGCGGAGCTGTGGAAGTCCCTACGGAAGGGTGTGGTGATAGACCCGGTCGGGCCGGCGATCGTTCCGGCCGAAAAACTGTTGACCGATATCGCAGAGCTTCTCGCGCGAAAGAAGCAGGTCGTCCTGTACGGGCCGCCGGGGACGGGGAAGACGTACACGAGTCTGCGGTTCGCTATCTGGTGGCTTGCGACGCGGATGCCGGAGACGGAGCTGGACCCGCTCGCCGACTACGGTACGGCCGGCTTCAGGCGGGCCTTGGACGCGCTCCAGGACGGCGGGCACCTGACGCAGGTGACGTTTCATCCCGCGTACGGGTACGAGGACTTCATCGAGGGGTTCCGACCGGTTGAGGGCGGCGACGGCGGGCTGCGGCTGGTGTTGAGGGACGGGATCTTCAAGCGGGTGTGCGAGGCCGCCGCGGCGAATCCGGAGCGGCCCTACCTGCTGTTGATCGACGAGATCAACCGGGGGGACATCCCGAAGATCCTCGGGGAACTGATCACCCTGCTGGAGCATGACAAGCGGGGGATTCACATCACGCTGCCGACCGGGAGACGGTTCGCCGTCCCGTCCAACGTCCATGTCCTCGGGACGATGAACACGGCCGACCGCAGTATCCGGCTCCTGGACTCCGCTCTGCGACGGCGGTTCGCTTTCCACGAGTTGCTGCCAGACACCGACCTCCTCGACGGGGAGAAGGTCGGCGACGTGGACCTGGGACTGCTGCTGCGGGAACTCAACCGTCGTGTCGTCAAAGAGTTGGGACGGGAACGCCAGATCGGACACTCGTTCTTCATGCCGGGCGGCAAGCCCGTCGACAGTGAGGCGGAGTTGGCGGCCGTCGTCCGCACCGAGGTGCTCCCGCTCCTTCAGGAGTACGCCTATGACGACTATTCGGTGCTCTCCCGGTTCCTCGGTCAGGAGATCGTGGACGTGCAGGCCCACACCGTCACAGGCCCTGAGCGACGAACGGCTGGTCGAGGCGCTCTCGGCGGAACTTCAGGCGAGCTCGGGCGAGTAATGAGGACGGTCGTCGTTCCCGAGTACGGAAAGTGCCGGGAGAAGGATCTCGACCCGAGCCCGGTGGATCTCGCGGTCGTCGAATCCGAGGAGTTGGCCAAGCGGATCAGACTGCGCTGGCTTCGGGACGGCACTCTGGAGATCGAGGCGGGGTCCCATGTGGGAGTGGTGAATCTCGACTGCGTGTCCGTTCGCGTCCAGCCCAAGCTCGCGGGGTCGGAACTCGATGTGCTGGAAATGCTCGACTACGCAGCCGGGCTGCACTCGCTGCGAGAGCTTCCGCTGCTGCGGCGGCTCGGGGAAGGGCGGAGTCTGCGGGACCTCGTGTGCCTGCTGCTGACGCGGGAATGCGACCGGCTCCTCCGGCACGGGCTGCGGCGCGACTACCTGCGGCGGGAGGAGGCCCTTCCGGCTCTGCGGGGCCGACTGCTGGTGGAGCGCCAGGTGGCACGGCGGTTCGGGATGCTCGACCGGTTGGAATGCCGGTATGACGAGCGGAGCGGCGACATCCTCGACAACCGCTTGTGCGCGGCGGCTCTGCACGTCGCCGCCCGTACCGCGCAAGACGCGGACGTGCGCGCGACCGCGCGACGGCTTGCCGCCGACTTCTCCGGTGTCTGCACGATCGGCGGCTTCGATGCCCGGTCGGTGGTGGAGCGTCTCACCTATCACCGGGCCAACGAGCACTACCGGAACGCGCATCGGTGGGCGCGAATGCTCCTGGAGGGGGCGGCGTTCACGGACCGGAACACGAAGTCCGGGCGGACGACCCACGCCTTCATGGTCGATATGAACACGCTCTTCGAGGAGTTCGTGAGGCAGCTGCTGCACGACGCCTTAAGCGGGACGGGAGTCGTCGTACGCGCTCAGGAGACGTTGCCAGGGGCGATCAGGGGTGAGAGCGGCAACTCCTACACCGAGATACGTCCGGACGTTCAACTCGTTCACGGTCGTCGGCTCCGCCCGGTGGACGCCAAGTACAAGCTTTACGCGGACAAACAGGTCTCTTCGTCCGACCTCTATCAGAGCTTCGTGTACGCGCAGGCTGCCAGTAATCCAGACGAGCCGCCACACACCTTCATCGTCTACGCCAGCGAAGGCCAGATGCCGCCGAAGACGGTCAGCCTGCGCCGAAGGGACGGCACCGTTGCGGCGCGAGTGACATATGTGGCTGTGGACATTCCCAGGGTGCTTAGGGACGAGACAGCCCGGCATGCGTGGTTCGGCGAGGCGCGAACCCTCATGACCCCGGAGTGAAGCCGGGGTCGAGGTCATTCGGGATCGGTGAGCTTGGCGGCTATGGCGTAGTCGATCTGGATGTCTTGGTAGGTGGTCTGGGATTTGACCTTGTCCGGGAGGTTGGTGCGGGTGCTTCCGGAGGTGGAGTCGTCGGAGGAGCCCTCGGTGAAGGTCACCGAGACGTCGGGGGGCCTCTTCGAAGCGGAGTTCGTCGGCCTTCACTTTGGCGGTGAAGAGGATGTCCGCCGTGCGCTGAAGGTCGGCGTCGGGGCGGTCGCCGGGGCTCATGAGCGCGTGCCTTGCTGGGAGAGCATCCGCAGGAGGGCCTTGCCCAGGTCGCGGACCGAATCCTCTGTCTCGCGCAGGGCGCCTTGCAGCGCCGTGATCTCCTGCTCTCCGTCGGGCTTGTCCGCTCCGCTTTCCGGCTTCTCTTCGCCCTCCGGCTTGTCCTCGTCGCCGGACTTCGCTTCCTCCTCGTCCCGCTCGGAGGATGATTCTTCCGACTCCGCCTTCTCCTTGCCCCGGTCGTCGGACGGCTTCTCCGGCTCCGCTTCCTCCTCGTCCCGCTTGGCGGAGTCCTCTCGCTCCGTTCCCTTCTGATCCCGGTCGGAGGGCTCTGGCTCCGCCTCTTCCGCGTCCCGGTTGGAGGAGTTCTCTGGCTCCGCTTCTTCCTTGTCTTGATCGGATGGGTGCTTTGGCTCCGTCTGCTCTGACGAGGGTTCGGGCTCTTCCTTCTCCTTGCCTTCTTGGGAGGAGTCCTCGGACGTCGCCGTGTCGGTGGCGCCTTTTGCGGTTTCGGCTGTTTGGCCCACCGTGTCCTGGACGCCCTCGCCCGTGGCTTCGGCGGCTTGTCCGGCGCCCTTGCCTGCGTCCCGGACGCCCTCTCCTGCACCTTCGGCGGCGCGGCCTGCGCCCTTGCCTACCTGTCCGGCCGCTTGGCCCGCGCCCTTGCCCGCTTCGCCTACGCCTTCGCCCGCGCCCCGGCCGACTTGCTCGGCCGCACGGCCCGCGCCCTTGCCCGCTTCCCCAACACCTTCACCCGCGCCTTCGCCCACGTGTTCGGCGGCGCGGCCGGTGCCCTTGCCGACCTGGCTGACGCCCTCGCCGGCGCCTTCGCCCACCTCTTCGGCGGCTCGCCCGGCGCCTCGGCCGACCTCGCTGACGCCCTCGCCGGCGCCCTTGCCGACTTCCTTGACCGCGCCGCCCGCGCCCTCGCCGACGTCCTTCACCGCGCCCCCGGCGCCCTCGCCGACGCTTTCGACGGCGCCGCCGGCTCCGCGGCCGACGTCCTCCACGGCGCCCCTGGCGCCCTTGCCGACCTCGCCCACGGCGCTGCCGGTGCCGGAGCCGATGTCGCTCACCGCCGACTCGAGGCCGCGGCCGATGTGCTGGAGGATCTCCGGGTTGCGGTCGAGGGTGGTGAGGACGCGGTCGACGATGATGGCGACGTTGTCGAGCCGGACCTGGAGTTCGGCCTCCGCCTCGACGCCCTTGATCTCCAGCTTGACCCTGCCGAGGAACACGTCCGCGCCGACGTTCAGCTTGAGCAGGTCGAGGACCTCGGCGACGAGCGAGACGTGCGCCTCAAGGTTCTCGACCTCCAGGGAGATCTCTTCCACCTTGAGCTGCGGGACGTCGAGATGGACGTCCGGGCCCTCCGGGGGCTGCGCCCGCCGGTCCGGTTGCAGGGTCCTCCCGGTCAGGCCCTCCGAGTCGTCGCGGGACTCGTTCCGCTCGCGATCAGCCTTGCCGGACTCGCCGTCGCTCATCGTTCCCCCCGATGTTCGATCCTGGCCCCGAGGGTTGACATGCCCCCTCAGCGCCACCTTCCACCAGCGAAGACGTCAGGCGCGGGCGCTCTCCGCCTCTTTCTCCTCCTGCTCGGCCTCCGGCTTCTCCTTCTCGTCCTCCTGCTCTGCCTTCGGCTCCTCGGCCCGCTCGTCCGGCTTCTTCTCCTCGCCCTCGGCCTGGGCCTCCGACTTCGCCTCCTCGGCCTGCTCTTCCTCCTTGAGGGCGTCCTCGTGGGTCTTGACCACCTCGCCGTCGCGGATCTCGCCGCGCCAGCCTTCGACCTCTTCCTGCTCCAGCAGCGTCTTGGTCATCATGTGGCGCTTGATGTGCTTGAAGTCCAGGCGGAGGCGGCGGCCCTGGGCGCGCCACATGTTCGCGGTCTTCTCGAAGAAGCCGTCCGGGTGGTACTCGGCCACCAGCAGGACCCGTGTCATGGACGGCGCCAGCTCGTGGAACGTCACGGCGCCGTCGACGTAGCCCTTGGGGCCCTTGGACTTCCAGACGATCCGCTCGTCGGGCACCTGCTCGATGATCGTCGATTCCCAGGTGCGGTGGGACAGGAAGACCTGCGCCCGCCAGTTGATCTTCTCGTCGGACTCCTGCTCGACGCTCTCCACCTTCTTGGTGAAGCTCGGGTAGTCGGCGAACTGCGTCCACTGGTCGTAGGCCACGCGCCGGGGCAGTCCGACGTCGAACTCCTCCATGATGTTGGTGACCTTCATCTTGCCCTGGCCGCCGCCCTTGCCCTTGCCGCCGCCGCCGACGGCGCTCTTCACCTTGTCCTTCACCATTTCCTTGGCCCCGGTGGCGCCCGCGCTGAGGCCGGCCTTGAGTGGCGACTCGCCCTCGGCGAGCTTCTTCGCGCCGGTGGCCGCCGCCTTCCCGGCGACTCCCCCGCCGTCACCGCCGTCCAGCCGCTCGGTCAGGCTCCCGATCTGACCGCTCGCCTTCTCCAGTGCCCGCACCATGAGCGCCTGAGCCAGGGCGCGGGCGGCGTCCTTGAGCTGGTCGACCGGGAGGTCCTGCGCGTTGCCGTTGCCCCCCGTGCCCGATTCCGTCATGATCAGCCTTCGCTTCCCTGCCGGTTTCCCCCGTCACTGTCGGCATAGCCCGAGGAATCGGGACTAAAACGACAAAAAGCGCCACTGGCCAGCAAAAACGAATGATCTACCGTCCGCAGGCGTGCGGGCGGGGGCCTCCTTGAAGGGCCCCTCAGCGCGCGACGGAACGCGCCAGGCGGAAGCCCACGTCGTCGATCTGGAACGTCGGGTGGCTGCGGCGCCGCACCGAGGCCCGGCAACTCCAGTGCTCGTCGGACCAGCCGCCGCCCCGGAGCACCCGGTAGGCGCCGTAGACCTCGGCGTCGTAGAGGTCCCAGCACCACTCCCAGACGTTCCCCAGCATGTCGTACAGGCCCCAGGCGTTGGGCCGCCTGCCACCCACGTCGTGGACGTGCTCCTGGGCGTTCCCGCGATACCAGGCGATCTCGTCGAGCGGCCCGTACCGCGGGCCGGTCGTGCCGGCGCGGCAGGCGTGCTCCCATTCGGCCTCGGTCGGCAGCCGGTACCCGTCGGCGGAGGCGTCCCACTCGGCGCCCTCGCCGTCGGCGTCGAGCCGATACGCGGGCGCCAGTCCCTCACGCCAGGACAGGGCGTTGCAGAATCGCACAGCGTCCAGCCACGAGACGCGTTCGACGGGCAGCCGCCCCTCTCCGACGGCGCTCGGCCGCTCTGCGCTGACCTGGGCATACTGCGCCCGGGTGACCGGGAACACGCCCAGCCGGTAGGGCGCGAGGTCGACCGGCCAGCTGCGTTGCGTCCGCCGGTCCGACAGCGTCACCGTCCCCGCCGGGACGTCGACCATCTCGATTCCGGCGCTCGCGTCCATGGGCAGGTGATCCTACCGGCGCCCGCCGGGTCAGATCCGCAGGGCGCCGGGAGGGTGGCCGTGGCGGAGGCCGCAGGAGGTCAGGGCCAGGACGGCGTGCCCCTGGACGGACGTTCGCGGGCCCAGGGCGGACGGGTCGACCGAGGCGCGGGCCGCGAAAGTGGTGGCGTGGCAATCGTCGGGGATGCCGAGATCCTTCTTGACCTGGAAGTAGCGGGCCTGGAAGCCGGCGCTGTCGTGGAGGTCGATGCCGTCGAAGGCGTCGTCGGGGAAGGCGTCGTCGTGCGGGAGGACGTAGCCGTCCTCGGCGGGGTGGGAGCCGATCTGGTCGTCCGGTTCGAAGACGTCGTAGTAGCGGACCACGTCGCCGCCCTCGGCGACGCACCAGGCCGTCCACTCGTCGCCGCAGCTCGCGCCGTACCAGTGGGCCGTGCCGAAGCGGCGGCTCAGGTCGCGGCAGTGGTCCTGGATCGCGGAAACGTCGATGTCGTCCTCATGGTCGGGGAAGGGGTCGCCGAAGACGAGCGTCCAGCCGTCCAGGGACGGGGTGACGTAGACGCGGCGGCAGGGGCCGTGGTCGCCGCGCGAGACGTGGTGGTCGTGGTTCCAGGCGGACGCGCCGAGCCGCATCGTGACCGGTTCGGGTTCGGAGAGGTCGAAGGCGTCGAGGACGGCGTCGCGGTCGCCGGTGGGGACGGCGTACCAGGTGCCGCACAGGTGCATGGGTTCGGGTGTCTCCGTCGCGAGCTTGACGCGGATCAGCCGCCGGAGCAGGGCCAGGTCACGGTCGTCCAGCGCGGACGGGCCGCCGATCGCGGCGAGGGCCTCCAGGCCCCGGCGGCGGGCGGTGCCGCGGGAACGGCGGATCTGGCGCAGGAGCGGGATGACGCCCGGCCCGATCCCCTCGATGGCCCAGATGACGCGTTGCCGGACGTCGTCGTCCGGATCGTCCAGGAGGGCGAGCAGGGAGGGGGCGTGCGGGAGGGCCGCCTCTCCCTTGAGCTGCAGGACGTAGGCGGTGTTCGCGCGGACCTCGGGGCTCGGGTGGCTCAGGCCGGGGACGAAGGCGGCCAGATCGGCGATCTCCAGGCCACAGTGGGCCCAGCCGCAGCGGCGGGCGACCTCGCCGGTGGGCGCGGCCGCCATGGCCTCGACCAGGGGGCCGAGGGCGGGAAGGCCGATGCGCCGCAGGACGGTGGCGCTGGTGGCCCAGTCGACCGGGGAGTCCTCGTCGCAGAGGACGGCCAGGACGGGCCGGACGGCGGGTTCGCCGACGGCCACGAGCGCGTCGCCCGCCGCCTTGTGGTCGGGCCCGGCCAGCTGGTCGATCAGTGCCTGTATCTCCACGCGGGCATCGTGCCATCACCCGGTGACATCCGCGTCCGTTCCGGCCGGAACGGACGCGGCGCCGGTCCACCCCCACCGTTCCGCCGAGACGCGCCGACGGAACGGTGAAGGGCCGTCAGGACGGGTCGTAGGCGAGGTTGGGGGCGAGCCAGCGCTCGACCTCCGCGACCGGGAGGTCGCAGCGGCGGGCGTAGTCCTCGATCTGGTCCCTGCCGACGCGCCCGACCGTGAAGTAGCGCGACGCCGGATGCGCGAAGATCAGGCCGCTGACGCTGGCGGCCGGGGCCATCGCGTACGACTCGGTGAGCTTCATGCCGAGGCGGCCCGCGTCCAGCAGGTCGAACAGGGTCTGCTTGAGGCTGTGGTCGGGGCTCGCCGGGTAGCCGAGGGCCGGGCGGATGCCGCGGAACCGCTCGGCGTGCAGGTCCTCCAGGACGGGGTCGGCGCCGGGCTCGAACCAGGCGCGGCGGGCCTCCAGGTGGACGTACTCGGCGAACGCCTCGGCGAGGCGGTCCGCGAGGGCCTTCACCATGATCGACTTGTAGTCGTCGTTGTCCTGCTCGTACTTCGCGGCGAGGTCCTCGGCGCCGAGGATCGTCACGGCGAAGCCGCCGAGGTGGTCGCCGGACGGGGCGATGTAGTCGGCGAGGCAGCGGTTGGGGCGTCCCGCCGGCTTGGACGTCTGCTGGCGCAGCATCGGGAAGCGCGCGGCGCCGGGCAGGATGATGTCGTCGCCGTCGGAGTGCGCCGGCCAGAAGCCGTAGGCGCCGTGGGCCTCGAACGCGCCGTCGGCGATGATCTGGTCGAGCAGCTCGTTGCCCTCGTCGAACAGCTCGCGCGCGACGGGCTCGTCGAGGATCGCCGGGTACTTGCCCTTGAGCTCCCAGGCCAGGAAGAAGAACTGCCAGTCGATCATCTCGCGGATCGCGGAGATCTCGGGGCGGACGATCCGCACGCCGGTGAAGTCGGGCGTCGGCAGGTCGCCGAAGTCGACCCGCTCCCGGTTCTCGCGGGCCCTCTCGACGGTGAGCAGGGGGCGGCGCTGCTTGTTCTCGTGCTGCTCGCGCAGCCGGGCCTGCTCCTCGCGGTTGGCGGCGTCCAGCGCCGCGGCGCGCTTGCCGTCGAGCAGGTCGGAGACGACGCCGACGACGCGGGAGGCGTCCAGGACGTGCACGGTCGTCGCCTCGTAGGCGGGGGCGATCTTCACGGCGGTGTGCTGCCGGGACGTGGTGGCGCCGCCGATCAGCAGCGGCAGCCGCATGCCGCGGCGCTCCATCTCCGCGGCGACGGAGACCATCTCGTCCAGGGACGGGGTGATCAGCCCGGACAGCCCGATGGCGTCGGCGCCCTCCTGGACGGCCGTCTCCAGGATCTTGGCCGCGGGGACCATGACGCCGAGGTCGACGACGTCGTAGTTGTTGCAGCCGAGCACGACGCCGACGATGTTCTTGCCGATGTCGTGCACGTCGCCCTTGACCGTCGCCAGCACGATCTTGCCCTGGCCGCGGTCGCTGTGGGCGCGCCCCGCGGCGAGCGCCTCCTGCTTCTCCTTCTCCATGAAGGGCTCCAGGTAGGCGACCGACCGCTTCATCACGCGGGCGCTCTTGACCACCTGGGGGAGGAACATCTTGCCGGAGCCGAACAGGTCGCCGACGACCTTCATGCCGTCCATCAGCGGGCCCTCGATGACGTCGAGGGGACGTTCGGCCTCCTGGCGGGCCTCCTCGGTGTCCTCCTCGATGAAGTCGATGATGCCGTGCACGAGGGCGTGGGAGAGGCGCGCGGCGACCGGCGCGTCCCGCCAGGACAGGTCGACCTCCCGCTTCGTCCGCTCGCCCTTGACGTTCTCGGCGAACGACACGAGCCGGTCGGTGGCGTCGGGACGGCGGTCGAACAGCACGTCCTCGACCAGTTCGAGCAGGTCGGCGGGGATGTCCTCGTAGACGGCGAGCTGCCCGGCGTTGACGATGCCCATGTCGAGCCCGGCCCGGACGGCGTGGAACAGGAACGCCGAGTGCATCGCCTCGCGGACGACGTCGTTGCCCCGGAAGGAGAACGACAGGTTGGAGATGCCGCCGCTCGTGCGGGCGCCCGGGCAGCGCTCCTTGATGAGGGGCAGCGCGTCGATGAACGCCTTGGCGTAGCCGTTGTGCTCGGAGATGCCGGTCGCGACGGCGAGGACGTTGGGGTCGAAGATGATGTCCTCGGCCGGGAACCCGACCTCCCGGGTGAGCAGGTCGTAGGCGCGGGCGCAGATCGCCACCTTGCGCTCGGTGGTGTCGGCCTGGCCCGTCTCGTCGAAGGCCATGACGACGACGCCGGCGCCGAAGTCGCGGATGCGGCGGGCCTGCTCCAGGAACGGGCCCTCGCCCTCCTTGAGGCTGATGGAGTTGACGACGCCCTTGCCCTGGACGGTCTTCAGCCCCGCCTCCAGCACGCTCCACCGCGAGCTGTCGACCATGATCGGGATGCGGGCGACCTCGGGCTCGGTGGCGATGAGGTTGAGGAACGTCGTCATCTCCCGCTCGCTGTCGAGCAGGTCGGCGTCCATGTTGACGTCGAGCAGGTTCGCGCCGCCGCGCACCTGGTCGAGCGCCACGTCCACGGCGGCCTGGTGGTCGCCCGCCTCGATGAGCTTGCGGAACTTCTTGGAGCCGGTGACGTTGGTGCGCTCACCGATCATGACGAAGCCGGTGTCGGCGCCGATCGCGAACGGCTCCAGGCCGCTGAACCGGCTGGCCGCGCCGGGGGCGGCGACCTCGCGGGGGGCCATGCCCCGCACCGCCTCGGCGATCCTGGCGATGTGGTCGGGGCCCGTCCCGCAGCAGCCGCCGACGGCGTTGACCATGCCGGACGCGGCGAACTCGCCGACCTTGCCGCTCGTCTCCTCCGGGGTCTCGTCGTAGCCGCCGAAGGCGTTCGGCAGGCCCGCGTTCGGGTGGCAGGCGGTGTAGGTGCCGGCCAGGCGCGCGAGCTCCGCCACGTGCGGGCGCATCTCGTCGGCGCCGAGCGAGCAGTTCACGCCCACGACGAGCGGCTCGGCGTGCTCGATGGACCGCCAGAACGCCTCGACGGTCTGCCCGGACAGCGTCCGGCCGGACAGGTCGACGATGGTCACCGAGATCCACAGCGGCAGGTCCGGGGCGACCTCGCGGGCGGCGGCGATCGCGGCCTTCGCGTTCAGCGTGTCGAAGATCGTCTCGATCAGCAGCAGGTCGACGCCGCCCTCGGCGAGCGCGCCGATCTGCTCGGCGTAGGCGTCCTTGACCTGGTCGAACGTGACGGCGCGGTAGGCCGGGTCGTCGACCCGCGGGGACAGCGAGAGCGTGACGTTCAGCGGGCCGATGGAGCCGGCGACGTAGCGGCCGCCGAACTCCTCGGCGGCCTGCCGGGCGAGCCGGGCGCCCTGCACGTTCATCTCCCGGACCAGGCTCTCCAGGCCGTAGTCGGCCTGCCCGATGCTGGTCGCGGTGAAGGTGTTGGTCGTCGTGATGTCGGCGCCGGCCCGCAGGTACTGGCGGTGAACGTCGAGGATCACGTCGGGGCGGGTGAGGTTCAGCAGGTCGGGGTCGCCGGTGACGTCCTTGGCGTGGTCGTCGCCGATGAGGTCGCCGCGGTAGTCGCCGGGGGTCAGGCCCGCGCCCTGGAGCATCGTGCCCCAGGCGCCGTCCAGCACCGCGATCCGCTGCTCAAGAAGTTCGCGCAATGGAGTCTGAGTCATTGTTTTCGAGCACCTCCCATGGAATCTGGGAGGCGCCCTTGCGGGGTCGGGTATCTCGGGCCGAGCGTGGCGGGCTCTCGCCCGTTGCAGCGCCTCTCGGCCCGGTACCGAGGTTACATTCCGAGGGGCCGGTGTGTCAGGCGCGCCCGGGGTTGCGGGCAGGATGAGGTGGTGCGCGCACGACCGATCTCGCCGTCCCTGGTGGTCGAGGAGCTGGCCGACCGGATCGCGGCGTCCGGGACGGGCTCCTGGTCGCGGGTGGTGATCGACGGGGCGCCGCCCGCGGCGCCCTCGGACCTGGCCGACGCCCTCGTCTCGCCGCTGCGCGCCCTGGGACGGGACGTCGTGCGGGTGTCGGCGCGCGACTTCCTGCGCCCGGCGTCGCTGCGCTTCGAGCACGGGCGGGACGATCCGGACGTCCTCTACGACGAGTGGCTCGACGTGGGCGGGCTCGTGCGGGAGGTGCTGGGGCCGCTGGAGCCGTCCGGCACGGGGCGGGTGCTGCCGAGCCTGTGGGACGCGGCGCTCGACAGGGCGACGAGGGCGGACTACGTGCGCGTCCGGCCCGGCGGGGTCCTGCTGCTGGACGGCTCGCTGCTGCTCGGCCGGGGGCTGCCGTTCGAGCTGACCGTCCACCTGTCCCTGTCGCGCGGTGCGCTGGCCCGCCGCACGGCGGACGACCAGGCGTGGACGCTTCCCGCCTACGCGCGCTATGACGCCGAGGTCGCCCCCGTGCGCACCGCCGACGTCGTCCTGAAGGTGGACGATCCGGGCCACCCGGCGCTGATCACGGACGTCTAGGGCCGCCATTCCTCCTGGTAGGCGGGGTGGTGGGCGTAGGGCAGCGCGAGGAGGCGCAGCACCGCCTCGCGAACGGACCGCGCCGCGTCGAGCTCGGGGGTGCGGTGGCCCTGGCCGAGGATCCAGGCCTGCTTCTCGTAGTCGTCCAGGATCTGGCGCTTGGCCGCCACCTCGGCGAGCGCGCGCGACGGGTCGTGGCGGGCGATGTGCTCGGCGTAAGCGTCGTTGTCCGCCGTCGCGACGTGGGAGGAACTGTCGTCGGAGGGATCGCCGGTGTCGGTGCTGACCGTGCCGGAGGGGGCCGCCCTCCAGGGGGCGCCGGAGCAGGCGCGGGCCATCTGCTCGTCCCTGTCGAGCCGGGCGCGGAGGAACTCCACCAAATCCATAGGGCCATCCTGCCCCCTGCGGAGCGGGACGGCCCTATGGCTAAGGGGTTTCAGGCGGCGCCGGGGTCAGGCCGCACAGAGGTCAGGCGGCGCAGTTGCCGGTGACGGGCTTGCCCGCGAAGCGGTCGCCGAGGAACGTCATCGCGTCGGGCTCGCTCCAGAGCATGCCGGTGGCGTGCTCGGCGAAGGTGTAGGTCTTCCAGGTGACGTTGGCGCCCTTCGCGCACCACGCCTTGTGGAGGGTGTCGGCCTGCCCGGCGGGGATGATCTCGTCGTAGACGGCCTGCGTCTGGAGCACCGGGGCGCTCGGGGCGGTGGAACCGAGCTTGTTGGCGTCCAGGCGCCGCTGCCACTCGGGCGTGGCCAGCGGGTCGCTGGTCGTGTAGTCGCTGATGTGCCTGAAGGCGGTCTGCACGACGGTGAGGGGCCCGTCGAAGCTGACCAGGCACATGTCCTGGGCCTTGGCGAGCAGCTCGCGGCCGTCGTCGTTGAGGTAGCCGGCCAGGTCGAGCTCGGGGTAGGCGGCGTCGTAGCCGACGGCGGCCATGAACATCAGCGCGACGAACGGGGAGCCGTCCAGGCCCTTGGCGACGGCCTGGAGGTCCGCCGGGACGCCGCCCGCGAACACGCCCTTGATCGCCAGGTCGGGGGCGTAGGTCGCCGCCAGCTCCGCCGCCCAGCCCGCGGTGGTGCCGCCCTGCGAGTAGCCCCAGAGGCCGACCGGCGATCCGCCGAGCCCGGCGTCCGGGAGGCGCTGCGCGGCGCGGGCGACGTTCAGCAGGGCCCGGCCCTGGGAGCCGCCCACCTCGTAGGTGTGCTGCCCCGGGGTGCCGAGGCCTTCCATGTCGGTGACGGCGACGGCCCAGCCGCGGCTGAGCGCGTCCGCGATGAACAGCTCCTCGTAGTCCATGCCCTGGGTGAGGGTGTAGGACGGGGCACAGGCGTCGCCGAGTCCGCGGGTCCCGACGGCGTAGGAGACGAGCGGCCGCTCGCTCTGGCCCGTCCACTCCTTGGTGGGGACGAGGACCATGCCCGACACGGCGGTCGGCCGCCCCTGCACCGTCTCCGACCGGTAGAGCACCTGCCAGGACTTGACGCCCGCGTACGGCGAGTGGCCGACCGGGTCCACGGTGAACACCGCGGGACGCGACCGGATGACGTCACCGGGCGCGCCCGCCGGGAGCGGGGAGGGCGGCTGGTAGAACGGATCCTCGGCCGGGGGCTTGGGGTCCTGCGGCGCCGCGGCGGCGGTGCCCTGCAGAGCGGCCGCCGTCATGGCGAGGCCGAGGCACGACGCGACCGCGGCGCGCACGACCCGGCGAACGGTGATGGACATGGCGGGTAACCCTTCAACGTGGCGGCGGCGTCTCCGCGCCTGCCGTCGGCGTGACGGCAGCCCGACAGTAACGTAATTGGACACTTACTCCAATGTCGCCCGGGACGCATCGGCGGCACCGGATTTGTGCCGTCCCGACAAAGTCCGCCCCTTCCAGGCGCCGCCCCGGCCGGCGCGGTGCCTGCGGGCGGAGTCGACGGTCATCGCCGCGTACAGCAGGGCCACGAGCGGCAGGGCCGGGGCGCGCACGGGCGACAGGCCGTAGAAGCGCAGCATCGGCGCATAGGTGGCCGCCATCAGCGCCCAGGCGAGCGCGCCCGCCGCGAGGGCGGGCACGCCGCCGGGCGAACCCGCGGCCAGGCCCGCGACCGTCGCGGCGGGCGGGACCGCGTAGAGGAGCAGCAGGCCCGCGACGGTCCCGGCCAGCAGGGCGGGCGAGTAGCGCAGCTGGTGGTAGGCGCTGCGGACGATCATCGCCCAGAGGTCGGCGAGGCCCGGGTAGGGGCGGCGGCTGACGACGTCGCGGCTGAGATCGAGCCGGCAGCGCCCGCCCGCGCGCTTGAGCAGCCGCCCCAGCGCCACGTCGTCGATCAGCGCGCCGCGGATCCGGGCGAGACCGCCCGCGCCGGCGAGGGCGGCGCCGCGGACGAGCACGCAGCCGCCCGCGGCGGCGGCCGTGCGCGCCCCGTCCCGGCCGACGCGGCGGAACGGGTAGAGCTGGGCGAAGAAGTACACGAAGGCGGGGACGATCGCCCGTTCCCAGCCCGTGCGGGTGCTGAGCGTCGCCATCTGCGACAGCAGGTCGCGGCGCCCGGCGACGGCGGCGCGCACCAGCCGCTCCACGGTGCCGGGGGCGTAGGCGATGTCGGCGTCGGTGAAGAGGAGGAAGTCCGGCTCGCCCGCCGCCTGGACGCCCTCCGACATCGCCCAGACCTTGCCCGCCCATCCCTGCGGGCGCTCCCTCGCGGGCACGATCGTCAGGGCCGGGTCGCCGCCCGCCAGGGCGGCGGCGGTCTCGGCGGTGCCGTCGCCGCTCCCGTCGTCGACCAGGATCACGCGGAATGCGCCCGGATACCGCTGGGCGAGCAGCGTCGGGAGCGTCTCGGGGAGGACGGCGGCCTCGTCGCGCGCGGGGACGACGGCCACGACCTCGGGCCACTCGTCCGGCTCCGGCGCGCCGGGCAGGCCCGGCCCTGTCCTCCAGAAGCCCCCGTGCGCGAACGCCAGGTACAGCCACCCGGCCAGCGCCGCCAGCGCCAGGACGCCCACGACCATCACGTTCCGCAGCCTCGCACCGCGCCCGCCTCCCGTCCACCGACGGCGTCCCGGCGGCGTGGCGGGCCGGGCGCTAGAGTCACGCGGATGGACGATGTCCTCCGGAAAGGCGATGCCGTCTGGAAAGGCGATGCCCTCTGGAACGCCGACGTCCTCTGGAAAGCCGCCGGCAAGCTGCGCGGATCCGTCGACGCGGCGCAGTACAGGGACTTCGTTCTCGGGCTCGTGTTCCTCAAGTACGTGTCCGACTCGTCCGATGACGGGGGCTTCCGGGTGCCGGACGGGGCGCGGTGGGCGGACCTCTCCCCCGCCGCCGGCGACATCGGTGCGCGGATCGACGCGGCGATGGGCGCCGTCATGCGCGCCGACCCCGCGCTGGACGGCGTCCTCCCGCAGATCTTCACCGAGATCGACCAGCGGCGCCTCGGCGAGCTGGTCGAGCTGATCGGCCGGGCGCGGTTCGGGGCGCGACCCGGCGAGCGGCCCGCGCGGGACGTGCTCGGCGAGGTCTACGAGTACTTCCTGGAGAAGTTCGCGCGGGCCGAGGGCAGGCGCGGCGGCGAGTTCTACACGCCGGCCGGCGTGGTCAGGCTGCTGGTGGAGGTCCTGGAGCCGTTCCGGGGACGGGTGTACGACCCGTGCTGCGGCTCCGGCGGCATGTTCGTGCAGGCGGAGCGGTTCGTCCTGAGCCATCGGGGGCGGCCGGACGACATAGCGGTGTACGGGCAGGAGGCGAACGAGCGGACGTGGCGGCTGGCCAGGATGAACCTGGCCGTGCACGGGATCGCGGGCGACGTCCGCCGCTCCGACACCTTCTACGAGGACGCCCACCCCGGTCTCGCCGCCGACCACGTGCTCGCCAACCCGCCGTTCAACATGTCGGACTGGTACCGGGATCCCGGCGACGCGCGCTGGCGCTACGGCGTGCCGCCCGCGGGGAACGCCAACTTCGCCTGGATCCAGCACATCGTGGCCAAGCTCGGGCCGCGGGGCCGCGCGGGCGTGGTGATGGCGAACGGGTCGATGTCGTCCCGGCAGTCGGGCGAGGGCGAGATCCGCGCCGCGCTGGTGGAGGCCGGCCTCGTCTCGTGCGTCGTCGCGCTGCCGGACCGGCTCTTCCGCACCACCCCGATCCCCGCCTGCCTCTGGTTCCTGGACAGGAGCGAGAGCGTCCCGGGCGAGGTGCTGTTCGTCGACGCCCGCGCCATGGGGACGATGGTCGACCGCACCGAGCGGATCCTCACCGCCGACGACATCGCCCGGATCGCCGGCGCGTACCGGGCCTGGCGCGACCACGGCCATCGCGACGTCCCCGGCTTCTGCCGCGCGGCCGGCCTGGACGAGGTCAGGTCGCACGGCCACGTCCTCACGCCGGGCCGCTACGTCGGCGCCGCCGAGGCGGACCGCGGCGGCGAGCCCGCCGCCGACCGGGTGGAGCGGCTCACCAAGGAGCTCCTCACGCACCTGGAGGAGTCGGCGCGGCTGGACCGGGTCGTCCGGGACGAGCTGGAGCGGTTCGGTGGCTGAGCTGGGCGAGCTCGTCACGTTCTCGAACGGCCGAGCGCGTCCCGCCGCGGGCGCCCGCTACCGGACGTACGGCGCGAACGGCGTCATCGGGACGTCCGGCGAGTTCAACGCCGGGCCCCGCTCCACCGTCGTCGGCCGCGTCGGGAGCTACTGCGGCACCGTCCATTACAGCCCCGACCGGTGCTGGGTCACCGACAACGCCATCATCGCCACGGCCAGGGACGGAGTGAACCCCCGCTACGTCCACTACCTGCTCAAGCGGCTCGACCTGAACAGGTACCGCATCGGCTCGGGGCAGCCGCTCCTCACCCACGCGATCCTGAACGGCCTCCCCGTTCCGCGGCTGGGCAGGGCGGAGCAGGACGCGGCGGCGTCCGTCCTCGGGGCGCTCGACGACAAGATCGAGGTGAACGGCCGGATCGCCGCAGCCGGGGACGCGCTGGTCCGCGCCCGCTACGACGAGGCGGCGGCCGTGGCCGGGGCCGTCATCGCGATCGGCGAGCTCGGGGACCTCGTGCGCCGGGGCGTCCCGCCGCAGCGGATCGGACGGGACGAGAACTACATCGCGCTGGAGCACATGCCGAAGCGGCACATGTGGCTCTCGACCTGGACCGACGCGTCCGGCGTCACCAGCGCGAAGCGGCGGTTCGCGGCCGGCGACGTCCTGTTCGGCAAGCTCCGCCCCGCCTTCCACAAGGTGGGGCTCGCCTTCGTCGACGGCGTCGCCTCGTCGGACATCCTCGTCGTCCGCGCGAAGGACGCCGACCGCCGGGGGTGGCTGCTCGCCGCCCTGGCCAGCGACGACGTCGTCGCGCACGCCTGCGCCGTCAGCGACGGCACGCGGATGCCGCGCGCCAGGTGGCAGGACATCGCCGCCTTCACGGTCCCCTGGCCCGGCGACGGCGCCGCCCGCGCGTTCGGCGGATTCGCCGCCGCGCTGGCCCGCCGGGTGGAGGCCGCCGCCTCGGAGAGCGCGGCCCTCGCGAAGCTCCGCGACGCGCTCCTGCCGGAACTGATCCCCTGAAAGGACGCCCGCGCCGCCGGGCGGGGGGCATCATCGGACGGGTGGACTACCTTCTGGACAACCGGCAGGCCGAGGCGGGCGTCCGCTTCAAGGCGATCTCCGAGCTGTTCGACCCGTGGACGTTCCGCCACATGGACGACGCGGGCCTGCGCCCCGGCTGGCGGGTCTGGGAGGTCGGCGCCGGCGGGCCGACGGTGCCGTCCTGGATCGCGGGCCGCGTCGGGAGCGCCGGCCGCGTGCTGGCGACCGACATCGACGTGTCCTGGCTGGCGGACGCGCCGGAGCTCGCCGGAACCCCGGTCGAGATCCGGCGCCACGACCTGGTGCGCGACGCGCCGCCTGAGGGGCCGTTCGACCTCGTCCACGCCCGGCTCGTGCTGGTCCACCTCCCCGACCGCGACCGGGCCCTCCGGACGATGATCGAGGCCCTGCGGCCCGGCGGCGTCCTGCTCGTCGAGGACGCCGACCCCGGGCTCCAGCCGCTGGCCTGCCCCGACGAGCACGGCCCGGACGAGCGCCTCGCCAACGCCGTCCGGCGCGGCTTCCGCGCGCTGCTCGCCGAGCGCGGCGCCGACCTCGCCTACGGCCGCCGGCTCCCCCGGCTCCTGCGCGACGCCGGCCTGGAGGACGTGCGCGCCGACGCCTACTTCCCCTTCGCGTCCCCCGCCTG
This sequence comes from Actinomadura luteofluorescens, assembly GCF_013409365.1. Lineage (NCBI taxonomy): Bacteria > Bacillati > Actinomycetota > Actinomycetes > Streptosporangiales > Thermomonosporaceae > Actinomadura > Actinomadura luteofluorescens. Next base: position 6,516,444 of record NZ_JACCBA010000001.1, on the reverse strand, counting down.
CGGCGTCCTGGAGACCGCGTCCATCCTCCAGGTGCGCGAACGGCTCATCGAGGGCGGGCACGCCACCGCCGAGGAGATCCGCCACCTGCTGGCCGCCATCGCCGCGGGGCGCCTCGACCTCACGCTCGCGCCGCTGATCTCCGTCCTGGGCCGCAGGCCCGGTGATTGACGCCCGTCCGGTTGCGCAAGCCCGGCGCGACCGGTAAGGCGCCGCCATGTGGCGGATCTTGGACGGGGCGTGACGTCCCGCAGGGTGCGGCAAGGCCCTTGCATGCGCGCAAGCGTTGGTGACTGGTCCCCGGGGCCTGCGTAAGAGTGTGTGTTGTTTCACTTCCACGTCCGACATCGACTTGGCCGAGAAGCACATGTTCGCTTACAGCCCGACACGGAGACGTGAAGCCGACACCGCCATGAACGCATCAGACACATGGTCCGGGGCGCCCGTGCTGGTGCCCGCACCCGCTCCCTCGCTGGAAGTCGGGATCCCGTCCGCCTGGAACCACAACGGCAAGTCCTCGGGGCGCCTCATCGGCGAGATCGACCTCGCCGCCACGCCGCCCGCCGTACGGCTCGGCCGCTCCTACGTCCGCGAGCTCGTCGGGCAGCACTTCGGCGCCGACCGGTCCGAGCTCGGCGACCTGGAGCTGCTGACCAGCGAGGCCATGACCAACTCGGTGCTGCACGCGCGGCCCCGCCGGGACGGCACGATCACGCTGACCGTCCTGCACGTCGACCGGTACGTGCGCGTCGAGATCACCGACGGCGGCGCCGCCCAGGGGCCGCCGCGGGCGGTGGACGAGGCGCTGCCGACGGGCGGCCGCGGGCTCGCCCTGATCAAGGCCCTCGCCACCGACTACGGCACCTGCCGCGGCAAGGGCGGGGCCTCGACCTTCTGGTTCGGCGTCGGCGTCCGGGACGGATGGCGGCTGCCGTGACCTCCGGGGCGGCGCTGAGCCCGGCCCGCCGAGCCGAACCGTCCCCACCCGGGGGCGGGCTCGGCACGGCGCAGGCCAGCGTCGCCCGCATGTGCAACTACCTCCTCGGCGGCAAGGACAACTACGCCGCGGACCGCGAGTCCGCCGAGCGTGCGCTGCGCGACTGCCCGGCGGTGCCGCGGCTCGTCCAGGCGAACAGGGGCTTCCTGGACCACGCCGCCGCGCTGCTCGCCGGGGACGCCGGGCTGCGGCAGTTCGTCGACGCCGGCTGCGGGCTGCCCGCCGCCGAGAACCTCGGCGACCTCGTCCGGCGGGCCGACCCGGCGTGCCGCGTCGCCTACGTCGACAACGACCCGATGGTGCTCACGCACGCGCGCGCGCTGCTCGCCGTGGACGCCGGCACGGGCGCCTTCGCCGGGGACGTCCGCGACCCGGCCGCGCTGCTCGCCGACCCCGGCCTGCGCCGCCTGATCGACTTCTCCGAGCCCGTCGCGGTGTTCCTGCTCGGCGTCCTGGACTTCCTCGCCGACGAGGACGACCCGGCCGGGATCGTCGCCGCGCTCGCCGCGGGCCTCGCCCCCGGCAGCCACGTGGTGATCAGCCACGCCGTGCGGTCGCCGGAGCTGGACCCGATCTCCGGGCCGTGCGAGGGCGTCGACACCCCGTTCCGGCCGCGGAGCGAGGACGAGATCGCCCGCATCTGCGCGAGCCTCCGGATGCTCGCCCCCTACCCCGCCCGGCTGGCGGCGCCCGCCGCCCCGGCCGACCGAGGCCCGCTGCCGCTCATCGGCTGCGTCGGGCGCGTGGCGGAGTGAGGACGGCATGTCCCCCGCGCTGCTCGCCGAGACTTCTGCTGATCGCCCGTCCCTTCCGCGCGGCGCTTCGCTACGATCGAAGCGCCAGCAACTGCCACATCTAGGGCGAGTGATGACAGCGGACGGCGAGCCGAAGTCTCTCTCCGACATCACCAGGGACATGGGACTCAACATGTCCGACGTGGCGGCCTTCTCCGGACTCGACGAGAGCACGATCTTCCGGTTGTGGGACAACGCGGAATGGCTCGACCGGGTCAGCGGGCGGTCGCTGCAGAGCCTCATGTCGTCCGTTCCTGGAATCGCCGAGTACTCGATGGCGCACGCCGTCCGGAAAAGGCGCGACGGGCTCGTCGCCGACCTGCACGGCGAAGGGCTCACCGTCGATCTGGACGCCCTGCAGAACTCGGCCGTCGCGCAGCAGCACCTGCTGAACGCGCTGGAGGCCGGGCTGCACATCATGCGCGGCCAGGCGACGCAGAAGACGTCCTCGTTCATCGCCCGCTTCTGGGGGCGCGAGCAGGACACCGCGCTGGAGGCGCTCTACTCCACCGAGGCCGGCCGTGGCCTCCTGGAAGACCCTCGCAGGCTCTTCGACTCGTCCATCGACCTGGCCCCGCGGCTGAACCGCAAGACCTACTCGTTCCATTCGATCCTCGCGCTCAACATCCTCACGCACCAGGTCAGCAAGGTCACCGGGTCGCTGGAGGCCGACCTCGGCTTCGAGGTGCCCGGGCGGCAGACCGCCTTCATGATGCGCGGCGTGGTGATGGGCTCGCTGATCAGCTCGAACGACTTCGACCTGGCCGAGCGCTACCGCCAGGAACTCGACGCGACGCCCGTCTACGCGGCGCTCGAGGAATGGTCGTTCCCCACCTACACGAGAGACGGCCGCATCAGCAGCGACTTCACCCTCCCGAGCTCCCTGTCGCTGCGCAACACGGCCACCGAGGTGCTCCGCGAGATCGCGGTCTACAACGACGCCTACCTCTACTACCTGGTGTCGACGTACATCCCGCTCGCGCTCAAACGCGACCCGGCGTTCGGCGGGAAGCTCCCCGAGTTGATCCGTGCGCTGGAACTGCGCGGGGTCGACTGCCGGGACAGAAGGATCAGACAGACCTGCAACACGCTGGTGCGGCGGCTCAAGGGCCTCGCCTGAACCAGGCCTTGGAGAATGGGGAGCCGGTGGAGGACACGGCGCAAGCCATCGCGAAACTGACGCGCGCGCGATGGGAGGCGAACGCGCAGTACTGGGTCAAGGTCATCAGGGAGCGCCGCGACCGGTACCGGACCGAACTGACCGACGCCGCCGTCCTGGACGCCGTCGGCGACTGCGCCGGCCAGAGCGTCCTGGACGCCGGATGCGGCGAGGGCTACCTGTCGCGCAGGCTCGCCTCCATGGGCGCCGAGGTCACGGGCGTCGACGCGGCGCAGGGCCTGATCGACGCGGCCTCGTCGCACCCGGAGCAGGAGGGCAAGGCCACCTTCACCCGCGCCAGCGTCGAGGACCTGCCGCTGGAGGACGACCGGTTCGACCTCGTCCTGTGCAACCACCTTTTCAGCCACCTGCAGGACCCGACCCGCGCCATCGGCGAGTTCTCGCGCGTCCTGCGCAGCGGCGGCCGGCTGGTCCTGCTGACGCTGCACCCCTGCTTCTACGTGGAGAACGCCGAGCAGGGCGCGGCGAGCAGCGTCCCGGCGTCGCGGTACTTCACCTCGCGCGGGATCGACCAGCGGTTCATGGTGGACGGCCTGGAATCCCCTTCGATGATCACAAGCTGGCTCCGGCCGCTGGAGTACTACGCTGGAACGCTCCGAGACGCCGGATTCGTCATCGCCGACCTGCGCGAACCGCACCCGACGGAAGAGCAGATGCGCGAGGACCCGTGGTGGCGCAAGGGCTTCCCGACGGCCATGTTCATGCTCCTGATCGCGGAGCGCCGTTAGAGTCGTCCCCATGGAGGACGTGCCGGCGGAATTAGCGGGGCATCCGGACAGGCTCCGGTGGAACGAGAAGTACGCGGAGTCGTCCGGTCCCTCGCGGGCCCATCCGCTCGCGGAGCGGGCGCTGTCGCTCGGGATGCCGGACGGCGGAGTGCTCGACCTGGCGTCGGGGCCGTCCGGCAGCGCCCTGCTGGCCGCCTGGACCGGGCGCCGCGTGACCGCCGTGGACATCTCCGAGATCGCCCTCGCGCGGCTCGGCGCGGAGGCCCGCCGCCGCGGGCTCGGCCCGCTGGTCACGCTCGTCCAAGCCGACCTGGGCGGCTGGCGGCCGGGCCCGGACAGGTACGCGCTCGTTTTGTGCACCGGGTTCTGGGACCGCGCCGTGTTCGAGCGCGCGGCCGGGGCCGTGCTGTCCGGCGGCCTGCTGGCCTGGGAGGCGTTCACCGAGGCCGCCCGCCGCGACCGGCCGCGGCTCCCCGCCGCGTGGTGCCTCAAGCCCGGTGAGCCCGCCTCGCTGCTGCCGGACGGCTTCACCGTCCTCGACCAGTACGACGACGGCGGCAAGCGCCGCCTCCTCGCCCGCCGCGGCGACTAGCGCCCCACCCGGGCGCAGAGAAAAATGCTCCGGCGAGCGGACGCGGCACGAAGCCGCGCCCACCCGCCGGAGCGGTGGATCATCTGCCGCGAGACGTCAGCCCGTCAGTTGTCGGACTTGACCTCTCCGGCCGTCTTGAACGCCTCGACCAGCGGGTCCGGGGTGACCGGGGCGGCGCCGGACGTGGAGCCCGAGGTGGGCTCGTCCTTCGCGGACGACTCGGTCTTCCCGCTGCCGCTGGTGTGCGGTGCGCTGCTGAACCCGCTGGTGTGCGGGGCGCTGCTGAACCCGCCGGTGTGCGGGGCGCTGCTGAACCTGCTCATGGTTCGTTTCCCTTCGATCTCGCAATCGTGTCCTGCCGGCGACCGGCAGGACCTCGTCCCGGATCGTACGGCTTTCAGCGCCATCCGCAAGGCACGAGACGGATCAATCGAGATCGACGACGACCGGGGCGTGGTCGGACGGGCCCTTGCCCTTGCGGGCCTCCCGGTCGACGTAGGCGGAGGCGACCCGTCCGGCGACGTCCTCGTTCGCGTAGAACAGGTCGATGCGCATGCCCATGTTCTTGTGGAACGCGCCGGCCCGGTAATCCCAGTACGTGTAGGGGTGGGGCCCCTTCTCGATCGTCGGGACGACGTCGCGGAGGCCGAGGGCCCGCAGGTCGGCGAGCGCCTGCCGTTCGGGGGGCGTGACGTGCGTGGAGCCGGCGAAGACGGCCGGGTCCCAGACGTCCTCGTCGGTGGGGGCGACGTTGTAGTCGCCGCAGGCGACCAGCGGCGCCCCCGCGGCGAGCTCCTCAGCGAGGGCGTCGCGGAGGGCCGCGAACCACGCGAGCTTGTAGGTGTAGTGGGCCGATTCCGGGGTGCGGCCGTTCGGCGCGTACAGCGACCAGACCCGGACGCCGCCGCAGGTGGCGCCGATCGCCCGGGCCTCGGGCGCCAGCAGGACGGGCTCGTTCAACTCCATCTGCTCGTCCTCGCCTTCGGTCCCCGCCTCACCCGCGTAGGCGGGCTCGCCCGGAAAGCCGTTCGAGACGTCCTCGATGCCGACCCGCGAGAGGACGGCGACACCGTTCCACCGCCCGTCACCGTGCGCGGCGGTGGCGTACCCGAGCTCCTCGACCTCCGCGGCCGGAAAGAGGTCCGCGCGGCATTTGGTCTCCTGGAGGCAGACCACGTCCGGCTTCGTCTCGTCCAGCCAGGCGAGAAGGCGGGGAAGGCGTGCCTTGACGGAATTGACGTTCCATGTCGCGAGGCGCATCCCCCAAGCCTGCCATCCGGCGGACCTACGACGGTGTCAGGTTGCAGTCGGGAACCCAGCCGACGACGCCGGTGGCCACGTTCCGCCCGTAGATCCAGAAGTTGCTGGTCACCCCGTTGTCGCAGGCGTAGTAGTCCCAGGGGCCGCTGCCGCGGATCGCCTCGAACTTCTGGCCGGGATAGCCGAGCCCGACACGGTGGGCGGTGTTCAGGGGGTTGTCCCAGATGACCACGCCGGGAACCCGGAAGTCGGGGTACTGGTGGACGTGGGAGGCCGCCGCCCTCCGCGGGGCAGCGTTCGCCGGGCTCGCGCTCCCCTTCCGGGCTTCGGGGTTGGCGTAGGTCGAGCAGGCCTGGGGGCGGGCAGGCAGCTGGACGCAGACCCGGAACGAGCCGCCCCCGAACCAGTCCGCGGTGTTGACCGACGAGGCCCCCATGGGAACGGTCGCGCGCGCTCCTCGGGAGCCGTGCTCCTCCTGGCCCGAGACCTCGGAACCCACAGGGGCATCGCGGATGTCGGCGTGCCACGATCTGCTGCCCGGGTGGTACCACAGCGTGCCGACCGCGTCCTCCTGCTGCACCGTGCGCAGCGCCCACCACGGACTGGCCGAGGCCGTGGCGGCGGGTGCCGTCAGGACCGCGCCCGCCGCGGTGGCGGTGGCGGCGCGTGCCGGGACGGCGGCCCGCCCGGCGGCCGGTGTGGCGTGCGCGGGGGAGGCCGTGGCGGGCGTCGGCGGAATCGCGGCGATCACGACGGCCACAGCGCTGACGATCTTCATCATGGTCGACCCTCACCTGGAGTGCGGACGCGGACGGCCTGGCCCGTCGTGGGGACGGGCGCGGCATCGCCCTTGCCCTCCAGATTCCGGCTACCTAGAGTGAGTGGACAATCTCATGGCGTAGAGATGCCAGCGGTTGAACCGTCAATGCCGACGGGACGCCTCGACGCGATGCCGGAGTGGGGGCCGCCAGGTGACACGGTCAGGCGACGGAACGCCGCGGCTTCCGCGACGCGCCGCCGAGCGCGAAGCCATGAGCCAGGCCCTGGAAGAAGCCGGCTTTTATGCGGCCCGAGGCCTGCGGCCCCCGACCCAGCGCGTGGATCCGCCCAAGGTCGGCGCCGTGGTCGCACGCCTGGCCGGCGCCACCCGCCAGGAACTGCTCACCTTCGACGACCCCTCCAGCTGCGTCAGCCAGGGCGTGCCCGAGCGCATGCTCCGGCACGCGGCTGCCTGCGTCCGCCAGGCCGCCGCCCAGGTTCCCACCCTCCGCCAGATCACGTCTCCGCAGGGCCTGGCCCATGACGCCGACCTGGACACCATCCAGTGGCGCAACGGCGGCCAGGCACGGCTCATCGAGCAGATCCCCTTCCGCCTGGCCGTGTTCGACCGCACGACGGCCGTCATCCCGCTCGATCTGGACGTGTTCTACAACGGCATGCTCGTCATCCGCGACCCCGCGGTGGTCAGGGCACTGACCCGGACGCACCACAACTCCTGGACGTCCGGCGACGACCTCGTCACCGACCGCGAACCGGACCGGCCGCCGGCCCACCTGGCCCCGATCCTGGCCTGCATGCGGGACGGCCTCCCCGACCACGCCGCCACCGCCCGCCTCGGCCTGTCGGCGCGCACCTACGCCCGCCGGGTCAGCGAACTGCTCGCCCTCCTCGGCACCACGAGCCGCTTCCAAGCCGCGATCATCGCCCAGCGCCGCGGATGGCTCTGAACGTCCCGGCCCGCCGTTCCCGGCGGCGTGGAGGCGTGTGCCACACGTCCGGCGGGGATATCCTGACGCCTTCCCCTGTCCCCTGCCAGATGACACCGCTCCTCGTACGTGACCGGTAGATTGCGGGTCGGCCTCCTTTACCCGGTTTTCACGCTGTGCTTAGCCCGGCCCTGGAAGGGTGGTCACGGTTGTGGTGTCGTCGAACCCGGAGCAAGTGAGGAAACATGTCCGAGGATGACAAGCCCCGGGGCAAGCCGGCGGTCAAGGCGAAGGCGAAGATCCCGAACGCCCAGAGCATCCGCAGCCCCGAGTTCACCCCGCACGGCATCAGCGCCGGCCGCGGCAGCGGGCTGAACCGGCCGTCGGCGCTGACCGCCAAGGAGGCCAAGAAGCGCCGGCTGATGATGATCGCGGGGATCGTGGTCGTCGCGCTCGCGGTCTCCGGCGGGGTGTACTGGTGGGTCAGCCGCCCCGGCCCGAAGGTCGAGGTGACCGGCAAGTTCGCCGCCGAGCCCAAGGTCGAGATCCCGAAGAAGCTGGAGCCGACCAGGACGCTCAAGGTCAGCACGCCGATCAAGGGCGGCGGCCCCGTGGCCGCCGAGGGCGACACCGTCTACGTCCAGTTCGCGACCTACAAGTGGTCGAAGGACAAGGACGAGGAGAACTCGCGGGTGAAGAGCTCCAGCGAGAAGGTCCGCTCGTCCTACGAGGAGGGCCAGCAGCAGCAGGGCGGCGGCGGCCCGATGCACCTCGTCATCGGCAAGAGCGGTCTCAAGGACATCGACAAGAGCCTCGTCGGCAAGTCGGCCGGCAGCCGGCTCGTCATGCAGCTGCCGCCGTCCAAGGAGCTCACCCAGCTGAGCCCGCAGCAGATCACCGACAAGGACGCGATCCTGTTCATCATGGACGTCCAGGCGGTCGTCCCGAAGAGCCAGCAGCCGCAGGGCGCCGCGCAGAAGCTGGACGACAAGTCGCTTCCCAAGGTCGAGGACAAGGGCGCCGGCAAGGAGCCCAAGGTGACGGTCCCGGACAAGGACGCGCCCAAGAAGCTCCAGGCCAAGACGCTCGTCGCCGGCAACGGGCCCGCGCTGGCCAAGGGCGACGAGGCGGTCGTCAACTACACCGGCAAGATCTGGAAGTCCGGCGACAAGTTCGACTCCAGCTGGGACAGCAAGCAGCCCGCGACGTTCCCGATCGGCCTGGGGCAGACCATCCCGGGATTCGACAAGGGGCTCACCGGCGCGAAGGTCGGCAGCCGCGTGCTGCTCGTCCTGCCGCCGGACGAGGGCTACGGCAAGAAGGGCAGCCCGCCCAAGATCAAGGGCGACGACACCCTGGTCTTCGTGGTGGACATCCTCGCGAAGGTCTACAAGTGAGCTGACCGAGGCGCGGCCGTGCGCGGGAGCGGCGGGGCACCCGGTCGGGTCCCCGCCGCTCGGCTTTTCTCGAAAGACCGCCCACTGCGACATCCGTCACGACAACCGGAGAGGCGGATTGCCCGTCCTCCTTTGGGAGACGCGGATGCGCATTGGGCGGTCGGCGCACGGATTCCCTCAGGTATCGTCTGTAACGCATTAATCACGGGGGGCTTGTGAGCGACAGCGAGAAGATCCCGGAGCGAGAGGAACGCTCCGGGACGGGCCAGGCGGACCGGCACGAAACCGAGGCCGGGGCACCGGCCGGCACGGACGGTCCCGCGACCGCCACGCTGACCGCGGACACCGAATCCGCCGCCGGAGAAACCGCCGGTGACGCCGAATTCGCCGACGAGGGCGACATATCTCGAAACGAAGATAAGGATCGCGAAGAGAGCGGCGACGCGGGCGAGCGTCCCGAATCGCGCGCCGCGGATAACACCGTCGTCGCGGACGACCCCACGACCTCCCCCGATACCGCCGCGGATTCCCCCGCCCCCGCCTCCGACACCGAAGAAGTCATCACGTCCAGCGAGCTCCCCGCACCCACCGGCGCCCCCACCTCCAACGGCGCGAGCCCGACCGGCGACGCCACCGCGACTGACAACCCCGCGGTGCCCAGCGAGGCCCCCGCGTCCAACGGCGTCACTTCGACCGACGACGCCACGGCCGCCGGCGAGGCCGCCGCGGTCAACGGCGCCGCCGCGTCCAACGGCGCCAGCCAGGCCGACGAAGCCACCGCGACCGACGGCGCCGGTTCGACCGGCGACACCACCACGCCCGGCGACACCACCACGACCGGAGAGGCCGCCGCGACCGGCGAAGGCGGCGCCGCCAATGACGGCGGCGCGTCCGGCGACGGCGTCGTGGCGGGCGGTGGGGCCGCTTCTGACGAGGTCGGAGCGGCGAACGAGGTCGGTGCGTCCGGCGATGCCACCGCGGTCGATGGTGTCGATGGGGCGGCGACCGGAGATACCAAGAGCATGCCCGCCGCCTCCAAGCGCGACTCGACCCAGCGCGGCTCCCGTCCCGGGGGCCCGCCGCCCGGCTCCGGGCCGGGCCGCGGCGGTCGCGGCGGGGGCAAGGGGCCCGGCAAGCCGCGCAGCCGCAGGTCGCGGTTCCTGCGCCGGGCGCTGTTCCTGATCCTCGGCTTCATCGGGTTCTGCATCGTCGCGTTCGGCGTCGCGTACCTGTTCACGCCGGTGCCGTCGGCGCAGGAGCAGGCGATCGCGCAGGGCCCGACGTTCTACTACTCCGACGGCAAGACTCAGATCGCCAAGACCGGGATGAACCGGGACGCGGTCAAGCTCGACAAGATCCCCGAGAGCACCCGGGCCGCGGTGATCGCCGCGGAGAACCGCAGCTTCTACAACGACCCCGGGGTGTCGGTCCAGGGCACGGCGCGGGCGCTGTGGTCCACCGCCACCGGCAAGCAGCTGCAGGGCGGCTCGACGATCACGCAGCAGATGGTCCGCAACTACTACGGCGGCATCGGCAAGGACCGCTCGGTCACCCGCAAGCTCAAGGAGATCATGGTCTCCCTGAAGGTGGGCCGGGAGAAGGACAAGGACTGGATCCTCGAGCAGTACCTCAACACCATCTACTTCGGCCGCGACGCCTACGGGGTGCAGGCCGCCGCGCACGCCTACTACAACAAGGACGTCTCGAAGCTGACGCCCGCGGAGGGCGCCTACCTCGCCGCCGCGATCCAGCAGCCGAGCAACTTCTCCGACCCGACCGGCCCCCGCCGCGCCTACTCCGAGCAGCGCTGGCGCGCGATCGTCGGCAACATGGTCCGGGACGGGGCGCTCACCTCGTCGGAGGCGGCCTCGCTGACCTTCCCGGCCCCCGCCAAGGAGAAGATCACCGACGTCCTCAAGGGCCAGCGCGGCTACATGGTGAACGTGGCCAAGAAGGAGCTCACCGAGCGCCGCGGCTACAGCGAGGACGAGATCAACCGCAGCGGACTGAAGATCACCACGACGTTCGACAAGCGGCTGATGGACGCGATGAAGCAGGCCGTCGCGGCCAACGCCCCGAACGGGATGAGCAAGAAGATCCGCACCGGCGCGGTGTCGGTCGACCCGAAGACCGGGCAGGTGCTCGCCTTCTATGGCGGCCGCGGCTACCTGGAGGAGGCGCTGAGCAGCGCCTTCGGCGACTGGGCGCAGGCCGGGTCGGGGTTCAAGCCGATCGCGCTGGCGGCCGCGCTGGACGACGGCAAGACGCTGTCCACCAGCTACGACGGCAGCTCCCCGCAGTACTTCCACGGCACGCCCATCCGCAACGACAGCAACGAGAACTTCGGAACGGTCAACCTCGTGACCGCCACCGAGCACTCGATCAACACGGCCTACATCAACCTCGGCCAGGACATCGGCAACAAGAAGATCGTCGCGATGGCCGAGAAGATGGGCATCCCCGCCTCGCAGATGAAGCCCGAGCAGCGGGACGCCGCCACCTTCCCGCTCGGCATCGTGTCGCTGCACCCCGTCCAGCAGGCGGGCGTGTACTCGACGTTCGCCTCCGAGGGCGTGCACCGGACGCCGTTCGTGGTGAAGACGGTCACCGACAACGAGAACCACAAGCGCACCTTCACCGAGAAGGGCGAGCGGGCGTTCAGCCAGCAGGTCGCCCGTGACGCCACCTACGCCATGCAGAAGGTCGTGCAGGGCGGCACCGGCACCGGCGCGCAACTTCCCGACGGACGCGACGTCGCCGGCAAGACGGGCACCACCGACGCGGGCCGCGCGATCTGGTTCAACGGCTTCATCCCGCAGATGGCGACGACGGTCTCGATGTTCCGCAGCGACGGCAAGCCGCTGAACATCCCCGGGTACGGCGCGTACGGCGGGCAGTTGCCCGCGCAGATGTGGCGCTCGTACATGTCGGAGGCGGTGAACATCAAGGGCTACGACCCCGAGTCCTTCGGGGAGCCGTCGATGACGCCCGGCGGCGGCTGGGGCGGGCCGACGCAGGACGCCCCGCCGACCGGCCCGCAGCCGCCGGACACGGGCGGGCCGGTCGAGCCGCCGCCGTCCACGCAGCGGCCCGAAATCCCGACGCCCCCCACCGACCTGCCGACGATCATCCCGCCGCAGCAGCCCGGCGGCGGCGGTGACGGAGGCAACGGCGACGGCGGGACCGGCGGCGACCCCGGAGGCGATCCCGGAGGCGGGACGGGCGACGGGCCGCTCGGCACCGGCGGGTAGCCGGGCCGCTCAGTCGCAGGCCTCGCCGATGGTGGCCGGCGTCTCCCTGATCACGCTGTCGAGCCGGGAGACGTCGCCGTCGCCGACCCCCTGCGCGGCGGCGCGCAGTTCGCCCGCCTCAGTCTTCAGCGCCTTGCCCAGGTCGGCGTCGTCGGCCTGCTTCGCGAGCCCGTCGAGGCGCCCGGCGAGCTGCTCGGTCGGCTGCCGCCACCGCTCGGGCTCCGCCGCCGGGACGCCGCGCACCTGGGTGACGTACTGCTGGAACGCCTTCTTCGTGTCGGTGCACACCTGGGCGGAGTTGCCGCCGCCCAGCGCCCCGCACCCGCTGAGGGCGCCGAGCACCAGCGCGCCGCCGGCCAGCGTCCGAACCACCCGGTACCGCATCGCACCCTCCCCTTGATCCCCGTTCGGCTCCGCCTATACTTCCGCATGAGGTCATGAGCGCCAGCGCAAAGCCCCGGCTAGCTGGCCGGCAACCCTTCGTCCGCGATGGGGTGCCCCGGGTGAGGACCTGGCCGGACGCGGCACCGCGTTCCGGCAAGCGCGGATCCCGGCGGACGTCCCGGGGTCCCTGACCCCGGAAGGTCCCGGCATGCCCACGCTGCTCGCCCGCTCCCCCATCACTCCTGCTGTGACGCGCCCCGAGGGGGTCCGGGTTCGCCCGCTTCCCCGGGTCATCGGGGCGGACGTCCCGGTTCCGGTGCGGGACGGCCGCCACGTCCCATATGCCAACTTCGACTACGCGGCCAGCGCGCCCTGCCTGGAGGCGGTGCACGAGGCCGTCACCCGCGCGCTGCCGTACTACAGCAGCGTCCACCGCGGCGCGGGGTACGCGTCCCAGGTCACGACGGCCGCCTACGAGGACGCGCGGGAGACCGTGCGGTCGTTCCTCGGCGCGTGGCGGCGCTCGGCCGTGGTGTTCACGCGCAACACCACCGACTCGATGAACCTGCTCGCGCACGCCGTCCCGGCCGGGACGAGCGTCGTCGTCTTCGAGAGCGAGCACCACGCATCGCTCCTGCCGTGGAAGCGCGCCGTGCGCCTCCCGGCGCCCGCCACTCCGGCCGAGGCCCTCTCGGCGGCGGACCGCGCGCTGCGCGGGTGCCCGATCGGGTCGCGGTTGCTCGTCGTCACCGCCGCGTCCAACGTCACCGGTGAGCTGTGGCCGATCGAGGAGCTCGCGCACGTCGCGCACCGCAACGGCGCCCGCATCGCGGTCGACGCTGCGCAGCTCGTCCCGCACCGCCCCCTCGACATGACCGCGCTGGGACTGGACTACGTCGCGTTCTCCGGCCACAAGCTGTACGCGCCGTTCGGTGCGGGCGTGCTCGCCGGGCGCGCCGACTGGCTGCGCGCCGCCGAGCCCTACCTCAGGGGCGGCGGCGCGAGCGCCTCGGTCGGGGAGACGACCCGGTGGGCGCCGTCCGCGGAGCAGCGGCACGAGGCGGGCTCCCCGAACGTCCTCGGCGCCCTCGCGCTGGCCGCCGCGTGCGAGACGCTGTCCCCGGCCTGGGACGAACTGGCCGCCCGCGAAGAGGCGCTGGTGGAACGGCTGCGGTCGGGACTGGCGGCGCTCCCCCACGTCCGGGAGCTGACGCTGTGGGGCGAGCGGGCGCCGCGCGTCGGAATCGTGTCGTTCACCGTGGACGGCTGGAACGCGCGGGACGTGGCGCTTACGCTGTCCGACGAGCACGGCGTCGGCGTGCGCGACGGGAAGTTCTGCGCCCACCCCTTCGTCCGGCACCTGCTGGGCGAGGACCGGAGCGCGGTCCGCGCGAGCATCGGCATCGGGACGGACGAGGAGCACATCGACCGGCTCCTCACCGCCCTCGCCGCGTTGACTGCACGCTGACAGCATCTGACCTGCGAACTCTCGCGCGCAGTCAGATGATTATGCTCTTTGGTCCTGTTCGCCCATGTAGCGTAGGCAGTCGCGCGGGGACGAGCACGCTAGATACAGGGGGTGGCGACCGTGGCCGACGCGTGGCGACCCACGTCGGAACTGGAGCACCGGCTACAGGAGACCGTACGGGCCGGCGACCAGGAGAGCTACTTCCGCCTCCTCGGGGACGCCGACCTCGTCGTTCCCGTTCCGCCCGAGCTGGTGGACGGCGTCCTCGCGGGGGAGGCGCAGCCGTCCTGGCCCACGCAGGAGGAGGACGGCCGGGTCCACGTCCTGGTCTACACGTCGGCGGCGGCGATGCGGGCGTGCCTCGGGCCGTCCTACCAGCACTTCATGACCGTCCGGTTCGGCGACATCGCCGAGAGCTGGCCGGACAGCCGCTGGTGGCTCGCCGTCGACGCGCCCGCGCGCGGCGTCCCCGCCGCCCTGCCGATCGAGGCGCGGCTGCCGGCCTGGTTCGTCCGGCAGGTCGCCGACGGCGACGGTCGCCCCCCGCAGGTCGGCCGCGCGTCCCCGCCGTGGGAGGAGCTGCGCGACCAGCACCGCGACCTGCCCCGCGAGGCGCCGCGCCCGGAGTTCCAGCCGGCCAACGACGTGGAGCGCGAGCTGCTGCGGGCCGCCTCGAACAACGACCACGACCTGTTCCTGCAGACGCTGGCGGCCACCGACGTGCTGCTGCCCGTCCCTGAGGACATGGACTTCTCGCTGCGTCCGGGGCGTCCCGGCTTCCCGTGGCAGACCCGCGAGGTCGACGGCTCCACCGTCGTCCCGGTCTTCACCTCCCCGGAGCGCCTGGCCGAGGCGTCCGGGCCCGGCACCGAGCACATCGCGCTGCCGTTCACCGTCGCGCTGCGCTACTGGCCCGACCACGAGTGGCTGCTCGCCATCAACTCCGGCTCGCCCGCGGGCGGCACCGTCCTCGCGCAGCAGCTCCCCGGCCTCGCCACCTGGGCCGACCAGCGCGCCGCCCAGCGGATGACGGACCGCTTCGAGCCCCAGAACGACATCGAGCAGCGGCTGTTCGACGCCGCCCGCCGCCGCGACACCGAGGCCTTCTTCAAGATCCTCCTCGGTGCCCAGGTGCTCGTGCCCGTGGACGCCGAGACCCCGTGGGGCATCGTCCCCGGCGACCCCGAGTTCCCGTGGCGGCCCGTCCGCGTCCACGGCCGGACGTCGATCCAGATCTTCACGTCGCTGAAGTGGATGAACGAGGCGATCGGCTCGTCGCGCTTCATCATGCCGAGCCTCCTGGAGATGGTCACCGCCTGGCCGGACGCCGCGTGGACGCTGGTCCTCAACCCGGGCACGCCCATCGACGCGTCCATGCCGGGCGAGCAGGTCCGCACCCTCAGCGGCCCGCCCGCTCCCCCGTCCGCCGCGACGCCGCCGCCTCCGGCCGCCCCCTCGGTGCCGGTGGCCCCCGCCGTCCCGGCCGATCCCGCCGCCGCCGGTCCGGGCCGCCACGCGGGCCCGCCGCCGGTGGACGAGCCCACCGTCCCCGCTCCCGCGGAATCGGGCCGCCACCATGCGGGAACGCCTGGCGGCACCGCGCAGCCCGTCCGTCCTGAGGCCGTGCCCCCGCCCCCCGCGCACTTCGGCGAGGCGCCCGTCCCCCACCCGGCCGCGCCCGAGGCGGGTGACGTCCCGGCCGACGCGCCCCTGGGCCCCGTACCGGGAGAACCGGGCCGCCATCTCGCGGACCCGTCCAGCACGGCCATCGATCCCGGCCACATCCCCGGGCCGGAGCCGGCCCCCGTTCACGGGCCCGCGCCCCAGGCTTCCGACCCCCTCGGGGCCGCGCCCGGCGGCGCGGTCGAACCGGGCCTGCCCGCGAACCCCTCTCAGCCTTCCGAGGCGCCGACCAGCGGACCGGCGCTGCCGGACGCGGGCCGCCACCAGGCGGACGTGCCCAGCGCGACCGGGGAGGAAGCGGGCCACTCCTACGCTGACATGGTCGGCACGACCACCCCGCCGGGTGGTGTCACAGAGCCCCGCCTTCCCGGGCCTGCGCCTGAGAACGCCGGGGCCCTCGACGCCGAGCCGGGCCCTGCGGACGACGCGGGCCACCACGCGGAGGCGCCCGCCTCGACCGGCCCCGCTGCACCCGGTTCGCCCATCGGTGGTGTGGCGCCGGGCCTTTCCGGAGCGACGCCCCAAGGCCCCGAAGCCCCGAGCCCCGCTCCGGACATGCCGGACGACGCGGGACGCCGTCTCGCGGATTCGCCCGCCGCCCCGCCCGACGCGGCCGCTCCCGAACCCGCGCCTCAGGGCATCCCGCCGCTCGGGGCCGCGCCGGGTGTTCCCGGCGACGCGGGCGTGACCAGGGGTTCCAGCATGGAGCCGGGCCTTCCCGGCGCCGGGTCCCAGGGCGGCGAGCCGCCGAACACCGCGCCGGGTGGTCGAGACGACGCGGGCCGTCCCTTCGCGGGCACGCCCGGCGTCCCACCGAACGCGATCGACGATCCGGGCCACGGGGCCGGGCCAGGCGGTGCCGTCCCAGGGCTGCCGGAAAGCGCCGACCGCCGTGTCGCTGGGGCCGTCAAGCCTCACGAGGCGGCGGCGCCCGGCCACGCGGGCGGGTCGGCCCCCTCCCCCGGCGGCCTTCCGGAAACCGGCCCCGCCGGCGTCGGCGCCCAGGGCAGCGAACCTCCCGGTGCCACATCCGGCACCCCCGGGCAAGCGGAAGCTCACCAGGTCGGCGCGCCGACACCACCGCAGAGCTCGCCCGGCGCGGATGCCGGCGGCCCCAGGGTGCCCGGTGAAACGGCGCCGACCGGCCTCGCGGCGGTTCCCCCAGACGCCGCGCGCCCCGACCAGGCGGAGGAGCGCGATGTCCCAGGCGGAGACGGCGCGGGAGAGCCGGGGGCGGGCCGGGCGCTGCGTGCCGTCAGCGAGCCGGAGCCCGAGTTCGAGCCGGGGAACCGGATCGACCAGGAACTCTACGAGGCGGCTTCGGGCGGCGACTCCGACGCGTTCCTGCGGGTGCTGCTGAACGCGAACGTGCTCGTGCCGATCCCCGACGACGCGCCGCTCGAAGTGATGCCGGTGCAGCGGGAGTTCCGCTGGGACGCGGCGATGCGGGACGCGGTGTCCGTGCAGGTGTTCACGTCGATGGTCCGGTTGCGCGAGGTGCTGCCGGAGTCCCGGTTCGTGTACGCCGACTTCCGGGAGCTGATCGGCGCGTGGCCCCGGGAGGACTGGGCCATGGTGCTCAACCCGGGGACGCACATCGGGGCGTCGCTGCATGGCGACCAGGTGCGGTCGCTCAGCGAGTGGGCGGTGCGGGTCGGCCTCGTCCAGGCGCGGCCGGAGGTTCCGCTGCCCCCGCCGCGGCGGGAACCGGTGCCGCAGGTGCCGTCCGACCCCGAGGACCGCGTCGCCTCGCCCGCCATCATGCAGAAGGTCGTCCCGCACGGGCACGTCTCCTGGTACCTGGAGCAGGGGTACGACCGCGTCGGCGGCTTCGTCCACTCGACGAACGACGTGGCCGAGTTGCAGACGCCCGCCCAGCTCTACGAGGCGCTGGGGCTGCTGTTCTCCGACTCCTCGTTCTCTTCCGACGACGAGGGCGTGTACGTCATCCGGTGGCCGGCCTACTGCCCCGACCTGTACCGCGTCCCCTTCGGCGGACGTGACGACGAGGAGATGGCGTCGTGGGGCGAGGCCGGCTGGGTCATCGAGCGGCCGCCGTTCACCGGGAGCGGCTTCGCGCCGGGAAGCGCCGGGTCCATCCGCGAGTACAAGGTGACCAGCGTCCGGCTGCCGTACGGAGCGGAGATGTACTACATCGGCAGAGACCGGTCCGAGCGGTTCATCGCGATGTACGACCCCGACCGGCTCGCCTGGCTGCGGCCGGACGCCGGCGCCGAGGCATGGGACGGACGGACGGAGGCCGCGCAGTGATCCGGGACGGGTACGTCGCGCGGTGGCTCGGCCGCGACTTCGAGGCCGCGCCGGGCGCCGACGGCGAGATCAGGCTGTACGCGCCCGGCCCGACGGACGGGTTCGAGGAGCTGCGGCCGGGGCGTTTCCGCCGCATCGTCCCCGCGTCCGAGGTCGAGGAGCTCCGCTACGTCCGGACGACGTGCCGCTGGCGCGGCGAGCGCTTCGTCATCGTCGGGGAGCACGAGACGTGGGTGCGGGTCGAGTACGCGGGCGGGCGGGCCCCGGTCGCCGAGGGTCTCGGGCTCGACCGCGTCGACCAGGGCATCTGGCAGGCGTGGGCGCCCGGGTCAGAGATCGAGGACGTCCGGGAGGAGTACGTCTGACCCGGGCGGGGTTGATTTGGCCCTTGGATCCGTGTTCGCATGTGTGCCGAGGCGATCCCTCGGACGGAAGCGCTCAACGGCGACGCGACGGAGGTGCGGCGGCAGTGATCTGCCGAGCGACGGTGAAACCGATCTTTGTTGGGCTCGGCACGGCGGCCATCCTCGCCGCCGGCGGCGCGTCCGCGGTGGCCGAGGCCACGCCCTCCCCCTCTGGGTCGGATCCCGCGTCCCCCGCGACGGGCAGGCTCCAGGTGAACGTCGCCTCGACGGCGGTGAAGCTGGATCCCGGTGACTCGCTCGACGTCACGACGACGGTCACGGCCGTCGGCGGCGACATCGCGAACATCAAGGTCACCAACGTCACGGCGACCCTCGAGGGCACGACGGTGACCGGTGACTGCGGCGCGCCGTTCGAGTCGGCGGGGTGCACCGTCGGGGATCTGGCCGCCGGGAAGAGCGGCGCGCCCGTCAGGTCGCACGTGACGGTCCCGAAGGAGGGGCCGAAGGAGACGGCGGTCTACACGATCATCGTGACCGTCGACGCGACCGACCTCTCCCCCGCGACCGGGAGGACGACGTTCAAGTACGTCGTCCCGACGAAGCCGCCTACGAAGACGCCCACCCCGACCCCCACGCCTACGAAGACGCCCACGAAGTCGCCGTCGCGCAAGCCCACCACGCCGTCGCCCACGGCGTCGCGGACCTCGTCCTCGGGGACGTCGCACGGCGGGTCCGGCGGGGGAAGCGGCTCCTCCGGGAACGGGACCGGCAACGGCGGGGGGACGGGCGGGTCCGTGCAGACGTCGCCCAATTCCTCGTTCGAGCCGCAGAACCCGCAGGTGGCGCTGCCGTCCATCCAGGCGCCCAGCCCGTCCGTCGCGCCCAGCGCGGACCCGGGGGCGGCGGCGCCGCAGAGCCGGCTCCAGGGCAACCAGGCACCCGTCGCGCAGGATCTGACGTTCGAGCGAATGGCCAGCACGCAGATCGCGTGGCTGGCGGCGCTGCTGGTGGCGTTCTCGCTGCTGCTGACGCAGCTGCGCCTCGGCCGCCGCCGGGTGCCCGCCGGGGCCCCGAAGCGGCCGCGGGGAACGCACCGGCGACCGCGGGGCGGCATGTTCGGCCGGTGACTCCGGGACGCCGCCGGCGACTCCACACCGCGTCGGGAACGGCCCTGGAAACGGCGCGACTTCGGCAGAGAATCTCACAACCGCCCTTCCGAGTCGCCGGAGAACGCGACCGGAAATACGCGCGCTCGGTGACATCAAGAGGCCGGGCCGGCCCGGGACGCCGCCCGGCGAAACTGATGGAGGGCGAGGAAGTCCTTGCCCGCCGCGCGGCGGCGCGGCACCGGCGGGCCCGTTCCAAAGCGAGCGAATACCCCGGTTCGCGTTGCGCGCCCTGCCGATCGTCGGCGGGCGTCCGGCATGCCCCGTGAAACGGCGGCGACCGCGCGAGCATCCTCCAGGAATCGGGAGGGCGTCCCGGCGACTCCCCGGTCGGAAGCGGTTTGAGGCTCTCTGGAATGGTTACTTTTCCGAAGCGGCTGTTCCTTGCCAGCGCCCTTGCTGCCCCCGGAAGAGGTGACCGGTAATGGAAATTCGGACAAACGGTGACGTACCGAACCAGGACGAGATCGTTGAGCTGCGCGCCCGAGCGGAGGCCGGCGACCGGGACGCGGCCGGACGCCTGGGCGAGCTACTGGCGAAGCACGGCGACCTGGCAGCCGCACTGGACGTATGGGGCCGCGCCTACGGCGACGCCGCGCCGACGACGCGGCGGCTCGCCGAGCTGCTGGCCGACCGCGGCGACCTGAGGGCCGCGGTGGAGGTGTGGCAGTTCTCCGACCCGGTCCGGCAGAACCCGTCCGGCCT
This sequence comes from Actinomadura luteofluorescens, assembly GCF_013409365.1. NCBI lineage: Bacteria > Bacillati > Actinomycetota > Actinomycetes > Streptosporangiales > Thermomonosporaceae > Actinomadura > Actinomadura luteofluorescens. Next base: position 6,496,499 of record NZ_JACCBA010000001.1, on the reverse strand, counting down.
CCACGAGGAGTTCATGGCCGGCCTCGACATCGACGAGCGCGTCGACTGGGAGGACGACCCGGAAGACTGGGCGTTCATGGAAAGGGAGCGGCTGGCCCGGCTCCTGGCCGACCGGGACGACGAGGCCGCCGTCGCCTAGGGCGTGTTTTCAACAGTCCCGGCCCACTGCGCTCGCCTGGCGGCTGTGTTTCAACAGTCCCGGCCCACTTCGCTCGCCTTGCGGCTCGCTGCGTGACCTGGCCTGGGCGAACGCGGCATCGCTTCGCGATCTGCCCGGTTCCGCTCGCCTCCGGCTTCGCTCCACCGGGCAGCTCACGCGTTCGCGCGCGTGGCCGAGACGACTCCGGGACAGGCCCTTGCCGCCGCCTCCGGCCTTCATATTCGGATTGGCCGGAATCCTATTTAGGGATGTCCTTATTTTTGGCTGATCGGCATACTCATCCGGTCACCAGCTTGGACGATGTCCAATGCGCATGACCGGGCCGGCGTCGCCGCGGGCAAAGGGGTGCGCCGAACGGAAGCGGCCCTTAGAAGTCGATCTTGAGCTGTACTGTCGGCCGTGCTGTTGGGCGCCTGCCGGGAACGCGCCGCCCGCGAGGTGGCGGCGTCCCCCGCAAGACCCCCCATCGAGGATGAGGAAGGCACGTTGAAACGACGTTCCAGGTCGGCCATGGTCGCGGCGGCCATCGTGTTCGCCTTCACCTTCACGGTCCAGTCCGCCTCGGCGGACGGACCCGGTCCCGCCCGCGTGGTGCCGGTGTCGGGCACCAGCGCGCTCCCGCCGGGTTGCGGGCTGCCCGAGGGTGACGGCTACGTCCTGAACCCGAACACCGAGGTCCAGCCCATGGTGGCGCGCGATCCGAAGCGGCCGTGGCACCTCGTCACGATGTACCAGCAGGACAGGTGGAACCGGTACGGCGGCAACGGGACCGCCGGCGCGGTGTCCGACGACTACGGCGCGACCTGGCGCCCGTCGGCGGACCAGCCCGCGTTCTCCCGGTGCGATGGCGGTACCGCGGCGAACGGCGGGGACTACGACGTCACGACGGACCACTGGGTCACGATGACGCCGTCCGGCGCCGCGGTGGCCGCGTCGTTCTCGCTCTCGCGCACCGGCGAGACGACGGCGATCCTGGTGTCGCGGTCCGGCGACGGCGGCGTGCACTGGGGCGCCCCGGTGACCCTGCAGCGCGACGACGACCCGCGGTTCTTCAACGACCGTCCGGCGATCACCGCCGACCCGTACCACCCGGGCACGGTCTACGCGGTGTGGGACCGGGTCGACACCCAGGCGAACGGGGACTGGGTGCAGCCGGTCTACCTGGCGAAGTCGACCGACGACGGGCGCACCTGGACCACGAAGAAGGTGTACGACTTCCCGGCCAACAGCGGCGTCATCGGCACCGAGCTGGTCCCCATGGCCGACGGGACGCTGCTGATCGGCATGCACCACGAGACCACCACCACAGCGGCCACGCAGGTCGTCCGCTCGACCGACGGCGGCGACACGTGGTCCGCGCCGACCCTGAACGTGGCGGCGCCGTTCGCCGTGGGCACCAAGATCCCCGACCCCGACGGCTCGGGCGACCCGGTGCGCAACGCGACGCTCCCGCTGCTGGCGGCCCGGCCGGGCGGCAGGACGGTGAACGCGGTCTGGCAGAACCAGGCCGCCGACGGCACCTTCCACGTCGCGTACGCGCGGTCCGCGGACAACGGGAAGACCTGGTCGGCCCCGGTCCGGGTGGACAGGACGCCCACCGGCTCGGCCGCGGTCCCGGCGATCGCCGTGTCCCCCGGCGGCACCGTGGCGGTCACCTACTACGACTTCCGGAACAACACGTCCGCCGCCACCCTCCCCACCGACTTCTGGGCCGTGACCTGCGCGGCGGACTGCGCGAAGTCCGGGTCCTGGCGCGAGCGTCACATCGAGGGCCCGTTCGACGCGCGCACGGTGCCGTCGACGAGCTCGGGCCGCATGCTCGGTGACTACACCGGCCTGGTCTCGACCGGCTCGGCCTTCGTGGCCGTCTACGGCGTGGCCACCGGCCAGGCCGCCAACCCGGTGGACATCCACAGCGCGACCTTCCGCGACTGACCGTCCGCGACCGACCGTCCGGGTGCGGCCCTCCTGCGCTGGCAGCGCGGGAGGGCCGCACCTTTCGCTTCCGGCCTTCGGACGGCCCCGCTAGCGCATCAGGGCGTGGCAGGCGATCGCGGCGGCCGCGGTGACGTTCAGCGAGTCGACCCCGTTGGCCATGGCCTGCGCGCTCATGGGGATGCACACGCGCTCGTCGGCCTCGTCCAGCCAGTGGGAGGACAGGCCGTCCCCCTCCGAGCCGAGCATGAGCGCGGCGCGGTCGCCGATGGGCACCTCGTCCAGCGGTGTGACCGTCTGGTCGGGGGTGAGGGCCAGGAGGGTGAACCCCGCCGCCCGCAGCTTGCCGAGGTCGTCGTGCCAGTTGGTCATGCGGGCGTACGGGATCGCGAAGACCGCGCCCATCGAGACCTTGACCGCGCGCCGGTAGAGGGGGTCGGCGCACCGCGGCGACAGGACGATCGCGTCGATCCCCAACGCCGCCGCGCACCGGTAGATGGCGCCCACGTTGGTGTGGTCGACGATGTCCTCGCAGAGGACGACGCGGCGCGCCGTGGCGAGGACGGCGTCGACGGACGGGAGCGGGAGGCGCTCCAGGGAGGCCAGGGCGCCGCGGTGCACCTGGAAGCCTGTGATCGATTCCATGGTGGCGTCGTCGACCAGGTAGGCGGGGGCGTCCACGCCGTCCAGCAGGTCGGCCAGCGGCCCGGTCCAGCGGGGGGACGTCAGCAGCGAGCGGACGGGGTGGCCGGCGCCGACCGCGCGGCGGATCACCTTCTCCCCCTCGGCGACGAACAGCCCGTGCTCGGCCTCCAGGCTCTTGCGGAGGTTGACGTCGCGGAGGCGGACGTAGTCCGCGAGGCGCGGGTCGGCGGGGTCGGAGACGGGGATCAGGCTGGCCATCTCCCAAGTCTGCCGCCGGGCGCCCGGTGCCCGGGCCGCGCGGCGGCCGGATCCGGCCGCGGGAGGCTTCTGAATCCGGTTCTAGAGAGGGATTCGCGTACGCTCTTACCCCTCCGACCGCTGGGCTCGGCGGCCGCGCGCGCTGCCAGGTTCGTCGGGGCTCACGCTCATGACCTGCGTCATCATCAGTTTTGAGTCCTTTGTAACCTCTGGGGCGTACTACTACAGTGCCGGGGAACATTGGCGGGTTTCAGGTGAATCGAGGGCAGCCGTGAGCGGACGTCATCGCAATGACTTCCCCGAAGGGACGGGCGAAGGCGGGTACGACCCGTCGACCCCCGTCTTCGGCCCGGCCAACGACGGGTCGTCCGACTGGTTCGGAGGACGGGACGGTCAGGGCCAGCCGCTCGCCCAGCCCCAGGCGGGCCCGCAGGGCGCCCCGCCCGGCATGGCGCCGGGCGCGTCCGGCGAGACGCCCGAGTGGTTCACGCCCCGCACCTCGTCCGAGGAGCCGGTCTACGGGCAGGCCCGGTACGGCGAGGAGCCGAGGACCGCGTCCCCGCAGGGGCCTCCCCCGGCGTCCTCGCCGCTGGCCGGGACGGGTTACAGCGAGTACGACGCCATCAGCAGGTCGGACGGCGGCCAGGCCGGGTTCTTCGGCGGTTCCGGAGGGCCGGGCGACTCCGGCGGGTACGGAGGCGGTTCCGGCGGTTCGGGTGGTTCCGGCGGCTCGGGGGGTTACGGCAGCGGCTCGGGCGGCTACGAGTACGGGCGCCGCAGGCGCAAGCGCAGCGCGACCGCGCTGATCGGGCCGATGGCCGGTGCCGTGGGCCTGGCCGTGCTGCTCGGCGTGGGCGTCTACGCGTTCGCCGAGAGCGGCGGCGGCTGCTCCGGGGACGACGCGATGAACCTCTCCGTGGCGTCCGCCCTCGACATCGCGCCGGTCGTGGAGAAGGCCGCCGGACGGTTCAACGACGGCAAGCACAAGGTCGACGGCAAGTGCGTCAAGGCGACCGTGAAGAGGGTCGAGCCCTCCGCGGTGACGACGCTGCTGTCCGGGCAGGCCGTGGCGGACGACCGGCCGGACGTGTGGATCCCCGACTCGTCCCTGTGGATCTCGCTGGCGCGGACCGAGGGCGACGGCGGCGACAAGAGCGGCGTCGTGTCCACCAAGACCTCGCTCGCGACGAGCCCGATCGTGGTGGGGCTGCCGCGGACGCTCGCGCTGGAGCTGAAGAAGCAGGGCATCACCGCCAGCCCGTCGTGGGACAACCTGCTGAAGGCCGCGGGCGGCGTCGCGGGCGGCGCCGTCACCAAGAACCAGATGATCCCGGCGGGATCGGTGCGGCTCGTCGTGCCCGACCCGATGAGGAACGCCGCGGGCATGGGCTCACTGATGGTCACGAGCACTCTGCTGGCGAACGACCCGAACCGCGACTCGATCTTCACCGGCATCGTCCGGACCGTCCGGGAGAGCACCGTCCCCAACGTCAAGGCGGAGTTCGAGCACTTCCGCAAGGACCGCACCGGCAAGCAGCCCATCTCGCTGTCGTCGGAGCAGTCGCTCTACTCCTACAACCGGAGCAGGCCCGCCGAGCCCGCCGTCGCGCTGTACCCCATCGAGGGCACGCTGTCGATGGACTACCCGTTCACCGTCACCGCCAAGGGCGACGCCCAGCGGAAGGCCGCCCGCCTGCTCGAACAGGCGATGCGGACCGAGGCGACCCGCAAGGACGTCCTCGACGCCGGGTTCCGGGCGACCGACGGCAAGGCGCCGCCCGGGTTCGGCGAGGCGGCCGGCGTCAGCCCGGCCCGGCCGCGGCAGCTGCCCGCGCCGAAGAGCGAGGACGTCGCGAAGGTCATGCAGGCGTGGTCGAAGCTGTCGCTCGGCCTGCGCATGCTGACGCTGATCGACGTGTCCGGGTCGATGGCCGAGAAGGTCGGGCCGAACGTCAACCGCCTCCAGGCCATCGCGCAGGTGTCGCAGGGCGGGCTCAGCATGATGTCCAACGACACCGAGCTCGGCCAGTGGCTGTTCTCGACGAACATGAACGGCAAGACGCCCTACAAGGAGACGGTGCCGGTCGGCGCCCTCGGCGACCGGATCGGGTCCAACACGCGGCGCGGCCTCGTCCTGTCCACGCTGAACCAGATGAAGCCGAAGCCGGACGGCGACACCGGCCTCTACCGGACGATGCTGGCCGCGTACAAGAGCATGAACGACTCCTACAAGCCGGAGTTCGGCAACTCGATCCTGCTGCTCACCGACGGCAAGAACGACGATCCGGACGGTCCGTCGCTGCAGGACACGCTGAAGCAGCTGAAGGACATGCAGGACCCGAACAAGCCGATCCAGGTGAACATGATCGGTTTCGGCAAGGGCGTGGACCGCGGCGAGCTGGAGCAGATCGCCGAGGCGACGAACGGCAACGTGCAGATCGCCATGACGCCCGGCGAGATCTCCAAGATCTTCCTGAAGATGCTCTCCCGCCGGATCCAGTGATCACCACTCGGTGATCTTCCGGATGCGTCAGGTAGTTCTTGATTTTTCCCTGAAATCCATGTCAACCGGGCGCCGGATTCGGCCGTCAATCTATGTGGAGGCCCGACGGGGAGCGGGGCCGTCGGGCCTCCGACCTTCTTCCCTCCCTGGCCCGTGACGGGGAGGCGGCCGCCGGTCGGACGACCGACCCGGGGCCGGGAGAGCGAACCGCTCCCTCTGAGATCTTCCAGCCCGTCCCCGGCGTCCCGGACGCCCCGGACGTGGATTCCCAGCACAGCCCGCGGGAGGACTTCGTGTCCGGTTGGCCCAGTCTCGACCGCGCCGACGACGAGCGTCTGGCGCGGACGCTGGCGGCAGGCGATCCAAGCGCCCTCATCCAGGTGATGGACCGCTACGCGGCCCGCCTGTACGACTACTGCCACGCACTGCTGCGCGACCAGGACCAGGCGGCGGGCGCGCTCCACGACGCGCTCATCGCCGCCTACGCGCACGTGCCCCGCCTGCGCGAACCCGACCGCTTCCGCGGCTGGGCGTACGCGCTCGTCCGCAACGAGTGCATGCGGCGGCTGCGCGACCCGGACCGTCCCGCCCAGCGCCACGAGGCGCCCGAGGTCGAGGACGGCTTCCTGGACGACGCGGAACTCGCCCGGCGCCAGGAGGCCCGGCGGCTCGTCCACGCCGCCCTCTCCGGCCTGCGCGGACGCGAGCGCGAGTCGCTCGACCTCATGCTGCGGCACGGCCTGGACGCCGGCGAGATCGGCGGCGTCCTCGGCATGGACGCGGGGCAGGCGGCGGAGCTGACCGCCGAGGCCCGCGCCTTCCTGGACGACTCCCTCGCCGCCGCCTACATCGCCCGGCTGGGACGCGACGACTGCCCCGAGGCCGCGGCGATCGCCGACGAAGCCGGATGGCCGCTCCCGCCGCCGGTCGTGGACAGGCTCGTCCACCACATCCGGTCGTGCGGCGTCTGCGGCCCCCGGTGCGACCGCAGCGTCTCGGCGGCGCGGCTCATGCGGGTGCTGCCGGTCGCGATGATGCCGAACGACCTGCGCGGGCTCGTCATGGCGACCGCCACCGACCCGGCGCTGGCGCCCGACCGCGACGCCGTCGCGCACGCGGCCGAGCCGTTCGACGACTGGGGCTGGCCCTCCATGGTCGAGCAGGAGCCCGTCCGGGCCGCGCCCGGAGGAGGCGGCGGCCAGCGCGGGGTGTGGGCCGCGCTGGCCGCGGCCGCCGCCGTCATCGTGGTCGTCGCCGCGGCGTACTACCTGATGTCCGGCTCGTCGGGCAAGCCGACCGCGGCGCAGGGGCCCTCGGACACGACGTCGGCGTCCACCGTCTCGCCGTCCTCCCCCGAGGAGTCGCAGGAGCCGTCCGACACCCCGACGCCCACGCGGTCGGCCACCCCGACGCCGACGACCACCTCGCCGACGCCGACCCCGACGAGAACGCGCACGCCGTCGCGCACGCCCCGTCCGACCGCGACCCGTACCCAGCCGAAGCCCGGACGGCTGTCGATCGGCACCTGCACCATCCAGGGCCCGGGCCCGGGGAGCTGCACCATCACCGTGCGGGCCGTCGGCGGGACGGCCACCTGGTCGGTCACGGGCGCGTCCGGCGGGCTCAGCGCCAGCGGCGGCGGCACGCTGCGCAGCGGCCAGGCCGGCTACGCCCGCGTCAGCGGCACCTGCACCCCGCCCGGCGGCTCCGGGACGGTCAGCTTCTCCACCGGGGACGTGCGCACCGTGACGCTGTCCTGCCAGCCGGAGGACGGCGGCCAGGGCCCCGGCTGAGCGTGGAAGTGACCTAGATCACTTCCATGGCGGGAGGGGCGTCCCACAAGGCGATACGGCCACGGGGCGTACCGGATTCGTCACTTAAATCCACCCATATGGGAGAAATTCCAGCAACTTGGTGGCAAGATCAGGCAACCTGAGTCGGCCGACGCGCGTCGGGACTCGTCGGGGGCAGATCGTGAACACCGATTTCGACTGGGAGGGATCCCGTGGCCGGTGAGCCAGGGGCCGCGCAGAATGACGACCTCAGGCTGGCGGACTCGCTGCGAGCCGGGGACGTCATCGCGCTGACCGAGGTCTACGACACCTACGCGCCTTTCCTCTACGACTACTGCCACGGCCTGCTGCGCGACCGCGTCGAGGCGTCGGGGGCCCTGCGCAACGTCGTCATCAGCGCCCGCGAGCACGTGGACCGGCTCACCGAGCCGGCGCGTCTGCGCGGCTGGCTGTACGCGATCGCCCGCAAGGAGTGCATGCGGCGCCGCGACAGCCCGAACCGGCACACCGGGCAGGAGGCCCCGGAGGCCGAGGACGAGCTGACGCAGGAGCAGCTCGCCCGCCGCGAGGAGCGCCGGCTGCTCGCGCACAGCGCGCTCGCCGCGCTCAACGGGCGGCAGCGCGAGGCCATCGACCTGTCGGTCCGCCACGAGCTCGACGAGGTGGACCTGTCCGGCATCTTCGGCATGCCGCTGGAGGAGACGCTCGCCCTGGCGCAGAAGGCCCGCGAGGACCTCGCCGCCGCGCTGCACGCGTCCCTCATCGCGCAGAACCACTGGAAGGACTGCCCGAGCGTCGCGGCGCTGACCGAGTCGTGGCCGCTGTCCCCGCAGACCTCGACGGCGCTCGTCCGGCACGTGGAGAACTGCCCGGTGTGCGGGGCGCGGGAGACGCCGCCGCTGCCGCCGGACCGGCTGCTGTCGGTGCTGCCGATCGCGGCGATCCCCGCCGACCTGCGGCTGGACGTGCTGACCGCCGCGACCGCCGAGGACCGGGCCGGGAACCGCCGCGCCATCGCCGCCTGGACCGAGCCGTTCGACGAGTACGGCTGGCCGCTCCCCTACCAGCCGACCGCCCCGCGCGCCCGGGACCGCGCGCCCGGACGCCGGCGCGGGCCGCTGCTCGCCGCCGTCGCGGTCGGCGTCGGCGTCCTGGTGCTGTTCGCCGGCGGGATGGCGTGGCTGGGCGGCGGGGACGACCGGTCGAACGCGGCGGCGACCAGCCCCGTGACCCCCGGCGGCAGCACCCCGCCCGGCTCCTCGGCCCCGCCGGAGCCGATCCCGACCGACCCGTCGTCCCCGACGTCGCCGACGGCGTCCCCGACCGAGTCGAAGTCGCCGTCGAAGTCGCCGTCGCCGACGGCGTCCAAGAGCGCGTCCAAGCCCCCGACGACGAGCAGGCCGCCGGCGCCGCCCACGACCAGCGCGCCGCGGCCGCCCAAGGCAGGCACCCTGTCGGTGAGCGGCTGCGACATGGGCAGGAACGACTCCTGCACCGTCACGGTCACCGCCGTGGGCGGCTACGTGAACTGGCAGGTGACCGGCACGTCCGGGCCCGTCAGGGCGGGCGGCTCCGGCCACCTCGACGCGGGGCGGAGCGGCGGCGTGCAGGTCTCGCGCGCCTCCGGGTTCTGCTGGGGCAGCCAGACCGGGACGGTGTCGTTCTCCTCCGGCGCCTCGGCGACGGTCACCTACCGCTGCTGAGCGGGCCCCCTACCAGACCGAGCCCGCGTCGAGCGTGCGGTGGGCGCGCTCCAGCAGCAGCGGCACGCCGCCGCCGATCTGGTCGAAGCCCTCGCCGACCGTCGCGTTCTGCAGGTAGCGGGCGTGGATGCCCTCCAGGATGACCGCGAGCTTGAAGCACGCGAACGCGACGTAGAAGTCGAGGTCGGCGAGGTCGAAGCCGGTCAGATCGGCGTACCGTCCGGCGAACTCGCGGCGCGTGAGGAAGCCGGGCGCGGAGGTGATCGTGGCGCCCACCGGGAGCTGCTCGGCGTCGGCCGCCTCCGCCCAGTAGACGAGCGTCAGACCGAGGTCCGACAGCGGGTCGCCGAGCGTCGACATCTCCCAGTCGACGACGGCCGCGATCTCCGGGCGCGGCTCCAGCCGGGCCAGCGCGTTGTCGAGCCGGAAGTCGCCGTGGACCAGCCGGGCGGGGGCGTCGGCCGGCAGCCTCTCGGCCAGCCGCGCGACGAGCCGGTCGTACTCCGGCAGGTCACGGGTGGCGCCGGTCGCGCGGACGGCCTCCTGCGAGCTGTCCCACTGCTTGCCCCAGCGATTGAGCTGGCGCTCCATGTAGCCGCTCGGGCGCCCGAAGTCCCCCAGCCCGACGGCCTCCACGTCGACCGTGTGGATCGCGGCGAGCGCCTCGGCCAGCGCGTCGCTGAGGCCGCGCGCCTGCTCGGGGGTGATGTCGGCGGCGTCCTCCCGGGTGCGCAGGACGCGCCCCTCGACGAAGTCCATGAGGTAAAAGCGGGCGCCGATGACGTCCTCGTCGTCGCAGAAGGCCAGCATCGCCGGCACCGGCACCGCCGTCCCGCGGCCGAGGGCCGACAGCACGCGGTACTCGCGGCCCATGTCGTGCGCCGTCGGCAGGACGTGGCCGAGCGGCGGCCGGCGCAGCACGACGCGGCGGCCGCCGTCCAGGGTGATGCCGTACGTGAGGTTCGACCGCCCGCCCGCGATCAGGTCGATCGCGCTGATCCGTCCCGATCCGGGCAGCTCACGGGCCAGCCAGGCCGCCAGCCGGGGGACGTCGATGCCGGGCACCCCGGCGGGCAGTTCTGCGTCAACGGTCATGAGGCCCTATTAGAACGCGGCTCGGCCAGGGCCGTGAACCCCACCCCCGTACCGCCGCGCGGCCCGTGGTGCCCCGGCCACTTCCGGCCGACTTCCAACCGGCGGTAATCCGATTTTCAGACTCGACCCTGACCTGCGCGAACGCGGGGAGCCTCAGCCTCTCTTCCGCCCAGCGTGAGCAACTCGACCGAACTCCCGGGAGGAAAAAGGTGACACAAGGTGGAATGCTCGGACACGCGGGGTGCCCGTCTGCCGCCACACCCGATGGAACCGGAACGAACCCGGTCGGCCGGGACGTCAGCCGCCATCCCGCCACGATGCGGCGAGCTGGACTTATCGGTCTCGCTGGGCTAAGAGAAGTAACTAAGACCACTCGGGGGTCAAACCGCCCGATTGGGGGGGACGCACCGTGGCAGACGCATGGCTGCCAAGAGCCGGCCGCATAGCGGCACCGAACGATGGCGGAGCGTTGCGGGGAGGTGCTCCCCGCGTCGTCTGGTGCGCCGAGGAGCACGACCCGCACCGGGTCTCCGCGCGCTCGGTGGCCGCCGACCTGCTGAAGGAGAACCGCCCGGCCCACCTGGTGTGGCACCCGGGCACCGGCGAGATCGTCCAGCTCCTGCCCATCACCCGCGCGGCCCGGCTGCTCGGCGGCGCCCTCGGGACGGAGGGCCGCGTCTGCGCGCAGATCATGGTGGTCGGCCAGTCGCGGTCGCCGTTCACCGGCTCGCCGCTCGCCGGCGTCGAGGCGATCGTCCAGTGGCTGGACGCGTGGGGCGTCGCGCGGCGCTGGCCCGCCGGCCCTCCGCTGCCATCGCCGCAGTCCTACCACGCGCAGCGCAGCCGCAGGGATTGGGCGCGCGGCGGGCACTATGGCGCGTCCCAGGTGCCGCTCCTGGACCGCCCCGACCCCGGCGGGATCGACATCCGGCGCATCACCGGGCCCGACACCCCGGTCGCCCCCATCCCGAAGCACCGCCTTCCCGGCACCCCCACCGGCCCCCGGCTGGTCCCGCCGCGCTCCCGCGCGCCCGAGACCGTCCGTCCGGCGCCGGGCGACGCGGCGCCCGCGCGTCCCGGTCCGCTGCAGCCCGCGTCGGAGCCCGTCCCGGTCGGCCCCCTGTCCAACTGACGCGCTACCCGGCGAGCGTCCGGACGATCTCGCACCCCTCGCGCAGCTCGGCCAGGGTCGCGGCGGAGCCGTAGCCGATCACCAGGCCCGAGGCGCGCACCGGGCCCATGTGGTGGCGCTCCAGCGTCTCCACCACGACGCCGCGCCGGGCCGCCTCGCCCGCGGCGCGCGCGGCCGCCGCCTCCGGGACGTCCACCACGAGGTGCAGGCCGGCCGTGTCGCCGCGCAGGGGCAGGCCGTCCAGCGCCCGCACCACCACCTCGCGGCGCCGCGCGTACTCCCCGCGCATCCGGCGGACGTATCTGTCCAGGTCACCCCGTTCCAGGAGGAGTCTCAGCGCGTCCTGCGGCACCACGGCGGTGCGGTCGTTCAGCTCCTCCCTCCGGAGCGCCACCTGCGCCACCAGATCGGGCCGGCCTCCGAGCCAGCCGACGCCCATGTCCGCGGTGAGGATCTTGGCGGTCGTGCCCAGGTAGACGACGACGTCCGGGTCCAGTCCGTAGAGCGCGGGCAGTGGCGCAACGTCGTAGCGGAACTCACCGTCGTAGTCGTCTTCGGCGATGAGCGCCCCGTTGCGCCTCGCCCATGCCAGCAGGGCCTGCCTGCGCGGGACGGGCAGCACGCCGCCCATCGGGAACTGGTGCGACGGCGTCGTGTAGACGATGCGCAGGTCGTCGGGCAGAGCATCGACGACGAGGCCGTGCTCGTCCACAGGGCAGGGGACGAGTTCGGCGCCACGTCCCCTCAGGACCGCGCGCGCTCTGCCATAGCCGGGCTCTTCCACACCCACCCGGTCCCCAGGGCGAAGGACGGTCGCGGCAAGCAGATCGAGACCGTTCGTCGCTCCACGCGTGATGAGAAGGCCGTCCAAGGGACAGGTCACGCCGCGACTACGCCTGATGTAGTCGGCGAGTGCCTCCCGTAGGCCGAGCAGACCGTGCGGGTCCTGGCGCTGCTGCGGCGGCATCCCAGCAGCGAGCCGCCATGCCCTGCGCCATGCGGGTGTGTCCAGTGCCCCGATCCAGGCAAGACCGGGCCTCAGGTCGATCTCCTCAGGGGCCGCGGCCCTCCGTGCCGGTTTCGTCTCCAGCTGTGGCCTCGGCACAGGCGCGGCGGCAACACCCTCGGTCACATACGTGCCGGACCCATGCCGCCCTTCCAGCCAGCCCTCCGCATAGAGCTGCTCGTACGCCTCCGTCACGACCGTGCGGCTGACACCGAGCAGACCGGCAAGGGCCCTACTGGACGGAAGCCGCTCGCCCGCGGCGAGCCGTCCCTCCCCCATGGCGGCGCGCAACTGAGCCACGAGCTGCGCGCTCATCGGCCGCTGAGCGTCCCGCTCCACGGAAAGAGGCAGATCGATCGACAAAGTGGTCACCTGCTATACGCGTCAAGTGGCCATACCCGCCAGGCCACTCGCCTCCTAGCGTAGACGGACATGAACCCGCTCTCCTCAACCGCCCGCACCCGTCTCGGCCGCCTTCCGGAACGCTCCAGCACCGACCGTTCCGTCCTCTACGAGATCCTCGACGACGGCATCATCTGCCACCTCGGCGTCCTCGTGGACGGCTCGCCCCGCGTCATCCCCACCGGCTACGGCCGCCTGGACGACACCCTCTACCTGCACGGATCCACCGGGGCGAGCAGCCTCAGGGAGGGACCGTCCCAGGACGTCTGCGTCACCGTCACCCACCTTGACGGCCTCGTCCTGGCACGCTCCCTGTTCCACCACTCCATCAACTACCGCAGCGCCATCGTCTTCGGGACGCCCCGCCTCGTCGACGACCCAGAGGAGAAGACGACCGGTCTCCGCGTCATCACCGAGCAGCTCACCCCGGGCCAGTGGGACGTGGCCCGCCAGCCCAACCGCAAGGAACTCGCAGGCGTCTCCGTCCTGGCGCTCTCCCTGGACGAGGCGTCCGTGAAGGTCCGGCAGGGCCCGCCCGGCGACGAGGAAGAGGACTACGCCCTCGACGTCTGGGCCGGCGTCCTGCCCGTGACCCGGACCTTCGGCGCGCCGGACCCCGACCCCCTCCTGCGCCCCGGCATCCCCATCCCCGGACATATCGCCCGGCGCGTGACCTCCTAATTCGATCGCCCGCGCGGCCCCGCGCAGTCGTTCATGGCCGTAGGGTGAGTGCATGAACGAGCGGCTGGTCTGGATCGACTGCGAGATGACGGGACTCGACCTGCGTGAGGACGCGCTCATCGAGATAGCCGCCCTGGTCACCGACAGCGAGCTCAACATCCTCGACGAGGGCGTCGACGTGATCATCAAACCGCCGCCGGAGTCGATCACCCAGATGACCAAGGTCGTCCGCGACATGCACACGACGTCGGGCCTGCTGGAAGCGCTCCCCGGCGGCGTCACCCTCGCCGAGGCCGAGGACGTCGTCCTCAAGTACATCAAGGGCCACGTGAAGGACGCCAAGAAGGCCCCCCTGTGCGGCAACTCCATCGCGACCGACCGCTCGTTCCTCGCCCGCGACATGCCGGCCCTCGACTCCCACCTGCACTACCGCATGGTGGACGTCTCCTCGATCAAGGAGCTGGCCCGGCGCTGGTACCCGCGCGCCTACTTCGCCAGCCCCGAGAAGAAGGGCGGCCACCGCGCCCTCGCCGACATCACCGAGAGCATCCAGGAACTGCGCTACTACCGCGCCGCCGTCTTCGTCCCGCAGCCCGGCCCCGACTCCGACACGGCCCGCGCCATCGCCTCCCAGGTCGCCTCCGGCTGACCCACCCCGAAGAAGCCGCTACACTACTGGGAGCCGGGAGCGATCCCGGCCACGGTGGGTGTAGCTCAGCTGGCAGAGCACTTGGTTGTGGTCCAAGATGTCGGGGGTTCAAGTCCCCTCACTCACCCCAACGAAAAGCCCTGGTCACCGCGACGATGACCAGGGCTTCTCTGCGTCTCGCACCCGTTCAGGCCAGCGCCGCGACGGCGGTGTCCACGTCGGCCTCGGTCGTGTAGAGGTGGAACGCCAGGCGTGCCGCCCCCTTGCGGACGGACGCCCGGACACCCGCCGCCGCGAGCCGCTCGGCCGCGTCCGGACGCGCGACGGTGACGATCGCGCTGTCACCCGGCGGCAGGCCGAGGCCGGCCCGGAACCGGTTCGCCATCCGTAGGTCATGGTCGTGGATCGGGCCGATGCCGATCTCCAGCAGCAGCTCCAGCGTCGGGGCGGCCGCGACATAGGAGAACCAGGGGGCGGCGATGTCGAATCGGCGGGCGTCCTTGGCCAGCCGCAGCGGCGGCCCGTAGGAGGCGTCGCCGTCACCGGCGTACCAGTTGGCGGCGAGCGGACGGATACGGTCGCGCACGGCTGGGCTCACGTAGCAGAAGGCGGTGCCGCGCGGGCACATCAGCCACTTGTAGGCCGAGACGGCGAGGACGTCGAAGGCCGTCGCGTCGACCGGAAGCCAGCCGACCGCCTGGGTGGCGTCGGCCACGACGAGCGCGCCGTGCGCCCGTGCCGCCGCGACGACCTCCTCGGTGGCGGCGACCTCGCCCGTCGCGGACTGGACCAGGCTGAAGGCGACCGCGTCCGTGCGCTCGTCGATCGCCTGGGGCAGCTCAGCGGGCGGCACCGTGCGCACGTCGAGATCGCGCACGAGCCAGGGGAACAGGTTCGAGGTCTGCTCGATGTCGGGGACGACGACGCGCGAGCCGGGCGGCAGCGAGGCCGCCACCGGGGCCAGCACCTGCGAGGCGGAGGCCCCCACGGCCACGTCGTCGGCCGCGACGCCGACCAGGCGCGCGAACGCACTGCGCGCCCGACCGGTGGACCGGTCCCACTTGTCCCAGCCGTTGGCCCCCCGGCGCCACTCGCCCAACGCCCCCTGCAGCGCCTCGAACGCCGGCTCAGGCGGCACACCGTAACTAGCGGTATTCAGCCACCCCGGCTCCAGATCCCACATACGCACCGCTTCACCCAAATCCACGCTGACGAGCCTAAACGGCAGAAAGAGCCGACCACACACCACCCCGCAGGGCCGGTCACGGCACTCCGCGGGGCCTGGCAGCCCAAGACGATCAGTCCCTGACGTCGTTCCGGTCTCGATAAGGCGTCCGTCGGCGCCGGTTCATCGACCTTCGAAGATCATGCGGTTATGCTCCGACCCTAGAAATGTCAACGAGACGCCAAGGGCGACGGATGAGTGTCGACGAGACGGCTCCGCTGCGCGTACTCGTGGTGGACGGCGACCCCCGGGGCAGGGCGGACGTGATCTCCGTGCTGGAGGCCAGCGACGAGTTCCAGGTCGTCGCCGACACCTCCGATCCCGCCGCGGCGGCTCCGCTGGCCGAACGACTGCGCCCCGACATCGTCCTGCTGGACGCGGCGGCCGCCGATCACGCGCTGCCGCTCAGCACGTCCTCCCGCGTCTTCGTCCTCGCCCCGGACGACCAGCCCGCCGTCGAGGCCGCCCTCCGCGCCGGCGCCTGCGGCCACCTCGTCCCCGGCGCCTTCACCGCCCACGACCTCGTCCGCGGCGTCCGCCACGCGTCCCGCACCACCCTCGGCCTGTCCGCCCGCGAGGCCGAGGTCATGGACCTCATCGCCACCGGCCGCTCCAACGGCGAGATCGCCCGCCAGCTCTTCCTCAGCGAGAAGACGGTCAAGAACCACGTCAACCGCATCTACGCCAAGCTCGGCGTCGGCTCCCGGGCCACCGCCATCGCCCTCTGGCGGGGCATGATGAGCGTCCTCCCGGGCCGCGAGTAAACCGATTCGCACTGGTCCACAGGGCCTGATACTGTTCTTCCTGTCGCGAGGGACCCCGGCCCACCGCCGAGGCCCGTACGACAGGCGCCGTTAGCTCAATTGGCAGAGCAGCGGACTCTTAATCCGCGGGTTCGGGGTTCAAGTCCCTGACGGCGCACCCGCTACCACCAGCGACGATGTCCCTTCCGGATGTCGTCGCTGCTTTCGTGTGGGGCCGAATTGAGGCCGACCCGCGCCCGCCACCGTGCGCGCGTTCAAGGCGAGATCGTTTCGGCCCTTTGAGGGCGTCCGGTGCCCGGAACGCGCGCGTGCGCCATCGCAACGTGGACCCATTTCGATCACCGCGCCGCATGGCGCTCGGTTGCCCTTTCCGACATCGCAGGATCAGCGTCAGGGAGCCGAAAGCGCTCCTTTCGTCCGCGTCGTTCAGAGTCCCCCGGGCGGCGTTCGCGGCGCCCCGGAACGCCCCTCGTGCAGCCAGACCGACCGTTGGAGGTCGGGGTAGCGCTAGCCGGTCCCCTCCGCGCGCGGCGAGCGGAAGGTGGCGGGGTGGTGACGGATGGCTGCGGACGCCTCCGCGCTGATCAATCAGACGCTATTGTCTGTTTGACAGAGGAGGTGTGCCGTGAGACCCCTGGAGGCGTCCGATCCCCGCCAGATCGGGCATTACCGAATGCTCGCCCAACTCGGCCGCGGAGGCATGGGACGGGTACTGCTCGGCAGCGGGCCGGACGGCCGGCTGGCCGCGGTCAAGCTCGTCGACGAGCAGTTCGTGCACGACGACGGGTTCCGCGGGCGGTTCCGCCGCGAGGTCCGCGCCTCCCGCAAGGTCGCCGGGGCCTATACCGCGGCGGTGATCGACGCCGATGCCGAGGCGGCCGAACCGTGGCTGGCCTCGGTGTACGTTCCGGGCCCGTCGCTGCACGAGGTCGTCGCCGCGTCCGGTCCGCTGGCGGCCGGGCCGGCGCTCCGGCTGGCGGCCGGCCTCGCCGCCGCGCTGACCGAGGTGCACCGCGCCGGGCTGGTGCACCGCGACCTGAAGCCGTCCAACGTGCTGCTCACCGAGGACGGCCTGCGCGTGATCGACTTCGGTATCGCGCGGGCAGCCGAGGGCGAGGACGGCACCCAGCTCACCCGGACCGGCGCCCTGGTCGGCACGCCCGGCTTCATGTCCCCGGAGCAGGCCCTGGGGCGGGACCTGACCACCGCCAGCGACGTCTTCTCGCTGGGCGCGACGCTGGTGTACGCCTGCACCGGCAGCGGCCCGTTCCACGCGCGGAGCACCCCGCAGACCCTGCAGAACGTGATCCACGCCCAGCCCGTGCTGGGCGACCTGCCGGAGCCGATCCGCACGATCGTCCCCGCCTGCCTGGCCAAGGATCCGGCCGCACGGCCGTCGCCCGCCGATCTGCTGCGGTGGATCGGCGAGGTCCCGCCGTCCGCCCGGCCCTGGCCCGACCCGGTGCACGACACCATCGCGCGGCAGGGCGCCGAGGTCGCCCGGCTGCTCCAGGCCCCGCAGGCCCCGGCGCCGCACGTCCAGCCCGCGGCGATGCCCACGCCCACGGCCGTCGCGCCGGCGCCGGACAGGAGGCGGTTCCTGCTGATGGCGGGCGGCGGTGCCCTCGGCCTCGCCGCGCTCGGCGGCGCCGCCGCCTGGGCACTGCGCGGTGACGGCGAACCGGCATCCGGGCAGAAGAACGTGTCCGGCGGGAGCGGCGGTAAGGACGCGAAGCCGGTGGCCGTCCTGGAAGGCCATGCCGGTTCCGTGCACCACGCGGAGTTCACCCGCGCGGGCGATCTCCTGGTCACCGCCGGGGAGGACGGCACCGTACGGCTGTGGGACGCGAAGGCCCGGCGGCCGTCCGGCCAGCCGCTCAAGATCGCCCCCAAGTCGGCCCTCAAGGCCAGGTTCGACAGGGCGGGGCGGCTGCTGCTCACCGCCAGCATGGACGGCGGCGTCAAGGTGTGGGACGTGCGGACCCGCCGGCAGGTCGGCGCGACCCTCGGCATCCCCATGTTCGACTTCTCCGACGACCCGGCCCCGGTGAGCGACGTGGCGTTCAGTCCAGCCGGGGACCGGCTGGCGGCCATCGGCTCCCATCTGAAGGTGTGGGACACCGAGTCCCGCAAGGAGGTGAGCGGGCTCACCTTCGACAAGGCGAACATCATGTCGTTCATCGCGTTCAGCGGGGACGGGCGGCTGCTGGCCTTCACCCAGCGAGATCTGGTGCAGGTGATGGACGTGAGTTCCCGCAAGGTGGTCGGGCAGCCCATGCGCGGGCACAGCGTCCAGATCACGGAGGCGGTGATGAGCCCGGACGGCCGGACGCTGGCGACCGGGGGCGCCGACACGACCGTGCGGCTGTGGGACGTCCAGCGTTCGGCCCCGCTCGGTGAGATCGTCCCCGCGAGCGACCACGCCCCGCAGGGCCTCGCGTTCAGCGGGGACGGACGGCTGCTGGCCACCGTCGGCAACGACACCACCGCGCGGCTGTGGGACGTGGCCGGGCGCAAGGAGGTCGGGAAGCCGATCAGCCTCCCGGGCAAGGCCTCCGCCGTGGCGTTCAGCCCGGACGGGAAGACCCTCGCCGTCGGAGGCGGCGAGCAGGTGTTGCTCTACGACGTCGCCGGCCGCACCCGCGCCTGAACCCTCGGTGGGCAACGTGACCATGCGACCGCTCGCCGCGTCCGACCCGCAGCGGGTCGGGCACTACCGGATGCTCGGCGAGCTCGGCCGCGGCGGGATGGGCCGGGTGCTGCTGGGGTCCGCGCCGGACGGGCGGCCGGTCGCGGTGAAGCTCATGCACGCCCGGCTGGCCGGCACCCCCGGCTTCCGGGAGCGGTTCCGCGCCGAGGTGGCGGCCACCCGCAGCGTGTCCGGCGCTTACACGGCCGCCGTCCTCGACGCGGACGCCGACGCGCCGACACCCTGGCTGGCCTCGGTGTACGTGCCGGGGCCGTCGCTGCGGGACGCGGTCCGGGCGGCCGGGCCGCTGCCCGAGCCGGCGGTGCTGCGGCTGGCGGCCGGGCTCTGCGCCGCGCTCGTGGAGATCCACCGGGCCGGGCTGGTGCACCGCGACCTCAAACCGTCCAACGTGCTGCTGGCCGCCGACGCCCCGAAAGTGATCGACTTCGGGGTCGCGCGGGCGGCCGAGAGCGAGGGCGACGGGCCGACCGGCGTCCTGGCCGGAACGCCCGGATACATGTCGCCGGAACAGGCCGAGGAGGGGTCGGCGACCGCGTCCGGCGACGTCTTCTCCCTGGGGTCGGTGCTGGTGTACGCCTGCACCGGCCGCGGCCCCTTCGACGGGCCCGGCCCGGCGCAGGCGCTCTACAACGTCGTGCACGCCGAACCCGACCTGTCCGGCGTACCGCACCGGCTCCGCCCGGCCGTCGCGGCATGCCTGGACAAGGACCCGGCCAGGCGACCGACCCCCGCCCGGCTGGCGGCGATGGTCGGCGGGATCGCCCCGGCCGCGCAGCCATGGCCGCCCGCGGTGCAGCGGATGATCGAGGAGCGGCGCGCCTGGATCGGCTGGGTGCCCGGCCCGGAGCCCGCGCCGACGCTGGTCTACACGCGCCGCCCCCACTCCGGCCCGTTCAGCGTCCTCGGCTCCCCGCGCGGCGTGCTGGCGGCGTGCGCGGCGGTGGTCACAACCCTGGTGGTGGCGGCCCTCGTGGTGACGGCCCTGGTGGTGGCGCCGTGGTCGGAATCGGCTGCCCACAGCGACCCCGCAGCGCACCGGTCTACAGCCCCGCTGCCGAGCCGCTCGCTGCGCGGGCACACCGCGTCCGTGCGCGACCTGGCGTTCACCCCGGACGGCCGGACGCTGGCCAGTGCCGGCGACGACTCAACGGCACGGCTCTGGAACGTCGCGGACGGAAAGCAGCGCCGCGCGCCCCTCGACCACCCCGACGGCGTCAACGCGCTGGCGATCAGCCACGGCGGCAGCACCCTGTACACCGCGGGCGACGACGGCAGCCTCCGCCTCTTCCCAGTGTCGGGCAAGGGCGAGCCGACCGACCTCGACATCGATCTCGGACCCCTGACGTCCCTGGCCCTGAGCCCGGACGACCGCGTCCTGGCGACCAGCAACACCGACCAGTCCGTGCGGCTGTGGGACCTCGACGACGGGAAGGTGGGCCCGCTCCTGGAAACCGGCGCCGGCAACGTGCAGGCCCTGGCGTTCGCCCCCGACAGCCGGACGCTGGCCATCGGCACGACCGGCACCGAGGAGGATCCCGGCACCGGAAACACCCGCGGTGTGGCGCAAACGTGGGAGGTGTACGACCGCAAGAAGCTCAGCGGGAACCTGTCCGGTCACGACTCCTGGATCGAGGACGTGGCGTTCAGCCCCGACGGGCAGACGCTCGCGACGGCGGGCGGAAAGATCGTCCGCCTGTGGGACGTGGCCCGAAGCTTGCAGAAGGGCACTCCGTTCCAGTGCGACGGCCGCTGCCACACGGCGGTGTTCAGCCCGGACGGCCGCACCCTCGCAACCGGAGACTCGGAGGGGACCACAAGGCTCTGGGACGTGACCAGCCACCGACAACGCGGCCCGACGCTCACGGGCAAAGACGGCGCCGTCCTCACCGTACGCTTCAGCCCAGACGGCCACACCCTCGCCACCGGCACCCAAAACGGCACCATCCACCTGTGGAAGGTCCCCGTCTAGGTAGGGAGTCGACCTTCCTACCGGTCGTCGCCGATGCGGCCCCGAGCCGAAAGCTCGCCAACACGCCTGATGTGCCGCGGCGTGCCGTCGTCACGACCTCTATGACATCGGGCACGCCGCGCACAGTTGATCTTCGGCGGGATGGTCACGGTTGGATGCGTGCCCAGACCCACTTCCCGCCGGCCGGGTCACCAGTAACGCCGCACGTACTCGACAGCGCCTGGACGATCTGGAGGCCCCAGCCGCCGTTGTCGTCGAACGCCTCCTCGGTGAGGTCCAGGTCTTCGAGGGTGAGTTCCTTCATCGGCTTGGCCTGAGGGAGGGCGAAGTCCGCGTCCCAGACGGCGATGACGACGCCGTGCGCGTCCCGGCTGACCTGGAGGCGGATCTCCTCGTGCGGCGTCTGGCGCGCCGCGTTGGCAACGAGCTCCGAGACGACGAGAAGCACGCTGTCGAGAATGTGGGAATAGTTCCAGTTACGGATTCGCGCGTCCACAAGCGTACGCGCCAGCCCCACTGCGGACGGTGTTCCCATAAGGGGCATAAGCAGATCACCGGTCGCCGTCATCACCATCGCCCGATCCTTGCCCCGGTTTTCGAGTTCATGCAGCAAGGGTCACTGGCACGCTCTAACTTTGCCTGTATCCAGAGGAACCGAAAACAGGGAGTAGCAATGGTGATCGTCCGTGACCCGCTCGACCCAAAGATCTCTATGTGGCACTTCCTTGCCTACTACCTCCGTTTCACAAGGGAGAAGGAAGGGCTGTCACTCACCCAGTGGGGCAAGATCATTGGGATGGCGCGATCAAGTGTTTCGAACATCGAAGCCGGGCGAGCGAAGCTGCAGGTCGACTACGCCAGGCGGCTCGACGTCAAGTTCGAAACCGGCGGGCTGTTCGAGTTGTTGCTCTGGTATGCCCGAATGGCCCACGATCCGAACTGGTTCAAGCAGTACAGCCAGCACGAGAGACAAGCAGCCGAGATCAAGGTCTTCCACGGCCAACTGATCCCGTTGCTTTTCCAAACCGACGACTACACGCGCAGGTACGGTCGGCTGAGCACGGCGAAAGATCGTGAAGCAGTGCTCGCCGCACGGATCGCTCGGAAGCGAGCCACTCTGGAGCGGGACGATCCGCCCTATATCTGGGCTCTCTTGGACGAGGCCGTTCTCGCTCGCCGAGTAGGGGGCGCCGAGGTCATGAAGCCACAGCTCGAACATCTCCTCGAAATGAGCGAACGCTGGAACGTGATCCTTCGCATCGTTCCGTTCTCAGCAGGGGAACATGAGGGGTCAGACGGGTTCTTCCAGCTCATCGGCCTCCACGACCGAGACATCGCCTACGCGGGAGCCCATGGAGGCGGACGCTTGATCGAGATGCCCGACGAGATCAAGAATTTTATTGATAGTTTCGAACGTATCGGCGCAAAGGCAGACTCTCAGGACGCCTCGCGCAAGCTGATCAAGAAATACTTGGAGCACTACACATGACGATTCAGTGGCGCAAGAGTTCCCACAGTGGCTCAGCGAACGATGACGTCTGCGTTGAGCTGGGACGACTCGCACCAGGTACCGGGATCGGAGTCCGGGACAGCAAGAACCCGAACGCAGGCCACCTCACCATCTCCCTCACCGAGTTCACCCGCCTGATCGAGCAGATCAAGCAGGAACCGACCCGCTGACCGTCCCCTCGTCCAACTCGCTCTCCACACACCGATTTCAGTCATCCGCGCCCCGTACGGTGAGTGCCTTGTCGTGCACGACGAAGGAGCGCACCATGTCCTGGTCGATGATCGCTTGCGGGCGGCGGGGGCCGTCGAAGGCGGCCGCGTAGAGGCGGAACCGGCCGGTGTTGCCGATCTTCAGTGCACGCAACGTCCAGGGTCCGTCCGGACCGGCTTCAGCGTGGGGCGGCACGACCAGGTTGAAGGACGCTGGACGCCTCTCGCTCCTGCCCGTACCGGGTGTGCGCTGCGGTGTAGGAGGCCAATCGCAGTTCGGTGCGCGAAGGCAGCTCAAGGCTGGGCTTGCTTTCCAGCCTCAAAGATTGCTGCCTCTGTGCCGCCAGGACCGCGAGCCACGACCGGGTGCTCTCACCGATGCGGGGCTCGTCAGCGACCCGCCTCAACCATCGCCGGAGCCGGTGGTGAAGTGCAGGGCCTGCGCGGTCCAGCCACTCTTCGACCAGCCGGCGAAACGCCTCTTCCTGGAACAAGAACTACACGCGGCTGGCGTCTCACCCTCCGAGGTCGAGGCCGGATCACGCAGGCTCCTGGCCGAAACACGCGGACACCAGCTCGCCGAAGCCCGCAAGCACGCCGGCCTCGGACAGAAAGACCTTGCCGCCAGCATGGGCGTGAGTGTCGCCCGGATCTCCCAGATCGAACATGGTGAGGTCATCTCCATCGATGTCATTGCACGCTACGTCGAGGCACTGGGAGGGCACCTTGACCTGGTGGCCGACTTCGGCGACCGCACCATGAGGCTCCCCGTCACCGACCGACCCAGCAACGCCGCCTGACGCCGCACCGTAACCACCGCTGCAGCTGCGTTAGGGCACGCCGGTGGTGGATTTCTTGCTCCCCGCGGCGGCCTTGTCTCGGCGTGTTCGGGGTGTGCGTCGGCGTCCGCGTCGCGCTGGCGGGCGGGATGAGTCGGGCCCGAGGGTTAGGAGGTTGTCGTCGCGCTGGATCGCCTCTAGGGACAGCGTGCGGTAGCCGGCGTCCTTGAAGAGGACGGTTATGCGGTCGGGTTCCAGTCGCATGACCGTTCCGGGTCCCCACGTGGCGTGCTGCACCTCGGCGTGTAGGGGGAACGGGGCGTCGTCGGCATGGTCCGGGGATGCGGCCGGCTCGTCGGCGCGGGCCGGTTCGGTGGTGGTTTCGGTTTGGCAGGCGTCGCAGTGGCCGCATGAGCCTGGGTGGGGCTCGCCCAGGTATTCCAGTAGGAAACGGCGGCGGCAGTCCGTTGTCTCCGCGTAGGCGCGCATCATGTCGATGCGTGAGTCGTCGACGCGGCGGCGGTTCTCGTCGAGTTCCACTGCACGTGCCACGGCATCTTCAGGCGGCGGACCCTCCTGGACGTAGCGGAGGTTTCCGCGGCCTGTCGTCTCTACGGCTCCGGTCTGTTCCAGCAGGTTCACCAAGCTGGTGAGCTTGGATGCGCCGACGCCCAGGGTGGTACGCATCTCGCTTGCCCGGACGGTGCCACCGTGTGTCTGGAGGAGCGTCGCGGTCTGGAGAAGCTTCTCTTCGTCGGGCTTACCCGCGGCGAAGAAGCGGCGCAGGCCAAGGTCCTGCGACCGGTAGTAGAGGACGGCCGTCGCGGGCTCCCCGTCCCGTCCGGCACGGCCGATCTCCTGGTAGTACGACTCCGGAGACTCCGGCGGAGCGGAGT
Organism: Actinomadura luteofluorescens; assembly: GCF_013409365.1. Taxonomy (NCBI): domain Bacteria; kingdom Bacillati; phylum Actinomycetota; class Actinomycetes; order Streptosporangiales; family Thermomonosporaceae; genus Actinomadura; species Actinomadura luteofluorescens. The sequence goes on along the minus strand of NZ_JACCBA010000001.1, from coordinate 6,472,475 downwards.
GCAGCACGTAGCGGACGTTGGGCTTGTCGATCCCCATGCCGAACGCCGAGGTGGCCACCACGACGTCGAGTTCGTCGCTTTGGAACGCCTCGTGCACCCGGTGACGGTCCGCCGCCTTCATCCCGGCGTGGTAGGAAGCGGCACGCAGGCCTGCCGCGGCCAGCTCCTCGCCGTATGACTCGGCGTCACGCCGGGTGGCGACGTAGACGAGGCCCAGCCCCTTCCGTCCGGCGGCGTCCTCGACCAGCGCCCGCCTCTTGTCCGCCTCCTCGTGGAACCGCCTTACCTCCAGGGAGAGGTTGGGCCGGTCGAAACCGCGGACGATCTGCTGCGCCTCGCCCAGCCCGAGCGTCGCGAGGATGTCGCCGCGTACCGGCGGCGAGGCGGTCGCGGTCAGCGCGATCACCGGGGGGTGCCCGAGTTGCTCGATCACCCGGCCGAGCCGCTGGTAGTCCGGGCGGAAGTCGTGGCCCCACGAGGAGACGCAGTGCGCCTCGTCCACGGCGATCAGGGACGGGCGGACGGCGGCGAGCCGCTCCACGACCGACGGCTTGGCCAGCTGCTCGGGCGAGAGGAAGATGTACTCCGCCCGGCCCGCCCGGATCTGGTCCATGGCGTCCTCGCTCGCCCCGTCGGACTGGGCGGAGTTGACCATCACGGCTCCGCCCGCGTCGCGGCCGGTGAGCGCGACCATCTGATCCCGCTGCAGGGCGATCAGGGGCGAGATCACCACGGTCGGCCCGGGAAGCAGCTGGGCGGGGACCTGGTAGACGGCGGACTTGCCGCCGCCGGTCGGCATGACCAGCAGGACGTCGCGGCCCCGCAGCAGGTGCTCCATCGCCTCGCCCTGGCCCGGCCGCAGGTCCGGCCAGCCGAAGACCTCCCTGGCCACCCGGCGCAACCGGCGGCGCCTGCCCATCCGGCCCCAGACGACCCGCATGCCCATTCAGTCCTCCTCGCGCAGTGTCCCCGCCGCCGAGTTCGAGAACCGGCCGTCCTCCCTCGGCGGAGGCGACGAAACACGCAGAGATCTTTCTCAGAAGCGCCCGCGGAAACGTCCGGCGGCATTGCGCTGCGATAACGCCCGCCGGCGGGAGGCCGCCGGCTCCGCCGCGGTCGGGATCGGCGGCGTCGCGGTGGATCGGAGCGTCGGATGTGCTCGGCTACCCTGGCGTACCCGGCCACTGCGAAGGAGGTGCCGATGAGCCGCTGGGCCGATCTGACCGGTGGGACTTCCGGGGCGGACTATGCCGCCCGGTTCGCCGACCTCGCCGCCACCGGGGCGGACGTGCACGGCGAGGCGCGGCTGTGCGCGTCGCTGGTTCCCCCGGGTTCGCGAGTGCTGGACGCCGGCACCGGTACCGGAAGGGTCGCGATCCGGCTCGGCGAACTCGGCTACACCTGCGTCGGAGTGGACCTGGACGCCTCCATGCTGGCCGAGGCCCGCCGGGCGGCCCCCGAGATGACCTGGATCAGGGCCGATCTGGCCGCCTTCGAACTGCCGGACGCCGATCCCTTCGATCTCGTCGTGGCCGCGGGCAACGTCATCCCCCTGCTGGCGCAGGGCACCGAGCCCGCGGCGATCCGGGCACTGGCCGAGCTCCTGCGTCCAGGCGGCCTTCTCGTCGCGGGGTTCGGCCTGGACGCCGCTCACCTTCCGGTGCCGCCGAGCGTGGATCTGGCGAGCTACGACGCCTGGTGCGCGGCCGCCGGACTGAGCCTCCACCGGCGCTTCGCCACCTGGGACGGTGACGACTACCGCGGCGGCGGCTACGCCGTCAGTGTCCACCGCCGGGGCTCCCCCGCGGACGGGTGAGCCACCGCTAGCGGGAGGTGCGGACGCGGTGGACGAGGTCTTCGGCGGCCACCTGCCAGCGGGGGTGGTGGAAGGTGAAGCCTTCTTCGAGAAGGCGGCCGGGGACTACGCGGCGGCTTTTCAGTAGTAGTTCGGTGTCTGAGCGCAGTGCGAGGGCACCGAGTTCGGCCATCCATTTCGTCGCGGGCAGGCCTACTGGGACGCCCCACGCGGCGCGCAGTTCCCGCATCAAGGTGCGTTGCGGCACGGGGGCCGGGGCCGCGAGATTTACTGGGCCGACGATGTCGTCCCTTGCTATCAGGAACTCCACCGCCCGGACGAAGTCCTGGTCGTGGATCCAGGACACGTACTGCCCGCCGCCCGCGACCGGGCCGCCGAGGCCGAGGCGGGACAGCCAGAGCAGGTAGTCGAAGACCCCGCCGCGATCGGGGCTCATCACCATGGCGGAGCGCAGGGCGACCTTGCGGGTGGACGGGGTCTCGGCTCGCTGCTGCGCCCGCTCCCAGTCCTTGGCGATCTTCACGCTGTAGGCCCAGTAGCCGGGAACCCCGGGCTCGTTGCCGCCGATGATGCCGGTCGCCTCGTCGTTGGGGGCGTCGTAGCGGTGGGCGTAGATGGTGGCCGTGCTCATCTGGAGCCAGACGGCGGGAGGCTTCGCGGCGCCGGCGATCGCCGCGCCGACGGCCTCGGTGGAGCGCACCCGCGAGTCCATCATGTCCTGCAGATTGGCGGGCGTGTACCGGCAGCTCACGCTGCGTCCGGCGAGGTTGATCACCACGTCGCTGCCGTCGATCGCCTCGGTCCAGGGGCCCGGCGTCTCGCCGTCCCAGCCGATCTCGTGCTCGCTCGCCGGGCGCCTGGTCAGGACGACCACGTCATGGCCGGCGGCGGTCAGCGCGCGGTTCAGGATCGGGCCTATCTGCCCGGTACCCCCAGGTATCACGATCTTCATTGCGGCTCCCCGTCTCGTACGACGAGCCTAGCGCGAATATTTGAACGCGTTCAACAGGCCGGACGTGGTCACGGGCGCACCATGTGAGCGTCTTGACACCTGGCGCGAGAGCTGTGGATCCTCGCCACGGGAGTCGGGTGCCCCGCGCACCCCTCACCAGGCCGCCGTGACGGCGGTCGATCCATGTGCGCACCCTCGCGTCAGGAGGAACGGATCATGGCCGTGACGAGCGCACTCATCGGCAGTTCACCGGGGCAGACGTTCGCCGCCAAGCTCAGGACCGCCTCGCTACGAGCACTGCGCACCCTGTTGCAGGGGCTCGCGAGCGCGTTCCCGAGCGCCGGCGCCGGCACCGTCGTCCTTTCCACCGGGTATTGGCAGACCTTCGGCTACGCCTGCCTGGCGGCGCTCATCACAGCGGTCGTCTCCTTCCTGCACAACGCCGCGAGCATCCTCCCGGAGGACCCGACTCAGACCGGCTCCCAGAGCGGTTGACCTTTGGCGGGTGAGCACCTCGGCGTGATCCGGCTCGACGAGGATGCGCGCCGGCATTTCCCGAGGCCCGATGGCGGTCGAGGGGCGAAGGCCGGAATGATGTCGGGATGATTCGCTCCCGGCTCGGTTTGGGAACTGCCGCCCTCGTGCTCCTGGTGTCCACGGCGGGGGCCTCCTGCTCCGACACCTCGCTGAAGCCTCCGACCCGCGAGGGGCCGCGCGCGGCCTGGTCGCTGTCCGTGCCGAGCGGTGAGAACACCACGGCGATCGCCGGGCGGGTCGCGGTGATCGCCAACGACCGGGCGGTCCTCGGCGTCGACCCCGGGTCCGGGCGGGAGTTGTGGCGGGTGCCCTCCGGGGAGGACGACGAGGTCGACGTGGCCGGCGACCTGATCGTCCACCGGCGGAAGGCCGCCGGGGCCGACGCGGTCCGGTTCAGCGTCATCGAAGCGGCGAACGGCCGGACGCTCTGGCAGGACGGTCCGGCCATGAGGGTGCAGGTCACGCAGGACGCCGTCCTCACCACGGTCTGCGGCGAGGGCACCGACTGCGAGATCACGCGGAGGGATCTGCGCACCGGGAAGGTCCGCTGGAAGCTCGGGAGCGACGGCGTGCGGTTGGCGAACACCGCGGTCGGGGTGCGTCCGCCGGCCGTCCCGGAGACCGGGCGGATCTACGTTTCCCGCCGCGGCGACGACCGGCCCGTGCCGCAGGCCTCCGGCGGGAGCGGCTGGTACTCGGTCGTGGCCGGGCGGACGCTGATCAGCACCGACCACGATCCTCCGTCCGGCGACGAGAACTGCACGGTCACCGTCTCCGCGACCGAGGCGTTGACCGGTCATCGCGAATGGACCCGGAAGGTCTACGCGGGACGCGAGGCCGGCGGCGAGTGCGAGAAGCGGCTCGCCCCGTCCAGCACCGGCCTCGACCTGATCGGCGACGGCCGCCGGATCGCCGCGTCCACCGACACCGGCAGGCCGCAGGTCTTCGATCTCGTCAAGGGTCGGACGGTCTGGCGCGGCGACGTCCCGGGCGTCCCGATCGACGGTGACGGGCACACGCTCCTGGTCAGGGATCACGCGGACACCGGCGCCCTTTCACTGCTGGACTTCGGCACCGGCCGCGTCCTGTGGAAGGCGCCCGATCCCGGCCTGCCGGGGACGTCCGCGAGCTGGGAGACCGCCGTCACACAGCGGCGCGTCGCCGTCAGCGGAGCCGAAGGCGACCACCCGTTCGTCCTCGTCTACGACGCGTCCACGGGACGTCGCCTCGGCCGCTTCCCGGGTTGGCTGCAGGGGCTCGGGAACGACTGGGTCGCGATAGGCCACGACGCCAAGACGAACACGCTCACCTACGACTTCATCCGCGTCTGACCGATCTTCCGTGCTCTGCCTTTGGCCGAGGGGCGTTCCGAACACGGATTTGACCATGCCGTAACGGCATGGTCTTCACTTTGGGACGCGTATTCGCCACGCGCCTTGCCAGGCGCGGGCGAGAAGTGCACCAGAGGATGCGAAAGAAGGAGTCATGGAGAAAGCGGCGAAGGACGAAGCGACCGGCATCGGGGAAACTCCAGAGGCCCCTCCCTCCGCGCAGATGATCCAACTCCTCGGCGGATTCCAGTTCTCCCAGGCCCTTTATGTGATCGCCAAGCTGGATGTCGCCTCCCGGCTCGACGGCGGAGCCATGGCGATCGACGAACTCGCCGCGGCGTGCGGGGCGCGGCCCGAGTTGCTGCGGCGGCTCATCCGGAGCCTCGCCCCCCTCGGGGTCTTCCACCGGCCGGACGAGGACACGGTGGAGACGACACCCCTCGGCGCCACTCTCTCCACTCGCCGTCCCGACTCGGTCAGGGACATCGCCCTCTACTACATGGAGACGCACTACCTGCCCTTCAGCGAGCTCCTGCACACCGCCCGGACGGGTGAGCCCGCCGCTCGGCGCTACCTCGGGCGCCCGTTCTTCGACTGGGTCGTCGCCACACCCGGAATGGCCGGCCTGCAGAGTCGTGCGATGGCCGGGTTCACTGGCGGGCTGCGCGACCGGATGTTCGACGGCTACCGGCTGCCCGAGGGCGAAGTCGTCGCCGACATCGGCGGGGCCGACGGCACCATCCTGGCCCGCCTGCTGGCGGGCGAGCCCGCGCGCCGGGGCATCCTCTTCGACCTGCCCGAGATCGTCCCGGGCGCCCGCAAGAAGATCGACGATCTCGGGATGGCCGACCGTGTCGAGGTCGTACCCGGCGACTTCTTCGATTCGGTACCGGCGGCCGACGTCTACGTGCTGGCCGCGGTCCTGCACGACTGGGACGACGACTCCTGCCTCCGCATCCTGCGGTCCGTCCGGAGCGCCGCGGCGCCCGGCGCCCGGATCGTCGTGATCGAAGGCGTGGTGCCGCCCGGGGACGTGCCGCATCCCACCAAGATGATCGACCTGACCATGCTCGCCCTCACCACCGGCAAGGAGCGCAGCGCCACCGAGTACGCCGAACTCTTCGCCGCCGCCGGGTTCACCCTCGACCGGATCGTCCCCACATCGCAGTACTCCTTCATCGAGGCCCGCCTGACCTGACCGCGGGGCGTCGAGATCTCCCCCTGGGTGCCGGGGGCATTCAGGGGGAGCCGGTCTCCCCCTGCTCGGCGAGCAGGGCCTGGGTGCGGTACAGGACGTCCATCTGGGCGGGGTTGTAGAGGTCTTCCAGGGCGGTGGTGACGGCCTGGGAGGCGAATCCGGCGCCGCGGGGCGCGTCGGAGGTCATGGTGTCCAGGCCCGGGTGCTCGGCGTACAGGCCGCTGACGTAGGGGGCCATTCGTTCGGCCACGGCGGCGCGGGTCGCCTCGTCGGCGTCGGCGGGCAGCTGCTCGAACTCGGCGGCGACGGGGTCGGTGGACGGGGACCGAAGCATGTCCCCGTAGGCACGCATCCCCTCCGGTCCGAGGACGCGGGTCATCACGACGACGAACGAGCGGTCGGAGTCGGGCATCTCGGTCTCGGCGGCCGCCGGTGCGATGTCGGACGGCAGGTCGGTCGGTGCGGACTGGCGCAGGATCACGCCCAGTTCGACGCGGGCGCGCTGGAGACGTTCGATGGTGGCGGCCAACTCGGCGTCCAGAGTGCGCAGGGCCTCTTCCGGGTGGTCGTCGCCGTCGCCCATGGCGGCGATCTGCTGCAGGGAGAAGCCTAGGTCGGTAAGGCGCTTGATGCGCACCAGGCGGACGAGGTGGGCGACGCCGTACTGCTTGTAGCCGTTGGCGCGCCGTTCGGGCTCGTCGAGCAGACCGACCTCGTGGTAGTGCCGCACCGCCCGCAGGCTGGTGCCGGCGAGTTCGGCGAGCTCTCGGGTGCTCCACGCCATGAACGGTCCCTCGATCGACGGCCGCCGGCGCGGCCGCGCCGACGGAGTCCATTCCAGACCATGCCGCCACGGCATGGTCAAGTTGGGCCGGCCCGGCGAGGGCTCGCGCCCCCGCCCCGACGTGGCGCAGCTCACAGGGACCGCCCCTTGAGCATGCCGTGGCGGCACGGTTTTCCATGGACTCTGTTCGCGAGATCGATGACAAAAGGAATGCATGAGGATTCGGAACTTCCTGATCTCGCGGTCTCCTCGCCCCAGTAATGGGGCAGATGATCACGAAATCGCGGCGGCTCCGACCGTTCCCGCACACGACACTGGGAGGAAATGATGACCACGACCGACCAGAATCGCGTCCATCACCGCACCAACCGGTCCCCGGCCGGGGCCACGAATATGAGCCAGGCGTTGCTCGACGGGGTGGGCGGCCCCATTGGAATGGTCTGCTCGACGCTGCCCGTAGTGGCCTTCGTGACGGCCGACGCCTTCTTCGAACTGCCGGTCGCGATCGGCATCGCGTTCGCCGCGGCCGTGGCGCTCACGGTGTGGCGGATGCGGCGCGGGGAGCAGTTCATGTCCGCGGCGGGCGGGCTGTTCGGCGTCGCGGCGGCGGGGGGCGTCGCGGCCTGGACGGGGTCGGCGAGCGGCTTCTTCCTGATCGGGATCTGGGCGGCGCTGGCCGGGGCCGTGGTCACCTCCGCCTCTCTGCTGGTGCGCCGGCCGCTGACCGGGGTCGTCTGGAACGCCTTCCACGGTGGGGGCCACGCGTGGCGGCGGGACCGGTCCACCCTGCTGGCGCACGATGTCGCCACGCTGGCGGTGACGGCCGTGTTCTCCGCCCGGTTCGCGGTCAGCCAGATGCTCTTCAACGCCGACGCCACGGGGTGGCTGGCCTTCACCAAGATCACGATGGGGACCCCGCTGACGGTGCTGGCCGGCCTGGTGGTCATCTGGGCGTTCCGCCGCTCGACCAAGCGGCTGGCCGAGCCCGGCGAAGACCGAGCCGCCCGGGACCAGGCCACCCGGGACCAGGCCACCCGGCCCGCCTGAGTCCGACCGGCTCGGGTCTCGTGCCCTCGCCCCCATCTGAGGAGAAGACATGTACCAGAACCTGCCCCTGCCCCAGCGCCTCTACCTGCTCTGCTACACCGTGGACAAAGCCAAGTTCGAGATCGACAACCTGCAGGGCCGCGGCCAGCTCCTGCGCGCGGGCGCGATGGTCGAGCTCGCTCGCGCCAGGTCGCTCGGCACCGAGGGACGAAAGGTCGTCCGGCTCGATACCGAACCAGGGGATGACCCTTTCCTCGTCCAGGTGTGGAACGAACTCCCCGAGAAGCCGAAGCGCTGGCTCCACTACCTGCACGCAAAGGCGCACACGGCCGAACGACCCGTCCGCGATCTGCTCGCCGGGGCCGGAGTTCTGACGCTCCCGGAGAGGCGAGGTCTGTCGCCGCTCGGATCCCACCATGTCACCGTCGAGGACCCGCAGCAGGTGGCCGTCCTCCAGAAGCGGGCACGCGACGCGGCGCTCTCCGGCGCCGATGCGGCGGATCTCCCCTTGGACGAAGTGGCGATGGCCGTTCTCACCCTCGAATGCAAAACAAGCAGTGTGTTCACGAAAGAGGAGCGCCGTGAACACAGAGAAACGCTGAAGGTGCTCGCCGCGCACTTCGACACGGCGGTGCCCGGGCTGCGCAGAGCGCTGCGCAACTCGTTCCTGTCGAGCAGGGGCACCGGCGGCGGCTGGGGCAACTGAGTACTTCCGCGTCCTGTGGAAGGCGCCCGATCCCGGCCTGCCGGGGACGTCCGCGAGCTGGGAGACCGCCGTCACGCAGCGGCGCGTCGCCGTCAGCGGAGCCGAGGCCGACCACCCGTTCGTCCTGGTCTACGACGCGTCCACCGGCCGGCGCCGCCTACGTTCCGCGGCGGTGCCGGCCGGTGGCTTTGATCAGACGGGGCGGCGCGGAGGATGCCCGCCACAGCTGGACGAGGTGCTGCTCGTCGGCGCCCGCATCACGGTCTCGGACGCTCGCGCGGACGCGATACATGCACGTGGACGGCCACACCAGGTCGAACTCGAAGAGGGTGACCGCCTCGTGCCCGGGTGCGGCGGCCCGGAGCGTGGCCGCCGCCGGTGGCGGTCCGGGGACGTCGACGGTGTGGAACGTCCAGGAGTATTCGGCTACGCCGTCCCATGGCTCGGTCTCCAGCGGGGGCGGACCGTCCAGGAGTTCGGCGGTGAGGCGGACGGCGCCGTCGCGCGTGCCGGTGAGGATGTGGGAGCGGACGGCGACGCCGTCGCCCTCGTCCAGCCAGGCGTAGGAGTCGAACCGGTACGGGGTGACGGGGAAAGGGTGATCGACGCCGGGAGCGGCGAACAGGACGTAACACCCCAGCTCGTCGACCTGGACGGTGACGCTGCGGTGCTGCGGCGCCGAAGGCTGCCAGGGCGCCGGCAGGCGGTCGCCGAGGGCTTCGCCGATGCGGTTCCGAAGCCGCCGGGCGGGCGTCGACTCCTCCGGCTCGCGGGCGGCGGACTGGAAGGCGTCCACGTCGAGCAGGCCGGAGAGCAGGAACCAGTGGTCGGGGGTCAACGACACCGTGACCGTGGTGTCCTCGGGCAGGTCGATGGTGTGGTGGCCGGTGCGCTCCCACAATTCGTCGAGTATCGCGCTGTATTCGCCGGCCTCGGCGACGTCGCCGTTCTCGCGCAATGACCGGCTGCTGTTGTCCAGCCTGCCGACCAGGTGGTGGCGTTCCTTCAGGCTCATCTCTATCGGATAGAGGGAACTCATTTTCGGAATCGTATGTCTTTCCGGGGAAGGGCCGGCCGGCGGGAACGCCCGCCTCCACCTGCGCAGGCAAGATCAGGTCACCGCCGCGGTAAAACGGTGGGCGGTGCCACGAGTCGTTCGCAGCCGGCAGGGCGCGGAAGGTTCGTCCGAAGGACGCCCCCGGAACAGGCCGGGCGTCGGCGGCCCGCCGAAACCCGGGTCAGGCCAGGCGGGACACGATGAGCGCGGCGGACTCGGGCGTCACCAGCACCTCTGTTCCGGCGAAACCGGGGCGGCGCAGCCAGGACTCGCGGACTTCGTCACGGTCCTTCCCCGCGCGGTCCGCCGGGCGGGGAAGCCATGCGGGCGTCAGGTCGTCGATGATCACAAGGCCGCCGACCGCGATGGAGTCGGCGAGGTCGTCGCCCAGTTCCTTGGCGCCGGCGCAGTCGGGGAAGACCAGGGCGAAAGGGCCGTGGCGCAGCACGGAGGACCAGTCGCCGATGACGACCTCGACGCCGGGGACGTCGCCCAGGACGTCCCGAGCGACGGCCCCGTACCGGGCGTCGGCCTCGACGGTGACCAGCCGGGTGTCCGGCCGCTTGCCGGCCGCCATCCACGCGGTGCCGACTCCGCAGCCCGTACCGAGTTCGGCGATGGGCCCGGCGCTTCCCGCCGCCAGAACCCGCAGCAACCGCCCGACCTCGTCGGTGCACGACCGGGTGAATCCGGCCGCCGAAGCGGCTTCCCGCGCGGCGGCGACGACCTGCGGGATCTCCCCGGACGGCGCGCGCTCTGTCATGGCGTTCCTTCCCTGGCCTGCCTCTTCGTCTTCGGCCCCGGCGTGCCGGCCGAGGTGTCCTCCAGACGATCGACCGTGGCCGGGGCGATCCCGACGTCGGGGTTGATGGCGCGGGCCGTGCGCAAGGTGGCGGTCAGGGCACTGGTCGCCAGCCGGACGAGATGCTCTTGCGGGACGTCATGGTGCTGGATGTGGTCGACGATGAGTTCGTCGAGATAACCGACCCAGCCGCGCATGGAGGCGCGGAGTACGGGATGGATGGGGTGTTCGGCGCCGAGAGCGTCGAGAATGCGGAGAGCGCCCTGCCAGCGCAGGTCTTCGATAATGGCGCGGACCTCGGGGTCCGAACCGTTTCCGCCGCGGATGAGGGTGAGGAATCCCGCCGCGTGGCGGTCCATGTAGGTGATGTGCCGGCTGATGGCGTCGCGCAGCCGCTCGGCCGGCGTCTCGCCTTCGGGCGGGGTTTCCTGAAGGGTTCGCAGCGCTTCGCCGGCCGCACGGATGGTGGCCAGGTAAAGCCCGCGCTTGTTGGTGAAGTGGTGCGCGATGAGCCCGTACGCGACGCCCGCCCGGCGCGCGATCTCGGTGGTGGTCACCTCGTCGTAGGCGCGTTCGGAGAACAGCTGCGAGGCGGCCGTGACGAGCCGGACGCGCCGGTCGACGCGGGGCGTCTCAGTGCCGTCGGGCTGCGGGCCGGTCATGGCAGCAGCCTAGAGCGCATCGGCGGTCGGCCGCGGAGCTCGGTTGCGGCGCAGGGCGACGGCCCTTGCTTGACGGTGCGGGAGAGCGGTATTACCGTCCTGATTGATTGATAATCAGTCAACTCGGGAGGCCTGATGGGCGCCACCATTGCGGCGGGAGCGGGCGGGTGAGCCGTCGACCAGTGGCAGGGGCGCCGATCCTGGTGACGGGCGCTTCGAGCGGGATCGGCCGAGCGGTGGCGTTCGCCCTGGCGGAGCGGGGTGGGCGGCTGGCGATCGCCGCCCGGCGCCGGGCGGCGCTGGAAGACGTCGCCGACCAGATCGAGGACGCCGGTCGGATACGTCCATGCGTGATCGAAGCGGACCTGTCCCGTCCGGGCGCGGCCGCCGAACTGGCGCGGGCCGCGATGTCCGCGCTGGGCGGTGTCGAGATTCTGATCAACAACGCCGGAGCCGGTCTGGTGGCCGCACAGAGCATCACCGGTGATGACGACCAGGCGCGGGCGCTGTTCGAGACGAACCTCTGGTCACCGCTCGCCCTGACCCGCCACCTTTTCCCCGCCCTGCGCTCCAGCGGCGGGGTGGTGGTGAACGTGACCTCCACCCTGCGTGCCGTGCCGATCCCGCTTCTCGGCTACTACGGCGCGTCCAAGGCCGCCCTGGCGCATCTGACCCTCACGCTGCGGAACGAACTGAAGGGCACCGGCGTGTCGGTGCTGGAGATCGTCCCCGGCGCCACGGACACCGCCGCCCGCGACATCGATCTGCTCCCCTGGCGGGCCGGGCCGATGCGCACCCCGCCGCCGGTCACACCCGAGTCGGCGGCCAAGGCGATCGTGAAGGCCGTCGAGAGGGGCGGGCGTCGCCGCGCCCACCCGGCGACGTCGCTCCTGCCCCTGGAGGTGCCGGCCTTGGGACGGCTCATCGCCGCGATCGTGACGCGCCGCGTCGAGACCGGTTCCGCCGGGTAGGCGGCGTGGCCGTCCCGTGTTTCCCGAGGGGTCAGGCGAGGGGGCCGGTGGCGACGGTGATGGTGCCGCCGGGGAGCCAGCTGGTGCCGGTGTGCGTGTGTTGCGCCGGGGTTCTCGACGGCATGAAGGTGACGAGGGATGCCGCGTACAGGCGGGGCGGCTCGTCGTCTTCCCTGCTGCCGCGCCATGCCGCGTAGCCGGTGGCGGTGGGCGTTTCGTCCGGGAAGCGGGCCCGGAGTTCGGCGGCGTAGCGGAGCGGGTCCGGGGCGCGTGGAGAGAAGCGCAGCGGGAGCATCTGGGCGGCCGGGATGGCCAGCAGCGGCGCGCTGAGCAGCCAGGGCGCCAGGTAGGCGCCCTGCCCGCGCAGGCTGCCCCGCGCCATCTGGCGGAGGGCCGCGTCCGCCTTCGACCAGCCCGAGACGAGGACGACCGGCCGGTTCGCGCCCGCCGTCGTGATCTTCATTCCGGCTCGCGCGGTCGCCTCCCGGACGGCCAGCGCCGCGGCCCGCGAGCGGGGTGATCCGTCGGCGACCAGGTGGACGGAACGGACCCCGCGTCCGGCGAGGAAGCCGACCGTCGCGCGGAGGGCGGCGGCGTCCGCGGTGTCGAGACGGTCGGCGGGACACGGGGGTGGGGCGCCGCCCGAGACCAGGGCGCCGAGGGTGGCGCTCGCGCATTCCGGGCCGTCCGTGCGGAGCTGCGGCGACGCCGCCGAGCCCCGGCCGGTGTCGACGGTGATGGAGGCCGTCCGGCCACCCGAGCCGACGTTGATCCGGCTGCGGCCGGGCGGGAGCCACACCTGCCGCCAGGTCCCCGGCGCGCCCGGCATGCGCGACGTCGCGCTCGCCGGGTCGCGGGACGTCCCCACCGACACCGGACGGTCGCCGGCGTGGACGAGGTTCCAGCCGGGGCGCTGCGGCGTCACCAGGATCGGCATCCGCTCCCCGGCCACGTCGACCTCGCGCAACAGCGGAACTCCGGACGTGACCCGGTCCCGGACGACCGCGAGCGAGCCGCCCACGGTGAGCGTCGCGAGCGCGGCGGCCAGAACCGCGCCGGACGCGACGGAGCGCCGGGGGTGCTGCAACGCGCGGGGCGTCGCGAGCGCCACCGCGGCCAGCGCCAGGGCCACGAGGACGCGGTCCACCGCCACGAGGTAGCCGACCGCCGCGACGGCGGCGACGACGGAGACGAGCACGGTGAGCCTGCGGGACGGCGGGCCGGTGCGCGGCCGGAGCAGCGCGGCGCCCGCCACGACGGCGGTGGCGAGCAGGGCGACGACGCGGATCGCGGTGGTCGTCCAGCCGTCGTCCGGCACCGCGCCGTGCCCGCCGTGCCCGCCGTCCGCCCACGCCGGGGAGGCGACGAGCAGGAGCGCGGCCGCCCCCGCCGGAACGCGCAGGACGTCAGCGGACGTCGGCATCGGAGACCGCGAACAGGACGCCGTGCGGCCGGGCGTCGCCGGTCTCGCCGTGCGGCCACGCGGACCGGTTGAACTCCACGCACGGGCGGCCGGTGTACTCGTCCTTGAAGGTCCGGTCCAGGGAGAGCTGCTGCCGCGGCGAGATGTTCACCATGCAGACGCGGTGGTCGCCGTCGAACGGCGACGCGGCGACGAAGTAGTTCGCCAGCACGAGCCGGGTCGGCTGCCGCGTCTCCTGGTAGTAGCCGCCGGGGCCCTGCCGGAAGTTGTCCAGCGCCGCCCAGTGCGGGCCGCCGGCCGTCGGGTCCTCGACGGGCAGGACGCTCACCAGGGACGGGCAGTCGGGCTCGGCGCCGCCGCGCGTGACCTCTTCCATGGTGTCGATGTTGCACCGGGTCCGCTTGCCGGCGTCGACGAGCTTTCGGACGTCCAGCACGTACACCATGCCGGTGTCCTTGCCGCCGGACGACTCGTCCCCCCGGCGCATGACGACGTGGTACAGGTACCGGTCGTCCGCGCTGGTCTGGAGCCAGGAGCCGCCGTCCATGCCGACACGGTTGTCCAGCTCGGGGGCGAGCCTGGTGAACGCGGTCGTGTCGTCGAAGACCTCACGCCATTTCGGCTTCGGGTCGGTGATGTCGGGTGTGTAGTAGATGGACGCTCCGCCCATCGTCGACACGAATCCGCCCTTGTGGTGGCGTTCGTTGGTAAGCGCCGTCTCCATCACCACGCGCGGCTCCTCCTCGATGAGGAACGGCTCCTTGCGCGGGCCGTCCGGCAGGCGGGAGACCGACAGCAGCCTGGGGCGGTCGCGTTGCGCGATGTCGTAGATCCGCACGGTGTCGCGGGCGATGTAGAAGTCGGCGGACGGGATCAGCATCAGGCTCCGCACCTCGGCGAAGTCGCTGGTGACCAGCCGGTTCAGGTCCTCGCGCACCCGGATGCCGTGCGGGTTGGCGCAGGTCGGCGGGTCCACCTGGGGGATGCTGTGGCAGGTGTCGGGCTCCGCCGCCTCCGTGGCCGCCGGGTACTCGACCCGCACCCTGCCGCTCTGGTCCAGCCGGAGCACCTCGCCGGGTGTCCCGGCCGCGCCGTTGCCGGTCCTGACCTCGCCGTGCGTGTACGTGCACGGTCCGGGGACGTTGGGACCGCCCATGTAGGCGCCGTACGCGGTGCCGTCCTTCAGGGTCGTGAAGGCGTCCGGGGCCGTGCCGCAGGGGGTGTCCGTGGCGGTGACGACGCCGCTGAGCCTGACCTGCGGAAGCCGCGCAACGTCGAACACGTAGGTCGTGTCGCTGAGCAGCCCGCCCGCGTACACCTTGTCGCCCTTGTGCCACACGTACTGCATGTGGTGCGGCTCGTTCTGCAGCAGCGGGCCGATGGTCGCGGTGTTGACGACCTTGCCGTAGTCGCGGGAACCCTTCGTCGCGTCGATCACGGCGAGGAAGTCGGGGTCGGCGGAGCCCTCGCCGTCGGCCTTCCGGTGGGCGGCGTGGCTCGCGGCGCCGACCGGACCGCCGGGGACGCTCGCGTCGCCCGTCCAGACCAGCAGCCACTCCTTCCGCCGGCCTTCGCCCTTCGTACGCACGACGTGGTTCGTAACGGTGTAGGTGGTGCCGTCGCGTCCCTTGACGCTGGACGTGCTGACGACCACGTCACCGGCCCCGGCGTCCGCCCCCGCCAGGGGTGGGGACGCGACCAGCCCGGCGGCGGTCGCCGCCAGCGCGATGAGAACGATCGCCCTTCGGCGCAGGTTCGAGAACGGTTCGATGCCGACCATGGCCTTCTCCCCCGTGTTTCTGCAGGCGGGATCGCCGAGCGGCGTCAATTTACTATACTAATTACTAGCTATCCAGGGCCGGATGCGCGGCCCGCGAGCCCGAAGCCTGAAGGGCGCGCGGATTAACGCCCCCGAAGCCCGGACATGAAGACTTTCCGCGTCCGAGGACGCCGTTCCGCAACACAGCCGCCCCGGTGTTCCACCGGGCACGCCCGCCAACGCCCACGCCACACCCGGCCGACGCGCCCACCCCGAACTCCACGGCACCAAGCGCAGAACATACCCGCTGGTCAGCACATATGCGGTCGAGCCGAACTCCACCCGATGCCCCCGCCGGAAAATCCACCGTCCCACCAACGCCGGGTGAACTCTCGGGTCAATACCGTGCCCACTTTGGAGCGTTTCCCCCGCCGCCGACCTCCGAGCAGCATCCGCCCACCCCGCCAGAGGCCACCCCACACCCGCCCGCCATTCCCGATAGAACGCGCTCAGAGGCCACACCTCCGCTACAGAATCCTCTAGCTGACCAAATCCGGCCCCCCGACCGAGGTTTGAGCGAAGCGCTTCGACGATCGCTTGTTGAGATCTCGCCCTCGCGGTGTCGATTTCGGGGGCGAGCGTTCGTGTAGAGGGTGACAGGGCCGCGGCGGAGCGGCCCGCGCAGCGGAAGGAATCAGGTCGATGCGCTCGATCAGCGTCACGATGTTCGTCTCCCTCGACGGAGTGGTCCAGGGGCTGGGGCGCCCGGACGAGGACACCCGCGGCGGGTTCACCCACGGAGGCTGGGGCCCGAAGTACAACGACGAGGTGATGGGCCGCGAGATGGCCAAGGGGATGGCCAACGCAGGAGACATGCTGTTCGGCCGCCGAACCTGGGAGGACTTCCTCAACGCCTGGGGACGGGCCACCGACGGCAACCCGTTCACCAAGCACATGAACGCGGCCACGAAGTACGTGGCGTCAAGGACGCTGGACGACGCGGACGCCTGGGAGAACTCGATCCTGCTGCGCGGCGACGCCGCGGAGACGGTCGCGGAACTGAAGGCCCGGCCGGGCGGGAATCTCGCGATCAACGGCAGCGCCGCCCTGGTCCAGAGCCTGCACGCCGCCGGCCTGATCGACCGCTACACCCTGCTGATCCATCCCCTGACCCTCGGCACCGGCAAGCGCCTCTTCGAAGGCCCCGCACCCCTGACCGAGTTCGACCTCACCGAAACCGTCACCACCCCCAAGGGCGTCATCATCGCCCACTACACCCGCCACTGACCCCGGATTTGGGGGCTGGTAGGGGGATGGGGGGTTGGTTAGTTTTTGGGTGGGTTGGTTCTTCTTGAGGAATCCATGCTTCCTGCGAAGGTTTCTGGGCGGCGTCCTGGGGTTGGGGGCGGTGGGGGGTTGGCGCTGGCGTTGTTGTGCGGGTGCCAGCTCACGTTGGTGGTCGACGCCTCGATCGTGAACATCGCGTTGCCCAGCATTCAGCGGGGGCTCGGGTTCAGTGACGCCGGGCTTTCGTGGGTGGTCAACGCGTACACGCTCGCGTTCGGGGGGTTGCTGCTGCTCGGGGGGCGGGCCGGGGATCTACTCGGGCATCGGCGGGTGTTCGCCGCGGGGGTGGGGGTGTTCACCGTCGCGTCGCTGGCCGGGGGGTTCGCGGTCGCGCCGGGGTGGCTGCTGGCGGCTCGGGCGCTGCAGGGCGTCGGGGCCGCGTTCGCCGGGCCGGGGGCGCTGGCGCTCATCGCGGCCACGTTCCAGGACGCGGAACGCAGGAGCCGGGCGCTGGCCGTGTTCTCCATGGTCGCGAGTGCGGGGATGGTCGTGGGTCTGGTGCTCGGGGGCGTCCTGACCGCGTGGGCGTCGTGGCGGGCCGTGCTGTTCGTCAACGTGCCGGTGGGGCTCGCGATCGTGCTGCTCGTGCCGCGGGCCGTGCGGGAGTCGCCCAGGCAGGAGGGACGGTTCGACGTGGGCGGGGCGCTCGCGTGCACCGTCGGGTCGGCGCTGCTGGTCTACGGGTTCATCCGCGCCGCCGAGCGGGGGTGGTCCGGGACGCTCACGGTGGGCGCCTTCTGCGGGGCGGGGGTGCTGCTGGCGCTGTTCCCGGTGATCGAGTCGCGGGCGCGGCAGCCGATCGTCCCGCTGCGGCTGTTCGCCGACCGGGACCGGGTGGGCGCCTTCCTCATGCGGTTCCTGCTCACGGCGGCCATGAGCGGGATGCTGTTCTTCCTGACGCTCTACGTGCAGGGGGTGCTGGGGTACGGGCCGCTGGCGACGGGGTTCGGGTTCCTGCCGACGACGATCGCGCTGATCGCCGCCAGCCGGGCGGTGCCCGGGCTGCTGCCCCGGTACGGGCCGCGGCCGATCATGGCGGCCGGGGCCGTGCTGTGCGTGGCCGGGATGGTGTGGCTGACGCAGGTGTCGCGGGACAGCTCCTACGTCGCGGTGATCCTCGGGCCGGTGCTGCTGTTCGGGGCCGGGACGGGGCTGGTGGCGGTGGCGGCGACGTTCACGGCGATGCGGTCGGTGCCGACCGGGGAGTCCGGGGCCGCCTCGGCGCTGCTCCAGAGCATGCAGCAGATCGGCGGATCGCTGGGCGTCGCCGTTCTGGTCACCGTGGACCATGGCGGCTCGTCGGAGGTGGACGGCATGCGGGACGCGTTCACGGCCGGGGTCGCGTTCACCGCCTGCATGCTCGTGGCGCTGGTCGCCTTCCGCGCTCAGGGACGTTCCGGATCGCAGAGCTGAAGCCGCAGCTCGCAGCTGTAGCGCCGGCCGTCCGCGCCGGGCAGCCATGATTCGTCCAGGTCCGGCAGCAGTTCGGTGAAGACGACGGGGACGTCGTCGCCGGACGTCTGGCGGGCGGCGCGGAGCAGCGTGGCGAACGAGGAGACGTAGCGGGGGCCGGTGAAGTCGACGTAGACGGGCTTGACCTCCGTGCCGACCTTCGCGAAGACGCGTTCGGGCATGCCGAGGGCGCGGCGCAGGCGGCGGGCGGCGAGGTACTCGCGGGGGCCGTGCGCGGGTGCGATGCCGGTCCCGCCGACGGTCGTGCGCCAGGTCTCGCGGGCGACGACGAGCCCGTCCAGGGTGAGCCGCGGGTGGTGGGGGCCGGCGCCGGCGAGCTTGAACGCCTCGGCGCCGAGCCAGCCGAACAGCAGCGCGAACACCTCGCGGAGCGGGCGCCGGAGCCCGTCCGGTCCGGTGACGTCCAGGGCCGCGTCGTGCTCGGCCACGGTGAGCGCCACCAGCGGCAGGACGCGGGCGGGGTCCGCTCCGGGTGCCGGGGCGAACTCGAGCTGGTGGTCGGTGGCGCCGAGGACGGGTGCGATGCGCGCGGTGTACTGGGGCCACCAGGTCGGGTACAGCGGCCGGAACTGGGGGCCGATGTCCTCGGCCGCCGCGGCGCGCAGCCGGTCCGGGTCGGGGTGCCGGTCGGCGAAGACGGCGCAGTCGAGGGTCGGCCACGCGGTGTGCATCTCGCCGAGGACGAGGGTGAACTCCCCCGCCGCCATCGCCTCGGCGCCGGCCGCGCCGAGGCACAGGTCGGGGCTGTGGATGCGGGCGCCCGCCCAGCCGGGACGCTCGGCGGCGAACAGCCGGGCGGCGGGTTCCGCCAGGTCGGCGGCGGTGAAGGCGAGGCGGCGCTCGCCCGGTGCGCCGTCCAGGCCGAACAGCGCGTTCCAGCGGCGGGCGAACTCGGCGGCGACCGCGTCCACCGGGCGGTCGGGCCCGGTCAGGAGGGCCTGGGCCGCGTCCCAGAACGCGGGCATCGGCACGCCGCCGGCGCCCGGTTCGAGCAGGTCGCGGTACAGGTCGCGGAAGGCGGCGTCGTAGGCGTCCGCGAGGGTCGCCGACAGCCAGCGCGCGGCGGGCAGGAGGACGGAGCCGAACGGGCCGGCGAGCGCGTTTAGGAGCGGGCGCCCGAACGTGACGTCCAGGTCGCGGACGGTGTCCTCGTAGCAGAGCCGCCGCCCCGCGTACATCTGGCCGCTGCGCCGCTCCGGCTCCGCTCCGGTGACGGCGGTGAACTCGGCGTCCAGGTGCTCCAGCGCGGCGGCCAGGGCGCCGGCGTCGCCTGCGGCCGCGGTCACGGAGGCGCGTGCCCGGTCGAGCCGGGCGAGTCCGGCCAGTGCCCGTTCCCGGGCCTTCGGTTCGGGGATCGCGTCGAGGGTGCCGCGCAGCACGCGTTCCGCCTGCGGGTTGTACGGCATGTCCACGCCCCGCCAGACGATCCCTTCGTCGACCAGCCCGTCCAGGGCGGCCGCCAGGGGCGGGTCGGGGGCGATCTCGGCCGCGGCCCGGGCGCCGTCGCAGCGGGACAGCACCTCGGCTTCGGCGGCGGTCAGGGGGCGCGGGTCCTTCCCCGGGCGCAGGACGCGGTCGCCGTCGGCGAGCAGGTGCGGGTGGACGCCGGCGGGCAGCCACGGCGCCACGTCGGGGTCGTCCAGGAGGGCGGCGACGTACGCCTCCAGCGCCCAGAACTCGAAGTCGACCTTGCGGGACCGGACCAGCCCCGCGCCTGGGCGCGCCTCGACGGCGTCAACGACCTCCGGGTCGAGGGTGCCCCAGGCGACGGGGCCGAAGAAGCCCGCGGTGTCGTTCTTGCCGCAGTAGCGCTGCCAGTAGCGGACGAGGGTGTTCTCGCGCCCCCGCCGCTTCTTGCGCTCCAGCCTCGGGTTCTTCCCCGGCCGGGCGGCCGCGCCGTCGGCGAGACGTGCCAAATGCAGCGCGGCGGCGGGGTTCTGCCATGTCACCGCCTCCCGGAAGAGCGGGTCGGTGGCGATCTTCGCGGCGGCGCGGCTCGCGTCCGCCAATGCGGCGTCCATGGCCTGCGCGAATTCGGTTTCACCGGTGCCGCCGTCGAGAAAGTCGTCGGCGGTCGCGGCACATTCCGGCGCGGCGAAAAGCGCGAGTCCGTCCGCGGGGAATCCGGTGGAGCGGATCAGCACATCTCGCCAAACCGTCCATCGCGTTCCGGGTAGCGGCACCGAGTGCCGTCCATCGCCCATGCGATCTCCCTCCGCCACCGAAACGGCTCTCGCCCCGCGAAGAAGATCAACATAATGTGTGATTTGTTTGCCGTCACCCTCCCGGAGGTCCGCACATGCGCTGCGACGGTCTGTTCCTCGCCGGGCTCGCCCAGCGGATCCCCGCGGCCGTGGACGTGGACGGGGCGGTGGACGACGGCCGCTACGACCCCGCCGACCGGAAGGCCGACGCGTACGCCTCCGTCGCCGTCGCCGACGACGAGGCCCCGCCCGAGATGGCGGCCGCGGCGGCCCGCCTCGCGCTGCGCCGGGCGGAGATCCCGCCGTCGGACGTCGCGCTCCTGCTGCACGCGTCGGCCTGGTTCCAGGGCGTCGACTACTGGCCGGCCGCCTCGTTCGTGCACCGCGAGGTCCTCGGCGAGGACGGCCGGCGCGCGCCCGCGCTGGACGTCCAGCAGATGTGCGCGGGCGCCCTCGGCGCGCTGGAGCTGGCCGCCTCCTACCTGGCCGCCGACGCCTCCCGCGCGTCCGCCCTGGTCACGACCGCGGACCGGTTCACGGGCCCCGGGTTCGACCGGTGGCGCGGGGACGTGCGCGGCATCGTCTACGGGGACGGCGCGGCCGCCGCGGTGCTCGCCCGGGGCGGCTTCGCGCGGCTGCTGGCCGTCTCGACGGTCGTCGACACCGCGCTGGAGGGCATGTACCGCGGCGACGAGCCGTTCGCCGCGGCCCCGGGCCGCCCGGTGGACGTGCGCGCCCGCCGCGCCGCGTTCGCCGCGCACGCCAGGCGGTTGGCGGGAAGCCTGGCGGAGCGGACCACGTCGGGCCTGAGCGAGGCCGTCGGCCGGACGCTGGACGAGGCCGGGCTGGGGCTCGCCGACGTCTCCCGGTTCGCCTTCCCCAACGTCGGCCTGCACGTCCTGCGCACCCGGTACGCCGAGCCGCTCGGCCTGGACGTGGAGCGCACCACGTGGGAGTGGGGCCGCCGCACCGGGCACGTCGGCGCGGCCGACCAGCTCACCGGCCTGACCCATCTGGTCGAGACCGGGCAGGCGGGGCCGGGCGACCGGGTGCTGCTGGTCGGGATCGGCGCCGGGTTCGCCTGGACGTGCGCCGCCGTCGAGATCACCGAGCGGCCCGGCTGGGGCGGCTGACGCCCGCCGATATTGCGGAGCGCTGGCCGATCGGACCGTCGCGACCGCCCTCTGTTATGTCATGACGTCACAAAAAGACGGATCAATCCTGTTTCACTCGTGATGGTTCCACTTTACGGAAGATCATGTTTTTATGTTCCCGACCAGCTTGTGCCGGTACACCCCGGAAGGTCGCGGTTTGCCAATGAAGGTGCTTTACATCACCGGTTGGTGTCGCAGCGGCAGCACCATGCTGGGCAACGTCCTCGCCGAGGTCCCCGGGATCGTGCACGTCGGCGAACTGCGTTTTCTCTGGTTGAACGGGGTTCTCGGAACGGGCAGCAACGGCCGGTGCGGCTGCGGGCTCGGCCACCGCGAATGCCCGTTCTGGTCCGAGGTGCTGGAGGAGGTCCGCCCGCCCGGGACGTCCCTCGAACGGCACGCCGCCGACGTCGTCGCCTGGCAGGACGCGTACCGGACCCGGCACACCTGGCGGGTGCTGCGCGACCCGCCGCGGGACGGCTGGCCGGACGTGCTCGCCGCCACCTACCGCGCGATCGCCCGGGTCTCGGGGGCGCGCGTCATCGTCGACAGCTCCAAGTTCGCCTCGGACGCCGCGCTGCTGGCGTCCCTGCCGGGCGTCGAGGGAAGCTACGTCCACCTGATCCGCGATCCCCGCGCGGTCGCCTGGTCGTGGCTCCGTCCCAAGGCGTACACGGGCCGCCGCTCCGCGCTGAACAGCACCTGGCACTGGACCGGCTTCAACCTGGCGGCCGAGGCGGTCGGCCGCGCGCACCGGGACCGCTCGCTGCACATGCGCTACGAGGCGCTGGTGCGCAGCCCCCGCGCCGCCGTCGGCACCATCCTCGACCTGCTCGGGCACGAGGGACGCAACCCCGTCGCCGCCGACGGGACGGTGGAGCTCGGCGGCAACCACACGGTCACCGGCAACCCCGACCGGTTCGGCCGCGGCCGGACCCGGATCGAGGAGGACCGCAGGTGGCAGGCCGCGCTGCCCCGCCCCCAGCGTTCCGCGACCACGCTCATGGCGCTCCCGCTGCTGCACCGGTACGGCTACGAGAAGAGGGTGTGACGTGGACCTCGGACTGAACGGGAAGGTGGCCCTGGTCGCGGGCGGGTCGGCGGGCATCGGGCTCGCGATCGCCCGCGACCTGGTGCGCGAGGGCGCCACGGTGTCGATCGCGGGCCGCGACCCCGGCCGGCTGGCCAAGGCCCGCGACGGGATCCGCGCGGACCTCGGCGCGGAGGTCGGGACCCGCCCGCTGGACGTGCGCGACACGGAGGCGGCGCGGGCGTGGGTGGACGACGCCGCCGCCGAGCACGGCGCCGTCCACATCATGGTCACCAACGCGGGCGGGCCGCCCGCCGGGCCGACCGGGGCGTTCGGCCCGGACGACTACCGCGCCGCGCTCGACCTCGCGATGGTCTCCCACATCGGGCTCGTGCAGGCCGCGCTCCCGCACCTGCGGGACGCCGGCTGGGGCCGGGTCCTGATGGTCACCAGCGAGACGATCCGCGACCTCATCCCCGCGTTCGCGCTGTCGGGGATCGTGCGGACCGGGCTGGTCGGCTACGCCAAGACCCTCGTGCACGAACTCGGCGCCGGGGACGTCACCGTCAACGTCCTCGCGCCCGGCTACACCGCGACGGACGCGCTGCTGTCCGGCATCACCGGCGAGCCCGGGGCCGAGACCGCACGCGTCGCGCGGGAGGCGGGCATCCCGCTCGGCCGGGTCGCGCGGCCGGAGGAGGTCGCGGCGGCCGGGGTGTTCCTGCTGAGCGCCCGAGCGAGCTTCGTGACCGGCACCGTCCAGGTCGTCGACGGCGGCCGTTCCCTGGGGGTCTGACCATGCCGGAGGTGCCCGTGTCCGAAGTGCGCATGCTGCTGGACGATCCCGAACTGACCCGGCGCAGCCCGGGCGAGGAGTTCGCGCTCGCCCACGCCCGGTACGGGCCGGACGCGGCGGTCGGGCTGCGCGCCTCCATCAGCGATCTGTTCCCGCCGGCCAAGCGCCGTCCCCGGCTCACCGTCCGGCACCTGCTCCGCAAGGCCGTCGTGGACGCCGACGAGGTCGTCGTCTTCACCGAGCGGGCCGAGAACACCTCGCCGGACGACGCCGCTCCCGAGTGGGAGTTCGAGGTGGGCTCGGCGACCGTCCGGACGCAGGTGGTGCGGGCCTCGGTGCCGGTGCCCAAGGAGATCCTCGCCGATCCGGCCGCCCTCGCCGCGTTCGTCGACTACCGCCTGCTGGTGCGGCTCGGCACGGCGGAGAACGACGTGCTGCTCAACGGGACGGGACCGATCCAGGGTCTGCTGCGCGTCCCGGGCCTGCGCGAACGTCCCGCCGACCCGTCGGACGGCGGTTCGGCGGCCCGGACGCTGCTGGCGACGGCGGCGCTGTGCGAGTGGTACGGCGGGTCCGCGGACGGGATCGTCATGCACCCCGACGACTGGTGGCCGCTCGTCGAGGACGGCGCGTTCCTGGAACGGCTCGCCGTGCAGGGCGTCAAGGTCAGCAGGACCCGCATGGTGCCCGCGGGCACGGCCCTGGTCGGCGACTTCACCGCCGCCGCGACGCTGCTGGACCGCCGGTCCTCCACGATCCGGCTGGACGGGGACGCGCTCGTGGCCGAGATCCGCGAGGGCCTCGCCGTCCATCTGCCCGGCCATTTCGTGCTCACCTCGCTTCCCGGCGGGCGCTGATGGGCGCGGCGGCACCGGCCGACCCACCGGAGGCGGACCTGCCCACGGTCGCCCACCGGGTCCGCGAGCACATCGTTCGGATGTGCGCCGGCCCGGAGGGCGGCCACCTCGGCGGGTCGATGTCGCTGGTGGAGATCCTCACGCTCCTGTACTTCGAGGTGATGCGGGTCGATCCGCGCCGCCCCGCCGCGCTGGACCGTGACATCTTCATCCTCAGCAAGGGGCACGGCGCGATGTGCCTTTACGCGGTGCTCGCCGAGCGGGGCTTCTTCCCCGTCGCGGAGCTGGCGGAGTACTCGCGGCCGGGCAGCAGGCTGATGGGCCATCCGGTCCGCGCGGTGCCCGGCGTGGAGATGCCCACCGGTTCGCTCGGGCACGGGCTCGCGCTCGCCAACGGGTTCGCCGTCGCCGACCGGGGCCGCCGCTGCTTCGCCGTCCTCGGTGACGGGGAGTTGCAGGAGGGCGCGGTCTGGGAGGCGGCCATGGCCTCGGCCGCGCTCGGCCTCGGCAACCTGACGGCCGTCGTCGACCGCAACCGCCTCCAGATCACCGGCCCAACCGAGGACGCGATCGGGCTGGAGCCGCTGGCGGACCGCTGGCGCAGCTTCGGCTGGACGGTGCGCGAGGTGGACGGCCACGACTTCGGCGCGCTGCGCGAGGCGCTCGCCCCCAATGGAACCGGGGCGGGGCCTCCGGTGGCGGTCATCGCCCGCACCGTAAAGGGGCGCGGCCTGCCGTCGCTGGAGGCGGAGACGCGCAGCCACTACGCGAGGCTGAGCGGCCGCCAGGCCGAACGGTCCCTGGCCGTGCTCCAGGCCCGGCGCAGGAGGGCCGGCTCGTGACGGCCGCCCCAGGGACGGCCCGGCCGCGCTCCGCGCGGGAGGTGTACCGCGACCTGCTGCCCGAGCTGATGCGCGCCGACCACCGGCTGTTCTGCCTGGACAGCGACACCGGGCTGTTCGAGGCGGCCGCCTTCGCCGAGGTCCCCGGCCGCTACCTCAACCTCGGCATCGCCGAGCACAACCTGATGGGGACGGCCGCGGGCCTGGCCGCCAGCGGAAACGTCCCGTTCGTCACGACGATGGCGACCTTCGCCGCGACCCGGGCCCTGGAGGCCATCAAGATCGACATCGCGTACAACGCGCTGCCGGTCCGCATCGTCGCCACCCACGGCGGGCTGGCCGCCGGGCACCTCGGCCCGACCCACCACGCGCTGGAGGACCTGGCCGTGATGCGGGCGCTGCCCGGCTTCACCGTGGTCGTCCCGGGCGACGCGGGGCAGGCGGGCGAGGCCGTCCGGCAGTGCGCGGCGCTGCCCGGTCCCGCCTACGTCCGGCTCGGCCGCTCCGCCACCCCTGACCTGGACGGCGCGGCGCCCGGGGCCGGCCCGTTCGAGATCGGGCGGGCGCAGTGGCTGCGGCGCGGCGGGGACGTGGCGATCGTCGCCTGCGGGCCGCATCCGGTGCTCGCCGCGGTGCGCGCCGCCGACCGGCTCGCCGAGCGGGGCGTGCGGGCCTCCGTCCTCAACCTGCACACGCTGCGCCCGCTCGACGTCGCGGCCGTGGTCGCGGCGGCCGAGGGCACCGCGGGCGTCGTCACCGTCGAGGAGCACTGGCGCTCGGGCGGCCTCGGCGGCGCCGTCGCCGAGACCCTCGCCGAGCACGCGCCGGCCCGGGTGGCGCGGGTCGGCATGCCCGACACGTTCGCCGAGCGCGCGGGCGGCCAGGAGTACCTGCTCGACCGGTACGGCATCACGACGGGCGCCGTCGTCGCCGCGGCGCTGAACCTGACCGGCGGAACCCATGGAGGTGGCACGCATGACCCAGACCTGTCCCGAGTGTGAGGGCCCGGTCCAGCTCGCCGAGCCGGTCCGGCTCAGCGAGATCGCGCAGTGCGCCGACTGCTCCAGCGAGCTGGAGGTGGTCGGCCTGGACCCGGTGACCCTCGCGCTCGCCCCCGAGATCGAGGAGGACTGGGGCGAGTGAGGCCGGTGGCCGTGCTGGCCTCCCGGGTGCGGTACGAGGAGAAGCGCATCTTCGCCGCGCTGGAGCGCCGGGGGGTGCCGTACGCGCACGTGGACACCCGCCGGTTCAGCGCCGAGCTGGGCCGTGCCGCGGACGGGCCGCGCTACGCGGCCGCCCTGAACCGGGAGATCTCCCACAGCCGCGGCCTCTACGCGTCGATGATCCTGGAGGCGCGCGGGGTGCCGGCGGTCAACCGGTCGGAGGTGATCGCCGTCTGCGGCGACAAGCTGCGCACCTCGCTGGAGCTGGAGCGCGCCGGCGTCCCCGCGCCGCGCACGGCGGTCGCGCTGACCCCGGACGAGGGCGCCGAGGCCGCCGAGCGGCTGGGCTTCCCCGTGGTGATCAAACCGCTGACGGGGTCGTGGGGACGGCTCGCGGCGGCGGTGCGCGACCGGGAGGCGGCGCAGACCGTCCTGGAGCACCGGGCCGCCCTGCCCTCACCGCTCCAGCACATCGTCTACCTGCAGGAACTCGTCGACAAACCGGGACGCGACATCCGGGTGATCGTGGCCGGGGAGGCGGTGGTGGGCGCGACGTACCGCTACGCGGACGGCTGGCGCACCAACGCCGCCCGGGGCGCGCGCTCCGAGCCCTGCCCGCTCACCCCGGAACTCGTCGAGCCGGCCCTGCGGGCCGCGCGGGCCGTGGGCGGCGGGATCCTGGGCGTCGACCTGATCGAGGGACCCGAGGGGCCGCTCGTCCTGGAGGTCAACCACACCGTCGAGTTCCGCGGGTTCCAGGACGCGCACGGCGAGGACGTGGACGTCGCCGACGCGATCGTCTCCCACGTGCTGGAGGCGGCGTGATCCGGGCCGGCGTCATCGGCGCCGCCGGATATCTCGGCGGCGAGCTGCTGCGGCTGCTCATCGGCCATCCGGGGACGGAGGTCGCGCACGCGGTCTCGACCCGGTTCCCCGGGCGCCGCGTGGACTCCGTCCACCCCAACCTGCGGGCCCAGACCGACCTGCTGTTCAGCGCCCCGGACGACCTCGACGCCTGCGACGTGCTGCTGATGGCGACCCCGCACAAGGCCACTATGGACCTGCTGCCCGAGATGAGAGGACGGGCCAAGACGGTCATCGACCTGTCGGGCGACTTCCGCGACCCCGACCCCGCCGTCTACGAGCGGTACTACGGCGTCCCGCACACCGCGCCCGAACTGCTCGGCGCGTTCGTCCCCGGCGTCCCCGAACTGTTCCGCGCGGAGCTGGCCGAGGCGGACCTCATCAGCGTGCCCGGGTGCATGGCCGCGGCGGCGATCCTCGCGCTGCACCCTCTGACCGGGCTGATCGGCCCGGACGTGCAGATCGACGCGCGCACCGGGTCGAGCGGGTCGGGCGCGCTCGCCGGGGACGCCAACCTGCACGCCGAACGCAGCGGCGCGCTGCGGGTGTTCGCCCCGGTGCGGCACCGCCACGAAGCGGAGGTGGCGCGGCTGACCGGGCTGAACGCCAGGATGACCGCCACCGGGGTCGAGGCCGTGCGCGGGGTGCAGGTCGTCTGCCACGCGACCGGCTCGGGGCCCGTCGATGAGAAGGCCGTCCGCCGCGCCTACCGCGAGCGCTACGTCGGCGAGCCGTTCGTCCGGATCGTCGCGCACCGCACGGGGACGCACCGGCTCCCCGATCCGAAGCTGCTGTCCGGGTCCAACTACTGCGACGTCGGTTTCGCCGTGGACGGCGACCGCGTCACCGCGATCGCCGCGCTGGACAACCTGGTGAAGGGCGGGGCGGGTGCCGCGGTGCAGTGCCTGAACATCCGCACCGGCCAGCCCGAGACCCTCGGCCTGGGGTTCCCCGGCCTGCACCCGGTCTGATGGGGGCCGGTTCGAGCGGAATCGTCGTGGTGAAGTGCGGCGGCAGGGTGCCCGCCGAGACGGTGTGCGCCGACCTCGCCGGGCTCGCGGGCCGGGCCGTCCTCGTGCACGGCGGCGCCGCCGACGTCGACCGGCTCGCCGGGGACCTCGGCGTGCCCGCCCGCACCCTCGTCTCGCCGAGCGGCGTGACCAGCCGGCACACCGATCCGGCCATGCTGGAGGTCCTCACGCTGGCGCTCGCCGGGCGGGTCAAGCCGCGGCTGCTGCGCGCCCTGGCCGCGCACGGCGTCCCGGCCGTGGGCCTGACGGGGCTGGACGGCGGGCTGCTGCGGGCGCGGCGCAAGACCGCGCAGCGCACCGTGCGCGACGGCCGCACCGTCATCGTCCGGGACGATCACAGCGGGCGGCTCACCGGCGTCCGGCCCCGGGTGCTGAACGTGCTGGTCGGCGCCGGGTTCGTCCCGGTGGTGTCGCCGCCCGCGCTGGGCGAGGACGGCACCCCGGTGAACGTGGACGCCGACCGGGTCGCGGCGGCGGTCGCGGGCGCCCTGTGCGCCGAGCGGCTGGTCCTGCTGACCGCGGCGCCGGGCGTGCTGCGCGACGCGTCCGACGAGGACTCCCTGCTGGACCGCTGCCCGCTCCCGCGCGAGGGCCCCGTCCCCCACGCGGCGAGCGGCGGCATGCACCGCAAGCTCATCGCCTCCCGCGAGGCCCTGCTCGCGGGCGTCCCCCGGGTGTCGATCGGCGACGGGCGGATCCCCCGCCCGGTCACCGCGGCCCTGTCCGGCGCCGGCACGACCCTGGAGATCATTTGACTTCCTCCTCCGCCCATGAGCGGGGGGTTCCGGCGGTCGCCCGCTGGGTTTCCTGCTTCGCCGACGACCGCCCCGTCCGGGAGGTGTCCCGTTGAGGTCTTACACCGTCTCCACAGGCCGATGCCGCCAGCCCGGCGGCCCTGATGTTGCGCGCGGCGTTCACGTCGCGGTCATGCACAACGCCGCATTCGCACGTCCATTCGCGGAAGTTGAGCGGCAGCTTGGTGCGGACCGTGCCGCAGGTTCCGCACAGCTTGGTGGAGGGGAACCAGCGGTCGATCACGACGAGGTCACGGCCGTACCAGGCGCACTTGTACTCCAGCATGGAGCGCAGTTCCGCCCACGCCGCATCCGAGATCGCGCGGGCGAGTCTGCGGTTCTTCAGAAGGTTGCGGACCGCGAGATCTTCGATCACGACCGTTTGGTTCTCACGGACGAGACGAGTCGACAGCTTGTGCAGGAAGTCGCGGCGCCGATCGGCGATCCGCGCATGCACGCGGGCCACCTTCCGGCGGGCCCTGTCCCGGTTCGCCGAGCCGGGGGCTTTGCGGGCCAGGTTGCGCTGCGCTCTGGCCAGGCGAGCGCGGTCACGACGCTCATGCCGGGGATTGGCGATCTTCTCCCCGGACGACAGAGTCACCAGCGCGGTGATCCCTGCGTCCACCCCCACCAACGCGTCCGTGGCGGGGCCACCGGCGATGGTGTCCTGACACAGCAGGGACACGAACCAGCGGCCCGCTCTATCGCGCGACACCGTCGCCGTGCTCGGCTCGGCTCCTTCGGGCAGCGGTCGCGACCAGCGGATGTCCAGCGGCGCCCCCAACTTCGCCAGCGTCAGTCGACCGTCGCGCAAGGTGAAGGCGCTGCGGGTGTACTCGGCCGACGCACGCGACCGCTTGCGCGACTTGAACCGCGGATAGGCGGCCCGCTTGGCGAAGAAGTTGGCGAACGCCGTCTGCAGATGCCGCAGCGCCTGCTGCAACGGAACCGACGACACCTCGGCCAGAAAGGCCAGCTCCTCGGTCTTCTTCCACTGCGTCAGCGCCGCCGACGACTGCGCGTAGGAGATCCGGCGCTTCTCGCCGTGCCAGGCCCGGGTGCGCTCCTCCAGCGCCTTGTTGTACACCAACCGCACACAGCCGAACGTGCGCGACAACTCAGCCGCCTGCTCCTCGGTGGGGTAGAAGCGGTACTTGAACGCCCGCCTGACCTGCCGCGCCATAACCAACGTTCTAGCAGCCTCGCTGCCAGCCACTCCGGCGGACGCCGAAACGCCCCAGCTGCTCGGCCCTGCTCCATAGAAGACCGTTTCTTCCCCGGCCCGAAGGTCGGGGCATCCATGGAGGAACCCCGATGAGCGGCCCCGTCGAACTGCTGCACGCGATGCTGTCCATCCCCTCCCCGTCCGGGCGGGAGGACGAGCTGGCGCGGTACCTGGAGAAGGTCATGAACGACCTCGGCATGGCCGCGGGACGGGACGAGGCCGGCAACGTGATCGGCGACATCGGCACCGGCCGGGGGCCCGTGGTGATGCTGCTCAGCCACCTCGACACCGTCGACCGGCCGCTGCCGGCGCGGCGCGAGGGCGGCCGCCTGGTCGGCCGGGGCGCCGCGGACGCCAAGGGGCCGCTCGCCGCGATGATCAGCGCGGCGGCGGCCCGGCCCTCGTTCCCCGGCACGCTGCGGGTGGTGGGCGCGGTCGAGGAGGAGCGGCTGTCGCGGGGCGGGGAGCACCTGGCGCGCACCGTCCCAGCGCCGGACGCGCTGCTGGTCGGGGAGCCGAGCGGCTGGTCGCGGGTGGTGCTCGGCTACAAGGGCAAGATCGACGTCGAGTACCGGGTGGCCCGCGCCGCGACGCACTCCACCAACCCCGCGGCCAAGGCCACCGAGGTCGCGGTGGCGTTCTGGCACGACCTGCTGGAGGCGCTCGGCCCCGAGCGCGACCACGGCGCGTTCGGGCTGCCCGCCGCCACGCTGCGCGGCGTCCACGGCGACCCCACCGAGGCGCGGCTCGACGTCGACTGCCGCGTCCCGCCCGGGTACGACGCCGATGCCCTGGCCGCGCGGCTGCGCGCCCGCGCGAACGGCGGGGAGGTCACGATCGTCCGGCATGTCCCGGCGGTGCGCCGGGGGCGGGCCGACCCGGTGGTGCGGGCGGTGTCGGCCGCGATCCGGCGGCACGGCGGGACGCCCCGGCCGACCCTCAAGACGGGCACCTCCGACATGAACACCGTCGCGCCGCACTGGGACGTGCCCATGGCGACGTACGGGCCGGGCGACAGCTCGCTGGACCACTCCGACGAAGAGCACATCGAGATCGCCGAGTTCCTGAAGGGCGTGGACGTGCTCACCACCGCCCTCGACGAGCTGGCCGCCACGCTCTGACCCGGGCGGCGCCGGCTCAGCGGGCCGGAGCCCCGGCCGCGGTGGTGAAGGGACGGCGCCCGCCGGGGACGCCGGTCCGGGCCTCGCCGCCGCTCTCGTAAGGGAAGGCGAACGGGAGGCCTGCGGCGGCCAGCGGGCGAGGGCGGTCCATGAGGTGGAAGTGCAGGTGCGGCTCGGAGGAGTTGCCGGAGTTGCCGACCTCGCCGAGGACGTCCCCGGCCCGGACCCGGTCGCCCTTGGAGACGCGCGTCGAGCCGCGGCGCAGGTGGGCGAAGACCGCGTACGTGCCGTCGCCGAGGTCGAGGGTGACGGAGTTGCCGACGACGAACCGTCCCGCCGACAGCGTCAGCAGTGACAGCAGCTGGCGGAACACCATCCCCTCGACCATCAGGTAGAGGACGCCGGGCCAGGAGTTCCGGCTCCAGTGGTCGCGCTGCCATCCGCTCGCCTGGACGACGACGCCGTCGGCCGGTGCGAGGACGTCCCGCCCGAACGAGGGGAACGTGTCCGGGCGTGCCGCGAGGGGCCAGCTCCGCGTGGCGCTCCATTCGCCGTCCGGGACGTGGACCAGGTCGATCGCGTAGGTCTGGCCCAGCTCGTGGGTTCCGTGGCTGGGCACCTTGTCGGCGGGGCTGTTGACGGGCACCCAGCGTCCTTCGACCGGGCTGCGCAGGACGACCGGTGCCGCGTCCGAGGGGCCGCTGCGCACGAAGAACAGCACGAACCCCGCCACGACGAGGGCCATCCCGAGCCACCAGAGCGCGTCGACGCCGTGCAGGGACACGGTGAGGGCCAGTAGCAGGCCGAGCAGGATGAACAGTGTCCTGAATCGTGCGAGTGTCCTGAGCATCGCCCCTCCGTCGGGTCGGTCAGCGGCGGGTGGCCGCCAGCACGGTCAGAATCGGCACCACCCGTTCGCCGGGGACGCTGTAGCGCCCGCGTCCGGTGGTGCGCAGCCAGCCGGCCGCGACCAGCTGGCGCAGATGGTGGTAGAGCTGGCCCGTCGTGCCGAGGCTCTCGTGGGCGGCCAGCTCGGCGGTGGTGCGGGCGCCCTGCATGATCTCCCGGAGCAGGAGCAGCCGGACGGGGTGCGCGAGCGCCGAGAGCGTCTCGGCGCTCTGCGACCAGTCGTCCGCCATCAGGTCGTCGGCCCTGTGCCCCTGCTGCCATTCGTAGTGCTCGCCGGACGGGAGCGTCACCGAGCCGGTGAACAGCACCGCGCCGGGCTCGTCGGCCCGCTCTTTCAGGGCGTCCAGGGCCCAGAACACGCCGGCCGGTTCCGGGCGTTCGGTGCCGGGCCCTTCCAGCGCGGCGACGCGCTCCTCCAGGCGCGCGACGCGTTCCGCCAGCGTCTCCTCTGTCACGCCTCCACTATTACGTAAGTACGTAGATTCGACAAACGGCGTGCCTCAGTCGGCGGCCGGGCTCGCGAGGGGCCGGGGCCGGGGCGTCCGGTGACGTGCCAGGTAGGCGCGGTGATCCCAGCCGTCGAGGAAGCGGGCCGCCGCCTCGCGGCCCGCCGCGTAGAGGCGGTCGCGGGTCGCCGCGTCGAGGTCGAAGTCGGTCGCGAGGACGCCGTCGGTGCGGGCGAACATCGTGCGGGCCACGAGGGCCGGCTCGTCCATCTGCTCCCGGTCGTGCGCCTCCGCCATCGTCGTGACGAGCGCGCGCCCGTAGCCGACGGGGCCGCGGACGGCGCGCCACCGCGGGAAGACGCCCCCGGGCAGAGGACGCGCCGACAGTTTCACCCCGAACGTCGGCCAGCGGGGCTCGCGGTCATCGCGGTCGAAGATGGTGATCGGGTAGTTGGACAGCATCCCGCCGTCCACCTGGACGCATGCGCGGCCGTCTTTCCGGCAGATCCGGCACGGCCGGAAGAACACCGGAATGGACGCCGAGGCGCGCACCGCGTCCGCGACGGACTGCTCGTCGGGGTCCAGGCCGTACCGTTCGTAGTCCCACGGAAGGCGGACCATTCGGCCGCTGCTGATGTCGGAGACCACGACGACGAGTTTGTAGGCGCGGCCCGGCGGCAGCGCCGAATCGGGATCGCTCAGTTTCAGCTGCCCGAACGTCTCGACCCCGCATTCCTTCAGGCGCGCCGCTATCCACCGGTGCAGGGCGTCGCCCTTGTGCAGCCCGAGCGTGGTGAGCAGGGACAGACCGCGGACGACGGCGAAGCGCGAGCCGTCCTGGAACGACCGGTAGTCGAGCTCGCGCATGAGCGCGACCATGTCGGGGACCGGCATCCCGGCCGCCAGCAGCGAACCGACGATCGCGCCCGCGGACGTCCCGGCGACCCTGGCCGGCGCGCCGAGCCGGTACCCCCGCGCCTGCGTCTCGGCGATCGCGCCGACCAGCGCGATGCCCTTCACGCCGCCGCCCTCCAGCACGAGGTCGGCGCGCGGCACTGCCGGAGAGTCCATCGATCTCCCTTCCGCCGCGGCGCTCGCCCGAGCACCGCGATCCACTGTTTCCAGGCAGGAGAAAACGACCAGCCGGCGATTGGATTCCGTTTCTCCCCCACTTGGAGAGATGCCCTATCGATCATTCTTTCAATGGTCTCAACCTCCCTTTTCTCGCACGTTTTCGAACGGCGGCCTCCAGGTGCGATACCCATCGATGCGGCGGGAGAGCGGCGGGCGGGAGACCCGTCTCACGGCGGGGCGGGATCGAAACCTTTCGACCAATGATCTCGACTCCGATCGCAGGTCGGCAGCACTGGCCTCTGAAAAGCGAGGAAAGGCCGTTGACGCCCGGGAGCCCTGGGGTTACTTTCCAATCGGCCGTCGAAAGAATGTCGAAACTTTTCGAAGGCCTCTCCCCCACCCCAAGGAGAACGAGACCATGAGGAGAGCACTCATCGCGCTGCTCGGCGCGGGCGCACTGCTCCTGGCGGCGCTGGTGGCCGTCGCGCTCCCCGCGGCGGCCGCCCCGGGCACGCTCAAGGAGGCCGCCGCGGCCAAGGGCCGGGTCTTCGGGGCCGCCGCCGCCCAGTCCCACATGGGCGAGGCGGCGTACGCCTCCACGCTCGACCGCGAGTTCAACCAGCTCACGCCCGAGAACGAGATGAAGTGGGACACCACGGAGCCGTCCCGGAACTCGTTCAACTTCGGTCCGGCCGACCAGCTCGTCGCTCACGCGCAGGCCCAGGGCATGAAGATCCGGGGGCACACCCTCGTGTGGCACAACCAGCTCCCGGGCTGGGTCGGCGGCATCTCCTCGCGGGACGACCTGCTGAGCGCCATGCGCGGCCACATCGCGAAGGAGGCCGGCCACTTCGCGGGCAAGATCGCTTACTGGGACGTCGTCAACGAGGCCTTCCAGGACGGTTCGGGCGTGCGGCGCGACTCGGTGTTCCAGCGCGTCATCGGCGACGGCTACATCGAGGAGGCGTTCCGGGCGGCGCGCGCGGCCGACCCCACCGCCGAGCTCTGCTACAACGACTTCAACATCGACGGCCGGAACTCCAAGAGCGACGCCGTCTACGCCCTGGTCAAGGACTTCAAGGCGCGCGGCGTCCCGATCGACTGCGTGGGCCTCCAGGCGCACCTGACGCTGGGGAACGTCCCGTCCGACATGCAGGCGAACATGCAGCGCTTCGCCGACCTGGGCGTGGACGTGCACATCACCGAGCTGGACGTCCGCATGTCCACGCCCGCCGACGGCTCCAAGCTGGCCATCCAGGCGAACGACTACAAGAAGGTCGTCTCCGCGTGCCTCGCCGTGTCGCGCTGCACCGTCATCACCGTCTGGGGAGTCACCGACAAGTACTCGTGGGTGCCCGACGTGTTCCCCGGCCAGGGTGCCGCACTGCTGTTCGACGACAACTACGGCAAGAAGCCCGCGTACAACGCGTCCCTCGAAGCCCTGGGCGGCACTGACCCGGGCGACCCGGGCGACCCGGGAGATCCGGGCACCGTCACCTGCTCCTACGCGCGCACCGCGCAGTGGGACACGGGCTTCAACGGCCAGGTGACCATCGTGGCGGGCGCCAGTGCGGTCAGTTCGTGGACGGCCGTCCTGACGATGGGCTCGGGCCAGCAGATCAGCGGCCTGTGGAACGGGACGCCGAGCACGAGCGGCAACGTCGTCACGGTGAAGCCGGTCGGCTGGAACGCCGGTCTCGCGCCGGGCGCGTCCGCCTCGTTCGGTTTCACCGTCAACGCCCCGAGCGGGAACCAGGCGGCCCCGGCCCTCACCTGCAGCAGTCCTTGACGCCCGCTCCGTGAGACCGCCGTCCGGCACGGCGGCGGCTCCCGTGCCGCCGTGCCGGACGGCCCACCGGAAACCCCCCATCCGGACGATGTGAAAGTCGTTATCACCCTTACCGAATAGCCCGTCGAATAAACTCCGCAAATACCATCAAGCTCGAATCTTCCCGGCGTTCGAATACGGGAAAAGCCGTGCGGGCGGTGCCTCATCCGGCCAAGATGCGGGCATGACCTTCCCGCTGATGCACGGGTACGATCACATCAACGTGGTGGCCCGGCTGGACCCGGTCGCGGACGTCCGAGATCGGGAACTCGGTGAGCGGATTCGGCAGTATCCGAAGCTCTTTCCCGCAGGATCCCCCGAATTCGGCCATGCGGTGCAATTCGGGAAAGAATGGCGGATCGGGTCGCTGGGCGCGGACGGCCCGGCCAGCGCCCGCTTCAACCTCGCGATCGACCTGCGCACCGCCGCCGCGCGGGAGACCGATCCCCCGACCGCCCGGGCGATGCTCGCGGCGGCCGCGCGGCTCGACCCGGAGGAGGGCGAGCAACTCGCCAAGGACGAGTGGGAGATCGGCGACCGCCGCTACCGCGTCGTCCGGGTGGAGAAGTTCATCCTGCTCGGCGACCGGGTGATGGAGCCGCCCCGGTCCACCGACGCCGACCTCACCGCCGACGCCCTGCTGCGCGACCACCTGCTCGACCCGCCGGCGCCGTGCGGCCAGTGGGAGGCGCAGCTCCGGCTGAACCTCGTCGGGCGGCTGCCGGTGGCCGGCACGGTGCCCGACATGATCCGCACGGAGGCGCGGCACGCCGTCCGCACGCACCCGGGGGTCGTGCTGCTCCCTCCCACCTTCATCGCGGTGGAGGTCGACGGCGAGGCCTGGGCCCCGCTCACCGGCGGCGACGACCCCGACGAGGCCCGCGACCGGCTGGCGCGCCACTTCACCGACCTGATGCCCCGGCTCCGCGAGTTCCAGGGCGACCCCCCGTCGGACGCCGAACTCGCCGAGTGGACCAGGATCGCCGACGGCATCCGGGCGACGCCGGGCCACGTGTTCCGCGTCCGGGGCCGCGAGTTCCGCACGGTGCGCGTCTGCCGCATGCTCCGCCTCGGCCGCGACGGCCCCGAGGCCCCGCGCCCCTCCGACCAGGACCGCTACGGCCTCCCCACCTTCGGCTAACCCCGCCGCGAGGAGAGATCAGCCGATGTTCAGGTCGCCGTGGACGTCCCTGAGCTGGATCACCCTTCCGGCCCGGCCGTTAAGGACGTTGACCACGCCGTCGTTCGTAGCGGCGGCGTTGGTCTGGGCCTGGTTCCAGAGATTCCGCAGCTCCACACCGAATCCGGGGTCCTCGGCCATGAGGCGCTCGACGGCGCCCGCGAGCCCTGCGATCTGGTCGGGAGCCGGATCGCCGACCGCTCTCGCCAGGGCCTCCTCGTCAGCCGGACGTCCCCGGAACCGTTCACGGACTCGCCGGGAGAGTTCGGCGACGGCGGCCCGGACCGGTTCTCCGGCGACCTCGACGGCCTTGCCCGCCATCGCGGTCGCGACTGCGACGGTCATCGGATCTGTCACCCTCACAGTTCATCACGAGGACTCCGGCAATCCAATAACCGAAACCAGCAGTTCTCGCCGAATTTTCGCCGACCGCAACGTCAATTGATGGCGCCCCATAAAGGCGAGGTAACTTAAAGAGTGGACCGGGCGCGAACCCTCTCGTCCGCCATGTCATGGGATGGATCGATGGTGCAGTCTCCCGACGAACGGGACCGGTGGGCCAACGAACTGACCGGAACGATAGCGGGTTCCAGCGTTCAGGCGGGTTCCATCGCCGGCGGTGTCCACATCACCATGCCGCCAAGCGCGTCTCTCCCCGCTCCGGCGCAACTTCCTGCGCCCGGGCTGTTCGCCGGCCGCCACGACGAAATGGCGGAGCTTCGTGCGCACACGGGCCGGCAGGGGCTCGTCGTGATCATCGGGGCAGGCGGTGTAGGGAAGACCACACTGGCCCTGCACTGGTTACATGAGGTGAAAGGCGAATACGAGGGTCAGTTATTCGTCGACCTGCGCGGATTCTCCGGAGCCGATCCGCTTCCCCCGGACGAGCCATTGGAACGCTTCCTGCGGGCGCTCGGTGCTCTGCCAGAGAGCATCCCGTCCAGCATCGACGAGCAGGCGGCCCTGTTCCGATCCATGACCACGGGACGCCGCCTCATCGTTCTTCTCGACAACGCGGTCTCGGCGGCCCAGGTCAGGCCGTTGCTGCCCGGCGCAGGCGGGTCACTGGTCGTGGTCACCTCCCGGCGTCGCCTATCGGGGCTCGTCGTCGACGGCGCACGCTTCGTGGACGTGGATCCGCTTGGTGTGACGGGTGCGCTGGAACTGCTGGAGCGTCTGATCGGCGCGGACCGGATAAGGGCGGAACGCGAGCACGCCCGATCGCTCGTGGCCCTCTGCGGGACGCTGCCGCTCGCGGTCTGCGCGTCGGGCGCCCGCCTCGCCGCTCGGCGGCGCTGGCCGATCGCACGCGCCGTCGCCGAGCTCGGCGACGAGGCGCGTCGGCTGTCGGCCTTGCGCACCGGAGAGGGAGATATCTCGGTGGACGCCGTGTTCAACACCTCATACCAGGCTCTCGACGACGCACACGCACGTGCCTACCGGCTGCTCGGCGTCCATCCCGGGGCCGACTTCGATGTGGCCGCGGCCGCGGCCCTGCTCGGAACGGACGAAGGCCACGCCGCAGACCTGCTGCACGATCTGGTGGACGCCAGCCTCCTGATCGAAGCCGGAGACGAGCGCTACTTCTTCCACGACCTGGTTCGGCTGCATGCCCGTGACAAGGCCCATGAACCGGCAGCGGCGCCCGACCGGGAAGAGGCGCTGGCCCGGTTGGCGGACTGGTACCTCACGTCCGCGGTCACCGCCGACCTCCTCCTGATGCCCGGACGGTGGCATCTGGGCGACCGCTACACCTCCGGACGGCGCAACGGCGCGCTCACGAACCGTCCCATGGCCCTGTCCTGGCTTGAGCAGGAGCGGCACAACCTCGCCGCTGTCGCCCGGGACGCGCATGAGGCCGGGCTGCACTCCGTCGCGTGGCAGCTATGCGAGGCGGAATGGCCGCTGTTCCTCCACCGCAAGCACTACCGAGCGTGGGTACGGATGTACGAGCTGGGGCTCGTCGCCGCCCGCAGCTGCGAAGACCCGCGCGCTCAGGCGCGGATGCTGGAGGGCCTCGGCGTGGCCCACCTCAACCTCCAGGAGATCGATGCCGCCCGCGACCGTTATGAGGCGGCGCTCGCGCTTGAGCGGCAGACCGGCCATCGACTCGGCGAGGCGGCGGCCCTGGAAGGGCTCGGCCTCGTCGCATTCGCCACCGGCGACCTGGCCCCCGCCGTGGGCCTGTTCAGGGAGGCGCGGGACGTGCACGCGGCACTCGACCGTCCGCGCGGCATAGCGCTCATGGAACGGCACATCGGCGAAGCGCTCAGCGCGTCAGGGCGGCACGATGAGGCCGAGGCCGTGCTGACCGGCGCGCTGGACACGTTCGTGCGGCTCGACGAGCCCTACCACCAGGCGCGGACCCTGACCTGTCTGGGCCAGGCCCGTCTGCTGGCGGGGCACCCGGACAAGGCAGCGGAGGCGCTCCACGCCTCCCACGGCGTCGCCCGGGAGGCGGGCGCGCGCCACGTGGAGGCCGGCGCCCTGTGGGAACTCGCCAGAGTGGCGGCGCACCAGGGCGCCGGGGCGGACGAGCGTCGCTTTCTGGAACAGGCGCTCGCCATCTACACCGAGCTCGGCGCCCCGCAGGCAACACCGGTCAGGGAACGGCTCGACGAAGCTCAGTCCGAACCGCCGGCGCCCCAGGAGCCGCCCGCACGGCCGGATCCCGGACCCTGACCTGGGCGACGGCGTTGCCCCGTACAGCTGTGAGGCGCGTGACCGCATCGAGTGGAAGGCCCGCCACCATCCAGGCATGGATGGCCGAGGCGAACGCCGACGCGTCCGCCTCCCCGCACCGTTCCCCGAGGACCGGGACGAGTCGTGCCGACCATCCGCCCGCGGCCAGAAGGCACCCGTCGCGCGTGTTCACCGCAACGACCAGGCATCCCGGGAACTCCGCCTGGTGCAGTGCCGGTTCACCGCCGTACCGCACGATCACGTCCGCACAGGAGAGCAAGTCCCGCGACGTCTCACCGGGCCCGGCCACCAAGTGCTCGTCGAGCGGCGGCTCGAAAGGGCCGCCGGTCGGCGAGCGCTCCAGCCGGAGCACCCGGCCTCCGACCAGGACCCGTTCCGTTCCCGTATCGCGGTACTCGGCCGGCTCCTTCCAGACCCGCACCAGCATGACCATCACGCCGCCTGCACGCCGGCGGCGGGTGGACACGGCGCCGGTACGGGTAGGACGTCCGGCGAGCGCGCCTGATCCTGCAGTCGCATCAACCGGTACATCTCGGCCCGGATCAGCCGGGCCGCCTCCCCTGGCCGGGAGCTCAGGCCATGGCGCAGCTCGTCGTGCACCCGCTTGGTGAACGCGTGGGCGGCCTCGGCGAGCTGGGGGACGAGCGGCCGGTCCCACTCGACCCGCGGAGCGACCGCCCCGAGCCCGGCGGTGTGCGTCCCAGGCGCCACGCTCTCCTCGGGGAACGCACCGAGCAGCACCGGCACGCCCAGCGCAGCGCCGTAGTACGTCACCGAGCCATGGTCCCCGACCACCCGGTCGGCGGCGACCAGCGCAGCGCGCCAGCCCTCCTCCGGTGGCAGTAGCCGGACGCCGAGCCGCAGGCAGTCCGCGTGCCATGAGAGCACCTGCCTTCTGCCGTACCACGACCAGATGTGCGGGTGCAGTGCCGCGACGATCTGGTACTGGTCGCGCGGCAACTCGGTCGCCACCCGCAAGAGCACGTCGGGGTGCGCCCCGAACAGCGAGTCCCGGCCCCAAGTGGAGCTGACGAGGACCAAGCGCCTGCCGCCGACGGCGCCCAGCGACCGCCGGTACGCCTCGCGGTAGGGCAGACTCGCCGTCAGCCTGTCCAGGCACGGGTCCCCGCAGACGAACGCAACCGGCCGCGCCTCCGGACACTCGCGGTCGAGCATGCTCAGGTGCCGCTCGTGCGCCAGGGCCATCGATGAGGGCACGACCCGTCCCGCGACGACGATCCGCTCCCTGATCAGTCCGGTGACCGGCCGCGCGGCCGGAGGTCCGGCGCCCCGCAGGCGGCCGAGCAGCTTGCCGGGGCCGGCCCCGTGCAGGACCGTCATGACGGGGCCGTGCAGGTTCTCCAGCATCCCGTGACTCGCCGCCACGACGAGGTCGAACCGGGTGGTGACCGCTTGGGCCCACGGCAGCACCAGCCCTCCGAGGTCCCGCAGATGCGCGTCCAGTCCGCCGGTGAAGACCGACGCCGGTGCGGCGGTGTAGGCGACGGCCACTCTCCGGTCGGTCTCCAGCAGCGGTATGACGTCCGCCAGCCGCGTCGCCGCCGTCAGATGGTGTGCCACCGCGAGGACGGTGCGCTGCCCGGGCATCGTCGAACCCCGCCGGGCGTCCAGTCCGAACGGGCCCGGCACCCAGGGGTGGATCGTGCACTCCATAACAACCTTCCTGTCACACGTCGATCGGACGATCGGCCGGGCACTCGATGCGGAACGGCGGCGAGACCGGTTCCGCGACGGGGATCGTGGCGGGCTGCGGTAGGCGCAGGAGCCTGTACATCGTGCGGCGGACGGCGCGGTCGAACCGCCCCGGCTCTGAGGTGATGCCCCTGACCACCGTCTGGGCGTGGTCCGGCCGCCATTGCGCCACCGCTTCGGTCAACTGCTCCAGGACCGGACGGTGCGCCACCAGCCGGACACCGTACGAGGCCGCGGCAGAGGAAATCCCCGTCGCGCGAGGCGGGGCGTCGGTGAGCATCACCGGGACGCCGGTGATCGTGCCGTACCGGGTCACCGCACCGGGCGCGCCGATGATCCAGTCGGCGGCGACGAGCGCCGCGCGCCAGTCCGCCTCTAGTGGCAGGAGCCCGAGACCGTTCCGCAGGTCGGCCGCGCTAGGGCTGCTGGGAGACGGGAGGGTTCCCGGCTCGTGGAGGCCGAGGACCTGGAAGCCCTCGGGGGGCAGCTCGGTGAGCAGGCGGTGCGCGAGAGTCCCCGAGCCACGGCGGAGGCCTCCGCAACGGTTCGCCGCGCCAGCGGCAGGGAGCGCCACCACGACAAGCCTGCGGTGCCGGCCCACCCCCAGAGCACGCCGATAGAAGTCGCGGAACGGGAGGCTCGCGACAATCCTGTCGTGGACGGAGTCTCCGACGACAACCGCCTCAGTGGTCGCCCCGGTCTCGTGCAGCAGGGGGCGGTCCACCTCGTGGGCACAGGCGAGGACCACCGGTCCCCCGTGGATCTTCCTGCCCGCCAGGTGCACTGCGCGTTCCATGCCCTTCCACGGAAACACGATTAGTGGCGCCGACGGCCAGCGCCCAGGCGCCAGACCGGCGGCGACGACCAGTGCGAAGTCGCCGGACCTCGCCTCGCGCCACGACAGCGGCACGGTGCCCGCGTCCCTGAGCAGCGCGTCGACCGCCGCATCGGACGGCCCGGGGAGCGTCGTGAGGAGCACCCGCAGCCGCGGATCGGTGCTCGCCAGCCGGGCCGTGTCCAGGACGGGCTGCCCCAGTTCGGGCGAGCCCACCACCACCAGCACCGTGCGCCGGTCCCCCAGTCCGCCCCACCAGCCAGGATCGAACCGGCTGAGCGGCCGACGCCATTCGAAACCCATTGGCCCCGTCAACGAACCCCCTTCGACCTCGGATGTTGTCATCCGTTCCTCCGTCGCGGATCGAAATGACCTGCTTCTGGAATCGAGTGTCGATCGGAAAACTTGACGAAAACTTGCAGTCGGCCTGACTTGGCAAGTAGGTGCGGCCCCTGGCGGCCATGTGAACTATGACCAGAACTCTGGTCATGCCGGGCCCTCGATGCCAAAATCGACTCAGGAGGATATTTTCCACAAAGGGGCGCCGGGTGGAGTTCCGTGTCTTAGGCCCCGTTGAGC
Source organism: Actinomadura luteofluorescens (assembly GCF_013409365.1). Classification (NCBI taxonomy): domain Bacteria; kingdom Bacillati; phylum Actinomycetota; class Actinomycetes; order Streptosporangiales; family Thermomonosporaceae; genus Actinomadura; species Actinomadura luteofluorescens. The sequence continues at coordinate 6,430,262 of NZ_JACCBA010000001.1, read as the reverse complement.
TGTGGATCGACGGCCAGCGGCGCGACCTCGGAACGACCAAGGAGCGATGTGTGCTGGCCGCGCTCCTGCTGACTCCACGGCAACCTGTACCCGCTGAGATTCTCATATTTCGCGTATGGGGCGCCACCCCTCCCGCCAAAGCTCGCCAGGGACTCCACACCTATATGGCGCGTTTACGGAACCGGCTGGAAGGCGTGGAAGACATCGCCCTCGTGTCGCGACAGGGTTCCTACCAAATCGACATCGCCGACGAGGCGGTCGACCTGCATCTGTTCCGGCGGTTGCGCGGTCAGGCACGGGCGATAGCAGAGAGCGGCGACGACGAGTACGCCCTGGACCATCACCGACGGGCGGCCGCGCTCTGCCGCGCCGAGCCGCTCGCCGACCTCACCGGCGACTGGGCCGAGCGCACCCGCCGCAATCTTGAGGAGGAACTGCTCGCCGCCGCACTCGACCGCATCGATCTGGAGCTCCAGCGCGGCAACCACGCCGATGTCCTCCGAGAGCTGTCCGACCTCACCGAACGCCACCCTCAGGACCAGCGGCCGGTCGAGCGGCTCATGATGGCCCTCTACCGGTGCGGTCGGCAGACCGAGGCGCTGGAGATGTATCGGCGTACTCACGGCCTCCTCGTGGAGGAGACCGGCACGGAGCCGGGTCCAGGGCTGCGCCAGCTCCAACAGCAGATCCTGCGGTCCGACCCCGCGCTGCTGCGTGTTCCCGGCACCCAGCTGAGCGTCGACCGGTCTCCGCACACGCTGCCCCACGACCCGCGGGTGTTCGTCGGGCGCGACGAAGAACTCCAGCAGCTCATGGACATGGTGCCGACCATCCGGGAGCGCGGGCCCGCGGGCCCGCCGAGCACGTCCACGGTCACCGTCATCACCCTCGACGGAATGGCGGGCGTCGGCAAGACGGCGCTGGCCGTCCGCCTGGCACACCACCTGGCCGAGCACTTCCCCGACGGCCAGATGTTCCTCTCCCTACACGCGCACGACCCTCGGCAGCAGCCACTCGACCCCGCCGACGCGCTCGACACGCTGCTCCGCATGATCGGGCTTCCGGCAACCCGCGTGCCGCGGGCGCTGGACGAGCGCGCCGCGTTGTGGCGGTCCGAACTGGCGGCGAGCCGCGCGATCCTCGTACTGGACGATGCTGCAGGCCACGAGCAGGTGAGACCGCTGCTGCCGGCGTCCGCCGGATGCCTGGTGATCGTGACCAGCCGCCGGCGGCTGACCGGGTTGCACGACTCCTGGCCGCTCTCGCTGGACGTCCTGCCGGTGCAAGACGCGACGGCCCTGTTCACCGGCATCGCGGGGGCCGGGCGCGCCGAGGCAGGCGATGACGTCAGGGAGGTGGTCGAACGCTGCGGGCGACTGCCGCTGGCGGTGGGCATGGTTGCGAGCCGGCTGAGGCACCGCCGTGCCTGGACCACCCGCGACCTCCTCGTCCGGTTGTCCCCCGACGACCGGCGACTGGACGAGGTGCGGGACGAGGGGCGCGAGATCACCACCGTGTTCGAGATCTCCTATCGCGGGCTTCCCTCGTCGCTCGGCGACGCCTTCCGCGCGTTCGGGCAGCATCCCGGGCCCGACTTGACGGCACACGCGGCCGCGGCGGCGCTCGGGCGCCCGGTGCGAGAGGCCGAGCGGATCCTGGAGGAACTCTTCGACCGCCATCTGATCACCGAGCCGGTCAGCGGCCGATACCGCTTTCACGACCTCGTGCACGACTATGTCCGCCGCCTCACCCGCGAGACGGATCCGGAGGAGGAGCGCCGCCGGATCGTCCACCGGATCCTCGACTTCTACCTTGCCGCGGCCGAGCAGGCGGACCGGCTGATCTCCCCGCACCGGGCTGCGCACGACCTGCGGCTGGTCCACACGCCCCCGGAGCTCCCTTCACCGCGGGACGAGCCGGAGGCCACCGCGTGGTTCGCCACCGAGTACCACTGCCTGCTGAACGCGGCCGCCGAAGCCGAGCGTGCGGGGCTGCCCGGCCACGTCGCCGGGTTCGCGCGGGTGCTCGCGGGGTATCTGGAGTCGCAAGGCCACTGGGAGGTGGCGGAACGGCTCCACTCCCGGGCGATCACCGCCCTCCGCGACAGCGGCGACGGGCCAAGTCTCGCCCGTGCGCTGTCGGACCGCAGTCTCGTCCGGTTCCGCAGCGGCGAGTACGACAGCGCGCTGGAGGACGCCGAGCGAGCCTTAGCGGTCTTCCGGTCGGCAGGTGAGCGACACGGCGAGGCGGACATCCTCGATCACATGGGCCTCATCCACTGGCACCTCTCCCGTTTCCCCGAGGCACTCGCTCACGGCAGGGAAGCGCTCGCCATCCACCGATCATTAGGCGACCGGCGCGGCGAGGCCAAGAATCTCGACTACACGGCGATATTCCTTGAGTACAGGGGGCGATATCGGGAGGCTGAACAACTACGCCTCCGCGCCTTAGCCATCTTCACCGAGATCGAGGATCCGCGCCGCCGGACGATGGCGCTCAACAACATGGGCGATCTCATGCTTCGCATGGGCGCCGTCGACAAGGCTGTGGACTACTACGGGAGAACGGCCGCCGCGGCAGCGGAACTCGGGCGCCAGAACCAGGCCATCATGCTCATTAACCTGGGTAATGTCAGTAGGCATACCGGTGAACACGAGACCGCCCTGGAACACTATCGGAAGGCACTTGCCCTGGCGATGGAGCTGGGGGACCGCCGAACCCAAGTCGAGACTCTGATCGGTATCGGCGCCACATTTCAGGATACCGGCCGCTATGGCGAAGCACTCATACATCACGAGCGCGCACTGGCGATCTCTCAGAGCATAAGCGAGCGATACGAGGAAGCGGTCGCCCTCCGGCATCTGGGCGAGACGCTGACGGCGTCCGGCCGGTATCCGGCCGCCATCGAACACCTACAGCGCGCCAGCGACCTCGCCACCCGGATAGGTGTGCCGGACGAGATCGCCAAGACGCTGGCAAGCCTCGGCACCGCCTTCCTGCACGTTGAGGGCCGGGACAAGACCCGGGAGTACTGGCAGGAAGCCGCGCAGATATTCGAGTCCCTCGACCTCCGCGAGGCCGAAAGCCTCCGAACTCGCCTCAGCCACCTCGACGAGTTCACGGGTACATAAGACGCATTCCGCCCACTCATTCAGGGCATCACCGTCAGGCATACACAAAAGCGACACAACTCGCCGGGAAGCGGCCTCCACAAAACCTCCGGAATGCTCGCGAGCTACTCGGCACACCACATACAATGGCTCTACGACCCGGGATCTACCCGGGTTCAGCGTCTGAGACGAGGGCTAGCACGAATGAAGCGGCTGTTCACAAAGAAGCGGCTATTGACGGTGACCGCCACGGCCGCCGCTTTTTCGCTGATCATCGCGGGAGAGGCCAGCGCCGCAACGCTGGTCCACATGACCTGAGCTGATCACATTGCGCATCGGGTGGGGCCGCGAGAAGCGGAGCCCCGCCCGATTGCTACGTCGGAGGGTTCGCGGCCCCGACCATCGAACGCGTCGAACGAACCTGCATCGAATGTTAGCGCGCCGGCTGCCCGCCTTTCACCGTCCCTGCGTCATGATCAATGGACTGTGGTCGAAAGAAGGGCGGGCGGATGGTGCGCTGGTGGGTGGCCGTGGGGGCGGCGGCGATCGTGGCGGTGGGGGTCGGGTGGGTTCCGGCGCGGGCGGACGTGCCGCCGCCGGGGGGCGACGGGGCGGGGTCGGGTGAGCGGGCCGACGCGGCGGGGGCGCGGGCCCGGGTCTCGGCCGGGGTCGGGGACGTGCGGTACACCTCCTCGGAGACGCTCGCGTCCGGCGCGACCTTCCGGACCTTCGAGACGTCCGGGTCCGGCGGCCGGGTCGCCGGTGAGCTGGTGGACGTCGACCTGCGCCAGGCCGGGGTCGGGCTCCTGCGCCCGCCCGTGGTCGCCGCTCGCCGCACGGTGTCGGCGATGGCGGACGCGCAGCACGCCGTGGCCGGGGTCAACGGCGACTTCTTCAACATCAGCGAGACCCATGCCGGGGTCGTGCCCACGGGGTCCTCGTCCGGGCCGGAGGTGGACGGCGGCCGGCCGCTCAAGGGCGCCGTCCCGGACGGGCAGCGGTTCGGCCCCGCGCTGCCGCCCGGCACGTCCGCCGAGGACGTGATCGGCGTCGGCGCCGACCGGCGCGGGCACGTGGCACGCCTGCGCCTGACCGGCACCGTCCGCTCCGGGAAGACGACCATCGCCCTGCGCGGCCTCAACCAGTACGCGCTCCCGGTCGGCGGCGTCGGCGCGTTCGGTCCCGAATGGGGAGACGTGTCGCGGCAGCGCGCGGTGTGCGGGACGGACCAGAAGCGCAGCGACCCGTGCAGCACGGAGACCGCCGAGGTGACCGTGCGGCGCGGCGTGGTGACGGGGATCTCCGGCACGGTCGGCGGCGGCGCGATCCCGTCCGGCACGACCGTGCTGGTCGGGCGGGAGAAGGGCGCCGACGCGCTGCGCCGCCTCAAGCCCGGCGACCGGGTGCGGGTCTCCTACCGCTTCACCGGGCCGGTCCGCTTCCGGTTCGCCGTCGGCGGCTTCCCCGTCCTGCGGAACGGAGGCCCGCTGGACGGCCTGAGCGCCACCGGCCCGGCGCCGCGCACGGCCGCCGGGGTGAGCCGCGACGGCCGCCACTTCTACCTCGTGGTGGTGGACGGACGGTCCGAGCAGAGCGGCGGGGTGACCGTCGCCGAGCTGGCGTCCCTGCTGGACAAGGCCGGTGCCGACGACGCCGTGAACCTCGACGGCGGCGGCTCGTCCACCCTCGTCGCACGCTCCCCCGGCGAGCCCGCGGTGACCGTCCGCAACACCCCTTCGGACGGCTCGGAACGCGCGGTGGCCAACGGCATCGGCGTCTTCACGACGAGCGCCCGCCGCTGAGGCTAGGAGGGCTTCTTGTCCTGGGGGCGTTTGTCGCGGACGTAGATGATGTGCGCCTTGCCGTCACCGGAGCCCTGGCGGTCCAGGTCGAACAGCGTCGTCGCGGCGATCAGCGCGTTGAGCTTCGCGTAGCCGTAATTGCGGGAGTCGAACTCGGGGCGCTGCTTGGTGATGATCTGGCCGACGGACCCCAGGGCGGCCCACCCGTCCTCGTCGGACGCGGCCTCCACGGCGTTGCGGAGAAGGTTGACGAGCGCGGTGTCCTGCTTCAGCTTGGCCGCCGGGGTGGGGGGCGCCGGCTTGAGCGTCTCGGCGGCCGGGGTGGTCGGGCTCTCGTACAGCAGGTTCTCGATGTAGATGAACTTGTCGCACGCCGCCACGAAGGGCTTGGGCGTCTTGCGCTCGCCGAAGCCGTACACGGTGAGGCCGGACTCGCGGATGCGGGCGGCCAGGCGGGTGAAGTCGCTGTCGCTGGAGACGAGGCAGAACCCGTCGAAGCGGTCGGAGTACAGCAGGTCCATCGCGTCGATGACCATCGCCGCGTCGGTCGCGTTCTTGCCCTTGGTGTAGGCGAACTGCTGGATCGGCTGGATCGACTGGTCGAGCAGCTGCTCCTTCCAGCCCCGCAGGCTGGTGCCCGTCCAGTCGCCGTAGGCCCGCTTGACGTGCGCGGTGCCGTACTTCGCGACCTCGGCCAGCAGAGCCTCGACGATCGCGGGCTGCGCGTTGTCGGCATCGATCAGTACCGCCAGCCTGGCCGTGTTCTCGCTGACCATCCGCACCCCCTGAAGCCGCCGGTCCTCTCTCTATTATCCGGCTCCGGTGCCCTGCCCCGGGCCTGCCGCGCGGTGTCCGCCGTCAGGAGCCGAAGATCAGGTCGGTGCCGGTGCCGTCGAGCCACTCCCAGTACTGTTTGTGATCACCGATCTGCCGTTCCTTGAAGGCCCAGTGGGCGACGGTGGGGTTGCCCGCGCCGTCGAGCATGTCCAGGTCGAGCACATAGGTGTCGTAGTTTGCGTTGCCGACGGCGTGGACGAACCGGTCCGGCGGGCATCCGTCGAGGCGTTCGGCCACCACGCTCCAACTGTCGTCGGCGAAGAACTCCAGGGTGTTGCAGGCGAGGTCACCGCCGACGCAGTCGAAGCCGGTGTCCAGCCCGTGGTGGACCGCCCAGAAGTCGCGGATCGGAGTAACGGCCGATGTTGTATCACCGGACGGGGACAGCCTCCGGCGTCGCCGGCGGGCCGTCCTGAGGCGGGGACCGCGCGACGACCGGCGGCCCGGGCACGGGCGCCATAGGATCATGTCCGGCCGCGACGATCTCCCCGCCCTCTGGAGGGTTTCGATGACCGAGCATCCGCGGATCGACTCGTCTGTTCCGCATTCGGCGCGGATCTGGAACCACTGGTTGGGCGGGAAGGACAACTACCCCATCGACCAGGAGGTGGGGGACGAGTTTCTTGCGATCTTTCCCGGTCAGGTCGACATCGCCCGGCATTCGCGGGCCTTTCTCGGGCGCGCCGTCCGGTATCTGGCGGGCGAGGCCGGGATGCGGCAGTTCCTCGACATCGGCACCGGGCTGCCCACCGTCGACAACACGCACGAGGTCGCGCAGCGGATCGCGCCCGACGCGCGCGTGGTGTACGTGGACAATGATCCGCTCGTGCTCACGCATGCGCGGGCGCTGCTGACCTCGGCGCCCGAGGGCGTCACGTCCTACATCGACGCCGACATCCGCGAGCCGGACGCGATCCTGGGCAAGGCCGCCGAGACGCTCGACTTCGACCGGCCGGTGGTGCTGCTGCTTCTCGGGATCCTCGGTCACCTGACCGACGAGGAGGACCCGGAGGGCGTTCTCGCCCGGCTGGTGGCGTCCCTCGCGCCGGGCAGTCATGTGGTCGTCAACGACGGCAGCGACGTCTTCGGGACGCCGGGGGCGGACGGTGCCGACGACACCGCCCGCGCCCGCGCGATCGCCCGCTATGTCGAGGCGGGCGGCGTCGCCTACAACCTGCGCTCCCCCGAGCGCATCGCCGGGTTCTTCGACGGCCTGGAGCTGCTGGAGCCGGGGGTCGTGCCGGTGTCGCGGTGGCGTCCCGAGCCGTCCCCGTTCGACGAGCCGCCCGAGGTGGACGCCTTCTGCGGCGTCGCCCGCGTCAGCGGCTGAACGCCAGGAGGGCGTAGCCCTTGTCGTTCGGGTAGGGCGTGAACATGTCGCCGGTCAGGACGTAGACCATGCCGTGCGAGACGACGGCGCCGCCTCCGCCGGACAGGGAGCCGCCGCGGGCGGTGCCGCCGTCGACGGTCGGGAGGTCGGCGATGGTGTCGAAGCTCCACAGGACCTCGCCGGTGCGGGACGAGTAGGCGCGCATCTTGCCGTCCATGCTGCCTTCCCAGACGAGGCCGGGAGTGGTGGTCACGGCGGGCGGGTGGCCGAGGCGGCAGACCTTCGGGTACTGGGCGGCGCCGCCCGTGGTGCAGCCGTCCGCGGGATTCGGCGTCTTCCAGATGACGTGGCCGTTGGACGGGTCGAGCGCGAACAGCGTGCCCGGATTCGCCATGTAGGTCGCGACGTAGAGGCGCTGCCCGTCGTAGCTGGCGCCCCACTGGATGCCGCTCAGACCGCCGCCCGGCATCGGCGTGGACAGCTGGCGCTGCCAGACGATCTCACCGGTGCGGGCGTCCAGGACGTGGTAGACGCCGAGCTTCTGGCCGATGCCGATGAGGCGGCGGCCGTGCACGGTGAACAGGCTGGGCGCGGCGCCGAGGTCGAAGTCCAGGGCGGTGCCGTCGGGGAGGTTGGGGCAGTACTGCTGGTCTTCGGGGGACGGGCTGTTGCACTCGCGGCGCCAGGTGTCGACGTCGGTCATCTTGCGGGTCCAGCGCGGTTTCCCGGTCCTGGCGTCCAGGGCGAGGACGGAGTCGAAGTGCCCTCCGCTGCCGCTGTAGTTCTGTCCTGTGCCGACGTAGAGGGTGCCGGTCGCGGGGTCGATGGACGGGGTGCTCCACACGCCCGCGCCAGACGGTGTGTAGCGCGGTACCCCGTTCGGCCAGGTTCCGTCCTGGCGCGGCTCCGGGACGGTGTAGAAGCGCCAGTCGAGCTCTCCCGTGTCGGTGTCCAAAGCGTCGACGTGGCCGCGGAAGGTGCAGCAGGGGTGTTCCTTGCCCATGAGGTTCTCGCCGCTGGAAACCCCGACGTAGACACGGCCCTGGTAGACGATGGGGGAACTGGTGACGGTGGCGCTGACATGGTCGTCGATCCGTTTCGCCCAGAGGAGCTTGCCGGTTTCCTGTTCCAGCGCGTACATGTAGCCGCGCGTGTCACCGAAGAACACCTGGCCGTGGGAGACGGCGGCGCCGTCGCGCACCTGGGCGAAACCCGTCCCGACGGTGCTGAGGTCGAACTCCCATCTGGCCGCGCCCGTGCGGGCGTCGCGGGCGCGGAAGCGGCCGTCCGGGCCGCCGAAGTAGACGGTGCGCCCGACCACGGCGGGCTGGCTGTGCGGGGCGCCGGTCTGCCTGGGGAAGCCGAAGGCCCACTTCAGCTTGAGCCCGCCGACGTTCGCGGGCGTGATCTCGCGTTCCGCCGGGTTGTACCGGGTGCCGTTCAGGTTCTGCTGCCAGGTCGGCCAGTCGCCGCGCACGGGCCGTCCGGACGCGGCCGGGCCGGGGGCGACGGTCGCGCCGGCGACCAGGCATGCGGCGGCGGTGAGGGCCGCCGCCCGTCTTCTGTGACGCATCGGTTCTCCTTCACGGAATTCTGGTTCCGGGGAGGGCGCCCCGGACGAGCCGGTCGCGGAGGGCGCCGGCGTTGCGGCGGCTGACGGTCAGCCGCGCGTCGCCGAGCCGGAGCGTGCACCGCCCCGACTCGACGACCATCTCCTCGACGTGGGCGAGGGCGACCAGATGCGACCGGTGGATGCGGACGAATCCGGCGTCCCGCCACGCCTCCTCCAGCGCGGCGAGCGAGACCCGGACGAGGTGGCTGCCCGCGCCCGTGTAGAGGCGGGCGTAGTCGCCGTGGGCCTCCGCGTACCGGACGTCCGACCGCCGGACGAACCGGACCGCGCGCCCCACCCCGACCGGGATCACCTCGTCGGCGGCCTCCCGCCGCCCGCCGGCGTCGACCACCAGGACGACCACTGTGGCGTGCATGCGCACATGGAAACCGCGGGGCCGATCGATGATCAAGGGCGGGGCGGGACATCTGGCACGTCGGGCACAGGTCGTGGCATCGGGCGTCAAGGCGGTCAGCCGGCGGCGCCGATCTCCCGGAAGGGGGCGTGCCGGTTCCAGAAGCCGCAGTGGTGCTGCTCCGCGATCTCGTGGGTGACCTGGCTGTCCCCGGCCGGGACGAGCGACAGGACGGCCGGGTCGTGCCGGGTGAAGCGCGGCCAGTACGGCGTGCCGTCCACGGTGGGGTTCCCGGTGCGGGCGAATCCCGTCCACTGGGCGGTGAGCTGCGCGCCGAACGCCTTCTGGTTCGCGGTGAGCTCGGCGCCGCCGGGGAACGGCGACAGGAACGGGCTCTCGCTGACGTGGTAGGAGCCGTTCGGTTTCGTCGGGTCCAGGAAGAACATGGGCGGGGCGTCGGCGTTGTCGGTCTGGTAGGCGAACACCGGGATGTGCTCGGCCAGCCGCTGGTCGTTGAGGAGCGCCGGGCACACGGAGTTGGAGTCGGCGACGATCGTCCGGTACGCGATGAACGCCGACGGCGCCGGGAAGCGCTCCAGCGGGTACAGCTCCATGACGCGGCTCGCTAGCGGACCGTACTGCAGCCGGACGTTCTCCCGGTACTTCTCCGGGGTGTCGGCGGACGGGAGCTGGACCTCGTCCCGGTCGACGCCGTGCATCAGCGCGACCTTGTTGACCTTCCCCTCGGCGAACGCCCGGCCGGGGGACATCGGGAGGATCTCGCCGTCCACGACCGGGCCCTGCGTCCCGGCGTCCGGTCCGATGCCGTTGCCGGCCTGCTTGAGCAGCGCGTCGACGGGCAGCGCGCGCAGGCAGGCGGCGTCCTTGCAGCCGAGCGCGGCGGCGAACCGCTCACCGGCCTTCTGGGCTTCCTCCTCGCCGGGCAGCTCGGCCTTGCAGTCCTGCGCCTGCCATTGGACGTCCACGCCGAGCAGCGAGTTGTACTCGCCGCTCTGCGCGATGCCCTTCTGGAACAGGCCCTTCGCGGCCGGGGACGCGGTGTTGGCACAGACGCTCGATCCTCCGGCGGACGCGCCGTAGATCGTCACGTTGCGGGGGTCGCCGCCGAAGCGCGCGATGTTGCGCTGGACCCACCGCAGTGCGGCCTGCTGGTCCCGCAGCGCGTAGTTGCCCGCGTGCCTCCCGAACCCCTCGTGCGCCATGAACCCGAAGATGCCGAGCCGGTACTGCACGCCGACGTTGATGACGCCGCCCTCCTTGACGAGGTGCGTCCCGTCGGACGGAGACCCGAGCCGGAACCCGCCGCCGTGCAGCTCCACCATCACCGGCAGGGGCTTCCCGTCGGTCTTCTCTGGGGCGGTGATGTCGAGCTTGAGGCAGTCCTCGCTGGTCGAGCCGGGTCCGAGGCCGGGCGGCTGCGGGCAGGCACTGCCGCGCCGCGTCGCCTCAAGGGTGGACGTCCACCCCGCGGGAGGCGCCGTCGGTGCCCACCTCAGGTCTCCCACGGGCGGCGCCGCGTAGGGGACACCGAGCCAGGATCTGACGCCGCTCCCCGCCGTCCCGCACACCGGGCCCTTGTCGGTCCGCACCGTGGTCCCGTCCGCGCAGGCCGGGGCCTCTCCGGCGCGTGGCCCGTCCTGCGCCTGGGCGGGCGCCGAGGCCGCGAACGCCACGGCCGCCGCTCCCGCCGACGCCGCCGAGGCGACCGCGAAAAGCCATCTTCTGGGCTGCATGTCTGACCGTCCTCACCGCGTGGGTCTCCTGCCGGACGGCCCGAAGGTAAGGCGGCTCGCGAGCCCCACGACAGAACATTCCCGGCAGATGCGGAGAGCGGCGCCGGGGACGCGCCGAACGGCCGGCGCCCGCCGCCCAGCGGCGGCCTCTCGGGGGGTTCTCCGGCCGCGGGGGATCTCACTGGGCGGGAGGGGGAGGCGGGGGTGCCGGGGGGCGGATACTCTACCAAACAGTTGTTAGAAAGAGGGTCGCATGGATCTTGAGTTCGGGGCGGCGGACGAGGAGTTCCGCGGCGAGGTGCGGGCGTGGCTGCGCGAGCACGTCCCGGCGCGGCCCCTCCCGTCGCTGGAGACCGGGGAGGGCTTCGCCCGGCACCGGGAGTGGGAGCGGACGCTCGGAGCGGCGCGGCTGGGCGTGGTGTCGTGGCCGGAGGAGTACGGCGGGCGCGGCGCGTCGGTGCTGCGGTGGCTCGTCTTCGAGGAGGAGTACTACGCGGCGGGCGCGCCGGGACGGGTGAGCCAGAACGGCATCAACCTGCTGGCGCCGACGCTGCTCAAGCACGGGACGCCCGAGCAGCTCGCGCGGATCCTGCCGCCGATGGCGGCGGGCGAGGTGATCTGGGCGCAGGCGTGGTCGGAGCCGGGCGCGGGCAGCGACCTGGCGGCCCTGCGGGCGACGGCGACCCGCACCGACGGCGGCTGGCTGCTGGACGGGCAGAAGACGTGGAGCTCGCGCGCCGCGTTCGCCGACCGGGGGTTCGGGCTGTTCCGGTCGGACCCCGAGTCGTCCCGCCACAAGGGCCTCACCTATCTGATGTTCCCGCTGGACGCCGAGGGCGTGACGGTCCGCCCGATCGGGCGGCTGGACGGCAAGCCCGCGTTCGCCGAGCTGTTCCTCGACAGGGTCTTCGTGCCCGACGAGGACGTCATCGGCGCGCCCGGGGACGGCTGGCGGGTCGCGATGGCCACCGCCGGGAACGAGCGCGGCCTCACGCTGCGCAGCCCCGGGCGCTTCACCGCGGCGGCCGAGCGGCTCGTCGAGCTGTGGAAGGAGCGCGCGGACGCCTCCGGCGACGCGCTGCGGGACCGCGTCGCGGACGCCTGGATCAGGGCGCGGGCCTACCGGCTCAAGGGGTTCGAGACGGTCTCGCGGGACGACGACATCGGCGCGGAGTCGAGCCTGAACAAGGTGTTCTGGTCGGAGCTGGACGTGGCGCTGCACGAGACCGCGCTCGACCTGCTCGGCCCGGACGGCGAGCTGGAGTCGGAGTGGCTGGAGAACTACGTGTTCTCGCTGGCCGGGCCGATCTACGCGGGCACCAACGAGATCCAGCGCAACGTGATCGCCGAGCGGCTGCTCGGCCTGCCGAGGGGGTCCCGGTGAAGTTCGTTCTCTCCGCCGAGCAGCGGATGTTCGGCGAGACGCTGCGCAAGCTGCTGGGCGGCCCCGGCACCGCCGAGGCGGCCCGCGCCTGGGCGGCCGGGGACGCCGGGCCGGGCCGCGCGCTGTGGTCGGCGGTCGCCGAGGCCGGGGCGTTCGCGGTGGCCGTCCCGGAGGAGGCGGGCGGCGCCGGGCTGCTGCCGGTGGAGCTGGCCGTCGCCGCCGAGGAGCTGGGGCGGGCCGCCGCGCCGGGCCCCTACGTGGAGACGCTCGCCGCCGCGGTGCTGCTGGGCGAGTCGCCGTGGCTGCCGCGCATCGCCGAGGGCGAGGCGGTCGTGACGCTCGCCGTCCCGCACGCGCTGGACGCCGACGTCGCCGACCTGGTGCTCACCGCCGACGGCGTCGAGCGCGAGGCGACCGGGGAGCCCGTGACGTCGCTCGACCCGGCGCGGCGGCTGTTCCGCGTCCCGGAGGGGGCGGGGTTCACCGACTTCGGCGTGCTGCTGTGCGCGGCGCAGCAGGTGGGGCTCGGGCAGGCGCTGCTGGAGGTGTCGGTCGAGTACGCCAGGACGCGGCAGCAGTTCGGCCGCCCGATCGGCGAGTACCAGGCGATCAAGCACCATCTGGCGAGCGCGCTGGTCGAGCTGGAGTTCGCCCGGCCGCTGGTGTACGGGGCGGCGCTGGCGTACGGGACGCCCGACTTCGCGCGGGACGTGTCCGCCGCGAAGGTCGCCGCGTCCGAGGCGGCCTACGGGATGGCCAAGACCGCGCTCCAGGTGCACGGCGCGATCGGCTACACCGACGAGTACGACCCGTCGCTGTGGATCCGCAAGGCGCGGGCCCTGTACTCGGCGTGGGGCACCGTGTCCGAGCACAGGGCCCGGGTCGTCGCCGCCCTCTAGAGGCGCTCCTTGAGCTTCACGCGCCAGATCTTGCCGGACGCGGTCTTCGGGAGGTCGTCCACGAAGACGACCTCCCGGGGGACCTTGAAGTTCGCGAGCCGCTCCCGGCAGTGCGCGACCAGCTCCTCCTGCGTGGCCGTCCTGCCGGGGCGGAGCCGGACGTAGGCGCGCCCCACCTCGCCCATCCGCGCGTCCGGGACGCCGACGACGCCCGACTCGGCGACGGCGTCGTGGCGGGCGAGGGCGTTCTCGACCTCGGCCGGGTAGACGTTGAAACCGCCGACGACGAACATCTCCTTGGTGCGCCCGGTGATGGTGAGGTTGCCGCGCTCGTCGAGGCGCCCGCGGTCGCCGGTGTCGAGCCAGCCGTCGCGGACCGCCTCGGCGGTCGCCTCCGGGTCGTCCAGGTAGCCCTTCATGACGTTGTAGCCGCGGACGAGGATCCTGCCGTCGGTCCCGGCCGGGACGGGCCCGCCCTCGCCGTCGACGATCGCGACCTCGACGTCCGGGATGGGCCGGCCGGACGTGGTGGCGATGGTCTCGTCGTCGTCGTCCACCGAGCAGGCCGTGACCGTCCCGGACGATTCGGTCAGCCCGTACGCGGTCACCACCTGCGGGAACAGCTCGTCCTTGATGCGCCGCACCAGCGCGACGGGCACGTCCCCCGCGCCCGTCACGGCGAGCCGGAGGCTCGACAGGTCGTGCTCGTCCCGGCCGGGGGCGTGCAGCAGCGCGGTGTAGACGGTCGGCGGCCCCGGCAGGACGGTGATCTTCTCCTGCTCGATCAGCCGCAGCGTCTCCGGGACGTCGAACGTGCGTTGCAGCACCATCGTGGCGCCCCGCATCACGCACGCCAGCACGCCCGCCTTGTAGCCGAACGTGTGGAACATCGGGTTGACGATGAGGTAGCGGTCGCCGGCCCGCACGCCGGTGCGGCCCGTCCACGCCCGGTAGGTGAGGACGTTCTGCTCGTGGGTGACGACGGCGCCCTTGGGCCTGCCGGTCGTCCCGGACGTGAACAGGATGTCGGCGACGGTCTCGGGACGGACGGCCGCCGCGCGCGCGTCGGCCTCGTCCGGGGAGACGGCCGCGGCGGTGAAGTCGTCCCAGGAGATCACCCCCGGGCGCGCGGGGCCGTTGAACGTGACGACCGTCCGCAGCGCGGGCAGCCCGGGGACGCCGGATCCGTCCACGCCGAGCATGGCGGGGTAGTCGATGCCGAGGAACCCGTCCTCCACGAAGAGGATCTTCGCCCCGGACCTGGAGAGCGGCCACCGCGCCTCGTCGCCCTTGTAGCGGGTGTTGAGCGGGACGAGCGTCGCGCCCGCGCCGAGCGCGCCGAGCACGGTGACGATCCAGCGCAGGCCGTTCGGCGCCCAGATGGCGATGCGGTCCCCCGGCTCGACGCCGGCCCCCGCGAACGCGCCCGTCGCCTCACGGACCTGCTCCCGCAGCTCGGCGTAGGTGATCCGGACGTCGCCGTCCACGACCGCCTCCGCGTCCGGAAACTCGTTCGCCGCCCGCGCCACCAGTTCCGGGATCGTCAGCTCGTTCATGAACCCTCATCATCCCGGCCCCGCCCCTGCCCGGCCCCCGGCGTCCCGGTGACCGGTACATCCGTCTCGTCCCAACAAACGAGGGTGTAGGCGCGTCTAGATCAACCGGGTGTGTCCACTACCTTTCCGTGAACTGCGTATCCGGTCGCGAAGTGCGGCGCGGGGGCCGGAGGCTTCGATGAACGAGTGGCGGGTCGACGGGTTCGACGAGATCAGGGAGCTGGGGTCGGGGGCCCAGGGGCGGGTCGTGCTGGCCGAGCCGAGGGGCGGGAACGGCGCACTGGTGGCGATCAAGTACCTGGCGCCCGCGCCGCAGGCCGACGAGGCGAGCCTGGCGGTCTTCCGGCGGGAGGCGGAGACGCTCGCCAGGGTCGCGAACCCGCACGTCGCGCGCCTGTACCGGTACGTGGAGGGGCCGGGCGGCGCCGCCATCGTGATGGAGGCCGTCACCGGCACGTCGCTCCGTGCGGTACTGGACCGACACGGAGACGGGGGGCTCGCGCCGGAGGCCGCGCTCACCGTGCTCAAGGGTTCGCTGCTCGGGCTCGCGGCGGCCCACGCGGTCGGGGTGGTGCACCGGGACTACAAGCCGGCGAACGTGGTCGTCCAGCCGGAGGGCGCCAGCAAGCTCATCGACTTCGGGATCGCCGTCCTGACGGGCCAGAGCTCCCGCGCGGGCACGCCCGCCTACATGGCGCCGGAGCAGTGGCAGGGCGAGCCCGCCTCCCCCGCGACCGACATCTACGCGGCGAGCTGCGTCTTCTTCGAATGCCTCACCGGCGCCAGGCCCTACAGGGGCGGCAGCACGGCGCAGCTCATGGCGCAGCACCTCAACACGCCGGTCCCGCTGGAGAGCGTGCCGGAGCCGGTGCGTCCCATGCTGGCGCGCGGGCTGGCCAAGAACCCGGGGCAGCGCCTGTGGAACGCCGGCGAGTTCGTCGCCGAACTGGAGCGCACCGCCGTGGCGGCCTACGGGCCGGACTGGGAGCAGCGCGGCGTCCGCGCGCTGGCCGTGGCGGTCGCGGCGCTCGCGTCCGCCGCACCTCTGGCGATGCTGGGCTCCTTCGCCGGCCCGGACGCGGCGCCCGGGACGACGTCCGTGCAGCAGACCGTGGCCACTCAGGGGGCGGACGCGGCGCGGCACAGCAAGGGCCTCCTCCGCCAGGTGAGCAGCAGCAAGATCGCTGTCGTCGGAGCGGCGCTCGCCACCGGGGCCGTGCTCACCGCCGGAGGGCTCGTCCTGCGCGAGCACAAGGCGGGCGGCACGACGCACACCGGCGCGAGCCCCCGCTCGGGCGGCGCGACCCCGGCACCGGCCCCGACGACCGTCGGCGGCAAGGCGACGGGACAGCTCCGGCTCGGGATCCGCAACGGCCGGCCTTACGGGACCTCACAGGGGCCGAGCTTCGCCTACGACTTCTCGGTCACGCCCGCCAGGGCGACCCCTGGGACGCGGGTCTCCCTCGTGGCGACGGCCAAGTCCCGCAACCCTCCCGGCGAGCATTCCGGCCGGTTCGGCGCCACCCCGGTGGACGGGCGCCTCTCGTTCTACCCCGTGGCGGCGGGCGCCGAGGGGACGCTGCCCACCGGCCCCGCGCCGCTGTGGGTCCCCGGCCGGTCGACCCCGGGCCCGCAGCGGGACGGGGCGGCGCCCGGCGGCTGGCGGGTCGGCGAGTTCACCACCACCTACACCGTCACCGTGCCCTCGAACGGCAGGCTGCGGCCGGGGCGCTACCTGGTGATCCCGTTCTCGCCACCGGCGATCACCAGCCTGGAGGTCAGGGGCCGCCGGTACTCCCCGCAGGCCCTGGGCGCCTACGCGCAGGGCACCCTGCCGGTGATCACCGTCCTGCCCGCCACGGCGCCGTCGCCTACCGGTACCGGGCCCGCGACCGCGAGGCCGGGCGGCGGCGGGCGCACGTGCAAGACCTACGAGAGGGACGGCAAGGTCGTGAAGAGGGTGTGCCGCTAGCCGTCGCGCAGCTCGCCGGCCCGGGGCACCCGGGCTGACCGGCGATGATGTGAGGACTATTCACATTTACTCGGATCGGTGTTTCACTCGGCTGAGAGCCACTGGACGTCTCCCCCCGGCCGAGGTGCCCCATGCCCGTCCGCCGTGCCGCCTGCGTTCCGATCCTTCTCGTTCTCCTGCTCGCCCTCCTGTCCGTCCCCCGCGCGCAAGCGGAGGGCGAGCCGCCCGAGGTGCGCGGCTACATCGACGCCCACAGCCACCTGATGGCGTACGAGGCGTTCGGCGGCGCGCTCATGTGCGGCAAGCCGTTCGACCCGGACGGCATCGAGGAGGCGCTCCGCGACTGCCCCGACCACGCCGGCAACGGCGTGCTCGCCTGGTGGGAGAACTTCCTCAGGTACGGCACCCCGTTCGGGACCCACGACCCGACGGGCTGGCCGACGTTCAAGGACTGGCCCGCCTACGACTCCCGCACCCACCAGCAGGTCTACTACGAGTGGCTGGAGCGGTCCTGGCGGGCCGGGCAGCGCGTCCTCGTCAACCATCTGGTGGACAACCGGCAGCTCTGCGAGATCTATCCGCTCAAGCGCACGGCCTGCGACGAGATGGCCTCGATCCGCGTCCAGGCGCAGCGGATGCGGGAGATGCAGAGCTTCATCGACGAGCGCAGCGGCGGCTCCGGCAAGGGCTGGTTCCGGATCGTGCGCGACTCGGCGCAGGCCCGGCAGGTCATCGAGGACGGCAAGCTCGCCGTCGTCCTCGGCATCGAGACCTCCGAGCCGTTCGGCTGCCGGCTGGTGGGCGGCGCCCCGGCCTGCACCCGCGCCGACATCGACCGGGGGCTGGACGAGGCGCGGAGCCTCGGCGTGGCCTCGATGTTCGTGTGCCACAAGTACGACAACGCGCTGTGCGGCGTGCGGTACGACGGCGGCGTGGCGGGCGCGTTCGTGAACCTCGCCAACTTCCTCGGCACCGGGCGGTTCTGGCAGGCCGAGACGTGCACCGGACCCGCCCACGACAACACGATCGCCCCGGCGGGCGAGGTCGGCGACGCCCTGCAACCGATCCTGAAGCTGCTCGGGCTGGCGGGGATCACGCTGCCGATCTATCCGAGCGCCCCGCACTGCAACGTCCGGGGGCTCAGCGACCTCGGCGCCTACATGATCCAGGGGATGATGAAGCGGCACATGATCGTCGAGGTCGACCACATGAGCGCCAAGGCCGCCGGGCAGGCCCTCGGCCTCCTGGAGGCCGCGCGGTACCCCGGCGTCATCTCGTCCCACAGCTGGATGGACGCGACCTACCTGCCCCGCGTCTACCGGCTCGGCGGCATGGTGGCCGGGTACGGCAGCGCGGCCGACCGCTTCACCGCCGAGTGGCGGCGCAACAAGGCCCAGCGCGACCCCGCCCGCCCGTTCGGCTACGGGTACGGGCTCGACGCCAACGGCATGGGCGCGCTTCCGGAGCCCCGCACGGGCGGGGCCGCGGGCCCGCTGCGGTACCCCTTCACCTCGCCGATCGACCCCGCGGTGAAGCTCGACCGGCTCCGCACCGGGCAGCGCACCTGGGACCTGGGCACCGAGGGCGTCGCGAACTACGGCCTCGTCCCTGACTGGCTCGCCGACCTCCGCGCGGTCGGCGGACCGGAGATCACCGAGGACATGGCGCGCGGCGCGGAGACCTACCTGCGGATGTGGCGTGCCGCCGAGACCGCGCCGTCGTAAAGATCGGTAGACTTCGGGGCATGCGTTGACCCCTGCCCGCGAGCCGGGCACCGCCGACGTCTCCTTCGTGACACGCGACCGAAACCGGAGCCAACGAAGGAGACGTCACCATGTCCACGTCGATCCGCATCGACGTTCCCGAGGCGCTCGCCGCCTCCCACAGCAAGCACTTCGGCGCGTCCGGCCGCGCCTGGATCGCCGCGCTGCCCGACCTCGCCGCCGCCTTCCTGGACCGCTGGGCGCTGCGCCCGGACGGTCCGGGACGGCACGGCATGGCCTCGCTCGTGCTGCCGGTGACCCGCGCGGACGGCACGCCGGCCGCGCTCAAGCTCCAGCCGGTCACCGACGAGCACGCCACCGAACCGGTCGGCCTGCGCGTGTGGGACGGCGACGGGTCGGTGCGCCTGCTCGACCACGACCCTGACACCGGAACGATGCTGCTCGAACGCCTGGACGCGGCCCGGCCGCTGTCGTCCGTGGCCGACGACGACACCGCGATGGGCGTCCTGGCCGGGCTGCTGGAGCGCCTGGTCGCGGTGCGAGCGCCCGAGGGGCTGCGCCGTCTGGCCGACATCGCCGCCGACATGCTCGACCAGGTTCCCGGGGCCGTGCCCGCGCTGGCCGACCCGGCCGACCGGCGGCTGGTGCGGACGTGCGCGTCCGCCGTCGCCGAACTCGTCGGCGAACCCGGCGACCGGCTGCTGCACTGGGACCTGCACTACGACAACGTCCTCGCCGCGGAGCGGGAGCCGTGGCTGGCCATCGACCCCAAGCCCCTCGCCGGCGACCCCGGCTTCGACCTGCTGCCGGCGCTGGACAACCGGTGGGACGAGGTCGTCGCGAGCGGCGACGTGACCCGGGCGGTCCTGCGCCGTTTCGATCTCCTGACCGATGCGCTCCGCCTGGACCGGCAGCGGGCGACCGGCTGGACGCTCGGCCGCGTCCTGCAGAACGCGCTGTGGGACGTCGAGGACGGCGAGACGGCGCTGCACCCCGCCCAGGTCGCCATCGCCACCGCCCTCCTGCGCCACCGGGCGGGCTGAGGGCCCTGGCCGCACCGGCGCCCGCGAGGAGGTCCTCGCGGGCGCCGGCGGGGTCGGTCAGCAGCTGCCGAGCATCGTGTTGAGCGCGCTCTTCTCCGCACTGTCCACGGTCAGGCCCCAGTACCACTTCACCTGGATCCAGGCGCGGGCGTAGGTGCAGCGGAAGGAGGTGACCGACGGCTGCCACTCGGCCGGGTCCTTGTCGCTCTTCGCCTGGTTGACGTTGTCGGTGACGGCCCACAGCTGCGGGCCGCCGAGGTCGTTGGCGAACGACTGGCGGCGGGACGTCGTCCAGGACCAGGCGCCGGACGCCCACGCCTCGGCGAGCGGGACCATGTGGTCGATGTCGAGGTCGGACGCCAGCTTCCAGGTGGCCCCGTCGTAGGGCGAGTACCAGCTGCCGGACGTCGCGGCGCACGCGGAGTCGGTGGTGACGTTCGTGCCGTCCCGCTTGAGCACGGTCTCGCGGGTGTTGCACGTCCCGGAGATGGTGATCCAGTGCGGGAACAGGTCGCGGTCGTAGGTGCTCCCGTGCGACTCGGCGGCCACGGTGAGGGTGGCGAGGCGGCTCGCGGCCGTGGACGCGGACGGGATGTTGGGCGGCGTCGCGGACGCGGGCGCGGCCGCCGTGCCGAGCAGGGCCGCGCTCAGGGCGGCGGGGAGCGCGAACGTGAGAAGTCGTCGCATCGGGATGCCTTTCCGCAGTCGTCCCCGGGCCGGGGCCAGTGCCCCGAGGGGGAGCGGGAACGACGGCACTGCGACGGTGACATTTTCGACAAATCCGAATAAATGTCACGCTTTGCCCATGCGCGGCGCCGCCGTTGGTCGGAAGGTGACGTCTATCGCCGGCCGATGGCCTCTGAGCTGCGACGAAACGGGCGATGCCGGTCCGGTGACGGCGGATGAAGAATTCTTGAACACCGGGCCCAGCGCCGGGCAAAGCCGGGGCCGGGCGCGAGGCAAGGCGTCCGGAGCCACATCGCCGCGAGGACGCCTTCGGCGTCGTCCCAGAGGCGGCGGGCGAGCGCGCCGTCGCGGGCCCTGGCCCTGAGCAGCCTCTCCTTCGCGACGTGGAAGTACCGTCCGGTGCCGGCCGAATCCACCAGGTCCACGAACAGCGGGACCATCAGCGGGTTCGCCGGCTTGGTGGCGCGCCGAAGCGGGCCCGGCCGCCGGAGATGACCGTCGTCCCGTCCACGGCCGCCTCGAACAGGACGGCTCCGCTCTCAGAACCGTCGCGCCAGGTGCTCACCTGGAGCGCGTCGCCGGGGAAGACGGGCGCGGCGAAGCGGCCTTCGAGTTCGGCCAGGTCGGCGGGGTGGGCGCCGAGGGACTCGGCGAGCGGAAGGGTGACGGCCGCGAGCGTGCACAGGCCGTGCATGATCGGGCGCGGCATCCCGGCCGCCTTCGCCGCCTCCGGGTCGATGTGCAGGTGGTGGCGGTCGCCGAGCAGCCGGTAGAGGGCCGCCTGCCCGGACGCGGTGGGGACGGTCAGCACGCCGTCCGGTCCGGTCTCGGGACGGCGGCGGGACGACGGGCCGCGCTCGCCGCCGAAACCGCCGCCTCCGGGCGCGAACAGCGACCACGTCGCCTCGAAGTACTCGCTCTGCACCGCCACGTCGAAGACGGCCGCGGACCCCTTGTCCCACACGTCGGTGACGCGGGCGCTCATCTCCACCGAGCCGGAGCGCGGCAGCGGCTTCAGGACGCGGAGGCGCTGCGTCCCGTGCACAGCCGTCCGGACGTCGAACGCGCCCGCCGAGCCCAGGACGTCCGGCGCCCACTGCGCGAGGGTCAGCACGAACGTCGGGAGGACGCGGAGCCTCTCCTCGAACACCAGGTCCAGGTCGGAGGCGCCCGCCCCCACCGCGAGCGCGTAGAGGATGGGCCGCGTCTCGTCGTAGGCCACCGTCCGGGCGCCGAGCGACCGCCCCTGCCATTCATGGGCGCCGCCGCCGGTGGGGGGCCGACCCCCCACACCCCCCGGTTCGCTCCGCTCATCACTACTTCCTGTGGGGGGACGCCCCCCCACACCCCCCGGTTCGCTCCGCTCATTCATTCATTCGTCCGCTCCGAGAATCAGACCGCTGGTCGGGACGCCGGTCCCGGCGGTGACGAGGACGTTGTGGACGTCGCCCGGCTGGTTCACCGAGGTGCCGCGCACGAGCCGGACGGCCTCCGCGATGCCGTTCATCCCGTGGATGTAGGCCTCGCCGAGCTGGCCCCCGTGGGTGTTGGTCGGGAGCCTGCCGCCGAGCTCCAGGTTGCCGTCGGCGACGAAGTCCTTGCCCTCGCCCTTCGCGCAGAAGCCCAGCTCCTCCAGCTGCGGCAGGACGAGCGGCGTGAAGTGGTCGTAGAGGATCGCGGCCTGGACGTCGGCCGGGGTGAGCCGCGACTGCCCGTAGAGCTGCCGCCCCACCAGGCCCATCTCGGGGATGCCGGTGATCTCCGAGCGGTAGTAGCTGGTCATCATGTGCTGGTCGTTGCCGGAGCCCTGCGCCGCGCCCCAGATCACGGCGGGCCGGTGCGGGAGGTCGCGGGCGCGCTCGGCGGACACGACGACGAGGGCCTGGCCGCCGTCGCTCTCCTGGCAGCAGTCCAGGAGGCGGAGCGGCTCGGCGATCCAGCGGGACGCCTGGTGGTCCTCCAGCGTGATCGGCCGCCCGTAGAACCACGCGGCCGGGTTCGCGGCGGCGTGCCTGCGGTCGACGACGGCGATGCGGCCGAAGTCCTCGCTGGTCGCGCCGTACTCGTGCATGTAGCGGCGGGCGAACATCGCGACCCACTGCGCGGGGGTCGAGAGCCCGAACGGGTTCATCCACGCGTACGCGGCGCTGTCGGCGCTGACGTCCATCGGGCGGTCGGCCTGCCCGAGGCCGTAGCGGGTGCCGGACCGCTCGTTGAACGCGCGGTAACAGACGACGACGTCGGCGACGCCGGTCGCGACGGCCATCGCCGCCTGCTGGACGGTGCCGCAGGCCGCGCCGCCGCCGTGCCCGACGCGCGAGAAGAACCTCAGCTCGCCGATGCCGAGGTTGCGCGCGATGTGGATCTCGGAGCTCGTGTCGGCGGTGAAGGTCACCATGCCGTCCACGTCGGACGGCTGGAGCCCCGCGTCCACGATGGCGGCGAGCACCGCCTCGCAGGCCAGCCGCAGCTCGCTGCGGCCCGACTCCTTGGAGAACTCGGTGGCGCCGATCCCGGCGACCGCGGCCGCCCCTGGCAGCACGCTCATGCGCCGCTCCCCCGTTCCCCGGCTGCGGGCGCCTCGACGGCGGGCAGCTCCACCACGACGGTGCCGGTGACGTGCGGGCCGATCGCGTTGACGCCGCGCACGGCGATCTCGACCCGGCGGCCGGGGTCGTCCTTGGCCGCGACGGTCCCGGTCAGCACCATCGTGTCGCCCGGGTAGTTCGGCGCGCCCAGCCTGATCCTGATGGCCTTCACGACGGCGGCGGGCCCGGCCCAGGCCGTCACGTACCGGTCGACGAGCCCGTTGGTGGTCAGGATGTTCATGAAGACGTCCCTGGAGCCGCGCTCGACGGCGAGCGACGGGTCGTGGTGGACGTCCTGGTAGTCGCGGCTCGCCAGCGCGGTCGCGACGATCATCGTGCGGGTCAGCGGGACGCTCAGCTCGGGGAGCTCCTCCCCCACCGCCACGTCCTCGTAGCTCCTGGTCACAGCGTTCCCGATCACAGGGCCGCCCCCAGCAGGTCCAGGTCGGAGGAGGCTCCGCCGAGCGTCCCGGAGATCTGCTTGCCCCACAGGAAGTGGCGGTGCACCGGGTAGTCGACGTCCACGCCGATGCCGCCGTGCAGGTGCTGGACGCGGTGGACGACGTTCAGCCCGCCCTCGTCCGACCACCACTTGGCGACGAGGACGGCGGACTCGGCGTCCTCCCCGGCGTCGACCAGAGAGAGGGCGTGCCAGAGGCAGACGCGCAGCGCGTCGATCTCGATGTAACAGTCGGCGAGCTGGTGCTGGGCGGCCTGGAAGGTGGCGAGCGGGCGGCCGAACTGCTCGCGGCCCGACAGGTAGTCGGCGGCCATGCGCAGCGCGCCCTCCGCGACGCCGACCTGGACGGCGGCCAGCGAGACGCGGGCCAGCCGCAGCGCCGTGCCGAGCGCGCCGTCCGGAAGGGCGCGCGCCCGGGCGCCGTCCAGGGTCAGGTGCCCGGCGGCGTCGCGGCTGGTGGTCTCCGCGCGCTCCCACGACGCCCCGGCGGCCGAGGTCTCCAGCAGGAACAGGCCGGGCCCCTGCGGCGACGCGGCCGAGACGAGGACGTGGCTCGCCCCGAACGGCGTCGGGACGGCCGCCTTCGTGCCGGTCAGCAGCCAGTCCTCGCCGTCGCGGACGGCGGCGCAGCGCGGCGCGGCGGGGTCGGCGGGACCGAACTCCTCCAGCGCGACGGTCGGCCGCGACGTCCCGTCCGCGAAGGCCGCGGGAACGTCCTCGCCGTGCGAGGCGAGCGTGAGCGCGGCGACGACGGCGGGCCAGACCGGGACGGGGGCGACGGTACGGCCCTGCTCCTCCAGCAGGACGGCCAGGCCGGCGGCGCCGAGTCCCGCGCCGCCCGCGGACTCGGGCAGCGCGACGCCGAGCAGGCCCGTCTCGCCGAGCTCGGCCCACAGCCCCTCGTCGTACCCGCGCCCGGACCCTTCGGCGTCCTTGATCCGCGCCTGCGTGGCGCGGTCGGTGAAGATCTGCCGGGCGAGGTCCCTGACCGCCTCCAGCTCTTCGCCAAGCGTGAAGTCCATCAGCGCTCCTTGGAAATGTGCGGCGGTCCGGCGGGGCGGAACGCCGGCAGGGACAGGTCGGGGTCCGGGTCGATCCAGTCGAGGACGACGGGCATGCCGACCTCGACGTCCTCCGGCGCGACCCCGGTCATGTTCGCGATCAGCCGAGTCCCCTCCGCCAGCTCGATCACCGCGACGACCAGCGGGTAGTCGAACGCGGGGTGGCGGGGGTGGTGGTTGACGACGTAGCTGTGGACGTGGCCGTCGCCCGACGCTTCGACGGTGTCCCAGTCGAACGAGCCGCACTGCGGGCAGCACGGCCCCGGCGGGTGCCGCAGCGACTTGCAGTCGGCGCAGCGCTGGATGACGAGCCGGCGCTCGCGGGCCGCCTCGAACCAGAACGCGTTGTCCAGATTGATCGCCGGGCGGGGGCGCAGCGCCTTCTTCTCCGGCTCAGGAGCGGCGGGCTTGTCGGCGGGCCGGAACCGCAGGAGGCGCCACCGCTGCGTGGCGACGACCTCGCCCGCCCCGTCGCGGTAGGTCTTGACCGTGCTGACGAAGCGTCCCGCGCCGAGCGCGGTCCTCTTCTCCGGGGAGATCGACTCGACGGTCTCCTCGACGCTGACGCGGTCGCCCGGCACCAGCTCCCGATGGAACTCGAACTCCGAGTCGGTGGCGACGACGGAGGTGTAGCCGCCCTCGGCCAGCAGCTCGGTCAGCTCGTCCGGGCCCGCGGGGTCGGCGCGGACCGACGCCGCGTACCCGCGCATCGTCCACGCCTGCATCATCGACGCGGGCGCCACGACGCCGTCGCGGCCGGTGGCCCGCGCGGCCTCCTCGTCCAGGTAGACGGGGTTGTCGTCCGCCATGGCCTCGACCCAGTGCCGGATCATGGGGACGTTCACCGGGTCCTGCCCGTCGCGCCGCGCCCCGTAGGGCCGTCCGACCCACGCCTGGAGCCGCGCCTCGTACTCCTCGCCGTCGCTCATGACCGCCTCGACCTCGGCAGGCCCAGCCCCTGGACGGCGACCATGTCGCGCAGCACCTCGTTGACGCCGCCGCCGAAGGTGTTGACGATGCCCTGCCGCGACAGCTGCTCGATCTGCCCGTGCAGCACGGCCCCCGGCGACTCGGGGCGGATCCGCCCGGCGGCGCCGAGGACCCCGGTCAGCGTCCGCTGGACCTCGATGTGCGTCTCGGTCCCGTAGGACTTGGCGGCGCCGGCCTGCGCGCCGGTCAGCGTCCCGGCCTCCACCGCCATCGTCATCTTCCAGTTCATCAGCCGCATCGCCTCCAGCTTGGCGTGCGTGCGGGCGAGGTCGGCCCGCACCCAGGGCAGGTCGATCACCCCGTTGCCGCGCGCCCAGTCGCGGACGTCCTCCCACAGCCGGATCATCCGGCCGCCGAGCGCGGCGAGCCCGATGCGCTCGTGGTTGAGCTGCGTGGTGATCAGGCTCCAGCCGCCGTCGACGTCCCCGACCACCGAGGAGGCGGGCACCGCGACGCCGTTGTAGTAGGTCGCCGTCACGACCATCCCGCCGACCGTCGGGATCGGGCTCCAGGAGAACCCGTCGGCGTCGGTCGGGACGATCAGGATCGAGATGCCCTTGTGCTTGGGCGCGTCCGGGTTCGTGCGCGCCGCGAGCCAGATGTGGTCGGCGGTGTTGGCGCCGCTGGTGAAGACCTTGCTGCCGTCGACGACGTACCGGTCGCCGTCCCGGACGGCCCGGGTGCGCAGCGAGGCGAGGTCGGTCCCGGCCTCGGGCTCGGTGTAGCCGATCGCGAAGACGATGTCGCCGGACAGGATGCCGGGCAGGTACCTGCGCTTCTGCTCGTCGGTGCCGAACCGCATCAGCGTGGGGCCGACCGTGTTCACGGTGACGAACGGGAACGGGAGCCCGGCCCGCTGCACCTCGTCGAAGAACACGTACTGCTCGGCGATCGACCTGCCCTGCCCGCCGTACTCCTCCGGCCAGCCGTAGCCGAGCCAGCCGTCGTTGCCGAGCATCTTGACGATCTCGCGGAACCGCTCCCCGCCCACGCCCTGCTCGCCGGCGCGGCGCCGCACGTCCTCGGGCAGCAGGCCCGCGAAGTACGCCCTCAGTTCCGCGCGCAACTCGCGATGCGCCTCGGACTCACGCAGATCCATACATGCCCTTTCTCGGTCAGGGGAGGAAGCGCCCGCGGCCCGCGGCGACGAACTCCTCGCGGAGCGCGGCCTTGTCCGCGCCGGTCATCGGGACGTACTCCGGCGACCCCCGGCCCGCCCACCGGAACACGGGGTCGGAGGTGCGCCAGCCGTCGAGCTGCAGCTCCTTCTTCTTGAGCTTTCCCGACCCGGTCGTCGGCAGCGCGTGCGAGACGCGCACGAAGCGCGGGGCGCCCTTGGTCCCGAGGTCGTCCTGGCGGGCGAGGAAGGCGGGCAGGTCCAGGTCCTCGAAGCGAACGCCCTCGGGGATCTCGATCGCCGCCATCACCTGGTCGCCCGAGCGCGGGTCGGGGACGCCGAACGCGACCGCGTCCACGATCTTCGGGTGGCGGCGGACGACGTTCTGGGTGAGCAGCGCGGAGATGTTCTCCGAGTCCACCCGGATCCAGTCGCCGGACCGCCCGCCGAAGTACAGGAACCCGTCGCCGTCGACGTAGCCGAGGTCGCCCGTCCAGTACCAGCCGTGCCTGACCCGCTCGGCGTCGGCCTCCGGGTTCCGGTAGTAGCCCTCGAACCCGGCCGCGCCGTGCACGTCGACGATCTCCCCGACGGCGGCCTCGGCGTTGGTGACGCGGCCGTGCCCGTCCAGGACGGCGGGCGCGCAGGTCTCGCGCGTCTCGGGGTTGACGATGCGGACGCCGTCGTGGGCGGGGCGCCCGAGCGCGCTCGGCGGCGCCTGCGGATCCCGTCTGATCATTCCGGCGCTCTCGCTGGACCCGTAGCCCTCGACCAGCCGCGCGCCGAAGCGGCGCAGGAACTCGGCCTTGTCCTCCGGGGACGCCTCCGTCCCGAACCCGTGCGTCAGCGTGTTGTCGCCGTCGTCCGGCTTCTCGGGGGTGGCGAGGACGTAGCCGATCGCCTTGCCGACGTAGGTGAAGAACGTCGCGCCGTAGTACCGGACGTCCGGGAGGAACCCGGACGCGGAGAACTTCCTCGCCAGGACGACGGTCGCGCCTGCCGCCAGCGACGGCGCCCACAGCGCCATCAGCGCGTTGCCGTGGAACAGCGGCATCGAGCAGTAGCTGATGTCCTCGCGCTTGACGTCGTACTTGGCGCTGTTGTTGCGGCCCAGCTCGGCGAGCCGGCCCTGCGAGCAGCGCGCCGCCTTCGAGGCGCCGGTCGTCCCGGAGGTGAACAGCAGCAGGAGCTGCGTCTCCGGCGTGACCGACGCGTCGGCCTCGGGCTCGCAGGCGTGGGCGGCGACGAGGTCCGGGTAGCCGTCGTCGTCGACCAGCAGGAAGCGGTCGCGCGGGACGCCGATGTCGAGGCCGTCCAGCAGCTCCAGCCCGGCCCGGTCGGTGACGACGAGCTGGAGGTCGGTGTGCCGGACCTCCTGCTCCAGGTAGGCGCCGGTCCGGGTGGAGTTGATCCCGACGATCGTGGCGCCGCCCAGAGCCGCCGCCCCTAGCCAGAGCACGTACTCGGGGACGTTCTCCAGCAGCACGCCGATGTGGAACGGGGGGTTCCGGGGGGAGTGGGGGGTCGACCCCCCACAAGGGACAGGCCCGTCCCGGCGGAGATCGCGGGCCAGCGCCGCGCGGGCCGCGCTCTCCCGGACCACCTCGTCCCACGTCCAGGTCCGCTCGCGGCTGCGCAGGCCGGGCCGGGCGTCGCCCAGCCTGGCCAGCAGCATCGCCGCGATCGTCTCGTCACGCACCCGCGGCACCCCAGGCCGGCTCGGTGGACAGGACGCAGTGGGTGCCGCCGTAGATCGCCGTCATGCACTTGTTGCAGTGGATGCACAGCGACTCGGTCGACGGCTCGTCCTGGATCCGGTTGATCAGGTCGGGCTCGCGCAGCAGCGCGCGGGCCATCGCGACGAACTGGAAGCCCTCCGCCATCGCGGTGTCCATGCCCGCCCTGTCGGTGACGCCGCCCAGCAGGATCATCGGCAGCTTCACCGCGGCGCGGATCTGCCGGGCGTCCTTGAGCAGGTAGAGGTCCTCGTAGGGGTAGGACTTCAGGAAGTGCCTGCCGATCAGCTTGATCCCGAGCTTGGTCGGCTGCTTCATGACCGAGGCGAACTCGTGCAGCGGCGCGTCGCCCTTGAACAGGTACATGGGGTTGAGCAGGGAGCTGCCGGCGGTCATCTGGAGGGCGTCGACCGAGCCGTCGGCCTCCAGCCAGCGGGCGACCTGGATGGCCTCGTCGATCCAGAAGCCGCCGGGCACGCCGTCGTCCATGTTGAGCTTCGCGGTGATCGCGATGCGGTCGCCGACGGCGTCGCGGACGGCGCGGCCGATGTCGCGCGCCAGCCGGGCCCGGTTCTCCAGCGAGCCGCCGTACTCGTCCTTGCGGTGGTTGATCTTGGGGCTGAGGAACGCGCTCGTCAGGTAGTTGTGCCCCATGTGGATCTCGATGGAGTCGAAGCCCGCCTCGATCGCCATCCGGCCCGCGCGGCCATGCGCCTTGACGACGCGCTCCAGGTCCGCGTGCGTGGCGGCCTTCGCGACGGTCTGCGTCGTCAGGTGGAAGTGGCGGCTGGGCGCGAGCGCGGGAAGCTTGTTGCTCTTGGGGTTGGCGACCGGGCCGGCGTGCCCGATCTGCGCCTGGACGGCCGCCCCCTCCGCGTGCACGGCGTCGGTGAGCTTGCGGAGGCCGGGCATCGCCTCGTCCCGCCAGTGGATCTGCCTGCGGTCGGTGCGGCCCTCGGGCGCGACCGCGCAGTACGCGACGGTGGTCATCCCCACGCCGCCGCGCGCGTGCCGGACGTGGAAGTCGATCAGCGCGTCGGTGACCTGGCCGTCCTTGGTCAGCCCCTCGTACGTCGCCGCCTTGATCGTGCGGTTCCGCAGCGTGACCGGGCCGAGCTTGGCGGCCTCGAACACGTCGGGCTTCGGGGCGGTTGCCGGGGGGTGCGGGGGGTCGCCCCCCCGCAGGCGGTTCGGGTCGTTCATCTCAGAGTCCTCCATCCGGACTAGACGTTAATCAGCGGGATGTCCGGGCACTCCGGACATCCCGCTGACTGGGAGCGACGGGCCGCTAGGCGTCCCCGCGCAGCGCGGCGGCGATCTGGTCGGCCTGGGACTGCTGCTCCACGAGCTGGCGCAGCAGCCACAGGCGCAGGACGCGGGTGACGGCGGCGGCCAGGTAGAGGGCCGCGCCGAGCACGGTCACCGCCAGGAACCCGACGGCGAGCGTCTGCAGCGAGCCCACGTCCCGCAGGTCGTCCTTGGCGAGGGAGACGTTGTAGGCGACGAACGTCCCGGCGACGCCGACGATCATGGCCAGGATCCCGGCGATCCGCGCCGCCCCGTCGAAGCGGGAACCGTCGGTCCTCAGCCGCTGCCGTGCGACGTCGTCCTTGAACTGCTGGCGCCGTTCCTCAGTGAGCATGGTGGGTCAACCTCCCAGGTAGTCGCTGGACAGCCGGTCTTCGATCTCGGCGGGCGGGCCGGCCGCCACCACGCGCCCGTGCAGCATCAGCGCGGCGGTGTCGGCGATCGGCAGGACGGCGCGGGCGAACTGCTCCGCGACCAGCACCGACAGGCCGCCCCCGACCAGCTCGGCGACCGTCTCGTACATCCGGGTGACGATCATGGGCGCGAGGCCCATGGACAGCTCGTCGAGCAGCAGCACCGCGGGATCGCTGCCGAGCGCGCGCGACAGCGCGAGCATCTGCTGCTCGCCGCCGGACATGGATCCGGCGAGCTGGTGGCGGCGCTCGCCGAGGATCGGGAAGCGGGCGTAGGCCCGCTCCTCCAGGTCCTCCAGCCGGGCGCCGGTCCCGGTGGCCGCCCACAGGTTCTCCCGCACCGTCAGGTTGGGGAAGATCCCGCGGCCCTCGGGGATCGCGCAGACGCCGAGGCGCGCCGCGTCCTGCGCCGAGACGCCGTTCACCCTGCGCCCGGCGAACAGCAGGTCGCCGCCGGTCGGCGGGTGCAGGCCCGCGCACACCCGCATCGTGGTCGACTTGCCGCCGCCGTTCGGGCCGAGCAGCGCCAGCAGCGAGCCGGGCCGCAGCGCCAGGTCGACTCCGTGCAGCACCTCGATGGCGCCGTAGCCGGCGCGGATCCCCCTCAGTTCGAGCAGCGGCTCCGGGGACGCGGCGGCTGCCGGTCCGGTGGTGGTCGCGTCCGGTTCAGGCATGACTCGCCTCCTCGGTGCCGATGTAGGCGGCGATGACCTCGGGCGACTCCTTGATCTCCCGGGGTGCGCCGGACGCGATGAGCGCGCCGTAGTCGAGGACGTGGATGGTGGAGCACAGCCGCATGACCAGCGGCAGGTCGTGCTCGACCAGGCAGATCGCGAGGCCCTCGGCGGCGAGGCCGGTGAGCATCTCGGCGAACGCCTCCGTCTCGCGCTCGGTCTGGCCGGAGGCGGGCTCGTCCAGCAGCAGCACGCGCGGCGAGGTCATCAGCGCGCGCGCCACCTCCACGACCCGGGCCCGCCCGATCGGGATGTCGGACACGTCGCGGCCGGCGACGTCGGTCAGGCCCGTGCGCTCCAGGACCCGGTCGGTCTCCTCGTCCAGGTCGAACCGCTTGCGGGACGTGGCGCGCAGGACGTCGCCCGCGACGCGGACGTTGTCGCGCACCGACAGCGACAGGAACAGCTCCAGCCGCTGGAACGTCCGGGCCATGCCGCGCCGGGCGCGCCTGGCCGGGGACAGCCGGGTGATGTCGTCCCCGTCCAGGAGCACCTGGCCGGACGCGGGCCGCTGCAGACCGGTGACGGTGTTGAACATCGTGGTCTTGCCCGCGCCGTTCGGACCGATGAGCCCGGTGATGCGGCCTTCGTCCATGGTGAGGCTCACGTCGTCCACGGCGGTGTTGCCGCCGAACCGGACGGTGACGCCCCGGGTTTCGAGCAGGGGCGGGTTCTCAGGCATGGACCGTTCCCTTCAGGCCGAGTTCGCGGTCGAGCCGGACGCGCAGCTCGTCGGTGTAGGGCTCGTCCACGCCGGCGAGTTCCAGCGGCACCGGCCGGGCCCCGCGCCCCTCCTCCAGGTAGGCGCGCCCGACGACGGGCAGCAGCATGACGACGCACAGCGCGGCCAGCGCGAACGTCCAGGTGCCGATCACGCCGGTGAGCGCGAGGACGTACAGGACGGCGCCCAGCGCCCCCGCCCCGGCCAGCAGGGGCCGGGCGGTCCGGATCGCCCGGTAGCCGTCGACGAGGTCGTGCACGAACCCGCTCGGGTTCCGGCCGACGCCCATCCCGACCAGCGCCGTCCCGACGAGGACGAGGTGGCCGAGCGTCCGGTAGACGGTGGCCATGCCCTCGTTCTCCAGGGCGAGGTCGCCGAACGTCGAGACGAGGACGGCCGAGCCGACGCCCGCCATCAGGCCGCCGAACAGGGCGCCGCTGAGGTAGCCGATGCCCGCCACCACGACGAGCATGAGCAGGGCGAGGCTGCCGACGAAGGAGAAGTTCTCCTGCGCGACGGTGCCGGTCGCCGCCGACATCAGCACGCCGCCGAGCCCCGCGATCGCCGCGGAGATCATGAAGACGCTCAGCTTCAGCCGGACGAGGTTCTGCCCGAGCATCGCCGTCGCCGCCGGGCTGTCCTTCATGGCCGCGAGCCGCCGCCCGTAGCCGCTGCCGCGCAGCGCGGCGAGCCCGACGGCGATGAGCGCGAACAGCACGGTCGCGGTCATCAGCGACGTCGTCCCGTCCCGCAGGTCGAGCGGGCCGACCTCGAGGGGCGGGACGACGAGCGCCCCGTCCGGAAAGAGGGTGAACCGCATCCCGAACAGCTCGTGCTCGGTGGTGTCGCGCAACACCATGTTCGACAGGAACTCGCCGAACGCCATGGTCGCGAGCGCCAGGTACAGGCCGCGCAGCCGCAGCGCCGGCAGCGCGACGAGCCCGCCGACCAGGGCCGCCGCCGCGACGGCGAGCAGCACGCCCTGGAGGTTCGTCCGGGCCGCGAGCCCGCTGCCCTGCACGCCGAAGTGGAACGCCACCACCGTCGCGACCGCCCCGAACGCCAGCGGCGCGAGGTTCAGCTCGCCCGCGTAGCCGGTGAGGACGGTCAGCGACAGCGCGATGATCGCGAACGTCATGCCGAGCGAGAACGTGGTGACCGCGCCGTCCGACAGCAGCAGGCTGTAGAGGTAGACGACCGCGACCAGTACGAGCCCCCACACCGCCGCGGACCGCACGGTCGGCGGCCGGTACCGCTCGCGGGTCCGGATCGCGGCCCCGCGCAGCCGGTCCTGGGGCAGCACCACCAGCACCGTGAACAAGATGATCATCGGTAGCGAGACGCGCAGGTTGCCGGTGAACGTGCCCGCCGACGGCAGGTAGGCCAGCACGTAGTTCGCGGCCAGGCCGAGCACCATCGCGCCGGCGAAGGTGCGGGGGATGCTGCGCAGCCGACCGAACATCGCCGCCGCGAACGCGTCGATCACCAGCAGGGTCAGCGCGTTCGCGTCCAGCCCGCCGCCGCTGATCGGGACGATCAGCACCCCGGCGAGCACGGCCAGCGTCGACCCGAGCGCCCACGACAGCATCGCGGCGCGCTCCGGGTCGTGGCCGTTCAGCCGCAGCAGGTCGGGGTCGTCGACGGACCCGCGCATCACCACGCCGGCCCGGCTGCGGGTGAACAGCACCCGCAGCCCGGCGGCGATCGCGACGGCGGCGACCAGGCACACGATCTCGTGGTAGCGGACCACCACCCCCGCGATCGTGATCTTCGAGCCCGCGCCGAAGAACATGTCCACGGTGTGGGCCTCGTCGGGGTTCCAGATCCACTGCGCCAGGTAGACGGTCCCGAGCAGCACCGCCACCGTCACGATGATCTTCGTGACGTCGGCGGTGCCGCGCAGGCCCCGCATGATGGCGGCGTGCAGGGCGGCGCCCATCGCGGGGCCGGCGACGCCGACCACGACGATCAGCGCGAGCCACACCGGCCAGCCCCACCGCTCGGTGCAGTGCCAGTACAGGAACGTTCCGAACATGGCCTGCGCGCCATGCGCGAAGTTGAAGATCCCTGAGGTGTTGTACGTCAGCACGAGCCCCGAGGCCGCGATGGAGTACACCGAGCCGAGGACCAGGCCGAGAATGGTGTAGGTCAGGAACGTGGTCACGTGGTCACCGCCACTTGTTCACCGCCATGGGGAGGACGCCTCCGGCCGCCGTCGCGGTCAGGACGTCTGGGGCTTGATGACGTCGCCGGTCAGGAACTTGGTGGAGATCCGGTCGTCGTCGAGCTTCGTCCCCCACGTCTTCGGGTCGGTCTTGACGACGAAGTCGCCGCCGCACTCGAACTCGCCCACGTTCTTCGGGTAGACCTGCTCGTACTCGGTCTTGTTCAGCTTGACCATGAGGGAGCACGACGCCGGCTTGTTGTTGCCCGGGTCGGTCGGCGCGTGCAGGCCGCCGCCCGTCCACTCGTGCACCTTCGACAGCTCGTTGATCACGCACTGCCGGGTCAGGTCCGAGCCACACTTCTGGGCGGACTGCGCCCACAGCAGGAACGCGGAGGTGGCCTGCATGCCGAGCAGCGCGACCTTGCCCTTCTTCGCGCTGACGAGGTCGGTGTACTGCTTGACCGCCGGGACCCTGTCCGCGTTCTCCAGCGGCTGGAAGATCATGCCGACGTGCAGCCGGTCACCGGCGCCGGAGGTGTTCCACTTGGAGACCAGCGAGCTGTACCAGGTCGCCTCGAACACGTAGGTGGGGTCGGCGCCCGCCCGCTCGATCGACTCCAGCAGGTTGAACTGCCCCGGGTCGGGCGAGTCGGACGTCCACAGGTACTTCGCCCCGCAGTCCTTGATCTTCTTCGCGAACGGCATGTAGCTGCTCTCGCCCGCGTCGTTCAGCCGGACGCCGCACTCCAGCGGCTTGACGCCGATCCCCTTCATCGCGCTCGCGACCTTGTTGGTGCCGGTGCTGACGGCCGGGGACGTCGACAGCAGCAGGTCCGTCTTGTCCTTGTAGTCGGGGAACATCTTCTGCGCGATGCGCAGCGCGCCGATGTTCATCATGTCCACCGGGTACGGGACGGCCTCGTACTTCATCGGGCCCATCGCCGCGTTCGGGCCGACGGTGAAGCCGGCGACGGTCGGCAGCTTGCAGCCCACCCGGTACTGCTCGGCGGCCTCGTCCATCGCGAAGCCCTGCCCGACGAGCATGAAGTCCTGCTTGCAGGACTCCTGCACCACCTTCGCCGACTGCATGTAGGCGGCGTCGTACTGGTTGCCCTTGATCTTGCGCCCGTTGATGCCGCCCTGCTGGTTGCACCAGTCGATCATGGCGCCGACGGCGTCGCCCATCTCCTTCGAGAGGCCGGGCGCGGAGGTGAAGCCGCGGTCGTCGCCGAACCCGATCGCGATCTGGTCGTCGGTGACGCCCTGGTCGGTCCTGCCCTTGGCGTCGCCCGGCCCGCACGGCGAGGGCAGCGTCCCGAACGCCTTGGCGCCCGCGCCCGTGCTCGCGCCACCGCCTGGACCGTTCCCGGCGGCCGTCCCGTCGGTGCCCGACCGGTCGCTGGCACAGGACGTCGTGACGAGCGCGACCGCTAGGGCTCCCGCCGCGAGGCGTCCGATCTTGTCGACCTTCATACGGACGTACTCCTTTCACCGGCGCGCGCGCACGCGGCCGGTGGCATGGGGTGGGGTTGAGATGGGGTGGTGAGCTGATGTCAGGCGGGGGGGCGTGGTCTGTGTCGCCGCCGGGTCAGCCGAAGTGGGCCTGTCCGCCGTCAAGCGGGATGGTGGCTCCGGTGAGGTAGCGCATGGCGGGCTGGACGAGCGCCGCCACGGCCCTGCCGATGTCGTCCTCGCAGTCGCCGATGTAGCCGAGGGGAATCGTCTTGCGGAACTCCTCGGCCTCCTCGGGGTTCGTCTCCGCCCACCACTTCAGCCCGGGAGACAGGGCGTGCGGGGCGATGCTGTTGGCGCGGATCCCGTCCGGCCCCCACTCGGCGGCGGCCGTGCGGGTCAGCGACCGCAGCGCCTGCTTGGCGGCCGCGTAGGCGCCGAAGGTGGTGGGGTCCCAGCGGACCATGGCGGAGGTGACGAGGTTGACGATGCTGCCGCCGCCGCGCGCCTTCATGTGCGGGTGGCACGCCTTCATGAACGCGAACGCGGCGAACGGGCCGGTCCGGAAGCCCTTCTGGAACGCGCGGTCGCTCATCTCCAGGAGCGGCCCGTAGGCGCCGGAGTAGGCGTTGTTGACGAGGATGTCGACGCCGCCGAACGTCTCGGCGACCCGCTCGACCACCGCGGGGATCGCCTCGGTGTCGGCGACGTCGCACTCGAACGCCTCGGCCTCCGCGCCGCGCTCCCGGACCAGCTCGCACGTCGCGTCGAGCTTGGCCCGCGTCCTGCCGAGCACGGCGACCGCCGCGCCCTCCGACGCCAGCGCGAGCGCGATGCCCTGCCCGACGCCCTGTCCCGCTCCGGTCACGATCGCGACCTTGCCGCTGAGGCTTCCCATGAAACGACTCCGCTCAGTCCTGCTTCGCGCCCAGCCCGGCCCCCGCAGCGGGGGCCGGACTGAATCAGTCCTGGTGAGGGCCCATCGTGATGTGATGGGGACCACGTGAAGGGACCAGTCCCGCTCACCGGGAATCTCCGCGCGAGGGGTCGCGGGCGGCGGTCCCGCTGAGCGGAATGCCCTGGTGAAGCCCGTGGTGGGGCGGCCGACAATGAGCGCGTCCGGCGAGGAGGAGGGGTCCCGATGGAGATCGTCCGGAAGCTGACCGGTCCCGGCGGCGAGTTCGAGCTCCGCGAGGAGGACGTGCTCGGCGCCCCGATCCCGGTGTTCGCGAACCGCGCCCGCAGCCTCGGAGAGGTGCTCGTCCACTCGGCGTCCTACGGCGACCGCGACTACATCGTCACCGCGGACCGGCGGCTGAGCTTCGCCGAGCACGCCGCCGCCGTCGCCTCCATGGCGAAGGCGCTGCGCGACGACCTCGGCGTGCGCCCCGGGGACCGCATCGCGATCGACGCCGCCAACAGCCCCGAGTGGATCATCTCGTTCTGGGCGGCGATCGCCGCCGGGGCCGTCGCGGTCGGCTACAACGCCTGGTGGGCGCCCCGCGAGATCGAGTACGCCCTCGGCCACACCGATCCCAAGGTCGTGATCGCCGACGAGAAGCGCGCCGCGCTGATCTCCGAGGACGTGCTGACGGTGGAGCGGGACGTCCCGTCGCTGACGCGCCGCTACCCGGACGCCGTCCTGGAGCCGCCGCGGGTCGCCGAGGACGACCCGGCGGTCATCCTCTACACCAGCGGCACGTCGGGCCGCCCCAAGGGGGCCGTCCACTCGCACCGGAACCTGACCTCGGTGGTCGAGTACCACCGGTTCAACGACGCCCTGATGCGCGCCTTCGGCGACCCGGTGGACCCCGCGTCCCGCCGCTACCTGCTGGCGCTGCCGCTGTTCCACATCGCGTGCCTGCACAACCTCGCCGTCCCCCGGCTCGCCACCGGCACCGCCGTGATCATGCACGAGGGCGGCTTCGACGTGGACAGGGTGCTCGGCCTGATCGAGCGGGAGCGGGTGACGAACTGGGGCGCCGTGCCCACCATGGCGCACCGGATGATCGAGCACGGCGACCTGTCGAAGTACGACGTCTCCTCGCTCACGGCGTTCTCGCTGGCCACCGCGCCGTCCTCACCGGCGTTCAAGGAGCGGCTGCGCGCGGTGTTCCCGCCCGCGAAGGGCGGCCTGGTCGACAGCTACGGCCTCACCGAGTCGTGCACCGGCGTGTCCACCGCCACCCCCGCCGACCTGGCGGAGGCGCCGGGGACGCTCGGCCGCCCGTCGGTCGGGGTGCAGCTGGAGATCCGCGATCCGGACAACAAGCCGCTCCCCGACGGCGTCGAGGGCGAGGTCTGCGTCCGCAGCGCCTACAACATGGTCGGCTACTGGCGCGACCCCGAGGCGACCGCCCGCGCGTTCGACGCCGAGCGCTGGCTGCACACCGGCGACATCGGCATGGTCGAGCAGGGCCGGCTGCGGCTCACCACCCGCCGCTCCGACCTGATCATCCGCGGCGGCGAGAACGTCTACCCGGCGGAGATCGAGAACGTCCTCGCCGAGTACCCGGGGCTGCGCGAGTGCATCGTCATCGGCGTCCCCCACCCCGACCTCGGCCAGGAGGTCGCCGCGGTCGCCGTCTTCGCCGACGCCCCGCCCGCCGCCGAGGAGCTGGCGGACTTCGCCCGGGAGCGCCTCGCCTACTTCAAGGTCCCGTCCCGCTGGCACGTCACCACCGACCCCCTCCCCCGCAACGCGACCGGAAAGGTCCTCCGCAGACAGGTCGAAACCGAAGTCCTCTGACCCGCCCGCGCCTCCGGCGATAGTGGAGGCATGCTGCGGGACGAGTTGTTGCGCCGCGCCGAGCGGGACCAGCGGGTCCGGGAGGCGGCCGCGCCCGGTGGACGGCTGACGATCGTGCAGGGGCTGCGCTTCCTCTGGACCGACCGGCGCAACACGGCGTGGCTTGCCCGCGCCGTCCGCCGGCACGGATGGCCGGGCGTCGCCGCCGTCGGCCCGGAGGCGGCGCACGCGGCCTGGCTGCTCGCCCAGCACGCGGACCGGCGGCCGCGCCTCCAGCGCACGTTCCTGGAGGCGATGCGCGGGGCGGTCGAGGCAGGGGACGCCGACCGCAAGGACCTCGCCTACCTGGAGGACCGCGTCCGGGTCAACGCCGGGCGCCCCCAGCTTTACGGGACGCAGTACGGCATGACCGAGGGCGTCTTCGGGCCGCACCCCATCGAGAACCCGGACCGCCTCGGCGAACGCCGCGCCGAGGCGGGACTGCCGCCGATGGCCGAGCAGGACGCCCGCATGCGTCGCCTGGCCCACGGCGAGGGGCCATGAGCACTCAACCGGCCGCCGCCTTGGCGGGGGTGGGGAGGCCGAGCCGCTCGGCCTGGAAGTCCTCCCAGGTGCGCGTGCCCCGGGCGGTTCCTTCGATGGAGAGGTTGTCGCCGGCGCGGTAGGCGCGCCCGGCCTTTCCGGGGATGCGGACCGGCATCGTCGCGCGGTGCTTGCCGCTCGCGCGCAGGTAGCCGCGGATGAGCGTGCCGATCGGGAACACCTTGGGGCCGGCCAGGTCGGGGACGCGGCCCGCGGGTTCGCCGAGCGCCAGCTCCACGAGCCGTTCCGCGACGTCGCGCGCGTCCACCGGCTGGAAGCGGAGCCCGCCCGGAACCGGCACCACCGGGGACTTCGCCATCCCTCGCACCACCTTGAACACCAGGTCGTGGAACTGCGCGGCCCGCAGGATCGTGTACGGCACGCCCGACTCCTCCACGATCCGCTCCACCTCCATCTGGGTCTTGAGCCAGGCCACCGGCACGCTGCCGGCCCCGATGACCGAGATGAGCACGAGGTGCTTCACATGCGCGCGCGACACGGCGCCCATCAGGTTCCGCGCGACCACGTCGTCGCCCTTGTTGCCGCCCGCGAGATGCATGACGGTCTCGATGCCGTCCAGGGCGGCGTCGATCCCCTCGTTCCCGGCCAGGTCGCCGGTCACGTACTCGACGCCCTCGGCGGGCTCCCGCCTGCTGCGGCTGAGCACCCGCACGTCCTGCCCGGCCTCCCGCACCCGCGGCACGACCTGCCGCCCGAGCGTGCCCGTCCCGCCGGTGACCAGGATGGCTGCCATGACTCCTCCAAGTGAATCCGCTGTGCATTCACCCGTCACGACTGCACCGCCCCGAAGAATGTGACATCAGCGCCGCCCCTCCTCCCGCGCCGCTCCCCTGCCCCGACCGGGCGCATGCTCGTGGGCTGCGCGACAGGCGGGTGGCTCGGCCACGAGCACGGCCGCGGCACAGATCCGGCTCCGGGCGAGGACACGGTGCACGTGAGCTGTTCCCGGGCACGGCAAAGCCACCCTCATTTCCGATGCGGCGAATACGAGATAGGTTTCCATTCGACACAGAACTCGAAAGTTCTTCATTCACATGAATGACATCGAGCCGAATTCTGGATCGGGCGCGCAAAAGTGCTCCGACGCCTCGCCACGATGGGCGGACGCCGGAGCCGGTGCTGAGGCCGCGGTTCCCGCGGTATCTATGAGAGCGCCACCACTGCTGGTGGCGTCCTGCTCAGGAAGCTACTACCCGTGCGGGCAGCTGCCCTTCGGGGCACGACAAATGGGGCACTCGTCGGGCTTCATGACCTTACCTCCGTTTGAAGACTTATCGACAGCGCTTCGCTGCCGACAACGTGAACCGTACCCGAGCAAGGGATCCCGGCAACCCATTGTGAGTCAGAACACAACTGAGGCTGCATTGTCAACTTGATGACCTTGGAAAACAACAGAGAGATAACTCGTCAATACGCATGGCGTCGTTCTCCAAAAGCAGAATCCGAGAGCCCTGGGCATGCGACTGCCGACATCCCCGCCGCCCGTCGAGGCCGGGCGGCCTTCGACTACTGGCGCCAGGCGCCGATCACGTCGTCCGGGCCCCAGCTCAGGGCGACGTCACCGGTGATGTCCGTGCCGGAAAGCGACACCACGACGAGCCCCGCCGTCGCAGGGTCCAGGCCGGGCACCTCGGCGGCGGCACCGCGCAGGTCCGCCAGATCGCGGTCGTCGAAGGGGCCGTTGAGCCACTTGATCGAGCCGGCGAAAAGGATCCGGTTCGCCACGGGGGCGCGGTCGGCGCCGACGAGGTCGACCTCCGGGTCGAAGCGGCGGTTCCACCAGCCGCCGACCGCGCCGACCTGCGGCCAGGGCAGGTCCGACAGCTCCAGAGCCTCCCGGACGAGCGGTTCCACGGCCCTGCCCCGCCAGGACGTCCAGCGGCGCTCGATCAGGCGGAAGCCCGCTTCCGGCCGTCCCCGGCGGGCCTGCTCGTGGGCCGCGCGAAGGACCGCCAGGTAGAGGCGCATGTTGCTGTCGGCGATCCGGTACAGGGCGGGCCTGCCGGGCTTCGTGGAGAGGGGACGGTCCTCGACGAGGACGCGCTTGTCCCCGGTCAGCCGGCGCAGGAGAGGCGACAGGGTCCCGGACGGGAGCGCCTCGCCGCGACCACCGGCCGCCGCGGCGATGTTGGCGTGGGTCCGGTCGCCGGAACCGATGGCCTCCACCACGCGCCGCGCCGTGTCGGGATTGGGGAACTCGGCCAGGAGGGGCGCCTCCGGGACGCCGAACAGGGCCGCGGCCGGATCGGCGCACTCGTCCCGCATGAAGTCCAGTGCGGGCGTGGCGTTCGGCCAGGTGCGGATGATGCCCGGCAACCCTCCGGAGACCAGGTGCGCGTCGATGGCGTCGGCGGCGCCGAGCCCGAGCGCCCGGCCCAGGTCAGCCGGGTTCAGCGGGCCGAGCACCATGTTGTCGGCCCGCCCGTAGAAGGGGCGGTCGTACGCGGTGAGGCGCTCCATCATGTGCAGGTCGCTGCCCAGCAGCAGAAGCAGGACGGGCTTGGACGACAGAAGCCGATCCCACGCGGTCTGCAACGCGCCGTCGAACACGGGGTCCTGCTCGGCGAGCCAGGGCAGTTCGTCCAGCACGACGATGGACGGCGTGTCCGGCAGGGACGCCGCAAGGACCCTGAACGCGTCAGGCCAGTTGCCGCCGTCCAACTGGGGGATCAGGTCGGGCTCGCTCGGCAGGGCCGATTCCCTGAGGTCGCGGGTGAACGAGGCCACCGCCTCGACCGGCGACGCCCCCTTCGTGGCGGCCGAGAACAGGTACGGCACTCCGGCGCGGTCGCAGAACTCCTGGACGAGCCGCGACTTGCCGACCTGGCGGCGCCCGCGCAACGCGACCGCCGTCCCGGCCCCGGTGGCCGCGACCCGCTCCAGCCGCTTCCCCAGCAGCGCCAGCTCGGCCCTTCGACCGATGAACACCAGGCCCTCCCGCATCAGGTAGCCCGCATCTATGTAGATTCAGTCTACATAGATGGGCCAGAACCGCTGGCGGCAGTGAACTGTCGGCGGGGCCTGGTTGGCTTCCGTCATGACCGACGAGCGATTCTGGGACGTGATCGAAGCCGCGTGGGCGCCGCTGGGCGACGAGGTCGGCGCGGCGCGGCGGGCCCTCACCACGCGGGACCCGTCCTCGGACGCCTGGGAGATGGCCGAGGTGTCCCTGGTCGACAAGGCCCTGGACGCGTTCCTCGGCAACCTCGCCGAAGCCGCCCGCGACCTGTCCGCGAGTGAGCTGACCGCCCTCGACCGATCGTGCGAGCGGCTGCTCTACGACATCGACCGGGCCGACGTCCACGAGGTGACGGACGGCTCCGACGACGGCTTCCTCTACGCGCGCGGCTTCATCGTCGCCCTGGGCCGCGACTTCTACACGGCCGTCGCCGCGGACCCCCGCGTCGCCGTCCCGGACGCCGAATGCGAGTCGATGTGCTACTTCTTCTCGCACGTCCACCGCGAACGCTTCGGGGAGTTCCCGGACACCGGCTCGGGCATCTCCCGCGAGTCCTGCCGCAACCCCGAGGGCTGGCCAGGCTGAGCCCCCGCGATGCGGGCGCTCCGGGAGGCGGCGGTCCGCCTCACGCCTCAGAGGGCGGCGGCGTGGTACTGCCGGATGAGCCAGGCGTCCTCGCGGTTCTCGGCGACGATGGACAACCGGACGCGGCGGACTTCGCCGGTGGGGGCGGTGAAGGCCACCTCCGCGAATCCGCTCACCAGGCGTTCGCTCAGCCGGACCTCGTCGAGCACGTCGACCCTGGCCGTCGTGCCTTCGGGGACGTCGGCGTAGTAGGCGGCGACCTCCTCCCTGCCCCGGCGGAGGGAAGGGCTGATGCCTTGGAAGAGCGCGTCCGGGCTGAAGAGCGAGGCCATTTCGGCGGGCCGGTGCCGGTCGAAGGCGCTCTGCCAGGCGTCCAGCAGTCCTGCGAGGACGCCTGGCGCCGACCGCGCGGTGTGCAGGACTTCGTGCTCCCACCGGTGCCGCGGCTGGCCGTGCAGGCGCCAGTAGTGCTCGGCGATGTCGTCGGGATCGAAGTCGGTGCCCGGCGCCACAGGGCCGTCGACGGTGACGCTGGCTGCGTGGACCCCGGCGTCCCCGTACCGCTGGTCGAGGATTCGGACCAGGGTCCGGACCCCCGCCTTGCCCAGGGACAGGCTGGTGTACTGCCATTTCGGCTCGGGCATGCCGCCGGTGAGGAGGATCGACCCGCTCCCGCGGCGCGCCATCTCCGGCGCCAGGTGGGCGGCGGCGGTGTGCGCGCCCACGACGTTGACCGCCCAAGCGTCCAGGTGCCCGCGCACCGGCAGCTCCCCCGGCACATCGGCCTGGACGATCGCGGCGTTGTAGACCACGACGTCGGGCAGGCCGAACTCGGCGACGGCCCGGTCCAGGGCGGCGCGCAGGGCGTCCTCGTCGGCGCAGTCGGCCGCGAGGGTGAGGACGGGCACTCCGCTGGGCTCGACGGCACGAGCCGCGGCTCGCAGCGTCTCCTCGCCTCGGGCCACGAGGGCGATCGGATATCCCTCCCGGGCGAACCTGCGCGCCACCGCCTGACCGATACCCGGGCCCGCTCCGATGATCACTGCTCCGGACACTCTCCGCCTCCTCGAAATCTTGGTCGGCACTACTTGGCACGCTAAGGCGTCACATTCATGTGAGGGTCAAGCCGGGAGGAGAGCGGATGCGGATCGGGGAGCTCGCCGACGCGACAGGGGTCAGCCGGCGCCTGCTGCGCTACTACGAGGACCAGGGGCTGCTGCACCCGGCACGGCTGGCCAACGGCTACCGGGAGTACAGCGACGCCGACGCCACCGCGGTGCGCCACATCCGGGCCCTGCTCACGGCCGGGCTCCCCACCGCGACCATCGCCCAGCTCCTGCCCTGCGTCCACGACGAGAACGGACGGATGGTGCCGTCGTCCTGCCCGACCACGATCGCCCGGCTGCGGCAGGAGCAGTCGCGCATCACTGGGGCGATCACCAGGCTCAGGACGGCCCAGCAGGCGCTCGACTCGATCCTCGCCACCGCCCTGCACCGCCTCGGCCCCCTGCCCGCGAACCCCGCACCGCCGCGGGCGTAGGCGGGCATCCGATGCGACTCACCGTGATCGCGGCCCTCGCCGTCACCGCCCTGGCCACCGCCGGCTGCGCGGACGCCGCGGCCCAGGAGAACGCCGCGGACGACGCGCGCGACAAGGCCAAGCAGGTGGTCAACGCCATGTACGGAACCCGGCTCGTCAAGGCGGGCGACATCGGCCACCACATCGCGGACCTCAAGGGCGTCGAGGTCCTGAGGGTGTCGGGCACGGACACCGGCGCCCCGGGCGGCGTCCGAGTGATCGTGAAGGTCTCCGGCACCGCGCAGCAGAGCGAGAGCCTGTT
This sequence comes from Actinomadura luteofluorescens, assembly GCF_013409365.1. Lineage (NCBI taxonomy): Bacteria > Bacillati > Actinomycetota > Actinomycetes > Streptosporangiales > Thermomonosporaceae > Actinomadura > Actinomadura luteofluorescens. The sequence goes on along the minus strand of NZ_JACCBA010000001.1, from coordinate 6,386,713 downwards.
CCACGGCCCCGGACGGGTCACCGTGGACCGCTGCTACGACCTGGCCTTCGACGGCAGCCCTGGCGAATGGGACGCCGTCCCGCCACGAACCCCCTGCCCCGGCGGGGCTCCCCCGACGTTCGCCCCCTGGCCCGAGACACCACCGCTTTCCGCCGCCCGTATCGAGCGAGCCCTCCCCAAGGTGAAGACGCTTCCCTCGGGCCGGGGTGTCGAGGAGAAGGACGTCCGCGCCGCGCTGGCGAAGCTCGCCCTGCACCCCGCGATCAGAATCCAGACCGAGTCCGAATCCGACTTCGCCGTTGGCGTGGCCCTGGTCGCGGACTCCGCGCCCCCGAGCAAACCCCGCTGCGTCCTCGCCAGAGTCGCCCCGGGCAAGACGAAGGCATGGCTCCCGTCCCAGACAGAGGCCGCAAAGGGCTGCACGGCGCACACCGCCCTGGGCACCGGCCGCTAGTTGTACTTGGCCATGATCTTGGTGACACCTGACCGGTAGGTCTTTGATCAGCAAGAGGACCTCCTGGCGTAGTGGAGTTTCACCGACTTCACCGTCACCAGGAGGTCCTTGTGGGTCACGCTAATGCCCGGCTGACGCTTCATGGCAGATGTCTACTGGTTCGCCGTGTCGTGTTCGACCGGCGTGCGGTCGCGCACGTCGCCGCCGAGCTCGGGGTGTCGCGGCAATGCGCGCACCGGTGGGTCCGACGGTTCCGTGACCAAGGCTGGGCCGGGCTGGCCGAGCGGCGCAGCGGGCCGCGCGCGTGCCCGTCCCGGACCCCGGTCAAGACCGAGGAGCGGGTGCTGGCCGCCCGAGATGAGTTGCGTGCCGGGCCCGACCACATCGCGGCGGCCACCGGAGTGCCGGCCCGCACCGTCACCCGGATCCTGCGCCGTCACGGTGTGCCGGTGCTGGCGGCCTGCGACCCGCTGACCGGCACCCGGATCCGCGCGTCCCGCGCGAGCGAGCGCCGCTACGAGCACGACGCACCGGGCGAGATGATCCACCTGGACGTCAAGAAACTCGGCCGCATCCCCGACGGCGGCGGCTGGCGGGCACACGGCCGCGGCCAAGCCGTCCGCGTCCGCGGCATCGGCTACGACTTCGTCCACACCGCCATCGACGACCACACCCGCCTGGCCTACGCCGAAGTCCTGCCCGACGAGAAAGGCACCACCACCGCCGCCTTCCTCACCCGAGCCGCAGCGTTCTTCGCCGGCCACGGCATCACCCGGATCCACCGGGTGCTCACCGACAACGCCAAGAACTACCGCGTCTCGGCCGCCTTCCAGCAGGCCTGCGCCCAACTGGGCGCCCGCCAAAAGTTCACCCGACCCCGCCATCCCTGGACCAACGGCAAAGCCGAACGACTCAACCGCACCCTGGCCACCGAATGGGCCTACCGGCGCCCCTACACCAGCAACGACCAACGCACCCAAGCCCTCAAGCCCTGGCTGGAGCACTACAACACCACACGCCCCCACTCGGCCCTGGGCGGCAAGCCACCCATCACCCGACTGTCACCAAGATCATGACCGAGTACAGCTAGTGCCGTGACCAAGAGGGCCATCCGTCCAAGGAACCTGGCGACGAATGGGCGCTCGGTCGCGAACTGACGATGGGCGAACAGAAGGGCCCGGCTAACGCCGGGCCCTTCTGGGGGCTTCGGCTGGCGCCGAAGTCCTAGTGGCAGGTGACGGCGAGTGGCCGTTACCCGTTGCGGGGACAGGTATCCCGTCGATAGGTCACGCGCCCCCTGTCGCCGAAGATCTCCAGGGCTTTGTTGCCCCAGCAGCCGTGGAGATCGATGTCGCCTCCGATGGTGCTGACGCGGAGGCTCTGGGGGTGGTCCGCCACGATCTGCACGGACCCGCCCTTGGTCCACGCCGTGAGGTCACCGCTGGTCCTCCCGACCTTGATGGGCTGACCGTGGCGGCGCGTGGTCCTCATCTGGAACGAGGAGTACGAGGGAATCTCCTCGACCTCGATGCTCTTGGCGGCGTGCAGGTGCGCGACCCGGAGCGGGCCGGTCACGGTGATACGGCCCCACGTGTCCACGCGGATGTAGTCGGAGCCGCGCGGGACGCGCAGGATGACCGCCGTGAGGTACCCGCCCCTCTTCCACAGGCGCTCACACCTGATGAAGACGTGCTTGTCGTTGGCGGGCTCCAGGATGGCCCGCTCGGCGATCCTCTTGAGGTTGACGCCTTCCAGGATGACCTGGATGTCCTCACGGTCCTCGGCGACGACGGTCACCGGAGCCGAACCGCCCACGATGATGGGACGGCGGTCGGACTTCATGGTCAGAAGGCGCGGACTGAGAAGACGACACATGTCGTGCTCCTTGAGTGGTGGGTGTCTGGGTTGCTTGGCACACGCGGCTCATACGCGGGTGTCACCCACCACCGTCCATGGCACAGGATGATCGGCACTTACGGCGATCACCCTCGCCGCGGCAGGAAGTCAGCAGCCCAACCTGCCTCCTGCGCCCCCTACCGAGATTCCAGGACCTCGAAGCCGCAGCCGGCGACGCCGACGGCCTGGTCGTCATTGATCGAGATCACGGGCCACGCCCGTCCGGGCTCGCGGGCCAGCCGGTCGTGCCGCGCGGCCCGTCCCCGGTTCCGGTGCGGCAGCACGACGAACGGGACCAGGCCGAGCCCGGCGGTGGAGTCGACCGTCCCGGGATCGTCGGAACCTCGCAGCGGCCGCAGATCCGGCCCGGCGAGAGCCGCCCCGGCCGAGATCCCCACGTAGGCCAGGGACCCGTCGCCGACAGAGGGCACGGCAACGCGATCGACCCCCGCTGCGACGAACATGCTCCAGCAGGAAGAGCGGATACCCCCGGTGACGAAAACGACCTGAACCCCGTCCAGCACGCGCCGGACGCCGTCACCCGAGGCGCCTTCGAGATCGAAGACGTCCACCGCCAACCCTTCGCCCCTGAGCATTTCGGCGGCGGCACGGACGAAGGGCGCGGACGGCAGCGGATTCGCCGCCGTGGGAACGAGCACCGCCCGGCGCGGCACGTCTGGCAGCGAGCCCAACCAGGCGGGCAACGCCCCCAACCCAGCCGACCCCAGAAACAACCGCGCCCCCAAGAACGTCACCCCCCGATCGTCCCCCGCCCCTACACGACCGAGCCCCGACCCCAGCCGAGGCTCCCTGTGGGACAACGGTCAGCAAACCTGATCGCCGCGTTTCAAACGGTCCATCAGCGCTCCGAACGCCTGGGGGCTGATGAGGAGATGACCGGCCTCTGGCGCTTTGCGGACCATGGACGCCGCGCACACCTGTGCCGCGTCCGTGTGCGGGTGCAGGTTCCCGGAAAAGCCCCTTTCTGCTAGAAATACCGGTGTTCAGTCGCTCGCGGGAGCCACACCCAAGGCCTCGCTGATGGCGTCATCGAGCGTCAGATAGCTGTCCAATGCGAAGAAACCGCAGGGCTCGATGCGCTCGGCGAGCACATCGCCCCGGTCGTTTACATAAACTTCTTTTAGCGGCTTGCGGAAGCAATGCCGGGCGAGCACGTCACTGTCTTCGAGCGGCGCGTGCACGACGTTCTCAAAGAAGCCCTTGAGCCAGGGCTGCCGGTTGATGAACTTCGGTGGGACCAGCAGGTCGTCCACCGTCAGCGCTCCCAGCTCGGGGACCTTCTCCTTCGAACGATGGCCGTAGAGGTAGACGAGGTTGTCCCCCGGCATGGGAGAATCTCCCATCGGCATGTCGACCCTGATCACCCGGCCGAACATGAAATGCTCGCCGGCCCGGGGAACGCGGAAGGCGAAGACGTCGCCCTCCCGTAGCTTCCGCCGGGACGGTTTCAATATCTCCATGTTCGGCACTTCAAACCCACCTGGTAGCCATTAGACTTAAGTCATGCCTTATCTCATGTTACGGCAGGCTTGTAGTACTCGCCACGCTGCGGATCAATGCTGTTGATTTTATCAACGTAGTGTGAATTCCGATTGAGCATGACTTACTCGATCGCGCACGCCTCGCCTCGAGTTACTCCCGAACCGGACGTGATCGGTGAAACCCTTAATCTCGCGCCGCGTTTCGATTGCCGCTTCCCGAGCAGATTGTTCACGGTACCTGCATATATGTCCGTTCCGTTTTGTCAAAGCCCAGGTACACCTGATAGCTCTTCCGTGCGTTCCAACCGCTGCGGAGCCCGGCGGGAAGCCCCTTGGCCAGCTTCCTGGCGAGCGCGGAGCCGGTTCCCCCTCCTTGATCGGCGGCATGCCGGGCACCATGCCGCACCAGTCCGGATTCGCCGTGCAGGGCAGCGAGCCCAACCAGGCGGTCGACGGCGGGGTTGGTGCGGACGCTCGTGGGGTTTCGGCTTCGCGAATGGGGGCTTGCGGGGATCGCCGGGGACGTTTCCCAGGTGGCCGGCGAATTAGTCGCCAATGCGGTGGAGGTTACCCTTTATCGGGAGATCCGGGTCAGGTTCGTGCGAGAGGTGCGAACCGTCATGCTCGCGGTGTGGGACTCGTCCGATGCCATGCCCGTGCTGCGTCCGATCGTCGAACTGTCCCTGGAGGACATCGTCCCGGACGCGCGGGCACTCGAACCTGGGCACGACGCCGGGACGCGGGGGCGGGGCCTGCCGATCGTGCAGGCGCTGGCCGCAGAGTGCGGGGTCACCAGAACCGAGCCGCACGGCAAATGGGTGTGGGCGAGGGTGGCCTTCTGATGGAGCGGCTTCTGCTGAGGTGGCGTACCCGCCGGGGACACCGGACGGCGGTGCGGTTCCTGGAGATGCTCGCCAGGGCGGTCGGTTCGCGAGGCTGGCGGTGCGTCAGGCTCTATGAGCCCGAGGAGTTCCCCCTGCCGGTGCCGCTGCTCTGGGTCTATGCGAGCGGCGTCGCCGAGGACGTCGGGGTCGTGGTGAGCGTCCGGGCCGTCCCCGGCGGCTGGGCATACCACCGGGCGCAGCGCGGGCGGTTCGGCTACCTGGTCCCATGCGGGGACGCCGAGGCAGCGGCCGAGCAGGTCGACCTGCTCCTCAAGCACCGCATGTTCCCGTCCACCTGGTGACCCCTTCTAGCGGAGGGGGCGGAAGAACTCGGTCAGGTCGTCTGCGAGTAGGGCGGGTTCTTCGTGGGCGGCGAAGTGGCCGCCGCGCGGCATGACCTTGTACCTCGTGAGGTTGTAGGTGCGTTCGGCCCAGGTGCTGGGTGGGTGGGCCAGGTCTGCCGGGAAGAGGGCCAGGGCCGTGGGGACGTCCACCTTCTCCACGCGTCTCGTCAGGCCGCGGTTGTACTCGTAGTAGGGGCGGAAGGACGTCCCGATGGTGTTGGTGAACCAGTAGAGGGACGCCTGCGTCAGGACGAAGTCGTCGCTGAACCGGGAGGACAGGTCGCCTCCGCAGTCGCTCCAGGCGCGGTACTTCTCCACGATCCAGGCGAGCAGGCCGGTCGGGGAGTCGGTCAGGCCGTATCCCAGTGTGAGCGGGCGCGTGCTTTGTTCGTGCTGGTAGCCGCCCTCTTCGGCGCTCCAGGCAGAGACGGAGTCGAGGTGCGCTTGCTCCTGCGGGGTGAGGGTCGCGGGGTCGTAGGTGGGCGGTGCGGCGACCGCGAGGACGTGGATGCCGACGAGTGCTTCGGGGTGGGCCTCTCGGCCAGGCGGGCACTGATTCCGGCTCCTAGGTCGCCGCCGTGGGCGGCATAGCGGGTGAAGCCGAGTTCGTCGTGCATGAGGCGGTGCCAGAGCTCGTGCGTCTGCTCTGCTTCGAGCGACGGACGCTGCGGTGAGAACGCGAAGCCTGGGAGGGACGGGACGATGACGGTGAACGCGTCGGCCGGAACGCCTCCGTAGTGCGACGGTGCTGAAAGGCGGCGTGCCAGCTCGACGAGTTCGAGGACGGTGCTGGGCCAGCCGTGCGTCAGGACGATCGGCAGCGCGTCCGGGTGCTCTCCGTCGAAGCGGAGGTAGTGGACGGGGGTTCCGTCGATGTCCGCGAAGTGGGACGGGAGTGCGTTGATGGCGGCCTCGTGGGTGCGCCAGTCGTAGCCGTCCGCCCAGTAGGCGGTCAGGCGTCGCAGCTCGGCGGGGTCGGTGCCGGCGCTCCAGCCGGGGACGGGCCAGGTGTCCGGCCACCGGGTGCGCCGCAGGCGTGAGCGCAGGTCGTCCAGGTCGGCGTCGGGGACGGTGATCACGGGTGTCACGGACGCGCCTCCCCCAGCGTCTGCACGATCGCCGCCCGCGTCGCTTCGCGCGGCTCCGGCTCGGTGCTGAGGAGTGCGTGCATGACCATCCCTTCCAGCAGCGCGTCCAGGCGAGCGGCTACGTCGGGGCCGGTGAAGCGTGCCAGCACTGCGCGGCTGTCAGACGTCCAGGCTTGGGTGAGGGAGCGGAGGGCGGGTGCCCTGAGCGCGGCGAGGTGGAGCTCGAACCCGAGGGTGGCGCTGCGGCGCCGGGCCGGACCCCCGTGCACGTAGTCGACCAGGACGTCGACGAGCTGCTCGCGGGTCTCGACGCCTGCGAACAGGGCTTCGAACGCCGCCGACGCCTCGGCCACGTACCGGGCGAACGCCTGAGCGTGCAGGTCGCCGAGGCCGGTGAAGTGGTAGGTGACGGAGCCGAGCGGCACGCCGGCGCGGGCGGCGATGCTCCGGTGGGTCGCGGCCGCCGCGCCGTCCTCCGCGATGGCGTCGAGGGCGGCCTCGATGATGCGCGCCTTGCGGCCGGGATCGGTGCGGCGCGTCCGCCTGCGGGTCGTCGTCTGCTCTCCCATGCGTACAAACGTACACAACCTTAGGAACAAGCGTACACATCGAATGTGCAGGTCAGTGTCGTGGTCGACGGTCTCCTCGAAGGCCGCTTCCTCCCGCCGATGATCTCAGGGCGGGCTCCACCGGCGGCAACGGCTCCTCGGCGGGCCGGCCGGGATCGCTTCGACCGTGCGCTTGCCGTAGAGTGAACGAAAGTTCATTTCATCTCGGGGGTTCCATGCCGCGCACGGCCGAGCAGAACGCCGCGCTGCGCGCGGCCAGGCAGGAGGTCATCCAGACGGCCGCCGTCCGGGTGTTCGCCCGCCGAGGGTTCGCGGCGTCGACCATTCGCGACATCGCGCGAGAAGCGGACGTGAGCGTCGGGTCGATCTACCGCCACTACGCCACGAAGGACGAGCTGTACCTGGCCCTGCTCGACCAGGCCGTCGCCGGCCTCGTCGCGCTCACGGCCGAGATTTCGGGAGAGGGGCGGCCGGAGGACGTGATCCGCGCGTTCACCGCCCGCTTTCTGGCCGACGTCACGGCCGACGACGGCGCCGCCGAGTTCGTCGTCGTCGTCAACCACGGGGTCACCACCGACACGCCCCCCGGCACGGTCGAGCGGATCGTCGGGGCACAGCGCTCGATGTGGCGCGCCTTCGAGGAGTGCGTGCGGCGGGGCCAGGCCGCCGGCGAGTTCGGCAGCGGCGATCCGGCAGAGATCACGGCATGCTACTTCGCCACCCTCGGCGGTCTGACGACCATGCGGCTCGCCCTCGGTGCCGAGCTCGCCGTCCCGGACGTCCACATCGTGCTGAGAGTACTCACGGAAGGAACGTCCGGATGATCGAGGTCAGGCGCGGCGACGAACTGGGCGAGGACTACCGGCGGCGGATCACCGCGGTGCTGGTCCACGGCTTCGCCGAAGACTTCGCGTTCTTCTCCTCCGACCCGCGGAAGCTCACCGACGCGTTCGAGCACATGGTCCTGCTGAACCGGTTCTACGTCGCCCTCCTGGAGGGGGAGCCCGCGGCCGTCGCCTCTGTCACCGCGGGTGCGCAGGAGTGCTTCGCGCCCCGATGGTCCGAGATCCGACGCCACCTGGGCGCGGTGCACGGCACGATCAGCCACCTCGTCCTTCGCTCCCAGTTTCTCGGCGCGGCGGACGAGAACCGGGCGGGCCTGGCAGAGATCGGCTTCGTCACGACCGAGCCCGGCAGCCAGGGACGCGGGGTCGCGACCGCGCTCATGCGGCACATCCTCGCCCTTCCCGACCACCGCGAATTCGTGCTCCGCGACATCAAGGACACCAACGCCCCAGCGCTCGGCCTCTATGCCAAGCTCGGGTTCACCGAGTACCAGCGACGCCCCGTCAGGTTCGCCCGGCGCGCGGGGTTCACCGACTACGTCTCCATGCGACTCGCTCAGACGGGGTGACGGTCAGCGGGGGCGGGGCGGGTACTTGGCGATGAAGAGGCCCTCGGCGGTCACGCAGTCCTCGCCACCGGCCTGGATCGCTCCAACAGTGCGGATCCTGCGGCCGTCCACGGAGACCTGGCGGGCGCTGATCGTCAGGGGCTCGAAGAGGGGCGTCAGGCGGTGGTAGCGCAGGGTCAGTTCCGCCGTCATGCCCGACTTGCCCGCCCACCCGTTCGCCACGCCCAAGGTGTGGTCCAGGAGGAGGGCCGAGATCCCGCCGTGGACGCTGGACGGCGGGCCCTGGTAGGGCAGGCCCAGCGTCGCGGTGGCCTCGATGGTGCGGGAGTCCGCGGCGGTGTATTCGAGCGGCGGGGCGATCGGGTTCTCGGGGCCGGTGACCGGGTCGTGGCGGGTGTTGCCGTCGCCGCGCCACATGTCGACCAGGCGGTCGCGCAACGGTGGGGCCGCCGCCTCCAGGTCGTCGGCCACGGCGTTCAGGCGGTCGGCCACCTCGGACATGTCGGCGCCCGAGAGGTCCCCGGAGCGGACCAGCGCGTCGACGACGCGGCGGGCCGCCGCTGCCGCCGCGTCCACGCCGGTCGCCTGGTGCTCGGCCTGCAGGTCCAGGGTCACGACGCCGCCTGCGGGTCGCGCGGGAGGCCGAGGAGGCGCTCCCCGATGATGTTCAGCTGGACGTCGGTGGTGCCGCCCGCGATCGACATGTTGCGGGAGTTCAGGAACATCCAGGTCGGGTCGTCCATCCCGCCGCGCCCCTCGCCGGTGAGGGCCTCCGGGCCGATCCAGTCGACGGCCGTCTCCCACACCTGCTGGATGTGCTCGACGCCGATCAGCTTGCCGATGCTGGACTCGGCGCCGGGCTGGCCGCCCGCGAGGGAGCGCAGCGTCGTGCGCAGGCCGAACAGGCTGCTCGACTGCGCGTCGCAGAGGATGCCGCCGAGCGTGGTCAGGCGCTCGTCGTCCGCGTCCGTCGCCAGTTTGAGGAGGGCCTCGCCGCCGCTGCCCAGGGACGAGTCGTTCGAGAGCGAGACCCGCTCGTTCGCCAGGGTGGTGCGGGCGAGCTTCCAGCCGTCGCCCGGCGCGGCGACGAGGAGGTCGTCGGGGATGAAGACGCCGTCCAGGAACACCTCGTTGAACAGGGTGTCGCCGGTCAGCTCGCGCAGCGGCCGGATGTCGATGCCGGGCGACCTCATGTCGAGCAGGAAGTACGACAGGCCCCTGTGCTTCGGGACGGACGGGTCGGTGCGCGCGAGCAGGATGCCCCAGTCGGCCTCGCGGGCCATGGACGTCCACACCTTCTGCCCGGTGATCTTCCAGCCGCCCTCGGTCCTCTCCGCCCGGGTGGCGAGGGCGGCGAGGTCGGAGCCCGCCCCGGGCTCGGAGAACAGCTGGCACCAGCGGATGTCGCCGCGCAGCGAGGCGGGCAGGAACCGCTCGTGCTGGGCGGCCGAACCGTGCGCGATCAGCGTCGGCACCACCCAGTTGCCGATGATCATGTCGTGGGCGCGCAGGCCGGCGGCGCGCATCTCCTCGGCGATGACGAGCTGGGACACGGCGTCGGCGCCCTTGCCCCACGGTTCGGGCAGGTGCGGCGAGGTGTAGCCGCGGTCGGCGAGGTAGCCGAGGCGCTCCTTGCCGTCCAGGGCCTTCGCGGGCTCCAGCTCGGCGCGGACCTCGACGCGGATGCGCTCGGCCTCCGGGGGGAGTTCGACGCGCAGTTCGCGGCGGACGCCGTCGAGGGTGAGGCGGGCGACGCGGCGGCGCCAGGACGCGGTGGAGCCGAGCAGGACGCGGAGGGTCTGGGCGCGGCGCAGGTAGAGGCTCGCGTCGTGCTCCCAGGTGAAGCCGATGCCGCCGAGGGTCTGCACGCAGTCCTTCGCGGTCTGGAACGCGGCCTGGACGCTGGTGGCCCCGGCGACCGCCGCCGCCAGCGACGCCTCCCGCGCCGCGCCTTCGTCGTGGGCGCGGGCGGCGTCCCAGGCGCAGGCGCGGGCCTGCTCGGCGTGCGCGAGCATCCGGGCGCAGCGGTGCTTGACCCCCTGGAACTGCCCGATGGGACGGCCGAACTGCTCGCGGACCTTGGCGTACTCGGCGGCCGTCGCCGTCGCCCAGTCGGCCAGGCCGGAGGCCTCGGCGGCGAAGAGCACCGCCGCGAGGTCGGGCACGGCCCGCGGGTCCAGGTCCAGGACCGAACGGCCCGGGACGGCCCGGTTCTCCAGCCCGACCCGGGCCAGCCGCCGGGTCAGGTCGTGGCTGGGCAGTTCGTCCACCCTCACGGCGTCCCGGGGCAGCACGATCCAGGCCGTCGCGTCGCCGTCCTTCACCGGAAGGACGAGCACGTCGGCCAGGGGGGCGCCGAGGACGGGCCCCGACGTGCCGGTCACCGTGATCCCACCGCCCGAGCGGGAGATCGTCAGGCTTCCCGCGTCCAGCCCCACGGCGCCGACCGCGCTCCCGTCGGCGAGGGACGGCAGGTGCTCGGTGTGCCCCGCCCGGTGCAGCACGGCGCTCGCCAGCACCGCCGGAAGGAACGGTCCAGGGGTGACGGCGCGCCCCAGCTCCTCCAGGACGACGGCCAGCTCGACCAGACCGTAGCCCGCGCCGCCGGCGTCCTCGGGGAGGTGCAGGCCGAGCAGGCCCTGCGCGGCGAGGTCGTCCCAGAACGCGGGCGCCTTCTCCCGGCTGGCGTCCACGGCGGCGCGGACGGCCGCGGGCGTCACCTGCCGGGAGGTGAACGCGCGCACGGCGTCGCGCAGGTCGCGGTGCTCCTCGGTCAGCCCGATGGTCATGTGCTCCTCAGATCCGTTCGATGATGGTGGCCGTGGAGTGCGCGCCGCCCGCGCACATCGTGACGAGGGCGGTCGACCTGTCGGACCGCTCCAGCTCGTTCACGGCCTGGGTGATGAGGCGGGCGCCGGTGGAGCCGACCGCGTGGCCGAGGGCGATGGCGCCGCCGTTGACGTTGACCCGGTCCATGTCGGCGTCCAGCACGGACGCCCACGACAGCACGACCGACGCGAACGCCTCGTTGATCTCCACGAGGTCGATGTCGGACAGCGTCATCCGGGCCCGGTCCAGCACGTGCCGCGTCGCGTCGATCGGCCCGTCCAGGTGGTAGTACGGGTCGGAGCCCACCATCCCGGACGCGACGATGCGCGCGCGGGGACGCAGCCCCAGTTCGGCGGCCCGGTCCGCCGCCATCAGCAGCACCGCCGCGGCGCCGTCGCTGATCTGCGAGGAGTTGCCGGCGGTGTGAACGCCGTCCGGCAGGACGGGCCTCAGCCCGGCGAGCGCCTCGGCGGTCGTGTCGCGCAGGCCCTGGTCGCGGGTCACGACGGCGGTCTCCCCGGTGGGGCCCTCCTTGGTCATGACCGGCGCCTCGATCTCCAGGATCTGGCCGGCGAAACGGTCCCGCGCCCACGCCGCGTTCGCCTTGACCTGCGACGCCAGCCCGAACGCGTCCGCGTCCGCGCGGGTGATGCCGCGCATCTTCGCGATGCGCTCGGCCGCGGTGAACTGGTCGGGCATGTCCGGCTCCCAGCCGTCCGGCGCCGGGCTGCCGGTCTCCGGCGTGAGCGCCTGGCCGAGGAAGACGCGGCTCATCGCCTCGACGCCGCAGCCGATGCCGGTGTGCACGGCCCCGGACGCGATCAGCCCGGCGACGAGGTGCACGGCCTGCTGGGACGAGCCGCACGCGCAGTCGATCGTCGTGCACGCCGTCTGGTACGGCAGGTCCGCGTACAGCCAGGCGTTGCGGGTCACGTTGTTGGACTGCTCGCCCGCCTGCGTCACGCACCCGCCGACGACCTGCCCCACCGTCGCGGCCTCGACGCCCGCGCGTTCGAGGAGCCCGCGCTGCACCGCCCCGAGCAACTGCGCCGGGTGGAGCCCCGAAAGGGCCCCGTACCGCTTGCCGACCGGGGTCCGGACGGCATCGACGATGACGGCCTCGGGCATGGAGGACACTCCTTTACACGACGAACGAGCAGATCAGTGCGCCACCGGGCCCCGCGCAAGGCGGGAGGTCAGGCCGTGGGCTCGGTGAGGACGCGTTTGGCCCAGCGGTAGTCGGCCTTGCCGCTCGGGGAGCGGACGATCGGGGTGAAGGTGACGAGGGCGGGGATCTTGTACCCCGCCAGGTGGGCGCGGCAGTGGGCGCGCAGGTCCTCGGCCGCGGCGGTCGTGCCGGGGCGCAGTTCGACGACGGCGGCGACGCGCTCGCCGAAGCGGTCGTCGGGGACGCCGGCGACCAGGGCATCCATCACGGCCGGGTGCGACTTCAGGGCCTGCTCGACCTCTTCGGGGAAGACCTTCTCGCCGCCGGTGTTGACGCAGCCGGAGCCGCGCCCGAGGACGACGATGGTGCCGTCGGCCTCGACGCGGGCCATGTCGCCGAGGATCGACCAGCGCGTCCCGCCGATGACGGGGAACGTCCGGGCGGTCTTCACGGGGTCGTTGTGGTAGCCGAGCGGGACGTGGCCGGAGCGGGCGACGTGCCCGATCTCCCCGGAACCGGGCGGGACCGGCCTCATGTCCGTGTCGACGACGGTGACGCGCGGGCCGGCGGCGAGCCGCATCAGGCCGTCCTCGCCCACGCTGATGTTGCCGTCCACACCGGACTCGGAGGCGCCGAAGCCGTTGCTGACGTGCAGGCCGGGGATCAGCTCGGCGAACTCCTCCTGGACGCTGCGCGACAGGATCGCGCCGCCGGATCCGAGCACCTTGAACGAGGACAGGTCGCGGCCGGCGCCGTGCGCGCGGATCGCGTCGGCGAGCGGGCGGGCGATCGCGTCCCCGACCACCGTGACGATCACGGGCCGCTCGCGCTCGATCAGGTCGAGCGCCTCGACCGGGTCGAAGCGGCGCATCAGGACCGTGGTGGAGCCGGTGAACAGCGACATCAGCAGCGTGTAGGTCGCGGCGCCGTGCATCAGCGGCATCGTGAGCATGTAGCTGAGCGCGAACCCGTCCCGCGCGGCGGCGGCGAGGGACTCGGCGGTGAGGTGCGGGTCGCCGTACGGGTTCCCGCCCTTCACGGCGGCCATGTAGAAGTCCTCGTGGCGCCAGACGACGCCCTTGGGCAGCCCGGTGGTCCCGCCCGTGTAGAGGATGTAGCGGTCGTCGGCGCTGCGGCCTTCCCGGAGGGACGGGTCGGGCTCGGTCCCGTCGGCGTCGTAGACGGTGACGTCGACCTGGGGCGGCCATGCCGGGGCTTCACCGTCCGTCCCGACGACCGCCACGTGGCGGAGCGCGCGGCAGTCGCCGGCCACGCGGGCGGCGGCGGGGGCGAACTCCGCGTCCACGACCAGGCCCGCGAGTTCGGCGTCGGTGTAGATGTGGCGCAGTTCGCGGTCGGTGTACCGGTAGTTGACGTTGACCGGGACGGCGCGGGCCTTCAGGCAGCCGAGCAGCGTCTCGACGTACTCGGCGCTGTTCAGCATGTGGACGCCGACGTGCTCCCCGGGCGCGATGCCCGCGACGCGGAGCCGGTGCGCCGCGGCGTCCGCCCGCCGGTCCAGTTCGGCGAAGGTCGCCCTACGGTCGCCGCAGACGAGGGCGAGGCGGCCGGGCACGGCCGCGGCCACCGCCTCGAAGAGGGTCGCCAGGTTCAGCGTCATACCGCGAGACTAGAATTCATTCTCATTCGCGGGCAACGGGTGTCCCACTCAGCGGTCCGCGCCGGTCGAACGGCCGGTGCCGACCCGCTCAGCGGGACGCCACCGGCCGCGGAACTAGAATACGTACTAGCCTCCCGGCGGACGTTCCCCACACCGACCGGAGGCTCCGATGAACGCTGACCTGTCCCTGGCGGGCCGCACCGCCGTCGTCACCGGCGCGGGCGCCGGGCTGGGCCGCTGCGAGGCCCTCGCCCTGGCCGCGCGGGGCGCCAACGTCGTCGTCAACGACATGGGCCCGGCCGCCGAGGAGGTCGTCGCCGAGATCAAGCAGGCGGGCGGGCAGGCCGTCGCCGTGACCGGCGACGTCGGCGACTGGTCGATGGGCGACACGCTGGTGTCGGCCGCCGTCGACACGTTCGGCTCCCTGGACGTCCTGGTCAACAACGCGGGCGTGCTGCGCGACAAGATGCTGTTCAACCTGTCGGAGTCGGACTGGGACGACGTCATGCACGTCCACCTGAAGGGCCACGCGTCGGTGTCGCGGGCCGCCGCCGTGCACTGGCGGGCCGCCAGCAAGGCCGCGGGCGGCCCGGTCTACGGACGGGTGGTCAACACCGCGTCCGAGGCGTTCCTGTTCGGGTCGGCGGGCCAGCCGAACTACTCGGCGGCCAAGGCCGGCATCGTCGCGCTGACGCTGTCGACGGCGGCGGGCCTCGGCCGGTACGGGGTGCGCGCCAACGCGATCTGCCCCCGCGCCCGGACGGCGATGACCGAGGCGACGTTCGCGGAGGGCACCTCCCCCGGCGGGCTGGACTCCATGGCTCCCGAGCGGGTCGGGACGTTCGTCGGCTACCTCGCGTCCCCGACGGCGGAAAAGATCAGCGGGCAGGTGTTCGTCGTCTACGGCGACATGGTCGCGCTGATGGCCGCGCCGACCGTGGAGCACAAGTTCACCGCGGCGGACGGCGTCTTCTCCGTCGAGGAGCTCGGCGAGCAGGTCACCCCGTACTTCGAGGGCCGCGAGCCGCACCGGACCTACGCCGCCTACAGCGTCGCCGCGCTCGACGACACGGGCACCAGCAAGCACTGAGGCGCGACCAGGGCGCAGAAGACGGCCGCTCCCGCCGAGGCGGGGGCGGCCGTCCGCGTTCAGAACGTGTCCGGGCCGCGCAGGGTCGCTTCGGCACCGCCGTCCACGTAGACGACCTGGCCGGTCATGTGGGTGTTGGCCGGGGAGATCAGCCAGCGCAGCGCCTCCGCGATCACCTCGGGCCCGGCGTAGCCGTTCAGCGGCATCGGGACGGCCTCGTTCATCACCTTGAGCATCGCCTCGTCCTCGAACAGCGGCGCGCTCATCGGGGTCTTGACGACGCCCGGCGCGACCGCGTTGAGCGGGATGCCCTCGCCCGCCCACTCCGGGGTGACGCACGCCCGGCGCATCCACCGGGCCAGCGCCGCCTTCGACGACGGGTAGGTCCTGCTGCCCGCGCCCGCCGCGACGGCCTTCGCCGCCGCCTCCAGCGCGGCGGGCTCGTCCCCGGCCAGGCAGTCCCGGACGATCTCGTCGTCCGCGGGGTGCGTGCCCGCGATCGACCCGACGACGGCGGCGCGCGGGGCCTCCGCCCGGGCCAGCGCGGGACGCAGGCCCTCCATCAGCGCGACGACGCCGAAGTAGTTGACCTTGACGGGCAGCTCGGTGAAGTCGCTGACCCCGGCGCAGGCGACGGCGGCGTCCAGGGTGCCGCCGCACAGGTCCAGGACCTGCGCGACCGCCCGCGACCGTCCCTCGGCGCCGCCGAGGTCGGCGCACACGTCGGCGTCGCGCAGGTCGACCCCGATGACCGTGTCGCCCTGCTCCCGTAGCAGCCCGGCGAGCGTCTTCCCGATGCCGGACGCCGTCCCGCTGACGGCGATGGTGCGTGCCATGGTGGTCCCTCTCAGGTGTGGGCGCCGCCGTCCACGCGGAGGTCGGCGCCGGTGAAGTAGGCGGCGTCGGACGAGGCGGCGAACGCGATCGCGGCGGCGATGTGCTCGGGCTCGGCCGCGCCGTAGTAGGAGCGGATCTTGGAGAAGTAGGTGAGGTCCAGGCCGCCGGGGAACATGTCCGGCGCCCTGGTCAGCGGGGTGTCGACGGCGCCCGGGGAGATCGGCACGACGCGGATGCGGCGTGCGGCCAGTTCGGCGGCCAGGCTGAGGGAGAACGCCAGCACGGCGCCCTTGGACGCCGAGTACGCCGTCATGAACGGGTTGCCCTGCGTCGCCGACAGCGAGGCGGTGTTGACGATCACGCCGGTGCGGTCGGGGAGGTGCTTGAGGGCCTCGCGGCAGAACAGGGCCGTGCCGACGAGGTTGACGGAGAACATCCGGTGCAGGTCGTCCACCGTGAGGGTCTCGATCGGGGTGGTCTTGTGGACGCCCGCGACGTTGACGAGGACGTCGACGCCGCCGAGCGCGCCGGCCGCGTCCGCCACGGTCGCGATCACGGCCGCCTCGTCGGTGACGTCCGCCACGCGGGTGGCGACGGTGCCGGGACCGCCCGCGGCGGCGGCCGTCTCGGCGAGGCCCCGCTCCGAGACGTCCACGGCGTACACCGCGGCGCCCTCGGCGGCCAGGCGGATCGCGGTCGCCCGTCCGATCCCCGACGCCGCCCCGGTGAGCAGCACTTTCACGCCGTCAAAGCGATTCATGGCGGCACGCTAGCCGCGGCGGCGGGACGCCGCCGGAACGGTCCCGATCACCGGGAGGCGGCGGCCCCGCCGGCCGGGGCGTTCGAGCGGGGCGCGAGCAGCAGCTCGCAGGCCAGGCGGATGTCGCTCTCGACGTCGGCCATGGACGCCCGGCCGTTCAGGCTCGACTGGAGCACGCCGTACCAGCACTGCATCAGCAGCCGGACGAGGGTGACGTCCTGCGCGGTCGGCACCTCGATCCCCACCGCCCGCAGCAGGATCTCCCGGAACGTGCTGTCGATGTGGACGGTGTCGGCGACGGTCGCGACGTGGGCGGTGTTGGACGCGTGCAGCATCGACGTCGACAGGACCGGCTGCGCCATCAGGTGCCGGCTGGCCTGCACCAGCAGGTCGGCGACCGCGTCCTCGGGGCTGGTGCCGGGCGCGGGCTCGGTGACCTGGTCGCGGAGCCGGTCGACCTGCTTGGCCATGACCGCGGTGAACAGGTGGACCTTGGACGGGAAGTACCGGTACAGGGTGCCGATCGCGACCCCGGCGGCCTTCGCGACCTCGTGCATCTGGACGCGTTCGAGGGACTTCTCGGCGCCGATGCGCGACGCGGCGCGCAGGATGCGCTCGCGCCGGTCGTGCTGCTCCGGCGAGCTCGGCTCGGCGGACAGCCTGCCCGCTGCGATCCTCGCCACGGTCCTCCCCCCGTCCTTGCGCGTCCTGATCCTTCCCGTCCTGCCAGGGAAGAATATCCGTGCTCCGGGCCGTGCCCGCGAACGTTCGTACCGGTCAGTGGGACGGGCGGCCCCTGCGCGCCCGGACCGCGCTCTACGGTGTGCCCGCGCCGGGAACCCGAGGTCGGAGGGCATGTCACATGGGACGAGCCGGGTGGGACGACGAGTACGACGTGGTGGTCGCCGGCTCCGGGGCCGGGGCGATGGCGGGCGCGCTCGCCGCCGCGGCGGGCGGGCTGCGCACCGCCGTCCTGGAGAAGACGGGCCTGCTCGGCGGGACGTCCGCGTACTCGGGTGCGGCGATCTGGCTGCCGGGGACGCGGGTGCAGGAGCGCGCCGGGCTCGGCGACTCGACCGAGGGCGCGCGGACGTACCTGCGGGCGCTGCTCGGGGACGACGAGGAGGAACGCCGCGAGGCCTTCCTGGAAACGGCCCCCGAACTGGTGGACTTCCTGGAGAAGGACCCGGCCGTCGAGTTCCGTTTCCAGGCGTTCCCCGACTACTTCGACGCGCCCGGACGCCTGGACATGGGGCGGTCGTTCGTCCCGGTGGAACTTTCGGCCGAGCGGCTCGGGGAGCTGGCGGCGCTCGTCCGCCCCCCGGTCGACCGGGACAGGGCGGGGCGCGGGCACGCGGCGTCCGGGCCGCTGGCGCAGGGCCGGGCGCTGATCGGGCGGCTGCTGCTGGCGATCACCGCGACCGGCGCCGGGGAGATCCGCACGCGGACCGCGCTGACCGACCTGGTCCTCGAGGACGGCCGGGTCACCGGGGTCGCGGCCGAGACCGCGGACGGTCCGGTGCGGCTGCGGGCCAGGCGCGGCGTCCTGCTGGCGGCGGGCGGGTTCGAGTCGTCCACCGCGCTGCGGGCCGAGCGCGGCGTGCCGGGCGGCGCCGGCTGGACGATGGCCCCGGACGGCGCGAACACCGGCGACGCGATCGAGGCCGCCGTCCGGATCGGCGCCTCCACCGGCCTGCTCGACCAGGCGTGGTTCTGCCCCGGCCTCCTCGGCCCGGACGGCCGGCCCGCGTTCACCCTCGGGTTCCGCGGCGGGCTGGTCGTGGACGCCTCGGGCCGCCGGTTCGCCAACGAGTCCCTCCCCTACGACCGGATGGGCCGGCGGATGGCCGCCGCGCAGGGACCGTTCCATCTGGTCTGGGACTCGCGGGCGGACGGCCTGCCCGCGATCTCCGTCCCGCCGCTGCGGGCCGAGGACCAGCTCGCGTCGGGCGCCTGGGTCCAGGCGGACGCCCTGCCCGAGCTGGCCGAGATGACCGGGCTCCCGGCGGACGCGCTCGCCGCGACGGTCGAGCGGTTCAACGGCTTCGCCGCCAAGGGCGCCGACGAGGACTTCCACCGCGGCGAGGACGCCTACGACCTGTACTTCTCCGGCGGCGGGCCGTGCGTCGTGCCGGTCGACCGGCCGCCCTACCTCGCGGCGCGGGTCGTCCTGAGCGACCTCGGGACGAAGGGCGGGCTGCGCGCCGACGCCGACGCCCGCGTCCTTACCGGCTCGGGCCGTCCCGTCCCCGGGCTCTACGCCGCCGGCAACACCAGCGCCTCGTTCACGGGCCCCGTCTACCCGGGGCCCGGCGTGCCGATCGGGTCGGCCATGGCCTTCGCCTACCGCGCCGTCCAGGACATCAGGAGGAACCACACGTGAGATCAACGGGAAGGGTCGCCGTCGCGGCCGCCGCGTGCGCCGCGGCGGCCGCCCTCGCCGCCCCCGCGCAGGCCGCCCCGGCGAAGCGCGGGACGCTGCTCGACAGCCGGCCGCTGACGAACCTGGCGGCGCTGCCGAGCGCGGCGAAGAACCGGTTCGTCACCTACGCCTCCGAGGGCGTGGGCGGGAAGCGGATCACGGTCACGGGCACCGTCGCCGTTCCGAAGGGCACCCCGCCGCCCGGCGGCTGGCCGGTGCTGAGCTGGGCGCACGGCACCACCGGGACCGCCGACGCCTGCGCTCCCTCCGCCGACGCCCCGGGCGGCCCGGTGCGCGACTACCTGTCGCTCACCGAGGCGTACCTGGACAAGTGGGTGGCGAACGGCTTCGCGGTCGTCCAGACCGACTACGAGGGACTCGGCACGCCCGGCGGGCACCCGTACATGAACGGGGCCAGCGAGGCCAACACCGTCACCGACATCGTCCGGGCCGCCCGCAAGGCGGACCGCCGCATCGGACGCGACTGGTTCGTCGCCGGCCACAGCCAGGGCGGCCAGGCGACGCTCTACACGGCGGCGGCGAAGCAGAAGCCCCGCGACATCCGGCTCAGGGGCGCCGTGGCGATCGCGCCCGGCTCGAACATGAGCCAGACCGCGCAGTACGTGAAGGCGCGGTACCCGGGCGCCGAGGTGGCGCTGCCGTTCCTGTTCGTGCTGCTCAACGGCGCGCACGCGGCCGACCCGGCCTTCGTCCCCGAGGACCTGCTGACCGACGACGCAGCCGCCGTCGCCAGGGCGGGCCGGACGAACGCGTGCCTTCTCCAGCTCAAGCAGTTCAGCAAGGACCTGCCGCTGGACAAGGTGTTCCGCCCGGACGCCGACCTGACGCGCTTCGAGGCCTACTACGACTCGCAGGAGGCGCTCGGCCTGACCCTGAAGGTCCCGACGCTGGTCGCCCAGGGCACCGCCGACCGCGAGGTCTCCCCCGCCGCGACGCAGAACATCGTCAACGATCTGTGCAAGCGCTACGGAACCGTCTCGTACCGGACGTTCGAGGGCGCCGACCACAGGGGCAGCATCGACGCCTCGTTCGCGACGGCGCTGAAGTTCGCCCAGGCCGTCCGCGGAGGCGAGACCCCGTCCACGAACTGCTGACCTGGCCCGTGTGGTCCCGTCCGCGGGTGGACGGGGCCACACCCGTGGTATCGATTTGACCCTTTCCGTGCCCCTTTCGGGTGGTGCCGACGATCCTTCGGACGCTACATGTAGTAACTGATCAGCTACGTAAAGCGACCGATCGTCGGAAAGGGAAGAAGATGACCATGTCAGGGCTCACCCGGACCTGCGCCGTCCTCGCCGGAGCGGCGATGGTGGTCGGGACCGCGCTCCCCGCGCAGGCCGCGACGCCGGCGGTAGTGCACCACAAGACCTACGAGAACACCCTCACCGCGATGCACGGCGAGGCCATGGCGCACGCGAGCTACCACTTCTACGGCGAGCAGGCCGGCTACGAGCACCTGCCCAAGGTGCGCGCCCTGTTCATGAAGACCGCGAACACCGAGCTCCACGACCACTTCACCAAGGAGGCGCGCCTCATCCACTTCGTCCGCGACGACGCCGCCAACCTGCGCGAGAGCATCAAGGGCGAGATCGAAGAGGGCACGCAGATGTACCCGCGGTTCGCCAAGGAGGCGCGGGAGGACAAGGACTACAACGCCGCCCGCCTCTTCACCGAGATCGCGGCGGACGAGTTGAAGCACGCCCGCTACTTCGCGAAGGCGCTGTACGCCATCGAGCACCACCGCGGGGAGATCCCCGAGGGGCCCACCCCCGACCCCGTCAAGGTCGTCGCGGGCAAGCCCAAGGTGCACTCGGCGAGGACGCTCCGCAACCTGGAGACCGCGATGCACGGCGAGGCGTTCGCGAACGCCAAGTACACGCTCTACGGCGAGCACGCCAAGGCCCGCAGCCCGAAGCTGGCCCGGCTGTTCGAGCGCACCGCCGCGGTCGAGCTGACCGAGCACTTCGCCGGGGAGGCCGACCTCGCCGGCTTCGTCCACCGCACCAAGGAGAACCTGCGCAAGAGCATCGCCGGTGAGACCTACGAGGCCACGCAGATGTACCCGAGCTTCGCCCGCACCGCCCGCGCCGAGCACGCCTACAAGGCCGCGCGCCTCTTCACCGAGATCGCCGGCGACGAGGCCGCGCACGCCCGCGCGTTCAAGCGCGCCCTCAAGCACCTTCACCACCACCATCACATGGCGCGCGCGGACTCCTGACCCCACGCCACGCGGCGCTCCTTTCGGGAGCCGCCGGGAATCCGCGGCCGTTCCCCGACCGGTTCGGGGGGCGGCCGCCTCTTTCGGTTCCCTGTCCTTCGTCGGCGCATCGCCCGTCGAACCGGATGCGCCGGTCCGGTGGTCAGACGAGGTTGTCCTCCACCTTGAGGCCGAACTCGCCCCGGCCGTACATGGAGAGGGCGTGCTCGACGTCGTTGGCGACGTGGACGCTGCCGGCGTGGGCGTCGCGCCAGGCGCGTTCGATGACGTTGCCGCGGTGCAGCGAGTTGCCGCCGGCGGTCTTGAAGAGGATGTCGATGGCCTCGATGGCGCGCTCGGTGCCGCGGACCTGGTCGCGGCGGGCGCGCAGGCGCAGCTCCATCGGGATCTTCTCGTTGCGGACGGCGTACTCGTGGATCTCGCGGACGTTGCGGTCGGTCTGCAGGACCGCGGCGTCGATCTCCGAGGCGGCGCGGGCGACGGCGACCTGGGCGAACTGGTCCTCGACGAAGCGGCCGCCGCCGAGGCTGAGGCGGATCCGGTCGCGCATCCGGGTCACGTACAGGTCGTGGCAGCCGGCCGCCATGCCGATGACGCTGGCGGCGACCGTGCTGGTGAAGATCGTCCCGAAGGGCATCCGGTAGAGCGGGCCCGTGTTGACCTTGCGGCCGGGATTGCGGAGCTGGGCCTGCTCGAAGTTGCGCATCGCGCGGTGGGAAGGGACGAACGCCTTCTCCACCACGATGTCGTCGCTGGCGGTGCCGCGCAGCCCCATCGAGTCCCAGACCTCGGCGATCTCGTAGTCGCGCCGGGGGACGAGCACCGTCATGAAGTCGACCGGGCGGCCCTCGGCGCCGACGACGAGCGCGCCGAGCAGGGCCCAGGAGGCGAACTCGCAGCCGGACGAGAACGACCAGCGCCCGGTCACCTCGTAGCCGCCGTCGACGGGGGTGAGGCGGCCGATCGGCGCGTAGGAGGAGGCGATGAGGGTGTCCGGGCCGGCGCCCCACACCTCGCGCTGCGCCTCGTCGGCGAACAGGCCGAGGTGCCAGGAGTGGACGCCGAGGACCGCGGCGACCCAGCCGGTCGAGCCGCAGGCGCCGGAGACCGCGCGGATCACCTCGTAGAAGGCGACCGGGTCGCCCTCGGCGCCGCCGTACCGGGTGGGCTGGAGCATCCGGAACACCCCGGCGGCGGTCAGCTCCCGGATCGTCTCGGCGGGGATGCGTCCCTTCTCGTCCACGGACCGGGCCCGCTCGGCGATGCCGGGCAGCAGTCCGCGCACCGCGTCCAGGACCTCGTTGCTCATCCCCGCTCCTTCCCTAGTACGGCCATTGCAGGAGACCATGGTCCCCTGCCGGCGCGGGGACGGGCGTCCCGCCCACCGGGACTCGGCGGTCGGGACGGTGACCTGCGACCTAACGTTCGAATCACCCGTCCATCGCTGAAGGGATGATCCACGTGACCGCAACCGAGTCGGACGCCGTCCGCGCCATCGAGGCGGAGGCGATCACCCGCCGTTTCGCCCGGGGTTGGCACTGCCTCGGGCTGGCCGAGAAGTTCCGGGACGGCAAGCCCCACACGGTGACCGCGTTCGGGCAGAAG
This sequence comes from Actinomadura luteofluorescens, assembly GCF_013409365.1. NCBI lineage: Bacteria > Bacillati > Actinomycetota > Actinomycetes > Streptosporangiales > Thermomonosporaceae > Actinomadura > Actinomadura luteofluorescens. The sequence goes on along the minus strand of NZ_JACCBA010000001.1, from coordinate 6,363,991 downwards.
CTCGTGGTGTTCACCGGTGAGGACGGCACGACGAACGTCCTGGACGCCTACTGCCGGCACATGGGCGGCGACCTGTCCCAGGGCACCGTCAAGGGCAACGCGATCGCGTGCCCGTTCCACGACTGGCGCTGGGGCGGCGACGGCCGCTGCAAGCAGATCCCCTACGCGCGCCGCGTCCCGCTGCGGGCCCGCACGGCCGCGTGGCCGACGATGGAGCAGGACGGCCTGCTGTTCGTCTGGAACGACCCGGAGGGCAGGAAGCCGCCGGAGGACGTGACGATCCCGGTGATCGAGGGCGCCACCCGCGACGACTGGACCGACTGGCGCTGGACGGAGACGGTCGTCCACACCAACGCGCGCGAGGTCATCGACAACGTCGTGGACATGGCGCACTTCTTCTACATCCACAAGTCGTTCCCGACGTACTTCAAGAACATCTTCGAGGGCCAGGTGGCCACGCAGATCATGAAGGGCCGGACGCGGGAGGACGCGCGCCGCGAGGGCGGCGGGGGCGGGCCGAAGATGCTCGGCAACACCTCCGTGGCGTCCTACCACGGCCCCTCCTTCATGATCGACGAGCTGACGTACCACTACGAGGGGTACGACCTGCACTCCGTCCTGATCAACTGCCACTACCCGATCGACGAGAACTCGTTCTCGCTGCACTCGGGCATCATCGTGCAGCACAGCGACGCGCTCCCGGCCGACGCCGCCGAGGCGACCGCGCAGAAGCTGTCGGACTTCATCCTGACGGGCTTCGAGCAGGACATCGAGATCTGGCGGAACAAGACCCGCATCGACAACCCGCTGCTCTGCGAGGAGGACGGGCCCGTCTACCAGCTGCGCCGCTGGTACGAGCAGTTCTACGTGGACGCCGACGACGTCACGCCGGAGATGACCGACCGGTTCGAGTACGAGATCGACACGACCCGTCCGGTGGAGTCCTGGCAGAAGGAGGTCGACGCGAACATGGCCGCCCGGGAGGCCGAGGGGGCGTCGGCGTGACGACCCGCCAGGACGAGCGCCTCCTCGACGGGCCGCTGCTGCCGGTCCGCTGCCGCCGCTGCGCCGCCGAGGTGATGGTGCGCAAGTCGAGCTGGGAGCAGACGAGCATCCAGTGGAACGCCGAGGCCCGGGAGGCGTGCACGGGTCTGGACGACCCGCACGCGACCTGCCCGGCGCTGCGCTCGGCGATCCAGGAGGCCGCGCTCAACGGCGCGATCACGGTGGTCGAGTGACGGGCGGACGGCTGGCCGGGCGGGTCGCGGTCGTGACCGGCGCGGGCGACGGGATCGGGCGCGGCGTCGCCCGCCGGTTCGCCGCCGAGGGGGCCCGCGTGCTGGTGGCCGAGCTCGACCCGGAGTCCGGGGAGCGGGTCGCCGCGGAGATCGGGGCGAACGCCCGGTTCGTCCGGACGGACGTCACCGACAGGGCGCAGGTCCACGCGATGGTGGACGCGGCGGTCGGCACGTGGGGCTCCGTGGACGTCCTGGTCAACAACGCCTGGGGCGCCGGGACGGTGAGCCGGGTGGAGACCAAGACCGACGAGCAGCTCGCGCGCGGGTTCGCGATGGGCTACTACGGCCCGCTGTGGGCGATGCAGGCCGCGTTCCCGCACATGAAGGCCCGCGGGTGGGGGCGCGTCGTCAACATGTGCTCGCTGAACGGCGTCAACGCCCACATGGGGACCCTGGAGTACAACTCGGCCAAGGAGGCCCTCCGGGCGCTGACCCGCACGGCCGCCCGCGAGTGGGCGCCGGCCGGCGTCGTCGTCAACGCGATCTGCCCGGGCGCCAAGAGCGCGGCGTTCCGCCGGATGGCGGCCGCGCACCCGGAGATCGAGGCGGCCGCCGACCGCGCCAACCCGATGGGCCGCCTCGGCGACCCGGAGACCGACATCGCCCCCGTGGCGGTGTTCCTGGCGTCAGAGGACGCCCGCTACCTGACCGGAAACACCCTGTTCGCGGACGGCGGCTCGCACATCAACGGCGTCGCCTGGACCCCGGACCTGGACGGAGAGCAATGATCGACCGATACGGCCCGTGGGCCGTCATCGCGGGCGGCTCGGAGGGCGTCGGCTCGGCCTTCGCGCACCGCCTCGCCGACGCGGGCCTCAACCTCGTGCTGATCGCGCGCAAGCCGGGACCGCTGGCGGAGGCGGCCGAGGCCGTCCGCGCGAAGGGCGTCGAGGTGCGCACCCTCGAACTGGACCTGGTCGCCCCGGACCCGCTCAAGGCGATCCGCGAGGTGACCGACGGCCTGGACGTCGGGCTGCTGGTCTTCAACGCGGGCGCGAACAGCTACGGCCACGAGTTCGTCACCGGCGACCTGGACCGCTTCCAGGGCGTCATCGACCTCAACATCACCGCCCAGCTCGCGCTGACGCACCACTTCGGCGCGCTGATGAAGGAGCGGGGGCGCGGCGGCATCCTGCTGGTCGGCTCCCTCGCCGGCTACATGGGGCAGCCGCAGATCAGCATCTACTCGGCGGTGAAGGCGTTCGGCCGCGTCTTCGCCGAGGGGCTGTGGCTGGAGATGCGCGAGCACGGCGTGGACGTCCTGGAACTGGTCCTCGGCGTGACCCGCACCCCGGCGATGGAGCGCGCCGGCCTGAACATGGACATGCCGGGCCTGAACGTCGCCGAGCCCGACGACGTCGCGCGCGAGGGCCTCGAACACCTGGCGGACGGCCCGGTCTGGGTCGCGGGCGGCAACTACGACATGGCCCGCAAACGGGCCGGTTTCCCCCGCGAGAAGCTCGTCGCCGGGGCCCACGCCGCGATGAAGCGCATGCTTCCGAAGCCGTCCTGACACGCTCCGCGGCCGGCGTCCGGTAGGCGTGGAGCATGTCCGTTCACCATGCCCGCGCCCCGGTCGCCGGTCTCTCCCTCTCAGGCTGAGCCGCGGGGGACGTAGGAGCCGTCGCAATGCTCGTAGACGGGGCCGGTGGCGTCGCGGCCCTCGGTGCGGAGGACGCGCTTGACGACCTTGTTGGTCGGGGTGCGGGGCAGGGCCTCCACCACGCGGACGTAGCGCGGGGTCCACTTCGTGCCGAGGTCCGGCTGGGCGGCCAGGAAGGCGGTGAAGGCGGACGGGTCGAAGGCGCGGCCCGGGGCCAGGGTGACGGCCGCCATCACCTGGTCGCCCACGCGGTCGTCCGGGACGGCGTAGACGGCGACGTCGGTGAAGGGCTCGAAGCGGGCCAGGAGGCGCTCGACCGGGGCGGCGGCGAAGTTCTCGCCGTCCACGCGCAGCCAGTCGTCGTCGCGCCCGGCGAAGTACCAGTAGCCGTCGGCGTCGCGGTAGGCGAGGTCGCCCGACCAGGTCCAGCCGTTGCGGACGCGCCGCGCCGTCGCCTCGGGGTTGTTGTAGTAGCCCTCGAACTTGGCGGCGCCCATCGTGTCGACGATCTCGCCGATGGCCTCGTCGGCGTTGAGGAGCAGCCCGTTCGCGTCGAACTCGGCGCGCGGGCACTCGCGCAGGGTCTCGGGGTCCATCACGACGGTGCCCGCCTCGGCGACGCCCAGCGAGCCGGGCGGCGTGCCCGGGACGCGGTTGAGGCGGATCTCGCCCTCGCTCGACCCGTAGGAGTCGATCACGGTGCAGCCGAAGCGGCGGGCGAACGCGTCGATGTCGCGCTGCGCCGCCTCGTTGCCGAACGCGATGCGGAGCGTGTTGTCGGCGTCGTCCGGCTTCTCCGGGACGGCCAGGATGTAGCTGAGGGGCTTGCCGACGTAGTTGAAGAACGTGACGCCGTGGCGGCGCACATCCGGCAGGAACCCCGAGGCCGAGAACCGGCGGCGCAGCACGATGCGGCCGCCGGCGGCGACGGCGGGCGCGATCCCGGCCATCAGCGCGTTGGAGTGGAACATCGGCATGACCACGTAGAACACGTCGTCGCACGTGAGGCGGCGCCGGTCGCGCTGCTGGACGGCGATCCGGCCCAGCCTGCGCTGCGTGCAGATCACCGCCTTGGGCGCGGACGTCGTCCCCGACGTGAACACCAGCGAGAAGACCGTGTCGGGGTCCACCGGGGCGGGGGCGGCGAGGCGGGCGGAGGCCAGCCGCTCCGCGTACGCGGCGGTGTCGACCGCCAGGGACGGGACCCGCGTGAGGCCGTCGAGCAGCGGCGCGCGGGACGCCTCGGTGACCAGCAGCGCGCAGTCGGTGTGGGTGATGTCGCGGGCCAGTTCGGCGCCCCGCCGCGTCGGGTTCAGCTCCACGACGGGGACGCCGGCGAGGGCCGCGCCCAGCAGCCAGAACAGGTGCTCGGGGCCGTTCTCCAGGAACAGGCCGACGTGGCCGGGCAGGTCCCGGACGAGGGAGGCCCGCCGCAGGGACTCCGCGACGACCTCCCGCCAGGTCCAGGAGCGGTCCTCGAAGCACAGGCCCGTCCGGTCGTCGCCGCCGCGCGCCGCCACCAGTTCCGCGAACGCGGTCTCGCGGGCGGGACGGTCGTCGCCCAGCACGGCGGTCCTGCCGGGCACGGTCCTCTTCTCGTCCTGCATGCGACCCTGGCCTCTCTCGTCTAGGCGCGGTGCGGGCGGTTCGTCCAGCCCTGGTCGTCGGCGCGGACGAACCAGCCGGACGCGGCGAGCGTGCCGCCGTCGACGGGGATCGTGTGGCCGGTGACGAACCGGGCGTCGTCGGAGGCGAGGAACGCGACGACGGCGGCGTAGTCGCCGGGGTCGCCGAAGCGGGCGAGCGGGACCCAGGTGTGCTCCAGGCCCTCGTCGTAGCCGCGCCGCATCCACGCCGCGGGGGTCTGCTCGGTGTCGGCGAGGTCGGGGGCGATCGCGTTGACGCGGACGCCGTGCCGGCCGACCGCGACGGCGAGGCTGCGCGTGAACGCCGAGACGCCCGCGTTGAACGCCGAGTACACCGGGTGCTGCGGGATGCCGCGGAACGCCTCGACCGTCGAGTTGTTGACGATGCTGCCCGCGCGCCGGTCGATCATGGCTGGCAGCAGCGCGTGGGTCAGCTTGAAGACGTGCAGGAGGTTCAGCTCGTAGAGGCGCTGCCACTGGCCGGGCGTGCTGTCCTGGAACGACGCGGCGGCGGGGCGGAAGTCGCCGACGTTGTTGACCAGGACGTCGGCGCCGCCGTGGGCGAGGGCGGCCGCCGCGACGTCCGCGACGGTCGCGTCCTCGACGATGTCTCCGGCGACCGTGACGCAGCGGCCCCCGGCGGCCTCGATGGCGGCGCGGGCGCGTTCGGCGGCGTCCGCGTCGATGTCGTTGAGGATCACCAGGTCGCCGCCCGCGGCGAGGCGGCGGGAGATCGCGCCGCCGATGCCGAGGGCCCCGCCGGTCACGACGCTGACCCGTGAGGTCTCAGCCACGGCGCCGCCTCCGGACGGGCCGGGTCTCGATGGAGTCGATCCGCTGCTCGCGCCGCGCGAACCGCCACGTCCCGCCGTCCAGCCGGTAGGCGTCGGTGTAGCGGCAGTGCCACACCAGGTCCCGGGCGGCGCCGTCCTCGCGGTCGCTCAGATGGTGGGCGACGCAGGCGATCTCGCCGGTGGCGGTGCCGGGCTCGGGTCCCGCGTCGAACACCTCCCCGGCGAGGGCGTGGAAGGTGACCGGGACGCCGTGCAGCGCCCCCAGGGTCGCGGCGATCTCGGCGCGCCCGGTGAAGGTCCGCACGGGGTCGAGCTCGCCGGGGGCGTCGGGCAGGACGAGGACCGCGTCCGGCGCGAACAGGCCCGCCATGGCGTCGATCTCGCGGCGGTCGGCGTGCAGCGCGTACCGGGCGACGAGGTCGCCGAGCGCGAGCCGGCCGGCGGCTTCGAGCGTCATGATCCCGAAAGGCCCAGACGCTCCGCGCAGGCGGACAGCTCGTCCACGGCCTCGCCGAGGTCCGCCGTCACGGTCCCGCGCAGGACGAGCCGGTCCGCGCCGAGGGCGGCCAGCTTCTCCGCCTTCTCCGGCGTGACCGCCGACAGCGAGTGGCCGAGGGTGAGTTCGAGGGCGTCCGGGTCGCGGCCGCTCCTGCCGGCCTCCTCCCGCATCAGCGCCACCAGGCCGCGCAGCTCGTCCCCCGCCACGCCGAGCGGCTGGAGGCCGTCGCCGTAGCGGCCCGCGCGGCGCGCGGCGGCCCTGGAGTGGCCGCCGATGTGGATCGGGATCCCGCCCTCCTGGACGGGTTTGGGGTAGCTCATCGCACCCTCGAACCGGAAGAACTCCCCGTCGTGGGACGCTCCCCCGGGCGCGGTGTCGTCCCACAGCATGCGCAGCACCCGGAGCTGCTCGTCGCCGCGGCGGCCGCGCGTCTCGAAGTCGGCGCCGCACGCCTCGATCTCCTCGCGCATCCAGCCCATGCCGACGACGAGCCGCAGCCGCCCGCCCGACAGCGCGTCGACCGTGGCGAGCCGCTTGGCCAGCACCACCGGGTGGTGGTTCGGCAGGACGAGCACGCCGGTGGCGAGCCCGATCCGCCCCGTCCGGCCGGCGAGGAACGCCAGCAGGTCCAGCGGGTCGGGGATGTCCAGGTCGTCGGCCAGCTCCATCCGCCCCGAACTGTCGTACGGGTAGACGCTTGAGTAGCCGCTCGCCACCACCGCGTGCTCGACCGCGCCGACCGACTCGAAGCCGCAGGCCTCCGCGTGCCGGGCGTACTCGCCGATCCACGCGGGATCGGCGGTGACGCCCGCCGCCACGGGAAGCAGGACGGCGTACTTCATTCGGTCGCCTCCCGGTTCTCGGACGCGGCGGCGGCGCGCCCGGCACGGCGGCCGAAGAACGTGCCGTCGCCGAGGGACGTCCCGCTGATGTAGCCCTCGCCGTGGATGCCGGACGCGGTGCGCCCGGCGGCGTACAGGCCGGGGATCGGCTCACCGGAGTGGTTGCGGACCTCGCCGTCCACGGTGGTGTCGAGGCCGCCGAGGGTGAACCCGCCCGCGCCGGTCCCGGCGCCGTGCCCGCCGGCGCCGAAGAACCCGTCGGCCGGGTCGATCGCCGCGAACGGCCCCTTCAGGGGGCGCAGCCACCTGGGGTCCTTGTGGAAGTAGGGGTCCTCGCCCCGCTCCGCGAACCGGTTGTAGGTCTCGACGGTCGCCTCCAGCGAACCGGGCGGCAGGCCGAGCGGCTCCTCCAGCTCCGCGACCGTCTCCGCCGCGTGCTTGGGGCGGACGCCCCACATGTCGGCCTCGGCGATCTCGTCGTGCCCGGCCTCGTCGATGATCGCCCAGTAGGGGCCGGGCTGGTGCTGGACGGCCCGGTGGCTGAACAGGCCCGGGTAGACGTCCTCGTTGATGAACCGGCGGCCGAGGCCGTCGACGAGCATGCCGCGGCAGATGACGGCGGGGTTGGCGGTGAGCGCGATCTCCACCGACGCCATGCGGCGGGTCGCGGCGCCGAGCGCGGTCGCCATCCGGATGCCGGACCCGTCGCTGGTGCCGTCGCTGACCTTGTCGTGCCCGAGCAGCACCGGGGCGTGGTCGGCGAGCATCTCCTCGTTGTCGACGAACCCGCCGGAGGTCAGGACGACGCCCCTGCGCGCCCGGTACACCACCCGGTCGCCGAACCTGCGCGCGACGACGCCGGTGACACGGCCGGCGGCGTCCACGACGAGGTTCGTGGCGCAGGTGTCCTGGTGGGCGACGGCGCCCGCCCCGGCGGCGGCCGCGATCAGCTTCTCCATGAGGATGCCGCCGGCGAACATCGGCGTCTCCGGGCGGTGCCCGCGCGGCGCGGGCCGGGCGATCTCGTTGTACGGCCAGGCGTTCTCGCCGAGCCACATCAGGCCGTCCTCGGTGTACGGCATCCAGCCCGGCGCGTCGAACAGGCTCTCCCTGAACGGGACGCCGAGCGAGCGGAACCACTCGAAGTGCTCCACGCTCCCGTCGCAGTACAGCCGCAGCTTCTCCGCGTCGGCGTGCGGGCCCAGCGCCGCCGTGAGGAAGGCGAACATGTCGTCGGGAGTGTCGTCGAAGCCGCACGCCTTCTGCACCCGCGTGCCGCCGCCGAGGTACAGCTCCCCGCCCGACTGCGCGGACGTCCCGCCGGGGCCGCTCGACCGTTCCAGGACGAGCACGTCCGCGCCACCCGCCGCGGCCTCGTACGCCGCGGCGGCGCCGGCGGCGCCGAAGCCGACCACCAGCACGTCGCACTCGTGGTCGGGCTCCGCCTCCGCGGCGCCGACCGGTTCCACCGAGGGCCTCGCCATCGGCGTCAGCCCTTCTTCGGCGGGACGAAGGCGGCCAGCGGCTCGGACCCGGACCAGTCGTGGCCCCAGTAGCTGTCCCTGGTGATCTCCTCGGCGGTGTAGTACGCCTCGTCCACGAGCATGCCCTCGCAGCCGTACTCGACGTCCCAGCCGCCGGGGGCGCGCACGTAGAACGACACCATCTTGTCGTTGGTGTGGCGGCCCAGCGTGGAGGAGATCGAGAAGCCCTTCTTCGTGATGGTGTCGAGCGCGATGCCGACCGCGTCGAGCGTGTCGACCTCCACCATGAGGTGGACGAGGCCCGGGTCGCCGTCGAACGGCGCCGGGCAGATCGCGATGCTGTGGTGGCGCTGGTTGACGCCCATGAACCTGACCTTCGCGGCGCCGCCGCCGACCTTCATCGCGCCGCGCGGCAGGAACCCGAGGACCTCGGCGTAGAACGCGACGGTCTCGTTGAAGTTCGGGGTGGGCAGCACGACGTGGCCCATGCCCATGGGGCCGGTCACGAACTTCTGCGCGAAGCCGGTGCGCAGGGGGCCGTGGTCGAGGAGCGGGCCCCAGAACACCTCGACGGGGGTACCGCCCGGGTCGGTGAACGCGATGGCCTCCTCCGCGTCGCGCTCGGCCGCCTCCTTGGACGTCAGCTTCGTCACGGCCGTCCCGGACTTCTCCACGGCCTCGCGGACGGCGGCCAGCGCGTACTGGTCGCGGACCTCCCAGCCGACGGCCAGCACCCGGTCGGTGTCGCCGGGCAGCACCTGGAGGCGCGAGCGTCGCTCGTCCATGCGCAGGTAGAGGCCGTCCGGGTCCGGTCCGCTCCCCTCGGCGAAGCCGAGCCCGTCCAGGGCGAACTCGCGCCAGCGGTCGATGTGCCGGGTCTGGACCTTCAGATATCCCAGCCCTCGGATCTGCGTCACTGTCCTCGGTCCCTTCTGGATAGCGGCCCGCGCGGCGGCCGTCGAGGCTCAACCTGCCAAATCCCGGGGCGGGCCGCCGGGCCCTTCCCGCTGAGTGAGAGTCTTCCTGCGGCGGGCGGACGGCGGCGGCTCTCATCTCCGGAGGAGGTCTGATGACGACGAACAGGCCGGTCGCGATGGTGACCGGGGCGAGCCGGGGCATCGGCAGGCGGACGGCGCTCGCGCTGGCCGCCGCCGGGTACGACGTCGCGTTCACCGCGCGCACGGTCGAGGAGGGCCGGGGCCGGATACCGCCGCGCCACGGGCGGGCGGAGCCGATCCCCGTCCCGGGCAGCCTGGAACGCACCGGAGCGGAGATCGAGGCGCTCGGCGCGCGGGCCCTGCCGGTGCGGATGGACCTGCTCGACCGGGCGAGCGTGACGGCCGCCGCCGGGACGGTCCTGGACGCGTGGGGGCGCGTGGACGTCCTCGTCAACAACGCGGTCGCGCACATCGCGGGCACCCACGAGCGGTTCCTCGACCTCGACCCGGAGGTGGCGGCGCGGACCGTCACCGGCAACTACCTGAACCAGATCGTCCTGCTCCAGGCCGTCCTGCCCGCGATGCTGGAGCGGGGCGGCGGGACGATCGTCAACCTGTGCTCGGGGTCGGCGACCACCGACCCGCCCGGACCGCCCGGCGAGGGCGGCTGGGGCGTGGCGTACTCGGCGTCCAAGGCGGCGTTCGGGCGCCTCGCCGGCGCGGTCAACGCCGAGTACCGCGCCGCCGGCGTCCGCGCGTTCAACCTCGACCCCGGATTCGTCGTCACCGAGGCGGGCGCGGCGCGCGGCGGCCTCGACAGCCTGAAGGACGAGGGGTTCGAGCCGACGCCGGAGGAGGCGCCTGCGGCGGCCGTGGTCTGGCTGGTCACCGACCCGGCAGCGGAGGAGTACCTGGGCCGGGTCGTCTGGACGCCCAGGCTCGTCGCCGACCTCGGCCTGCTCGCCTAGGAGCGGGCCGGGCCCGGTTGGAACGCGGCGTGCCGGGTGGTGGAGGCGCCCACTCCCCCGGCACGCCGCGAGTCCGCGGGGCTCAGATCATCGACCGCATCGGGCCCTGCGGCGGCTCGATGTCCAGGTCCGTCAGGGCGGAGACGTGGTAGACCGAGCCCGGGACGTGGATGGCGTGGGCGAGGCCGACGTGCGCGTCCCGCCAGAACCGCTGGATCGGGTTGTCGCTGCGCATCGCGTTGCCGCCGGACCGCACGACGATCTCGTTCATCGCCTGCACCGCCCGCCACGCCGCGCGGACCTGGGTGCGGCGCCCGGCGGCGCGCTCGGCGAACGTCGGCACGTGCCCCGCGGCGACCATGTCGTACATGCGCGAGCAGTTGTCGAGCAGCGCCGTGCGGGACGTCTTGATCTCCTCGGCCGCCTCGCTGATCGCGTACAGCACGTACGGGTCGTCCTTGATCTTCGTGCCGGTGATCTGGACGCGGTTGCGCTGGTAGGCCAGGTGGTGGTGCAGGGCGCCCTCGGCGATGCCGATCACGGCGGAGGAGATGCCGAGCGGGAACACGCAGGAGAACGGCATCAGGTAGGACGGGTTGGTCAGCCCCGCCTCGCGCGGCGCCGAACCGTCCACGACCTTGGAGTACTCCAGCGTCCGGTACGCCGGGACGAACGCGTCCCTGACGATGATGTCCTTGCTTCCGGTGCCCTTGAGCCCGGCGACGTCCCAGGAGTCCTCGACGATCTCGTAGTCCGAGCGCGGCAGGATCATGTGCAGCGACCGCGGCGGCTGCGCCATCTTGCCCTCGTCGTCGCCCAGCATCGCGCCGAGGAAGATCCAGTCGCAGTGGTCGGTGCCGGAGGAGAACTGCCAGCGGCCGTTGAAGACGTAGCCGCCGTCCACCGGCCGGGCGATGCCCATCGGCGCGTACGGGGAGGCGATCCAGGTGTCGGGGTCCTCGCCCCAGATCTCCTCGCGCACCTTCGGGTCGGCGTAGGCCATCTCCCACGGGTGGACACCGACGATGCCGGCGACCCAGCCGGTGGAGCCGTCCAGGGAGGCGATCCCCATCACAGTCTCGGCGAACTCGCGGGGGTGGACCTCCAGGCCGCCGTGCGCCTCCGGCTGGAGCAGCCGGATCGCGCCCGAGTCCTTGAGGATCTTCGCCGCCTCGTCGTCGAGCCGGCCGAGCGCCTCGTTGGCCGGGCCGAGCTCGCGGATCTGCTCCGCCCTCTCCATGATCGTGTCAAGCACGCGGTCAGCCATCGCCTGTCTCCCGTATGTTTCGTCAGCCGTCGTAGGTGATCTTCAGCCGGTCGGTGACCGGCCTCGCCTGACAGGCGAGGATGAGGCCGTCGGCGAGATCCTGCTCGTCGAGGACCGTGTTGGCGTCCAGGGTGACCTCGCCCTCCAGCGCCACGCAGGCGCACGCCGAGCAGGAACCCTCCCGGCAGGAGAACGGCGCGTCGACCCCGGCGCGCAGCAGCGCGTCGAGGAGCCGCTCGGACCTGCGCCAGGCGACCGTGCGGGTCTCGCCGTCCAGCTCGACCTCGATCTCGCCGGCGTCGCCGTTCTCCGCCTCCGCCTCGTCCGGGGCGGCCTCGGGCTCCTCGAACGGATCGCCCTCCAGCGAGAAGAACCGCTCGGCGTGCACCTTCGCGCCGAGGCCGGTGAGCGTCCCGGAGACCAGGTCCATGAAGATCTCGGGCCCGCACACGTACGCGGGACGCCCCGCGTAGGGGCCCGCCAGCGACCGGACGGCGGCGGCCGTCGGCAGGCCCTGCACCGACTCCAGCAGGTGGACGACGGTGAGCCGGTCCGGGTGCCGCTCGGTCAGCTCCCTCAGCTCGTCGGCGAAGATCACGGACCGCTCGTCCCGGTTGGCGTACAGCAGCGCCACCTTCGCGGAGCCGCCCGCCAGGCACGACTTGAGGATCGACATGACCGGGGTGATGCCGCTGCCGCCCGCGACGAGCAGCAGGTCCTCGTCGAGCGAGGGCGGGGTGAACGTGCCCGCCGGGCGCAGCACCTCCAGGACGTCGCCCGCCGTGACGTTGTCGCAGATCCAGTTGGATCCGACCCCGCCCGCGACCCGCTTGACCGTCACCTTCGGCCGGTCGTCGGTGAGCGGCGAGCTGCACAGCGAGTAGCAGCGCGCGGCCCAGCCGCCCTCGGCCGGGACCCGGACGGTGAGGAACTGCCCGGGCCGGTAGGCGAACCGCTCCCGGCCGCCCTCGACGGGTTCGAGGACGAGGGAGTGCGCGTCGGCCGTCTCCCGGACGACCTCCACCACCCGCGCCTTCAGTGCCGTCATGAGCGTCCCGCGGCCTTCCCGGCGGACCCCCCGGTGCCGGCCCGCCCGGCGGCGTGCCGGGCGGCGATGTAGCCGAACACGATCGCCGGGCCGATCGTGGCGCCCGGGCCCGCGTACTCGTTGCCCATCACCGACGCCGAGGAGTTGCCCGTCACGTACAGGCCCTCGATGACCGTCCCGTCCCCGCGCAGGACGCGGGCGTGCTCGTCGGAGACGAGGCCGCCCTTGGTGCCGAGGTCGCCGACCTCCATCCGGAACGCGTGGTACGGCCCGCCCTCGATCTCGTCCAGGTTCGGGTTCTTCAGGTTCGGGTCGCCGTAGTAGCGGTCGTAGGCGGAGTCGCCGCGGCCGAACTCGGGGTCCTTGCCGTCGCGCGCGTACCGGTTGAACGTCTCGACGGTCTCGCCGAGCGCGTCCGCCGGGACGCCGATCTTGCCGGCCAGCTCGGCGAGCGTGTCCGCCTTGAACGCGATGCCCGCCTCGTAGAACGCCTTCGGGATCGGCGCGCCCGGCAGGATCTGCGCGAACGGGTAGCGGGCCCGGGCCTTGGCGTCCATCACGAACCAGCAGGGGACGTGCCCGCCCTCCAGCTGGTCGTGGACGAAGTTGACGTACGGGGCCGACTCGTTGGTGAACCGCTTGCCGTCCTGGCCCACGATCACCGACCGCGGGATGCAGCGCTCCGACAGCAGCGGGATCGTCGCCCCGGCCGGGTGCCGGACGGCGGGCATCCACCAGGCGTCGTCCATCAGGTCCAGCGCCGCGCCGACGCTCTCACCGGCGCGGATGCCGTCGCCGGTGTTCTCGCGGGCGCCCATCGCGAAGTCCTCCTGGCCGCCCTTCGGCAGGTAGGCGTCGCGCATCTCCTGGTTGTGGTCGAAGCCGCCCGTCGCGAGCAGGACGCCCCGGCGCCCGCGGACGCGCAGCGCCTCGCCGTCGCGCCGGACGACGACGCCGGTGACGCGGCCGTCCTCGACGACGAGCTCGGTCATGGGGGTCTTCAGCCAGAGCGGGATCCCGGCGTCCTTCAGCGCCATCCGCATCCGCGCGGCGAGCGCCCGGCCGCCGGTCGCCATGTGGCGGCGGCGGACCATGTTGGACGACACGCGCCACGCCGCGACCAGCGACGCGCGCCGGCCCGTCCAGGTGCGCTTGGCCATCGCGAGGTCGTGGTAGTCCTTCGCGGTGATCCACAGGCCGAGCGGGCCCTTCATGCTGTTCGGCCGCTGGAACCGCTCGTCGTCGCCGAGCTTGCGGGTGTCGAACGGCTTGGCCTCGATGGACCGGCCGAGCGGGCGCCCGCCCTCGTACTCGGGGTGGTAGTCGGCGTAGCCCTTCGTCCAGAAGAACTGCATCCACCTGCTGCGGCAGAGCAGCTCCATGGCGGCGGGCCCGTTGTCGACGAACGCGTCCAGCCGCGCCGCGGGGACGCGCCCCTCGGTGAGCCGGTCCAGGTAGCGGCGGATCGACTCGCGGCTGTCGTCGTGGCCGCGCGCCTTCAGCGTCGGGTTGTTGGGGATCCAGATGCCGCCGCCGGAGATCGCGGTGGAGCCGCCGAACTTCTTGCCCTTCTCCACGATCAGCGTGGAGAGCCCCTCGTCGTGCGCGGCCAGCGCCGCGGCCATCCCGCCGCCGCCGCTGCCGACGATGACGAGGTCGTACTCGTGGTCCCAGCCGCCCGCTCGCTCCCGGCCGTTCGCCGCCTGGTCGCTCACCGCTCGTCCTTCCGGGTCAGGAACGCCAGCACGGCGCTCTCCCAGGCGGACTTCTGCTCGATCATCACCCAGTGCCCGCAGTTCGGGAAGATGTTCACCTGGACGTTCGGGATCGTGCGCATCGGCACGAGCATCATGTCGACGGGGCTGACCCGGTCGTCCCGGCCCCAGGTGATCAGCGTCTCGGCCTTGAGCCTGTGGAGCATCGCCCAGTAGGGCGGCTCGTCGGAGGCCGCCATCGCCTTCGCGCGGGCCGCCATCGCCTTCGACCCGTACATGCGGCGCGCGCTGGCGAGGGTGCCCGGGTCGGTGGCCTGCTTCCAGCGCTCCTCGATCATCTCCTCGGTGACGATCCGCGGGTCGTACACCATCGAGTTCAGCCACCGGACGAGGCCCTCGCGGGTCGGGTCGTCGGTGAACTCCGCCAGCAGCCTGATCCCCTCGCCGGGCGCGGGGCTGAAGACGTTGCGCCCGATCCCGCCGATGGTGACCAGCCGCCGGACGCGCTCGGGATGCCGCAGTGCCACCTGCGTCGCGACGATGCCGCCCATGGAGTTGCCGATGACGTCGACCTGGTCGAGGCCGAGGCCGTCCAGGAACCGCACGACGGCTCCGCCGGCGGCCATCATCGGGTGCTCGTCGGTGGGGTCGCTGACCCCGAAGCCGGGGAACTCCAGGACCAGGCAGCGGAAGTGCTCGGCGAACCGGGCGAGGTTGCCGCGGTAGTTGCGCCAGCCGGTGACGCCGGGACCGGAGCCGTGCAGCAGCAGCAGCGGCGGGCCCTCGCCGGCCTCGTGGTAGCGCAGGACGCCCTGGTCGGTGGCGAGCTCGCGCAACGTCGACTCGTAGGTCAGCTCCGCAGGCATGATCTCCCAGTCCTTCGACGGTGGCTTGTCCGGAACGTAATCGGCGGGACGGCGTGGTCAGGCGGTGGATCCCGATCAGCGGGACGCGGGTCCCGGGGCGGCCCGGCGGGCCCGTCCCGGCGGCCGCTTCCACTCATCGGGATCGGGGCGCGTGGCCGCGCGGGGGCGTGCCTACCTTCGGGCTCACCGGCCGCCCCTTGACCGGTGCCGGGTGAGTACCCGTTAGTGGAAATACCGCATAGTGGATCCGAACGCCCGCCCGCTCGCAGCCCCGAGGTGAACACATGCCAGCCGAGCCAGCGCTCACGCCCCTGCACGACGCCGTCGCGAACGACTCGCGGGCGGACGCCGCGGCCGCGCCGGAACCGGCGGACTTCCGCAAGGCCATGGCGGAGTTCGCGACGGGCGTCACGGTCGTCACCGCCCTCGACGGCGGCGAGCCGGTCGGCTTCGCCTGCCAGTCGTTCGCGTCGGTGTCGCTGGACCCGCCTCTGATCCTGTTCTGCGCGGACAGGCGCGGCCGGTCGTGGCCCCGGATCCGCTCCGCGGGGCGGTTCTGCGTGAACGTGCTCGGCGAGGAGCAGCGCGACCTGTGCGAGCGGTTCGGGTCGAGCCGGGGCACCAAGTTCGAGGGGCTGGACTGGGAGGAGTCGCGGTGGGGCGCCCCCGCCCTGCCTGACGTCCTGCTCGCGGTCCACTGCGTCGTGCACGACGTGCACGAGGCCGGCGACCACGAGGTGGTGATCGGGCGGGTCCTGGCGGTGGACCGGCACGAGGTGGTGGACGGCGCGTGGCGGCGCCCGATGGTGTTCTTCCGCAGCCGGTTCGGCGTCGGGGAGCCCGACGCGCCGATCGCGCCCGACCCGTGGGGCATCGGCGACCGGTGGGGCTGGGGCTGACCTCGCCCCCGGCGTCGACCTCACCTCCGGCCGCCCGTCACATCCAGTCGCCGCGCCCGTCGACCGCGAGCAGCCGGTTCATCGTCTCCGGCGACCAGCTGGTCTCCTCGCCGGTCCGGACGGCGCGCCGGGTGCGCCCGCCGGGGCGTCCCGCGCGGGACCCGGGGGCCGAGCCGGGGAAGAGGATCTGCGAGGCCTCGCGGGCGGCGGTGACGACCAGCGGCGCGACGTTCTCCAGCGGCGCGCGGATGTCGCCGACCAGGGAGATCCCGGCGACGGGCCCCTCCGCGCCGCGGATCGCCGCGGCGACGCAGGCGATGCCGGGGTAGGACTCGCCGCGCTCGAAGGCCAGGCCGCGGCGCTGCCGGATGCGGTGCAGCTCCTGGTGGAGGGTGCCGAGCTCGCCGATCGTGCGGCTGGTGAAGCGGCTGATGCCCGAGCCGAGCAGCGCGTCCACCTGCTCGGGCTCCAGCCACGCCAGCATCGCCTTGCCGAGCGCGGTGCAGTGCGCCGGGGCGCGGCCGCCGACCCGCGACGGGACGGAGGTGGCGAGCCGCCCGCCGAGCTTGTCCAGGTAGAAGATGTCGGCGCCGTCCAGGACGGCCAGGTGCGCGACGAGCCCGGTGGTGACCTGCAGCTCGTGCAGCAGCGGCGCGGCGGCCTCACGGATCTTGCCGTGCCCGCCGTCCTGCCCGCCGAGGCCGAGGGCGCGCTGGCCGAGCCCATAGCCGAACGAGTGGTGCGCGAGCCAGCGCTGCCGGACGAGCTGGTCGAGGATGCGGTGCGCGGTGGAGCGCGGCAGCCGGGTGCGGCGGGCGACGTCCTCCAGGGTCAGCCGGGCGGTGGGCCCGTTGAACGCGTCGAGGATCAGCGTCATCCGCTCGATCATCGACGGCGGCGACTCCCGGCGCGCGGTCGACATGACCTCCCGCCGCGCCATGACCCCCGCCCCGCTCCCGGCCTCCGGCGCGGTCATGGCCTCCGGCGTCGCTGCCTCCGGCATCGTGGCCTCGGTCATCGCACCTCCCAGAACATGACTGAAATGAATTCTTGTTACCTGGAATGTAGCAACCGCTTGCTGTCAACGGAAGAGGGGGCGTAAGACCAGGTCAGCTGGATCGAAGGCGAGTGGGACCGCACCCCAGGTGGGCCCGGGCGCCGTGATAGAACGTTTTTCTGCCAACGAGGGGAGCAGCGATGCGTGTCGGGATCGTCACGCCGGTGGTGGCGCAGCCGCCCGGCCATGCCGGCTGGGAGCGCGGCGCGGGCATCGAGGAGATCGCCCTGGTCGCCGGGACCGCCGACCGGCTCGGCTACCACCACGTGACGTGCAGCGAGCACGTCGCCGTCCCGGCCGAGGCGGCCGAGCAGCGCGGCGGCGTCTACTGGGACCCGCTCGCCACCTTCGGCCACCTCGCCGCCCGCACGTCCCGGATCCGGCTCGCCACGCAGGTGCTCGTCCTCGGCTACCACCACCCGCTCGCCATCGCCAAGCGGTACGGCACGCTCGACCAGGTCAGCGGCGGGCGGCTCGTGCTCGGCCTCGGCGTCGGCAGCCTGGAGGAGGAGTTCGGCCTGCTCGGCGCCCCGTTCGCCGGCCGCGGCGCCCGCGCCGACGACGCGCTGGCCGCGCTCCGCGCGTCCCTGTCGCGGCGGACGCCGGAGTACCGCGGCGAGCACTACTCCTACTCCGGGCTGGTCGTGGAGCCGCACGCCGTCCAGGAGCGCGTCCCGCTGTGGATCGGCGGCCGCTCCGGCCGCTCGCTGCGCCGCGCGCTGGACGCCGACGGCTGGGTCCCGTTCGGCCTGCCGCTGCGCACGCTCGCGGAGATGCTCGCGGACGCCGACGTGCCGCCCGGCTTCGACGTGGTCCTCGCGCCGTCGCGCCCGCTCGACCCGATCGGCGCGCCGGAGGCGGCCGGGACGGCGCTGGCCCGGCTGCGCGAGGCGGGCGCCACGATCGCCGGCGTCCGGATGGAGTCGGAGTCGGCGCGGCACTACTGCGAACAGCTCGCCGCCCTGCGCGGGCTGGCCGCCGACTACGGCCTGGTGTTCGGGGAGGAGGCGTGAGCGTCGAAGCCCGCCTGGCCGCCCTCGAGGAGCGGCTGCGCGCCCTGGAGGACGAGCGCGAGATCACCCGGCTGATCCTGTCCTACGGGCCGCTGGTCGACGGCGGCTGCGCGGCCGAGGTCGCCGGGCTCTGGGAGCCGGACGGCGTCTACGACGTGGACGAGCTGATGATGACCGGGCACCCGGAGATCGAGGGGATGGTCCGGTCGGCGAACCACCAGCGGTGGATCTCCGGCGGCTGCGCGCACGTCGTCGGCCCGCCGCACGTCGCGGTCGCCGGCGACGAGGCCACCGCCGTCGGCTACACCCTCATGATCGTCAAGCGGCCGGACGGCTTCGTGCTGCGCCGCGCCACCGCCAACCACTGGCGGCTGCGCCGCACCCCGTCCGGCTGGCGGGCCGTGACCCGCACCAACCGCGTCCTCGACGGCCGAGAGGAGTCGCCCGACCTGCTCGCCTCCCACTTCCCGGGCGCCGTCCGGCACCGCTGAGGCGCACGGGGTCACGGGTTCAGGGGGTGACGCCCATGGTGGCGAGGATCCTCCCGGCCAGTTCCCCGTCGCCCTCGGTGCGGACGGCGACGTCGCCCGCACCGCAGCGCCCCGCGGTCAGCCGGACGTAGGTCTCCCAGTCCATGGCGATCCTCGCCGCCGGGGACGCCGGGGCGTCCGACCACGCGCCGCGGCCGTCGTCGCCGACCGTGACGGCGACCTCGAAGTCGGGCGGGCCGGAGATCGAGAGGGCGGCGCTCCGGCCGGGCTCGCCCTTCGCGGCGCGCGCGACGATGCGGGGCAGGGGGCGGCTCAGCAGGTCCCAGAAGCACCGCGCCGCCGGGGCGTCGAGGTTGCCCGGACGGCCGACCGCGCGCCGGATGTCCTGCTCGTGGGTCCAGCAGTCCATGGCGCGGAACTCCATGAACCGCGTGTAGGGGCCCTCCCTGCCGTCCGGGCACATCAGGACGCGGTCGGGGTCCTCGCCGGCCAGCTGCACGAGGCGGCGTTCGAGCGCGTCCGCCAGCTCCGCCGCGACCCGCGGGCCGGGCACGGGCCGGCGCGCGTGCACGGCGTTCTCGAGGTAGCGGGCGAAGTCGTTGCGGAGGTGGCCGAGCTCGGGCAGCTCGACGGGCGGCGCGGGATCGCCGAGCAGGTCGCGCTCCACGCCTGCGAGGTGGGAGAACTGGTCCTTGACCGTCCAGCCGGGACACTCGGTCGGCCGGTCCCAGTCGTCGTCGCTCAACGTCGCGGCCAGCGCGAGCGTCGAGCGGATCGTCTGCTCGTAGGCGGCGGTGTTGGCGCGCATCTGCTCGTTCATCTCAGCCCCTCGATGTCGCACAGAACGACGGCGTCACGCAGCTTACGGCCCGTCCCGGCCGAGGGGACTGGCCGGGACGGGTCATCCGGGTTCAGGCGCCGAGAACGCCGCCGATGACGGCGGCGTAGGCGGCCTCGCCCGACGCGTTCGGGTGGAGGGGGGCGGCGGCGTGGACGGGGACGTAGCCCTCGACCCAGCGCTTGGAGGACGACTGGCAGGCGTCATGCCCGGCACTGGGCGTGACCAGGTCGATGTAGGTTCCGCCGTGCGCGGTCGTCTGCTGGCGGATCACGTCGTTCATCGCGTTCACGGAGCCCTGGAGGAAGTTGGCGTCCGTGGGGAGCACGGGCTGCACGGGCCAGCAGCCGTTCTGCTTGATGTAGAGGCCGTAGCCGGTCACGACGATCCGGGCCTTCGGGGAGCGGGCGCGGATGCCGTCCAGGACGGCGGACAGCTTCGGGCTGAAGTCGCGGGTGCGCTGGGCGACCTGGTCCTCGAACTCGCCCTTGCACGGGGTGGCGGTGGGGTCGAGGGTGGCGCAGTCCTGGGCGATGCCGACGAGGCCGACGTCGTTGCCGCCGATGGTGAGGGTCACCAGCGTGGTGGACGCGGTGAGCGCGTCGAACTGCGGCGGGACGGTCCCGGTGTCGACGCCGCCGACGCTGGTGCTCTGCGACTGGGTCATGTGGGTGCTCTTGGCGCCGCTGCACGTGACGTCACGCAGGGTGACGCTGAGCCGGGAGGCCAGCTCGTGCGCGTAGTTGTGGGTGGAGCGCCCGCAGCCGACCGGGCCGGTGATGTCCGGGATGAGCGGGCCGGACGCCATCGAGTCGCCGAGCGCGACGTACTCCCCCGCGGCCGCCGCCGCGGGCACGGCCGTCCCGCCGAGGGCCGCCCCCGCCAGGACGATCGCGCCGGCCGCGCCCTTCAGGACCCGGCCTTTCGGGACCCGGCCCCTGCGGATCGGGGCGGTGGACAGGCGGCGGCCGTTGCGCGGACGCATCATGAGCTGACTCCCGGCGTCATGGACGATGTCGCCGTGATCGTCCAGAATCTGGACACGCCGTTCAACTGGCGTGAGGACAGACTCTTCCGGGAGCCGTTGTGACGCGGGACAAGACGCCGGCGCTGCGGGTGGCGGGCCGGCCGGTGGCGGCCCATCTGCGGGTCAGGGCGCCGCTGCTGACCCGCAGAGTCGTGGCCCGGCTGCTCGCCGAGCTGCCCGTCTACGCCGAGCTGCCGCAGGAGGAGGTCGCCGGGGACATCGCCGGGATCGTCCAGCACAGCCTGCGGCAGTTCGCGGACGTCCTGGAGCGGCGCCGGCCGGCCCGCGCGGCCGACTTCGCCCGGCAGCGCGACTCGGCGGCGCTACGGGCCGAGGAGGGCGTGCCGCTGGACGCGATCCTCGCCGCCTACCAGATCGGGGCGGCCATGGCCTGGGAGGAGCTGACCGCCGGGGCCGAGCCCGCCGACCTGCCCGCCTTCCAGGAGGCGCTCGGGTACTTCCTCGACTTCCAGCGGCTGCTGACCTCCGCCGTCAGCGCCGCCTACCTCGAGGTGCGGCAGATCCTCGACAGCCAGGAGCACGGCGGCCGGCACGCCCTGATGACCGCGCTGCTGGCGGGGGACACGGCGGGGCACCGCCCGGCGCCGCGCTACGCCGTCCTGACGCTGGCGTTCGGCCCGCATCCGGACGAGACGGGCTCGGGGCAGCGCGCCCGCATCGCCGCCCGCCGCAAGATCCGCCGCGTCCGGACCGCCCTGGACGCCGTCGCCGACGAGCCCGCCCTCACTGCCCTGGACGCCTCGGGAGGGACGGCCCTGCTCCCCTTCTCCACCGGCTGGGAGGTCCTGCACGACCTGGTCGCGGGCGCGGCGAAGGCGGCCGACATCGAGGTGACGGCCGCCGCGGAGATCACCGGCCCGGCGGGCGTGCCGGGCGCCGTCGCCCAGACCGCCGAGATCATGGAACTGGTGCGCCGGGCGGGACGCCCGCCCGGCCTGTACCGGCTCGCCGACGTCCTGCTGGACTACCAGCTGAGCCGCCCGAGCGGCGCGCTCGCCGCGCTGGCGGCCCTGCTGGCTCCGCTGGACCGCAGGCCGGACCTGCTGGGCACGCTGGAGCGCTACCTGGCGTTCGACCTGGACCGCCGCGCCACCGGCGCGGCTCTGCACGTCCATCCGAACACGGTCGCCTACCGCGTGCGCCGTATCAGCGCCCTCACGGGACTGGACCCGGGGCGCCCCGGCGACCTCCAGTTGCTGAACGCCGCCCTGGTGGCCCGCCGCTCCCTGCGCTGATCCGGCCGAGCCGGATCAGCGGAGAGACCGGGGCGGGCGCGTCAGGCGTGCTCGGTGCGGAGGTGGTGCTTGAGCGTCGCGAGCTCGAGGTGCGGCGCGTGGCAGCGGTCGCAGGCCCAGACTCCGCTGGGTATGGTCACGCCGCGCGTCGCGCCGTCCTCGCGCGCGCACAGGTGGTTGTAGGACTGGACGAGGCGCCGCCACGTCCGCCGGACCGCCGATGACATTCCCGCTTCCCCTCCGAACCCGTTTGAGTACTCCAGGGCTCAGCATAGGGTAACGGGAATGTCAAGGCGAAACGCCGGACATCACTGCCCGATCTTCAGGCCCGGCTCGCCCTGCCGGTACTCCAGGGGCCGGACCCCCCGGCCGCCGGGAATGTTGGCGCCCTTGCGGATCATGCCCGTGGGCAGGATCGTCCGTCCGAAGCTGCTCGCGAACATCATCGCGGCGGCCGCGTACAGGGCGATCGCCGAAGCCGCGACGAACAGCCAGCCGCCGGTGGTGAGCGGCCAGGTCGAGCCCGCCCAGAATCCCGCGGCCGTGAAGCCCGCGCCGACCGCCAGGCAGCCCCAGACCAGGGCCGTCATCAGGTTCTCGCCGAGCGCGGCGAGCGCGCCCAGCCCGGTGATCACCGCGAGCGGGATGAACCAGAACGCGAAGCCCTGATAGGCGGTACCGAGGACCGGTGCCAGCGCCACCGGCGCCGCGCCGATGCTCACCAGCAGGAACAGCAGGCCCCAGCCGATGAAGAACGTGCCCCACATGCCGTGCATCGCGGTGGCCACGCCGTCCCGCGCCCGGTAGCCCCACAGGCCCGCCAGCAGCTGCGCGATGCCGCCGAAGGTCAGCACGAACGGCCACAGGATGAGCGGAGTGCCGACGCCGCCGTACCATCCGGCCTGCCACGCGCCCACCATCATGGCCGCGGCGGCGAGCCCGAACAGGCCGAGGATCGACGGCGACGCGATGGGCTGCAGGAAGACGCGGGTGCGGTCCTCCCAGAGCGCGTGCTCGCCGGCCTGGTCCGCGCCCCTCGGGGGCGCCATCGCCGCGCCCTGGCCCTGTGCGGCCGCGCCGTGCGCCGGCGTGGCCATGCCCTCCGCGGGCATCGCCGATCCGGTGTGCTCGCCGGGCATCGGCGCGGATTGATGCTCTCTACGCCTTGCCATGAGATCCCCCTCTGAATCGGAGAGCTGTAAACCCCTCCTAACCGTGTTCTAGCAGGTCAAACGGCATATGACCGTTTCCTGAAGAGGTTCGCGTTTGCGGCCGGCACCCTTTGCCGAGCGCTGACGCGGGCATGGCGATCCGGTGGCCCGGCGCCCGGCGTTCCGCCGCCGTGAGCCGGCGTCCCGCCGCCGTGAGCCGGCGCCCCGCCGCCGTGAGCCGGGGCCTCGCTTCTGCGATCCGGTGCCTCAGCCCCGCGGCGGGCAGTGGATCTCCAGGCCGGGGGTGGCGTTCCAGCCGATCAGCGTGAAGAGCCGCTCGATGTGCGGGGGGACCCCGTGCAGGACGAGGAGGCCGTCGCGGTCGTGCAGGTCGCGGGCGGCCTCGCTGAAGGCGCGCAGGCCCGCGACGTCCATGAACTCCACCCCGGACAGGTCGGCGTGCAGATCTCCGGACCCGCGTTCCCGGACGGCGCGCAGGGCGCGCGCGACCGCGGCGGTGTTGGAGACGTCGACCTCCCCGGCGAGCAGCACCCGGGCCACGCCCGACGCGGCCGTGATGCGCAGCAGCGCGGAGTCGTGCTCGACGATGTCGTACCGGGGGGCCTCCCGCGCACCGGGGTCGGGGCCGCCCTCGCCGCCGGTGATCCGCCAGACCGTCATCTGCTCCTCACCCTCAACGGGGCGCCGCCGCTACCGTGCGCGGCCCCGTATATGCAAGGCTCTCACCTGTCGGGACCTTCTGGACCCCACCAGAGCGGAAAACCACGATCGGAAGCCATTTCATGGACGAGAAGGCGATCCTGGAACGTATCAACGATTTCATCGAGGAGGAACACGCCCTCCGGCAGGCGCACGAGCGGGCGGAGACCTCCAACGCCGAGGCCCAGTCGCGGCTGCGGGACCTGGAGGTGGCACTCGACCAGTGCTGGGACCTGCTGCGCCAGCGGCGGGCCCGCATCGCGGCGGGACAGAACCCGGACGACGCCCACGTCCGTCCCGCCGGCGAGGTGGAAGGCTACCGGCAGTAGCGCCTCACGGGCCCGTCACGGGACCATCCAGTCGAGCACCGCGGTGGATTGCAGGCCGGAGAGCAGGCACATCCCGGCGAGGAACAGCAGGCTCCACAGCACGACGCGGCGGAAGATGTCGCCCTCGCGCCCGTCGAGGCCGACCGCCGCGGCGGCGATGGCGAGGTTCTGCGGCGACACCATCTTGCCGAGGACGCCGCCGGAACTGTTGGTCGCCGCCATCAGCACCGTCGACAGGTCGGCCTTGTTCGCGGCGGTGACCTGCAGGGAGCCGAACAGCGAGTTGGACGAGGTGTCCGAACCGGTGACGGCGGTGCCGAGCCAGCCGAGGATCGGCGACAGCAGCGCGAACGCGCCGCCCGCACCGGCCATCCACGTCCCGAGCGTCACGGTCTGCCCGGAGGCGTTCATCACGAACGCCAGCGCCAGGACGGCCATGACGGTGACGATCGCCCACCTGAGCTGGACGAGGGTCGTCCAGTAGGCGCGCACGGCCCGGCGGAGGCCGACGCCGAGGGCGGCCATGGTGATCAGCCCGGCGACGAGCATCTGCGTGCCGGGCGTGGTGAGGTAGTTGAAGGTGAAGGTCGGCAGGGCCAGCGGCTTGCCGGACGGGCCCGTGAGGTGCAGGCCCGGCCAGGAGAACGTCCGCGTCGCCCGGTCCAGGAGGTCCTTCACCGGCCCGATCTGGCAGACGACGAAGACCGCGATGATGATCGCGTAGGGCGCGTAGGCGCGGGCGACCTCGGCGCGCGGGTCCGCGCCCCGGCTCCCGTCCCGGCTCCCGTCCCGTCCCTCGACGCGGGCGGCGAACTCCGGGGTCGGCTCGTCCGCCGCGCCGCCCGCGACCGGGGCGGGCCTGGCCGCCGCCGACGGGCGCAGCCGGACGGCGAGCACGACCGCCGCGGCCGAGACCAGCGACGCCACGACGTCGGCGAGCGGCACCGAGACGAAGTTCGCCGTGACGTACTGCGCGGCGCCGAACGCGGCGCCGCACAGCAGGGCGACGGGCCAGGTCTCGCGCAGGCCGCGCCGCCCGTCCACGATGACGACGAGGACGAGCGGGACGAACACGGCGAGGATCGGGGTCTGCCGCCCGACCATGGCGCCGAGCGTGTCGCTGGACTCGCCGGTGACCTTGCCGAGCGTGAGGATCGGCGTCGCCATCGCGCCGAACGCGACGGGCGCGGTGTTGGCGGTGAGGGCCAGGACGGCCGCCTTGAGCGGCGGGAAGCCGAGCGCGATCAGCATGACGGAGGTGACCGCGACCGGCGTGCCGAACCCGGCCAGGGCCTCCAGCAGCGCGCCGAACGAGAACGCGATCAGCACCGCCTGGAGCCGGTCGTCGTCGCTGACCTGCGCGAACGACCGGCGCAGCACGTCGAAGTGGCCGGTGGCGACGGTGATGTTGTAGACCCAGAGGGCGTTGATGACGATCCACAGGATCGGGTAGAAGCCGAACGCGGCGCCCTCCGAGCCGGCCAGGAGCGCCTGGCCGGCGGGCATGCCGTACGTCCAGACGGCGACGGCCAGCGCGACGGCGAGCGCGATCAGGGACGCCAGCCACGCGCGCATGCGGACGCCGCCGAGCAGGACGAACAGCACGGCCAGCGGCAGCGCGGCGACCAGGGAGCTCCAGCCGAGCGAGTCGGCGACGGGATCGAGGACCTGCTGGTACACGGCGATCACCTCGCGGGGTAGTGGTCGCCCCCGAGTACACGGTCTCTACCCGGCCCGGTGACGGAGATCACCTTGATAGTGAACTTTTCAATCGGTCAGAGCTCCGGGAGGAGCCGGGCCGGGGTGATGGGCAGGTCGCGGACGCGGATCCCGGTGGCGTGGTGGACGGCGTTGCCGACCGCAGCCGCCGCGCCGACGATGCCGATCTCGCCGATGCCCTTGGCGCCCATCGGGTTCAGGTGGGGGTCGGACTCCTCCACCCACGCGGCGTCGACGTCGCGGATGTCGGCGCAGGCCGGGACGTGGTACTGGGCGAGGTCGCGGGTGAGGTAGTCGCCGAACTCCCGGTCCATGACGCTCTGCTCCATCAGCGCCATCCCGACGCCCATCGTCATCCCGCCGATGAACTGGGAGCGGGCCGTCGTCGGGTTGATGATCCGGCCGGCGGCGAACACGCCGAGCATCCGGCGGACGCGGACCTCGCCGGTGTCGGCGTCCACCTCCACCTCGGCGAACTGCGCGCCGAACGCGTGCCGGGCGTACGCCGCCCGGGCCTTGAGCTCATCGCCGGTGTCGGCGGACGCCTCGACGCCCTCGGGCGGGACGGCGCCGTTCAGCTTGCCGCGCAGGGCCTCGCAGGCCCGCACGACGGCCGTGCCCCAGCCGGCCGTCCCGCCGGAGCCGCCCGCCACCGACGCCCTCGGGAACGAGCTGTCACCGATCTCCATCCTGATGTCGGCGAGGTCCTCCTTGAGGGTCTCGGCGGCGATCAGGGCGAGGGCGGTGCGGGCGCCGGTGCCGATGTCGGCGGCGGCGATCCGGACGGTGAACGTCCCGTCCGGCTCGGCGCGGGCCGTGGCCTGATTGGGGCTCTGGTAGGCGGGATAGGTGGACGACGCGACGCCCATACCGACGAGCTTGCGGCCCTCCTGGCGGGCCCCGGGCCGGGGGTCGCGTCCGGCCCACCCGAAGCGTTCGGCGCCTTCGCGGAGGCACGCGACGAGGTTGCGGGAGCTGAACGGCAGCCCGCTCTCCGGATCCCGGTCGGTGTCGTTGCGCACGCGGAGCTCGACCGGGTCGATGCCCGTCGCGACGGCCAGCTCGTCCATCGCCGTCTCGAGGGCGAACATGCCGGGCGTCTCACCCGGGGCGCGCATCCAGGACGGCGTGGGCACGTCCAGCGGCACCACCCGGTGCGAGGTGAGGCGGTGCGGGGCCCGGTACAGCGTGCGCGTGGGCGTCGCCGTCTGCTCGGCGAACTCCTTGACGGTGGAGGTCTGCTCGGCCACCTCGTGCAGGATCGCGTTCAGCCGCCCGTCCCCGCCGGCGCCGAGCCGGACGCGCTGGACGGTCGGGGTCCGGTAGCCGGTGGTCGCGAACATCTGCTGGCGCGGGACGGCGAACTTCACGGGACGTCCCGCGGCGCGCGCGGCCATCGCGGCGAGCACGACGTTCGGCCGGGGCGTCCCCTTGGAGCCGAACCCGCCGCCCACATGCGGCGACACCACGTGCACCCGGCCCCGCTCCAGCCCGAAGATCTTCGCGATCGTGGACTGGACGGTCGACGCGCCCTGGTTGGAGTCGTAGAGCGTGAGGGACCCGTCGTCGTTCCACCGGGCGATCGTGGCGTGCGGCTCCATCGGGTTGTTGTGCTCGGCCGGGGTCGTGTAGACGGCGTCCACTCGGACGTCCGAGCCGGCGAACGCCTCCTCCGGCTCGCCCTGCTCGGTGTCCGCGGGGAACACCGGGTTCACCTTGTCCGGCTTGTAGAGGCCCGGGTGGTCTGCGCGCAGCCCGACGTCCGGCGCCTCCTCCTCGGCGTACTCGACGCGCAGGAGACGGGCGGCCTCCCGCGCGGTCTCCAGGGTCTCGGCGACCACCGCGGCGACGAACTGGCCGCGGTAGGAGACCGTCCGCGACTGGAACAGGGCCAGTTCGCCGTCCGAGGTGTCGCTGAGCTCGGGAGGGTTCTCGCACGACAGGACGGCGAGCACCCCGGGCAGCCGCAGCGCGGCCTCGGCGCCGACCGACGCGACCCGGCCCTTGCCCACGCTCGCCTGGACCGCCGCTGCGTAGGCGGCGTCCCGCACGGGGTACTCGAACGCGTACCGCGCCGTCCCGGTGACCTTCTCGCGGCCCTCCAGCCGGTCGGTCATGACTCCTCCCCCAGCTCGGTCAGCGTCCGGACGATCAGGTTGCGCGCCAGCGGCACCTTGTAGGCGTTGTCGCGCAGCGGCTCCGCGGCCTCCAGCTCGGCCTCGGCGGCGCGCACGAAGGACTCCTCGGTCGCCTCCGCGCCGCGCAGGGCCTCTTCGGCGCGCCGCGCCCGCCACGGCTTGTGGGCGACGCCGCCGAGGGCCAGCCGGACGTCCCGCACCCGGCCGCCGTCGACGTCCAGCGCCGCCGCGATGGAGACCAGCGCGAACGCGAACGACGCGCGCTCGCGGACCTTGCGGTAGCGGGACGGCACGCCCAGCACGGGGACCTCGACGGCGGTGATGAGGTCGCCCGCTTCGAGCGTGGTGTCGCGCTGCGGTTCGTCACCGGGGAGCCTGTACAGGTCTTCGATGGGGACGGTCCTCTCCCCGCCGCGCCCCCGGACGCGTACGGACGCGTCCAGAGCGGCCAGCGCCACGGCCATGTCGGACGGGTGCGTCGCGACGCAGGCGTCCGAATGACCCATGATCGCCAGGTTGTGGTGCTCGCCCTCCCGCGCCGGGCACCCGCTGCCCGGGGCGCGCTTGTTGCACGGTTTGGAGGCGTCCTGGAAGTAGGAGCAGCGGGTCCGCTGGAGCAGGTTCCCGCCGACCGTGGCGAGGTTGCGGATCTGGCCGGACGCCCCCGCGAGCACCGCCTGCGCCAGGACCGGATGGCCCTCGCGGACGGTCCGGTCGGCGGCGACGGCGCTGTTGGTCACCGCCGCGCCGATGACGAGGCTCCCGTCCGGCCGCAGTTCGATCTGGTCGTACGGGAGATGCGCCACGTCGACGAGCCTGGCCGGCTCCTCCACCCCGAGCCGCATCAGGTCGACGAGGTTGGTTCCCCCGCCCAGGTAGACGGCTCCGTCCTGGTGGCGTCGCAGGGCGTCCTCCGCGCTGGTGGCGCGCTCGTAAGCGAAGGGCCTCATGCCTCAGCCCCCTCCCGGCGCCGCGCGGCCTGCCTGAGGGCCGCGACTATGCCGACATAGGCGCCGCACCGGCACAGGTTGCCGCTCATGCGCTCGCGTATCTCGTCGTCGTCCAGGACGGGATCGGCCCCCAGATCGCCGGTGACGGCGCTGGGCCAGCCGCGTTCGGCCTCGTCCAGCATCCCCGTGGCGGAGCAGAGCTGGCCGGGCGTGCAGTACCCGCACTGGAAGGCGTCGTTCTCCACGAACGCCTTCTGGACGGGGCTGAGCTCACCGTCCTGCGCCAGACCTTCGACCGTGACGACGTCCGCTCCATCATGGGCGACGGCCAAGGCCAGGCATCCGTTCGCCCGGTGCCCGTCGAGAAGGATGGTGCAGGCTCCGCACTGGCCGTGGTCGCAGCCCTTCTTCGACCCTGTCAGGCCGAGTTCCTCGCGCAGCACGTCCAGGAGGGACGCTCGGGTGTCGACGTTGAGCCGGTGCTCGGTCCCGTTCACGACCAAGGTGACGTCGGCGCGCACCGGGGTGGCTTCGCTGTCCATGCCGGGGTGCCTACCCCGGATCTCCCATCGGTCACAGAACCTCGGCCGCCGCGTCGAAGGGCCGTGCCCGGCCCCGGGCGATCAGTCGTTGTCGGTGAGGATCTCCACCACCTGCCGGGGCCGTGTCGGTCGGCAGCGGCGCCGGCAGCCCCTTCCACTTGCGGGACGCCGCCATCGCCGCCGCGCCCGCCCCTCCCCCGTACACGGCGGCGGTGATGAACGACGCCAGCTCGGGGGGCAGCTTCCTCTCCAGCAGCAGCACGTTCATGCGGTAGGTGGCCGCGGTCGCCATGACCCCGAACGCCCCGGCCACGGCCCCCAGGCGCAGCGCCGGGACGCGCTGCCGGGCCTTATTGATCATCTCTTCCTGCGCCGCCTCGACCACACGCCGGGCGAGCACGAGGTTCTGCTCCAGCGGGTCGTTGGCCGCGGCAGGTTTGCGCGACTTCGACATGACCTCGGCTTACCCCCGTATTGGGGGGAGATTCCGGCAAGCAATGTATCACTTTCAGTGACTTTGCATGTGCTGTAGGTTGCCGAACCGGACCCGACAGAGAGGCCGGTACATGCAACCCTTCGAGCTGCCCGACTTCTACGTCCCGTACCCCGCGCGGCTCAACCCGCATCTGGAGGGCGCGCGGCGCCACACCATGGCGTGGGCGCGCGAGATGAGGATGCTGGACGCCGACCGCGACCCCGGCACCCCCGACATCTGGGACGAGCGGGAGCTCGAAGGGATGGACTACGCCCTCCTGTGCGCCTACACGCACCCCGACTGCGCGGCCCCGGAGCTCGACCTCGTCACCGACTGGTACGTCTGGGTCTTCTACTTCGACGACCACTTCCTGGAGGTCTTCAAGAAACCGCAGGACCAGGAGGGCGCCCGCACCTACCTCGACCGGCTGCCGCTGTTCATGTCGCTCGACCCGCCCGAACCGGTCAACGCCGTCGAGCGCGGGCTCGCCGACCTGTGGGCGCGGACCGTCCCGGCGCGCTCGGACGCCTGGCGGCGCCGCTTCTCGGTGAGCACCCTGAACCTGCTGCGCGAGTCGCTGTGGGAGCTGTCCAACATCAGCACCGGCCGGATCCCGAACCCGGTCGAGTACATCGAGATGCGGCGCAAGGTCGGCGGGGCGCCGTGGTCGGCCGACCTCGCCGAGCACGCCGCGGGCGTCGAGATCCCCGAACGCGTGGTGGCGACGCGGCCCCTGCGCGTCCTGAAGGACACCTTCTCCGACGCCGTCCACCTGCGCAACGACATCTTCTCCTACCAGCGCGAGACCGAGACCGAGGGCGAGGTCAACAACTCCGTCCTGGTGATGGAGCGGTTCCTGTCGGTCGCGCCGCAGGTCGCCGCCGACACCGTCAACGACCTGCTCACCTCCCGGCTGCGGCAGTTCGAGAACACCGCGGTGACCGAACTGCCGCACGTCTTCGAGGACCACGCCCTCGACCCGGCGGAACGGGCGAGCGTCGCCGCCTACGTGAAGGCCCTCCAGGACTGGCAGTCCGGCGGCCACGAATGGCACCTGCGGTCCAGCCGGTACATGAACGACAGGTCGCTCGGGATGTCCGCCGCCCGCATCCCCGCCCTGTTGAAGTCGGCGCGGATCAGCCTCCCCCATGTCCCCTTCCAGAAGGTCGGGCCTACGCCGCTGCCTTCGTTCGACATCCCTTACGCGGCCCGTACGAACCCCCACCGCGAGCGGGCCGGGCGCAACCTGCCGGCCTGGGCACGGGAGATGGGCATGTTCTCCCCGCATCCCCGGACGCCCGTCCCGGTGTGGAGCCCCGACCGGCTCACCGGGATGGCGCTGGAGGTCTGCGGCGCCTCCCTCGTCCCCGGCGCGGATCCGGAGGCGCTCGACCTCGCCGTCCAGTGGCTGGCGTGCGGCACGTTCGGCGACGACTTCTTCCCGGCCGTCTTCAACCGCGACCGCGACATGGCGGGCGCGAAGGCGTTCAACGCCCGCGTCCCCCGGTTCATGCCGCTGGACTGCGGCGCCACCCCCGCCCCTGAGAACCCGTTCGAGGCGGGGCTGGCGGACCTGTGGCCCCGCACCGCCGGGCCCATGGACGACCGGGGCCGCCGCGAGTTCCGCGCGGCCGTCGAGCACATGGTCGAGAGCTGGGTGTGGGAGCTGAACAACCACCTCCAGTCGCGCGTCCCCGACCCCGTCGACTACATCGAGATGCGCCGGCACACGTTCGGCTCCGAGCTGACGATGAGCCTGGCGCGCATCGGGCGCGCGAACGAGATTCCCGCGCACGTCTTCGAGACCCGCACCCTGCGCGAGATCAACGCCTCCGCGATGGACGTCGGGGGCCTGCTGAACGACTGCTTCTCCTACCGGAAGGAGATCGAGTACGAGGGCGAGCTCAACAACGGCGTCCTCGCCGTCGGGAACTTCTTCGGCTGCGGCCGCGACGAGGCGCTGCCCATCGTGGCCGACCTCATCGCCTCGCGCCGCCGCCAGTTCGAGCAGCTCGCCGGCGGCGAGCTCCCCGCCCTCTGCGACCTGCTCGACCTGGACGCGGCCGCCCGAGACGCACTTTCCTCGTACGTCGAGGAATTGCGCGACTGGATGGCCGGCGTCCTCGCCTGGCACCGCGAGACCGACCGCTACGACGAGCGCGAGCCCGTGTTCCGCCTCCCCAAGCCCGCCGGTCTGGGGACGTCGGCCTTCCACTTCCTCGCGCGCGCCGCCCACTGAGCGGCGCCCCTCTCAGGCCGCCGCCCCGGTCCCCGCCCCGGGACGGCGGCCTGAGCGGCAGAGCGGGAAAGTCTCCGTTGAAGTGCTGCGCCGCGTTGAGTGCTGCGCCGCGTGAAGAGCTGTGCTGAAATGCTCGGCGATGTGCGGACATGTGCCCTGCGTCCGGTGAGAACGCCGCGACGAGAGGAGAGGGCTTGCCATCCCCATCGCGAACACCCCACGCGCAGGAATCCCGCCCGCCCGACGACCGGCGCCGCCGCTTCGAGGACGTCTACGCGGCCAACCGCGCCCGCATCCTCGGGTACGCGCTGCGCCGCACCAGCGACCCGCAGGACGCCGCCGACGTCCTGGCGGAGACGTTCCTCACGGCCTGGCGGCGGCTCGACGACGTCCCGCCCGGTGACGAGGCCCGCCTGTGGCTGTACGGGGTGGCCCGGCGCGTCCTGGCCAACCACCACCGCGGCGAGCGCCGCCGGTCCGCGCTGGCCGCCGACCTCGGCTCCCAGGTGCGCGACGGCCTGACCGGCCACGACGCGCCCGACGGCGACCTGGCCGGTGTCGGCGCCGCGTTCCGCGGCCTGCCCGAGTCCGACCGCGAGCTGCTGGCCCTGGTCGGCTGGGAGGGGCTCGACCACGGCGAGATCGCGACCGTCCTCGGCTGCTCCCGCAACGCGGTGCGGATCCGCTTGCACCGCGCCCGCCGCCGGTTCGCCCGCGCCCTGGCCCGCGCGGACGCCGACGCCCCCGCCGCCTCCACGCCCCTGCCCGCCACGCCCCTGCCCACCACGCCCCTGCCCGCCGCGGGGCGGCGGATCCCGAACGGAGACCCCACATGAACCGCGACATCGACCCACTGATCGCGGGGCTCGCCTCCGTCACCGACCGTCAGGCCGGGGCCCTGCTGCCGGGCGACGCGGCCACCGCCCTCGCCGACCGCATCACCGCGACCGCGGTCCCCTCGGCCGCCCCGCGCAGGCGGCGCTCGCCGGTCATGCTCATCGGCCTCCCGCTGGCCGCGGCGGGCATCGCCGGCGCCGCCGTCACGGCGGTCGCGATGGCCCGCGACGGCGGATCCGGCGGGGCCCCGGCCATCACCCCGGCGAGCCCGCGCGTCGGGCTGGTCGCGGCGCTGACGTTCACCCGCAAGGGCGGCTACATCGACGTGCGCGTCCGCGACCCGCTGGCCGACCCGAAGCGCTACAAGGAGGAGTTCGCCGCCCATGGCCTCGACGTCACCCTGTCGATGGTCCCGACCTCCCCGTCCATCGTCGGCACCGTCGTCATGATGGACACCAGCGAGAACACCACCGAGCGCGACGTCACCACGATCACCGCCAAGGGCGAGTGCGAGACCGGCGGCGCGGGCGACGTCTGCCCGGTCGGCGTCCGGATCCGCACCGGCTACAAGGGCACCGCCACCATCGCCTTCGGGCGGGAGGCCCGTCCGGGCGAGAAGTACGACAGCACAGCCCCCGCCACCGCCCTGGGCGAGGTCATGCACGGCATGACCTACCGCAAGCACCGCGTCGACGAGGTGCTGGCGGCCCTGCGCAAGCGGCACGTCACGGTGCCGGAGTACCGCGCCATGGAAGGGAACGCCAGCAAGGTCCTGAAGTCCGGCCAGGCTCCGCCCACGTGGTACGTCCACGACGCGGTCCCCTGGGCCAAGAACCAGGTCCTCCTCTTCGTGGGCCCGAACCCGACCGAGACCGCCGGCGCCCAGCCGCCCTCCAGCGCCCCCGGCGCACCGAGCGCGACCCCGACCAAGACCCCGTGACCACCGGCGGACCGCCCCGGCCGGGGCGGTCCGCGCCTCCTCGTGGTCTGGTCAGTCCCGTTCGCGGCGGGAGAGCGTCCGGTCGAGGAGGACCGTCGGCACGATGGCCGCCGCCAGCCCGGCACCGATCCAGGTGACGGAGGTGAGGCCCGCGCCAGCGTTCATGGCGGCACCGGCGAGGGCCGGCACGATGCTGATGCCAAGCTGGAACGCCGAGACGGTCGTGGCCCCTGCGAGGGTCGGCGCATCTGCCGCGATGGCGAACACCCGCCCGTAGATGGCCGGGTTCAGCACGAATCCGGCGACCCCGAGCAGTAGGACGAGCGGGACGACGGCCGGCGCATGCCCGGCCAGGACCGCGAGCAGGACGGAACATGCCGCTATCCCCAGCGCCCCCGCCATGAGCGCGTGCGTGGGCCGCCTGTCGGCGATCCGGCCCCCGACGGACAGCCCGATGAAGGCGCCGACGCCGAACAGCGCGAGGACCGCCGGCACCCACACGCCCGGAACGCCGGTGACGTCGGTCAGGAACGCCGCGAGATAGTTGAACGAGATCATGTAGGCGGCGGTGCTCAGGATGGTGGCGGCGTAGACGACCCACAGCCGCGGCCGCCCCATGGTGCGCAGCTCACGCCGCACGCTCGGCTCCGCGTCCGCGCTGGTCGCGGGCACCGCGAGCAGGCTCAGGACAGCGCCCGCGGCGGTCAGGGCCACCACCCCCCAGAACCCGCCCCGCCACCCGGTGAAGTAGCCGAGCAGGGCGCCCGCCGGACCCCCGGCGACCATCGCCAGGCTGAGCCCGCTGACGACCACCCCCGAAGCCCGCGCGGTGCGGTCGGGCGTGACGAGGCCGATCGCGGTGACCGCCGCGACCGCCCAGTACCCCGCATAGGCCAGGCCGCACAGGAAGCGGGTGACCAGCAGCACCGCGTAATCGTCGGCCACAAGGCCGACCGCCACCGAGACCGCGAAGACGACCTGCGTCGCCACCAGCGTGGCACGTCGCGGCCAGCGCAGCGTCAGGACGGCGAGGGGAGGCCCCCCGACGACCACCCCGGCGGCGAACGCCGAGATCAGCGCGCCGGCCGAGGACAGGCTGATCCGCAGATCGTCGGCGATCTCCGGCAGGACCCCGGCCAGCAGGAACTCCGCGCTGCCCATCGCGAACAGGCTGAACGCGAGCAGGTAGACCCCGAGCGGCAACCTCCTCCCGGAGACCGAAGCCGGCTCCGACACGACTCCGACACTCACCGCCCCCCACCCCCGACACGGTGCTGCTCGATGGCGCGGTGCTGGTCCACGACACGGTGCTGGTCCACGGCGCGGTGCTGGTCCATGGCGCGGTGGACGTCCTCGTCCAGCAGGTCGGCGTTGAGGGCGATGGCCGCCGCGGAGCCCATGCCGGCGGCGGTGACGACCTGCGCGCGCGGATCGGTCACGTTCCCGACCGCCCACACGCCCGGCACAGTGGTGCGTCCGGTCCGGTCGGTGACGACCCGGCCGTCCTCGACGGCGCAGCCGAGCCCGGTCAGCAGGGCGTCGCGCGGAACCATGCGCGGGAACAGGAACACCGCGCGGCGCGGCACCGTCCGCCCGCCGGCCAGCTCGACGCCGCGCACCCGATCGTCCGCGACCACCCGCTTGACCTCCCCCTCCACGAGGCGCACGCCGCGGGCGGTGAGACGTTCGCGCTCCTCCTCGTCCAGCTCCAGGGTGTGGGCGAACAGCACCACGTCCTCGGACCACTGCCGCAGCAGCAGGGCCTGATGCACCGCGCCGGGCGAGGTGCCCAGCACGCCCAGGGGCTGGTCGCGGACCTCGTACCCGTGGCAGTAAGGGCAGTGCAGCACGTCCCGCCCCCACCGCTCCGCCACCCCGGGGATGCCGGGCAACTCGTCCCGCAGGCCGGTGGCCACCACCAGCCGCCGCGCGCTCAGGACCGCACCGCCGACGAGGCGCACGGTGAACCCGGGATCGACGTGCTCCACCCGGGCGCCGATCAGAGCCGCCCCGTACCCGGCGACCTCGGCCCGGCCCACGTCCAGCAGCGCGGCGGGCGGCATACCGTCCCGCGACAGGAACCCCTGCATGTGCGCGGCCGGAGCGTTGCGGGGCTCGCCCGCGTCCACCACCGCGACCCGCCGCCGCGCCCGCGCCAGCACCAGCGCGGCGTTCAACCCGGCGGCCCCCGCACCGACCACCGCGACGTCGTACTCGTCATCGCTCATCGCGATCACCTCCGCCGCGGACAGTGCCCTCCCCGCCGCCCGGCCGACAACCTTTGTTGCCATTTCCGGGACGGCCGCAGTGGAATGGGGGCATGCATCACCCACCCGCCATCGCCGACGCGCTCGCCGAGGTCGGCCCGCGCCTCAAGCGGCTGCGCACCGAGCGCAACGTGACACTGGCCGAGCTGTCCGAGGCCACCGGAATCTCGAAGAGCACGCTGTCGCGCCTGGAGTCCGGTCAGCGCCGTCCAAGCCTGGAGCTGCTGCTGCCCATCTCGCACGCCCACCAGGTCCCGCTGGACGAACTGGTGGGCGCCCCCGAGGTCGGCGACCCCCGCGTCCGGCTGACGCCCCGGCGGGTGAACGGCAACACCGTCCTCCCCCTGACACGCCAGCCCGGCCCGATCCAGTCGTACAAGATGGTCCTCCCGGCGGCCCGGCGCGTGCCCGACCTCTGCACCCACGAGGGCTACGAGTGGCTCTACGTGCTTTCGGGACGTCTGCGCCTGGTCCTGGCCGACCACGACCTGATCCTGGGCCCGGGCGAGGTGGCCGAGTTCGACACCCGGCTACCGCACTGGTTCGGCACCACGGGCGAAGGCCCGGTCGAGGTCCTCAGCCTCTTCGGCCGCCAGGGGGAACGCCTCCACGTCCGCGCCAAGCCCCGTCCCCGCCAGGCGCACTGAACATTCCCGCTCAAGGCAGCAGAGCCAGCTTGCCCACGGTGGCCCGCGCCTCCAGTTCCGCGAGCGCCTTGGGCCCCTCGGCCAGCTCGTAGGTGGTGGGCCGGCCGGGGCCGAGCACCCCGGCCGCGAGGAGCGCGGACATCTCCCCCATGACCTCGCCGAAGATCTGCGGTGCGGCCTGGATCAGAGTGCCGATGTTCAGGCCGATCAGGTGGACCTGGTGCTCGTAGACCAGTTCCCAGTTGGTGATCGCGGCTTCGCCGCCGGCCACGCCGTAGACGACGACCCGTCCCGTCACCCGCTTGGCCGCGGCCAGACTGGCGTCGAGGACGGCGCCGCCGACCGACTCCAGCACCAGGTCGGCGCCTGCGCCGCCCGTCAGGCGCAGGACCTCGCCGGCGAGGTCGGTGGCGCGCGAGTCGATGACGTGGTCGGCGCCCAGCGCCAGGACGACCTCGTGCTTGCCGGGCGAGGCGGCGGCGATCACCGTCGCGCCGTAGTGCTTGGCCAGCCTCACCGCGACCTGACCGGTCCCGCCGGCCGCGGCGTGGATCAACACCGTCTGACCTGCTTCGATGCGGCCCAGCGGCTTGAGCGCCGCCAGCGCGGTCGGCCAGTTCACGACCATGCCCAAGGCCTGCTCGTCGCCCCAGCCCACCGGCACGGGAACCGCCGCGGCCGCGGGCAGCACCATGTACTCCGCGAACGCGCCGCCCATGACCCCGACGCCGACGACATGGGTTCCGGGCTCCGGACCGTCCACCCCCTCCCCGAGGGCGACGACCTCGCCCGCGCCCTCGATGCCCGCCACATACGGCGGCTGCGGCCCACCCGCGAACGTGCCGTGGGCCTGCGAGACGTCGACGAAGTTGACTCCGGCGGCGGTGACCCGGACCAGAACCTCGCCGGGGCCGGGGCCCGGTACCGGCGCGTCATCGATCAGCCGCAGGTCCTGGGGGCCGTTCAGCGACGTCTGCCGCAGGGCGCGCATGGTGGCGGGAAGGTTCAACGGTCGGCTCCTATTTGTTTATCGAACGACAAACAAACCGTCCCACGCGCACGAGGCGCCGGTCAAGGTAAAGTTGATCGAACGACAAACAAGTACGGAGACGCATCCCGATGGCTGGTCGCGGCAGGCCGCGCACGTTCGACCCGGACACCGCCCTGCGCCAGGCGCTGGACGTGTTCTGGGAACGGGGCTACGAGGGCACGTCCCTCAAGGACCTGGCCCAGGCCATGGGCATCGCCTCGGCCAGCATCTACGCCTGCTTCGGCAGCAAAGCGGACCTGTTCCGCAAGGTCATGGCGCTCTACGGCACGACCTCGGGCGAACCCCCGAGACGCGCCCTGCGCGAGCAGCCGACCGCCCGCGCCGCGATCCACGCCATGCTGCGCGCCACCGCCGACGAGATCACCCGCTCCGACGCCCCGCACTACTGCATGCTCGTCCTCGCCGCCCCGACCGGCGCCGTGGAGAACCACGAGGTCCGCGAGTTCCTGGCCGGCCTCCGGCACGACATGCTCGCCGCCATCAGGGCCCGCCTGGCCCGCGGCGTGACCGACGGCGACCTCACCGCGTCCCCCACCGACCTCGACGCCCTCGCCCGCTACTACACCACCGTGGTGCAGGGCCTCTCCCTACAAGCCCGCGACGGCGCCACCCGCCCCGACCTGGAATCGATCATCACCCACGCCATGACCGCCTGGCCCACCCCCACAAGGATGGCCGACCAAGACGCCATCGAACTTGGCTCAGCGCCAGCCTGCGGCCGCGGAGAAGGTGGAGCGGTCCCTGCCTGACGAGTTACGGACGCCGTTCCAGCCGGCGGTGCTGCCGGACCCGACGCGACCGCAGAGCGGTGCGGACAGAGGCTGCTCATGACACGGCAACGGGACGAAGCCTCCCGCTTGTACGGCAGTAGGTTGTCGATCATGAAGAAGACCGTGAACGATGCGACGGTGCTCGGCGTGCGGGGCGCCGTCACCTACCGGCTTGCTCGACCTGAGGACGATCAGGCCTTGGCGAAGCTCGATGGGTCGTTCACAACAGATTCCGTGTTCGAAGTGGTCGAAACGGGCGAGGGCTTCACGCTCCGCCAGACTCCCGTGACCCCTCCGATCCACAAGGTCTTCCCAGCCGATGAGGACACCCGGGCCGACCGCGATCCCGAGCTGAGCCAGACGGTGGTCGCCTACAGCGGAGACGAACTGTGCGGGTTCGTGGAGAGCTCCTTCGAACCATGGAACAGGCGCCTGACCATCTGCGACATCGAGGTCGCCCCAGGATGGAGGGGCAGGGGTCTGGGACGAACCTTGATGAGCCACGCCTTCGACTTCGCCGAGGAGCAGGGTGCCGGGCATGTATGGCTTGAAGTCAGCAACATCAACGCCCCCGCGATCGGCGCCTACCTGAAGATGGGCTTCGCCTTCTGCGGGCTGGACACCAGGCTCTACGACGGCACCGAGTCGGCCGGCGAGCAAGCGATCTTCATGGCCCGACAGATCCACTAACCCGCGCCACCCGACTTCTCACCAGCAAAAACTCCGCCACCCCACCAACGAGAGCTCCGTACTCAACACAAGCACCGGCAAGTCCTGGCGAGGCAGAGCAAGCAGCGCTAGGCAAGGCCGAGACACGCGTGGCCGGGCAGGGCGACATGAGGCAGAGCCAAGCGGGGCGGGCGAGGAAAGGCCCGGCGGGGCAACGTGAGGCGAAGCCGAAGCACGCGTTGCCGGGCGGGGGCGGGCGAGGAAAGGCCCGGCGAGGCAGGGCAGGGCAGGGCCGACATACACGCGGCCGGGCGGGGCGATGCTGGGTGAGGCGGGGCGAGGTGGGGGCGAGTGGGGTGGGCGAGGCGCGGACAGGCCTGGCGAGGCAAGGCGGGGCTAAGCCGAAGCACGCGTGGGCGGGCAGGGCGGGGCGGGCTAGCAGGGAGCGGGGCGGGGCGGTTCTCTTGTCGTTGGCCGGGGCGGGTGGTGGGGTGCGCTGAGTGAGGGCACGGGGAAGTGGCCCAGTTGGTCTGGGTGGTGGGGGGTGGGGACGGGGAGGGGGATGGCGCGGGGGGTTGGGTTACGGGGCGCGGGGGTTTGTTGGTGGGGGTGTGGTGAGGGTGATTCGGTGGGGTGGGGGGATCGTTTTGGGTTCTACGGTCCACGGGGTTAGGGGCTTGGTGGCTGGGAGCCTGGAGGCGGCCGGTGGCTGGAGGCGGTAGGTGTAGCGGCCGTTCGGAGTCTTGGTGATGTGGACTCGGTGGGGGTTGGTGGCCTTCCAGCGGTTGTGCCATCCGCAGGTGAGGGTGAGCTGGTCGATGTCTGTGGGCGAGCCGAGCGCCCATCCGTCGACATGGTCGACTTCGCAGAGGGCGCCGGGGACTTCGCAGCCCTGGACGGCGCAGGTGGGGTTGAGGCTTTCCAGGACGCGGCGCTGGCCGGGGGTGGCGAAGCGTTCGGTGCGGCCCAGATACAGGGGGATGCTGCCCTTGCCGAGCAGCAGGGGCGACACCCCGGCTGACAGGGCGATGCGGCGGGCCTGTTCGGCCGGGATCGGGGTTCCGTCGGCGAGGCGGGCGGGGGCATGGCCGCCGGTGAGGGTGTCCAGTTCGCAGATGACGGTGACCTTGGTGGCCTTGTGGCCGCCGGACAGTACGGAGGTGAGGGCGGCCGCGGTGCGTTCGGACAGGTCGCGGTGGTCGTCGGTCCCGGCCGGCTTGGCGAGCGGACCGAGAGTGCCGTCCCAGATGGCGGCGTCTTCGGCGTTGAGCCACCCCTTGATGTAGCGGCCGCCGTCCAGGGATCGGGTGGTGTCGATCCAGGACCGCTCGTAGGCGCGACGAGTGTCGGCGTCGGGGGGCTGTTCGGTGCCGTCTCGCTCGGCGATCACGTCGCGGATACGGCGGCCGAACGAGGCGACCTTCCCGGCGGAGAAGGACTGGTCGACCATGCCGAGCAGGATCTCCTCGGCAGCTTTGCAGTCCTCGTCGTCCAGCCGGGCGACTGCGCCCGCGATGGTGGACGCGTACCCGAACGAGACGGTCCCGGACTCCCATCGACCGGTCAGCTCGGTGAGGCGATGCCGTTGCCGGGACAGGGTGAGGCGCTCTTTGGCACGGGCCTCACGCATGCCCAGGCGGTTGCGCAGCCATGACTGCGTGGAGGGGAAGCCCCACCGCTGCACTTCCCGGCCGGTGTCGACCACGCCGATGAATCCGGCGAGGGCTGCCTCGTGCATATCGGAGGCGGCAGCGAGGGTTTCAGTCAGCTCCATGCAGGCTGGCGCGGAATCCGGCGCGGGGCGCTTGGCGAGTTCAGCCGCGATCGCGGACGCGACGTTCACCAATTCCATGGTGGACGCCGAATCGAGATCGACAACGACTGAACGCATAAGTAGAGCCTATATCGAACCGCTGACCGAACTCTCCCACAACCGCGCATTGCGCGGTCTTACTTCTATCACTGAAGAGATAGACGGAGTCGGCTCACATTCGAATTCGATTCGTGATCCAAATCTCCTGCGAAGAACCCCCTCCCAGGGCCGACGAACTTCCCGCCCGGCCAGGTCCGTCCTCTGTCGCACCCTTGAACGATTGGGCCCTCTCGGAGCGAAAGAGGACAGACCCTCTTGGAGGGGTGGGGTGGCGCGTCGGGCGGGGGCAGGCGGAGCCTGCCCGACGAAACCTGCACCAGGGGCCGCAGAGGCTCCGAAGTCAAGGGTGGGACGAAGTCCCATCGCGTAGCGACGCCGAAGGCGCCCTTGACTTTGGAGGGGCGGCCCCGTACGCAGCGCCACCCCACCCCGGCCGCCCCCTCGAAGAACACACCACGTACGAACACGCCCCCAGCACCCCATGCTCGCCCCCCAAAAGGGAGCGAATGCAGAACGAAAGCACGCCGAATCCCATATGCTGCCGACCCAGAAGACAATAACGATGTTGATCGGGATTCAGCGCCCAACATCCAACGACCTTTTTCCTGCCCGCCTCCACAACCGTGCACATTCCGACCGACGGCGGCCACTTCCATGCTCGACGGTCAAGGATGCAGGAGTCGACACAGCCATTGCACGCCCCGCCCCGCCCCGCCCCGCCCCGCCCCGCCCCGCCCCAACACCTCCCATAAAAGGCACGCCTCGCGAGATCGAATGTCACGCGGCGCGCTATCCCACGAACATCATCAGCGCACCGTCCGAATCAGACATGACTTACGGCAAGACGTCCTCAGTCCAGATCAGGCAGCGGCCCAGATCAGACAGCGATCCAGGTCAGACAGCGATCCAGGTCAGACAGCGGCCCAAATCAGACTGCGGTCCAGCCGGTGGCGGTCACTACCTCGTTTGCGATGTCCGTGACGGTTCGCGCGTCCGTCGTCACTCGTACCGTGTCGGCGGGGGCGTGCTGGTCCAGGAATCGTGCCTTGCGGGCGCTGCCCTGAAGCTCCTGCTCCAGTTCAGAGCCCAACTCCCGGCGCACCAGCCGCTCGCGCGCCGTAGCGTCGGAGGCGGTGAGCAGGACACGGACGATCCGCGTCTCCGTCCCCAGGGCGCGTTCGAACATGCCGTTCACCTCGGGCAGGATGCTCAGGGTGTTGGTGTAGATCAGGCGGCGGTAGCCGCATCGCGCGTAGTTCCCCCACACGGCGGTCAGGTTCCGCTCTGTGATCTCGGCGCGGTCCGGGTCCCCTCCGGCGCCGGATGCACCTGCCCCATGAAGTCCCCATCGATGATCGCGTGCGGGACCCGCGCGGCCCGCAGCAGCGCCGAGACCTCCCACCCCACCGTCGTCTTGCCGACGCCTGCCCGGCCCCCGATGAGCAGCGCCTCTGCTTGGTCCATGCAGGCAGCGTGCCACCGTCCGCAGGTCTCAAGCGATCCGATATTCGAACAAGCAAGGTGATCGACCGGTGGTGAGGTCAGGCGGACAGCGTCTCGCGGGCGGTCATGAGGGCGAAGCCCAGGAGGTTCTCGCCCTGCCAGGAGGCGGGGTGTTCGGCGCGGGGGTCGTCGGCGGTCAGGCCTATGCCCCAGACGCGGTCGAGGGGGCTCGCTTCCACGAGGACGCGGTCGCCGGTGCCGGCGAGGTAGTCGCGAAGATCTTTGTTCTGGGCGAACTTGGCCTCGCTGGCCTTTGTGACAATGGTCACACGATTGTCGCGCCATGTCTGCTCGTCGAAGTCGCGGACGCGGCGGCCGAGGTCTTTCGCGCGGCGGGGATGGGGCGCGGCGAGGATGGCGGCGGCCGTTTCCTCGTCGCCGAAGAGGCGGGCCTTTTCCGCCATCATGTAGTGCTCGGCGGTCGCGTAGGTGACGCCGCCGACGGTGAAGGGGGACGGCCACCACTGGCTGAGGTAGCCGCGACCTGGGGTCTGGTGGCCCCAGAAGAACAGGAACTTCGGGCGCGCACCCTGCTCCTGGAGGCGGATCAGCTCGGCGACGTCCATGGGTGAGAGCGTGCCAGGGACGGCCGTCGCCGTCCATCCCGTTTCCCGCCGGGAATGGATGATCGATTGACGTTGTTATGAGGTTTGCCGCGGCCCGGGATGGGAACCGCGGTCTAGACCATTTTGCGGACCCGGCATCCCGCCGGGACCATCTATTGATCCGGCCCGGCCTTGAACAGGAGGACTGCGGTAACAATGGACAACGCCCTGGCGAACCCCCGGCGGACCAAGATCGACGCGTGGCCCGAATGGCGGCCCGCGGAACCGGACTCCGAGCGTCCCGCGGAGGTCGACGTGTCCGAGGACGAGCTCGCCGCGCATTGACGGCCTCTCAGGCCGATAGATGAGAACCCGCCCGGGGCCCGGGCGGGTTCTTCGCGTCTAGAGGACGTCGACCGCCAGGTCGCGGACGGTCCGCTCGTCCACCTCGACGCCGAGGCCTGGGGCGTCGGGGACGCGGGCGGTGCCGTCGCGGATCTCGACGGTCGGGCCCGCGTACGGGGATTCGATGAACTGGCGGCCGTTGAGGTCGACCGGGGTGTCGACGCCGAAAGCCGAGAAGAGGTGCAGGGACGCGGCGAGGCCGAGGTCGGAGTCGGTGAGGCCGGAGCCCATCAGCGCGACGCCGCAGTCCTCCGCGAGGGCGCACAGGCGGCGGGACAGGGTCAGGCCGCCGGTGCGCTGGACCTTCGCGATGGCGACGTCGACCGCGTCGAGGCGGACGAAGGTCGCCAGGTCGGACGGGTGGCGGAGGCTCTCGTCGAGGGCGACCGGGATCGGGGAGGCGTCGCGGAGGCGTCGCAGGCCGGCGATGTCGTTGGCCGGGAGGGGCTGCTCGAACGCGGTCACGCCGAGGTCCTCCAGGCGGCGCGCCATCGTGATGGCCGAGCGGACGGTGTAGCCCTGGTTCGCGTCCACCCAGAGCGCCGCCTCGTCGCCCGCGTGCAGGCGGACGGCCTCGACGACCTCGGCGTCCTCGGGCCCCAGGCCGATCTTGACCTTGAAGGCACGAAACCCCAGGTCACGGCCTTCGGCGACGCTCTGCGCCACCTCGCCCGGGGAACGGCCGGAGACGATCCAGCCGAGGTCGATCGTCTCCCGGCGGCGCTGGCCCCACATGACGCCCAGCGGGACGCCGGCGGCGCGGCCGAGCAGGTCGTGGAGGGCGACGTCCACGGCGGATTTGGCGAGCGGCGCCCCGATGCTGAAGCCCCGGTTGACGGCGCGGTCGAAGGCGGCCGTCACGCCGTCGAGGTCCCAGGCGGGACGGCCGATGATCGCGGGCGCGAGGTACCGGTCGATGGTGGTGACGATGGACTCGGCGGTCTCGTACGTCCAGGCGGGGATGGGGGTCGCCTCGCCCCAGCCGTGCGCGCCCTCGGCGCTGACCTTGACGAGGACGCGCAGGCTGGGCCGCCCGGCGACGGCGACCGCCCCTCCGGACACCCCGAACGAGCGGTGGGTGGGCAGCGCGACACAGAACGTCTCGATTTTCTCGATCTTCATTTCATGTCTCCCGGGAAGCGGGCGCCCGGGTCAGCCGGGCGGTGCGGTGCTGGCGCGCAGCACCACCTCGCCCGCGACGCGCTCGATGCGGCTGCGGCGGGTGGCGGGCTCGCGCAGGGCCAGGCCCATGACGCGCTCCCCCATCGCGTTCAGCGGCAGCGCGACGGTGGTGAGCGCCGGGGTCAGGTCGCGGACGATCGAGATGTCGTCGAATCCGGCGAGCGACATCTCCTCCGGCACTAACACGCCGTGGTCGCGCAAGGCGGCGAGCGCGCCGACCGCCATCACGTCCGTGACGGCGAACACGCAGGTCGGACGGTTGTCGCGGCTGAGCAGTTCGACCGCCGCCCGGTAGCCGCCGTCGCGGGTGAAGGGGGCCTCGACGATGTGCCCGGGGTCGACGCGGACGCCGGCGTCGGCGAGCGCGTCGGTGAACCCGCCGAGCCGGTCGTGGACGGTCGTGAGGGCG
This sequence comes from Actinomadura luteofluorescens, assembly GCF_013409365.1. Classification (NCBI taxonomy): domain Bacteria; kingdom Bacillati; phylum Actinomycetota; class Actinomycetes; order Streptosporangiales; family Thermomonosporaceae; genus Actinomadura; species Actinomadura luteofluorescens. The sequence goes on along the minus strand of NZ_JACCBA010000001.1, from coordinate 6,319,081 downwards.
CGGGGGCCGGTCAGCACGCCGAAGCGGCGGTGGCCGAGGTCGAGCAGGGCGCGGGCGAGGGCGGCGGCGCCCTCCCGGTTCTGCGGCAGGATGGCGTCGACCTTGAGGCTGCGGTGCCGGCTGAGGACGGCGACGCGGCCGCCGGTGCGCTGGTAGGGGTCGAGTTCGGCGGCCATCGCCCGCTCCCAGTCGCGGTCCTCGAAGCCGGACCCGATGAGCAGGATCGCGCGGGCCCGCTGGGCGCGCAGCATCGCCACGTACTCGACCTCGCGCGCCGGGTCGCGGAACGTGCTGGCGAGCATCACCAGCATCCCGTGCTCGGCGGCGGTGCGCATGACGCCGCGGGCAATGGCGGCGAAGTAGGGGTCGCTGACGTCGTGGCAGACGACGCCGACGGACTTGCTGGAGGAGCTGGCGAGGGCCTGGGCGTGCGCGTTCGGGGTGTAGCTCAGCTCGGCCGCCGCGGCCAGGACGCGTTCCCGCAGGTCGGCGCGGACCTGCGAGGTCCCGTTCAGGACGCGGGACGCGGTGGCCAGCGAGACGCTCGCCTCCCGCGCGACGTCCTGCAGGGTCACGTACGCCCGGTCGCCGGTGCGCTCCCCTTCGGCCGCTTCCGTCATCCACGCCCCCTCGGCCGGCACGGGCCCTCGCGGCGGGTTCCTGGCGAAGACCCTCTTGACCGCGGCATGTGCCGGTTCTTACGGTACATCAGAAAGCGCTTTCTCAACGCGCTTTCCGAACCACCCCGTCCGGAGGAACCCATGGTGAGTCAGGGTACGACGGCCGCACCGCCCTCGGCGGAGGCGGCCGGCGTCGTGGAACGCGCCAGGCCCGGCGCGGGCGAACGGGTCCGCGACGGCCTGGAACGGTCGTGGCGGCCCGCCGCCCTGCTGGTGGCCTGCTTCGCCGCGTGGTGGGCGATCAGCGCCTTCAAGCTGGTGGAGGCCTACCTCGTCCCCTCGCCCGGCGCGACGCTGCGGCTGATGGGCGACAAGTGGGGCTACATCTGGCACCACACGTGGGTCACCACGTACGAGACCCTGATCGGCTTCGCGCTCGCGGTGCTCATCGGCGTCGCGTCCGCGGTGCTCATGGTGTACTCGGCCACGGTCGAGCGCACGCTCTATCCGATCCTGCTGTTCGCGCAGGTCATCCCGAAGATCGCGATCGCCCCGCTGTTCGTGGTGTGGCTCGGCTTCGGCATCGGCCCCAAGATCGTCGTGGCGGTTCTGATCGCCTTCTTCCCGGTGGTGATCTCGATGGTCGCCGGGCTGAAGGCGGTGGACCCGGAGATGCTCCAGCTGTCGGCCACGATGGGCGCGAGCCCGATGGCCACGTTCACCAAGATCCGGCTGCCGGCGTCGCTCCCGCACCTGTTCTCCGGCCTGAAGGTCGCGGTCACCCTGGCCGTCACCGGCGCCGTGGTCGGCGAGTTCGTCGGCGCGAACGAGGGGCTCGGCTACGTGATCCTGCAGGCCAACGGCAATCTCGACACCCCGATGCTGTTCGCCGGGCTGCTGGTCATGTCGGCCATCGGCGTCGTGCTGTTCGTCGTCGTGGAGGTCGCGGAGAAGCTGCTGCTGCCGTGGCACGCCAGCCGCCGCGGCGAGGCCGTCACCACCACCTACTGACGGCGCCTCCCGGCAGACGCACGCCCCCCGCCACCCGAACCGCCCGCCCGGAATCTCCCGGACGGGACGTCCCGACAGACCAACGGCCGAGAACAACCCACCCCTTTACGGAGGGCCGTCCTATGAAACTCCGCACCCTCGCCATCGCCGTCATGGCGCCGGCACTCGCACTCACCGGCGCCGCCTGCGGCGGTGACTCCGGCGAGACCACGAGCGCCTCGGGCAAGAAGCTCACCAAGGTCACGCTGACCCTGAACTGGTACCCCTACGGCGAGCACGCGCCGTTCTACTACGGCAAGAAGAAGGGCATCTTCGAGAAGCACGGCATCGACCTGGAGATCAAGGCGGGCCAGGGCTCGCAGAAGACCGTCCAGGCCACCGGCGCCGGCCAGACCGACTTCGGCTGGGCCGACACGCCCGCGCTGCTCGCCGCCGTCGACAAGGGGATGCCGGTCAAGAGCATCGGCGTGTTCCTGCAGACGACGCCCGCGTCCGTGCAGTCGTTCACCTCGGCCGGGATCAAGAAGCCCGCCGACCTGAAGGGCAAGAAGATCGCCGGGACGGCAGGGGACGCGCTGGCGCGCACCTTCCCGGTGTTCCTGCAGAAGAACGGGATGAGCGCGAGCGACGTCCCCGTCCAGAACACCGACCCGGCCGGGAAGATGGCCGCGGTGCTCGCCGGCAAGACCCAGGGGCTCATGGGCTTCGCGAACGACCAGGGCCCGACGATGGCCGCCAAGTCCGGCAAGGAGGTCTCGTACCTGCGGTACTCCGACTTCGGGCTGAACTTCTTCTCCAACGGCCTGCTGGCGGGCGAGCGGAAGCTGAAGAGCGACGCGAAGCTGGTCAAGGAGATGGTCGCCGCCACGAGCGAGTCGTGGACGGCCGCGGAGTCCGACCAGGCGGGCGCCGTCGCGAGCATGGCGGGCGCGTCCGAGCAGCTGCCGCCCGAGAAGGTGCTCACCGAGCAGTTCAAGACCACGCTGACGCTGTTGCACACCCCCGCGACGCAGGGCAAGGCGCCCGGCGTGAACTCCGAGGACGACTGGAAGCAGACGATCTCCACCTTCCAGCAGGCCGGGGTCATCGGGAAGGCGCAGGCGCCGTCGGAGTACTGGCAGTCGTCGGCCGCGCCGCAGACCTGACGGGACGAGCGATGAGGACCATGAGCGAGCAATCCACCGCGAAGCGGGACACCGGCCGGGAGACGGCCGTCAGCCTCGACGAGGTCGCCGTCCGGTTCCGCACCCGCAAGCGCGACGTCACCGCCCTGCGCGAGGTGTCGCTGGACGTCCCGATGGGCGAGTTCGTCGCGATCGTCGGCCCGTCCGGCTGCGGCAAGTCCACGATGCTGAAGCTGGTCGCGGGGCTGCTGAAGCCCTCGACCGGGGACGTGCGGCTGCGCGGCGACAAGGTCTCGGGACCGCGCCACGACATCGGCTACGTGTTCCAGCGGGCCGCGCTGCTGGAATGGCGCAGCGCCCGCAAGAACATCCTGCTGCAGGCGGAGATGCGCAAGATGCCGTCCGAGCAGGCGCGCAAGCGGACCGCCGAGCTGATCGAGATGACGGGCCTGCAGGGCTTCGAGGACGCGCTGCCGCACGAGCTGTCCGGCGGCATGCAGCAGCGGGTCGCGCTGTGCCGGGCGCTGCTGCACGAGCCGCCCGTCCTGCTGATGGACGAGCCGTTCGGCGCGCTCGACGCCCTCACCCGCGAGCAGCTCAACATCGAGATGAACCGGATCTGGCGGGAGACGGGCACGACCGTCCTGCTGGTCACGCACTCCATCGCGGAGGCCGCCTACCTGGCCGACCGCGTCGTGGTGATGACCGACCGGCCCGGGTCGATCGCCGAGATCATCGACGTCGACCTGCCCGCCGAGCGCGACTACGCCGAGACGATGGCCCGCCCGGAGTTCGCCCGCGTCACCAATCGCGTGCGCGGGCTCCTCGGCGCGGGCGGCGCGGCCGACTGACCGGCGCGCTCCGCCAGGCACGCCAGAGGGCGCGCCGCACTCGACACACGACAGGCTAGGAAGGAACGGGATGGCACGCAGGTCCATCGGGATCGTCATGAACGGCGTCACCGGCCGGATGGGGTACCGCCAGCATCTTCTGCGCTCGATCCTCGCGATCAGGGAGCAGGGCGGGGTCCGCACGGCCGAGGGCACCGTGCTGTGGCCGGAGCCGGTGCTCGTCGGACGCAGCGAGGTCAAGCTGCGCGAACTGGCCGAACGCCACGGGCTGACGGCGTGGACGACCGACCTGGCCGAGGCGCTGGCGCGTCCGGACATCGACATCTACTTCGACGCCCAGGTCACCGGCGCGCGGGTCGAGGCGATCCGCGCGGCGGTGGCCGCCGGCAAGCACGTGTACACCGAGAAGCCCCTCGCCGAGGACCTCGGCGAGGCGCTCGCCCTGGCCCGCCTCGCCGAGGAGGCCGGGGTCAAGCACGGCGTGGTGCAGGACAAGCTGTTCCTGCCGGGGCTGCTCAAGCTCAAGCGGCTGGTGGACGGCGGGTTCTTCGGCCGGATCCTCTCGGTGCGCGGCGAGTTCGGGTACTGGGTGTTCGAGGGCGACTGGCAGGAGGCCCAGCGCCCCAGCTGGAACTACCGCGCCGAGGACGGCGGCGGCATCATCCTGGACATGTTCTGCCACTGGCGGTACGTGCTGGACGGGGTGATCGCGCCGGTGCGGTCGGTGCAGGCGCTGGGCGCGACGCACATCGGCGAGCGGGTGGACGAGCACGGCAAGCCCTACGAGGCCACCGCCGACGACGCCGCCTACGGGATCTTCGAGCTGGAGGGCGGGATCGTCGCCCAGATCAACTCCTCGTGGACCACCCGGGTGTTCCGCGACGAGCTGGTGGAGTTCCAGGTCGACGGCACGGAGGGGTCGGCGGTCGCGGGGCTGCGGCGCTGCCGCGTCCAGCACCGCACGATGACGCCGAAGCCGGTGTGGAACCCCGACCTGCCCGCCACCGAGGACTTCCGCTCCCAGTGGCAGGAGATCCCCGACAACACCGAGTTCGACAACGGCTTCAAGGCCCAGTGGGAGATGTTCCTGCGCCACGTCGCCGACGACGGCCCCTTCCCCTGGGACTTCTACGAGGGGGCACGCGGCGTCCAGCTCGCCGAGCTGGGCCTGCGGGCGTGGCGGGAGGGCCGCCGCCTCGACGTCCCGGAGCTGACGAAATGAGGATCGATCTGCCCGGGGCGCCCGGCTACGCGATGAGCGAGCCGCGCACCTACAAGCCGCCCGCCGGGCCCGCCGCGTCGCGCGTCGCGTACGCGGCCGCGCACGTGGTGGCGGGCGGGGACTCGCTTGACTGGGACGCGACGCTGGCTTTCCGCCGCCACCTGTGGTCCTACGGGCTGGGCGTCGCCGAGGCGATGGACACCGCCCAGCGCGGCATGGGCCTGGACTGGCCGACGACCCGCGAGCTCATCGTGCGGAGCGGTGAGGAAGCGCTTTCAGCAGGGGGCCGCATCGTCTGCGGGGCGGGCACCGACCAGCTGCCCGCCGGGCCCGCGTCGCTGGAGGAGATCGCCGCCGCCTACGAGGAGCAGCTCGCCGTCATCGAGTCCGTCGGCGCGGTGCCGGTGCTGATGGCGAGCCGGCACCTGGCCGCCGCGGCGAGCGGCCCGGAGGACTACGCCGCCGTGTACGGGCGGCTGCTGGCCCAGGTCAGGCGGCCGGTCGTGCTGCACTGGCTGGGCCCGATGTTCGACCCGGCACTGGAGGGCTACTGGGGCTCGTCCGACCTGGACGTGGCGTCCGGCGCCCTGCTCGCCCTGATCGAGGAGCACGCGTCCCGGATCGACGGGGTGAAGATCTCGCTGCTCGACGCGGGGCGGGAGATCGACCTGCGCCGCCGGCTGCCGTCCGGCGTCCGCCTCTACACCGGGGACGACTTCAACTATCCGGAGCTGATCCGGGGTGACTCCGAGGGGCACAGCGACGCGCTGCTCGGCGTCTTCGACCCCATCGCGCCCGCCGCCGCGGCCGCCCTGCACGCGCTGGACGGCGGCGACACCGCGTCCTACGAGGAGATCTTCGGCCCGACGGTGCCGCTGGCCCGGCACCTCTTCGAGACCCCCACCTACTACTACAAGACGGGTGTGGTGTTCCTGGCCTGGCTGACGGACCACCAGCGGCACTTCCGGATGGTCGGCGGGCTGGAGACCGCGCGTTCCGTGACGCACATGTCCGGCCTCTTCCAGCTCGCCGACGCCGCCGGCCTCTTCCCCGACCCGGACCTCGCGGCGCACCGGATGCGCGCCTGGCTGACCGTCCAGGGGGCCGCGTGACGAGGTTCAGCCTCAACCAGTGGACGACCAGGCACTGGCCCCTGGAGGAACTCGCCGCCGGATGCGCGTCCGCCGGGGTGACGGCGGTCGGGCTGTGGCGGGAGCCCGTCGCCGAGTACGGCCTGGCCCGCACGGGCAAGCTCATGCGCGACCACGGGCTGGCGGTCACGTCCCTGTGCCGGGGCGGCTTCTTCCAGGAGCCGGACGCGCTGGAGAACAACCGCCGCGCCGTCGAGGAGGCGGCCGAGCTGGGCGCGCCCGCCCTGTGCCTGGTCAGCGGCGGCCTGCCGGACGGGTCCCGCGACCTGGACGGGGCGCGCTCGCGCGTCGCCGACGTCCTGGCCGAGCTCGCGCCCTACGCGGGCGAGCACGGCGTCCAGCTCGCGATCGAGCCGCTGCACCCGATGTTCTGCTCGGACCGCTGCGTCGTCTCCACCCTCGGGCAGGCGCTCGACCTGGCGGCGCCGTTCCCGTCCGCCCAGGTGGGCGTCATGGTCGACACCTACCACCTGTGGTGGGACCCGGCCGTGTGGGACGGCATCGCCCGCGCGGGCGCCGAGGGCCGCATCTCGCTGTTCCAGGTCGCCGACTGGGTCACGCCGCTGCCCGCGGGCGTCCTCACCGGACGCGGCATGCTCGGCGACGGGCGCGTCGAGCTGCGCCGGTTCCGCGAGGCCGTGGACGCCACCGGCTACACCGGCCCGATCGAGGTGGAGATCTTCAACGACGCGCTCTGGGCCATGCCGGGCCCCGAGGCCCTCGCACTCACGATGGCCCGCTTCGAGGAGCACGTCCTCGAGGAGCACGCCCCCGCGGAGCACGGGGCGTGACGTCCGCTCCGGCGCGCCCGCGCACGTCCGGGTCCGGCGGCGGCCGGACGTGGCGGGCGGCGTCCGGGGCGTGGCTCGGGATCGGGACGGCGCCGGGCGCGCTCGTCCTCGGGGCGCAGGTCGGCGGGCGGCACGGCGGCGCGCTGCCCGTCCCGGTCCTGGTCGTCGGCGGGGCCGTCATGGCCGCGCTGCTCGCCGCGCAGGGGCGTCTCGGCCTGCGGGAGCCCGCCGGGGAGAACGCCGGCATGGCCGAGCTCGCGCCCCGCTACCTGGCCCCGGTCGCCGAGCGGGCCTTCACCGCGCTGCTCGCGGTCGCGATGGCCGGCTGGTTCGGGTTCAACGTCGGCCTCGGCGGGGCGGCCGCCGCGGCGCTCGGCGGCGTCCCGGACGCGGTCGGGGTCGCGGCGCTGACCGTCCCCACGGCCGCGGTGCTGGTCGCGGGCGGCGGGCGGTGGAACGCGGTCGCGGTCGCCACCACCCTCACCGCGGTCGCGCTGATCGGCATCGTCGCGGTGAAGCTGGCGCCGCCCGCCTCACCGGTCTCGTTCGCGCGGGACGGGCCGCCCGGCGTCCTCGCCGCGGATCTCGCCGGCTACATCGGGTACGTGTCGGTGTTCGCCGTGCGGGCCCCCGACTTCACCGTCGGCCTGCGCGGCCGCCGCGACCTCGCGGCGTGCGTCGCCCTGCTCGTCGTCCCGGCCCTGGCCGCCTCCGTCGTCGGCGCCGGGGTCGCGGCGGCCAGCGGCTCCACCGACGTGGTCGCCGTCCTCGCCGGTCCGGACGGCCTTCACGCCGCGAACCTGTTCGTCGCCGCCTCGGTCATAGCCCCGACCCTGGCCGCCGTCCACTCCGGCGCCCTCGCCATAGACCGCTTCCTCCCCCGCCCACCAACCCCCGCAGGTGACGCCACACCGGCACGGGACGCCGCTCCCGCACGGGACACCACGCCCGCACGGGGTGCTATCCCCGCAGGTGACGCCGTTGGTGCGGCGGGTGGGCGGTCCGTGGGCGGGGGCGGCGGTTCGGGCCTGCGGTGGGGGGTGCGGGTGGAGGGGCGGCGGGTTGTGGCGGTGTTGGCGATCGCTCTGCCCGGGGCGGTGCTGGCGGTGCTGCGGGTCGACCGGATGCTGCTCGAATGGCTGACGGTGCTGGCGGCGGCGCTGCCGGCGCTCGTCCCGCCGATGGCGGCGGAGTTCGGGCGGAGGCGGCGCGGGCGCGCGGGACGGCCCGTGGCGACGTGGATCTGGGCGCCCGGCGCGGCCGTGGCCGTGGCGCTGACCCTGGCCGGGCATGCGGCCGCCGCACCCGCCGGGCTCGTCGTCTCCGCGGTCGCGACGCTGGTCCACGCGTGGTTCCGCCGCGAACGGTCGTGACGAGATGTCCACATCCGGCTGGCCCGAAATTGATCCTTGACGTCGGGCGACGCCGGTCGTACGTTCTGGAAAGCGCTTCCAGAAAGCGCTTTCCTGCCACCGATCCCCACCCTAGGACGGCTGGAATGCGAAGAAGGCTCAGCTGGTGTCTCCTGACGATCGCGGCGCTGCTGCTTCCGCTGCTCAGCGTCCCGCCTGCGGCGCAGGCCCGGGACGACGCCCCGATCCTCGACCCGATCCCCGACGACCCCGCCCCGTCCGGCCTCGGCCTCGTCCTCCAGGAGGTCGCGCAACTGCCGAAGTCGACGCCGACGGGCACCCCCACCGACCCGCGGCTGCTGCGGTGGAACCGCATCAACCACGTCGGTGAGGTCCCCGACCACTCGGGGCGCCTGTACGTGCCCGACCTGAACGGCAACCTGTACCTGCTCGACAAGAAGACCCGCACCCCGCACGTCTACCTGGACGTCGCCGCCACGTTCGCGCCCGACTTCTTCTCCCAGGCGGGACTCGGACAGGGCTTCGGATTCGTCACGTTCCACCCCGACTTCCGAAAGAACGGGAAGTTCTACACCACGCACGTCGAGGCGGGCGAGGCGCTGAAGACCAAGACGCCCGACCTGACCCCGCAGCCGAAGACCGGATACCACGGCGTCGTCGACGAGTGGACGGCCACGGACCCGAAGGCCGACACCTTCTCCGGGACGCACCGCGAGATCCTGCGCATCGGGTTCGCCGGGCGCATCCACAACCTCCAGCAGATCGACTTCAACCCGAACGCCCGTCCCGGCGACGCCGACTACGGCAAGCTCTACCTGTCGGTCGGCGACGGCGGCAACGGCAACGTCGGCGACAACGGCGGCGACCCGCAGAACCTCGGCGTCCCGCAGGGCAAGATCCTGCGGATCGACCCGGCCGGCAAGGACAGCGCCAACGGCAAGTACGGCGTCCCGGCCGACAACCCGTTCGCCGGGCAGGCCGGCAAGCTAGGCGAGATCTACGCCTACGGCATGCGCGACCCGCACCGGTTCAGCTGGGACACCGGCGGCACCCACCGCCTGTTCCTCGCGCACATCGGCGAGCACGAGATCGAGTCGATCCACGAGCTCTACCCGGGCGCGAACATCGGGTGGAGCGAGCGGGAGGGGGCGTTCACGTTCCGCAAGGACGACCGCTGCCACCTTTACCCGCTGCCGGCCGACGACGCGAAGTACGACTACGAGTACCCGCTCGCGGCCTACGACCACGACCCGCCCGCCGACTGGAACTGCTCCAGCGACGTCGGCCGCGCCATCTCCGGCGGCTACGTCTACCGGGGCGCGAGGCTGCCCGCTCTGCGCGGCAAGTACCTGTTCACCGACATCGTCAGCGGCCGGCTCATGTACACCGAAGAGTCGGAGATGAAGCACGACGCGACGGGCACGAACCGCGCCCAGATCTACGATCTGGCGGCCTACGACACCTCCGGGAACCCCGTCACGATGCGGGAGCTGGCCGGTGACCAGCGCGTCGACCTGCGGTACGGGTCGGACGGCAAGGGCGAGCCGTACCTGCTCGCCAAGGCCAACGGCAAGATCTGGAAGGTCGTCGGGACGAAGCGGGTCGCGTCCGGCGCGGCGGGACCGGTCCGCGTCGCGAACGCGATGGACGCCAAGAACTGGACGCCCGTCACGCCGTCCAAGTGGCAGTTCCCCGGCGACCAGGTGATCCTGGCCGAGGCCGGCGAGCAGCGGCCCGGACCGCGCCGCCCGTTCGAGTACGCGGTGCTGAACAAGGGCCCCGCGCTCACCTCGACGCGGATCGACGCGAAGGTGCGGCTCGACACGCCGGTGTCGGTCAGCAACCGGGACGTGATCGTCATCTTCGGCTACCAGGACGACACGCACTACTACTACACCCACCTGTCCAGCGACAACACCATCTACCCCCACAACGGGATCTTCCTGGTGAACGGCGCCGACCGGCTGCGCATCGACCAGCAGTGGAACGCCAACCGGTCGCACGGCGCCCCGCCGGCCATCACCGACGAGGCGTGGCACGGCGTCCGGGTGGACCGTCGCGCGGACACCGGCGAGATCGCCGTGTACGTGGACGGCTCGTCCAAGCCGGTCTTCACGGCCCGCGACACGACCCTCGGCTCCGGCCGGGTGGGCTTCGGCTCGTTCGACAACATCGGCCGGCTCCGCGACCTGACGGTCCGCGGAACCCCGGCGAAGTAACGGCCTCCTCCGGCCGGGCGCCGCGAGCCGGCGCCCGGCCGGAGGGCTCCAAGGAGTCGACATGATGATTCGCCGCGGCACCGCCGCACTCACCACCGCGCTGCTGGGCGCCTCCCTCTGCGTCGCCGCCCCGGCCCACGCCTCGACCGGCGGCGTCTTCCCGCCCCTGAAGAAGAACCTGATCTCCTACTACGACTTCGAGCACCCCGTCCAGGGCGACCCGTCCCGCGAGGCCGACCGCGGAAGCTCCGGAACCACGATCAACCTCATCAACGGCGGCGGGGCGATGCGCGTGCGGGACGGCGCGCGGCGGCACGCCATCCAGCTCGGGCAGGTGAACCCGGCCGCGAAGGGCAACGACGACTGGAAGGCGGGGGTCTTCTCCGCGTCCGGCGTCCCGTCCCTGCGCGCGTTCAGCTCCGCCAAGGGCGCGACGCTGGCGGGCTGGTTCAAGATGACGGGGACGAACCCGAGCCCCAACACCGAGACGTCCAACCCGACCGACGTCTACAACGCGATCGGCCTGTCCGGCCTGCTCACCGGCGACTCCGACGGGCACGCCGTGCGGGCCCTGCTGGAGATCATCGAGGTCTCCGGCACCCTGCACGTCGTCGCGCTGGGCCGCCGCGTGGACGGCTCGAAGTCACAGACGTTCGCGGCGAGCCAGGACTGGCAGAGCATCCTCCCCCAGAACACCTGGGTGCACCTCGCCGCGACGTTCGACTACGACACCGGCGAGATGGCGCTCTACAAGGACGGAAAGCCACTGGAGGGCTTCTACACCACGGCCGGGGACCCGTGGGGCCTCGAAGGCGCCCCCGAGCCCGACGTCACGTCCGCCACGGACCCCCGCGGCATCAAGATCGGCGGCAGCTACCCGCAGAACACCGCGGAGAAGAACCCCTGCAACTGCCGCATGGACGGCCTGATGTTCCTCGACCGCCCCCTCACCCCGAAGGAAGCGGGCATCCAGTACAAGTTCGCCAACCGCTGACCTCCCACCCCCACCGCCGGCGCCCTCGGGCGCCGGCGGTGCCCTTTTCACGTGCCCAGGCGGGCGGCGTAGAGGGCGGTGTCTGTGGCGGCCAGGAGGGTGCCGTCGGGGGCCAGGGCCAGGTCGTTGGCCGGGGCCGGGAGATCGATGCGGTGGGACGGCTCAGGGGCGGCGGCGTTCCAGGCGAAGACGGTGCCGGGGGCGTCCTGGAGGGCGGCGGCCACCAGGAGGTGACCGCCGACCAGGGCCGCGGCCACGTGGCCGCAGGGGGCCGGGACGGACAGGGTCGCGAGGCGGTCGCCGTCCAGGCCGTGCACGCCCAGGCCCTCCGGGGACGGGCAGAGCAGGACGAGGCCGTCCGGGGACGGGGTGAGGGTCGCGCAGCCGGGCGGGACGGCGGAGATCTCCTCGCCGCGTTCGAGGTCTAGCAGCGTGACCGCGGCGTCGCCGGCCAGCCCGGCGAGGGCGCCCGTCGCGGGCGTCGCGTGCAGGAGCCCGCGGCCGACGGCGGTGTGGTGGCCGAGCCAGAGACGGAAGTCGCGGAGGCGCTCGCCGGTGCCCGCGTCCCACACGGCGACCTCGGCGTCGTTCGCGGGGCCGAAGACGGCGACGACCGCGCCGCGGCCGTGGTGGACGGTGAGGCCGAGCAGGTCGGGGTGGGCGTCCAGGGTGAGTTCGCGGCCCGTGCAGAGGTCGTGGACGTGGAGGCGGTCGCGGTGCGTCCAGGCGACGGTCGGCGACCCGGCGGGGAGGCCGAACGCCCACTCGGCCCGGTCGGCCGGGAAGTCGGGGATCGGCGGGCCGAGCGGCGCGCCGGCCGCCAGGTCCCACGCCTGGCCGGTGTTCACGCCCTGCCCGATCCGGGAGGTGAAGGCCAGCGACGGGCGCTCGGCGGTGGCGGTGACGCCGTCGAAGGACCCTCGCGCCAACGGGTCCGCCAGCACGCTTTCCGGCATGCGTCGGAGCGTAGGCCACGCGGCGCAGATCGTTCCGGACACTCGCGAAATCGGTCGGGTCAGGCGCGGGTCAGGCGCCGGCGGCGCGCAGGCGCTCGGCGACGTCCTCCGGCGGGACGTCGTTGATCCAGGCGGCCATGCCCGACTCCGAGCCCGCCAGGTACTTGACCTTGTCGGCGGCGCGCCGGATCGAGAACAGCTCCAGGTGCAGGCGGAGCAGGTCGCGGCCCTCGCCGACCGGCGCCTGGTGCCAGCCCGCGACGTAGGGCAGCGGGGCGCCGTAGAGCGCGTCGCAGCGGCGCAGGAGGTCTCGGTAGAGGACGGCCAGCTCGTCGCGCTCCCCCGCGTCGAGGGCGGCCATGTCGGGGACGTGGCGGTGCGGCATGAGGTGCACCTCGACCGGCCAGCGGGCGGCGGCGGGGACGTAGGCCGTCCAGTGCTCACCGGACAGCACGACGCGGCTGCCGGCGCGCTCGGCCTTCAGGACGTCGCCGAACAGGTCCGGGTTCGCGGAGGCCGACGCCAGCATGCGCTCGGTGCGGGGGGTGAGGAACGGGTAGGCGTAGATCTGGCCGTGCGGGTGGTGCAGGGTGACGCCGATCTCGACGCCGCGGTTCTCGAACGCGAACACCTGCGCGACGCCGGGAATCGCCGACAGCTCGCGGGTGCGGTCGGCCCACGCGTCGACGACCGTCCGGACGCGGGAGACGGGCAGCAGCGCCATCGAGGTGGAGTGGTCGTCGGTGAAGCACACGACCTCGCAGCGCCCGGCGCCGCGGGACCGTTCCACACCGTCGATGGAGGGCGGCACCGGCGGGGTGCGGACGTCGAAGGACGGGAAGCGGTTCTCGAACACGGCGACGTCGTAGGACGCGTCCGGGATCTCCGAGGCCGGGCCGCCGGGGCACAGCGGGCACTGGTCGGCGGGCGGCAGGAACGTGCGCGTGTTGCGATGCCCGGTGATCGTGACGTGGTCGCCGGTCAGCGGGTCGCGGCGGACCTCGCACACCGGCTCGACCGGCGGCAGGCCGCGCGGATCCGCGACGGGCGCCCGGCCGGGGGCCTCGTCGTAGTAGACGATCTCGCGGCCGTCGGAGAGCCGCGCGCGTGTCCGGTTCATCTCGACCGGCAGCCTACAGCGCCGGAGCGTCCGCCCGCGCGGTCTCCTCGTGCACCGCCAGCAGGTACCTGACCAGCGTCGTCAGCACCTCCTTGCCGGAGGTGCGCTCCCGGACGTCGCACATCACGACCGGAGTCCCGTCGCTGAGGTCGAGCGCCTCCCGGATCTCGTCGGGCGTGTAGTCGTAGCCGTCGTCGAAGCGGTTCACGGCGATGACGAACGGCAGGCCCCGGTTCTCGAAGTAGTCGACGGCGGGGAAGCAGTCCGAGAGGCGGCGGGTGTCGGAGAGCACGACGGCGCCGAGCGCCCCGTAGGACAGCTCGTCCCACATGAACCAGAACCGGTCCTGGCCGGGCGTGCCGAACAGGTAGAGCACGAGGCCGTCGCGGATCGTGATGCGGCCGAAGTCCATCGCGACCGTGGTGGTGGTCTTCTGCTCGACGCCCTCGGTGTCGTCGACGCCGACGCCCCGGTCGGTGAGCAGTTCCTCGGTCTGCAGCGGGCGGATCTCGCTGACGGAGCCGACGAGCGTGGTCTTGCCGACGCCGAAGCCCCCGGCGACGAGGATCTTCACAGCGACCGGAGTGGCCGGGCCGACCCCCTCCCGGGGTGACGGCCCCGCGCTCCCTCCGGTGGCCGTACCGGCGTTCTCAGAGGGCTTGGAGACCATGGAGCACTTCCCTCAGCAGACGTTCCTTGGAGAGCGCGCTCTCCTGTTGGGGACGGGTGGCGGTGATGAGCCGGTGGTGGAGCAGGTCGCCGAGCAGCACCCGCACGACGACGAGCGGGAGACTGACCCGCGCCGCGACCTCGGCCACCGGCAGCGGTCGCAGGCACATCTCCAGGATGTCGAGATGCTCGGGGCCGATGCCGGGTGAGCCCGACCGCGGCCGCGCCGCGGTCGAGATTATCGTGATCATGTCGAAGGCCTCGCCCGTCGCGGGCCTGGCGCGCCCGCGGGTGAGCGCGTACGACCGCACGATCGGGCCGGCCTCGTCATCTAGCCATTCGCTGCCAGGACCGGTCATGGTCCGTCACGATTCCTCGGTATCGAGGGACTCGGCGCGGCCGCGCCGGGTGCCCCTCTGGATGGACGACATCATCGACCGCAGCTGTTCGGGCGACCGGTCGGCGCGGGCGGCGGGCGCGGGCGCGGCCGGCTCGGATCGTTCCTCGCGCAGCTGGGAGGCCATGTTCTCCTGCCGGACCCGCTTCGGCAACGAGGGGCGGTCCGAGCCGGGCGACTTGCCCGGGGGACGGCGCCGGACCTCGCGGGGCGAGCGCGGCACGCTCGGCGGGGGCGGGGGCGGGGCCGACGCGGGTTCGGGCGGCGGGTCGCCCCAGGGCGACGCGGCCGGCCGGGGCGCCGGCGAGGGGCCCTGGATCGGCTCCTCGAACACCGGGATGGGACCGGTCAGCGCGTCCGGCTCTCCGGACGGCTCCCCGGACGGGGACATGGCGGAGGCCGGGGGGATGAACGGGCGGACGGGCTGCGCGGGCTGGGCGAGCGGTTCCGGCGGCGGGGTCGGAGACGGGGACGGAGACGGGGACGGAGACGGGACCGCGGACTGCGCCGCGTGCCGTCCGGACGGCAGGTGCAGCACGGACCCGCCCTCGTCGAGCACCGGCTGCGGGCCGCTGCGGACGCTGGCGCCGCCCACGACCGTGCCGACGGGGACGAGCGCGTCCTCGGCTCGGCGGGTGGTGAGCGCGGGCGCGCTCTGCGCCGGGCCGCCCTCGTCGGGGACGACGAGCTCCTCGGGCAGCAGCACGATCGCGGTCATGCCGCCGTAGGGGGACGTCCGCAGGGTGACCTTGATGCCGTGCCGGCGGGCCAGCCGGCCGACGACGAACAGGCCGAGCTGGGCGCTGTCGGACAGGTCGAACTCGGCGGCGGTGGCGAGCCGCTCGTTGGCGGCGGCGAGGCTGGGCTCGTCCATGCTGAGGCCGCGGTCCTCGACCTCCAGCGTGAACCCGTGCGAGACGGCCTGCCCCTGCACCTGGACGGTCGTGTGCGGCGGCGAGAACGTCGCGGCGTTCTCGATCAGCTCGGCGAGCAGGTGGATGACGTCGGCGACGGCCGGGCCGACGATCGCGGCGCGGGTCATCGGGGCGACGTTGACGCGGGTGTAGTCCTCGACCTCGGACGCGGCGGCGCGGGCGACGTCCACGATCGCGACGGGGCTGCGCCAGCCGCGGCCGGGCGCCTGCCCGGACAGGATGATCAGGCCCTCGGCGTGCCGGCGCATGCGGGTGGCGAGGTGGTCGACCCGGAACAGGTCCTCCAGGTCGTCGGGGGTCTCGATGCGCCGCTCCATCGAGTCCAGCAGCTTGAGCTGGCGGTGCAGCAGCGTCTGGCTGCGGCGGGCGAGGTTGACGAACACGTCGCTGACGTTGCGGCGGAGCGTCGCCTCCTCGACGGCGCTCTGGATCGCGGTGCGGCGGGCGGCGTTGAACGCCTCGCCGACCTGGTCGATCTCGCGGGTCCCGAACGCCAGCGGCGGCGCCTCGGCGGCCACGTCGACCTCCTCGCCGCGGCGCAGCCGGCGGATCACGCCGGGCAGCCGGACGTCGGCCAGGTCGATCGCCTCGCGGCGCAGGCGACGCAGCTCGCGGATGACGGAGCGGGCGACCCAGACCGCGAGGACGAGGGTGGCGACGACCGCGACCAGCCCGAGCGCGCCCGCGAGGACGACGCGGGTGATGATGCCCTCGGAGATCGGCTGGGCGCGCTTCTCGGCGCCCGCCGACACCGACAGTTCGAGGCCGCGCAGCCGGGTGAGGTTGGAGTCGGCGGTGGTCTTCCACAGCGCGCCGGCGGTGCCGGTGGCGTTGACCAGCCGGGGCATGGCGACGAAGCGGTCCTCCAGCGTCCGGAGCCGGCTGTACTCGGGCATGCCGACGATGCGCTCGTAGTAGGCCTGGTCGGGGGAGCGCAGCTCGGCCGCCGTGTAGGTGTAGAGGGTTCGCTGCGTGCCGACGAGCTTGACGTACTGGGAGTGCTCGCCGGGTGTGATCTTGCCGGCGGCGAGCGCGCCCGCCAGCAGCGCGTCCTCCTGCGCGAGGACCTCGCGGGCCCGGGTCAGCGACGCCTCGTTGCGGGCGTCCTTGGCGACCTCGGAGTTGTCCAGGGTGGCGAGCGAGCCCTGCAGCGCGCCGACGTCGCCGAGCAGGGCCGTGTAGTCGGCGAACGTGCGGGCCCGGTCCAGGCGGCCGGCGTCGATGGCGCGGCGCCGGTCGTCCAGCCCGTCCAGCTCGGTCAGGATCTTGCCGGCGATGCGCTGGGCGTCCCTCGGGGCGGCGCCGTCGACGGCCTCGGACTCGGCGAGCTTGCGGAACAGGTCGGCCTGCCGGTCGGTGACCAGGCGGCCGGACTCCATGGCGGCGCGGTCGCCCTCCGCGCGGCCGCCGAGGTACACCATCGACAGGCGCCGCTCGGCCTGCAGGGCGCTGCCGAGCGCGCCCGACGGGTAGCCGTAGTGGTCCTGGACGGTCTTGACGTGGCGGAGGTTGAGCCCCTCGCCGAGCGCGATGCTCGCGGCGAACGCCCACAGGACGCCGAGGGAGACCACCGAGACGGTGACCATCAGGACGACCTTGAAGCGGATGGACCGGAAACGCGCGGCCTTGGGAGCCCGCCGGTGTCCGGCGGACGAGTCCGTTGTGCGGCCTCGATTTGGCACTGCGGCTGAACCTTCAACTCGGTCGGACGGCTGACATCGACTGGTCGGACGGCTGGCATCGATTGCGTGCGGAGCGGCTCACGCGGAACGCAGGAGAGCCTAGGACGGTCCGCCACCATGTGTCGACAGTTTCCAGATCATCACGTTTTGTTGCGGCGGACAGCCCAAAATACCCCTACGATGCCTCAGCGTGATGGCTCGTACCCCAGATGCGACGACGACCGTGCGCCCACCAGCCCGCGCCCGCCGGACCCTGCTCGCCACGGGGGCGCTGGTCGCGGCGGCGCTGACCGGCGCCTGCAGCGGCGGCTCCGACGCGACCGCCGCGCCGCCCGACGTCCCGATGCTGCAGGAACTCGGCACGCCGGAGGGCCGGCTCGACCTCGTCGCCTGGGCGGGGTACGCCGAGAACGGCACCAACGACCCGAAGGTCGACTGGGTCACGCCGTTCACGAAGGCGACCGGCTGCAAGGTGTACACGAAGGTCGCCGACACCTCCGACTCGATGGTCGCGCTCATGAAGACCGGGCGGTACGACGGCGTGTCGGCGTCCGGCGACGCGAGCCTGCGGCTCATCTACGGCGGGACGGTCGCGCCCGTCAACACCGGCCTGCTGAGCAGCTGGGATGACATCGCCAAGTACCTGAAGAACCAGCCGTACAACTCCGCCGCCGGGCGGATGTACGGCGTCCCGCACGGCTACGGCGCCAACATGCTGATGTACCGGACGGACAAGATCACGCAGCGTCCGACGTCGTGGAGCGTGGTGTGGGACAAGGAGTCCCCCGCGGCCGGGCACGTCGTCGCCTACGACTCCCCCATCTACATCGCCGACGCCGCGCTCTACCTGAAGACGCACCGTCCCGATCTGAAGATCACCGACGTCTACGAGCTGGACGACAAGCAGTTCGACGCCGCGGTTGACCTGCTCAAGAAGCAGCGCCCGAACGTCAACCAGTACTGGGCGAACTACCTGGACGAACTCCAGTCGTTCAAGAGCGGCTACAACTACGCCGGCACCGCCTGGCAGGTGACCGCGAACCTGGCCATGACGGACAAGGCGCCGGTCGCCACGACGATCCCGGACGAGGGCGCGACCGGCTGGTCCGACACGTGGATGATCTCCTCGAAGGCCCAGCATCCGACCTGCATGTACAAGTGGATGAACTGGATCACCATGCCGAAGGTGCAGGCGGAGGTCGCGCAGTGGTTCGGCGAGGCGCCCGCCAACCCCAAGGCGTGCCGGTACACGGCCAAGGGCTTCTGCTCCACCTATCACGTCGGCGACCCGGAGTTCTACAAGCGTCTGGCGTTCTGGAAAACCCCGGTGAAGAACTGCGGCGACGACCGCGGCAACAAATGCGTGGACTACTCCCGCTGGGCCCAGGCCTGGACGCAGATCAAGGGCTGACCCCTCGCTGACCTGCGCCTCAGGTGGTGAACGCCGATACCTCCCCCGGCCGATGCGCGAAACGACGCCCGTCGGCGATGGTGAAATCGAACGAGTGTGGGCAGGTGTTTCGTACCAGGGGCGAGTAAAGCCGGGGGAAGGGGAGCGTCATGAAGGGTCGAGTCCGCGTCAGAATCGGAAAACGCACCGCCGCCGGCCGGGCCGAACGCACGTCTTTGGACCTGCGCACGCCGTCCGGCCGCGTCCTTCCGTACTGACCGGCCCCGCCGTCAGGGCCAGCGGTACTCGGCGCCTTCGGCCGGGACGTGGTGGGGCAGGTAGCACTTCGTCGTGACGTGCTCGTCCTTGCAGTCGAGGCACAGGTAGGTGCGGTGGCCGCGCAGCCCCCGGCCCCGCCTGTCGCAGGGCGGGCAGACGCACGGCGACCAGCCGACGATGACCCGGCCCGGGTCGAGCCGGTGCCCGGCGGGGCACAGGAACGGGACGTGTTCGGGAGCCTGCACGGCTCGACCCTACTCGAACATATGATCGAACGGGAAGCGGGCCTTGCTCAGGAGGCGGGCTTCATCGTGAAGCAGTAGTTCGACTTGCCCTTGAAGTAGTGGCGGGCCCGGGGGTCGTCGAACCGCCACCGGCACGCGTCGTCGAGCTGGGCCGTCGACAGCTTCATGGTGTCGCCCTTGCGCATGACGCAGTACTCGCCGGGAGTCGGCGTCTCCCGGTACTCGATCCACTCCCAGCCGAGCTTCTGGCAGTACGGGGTGAAGTGCCCGGGGCCGAGATCGGCCCGCACGAGCCTCACCCTGCGCGAGGGCGGGGGCGAGGACGAGGGCGGCGGGGACGAACCCGGCGCCCGCGGCGTCGTGGAGGCGGCGGACGGGGACGTGCCCGGACGTGCCGCGCCGGTCCGCCCTCCGGCGGTTCCGGGCGAGCCGCCGACGGTGGACGGTGTGGCGGCGAGACCCGCGGAGGCCGCCGGCCCCACGGGGTGACCCTTCTTGCCGCCGGAGTCGCCGTTCGCGAACCAGACGACCGCGACGGCGGCGGCCACGGCCACCGCGGTGGCGCCCGCACCGGCGAGGACGATCCGCCTGCGCCTTCGCGGCTTGGGCGGCACCGTCAACGCGCTCGCCGCGCCGAAGTCGGACGGCGGCATGAGCTCGGACGAAGGGAGGGTGCCGTTCGGCGGTGCGGTCGGCGCGGACGGGACCGGCGGAGTCAGAGCCGGCGGAGACGAATCCGGTGAGGTCAGGGCCGGAGGAGACGGCGCCGATGGAGTCGGGTCCGGTGGAGAGGGATCCGGCGGGGCCGGGCTCGACGAATCAGGCGCGGGCGGTGGCGGCACCGGCGGGGCGGCCGGGGCTCGGCCCGTCCTGAGGACGAGGCGGTCGAGGACCTGCTGCGCCGACGGGCGGGACGCCGGGTCCTTGGCGAAGCACTCGGCGAGGAGGCCGCGCAGCGGCTCCTCCACACCGGCGAGGGACGGCTCCTCGTTCGCGATGCGGTTGAAGACGATGGCGACGGACTCGTTGCCGAACGGCGGGCGGCCGGTCGCCGCGAACAGCATCGTGGACGCCCACGCGAAGACGTCGACCGCGGGACCGATCTCGCCCGGTTCGAGCTGCTCGGGCGCCATGTAGGCGGGCGTCCCGACGGCGCGGCTGACCATCGTCTGCGCGCCCGACAGGGCGCGCGAGATGCCGAAGTCGATGACGCGCGGGCCGTCCGCGCCGATCAGCACGTTGTGCGGCTTGAGGTCGCGGTGCAGGATCCCGGCGTCGTGCAGGGCGACGAGGGCCGTGGCCGTCGCGACGGCCAGCCGGTCGAGCGCGCTGCCGGACCGGGGGCCGTGCTCGGCGACGACCCGGCTGAGCGGCGGCCCGTCGACGTACTCGCTGACGATGTAGCGGCGCTCGCCGACCGCGCCGGAGTCGAGCACCTGCGCGATGCAGAACCTCGCGACCTGCTCGGCCGCCTCTAACTCGCGGGCGAAGGTGTCGATGGCCCCGGTCAGCTGCGGGTGGAACACCTTGACGGCGACGCGGGTCCCGTCGGGCGCGTGCCCGAGATAGACCACGCCCTGCCCGCCCTCGCCGAGCCGGGAGGCGAGCCGGTAGGCGCCGAGCTGCTCGGGGTCGGCGGGGTGGAGGGGCGGCACGCCTTGCAGTGTAGGGGCAGAGCTCGCTACGGGCGGAAGATCAGTGGTCGCGGTCGGTCATCAGGCGGGCCAGTCCCCGGAGCTCGGCGTCGGGGCAGGGCGCGGCGCCGGCGGCGTCGAGGTCGGCGAGGGCGTCGGTGAGGAGTTCGTCGGCGTGGGCGGCGGCCCAGGCGCGGCCGCCCGCCGCGTCGACGAGCCCTGCGGCGGCGACCGCCTCCTCGTCGGTGAGCGGCGCGTCGCGCAGGTAGAGGGCGGCGAGGTCGCCCCCGGCGGCGCTGCCGGAGGTGAGGGCCGCGACGACCGGCAGCGACTTCTTGCGGCGGCGCAGGTCGGCGTGGACGGGCTTGCCGGTGACCGCCGGTTCGCCCCAGATGCCGAGCAGGTCGTCGACGAGCTGGAAGGCCAGACCGAGGCGCTCGCCGAAGACGCGCATGCGGGAGACCTGCCCGGCGGTGCCGCCGCCGTACACGGCGCCGAGCGCGCACGAGGCGCCGAGCAGCGCCCCGGTCTTGCCCGCGGCCATGGCCAGGCACTCGTCGAGCGTGACGTCGGCGCGCTCCTCGAACGCCAGGTCGGCGCGCTGGCCCTCGACCAGTTCCAGGACGGCCCGGGCGAGGATGCGCACGCCGCGTGCCACCACCGCGGAGGGCTCCTCTGCGAGGATCTCGTAGGCGGCGGCGAGGAGGGCGTCCCCGGACAGGATCGCGGCGTTGGCTCCGAACACCGCCCACGCGGTGGGGCGGTGCCGGCGGGTGAGGTCGCCGTCCATCACGTCGTCGTGCATGAGGGAGAAGTTGTGCGCGAGCTCGACCGCCACGGCGGCCGGCAGGGCGGCCTGGACCGTCCCGCCGACCGCCTCCGCGGCCAGCAGTGTGAGCGCGGGCCGGATCGCCTTGCCGCCCGCCCCGGCGGCAGGCCGGCCGCGCTCGTCGCGCCAGCCGAAGTGGAAGCCCGCGGTGGAGCGCGACGCGTCCGGCATGGACTCGACCACGTGCCGCAGCGCGGGGTCGAGCAGGCGGCGGCTCCAGGTCAGCACCTCCGCCGCCGTCCGGGGGCGGTGCCGCGGCCCCGTCCGGTGGTCGCAGCCGATCACGGCCGGGTCGTCTCTCCAGGCGGGCATGGCGGGTCCCCTCTCGTCAGCGGGCGATCTCGACGTTCTCCAGGACGCCGAGGGCGTCGGGGACCAGCACGGCGGCCGACTGGTAGGCGCTGACCAGGTAGGTCAGCAGCCCCCTGTCGTCGATGCCGGTGAACCGGACGGCGAGGCCCGGCCGGACCTCGCCCTCCAGTCCGGTGCGGTGCAGGCCCACGACGCCCTGGTCGTCCTCGCCGGTGCGCAGCGCGAGGATCGAGCTGGTCCCGGTCGGGGAGATGGGGATCTTGTCGGACGGGAGGATCGGGACGCCGCGCCAGGCGTGCACGCGGCGGCCCTCGACCTCGACGGGCGCGGGGTACACGCCGCGCCGCGTGCACTCCCGGCCGATCGCCGCGATCGTCTTCGGATGGGCGAGGAAGAACCGGGTCTTGCGGCGCCGGGCCAGCAGCTCGTCCATGTCGGCGGGGGTCGGCGGGCCCCCGAGCGTCTGGATGCGCTGCCGCAGGTCCGCGTTGTGCAGCAGCCCGAAGTCGCGATTGTTGATCAGTTCGTGCTCCTGGCGCTCCCTGACCTCCTCGATCGTCAGCCTGAGCTGCTGCTCGACCTGGTCCATCGGCTCGCCGTAGAGGTCGGCGACCCGGGAGTGGACGCGCAGGATCGTCTGGGTGACGGCCAGCTCGTACTCGCGGGGCGAGGCCTCGTAGTCGACGAACGTGCCGGGCAGGACGGGCTCGCCGCCGTGCCCGGACGCGACCTCGATCGCCGCCTCGCCGTGCCTGGTCCGCGGCGGGGCGGGCGCGGCGCGGTACTCCTCCAGGTGCGCGCGCAGCGCCTCGGACCGCTCGGTCAGCTCCTCGATCGCCTCCCGCGGCAGCGACAGGACGATCACGGGGGTGAGCGCGCGGAACGTGTGCGCCCACTCCCCCGGCTCGCCGAGCAGGGCGTCGGCGCCGAAGAACCCGCCGCCGTCGCGGACGCCGACCCGGCCGGCGGCGTCGTAGGCGCCGGGGACGCTCTCCTCGACCTTGCCGTGCGCGATCAGGTGGACCGCGTCGAGGGGCCCGCCCGACTCCGCGATCAGCTCGCCGGGCGCGTACTCGCGCTGCTCGAACCGCGCGGCGAGACCGTCCAGGACCGCGGGGTCGGACAGGCCGCGCAGCGGCGGCAGCTCGGCCAGTTCGGGCGGGACGACCCGGATCGCCGCGCCGTCGTTGACGAACGTCACGAGCCCGTCGCCGAGCCGGTAGGTGAGGCGGCGGTTCACCCGGTAGGCGCCGCCGCCGGCCTGCACCCACGGCAGCTGCGACAGCAGCCACCGCGGGGTGGTGCCCTGCGTCTGCGGGACGGTCTTGGTGGTGGAGGCGAGATTGCGTGCGGCGCGGGTGGAGAGGGCCAGGCGTTCTTCCGTCACGCGCCGGCACCGCCGTGGGCGACCTCGACGGACTCCAGCATGCCGAGCGCGTCGGGCACCAGGACGGCGGCCGAGTAGTACGCGCTGACCAGGTAGTTGAGGAGCGCCTTGTCGTCGATGCCCATGTACCGGACCGACAGGCCCGGCTGGTACTCGTCCGGCAGGCCGACCTGGTGCAGCCCGACGACGCCCTGCGCCGCCTCGCCGGTCCGCATCAGCAGGATCGAGCTGGTCAGCGTCGGCGAGACCGGGATCTTGTTGCACGGGAAGATGGGCACGCCGCGCCAGCCGGGCACCTTGTGGCCGCCGACGTCGACGCTGTCGGGGTAGATGCCGCGGGCGCTGCACTCGCGGCCGAACGCGGCGATCGCCTTCGGGTGCGCGAGGAAGAACGCGGGGTCCTTCCAGACGAGGGTGAGCAGGTCGTCCATGTCGTCGGGGGTGGGCGGGCCGGAGCGGGTGTGGATGCGCTGCGACAGGTCGGTGTTGTGCAGCAGGCCGAAGTCGCGGTTGTTGACGATCTCCTGCTCCTGGCGCTCGCGCAGCGCCTCGATGGTCAGCCTGAGCTGCTGCTCGATCTGGTCCATCGGCTGGTTGTAGAGGTCGGCGACGCGGGTGTGGACGCGCAGCACGGTCTGCGCGACGCTCAGCTCGTACTCGCGGGGGGACGCCTCGTAGTCGACGAACGTGCTCGGCAGGACGGGCTCGCCGTCGTGCCCGGACGCCACCTCGATCGCCGCCTCGCCGTGCGCGTTGTGCGCGCGCCGCGGGCTCGCCCGGTACTCGTCGAGGTGCGCCTGGAGCGAGGAGGACTGGCCGAGCGTCTCCTGGAAGTCGGCCTGGCTCATGCTGAGGATCGTGCAGGTCGTCACCGCCTTGACGGTGTGCTCCCAGGTCGGCGGCTCCTCGCCCTCCGGCGTCCCGAGGAGGGCCTGCTCGCCGAAGAAGTCGCCGTTCGCGAGCGTCCCGAGGACGGCGTCGGAGCCGTACTCGCCGGCGCCGATCCTGCTGAGCTTGCCGTGCGCGACGAGGACGACGCGGTCGACGGGGCGCCCCCGTTCGACGACGACGTCACCGGGCGCGTACTCCTGCTGGGTGAAGCGTCCCGCGATGGCGTCCAGGGTCAGGTCGTCGTCGTAGCCCCGCAGCGGGGCCAGCTCGCCGAGCTCGCGCGGGATCACGCGGACGTCGGCGCCGGTGGTCACGAAGGTGACCCGGCCGTCGCCCAGCGTGTAGGTGAGCCGCCGGTTGACGCGGTAGGTGCCGCCGGAAGCCTGCACCCAGGGCAGCAGCTTCAGCAACCACCGCGACGTGATGCCCTGCATCTGCGGGACGGACTTGGTCGTGGTCGCCAGGTTCCGCGCGGCCGCGGTGCCGAGGCTCAACTGGTGGTCCTGTTGCTGGTGCTCCTGTTGCTGCTGTTCCGTCACGTCCACACCACCGATTCGTCGTGGTCCTGCGGGGAAGAGGTGGCCTTTGGCCACCCGTGACGCTACAGACGGTAATGAGACGGTCGCAAGGAGCCATTCGCAGCACCTCTGATTTGCTCCCGCGCCACACAACTCGCACCCAGGCGCAACATCCCCTGTAACGCCCCCGCTCGCCGCCGCGGGACGGGGGTGACGGGCGCCGGCGGGGCGACGAGCTGCGCCTCTCACCCTCCGTAGAGGTTTCGTCGCAGGTCAGAAGTGGCGAACGTGGGGCAGATCACCCATCGGGCGGCGCCGCCGAGGAAAGATCCACTGCTTCTTGATGTTGAACATGGTGTGCACCGGACCGGGCCCGGTTCAGGACGGGCCCGGCGGAACCCGAGAGGAGGCCCCCAGTGACCGGAGTGTGGACCGCACTGGCGATCGAGACCGGAGCCGCGCTGGTGATCGCGGGTTCGCTGGCGGGCTGGGCCCGCCGGCGCTTCGCCCGCGACCACTGACCTACCGCCGGTGCGCGCCGTGCCCGGCCCACCGGGCATGGCGCGCCCCGTTCAGCTCCGCCGCGCCCCGGAACCCACCGGTTCCGGGGCGTCCTCTTCCCCGGCCCGCTCGATCGGCACCCCGGCGGTCTCCCGGATCTTGATGATCGGCAGCAGCGCCACCAGCGCGACGATCATCAGGTAGTAGGCCGGGACGGAGTTGGAGCCGGTGGCGTCGATCAGCGAGCCCACGAGCACGGCCGCCGTCCCGCCGAACAGCGACGTCGAGATGTTGTAGCCGATGGCGAAGGCCCCGTACCGGACCTTGGTCGGGAACATCGCCGGGAACGTCGCGCCGATCACCGCCAGCATCATCACCAGCAGCCCGCCGATGATCGCGTAGCCGACCACGACCCCGGCCGGGTCGTGCGTCTGCATGAGCGCGAACGCCGGCCAGGACAGCACGAGGAAGCCGACCGCCGCGGCGATCAGCAGCGGCTTGCGGCCGATCCGGTCCGACAGCGCGCCGAGCGGGAGGATCACCACCATCATCGCCGCCTCCACGCCGATCGTGGTGAGCTGCGACGAGGTGTCGTCCATGTCCAGGAAGTCGACGAGGTAGGACGGCATGAACGTCAGCAGCGTGTAGACGGCGACGTTCAGGAGGATCACGATGCCGATGAGGTTCAGGATGGTGCGCCAGTGGTGCTCCACGGTCTCCCTGAGCGGCGACTGGGCCTTCCTGCCCTCCGCCTCCATGTGCTGGAAGGTCGGGGTGTCCTCGATCCGCGTCCGGACGTAGAGCCCGACGGCGCCGAGCGGCAGCGCGATGAGGAACGGGATGCGCCAGCCCCAGCTCTGCATCGCGTCCTCGCTGAGCAGGAGGTCGATCAGCAGCACGAGCCCGGCGCCCATGATGTAGCCGCCGAGCGTGCCGAACTCCAGGAACGCGCCGTAGAACCCGCGCCGGTTCGTCGGCGCGTACTCGGCGATCATCGTGGCGGCGCCGCCGTACTCGCCGCCCGTCGAGAAGCCCTGGACGAGCCGGACGCCGAGCAGCAGCAGCGGCGCGGCGAGCCCGATCGTGGCGTAGCCGGGCAGGACGCCGATCACGAACGTCGAGCCCGACATCAGGATGATCGTGGCGGCCAGCACCCGCTTGCGGCCGAGCCGGTCCCCCAGCGGGCCGAAGAACATGCCCCCGAACGGGCGGGCGAGGAACGCCGCGGCGACGAGCGCGAACGAGCGCAGCGTGGCGCTGCCGGACGCGTCCTCGGGGAAGAACACGGTGCCGACGATCGACGTCATCACTCCGGCGCTGAACACACCGAAGTCGAACCACTCGATGCAGTTGCCCATCGCCGACGCGGTCACGGCCTTGCGGACGGCGCCCTCGTCGGGCGCCGCGCCTTCCGGCGGTCCGGTGCCCTCGCCTCCGCGTCCCGGATCCGCTCCCTGCCGCGCGTTCGTCGAGTCGTTCACGGCTTGCCTCTGCCCGAAGATCAGCAAAAGTAACGCCGGGTTGGGACTCCGATGACTCTGCGGTAGAAGGCCCTGGTCAGGGCGCGGCAGGACGGGTGACGACCGGTCAGGCCCTGCGGGACCGGCGCGGGGTGCGCGCGGTGTCCTCGTCCTCGTCGGCGCCGCCGAGGAGGTCGTCCGGCAGCGGGGGCAGGACGGTGGTGCGCTGCGGGTCGCCGTCCAGGGGATCGGCGGCGCGCCGCGGGGCCTTGCCCCGTCCGGGAAGCTCGTCGGTGGTCTGCGGGTCGCCGGTGGCCTGGGGGTCGCCGCCGGCCGGCGGGTCGACGGTGGCCTGCGGGTCGTCCGGCAGCTCGTTGGTGGTCTGCGGGTCGCCGCCGAGCAGTTCGTCGAGGGACGCGGTGGTCTGCGGATCGTCCGGGGCGTCCAGCAGGTCGTCCTCGGGGATGGCGACGAGCGCCTGCGTCTCCTGCGCCTCCCGCGTGATCACACCGCTGGCGAGGACGGTGTTGCGGTGCCGCAGCGCGCCGTTCTCGCGGAGCAGGTTGTCGTTGTCGGAGCGGGCGCGGGCGATGCGGCGGCTCAGCCGGAGGTGGACGACGAGGCCCCCGGCGGCGGCGCCGAGGACGAACCCGGCGACCGGGAGGCCGACGGCCGGCGGCGCGAGCGTGGAGACCAGCGCGACCACGACCAGCGCGACGACGACCGCGAACGCGAGCAGGTGCTGTTCCACCCAGTCCAGGACGGTGTTGACGCGCTTGGGGATCCTCACTCGCCTTCTCCTCCACTCGGCTCGGAACGGGGACAACGACCGGGCCGAGGCGGGATGTTCCAGCGCCGCGGCACCGCCGTTCCAGGGGACGCCGCCGGGCTCCGCGGCCGGGACGGCACCGGGCTCGCGCCCTCGCGCGCCGCCCTGTCAGTCGACGGGCTCCCAGGGATCGTGACCGGAGGGAGACCTTGCCGAAACCCTAACAGGATGTCCCGGCCGCCTCCGACCCGGCGCCCCGCGCGTCGCCCGCCGGGATGCGAGCACAGGGTCGCGGCGAATATCGTCTTCGGATATGAGCGAACACTTTGACGTCGTGGTCCTGGGCGCGGGCCCGGGTGGATATGTCGCCGCGATCCGGTCGGCGCAGCTCGGGCTGAAGACGGCGATCATCGAGGAGAGGTACTGGGGCGGGGTGTGCCTCAACGTCGGCTGCATCCCCTCGAAGGCGCTGCTGCGCAACGCGGAGCTGGCGCACATCTTCACCCACGAGCAGAAGACGTTCGGGATCAACGTCGAGGGCAGCGTGTCCTTCGACTACGGCGTCGCCTACCAGCGCAGCCGCCAGGTGTCGGACAAGCTCGTCAAGGGCGTCCAGTTCCTGATGAAGAAGAACAAGATCACGTCCTACGACGGGCGCGGCACGTTCACCGACCCGAACACCCTCGAGGTGGCGAAGCAGGACGGGTCGAGCGAGACGGTCACGTTCGACAACTGCATCATCGCGGCCGGCGCGCACACCAAGCTGCTGCCGGGCACGTCGCTTTCGGAGCGCGTCGTCACCTACGAGGAGCAGATCCTCAGCTCCGAGCTCCCGGGCAGCATCGTCATCGCGGGCGCGGGTGCGATCGGCGTCGAGTTCGCCTATGTGCTGCACAACTACGGGGTGAAGGTCACGATCGTCGAGTTCCTGGACCGGATGGTCCCGAACGAGGACGCCGACGTGTCCAAGGAGCTGGCGAAGCGGTACCGCAAGCTGGGCGTGGACGTCCTCACCTCGACCCGGGTGGACGCGATCGACGACTCGGGCGAGAAGGTCAAGGTCACCGTCACCGGCAAGGACGGCGCGCAGCAGGTGCTGGAGGCCGACAAGGTGCTCCAGGCGATCGGTTTCCAGCCGAACGTCGAGGGCTACGGGCTGGAGAAGACCGGCGTCGCGCTGACCGAGCGCGGCGCGATCGACGTCGACGGCCGCTGCCGGACGTCCGTCCCGCACATCTACGCCATCGGCGACGTCACCGCGAAGTTGATGCTCGCGCACGCCGCCGAGGCCATGGGCATCGTCGCGGCCGAGACCATCGGCGACGCCGAGACGATGGAGCTCGACTACGTGATGATCCCGCGCGCGACCTACTGCCAGCCGCAGGTCGCCTCGTTCGGCTGGACGGAGGCGCAGGCGAAGGAGCAGGGCTTCGAGGTCAAGACCGCCAAGTTCCCGTTCAGCGCCAACGGCAAGGCGCTCGGCCTGGGCGAGGGCGACGGCTTCGTCAAGGTGATCAGCGACGCGAAGTACGGGGAGATCCTCGGTGCGCACATGATCGGCCCCGAGGTGACCGAGCTGCTGCCCGAGCTGACCCTGGCGCAGCAGTGGGACCTCACCGTCAACGAGGTCGCGCGCAACGTGCACGCCCACCCGTCCCTGGGCGAGGCCATGAAGGAGGCCGTGCACGGCCTGGCCGGCCACATGATCAACCTCTGATCCGCGGAACGGCACGAGGCCGCCGCCACGGTTCGAACGTGGCGGCGGCCTCGCCGTCGCGGGGTCAGGACGCCGGCCAGCGCTCCAGGGCCTTGTAGGCGGGCTGCCACTGCGTGTCGAACGCGGTGCGGGCCGGCGCGGGCAGGACTGACAGCGTGGTCGCGACCGTCTCCTCGTCCACGCCGTCAAGGAGCCAGGGAAGCACGCGCGGCGCGTCGGGGCCGACGTGGCGGCCGTGGGCCTGGCCGAAGGCCTGGAACTGCTCCGGCGTCAGGGTGGCGTCGATCAGCGGCAGCGCCTCCTTCTCCTCGTGCGCGAGGTGCGCGGTCAGGGCGGTGGCGAGGGCGTCGACGAGCTCGCCCACGGGCTCGGCGCCGGTGTCGATGGCCTCGATGAGGGGGTCGACGGCGGCGTGCTCGGCCTCCATCGCGTCCAGCAGGGCCAGGTCGTCGGCCTGCCCGGCGAGCGTCCCCCGCAGGACCGGCCAGAGGGCCTCGTCCTCGGCGGTGTGGTGGGCGTGCAGGGACACCTTGAACAACTCCCAGCCCGCGGCCGCGGCGAGGAGGCGGCGGGGGTCGTCGTCCTCGCGCGCGGTCACCTTGGCGAGATGCTCCAGTTCCCTCCTCAGCGCGTCGTGCATGACGTACATCAGGGTCCAGTCGTATTCGCTCATCGCTCCTCCTTCTTCACCGCGTTGACGGAGCGGCCGGAGGAAAGGTGACGGCTCAGGACGAATGCGTCGGCGCAGGCCGGTTGAGGCGGCTGAGGAGGCGCTGGCCCTGGCGGGAGCTGATGTCGAGGCGGCGGGCCAGTTCCGCGCCGGTGATGCCGGGCTCGGCGTCGAGGATGGCGAGGGCGCGGGCCTCGTTGTCGGTGGCCACGCCGCGCGGGGCCTTCCGGGAGGGGGCTTCCTGCGGCGGCTCGGGCGGGGCCTTCTGAGGCGCGGCCTTCTGAGGCGGCGCCTTCTGGGCCGGCTTCCTCGGGGCGGGCGCCGTCGCGGGCGGAGGCTCGTCCACGGGCTCCGGCTTCGGCGCGGTCAGCTCGGTGACGCGGGCGAGGGCCTGGTCGAGCATGACGCCGTCGGTGAGCATCCAGACGACGTCGGCGGGGGCCCTGCTCCTCCACCTGCGGCCGTAGTGGTCGTCCAGGAGGGCCAGGGCATGGCGGCGGCGCTGCTCGGCGGTCAGGGCGTGCCGGTAGGAGGTGATCTGCCACAGCACCATGCGGCGCCACAGCCGGAACGTCGAGAACGGGGCGAGCAGCCAGCGGGCCAGGGGGACGCCTTCGCGGACGGTCCCGGCGGCGATCCCGGCGCGGCGGCGGATGGCGTGCCGGACGGCCTCGATGAACGTGATGAACAGCACCGGCATCGCGGCGTGCATCACCATGCCGGTCGGGTCGCCGTGCGCGGCCGAGACGTTCAGCCAGACGGTGGCGGCGGTGAAGGCGAACGCCGTCCAGCGCAGCGCCGGCATCGGCATGGCCAGCCACTCCAGCAGCAGCGCGACCGACACCAGCGCGAGGATGCCGAGGTCGACGCCCGCCGGGACGATCCACGCCTGGCCGCCGAACCAGGGCTCGGCCACGTCCCGGACGGAGGCGAACGACCCGTAGCCGCCGAGCCCGGCGAGGCCGGCGAAGAACAGGCCGCCGACCCCGGCCAGGACCCGCTGGGCCCGGGTCAGCGGCACGGCGGCCGCGCGCTGCTCGTCCATCGGCGCTCCTCCGTCACGGGGTCCGGATCACCCCGAGACGGTAGCGCCTCGCGACCGCCCGTCCGGACGAAAGCGCCATAACCACCCAGAAGCCGCAGGCTGGCGGGGGCGGGTCAGCGGAGCGGGTCGAACGGGTCCAGCTCGCCCGGACGGCGCCCGATGGCGATCATCTCCGCGAGGAGGCTTCCGGTGGCCGGGCCGAGCGTGATGCCCCACATGCCGTGGCCGCCCGCGGCGAACACCCGCGGCGACCGGGTGGCGCCGATCAGCGGCAGGCCGTCGCGGGTGCAGGGCCGCGACCCGACCCACTCGTCCCGCCGGGCGTCGAGGTCGGCGCCGCGCAGCAGCGGGCGCGCGGCCTCGACGATCGCCCGGATCCGGCGCGGGTCGAGCGGCGCCTCGGGGCGGCGGAACTCCATCATCCCGGCGACGCGGAGCCGGTCGCCGAGCGGCGTGCAGGCGACCCGCTGCGCGGGGAAGTACACCGGACCGTCGGGGACGCGCTCCATCGGCACGCTGAAGCTGTACCCGCGGCCCGCCTGGACGAGCGCGCCGACCCCGAACCGCCGGGCGAGGCCGCCGAGCCACACGCCGCTCGCGAGGACCACCGCGTCGAACGTCTCGAAGTCGCTGCCGCCCGTGCGGACCGCCACCCCGCCCGGCTCGTCCCGGACGTCCGTCACGTCCGCGCCCGCGCGGATCTTGCCGCCGCGGTCGCGGACCGAGTCCGCGAGGGCGTGCACGAACACGCCCGGGTTGATGAAGCGCTGCCCGCGCAGCAGGATCGCCGCGCCGATCTCCCCGGACAGGGCGGGCTCCACCCGGCGCGCCTCGTCGCCGGTCAGCACCTCGTACTCCAGCTCCTGGCCGGCCGCGCGGATGTGCTCGATCTCCTCCAGCAGGACGCGCCGCTCCTCCCGCGTCCGGTAGGCGGCGAGGAACGACCCGGCCTCGCTGGTCTCCGCGCGGACGCCGCCGTCCAGCAGCGCGTCGAAGCTCGGCAGCGCCCGCCCGTTGATCGGCACCAGCGCCTCCATCGCGCGCCGCCACCGCGCCGCCGTGCTGTTGCGGGCGAACCCCGCGAGGAATCGCAGCAGCCGCGGGTTCGCGCTCGGCGGGACGTAGACCGGCGACGACGGGCTGAGCACCGCGCGCACGCCGTAGGAGAGGACGGCCGGTTCGGGCAGCGGGGTCGCCAGGCCGGGGGTCAGCCACCCGGCGTTGCCCCAGGACGCCCCGGCCGCGACGTCCCGCCGGTCGAACACGGTGACGTCGTCGCCGTGCTCCTGCAGGAACCATGCGGTGGACAGACCGACCATGCCGGCACCCACGACGGCGACTCGGCGCGCCATGGCCTCTCCTCTCCTCGTGAAACGGGTCACTTCGATGGTGATGCGTCCGCGAGCCGAAACCCCTGTCGTGTTCGGACAATCGAGAGGTCCACCATGATGCGAAGCGCACAATGGGAAGCGAGAGGGGAGAACGCATGATCAGCGTGAGCGGCCTGGTCGACGCGCTGGGCCCGGGCCTGCTGCGCCTGGTCGCGCCCGGCCGCGACGCGCAGGTGCACGACGTCGTCCTGGCCGAACCCGGCGAGGCCGCCGGGCAGCCGGGAGAGATCGTCCTCGGCGCCGGGGTGGCGGACCCGGCCGCCGCCGTCGCGCTCCTGGAACGCGCCGGTGCGGCGGGGGCGAGCGGCGTCGTGTTCAAGTCGCCCCTCGCCGGCGCCGCCGAGGTGACCGCCGCCGCGCGCCGCCTCGGACCGGCGCTCGTCGAACTCCAGCGGGACGCGTCCTGGACGCACGTCATCTGGCTGGTGCGCGGCGCCGTCGACCGCGCCCACGCCCCGCTCCCCGGACCGTCCGGCCCGCAGGACGACCTGTTCGCCCTGGCCGACACGGCCGCCGAGATCGCCGACGCCCCGGTGACGCTGGAGGACGCGCGCTCCCGCGTCCTCGCCTACTCCGGCCGCCAGGACAGCACCGACCCGGCCCGCGTCTCCACGATCGTCGGCCGCCGCGTCCCACCGCAGGTCATCGCCCATCTGCGCGCCTCCGGGGTGTTCCGCAAGCTGGCCCGGTCGAGCGACCCGGTCCTCGTCCCCGCCGGCCCGGACGGCATGCTGCCCCGCCTCGTCATCCCCGTCCGCGCCGGCGGCGAGTGGCTCGGCTCGATCTGGGTCGTGGCGCGCACGGCGATCTCCCCCGACCGCGTCCGGCGCCTGGCCGAACTGGCGTCCGTCCTGGCCCTGCACCTGCTCCGCCTCCGGGCCGAGGCCGGAGTCGCGCGCCGCCTCACGGCGGACCAGGTGCGCGCCGCCCTCCAGGACGGCTCCCAGCCCGTCCCGGCTCCGCCGCCCTGGCGCGTGGTCGCGCTCGGGAGCCAGGCCGGGACCGAGGACGTCCGCCGGCGCCTCGACCTCTGGGACGCGATCACCCGCCGCTACGGCTGGCACCGCCCCCTCCTCACCGACCTCTCCGGCACGATCTTCGCGGTCCTGGCGGAACCGGGACGCGACACCGCCGAGTCCGGAACGATGCCCTGGCTGCGCCACGTCCTCACCCGCGCCCGCGCCCACGACCGCACCCTGTACGCGGCGGCGGGCGGCCCCGCCCACTCCCCCGCCGACCTGCTCCGCTCCCGCACCGAAGCGTCCGAACTCGCGTCCCTCGTCGAGTCCGGCGGCCTCGCCCCCGGCACCGTCCTCCTGGAGGACGCCTGGGACGCCGTGGTCGTCGAACGCGCCCGCAAGGCAGTCGGCACCGACCCGCTGGGCGGCCCCCTCCCCGCCCTACGCGCCCACGACGAGAAACACGGAACGTCCTACCTCCCGACCCTCGCCGCCTGGCTGGACCACTACGGCGACCCCAAGGGAGCCGCCCAGGCCTTGGCCGTCCACCCCAACACCCTCCGCCACCGCCTACGCCGCATGAACGAGGTGACCGCGGTAGACCTCTCAACCCCCCAAAAGCGCCTAGCCCTCCGCCTCCAACTCACCGCTCTGGAGCCCCGGCCCTAGCCCGCGCGTCAGCACCGTGTCCCCATCGCCAGCTCGCCGACGGCGTGACCGCTCGGCTTCGATGAGGAAGAGCAGCGGTCAGCCATGGAAGGAGTTCGCGGTGGGCAAGCACGACGAGAAGAAGGAAGGCGATGGCAGGTGGGACAAGCCGATCCCGCCGCCGGACCGCGGGAACCCGCCCGGTGGCGGTAAGCATGAGAAGGGCAAGTAGTGGCCGACCTCGCGAAGCACTCGGCCCGGCTCGTCTCCGAACTGGTCGGTTCGGGCGATCTGACTCCGGAGTGGCGCGCGGCCTTCGAAAAGGTCGCGCGGCACTGGTTCATCCCTGACACGGTGTGGGTGCAGGACGGTGGGCCGCTGGTGCCGGTGGACCGGGGCGATGACGAGGCCGCGTGGATGGAGTTGTGCTACCGCAACGACTTCGTGGTCACGCAGGTGGACGACGGTGTTCCGGCCCTGCCCGGTCGGGTCGGCCACGAGATCACCAGCTCGGCCAGCCGCCCGGACGTGGTCGCCCAGATGCTGGCGGCCCTGCACGTCGAACCGGGCATGTCGGTCCTGGAGATCGGCACCGGCACCGGCTGGAACGCCGCGCTCCTGGCCGAACGCCTCGGACCCGACCGGGTGACCTCGGTCGAGGTGGATCCGAAGGTGGCCGACTACGCCCGGCACGCCCTGCGGGAGGCCGGCTACAAGGTCAACGTGGTGCCCGGAGACGGCGCACTGGGACACCCGCCGGATGCGCCGTTCGACCGGGTGATCGCAACAGCCGCGGCCGCTCGGGTGCCCTACGCATGGGCGGAGCAGACCCGGCCCGGCGGCCAGGTCCTGACGCCATGGGCGACCGACTTCCACAACGGCGCGCTCGTGTCGTTCGCGGTATCGGGGGATGGCTCCATGCGCGGCCGGATCGTGGGGAACGTGTCGTTCATGCGCCTGCGAGCCCAGCGCGGCAAGCGGGCTTCGCTGGACGACGACATGCGCGGCACCGCAGGCGCGCGGCAGGCGTTCACACGCCTGCACCCCTACCAGGTGCTCGGCGAGTACGACGCCTCGCTGGCGATCGGCCTCAAGGTACCGCGCTGCAAACCGGTCGTCACCCACCACGATGGCGGGGCGTACACGGTGTGGCTGATCGATCCGTGGTCAGGGTCATGGGCCGCCGTGGACCACGAGCCCGGCGCGGAGAGGTTCCCCGTCCGCCAATCGGGCGACCGCGGCCTGTGGGACGAGGTGGAAGCGGCCTTCCACTGGTGGGATGCGCTGGATCGTCCCGCCGCAGACCGGTGGGGCCTGACCGTCCGCCCGGAGGGCCAGCACATCTGGCTGGACGCCGAGGAGCACCGCATCAGGCGATGACCGCGACTGCGGACGTGCCGCTCCGGACGAAGAGAGCCGGTCCCACGCCGCGAGGGCGTGGGAACCGGCCGGATGGTGCGCAGCCCTTGGTCCGGGCTGTTGATCAGAAGCCGTCAGCCCTGGTAGGGCAGCTGGCTGTTGGCCTGGTGGACGCCCTGCGTGGCGTCGGCCGCGTTGTCGCGCGCCGCGTCGTACTGCTCCGGGGTGGCCTGACCCTGCGCGAGCGCCTTGGCCGTGGTGGCCAGGTCGGCGTGCGCGGTGTCGGACGTGGCCTCCGCCGCGATGTGCGCGTTCTGGGCGGCGCTCTGGTTACCAGACATATCTGGGTTCCTCTTTTCGTTGTTCCTCTGGTGCGGCTCTCATCGGCCGCAGCCGCTACCGTTCGCCGAAACACCCGAGCCGCAGTCTGATGAGGACTCCGGCCTGATGGAGCACCGCAGAACACCAGGTCACGGGCTTCACCTGTGCCAAAGATCACCCCGGGTCGGCGCCGCGACGGGGCGCCGCACGAGTTTCGCGGGGGTCAGGGGGTGAGGTGTTCTCTCAGGCCGGGCGGCCATGCCTCGACGTCCCGGTTCACCAACGACTCGGCGTGCTCAACGGGCCCCTCGACCCGGAAAAGCACGATCCGTCCCTCCGGCTCTGGGGCGTGCACGGTCCGGTGCACGATCTTCGCGGCGTCGAACGGGAAGTCCCAGTGCACCAGCCGGCCGTACATCTGACCGTCGGCCACCAGTTCGGATCGCCCCACCCACCGGCTCCGCGGGCTGCGCACCACCGCACGGAGCAGGAAGCTCCCCTCGTGCGGCCAGCCCGGATCGGACTCGTCCACGATCACGGCCGATCCCGTCCGCAGCCGCAGCGGCTGCGTGACGGCCTCGGTCAGGGCCTCCAGCAGGTCCTCATCCGCCACCGTGATCCGCTCGACGAGCGCTGCCGCTTCCACGGCGTCCACCTGGCCGTACACGTCGTAGAAGGAACCCGCGAGGCCCTTGGCGAGCGCGGGATGCAGCGCCGGGTCCTCGGCCGCCTCCTGGAACACGTGGTGCTTGGCTTCCCAGGGCACCGGGCCCGCGCCGCTGATCAGACGGTCCCAGTGGGATCGCGGCATCTGGAGGGTCAGCGCCGTGAAGACCTGCGCCGCCTCGGACGATTCGAAGTAGTCGACCCAGAGCCCGTACTCGGCCGACTCCGCCACGGGGCCTGGACCGTGCACCAGCATCGCGGCGAACTGGCGCACGATCCAGTCCTGGAGGACGTGGTCACCGTTTGACCAGCACATTCGCAGGTACATCAGGATCCCGTAGGACGGGAATCTCTGGTGCAGCAGGACCCAGATCGCGGCAGCCTCGGCATCCGTTCCGAAATCCAGCGCGTGCGGGTCGAACTCGGCGTGGACGTCCGCGAACTCCAGCGCGAGACCCACATCGGTGTCGACAGAGAGCCGGTTCAGCCCGATGCCCGCGAGTTCCCGGTCCCACCGGGGAGTCCCGATCCGTGGAGGGGGCGATGTCGGCTCTGCCATCCCGCAAATCCTCTAGTCATCCAGGCCGAACAGCGCGGACACCCGCCGCACCAGGTTTTCCTCAGTGACCGAGGAATCCACCTCCAGCACGTGCAGGCCCAGGTGGCGGGTCTGTTCGGTGAGCCGGTCGGTGAACATCGCGTCGCGCTCCAGGACGTTCTGAAGGGCTCGCTCCGGGTCGCCGGTCTTGGCGATGAATCCCCATTCGCGACCGCCGCGGGCGTCGAACACCGCCTTGCGGAACTCGGGCGTGGGCAGCAGCCACACCGCCTGGCTCTCCCTTGCCAGAAGCGGCAGGACGAGGCCGGGCAGCAGCCGGAAGCCCTCGACCACCACAGGCTGGTCGGCGGGAAGCCCCAGAAGATCCTCGACGATCAGCTCGAACCCCTCCCCCCGGTACCAGTGGAAGTTGTCGAGCATCGCGCGGGGACTCCGGTCCACCCATCGCTGATCCATGGTCATGGCCGCGAACTCGCGCAGGTAGGGCGACTGCCTCGGCGGCATGCGGCGTGCATGGCCGGGCATGGCCGCGTCCGTGTCGAACAGGCGCATCCCATGCCGGTCGGCGAGCCTCCTGGCGATGGTGGACTTACCACTCCCGCTACCGCCGCCGATCCAGAAGACGTGCCCCAACCGCTCCCGCACCCCGGTGAGCGAAGCACCGCCGTGAGCGCTGCGCGACTCGTCGCCGCCGTTGTCTTGCCGCACCCGCGCGCTGCGGTTGCGCCGCATAGGGCCGCCCCCGGTTGCCTTCGTCCTGCCGTCGATCAGCCGAATCTTTATACCGTGGGCCGCCCGCGAAATCTTCACCTGGCACACGGCGCCCACGCAATGGACAGGTCGCTGACCTGGATAAACCAGCAACGCGTGTGGACTGGGACGACATCGGCGTATCGCCCCACAACGAGCGACGTCCTGGAAATGCGGTCGCTCAGGTGGCGGTCAGCGCACGCAGTTCTCGCGCCGCCGGTAGGACACGCGCCCGCTCGGGGAGAGCGTCCAGCACGCGGACTCCCAGAGGGAGGGTGCCGGCGGCCACGAAGTCAGGGTGGTCGTGGAGTGTCTTTATCGCCTGCTGCAAGCCCTCTGCGATTTCTCGCCTGCGGACGAGAGCTTCGGCTTGCATCAGCACGAGGTTTTTGCGCGGAACGAGGGAGCCGGGCGGGTAGAGAGATATCGCCCGCTCCAGGACGACAGCTGCCCGAGAATCGCCGGTACGGGTCAGTACGTATGACTCCGTCCAGCGGAGTTGGCTCTCGCGGAATGCCAGAGCGGTCTGGGCTCCGTCGGGCAGTCGACCAGCTGTTTCCTTCACCTTGTTCAGCGAGGCGAGGGCGGTGCGCTGGTCTCCTCGGTCTGCGGCCAGGTAGGAACGCGCGGCGTAGGCGCGGGCCAGGCCGGGAGAGGGGACGCCATCAGCGATCTGGACGGCCTCGTTCACCAGGTCGGACACGAATTCGTCCGAACCTGGGCTCCAGAAGGCGTCTTGCGCCGCCCGGCCGCGGGTCCATACGCGGAGATCGCGATCGCCGGACGCGTCCGCGGCGCGGCGTGCGGTGGCCCAAGAGACACGGGCGGAACGTTGTTCACCGGCGTCGCCCAAGCCGATCGCCAGCAGGCCGGACAGGCTCGCGCTGACCCGCAGAAGCCCGACCCGTATGTGGGGGTCGTGCGTTCGTTTCAGTTGCCGTCCCACAGTGATGATGTCGGCCGTCAGGTCACCGACCAATGCTCCGGGTGGCCGGAGCACGAGCCGCTGTCCGTAGTCGTGCACAGCCCGTTCCCATTCGTCCACGTTCGGGCCGTGACCGGTCGCGCGGTCGATGTCCGCGAGGATTTCTTCGATGGTGCCCGGCGGGATCGCTGTTCCGGCGCCCAGGGCGGCGAGTAACTGGAGTGCTGCGCGGCGTTTCACGTCGTCGGTCCCATCGTCGGGAGTGGCGCTCGGCTCTTTGGTACCCGCCGGGGTGTCGGGGGATTCATGGCCGAAGAGGTCCTTCTCCTCCAGACCGAACGCGGTGGCGTAGGCGGAGCCCCAGTCGGCCGGGAAGACCTCGCCCTTCTCGTGGCGGTTGATCTGCCGGGAGAGGTTCTTGACCTGGCTCGTGTCGGGGTGGTCGATTCCGGCGGCGGCGTAGAGGCGGCGGGCGGCCTTGAACGGGCCCCAGCCGCGGGCGCGGCGTTCGGTTTCCAGGCGTACCGCCCATTGCGGGCGCGGCTGATCAGTCATTCGGGCGGGCACCCTTCGACCAGGGGACTTGTGTCCCTCCTACAGCCCCATTGTCGCCTTTCTCGTTCCGTGCGCGCACGGTTTCACTGAGTTATGCGGGGCCATGCGCGGCCCGCGAGAGACCGGAGGTGGAGGCGATGGACGGGCTGAGAAGCGCACTGCTGCGGCGGGGCGGCGTCACGCGGGCGAGCCGGGTGGCGCGGACGTACGTGTGGAAGTTGGAGGAGCGGTCGCCGGGGGCGGCCCGGCGGGCGGTGCGGGACGTGTTGGGCGGGTGGGGCGTCGCCGAGACCGACATCGATGTGGCGGTGCTGCTGACGTCCGAGGCCGTGACGAACGCCGTGCGGCATGTGCGGGACGATCTGCGGGCCGGCGGGGTGGTCAAGGTCCGGGTGCGGGTGATGGACGGGCTGCTGCGCGTGGACGTGACCGATCCGGAGCCGGGTCTGCCTCGGGTCGTGGCGGCGTCCGACACCGACGAGGGGCATCGGGGCATGGCCATCGTCGCCGCGTCCGCCGATCGGTGGGGCTGGCATCCGGGGCCGGGGGGCGGCAAGACGGTGTGGTGGGCGCAGGTCCTGGAGCGCCGGGGATCGGCGGTCCCGGGCCGAGACGAAGCCGCGAAGGCGCGCAACGAATAGCCTCCACGAGACGAAAACACGCAACGAAATGCCAGGTCAGAGCAAGATTGACGCATTGGATTGCAGGCCCGGGGTTCTTAGGCTTTCGCTGAGCCTGTTCCTCTTCTGTCCCTGGAGACATCCATGACCGTCATGCCGGCGATGGAGCCGACCGCCGTCCGGACCGCGCTGCGGCGGCACTACCTGATGTGCCGTCCGGACCACTTCGCCGTCACCTACGCGATCAACCCGTGGATGGACCCGGTGGCCGGTGCCGAGGCGGCGAAGGCCGTGGCGCAGTGGGAGGAGCTGCGGGCGGCGTACGTCGCGCTCGGGCACGAGGTGAGCCTCATCGACCCCATCGAGGGGTTGCCCGACATGGTGTTCGCGGCCAACGGGGCGCTGGTGGTCGGCGGGCGTGTGTACGGGGCGAAGTTCACGCATCCGGAGCGGTACGCCGAAGGGCCCGCCTACGCGAAGTGGATGCTGGCAAACGGGTTCTCCGAGCTGCTGGAGCCGCAGCACACGAACGAGGGCGAGGGCGACTTCCTCACGCTCGACCACGTCATCCTGGCCGGGACGGGGTTCCGGACGGAGATCGCCGCACACCAGGAGGCGCAGGAGTTCCTCGGCCGCCCGGTGGTGACGCTGCGGCTCGTCGACCCGCGCTTCTACCACCTGGACACGGCGCTGTTCCCCCTCGGCGGCGACAACGTGGCGTACTTCCCCGGCGCGTTCTCCCCCGGGAGCCGGGCGGTGCTGGAGCGGCTGTTCCCGGACGCGGTCCTCGCGGACGAGGCGGACGCGGCGGTGCTCGGGCTCAACGCCGTATGCGACGGGCGCAACGTCGTCATCAACGCCGAGGCGCTCGGGCTGATCAACACGCTGCGGGTGCACGGGTACGAGCCGCTGCCGGTCGACCTGTCGGAGCTGCGCAAGGCGGGCGGCGGCCCGAAGTGCTGCACCCTGGAACTCCGCTCCTGACCGGCGGGGAGCTGCGCTCCTGAGCGTCAGGCGCTTCCTCCCGATGGATGGAGCGACAGAGCGCTCGCCTGCGACGACGATGCGCCGGGCCGGGCGGCCCTGTCGACCAGGGCCGCCCGGCCCGGCGGCTGTTCAGCACGGGGTCCGGTCACCACCAGGCGGTGCACTCCGACCGGTCATCGGTTCGCGAGCAGGCGCGGAACCGCAGGGGTGAGTTCTTCTCCGTGCGGGCGGCCGGGGTGGAGACCTCCTGGCCGTCGGCGCCGACCACGAACGGGCCGCACTGCAGCCACCGGCCGCCGCCTCGGGTGACGTCCAGCCAGACGGCGTCCCCCCGCTTGGTCTCACGGCCGATGTGCGCCCAGCCGTGCTGGATGCCGTTGATCCTGCCGACGCGCAACTGCACCCGGCGAGCGCTGCGTTCCCCCACTCTGTACCACAGCGGGGCGAAATCGAAGGCCGCACCGGGCTTCCACCAGCCGGCGCAGTCGGCGGGGGACGCCTGCTGAGGCACGGCCGGAGCCGACGGTGTGCGGGATGCCGCGGCAGGCACCACCGCCGCAGAGGTCGTGGCCAAAGCGACGGCCAGAACGCTGACTGTCTTCCTCAAGGGTCGTCTCCTGTCTCCGAGCGGTCGTGACGCGGGGCGTTGGCTTTCGCTCCCACGATCCGACTACTCTGAGCACCGAGACAAGCTCATGGCGTGACCATGCCAGTGGCTGACGAATCAACGATTCGCCCTCCTAGTCGGCGAGGGCGAGGCGGCGCCGGGCGAGGGTGCGGGTGCGGAGGACGCCTGCCACGCCGATCGCCCAGATGCCGATCTGGACGGTCCAGGCCGCCCGGAACGCTCCAGGGGTGAACTCGCCCCCGGGTGACAGGGCGTCCAGGACGAATCCGATCAGCAGGATCGTGACGAGCGAGGCGACGAAGCCGCCGATGTTGACGATGCCGGTGGCGGTGCCCTGCCGTCCGGGCGGGTTGAACGTCCGGGCGTAGTCGAAGCCGATCATCGAGCCGGGGCTGCCGGGCGCGACGCACAGCACGAGCAGGACCAGCAGCCAGGGCGGCGCGGGAGGCGGCACGGCGAGGACGGCCGCCCACGCCGTCGCGTTGAGGGCGACGATGCCGAGGACGAGCCAGGAGCGGCGCAGCGGGTAGCGGGCGACGAGACGTCCGATGAACGGGCCGGACACGACGTTGACCAGCACGAACAGCGTCAGCAGGGTCGAGGCGGTCGCGGGGCGCAGGCCCTGCCCGGACACCAGGTACGGGAAGCCCCACATCAGCGCGAAGGTGTTGGACGAGAACTGCGTGACGAAGTGCGACCAGAAGCCGAGGCGCGTGCCGGGGTGGCGGAACGCCTCGACGAGGTTGGTGCCGGTCTCGCGCAGGGACGGGACGTCCGCGCGGCCGGGGCCGCCGCGCAGGACGGCGACGGCGAGCACTGCCATGAGGGCGCCGAGCGCTGCGGCGGAGCCGAACGCGGTGCCCCAGCCGGGGCCGTGCAGGAGGGCGACCAGGGGGATCGCGCTGAGCACCTGGCCGAGCTGTCCGAGCTGCCCGGTGAGCTGCGTCACGACCGGGACGTAGCGTCCCGGGAACCAGGTCGCGACGATGCCGAGGACGCTGATGAACGTCATGGCGTCTCCGGCGCCGACCATCACGCGGGCGGCGACGGCCGTCCCGACGCCGGTGGAGACGGCCATGAGCGCCTGGCCGCCGGCCATGAGCAGCGCGCCGCCGGCGACCATCCAGCGCGGGCCGACGCGGTCGAGCAGGAGTCCGACGGGGATCTGCAGGCCCGCGTACACGAG
Source organism: Actinomadura luteofluorescens (assembly GCF_013409365.1). Classification (NCBI taxonomy): domain Bacteria; kingdom Bacillati; phylum Actinomycetota; class Actinomycetes; order Streptosporangiales; family Thermomonosporaceae; genus Actinomadura; species Actinomadura luteofluorescens. The sequence goes on along the minus strand of NZ_JACCBA010000001.1, from coordinate 6,276,765 downwards.
CAGTTGCAGGACGGTGAAGGACGCGAGGATCCCGGCGGACGCGTCGAACCGGTGCACCGCGTCCAGGCCGGCGACGCCGAAGGACGTCCGGTGCAGTACCGCCACGGCGTAGGCGAGGACGCCGACGCTCCACAGCACCCACGCCATGGGGGCGGGCTTCTGACGGGCAGGGGTTTTCTGGGGAGTTTGGGCGGTCTGCACGTTCACCCAATGTATGTCACGCCCGTGGGCGTCATGACCGGCGGGGCTTAGCGCGCAGGTGCATTCGCTCACCCTGCGGGCCGAACAGGCTGAGCACCTCGACCGGCCCGCCCGCGCCGCCGAACCAGTGCGGGAGCCGGGTGTCGAACTCGGCCGCCTCCCCCGGCTCCAGCACCATCTCGCGGCCGGCGAGGTGCAGGCGCAGGCGCCCGTTCAGCACGTAGAGCCACTCGTAGCCCCCGTGGGTGCGCGGCTCGGGCGGCGGGATCCGCTCGGGCACGACCATCTTGAACGCCTGGACGCCGCCGGGCCGCCGGGTCAGCGGCAGCACGACCATGTCGTGCATCCGCAGCGGCCGCGGCCTGATCCGCGGGTCGCCGACGGCCGGGGCGCCGACCAGCTCGTCCAGCGGGACCTGGTGGGCCTGGGCGAGCGGGAGCAGCAGTTCCAGGCTCGGCCGCCGCTTGCCCGACTCCAGCCGCGACAGCGTGCTGACCGAGATGCCGGTGGCCTCCGCGAGCGCGGTGAGCGTGACGTTCCGCTCCTGCCGCAGCCTGCGGAGCCTCGGCCCGACCCCGGCCAGGACCTCCTCGGTCGTCTCCATGCCCTCATTGCAGGATCGGCAAAGAGGTTTGTCAAATCCGGAAGGCGTCGCGCACGCTCGGGGCATGACCGAACGAGACGTACTGATCATCGGCGGCGGGCCGGCCGGGCTGAGCGGCGCCCTCGTCCTCGCCCGCGCCCGCCGCTCCGTCACCGTCGTCGACGCGGGCGAGCCGCGCAACGCCGGGGTCGACCACATGCACGGCTTCCTCACCCGGGACGGGATGCCGCCCGCCCGCCTGCTGGAGACCGGCCGCACCGAGGTGCGCGGCTACGGCGGCGAGATCGTCGAGGGGACGGTCGCCCGCGCCGAGGAGGGCTTCGTCCTCACCCTCGGCGACGGCGCCCGGTTGCGGGGCCGCCGCCTGCTGGTCACCACGGGCGTGACCGACGTCCTGCCGGACGTCCCCGGCCTGCGGGAGCGGTGGGGCCGCGAGGCGCAGATGTGCCCCTACTGCCATGGCTGGGAGGTCCGCGACCAGCGGATCGCCGTGCTGGGGACGTCGCCGAACTCCGTCCACCAGGCGCTGCTGCTGCGCCAGTGGTCGCCCGACGTGACGTTCGTCGCGGACACCCCGCCGGCGGGCGAGGACGCGGCGCGCCTGGCCGCGCGCGGCATCCCCGTCGCGCCGGGCGGGGTGCGGCGCGTCGTCGTCGAGGACGACCGGCTCACCGGGCTGGAGTTGGCGGACGGTTCGGTGCTCGGCTGCGACGCCGTGTTCCTCGCGCCGACGTGGGTTCCCAAGGCCGGGCCGCTGACCGACCTCGGCTGCGAGACCGGCGAGGACGGCTTCGTGAAGACCGACCCCACCGGGCGGACCAGCGTCCCCGGCGTGTGGGCGGCGGGCAACGTCGTCGTCCCGTCCGGCCAGGTCATCATGGCGGCCGCGGCCGGGGCGATGGCCGCCGCGATGATCAACGCCGACCTGGTCGAGGAGGAGGTCGCGCGCGAGCTCAGCGTCTCGAAGTCCCGGCCCACTTCGCTCGCCTAGCGGCTGTGTTTCCACGTCCCGGCCCACTTCGCTCGCCTGGCGGCTCGCTACGTGACCGTGCCTGGGCGAACGCGGCATCGCTTCGCGATCTGGCCGGTGCCGCTCGCCTCCGGCTTCGCGGCACCGGCCAGGTCACGCGTTCGCGCGCATGGCCGAGGCCACTTCGAAACCCGTCCTAGGCTCGGGGTGTGACGGATGAGGGAGCGTGGCGGCGGGAGCGGGCGGTGCTGAATGCCGGGCGCGGGCGGTTCGGCGAGGTCGCGGACGGGCTGTACCCGGACGTGCCGCGCGTGGCGGGCACGCCGCTGCTCTGCCGGGACGCCTGGATCCCCGCGGCGCCGATCCCGTTGGAGGAGATCCGGCTGGAGTGGGAGGCCCACCCCGTCCCGCCCGCGATCGCCGACCCGGACGACGGGCTCCCGGACGGGTACCGGACGTACGCGGAGGCCGTCGCCGCCCTCGCCCCGCCGAAGGTGTTCGAGGACCGTCCGAGCTACCGGCTGGTCGCGGCCGAACCGCCGGTGCTCCGGCTCGGCCCCGCCCGCTACTTCGACGCCGTCAACGTGGGCGAGTCCGTGGCACACGAGCTGGCCGCCGGGGTGGCCGGGCTACCGCTGCGCGACCAGATCGGCGACCCGTGCGACCTGTCACGCAGGCCCGCGCTGCCCGCCGTCACCACGGTCACCGTGACCACGTCCGGGCGGTACGTCCTGCACCGGCGCGACGCCGCGAAGGTGGCGCACGCCGGCGGGCTCTACCAGGTGATGCCGGTCGGGGTGTTCCAGCCGCTCGGCGACGAGCCGCCTGATCTGTGGCAGTGCATGGTCCGCGAGTACGCCGAGGAGTTTCTCGGCGCCGACGAGGACTACGGCGACGACTTCGTCCAGGACGACTGGCCTTTTCACCAGGCGATGACCTCCGCCCGCGACGAGGGACGCCTCCGGGCGCACTTCCTGGGGCTCGGTGTGGACCCGCTGACGTTCGCGCTCGACCTGCTGACCGTCGTCGTCGTCGACGACGCGCTGTTCGGCGGGCTCTTCGGGGACCTCGTCGCGGTCAACGACGAGGGCGAGGTGTCGATGGCGCCGTTCGGCGGGCCCGTGCCCCGGCCGATGCAGCCGGCGGGAGCCGCCGCGCTGGGCCTGGCGCGGCGGCACCGGGCGGCCCTCGGGCTGTAGCGGCCTCATTCGCGGCAGAGCGAGCGCAGCTCGTCGAGCGCGTCCACCAGGTGGTCGATGATCTCCGAGGGGTCGGGGATGAGGTCGCGGCAGGCGACGATGCCGACGTCCACCTTCCCGTCGTAGGAGAACACGGTGATGTTCAGGCCGCCGCTGACGTCGGTGATGACCGAGATCGGGTAGTAGCCGAGCACCTTCGCGCCGCACAGGTACAGCGGGAACTGCGGGCCCGGCACGTTGGAGATGACCAGGTTGATCGGGCGCAGCGACACCACCGGCGCGGCCTGCAGCGCGAGCCGCGTGACCGCCGCGGCGAACGGCGCCGGGAGCAGCCCGCTCATCTCCCGCACCCAGCTGCCCGACGAGCCGGTGAACCGCCGCTTCGCCACGTCCAAGTCGCGCTGGACGGCGGTGTACCGGTCGGCGGGGTCGGGCAGGTGCGTGGCGAGCGGCGTGGTCATGATCGAGACCTGGTTGCCCGGCTCCGCGGAGGCGCCCGCGCCGCGCCGCAGCGACACCGGCACGGCCGCGACCAGCGGGCGCTCGGGCAGCTCGCCGCGCTTGTCGAGCCACTGCCGCAGCGCCGTCGCGCACAGCGCCATGACCACGTCGTTGACGCTGCCGCCGAGGGCCCGGCGGATCTCCTTGATGTCGGCGAGCGGCAGCTCGCCGCACGCGACCGCGCGGCGCCGGCCGATCGGATGGTTGAACGGCGTCGGCGGCGCGCTGACCCGCGGCGCCCTCGGCACCTCCGGACGGCCCAGCGCCCCCTGCATCCACGACGACATCCGCCCGACGCCCGGGAGGGACGACAGGCCCGGGACCTCGTCCAGGTAGGGGGCGGTGCGCACCGCCGACACCGCCGACCGCACCGGATGCAGCACGGTGCGGAGCAGTCCCGTGCCGAGCATGCTCGCCATGCCGGGCGCGCGGGCCGGGACGGTCTCGTCGGCGGGCAGGTCGCGGGGCTCGGGCGTCAGGTCGAGCAGGGCGGCGAGCGTCTCGGCGGCCATCACGCCGTCGATGGCCGCGTGGTGCACCTTCACGTAGACGGCGGTCCGGCCGCCGGCGAGGCCCTGGATGAGGACCATCTCCCACAGCGGGCGGGACCGGTCGAGCGGCTGCTCGTGCAGCATCGCGACCAGGTTGGCGAGCTGCCGGTCGCTGCCGGGCTCGGGCAGCCCGAACTCGGAGATGTGCCGCTCGGGCTCGAAGTCGGGGTCGTCCTCCCAGTACGGGTTGTCCAGGCCGAGCGGCACCTGGACGAGCCGCTGCCGCAGCGGCCGTGCCGCGAGGTGCGCACGGGAGCGGATCAGCTCGGCGACGTGCGGGACGGTGAGCCGGCCGCCGGGGCACGTCCCGGGGTCGACGATGCCGAGCCCGGCGATGTGGGCATGGGTCGTCGCGTTCTCGGCATGGAGGAAGGTGGCGTCCACGGTGGTCAGCTGGGTCATGCTCTCTCGTCCGTCCGCTCGTCCTGCGCCGGCTTACTCTCTAGGAGTTATGCGCTGGAAGTCCGCAGGTCAATGAAGGCCGCCAGGAAGTAACAGCGACTTAACGGGACGTTTCACCCAGTTCATCGACCACTTTTCTCGGCGCTGGAGAACATTTGCCCGCGTCCCGACCTGATGTGGTCAGAAAACTTCACAAGGCTGATCAAGCAGGCAATCATCCACCGACGCAAAGATCATCGCACTAGGCTCGTACCCCATGACGGCACGACCACTCTCGGAGATCGTCGAAGCGGGATGGGCGGCCGCGCTGGCCCCCGTCGCCGGGACGATCGCCGCCGCGGGCGACTGGCTGCGCGCCGAGGTCGCCGCCGGGCGCCGCTACCTGCCCGCCGGGAACCACGTCCTGCGCGCCTTCACCCAGCCCTTCGACGACGTGCGCGTCCTCATCATGGGGCAGGACCCCTACCCGACGCCCGGCCACCCCGTCGGCCTCAGCTTCTCGGTCGCCCCCGACGTCCGGCCGCTGCCCGGCAGCCTCGTCAACATCTTCCGCGAGTACTGCGACGACCTCGGCCACCCGCAGCCGTCCAACGGCGACCTCACCCCGTGGACGCAGCAGGGCGTGTGCCTGCTCAACAGGTCGCTGACCGTCATGCCGGGCAAACCGGGCTCGCACCGCGGCAAGGGCTGGGAGGAGGTCACCGAGCAGGCCATCCGGGCCCTCGCCGCCCGTGACCGCCCCCTCGTCGCCATCCTCTGGGGCCGCGACGCCCGCAACCTCAAGCCGCTGCTCGGCCGCGTGCCCTGCGTCGAGTCCGCACACCCGAGCCCCATGTCGGCCGACCGCGGCTTCTTCGGCTCCCGCCCCTTCTCCCGCGCCAACCATCTCCTGGAACAGCAAGGCGCCGCCCCGGTCGACTGGAAGCTGTGTTAGCCCAGGGGGGCGACCCCCTGGAACCCCCGTTGCGAGCCGGGCGATCCTCACGCCACGGTGCGGGTTTCCGTGCCCGTGCGGGCTGGTGTCGTGTCGCTGCGGTCGCCCGGCTCGACGGGTCGTGCGACCTCCAGGCGCCAGAGCGCCTTCCGGCCACCCGACCCGCGCTCGTGACTGAGGCCTACTTCACTCCTGGGGGAGCTTTCGGAGGAAGAGGGCGAATTCGCCGGCGCCCTCGGTCGCGGCGTCCGGGGAGAGGGGGGTGAGGCGGCGCTCGCCGTGGCTCCAGTAGACGCCGGGAGCGCAGGGGTCGTCGGCGTTGGCGTGCATCTCGCGGACGACGTCGGCGAATATCGGCAGGACCTCGCGGACGGCCGTGGAGGTGATCGGGTAGAGCAGCAGCGTGCTGTGGCAGGGGACGCCGACCAGTGCGCCGTGCTCGTTCTGCCTCGGCACGAACTGGTGGACCTCGCTGAGCAGCGCCGACACGTAGCGGCTGCCCGGCTTGCCGACGACGCGGACGTTGCGGCCCGGCAGGAGCGGCTGGTCGTGCACGGACACGTCGGCCAGCTCGCGGTCGTGGGTGTTCGTCATCACGTAGCCGAGCTTGTGCAGGCCGAGCAGGCCCGCGCGGGCCTTGGTGAGGGGGCCGCCGTAGCGGGGGTGCTCGATCATCACCATGGCGTCGAAGTGGTCGCCGGCGGGGACGACGACGAGGCCCTCGCGGTCGCGGGGGTCGAGCTTCGGCACGATGCGCAGGCGCAGCAGCTCGCGGACGTCGCCGAACAGCTCCATCTCGCCGACGGCGAGGAACGCGCGGTCGCCGACCTCGCGGACCCACTCGTCCACCACCTGCGGCCACGTCGAACGCGGCTCGCGGGCGCAGCGCTCCAGCACCGTCCAGCTGGAGGCGCGGGCCTCCGACCGGCCCACGGGCAGCACCACCTCGGAGGTGCCGTGATCGAACCAGGCGCTGGGCGCCAGGGCGGGCAGCACGTCGCGGATGAGCGCGTGCACGTCCGCCGCCGCGTCCAACGGTTCCATGGGGCTCATCCTCCCTCAGCCTTCGGCGGATCAGTTGCACACCCACCTTCTCAGAGTTGGGCCCGGTTGTGCGATGCATCGCGATCCCCGCCTCACACTCGCTGATCAGGAGTTGCTCAAGTACGGTGCCTACATGCGCGAACTCGTGTACCCACCGGTGATCAAGACGGCTCTCGGCGTGTTCAAGGCCCTGAACATCAGAATCCGTCTGGAAGGGACCGACCAGATCCCCGCCACCGGCGGCGCGGTGCTCGTCAGCAACCACGTCAGCTACCTCGACTTCATCTTCGCGGGCCTCGCCGCGCACCCCGCGGGCCGGCTGGTGCGGTTCATGGCGAAGAAGGAGATCTTCGACAACCGGATCGGCGGGCCGCTGATGCGCGGCATGCACCACATCCCGGTCGACCGCGACGCGGGCGCCTCCTCCTACGCGGCGGCGCTCAAGGCGCTGCGCGGCGGCGAGATCGTCGGGGTGTTCGCCGAGGCGACGATCAGCCGCTCGTTCACGGTGAAGGACATCAAGAGCGGCGCGGTGCGGATGGCGGTGGCGTCCAAGACGCCGCTCATCCCGGTCGCGCTCTGGGGCCCGCAGCGGATGTGGACCAAGGGACGCAAGCGCCGGCTCCTGCAGCGCAACGTGCCGGTGACGATCATCGTCGGCGAGCCCATGTACCCCAAGCGCGGCGACGACTACGAGCAGGTCACCCGTGACCTGCACGCCCGGATGGCGGAGCTGCTGGAGAAGGCGCAGCGCGAGTACCCCGACGTCCCGCGCTCGGACGAGACGTGGTGGCAGCCCGCCTACCTCGGCGGCTCGGCGCCGACGCCGGAGGAGGCCGAGAAGCTCGACCTGGAGGAGGCCGAGGCGCGCAAGGCCGCCCACGCGGAGCGCGAGGCGACGCGCGAGGCCAAGGAGGGCGGCGGCTCCTGACCCGCGGGCCCGGCCCCCGCGTGCCCTGCTAATTCGGTGGACGCGGGGCGCCGCCGGGCGTGATCATCGATGCCATGACCATGTCGCAGGAGAGGCCGCAGGAGGTCCTGCATCTGATCGAGCCCCGGGAAGGCGCCGACGCGCCGGAGCCCGCGCTGCCCGTGGTCTTCAACCTGTCCGACAACAACTCCCCCGCCGACGTCATGGACGTCCTGTCGCTGCGCCCGTTCGCGTCGGGCGAGCAGCCCTGGTCGCGGTCGACGCGGCTGGAGAACGTCCGGGCGGAGGCGCCGCTGCGCCCCGGCGACGCCAGGCTCGTGCGGGTCGCGCACGAGAAGGGCAAGGAGTCGGTGCTGGCCGAGGGCGACGGCTGGACGCTGCTGAGCAACCGGTGGAAGAGCGGCATCGCCTACGTCGCGGTGTCCGCCGTGACCGACGAGCTGGCCGAGACCGTCCTCGCGGCGTCGGTGAAGGACGCGACCGAGCCGCCGAAGGTGGACGAGACCAGCGTCGAGATGGGCTTCTGGCACATGGGGTCGCACGGCCCCGTCCGCAGCGAGCGCGCCATCACCGCCGACGCGTGGGAGGACATCCGGCGCAACTACACCGCGCCGGTCGCCGAGGCGCTCGACTCGGTGATGAAGCTCACCCGCGAGGAGGTCTCCGGGCGGCTGCTGCTCCTGCACGGCCCGCCCGGCACCGGCAAGACCACGGCGCTGCGCGCCCTCGCGCGCTCCTGGAACGACTGGTGCCAGTCCGACTGCGTCCTCGACCCCGAGGCGCTGTTCGGCACGCCGAGCTACCTGATGGAGGTCGCGGTCGGCGACGACGAGGACGAGAACCGCCGCTGGCGGCTGCTCATCCTGGAGGACTGCGACGAGCTGATCCGCGGCGAGGCCAAGCAGTCGACGGGCCAGGGCCTGTCGCGGCTGCTCAACCTCACCGACGGGATGCTCGGCCAGGGCCGGGACGTGCTGGTGGCCATCACCACCAACGAGGACCTCGCCATGCTGCACCCGGCGGTGGTCCGCCCCGGCCGCTGCCTCGCCCAGATCGAGGTGGGCCGGCTCACCCGCGCGGAGTCGCTGTCCTGGCTGGACGGCACGGGCGTGCCCGCCGCGGAGATCGGCGCCGACGGCGCGACGCTCGCCGAGCTCGCGGCGCTGCGCAAGGGCGAGAAGCGTCCCGAAGGTCAGGACGCTCCTTCCACCGCCACCGGCTTCTACCTCTAGGACGCCTTCCGCAGGGCCTGTTCGATGTCGGCCCAGAGGTCGTCCGGGTGTTCGAGGCCGACCGACAGGCGCACCGTTCCCTCGCCGATCCCGGCGGCGGCGAGGGACGCGGCGTCCAGCTGCCGGTGGGACGTGCTGGCCGGGTGCATGACGAGGGTCGCGATGTCGCCGAGCGACGGGCCGAGCGAGACCAGCTCGACGGCCTCGGAGAAGGTCCGGCCGGCGTCGCGGCCGCCGTTCAGCTCGAACGCCAGAACGCCGCCGGCGCCGTCCGGCAGCAGCCTCCGGGCGATCTCGTGCTGCGGGTGGTCCTCCAGCCCCGGGTAGTGGACGCGGGTCACCGACGGGTGGCCGTCCAGGCGGCGGGCGATGTCGAGCGCGGACTCGCTCTGCCTGGCCACGCGCAGCGGCATGGTCGCGAGGCCCCGGACGGTCAGCCAGGACGCGAACGGGTCGGGGGTGGAGCCCAGCTCGACGGCGTGCTCCCAGACCCGCCGGTGGACGGACGAGTCGGCGAAGACGGCGGCGCCGCCGATCGTGTCGCCGTGCCCGCCGAGGTACTTCGTCGTGGAGTGGACGACGATGTCGGCCCCGTGCTCGATGGGCCTGCACAGGAGCGGGGCGAAGGTGTTGTCGACGACGGTCAGCACGCCCGTCCCGCGGACGGCCTCGGTGAACGCGGGCAGGTCCGTCACGTGGGTGGTGGGGTTGGCGACCGTCTCCAGATAGAGGATCTTCGTGGTGTCGCGCAGGGCGTCGCGCACCTCGGCCGGGTCGTCGCCGGAGACGAAGGTGACCTCCACGCCCCAGCGCGCGGCGAGGTCCTGGAGCAGCGCGTGGGTGCCGCCGTAGAGGGCGGCCTGCGCGATGACGTGGTCGCCGCTGCGGAGCAGTCCCATCAGGACCGCGTTGATCGCACCCATGCCGGACCCGGTGGCGAGCGTTCCGGAGCCGCCTTCGAGTTCGGTGAGCGACTGCTCCAGGGCGCGGACGGTCGGGTTGGCCATCCGGGCGTAGAAGAACGCCTCGTCGGGGCCCTGGAACGCGGCGGCCAGCGCGTCGGAGGCGTCGAAGGAGAACAGGTGGCCCTGGTAGATCGGGACGCCGAGCGGGCGGCTGCCCTCGGGGACGATCACGGGCGGGTGGACGGCTCGGGTCTGCGGGTGATGTGCGGTCATGGTCCCAGCGTGCGGCGGGATCGGCCCGGCGGAAACGGCCAATCGCGACCAGTGGCCCGGTGCGCCCCCCGGCTCATGCTCGTGCTCGCACCGCGCCGGACCACCGATCCGGCCGGAGGACCGGCTCCCGGGTCGGCCGGTACGGTATCGCCCGCCGGCTCGCCCACCCCGCAGGGGCGAACCGGCGGTCGAAGCCGTCCGAACCGGGGAACAGAGAGCGGCGTCCCTCGACCGGAGACACGATCATCGCCCGCGGAGGGGCCCGCCCGCCATCCGGGGGATCACTGGCATTTCGCGGGGGCACCACGTACCCGCCGCCCGTCGTCCTACGGGGTGGCCCGGGCGAACAGCCTCCGGTACACGCGCCGCAGACCGTGGAGATCACTGACGGGCTCGGCGAACGGGAGCCGCACGTCGAACGACGACGGCGCGTCCGGCGGGGGCGCGGAGCAGCGCAGCCACATGCCGTACCGGTCGAGCCCGAGCGGCCGGACCGGCCCGGGCGGGACCGACCGCGGCAGCAGGCGCGGCAGCTCGCCGCGGTGGGCGGAGTCCAGATGCGTCAGTATGCCCGCCTCGACGGCGACGAACGGGTCGGGCGCGGCGGCCGCGTACTCCTCGGGCTCCAGGGTGGCGCTCCCCCAGGCGTCCTCGACCTCGACCTGGGCGGCTTCGAGGGCGAGGATCGTCCATTCGCGCCGGCCGTCCCGCTCGGCGCCGAGGTCGAGCAGTTCGGGACGCGGGTGCGCGTGCGAGAGGCGCAGCGCGGCGGCGCGCGTCTCGCCGTCCGGCACCTCGCTCAGCCAGCCGTGCAGCCAGGCCCGGCCCCGGACGCGGTCCGGCAGCGGCACCGGGGCGACGTCGCTGATCCGCAGCGTGGCGGGCACGTCGTCCTCGCCGGCCAGGGCCGCCGCGATCGGCGCGTCCGCCCGGACGAGCAGCAGCGGCCTGCCGTCCCGGTCGGTGGTGTGCGCCGGGACGGGGGCGTAGGGGACGCCGGGTGCGACGAGCACGCCGTCCGCGACGCCGTAGGCGAGGGTCCGCGCGCGCTCCGCCGCCGTGGGGCCCTGGATGGTCTGCCTGGACTGCGTGGTCTCCGCTCGCGGCACCGTGCCTCCTTGACGTATCAGGTTAGGCTTACCTAACTTAGGCTTACCTAATCATCAAGGAGCGTGATGAACAACCCCCGTCCCAAGGTGCGGCTCTCGCGGGCCCTCGGCATCCCCCTGACGCCGAAGTGCGTGAAGTACTTCGAGGCCCGCCCCTACCCGCCCGGCGTGCACGGCCGCGCCCGCAAGCAGGAGAGCGACTACAAGGTCCGGCTCCGCGAGAAGCAGCGGCTCCGCGCGCAGTACGACATCCGCGAGGCGCAGCTCCGCAACGCCTTCGACAAGGCCGCCCGGACCGGCGGCAAGACCGGCGAGGCCCTGCTCGTCGACCTCGAACGCCGGCTGGACGCGCTCGTCCTGCGCGCCGGGTTCGCCCGGACGATCTACCAGGCCCGCCAGTTCGTGGTGCACCGCCACGTGCTGGTGAACGGCCGCCGCGTCGACCGCCCGTCCTACCGGCTGCGGCCCGGCGACGTCATCACGGTCGCCGAACGGAGCCGCGCGATGGTCCCGTTCCAGGTCGCGGCGGCCGGCGGGCACGCCGCGGAGGTCCCGCCCTACCTGGAGGTCCGGCACGACGCCCTCGCCGCCCGGCTCGCCCGGCTGCCCGAGCGCGCGGAGATCCCGATCATCTGCGACGAGCAGCTCGTCGTCGAGTACTACTCCCGCTAGCGCAGGTCACCGAGTTCCTCGCGGGCGGTGGTGCGCAGGAGGCGCAGCGCGTCCACGAGGACGCGGCGCTGCTCCTCGGTGAGGGGGCCCGCGAAGTGCGCGCGGAGCGTCTCGGCGTGCACGCGCAGGGCCTCGTCCAGCTTCGCCGTCCCGGCCGGGGTCAGCGCCACGTTCTGCCGGCGCCGGTCGTCCGGTGCCGGCTCGCGGCGGACGAGCCCGGCCTCCTCCATGCGGTCGATGATGCGGGTCATACCGCCGCTGGTCAGGATCAGCTCGCCGGCCAGCCCGCCCATCGACACCGCGCACTCCCCGCCCGCACTCGACAGCCTGAGCAGCACCTCGAAGACCGCGTGCCGAATGCCGCAGCGGCGCTCCAGCTCGCGGCCCGCGATCCGCTCCAGCACCGACGCCGCGCCCAGCAGCGCGCCGAACTCGTGCACCAGCGCGTCCGGGACGGCCGTGCCCTGCCCATCCTGCTCCGTCACGATCGACATGATGCCCCGCCTCCGTCCCCGTGGCCCCGTCATCGGCACGACGCGGTCACCGGCATAACGCGCGAACGCCCCGCACGGCTTCCGTGCGGGGCGTTCGCGTCGCCGCCGGCGAGGCCGGACCTCGCGGCCTCAGTTCTTCGGCTTGCCGGTCTTCTCCGCCGCGGGCGACTTCGACGCGCCGCCGCTCGGAACCGTCGGCAGCTGGTTCTGCTGGTTCTGGTTCTGGTCGTTGACGCCCGACGCGTACTGCTTGGTGACCTTCCACGTCCCGTCGATCTTGGCGAGGGCGAGGCGGAGCAGCGTAGCGGGAGCCGCGGTCGCGCCGTCCTTGGTCCGGACGTCGATGTCGACCATGACGACGGCCGTGGCGAACCTGCCGTCCACGGTGCCCACGAAGACCTGGTTCGTCTTGGACGTCAGCGACAGCTCGGGGTTGTTCTTGAACGTCTCGCCGAGGCTCGGGAGCGTGGTGCTCTTGAAGCTCTCCAGCAGGTCGCCGCCCATGAGCTTCTGGGCCTTGCCCATCTGCGTCTGGTAGTTCTGCGCGTTGTAGTTGAGGGCCACGTCGCCGTAGGCGGACGCGACCTTGCTCACCGCGTCCCGCTCGTCCTGCTTGGACGACAGGGAGCTCGCGCTCGTCCACTGCCAGATCGCCAGGCTCGCCAGCAGGGCGACCAGGACGACCACCACGACCGCCTGCACCACGGTGAGACCGAAGATCCCCGGCCGGGCCTCCGAGGACGCCGCGGCGTTCGGACGGGCCGGAGCCTTCTTCGGCGCCTCGACCTCTTCCTCCGCCTCGCCCTCCGGCGGTTCGAGGCGGGTCGGGCGCGGCCTGGGCTTGGCCGCCGGCTTGGCGGGCGCCTTGGCCGCGGGCTTCGCCGCCGGACGGGCGGGGGCCTCCTCGTCCGGGGCCTCCTCGTCTTCGGCGTCGAGCGCCTCCAGGACCTCGTCGAGGTCCTCGTCGTCGATGACCTCGATGACCCGTACCCGGCGCTTGCGCTTGGCGGCGGGCCGGGCGGGCCGCCGCGCGGCCTCCGGCTCGGCGGCCTCGGTCTCCTCGGGCGCCTCCTCGGCCGGGACCGCCTCGACCTCGTCGGACTCGCCCTTGGTGGTCTTGGCTGTCACTTCGGATACTCCTCGGGATTGGGGTCAGTCCTTGCCCCGACGCAGTCGGGTAAGGCGGGACACCACGGGCACCGAGCCCATCATGACCCTGATCAGCACCAGAAGGGCGATGATCGGGGGAACGTACACCAGCCAGATCGGCGGTCCGCCGGAAGAGTCGCCGGTGTTCGCGGCCTTCCTGGCCTGCACGTTCCGCTGCAAGGCGGGATCGTGGGTGGGGATCGTCTCACCCGGGTTCTTCGCCTTGTAGGGCTTCTGCTTGGTCACCGCCGGGGTCCGGCCGCCGGGGCAGGCCGGGATCCGGTTCACCGCCGGCTGCGCGCGCGGGTACTTGTACTCCAGCGTGGCGAGCCTCTTCAGCGTGACCTGGAAGACGACGTTCAGGACGGGCTGGCCCTGGTCCCTTCCGATCACGTTGTCCAGGACGACCTTGAGCTGCGGCGCCACCGCGAGCGTCCTGCGCAGGTCGTCGAGATAGTTGGGGTCGTAGCTCCCGATGCCCAGGTTGCCGAGCATGTCCACGGTGCAGCCGAAGTCGGGGCCGGTCTTGTCGAGCAGGTCGTTGACGGTGGCGAGCAGGCCGGGGCCGCGGTCGCGCAGTTCGGCGATCTGCCCGCGGACCTGGCTGAGCGCGGCGGTGAGGGCGGCGAGGTTGTCGATCCCGGCGCCGAGCGAGCCGCGGTTCTGGTTCAGCACGTGGGTGATGCGGCCGAGGTCGTTGGTCAGCCCGTCCAGCAGCTCGGTGTTCTGCGCGAACGTCTGGGTGAGGTCGTCGCTGCCGTTGACGATCTGGCGGAGCGAGTCCTCGCGTCCGGCCCATCCGGCGGCGAGCTCCTGGGTGAGCACCTTGGCGTCGTCGGGGTCGATCGCCTTCAGGGTGTCGATGACGGCGCCGAACAGGTCGCCGTACTTCGGCGGGACCTTCGTCTGCGACACCGGGATGACGGTGCCGGGCTTCATCGGCGGGGCGCCGGACCTGCCGGGCCCCGGCGTCAGCTCGACCACCGGCTCGCCCACCGCGGACTTGCGGGCCGCGGCGGCGGTGACCCCCTGCGGGATCCTGACGCCGCGCTCCATGTCCAGCCGGACGACGACCTTGTCCTTCTCCAGCCGCACCGAGTCGATCTTGCCGACCCGCAGGCCGAGGTAGTCGACCTCGAAGTTCGGGTGCAGGCCCGGGGAGGACTCGAACTCCACGGTGATGTGGTACGGCCGGTCGATGAAGTCGAAGCGGACGACGTTGTTGAACGCCCACACGACCATCACCGCGGCGAGCACGCCGAACGCCGCCAGGTTGATCGTCAGCCGTCTGTTCATCCGCGCGGCTCCAGGATCTTGTCGAGGTCCGGCAGGGCGCCCTGGAGCTGCTTGGGGATCTCCGGCGCCGCGGCCTTCTTCTTCTTGGGGCTCTGGCCGAGGCCCGGGAAGATCGGCGTCCCGTCCGGCCACACGATCCGCAGCAGCGGGTAGAGCAGCAGCTGGCCGTCATAGGTGGCCCGGGGCAGCTTGTCGGTGAACTCGACCAGGCCGTCCACCAGCGCCGTGAGCCGCTTGCGGTTGCTGCCGAGCTGCTCCAGGACGGGGTCCAGGTCGCGCAGCAGCGCCCGGAACCGCTGGATGCGCCCCTCCAGCACCTTGTCGTTCAGCTCGCGCGCCGTCATGGTGAGCTTGTCGACCATCTGGATGATCTTGTACTTGTCCTTGTCGAGCAGCCGGGTGGTGCGTTCGAGCTGCTCGGGCGTCTCGCCCAGAGCGTCGCTGCCCTTGGCGAGCGACCGGCCCAGCCGGGCGAACCGGTCGACCGACTCGCCGAGCTCGGCGCGCTGCCTGGCGAACAACCCCAGCAGCGCGCCCGCCTTCGCGATCGTCTTGTTGAGCTTCTCCCCGTTGCCGTCCAGGGCGGTGGCGCCCGCGTTCACGACCGTCGCGACGTCGTCGCCGGCCAGGGCCTGGATCAGCGGCCCGGCCTGCCCGACGACCTGCTCGAACGCCGGCTGGACGCCGGTGTCGGTGATCGCCGTGCCGGTGGCCAGGAACGGGCCGCGGTCCATGCTCGCGCCGGGCGGCATCTGCAGGTCGACGTAGTTCTCGCCGAGCAGCGAGGTCACCTTGATCTCGGCCCGGGTGCCCCGCGGGATCCTGACGTCGTCCTCGATGGACAGCGTCGCCTTCGACCGGTAGCCGGCGAGCTCGACCTTCGTGACGGTGCCGATCGTGATGTCGGACATCTTCACGCTGTGCCCCGCGACGAGGCCCTGCGCGTCGTCGAACGTGGCGGTCAGCTTCAGGCCGCCCTTCGGCGCGCCCGCCGTCTTGTAGGAGCAGCCGGAGACGGCGAGGGCCGCGGCGGCGACGAGCACCAGCAGCAGCCTGCCGCCGGCGGCCGCGCGGCGCCGTCCCGTGATGGCGAGCCTGCCCATCAGTTGCCTCCGTTCTGCCAGGGACAGTTGGAGTTGGGTGCGGGCAGCGGGCATTCGACGTCGTCGGAGTTCATCAGGCCCTTGAGCCAGGTCCGCAGGAACGCGTCCGTGGCGAACCGGATCTGCAGCGACTTGTTCTTCGGGTTGTAGCCGCCGATGAGCGCGTCGCTGATGCCCGGCAGCACGCGGATGAGCTGCGCCAGCTCCCTGGCGTTGCCCTTGAGGATCAGGGCCGTCCGGGTGAGGACCGCCAGGTCGTAGGGCAGGTTCCCCTTGTACTTGCGCAGCAGCTTGTCGCCGTTGCGCGCCAGCTCCAGGATGCCGCTGATCAGCTGCTGCAGCTCGCCGCGCTCGGAGCTCAGCACCTGGCTCGCGGTGCCGAAGTCGCGGATCATCGTGCCGAGGATCTGCTCGCGCCCGCGCACCACCCCGGCCAGCCGGCTGAGGTTCCGCGCGACCTCGATGAGCTCCTGGTCCTGCCCGGCGACGTTCTCGACGAGGCGGGCGCTCTGCTCCAGGGTCGCGTTGAACTCCTTGCCGTTGCCCTTCACCGTGTCGGCGGCCGTGCCGAGCGCGCTCTGCATCTTGGTCGGGTCGAGCGCGTTGGCCAGGTTGGTGAACGAGCTGAGCGCGTCGTCCACCTCGACGGGCACGTGGGTGCGCTCGATCGGGATGACGTCCGCGGTCTCCTTGGCCTCCCCCGGCCTCCAGGCCGGGTGCAGGACGAGGTTGCGCTCGCCGATCAGGTTCAGCGGGACGATCGAGGCCTGCACGCCCTTCGGCAGCGGGACGTCCCGGCGCAGGTGGAACGTGACCTTCACCCGGTCGCCCTGGTTCTCGACCTTGTCGACGAGCCCCACGTCGGCGCCCATCACCTTGACCTTGGACTCCTCGTAGAAGGAGCGGGCCTTCGGGACGTAGACGACCATCGTGCGCTCGCCGCCCGCGGACGGGGCGAGCGAGCAGCCGCCGAGCGAGGCCGTCATGGCGAGGCCGAGCGCGACGGCCACGCCGCGCAGCCGGCCGCGCCCGGGGGCGGAGCCGGAGTCTCCGGGGGGCCGTCCCCCCGTGGCGTCGCCGCTCATCAGTTGCCTCCCTGCGGTCGCCGCGTGGAGATCGGACCGGCCGGCTGCAGCGGGCCGAGCCCGGTGAGGAGGCCCTCGATGTACTGGCCGTTGCCCTTGAGGTTGGCGACCTGCTGGAACGTCGGGCCGAGCAGCGAGAAGTCGGTGTTCAGCGCGTCCATGTTGGGCGCGAGCCTGGTCGTCAGCAGGTGCAGGTTGTCCAGCAGGGTGTCGAGCTCCTTCTGGTTCCTGGAGATCACGTTGGACAGCGTCCGGACGGTCTGGCTGCCCTGCCCGATCGCCGCCGCCAGCTCGTTGCGGCGCCGCACCAGGGACTGGAGCAGCACCTGGCTGGCGTCGATGATCTGGCGCAGCTCCTCGTCCTTGCCCGCCAGCGTCCCGGTGATCGTCTTGCTGTTCTCGATCAGCCGCTGGATCTGCGGATAGGAGTCGTTCAGCGTCCGGGACAGCTCCTGGATGTTGACCAGGATGCGGCGCAGCTTCACCGCGCCCGGCGACTTGATCTTGGTGATCTCGGTGAGCAGCTTGTCGACGCTGCGCTGGTCGAGCTTGCCGACGATGTTCTGCGCGCCCTCCAGGGCCTCCGGCACGGTGAACGGGACGCTGGTGCGCGACAGCGGGATCCGCCGCCGCGACTCCGGCACGTCCGCCAGGTAGGGCTTGGAGACCGGGCCGGACAGCCGCAGGTACCGGCCGCCGAGCAGGGTCGTCGTCTGGATCTCGGCGCGGGTCTTCGGGCCGAGGTCGATGCCGGCGTTCACGTGCCAGGAGACGATGACCCTGCCGTGGGCGAAGTCGGGCTCCACGGCGGTGATCCGGCCGGACTTCACCCCGGCGACCCGCACGTCCTGGCCCTTCTTCAGCCCGGCGGTGTCGCTGAACTCCCCGCTCATCGTGTAGCCGCGGTCGAGCAGGTGCAGCTGGCCGAGGGCGAACGCGAACACGCAGGCCGCGCCGAGCGCGGTCAGGGTGACGATCGCGACGACCTTCTGGTTGACGTCGCGGAGCGACTTGAGCGCCATCAGCCGCCACCCCCCAGCAGCATCTTCCTGAGCTTGGTGAGATCGTCCTTGCTCGGCTGGCCCGCCCCAGGCGACTTCGGCAGCTCCATCGGGAACGGGCAGGGGCCCTGCACCACGTTCAGGCAGAGCGCGTTGGTGCGCAGGTAGTGGCCGCCGTTCGCGGACGCGAACAGCTGCCGGAGGGTCAGCGGGAGCTGCTGCACCATCTTCTCCAGCTGGTCGACGTTCAGCCGGAACGTCTCGCTGAACCTGCCGAGGTTGGCGATGATGCGGGCGAGCTGCGCGTCGTTGCCGCCGAGCACCTGGTTGAGGTTGGTGGTGACGCCCGAGATCTCCACGACCGCGCTCTCCAGCAGCTTGCGGTTGCCCGCGAACACCCGGGTCAGCGACTCCAGGTTGTCGGCGCTGGCCGCGATCTGCCGGTCCCGGGTGGCGATGGCGTCGCTCACCGTCTCGTAGTCGTCGATCATCCCCTTGATCGTCTTCTTCCGGGCCGCGAACGTCTGGAGCAGCATGTCCAGGTTCTCGGTCAGCAGCGAGATGTTCTGCTCGTTGCCGTCCAGCGCCTGGGAGAAGGCGAACAGGATCTTGTTGAGCTGGTTCGGGTCCAGGTTGCGGGTGAGCGGGCCGAGGCTGTTGACGATGTCGCCGAGGTCCACCACCGACCTGGTGCGCGGGACGCGGTCGCCGTCGCCCAGCCTCCCCTGGCTCGACCCGGGCTCCAGGTAGACGACCCGCTGCCCCATCACGTTGCGCCAGCGGATCGCGGCGGTGGAGTCCGACGGCAGCCGGACCTCCTTGTCGACCGCCATCTTCACCACGGCCTTGCCGCGCACCACCTTGATGCCCTCGACCTGTCCGACGGGCGTGCCCGCCACCTTCACGGCGTCGCCCTCCAGCAGGCCGGTGACGTCGTCGAACGTGGCGGACAGCCGGTAGCGGGACTTGAAGCTCGTGCCGAGGATCTGCTGGCCGATGTAGAACGTGAGCAGACCCGTCAGCGCCACGAACACCAGGAACTTCAGGATCGTGGAGTACTCGGGCCCGCGCGCGGTCTTGCCGCGCAGCAGCGGGCTCACGGCCGCGTTCCCGTCGCCGTGCGGCCCGGCCCGCCCGCGCCCGGGAGCGGGACGTCGAACGCGGTCGCCTTGGGCTTGACCGAGCAGACGTCGATGAGGATCTGGCAGATGTCCAGCGGAAGGTCGTCGCGCGCCTGGGCGATCAGGGTGCCCTCCGGGCCGGGGATGCGGATGATCTGCGCCAGCAGGCCGAAGAACCCGGTCAGGCTGTCGAGCAGCACCGGGACGTTGCGGCGCTGCCCGTTGAACACGCGCACCACCTCGCCGCCCGAGTCGATGATCCTGCCGAGGTTGCGGCCGTGCTGCTCCAGGTTCGTGCCGACCGTCTGGCCGAGCCGCGCCGACTCGTCCAGCAGCTGGGTGACCTTGTCGGGCCGCTCGTTGACGACCTGGGCGAGCCGGTTGAAGTCCCCGGCGAACCGGGTGAGGGTGTCGCCGCGCGACGCGAAGGTCCCGGACAGGCCGTTGACGTCGTTCAGCAGCGACTGGATCGCGGCCCCGGTCCCGGTAGGTCGCGTCGACGACGATCGCGCCGTTGTCGATCGTCCGGCGCAGCGCCGGCCCCTGCCCGGAGAGCCCGGCCCCGAACGTGTGCAGGATCGTCGCCACGTCGTCGGGGTTGATCGCCCGCGTGAGCCGGTAGGTGGGCCAGGCCGTGTCCGACAGCTCCTTCGGGTCGTTGGTCTTCGCGATCCGGCCGCCGTCGTCGATGTAGGGGCCGGAGAGCTCGTGCGCGCCGAGGTCGAGGGCGAGGTCCTTCGGGCCGAACACCGAGACCGGCTCGACCGTCGCGATGGCCGTGTCGGCCACCTTGACGCCCTTGTCGACCCGGATCCGGACGGTGACCCTGCCGTTGCCGTCGAGCTTGACCTCCTGGACGTCGCCGACCGCGATCCCGCGGACCTTCACCTCCGACTTGCCCGGGTCGAGGCCCTGCCCGGCGCGGCCGAACGTCGCGTCGTAGTAGGTGGAGCCCGCGTGGGACGGCGTGGACCCGACCGCGACGAACACCGCGGCCGCCGCGATGACGCCGGCGCCGACCAGCCCGAACATCGTCCGGCGGCGGGTGGACAGTGACTCGTCGCTCATCCGGTCAGCCTCACCGTGCTGCCGTGGCCCCAGAAGATGTACGACAGGACCAGGTTCATGAGGATCATCAGGATGGTCGACTCCCGGATGGCGCGGCCGGCGGCGACGCCGACGCCGACCGGGCCGCCCGCCGCGTAGTAGCCGCGGTAGCAGTGGATGAACATGATGATGAAGGCGAACACCGCGACCTTGATGACGCTGTAGAACACGTCGATCGGCGGCAGGTAGAGGTGGAAGTAGTAGTCGTAGATGCCGGGCGAGAGGCCGAAGTACTGGATCGTGATGAACCTCGTGGCGAAGAACGCCATGAACAGCGAGACCAGGTACAGCGGCACCAGGGCGATGACGCCGGCGGCGACCCGGGTGCACACCAGGTAGGCCAGCGAGTTGATGCCCATGACCTCCAGCGCGTCGATCTCCTCGGAGATCCGCATCGCGCCGATCTCGGCGGTGAACCCGGTGCCGACCTGCGCGACCAGCGCGACGCCCGCGATGATCGGGGTGACCTCGCGGACGTTGGAGTAGCTCGCGACCAGTCCGGTGAACGCCTCGGCGCCGATGCGCTCCAGCCCGGGGTAGCCCTGCAGGCCGACCATGGCGCCGGTCGCGAGCGACATCGTCGCGATCACGAAGATCATGCCGCCGCCGATGACCAGCGCGCCCACGCCGACGGTGATGTCGCTGACCTGCTTGGCGAGGGTCTTGCCGTACTTGCGCCGGATGATGATGTCGAACAGCAGGTGGTACAGGACGCGGCCGAGGAACACCGGCAGGTCGGCCGACGCGGCCAGGCCCGCGGTGCGGCCCCGGACGGCGCGGCCCAGCTTGCGGACGGGGGATATGGCGACCATCAGAACCTCGGGGGGAAGAGGACCTGGTAGATCATGGTGAGGATGTAGTTCGTCGCGAACACCACGATCGAGGTGACGACCACGGCCCGGTTCACCGCGCGGCCGACGCCGACGGGGCCGTAGTCGCAGTTCATGCCCATGTAGCAGGCGACTGCGGCGGCGATGAATCCGAACACCCACGCCTTGAACAGCGTGATCATCAGGTCCGAGAACTGCAGCAGGGTGGTGGCGCCGTCGAAGAACGCGCCGGGGCTGACGCCCTGCTGGATGACGTTGAAGTAGTACCCGCCGATGACGCCCGCGAGGATCACCACCGAGCAGAGCAGTCCGGACACCGTGCTCGCCGCCCACAGCCTGGGGGTGACCAGGCGGTGGATCGGGTTGATGCCCATGACCTCCATCGCCGCGAGTTCGTCGCGGATGTTGCGGGCCCCCATGTCGGAGGTGATGGCCGACCCGCCCACGCCGGAGACCAGCAGCGCCGCGGCCAGCGGCGCCACCTGCTGGATCATCGCCGCGGTGAGCAGCGCCCCGGTGCCCGACTGCGCGCCGAGCTGCCGGGCGATGTCGCCCACCTGGAGCGAGATGGTCGCGCCGAGCGGCACGGCGATGAGCATGACCGGCACGCTCGTGACGCGTGCGAGGAACCAGCACTGCTCGACGAATTCGCCCCACCACTGGCGCAGGTCCCAGGTGCGGCGCAGCCCTTCGAGAAGGGTCACGCACAGCAGTCCTGTCTCGTCGAGTGCTCTCCCGACGCGTCTGCGTGCCAGGTCCGGGGCCTTGTTCAGGCTCAGGGCCATCAGCCGGTGCCCTCCCCCGGGGCGGGGTTGAGAAGGGTCACTCCAGCCTCCTTCGTGCTCGGACGTCGGCGCCCATCCGAAACACCGGATCCTGCCGGTACCGCGGAGGCGCCCTCGTCATGCTCGTTCGCGCGCCACAGCGGTCTCGGCCGAGACCGGTACCACAGGCGACTCCGCGCACCCTCCAGAGCACACGGGCTCCGCCTGTGATTTGAGGCACTCTATTGGAAGAAGGTCTAAGAAGCGAGTACTTACATCTGGTTTTGTCCGAAGCTACGATCAGCCGGTGCAGACCGAGGCGCGACGAGGCGTAGAAGACGAGATGGACGACGGCGTGGACCCGCTGGTCATGGGCGTGCGCGACCGCTGGGAGGGCCAGGGCCTGCTCGGCGATCCGTGGCCGTTCCTGGCGATCTGTTCGGTCGGGCGGCTCAACCAGCTGCTCAAGAAGGCCCTGGACGTGGAGCTGAAGCGGCTGGATCTCAGCCAGACCGGCTGGTTCCTGCTGACCACGCTCGCCCTCACCGTCCACGGGCGGGCCCGGCTGAGCACGCTCGGCCGGATCCTGATGATGCACCCCACGACGGTGAAGCTCACCGTGGACCAGCTGGAGGCGGCCGGGCTCGTCGGCCGGACCCCGCATCCCCGCGACCGGCGCGCCACGCTCGTCGAGATCACCGCGACGGGGCGCCAGCGGGCCAACGAGGTGAGCCTGGCGCTGGAAGCGCCCGGCGGCGCGCTCGCGGCGTTCGACGGGATGCACCGCGAGCTGTTCGAGGCGCTGCAGCCCGCGCGCCTGGCCGCGGGCGACGTGGAACTGCTGAACCCCGGCGGGGGACGCGGCCGTGGACGACGGGCCGGGTGAACCGGGTATCGTCCGGCCTGCGTACTTGCTCTTCGAGAGCACCACACCCGGGCGATAAGGCAGTCTTCTCCTATGCCACAGAGTCACGGCACACGCAGACGTCCCGCCGAGGAAGCCGGAGGCGCTACGGGGGGCGCCGGGGGTCGTCGCGGCTCCAGGAGGGCCGGCACGAGGCGCGCCACGCGCGTGCCGGAGCCCCGCGAGTCGTCCGACGGCCACGGCCCGGGAGGACCCTACGGTCCGGAACCGCCGGGGCCTGACGACTCCCCCGCCGCGTACGAGGAGCCGAAGGCGCGCGGTGGCGGGCGGCGCGTGCGGCGGGTCCTCACGAGCAACGTCACCATCACGATCGCGGCGATCGGCGTGGTCGGCGGCGCGCTGACGGTGGTCGACCTCGGCAGCTTCGTCGACGACGCCAGCAAGCCGCCCAAGGCCGCGAGCGCGGGACTGTCCACCAACGACATGCTCGCGAAGCTGACCTCGGCGTCCGACATGGACAAGGTCGCGGCCGACGCGGTCGCCGTCGCCAAGGAGCGCGCCTACAAGGAGCACCAGCGGGAGCTCAAGCGCCTCAAGGAGAAGGCCAAGCGGGACGCGGCGGCGCGCAAGAAGCTCAAGGCCCAGCAGGAGCGCGAGCGGCTCGCCAAGTCGAACCCGAGCGCCGGCCAGAACAAGGCGTACGGCAAGAAGATGAACGAGCTCAAGGGATGGGGCCGCTGCTGGCCGTCCCTGCTGACGCTGTGGAACCACGAGAGCGGCTGGAACGAGCGGGCCGAGAACCCGTCCAGCGGCGCCTACGGCATCCCGCAGGCGCTGCCCGGCTCCAAGCTGGCCAGCTCGGGCCCCGACTGGCGCACCAGCTCCCCCACCCAGATCGCGTGGGGCCTCGGCTACATCAAGGCGCGCTACAAGGACCCGTGCGGCGCCTGGTCCTGGTGGCAGGCGCACAACTGGTACTGAGCCCGGCGGGGCGGCCCGGCCTGGCACCATGGGGGGATGCGGACGAGCAGGGCACGCCGCGCCGGCGACGAGCGGGCGAACGGCACGGGTGAGGGCGCCGGCGGCGAGGGCGGCGGAGGCCGCCAGTGGGCACGCGCCGACGCGACCCGCCAGGCGCTGCTGACCGCGGCGCTGCGGGTCTTCGCCGACCGGGGCTACGCCGACGCGGGCATCGCCGAGATCGTGGAGCGGTCCGGCATCAGCGTCGGCAGCCTCTATCACCACTACGGCGGCAAGGCCGGGCTGTACGTGGCGCTGTGGGAGGACCTCACCGCCGAGCAGGAGGCGAGCGCCGCGCAGGCGGTGTCGGCCGCCCGCAAGGACGGCGAGTCCGACCCGATCGCGCTGTTCATCGCGGGCGCCCGCGCCTACCTGCGGGTGTGCTGGGAGCGGCGCGAGGCGGCCCGGCTGTTCCTCGCCGGGGAGGGCCCGTCCGGGTCGTCGCTGATGCGCCGCAGCCGCGCCCAGCACTGGATCGCGCAGAACACCAAGCTGCTGCGCGGCCCGTCCGGCGACGCGCCCGCCGGGCGTCCCGAGCAGGTGCTGAGCCTCGTGCTCACCACGGTGATCGGCGAGGCCGGACGGGAGATCGCCACCGCCGAGAACGAGGCGGAGGCCGCCGAGATCATCGACGAGGTGTGCCGCATCCTGATCCGGCTGGCCCGCTGACCTCCTGGGCGCGGGGCCTCCGCCGGCGCCATGGCGGACTCCGGAAGCCGTGTCCCGGCGGACGCGGCGGTCAGGGGCGGGCGGTGTGGACCCGGCGGACGGAGAGCCGGATCGGGGGGACCGGCTGGAGCGGGCGCGGATGCCGGGCACGGGCGGGCTGCGGCGGGAGCGTGCGGAGCCGGGCCGCGGTGGGGCGCTTGTCGGCGACTCGCGAGCCGGCGGCGCGCAGGCGGCGGCGCGCGGCGAGCGGGACGCGGCCGCCGGAGCGCCGGATCAGCCGCATCCGGAGCAGCAGGAGCACCACCCCGGCCCCCAGGGCGGCGAGGAACCCCGCCTGGAGCGCGGTCAGCTCCTCGACGGTGAACGGCTCGGGGGGAAGCTCGCGCAGATTCGACACCGGGACGAGGGGCCCGGAGTCCGGCGCGATCTGCGGGGACTCGGCGGGCACGATCGGCGGCAGCGCCACCTGCGGCCCGGTCATGCCGGCCAGCGGGTCGAAGTCGGGCGGGGTCAGCGGCGGGACGCCGGGCGTCGTCGGGCCGAGCCCCGGCGGCAGCGCCCCGGACGCGGATGTGATGATCAGCTTGTAGCTGCGGAACACGCTCCTGGCATTGGCCGCCGAGACCGCCGCACGCAGGGTGATCACGCCGGGCTCCGCACCGGACGGGGCCCGCACGGTCGCGATCGCGGAGGCGCCGCCGGATCCGGCACTGCCGAGGGACTGCGTCCGGGGACCGACCGTGGCACCCGAGGCCGACATCCGCAGGACGATCCCGTTCGCGGTGGCGTTCGCCGACGCCACCCGCACGGTCGCGGTTACCGAGCCGCCGGGCCGCATCGTCGCCGCCGACACCGTCAGCCCCAGGGACAGTACCGGCGTCCTGGGCTTGCCCGGGCCGGTCGGCGGACTCGTCGGCGGATGAGTGGGCGGCTTCGTGGGGGGATCGGTCGGCGGATTCGTCGGCGGGTCGGTCGGCGGATCGGTGGGCGGGTCCGTCGGCGGGTCGGTGGGCGGATCGGTGGGCGGATCGGTCGGTGGATCGGTGGGCGGATCGGTGGGCGGATCGGTCGGTGGATCGGTGGGCGGATCGGTCGGCGGATCCGTCGGCGGATCCGTCGGCGTTTCGGTGACGGTGGTGGTCGGCGTGGGGGCCGGCTCGTCCGCGAGTACCGGATGGACGCCCGCCATGCCGATGAGCGTCACCGCTCCGAATCCGGCCAGGAGCGAAGCCGATCGTGAACGCACCCCGAACGCACCTCCACCGCATTGCGACTACTCCACCGAATTGCGCTGGATTGGATGGAAGCATGCAGCGATTCGGGGAATCAACCCCGCAGGTCAAGGTTCGCTTCAGGTGCTCATATCGCGCCGATCGGATATTGGGCGATTATCAATCGGTGCTCGTTCCCGCGCGACGGCGCCATTCCATGCGACACCCGTGCCGGGCGGCGGGGCGGCGCGTTCGCGCAACCGCGTCGCACGCAGCACGGCCTCGATCGCGAAGCGCGCCTCGCGGTCGGTCAGCCGGTCGCCCAGGACTCCTTCGACCTGCCGCATCCGGTAGCGGACGGTCTGTGGGTGGATGCCGAGCTCCCTGGCGATGTCGTTGGCGGTGCCGCGGGTCACCAGCCAGGCGTACAGGGTCTCCAGCAGGCGGTCGCGCTGCCGTTGACTGAAGCCGCCCATCTCACCGAGGTGGCGGTGCGCGAGCTGGTCGATGAGGGCCTGGTCGGAGAGCAGCCAGAGGGTGATGAGGTGCTCCTCGCAGTCGGTCACCGGGGCGTCCTCGATCACACCGGTCTCCACCAGGCCGAGGGCGCACCGCGCCCAGCGCAGCGAGTCGGCGACGCCCGCGATCGGCACGGTGAGGCCCATGACGAGCTGCCCGTCGGGCAGGACGCGGAGCAGGGATCGCCGGCGCTCCGGGGTCGGCCTTCCGGGAACGACCAGGAACGGCTGGGTGGCGCTGAGGTCGGCGAGCACGTCCTCGTCCAGGACGGTCCGGACGTACCGGGCGCCGGGAGGGGCCACGACGGCGGTCGCCTCGTCCGGCAGCGGCCATCCCGCCCGTTCGGCGGCCTCGGCCAGGACGCGGGACGACACGTCGCGGCGGAGCAGGAGCTCCAGCAGGCGGCGGCGGTGCGCCTCGGCCTCGCCGTCCGGGCGGGCGTCCAGGTAACCCTCCAGCGCGAGCGCGGCCAGTTCGTCGATGTAGGCGAAGAGCGCGTCGGCGAGCTGGGCCATCACCTCGGGCGACAGTCGCCGGCGCGGCCCGACCTTCATGATGCGCCGCCACGCGACCTGGACGCCGATGCGCAGCGCGGCCTGGAGGGTGTCGAGCGTCCGGCCCTCCTGGGCCTCGAAGCGGCCGAGCCTGCGGTAGGTCTCCCGGTGGCGCGCGCTCGGTTCCAGCGGGTTGGCGATCCGGTCGACGAAGTCCGTCAGGGCACGGTCGACCCCGATGCGCAGTGCCTCGACGTAGGGGCCCTTGAGGGGCCGCCCGTACTCGGGGATCGACCGGCGCACCTCGTCGATGATCTCCCCAGCCAGGCTGGGCAGTTCCGGCCGCATCAGCAGGGCGAGCCGGCGCGGCAGCCGGCTCGGGCGACTCGCCGCCTCCCGCGTCAACGTCCGCTGTGCCATGGGGTCGGCACACCTCCAGACACCGCCATCGCGAACGAGGGGAATTCCGGGCGGGGCACCCGTTCGTACGGATGATCGGCCATATGGCGTCAAGACCGAGGGCACGCCGAGCGGGGACCCTGCGCACCCTCCGCATTCCGTGAGCTGAAACACGTTGAACTTAGATCATACGAAATCCGGGAAGGTAAAGGGAAGGCAAATTCGGCAGGCTGTGGCCCTGTCGTCACTTTCAGCGCCCAATAGGGGCGGGTTCATTTCAGCGCGGGGTCGCGCTCCCGCAACCGGTACGCGCGCAGCACCGCGTCCAGCACGAAACGCGCCGCCGGGTCGGCGAGCTGCCGGTCGAATTCCGTGCTGATCTGCCGCATCCGGTACCGGACGGTCTGCGGGTGCAGCCGGAGCCGCTGCGCCGCCTCCACCGCGTTCCCTTGCGCGTCCAGCCACGCGCACAGGGTTTCGGTCACGCGCTTACGCCGGGTCCGCGGCATTTCCGCCAGCGCGCCCAGTTCCCGGCGGGCGAGCTGCTCGAGCAGCGGTCCGTCCGAGAGCAGCCACAGCTCCAGCAGGTGCCGCTCGCACAGCGTGGGGCCGCCGTCCTCCAGACAGCCCGCCTCCACGAGCGCCAGCGCCCGGCGCGCCCAGCGCAGCGAGTCGGCCGCCTCCCCCAGCGGGACGGTCAGCCCCACCGCGTGGCGGCGCTCGGGCAGGGCGCGGCTCAGCATCGCCGCGCGCTCCGCGCCGTATCCGCCGGGGATGAGCAGGTGGGGCTCGGTGTCCGCGAGGTTGACGAGCACGTCGCGGTCCATCGCCTCCCGGACGCACCGCGCGCGCGCCGGCATCGCGACCATCGTCACCGTGCGCGGCACCGCCCAGCCGGCGGCCTCGGCGGCCTCGGCGAGCGCACCGCTCGCCGCGCCGGGCCCGAGCACCATGCGCAGCAGCCGCCGGTGGTCGCCGGGCAGCTCGTCGGCCGACGACCGGACCTCCAGGTAGCCCTCGACCGACAGGGAGGCCAGCTCGTCGATGTAGGCGAACAGCGCCTCGGCCAGCCGCGTCGTCACCTCCGCGGGCAGCCGCCGCGTCCGCGCCACGGCCGCCACCCGCCGCCACGCGACCTGCACCCCGACCCGGTAGGCCGCCTGCAGGGCGTCCAGCGTGCGCCCCTGGTAGGCCTCGCCGCGACCGAGTTCCCGGCACAGCTCGTCGCGCCGCTCGTAGCCGTCGACGCCGCCGGAGACCTGGTCGACGAAGGCCGCCATGGCCTGCTCGACGGTGATCCGGTACGCGGCCGGTTCGGGCCTCCCCTCCTGCCGCGCGTACTCGGGCACCGACCGCTGGACCTCCTCGAGGATCTCCTCGGCCAGCGAGGGCAGCTCGGCACTCAGAATGGCGATGACCTGTGGCGGGAGAGCTCCGGGACGCTTCCCTCCCCCAACGAGGGCCCTCGTCATTCATTCCTCCCGCGCACCGTTCTCAAGAAAAGCCTCGACAGAATGTAACTCACACCACGGCCGCCGCACATCATTACGGAGGAGATCTCGCACCTGAATGGCCGCGAAACTCACCGGCGAACAAAAATGGCCGGATCGAATGATCAGTCGGAGACAATCCGGAGAAGCACCGCGCCCCGGCGTCGCCGCATCAAAACCCCGAAGACGAATACATCTCGCTCGGATCGGAGTGCTTCAAGGACGGGACGACATCACGGCGGTACCGTGCCCGCGGGATCGCCGCGGGCACGGTACCGGTCGAACGGGCTCGGCCTCAGAGCTGGCTGTAGTTCTTCGACACGAGGTACTCGTTCTGGATCATCGTGTTCTTGCCGGCCGCCGAGGGGAATCCACCCACCTGGTTGACCAGCCAGTCGGCGACGCCGCCGCCGAACAGGCAGCCCTTGGCGCCGGGCACCGCGAACGAGTTGCCGACGTGCTTGGCCTGCAGCACCGGCGGCGTCGAGTCCGGCCGCGCGATCGAGAGACCCTCGCCGGTGATGGGCGTGTTGGGGGCCGGAGGGCTGGTGGTCCCGGTGGTGAGGGCCACCCTGATCGGGTTGCTGTTGGTGCCGACCGTGCAGTTGCTTCCGAGGAACGGGTTGATGAGCCGGACCTTCAGCCCGATGTTGATCTCGAAGCTGCTGCTGACCGGCATCTCGAAGACGCCGGCGTACTCGACCTTGGCGTACACGGCCGACAGGAGCGGGTCACCGAACAGGCCCGGGCTGGACGAGCATCTTCGGGGCGTTGATCGCGCCGAAGACCGTCTTGGTCTCGAAGGTGCTGGGGTTGAAGGTGTTCGCCCAGGTGATCCTGATCGGCTCCTCGATCTTCTGGTCGAAGCTGCCGACCTTGAACGTGCCGCTGGTGACGACACCCACCCAGCACTGCGAGTAGTCCGGCGACGCACCGTCCGGGAGGGGCGGGCAGTCGGAGAAGCTGAAGCTCGACGGAATCGGGTCCGGGTTGGCCGCCGAAGCGGGGGAGGCCAGGCCGAGGCTGAGCAGCGCAGCACCGAGCACGGCGGGAAGCGCCAGCCGGGAACTGCTTCTCCGGAAACGAATGGACTTCACCAGTTCGTCCTTTCTTCTTGCTGGGAGAAACGGACACAGAGCGCCGGACAGCCACAGTGTGATCCCAGCCGACGCGGAACCGTGAAGCGGATCCCCAACGAGACAGATCCTCGATTCCCAATCGGAGAATAATACTGAAACAATGCCGTTTCAATACACCACAACGCACGAGCATGGAGATTTTCTCGCCTTGTAAGCGAATATCAATGACGGCGGCCCGGGAGTAGCCGGTATTGTCATCGACCGCATATCACTGGGAGCGCCGGCCCCTCCGCCCGGACCCTTCGCCCGCCTGCTTCATATGGCGGGGAGCGAGAGGAGCCACCGTACTCGCCGCAGGCCGGCGACGGCCTGCAGCGAGCCGGCCTGGCCCTGCCGTCGCCCGGGGTGGTGCGGGCAACGATGCGACCAGTCCTGGAGGGCCCCGGAGGCTTCCGGAACGACATCAGATCGCGCCGGAACGAGAGGCCCATGGCGAGGGGAAGGTCCGGTCAGGGCGAGGTGATCCGCTGAGTCGGATGGAAGACGAAATCGCCCTTGTATGAATTGAAGACGCTGAGGAAGTCCGTGAACCCCGGGATCTCGCACGTCGACTTCCCCGACGGCTTCAACGTGTGCGAGTTCATGGAGAAGGTCCCGTTGTCATAGGAGCCTTCGAGAAGCCCGGGAACCTCACGCTGCCCCGGGAGGAAGATTCCCCCCAGGTTGTGGGATATCCGCAGCGTGCACCGCCCCCCTCCGCCGACGTCCACGGTCGCGTCGAGCACGACGCCGTTGATCCTCATCGCCGGTCGCCCGGTCGCCGCATCGATGGTCATGTTCAGCCACAACGAGCCGTCCTGCGTGACCTCGCCCCTCACCGGGTGGACGGTGCCGTCCGACGCCTCCACCTCGCAGCCGTGGAGGGACATGTCGCCCTTGCCCAGCCTGAAGCGCGACTGCCACCGTCCCCGTTCGAGATCGAGCCGCATGGTCGCCGACTCGCACCTGAACTCCGCGTTGTCCCCGGCGTATCCCAGGGTGAACGGCTTCGCGACCGCGGTGACGACCCCGCCCGGCGCCACGGTGAAGGTCTGAGGAAACGCCCCGGCGCCGTCCACGCAACGGTTGCCAGTGGTGACCTCGCACCAGAGTCCCGATTCGAGATTCGCATAGTTTCCCGCTCCGGAGACACTCGCGGTAAGGATCGGGCTGAGATCTTCGGTCACTCCGCAGCCGGAGAAGGAAGGGATCGTGACGTTCTGGGCGATAAGCGGCTGCCCGCTCTCGTACTGAGTCGTCCCTGTTCTCAGCGTCCCCATGAATCCAGTCGCGGAAAGCGAGGTGGGGCTGGTCATGCATTTGGTGCCGAGATCGAGGGGAACTCCGTTGACCTCGGCCTTACCCGCTTTGATGCGCACGTATGCACTGGCTTTGAGCTGTTGCCTGTCGACAGTCGGACCCGAGATATCAAGTTCAGTCGAAAGCTGCTGGAGAATCCGCATGTTGCCGGTGATCGGACCGGTCCCGCCGCCCCGCGGGGAGCCGACCTGAACAGCTTCTGCCACCGCGCGTGTCGGCATGAAGCCGAAACCCAGCATCGTGGCGGGGGTCGGATAGGTTCGGTTGATGAAGTATCCGCGAAAATCCGTCCAGTTCGGTCCGAAGAATATGTTCCCCATATAGCTTTCGGTCAGTGCCCGAACATTGTTCTCGAAAGCAACGGGAGCGGCGTTTCCAACTTTCTTGATGTTGAAGAACCCCGTCGCCTTGACGCAGTACATCAGTCCATCACCGGTGTCGGCGTTCAGGCCGTCCGGATTTGTCGGGGATTCGAAGATCTTCGCTAGTTCGGGATCGTCGCTGATGGCGTACCGCGGATCCTGCCCCCGCGCAGGGATCAGCTTGCACAATCCCTCCGGGAAGGCGGTGGGCTGACGGGGGGCCGCGCTCGACGCGCCGGGGATCACCGGCTCGTTCGCGCGCCGCACCCGCAGGCTTCCGAGCACCGGAGCCTTCTCCGCCGCGCAATGCAGCGCCAGTTCGGGCGCCTCCTTCCCCGTCGCCGCGTCACCCGGCACCAGCGACAAGTCGACCGCCCCGGCGGACCATGAGAGCTCGCCCGGCGCTTCGGGGACCACCGGCGGCGCCACCCCGCTGCCGGTCAGGTGCACGGCCCCCTCACCCCGTGACGGCGTGGCCGCCAGAGCGAAGGCCGGCCACCCGGCGCGCCGGTCGCCCCCTGGCCCGTGGAGCGCGACCTGGATCTCCGCGACGCCTCCGAGCGCGGGGGAAGGCGTGGACGAGGGGGAGGCGCTCGTCGCCGGTGGTGTCGACGCCCAGGCGGGGGAAGCCGCCGAGACCTCTTTCACCAACTCGGGCGGGAGACCGACGTCGATCTTGATGGTGCCCAGCTGGACCGGCTGGCCGACGGCCCCGGCCGACGGGACGGTCGTTTCGATCCGCAGTGCCACATCGTGCGTTCCGGACTTGCCGGAGCAGACGAGCCCCGTGTCGAAGCCGATGCCCGCGATCGCCGGCGGGACCGCCACCAATGCGCCGCCGCTCACGGCAAGGCCCGCGACCGCGGCGAGCCGGGCGGCGCCTCGGAACATCCGATGCATTTCACATCCTTGATCGACGGGGAACCGCACCCGGGCGGCGAGCGCCCGGGTGCGGCTTCGGTCAGAGGCGTGCTCTCACGTCACGTGCGGACGACGGTCGGGCCCTCCTTGGCGGTGGAGTTGACGCCCCTCAGCTTGATCACGCCGGCGAGCGTGGCCGTGTCACCGTTCTTGACGATGTTGGTGGGGCACGTCGCGGAGACGCTGGTCGCGACGAGGTTGTTGGTGGACCCGAACGGCAGCGAGAGGGTGCTGGCGGCTCCGGCGCTCGTCGGGTTGGTGTGCGTGCCGTTGATGAATCCGTTGGTGCTGGTCGAGCCCTGGAACGTCGCGGAGCACGGGATGCTGGGGATGTTCACCACGATCCTGACGCCGCTCAGCCGGCCGGGGGTGACTCCCGAAGCGGTCACGCCCGTGGTGGAGAGGGACCACGGCAGGTTCTGGGGCGTCACCGTGGCGATCTGGCTGGAGACCGTGCAGTTGCTGAACGTCAGACCGGTCACCGAGCCGATGGGGTCCAGGACTCCGGTGCCGACCTTCACCGATCCGGTGGCCGTCAGGGCCTTCGCAGCGCCCGTGTCGACGCAGGTCAGGACCCCGCCGCTGCTACTGGCGGCCGCGACGGAACCGCTGTTCTCTCCGGTGACGGCCTGGGTGGAGGGCGTGGGCACGCCGGGCATGGTGACGTTGATACCGGCCGCCCAGGCGGGGGTCGTGGTGAGCGCGGCGGCGGTGGCCGAGACCGCGGTGACGGTCAGGGCCATTCTCGTGATCTTTCGCATGTCAGTTCGTTTTCCCTTCACGGGGGTGGTTTCTTCTTCTCGTAGGGACACTGACCGCGTTCTACAGGTCGAACTCCTCCAGGTTGACGAGAGCAGAACCCCGAAAGCCGAACTCCGTCGACTTCACCACAAGACCACCCAGTCCTGCCGTACTAAAATCGAAATATACCCGCCAGTAGTGAACTTCTCAAGAGACTGTTCGACTTCCCCTTAAAGCACGCCGGCGGTCCTTGCGAGATTTGTCATCGGATTAGTCTTCGATCAAGCCAGATTTATCACCGGATTCGGGTCCGGTGACGATTCAGGACTCGCGGCCGATCGCGGCGTCCCCCTCGCTCGCACTCATTCGGCCGGCGGCGTGCTCTCACGTGATGGTCGGGCCCTCGTTCGCGGTGGAGTTGACACCCCTCAGTTCGATCACGACGCCGAGCGCGACCAGGTCACCCCCCTTGACGATGTTGGGGGGGCACGTCGCGGAGACGGCGGTCGCGACGAGATTGTTGGTGGACCCCACCGGCAGCGTGAGGGTGCTGGCGGCTCCCGCGCTCGTCGGGTTGGTGTGCTTACCGTTGATGTATCCGTCGGAATTGGCCCAGCCCTGGAACGTCGCGGAGCACGGGATGGCGGGGATGTTCACCGTGAACTTGACGTTGCCCAACTGAGCGGCCGTGACTCCGGAAAAGGTCGGGCCCGGGAGGGAGAGGGACCACGGCTGAGGCGTCACCGTGGCGGCCAGGCCGGAGATCGTGCAGTTGCTGAAGAACTGACCGGTCACCCAGCCGGTGGGCGGGGGGTCCGGGACGACGGTGCCGACCCTCACCGTCCCGGTGGTCGTCAAGGCCTTCGAAGGGCCCGTGTCGACGCAGGTCATGACCCCGCCGCTACTGGTGGCAAGCGCGATGGAACCGCTGCTCTTTCCAGTGACGGGCTGGGTGGAGGGCGAGAGCACGCCGGGCATGAAGACCCTGTGACCGTCCGCCCAGGCGGGGGTCGCGGTGAGAGCGGCGGCGGTGGCCGTGACCGCGGTGACGGTCAGGGCCATTCTGGCGATCTTTCCGAGTAACACCGTTGACTCCATTCAAATCACCCAGTCCTACCGATTCTTTAATCGGCGAACACCTGTCAGTAGCATGCTGCTCCTGTCACGCGCCGAGGGTGTCGATGGCGGAGATCTTCCATTTGCCGTCGGCGTACAGGGCGTCGACGGCGAAGACCGCCGCGGAGTAGCTCGTCTTGCCCGTGTCGGTGCGAGTGTTGCGCTGGTCGGCGAAGACGAGGAGGCGGGCGCGGTCGCCGGCCAGGGATTTCACCGCCGAGTCGGTGACGGCCGTGGTGAGTACCTGCTTCTGCTGCGGAGCCTGCTTGCGTACCAGGGCGAAGAGCTGGTTGTACTGCTGGACGGCCTTTCCGGTGAGCAGTTCCTGCGCCGCCTTCTCCGTCTTGGCCACGTCGGCGTAGTTGTAGGAGAACACCGTGTTGACCGCCGTGGTCACCTGGCCCTTGACCTCGGCGGTACGGCCGTTGTCGCTCAGGGCGTCGTTCTGCGCGGATGCCGCGCCCGTCAGGTCGCGCTCCTGGGCGTTCGACCAGGCGGCCGCTCCGCCGAGCGCTATGGTCAGCGCCCCGAGGAGGATGACCAGCCGGGTGCGCGCGGTGCCGGGGACGAACCGTCCGGCCGAAGTGATCGCTGCCATGTCGTTCTCTCCTCCCCGATCAGGGCGTACCGGTGGGGGCCTGGCCGAGCGCCGACAGTTTCCAGCCGTCCGAGGTCCGGGTGAGCTGGCCGGCGAACCGGCGGGTGTTGTCGACCGGCCTGCCGTCGGCACCGGTGATGGTGATGCGGACGGCGGCGATGACGGCCGCCTTGCCCGCGCGGGAGTCGAGTTCGGTCAGCCCGGATTCGAGGATCTTCGCGGTGCTGGTCGTCTTCGCCTCCTGCACCTCGGTCCTCAGCCGGGCCTGCCCCTGGACGATCTGGTCGTAGAGCTGTGCGGTCGCCGAGTCCTGCCATACCTTGAGGCCCTCGTCGATCCGGCGGTGGTCGAGGGTGTTGAGGTTGACGATCTCCTGCCCCGCGACGGCGAGCACCTGGTCGCGTTCGGCGGCGTAGCCGATCGCGTCGTCGCCGGACGCGGCGTGGTACGACCAGCCGAACCACGCGGCGGCACCGGCCGCGATCAGCGTCACGAGCGACGCGACCTGGATCAGCGGATCCTTGGAGAGGCGGCGCCGGGACCCGTCGGCCGCGTTCTTCGCCGCCGGCCCCGCGGCCGGCGCCTCACCGGTCTCCTTCTCGGGCGGCGACGGCTCCGGGTCCTCGGCGGCCTCCTCCCCCGCAGGCTCCGGGGTCCCGGCCGCCTGGTCCGCGGACGGTTCCGGTTCGAGCGGCTCGCCGGCCGGGGTCTCGGGCTCGGACGCCTCGTCGGCCGGGGCCTCGGGCTCGTCGGCCGCCGGGTCGGCGGTC
Organism: Actinomadura luteofluorescens; assembly: GCF_013409365.1. Lineage (NCBI taxonomy): Bacteria > Bacillati > Actinomycetota > Actinomycetes > Streptosporangiales > Thermomonosporaceae > Actinomadura > Actinomadura luteofluorescens. Next base: position 6,241,674 of record NZ_JACCBA010000001.1, on the reverse strand, counting down.
TTCGTCCTGGTCTTGGTCACCTGAATTTCCACCCTTCGTTCAGGCGGCCCGGAGGTCGCTGATGCGCCAGCCGTGCTCGTCGCGGGCCGTGACGATGAGCTGGGCCGCGACCGGCGAACCGGTCGGCTTCCCGGCCCGGGTGGCCTGCTGGTCGAGCAGGACCAGCAGGACCGCCGTCCCGTCACGGGAGAGTCTGATCAGCCCGGCCCTCGCGACCTTCGTGGTGAGGGCGAGCTTCATGACCGGCGCGTTCTGCTTCACGAGGCCGAACAGTTTGCGGTAGTCGCCGACGGCGCGGCCGGTGAGGACGTCGTTCGCGGCGCGTTCGGTGGCCGCCGGGTCGGTGTAGGAGTAGGTGAAGATCCGCGCGACCTTCGCCGAGACGTCGGCGACGACCGCACCGGTCCGGGCCTTGTCGACGAGTGCGCGGTTGGCGGCCGGTGACCGCTCGCTTCGCCTGCCGGCCCAGCCGTCGACGGCGAGGGCGGACAGGCACAGCGCCAGCGCGAGGGCCACCGGCCACCCGAGCCCGGCAGCCCGCTTGAGTCGGGAGACGAGCGGGCGCCGGGCCGTCCCGCTCTTCTTCCGCGGGGCGGGGTCGCGGCGCGCGGGGCGCTCCTCGGTGATGCTCACGGGCCGTTCCCCCCGGGCGCCGGCGCCTTCAGCGAGCTGATCTTCCACACGCCACCGACCCTCCGCATCCCGACCTCGTAGCGTTTGCGCTGCTCGGTGCCCTGGGCGGCGTCACCGACCGCCTCGGTGAAGATCCGGACGGAGGCGAGGACGGTCGCCTCGCCCGCCGACCGGTCGAGAGCGGTGACGGCGAGTGCGGTGACCCGTCCGTGCGAGGGGGCCTTCTGCCCGGCGAACCTCGCGCGTGCGCCCGGGATGTCGCGTTTCAGCGCGTCGGCGAACGGGCCGGTGGCGACGTCCAGCCAGTGCGTCATGTCCAGCTCCGCCACCTTGGGGTCGATGCTGTTGATCAGCGCCAGATCGCGGACGGCGGTCCGGCTCACCTCGTCCCGCGCGGTGGCGAGGTCGTGGTCGGCGCCCCGTCCGGACTGGATCAGCGACCAGAACGACAGCAGCAGGAGGACGGCGGCGGCGGCCGTGAGGGCGTGGCCGGCCGGACGGATCCACCGGATCATCCCGGTCGGCTTGCGCAGCACGGTCGCCGCGAAGGTCACCGCACACCCCCGAGCCCGAGCAGGGCGGCGAGGTCGCCGGGCGGCGCCTGCTGCCGCGCCAGCCCGGCCAGGCCCAGCGAGGCGAGCAGGCCGGTCGCCTCAGGGCCGCTCAGCGTGCCCGGCTTGGCCGGCGCCGGGACGCCCTTGCGCGGCGCGTTTGCGGTGCCGCGCACGTTGATGCCGCTGCTCGGGCTCTCCGCGCAGTGCGCCTCGGTGTTGAACGGGGCGGGCGACAGGGTGAGGCCGTCGCGGTACCTGGTCTTGCCGTAACCGCGCGTGCAGGGCTGCGGGTTGAAGAACGTGGTGACCAGGCCCATCCGGAGCTTGCCCCCGTCCACGATGCTGGGGCCGATCGCCGCGACCCGCGGGAGATTGGCCAGCATCTCCTCGATGGCGGCCTGGCGCGGCTCGGCCACGCGGGCGGTCGTGAGGAGGTTCGCCAGCAGCACGCCGAGGCTCGGGTCCAGGTCGTGGAGCAGGCCGGACAGCTCGGCCGCCGCGCCGGGGCCGGCCGAGATCAGCTCGCGCAGATCGGTGTCGGAGTCGCGGAGCCGCCGCGCGAGCAGGCTGGAGTCGGTCGCGAACGCCTTGAAGGCCCCCGACATCTCGTTCTGCGTCCGCAGCACCGCCTCCCCGTTGTGGATCAGAGCGCGCGATTCGGGGAACGCCGCGTCGGACGCCGAGATGAACCGGGAGCTCGTGTCGAGGAGCTGCTGGAGGTGCGGGCCCTGCCCGGCGAACGCCAGCCCCAGCTCGTCAATGAGGATCTTGGTGTCGTTCAGCGGGAGTGAGGCGGTGAAGTCGTTGACGCTCTTGAGCGTCTCGTCGACCGGCGCCGGGGTGGTGGTGACGCTGCGCGGGATCGTGGTGCCCTGGGCCAGATAGGGCCCGGCGTCGGCGCGGGGCCGCAGGTCGACGTACTGCTCGCCGACCGCGGAGCGGTTCGCGACGATCGCCTGGAGGTCGCGCGGGATGTGCGGCGCCGAGTCGTCGATCCGGAGTTCGGCGATGACGCCGTCCCGCGTCAGGTCGAGCTTGCCGACCTTGCCGACCGTGACGCCCCGGTACGACACCGCGGACCCTTCGAAGAGGCCGCCGGTGCTGGGCAGATCGAGCCGGACGGTGTAGTACCCGCGCAGCCCGACGTAGCGGCCCACGTCGGCGTAGTTGACGCCGATGTAGGACACCACGACGATCGCGATCACGACGAACGCGGCGATCTTGATGCGGGTGACCAGGGTCAGCATGTCAGTTCCCCTCCCCGAGCGTCGGCAGCGGAAGGGCGGGCTCGCTGCTCGGACTCTCGTTCCCGGGTGCCCGGCTCGGCGTCACCGGTCGCGGTGTCCCCGTGGCGGGGGCCCCGGTGGCCGGAGTCCCCGCGGTGGGAGTCCCGGCGCCGGGCACGGCGGCTCCGGAGCCGCGGCCCGCCGCCGTGTCCGGGCAGGGCGCCGGCTGCGGGCCGGGGACCGTGGGCGTCGCGGCGAGGGCGCGCGCCCGCGCCCCCTCCTCGTCGTCGAGGCCGTCGAAGGGGCCCTCCTCCTTCACCGGCGGGACGACGCACTCGAAGCCGTCGGCGGCGATGACGGTGACGTAGGCGTTGAGGTAGTCGCCCTTGATCGCCTTGAGCGCCTCGTCGGTGAACGGGTAGGTCAGCAGGATCTCCAGGGACTTCGGCAGGTCGCGGCCGGAGTCGGCGAGCTTGCGCAGGACGACCGCCAGAGAGCGCAGGTTCGCGGCCGTGTCCTCCTTACTGGCGTTGATCGTCTTGACGGCGACGTCCGAGAGCCTCTCCAGCCGGCGCAGCATCTCGACGAGCTGCCCGCGCTGCTCCTCCAGCACCTTCAGGCCGGGCGACAGGTCGTCCAGGACGGTCCCGACCTGCCCGTTGCGGGCTCTGACCGTGGACGACAGCCGGTTCAGCCCGTCGAGCGCGTTCACGATCGACCGCCGGTTCCGGTTGAGCGTGCCGGTGAAGGTGTCGAGGTTCCGCAGCGCGGACCGGACCTTGTCCTCGCGCCCGCCCAGCGCCTGGTTCAGTTCCCGGTTGATGGTCCGGATCTGCGGGAGCCCGCCTCCCGACAGCAGCAGCGACAGCGCGCCGAACACCTCCTCGGTGTCGGCGTTGCGCGTCGTCCGGGACGCCGGGATCACGGCGCCGTCGGAGAGCCGCTGCGGGGACGGCGCCGCCGTCGGCGCGGCGAGCCTGACGTACTTCTCCCCCAGCAGGCTCGACTGCTCCAGGTTGGCGGTCGCGTTCGCGGGCAGGTGCACGTCGCCGTTCACGACGAGTGTCACCTCCGCCTGCCACGCCCCCGCCGGCAGCGACACCTTCTTCACCCGCCCGACCGGGACGTCGTTGACACGGACGGCGGCCTGCGGGACCAGGTTCAGCACGTCCTCGAACCGCACCTTCACCGTGTAGGGGTGGTCGCCGAGGTCGGCGCCGCCGGGCAGCGGGACGTCCTCCAGCCGCACCGAGCAGCCCGCCGTCAGGAGGACACCGGCGGCGAGGGCCGCGACGAGCTTGGGCGTGCGCATCAGCGGTCCGCCTTCCCGCCGGTGCCGGCGTAGATCTTGCCCGCGGGCGGCAGCGGCAGCGCCGGCAGGCCTGTCTCCCGGGCCGGCGCCACCGCGACCAGCCCGCCCCTCTTCAGCCGGTCGCACTGCTCGCGGAGCGTCCGCGTGGCGGACGCCGCCGCGGCGCACACCGGCCGCTGGTCGGCGGCGATCGGGTCGACGCCCGGCTGGTCCAGGCTGCCGAACGCCTTGGTGATCTCCAGGAGGTTGCCGCGCGCCATCAGCGTCCGGGTCTTCGGGTCGTAGGCGCTCAGGGCGTTCTGCGTCACCAGCGGCGCGGTGTCGAGGAGTTCGGCGAGCGACGCCCGCTGGTCGACCAGGACCTGGGTGACGTCCGTGAGCTTGCCGACGTTCCGTTTCAGCGCCGCGCGGTTGTCCTGGATGAACCCCTTCACCTCGGCGAGCGCCCGCGCGAGGTCGCGCAGGGCCGCGCCGAGTTCGTCGCGGTCGGCGGCGAGGAACCCGCTCACCTCGGCGAGCTGGTTCTCGGCGAGGCGGATCTGCCCGTCGTTGGCGCGGAGCATCTCGCTGAACCTGTTGAGGTTGGCGACGGTCGCGTACAGGTCGCCGCTGTTGTCGGCGAGGGTCTGCGACGCCTTGCCGAGGCCCGAGATCATGGTGTTGAGCGCCTGCCCGTTGCCGCCGAGGTTGGCGGCGCCGACCCGGATGACGTCCGACAGGGCGCCCTGCGCGTTCACCCCCCGCGGGCCGAGGTCGCCCGAGATCTTCCGGACCGCGGCGTAGAGCTGGTCTAGTTCCAGTGGGGTCGCGGTGTTGCTCACACCGATCGACGCGCCGTCGGCCATCTTCGGGCCGCCGTCGTAGGCGGGGTCGAGCTGGACGTACCGGTCCGACACCAGGTTCGGCGCGATGACGACGGCGCGGGCGCCGGCGGGGACGTCGACGTCGCCGTCCACCCGCATCTCGACCTTGACCTTGTCGCCGAGCGGTTCGACGGAGTCGATCGAGCCGACCTTCACGCCGAGGACGCGGATGTCGGAGCCGGGGTAGACGCCGATCGCGGTGGCGAAGTACGCGGTGATCCGGTGCGTCGGCCCGCCGGCCAGGAAGGGGACCAGCGCGATCGCGACCAGCAGGACGAAGACCGTGATGAGCGCTTGCAGCACCCGCGTCCGGTGGTCGCGGATCGGCGAGCCGAGCTTCGGCAGCTTCACCGGGCGCGTCGAGGGGGACGCCATGTCACCGTCCTCCCGTCAGGTGCGGCGGCTTGCAGCGGTCCGGGTCCTCCGGTTGCCACCTGCCGTTCTTCAGGTACTCGTCGGGGACGGTCCCGCACAGGTAGCCGTCCACCCAGCGGCCGTTGCCCGTCGCGTTGCCGAGGACGCGGATGTAGGGCGTGGCGGTCGTCAGGACGCGCTCCAGGTTCTTCTGGTTGCGTTGGAGGACGCCGACGACCCGCTCCAGGGACGCGAGCGTCGGGCCCAGCGTGCGGCGGTTGTCGTCGACGAGGCCGACCAGCTCCCCGCCGAGCCGCTGCGTGCCGACGAGCAGCGCGTGGATGGCGTCGCGCCGCCGGCGCAGCTCGCCGAGCAGCAGGTTGCCGTCCTTGAAGAGCGTCTCGAACTGGGAGTTCTGCGCGGCGATCGTGCCGGACAGCCGCTTGGTCCCGGCGAGCAGCCGGGACAGCTCGGCGTCCCGCGAGGCGATCGTGGTGGACAGCGCCGACAGGCCGCGCAGCGCGACCCGGACGTCGGCCGGGGTGTCCTCGAACGTCGTGGAGATCGTCTCCAGGCTCTGCGCGAGCTTGGTCGTGTCGAGCTGCTCGAACGTCCGGCCGAGGTCCTGGAACGCCGTCGTGACGTCGTAGGGGGCCACGGTCCGGTCGAGCGGGATCGGCTCCTTCGGGTTCTGCCCGCGGTAGCCGAGCGGGTCCAGCTGGAGGTACTTCGACCCCAGCAGCGTCTTGATCATGATGGTGGCGCGGGTCGCGTTCCCGACCCAGGTGTCCTTCACCCGGAACGTGACCTCGACCTTGTTCCCCTTGAGCGAGACGCCGGTGACCTTGCCGACCTTCACCCCGGCGACACGGACCTCCTGGCCGGGGTCCAGCCCGGCGGCCTCGGAGAAGTACGCGCTGTACGTCGTCCCGCCGCCGACGATCGGCAGCCGGTCGGCGCGGTAGGCGAGCGTGCCGAGGACGAGCAGGATCACGATGCCGACGACCGCCACCCCGATCGGGTTCCGGTCGCGCAACGGCTTCAGCCGCGGCCGGCCCCGCTTCGGGCGCGGCAGGGCGCGCGGCAGCGGCCGGGGCGGCCCGCCCGCCGGGGGGACGGGGGGCGGGCCGCCGGGGGGCGGGGTCGGGGGCGTCATCCGCGGCACCTCGCGTCCTTGATCGGCAGGCCGGTCGGAGGCGGCTGGTCCGACAGGTCGGAGCCCGCGTAGCTGACGCCGATCAACTTCACCTCGCACTGGTAGAAGTTCACCCACGAGCCGTAGGAGGCCAGGCGGCCGAAGGTCGCCATCTTCCCGGGCGAGCGCTGGAGGAAGCGCGTCAGCAGCGGCTCGTCGCGGTTGAGGTTGTCGCTGAGCCGGCCGAGCTGGACGATGTCGTCCTTCAGCGGGTCCCGCGAGACCTGGAGCAGCCCGGCGGTGGCGGTGGTCAGGTCGGCGACCGACCCGAGCGCCTCGCCGATCGGGACGCGGTCGGCGGCGAGGCCGGAGGTGAACCGGCGCAGCGTGGTGACCAGGTCGACGAGCTGCCGGTCCCGCCCGTTGATGGTCTGGACGACGCTGTCGAGGTTCGCGATGAGCTGGCCGATCACCTTGTCCTTGGCGGCGAGCGTGCTCGTCAGCTCACCGACGGTGCGCAGCAGGCTCTCCACGGTGCCGCTCTCGCCCTGGAGCACCCTGACGACCGACTCCGAGAGCTTGTTGGCGTCCCCGGGCGACAGCGCCTGCATGAGCGGCTGGAACCCCTGGAACAGCTGGGTGAGGTTGAGCGTCCCGGCGGTGTGCTCGACCGGGATCGTCCCACCGGGCCTCAGTACCTGGCCGGGCGAGCCTGTGCCCTGACCGAGGGAGACGTACCGGCCGCCGACCAGGTTCAGGTACTTGACGGCGGCGGTCGCCGACGCGGGGATCCGCCGGTCCCGGTCGACGGAGATCTTCACCCGGGCGAGCCGGCGGTCGCTGACCTCGATCTCCTCGACCTGGCCGACCTCGACGCCCGCGATCCGCACGCCGTGCCCCGGATGGAGCCCGGCCACGTCGGTGAACTTGGCGTAGTAGGTGACGCGGTCGCCGCTGGTGGCGCCGGTGATGCTGGACGCCAGCAGCGCGGTCGCCAGCACCGTGACCACGATGAAGATCAGCGAGCTGACGAGCGGGAAGCCCATGCCCTTGATCCCCTGACCGGTGAGCCTCACTTCACCGTCACCTCCGTGCCCCGGTAGATCGGCCCGACCAGCACGCTGGACCAGTCCGGCAGCTCCTCGGGGACCTCGTCCAGCGGCGCCCCGGCGAGCTCGTTGACCAGGTCGTTCTCCGACGCCGAGTTCGCGGGGCCGAGGCCGCTGCCGGCCGCGCCGCCCTGGCCCGGCGCGCCGCCGGCGGGCAGCACCCGCACCCCGTCCCCGGTCCCGAGGTAGGGGACGCCCGGGCAGCGCGGGCCGCCGCCGCCGTCGTAGCGGGGGGCGTCCTTGCCCGGGACGTAGCGGCCCTTGCTCGTGACCGGCACGACCACACCGTGGACGCCGTGCTCGTTCGTCCCCTTGCCGAGGACCTTGTTCATCGTCGGGATGAAGCCGGCGAGCGCGCGGAACGTGCAGGGCGCGGCCGGGGCGTAGCGGCGCATCAGGTCCAGGCTCCCCCGGCTCTCGGTCGCCAGCGCGATGATGTTGCCGGAGTTGGCACGCAGGAAGTCCTCGAGGTCGGTGGACGATCCCGACACCGCGTCGTACAGGGTCGCGAGGGCGGTGCGCTGGTCGACGATCGTCCGGCTGGTGACCGTGAAGTCCGTGAGCGCCTGGAGCAGGTCGGGCGCCGCGTCGGAGGCGTGCCGGGTGAACGTCGCCAGCTCCTGGAGGTTGCGGGCGAGCGCCGGGACCTCCGGGTTCAGCCTGGTCAGGAACGCGTCGAGCTGCTCGAAGTTGCGGCCGATCTGGTCGCCGCGCCCTTCCAGCGCCCGCGCCATGGCGTTCAGCGTCGCGGAGAGCTTCGCCGGCTGGACGGTGTCGAGCAGGTCCATCGTGTGGTTGAGGACCTCCGACAGCTCCACCGCGTTCCGGCTGCGGTCCTCGGAGATCACGTCGCCGTCGGCGATCGGCCGTCCCGCCGACCCGGGCGGCGGGACGAGCGAGACGAACCGGGCGCCGAACACCGTCGTCGGCAGCAGCCGCGCCTGGACGTCCGCCGGGATCCGGTCGGTCATTCCCGGTTTCAGCGCCAGCTCCAGCTTCGCGCCGGCCCCGTTTGCCGTGATGGACCGGACCTCGCCGACGACGACGCCGCGGACCTTCACGTCCGCCATCGCGTGCATCTCGTGCCCGGCCGTCGAGGTGCGCAGCGTCACCATCGTCGCGTCGGTGAACCGCTTGTCGTAGATCGCGATCGACAACCAGACCAGCAGCGCCGGGACGAGCAGGAACACCACCCCGGTGAGGCGCTGCCCGACCACGTGCCGGGTGGTACGCCGAGCCATGTCAGATCCACCCCATGTCAGATCCACCCCATGTCAGTTCGGCCCCATGTCAGCCCGTCACCTTCACGGTGGTCGTGGCACCCCAGATGGCGAGGCTGGCGAAGAAGTCCGTCACGCTGATCAGCACGATCGCGGTGCGGACCGCCCGGCCGACGGCGACGCCCACGCCGGCGGGGCCGCCGACCGCGCGGTAGCCGTAGTAGCAGTGCGCGAGCACCACCATCACGCTGAAGATCAGCACCTTGGCGAACGAGAGCAGCACGTCCTCCGGAGCGAGGAAGATGTCGAAGTAGTGGTCATAGGTGCCGGCCGACTGCCCGTTGAACCAGAGCGTCACCTGTCTGGAGGCCAGATAGGAGCTGAGCAGCCCGATGCCGTACAGCGGGACGATCGCGACGGTCCCCGCGATGATCCGGGTGGTGACCAGGTAGGGCACCGACTGGATGCCCATGCCCTCCAGCGCGTCGATCTCCTCGTTGATCCGCATCGCGCCGAGCTGCGCGGTGAACCCGGCGCCGACCGTCGCCGACAGGGCCAGCCCGGACACCAGGGGGGCGATCTCGCGGGTGTTGAAGTACGCCGACACGAAGCCGGTGAACGCCGCCGACCCGATCTGGTCGAGCGCGGCGTAGCCGGACAGGCCGACGACGACTCCCGTGAACACCGTCATGCCGATCATCACGCCGACGGTGCCGCCGATGACGGCGAGCGCGCCGCTGCCGAACGCGACCTCGCCGAGCAGCCGCAGCGACTCGCGCAGGTACCGGCGCAGCGCGCGCGGCGTCCACAGCAGCGCCCGGACGTAGAAGCCGAGCTGGTCGCCGGGCTGGTCCAGCCAGGAGACCAGCTTCACCGGGCGGAGGCGGCGAACCCCGGGGACCGCCATGTCACGCTCCCTTCGGGGGGACGACCTGCAGGTAGATGGCGGTCAGCACGAGGTTGACGAAGAACAGCATCAGGAACGTGATGACGACCGACTGGTTGACCGCGTCCCCGACGCCCTTCGGGCCGGGGTTCGGGTTCAGGCCGCGGTAGGCGGCCACCACGCCGGCGATGAATCCGAAGATCAGCGCCTTGAACTCGCCGATGTACAGGTCGGGCAGCTGCGCGAGCGCGGAGAACGAGGCGAGGTAGGCGCCGGGCGTCCCGTCCTGCAGCAGCACGTTGAAGAAGTAGCCGCCCGCGACCCCGACGACGGAGACCAGGCCGTTCAGCAGCACCGCGACCGCCATGCAGGCGAGGACGCGCGGGACCACGAGGCGCTGAATGGGCGAGACGCCCATCACCTCCATCGCGTCCATCTCCTCGCGGATCGTCCGGGACCCGAGGTCCGCGCAGATCGCCGACCCGGCCGCGCCGGAGATCAGCAGCGCCACGATCAGCGGGCTGGCCTGCTGCACGACGGCGAGGACGCTCGCCCCGCCGGTGAGCGACTGCGCGCCGAGCTGCTTGGCCAGCGACCCGACCTGGAGCGAGATGACCGCGCCGAACGGGATGGACACGAGCGCGGTCGGCAGGATCGACACCGACGCGATGAACCAGAACTGCTGGACCAGCTCGCGAAGCTGGAACGGGCGCCGGAACGACAGCGCCAGTACCGTCGCGGCGAGCGCGAAGAGCCGCCCGGTCTGGCGCAGCGCACCGGCGCCGGGAACGGCGGAGTCAGGTGCCGCCACGCGCGTCTCCTTCCTCGGGCACGCGCGCGTCGCCGCGCGGTGCGGTCGGCTCGTCGGTTCGAGGGCGGTCAGTTCGCATCGGGGACGCCGCCCTCCGGCGCGTGCCTGCGGTTGGCGTGGATCGCCTCCTGCGCGCGGCGGGAGAGGCGCGGCATCATCTCGTCGAGGCGCCGCGCGTGCCGCAGCTCGCCCTGCCGGGGCGGCGCCCCGGGCGTGGGACGCAGCTGCGGCGGGATCTCCAGGGTGCGCTGGAGGGGCACGGGGCCGGCGGCCTCGGCGGCGAGCAGCGCGGCGTCCTTCTCCTCCGACATGCCGATCGGTCCGCGCGTGTCGCCGTGCAGGAACTGCAGGACGGCCGGCTCGTCGCTGGTCAGCAGCGCCTCGCGGGGGCCGAACGCGATGAGGTCGCGGCGGTACAGCATGCCGATGTTGTCCGGGACGGTCGCGGCGATGTCGATGTTGTGCGTGACGATCAGCATCGTCGCGTCGATCCGCGCGTTGACGTCGATCAGCAACTGGGAGATGTGCGCCGTGCGGACGGGGTCCAGGCCGGAGTCGGGCTCGTCGCACAGAATGATCTCCGGGTCGAGGACGAGCGCGCGGGCGAGGCCGGCGCGCTTGCGCATGCCGCCGGAGATCTGGCCGGGCAGTTTGCGCTCCTCGCCGGCGAGGCCGACCATCTCCATCCGCTCCATCACGATCCGCCGGATCTCGGGCTCCTTCTTGCGGGTGTGCTCGCGGAGCGGGAACGCGATGTTGTCGAACAGCGGCAGCGAGCCGAAGAGCGCGCCGTCCTGGAACATCAGCCCGAACCGCTTGCGCGCCTCGAACACGTCGCGGTCGCGGTCGTTGACCATGTCGACCCCGCCGATGAGGACGCGGCCCTCCTCCGGCTTGAGCAACCCGACGAGCGACTTGAGGAAGACCGTCTTGCCGGTGCCTGAGGGGCCCAGCAGCACGCTCACCTCACCGGGCGGGAGAGTGAGCGTGACATCGCGCCAGATCGTCTGACGGCCGAAGACTTTCGTCAGCCCCTCGACGACCACTTCAATTCCCACGACACCACCGCTCGCGCTAGGAAGGAGGTTTCGAGGACGTTACGGCGCACTAGACACAGTATTCAATAGGTGATCGCAGGCTCTTCGGCACAATTCGGTAAATGGCCTCAGAAATTTGTCACCGACTTAGCCTTCCCCTTCCCCGAAACCGTCACCACCTGCCTACCGGTCGGTAACATGGAGCGGGCGGGCGGCGCGATCCCCCTTCCAGGCAAGCGGTTTTGTCACCCGCCCAGCAACCGAACGTCGTTCTTGTCACATCGCGCGCAAAGATGCGGCGCCATGCGGCCGATCGAGCCGAAGACCCTTGCCACCTTCGACTGGCGACTTTATGTTCACGGTGTTATCGATCTCATTCCAGGGTGTTCGCCTCCCGTCCGGGCACACCCCGTCCAGCGCCGCCGGCAGGACGGCGCCACGGCGCCCGGCCGACTCGATGTGGAGGTTCGCTTTCCCATGTCGCAGGCATTAGAATTGTCTGAACAAGACCGGAGTCAGACTGACTTCCAAGAATTCCTCGGCCTGCTGCGCGCGGAACTGTCCGACGTCACGAACGAGATCATCACCGAGATCAAGCGGAGCGTCCCGGAGTACGACCGGACGGATCCCGCCTACGACCAGACCCTCCGGCTCTGCGCCGACATCCTGCTGCCGACCTTCCTGGACCGGATCTCCGATCCGGACGCCTCCACCGACCAGCGCGACGAGACCTGCCGCTCCCTCGGCCGCTTCGAGGCCATCGAGGGGCGCAGCCTCGACCACCTCCAGGCCGCGGCCCGGATCGCCTTCCACGTCGCGTGGCGCCGGACCGCCGTCCTCGCCGAGCGCGCGCAGGTCCCCACCTTCGTCGTGTCCGCCGCCGTCGACGCCATGCTCGTCTACCTCGAGGAGTCCGTCGCCCAGGCCCGCCTCGGCTACCAGCAGGCCACCGGGCACGCCGACCTGCGCCGCCGTGAGGAGCGGCGACGGCTGCTGCACCTGATCCTGCAGCGGCCCGCCGTCGTCCCCGAGGCCATCGAGGACCTCGCCAAGTCCACCGGCTGGTGGCCGCTGCCGGCCGAGGCCACCCTCGTCGCCGTCCACCCCGAGGCGCCCTGCACCCGCTCCGCGCTCGACACCGACATCCTCACCGACCTCGACTCGGCGGAACCGTGCCTGCTCGTCCCCGGGCCGCTCACCGCCGACCGGCGGACCATGCTGCGCGCCGCGCTGCCGGACGCCAGCTGCGTCCTCGGCCTCACCCTGCCGCTGGAACGGGCCGCCCACTCGGTGCGCTGGGCCCGCCGCGTCCTCGACCTCGCCGAGGAGGGCGTCATCCCGGACGGCTCCCTCATCCCCTGCGAGGACCACCTGATGACCATGTGGCTGCTGTCCGATCCGCCGCTGGTCGAGGAGCTCACCCGCCGGCACCTGGAACCGCTGCGGGACGTGTCGGACGGGCAGCGCAAGCGCCTCGTCGAGACGCTCACCGAATCCGTCACCACCCGGGCGACCGCCGTCGACATCGGCGAGCGCCTGAAGATCCACCCGCAGACCGTCCGGTACCGGCTCCGCCAGTTGGAGGGCTACCTCGGCGACAGCCTCGAGAACGCCGACGCCCGCTTCTCCCTCGACGCCACCCTCCGCGCCGCGAGTCTGTACAGTCGCCGGCGCGCCCGCCGGGGCCGGCCCGGCGCACGGTGACCGGGATCCGCCAGGGGCGCGGGTGACGTTCGGGTCACAGGGGGTGCCGGAGGCCGTTATCCTGACCTCCTGGTTACCGGTTCCTGACGGAAAGTCGAAGGGGTCCATGCCGACGTCGACCTGGTTCCGCCTCAACGTCGCCAAGCGTGAGCGCGTGCTCGAAGTGGCGATGCGCGAGTTCGGGGAACACGGGTACTCGACGGGCAGCCTCAACACGATCGCGCGCGAGGCCGGCATCGCCAAGGGCTCGCTGTTCCAGTACTTCAGCGACAAGCTGGAGTTCTTCGCGTTCGTGTGCGACGAGGCGTCGCGCCGCATCCGCGAGGAGATGGAGCGCCGCATCGAGCGGATCGACTTCGACCAGTCCTTCGACGAGTGGCTGGTCGACGTCCTGTGCGACTGGACCGAGTACATGGCCGACCACCCGCTGGAGCGCGGCGTCACCGCGGCCACGAACTTCGAGCTCGACAACGGCGTCCGGTCCGTCGTCCGCGACACGGCCAACCAGCACTACCTGCTGGTCATCCACCCGACGCTGGAGCTGTGGAAGGGGCAGGGCGCCATCGGGGAGGACGCCGACCTGGAGGTCCTCGCCACCTGGCTGATGATGATCCTGCCGTTCCTGGCGCTCGCCCCCTACTACGACGGTCTCGACCCGATCCACGACCTGCGCGGCCGCACCCCGGCCCAGCAGCGGCCGGTGATCCGCCAGCTCGTCGCGGGCTTCCGCCCGATGTTCTCCCCCGCCAAGTGAGCCCGACGGGCCCCCAGGGCCGCCTGGCGTAGTTGCAGACGGTGGCGGGACCCGTCCCCTGGCACCGGCGCGGGGGACACCGGCGGATGGAACACTGTGCGCATGACTCTCGGGACGATCGTGCTGACCGGCGCCGCCGGACGGGTCGGCACCGCACTGCGGACGCCGCTGCGCGACGAGGCGGAGCGGCTCGTGCTGGCCGATCTCGCGCCGATGCACGTCGAGGCGCCGAACGAGGTCGTGCACCGCGGCGACCTCTCGGACACGGCGCGGATCGTGCGGGGCGCGGACGCGATCGTCCACCTGGCCGGCGTCCCGGACGAGGCGCCGTTCCCCGACCTGGTCGAGGGCAACATCCTCGGCACCCAGCGGATCCTGGAGGCCGCCCGCGTGGCCGGGGTGCCGCGCGTCGTCCTCGCCAGCAGCAACCGGCTGACCGGCTGCTACCCGTCCACGGAGACCGTGTCGCCCGCCATGCCGCCGCGGCCCGACGGCCTGTACGGGGTAAGCAAGGTCGCGGTCGAGGCGCTCGGCCGGCTCTACGCCGACAAGTTCGGCATGGACGTGGTGTGCCTGCGCATCGGCAGCCTCGAACTGCACCCGACCGAGCCGCGCCACCTCGCGACCTGGCTGAGCCACCGCGACTGCGCGGGCTTCGTCCTCGCGGCGCTGACCGTCCCGTCGCCGGGGTTCCTCGCGGCGTACGCGGTGTCGGCCAACGCGCGCCGGTTCTGGGAGCTCGACGAGCGGCTCGGCTACGCGCCCCACGACGACGCCGCCTCCTACGGCATCCCCGACACGTTCGTCGGCGACGGCGTTCCGCAGGGCGGCGACTTCGCGTCCGCCCAGTTCACGCTGCGCCACCTGGAGGGGTCCGCGGGAAACGGGTGACGCCCGGCTCACGAAGGGTGCGGCAGGTTCTCCCCCGCGAAGTGAGCCTGACGGGCCGTCAGGGCCGCCTGGCGTAGTTGTAGACGGTGCTCCGCGAAATTCCCAGCAGGTCGGCGATGGCCTCGGTGGAACCCCGGGTGTCGAAGTAGCCGTCACGGTGCAGTCGCCGGACGAGGTCCTTCTTGGCCGCACGGCCGAGTGCGCGCGGGGTGGCGGCCCGTCCGGCGGCGAACGTCTCGATGACCTCGCGCAACTCCCGCGCCGGGCGGTTCTCCAGGGTCTCCAGCGCCTCTTCCCGGTGCTCGGCCTCGGTCGCCACCAGGTTGGCCAGGGCGAGCGTGAGGGGAGACAGGGTCGACACGTCGAGGTTCAGGCAGAGCGCCGCGACGTAGCGGCCCCGGGCGTTCTTGATCCCGATGGACGTGCTCTTCACCGGACGGCCGTCGGGGAACCGGTTGGGATAGTTCTGGATCACGCTCGGGTAGTCCGGGTCCGCGATCCGGCGGAGCCCCAGTTCGGTGGCGGAGTCCCCCGCCCTGCGGCCCGACAGGTTGTTCTCGATGACGCGGATCGCGTGCTCCGGCCGGCGCAGGTCGTGGAGGACCACCTCGCAGAGGCCGGGGAACATGCGTCCGATCGCGATCGCGATCTTCTCGGCTTCCAGGAGAAGGTGCTCGTCGGGGTCGGCGGGGGCGTCGGAGTCCTCGGGGACGTCGGCGGTCACGTGCGGCTCCTCCCGTCCGGGGCGCCGTCGTCGAAGACGGTGGCCATCGCCTCCGCCGACTTGAGTCCGGCGCCGGTGAGGACGACGACGGTGGTCTCGCCAGGGCCGATGGTGCCGTCGGCCAGGAAGTGGTCGAGGGCCGCCGCGGCGACGCCGCTGGTCGGCTCGGCGTACAGTCCGCGCGAGGCGAGCTTGCGCACGGCCAGGTGGATCCGGTCCTCGGTGACCGCCACCGCCGCCCCGCCCGAGCGGCGGATCGCCTCGACGGCCTCCGGGAGCCGGACCGGAGCGGCGATGGAGGCGCCCTCCGCGATCGTCGGCACCCGTGGTCCCCGGCTCCGCGGGTCGATCCCGTTCACCGTGTCGGCGATCGCGGCCCAGTGCTCCGGCTGGCCGACCAGAAGCCTGGGGAGCCGGTCGATCCGGCCTCCTTCGAGCAGTTCGCCGAATCCGATGTCGCAGCCGAGGACGTTGCTGCCCGCGCCGGCGACGAGCACGACGTTGTCCGGCGCCCTGAACCCGAGCGACTCCCACATCTCGTAGGCGATCGTCTTCGTGCCCTGCAGGAAGTAGGGGTGCCAGTTGTGGCTGGCGTAGAAGGTCTGCTCGGACTGGCGGATCGCCTCGTCGGAGACCTCTTCGCGGGTGCCCGCGACGAGCTCGATCCGGGCGCCGTACGCGCGGGCCTGAAGGATCTTGGCGGCCGACGTCGCCGCGGGAACGATGATCTTCGCGTCCATCCCGGCGGCGGCCGCGTAGGCGGCGACCGAGGAGCCGCCGTTGCCGGAGCTGTCCTCCAGGACGCGCGCCTCCCCCTGCCCCCGCAGATGGGAGATCATCACCGTGACCCCCCGGTCCTTGAAGCTGGAGGTGGGGTTGAACCATTCGAGCTTGAAGTGGACGCGCCGCCCGTCCCAGTCCAGCGGCGGCATGGGGGTGAAGCCCTCCCCGAGGCTCACACGGTGCCGGGGAGAGACCGGGATCGCGGACTGGTAACGCCAGAGGGAGCGCTCGCTCGTGTCGATCCGGTCGGGTGCGGGCCCGGGCACCGGGCTGAGCGCGAGAGGTGAGCCGTCCTCACCGCGCCAGCGCCGGTCGGTGGACGCGTAGCGCCGCCCGGACCTGTCGTAGAGGAACAGGGTGTCCGTCAGCGTGCCGGTGGTGTCGTTCATGAGCCTCCGCGGGGAAGTCGCCGTCCCGTGTCGTCAGCCGGCCCGTCCGATCCGGCCACCCGTATTCTTGGACAGAAATTGCAGAAATGCAAGATTCTTCCAAATGGGGGCGTCGACCGTGCGGGTCGTGAAGACGTGCGACCCTGCGGCGGCGAGCACGCCGACGCGCGCTCAGCGGGTGAGGACGAACTCCTCCGGCCTCGCCTTGCGGGACCCGGCCCAGAACTCGAACGTGTGCCCCGGCCAGAGGGTGCGGTTCACGCCCTGGTCGTCGAGGTACCAGCTGTTGCAGCCGCCCTCGTTCCACACGGCGCGGCGCAGCCGCCGCTGGAGGCGGTCGTTGAACCGGCGCGCGGCCTCCGGCTTCGGCTCGATGGTGTCGGCGCCGGCCTCCTGCATCAGGCGCAGGCAGCTCAGCACGTGCCGGATCTGCACCTCGATCATGAAGACGACGGAGTTGTGGCCGAGGCCGGTGTTCGGGCCGAGCAGCATGAAGAAGTTCGGCAGGCCGGGGATCGTCGTGCCGCGGTGCGCCTCGATGCCGTCCGCCCAGATCTCCTGGAGCTTGACGCCGTCGCGGCCGGTGACGCGCAGGTCGGTGAGCGCGTCGGTCACCTTGAAGCCGGTGCCGTAGATGACGCAGTCGACCTCGTACTCGCGCCCGTCCTCGGTGACGACCGAGTTCTCCCGCACCTCGGCGATCCCGGAGGTCTCCACCTCGACGTTCGGGCGCGAGAGCGCCGGATAGTAGTCGTTGGACAGCAGGATCCGCTTGCAGCCGATCGTGTAGTCCGGCGTCACCTTGGCGCGCAGCTCCGGGTCGGCGACCTGGTTGGCGATGTGCCGGCGGGCGATCTTCTCCTGCGGGGTGGACAGCCGGGGGTCGATGGTGAAGCCGACGGCGCGGGCCTCCAGCGCCCAGTAGATGCCGCCGCGG
Source organism: Actinomadura luteofluorescens (assembly GCF_013409365.1). Lineage (NCBI taxonomy): Bacteria > Bacillati > Actinomycetota > Actinomycetes > Streptosporangiales > Thermomonosporaceae > Actinomadura > Actinomadura luteofluorescens. Next base: position 6,224,352 of record NZ_JACCBA010000001.1, on the reverse strand, counting down.
AACGCGCGGGCGGCGCCCGGCACCTTCCCGAACGCCGCGCGGAGCGGCGCGGGGATGGGCAGGTCGGGCTTCGGCTGGATCCACGGCGGCGTCCGCTGGAAGACGACGAGCTCGCCCGCCTGCCGGGCGACCTTCGGCACGAACTGGATCGCGGACGCGCCCGTGCCGATGACGGCGACGCGCTTGCCGGTGAGGTCGTAGGTGTGGTCCCACTCGGCGGAGTGGAACGCCGTCCCCTTGAACCGCTCGACGCCCGGCAGGTCCGGGTAGGAGGGGACGTGCAGCGCGCCGATGCCGGACACGACGGCCTTCGGGGTGAGCACCGTCCCGTCGGCGAGCGCCACCTTCCAGCGGCGGGCGTCGTCGTCGTACTCCATGGAGTCGACCGCCGCGCCGAACCGGATGTGCTCGCGCACCCGGTACTTGTCGGCGGTGCGCTCCATGTAGGCGCGGATCTCCGGCTGCGGCGCGAACATCCGCGTCCACCCCGGGTTCAGCTCGAAGGAGAAGGAGTACATGTGCGACGGGACGTCGCAGGCACAGCCCGGATAGGTGTTGTCGTGCCAGGTGCCCCCCAGCGCCTCGCTCTTCTCCAGCACGACGAAGTCGTGGAAGCCGGACTGCTTGAGCCGGATCGCCATGCCGAGGCCGGCGAACCCGGAGCCGATGATGACGATCGCCGGGGCGCGGTCGCTCATGACCCCTCCTCTCAGATAACCTACTCGCAGTAAGTTACCGCGAGTAGGTTACTGACGGTAGGTCCAACAGAGGGGTTCTCCTGTGAGTGCCGCCACACCCCCGCCCCGCCGCCGCCGGATGTCGCGCGCCGAGCGCGAGCGCCAGATGCTGGACGTGGCGGAGCGGGTGTTCGGCGAGCGCGGCTACCAGGCCGCCTCCATGGACGAGATCGCCGAGCGCTGCGGGATCTCCAAGCCGATGCTCTACGAGTACTTCGGCTCCAAGGACGGCCTGCTCGTGGCGTGCGTGAGCCGCTCCAAGGCCGAGCTGTTCGAGGTCACCCAGAAGGCGATGGCGGGCGCCACCACCCCTGAGGACATCCTGTGGCGCGGGATGGTCGCCTACTTCCGCTTCATCGACGAGCACAGCAGGTCGTTCGCGATGCTGCTGCGCGAGCCGCTGGCCGCCACCCCGGAGGCCGCCCAGGCCGTGGACGACACCCGGCGGCAGCAGAGCGCGCTCATCGCCGGCGTGCTCGGCACGTTCGCACCGTCCGCGCCGGCCGGCGCGATCGAGGCGTTCACGCAGATCATCATGGGCGCGAGCGAGCGCCTGGCGCTGTGGCAGACGGGCCGGCCCGACGTGTCGGCGGAGGACGCGGCCCGCTACATGACCGACTTCTGCTGGAACGGCCTCAGCCCGTACCTGACCGGGGAAGCGCGTCCAGCGCCCCGATGAGCAGGTCGAGGCCGAACTCGAAGTCGGTCTCGGCATCGACGTCGGCCAGCGCCGGACCGTAGGCGATGACGTGCGGGAACTCCTCCGGGTCGAGCCGCGACCACGCCTGGGCGCCCGTCTCGGCGAGGTGCCCCAGCATCTTCGCCATGCCGATCTCGCGCATCTGCGCGCCGAGCGCGTAGGCGATGAGCGCCCGCATGATGCGCACGGCCGTCTCGCCGTCGAACCCGGCCGCGTCGGCGAGGGCCAGGGCGCGCTCGGCCGGACGCAGCCCCACCGGCGTGTCGACCTTGTGGGTGAGAACGATCGACATGCAGCGCGGGTTGTCGTGCGCGACCTTCCGGAACGCCCGCACGAGCGCACGCGCGCGTTCCTGCCACGGCTCGGACGGGTCGTCGGGCAGTTCCAGGCCCGCGACGACGTGCTCGGCCACGCCCTCCAGCAGAGCGCCCTTGTTCGGGACGTGGTTGTAGAGCGACATCACGGCGACGTCCAGCTCGGCGGCGACCCGGCGCATCGACAGCGCGTCCGCGCCCTCCCGCTCGATCAGCTCGACCGCCGCCCGCACGATGCGCGCGCGGGTCAGACCCGGCCGCGGGGTGTCGGAGGTCACACGACTCGCCATCGCTCTGCGCTCCTCCTCGCCGTTGACACCCGCAAGTGTCCCATGACACGGTACGTACGCTGTACGTAAGACGTACAGCGTACGTACCAGCGGGCGGTGCGCGCCCGCGTTCGGGGAGGACGCCCATGTCGACCCACGACCTGTACACCGACTCCGTCCCGTCCGAGACCTGGACCGTGCCGATGACCGGCGACGCCAGGTTCACCTGGGAGTACGACGACGGCCGCGACCGCCTCCTCGCCCTCTACCAGAAGGGCAAGGACAAGCAGTGGGACTCGGTCAAGCGCATCGACTGGGACCTGGAGGTCGATCCGCACGACGTCCTCGGCGTCCCCGACCAGTCCCTCGCCATCTACGGGACGAAGTACTGGGACATGCTCTCGGAGAAGGAGCGCGGCGAGCTGCGGCGGCACTCCACGTCCTGGCAGTTCTCCCAGTTCGTGCACGGCGAGCAGGGGGCGATGGTCACCGCCGCCCGCATCGTGGAGTCGGTGCCCGACCTGGACGCCAAGTTCTACTCCGCCACCCAGACGATGGACGAGGCCCGCCACGTCGAGCTGTTCACGCGGTTCCTGCACGAGAAGGTCGGGATGGTCTACCCGATCAACACCAAGCTGCAGGACCTGCTGAACGAGACCCTCGGCGACTCGCGCTGGGACATGCCCTACCTCGGCATGCAGGTGCTCATCGAGGGCCTCGCGCTCGCCGCGTTCGGCGTCATCCGCGACGTCACCACCAAGCCGCTGCCCAAGCAGATCCTCGCCTACGTCATGCAGGACGAGGCGCGCCACGTCGCGTTCGGCCGGCTGGCGCTGCGCGACTACTACAGGCAGCTCTCGCCGGCCGAGCTCCGCGAGCGCGAGGACTTCGTCATCGAGGGCTGCTACCTGATGCGCGACCGCATCCGCGGCCGGGAGATCTGGACCAACTTCGGGATCGACCCGAAGGAGGTCGACGAGATGGTCGAGAACTCGCCGTACATGCGGATGTTCCAGAGCCTGCTGTTCAGCCGCATCGTGCCGTGCGTGAAGGACATCGGGCTGTGGAGCGACCGCATCCGGCGCGCCTATGACGACATGGGCGTCCTGGACATGTCCAAGGCCGACCTCGACGCCCTCATGCACCAGGACGAGGAGATCGCCGAGACGGTCGACGCCGAGCGGTTCGCCGCCGAGGAGACCGCCCGCAAAGCGGAGGTGGACGCCGTCATCGCCGACGCGGCGGCGGCGGGCTGAGTAAGTTCAGATCATTCGATCCGCCGCACACCTCGGAGGTCTGGATGCCCCTCGCGCACTTCGACGGAGCGCTCGCCGTCGTCACCGGAGCCGGCAGCGGCATCGGCCGGGCCGTCGCCCTCGCCCTGGCCGGGAACGGCGCCTCCGTCGTCGCGGCCGACATCGACCTTCCCGCCGCCGAGCGCACGGCCGCCCTCGCCAAGACGCTCGGCGCGGGCGGCACCGCCTACGAGGTGGACGTGGCGGACGAGGCCGCGATGGAGGACTTCGCCACGCGGGTGAAGGAGACCCACCGCGTCCCCGACATCGTCGTCAACAACGCGGGCATCGCCGTCACCGGCCCCTTCCTGGACACCGGCGTCGAGGACTGGGAGCGCATCCTCGGCGTGAACCTGTGGGGCGTCGTCCACGGCTGCCGGCTGTTCGGCCGCCAGATGCGCGACCGCGTGAACGCGCTGCCCAACAAGCCCGACAAGCCGAACCTCGGCGGCCACATCGTCAACATCGCGTCCGCGGCCGCGTTCGCGCCGTGGCGCGCCATGCCCGCCTACTGCACGACGAAGTCCGCCGTCCTCATGCTCAGCGAGTGCCTGCGAGCCGAGCTGGCCGGCTCGCGCATCGGCGTCACGGCCGTCTGCCCCGGGTTCGTCAGCACCAGCATCGTCGACAACGCGATCCATCTGGAGGGCGACGCCGAGGCCCGGGCACGACTGCGCGAGCGCGGGCAGCGCGCCATCAAGCTGCGCAACTACCCGCCGGAGAAGGTCGCCGAGCGGGTCGTCCACGCCATCATCAAGAACAAGCCCGTCGTGCCCGTCAACGCCGAGGGGCACCTTCTGCACGCCCTCTCCAGGGTGTCCCCCGCCTCCCTGCGCCTGCTGGCCAGGATTCCCGCCCGGGGCTAGCGCCCGCCGGGCGCGGCCCCCCGACTCTCCCCCGCGGTGAGAGGAGAAGGTTCGATGCCCCCCGATGTCCTGCCGAGCGACGGCCGCCCCCGGAACCGGACGGCGCGGATCCGGTGCGGCGACGGCGACCACACGCTGGAGCTGACCCATCGGGAGGTGGTCGCCGAACGGCTGCTGCGCGCCTCCCGCAAGCACTCCTTCGACCCGGACGTGGACGTCGACTGGGACGTCCCGCAGGACCCGGACGTGTTCTACTTCCCGCCCCGGCTCACGTCGGTCTACGAGACGCCGCTGTGGGACGGGCTGACGCACCGGCAGCGGGTGGAGCTGACCAAGCGGGAGATGTGCAGCATCGCCTCGTTCGGCATCTGGTCGGAGATGCTGCTGATGCAGTCGCTGGTGATGCACGCCTACCGGCACCGCTACGACAGCGACCATGTGGCCTACGCGCTGACGGAGATCGCCGACGAGTGCCGCCACTCGCGGATGTTCGCCCGGATGGTGCGCACGTGCGGGCTGCGCACGCACCGGCCGCGGGCGCTGGAGTTCCACTTCGCCAAGCTGTTCGGCGCCGTGTACGACCCGGTGCCGATGTTCGCCGGGACGCTGATCGTGGAGGAGCTCACCGACGCGTTCCAGCGGCTGACCTTCCCGGACGAGAACGTCCAGCCGCTGATCCGCCAGGTCACCAGGATCCACGTCGTCGAGGAGGCCCGGCACATCAGGTACGCGCGGGAGGAGCTGAAGCGGCTGGTCGCGGAGATGCCCGCGGTGCGGCGGCGGATGGCGGCGTACTGGATGGCGCAGGCCACGCGGCTGATGGCCGCGCAGCTCGTCCATCCGTCCTGCTACACGGCGGTGGGGCTGGACCCGCGGCTGGCGCGGCGCGTGGCGGCGCGCAGCCCGCACCGGCGCGCGACGATGGCGTGGTCGTTCCGTAAATGCACCGCGTTCCTGGACGAGGTCGGTTTCCTGGACGGCCGGGCGCGCGGCGTATGGGCCGGGGCGGGACTGCTGGAGCCCTGACGGCCGCCATTCGCCCCAGCCTCGAACCGATTATTAGAAAATGGTTCGGCAATGGCGGGGCACTGGTCCGGACACGGCATGCGAAAGGGCCGCGGAGCGGGGACCACTCCGCGGCCCTCAGGCAAGTAAGGGCTGCTAGCCCCGGATGTCACGCACCCAGGACACTCCGAACGATGGCATGGTCACGACGTCGACCCCCTCCTCCCCAGACTCGCTGCGCACCGATCATCATGCCCGGCGGGAAAGCTCGATCGGCGCACACCCTCCCCTTTACCGGTTCACCTTAGAAGGTGCCGCCAGAAATGAAGCCATGATCGGCCGATTCAGGTCAGGAACGGTTCAGCGCGGCGAGGACTTCGCGGGCGACCGCGGTGGCGGTCTCGAGGCAGGCGCGCTCCCGGGCGTCCGCCCGTCCCCCGCGCGGCGCCTGCTCGCTGTAGCTGACCGTGAAGACCGCGTTGCGGATCCGTGCCGTGACCTGCCCGACCACGGTCGGCTGCCCCTCGTCGGTCTTGAACCAGCGGTACGCCTCGTCCCCGATGCCGTCCCGGCGCTCCAGGGTGACGGTCCGCACGAGCGGCGCGTCGTGCGCCTGGGCCCACTGCGCGTCGTAGTAGCCCTCGGCGTCCTGGACGGGCGAAGCGGTGTCGCCCGGCGCGTACAGGTGCGCCTCCACTCGCAGCCAGCGGAACGCCGAGCCGGTCGAGGAGAACGTGCACGTCGTGAGCGTCGAGTTCGCGCTCTGCCGCCGCGTCGCCTTCGGCACGGCCCGTTCGGCCGTGGCCGCCGCGACCGTCCCGCACGGCGCCGGGAGCGCGTTGATCACCTTCTCGGGCGGGCCCGGCGTCGCGGACGGGCTGCCCGGCGGCGTCCGCGACGGGCCGCCCCGGGGCGTCCGCCGGGCGGCCTGCTGCTCGCTCCCCCCGGACATGACCAGGACGACCACGACCGCCGCGGCGGCGAGCGCCATGGCCGCCGCGAGCAGCGCGATCAGCCTGCGCGGGCGGCGTCCCGGGGCCGGCGGCTCCGGGCCGGAGTAGGGGCGGTGGAAAGGCTCGACCGGACGCTGAAGGCCCACGCCGCGCTCCTCACTCCCGTCCCGCCGACCGTTCCCGCCACCCGCCAACGTAACCAGGGCCGCCGCGCGTGACCAGGCCCCCTGGCGGTGCCGTTCGTCAGACCCGGTGGTCACAATGAAGGGATGCTGATAGCGGACATCGCACGGACCTCGGAGGCGGTCGCGGGCACCTCGGGCCGCAAGGCCAAGGTGTCCGCGCTCGCGGAGTGCCTGCGCGCGGCCGACGCGGGCGAGGCCGCGACCGTGGTCGCCTACCTGTCCGGCGAGCTGCCGCAACGCCAGATCGGGGTGGGGTACGCCGCGCTGCGCGACCTCCCGCCGCCCGCCGCGGAGCCGTCCCTGACCGTCCCCGGGGTGGACGCGGCGTTCGGCGAGATCGGCGCGGTGTCCGGGCCCGGTTCGGTCGCCCGGCGGCGCGAGCTGCTCGCGGCGCTGTTCGGCCGCGCCACCGCCCCCGAGCAGGGCTTCCTCATCAGGCTGCTGGCGGGCGAGCTGCGGCAGGGCGCGCTGGACGGGGTGATGGCCGAGGCGATCGCGGCGGCGGCGGGGGTGCCGTCCGCCGAGGTCCGGCGCGCGTTCATGCTGCGCGGCTCGCTCGGCCCGGTCGCGACGACCGCCCTCGCCGAGGGGGTGGACGGGCTGCGCGCGTTCACGCTGGAGGTGGGCCGGCCGGTCAAGCCGATGCTGGCCGCCGCCGCGCCGTCGGTCGACGAGGCCTTCGCCAAGCTCAGGGGCGAGGCGGCCGTCGAGTGGAAGCTCGACGGCATCCGCGCGCAGGTGCACGTGTCCGGCGGCGGGGTCCGGGTGTTCACCCGGACGCTGGACGAGATCACCTCCCGGCTGCCGGAGGTGGTGGAGGCGGTGCGGGGGCTGCCCGTCCGCGAGGCCGTGTTCGACGGCGAGCTGATCGCCCTGCGGCCGGACGGCCGCCCCCACCCGTTCCAGGTCACCTCCGCCCGCACCGCGACCCGCACGGCGAAGGACACCGAGCCGGTGCCGCTGGCCGTCTTCCTGTTCGACGTGCTGTACCTCGTGGAGGCCGGCGACGCCCCTCCGCAGGGCGCGCGCGGCGAGGACCTGCTCGACGCGCCCGGGGCCGAGCGGTACGAGGCGCTCGCGCGGGTCGTCCCGGAGGAGCTGCGGATGCCCCGTGCGGTCACCGGCGACCCCGCGCGGGCCAAGGAGGTCTTCGACGAGGCCGTCGCGCGCGGCCACGAGGGCGTCGTGGTCAAGTCCCTCGACACCCCGTACACGGCCGGGCGGCGCGGCGCGGGCTGGATCAAGGTCAAGCCCCGGCACACCCTCGACCTCGTCGTCCTCGCCGTCGAGTGGGGGCACGGCCGCCGGCAGGGCCTGCTGTCCAACCTGCACCTCGGCGCCCGCGACCCCGAGACCGGCGGCTTCGTCATGCTCGGCAAGACCTTCAAGGGGCTCACCGACGAGCTGCTCGCCTGGCAGACGGAGAAGCTGCGCGCGCTGGCCGTGCGCGAGGACTCCTGGACGGTGCACGTCCGGCCCGAACTGGTCGTCGAGATCGCGTTCGACGGCGTCCAGCACAGCCCCCGCTATCCCGGCGGCATCGCGCTGCGGTTCGCCCGCGTCCTGCGCTACCGGCCCGACAAGTCCGCCGCCGAAGCCGACACGATCGACACGGTCCGGGCCGTCGCCCCCGTCATGGACTGAGCTCGGGGGCCTGCGCGGGCGGCTGCTCCCCGGACGGCGGCTCGTCGCCGTGCGCGCGGCCGCGGGCACGCCGGGCGGACGCGGCGCGGGTCCGCAGGCGCGACCCGGTCTGCCCCCGCACGCGCGACAGGGTGCGGCGGCGCGCCCGGGCGGCGGCCTCCCGGTGGGCGCGGGCCGCGGCGTTGCGTTCGGCACGCTCGACGGCCTCCCGCTGCGCCCGCGCGGCGGCGCGACGTGCAGCCCTGCGCTCGGCCCGGCGCGCCCGGCCGCGTTCGGCCCGGCGTTCGGCGCGCCGCTCGGCGCGGGCGGCGGCGCGGGCCAGCTTGCGGCGGCGGGCCCGCTCGGCGGCCTCGGTGCGGCGCTGCAGCAGCTCGGGCGGGATGAGGTCGTGCCGGCCCGCGATGAACTCCTGCACCCAGATCTTGGCGCGGATCAGCGGCCGCCTGAGCCTCGTCTCGCGCCGGACGGCCCGCTGGTAGCGGCGCGAGCCGGGGTCGTAGCGCCAGCGCGACCAGGGCGAGCCGGGCCGCGCCACCCGGATCGCACCGAAGATCAGCAGCGCGGGCACGAACAGCCCGAGCAGCCCCGTCCAGATCTTGCCCTTCAGCAGCGTGACCACGGCGAGGACGAGGTTGACCGCGAGGGAGGCGACGTAGACGCGGGTGATCAGTCCGGTGCCCGGGTCGGGCGCGATGCCCTCGTAGCCGAGGGGGCGGATGCCGAGCAGCAGCAGCCCGGTCACCGCCATGGCGACGAACACGGCGTCGACGGACGCGCGGCCCTTCTCCGTCCAGTAGACGTCGCTGAGGTGCAGGATCAGCGCGAACTCGTCCAGGACGAGGGCGGAGCCCATGCCGAACACCACCGCCGCGGCGAGGTCGAGGCCGACGTAGGCGTCCGGGACGGCGAGGCTCGCCACCCCGCCCATCAGCATCAGCACCACGCCGAACACGACGTGGTGGATGTGCACGTCGCCGGCCTTCACGTTCCGGAACCACCAGCGCACGTCCGCGCGGATCAGCCGGACGTTCACCCGCGTCAGCACGAAAGTGACCATGAACGCGACGAAGAAGCCGAACAGCGGAAGCCGCCCGGTCGCCACGATGCGTTCGTCGAACATCTCGATCATCTGCCCCCCGCCTCCTCAATGATGCACCGTGACATGCGCGGATATCGTGGGACCCTGCCGACGATCAAGGAGAGAGCCGCCATGAGCCGCATCGTGGACCGCTGCGATCCCGGATACCGGGCGTGGATCGCCGAGGCGATCCGGCTCGTGGACGCCGACGCCAACCGCAGCGCCGACACGCACCTGCACGTGTTCCCGCTGCCGCCGGAGTGGGGCATCGACCTCTACCTGAAGGACGAGTCCGTCCATCCCACGGGTTCGCTGAAGCACCGGCTCGCGCGGTCGCTGTTCCTGTACGGGCTGGCGAACGGCTGGATCCGCCAGGACACGACGATCATCGAGGCGTCCAGCGGGTCGACGGCGGTGTCGGAGGCGTACTTCGCGCGGCTGCTCGGCCTGCCGTTCGTCGCGGTCATGCCCGCCACCACCAGCCCGGAGAAGATCCAGCTCATCGAGTTCCACGGCGGCCGCTGCCATCTGGTGGCCGACCCGTCGGCGATCTACGAGGAGTCGCGGCGGCTCGCGGCGGAGTGCGGCGGCCACTTCATGGACCAGTTCACCTTCGCCGAGCGGGCGACGGACTGGCGCGGCAACAACAACATCGCCGAGTCGATCTTCGAGCAGATGCGGCTGGAGCGGTTCCCCGAGCCGTCCTGGATCGTGGTGGGCGCGGGCACCGGCGGGACGTCCGCGACGATCGGCCGGTACGCCCGCTACCAGCGGTTCCAGACGCGGCTCGCGGTCGTCGACCCCGAGGGGTCGGCGTTCCACGGCTCGTTCGCCGACGGCGATCCCGCCCGGACGGCGGCGGGCTCGCGGATCGAGGGCATCGGCCGTCCCCGCGTCGAGCCGTCGTTCCTGCCGACGGTGATCGACCGGATGATCCGGGTGCCGGACGCGGCGTCCATCGCGGCGATGCGCTGGACGAGCGAGGTCAGCGGCCGCGGCGTCGGCGGCTCGACCGGCACGAACATGTGGGGCGCGGCCGAGCTGATCGCGCAGATGCGGGCCCGCGGCGAGCGCGGCAGCGTCGTCACGCTCATCTGCGACGGCGCCGAGCGCTACGCGGGGACCTACGGGTCGGACGCGTGGCTGGCGCGGCAGGGCCTCGACATCGCCCCCTACCGGGCCGCGCTGGACGGTTTCCTGAAGACCGGCACGATGCCGGACGTCACCCGGTGACGCGGATCGGATTGAACAGGTCGGCGTAGATCAGCAGGCCGCCCATGACGATCAGGACGACGGCCATCACGTAGGTGACCGGCAGCGCCTTGGCGACGTCCACGTAACCCGGGTCGGGCCTGCGCAGGATCCGCGCGAACGCCTTCTTGATCGCTTCCAGGAGGGCGCCGGCGATGTGCCCGCCGTCGAGCGGCAGCAGCGGGATGAGGTTGAACAGCCCGACGGCGAGGTTCAGCGAGCCGAGCAGCATCACGAAGAAGGAGACCTTCTGCGTGCCGGTGAAGTCGTGGGACGCGGCGACCTCGCCGCCGATCCGGCTGACGCCGACGACGCCGATCGGCCCGTTCGGGTCGCGCTCGTGACCGCCGAAGGCGGCGTTCCACACGCCGACCATCTTCTGCGGCATGCGCACCAGCGCGCCGACGGTGCGCGCGGTCAGGTCGCCCATGGTGCTCGCGACCGCGCCGGGCCCCTGCCGCTCGATCCCGCTGGACGGGGTGATGCCGAGGAACCCGACGTTGACGACCTTGTCCTCGTCCTTGAGGTCGTACATCTGGTTGCGGGTGATGGGGACGTTCAGCCGCACGTCCCTGCCGTCCCGCCGGACGGTCATCGGGACGGTCTTGCCGCCGTCCTCGCGGATCAGCCGCTGCAGCTGCGGATACTCGTCGATCTTCTTGCCGTCGAAGGCCACGATCCGGTCGCCGGCCTGGAGGCCGACCTGCCGCGCGGGCGTCGGCGCCGCGTTCGCGGGGCACTCGGTGACCTTGGCGCTGGCCGGCACCATGCACTCGGCCACCTCCTTGATCACCGGCTGCGGCTGGTTGACGCCGATGCCCATCAGCAGGATCGCGAAGAACATCACCGACAGGAGCAGGTTCATCGCGGGCCCGCCGAACATGATGAGCATCTTCTGCCACCACTTCTTGGCGTAGAACACGCGGTCGCCGTCGCCGGGCCCGACCTCCTCCAGCGAGGCGCCCCGCGCGGACTCGATGAGTCCCTGCCACGGCCCGGTGCTGATCCGCCGCACCTGCCCCGGCGCGTCGCCCTTGCGCGGCGGCAGCATGCCGATCATGCGGATGTAGCCGCCGAGCGGGATCCATTTGACGCCGTACTCGGTCTCGCCCTTGGTCTTCGACCACATGGTGGGCCCGAACCCGACCATGAACTGCGTGGTCCGCACCTTGAACAGTTTCGCGAAGGTGAAGTGCCCGAGCTCGTGCAGCGCGATGGAGACCAGCAGGCCGAAGAAGAGGATCAACGCTCCAGCCAGGTAGTAGACCATGCGGCGTGCCCTCCGGGTCCGTCCACCCCGCACCCGGGGGTGATCTCCGACAACCAGTTCAGAGTACGTTACGGCCCGCGTTCCGGTTGAAGCGAACGCAGAAGCCGCACGCGCCGGAGGCCGCTTTGATGCGCGGTGCTAACCCGCCCGCGCGTCATTGGCACGGGAGCCCGTATCCACGGGAAGGGCCGACCCCGCATCATGAGCCCCCACCCGCCCCACGGAGGTTCCCTTGAAGCGCGGTCACATAGCGGCAACGGCGCTGATCCTGCCCCTGGCCCTGGCCGGCTGCGGCGGCGACGACGGCAAGCCGACGAGCGCCTCGTCACCCCCGCCCCCGACCGCCGCGACGACGGCCCCGTCCACCCCCAAGCCCGGCAAGGGCACCGAGACGACGCCCCTGCCCCCGGCCCAGTCCAAGGCGGTCAAGGCCTTCAACGACTGCATGCAAAAGCAAGGCGTCCAGATGCCGACCCCCAACCCCACGAGAACCCCCGCCCCCGACGAGCTACAGAAGATCAGAACCGCCCTCCAAACCTGCGTGAAGTCCATGTCCACTCCCCCCACCCCCCACTAAACAAAGACGCCCACCCCCAAACCGCCGAAGGCGACCCGAACCCCCACCCGCGCAACGCCGAAGGCGACCCGAACCCCAACCATCGTCCCGAGCCGAAGCGGGGGAGACCGCAACACCAACAAGGAGCGCAACAGCCGAGACGACCCGGGCCAAGGGACTGGCGGAACAGGCGCACCCCAGCAGCACCGTCTAACGAAGCCACCTCAGCCGCCGCCTCAGCCCCGCGACAGCCTCAACACTCGCGATCGCGTCCAAAGGCAGGTTCGAGCTTGCGAGAACCTGATCGCGCAGCGAGCCGCCAGGCGAGCCGGAGCGATGCAGCGATCGCACGCGTTTTTTCAGGTCGGGGCCCCCAAGGCCCCGACCTGAAAAAAAGCAATGAACACTGCTAGCCTTCTTCGACAGCTGATGATCCCGTGCGGGAGAGTCCCTCGCAGCCGGTGGGGGACGCCGAAGGAGCAAATCCTCCCCGGAACCTCTCAGGCCCATGGACCGCACGGGCCAGGCGACCTCTGGAAAGCGGGGACCGTGGTCCCCCGCCGAAGGTGAAAGCCGGCCGCGTTGCGGCGGGTGAAGCTCTCAGGCGCCGATGACAGAGGGGGAGGCACCGATACGCCCGGTGCGCGAGTGGGACGATGGACCACGCGCGCCCGTGACGAAGGAGCCGATCCCATGTCCGCCGATCCGACCGTGAAGAAGACGCCGCTGCACGACGTCCATGAGGACCTCGGCGCGAATCTCGTCGATTTCGCGGGCTATCTGATGCCGCTGCGCTACGCGAGCGAGACCGCCGAGCACCAGGCCGTCCGCACGGGTGCGGGGCTGTTCGACCTGTCGCACATGGGGGAGATCTTCCTCTCGGGGCCGGGCGCGGGGGCCGCGCTGGACTTCGCGCTGGTCGGGAATCTGTCGCCGATGCCGGTGGGCAAGGCCCGCTACACGATGATCTGCGGGCACGACGGCGGCGTCCTGGACGACCTGATCGTCTACCGGCTCGCCGACGAGACGTGGATGGTGGTGGCGAACGCCGCGAACGCCGCCGTGGTCCGGGAGGCGCTGGTCGAGCGCGCCGCGGGGTTCGAGGCCGCGGTGGACGACCGGTCCGACTCGTACGCGCTGATCGCGCTGCAGGGGCCGCGTTCCCAGGGGATCCTCGAGGGGTTCACGGACGCGCCGCTGGGGGACCTGAAGTACTACGCGATCCTGGCGGGGCGGGTCGCGGGCGTGGACGCGCTGGTGGCGCGCACCGGGTACACGGGCGAGGACGGGTTCGAGCTGTTCGTGGACGCGGCCGACGCGGTCGGGTTGTGGCGGGCGCTCGCGGCGGTGGAGGGGGTCGTCCCGGCGGGGTTGTCGGCTCGTGACACGTTGCGCCTGGAGGCGGGGATGCCGCTGTACGGGAACGAGTTGACGGCGGAGACGACGCCGTTCGAGGCGGGCCTCGGCCGGGTCGTGAAGCTGGACAAGCCAGGCGATTTCGTGGGGAAGTCGGCTCTGGCGGCGCAGGCGCAGACCCCGCCGGGCCGTAGGCTCGTGGGACTGGTCGCGCGGGGGCGTCGCGCGCCCCGCAAGGGGTACCAGGTGGTCACGTCCGGCGGCGCGCCGTGCGGAATCGTGACGAGCGGCGCCCCGTCGCCCACACTGGGCACGCCGATCGCCATGGCGTACCTCGACAGCGGCGTCGAGGAGGCGGGCCTCGCCGTGGACGTCCGCGGCCGGCAGGAGCCGGTGGACGTGGTGGCCCTGCCGTTCTACAAGCGTCCCTGATCTGCAAGCGTTCCTGAACAAGTTGTCCGGCGGTGTGGGGCGCGCCCCCACAGTGGAAAGAGAGAAGTGATCGTGAGCGTTCCGGAGGAGCTCCGCTACAGCGAGGAGCACGAGTGGGTGTCGGGCCTCGGTGGCGAGGACGGCATCGTCACGGTCGGCATCACCGCGCACGCCGCCGACGCCCTCGGTGAGATCGTCTACATCGAGCTGCAGCCGTCGGAGGGCGACGCCGTCGAGGCGGGCGAGCCGTGCGGCGAGGTGGAGTCGACCAAGTCGGTCAGCGACCTCTACTCCCCCGTCAGCGGCGAGATCACCGCGGTGAACACCGCGGTGGTGGACGAGCCGAAGGTCATCAACGACGACCCGTACGGCGAGGGCTGGATCTTCAAGGTGCGGATCTCGGAGGAGCCGGGCGACCTGCTCGACTCCGCCGCCTACGACAAGCTGATCGAGGAAGCATGAGCCTGAACGACTCCCTCGCGACGGCCGATCCGGAGGTCGCCGAGGCCGTCGCGGCGGAGCTGCGGCGCCAGCAGGGCACCCTGGAGATGATCGCGTCGGAGAACTTCGCGCCCGTCTCGGTGCTGGAGGCGCAGGGGTCGGTCCTGACGAACAAGTACGCCGAGGGGTATCCGGGGCGCCGCTACTACGGCGGCTGCGAGTTCGTCGACGTCACCGAGCAGCTCGCCATCGACCGGGCGAAGGCGCTGTTCGGCGCCGAGCACGCGAACGTCCAGCCGCACAGCGGGGCGCAGGCCAACACGGCGGTGTACTTCGCGCTGCTCCAGCACGGCGACACGATCCTCGGCCTCGACCTCGCGCACGGCGGGCATCTCACGCACGGGATGCGGCTGAACTACTCCGGCAAGGTGCTGAACGTGGTGCCGTACCACGTCCGCGCCGAGGACGGCCTGGTCGACATGGACGAGGTCGCCTCGCTCGCGGCCGAGCACCGGCCGAAGATGATCGTGGCGGGCTGGTCGGCGTACCCGAGGCAGCTCGACTTCGCCGCGTTCCGGCGGATCGCCGACTCGGTCGGGGCGCTGCTCATGGTCGACATGGCGCATTTCGCGGGCCTGGTCGCGGCGGGGCTGCACCCGTCGCCCGTCCCGCACGCCGACATCGTGACGACCACGACGCACAAGACGCTCGGCGGCCCCCGCGGCGGGCTGATCCTCGCCCGCGAGGAGTACGGCAAGAAGATCAACTCGGCGGTGTTCCCCGGGATGCAGGGCGGCCCGCTGGAGCACGTGATCGCCGCGAAGGCCGTCGCCCTGAAGATCGCCGCGTCGGAGGAGTTCCGTGCCCGGCAGGCGGCGACGGTGGAGGGCGCGAAGCTGCTCGCCGAGCGCCTGCTCGCCGAGGACTCCGCCAAGGCCGGCGTGAGGGTGCTGACCGGCGGGACGGACGTCCACCTCGTGCTGGTCGACCTGGTGGACTCCGAGCTCACCGGGCGGGACGCCGAGGACCGCCTGCACGACATCGGCATCACGGTCAACCGCAACGCGGTGCCGAACGACCCGCGTCCGCCGATGGTGACCTCCGGTCTGCGCATCGGCACCCCGGCCCTGGCGACCCGCGGTTTCACCGCCGAGGACTTCGCCGAGGTCGCGGACGTGATCGCGCTGGCGCTGCAGCCGTCCTTCGACCGGGACGCGCTCGCGGCCCGGGTGAAGGCGCTGGCCGACAGGCACCCCCTGTACCCGAACCTGTGACGTTCCGGCGCCCCCTCCCCCGGCCGGGGTTCCCCTCCGGGGGAGGGGGCGCGGCTACAACGAGGTAGCTATGGCCATCAGCGTTTTCGACCTTTTCAAGATCGGTATCGGTCCGTCGTCGTCCCACACGGGCGGGCCGATGGCGGCGGCGCACCGGTTCGCGCGGGGCCTCCAGAGTGACGGGCTGCTGGAGAAGACCGCGTCCGTCGCCGTGACCCTCTACGGGTCGCTCGGCCTCACCGGCAAGGGCCACGGCTCCGACAAGGCCGTCATCCTCGGGCTGGAAGGCGACAAGCCGGAGCTCGTCGACGTCGACCGGGTGGACGAGCGGCTCGCCGCGATCCGCGAGCGCGGGGCCCTGCGCCTGTTCGGCGACCACGACGTCCCGTTCGTGGTCAACGAGCACCTGGTGTTCGAGCGCAAGGAGTCGCTGCCCGGCCACCCGAACGGGATGCGCTTCACGGCTCTGGACGCCTCGGGCGAGGAGCTGCGCGCCAAGGTGTACTACTCGGTGGGCGGCGGCTTCATCCTGGACGAGAACGCCACCGGCGCCGACCGCATCAAGCCCGACGACACCGTCCTGCCGTACCCGTTCGACACGGCCGCCGAGCTGCTCGAACGCTGCCGGGAGACGGGCCTGTCGATTTCCGCGCTGATGCTGGAGAACGAGAAGGCGTTCGGCCGCGGCGCCGCCGAGATCCACGACGGGCTGCTCGAACTCTGGGAGGTCATGCGCGCCTGCGTCTCCCGGGGCTGCACCCGCGAGGGCCTCCTGCCGGGCGGGCTCAAGGTGCGCCGCCGCGCTCCCCAGCTGCACCGCCAGCTCTCGGTCGAGAAGGCGTCCGATCCGCTCCACGCGATGGACTGGATCACCCTGTTCGCGCTCGCCGTCAACGAGGAGAACGCCGCGGGCGGCCGCATCGTCACCGCCCCGACCAACGGCGCCGCGGGCATCATCCCGGCCGTCCTGCACTACTACGACCGGTTCATCCCGGGCCGGGACGACGAGGGCGTGGTGCGGTTCCTGCTGACCGCGGGGGCGATCGGCGTGCTGTTCAAGCAGAACGCCTCGATCTCCGGCGCCGAGGTGGGCTGCCAGGGCGAGGTCGGTTCGGCCTGCTCGATGGCCGCCGCCGGGCTCACCGAGGTCCTCGGCGGCACCCCGGAGCAGGTGGAGAACGCCGCGGAGATCGGGATCGAGCACAATCTCGGCCTGACCTGCGACCCCGTCGGCGGCCTGGTGCAGGTGCCCTGCATCGAGCGCAACGCCGTCGGTGCCGTGAAGGCCATCAGCGCCGCCCGGATCTCGCTGCGGGGCGACGGCCGCCACTTCGTCTCGCTCGACAAGGCCATCAAGACCATGCGCGACACCGGCCGCGACATGCTCGACAAGTACAAGGAGACCTCGCGCGGCGGCCTCGCCGTCAACGTCATCGAGTGCTGAGCTCCGGCGCTACCGGAGCGGGATGTCGAGCCCGTGCTCGCCGGCGGGGCGCGGGCCGTGGATGCGGTCGCCGGAATCCACGGCGACCCCACCGCCGCCGCCCGTGCCCGCGCCGGCACCGAACTCCTCCTGGACAGGAACGCCCGGGGTTGACCCTGCCGTTGGCGGCAGGGTTGCACGCTGGCGCCATGGAGACGAACTCACACGACAGGGTCGTTCTGGTCACCGGCGCGGGAACCGGCATCGGACGGGCGACGGCCCGCATGTTCGCGGCCGAGGGCGCCCGGGTCGTGGCCGTCGGACGGCGGCCCGAACCGCTGGCCGAGACCGCGCAGGGACACCCCCGGATCGAGCCCCTCGCCGCCGACATCACCGGCGACGGCGCCGCCGAGGAGATCGTGCGCAGGGTGACGGACGCGCACGGACGGCTGGACGTGCTGGTCAACAACGCGGCGGTCGTCCGGAGCGGAACCCTGGAGACGCTCGCTCCGGAGGCGATCGCGCCGCAGCTCGCGACGAACCTGGTGGCGCCCGTCCTGCTGACCCAGGCGGCGCTGCCTGCGCTGGACGGCGGCGGGGTCGTCGTCAACGTCAGCACGTCCGTCGGGCAGCGGGGCTGGCCGGGCAACGCGTTCTACGCCGCCACCAAGGCGGCGCTGGAGACGCTCACGCGCAGCTGGGCGCTGGAGCTCGCGCCGCGCGGCATCCGGGTGGCCGCCGTGGCGCCCGGTGCGATCGCCACCCCGATCGGCGCGCACCAGGGCCTGTCCGCCGAGCGGCTGGCGGCGCTCCGGCGGTGGCAGATCGAGCACACCCCGCTCGGCCGCGTCGGGCGCCCCGAGGAGGTCGCGTGGGCGATCACGCGCCTGGCCTCGCCGGACGCCTCGTTCGTCACCGGGGCCGTCCTCGCGGTGGACGGAGGGGCGGTGGTCGCCTGAGCCAGAGAGCCGACCGCCTGGTAGAACCGGGGGCGGAGGTGGTGGCGGTGCGGATCGGCGAGCTGGCGCGGATCACCGGGACGACGCCGCGGGCGCTGCGGCACTACGAGGAGGCGGGGCTGATCACGTCCCGGCGGGCGGACAACGGGTACCGGATCTACGACGGGAGCGCGGCCGTGCGGGTCCGCAACATCCGGGAGCTGCTCGCCGTCGGCCTCACGCTCGACGACGTGCGCGCGTTCTCGGTCTGCCTGGACGGCGACGTGGCGGCCTCGCCCCCGTCCGAGCGGGGCCTCCGGATCGCACGCGACCGCCTCGCCGTCCTCGACGCCCGCATAGCCGCCCAGACCAGGGCCCGCGACCACCTGGCCACCGCTCTCGCCCAGGCGGCCGACCGCCGCCCCGCCCCGGCCCGCTGACGCGCGCCCGCCGGCGGGTGTCCTGGAATATCCGGTTCCGCCGCTCCCCGGAACCGTGTGAGGATCACCGCATGCCGATCGATCCGCACCTGCTCGCGCTGTTCTTCGTGACCTCCGTCATCGCCATGGTGATCCCCGGTCCCGACATGCTGTTCGTCCTCGGGTGCGGCATGCGCGGCGGCCCGCGGGCGGGGCTGCTCGCCACGGCCGGGGTCGCGACGAGCGAGGCCGTGCACGTCGCCGTGGCGGCGGCGGGGCTGGCGGCGCTCTTCGCGGCGGTGCCGGTCGCGTTCACGGTGGTCCGGGTCGCCGGGGCCGCCTACCTGATCTTCCTGGGCGTGCAGACCCTGCGGCACCGCAGGGACGTGGACGCGGCGCCGGCGGGGGTCTCGGGGCGGCGGGCGTATCTCAACGGGCTGCTGACCAACCTGCTGAACCCGAAGATGGTCACCTTCACCATCGCGTTCCTGCCCCAGTTCATCGATCCCGGGCTCGGGCACGTGTGGGCGCAGTTCGCGATCCTCGGCGCCGTCCTGATCGCGCTGGAGTTCCTCGTGGACGGCACGGTCGGCGTCCTCGCCGGACGCATCGGAGACTGGCTGCGCCGCCGGCACACCGCCCGCCGGCGACTCAACGCCACCGTGGGCACGCTGTTCATCGGCCTCGGCGTCCGCCTGGCCGCCGAGCGCTGACACCGTGCCGCCACACCCCCGCCCCGCCGGTCGCGGGCGGGGTCAGGGGCGGGCGCCTCGGCCGGTCGGGGAGTGGGCGCCGCGGCGGGCCTCGCCGCCGCAGTGACGGCAGACGACCTGGGGGCTGACGGCCTCGCCGCAGGAGTGGCGCCAGCTGACGGGCGGGTCGTCCGGGTGCAGATGCCGGTCGCCCCAGGCCATCAGCACGAGCAGCACGTCGCACAGCTCCATGCCCGCGGGCGTGAGGCGGTACTCGTAGCGCACCGGGTGGTCGCTGTAGCGCTCGCGGCTGATGATGCCGTTCGCCTCCAGCTTGCGGAGGCGGGCGGTGAGGATGTCGCGGGACGCGCCGGTGTTGCGGACGATCTGGTCGAACCGCCGCACCCCGTAGCTCAGCTCCCGGATCGCCAGCAGACTCCAGCGCTCGCCGACCAGGTCCAGGGTGTCGGCGATCGAGCACTCGCGCGGATCGGCGTCCTTCGGCATACCGGGAAGCCTAGAGCCTGTCTCGAAGTGGCCTGGGCAGGGCACGTCAGAGCCGCTCCACGATGGTGGCGTTGGCCAGCCCGCCCGCCTCGCACATCGTCTGCAGGCCGAACCGGCCGCCGCGGTCCTCCAGGGCGTGCAGCAGCGTCGTCATGAGGCGGGCGCCGCTCGCGCCGAGCGGGTGGCCGAGGGCGATCGCGCCGCCGCGCACGTTGACGCGGGCGAGGTCGGCGCCGGTCTCGCGCGCCCACGCCAGGACGACCGGGGCGAACGCCTCGTTCACCTCGAACAGGTCGATGTCGTCCAGCGTGAGGCCCCCGCGCTCCAGCACCCGCGCGGTCGCGGGGATGATCGCGGTGAGCATCAGCAGGGGGTCGTCGCCGGTCACGGCGAAGGCGTGGAAGCGGGCGCGCGGGCGCAGGCCGAGCCGCGCGGCGACGTCGGCGCCCATGACCAGGACGGCGGCGGCGCCGTCGTTGACCGGGGAGGCGTTGCCCGCGGTGATCTTCCAGCCGATCTCGGGGAACCGCTCGGCCGTCCGCTCGTCGTGGTAGGCGGGCTTCAGGGCGGCGAGGGCCTCCGGCGACGTCCCCGGGCGGACGGTCTCGTCCCGCTGGCCCGTCCAGGCGACCTCCCGGTCGAACTCGCCGTTCTTCCACGCCTCGGCGGCGCGGCGGTGGGACTCGAAGGCGTAGGCGTCGAGCTCCTCCCGCGACAGGTCCCAGCGGGCGGCGATCAGCTCGGCGCTGATGCCCTGGCCGACGAGCCCGCCCGGGTAGCGGTCGGGGAGCAGCGTCCCGAACGGATCGCTGCCCGGCAGGACGCTCGATCCCATCGGGACCCGCGACATCGACTCGACCCCGCACGCGATGGCGATGTCGTAGGCGCCGCTCTGCACGCCCTGCGCCGCGATGTGCAGGGCCTGCTGGGACGAGCCGCACTGCCGGTCGACCGTCATGGCGGGGACGCTCTCGGGGAACCCGGCGGCGAGGACGGCCGTGCGGGTGAGGTTGAGCGCCTGGTCGCCCGCCTGGGTGACGACGCCGCCGATCACGTCGTCCACGGCCGCTGGGTCGATGCCCGCCCGCTCGACCAGGGACGTCAGCGTCCGGGCCAGCAGGTCGGCCGGATGGTCGCCGTGCAGGGCGCCGCCGGCCCTGCCCTTGCCGAGCGGCGTGCGCACGGCCTCCACGATCACCGCGTCGCGCATGGAACCCACCTCCGTTGCGTTTTCCAACTCACTCCGGAAGTATCCGCTCGGCGAACCGGGGAGCACAATCCACCGCAAAGGTGAGTTGGATTACACAACTAAGCAGGCGAAAACCCGGGGGCCGTAGCCGATCGCCACGACCCCCGGGTCTTCGGGCCGCTCAGCGGGAGGGGCCCATGCCGTTGTCCGTCTATACCCTCCATGCGTCGAAGAGCCCCTCGGTGGAGCCGCCCGAATGTCGTCGGTCGGACAAGCGTGCCTCCTGATCTCCTCGACGTCGCGTTCCCTTTGGACATTAGCCCCACAAGCCGACATAGACCCAAAATGGGAATTCAAGCCGCCGTCAAGCATCGGGGCCGCCGACCCGACGCGACCGTCTAGCCCTTGTACATCTCCCGCATCTTGCGCGCGGCGTCGCCCGGTTTGCGCTTCGGCCCCTTGCCCGTGGCCTCCTCGCCGCGGCGCGGCCGCTTCTCGCGCTCCGGTTCGGACTCCGCCTTGCCCGTGGGCTTCCCGGGCTTGCCAGGCTTGTCGTTCACGACAACTCCCCCGATGTCGTTCCAACTGTCGGTCCATAAGTACCCCGTCTAGCGGGGATAGAAGCGCACCTCGGGGCGGCCGACCTGGCCGTAGTGGGGGCGGCGGTCGGCCAGCCCGTTCTCCGCCAGGTACTCCAGATACCGGCGCGCGGTGACCCGGGAGACGCCGGTGAGGTCGGCGGCGGCCGCCGCGGACAGGCCGTCGGCGGACGAGGCCAGCACGTCGGTCACGGCCTGGAGCGTCTCGCCGCTCATCCCCTTGGGCAGCGCGTGGCGGTCGGGGGTGCGCAGGGTGGCGAGCATCCCGTCCACGTCCGCCTGCCCGCTGACCTCCCCCGAGCCCACCGCCTGCTCCCGGAACCGCGCGTACCGGACGAGCTTGTCGCGCAGCGACGCGAACGTGAACGGCTTCAGCAGGTACTGGACGATGCCGACCGCCACGGCGGTGCGGATCACCGCGAGGTCCCGCGCGGACGTCACGGCGATCACGTCCACGTCCCGTCCCCCGGCGCGCAGCGCGCGGCAGACGGTGAGGCCGTGCGTGTCCGGCAGGTAGAAGTCCAGCAGGACGACGTCGACCTGCGTCCGCTCGCAGAACCGCAGCGCGTCCGCCCCCGAGTGCACGACCCCGGCGACGGTGAACCCGGCGACCCGCTCGACGTAGGTCCGGTGCGCCTCCGCCGCCACCGGGTCGTCCTCGACGACCAGCACTCTGATCACGCTTCACCGTCCCCGCGCCGGGACCCGGCCGCTCGCGCCGCCAGGGGCAACCGGACCGTGAACACCGCGCCGCGGCCGGATCCGCTCGCGCTCACCCGCACGTCACCGCCGTTGCGGCGGACGGCCTGGCCGACCAGGGCGAGGCCGAGGCCGTGCCCGACCGGGCCGCCGGACGCCTTCGTCGTCCAGCCGCGCCGGAACATCGCGGGCACGGCGGACGGGTCCACGCCAGGCCCGCTGTCGGACACCTCCAGCACGAGCGCCCCGTCCTCCTCGCGGGCGCTGACGCCGACGCGCGGCGGCCGGTCGGCGGCGCCCTCGATCGCCGCGTCGACCGCGTTGTCGATGAGGTTGCCGAGAATGGTCACCAGGTCGCGCGGCTCGATCGCGCCCTCGATCACGGTGTCCTCGCCGATCACGAGCTCCACGCCGCGCTCCCCCGCCTCGGCGGACTTGCCGAGCAGCAGCGCGGCCAGCACGGGCTCGCCGACCGAGCCGACGACCCGGTCGGTGAGCCGCTGCGCGCTCGCCAGCTCGGCGGTCGCGAACTCCACGGCCTGCTCGGAACGGCCCAGCTCCACCAGCGACACCACCGTGTGCAGGCGGTTCGCGGCCTCGTGCGCCTGCGAGCGCAGCGACTCGGCGAACCCGCGCACCGTGTCCAGCTCGCCCGTCAGCGCCTGGAGCTCGGTGTGGTCCCTCAGGGTGACGACGTTGCCCATCACCCGGTCCCGCGACCGGACGGGCGAGGTGTTCACCACGAGGACCCGCGTGTCCCCCACGTGGATCTCGTCCGACCGCGGCACGGCCGACACCAGCGTCTCCACCAGCTCCTCCGGCAACCCGAGCTCCGCGACGTCGCGCCCGTGCGGCTCCCCGGCGGGCGCCCGGGACGGCGCCGCGTCCCCGCCGGCCGCACCGGACGGCCCGGCGTCAAGGTCGAGCAGGTGCCTGGCGGCGTCGTTGCAGAGCACGACGCGGCCGGTGCGGTCGAGGATGAGGAGGCCTTCGCGGACGGCGTGCAGGATCGCCTCGTAGTACTCGAACATGCCGCGCAGCTCGCCCGGGGCGACGCCCCGGGTCTGGCGGCGGAGGCGGGCGGAGACGAGGTAGCTGCCGGCCATCCCGACGGCGAGGACGGCCGCGGCGACGGCGCCGAGGGCCAGCAGGCGCCGGCGCAGCTCGGCCGAGATCGCCTTGACCGTGATGCCGACCGCGACCAGGGCGACCACGCGGTGGTCGTCGCCGAAGACGGGGGCGACGGTGCGCACGGACGGTCCGAGCGTTCCGGTGTAGGTCTCGGTGAACGTCCGGCCGGCGAGCGCGGGGGCGGTGTTGCCGACGAAGGTCCCGCCGATGCGCGACGGGTTCGGATGCGTGTAGCGGATCCCCGCCGGACTCATGATCGTGATGAAGTCGACGCCGGTGTCGTGCCGGACGCGCTCGGCGTAGGGCTGCAGCAGGCGGCTCGGGGCCGGGTCGGCGAGCGCCGCGCGGACGGTCGGGGCGTCGGCGATGCTCACCGCGACCGCCGACACCGTCTGGGTCGCGCTGTCGTCGACGGCGCGGCCGGAGTCCAGGAAGGCCAGCGCCGCGCCCGCCGCCACGAGGAGCCCGAGGACCGCCGCCTGGAGCGCGAGCAGCTGCCGCGCCAGGCTCCAGCGGCCCGGCGCCGTCCATCGAGGACGCACTCCGTCCCCCCTCCCGCCTCGGCCCCACCGCGTCTCGGTGTCACCACATCGCACCGTGCCGTGAACGAAATGTACACAAGGGTGACCCCGGTCACAGAACCGCGCACACTCATGTGCGGACAGACCCCCAGCCCCCGCCTGACCTGCGAGCTCACCTCCAGTGCGGCGCCCACGGTGTGCATGCTCCGGCCCCGGCCGGAGGATGGGCGCCGCCGCGGGGCGGCGGCCCGCCCGCGGATCCGACCGGACCGGGCGGGCGCCGCCCCTCGCACCGAGGCCGGGGTCCTGAGCCGAGGAGGTCCCCCGTGACCCCGCCCGCCTCCGAACCCTCCCGCAACCGCGTCCGCTACCTGTACCTCGCCGTCGTCGCCGCCGTGGTGGCGGGCGCGGTGGTCGGGCTGCTCGCGCCGGACTTCGCGCAGGAGCTGAAACCGATCGGCACCGCGTTCGTCAACCTGATCAAGATGATGATCTCGCCGATCATCTTCTGCACGATCGTGCTCGGCATCGGCTCGGTCGCCAGGGCGGCCGAGGTCGGCCGGATCGGCCTGGTCACCATCGCCTACTTCCTGGTGATGTCGACGCTGGCCCTCGCCATCGGGCTGGTGGTCGGGAACCTGCTGCACCCGGGCGCCGGGCTGCACCTGGACCCCTCGTCGGTCGCCGAGGCGAAGTCGCAGGCCGAGGGGGGCGAGGGCACCACCGACTTCCTGCTCGGCATCATCCCGGACACGCTGGTGTCGGCGCTGACCGAGGGCCAGGTGCTGCAGGCGCTGCTGGTGGCGCTGCTGACCGGGTTCGCGCTCCAGGGGCTCGGCCCGGCGGGCGCGCCGATCCTGCGGGGCATCGAGCACCTGCAGAGGCTGGTGTTCCGCATCCTCTGGATGATCATGTGGGCGGCACCGGTGGGGGCGTTCGGCGCGATCGCGGCGGTGGTCGGGTCGAGCGGCTGGGACGCGCTGAAGAGCCTCGCGGTGATCATGCTGGGCTTCTACGCGACGTGCGCGGTGTTCGTGTTCGCGGTGCTCGGCGCGGTGCTGTGGGCGGTCAGCCGGATCAGTGTGTTCGCCCTGCTGCGCTACCTGGCCCGCGAGTTCCTGCTGATCCTGTCGACGTCGTCGTCGGAGTCGGCGCTGCCCCGGCTGATCGCCAAGATGGAGCACCTCGGGGTGAGCCGCCCCGTCGTCGGCATCACCGTGCCGACCGGGTACTCCTTCAACCTCGACGGCACCGCGATCTACCTGACGATGGCGACGCTGTTCATCGCGTCCGCGCAGGACCGGCCGCTGTCGGTCGGCGCGCAGATCCCGCTGCTGCTCTTCATGATCGTCGCGTCGAAGGGCGCGGCGGGCGTCACCGGCGCCGGCCTGGCGACCCTCGCGGGCGGCCTCCAGTCGCACAAGCCCGCGCTGGTGGACGGGGTGGGGTTCATCGTCGGCATCGACCGGTTCATGTCCGAGGCCCGCGCGCTGACGAACTTCGCGGGCAACGCCGTCGCCACCGTGGTCATCGGCACGTGGACGAAGGAGTTCGACGCCGGGCGGGCCCGCCGCGTCCTCGCCGGCGAGGACCCGTTCAACGAGGACACCCTGCTGGACGACCACGGCCCCGCCGCAGAGCCGTCCGGGACGCGGGAGGGGCCGCCGGTGCCCGCCGCCGGGGGCGCGCCCGCCTAGCGGCCCGGCCGCCCGGCGCCGCGCGTCCCCGCTCCGGCGCCGGGCGGCCGCCTCACGCCGACTCGGGCTGCGGGCGGCGCCCGCGCAGGCGCCCGCGGGTCCGCTCGGCCTCCGGCCGGAAGCGGATCACCACCGGAAGGTCGGGCATGCCGACCGCGCGGCGGTACCGCTCGACCGGGCCCGCGCCCAGTTCCCCGTACACCTCGCTCACGAGGGCGTCGCCCGCGCAGGAGACGTTCAGCCGCAGCCGCGGCCGGTCGGCCGTCCCGGTGAGCCGGGCGCGGGCGTCCTGGACGCCCGGCAGGCCGCGGGCGTCGCGGTGCAGGACGTCGGCGGCGGCGCGTGCGCGGGCCCGGGTCTCGGGGTCGAGGTCGGGCCACCGCTGGTGCACGACGGCCCGCCCCTGGAGGACCAGCCACAACTGGCCGGCGAGGGCGAGCACCTCGGCGGCGCCCGCCGCGGCCGGCAGGAACCAGCCGGTCTCCCGGGCGAAGCGCGCCAGCGCCGGGTCGAGCAGCGGGCGCTCCGACAGCGCGCCGAACGCGTCGAACGCGCCGAGGCCGAGGGCGAGGGCGGACGCGCCGGCCAGCAGCAGCACCGCCCCGGTGACGGCGATCGCGATCCTCATCATCAGTCCTTCCGCCAGCCGAGGCGGACGTCGACCGGCGGCCGGTGCATCGGCTCGATCCGGTCCAGGCGCGCGTCGACCGCGTCGTGGACGAGGTCGGCGAGGTTCGCCGGGTTGCGGTAGTGGGTGGCGGCCCGCACGAGGACGCCCCGGCGGAAGATCCCGAGGCCCCGGACGCGGGCGCGCTCGATGCCGGGGACCTCCATCGCCGCGGCCGCGAGCGCGCGGCGCAGCGCGGCGCGGCCGATGACGCCCGCGAGCCGCGGATCGGCGCCCGCCAGCGGCACCCCGCGCAGCCGTCCGGGCAGCGCGGCCGCCATGAAGGCGACCCCGAGGGCGGCCACCGCGCCCGCCGCCGTCAGCACGTCCGGGTCGTTCCACGCGTGCCGCCGCAGGGTCTCCACGACCGGGGCGACGCCCGGCACCGGATGGACGGCGGAGCCGAGCGCCCCGGCGAGCAGTTCGATCGCGGCCACCCCGCCGAACGCCGTCACCAGCAGCGCCGCGGCGAGCCCGGCGAGCGCGCGCCGGGGCCGCAGTTCGCGGACGGCGAGCCGGCGCGCCTGCCGCCTGCCCTGCGCCTCCTCGATCAGCTCCTTGACCAGCGTCTCGGCCATAGCCACCCCCGTGAGCCCTCGACATGTCCGGCCTCGTCACTCATGGTGCGCGAAAGTCACGCGGAGTGAAACACGCCATGCCGACATCTCACGCGTTCGCCGTCAAGGAAACCGCAGGTCAGCGGAAGACGACCGTCCGGTCGCCGTTGAGCAGCACGCGGTGCTCGGCGTGCCAGCGGACGGCGCGGGCCAGCGCGAGGCACTCCACGTCGCGTCCCACGGCCACCAGCTCCTCGGGGCTGTGGGTGTGGTCGACGCGCGCGACCTCCTGCTCGATGATCGGCCCCTCGTCCAGGTCGGCGGTGACGTAGTGGGCGGTCGCGCCGATCAGCTTCACGCCGCGCGCGTGCGCCTGGTGGTAGGGGCGGGCGCCCTTGAAGCTCGGCAGGAACGAGTGGTGGATGTTGATGATCGCGCCGGGCAGCTTGGCGCAGAAGTCGTCGGACAGGATCTGCATGTACCGGGCGAGGACGACGAGGTCGGCGCGGTAGTGCTCGACCAGCGTGAGGATCTCGGCCTCCTGCGCGGCCTTGCCGCCCTGGCCGGCGGGCAGGTGGTGGTAGTCGATCCCGTACGACTGGGTGAGCGGCCGCAGGTCGGGGTGGTTGGACGCGACCGCGACGATGTCGATGTCGAGCAGCCCGGACCGCGTCCGGTAGAGCAGGTCGTTGAGGCAGTGCCCGCCCTTGGACACCATGATCAGCACGCGCGGGCGCTCGGCCAGCGGGTGCAGCCGCCACTCCAGCCCGAGCTCGGGCGCCAGGGCCGCGAACGCGCCGCGCAGCCCGTCGGGGTCGGTGTCGCCCGGCGCCGCGAACTGCACCCGCATGAAGAAGGTGCCGGTCTCGCCATCGCCGAACTGCTGGCTCTCGACGATGTTGCACCCGCGCTCGGCCAGCAGCCCCGAGACGGCGGCCACGATGCCGGGCCGATCGGGGCAGGACAGGGTCAGCACGTACTCGTTCACGGGTTCGCTCACGGGTCTCATTCTTAACGCGGCGCGGGAAGCGCCAGCTCAGGACGGGTCCCTTCCGAGCTTACGCGGCGGCGCCCCGCCGCGCCGCCGTACCGGCCGGTCGGGCGCGGCCCGCGGCCGCCGTGTCCGCCGCCGCGCTGTCTACCGGTGAGTAGTTTGAAGCCCGGGCTTGGGGTTACCTTTGCCCCCATGCGGCGAATCGCGCTCGTGGCGCTGGCGGTCACCCTGGCCCTGGCGGGCTGCACCGGCAAGACCGGCGGGAAGGGCGGCGAGGGCGGGAAGGACGGACGTCCGGCGACGGCCGGCGGCATCCCGACCTCCGAGGGGACGCACAAGCAGAAGCTCGACGTGGGGACGGTCGGGCACCGCGAGTACCTGCTGCACGTCCCGTCCAAGGTCGCGGACGGGAAGTGGAGGAACGGCAAGCCGGCCGACAGGCCCGCGCTGGTCATCGCCCTGCACGGCGGACTGGCCACCATGTCGAAGATGCGGGACCTGACCGGCTTCGACAGGCTGTCGGACGAGCACGGCTTCCTCGTCGCCTATCCCGACGGGGTCATGACCACGTGGAACGCGGGCGACTGCTGCGGCGCGGCGAAGGTCGGCAACGTCGACGACGTGGGGTTCCTCGGCAAGCTCATCGACGAGCTGACCGGCGCCGGGCTGGCCGACCCGAAGCGCGTCTACGTCACCGGGTTCTCCAACGGCGCCGGGATGGCGTACCGGATGGCCTGCGAGAAGCCGGGCAAGGTCGCGGCGATCGGGGTGGTCGAGGGCGCCCTGGTGACCGAGTGCGATCCGGGCCGTCCGGTCTCGGCGATGATCTTCCACGGGACGGCCGACGGGAACGTGCCCTTCAACGGGGGCGGCAACCGCGACTTCAACGACAGGCGCCCCTTCCCGCCGGTCTCGGACGCGGTCGACTTCTGGCGCAGGCTCGCGGGGCTGCCCCAGCCGCGCGAGCGGGTGAAGGCGCTCAGCGGCGACACCCGGTGCGAGAGCACGGGCAAGGGCGCGCACGGCGTCGCCGTGACCTTCTGCAGGATCGACGGCGGGCGGCACGCGTGGCCCAAGGAGGCGAGCCCGATGCTGTGGAGCTTCTTCGCCGCACATCCGCGCGACGGGACGTGAGAGCTTTTCATATTCTCCCGGTAGTGTGGGATCGTGACGAGCATGAACCTCCGGGACCGCTATGACGCCGCGACCGCCGGGTTGGAGGCGCCGTTCGCCGTCGTCGACCTCGCGGCCTTCCGCGCCAACGCCGCCGACCTCGTGCGCCGCGCCGCGGGCAAGCCCGTCCGGGTCGCCAGCAAGTCGGTGCGCTGCCGGGCCCTCCTGGAGGACGTCCTCGCGATGGACGGGTTCGCCGGGATCATGGCGTTCACCCTCCCCGAGGCGCTCTGGCTGGCCGCCGAGGGCGTCGGCGACGACATCCTCGTCGCCTACCCCACGGCCGACCGCACCGCGATCGCCGCGCTCGCGGAGGACCCCCGCGCCGCCCGCGCCGTCACGCTGATGGTCGACTCCCCCGAGCACCTCGACCTGATCGAGTCCGCCGCGGGCGACCGGCGCGTGCGGGTCTGCATCGACATCGACGCCTCGTACCGCACGCTCGGCGGCCGGGTCCGGATCGGCGCGCTGCGCTCCCCGCTGCACACCGCCGCCGACGTCCGGGCGTTCGCCGAACTGGTCCTCAAGCGGCCCTCGCTCGACCTCGTCGGGCTGATGGCCTACGAGTCGCAGATCGCCGGCGTCGGCGACGTGCCGCCCGGCCGCCCCGCGCGGGGCCGCGTCATCCGCGCCATGCAGCGGCAGTCCCGGGCGGAGCTGGCCCGGCGCCGCGCGGCGATCGTCCGGGGCGTCCGGGAGCTGACCGAGCTGGAGTTCGTCAACGGCGGCGGCACCGGCAGCGTCGAGAAGACCGCGGCCGAGCGCGCCGTCACCGAGGTCGCGGCCGGTTCCGGCCTCTACCAGCCGCACCTGTTCGACCAGTACTCCAACTTCACCGGCCGCCCCGCCGCGCTGTTCGCGCTGCCCGTCGTGCGGCGCCCGGCGCCCGGCGTCGTGACGTGCCTCGGCGGCGGCTACCTCGCGTCCGGACCGGCCGACACCGTCCGCCTCCCCCAGCCCTACCTGCCGACGGGCCTGTCCTACGACGGCAACGAGGGCGCGGGCGAGGTGCAGACGCCGCTGCTCGGACGCGCCGCCGACCTGCTGGCGGTGGGCGACCGCGTCTGGTTCCGCCACACCAAGGCCGGTGAGCTGTGCGAACGCTTCGACGCCCTGCACCTCATCGAGGACGGCCGGCGCGTCCGCACCGTCCCCACCTACCGGGGCGAGGGCCGCACGTTCCTGTGAGCGTCCCCGCGACCGTCTAGGTTGGGGGACATGAGCGACGCTCCCCTGATCAGTGTTCGCGGCGAGGCCGTCCTGGAGGCCGAGCCGGAGATCGCGCGGCTGTCGGTGCACGTCCAGTCGCAGGAGCCGGACCGGCGCACCGCCCTCGACCGGCTCACCGAGCGCAACCAGCAGTGCCTCGACCTGGTGAAGTCCTACGGCGAGGCCGTGGAGAAGCTGGAGACCGGCGGCCTGTCGATCACGCCGCTGCTGAAGTACCGGCGGCGCGAGGGCGACGTGCGCGCCTACCGCGGCACCGTCTGGATCAAGATCACGGTCAGCGACTTCGCGGTGCTGGGCGAGCTGGTCACCCGGCTCGGCGACCTGGAGCGCACCTCCGTCTCCGGGCCGGAGTGGGAGCTGCGGCAGGGCAGCGAGGTGTACCGGCGGGCCGCGCGGCAGGCGGCGAACGAGGCCGTCGACCGGGCCCGCGGCTACGCCGAGGCGCTCGGGGCCCGGCTCACCGGCCTGGTGGAGCTGTCGGACGAGGGGCTCGGCCGCGACACCGTCCCGGGCGGGCCCGTCGCGCTCGCCGCCGGCTACGGGCGGGTGGCGGGCGGCGGCCCCGCCGAGGAGCCCGAGCCGAT
Organism: Actinomadura luteofluorescens; assembly: GCF_013409365.1. Classification (NCBI taxonomy): domain Bacteria; kingdom Bacillati; phylum Actinomycetota; class Actinomycetes; order Streptosporangiales; family Thermomonosporaceae; genus Actinomadura; species Actinomadura luteofluorescens. Next base: position 6,193,706 of record NZ_JACCBA010000001.1, on the reverse strand, counting down.
CGACCTGGAGCCCGAGACGCAGATCGTCCGCGCCACCGTCGAGGCCCGCTTCACCGCGACGGCGCCCGACCTCGGCTGAACGGGCGGGCCCGCTGAACGGCGGGACCGCCGCGCCCGTACTCCAGGACGTGGGAGGAACGGACTGCGGGGTGTACCGGATCGGCCTCGGCGTCTACGCCATCGGGCGGCTCGCCGGCGCCGAGGCGGACGCGCTGTCGGCGCACCTGAGCGGCTGCCCGCCGTGCCGGACCGAGCTCGCCCGGCTCCGCGACGTCGCCGAACTGCTCGCCCGCTCCGTCCGCAGACGCGGAAGCGCCGGCCGCGGACCGCGGACCGGCGCCTCGGGAAGGGGGCTCAGCGGCGCCTGCGCCTACGGCGCCGCAGGACCAGGGCGGTCACGATGACCGCGGCGCCCACGCCCGCGAACACCAGCCGCCTGTCGAGCTGACCGCCCTCGCCGTCCTCGTCGTCGGAGGGGCGCACCATCGCGCCGAGGGCCTTGGCGACCTGGTCGGCCTCCTCCTTCAGCCGCTCCGCGCCCCGCTGCGCGACGTTCTTCGGATTGACCCGCTCGGCGAGCTCGTCGATGGTGCGGGCCAGTTGCTGCCGGCTGCGCTCTATCTCCCGTTCCAGCGCCTCCGGGTCGCGGCTCTTGTCAGCCATGCCGTGTCCTTATCGTGTCGGGCGTACTCGCGCGGGCCGGGACCGTGACGAGCCGGGCGATGATCCGCACAGTCTTGCAGGTCTTCCCGGCGGATGCCCGCCGCACCCCAGCCGGTACCGTTGGAGCCACCATCCGAGCGAAAGGCGGGACAGGGTGTCCGAGCGGCTTCAGCCGGGCGACGTCGCCCCAGAGTTCGAGCTACCCGACGCCGACGAGACCGCGGTGTCGCTGGCCTCGCTGCGCGGCAAGCGCGTGATCCTCTACTTCTACCCGGCGGCCATGACCCCCGGCTGCACCAAGGAGTCGGTCGACTTCGAGGGAAGCCTGCCCGAGCTGGAGGCGGGCGGCGTCGCCGTCGTCGGCGTCTCCCCCGACAAGCCGGCCAAGCTCGCCAAGTTCCGGGACAAGGAGGGGCTCACGTTCCCGCTCCTGTCCGACCCGGACGCGAAGGTCCTCCAGGCCTACGGCGCCTACGGGGAGAAGAAGCTGTACGGCAAGACCGTCGTCGGCGTCATCCGGTCCACGTTCGTCATCGACGCCGACGGGAAGATCGAGAAGGCGTACTACAACGTGAAGGCGACGGGGCACGTGGAGCGCCTCCGCCGCGACCTCGGCCTGTAGGCACCGCGCCGGCCCGCGCTCGGCGCGGGCCGGGTGCGGGCCGGGTGCGGGCGGGGGGATTCGAACCCCCACGGTGTCACCACCAACAGGACCTAAACCTGCCGCGTATACCTGATTTCGCCACGCCCGCCCGTGCTCTCGTCCGCGCCTTCGTCCGGGCTCGCGTCCGAGGGCGCGTTCAGCTTAGCGTCCTGATCGGCGGGCGCGGGAACGGTTCGCGCGGCCTCCCGGCGGGGCGCCCGGTACAGGGCCGCGACGACGAGCGCGGTGACGGCGAGCGCGATCGACGCGGTGAGGAACGCCGACTGGAGGCCGTCGCTGAAGGCCGCCCGCGCGTGGTCGGCGGCCTGCGGGCCGAGCCGCATCGCCACCGCGACGGACGTCCTCGCCTGCTCGGCGGCCGGGCCCGGCAGGTTCCCGGGGTCGAGGTTCGCGCGGTAGGCCGACTGCAGGAGGCTGCCGAGGACGGCGATGCCGAGCGCGCCGCCGAGCTCGCGGGCCAGGTCGTTCATCGCCGAGCCCACGCCCTGCTTCTCGGCGGGCAGCGCGTCGGTGATCGAGGCGGTGGACGGGGTCATGGCGAGGCCCATGCCGGCGCCGAACGGGACGAGTCCCGCGAGCAGCAGCCAGTAGGTGCTGTCCTCGTCCAGCAGCGAGAAGACCAGCATCGCGACGCCGACCAGGAGCAGCCCGGCCGTGATGACGCGGCGCGGGCCGATCCGCGCGGCCAGCTTCGGTGCGACGCCCCGGGCGAACGGCATCATCGTGAGCGCCATCGGCAGCAGGCTGACCGCGCCGACGAGCGCGCTGTCGCCCTTCACCAGCTGCAGGTACTGCAGGATGATGAAGACGAAGCCGAAGAAGGCGAAGAACTGCAGCGTGATCGTGAGGGCTCCGGCGGAGAACGCCCGGATGCGGAACAGCCGCGGGTCGAGCAGCGGGTTCGGCCGCTTCAGCTCCCACAGGACGAACCCGGCGAGGACGGCCAGGGCGGCGGCGAGGCCGAGCAGCGTCCGCGCGGACGCCCAGCCGTGCGTCGGCGCCTCGATGATCGAGTAGACGCCGGCGCCGAGCCCGGCCACGGTGATCAGCGCGCCGGTGAGGTCGAGCCTCGGGGCGTCCGGCTCGGCCGACTCGGGGACGACCGCGAGCGTCGCGACCAGCGCGACCGCGGCGAGCACGACGTTCATCCAGAACACCGACCGCCACGACCAGAACTCCAGCAGCGTCCCCGACACCAGCAGCCCGAAGATGCCGCTGGCCCCGGCGACGCCCGCCCAGGCGCCGACCGCGCGGGTGCGCTGCGCGGCCGGGAACGTCGAGGTGATCGTGGACAGCGTCGCCGGCATGACCAGGGCCGCGCCGATGCCGAGGACGCCGCGCATCGCGATCAGCCAGTTCGGGTCGCCCGCCAGCGCCGCCGCGGCCGAGCCCGCGCCGAACACGACGAGCCCGGCGGCGAGCGCGCGGCGCCGCCCGTAGCGGTCGCCGATCGCGCCGCCGAGCAGCAGCAGCGCCGCGAAGACCAGCGCGTAGGCGTCGATGATCCACGACAGCTCGGTGAGGCCGGCGCGGGTGTCGCGGGCGATGGACGGCACCGCCGTGTTGAGGGAGGCCACGGCCGAGACCACCGTGGCGAGGGACAGCATCACGGCCGGCAGCACCGCTCGGTGGACGGCGCCCGGCCCCTGCTTCGGGGTGTTCATGCCTCGACCCTGCGCCCGGCCCGGACTATATTTCAACTGTGATGAATAAATCCGGGGGCGGGCGGGGGCGCCGGCGCGGCAGTCCCGACACCCGCGAGGCGATCCTCGCGGTGGCCCGCCGGCGGTTCCTGGCCGACGGGTACGGGCCGGTCACGATGCGGTCGGTCGCCGCCGAGGCGGGCGTGGACGCCGCGCTGATCAGCTATTTCTTCGGCTCGAAGAAGGGCCTGTTCGGCGCGGTGCTCGGGCTCGTCGCCAACCCGCCCGAGGTGCTGGCGGGCGCGCTGCCCGGCGACCCCGCCGAGCTGCCCGAACGCGTCCTGCGCGCGCTGGTCGGCGCCTGGGACGACCCCGAGCGCGGCGGGCCGCTGCTGCTCATGGTGCGCGCGGCCGTCCACGACCCGGACCTGACCCGGCTGGTACGCGACCTGCTGGAACGCGAGATCGTCGGCCGCATCGCCGACCATCTGGGCGGCCCCGACGCCACCGCGCGGGCCGGGGCGTTCGGCACCCAGCTCTCCGGGCTGGTCTTCGCGCGCTACATCCTCGCGCTGGAACCCGTCGCCTCGATGACGCCCGATGAATTAATCCGGTACCTCACACCCGGCCTCCGCGCCGCCGTTCGCGGCCCGTCCCGCCGCCCCCGGACGCGGTGACCCGGTAGCGGACACGCCCGCGACGGGATTGCGGACGGCACATCGGACGATTCGGGCAGAGAATCTCAGCGCGCCCGGGGCGGGCGCTCTAGGCTGGCCGCATCCGTTCGCCACGCGCAGCCGGTGACAACATGATCACACAACTGGCGGGACCCCGTGGGCGCTGACTCCGTGAGCGCCGGCTTCACGCATCGCCTGCTGCCCTTCTCCGGCGCGGAGGAGTTCCTCGGCGGCGCCGTGCCGTTCCTGCGCGCCGGCCTCGACGCGGGCGACCGCGTCCTCGCCGTGTGCGGGACCGGGCGCGAGGCGCTGCTGCGCGACGCCCTCGGGCCCGCCGCCGAGGGCGTCGAGTTCACCGAGGCCGCCGCCTGGTACGCGCACCCGTCCCGCACGCTCGCGGACTGCCTGGGCGACGCCTGCGAGAGCGCCCGGTCGGGGCGCCGGCTGCGCGTCCTCGGCGATCCCGTCTGGGCGACGCGGCCGCCGCTGGAGGTCGTCGAGTGGCAGCGCGCCGAGGCCGTGCTGAACGAGGCGTTCCGCGACACCGGCGCCGCGATCATGTGCCCCTACGCGGCGTCGCTGCCCGCGTCCGTCGTCGCGGCCGGACGCCGGACCCACCCCGAGACCGTGCGCGGCACGCGGGCCCTCCCCAACCCCGGCTTCCTGAGCCCGCGGGCGTACTGCGCGCGGTGCGACGGCGAGCCGCTGCCCCCGCCGCCGGACGGTGCCGAGACGCTGGAGGTCGAGCGCCCCGACCTGTACTGGATCCGCGTGTGGGTCACCGACTGCGCCCGGCGCACGCCGCTGCCGGGCGGCGACCGGCAGCGGCTCCTGGTCGCGGTCACCGAGGTCGTCACGAACGCGTTCCGGCACGGCGAGCCGCCCGTCGTCCTGCGCGTGTGGGCCGACGCCTCGCCCGGCTCCGCCGCCCTGGTCTGCGAGGTCACCGACCGTGGACGGTGGGCGCCGGACGGCGGGTTCGGGCTCGTCCCGCCGAGGCCGGACGGCGGGCCGCCCGGCGACCGGTTCGGGCTCTGGGCGGTGCGGCTGCTGTGCTCGTTCGTCCAGATCCGGACAGGCCGCGACGGCACCGCCGTCCGGCTCCGCATCGCCCTGCCGGACGCCGGAACGGCGACCCGCCGGGGCCACCACGACGCGCCGAACGGAGCGTGAGGAACTCCATGCGTTGGGCTTCCAAGCGCACCGGACCGGCGTACGCTGAACAGATCCGCCTCACACCGATGGGCAGGCCATGGACACATCCTGGTTCGCCAAACGCCCCGTCAGCGCACTCCGTCCCGGAGATCACGGCTGGCTGGCCTACAGCAGTCAGGAGGAGCGCGACGAGATCATCGGGCCCTTCGTCCGGGAGGGCCTGGAGACCACCGAGAAGGTCGTGTACATCACCGATGTCCCGGCCGAACGGCTGCCCGGCCTCGGCCCTGGCCAGCCGATCGACGTGAACGCCCGCATCAGGTCCGGCCAGCTGCGGGTGATCACGCTGCGGGAGGCGTGCCTCGACCGGGGCGGCGCGTTCGAACCGGCCAAGATGGCCGACACCGTCGGCCGCGAGGTCGGCGACGCGTTCGGGCAGGGCTTCCGCGCCGCGCGCGTCACCACCGACCACAGCTGGCTGCTGAACGGTCCCGGCCGACCCGACCTCGGCCGGATGCTGGGCTGCGAGCACCGCGTCAGCGGCACCGTCTCGCCGAGCACCATGGCGATGGCGATCTGCCAGGTCGACCGGCACGCGTGCCGCCCGCCGAGCTCACCGCCCTTCGCGACACACACGAGGTCCTCGTGGAAGTGAACCCCGAATTCGACGACGGGATACTGAAGATCGTGCGCACGTTCGAGCCCGAGGGGCTGCGCGTCGAGGGCGAGCTGGACGCCGCGCGGCACTCGGTGTTCGCCGAGCAGCTCCGGAGGCTGCGGTCCGGCCGCAACGTCCACCTCGACCTGTCCCGGCTCGGGTTCATCGACCTCGGCGGGCTGCACCTGCTGGCCAAGCACGCCACCCGGCTGCCCGCCGACGCCGCGCTGGTCCTGGACCACCTGTCGCCCGACGTCGAGAGCGTCATCGACATGGTCGGCTGGCACCGGCTGCCCGGCCTCGCCCGAGGCCGGCGGCTCGCGGAGACGGGGGGCAACGCCTGATGGCACTGGAGCACAAGGCGTTCATGTACCGGGGCACCGAGGACTTCCTGTCCGTCACCGTCCCCTACCTCGAATCGGGCGTGGAGAACGGCCAGGTCGTGATCGCCGTCGCCCGCGAACCCAACCTGACCGCCCTGCGCGACGTCCTCGCCCCGCACGGCGAAGCGGTCACCTACTACGACTCCGCCGCCTTCTACCAGCACCCCGTGCACACCCTGCGCGACTACCAGACCATCGTGAAGCAGAGCGCCCCGCGCACCGTCTGCGCCCTCGCCGAGCCGGTCTGGGACGGGTGGGACGAGCGCCAGACGCTCGAATGGGTTCGCTACGAGTCCCTCATCAACGTGGTCTTCGGCGAGTCCGGGGCGCGCGCCCTGTGCCCCTACGACACCGAGGAGCTGCAGCCCCGCATCCTCGACGAGGCGCGCCGCACCCATCCGCTGCTACTCGCCCCGGGCCACGACGGGGCCAACGGCGACTACATCGACCCGGTGAGGTTCGGTTCCGGCTGCGACCGCCGGTTCCGCACCGACCGCCCGGCCGGCGCGGAGTACTTCTCCATCGACGGCGACGACCTGCACGCGCTGCGCGTGTTCGTCGGCGAGCGCGCCTTCCGGCACGGCCTGGCCAAGCAGAAGGCGCAGAACCTCGTCACCGCCGCCAACGAGGTCGCCGCGAACGCGCTCCAGCACGGCACCCCGCCGATCGGGCTGTGGACGTGGCAGGACGGCGCCGACCTCGTCTGCGAGATCGGCGACCACGGCTTCTGGCGCCCCGGGCCCGACCCGCTGACCGGCTTCATCCCGCCCGACTCCGCCCTCCAGCGCGGCTTCGGGCTGTGGACCGTCCGGCTCCTGGTCGACCTGATGGAGCTGCGCGCCGGCTGGGACGGCACCTTCGTCCGGCTGCGCTGCGGCTGACCGGGCGCGGCCGGCCGGGCGGATGGATCAGGCCTGGCCGGCGGCCCGGAGGGCGCCGGGGACGATCTCGGCGAGCGCGCGGAACGCCCGGCCGCGATGGCTGATGGCGTCCTTCTCCGCGGGCGCCAGCTCCGCGGTCGTGCGGGTCCCGCCGTCCGGAAGGAAGATCGGGTCGTAGCCGAAGCCGCCGGTGCCGCGCGGCTCCCGGAGGAGGGTGCCGTGCATGCGGCCCTCGACGCAGTGCTCGGCGCCGCCCGGGACGACCAGCACCGCCGCGCACACGAACGAGCCGCCGCGCCGGTCGTCGGCCACGTCGGCGAGCTGGTCGAGGACGAGCCGCAGGTTGGCGGCGTCGCGGTCGCCGGCGCCGAACCGTCCCGACCAGCGGGCCGACAGCACGCCGGGCATGCCGTTCAGCGCGTCCACGCACAGGCCGGAGTCGTCGGCGACGGCGGGCAGGCCGGTGAACGCGGCGATGGCGCGGGCCTTCAGCAGCGCGTTGCCCTCGAAGGTCGGCTCGGTCTCGGGCACGTCGGGGGCGCCGGGGAAGCCGTCGAGGCCGACGACGTCGAGGCCGCCGAGGATCCGGCGCAGCTCGGCGACCTTGCCCTCGTTGCGGGTGGCGAGGACGATCCCGCTCATCGGCCGAGGGCCTCGTTCTGGATGCGGGTCAGCTCGGCGCAGCCGGCGGCGCCGAGGTCGAGCAGCGCGTCCAGCTCCGCCCGGTCGAACGGGGCGCCCTCCGCGGTGCCCTGCACCTCGACGAACCGGCCGTCGCCGGTGCAGACGACGTTCATGTCCGTCCCGGCGGCCGAGTCCTCCTCGTAGCACAGGTCGAGGCGGGGCTCGCCCTCCACGACGCCGACGCTGACGGCCGACACCGAGGTGATGAGCGGGTTCCCCCTGAGCAGGCGGCGCTCGCGCATCCAGCTCACCGCGTCGGCCAGCGCGACGTACGCGCCGGTGATCGCGGCGGTGCGGGTGCCGCCGTCGGCCTGCAGGACGTCGCAGTCGAGCTGGACGGTGTTCTCGCCGAGCGCCTTGAGGTCCAGGCACGCCCGGATGGACCGGCCGATCAGCCGGGAGATCTCGTGGGTGCGCCCGCCGATCCGGCCCTTGACGGACTCGCGGTCGTTGCGGGTGTTGGTCGCGCGCGGCAGCATCGCGTACTCGGCGGTGACCCAGCCGAGGCCGCTGTCGCGCCGCCAGCGGGGCACCGAGTCCTGCACGGACGCGGCGCACAGCACCCGGGTCGCTCCGAACTCCACGAGCACCGACCCCTCCGCGTGGTCGAGCCATCCGCGCTGGATGCGGACGGGACGGAGCCGGTCGAATGCGCGATCATCGGGGCGAGCCATGCGCCCACCCTAGCGGCCGGGCCCTCGCCGGATCCGGCCTACGGCGGGTGACGCGGCACTCACCGCGGCGGGCCCGCGGAAGCGGCGCGGCGTCAGAACTCGTAGACGGCGCCGACCTCGGCCAGCTCGACCGGGCCGCGGAAGCCGCTGGCCTTCGCCTCGGAGAGCGTCTCGGACGGGTCGTTCCACGGCAGCAGGTGCGTCAGGACCAGCCGGCCGACCCCGGCCCGCTCCGCGTGCTCGCCCGCCTCCCGTCCCGTCAGGTGCATGTCCGGCGGCAGGTCCGGCCGGTCGGCGAACCCCGCCTCGCACAGGAACAGGTCGGAGCCGCGGGCCAGCCGCACCAGGTCGTCGCTGTGGCCGGTGTCGCCGGAGTAGGTCAGGACGCTGCCGCCGTGCTCGATCCGCAGCCCGTAGGCCTCGACCGGGTGGTTCATCAGCGCGGTCGTCATCGTGAAGGGCCCGATGCGCACCGGCCCCGGCTCCAGAAGGCGGAAGTCGAAGGTGGCGGTCATCTCGGGGTTCGGTTCCAGCTCGTACGCCTTGATCATGTGGTCGGCGGTGTCGCGGGGGCCGTACACCGGGATGCGCGGCGCCGGGCCGTCCGGGCAGTACGTCCGCGCGATCCAGTAGACGGTGAGGTCGAGGCAGTGGTCGGGATGCAGGTGCGTGATGCAGATGGCGTCGATGTCCAGCAGGCCGTGGAAGCGCTGGAGGCTCCCGACCGCGCCGTTGCCGATGTCGAGGAGCATGGAGAAGCCGTCCGCCTCGACCAGGTAGCTGGACGCGGGGCTGTCCGGCCCTGGGAAACTGCCGGAACAGCCGATCACAGTGACCCGCACGCTCACTCCTCCTCTGCGGTCCCGAGGAATCAGGTCGTCAAAGCCTTGCTCAACGTGCTCTCCACCGAACCGATCTCCGGTCCGAGGAAGCGGCGGCCGAGCTCGGCGAACACGGCGGGGTCACCGGTGGCGCGGAACCGGTGCCGCGGCCGGGGCGTCGCCTCGGCGCGGGCCAGTCCCTGATCGTGCAGCACTCGGTACACGTCCTTGGCGGTCTCGTCGGCGCTTGAGACCAGTGTGACCCCGTCTCCGACCACATACGAGATGACGCCCGTCAAAAGCGGGTAGTGCGTGCATCCGAGGATCAGGGTGTCGCAGCCCGCGTCCACGATCGGGCGCAGGTAGCCGCGGGCGGCGTCGAGCAGGTCCTCGCCCATCGTCACGCCCGCCTCGACGAAGTCGACGAAGCGCGGGCAGGCGGCGCTGACCAGCTCGATGTGCGGCGCGGCGGCGAACGCGTCCTCGTAGGCGCGGCTGTTCACGGTGGCCTCGGTGGCGATCAGGCCGACCCGCCCGTTGGACGTGGCACGGGCGGCGCGCCGGGTCGCGGGGTTGATGACCTCCACGACCGGGACGTCGTAGCGTTCGCGGGCGTCGCGCAGCATCGCCGAGCTGGCGCTGTTGCAGGCGATCACCAGCATCTTCACGCCCTCGTCGACCAGCTCGTCGAGCATCTCCAGGGCGAACGCGCGGACCTGCGCGATCGGGCGCGGACCGTACGGCTGGCGGCCCGAGTCGCCGAGGTAGACGATCGGCTCGTTCGGCAGCTGGTCGAGGATGGCGCGGGCCACCGTGAGGCCCCCGAAACCGCTGTCGAAGATCCCGATGGGCGCGTCTGGGAGGCCGTCCCCCCGGGATGGATCTGACATGGTGCACAAGGCTAAGCGACACGGCCCCGCCCGGGTGCGTCATGCGTTGGACATCACACCGTCACGCACCGGAAAACCGTCCAGCTCACGCCGGTGGCGCGAGATCCGCTCGTTCGTCGTTCCGAAACGCCGGTGCGTCGCGCCGGTCAGGAGCGGGCGAGGGGGACGCGGGCGATCTGCCGGCTCTGCGCGACGAGGCGGCCGGCGCTGTCCCACACCTCCACCTCCTCGTCGAACCAGCCGCCGGCGAGGAGCCGCCCGGTGCCGTGCACGGCGAGCCAGCCGGGCGCCGGGACGGCCCGCATGTGCCAGGTCAGCTCGACGGTCGGGGCCCAGCCCTGCGCGCCGAGGTTGAGCGCGACGGGCGGCAGCGCGTCCACGGCGAGGGCCAGGGAGTAGCCGTCGGGCTCCTGGCCGCAGGCGTGCCGGAAATAGGCGCGGATGTCGGGGCGCCCGCTCGGCCGCCCGTCCAGCCAGCCCATGGTCGTCCGGTCGAAGCGCATGTCGACCTGGTCGGCGAACCCTCCGCCGGTGGCGGCGGGGGGCCGGAACCCCGTGCACTCCTCCAGCGGCGGCAGCGCGCCGGGCGCCTCGGCGGCGAAGTCGGGTTCGGCGGACGGGTCGAGGGTGCCGGTGGTGATCAGGGCGTCCACGACGGGCCGGCCGTCCTGGACGAGGGTGACGAAGGACGAGGCGGCCGTGCGGCCCACCTTGCGGGAGTCGACGACCAGCTCGGCGGGGCCCGCCTTGGCGACACGGTGGAAGTTCGCCGCGGTCGAGACCGGGTGCTCGTGCGGGGAGGCGTCCACGGCGGCGCGGGCGAGCACGGCCATCAGGTAGCCGCCGTTCAGCGCCTGGGCGATGCCGTAGCCCTCGTCCAGGACGGCCTCGTACCGGCCCTCGCCGACCGCCTTCACCGCCGTCGAGTCCCCGAACCCGCTCATCCGCACTCTCCCGGTCCGACCGTCCCGGCGGAAGCCCGCCGGGACGGTTCTAGAATCACGTTCGAGTACGCACTCTACCCCGGCCGCCGGCCCTGTTCGCCGGCCGGCGGATCAGGCCCAGAGCTGGCCTTCGAGCCGGGCCTCGGCCTCCTCCAGGGTGCCCCCGTACGCGCCGGTCGACAGGTACTTCCAGCCGCCGTCGGCGACGATGAACACGATGTCGGCGCGCTCGCCGGCCTTCACCGCCTTCTTCGCCATCCCGATCGCCGCGTGCAGCGCCCCGCCGGTCGAGATGCCCGCGAAGATGCCCTCCTGCTCCAGCAGCTCGCGGGTGCGGCGCAGCGCGTCCAGCGAACCGACCGAGAAACGGGTCGTCAGGACGGAGTCGTCGTACAGCTCGGGGATGAAGCCCTCGTCGATGTTGCGCAGCCCGTACACCAGCTCCCCGTACCGGGGCTCCGCCGCGACGATCTTGATGTCCGGCACCCGCTCGCGCAGGAACCGGCCGACGCCCATCAGCGTGCCCGTCGTCCCGAGCCCCGCGACGAAGTGCGTCACCGACGGCAGGTCGGCGAGGATCTCCGGGCCGGTCGTCTCGTAGTGCGCGAGCGCGTTGGCCTCGTTGCCGTACTGGTACAGCATCACCCAGTCGGGGTTCTCCTTCGCCAGGCCCTTGGCCACCCGCACGGCCTCGTTCGAGCCGCCCGCCGCCGGGGAGGAGATGATCCGCGCGCCCCACATCTCCAGGAGCTGGCGGCGCTCGGCGGAGGTGTTCTCCGGCATCACGCACACCATCGAGTAGCCGCGCAGCTTGGCGACCATGGCCAGCGAGATGCCGGTGTTGCCGGACGTCGGCTCCAGGATCGTGCAGCCGGGCGTCAGCAGCCCCTCCTTCTCCGCTTTCTCGATCATGTGGAAGGCGGGGCGGTCCTTCACCGAGCCGGTGGGGTTGCGGTCCTCCAGCTTCGCCCAGAGCCGCACGTCCTCGCCCGGCGACAGCCGCGGCAGCCCGACCAGCGGGGTGCCGCCGAGCGAGTCCAGCAGTGAGTCGAATCGCATGTGGCGCTCGTTCCGGCCGGCTCAGCCGCCGGCGACGGCCGGGAGGATCGTGACGCTGTCGCCGTCGGCGACCTCCGTCCCCAGCCCGCCGAGGAAGCGCACGTCCTCGTCGTTCAGGTAGACGTTGACGAACTTGCGCAGGCCCTTGTCGTCCACGAGCCGGTCGCGCAGGCCCGCGTGCCGGGTGTCCAGGTCGGCGAACAGCTCGTCGAGCGTGCCGCCCTTGCCCTCGACGGCCTTGGCGCCGTCGGTGAGGTTGCGCAGGATCGTCGGGATCCGGACCTCGATCGCCATCGCGATGATCTCCTTAAACGTCGTACGGGACTGCCCGCCCCTGGTGTTGAACCGGGCGGGCGGCGGGATGATTCCAGGCGTGATCAGCGCGTCAGCGACAGTCGTAGACGACTTCGGCGCGCGAGTGCCCGAACAGGAAGCTCTGCACGGGCGGCACCGCTGGGGCCCCGGCGCGGCGCCCGGCGCCGCCCGTCCCATGCCCGCTCGTCCACATGTCGACCAGTTTACCGGCCGCGGGGCCGCCGATCCCGGCCGCCTCCGGACCTTCCGCGCCGCGCATACCGCCCTCAGGCCCCCTCGACGACCGAGACCTCTTCCTCGGTGACCTCGCCGTCCACGATCCGGAACGAGCGGAACTCGGCCCGGTCGTCCTCGCGGGTCGAGACGAGGACGTAGTGCGCGTTCGGCTCCGACGCGTAGGAGATGTCGGTGCGGGAGGGGTAGGCCTCGGTCGCGGTGTGGGAGTGGTAGATCACCACCGGCTCCTCGTCCCGGTCGTCCATCTCCCGCCACACCTTCAACTGCTCCTGGGAGTCGAACCGGTAGAACGTCGGGGAGCGCTCGGCGTTGACCATCGCGACGAACCGGACGGGCCGGTCCGAGCCGACCGGGCCCGCGATGATGCCGCAGGCCTCGTCGGGGTGGTCCGCGCGCGCGTGCGCGATGATCTGGTCGACCAGGGCCCGTTCAATCGTCAGCATGGCCGCAAGCTTAGGCGGCGCCTACTCCAGGGCACGGACGAGACCGTCCTGCAGCATCGTCAGCCAGTCGTAGGCGGCGAACATGGGGGCGCGCGGGTCGCGCTGGTCCAGGCCGCCCGCCTCCTCGTACCAGTCCTCGGTGATGTCCAGGCGGGTGCCGAGCGCCAGCCGGAGGTCGTTCAGCGCCCGCAGCCACTCCTGCATCTGCTTCTCGTCGAGGACGGCTTCGGTGCCGTTCTCCCCCAGCGCCCCGAGCACCGTCCGGGCCGCCTCGCGCTTGCCGTCGCGCAGGCCCATCTCGGTGTAGCGGCGGAACTCCCCGGCGGCCTCGCCGTCGTCGCGGTAGGCGTCCGGGAACAGCCGCGCCAGGACCGGATCGTCCGACTTCGTGGCGTTCTCGGCGATGCCGAGGGACGCCAGCTCGCCGTCCTCACCGGCCTCCTCGCCGAGGAGGGCGAGCAGCTGCTCCATGAGGGCGCGCAGCAGCGCGGTCTCCTCCGGCTCCAGCCGGACCCGGAAACCGTCGCGCTTCTTCTTCACATGGCTCATCGGCTCAGTCGTCCCGTTTCACGGTCGCCCACAGTCCGTAGGAGTGCAGGATCTCCACGTCCCGCTCCATCTCCTCGCGGGTGCCGTTGGCCACCACCGCGCGGCCCTTGTGGTGCACGTCGAGCATCAGCTTCTCGGCCTTGGCCTTGGGGTAGGCGAAGACGGCCTGGAACACGTACGTGACGTACGACATCAGGTTGATCGGGTCGTTCCAGACGATCGCCAGCCAGGGCCGGTCGGCGCTCACGTCCTCCGCCGCCTCCGGCCGCTTCGACTCCACCGGTGCGGGCGCCGTGCTCATGGCGCTCATTGGCCGGGTCTCCCCTCTCTTCGCTCGCGCGGTCCCGCCCTGGAGGACGCGGCCGCCCGCCGCATCCGATGCTATGCGCCGCTCCCCCGCGCCGTGTGGCGGCCCGCGTCACCATGGTGCCCGCAGTCGGCCCTAAAGTTCCACTTGTGGACCTTGGTGACGGCACGGCCCTGCTGACCGACCAGTACGAGCTGACCATGCTGCAGGCCGCCCTGCGCAGCGGGACGGACGGCCGCCGCGCGGTCTTCGAGGTGTTCGCGCGCAGCCTGCCCGCCGGGCGCCGGTACGGGGTCGTCGCCGGCACCGGGCGGCTCCTGGACGCCATCGAGGCGTTCCGCTTCGGCGACGCCGAGCTGGAGTTCCTCAGCGAGAACGGCATCGTGGACGAGCCCACGGTGCGCTGGCTGGAGAAGTACCGCTTCACCGGGAACGTCTGGGGCTACCCCGAAGGCGAGTGCTACTTCCCCGAATCGCCGATCCTGATGGTCGAGGGGACGTTCGGGGAGGCGGTCCTGCTGGAGACCCTCGCCCTGTCGATCCTCAACCACGACTGCGCGATCGCGTCCGCCGCGTCCCGGATGGCGCAGGCCGCGCAGGAGCGCCCGATCATCGAGATGGGGTCGCGGCGCACCCACGAGCGCGCCGCCGTCGCCGCCGCCCGCGCCGCCTACATCGCCGGGTTCACCACCACGTCCAACCTGGAGGCGGGCCGGCTGTACGGCGTCCCGACCGCCGGGACGAGCGCCCACTCCTTCACCCTCCTGCACGACAGCGAGCGGCACGCGTTCGAGGCGCAGCTCGCGGCCCTCGGCGAGGGCACCACGCTGCTGGTCGACACCTACGACGTCGAGCGGGCCGTCCGGACGGCGGTGGAGCTGGCGGGCCCGGACCTCGGCGCCGTCCGGATCGACAGCGGCGACCTCGGCGTGATGGCGCGGCGCGTCCGCGAGCAGCTCGACTCCCTCGGCGCGCACGGCACCCGCATCGTGGTGACCGGCGACCTCGACGAGTACGGCATCGCGGCGCTCGGCGCGGCGCCCGTGGACGGGTACGGCGTGGGGACGTCCCTGGTCACCGGTTCCGGCGCCCCCACGGCCTCGCTCGTCTACAAGCTCGTCGCGCGGGCGGACGGCCCGCGGGAGGACGCCCCCATGCGCGCGGTCGCCAAGCGCTCGACGGGCAAGCCGAGCCGCGGCGGCCGCAAGACCGCCATCCGCCGCGTCGACGGGCACGGCGTCGCCTACGCCGAGACCGTGTTCACGACCGAGCCGACGCCCGGCCCCCACGACCGCGTTCTCCAGGTGCCGCTGGTGCGGGACGGCGAGGTCGTCGGGCGCGAGGCGCTCGGCGACGCGCGGGAACGCCACGCGCGCTCGGTCGCCGAACTGCCCCCGACGGCGCGCCGGCTGTCCAAGGGCGAGCCCGCCGTCCCGACCGAGTTCGTCAACGGCGGCCCGCGCCGTTGAGCCGTCCCGCGTGGGGGAACAAGGCTGGGGTACGGTCGGTGCAGATCCGGTGGGGCAACCGGTAAAGGGAGCGGTCATGGGCAAGAAGGCTCTGATCATCGTGGACGTGCAGAACGACTTCTGCGAGGGGGGTTCGCTGGCCGTCGGCGGCGGCGCGGCGGTGGCGACGGCGATCTCGGAGTACGTGGCAGCGCACCGGTCCGAGTACGCGCACATCGTGGCGACCCGCGACTTCCACCTCGACCCGGGCGGCCATTTCTCCGCCGAACCGGACTTCGCCGACACCTGGCCGCCGCACTGCGTGATCGGCACGCCCGGCGCCGACTTCCACCCCAACCTCGCCCTCGCCCCCATCGAGGCCGTGTTCAGCAAGGGCCGCGAGACCGCCGCCTACAGCGGCTTCGAGGGGTTCTCCGACGACGAGACCCCGCTCGCCGACTGGCTCGCCGCGCGCGGCGTGGACGCCGTCGACGTCGTCGGCATCGCCACCGACCACTGCGTCCGGGCCACCGCGGTGGACGCCGTCCGCGCGGGCCTGCGCACCACCGTCCTGCTGGACCTCACCGCCGGGGTCGGCAAGGCCACCGTCGACCAGGCGCTGGACGAGCTCGGGCAGGAGGGCGTCGTCCTGTCCGGCGCCCCGGTGGTGACCGCCTGACCATGCCCCCGAACGCCACAGAGCCCCTGGTCATCCTGGTCGCCGGCGTGTCCGGCAGCGGCAAGACCACCGTCGGCACGCTCCTCGCCGAACGCCTCGGCTGGGAGTACGCGGAGGCGGACGCGTTCCACTCCGAGGCCAACGTCGCCAAGATGCGCGCGGGCCACCCCCTCACCGACGAGGACCGCCTCCCCTGGCTACGCGCCATCGCCGCGTGGATCGCCGACCGCCTCGCCACCGGCCGCCCCGGCGTCGTCACCTGCTCCGCCCTGAAACGCAGGTACCGCGACATGCTGCTCGACGGTCACGAGGACGTCCGCCTGGTCCTCCTGGACGGCGACCGCGACACCATCGCCGCCCGCATGCGCTCCCGCAAGGGCCACTTCTTCAAGGCCGACCTCCTCGACTCCCAGTTCGCCGACCTCGAACCCCCGGCCCCCGACGAGAACATCATCACCGCCCCCATAACAGGCACCCCCGAAGAGACGGTCACCCACATCCTCAAGTCTCTGGACCTGGACCCGGCCCCCCGCTGACCTCCCGCGGCCCCGCCGGAACTCATGAGGAGATCCGGCGATGACGGCAATGCCGGAAGAGCCACCGCTCATCGAAGACGACGTCGCGGTCGACCACAGGGTGCCGGATGACCTCCGGCCGCCGGGCCATTTCATGATCAACGGACCGGCCGCACCGGCTTGCGCGAGGCGCCCCGCCACGGACGGTGCGCGGTAGGCACCTCACCTCACGAGAGGTGCGACATACAACCGGAGGGTTCTCATGATCGACAGAGACATCGCCAACCTCGAACTCCGTATCAGGCACGCCGTGGGCCTCGTCGTCTGGCCTGTGGTCGGCGGCGTCTTCGGCGCCCTGATCGGTGTCATCTTCGGCTTCGTCGTCGGTGGGGCCGTCCCTCTGAGCCTTGGCGTCGCCATCGGCGCCGGCTTCGTGGCACTCGGCACCGTCGCCGGCGGCGCGTTCTGCATCTGGGCCGAGATCCGCACCATACGTTCCCGTTCCAGGGGACACCGGGCCGCCTGACAAGCGGCCACGTGTGAGGCGGCTCGCGCCTCTTCGGATCATCAACGAGGGCCTGGCTCAGCCGGGCCCTCGTTCTGCTTCCCTGATGGCCCCGAAGAAGCCGTCCACCCGCATCCTCAAGTCCCTGAACCTGGCGTCACTCCGCTGATCTGGGGTGTTCGCGCTGCCTGGCGTTGAAGCGCGCCTTCTTCTGGCGGTTGCCGCACGTGTTCATCTCGCACCACCTGCGGGTGCGGCTCTGGCTGGTGTCGAAGAAGGCGGCCCGGCAGGTCGGTGATGCGCACAGGGCCAGCTTCCCGTCTCGTTCACCTGCGAGGATGCTGACCGCATCGGCGGCGATCACGCTGAGGGCGTCCTCCACGCGGGAGGCCGAGCCGAGCCGCCATCGCCGCGTGCCCTCGGGCGTCAGGATCGCGGCGGCCCGCCCCTCGACGCTGCGGTCGTTGATGACCTGGACGGCGGACGCGGGGAGAGCGTCCTGGAGCGCGCCCGCGGTCGCGGCGAGGTGGATCGATTCCCGCAACTCCCGGGCGAGGTCGAGCTGGGCGGCGGTGCAGGAGTCCACGGCGAGGCCGTTGACCGCCAGCCAGTCGACGAGTCGTTGCGGGACGGGAATGCGCTCCACAGGGTCGCCACAGCGCTCCGTCAGGGTCGCCGTAAAGCTCGTCGCCAGCACGGTGCCGAGGCGGAAGTCGGGGAACCCAGCGCGCATGGAACCACCTTAGCCGGTTGCACTCGGGAAGAGGCGCTGCTAGAACCGTCTTAGCCGGTTCCGCTATGGCCAGGAGGTCTCATGCCGCGCCCGACCAGCGACGTTCGAGCTTTCGAAGCCCGCGCGACCGACGCCGACCTCGACGATCTGCGCGCGCGGCTGGCCGCGGCGCGGCTGCCGGAGGCCGAGACGGTCCGTCGCACCGCGCCCGGCCCTCGCCGATGGGACCAGGGCGTGCCTCTCGCCGACCTCGTCGATGTCGTGGACTACTGGCGCACCGGGTATAGGTGGCGGTCGTTCGAAGAGCGCCTCGACCGCATCGGCCAGTTCCGCACGACCATCGATGGTCTGGGCGTCCACTTCCTGCACCGCCGATCCGCGCGCGCTGACGCCACCCCTTTGATCCTCACGCACGGCTGGCCGGGCAGCATCGCCGAGTTCGTCGACGTGGTGGACGAGCTGGCGGATCCGAAAGACCCGGACGCCCCCGCATTCCACGTCGTGGCGCCGTCGCTACCGGGCTTCGGCTACAGCGACAGGCCGGCCGTCACCGGGTGGGGAACGGAAAAGATCGCGGCCGCATGGGTCGAACTGATGGGGAGGCTCGGCTACGGCAGGTTCCTGGCCCACGGCGGCGACTGGGGAGGCAACATCACCACGGTCCTCGGCGGCAGGTTCCCGGCGCACGTCCTCGGCATCCACACCCTGTTCGCGGAGGCGCCGCCCGGATTGCCGACGGACGGGCTGACGACGGCCGAGCGCCAGTGGACCGAGGACACCCGCGATTTCTGGCGCCACCGCGCGGCGTACGCCAAGCAGCAGGCGACCCGGCCACAGACCATCGGCTACTCGCTCGTCGACTCGCCAGTCGGGCTCCTCGCCTGGATCCTCGACAAGTTCGCCGAATGGTCCGACACCGAGGACAGCCCGTTCGAGACGATCTCCCGCGACAGGATCCTCGACGACGTCACCCTCTACTGGCTGACGCGGACCGGCGCGTCGGCGGCCCGCATCTATTACGAGAGCCACAACTCGCTCGATCCCGAACTCCGGGTCGACGTGCCGTCGGCCATCACGATGTACCCGCGCGATGTCGAGAAGTGTCCGCGCCCCTGGGCAAAGGAGCGGTACCGCCAGATCGTCCGCTGGAACTCGCCCGAGAAGGGCGGACACTTCCCGTCGCTGGAGGTTCCCGAGTACTTCGTCAAGGACCTGCGGGAAGGTCTCGCGGCGGTGCTGGCCGCCACCCGGTGAGGAGTCACGACGCGCCCCCCGGGTGGTTCAGCCGTCCAGAGCTAGGCGTTCTTGATGGCCGCACTGAGGCGCCCGAGCGCCTGGGGAGTGAGGAGAAGCTTGGGGCCGTCCGGGTCCTTGCTGTCACGGACGGCCACGACCTCGCCGACGCGGGCGACCTCGACGCAGTCGCCGCCGTTGTTGGAACTACGGGCCGCCTTGCGCCATACGGCGGTACTCAGGGTCCTAACCTCGTCGCGCAGAAGATGAGATCGGCCCACGGGACACGCAGCGGACTGTACGAACGCGTCCCAGTTAGGCCCTGTCCGGGTGATCAAGCCGGGTTCAGTCTTCGGGAATCCGCACCGACAAGGCGCTGCGGAGCTACCTCTGCCGGATCAGACGGTGATCGGCTTGCGGTAGCGGACGTGCTCATTCTGGCGCCGGAACCCTACGCTCTCGTAGAGGTCGTAGGATCGGTGCGGATTCGCGGTGCCGGTGTACAACCGGGCCGTCTCTGCACCGTGCTCGCGAAGGCATCGCAACCCGTCCAGTAGCAGGGCTCGCCCAAGTCCCAGACGCCTTGACTCTTTCCGGACGCTCAATTCTTCGACTTCGCCCACGGTGGCGTCCTGCCGATGGATGGAGCACAGGGCGACACCGGCCATATCTTCCCGATCCCAAGCAGCCCGCCAGCAGGTCGGGTCGGCCGTGGCGAGGAAGCTCTCGAACGTCCACCTCTCGGTGAAGGCGGCCTCCGCATATGAATCGACGACCGTTTTCCAGGCCGCGCGGTAGCTGCTTGGATCGACGGCTCCGACTCGGATGCCGGCTGGCAACGGCTTGCCGTCGGGGAGCTGTCGGAGATCGGCCAGCTCCAGCTCTACCAGGCTGAAGACACGCCGGTATCCCGAGTCGAGCAGTAGCGCCGTCGCATCCTGTTCAGAGGCCATGGCGTTCGCGCCGAGCACGGCCGTCTGTGCGGTTCCATGCTGTTGCACGAGCTGGCGGATACGGCTTTCTGCCCAGTTGAGCAGGGCTGAGCCGATGCCCTGGCCGCGGTGCTCGGGCAGCAGGTAGCCGCGGTGCAGGTACAACCACGTCCCGTCCCGCTCCTGCCACCGCCTGATCGTCGAGTAGCCGACGACACCACCGTTGTGCTCCACCAATGCCTGGTTCTCGGATGGGTCTTCGAGCTTGGCGGAGGCTTCGGCGATCTCGGCTGCCGTCGGGAGACCTTCCACAACCGAGCGGGCCTCGATCCGGTCCCGCTCCGCACAGCCGAGCCGCACAGCGGCCATGGCTCCGTGGTCTTCGTGGCCGTGATATGGCCGGAGGACGTAGCCAGGCAACTGTTCTAGCGATGCAAGCCCGTTGCCGCTGTTCACGCTCACACCAAGACCCCCGTTACGTTGGATATGCGGCGTCATCGATCACGGAAGCGTAGGCCGTGCCGATCAGACGGCAGAACTCGTTTTCCGCAGCATGACCGTTCGCGGGGATTTGACGGACGAGGCGTGGGACCGGCTGCGGCCGTTCCTGCCCATGAATAACGGTCGGTGCGGCCGCGCCGAACGGCACCTTGACGTCCTGGCCGCGGCGACGCACGCCCACGGCTGGTCCCACCTCAAGATCTACGTAGAGTCGCCGCCGGTGCTGTGGGTCTTCCCCGAGGGCGCCGGAAGCCTCGCGGTCGGCATCACGGCGGAACGTGCCGGCGGGCGGTGGGCCTACCGGGTCTCGGGGGCGATGCGGTACCCGTGCGACGGCCCTCAGCGCGTGGCGGGCGTCCTCAGCGACGTCCTCCGGGATCGCCTGGGCGCGGGCGGCGCCGCCGACTCTGCGGCGGGCTCAGGCGCGACGCGGCGGTGACGCGTCAGCCGCGGCGCTTGGCGGCCCAGTCGCGGATCTTGGCTATGCGTTCGCGGATCTCCTCCGCGCTCGCCTGGGGGACGGGCGGCCCGCCGCACGCGCGGCGCAACTCGTTGTGGATGACGCCCTGCGGCTGGCCCGTTCGGTGGTTCCAGGCGTTGACGAGGCCGTTCAGTTCGCGGCGCAGGGCCGCGATGTCCTCGGCGGCGGTGCGGTCCTCGCGGGGGTC
This sequence comes from Actinomadura luteofluorescens, assembly GCF_013409365.1. NCBI lineage: Bacteria > Bacillati > Actinomycetota > Actinomycetes > Streptosporangiales > Thermomonosporaceae > Actinomadura > Actinomadura luteofluorescens. The sequence continues at coordinate 6,172,845 of NZ_JACCBA010000001.1, read as the reverse complement.
GCCGGTCTTGCGGCGGCGCTCGTTGGCGATCTGGTCGGCCTGCCGCTTGCGCAGCAGCGCCGACACCTGGTCGGGCTCCAGCAGGCCGGGGATGCCGAGGAACTCCTCCTCCTCGGCCGACCCCGGCTCGGCGTTCATGCCGAACTCGCCGCCGTCGTAGAGCACGCGGTCGAACGTCGCGGACGCCTCCACCGTCTCGAACGGCAGCTCCTCGCCGACGTCGGGACTGTCCTTCTCGCGGTTGGCCTCGGCGAGCAGGTCGTCGTCGAGGCCGTCCTCACGGACGGGGCGGTCGAGGACGTGGTCGCGCTCCTCCTCCATCTCAGAGGCGTGGCCCATCAGCGTCGGCACCGACGGCAGGAACACCGACGCGGTCTCGCCGCGCTTGCGGGCACGGACGAAGCGCCCGATCGCCTGCGCGAAGAACAGCGGCGTGCTGGTGGAGGTGGCGTAGACGCCGACGCACAGCCGCGGGATGTCGACGCCCTCGGACACCATGCGGACCGCGACCATCCAGCGGTCGTCGGTCTCGCCGAACGCCTTGATCTTCTTGGACGCGGTCGGGTCGTCCGACAGCACGATCGTGGCGCCCTGCCCCGTCACCGCGCGCAGCATCTTGGCGTAGGCGCGGGCGGCCTCGTGGTCGGTGGCGATGACCAGGCCGCCCGCGTCCGGGATGACGCGGCGCAGCTCGGTGAGGCGGCGGTCGGCCGCGGCCAGCACCTGCGTGATCCAGTTGCCCTTGGGGTCGAGCGCCGCCCGCCACGCCTGGGACGTCTGGTCCTGGGTGAGCGGCTCGCCGAGGGTCGCGGTGATCTCGTCGCCCGCGCGGGTGCGCCAGCGCATCTCGCCCGCGTAGGCCAGGAAGATCACCGGTCGGACGACGCCGTCGGCGAGGGCGGGGCCGTAGCCGTAGGTGTAGTCGGCCTGGCTGCGCCGGACGCCGTCGGGCCCCTCCTCGTACTGGACGAACGGGATCGGGTTGATGTCGGTGCGGAACGGCGTGCCGGACAGGGCGAGCCGCCGCGTCGCCGGCTCGAACGCCTCCCGGACGGCGTCGCCCCACGACAGGCCGTCGCCCGCGTGGTGCACCTCGTCGAAGATGACCAGCGACTTGCGTGACTCGGTGCGGTTGCGGTGCAGCGCCGGGCGCGCGGCGACGGTCGCGTACGTGACGGCGACGCCGTGGAAGTCCTTGCCGACCGGGCCCTGCCCGTTCTGGTACTCGGGGTCGATCCTGATGCCGACGCGGGCCGCCGACTCGGCCCACTGCCGCTTGAGGTGCTCGGTCGGGCACACGATCGTGAGCGAGGCGACGACGCGGCGCTCCATCAGCTCGCGGGCGAGCCGGAGCGCGAACGTCGTCTTGCCGGCGCCCGGCGTCGCGACGGTGAGGAAGTCGCGGGGGCCGGGCGCCGTTCCGTCCACGCCGAAGTACGCCTCCAGCGCCTGCTGCTGCCAGGCGCGCAGGGAGGACGCGGTCCCCCAGGCGGCCCGCTCGGGGAAGGCGGGGGGCATGCTCGATGCGGCGAAGGTGCTCACGGTCATTGAAGGCTACCGAGCCGCACCGACAGATCGTGCCGCGCCCGGCGCACCTGTGCCGAGATCCACACGGTTGCGGCCGGCCTTGCGGGACCGGTACGCCGCCCACACCGCCCGGACACGGCGGCCCTGACCTGCGGTGAAGCCGCGCATGCAGGCGTCGTGGGCGTAGTCCATGAAATTGTGGATCGGATCGCGGCCGCGCTGCGGGCACGAGTCGCGTCCCTGCGGGCAGCCCTGCGCCGGCTCCGCCTCGTACGGGGTGTCGGCCACCCCGTCGCCCGGCGACACGCACCCGCCCTCGAACGTGTGCATCAGGCCGAGCCAGTGCCCGATCTCGTGGACGGCCGTGAACCCGTGGTTGAACGGCGCGTACGACCCGTACGGGAGGCTGCGGAAGTCGACGATGACGCCGTCCAGGCGCGGGTCGCGCCGGTACCACTGCGGGAAGGTGGAGAAGCCCAGCACGTCGGACCCGACGGCGGCCGTGTAGAGGTTGAGCGTCCCGCGGCCGCCCTTGCGGAGGCGCCGCTTCATCGGGCCCTCGTTGCGCTGCGGGTTGTGGAACCAGGACGGGTTGTCGGTGCGGTCCAGGGAGTCGAGCCGGAACCTGACGTGGGTGTCGGAGCCGCCGAGGCGTCCGCCGTAGGCCGCGTTCAGCGTGGCGATCTGCCGCTGGACCGCCGCCGTGGACAGCCGCCCCGAACTCCCGCTGTGGACGACGTGGAACCGCACCGGCACGACGAGGCTCCCCGTCGCCCGCCGCTGCGACTCGCGGCGGGCCGAGCCCGCGAGCGGTCCGTCGAAGAGGCGCTGGTCGAGGAGGGCCTCGTCGGACGTCCCGAACCGGTCGAGGAGCGTGCGGCGGAGGTCGGCGAGCATGGCGGCCGCCTGCTCGTGGCCGAGGTCGGCCCGGTCGCGCGCCAGCGCCGACCGCGCCGTTCCGCCCGGGGCGCCCCTCCCGCCGACGGCGGCCGTCCCGCCCCCCGTGCCCGCGCGGCCGGGGGCGCAGTCGTCGCCCCGCGCGGCCGGAGCGACCTTCGCCCGCTCCCACTCCCCCTCACTCACCGAACCCGGAACGGCACACACCGTGACCGACAGTGCGCACAGTGAAACCCCGGCCAAGCGCCGCATTCAATCCCCCGATTGTTCAGGGACGTCCCTTTCGGGCCGTCCCGCGATAAGAAAGGCCGAGGTCCCGCGGCACACGACCGCAGGACCTCACGCGCGCACGCCTACCCGGCGGCGCGCCCTCGGCCGCCGTTCAGCGGCCGGTCACTCCTCGCCCTTGCCCCCGCCGGACTGCATGGACTCGTAGATCTCCTTGCACTCCGGGCAGACCGGGTACTTCTTCGGATCCCGGTTCGGCACCCAGACCTTGCCGCACAGCGCGATCACCGGCGTGCCGGTCACCGCGCTCTCGGTGATCTTGGCCTTCTTCACGTAGTGGGCGAACCGCTCGTGGTCGCCGTCACCGTGGGAGAGGTCCGGTTTGACATCGCTCTGGGTGTCGCTGTCAGGAAGGATCTTCGTACTCACACCGTTCACCTTAGTTCAGCGTCGGGTCCTCGGGGAAAGTGGCGACGAAGGCCAGGTCGCCGCCCTGCCTGCGCAGCACGTTCTGCCACAGCCGCTCCGGGTCGCCGGCGAACACGTCCCCGGCCTCGGCGGGCACCAGGTACCACGAGCCCTCCTCGACCTCGGTGCGCAGCTGCCCGGGCGACCAGCCCGCGTATCCGGCGAACACGCGCAGCTGCAGCAGCTCCGCCGCGAGCAGGCCGGGCGGGGCCTCCAGGTCGACCAGGCCCACCCGGGCGACCTCGGTGCCGCCGTCCAGGGCGCGCCACCCGAGCGGCTCGTCCTCGCCGGGGAGCCGGGCCAGGGCGAGCGCGTTCTCCAGGGCGACCGGCCCGCCCTGGAACACCACGGCCGGTCCCGTCACCAGCTCCGCCCACGGCGGCAGGACGCGGTCCACCGGAATCTCGGTCGGCCGGTTGAGGACGACTCCCAGGGTTCCCCCGTCGCCGTCGTGCTCGACCAGCAGGACGACGCTGCGCCGAAAGTTCGGATCCTCCAGCTGCGGCGTGGCCACCAGCAGGAGCCCGACCCTGATCCCGTCTTCCATGGGTCCCATGATGCGTTGCCCGGACCTCCGGCGGCACGCCTCCTCGCTCGTTAGCCTGTTACGCATTCCTATCGATGGGGATATCGGCACCACAAGGTCCTGGGTTAAGAATGATCTAGGATCATCGGCCACCCGCTTGGTGCGGGCCGGGAGGACAGCGATGCAGTTGCCCAGGGTCGTCATCGCCGCCGTGTTCATCGTGATCGGGGCGCTGATCGCGATCCCGGCCCTGCTGGGGTCGGACGGCTCGGCGTCGCCGACCTCAGCCACGGAGTCCACGAGCCCCAGCCCGAGTGCGTCCAGCGGCTCGCCGTCCGCCTCGGGCAAGCCCACGCGGACTCCGACGCACACCCCGTCCCGCACGCCGAGCCGCACGCCGGCTCCGGCGCGGCCGGTGACGGCCACGATCGGATCGGTCTCCTGCCCGGACCGCACCGTCAACGTCAAGGTCCGCAACACCGGAACGCAGACCGAGGACTTCTCCGTCGAGAAGAACGACGACACCGCCGCCGTCCCCGGCAAGATCGGCCCCGGCACCACCCGGACGGTCGCGGTGAAGCTGCGCGAGGACCGCAGCACCCGCATCACCGTCCGGTGGGCGAACCGGCAGATCGGCAGCACCGCCGCCAAGGCGAACTGCAAGAAGGCGGGCGGCGCCGCGCCGCGCGAGACGCCGCCCGGGAAGCTGCCGCACACCGGCCCCGACACCGTCCTGTGGGCGCGGGCCGTGACCGGCATCGCCGTCATCCTGACCGGCGCGATCATCTTCTGGTGGGGCGGCACCTGGCCGCGCCGCCGCGAGCACATGTTCGCGGGCAGGAAGTCCGACTGACCGCAGCGCGGGCCCGTCCGCCGGGCCCGCCACGGCCGCGTCCACCGGGCCCGCCTCGAAGCCACCTCGGCCACGCGCGCGAACGCGTGACCTGGCCGGTGGAGCGAAGCCGAAGGCGAGCGAAGCCGGCCAGATCGCGAAGCGATGCCGCGTTCGCCCAGGCCAGGTCACGCAGCGAGCCGCCAGGCGAGCGAAGTGGGCCGGGCCTGTAAAACTACGCCTCCGTGCGGGGGCGGCCGCCCGCGGCCTCGCGGACGGCGCCCGCCACGCGGGTGCTGACGTCCGGGTGGAAGACGCTCGGCACGATGTAGTTCGGGCCGAGCTCGTCCGGGGTGACGACCTCGGCGAGGGCCTTGGCCGCGGCGGCGAGCATGTCGAGGGTGACGCCACTGGCCTGCGCGTCCAGGAGGCCGCGGAACACGCCGGGGAAGGCCAGCACGTTGTTGATCTGGTTCGGGTAGTCGCTGCGGCCGGTGGCGACCACGGCGGCGTGCTCGCGCGCCTCGTCCGGCGAGACCTCCGGCTCGGGGTTGGCGAGGGCGAACACGATCGCGTCGCCGCTCATCGTGGCGATGTCGTCGCCGTTCAGGATGCCGGGGGCGGACACGCCGATGAACACGTCGGCGTCCTTCACCGCGCCGCGCAGGTCGCCGGAGTAGCCGCCCTCGTTGGTGTGCTCGGCGATCCAGCGCAGCGAGTCGTCGAGGTCGTCGCGGCCCTTGTGCACCGCGCCGGCGTAGTCGCAGACGACGAGGTTGCGGGCGCCCGCGTGCATCAGCAGCTTCAGGATGGCGGTGCCGGCCGCGCCCGCGCCCGCCATCGTGATGCGCACGGCGCCGATGTCCTTGCCGACGACGCGCAGCGCGTTGGTCAGCGCGGCGAGCACGCAGATCGCGGTGCCGTGCTGGTCGTCGTGGAAGACGGGGATGTCGAGCAGCTCGCGCAGCCGGGCCTCGACCTCGAAGCAGCGCGGCGCGGAGATGTCCTCCAGGTTGATGCCGCCGAACGCGGGCGCGAGGATCTGCACCGTCCGGACGATCTCGTCGGTGTCCTGGGTGTCGAGGCAGATCGGCCACGCGTCGATCCCGGCGAACCGCTTGAACAGCGCCGCCTTGCCCTCCATGACCGGCAGCGCGGCCTCCGGGCCGATGTTGCCGAGGCCGAGCACCGCCGAGCCGTCGGTCACCACGGCGACGCTGTTGCGTTTGATCGTCAGCCGGCGGACGTCCTCGGGGTTGCGGGCGATGGCCAGCGAGACGCGGGCGACGCCGGGCGTGTAGGCCATCGACAGCTCGTCGCGGTTGCGCAGCGGCACCTTCGACTGCATCTCGATCTTGCCGCCGAGGTGCATCAGGAACGTCCGGTCGCTGACCTTGTGGATCTTGACGGAGTCGATCCGCTCCAGCGCGCCCGCGATCGCCTCGGCGTGCTGGGTGTCGCGGGTGGCGATCGTGACGTCGATGCGCAGGGTCTCGTGGCCGGCGGTGTTGACGTCGAGGGCCGTGACGATGCCGCCCGCGTTCTCGACCACGTGGGTGATCTGGCTGACGGCCCTGCCGCCGGCCGGGACCTCCAGCCGGACGGTGATGGAGTACGACACGCTTGGCACGCTCGCCACGACAGCTGCTCCCTATTTATACGGGTTTGTCCATATCCGAGCGCGCTGCTCCCAGGAGACGGTGCGTCCGGGGCGCGGCCGCGGATCCGCCGGATCGGCCCCGTGGAAGTGCTTCACGTGGCCGCACGGGCGCGGTCATCAGTCAACGAGCATACGCTCACCATCGCGGTCAGGTGTCCCGGTCGCCCCAGCTCGGCCCGCTTCGACGGCCACCGCGTACGGCACGGGCCGTCCGGACGCCGTCCGCGGCGCCGAACGCGGCCGCGATCATCTCCGGCGCGCACCCGGAGCAAGACGCCCACCGCACGGAACACGAGCCGAAACGGTGGCCCGCGCCGGAACTGCGCCACGCGCCGAGAACAGCGGCCCGGACCGAAACGTCGGCCCGGACCGGAACGGGGTCTGCTCAGAACAGGGCGGACTGGAGGCCGCGGCGGGCCTTGCCGACGCGCGGGTCGTCCGGCGGCAGCAGCTCGAACAGCGACAGCAGGTGCTTGCGCGCCGCGTCGCGGTCGTCGCCCGCGCCGCGCCGCACCGCGCCCACCAGCCGGTCGAAGGCGTCGTCGATGCGCCCGGACACCATCTCCACGTCGGACGCGCTGATCTGCGCCTGGACGTCGCCGGGCTTCTCGGCCGCCTCCTGGAGGACGCGCTCGGCGTCCAGCGACCGTACGCGCAGGCTCAGCTCGACCAGGGCGAGGCCCTGCTTGGCCTCGCCGTCCCTCGGGTCGGCGGCGAGGATGCGCTCGAACGCGAGCTTGGCGCCGTCCAGGTCGCCGCGCTGCAGGGCCTCCTCGGCCGCGGAGTACACCGGGTCGGCGGCGGGGGCCTCCTCGCCGGGGGCCGGCTGCTCACCCTCGGGGGCGTCGGGAAGGATGCCCTCCTTGCGCAGCGCGTCGAAGAGCTGGTCGATGGCCTGGCGGACCTGCGGCTCGGGCGCGGCGCCGTTCAGGAACGGCAGCAGCTGTCCGGCGACGACCGCCGCCACGAACGGGATGCCGCGCACGCCCATCTGCTGCATGTAGGCGCCGAGCTGCGGGTTCGCGTCGACGTCGACCTTGGCCAGGATCCACTTGCCGGCCGCCTCGGTGGCGAGCTTCTCCAGGATCGGGCCGAGCTGCTTGCACGGACCGCACCATTCGGCCCAGAAGTCCACCAGGACGGGGACGGACTGCGACCGCTCCACGACCTCGGTGTTGAAGGTCTGGTCGGTGACGTCGACGACGTAGGGGCCGCCGGGCGCGCCCTGAGCCGGCGCGCCGCCGCCCTGGGCGCGGCGTTCCTGCTGCTTCCTTGACGCGGCCTGGCGCGCTCCCAGGTCGATGGCCCCGTGCAACGAAAAGTCCCGAGAAGGCATGGGTCCATCCTGCCCCATGACCACCCCCGGCCGTACGTCCGTACGCTCCCAGCGGAGCGCGGCGCCCGCGCCGGACGCCCCGCGCCCCGGGACGGCCGCACACATAGGCGGCATATCCAGAGAATTGTCCGCCTTTTTATTCCCTTTCCCGCCACGCCCCGGGCAAAGAGTTCCGTCGTCCTGCCGTAAAGGCGATTAGATTGCTGACAGCCATCACCAAGCCCGGTTATAGTCACGATGTCGATGCATTGCGGCCCGGCAAAAGCGACCGGGTCGGAGCCGCCGGGGGGCGGCCCGGCCTGCGGGCGCGCCGCGTGGCGGGTTGGGGGACCCGAGGCCACCGGCGCGGCAGGCGCACCCGTCCGGCCGCCGCGACAGCATGACGAGCAATGGGGGGAAACTTGTGATCGCGGAGCATTCCGTGATCGTGGCCCGAGGAATGGGTGTCCGCCGCGGGGGGCGGTGGCTCCTGCGCCCGGTGACCTTCGGCGTGCCCGAAGGCGTGGTCGGCCTGGCCGGTCCACCTGGTGCCGGTAAATCCACTCTGCTGGCCACGTTCGCGACCTTGCGCAGACCGAACACCGGCGCGCTGCACATTCTCGGACACGACATCACGAACGCCGCCGGGCAGCGGGCCGCCCGCGCCGGAATCGGTTATCTGCCGGCCCGCTTCTCGCGCGCGGAGGGCATGACGGCCGGCGAGTTCGTCGCCTACGCCGCCTACTACAAGCGGACGAGCGCGTCCGCCGCGCAGAGCATGATCCGCCGCTTCGACCTCACCGAGGCCGCCGGGACGGAACTGGCGCTGCTGCCGCCGGACGTCCGGCTGCGCGCCGGGCTGGCCGCCGCCTGCGTCCACGAGCCCGGCCTGGTGCTGCTCGACGACCCCTTCGGCGAGCTGTGCGCCGCCGCCGAACCCTGGCCCACGGGCGCCGCGGGCCCCGGACGGCACTCGCTCACCGCGGCCATGGCCGAGCTGATCCCCGTGCTGCGCGCGCTGGCGCCGACCGTGGTCGTCACCGCCGACGCCACCGAGACGCTCACCGGCTGGTGCGACCGCCTCTTCACCCTCGCCCGCGGCCGGCTCGCCGAGCAACCCACGCACTCGGCCACCGCCCGCCGCGGCCGCTCCCCCGCCGACCGGCGCGCCCCCGCCCCGCGGGGATCCGCGGGCCAGCGAGGCCCCGTCGGCCCGCGCGGCGCCCTCCACCCGCAGACCGTCGACGCGATGACCCCGCGCCGCCCGGCCCGCCGCGCGCTGCCGCAGGTGTCCCTGCCGCAGCTCGCGCTGCCGCACCTGTCCCTGCCACAGCTTGCGAAGGCGCGGGCGAGGCCGTCGCCCGCCGAGAGCGCCACCGGTGTCTGACCTCGGGCGGGTGCTCCGGCTGGACGCCCGCCGCACGGCACTGCTCGTCGCGGTGCCGGTCCTCACCGCGCTCGCGACGGCGGCGGCGTGCCTGTCGCTGAGCCCGGCGGTCGCGTACTGGGACAACAGCGTCGTCGCGCTGGTCAACGCCGTCCGCTTCCTCGGCCCCGCCGCCGCGGGCCTGGCCGCGTGGACGGCCGTCCGGGAACGCCCGCTCGACTACCTGCGCGACCTCACCGCCCGATCCCCCGCGACCGGCGTGCTGTTCGACCTGCTGCTGCTGTCGTCGGCCACGCTGGTCGCCTACGTGGTGGCCACGGCGGTGGTCGTCGCCGTCACCCTCGTGCACGCGCACGCCGGGCAGCCCCACCCGCTCGGCGTGGTCTCGGGTGCGGGCGCGCTCGTCCTGCACGTCGTCGTGGGCTACCTGACGGGACGCGTCGCACCGCACCGCGCCACCGCGGCCCTGGTACTCGCCGCGACGTCCCTGTGGGCCGCTCTGCGCGTCCCCGGCATGTCCTGGTGGAGCCTGGTGCCCCCCGCCGCGCTCTCCCGCGTCGAGCTGTTCACCACCCTTCGCCCCGAGGTGTTCGCCGTCCAGGTCCTCTGGGCCGCCGGGCTGACCACCGCGCTGATCCTCGGCTACGTGATGTGGGCGACGCGGCGGTTCCTGCTCGTCCTGCCCCTGACGATGGCGCTGGCCGCGACCGTCTCCGCCACCCTCGGCCTGCATCGCTCCGGCGGGACGGTCGCGCCCGCCCAGGCCAAGCCGGTGTGCCGGACGTGGCCCATCGAGGTCTGCGTGCACCCCGCCCTGCGGGACGCGCTACCCCAGCTGATGGCGGCGGCCACCCCGCTCGCGGCGCGGCTGAACGGCACGCCCGGCGCCTTCAGGGTGGTGGAGCAGCGTCCCGCCTGGATGCCGTCGACGGTGGCGGACGGCGTCGCTTCCGTCCATCTCGACGAGGACCTCTCACCCGGATACGCGTCCCGCGCCGTCCGGCAGATCAGCGAGGCGCTCAAGGACGCGCGTGCCTGCGCGTCCGGCGACGGCTACCGCGCGCTGGTCGACGCGTGGCTTCTCGGCGACGAGCCCCCGGCCGCGGCCGGCACGCGCGCGGGGCACCGGTTCGCGTCCTGGACCGAGCAGCGGCGCCGCGACTGGCTGCGGCTCCACTTCGCCGAGTACCGCGCCTGCGCGCTCGGCCCCCGGGATTTCCGCGCTCCCCGCACCACCGAGAGCCGCCTCCACGACGCGCGGGACTCCCGTCCTGCGTGACCGCGACCGGACCCCCCGGCCGACCGCGGTCACGCAGGAGGTCAGGCGCCCCGCCCGGCCGGCTCCGGCTCCGGCTCGGCGGCGGGCCGCGTCCAGTGCCGCTCCACGAAGAACGGCGCGACGGGCAGGACGGCGGCGCCGAGCGCGAGGACCGTGCGCCCGAGGTCCCAGCCGAGCTGCTCGCGGACGAGGAAGACCAGGCCGACGTAGGCCATGAACAGGACGCCGTGCACCGGTCCCATCACCTGCACGCCGACCGGCGCGTCCGCCCCGTACTTCAGCGGCATCGCGACCAGCAGCAGGAGGAGGAACGAGAACGCCTCGGCGACGGAGACGAACCGGAAAACACGAATCATGTCCACGCCCCCCTCAACGGCGCGGCATCGGCCCGCGGTTTCCGCGCCTCCTATGACCTCGCTCACACGACCGTGCGCAAACCGTGACGTATGCGGACCCCGCCGGGCCTCTAGTGTGTCCGCGTGGACTGGAGCCTGCTGACCTGCGCGCGCAAGGGACACATCACCTATGCGCCGGACGAGGAGAAGCTGCGCGAGCGGCTCGTCGTCTCGTCCCCCATCGGCGAAGCGTGGCGCTGCCTGCGCTGCGGGACCTACGTGCACGGCGAGCCGCACGGGAAGGGCCCGGCCGACCGGGCCCCGCTGGTCAAGCGCGGCCGGGAGCTGCGCGACGCCTTCATCATGCGGTTCTTCGCGGTGGAGCGCGGCATCCGCGGTCTGATCGTGCTGGTCGCCGCGTACGGGGTGTGGCGCTTCGCCGGCAGCCGCGGATCGATCGAGCGGATCTTCGAGAAGGAGATCCCGCTGCTGCGCCCCATCGCCGACCAGGTCGGCTGGGACCTCGACCACTCCAAGGTCGTCACGTCCGTCCGGCACGTGTTCGACCTGGACGCGCGGACGCTGCGCTGGCTGGCCGTCGGTCTCATCGTCTACGGCGCGATCGAGCTGATCGAGGCGGTCGGGCTGTGGCTGCTGAAGCGCTGGGGCGAGTACTTCGCGGTCGTCGCGACGTGCTTCGGGCTGCCGATCGAGATCTACGAGCTGGTGGAGAAGGTCACCGCCCTGCGCGTCGGCGCGCTGGCGCTCAACATCGGTCTCATCGTCTACATCGTCGTCACCAAACGGCTGTTCGGCGTGCGGGGCGGCCGCGCCGCCCACGAGGCGCATCTGCGCAGCGAGTCGCTGATCGAGGTGGAGCAGGCGACCCACGAATCGGACCTGCGGCACCCGTCCGCGCCCGCGCCCGAACCCGCCGGATGAGGTAGCGGACGCCGCTGCCGGGAATGTCGGTTACATGGCTCGCTCGGAAACGAAGAACGACGCGAAGAACGACGCACCCGTCAAGTCGTCCCCCGGCCGGTCCCGCCCCCCGCGGCGCGGCCTGCTCACCCCCGTCGCGATCGTCGCGGCCACCGTCGCGCTCGTCCTGCTCGGCCAGCAGGCGCTGCACGGCCTCCCCCACTGGCTGAACCCGTTCGGGGTGGAGACCAAGGACCGCAGCGGCCCCGTCCTGCTGAAGTCGATCCGCGACCTGCACCGCTACGAGGCGGCCAGCGGAAACTTCCAGGTCGTCGTGGACCTGGAGAAGGACGCCAAGTTCCTGCCGTCATCGCTGCGCGGCAAACGGACCCTGTTCGTCGGCAACGGCTCGGTCGACGCCTACGTGGACTTCTCGCGGCTCGGCTCGGGCGCCCTCAAGGTCAACGCGGACCGGACGGTGGCGACGGTCACCCTCCCGCCCGCCCAGCTGGAGAAGACGAACCTCGACACGAAGAACAGCTACGTCTACGCGACCCAGCGCGGTGTCTTCGACCGCTTCGGCGACTTCTTCAGCAGCAACCCGAACAACCAGCAGCAGCTCTACGTCCTGGCGTCCCAGAAGATCCAGACCGCCGCGGACCAGAGCGGCCTGAAGCAACGCGCCGACGCCAACACGAAGTCGATGCTGGAGAACATGCTCAAGGCCCTCGGCTTCACAACGGTCACCATCACCCCCGCCTCCCAGTAAGGCGCGCGCTGACCTCAGCCACCACCGCAACCACGCAACGACCCCAACACCCGCGATCGCGTCCGAAGGCGGATTCGAGCTTGCGAGAATCCGATCGCGAAGCGAGCCGCAAGGCGAGCCGGAGCGATGCCAGCGATCGCCCGTGGCTCGGTCGAGGGCGAGCCACCAGGCGAGCCCTCGACCGAGCCACGAATATGCGCAGGGAGCCGCTAGGCGAGCGCCGGAGTCGGAACACGAATAAGCACGGCATCACCCTGGCCGCCGCCGCCGCAGAGGGCGGCGGCGCCGGTGCCGCCGCCGCGGCGCTTCAGCTCGTAGGCCAGGTGCAGGAGGATGCGGGCGCCGGACATGCCGACCGGGTGGCCGACCGCGATGGCGCCGCCGTTGACGTTGACCTTCTCGGGGCCGACGCCGAGGTCGCGCATCGACTGGATGCCGACCGAGGCGAAGGCCTCGTTGATCTCGATGAGGTCGAGGTCGTCGACGGTGAGGCCCTCCTTGCCGAGGGCGTGCTTGATCGCGTTGGACGGCTGGGACTGCAGCGAGTTGTCCGGTCCCGCGACGTTGCCGTGCGCGCCGATCTCGGCGAGCCAGGTGAGGCCGAGCTCCTCGGCCCGGGCCCTGGACATCACCACGACCGCCGCGGCGCCGTCGGAGATCTGCGAGGCCGAGCCCGCGGTGATCGTCCCGTCCTTGCTGAACGCCGGGCGCAGCCGGGCCAGGCTCTCGGCGGTGGTGTCGCCGCGCACGCCCTCGTCGGCGGAGAACACGACCGGCTCGCCGCGCCGCTGCGGGATCTCGACCGGGGCGATCTCCTCGTCGAACACGCCGTTCTTGATCGCCTCGGCGGCGCGCTGGTGGGAGCGGGCGGAGAACGCGTCCTGCTCCTCGCGGGAGATGCCGAGCTCGGCGTTGTAGCGCTCGGTGGACTCGCCCATGGAGACGCCGTCGAAGGCGTCGGTGAGGGCGTCGTGGGCCATGTGGTCGAGGACCTCGACGGAGCCGTACTTGTAGCCGCCGCGCGACTTCGGCAGCAGGTGCGGGGCCTGGGTCATCGACTCCATGCCGCCCGCCACGACGATGTCGAACTCGCCCGCCCGGATGAGCTGGTCGGCCAGCGCGATCGCGTCCAGCCCGGAGAGGCAGACCTTGTTGATCGTGATGGACGGGACGCTCATCGGGATGCCCGCCTTGACCGCCGCCTGCCGGGACGGGATCTGGCCCGCGCCCGCCTGCAGCACCTGGCCGAGGATCACGTACTGCACCTGGTCGCCGGACACCCCGGCCCGCTCCAGCGCCGCCCTGATCGCGTGCGCCCCGAGGTCGGCCGCGGAGAAGTCCTTCAGCGAGCCCATCAGGCGCCCGATGGGGGTGCGCGCTCCGGCGACGATCACGGACGAGGTGGTCATATGGGGGCCTCCAGGGTGGTGCTGCGGCGACGTTTGCCACGATACCCACGGGAGCGGTGTTCGGTTCTGTTCGCCCCCGCCTGGCCGTCCGAGGAGGGACAAAGCCCATGCTGACCCGTATCGACCACATCGGCATCGCCTGCCGTGATCTGGACGCGACCGTCGAGTTCTACAAGGCGACCTACGGCTTCACCGACGCGCACTTCGAGGTGAACGAGGAGCAGGGCGTGCGGGAGTGCATGCTCAAGATCAACGACACGGGGGACGGCGCGGCGAGCTACCTGCAGCTCATCGAGCCGATCCGGGAGGACTCGGCCGTCGCCAAGTGGATGGAGAAGAACGGCGAGGGCGTCCACCACATCGCGTTCGGGACGGACGGGACGGTCGCCGGCGAGGCCGCCGGCATCGCCGGCAAGGGGGTGCGCGTGCTGTACGACGCGCCGCGCAACGGGTCGATGGGTTCCTTGATCAACTTTTTGCACCCCAAGGACTGCCACGGCGTCCTGACGGAGCTGGTGCAGAAGCGTCCGGCCGCCGAATGATCTTGTACGCCGGGGGTGGCGGGGGCGCGCCAGGATCGTGACGTGTTCGATATCACGGTCATGGACCGTGCGGCCTGGACCGCCGCTCTGTGACCGTTCGGACACATCTGGTGTATTTGCACCCCCCACACCTGGGCCGCTGCGGCCCCGCGACATGCCCGAACAAAAGGGACATTCCACGCAGCGCGTCAAGATGAGCCCCCAACACGGCAGTGTCCGGAGTACGCTTCATTCGCCGGAAGAGGTCTGGGGCAAGTGTGTCCGTCATGCCAGGCGATCAACCGGTCCCCGGAACCACCCGTAGCCCCGTCACATCAGGATTGAGCCACATGCAGTCCGACATCGACGCCCAGCTCAGCAACTTCTTTGAAGACACGCCCCCGCGCGAGTTCGACGTGGTGCTTCGCGGCTACGACCGGCACCAGGTCGACGAGCACATCAAGCAGCTCGACAACGAGGTGCGGCAGACCCGCGAGCAGACACAGGCCCTGCAGCGCGAGCTGTCGGACGCCCACCGTCAGCTGCAGGAGCAGGAACGTCCGACCTACTCCGGCCTCGGCGCCCGCATCGAGCAGCTGCTGCGACTCGCCGAGGAGCAGGCGACCGAGCTGGTCCAGGCGGCCCGCTCCGAGGCGAACGAGATCAAGGCCGCGGCCAAGGTCGACGCCGCGGAGCAGCGCGCCACCGCCGAGAACGACGCCTCCGAGCTGCGCGCCAACGCCCAGCGCGAGGGCGACGACATGCGGCAGGCGGCCGAGCGGGAGGCCGAGGAGGTGCGCACCTCCGCCCGCCGCGAGGCCGACGAGCTCACCTCCACCACCGAGCGCGAGGTCGCCAAGCTGCGGGCCACCGCCGACCACGAGGTCGCCGAGAAGCGCGCCGCCGCCGAGCGTGAGATCGCCAAGCTGCGCACCACCACCGAGCGCGAGGTGGCGCAGCTGCGCGCTTCCACCAAGCGGGAGCGCGACGAGATCCTCACCACGGCCAAGCGGCAGGCCGACGAGATGCGGGCGCAGGCCCAGCGCATCCTGGAGGAGAGCGAGGCCCAGCGCGCCCAGGCCGAGGCC
This sequence comes from Actinomadura luteofluorescens, assembly GCF_013409365.1. Taxonomy (NCBI): domain Bacteria; kingdom Bacillati; phylum Actinomycetota; class Actinomycetes; order Streptosporangiales; family Thermomonosporaceae; genus Actinomadura; species Actinomadura luteofluorescens. The sequence goes on along the minus strand of NZ_JACCBA010000001.1, from coordinate 6,157,683 downwards.
GAGTTCGAGATCCAGCTCGCCGCCCGCCGCGAGGAGGCCGACCGGCAGGACGCCGAGCGCCACTCCGCCGCGCAGGCCGCGACGCAGAAGCTCGTCGCCGAGGCCGAGCAGCGTGCCGCGTCCGCCGAGCAGCGCGCCGCGAAGGCGACGCAGCAGGCCGAGCAGACCCGGCGCGAGGCCGACTCGCACGCCAAGCAGCTGATGGCCAACGCCCGCAAGAACTCCGACAACGTGATCGCCGAGGCGAAGTCGCAGGCCGAGCAACTGCTCGCCGAGACCAAGTCCGAGGCCGACCGCGTCCGGACGGCGGCGCAGCGCCAGGTCGACGAGCTCACCCGCCAGCGCGACAGCATCACCAGCCACCTCAACCAGCTGCGCCAGCTGATCGGCGGCGTCGCGCCGACGATGAGCCCCGAGCCCGAGCTCGCCGCGCCTCCGGAGAAGGCCGCGATCCCCGCGGCCGAGCCGAAGCCGGCCCCGGCGCAGCAGGCCCAGCCCAAGCAGCAGCCGGCCGCCAAGGCCGCGCCCGCCAAGCCGGCCCAGGCCAAGAAGTCCGACGAGGACGACGAGGACTGGTGGCAGGAGTGACCCCTTAAGGGTCGGGCATGACGGAAAGCCTGGAGGCGGTGAAACGCCTCCGGGCTTTCCGTCGTCTCAACCCCGTAGACGCACGACAGAGGAGACCGGCGTGCCCGACGAGACCCCCCACGACGACGGCCGCGAGCCCGCCCCCGGCGAGGGGCGGTCCGCGACCGGCCGCCGGGTCCCCGCACCGGCTCCCCCCGCCGACGAGACCGAGACCGACTCGGACGTGAGCGGCACCGGCGAGACCGACACGACCGAACCCGGCGAGGCCCGCGACAGCGGAACCCGCTCCCCCAGGAAGAGCGCGGGCGAGACCGGCTCCGACGAGACGGGGGACGGCTCCGGCGAGGACGGCTCGTCCGAGAGCGGCTCCGGTGGGAGCGACGAGGACCGCCCTGAGGCGCCCAGTGGTGCGTTGATACCCGAGGAGATCGAGCAGCCCGTGGGGGAACGCGACCCGGCGACCGGTGCCCCGGTCACCCTCCCGGCGGCGCAGCAGGCCAGCGAGCCGGTGCCGCCCGAGCCCGGCGCGCCCGACCCGGCGCACGACGTCGAGCAGCGCAAGCGCGAGGCCGGCGTCGACCACCTGTTCCCGTTCGGCAAGCCCGGCCAGCCGCTCGGCCGCGCGCACCCGTTCGTGTTCGGGTTCACCGCGGCGCTCGGCGTCATCACCGCCTGGATGCTGGTGAAGGCCGCGACGAACGCCAAGTCGGTGATCGTCATGATCGTGGTCGCGATGTTCCTCGCGGTCGGGCTCAATCCGGCGGTGGAGCGGCTGCGCAGGTTCGGCCTCCCGCGCGGCGCCGCGGTCGCCACGGTGTTCCTGATCGTGATCCTGTTCTTCGCCGGGTTCGTCGCCTCCCTCGTCCAGCCGGTGTCCGAGCAGGTCACCGAGCTGCGGCACAACATCCCCGAGTACGTCCAGCAGCTGCAGAACAACAGGACGCTGGCCGACTGGGACAAGCGCTACGGCCTGCTGGAACGCGCCGAGAAGACGGTGAACGGCGACGGGTTCCAGAAGGGCCTCACCGACACCGCCACCGGCATCGGCAAGGTCGCGATCAACGGCATCTTCCAGACGATCACGATTCTGATCCTGACGCTGTACTTCCTCAGCTCGCTGCCGCAGATCAAGACGTTCTTCTACCAGCTGGCGCCGCGCACCCGGCGGGCCCGCGTCGCCCTGCTCGGCGACGAGATCCTCGACCGGATCGGCGGCTACGTCGCGGGCCAGTTCACGATCGCGCTCATCGCGGGCGTGTGCTCGTACATCTTCCTGTCGATCCTCGGGGTGAAGTACGCGCTCGCGCTGGCGCTGATCGTCGCGGTGACCGACCTCATCCCGCTGATCGGCGCCACGATCGGCGCGGTGGTCGTCTCCCTGGTGGCGTTCCTGACCGGGACCACCACCGACCTCATCGTCTGCGCGGTCTTCTACGTCGTCTACCAGCAGGTGGAGAACTACGTCGTCTACCCGCGGGTCATGAAGCGGACCGTGGACGTCCAGCCGGCGGTGACGATCGTGGCGGCGCTGGTCGGCGCGGCGCTGCTCGGCGTGGTCGGGGCGCTGCTGGCGATCCCGACGGCGGCCGCGATCTCGCTGCTGATCCGCGAGGTCGTCATGCCGCGCCAGGAGACCCTCTAGACCGGGCGCCGGGCCGGGCGCGCCCGGCTCAGCGCGCGGTGCGGGCGAGGGCGGCGGCGAACTCCGCCACCGCCTGGTTGAACAGGTCCGGCTGCTCCACCGCGCACAGGTGCCCGGCGCGCGAGATGACGAGCGTCTCGGCGTTCGGCATCGCCTCGGCCATGGCGCGGGCCTCGTCCTCGGTGGCCAGCGCGTCCTCGTCCCCGATCATGACGAGTGCGGGGACGCGGAGGCCGCGGAGCGTCTCGAAGGAGTCCGCGCGTCCCGCCATGGCGCGCTGCGCCCACGCGGCCGCGAGCGGCGGCGCCGCCTGGACGAGGCCGCGGACCCGCCCGTAGATCAGCGCCCGCTGCCGCAAGGTGGTGGGGCCGACGAGGCCGGGCAGCACCTCGTCCACGAGGACGCGGGTGCTGCGCTCGCCCTCCAGGGCGCCGGCCTGCCGCAGCCGGTTCTCCCGCACGGGGCCGGTGTCGGCGGCGGCGCGGGTGGCGGCCAGCACGAGGCCGAGGACGAGGTCGGGGTGCCGCCGGCACAGCGCCATCGCCACGTACCCGCCCATGGACAGCCCGCCGACGACGGCCCGCCGGACGCCGAGCGAGCGGCACGCGCGGGCGACGTCGTCGGCCATGGTGTCGACGGACGGTTCGTCGTCGCCGAGCAGGGAACCGCCGAAGCCGCGCAGGTCGGGGGTGATGACCCGGAACCGGCCGGCGAGGCCCTCCCGCTGGGCGAGCCACATCGCCGACGACAGCGGGAAGGCGTGCAGCAGCACGATCGGCGTGCCGGTCCCCACGTCCCTTGCGTACAGCTGCACCGTCATTGGGCAATGGTCGCCCGCTGGCGCGGCCGGTGGGACGGAGTGGCCGCGATCGGCCGCAAGCGTTTATCTGTCCGTTTCATCCCATTCAGTGGGGAGCGGGGAGGCGGCCGGCGCGACCCGCTTGACGATCTCGTTCAGCACGATCCGGACGTAGGGCTCGCCCACCCAGAGGTGCTTGGCGTTGTCCACCGCGATCACCTCGGCCTGGGGGACGCGCTTGAACCGCTCCCGCGCCTCCGCCGGGCGCAGGTAGTCGTCGAACTCCGGCACCAGCGCCACGAGGGGCCGCCCGTCGGCGCCCCACGCGTCGAGGTCGGCGTCACCGGCCCTCTTCAGCGGCGGCGACAGCAGGATCGCGCCCTCGACCAGCGGGTCGCGTCCCCACCTGAGCGCCAGCTCGGTGCCGAACGACCAGCCGAGCAGCCACGGCTGCGGCAGGTCGTGGTACTCGGTGTACTCCAGCGCCGCCGCCACGTCGAACCGCTCGGTCTCGCCGTCGCCGAACTCGCCCTGGCTCGTGCCGCGCGCCGACGTCGTCCCCCGCGTGTTGAAGCGCAGGACGGCGAGGTCGGCGAGCGCGGGCAGCCGGAAGGACGCCTTGCGCAGGACGTGGCTGTCCATCATGCCCTCGGCCGTGGGCAGCGGATGCAGGCAGACCAGCGTCGCCACCGGCGGCCGCTCCGGCGGCAGCGCCAGCTCACCGACCAGCTCCAGGCCGTCGGACGTGTGCAGCGTGATGTCCTCGCGCCGCGCCGGCAGCACCGAGGCCGCCCTGATCTCCGCCATCGATCTCTCCGTCTCTCGTTCGGCCGGGCGGCGTCCGCCGCGCTCCGGACGCCGGTCGTCAGTAGCGCGGGGCGTTGCGCGACCGCAGGACGCGCGGCGTCCGGCGGTTCCGGGCCTGCCAGCAGGGCCGGTGCCAGTGCCGCCGGTCGTCGCCGCCGTCACCGGCCCGCCACGCGACGACGTGGCCGACGCCCGGCGCGATCTCCTGGTCGCATCCCGGGCAGCGGTACGGCTTGGCCGCCCCGGCCCCGGAGATCGACCGCACGATCCACTCGCCGTCCGGCCCCTCCTCGGTCTCCTGAGCCCATGACGCGCCTCCGCCCCGGGCGGGACGTCCAGATGCGGCACGGCGGTTCTTCCGGGGGCTCATGCTTCAAGCATAGGAACCCCCGGCCACCCCCACGGGCCGCCCGGGACGTGACGTGCGGCTAACGCAGCGGCTTTCCGGCGGTCGCGTGCTCCACGAGGAGGGGGGCCGGTGCGAGGGCCGGGTCGCGGGTCTCGGCGTGCAGGGCGCGCAGGACGGTGACGGCGCGCTCGGGCCCGATGCGGTCGAGGTCGGCGATGGGGCCGGTCGGGTAGCCGCAGCCGAGCCTCATCGCGGCGTCGATGGAGTCGGCGTCAGCGTATCCGGCGCCGAGCATGGCGGCGGCGTCGTTCAGGTACGGCAGGCGCAGGGCGTCCACGATGAACCCGGCGCGGTCGCGGCAGCGCACGACGGTGAGGCCGAGGCGCGCGAGGAGGTCTTCGGCGCGGTCGGCGACGTCCGGCGCGGTCGCGACCGTGGCGGACATCTCCGCCAGGGCGCCGGCCGGGTCGGGAAGGTGCAGCCCGACGACGTCGGACGGGCGCCCGGTGGCCATGGCCTGCCGGATCGCGGAGCCGTCCACCGAGGTGACGGCGATGACCGTGCCGGGCGCCGCGGCCCGGACGGCGGCGGACAGCAGCGCCCGCGCGGCCTCGGGGTCCTCCGCCGCCTCGATGATCAGGTCGCAGCCGGCGAGCTTGGCGGCGGAGTCGCCGACCCGTGCGCCCGCCCGGTCGCACAGCGCGGCGACCGCGTCCGCGAGCGGCCCGACGCCGACGACGCCCACGGTCGGCGCCGCGGCCTGGGCCGTCTCCTCCTCGGCGTTCTCCGACTTGTCGTAGGTGTAGAAGCCGCGGCCGGTCTTGCGGCCGAGGAGCCCGGCGGTGACGAGTTCGCGGAGCAGCGGCGAGGCGGCGTGGCGGCGGTCGCGGGACTCGGCGTAGATCGCGTCCAGCACCTCGAGGCAGGTGTCCAGGCCGATCAGGTCCATCAGGGTGAACGGGCCCATCGGCAGGCCGGCGCCCGCCTTCATCGCGGCGTCGATGTCGTCGCGGGTCGCATGCCCGGTCTCCAGCATGGTCGCGGCCTGGTTCAGGTAGCCGAACAGCAGGCGGTTGGCGACGAACCCGGCCCGGTCCCCGATCGTCACCGGCGTCTTGCCGAGCCCCTCGACCAGGGCGGCGACCCGGGCCACGGCCTCCGGCTCGGTGAGGACGGTCCCGATGACCTCCACGAGCTTCATGACCGGCGCCGGGTTGAAGAAGTGCACCCCGACGATCTTGGTGGGACGGCCGGTGGTCGCCGCGATGTTGGTGACCGACAGGGAGGAGGTGTTGGTGGCGAGGACGGCGTCGTCCCGGCACACGCGGTCGAGCTCGGCGAACACCGTGCGCTTCAGGTCGAGCCGCTCGGGGACCGCCTCGATGACGAGGTCGCAGTCGCCGAGGTCGGCGAAGTCGGTCGACAGCGTGATCCGGCCGAGGATCTCGCGCTGGGCGTCCTCGCTCAGCTTGCCGCGCTTGACGGCCCGTCCGGTCGAGGACTCCAGGTTGCCGCGGCCGCGCTCCAGCGCCTCCCGGTTCACCTCGATGCCGACGACCGCGAGGCCGCCGCGCGCCAGCACCTCGGCGATGCCCGCGCCCATCGTGCCCAGTCCGACGACCCCGACCCTGTTGAACGAACCACCAGTCATGGACGGCAGTCTTGCAGAGCGGTCACCCGCCGCCGCTGCCGGGTACGAGGGGGACGTGCGCCTCGGAATCTTCCTCCTCGCCGCCCGTTTCCCCGGTCAGGACGACGCCGCCGCCCTGTCCCGCACCGTCGAGGCCGCCGTCGCCGCCGAGCGTGCCGGGTTCGACGACGTGTGGCTCGCCGAACACCACTTCATGTCGTACGGGGTGGTCCCGTCCGCGGCCGTCCTGGCCGGGCATCTGCTGGCCGCCACCTCACGGGTCCACGTCGGGACGGCGGTGAGCGTGCTGTCCACGCAGCATCCGGTCGCGCTGGCCGAGCAGGCCACGATGCTGACCCTGCTGTCAGGCGGCCGCTTCCGGCTGGGTGTCGGGCGCGGCGGGCCGTGGCGCGACCTGGAGGTGTTCGGCACGGGCCTCCCCCGCTACGAGCACGGCTTCGCCGAATCCCTCGATCTCCTCTTGGCGTGGCTGCGTTCCGACCGTCTCGCGTGGTCGGGCGAGCATTTCGCCTTCCGCGAGGTGCCGGTCGTCCCGCGGGCTCCCGTCCCGCCCCCGGTGACGGTCGCCTGCACGTCCGCCGCGACCGAGGCGCTGGCGGCGGAACGCGGCCTGCCGATGCTCCTCGGCATGCATGTCGGGCCGGACGAGAAGGCCGCCGCCGTCGCCCGGCACGGCGACCCGTCCCTGCCGCACGTCTCCACCCATGTCGCCCAGGTCGCCGACACGCGGGAGCAGGCGGTCGCCGCCCTCATGGACGGGATGCCGCGCTGGCTCGGCCCCGGCCTGGAGGGATACGTCGCCGTGGACGACCGCCCGCGCCCGTCCCGCGACCCCGTCGCCTACGCGCGCCGGATGTGCGACCTCCACCCGATCGGCTCGCCGGACGACTGCGCCGAATCCCTCCTCGCCACGATCGAGCGAACCGGCATGAGACACCTGATCCTCCTGGTGGAGGCCGCCGGCTCCCGCGCCGCCACCCTGGAGAACATCGCCCGCCTGGGCCAGGAAGTCCTCCCCAAGATCCGCGCCGCCACCTGACCGCACACCCCAACAACCGGCCGCGCGGATCGGCGGGACCTGACGGTCGGCCATCGCCTGCCCGTCATGCACTTGAACGCGCGGCCCCTTCTGGGACATCGTCCAGAAGGGCGGCAAGGCCGACGCCAAGGGACGGCTCCCGCGCTCGCCGGCGCCCGGACAGTGGCGGGCGGGTCACTTTCCACATCGCGATACGGCGGGTGCCGCGCCGGGGTGGTCGGGGCAGGCTGGTCAGCACTAGCGGAGCCCCACCGAGACCCAGCCCGCACACACCCGAACGCGCGGCGCGCCGAACCGATCGGCGCGCCGTTGAAAACAGGTCGACGGTCGCGGAGCCCGGCACGAAACCGCGCCAGCAGACCGGGCCGCCACATGAGCGCGCGGCGCGCCGCACGGGAAAGGCGGGGCAGCAGTCGCGGAGTGCGGCCGCCAGCGCTCTGCCGCAACACACGCGCGCGGCGCGCCGCACGGGTCGGCGCGCCGCACGGGGAAGGCGGGTCAGCAGTCGCGGAGTTCGGGGGACTGGTTGAGGATCTGTTCGCGGGCCGTGACGAACGTCCGGTAGGCGGAGGAGTCCCCGGTGGGGAAGACCGCGACGCGGTGGCAGTTCTGGAACGCCAGTCTCACCCCGAAGTAACGTTCCAGCGCGCCGCGCATGGCGTCGCTCGCGAGGACGCGGAGGAGTTGGCCGCGCGCCTTCTCGTCCGGCGGCGGGGTGAGGTTGTCGGCGAAGTCTCCGCCGTCCACCTGGAGCCGGGCGACGAGGCCGCTGACCATATCCCAGGCGTAGGGCAGGGAGGTCCTGATGCACTCGACGAAGTCCGCGTCGCCGACCTCGCCCTTCTGCGCCGTCTCCAGCAGTTCCGGGGTCACGTCGAGAGACATGCGGGGTCCTTTCACAGACGGAGGATGAACACCCACCAGCAGACGGTAATCACGGACCCGGGAGAATTCCAGGCTTGACAAAGGTTTTCATTCCGCTATGAACGGGGCCCCGGCCGACGGCCGGGGCCTTGGTCATCGCGCGGGCGCGGCCTCGGTCATCGCGCGGGCGCGGCGCCGTGCTGGCGGCGCCGCCGCGCGGCCGGCCGGGCGGCGAACCGCTCGGCGCGCTCGGCCCAGTACTCGCGGGCCCGGCGCACCAGTCGTGCGTCCCGCTCGGCCGCGGCCTCCGCGCGCAGCGCGCGGGCCCGCTCGCTCATGAGCGACTGCATGATCTCTTGGTGGTACACGGCCCCTCCCGAATGGTCCGGGCCGATCGGCACGGCCCGACATCCAAGAGACTCTCGCTAAGGCCCTGGGCCCCACATGGGCACGACGCCCTATATCGCCCGGCCAACGGTCTTAGGCCTGCTTAGGGCGGACGGCCCGGCACCGGTGGCATGATCGCGGTATGGGCGAACCGCTGGCGGGGCTGGACGGTATCGACTGGGCGGGCCTCGACCACGCCTACGGCTCTGCGGAGGACGTACCCGGCCTACTCCGCGCCCTTTCCTCGTCCGACGAGGAAAAGCGGGAGGCGGCGGTGGGCGAGCTGTTCACCAACATCTTCCACCAGGGAAGCCGGTACGGCGCGTCCGCGGCGGCGGTCCCGTTCTTGGTCGCCCTCGCGGCGGACCCGGACACCCCCGAGCGCACCTGGCCGCTCTACCTGGCGTCCGCCCTGGCGATCGGTTACGACGAGGCACACCTGCCGTCCGGTGTCGACATCACGGCCTGGCGCGAGGAAACGGCGCGGCTGCGGAATTCCGACCCGGCGACCGAAGCGCGGCGGCTGGACGCGTGGGTCGCGGAGGCGGCGAACGAGCAGGAGCGCCGCGCCAGGGCCTTCGACCGGGACCACTTCGACTTCGCGTGGGCGCTGCGCTCCGTCGAGGCGGAACTCGCCGCCTACGACGCCGTCCGCACCGTTCTGCCCACCGTGCGGACCCTGCTCGGTGACGACGACGCCGGAGTGCGGGCCGCCGCCGCCTACACGGCAGGCTGGTTCCCCGAGGAGGCGTCCGCCACGCTCTCCGCACTGGACGCGTTGCTCGACGCCGAGCAGGACCCGACCGTCATCGCACACGCCCTCATCGCCGCCGGGCTGCTGACCGGCGAAACGCCCCCTGCCCAATCCCGCGACCACCTCACCACCCCCGCGGCGTCGGGCGAGCAAACGCCCCACGCTCAGACTCGTGACCGGCTCACCGTCGTTGGGCCTGCGGGCGGTTCAACGGCACTTGCTCGCAGCCGCGAGCACCTCGTCGCTGGGCCGGCGGGTGGCCGGGGGTTCCTCTCTCGGTGCCGAGAGCACCTGGCCGCCGCTGAGCCGCTGCCGCGTTGGGCGGCGGCTATCGTGCTCGCCCGTCTGGGCGCTGCCGACGCGGCCGTCATCGCCGAACTGGCGGCCTCCAGCGTGTCCCCGCCCGAGGGAGATGCGGCCTTTCTGGAAGGCGATCTGCGCCTCTACTCGGCGCTGGCCCTGGTGTCGCTGGACGAGGTGCCGCCCGACGCGGTCGACGCCGTCCTTAGCGGACTATCCCGTACGCACGGCGACGCGTCGTTCCCGATGGCCGAGGCGGCGCTGAGGCTGGCGTTCGGCACACCGGCCGTCCCGCTCCCCCGGTTCGCCGACCTCACTCCGGCGCAACAGCGGACGGTCCGCACGATCGCCGAACTGCCGCCCGACAGCTGGCGGTGGGGCAATCTGCTGGAGCTCCTCCGCGCCTGGGGCCTGCCCACCGTCCACGACGAGTGCCGCCGGTACGCCGGTCTCGCCTGAAGCAGGCCGGACGTCGCACTAAGGTGATGCACCGTGCGTCTCGTTATCGCCCGCTGCAGCGTCGACTACGCCGGCAAGCTCACCGCCCATCTGCCGATGGCCCTCCGCCTGATCCTGATCAAGGCGGACGGGAGCGTGAGCGTGCACGCCGACGACCGCGCCTACAAGCCCCTCAACTGGATGAATCCGCCCTGCTCGCTGCGCGAGGAGGTCTACGAGGAGAACGGCGCCGTCGCACGCTGGACCGTCACGCACGGCAAGTCGGGCGAGCGGCTGATCCTCACCATCGAGGAGCTCCTGCACGACACCAGCCACGAGCTGGGCATCGACCCCGGCCTCCAGAAGGACGGCGTCGAAGCGCACCTCCAGGAACTGCTCGCCGAGCACATCACCACCCTCGGCGACGGCTACACCCTGATCCGCCGCGAGTTCCCCACCGCCATCGGCCCGGTCGACATCCTGTGCCGCGACGCCGCCAGCGCCACCGTCGCCATCGAGATCAAACGCCGAGGCGAGATCGACGGCGTCGAGCAGCTCACCCGCTACCTGGAGCTGCTGAACCGCGACCCGCACCTGGCCCCCGTCCGCGGCGTCTTCGCGGCCCAGGAGATCAAGCCCCAGGCCCGCGTCCTCGCCACCGACCGCGGCATCACCTGCGTCACCCTCGACTACGACGCCCTCCGCGGCATCGAGCACGAAGGCACCCTCTTCTGACACCCTCCCGTCCCGCCCACGCCCTGACGGCATTCGCGTCCTGACGGCGGAGTCCCGACAGGGCTCGCGTCCCGACAACGGGCCGGGTTCCAGGCAACGGCCCGCGCCCCGGCTGCGGGCGCGCGGGCCGGTTCGGCCCTTCTCGCGCGGCGAGGGCTTGCGTCCTGCGGGACCGCGGGGTCGGCGGCGTTGTCGCCCCCGCAGGACGTGCCTGGCCGCATGGGTCACTAAACAGGGAGCCGGGCCGCCAGTTCGGGTCTGAACAGGTCCTTCACCTCCCCGTAGGCAATGGCGAAGTCGTAGGCACTCGTGCGGCCCAGATCGAATTCGGACACGCCTCCGTCCAGCCCGGCATAGACAAGGCCGAACCGGCTCTTCCCGAAGAACGGCAGCGCCATGGGGGGCGACTCGGGGGACTGGGGATCCAGGAAGAACGCATGGCGTCCGAGAGGGTTGAAGAACCCGCCCGAGCCGGAGTGACCCCGCATCAACTGCAGCTTGTCGTCTCCGTCCGGAAGCGCGTCCCACAACCTTGTCATTCCGGCCTTGCCGAACGAGGCGGGCTTGAAGACGTCGTCGGCCGTCAGGGCGCGGCCTGTGCGCAGGTCGACGGTGACGACGAACCCTGGGTGGAAGTAGCCGGGCCCCTTCCCGCATCTGCGCTGGAATTTCGGAACGTAGCGCACCGACACCAGATCCGGGCCGGTCAGGCCCTTGACGACGCTCATGGCGAGCAGGTTCGTCCCGCCACCGCAGGCGGCGCGCGCGGCGGCGGTCTTGCCCCATTCCTTGTAGAACGTGACGGCCTGGTCGAGCGGGACGCGCAGGGCCCTGTTGGCCGCGGTCTGGACCGTCGCGTTCTTCAACCCCTTGACCTGCGCGTACTGGCCGCCCTGGACCCTCAGCACCCGGTCGGGGTAGGTCCGGTCCAGGGAGGCGAGAGTGACCGCGGGCGCTGCCGCCGCCTCCGGGCGCGTCGTCTCGTAGGTGACCACACCGACGGTCCCCGCCGCGGTCGCCCCCGCGACGACCAGCGCGGCCTTGACCACGCTCGCCTTGGCGAGGAAGCCCGCCGCCGTGTTCCCGGCGCCCGCGACGGCGGTCCCGGACGTTCCGGCGCCTCCCGCGCCCGCGGTCCCGGCGGCGGCGCCCGCGGCGGCGGTGCCCGCCGGCGCCGAGATCCCCGCGGCGGCGAGCGGGAACAGCATGGACAGGCCTGCCGCCGCGGCGGCCAGCGCGCGGATGCCGCGGCCCTCCCAGTCGTCCCCGTAGGCCGCGCGGGCGACGCTTTCGAGCTCGGCGACGAACTCCACGGCCCCGGCGTGCCGCTCCGCCGGGTCCTTCGCCAGTCCCCGCGCGACCAGCGGGCGCAGCGGGACGGAGAAGTCCTCCAGCGGGACGGCCGCGGTGAGGTGCTGCCCGCGCAGCCCGACGGCGCTGTCCGCGCCGAACGGCCGCCGGCCCATGACGCATTCGTAGAAGACGCAGGTCGCCGCGTACACGTCGGCGGACGGGCCGGCCTCGCCCGCCTCCCACTGCTCCGGCGCCATGTAGGACGGGGTGCCCGACCGCGACGCCGAGCCGGCGGCCGACGCGATGCCGAAGTCGATGAGCTTGCTGCGCCCGTCCTCGGGCACCACCACGTTGGCGGGCTTGTAGTCCCGGTGGACGACGCCCACCGCGTGCGCCGCCGCCAGCCCGAGCAGCGACCCCTTCAGAACGGTCAGCGCCGCCTGCGGATCCAGCCGGCCGTGCTCGGCGAGGACCACCTTGAGCGAGACCCCGTCGACCGCCTCCATCACGAGGGCGGCGCCGTGCTCGCCCTCCACCAGCTGGTAGAGCCGGGCCACGTGCGGGCTCTGCACCCGGGCCAGCATCTCGGCCTCGCGCCGCAACGACTCCAGCGGGGCCGGGTCCGGCCCGACGACGACGTACTTCACCGCGACCGGGAACCCGGTCTCCTCGTGCCGCGCCAGAACGACGCGTCCCTGCGCCCCCGCCCCGAGTTCGCGCACCTCGCGAAACCCGGAGATCTTCCACTCGCCCACGTACGCTCCTCGCCGCCCCGGCCTTGTTGATCATGTGACGCGGCCGTCCGCGAGGATGTTCGGACCACCTGCCGGGGCGTGGACGAGGTCGACCGCGGCATCACATTTCCGCGGGCTGCTCCGTCATATGGGTGAGAAACCGAGATTCCAAGGGGTGGACGGGCATGACCGCACGGCACGAGACCGACGAGACGAAGATCCGGCAGCTGGTCGACGGCACCGCCGAATGGATCCGCGCCAAGGACCTGAAGGCCCTGGAGCGGGTCTACACGGCGGACGTCGTGTCCTTCGACGTCGAGCCGCCGCTCCAGCACGTCGGAGTCGCCGCGAAGCTGAAGAACTGGACGAACGTCTTCACGTTCTTCCATGAGGCGTCGTACGAGGTCCGCGACCTGACCCTCACCGTGGGCGAGGACGTGGCCTTCGGGCACTGTTTCGGCCGGCTCAGCGGCACGCTGGCGAACGGAACGACGACGAGCGGCATGTGGGTCCGGGCGACCTTCGGCTTCCGAAAGGTCGACGACGAATGGCTGATCGCCCACGACCAGGTCTCCGTGCCCCTCGACGTGGCGACCGGCAAGGGAGTGGTGGACCTCCAGCCCTGACGAGACGCTGACGGCAACGCCCGACGCTTGCGGCAGGCCGGGCCTCCGACCTGGGCTCACAGGTCAGGGGCTCGGCCTTGCCGCTGTCGGCGGCCCCTGCTTCTCGCCCACCGGACCGCATCCCGGTGAACGCAGGAAAGTCGCCCAGTGGGCGCAGAGCGAGCTCCTCCGCCTCTGGGTCCACCCCGGCCTTGAGCCGCACAAAACGCCGCGCAGCAGCACAGCAATAGCCAAAGTGTGCGCCTTCTCGTCAAAACGGACTTCGACGGTCTGGTCCAGCGCACCACAAAAACCACGTGGAAACGAAGCGCCGGAACCGGCTTCGCAGCCCGCGACCTGCGGCAATTGGCACAGCAGATTGACATACCCCCTCTCTTCCGGACTGTTCTTGATGGTCGCCGCAGGCGGCCCCGCCGAACGGCGGAGGTAAACAAGACAGGAGGAGGCCAATGGAAACGGCCTTTTTCGAAAGGATGACCGTCGGCGACTTGCTTCGAGCAATGGCGCACGATGGCCTGACCGCAGAAGAACTCACCATGCGGTGCCTGAACCGCATCGAGCGTCTGAACCCCCTGCTGCACGCCGTCATCAGCGTGAATCCGTACGCGCCGGAGGAGGCCCGCCGGGTCGATCGGCTTCGGGCCTCAGGCTTCCCGCTGGGACCGCTCGCCGGGATCCCGGTTCTGGTGAAGGACAACATCGACACCCTCGGCCTGCCCACCACGGCCGGCTCCGAGGCTCTGCGCCACGTCCTGCCGCACCGCGACGCGGAGCTGGTGTCCCGGTTGCGCCGAAGCGGCGCGATCATCCTGGGCAAGACGAACCTGACGGAGTGGGCCGCCTACCGCAGTAACGACGTACCCAACGGATGGAGCCCGGTCGGCGGCCAGACCAGGAATCCCTATGTCCTGGACCGGTCGCCCTACGGGTCGTCCAGCGGTTCCGCGGTCGCGGCGGCCGCGGGCCTGGCCCCGGTGACCATCGGCACCGAGACCTTCGGCTCCATCGTCTCGCCCGCCGGGATGAACTCCGTCGTGGGTTTCAAGCCCTCCATGGGGCGGGTCAGCGGGGACGGCATCGTGCCGATCTCGCCGTTCCAGGACACAGCTGGACCGATCACCCGGAACGTGGCCGACGCGGCCGCGGTGTTCCTGGTGATCGCCACGCCCCGCCGCGCGATCCGTCTGGAAACGGCCCTTCTGGCCGGGACCAGGATCGGCGTGTGGAGGGGTGTACGGAACAGCAGCGCGAAGCACTCAGATGTGAATCGTGTTCTCGCCGAAGCCACGGCGATGCTGCACGAACTGGGTGCGACCACCGTCGAGGTGGACCTGACCGTACCGGACACGTCCGAGGTGCTCTCCTACGAGTTCAAGGTGAGCATCAACGACTATCTCGGCACGGTCGGCGGCGACGGCCCGCACGACCTCGGCGACCTGATCGCCTTCCGGAGCCATCCGGACGAGCGGACGTCCGACCTGGGGCTGGCCAAGTTCGAGCAGGCCCAGGATTCGGACATGGCCCGCCGGCCGAGCGACTACCTGGAAGAACGCGCTCAGATCACCGAGGAGATACGCGGGAGCATCGGCCGCGTCTTCGGGCGTCACCGCCTGGACGCGATCATGAGCCCGACCAACGGCCGGGCGCCGGAGGTCTCCGAGCGCGACTTCGCCTGGTTGCACTCCTGCTCTCCGGCGGCGGTCGGCGGATACCCGAGCATCGCGGTCCCCGCCGGCTACGCCGACTCCCAGCTGCCGCTGGGGGTCTCGTTCACAGGCCGCAGGAACCGCGACGAGGAGCTGCTGGGACTCGCCTACTCCTTCGAGCAGGCGACCCAGGCCCGCAAGCGGCCCCTGTACCTGCCCACGCTCCCGGCCTGACAGCCGGGCACGCGTGACAGGTGAACACCGACCGGCCCCAGCTACCCGCTGGGGCCGGTCCCTTCCGACATGGTCCTTCACGGATGCTGGACAGCGGGCGGCGTTGCCGGGACGATTCATGGCCGTGAACCAGGGCCTGCGCATACGACCAGCCGAACCGGATGACTACGACCGAATCGTCGGCGTCGTGGACGACTGGTGGGGGCGGCCGGTCACGTCGATCCTGCCGCGCCTCTTCCTCGATCACTTCCACCGCACGAGCCTGGTCGCCGAGGACGGCGCCGGCCTGGCGGGGTTCCTCATCGGGCTCTTGTCGCCCTCGATGCCCGACGCCGCCTACATTCACTTCGTCGGCGTCGCACCCCGTCTTCGCGGCAACGGCCTCGCCCGTCGCCTCTACCACCGGTTCTTCGACCTGGCCGCGGCCGAGCACCGCACCCGGGTGAAGGCGATCACCTCTCCGCAGAACCAGGGTTCCATCGCCTTCCACACCGCGATGGGCTTCACGGTCACCGGCCCCATCCCCGACTACGACGGCCCCACGGTCGACCGCGTCGTCTTCCAGCTCGAACTCACCACACCCTCGGCAGGCGCAGCACAGCCGGAGATCAGGCCTGCCGCTTCAGTTCCGCCAGCAGCGCCCGGAAGTCCCGCCGATCAAACGTGAGATGCCCCGCCTCAGGCGCCTTGCTGTCACGCACGCCGACCCCGCCGGACAGAGCGGCCAGCTCAACGCACTGGCTAGACGTTCCCTCGACGGACTGGCTGGACTTGCGCCAAGTGACTACCTGCACTGCTCCACCAGCTTCCGGAACGTCTCACGGGAGAGGGCGAGGTGACCGGCGTCCGGGGCCTTGCTGTCGCGGACGCCGATGCCACCGGGCAAACGAGCCAGCTCAACGCATGCATCACCCTGAGCTTCGCTTCGCCGAGCCTTGCGCCACTTGATCAACTCCATCGAGCGACCGCCTTCCGTATGAACTCATTGGACTCGCTCACATTCAACGCGTGAGCTTGGATGAACGAGAACATGCTGACTACGGGCAGGATGTCGCCCGGATCGCTAGTGGTCACTCCGCCCCGGGCGTTGGTCATGTAGAGCAGTTCCTCTCCTGTGGCTTGAGTCGCCAGGTTGAATGATCCACCCAATCCCCAGTGTCTCCCGGTGGGAGCAATTTGCAAGGCTACGTTGTCCAGCTGAGCGACTTCCGCAAGGTACTCACACTGCTCCTTCATGATGGCCGGGCCGCCGACCTCGGTATATAGAACCGGTTCACAGAGCACGATGCTGATCTTGGGGGGATGTTGCCGCTTCAAGATCCCCTGACGTTTGAGACGGGCCTCGACGGCCTGTTCCGTCCCGAGCAGCGCCCACATGTACGCCTCGGTCTGGAACAGCCCATAGACCGTCATGATCTCGAAGGCGCGCAAGAGCGCAGCCGTGGACTCAGCCTTGGGGTAGTCAACGAAGAACCTGGGGTAGGCAGCCGACCGCAGGAGGTCTTCCCATGCTTCCGCGAGAGTTGGCGAGCAGTCCATGGCCTTGTCCAAGCGGCTCGCGAATTCTTCGCGGCACCTGGTCGTGCCGAGTTCTACCTGAGCTATGTAGGAACGAGTGACGGCCGTGAGGTTGGCCAGCTCGATTCGCGAAAGGTCACGCTCTCTCCGCAAACGGGAGACCTCTCCGCCAAAGGCGACGGTTTGGGGAGTCGGCTTCCTAGTTGCCATGGGGACCTCCTGATTACACCAGGTGACACCGCTGTTTTTGTGTCTGGCCACTTCACCGCTAACGCTACTCCTCGGAGTGAATTCTGTGCGCAGAGTCACAGACATTCGAGGGGTGATCGTTCATGGAGGACCCGGCGGCGATCGTGATCAAGGCGGAGTTGGGGGCGGTGCGGGAGGCGCGGGAATTCGTCGCGCTCGCCTTCGGGGGGTGGAGGCTTCACGACTTCGCAGCCCGGACGGTGGTCAGTGAGCTGGTCACCAATGCCGTCAGGCACGGGTCGCGGGAAGGCGATCACGTCGTCGTCCGGGCTTACCGGTGGGAGGGCGGCGGTGTCGTGGTCGAGGCATGGGATCGGTCGGACGTGCTGCCTGTCGTTCGTCCCGTCGACTTCGCGGCCGAGTCGGGGCGGGGGCTTCAGCTCGTGGAGGCGCTGGTGCGGCGGTGGGGTGCCCGTCCGCTCAACGAGGGCGGGAAGGTCGTGTGGGCCGAGGTCGAGGCCGTCGAGGTATGAGTGACGCGCTTCTGCTGCTGTTTCTCCAGCGGCTCTTTCCGAGGTGGTCGATCCGGCTGGAGCGGGGTGGTGTCTGGCGGGCCGAGGGGGACGTCCATATCTCGGCGTCGTCTCGGGAGGGGCTGGTCGGGGTGCTCGCCACCGTTGATCCCGATGGGGTGGCGGAGGCTGTCCGGGTGCTTGAGGAAGTCGGCCGGTGAGGTGAGCGTGGGTCTCCCCCGGTGTCGGACGGGGCGGGCATCATGGCGGGCATGACGTTTCAAGCCAGCGGCAGCTTCGACATCGAGGCGTGGGACGCCGACAAGCCCTACGACGAGCAGGGCGACAACCGGATGACCCGGGTCCACGTGGGCAAGACCTTCCACGGCGACCTCGTGGGGACGAGCTCCACCGAGCTGATCACGGTGGAGACGCCGGCGGGGCCGGTCGCCTATGTGGGGATCGAGCACGTCCAGGGGATCCTGCACGGCCGCGAGGGGACGTTCGTCCTGCAGCACAGCGCGGGCAGCGAGGACGGGACGGCCGACACCCAGTGGCTGCGGTGGCTGATCGTCCCCACCTCGGGGACGGGGGAGCTCGCCGGGATCCGCGGCGTCGGGCAGATCTCCGTCACCGAGGACGGCGGGCACACCTGGGCGCTGGAGTACACGCTGGACTGAGCGCCGACCGGCGGCCGGTAATGTTCGGGTCATGCCCCCGGTCACCGGCGACGCCACGCGCGAGCGCATCATCGACGCGGCCGAAGCGTGCTTCGGCCGTTTCGGCGTGGCCAAGACCACGGTGGAGGACATCGCCGCCGCCGCGAAGCTGTCGCGGGCGACCGTGTACCGCAGCGTCACCGGCGGGCGGGACGAACTGATCCTCGCCGTGGTGGTGCGCGACCTGCGGCGGTTCCTGGACCGGCTCGCCGAGCGGCTGCGCCGGGAGCGGTCGGTCTCGGAGGCGATCGTCGAGGGGACGCTGGACGCGGTGACCTTCGTCCGCGAGGAGCCGGCGATCGCGCACTTCCTCGTCCCGGAGGCGGCGGGGCACATGCAGGCGGCGGTGGCGGGGGCGGCCGAGCACGTGCTCGCGCTGTGCTGCGAGTACGTGCGGCCCCATTTCGAGCAGGCGCAGCGGCAGCGGACGCTGCGCGCCGACATCGAGGTGGAGGGGACGGTCGAGTTCCTCTTCCGCATCATCACCTCGCTGATCGTCATGGACCGGGACCGGGACGACGACGGGCTGCGCCGCTTCCTGCGCACCTACGTCGTGCCGGTCATCGCGGCGCCGGCGTCCGGGCGGACGGCCTCCGCATGAGGACCTGGGACGGGACGCCGCGCGGACCGCGCGGCGGGAAGGGCCGGGAACGATGAATGGCACTGCGCGCGAGGCGCGGGGAGGCGCGGCCGTCCGGCCGAGTCCGGTGTTCCTGGCGGTCGTGGCGGCGACCGTCCTGTGCGGCCTGATCGCCTGGCGGTACGGGACGATCCTGGACAGGCCAGGTCGTGTCGCGCTGTTCGGGTTCGTGATCGCGGCGTGGGTCCTGTCGCTGTCCCTGCACGAGTTCGGGCACGCGTACATGGCCTTCCGGTCGGGCGATCGCAGCGTCGCCGCCAAGGGCTACCTCACGCTGAACCCGCTGAAGTACTCCGACGTCACGCTGAGCTTCCTCATCCCCGTGGTGTTCATCGTGCTCGGCGGCATCGGCCTGCCGGGCGGGGCGGTGTGGATCGACCGGCACGTGATCCAGGGCCGGCTGCGGCACAGCCTGATCTCGGCGGCGGGCCCGCTGTCGAACGCGCTGTTCGCCGTCATGCTCGCGGTGATCTTCAAGAACTTCGCCGACGCCGACCACGCGCTGTTCTGGTCGGGGCTGGCGTTCCTGGCGTTCCTCCAGGTCACCGCGACGATCCTGAACCTGCTGCCGATCCCCGGCCTGGACGGCTTCGGGATCGTCGAGCCGTACCTGCCGCGCCGCCTGGCGGACCAGGCGAACGCCTACGGCGGCTACGCGTTCCTCATCCTGATCGCGCTGCTGTGGCTGGGCCCGATCAACCAGGGCTTCTTCAACGTCATCTACTACCTCACCGACGCGATCGGCCTCGGCGAGTTCCCGTTCCGGGTCAACGGGTCGGTCGACCACTTCCCGATCGAGCTGGGCCACTACCTGTTCCAGTGGTGGAAGAACTAGTCGTCAGCCGTCGGACGATGCTGCGGAGCTGCTCGGTGTAGTGCTCCTGGAACTCGGGTGACCGCGGGTCCATCCCGAAGACGTGGCGGACGGCGAGCGGCTTGGTGACCGGCGCCGACACCAGCGCCATCACGGCGAACATGATCGCGGCCGGGTCGAGGTCGGCGGGCAGTTCGCCGGCGGCCTGGCGGCGCTCGATGTCGGACAGGTCCTCTCGGGGACCGGCCGGGATGTCGTCCAGGTCCTCGGTGAGGCCGCGCCAGGCGTTCAGCCGGGTGCCGCGCGGGTCGGCCAGGGCGTGCTCCAGGTACCGGACCACGATCTCGTCGAAGGGGACGTCCGGGTCGTTGAACTCGGCCTCCCGCTCCAGCCAGCGGCGGTGGAGGTCGCAGTACAGCCCCTGCTTTCCGCCGAAGTAGTAGTTGATCAGCTGTTTGTTGACCCCGGCGCGGTCGGCGATGTCCTGGACGCGGGCGCCCGCGTAGCCCTTGGCCGAGAACTCCTCCAGCGCGGCGTCCAGCAGCAGGCGCCGCGACCGCTCGGCATCGAGCGTGCGCTCGTCGGGGGCGGGGGCGCGCCGTGCCTGCTTCGTCGCCGGCCGTTTCGTCGGTTCCGTCACGTCGCCCATGGTAGCCGCGCTACTGATGGGTTCAACCATCCGGCTGTTTGACAACTTCATCCATCTGGTTGAAGCTGGGCCGCATGATCCTCGTAACCGGAGCGACCGGCAACGTCGGGCGCCATCTCGTCGGCGAACTGCTCACCGCGGGCGCCGCCGTCCGCGCGCTGACCCGGGACCCCGCCACCGCGAACCTGCCCAGCGAGGCGCAGGTCGCCCGCACCGACGAGATGCCGCTGGACGGCGTCACGTCGCTCTTCCTCAACCCGGCCGTGTTCTGGAACGGCCTCGGCGACCTGCTCACCCGCGCCGTCGACCACGGCGTCCGGCGCGTGGTCATGCTGTCGTCCGCCGCCGCGCTGGACGACGACCCGTCCAACACGCTGGCGGCGCACCACCTCGACATCGAACGGGCGATCGAGGCGACCGGGATGGAGTGGACGTTCACGCGTCCCGGCGAGTTCGCCTCCAACGCGCTGGGATGGCGCGAGGCGATCCGCGCCGGCGAGCCCGTCCGCGAGCCGTACGCGGCCGCGCGCAGCACGCCGATCCACGAGCGCGACATCGCGGCCGTGGCGGCGAAGGCCCTGCTCACCGATGCCCTGGTCGGCGCCAGGCCGGTGCTGTCCGGCCCCGAGTTGCTCACCCATCCAGAGATGGTCGGACTCATCGGGGAGGCGTCCGGCCGCCCGGCGCGGTTCGAGGAGGTCGCTCCCGAGCGGGCGCGGGAGGAGATGCTCGGCCGCCCCTACATGCGCGAGGGCCTGGTGGACGTCCTGCTCGGGCTGCGCGCCCGCGCCGTCGACCACCCGTTCGCGCCGACCGGGGAGGTCGAGCGGATCACCGGCCGCCCGGGCCGGACGTTCAAGGAGTGGGCCGCCGACCACGCCGACGACTTCCGCTGACCGGCTCCCGCGGGGCCGCGAGCCTCAGTGCTCGCGGCCCCGCGCGCTCTCGGAGCCGCTCTCGGAGCCGCGCTCGGAGCCGCGCTCGGAGCCGCGCTCGGAGCCGCGCTCGCCGAGGGTCTCGATCTCGCGTGCGGCCCAGTCGAACCAGTCACGGCGCATCGCGGCGAACCGCTTGCCGTACTCGATGACCAGCCGCCCGTAGACCGACAGGTCGTCCTCGCCCCAGTCGACGTTCTTCTCCAGGGCGGCCAACTCGTCGAGGTAGCTCCCGAGCCCCGCCACGTGCGCGCGCATGTAGCGCTGGGCCTCCCCCGGCTCGACCAGCCCGAGGAAGAAGACCCGCAGCAGCGACTCGTCCTTGCGGCTCCCCTTCGAGGGGACGTCCACCAGCCAGTGGCGCAGTTCCGCGCGGCCTGACTCTGTGATCCGGTACACCTTGCGGCCGCGCGGCCCCTCCTCGGCGACCTCGATCAGCCCCGCGTCGGCGAGCTTGCCCAGCTCGCCGTAGAGCTGGCTCTGCCGGGCCGGCCAGACGTTCCCCAGCGAGATCTCGAACATCTTCAGCAGGTCGTAGCCGCTGGCGCCGTCCATCTCGGCGATGAGCCCGAGGACCGCATGTCGCAAACTCATGCCCGCACTCTAACCCTTCACAGTTGACATGTCGAAATTGGAATGTCTATCTTCGACATGTCAAAGTTGGAATGTGAAGCCAGGAGCCTCCGGCCATGCCGAAGTACTACGCCCGAACCTTCCTCCCGTGGATCCTGCTCGCCGTCGTCAGCGGCCTCGACGACCGGGCCGGCGCCGCCGCCGGGCTCGCCGCCGCACTGGCCCTGCTCGGCCAGGACCTGCGCCGGGGCCACCGCGCCGACTCGCTGATCCTGGAGATCTCCACCTCGGTGTTCATGGCCGCGCTCACCGCGCTCGCGTTCGCCGCCCCCGGCTCCCCGGTGCTGGACTACGGCGCCTCGCTCGCGATCGGATGGCTCGCGCTCACCGCCTGGGCGACGCTGCTGCTCGGCCGCCCCTTCACCGCGGGCATCGCGCGCCGCCAGGTCACCGCGGAGATCGCCGCGACGGACGTCTTCCGGAGCATCAACCGCGTGCTCACCACCGTGTGGGCGGCGAGCTTTACGGTGCTGGCGGCCGCCCTCGGGTGCGTCCAGCACTGGACACCGGACGCGACGGCGCTGCTGGTCGCCGTCAAGGTCGCCGGCTTCACGGTCCCGGCCGTCGTCACCGCGCGGTACCCGGAGGCCGCGCGCAGGCGCCACCTCACCCGGCTCGGGCTACCGTTGACGGAGGCGCCCGCCACGTCGCAGCCCGAGCCGTCCTCCCGCTGACCTCCCGCCGAGGAGCGGCCCGGAAAGGAGCACCGAGATGGGCGAGAACACCACCGAGCGCCCCGCCACCTGGCTGGACGGTCACCTGGCCCCCGTCCCCGACGAGACCGACGCCCGCGACCTCGAGGTCACCGGCGTGCTGCCCCCCGAACTGACCGGCCGCTACCTGCGCAACGGACCGAACCCCAAGCCCGGCGAGCCGAGCGGGCACTGGTTCACCGGCCACGGAATGATCCACGGCATCCGGCTGCGGGACGGCCGCGCCGAGTGGTACCGCAACCGGTGGGTGCGGACCGACGCCTACCTCAACGAGACGCCGTTCGTCCGCGACGACCTCACCTTCGACCGCCGCTCGGTGCAGGCCAACACCCACGTCGTCCCGCACGCGGGCCGGATCTGGGCGCTGGTGGAGGCCGGATTCCCCTACGAGGTGACGCCCGAGCTGGAGACGGTCGGCGCCTGCGACTTCGGCGGGCGCCTCACCAGCGCCATGACCGCGCATCCGAAGGAGGACCCGGTCACCGGCGACCTGCTGTTCTTCGGGTACGGGGCGTTCGAGCCCTTCCTCACCTACCACCGGCTCGCGGCGGACGGGACGCTGGCCGAGAGCCGCGAGGTCGAGGTGGCGGGCCCGACGATGATGCACGATTTCGCGATCACCGAGAACCACGTGGTCTGGCTGGACCTGCCGGTGGTGTTCGACGTCGACCTGGCGCTGACCGGATCGACCGGAATGCCCTACGTCTGGGACGACGCGTACGGCGCCCGGCTCGGCGTGATGCGCCGCGACGGCGCGGGCGAGGTCACCTGGTACGAGATCGACCCCTGCTACGTCTTCCACGTCGGCAACGCCCACGAGGACGCCGCCGGACGGATCGTGGTGGACGGGGCGCGCTACCGTCCCGAGAACTTCGTCACTCTCTGGGAGGACATCGGCGGGACCGTCGACCCCGCCACCGGGGCTGCGCGCTCGAAGAACGCGCACCTGCACCGCTGGGTCCTCGACCCCGCGTCCGGCCCGCGCGGCCGAGGAGCCGCTCGACGACCGCGGCGTCGAGTTCCCCACGCACGACGACGCCCGCACCGGCAGGGAGCACCGCTACCTCTACACGGTGGGCGAGGAGTCGATCGTGAAGTACGACCTGCGGGGGCGGGGGACGTCCGCGCACGCGTTCGGCGAGGACGCGCACGCCGGCGAGGCGGTCTTCGTCCCGGCGGAGGGCGCCCGCGCGGAGGACGAGGGCTGGCTGCTGTCGATCGTCACCCGCGGCTCGGCGTCCGAGCTGCTGGTGCTGGACGCGGCGGACCTGTCGCCCGCCGCGAGCGTCCGGCTGCCGCGCCGGGTCCCGGCCGGATTCCACGGAAGCTGGATCCCCGACGCCCGATCCGGCGCCTAGGGTGGTTTACTAGCCGGTACTGCCGTGCAAGCAGTCACTTACCAGGCCCCTCCCGGGAGGTTCCCCATGTCCGTGGCCACGGAGAACACCGAGACGTTCGCGTCGCTGAACCCGGCCACCGGCGAGGTCGTCGCCGAGCACCCCGTCCAGGACGGCGCCGCCGTGGCCGCGGCGGTCGAGCGCGCCCGCGAGGCGGCCGGCTGGTGGCGCGCCCTCGGCTGGAAGGAGCGCCGGCTCCGGCTGCTGAACGTCAAGGGCTCGCTCGCCCGCAACCTGAACCGGATGGCCGAGCTCATCCACCAGGAGACCGGCAAGCCGGTGCAGGACGCCCAGCTTGAGACGATCATGGCGATCACCCATCTGGACTGGGCGGCGCGCAACGCGCAGAAGATCCTCGGGCCGCGCAACGTCTACCCCGGGCTCATGGCGATCAACCAGCGCTGCGTCCTGGAGTACCAGTCGCTCGGCGTCGTCGGGGTCATCGGGCCGTGGAACTACCCGATCTTCACCCCGATGGGCTCGATCGCCTACGCGCTCGCCGCCGGCAACGCCGTGGTGTTCAAGCCGTCCGAGTACACCCCGGGCGTCGGGGTGTTCCTCGCCGAGCTGTTCGCCGCCGTGATCCCCGAGCACCCCGTCCTGCAGACGGTCACCGGGCTCGGCGGGACGGGGGCGGCGCTCGCCTCGTCCCCGCACGTCGACAAGATCGCCTTCACCGGCTCGGCCCGCACCGCCAAGCGGGTCATGGCGGCCTGCGCCGAGAACCTGACCCCGATCGTCGCCGAGTGCGGCGGCAAGGACGCCTGCATCGTCGACGCCGGCGCCGACCTCGACGCCGCCGCCGACGCCGCGCTGTGGGGCGCCATGTCGAACGCGGGCCAGACCTGCATCGGGGTCGAGCGGATCTACGTGGTGGACGAGGCGTACGACAGGTTCCTCGGCAGGC
Organism: Actinomadura luteofluorescens; assembly: GCF_013409365.1. NCBI lineage: Bacteria > Bacillati > Actinomycetota > Actinomycetes > Streptosporangiales > Thermomonosporaceae > Actinomadura > Actinomadura luteofluorescens. The sequence continues at coordinate 6,133,171 of NZ_JACCBA010000001.1, read as the reverse complement.
TGACCGAGAAGGCCCGCGACCTGCGTCCCGGCTTCGACCGCGAGGCCGCCTACGGCCCCATCACGATGCCCTCGCAGCTCGACGTCATCGAGCGGCACATCAAGGACGCGCTGGACAAGGGCGGCAAGGCGGTCGTCGGCGGCGCCGAGTCCGTCCGCAAGCCCTACGTCGAGCCGGTGGTGCTGACGAACGTCCCGGACGACTCGTCGGCCGTGTGCGAGGAGACGTTCGGCCCCACGATCACCGTCCACCGCGTGAAGGACATGGACGAGGCGGTCGAGAAGGCGAACAGGACCAGCTACGGCCTCGCCGGGACGATCTTCTCCGGCGACAAGTCCCGCGCGATGGACGCCGCCCGCCGGATGCGGTCGGGCATGACGTCCATCAACGCCTTCGCCGCCTTCGCCCAGGTCGCGGCCCTGCCGTTCGGCGGCGTCGGCGAGTCCGGCTTCGGCCGCATCCACGGCGCGGACGGCCTGCGCGAGTTCGCCCGCCCGAAGGCCATCACCCGCCAGCGGTTCGCGACCATGAACCTCACCACGTTCGCCCGCACCGAGAAGGAGATGGCGCGCGTCCTCGGCATGATCAACATGATCCACGGCCGCCGCTACAAGCGCTGACCTGGGAACGCCCCCGCCGGTCCGCGGCGGGGGCGCCGCCTAGACTCGACACCATGAACGCCACTGTGCGGAGCCGCCTCGAGGTGGCCCTGGGTGCGCCGCCTCCGCCGCCGCCCGGTTTCCGGGCGTTCACCTCCGCCGACGTTCCGGCACTGGCCGCCCTGATGTGGGACGCCTACCGCGGCACCCCCGACGAGGCCGACGTGGGGGACGTCCAGGGCGCCGTCCGTGAGATCCACCTCACCATGGCCGGCGAGTACGGCACATTCCTTCCCGAGACGTCCTTCGTGGCCGAGTACGAGGGCCGCCCGGTGGGAGGGGCCCTCGTCACCCTCTACAGGGACGTCCCCCTCCTCGCGTTCCTGTTCACCGCCCCGGCCCACGCGGGCCGCGGCCTGGGCCAGGGCCTCGTCCAGGCCGTCATGCACGCCCTGGCCTCGCAGGGCCACGACACCCTCACGCTGGCCGTGACCCGCCGCAACCGCCGCGCCCGCCGCCTCTACGACCGCCTGGGCTTCGTCGAGACCGCCTAGGTCCGGCTAATCGGCCACGAGGCGGGAGCCCCAGCCGCCGGGGGCGTACTCCCGCTGGCGGCGGACGACGTAGCGGCCCGGCGCGCAGCCGGACGCGCCGTGCTCGGGATGCAGCAGGTAGACGGGCGCGGACGCCTCGAAGACGCCGATGGCCAGGCCGCCGGGCTCCGACACGCCCCGCGTCCAGCGGCAGGTGCCGGGGTCGGCGACCAGCGTGTGCGGGTTGCCGCCCGCCACGCCCCGGAGCAGTTCGACGCCCTCGGGCGGTACGTCCGTCCATTCGGCCTTAGGCCAGAACGACAGCGACTGGGTCTCTGCCATGGGGACGACGATCAGATCGCCCTGGGCCTGGATACCGTCGACGACGGGGATGCTCACCGACCGGTCGAGATGGTCGAGGACGGCGAGCCCGGTCTGCTCGGAGAGGGAAGCGAGAGTCACGGTCACAGAGATCACCTTTCAGGTTCGGCGGACGAGGCGTGCGTACTGCTCGGCGGACAGCCCGTAGGTCCATCCGGCCGCGGCGAGCGGGTCGTCGAAGACGCCGGGGACGGCCAGCCCGTACCGGCGGCGGCTCCCGTCGCGTTCGACGGAGCCGTTCACGGCGAGCAGGATCCTGGCCGCCTGCTGGGGCGTCTCCTCCAGCCCGGTCTCGTAGAGCCGCAACTCGGAGCCGGGGTTGCCGGGGTCCGGCGCGGCGGCCACGGGCCGCAGCCCGGCCCGCTCGATGTACTCGCCCCAGCCGATGTTCTCGACCGCGCACCGCCGGACCTCGACGTTGGCCTCCCGCGCGATCCGCTCGACGCTCGGATCGTCCACCACCCAGGCCGGCACCCTCGTGCCGTGCCAGGCGTGCACGTCCCAGCCGTCGGCGTACCGGAGCGCGGGACCGTCCGAGCGGTGCAGGCGCACCTCGCCGTCGTCGCCCGAGACCTCCGTGTGGATCTCGACGGGCCGCTCGGACACGACGCAGACGCCCTCGCGCGGCCACCACCAGCCGCAGGACCGGGCCGGAGTCGCCCACAGGTCGAGCAGCCGCTCCTCCTCGGACGTGTAGACCACGCCGGACGTCCGGCGGACCGCGTCGTAGTGGGCGCTCCAGGACGGGCACAGGGCCGCGTGCCAAGCGGAGCCCTGCCCGAACCTCTCGTGCTCCCCCAGAAGCGCCATGCGCAGCGTGCTCCGGGCGGAGTCCGTGATCGGCGCCCGGACGAGCTGCCGGATCATCGGGTCCAGCACCCGCGAGCTCCGCATGACCCGGGTGTCCAGTTGTACGAACAAGTCACCGACCAGCCTGCGGAAACGCGGTGGCAGAGGCCACTCGGACAGCCGGTTCATGCTCTCGGACGGCCGCGGCCGGACGCCGGGCGGGACGGTCTCCAGCGCTGCCAGCGGCGACGGCACCCAGTGGAAACGGGGCGGATCGAGGCCGATCAGGCGGTACAGCTCGGATATGGCCGCCTCGGCGGCCGGACGGTCGGCGGGCGCGGTGGAGAGCAGATGCCCGAGCCACTCCGCGCGGACGGCGGCAGCTTCCCGCTGCGCGTCGTCGCTCACCGGACGGGGGCGGCAGCGCCCCTTTCATTGATCATGCGCAGGATGCTGGCACACGACGCCCGCTCTGTCCACACCTGAGCCACGCGCGCGAACGCGTGACCTGGCCGGTGGAGCGAAGCCGGAGGCGAGCGGAACCGGGCAGATCGCGAAGCGATGCCGCGTTCGCCCAGGCCAGGTCACGCAGCGAGCCGCCAGGCGAGCGAAGTGGGCCGGGACTGTGAAAACACAGCCTGGTCCTGCCGGCGGGACGGGCTGAGCGTCCTAAGGCCTGTCTCGAAGGGGCCTCGGCCACGCGCGCGAACGCGTGACCTGGCCGGTGAAGCGAAGCCGGAGGCGAGCGGAACCGGGCAGATCGCGAAGCGATGCCGCGTTCGCCCAGGCCAGGTCACGCAGCGAGCCGCCAGGCGAGCGAAGTGGGCCAGGACTGTTGAAACACAGCCGCCAGGCGAGCGAAGTGGGCCGGGACTGAATCAACACGGTCTAAGGCGTCCTAGGCATGCCTAGATAAGGCGTCGTCCCGATGTTGAGGGTGGGGCCTTAGGACGAACCTTGTACATGTCGGGCCAAGAGGGTCCGGCAGAGACAAGGAGAAGCAGATGTTCAGCCAGGAGTTCATGAAGGTCGTCATCGAGGACCGCGTACGAGTGCTGCGGGCGGAGGGGAAGAACAGCCGGCGCGCCCGTATCGTGAAGGCGCTCAAGCGGTGAGCCCCGCAGCCTGCGTCCCAGCGGCCACGCCCCCGTCGTCTCCGACGGGGGCGTTCCTCATTTCGGGGCGCCCGCGGATGCGAGGGGGGCGCGGCCGCGGATCAGGTCGGCGGCGCGTTCGGCGATCGCGATGGTCGGGGCGTTGGTGTTGCCGCGCGGGACGGCCGGCATGACCGAGGCGTCCACCACGCGCAGTCCCTCGACGCCGCGCACCCGCAGTTCGGTGTCGCAGACGGAGTCGTCCCCGCCCATCGCGCAGGTGCTGGTGGGGTGGAACAACGTCGCGACCTCGCGGCGGACGAAGTCGGCGATGGCCTCGTCGGAGTCGACCTGCTCGCCGGGGGCCCACTCGCCGCCGACCAGGGACGCCAGCGGCCCGGTGGAGGCGATCTCGCGGGCCTGCCGGACCCCGGCGACCAGGATGTCCAGGTCGGCCTTGTCGGCGAGGTAGGCGGGATCGATCAGCGGCTTGGCGTGGGGGCTGGCGGAGCGCAGGGTGAGCGCGCCGCGGCTCGCGACCGCCACGGCGGTGACCATGACCGACAGCAGCCGCTCGGACAGCTCGGTGAGGCCCTGGTCGACGAAGGGCGTCGGCAGGACGTGGTATTGCAGGTCGGGGGCGGGCAGGCCCTCCACCGTGCGGGCGAACCCTCCCGCCTCGGCGACGTTCGAGGCGAAGGGGCCGCGCGCCAGGGCCTGGTAGAGGGCGAAGGAGCGGGCGTTCGCCAGCTCCCAGATGGGCTTGGTGCGGGGGGTGGCGAACATGACGTTCACGAACGGGTGGTCCTGGAGGCGCTGCCCCACCGGGGAGTCGACCAGGACGTCGATGCCGTGTGAGCGCAGGTGGTCGGCGGGGCCGACGCCCGAGAGCATGAGGAGCTGCGGGCTGTTCACCGCGCCCCCCGAAAGGATCACCTCGGCCTCGGCGCGGGCCGACATCGTCTCGCCGCGCGCCTCGTAGCGGACGCCGGTGGCGCGGCCGTCCTCGATCACGACGCGGGTGGCGAGGGCGTCGGTGACGACCGTCAGGTTCGGGCGGTACTCGATCGGGTGCAGGTAGCCGGCGGCGGTCGACCAGCGGCGGCCGCGCTTGTGGGTGACCTGGTAGAAGCCGACGCCGTCCTGGTCGGCGCCGTTGAAGTCGTGGTTGGCGGCGAGGCCGTACGCCTTGGCCGACTGCACCCACGCGCGGGTGAGGGGGTGCCGGTAGCGCAGGTCCTCGACGCGCAGCGGGCCGCCGACGCCGTGGTAGGGGAGCTCGCCGCGCTGCTGGTCCTCGGCGCGGACGAAGTAGGGCAGCAGGTCCTCGTAGCCCCAGCCGGCGCAGCCGTGGGAGTCGCGCCAGGTGTCGTAGTCGTACCGGGCGCCGCGGATGTAGATCATCGCGTTGGTGGACGAGCTGCCGCCGAGCGTGCGCCCGCGCGGCCAGTACACGCTGCGTCCGGCCGCGTGCTCCTGCGGGACGGTCGCGTAGTCCCAGTCGAACGGCCCCTTGATCAGCGTGGCCACGGCGGCCGGGATGTGGATCTCGGGGGCGTCGTCGGGCGGGCCCGCCTCCAGCAGCAGGACCTTCACGGAGGGGTCCTCGGTCAGTCGGGCGGCCAGGACGCAGCCCGCGCTGCCCGCTCCCACGATGATGTAGTCGTACACGGCGGCCTCCGGGGTCTTTCCGAAACCCTACCGAACGGGCTTCTGCCAGCGGCAGGGCTAGGCTGCCACCATGGCGAAGAACAGGGACAATCCCGTCGTGCTCTCCCGGATCTACACCCGCACGGGGGACGACGGCACCACCGCGCTGGGCGACGCGTCCCGCACGTCCAAGACCGATCCGCGCCTGGCCGCCTACGCCGACGTGGAGGAGGCCAACGCCGCGATCGGCACGGCGCTCGCGCTCGGATCCCTGCCCGAGGCTCTGGTCACGCTGCTGACCCGCATCCAGAACGACCTGTTCGACGTGGGCGCCGACCTGTGCGCGCCCGTCGTCCCCGAACCGAAGTATCCGCCGCTGCGCGTCGAGCCGTCCTACATCGAGCGCCTGGAGGAGGCCTGCGACGAGTACAACGCCGACCTTCCGACGCTGCGCAGCTTCATCCTCCCCGGCGGGACGCCCGGCGCCGCGCTCCTGCACGTCGCACGGACGGTGGCCCGCCGCGCCGAGCGGTCCGCCTGGGCCGCGATCGAGGCCCACGGCGACTCCGGCGTCACGCCCGAGGGCGGGGTGAACCCGCTGACGGCCAAGTACCTCAACCGGCTGTCGGACCTGCTGTTCATCCTCTGCCGCGTCGCCAACGCCGAGCACGGCGACGTCCTCTGGAAGCCCGGCGGGGAACGCTGAGGCGTCCCCGGGGGTGGGGCTAACCCCACCCCCGGTCGACCGGCTCTCCTCCTGGCGGCGCCGGCGCGCCTGGAGCAGGCTTGGCCGGACGGGCGCACGCCGACGACGGGGAGAGACCAGTGAGGACCCTGACAGCCACGGCCGCCGCGGCGGTGACGGCGGCGGCGCTGGCCGGCTGCGGCAACGTGAGCGTCGGCCGGCACCAGCAGGACCGCTCCTACAGCGCGCCCGCGGGCACCGCCGGACTGAGGATCACGGCGCACGGGGGCCGGGTCGAGATCACCGCGTCCGACTCCCCCGGCATCAGGATCACCGAGCGGCTGCGCTGGTCGAACGAGAAGAACAAGCCGAAGGCACGGCACGTGTCGGAGGGCTCCACGCTGGCGCTGTCGTCCTCGTGCGGCAGGAACGTGATGGGGTTCGCGGCGTGCGGGGTCTCCTACCGCGTCCAGGTCCCGCGCGGCACGCCCGTGCAGGTCGACAGCGGGGACGGGGCGATCGAGGCGTCCGGGCTCGCCGGGACGGTGCGGCTGCGCAGCGGCAGCGGCGCGATCAGGGCGACGGACCTGCGCGGGGCGACGGCGTCGATCAGTGCCGGCGACGGCTCGGTGCGCGTGACGGGCCGCGCGGCGACCGCCGACCTGCACGCCGGTACCGGCTCCGTCACCGCGGAGAACCTCACCGCCGACCGGCTGAAGGTCCGCGCGTCCGACGGCCGCGTCGAGGTGAGCGGGCGCGTCGCCGCCGCCGACCTCGGCACCGGCACCGGCTCGATCTCCCTGGACGGGCTCGCCGCCGACCGGCTCACCGTGCGGACCGACGACGGCGGCATCACGATGCGGCTGGACTCGCCGCCCGCGAACGTCCGGGCCACCGCCGGCACCGGCTCGATCCGGCTGCGCCTGCCGGCCGGGGAGAGCTACGCCATCGCCCTGTCCGCCCAGGGGGGCAAGCGGATCGACCCGGCCGTCCACCAGGACTCGCGGTCCGCGCGGCGCGTCGACCTGCGCACCCGCGACGGAGACATCACCGTCACCCCGAAATAGGTCATCACAGTCATACCGGACTATCGGTCACGCCGGAGTTGACCCGCCCCGCAGTTTCCGGACGGTCAACCATGGTGCTCGCGGCCAGTAGCACGATGGAGACTCACCATGACCGACTCACCCGACGGCCTCGCCGAGGATCTCGCCGACCTGCGCGCGGTCGTCGAGATCCACGGCCACGGTCTCGCCAGGCACGCAGAGGTCATCAAGGGACTTCGCGACCGGATCGGTTCGCCCGCTTCCATCGATGCCGACGAGACCGCCGGCCGGCCCGATGACGAACATCCGCTCGTACCGTCCTTCCTGCTGTATCTGGACGGCCCGGAGCACACCCTCGAACTCGAGACCATGGCCAAGTGGGTGAACTACCTTCTGGTCCCCGTCTACATCAACCAGGTGAGCCCGCTGCGACCGTGGTGCTCGCACTGGTGGGAGCATCCCGAGGCGCTCGCCCGCCTGCACGCTCTCTGGATCGCCTGGCAGGGGCTCACCGACGCGCCGGCCTGCGGGCACACAGGCCCCAGCGTCTGGCACCGCGACCACCTCGATCCCGCGCTCGCCCGCCTCCGCGCCCCCGACGGCCCCTTCGCAGAGTGCATGCTCGATCCCGCGCGACCCGCCCACAACGCGAACCCCGCCACCCCCATCGAGGACTTCGGGTCGCCTCTGTCGCCTCCGGAGTGACGCCGCCTCGGACGAGCCCCCTGCCCGCCGCTAACGCACCAGGTACGGGCCCTGCCAGAGCGGCTCGTAGGCCCTGTCCAGGGCCGGAGCGCGGCGGGCGCCGCCGTTCACCGCGACCGTCGTCCGGGCCAGGTGCTGCAGGACGTGCGCGACACCGTCGGCGTTGCTGTCGAGCATCTTGAGGTTGACGTTCCGCAGGCGGTCGCACTTGGCGTGGTAGCACGGGTCGTACGCCTTGCCCGCCCTACCGCCGAACGCCTTGGCCTCGGCGGCGGTCTTCACTCCCTCGGCGCCGGTGTCCATCCCGCCGGCCGGGATGCCCCGCTCGATGAACGGCCCGTAGTCGGAGCGCCCGTTGAACTGGCTCTCGGTCACCGGCAGGCGGCGGCCCTTGAAGTACTGCCGGAACATCCTCTCGATCGCCCCCGACCCGGCCGGGGCCTGCGTGCCCGTGCCGGTCGAGTGGTCGCCATCGTAGACGCCCCGGGTGCCGTTCGGCGAACCGAGCATGTCGAAGTTCAGGTTCAGCGCGATCCGTTCCCGCTGGGCCGCGGGCAGCGAACGCAGGTACTGCTCCGACCCCTGCAGCCCCTCCTCCTCGGCCCCCCACCAGGCGAAACGCACCCGGTTGCGCAGGCCGTCCTTACCGAGCTCCTTGATCTTGGCGGCGACGGCCAGCAGGGTGGCGGCACCGGTGCCGTTGTCGTTGATCCCCGGGCCCGCCGGGACGCTGTCCAGATGCGCGCCGACGACCACGACGTTGTCGGCCCGCCCCTGCCGCGTGTCGGCGATGACGTTGGCCGACGTCCGCCTGCCGTGCACGGCGTCGGTCCTCACCCGCAGCTTCACGCCGCCCTTGCGCGCCGCCTTCACCAGCGCGGCGCCCACCGCGTGGGTCGGCCCGACGACCGGGATCGCGGCCGGCTTGGACAGCGTCCCGTTCACCGGCCCCTTCTCCCCCGGCTTGTTGAAGATCACCACGGCGGACGCGCCGGCCGCCTTCGCGCGGGCGGCCTTGACCGCGAACGTGCAGGTCCCCCGCTGGACGAGCGCGACCGAGCCCTTCGCGAAGCCCTTGAAGTCGCCGGCCTCGCAGCCGCTCGTCCCCTCGCCCTTGGCCGGGACGTCCACGGCCGCCGCCGGCGCCGTCACATCCCCGGAACCGGAGTACGCGAGCGTGAGGAAGTCGACCTCCCGCTTGTAGGACGCCTTCGACGGCGCCGTCCGCGCGAACGTCGCGTGCGACCGCTCCCGCCAGTACGGGTAGGTGAACTTCTGCACCTTCGGCGAGAACCCGATCCTCTTCAACCGGCCGGTGACGTACCGCACGGACACGTCGTAGCCGGCCCTGCCCGCCGCACGGTTGCCGCCGTTGTAGTCGGCGATCTCCTGGAACGCGGCCAGATGCGGCTGGATGTCCTTCAGCGTGACCAGCGCCGCGAGATCGGGCCGCGCCGGGGCGGCACCGGCCATCGGCAGGGCGAGCGGCAAGAAGGCGGCGGGCAGCGCCACGGCCGTGCCGAACAGGAGCCTGCGGGCGACGGGATGCCTGCGGCCGGTGAGGAGCATGCGCACGTGCACTCCAGCGGACGGAGTAGGGAGCGGACCAGCGCGATCCTCACCCCGCGCCCCCGGCCGCCTCAAGCAGCGACGGCACGGCAAGGCCGTTTCGATACCGGGGTCTTACCAGCTCATTCCCGGACCGCCCTCATCCGGGCCGGCCCTCGTCCGGGCCCCTGCTCATTCGGGCCCGTGCTCATTCGGGGAGTGCAGGTCCACCGGGAAGCCGGGCGGGGCCGCCTCCAGCCACGCCAGGAACCCGGTCAGGGCCGCCGCGCCCATCGCCAGCTCCACCACCAGGTCGCCGTCCCTGACCTCGATGACGCTCACGTCCGGCAGCAGGCCCTCGGCCTCCTCACGACCCGGGACGCGCCGGTTGGACACGACGAGGCCCCGGCGGTGGATCACCTGCCGGGGCCGTCTGCGGAAACCGAACACGCGGTGCCAGTGCAGGACATCGCCCTTGTAGCGGCCGATGCCGAGCCTCCACACTCCGGGGGCTCCGCCCTCCTGGGGCAGTTCGCGCAGGCTGCACTCCACGGTGCCGCCGCCGCGCGTGAACAGCCAGCGGCGCACCGCCATGGAGGCGAACAGCAGCGCCGCCGCCAGGACGAGCACGGCGAGCACCCCGCCGACGTCCAGTGCCAGGTGCTCGCCCAAGTCCCCCGCCGTCCGCCCGAACCTAGGCCTCGACGCCCGCCGCGCGCAGCCGCGCCCTGGCGCGCCGCTCCGGCGTCGCGTCCTCGCCCTCGGCGGACAGGGCCTCGTCCAGCGCCCGCTTGGCGTCGTTGACGTCGATCTCTTCGTCCCGCTCGACCTGCTCGGCCAGCACCGACACCTCGTTGGCGGCGACGGAGAAGAACCCGCTGCCGACCGCCGCCAGGACCGGCGCACCGCCGTCCGCGGGCTCGATCTTCACCACGCTGCCGTCGAGGAGGACGCCCAGCACCGGGGCGTGCCCCGGCAGGATGCCGAGCGAGCCCTCGATGGTCTGCGCGACCACCATCTTGGCCTCGCCGGACCAGACCTCGCGCTCCGGCGAGACCAGCCCGACCTTCAGGGTTGCCACGTCATTCCCTCCGACTACTGGAGCGGATCCGGCGGGCCGCCCCGGGCGCGGGGCCCGGGCGCGGCCCGCCGGAGCGGACTACTTCTCCAGCTCCTTGGCCTTCTTCTCGACATCCTCGATGCCGCCGCACATGAAGAACGCCTGCTCGGGGAGATGGTCGTACTTGCCCTCCGCGATCGCCTTGAACGAGGAGATCGTCTCGTCCTTCGGCACCGTCTCACCGGGCTGGCCGGTGAACTGCTCGGCCACGTACATCGGGTGCGACAGGAAGCGCTCGATGCGCCGCGCCCGCTGGACGGTGACCTTGTCCTCCTCGGAGAGCTCGTCGATGCCGAGGATCGCGATGATGTCCTGCAGCTCCTTGTACTTCTGCAGGATCCGGATCACTTCCTGGGCGACCGCGTAGTGCTCGTTCCCCAGGATCTGCGGGTCCATGATCCGCGAGGTGGAGTCGAGCGGGTCCACCGCCGGGAAGATCCCCTTCTCGGAGATGCCTCGCGACAGCGTCGTGGTGGCGTCCAGGTGCGCGAACGTGGTGTGCGGCGCCGGGTCGGTGATGTCGTCGGCGGGCACGTAGATCGCCTGCATCGAGGTGATCGAGTTACCGCGCGTCGAGGTGATCCGCTCCTGGAGCACGCCCATCTCGTCGGCCAGCGTCGGCTGGTACCCCACCGCGGACGGCATGCGCCCGAGCAGCGTGGACACCTCCGAACCGGCCTGCGTGAACCGGAAGATGTTGTCGATGAACAGCAGCACGTCCTGGTTCTGCACGTCGCGGAAGTACTCCGCCATCGTCAGCGCGGACAGCGCCACCCGCAGCCGGGTGCCCGGCGGCTCGTCCATCTGGCCGAACACCATCGCGGTGTCCTTGAGGACGTCCGCCTCGTCCATCTCCACCCAGAGGTCGTTGCCCTCACGGGTGCGCTCGCCAACGCCGGCGAACACCGAGGTGCCGCCGAAGTTGCGGGCGACGCGGCGGATCATCTCCTGGATGAGGACGGTCTTGCCCACACCCGCGCCGCCGAACAAACCGATCTTGCCGCCCTTGACGTACGGGCACAGCAGGTCGATGACCTTGATGCCGGTCTCCAGCATCTCGGTCTTGGACTCCAGCTGGTCGAACGGCGGAGCGCTGCGGTGGATGCCCCAGCGCTCGTTGATCTCCAGCGAGGCGGTCGGGACGTCCAGCGCGTCGCCGAGGGCGTTCCACACGTGGCCCTTGGTGATGTCGCCGACCGGCACCGCGATCGAGCGGCCCGAGTCCGTCACCGGAGCGCCGCGGACGAGGCCGTCCGTCGGCTGCATCGAGATCGCCCTGACCATGTTGTCGCCGAGGTGCTGGGCGACCTCGAACGTCAGGGTCTTCGCCTCGCCGCCCAGGGTGACCTGCGCGTTGAGGGCGTTGTAGATCTCCGGGATGGCGTCGGCGGGGAACTCCACGTCGACGACCGGTCCGATGACACGGGCGACGCGCCCGGTCGCGGTCGCCGTCTCTACCTGAGCAGTCATACCCTTCTCACTCCCCGCCAGAATCGGCGAGCGCGTCAGCGCCACCGACGATCTCGCTGATTTCCTGGGTGATCGCCGCCTGCCGCGCCTGGTTCATCTGGCGCGTGTAGACCCCGATCAGTTCGTTGGCATTGTCGGTCGCCGACTTCATGGCCCGCCGGACCGACGCCTGGAAGGACGCCGCCGACTGCAGCAGCATGTGGAAGATGCGGCTCTCGATGTAGTTCGGCAGGAGCAGGTCGAGCGCGGCCTGGGCGGACGGCTCGAACTCGTACGCCGGCGGGACCTTGGAGGACTCGGCCTCCTCGATCTCCAGCGGCATCAGCCGGGTGACCCGGACGGTCTGGGTCAGCATCGAGACGAACTCGGTGTAGACCACGTGGATCTCCCCGACCCCGCCCTCGGCGTCGGTCTTGAGGAAGTCCTCGGCCAGCCGCCGCCCGATCCCCTCGGCGTTGCCGAAGTTCGGGCGGTCGCTGAACCCGCGCCAGGTCTCGGCGACGTCCCGGCCCCGGAACCGGTACCAGGTGATGCCCTTGTTGCCGACCACGTAGGGGACCGGCTCGCGGCCCTCGTCCCGCAGCGCCTTGATCAGCGACTCCGCCTCGCGGAGGACGTTGGCGTTGTAGGCGCCGCAGAACCCGCGGTCGCTGGTGATGATCAGCACGGCGCTGCGGTTGTCGGCCGGCTGCTCCTCCAGCAGCGGGTGGTCGATCCCGACGTGATGGCTCACCAGCGCGGTCAGGGCCTGCGTGATCTGGTCGGCGTACGGCTTGGAGGCCGCCACCGCCTGCTGGGCCTTGACGATCCGCGACGTGGCGATCATCTCCTGGGCACGAGTGATCTTGGCGGTCGACTTGACCGTCTTGATCTTCTGCCGGAGTTGACGAAGCTGTGCGGCCATCGCCGTCAGCCCTTCTTGACGCGGGTGATCGTCTCCTGCTTGACGTCCTCGTCCTCGATCGCCTCGACGGGCTCCTCGGCCAGCAGGTCGCCCTCGCTGGTCTGGAAGCCCTTCTTGAACTCCGTGATGGCGTTCTTGAGGCTGGTGAAGCCGTCGTCGGACAGCTTGCCGGTCTCGCGGATCGAGGTCAGCACGCCGCCCTCCTCACGCTCCATGTAGTCGAGGAACTCGCGCTCGAAGCGGCGGATGTCGGCCACCGGGACGTCGTCCAGCGCGCCGGAGGTGCCCGCCCACACGGACACGACCTCCTGCTCGACCGGGAACGGGCTGCCCTGCGGCTGCTTCAGCAGCTCGACCAGGCGGGCGCCGCGCTCCAGCTGCGCGCGCGAGGCGGCGTCCAGGTCGGACGCGAAGGCGGCGAACGCCTCCAGGTCGCGGAACTGCGACAGCGCCAGGCGCAGCGTGCCGGCGACCGTCTTCATCACCTTGATCTGCGCGTCGCCGCCGACCCGGGAGACCGAGATACCGACGTTGATCGCCGGCCGGACGCCCTGGTTGAACAGGTCCGTCTCCAGGAAGCACTGCCCGTCGGTGATCGAGATGACGTTCGTCGGGATGTAGGCCGACACGTCGCTGCCCTTGGTCTCGATGATCGGCAGGCCCGTCATCGAGCCGCCGCCCATCTCGTCCGACAGCTTCGCGCAGCGCTCCAGCAGGCGCGAGTGCAGGTAGAACACGTCACCGGGGTAGGCCTCGCGGCCCGGGGGGCGGCGCAGCAGCAGCGACACCGCGCGGTAGGCCTCGGCCTGCTTCGACAGGTCGTCGAAGATGATCAGGACGTGCTTGCCCTGGTACATCCAGTGCTGGCCGATCGCGGACCCGGTGTAGGGGGCGATGTACTTGTAGCCCGCCGGGTCGGACGCGGGAGCAGCCACGATCGTGGTGTACTCCAGCGCGCCGGCCTCCTCCAGGGAGCGGCGGACGTTGGCGATCGTGGAGCCCTTCTGGCCGATCGCGACGTAGATGCAGCGGACCTGCTTGCTCTCGTCGCCGGACTCCCAGTTCTCCTTCTGGTTGATGATCGTGTCCACGCAGACCGTCGTCTTGCCGGTCTGCCGGTCACCGATGATCAACTGCCGCTGGCCGCGGCCGATCGGCGTCATCGCGTCGATCGCCTTGATGCCGGTCTGCAGCGGCTCGCTCACCGACTGCCGCTGCACGACCGTGGGGGCCTGCAGTTCGAGCGCGCGGCGCTCGGTCGTCTCGATCGGGCCCTGGCCGTCCAGTGGGTTGCCCAGCGCGTCCACGACGCGGCCAAGGAAGCCGTCGCCGACGGGGACCGAGAGGACCTCGCCGGTCCGGCGGACCTTCTGGCCCTCTTCGATCTTGCTGAAGTCGCCAAGGACAACGGCGCCGATCTCACGTACGTCCAGGTTCAGAGCCAGGCCACGGGTACCGTCCTCGAACTCAAGGAGTTCGTTCGCCATCGCGGAGGGCAGGCCCTCGACGTGGGCGATACCGTCGCCGGAATCGACGACGGTGCCGACCTCTTCGCGCGCGGCGGCCTCGGGCTCGTACTCCTGGACGAAGCGCTCCAGCGCGTTCCGGATCTCGTCCGGACGGATCGTCAGCTCCGCCATGATTCCTCTCTTGCTCCCTATGGGGTCAGCTAGCCGGCGGGTCAGCCGGTGCCGAGCCGCCGGCGGACGTCGTCCAGCCGTCCGGCGATCGTGCCGTCGATGATCTCGTCCCCGATCTGGACCGAAAGGCCGCCGATCGCGGTGGGGTCGAGCTCGATGTTCAGATGTACCTCGTGGCCGTAGGCGGCGGCGAGCACCGCGGCGAGCCGCGTCCGCTGCGCCGCCGACAGCGCCACCGGCGTGCGGACCAGGGCGACCAGCCGCTGCCGCCGCTGGGCGACGAGCTTGCCGTAGTCGGCCAGCCCGCTTTCCAGGCTACGTCCTCGCGGGCGCAGCACCAGCTCGGTGACGAGCGTCAGCGTCGCGTCGGTGACCTTGCCCTCCACCAGCGCGTTGACCAGGCCGAGCTTGTTCTCGTCCGGCAGCGCCGGGTTGGCCAGGGCGCCGCGCAGGTCCGGCTCGCCCTCGACGACCCGGGAGAACCGGAACAGCTCGTCCTCCAGGTCGTCGATCCTGCCGTCGGCCTCGGCGCGGGCGGACTCGGCGGAGACCGCGAGGATCTCCAGCGCGTCCGACAGCTCCGAGGGCCTCGACCAGCGCAGCCGGACGACGTCGGCGACCAGCCCGAGAGCGGCCGGCGACACCTTGCCCTCCAGCAGGATCTGGACGAGCTGCGCCTTCTCGGCACCGTCGCGCGACGGGTCGGAGACCGCCCGCCGCAGGCCGTGCTCGCGGTCGATCAGGTGCAGCACCGCGAACAGGTCGCCGCCGAGCCGAGCCAGGTCGGCGGAGGCAATCGCGGCCTCCAGCCGTTCCATGGCCTCGGCCAGCGACGCCCTGCTCACCGCTCCCGTGATGGTCATGATGTGATCTGCTCCTGGGTGCGAGCGCGTTCCTCGAGCTCCTCGAGGAACCGGTCGACGACCCGGCTCTGCCGCGCGCTGTCCTCGAGGGACTCACCCACGACGCGTCCGGCCAGCTCGACCGACATGGCCCCGATCTCGGCGCGCAGCGACTGCAGCGCCTGCTGCCGCTCGGCCTCGATCTGCGCCTTGGCGTTCTCGACGATGCGGCGCGCCTCGACCTGGGCCTGCTCCTTGGCCTGGGCGATGATCTGCGCGCCCTGCTCCTCGGCCTTGCGTCGCTCGTTGGACGCCTCGACCGCGGCCGCCTTCTGCTGGGCCTTGTACTGCTCGAGGACCTGGGCGGCCTCTTGCTGCGCCTGCTCGGCCCGCAGGAGACCGCCCTCGATCGCCTCGGTCCGCTCTTCCAGCGTCTTCTGGATGCGCGGCGTGAGGATCTTGCCGAGAACGATCAGGACGACGAGGAACGAGAAGATGCCGACGACCAGCTCGAACGGGTGCGGAATGAGAGGGTTGTTGCTCTCCGCCGCCAGGACGGAAGCTGCTGTGGTCATGTCTGCAGCCCTTCCTCAGGTTCGGATGGGTCTCAGATGTTCTTGAAGATGAACGGCGCGACCAGGCCGATCAGGGCGAGCGCCTCGGTAAGGACGAAGCCCAGCAGCATGTTGGTGCGGATGACACCGGTCAGCTCGGGCTGGCGGGCGATGGCGTTCACGCCCTGGCCGAAGATGATGCCGACGCCGATGCCCGGGCCGATCGCCGCGAGGCCGTAACCGATCGAGGTGACGTTACCGCTGAGGGCAGCGAGGTCTCCCATGTTCTTTCCCTTTTCTGTCGGCCGGCGGGAGCTCCGCCGGTCTGGGCTTACGAGGTTGTCCGATGGGGTCCGCGGAGCCGGGGGCGTCGCGTGCCCCGCGGTCTAGTGGTCGGCTTCCAGGCCGCTCTGGATGTACATCGCGGCCAGCATGGTGAACAGGAACGCCTGCAGGAACTGGATCAGCAGCTCCAGCGCCGTCATCGCGATGGTGACGAGCACGCCGACGATGCCGACTCCGAACCCGGCGACCGTGGGCTTCTCGAAAAGGAACCAGAAGCCGACGAGGCTGAAGAACGCCAGGATCGTGTGGCCCGCGAACATGTTGGCGAAGAGCCGGACCGCGTGGGTGAACGGAGCCAGGACGAAGGTCGAGAGGTACTCGATCGGCACCAGCAGGAAGTAGACCGGCAGCGGCAGGCCGCTGGGGATCATGTTCGTGAAGTACCGGAGCCCCTGGTGCCGCAGGCCGAGGTAGACCTTGACGATGTAGACGAAGAGCGCCAGGACGATCGGGAACGCGATGTGCGAGGCGATCGGGAACTGGATGATCGGAACGACCGCGAAGATGTTCCACATCCAGATGAGGAAGAACATCGACATCAGCATCGGCATCCACCGGTCGGTGTTCTTGCCGAGGAACGGGCGGGCGATCTCGTCCCGCACGAACATGTAGCCGACCTCGCCGAGGTTCTGCACGCCCCGCGGCACGAGCTTCGGCTTGGCGAAGGCGCTCCAGAAGAAGACGCAGACCACCAGCGACCCGACGACCGCGAAGAGGACGGGCTTGGTGAGCCAAGCGGGGCCACCGGCGAACAGGGGCGGGAAGTCGAACAGCTCTGGGCCGGGGGCCTGGAACTCATCTCCGCCGGAGGCGAGGACCGTCAGCGCGTTCACGCGGCGTTCCCTTCATCAATGTGGTGATATTTCACGAAGGCTTCCTCGGCGGCGGGGCCGCTCAGGAGGAGTCGCGACCGAACTTCACGTAGATCAGGTAGACGGCGAGCACGATGCCGACGACCAGGCCGATCGGGACCAGCCAGTCCTGGTGCGTCCACTTGGACAGCAGCCACCCGAGACCGCCCCAGATGAGCATCCCGGACAGGAGGTAGCTGGGCGCGGCCCATGCGGCGTCGGCGAATTCCCGCTGGCCGTCCTCCGGCCGGCGTTTCTGCTCGCTCATCGCGCTCCGGACGATAGCAGGCCATGCCTGCGGTGGTCATATTGGAGTAGTCCGTCATGGGGGCCGGCAGCGTCCGCGAGCGCATCATCACGGACTCCGGTCCAGCACGTTCTCGGGTTCGTCAATGTAGGGCCTCCGCTGGAGGACGACTCGGAACTCGGCGCCGATCCAGAGCAGCGCGAGCCCGATGACCGTCCAGCCGAAGACCTGGGTATCGAAGATCGACACGCCGTCGATGACCGTGACCAGGACCATCACCGCGAGGATCTTCACCGCGTAGCTGGCGAGGGCGGCCAGCATCATGGTCTGGGACGAGTACTTGGCGGCCCAGGAGACCGCCAGCGCGCTGACCGAGAAGAAGGCGATCACCACGACGGAGGCCAGCGCCGCCGCCAGGGCGCCCTTGGCGCCGGCGGTCAGCAGGCCGATCACGACGGCACCCACCCCGACGACGGACGTCGGGATCGCGGCGCCGCGGAGCATCCGGGCGTCGGAGGTATGCATGAGGGCTCCGGCTGGTCACGTTCAGTGGTCGTCTGTTGTTCGTGAAAGGTATCACAAGCGTCCGGAATGTCCACAATTACCCTAGAGGTAATGCGATCCGGCGCGCGCGGGGAACTACCGCGCGCAACGCCCGCACGAGGGACTGTAGCCGAGCCCGCCCGATGCCCAGGCACGTTCGGTGCTCGCGGAGTGGCTCGCGGAGTGGCCCGCGCCGTGCCCGCCCGGGGCCATCGAGGCGCAGGTCAGACGGGCATCGAGGGCTGCTCGGCGGGCTGGTCGCCGGCGCCCGGCGCCTTCGCGCCGGCGGACCTGCGGCGGCCGGGGCCGCGCAGCATCAGCAGCACGCCCGCGACCGCCACCAGCAGGGTGACGCCGAGGGTGATCCAGGCGGCGTCGAACAGCGCGAGGCCGACCAGCCCGGAGGCCAGCAGCCCGACCCAGAAGTACATGATCAGCACGGCGCGCCGGGTGGAGTGGCCGAGCTCCAGCAGCCGGTGGTGCAGGTGCTGCTTGTCCGGGGCGAACGGCGAGCGGCCCTGGTTGGTGCGCCGCCAGACCGCGAGCAGCATGTCCATGAACGGGACCGCCGCCACCGCCGGGATGAGCAGCACCGGGACGAAGAACGGGAACAGCCCGTTGGCGAGGATGGCCGGGTCGAACTGCCCGGTCAGCATGATCGTGGAGGCGCTGAGCAGGAGCCCGATCAGCATCGAGCCGGTGTCGCCCATGAAGATCTTGGCCGGGCTGAAGTTGTGCGGCAGGAACCCCGCGCACATGCCGAACAGCACCGCGGCGGTGAGGGTCGCGGCGGACAGCGTGGTGAGCCCGTTCGTCCTCGACAGCAGGTAGGCGTAGGAGAACAGCGCCAGCGCGGCGATCCCGACGACGCCGGCGGCGAGGCCGTCCAGCCCGTCGATGAAGTTGACCGCGTTGATCGTGGCGACCACGACGAGGACGGTGAGCGGCACCCCGTAGGCGGGCGGCAGCGACAGCGAGTCGCCGGTCGGCAGCGGGATCACGTAGATCTGGATGCCCTGCATGATGAAGATCCCGGCGGCCGCGACCTGCCCGGCGAACTTGGTGAGCGCGTCCACCTCCCACCGGTCGTCGGCGATCCCGATCAGCACGATCAGCCCGCCCGACAGCAGCAGCGCCTTGCTGACGCTGATCCCGCCGTCGCCGAGGACCTTGCGCATCTCCGGCAGCCCGGTCGCGACCACCAGCGCCGCCACCATCCCGCCGAACATCGCGAGGCCGCCCAGCCGGGGCGTCGGGATCACGTGCACGTCGCGGTCGCGCGGGACGGCCTGCGCCCCGAACCACACGGCGAACCTGCGCACCGACGGGGTCAGCAGGTAGGCGACGAGAGCGGCGACCAGGATCGTGAGCAGGTACTCCCGCACTCCCCTGCGCCTCCCTTCGCCGGTTGACTCGCCGATCAACGATGCGTACGTGCCCCGTCCGGGGCGGAGTTCACCTGGGTAGATGACCCGCCGGAACGATCAGTTCACGTCGCGACCGACCAACTGTAGTCCTCCCGGACGGCCGTCCGCGGCAAATCGGGCACTACGGGTCTGCCGAACGCACAGGATCCCGGCGCCGACGATCATGAGCGCGAGGCCGGCGAGGCACCGGTCGCCCAGCGAGAACGCCCACGGGCCGTTCGCCGCGACGTCGTCCCCGGCGTCGGCGAGGACGAGCAGCGCCCCGGCGGCGGCCAGGCCGGCGCCGGTCCCCCGCCGCGGCGCCGGGCGGCGCGCGAGCAGGGGCACGGCGGCGAGCGCGAGGGCCAGCACGGCGGTGCCCGTCCAGTGGCCCGTCCAGCGCGGCGCGACGTACCGCGGCGGCGGGACGGCGATCGCGTGCTTGGGCAGCCGGACCCGGATCCTCATCCCCTCGTGCGGGGCGAGCGCGTTCTGGACGAAGTCGATGGCGTAGGGGCCGTCGCGGTCGCGCAGGCACCGGGTCGTCGCGCCGGGCGCGCCCGCCCGGCAGGTCGCGTGCCGCAGCGGCACCGGCGCCTGCACCCGGACCGCCGCGTTCCCGATGGGGACGTCCCAGCTCGTCCCGATCGCGTCCCAGACCAGGTCGTCGTGGTCGGCGCGGGGGGTGAACGCGCGGCGCACCTCGTACTCGATCACGTAGGCCTGGCGGCCGCGGACCTCGCGGTGCCGGTCGCCGACGCTGATCTGCACGTCGTGCAGGAACCGGGTCGTGCGGACGCGGGCCGGGGCGCCGGTGGAGGAGCTGCTGCTGACGCCCCGCACCTCGTAGAGGCGGTCGCCGCGGCGGAACGGCACGTGCCGGACGATCCCGTGCTCCCCCGCCTGGTCGAAGTCGTAGGTGATCGTCTCCCGCACGTACAGCACGCCGTCGGTGCCGATGGTGAGGACGACGTCGTAGGCCGGGATGCTCTCGCCCCGGTAGGCGGGCTCGGGGGGCGGCGCCACCCCGGACGCCCCCGGCGCGGGCTCGGCGGCCGCCGGACGGGCGGCGCAGGCGGGCAGCCCGAGCACGAGGAACAGCAGCAGCACCCCCGCGATGGTCGCGGGGCGCCGGACACGGCCACGCACGTCGGGCATGTTTCCACCGTTGCCGTGATCGTGTCGGACTAACGCCTCCGATGCGCCCGCCGGGTAAGCCCTTTCGCACCGCGCGCGGACGATCAGCGGCGCCTTGGACGCGTCCAGCACCGGATCGGTTCGCCGGACCGCCGGATCCGGCCTGCCCCGGTCAGATGCACCTCCCTACCGAAAATCGCTGGTAAGGGGCTGCTAGGTTGTCGCTCGCTAACCCCCCAAATCCGAACACGGAGGGACCTATGCGGCGAATCGCTGCAGTCGCCCTGACCGCCGGCACCCTGATGGCCGGCATGGCCGCCGTCAGTGCCCCCGCCGAAGCCGCCACCGGCAGCTGGAAGCCCTACAACTCCTACAGCCACGTGGCCGCCTGGGGCTCCTACACCCGCAGCGGCGGCAGCACCGCCGTCACGGGCTACCTCGCCGACGACAAGAAGAACGGCTGGACCTCCTGCGTCCGCTTCAAGTTCACCGAGGGCTCCAAGGTGTACTGGTCGCGCTTCAAGATCATCGGCGTGGACAAGTACGGCAACCGCTACAACTTCGACGGCACCGCCAAGGTCAAGATCAGCGTGAAGTCGTCCTACGGCAGCCACATGTGGGTGCAGGAGTGCGGCCGGAACAAGAAGACCGGCAAGTACTACTACGGCAAGGGCAAGAAGATCTTCTGATCTCCTCCCCCTTCCGCCTGACGACACAGGCCCCGCCCGGCCCGGCGGGGCCTTCGTGCTTTCTCCCCCCGTTTCCCCGGCTCACCATTCCAGGTCGTAGAAATCCTCGCCGACGCGGAATCCGGCCACCCCGTCCGGCTTTCCGAGATCGACCATCCCATGGACGGTCAGGAGATACCTGCCGGAAGGATCGCCCTTCATTACGGAGTCTCCCGCGAAGAGCAGGCTCCGACGCCTGATCGACCTCAGCACGCTGCCGTCTCCGGTCGACAGTTCCAGAACCACGAAACTGCGTTCGGCATCCGGTTCCGGGCCGTCGCCCGCTCCCCCGGAGACCGCCCCGACGGCCCCCTCCAGCACCAGGACCCGGCGGCCGTCCTCGGAGGGCCGCCACCCCGTCGATCGTTCGCGGCGAGGTGATTCTCCTGATGGGACGCCCGGCCGCCACCGCCCCCGCGCCGCCGCTCACCCGCAGTGACCGCAGTTCGTGGATCGTGCGATCGGCGCTCCCGTACCACGATCGGACGAAGAACAGTTGATCACTGTCTCCCGCCCACGCGAGTCTCTGGTCGACGGCGCCACGCGATTCCCGCCATTCCCTCCGCGCCCCGCTCGCCACGTCGAGAACCCCCATGCGGGCGCCCGCGCTCATCTGCCCCGGTTCCGGTTCCGGCGTGCAGGGCTCGACGCTGAAGGCCAGCTTGCCCCCGTCTGCATCGGCGGCGAGCGAGCCCCGCCCGGCGGGACTGCCGGAGATCGATCCGCCCGGCACCGACCGGTAGCCGGTTATCTTCCCGTGATCGTTCAGCAGAAGGCGGTGGAGCGTGCTCACGCACCTTCCCCGCCCGCTCCGCTTCGCGAAAAGGAAGAGCGTCCGGCCGTCTCCGGCGGCCGCCAGATCGAGGAAATTCGTTCCCCTCGGGGCGGACTTCGCGTCCAGGAGGCGGCCGGTGCGCGATTCGCGGACCTCGACGCGCGAGGACTCCCCGCCCCCGGCCAGATAACTGGCGAAGTAGAAGCGGGGCATCGTGGGGACCTTCTGGAGGCGCCGGTCGGGCTCCATCATCTTGCGGACGCCGACGATCCCCGCGGCCAGGACGAGGACGGCCAGCACCGCGCAGACCGGGACCAGCCACCGCCGCGCCGGGGCGGCGCGCCGCGGCCTCCGTTCCGGGAAGGGCCGGGGCTTGTCCGCGTCCACCCTGCCGGCCGAGGCGTGCAGGGCGTCGCGCAGGCGATCCTCAAGCCCGCTCATGGCACCTCCTCCCCCAGTTCGCGGGCCAGGGCGGCGAGCGCCCTGGCCATGGTGGACCGCACCGTCGCGGGCCTGATGCCCATGGCCGCGGAGACCTCGTCGTCGCTCAGATCGAGGTAGTAGCGCAGCACCACGGCCTCGCGCTGACGGCGCGGGAGCCTCCGGAGGGCCCGCATGACCGCCCGGCGGTCCTCGCCGAGCATCGCAGCCGACTCCGCCGACCAGACCTGCGGTTCGTGGGGTTCGGTGTGCCGCCACATCATCCTGCGGCGGCGCAGGACCATGCGGCAACCGTTCAGCACCGCCGCGCGGACGTAGGCGAGCAGCTTGCCCTCGCCGTCCAGCCGGGGGGACCTGTCCTGCATGCGCAGGAAGACGTCCTGCACCACGTCCTCGGCGGTGGCCTCGTCCCCGACCAGCAGGACCGCCATCCGCACAAGGCGGAGCTGGTGCTCCTCATACAGCGCGACGAGATCGCTGGTCCGGGGGATGACCACGGGGCGTGATCTTAACGGGGGCGGGCCGCGGGACCCCCGCGAACGACCCGCCCGCCGGACGGCCGGTTGAGGCCAGCGCCGCCGCCGGTCATGACACGAGCGTCCGGCCGTCCCGCTCCAGGAGACTCCGGAACGCGGCGCTGGGCTGGAGCCCCATCTCCTTGTCCAGCAGCCGCCGGTAGCGTGTGAACACCCGCCACGCGCTCACCTGGTCCTCCCTCACGAGATGCGCGGCGGCCCTGATCCGGTGAGAGGCCTCGGCCAGCGCGTCCACCCGCGCCGCCGCCTCCGCCAGGTCGATCGCGCCGGTCGTGTCGCCGGTCGCCAGCGCGTGCTCGGCGAGCCGTTCCAGCGCGAGGAGCCGCAGCAGGTCCCAGCGGTCCCGGGCGGCCCGCACGTCCTCCTCCGGCAGGCAGGGCAGTAACTCGCGGCCGAGCAGTGCCACCTCGTCCGGCTCCGCGGACGTGGCCGCTCCCCTGGCCACCAGCCGTGCGAGCCGCTCGCCTCGGCTCAGGTCGACGTCGACGTGCTCCGCCAGCGCGACACGGGACGAGGTCACGGCGAGCAGCCGCGCCCCGGTGTCCCGCCGGACGCGCCACAGCGACTGCCGCAGCCGCTTCGCCGCCTCGGCGGCGCCCGCGTCCGGCCACAGCCTCCCCTGCAGCGACTCCCTGCCCAGCCCGCCCGGCTCCAGCGCCACCGTGACGATCAGACGGCGCGGCGCGGGGGCGAGCCGGACGTCCCGTCCGCCCACCCGGCACCGGAAGAAGCCGAGAAGCCCGAGCCCGGCATCCTCCGCCGCCACATCATTTCGATCACCATGCATGCACCGTTGATGCACGCGCCCCGCCGCCCGCTGCTTCATCCGCCGAAATTTCTACAGATTCCTCACAGCGATGTCAGGGTCCCAGGTCAGCGCGTCCGGCGCGCCGGCCGCCCGCCCGCCGGACGCGGGGGTCAGGCGACCGTGCCGCGCCCAGGGCCGGAGACGTCCGGCGGACGCGCGCTCTAAGGTCGGCGTGTGCGCACGGACGAGAGCCTCGGGCGGTGGCCCCGCCCCGCCGACGTGGGCGTCCCGCTCGTCGTCGCGGGCGTCCAGCTCTCCGGCACCTGGTTACTGGCCGAGGACGGCGCGGTGCCGCTCGACGGCGCGCGCTGGCCTCTGGTCGCGGGCTCGATCGTCTTAGCGGCGGCCGCGCTGGTGTGGCGTCGCAAGGCGCCCGTGCCGGTCCTCGTCGCCGCGATCTCGCTGAGCGCGCTCGCCATCGTCGCCGCGGGCTCGGCGGACACCGCCGTCAGCGGGATCGCCGACGGCGTCGCCCTGTACTCCGTGGCGGTGCACAGGGGACGCCGGCACGCGATCCTCGGATGCCTGGCCGCCTACGCCGTCGCCTTCGCGGTCTACCTCCCGTACGCGCGGGGGCCGGGCGATCTCTTCTCCAACGAGTTCCTGGACGGCGTCCTCTACCTGGGCATCGCCGCGTTCGGCCAGCTCCGCCGGCAGCGCGAGGCCGCTCGGAGCGGCCTGCGGGCGCGGCTGGCCGACATCGAGCGCGAGAGCCGCGCGGCCGCCGAGGCGGAGCGCGAGCGGCTGGCCAGGGAAGTCCACGACATCGCCGGCCACCATCTGAGCGCCGTCGCCGTCCACGCGGGGGCGGCGGCCCGCCGCGCGGACTCCGAACTGGTGGCGCAGGCCCTCGCCGTCGCGGCCGAGACGGGCCGCGAGGTGCTGAGATCGCTGAGCGGGCTGGTGGACGTCGTGGCCCCCCGGGCGGGCCACGGCGGACTGAAAGAACTGCTCCCTCCCCTGTGCCAGGGTTTGAACCGCCTGGGCGTCCCGGTGCTCCTGCGGGTGGAGGGGCGGGCGCGCAGGCTCCCCGCCGAGGTGACGACGACCGCTTACCGAACGGTCCAGGAGTCGCTCACCAACGCCATGCGCTACGCGGCGGGCGCCGAGGTGCGGGTCTGCGTCCGCTACGCGCCGCGCGCGGTGAGGCTGACGATCGAGAACGACGCCGTCGCCGCCCGCGCGGCCGTCCCCGCGCTGGGAGGGGGCAGGGGCATCCGAGGCATGCGGGAGCGGGCGGCCGGGCTCGGCGGCGTCCTCACGGCCGGCCCCACCGCGGCGGGCGGCTGGTCGGTCGCCGCGCACCTCCCGTCGGGTCCGCGCCACCGGCGGGGATGGCCGGAGATCCTCGACGCCGTAGCGGTCGCCTTCTGCGCGTTCCTGCCGCTCCTGGGCTTCGTGCCGCCGGACCCGCTGGTCACGGGACGGCCCGCGGCGGAGCTGGGCCTGATCGGCGCCGCGCTCACGATCAGAGCCGTCCCGCTGTGGTGGAGGCGGCACGCGCCCCGCGCCGCGCTCGCGCTGATCATCTCGACGGACGCCGCGCTGGCCGTCGCCTGGGGGCTGTGGTCGCGGGATCTGCTCGGCCTCCTCGTCCTCGGAGGCGCCGCGGAACTCGTCGCCGTCTACTCGCTCGCCTGCTACGGGCCGAGCGGACCGCGCACCTGGCCCGCGGCGCTCGCCGCTCCGCTCCCCTGGGGGCTCGGTCTGGGCTTCCTGCTGGTCGCCGACCATGAGGTGGCGGCGGACGGCCCGACACCCGTCGCGTTCGCGTTCGGCCTGGTGACCGCCGTCGTGTGCACGGCGCCCCTGACGCTCGCGGCCTGGACGCTGGGCGTCACCACCGCGGCCAGGAGCCGCCGGTGGGGGGAGTCCGCGCTCGACGCCGTCTCCGCACGGGCGGGGGACGCCGTGCAGGCCGAACGCGACCGCGTCGCCGCGGGACTGAACGGGACCGTCCTGAACCACACCGTCAGGCTGGTGGCGGTCGCCGAGTCGGGGCTGGCCGGTACGGAGGGCGACGCGCACGAGGCGGTCGGCGCCGCGGCGGAGCTCGCACGGGCCGCCCTCACGGAGATGCGCGCGCTACTGGACGCATGGGAGAAGACATGAGCATCCGGGTGCTGGTGGTGGACGACCAGGTCGTCGTCCGCGCGGGCTTCACCGCGATCATCAACGGCGAGCCGGACCTGGAGGTCGTGGGGCAGGCCGGAGACGGCGCCGAGGCGCTGCGCGCCGTTCCCGAGTGCCGCCCGGACGTGGTGCTGATGGACATCCGGATGCCCGGCGTCGACGGTCTGGCGGCCTCCCGGGAACTGGCCGCCACCGGATCGCCCGCACGGGTGCTGGTGCTGACGACGTTCCACCGCGACGAGTACGTCTTCGGCGCGCTGCGCGCCGGGGCCTCGGGCTTCCTGCTCAAGGACTGCGACCCCCAGGAACTCGTGGACGCCATCCGCACGGTCGCCGCCGGCGAGGCCCTGCTCGCCCCGGCCGTGACCCGCCGCCTCATCGACGCCTTCGTCACCGGCGCCATCAGCCCCCCGACGGTCCCCGACGACCGCCTGGCGGCGCTCACCCCCCGGGAACGCGACGTCCTCGTGCGGATGGCGAGCGGGCTCAGCAACCCCGAGATCGGCGCCGCGCTGGGGATCGGCACCGCGACCGTCAAGACCCACGTCAACGCGATCCTCGGCAAGCTGCGGCTGCGGGACCGGGTGCAGGCAACGATCTTCGCTTACGACGCCGGCCTCGTCCGTCCGGGGGCCGCCCCTCCACCCGGGGGTTGACCCGGCGGCCGACCGGCCGGCCGACCCCGGTCCGTCCCGCCGCAGGACGCGCGGGCGGCGCGCGGCGCGCTTTCCTTGATCCATGACCTGCGAACACGAAGCGCCGGACGGCCAGGCGGCCACCGGAGACACGGCGGCCGATCCGGACCCGGACGGGGGACTCGATGCGGCATGGATCCTTCCGGCACTGCTCATCCTGGCGGCGAAGGGCGTCCGCGCCGGAGGCGAGGGCGCGCCGTGGGACGGCCTGGCCGTCGGGCTGGCGGCATGCGCGGCGCTCGCCACCGTCGTCGTCTTCGTGAAGGCCGTCAGGCGGCGCGCCTACGAGACCATGACGACCGTCGCGGTCGCCACGCTGATCGTCGGAGCCGTCGCCTACGCCAGGGGCGACATCCCCTGAGCGCCCGCCCCGGGAGGAAGAGGCGAGAACTTCCGGGCCGTGCCCGCCACCTCGGAAGAGTGCGGGACGAAGCCCCGGCGGAGACGCCGGGGAGTCGTGCGCGAGAAGCCGGGAAGACGCCGCGGAGACCCCCTCTTGTTGATCTGATCCCGCGGGCCAGAGCGGCTCGCGGCGGACACCGGTTCCGCCGGATCGATCTGGAGGAAACCTCCTATGAACAAGCAGCGGTTCGCCGCGAAGGCGGCGGGCGTCTCCCTGGCCGCGGTCCTGGGCCTGGGCGTGGCGGGTCCCGCCTTCGGCGCCACGGCGGAGGCCGGCCGGACGGCCGCGCCCGTCACGGCGGTCCAGCGGCCCGCCCCGTCCGGGTTCAGCGCCGCCGACACCGCCGCGCTCCGGCAGATCGGCTTCTCCGGCCGCGAGATCCAGCAGCTCCAGCAGGACCTCGCGCGGAAGGGCGGCCTCAGCACCCTCCTGAAGATCCTCAAGAAGGCGGGCAAGCTCAAGTCGGCGATCAAGGCGGCGAAGAAGGGCTGGAAGGCCTTCAAGAAGTGGTACAGCAAGCTGCCGCGGCCCCTGCGGTGGGCCCTGAAGGCGGCCGGCTGGAGCACCAACGCCTGGGACCTCTACAAGCTGCTCCGCGGCTACTAGAAGCACCAGGGCCCCCGGGGGCGCACGGGGCCGGCTCCTCCGCGGGAGGCGGCCCCGTGCCGGCGGGCGGCATCACCGGAACCGATCTCTGGGGACATCACCGTGACCAAGACGCGCGAGCCCGTGCCGGAAGCCGCATGGGTGTCGATCTTCATTCCCGCGGCGGCGTCGTCGCTCGTCCGGACCCTGCTGGACGGCGACCTCGCGTCGTACGCGGGCAACGCGCTGCTCTGCGTGGCCGCTCCGGCGGCGCTCGTCCTGCTGGTCCGCTCCGCCAGGTCCGGCGTCGGGTCGTGGTCGTGGGCCCTGATCACCCTGGCCTCGGTGGCCCTCGGGCTGGCGACCGCCCTCACGTGACCCGGAGGAGGGCACGACAGTGATCAGAGTCGAGGAACTGACCAAGCGCTACGGACGGCGCACCGTGGTCGACCACCTGTCCTTCACGGTGCGGCCGGGGGTGGTGACCGGCTTCCTCGGCCCGAACGGCGCGGGCAAGTCCACGACGATGCGCATGATCGTCGGGCTGGACAGGCCCGCCTCGGGCCGGGTGCTGATCGACGGGCGGCGCTACGACGACCTGCCGGACCCCTCCGGAACGGTCGGCGCGCTCCTCGACGCCGGCTGGGTGCGCCCGCATCTCACCGCCCGGAGCCATCTGCGCTGGACGGCCAGCCTGGCGGGGGCGGAGCCCGGACGGGTCGACGAACTCCTGGAGGCGGTCGGGCTGGCCGACGCGGCGGGCCGGCGGGTCGGCGGCTTCTCGCTCGGCATGCGCCAGCGTCTGGGCATCGCCACGGCACTGCTGGGACGGCCACGGGCCCTGCTGCTGGACGAACCGATGAACGGTCTCGACCCGGAGGGCGTCCGCTGGATGCGGCACCTGCTCCGGCGGGCCGCCGGCGAGAGCTGTGCCGTCCTGGTCTCCAGCCACCTGCTCGCCGAGATGGCCCTGACCGCCGACGACGTCGTCGTGATCGGCGCCGGCCGGCTCATCACGCAGGCCCCCATGCGGGCGTTCGTCGAGCGCGCGGCCGGCGCCGCCGTGATCGTCCGCACCCCGGAGGCCTCGCGGTTCGCGGCCCTGCTCGGCCGGGCGGGCCTCGACGTCCGCGACGGACCGGACGGCGATCTCCGGGTGCGCGGCGGCACCGCCGCCCGGGTGGGCGGGATCGCCGCGGCGCACGGCCTCGTCCTGCACGAACTGCGCACCGATCACGGCTCCCTGGAGGACTCGTTCATGGAGATGACCCGCGATGCCGTCGAGTACCAGGCGTCGCCCCCGGGCGGCCGCGCGGGAGGACGGCGATGACGGCGCTGCGCCGGGCGCTCGCCGCCGAGACGGTCCGGTTGGCGCACAGCCGGTCCACGTGGTGGTGCCTCGGCACGGCCACGGCCCTGGCGCTCGCCTCGGCGGTCCTCGGGGCCCGCGTCCCGGAGGAGGGAGGCGCCGTGACCGTCGTGGACGCCATCGCCGGGCTGTCGTTCGGCGAGATGATCCTCCTCGTGTTCGCGGCCCTGTCCGTCACCGGCGACTACAGGCACGGCACGATCCGCCTCGCCTACCAGGCGGTGCCGCGACGCTGGCCCCTGATCGCGGCGAAGGCTCTCGTGCTGGCGGCGGCCGGCGCGGCCGCCGCCGTCCTCCTGGCCTTCGCGAGCCTGCTGGTCGCGGCCCTCTGCGCCGCGGGTCCCGGTCCCGGCCTCGACACGGCGGCGGAATGGCGCCAGGCCCTGGGGACGGGCGTCCTCTGGGCCTTCACGGCCGTGGCGGGGGTCGCCGTGGGCGCTCTCGTCCGCAGTGGAGCCGCCGCCGTCGGCATCCTGCTCCTGTGGTCGCTCGTGGGAGAGAGCGCCACCGGGATGCTGCCGCGCGTCGGAGGCGCCCTGGCCGGGTGGATGCCGTTCACCGCGGTCGGCGGAATCGTGGACCCGGACGCGGGTTCACGCGTCCCCTACGGCGCGGCGGGGCAGGTGGCGTACGCGATCGTCGCCGGGCTGGCCCTGCTGGCCCTCGGCATGGCCGCCGGTCGGCGCAGGGACCCCTGATCGGGCTGCCGCCGGATGCCCGGAACGGCTTCGGGGTCAGGCGGTGCCGCGGTCGTCCTCGTCCTTGCGGAGGGACGGCTTGGGGTTCGGGGCGGGGGTTTCCTGGAGGGGCTCAGAAGGCTCTCGGGGAGTCTGCGGAGGCTCTTCCTTGGTGAGGGAAGGCTTGGCCGCCTCGGTTATGGAGGGGGGCTCTGCGGGCTTCTCGGGCTCGTCCTCTTCGGTGAGCAGGACGCCCACCACGCCGCGTATCTTGTCTTCGGAGACGGCGCCGGCGCGCAGCAGGCGCGGCACGGGCCCGGTCAGGTCGATGATCGTGGACGGGTCGGCGTGGCCGGAGGTGCCGCCGTCCAGGTAGACGGCGACCGAGTCGCCCAGCATCTTCTCCGCCTCGTCGACGGTGCGGGCCGCGGGGCGACCGGACAGGTTCGCGCTGCTGACGGCGAGCGGGCCGGTCTCCTTGAGCAGTTCGACGGCGAGTTCGTGCATCGGCATCCGGATGGCGACGGTGCCCTTGGTCTCGCCGAGGTCCCACATGAGGTTGGGGTTCGCCCTGCAGACGAGGGTCAGCGCGCCCGGCCAGAACTCGTCGATGAGATCCTGCCCGTAGGTTCCGAGGTCGTCCACCAGGGCCGTGGCGGCGCGGACGGAGCCGACCAGCACCGGCGGCGGCATCTCGCGGCCGCGGCCCTTGGCGTCCAGGAGGGCGGTCACCGCGGGCGGCATGAACGCGTCCACGCCGACGCCGTACACGGTGTCGGTCGGCAGGACGATCAGCTCGCCGCGCCGGACGGCCGAGAACGCCTCGGCGATCCCCCGGGTGCGCTCCATCGGCTCAGAGCAGTCGTAACGTCGGCTCACGGTCGCCCGTCTTCCCATCTGCACAGCGCTCGCGGGTATGGCACCGACCAGGATAGCGGGGCTAGTCGGCGGCCAGGCGCGCGGTCACGAAGCGGTCCCGGTTCGCCAGGTCGCGGCGGTTGCGCACGTCGCGCCAGCCGTGCTCCTCCGCGAAGACCCAGTAGACGCCGTTGCCCTGCAGATCGCTGTGCTCGACGGCCGCGTAGCCGCCCGGGCGCAGGAGGCGGCGGGCGGTGCGCTCCACCACGCGGATCGCGTCCAGGCCGTCGTCGCCCCCGCCCCACAGTGCGTCGGCGGGGTCGTGGTCGCGGACGTCGCGGGGGACGTACTCCCACTCGCTCATCGGGATGTACGGGGGGTTGCTGACGACGAGGTCGACGGTGCCGTCAAGCTCGGTGAGAGCGCTTGAGAAGTCGTCCAGGTGGAGGCGGACGCGGCCCCGCTCGTCCAGCTCCTCCACGTTGCGGGTCGCGTGGACGAAGGCCGTCGGGTCCTTCTCGACGGCGTGGACGCGGGCGCGGGGCGCCTCCAGCGCGATGGACAGCGCGATCGCGGCGGAGCCGGTGCCGAGGTCGACGACGAGGGGATCGCGGACGTCCATGTCGCGCAGCGTCTCCAGCGCCCAGCCGACCATCACCTCGGTCTCCGGGCGCGGCACGAACACGCCGGGCCCGACCTTCAGCTCCAGGTAACGGAAGAACGCGCGGCCGGTGATGTGCTGCAGCGGCTCGCCCGCCTCGCGGCGCGCGACGAACTCCCAGAACCGGGCGTCGAACGCGCTGTCGGGGACGCCGTGCAGCTCCGAGCGCCGCACCCGGTGCACGGCCGCCGCGAGCTCCTCGGCGTCGGCGCGGGGCGAGGCGGCGCCCGCGTCCGCGAGCCGCGCGGTGGCCCTGGCGATCTCGTCGAGCAGCAGGTTCATGATCCTGCCCTTCGAGGGGGGACGACCCCCCACGCCCCCCGGTTCGCTGCGCTCATGATTTCTGGGCTTCGGCCAGGCGGCGTTCCATCTCGGCGTCGACCAGCGCCTGCGTGACGTTCTGGAGGTCGCCGTCCAGCACCTGGTCGAGGTTGTAGGCCTTGTAGCCGACCCGGTGGTCGGAGATCCGGTTCTCCGGGTAGTTGTAGGTGCGCACCCGCTCGGAGCGGTCCACCGTGCGGACCTGGCTCTTGCGCTCGGCGGAGGCGGCCGCGTCGGCCTCCTCCTGCGCCATCGCCAGCAGCCGGGACCGCAGGATGCGCAGCGCCTGCTCCTTGTTCTGCAGCTGGCTCTTCTCGTTCTGGCAGGAGACGACGACACCGGTCGGCAGGTGCGTGATGCGGACCGCGGAGTCGGTCGTGTTGACGCTCTGCCCGCCCGGCCCGGACGAGCGGTACACGTCGATGCGCAGGTCGTTCGGGTCGACCTGGACGTCGACGTCCTCCGCCTCGGGCGTCACCAGGACGCCGACGGCGCTGGTGTGGATGCGCCCCTGCGACTCGGTCGCGGGCACCCGCTGCACCCGGTGGACGCCGCCCTCGAACTTCAGCCGCGTCCAGACCCCCTCCTCCTGGGCGCCCTTGGCCTTCACCGCGACCGTGACGTCCTTGTAGCCGCCGAGGTCGGAGGGGTGGGAGTCGAGGACCTCGGTCTTCCAGCCGACGCGTTCGGCGTAGCGGAGGTACATCCGCAGCAGGTCGCCGGCGAACAGCGCCGACTCCTCGCCGCCCTCCCCCGCCTTGACCTCCAGGATCACGTCCTTGGCGTCGTTCGGGTCGCGCGGGACGAGCAGCCGCCGCAGCCGCTCCTCCAGCTCCTCGCGGCGCTTCGCGAGATCTTCGGCCTCGGCGGCGAACGCGGCGTCCTCGCCGGCCAGCTCACGGGCGGCGGCGAGGTCGTCCTCGGTCGAGGACAGCTCGCGGTGCGTCTCGACGATCGGGCGCAGCTCCGCGTACCGCTTGCCGAGCTTGCGCGCCAGGCTCTGGTCGGCATGGACGGACGGGTCGGCGAGCCGTTCCTCGATGCCCGCGTATTCGCTGATCAGATCGTCGAGATTCACGCTGTGTCCTGGCCCGTTGCGGCGCGGGGACGGCCGCCCCCGCACCGGTTTCGGGCGGCCCGGGGACCTGGAGTCCCCGGGCCGCCCCTGATGTCCGCCGTGCGGCTCGTCCTACTTGTCGGCCTTCTTCTTGCCGAAGCGCTGCTCGAAGCGCGCGACCCGGCCGCCGGTGTCGAGGATCTTCTGCTTGCCCGTGTAGAACGGGTGGCAGTTCGAGCACACGTCCGCGTGGATCACGCCGTTGGCGGCGGTGCTGCGGGTCTCGAAGGTGTTGCCGCACGTACACGTCACGGTCGTGACGACGTAGTTCGGGTGGATGTCGGGCTTCATGGGTTCTCCTCGCTCCAGGCGGTCGCCGGGCGCCCCCGGACCCGCATGGCGAAGCCATGGGAGATGTGGGAGGCGTGAACCGGTACCGCAGCGGTTGCACACCAAGTGTGCCAGATACCCGAACGTGGCGAGGTCACCGGTCATTCCCGATCAAGGACGCCCCCGGGCCAGGGCCTGTCTCGAAGTCGCCCCGGCCATGCCGCGCGAACGCGTGACCTGGCCGGTGGAGCGATGCCGGAGGCGAGCGGAGCCGGGCAGATCGCGAAGCGATGCCGCGTTCGCCCAGGCCCGGTCACGTAGCGAGCCGCAAGGCGAGCGAAGTGGGCCGGGATGAATCAACACAGCCGCCAGGCGAGCGAAGTGGGCCGGGACTCAGAAACACAGGCTAGTGCAACCCGAGGTAGGCCAGCACCGCCATGACGCGGCGGTGTCCGCCCTGCGCGGGCTGCAGGCCCAGCTTCATGAAGATGTTGGAGATGTGCTTCTCGACGGCGCCCTCGGTGACGACGAGGTCCGCGGCGATGGCGCCGTTCGAGCGTCCCTGCGCCATCAGCCCCAGCACCTCGCGCTCGCGCGGGGTCAGCGCCTCCAGCGGGTCGCCGGTCCGGCGCCGGCCGAGCAGCTGGCCGATCACCTCGGGGTCGATGACCGTCCCGCCCGCGGCGATGCGGCGCACCGCGTCGATGAACTCCTCGACGTCCGACACCCGCTCCTTCAGCAGGTAGCCGACGCCCTCGGCGCCGCCGCCGATCAGGTCGGTGGCGTAGCGCTCCTCCACGTACTGGGACAGGACGAGGATCGGCGTGCCCGGACGACGCTCCCGGACGGCGAGGGCCGCGCGCAGCCCCTCGTCGGTGAACGAGGGCGGCATCCGGACGTCCACGATGGCGAGGTCGGGGGCGTGCTCCTCGACGATCCCGGGCAGGCCCGGCCCGTCCCCCACGGTCGCCACCGTCTCGATCCCCGCGTCGGCGAGCAGCCGGACGAGCCCTTCCCGCAACAGCACCGAATCCTCGGCGATCACTACCCGCATCCGGCCATTATCGTGCCCGGCGCGGCGCCGCGCGCCCCGCTCACGCCGCGCGCCCCGCTCACGCCGCGCGCCCCGCTCACCATGTGCAGGGCAGGTCCGCCCGGATGATCGTGGGGCCGCCGGGCGGGCTGTCCACGATGAGCATGCCGTCGATCGTCGCGGCCCGGTCGGCCAGCCCGGCCAGGCCGCCGTCCGGCCGCGCGACCGCGCCGCCCACCCCGTTGTCGATCACCTCGACGACCACCCAGCGGTCCTCGCGGGCCACCCGGACGGACGCGCGGGTCGCGCGGGCGTACTTGGCGATGTTGGCCAGCGACTCGGCGACGATGAAGTAGGCGATGCTCTCGACCGCCGCCGGCGGGCGCTCGTCGAGGTCGACCGCCACCTCGACGGGGACGGGGGCGCGCCCGGCGAGCCCGGACAGCGCCGGGTCCAGGCCGCGGTCGGTGAGGATCGCCGGGTAGATCCCGCGGGCGAGGTCGCGCAGCTCGGAGATCGCCTCCCGGGTGCCCGCGTGGGCCTGCTCGATCAGCTCCCGCGCGCCCTCGGGGTCCTCGTCGAGCTTGGCGCGGGCGCGGCCGATGTCCATCGCCACGGCCAGCAGCCGCTGCTGCGCCCCGTCGTGCAGGTCGCGCTCGATGCGGCGCCGCTCGAACTCGGCCGCGTCCACCCCGCGGGCCCGGCTGGCCCGCAGGTGCTCGGTCCGCTCGCGCAGCGCCGCGTTCTCCCTCTGCGACGGGCTCGGGCCGAGCATCAGCGCGGCGAACGCGGCGTGCCCCATCGCCATCGCGCGCGTCACGTACATCGCCGGGACGAGGCACGCCAGGCCCAGGAGCGACACCGGCAGCGCCTCGACGGGGTTGCCCGCCCAGTACGAGACCCCGAAGTTGACCTCCGCGCCGCCGGCCACCGCCACGATCACCGGGAGGAACAGCAGCGTGCCCGTCCCGGCCCACACCATCGCCGACACGAAGAACTCGCCCAGCGTGATCGGGAGCAGGGCCGCGAAGTAGACCAGGTCCTTCCAGGTGGCCGGGTCCCCTGCCATCCCCCTGAGCCTGGACAGCGGGTTGCGGCCCTCCGGCATGCGCCGGTACGGGGACGGGATGCGGACGCCGAACGCGGCGAGGACGAACCGCCGCTCCAGCACCGCGCCGAACCGCCACGCGACCATCAGCAGCGCCAGCAGCGGCAGGCCCACCCAGATGATCAGCAGCGCGACCGACAGGGACAGCCCGACGGCGAGGACGACGAACCAGCCGAGCCCCCAGGCCAGGCTGACGCCCAGGTACAGGGCCGACCGCCACGTCAGCGAGGACTTCGCCATCGCCAGCGGATGCCAGGACCGGTTCATGACGGACGTCTGCCCGTCGTCCGCCCGCGTCGCCGTCGCCCACCGCGCCGCGGCCCACTGGACCGCGCCGCCGCCCGCGGCGCCGGTGTCCTTGCTCAGCTCGCCCACGTCGTCCCTCCGTGCCGCTCCGGCCTGCGCCGGCCCTTCCTGCTCACGTACCGAGCGTGCCGGGCGGGCGGCGAGTCCGCCATGACGTCCGCCGCCCGATCGGAGGTGGGGCTAACCCCACCCCCGCGCCGGGCCGCGGACGGCGACGCCCCCGGCCGGAGGACCGGACGGGGGCGTGCGCGGCGCGTCTCAGCGATCGTCGGAGACGGTCGTCTTCTGCACCTGGAGCAGGAACTCGGCGTTGGACTTGGTCTCCTTCATCTTCTCGATGAGGAGCTCCAGCGCCTGCTGCGTGTCGAGCGCGTGCAGCACCCGGCGCAGCTGCCAGACGACCCGCAGCTCCTCCGGAGCCATGAGGATCTCCTCCTTGCGGGTGGAGGACTGGTCGACGTCCACCGCCGGGAAGATCCGCTTGTCCGCGAGCGACCGGTTGAGCTTCAGCTCCATGTTGCCGGTGCCCTTGAACTCCTCGAAGATGACCTCGTCCATGCGGGACCCGGTCTCCACCAGCGCGGTGGCGAGGATCGTCAGCGAGCCGCCGTTCTCGATGTTGCGCGCCGCGCCGAAGAACCGCTTCGGCGGGTACAGCGCGGTCGAGTCGACACCGCCGGACAGGATGCGGCCGGACGCGGGCGCCGCCAGGTTGTAGGCGCGGCCCAGGCGGGTGATCGAGTCGAGCAGCACCACGACGTCGTGGCCGAGCTCGACGAGCCGCTTGGCCCGCTCGATGGCCAGCTCCGCGACGGTGGTGTGGTCCTCGGCGGGACGGTCGAAGGTCGAGTGGATGACCTCGCCCTTCACCGTCCGCTGCATGTCGGTGACCTCTTCCGGACGCTCGTCCACGAGGACGACCATCAGGTGGCACTCCGGGTTGTTCTTGGTGATCGCGTTGGCGATCGCCTGGAGCACCATCGTCTTGCCGGCCTTCGGCGGCGACACGATCAGGCCGCGCTGGCCCTTGCCGATCGGCGACACCAGGTCGATGATCCGGGTCGTCAGGATGCCGGCGTCGGACTCCAGCCGCAGCCGCTCCTGCGGGTACAGCGGGGTCAGCTTGGAGAAGTCGACGCGGCCCTTGGCCTGGTCGGGCTCCATCCCGTTGACGGTGTCGAGGCGGACCAGCGCGTTGAACTTCTCGCGCCGCTCGCCCTCGCGCGCCTGCCGGACGGCGCCGGTGATGACGTCGCCCTTGCGCAGCCCGTTCTTGCGGACCTGCGCCAGCGAGACGTACACGTCGTTCGGGCCGGGCAGGTACCCGGTCGTCCGGACGAAGGCGTAGTTGTCGAGGATGTCGAGGATGCCCGCGACGGGGATGAGGACGTCGTCCTCGGTGAGCACCGGCTCCTCGTAGCGCTCGCGGCCGCGGCCGCGGTTGCGCTCCCGGAACCGGCGCCCGCGACGGCCCCGGCCGCCGCCGTCGTCGTCGTCGTGCTGACCGCCGCCGCCCTGGCCACCGCCACCCTGGCCGCGCTGACGCCCGCCGCCCTGGTCACCGCGGTCACCCCGGTCGCCACGCTCACCCCGGTCGCCACGCTCACCGCGCTCGCCACGGTCACCGCGCTCGCCCCGGTCGCCCCGGTCGCGGCCTTCGCCGCGCTCACCACGCTCGCCACGCTCGCGGCGCTGCCGCTGGCGTCCGCCGCCCTCGCGGCCCTCACGGCCCTCACGCCCGTCGCGGTTGCCGTCGCGGCCGCCCTGGGACTCGCCGTCCTCGGCGTTCTGCTCGCGGCCCTGGTCGCGGCTCTGGTCCCGGCCCTGCCGGTCGCCGCGTCCCTCGGAAGCACCCCGGTCCTGCTTCTCGCCCCGCTGCCGACCGCCCTGCCGGTCGGCCTTCTCCTGCTTGTCGCCCTGCACGGCCTTCTCGGCCGTACCGGACTGGCCCGCCGGGCCGGACTGCGCCTCGGGCGCGGCCGCGTTCTCGGACGCGGGCGGGGCCGCGGGCGCGGCGTCGGCGATGGTGACCTGCTCGTCGGGCACCTCGCGCTTGGCCGCGGCGCGGCCGCGGCGCGGGCGCTCGGCCGTCACCGGGGCAGCGGCTCCCTGCTCGCCCCCCGCCGAGCCCTGCCCCTGACCGCCCTGCTTGTCCTGAATGGCGGCGATGAGCTGGCTCTTGCGCATCCCGGTCGTGCCGGTGATGCCGAGGCTGGACGCGAGCGCCTTGAGCTCGGGGAGCACCATGGCCGACAGGCCGGTGCCGCGGCGGCGCCGGGGGGCGGCGGGCTCCGCGCCGGCCGGAGCGGCGGCGGTTTCCGTGCTGGTTGCGTCCGTAAGGAGTTCGCTGGATTCGCTCACTAAGGGTCCTTCCCAGGGCGCGGGCGTTGGCCGGCGTTCGGCCAGTCGACCCGGTGGTGCGGCCCGGCGGGGGCGCCGGATCGGGCTCCGCTGATCACGATGGAACCGGGATCTGCGTGTTCTGGGCACAGCCAGATGGTGGACGGGACGTTCCGCTCGTGCGTGTCCCCGGTACCGCCACGTCCGAAGTTTCGCTGGAATGCCTGACAACGGGAAGTCACGGTGTCGGGGAGCCTGGTACGCGGGACCGGCACGGCCGGAGGGCCGAAATGGTGACGCGTGGCTGACGAGCACGCTGCCCCGAACGGGGCATCTGGTGCGGCATTCAGCCTAACATCACCAGGGCACACTGCTATTCCCCAGAGGTCGATGTCTTCGCATTTTACCTAGCTGGATCCTGCCGGACCGGCACCCCGGCGACGCAGGTCCCCCGCCCCCGGCGCCGCCGTCAGTCCCGGTACTCGGATTCTCCGGTCATGACGTGCGCGCCGCGGGTCGCGACGTCCAACGGGTGTTCGTGCCACCCTTTACCCACTGGGCCATCGGTCGAATCAACCCGTGATGCGGTTGTGAAGGCCAGGACAGTGGGACCCGCGCCGGAAATCACCGCCGGAACGCCCGCGTCCCGCAGTCGCGCGACGAGTGCCGCCGATTCGGGCATGGCCGGCGCGCGGTAATCCTGGTGGAGCCGGTCCTCGGTCGCGTCGAGCAGGATGCCGGCGTCCAGGCCGCCGGTGAGGGCCGCGACGAGCAGCGCGGCGCGGCCGGCGTTGGCGGCGGCGTCCCCGTGCGGGACGGTCCCGGGCAGCAGGCCGCGGGCCCGCTCGGTCGCGAGCCGCTGCTCGGGAACGAACGCGACGACCCGCCTGACCTGCGGCTCCAGCCGCATCGACCGGGCGCCGCCCGGCGCCGTCCAGGCGACGGTCAGGCCGCCGGCCAGGCACGGCGCCACGTTGTCGGGATGGCCCTCGATCTCCGTCGCGAGGCGCAGCGCCCCGGCGTCGTCGAGGAGCTTCCCGGCGGGGTGCAGCGCGCGCGCCGCGACGATCCCGGCGACGATCGCGGCGGACGAGGAGCCGAGCCCGCGGCTGTGCGGGATCCGGTTGCGGCACCGCAGCCGGAGCCCCTCCGGCCGGGCGGGACCGGTTCCGGCCAGGTCGTCCAGGACGTCGAAGGTCCGGCGCAACACCCGCACGATCAGGTGCCGCTCGCCGCGGTCGGCGACCTCGGCGCCCTCACCGTCCACCTCGATGGACAGGCCGCCGTCCGTCGCCTCGACCTCGACGTCGTCGTACAGGGCCAGCGCCAGGCCGAGCGAGTCGAATCCCGGGCCCAGGTTGGCGCTGGTCGCGGGGGTCCGCACCAGCACCGGGCCGTCCTGCCAGCCCACCTCAGGTGAGGCCGAGCTCGGACGCGGCGGAGTGCGCGTCCACCTTGATGGTCGTCGGCGCGGGAGCCCCGGAGATGGCCCAGTCGGGGTCCTTGAGGCCGTTGCCGGTCACGGTGCAGACGATCCTGGACCCGGCCGCGACCTCGCCCCGCTCGCTCGCCTGGAGCAGACCGGCGACGCTCGCCGCGGACGCGGGCTCCACGAAGACGCCCTCCTCCCGGGCGAGCAGCCGGTAGGCGGCGAGGATCTGCCGGTCGGTGACCGAGTCGATCGCGCCGCCGGACTCGTCACGCGCGGCGACAGCGAGGTCCCACGAGGCGGGGTTGCCGATGCGGATCGCGGTGGCGATGGTCTGCGGCTTCAGGACCGGCTCGCCCTTCACGAACGGCGCCGCGCCGCTGGCCTGGAAGCCCAGCATGCGCGGGGTGCGCGAGGCGACGCCGTCCTTGGCGTACTCCTTGTAGCCCATCCAGTACGCGGAGATGTTTCCGGCGTTGCCGACGGGCAGGCAGTGGACGTCGGGCGCGTCGCCGAGCGTGTCCACGATCTCGAACGCGGCCGTCTTCTGGCCCTGCAGCCGGTACTTGTTGACCGAGTTGACCAGCGCGACCGGGTAGTCGACCGACAGCTTGCGCGCCAGTTCGAGGCAGTCGTCGAAGTTACCGTCCACCTGGAGCAGCCGGGCCCCGTGCACCAGCGCCTGCGCCAGCTTGCCCATCGCGATCTTGCCGTTGGGGACCAGGACCGCGCAGGTCATCCCGGCCCGCACCGCGTACGCGGCCGCGGACGCGGAGGTGTTGCCGGTCGAGGCGCAGATGACGGCCTTGGCGCCGTCCTCGGCGGCCTTGCTGATCGCCATCGTCATGCCGCGGTCCTTGAACGACCCGGTCGGGTTGGCGCCCTCGACCTTGAGGAACACCTCGCAACGGGTCATCTGGGAGAGCCGGTGGGCGGGCACCAGGGGGGTCCCGCCCTCCAGGAGGGTCACGACGGGCGTCGCGTCCGTCACCGGAAGCCGGTCGCGGTACTCCTCGATAATGCCGCGCCACGCGCGGGCGTTCGCGTTCACTCGGTCTCCTCGGCTGACCTGCGATGTTCGCCAGGAGTCTACCGGGACGGGCCCCGCCTCACTCGTCCCCTTCGACGCGCATGACGCTCGTCACCCCGCGGACGATCTCCAGCTCGCGCAGGCCCGCCACCGTCGCCGACAGCGCGGCGTCCGGCGCGCGGTGCGTCACGACGACGAGCTGCGCCTCCTCGCCCGAGCCCACCTGCCGGACGGCCTGGATCGACACACCGTGCCTGGCGAACTCCTCGGCGACCGTGGCGAGCACGCCCGCCTCGTCCGTCACGTCCACCTCGACGTAGTAGCGGGTGACGGTCTCGCCCATCGGCAGCACCGGCAGCTTCGCGTACGTGACCTCCACCGGGCCGGGCGTGCCGCCGACCACGTTGCGGGCGACCGCGACGAGGTCGCCGAGGATCGCCGACGCCGTCGGAGCGCCACCGGCCCCCGCCCCGTAGAACATCAGCGAGCCCGCCGACTCCGCCTCGACGAACACCGCGTTGTACGCCTCCCGGACGCTCGCCAGCGGATGCGACCGGGGGATCATCGCCGGGTAGACGCGGACCGACACCCCGCGGCCGTTCCGGCCGTCCCGCGAGGGGATCCGCTCGCAGATGGCCAGGAGCTTGACCACGCAGTCCATGCCCTGGGCGCCCGCCACGTCGGCGGCGCTCACCTCGGTGATGCCCTCGCGGTGGACGTCCGCGGCCGTCACCGGCGTGTGGAAGGCCAGCTGCGCCAGGATCGCCGCCTTGGCGGCCGCGTCGAAACCCTCCACGTCGGCCGTCGGATCGGCCTCCGCGTAACCGAGCGCCTGCGCCTCCTCCAGCGCCTCGTTGAACCCGGCGCCGTGCGTGTCCATCTGGTCGAGGACGTAGTTCGTGGTCCCGTTCACGATGCCGAGCACCCGGTGCACGTGGTCGCCGACCAGGGACTCCCTCAGCGGCCGCAGCAGCGGGATCGCGCCCGCCACGGACGCCTCGTAGTACAGGTCGGCGCCGTACTCCCGCGCCGCCGCGAACAGCGTCGCCCCGTCCTCGGCCAGCAGCGCCTTGTTCGCGGTGATGACCGACTTGCCGGTCTTCATCGCCTCCAGCATCAGCGTCCTGGCCGGCTCGATGCCGCCGATCACCTCGATGACGATGTCGACGTCGTCCCTGGTCACCAGCGTCTGCGCGTCCGTGGTCAGCAGCCCCGGGTCGAT
Organism: Actinomadura luteofluorescens; assembly: GCF_013409365.1. Taxonomy (NCBI): domain Bacteria; kingdom Bacillati; phylum Actinomycetota; class Actinomycetes; order Streptosporangiales; family Thermomonosporaceae; genus Actinomadura; species Actinomadura luteofluorescens. The sequence continues at coordinate 6,092,237 of NZ_JACCBA010000001.1, read as the reverse complement.
GCCCGCGCGGACCCGGTCCGGCCGGCGCACCGCGATCCCGGCCAGCTCCAGCGGGGCTCCGACCCGCGCGGCCAGGTCGTCGGCCTGCTCGTTCAGCAGCCGGACGACCTCCGTCCCGACCACGCCGCAACCGAGCAGCGCCACGCGCAGTCCGGGTTTCACGCTTCGACCTCCGCATCGAGCCGCAGCAGGTCCTCCGGGCTCTCCCGCCGGACGATCACGCGCGACCTGCCGTCCCTCACCGCCACCACGGCGGGCTTCGGGACATGGTTGTAGTTGCTGGCCATCGACCGACAGTACGCACCGGTCGCCGCCACCGCCACCAGGTCCCCCGCCGCAAGATCTTCGGGGAACCACAGGTCCCGCACCACAATGTCGCCGCTCTCGCAGTGCTTGCCGACAAGCCTACTGAGCATGGGGGCGGCCTCGGACGTCCTGCTGGCCAGCACCCCGGTGTACTCGGCGCCGTACAGCGCCGTGCGCAGGTTGTCGGACATGCCGCCGTCCACCGACACGTACGTGCGCAGGCCCTCGACGTCCTTGACCGTCCCGACCTCGTACAGCGTGACGCCGCCGGGACCGATGATCGCCCGTCCCGGCTCCACGGTCAGCCGCGGCATCGACAGCCCGTACGCCCGGCACTCGCGCGCCACGATGTCGCGCAGCCCGTCCGCGATCGACTTCGGGTCGTGCGGCTCCTCGCCCGGCACGTACGCGATGCCGTAGCCGCCGCCGAGGTCCAGCTCCGGAAGCTCGATGCCGTGCTCGTCCCGGATGGCCACCAGCAGCCCGGCCAGCCGGTGCGCGGCCACCTCGAACCCGTCCACCTCGAAGATCTGCGACCCGATGTGGCTGTGCAGCCCGACCAGTTCGAGCTGCCCCAGCTGCAGAACCCGCCTGACCGCCTCCAGCGCCGCCCCGGAACTCCGGGAGAACCCGAACTTCTGGTCGTCGTGCGCGGTGGCGATGAACTCGTGCGTGTGCGCCTCCACCCCCGTGGTGACCCGCACCATCACCTTGGGCCGGACGCCCCTCTCCTGGGCGAGGTACCCCACACGCGCGATTTCCTCGAACGAGTCGAGCACGATCCGCCCGACCCCCACATCCAGGGCCTTCTCCAGCTCCCAGGGCGCCTTGTTGCTTCCGTGCAACGTGATGCGCTCGGTAGGAAAGCCCGCCGCCAGCGCCACCGCGAGCTCACCCCCGCTGCACACGTCGAGGCCGAGCCCCTCCTCGTTCAGCCACCGCGCGACGGCCGTGCACAGGAACGCCTTGCCCGCATAGTGGACGTCCCCGTCATGGAACGCCGCCGCGTACTCCCTCGCGCGGCTCCGGACGTCCTCCTCGTCGTAGACGTAGAGGGGCGTCCCGTACTCCTTCGCCAGGTCCCTGACGTCCACTCCCCCGACGGTGAGGACACCGTCCTCACGCTTGGAGTTCCGCGGCCACACGGCGGCCTCAAGCGCGTTGAGGTCCTCCGCCGGCCCCGCCGGATGGTCCTCCGGCAGGACGTCGGCGTGCCGCGGCCCAGCAGGGTGTACTCGACTCATATCCGCTCTCTAGGTGTTTCACCGATCATGTTCAGCCCGTTGCCCAGGACGACCCTGACGGCCTCCGCCAAGCCGACCCGTCCCGCATGCACCGCCCCGGGCTCCTCATCGCCCACGGGCAGCGCGGGACAGCGCTCGTGCACCTCGTGGTACGCCCCGGCCACGCTCTCCAAGCACAACATCAGGGGCCTGGCGTCGCCTTCCCGTTCGGCCTGCGCGGCCCGCCCGGGAACGTCCCCCAACGCCCCCACGAGCTCCTCCGCACCACCCTCGAACGGCCCGGCCCCGACCCCGAGTTCCCGGGCCCAGCGCCCCACCCAACAGGCCCGCGCATAGGCGTAACGCACCGAGAAGCCGGGATTGTCGAACGTCCGGGGCCATTCATTCCAGCCGCCCCGCGGCACCCGCGCGACCCCGTAACCAGGATCACGCCGGATGACCTCCACGAGCTCGGGCCCCACCACGACCCTGACGAACCCGGGCCCGGAGACGCTCCCCCCGACCCGCCGCGCGATCACCCACGGGTCGACGCCGAGCCTCAGCGCCACCGGACTCTCGAAGACCCCGCCGCCCCGCCCGAAGACCACGACCTCGTCGGGGACCGCGACATCGATCTCCCCCGCGTCCACGGCGTCCCGCACCGCGCGCACGAGAGCGTCCCCTGGAGTCACCCTGGTGAGACTAGCCGACCACTATCTGGACACCGCCGCCAGTTTCCGCACCGTCTGGATCAGCTGGTTGGGGTCGAACGGCTTCGTCACGTACGCGTCGACACCGATCTCGTGCCCCCGCCGCACATCGTGCTCCTGCGCCCGCGCCGTGATCATCACGACCCTGATGTGCGCGGTCCCGGGATCCTCCCGCAGCCGCACCGCGGTCACCCACCCGTCCAGCCGGGGCATCATCACGTCCAGCGTGATCACGTCCGGCCCGACCTCCACCACCTTGTCCAGGCAGTCCTGCCCGTCCACCGCGGTCGACACCTCGAACCCCTCCAGTTGCAGGTTCACGGCGATGAGCTGGCGGATCACCTCGTCATCATCGACGACCAGCACGCGTCCCAGTGGCTCGGTCACGGCCTCGAAGTTAGCCCACTCACCCCCCGGACGCACGGCGAACCTCCCCGTGCGCGTCACCCCGCCAACCCTGGTAACCTCATACCGCGTCGCGCCCCCTTAGCTCAGGGGATAGAGCAACGGCCTCCGGAGCCGTGTGCGCAGGTTCGAATCCTGCAGGGGGCACCCCAAAACGATCAGCCGGTTTCCGCGTTTGACCAGCGGAAACCGGCTCTTCTCGTTCCTGGCCCATGTGACACCAGACGCCACCACGGGACGCCGTATGCCACGGCGCGTGTTCCATTTGTGTTCCAGGCCGTGGAGTCCACAGAGCGCGATGTGACCTTAAAGATCAACGGGCCTCTCCGCCATCAGGCGGAGAGGCCCGCTTCGTAATGCGACTACTAGATGATCACAAGAGCGATGGTGATCACGGCCGTGACGGTGATGATGGCCACCACCTTGACCGTGATCCCCACGCTGAGGCGCAGGTCGATGTTGGCATGCGCCTGGCTAGCGAGGTTCGCACCGCTGCCCTCGGGCGACATCAAGGGCGGATCAACAGGTGCCGCCTCCTCCGCACTGTCGCCCGAAGTACCCTTAGGGACGATCACGTTCTTCCTCCGAGTTGAGCGTTGATGTGTGGCGGCGGCTCCCGGTGGTGCGGGGGCCGCTGCGTTTCTAGACCGTGAGTCACCAACCTCCCGGCGGTGCTCTGCCATGCCTCATCGGGCCGCCTGGTCGGTTGCGACCCTCTTCGGGAGTCTGAACGCGCCGGTCAGCGAGTAGTAGGTGTCGATGGTGAAGCCCTCGGGGGCTTCGGGAGCGGCTCGGCGCTCCCGGCGACGACCCAGAACCTTCTTCTCGACCAGGCCCTGAAGCCCGCGTTGGGCAGTCTCCTGCGAGACGCCGTACCACCGCGCGGCGTTAGCGGCGGTCAACCTGAACTCGTTCTTGAGCCTTGCGAGGCTGATCAGCAACATTGCCTTCTCAGGCAGGGTCAGCCTCTCGTGCAAGGTCGGGTCGCCGGTCAGCCAATAGTCAAACGGGACGCGAAGGTAGTAGTCGCCGTTGGCGCCCGAGGGCGGCGTGTACTTGTCGGCCTCGGACCCCTCGCCGCTTTCGAGGCGAGGGGTGATGGAGGCCACCCTCCCCTTGCGGGCGCGAGTGATCAGGTTTTGCCTCTCCAGCCGGGCCCACGCCTTGGAGATCGCGCCAGTGTTGAACCGGCCTCGGCCGTCCTTCAGGTCAAGCGCGCGAGCGAAGAACCGCGCGTCTCTTGTCACGTCATAGGGCTCCGCAGAGGCCAGCGCCATCAGTAGCAAGTAGAGGTCGAGTGCAGTCGCGTCGTGTCGCTTGACCAAGGCGGCCATGGGCCCGGGACGCGTTCGGGCGCCCCGGCCCCCCTCGGGCATCACCGGGATTCCCACGAACGAAGTCCTGATCGGCGCCGTGCGTGACTTGCGCCCGGCGCTGTTCAGGAGGAACAGCAGGGTGCTCCGGGCATCCGCGACCACTTGCTCTGCCATGGCCCCAATGATGCACTATGCCCTCCTTGCCCATGCCCGTTCTATCAAAATTCTGTTGCTTCGCCAGACAGCCCTTATAGAAGTCTCATGAAGGTCCACAAGGATCCCCTCGTAGAGAACCTTGTGGATCACCTCAGCCAACTGCCATGGGAGCCTGTGGAAGCGGCCACCCTCCCCGTCGATCTAGGCATCGCCCACAAGAAGTCGAGGCGTTCCTGAGCTGATCCACGCCCGGCTTGCCCTGCCCAGGACCGCAAGGTCCCAGCGACGCCAGGTGGAACCCCAGTCCTGAACGTCAGCTTGTGGGCGTTGGGAACGCAGCGCGGGTTGCTCGAAGCCGCAAGCCCTCCATGATGCCTCCGCATCGCTAATCACCGAGAGCCTCGTCGGTGAGCCCCTCCCACACGTGGTCGTGACCGGCGATGACCTTGGCGTAGATCTTCAGCAGCACCTCCACGCTGTGACCGGCCCACTCGGCGACCTGAGTGGGCGGGACGCCGGCGTTGAGCCGTAGCGAGACACCGGCGTGCCGTAGGTCGTACGGGCGCCTGGCGAGGTCCGACGCTTCCCCGGCGGGCGTCAGGGCGAGCGTGCGCGCCTTGTGCCACGTCCGCCCGTAGCCGGACGGGAGCAGCACTCCCCCGCGCTCAGTGCGGAACAGGCGGCCGTCCGGGGCGACTCCATACCGGTTGATGTGATCCCACAGGATCCGGACGAGCTCCGGCGGGATCGACACGGGCCGCTTGGCCTTACGGTTCCGCCCTTTGAGCCCGCGGTCGTCGTGGTACTCCCCCGAATCAGTCCACTCGGTTCCGACCGAGGGCTTGGAACCGGCGAGCATCAACCGTCCCCATCCCTTCGCGGCTAGCTCGCAGTCGGATTCGCGCAGAGAGACGACCCCGCCGGGCCGCATCATGGCGTAGTAGACGCACGCGACGAACGCAACCATTCGAGGGCCTCGCCGAGGTCCCGCGTAGCTGACTGCCGTGAGGAGTTCCGCCATTTGACGCGGTGAGGGAACGACAGCCGGGCCTATTTCCTCCCACACCTCGTCATCTTCGGTCGGTTTCCAGTCGAGACCGTCGATGGGGTTGACGGCGAGACGCTTTCGCTGAACGGCGTACTTGAGCACGTTGTAGAGGACGCGACAGCGCCGGGTGTAGTAGCTCGGCGCGGCCAGGGAGCCGTCGAGCTTCTGCGCACACGCGCCGAGGGCCAGCGTGATGCCCTCGAACTCGGCGAGGTCAGCCAGCGGCACGGACGCCTTACGGACCCAGTTGAGCGCGGCGGCCACCTCGGCGGGCTGGTCGACCTCGCGCCGGTTCTTGTTGTACTCCCACCGACGCAACGCCTTCCACAGCGTTTCCGAGTCTGGCGCGCCCTTGTGGTCGGCCGTGAGACCTACCGTCACGGCGGTGAGCGTTTCAGCGATCGAGATGCGCTGTTTGGCGGACACCTTGTCCCATCGATCGTCCACGTAATCGCGCGCGTGCTGATACCACCTCACGGACCGGGCCGCGCGAATCATGGACTCGGGTAGGCCGGTCTCGATGGCGAATGCCTCGCCTCGCCGGGGGGCTTGGATCAGTTCCGACTTGAAGCTGTCCGCGAGTTCCCGCGCGGTGAACGGTTTGGTTTGGACCTTGCCGCCAACCAGCCAGCGCAGGACGTAGGGCCGTTTCCTTCCCTTCTTTACGGTGATGTTCCAGAACCGGACGTCGTAGCTCCTGTTCAAGCGGCCCTCTCTTCAAGGCTGGAAAGCCAGTTCTCGAAGTCGACTCGGCGAATCCGAAGCTTGCGGTTGGGCAGCACGGTGCAGGGTGGCGTCTTGCCGAGGGCGCGCCAGCGCTGCCAGGTGTGCCGGGTGATACCGAGTTCGTCGAGGATCTCGGGCACGGTGGTCCATGCATTGGATCTCTTGGCCATGGGGGCATGCACCTCAATCAGTCCGGGTGTGATCGGTCGGGACGGTGCCGGCGGCGGGCTTGGTGGCTTGTGTGCCGGGCAACGGAGCGTGAGGTCAGTCGGGCCGAGGGGGTGCGCGGGGACAGGGGACACGGGGACAGAAGCCGACAGAAGGGTTTGTGTCGGCTTCTGTCACCCCGTCTCGGTGTCCCGTCCGCGAGATCTGCGCCAGGTGCGGTAACGGTTCGTAGCGGCCTCCGAGGCGGGTCATCGGAAGTCTTCGGACAGGTCGGGGTGGGTCTCGTAAGCCGGTGCGGTGGGGCGTCCTGCCGTCCGTGTGCCGGGGATCTGCCGGATCCAGCCGTGGGTTTGCAGGACACGCAAGACGCGCTCGCCGAGCCGGGCGAAACGCTGCGCATCGATCCGGGCCGCTCCATCAGCGTCTACGCCGGGTGGTACCTCACCGAGGTCCTGGACGTGAAGACGGCACACGGCCAGTGGTACGCCGTCCTACGCGGCGGCACCATGCACATCCGCACACCCGTCACCAAGCAACACAACCACCCGCACGACGTCATCACCCGCAACGGCGATGGCCCCGCAGTCGCCGGCGAGCCCGTGACCCTCGTCGGCCAACTCTGCACACCAAAGGACGTCTTCGCACGCGAGGTCCCACAGACCACATCGCAGCAGGCGCCCTAGTCGCCTTCTCCATGTCCGGCGCCTACGCCTGGAACATCTCCCACCACGACTTCCTCATGCACCCCAAGCCAGTGTTCCATTACCTGCACCCGTAAGGCCCTGATCATCGAATGACCTCTGTCCGGCAAGTCCGGACAGAGGTCATTCGTTCGAGTTTGCGTCAGTATAGACATGTTGAGCGTCGACCTGGAAGCATAGGTCGAGATCAAGCTTAGCCCCCATCGAGACGGTCGATGGATACACAAGTATCCAGAAATCCCCCCACCATCAATATAATGACGGGAACGTTATGATTACCCCCACTCCCTTTCACGTCCACAATTTCTCAGATGTCGAACCACAGGCGCGAGTGGCGGCCAGCAAAGCCCTATCGCACATTGAACTATCCGACTGGATCAGTCTGGCGCAGAACAAAAGCCCGACTCGATTCATCTTCGCGACGACCACCCAATGGGAATCTATACTCGCCGATGCCAATCTAATTGGCATTTGGATTGATCTGCATTCCGCTGGTCTAGCGTTGATTTCATTGCACACAGAACCAATTCAGGTGATCGGAAAGAGCGCAGTCAGGCGCGCCAACGAGTTACTAGAGAAGAGTAGAGCTTTTGCGGCAGCGACAACCGAAGTTCGACGTTTTTACCCGCCGAAAGATTCACTTAAGGGCAGCAACCTAGTCGACAAGCTTGCTATCAACGGCCTTAGATTCGGGCGGCTCGTCGCTCAATGTGCGAAAGAAGGCTGGGATGAATCCACATGGGCAAATGCGAAACGACATGCGCAAATATCAGATGCCTCTGCTAGGCAGCTGGAACAAGAACTAGGTCCACCGAATATTGGCGATCCAGAGGATCGCATCTACCGAGCAATTGGGATTCGCGAGGATGAGCTCGAAACAGGCACCGGCCTTACCTTTGCGGCAAGGTTGGCGGCGGCATGGGAAAAAAATTCACATGCCTACGAAAGGCGCCTACGCAAGCAATCCCAGCACCTCCTCAACTCCAAGGTTGCACTCGCTCCCAAAACTCGTCTCCACCTCGTCATGCTGCTGCTGAGCGATCGCCCCCTCCTGGCCCAACGAGCCGCCCTACTAACTAGAAACCTAATAGACCATCTTCTAGTAACCGATCCCGTTTCCACCCTTAGCCTTATCGAGGCTCATGTTGAGCGCGAGCCTCTTATGCTATCCACTCATAGGGCATTCATTTCGGCACGGGATAGATATGCCGAAGAGCTGCACGACGAGGCCCGAATGCGTCCCGTTTTCGAGATGTACAAGACCACAGTGGAAGGCGACATAAAACGAACGGCAGAGTTGACCCTCCGGCTTCTAAAAAAGCCAGTGCCATCAAAGCCGACACTTTCTCCGATACTCGATCAACTTATCGCCGCGCGGCAGCCGATAACATCTCTGCTCGCATCGCCTGTTGTGAGAGAGTGGCGCAACGCCGTGGCACATGAGGACATCTACTGGGATTCAGAGGCTGGTATGGCCGTGGCCGACGGACACCCGTTCGGCCTCAATGAAATTCTGGCCCGCGCATTGCAAGCCCGCAGCATCTGCCAGGGCTTTGAGCACGGCATCGCCATATGTTACGCCAGTACCGGCGCTTGGACTCGAATCAAGAAAACTTCTAACGAAGTCTCCGGCAGGCTGGGTATCCTGTACGCATTCGGCGAGGCTGGCCTGTCAGCAGTCGACCTATATCGCGTAGGCACGACCGTAAAAGTCGACGCCCCTCGGCTCACCGACCAGACGCTACGGAAACTACTCGCAGCCACTATCTCCGCATCCGTTGAAGACAATCACGTCGAACTGTGGGATATTCGGTTGCCCGACGATTACCCACCCCTACAGGTGAGTCGAAAGTCCCTCGACATGGCGATGACCTTCACGATATCCCATGGTTCCGAGACTCACGTGCATCTACCTTTTGCATCCCTACCCATGATTGCCGAGGCTCTTTCCAATATAAACTATTCGGAAATCTTGATCGCATCCACCATTACAGCAATCGCGGCAGGATACTTGCTCAGCGAGCTGGAGCGCCTTGCTCAGAGACTAACTCACGATGACCAGGCGGCCGCCGATGAGATCTTTGAGTGGATCAGCTCGACATCGAGAGCACTCAGGGCTACTGGAGGTTTCCTTTCCGAAAATAAAGCAAGCAAGCTCAATACCTTCGCAGCTGTACTTGACGGCATCTGGCACCAGCATCGAGACTTGCTTCCAAGTGCACTCCTGCATGCATTGACGCCCGCAAGGCGCGCATATATCCGAAACGGGCCAGTTCATCTACCCTGGATATCCCAAAATCTATAGGAAGCGGCACGCCACAGCTCTGCCACCGCTGGAGCGAGGCGCCCGCACCGCTGTCCAACACCAGCGTCAGGAGCTGGCTATCGGGCTCCGTCTTCACCGTGGCCTCGGCGTCCAGCGCTTGACCGTCATCACCTACTGCTCGCATGGGGCACACCTTGCTGTCGGCGTGTTCCATCCTCGTCCGAATCAGGGCCCGCCATCGGCATTCTCCCAGGTAGATGGCTTGATCGGTGCTGGTCTCCGGAGCCGTGTGCGCAGGTTCGAATCCTGCAGGGGGCACTTCAGACGACCACCGCAAACCCCGGCAGACCAGGCACGCAGCCTGTCGCCGGGGTTTGTTGCTTATGCAGGCACGTGCCAGCGGAAGCCGCCGATTGTCACGCTTCCCGGAACATACGCGGAACGCGGTTGTGGCCATCTGCCCAGGTCACCCCCGCGAAAAGAGCCCCGGCGCGGAACCGGGGCTCAGGCTAGCGACGCACCAATCCGTTCGAACCAGAGACCATCCTCCCCGTCGAGGAGCGGCAGGGGCACCCCGTCTCCGGGAAGCAGGGGCCGCGCGCGTCGCGCGTTCGGACGCCTCAGTCAGTGGCCCCTGTCGAGGAGTTCATCAGTTACGGCCGTCCAGTCATCGAGCAAAGTGCACCAAGGCCAGCGGGGGTCAGTCTCAGGTGAACGTGCCCACGTCAGGTGAACGACCGCCCACCGATCACTGCCAGGCAGCCCGTACAGAATGTCGTCACAAACGCCGCACCGAGCAGCGGTCTGGATCCCGACACCGTACAGGGGATGCCTCGAACTCCCGCACTCCCTGATCAACTCCTCTTCCAACCTACGCCGCTCAGTCGCATCAACGACTCGCATCCAGCGGCCTGGAAGATCCCCCATGCGGTCAAGCATGTCGCTTTGTGCCACCTGCCGCAGGGTAGCGGCCACTGCCCGTCCCGCAGAAGCTCAGGCCTCAAGGTACGAAAATTGACGGGACGCTGTTCTAGGCCGCCGCTCGTTGTCGTCCGGCAATCTCCCTGACGTCGTCGGGGGCGTCTGAATGGGCGTCAGACGACCCCATTCGACTCGGGTAGAGAGCACTCGGTCTCTCGTAGCGCTACGCATTGTGTCGGTCGTGGCCCGGGATTGTAGGCGTCGTGGAGAGTGGCGCGAGGGGGCGAACTCGGCCCTTTTCTCACGAGCCGGGCGTAGCTCGGCGGAGCGTTTTCTTTTCGTCAGTGGACGATGCGGTAGGAGATGTGGGTTGCCGCGGGGGTGGCCATCACCCGGGTGCGTTCGAGGGGGATCGGGGAGGCGAGTGCGCCGAACAGCGGTGTTCCGCCGCCGACCAGGACCGGGACCACGTGGACGCGGATCTCGTCGACCAGGCCGAGCGGGAGTGCCTGCTGCATGACGGTCGCGCCGTGCAGGCCGACGACCTTGTCGCCCGCCGCCCTCTTGGCCTGCTCGATCGCGCTGGCCACCCCGTCGGTGACGAAGGTGAACACGGGAGGGTACGGCTTGGTCGGCGCCTGGTGAGTGACCACGAAGCACGGGACGTCGCCCATCGGGCCGCCGTCGCCCCAGCCGCCCTCCCCCTCGTTCTTCTCGAAGGACTTCCGGCCCATCACCACCGCACCCCAGTCCGCGATCACCTGGTCCAGGATGGCCCGGTCCTCGTCGGTCGCCTGGTCGGACATCCACTTGTGCAGCATCCAGGCACCGTCGCCGAACGGGTTCTCGCGGCTGTCGTTCGGGCCGGTGACGTACCCGTCGAGCGAGACGGACATGTCACAGATCACTTGCGCCATGGGTAGTGCCCTCCATCTGCCGGTGCTCCAAAGGTCTGTTGTGCTGTGTACGACTCGGCGTGCCGGTCGAACTCATCGGTGACCTGGTGCTGGCGGCGGGCTTGGTTGTTAGGTGGTGGGGCCGTTGGTGAAGGCTTTGGCTACCATTTTTCGGACTTGGGCGTAGAGGCTTGCGTGTGGCGATGGGTCCAAGCCTTCGGCCCGGAAAACTGCGTTCGTGAAGGCGTCCACGTCGGTTGGTGGCGAGTCGCATAGCGCGGCGTGTTCCTGTGGCGGCAGGCAGAAGCCGAGGTCTATGCAGAGGTCACGGAGCAGGAGAGCGGTGTCCTCGCGGGACAGCTTTGCTGAGTCCACGGCTCTACGGTGACACACCGTGCGCGGCCCGGTTCAGGGCCTTGGCCATGCTTTCCTGGTGGGCGGCCGACCCTGACCACGCGCACGACGGGAGGGCCTCTTGGGTCAGGTCGCGGGTGGTCAGTGGGGCTCTGGTGTATCGGATCCTTCCCGCCATCGTGATCTTGCGTGAGGAGTAGGGCTACAGCATTCATGAGGCGATCGACGCGTTCGACGTCCGGTACAGGCTGCTTCGGGAGACCAGGCCGGGTGACTTCACCGTGAGCCGCGAGGAGTACGGCAGGCATTTCTACAGCTGACGACGTCGGCGTCACTCGTCATTCGGGATGGGTTTTCTGTGGAGGATCAGGAGGGCTCTGTCGTCTGTCAGTTTGCCCTTCGAGTACTGCTCTAGGTCGTGGTTGACGGTGGGGGCTATCTCGTTGGGAGGTAGGTCTTTCCAGGTGGGGAGGCGGGCTTCCAGGGGGTAGAAGGTGCCCGCCGGGTTGCGGGTTTCGGTGACGCCGTCGGTGCATAGGAGGAGTGTGGAGTCGGTTGGGAAGTCGAAGGCTGTGACGGTTCGTGGGTCTGGGCTTAGGGAGGCCAGGCCTAGGGGTAGGGCTGCTTCTCCTAGGGAGACCCGGCCTGTTTGTTGGTCGGTCAGTATGTAAGGCGGGATGTGGCCGCAGTTGATGGCTTGGGCCGTTGTCTGCGTGATGCCCAGGACGAGCGCTGTGACGAATCGTTGTTCTTCACCCGTCTGGGCTACGAACGAGTTGTGCCGCAGGACCGAGTTCTCCAGGGCGTTCACGAGGGCGGTGAGTGTGGGCGCTACCAGGGCCGCCTCGCGGAACGAGCTGAGGACCGCGAAGGCCGCGCTGATGGCGGGGAGGCCCTTGCCCTGGACGTCGGCGATGAGGACGCGGCTTCCGTAGGGCGTCGGCATGGCCTCGTAGACGTCGCCGCCGACCATGCTGTCCTCCTCGACCGGCTCGTAGAGGCCGTGGACGAGGAGTTCGCCGGTGACGAGGGGGAACGGGCGCAGGATCTGCCGCTGGAGGGCGGCCGCCGCGGAGCGGAGCCGGCTGATCTCCTTTTCCTGGCGGATGCGGCGGACCGCCTGGATCACGCTCAGGCCGTTGAGCGCGACGGCGAAGGTGATGACGCTCGCGGTGGCCGCCGCGCTCGGCAGCGGGCTGCGGATCAGGGAGCCGATGATGACCAGGATCGTCCAGACGGAGGCGACCGCGGTCTGCCGGACCGTCCCGCGGCCGGCGATCAGGGTGGGCAGGAAGATCAGGAACGGGGCCAGGCCGGTCTCCCGGCCGAGCGCGACGCCGGTCACGGCGAGGGCCGCCGTGATCCCCACCAGCCATCCCGCCACGACCCGCCAGGTGAGGCCGCCCCGTCCCGCGGCGGCGTCCGGATCCTCCGAGATGCCCATCTCCTGTCCCACCGAGAGCCGTCCCTGTTGTGATCATTAGATCACGCAGGGTGGTTTCGGCTCCGGGGGCGCGGTGGTTCGGCGTCGGCGACACCGCGCCGACGCCGAACCGGGCTTGGTCACTCCGCGTAGGGCTGGTCCTCGCCCTGGGCGCTGTAGCCGAGGCTCCAGATGTAGCCCTCCGGGTCGGCGAAGGTGCCGCCGTACCCGCCCCACGGCAGGGCGCCGGCGGGCTTGAGGATCGTGGCGCCGGCCTTCTCGGCCTCCGCCATGACCTCGTCGACGCGCGCCTCGCTGCGGACGACGTAGGTGAGCACCAGGCCGCTGAAGCCGCTGCCGTCCGCGCTGGTGCCGACCTGGTCGGCCAGGCCGTCGCGGCCGTAGAAGCCGACGGGCGAGGCACCGTCCGACTCGAAGAACACCGAGATGCCGTAGTCGTTCTGGATCTTCCAGCCGAGACCCTCGGTGTAGAACCGCTTGGCCCGGTCCATGTCCCGGACGCCCAGCAGGATCGAACTCACGTGCGCCTTCATGTCGTGTCCCCTCGTGTGCGCGATGGTCGCATCGGCGGTGGGTGGTCCTGTCGGCCACCTGCTTCCGCCTTCGTGAACATCACGCTACGTAGGGACGGGAGGCCGGCGCTTCTCGATTCCTGATCGATCCTCAGGAGTGGAGGTCGAGGGCCGCGCGGATGATCGAGTCGGTGTCGATGCCGTGGTGGCGGTGGACGTCTTCTATGGAGCCGGACTGGCCGAAGGTGGTGACTCCCAGGGTCGTGCAGGGGACGTTGTTCACGCCGGCCAGGAAGGCCAGGGTGTGGGGGTGGCCGTCCAGGACGGTGACGAGCGGGGTGGCGCGGGACGCGGGGAACGCCTGGTCCAGGATCCAGTTCGGGCCGTCCTCCTGGCCCTGTCGGGAGCGGAGGGCCTGGAAGAGCAGGCCCGGGCTGGTCACGCAGACCACGTCCGCGCCCACTCCGGCCTGTTCCAGGCGGTCGGCGGCGGCCAGGGCCTCGGGGACGAGGGCGCCCATCGCCGCGATGGTGACGGCGGGACGGGCGGAGCGGCGCAGCGGGTAGGCGCCGGCGATCACCTGGCGGCGGCGGCGTTCGCGGGCGGCGGGGTCGGCCGGGACGTCCGCGAGGGTCTGGTCGACCGGGCGGGTCGACAGGCGCAGGTAGGCGGAGCCGCCGCCCGGCCGGCCGAGGCGGGCCATGCTCGCGAGCAGCGTCCATTCGGTGTCGAGGACGAACGCGGGCTCGTAGGCGACGCAGCCCGGCTGCTCGACGCCGATCGACGGGGTGACGATGGACTGGTGCGCGCCGCCCTCGGGGGCCAGCGTGACCCCGGACGGGGTGCCGATCAGGATCGACTGGCCGCCAGCGTAGATGCCGAACGACCAGGGTTCGAGCGCGCGGGCGACGAACGGGTCGTACAGGACGCCGATCGGGAGCAGGGGGCGGTTCCAGCGGCTCCAGGTGGCGCCGAGTTCGCCGAGGAGGCCGACGAGGTTGGTCTCGGCGATGCCGAGCTCGATGTGCTGGCCCGCCGGGCCCTCCCGCCAGTGCAGGATCGTCTCGCCGTCGTCGGCGAACCAGTCGCGGCGTTCGGAGGTCGACCAGACGCCGGCCTTGTTCACCCAGCCGCCGAGGTTGGTGCTGGAGCTGACGTCCGGGCTGACGGTGACGACTCGGGCGGCGGCGTCGGGGGCCTCGCGGGTGAGGTCGAGGAGGAGGCGGCCGAGGGCGGCCTGGGTGGTGGCGGTGCCCTTGGGGGTGCGGCCGATGTCGTCCGGCACCGGGGGCGGGGCCTGCGGGGCGGTGGGGGTCCGGCGCAGGCGTGCGGCCGTTTCGGCGCACAGGCGGGCGGCCTGCGACCCTTCGTCGAAACGGGCCCAGGGGGCGTCCGGGTCGGCGCCCAGGCGGGGCGCGAGCTCGGCGATCTGGTCGGCGGTGAGGAGGGAGGAGTGGTTCTGCGGGTGGCCCTCGCTGGGCAGGCCGTGGCCCTTGACCGTGTACGCGAAGATCACGGTCGGCCGGGTGTCGTCGATGGCGTCGAAGGCCTCGGCGAGGGTGCCGAAGTCGTGGCCGCCCAGGTTGCGCAGCGCCGCGAGGAGGGTGGCGTCGTCGAGTTCCGCGATCAGGCGGGCGACGGGCTCGCTGCCGCCGGGGAGACGGTCGCGGAGTTCGGCGGCGTCGCAGCGCAGGAGGCGCTGGTACTCGGGGTTGGGCATCGCGTCGATGCGGGCGCGCAGGTCCTCGCCGCCGGGGCGGTCGAACAGCTCGGTGAGCAGGCGGCCGTACTTGAGCGTCAGCACCTGCCAGCCCGCGGCGGCGAACATGCCCTTCAGCCGGTGCGCGGCCAGGTACGGCACGACGCGGTCGAGGGACTGCCGGTTGAGGTCGACGATCCACACGATCTCGCCCAGTTCGGCGACGCCCGGGTCGAGGATCGCCTCCCAGACGGCGCCCTCGTCCAGTTCGGCGTCGCCGACCAGGGAGTACTGGCGTCCGGCGGGCGCGCCCTCCACGTACCGGCGGGCGACCGCGCCCCAGATCGGCGCGGTGGCTCCGATGCCCACCGATCCGGTGGAGTAGTCGACCGGGTCGGGGTCCTTGGTGCGGCTCGGGTAGCTCTGCAGCCCGCCGAACTCGCGCAACGTCGTCAGGTACCGCTCGTCCAGCTCGCCGAGCAGGTAGTTGATCGCGTGCAGGACGGGGGAAGCGTGCGGCTTGACCGAGACGCGGTCCTGCGGCCCGAGGTGGCGGAACCACAGCGCCGTCATGATGGACGCGATCGACGCCGAGGACGCCTGGTGGCCGCCCACCTTCAGCCCGGACGGGTTGGGCCGGACGCGGTTGGCGTGGTGCACGATCGCCGTGGACAGCCACAGCACCCGCCGCTCGACCTCCTCCAGCACGCCGGAGTGCGTGGCCGTCGCCACCGGATCGTTCATCGTCGGCTCCTTTGCCTCAGCGCCAGGGCGGAGTCAGGTCGACGGAGATCGACTGGATCTCCGTGACGGCCTCCGCGATGTAGCGGCCGCCCAGCCGGCCGTGCCCGCTGTCGGTGCCCGGCGCACCGCCGAACGGCAGATGCAGCTCCCAGTAGTTGCTGGTGTCGTTGACGGTGACCTGTCCCGCGCGGAGCCGGCCGGCCACCGCCAGGGTACGGTCCAGATCGCGTCCGAAGACCGCCGAGCTCAGCCCGTACCGGCCGCGGTTCGCGGCGGCGAGGATCGCCTCGGTGTCGCCCGCGACCCGCAGCACCGGCGCGAGCGGGCCGAACGTCTCCTCGCCCAGGGCCGCGGCGTCCGCGTCCAGCCCGACCAGGACGGTGGGACGCCAGAACAGGTCGGTGGGGCGGTCCGGCAGGGGGGCGCCGCCGAACGCCGTCCGGCCGCCGCGGGCCAGGGCGTCGGCGACGTGCCTGGCCATCGCGTCGGCCACGCCGCGCGTGTGCACCGGCCCCATGGTGGTGCCCGCCTCGAAGGGCGACCCGACCACCTCGCGCCGGGCCTCCTCGACCAGGCGCTCTTCCAGCTCGGCCGCGACCGATTCGGCGGCGATGACGCGTCCCGCCGCCGAGCAGGACTGGCCCGAGTTGGCGAACGCGGCGGAGGCGATCGCCGGGGCGGCCCGGTCCAGGTCGGCGTCGGGCAGCACCACGATCGGCCCGTTGCCGCCCAGTTCCATCACCTGGGCCTTGCCCGCGGCGAGCCGGGCGATCTCGGCGCCCGCCTTCGAGCTGCCGGTGAACCCGACGCCGTTGACGGCGGGATGGGACACCAGGCGCCGCGCCGGGCCGAGGTCGGGGCCGGTGATCAGGTTGACCAGGCCGGGCGGGACGCCGGCGTCCTCGATGCAGTCGTAGAGCGCGCCCGCCACCGCCGCCATGGAGGGGGCCGGACGCCAGACGACGGCGTTGCCGCAGGCCAGCAGGGGGCCGAGGTACTCCACGGGGATGTTCACCGGGAAGTTGAAGGGGGTCATCACGGCGAACACGCCGCGCGGCTTGCGGGTCGTCAGCACGAGCTTGGCGCCGTCGCGGGCGGGGACGGTCTCGCCGCCGAGCCGTTTGGCCTCCTCGGCGGCGAGCCGGAAGCCGTCGGCGGCCAGCCGGATCTCGGCCTCGGCCTGGTCCACCGGCTTGCCGTGTTCGAGGGACAGCAGCCGGGCCATGGTCGCGGCGCGCTCCTCGACGAGGGCGGCGATCCGGTGGCACCGGTCGGCCCGGGTGAACGCGCTCTCCTGGCGGTGCGCCTCGAACGCCTCCGCGGCGGCGGCCACCGCCGCGTCCACGTCGGACTCCGCGGCTCGCGCGACGGAGGCGATCCTCTCCCCGGTCGCGGGGCTCACCGCGTCGTAGACCGCCTCCCCGTGGGCGGCGCGGGCGCGGCCCCCGATCCGCAGGGCGACCTCGTCAGGCATTCCGGACCTCCTTGGCGACCGCCGGGGCGGGCGTCCACGCGAGCGCGTCGCCGTTCTCGGAGTCGAACAGATGGACCTTCCCGGGACGGACGCGCATCGACACGGAGGCGCCGGCGTCGAGGTCGACGTCCGGGTCGGCGCGGGCGATGACGTCGCCGGACGGGAACGAGGCCACGACGATCGCCTCGACCCCGAGCCGCTCGATCAGGCGGACCCGGCCCGCCGCGCCGGGGCCGTCCGGCTCCAGGGTGACGTCCTCGGGACGGACGCCGAGCGTCAGGCCGTCCCGGGCCGCGCCCGTCCAGCCGATCGGGACCGTCCAGTCGCCATGCCCGAACGAGCCGCCGGCGTCCACCGCGCCCGGCACGAAGTTCATGCCCGGCGTCCCGACGAAGCCGGCGACGAACCGGTTCGCGGGCCGCCGGTAGAGGTCGAGCGGCGGGGCCTCCTGCTGCACCACTCCCCCGTTCATGACGACGACCTGGTCGGCCATGCTCATGGCCTCCCCCTGGTCGTGGGTGACGTACACGAAGGTGCCGCCGAGTTCGCGTTGCAGTTCGCGCAGGCTGATGCGCATGTCGGCGCGGAGCTTGGCGTCGAGGTTGCTGAGCGGCTCGTCCAGCAGGAAGACGTTGGGGCGGCGGACGATCGCCCGCGCCAGCGCCACCCGCTGCTGCTGGCCTCCCGACAGCTGGCGCGGCTTGCGGTCGAGGAGCGCCCCGATGCTGAGCATGTCGGCGACCTCGGCGACCCGGGCCGTGATGTCGGCGGCGGGAAGCTTGCGCAGCTTGAGGGCGAACGAGATGTTCTCCCGCACGCTGCGGTTCGGGTAGAGCGCGTACGACTGGAACACCATCGCGACGTCGCGCTTGTGCGGCGGGACGTCCTGGACCTGCACGCCGTCGAAGAGGATCTCCCCGGAGGACACCTCCTCCAGCCCGGAGATCATGTTCAGGGTGGTCGTCTTGCCGCACCCGCTCGGGCCGAGCAGCACGGTGAAGCTGCCGTCCTCGATGGTCAGGTCGACCGAGTCGACGATCAGCGTGTCACCGAACCGCTTGGTGACCTGCCGGAGTTCGATACTGGACACGCGTCACACCTTTCCGACGCCTGAGGTCAGGCCGCGTACGAGGAACCGCTGCGAGACGAGGGCGAGCAGCATCGTGGGGAGGGCGGCCAGCAGGGTGCCGGCGGCCATGATGCCGAAGGACTGCTCGCGCACGTTGTAGAGCCCGGAGATGGCGGGCTGGATCAGCATCGCGTCCGTCCGCGAGTTCAGGACCAGCGCGAACAGGAAGTCGTTCCACGACACCATGAACGAGAAGAGCCCGACGCTGATGATCCCGGGACGGGCGAGCGGCAGCACCACGCGGGCGAAGACCTGCCAGCGGGTGCAGCCGTCGATCATCGCGGCGCGGTCGACCTCGACGGGGATCCCGTTGAAGTAGGCCCGCATCATCCACACCGAGAACGGCACCGTGAACCCGAGGTGGGCGATGACGATGCCCGCTCTGGTGTCGGTGAGGCCGAGCGAGTGGAGCATCACGTAGAAGGGCACGACGAGCGCGAACACCGGGACGAGCTGGCTGCCGAGCATGAGGCCCGGGACCGTCCGGGAGCCGGGGAACCGGAACCGGGCGAACGCGTAGCCCGCCGTACTGGCGATCACGATGTTGAGGGCGGCGACGCAGACCGCGACGACGGCGCTGTTCTGCATGCCGGGGACGATCAGGTCGCTGGGGTTGCTCGGCGGGGCGGAGCTGAACGCCGAGTCGAGGATCTTCCGGAAGCTGCCGAAGTCCATGGCGGGGATCCACCGCGGCGGGGTGCGCAGCGAGTCGGCCCGGGACGTCAGCGCCACCAGCAGCAGGAAGTAGAACGGCAGCAGCACCCACGCCAGCAGCGCCAGGACGGTCCCGGCGCGCAGCGCCCGCACCGCGATCCTCCTGGCCGTGCGCCCGCGGTCTCCGGCGGCGATCACGCGGTCCTCCCTTCGCGGTTCCTGCGGGGTCCCCGGATGACGAGCGCGGTCAGCGCGGCGAGGAGCACCATCGCCAGCGTCATCAGGTAGAAGATCGCCGCGCCCTTGCCGAGGTCGAGGTCGCGGAACGCGGTGGTGTAGCCCCACCAGGACAGCAGCGTCGTCTCGGTGCCCGGCCCGCCGCCGGTGAGGATGTAGATCAGCGCGAACGCCAGGAACGCGTTGATCAGGGCGAGCACGGACACCACGAGCACGGTGTCGCGGATCCAGGGCAGGGTGACGAAGAAGAACCGGCGGACCGGCCCGGCCCCGTCGATCCGCGCGGCCTTGTGCAGGTCCTCGGGGACGGTCTGCAGCGCGCCCAGGATGAGCAGCGTCGCGAACGGCACCAGGCTCCAGACGAACGCGACCGCCATGACCGTGAGCGCCACCCGCCCGGAGGCGAACCAGGCGACGTACTTGTCGATCACCCCGGCCTGCTGGAGCGCGCCGTTCAGCGGGCCGAACGTTGAGTTGAAGATCCAGCCGAAGGTCAGCGCCAGCGTGATCTGGGACAGCGACCACGGCAGGATCAGCACGCCCCGCACCACCGACCGGCCCCGGAACTCCTGGTTCAGGGCGAGCGCGAACACCGTGCCGAGCAGCAGCGTGCCGAGGACGACGGCGGCGGCGAACAGGACGGTGCGGGTCAGCGAGGGCAGGAAGACGGGGTCGCCGAGGACGGCGGTGTAGTTGTCGATCCCGACCCAGCGGGCGGGGGCCCGGCTGCCGAGCGTCTGCTCGTGCAGGCTGACCCAGAACGAGTACACGAGCGGGTAGCCGAGCAGGAGCAGCGTGACGACCAGGGCCGGCGTGGCCATGGCCATGCCGAACCTCGCCTCACCCCGCCCGTAGCCGGTGCGGCCCGTGCGGCCGGACCGCCCCCTGCGTCCGGCGGGGCCGGTCGCGGCGGTGGGGGGCGGTCGTTTGCTGGAACGTTCCGGTCGCCGGCGTGGCTGCGCCGGGCGCCGGTCGGACTCGGTCGTCATGTCCGCGGCGGGCTCGCTTCCTTGGGTCGGGGACACGGCTACTTCTGCGCGCCCGCGAAGTCGCTCAGCTCCTTGAGCCCCTGGTCAGAGGACTTCTTGCCGAGCACGACCTCCTGGAGCACGGCGCACGCCATGTCGGCGAACTTGGGGTACCAGGTCTTGGTGGTGACGGGGCCGAGCGGCACGGTCTTGGCGAGCTGGCCGGTCAGGGCGTCCACGTCGGCCCACTTCGCCCACGACTTGAGCACCGCCGGGTCGGAGTCGACGCTCCTGTAGCCGCTGGAGAGCCCGAGCGCGGTCGCCACCAGGTTCTTCGGCACGTGGAACGAGCCGTCCTTGCCCGCGCCGCCGAGGTAGTCGATGACCGTCCCGGCGTTCTTCTCGCCCTCGGTGTTGTACGAGAGCATCCAGTAGGCGCCGAAGCTGTGGGTCTGGCGGGTCTTGCCGGGCATCAGCACGTTCTTGATGTCCTTGGCCGCCGAGCTCTGCTTGGGGTCCCTCCAGCCGACGACCTGCGCCTGGTAGCGCATCGAGAAGCTGCTCTTGCCGCCGCCGAAGACGTTCGTCACGCCGCCGTAGTCGGTGGTGAACAGGTCCTTGGGGACGAGCCCCTCGGAGTACAGCGTCCGCCAGCGCTCCAGGGTGGCGCGCGCGACGGGGTTCCCGGCGAGGTTCGCCTTCCCGGACGGGTCGAACAGCGAGCCGCCGCCATCGGAGGCGACCTCGGCGGCGAACTGGTGCCACATCAGGAACGCGTACTTGATCCAGTACGGCGAGTACGGCGTCTGGCTGATCCCCTTGGCCTTCAGCTCCCGCGCCTGCTCCAGGAACTCCGCCCAGGTCGCGGGCGCCGACGCGTCGATCTTCTTGAGGTGGGCGGTGTTGACCGCGAACAGCTCGGCGCCCTGGAAGTAGGGCAGCGCGTAGACCTCGCCGTCCGGCCCCTTGAGGGCGTCGGCGACGCCGGGGTTCATGTTCGCGACCAGCTTGTCCAGGCCGGGCAGGTCCTTGAGGGAGCGCACCCACTGGTTCTTCGACCACGACTCCAGGTAGCCCTCGTCCGCGAACAGCACGTCGTAGGACGCGTTGCCGCCGGCGAGCTGCTGGTTCGTCACGGTGAGGTAGTCCTGCGCGACGTAGGACGTGCCGAGCTTGAGCGGGGCGTAGTTGGTGTTGAAGTAGTCCACGTACGGCTTGAACAGCGGGCCGACCGCGGCGTCGTGGTGCATCTGGAGGTCGTTGGGCGAGCCGCCGTCGTCGGCGGACCCGCAGGCCGTCAGCAGGCCCGTGCCGCCGAGCCCGGCGACGGCGCCGAGCGCCATCGTGCCGCGGAGGAAGGACCGCCGGGTGACGTGCGGTGCGGCCGGGGACGCGTTGCTGGGTGCCATGGTCTGCTCCGTTCCAATCGGTGCGTGGGGGACGGTCATGCCGCGCGCAGGACCTTGCCTGGGCGCCGACCGGTGGGGCGGGAGTTCTCGATGGCGGGTTCGCCGTTCACGAAGACCCAGCTCATGAGGTCGGGATAGGCGCGCTCCGACGCCGCGCCCGCCTCCGTCCCCCGGCCGCTGTGGTAGGCGGCGGCGCGTCCGGGGTCGGCGACGGTGATGTCGGCGAACGCGCCGGGGCGCAGGGTCCCGCGGCCGTCCAGGCGCAGCCGCCGGGCGGGCGCGGTGGCCAGGTGCCGGACCGCCCGGTCGAGCGGGGTCCGCCCGAGGAGCGCGGGGACCAGCACCTCGGTGGTGCTCGCGAGGTTGCGCGGGTGCTCGTGCCGCGCCTGCCCGGCCGTCATCAGCCAGCCGTCGCTGCCGTGCATGGCGGCGGGGTGCGCGGACACGCGGTCGAGGTCGTCCCGCGAGGCGGCCGGGACGATCATGGTGAGGCTCTCGCCCTCGGCGAGGATCAGCTCCAGCAGCGCCTCCACGGGGGCGCGGGAGAGCGCGGCGGCGTAGTCCGGCAGCGCCCGCCCGGACGCCTCCGGCCGGGTCCGGGAGCGGCCGATGATGATCTCGTCGGGGCGGAACTGCGCCGCGCCGTCCAGGTGGCGCAGCAGGCGCAGCCGCTCGGCGCCCTCGCCCGCCCGGGCGCGCAGCAGCGGCCAGCCGCCGTCCAGCGACCCGGGAGGCAGGAGGCTGGAGACCCCCGTGCTGCCGGAGGTGTAGGGGTAGTAGTCGACGGCGACCTCGATGCCGCCGCGGGCGTTGGCCTCGTCGACCATCGCGAGGGTCTGCTCCGTGCGTCCCCAGTTGGCCTTGCCCAGCGCCTTGTGGTGGGAGATCTGCAGGTCGACGCCCGCCCGCTCGGCCGTCGAGATCGCCTCGGCCACGGACGCGACCAGGCCGTCCCGCTCGTCGCGCAGGTGGGTGGCGTAGAAGCGGCCCGACCCGCGCAGCGGCGCGATGACCCGCCGCAGCTCGTCGGCGGCGGCGAACCGTCCGGGCGTGTAGACCAGGCCGCTGGAGACGCCGAACGCGCCCTGGTCGAGGCCGTCGGCGACGAGGCGGCGCATCGCGGCGACGGCCTCGTCCGACGGCGGCCGGGGGTCGGAGCCCGCGACGTGCTCGCGGACGGCGCCGAGGCCGACGAGCGGGGCGACGTTGACCGCCGTCCCGAGCGACTCCAGGTGGGCGGCGTAGGCGTCGAGGTCCGGGAAGCCGGGGTCGAGCCGGGAGCTGAAGAAGGACCCGAAGCCCCTGCTGGTCCGGGGCAGCGGGAACGGGGAGAAACCGCAGTTCCCGGTGACGTCGGTCGTGACGCCCTGGTGCAGGCGCGCCAGGGCGCCGGGGTCGTGCTGGAGCGTGAAGTCGCTGTGCGTGTGCATGTCCACGAAGCCCGGCAGGACCACCAGGCCGGAGGCGTCGATCACCGTCGCGCCGGCCGGCGGCGCGATCCGCGCCGCCAGCGCCGTCACCCGCTCGCCCTCGATGAGCAGGTCGAGCACCGCGTCGGTCCCGGTGCCCGGGTCGACGACGCGCCCCCCTCGGATGATCTTCACCACGGTCTCTGCGTTCCATTCTGTGGTTTGGCATTCCACGTCGTGGGATGTTGTGGCAACCTAATCTCGCTGCCAGTCCCCGGTCAAGGCATTCCTGGAGGCGTTCGTGGTGCAAGTGGTCGATCGCGTCGGTGCTCTGCTCGCCGCGTTCAGTCAGGAGGAACCCGTCCTCGGCCTCGCCGAATGCGCCGAACGGGCGCAGCTGAGCAAGAGTTCGGCGCACCGCCTGCTGAGCGGTCTCGCCGAGATCGGCATGGTGGAGCGCGACCCCGACGGCAACTGGCAGATCGGAGAACTGCCGCTCCGGCTGGCCGCGATCCGGCTCTCGCACCGCAACATGCGGCGCGACGCCATGACCGCGCTGGCCCCGCTGGGCCGGCGGTTCGACGCCGCGACCGCGTTCTCGGTCCCCAACGGCGACGAGATGGTCTACGTCGAGCGCACCGACAGCAGCATCCCCTTCGCCCCGAGCGCGCGGCTCGGCAGCACCGCCCCGATATGGGAGGGCGCCGCCGGACGGGCCGTGCTGGCCCGGCTCGACCCCGCCCAGCGGCGGGAGCTGTGCGCGGGGCCGCGCTGGTCGGCGCTGTCGGACGAGGTGCGCGCCAGGATCGCCGACGACGTCGAGCGGTCCGCGGAGCGCGGCTACTCGGTGGATCGCGGCGAGTTCTTCGACGGCATCGCCGGCGTCGCGTCGGCGCTCGGCCGGCGCGGGGAGCCGGTCGCCGCACTCAGCCTGATCGTCTCGGTCGAGCGGATGTCCCCCGAGCTGGAACGCGAGATGGGACGGGCCGTGGCCGAACTGGCCCGCGAGATCACCGGTAAGGCCACGCTGCCGGGGGTGTCGCGGTGACCGGCGGCGAAGGCTGGGCCGCGGTCTGCTCCGGGGACGGCCCGCCGACGCCCTTCCTGGCCCTGCGCCACTCCCGGCTCATGGCCAACATCCGTGAGATGGCCGACCGCGTCACGGGCCACGGCGGGCGCTCCACGCCCCATCTGAAGACCCACAAGTGCCTGGAGATCGCGCGGGCCCAGGTCGCGGCGGGGGCCGTCCGGGCGACCGTGGCGACCGCCGACGAGGCCGCCCTGGCCTTCGACGCGGGCTTCCCGTCGGTGCTCGTCGCCTACCCGCCCGTCCCGGGTGAGCGCGTCCGCGCCCTCACCGAGCTCACCGGGCGGGGCCGGGTCGCCGTCACCTGCTCGCGGGCCGAGCACGTCGCCGCGCTCGCCGCGACCGGCGCGGAGTTCGACGTCTACTGGGAGATCGACTCCGGCACACGCCGGCTCGGCACCGCCCCCGGCCCGCCCACCGCCGAGGCCGTCGCGGCCGCGCCGTTCGGCGGAGGGGTCCGGCTGCGGGCCCTGATGACGTTCGCCGGGCACGCCTACGCCGCCACCGACGCGGCCGGGCTGGCCGCCGTCCGCGACCAGCAGGACGAGGCGCTGGCGAGCACGGGCGCGGCGCTGGCCGGACGCGGGATCGAGGCGCCCGTCCACAGCGTCGGCGTCACCCCGCTGGCCCGCGTGGAATCCGGCCGCGCGCACGAGTACCGGTACGGCAACTACGCCTTCTACGACGCCACCCAGGTCGCGCTCGGCGGCCCGGACGCGGCCGAGTGCGCGCTCGCCGTGATCAGCACGGTGGTGGACGTCCCGGCGCCGGACCGGCTCGTCCTGGACGCCGGGGCCAAGAGCCTGCCCGCCGAGCGGATGACCACGCTGACACCGGGCTTCGGCCTGGTGGACGGCCACCCGGGCATCGTCGTCGAGAAGCTCTACGAGGAGCACGGGCTCGCCGGGTCGGCGGCGCCGCACGGCCTCGCGCCGGGCGACCGGGTCGCGGTGGTCCCCAACCACGCCTGCACCGCGGTGAACCTGTTCAGCCGGTACTGGGTGCACGACGGGACGTCCTTCGCGGACACCTGGCCCATCCAGGCGCGCAGGCGCTGACCGAACGAAGGGAACGCACACGATGACAGCGGTGAGCGGGCGCCTCCGGGCCGCCCCCGGCCTCGACCTGGACTTCGTCCGGTTCGGTGACGGCGGCGGCCCCGCGGTGACCGTCCTCGGCGGGGTCCACGGCGACGAGATGGAGGGCGTCCTCGCCGCGTACCGCGTCGCGGACCTGCTCGCCTCGACGCCGGTCCGCGGAACGGTGACGGTGCTGCCCCGCGCCAACCCGCCCGCCCTCGCGGCGGGCACCCGGCACGGCGACGGCGACGCCAACCTCGCGCGGCTCTTCCCAGGCGATCCCGGCGGCGGGCTCAGCGAGCGCATCGCCCACACGATCGCCACCGCGCTCATCGACCCGTGCGACCTGCTGATCGACCTGCACTCCGCCGGGCGCCGCTACCGGATGCCCCCGATGTGCGGGTTCGGGGCGGGCCGGACGCTCGGGGGCCGGCCGCTGCTCGACGCCGCCCGCGCGACACCCTTCCCCTACCTGTGGGCGCACGCGTCGGTCGCGCCGGGCCGGTCCGTCAGCCACGCCGACGCCCTCGGCAAGCCCTGGGCCTACTTCGAGAGCGGCGGGGGCGGCGCACTCCGTGAGGCCGACATCGACCTGTACGCGCAGGGGGTGCTGCGCCTGCTGGAGGTCGCGGGCGCGGCCGAACCCGTCTCCTTCGCCGGGCCGCCGCCCGCACGGCAGGTCGTCGTGACGGGCGGGGACGGCAACACCGACACCGGCGTCCTGTTCGGCTCGGCGGGAGTCTTCGTCTCCTCCGTCGCGGCCGGGGACACGGTGGCCGCGGGTCAAACGATCGGCGCGGTGTACGACGACGGCGGGCAATGCGCGGAGGTCGTGCGGGCGGACGCGTCTGGCGTCGTCATGATGCTGCGCCACGACCTGCGGGTCACGCCCGGCGAGGTCGCCGCCATCATCGCCGGGGAGGACGGCCGTGCGGCTTGACGCGGCCGTCGACCTGGTCGGCGGCGGACGGCTCGGTCCAGGGCTCAGCAACGCCTACGACGGCAACGTCTACCTGCTGCGCGGCGACGGCGGCGCCTGGCTGGCCGACACGGGAAGCGGGCTCGACCAGGGGGTGCTGCTCGCCCGCGTCGAGGAGGCCCTCGGTGGGCTGCCGCTGCTCGGCGCGCTGGTCACGCACGCGCACGCCGACCACGCGGGCGGCGCCGCCGGGCTCGCCGCGAACGGCACCGCGATCGTCGCCGGACCGCTGACGGCGGAGCTGGTCCGCGCCGCCGACCCCGGGCAGCTGGGCCTCACCGCCGCGCTGCGCGCCGGGATCTACCCCGCCGGCTACCGGTTCGCGCCCTACCCGGGCGTGCTGACGCCCGCCGAGGCGGGCCTGGAGGAGGGCCCGCTGCGGGCGCTGCCGACGCCGGGGCACAGCGCCGACCACACGGCCTGGCTGTTCACCGCGGGCGGCACGACCTACGCCTGCACCGGCGACCTCCTGTTCAGCCGGGGCCGCATCGTGCTGCCGGGCGCCGGGGACGCCGACGTCCAGGCGTTGCGGCGGTCCCTCGAACGGCTCCGCGCCGCACGTCCCGACGTCCTGCTGCCCGGCCACGGCACACCGGTCATGTCGGACGCGACCTGGCACATCGAGCAGGCCCTGTCCGCCTTCGAGCTGGGCCGGCTGCCCGGCTCCTTCCACTGACCCGAGGAACGCCCATGAGCACAAGCGTCATCGTCACCGGCGGAGGGGGCGGCATCGGCTCCGCCATCACGCGGCGGCTCGCCGCCCCCGGCCGGACCGTCACCGTCTTCGAGGCCGCGCCGGCCGCCGAGCGGGCCCGCGCCGAGCTGGCGTCCGCCGCCGAGGTCATGGCGGTCGACGCCGGCGACCCGGCCGCGATCAGCGCCGCCGTCGCCGAGGTCGCCGCCGCGCACGGGCCGCCGGAGATCCTGGTGAACTGCGCGGCCGTGACCGGCGTCCCCGCCAAGGCGTCCCTGCTCGACACCTCCGACGACCTGCTGGCGCGCATCCTCGCGGTCAACACCGTCGGGCCGTTCGTCTGCGCCCGCGAGGCCGCGCGGCACATGGTCGCGGCGGGCGGCGGCACCATCGTCAACATCGGGTCGATCGCCGCCCACCGGGGCCAGCTCGACGCCTCCGCCTACACCGTCAGCAAGTCGGCGATGACCGGGCTGACCCGCGCCCTCGCCATGGAACTCGGGCCGTCGGGGATCCGGGTCGTCCAGGTCGACCCGGGCGACATCAGCACGCCCGGCAGCGACCGGCTCGTCGAGCTCGTCGAGGCCGACCAGGCGCGCTCGGGGGTCGCGGGCCTGCCGCCGCTCGGCCGCCGCGGCCGTCCCGAGGAGATCGCGGACGTGGTCGCCTTCCTCTGCTCGCCGGGGGCCTCGTTCGTCTCCGGCACCCAGATCGTCGTCGACGGCGGATACCTCGCCGGATAGGGGCCACCATGATCGATCTTCGCTCCGACGTGATGACGCTGCCCACCGAGGGCATGCTGCGCGCGATGACCTCCGCCCCGCTCGGCGACGAGCAGGTGCGCGAGGACCCGACCGTCCTCGCGCTGGAGGACGAGCTGACCGGGCTGCTCGGCCAGGAGGCGGCGCTGTTCGTCCCCTCGGCGACGATGGCCAACCAGATCGCGCTGCTGTGCCAGGTGGCCCGCGGCCAGGAGATCGTCGGAGAGCGGCACAGCCACATGTTCCGCTACGAGGCGGGCGGCCCCGCGTTCCTCGCCGGCGCGGTCGTCACCGGCCTGCCGGGCGAGGCCGGGGTGTTCACCGGAGACCAGGTCCGCGAGATCGCCCAGGTCGCGGACTCCGAGCACCGGCCCCGGACGGCGCTCGCCGTCGTGGAGGACACCCACAACGTCTCCGGCGGCCGGGCATGGCCGCTCGCCGCCCTGGACGACCTCCACGACACCTGCGACGAACTCGGCCTCGCCGTCCACATCGACGGGGCGCGCCTGTTCAACGCCGCCGTCGCGCTGGACGTCCCGCCCGACCGGATCACCGCGCGGGCGCGGACCGTCGCCGTCTGCTTCTCCAAGGGCCTCGGCTGCCCCGCCGGCGCGGCCCTCGTCGGACGCTCCGACGTGCTGGCCCCGGCCCGGCGCATCCGGCAGATGCTCGGCGGGTCGCTCCGCCAGGCCGGCGTCCTGGCGGGCGCCGCCCGGTACGCGCTCCAGCACAACGTCGCGCGGCTGGCCGACGACCACGCCAACGCCCGTGTCCTCGCCACCCTCCTCGCCGAGGGCGGCCTGCCGATCGACCCCGCGAGCGTCGGCACCAACTTCGTCTTCCTCGATCTGGCTTCGCTCGGGCTCGACCGCGAGGAGGCCCGGGACCGCCTGCGCTCCCACGGCGTGCTGTGGTCCAACGCCCACCACCCCACCGTCCTGCGCGCCGTCACCCATCTCGGCCACTCCGAAGCGGACCTCCGCACCGCCGCGGCCCGAACCGTCGAGGCCCTGTCGAAGGAGTCGTGACGGCGCGGCTCTAGCCGGCCGGGGCCGCGGTGACGAGGTCCAGGGAGGCGCGGACGGCGGTGGGCAGGTCGCGCAGGCGGTGGAGCGGGAGTTCCAGCAGGGTGACGTCCCGCGCCCAGGGAGCGGCGTCGGCCACGATCGCGCGGGCCTGCCGCTTGGTCAGGCCCGCGTGCGCGTCGAGCAGGGCGTCGCGCCAGACGTTGGCGACCTTCCCGTGCGCCCGGTCCAGGATCGCGCGCACGATCCGCTGGGTCTGGTCGCCCGTGCTGGACGGGGTGCGCACCGCCTCCACCGCCGAACCGCGCCGGGTCAGCTCGTAAACGGCCGCGAGCGAGGCGGCCTCGTCCGCGAGGTCGCCGGGAGCCTCGGAGAGGAACACCCGGACGTGCTCGGCGCGCGTGGCCAGGAGGACCCGGACCAGTGCCGTCTCCAGCCCCGGGGGCAGCGCGACGGCCGCGTGCCGCACCCGCGCGGCGTACGGCTTGGCCAGCCAGGTCGTCAGCCGCACGCGCGGCACCTGCGGGAGCACCTGCTTGCGCCAGTCTCCGACCAGGACGTCCGGGTGGAGGCCGGCGACGTCGGGCGACGCCCCCTCCGCCGTCCGGGCCTCGACCGCCTGGGGCCCCTGGGTGTAGATGGCGGTGGCGAACCGGTCGGCGCGGGCGGCCGCGGCCGGCAGGCTCTTGCCGGTCGGCCGTAGTACGTACAGGTCGGCGCGCGAACCGATCGCCTCCGCGCCGAAATAGCTGTTGAAGTCCGGGTAGACGGCCTCGCTCACGAGGTTCAGATCCTGCAGCGCCTGCTGGACCTTCAGCGCGAGCATCGGCGTGCGGTCGCTCGCCCCGTAGGCGAGCAGGACCCGGCCCTGCCCCTGGTCACGCAGCCCCTGCACCGCTCGCGCCACGAACAGCCCGACGCCCTCCGGCGTGTACGGAGGATCGGTCACCGCGAGGTCCGCGTACTCGACGGCCGACGCCGGAAGCCCCAGCCTCAGATCGGCCCAGCGGGTGCGCACATCCAGCCCGAGTTCGGCGGCGCGCTCGTCGATGTAGGCGAGGATCCGCTCGTCGACGTCCACGACGGTGGTCTGCACGCCCGGATGGACCAGCCCGACGGCCAGCGAGGTCAGATCGTGGTCGCCCACGCACAGCAGACGCGTGCCCGG
The DNA here is from genome assembly GCF_013409365.1 of Actinomadura luteofluorescens. Classification (NCBI taxonomy): domain Bacteria; kingdom Bacillati; phylum Actinomycetota; class Actinomycetes; order Streptosporangiales; family Thermomonosporaceae; genus Actinomadura; species Actinomadura luteofluorescens. The sequence goes on along the minus strand of NZ_JACCBA010000001.1, from coordinate 6,062,569 downwards.
CAGCCAGAACCGCGCCCCCAGGAGCAGCGCCCGCCGCACCACCGTCTCCGGCGTGGCCGACACGTGGTCCAGGACGTGCCGCGCCCGCGGCGCCCGCTCGATCAGCCCGGCCACCCGCTCCACCACGGCGGCGTACTCGGGCAGCAGGTGCCCCACCGGGTCGGCCGGGTCGAGCGGGCGGTACCCGGTGCGCAGCGACTCGGCGATCTCGGCGCCCTGCTCCGGGGTGAGGCGGAACCGGTCGCCGCCGGTGTGCTCCAGCGAGAGCCCGGCCAGCAGCGACTCCACCGAACGCCGCGGCGCGCCCGTCTCCCGGACCAGCTCGCCGAGCGTCCGCCAGCGCCGGTCCGCCAGCAGGCTCAGCGCGGCGTGGACCCGCCGGGGATCCATGTCCGCCGCGACCGGCGGCCCTGTCCGTGCTCCCCCATCAACCACCCGCGAATGCTACCGGCGTGCGGGCCAGAGCGAGTTCGCCGCGACGTCGCCGAAGATTCACGCGGCCACCTCTGGTCACGATGAGCACTTCTGTCGCTACTTTGAGTAGCGTAGATTCGTGGTATGCCCCTTCCCACAGAGCCCATCGGCAGCATCCCGCGTCCCCAGGAACTCCTCACCGCCGCGCCGTCCGAGCTGGCCGCCGCCCAGGAGCGCGCCGTGCGCGAGACCCTCCGCCGGCTGGAGGAGCTCGGCTCACCGGTTGTGACCGACGGTGAGCAGTCCAAGCCGAGCTTCGCCACCTACCCGATCGCGGGCCTGGCCGACCTGGCCCCCGACGGCGCGGTGATCCCGTTCGCCGACGGGCACCAGCGGCAGCTGCCGCGGCTGACGGCGGGCCCGTTCCGCTACACCGGCCACGCCGTGGACTACCTGCGGGCCGCCCAGCGCCACGCGACCGCGCCGGTCAAGCAGGCCGTGATCGCGCCGTCGGCGCTGAGCCTGCTGTACCCGGCCGACGGCATCGACGGCTACCCGCGCGAGATGTTCCTCGACGACCTGGTCGACGAGGCCGAGGCCGACATCCGCTCCTGCCTGGACGCGGGCGCCCACGTGGTGCAGCTCGACTTCACCGAGGGGCGGCTGTCGCTCAAGCTCGACCCCAGCGGGGGCGTACTGGACGCCTTCATCGCGCTCAACAACCGGGTCCTGGAACGCTTCTCCTCCGACGAGCGCGCCCGGATCGGCGTGCACGTGTGCCCGGGCGGCGACCTCGACTCCACCCACAGCCTCGACGTCGACTACGCGGAGCTGCTGCCCAAGCTCTTCGAGCTCAAGGCCGGCGCCTTCTACCTCCAGCTGGCCAGCGAACCCGACCCCGACCGGATCCTGGCCATCGTCGCCGCCCACCTGCCCGCGGACGCCCGCGTCTTCGTCGGCGTCGTCGACCCCATCGACCCCCGCGTCGAGACGCCCGAGCAGATCCGCGACCGCGTCCTCGCCGCCGCCCGCCACCTGCCCGTCGACCGCCTCGGCACCTGCGACGACTGCGGCTTCTCCCCGTTCGCCGACGACACCTCCACGTCCCGCGACACGGCCTTCGCGAAGATAGCCGCCCGCGTGGAGGGCACGGCCCTGGCCGCCGCCGAACTGGGCGTCTGACCGCGCTGGAGCCCTGCTTCCCCTGAGCGCCCTCGCGGAGGTGCGTTCAGGGGAAGTCGCGGCGGTCATCGGGAAGCGCGCTCGGTGGGGGCGTCCGACGGCGGCGGGGTGCGGATGAGGAGCATCACCACGACGGCGACGGTGGTCAGGGCCAGTGCCGAGACGGTCGCACCGGCGGTGTAGCCGTGCACGAGGGCGCTCACCCGCGGGGCGCCCGGGCCGTGCTCGCGCAGGTAGCCCGCCGTCGCGCCGATCGCGACGGTGTTGACGACGGCGGTCCCGATGGAGCCGCCCATCTGGGACGCGGCGTTGACGACGGCGGCGGCGACGCCGGCCTCGCGCGGGGAGACGCCCGCGGTCGCCAGCGAGAACGCGGGCGGGAACGCGGCGCCCATGCCGAGTCCGAGCAGGACCTCGACCGGGACGACGGCGGTGGCGTAGCCGCTGCCCGCGCCGAGCCGGGTCAGGACGGCCAGCCCGGCCGCGGCGGTGAGCAGGCCCCCGGCGATCAGCAGCCGGGCGGGCACCCGCCTGATGAGCAGGGCGCCGACAAGGTAGCCGCTCGCGGAGTTCGCGACGGCCATCGGCAGGAACGCCAGCCCGGTGCGCATCGGCGAGAAGTGCGCGACCACCTGGAGGTAGTAGGTCAGCGTGAGGAAGACCCCGAAGGCGCCGACGACCGCGGTGGCCACCGCGAGGTAGGCGCCCGCCCGGTTGCGGTCGGCGAGGATCCGCAGCGGCAGCAGCGGCGCGCCGTGCCGGGCCTGGCGCACGACGAACAGGGCGAGCGCCAGGACGCCGGCCGCGAGCGGCGCGGTGGTCCGCCACGCGTCCCAGCCGTGCGGGGCGGCCTGGCCCGCGCCGTACACGACGGCGGCCAGGCCGCCGGTGACGAGGACGGCGGAGATCCAGTCGAGGCGCGACCCGGGGAAGCCGGGCGGCGCCGGAAGGACGATCCGTCCCGCCACCGACGCGGCCGCGGCGATCGCGACGTTGACGTAGAGGCACCAGCGCCAGTCGGCGTACTGGGTGAGCGCGCCGCCGAGCAGCAGGCCGACCGCCGCGCCGCTGCTGGCCACGGCGCCGTACACGCCGAACGCCTTCGCGCGCTCCTTGGGTTCGGTGAAGGTCACCGCCAGCAGGGACAGGGCGGTCGGGGCGAGGAGCGCGGCGAACGCCCCCTGCAGGGCGCGCCCGGCCACGAGGACCCCGAAGCCCGGGGCGGCCCCGGCGATCATCGAGGCGATCGCGAATCCGGCCAGCCCGGCCAGGAAGCTGCGGCGCCGCCCGACCAGGTCGGCGATCCGGCCGCCGAGCAGGAGCAGCCCGGCGAAGGAGAGGGTGTAGGCGGTGATCACCCACTGCCGGTCGGCGTCGCCGAAGCCGAGCGCGTGCTGGGCCGTCGGCAGCGCGATGTTCACGATCGTGGCGTCGAGCGCGATCATCAGCTGCGCGACGGCGATGACGACCAGCGCCGCCCAGCGCCGGTTCGGGGTGCCCGCGGACGGGCCGGACGCGGTCCGCGCCGTGATGGCGGTCATGGAACCCACCTCCCAATAAATGAAGGATTCTCCTCCGGATAATAACTGGAGGCTTCTCCTCCGTCTAGAGGTGACCTTGCCCTCCCTGGGAGGTTTCAGTAGCTTTGCCCCTTCAAGGCGTCTGCCAGGCGTTTTGTCCCACTCCGGTGGGGCGGGGTGCCATCCCCGTGCGCCAAGGCCCGAGACCCCTCATCGATCGGGCCCCACATCGTCAGAGCCGCTGTCTTCCAGCGGCACCCGCCGAGTCCGCCGTGGCGCGGAGCCGGGGACCCAACCCGCACTGGGGTGAATCGGCCTGTTCTCGGGCCGTAGGGCGACTTCCACGTCCGAACCCGTCAGCTAACCCGGTAGGCGGCACATGGAAGCAAGGAGCCCCCCTTGAAAGGCAAGCAGAGCAAGCGGTCGCGCGTCCTCCGGCCCGGCCCCTGGGCCACGGTCACGCTGACAGGTCTCGCCGTCTTCGGCGTGACGGCGGCAGTGCCGACGACCTTGCAGCACGCGTCCACCGAGAACGTCGCCGCCGTCCAGACCGTGCCGCAGCAGCGGACCGCGGGGCAGCAGGCCGCGCCGCGGAGGGCGGCACCGCAGGAGCAGGTCAGGGCCCAGGCCGAGGTCCTGAAGGAGTTCAAGGCACCGGCGAAGGCCGAGCCGTCCACGAAGACCAAGACCAAGACCAAGAAGCTGGCCGCCGAGCCCGTGTCGGACGAGCGGTCCAAGGTCATCAAGCGGGCCGAGACCTGGCATCCGCACTCCGACGAGCGGGTCCCCTACAGCCAGACGAGCACGCACAACGGCTACCGCACCGACTGCTCGGGCTTCGTGTCCATGGCGCTCGGCCTGCCCGAGCCCGGGACGAACACCGTCGGCCTCACCTCGTCCCGGTACACCGAACGCATCGAGATGTCCGAGCTGAAGAAGGGCGACCTCGTCATGGACGCCCTCGGCAGCAACACCACGCGGCACGTCGTCATCTTCGAGAAGTGGGCCGACAAGGAGCACTCGTCGTACTGGGCCTACGAGCAGCGCGGCCGGTACGGAACCGACCACCGGACGCTCGACTACGGGCTGTCCTCGGACGACGAGTACAAGGCGTACCGGCCGACGTCCCTCAAGTAGGCCGGCAGGAGATGCCCGGCATCGGCTCAACGCCGGTGCCGGGCGGAACGGGCCGAGGAGCGGGACAGGTCAGACCGAGCGGACGGCCCGCAGGGACTCCTTCAGGGAACCGAGGGTCGAGAAGACGGCCGTGGGTTCGTAGCCGCAGTGGGCCATGCAGTTGGCGCAGCGGGAATCGCGTCCCCGTCCGTAGGAGTCCCAGTCGGTCTCGTCCAGGAGTTCCTGGTAGGTCTGCGCGTAGCCGTCCGACATCAGGTAGCAGGGACGCTGCCAGCCGAAGAGCGAGTAGGACGGGATCGCCCAGGCCGTGCAGGGGAAGTCGACCTTGCCTTCCAGGAAGTCCAGGAACAGGGGCGAGTGGTTGAAGCGCCACCGCTTGCGGTTGCCGTCCCCGAACGCCTTGCGGAACAGCTCCCGCGTCTCCTGGACGCCGAGGAAGTGGTCCTGGTCGGGCGCCTTGTCGTAGGCGTAGCCGGGCGAGATCATCATCTCGTCGACCCGGAGGTCGTCGTTGAGGTAGTTCATGACGTCGATGACGGTCTGCGGCGTGTCCGTATTGAAGATCGTCGTGTTGGTCGTGACGCGGAACCCGCGCCGCTTGCATTCCTTGACGGCCGCGACGGCCTCGTCGAACACTCCCTCCTTGCAGACGGACTCGTCGTGGCGTTCCCGCAGGCCGTCGATGTGCACCGCCCAGGCGAAGTACGGCGACGGCGTGAACTTGTCGAGCTTCTTGGGGATGAGCAAGGCGTTCGTGCACAGGAAGACGAACTTCTTGCGCCGGACGAGCTCCTTCACCAGCTCGTCGATTTGCGGGTGCATGAGCGGCTCGCCGCCCGCGATGGAGACCATCGGCGCCCCGCACTCCTCGATGGCGGCGAGGGCCTGCTCGACCGGCATGCGTTTCTTCAGCACGTCGTGCGGGTGCTGGATCTTCCCGCAGCCGGCGCAGGCGAGGTTGCAGGCGAACAGGGGTTCCAGCTCGACGATGAGCGGGAACTTCTCCCGGCCGCGCAGCTTGTTGCGCAGGATGTAGCCCCCGATGCGAAGGCTCTGGCGGAGCGGCATGCTCATGGTGTCCGGACCTCCTTGTGCAGGGTGGACCCGGTGGCCTTCACCGGACCGCGCGCCCGCCTCACGCCGCACCGTCCAGGTAGCGGCCGAGGGCGCTCACGGGGAAGACCAGCCGGTACAGGTGGTAGTTGATGTAGAAGTCGCCGGGGAAGCCGGTGCCGGTGAACAGGTCCTCGTCCCAGGTGCCGTCCGGGCGCTGGTGCTCGACGAGCCACCGCACGCCCGCCTCCACGGCCGGGGTGCGCTCGCCCGCGGCCAGCAGCGCCAGCAGCGCCCAGGCCGTCTGCGACGGGGTGGACTCCCCACGCCCGATCCACGCGGGGTCGTCGTAGGAGCGCAGGTCCTCGCCCCAGCCGCCGTCCGGGTTCTGGTGGTCCTCCAGCCAGACGACGGCGCGCCGGATCGCGGGCTTGCCGGGGCCGACCCCGGCCGCGACCAGCGCGGGCACCACGCCGCCCGTCCCGTAGACGTGGTTCGCGCCCCAGCGCCCGAACCACGAGCCGTCCGCCTCCTGCGCCCTGAGCAGCCACACGACGGCACGCCTGACCACGGCCGACTCCGCGAGGCCCTCCTTCGACAGCGCCTCGACGACATGGGCGGTGACGTCGGCGGACGGCGGGTCGATGACGGCGCCGAAGTCGCAGAAGGGCAGCTTCGTGCACAGCTCGCGGGTGTTGTCGGCGTCGAAGGCGCCGAAGCCGCCGTCGCGCGACGCCATCCCCTCCAGCCAGCGGACGGCCCGCCTGATCGGCTCCTCAGCCTCCGGTAAGGCGACCCTGCGCAGCGCGAGGATCGCCTCGGCGGTGTCGTCGGTGTCGGGGTAGACGTCGTTGTCGAACTCGAACGCCCAGCCGCCCGGCGGGACGTCCGGCCGCTTCACCGCCCAGTCCCCCGGACCGCGGACCTCCTCACCGGCTACCCACTCGGCGGCCCGCAGCAGGGCGGGGTGGTCGGCGGCCACGCCCGCGTCGGCGAGCGCGTTCATGGCGAGCACCGTGTCCCAGACGGGCGACTGGCACGCCTCGAGGCGACGTCCCCTCCCGTCGCGGATCGTGAAGCGTTCGAGCCCGTCCAGGCCCCGCCTGATGACCGGATGGTCGAGGCCGTAGCCGAGTTCGTGCAGCGCCATCAGCGAGTACACCCACGGCGGCTGGATCCCGCCCCAGCAGCCGTCGGCCTCCTGCCTGGCGATGATCCAGTCGGCCGCCCGGCGCAGCGCCGCCCGGCGCAGCGGGCGCACCGGCCGCTTCTCGTACACGTGCAGGACCCGGTCGAGGGCGTTGAACGCGGCCCCCCAGCCCCGGGCGTCCCGGGCCGGCATGACGCCGCGGCGCAGTTCGGGCAGGTCGAACGGCAGCGCCCGGACGGGGCGCAGCGACCCGAGGATCGTCAGCGGGACGATCGTCTGCCGCGCCCAGCACGCCCAGTCGTAGACGTTCAGCGGGACGCGGCTCGGCAGGAGCACCAGCTCGGGCGGCATGACCGGCAGGTCGTCCCAGGACCACTGCCCGAACAGCGCCAGCCAGACGCGGGTGAAGACGCGGCTGCCCTCGATCCCGCCCGCCTCCCGCACGTACGCGGCGGCCCTGCGCATGTGCCCGGCGTCCACCGGGTCGCCGGCGAACCGCAGCGCGACGTACGCCTCGATCGTCGTGGACAGGTCGGCCGGGCCGCCGTGGAAGTTGGCCCACGTGCCGTCGTCGCGCTGCCGCGAGCGGATCCAGCGCGCCGCGTCCTTGGTGTCGGCGTCGGAGCGGATGCCGAGGAACTGGCGGAGCAGCAGGTCCTCGGCGTCCATGGTGACGTTGGTCTCCAGCTCGCCCTTCCACCAGCCCTCGGGCGACTGCAGGCCGAGCAGGTGGTCGCGGGCGGCCTCGACCGCGGCGGCGGCCGCGTCCGTGAGCCCGGACACGTCGGTGGTGGTCATGCGGCGCTTCCCTTCTCCCCGACGCGGCGGGGTCAGTGGTCCCGGGAGGTGACGAACAGCGCGATGTCGCGGAACTCGGCGGCCACGGAACCGTCCATGCCCGAGTCGTCGAGGTGGCGCCCGGCGGCGGCGACGCGGCGGGCGGCCTCGGCGGCGGCCCAGTCGCGCGCGCCCGCCGCCTCGACGAGCCGGGCCATCTCCCGCAGAGCGTCCTCGGACGGCGGCCCGGGGTCGGCGTACAGGGCGGCGAGCCGCCGCGACTCGGGACGCCCGGCGTTCAGCGCGTACACGACCGGCAGCGACTTCTTGCGCGCCCGCAGGTCGGCCAGGACGGGCTTGCCGGTCGTGTCCGGGCTGCCCCAGATGCCGAGCAGGTCGTCGACGAGCTGGAACGCCAGGCCCGTCTCGGCGCCGAACCCGGTGAGGCCGGCGACGAGGCGGGTGGGGCCCTCGGCCAGCATCGCCCCGATCGAGCAGGCGCAGGCGAGCAGCGCGCCCGTCTTGTCCGCCGCCATCGCCAGGCACTCGTCGAGGGCCACGTCGTCGCGCTGCTCGAACCCGATGTCGAGCGCCTGGCCCGTGATGAGCCGCTGCGTGGCGGCGGTCAGCGCGCGCGCAGCCCAGTGGGCGCCGCGCGTCCGCCGCTCCAGGAGCAGGTTCTCCGCCAGCGCCATCAGCGCGTCGCCGCCGAGGATGGCGGCGGACGGGCCGAACACCGTCCACGCGGCGGGACGGTGCCGGCGGGTCCGGTCGCCGTCCATGATGTCGTCGTGCAGCAGCGAGAACGCGTGCACGAACTCGACGGCGACGGCGCCGGGCAGCGCCGTCTCCTCGGACGCGCCGGCGGCCCGCGCGGACAGCAGCGCCAGCGCGGGGCGCAGCGCCTTGCCGCCCGCGGCGGCGGGCTCGCCGTTCTCGTCGGTCCAGCCGAGGTGGTAGGCGACGACGCGGCGGGTCCACGGGTCGAGCCGGTCCGCGGAGGCGCGCATGGCCCGGTCGACCAGGGCGCGGCCGCCGGTGATCGAGGCCGGGACGGCGGTCATCGGCCGCTCACCTCGCCCGGGGCCGTCCGGTCCAGGTGGCGGCGGACGAGCCGGGCCGCGGTCAGCCCGCTGCGCACGGCTCCCTCCATCGTGTCGGGCCAGCCCGTGTCGGTCCACGCGCCGGCGAGGAACAGCCACGGCAGCCGGGTCGCGGACGCGGGACGCAGCGCGCCGCTGCCGGGGCTCTGACGGAACGTCGCGTGCCGTTCCCTCGTCACGAAGAAGTCGGTGACGCGGGCGCGGCGGGCGGCCGGGAACAGCCGCTCCAGTTCGGCGAGGTACACCGCGCGCAGCTCGGCGGTGGAAGCGCCGATCCAGCGGTCGGCCGCCGAGACCGACACCGCCAGGTACTGGCCGCCGCCGGTGAGGCCGCTCACCCCGGTGCGGTCGAACACCCACTGGACGGGCGAGCCGACCGCGGCGGCGAACGGCGGGTCCGCGCCGTCCACCCGCAGGACGGGACGGTCGTAGACGACGTGGACGTTGACGATCGGGCTGGAGCCGAGGCCGCCCCAGCGCGCCCGGTCCGGGGCCGCCTCCTCGGGGACGAGCGCGGCCGCCGCCCGGTGGGGCACGGCGAGGACGACGGCGTCGGCGCCGACCGGGGAGCCGTTCACGACGAGCTTCGGCCCGGCGTCGATCGCCGTCACCTTCGCGTTCAGGTGGATCCGGCCGCCGTCCCGCTCGATCCTGGCCGCCGGGAGCGTGCCGTGCAGGTCGCCGAGCGGGACCGCGGGCACGCCGATGTCGGCGGCGTCCGCGCGGCCGAGGAGCGCGGTCCGGCACACGAACGCGGCGGAACCCAGCGCGGCGCCGTCCAGCCGGGCGTTGAGCGCGGCCGTGACGAACAGCTCCCAGAGCGCCTCGCGCGCCCAGGGGCCCTGGCCGTGCTCGGCGAGCCAGGTGCCCATGCTGATCCGGTCGAGGGACGGGTCGGCCGGGTCGAGGCGGTCGAGCGCCAGCGCCGCGCCGACCGCCCGCAGCCGGTCGGACGGCGCGAGCAGCCGGTACCCGGCGAGCGCGGGCAGCAGGTGCAGCGGCCCCGGGGCCCTGACACGGCGGAGCCGCGCAGTGGGCGCCGCGCGGCGGAAGCGTCCGGAGCGTCCGTCCGGGGCCAGGACGCGGACGTCGAAGCGGTCCTGGACGCGGACACTGTCGAGGGCGTCCAGCCGGGCGAGCAGCCCCCGGTAGGCCGAGCAGCACTTCAGGAAGATGTGCTGCCCGTTGTCGACCGTCAGCCCGTCCCGCGAGAACGAGTGGGTGGCGCCGCCGAGCCGTGGACGCGCCTCGTAGATCGTCGGGCGGGCCCCGGCCTCCTGGAGCGCCAGCGCGGCGGTGACCCCGGCGAGGCCGCCGCCGACGATCGCGACCTCCGCCGGGCCGCCGTCGCGGGCGCTCACCGGTGGATCCCGGCCATCGCCAGGGCGGACACGGTCGCCTTCTCCCAGGCGGGCAGGGACGTCCGCGTCTCCAGGGCGGTCAGCGGGTCGGCCGTGATGCGCCGCAGCAGGTGCCGGTAGATGCCCGCCATCGCGCCCGCGCACGCGGCGCTGCGCCGGTCGAGCATGGGCAGCAGCTTCAGGCCGTCGGCGTACCACCGTCCCGCCCGGTCGGCCTGGAAGCGGATGAGGCTCGCTAAACGCTCGGGGTCGTCGGTCGTCCGTCCCGTCCCGTCGCGCTCCAGGGTGCACCCGAACCGGGCGAGGTCCTTGGCGGGGAGGTAGACGCGGCCGTTCAGCGCGTCCTCCCGGACGTCGCGGAGGATGTTGGTCAGCTGGAGCGCGACGCCGAGCGCGTCGGCGTGCGGCGCGGCCGCGGCGGGGTCGGCCGTCCCGAACACGCCGAGCGACAGGCGGCCGACGGAGCCGGCGACGCAGCGGCAGTACCAGAGGAGGTCGTCGAAGGTGTCGTAGGCCTCGCCGCGCACGTCGGCCTCGCAGCCGTCGATGAGCTCGCCGAACGCGCCGAGGGGGATCGGGTGGCGGCGGGCCGCGTCGGCCAGCGCGACCAGCACCGGGTCGCCGGGGTGGGCGCCGAGGTCGGCGAGCCGCGCGCGCTCGTCCGCGAGCGCTGCTAGCCGGTCCGCCACGGGCGCGCCGTGGTCGTCGCCGACGTCGTCGATCCGCCGGGCGAACGCGTACACGGCGCTGAGGGCTCGCCTTTTTGGCGGGGGAAGCAGCCGGATCCCGTAAGAGAAGTTGCGCGCCTGGGAGCGTACGACGCTCTCGCAGTGCCGGTAGGCGGTGGATGCGTCCATCTATGCTGCCCTTCTCCTTCCCATCGTCCGCGACCACTCGGCGAGCAGCCGCACTTTCCTCGGCCGCGGCGGGCCCGGCAGGACGTCGTAGGCGGCGCGCTCCAGCGCGTCGAGGGCGGCGAGCCCGCCCGCGACGTATCCGGCGACGGCGACCCGCGCGAATCCCCGGAGCCCTCCGGTGAGGGCGGCGCCCTCGTCGAGCATGCGCCGCGCCCGCCTCGCCTGGAGCGCCACGACGCCGCGCAGCCGGGTCGGGGTCGCCGGGGCGGTGAGATCGTCCTCGGTGCAGCCGAACCGCCGCAGGTCGTCCGCGGGGAGGTAGACGCGCCCGTTGCGGTGGTCCTCGCCGACGTCCTGGCAGTGCTCGATGATCTGCAGGGCGGTGCACACCTCGTCCGAGAGGCGCAGCCGGTCCGGTGTGGCGGCGCCGAACACGTGCAGGACGATGTGCCCGACCGGGTCGGCGGACAGCGCGCAGTAGCCGAGGAGGTCGTCGAACGTCGCGTACCGGGTGACCTCCTGGTCCTGGCGGTTCGCCTGGACCAGGCGGCGGAAAGGCTCGGCGGGGATGCGGCGGGCCACGATCGTCCCGGCCAGGTCGCGCAGCACGGGCAGTTCCGGCCGCTCTCCCGCGTAGACGCGGTCGAGGTCGCGCTCGACGAGGTCGAGGAGGCCGGCCCGCTCGCCCGGCGGGGCCTCGTCGCCGATGTCGTCGACCAGCCGGGCGTAGCCGTACACGTTCAGCAGGTGCGCGCGGTGGCGTGCGGGAAGCAGCCGGGAGGCGACGGGGAAGTTCTCCCCGGACTGGAGTTCGGTCCTCGCCCGGCGTTCCTCGGTGGCGTTCCACAGACGCTCGCTGACGGACATGGCGTTCCCCCTGGGGCGGTGGCGGCGCGGGGGCGTACATCGATGCCCGTTAACCGGGTGACCGGCCGGTAAACATGGACGTCGACGGGGCCCATGATGCGTACGTCCCCGATCGGCCGCGCCGAGCCTCCCGAATTACCGTCCTTTATGAATATAGGCCGGAAGTGGTCACGCGGGAACAGGAAATCGGAGCGCCGAGTGATCAGCGGCAGAACGAGTGGCGGCTCAGTAGGTGGCGAGGATTTGCGCGAGTCGGTGCGGCGTCCGCTCGGGCGGTGCCGCCTCGGTCACCAGGGTGTTGAAAATGTGCCAGTGAGCCTTTTTCAGCGGCAGCTTCGGAGGCGCTGGTCACAGCATGATCGCGGACGGCGTGGACGATGCCGGACGTCAAGAAGCCCCTGGTAGGACGGTTGATCTCTCACAACCCCCGTCCCCACCAGAGGCCTCGCATGCTTTTGTACCGTGCTTCGCTGCCTTTGTCGCGTCAGACCCTGACCTACGCCACCGGTGTGGTCCGCCGCCACCGAAGGGCCATCGGCAGCAAGGGCCGGCGCCTACCCCCGGGCATGCAAGCACTGATGACCCTGGTCTACCTGCGTAAGGGCGAGACCTACGCCGAACTGGGCGCCGGATTCGCCGTCTCCACCACCACCGCATGGCGCTACATCAACGAGACCGTCGACGTACTGGCCGCCCACGCGCCCAAACTCGGCGCGGCGCTGGCCAAAGCGGTCAAGGACGGCCTGCCGTACCTGTTGCTGGACGGCACCTTGATCTCGATCGACCGGGTCGCCGCCGACCGGCCCTACTACTCGGGGAAACACCGCCGCCACGGCATGAACCTCCAGGTCATCGCCGCACCGGACGGGAGCCTGCTGTGGGTGTCGGGACCGTTGCGCGGGTCAGTTCACGACCTGGCCGCGGCCAGGATCTGGGGCGTCGTCCGGGCACTGGCCGCCACCGGCCTGCCGGTGCTGGCCGATAAGGCCTACCAGGGCGCCGGCCCGCACATCCTCACGCCCTACAAGGGACGCGACAAGCCCGAACCGCAAAAGGACGCCAACCGTGCACACGCCAGGCTCCGCGGACCCGGCGAACGCGCGAATGCCCAGCTCAAGTCATGGCGCATCCTGCGCAAGCTGCGCTGCTGCCCCCACCGCGCCGGCCGCCTCGCCAAAGCCATCCACACCCTTCAACTCCGCGAGACCGCATCACGTTGAAAAGAGCTCAGTGGTGTTCGATCTCGGCGCGCCGCGTCGGGTAGACGGCATTGTCGGGACGCTCCAGATAGACCATGTCCTGCAGGCCCTGCTGCGGGAACCGGACGAGGGTGAGCGAGCCGTCGCCGGCGATCTGGCCGGAGATGCCGAGGGGCGCGATCTGGATGGTGACGTTCGGACGCCGGCACTGCTCGATGATGTGCAGGATCTGCATGCGCATCGTCGCGGGCGCGCAGACGGGGCGCCACAGCGCCCCCTCGTCGAGCACGACCCAGAGGTTGAGCGGGCGCGGCCTGCGGCGCAGGACGCGCTGGCGCCGCATCCGGAACTCCACGCGCCGCTCGACCTCGGCCTCGTCCTCGGGCCTCGGCCCGCGGACCAGCTCGCGGGCGTAGTCCTCGGTCTGCAGCAGGCCGGGGACGAACTGGGCCTCGAACGTGCGGACCAGCTTGGCGGCCTGTTCGGCGCTGAGGTAGTCGCGGACCCAGCGCGGGACGATGTCGCCGTCGCCGTGCCACCAGGGCCGCGCGCCGGTCTGCTCGGCGAGGGCGAGCAGGGTCGCGCGCTCGTCGGGTTCGGCGCCGTAGCGGTCGAGCAGGCCGCCGACGTCGCCCGGCTTGGCGCGGGTGCGGCCCAGCTCCAGCCGGGCGATCTTCGACTCGGAGGCGCCGACCGCCAGGCCCGCCCTGGGCCGGGACAGCCGGGCCCCCTCCCGCAGTTCCCGCAGCCGCTTGCCGAGCAGCATGCGCGGGACGAACGGGTCGCCCTGCGCGCGGGCCGCACCGGCCGGGGCGCTCCGCGCCGACGGCGGTTTCGTGCTGCCGGTGATCGTGACGGAGGCCAAGGGGGACTCCTCATCGGAAGACGGCATGGACGACCGCTCCGACTATAGTTCACGCTGCGCGTCGGAGATAAGACCGTATGTTACCTACCGTCCCGGCCACGCGGCCCGGACCCCGGAGGCGATTCCCGGCACGGCTCGTCAGGGTTTACGGGCCACCCCGCACCTGGTCGGGAGGCTCTCGCCCTCGATCGGCCCCACCTCGGGCCGCCACGCCCCGCTCGTCACCAGGCCCGGCTCCTCGATCTCCAGACCGTCGAAGTAGCCGCGGATGAACTCGGGACTGCGCAGCCGGAACGGGATCGCGCCGGTCTCGTCGTAGGCGCGCTGCGCCGCGTTGAACCTCTCGTTCTCGTCGGTGGAGTCGTGCAGGATGAGGTAGCTGCCGGACGGCAGCGGGTCCATGAGCCCGCGGACGACGTCGTACGCCTCGTCGGGGTCGACGATGTGCCCCAGCACACCGATGATCATCAGCCCGACGGGCCGGGACAGGTCCAGCAGCTCCGAGGCCCGGTCCATGATCGTCTTCGGGTCGTGCAGGTCGCAGTCGATGTAGGAGGTGCGGCCCTCGTTCATCAGGGCGCGGGCGTGCGCGAGGACGAGCGGGTCGTTGTCGACGTAGACGACCTTGGCGTCGGAGGCGGCGCGCCGGGCCATCTCGTGGGTGTTGTCGACGGTGGGCAGGCCGGTCCCGCAGTCCATGAACTGGCGGATCCCGCGCTCGCGGGCCAGGAACCGGATCGCCCGGTCCATGAAGTAGCGGCCCGCGCGGGCGATCTCCACGATGCCGGGGTAGAGCCCGACGTAGTGGTCGCCGGCGACCCGGTCGATCTCGTAGTTGTCGGTCCCCCCGAGCCAGTAGTTCCAGATCCGCGCCGACTGCGGAACGTCAGTGTTGATCTTGGCGTCCGCTCCCTTTCCCGGGCCCCGGGTGGTATCCGTCATGTCTGACGCTCCTTCCAGCAGGTACGGGCACCTCTCGCGGCAAACTTAGACCCCGCACCCCAAGAGCGGCCGGAAAAGTGGAATTCGGACCTGTCCACCGACCGATTCGGGACGATAATGAATACGCAGGGTGGTCAGAACGCGGAAATCGGCGTTGCGCGTGCGCCTGGTGTGACGAAGGTGATCAACGTGGGCCGGGCCGGCCGACCGGAAATCCACTTTCCCGCTTTGCCGAGATTTCACCGAACCGAGCCGCCTTCATGAATGAAGGCGTTAAATGCCCTAAGAGTGTGCATATCAGGCGATTTGGAACGCGCCCGGCCGGGGAACGGTCCTCAGCGGCCCGCCCAGACGGCGATCGCGAGCGCCACCCGGTCGTCGAACCGCATCGGGTCGCGGCCCGTCAGCGACTCGATCCTGGACAGCCGGTGGCGCAGGGTGTTCGGATGCAGGAACAGGGCCCGCGACGTCGCCCCGACCGCGCCGCCCATGTCCAGGAAGGTGCGCAGCGTCTCGGTGAGGCGGGTGCCGTGCGCGGCGTCGTAGTCGCTCAGCGGCCGGCCGATCTGCTCGACGAACGGGGCCAGCTGGTGCTGCTCCAGGCGGCCCAGGAGGGCCTGGAAGGTGGCGAGGTCGGCGGCGTGCACGACCCCGCCGCTCCGGCGCGCGGCGTCCAGCGCGGTGAGGCTCTCGGCGAGCGAGACCGGCAGGTGCTCCAGCGGGCCCGGGCTCCCGACGCCGGCGGGCTCGCTCCAGGCGTGGGCGTCGTTGGTGACGAGCAGGGCCCTGTCGTCGTCCACGCCGAGGACGCCCGGCAGCTCGTCCTCGGCCGCGCCGTCCATCGCGATCACCAGCAGGGACGCGTGGTCGAGCCCGGCGTCGTCGATCCGGGGGCGCAGCGCCTCGGCGGACGCGAGACCGTCGCGCACCATGCGCAGCAGCCGCCCGGTCTCCTCCCGCTCGTGCCGCTCGTCGCCGGCGGAGGCGAGCCGCTCGGCGAACCACTCGGTGAACCCGAGGAACGGGACCTCCGGCGGCACCTCCAGCAGCGGGAGGCCGACGCGGTCACAGGCGTCGCGCAGCTCTTCGGGGACGGCGTCGGTCACGTCGCCGACGCCGTAGCCGATCGCGCTCGCGCGGCCGGCCTTCACCGAGTCGACGAACGCGGCGCACGCGCCCGCGTCCCGCAGCGACGCGCCGACCGTCAGCACGACCTCGTGCCCGCGCAGGTAGGGGCCGGGGTCGGGCAGTTCGGTGGAGTGCGCCCAGCGGACCGGGCGGTCGAGGCCGTCCTGCCCGGCGACCAGGCGCAGCCGGAAGCGCGGCACCTCGAGGAGCTGCCGGACGGTGGGGTGCGGCAGCGCGGATTCGCTGGTCACAGCCTCACCCTCTCACCCCGTCCGGGCGCCGTCCCGTGCCCGTGACCGTGTTTTGGGCAAGTGCACGAAAGGTCGGGCGCGCCGCGGTGGGTTCGGCCAAGAAATCCCCATGACGCTTGTCACCAGCAGTTATGCCGGGTTTGCCTGGTGCTCTGCGACTGTTGCGAGGTGATCGGATGCGGGGACGGGTCGCGCTCGTCACCGGGGCGGCCGGCGGTGTCGGCTCCACGCTGGTGCGCGAGCTGGCGGGGCGCGGCTGGCGGACGGCGGGGCTCGACCTGCGCCGGGCCCCGGACGCCGACCACTCGGTGAGCGTGGACGTGGCGGAACCCGCGCAGGTGCGCGCGGCCGTCCGGCGGATCGAGCGGGAGCTCGGCCCGATCGAGGCGGCGGTGTTCGCGGCCGGGCACCACGCGATCGTCCCGGTGTCCGACATCGCCTGGCCCGACTGGCGGCGGATGCTGCGGGTGCACCTCGGCGGCGTGGTCAACGTGTGCGCGGCCGTCGTGCCGGGGATGGCCGAGCGCGGCCGGGGCGCCGTGGTGGCGCTCGCCTCGCACCTCGCCGTCGGCGGCGCGAGCGCCGAGGCGCACTACTCGGCGGCCACCGGCGCGGTGATCGGGTTCGTCCGGTCGCTGGCGGCGGAGCTCGGGCCGTCCGGGGTCCGGGTGAACGCGGTGGCGCCCGGCCCGACCGACACGCCGATGCTCCCGCCCGACTCGCCCTGGCGCAGGCCGTCCTACCTGCAGGGCGCTCCCGCCGGCCGGCTGACGTCTCCGGAGGAGGTCGCGCTCGTCGTCGCCTACGTCATCGAGGACGCCACGTTCTGCACCGGCGAGGTCCTCTCCCCGAACGCCGGGACGGTGCTCTGATGACGATCGCGCTGATCACGGGGGCGGCCGGCGGGCTCGGCACGGCCGTGGCGCGCCGGCTCGCGGCCGGCGGCCGCCTGGTCGCCCTGAACGACCTTCCCGGGCGGGACGTGGCCGGGCTCGCCGCCGAGCTGAACGGCGTCGCCGCGCCGGCCGACGTCTCCGATCCGGACGCGGTGACGGCGATGGTGGCCGAGGTCGAGCGCCGCACGGGCGGGCAGATCGCGCTCCTCGTCACCTGCGCGAGCCGGCTGGAGATGGCCCCGTTCACCGGAGCGGAGGATCTCGAAGGCTGGTGGCGGACGATCGACATCGACCTCGGCGGGACGTTCGCGTGCGCGCAGGCCGTCATGCCGGGCATGGTCGAGCGCGGCGGCGGCCGGATGGTGTTCACCGCGTCCGAGTGGGGCGTGATCGGGTGGCCGGACGCGAGCGCCTACTCGGCGTCCAAGGGGGGCGTCATCGCCCTGGCCAAGTCGCTCGGCCTCGAACTGGCCCCGCTCGGCATCGCGGTGAACGCCGTCGCGCCGGGCGCGATCGACACGCCGCTGCTGGAGGTGGACGCGGCGGCCGCGGGGGTGAGCGCCGAGGAGATCCGCGCCCGGTACGCGGCGCAGGCGCCCCTCGGCCGGATCGCGACGCCCGAGGAGGTCGCGGCGGCGGTCGCGTTCCTGGCCGACGAGCGCCTCCCGACCCTCGTCGGCCAGATCCTCCACGTCAACGGGGGCACCACCCGCGCCCGCGCCTGACCGGCGTCACTCGCGGGCGCCGACCGCCTCGGCCGGACGGGCGGCCATGGCGAGGCGCGCGGCGGGGAAGGTCGCGGCCGCGGCGAGCAGGAGGCCCCAGGCGAGGACGCCCAGGTGCCCGAGCGGCGGGACGTACGGAGGGCCGTCCGTCATGCCCGCGCCGAACGCGGTGAGCGTGGCGAGGGCGATCGCGGTGCCGGGGACGGCGGCGATCACGGCGACGGCCAGCGTCTCCCACCCGAGCATCGCCATGACCTGGCGCCGGGTCGTCCCGACCAGGCGCAGCAGCGCGAACTCGCGGGAGCGGCCGGCGGTGGCCATCGCGAGGGTGTTCACCACGGCGATCGCGGTGAACGCGATGATCAGACCCATGGCCACGTAGGCGACCTCCGCGTTCGCGGCCGGGCCGGCCTCGGCGAGCGCGCCCGGGTCCGCGACCGGCAGACCGCGCGGCGGGGCGCCCGCGATCAGCAGCGTGCCGCGGGGGTCGTCGACGTGGGCGGCCAGCAGGTCGCGGTCGACGGTGAGGTCGCCGAAGCCGAGGCCGCGCCCGTAGACCGCGATCACGGTGGGCGCGAACGGCGTGCCGTCGCCCAGGGTGAGCGGCAGCCGGTCGCCTGGCCGGACGCCGAGGCGCCGGGCGGCGGTGGTGCTGACCGCGACCCCGGAGGCGTCCAGGCGGTCGAGGGACCCGGCCCGGACGTCCAGGTCCATGGTGCGGCCGAGGCCCTCCGGCGTGACGCCCTGGACGCCGTAGTTCTCGAGGCCGACCCGGACGGTGCCGTGCAGGACCTCGGTCACGGCGGTCACCCCGGGCGTCCGGCGGATCCGCTCGGCGGTGCCGTGCGGGACCCTGGGACCGGCGGCGTGCGCGGCGACCGTGCCCTCGCGCGCCTGCCGTGTCGCGGCGTGGCCGATCGTCGTCTGCACGAACAGGATCGTCGCGGTGAGCCCGATCATCAGCGTCAGCGGGGTGACCACGGACGCCAGCCGCCGCGCGGCGGCGGCGAGGTTGGCCGCCGCCAGGTGGCCGCCGCCCGGCAGGCCCCGGAGCGGGACCGCGAGCACGGCGATCGCGGCCCGGACCACGGCGGGGCCGAGGAGCGCGACGGCCGCGGTCCAGACGATCGCGGTCAGCATCGTCACCGGACTGGCCGCCGCCTCGGTGTCGAGGTGCGCCAGCAGCACCGTCAGCGCGGCGGCGCCCGCCGCGACGGCCACACCTGCCGCGATCCGGACGGCGCCGAGCCGGGCGCGGCCCGTCGCCGCCTCGCCGAGGGCCTCGACCGGACGGACCCGGGCCGCCCCGCGGGCGGTGATCCGGGCGGCCGCCACCGCGGCCAGGACCGCGGCGAGCGCGGCGGCGAGCGGCGGGAACGGGCCGACGACCAGGTCCAGGTTCGGCGGGAGGGCGCCGAGGCCGCGGAACTCGTCCCGCAGCCGGAACGCCAGGGGCACGCCGGCCGCCGCGCCGAGCGGTCCCGCGAGGAGCCCGACCAGCAGCGCCTCGCCCCCGATCATCCGGCGGACCTGCCGCGGCGTGGCGGCGACCGCCCGCAACAGCGCGATCTCCCGCTCCCGCTGCCGCACCGACAGCGCGAACGTCCCGGACACCACGAGGACGGCGACGAGCAGGCCCGTCCCGCCGAGGGCGCCGCCCATCGAGATGAGCTTGACGCGCGCCTTCTCCGCGCCGAGGAACTCCGCCCGGCCCCGGTCGCCGCCGGTGTGGACGGTCGCCCCGGTGCCGCGCACGGCCGCCTCGACGGCCCCGGCGGGGCCGTGGGCGCCGACGGCGGTGACCATGCCGCCGCGTCCGGACAGGCGGGCCGCCTGAGCCGTCGAGAAGAAGACGGCGCTCTGGTGCGCGAGCGCCTGCCGGGTCACGCCCACGACGCGGTAGGTGCCGGGGGCGGCGGACTCGACCCGCACCGCCGTGCCCGGGCGCAGGCGGTGGTCCCGCGCCGTGGCGGCGTCGACCACGATCTCGTCGTCCGCGGCCGGGGCGCGTCCCTCGCGGAGGGTGAACGGGGTGAGCGCGGCCGACTCCCATCCGTGGCCCCAGGCCTCGCGGCCGTCCTCGGGGGCGCCGATCCCGGCGGGGAACGTCACCTCGGTGACGACGCCCCGGACGCCGTCCGCCGCCCGGACCCTCGCGGCGACGGAGGCGGGCAGCCACACGCGCTCGGCGAGCGGCTTGGCCTTGTGCTTGCGCTTGCCCTTCTTCTTGACGATCACCTTGTGGACGGACTGGTCGCCGGTGACGACGACCGGCGCCCCCGCGTACCGCTCGGGCGCGACCGAGCCGCGCAGGCCGGTGTCGAGCAGGATGCCGCACGCGCAGACCAGGGCGGCCGCGCACAGCAGCGCGGCGAACGCTCCCGCGAAGCCCGCCTTGCGATGGCGCAGCGTGCCGAGCACGATTCCGAGCATCACTTCCACGCCCCCAGCCGGGTCATGCGGGCGGCGACCTTGTCGCTGGACGGAGCGTCCATCGCGTCGACGATCCGTCCGTCCGCCAGGAACAGCACCGTGTCGGCATAGGAGGCGGCAACCGGGTCGTGCGTGACCATCACCACCGTCTGGCCCATGCCGTCCACGGTCTCGCGCAGCAGCGTCAGCACGTCCCGCGCCGTCATCGTGTCGAGCGCGCCCGTGGGCTCGTCCCCGAACACGACGTCCGGGCGCGTCACCAGGGCACGCGCGATCGCGACCCGCTGCTGCTGCCCGCCGGACAGTTGCCCGGGCCGGTGCCCGGTCCGGTCGGCCAGCCCGACACGGGCGACGACCTCGGTGAGCCACGCCTTGTCCGGGCGCGTGCGCGACAGGCGCAGCGGAAGGGTGATGTTCTGCTCCACGGTCAGCGACGGCACCAGGTTGAACGCCTGGAAGACGAAGCCGACGCGCCGCCTGCGCAACTCGGTCAGCTTCGTCTCGTTCATGGAGGACAGCTCGGTGTCCCCGAGCCGGACCGTGCCGGACGTGGGCGTGTCGAGACCGGCGGCGCAGTGCAGGAACGTGCTCTTGCCCGAGCCGGACGGCCCCATCACCGCCGTGAGGCGCCCCCGCGGAAGGGACGCCGTCACCTCTCGCAGCGCCGCCACCGCTCCCCTGCCCCGTCCGTAGACCTTGCTCACCGCGTTCATGCGGACCGCGTCGTTCATGCAGACCAGTCTTGTGACCTGCGCTTCCGGCCACCAGAGAGGAGATCATCGGCCACCCGTGACCTCGTCATGGGTGCGGTCGTGACGCCGTCCCGGCGGCTGGTAGACATAGGCCGTGATCAGGGTGCTCCTCGCCGACGACCACCATGTGGTGCGCGGCGCTCTCGCCGCGCTGCTCGCGCTCGAACCCGACCTCGCGGTGGTCGCCGAGGTCGAGCGCGGGGACGAGGTGCTGGCCGCGGCCCGCTCGTCCCGTCCCGACGTCGCCGTGCTCGACATCGACATGCCGGGGCTGGACGGCCTCGCGGCCGCGGCGGCGCTGCGCGAGGCCGTCCCGGACATCGCGACGCTGGTGCTCACCGGGCACGGCAAGCCCGGTCACCTGCGCCGCGCCCTGACGGCGGGCGTCCGCGGGTTCCTGCTGAAGACGGCGCCGCCGGACGAGCTCGCCGCCGGGATCCGCAAGGTCGCCGCCGGGGAGCGCGTCCTCGACCCGAACCTCGCGCTCACCGCCTGGGACCTCGCCGACAACCCGCTGACCCCGCGCGAGACGGACGTGCTGCGGCTCGCGGCGGAGGGCGCGGAGGCCCCGGAGATCGCCGGGCGCCTCCACCTGTCGGCCGGGACGGTGCGCAACTACCTGACGGCCGCCGTCACCAAGCTCAACGCCCGCAACCGCACCGACGCCGCACGCATCGCACGCGAGGCGGGCTGGCTCTAGCCTGTATTTTCACAGTCCCGGCCCACTTCGCTCGCCTGGCGGCTCGCTACGTGACCGGGCCTGGGGGAACGCGGCATCGCTTCGCGATCTGCCCGGCTCCGCTCGCCTCCGGCTTCGCTCCACCGGCCAGGTCACGCGTTCGCGCGCGTGGCCGAGGCCCCTTCGAGACAGGCTCTAGCCGACTCTTGCCTCCAGGCGGAAGCGTCCCTCGCCGTCGGCGCGGGCGGTCAGCGTTCCGCCTGCCGAGGCGAGCCGGGTGGTCAGGTTCCCGATCCCGGCGCCGGGGGCGGTCCGGGGAGCCGCCGGGTCGAGGCCGTCGTTCTCCACGACCAGCCAGACGGTGTCGCCGTCCCGTCCGGTCGTGATGGTGCAGCGGGTGGCGGCGCTGTGCCGGAGCACGTTGGTCACCGCCTCGCGCAGGACCGTGCCGAGCACCGCCGACACGGGCCCGTCCAGGACCGGGTGCCCGAGGACGGTCTCGACCTCGACCCCGGCGGCCGCCAGCACCGACCGCGCCGACGCCGCCTCACCGTCCAGCGCGAGATCGGCGTCGCCGCCGGTCGCGGTGCGCAGGTCCGCGCGGGCCTGCTCGGCCATGCCGACGACCTCGGCGAGCTCCGCGCGGGAGCGGTCCGGGTCCGCCTCGGCGAGCCGGCGGGCCAGCTCGCACTTGAGCAGGATCGCGGCCAGGCTGTGCCCCAGCAGGTCGTGCAGGTCGCGGGCGGCGCGCAGCCGCTCCTGGACGGTCGCCGCCCGCGCCAGCTCGTCCCCGGCAGCCCGCAGGTCCCGCACCAGCCGCGCCAGCCGGACGAGCCCGAACACCACCAGCCCCGTCACCAGCGTGCTGATCACGTAGTTGGCGACGGCCGCCGTGCCGAGCCCGAGCGCCCGCGCGGCGACGCCGGTCGCCGCCATGCACGCCGCCACCAGCGGAACGGCGGCCCAGGCCGGGAGCCCGACCAGGAACGTCCCGGCGAGGAACCCGGCGACGCCCAGCCACGCCTTCCCGAAGACGGCGAGGGGAGCGAAGCAGATCACCGCCAGGACCGGCGGCCACCACCGGGGCCGCCCGCGCCCGGCCCAGAGCAGCTGCACCGCCGAGATCAGCGCCAGCCCCGCGGCGGCGGCCGGCCACAGCGGCCCCCAGGGAACCAGCAGCAGCCCCTTCACGGAGAACCCCGCCAGGACCGCCGCCAGCAGCGCGAGCGAGAGCCGGTACGCCGTCCGGTCGGGCAGGCTCACCGCGCGCTCCCCCGCCGCGACGGCGGCCTCCACCGCGAACCGGCCGTCCCCGTCCAGCCCGGTCGCGAAGGTCCCGCCCGCCGCGCGCACCCGTCCGGCCGCCGCCTCCAGCCCGTCCGCGCCGCGCTCGGCCGTCCGGACGCCGTCGTTGACCACGCGCAGCCCGACGAGGCCGCCCCGCTCCGACGTCGCGATCAGGCAGGTGCGCGCGGAACCGGCGCGCACCACGTCCGTGACCGCCTCGCGCAGCACCGTCGCCAGCAGCGCACCGGCCGGGCCGAGCGGCTCGCGGTGCCCCTCGCGCACCTCGGCCCGGACGTCCGCGGCCTCCAGCAGCGCCCGCGCCGCCGCCATCTCCGGGGCGAGCGACATGCTCCGCAGGCCGGCCGCGGCGGTGCGCGCCCTGTTCAGCGACTCCCTGGCCACCGCCAGCACGTCCGCGACGTCCTCCGGCCGGTCCAGCGCGCGGCGGCTGCCCGCCGAGATCGCCCGCAGGCCGTCGCCGAGCCCGCCGTCCAGCTCCGCCGCGATCCGGAGCCGCTCCCGTTCCACGGCCGCCACGGTGAGGGGCAGCCGGGCCGCCGCGACGTCGTCCGCCCGGTCCGCCAGCCGCACCAGCCCGTAGACCACGAGCCCGGTCAGCAGGCAGCTGATCGTGACGTCGGCGCTCGCGCCGCCGCGCAGGGCGTCCGCGAGCGCCGCGCTCGCCAGGACGCACGCGGCGGCCGGCCAGGCGCCCGCGAGCAGCAGCGTCCCGACGACGAAGCCGAGGATCCCGGCCGACGTCCCGAACGCGATGACGCCCGTGTAGGCGGCCGCCGCCTGCGCCGCCAGGCCCCAGCCACCGCGCCGCCTCCGCCACCGCGGCACGACCTGGACGAACTGGGCCAGCAGGACCACCACCACGAGGGCGGTCGCCGCCGCCGCCCGCGCGGCGCCCTCCGTCCGCGAGGGGGCCGCCAGCGCGTACACGCCCGCGAACGCGGCGAGCACCACCCCGACGATCACCCGTGCCGACCGCGGCCCCGGTACCGCCCCTGCCACCCGTCCCCCGCTTCCCGGCCCCCGTCTCCCGTTCTGAGGGCCGCCGTCCCCGCCGCCCGCGCCCGCGAGTCCGGGCCACGGCGGCGGGTGCCAGGGTACGAGCCGGTACGGGCGGTTTCGAACCCCGCGGGCGGCACCGAAACCGCAATGCCGCATTTATCGATAATTTATTTTGTTCTGATATGCTGATAATTGTCTGCCGTAAGCTCCCTTTCGATCGAGAAAGGGAGCGGAAATGAACGAGGCGGAACCCAGCCCGACGGCGCTTTCCTCGGCGGCGGCGCGGGCGGCGCATCTCGTCGCCGACGGCGCGCCGGCGGTGTTCGAGGACGCGGTCGCGCCCCGGCTGGTCGGCGCGCTCGCCGCCGAGATGATCGGCTACCACCGCACGCACGGCGACCACATCATCCTGGCCGGCACCAGGGCGATCACGACGGTGCGCAGCCGGTACACCGAGCGGAGGATCGGCCCGCACGGCCAGTACGTCGTCCTCGGGGCGGGGCTCGACACCTACGGGTACCGCGCCGATCCCGGAGTCCGCGTCTTCGAGGTCGACCGCCCGGCGACGCAGGAATGGAAGAAAGGGCTGCTGGAGGCGGCCGGAATACCGGTTCCGGAGAACGTCGTCTTCGTGCCCGTCGACTTCGAGACCGAAGACCCCGTGGAAAGGCTGGCCTCCGCCGGGCTCGACCTCGGGCGGACCGCGCTCGTCGGCTGGCTCGGCGTCAGCTACTACCTCACCCGGGCCGCCGTCGCGAGGACCCTGGAGGCGATCGCCCAGCTGGCGCCCGGCAGCGAGCTCGTCCTGGACTACGCCCTCCCGGACGGCCTGCGGGACGCCGAGGGCGACGCGTACGCGGAGATCGCCGCGCGGGTCGTCCGGGAGCGCGGCGAGCCCCAGCGCTCCCTGTTCGCGCCCGCCGAGATCGACGCGCTGCTGGCCGTCCACGGGTTCGAGGTCGCCGAGAACGTGACCGTGCGGGACGCCGTCCCGGCGCGCCTGTGGCGGCGGGACGACGCGCTGCGGCCGTTCGACTTCTTCCGGCTGGTCAGGGCGACCGTCACGGGATGACCGGCGATTTCGCCGATGCCCGGGAGCGTGGCCCGCGTCACAATGTGCGCGCCCGGAGCCGGTCACCCGGCTCCGCCCCGCTTCCGGAGCCGGGTGACCGGCTCCGCTCCCAGGAACAGGAGCGATCCACGTGTCCTCCCCCACCCCCCGCGCGGCGAAGACCGTGCTCGCCGCGGTGCTGACCGCGGCGGCCCTCACCGCCCCCCAGGCCGTGCAGAGCGCACAGGCCGCCGACAACCCCTACGAGCGCGGACCCGCACCGACGCAGCAGAGCATCGAGGCGGCGCGCGGCCCGTTCGCGACGGCCCAGACGAGCGTCCCGGCCTCGGCCGTCTCCGGCTTCGGCGGCGGGACGATCTACTACCCGACCAGCACCGCCGAGGGCACCTTCGGCGCGGTCGCGGTGGCGCCCGGCTTCACCGCCGACCAGAGCAGCATGGCCTGGTACGGCCCGCGGCTCGCCTCGCAGGGCTTCGTCATCTTCACGATCAACACCCTCAGCCGGTACGACCAGCCGGACAGCCGCGCCCGGCAACTCGGGGCGGCGCTGGACTACCTCACGCGGAGCAGCGGGGTGCGGAGCCGGATCGACGCGACCAGGCTCGGCGTGATGGGGCACTCGATGGGCGGCGGCGGGTCGCTGGAGGCCTCCGAGGACCGCCCGCAGTTGCAGGCCGCGATCCCGCTGACGCCGTGGGACACCCAGAAGAACTTCTCGGACGTGCGCGTCCCCACCATGATCATCGGCGCGCAGTCCGACGCGGTCGCCCCGGTGTCCTCGCACGCCGAGCCGTTCTACGAGAGCATCCCGGCGTCGTCGGAGAAGGCGTACCTGGAGCTGGCGGGCGCCGGCCACACCGCCCCCAACAGCTCGAACACGACGATCGCGAAGTACAGCATCTCCTGGCTCAAGCGGTACATCGACAACGACACCCGCTACGACCAGTTCCTGTGCCCCGCGCCCCGCGCGTCCACCATCTCCGAGTACCGGGACACCTGCCCCAACTCCTGACCCCGCTCACCGGACGGGCCGCCCGCCTCCCCGCGCGGGCGGCCCCTCGGCGTGCGGGCCGGGCGCGCCGTCCCCGGAGCCGTGCAGCCGCAGCGCGCTCAGCGCGAGGACGAGCTCGACCAGGTCGCCGGGCCGGGCGAGGGTCCGCCCGGTGAGCCGCTCGATCCTGCGGAGCCGGTTGAGGACGGTGTTGCGGTGGCAGAACAGCCGGTCGGCCGCGCGGGCCGCGGAGCCGTCGCACTCCAGCCAGGTCTCCAGCGTCGTCAGCAGGGCGTCCCGGAACCCGGGGTCGACGCCGCCGAGCCCGCCGAGCGCGACCTCCCCGAGGCGCCCGGCGAGGCGCGGCTGCGACAGCACGAGGGCGTCGGGGAGGCGGCGGTCCAGGCGGGCGATCTGGTTGCCGGGGCCGCGGCAGGTCCGCAGCGCCAGCTCGGCGAACCAGCGGGCGCCGCCCAGTTCGGCGAGGCTGCCGACGACCGGGCTCACGCCCGCGTGCGACCGGGCGTACGGCCGGACGGCGTCGACGAGTGCGTCGAGCTCGGCGGCGCCGAGCGCGACCAGCGCGACCTGGGCGTCGGTGCGCAGCCGCCAGATGAACCGCATCCCGCCGGTGTCGCCGGGCCGCCGGTTCACGCCGTCCCCGAAGCCGCCCTCCGCGCCGAGCATCACCACGGCGTAGCGGCCGGTCGCGGGCAGCCCGAGGACGGACGTGGCGGTCGCGAGCAGCCCGCCGTCGGCGCCCTGCCCCTCCAGGAGCGCGTCCACGATCGCCTGGACCCGCTCCTCGCTGCGCCGCGCGAGGTCGAGCTCGGTGCGGTGGTAGGCGGCGGCCGCCGCCCCGGACTGCTGGTCGATCGTGTCCCAGGTGCGGGTCGCCTGCCGGATCAGCGCCGCGACGTTCTCCGGGTCGTGCCGGCCGACGACCTCGACGACGGCCTCCCAGAACACCCGCCCGGCGAGCCGGTAGGAGCGCAGCAGCTGGTCGAGCGGCTGCCCCTGGTGCGCGCGCCGCTGCCCGAGCCGCCGCGCCCACTCCAGGTCGGCGCGGCCCCGGTCCGGGTCCAGGATCGTCTTGAAGCCGTGCCCGAGCCCGGTATGGCACATCTCCCACACGTCGTGGCGGAACGCGTCGTCGCGGTCGCCGCGGTCACCGGACAGGATCTCGGCGGTGAGCCGGTCGGCGAGGTCGGGCAGCCGGTCCGCGAGCCGCAGCACCGCCTTGCGCATGATCGTGCGATCGGCGTCCACCTGGCCGACGTTCATCGCGGGCCACCTCCAGCACTGGCGCTCCCGCACAACGCGGGGGCCTCATCGTGCCACCCGCGGCGGCGCACGGGCCAACGAGGGACGGCGACACTGTGGCCGCTCACAACGGGCGCCGGTCCGGATTGCGCCGCGTCCCCGAAACCGGAAGTCGCTCTGGACCCGTGCCGGGCGCCCGTGTTGACTCGGGGTCCCCTTCCCTTTTGAGATCCCGCCCGGTGGAGCCTCCCTCCCGCGGCTCCGGGCGAGGGAGGCTCCCCGCTTAGGAGGGACCGGCATGACGGACGAACAGCTGCACGGGCGCGAACGCGACCTCCGGACGGTCGAGGAGATCCTCGGCCGGGCCCGGGACGGGCACGGCGGAGCCCTGGTCGTCACCGGGGAGGCCGGCGCCGGCCGCACGGCCCTCCTGGAGGCCGCCGCACGCGGCGCGGGCACGGCCTTCTGCGTGCTCGGCACGACCGGCGTCCCCGGCGAGTCCGGCGTCGCCTACGCCGGGCTCCACCGGCTGCTGCGGCCGCTGGCCGAGCAGGTCGCGCGGTTGACGCCGGCGCACCGGGACGCCCTCGGAACGATCCTGCACGGCGCGCCCCGCGGCGACTCGTTCGTGCTGTCCACGGCGGTGTGCGAGCTGCTGGGCCGGGTCGCGCGCGACAGGCCCGTGCTGTGCTGGGCCGACGACGTCCACTGGCTCGACGCCAGGTCCCTGGAGGTGCTCGCCTTCGCGGCACGGCGGGTCGCGGACGAGCGCGCGGCCGTGCTCTTCGCCGCCCGCGACGGGGAACCGGACGCCGGCGCGCTCGCCGGCGTCCGGCGGCTGCGGCTCGGCCCCCTCGCCGAGGACGCGGGCCGGCGGGTGCTGCGGGACGCCCTCGGCAGCGACCTGGACGGCTCGGCGGGCGGCGACCTGATCGAGGAGATCGTCGACCTGGCCTGCGGCCGGCCCCTGGCGATCCGCGAGCTGGCCGCCGCGCTGACCCCCGGGCAGCTGTCGGGGGCCGCGCCGCCGCCGCGGGCGCTGCCCCCGTCCAGCTCCCTGCGCGCCCTGCACCGGCGCCGCTACCTGGCGCTGCCCTCCGGGGCCCGGCGCCTCGTGCTGATGGCCGCGGCGGAGGAGTGGCTCGGCGCCGCGACGATGGCGCGGGCCGCCCGGGCGGACGGCGTCGGCGACGGCGACCTCGACGCCGCGCGCGAGTCGGGACTGCTGCGGTTCGAAGGCGACGGGGTCGCGGTCCGCGACCGGCTCGTCCGGTCCTCGCTGTGGGCGGACGCCTCGCGGGAGGAGCGGCAGGACGCCCACACGCTGCTCGCCGGCGCCCTCGTCCAGGAGTGGCAGCGGCCGCGGCGGCTCTGGCACCGCGCGGCCGTGGCGGGCGAACCCGACGACCGGCTCGCCGCCGAGCTGGCGGGGGCGGCGGACGCGGCCAGGAGGGCGGGCCGGTACGCCGACTCCTGGCGGATGTGGCAGCGTTCCGCGGCGCTGACCGTCGAGCACGGCGCGCGGACGGACCGGTACCTGTCCGCCGCCGGGGACGCCTGGGCGAGCGGGCGGTCGCGGCGGGCCCGCGCCATGCTCCGGCAGGTCCGCCCGCGCGCCTGCGACGGGCACCGCGCCGCTCGCGCCGCCGCCCTGCGCGGAGAGATCGACGCGGCGGCGGGCTCCCCCGCGACGGCGGTCCGGAGGCTGCGCGACGCGGCCGAGCGGCTCGCCGGGACCGACGCGCAGGCGGCGCTGGACGCGCTGATGTGGGCCGCCGAGGCCGCCGACGCCGCCGGCGACCGCCGCGCCCACCTGGAGATCGCCGAGCGCGCCGGCACGCTCGGCCTCGCCCGGACCGGCCCGCGCACCGAGCTGCTGCTCGCCCACCTCGCCGGGGTCGCGGCCACGATCCGCGGCCGGTACCGGGAGGCGGCCGAACGGCTCCACCAGGCCCAGCGCCTCGGCACGGACGTGGCGGACCCGGTCGCGCAGGTGTGGGCGGCGCTCTCGGCCCTCTCGCTCGGGAACGCCCGCCGCACCCGCGCGCTGACGGCCGCGGCGGTCGCCTCGGCCCGGCGGGCGGGCGACGTGCCCGCCGAGTCGTTCGCGCTGGTGGCCGCCGGGCGCTGCGAGGTCCTCCTCGGGCATCCCCCCGCACCGATCGCCGCCTGCCACGACGGCCTGCGCCTCGCCCGGGCCACCCACCTGCACGGGCACGCCACGGAGCAGCTCGCCACCCTGGCGCTCACCGCCTCCTTCAACGGAGACGAGGCCAGGACGCGCGAGCTGCTGGAGCAGCTCACCGGCACCGCCGACGAGCGCGGCCTCGCCCGCGCGGGCGCCCTCGGGTCCTGGGCGCCCGCGTGCCTCGACCTCGCCGCGGACCGGCCCGCCGACGCGGCCGCGCGGCTGCGGCTGCCGGGCGGCGCCGGGCTCGCGCATCCGCCGGCGCGGCTGCTCGCCGTCCCGCACCTGGTCGAGGCGCTGGTCCGCACCGGCGAGCACGACGCGGCGGCCGCCGCCTACGAGCACTTCCGCCGCTGGGTGGACGGGATCGGCTCACCCCCCGGACCGGAGGCGCTCGCCCGCCGCTGCCTGGCCCTGCTGGCCGGCTGCGACGGCGAGGCCGAGGAGCACTTCACCGAGGCCCTCCGCCTGCACGAGGCCGGAGACGCCGTGTTCGAGCTGGCCCGCACGGAGCTGCTGTTCGGGCACAGGCTGCGGCGCGGGCGGCGTCCCCGTGCCGCCCGCGAGCACCTGCGCGCCGCGCTGCGCGTCTTCGAGCGCTACGGCGCCGCCCCGTGGACGGCGCAGGCCCGCGCCGAGCTGCGCGCCGCCGGGGAGACCGCGCCGCGGGCGGCGAGCGGCTTCGGCAAGCTCACCGCGCAGCAGGCGCAGATCGCCCGGATGGCCGCCGAGGGGGCGACCAACCGGGAGATCGCTGCGCGCCTGCTGCTCAGCCCGCGGACGATCGACCACCATCTCCGCAACGTCTTCACCCGCCTCGGGATCCGCTCGCGCGTCGAGCTGGCCCGGCTGATCCGCTGACCGGCCGGCCGCCGGTCAGCGGGCCTCCTCGTACTCCTCCTCGCGGTCCTCGGACTTGGCGTTGCGGGAGGTGCCGGAGGAGGAGCTCCGGGTGCTCCGGCCGTTCCGGGAGGCCTTGGCGTCGGAGTCCTTGGAGTCCTTGGCGCTCTCCGAGCCCTTGTCCTTGGAGGTCGCGGAGCCGCCCTTGCCGGTCTTCTCCTCTTCCTCCATGGCCTCCTCGTGCGTCCGGACGACCTCACTGTCGCGGATCTCGCCGCGCCAGCCCTCGATCTCGTCCGCGCGGGTGAGCGAGTTCGTCATCACGTACCGGCGGAAGTGCTTCAGTTCCAGCCGGGCGCGGCGGCCCTGGGCACGCCAGATGTTGCCGGTCCGCTCCATGAAGCCCTGCGGGTGGTACTCCAGGACGACCAGGACGCGGGTCAGGTTCGGCGACAGCTCGTGGAAGCTGACCGTCCCGTCCACGTGGCCCTTCGGGCCCTTCGAGCGCCACACGATGTGCTCGTCGGGGACCTGCTCGACGATCGTCGACTCCCACGTGCGCGCCGACCAGAAGATCTTGGCCTTCCAGTTCAGCTTGGTGTCGTCGGCCTGGTCGACGCTGATGACCTTCTTCATGAAGGACGGGTAGTCCTGGAACTGCGTCCACTGGTCGTAGACGAGGCGGGCGGGCGCACCGATGTCGGTGTGCTCGATGATGTTGGTGACCTTCACCTTCTTCCCGCCGCCCTTGCCGCCCTTGCCCTTGCCGCCGCCGGGCAGGATGTTCTTGAGCTTGCCGAAGATGCCCTTGCCCTTGCCGTCGGACTGCTCGTCCTTGCCGGCGTCCTTGGCGTCCTTGGCGTCGTCCTTCTTGGCGTCGGCCTTGGCCTCGTCCTTGGCGCCGGACTTGGCGTCCTTCTCGCTCTCGTCCTTGGCGCCGTTCTTGGCGCCGGAGGCCTTCGGCTGCTCCTCGTCGCCCTGGTCGGAGCCCTGCGCGCCGCGGTTGCCGGCGATGGCCCGGCTCGCCGCGACGGCCGCGCCCGCGCCGAGCAGGACGCCGCCGGCGGTGCCGATGGCCCGGCCGCCCGGGAGGGCCTTGGTGATGGCGCTCAGACCGGACGAGCGCTTGCGCCCACCGATCGGCAGCCTCTTGGCGATCTGTCCGACGGGCAGCTTGCCCATCGGGTTTGCGCGTGCCATGTTCCGCTTCCTCACTTGGGGTTGGTGACGGTCTCGCCGTCGCGGATCTCGCCGCGCCAGCCCTCCACCTCGTCCGGGTGGAGGAGCGCCTGCGTCATCACGTGGCGGCGGAAATGCTTCAGTTCCAGCCGGGTCCGGCGGCCCTGGGCGCGCCAGAGGTTGCCCGTCCGCTCGAACAGGCCGACGGGGTGGTACTCCAGGACGAGCAGGACGCGGGTCAGGTCGGGCGTCACCTCGTGGAAGCTGACCGACCCGTGGGCGTAGCCCTTGGGGCCCTTCGAACGCCACACGATGTGCTCGTCGGGGACCTGCTCGACGATCGTCGACTCCCAGGTCCGCGCCGACCAGAAGATCTTGGCCTTCCAGTTCAGCCTGGCCTCGTCGGCCTGGTCGACGCTGACGACCTTCTTCATGAAGGACGGGTAGTCCTGGAACCGCGTCCACTGGTCGTAGACCAGCCGGCGCGGCGCGCCCACGTCGATCTGCTCGACGATGTTGGTCAGCTTCCCCTTTCGCCCCCGCCCGAAGATGCCGGCGAGGGTCTCCTTCAGGGCCGTCCAGCCGAAGCTCAGCAGCGCGCGGAAGGGGGACTTGCCCTCCTGCAGCGCCTTCACCCCGGCCAGGGCGGCCTTGCCCAGCGGGCCGGCCTGCTCCGCTTTCGCGGTGAGGCTCCGGACCGCACGGTCGAGCCGCCGTTCGAGCCGGGTGACGAGCCCGGCCAAGGCACGGCGTGCCAGGCGCCGCGCCGAGAGCGCGGCCAGCGCCCCGCCGGCGCCGGCGGCCGCGCCCGCGATCGGGCCCGTCCGGAGTTTCATGTCCTGTCCACCTCATCGTCCAACTCGGGTACGGCGCCGGGTTACCCGGTCAAGCTGGGGCAAAACAGGACGCAGGCAAGATGACGGACATCTCAGTCGGCTGGCCGCATCAGGACGGCGCCCCCGGCGGAGCCCGGAGCGAACACACGGACGCTGCTGTCGGACGACCAGACCAGCCCAGCGTGGGCACCGGACCAGATCGGTCGCTCCGAAACCTCGCATAACGGTTGAGATTCGTGCTTTACGGGCCCCTTGAACTGGTACGGACCAGTGTTTATCTTCTTCCCCACCACGCGCGTTTGTGCTCGGGGGGCGTTCACACCGCGCAGAATCTTTCATGCGCGAAAGCCGGAGAAGGCGGGGACAGATGAAACGGCACCTCATGGGCGTCGTCGCCGCGGGCCTGACCGTGGCACTCGGCGTCAGCGGCTGCGGCAAGGGCAGCTCGTCGGGAGGCGACTCCGACGGCAAGACCATCAAGTTCGTCGCCGCGATCTACGACGACAACACCAAGCCCTACTGGGACGCCCTGATCAAGGACTTCGAGGCGAAGAACTCGGGCTACAAGGTCAACCTGGAGATGGTCGACTGGACCCAGATGGACGCCAAGGTGAAGACCTACGTCCAGACCAAGCAGGTTCCGGACGTCCTCAACTACAACGCGTTCTCCGACTTCGCCCGCGACGGCCTCATCTACAAGGCCGACGAGGTGCTGTCGCCGGGCACGCTCGGCGACTTCACGCCGACCTTCGTCCAGCAGGCGCAGTACAACGGCGCGCAGTACGGCCTGCCGTTCATCTCCAGCGCCCGCCTGCTCTTCTACAACAAGGCCCTGTTCAAGAAGGCCGGCATCAGCGACCCGCCCGCCACCTGGGACGAGGTCAGGGCGGACGCGGAGAAGATCAAGAAGGCGGGCGCGACCGGGTACGGGCTGCCGCTCGGCCCCGAGGAGTCGCAGGCCGAGTTCTACTCCTGGGCGATGAACAACGGCGGCGGCTGGGTCGACGCGTCCGGCAAGTGGGCGATCAACCAGAAGGCCAACGTCGACACCCTCGCCTTCCTCAAGGACCTCAACAAGTCCGGGCTGACCCAGCCGAACCCGGAGACCACCGACCGCAAGACGGTGTTCAACCAGTTCGCGCAGGGCAAGATCGGCATGGCGATCGGCGGGCCGTTCACCAAGGCCGGGTTCATCGACCCGGTGAACAAGGACCTGGACTTCGGCGTCGCGCCGCTGCCGAGCAAGGGCGGCACCGAGCACAACACGCTCGGCGTGATGGACGTCCTCGCCGCGTTCAAGAAGGACGGCGGCAAGAACAAGGAGGCCGTCAAGAAGTTCCTCGACTTCTTCTACCAGAAGGAGAACACCTCGAAGTTCCTCAAGACCGAGGGCTTCCTTCCGGTGACGAAGTCGGCCGGTGACGCGCTCAGCGCCGACCCGTACATGAAGCAGTTCGTGGACGCGCTGCCGACGTCGAAGTTCGCGCCGACGTCCAACCCGGCGTGGTCGGCGGTCGCGGGCGCGGTCAAGCAGGACCTCGGCACCGCCGCCGCGAACGAAGACCCGAAGAAGGTCCTGGACAAGATCCAGGAGACGGCCGAGAAGGCCGGCTGAGTGCAGGAACTCAAGGCCAGGGAGCGGGGGGCCGCCGCCTCGACGGCCCCCCGCCCCTCCCTCCTCCGGCGGACCGGACGGGCCCTGGCGCCGCTGCCGTGGCTCGCCCCGTCCCTCGCGCTCATCGCGATCGTGGTGCTGTGGCCCGTCATCGAGATGGTCCGCACCTCGCTGCAGAAGATCAGCTCGTCCGGCGTCACGCTCGGCTACCGGGGCGGCGGCAACTACACCGACCTGTTCGGCGAGGACGACCTCGTCCCGGTCGTGCTGCGGACGCTGCTGTGGGTCGCCGGGGTCGTCGTCATCACGATGGTGCTCTCGCTCGCCCTCGGCCAGCTGCTGAACGCCCGCTTCCCCGGCCGCCGCGTCGTGCGCTGGGCGGTCATCGTCCCGTGGGCGGCTTCGGTGCTGATGACGGCGCTGATCTGGAAGTGGATGCTGGACAACTACTCCGGCCTGGTCAACCGCGTGCTGCTCGACCTGCACGTGATCGACGAGCCGGTGAACTGGCTGGCGCATCCGGGGCAGGCGATGCTGTGGATGATGTGGGTGGCGGTGTTCGTGTCCCTGCCGTTCACCTCCTTCGTCATCCTCGCCGGGCTCCAGACGATCCCCGCCGACGTGTACGAGGCGGCCCGCGTCGACGGCGCCGGGCACCTGCGCACCTACCTCGCCATCACGCTGCCGCTGCTGCGCCCCGCGATCCTCATCGCGTCGATCATCAACGTGATCAATGTCTTCAACTCGTTCCCGATCATCTGGGCGATGACGGGCGGCGGCCCCGGCAGCAAGACCGACACCACCACCACGTTCATGTACAAACTCGCCTTCTACGACCAGAACGTCGGCGAGTCCGGCGCGATGGCGGTCGTGAACTTCGCCCTGATCCTCGTGATGGTGCTGCTGTACCTGCGCGCCGCCCGCTGGCGGGAGGAGGTCCGATGACCGCAGCGAAGCGAGGATCATCGGACCTCCGGTCCCGGGGGCCCGGGGGTCGCCCCCAGGAAGGAAGGGTCCGATGACGCGCCGGATCGTCCTCACGGGCGTCGGCTGGCTGGTCGCCCTGGCGTTCCTGCTGCCCTACCTGCAGATGTTCGTCACCGCGCTCAAGCCCGAACGCGAGCTGACGAAGTCGCCGGGCACCTACCTGCCCACGCACTGGACGTGGTCGAACTTCGTGGACGTCTGGTCGGCCGCGCCCGTCTGGACCTACATGCGGGTCTCCCTCACCGTCGCGGCCGCCGCCACCCTCGTCACCCTCGCCTGCGCGATGCCCGCCGCGTACTACACGGCCCGCAACCGCTTCCGGGGGCGCGGGGCGTTCCTGCTGCTCGTCCTGGTCACGCAGATGTTCGCGCCGACCGCGCTGGTGATCGGCATCTACCGGGAGATGGTCGCGCTCGACCTCACCGACACGCTGCTGTCGCTCATCCTGGTGAACGCGGCGTTCAACCTGCCGTTCTGCATCTGGATCCTGCACGGCTACTTCTCCAGCATCCCGAAGGAACTGGAAGAGGCCGCCTTCCTGGACGGCGCGGGCCGCATCGGCGCCCTCACCCGCGTCACCCTGCCCATCTCCATGCCGGGCGTCGTGACCGCGATCGTCTACACGTTCATCGCGGCCTGGAACGAGTACATCGTGGCGCTGACGGTCACCGCGTCCCCGGACCGCCGCCCGCTCACCGTCGGCATCCCGTCCTTCGTGACCCAGTACCAGGCGCACTGGCAGTACCTGTTCGCCACCTCGCTGATCGCGATCATTCCGGTGGTCGTCCTGTTCGTCTTCATCGAGCGCTACCTCATCGGCGGCCTGACGGCGGGCTCGGTCAAGTGACCCTGATCGGCCTGGACGTGGGCGGCACGACGATGAAGGCCGCCCTGGTCGGCGAGGATGCGCCGGCAGGCGCGGACGCGGCAGTTCTGGCGAGCGAGTCGCGGCCCACCGACCGGGCCGACCCGGTGGGCGGCGTCCTCGACTTCGCCGCCCACCTCGCCGCCCGCGCCGCGTCCCTCGGCTCCCCCGCCCGCGCCGCCGGCATCGCTCTGCCCGGCATCGTGGACGAGGCGGCGGGCACGGCCGTCCACTCCGCCAACCTCGGGTGGCGGGACGTGCCGTTCCTGCGCCTGGCCCGCGAGCGCCTCGGCGTCCCCGTCGCCATCGGCCACGACGTCCGCACCGGCGGCCTGGCCGAAGCCGTGCTGGGGGCGGGCCGCGACGCGGGCGACTTCGTCTTCATGGCCATCGGGACCGGAATCGCCGCCGCCCTCGTCCTGAACGGCGCCCCCTACCCGGGGACGGTCGGCTGGAGCGGCGAGATCGGCCATGTCGTCGTCCGTCCCGGCGGCGAGCCCTGCGCCTGCGGGAACCGGGGGTGCCTGGAGACCTACGCCTCCGCCTCCGCCGTCTCCCGCCGCCACGGCGGGGGCGTCCCCGCCGAAGAGGTGATCGCGCGGGCCGGGAGGGGCGAGGAGAGGGCGGGGCGGGTCTGGTCGGAGGCGCTCGACTGCCTGGCCGACGGCCTCGCCGCGGCGACGCTGCTGCTGGACCCGGGCCTCGTGGTCATGGGCGGCGGCCTCGCCCGCGCCGGCGACGCGCTGCTGGCCCCCCTCGAATCACGCCTGGCCGCCCGCCTGACGTTCCGCACCCCGCCCCGCGTGCTGCGCACACACCTGGACGACCAGGCCGCCGTCAAGGGCGCGACGATCCTCGCCCAACGCGCCCTGAACGGCGGCTAGGGCCTGTCTCGAAGTGGCTTCGGTCACGCGCGCGAACGCGTGACCTGGCCGGTGGAGCGATGCCGGAGGCGAGCGGAGCCGGGCAGATCGCGAAGCGATGCCGTGTTCGCCAAGGCACGGTCGCGTAGCGAGCCGCCAGGCGAGCGAAGTGGGCCGGAACTTTGAACCACAGCCTAGGACGTCTCGACGAGCCTGGCGAGGTTGTCCAGGGCCATTCGCGTGCCGGTCTCGTTGTCGGCGGCGGGCACGGTGTCGGGCATGCCCTCGTGGACGATGAGCACTTCGGTGCCGCCGTCGACCTCGGTGAGCGTCGTGGTCATCGTCATCTCGCCCTGGAGAGCGGGATCGGCGGTCTCGAACTCGAACACCTCGACCACGCGCTCGCCGGGCACGATCTCCACGAACCGCCCGTGGTAGGTGTCGGTGTGCGCCGACGACTTGCCGGCGGCTGTCGGCGCGTCGTAGGTGAGCGAGATCCGGAACGCGCCGCCCTCGCGGCCGTCGAACTCGTGCACCTCACTGGTCATGCCGTCGGGGACCCGCCACCTCATGATCGCGTCCGCGTCGACGAGCGCCCGGTAGACGTCCGAGGGACGGGCCTTCACGTGCCGCGACACCCGCGTCGAGTACATGGCCCCACCCTACGGCCGGGGGCGGACACGCCGGAGCGGAAGGCACGCCGGTAGCCGGTCGGCGGACGCCGACGTACCGGGTGAAACGGCACCGCGGCCGAGCCCAGGCCCCCTGGTCCGAGGTGCGGGCTTTGACAGCGGCGGCCTTCCCGGCAACGATCACCCGCAGGGGTGGCAGCACGGAGGTCACCCAACACGCCAAACAAGGGAAACCGAGATGGCCGAGAAGAACCCGCAGCGCTTCGACAACCCCACGCAGGGCATGGGGGACACGAACGCGAAGATACTCAAGAACCAGGCGGAGCTCTCGCCGACCGGGCAGGTCGACGTCCAGTCCGGCCACAACGGCGCCCACCACACGATCACGACGGTGAGCGGCAGCCAATCCGCCGACGAGATCAAGGCGCAGGTGGAGCAGGCGCGGAACCAGAACTGATCCGCGTCCGCTGACACTCTGAGAGCAACTACCGAGGCCCTGGGGAGCACATCGCTCCCCAGGGCCTCTCCCTGTCGTGGATGCGGCCGGTGGGCGGGCGGTCCGGCTTGTAGTGTTCTCGACGTGTTCATAGGGCGAGACCGCGAGCTCGGCCACCTGGCCGGGCTGCTGGTGGACGCTCGCGCCGGGCGGAGCAGGACCGTGGTGGTCCAGGGCGAGGCGGGGATCGGCAAGACGGCCCTGGTCGAACAGATCGCGGCGGGCGCCGGGGACATGCGGATCATCCGCGGGACCGGCGTCGAGTCCGAGACCGAGCTGGCGTTCGGCGGGCTGCACCTCATGCTCCACCCGTACGGCGACCGCCTCGACGCGCTGCCCGGGCAGCAGGCGGCGGCGCTGCGGTCGGCGTTCGGCCTCGGCTCCGGCCCCGCGGGCGACCGCTTCCTGATCGGCGCGGCCACGCTCACGCTGCTGTCGGAGCTGGCCGCCGACCGCCCGCTGGTGTGCCTGGTGGACGACGCGCAGTGGTTGGACACCGCGTCGCTGGACGCGCTGCTGTTCGCCGCCCGCAGGCTCGGCGCCGACCCCATCTCCATGATCTTCACGGCGCGGGACGGCGCCCGCCCCTTCCCCGACCGCGGCCTGGAGGTGCTGCGGCTGACCGGCCTGGACCGCGCCGCCGCCGAGGACCTGGTGGCGGCGCGCGCGCCCGGCCTGACCGTGCCGGTGCGGGAGCGCCTGCTGGACGAGGCGGCCGGCAACCCGCTGGCGCTCATCGAGCTGGGCAACGCCCTGCGGTCGCGGCCCGCCCGTCCCGCCGGTCCGCTGCCGGTCGGCGGCAGGGTGCAGGAGACGTTCCGGCGCCGGCTCGCCGAGCTGCCGGACGCCACCCGCAGGCTGCTCCTGGTCGTCGCCGCCGACGGCACCGCCGACCTCGGCATCGTGCTGCGCGCCGGGGACGCGCTCGGCCTGACGCCCGCCGACCTCGGGCCCGCCGAGGAGGCCGGGCTCGTGGTCCTGGACGGCGAGGAGGTGCGGTTCCGCCACCCGCTCATCCGCGCCGTCACCTACCAGGACGCGGCCCACCACCGGCGGATCGACGTCCACGGCGCCCTGGCGGGCGTCCTGCGCGGCGACGAGCACGCCGACCGGCGCGCCTGGCATCTGGCGGCGGCCGCGACCGGCCCGGACGAGGGCGTCGCCGCCGAGCTGGAGCGGGTCGCGCACCGCGCCGAGCTGCGCGGCGGGACGGCCGCCGTCGCCACCGCCTACGAGCGCGCCGCGCGGCTCAGCACCGAGCCGGAGGGCAAGGCCCGGCGGCTCGTCCACGCGGCGCGGGCCTCCTACGACGCCGGCCGGCCCGACCAGGCCACCCGCCTCGCCGAGGAGGCCGAGCACCTCACCGCGCGGGACGGCGTCGTCGCCGAGGCCACCTTCATCCGCGCCCAGGTCGCCTACGAGCGCGTCTCGCCCGCGGCCGACGCCGAGCTGGCGCTGCGGGCGGCGGCGCTCATCGCCGGGAGCGATCCCGAGCAGGCGGTGTCCATGCTGACGGAGGCCGTCTGGTCCGCCCGCGACGCCGGCGCCCACGACCTGGTGCGGCGCGGCGTCGAGCTGCTCGGGCGGATCCGGCTGCCCGGAGGTTCGCCGAAGGCGTCGGTGACCGCCGCGCTGATCGCCTACGGGCGGCTGGGGGACGGCGCGGCGGCGGCCGTCCCCCGGATGCGGGCCCTGTTCGAGGCGGCGCGGAGCGGCGACGTCGAGGAGACCGTCGAACTGATCATCGGCGGTTTCATGGGCCTGCTCGTGGCCGACGACCGGGGCGCGACCGGGCTGCTGGAGGACATGGCAGCGCAGGCCAGGGCACGGGGCGCGCTCGGCTGGCTCCCCTACATCCTGGAGGGCCTCGCGATCGGGCGGGTGCTGCTCGGCGACCTGCGCGGCGCGGACGCCGCGGCGTCCGAGGGCATGTCGCTGGCCGCCGACATCGGCATGGACACGCAGGTGACCGCGCTGCGGTGCATCACGGTGCGGCTGGAGTCGGACGCCGCGCGGAGCCGGACCCTGGCGCCGGGCGTCCTCGAACACGCCGACCTGCACCCGACCAACACCGCGCTCGCGTCGTGGGGCCTCGGCCTGCTCGACCTCGCCGAGGGGAACGCCGGCGCCGCCCTGGACCGGCTGGACGCGGTGTGCTCCGGCCCGGCACGGCACGACGTGCTGATCCGCGCCGTCCCGGACCACGCGGAGGCGGCGGTGCGCGCCGGGCGCCCGGAGCTGGCCCGCACCTACCTTCCCGCGTTCGAGACGTGGGCGGCGGCCACGTCGAGCACCGCACTGGTCTCCCGCTGCCGCGCCCTCCTCGCCACCGGCGACGAGGCGGACGAGCACTACCGCACCGCCCTCGGCCTGCACGGCGACCGCGCCTACGACGCCGCGCGGACCCGCCTGCTGTACGGGGAACGGCTGCGCCGCCGGCGCCGCCGCACCGAGGCCCGGGAGGAGCTGATCGCCGCGCGGGAGGCGTTCGCCCGGCTCGGCGCCGACTGCTGGGCCGAGCGCGCCCGCGCCGAGCTGGAGGTCCTCGGGGACCGGCCCGCCGCCCGCTCCGGGGACGCCGACCCGCTGAGGAGGCTGACCCCGCAGGAGCTCCAGGTCGTTCGGCTCGCCGCCGCCGGGCTCAGCAACCGGGAGATCGGCGCGCAGCTCTACCTCAGCCCCCGCACCGTCGGCCACCACCTCTACAAGGCCTACCCGAAGATCGGCGTCACCCGCCGCGCGGAACTGGCCCGGCTGGTATCGGACACATGACTTAGGCCTGCCGCCGCATCCCCGCGCCCGACTCGCCCGCCCGGCCCCTTCCAGGCCCGCACACCCCTGCCGACCTGCGCCGTTGAACATCCGTTCGATGACCGATGCGGGTCGTCCCGCCGCGCTCGTAGCGTCGTGGCCACCTCGAACGGAACGGAGAACCACGATGCTTCTCGAGAACAAGACCGCGGTGATCTACGGCGGTGGCGGCACCATCGGCGGCGCCATGGCGCGCGGCTTCGCGGCCGAGGGCGCGCGGGTCTTCCTCGCCGGCCGCACTCCCGCCACGCTCGACGCCGTCGCCGAGGAGGTCCGGGCCGCGGGCGGCCTCGCCGAGACGGCCCGCGTGGACGCCCTGGACGAGGACGCCGTGAACGGCTGGGTCGACTCGGTCGTGGAGACGGCCGGCAGCGTCGACGTGTCGGTCAACCTCATCTCCCAGGACGCGCTGTTCCGGCCCATGATCGAGATGCCGGCCGCGGACTTCGGCCGCGCCATGGACAAGATCGCGCGCTCGTTCCTCGTGACCACCAAGGCCGCCGCGCGGCACATGGTCAAGCAGGGCTCGGGCGTCATCCTGCACTTCGGCGGGTCCGACGCCACCAACAGGATGCCCGGCATCGGGACGGTGCAGATCGGCTGCGACATGGTGGAGGCGATGCGCCGCCAGTGGGCCTGCGAACTCGGGCCGCACTCGGTCCGCGTCCTGTCGATGCGCACCGGCGGCATCCCCGGCGACGCCCTGCCGGACCCGGTGAAGCAGCAGATGGTCGACGCCACCCTGCTCAAGCGCGCCGCGACGCTCACCGACGTCGGCCGAGTCGCCGCGTTCCTGGCCTCCGACCACGCCGCCAGCCTGACGTCCACCCAGGTCAACATCACGGCCGGTGCGCTGGTCGACTGACCGGACGCGAGCGGCGACGACGCCCCGCCCGCTCCGGCGGCTCCGGCCGGGCGGGGCGTCATCCCGGGCTCGCCCCCGGTCAGCCGCGACCGCCCGGCTTCGGCACGAAGGACGACGCCGTCAGGGCGCCCCAGCCCGTGATCTGGCCCCGCTTCAACGGCAGCAGGCCGGGCTCTCGGTGGTCCTTCACGGCGATCGCGCGAAAGCCCAGGTAGGCATAGGTCCTCGGGTCGATGAGGATCTCGCTGCGCAGGTAGCCGTTCTCGACACGGTAGAGCGTGACCCCGCGGCGACGCCCCAGATCGGCGGCCGCGGGCTCGTAGCGCACGCCGGGGATCCGGGCGGCGGCGCCGTACAGCGCCGCCTCGATCTTCGAGGGGAGTACGGCGTCGCGCATGGAGCGGCTGACGAGTTCGAAGGCCGTGGAGTCGCGCTCCTCGGCCGTCGGCGGCTTCGGCTTCGCCTTCTTCATCAGCTTGATCGTGCCGATGGGGACGCCGAGGGCCCGGGCCGCCTCGTCGTAGCTCAGTTCCGCCCAGGCGATGAGCAGGAGCAGGTCGCGGTCGGCGGCCGAGAGCCGGGCGAGCGCGGCGGCGAGTTCCGGCCGGAGCCGGCCGGCGGCCACCCGGGCGGTGCTGCGCTCGTCGAAGGACTCCTCCGGCCGGTCCGGCGCCGCGCGGGCCAGGGCCCGGTTGCGGCGGGCCTCCGCCCGGCGGTGCTCGCGCAGGGCGTGCGTGGCGATCCCGTAGAGCCACGGGCGCGCGTCCGCCCGCCCGAGGTCGTACCGTGCGCGTTTGCGGAAGGCGGTCAGGAACGTCTCCGCGACGACGTCCTCGGCCATGTCGGGGCCGAGACGGCGGGCGACGTAGCGGTGGATCTCGTCGCCGTGCCGGTCGAAGAGGTCCGCGAAGCGCTCGGGTTGCCGGAGCGACTCCCGCAGGACCGCGGCGTCCGTCACCGTGCCGGGTGGGACGTCTGATTCCGTCCCGGAAGGTACGGCCATCATGTGACTCGTCCGTTCACAGGGGTCCTTTCGGTGGGCTTTCACCCGGTACTCGACCGGTCGCCGCGAACGGGTTCCCTCTGCCTGCGAAGCGGGACGAGTGCGCGCCCTGAGCGTCGGTCGCCGGTCAGGCGACCGGGCCTTGGGAGCCTTCGCGCAGGGCCTTGGCTATGGCGTCCTGCCAGGCGTCCAGGAATGCGGAGTATCCGTTGGCGAAACGGCGAAGGTGGACGGCTCCGTCGCTGGAGAGCGCGGTGAGTTCGTAGCTGACGGTCACCCTGCTGTGGGCGCCGGCCTCGTCCAGGACGACGGAGACCGTTCCCGCGCTGACGCCCGGGGTGACGCGCGCGTAGCGGATGCGCCGCCCGGGGGCCGCGTCCACGACGATCCAGGTGGTGGTCCGGCCGTGATCGTGGTCGGGGGTCTGGAAGACCGTCCCGGGCTCGGCGTCGTCGGCGGCGGGCGCGGGGAAGGACGGCTCCCAACGCGGCGCCCATCGCCGCTCGCCCTGCGCGGTGAACAGGTGGAACGCCTCGCCGGGAGGCAGCGCGACCGTCAGGCGGCCGGTGAGGCGGTGCCGGGCGCCGGTCATCGCGTCTCGTCCAGGACGTGCGCGTCCGCCGCGGTCAGCGTCAGGCCGTAGACGTCCTTGAGCTGCTCGATCTTGGCGAGCGTCTCCGGTGAGAAGGGGGCCTTGCCCTCGAAGGCGTGCAGGGCGATGCCTTCCACGAGGTCGCCCAGGGACAGGTCGAGGTACTCGGCCAGAGCCTTGAGGACCTTGAGGACGTTCCGCTCGATCCGCACACCGGTCTGCACCCGCTCAATTTTTACCATGGTACCAAGTTACCAGTCTCCACGATGGTCGCCGAATGGAGCCGGACGGTGGCACGGGGTGGCCATACCGGGCGTTCCACCCCTACCTTGGACGACCACCTGATCTTCGGGCGTAGCGGACGAAAGGGGAGCGCCATGGGGAGGCCCCCGGC
This sequence comes from Actinomadura luteofluorescens, assembly GCF_013409365.1. NCBI lineage: Bacteria > Bacillati > Actinomycetota > Actinomycetes > Streptosporangiales > Thermomonosporaceae > Actinomadura > Actinomadura luteofluorescens. The sequence continues at coordinate 6,019,479 of NZ_JACCBA010000001.1, read as the reverse complement.
CGAGCCCGGCGGCACCGGCGAGGAACCGCGGTCGCACGACCGGCGGGACCGCGCGCGGCGGGCGGCCTGGCTCGCGGCGGGCTTCGCGGTCTCCTACGGGCTCGTCCTGACGGTCGCCAGCGACACCTTCTTCTGGGTCGCGATCCCCGGCATGCTCGGGCTCGGCACCGTGGTGCTCCTGGCGCTGCAACTGCTGCTCCACAGGCCGTTCGGCGGCGCCGTCCCCTACGCCACCGACGGCACCGACCGCCGGGGCCCGGTGAGGTACCACTACAGGGTCCTGATCAGGCGCTACCTGCTGCTGGTGGCGGCCGGCGCGGCGATGGTGGTCGTGCCGCTCGTCGCCGACGTCGGCTTCCTCTACCCGTTCATCGGAGCGGGCCTGGTCGCGTTGCCGCTGGGGACGAGGTTCTGGCTCCCCCAGATCTTCTACCTGCGCAAATGCGACCGGGTGCTGAAGGTCTACGAGTTCGGGTTCCGCTCCCCCGTGCGGAAGTCCAACCTCCACGGCCGTGGAGTGCGACTCCTGACCGTGGGCGACGGCGCTCCTCGCATGTCGGCCCGGGAGCCGCTGTTCTCCGACCGGTGGCCCCGGGAAATAGAGCGCGGAGTGTGGTTCGCCGGGGACGACCCCTTCGGCGGGGTGATCCTCGTCCCGGTCACCGGTGAGCTGATGTGCATGCAGCCGGCGACCTGGCTCGCGCACGACAGGGACCGGCTTCAGGCCGACCCGGAGCACCGGGACAGGGCCGAGCGAGCCGGTCTCGCACGCAAGTCGATCTGAGGGCTAGGGCGTGATGACGAGCTTGCCGCGCGTGTGCCCGCCGCGGCTGGCGTCGAACGCCTCGCCGACCTTCTCCAGCGGGAACGTCCCGGCGACCTCCACCGTGAGCGCGCCGCGGTCGGCCATGGCCGCGAGCTCCGCCAGCTTCGCGCCGCTCGGACGCACCCAGATCCACTGCCCGCCGTGCTCCTCGACCGTGTTGTCGGCCACCGACACGTGCCGCCCGCCCTCGGCCAGGACGGCGAGGGTCGTGTCGAGCTGGCCGCCCACGAAGTCGGCGACGGCGCTCACCCCGCTCGGCGCCAGGTCCCGGACGCGCTCGACCAGCCCGTCCCCGTAGGCGACGGGCTCGGCGCCGAGGCCGCGCAGGAAGGCGTGGTTGTTCTCGGACGCCGTGCCGATGACGCGGGCGCCGCGGTCGCGCGCGATCTGGACCGCCAGGCTCCCCACCCCGCCGGACGCCGCGTGGACGAGCAGGACGTCGCCCGGCCCGATCTCCAGGCGGTCGAGGGAGCGCTGCGCTGTCATCCCGACGAGCGGCAGCCCACCGGCCTGGTTCCAGTCGAGCGACGCGGGCCTGCGCGCCACGTCGTCCGCCGCGACCGCGACGTACTGCGCGAACGTCCCGGCACCGACGACGTCCTTGCGGGCGTAGGACATGACCTCGTCGCCGTCCGCGAACTCCGGGGTGTCGGGCCCCCTCCCCCGCACGACGCCGGCGACGTCCCAGCCGGGGATGACGGGGAACACCGCGTCCATCATCCCGTCCAGGCCGCCGGTCATGACCTTCCAGTCCACGGGGTTGACCCCCGCCGCGCGGACCTCGATCAGGACCTGCCCGGGACCGACCTTCGGGTCCGGGACGTCCCCGACCTTCAGGCGGGAGTTGTCGTCGGCATAGGAGTCGTAGGTGACGGCACGCATGCCCTCAACCTGCCACCCGACCGGCCCGGCAAACATGGCGGCCAATGCGTAGGAGTCCGCCTACGTTTGACAGGTAGGAGTTCCCCTACCTATCTTCGGGCGCATGAACATCACGCATGTGCGGCTGCTGACCGTGCCGGTCTCCGACCAGGACGCGGCGAAGGAGTTCTACGCGGGCAAGCTCGGCTTCGAAGTGGTGATGGACCGTTCTACGGGGCCGGTGCGCTGGCTCCAGCTGGCGCCGAAGGGCGCGGAGACGAACGTGGTCCTGGCGGACCACGTGCCCGGCGCCGCGCCCGGCAGCGTGCACGGGCTGATGCTGGAGACGTCCGACCTCGACGCCGACTGCGAGCACCTGCGCGGCGCGGGAGTGGAGGTCGAGGGCCCGCACGACCTCCCGTGGGGACGGCAGGCGACGCTGACCGACCCCGACGGCAACGGCATCGTGCTGGCCGCGCGGTGACGGTCGACGTCTTCGCGGCCCTGGCCAGCCCCGTCCGGCGGGAGCTCACCGCCCTCCTGCTGGACGGGCCGCGCCCGGTCAACGACCTCGCGGCGCACTTCGCGATGAGCCGCCCGAGCGTGTCGGAGCACCTCAAGGTGCTGCGCGACGCCGGGCTGGTCAGCGAGCGGCGCAGCGGCCGGCAGCGCCTCTACCGGCTGGAGCCCGCGCCCCTGCGGGAGCTCTCGCAGTGGCTCACCCCGTACGAGCGGTTCTGGCGGGAGAAGCTCTCCACCCTGCGCGACCTGCTGGACGAGGAGGACCTGTGACCCCCGTCGTCGAGGCGTCCGGCCTGGTCAAACGGTTCGGGGACGTGCGGGCCCTCGACGGGCTCGACCTCGTCGCCGAACCGGGCCGGGTCGTCGCGCTGCTCGGCCCGAACGGCGCCGGCAAGACGACGTTCGTCCGCTCGGTGGCGACGCTCGTCCGGCCCGACGGCGGCACCCTGCGCGTGGACGGCGTCGACGCGGCCCGCGACCCGGCCCGGGTGCGGCGGCTCATCGGCCTGGCCGGCCAGTACGCGGCGGTCGAGGCGGCGATGACCGGCCGGGAGAACCTGGAGATGGTCGCGCGCCTGTTCGGCCAGAACCGCCGGACCGCCCGCGCGAGCGCCGCCGCGGTGCTCGCGCGGCTGTCCCTGGACGAGGTGGCCGACCGCCTCGTCCGCACCTACTCGGGCGGGACGCGCCGCCGCCTCGACCTCGGCGCGAGCCTGGTCGGCGCGCCCCGGCTGCTGCTGCTGGACGAGCCCACCACCGGCCTCGACCCGCGCGGCCGCATCGAACTCTGGGACGCCATCGGCGCGCTGGTGGCGGACGGCGCGAACGTCCTGCTCACCACCCAGTACCTGGACGAGGCCGACCGCCTCGCCGACCGCGTCGTGATCATCGACGGGGGCCGGGTGGCGGCCGAGGGCACCCCCCGGGAGCTGAAGTCGCGGATCGGCGGCGACCTGGTCGAGGTCCACGTCCGCGACCGCGCCGCGCTGGCGCCCGCCGCCCGCGCCCTGGAGCCGCTCGCCCCCGTCCACACCGACCCGTCGTCCCTCCTGGTGACGATGCCCGCCGGCAACGGCCCCGACGACCTCCTGAAAGCCGTCCGGGCCCTGGCCGACCACCACGTCCCCATCGAGGACATCACCCTGCGCCGCCCCACCCTCGACGAGGTCTTCCTGACCCTCACCACCACCCCGGACAAGGCCCCCACATGAACACCACGGCCGCACTGTGCAAGCCCCCCTCCAGGGCCGCCACCCGGCGAGAACGGCCAATGCAGAGAACGGGCTCAAGTACGGCCTGCCCACCCCTGCCGGAGGCCGTCACCCCACAGGGGCGCGGGAGCGGGCGGTGGCGTTGTGAGGGGGCATGGCGGTGACTTCGGTGGACGGTGGGACGGGGTTCGCGGCGGCGGCGTGGGTGGTCGCTCAGCGAGGGGTGCGGCGGACGCTGCGGACGCCTCAGATCATCGTGATGGGCCTCGTGCAGAGCGTCGCGTTCCTGCTCATCTTCCGGTACGTGTTCGGCGGCGCGATCGGCACGGGCGGCGTCGGGTACGTCGACTACATGATCCCGGGGCTGCTGACGGTCAGCGGGCTGTTCGCCGGGATGGGCGCGGCCGTCGCGGTCGCCGACGACCTCGCGTCCGGCTACCTGGACCGGCTGAGGTCGCTGCCGATGCCCCGTACGGCCGCGATCGCGGGCCAGGTGGCCGCCGACACGGTGCGCGTCGCGCTGATCCTCGCGGTGAGCGCCGCGCTGGCGTTCGCCGTGGGGTTCCGGGTGCACGCCGGCTGGGCGTCCGCGCTGGCCGGGTTCGGGTTGTGCGCGCTGTTCGGGTCCGCGTTCGTGTGGATGTTCGTGGCGCTGGGGCTGCTGACCGCGAACCCGCAGGCGGCGCAGGGCGTGGGGTTCCTCGCGCTGCCGCTGAGCTTCGTCTCCGGCGCCTACGTCCCGGTGGGGACGATGCCCGGATGGCTGCGGGGCTTCGCCGAGCACCAGCCGGTCACCGTCATGATGGACGCGGTGCGGGCGCTCACCCAGGGCGGCGCGGCGGGCCTCGGGCACGGCGCCGGGCACTACGTGGGGCGGGCGCTGGCATGGACCGCCGCCATCGTCCTGGTGTCGGGCGCCGTCGCCGTCGCCCGTTTCCGCAGGGTGTGACGTGGAGGAGGGGAACATGAGCGGTGAGCGGGCCTCGATCGAGGTGGACGAGTTCCTGCCGCATCCGCCCGCGAAGGTGTGGCGGGCGCTCACCGAGCCGGACCTGCTGGCCCGGTGGCTGATGCCGAACGACTTCGAGGCCGTCGTCGGGCACCGCTTCACGTTCACCGCCAAGCCGATCCCGGCGATCGGCTTCGACGGGACGATCGCGTGCCGCGTCCTCGACGTCGAGGAGGTGAGCCTGCTGCGCATCAGCTGGCGTGGTGGCGGCCTCGACACGACGGTGACGTGGCGGATCGTCCCCGAGGGCCACGGCACCCGCCTCTTCGTCGAGCACGCGGGCTTCGACCTGGACGACCCCGTCAACGCCCACGCCTTCCGCGGCATGGGCGGCGGCTGGCGCACCAACGTCCACCGCTCCCTCCACGACCTCCTCACCGCCCTCCCCTGACCCACCGCAGCCCGCCGAGATGGCAGGAGCCAGGCGCGAAAGGGTGACGGCGTTCGGGCCCGGTCACGTGGGGTTCGCGAGCGCGGCGGGGGCGTGGGAGCGCCCCCGCTTGGGTCTGGGGCGGGGGCGCGGGGCTTGGGCGGGGTGGTCAGGCGACGGGCTCTAGGGGCGGGTCGTCGGCGAACTGGGTGCGGTAGAGGTCGGCGTAGCGGCCGTCCGCTGCGAGGAGTTCCTCGTGGGTGCCGCGTTCGATGATGCGGCCGCTCTCCACGACGAGGATCAGGTCGGCGGCGCGGACGGTGGAGAGGCGGTGCGCGATGACCACGGCGGTGCGGCCGTCGAGGGCCTCGGTCAGAGCTTCCTGGACGGCGGCCTCCGACGTGGAGTCGAGGTGCGCGGTGGCCTCGTCCAGGATCACGACGCGCTGGCGGGCGAGCAGGAGGCGGGCGATGGTGAGGCGCTGGCGCTCGCCGCCGGACAGGCGGTAGCCCCGCTCGCCGACGATGGTGTCGAGGCCGTCGGGCAGGCCCTCGATGAGGGTGTCGAGGCGGGCGCGGCGCAGGACGTCCCAGAGCTCCTCCTCGGGCGCCTCGGGGCGGGCCAGCAGGAGGTTCTCGCGGATCGACTCGTGGAACAGGTGCCCGTCCTGCGTCACCATGCCGAGCGTGTCACGGATGGCCTGGAACGACAGGTCGCGGACGTCGACGCCGCCGAGCCGGACGGCGCCGGAGTCGACGTCGTAGAGGCGCGGCAGCAGCTGCGCGATGGTCGACTTGCCCGCGCCGGACGAGCCGACCAGGGCGACCATCTGGCCGGGCTCGGCGCGGAACGAGACGTCGTGCAGGACGTCGACGCCGCCGCGGGTGTCGAGGGTGGCGACCTCTTCGAGGGAGGCGAGGGAGACCTTGTCGGCGGACGGGTAGGCGAAGGTCACGTCGTCGAACTCGACGGCCACCGGGCCCTCGGGCACGTCGCCGGGCTCGGGCTTCTCGGCGACGAGCGGCTTGAGGTCGAGCACCTCGAAGACCCGCTCGAAGCTGACGAGCGCGCTCATCACCTCGACGCGGGCGCTGGCCAGGGCGGTCAGCGGCGCGTAGAGGCGGGTGAGCAGCAGGGCGAGGGCGACGACGGCGCCGGCGTCGAGGTGGCCGCGCAGGGACAGGAACCCGCCGACGCCGTAGACGAGCGCGAGGGCGAGCGCCGAGACCATGGTGAGCGCCGTGATGAAGACGTGCTGCACCATCGCGGTGCGGACGCCGATGTCGCGGACGCGGCGGGCCCGGGCGGCGAACTCGGCCGACTCGCGGGCCGGGCGCCCGAACAGCTTCACCAGCGTCGCGCCGGGGGCGGAGAAACGCTCGGTCATCTGCGTGCTCATCGCGGCGTCGTGCGACGCGGCCTCGCGTTCGAGCTTCGCCAGGCGGGTGCCCATCCGGCGGGCGGGGAGGACGAAGACGGGCAGCAGGACCAGCGCGAGCAGCGTGATCTGCCAGGAGATGCGCACCATCACGGCGAAGGTGAGCAGCACCGTCACGAGGTTGCTGACCACTCCGGAGAGGGTGTCGCTGAACGCGCGCTGGGCGCCGATCACGTCGTTGTTGAGCCGGCTGACCAGGGCGCCGGTGCGGGTCCGGGTGAAGAACGCGACCGGCATGCGCTGGACGTGGTCGAACACGGAGGTGCGCAGGTCGAGGATCAGGCCCTCGCCGATGCGCGCGGACAGCCACCGGTTGACGAGGCCGAGGGAGCCCTCGGCCAGCGCCAGTGCCGCGATCACAATGGCCAGCCACACGACCGTGGACGTGGCGTCATGGTCGACGATCGCGTTGACGACCCAGCCGGCGAGGACGGGCGTCGCGACGGCGATGACGGCCATCACCACGCTGAGCAGCAGAAACGCCGTGAGGATGCCGCGGTGCGGGCGGGCGAAGCGGCCGATGCGCCGCAGCGTCGCCCGGGAGAACGGCCTGCTGTCCCGCGCGTTCATGGCGTGGTGGAGCGACATCCACGCCGTGACTTCCATGTCCATGGAGACCCCTGTGATCGTTAGCCTGGAACAGCAAGCATGCGACCTCAAGAATGGTTGAGGTCAAGCCGCCGCCGGATCCCAGGATCTCGCGGGGGTACGACATTTCCTGAGGGAAGGGCGCCTGTGGACATCGACGAACTCCGCTCCGACACCCCCGGCTGCGCGAAGGTGGCCCATCTCAACAACGCCGGCGCCGCGCTGCCGCCGCGTCCCGTCATCGACGCCGTCGCCGGGCACTTCGAGCTGGAGACGCTGATCGGCGGGTACGAGGCTGCCGAGCGCAACGAGGCGCCCATCGCGCGCTTCTACGACGCCGTCGCGGGGCTCCTCGGGGCCCGTCCCGACGAGATCGCCTTCGTGGAGAACGCCACCCGGGCGTGGGACATGGCGTTCTACGCGATCCCCTTCGCGGACGGCGACCGCATCCTGACGACGACGAGCGAGTACTCCAGCAACGCGATCGCCTACCAGCAGGTGGCTGCGGCCAAGGGCGCGCGGGTGGAAGTCGTCCCGGACGAGCCCGACGGCACCCTCTCGCTGGACGCGCTGGAGGCCGAACTGGCCAAGGGCGACGTGCGGCTGGTGTCGCTGAACCACATTCCCACGCACAACGGGCTCATCAATCCGGCCGCCGAGGTCGGCCGGCTGTGCCGCGCGCACGGCGTCCTGTACCTGCTGGACGCGTGCCAGTCGGTGGGGCACCTCTCGGTGGACGTGGAAGAGATCGGCTGCGACATCCTGTCGGCGACGGGGCGCAAGTTCCTGCGCGGCCCGCGCGGCACGGGGTTCCTTTACGTCCGGCGCGAGATCCTGCGGACGCTCGTCCCGCCCTTCCTCGACCTCCAGGCCGCCGACTGGAAGGCGCCGGACGGGTTCGAGTTGCGCGAGGACGCGCAGCGGTTCGAGACGTGGGAACGGCACGTCGCCGGGCAGATCGGCCTGGGCGTCGCCGCCGACTACGCCGCCGGCCTGGGCATGGCGCGGATCGAGGAGCGCGTCCTGGGTCTCGCCGCCCGGCTCCGGGAGGAACTGGCCGCCCGGCCCGGGGTGACCGTCCTGGACAGGGGCGCGCGGCCGTCCGGCATCGTCACGTTCACCGTGGACGGACGCGAGCCGGCCGCCGTCAAGGCGGCGGCCAGGGAGCTGGACGTGAACATCAACGTGACCGACCCGCTCGCTCACGGATACGACCCGCACGCCCGTCCATCGGCCGTGCGGGCCTCCGTGCACTACTACAACACCGACGAAGAACTGGAGCGGCTCCTGTCGGTGCTGTAGGCCGGGCAGGTCAGGTGGTGGGCCGGTCAGGTGCTGGGCCGGTCAGGTGCTGGGCCGGTCAGGTGGTGGAACGCGCCGCGCCGATGTCGGCGAGCGCCGCCGCCGCGTCCTCACCGCTCGCCCCGCTCGCCAGGTCGCGGATGGACACGATGCCCACCGGACGGCCGTCCTCCAGGACGGGAAGCCGCCGCACGGACCGCTCGCGCATGATCTGCGCCGCCTTCTCGGTGGAGTCGTCCGGCCGCACCGTCGCGGTGACCTTGCTGGCGATCCCGCCGATCTTGACCTGGGCGGGGTCGCCGCCCGCGGCGAGCCCGCGCACCACCAGGTCGCGGTCGGTGACGACGCCCTTCAGGTCGTCGCCCTCGGCCACCAGGACCGCACCGATCTGCTCGTCGCGCATCGCACGCGCCACGGTCACGATGTCGAGCTCCGGCGACACCGACGTCGGCGAGCCGGTCATGATGTCGCGGACTTTCGTGGCCATCGCTCACACACTCCTTGCTCGTGGGTCGTAGCCGGGGGCGATGCGGCCCCTACCCGTCAGAATTGGGATCACTCATCGCGTCCGGAACGGCGCGAGCACCTTCCGGGCGGCGGCCTCGTCCACCACGAGACGGTTCGGGTCCGAGGGCGCGGGACGGACCGGGATCGTGGCCGCGGCGACCCCGCCGCTCCCGTCGAACCCGCGCGCGAGCGTGCGCAGCGTCCCGGCGTCCAGCTTCGGTGTGCTCCCGACCGAGTCGGCCGCGACGGCGAGGAAGCGCGCGAACCTCACCGGGTCCTTCGCCATGACCGCCTTGGCCTGGCGCGCCAGCGAGGCGAGGAACCGCTGCTGGCGTTTGACGCGGTCCAGGTCCGAGCCGTCTCCGAGGCCGTGCCTGACCCGGACGTAGGCGAGCGCCTGCGTCCCGTTCAGCCAGTGCCGCCCCGCGGGCAGGACCAGCCCCGACCTGGGATCGTTCACCGCCGTGGGCAGCGTCACCTCGACCCCGCCGAGCGCGTCCACCACCCGCTTGAACCCGCCGAAGTCGATCACCACGGTCTGGTCGATCCGGACGCCGGTCAGCGCCTCCACCGTCCTGCGCGTGCACGCGGCGCCGCCCAGCGGGAACGCCGTGTTGACCGTCGCCTGCCGTGCCGGGGTCCGGCCGCAGGCGGGGATCCGCACGAGCACGTCCCGCGGGATGCTCATGACCTGCGGCCTCTTCCGGTCGGCGGGGACGTGGACGAGCATCAGGGTGTCCGAGCGCGGCGGCCCGCCGTAGCGGGCGTCCAGCCCGATGACCAGTACGTTCAGCGCCCTGGCGGCGGCGGGCGCGGTCGAGCGGCCCGCCGCGGGCGGCGCGCCGCCCCCGTGCAGCAGGACCGCCGGGACGAGGATCGCCGCGGCCGTCACCGCCGCGACCACGCCGAGCAGCGTCCAGCGCAGCGTGCCCGTCCACCGCAGCGCCGTCGTCCACCGGGTGCCGCGGCGGGTCTCGTCCAGCAGCCGGGTCCGCTGCCGGGCGAGGGACGGCGGCGGCTCGTGCTCCAGGTCGCGGCCGAGGTCGCGGATCAGGTCCAGGTCGTCCACGGTCACGCCTCCTCGCGCGTCGGGTCGGTGTCGCCGAGCGCCGCGCGCACCTTGCGCCGCGCCCGGTTGAGGCGGGAGCGGACCGTGCCGACCGGGATGCCGAGGGCCCGCGCCGCCTCCTCGTAGGACAGGTCGCCCCAGGCCACCAGCAGAAGGACGTCCAGGTCGCGGCGCGCCAGACCGGACAAGGCCGCCGCCAGCGCGGGACGCGTCGCCGACGCGGTCACCCCCGCCGCGACGCGCTCGTCGGGCCCCTCCACCGGACCGTCCACGGGGCTGCGCCGCAGCGCCCGGTAGCGCGCGGCCTCCGCCCGGTGGTGCCGCGCGACCAGCTTCGTCGCGATGCCGAACAGCCACGGCCGCGCGTCCCGCTGCTCCAGGTCGTAACGGCTCCGCTTGCTGAACGCGACCAGGAACGTCTCCCCGACGACGTCCTCGGCCGCCTCCGGCCCGAGCCTGCGGGAGACGTACCGGTAGAGCATCGCCGAGTAGCGGTCGAACAGCGCGGCGAACGCCTCGGGGTCGGCGAGCGAGCTCTCGATGAGAGCGGCGTCGCACTCCCGGGCCGTCGGGGGAACGGTCATCGCGGCCACCATGGCATGCGCACCGGGCCTTCCCATGCGGGGACGTTGTCAGCGATGTATCTCCGCAACCCGCGTCCAAGGTTCACGCGACACGGCGCGCGGATACGGATCCTGGCGAACCTTCCCGATAAAATGCGCATCCTCTAGATGCACGGGGTTGTCGGCAGGACCGCTCCGCCGCCTGTCAGGGACGAGCAGAGGGGGTCTGCACGTGGGCGACGACGCCGAGCTTGACGCGGAACCGGCGCGCAACAGAACCGCCGAGTTCAGCGTGCCGGTGAAGGTCAACCTGACCCGCCCGGACATCGCCGTCCGCCGTCCCGCCAAGCCGCAGGACGAGCCCGGCGAGGAGACCGACGAGGCCGCCGCCGAGGAAGTCGTCGAGGAAACCGCCGAGGAAACCGCCGAGGAGGTCGGCGACGAGGTCGGCGACGAGGCGCCCGAGGAACCGGCGGGCCCCACCTGGTACGTCCAGTTCACGCCTCCTCCCCCGGACGAGGAGCCTGAGCAGAAGGCTCCTTCCGCCGCCGCTCCTCCACCCCCGGAGACCGAGCCCTGGCGCCCCACGTCCCAGTCCGCCCAGGACGAGGAGCCCGCCCAGGAGGACGACGCCGCCTCCCCGGCGGAGGAGTCTCCCGAGGACGACCCCACGCCGCCGCAACAGCAGGAGCGCACCAGCGAGGCGCGCACCGCCCAGGCAGCGCGCCATGCCGCGCCCCCGAAGCCCGGCAACGCCCCACCACAGGCCACGACGCCCCGAAGCAGCGGCCGCCACGCGATACGCCCCGCGACCGAACACCCTCAGGGCGCGCCCGAGCCGGAGGCAGAGCAGGAACACCCCGGCGACTTCTACGAATCGCGCGGCAAGCGGGCGCGGCCAGGGCCGCCCGACGCGGGACGTCCGCAAGACGCGCCCGCGCCGGCGGCGCAGCAGGACACGCCCGGCAACGTCCGCGAGGCCCCTGCCGGCGCGGCACCAGCGACTCCGTCACGGCAGGCGCCACGTCCCGAGAGGGAACGCCCCCCAAGGGCGCCCGCCCAGCAGGAAACGCCGGGCGATGTCCACGAGGCGCGCGCCAACGCGGCCCCGCCCGCCCCCGCCCGGCGCACCGCGCCTCCTGAGACGGGACGCCCCCAGGGCGCGGCCCCGCGCACCGCCCCCGCACCGCCGCAACACCAGGAACAGTCCCGCGACGTCCAGGAGACGCGGGCCGACCGGGCGCTGCCCGCCCCGCAGCGGCCGCCCGCGCAGCCCGAGGCCGAACGTCCCCAGGCCGCGGCCGCACCGGCCATGTGGCCGGAGGCGCCCGGCGACGTCCGCGGCGGCGCCCCTTCGTCCGCCGGGCCTACGCGGGTCGAGCGGCTGCCGGATCTTTCGCAGGGCGGGCCCTGGGAGGCCTCGGTTCCGGCTCCGACCGCGCGGACGTCCGGGCAGTGGAGCGTGCCCTGGGACGGGACGGCCCCACCGGCGCCACCGGCACCACCGGCACCATCGCCTCAGCCGGTCCAGCCGACGCCTCCGGCCGCGCCCGCCGTAACGGGGAAGCGGAAGGGCAAGCGGCGCTGGCTCGTCGTCGTCGCGGCCATGCTGGTCCTCGTGGCCGGGGTCGTGGCCGGGCAGCTGCTGCGGCCACCGCCCGACCCGACGGTGCGGCTGACGCTCGCGTCGAGCCACACCTTCCCCGGTCAGGCGCCCGTGCTGCCGTGGCCCGCGGTGGGCCAGGCGGTCCTCTACGTCGACGGGCTCGGCACGATGGGCTCGTCGGGCGGCGCGGTCCCGACGCCCACGGCGAGCGTCGCGAAGGTGATGACGGCCTACGTCTACCTGAGCGAGCACCCGCTGAAGACCGGCGAGGCGGGGCCGGTGCTGACGGTGTCGCCGCAGGCGGCGGCGCAGATCCCGGCGCGCAAGCGGCGCGGCGAGTCGCTGCTCGGCGTCACGGCGAACCAGCGGCTGACGCAGCGCAAGGCGCTGGAGGCCCTGCTCATCATCTCGGCGAACGACGTGGCGCACGAGCTGGCGCGCTGGGACTCCGGGAGCGATCAGGCGTTCGTGGCGAAGATGAACGCCGCGGCGCAGCGGCTGGGCATGACCGCCACGCGCTACACCGACCCGAGCGGCTACCACTCCGGCACCGTCAGCACGGCCGCCGACCAGGTGAAGCTGCTGCGGGCGGCCATGGAGATCCCCACGTTCAGCGAGATCGTGAACAACCGGATGTACGTGCCGGACGGCGGCGGCTCCCCGCGCCAGGGCGGCAACTTCATCCTGGGGCGCAACGGCGTGGTCGGCGGCAAGACCGGGTACACGGACGCGGCGGGCGGGAACTTCGTGTTCGCCGCGCGGCGGAACGTCGGCGGCGCGCAGACCCTGATCGTGGGCGCGGTGATGGGGCAGCGCTCCCCCAGCGCGGCGGACGCCGTCAACACGGCGGAGGGCATCCTCGTCGCGGCCGAGCAGGCCATGGTCGCGGTGCCGCTGGCGCGCCCGGGGCAGACGGTCGCCTGGCTCGACGACGGCCTCGGCGGCCGGAAGGCGCTGACGGCCGAGGCTCCGGTGAACGTCGTCGGCTGGCCCGGCCTGACCGTGCGCGTCGGGTTCGACGGCGACCCGCCCGCCGAGCCCGAGCGCGGCGCCAGGGCCGGTGTCGTGGACGCGGGCGCCGCGCGCGTCCCGGTGAAGGTCGGCACGGGGCGCCCCCCGTCCATCGTCAAGCGCCTGACACGCCTCGGCTAGGCCCGGCGGCGCCCGCGTCGGGCGCGGGCGGCCAGCTGGTAGAAGTCCGCCGGACCCAGGCCGGCGCACCTTCCGTGCCTGACCTGCCGCCCGTCCGGCACCGGCACCGGCATGCGCGGGACGGCACATGTGTGCCGCCCCGCGCATGTCCTGGCCGGGCCGGGTCATCCGCCGTCGAGCCGGCGGACGATCCAGACGTGGCCGAACGGGTCGCGGAGCCGGCCCATGCGGCCGTACGGGTGGTCCTCGACGGGGTAGATCACCGTCGCCCCTCCCGCCTCCATGCGGGAAGCGACCGCGTCGGGGTCGGCCACGTCGAGATTTATGATCACGGGTGAGCGGTCGAGGCCGAGAGCGGTCGGCCCGGCGTCGACGGCGTCCTCGTCCTTGAGCGTGAGCTGGACGTCCCCGTGGACCAGCCGGACGTGGACGATCTTTTCGTCCGGTGTCTCGAAGCGTTCGGTCTCCTGGAGGCCCAGCACCGTCGTGTAGAACTCGACGGCCCGGCTCGCGTCGTCGACGACGAGTTTCGGGAAGAGGTTCATGACACCATCGTGCGGGCCGCCCACGTGCCCCGTATTGGACGAATTTCCCTCAGAGCGGCACGTGGTTGGGCTGGTCGGGGGAACGGGGACGGTACTCGGACGGCCGTAGCCCGGCGATGTCGCGGAAGTCGCGGATCAGATGCGACTGGTCGGCGTAACCGCAGGTGGACGCGAGCTCCGCCCAGTCGGCAGGCCGGTCGTACGGTATCCGCCGGAGCGTGCGCTGGAACCGCCGCACGCGGGAGAACCGCTTGGGCGTCAGGCCGACGCGGTCGTGGAAGAGCCCGATGAGGCGCTTGCGGGTGAAGCCGAGCCGATCGGTCACCTCGCCGACGGGGACGCCCCGGTCGAGCGCCGAGACCGCGGCACCCAGAGCGGGGTCGGGGTGCAGGTCGCCCGCTTCGAGAAGGACCGACTCCAGCGTGTCCAGGATCTCGGTGGGGCCGCCTGCCTCCAGGAGCCGTTCCCGCACGACCGCCCCGGCGCGGCCCCAGAGATCCCCCAGGACGACCAGCCCGGGCTCCGGCGGGAAGAAGGGGAACGCGCCGCCGGGCTTGAACGCGACCCAGGCGATGGCGCGCTGGTCCTCCGTGTCGATCACGGAGGGCCGCGACGTCGCGCCGAGGACCGCGGCTCCACCGGCTCCGCCGGTGAACGCGTCGGCGTACAGGTTGACGAACAGTTGGGCGCAACCGGTCGGGATGGACTGCTCGCGAACGACGGGGCCGCGCGACTCGGAATAGCCGAGGCCCGCGACGAACGGATCGAGGGCCGGATGGAGAGGCCCGCGATGAATCAGCACACCCCCAGCCTACGGCTCAGGCGTACAGGGCCGACAGGAAGCGGATCAGGAGGGCCTCGCGGGTGGCGGGCGGCAGGGCGTCCAGGATGGCGTTGACCATGGCCATCTCGGGTTCCGCGCCGCCCGCGAGGTCGACGCCGACCGACGCGAGCAGCCCCGCGAAGCCGGCGTCGTCGAGGCTGTCGAGGTCGAGGCCGGCGAGCGCGTCCACCAGGCCGGACGGGACGTCCGGCGGTCCGGCCTCGCGGGCGGCCTTCACCGCGTCGGCGAGCGCCGCCAGGAGCGCCTCGACGTCGCTGACGCCGGTCAGCGTGAAGTGCAGGTTCGGCGGGATGCCCTGGTAGGACAGCTGCGGCTGGAAGAACCAGCCGCGGGCGCGGGCCTCGTCGGCGACGACGAACACGTCCAGCGCCGGGTCGGTCGAGGCGACGGCGACGAGCGGGGCGGCGGGGTCGCCGAGCACCCGCAGGCCCGGGATCTCGGCGACGCCGGCGGCCAGCCGCTCGGCCGCCTTCATCGCGGACTCGGCGAGGTCGCGGTAGCCGCGCGCGCCGACCGCCATGAGGGTCGCCCACGCCGCGCCCAGCGGCCCGGCGCTCTTGCTGCTCTGCACGCCCGCGTTGATGACGGTGTACCCGGGCCATTCCGCGGACGCGAAGTAGGCGCGCCTGCGGAGCGACTCGTCCGCGAACAGCACGACCGAGGCCCCCTTGGGCGAGTAGCCGTACTTGTGCAGGTCGCAGGAGAGGGACGTGACGCCGGGCACGGACAGGTCGAACGGCGGGACGTCCCGTCCGGCGTCGCGCAGCCAGGGAAGCACCCAGCCGCCGACGCAGGCGTCCACGTGGCACGGCACCCCGGCGGACGCGGCGATGGAGGCGATCTCCGGGACGGGGTCCATGACGCCCTGGGGGTAGGACGGCGCCGAGGCCACGACAAGCACCGTGCGGGGCGTGAGCGCGGCGGCGGTCGCGGCCGGGTCGGCGCGGAACGCGTCGTCGACGGGGACGTGCACGACCTCAAGGCCGAGGTAGTGCGCGGCCTTGTGGAACGCGGGGTGCGCGGTCGCCGGGAGGACGATCTGGGGCGTGCCGTCGACCGGGCGGGCGTCCCGCGCCGCCTTCACCGCCAGCATGATCGACTCGGTGCCGCCGCTGGTGAAGATGCCGGTGCCGCCGCCGAGCTTGTCCGCGACCCACCCGACGATCTGCCGTTCGAGCGCGACGATGCTCGGGAACGCCGTCGGGTCCAGGCAGTTGACCTCCAGCATCTCCTGGTAGGCGGTGGCGGCGAGGTCGTGCACGGCCTCCCGCCCGGTGTCGTAGACGTAGGCGGTGACCTGGCCGCCGCGCACGGGCAGGTCGGCGCCGCGCAGCCGGGCGAGTTCGGCGAGCAGGTCGGCGCCGGGGCGGCCGGGTTCGGGAAGGCGTTCAGACGGCATGTTCCGGTGTTCCCTCGATCGGGCGGTGGACGGCGGCCCGCCGGCGGTAGGCCAGCAGGAGGGGGAGGCTGAGCAGCAGCAGCGCCGCCGGGACGAGCGTGAACCCGGCGGTCAGCCCGGTGAGGGCCGACTCGGGCTGGACGACGGGGGTGTCCAGGTCGGAGGACTGGAACGACGAGGCGGCCAGGATCAGCGCGAAGACGCCGGGGCCGAGGGCGAGCGCGCCCGTCTCCGCCGCCGTCCACAGCCCGGTGAAGGCGCCGGACTGGGCGTGCCCCGTCCGCCCGGCGTCGGCGTGGACGGTCTCGGGCATCAGCGACAGCGGAAGCAGTTGCACGGCCGCGTAGCAGACGCCGACCAGGGCGCTGAGGGCCAGGACCCCGGCGGTGGAGGTGATGAGGGGGTAGGCCGCGGCGCCGGTCGCGGCGAACACCACCAGCGCCGCCGCGTAGCAGCCGACCTCCCCGTACCGGCGCGCCAGCCGCCGCCACAGCGGGACCGCGAACGCGCTCGGCGCGACCATGCAGACGAACATCGCCGAGGTGAGCCCGTAGTCGTCCAGCCGGTACGTCGCGACGTACGGCGCGCCCGCCAGCATGATCGCGACGGCGAGGGTGTTCCCGACGTGCGCGCCGAGCAGCAGGAAGAACGGCCGGTTGCCGCGCGCGGTGCGCAGGGCGGCGACGAGGCCGAGCGGGTGCGGCCCCGGGCGGGAGGGGATCCAGCGGGTGGCGAGGGTGCTCGCCACCATCGCCGCGCCCATGATGAGCCCGATCACGCCGCCCATCAGGGCGTATCCCCCGCGCCCGCCGCCGGCGGAATCGGTCAGGAGGGGGGCGAGGCCGCCCGCGACCAGGATGCCGACCGTCAGGCAGACGACCCGCCACGCCATCGCGCGGCCGCGCTCGGACGGCTCGCCGGAGATCTCCGCGGGCAGCGCCACATACGGCACCTGGAAACACGCGAACGCGCTGGCGGCCAGCAGGAACGTCACCCCGGCCCAGGTCGCGGCGAACCCCGGGGAGTCGACCGGGACGGCGAACATCGCGGCGAACAGGACCGGCAGGGTCAGCGCGCCCAGCAGCAGGAAGCGGGTGCGGCGCCCCGTGCGGACGGCCTCGCGGTCGCTGGCGGCGCCGACGATCGGGTTGAGCAGCACGTCCCACGCCTTGGGGACGACGAGGACGACCCCCGCGATCGCCGCGGACACGCCGAGGACGTCGGTGAGGTAGTACAGGAGCAGGAGCCCGGGAACCGAGGAGAAGACGCCGGTACCGATCGAGCCGACGCCGTAGCCGAGGAGCCGCCGCCGGGGCAGCGCGGCGGTCATCCGGCGCGCCCGGCGGGCGCGCCGATCGCCGTGGCGACCGTCCGGCGCATGTGGGCGCGGAACCGGTCGACCGCCTGCGGGTCGTCGAGTTTCCGGCGTTTCCCGAGCTGGTCGAGGACGCCGCCCGAGCCGAACCCGTGCGTGCACCAGACGACCGTCCACACGAGGAAGTCGAGGTCGACCTCGTCGCCCACGACCCCGCGGGCGGCCTCGCTGACCATCTCCATCAGCGGCCGGACGTACTCGTCGTCGAGATGCGCGACGTCGGCGGCGTCCGACAGCCACCGGTGCATCCACAGCGCGGGGATCTCGGGCCGCGTCACGCAGAGTTCGACGTACCGGTCGACGAGGGTGAGGAGCCCCTCCACGTCCGGGGTCATCTCGGCGAGGGCCTTCTCCAGCACCTGCCGCTCGGCCTGGTGGGCGCGTTCCATGACGGCGAGGTAGAGGTCGCGCTTGCCGCCGACGTGGTAGGCCACGGTGGCGACGTTCAGCCCGGCGGCCTCGGCGATCATCCGGGTGGACGTCCCGTCATAGCCGAGGGCGGCGAACAGCCGGGTGGCGGCCTCGATGATCCGGTCACGTCCGGTATCGCTGCTGCTCATCCGCCCAAGCTAGGGGCTCGCCCGCGCCCGGTCAATCGTTTGATGGAGACGCGGGCGCGGCGGGGGGCGCGGTGAGCCAGACGGTCAGCACCATCTCCAGCTCCAGCCGCAGCTCCGGCTCGTACATCCGCTCGCCGAACAGCTCCTCCAGCTGGTGCAGCCGGTACCGGACGGTCTGCGGGTGGACGTGCAGCCGGCTCGCGACCTCGGTGGCGTTGAACCCGTTCTGCAGGCAGGCCAGCAGCGTCCGCACGAGCCGCTCGCGGTGCCGGGGCCGGACCTCCTTCAGCGGCGCGAGCCGCAGCTCGGCGACGGCGCGGACCAGTTCCTCGTCCTTGAAGACGACGAGCGCCGGCATGTGCTCGGCGCAGCGGATCAGCCGGTCGGACGGCAGGACGCCGCGGCGCGCGAGCGGCAGCGCCTCCCGGGCCCAGCGCAGCGACCTGGCCGCGTCCTCGGTGCGGACGGTGGGGCCGAGCGCGGCGACCCAGTCGCGCAGCGCCGACTCCAGCATCCGGCCGCGTCCCGGGCCCTCCGGGTCGGGCACGAGGAGGCAGGGTTCGCGGCGGTTGACGTCCGCGAGCACGTCGGGCGGCAGGGACGGGTGCGAGAAGGGCCGCCGTCCCCGCTCGTACAGGACGACGGCGGCGACCGTGCGCGGGACGCGCCAGTGGGCGAGGCGGGCCAGGTCGGCGACGGCCTGCGGCGCGGCGGGCGGTTCGGCGAGCAGCAGGTCGAGCAGCCTGCGGCGGCGGTGCTCCAGCTCGCCGGCCTCCTGCTCGCGGGCCTTGGTGTAGCCCTCGGTGGCGGCGCGGGCGATCTCGTCCAGGAACGCGAAGATCGCCTCGGCGATGCCGGCGAGGGTGCGGCGGGAGACGTCGTAGCGCTCGGACTCGGCGGCGAGCCGCCGCCAGGCGACGCGGGCGCCGAGCCGCAGCGAGGTCTGCAGGATGTCCAGGTCGCGGCCCTCGCGCGCCTCCGCCCAGCCGATCTCCCGGTAGACGGCGGCGACCGGCTCCCAGGAGCTCTCGGGGTCCATGATGAGGTCGACGAACTGGCGCAGCGCGCCCTCGACGGCCAGCCGGACGAGCCGCGCGTACTCCTCGTCCTGCGGGCGGGAGTACTCGGGGATCCCGGCGAGGATCTCCTCGATCATCTCCTCGGCGAGGGCGTCCAGGTGCGGGCGGAACACGGCGGACAGCTCGCGGGGGACGCCGGCCCAGGGTTTCAGCGGCGAGCGCTGCTCAAGGCTCGTGGTCACCGTTCGCACCTCCCGATCCGGAAGCTACCGACGACCGGCCGGGCGGGCTGCACGACGCGATACGCATTGCGCCGCGCCACTTGTAAGCGAATTGACAAACCCACCGCGCCCGGGAGCGCCGAGCGAGTCGGGCGTCCCGCACCGCTACGCACGGCGGGCGCTCGGGGCGGCGAACACGGCCGCCGCGCCGAGCGCGAGGTAGATCAGCCCGGTCGCGTACCGCTGCCGCCTCGCGAACGCGGGACGGGCCCGCAGCCACGCGCCGATCGAGCCGGCGGCGACCGCGTACACGATGTCGCTGGCCAGCCCGATCAGCGCGGTCACGGCCCCCAGCACCACGATCTGCAGCGGCACCGCGCCGGCGTCCTGGTCGACGAACTGGGGCAGGAACGCGAGGAAGAACAGCACGACCTTCGGGTTGAGGACGTTGACGAGGACACCGTCCAGGTAGACGCGGTGAAGCGGCCGCGGTTCGAGGCCGGGCCCGCCGGTGTGGTCGCGGCCGCGCAGCGTCCGGTACGCGAGGTAGACGAGGTATGCGGCACCCGCGTAGCGCAGGAACCCGAACGCGGTCGCGGACGCGGCGACGACCGCGGACAGCCCGGCCGCGGCCGCGGCGATGTGGACGAGCGTGCCCGTCTCGACACCGAGCGCGGACGCGATCCCTGCGCGGCGGCCCTCACCGACGCTGCGCGTGGTGATGTAGAGGTGGTTCGGGCCCGGGATGGCGACGAGCGTCAGGGCGGCCAGCAGGAACAGCAGCGGGTGGGTCATGGGAGCACGCTAGGACCGTCATGGTCCGGTTCCCAGGTCCAATCCGCGCCGAGCGGAGTGGACCAGATCAGGCCTGGGTGGGCGCGGCGAAGGCGCCGGCCAGCACCAGCCGCCCGGCGGTGCGGACCATCGCGGCGACCTCCTCGGCCGGCTGGCGCAGCGACGCCAGGCTGATCAGCGCGGCGAGCAGGATGTGGCCGAGGACGATCTCGACGTCGTCCCGCTCGGGCACCGGGTCGCCGATCGCCGTCGAGAGCCGGTCGCGCAGGAACAGGAACAGCACGGTGCGGGCGTCGTCGACGCTGGAGTCGTCCGAGGTCACGGCCTGGATGATCGCCGATGTCAGGGTCGGCTCGGCCGCCGCCACGTACACGATGCGCTCCAGCAGCGCGGTGAGCCGCTCCTGCGGGGTGTCGCCGACGGCGAGCGCGTCGACGTCGTCGGTGACGCGGTGCGCCCACGTCGCCGCGACCTCGGTGAGCAGGTGGTCCTTGGTGGCGAAGTACCGGTAGACGGTCGCGCGGGCGACGCCGGCGCGGTCGGCCACGTCGTGCATGGTGACGGCCGGGTAGCCGCCCTCCAGCGCGAGCTCGCGGGCCGAGTCGATCAGCCGCTCGCGCCGCGCCTGCTGATCCTTGCTCAGCGTCCGCGTGACGGTGAACCGCGCATCGCCGCTCAATTCGCCCTGCCTTTCCGCATGGCCCGCCTCGCCGTGACCGTCCCCCATTCTTCCGTACATCACCCCCGAACGCTCCCATTCCCGGGCGTATACCCCTTTACCGGCAGCCCGTCGGGAGCCACGATAGACCTACCGCTTGCTTGGGTGAGACGCTAGTCTCGACTCACGTCTCCCTCTCCTGGACCCGGAGGAGCGAGCCCATGGCCCTCGACCTTCTCGACGGCGAGATGTACGCCACCGACCCCTGGTCCGTCTACGCGAGGCTGCGCGCCGAGTCACCCGTCCACCACGACGAGGAGAACGGCCTGTGGGGCGTCTCACGGCACGCCGACGTCTTCGCGGTCGAGCGCAATCCCAAGGTGTGGACGAACTCGGGCGGCTACCGGCCGCAACTGCCGTCCGACCCGTCGATGATCGGGCAGGACGACCCCGAGCACGCGCACCGGCGCCGCATGGTCTACCAGCGCTTCACCCCGCGCGGCGTCTCGCGCTACGCCGACCGCATCCGGTCGACCGCCGTCGACTGCATCGCCACGGCCCTGGAGAAGGGGACCGTGGACGCCGTCCCGGCCCTGGCGGCGCCCCTGCCCGCCCGCGTCATCGGCTGGCTGCTCGGCTTCCCCGAGGACATGTGGCCGCGCCTCGTCCACTGGTCGGCGACGGCCGTGTACGCGGGCGGCGGCCTCCGCTACATCACCGACGACGCGACGATCGCCGCCGGGGAGTACGCCCTCGCGGTCCTGGAGATGGCCGCGGACCGCCGCGCCCGCCCGACCGACGACCTGCTGTCGGTCTGGTCGAACGCGGGCCCTGAACAGCCCGCCTACGACGACGAGCACCTCGCGCACGAGGCCCTGCTCCTCCTGGTCGGCGGCGCGGAGACGACCCGGACGGTCATCGCGACCGCCCTGGACGCCCTGATCCGGCACCCGGCGCAATGGCGGAAACTGCGCGACGACCCGTCCCTCATTCCGGACGCCGTCGAGGAGTTCGTCCGCTGGACGACCCCGATCCTCAACATGTGCCGGGTGGCCGCGCGCGACGCCGAGATCGCAGGCGTGAAGATCCCGGCGGGCGGCCAGATCCTGCTGATGTACGGGTCCGCCAACCGCGACGAGGCGGTCTTCGAGGACCCGGACGTCTTCGACGTGACCCGCCGCCCAGGCGACCACATCGCCTTCGGCCTGGGCCCCCACTTCTGCCTGGGCGCCTCTCTCGCCCGCCTGGAACTCCAGATCTTCTTCGAGGAGTTCATCGCCCGCGTGGACACGGCGGAATGGGCGGACGACGAAGGCCCCCGAATCCTCCGCAACGCCTTCGTCAGGGGCGTCACCGAATTCCCGGTGATCCTGACGCCCAGGTGACCGCCGAGGTCGGGCAAGGGCTATTGGTGAGTTCGCCGCAGTGTTCTGCCGAGGACGGCGCGGATGTGCTCCGGATCGGCCTCGGCGTCGTTCAGGAGGAGGGACGCGCACAGGCCGTCGGACACGGCGACGAAGGCTTCGACCGCGTCCGGGTCGTCCGTTCGCGTCCGGGCGAGTTCCGCGACGTTGTCGCGCCAGCGTCGCGCCACCGGCCGCAGGGCGGGGCGGCGGGCCGCCAGGGTCGACAGCTCCCGTTCGGCGAGGGCGCGCTCCCGGCCCGGGCCCGCGGATTCGGCGATGAGCCGCGCGAGGCCGTCGAGCGGGTCGTCCTCGGACTCGATGAGCCGGCGGATGCGCTCGGTGTACTCCTCCGTGACGCTGCTCAGGGCCGCGATCAGGAGGTCGTCCAGGGTCGCGAAGTAGTAGAGGGTGAGGCTGGTGGTGATCTCCGCCTCCTTCGCGACGCTGCGGTGGGTGACACCGGCGGCGCCGTCGCGGAGGACGACCGCCAGCGTCGCCTCGATGATCTGGGCCCGGCGGCGTTCACCGCGTGCCCTCCGCCCGTCGGCGGTGCCGTGCTCGGCCGCCATCCCCTTGCTCACCCGTCACCGCCGCTCATGCTCGCCGAGGCTATCGGCTCCGCCTCACGGCCGGCGTCGCCGAGGGGCCGGAGGCGGCGCAGCGCCGTGAAGCTGACCAGCGAAGCGGCCGCCACAGCGATGCCCGCCACCGCGGCGGCGGTGTTGAGCCCGCTGGTGAACGCGGTTCTCGCGGCGTCGAAGGCCGAGGGCGGCAACCGGTCCGCGAGGGACCAGGCTCCGGAGAGGCTGTCGTTGTAGGCATCGGCCGCGGACGGCGTCAGCCCGGAAGGGGCCTCGACTTCCCTCCGGTAGAGCACGGTGGTGAGGCTTCCCAGGAGCGCGACCCCCACCGCGACGCCGAGTTCCTGAACGGTCTCGGAGAGCGCGGCCGCTGATCCGGACTTCTCCGGTGGCGCCGCACCCACGACGATGTCGGTGCCGAGCGCGGCGATGACCCCGAGCCCGAGGTACACGAACGCGAATCCAGCGATCACGCCCGGCTTGCCGTCCGTCCCCGCGAGGGCGAGCAGCACGTAGCCGACCAGCGACAGGGCCAAGGCGGCCGACATGACGACGCCGGGCGACACCCGGGCCGCCACGAGCGGGGCACCGAGGGCGCCGACGAGCATCGCCAGCGCGGGCGGCCCCATCCACAGCCCCGCCGCCATCGGGGAGAGGCCCTCGACGAACTGCAGGTACTGGGTGACCAGGAACATCACCCCGCCGAAACCGACCAGGCCGATCAGCAGGACGGACAGTGCCGCGCGGAAGGTCCGGCCGGTGAAGAGCTTCATGTCCAGCAGCGGCTCGCTCAGGCGCAACTGCCGGCGGACGAACACGACCGCGGCGCCACCGCCGGCGAGGGCGGCGGCCGACGCCCGGGCGTCGAGGCCGTGGGCCGCCGCGTGCTTGAGCGCGAAGGTGATCAGCAGCATCGCCGCGAGGGACGACCCGACGCTCAGCGGGTCCGGACGGCCGCCGGGGTTCCGGTACTCCGGCAGCAGTGCCGGCGCGGCGGCCAGCACCAGCACGGCGACCGGCACGGCGATGAGGAAGGCCGCACCCCACCAGAAGCCGGCGACCAGCGCACCGCCCGCGACCGGTCCCGCCGCCATCCCGAGGGCGAACATCGTCGCCCACACGCCGATCGCCAGCGCCCGCTGCCGGACGTCGGTGAACATGGTGCCGATCAGCGACAGCGTCGACGGCATGAGCGTCGCGCCGGCCACTCCGAGCAGTGCCCGCGCCACGATCAGCCAGGGCGCGCTGGGAGCGAACGCCGCGAAGACCGAGGCCGCGCCGAACGCCGCCATGCCGATCATCAGCATCCGGCGCCGCCCGACCCGGTCCCCCCACGACCCCATCGTGATCAGGAAGCCCGCGATGAGGAAGCCGTAGGCGTCCATGATCCACAGCGTCTCCGTCGCGGACGGGTCCAGGTCCGCGGCCAGGCTCGGAACGACGAGGTAGAGCGCCGTCACGTCCAGCCCCAGCAGCATCGTCGGCAGCGCGAGCAACGCGAGCCCCGTCCACTCGCGCCACCCGGCGCGCACCGGCCGCCCCATGTCCATCACACCCCGCCGTCAAAAATTGAACGAACGTACTACTTGTACCATAGTTCAACTTATGTCGGCCGAGCGCACCTCCTGGAGCGCAGGGAAGGGCGCAGGCGGACCCGCGCCGGTTCGCCGGCCGGACGGGTCGGCGGGGCCGATGGCGTGTCGCAGCCACGTCCCACCACAGGCCATCCCGACTGCGTGGCGACACCGCAGGTCACCACGCCCGGCCGGGGTTTCGGCTCCCGAATGGCCGAAAACGGCTGACGAAGATATCGACTACAGCACGGAGTCGCTATATATAGTGCAAGTGTTTAGCCTCCGGGCGACCGGCAGCCTCGGCTCGCGCGGCACTGTCACCGGCCGGCCGCCCGAACCCGAGGAGGAAGCG
The DNA here is from genome assembly GCF_013409365.1 of Actinomadura luteofluorescens. Taxonomy (NCBI): domain Bacteria; kingdom Bacillati; phylum Actinomycetota; class Actinomycetes; order Streptosporangiales; family Thermomonosporaceae; genus Actinomadura; species Actinomadura luteofluorescens. The sequence continues at coordinate 5,995,126 of NZ_JACCBA010000001.1, read as the reverse complement.
CGTGCGTTCAAGACTCGATGTTCGACGAGCGCTGGCCCTGGTGGCCGTGCTCATCCTCGCCACGGGTGGCGCCGTCGCGGATCCCTCCCGCCACCCGAGTGCCGCGGCGAGCGTGATCCGCGTCGGTTCGAGCGTCGTCGGCAGCGACGGCGTCCGGCACTCGGTGACCAACCATCTCGTCAGGACGCGGACTCGCACGAATCGCCACACGCGGCGGGAGTACGTCCTCGCCTGGGCCGGAGCCGCCGATCCGGGCACGGAGGGCTCGCCCAACCCGGACTTTCTGGCGGTCATCGACGCCACCGCCGGCACCCCCGACTACGGGAAAGTGGTCAACACCGTAACGATCGACAATTCGACCGGCAACGAGCCCCACCACATGCAGTACATGTGGCACAAGGGTCAGAAGATCTATGCAGGCGGCATCCTGTCGGACACGGTCTTCGTGTTCGACGCGACACGGCTGCCGCAGATCGGCCTGAGCGGCGTGGTCCAAGCCTCCGACACTCCGTGTGGATCCGCGCCCGACGCTTTCCAGGTCCTCTCCGACGGAACCGCGTACATGAGCGCCGTGGGCGGTCCGGACGTGACCGGACCGTGCCGCTATTCCGGTGGGCAGGTCCGCGAAGGAAACGGTTTCGCGGGTTCGCCGGGCGAAATAGTCCGCATCGGCCCGAACGGCAAGGTCCTCAGTGAGGCACCCGCCGCGACCAAGGAGGGCGAAGACCCGAAGCTGTGCCCCAACGTCCCGGCGCTCCCTCAGCCGAGTTGCGCCAACCCGCACGGCCTCCAGGTGCGCGAAGATCTCAATCGGCTGATCACCAGCGATTTCGTCGAACTTCGGACTCCGATCGTGGACAACCCGAACCTGGCACGCGACACCGTGCGGATCTTCGACATCACCGATCGCAACGCGCCTCGCCTGCTGTCGGTGTCACGCCTGCCGGCCGGCCCTCGACACGACGCCGACCTCAACACCGCCGAACCGCGCGGGGCGATGGAGACGGGAGTGACGCACCAACCCCGGCACCGGGGCGCCTTCGTCGCCACCAGCGGCGGCGGCGTGATCTACTACACCCCCGACATCACGGCGAAGAAGCCGCGGTGGCGGGAGGTCTTCGACGACGCCACGGCGTTCAAGTCGCTGTTCCCGAAAGACACCCCGACCTCCGATGGGGACGCCGGGAGCTGGGTGCAGGTCAGCCCGGACGATCGATTTCTCTTCCACGTCGTGGTCTCGGGCGGTTACACGTCACCTGGAGAACGTGAGACCGGAATGCTGTACGTCCTCGATCTGCGACGACTCCTCGCCGCGGGCGATCGCACACGGTGCTCGATAGATTCTCCCGCGGAAGTCACCGCCGGAGGCGCCGAGCCCGACTGCCCGTCCCTGATCGGCGCCGTTCCGATTCGCGATGTCACCTCAGGTGGTGCGCACTGGGGCTCGTTGGACAATTTCGCGCTCGGCCGTGACGGCTTCTACCACGAGACGGCACAGATTCGCCGGGTGGTGACGTCGAACTACTTCGTCGCGTTCACCGGCGTCGACGGGAACCATCAGATCTGCGTCAGCCAGGTGAGCCCGAGCGGAAAGCCGTCGCTTGACACAGGCTTCGTGGACGAGAACACCCATGCTCCCTGTGTCGAGTTCAACCGTGACAAGTGGCCGCACGGCGACCACGGGCCGGCCAGGCCGCACGGAGTGGTGTTCGCGGTCGCCGACGCCGATCTGCGCTGAGCAGCCGGTGGGCGAGGCTGCCCCCATCCGAGTCGAGCAACTTAAGTAACCTATAGTAGCGCATTCGTTAGGCGAGGTGGGGAATGGCGCTCGTCACGTTGCTCCTGACCGCTCCCGGCTGGGACGGGAGCCACACCCACCACGCCCCGGCCTCGCCGCCCGTCACAGTCCTGGCCGCTTTCCGTCACCTTGCGGTCGTGGCGATCGCGGTGGCCGCCGGGAGCGCCCTGCTGCGGCCGCTCGCCGGTGCGCCCACGCCGGGTTGCCGGAATCTGACCCGCATGGCGGCGGCCGTGGCCGCCGTCTCCCCGGTGATGGCGATCGGAATAGGAGGCGCCCTGCCGCCGGTGCTCGCGGGGATGGCGGTGCTGACGCTCGCGCTGCCGCCACTGCTCTCGCGCGCTGCCGCGAGTGCCGCCGCGGGCGCCTTGTCCACCGCCGCCCTCGCGACGTACCTGGCCACCACCCTGTCGGCCGGAAGCGCCTCGGGTGCCCGCGGCGTCGTCGATGCCGCCGCGGTGCTCCTCCAGGGGGTGGCCGCGGCCGTGTGGACAGGTTCGGCGGGTCACCTGGCGACGGCGCGGGCCGAGGACCGAGACCGGACCGCACGGCGGCTGCTGCCGGCGATCCTGGCAGCCACGGCGGCGCTGACCGCGGCCACGACGGCGCGACTGGCGAACGACGGCCCGCCATCGTCCAGTGCCACCTGGACGGCCGTCCTCGCCGCCGATGCGATCCTTGCCGCGGGCTGTGCCGCAGCCGTGACGGTGGTCTGGCTCAGGCGCTCCGGCCGCCCGATGACGCGGGCGCCGGCCCGTTCGGCGAGCACGGCGGTGGGCCTCGCCCTCACGGGCTTCGCCGGAGCGGCGCTCGTGGCCATGCCGCCGCCGGCCGTACCGCCCGCGCCGGGGGTTCCGTTCATGGACGGTATCGACGCCGGCGGGCGGCTGATACCGGTTCTCGTCGCGCCTGCCCGGCCCGGCTGGAACCTCGTCCATGTCGGTGCCGACCGCGCGTACGTCGGGGCCGGGCGCGGCCGGCTCACTGCCGCGGCCGCCCGGCCCGGCACCGGGAACATCTGGGCGCAGGTATGGCTTCCCGCCGGGCGCAGCCGGCTGTGGGTCAAGGTCATGGGCACCCTGAAAGCCGTGGAGGTCGACACCGGCCCCCGTGACGGTGGTGCTCCCGATCTTCGTGGATCGGACGGGCCGGAGTGTGCCAGCGTCGCCCTGGGCCGGATCCTCGCGGGGGCGGCCGGCCCGCTCCGGTCCTGCCCGGCCGACCGGCTCACGGCCGCCGACGCCGCCGCGCTGAGGGCCATGGTCCGGTTCGTGGCCGGCCGCGGTGCGCGCACGCTGGGCCTGGTCGCGGACTCCGCACCCCGCAGCCGGCAGGCGGCCACGATCGTCCGAGCCGCGGCGCGGCGCGAGCACATCACCGTCGCCGCCCCGGGCCGGGCGCGGATTCCACTCATGATCGTGGCGGGCTGGGGGACCGCCTACGGAGTGGTACGTGACGTCGGCACGGGGCACACGGCCTCCCAGGGCACCTACCTCGCGCCCTGGCTGCTCAACACGTCGCTGCTCGTACCGCCGGCCGGTCAGTTGCTACCGCTGCGGTTCCCCACCGGTGATCCGGCGGCGGTGAGGTACATCGCCGAGTTGAGCCGCCGTTTCCCCGGCGAACCGGCATCCGCCGCGGGGTACACCGCGTGGCTGAAGACCGCCCGCGAGGGGCCGGTACGGCTCTACGCGGCCTCGCCGCTTCTCGTACCCGGCGTCCCGGACCATCGTCACCCCACCGGCGCGTGGCTGCCGCACGGCAGCATCACTGCGATCACGAGCGCGCTCGCGGAGTGAGCCGGCACGACGCATACCGCCGACTCTGTTACGACATCTGAGCACGTGTTCGAGACCGGGACGTCGCGCCCGCGGTCAGAACGTGGCGATCGGGTTGACCGGGCTGCCGGACGTCCCGGCGAAGCGGACCGGGGCGACGGCGAGCTGGAAGTCCCACTGGCCGAGGTCGGCGGCCGTCGTCGCGCACGCCTCCAGGTCGCAGTTGTCGAGCAGCCACAGGCCCATCGCGACGAGACCCACGGCGTGGACCGGCATCAGTACGTCCTCGTACCCCGACGGCTGGACGTCCTGCGGGGTGTCGGCGCCGATCAGCGCGACTCCCCGTTCGTGCAGCCACGGCAGGCAGGACGCGTGCCAGCCCGCCTGCGTGATACCGCCGCTCGCACCGGACCCGTGCCGGGCGCGGCCGTAACCGGTCCGCAGGAGCACCGCGTCGCCGGGGCGCACCCGCACGCCCTGGCGACGCTCGGCCTCTTCGAGATCGTCGGGAGTCACGCCCTGCCCCGGTTCCAGCCACGGCACGTCGCGGACCCTCGCGACGTCCAGCAGGACACCTCGCGTGACGATCCCGTTCGCCGCCGCCGTGACGGCCGCCCACGCCGACCCCGTGGCGGCGTCGACCAGCGAGTGCGGCCGCCCGTTGTACATCGTGCCGTCCCAGTAGATGTGGCACGGCGAGTCGACGTGGGTGAGGGTGTTGCCGTGGAACGTGATGCCGAGCCGCTCGGACGAGTAGCCCCAGCGCCGGTCGTCGTGGAACGCCTTCGGCATGTGCTCGGCGCCCGGCATGTCGGCGGCGCACGGGCACGTCGTCGTCGACCGCTCCATGTCGTCCGGCACGGCGACCTCCCACGCGCACGACACGCTCCGGCCGTGCCGCACGGCCCGCGCCGCCGCCAGCCGGACGTCGTCGGTGATGTGGTTCAGCGTGCCGAGCTCGTCGTCGTCGCCCCACCGCCCCCAGTTCGACAGCGTGTCGAAGTACCCGAGCACGTCGTCCTGAGTCGGCATCGGCCGCCCTGCCGCCATCGATCCTCCGGTCACGCTCTCCCAGGCACCAGGGCCCGCTGGACTGGCATCACCCTAGTTCAGAGGTCGGACACCTGGACGGGCTGGCGCAGGACGGTCCTGAACTTGGCGGGCTCGGTGCGGCGGTGGTCGCCGAGGTAGATCTCGTGATGGTGCCCGGACATGCGCAGGCCGTTGGCGGCGAGGTACACGTGGTGGAGCCTGGCGAGCGCGGGGCCTTCGTCGTCGTAGGGGCCGACGTGCAGGAGCTGGGCGCAGGTGCCCTCGTCCAACGTCTCGCGGCGGACCTCGGCGATGGCGGGAAGGCCCTTCTTCTCCAGCGCCGTCTTCCTGGCCTCGTCGATGAGGTCCTCGGTGATCCAGTCGGGCTGGCTGATGAGCATGCGCCACTGCCAGGCGTCCTTGACGCGGGTGACGAACACCTCCGGGTCGTCGGACCACCACAGCCCTTCGAGCGGCCCGACGACGAAGTCCCGGTCGAGGGCCTTGCTCGCGAACTTGATCGTGTAGGCGACGGCGTAGAGCGCCTCGACGGCGCGGGCGTAGTCGGCGCCGGTGTTGGGGTCGCCACTGCCCTCCACGGCGATGAACTGCTGCGCGGGCACCTCGACCAGCGCCCAGTCGGTGTTCTTGGGCGCGTAGCACTGCTTGAGCTCGCGCTTCACGTCATAGCGGGTCACGGTCGTCTGCCTTCCGGCCGGGGGCTTGGTGGAGACTGGTCGCCGACTTCGGCCGCCCGGTAGTCGTCCAGCCATTGCTGTTCGGCCGCGAGCTGACCCAGCGAGTAGTCGAAGGTGGCGCGGACGAACCCGGGCGCGTCGGGTTGCGCGTCGCGGGCCGCGCTGACGGCCGCGATCTTCTCCGCCAGCGCCGTGGACCGCCGATCGAGCGCGGCCCGCAGGCGGTCGGGCGGAATGACCGGCTGGTTGGCCAGGCCGACCAGCAGAGGCGGGAACACCGGCCGGAGCTCGGCCACCGCGGCCTCGGCCGCCCGCGCGCACACCCGGTACCCCTCAGGCGTCGGCCCGTACACCCGCCGGGCCTTCCCCCGCCCACCGCGCGGCGCGTCGACCTCGGCGATCAGCCCACGGTCCCGCAGCCGCGTCAGCAGGTAGTAGATCGAACTGAACCCGATCTCAGTCCACTCCCGCATCCCCCGGCCGTCGATGACTTCGTCCAGCTCATACCCATGCCTGGGCCTCTCCACGAGCAGCCCGAGCAACGTCAGCTCAGCAGGCGTCAGATCAGCAGCCACAGCATTACTCTAGCACTAGAATAAAGCACCGCACGCAACCACCACTCGCCGAGGCCGCGACCACCTTCGCGATGCGGGCGGCCAGACCCTCGGATCGGCGGGACGACGGCGGGCGGTGTTCCGTGACGTGCGGACATCACCCCGTCGTCGCGGACGACGGCCATCTCCACAGGTAACGGCAGTTTTATGCGGCAACAAAACCATCAGTCTGAGATTCCACAACCGGCTCCTATCGCCCCGCCCAGGAAGCCGGATCACTCCTTTGACCAGTGACGGGTCAAAGTTTCTTGAGTGCGGCGGCGAAGCGCCAGAAATCACCGTGGCCGATGACGAGTTTTGGACCATCGGGATCTTTGCTGTCGCGAATGGCCACAGCTCCCGTGATGTCAGCTACCTCGACACACGCACCGCCGTTTTCACCACTCTTCGTCGCCTTGCGCCACGCGGCGCCGCTCAAGTCCATTTCTCCTCGGCCACCTTTCGTATCAAGTCCCGCGACATGTTCGCCGGCAGTGCCCTGCTTCCCAATGCCCTCAGCGTGCGGGCCAACCCGGCGAGATCATTCTCATCGTCGGTGGTGATGCCACGCACCGTCGTGTCAAGGTACGCCACCTCACTCCGGTCTCTCATCGTCGCGACAATGAAGGCTCCGCCAGTCGCGACCGGAACACCGTCATCGTTCACCACCACCTGGATCGTCACGTTCGGCAACTCGCTCACCACCGTCAGATGTTCGAGCTGCTCTCGCATGACTTCCTTCGAGCCGATGAAGTTGGTGAGCACACGCTCGCTGATGTACGCGATCAAGCAGACGGGAGCGGGAACCTCGCGAGTGAGGATCTCCTGGCGTGCCATGCGGGCGGCCACGGCCTCGTCGGCGGCAAGAAAGGCGCGAGCATAGCTCTCCTTCTGCAGAAGCCCCGGAATGACCGAGTGCTCCCACCAGGTCAGCACGTCGGCCTCGCCCTCCACATCGGGCCAGTCGAACCACGTCGGGAAGCCCAGCCCTCCGTCACCGTTCAGGTCGTCATAGAGGTTGAGGAGGACGCCTCCCGCCCTGAACTCCGGATCCATGATCTCGACGAAGTCGCGCCTGCACCGTTTCTTCCCGCTTTCGACCTGGGAGACGAAGGACGCGGTCTTGCCGGTGCGCTGCGCCACCCTGGCCTGACTTAACCCCGCGCGCTCTCGGTGGCGCCTGAACTGCCGCCCGAATGCCGCCAGCGCGGGCGACGTCATCGCACGTCGTCGGGGGGACGTCATGATCACCATTCCTTAACCAGGGAGGACGATCATCAACCCTTACTCGCAGATCAACATCGAGTTGTTTCTTCTTTCCGAAGGTTAACAGTAACTCCATGTTCTCGGGGTGCTTACTGGGAGCTACGAGGACCGGACACGAATGGAGGTCAGGCGGATGTCAGGAATCGCTCTTGCGCCGGAGGCTCCGGCGCTCGTCCTGGAGCCGAACAAGGAGGCACCCAGGCGAGCGCGGCGCTACCTCACCGAGCGCTTCACGGCCCTCGGGCACGCTGACGACTTCGTCGGGCGGCTCGTGGTTACCGAGCTGGTTACCAACAGCTACAAGCACGTGGGGGTCGGGCACATCGTCGTGCGGATCTTCCCCGACGTCCGTGAGCCGCTTACCGTCATCGAGGTGTGGGACGAGAGCAGGGCCCTTCCCGTCGTCCAGGGCAAGGACGACGACGCCGAGGGCGGGCGCGGGTTACTCCTGCTGTCCGAGCTCGCCCACGACTGGGGCGTCCGGCCGCTCAACGAGGAGGGAAAGGTCGTATGGGCCCGCTGCGCCCGCTGATCGTCCAGACGAGAGGCCGCGTTCAGCCCCGACGACCACGTCCGCCTGACCGTGAGCGTCCGCCCCACACCCGGACGAAACTGGGCCTACTACCAGGTCGGACGCGGCAAGAACGGCTATCTCTCCCCCTGCGACAACACCGAACAGGCCGCCGCCGAGGTAGACACCCTCCTCAAACACCGCATGTTCCCCTCCACCTGGTAACAGCAAGCGTCACCCACAGATAGGCGATGACCCGCCTTCTCGGGGGACGCTCCACTAGGCCCCGGTCCGCTCGCACAATTTCAGATCGGGCGTGTTGGGCCAACTCGCCTCTACCCCAGGCTATCCATGTGCTTTTGTCCGACCGATGGCCGAACCTCGGGCCGGTCAACGCCCCTGCCCCCACCTCATTGCAGGCAGCACGCCAAACGAGCACTTCGCCTTAAGGGAGACATCACGCCACAAGCTGCGGTTTCCGGAAGGCGGGTGTGCTTCGACACGACGGATGATTTCCGGTCGCTACGATCGAGGAACGGCAGCACTGTCCGGCCTGCGAGGAGGCGGTATCACCCGGCGGCCTCTTCGGACCTGTTCCATTCTTCGCCCTTTTGCCTCTTCGATCACGTTGGGTCAGGAGTCCCCATGGCATCACGGCAGTTCGACCCCCCGTCCGGCACCCGCGACTTCCTCGCCGGTGTCCTGCGCACCCGCGAGCGTGTGTTCACGCAGATCCGCGAGGTGTTCGAACGCTATGGATTCGAGCCGTTGCAGACGCCGGCGTTCGAGCGGCTGGAGACTCTGACCGGCAAGTACGGCGACGAGGGCGACAAACTGATCTTCAAGATCCTTCGACGTGGTGAGCACGAGGCCACGGGTGAGGCCGATCTCGCGCTGCGCTACGACATGACCGTGCCGCTCGCCCGTGTCGTCGCGAACTACGGGTCCCAGTTGCCCACCCCGTACAAGCGGTATGCGATGGGGCCGGTGTGGCGGGCGGACCGCCCGGGCAAGGGCCGCTTCCGGGAGTTCGCACAATGCGACGTGGACGTGGTCGGGTCGGCATCTCCTCTCGCAGATGCCGAGGTGGTGTGCGCCCTCACCGACGCGCTGGACGCGGTCGGCGTGCGGAACTACCAGGTTCTGGTGAACTCACGCCAGGCGCTGTCCGGACTGCTGGAGGTCTACGGTGTTCCGGCAGAGCTGGGCGGCGGCGTGCTGATCACCTTGGACAAGCTCGACAAACTCGCTCCGGAAAGGGTCGCCGCCGAGCTGGTGGAGGCGCGGTCTCTCCCAGCGCATATCGCCGAGGCGTTGGTGAACGACCTGACCGCCGCCGATGCGGTGGAACGGATGCACACCACGCTGAAGGACAGCGAAGCCGGGCGGGCCGGCCTTGAGGAGATCACTGGGCTGCTGGAGCTGGCCGCCGGGAAGGTGGGTCGTGAACGGATCGCCTTCACTCCGAGCCTCGTGCGGGGGCTCGACTACTACACCGGCGTGATCTTCGAGGTGACGGCGGAGGGAATGCCGGGCTCGATCGCCAGCGGCGGCCGCTACGACGGGCTGATCTCCGCGCTCGGCGGCCCGGACGTCCCCGCCTGCGGCGGTTCCCTCGGCATCGAGCGGATCATCGGCCTGCTGAGCGACCACGAAGGCGACGTCCATCGACTCGATGTGGCGGCGACAGTGATCGCCGAAGACACCTCGACAGAGTTGGCGGGCTTCGCCGCGCGGCTGAGAGACGCCGGGCTGAGCACCGAGATCTATCTGGCCGCAAGCCGCAAGCTCGCCAAACAGCTCAAATGGGCTGCCGACCGCCATGCCCGCTTCGCGCTGATCTACGGCGCGTCCGACAAGGAGGCCGGAGTGGTCACCGTCCGGGACATGGACTCGGGCGAGCAGGCGCAGATCCCGACCAACGAACTCGCCGCGCACCTCATCAGGAGATGCGCGCCGTCAAGGTGACTTCAGAAGGAGCCGAGCATGGGTGTCCAAGGAGATCGCATCTTCGCCGCGATCAAGGAGCGGGGGTTTCCGGACCCCTGGTCGACGTTCGGGGAATGCCTGTCCTGGGAATCGGCCTACGCGGTACTGCTCAAGCAGGCCATCGACGACGCACGGAAGGGCTCGGACGGTTTAGTCCTCGCCACCGTCTCAGACCTCTTCGAGAAGAAGACCGGCAATCTCGCGGCAGCCCGTCGTCTCCTCGCTGGAACACTGACGGAATATGACCGGAGCGGCATGTGGCGGCTCCTCGACGAACGCGCTTCCCGCCTTGACATCGACGACGTCTCCGAGCGTTGGGCCCGCGGCCTGGTCGAGCACCCGTTCCCTATCGCGCTGCTGTCCCTCCAGTTCAACTGGCGCTATATGAAAGAACACGGCGTCCGCGCCTTCTACGAGATGACGGCAGGCTACCTCGACGGTCTCAGCGCGAACACGCGCCGCTGGGCGGAAGCCTGGGCTGCCGAAGAGGAAACCGGCGTCGTCGACCGCGTCACCACCGTCGAGTGCGACCTCGCCTCCGAGGAGGCCCCTATGCACTGCGACATCTGCAAAAAGACCATCACGGCACTCCTCTACCTGGACGTGTAGGCGTCCAACGAGCCCATCCCAAGCCTCCGGCGTGAAGAAGCTCTCACTCGGTGCCCTGTTCACCGTCTCCGATGAGTTCGTGCGGCTGGGCCCGGCCGGCGCGCAGGCTCCGGATCGAGGAGGCGAGATGACGGGCGTTGGCCGGAATGCCGAGCAGACCTTCGGGGCGTGTTGGTCAGGGCGCAGGCAGGATGCCGTGCTCCAGGGCGGCCATCACCGCCGCCGTGCGGTCGGAGACGCCGAGTTTGCCGAAGATGCGCAGGAGGTGGGTCTTCACGGTCGCCTGGCCGATGTAGAGGCGCGCGCCGATCTCGGCGTTGGTGAGGCCCTCCGCTACCAGGGCGAGCACCTGCGACTCCCGCGCCGACAGGACGGGCGGCCGCGCCTCGCCCGCCGCCGCCAGCCGCGCCGACACCTCCGGCGACAGCACCCGCCGGCCGGCCGCGACGTCCCTGACCGCCGCGGCGAGGTCGGCCCGCGAGGCGTCCTTGAGCAGGTACCCGGCGGCGCCGGCCTCGATCGCCCGGACGATGCCGGCGTCCTCCTGGAACGTCGTCAGCACGAGGATCCGGTGGCCCGGCAACCGCTCGATCGCGCTCACCCCGTCCCCGGACGGCATCCGCAGATCCATCAGGATGACGTCCGGACCGACGGACGGCACCACCGCGACGGCCTCGTCCCCGGACGCGGCCTCCGCCGCCACCTCGATGTCCGTCTCCGCCGCGAGCATCCCCCGCAGCCCCTCCCGGACGATCGGATGGTCGTCGACGATCATGACGCGGAGCACGGCACCGCCACCTCGACCCTCGTACCCCGCCCTCCCGCGACGGTGAACGTCCCGCCGGCCTGCTCGACCCGGCTCCGCATCCCGCGCAGCCCGAATCCGCGGCCGGCTCGCCCCGGCTCGAACCCGCACCCGTCGTCGGCAACGGTCAGCCGCACCGGATCGCCGTAGACCAGCGACACCCGCACCGACTCCGCCCCCGAATGCTTCCGGACGTTCGCGAGCGCCTCCTGCGTCACCCGCAGCAGGACGACCTCCACCGCGTCCAGCGACCGCGGTTCCCCGTCCACGACCAGATCGACGGGTACGTCGAATTCGCGGGCCATCTTCCGCAGCGCCTCCACGAGCGAGCCGCCGTCCAGCGCGGGCGGTGCCAGCGCCGCGACCAGGCCCCGCGTCTCGGCCAGGTTCTCCCGCGCCGCCCGGGCGGCGAGCTCCAGATGCCGGTTCGGCCCGACCTCCGCCTCCGCCGCCTGCAGCAGCATCGTGATGGACGTGAACCCCTGCGCGATCGTGTCGTGGATGTCGCGGGCCAGCCGCTCCCGCTCGGCGAGCACCCCCGCCTCCCGGCTCACCCCGGCCAGCTCGTCCCGCGTCCGGTCCAACTCCTCGATCAGGCGCATCCGCTCGCGGTTCTGACGGCCGAGCCGTCCGATGAACACGGCGAGCAGCACGCTGCACGCGAGCGCCGCCGTGATGATCACGACCGCCACCGCCCGGCCCGCCCCGGACCTCGCCAGCCCGAGCCCGACCGGCCCGGAGAAAAGCGCGACCATCAGCGCGAAGCCGCGGGCCGTCCCGTACATCATGTAGACCTGCGGCGCCAGCGCGGCCAGCCCCGTCGCCGCCACCGGCGCGAGCAGCGTCGCGGGGACGAACATGCAGATCAGCGCGACCGCGTAGATCCTGCACCCGGGCCGCGGCACCTCCTGCGACCGCAGCGCCTTCCGCCCGGTCGCCGCGTACGCCAGGCTCAGCAGGACGAGCAACCCGATCGCCGCGGCCCGCCTGCCCGGCGGCACCGCGTCGGCGGCCGTCGCGGCGATGGTCCCGACCAGCACCATCGCGAAGTAGGCGTCCCAGAACGGATACGAGCGCTGCCAGGCGTTCTCCGCCCGCGCCACCCCAGGATCACCGGTCACGCCCCGATCCCCCGCCCGCCCTACTGTCCACCGACCGGTGGATAGTACTGCCCTCCAAGTCACAGGATCATCGTGCCCATGAACAAGAACCCCGTCCGGCAGGCCCTCTTCGTCCTCACCATCGTTTACGGCCTCGTCATCGGGCTCCTCGCCGTCCTCGACGTGAACGCCCTCGGCCTCATCGCAGCCGCGGGCGCGGTACTCCTCGGCCTCGGCTGGGGCTTCTCCGGCATGCTCACCCGCCACAAGCCTCAGAACTGACCAGGGCCGACTCCACTTGCGACGCCTCGGCGAGGGCGCTCAGCCCTGAGGAGGCGCCCATGCACTGCGACATCCGCAAGAAGACGATCACTGCTCTGCTCTGTCTGGACATGTGAGCGCCCAGCAGGCATCTGTCCGCTGCGGCGGCAGAGAGCTCTACCTGCCGTCCCGTGGGTGGGCGGTCAGGAGGTAGAGGGCCGTGGTGGCCGTGCCGAACAGCGCCTGGGCGGGGAGCAGGACGGTTCCCGGGCCGTTCAGGGCCAGCAGGAAGGGCGCGCAGCCCAGCGAGGCCAGGTCGGCGCCGGTCAGTGCCCAGATGACCGGGCCCGTCGGCAGAGCGCCGAAGGGCGTGGCGACGACCGGCATCGAATGGTCGATGGGGCGGCGCCGCGCCATGCGCAGTGCGCCGGCGGCGACCGCCGGTGCGCAGGCCGGGCCGAACAGCCACCACGGGCCCGCGCCGAGCACGCCGGTCGCCGACAGGCCCGTCAGTGCCAGGGCCAGCCAGCCACCGCCCACCAGCGCGGGCAACAGCGACCGGGCGGCCAGCAGGGAGCGGCCCCCGGCGGCCGACAGCCGCATCAGGCTCGGATCCTGGACGTCCCGCCGGGCACCGGACGTGCAGGCCGCCGCCGCGGCGAGCGTTCCAGCGGCGACCGCGACCGACACGACCGGCGTGAGGCCATCGCCCGCGCGGGCCGCCAGTGCGGGCAGCGCGGTACTCGCGGCCAGCAGCGCCGCCCGGCCCGGGCGCCGCACCAGACCGCGCCACTCGGCCCACGCGAGCGCCGGCGAGCCGCGCAACCAGCGCGGCAGCGGCCGCGAACGCAGGATGCGGCGCCGCCAGTGGGCGTCTTCCGCGATCCAGCTCAGCGCGCCGGGATCCAGGACGACCGCCGCGGCCACCACGGTGCCCGTCCGCGTCGAGGCCGCCAGGATCCGGTGCGCCGGGACGTGCCCGAGCGCCGTCCACGCACACCGCACCAGCACGGCGGCGGCGGTCGCCGCCGCGACCGCCGAGGCGGCCCACGCGTCCGCGGAACCTCCCGCCGCGGCGGCGAGCGGCGACGCCCGGCCGCCGACCTGGAGAGCCGCCAGCACCGCGAACACCGCGAGCACGACGATCGCGGCGACCAGCCAGGCGTCCCAGATCTGGGACGCCTGCGCCCTGACGGCCGCCGCCATGCCCCCGACGCCCGCCGAGACGCCCAGAACGGCGGCGACCAGTAGCCGCGGCGCGAACTGGTCGCGCACGCCGACCGCCGACAGCAGGCCCAGGGCGACCGCCAGGCCGGCCAGCAACGACACCGCCGCCAGGACCACGACCGTCTTGCGCAGCACGCTCCGGCGCGGCAACGGTGACAGCACCAGCCACGCCGCGTCGGCCGCGGACACGGCGACGGGCCCGAACGATCGGGCCAGCGCCAGATAGCCCGCATAAGCCAGCGCGACCAAGGCGACACCGGCCCCCGCTCTGGGCGCGGACACCCGCTCCGGCAGGTTCGCCAGGACCGTGCCCGACAGGGGGGCCAGCAGCACCAGCGCCATCACCGCGCCGAACGCCGCGGAGTACCGGTCCGACCATGACTTCACGTCCCGCTCGCCTCTCCCGCGGGCGCGGCGCCCGCCCGAACGCGACGCTGTCACGCGGCCTCCAACGTCACCGGACGGGCGCGGGCGGCATCGACGAGCGACAGATCGTGCGTCGCCATCACCACCGTTCCCCCGCCCGCCGCGTACGCGCGGATGCCCGCCGCGAGCCGCTCCCTGAAGTCCGGGTCGAGCCCGCGCTCCGGCTCGTCCAGCAACAGCAGCCGGCTCGGCCTGACCAGCGCCATCGCCAGCGACAGCCGCTGCCGCTGCCCGGTGGACATCGCCGGCGGCGCCATGTCCGCCCGCCCGTCCAGGCCGAACGCCTCAAGTGCCGCGCCGATCTCCATCCGCGCCCCGCCGTGCACCGCCGGCATCAACTCCAGATGCTCCCGGACGCTCAGGCCCGGATACCACGCGGGCTCTTCGGCGACGCACGCGACATCGCGCCAGAACCACGCCGCGTCCACCGGCGCCCGACGGAAGATCCGGATCTGACCCGCCACGCCGGGTTGAAGACCCGCCAGGCAGCGCAGCAAGGTCGACTTGCCCGCGCCGTTCTCCCCGAGCACGGCCACGATCTCACCCCGCTCCGCCCGGAGGCCCACCCCGCGCAGAACCGGGCCGCCCCCCAGCGCGATCCTCACGTCCACGGCCTCGACGACCGGTTCAGGCACCATGCCCCCAGTTTTCCGCATTCGCCGTCGCGATCGGGTGGCCCCCCGTGTGACTCGTCTGCGGCGGCGCTCATGCTCCCGGGGCGGGGAGGCGGCGGAGGACTCGTTTGGCGCCTATCAGGGTCTGGTATCTCGGCCGGGTTTTGAAGTCTTGCCAGGTCCAAACGGCGGGGTGTCCTACCTCGGCGCACAGGTGCAGGATCTGGTCTTCGCCGGCGCAGATTCCCACGTGGGCGCCCCAGGGGTTCTGGGTGGCGTTGAACAGGACCAGGTCGTAGGGGCGGGCCGCATCTACCCGCTCGGTGAACTCGGCATCAGCCCAGAGTTCGCTCGACCGCAGGTCGGGCGGGTCGAATCCGAACCATCTGAGCACCTCGTAGGCGAACAGCTGGCAGTTGGCCCCTTCGGCGAGCCCAGGCGTGGCGGCCACCTGCGGCGAGCCCGGAAAGCGAGCGCCGACATACCGGGTGGCCCACAGGCCGTCCGGCAAATTCTCCAGCACGGCCGCCGGCGTCATCGGGCGAGGGTGTTCGACTCGCGGGCTTCGAGGAGTTCGTCCCAGTGCTCCTCCACCCAGGCGCAGGCGAACGCGATCGGTTCGAGCATGCTGCGGCCCAGGGGCGTCAGTTCGTACTCCACGTGCCGGGTGGCCTCGGCGTAGACGGTGCGCTTGACCAGGCCGTCGCGTTCGAGGGCCCGCAGCGACTGGGTCAGGACCTTGGGGGTGACGCGGCTGAGCGGCACGCGCAGCTCGGAGTACCGGCGGGGCCCTTGCTCCAGGCAGCGGATGATGAGCCCGGCCCACTTGTCGCCGAACCGGATCGGGTTGAGCGAGGACGGGCACAGCTCGTCGAACATGTCGGCGGGCAGGGGTTCCCTCATGGCCCCAGATTAACCGGTATCCCGGCGGTAACCACGGCCCCTTATAGCGTCCGCACAGCGGTCGGGAATCGGGTTCCGGCCCTGGTGAGAAGGGGACTCTTCATGAACATCGTGGTCTTCGGTGCGGGTGGACGGGCCGGGCGGCAGGCCGTCGCGGAGGCGCGCCGGCGCGGGCACCAGGTCACCGCCGTGGTGCGCGCCCCAGGGCGTCACGGCGACCTGGCCGACGTGCGTGTGGTGGCGGGCGACGTCACGGACGCGGTGAGCATCGAGCAGGTGGCCGCCGGGCACGACGCCGCCGTCAGCGCCGCCGTGGACCTGTCGGTGCCGCCGCACGACTTCTTCACCGCGTCGTCTCGCGCCCTGGCCACCGGCCTGGCGAAGGCGGGCGTGAGCCGCCTCGTGGTGGTCGGCCTCGCATCGATCATGCCTGGGGCGTCCGGTGCTCCCCTGATGGACGAGCCCGGCTACCCCACCGAGTACCGCTCCTTCTACCTCGGCCACGCGGCGGGCCTGGACGAGCTCGGAACCTCCGGCCTCGACTGGGCGTACGTGGCCCCCGCGGGCGACTTCGACCATGACGGGACGCCCACCGGCCGGTACCGGGTCGCCGACCATGGCGACCCGGCCAGCCGGATCACGTACGCGGACTTCGCGATCGCCCTCCTCGACGAGATCGAGGCGCCCCGCCACCACCGCGCCGCGGTCAGCGTCCGGGAGGCGTGACACCCGGCCCGGGACCACGCCGCGTGATCCCGGGCCCACGTCAGGGACGGTCGCCGAGGTGACGCACCCAGCCCGTCGTCTGGTAGGTCATGACGAGCGACGGGGACTTCCGGTCGCCCGAGTTGTCAGCGCGGAGACCGTCGTGTTCCGCTGGGTCTTGGTGAGCCTGATGCGCGAGAAGTCGTAGTCGTTGACCTGCCGCTTGGCCGACCACGGCTCCAGCTCCGGCGCGCCCAGCGCACTCCACCTGGCCTGCTCGGCCGCGCTCGGGAAGGTGATCTTCCGGTCGATGCCGGTGATCGTGCGCTCGTGGCGATCAAGGCCGCTCCAGGTGTCCTGCGTCGTGCTCACGTAGGCGGTCACCGGCGGAGACTTCGTCCAGCGCTTCTTCCGCGCCCTCTCGCTGCCGGGGGGCGGCTTCCTGGTGGGGCCGACGAGGCGGGTCTCACGTTCCCGGGTATCAGTAGGCCCCGGTGGTCGCAGGGGTATGGGCCGCGCCCTCGGCGCTGGCCAGCAGCACCGTGCGCGCGTCGAGCCGCTGCGACGCGGCCGGTGCGGGCGTGCGCGGGCCGCCGGAGTCGTCGGTGGCGACGATGACGCCGACCGCCGCGGCGGGGCGCCCGGTCATCGATCGGCCATAACTCAGGCCAGGCGAAAACACATCGGCATGGAAGTGGATTTCGCGCACCGTTTTCTTCTCTAGATTGGACTCTCGTCCATCCGTGCACCAATTCGCCGGTACGGAGAATTCGATGAGAAAAAGATACTTCGCCCTAAAATATATCAAAATAGGGGCGTTACTTCTCGCTCCCGTGCTCGTCACCGGGGTCGGGGGTGCCGCCGTCGCGTCCGTGGAGACGGAGGGGGCGTCGGCGCCGTCAGGGGCGCCGCATCTGGTGCTTCCACGCGGCCCCGCCCACGTCGGCGCCTCGCGGCTCGCGGCGGGCTTCAACCCGACCGTGGGACGCCTGGAGTTCGACGATCCCGTCACCCACGAGCACGGTCTCTGCACGGGGGCCGTGGTCAGGAGCAACAACAGGAACCTGGTCATCACCGCCGGGCACTGCATGTCGAAGGGCGGTGAGAGCCGCAAGTACGAGAACTTCAAGTTCCGGCCCGGCGCCTCCAAGGACCAACCGGCGCCGTTCGGGGTCTTCGAAGGCTTCCGGGCCAACAGCGTCAAGCAGTGGGGCGTGGACGGCGACGACCGTTACGACTTCGGCTTCATCAACGTCAAGCCGAATCAGCAGGGCAGACGGCTCGGCGACGCGGTCGGTGAGAACGGCATCATCATCAACCAGCCGTACGTCGCTCCCCGGACCGTCATCTCCTACCTGGGCCCGCTGCTCACCCAGAAGGAGTGCTTCGGGGAGACGCGGATCTTCCTGCCGCCGCCCGAGAGCAGGGTCAGGATCGACTGCGACTACCCCCGTGGGAGCAGCGGCGGCCCGTGGCTGAAGGACTACGACGCGAGCACGCGTCTGGGCCTCATCAACGGCGTCCTCAGCCACATCGTCCATGACCCCACTTACAACCTCTCCCCGTACTTCGACGATGGGGTCTGGGCGCAGTACGAGCGCTCCGCCACCTACTGAGACGCGGTCCGTCCGGTCGCCCCAGCGGAAGGTACGGGCGACCGGACGGACCGGTGGGGGGCGGGTCAGGCGACGTCCGATTCCCTTCGGCGCTCGGCCCACTGGAGGGAGTGGCGGATGGCGTCCTCGACGGTGTACTCGGGCTTCCAGGCGAGCAGATCCCAGGCCTTGGCCGGGTCGACGTAGGCGCCGACCACGTCGCCGGGGCGGGCGGGGGCGTCCTCGGCGCGGAAGGAGTCGCCGACGACCTCGCGGAAGGCGGCGACGAGTTCGCGGACGGTGACGCCGTCGCCGGTGCCGAGGTTGATCACCTCGTAGCGGGCGTGGTCGCCGGCCGGCGGGATGATCGCGTCGAAGCGGGCGGCGGCCGCGTGGAAGGCGCGGGCGATGTCCCAGACGTGGATGTAGTCGCGGATCGCGGTGCCGTCGCGGGTCTCCCAGTCCACCCCTGTGATCTTGAAGGGCACGCCCGTCGCGTAGCACTCGATCATCTTGCCGAGGGCGTGGGTGGGCTTGCTGTTCTGCAGGCCGGTGCGCAGGCGCGGGTCGGCGCCGATCGGGTTGAGGTAGCGCAGCGAGATGACGCGCAGCCCGTACGCCTCGCAGAAGTCCCGCAAGAGCAGCTCCGCCATCATCTTCGAGCGGGTGTAGGGGTTCTGCGGTTCGAGCTCGGACGTCTCGGTGACCGACAGGTCGGCCTCCGGGCGGTACATCCCCGCGGTGGACGCGAAGATCATCCGATCGCAGCCGTTGCGGACGAGGTGGCCCGCGAGGTCGAGGGTCCTGGACAGGTTGACCCGGTAGTAGCGCAGCGGGTCCGTCATCGAGTCGGGCACCACGATCAGCGCGGCGCAGTGCACGGTGAGCGCGATGTCGGGATGGTCGCGGAAGATCTCGTCGACCAGGTCCCCGTCCCCGATGTCGCCCTGGTAGAAGACCTTGCCGTCGGCGAACTCCCGCCGTCCGGTGATGAGGCTGTCGAGCACCACGGGAGTGGCGCCGCGCTCGGTGAAGGCGGAGGCGATCGTGCTGCCGATGAAGCCGGCTCCCCCTGTGATCAGCACTTTCATGTGGCATCCCTGCAGGCCAGTGCGTCCCCTGAAGTTCCAGCCACAGGATGAGCAGGCGGCGGCGGGCGGTCAATGTCCCGCGTTCGAGGTGACCGGGTCCGGACTCGCGTGAACCGGCCGGGCCCGGCCGCGTCCGCGCACGAGCCTTCCCCGGAGCCTTCGCGCTGCGAGGCCGCAAATCGGGTTCCGGCAATCGGGCGGCCGAAACGAAGTACAGCGTTTGCAGGATCCGCCGGGCCCGCGCAGCGGTCATCGTCGGTGCATGGAACCGATCCGTGTCCTCATCGTGGACGATCACGCGCTCTTCGCCGAGGCCCTCGCGGCCCGGCTGGGGCGCGAGCCCGACCTGGTGATCCTCCCGATCGCCGCCGACGTGCGGCGAGCGCTGGCGCTGACCGCCGCCGAGCGCCCGCGGGTCCTCGTCCTCGACATGACGCTGGACACGGAGAACGGGCTGGACGTCCTGGAGCGGGTCCGCAAGCGGTACCCCCACGTCCGGGTCGTCATGCTGACCGCGATGAGCGACGTGGACGCGATGGTGCGGGCGGTCCGGACCGGCGCCGTCGGCTGGGTGGAGAAGACCGAGAGCGCCGACCTCGTCGCCCGGGTGATCCGGTCCGCGGCGCGGCAGGGCGGCTGGATCCCCCCGGACGTGCTCGGCGAGGTGCTGCGCAGGCTGACGGAGGGCGGCGGCGACGGGCTGATCGCCGAGCTGACGCCGCGGGAGCGCGAGGTCCTGCAGTGCATGGTGGACGGCCTCGGCCGCGCGGAGATCGCCGAGCGGCTGGGCCTGTCGGCGAACACCGTCCGCACCCACACGCAGAACCTGCTGGCCAAGCTCGACCTGCACTCCGCCCTGGAGGCCATCACCCTCGCGATGCGCGCCGGCATGCGGCCGACCTCGGACGACTACTGAGCGTGGGGCGCGCTCTGGTGCAAACGGCGTAGAGCGGGGTCGTCATTTGTGTGATTCCTCCGGACAAGCGGCTTCTTACGCTCGGCCATGACGGAGCCGGAGGGGGGATCGTGGAGATCGACGAAGTCGCCGCGCGGGTGGTCCGGAGTTACTGGGCGCTCCTGCTGGTCATGACGCTCCTCCCCCTGGTGCTGGTGGGCCTGGCCATGAACGGGCGGGAGCCGCCGTACACGGCCGCGACGCGGTTGCAGGCGAGCAGCAGGGCGACCGACGCGGCGCCCGGGGACGCGGGCGTGTCCATCGTGGTCAGCCAGGTGAAGGCGTTCGCGACCAGCGAGAACCTGCTGAGCGGGGTCCTGCGGCAGCAGCGCGCCGACCGGTCCACGGTGAAGACGGCGAAGGCGATCGGGGTGACCGGGCTCGGGACGTCCACCGTGGTGGAGCTGTCGGTGAAGGACCGCGACCCGGGCGTGGCGCGGCGGCTGGCCGACGCGCTCGGCGCCGCGGTCGTCAAGGAGATCAACGAGTCCAACCAGGGCTCGATCCGGCAGCAGATGGACGACATCGACAAGCGCGTCCGGACGCTGGAGAAGCGTCTCGGCCCGCTGTCGCGGCGGGCGGGCGCGCAGCCGAACCCCGACATCGGCGCCGCCAACGAGCGCGAGCGGGTGCAGGCCGAGCTCACCGACCTGCGGTCGAACCGGTCGGACCTGCAGACGCAGCTGTCGTCGGCCGGGACGGCGTCGGTGGTGCAGCCGGCGGTCCTGGCACCGCGCACGAACCCGGTCGTGATGACGGCGGCCATCGCGGGGCTGGTCGGGCTGGTCGGCGGCATCCTGATCGCGGTGGTGACGGAGACGGCCCGTCCCACGATCCCGGGGCAGCGGCGGGTCGCGCGGCGGCTCGGGGTTCCGCTGCTCGGCTGGGCCGACCGGGGGCCCGAGCAGCTCGCCGACCTCGGGCGGCGCGTCCGGCTCGCGGTGAAGAAGGAGGGGGTCGGACGGGTCGCGCTGGTCGGTGCGCCCGGCCCGCTGCCGGCCGGCGTGGTGTCGTCGGTCGCGTCCGCCGTCTACGGGGACGGCACGAAGGTCGTCACGGCCCGCCCCGGAGACGACGCCCCGGACGGCGAAGGCGACGGCGACGGCAAGGGCGGGACGCCGCCGGCCGGCGGCGGGTCCGGCAAGGGGAAGAGCAGCACGTCGGTGGTCCGCGCCGGCACCGCCGTGATGGCGAAGAAGGCGGTCCCGGCGCTCCGGCTCTGCCAGGTGCACGCGTTCGAGGAGATCGATCCGGGTTCGGACGACCTGGTCGGCGTGGTCGTGGTCGTCGGTCCGGTGACGAGGGCGGCGGGGCTGGAGACCGTCCGCGACCTGGTCGCCGCGTCCGGCTGGCCGCTGCTCGGCGTCGTCGGCGCGTCCCGGAAGATCAAGGGGTGACCAGATGAGTACGTCCGTTCCGTTCACGGTTCCGTCGGTGTCCGGTGAGGTGGCCGACGCCGTCGTCAAGGTGCTCGACTCGGGTTGGATCACGACGGGGCCGCAGACGGCCGCGTTCGAGCAGGAGTTCGCCGATCATCTGGGCGCCGCGCACGTCGTCGCGGTGTCCTCGTGCACGGCCGCGCTGGAGCTGTGCCTGCGGGCGCTGGACCTCCCCCCGGGTTCGGCGGTGCTGACGCCGAGCCTGACGTTCTGCGGCGCGATCAACGCGATCCTGCACGCGGGGCACCGGCCCGTGCTGGTCGACATCGACGAGGACACGCTCGTCCCGAGCCCCGCGACGGTCGCGGCGGCGGCCCGCCGCGCCGTTCCCGCGGCGATGGTCGTCCAGAACCAGGGCGGCTACCCGGTGGACGTCGCGGCGCTCGCCGCGGCGGCGGGCCTCGACCGGACGAAGGTCGTCGAGGACGCGGCGCACGGGCCCGGCGCCGGACGCGGTGGCAGGCCGGTCGGGTCGGAGTCGTTCGCGGCGTGCTTCTCCTTCTACGCCACCAAGAACATGCCCATCGGCGAGGGCGGCGCGGTGGCGTCGAGCGACGGGGAGTTCGCCGACCGGGTCCGCGCGATGCGGATGCACGGGATGAGCAAGGACTCGTGGAAGCGGTACCTGCCCGGCGGCAGCTGGCGTTACGACGTGAAGACGGTCGGGCTGAAGGCCAACATGACCGACGTCCAGGCGGCGATCGGGCGGGCGCAGCTCGCGGCGCTGCCGGGCTGGCAGCGGGACCGCGCCGAGATCACGGCCCGCTACGACGCGGAGCTCGCGGGCCTGCCCGGTCTCGTCCTGCCGCAGCGCGACCTGGACGGCGTGCAGCACGCCTGGCACCTCTACCAGGTCCGGGTGCCGGACCGGGACGCGGTCAGCGCCGAGCTGGAGGCGGCGGGCGTCGCGACGTCCGTGCACTTCATCCCGGCGAACCAGATGACGGCGTACCAGCGGATCCTGGGCGATGAAGAGTGCGCTCAGGTGCCGGTGACCGACCGGGTCGGTGAGGAGTTGCTGTCGCTTCCGCTGTACCCGGGGCTGACGGCCGACGGCGTCGAACGCGTCGTCGCCGCGCTCTCCACGGCGCTGCGGAGCCGGAGCGCGTGAGCACCACGAGGAAGCTCCGAGTCGCGACGGTGATCACCCGGTTCAACGGGGGCGCCGGCCAGGTCGCGCTGAACGGCGCGCTGGCTCTGCCGGACGGCGGCTACCAGCGCACGATCGTCACCGGCGGCGTCGGCATGGACAGCACGGCCTCCTCCACCGGCGACGGCGTCCTCTACGGGGAGGAGGCCGTCGCGAACGCCGCCGCCGGCGACCTCACCGGGCGGGCGCACGCGGCCGGGATGGAGATCGTCCAGGTGGGGCCGCTGGTGCCGCAGGTGTCGCCGCGCGACGACCTCGCCGCGCTGAGGACGCTGACCGGCGTCCTGGCGGAGGGGCGGTACGACGTCGTCCACACCCACAGCGCGAAGGGCGGCGTGCTCGGACGGATCGCGGCGGCCCGCGCGGGCGTCCCCCGCATCGTCCACACGTGGCACGGGTTCCCGTTCAACGAGTTCCAGTCGCGGGCGCGGCGGCACCTCTACATCCGCCTCGAACGGATCGCGGCGAAGCGCACCGACGCGTTCCTCGCGATCGGGTCGGAGACGGTGACGACGGCGTTGCGGCTCGGGCTGGCCACGCCGGAGCGGGTCCGGCTGTCATGGCCGGCCGTGGACGTGGACGCCTACGCGTCCGCGCCCGGCTCCCGCGCCCAGGCCCGCCGCCGCCTCGGCCTGCCGCTCGGCGTGAAGGTCGTCGGGTCGGTCGGGCGGCTGACGTTCCAGAAGGGACCGGAGATCTTCGCCAGGGCGATCGCCCGGCTCCCGGACGACGTGTTCGGCCTGTGGGTCGGCGGCGGCCCGATGGCGGGCGAGATGGAGAGGCTCACCGCCGGGCTCGGCATCGGCGAGCGGATGCGCTGGCTCGGGCACCGCGGCGACGTCGCCGACGTGCTGCCCGCCTTCGACGTGATGGCGATGGCGAGCCGCTGGGAGGGCCTCCCGTGCGTGCTGGTCGAGGCGATCGGGGCGGGGATCCCGCTGGTAGCGACGGCCGTCCCGTCCAACCAGGACCTCGTGCTCGCCGGGGAGACCGGCGTGCTCGTCCCGCCCGGGGAGCCCGCCGGGCTCGCCGCCGGGGTGTCGGCGCTGCTGAACGACCCGGCCGCCGCCGCGCGGATGGCGGAGCGGGCCCGGGCCAGGGTCGGCGAATGGTTCTCGCCCGGATACCTCGGGACCGTCCTGGACGAGACCTACCGAGGCGACTCCCGCCGGCCATGACCACGGTGATCGAGGCCCCGCCCGCGCCGCCGCCGCTGAAGCGCGGCCCGCGGCCGGTGGCCGCCGTGCTGGTCGCGGGCATCGCCTCGCTGCCGATGCTGATGCCGGCCGGGCTCCCGCCGGGCCCCGGCAACACCGGGCTGCCCGACCTGGCGCTGGTCGGTCTCATCGCGACGACGCTGGTGTGGGCGGGCACCCGCGGGCTCCCGGTGCGGTGGCCGTTCCTCGTCCCGACCCTGCTGACGATCATCGCGGGCGGGATCGCCGCCATCGTCAACGAGGCGGGCGCGCTCACCCTGCTCAAGGACATGTTCGTGCTGCTGTGGGCGGTGAGCGTCGCCAACCTCGGCCGCGACCCGGCGCTGCTGAGGGTGGCGCTCCGCGCGTTCGTGTGGATCGGGACGAGCTACGCCGCCGTCATGATCGTCGGTTTCGTGCTGGGCATCGAGGCGCTGTCCGGCAAGCAGGTCGACGGCGAGCGCGCGATGTTCACGTTCGGCGACGCGAACTACGCCTCCAACTGGTTCATCTGCGTCTTCTTCATCGCCCGAGCGACCGGGTATCCGCGGGCCAGGGGGAAGAGGTGGGCGGTCTGCGGGATCCTGCTCGCCGCCGAGATCCTCACCGGCTCGAACGGCGGGCTGCTCGCGCTCTGCGTCGCGGTGCTGCTCGGCCACCTGTTCCGGCTGTTCCGCGAAGGCAAAGCCCACCACGCGCTGGCCGTCGGGCTGTTCGCCGTGTTCGTCGGTGGGGCCGGCGTCGCGGTCGTCACCCAGGTCGACGTCCAGCCGTACCTGGACCAGGCCAGCCAGGCGTCCCCGATCCTGCGCGACTCCATCGGGCGGACGACCGGGGAGAGCACGAACTCGCGCGGCACGGTTCTCAGCACCACCCTCCAGATGATCGACGACCAGACGCACCCGTGGGGCATCGGCCCCGGCCAGACCGAGCGGCAGATGCTGGTGCGGCAGGAGACCTACGTCCGGGAGGCGCACAACGACTACGTCGCCGCCGTCCTGGAGCGCGGCTTCCTCGGGGGCGTCGCGCTGGTCGCGCTGGTCTTCGTCCTGCTGCTGAAGTGCGTGCGGATCGCCCGCCGGAACGCCCTGACCGGCGAGTACGCGCGGCTCGTCCCGCGTCCCGAGCTGTTCGGCGCGCTCGTCGCCGTCTTCCTCGTCTCCGGCCTGTTCTACGAGACGCTCCACTACCGCCACGGCTGGGCGATCTTCGGGCTGATCGCCGCGCTCGACCTCTTCGGGCGCCGCGGCGACGCACCCGCCCGCCGGCGCCCCCGGCCGCGGGCGAGCACGCCCGCCGTCTCATCGGCCATGCCCGGCCCCCCGGCGAACCGGAACGGTGCGGCGGTCGCCGTACCGCCGCCCCGGGCGCCCGAGCCCGAGGGCGGCGGGGGCGGCGGGGGAAACGCGCGGCGCAGGTTGCTGGCGCTGGTCGCGGGGAACGTGGCGGGACGGGTCGGCGCGCTCGCCTCGCTCGGCGTGGCGACGATCCTGGTGGCGCGGATCGGCGGGCCCGAGCTCGTCGGCGCGTTCACGCTCGTCCGGATCCTGCCGGGACTGCTGTGCCAGCTGTCCAGCGCCGGGCTGCCGGGCGCGGCGCCGTACTTCCTCGCCCGGAGCGACTACGACCAGAGCCGGGTGCGGCCCACGCTGGCGTGGCTGACCGTGATCGGCGCGACGATCTCCGGTGCGGGCTGGCTGGCGCTCAGCCCGCTGGTCTACCTGGTGTTCTTCAAGTCGTTCGGGCCGTGGGTCGCGGTCGCCGCCGCCGCGCCGTCCTTCACGCAGGGCTTCGTCTCGGTCGGCAAGGGCCTGCTCCAGGGGACCGGCGACCAGCCGGGCGCGAGCCTCGCCATCGCCGTCGAGGAGTTCGTGTTCCTGCCGATCTACCTCGTGCTCCTCACCGGCTGGTACGGGCCCGGCGCGCTGATCAGCGGTCTGGTGCTCGCCGACGTCGCCGCCGCCGCGTGGATCGCCCGGCGGCTCGCGCGGCGCGGGTTCTTCGCCGGGTGGGGGCGCCCCGACCGGCGGCTCGGCGGCTCCATCGCCGGGTACGGGCTCCGCGGCTACCTCGGCCAGCTCATCGACCTGCTGCAACTGCGGTTCGACATGGCGCTGCTCGGCGCGCTCGCCGGGCCGAAGGTCCTAGGCGTGTACACGGTCGCGAGCAAGTTCGCCGAGCTCGTGCAGCTTCCCGGGCTCGCCGTCAACTACATCCTGTATCCGGACTTCGCCAAGGACGACCGGGACACCGCGGTGCGACGGACGGCCCGCCTGATCCTGCCCGCGCTCGCCGTGTCGGCCCTGACCGCGCTGCCGCTCGCCCTCATCGCCGGGACCGCGCTGCCGTGGATCTTCGGTGACGTGTTCGACGACGCGGTCGTGCCCACCTACATCCGGCTCGCGGGCGTCGTGACGTTCGGGGTCACCGGGCTCGTCATGGCCTGCCTGTACGGGGTCGGGCGGCCGGGCGCCGCGTCCGCCGGGCAGGGCATCGGGCTCGCGGTCGTCGTCGCCCTCGGCGCGGTCCTGATCCCCGCGCACGGCGCGGTCGGCGCCGCGGTCGCCACGTCCGTCTCCTTCGTCGCCACGACGGCGGCGCTGCTCGTCCTGTTCCGGCGCGTCGGGAAGTCCGCGCCCGCGTCCCCCGCACCCGCGTCCCCCGCACCCGAAGACAAGGGGTGATCATGTCCGAGTTCGCGAGCCGTCCCGTCGACACGTCCGACGGCGTCCCTCCGTCCACGGCGCGCCGCGTGCTGGACGTCGCCGGAGCGGCCGCCGGGCTGCTGCTCCTCAGCGTCCCGCTGCTGGTCGTCTACCTGCTGGTGCGGCTGTCCAGCCCGGGGCCGGGCGTGTTCCGGCAGACGCGGGTCGGGCAGGGCGGGAGGCCCTTCACCATGTACAAGTTCCGGACGATGCGGCAGGGCGTCGGCGGCCTCGCCGTCACCGCCAACTGCGACCCGCGCCTGACGCGGACCGGGAAGATCCTGCGCCGGTGGTCGCTGGACGAGCTGCCGCAGCTGGTGAACGTCCTGCGCGGCCAGATGACGCTCGTCGGGCCGCGCCCGGAGACCTACGACCTCGCCGTCCACTACGACGGGCGGCACCGCTGGATCTTCGACCACCGGCCCGGCCCTGACGGGCGTGTCGGAGGTCCGGTTCCGCGACTTCGACGTGCTCGGCCCGGGCGAGGAGGTCGACCTCGCCGGCTACATCGAGCGGATCGTCCCGGCGCGGGTCGCGGTCGACGCCGTCTACCTGCGGGACCCGTCGATGCGGGCCACCTTCGGCGCGCTCTGGGACACCGTCCGGCACCTTCTCGGCTTCACGGTCCCGCCCCTGCGGGTGGACGCCGCCGGGGCCGTGCACGGGACCGCCGCCGAGGAGGCGCGGGACACGCCGGCGCTCGCCGCCGAGGAGCCCGGCTCCGCCGCCTGACCATCGCCTCCGGGGAGTGACGCGGGATGGACGTCCAGGACGCCCGATTCAAGATCGCGGCCGTCGCCACGGCGGTCGTGCTGGCGGCCGGATTCCTCTTCCACCTGCACCGGCGGGCGCCGGACCAGCGGCCGTACCGGGGGCCGTCCGCCACGCCGGGGACGCCCGCGACCGGGCCCGGGCAGACCCGCCGGATCGCGCTGAACACCCGGCCGTCGGACTATCCGCGGCTCCGGGAGCTCGGCTATGACCTGGTGGACGTCGAGGCGGACCCGTCGCTCGTCGCCGGGGTCCCCGCCGGGATGCGGGCGCTGCTGTGGGTCGGAAACTTCACCTGCGGCGACTTCCAGCTCGGCTGGGACGAGTTCCAGCGCGCCGTCCGGCGGTTCGGGCACGACCCGAAGGTGTACGGGTGGTACCTGTCGGACGAGCCGAACACCGGCGACTGCCCGGAGGTCGCCGGCGAGATCCGCCGCCGCGCCCGCTACATCGAGCGGAACGCGCCCGGGCAGGTCTCGTTCATCTCGCTGACCGACTGGCCGATGGGACCGCTCACGCCGCGGCGCGTCGGCGTCGACCTCGTCGGCCTGGACCCCTACCCCTGCAAGGGCTCCCCGAAGGCCCGCGAGCACTGCGACATCGGGGCGATCGACCGGATGGTCCGGATGGCGGACGCCGCCGGCATCCCGCGTGCCAAGGTCGCGCCCGTGCTGCAGACGTTCGGGCAGGGCTGCACCGAGGGCGACAAGCAGTACTGGCTGCCGACGCGGGCCCAGTTCCGCGCGATCCTCGCGCGCTGGGACCGGCTCGCGCCGCGGCCGCCGCTGGAGATCTCCTACTCCTGGGGACACCAGGAGAAGTGGGCCTGCCCCACCCTCACGGACGCCTCCGGCGGCGCCCATCCCGACCTGCAGAGCCTCATGCGGGCGCGCAACACGGCGCGCTGAGAGACCGGGACGGGCGCGGAGGTCAGTTCCCGCCGGGCTGGTCGGCGACGGCCGGATGCCGCGACTTCGACGGAACCTGGAACTCCAGCGATCCGAGCCTCAGGGCCAGGACCTCCATCACACCGACGGCCAGAATCAACGCGACGGCCACCAGGCCGAGCTTCCTGCGGTTCAACCGCGCACCCCTTTGAAACCCCCGAACGAGCAGGTCAAGAACTTAACATGCAGTGATCTTTCCTCTGTTCCGGAACTGCCCGTTTCTAACCCTTTGTAACGCCTTTGTGATCCTGTGCAGCCCCACCCCGTCCCCCGCCCCGTCCCCCGCGCCCCCGGGGCGCCCCCCGCGGCGCGGTCAGAGGGCTCGGCTGGTGAGGTTGGCGGCGCGGGCGTTGAGGCACTCGCCGGTGGCGAGGTCGAAGGCGAAGTTGTGGGCCAGGCAGTGGATCTGCCCGTCCCGGACGACCGCCCCGACCGACAGGTCCTCACCGGCGTGCGGGCAGTAGCGCGGGATGTCGTAGCGGGCGCCGGCGTCGGCGACGACGATGCGCTCGCTCTCGTCCCGTCCGGTCTCGTACGCCTCGACGGCGTTCAGCGCCGGCGCGTTCGCGTGCTTGAGCAGCCCGACCAGGTGGTCGTTGTAGACGTCGGGGTCGCGGTAGAGGCTGAGCCGGAACGAGATGAGCAGGTCCTCCCACGCCATCCGGCCCGTCAGCACGCCGTCCAGCCAGCGGGCCGCGGTGGTGATCCGGTAGTGCGGGCGGACGTCCGGGGAGGCCTGCGCCACGGTGAGGCCGCCGGGCGAGAAGTCGACGTCCCAGCAGCCGCCGTTCGGACCGGTGACGTCGAACCGGACGATCATCGAGATCCGCCGGAGGAAGTAGTCGCTGAGCCCGCCGAGGCGCGCGAAGTGGGCGGTGAACCGGTCGAACAGGTCCGGGCCCGGCTCGGGGTGCTCCGCCAGCACGCCGGCGATGGCGCCGGCCCGGTCGGCGGCGTACCGCCTGAGGTAGCCGGCCCGGGCGTCGTCGGCGAAGGAGAACTCCGCCGAGACCGGGTCACGGGTGATCTCCCCGGTGTCCAGGTCGACGGCGTCGCCCGGCTTGAAGCACTCCCAGCGCTGCCCCGGCAGATGCTCGCGCAGCCAGCCGGTGGCGACCTCCGGGTCGCAGAACGCACCGTCCGCCTGGTCGAGCACCCTGTTGAGGTGCTCGACCTCGGCGTCCAGGAAGCACGGCGGCCCGGCGAACGGGGCCGCCAGCACGGGCTCGGTCTGCCGGACGAGCCGCTGCGCCGCGCGCAGCTTGGAGACGCGCTTGGCCGCCGAGACCTCGGCCATCTCGGCGGCGGAGTACTCGTAGCAGATCGGGTGCCAGGACGCCCCGGACGTCTGGAGCGCCATCAGGTCGAGCCGGCCTCCCGCCATGTGCTTGGCCCGGCGGGCCTGCGCGGCGGTGAGCCTGGCGTCGTTGCAGTGCAGGATCGCGCGGCCGTCGGCCACGATCAGAAAGGCGGCGTCATGGCACATGGGCGACAGTTCCGGAATGACGGTGATCCAGGAGCCGCGATTGTCGAGCGTGAATTTCTCCCACGGCCGTATTTCGATTACCTGACGCCCGCCCGCGGCGGCCGTGATGCGTTCCCGGAAGGCGGGTCCGGGATAACACGGAATGAGGATCCGGGTCCGCACGGGAAGGCGCTCGATGACCCACGGGTCGAAATGGTCGAGATGCTCGTGCGAGACCGCCACCCAGTCCGCGTCGAGCAACGGAGCGAGATCCAGATGATCGTTTCTCGGGTACTGGTGCCAGGCGCCGAGAAAGGCCCCGGTTGGAGCGAGCCACGGGTCCGCGAGCAGATGGAACGCGGCCGCGTCCACCGACACCCCCGCATGTCCGATAAATGTGACAGTCGGCATGTCCAGACTGTCGCTCTCCGGCCCCGCCGGCGCACCCGCCGGAGTGCGTAAAGCGGCTACGCCGTCAGCATGAAAGCGATATGTGCATGGTCTTGATAGGCCGGTGGAGACGCCCGGAAACAGATCGAGTTTACGCTCTGCCGGGCAATGACCGCTTCTGGACAAAAGGTACATATCGCGGACGCTCCACTGGACATCCGCCGGGCCGCCGGGCGATCGTCGGCTGGGGTGCTGGAATAGCGGGCGGTGGTCGTCATGAACAACGGGCGGGCTCGATCTTCCCGAGCGGACACTGCCGCGGGCGCGCGGGCGCTCGCGGGCACGGGCGTCCGGGAGGGCGTGCGTCACGAACACCGCGACCGGACGGGGGCGTCCGACCGCGGCGGGCGGCAGCTGTGGCGCAGGCGGCTGCGGCACGACATCCGCCACGAACTCGGCACGATCATCATGCTGGCCTCGGCCGTCGCCGTCGCGGACGACGTCGGCGAGACCAGCCGGGCCCGCATCGACCAGCTGCTCGGCGAGACGCGGTGGCTCGACCACCTGCTGCGCCGGCTCGACGAGGACGACGACCGCCCGGCGCCCGCCCCCGAGCGGATCCGGGTGGACGACCTCACCGCCGAGGTCGTCACCGGGATGCGGCTCGTCACCCCGCACGAGATACGCCTCACCGCCGAAGAGGCGTGGGCGCACATGGACCCGGTGTCGTTATGGCGCGCGGTACGGAACGTCCTGGAGAACGCGTGCCGCGTCGCGGAGGGACGCGTGGACGTGCAGGTCGAGGCCGCGCAGGGCCGGCTCGTCATCCAGGTCGACGACGACGGCCCGGGGTTCGGCGCGGGCCTGGGGGCACCGGCGGGGCGAGGACCGGCCCGGCCCGGCCTGGCGTCCTTGGGGCTCGGCATCGTGCACGACCTCATCTCCGGGTACGGCGGCAGCCTGGAGATCCGCACCAGCGCGATGGGCGGCGCGCGCGTCCGCATGCTGCTGCCCGCGGCGCCGCCCCCGGAGGACCGCGCGGCCGACGCCCTCGCCGACGCCTGCTCGGACGACTGGCGGCCCTACCCATGAGGATGGTGATCTGCGACGACCACGCGGTCTTCGCCGAGTCGCTGTCCCTGGTGCTGGCGAACGCCGGGCACAGCGTCGTGGACGTGACCTACTCCCCCGCCGAGGCGCTGCCCGTGCTCCGGGCCGGGCAGCCCGACCTGTGCCTCATCGACCTGCACTTCCCGTCCGGCACCGCGCTCGAATGGATGCCGCGGCTGCGCGGCTCGTCCCCGCGGACGAGGTTCGTGGTGCTGACCGGATTCCTGGAGCGGCCCGTGCTGGAGGCGGGCCTCGCGGCCGGCGTCCGCGGGTTCGCGCACAAGGGGCAGCAGGCCGGCGACATCCTCGCCGTGCTGCGCCGCGTCGCGGACGACGAGATCGTCGTCGACCAGGAGATCCGCCGCGGTGACGCCCGGGGACGCGACCAGGCGCGCAGATTCGCCCGGTTCCTCACGCCCCGGGAACGCGAGGTGCTGACCCGGCTGGCGCGCGGCGAGTCCACGCAGACGCTCGCCCGGGCGATGGGCGTGACGCGCAGCACGGCGCGCAGCCACGTCCAGAGCGTGCTCAGCAAGCTGGGGGTGCACTCGCAGCGCGAGGCGGTGATCGAGGCCGCCCGGCACGGTCTGGTCAGCGTGGAGACCGGAGAGTGGCTCGCGGGATAGCCGCCGCGCGTTTCGGCGGGATTCTCGGCGGGGACGGCCGAACCTGGCCCTTCAACGGGCGACCGTAACGCGTTAGCGTCTGCCTGGTAGAGGAGGTTCCCATGCCTCAACGGCGAGGCACGCCGCCCATCTCCGACACGGGGGTTCTCGACTGCCCGGACGCCTACGCGCGCGGGGTCCCCCACGACAGGCTCGAACGGCTCCGGACGCGGACGCCGGTGGTGTGGCTGGACGGGCGCACGGCGGGACGGCCGGGCGCCTGGGCCGTGCTGCGCCACCACGACGTCCGGTACGCGCTCGCGCATCCCGAGCTGTTCTCCCCGCAGGTGGACGGCGTCGTGCACGGGCCGCTGAGCGCGGACGAGCCGCCGGGCGAGGCCGCGCTGATCGACATGGACCCCCCGGTGGAGGCGATGCTCGCGCGGATCCCGCCGCGGGAGAAGGTCGACTTCGTCCGCGACGTCGCCCGCGACCTCCCCGAGACGCTGCGCAACACCCTCGCCGGCGGCCTGCACGCGCTGCTGCGCCACCCCGCCGAATACGCCCGGCTCCGCGAGGGGCGGTGGGACGAGCGGCTCCTCGACAGCGCGGTCGAGGAGATGCTGCGCTGGTGGACGCCGGTCCTGAACGTCCGGCGCACGGTGCAGCGCGACACGGTCGTGGCCGACGTGCCGCTGCTCGCGGGCGAGGAGGTCATGCTGTGGCTGGTCTCCGCGAACCACGATGACGGGGTGTTCACCGAGCCGGGGCGCTTCGTCCCCGACCGGTTCCTGGGGGACGCCCCGCCCCATCTGTGCTTCGGGTTCGGCCACCGCGCCTGCCTGGGCGCGCGGCTCGCGCGGGTGCACCTGCGCGCGCTGCTCGCCGCGCTGCTCCAGCGGCCCGGCCTGCCGCGTCCGGCGGGCGAGCCGGTGATGCTGCGGTCGAGCGCCCGGCACGGGTTCGCGCACCTTCCCGTCCGCTGGACGCGCTGAACTTTTTCCGCCCCTCGGTCGTAGTAGATGCGTGGGACTCACGAGCGCGGGGACGCTGAGCCTGCTCTTCCTGCTGGCCTTCGGCTGCATGGCCGCGACCGTGCGCGCCTGGCCGCGTGCCGCGGCGCCCGGACCGCGCGCCGTGGGAGCCCGCGCGCTGATGCTGCTGGGCTGCCAGTTATCCGTCCTGCTCGCGCTGGTCACGGCCCTGAACGCGCACTACCTGTTCTACGGGTCGTGGACGGACCTGCTGAGCGCCGCCGGCGGAGGCGCCCAGGCGCACCGGCCGGCCGGAGGGAACGCGGCCGCCGCGACGAGGGTCGTGCGGACGGTGCAGGCGGGCCTGGACCCCGGACCGCGCGCCGAGCACGTCCCGGCGAAGGACGGCCAGGTCGAGCGCCTCGACATCCGCGGCGTCCGGACGGGCCTGTCGTCGCAGGCGTACGTGTACCTGCCGCCGCAGTACTTCCAGCGCGCCCACGCC
Organism: Actinomadura luteofluorescens; assembly: GCF_013409365.1. Lineage (NCBI taxonomy): Bacteria > Bacillati > Actinomycetota > Actinomycetes > Streptosporangiales > Thermomonosporaceae > Actinomadura > Actinomadura luteofluorescens. The sequence continues at coordinate 5,961,913 of NZ_JACCBA010000001.1, read as the reverse complement.
GCCCGCCGCTTCCCGGTGGTGATCCTGCTGGCCGGGTACCCGGCGGCCGACCGGCTCGTGTGGATCCACCAGGGGCACGTCCCCGAGGACGCGGCGCGGGCGCAGGCGCGGGGGCGGATCCAGCCGATGATCTACGTGATGATGCGGCCGACCGTGGTGCGGGGCTGGGACACCGAGTGCGCCGACGTGCCCGGCGGGCCCCAGGTCGAGACGTTCTTCGCCCAGGACGTCCCCGAGGCGGTCGCCGAGACCTACCGGGTGCCGCGTGGCCGGGACGGATGGGCGCTCGCCGGGTACTCCACCGGCGGGTTCTGCGCCGCGAAGCTGGCGATGCTCCACTCCGACCGGTTCTCCGCCGCCGTCAGCATGGCCGGGCACTTCGACGCGCTGATGGATCCGACGACCCGCGACCTGTACGGCGGGAGCCGGGCCGTGCGGATGGGCGACGACCTGGTCTGGCGGCTGCGGCACCTTCCCGCGCCGCCGGTGTCGATCCTGGTGGCGTCGGCGGACACGGGCGAGAAGACGTTCCCGTCGGCGCAGCGGTTCATGAGAGCGGCGCGCCCTCCGCTGGTCGTGGACAAGGTGCTGCTGCGCAGCGGCGGCCACAACTTCAAGACGTTCCGCAAGTACATCCCGCCGTCCATCCGGTGGCTGAGCGCGCGGCTGCGGGGCGAGTGACATGGAACCAGTGAGCTGACATGGAACCGGTGAGCTGACATGGAACCAGTGAGCGCCGCCCTCATCGGCCCGGTGTGCCTGCTGGCGCTGGGCTTCGCGGTCGCGACCGTCGTCCTGTGGCGGCGGCTCGCGGTAACGGGCTTCCGGGCCGTGCTGGCGCGCTCCGGGCTCCTGGTGGCCGCGCAGGCCGCGCTCACCGCGTCGGTCGTGCTGCTGGCCAACCGGTACTTCGTGTTCTACGCGACGTGGAGCGACCTGCTCGGCAATGATCCCGCGCACCTCCAGGTCCAGCACGTCCAGCCGCAGCGCGCGGCGGGACGGCTCGTGGAGCGCACCGAGACCGGGCTCGTCCCTGGACGGGCGGGCCACAAGCCGGACCCCGCCAAGGACGGACGGGTCGACCGCCTGGCGATCCACGGCGCACGCAGCGGCATGGACGCCGAGGCGTACGTCTACCTCCCGCCGCGCTACTTCCAGCGGGCCGAGCGGCTGCCCGTGGTCGTCCTCATGGGCGACGGCGCTCCCACGGACTTGCTGCGGGACGCCGACCTGCCCAGAGCCGCCGGGAGAACGCAGCCGATGGTGTACGCGATGGTGCGGCTCCACGGCCCCGCCGACTGCATGGACGTTCCGGGACGGCACGCCACCCTCGGCGAGACCTACCTCACGCAGGACCTTCCGGAGGCCCTGGCCTCGCAGTACCGGGTGACGGAGGCCCGCGAGGGGTGGGCCGTGGCGGGGACGGGCGACGGCGGGTGGTGCGCGGCGCGGCTCGCGATGCTGCGCTCCGACCGGTTCGCCGCCGCCGCGAGCCTCGGCGGCGGGTTCGGTGCGCCGGACGGCGACCTCTACGGCGGCAGCGAACGCTACCGCCTCGGCAACGACCTGCTGTGGCGGCTCCAGAACGTCCCGCCGCCCCCGGTGGCGGTGCTGGTCGCGGCAGGGAAGGGCGACGAGCAGGCCCGGCGGTTCGCCGCGCTGGCGCGCCCGCCGATGCGCGTCGAGGCGTCCCTGGTGGACGGCTCCCCCGCGGCCGCATCAGAGATAACGCCCGCCCTGGCGTGGCTGGGGGCCCGGCTCCGGATACCTCCCGCGGAGTAGGCGCGGTGACTCCCCGGGGGCGACGTGGCGCCGCGGGCCCATGACTTAACGTGCAGGAATGAGCTCTTCGCCGCCGCGTTGGCCGCGGCCCGCCGCGTGGCCGGTGTGGATCGTCCCGCTGCTGGTCGCGGTCATCCAGGTGGGCGGCTCGCTGGGGGCGCAGAGCGACCGGTCGTCGGGAGGGCGGCCCGGAGGCCCGCCCTGGGAGCACGGGAGCGACTCGCTCGGGCACACGGACCTGGACGGGCTCGGCTTCGCGCTGCTCCTCGCCGGGCCCGTCCTGCTTCTGTTCCGGCGCCGGTACCCGGTGTTCACGGTGTGCTCCACCGCGGCGGTGACCGCCCTGTACTTCCTGCGCGCCTACACCTACGGCCCGGCGCCGCTGGCGCTGGTCGTCGCGATGATGGCCGCCGTCTTCGCCGGGCACCGGCTGCTGGTCTGGGCGGGGACGGGCCTCGGCCTCGCCGCGTTCTTCGGGCTCACCGCGCTGATCGGCGTCCCGGCCGCCGAGCGCGGCCAGGGCGGCCCGTTCCCGGTGGAGGAGCCGACGCTCGGCGGGTCGGCCTTCGTGGTCGGCTGGGCGCTGGTGGTGCTGGTCACCGCGGAGCTGATCCGGATGCGCGCGCAGCGCGCCGCCGAGAGCGCCCGCACGCGCGCCGAGGAGGAGCGCCGCCAGGCCAGCGAGGAGCGGCTGCGGATGGCCCGCGAACTGCACGACGTCCTCGCGCACAACATCTCGATGATCAACGTGCAGGCGGGCGTGGCGCTGCACCTGCTGGACGAGAACCCCGAGCAGGCCAGGACGGCGCTCGCCGCCATCAAGGACGCCAGCAAGGAGGCGCTCACCGAGATGCGCGGGGTGATCGGCGCGCTGCGGGCGCAGGGCGAGACCGCGCCCCGCGCCCCGACCGCCGGGCTGGACGGGCTGGAGGACCTGCTCGCGCGGGCGCGGTCCGCGGGGCTGGAGGTCGAGACCGAGATCACCGGGGAGCGGCGGCCGCTGCCCGCCGGGGCCGACCTGGCCGCGTTCCGGATCGTGCAGGAGTCGCTGACCAACGTGACCCGCCATGCCGGGCCCGGCCCGGTGACGGCGCGGGTCCGCATCGCCTACGGTGAGCACGAGATCGTGGTGGAGGTCGAGGACGACGGCCGGGGCGCGTCCCCGCTGGACGACCGGCCGGGCGGCAGCGGTATCCGCGGCATGCGCGAGCGGGCCGCGGCGCTCGGCGGCGCGTTCGACGCCGGGCCCCGGCCGGGCGGCGGGTTCGCCGTGCGGGCGCGGCTGCCGCTGGACGCCGGGACGGCCGGGCCGCAGGAGGGTGCGCGATGATCAAGGTGGTGCTGGCCGACGACCAGGTGCTGGTGCGGGCCGGGTTCCGGGCGCTGCTGGACGCGCAGCCGGGCATCGAGGTCGCCGGGGAGGCGGGCGACGGCGAGGAGGCGGTGGCGCAGGCCCGCCGGCTGCGCCCCGACGTCATCCTGATGGACATCCGCATGCCCGGCCTGGACGGCCTGGAGGCGACCCGGCGGATCGCCTCCGACGAGCGGCTGGACGGCGTGCGCATCGTGATCCTCACCACGTTCGAGCTCGACGAGTACGTGTTCGAGGCGCTGCGCGGCGGGGCGAGCGGGTTCCTGGTCAAGGACACCGAGCCGGTGGAGCTGATCCACGCCGTCCGCGCCGTCGCGGACGGGGACGCGCTGCTCTCGCCCGGCGTCACCCGGCGGCTGATCGCCGAGTTCGCCGCGCGGGCGAAGGAGCCCGCGCCCTCGCCGCGGCTGAACGCGCTCACCGACCGGGAGCGGGAGGTCATGGCGCTGGTCGGCGAGGGACTGTCGAACGAGGAGATCGCGGCCCGGCTCGTGGTGAGCCCCGCCACGGCGAAAACGCACGTCAGCCGCACGATGGTGAAGCTCGGGGCGCGGGACCGGGCGCAGCTCGTGGTGTTCGCCTACGAGTCGGGGCTGGTCAAACCGGGCTGGCTGCCCTAGAAATTTTACTCTGCGGGGATTCACTGTTGTCGCCCGCAGGACCATGACAGGGTGGACGGCGCAGGCCGTCACCGACGTGAGGGAGTCCGGTGCCGCACGACGCGAGGATTCTGGCCGTCGACGACCGCGAGGAGAACCTCACCGCCCTCGCGGCCGTGCTCGACGCGCTGCCGGTCGAGGTCGTGCCGGTCACCTCCGGCCAGGCCGCCCTGAAGGAGCTGCTGAACGACGACTTCGCGCTGATCCTGCTCGATGTCGTGATGCCGGACATGGACGGGTTCGAGACGGCCGAGCACATCAAGGCCCGGCCGCGCACCCGGGACGTCCCGATCATCTTCCTCACCGCGGGCGGCAACACCGGCGAGCAGGCGTTCCGGGGCTACGCCGCGGGCGCGGTCGACTACCTCACCAAGCCGTTCGACCCGTGGCTGCTGCGCGCGAAGGTGTCGGTGTTCGTGGAGCTGCACCGGCGCAACCAGCAACTCCAGCAGCAGGCCCGGCTGCTGCGCCAGACGCGGGAGGAGGGCGAGGGCGGCGCCGCCCCGGCGGGATGCGACCGGCTGCTGGCGGCCCTCGACCAGCGGGTCGCGCGCATCGAGGCCGACGTCGCCCGGCTGCGGGCCGGTGAGCCCGCCGACGAGCTGGACGCCCATGTCGCCGATCTGAGGACGGCGCTCGACACCCTGGCCGCGGGCGGCTGAACCCCTCCGCATCCCCTGCGGGGGCGGGGTTCCCGCATCCATCAGTGACTACTTAATGTAGCCGTTCCGCGCTCCGCGGCCGCCCGGGCCGGACGGCACCGCGAGAACATGATCTTGCAGGTCAGCGAACCGGAATCTTTTACCTTTGAGGTCGTCTGTCCGGTTTGTCGCAAGTAAGTACTTGGGGGTAACTTGCACTCTGCGTCACACCAGTGACCAGCGTCACCGCGGTCCCCACCGGACCACGAACCCCCCGGAGGCCCCCATGTCCCCCTCGTCCGACGCCGCGCTCGGCCGCGTCCGCTGGAAGCGGTTCGCCGCGATCGCCGCCCCCGCCGCGATCGGCGCGGGCGCCCTGGTCTTCATGACCGCGCAGGGCGCGATCGCCTCCTCCTTCGCCGTCTCCGGCGGCAGCTTCAAGGTCAGCGCCGACTCGCTGAGCGGGCAGGGCTTCGTCCAGTACGGCGGGGTCGACGCGAGCAAGGACGGCGCCAAGCACCCCGTGCAGGTCTCCGCCATCAGGTCCGCGCAGATCCGCGACATGTGCCAGTCGGTGAAGGTCGGCCCCTTCACCCTGCGGCTCACCGCGGGCACCGGCGCCAAGCCCGTCGAGGCGAGCGACCTCGTCCTGGACGTGGAGCAGCTCAACGCCGACGCCACGTTCTCCAACATCGAGATCGGCCGGGACGCGAGCACGCTGGACAAGGGCCCCGGCGGCGCGCAGGGCCCGGCGGGCATGTTCGGGCAGCAGGCGTCCTCGATCGAGCTCCGCAACGTCAAGCAGGTCGCGTGGGCGACCACCGCCGGCACCTTCAAGCTGAACGACCTCAGCATGAAGCTCGGCGCCGAGTGCTTCTGAGGCCATGACCTTCACCGACCCATCCGCCTCCCGCGCGCCGCACGGGTTCCGCCGCTGGCGGCGGACACGCCCCTTCTGGGGAGGCGTGTTCGCCGTCCTCGGCGGCGTCGAACTGGTCGCGATCCCGCTGGCCCCGATGCCGCTCGTCGTCCACCAGGGCCTGGCCGGGGTGGCGAGCTGGCTCATCGGCGCGCTGCTCGTCACCGCGGGCGCGCTGATGTGGCTGCAACCCGCCCAACGCAGCTTCTACGGCATCCTCGCGGTCCTGCTGTCGCTGGCGTCGTTCCTCACGTCCAACTTCGGCGGGTTCCTCGTCGGGATGCTCCTGGGCCTGCTCGGCGGAGCGCTCGGCTTCGCCTGGTCGCCCGCACCCGACGGGCCCCGGCCGGACGCGGCGCCGCGGGACGGCCGCGGGGCGCACGCGGCGCCGCGCGGCGGGCGGCTCACGGCCCTGGCGATCCCCGCCCTCCTGGGGTTCCACCTGCTCGCCCCCACGCCCTCCCCGTCGCCGTCCGCCGCCTCGACGCCCGCGCCCCCGGCGACGCCGTCCGCGCAGCCCGGCACCGCCGCGGCGGCGGCACCCACCGCCACGCCCTCCGCCACGCCCACGCCCTCCGCCACGCCCTCCGCCACGCCCACACCCTCCGCCACGCCCTCCGCTACGCCCTCACCCAGCGTCACGCCCACGCCGACCGCGACGCCCACCCCGACGGCGACGCCCACCCCGGCCAAGGACGCGGGCACCGGGCCGCGCGTCTACACCGACGCCGGGACGCTGCGCGCCGACTCGCTGACGATGTCGGGGCTCAGCTACGACGGCGTCGCGTCCCTACCCTCGGCGGGCGGGACGGTGAAGGCGCTGAAGTTCAGCATGTCCAAGGCCGTCCTGAAGAACGTCGACCAGACGGCCGCGCACGGCGGCGCCACCGCGCGAACCCGGACCGACGGTCTCACGCTCACCGGCGACGTCGTCATGTACACGACGAAGATGTCGGCCAAGCTGCTGGGCATCCCGGTGACCTTCACCCCGGCGGCGCCGCCGGGGCTGACCCTGCCCTACATGGTGATGACGGACGTGGTCTCCGAGCAGCCCTCCGTCACCGCCGCCGGGGCGCAGATCAGCGGCCTCGCCGCCGGCTGACCGGGCGCGCCGCCCAGCGCGCCGCTCCCCACCTTGCCGCGCAGGATGAACGCGCCCAGCAGCACCGCCGCCACGACGAGGACGACCGCGACCGTGACGAACAGCACCGTCCTGCGGCGCTCCCGGCCACCGGCGGGCCGGTCGTGGACGGGCGGCGGCGGAGGCTGCTGCCAGTTCGCGTACTGCTGCGGCTGCTCCCAGGGCGGAGGCGTCTGCGGCGGAAGGCTCGGATGCGGCTGCCGCACGGACGGGTGCTGCACGGGCTGCACCGGCTGTACGGGCTGCACGGACGGGTGCTGGGACGGGGGCGGCGGCACCCACTCGCTCTCCAGCATCGTGCGCGGCTCCGGATCAGGCCGGGGAGGGGACGGCGCGGGGGCCGGCGTGAGACTCGGCGGAGGGCGGTGCGAGGCGCCGCGGTCCTGGAACCGTCCCGGGTCGCGGCGGGTCACCGGTTCGGGCTCGTCTCGGGCGCCGGGGTCGCTGCGGGCGCCCGTCCCCACGTCGCGGCGCGTGACCGGGTCGAGGTCCTCGGGGTCGAGGACGGTCCTCGAAGCGGTCTCGGGCAGGTAGCGGACGGACGGCTCGTCCGCCAGCGTCTCGTTCGGGAGCAGCGGCGCGGGAGGCCGCGGCGGGGACGGCTGCGGCATCGCCGCGACCTGCGTGAGCAGCGGCAGCGCCTGCACCGCCGTCATCCGGCCGACCGGCTCGCGCGCGAGCAGCCCCTCCAGCACCCGGCCGAGCGGCCCCGCGTTCCGCGCGGGCGGCACGGGCTCGGTCAGCGCGGCCTGCAGCGACGACATCGCGTCGGACCGCTCGTAGGGGGAACGGCCCTCCACGGCCGCGTACAGCGTCGCGCCGAGCGCCCAGAGGTCGGAGGCGGGGACGGCGCGCTCGCCCTGGACCCGCTCCGGCGCGATGTAGGCGGGCGACCCCATCACCAGGCCCGTCTGGGTGAGGGTCGAGTCGCCCTCCATCTGCGCGATGCCGAAGTCGGTGAGCACGGCCCGCCCCGCGTCGGTGACCAGCACGTTGCTCGGCTTGACGTCGCGGTGCAGGATGCCCTTCTGGTGGGCGTGCTGGAGCGCGCCGAGCATCTGCAGCCCGATGTCGGCGACGCGGCGGTGCTCCAGCGTGCCGCGCTCGATGATGTCCTGCAGCGACGGGGCGAGGACCAGCTCCATCACGATCCAGGGCCGGTCCGACTCCTCGACGACGTCGTGGACCGTCACCACCCCGGAGTGGTTCAGCCGCGCCGACGCGCGGGCCTCGCGGAACGTCCGCTCGTACAGGACGGCGCGCTCGGCCTCGCTCAGCCCGGGCGGAAGCACGACCTCCTTCACCGCGACCTCGCGGTCCAGCATGATGTCGACGGCCCGCCACACGGTGCCCATGCCGCCTCGGCCGACCACTGAGTCGAGCCGGTAGCGGTTACCGAGCAGACGTGCCTGTGCCATCTCTAGAAGGTCCCCCCACTGGTCATCCCACCCCGGAGGGCTGGAACGTGTCGAGCACATTGTTCACGAGTGTCATGTTCTCGATCCAGTGGGAGGTGGGTACCGCCACCACGACGGCGTAGGGCTGACCGTTCACCATCACGCCACGGTCCTTCGCGCGCGTGCCGCCCGAGCGGGACCAGGTGAACTCGATGTCGGCCGCGGGGTGCCCGGCGACGGTCGTGCGGGTGATCTGTCCGATGCGCTGGAAGTCCTTGAGCTTGCCGTCGGCGATCGCCTCCCGCTCCCAGGTGACCCAGTGCTCGTAGGGGTCGCCGGTCCACACCGTCCGGTCGACCTGCACGTAGGCGCTGGACGCGGGGTCGGTCCAGACGACGCTGTTGCCCTGCACCGAGCGCCGCCATCCGCGCGGGACCGCGATCGTGTAGCCGGGCCCGCGCGCGGGGACGAGCCCCGCGGGGATCTGCGGCTCGCTCGAACTCGGCCGGGGCGCGGGGTCGTCCGACGGCGTCGTCGGCTTCGTCTGCCCCGTCGGTGTCGTGTGCCCGGCGGCCTGCGGCGGCTGCGACGTCTTCGGACCGCCGCCCGAGGAGCCCTCCGGCCAGAGGGCGAACCCGGCGACCGCCAGGACCGCCACCGCCACGACGACGCCGGCGAGGACCGGCAGGACCGGGGACTTCTTCCGCGAAGACGCCGGCGTGTGCCCCTGCGTCCACTGCGTGCCCATTCCGGGCGGGTAGTGCTCCGTCGACTCGGGCGGGACGGGCACCTGGACGGAGGCCTGCGTGTACGCGGACGACTGCGCCGCGGAGGCCGACCCGCCGGACGGGAGCGTCGCGGTCCAGGTGGCCCCGGCGGCCGCGGCCGCGGCCTCGTTCGCGGCGATCTGCGCTGCGGCCGCGTCCGCGGCGTGCCCGGAGGCGACCGCCCTGAGCGCCGCCTCGGCCCGGTCCCCGGTCATCCGCCGCACCGGGTCGCGCTCCAGCAGCCCGGTGAGGACGGGCGCCAGCGGACCCGCGTTCTTCGGCGGCGGGACGTCCTGCGTCATCACGGCGGCGAGGACCGCCATCGCGTCGCTGCGGTGGTGCGGCGCCCTGCCCTCCGACGCCGCGTACAGGGTGGCGCCGAGCGCCCACAGGTCGGACGCGGGGATCGCCGGGTCGCCGTTCACCCGCTCCGGCGACATGTACGCGGGCGACCCCATGATCAGCCCGGTGCCGGTGAGGGTGGCGTCGCCCGCCACCTGCGCGATGCCGAAGTCGGTGAGCACGGCCCGGTCGTCGCCGGTGACCAGCACGTTCGCCGGCTTGACGTCGCGGTGCAGGACGCCGATCGCGTGCGCCGCCCGCAGCGCGCCCGCGATCTGCGCGCCGATGGTCGCGACCCGGCCGGGCGGCAGCGGGCCGTCCTCCTCCACGACCTCCTGCAGGGAGCGGGCGCGCACCAGCTCCATGACGATCCACGGCCGGCCGTCCTCGTCCACGACGTCGTGTACGGTCACGACGCCCGGATGGTTCAGCCTGGCCGAGGCGCGGGCCTCGCGCAGCGTCCGGCGGTGCCGGTTCTCGCGCTCCTCGTCGCTCAGGCCGGCGGGCAGCACGACCTCCTTGACCGCGACCTCGCGGTCGAGGGTCTCGTCGGTGGCGCGCCACACGGTGCCCATGCCCCCGCGCCCGACGACCGATTCGAGCCGGTACCGACCGGCCAGCAGCCGCCCGTCCATCAGGCGTCCGCGGGCTTGAAGGACCGGTAGACAGGCTGGAGCTCGGAGTACGTCTCGTCCCAGTCGCCGGCGGGGGCCCGCAGCAGGATCGCGTAGCCGTGCCCCTTCGTCACGAACCCGCGGTTGAGGATGTGCACCCGGCCTCCGTCGCCGTCGTAGGTGAACTCCCAGTCCGCTGACTTGTCGCCGTTCCCGGTGTCGGGCACCGGCGGGTGGTCCCCGGTCGCCGCGATCTTGAGCTTCTCGTAGCCGGGCCAGCCGGAGCCGCCCCGCTCCTGCCGCCGCCAGTCGTCGATGGCGCTCGGGCCGGGGTCATCGGTCTGGTCGATCTGGATGTAGGTCTTGCGGCCGGGCGCGTAGAAGAAGTCGCCGCCGTTCTTGCGCTCGGGCCCCTTCCACTCCTCCGGGACCTGGACGGAGTAGCCGCTGCGGTCCTTGTGCGTCCTGAACCCGGCGGGGACGGCCGGGCTCGGTGCCTTGGAGTTGACCGGGGAGGACGAGGACGCCTTTCCCGTGGCCGGCGGCGTCGACGCGCTCTTCTTCGCGCCCTTCCCGTCGTCGCCGTCGCCGCCGCTGCTGGCCAGCGCGATCCCCGCGACGACCAGGATGACCAGCAGCACCACCCCCGCGATGATCAGCACGTTGCGGTTGGAGGCGAGCGCGGGACGCCCGGCGGACGGGTGGTGGGTGGTCGGCGGGAAGTGGGTGTCGGGTCCGGGCTCGGGCCCCCCGCTCGGAACCGTGACCCGCCCGGCGGGCTGGGTGCCGGGGCCGGGCCGCCACGAGCGGACCCGGTCGGGGTCGGGCGCGGTCTCCGCGGGGTTCGCGGACTCGCGCGCGCTCGGCTTCCCCATCGGGAGGTCGAAGCTGGTCAGCTGGTCGGGGCGGGCTCCCGCGTCCGCTGGGCGCGGCGCCTCCTCGGGGGCCTCCGGCATGGTCGTCTGCGTGCCCGGGGACTCCTCCACCGGGTACTCGACGGCCATCGTCCGCTGGGTGTCGACGGTCTCCTGCCGGACGATCTCGTCCAGCATCCGGCCGGCCTCGATCGCGTCCATCCGCTGGTCGGGGTTCTTGCGCAGCAGGCCCTCGATGACCGGGACGAGCCGGCCGCCCTTCTCCGGCGGGTCGGGCTCGTCGGAGATCACCGCGACCAGCGCGGCCATCGGCTCGGGACGCTCGAACGGCGACTTGCCGTGCAGCATCGCGTAGAGGGTGACGCCCAGCGACCACAGGTCGGAGGCCGGCCCGGCGACGCGGCCGCGGGCCCGCTCCGGCGCGATGTAGGCGGGCGAGCCCATGACGAGCCCGGTCTGGGTGAGGGTGGCGTCGCCCGAGGCGGTCGCGATGCCGAAGTCGGTGAGCACGGCGCGCTCGCCCATCCGCCCCGTGCCGGTGATCAGCACGTTGCTCGGCTTGACGTCGCGGTGCAGCACCCCGGCCTCGTGGGCGGCGTGCAGCGCGGCGAGCATCTGCCGGGCGATCTCCGCGGCGCGGCGGGCCTCCATCGGCCCCTCCGCCTTGATCACCTGGTCCAGGGAGCGCGCCCTGATGAGCTCCATGATGATCCAGGGGCGGTCGTCCTCCTCGACGACGTCGTAGACGGCGACGACGCCGGGGTGGCTGAGCCGGGCCGCGGTGCGGGCCTCACGGAACGTGCGCTTGTGGTGCACGGCGCGTTCCTCATCGGTGAGACCATGCGGGAGGATGACCTCCTTCACCGCAACGTCACGACCGAGGACCTCATCGTGCGCCTGCCAGACCGTCCCCATACCGCCTCGGCCGACCTGGGTCACCAGGCGGTAGCGGCGGGCGAGCAACCGCTCACCGGTGGGTTCATTTGGCATATCCGCGACCATATCGACTTTTGCTGACAACCTTGGACTGAGAGTGCAAGCCACATCCCCCTACCCGTACGACGCCCGAGATCACCATGCGGTTCGCCGCCGGACGGGAACACGGGGGCAAGGGCGTGATCGACGTGCGACCCGGTAGAAAGGGGACCATGACCGAGCAGGGCCAGCAGCGCGGCCTGCGGGGCGAGTGGGGGCGGCTGATCCAGGCCGCGCCGACGATCTTCTTCTGGTACACCCGACTCTCCGGGATCCTGTCGCTGCTCGCATGGGTCTCCTATGGTCTCATCCTTGAGATAGCCGATATCTGGGCGTTGCGATGGATCGGTTATCTCGGCTGGTTCCCGAGCGTCCCGATCGGCCTGCTGTGGATCCTGTTGTCGATGGGCGTGCGGCGGCGCAAGAAGGCCGCGTGGCGGATCCTCGTCCTGATCTTCTGCCTCCCCACCGCGCTCGGCGTCACCGCCGTCCTGACGACGCTGTTCAACCCGGACAGGCCCACCCCCGTCGGCCTGATCGTCACCGCCGCCGTGTACCTGGCGGTGCTCGGCCTGCTGATCTCCGCGCGCGGCCAGTTCACCACCCTGCCCGACCGGGGCAACCGCCGCCTGGCCACCGTCGTGTTCACCAGCCTCCTGGTCGTGACCTGCGGGATCGGGACGTTCCTGGTCACCGTGACCGACCGCAACTCCCGCGGCGACTTCTGGACGCACCCGCTCTACGCGATCTCCCAGACCGTCCTCGGGCCGCGCGTCACCGGCAAGCCGATCGACGTGTCGGTGCCGTTCTGGGTGGACGTGATCCTGTGGGTGCTCGGCACCGGACTGCTGATCGCCACGTTCTGGGCGCTGTTCAGGCCGGGGCGGCGCGACCCCGTCCTCAGCCCCCCGGAGGAGCTCGCGGCGCGCGCGCTGCTCGCCGAGTACGGCGACCAGGACTCCCTCGGCTACTTCGCGCTGCGCCGCGACAAGGACGTCATCGTCGCGCCGAACGGTAAGGCGGCCATCGCCTACCGGGTGGAGGGTTCGGTCTCGCTGGCCAGCGGCGACCCGCTCGGCGACCCCGAGTCGTGGGACCAGGCGATCGAGGCGTGGCTCGGCGAGTGCCGCGCGCACGCCTGGATCCCCGGCGCCGTCAGCGTCGGGGAGCGCGCCGCCCGCATCTACAAGCGGCACGGCTTCGACGCGCTGGAACTCGGCGACGAGGCCGTCGTCGACCTCACCGACTTCAACCTGGACGGACGGGAGATGCGGCAGGTCCGCCAGGCCGTCCGGCGCGTCGAGCGGGCCGGGTACACCGTGCGGATCCGCCGCCACTCGCAGATCCCCGGCTGGGAGATGGCCAAGCTCATCCGCAGCGCCGACGCCTGGCGCGGCGAGGAGACCGAACGCGGGTTCTCCATGGCGCTCGGCCGGCTCGGCGACCCCACCGACGGGCGCTGCGTCATGGTCGAGGCGTTCGACGCGCACGGCGAGCTGCGCGGCCTCCTCAGCTTCGTCCCGTGGGGGCGGGCCGGGCTGTCGCTGGACCTGATGCGCCGCGACCGGCTCGCCGAGAACGGCCTCAACGAGTACATGGTCGCCAAGCTCGCCGAGAAGGCCGCCGCCGTCGGCGCCCAGCAGCTGTCGCTGAACTTCGCGATGCTGCGCTCGGCGTTCGAGCGCGGCTCCCAGATCGGCGCGGGCCCCGTCGCCCGGCTCTACTACCGGTTCCTGTCGTTCGCGTCGAAGTTCTGGCAGCTGGAGTCGCTTTACCTGTCGAACGCCAAGTACATGCCCGAGTGGCGTCCCCGCTTCATCTGCTACGAGCACGGGCGGCACCTCGTCCGGCTGGGCCTCGCCTACGCCCGCGCCGAGGGGTTCCTGCCGAGCCTGAACCGCCCCAAGCTGGACCGGGCCGCCGCGATGGTCCCCTCCGACGACCTCGTCGACAGGATCAAGGAGATCGAGGAGGCCGCGGAGGCGGCCCGCGCCCCGCAGCGCCGGCTGTCGGAGCAGGAGCGGGTCCGGCACGCCAAGCTCGACCAGATCCGCGCCGCCGGGATGGAGCCGTACGCGCTCGGCTGCGAGCGCACCGACGTCGCCTCCGGCATCCGGGAGCGGCACGCCGGCCTCGCCCCCGACACCCGCACCGGCGACACCGTCGCGATCGCGGGGCGCGTCGTCCTCGCCCGCGAGCACGGCCGGCTGATCTTCGTCACGCTGCGGGACGAGACCGGCGACCTCCAGATCATGCTGACCGCCGACGCCCTCGGCGAGGACTCGCTGCGCCGCTGGAAGTCGCTCCTCGACCTCGGCGACCAGGTCGGTGTCCGGGGCGAGGTCGTGACGTCCCGGCGCGGGGAGCTGTCGGTCCTCGCGTCCTCGTGGACGCTCGCCTCCAAGTGCCTGCGCCCCTTGCCGAACAAGAGTTCCGGGCTGTCGGACCCGGAGGCCCGCGTCCGGCAGCGGTACGTCGACTTCATCGTCAACGACGACTCCCGCCGGATGCTGCGGATGCGCGGCGACGCCGTCGCCGCCGTCCGGGACGGCCTGCGCGCCCGCGGCTACCTGGAGGTCGAGACGCCGATGCTCCAGCCGGTGCACGGCGGCGCCACCGCCCGCCCGTTCACCACCCGCATCAACGCCTACAACATGCAGCTCTACCTGCGGATCGCGCCCGAGCTGTACCTCAAGCGCCTCCTCGTCGGCGGCGCCGGCCGCGTCTTCGAGCTGAACCGCAGCTTCCGCAACGAGGGCGTCTCACCGCGGCACAACCCCGAGTTCACGATGCTGGAGGCCTACGAGCCCTACGGCGACTACGACACGATGGCCGAGCTGACCCGCTCCCTCGTCGTGGACGCGGCCCGCGCCGCCCTCGGCACCACGGTCGTCGTCCGGGACGGCGTCGAGTACGACCTCGCCGAGCCGTGGCAGGAGATCACCGTCTACGAGTCGGTGTCCAAGGCGCTCGGCGAGGAGATCACCCCCGGCACCTCACCCGAACGGGTCCACGCCTTCGCCGAGCGGGCGGGGCTGAACGCCGACCCGCAGTGGGGGCAGGGCAAGGTCGTCCAGGAGCTGTTCGAGGCGCTCGTCGAGGAGAAGCTGGCGGCGCCGACGTTCGTCCGGGACTACCCGGCCGAGACGTCCCCGCTGACCCGCCCCCACCGCGACGACGCGCGGCTGGCCGAGAAGTGGGACCTCATCATCTTCGGCCTCGAACTCGGCACCGCCTACTCCGAGCTGATCGACCCGATCCTCCAGCGGCAGCGGCTGACCGAGCAGTCGCTGCAGGCCGCGGGCGGCGACCCGGAGGCCATGGAGCTCGACGAGGACTTCCTGCGCGCCCTGGAGTACGCGATGCCGCCCGCCGGGGGCATGGGCATGGGCATCGACCGGCTGCTGATCACGCTGACCGGCCGCAGCATCCGCGAGACGATCCCGTTCCCGCTGGTGCGCCCCGGATCCTAGAGGCTCCGCGGAGCGGGCCGGAAACCCTGCCCCGCGAGCCACGCCCGCGCCGCTCCGCGCCGGGCGTCCTCCCCCTCGGGCAGGACGCCCGGCGGGACCGGCAGCCCGTCCGCCTCACCGGCCGGGAGCACGTCCCCGCGCTCGGGATCGAGCACCTGGCACCCGTCCTGCATCGCCGCGGCCACCGCCCCGAGGTCGACGGGAAGCGGAACCAGCCCGGTCGGCGCCCGCACCCCGAGCGCGGCGGCGACCTCGTCCGCGAGCTCGGCGTCGCCGGGCAGAGCGCGCCCGTTCAGCTCGTCCAGGCACGCGAGGGCGAGGGACCGCACGTCACGTCCCTGCTCCAGGGCGGCGACGAGCACGTCCCCGGCGTACTGGAGCACGGGACCAAGCGGACGCCCCTGGAGCAGGTCGGCGTCCCCGAACCCCCGGTGCGCGGCCGCCCGCAACCGCGCCAGCGCCTCCTCGCCCCATTCCGTCACGAACACATTTGTACAGACATCCTCTGACACCCGCGCTGGCTCCTTGCCCCTACGGCCTGGACTTTGTGAACGGCAACCCCATAACATCGAAGACATATAACTTGGATGGTATGTTCGAGATCGAGATGGAACCCGAGGTCGTCACATGGCTGGACACTCTGAGCTTCGTTCAGTACCAGCGCGTCATGCGGAACGTGGACGACCACCTTGTGGACCGAGGCGAGCTCCTCGACGGCGACCACACCAGGGCGTTACGAGAGGGCGTTCGTGAGTTGCGTCTCCACTTGGAGGACACCGCGTGGCGAATCACCTACTGGCTACCGTCGGCTCGCGGACGCGAGTCGTCCCACTTGGCACCTGCAGGGCACGTCTACGAAAGGAGCGAGTGATGGCCGGGCACAGCGGGTGGCGGGCCTACCGCGCGAAGCGGCTGCGGGAAGGAGCCACGGCCCATCCCGAGTACGAGCAGGCGGGGCTCGACCTCCGTCTCGGTGACATGGTGCGCGAACGCCGCATTGAACTCGGGCTCACTCAGGCGGTCGTCGCCGAGCGCGCCGGCATCACCCAGCCTGCGCTGTCGCGGCTCGAAGGAGGTGGCGGAATCCCCACCCTGGCGATGCTGGACCGCATCGCCAGGGCCATGCACACCACCTTCACGATCACCGTGGGAGAGGACGCCGCGGCCTGACTCCCCTGCGGATCGTGGCGTTGGTGGTGGGGGTTCTTTGTGCCGTCGTCGGGGGTGTGGGGGTGCTCGCGGCGGACGCGGGGCTTCGGCGGCGGGCCTCGGTGGTGGACGGGGTGCCGGTCGAGATCGTGCGGGGCTCCGGGGCGTCCGGGCAGGTGCCGGGTGTCGTGGTGGCGCACGGACTCGGGGCGAGCGGGCGGCTGATGCGCGGGTTCGCGGACACGCTGGCGCGGCGCGGGTACGCGGTGGCGCTGGTCGATCTCGCGGGGCACGGAGCCAACACGCGGCGGCTGCCCGGAAACGGGGACGGGCCCGCCGCCGACGCGCGGCTCGACCGTGATCTGGACGTCGCCGTCACGCACCTGCGGGCCGTGCCGTGGGTGGACGGCGAGCGCATCGGGCTCGTCGGGCACTCGCTGGGGGCCGCCGCGGTCATCCGGTACGGCGCGGCGCATCCGTCGATCGGGGCGACGGTCGCCATCTCGCAGGGGGTCATGGCAGTGCCGGCGGCCGTCCGGAACGTACTGCTGGTCGCCGGTGGGCTGGAGTTTCCCGCGTATCGCGACGGCGCCGTCCAGGCGCTGCGGAACGTCTACCCGGAGGGGCGGCCAGAGGCGACGTACGGTGACCCGCGGGACGGGACGGCGCGGCGGGCCGTCATCGTCGCGGGCGTCGAGCATGTCGGCGTGCTGTTCAGCGCGCGCACCCATCGCGAGACCGGCGCCTGGCTCGACGCGGCGTTCGGGCGTCGCTCGGCGCCCGTCCCGGACGTGCGGGTCGTCCAGCGGGCGGGGTCGGCGCTGCTGCTGCACCTGGCGGCCGTGCTGACCTTCGGGGCGATCGCCTCGGCGCTGCTCGGACGCCCCTCGGACGTCCGGGCGCGCCGCCGCGTCCCGGTGAGGCTCGCGCTGGTGGCGGCGGCGTTCGCGGCCGGGGTCGCGGTGCCCGTGATGGGGTTCTTCCATCTGCCGCTCGCGGTGGCGGGTCCGCTCGCCGGGTTCTTCGGCGTCGCCGGCGTGGTGGCGCTCGTCTGCGCGAGGGACGCCGGTTTCCTCGGCGAACGGCCCAGGGCGCGGACGGTGGCGGCTGCGGCCGTCCTGGTCGTATGGACCGTGGTGTCGTTCGCCGTCCCTGCCCAGCTGGGGTGGGCGCACGCGGTGCCGGTCGGCCCGCGGATGTGGGCGCTCGTCCCGATCACCGTGGGCGCCGCCCTCTACTGCCTCGGGGTCGAGGCGCTGTGCGCCGGGCATGAGCGGACGACCGCGATCGGCGTGCACGCCTGGGCGGCGATGGCCGCGCTGGCCGCGCTCCTCGCCGCGGCCCTCGTCGGGGCCGTCTCGTCGTTCGTGCTGCTGGTGTCGCCGCTGATCGCCGGTCTCCTGGTGTGGCAGGGCGTCCAGGCCGCGGCGCTGCGCGCGGTCCGCGCCCCGGCGTGGGTGACCGCGCTCGTCGGCGGCGTGCTGCTGGCCTGGCCGCTCGCGGTCACCATGCCGATCGTCTGACGTCCGGCGGGCTCACCGCGTGAAGCGCAGGACGTGGTCGGCGCCGTCGGCCGCGAACGCCAGGAGGCGGGCCGCCTCCTGGCGGACGGGCTCCTCGTCGGCGAGCGGCGCGAGCAGTTCCACGGTCAGCTCGGCGCGACCCGCCTTCCGGTCGTGCTTGAGCGTCCACACGCCGTGGACCCGGCCGTCGACGAGAAGGGACGGCTTGGTGAGCGCCCCCACGCACACCGCCTTGCGCTGCTCGTCCGTCATGATGCGGCTCCGGTCGGCGTAGGCGAGGATCAGGTTGTCGAAGGCCGGGAGGAAGCGGACGGGCGCGGGGACGCCGGCGTCCGGGAGCGGCATGCCGGGAAGGTCGAAGAGCTCGACGCCGTCCTCGTCCCGGTAGGTCTGGAGGGACGGGCGGAGCTCCTCGAAGGCGGCGTCCATACGGCGCATTCCGGACCACATCTGGAAGTCCTTGACGGAGGCCGGGCCGAACGCCGCCAGGTAGCGGCGGATCAGGCGGTCCGGCGACTCCTTGGAGAGCGGGCGCCCGATCCACTCCTCCGCCAGGGCGAACGGCGTCGCGCCGCCGGTGTTCCACGTCCCGCTGGGCGGCGGATGGACGACGGAGACCAGCGCCTGCGCCGACCAGCCGAGCGCCAGCGGGTCGCGGTCGGGCCAGCGCTCGGCGAGGGCGCGGCCGAGCTGCGGGCGGGTGAGGGTCCGTCCCGCCAGGAGCCTGCGCGCCTCGGTGGCGAGCTCGTCCAGGTCCCAGCCCCGGGTGGCGCTGCCGAAGGCCGCCTGGCGCCCGCGCAGGAGGCTCTCCTCGACGAGGGGACGCATCCACAGGTAGTCGGCGGCGGACGCCATGTGCTGCGTCCCCCGCAGGATCGAGCTGCGCACCGCGGACCGGTCGTAGAGGAGCCCCGTGAGGTCGTCGCGGCGAAAGCCCTCCAGCCGCGTCCAGAGCCCGATGTACGGCATGTTCGTCTCCTGCGCCTGGATGGCGACGAGCCGTTCGACCGCGTCCAGGACGGGCATGCGCGAGCGCTCCAGAAGCAGCTGCCGCTCCAGCGCCGCCCGGTTCAACGTCCGGCGATCCAGTGTCCGCGTCATGCCTCCACACTAACAGAACGGAATGCTCTATTCCACACTTGTGTCACGCGCGCTCCCGCACGACCTTTCGCCGGTCGGCCCGGTGAGCGCTACCGGGTGCCCTCCCGGTACGCCTCCACCGCGTACCGCAGCCGGGCCCCGACGAGCAGCGCCTCGTCCTCCGGACACCCGAGGAGCCGCGTGACCAGCTCGACGATCTGGTCGTCGGTGAGATCCGGCTCAAGCTCGGCGACATGCCCGACGATCTCGACCAGCTCGGGCCGCTTGTAGGACGCGATCGACCGCCCCCGCCGCACCTTCGCCTGCCCACCCGAACCCTCCGGGCGCCGCGAACGCTCCTGCCGGGCCTCCGCCTGCGGCGGGGACTCGGTTTGCGAGCGCGGCTGCGGTTGCTGGGGGCGCTGCCGGGGTTCCACCTGCGCGGCATCCTCCGCCTGCGCGCGAGACGGTACCTGTTGCCCAGGCTGCGCCTGCGGCGCAGGACCCGTCCGTGCAAGGCCCTCCGCCTGCGGGCGCGGCTGCGATTGTTGCGGACGCTCCTGCCGGGGGCCCGCCTGCGCAGCATCCGCCGACTGCGGGCGAGCTGGTACCTGGTGGCGGGGCGGCGCCTGCGGCGCGGGGCCCGTCCGCGCCGGGCCCTCCGCCTGTGTATGCGGCTGCGGTTGCTGGGGGCGCTGCCGGGGGCCCGCCTGCGTGGGATCGTCCGACTGCGGGCGGGACGGTACCTGGTGCCCAGGCTGCGCCTGCGGCGCGGGAGCCGTTCGCGCCGGGTTCTCTGCCTGCGGGTGCGGCTGCTGTGGGGGTTTTGGCAGGGGGCCTGGTTTGCCCCAGATTGCTGGGATGTCTGAGTGGCTGGGAGGCTGAGCGTGCTCGGGCTCTGGGACGCGTGGGTTGGGGCCTGTGGGCTGCGTGCCCGCTTCCTTGGTGGGGTCGTCTCGCCTCATGGCGTCCAGCCGCCGGGGTGGAATGCCTGCCGCGCGGCCGCCGGGGCGGGGTTGCGCCTCGCCCTGCGCTTCCCGTCGTGCCGCGTCCAGGCGGCGCGGGGGGATGCCCTGCCCGGACGCGCCCGCGCCGGGGCGCGCAGGCGGGCGAGCCCGTACGTCCTGCTGCGTCACATCGGGCCGCCGCGCGTCCTGGCGCGGTTCCTTCGGACGTTCCAGCGGGCGCGGGTCTCGGGGTCTCGTTTCCGCTTCCTTGCGCGGCGGCGGGCCCGGGGCCGGAGTCTGCGGGCGCGGGGGCTCGTGCGGCTTGGGCCTCGGCGGCTGGATCGGGATGTCCCGCTGGGTCACGTCCGGCCGCTCCGGCCGGGTGCGGGGGGCGGTGAGGGCGGTGAAGAGCGGGGTGGTGGGGGTGATGACTTCGTGCAGGCCGGACGGGAGGCGAGGGTTCGGCGGCGGGCCCTCGGGGGGTGGGAGGTCGGGGCCGGACGGGCCGACGAGGATGGTGCGGGGCGCGTGCCACAGGACGAAGAGGGCCTCGGCGCCGGCCTCGTGCTCGCCGTCGACGATGACGACGTCGAAGCCGTCGGGGGCGGGTGGGAGGACGTCCGGGACGCGCCACAGGGGCAGGATCCAGGCGGGCACGATGTCGGGTCCGGAGCGGGCGCGGGCGGCCGCGGCGGCGCGGGCGGAGGTGAGGTCGGCGCGGGCCTCGCGCAGGGCGCCCTCGGCCTCGGCGAGGGCGTCGCGCAGGCGGTCCGCGGCGGCGGGGCCGGTGGCGGCGGCGCGGCGGCGGGCCCACGTCCAGGCGTCGTCCCAGCGGCGGGTGCGGGCGTGCCAGACCTCGTCGCCGTCCGTGGCGATCATGAGGTTGGCGAGGTCGGGGTGGACGGCGCGGACGCGGGCGACCAGTTCCTCGCAGCGGATCTGCCGGGAGCGCTCGTGCCGGGCCTCGGCGAGGGCGCCGAGGGCGCGGCCGTAGGCGGCGGCGTCGCGGGCGTCGACGGCGGCGAGCGCGGCGCGCAGCTCGGGGGGATCGTCGCCGTCGGCGGGGCCGATCGAGTCGCGGAGGGCGTCCAGGTCGGCGGTGGCGCGGCTCACGCCGAGCCCTTCCAGGGCGTTGCGCAGGGCGGCGGCGTAGTCGTGCCACTGGATCGGATGGGCGAGCGGGACGCGGAAGCCGGAGCGTTCGAGGAGCCGCCGCGTCGAGTCCAGCGCGGTCATCGCGTCGCGGACGCGGGCGAGCCGGGCGTGCGCGCGGACGAAGCGGGCGACGCGCTCGCCGGGCGGCAGGTCGGCGGGGAAGGAGATGCCGGCCGCCTCCCACACGTACTGCAGCTCCCGGCAGGTGATCCGCACCATGAGGTCGGTGTTGACGATGTCGAGCAGCTCCGGCGTCGTCGGCGCCGCACCGTCCACCTTCACGGTGGCGAGGAGGGGTTCGGCCTGGCGCTGGGCCCCGGAGCGCAGCGGGCCGCGCTTGAGGGCGCCGCCGTCCGCCAGGTAGGCGCGCAGGTCCTGGGCGGCGGCGGCGAGGCCGCGCAGGTCGGCGTCGGAGGGCAGCTCGACGCGGTGGCCGCTCAGCTCGCCTAGGGCGTGCTCGGCCCACTGCGCGCGGGACGTCATCTCCACGACGCGGGCCCAGATGAGGGGGCGGCGCTCGGCGAGGGCGTCGCCGAGGGCGCGGACGGCGAGGTCGGAGGGGTTCCA
Source organism: Actinomadura luteofluorescens (assembly GCF_013409365.1). Classification (NCBI taxonomy): domain Bacteria; kingdom Bacillati; phylum Actinomycetota; class Actinomycetes; order Streptosporangiales; family Thermomonosporaceae; genus Actinomadura; species Actinomadura luteofluorescens. The sequence goes on along the minus strand of NZ_JACCBA010000001.1, from coordinate 5,940,535 downwards.
GCCGCCCGGGTGGCCCTCCAGCCCGAGGTCGCGGAGCGCGGCGCCGACGACGGAGGCGTCCCCGTCGAGGCGGGCGAGGAGGGTGACGTCGCTGTCGCGAAGGAGTTGCGACAGCTCGGTCCTGGACCGTTCGGCGCGCTCGGCGGCGGCGCTCTCCGCCTCGATCAGGGTGCGGACGTAGGCGGCGCTCGGCAGCGCGCCCGGGTCGACGTCGCGCTGCTCGGTGCGGGCCTTGCGGGCGGCGGTCTCCTCCGCGAGGAGGACGACCAGTTCGGCGGCCTCGGACCGGGAGATCGGCGGGCCCGGCGGAAGGTCGGGCCGGACCGGCATCCACGACAGCTCGGGCTCCTCGCCGCGCAGGTCCTGCGGGGGCTCCGGGGGCCCGCCGCCGCGCAGCCGCTCGGTGATCTCGGCGACCCGCAGGGCGGCGGCCTCCTCGCGCTCGGCGAGGGCGTCGAGGCCGGGGTCTCCCGCGGCGCGGACCGCCTCGGCGACGCGGGCCGCCATGGCCGCGTCGGTGGCGGTGAGGGCGGCGAGGCCGGGCGGGAGCGCGCCGCGCAGCGCGGCGGACGCGGCCGGGCCGGACGTGGCGACGAGCACCCGGCGGCCCCGCGCCAGCAGCCCGGCCATCAGGTCGGGGACGGTCTCCGGCGCCCGCTCCGGTATGTGCATGACCTGCGGTTTCAGCTCGGGTGAGACGAACCGCGCGACACCCTCGGGGACGCCGCGCGGCAGCAGGCTCAGCAGCCTGGCGTGGTGGTCGGCGACGGCCTCGCGGCGCGCCGGGCGGACGACCAGCGCGGGCGCGAGCCGCAGGCGCGGGACGGGTGAGGCGGCGTCGGCGTCGGGCGTCCAGTCCTCGCGGTAGTCGGCGGGGCTCGTCAGCGCGACCTGGCACCACTTGCGCAGGACGTCCCCGACGGAGGCGTTGAGGCCGAAGCCCTGCCCGGCCTGGACGGCGTCGGCGATCCAGTCCGCGGGCCGGAAGCCGGGGTGGCCGGACAGCAGTTCCCGGTCGCGCAGGGTCGTGTGCCCGGCGAGGACGACGTCGACGCGCTCGGTGCGCTCGTCCAGGACGATCCGGACGGGCGTGCTCAGCAGGTGGTCGTGGACGGCGGGCCGCCACGACAGCAGGCCCGTCGCGAGGACAGCCTCCTCGCCGGACAGGTCGCGCAGGATGCGGTACCAGTTGCGCAGGGCGAGCCAGCCGTCGAACTCCTCCAGCACGACCGGCGGCGTCAGCGGGATGACCGGGACGCTGAACAGCACCTCGCCGGGCCCGGCGTCGGCCTCCACGTAGACGTCGCCGGGCAGTCCGGCCAGCCAGTGGACGTGGTCGTGGTCGGCGAGGTCGCGCGAGGGGCGCCACCGGGACCGCGCCAGGTCGCGCAGGTACCCGAGCAGTCGCGCCGCGTGGTCTGCCTCCCGCGCGGCGGCTTCGTCCAGGGCGCGGTCCGGCCGGCCGGGACCCGGAGCCTCGTCAGGCACCGCGGCTCCTCCCCACGGGAATGGTGGTGCCCCGATTCAACACCCCCGGGCGGCCCCGGTCGAGCGCAATCGTTGATCTTGAGTTAGCGGGCGCCGGCCATGTGGCGGTCCTCGTTCGGCATCATGACCCAGAGGACCAGGTAGACGACGAACTGCGGCCCGGGCAGCAGGCACGAGAGCAGGAACAGGATCCGGACGGTCCAGGGGGTCATGCCGAACCGGCGCGCGAGGCCGGCGCAGACCCCGGCGATGACGCGGTCGCGGCGCGGGCGGTAGAGGCCGTTCATGGGTTCTTCTCTCCCCGATTCGTCGAGCGGTGAACACGGCCGCGGTCTTCGCGGCCATGTCTCTCACGCTACGAACCGGACGGGCGGCCTCACATCGCTCTCGCGGCCCGTTCCCTGCTGCTACCTCAGGAGTACGGGACGTCCCCTAGGGGGCGGCCTGCCCCAGAGTGCGGTCGGCGTTGTGGTCGGCGACGAGACTCGGCAGGGCGGCCAGGTCGTCGAGCACGAACAGGCACTCGCCGAGCGCCTCGTCGTCCTTCTGGATGTTCCCCCAGGGGCCGCGGCGCAGGAACGCCGCCCGCATCCCGAACTCCACGGCGGGCCGGACGTCGTTGTCGATGCGGTCCCCCACGTACAGGACGCGGTCGGGCAGCACGTCGGCGAGCTGGGCGCAGCGCTCGAAGAACTCGTGGGACGGCTTGCTGACGCCCCACACGTCCGAGATGCCGACGACGTCGGCGTCCAGGCCCAGTTCCGCCATCTGCTCCGCCGCCTGGACCGGCTGGTTGCCCGCGATCCCGACGAACAGGCCCTGGTCGCGCAGGCCCGACAGGCACGCCCGCGCGTCCGGGTACAGGTCGTCCGGTCCGAACCCGTTCGGGACGCCCGCCTCCTCGCGGCGCCGCTGCTCGTCCTCCAGGTCGAAGCCCGGGCGGAAGTACTCGAACAGGTCCATGTGGTCGCCACCGGTCGCGAGCAGCGCGCCGAGCTTGGTGAGGAAGGTGTGCCTGGGCACGCCGAGCCAGTCGGCCCAGCGCCCGTAGATCTCGCCCTCGTTGATAAGGGTCTCGCCGATGTCGAAGAACACGGCCTGGATGGAGCGGGGCGTGGGAAGGCCGGCTCCCTGCTCGGCGGCGCCGGCGCGCTCGCCGGCCTGAGGCCCGGCCGCCGGGGGGATGCGGGGGGAGGCGTTCACTCGGCGGCCAGGTCCACGGAGGCGCCGGGGGTGAGGCGCACGAACTCCTTGCCGAGCTCGTCGCCGGCGCTGGTGAGGACGTGTTCCATCACCTGGAGGCCGATGTCGTTGAGCAGCCCGTCGTGGATGGCGAAGGCGCGGCCCGGGCGGACCGCCCGCGTGTACTCGTACAGGTCGAGCGCGCGCATCCAGGGCGCGTTGCCGGGCAGGCACAACGTCGGGACGGGCTCGGACGGGACGGTCAGCGCGTCCCCCGGGTGGAAGACCTCGCCGTCGACCAGGAACCCGACGTTCGGGACGGGGGGCAGGTCGGGGTGCATGAGCTCGTGGTCCTCGCCGTAGACGTGGACGTCGAAGCCGGCGATCGTGACGGCGTCGCCGTGGCCGACCTGGTGGACGCGTCCGCCGAGGTCGGCGAGGTTCTCGGCCACGGCGCGGGACGTCCACGCCTCCAGCGCGGGGCGCTCGGCCATCGCGGCGCGCAGCGCGTCGGGGTCGAAGTGGTCGAAGTGCTCGTGGGTGATCAGTACGGCGTCGGCGGCGGCCAGCGCGTCCCCGGCCTCGCTGAACGAGCCGGGGTCGATGAGGATCGTGCGGTCGTCCTCGGTGAGCTGCACGCACGCGTGTCCGAGCTTGGTGAGACGCATCCGGCGATTTTTTCACGGGGGCCGCCCCGCCCATTGACCACCCCCCGCACCGTTGATAGAACACGTTCTAATTTGGGCGCGACCCCGGCCAGCAGGCACGGCAAGGAGGCGGTGCGATGCCCGTTCCCGACCAGCGCGATCCCGAGATCACCAGGCGGTCCCTCACGCGGTGGCTGGACGGCCGTCTGCCCGGCGTCCGCATCCCGCACGTGGACACCCCCCAGACGAGCGGATTCTCCAACGAGACCCTGCTGTTCGAAGCCGAATGGAGCGGCGAGGACGGCGCGCCAAGGCACGAGCCGCTCGTCGCGCGGGTCGCGCCGGAGAAGTACCAGATCTTCCCCGAGCCGCGGTTCGAGGAGCAGTACCGGCTGATGCGGATCCTGGACGAGCGCACCACCATCCCGGTGCCGCCGATCCGCTGGTACGAGCCGTCCCGCGACGTGCTCGGCGCCGCGTTCTTCGTGATGGGCCGCGTCGACGGCCGCGTCCCGACCGACATGCCGCCCTACCACATGGACGGCTGGGTGACCGAGGTCCCGCCGGGCGAGCGGGCCGCGATGTGGTGGTCCACCCTGGAGATCATGGCGCGGCTGCACCGGCTGGACGTCGGCGCCCTGGGCCTGGGCTTCCTCGACCAGCCGGCCTGGGGGGCGCCCGGCCTCGACCAGCGGCTCAACTACTACGAGCACTACCTCGGCTGGGCCTACCGGGGTCCGCAGGAGACGGCGCTCAGGGCCCTGGACTGGCTGAAGGCGAACCGCCCCGACGAGCCGGACGACCCCGTCGCGCTGTGGGGCGACGCCCGCATCGGCAACGTGATCTTCCAGGACGGCGCGCCCGCGGCGGTGCTGGACTGGGAGGGCGCCGTGCTCGGCGCACCCGAGGAGGACCTCGCCTGGTTCATGTTCCTGGACCGGCACCACTCCGAGGGCGTCGGCGCGGCCCGGCTGGCGGGCTTCCCGTCCTACGCCGAGACCGTCGCCCGCTACGAGGAGCTGCTCGGACGCCCGATGCGCCACATGGCGTACTACGAGATCCTGTCCGGCTTCAAGTTCTCGGTGATCATGGCGCGGATCGGGCAGGCGATGATCGACTTCGGCTGGATCGAGGAGTCGGCCGACTTTCCCCACGACAACAACTGCACGCAGCTGCTGGCCCGCATCCTGGGAGGGGACCGGTGACGCTCTCGCCGCTCGACGACTACCCGATCCACCAGGCGCCGGAGGTGATGCGGCACGTCACCACCTCCGACCGCAACTTCTACGACCGGTACTACTTCAACGTCCACCCGTGCTCGGACGACCTCATGATGATCATCGGGATCGGGCAGTACCCGAACCTCGGCGTCATGGACGCGTTCGCGGTCGTGCGGCGCGGGCCGGTGCACAAGGTCGTCCGGGCGTCCCGCGAACTCGGGAACGACCGGATGGACACCACGGTCGGGCCGTTCCGCGTCGAGGTCATCGAGGGGCTGAAGCGGCTCCGGGTCGTCCTGGACGAGAACGGGCACGGCCTCTCGTTCGACCTCACGTGGGAGGGCTCCGTCCCGGCGACGCTGGAGCCGCCGCACTACCTGCGCTGGCAGGAGCGCGTCGTCTTCGACTCCCGCCGCCTCGCGCAGACCGGCCGATGGACGGGCTCCATCACGGTCGACGGCGAGACGATCGAGGTCACGCCCGACCACTGGTGGGGCTCGCGGGACCGCTCCTGGGGCGTCCGGCCCGTGGGCGAGCCGGAGCCGCCGGGCATCCAGGCGAAGAACGCGGGGACGTTCTACTGGCTCTACGCACCGATGCAGTTCGAGGACCACGCCATCCTCTGCATCGTGCAGGAGGACGAGAAGGGGCGCCGCCTCCTGGAAGAGGCCACCCGCGTGTGGCCCGACCGCGAGCCCGAGTATCTGGGACGTCCCGAGTACCGCCCGGAGTACGCGGAGGGCACCCGGGAGGTGGTCACGGCGACGCTCCGGTTCGCGCCGCCCGGCGGGGAGCCGTTCGAGGTGAAGGCGACGCCGATCTTGCCCGTCCACCTCATGGTCGGCACCGGCTACGGGCTGGAGCCCGACTGGAAGCACGGCATGTACCAGGGACCCGACCTGAAGGTACAGGGCGTCACCTACGACACCCGCGAGCCCGGCGACGCGGCCCGGATGTGGGGCATGGTCGACGCGGTCGGCCGGTACGAGTACCTGGACGGGGCGCAGCCCAGCGGCGCCACCACGGGCTACGGCCTCTTCGAGTACTGGGCCCTCGGCCCGCACCCGTCGTTCCCGGACTGACCGGTGTCCGGAGGCGGCGGGGACGCGGGCTCCGGGCCCCGCGATGACACGTCCCGGGCGGGCGGCGGGTGGAGCGATCTATCTGCAACACTGGCGCTCGTGACGACCCCGCCTTCGCCCGACCCCCCGGACGCGGGACGGTCGTTCCGGCGAGAACCGGACCGGCAGGCGCGCGACCGCTCCCCCGCCTGGCGCGACCAGCCGCGAGCCCTGGCCTGTGCGGTGATCGCCGCGTTCGCCGTCCTCACCGCGGCGGCGTTCGTGTTCGCCGTGGTCGCCGTGGTCGCGGCGATGCGCTGACACGCTCGGAGAACACGAGACCGGGACGGCCCGGCGGGCGCGCCCCGGTCTCGTCCTCCTACGTCAGGTGGGAGTTCCCTCCGCCCCCTCCGCGATGGTGAAGGCCACGTCGCCCTGCGGGTCGACCTGGGCGTCGAGAGTCTTGTCGTCGAGCATCTCGGCGACCGTGGGTTCCAGGTACACCTTGGCGCCCTCTTCCTCCACGACCTGGTCGCCTGCCTCGGGGGCCGGGGCCACCGAGAGCCGCAGCGCGTCCGAGCCGTCGAGCCCGGACTCGATGCGGATGCCGGTCTCGGGCGGAAGCTCCGGATTGGCGGTCACCGTACGGATGACCTGGACGGCACCGCTGGTCAGGGTGAGCACGATCAGCTCCTCACGTCTCTTCGTTCGCTGTCGGGATTTGCCCCACCCTCCCCGCTCCTCCCGGCCGTAAACATCGGGACGTGATCGGACGATCTCAGTCCGCACTCGGGGCGAGCGCCCGCACCGCCTCCGCCTGTGAGAGGCCCCCGCCCGGAACGATCGCCAGCACGGGGGTGGTGAGGCCGCTGTCGACGTACTCGCGGACGCGGGCCCGGCACCGCTCCGGGGAGCCGTGCACGATCAGGTCGTCCACCACCTCGTCCGGGATGACCTCCAGTGCCTTCTTGCGATCGCCGGCCGCCCACGCCTCGTTCATCGGGCGCAGCGCCTCGCCGCGTCCGAGCCACTCGTGGAACGCCCGGTAGACGGGGACCGTCATGTACGCGGCGATCATCCAGCGGCCGATGGCGCGGGCCTCCTCGGGGTCGGCCGTGGGGCAGACGAACAGCCGCGCGATCAGCTCCGGCTCGTCGCCGAGGGCGCCGCGGACCGTCCGGACGTCCCCGGGCGCGAGCCAGTTGGTGATCGCGCCGTCGGCCTCGCGGGCGGCGAGCCGCAGCATCCCGGGGCGCAGCGCCGCGAGGACGATCGGCGGCGGCGTCGCCGGTGCGCTCTCCAGCTTGAAGCCCTTCACGGCGAAGGTCTCGTACTCCTCCTTCACCTTCTCCCCCGCGAGCGCCCTGCGGAGGAAACGCAGCGTGTCGCGGGTGCGCTTGTAGGGCTCGTCGAACGGGATGCCGTTCCAGCGCTGCACGATCGTGTCGGACGAGGTGCCGATGCCCAGGACGAACCGTCCGGGCGCGAGGTCGGCGAGGGTGGCGGCCTGCTGGGCCAGCAGGGCGGGGCCGCGCGTGTAGACCGGGACGATCGCCGGTCCGAGGCGCAGCCCGGGGTCCCACTGCGAGGCGAGCGCCAGCGGGGTGAAGGCGTCGGCGCCGTTCGTCTCGGCCGACCAGGCGTCGGTGTAGCCGAGCCCGGACAGCCCGGAAACGATCTCGCGGTGCTCGGCCAGCGGGAGGCCGGTCAGCGGAATGGTCAGTCCCCAGCGTGACATGCGCTTCTCCTGTTCCTGGCTCTGTTCCCGGGCGGTCAGGCGATCGAGGCCCGGATGGTGGCGCCGCCGTCCACGACGAGCGTCTGCCCGGTCATCCAGGACGAGGCGTCGCCCGCGAGGAACACCGCGGCGTCGGCGATGTCCTCGGGTTCGCCCAGGCGGCCGAGCGGCATGTGCCTGCTGATCTCGGCCTCGTTGTCCTCCCACAGGGCGCGGGCGAGGTGCGTCTTGACCAGGCCGGGCGCGATGCAGTTCACGCGCACCTTCGGAGCCAGCTCCATCGCGAACTGCCGGCTGAGGTGGATCACGGCGGCCTTGGTGGCGTTGTAGTAGCCGATGCCGTGCTCGGTCATCATCCCGCCGACCGACGCGATGTTGATGATCGCGCCGCCGCGCTCGGCGAGGGAGGCGCGCAGTGCGAGCTGCGTCCACTGCACGATCGCGAACTGGTTGACCTGGACGGTCTTGGCCGCGGCGGCGGGCTCGATGTCGGCCATCGGGCCGAAGTAGGGGTTCGTGCCGGCGTTGTTGACGAGGACGTCGAGGCCGCCGAACTCGGCGACGGCCGCGTCCACGCAGGCGGCGGCCTGCTCGGCGTCGCCCACGTGCGCCGCCTTGGCCAGGACCCCCGCACCCGGGTGGGCCGCGGCGATCTCCTTGGCGACCTCGTCCAGCGCCTCCTGCTTTCGGGAGGACAGGACCACGTTCGCCCCCTCGGCGGCGAGCGCGGTGGCGATCGCCTTCCCGATCCCCCGGGACGCCCCGGTGATCAGCGCCGTCTTGCCCTCTAGTCCGGTCCGCATCCGCACGCTCCCTACCTGTTGGCACCCTGGGGGCCTGGCTGTTCGCACCCTCCGGGCGGCCTGAGCAGAATCCGACTCGGTTCACTGTACCGAAGTGACTGACGAGTCAGTTAGGTGGGTTCGCCGGCCGGTGCCGGGTCCGTCCCGCTCACCGGACACGCCGCGTTCCGAGCGCTTGCTCGGTTGTTACGCTGCGCCCGGTCGGAGACGAGGAGGACCGCGTGACCACGACCAAGGAACGCCGTCCGGCGATCGAGGGCTGGTTCACCACCGGGGACGGCGACGTCCGCCTGCTGGGTACCCGCTGCGGCGCCTGCGGAACGCCGTACTTCCCGCGCAACGAGCTGGCCTGCCGCAACCCGGGCTGCGCCGGACCGAAGGACGGCTCCGAGCTGGAGCCGTACGCACTGTCGGCGCGCGGGCGCATCTGGTCCTACGCCGACTCCCGCTACAAGCCGCCGCCCCCGTACGTCTCCCCCGACCCGTACGTCCCGTACACCGTCGCGGCCGTCGAGCTCGAAGCCGAGCGCATGGTCGTCCTCGGGCAGGTCGCCCCCGGCCACACCGTCGACGACCTCGCGGTCGGCATGGAGGTCGAGCTGACCGAGGGCGTCCTCTACGAGGACGACGAGGCCGAGTACACCGTCTGGATGTGGAGGCCCGTCAGATGACGCGCGACATCGCCGTGCTGGGTGCGGGCATGCATCCGTGGGGCAAGTGGGGACGCAACTTCGTCGAGTACGGGCTCGCGGCGGCGCGGGCCGCGCTCGCCGACGCGGGCCTCGCGTGGACGGACGTCCAGTACGTGGCGGGCGCGGACACCATCCGCAACGGCTACCCGGGGTTCATCGCGGGCGCGACGTTCGCGCAGGCGCTCGGCTGGTCGGGTGCGCGCGTGTCCAGCTGCTACGCCGCGTGCGCGTCCGGGGCGCAGGCCATCAACAACGCGCGCGCGCAGATCCTCGCGGGCCTGTGCGACGTCGCGCTGGTCGTCGGCGCCGACGCCGCGCCCAAGGGCTTCTTCAAGCCCGTCGGCGGGGACCGTCCTGACGACCCCGACTGGCTCCGCTTCCGCCTCCTGGGCGCGACCAACCCCATCTACTTCGCCCTGTACGCGCGACGGCGGATGGCCATGTACGGCGCGACGCTCGACGATTTCGCCGCCGTCAAGGTGAAGAACGCCCGGCACGGGCTGGCGAACCCCAACGCCCGGTACCGCAAGGAGGTGACCGTGGAGGACGTACGCGAGTCCGCCGTGGTCGCCGACCCGCTGCGCCTGCTGGACATCTGCGCCACCAGCGACGGCGGCGCGGCTCTCGTCCTGACGTCCATGGAGTTCGCGCGCGAGCACGGGATCGCCGACCCGGTGCGCATCCCCGCGCTGTCGACGGTGACGCCCACGTTCCCGAAGACCGTCCTGGACCTGCCCGACTTCGCGACGGACTCGGCGATGACCGTCCCGGTGCCCGAGCGGCCGTTCCGGTCGGCGATCGCGCACGCCGCCTACGAGGAGGCGGGCCTCGGCCCCGAGGACCTGTCCCTCGCCGAGGTCTACGACCTGTCCACGGCCCTCGAACTCGACTGGTACGAGGACATCGGCCTGTGCGAGCGGGGCGGCGCCGAGGAGCTGCTCCGGTCGGGCGCCACGACGCTCGGCGGCCGCGTCCCCGTCAACCCGAGCGGCGGGCTCGCCTCCTTCGGCGAGGCGATCCCGGCGCAGGCGATCGCGCAGGTCTGCGAGCTGACCTGGCAGCTGCGCGGTCAGGCCGAGGGCCGGCAGGTGGAGAACGCGCGGGCCGGCATCGCCGTGAACCAGGGCCTCTTCGGCCACGGCTCCGCCGTCATCGCCGTCCGCTGACCCGGTCTAGGCGACGGTGAAGCCGTCGCAGGTCAGGTAGTAGGCGTCGCCGTTCGGACGGACGTGGAACCAGATGACCGTCCAGTCGCCCTTCATCAACGGGTAGGTGCCGTTTCCGGCGCCCTCCCAGCTGAACTCCGACGGGTAGTGGATGTTCAGCCACGCCGCCTGGCCGGGGTACAGGTGCGGCTTGCTCTGCACCACCCCGGTGACGCCGTTCCCCTGCTGCTCCGCTGGGGGGCGCACTTGGATGGCCACGTAGTACTTGGACGGCTCCGCGTACTTGAAGCGCAGCCCGAAGTCGACGGTCTTCCCGGTGTAGGGCTCGCGCGGTACTGACGTCTGGGTGTCGCTGGTGAGGTCGAAGTCCTCCGGACGAGCGGCGGGCTGGCACGTCTTGCTCGCCTGGGTCCACCGAAGGTCCGTGAGTTCGCCCGGCTGCTTGACCAGGATCCGGTCCGGTGGGACGCCGTTGGCCGCGCCCGTGGTCTTGGCGCCGGGGGTCGTGCCCGCGGGGCCGCCGGTCGCGGTTCCGCCCTGCGTCCCCTGCCCGGCCTGCGGCTTCTTCCCGTTCTCTTCGGCGCCGCCGTCACCGTTGAGGACGTACCGCGCGAGGAAGGCGCCCACGAGGACGACGGCGGCCACCCCGGCGCCCGCCGCGATGACGGCGGCGCGCGTCCGTCCGCGCGAGAGGCCCGGAACCGTCCTCGTGCGGTCGGCCGGGACCAGGCCCGACGCGACCGCGTCCGTGACGCTGGCGGGCATCGGCCGCGGGACGCCCACGATCCGCCGGTAGGCGGGGTCGGCGGCGAGGGGGCCGAGCGGGGGCACCTGCTGGAGCAGCCGCTCCAGCGGGATCCTGGCCCCGGGCTCCTTCTGCGCGCACTGCCGGACCAGGCCGGCGACGCGCGGGTCGACGCCCTCCAGGTCGATCTCGCCGCTGAGCGTCCGGTGGATGATCGCCTCGATGCGGCCGCCGCCGAACGGGGGGCGCCCCGTGGCGGCGTAGGCGACCGTGCCGGCGAGCGAGAACACGTCCGACGCGGGAAGGGGCTGCTGCTCGCGGACGACCTCGGGCGCGACGAAGCCGGGGGTGCCGTTCCACGCGCCGGTCTGGGTGATCTGCGTCTGGCCCTCGCCGCGCGCGATGCCGAAGTCGATCAGCCGCGGCCCGTCCGGGGCGAGGATCACGTTGCCCGGCTTGAGGTCGCGGTGCTGGACGCCGTGCCGGTGGATCTCCAGCAGCCCCTGGGCAAGCTCGACCAGCAGCCGCAGGCAGGTCTCGGGTGGCAGCGGCCCGTGCGCGGCCACCGCCTGCCGGAGCGTCGGCCCCGGGACGTACTCCGTCGCCAGCCAGTACGGCGGCGCGTCCAGGCCGGCGCCGACCATCGCGGCGGCGAACCTGCTGCGCACCCGCTCGACGGTCGCGACCTCGCGCCGGAACCGGGCGAGCGCCGTCGGCCCCTCGAAGTCCTCCCGGATCACCTTGAGCGCGACATGCCGCCCGCTGCTCGTCAGCCCCAGGTAGACCTGCCCCATGCCACCCGCGCCCAGACGTCCCAGCAGCGGGTAGCCGCCGATCTCAGAAGGATCTTCAAGACGGAGTGCTTCCATACTTTCCCCGGCCCCTCGTCAACCCGCACCGCCGCCAAATGATCTCATTGTGGGAGGAGCCGCGTGGACGGGTCGTCAGTCGGCCTCGCGGGCCACGTGGAGGGCCCAGGCGATGAGGGGGGCCTGGAACGGCAGGCGGCCGTAGGCGGCCGCACGGAACGGCAGCGGGCGGTGGCGCCAGTCGCGGGCCATCTTCACGTTGGCGGGGAAGACCGCCGCCATCAGGCCGGCGGTGGCGAGGGCGCCCGCCCGGCGGGTGCGCGGGTGGGCGACGGCGGCGGCGCAGGCCAGTTCGGCCGCGCCGCTGAGGTAGGTCCAGGTCCGCGGGCCGCCGGGGAGCCGCTCGGGGACGAGCGCGTCGAACGGCTTCGGAGCGATCATGTGGAGGGTGCCCATCCCGGCCATGAGCGTGGCCAGCCTGCGGTGCGCGCGTGACGACTCGGTCATCCCTGAAGTCTGTCAGATCAGACATCTCGTCCAATAGCGGCACCGTCGACTCCCTGGTCGGACGCGGCTTATGTGACTCAAATCACTCACCTGTCCTGTGTGACCCGAGTCGTGGGGGTGACGTGTCTGATGTCACCGCTTCGGGTGGATTCGTGAGGTCGGAAGCGGAGCTACGTTTGTACTGACCAGTCAGTTCAAATTCAGGCTCTCCGGAAGGTCGCGATGACGTCCGAGCACCAGACTCCAGGGGCGGCCGCCGCGGCCGGGGGGACCGCGGTGCCCGTCCCTGGACCCCGCCCGATCGGCTCGGGGGCTGGCGGGGGCCGCCCCGGAGCCGGTCCGGCTTCCGCGCGCGGATCGTCCGTGCGGGCGCGAGGCCTCGGAGCGAAGGGCGCGCGCGACTGGGTGTTCCGCGACGTCGAACTGGACGTCCCGGCCGGCGCGCTGATGGCCGTCAGCGGCATCGCCGGCACCGGGCGCACGGCGCTGCTGCTCACGCTCGCCGGGCGCATGCGGCCCGCCGCGGGCACGGTCGCGGTGGGCGGGGTCACCGGACTCAGGCGGATCCAGCGGGTCGCGGCCCTCGGGATCGTGCCGGGCGTGACCGAACTCGACCCGGCGCTGACCGTCCGGGAGCACGTCGACGAGGCGCTCGCCCTGCGCGAAGGCGTCCTCGGCCGGTTCCGGGGCCGCGAGGCCCGCAGGCGCCGGACCCTCGAACGGGTCGGACTGGACATCGCTCCCGGGACGCTCGCCGAGGAACTCGCGCCCGACGAGGCCCAGCTCCTGGGCGCCGCCCTCGCGCTCGCCGGAGACCCCGGACTGCTCCTGCTCGACGACGTCGACGAGGGCCTGCCCGCCGACCGGCAGCGCGACCTGTGGCGGCGCCTGGCCGCCATCGCCGCCGACGGCGTCACCGTCATCGCGTCCTGCCACGACGCCGCGCCCGCCGAGGGCGTCGCCACGCACACGCTCCCGCTCTAGCCGAGGACATCCCCCCGATGAGACTTCCCGCACTGACCTCGGGCGGCCTTGAGCTGCGCCGCTTCCAGCGCAACCGGCTGACCCGCGTCGCGATGGCCGGGCTCGTCCTGCTCCCGCTGCTGTACGCGGGGCTCTATCTCTGGTCGTTCTGGGACCCCTACGCGCGGCTCCAGCACGTTCCGGTCGCGCTGGTCGTCCAGGACGAGCCCGCCAAGGCCGGCGGCAGGACCGTCCACGCGGGCGCCGACCTGGCGGACGAATTGAAGAAGCGCAAGGTCTTCGACTGGCGCACCGTCTCCGCGGCGAACGCCGAGGAGGGCGTCCGGTCGGGGAAGTACTACATGTCGCTGACGATCCCCGCCGACTTCAGCGCGCGGATCGCGTCGCCGTCCGGTGACGGAACGCCTACGCCGGCAGGGTTGCGGCTCCAGATGAACGACGCGAACAACTACGTGGTCGGGACGCTCGCCCAGGCCGCGTTCAAGGAGATCAGCGCCGCCGCCGGGAGCGAGGCCGTGCACGGCTACTTCGACCAGATCTTCCTGTCGTTCGGCAAGCTGCACGGCGAACTCGGCGAAGCGGCCCAGGGCGCGGACGAGCTCGCTGCGGGTTCCGGCCAGGCGCACGACGGCGCGGGCAAGCTCGCAGAAGGTGCGGGGAAGGCCGAGGCGGGCGCGGGCAAGCTGAAGGGCGGCATCGACGAGGCCCGCGCGGGCAGCGGCGATCTGACCTCCGGCCTGGAGGCTCTCCGCACCGGAACGGGGCAGGTCGCCGCCGGGATGCAGCGGCTGACCACGACCGTCGACCGCGCGGGCGACACCCTCGTCCCGCTGCTGAGGGACAACGCCCCCGAGATCCGCCGGGCCGCGCTCGCCGTCGCCCAGGGGGCGGACGCCCTCGCCGACGGCGCCGGACGGCTGCCCGCCCAGACCGGCGCCGCCGTCCAGCGGGCGGAGAGGGCGCAGGCCGAACTGGACGCCTATCTCGCCGCGCACCCGGAGGTCCCGGCGGACGTCCGCCGGGACCTCACCCGGGCGGCCGCGCAGGTCGTCACCGTCGCGAAGCAGGTGGACGGCTACGTCAGCGACCACACCGGCGACCTGCGCAAGGTCGCCGCCGACGCCCGCACGGTCGAGCGGGCCGCCCGCACGATCGCGAAGGACGCGCCCTCCCTGGCCGCCAAGGTCGAGAGGGCGCGCCGCGACGTGGACCGCCTCAACGCCGGAACCCGGCAGGTCAACGCGGGCGCCGGTCGCCTGCTGTCCGGATCGTCCCGGCTCACGACCGGTCTCGGCACCCTGTCGGGCGGCGCGGGCGAACTCCAGGGCGGGCTGGGGCGGCTGTCCGGCGGCGCGGTGACGCTGGAGACGGCCCTGGCGCAGATCTCCGACGGCAACGAGCAGCTCGCGAACGGCCTGAACAAGGGCGTCTCCCAGATCCCGGACTACGACGGCAAGGAACGCGCCGCGCGCGACGACATGATGAGCAACCCGGTGCGGCTCGCCAGCGCCACCGAGAACGAGGTGCCCAACTACGGGACCGGGTTCGCGCCGTTCTTCGTGCCCCTGTCCCTGTGGGTCGGCGGCATGATCATCTACATGCTGCTGCGCCCGCTGAACCCCCGCGCGCTCGCGGGCACCGCGCCCGGCCGCCGCGTCGCCCTCGCCGGCTGGCTGCCCGCCGCGGCGATCGGCGCGGCGCAGGCCTGCGTCGTCCTCGCCGTCCTGCACTTCGCGCTCGGCCTGCGCGCCGAGCACTGGCCCGGCCTCGTCGCGTTCCTCGCGCTCGCGTCCGCCGCGTTCCTCGCGGTGATCCAGTGGGTGAACGCCCGCTTCGGGCCGGTCGGCCGGATCATCGCGCTGGCGCTCCTGATGCTCCAGCTCACCTCGGCCGCCGGCACGTACCCGATCGAGACGAGCCCGGCGTTCTTCCAGGCCGTCCGCCCGTACCTGCCGATGCCGTGGGTCGTGGACGCCGTCCGGCACCTGATCAGCGGCGGCGACCTGACGCCCGTGTGGCAGGGTTGTGCGGTGCTGGCCGCCTTCCTGGCCGGCGGGCTCGCGCTCACCGCCCTGACCGTCCGGCACAACCGGGTCTGGACGATGAAGCGCCTGCACCCGGCACTGAAGCTCTGATCGGAAGGCAGGGGACGTGGCCCGCATCGCGACCCGGGAGAAGCTCTTCACCGCGGCGATCGAGCTGATCGCCGAGAGCGGGCTCGCCGCGACGACCGTCGACCAGATCGCCGAGCGCGCCGGCGTGGCCAAGGGCACCGTCTACTACAACTTCGACAGCAAGGCCGCGCTGTTCGCGGCGCTGCTGGAGTACGGCGTCGACCGCCTCGCCACCGCGCTGCGCGACGCCGCGTCCGGCCGCCCCCCGCTGGAGGCGCTGGACGCCGTCGTCGCCGCCGAGCTCGCGTTCGTCGGCGAGCACGAGTCCTTCGCCCGGCTCCTGATCGCCGAGACGTGGCGGGCCGGCGGCGACTGGCAGCACGCGGCCCGCCTCATCCGCGAGCGCGCGATCGGCGTCGTGGCCGACGTCCTGCGCGAAGCGGTCACCACGGGCGACCTCCGCTCCGACCTGGACATCGGAACGGCCGCCTCCGCCGTCTTCGGCATGGTCCTCACCGTCGCCCTGGACTGGCGCGCCCTCCAGCCCGGCCGCTCCCTGGACGACGTCCAGACGACCCTCCTGGCCCTCCTCCGAGGCCGCCTCAGCGCCTGATCAGGCCTCCGTGAGCTTGGCGAGGTCGGGCGCGTAGGCGGCCATCCAGTGCGGATGCAGCCGGTAGTAGACGACGTCCTCGTCCCAGTCGAAGGCGTTCTCGCCGTAGAAGCCCTTGAGGTAGGCGAGCAGGTCCGGCCAGTCCGCGGCCGGCTCGCCGCCCGGAGGGTTGAGGGCCTCCACCGTCCCGTGCGTGAACACGCCCAGGTCCTCGCCGCGCATGTGCGCCGCGCTGACGGCCGGGCGGGCGGCCATGTGGCGGGCCTTGGCCGCGTCGCGCGCCGTGCCGAAAAGCCACTTCCCGTGCAGGAAGTGCCCGTCCACGCCGCTGATCCGCGGCTCGCCCTTGGCGGTCACCGTGGACAGCGCCAGCGTGCACATGCCGGTGAGGATCCGGCAGAGCCGCTCCGCGGTCACCGACCTCTCCGCATTGATGATCGAGCGCAGATGCGCGGTGGAACGGGAACGGGAGTCGTCCAGAAGGGCCTGGAGCTCGACGAGTTCTTCTCGGGTTTCACGCATGGCAAGTCCTAGTACGAAGGGTCCGGTCCACATCTCAATCCCCCAGCGACGGCCGGTGACCCCACCCTGCCTCCAAAACCTGACATCTACCGTCAGTCTTTTCCTCGAACAGCCGCCCCCGTCCGGCGCCAGGCCGGGCGGGGGCGGCGCGGAGGCGGCCTCGTCCGCCTCCCGTCACCTCTGGCGCGTCAGCCGCACCTCGGTCCTGCCGTCGTTCTCGTCGGTGGCGAGCCAGCGGTAGGCGGCGAACTCCGCGGTGTCGCCGTCCTTTGTGACGCTGACCCGGTTCAGGAACCACCCGGGCTTGTTCCCTGAGTTGTCATGGCCGATGACGATGGTCTCCAGCCGCCCGACGTCGGTCAGGTCCAGGGTGAAGTGGTCGGTCGCGCCCTGCTCGAAGTTGTCCCTGCTGTCGTCCAGCTTGACCGGGCCCGCGGAGGCGAGCGAACCGTAGAGGGTGATGTGGACGTTGGCATCTGTCCCGGCGTCGTCGACGTTGCCGGTCTCCACCGTGATCTCGTAACGGGCCATGGGGGGCTCCCTCGCATCGTTGAGCACTGTGTTCGTCCAAGTACTCTGCGTGACTGATGTGCCCTCCGGCGCGGTGACCACAAACGGAGCGTCCGGGTGACTTCATGCATCCGAGCGGTCACCGATACCTCGCGAACCGCGCAAAGGTTCTGGGACTCCGCGCGAACTTCTCGCCACCGTCAGGACATCCAGACGGCCGCGCCGGGGCGCGGGTTCGGGCGGCGGCCGGTCGGATTGATCACGTCCCGCCGGGCCAACTCGCGGCGGGCCGTCCCGCATCTCATCCTGCAGAGCGCGACCACAAGGGGCCGCGCACCGAGCACGAGAGCGAGGACCCATGCGGAAGATCGTGATCACCGGTATGGCGGCGGCGCTGGCACTCGGCCTGACGGCCTGCGGCGGCGACGGTGACCCCGCGGCGGCCCCGCCCTCCTCGCCCACCGGCTCCGCGCCCGCGCCGAGCGAGTCCACGACGCCGGACGGCGGGTCCACGCCCGGTGGCGGTTCCACTCCGGGCGGCCCCTCGAACCCGCAGGGCCCGGGCGGTTCAGGTACCCCGGGAAGCCGGCACACCCCCCTCGCGCAGGAGGGCGGCCAGCAGATCACCACCAAGTGGGGCCCGCTGCGCTACCTCGCGCCGGGCAAGTACACCGTCGGCAACGTCGCCTTCTTCACCACCACCGACACCGTCGTGTACGTCGCCGGCAGCACCTGCCCCGACGGCTCCCCCACGCCGCCCGACGTCAGCAAGTGCACGGTCGACGGACTCGACCAGTGGGCGAAGGCCGCCCCGCACAACGCCAGCGTTCGCTTCTCCGGCCAGACCGCCGTCCGCATCACCGAGACCCAGTAACGCGCAGCCGCTCAGCCCCGGGAACCCCGCCGACAACCGGCGGGGTTCCCGCGCGAGCGCCACCGCCCGGCTCCCGGGCGCTGTCAGGGGAGTTTGCGGATTTCTTCTATTACAGACGGCATTGTTTCGTTGTTGTGGTGGATCCAGTCGAGGAGGAGGGCGATCTGATCGTCGTTGTAGGAGGCGAGGCGGTCGCGGAAGGCGCGGCCTATCGGTTCGAAGTAGCGGGCGAACTGGGCGACGTTCTCCTCGACGAGTTCGACGATGACGCGGCGGCGGTCGTCGGGGTCGCGGGTGCGGCGGACGTAGCCGGCGCGCTCCAGGCGGTCGATGACGGCGGTGATGGCGCCGCCGGTCGTGATGCCCATGAGCTGGGCGAGCTGGCCCGGCGTCTGGGGGCCGTCCAGCGTCAGCGCGTTGACGCACTGCGCGTCGGTGACGTTCATGCCCGCCTTGCTCGCGGTGGCATGGTGCAGCAGCACCGTGAACATCGTGCTGCGCTGCATCGCCATCTGCAGCTCGGCCGCCATCCGCTCGCGCTCCGGGGTCGACACGCCTTGACCTCTCTCCCTTTTGCTCTCAAATAGAGACACTCAGTTTAAGAGCGACTCTTTGAGGGAGATTCTATCGACCCGAACCCGGCGGGACCAGGCGGGACGGCGACGGCGTGTGGCGCAGCCGACACCGTTCAATGATCGCACCACTGCCGGGCGGCACCTACCATGGGTTTCGTTAGGACCGCTAACAGCAGGTCCGCTCCTGGCCCCGAATCCCACGAAGGTTCGGGGCCGCCCCCCTATCTGGCCTCCTCCGCCACCTGTTTCGCCCAGCGGTAGTCCGCTTTGCCGGCCGGGGAGCGCTTCATCTCCGCGACGAACGCGTAGACGCGCGGCACCTTGTAGCCCGACAGCTCCTTGCGGCAGTGCTCGTTCAGCTCGTCGAAGGACGGCTCCGCGCCGGAGGGCTGGATCACCGCGGCGACGCGGTTGCCCCAGCGCTCGTCCGGGATGCCCGTCACGACCGCGTCGTAGACGGACGGGTGGCCCTTGAGGACGGCCTCGACCTCTTCGGGGAACACCTTCTCGCCGCCGGTGTTGATCGCCTGCGAGCCTCGGCCGTACACGGCGATCGAGCCGTCCTCCTCGACGGTCGCGATGTCGCCCGTGAGCAGCCAGCGCCGGCCGTCCACCAGGGGGAACGTCCTGGCCGTCTTCTCCGGGTCGTTGTAGTAGCCCTGCGCGATGTAGCCGGTGCGGGCGACCTGGCCGATCACGCCTGACCCCGGTTCGACGGGCTGGAACGCGTCGTCCAGGACGGTGACGTTCTCCACGTCCGGGGCGAACCGCAGGCCCTTCTCCGGTGTGGAGCCGGCGACGGCCTCGGCCGTCGAGCCCGACTCGGTCGAGCCGAAGCGGTCCAGGATCATCGTGTTCGGCAGCAGCTCCTGGATGCGGTCGCGGACCGTCCCGGTGAAGATCGCGCCGGTGGAGACGTATGCCAGGAGGGACGAGGTGTCGTAGTCCCCGCGCGCCAGCTCCTCGGCCATCGGGATCGCCATGGCGTCCCCGGTGATCGTCAGCGAGTTGACCTTCTCCCGCTCGATCGTCCGCCACACGTCGGCCGCGTCGAACTTGCGCGTGTAGACGAGCGTCGCGCCCATGAACCAGGCGATCCAGGTGGCCATCTGGGCGGCGCCGTGCATCAGGGGCGCGACCGGCATCATCGTCATCGGGCCGCCGCCGCGGGCGTTCTCGACCACGTCCTCCGGCCTGGTCGGACGGGGGAAGGTGGGGTTCCAGAACGCGAGCAGCATCTGCTCGGTCGACCACATGACGCCCTTCGGCATCCCGGTCGTCCCGCCGGTGTAGATGATGTAGACGTCGTCCTTGGAGCGCGCCGGGAAGTCCCGTGCGCCGGAGGCGTCCTCCAGCGCCGCGTCGTAGGCGACCGCGCCCGGGATGGACGGCTCGCCGCCCACCGCGACGAGGTGCCGCAGCTCGGGCACCTGCGGGACGGTCGCCGCGACGCGGTCCTCGAACTCGACGTCGTACAGCAGCGCGACGCTGTCGGAGTCGCGGTACACGTAGAGCAGCTCGCTCTCCACGTACCGGTAGTTGACGTTGATGGGCACGGCCCGGATCTTCAGCGCGGCCAGCAGCGCGGCGGCGTACTCGACGCCGTTGTAGAGCTGGACGGCGACGTGCTGCCCGGGCCCGACGCCCGCGTCCGCCAGATGGTGCGCGAGGCGGTTGGCGTGCTCGTCCAGCTCGGCGTAGGTGAGGCGCCGGTCGCCGCACACCAGCGCGAGACGGTCCCCGATCGCGTCCGCGACGCCCTCGAACAGGTCAGCGTGGTTGAACTCCATCGGACGGGCCTCCGGGAATCAGGGTTTGTCGCTGCCGACGATCCACATGGCGAAGAACTGGGCTCCGCCGCCGTAGGCGTGGCCGAGCGCGCGCCGCGCGCCGTCCACCTGGTGCTCGCCCGCCTGGCCGCGCACCTGCAGCGCCGCCTCGGCGAACCGGATCATCCCGGACGCCCCGATCGGGTTGGAAGACAGGACGCCGCCGGACGGGTTCCACGGGATGTCGCCGTCCAGTGCCGTCGCGCCCGCCTCGGTGAGCTTCCAGCCCTCGCTCTCGCCGCAGAACCCGAGGTTCTCCAGCCACATCGGCTCGTACCAGGAGAACGGGACGTAGACCTCGGCGCAGTCCAGCTCGCGGCGCGGGTCGGAGATCCCGGCCTGCCGGTAGACGTCCGCCGCCGCGTCCTTGCCGCCCTGCGGGCTCACGGTGTCGCGCCCCGCGAACTGCATCGGCTCCGAGCGCATCGACGTGCCGTGCACCCAGGCGGGCGGGGCCGGGGCCTTCTTCGCCGCGTCCTCCGAGGCCAGCACCATCGCGCACGCGCCGTCCGACGACGGGCACGTCTCCAGGTAGCGGATCGGCTCCCACAGCATCGGCGTCGACTCGACCATCTCGCGGGAGATGCCGGGGATCTTCAGGTGCGCCCACGGGTTCTTCAGCGCGTTCTGCCGGTCCTTGACCGCGACGAGCGTCCCGATGTGGTCGGGGGCGCCCGAGCGGCGCATGTAGGCGCGGATGTGCGGCGCGAAGTAGCCGCCCGCGCCCACGACCAGCGACGTCGTGAACGGAGAGTTCACCGTCAGCGCCCACGTCGCGTTCGACTCCGACTGCTTCTCCCACGCGATCGTGAGGACGCGGTCGTGGACGCCGCCCTGGATGAGGCCCGCCGCGACGATCGCCGTGGAGCCGCCGACCGACCCGGCGGTGTGCACCCGCATGATCGGCTTGCCGGCGGCGCCGAGCGCCTCGGCGAGGAACGTCTCCGGCATCATCACGCCCTCGAACAGGTCGGGGGCCTTGCCGACGACGACCGCGTCGATGTCCTTCCAGGTCAGCTGCGCGTCCTCCAGCGCCCGGCGGGCCGCCTCGCGCAGCAGCCCGGCCATCGAGACGTCCAGCCGCTTGGTCTTGTACGCCGTCTGCCCGACGCCGATGATCGCGCAACGGTTAGCCATGGTTCTCTCCCGACAGGACGCAGACGAGGTTCTGCTGGAGGCAGGGTCCGGACGAGGCGTGCCCCAGCACGCGGGACGCCGACCCGTCGTGGACGCGGGCCGCGGCCTCGCCGATCCGGATGAGGCCGGCGGCCATCATCGGGTTCGCCGACAGCGGCCCGCCGGACGGGTTGACCACCGTGTCCTCGCCCAGGCCGAGCGCCTCCCGCAGGATCAGCTCCTCGTGCGTGTACTGCGCGTGCAGCTCGGCGACCTCGATGCCGGTCGCGCCGGCCTTCTCGCCCGCGACGCGGGCCGAGTCCGAGCGGCTCAGGTCGCGGACCCCGGGCGCGTGCGGCTCGGTGCGGTGGTCGATCCCGGTGATCCACGCGGGGCGCTCGCACAGCTCGCGGGCCCGGTCGCCCGCCGCGAGGACGATCGCCGCGGCGCCGTCGGTGACGGGCGCGACGTCGTAGGGGCGCAGCGGCGCGACGTCGTAGTCGTCGCCCTCGGGGGCGGGCAGGTGCAGCGCGAACGGGTTGCCGTGCCCGGCCTCACGGGATCGCGCGGCGACGGCGCGCAGGTCGTCCTCCTTCGCACCCGACCGCTCCATGTAGGCGCGGGCCTGGAGCGCGGCCAGCGACACCGCGTCGATGCCGAGCGGCGCCAGGTGGTACGGGTCGAGCTGCTGGGTGAGGACGGCCCGCAGGTTGCCCTGCGACGACTTCCCGAACCCGTACACCAGCGCGGTGTCGATGTCGCCGTGCTGGAGCTTCACCCACGCCTCGTACAGCGCCCACGCCGCGTCCATCTCGACGTGGCTCTCGGAGATCGGCGGCCACGCGCCGATGGCGTCCAGCGCCGACACGAACGCGAACGGGGCGCCGGCGAGGTAGTCGCAGGATCCGGAGCAGGTGAAGCCGAACTGCTTCTGGCCCGTCCGCTCCTTGATCTCGGTGATGACGGGGGCCAGGATCTCGATCTCGGCCATCCCCCGGTCCTCACCGCTGTGCTCGGTCTGCGCGAACGCGACCACGGCCACGGGACGAGGCATCACATGAAGTCCTTGATCTCTTCGAAGGGGACGTCGGGCTCGTCGATGGGCTCGAACCACTTGATGTTGCCCATCGTCCGCTCCCACTCCTCGCGGGGCCGCCACGCCGCCTTCACCCGCATGCCCATCCGGACCTGGTCGGCCGGGATGCCCGCCACGAGCGTCAGCATCGTCAGGCCCGCGCCGTCCAGCAGGACGTAGGCGGACACGAACGGCACCTCGGGCGCGCGCGGGTCGGGGATGTTGTTGACCGCGAAGGTGGTGACGGTGCCGGTGTCGGGCAGCTCCACCTCCTCGGTCGTGGGGACGCCGTCGCGGGGGCACAGCCCCTTCATCGGGACGATGACCGACTCGCACACCGGGCACCGGTGGCCGAGGATGCGGCCCTCGGACATGCCCTCCAGGAAGCGCCGCAGGGCCTGGCCGCCCTTGAGCCGGTACTCCAGCCGCGTCGGCGCGTTGATCATGGTGACCTCGGGCTGGAAGCACTCGATGTCGCCGATCCCGCCGGTCCGCTCGGCCCGCCAGCGGGGCCGGACGCGCATCCCCGTCCTGAGGAACTTCGGCGGCTTGGCGCCCTCCTCGAAGATGCCGAGGTCGAGGGCGTGCAGGAGGGCGGTGTCGGCGCCGTCCGGACGGATCAGCGCCCAGGCGAACGGGCGGTCCAGCGGATGCTCCTTCGCCGGGTGCGCCACCCACGACCAGGTCGTGACCGTCCCGACCGGACCGACCTCGACGAACTCGTCCGTCACGTCCTCGCCGGTCTGCGGGTCGTACTCCGACGGCGGGACGAGGACCCTGCCGTCCGCCGTCCGGACGCCGACGAGCCGGCCGTCGCGCAGCTCGCTGAAGAAGCGGCCGATCACCGGGCCGACCGAGCGCGTGTAGCCGCCGGGGAACTCCAGGACGTGGTTCGGCTCGGGCGGCCCGGTGTCGCCGGGCGCGTTCTCGACGGGCGCCGTGTCAGATGGCACTGTCGCGGTCCTTCCAGTACGGGTCCCTGAGCTTGCGCTTGAGGAGCTTGCCGTTGGGCTCGCGCGGCATCGCCTCGATGAAGTCGACCGACCTCGGCCACTTCATCTTGGCCAGCCGCCCCTCCAGCGACGCGAGGATCTCCGCCGCGAGCTCCGGGCCGGGCTCGACGCCCTCGGCGGGCTCGACGACGGCCTTGATCTGCTCGCCCCACTCCTCGTCCGGGATGCCGAACACGGCGACGTCCCCGACCTTGGGATGCAGGATGATCTCGTTCTCGATCTCGGCCGGGTAGATGTTCGCGCCGCCCGAAATGATCATGTCGGCCTTGCGGTCGGACAGGAACAGGAACCCGTCCTCGGTCAGGTACCCGATGTCCCCGACGGTGAAGAAGTCCTTCAGGCGGTTCTTCTCCGTCTTCTCCCGGTCGCCCTTGTACTCGAACTCGACGCCGGCCATCTTCATGTAGATCGTGCCGTGCGTCCCGGTCGGGACGGGCTCGCCGTCGTCGTCCACGATCAGCAGTTCGCTGATCGGCCACGCGTTGCCGACGGTTCCGGGGTGGGCGCGCCAGTCGGCCGGGCTGGCGATCGTCCCGCCGCCCTCCGTCGCCGCGTAGTACTCCCAGATGCAGTCGCCCCACCAGTCGAGCATCTGCTGCTTGAGCGGCACCGGGCACGGCGCCGCCGCGTGGATCGCCCACTTCATGCTCGACACGTCGTACCGGGTCCGGACGTCCTCCGGCAGCGACAGCAGCCGCTTGAAGTGCGTCGGCACCATGTGGGTGTTGCTGACGCGGTGCTCCTGGATCAGCCGCAGGGTCTCCTCGGCGTCCCACTTGTCCATGTAGACGAGCGTGTGGCCCATCTGCAGGGCCGTCCCGCCGAACTGGGTGACGGCCGTGTGGTAGTTCGGCGAGGTGACGAGGTGCGCCTGGTGCTCGCCCCCGGCGGGGCGGCCCGGCGGGATGCCGAACATGCCGAGCAGGAACGTCATCAGCTCGGCGCTGTCGTCGGGGTCGAGCCCGGCCAGCGCCCTCCTGACGCCCTTCGGCCGTCCCGTCGTCCCGGACGTGTAGTGCATCGTGGCGCCGTTGCTGCGGTCGTCCGGAAGCGTGTCGGGCTGCCCGTCGACCAGCTCCGCGATCGGCCGGAAGCCCTCGACCTCCCCGAACGCGAACCGCCGGTGGGCCTCGATCTCCTCGCCCGCCCGCGCGCCCTCGGCGGCGTACCGCTCGTGGACGAAGAACGCCTTGGCCTCGCTGTCGGCGACGATGTAGCCGATCTCCGGGCCGGTCAGATGCCAGTTGATCGGCGTGTAGTACCAGCCCGCCTGGAGCGCCGCCAGGTAGAGGACGACCCCGTCCGCGCCGTTCGGGACGAGGCCGCAGATGCCGTCGCCCTTCTCCAGGCCCAGCGCGCGCAGGCCGTGGACGAGCCGGTTCGCGCGTGCCAGCAGGTCGCCCGCGGCGTGCGGCGTCCCGTCCGGATCGACGGCGGCGACCCACTCGGGATCGGCCTGCGCCAGCCGCCAAAAGCCCAATGACCCCATCGGATCTCCCTACGTGAGCACAGAGAGCACAGTGAGCAGAGAAAGCACAGAGCACCGGTGCCTCTGCGGGCGCCCGGCAGAGAAAGTAGATCACGTTCTCGTTTTGCAGTTCAACCCCTACCGGTAGGGCAACGGCTTAACTAGAATCTGTTCTCGTTTGCTATCTGAGCTGGAGGAACCATGACGGAACGGCTGCCGATCAGCACCGAGCACTGCACCGTGGAGCGCGACGGGCACGTCGTCATCGTCACGATGAACCGCCCGGAGGCGCGCAACGCGCTCAGCTCGTCCATGCTGGTGGGCCTCGCCGACGCCTGGACCTACATCTCCGACACCCCCGAGGTCCGCGTCGCCATCCTCACCGGGGCCGAGGGCACGTTCTGCGCGGGCGCCGACCTGAAGGCGATGGGACAGCAGCCGTCCGACCCGCGCGTCCAGGAGCGGATGGCGCAGATCCCCAACTTCCACTGGAAGGGCCTGCTGCGCGAGGGCCAGCCGACCAAGCCGCTCATCTGCGCCATCGAGGGCTACGCTGTGGCCGGCGGCACCGAGCTGCTCGTCGGCACCGACCTGCGCGTGGTCGCCGAGGGCGCCACCCTCGGCCTGTACGAGGCGAAGCGCGGCCTGTTCCCCATGGGCGGCTCCGCGATCCGGCTCCCCCGCCAGATCGGCTACGCCAACGCGATGGACATCCTGCTGACCGCCCGTTCGGTCACCCCGCGGGAGGCCCTCGCGATGGGCCTGATCAACAAGATCGTCCCGGACGGGCAGGCGCTCGCCGCCGCCCGCGAGCTGGCCGACCAGATCGCCGCCTGCGGCCCCCTCGCCGTCCAGGGCATCCTGCGCACCTACCGCGAGACCCAGCACCTGTCCGAGGAGGACGCCCTCAAGATCTCCGACGAGATCGGCTGGCCGGTCATCGGCTCCGAGGACGCCAAGGAGGGCTCGCGCGCCTTCAAGGAGAAGCGCCCGCCCGTCTACCACGGCAAGTGACGTCCAGCCCGGCAGTAATGGGCTGTCCGTAAATAGGGGCCGGGTTTGCGGGGCGCCTCGCGTGGCATCGCCTGGGGCGAAGGCGAGCACGGAAGGACCTGGCCATGGCCCTGCATCTGGGACGCAAGCACGAGACGCCGGAGGAGGCGTCCCCCCGTCCGCCCCGGCGGGCGCTCTGGCGGCGGACGGACGGCACCGCCGTCCAGCGCAAGCCGCCGCGGTGGCGGCGCACCAGGCCGAACCCCGTCAGCGCGATGATCATGGCGGCGGGCTGGGCGGCGGTCGCGATCCTCGCCCTCGGCATGCTGCTGACGTGGGGCGGCGCGAACCCCGGGAACACCCTGGTGGACGCCACGCTCGACGCGGGACGCTGGCTCGCCACGCCGTTCCACGACGTCTTCACGCGCAGCGACCCCGAGGAGCAGCTCTACATCAACTGGGCCCTCGCCGGCGCCGTCTACTACCTCCTGGCCCGCGCGCTGTCCTGGATGACCCGCTTCTGACCCGCCTCCGGCCCGCCCGCGGGTCGAGGATCCCGCCGGAGGCGCGGGAAGAGCCGCCGCCCCGGACGTGAACGGACCGGCGCCCGCCCCTGGACGACAGTTCTACGGGGGCGGGCGCCGGTCCGGTCAGATCAACGTCAGTTGCTGCGCCAGTGGGCCAGGTCGGCCCACCCGGTCGCGCTGTTGCTCGTCCAACCGACCGCCCACATGGTCGTGGTGCCCGGGCGGAGCGCCAGCTCCGCGGGGACGGCCTTCGTCCCGGTGGGCTGGGCCAGGGTCTCGTCGGACCAGACCCCCGCCGCGGTGCGGTGGCGCATGGCGGTGCCGGCGGAGACCCAGATACCGCCCGCGCCATCCGAGGCGACGTTGGTCAGGTAGGTCCCGGGAGCGCCGAGGACGTTGCTCCACGCGGTGCCGTTCCAGTGCGCCAGCACCGAACGCGAGACCCTCTTACCCGACTCGTCCAGCACCCGCACGGACCCGACCGCCCAGACGTCGTTCTCAGAGGCGGCGTACACGTCGCTCAGGGTGGACGCGATCTCACTCTTGGCGTCCACGCCGTCGATCTTGGGGAACGGGACGGTGCTCCACGCGGTGCCGTTCCAGTGGGCCGCGGCGGGCAGCCCCTCGCCCGCCCAGCCGACCGCCCACGCGCTGGTGGGCGAGACGGCCGTGATCGCGCGCGGCTTGATCCCGATCGGGGTGTCGGCCCAGGCCGTGCCGTTCCAGTGCTTGGCCGCCGTGCTGCTGACCACCCATGTGCTGCCGGAGCCCGCGGTGGCGATGTCGCTGGGCTGGAAGCTCAGCGGGACCTTGAACGTGCTCCAGGCCGTGCCGTTCCAGCGCAGCACGGCGTGGGAGTCGCCCGAGGTGTTGAGCTGGGCGGCCAGCCACAGGTTCGACGTCGACGTGGCCGCGGCGGCGTTGAAGCGGTACGGGGCCGCTGCCGCCGGCAGTGTCACGTTGCTCCAGGTGTCGCCGGTCAGGCGCTGGAGGATCGGCTTGTAGACGCCGCTCGCCTGCCGGCCGCCGGCGGCCCACATGGTGCCGTCCGGTGCCGCGGTCAGACCGCTGAGGCTGGTTCCGGTGTCGGTGTTCGGGCTGCTCTGGACGAGCGGCCACGTGGTCGCTGCGGCGCCCGCGACGGACGCCGCGCGGTGCTCGCCCGGCCGCGCCGCGGTGATCCCGACGGCGGCGACCGCCCCCAGGGCGAGGGCGGACCCCGCGAACACGGCGAGCCTTCTGCTTCTCTTCACCCGATACCTTCCCCGTTGAATGATCTTGGTGCGGCCACACCGTAACAGCGATCACCGGCGATATCCGGGCTTTAATGATCTTCGTCCGGCCGCCGCGCGGCCGGGAACGCGTGCGGCCCCGGCCGGCGCCGGGAGGATCGGCGCCGGCCGGGGCCTTCGGGCGGTCAGCCTTCGGTGATGGCGTTGAGGCGCTCGATCGCCTCGACGTACTCCTCGATCAGGTCGTAGACCACCTGGGCGGCCGGCCTCACCTGGTTCATCGATCCGACGATCTGGCCCACCGGGAAGGTGACCAGCTCGCCGTCGCCGGACCGCTGGATCCGGGGCAGGGCGTCGGCGATCAGCATGAACTGCATGGGCATCGGGAGGTAGCCCGGCGAGTTCTCGCTCTCCCACGCCTCGGTCCACGCCGTCTTGAGGAAGCGCGCGGGCTTGCCCGTCCAGGCCCGGGACCGGACCGTGTCGCGGGACGTGGCGCCCAGCAGCTTCGGCAGGGCCCGCTCGGGGGTGTCGGCCTCGTCGACCGTCAGCCAGATCGAGCCCGTCCAGACGCCGTCCGCGCCGAGCGCCATGCCGGCGGCCATCTGGCGGCCCCGGCCGATGCCGCCCGCCGCGAGCACGATGGTGTCCTTCCCGACGGCGTCGACGACCTCGGGGATGAGGACCATCGTGGCGACGTCGCCGGTGTGCCCGCCGGCCTCGGTGCCCTGCGCGACGATGATGTCCACGCCGACCTCGACCTGCTTGCGGGCGTGCCGGGCGTTGGAGGCCAGCCCCGCGACCTTCACGCCGTGCTCGTGCGCCTGCGCGACGACGTCCGCCGGGGGCGGGCCGAGGGCGTTGGCCAGCAGCGCGATCGGGTGCTTGAGCGCGACCTCGACCTGCGGCCGCGCGGTCACGTCCGTCCAGCCGAGCAGCGCCTTGCCGGCCTGCTCGCCGCGCGGCTCCACGCCGTGCTCGGCCAGCAGGTTCTCCAGGAACTCCCGGTGCTGCGCCGGGATCATGCCCTGCAGCCTGCCGAGCAGCTCCTCGGCGTCGCCGACGTCGGCGCCCTCGTACTTGGCGGGCATCACGACGTCCACGCCGTAGGGCTTGCCCCCCACGTGCTCGTCGATCCACTTCAGCTCGAGTTCGAGCTCCTCGGGGGTGAAGTGCAGGGCGCCGAGGACGCCCATGCCGCCGGCGCGGCTCACCGCCGCGACCACGTCGCGGCAATGACTGAACGCGAAGATCGGGTACTCGATGCCGAATAGTTCGGTGACTCGTGTCCGCACAGCCTCGACCCTAGGCGCGGACCCACAAAACTGCAACAGGTTCTAGTTAGGAATCTCATCCCGGACGCATGCGTGCAGGGCTTCTAGAACACGTATCAGCAAGGATCTCCGGGGCCTGCGGCCGACGCGCGGCGGCACACCGCGGGCGCGGGCCGGAGGCCACAGGGGAGCACGGGGGCGCCGCTCAGGGGGCGGCGCTCACCGCGCCATGAACGTCGCGGCGGAAGGTGGCGAGAACGGCACGAATGCGGCCGGACGCACGCGGCGAGCCGGGCCGCCTGCGGGGTCAGCGGCGTTTCGCGGGGCCCGCAGCCCTGCGCTGCTGGCGCTGGCTGAGGGGGGCCGGGCGGCGCGACTCGGGCGGCCCCGCGGAGGGGACGACGGGCGCGGCGGACTCGGTGGGCACCGCGGACGGCTTGGACGGGCCGGGCGGACCGGACGGCCTCGGCGGTCCGGGCGCGGTCATGTCGCCGAACTTGCCGTCGGGGCGGCGCGGGGCCTCCAGGGGTGGGGCCTCCCGGCGGCCCATGCCGAGGTAGCCGCCGACGAACAGCAGGATCAGGCCGAGCAGGACGCCGGTGGCGGGGACGTAGCTGCGCACCATGTCGATCTGCAGGGCGGTGCTGTTCGCCATGTCGACCAGGCCCCGCTGGTCCCGGTCGACGGTGATGAGGTCGGCCTGCGCGACGATCATCGAGCCCCGGCCGTCGGACGTGCGGACGGTGCTGCGGATGTTCTCGCGGTGCTTGACCGGGATGCCCGTGCGCGGGTCGACCCAGACGGTGTTGTAGGCCTCCGTGTACCGGTCGACCTTCTGGTTGCCCGCGTCCTTGGGCAGGCCCAGCATCTTCGCGGGCAGCTTGGCGTCCAGCGAGGCCGTCTTGGTCAGCGGGATCGTCTGGGTGAAACGGTACGTCGTCAGCCCGTGGACCTTCTCGACGGCGTTGAACTGCATCGGCGCCGTCTGCCTGGTCGTCATGTCGTAGAAGGGATAGTCCTTCTTCTGGACGTTCGCGATGGGGAACAGCAGCCCGTATCCGACCATCCGGACACCGTTGTCGCCGTCGACGTTGGCGCCGCAGCAGTTGGTCAGGACGCCCGTCCGGCGGTCGAAGGCGATGCGGTAGCCCTGGATCTGGACGGGCTTGTCCGGCTTCGCCTGGTTGTAGATGTTGGTGGTGGAGTCCCAGACGGCGATGTCGTCGTTGCCCTCGTTGGCGCGGACGTCCCCGCGGACGGTGTTCTTGGCCAGCAGGGTGACGCCGGTCTTGAGCTTGACGTCGGCCTCGTCGAAGTATGTCGAGTCCTTCGACTCCAGGTTCGTCACCTGGTAGCGGTTCAGGGGCGCGACGACCACCTGGTCGGCCACGTAGAAACGGACGAGCGGCGCGAGCGTGAGGAAGAACGCGCCAAGGCCGATCAGGACCAGGCCGACCGGTCGCCGCATGAACACCTCCGGGGCTGCCGTCGCGCGCACGGCGGGCGGGGGCCGCGCCGAGCCGCCGGGCCCCGCCTCCAGCATGTCCGGGTCACCCTACCGGACCGCTGTACTGGTCGGTAAGCTCCCCGTTACCTTGCGGGCGCCCGATCGGCGGGAGGGCCGGGCGGGACGACGGAGACGGTGAGGTGGCGATGGCGGCGCCCCCCAGGTGGGACGAAGCGCGTCCGGAGCACGGGCACCGGGCCACGCTGGCGCGGTCGGTCCGGTTGCTGAGCGCGTTCCGGCGCGAGCAGAGCGAACCGGAGTACTTCTACGAGCTGATGGCGCGCGACACCGTCGCGCAGCTCGGCTCGTACACCGACCTCGCGGGAGCGACCGTAATCGACGTGGGAACCGGTTCCGGGTTCTTCGCCCGCGCGCTGACGTCGGCGGGAGCGCGCTGCACCGGCATCGACCACGACCTCTCCGAACTGACCGCGCACGCCGTCGACGTACCCAACACCCTCGTCGGGAGCGCGCTGGCCCTCCCCTTCCAGACGGGGTCGGTCGATGTGTGCTTCTCCTCGAACGTCCTGGAACACGTCCCCGAACCCTGGCGCATGGCCGACGAGATGGTCAGGGTGACCAGGCCGGGCGGGACGGTCTTCCTGTCGTTCACCAACTGGCTGTCCCCATGGGGCGGCCACGAGACATCCCCCTGGCACTATCTCGGCGGCGACCGGGCCGCGCGCCGGTACGAGCGCCGAAACGGTTTCCCACCGAAGAACCGCTTCGGACTCGGCCTGCATCCGGTATCGGTGTCGTCGGCGCTCAGATGGGCCCGCGCAAACGACCAGGTGACCGTCCTCGACGCCCTACCCCGCTACCACCCCCGCTGGGCCGAGCCCATCGTCCGCGTCCCAGGCCTACGCGAGATAGCCACCTGGAACCTCGTCCTCGTCCTCCAAAAGCACGGCACTCCCAAAGAAGCCCGACGTGCTTAGGAAGCTCAGCGAACCCGGGAACCCTGGCGAACCCGAAGAGCTCAGCGAACCCCGGGAGCCCGACCTGCGCGGGAAGTCTGGCGTGTTCGAGGGGCCTGGCTCGTGAGGTCTGCCGAGCAGGGGGGACAGGCCGTGGTGCCGCCAGTGTCGGGGCATCAGGACACCCTGGACGGTCTTCGGGCCGTGGCGGCACTCGTCGTGCTGGTCTTCCACGTCGCGAGCGCGGCCGGTTCGATCACCAACCCGAACGGTGCGCGGTGGCTGTTCAACGGTGGTCAGGTGGGCGTGCCGATCTTCTTCGCGCTGTCCGGGCTGCTGCTCTACCGCCCTTGGGCGGCGGCCGTCCTGGAGGGGCGGGCCACTCCGCGGACGGCCGAATATCTGCGCAGGCGCGTGTTCCGCATCCTGCCCGCGTACTGGGCCGTGGTCGTCGTCTTCATGCTCACGGCCGGGCGCGACCACATCGGCGACCCGCTGACCTGGGGTTCGCTGCTCACCCTGACGCAGACCTACCTGCCCGACCCGTGGTGGAACGGCGACCTCGGGCCCGCGCAGCTCGGGCAGATGTGGAGCCTCGTCGTCGAGGCCGGCTGGTACGTGCTGCTCCCGTTCACCGCGGCCGCCCTCTCCTGGTACGCGCGCCGGACGCGCAGCGGCGATCCCGGCGTGCGCGCCAGGCGGCTCCTCGTCGGGATCGGCGTGTACGCGGCGCTGTCGCTGCCGTGGACCGTCCTGATGTTCGTCCCGGAGCGGCACACCGGGATGGGGGTCTGGCTTCCGCGGTACTTCGCCTGGTTCGCGATCGGGATGGCGCTCGCGGTGGTGACGGTGTGGGCGCGGCTGGACGAGCGCCGTCCCGTGGCCGCGGTGTGCCGCGCCGTGTCGGACTCGTGGGCGGCGTGCTGGGTCGCGGCGGCGATGCTGTACGTGGTGGCGGCGACCCCTGCCGCCGGGCCGCTCAGCCTCCAGACACCGGACGCGTTCTGGACGTCCCTGCTGCACGTGGTCGTCTTCGGGCTGTGCGCGGCGGCGCTCGTGGCGCCGGTCGCCTTGGCTCCGGCGGATCATCCGGCGCTCGGCGCGATCCTGGGGAATCCGGTGATGCGGTTCCTCGGCCGGATCTCCTACGGCGTGTTCCTGTGGCAGCTCCTGATCATCATCGCCTGGTACGACGCGACCGGCCGCGGCTTCCGGGGGAACGTCGTGACGGATCTGCCGCTGATGGCTGCGGCGACCATCGCAGCGGGGGCCCTGACCCACTATCTGGTGGAGTGGCCGGTCCAGCGCCTGACCCGGCGCCGGGCCCCGTCCCGTCCGGCGGACCCTGCCCGGGCGCCGTCCAGCTGAGCGAGATCGGGCCGCCGGAACCGCCACCGGGCGGCTTCGGCCGCCACAGTTCGACCGCGAGCCGCCCGACGATCACGAGGCCGAGCAGCTGCGGGACGATGTCGCCGAGCGGGCCGGACGGGGCCGCCGGGTTGTCGAGCCGGACGCCGGCGGCGAGGCAGCCCGCCCCGGCGAGCATGGCGAGCGCGACCGGCCACGGCGAGGCGAGGGCGCGCGGTACGGCGGAGCGGCGGGTGCGGGCCCAGCCGCAGGCGGCGGCGACCGCGACCGTGACGGCGAGGCCGGGCAGCCCGGCGATCCAGCCGCCGAGCGCGGCGGCCAGGCCGATCGCCGCCCACGCGGGCCAGCCCGTCCCGGCGACGAGGGCGCGGGGCTCCGGGCGGCGCCGGCCGCGGCGCCCGGACGGCCGGACGGCGACCAGCAGCAGGACGAGCAGCAGGCTGAGGCCCGCGACCACGGCGGTCCGCTGCGCCCGGTCGGGGGTGTAGGCCAGCTCGACGACGCCGCGGGTTCCCTTCGGGACGACCCAGCCCTGCTTCCAGCCGTCCAGGCGGACGGCCCGGAGCTCGGTGCCGCCGACGGTCGCGCGCCACCCGGCGTTGAAGTTCTCGTTCACCGTGAGGAAGGAGGCGGTGGCGGCGTCGACCTCGACCCTGCGCTTGCCGGTCCCCCAGCTGAGCACCTTGACCTGCCGCGGTGGCCGGGCCTCCGCCGCGCCGGGCTTCGCGCCGACCGTGACGGTGTCGAGGCGGTAGGGGTCGAACGGCACGGACGCCAGCCGGTTCCGGCCCGCCTGGAGCGCGGCCGGCGTGCACGAACTGAACCGCAGCGGCCGGCCCGCGAGCAGGTCGCCGAGCGTGCCGGTCGCCTTGGTCCGGACGGTGGCACCGTCGATCCGCAGCTTCGGGCCGTACCCGCAGGGCAGCCGCAGCGGGAGGCCTCGGACGTCGGGCATCGGCTTGACGCCGGGGATGACGAGGTCGGTCACCTGGATGGGCTGGGCCTGGCTCTCCCGGAAGAAGGTGAACGTGACCCGGTCGGTCGCCATCGGGGCGAACGCCAGCCTGCCCTGGACGTCGGACAGCCCTTCACGTGTCTGGCCCCTCTCCCCCTCGACCCGGATGCGCATCGGCCCCGACGCGGTGGGCGGACGGGTGACGGTGACGGCCGCCAGCCGTTTGCGGCCCTTCCACCGGACGGTGTACGTGGGCGCCTCGTCCCTCTCCCCCGCGATCCAGGCCGTCTGCGGGTCGCCGTCGAAGCCCGACCTCGGCTGGTCGGCGGGATGGTCGGCCAGGACCGAGCTCGCGGTGACGGCCGGCTGCCCGCGGGCGGTGGTGAAGCGCTCGACGAGCCGCCGGTCGGTGAGCACGGCCGTCCCGGTGACGGCGGCCCTGCCCGCGGCGGCGGACGTGAACGTCCGGTCGAACCCCGCCTCCTCCTCGTCACCGGACCCGAGGGACGGCGAGCACACCCAGCGGCGGCTGCCCTTCACGCACTCGCCCGCGGCGCCCTGCGCCCGGCTCATCACGTACGTGGCGGGCCCGTCGACGCCGGCGGGCGCGGGCATCGTGAACGTGCGGGCGGGCCGGACGCCGCCGATCGACAGCTCCGCCACGCCCGCGCGGGCGAACCCCGCAACGAGGGGCTCGGAGGCCAGCCCGAGGATCCGCAGCCGCAGCCAGCGGGTCGTGCCGGAGGGCGCGCGGAGGGGCTGCCCGGTCACGATCTTCTGGACGTCCTGCCGCACCGTTCCGTTCTCGGTCTCGACGGCGACGCGCGAGACGGCCGGGCCGAGGGACCCGTCCTGGAGGAACGCGGCGGTGAGGCTCCGGACCTCGCGGGGCCGGTCGAAGTCGACGCGGAGCCACTGCCCGACCGGCCCCTTCCAGCCGCCCGTCTTCCAGGCGGTGAACTGGTCGCCGTCGAGCGCCGCGAACGGGGTCGCCTCGGGCTCGCGCGCCTGCGGGACGGCGTCGTCGCCCGCCGCCGACGTGGACGCCGTGACGTCGCGGACGCCGCCGCCGTACGTCACGTGGGTCGCGTAGCGCTTCCAGCCCGTGTCCAGGACGTCGGCGGCCTCGCCCGCGCGGCCGGCGGTCAGCGTCGGGGACGTCTGGTGCAGCTCGCCGAAGTTGCGGCGCAGCAGGCGGGGCGAGTCGGTCACGACCGGGGCGCCCTTGAGGTCGCCGGCGTCGTCGTCCAGCAGGACGGGGCCGCTCGGCAGCGTGCCGCCGTCGGCCATGGGCAGCAGCGACTCGGGCCCTCCGTACACGCGGACGGGGTTCTCGGCGTCGGCGAGATTCGCGACGCCGGCGGCGCCGTCGACCTCGTAGACCTCCAGCGCCGGGTACTTCTGGTCGACGGCGGTCACCGCGTCGTCGGCGTCGGTGCCGACGGGGGCGCCGAACGCGGCGACCCTCCGCATCCCGGGCGAGTCGCCGAGCGCCTGGTGGAGGCGGGCGGGCCAGGCGCCGCGCAGCGTCTCGCGCCGCAGGTCATTACGGACCAGGACGTACCGGACGCCCATCCGGCCGAGGAAGGCGCTCAGGCCCGGCGAGCCCTGCCCGGAGCGGACCTGCTGGTCGATCGCGTCGAGCGCGCGCGTGTACCCGGGCGACCCGGCGGGGACGAGCTGCCGGACGCCCCACCGCGCCGACAGCAGCGGCTGCACGATGTCGTCCATGGGGCGGCCCCACAGGTACTCGCCGAACGGCGCGCCGGGGACGGCCAGCACTCCCTGCCGCCCGGCCCGCGTGTTGATCCACGCCGCGGCGTCCCGCCAGTACCCGGGCACGTCCTTGAACTCGCCCGGCCCGGACAGGCCGTGCGAGGCGGCGGTGACGCCGATGCCGCCGAGCGCGACGGCGGCGGCCACCGGCAGGCCGAGCAGCGACCTCAGCGTCAGGCCGGGGGCCGGCCCGGCGGCGCGGCCCCGCGCGCCGGCCGCGGCGCGGCGGGCCGCGGCGACGAGCGCGTGGGCGAGGCCGAGCGCGAGCGGCAGCCG
The DNA here is from genome assembly GCF_013409365.1 of Actinomadura luteofluorescens. Lineage (NCBI taxonomy): Bacteria > Bacillati > Actinomycetota > Actinomycetes > Streptosporangiales > Thermomonosporaceae > Actinomadura > Actinomadura luteofluorescens. The sequence goes on along the minus strand of NZ_JACCBA010000001.1, from coordinate 5,904,959 downwards.
GACGACCGCGTCGAACTTGTGCAGGTTGCGCAGCGGGGCGAGCGGGCCGTCCAGCAGGTCGCGCAGCTGCCCGGCGAACGGGCCCGGCAGGTCACTGAGGTGGCCCATCGACAGGATCGCCAGCCCGGCGAGCAGCGTGAGCAGCAGGAACGTCCGCTCGGGCAGGAGCCGGCTCAGCAGCCCGGCGAGCCCGAGCGCGGCGACCAGGCCCGTGCAGACGATCGCCACGGGGCCGAGCGAGAGGCCGTGCCCGACCGGCCACCAGACCTGCCCGTCCACGATCAGGTAGTTGACCCAGCGCTCCGCGCCGCGCAGGACGTTGATCAGGCCGGTCGGCCCCGCGGTCGTCCGCGCCTTCTCGGTGTAGGTCAGCCAGGAGAACCCGTACGTCCCGGTGAGCAGCAGGGGGGCGAGCCACCAGGCCACGGCCGCGGCCGCCGCCGCCGACCACCACGCGAGCGTCCGCGCCCGGAAGGACCCGCGCGGCCGCGTCAGCACGTAGACGACCGGGACGACGAGCACGGCGACGGTCGCGGTCGCGTTGACGCCGCCGCAGCAGGCGATCGCCAGGCCCGACCGGGCCGCCGCCCTGAGCCGCCCCGTCTCGCCGGACGCGGCGCCGACCAGCGGCAGGACGATCCAGGGCAGCATCGCGACCGGCAGGTACTCCGAGGAGATCTGCCCGAGCGTGGCCAGGCCGTTCGGGGCCAGCGCGTAGGCCATCGCGGCGAACAGGCGGGCGCCCTGCCCGTCCCCGGCGGCGCCTCCACCGGCACCGAAGCCGAGGCGGCCCGCGAGGCGCCAGGTGCCGATGAACGCCAGGCACATCAGCAGCGCCAGCCAGAACCGCTGGGTGATCCACGCGGGCATCCCGGCGACGTCGCCGAGCGCGAAGAACGGGCCCATCGGGAACAGGTAGCCGACGGCCTGGTTCTGGAGCTGGCCGAACTGCTCGGGGTCCCACAGGTGCAGGGAGCGGCCGAGGAACCCGAGCGGGTTCACCGCCATGTCGATCTTGGTGTCGGCCAGGATCGCGCCGGGCCGGGTGCCGAACGCGAGCGCGGTCAGCGCGAGGCAGCACGCGAAAACGCGCAGCCGCTCCCGCACCCGGCCCGCGACGTCCGGACCGTCCGGCACGGGTCGGCGGGACGCGCCGGCGCGGGGCGGATTCGCCTCTCCCACGGCCATGCTCGCCCTCTGCCCCTCTCTGTGCTGCCCCGGGCGTCAGCCGGGGTGTCCGTCACCGTACCTTCGCCCGCCCCGCGCGCCGTCCGGCCCGGCCCGGACGGCGGAGGCGACGAGCTCCCGCATCAGCGCGGCGGTGCGCGCCCAGTCGAACTCTGCCGCCCACCTCTGACATTCCGTGGCGATGCGATCACGCTCCGCGCGTTCGCCCAGGTCCTTGAGGGCGCGCCGGACGACGTCGGCCTGGTCGTCGCCCTCGCGGACGAGCCATCCGGTGGACCCGTCGCGGACGGCGTCGCGCAGGCCGTCCACGTCGTGCGCGACGGTCGGGACGCCGAGCGCGGCGGCCTCGATGACGCTGAGGCCCCAGCCCTCCCCCTGGGATGTGCTGAGGTGCAGGTCGGCGCGGGCGACCAGGGCCGACTTCACGTTCTCGGGGACGTAACCGTGCGCGATGACGACCTTCTCCAAGCCACGGGATCTGATTTCCGCTGCGAGAGCACCCGCCTCTGGGCCGTCCCCGATGATGTGGAGCTTCACCCCGGGATGGGTCTCGGCAAGGTCGCCGGCAAGGTCGAGGAGCAGAGGGAGTCGTTTGTGCGGCACGAGCCGGGTCACGCAGACGAGATCGGGGCCTCCGGCGGGTTCCGTGACCGCGCCCTCGGGTTCGGCGACCACCGTTCCGTTGGGGACGACGTGGGTCGGGCCGGTCCAGCCCAGGCGTTCCCTGACGGCGCGTTGCGTGGACGGCGAGACGACCACGAACGCATGCCGCCGGTACGTCCAGCGGCTCACCGGCCCCTCCAGGACTTGGCCGACCCACGCAAGCCATCCGGGGAAGTACAGGCCGAACTGGGCGTCGTGCACATGGTGGATGACGCAGAACACCGGGACACGGCGCGGCATGACCCACGGCGTGAAGAAAGGGATCCCGTTCTGGCAGTCAACGATCGCGTCGAAGCGTCGCCGTCTGAGGCGAAACCCCAGCATCCACAGCAGGACGAGGGGGTAGACGGTGAAACGGCCGCCGAGACGCACGAACTCCACGTCCTCGACGCGTTCCCTGCGTTTCTGCCCCGGCGCCCTGCTCGTCACGTAGTGGACGCGGGTTCCTTCACCGGCGAACCTGCGTGCGAGTTCCCACGCGTAGCGTTCGGCGCCGCCTGCGGAGGGATGCCAGGGATCCCGCCAGTTGACGACCGCCAGCCGCAGGTTCTCGCTCATCCCGTCTTCGCGCGCGACGTGTGAACGTTCTCTGCCAGTGCGGCCGCGTTCGACAGACCGACCGGACCCGACAGGCCGACCGGACCTGCCAGGGCGATGGGCTCCGACAGGACGACCGGCACCGTGCTCGGCTCACCGAACACCGCCCGCAGCGGCACCATCGGAAGGTTCGGCTTCACCGGGATGACGGGCAACCGGACTCCGGCGCGTGCGCGGATCCGGGCCAGGTCGAGCAGGCATTGCAGAGAATGCCGCCGGACCGAGAACGTCGATCCCGGACGGTCGCGCCAGACCACCGGGATGTCCGTCACGGACGCTCCGCGCCGCACGCAGTGGGCGAGGAGTTCGACGTCGAACGAGAAGCCCGCCGTGTGCAGGTCCGCTGCGGCGGCCCGTCCCAGCGGGCCGTAGAAGAACTTGAACCCGCACTGGGTGTCGGGGATGCCGCCCACGAGGTCGCGGACGATCCGGTTGAAGGTGATGGCGCCGAGGCGCCTGACGGGCAGTGCGTACCCCTGGACGACCGACCGACCGTGGCGCCTTGACCCGACCACGACCGGGCGGCCCTCGCGCAGCAGGACGATGGCTTCGTCCAGCGCGGCGAGGTCTGTTGCCATATCGGCGTCCATGAAGCCCACGTAAGGGGCTTTCGTCGCGAGCAGTCCGGCGCGGACCGCCGCTCCCTTTCCCCGGCGCTCGCAGCGCACCAGCCGGACGGGGACCGGCCCGTCCCAGGACTCGACGATGCCGGCCGTCCCGTCGGTGCTGGCGTTGTCGACGACGATGACCTCGGCCCGCCCCGCGAGCCCCGCAAGCCCCGCGAGCTTGGCGCACAGCAGATCGAGCCCCGCCGGAAGCCGGTCGGCCTCGTTGAAGGCGGGAACGACGATCTCCAGAAGTGCGGGCCGGTCACGCCTTGTCCCCATCAGGGCCTACACGTCACCGGGAGCCGTAGTTGTACAGCGGCTTGATGACGGGGTCCTTCTGGGAGGCGCTTGCGAGCTGGACGGCGCCGAACGACGCTCCGGAGGCCAGCAGGACGCCGACGATTGCGGCGATGGCGATGCGCATCAGGGGGTCCTTCGTCGGGGATGGGGTCTGCGGGGCTTGATACCGCCGAGTAACGGGAAGCTCAGAGTAGTCCTTGAGGCCGCGATTGACCAGAAAACGGCGAGACCGGTCAGCACCCACGCGGCCACCACGGGCGCCACCGGCACCGCGTCCCGGACCCCGCCCCCGGCCCCGTCGATCCGGTAGACGACCAGGTCAGGGCCGCGCAGCACCTCCGTGGCCGCGCCGGAGGGGCGGTTGGCGCCGGGCTCCGCGTCCACGACGACGTACCGTACGCCCTCGTCACGCAGCGTCGCCGCCGGCGGTGTTCCGGTCCGCGCGACGGGCGCGAGCTTGACGGCCCTGGGGTCCTCGGGCGCGACGGTCGTGCCGCCCACGGTGACGGCGTCGTCCACGACGACGCGGCGGTGCAGATAGCGGGGCATCGGGTCGAGAACCCGGCGGCCGCCGTTCCACGGGTAGCTCCGGTAGGACGCCCAGGGAAGGACCAGAACGTCTCCGGGGGCGGGGTCGCCGTCGATGATCTGCCGTGCGCGTGCCCAGTCGTCCGGGTATCGGACGGACCGCAAGTCGCCCGCCGCACCCCATGCCAGCGTCGGCAGCAGGAGGACCGGGGCCGCCACCGCGGCGGCGGCCACTCCCGGCCACCGGGCCTCGGCCGCCCGGTCGGCGGCCACCCCCAGACCCACGGCGACCACGACGGCGAGCGGCGCGACGAACTGCTGCCCGTCCCGGAGGACGGCGAACCCCGGCCAGAGGTCGATGACCCCTTCGAGGACGCGCGCCGCCACCGCTCCCAGAGCCGCGACGGCGAACCCGGCCGCCGCCGCGACGGCAGCGCCCCGCCGCCAGACCGGCTCGCGGCACCATCTTCCGTAGGCGGCCAGCGCGACCACCACCACGACCAGCCAGATCGTCGCGACGACCGGCGCCCCGTAGCCGCTCGGGACCGTCTCGCCGTTCCACACCCCGCCGAGCAGGAGCAGGCTGCCGAGCGTCCCGAACGGGGTGTCCGCCCTGGCCGCGAACAGGCCGACGGCCGTCCCGTCCCCCGGCAGGCCCGCGGGGCGCAGCGCCCCCGGCACCAGCCAGGGCAGGCTGAGCACGCCCGCGGCCGCCACGACCCGCAGGCCGGCGCGGTAGCGTCCGGCACCCGGCGCGGTCACGAGGGCGACGGCCAGGGCCGTCATGGCGGAGACCGCCAGGGCCGCGAATCCGCCGATCGCGGCGGGGAGCAGGGAGCGGACGAGGCGGCGGCCGCCGCCGGGTTCGTCCGTCCGCGCGGCCGCGGCCACCACCCAGGGCAGGGCCGCGTAGCCGAAGAGCAGCGCCCACTGCCCGAGCAGCAGCCGTTCGGCGACGAACGGGTTCCACGCGTAGCAGACCCCGGCGGCCAGGCGCGGCAGCAGCCGGGGCGACGGCACCAGCGACGCCGCCGACGTGCACGCCATCACGAAGACCGCCAGCAGGACGAGCTTCTGCACCGCGTCCGCAGGGACGACCGCGGCGAGCGCGGTGACGAACGCGTCGCTCGGCACGTGCCGGGGCACGACGCCGGTCAACCCGAACGTCAGGCGGGTGAACGCCGGGTCGGGCACGAACACCATGTCGTAGGACAGCACGAAGCCGGGCGCGAGCCCCGGCCCGAGTGCCGCGAGCCCGAGCCCGAGGCCGGTCAGGGCGGCCACCAGGTGCCGCGTCCGGTCGGTCAAGCAGTCCGCTCCCGCATGTGAGCCTGGACGCTACCCGACCGGCTCGGGGTCGCGGGGCAGGCCGAGGATCCGCTCGCCGATCACGTTCAGGTTGACCTCGGTGGTGCCGCCGCCGATCGTCATCGCCCGGGAGGCGAGCAGGTAGCGGGTCCAGCGGGCGCGCAGGGGGTCGCGGCGCCCGCCGGTCAGGGCGCCCTCCTCGCCGAGCAGCGTGAACCCGAACTCGGTGACCTGCTGGCCGTGCTCCATCGCCACCAGCTTGCGGACGTTCGCCGTCGCGCCCGGGTCGGTGCCCGACAGCCGCTTGAGCGTGGCGCGCAGCCCGAGCAGGGCGAACGCGTGCTCGTCGCAGGCCAGCCGCCCGATCCCGTCGCGGACGAGGGGGTCGGCGTCCAGGCCGAGCTCCGCCGCGAGGTCGAGCAGCTTGGGCAGGTCCCCGCCGAGCTGGAAGCTGCTCGTCAGGCCGACCCGCTCGTTCGCCAGCGTCGTGCGGGCCACCCGCCAGCCCTCGTTGACCGGGCCGACGACGAGGTCGTCCGGCACGAACACCCCGTCGAGGAACACCTCATTGAACACGGCGTCGCCGGTGCACTCGCGCAGCGGGCGGACCTCGATGCCGGGCGAGGCCATGTCGACGAGGAAGTAGGTGATCCCGTCGTGCTTGCGACGGTCCGGATCGGTGCGCGCGACGCAGATCGCCCACCGCGCCTCGCGGGCCAGCGACGTCCAGATCTTCTGCCCGGTGATCGTCCAGCCGCCCTCGGCGCGCTCGGCGCGGGTCCGCAGCCCGGCGAGGTCGGAGCCCGCGCCCGGCTCGGAGAACAGCTGGCACCAGATGATCTCACCGCGCAGCGTCGGCGGCAGGAACCGCTCCCGCTGCTCGGGCGTCCCGTACCGGACCAGCGACGGGACGACCCACGCCGCGATCATCAGCGGCACCGGGCGCACGTTCGCCGCCCTGAGCTCCTGCTGGATCACGATCTGTTCGAGGGGACCGGCGTCGCGTCCCCACGGCTTCGGCAGGTGCGGCGTCACCCAGCCGCCCTCGGCCATCGCGGCGCGCTGTTCGAGCGGTTCCATCGCGGCGAGCTCGGCGACGCGTGCCCGGATCTCCTCGCGGACCGGCGCCGCGTCCTCGGCCAGCTCGATGCTCATCGGGCGGCGGACGCCCCCGACCGCGAGCGCGGCGACGTTCGCGCGATGCGCGCTCGCCCGTCCCAGGAGCGCGCGCAGAGTGAGGGCCCGCCGGTAGAGAAGGTGGGCATCGTGCTCATAGGTGTAGCCGATGCCCCCATGGACCTGGATGTTGCCTTCGGTGCAGGTGACGGCGGCGTCCGCTGCCAGGGCGGCTGCTACTCCGACGGCGTAGGCGCGCTGCTCCTCTGGCTCGTCCAGAGCGCGCGCGGCGTCCCATACCGCCGCCCTGGCGCGCTCGACGGCGATGAGCATTCGCGCGCACTTGTGCTTGACGCCTTGGAACTGCCCGATCGGACGGCCGAACTGCTCGCGCAGCTCCGCGTACGCGACGGCGTCGTCCAAGGCACGTCCTGCCACGCCGCACGCTTCGGCCCCTAGTAGGACGGCGGCGAGCGCATGCACGTCCACGCCGCTGATGATGCAGTCGTCTGGAAGGGACACGTTCTCGACCGTGACCGCTCCCACCGGACGGGTGATGTCGAGCGACTCCAGCGGCTCGACGGTGACGTCGCCCCGCCGTAGGACGGCCCAGCGGTCACCGGCCGGAAGCACGAAGACGTCGGCCAGGGGCGCGCCCAGCACCGGCCGAACCGTCCCGGAGACGGTGGAGCCGTCGATGTCGAGGCCGCCCGAGAGGCCGATCGCGGCCTTGCGGTCTCCCGTGACGAGCCCGCCCACCTCGACCCCGGCGGCGTGCAGGATCGCGGACGCGAGCACGGTCGGCGCGTACGGGCCGGGAACGAGCGCCCGGCCCAGCTCCTCCAGAACGACGGCCTGCTCCAGGATGCCGAAGCCCTCGCCGCCTGCGTCCTCGGGCAGGTGCAGGCCGAGCAGCCCCTGCTCGGCGAGTGCGGGCCAGAAGCCCGTGTCGGCGTTCCGGACGGCCTCCCGTGTGACGGCCCGCTCGGCGAAGCCGCGCACCGACGCCGCCAGCGCCTCGTGTTCCTCGGTCAGCCCGATGGCCATGGCCACACCTTTCTCAGGGGTGGCCCCAGCGTATTAGAACGCGATTCGGCTGTCAGGAGGGGACGGTCAGGAGGCGATCTTGAGCTGCCCGAGGAACTGGTTGACGTCCCGCCACTGCTTGCGGTTCGTGTTCGGCATCGACGCGAACACCACCGCGGGCGCCTTCCGGCCGGTGTCGACCACCGCCATCGCGACGATCTCACCGGTCGCGCGCACCCCGGACCGCTTGTAGGTGAGGTACGAGGCCACCAGCCAGCCCTTGTGGCCGTCGACGTTCAGGGCCTGCGACGCCAGCGGCGCCGTCTTGTGGGGGAACGCGTAGTACTGCGCCTCGTAGCCCTTCGCGGCCAGCCCGGCCACGGTCTTCACACTGTCCGGCCCCTGGTAGGAGCTCTGCAGGGTCGGGATCAGTGTGCCGGTGAGGAGCTGCCCGTACCAGTACCGCCCCGCGTGCCGCTCGGTCAGGAGGATCTGCTGCCCCGACCAACCGGGCGTGCCCAGCTTGTTCTTCTTCGTGGGCACCTGCCAGGGAGCCGCCAGCCGCGGGTACGACAGCCCGGAGTGGACGTCGTTGACCCGCCCGAGCATGCGGCTCGGCTTCCCGGGGAACGTCGCGAGGCGCTTGTCAGGCGGCATGTCCACCGGCGCGGCCTCGGACTGCTCCGCCGCGGCCCGCCGGTCGGCGTTGCCGGACGTGTCGGCGGGCTCGTCGTCGCCGCTCTTCATGAAGTACACGCCGCCGGCCGCGAGCAGCGCGACCACCAGCAGGCCGATCCCGCCGAACAGCACGAGCCGGGAGCGGCCGCCGCCCCCGTCCAGGACGTCGCGCTCCGGCTTCGGCGAGCCGCCGAGCTTGGCGTCCGCGGCGCTCTCGTCCGCCATCCAGTCGGGCATCTGCCAGTTGCCGCTGCTCGGCTTGCCGGGCTTGGCCGGCTGCCCGGACCCGGTCGGGACGGCCGGGACGTACTTGTCGTCGCCGCCGCCGTCGTCGTCGCCCTCCTCGAAAAGCGACCCCTCCCACTGGGGAGCCTCCTCGGCCACGGGCGCGACCTTGACGTCCTCGGGGTCGGGCTCCTCGCTAGCCGCGGGCTCCGGACGCCGGGTCTCGACCTTGCCCCAGACGTCGTGCGTCCCGGCGCCCTCGCCGGCCGAGAAGTCGGTGCGGCCCGTCGGCGGGGGCACCGGCACCTCCGGCACCTTCGGCTCGGGGAAGGCCGCCTGCGGCCCGGTCGTGCCGTCCGCGCCGTCCCGCGGCTCGCTCTCGCTCATTTCGGTCCAGCGCACACTGCGCTCCCCCTGATCGGACATGCGGCACACGTTACGCCAAGATCACTCGTGCCGTTCCGGCCGGTCATCACGCTCAGGACACATCTTCTCATCGCCTCGGTGGCGACGTCCCACGCCTCGTCAGCCGGGACTCGTCAGGCCCGCCTCGGCCGGCGGCTCGTCGGCCAGGCGTTCCCGTGCCAGCAGCGTCCCGCCGGCCACCGCGCCCGGCATCGCGAGCACCGCGCCCAGGGGGATGAGAAACACCACAAAGGTCGCCGCGCCGAACCCGACGGCGAGCGGGCGGTGCGTCCTCAGCCGCGCGAACCGGTCCCGGCGCCGCAGCCCGCGCCGCTCCAGCGCGATCGACGTCAGCTCGCCCGCGAGGAAGTAGCCCGACACGAGCGCCGCGACCACCGGCACGACCGTCTGCCCCACCACCGGCAGGAACCCGCAGGCGAAGAACACGACCGCGAACACCAGCGCAACGGCCCCGAGGATCAGCGCGTCCTTGAGGGCCCGTCCGATCTGGACCAGCAGCGGGACGTCCGGCTCCGGCGGCGCGCCGCCCTGCGACTCCTCCACCCGGACCGCGATGGCCTCGTAGAACGGGTCGCCCACCAGCAGCGTCACCGCCGTGAACGTGATGATCGCCAGGAACAGGGCCGACCCGTACAGCGCGATCCCGGCCACGACCCGCACCGACGTCCGCGCCGCGTCCGACCAGCCGTCGGCGAACCCCGTCACCCATCCGGCCAGGTCGTCGATCCGGTACGCCAGGAACACCAGCGCCGCGACGTACACCGCCAGGACGATCAGCGCGGGGATCAGCCCGAACAGCCACTGGGCCGGATGCCGCGCCGTCCACCCGATGCCGCGCAGCAGGTAGCCCACGCCGTTGAAGAAGTCCTTGAACGCGGACGGCCGCTCCCGCGACTGCGGGGCGGGCGGCTGCGGCTGCCAGCCGGGTGGTTGCGGCTGCTGGGCGGGACGGGGCGGCTGCGGGCCCGGCGGCGGGCCCGGCTGCGGCGGGCCGCTCCAGGCGCCCGGCCGGTCCGGCGGTCCGTACGGTTGGCTCACGCACCCTGACCCTATAGGGCGGGAAGCCCCACAAGACGAACAGAACGGTCCCACACCGCACGCCGCAGTTCCGGATCCTTCAGGGCCTCCACCGTCGGCAGCATCCCGGCGCCCGGCGTCGAGCTGTAGTAAGCACCGCTGCGGCCCTCGAACTCCTCGTCCAGCGCGAGCCGCAGGGCCATCCGCGCCCCCTGCGCCGGCGTCCGCATCATCGGGGTGTGCGAGAACAGGGCCAGGGCGCGCTCGGTCCCGCGGACGTCCCTGCCCAGGCTCGTCGCGACGAAGCCGGGGCAGACCGCGTTCGCCGTGACGCCGCTGCCCTCCATCCGCCTGGCCAGTTCCTGCGCGAACAGGATGTTGAGCAGCTTCGACCGCCCGTACACGCGCAGCGCCCCGGCCGGCCCGTACGAACCGGGCTCGGCCATCCGCTCGACGTCGATCCGGTCCGAGAACCGGTGCGCCTCCGACGCCATGATCACGACCCGCGACGGCGCGCCCTTCTCCAGCAGCCCGAGCAGCAGGTTCGTCAGCAGGAACGGCCCCAGATGGTTCGTCGCGACCACGCGGTCGTACCCGTCCGCGCTGACCTTGGCCCGCAGCAGGTACACGCCCGCGTTGTCGACCAGCACGTCCAGCCGGTCGAACCGCTCCTCCAGCGACGCCGCGACCCGCCGGACGTCCATCTGCACCGACAGGTCCCCGATGAACGTCTCGACCCGCGCGCCCGGCACGTCCGCCGTCAGCTCCTCCACCGTCGCGGCGGCGCGCAGCTCGTTCCGGCAGACGATCCCCACCAGCAGCCCGGCCCGGGCCAGCCCGCGCGCGATCTCCTTGCCGATCCCGGACGTCCCTCCGGTGACGATCGCGATCCTGCGCTCCATGCCCCCACCGAACCACCCCCCGCACCCCCGGGCAACAGCGCGGCGCCCCTGGCACCGAAGTGGAACACGTTCTAGTATTTCCGGCATGAGGTTCACCTACGCCGAGGCGATGACCGATCCGTCGTTCTACCTGCCGCTGGCCAAGGCCGCCGAGGAGGCCGGGTACACGAGCATGTCGGTCGCCGACTCGCTGGTGTACCCGAAGGAGTCGGACTCGGTGTATCCGTACACCGCGGACGGGAACCGGGACTTCCTGGAGGACAAGCCCTTCATCGAGACGTTCACGCTGATCGCGGCCATGGGCGCGGTGACCACCCGCCTGCGGTTCACGCCGTTCGTGCTGAAACTGCCGGTGCGTCCCCCCGTCCTGGTGGCCAAGCAGGCGACGTCGATCGCGTGCCTGACCGGCGGGCGGCTCGGCCTCGGCGTCGGGCTCAGCCCGTGGCGTGAGGACTTCGAGGTGATGGGCGTCCCGTGGGAGCGGCGCGGGAAGCGGATGGACGAGGCCATCGACATCGTGCGGGGGCTCAGCCGCGGCGGGTACTTCGAGTACCACGGCGAGCACTTCGACGTCCCGGCGCTCAAGATCTGCCCGGCACAGCCCTTCCCTATCCTGGTCGGCGGGCACAGCGAGGCCGCGCTGCGCCGCGCCGTCGTGCGCGGCGACGGCTGGATGCACGCGGGCGGCGGCGACGACCTGGACGACCTGCTCGCCCGGCTGGGGCGCATCCGCGAGGCGGAGGGCAAGGCCGGCGCCCCCTTCGAGGTGCACGTGATCTCGATGGACGCCTACACGCCCGACGGGGTGCGGCGGCTGGAGGACAAAGGCGTCACCGACGTGATCGTCGGCTTCCGGATGCCCTACGCCAAGGGGCCCGACACCGAGCCGCTGGACAAGAAGATCGAGCACCTCGAACGGTTCGCCGAGACCGTCATCGCCGCCACCGCCTCCTGAAACGAGAACACGTTACAGTGGATGCCATCGCCTGGGACGCCCCCGACGCCGACCACCCGGCCCGCCGCGCCGCCCGCGCCTCCATGACCGCCGTCGCCGAGGGCCGCAAGGACGACTGGCTGGCCCTGTTCGCCCCGGACGCCCTCATCGAGGACCCGGTCGGCCCGTCCTTCCTCGACCCGGAGGGCGCCGGCCACCGCGGCCCGGACGGCATCGAGAAGTTCTGGGACTCCTTCATCTCGACGATCGCCGCCTTCCGCTTCCGCGTCGCCGACTCCTTCGCCAACGGCCCCTGCTGCGCCAACGTCGCGACGATCACGACCACGACCCCCGACGGCGCCGCGATGACCATCGACTGCGTCCTCATCTACACGGTGGACGCCACCGGCAAGATCACATCCCTGCGCGCCCACTGGGAACCCGACCGCGCCATGTCCACCCTCACCACCCCCTGATCCGGCGGGGCCCGGGCTCGGACCGGGCGTGCGCGGCGACGCGATCGCGCTCCTGGGCCATGACCTGCCGGAAAAGTCACCGGCAGGCGTGCAGTTGCCTGTCCAATCTCGGTCAGTCTTGTGCGTTGAATGTCACCCTTTTGCGCATTCTGGCGGATGGTTCCGCGGCCTTACCGTCAGGGCTCTTCCTCGGAGGGGACCGGGGAGAAGGGGGCTCGGATGAATCCTTCATCGAAACCACAGGCTCTGATCGGCAAGTACCTGGTGCGCGAGACCGACCGGACGAATTGGGGTGACGGGGAGCACGCGCCGCAGCAGAACTTCCTCAGCGACCTGTCCGGAAACGCGGTCGACCACTTCGTCAACGGGGTGGCGTACTTCAAGGCGCTGGAAGATGAGATCGAGGCGTTGCGCAGGTCCACCGCGAACGGCCGGTACCTCTACCTGACGGCATGGTGGCTCGGCCTGGCCCACCTGCCGCCCGACACCGAGATCCAGCCGTTCGGAGAGCTCGGCAACGCCGTCCTCCAGCAGTTCCCGGTCCTGAAGGACTACGCCCGGCCGGTGCGGGTCGGCGCGGAGTACCCGCCGCTGACGCTCCCGAGCGGCACACTGTTCTCCCGGCACCTGGAGGAACTCCACAAATCCGGCGTCGACGTGCGGATCCTCGCCTGGGTGTCGCCGTTCGGCGCCCGGTACGCCATTCCCGAGCTCGGCGGGATCCGCATCGTGAACGCGCAGACCCTGCTCAGCGTCGCGGAGATGCGCAGCCGCTTCGGCGAGCAGGGCGCCGGCAAGGTGATGCTCAACCTGACCGCGCACCCGCTGGGCGCGGTGCACTGCAAGCTGGTGGTGGCCGGCGACCAGACGTCCACGCGCGCGTTCACGGGCGGCATCGACCCCGTCATGGACCGGACGTCCCCGGCCTGGCACGACCTCGCGGTACGGGTCACCGGGCCCGCGGCCGCCGCGGTCCACCGCTTCTTCCAGCAGATGTGGGCCGAGAACCTCAAGCTGCCCGTCGAGAGCTTCACGGTCGACCGCCACCCGATCGAGTCACGGCTCAAGACGGCCACGCCGGTCCCCGACCCGCCGAAACCGCCGGACGGCAACGGCACCGGCGCCCACGTCCAGGTGCTCCGGACGGTGCCGCAGATGCGGTTCTCCTCGTCCGGCCCTGAGTGGCTCTACGACAAGAACTCGGTGGTACGCGCGCTCATCACCGCCGGCGTCGGCTTCAGGAAGGCACCGATCAGCTTCGCGCCCGACGGCCTCTTCGAGTTCAAGCTGGCGCTGCAGAAGGCGATCGGCCAGGCCGAGAAGTACATCTTCATCGCCGACCAGGCCTTCAGCAGCCAGGAGATCATGGGCTGGATCAACGCCCGGATGCTGGCGAAACCGGACCTCAAGGTGATCCTGCTGCACGGCGGCGATCCCACCGACCCGCCGAGCGGGGACATGCCCGAGGCGGTCAACCATCACCTGGTCCCGCGCCTCCCGCAGCTCCTGCTGGGCAGCCGCAGCGGTCTGCAGAACCTGGAGATGTACGGCTGGCCCGGCACGACCGTGCACTGCAAGGTGACGATCATCGACGACGTCTTCTGCGTCGTGGGGTCGGCGAACGCGATGCGGCGCAGCCTCTACACCGACACCGAGCTGTCCGTCGCCGTCCTGGACGCCACGGGCACCGGCCTCGTCCGCCGCCTGCGCCGCGACCTGTGGGCCAAGTACTGCGGGATGCACCTGCCGTCGGAGCTGCTGTTGTCCGGCGCCGTCGACCACGGCTACGACGAGCTCCTCGACCTCGACAACGCGCTGTCCGTGTGGTCGGAGAGCTGGCCCGGCACGCTCCCGGCCAACGTCAAGCTGCTGCCCGGGATCAGGGGCTTCCAGCTGCCGATGCCGGTGACCCGCCCGTACTCGCAGGAGGAGCACGACCGCAGAGACGCCGACTCGCGCAAGACCCTCTGAGCGACCGTACCGGGGGCGTCCGGCATGCGGGCGCCCCCGGCGGGCATGCCCCTGACACGGCCCCTCGCTTGACAGGCCGCGGCGTCCACGGATAGAAAACCAACTGGTTATATAACCGGAGGTTCTCTGTGGACACCGCCACCCTGGACACGACGTTCGCCGCTCTGGCCGATCCGACGAGGCGGGCGATCCTGAGCCGGCTCACCCAGGGCGACGCGTCCGTGGGCGAGCTGGCCGCGCCGTTCGCCATGAGCCAGCCCGCCGTGTCCAAGCACCTGCGCGTCCTGGAACGCGCCGGCCTGGTCTCGCGCGGCCGGGACGCGCAGCGGCGGCCGTGCAGTCTTGAGGCCCGTCCCCTCCGGGAGGCCCTGGACTGGCTCGCCGACTTCCGCGAGTACTGGGAGGAGAGCTACCAGCGGCTCGACGAGCTGCTCGCAAGGCTCGAAGAGCAGGACGAATCGTGACGGCGTGGCCGCCCCGCGGGGCGGGCCTCGCGGTCAGCACGCCGTCCGGTACCGAGATCCTGCTCAGCAGGACGTTCGACGCGCCCCGCCGCCGGGTGTTCGACGCGTTCACCCGTCCGGAACTGCTCAGGCAGTGGCACGGCGCGCGCGGCTGGCGGCTCGCCGTCTGCGAGATCGACCTGCGCCCCGGCGGCGCCTGGCGTTTCGTCTCCCGCGGCCCGGGCGGCGCCGAGATGGGCTACGGCGGCGTCTTCTTCGAGGTGGACGCGCCCGCGAGGCTGGTGCAGAGCGAGGTCCGCGACGGCTGGGAGGCCGGCGAGGCCCTGGTCACCACCGTCTTCGACGAGCGGGACGGCCGCACCGCCATGGCCGTCACCGTTCGCTACCCCACCCGCGAGATACGCGACGGCGTGCTCCGCAGCCCGATGAGACGCGGCGCGGGCCAGTCCTACGACCGACTCGACGACCTGCTTTCGAAAGGACACCGCACATGACCGAGTCCCAGACCCCGGTGCTGCCCGTGCGCCCGGGGATGCTCCTGCTCGAACTCGTCCCGGTACCCGTCCGCGACATCGACCGGGCCAAGGACTTCTACACCGGTCTCGGCTTCAACGCCGACGTCGACGTGCGCCCGGCGGACGGCGTCCGGTACGTCCAGCTCACACCGCCAGGCTCGGCCTGCTCGATCGCGCTGACGGAGGGCCTGCCGGGAATGGACATGCCGGTCGGGACGCAGCGCGGCCTGCACCTCGTCGTCAGCGACATCGAGCAGGCCAGGTCCGACCTCATCGGGCGCGGCGCGGACGTGGCCCCGGTCGAGGACATGGGCGGCGTCTTCTACGCCCGTTTCGCCGACCCGGACGGCAACACCTGGACCCTCCAGCACATGCCCTGGCGCCCCTGAGTTCCGCGGCGCCGGGCGCCCCGCTCCCATGAGAGGATCCAGCGCAGTCTGTGCTGGTCCTGACCGTGGAGGCGTGGATGTACGCGGTGTCCCTTGGTGACGACGGCGCGGAGTTGCGTCCGCTCGAACCATGGCAGGCCGGGGAGTTCCTGGCCCATATCGACCGGGGACGAGAGTTCATCGGCCAGTACGTCGGGCTTCCGGACCGCGTCACGGACCTGGACTCCAGCCGCGCGCACCTCCAGGGGTACGCCGACAAAGCCGCAGCCGACAAGGGACGCATCTACGGCATATGGGCCGAGGGCCGGCTGGTAGGCGGGGTGCTCTTCGTGACGATGGACGTCGGGCAGGGCACGGCCGAGGCCGGCTGCTGGCTGGAGCCGTCGGCGGCGGGCAGGGGCCTGGTGACGAGGGCGGTGCGCGCCATCATCGACTGGGCCGTCGAAGAGCGCGGCATCCACCGCGTGGAGTGGCACGTCTCGACCGCCAACCAGCCCAGCATCGCCGTCGCCAGGCGGCTCGGAATGACGAAGGAGGGCACCCTGCGGGAGAGCTACCTCTACCGCGGAAAACGGCAGGACATGGAAGTCTGGTCGGTGCTCGCCCCCGAATGGCGAGAAGCCAAGCAAACGTCCTAGTACCGCTCTCGGCGAGCCGCCTGGCCCGCCGTTCAGCCGCGGTCCTGGGCTATCGTCCAGCGGCCGGACGTCGCACGGGGCACGGGACGGGTTCCCGGGTCGCCTCCTGAGGGGAACACGGCGATCGCGACGTACACGTGCTGGCCCTTGCTGAGCCCCTTGGGCATGGCACCGGTGACGTACTGGGCGCCGCTGGTGGCCAGGGCGTCGGCGCGGGTCTCGGTCCACACCCCCGCCGACTGGCCGTCCTCCCAGTCGTGCACCTCGAACCGCATCTGGTACTCGTCGCCGACGCCCATTCCCTCGACGCCGACGATGGCGGTGATGTCCGCCCACGTCGAGAGCGGAGCGACGTAGCCGGGATAGCCGTCGGGATGGTCCTTGTCCGGCTCGGAGTGGGAGCCGGCCGGGTCGGCGTGGGTGACGTCCCAGTTGAGGACGGTGAACTTCCCCCACGCCAGAGCCTGCGTCCTGGACTTGCCGTAACTGCTGCGGATGGGCACTTCGTCCTCCTCGTGTGACCCGAGGGCCAGCGCCTTCAACTCCGCGACCGAGCCGCGGAAGGCGTTGACGTCGCAGTGGCCCGTGATGCCCGGCACCGAGCCGCTGGACGAGTACTGCAGGATCGAGATCGGCTCCCCGCCGTACGGGGTCCAGAACGAGGCGGGGACCTTCCGGTAGAGAGCGGTCGGGGAGCCGGAGCCGGAGACGTACCGGGACTCCCAGATCGTGTCGAAGAAGCCGAGATCGGGCCGGCCGTGCTCCTCCCAGTACCAGCGCGGGAAGTAGCCGATGACGGGGTGGCCGCCCGTGCGGCTCTTCACCTCGGCCACCCATGCCCGGGCGGTGGGCGCGTCGGCACCGGACGCTTCGACGTCGAGCGCGACGGCGACACCGGACAGCTCGCCGGCCTTGTCGAGGAAGTAGCGGGCTTGCGCGGCGCCGTTGCCGCCGTGAAGGAAGTGGTAGGCGCCCGGCACGAAGTCGCCGCCGAGCCCGAGCATCCCGGAACGGTTGTGGCTCCAGGTCGGGTTCACGTAATCCGTCGATTCGCTGACCTTGGAGAAGGCGAACCGGATCCCCGAATCGTAGACGCGCCGCCAGTCTGGCCTGCCCTCGTAACTCGCCACGTCGACCCCGTACAGCACGGTGGTCTCCCTCCTGAGGCACTGAGACCACCAAGGGGCGATACCAAGTGCCGCCATAGAGAGACGCTACGGCGAGCGGACCCGCAGATACTCTCCCCGATACGGTAGGAAATCATCGCGGAACAGAATGTAACGACCCTCGCCGCGGGCGGCGCCGGTACCCGCTGACGCGCCGTCCCTCCGCGAAGCGGGCCCTCCTCGGAGCGGGCCCTACTCGGCCACACTGAGGCCATGGAATACCTCGGCCGGGTGCCCGCCCCGCCGCTCGACCGGTTCATCGACGACATCTACTGCCTGTCCGGGGTGCCGCGCCACCGCCGGATGAACGTGCCGCCGATGCCGTCCGCGCACCTGTTCATCAACCTGGGCGAGCCGGCCCGCCTGCTGGATTCCGACCCTTCGGTTCCGTCGGAGGTGTTCGCCGACGGGTGGTTCATGGGGCTGTGGACCCGGCGTTTCCTCGTCGAGTACCCCACGCGCGTCCGCCTGGTCGGAGTGCACTTCAAGCCTTGGGGCCTGTCGCCGTTCGTCGACATGCCCGTGGCCGAACTGCGGGACCGGTGGGTGCCGGTCGACGCCGTCTGGCAACGTTCGCTGGACCGGATCCGCAACCAGGTCGGCGAGGTCGCATCGGCCGCCGAAGCGCTGCGGATCGTGGAGGAGGAGCTGCTAGCACGCCTCGCCGAGGCGCCCGCGCGGGGCCTCGGCCTGGTCCGGCACACCGGCGTGCGTCTGGAGACGTCCCACGGCGCTGTCCCTGTCGGCGCCCTGGCAGATGCCGCCGGAGTGAGCGGCAATCACCTGGCCGTGCAGTTCAAGTCCCATGTCGGGGTCACCCCGAAGCGGGTGGCGCGTATCTACCGCTTCGCCCGGCTGATCCTTTCCGTGGACGCGCTGCGCCCGGTCGACTGGTCGGATCTCGCCCACATGGCGGGCTACTTCGACCACGCCCACTTCAGCAGGGAGTTCAAGGACTTCACCGGCCACACCCCGACGGAGTACCTGGCCCTGCGGCGCCGGTTCCCCGCCGAGGCGGGGTTCCCTCCGGACAGCGGCCCGATGCCCGCCGATTGATTTCTTACATGCCCGGCCCCTCCCGGGAACGACAAGATCGAGGGCGAGGACGCAAGGAGACCCGAGGGGGGACCCGTGAGCACGGTGATCATGCACAGCGTGATGTCGGTCGACGGCTTCATCGCCGACGAGAACGACGAGGTCGGAACGCTCCACGACTGGTACTTCGACGGGGACGTCCCGATCGGCGGAGGCGGCGGCGATGAGTACGACCACTCCGGGACGGGAGGCGGCGTCCGGGTCTCGAAGGCGTCGGCGGAGTACGTCCGGTCGACATGGGAGCAGATCGGCACGATCGTGATGGGCCGCACCCTGTTCGACCTGGTGAACGGCTGGGAGGGCCGGCCGCCCACGGGCGACCACGTGGTCGTGGTGTCCCACCGGCCCAAGCCCGAGGGCTGGCACCCCGAGGCGTCGTACCACTTCGTCGACGACGTGACGGCCGCGATCGGCAAGGCCCGGGAACTGGCCGGGGACCGCAGCGTCGCCGTGAACGCCGGCGACGTGGGCGGCCAGATCCTCGCGGCCGGTCTCGTGGACGAGGTGGCGATGGACGTCGTGCCGGTGGTGTTCGGGTCGGGCAAGCGCTTCTTCGGCCGCGTCGACCGGCAGCACCTGCTGGAGGACCCCCACGTGGTCATCCAGGGCGAACGGGTCCTGCACCTCAGGTACAAGGTGCGCCGCTAGGCAGGTCAGTCGACCGGCGCGAGACACAGGTTCTTGGCCAGCCCCCTCGGGTCCACGCCGAGGAACGTCTTGACCATCGCGCTGCTGTTCCAGCCCGAGTAGTGCTTGCAGCCGTGGGTGGGATCCGTCCGATCGGGGTCGTCGGGGTCGTCGGCGGTCTGGCCGACGACCCGGTAGGCCGTGCCCTTGGCGAATCGAAGGCCGCACGGCGTCCGGTACCAGTCCCCCTGCTTCGTGCCGAACGCGAAGTCGGAGGAGCCGGAGAGGTAAACGCAGTCGCCGATCGTCGCGCCGGAAGCCGGCCGCCCGTAGACCTGGCGGCCGATGAGCATGACCAGGACGAGCAGGGCCGCGGCCACCGCGACCACCGCGGCCGTCCGGTGGACGATCGAAGCCCGGCTCCACCACGACGCCTTGGCACCGATCCGTGTGCGGCCGTCGTTCGATTCGGCTTCGGCGGGCGGCCGGCGGACCTTGGTGACCGTCGAACGCTCGGCCGGGCCCGAGTCCCGGAGGCCCGGGCGTTCCGGCCCGGTGGCGCGCGCGAGCAGAACCCGCGCCTCGGAGATCGTCGGACGCTCGGCCGGGTCCTTGGCCAGGAGGCGGGTGATGAGCCCGGCGAGCTTCCCTGCGCGCCTCGGCGGTGCCGGAGGGTCGCTGATGACGGCCTTGAGCGTGGCGGAGGTGGTGTCGCGGCGGAACGGGGAGACGCCTTCCACCGCGTGGTAGAGCGTCGCGCCGAGGGAGAACAGGTCGGAGGCGGGGTCGCCGTTCCCGTCGATGCGTTCCGGCGCCATGTACTCCAGCGACCCGATGAACGCGCCGGTCGCGGTGAGCGTGGTGTCAGCGTGATGGATCGCGATGCCGAAGTCGGTGAGGACGGCGTCCCCGTCACCGGTGAGCAGCACGTTGGCCGGTTTCACGTCCCGATGGACGATCCCGACGCGATGCGCCGTGTCCAGCGCGTCCAGCAGGCCGGCGGCGACGCGCGCGGCCGCGGCGACCGGCAGGGGTCCGGACAGCGCGATCCGGTCGTGCAGCGAGTGCCCGTCGACGAGCTGCATGACGATCCAGGGGAGGCCGTCCTCGACCACGACGTCGTGCACGCTGACGATGTTCGGATGGTCGCGCAGCCGGGCGGCGTTGCGCGCCTCGCGGGTGGCGCGCGCGATCCGTTCGGTCAGCTCGGCGGCGGGCGGCCGCATCTCCTTGACCGCCACGTCGAGCCCGAGGGCGGTGTCGTGGGCCTTCCAGACGAGCCCGAACCCGCCTCGCCCCAGCGTCCCGATCAGCCGGTACCGCCCACCGACCAGCCGTCCGGGGGCCGCCTCCGGTGCACTTGTCACACCGGCGAACCTACCGACGCCCTCAACACTCGTACAAGAATGTTCTTCTGCCGTCGCGGGCCTTCCGGCAGGGCCCCGGCCTCACAGACCGATGTTGCTCTTGGCGCCCATGTAGGAGCCGGCGCCGGGGAATCCGGCCCTGGCGAGGTCGGCGAACCGCTCGCCGAAACCGAGCGACGCCAGGTCAGCCAGGCGCACGAACTCGACCCCGCGGATCGGACGTGAGTCCGCCGTCCCGGGCACGACTCCGACCGTTCCACCCGTGCGGCGCACCTCGAAGGTGATGTGCAGGACATGCACGTCACCACGGATGTGGTCGCATACGTACAACAGCCGGCCGACCTCGACGTCGGCGCCCGTCTCCTCCCGCATCTCCCGGACCAGCGCGTCGGCCAGCGGCTCGGACGCCTCCACCTTGCCGCCCGGCAAGGACCACGACCGTCCGGTGTCGGTGTCCTGGTCGAGCAGCAGGATGCGCTCGTCCTCGATGACGATCCCGGTGACCCGTATGTCCACGCGGGCAACCTATCGGGCCGCGGAAGCGGCGGGGGCGCCGGCCGTCCGGCACGAGCGGCACGGCTCGTGATCCGAACCAATGGCGAGTCACCGGCGTCCAGTTCAGAGGCGAGGATTGCCGAAGCGGGAACGGGCCTCGCCATGGCACCATTGCGGTGATTCATGAGGAGGTTCGGGGTGCATCGTCTGGTCGTGTCACTGACCTCCCCCGGGGCGTATCGGACGGTACTCGAAGCGCTGAAGGCGCCGCTGCCGTCGGGTGCACCCCCTGGACGGCACATCTTGATCGAGCCGGGCTCGTATCCGAACACGGGATTCCGCAGTACGGGCGACTTCGTCATGACCGCCGTGGAGGGGCTCGGCTCGGTGACGCTGGACGGTCGCACCGTCGGCACGATCGAGGTCACGGGCAAGGTGACGTTGCAGGGCCTGATCGTCCGGAACTGGAGCGACAAGGGCCTGGCCCTGGAGGCCGCCGAAGGCACCATCGTGGCGGAGCGGTGCGAGTTCATGACCAAGGGCTCCCTCGCCGTGCGGGCGTCGAAGGGCGCGAACCTCACCTTGCGGGACTGCGAGGTCCAGGACGGCGCGGTCGTGTACAGCGCCTCGTCGGGGGTCATGGAAGGCACCACCGTCACCGGGACGAGCGGCAACGCGGTGGCACTCCGCAGCGGCAGCACGGTGACCCTCCGGTCGTGCCAGGTCAGGGACGCGGGCGGGGACGGCATCTGGGTGACCGAGGGCGCCAAGCCGCAGATCGAGCGGTGCACGGTCAGCAACCCGGCCAACGCGGGCATCAGGGTCGACGACCGTGCGGAGGCGACGATCCGCGACTGCGAGATCGACGGCTCGGACAAGGAGACCGAGAAGGCGTCCCTGTTCGTGACGACCAAGGGCGTCGCGCTCGCGGAGGACTGCCGTCTCGTGCGCCCCGGGTTCGACGGGGTGTGGGTGACGGCCGGCGGCTCGCTGATCGCCCGGCGGATCAAGATGACCTCGCCGCGGCGGATCGGCACGGTGGTGCAGAAGGGCAGGGCGCTTCTGGAGGACTGCGAGGTCGTCGGCGCGGCCTCCAGCGGCTTCTACCTCTCCGACAAGGCGGACGTCACGGTCGTCCGGGGGCGGGTCGCCGATGCGGGAGGTCCGGCGTCGGGCTGAAGGGCGGCGATCCCCGCGTCCTGCTGGACGGCATGACGATCACCGGCAGCAAGCTCTCCGGCGTGAACGTGGAACCGGAGGGCCACCTCACCCTCCGCGGCTGCACGCTGGCCGGCAACCACAGCCGGGGCGTCCTCGCCAGCCTCGGGGCGAGCGTGGAGATCGAGGACCTGACGAGCGTCGGCAACGCAAGGCCCGACCTGTTCGACTTCGATTTCGCCGCCGCGACCGCCAAGGCCGAGAAGCAGGCGCCGGCCGAGCCCAAGAGCAAGGAACCGGCCGAGCCCGCGAGTAAGAAGCCCGCAGAGCCCGCGAGCCAGAAGCCCGCAGAGCCCGTCAGCCATGCGCCCGCGGAGCCCAAGGCCGCGCCGCCCGCGCCGAAGAAGGTCGGCGGGCCGTCGGCGGACGTGCTGCTGGCCGAGTTGGACGCGATGATCGGTCTGGCCGGGGTCAAGCGTGAGATCCGCATTCTGGCGAAAGTGCAGAAGGTGGCCGAGCAGCGGCGGTTGGCGGGCCTGCCGCCGGGTTCGGCGAAGGGCCGGCACATGGTCTTCGCGGGCCCGCCCGGCACTGGTAAGACCACCGTGGCGCGGCTGTACGGCGGCATCCTCGCAGCGCTGGGTGTGGTGGAGAAGGGCCAGGTGGTCGAGGTCAGCCGGGCCGATCTGGTGTCGGAGAACATCGGCGGGACGGCGCTGCGCACGACCGAGGTGTTCGACCGGGCTCGCGGCGGTGTGCTGTTCATCGACGAGGCCTACACGCTGTCGCGCAAGGCGACCGGCACCGACTTCGGTCAGGAGGCCATCGACACCCTGGTGAAGCTGATGGAGGACCACCGCGACGAGGTCGTGGTGATCGCTGCCGGATACTCGGCGGAGATGCGCGAGTTCCTGTCCGCCAACCCGGGGTTGAGTTCGCGGTTCTCCCGGACGGTGGAGTTCGAGAACTACAGCCCCGCCGAACTCGTCCAGATCGTCGGAACACAGGCCGACAAGGACGGCTACCAGCTAGCGGACAGCGCACGGCAAGCACTCTTGGCGCACTTCACGTCCATGAAGCGCGACGCCTCGTTCGGCAACGGCCGCGCCGCACGCCGCGTCTTCGAAGCGGCGGTGGAACGGCAGGCACAACGCCTGGCCGACATGGAAGAACTGCCCTCCGGCGAGGAACTGTCCCGGCTGATCGCCGAAGACCTCGACGTCGACACCGGCCTGGCCGCCCGGTTCGGAGAGGCCCGCGACCCCGACCAGGTCACCGCCCTGCTGGCGCGGCTGGCGGCGATGACCGGACTGGACGAGGTCAAACGCGACATCCGCGACCTGCTCGACCTCATCGCCTCGGCCCGGCGCCGCCGCGCCGCCGGACTCGAAGCCGAACCCTTCACCGGCCACCTGATCTTCGCCGGCCCCCCCGGCACCGGCAAGACCACCGTCGCACGCCTCTACGGAGAACTCCTCACCGCCCTGGGCGTCCTGGCACAAGGCCAGGTCGTCGAAGCCGCACGCCTCGACCTGGTCGGACAGTACGTCGGACACACCGCACAGAAGACCAGCGAGGTCTTCGAACGCGCCCGCGGCGGCGTCCTGTTCATCGACGAGGCCTACACGCTGTCGCGCCAGGCCGGATCAGGCAACGACTTCGGGCAGGAGGCCATCGACACCCTCGTCAAACTCATGGAGGACCACCGCGACGAGATCATCGTCATCGCGGCCGGATACACCTCGGAGATGAAGGGGTTCCTGGCCACCAACCCGGGCCTGGCGTCGCGTTTCGCGCGCACCCTCACCTTCTCCCCCTACGAGGTCGACGGCCTGGTCTCGATCTTCCTGGGCAAGGCCAAGACGGCCGACTACCGCGTCCCGGAACCCACCCAGCAGGCCCTCACCACCTACCTGGCGGCCAACCGCGACCGATTCCAGGTGGGCAACGGACGCGAGATCGACAAACTCTTCCGTTCCGCGGTGACCGCCCACGCCCGCCGCACCGAACAACTCGCCAACACCGGCGCCGAACTCACCACCGAACAACTCACCACCCTCCTCCCCGAAGACATCATCTAGAGGCCCCAACCCGTTGCTGGACGACGAGACGGCGGGCACCCGTTTCCCGATCCGCGACGCCGAGCCCGAGCAGGCCGTGCCCGCCGGTCCGATGGGCTACGACCTCGACGCGGAACGGCTGTTGCTGCACACCGTCCAATCGGTCGAGGCGTTCGAGGCCCTGCTCACGACGGGCACACTGACGCCGGACCCGGCCCTGGCGGTGACCGAGTTCGCGGACGCCTACGACTGGATGTACCGGATGATGGCGGCGCGCCTACCGACCAGCGGCCAGGGTGCGCTGTGGCTCTGGGCACGCACCAACCGCAAGCATCTGGTCAGTGCCTGCCGCCACTCGCGCGGCCAGGTGCTGCTCACCTGCCGGGTCCCCCGCGACCGCGTACTCCTCTCACACTTCGACGAGTGGCACATGGTCCTGAACCGGGGCCTCGGCATGCCGAGGCTGCCCGGCGAGTCCGAGGACGAGGCGTTCGCCCGCTGGGAGGACACTCACGACGAGTTCGACGCCCGCCTCCGGGCAGCGGGGATGCGTGAAGCCCCGACCCGGAACTGGCCCACCACCCTGCGGAACGAAATCGAGACGTCCTGGGAGTGCATCCTCAACCGGGACAACTACGGCCCCTTCGAGTGCTGGCAGGCCACCGTCCATGCCCTCACCGCCGACGAGGTGGTGGAAGCGGTCCGGATCATCTGAGCGGCCAAACGCGGCCCGGCACACGGCCCTAGCTCAACGGCAGATCCACGACCATCACATCGAAGTGCGGGGAGTCGGGGAACGGCTGCGCCTTGCCCGCCTTGCGCCATCCCCACCGTGCGTACGCGCGCTGCGCGGAGTCGTTGTCCTCGCGGACCAGCAGCGTCGCCCGCTCCTCGGACCGGCCGCCCAGCAGTGCATCGTGCAGCGCGTGCGCCACCCCCCTGCCCTGCCACTCCGGAATCACCATCAGCTCGTTGAACGCGAACGTCCTCGACCCGGTCTCGACGGTGAACCCGTCCGGGACCGGGGTCGTCAGCCCGTTCCACCAGCGCGCGTTCACCGGCAGCGCGTACCCGAACGCCTGGCCCACCGGGCGCCCGCCGACGTAGGCGATGACGATCTCGAAGCCCGGGGCCTTGGCGTAGCCAGGGAACCGCTCGCCGAACCGCTCCGCGGAGTAGAAAGGCTGGTCGACCACGTCCTGGTGCGAGGCCACATAGACGGGCACGATCACGCTGTCGAGGACCTTCTCGGCGTCGGCGGGGTCGTGGCGGGTGAAGGTGGGATCCGCGGTCATCGGTCTCCCGTTGCTGCGAGCAGTTCGCGCGCCTGCTGGACCGAGGCGCGCCCGGCCTGAGCGGGTGCCGCAAGCCGCAACGAGGTAAGCGCGCTGCCGCGCACGAGCCCGTCTCCGCGCTGCTCGGCCGACAGGCCCTCCAAGACCCGTGTCATGTGGTGCACACCATCGTCGACGTCCCCGGCGCCGATCAGTACGCCGGCGCGCTGCATCTCGATCTGGCCGCGGAATCCCCAATTTTGAGGGGAGCAGACACCCAGCGCAGCGTCCTGAGCTTCCAACGCCGGTCCCACGTTCCCGGCGCAGGTGTGGACGAGGCTGGCGACGAAGTGGAGGCGGCCGACCGACCAGCCCCAGTTGCCTCGCCCGTTCCGCACGGCCTCGGGGAGGCGCTCGAACACGCCGCGCAGGTCGCGCAGGGCGTCCCCGGCCTCGGCATGACGGCCGAGCTCGGCGAGGGCCTGAGCCTTGGCCGCGTACGCGTTCACGGCACCTGCGGCGTCCCCGCGCCCGACCGCGATCGCCTCTTCGGCAGCCTCGACGACCGACAGGCGGGGCGTCTCGGTGTAGAGGGCGAAGATCGCGGCGCGGCCCCGGATGCGGGCGGCGGTGGCGTGGTCGCCGGTGTGGTCGGCGGCGCGGGCGGCGGTGCGCCACCAGCGGCGCGCGGCACGCCCCTCGCCGAGGTTGGTCAGGTTGATCGCCATGAGCGCTGCCATCTGGGCGGCGACATGGATCAGACGGAGCTGGGCGGTTCCGCGGGCGGTGGGGACGAGCCTCGCCAGCTCGGCGAAGTCCGCCGCGAGTTCCGGCTGGAGGGCGGTCGCGGAAGCCCAGCCGACCTCGTGGGCGTAGTCGTGCGCGACGCGCTCCCAGGTATCGGCGTCGCGGTCGTTGGCATCGGCGGCGACCCCGGCCTCGAACGCCTCGCGTAACGGTGCCGCGTCACGGGCCAGAGAGCCGGCGGCGGCCGTGGTGGCCAGCAGACCGAGGAGGGTACGGCGTTCCACGTCTTCATTGTCATCGACGCTGTCAAGCCGCCCGAACAGTTCGACTTCCCCGATCCCGAACGCCGCCGCGTAGTCGGCGGCCCACTCCCGGGGGAAGTGCTCGCCGCGTTCGTACTTGCGGATCTGACGGGCGAGCGACTCCACCTGCGTGCGGTTGGGGCGCAGGTCACGGGCGGCGTAGAGGGCTTTCGCCATCCTCGGTTTGGACCATGCGCGGGCTTCGCGCTCGGTGCTTAAGCGCGCTGCCCAGCGCGGGAGTTCGTCGTCGGTCATGCGTGCACCATCCCGCCGGGACCGGGGCAGGCGGACCCTTCTGAACAGTCCGCCTTCTGACAGCCAGTATCCGGCTCCCGCGTCGCAGGCGTAGGGCTTTCACTGAGCGTGACCCAATCACCACGAGTGAGGGAGCGCATGGTGAACGCCCCTGACGTGTCAGTCGAAGAGGCCAAGGCGAGGTTGCGGGACGCGTTTCCCGCTTGGTCGATCATCCATACCCGGGACACCGGGCGATGGTGGGCGACCCGCGGGCCCCTCACGCGCAAAATCCTCGACCGGCCTTCCGACGTCTGCGCCGACACGGCCGAGGAACTCGCGGACAAGATCCGGGCGGTGACCCGTGACGAGTGAGCAGGCGCCGCGCGACACGGCCGTGATCGATCCCGTGCCGATCCGTGTGTTGGAGGCCCGCCGCATCCAGGACCACTACGGCGGAACGGCCGTGTGGTTCGGGTACTTCACGCGGAGCTGGTGGGCGCTCCTCCCCGAGGCGCGGCTCGTCGAAGGCACGACCCCGGAACGGCTCGGCGCGGCCATCGCGGCGGCGCGGGGCGGCGTGGCCTCGCTTGATCCGGAGCGGCAGCGCGAGCGGGACCGCGCCCGGCGGGCCGGGCGCCCATAGCCGGGGCAGCGCGGCCGGTCGAGACTTCCCCCTCACTCCCGGGCGCGTTGCCCCTTCCATCCGCGCGTCGGCCGTAGACGTCTACATGGGGGGTGTAGCGCGGCGGTCGCCGGGGCGCTCGGGAAGGGGGTGCCTTACATGGGTGCACACGCAAGAAGCCGCCGACCAGAACTCGTCTGATCAGCGGCTTCTCTTGCCGTGGAGGTGGCGGGAATCGAACCCGCGTCCTTCGGTGATGGGTCAGGGCTTCTCCGGGTGCAGCCTGCTTAGTGTTTTCTCAGTCCCGGCGCTCACGCAGGCGTGTCGCCGACGGACTCAGTCGCTGTTAGATGTCCCTGCCGGGCCCGCGACCGGACCGGTAGGTGGAGTCTCCTTGCGATGCCAGACCCCGGGACGGAGACGCGCCCGGGCTGACAGAGTTCGCTCCTCGCTCAGGCGGCGAGGGCGAACTCGGACTGCTTCTTGTTGGCAGTTATTGGTTTGCTGTCACAGGATTTACGAGGTCACGACAGCAACCCTCGACCCGCTTCCCCTGGCTCGAACGACCGAAGTCGAAGCCGGTCACCCCCATGTTGAGTTGTCAAAGCGTCGGTCCGAAGACGTCCGCACGATGACGTTACAAGGATAACGCGTGCGGGGGCAACGTGATTCCCCCGGGCACACGTGAACCCCGGTGGACGCGAACGATGTCACGTCCACCGGGGTCGACCGGCAGGGTCGGGCCGGTCCGGACGGCAGAGCCTCCCCCGAGACGAGGCTCTGGTCTCATCACGGCGACTGAGTCCGCAACCCCCCAAGCGGTGGCTCAGTCACCCGTAAAGACGCACGCGGGGGGCGGGTTGGTTGCGTCCGGTCCGTAAAGAGCCGACAAAGGACCTAGCCGCCCAGGAACTTGGCGGCCAGCGCCGGGGTGTTGATGACGCCCTCGACCGCGATGGCGAAGGCGCGGTCGCCGCTGGAGCCCACGAACCAGGAGACGGTCTTCGGGCGGCCGCCCTCGTTGTAGGTCGTGAGGGCGGCGACGCCGACGACGTCGCCGGAGACGCGGGCGCCTTTGGCGTTGCCGCGGGACGCGGTGCGGCTCAGGACCTTCTTGAGGTTGGAGATGGACTCGGGCGGCAGGCTCTGCGCCGCCGGCGCCTGGGCCGTCGTGGACGGGTCCTTGAGGACGTAGGGCGGCCGCCAGGTGCCGCTGTAGGCGGCGGCGGCCACCATGGCCATCGCGAGGGGGCTGACCTGGACGGCGCCCTCACCGACCATGGCCGCGGCCTTGTCGCCGTCGTTCGCGGGGGCCGGGACGGAGCCGGTGAAGGCGGGGACGCCGAGGCCCCAGTTCTTGCCGAGGCCTAGCTGGGACGCCTCCCGGAGGAGGGTCTGCGCGTCCACCTTGCTGCTGAGCTGGGCGAGGGTCGTCTTGCAGGACGCGGCGAAGTGGTTGGCGAAGCTGCTGTCGGGACGGGCGTTGTTGGTGAACGTCTTGCCGCCGACGGTGACGGTGCCGGGGCAGGTGGTCTCGGTGGACTGCTTCATGCCGGCCTGGGAGAACAGCGCTTCGGCGGACACGATCCCGAACGTCAGGCCGGGCGGGTAGTGGCCCTCGAACGCGGAGTTCCGGCCGCCCGTTCCGTGGTTGGACACGGCGAGCACCTCGCCGGTGCTCGGCCGCACGGCGACCATGGACGCCGGGAACTGGAGGCCGGCCAGCGCGTCGTCGGCGTGGCGCTGGTAGCCGGGGTCGAGGGTCGTCTGGACCTGCTGCGGCTCCTGGCCGGGCCAGGAGCGCAGCTGCTCGGTGCTCTTGCCGGTCTCGTCCTGCGCGACGACGCTGACGGTGGGCGTCCCGGCGAGGCGGCGCTGCTGGAGCAGCTGGATGCCGCTGACGCCGATCGTGTCGCCCGGCTGGTAGGGGGCGCCGACCTGCTGGAGCCGGTCGGCGGTGGCGGGGCCGAGGTTGCCGATCAGCTCGGGCGCGTACGCGGGCGCGATCGGCGCGCGGACGCCCTGGAACCGCAGGCCCGGGATGTGGGTGAGCCGCTGGATCAGCAGGTTGTGCGTCGGGACCTGCAGGGTCAGCAGCGGCAGGTACGTCTGCGGCGGGGCGGACCGGACGCGGCCGAGCAGGCGCTCGGAGTCCAGCCGCCGGCCACCGTCGATCTTGGTCTGCTTCGTCAGCTGGTCGATGGTCTTCTGCGGGTCGGCGAGCTGCCCCGGATACACCCCGACCTGGTAGGCGCCGATCTCGCGCAGCGCGGAGCGGCCCTGCGTGTCGGTGATCGGGGAGCGCTTGGGCACCTGCGTCACCACGGCGAGGCGCTGCCCCGGCTTCAGCTTGGTGTTGATGATGGACTGGTCCCAGACGACCTTCCACTTGCCGCCGACGCGGCGCAGGTGCATGAGGCCGGGGTACTCCCACGGCTGCCCGTTCTCACCCAGGTCGATCTTCACGGTGAAGCGGGCGTCGGCCTCGTCGCCCTTCTTGACGATCTGGTCGACGCCGGAGCCCTCGACCTCGGTGCCGAGCGACAGCCGCAGGGACGCCGCGTCGAGCTGCTGCCGGACGCGGCCGAGCGCGTCCTCGACCTGCCTGCGGTCGGCGCCGACGGTCCGCCCGGCGGCGGCCTCGTAGTTGCCGACCTGCCAGGCGATCAGGAAGTCGCGGACGGCGGGCATCGCCGACGGCTCGGCCCAGCATCCGGTCGTCATCGTCCCGACCAGGGCGCCGCAGGACGCCAGCGCGACCGCCCGGCGCCGCGCGGGCGAAAGCAGCGGCGTCCGGGCCCCGGTACGGGCCCGCCTCCGGCCTCGGTTCGTCATCGACACCCTTCACCGTCTCCTGAACCGGGCCGCCGCGGCCTTCTGCATCTCACGCTCGGCTTCCCGCTTGGCGATGGCCTGGCGCTTGTCGTAGGTCTTCTTACCACGGGCCAGGCCGATCTCGACCTTGGCCTTCCCGTCCTTGAAGTACAGCGAGAGCGGGATCAGCGTCCAGCCCGGCTCCTCCGACCTCGCGATGATCTTCTGGATCTCGCGGCGGTGCAGCAGCAGCTTGCGGCGCCTGCGGGGCGCGTGGTTGGTCCAGGTGCCCTGCGTGTACTCGGGGATGTGGACGTTCTCCAGCCACACCTCGCCGTCGCGCACGTGCGCGAAGCCGTCGGCCAGGGAGGGCCCGCCCGGCGCGCAGCGCCTTCACCTCGGTGCCCATGAGCACCATGCCCGCTTCCCACGTGTCGTCGATGTGGAAGTCGTAGCGGGCCCGCTTGTTCTGGGCGATGAGCTTGCGCCCGGTGTCGTTCTTCCGCCCGGTGTCCCGTGCCACGTCCTCAGTCCTCGTCCCGCGTCGTCGTCTTCAGCCCGGCATCGTCGCGTGGAGGCCGCGCAGCACCGTCCGGGCGCGCCGCTCGGCCGCCCTGGCGGGGCGGTCGGCGGAGACCTCCACGTCGGGTTCGATGCCGACCCCGTCGAGGTTACGGCCGCTCGGGGTGCGGTAGCGACCGACGGTCAGTTCGATGACCGACCCGTCGGCGAGCCGGAGGGGTTCCTGCACCGAGCCCTTCCCGTACGTACGCGATCCTACGATCACCGCGCGGTCGCGGTCGCGCAGGGAGCCCGCGACGATCTCCGCGGCGCTCGCGGTGCCCGCGTCGACCAGCACGACGAGCGGAGTCTCGGCGTCGCCGGGGGCGGTGACGGTGCGCCGCTGGACGGGCCTGCCGCGCGGCTCGTAGGTCACGACCGGGCCGCCGGACAGGAACGCCGACGCCGTCTCGACCGCCTCGTCGACCAGCCCTCCGGGGTTGCCTCGCAGGTCGAGCAGGACGCCGCCCCGGGGACGGCCCGCGGGCGAGCGCCCGGTGACGGCCGCGCGGACCTGGCCGCCCGTCCCGCGCGTGAAGGCGCCGACCCGGATCATCCGCGCGCGCTCGGGAAGCTCGGTCACGGTGACGTCCCCTCCAGAGACCTTCGTGCGGACGAGGTGGAACCTCCTGGTTCGACGCTCGCGCTCCACGGTGAGTTCGACCGTCTCGTCCGGGCGCCCGCGCAGCGCCTCCGCGACGCGCGAGATGCCCCAGCCGGTCACGGAGGCGTCACCGACGCGGGTGACGACGTCACCGGCCTGGACGCCGGCGCGGGCGGCGGGGGTGCCGGGCTGGACGCTCGCCACCAGCACGCGGGAGTCGCCGTCCTCGCGGCCGAGCCACAGGCCGACACCGCTGTAGCGGCCGGTGAGGCGCCCCTCGACGTCGTCGAACTCGCGGGCCGAGTAGTAGTGCGCCCACCGGTCGCCGAGCCCGCGCAGCATGCCCTCGATGGCGGCGCGGTCGAGGGCGCCGCGGTCGACGGGCCGCGCGGCCCGGCCGCCGATCTTCGCGGCGGCCTCGTCGAGGACGGTGCCGCCCCCGGCGACGGCCGCGTGGCGCTCGGAGCCCGAACCGCTCACGACCCCCGCGCCGTAGGCGCAGAGGAGCGCCGCCGCGATGGCGGCGCCGCGCAGCACGCCGCCCGGTCGCCTGCTCAGCGGGGACACGGGCGCGACGGGGGCGCGGAGGGGAACATGCGGCCAAGTGTAGGGCGGTGCCGCGGCCCGGATCCGGCGGTTGGGCCGGATCCGGCCGTCACGTCAGATTCGCAGGTATCTGCGCAGGGTCAGGAACGAGGAGACGGCGCACAGCAGGACGCCGAAGCAGATCGACACGATGATGACGAGGATCACCACGCTCCAGCCGAGCTGGCTGACGAGCTGGACGTCCCCCGCGAGTCTGTCGACCAGGAGTTTCTTACTGAAGATCAGTAGGACGGACGCGAACAACCCGCCGATCAGCCCGGCGATCGCGCCCTCCAGGATGAACGGCAACTGGATATAGGTGTTGGACGCCCCGACCAGCCGCATGATGCCGGTCTCCCGGCGCCGGTTGAACGCCGACAGCCGGACGGTGTTGCCGACCAGCATCACCGCGGCGATCACCTGGATCAAGGCGATCGTCAGCGCGGCGACCTGCAGTCCGTTCAGGATCCGGAAGAACCGCTTCAGGATCTCCTGCTCGTTGATGACCGAGTCGACGCCGGGCTGGTTGAGCATCGCCTGCGCGACCGCCTTGTACTCCTCCGGGTTCTTCAGCTTGACCCGGAACGAGTCGGGGATGTCGCCCTCGCGGGTGCTCTCCACGAATCCGGGCGAGCCGGCGAAGCGGTCCTTGAAGCGGGCGTAGGCCTGCTGCTTGTTCTCGTACTGGACATCCGAGACCTGCGGCATCTTCGCCAGCTGCGCCTTGAGCGTCTCCCGCTGCTGTTCGGTGACGTCCTGCTTCTGGCAGACGGGGTTGGAGCTCGTCTTCGCGCACAGGAAGATCGAGACCTCGATCTTGTCGTACCAGTAGCTCTTGGAGGCGGAGACCTGCTGCCGCAGGAGCAGCCCGGTGCCGAAGAGCGCCATGGCGATGGCGACGGTGATGACGAGGGAGATCGTCATCGTCATGTTCCTGCGGAGACCGATCCAGATCTCCTGGAGAACGAACTGTACGCGCATGCCTCGCTGTCCTTGATCGCCGTTGCTGGGCCGGGAGCCGGGGCGCCGCGGGATGCGGCGCGGGCGGCTTCCTTTCGGGCACCCCTCTGGGTTTCCTACGACCCGGCGGGAATCGATGGTTCAGATGTCAGTGCGCCCTTGTCGGCACGCCTGTGTCAGTACGCCTGTGTCAGCGCGCCCGTATCAGTACGCCTGGCCGTAGACGCCGCGCGACTGGTCGCGGACGACGCGGCCGTCCTCCAGCTCGACGACGCGCTTGCGGAAGGCGTCGACGATGGCTGCGTCGTGGGTGGCCATGACGACGGTCGTACCGGTCCGGTTGATGCGGTCCAGCACCTTCATGATGCCGATCGAGGTCGCGGGGTCGATGTTGCCCGTCGGCTCGTCGGCGAGCAGGATCATCGGGCGGTTGACGAACGCCCGCGCGATGGCGACGCGCTGCTGCTCGCCGCCGGACAGCTCGTCCGGCATCCGGTGGGCCTTGCCCTCCAGGCCGACCAGGTCGATGACCTCGGGGACGACCTTGCCGATGAAGCGCCGCGGCTTGCCGATCACCTCGAGGGCGAACGCGACGTTCTCGAAGACGTTCTTGTTGGGCAGGAGCCGGAAGTCCTGGAAGACGCAGCCGATCCTGCGGCGCAGGTGCGGCACCTTCCAGTTGCTCAGCCTGCTCAGGTCCTTGCCCGCCACGTGCACGTGACCCTGGGAAGGACGCTCCTCCTTCAGGACGAGGCGCAGGAAGGTCGACTTACCGGAGCCGGACGGGCCCACCAGGAACAGGAACTCGCCCTTCTCGATGGCGACGTTCACATGCTGCAGGGCGGGCCGGTTCTGGCTCGGGTAGACCTTGGTGACGTTGTCGAAATGGATCACGGCTGCATCACGGCGGTTCGCTGTAGGGGTTGGGGAGCGGGCCGGCCCGCGGCCACGGAAGCGTCCGTGACCCCTTGCCTGCGCCGCCCGGCTTCACGGCCAGGTGGGACGCGGAGCCTTCGAGCAGTGTAGAGGGGAGAGGCGACCACCTCGTCCCACTCGCAGTGGTACGGGCGTCCGGGGCCGGCACCGCGTCCGATCAGTGCGTGACGTCCGATCAGTGCCATGTAAACCGTCTCCCGACGTCCGGCCGTTTTATACCGTCTAGCCCCCGGACTTGCCGGAACGACCATACAGTCCGGCTAGGCTGGATGACGGCGAAAGATACCTAATAGGTGGACGACCGACCAGACAGGCCGACGCTTCCCGCACGGACCACGTGCCGTTGACGGAGATTGGGGCCCACGACATGAGCTGCGAACATCTCATCTGCGCTCGGTGCTCGAACCCGGTGGTGGAGGGACGCTGCCCCACCTGCCGGGAGGCCCGCTCGGAGCTGCACCACCACGGCCCGTCCGTGCCGCCCGCCGTCGTCCTGGCGGTCCTCGTCGCGCTGCTGTTCGCGGCGCTCGTCCTGCAGCGCGTCTACGGCTGACCGGCCCGGCGCGTCACGGCTTCTTGACCGGCGGCGTACCCGCCTTGGTCACGGTGCCGTCGTCGGCGACCATGTGCGCCTTCGGCTGGGTCGCGCCCTTCTTGGCCTTCGGCGGATCGAACGCGGCGAAGTGCAGCGTGGCCGTGGTGTCGACCTCGTTGCCCTCGACCGTCCCGTCGAGCAGGTGCTCGGCCTCCTGCGGGATCTCCGGCTTCGGCGTGCCCGGATCCTTGGCGATCAGCGAGGTGTTGCGGAACAGCGAGTAGATCACCAGGCCGCCGCCGTGCTCGGTCCGTAGCCCGAAGTAGGGGAACGGCGTCGCGGTGTAGACGGCCGTGTAGGTGACGTCCTTCTTCTTGGCCTTCTTCCTGGCCTTCTTGGCGTCCTGGTAGAAGCCGGTGGTGACCGCGTTCGACCGCATCACCTTCGCGGCGACGCTGCGCGGCCCCTCCGCGGCGATCGTCGCCTGGATCCCGCCGACGTCGCGGGGGCGGATCAGCACGGACGCGTCCTCCGCGCTCATGGCCGTCGCGTAGCCGGCGGCGTCGATCGCGACCTTCGGCTCCTTGGCCTTCTCCTGCAGGAGGGTCGCGAGGGTGAGCTTCCAGTGGTCGGACGGCCCCCGCAGGATGAAGCTCATCAGCGCCCTGCGCTTGCTCTTGGGCTGGCCCACGACGGAACGGTCGACCGACACCACGAACCATTGCGGGTAGGCGGCGTCCCTCAGCTTCGGCACGTACAGCTTGGGCGTGCCGTACACGAAACGCCGCACCGGATCGCCGTCGTAGGCCGCCTTGCGGAACTCGGCCGCGGTCAGCTGGGACTGGCCGTCGGACGTCCACGTCAGCGCCAGACGTTCGTCGCCCGCGGCCCTGGCCACGTCCTCGTCGGTGACGTAGGAGCGGAACGCCTGGCTGGCGACCTGCGGGGTCAGTGCCAACGGCGCGGGCGGGGACGTCTCGGGCACGGTGACGGTCGGCCGCGCCTCCGTCTTCCCCTCGGCGCAGCCCGCGGCGGTGAGCAGGGTGAGCAGCGCCCCGGCCGCGACCACCCGCAGGAAGCTGTGCAAAGACCCGTCCCCCGGAGCGAGAATCCCGGGCCGGCCGTCCTCGGCCGACCTCCTCGGCCCGTGATTCTGCCACCCGCATGGTATTGACCGGACCTCCGGTCGCCCGCCACGAGGCGATAAGCAGTGCCGGGACGGCGATAAGCTCGGAACGTGGCAGGCATCGAACCCGAAGAACAGCTCAAGGAGCTCGGCTCGACCCTGTCCAGCATCGAGCAGGTGCTGGACCTCGACACCATGCGCCGCGACATCGCCGAACTGCGCGAGCAGTCGGCCGACCCCGACCTGTGGAGCGACCAGGAGCGCGCCCAGGGGGTGACGCGCCGCCTGTCGTACCTGGAGAGCGAGCTCAACCGGGTCGAGGGCCTGCGGCAGCGGCTGGAGGACGCCGCCACGCTGTACGAGATGGCCCGGGAGATGGACGACGCCGACACGCGCACCGAGGCCGACGAGGAGCTGGCGGCGCTGCACAAGGCCGTCCAGCAGCTCGAGGTGCGCACGCTCATGTCGGGCGAGTACGACGCCCGCGAGGCGCTGGTCACCATCAACGCCCAGGCCGGCGGGGTGGACGCG
The DNA here is from genome assembly GCF_013409365.1 of Actinomadura luteofluorescens. Taxonomy (NCBI): domain Bacteria; kingdom Bacillati; phylum Actinomycetota; class Actinomycetes; order Streptosporangiales; family Thermomonosporaceae; genus Actinomadura; species Actinomadura luteofluorescens. Next base: position 5,869,188 of record NZ_JACCBA010000001.1, on the reverse strand, counting down.
GCCGACTGGGCCGAGCAGCTGCGGCGGATGTACCTGCGCTGGGCCGAGCGGCACGGCTACCCGACGGAGGTCTACGACACGTCCTACGCCGAAGAGGCCGGGATCAAGTCGACCACCTTCGCCGTGAAGGCCCCCTACGCCTACGGCACGCTGCGCGGCGAGCACGGCACCCACCGGCTCATCCGGATCTCCCCGTTCGACAACCAGGGCCGGCGGCAGACGTCGTTCGCGGGCCTGGACGTCGTCCCCGTGGTGGAGCAGAGCGACCACGTCGAGATCGACGAGAGCGAACTGCGGATCGACGTCTACCGGTCGTCGGGGCCCGGCGGCCAGGGCGTCAACACGACCGACTCCGCCGTGCGGATCACCCACATCCCGAGCGGCATCGTCGTGTCCTGCCAGAACGAGCGCAGCCAGCTGCAGAACAAGGCCACGGCCATGAACGTCCTGCAGGCCAAGCTGCTGGAGCGCAAGCGCAAGGAAGAGGCGGAGAAGCTCTCCGAACTGCGCGGCGAGGGCACCACGAGCTGGGGCACGCAGATCCGCAACTACGTGCTGCACCCGTTCAAGATCGTCAAGGATCTGCGCACCGGCGTCGAGGTCGGCAACACCTCCGCGGTCCTGGACGGCGACATCGACGAGTTCATCGAGGCCGAGATCCGCTGGCTGCGCCAGCAGGAGAGCGCCTGACCCGAGACCGTCCCCTGACCGGTCCCCCACCTTTTACGGCCGACTTTCGTGTTCGCAGAGTGATCACATGATCACTCTGCGAGGATGCCGGGTGGTCCGGACCAACGTCGCCATTCGGGGGGCCTCATGGCAGCACGCACTCTCGTCCCACTACTCCTACCCGGCCTGCTGGCCGCCGCCGTCAGCACCGGCTGCTCCGGCAACAACACGTCCTCCGCGGCCCCGGGGAAGCCGCAGGGGCCGCCCGCCCTCACCAAAGAGCAGGCACAGCAGGTACTCACGTCCTTCGCCTCGGGCATGAACCAGGCAGGGCTCAGATTCAGCGGCAGAACACTGCGCACCGTCGAGACCGACCCGCAGCTCACCATGGACGTCGCCGCCCTCAAGCTCCGCCGCGCCGTCCGGCAGCGTCCACCCAAGGTCGTCTTCAGCCACACCACGTTCTACATCCCGCGGCTGACCGGCCACCCGCGCTGGTTCGCGGCCGACGCCGTCAGCGGCAAGGGCAAGCAGGCCCTGCGGCACGCGCTGCTGTTCACCCAGTCCAGCGAGAACGCGCCCTGGCTGCTCGCCGCCGACCCGTACCCGTCCGAACTCGCCCTCGCCCACGTCGCGCTCGACCCGCAGGGGTACGCCACCCCGGTCGCCCCCGACGTCGAAGACCTCGCGGTCGCCCCCGCGAAGCTCCCGAAGGCCCACGCCGCCCTCCTCACCGACGGGCCCCGCGCCTCCGGAGCCTCCGTCCTCGCCGACGGGGCGAAAACCAGCGAAACCTACAAGGCGCTCAAAGCAGGCGAGAAGACCCTCGCCACCCGCGGCGTCACACTCTCGTCCCGCTTCTCTCCCGCCGAGTACAAGGTCTACGGGCTCCGCACCAAAGACCGCGGAGCCGTCGTCTGGTACGTCCTCAAACAGAACGAGGCCTACTCGGCCGCCCAACGAGGCAAACTCGCCGTAAGCGGCGACCTCGTCGGCCTCGCCCCATCCACCACCGCCCGGACGCGCCTCGACACCACCGTCCTCGTGCAGTACCTGGCCACCATCCCGCCCAAAGGCCGAGCCACCATCAGCGGCATGTACCGCAAAGCCGTCACCGCCCAGGGCTCCTGAACCCCGTCGGATGCCGGCCGGCCCGCCCCTCCTGACCGCTGCGGCGGAACCGGCCGGTGTCCGATGGTTTTTTGCAGTTTTCTCTGCAGTGCTCTCCTCCTTCGGGCCTTGGCGGCCCTCCATCGTCGAGCACCGCGGGCGATCGCTGGCATCGCTCCGACTCGCCTTGCGGCTCGCTGCGCGATCAGATTCTTGCTTCGCTCGAATCTGCCTTCGGACGCGATCGCGGCCCCTCAGGTTGCTGCGGGGTTGCTGTATCGGCTGAGCTTGTTGCGCCCGGTGGTCCTCTTTAAGAGAAGGTGCGGGCAACGGCATCGCTTCGACTCGCCTTGGCGGCTCGCTGCGCGATGAGGTTCTCGCTTCGCTTGAACCTGCCTTCGGACGCGATCGCCGGCGAGGCCCTTGGCGGTGGGCGGGCTCAGGGCTGCTGCCGGGTCTGCGGATAGCGCCGGGACGGGTTCTCGAAGCTAGTGGGCGGGTGGGGTGGAGTCAGGAGGCCGTGGGAGGCCATGATCGCTAAGGTCACGCCGCTGGCTCCTGTGCCCACGCCCAGGGCGGTGGCGATGATGGCTCCGGTCTCGCCGCCTGCCAGGAGGAGAAAGGTGATCAGCGCGGCGACGTTGAAGCCCAGGGAGAGCGCGAGGGATATGCACAGCTTGCGCATGCCGAGGTTCACGGCAGTCCTTTCGGCAAAAGGCAGTGGCTAGCGCGCCCGCGTCAGATCGCCAACGGCCGGTGGGACACGCACTACCTGTTCGGGACGCCCTTCATCAAGCGCCCGGGCAAGGGCGCCCGCCGCGTGGTTTGAAGTGAACCACGCGACGGGCTCAATGGTTGCGATCGCGTCCGAAGGCAGGTTCGAGCGAAGCGAGAACCTGATCGCGCAGCGAGCCGCCAGGCGAGTCGAAGCGATGCCAGCGATCGCCCGCGGTGCCCGACGATGGAGGGCCCTCCGGGCCCGAAGGAGGAGGGCACTGCCATAAGCACCGCGGGCCCAATGATTGCGATCGCGTCCGAAGGCAGATTCGAGCGAAGCAAGAATCTGATCGCGCAGCGAGCCGCAAGGCGAGTCGAAGCGATGCCAGCGATCGCCCAGCTTTTTCGACGATGGAGGGCCGCCAGGCCCGAAGGAGGAGAAAAAGCTATTCAGCGGGCAGGCTGCTGGAGGTTACGAGGGTGCGGATGGCGCCTAGGGCTACTGAGAGGGTTGCCAGGTCGAAGCTGTCGCTTTCCCAGATTTCGCTCAGTGTCTGCTGGGCTCGTCGGACGGCTGGTTTGTTCTTTTCCGCCCAGTAGATCATCCGTTCTTCGGGGTTGCCTCCGGGTTCGCTGGTGACGAGGACGTCGCGGGTGAGGGCGGAGTGGGCGGCGTACAGGTCGTCGCGGAGGGCGGAGCGGGCCATGGAGCGCCACTTGTCGTCGCGGGGTAGCGCGATGATGCGTTCGCGCAGGCGGGACAGTTGGAGGCGGTCGGCCAGGTCGAAGTAGATTTCGGCTACTTCCTCCACCGGGCGTTGGGTGTCGTGGGCTATGCCGACGACGTCGAAGGTGGAGTAGGCGGGGACGAACGTGGCGCATTGTTCGGCGAGTTCGTCCGGGACGCCGAGTTCGGCGAAGCCGTCGCGGCGCTGTTCGAAGGCGGCCAGGTCCAGGCCGACGAGCAGCTTCGAGAGGTGTTCGCTGAGGGTGGCGGCGCCGCCGCGAAAGAAGTCGATCGTCTCCTGGATGTCGAACGGGGGGCGCCGGTTGTGCAGGAGCCAGCGGGCGCCGCGTTCGGTGAGCTTGCGGGCCTCCAGCAGCATCGCGACCTGTGTCGACTCCTCGACGTGGTGCGACAGGCTTTCCACCGATCGCCAGAATCGCGGCATCTGGAAGACGTCGCGGGCGACGAGGTAGGCGCGGGCGATGTCGGAGGAGGAGGCGCCGGTCTCCTCGTTCATCCGGAACACGAACGTGCAGCCGCTGGCGTTGACCACGTCGTTCACCACGGCCGTCGTGATGATCTCGCGGCGGAGCGGGTGCCGGTCCATGTGGGGGCGGAACCGTTCGCGCAGCGGGGTCGGGAAGTAGTCGACCAGCCACGACTCCAGGTAGGGGTCTTCGGCGAGGTCGGAGGCGACGAGGTCGGCGTCCAGGGCGAGTTTGGCGTAGGCGAGCAGCACCGAGAACTCGGGGCTGGTCAGCCCGAGGCCGGACTGGCGCCGCTCGGCGAGGGCCTTGTCGTCCGGCAGGGCCTCCAGGCGGCGCTTCAGGCGGCCGTCGCGTTCCAGCTTGCGCATGTAGCGGGCGTGGACGTGCAGCATCGCGGGGGCCTGCGCGCGGGCGGCGGCGAGCACCACGTTCTGCGCGTAGTTGTCGCGAAGGACGAGCCGCCCGACCTCGTCGGTCATCTCGTAGAGCAGGCCGTCGCGCTGCTTGCCGGCCAGTTCGCCGTCCCGCACCGCCTGGTCGAGCAGGATCTTGATGTTGACCTCGTGGTCGGAGGTGTCGACGCCCGCGGAGTTGTCGATGAAGTCGGTGTTGATCAGGCCGCCGCCGCGGGCGAACTCGATGCGGCCGAGCTGCGTCACGCCGAGGTTGCCGCCCTCGCCGACGACCTTGCAGTGCAGTTCAGCGCCGTCCACGCGGACGGGGTCGTTGGCCTTGTCACCGACGTCGGCGTTGTTCTCGAAGGACGACTTGACGTAGGTGCCGATGCCGCCGTTCCACAGCAGGTCGACCGGGGCGCGCAGGATGGCCCGGATCAGCTCGAAGGGCGGAAGGGTCTTCACGCCGTCGCCGAGCCCGAGCACCGCCCGCATCTGCGGGGTGATCTGGATCGACTTGACGGTGCGGGGGAACACGCCGCCGCCCTTGGAGATCAGCGAGGTGTCGTAGTCGGCCCAGCTGCTGCGCGGCAGTTCGAAGAGGCGGCGGCGCTCGGCGAACGAGGCGGCGGCGTCCGGGTCGGGGTCGATGAAGATGTGCCGGTGGTCGAACGCGGCGACCAGGCGGATGTGCTCCGACAGGAGCATCCCGTTGCCGAACACGTCCCCGGACATGTCGCCGATGCCGACGACGGTGAAGTCCTCGTTCTGGATGTCCTTGCCGAGGGCCCGGAAGTGGTACTTCACCGACTCCCAGGCGCCGCGGGCGGTGATGCCCATGCCCTTGTGGTCGTAGCCGACCGAGCCGCCCGAGGCGAACGCGTCCCCGAGCCAGAACCCGTAGTCGGCGGCGACGCCGTTGGCGATGTCGGAGAACGTCGCGGTGCCCTTGTCGGCGGCGACGACCATGTAGGTGTCGTCGCCGTCGTGGCGGACGACGTTCGGCGGCGGGACGACCTTGCCGTCCACGAGGTTGTCGGTGAGGTCGAGCAGGCCGGAGATGAAGTCCTTGTAGCAGTCGATGCCGGCCTTCTGCCACGCCTCCCGGTCCACGGACGGGTCGGGCAGCTGCTTGCCGACGAAGCCGCCCTTGGCGCCGGCCGGGACGATGACGGTGTTCTTCACCGCCTGCGCCTTGGCCAGGCCGAGGATCTCGGTGCGGAAGTCCTCGCGCCGGTCCGACCAGCGCAGCCCGCCGCGCGCGACCGACCCGAACCGCAGGTGCACGCCCTCGACCTTCGGCGAGTACACGAAGATCTCGTAGGTGGGGCGGGGCAGCGGCAGGTCCGGGATGCCCGCCGGGTCGAACTTCATCGCCAGGTACGGCTTGTTCTGGTAGTGGTTCGTGCGCAGGGTCGCCTGGACGAGCGCCAGGTAGGAGCGCAGGATGCGGTCCTCGTCGAGGCTCGCGACGTCGTCCAGCTTGCCGCGGATCTCCTCGGTGATGCCGTCGCTGCGCTCCTCCTCGCCGCCCTGCAGGGTCGGGTCGAGCCTGCTCTCCCACAGCCGGATGATCAGCCGGGTGATGGAGGCGTTGCGCAGCAGCACCTCCTCGAAGTACCGCTTGGAGAACGCGGCGCCCGCCTGCCGCAGGTACAGGGCGTAGGCGCGCAGGATCATCGCCTGCCACCAGGTCAGGCCGACGTGCAGGACGAGGGCGTTGAAGCCGTCGTTCTCGATGTCGCCGCGCCACAGCACCGTGAACGCGTCCTGGAACAGGTCCTTGACGGCCTCTTCCGGGACGTCCGCGGGCGGCACGTACCGCAGCCCGAGGTCGTAGATCCAGAACCGGCGGCCGTCGGAGGTGTTGATCTCGTAGGGACGCTCGTCGATCACCTCGACGCCCATGTTCTGCAGCAGCGGCAGCACCCGGGACAGCGAGATCGGCTCGCCCATCCGGTAGATCTTCAGCCGCCGCTCGCCGGGCCCGGCGCCGGCCGGCTCGTACAGGTCGATCGAGGTGTCGACGGCCTCGTCGAGCGCGTCGAGGCGGCGCAGGTCGCTGACGGCGGTGCGGGCCGGGAAGTCGGCCTTGTAGCCCTCGGGGAACGCCTCGCCGAACGAGCGGCCGAGCGTTCCGGAACGTTCCTCTCCGCACTGGGCGACGATCGCGTCGGCGAGGTCGTCCTCCCAGGAGCGGGTGGCGTCGGCGAGGCGCTCCTCCAGCTCCGGGACGTCGACGTCCGGCAGCGGGCGGCCGCGCTCGCCGCGGACCACGACGTGCAGCCGGGCCAGGTTCGACTCGGTCACGTTCGCGCTGTAGTCGACGCTGACGCCCTCGAACGCCTCCCTGAGCAGGTCCTGGACGCGCAGCCGGACCTTGGTGGTGTACCGGTCGCGCGGCAGGTAGACCATGCAGGACATGAAGCGGCCGTACAGGTCCTTGCGCAGGAACAGCTTCAACTGGCGGCGCTCGCGCAGCCGGAGCACGCCGAGGGAGATCTTCAGCAGGTCGTCCACCGAGATCTGGAACAGCTCGTCGCGCGGGTAGCTCTCCAGGATCTCGATGAGGTCCTGGCCGTCGTAGCTGTCGGGGGTGAACCCGGCGCGCTCCAGCACCTCGTCGAGCTTGGGCCGCAGGACGGGGACGTGCGCGATCGACTCGCTGTAGGCGACGTGCGTGAACAGGCCGAGGAACCGGCGCTCCCCGACGACCTCGCCGGACGCGTCGAACTTCTTCACCCCGATGTAGTCCAGGTACAGGGGGCGGTGGACGGTGGAGCGCGAGTTCGCCTTGGTGAGGACGAGCAGTCGCTTCTCCGTCGCCTTCTCGCGGACCTCGGGCGGCAGCGCGGCGAAACCGGCGGACTCGCGCTTGTCCATGCGCAGGATGCCGAGACCCGAGCCGGGCTCGGGGCGCAGCGCCGTGCCGTCGTCGGTGAGGGTGTAGTCGCGGTAGCCGAGGAACGTGAAGTGCCCGTCGGCCAGCCAGTCCAGCAGCTCGACGCCCTCGGCGAGCTCCTTGTCGGACAGCGGCGGCGGGACCTCCTGGATCGCGGTCGCGATCTCGTGGGCGCGGGCCCGCATCTTGGGCTCGTCCTCGACGGCGACCCGCACGTCCTGCAGGACGCGGATCAGGTCCTTCTCCAGGACGTCCAGGAGGGCCTGGTCGGTCGTGCGGTCGACCTCGATGTGCATCCACGACTCGTCGACGTCGGCGTCGCTGTCGCGCTTGCCGCGGAACGCCCTGAGGTGGCCCGCGACGTCGCGGTCCACGCCCAGCAGCGGGTGGACGATCAGCTGGGTCGCGAGCTGGTGGCGGCTCAGCTCCATCGTCACCGAGTCGACCAGGAACGGCATGTCGTCCGTGACGACCTGGACGACGGTGCGGCCGGGGTTCCAGCCGTCCTCCTCCAGCGTCGGCGTGAACACGCGCACCTTCGCGCGTCCCTGCGGCCGCTCCTCGGCGAGCGCGCGGTGCGCCAGCGCGGGCCCGCAGATGCCGGCCGGGTCGCGCTCCAGCAGGTCCTCCCGCGCGACCTGGCGGTAGTAGAGGCGGAGGTAGGCGAGGACCTCCTCCGCGTCCCCGCGCGCGTCCGGACGCCGCGCGCACGTCTCGGCGGCCCGCCGGAGCAGGTCGTCCTTCTCTTGATCGAGCATGCCGCTCATCGACAATCTCCCCTTGAGACCCATCGCCACCTCGTTGTGGCGCCGCTCACTGCACGAGCGTAACCAGGAATCGCCGCAAAGCCGACCTGGTCGCGTGCATGGCCGACGTGGCCTATCCCACCCTGCCAGGGCCACCGCCGCCGCTCAGGGTGATCTTGAAAATCGGTGCCGCGCTCGCGTCAGCCCGCGGCCTGGCCGCCGGTGCCCGTTCCGGATCCGGTTCCGGTGCCGGGGTCGGTGCCGCCGCCTCCGGGATCGGTCGGCGGGTCACCGGGGTCGGTCGGCGGGTCGCCCGGGTCCGTGGGCGGGGTCCCCGGGTCGGTGGGCGTGCCCGTCGGCGTGTCGGTCGGGGTCGGCGTGCCGGTCGGGGTCGGGCTGTCGGTCGGCGTGGGACTGCCGGTCGGGGTGGGGCTGCCGGTCGGCTCCGGGTCGTAGGACGTCGGCGGCTGCTCCTGCACGGCCCGGCGGCTCGTCGGCGGCGCGGTGGTGGGCGCGACGTCGGTCGAGGCGGGCGGCGCGCTCGGGTCGCTGACCTTGCGGCCCGCCTTGCCGCTGTCGCCGGAGCCGAGCAGCAGGACGGAGGACACCACGATGAACGCGACGACCAGGGCCGCGGCCCCGGCGAGCACGGCGGAGCGTCCCGAGCCGGCGAGCGAGCGACGCAGGCCGCCGCCCTTGCCGCCGGAGCCGGGCATCGTCTCGTCGGCGGCCCATTCGGCGGGCGTGCGGTCGGCGTCGTAGGCGTCCGGGACGGCGCCGGCGGCCGCGGGGGCCTCGAAGGCGGCGTCGTCGAAGATCGGGTCATCGGCGGGGAGGGGGGCGCCGGCGCGCGCCGCGGCGGGCTCGAACACCTCGTCCTCGTCGCCGCCCTCGGCCGCGAGGACGGACCCGGCGGCCAGCATCGCGGTCTCGTCGGTGTCGCCGGACGGGCGGGCCGCCGGGCGCGCCGCGGCCTCCTCGTGCCCGAGCAGCCGCATCAGCACCTGCCGGGCGCCGGGACGGCGGGAGGGGTCCTTGTCGAGGCAGTCGAGCACCAGGTCGCGCAGCGGCCCGTCGAGGTCGCCGAGCTCGGGCTCCTCGTGCAGGATCCGGTTGATCACCGCGGGGATGGTGTCCTGCCCGAAGGGCGGCTCCCCGGTCGCGGCGTAGGCCAGCGTCGCCGCCCAGCAGAACACGTCCGCGGGCGTCCCGACCTCGTCGCCGCTGATCTGCTCGGGCGCCATGTAGGACGGGGTGCCGATCACCCGGCTGGTGAGAGTGGTGCCGCCGCTGAGCGCGCGGGCGACGCCGAAGTCGATGACGCGCGGGCCGTCGGGGCCGATCAGCACGTTGTGCGGCTTGAAGTCGCGGTGGACGATGTCGGCCTGGTGGATCGCGGCGAGGGCCGTGGCGGTGCCGACGGCGAGCCGGTCGAGCGCGGCGCCGGCGAGCGGGCCGTCCGCCAGCACGTGCTGGTTCAGCGACGGGCCGGGCACGTACTCGCTGACGATGTAGGGCCGGTCGCCGGTCGCGTCGGCGTCGATCACCTGCGCCGTGCAGAACGGCGCCACCTGCTTGGCGACCTCCAGCTCGCGCAGGAAGCGGGCGAGCGCCTTGTCGTCGGACGTCAGCTCGGCGTGCAGCAGCTTGATCGCGACCTGCCGGCCGTCCTCGGCCACGCCGAGGAACACCGTTCCCTGGCCGCCCTCGCCCACCCGGCCGATCAGGGCGTAGGTCCCGAGCCGGTCCGGGTCTCCGGACCGCAGCGCCCCAACCTCCATGCGTGGAACCGTCCCTCTCCTTGATCGGTGAATCGAGTGTGCTTCGACCCGGATCACCCCTCCGACTGTGTGACGCGCGAGGCCCGAGCCGAGTTCACCGGATCCCGCGACCATTCGGAGCGATATGGACGATCATCTCCGCGGGTCGGCTTTGGGTCGTAGACCACCTTAATGGCGTTACTTCCCCCAGCGCCGGGGGCGCGCCCGCTGTCACTACGGAAGCGGCGTTCACATCCGGCAGTCTCGCTGGCGCGGCGGAGGCGTACAAGCGGAACGCTGCCACACGCGGGAGACTGAGCCCATGGCGACACTCGACGGCCGCCGCGTTCGCACGCGCGCCGAACTCATGGACGAGCACGGGCTCGGGCGCAGCACCCTGGAGAAGTGGTACCGCGAGCGCGCCGCCAACGGCCACCCCGAACCGGTCGGGACGGTCGGCTCCCAGCTGGCGTGGGACGCCGACGAGTGGGAGCGCTGGTACGCGGCGCGGGGGTCCCGGGACGTCCCGCCCGGCCTCGCCACCCGCGACGAGCTGGCGGAACGCCACGGTCTCAGCCGCCACCGCCTCAAGCAGCTCTGGGCGGACCGCGCGTCCAACGGCCACCCCGACGTCGCCCACCGCGCCGGCAAGGCCCTGTACTGGGACGAGGCCGCCTGGACGGCCTGGTACCGCGCCCTGGAGGAACGTCCCGCCGAGGAAGGGCCGGACGACCTGGTCACCCTGGCGGAGGCCGCCCGCATCCTCGGCCTGGCGCAGACGAGCGTCACCGTCTACGCCAGGCGCCCGCCGGCGGGCTGGCCGGAGCCCGCCAGGGTGGAACCTCTGGGAGGAGGCCGCGTGCGGCGCCTGTACCGCCGCCGCGACGTCCTCGCCTACGCCGCCGCTAAGGGGTGAAGTGGCGGAGCACCTCGGGGTTGGCCATGGAGTCGCGGTTGGCGGCCCGGTCGACCGGGGTGCCCTGGAGGATCTTGCGGACGGGGACCTCCAGCTTCTTGCCGGACAGCGTGCGCGGGATGCCGGGCACCGCGGTGATCTCGTCCGGGACGTGCCGGGGCGACAGCGCCGACCGGATCCGCCCGCGCAGGTCCGCCACCAGCTCGTCGGTGAGCGACGCGCCCTCCGCGAGCTGGACGTACAGCAGCAGCCGACCCTCCTGGCCGAGCCGGCCGGTGTCGATGACGAGGCTGTCGGTGATCTCGTCGAACGCCTCGACGACCCGGTAGAAGTCGGAGGTGCCCATGCGGACGCCGCCGCGGTTGAGGGTCGAGTCGGACCGCCCGTAGATCACGCAGCCGCCGTCCGGCAGGACCTTGATCCAGTCGCCGTGCCGCCACACGCCCGGGTACATGTCGAAGTAGGAGTCGCGGTAGCGCTCGCCGCCCTCGTCGTTCCAGAAGAAGACGGGCATGGACGGCATGGGCTCGGTGATGACCAGCTCCCCCACCTCGTCGATCACCGGCTTGCCGTCCTCGCCGAACGCCTCCACCTTGGCGCCGAGGCCGCGGCACTGGATGACGCCGGCGCGCAGCGGCAGCAGCGGCGAGGGGCCGACGAAGCCGGTGCACAGGTCGGTTCCGCCGGAGAACGAGCCGAGCAGCAGGTCGCGGCCGACCGACTCGTACACCCAGGCGAAGCCCTCCGGCGGGAGCGGTGAGCCGGTGGAACCGATGCCGCGCAGGCGGGACAGGTCGAGTTCCTCGCCGGGGCGGCGCCCCTCCTTCGCCGAGGCGGTGATGTAGGGCGCGCCGACCCCCATGTAGGTGACGCCGTTCTCGGCGGCGAGCGACCACAGGTCGAGGGGGGCGCCGTCGTACATGACGACGGTGGACCCCACCAGCAGGCCGCCGATGAGGTAGTTCCACATCATCCAGCCGGTGGTGGTGTACCAGAAGAACACGTCCCCGGGGCCGACGTCCTGGTGGAACGACAGCGCCTTGAGGTGCTCCAGGACCACGCCGCCGTGGCCGTGGACGATCGGCTTCGGCAGCCCGGTCGTCCCGGACGAGTACACGACCCACAGCGGGTGGCCGAACGGGACGTCCTCGAACTCCAGGGTGTCGTGGCCCTGGCGGGGCAGCTCCCCGTAGTGCATGCCGACGCGCAGGCCCTCCGGCGTCGCGGCCGGGTCCAGGTAGGGGACGAGCACGGTGGCGGCGAGGGTCGGCAGGGCGGCCTCGATCTCCGCGACGATTCCGCGGCGGTCGAACCGCTTGCCGTTGTAGGCGTAGCCGTCCACGGCGATCAGGACCTTCGGCTCGATCTGCGCGAACCGGTCGATCACCGAGGAGGACCCGAAGTCGGGCGAGCACGACGACCAGACCGCCCCCAGCGACGCCGTCGCCAGGAAGCAGATCAGCGCCTCGGGGATGTTCGGGATGTAGGCGGCGACCCGGTCGCCCTTGCCCACCCCCAGCTCTGCCAGGCCCGCGCGCACCTCCGCGACGTGCAGCGCCAGTTCCCGGTACGACAGCAGCCGGTGCCCGCCCGCCTCCGACCGGAACACGACCGCCGTCTCGTCGGGCGCCTCCCGCGCCCGGCGCAGCGCGTTCGCCGCGTAGTTGACGGTCGCGCCCGGGAACCACTCCAGCCCGTCGACCGGCATGGGTCCGCCCGTCCGGACGGGCCCCTCACCGCGCTCGCCGACGACGTCGAAGTACGACCAGATCGCGTCCCAGAACGCGTCGACCTCCGTGACCGACCAGTGCCAGAGCTCGTCGTAGGACTCCTTGAGGACGCCCCGGTCCCCCAGCCAGTGGGCGAACCGCGTCACCCGCGCGTTCGCGACCACCTCCTCCGACGGCTCCCACAGCGCCGAACCCTCGGATACCTCCCGGGCCATCTCTCTCCCTCCCCGCCGCGCCACGCCGCGCGGCCATCCCAATATCGGGCCCGCCCGGCACACCGCGCAACCTGCCCGCCACGCCCGCCGTCAAGCCCCGAACCCGGTCCCATCGCAGGTCAAAACGCGTCCTCGGACAACCCCGCGCCCCCACACAGAACCGGCCCCGGACATCCCCCGCCCCCACACACCCGCGAGAACGGGCAGCTTGGAGAGGGCACACCGGCGGGCGCGGCGGTGTGTCGGCCGCCGCACCGAGGACCCCGAAGGGAGAGATCAGCCTTGCCGGGGCCGGCAGTTCTGGCCGTCGGCCCAGAGCGAGCCCTCGGCCCAGCCCGTCCGGCAGTGGTAGGTGTTGTCGTTGCGGCGGTCGATGACGGTGAAGTCGGAGAGCGGCCCCCCTTGGGCGGGGTCGCAGTTCCGGCCGAAGACCTGGGGATACCGCGACTCCACCTGCTCGCACACGAGCATCTCCCCGGCGCGCTCCGCGGAGGCCCGGCCGGGATCGGCCGGGGGCGTGGTGAGGAGGAGCGCTGCGGCGCCGAGGGCAGCGGCGAGGACGGTGGACAGGGCGACGGTACGACACGGCACGGTAATCACTCCTTGACGTCAAGTGATTACTCAAAGTTAGCGATACCGTCCGGACGGCGCCGCCCTTCCGAGGTGACAACCTTGTCTCACATGCGGGCGCGGCTCACATGCGGGTCAGGTCGGCGACCGCGCTCACCACCGCGTTCGTGTCGGCGAGCGTCGCCAGGACGTGGTCCGCGCCCGCGGCGCGGAGCTCGGCCTCGGTGGCGCTCCCGGTGGCGACGGCGATGATCGGCGAGCCGGCGATGTGCGCGGCCTGGACGTCGCGGGGCGAGTCGGCGACGTAGACGGTCGCGGACTCGGGGTAGCGGGCGCCGTGGCGCTCCCCGGCGCGGGCGCGGGCGAGCTCCAGGAGGGCGGCCTTGCTGTAGACGCCGTTCTCGTAGCCGCCGGCCTCCAGGTCGAGGCGGCCGGCCAGGCCGAGCTCGGTCACCTTCAGCACCGCGTTCGGCTGGAGCGATCCGGTCAGCACCGACTGGACGACGCCGGGCACGTGGGCGAGCGCCTCGACGGCCTCCCGGGCGCCGGCCAGGACGCGGCCGTGCGCGCCCAGGTCGGCGCGGCGGCTCGCGAACGCCTCGGCCAGCGCGTCGAAGAAGGCGGGGAGGTGGTCGTCGGTGGTGACGACGTCGTTGAACGCGAGGGTCTCGAAGATGATCTCGGATTCGGTGCGGCCGGGGGTGGGCGGCAGGCGCACCAGCGGGCGCCCGATGGTCCGCTGGAACGCCTCGGCATAGGCGTCCCGGGTGATCCGCCCGACGTCGACCAGGGTGTGGTCGATGTTCCACAGCACGAGACGGTTCAGCGTCGACATCCCGTTCCCATGACGCCTCCAGGGGGTGTGCTCAGGCGCCGTCCACCGGACGGCGAGGCGAGCCTATCGTCAAGCCTCCCACCCCAACGACCGGTCGGGAAGAGGGCCCGGGGGGCGGGCCTGGCGGGGCCTCAGCCCATGTGCGGGTAGCGGTGGTCGGTGGGCGGGACGAAGGTCTCCTTGATGGAGCGGGCGCTCGTCCAGCGCGTGAGGTTGAGGATCGAGCCCGCCTTGTCGTTGGTCCCGGACGCGCGGGCGCCGCCGAACGGCTGCTGGCCGACGATCGAGCCGGTCGGCTTGTCGTTGATGTAGAAGTTCCCGGCGGCGAAGCGGAGCCGCTCGGTCGCCTCGGCCGCGGCGGCGCGGTCGTCGGCGATGACGGCGCCGGTCAGCGCGTAGTCGGAGACGCCCTCCATCTGGGTGAGGACGCCGTCGTAGTCGGCGTCGTCGTAGACGTGGACGCCGAGGATCGGGCCGAAGTACTCCGTGGTGAAGATCTCGTCGGTCGGGTCGGAACACTCCAGGACCGTGGGGCGGACGAAGTAGCCGCGCGAGTCGTCCAGCTCGCCGCCGGCGAGGATCTGGACGGTGCCCGTCCCGCGGGCGCGCTCGATGGCGCGGCGGTGCTTGGCGAAGGCCCGGTCGTCGATCACGGCGCCCATGAAGGCCGACAGGTCGTCGGCGACGTCGCCCACGGTGAGGGCGTCCACCTCGGCGCAGAAGTCGTCGCGCATGCCGGCCCAGATGGAGCGCGGGATGTAGGCGCGGGACGCGGCGGAGCACTTCTGCCCCTGGTACTCGAAGGCGCCGCGGACGAGCGCCGTCTTCAGCACGGCCGGGTCGGCGGACGGGTGCGCGACGACGAAGTCCTTGCCGCCGGTCTCGCCGACGATGCGCGGGTAGCCCCGGTAGCCGGAGATGTTCTCGCCGATCGTCCGCCAGAGCCGTTGGAACGTGGCGGCCGAGCCGGTGAAGTGCAGGCCGGCGAGCTCGGGGTGGCGCAGGGCCACCGCGGAGACGGCGCCGCCGTTGCCGGTGACCATGTTGATCACACCGGGCGGGAGCCCGGCGGCCTCCAGCAGGCGCATCGTGTGGTGGGCGGCGAGCTGCTGCGTAGGGGACGGCTTCCACACCACGACGTTGCCCATCAGGGCGGGCGCGGTCGGCAGGTTCCCGGCGATCGCGGTGAAGTTGAACGGGGTGATGGCAAGGACGAAGCCTTCCAGCGGCCGGTACTCCAGCCGGTTCCACACCCCCGGCGGCGACAGCGGCTGCTGCTCATGGATCTGCTGCGCGTACCGGACGTTGAACCGCCAGAAGTCGATCAGCTCGCAGGCGGCGTCGATCTCGGCCTGCTGCACCGACTTGGACTGGCCGAGGATCGTGGCGGCGTTCACCGTGGACCGCCACGGCCCGGCGAGCAGCTCGGCGGCGCGCAGGAAGATCGCGGCGCGGTCGTCGAAGGACATGGCCCGCCAGGCGGGCGCCGCCTCCCGCGCCGCGGCGACGGCCTCGGCCACGTCCGCCTCGGTCGCCTCGCCCATCCGGCCGAGCACGTGGCCGTGGTCGTGCGGCTCCACGACGTCGACGGGCGTGCCCGCGCCCATGCGCCGCTCGTCGCCGATCGCCATGGTCAGCTCTGTCTGCGCGCCGCCCAGCTCCTTGATCCTGGCTTCCAGCGCGGCGCGCTCGGGGCTTCCCGGCGCGTACGTCCTGACCGGTTCGTTCATGGGAACCGGCACGGTGGTGACGGCGTCCATCTGACGTCTCCCTGCGATCCGACGGCATTGTCGACGTGCCGAGGGACCTACCCCGCGCCCGGGCCGCTAGTCGAGCAGGTGGACGAGTTCCTGGGTGGCGTACCAGAGGAGCTCGTGGCCCTCGGCGCCGTCCACGGTGAAGCGGGCGTCCTCGTCTCCGGCGTCGGCGGCGGCGAGGGCCTCCGCGGCGGCGTCGACGTCGGGCGCGGCGTCGGGGTCGTCGACGTGGCCGGAGGCGATCCGCTTCCACGCGACGGGGGCCGCGATCTGGACGAGGGCGCGGTCGCCGTTGCCGAGGGCCGCGTCGCCGCGCGCCCAGGAGACCTGGTCGTCGGGGACCTCGGCGGCCAGCACGACCCGGCGGCGCGGGACGGACGGGTCGGCGGCGAGCAGGCGCAGCGAGGCGCGGGCGGCGGCCGACATCGCCGCGTACTCCAGCTCCTCCTGGTCGCCGCCCGCGTACCACTCGCGCAGCGCGGGCGTGACCGCGTGGGCGGCGAGCGGCGCGGGACCGATCTCGCGCGCGGCGTGGACGCCGGCGAGCAGCGTGAGCGTGGACGGCAGGTAGACGCGCATGACGGTCAGCAAGTCTGCCAGACGGTCAGGGCAGCAGGTCCATTCCGCGCAGTTCGGCGATCGTCGTGTCGGGGTCGGTGTGCAGGATGCCGCGGATGCCGAGGGCCTGCGCGGCGCGGATGTTGTGCTCGATGTCGTCGATGAACACGCACTCGGCGGCGTCCAGGCCGAGCAGGTCCAGGGCGTGCCGGAAGATCCGCTCGTCGGGCTTGCGCATCCCGACCTCGCAGGAGATGACGACCGCGTCGAAGAGCTCGGCGAACAGGTCGTGGGGGTAGTCGTTGCCCCAGGAGTTCGACAGCAGGGCGGTGCGGGCGCCCGCCGCGCGGACCGCGCGCAGCGCCTCGTACATCGGCTCGACCGGGGCGAACGCGCCGAACATCCGGGCGATGAGCCCGGCGGCCTCCACGGGGGCGCCGTCGACGGTGAGCAGCTCGGCCGCGAGGAGGCGCTCGAACTCGGAGGTGGGCAGCGAGCCGTCCTCCAGGCCGTGGACGGGGTTCGTCCCGGCGCCGTCGTAGGCCTGCTTCACCCAGGCGCGCATGACGGTCTTGTAGCGCTCGACGTCGATGCGGTCGGCGGCGAGCCAGACCTGGATGGCCTCGGCCAGGGGCGAGGTGAGGACGCCGCCCCAGTCGGTGATCACAGCTTTGACGCTCACGCGCCGATGGTAGGCGATCCCCGGCGAAACGACCGAATCCCGTTCTGTCAGAATGCGGCCCATGGACTTCGAACTCAGCCCGAAGGCACGCGACTACCGGGACCGGCTCCAGGAGTTCATGGAGGCGCGCGTCTACCCGGCCGAGCCCGTCTACGCCGCCTGGCGGGCGGAGAACGACCCGCACGCGCTGCCGCCGGTCGTCGAGGAGTTGAAGGCCGAGGCGCGCGAGCGCGGCCTGTGGAACCTCTTCCTGCCGGACGTCTCCGGCCTGTCCAACCTGGAGTACGCGACCCTCGCCGAGCTGACCGGACGGTCGCCCGACCTCGCGCCCGAGGCGGTCAACTGCGCGGCGCCCGACACCGGGAACATGGAAGTCCTGCACATGTTCGGGACGGACGAGCAGAAGGAGCGCTGGCTCAGGCCCCTGCTGGACGGCGAGATCCGCAGCGCGTTCGCGATGACCGAGCCCGAGGTCGCCTCCTCCGACGCCACCAACATCACCACCTCGATCGTCCGGGACGGCGACGAGTACGTGATCAACGGCCGCAAGTGGTTCATCACCGGCGCCGCCGACGAGCGCTGCAAGATCTTCATCGTGATGGGCAAGACCGACCCCGGGGGGCCGCCGCACCGGCAGCAGTCGCAGGTGCTCGTGCCGCGCGACACCCCGGGCGTGACGGTCGTCCGGCACCTGCCCGTGTTCGGCTACCAGGACCAGCACGGCCACTCGGAGATCCTCTTCGAGGACGTCCGGGTACCGGTGTCCAACCTCGTCGCGGCCGAGGGCGACGGATTCATGATCGCGCAGGCGCGCCTCGGGCCCGGCCGCATCCACCACTGCATGCGGGCGCTCGGCATGGCGGAGCGGGCGCTGGAGCTGATGTGCCGCCGCGCCCTGTCGCGCGAGGCCTTCGGCGGGCCGCTGGCCCGGCAGGGCGTCGTCCGGGAGCAGGTCGCCGAGTCGCGGATGGCGATCGAGCAGGCCCGGCTGCTGACCCTCAAGACCGCCTGGCTGATCGACCGGCACGGGGCCCGGGGCGCGCGGACGGAGATCGCCGCGATCAAGGTGGTCGTGCCGCGCATCGCCCACGAGGTCCTCGACCGCGCGATCCAGGTGCACGGCGCCGCCGGCGTCTCCGACGACACCCCGCTGGCGGCGATGTACTCCTGGGTCCGCGCGATGCGCATCTTCGACGGCCCCGACGAGGTCCACGTCCGCACCGTGGCCCGCCAGGAACTCCGTAGGTACGAGCGCTGATTTATTGCATTTCTCTCCTCCTTCGGGCCCGGAGGGCCCTGCTGTGCCTATTGCGGTGCCCTCCTCCTTCGGGCCCGGAGGGCCCTCCATCGTCAGACACCGCGGCGATCGCTGGCATCGCTCCGGCTCGCCTGGCGGCTCGCTGCGCGATCAGATTCTTGCTTCGCTCGAATCTGCCTTCGGACGCGATCGCGGCCACTCAGGTTGTTGCGGGGTTGTTGTGGTGGCCGGTGTCGTCGGGATCGCGGGATGAGGTGGGGGGCAGCGGTTCGCTTGCGGTGCTAGGCGGATCTGAGCCTCTGCAAGGCCTCTCGGACGCCGCCGTCGGTTTCCTCCAGGACCATCGTGGCGCGGGACGCGGGGACCTCGCCGAGGAGCGAGACCAGGGCGACGCGGGTGTTGCCGCCCGCCTCGGACAGCGCGTTCTCGCAGGTGCGGGCGTCCATCCCGGTCGCCTCGGTGAGGATGCGCACCAGCCGGGCGCGCAGCTTGGAGTTCAGCGCGTTCACGCTGACCATCAGGTTGGAGTAGGTGCGCCCCATCCTGATCATCAGGGTGGTGGAGAAGGAGTTGAGCACCAGCTTGGTCGCGGTGCCCGCCTTCATCCGGGTGGAACCGCTGATCACCTCGGGCCCGGTGGCGAGCCCGATGTGCACCTCCACCTCGTCCCCGTACGGCGTGTGCGGGTTGCAGCTGATCAGGGCCGTGCGCGCCCCGACCGCGGCGGCGGCGCGCAGCGCCCCCACCACGTACGGGGTGCGTCCGCTGGCCGCGATGCCGATCGCGACGTCGCCCGGCCCGACGTCGAGCGCGTCCCGGCGGCCGAGATCGACGTCGTCCTCCACGCCGGAGACGGCCTGCGACAGCGCGCCGGGCCCGCCGGCGTTGTGGGCCACGACCCGGCCCCAGATGCCGAACGTGGGGGGAAGCTCGGCGGCGTCGAGCACCGCGAGCCGGCCGGACGTGCCGGCGCCGAAGTAGTGCACGCGGCCGCCCGCGCGCAGGGACTCCACGGCGAGGTCGACCAGCCGGGCGACCTCGGGAAGCACGGAGCCGACCACCCTCGGCACGGTCGCGTCCTCAGAGTTGATCAGGCGTAGCACCTCCATGGTCGGCAGCGTGTCGACGTCGAGGGTCCGGGGGTTCCGTCCCTCCGTGGGGAGCTCGCAATCGATCACCGACGCCTCCGGTCGGGTCGCACGGTCCGTCCGCGGACCGCCTCGTACGTGGCTTCGAGGGCCTTGCGGGTAGACCCGTAGGTGCGCTGCGCAACTCCGACGAAGAGGCAGTCCACCACCGTGAGCTGCGCCAGCCGGCTGGCGGTCGCGCCCGAGCGGAACGTGGTCTCCCTGGCGGCGGTCGTCAGGATCATGTCCGCGACTTCCGCTATGGGGGACTTCGGGAAGTTGGTGAGCCCCACGGTCCTGGCGCCCCGGGTCTTGGCGACCTCCAGCGCGTCGATGGTCTCCACCGTCGCCCCGGTGTGCGAGATGCCGATCGCCACGTCGCCGGGGCTCAGGACGGCGGCGCTGGTCAGCATGATGTGGGCGTCCGCCCAGGCGGAGCAGACCCGGCCGATGCGGTGCAGCTTCTGCTGGAAGTCGGCCGCGACGAACGCGCTCGCGCCGACGCCGTAGACGTCGACGCGGTTGGCGTTGACGACCGCTTCCACGACCTGCTCCAGCATCTTGATGTCGAGTTGGGAGGCGGTCTCCTCG
This sequence comes from Actinomadura luteofluorescens, assembly GCF_013409365.1. Classification (NCBI taxonomy): domain Bacteria; kingdom Bacillati; phylum Actinomycetota; class Actinomycetes; order Streptosporangiales; family Thermomonosporaceae; genus Actinomadura; species Actinomadura luteofluorescens. Next base: position 5,849,435 of record NZ_JACCBA010000001.1, on the reverse strand, counting down.
ACGGCGCGCGCGTCGGCGAAGGTGACCTTCTCCACGATCTGTTCCAGCGAGTCGTCGGGACTGATGTCGCTGCCGATGACCCGGCCGCCTGTGGCGCTCTGGGCCCGTCCCGCCTCGGTGGCGAGGGTCAGCCGCAGCTCTGGGTAACCATGGAACCCGATCGCCCGGCAGAACCTGATGACCGTGGTCTCGGAGGTGCCGCAGTTCTGGGCGAGTTCGGTGATGGTCGAGTTGGCGACCCCTTCGGGGTCGTCGATGACGCGTTGAGCGACTCTTCGCTCGGCGGGGGGCAGCGAGGGCAGCAGCGAACGGACCCGTACCACCGTGCTCAGCGGCGTGGCGTCCCTGTCCCTGCCCGCCGCGTCGTCCCGTGGCGCCGCGGGCTCCCCCGTGTTCCCCCGCTCGGGGCCCCGAGCGGGGCCGATGGGTTTCCTCATGGAGGAAATTTTCTTACGCGCTGGATGTCACGTCAACGTTAGGAAAGGCTACGGTCGCCATGTGTTGACCCATTTGGCCGGTCCTTACGTGGTCGGTATCGACGCGGGTGGCACGAAGACCCGCTGCGTCGTGCTGACGCTCGGGGGAGCCCTGGCCGGTTCCGGCACCGGCCCAGGGGCCAACCCCAACTCAGGAGGCGACACCGCCGGGGCGCTGACCACCGCCCTGCGGGAGGCACTCGGGGATCTCGACCGTACCCACATCCTCACCGGCGTGTTCGGCATCGCCGGCGCCGGCTCGGCCGGCCGGCCCGCCGCGGTCGCGGCGGCCCGGCGGGCCTGGCAGGCCGTCGGGCTGCGCGGCTCGCCCGCCGTGGTGACCGACATCGCGGTGGCGTTCGCCGCCGGGACCAGCGAGCCCAAGGGCATCGTGGTGTTCTCCGGCACGGGCGCCGGCGCGGCGGTCATCAACGACGGCGCGATCGTGCAGCGCGCGGACGGCTACGGCTGGCTCGTCGGGGACGAGGGTTCGGCGGTGTGGCTCGGGAAGGAGGCCGTCCGGGCCGCGCTCGCCGCCTACGACGGCCGCGGCTCCCCGACGCTGCTCACCGATTCGGTCCCCCGGGCGCTGCTCGGAGCCACCGTGGTCGCACAGATCGACTCGGAACGGCGAAGACCCCGCCACCCAAGGGCGCTGGCCATGGCCGGCGCCCCTTCGCCGTCACCGGGCCCCGCTGTGCCGCCGCAGTCCGCCGCGCTGTCCGCCGGCGGGGGCTCCCCTGGCGGGCGCGCCACCGGCACCGCCGTCCTCGCCCTCGAATCCGCCTACCCGCCGTCCGCCCGCCACCCCGCCCACGGCGGCGGGCCGCCGGGCCCGCACGGGCCGCCGTGCCATCCCGAGTCTCCCGGCACCCCGCCCAATCCCCGCCTCGCCCAGGCGATCATCAAGGAGGTGTACGGCCGCCCGCCCGCGGCCCTGGGCCGCCTCGGCCCGGTGGTCGCCGCCGCCGCGGCCGCCGGCGATCCCGTGGCCAGGCGCATCACCGACGAGGCCGCGCAGTGGCTGCTGGCCGACGTCGACGCGGTGCGCCCGGCCTTGTCCGACCCCTGCGCACCGGTCGTCATGCACGGCTCGGTGCTCCGTGAAGGCCCCGTCGCCGAGGCCGTCCGCTCCGGGCTGCGCGCCCGTTTCGCCGACGCGCCCCGCAGCGCCGGCGACGGAGCCGTCGGCGCGGCCGGGATGGCGCTGCGCCGCCTCGGCCACCCCTTGCCGGGCTGAGCACCGCCGCCACGCGGCGAAGGGCCCGCCCGGCCCGGCCCGGCCGATCCGGCCCGGCCGCCGGTCCATCGCGATGGACCCCACATGATCCGACACCGCTCGCGGTCCGGGGTCCATCGTGATCACCGTGTGACCCCCGTGGCCGCAGAGCCCTGTGAGCCGCCCCGTCCGTCCAGGTCGTCCAGGTCGTCCGGGGCCGCCGGAGTCGACAGCGGCGCGGGGAGCGGCTACGGTCGCGGGCGTCCGATGCGACCGAGTAACCGAGACCACGTCGGGGGGCCTGGTCAGGTGCGTGCTTCACGTTCACTCGCGCTCGCGGCGGCGGTGTCCGCGCTGGTCGCGGGGGCCGCCGGCTGCGGCGGCGGCGAGAGCGGCAAGGGCGGGCGGACGCCGTCCGCCGGGTCCGCCGCGCCCGGTTCGCCGCCCGCGCCGGACGCCTGGATCCCCGGCCGGGTCGCGAAGATGAGCGTGGCCGAGAAGGTGGGGCAGCTGTTCGTCCCCACGTTCTCCAGCCGCGCCGACGCGCTCACCAAGATCAGAAAGTACCGGGTGGGCGGGCTGATCTACTTCCCCGGCAACATCGGCACCCCGGCGCGGACGGCCGCGCAGTCGAACGCGCTGCAGAAGGCCTCGAAGATCCCGCTGCTGCTCGGCGTGGACGAGGAGCAGGGCATCGTGTCGCGGACGCCGTTCGTCACCACGTTCCCCGGCAACATGGCGCTCGGCGCGACCCGCAGCCCGGCCGACGCCCGCGCCGCCGCCCGGGTCACCGGCGCCGAGCTGCGCGCGGTCGGCATCAACCTCGACTACGCGCCCGACGCCGACGTGAACGTGAACCCGCGCAACCCGGTGATCGGGCTGCGCTCCTTCGGGTCCGAGCCGGGCCTGGCGTCCACGCTGGTGCGGGGCGCGATCGGCGGCTTCCAGGAGGCCGGGGTCGCCGCCGCGGCCAAGCACTTCCCCGGCCACGGCGACACCGCCACCGACAGCCACACGGGCCTCCCGGTGATCCGGCACTCGCCGCGGACGTGGGAGCTGCTGGACGCGCCCCCGTTCAGGGCGGCGATCGCGGCGGACGTCGACATGATCATGACCGCGCACATCGTCGTCCCCGAGCTCGACGGGTCGGGCGACCCGTCCACGCTCTCCAAGAAGGTCCTGACGGGGCTGCTGCGCGGCAGGCTCGGCTACCAGGGCGTGATCACCACCGACTCGCTGGAGATGGCCGGGGTCCGCGAGAAGTACGGCGACGCCGGCGTCCCGGTCAGGGCGATCAACGCGGGCGCCGACCAGCTGCTGATGCCGCCGGACCTGCCGCGCGCCTACGGCGCCGTGATGAAGGCCGTCGAGACCGGGAAGATCACGCGGAAGCGGCTGGACGAGTCGGTGACGCGGATCCTCAGGCTCAAGCAGCGGCGCGGCCTGTTCCAGGGGACCGCCGTCGACCCCGCCAAGGCCGCGGCGGCGGTAGGCACGGCCGCGAACAAGGCCGTCGCGCGGGGCGTCGCCGAGCACGCGGTCACCCTCGTCCGCAACGACGGCGGCCTGCTGCCGCTCAAGGGCAAGAAGGTCGCCGTGTCCGGCCCGGGCGCCGACCGGCTCCAGGCCGCCCTGCGCCGCCAAGGGGTGGCGGTCGCGGCGCCCGGCTCGGCGGACGTCACGGTGCTGACGACCCTGAACGCCGGTGCGGCGACCGCGTCCCGGATCCGGGCGCTCGGCCCGAAGCCGGTGGTCGTCGCCGCGCTCGGCCGCCCCTACGACCTCGACTCGGCGGGCGGCGCGAAGGCGGCGCTCGCCACCTACTCCTCCAGCCGGGTCTCGGTGGAGGCGCTGGCCCGGGTGCTGGGCGGAGCGGTGAAGCCCACGGGCAGGCTGCCGGTGCCGGCGGGCGGGAAGCGCGCCGGGTACGGGACGGGCTACCGGTAGGGCCGCCGCCGATGGACGCGGGGGCCGCTCTGCTGGGAAGATCGGGCCGCCTTCGCGCCCCCAGGAGGTCCCCCGTGCGCGTCCGCCCGTCCCTCGCCGCCCTGACGCTGCTCCCGCTGATGGCGGCCTGCGGGGGCGGGAACGAGGTCACGATGCCGCCGCTCACCCCCGAGCCCGGCGACTCCCGTCCCGCCGCGGCCTCCCCCGCCGCGCCGGCGCGGCAGACGCTCCCGGCGCGGCTGGCGCTCTACAAGTACCTGCGCGGGCTGGCGGCGGGCAACGCCAGAGCGTGCGCGTATCTGGCGCCCGGCTACGAGCGGCGCGTGTTCGGCGGGCCCGGCCGCTGCCGTTCAGGGCTCGGCCGGGCCCGCGCGAGGCTGCGCCCTCAGGACCTCGCCGCGCTGCGCGGCGTGACCGTCCCGACCTGCGAGCAGGGGCCCGGCGCCGGGGAGTGCACCGTCCGGTTCGAGCACCTGCGGTGGAAGGGCGCCCCCGCCCGGCCCGGCGGCCTGCTCGCCGCCAGCTTCGTCCTGCGGGGGCACGGGAACCGCTGGCAGGTCGCCGGCTGACCGGGGGTCACAGCCCGAGGTCCGCCAGCCCGGGCAGGTGGGCGCGGGCCGCCTCCCTGGCCTGATCGGCGGTGCGGGCGGCGCGGGCCGCCGCGGCCGCCGCGCGGCACTCCTCCAGCGTGTGCCGCACGAGCGCGGCCCGCACCAGCGGAAGGGACGGCGCGCTCATCGACAGCGACGTCACACCGAGGCCCACCAGCACGCACGCGAGCGCCGGATCGCCCGCCGCCTCCCCGCACACGCCGCACGGGACGCCCGCGCCGGCCGCGGGGGCGACCAGGTCGAGCACGGCGGGCTGCCACGGGTCCTGGAGGTGCGCGAGGCCGCCGACCTGCCGGTCCGCCGCGCACGCGTACTGGGTGAGGTCGTTGGTGCCGATGCTGAAGAACTCCACCTCGGACGCCAGGTCGCGGGCGCGCAGCGCGGCGGCGGGCACCTCGATCATGACGCCGGGATGCTCGACGCCGGCCTCCCGGCACGCGGCCGCGAAGTAGGCGGCCTCGTCCGCGCCGGTCACCATCGGCGCCATGACCTGGAGCTTGACGCTCAGACCGGCGGCGGCGCGGGTCAGCGCGGCGAGCTGCGAGACCAGCACGTCCGGGTGCCGGCGCATCATCCGCAGGCCCCGCTCGCCGAGCGCCGGGTTCGGCTCCTCGCCGGGGGCGGGCAGGAACGCCAGCGGCTTGTCGGCGCCGGCGTCGAGCGTCCGGACGACCACGCGGCCCTCCGGGAACGCCTCCAGCACCTTCCGGTACGCCTCCTCCTGCTCCTCGTCGGACGGCGGCGCCGCGCGGTCGAGGAACAGGAACTCCGTCCGGTACAGGCCGACGCCCTCGGCGCCGTTCGCCAGCGCCGCCTCCACGTCCTTGGGGCCGCCGACGTTGGCCAGCAGCGGGACCGCATGCCCGTCCTTCGTCGCGCCCGGCCCGGTGGACTCCTCCAGCGCCGACGCGCGGGCGGCGGCCGCGGCACGCGCCGTGGCCACCTCCGCCTCGGACGGGTCGGGGAGCACCGTCCCCGCCGCGCCGTCGACCAGGACGCGGGTCCCCTCGGGAAGCGAGGTCGCGCCCGCGAGCGCGACCACGGCGGGGACGCCCATCGTCCGGGCCAGGATCGCGGTGTGGCTGGTGGGGCCGCCCTCCTCCGTCACGAACGCCACGACCTGCGCCGGGTCGAGGACGGCCGTGTCCGCCGGGGCGAGGTCGCGGGCGACGAGCACGAACGGCTCGTCGGACTCCGGGACGCCGGGCATGGGCAGGCCGAGCAGCCGCGCGATCGCGCGGTCGCGGATGTCGTCTAGGTCGGTGACCCGCGCGGCCATGTACTCGCCGGCCCCGGCGAGCATCTCCCGGTACACGCCGAACGCCTCGAACACGGCGCGGGCCGCCGACGTCCCCTCACCGATCTTGGCGCGGACGCCGTCGGCGAGGCCGGGGTCGCGCGCCATCAGCGCCTGCGCGTTCAGCACGTCGCGCCCGTCGGCGTTGCCGGCCGCGGCGGCGCGCTCGCCGCGCTCCTCCAGGTCGGCGGCGACCGCCTCCAGCGCGGCCAGGGCGGAGTCGCCCTCGGCTCCCGCGTCGCCGCCGTGCCGCGATCCGGCGGGAGGCTCAGGGACGGCCCCGGCGATCGTGCGCACCGGCCCGGTCCCGACGCCGGGGCTGACGCCCGCGCCCTGCATCACCTCGCCCATCTCACGCCCCCTCGGGCTCCGGGGTGGACAGCAGCTTCTCCAGGTTGTCGAGCAGCTCGTCGGCCCCCTCGCCGTCGGCCGCCAGCACGATCTCCTCGCCGTGCCGAGCGTCCAGCCCGAGGACGGCGAGGATGCTCTTGGCGTTCACCGGGACGCCGCCGCGCTTGGACACCGTCACGTCCATCGGGGCCTTGGCCGCGGTCTGGACGAACAGCGCGGCCGGCCGCGCGTGCAGCCCCACCCTGGACTCGATCTTGACGTTGCGCTCGGTCACCGCATTACTCCCAATCAGCTCGTTACCGTCCGCAGCACCCGCAGCGCGGGGCCCGGCACGACGTCCACTTCCATGAAATCGGCCACCACGTGGTCGGCCCCGGACAGCGCGACCACCGTCTGCGTGGTGACGACGCCCACGCAGGTCATTCCCGCGGCCTTGACGGCCGCGACGCCCGCCGGGGCGTCCTCGAACCCGACCGCCTCCCGCGGGGGGACGTCCAGGTCGCGCGCGGCCGCCAGGTACCCCTCCGGGTGCGGCTTGCCGGTGACGACGTCCCCGGCGGTCACCACGAGGTCCAGCAGGCCGCGGATGCCCAGCACGTCCAGCAGGCGCTCGGCGTAGGGCCGCTGCCCCGACGTCACCACCGCCAGCGGCACGCCCGCGTCCGCCAGCGACCGGACGAGGTCGACCGCCCCGGGGACGGGCGCCACGTCCGGCATCCCCGGCAGCGACTCGTAGGAGACCGCCTGCTCGAACAGCTCCTCGACCGTCCGCCCGGGGAACAGGTGCGCGTGGTCCGCCAGCGCCTCGATCCCGCGGCGCCCCGCGAACGAGCCGATCAGCGCCTCGTCGTAGGGGACGCGGTGGGCGTCGAACAGCCGCGACCACATCCTGCGGTTGCGCGGCTCGGTGTCGATGAGGGTGCCGTCGAGGTCGAACACCGCCGCGCCGATACCGATCACCGCCATGCGCTCAGCTCCATGTGAACAGCTCGGTCCCCTTCGCCACCTCGCCCGACTCGCGCACGTCCGACAGGGCGTCGGCGCCCGCGTCCAGCGCGACGACCGCGCAGATCGGCGAGCGGCCGCCCGCCTCGATCACCGCCGGGTCCCAGCCGACGAGCGGCTGCCCGGCGGTGACCTCGTCGCCCTCGGCGGCCAGGAGCTCGAAACCCTGCCCCTTCAGCTTGACGGTGTCGATGCCGAGGTGGACCAGGACCCCGTGGCCCTCGGCGTCCACCACGACGTAGGCGTGCGGATGCAGCTTGACGATCTTCCCGGTGACGGGCGCGATCGCGTGGCCGGGACCGCGCTCGGGGTCGACGGCCGTGCCCGGGCCGACCATGGCCTGGGCGAACACCGGGTCGGGGACGCCGGCGAGGCCGACGACCCGGCCGGAGACCGGGGACAGTACTCGGGTCATCAGAGGGGTTCCCTTGGTCGGTCGGGGACGGTGGGTATCAGTCGAGGATGTCCTCGATGTCGCTGGCGATGGTGTCGGCCTCAGGGCCCACGACGACCTGCACGACGGTGCCGCTGCGCATGACGCCGTACGCGCCCGCCTTCTTCAGCGCCGCCTCGTCGACCCTCCCGGCGTCGGAGACCTCGGTCCGCAGCCGCGTCGCGCACGGCTCGATCTCCACGATGTTCTCGGCCCCGCCCAGGGCGGCGACGATGGCCTCGGCCTTGTCCATGCTCGTTCTCTCTTCTCGGGGTCCGGGTCGCTCAGTCGGTCTGGGTGACCTTGTTGAGGCCGCGCGGGACGTCGGGGTCGATCCCGAGCCGGCGGGCCAGGCTCTCGACCATGATCTGGCCGGGGACGATGAGGCCCAGCGGCGCCACCCACTCGGGCAGCGCGGGACCGGGGAGCGCGGCCGTGCACGCCTCCGCCAGCTCCGCGCCGCCGCCCACGCCGAACGCGGAGGCGCCGGCGCCCCGCACCCGGCGGGCCAGCGCGACGGTGCCGGGCAGCGTCGGGCCGGAGTCGGCGGCGACCAGCAGCGCCGGGGTCTGCGCGTCGACGACGGCGATCGGACCGTGCAGCAGGTCGGCGTACGACAGCCCCATGGCGTGCAGGTAGCACGCCTCCTTGATCTTCAGGGCCAGCTCCAGCGCGGTCCCGAACGCGATTCCGCGTCCGGAGACCACCGTACCCGGCACCTTCGCCAGCGCCTCGACGATCTCCGGCAGCGCGGGCGAGGCCTCGGTCAGCGCGATCATCCGGGCGACCTCGTCCGGGACGCGGCGCAGGTCGTCCTCGGCGACGCCCGCGCCGAGCCCGAGGCCGAGCACCGACAGCGCGGCGAGCTGCGTCGTGTAGGTCTTGGTGGCCGGCACCGCGATCTCCGCGCCCGCCTGGGTGATCAGCGCGACCTCGGCGGCCTCGGCGAGCGGCGACCCGGCGCCGTTGGTGACCGCGACCGTCCGGGCGCCGCAGTCGCGCGCCCAGTCGAGGGTCTCGACGATCTCCTCGGTCTTGCCGGACTGGCTGATCGCCACGGCCAGCACGCCGGACAGGTCCAGCCGGCGGCGGTAGGCGGTCGCGATGGACGGCGCGGCGAGCGTGGCCAGCCGGCCGGCATGCGCCTCCACCAGGTAGCGCCCGTACACCGCGGCGTTGTCGGACGACCCGCGCGCGACGAACAGCACCTGCCGGGTCTCCCGCGCCAGTGCCCCGATGTCGGGCACGCGCGGGAGGAGCGCGTCGATCGTCCGGCGCAGCGCGTCCGGCTGCTCACCGATCTCGGCGCGCATCTGACTGGTCATGATCCCCCTCCGAAGACTTCCTGCCCGTTGACCCACGTCGCAAGCGCCCGGTGGTCCGGCCCCAGCCAGACCAGGTCGGCCGCGGCGCCGGGGGCGATCCTGCCGAGATCGGGCCGGCCGACGAGGTCGGCCGGGATCCGGGTCGCGGCGTCGACCGCGTCGGCGGGGTCGACGCCGAGCGCGACGGCGTTGCCGACCGCCTCGTCCAGCCGGAGGCCGGAACCGGCGATGGTGCCGTCGGCGCGCAGCGGCGGGCCCTGCTCGGGCATGGTGATGGGCTCGCCGCCGAGGTCGTAGGTGCCGGGCGGCATCCCGGCGGCCGAGGCCGCGTCGGTGACGAGCACGACCCGTCCCGCCGCGGCCCGCAGCACCAGCGTCGCCACCTCGGGGCCGACGTGGTGCAGGTCGAGGATGAGCCCGGGGCTCAGCCGCTCGTCGATGAGGGCCTGGACGGCCACGCCCGGGTCGCGGTGGTGGACGCCGGTCTGCGCGTTGAAGACGTGGGTGACCTTGCGTGCCCCGGCGTCGGCAGCGGCGCTGACCTGCGCGGCGGTGGCGTCGCTGTGCCCGACGCTGACCAGCACTCCGGCCGCGGTGAGGGTGCGGATCGCCTCCAGGGCGCCGTCCCGTTCGGGCGCGAGGGTGACGAGCTTGACCAGGCCCGTCTCCAGCAGGGTCGCGATGTCACCGGGTGCCGGGTCGGTGAGGTGGGCGGCGTTGTGCGCGCCCTTGCGCTTCTCCGACAGGAACGGGCCTTCGAGGTGGACGCCGAGGACGCGGGCCCCTGGCGGCAGGTCCGGCAGGAGGTCTCGGGCGCGGCGGAGCGCCTCGGCCTGCGTGCTCACCGGGGCCGTGATGAAGGTGGGGAGGAAGGCGGTCACGCCGGTCTCGGGAAGGCGGGACACGACGGTGCGCCAGCCGTCATCGGCGGCGTCCACCATGTCGTGGCCGTAGTAGCCGTTCACCTGGAGATCGACGAGCCCGGGCGCGAGCAGGCCGTCCGGGAGGTCGACGTCGGGCACGTCGTCCGGTCGCCCCTCCCCGGCCTCGGTGATCACTCCGTCCGCGACGCGGACGTGTCCCGGGGACACGACGCGGTTGGGGCCGGCCGGCGGGGTAAGGATCATGCGGTCGGCTGTGATCAGCAGTGATGCCATGGGGGCGCGCTCTCTGTGACGCGATGATCGCGGATGAGTTCCTCCGGATACCAACTGGTCTAGTCCGGACTAGACCAGTACGCACCATACTCCACGAATCGGAGGGAGATGAAGATGCGGGGCGAAACTTCGTACGGCGACCGACCGCCACGGGAGTTCCGGCCGCCGGGGCGCGGGGGACGGGAGCCGGAAATGGTCATGACGACCCGATCGGAACCGGAGGAACCGTCCGGCGCCCCGACCTGACCTGCGAGTTTGTCGATCTTGACGTCGCCGCGGCGTGATCGGGCCGTTACGGATTCGTGCATTGACATGCCTTTCGGTGCTGTGGTCTAGTCCGGCCTAGACCAGTACGAACCAAATCGAATACCGTCGAAAAACCGACTAGCCCACCCATCCGTCGAAACCCGGCGAATCCCATCGATCCGGCCACCGGCCATCGAGGACACCCCCGTGACGACCATCGACCCGCACAGTCCGGTACCGAAGTACTTCCAGCTCCGCGCCATCCTGCTCGACCTCATCGAGAGCGCGGAGCTGCCCGTCGACGCCCCGATCCCCTCGGAGCGCGAGCTGTGCGTCCGGTACCGGCTGTCCCGCATGACCGTCCGGCAGGGCGTCGACCAGCTGGTGTCCGAGGGGCGGCTCTACCGCGTCCCCGGCAAGGGCACCTTCGTCGCCCGGCCCAAGATCGAGATGCCGCTGCGGCTCGTCTCGTTCACCGAGGACATGCTGGCCCGCGGGCTGCGGCCCGGCGCCGTCGACCTGGACCGGCGCACGGTCCCGGCGGACGCGCGCCTCGCCCGCATCTTCGACGTCGAGCCGGGCACGCAGATCCACGTCATCGAGCGGCTGCGCACCGCCGACGGCGAGCCCATGGCACTCGAACGCGCGCATATCCTGGCTTCGCTCGCGCCTGACCTGCTCGATCGCAGGCTGGCCGACCGCTCCCTGTACGGCGTCCTCGAAGCGGTCTACGGGCTCGTCTTCGACGCGGGCGACCAGACCATCGACGCCAGCCTGGCCGACGCCGCCGACGCCAGGCACCTGCAGATCGCCCGGGGCAGTGCCGTGCTGCTCCTGCAAAGGCGCTCCTACACCGGAGGAGTGTGCGCCGAGCTGGGCGTGTCGACCTACAGGGCGGACCGGTACCAGATCCACACGGCCCTCGGAAATCCCCCGCCGCACTCCTGAAACCCCTGAGGAGGAACCTCGCGATGACTGCGACAACAGTGGACTCCGCGCCGCGGCGCGGGTCGAGCGCCCTCGCGGTGCTGCAGCGGATCGGCCGCAGCCTCATGCTGCCGATCGCCGTGCTGCCCGCCGCCGCTCTGCTGCTCCGGTTCGGCCAGCCCGACATGCTCGGTGAGGACGGCCTCGGCTGGAACCGCGTCGCCGAGGTCGTCGGCGGCGCCGGCCAGGCCCTGTTCAGCTACCTGCCGCTGCTGTTCGCGGTCGGCGTGGCGATCGGGTTCGCCCGCAAGTCCGACGGCTCCACCGCGCTCGCCGCCGTGGTCGGGTACCTGGTGTTCGACCAGGTCTCCAAGATCATGTTCTCGCACAGCGACGAGCTCAAGGGCAACGTGCTGATCACCAAGGTGGTGGACGGGGCGCCCAAGGAGGTCATCGACTTCGGGGCCAAGAACCCCACCGACGTCCTCGGCGGCATCCTCATCGGCGTCGTCGCCGCGCTGCTCTACCAGCGCTTCTACCGGGTGAAGCTGCCCACCTACCTGGCGTTCTTCGGCGGCCGGCGGTTCGTCCCGATCATCACGGCGCTCGCCGCCCTGGTGCTCGGCGTCCTGATCGGCTTCATCTGGCCGGTGTTCGGCAGCTGGCTGACCGACTTCGGCAACTGGATCACCGGCGCGGGCGCGGCCGGCGCCGGCATCTACGGCGTCATCAACCGCCTGCTGCTGCCGTTCGGCCTGCACCACATCCCGAACTCGCTGATCTGGTTCGTGTTCGGCTCCTACAACGGCCCCGACGGCACCGTGCACGGCGAGATCAACCGGTACCTGGCCGGCGACCCGCACGCGGGTGGCTTCCTCGCCGGGTTCTTCCCCGTCCTGATGTTCGGCCTGCCCGGCGCGGCGCTCGCCATCTGGCGCGCCGCTCCCCCGCACCGCCGTCCCGCGGTCGGCGGCATCATGATCTCCGCCGCGCTCACCGCGTTCGTCACCGGCGTCACCGAGCCGATCGAGTTCGCGTTCATGTTCGTCGCGCCCGTCCTGTACGGGGTGCACGTCGTCCTCACCGGCATCTCGATGGCGGTCCTGGAGGCGGCCGGCGCCCAGCTCGGCTTCGGCTTCTCCGCGGGCGGCATCGACCTGCTGCTGAACGCCTCGAAGGACAACACCAAGGGACTGTGGCTCATCCTCGGCATGGGCGTCCTGTACTTCTTCCTGTACTACTTCATCTTCAAGTTCCTGATCACGAAGTTCAACTTCGCGACCCCGGGCCGCGAACCCGAGGACGAGGAGTCGACGGCCGTCGACGCGGGCGCCGACCCCGAACTCGCGGGCGGCAAGAAGAAGAGGAACCGCAAGGGCACCGCCGAACCGCAGGACTCCGCGGCCGGCTGAGCCCACCCGTGAGTCCCGGGCCCCGCACCCCGTGACTCGCTCCCGAAGGCGGCGGGACGCGCTTCGCGTCCCGCCGCCTTTCCCATTCCCGTTACGGGAGCGGCCGTATGCGGTCAGGGACGTATTTTTCACAAGCTTCGTGACTCCTGTTTCAAAAAGCGATTCAGGAGGTTTCATGGTGCAGCCGGCCAGAACCGGGGCAGTTCGATTCGTTCAGTACCGCCCGGCGCCTCCCGTGAACGGAGCGCTTGCGCTGCGGCCCGCCGCGGGGCCCGCCCCACGAGGGCCGGGGCTGCGGCTCGTCCGTCCGGCGGCCGGGGAGGACGCGGAGGTCCAGGCCGTCGCGGAGGCGGCCGTGCGGCTCGCCGTGGAGGTGCTGGCCGGGGCGCGGCCCGCGCACCAGCTGTCGCTCGTCGCCGTCCCGGCCGTGTGCAGGGAGATCGCCGCGCAGCTCGGCCGGAGGGCGCGCGGCGGGCGGGTCGTCCCGCCGAAGGTGCTGTCGACGCGCTCGCAGCGGCCGGCGCCCGCGGTCGCCGAGGCGGTCGCCCTGGTGGTCATGGCGGGACGCGTCCACGCGCTGGCCCTGCGGCTGGAACACGCGCGGGGACGGTGGCGCTGCACGGCCCTGGAGACGACCGCGCCCTGACACGCGGGAACGGGCCCTGGCGCGCGAGAGCGGGCCGGATGCGCGAGAGCGGGCCGGATGCGCGGGAACGGGCCCTGGCGCGCGAGAGCGGGCCCGGCAGGCGGAGACGGCCCTGACATGCGGAAGCGGCCTCCCGAGGCGTCGGGAGGCCGCTTCAGCGCGTTCCGTGCGTGCTTCCAGGCGCCCTACTTGGCCTTGCTGCGCGGGTCGCCGTGGCAGCGCTTGAACTTCTTGCCGGAACCGCAGGGGCACGGGTCGTTGCGGTTGACGTCCGCGTACTCGTCCGCGGTCTCCTCGCTGTGCCGCTCGACACCGCCCTCGCCGTCGACGGTCGGGGCCGAGTACTCCAGCTTCTTCGGACGCTTCGGCTCGTCGAGGCCCTTCGCCTTGATCGCGACGGCCTCCTCGGCCTCCTCGACCTCGTCCTCGCCGGCCTTGTCCATGTCCACCGCGGGGGCGGACTTGGCGACCGACACCGGCTCGGCGCCCACGACCGGGGTCTCCGGCTGGTCCTCGACCTCGACCTCGAGGTTGAAGAGGTAGCCGACCGACTCCTCCTTGATGCCGTCGAGCATCGCGTTGAACATGTCGTAGCCCTCGCGCTGGTACTCCACCAGCGGGTCGCGCTGCGCCATGGCCCGCAGGCCGATGCCCTCCTGGAGGTAGTCCATCTCGTAGAGGTGCTCGCGCCACTTGCGGTCCAGCACCGACAGCACGACGCGGCGCTCCAGCTCGCGCATGACCTCCGCGCCGAGCTCCTCCTCGCGCTTGTCGTAGGCCGCCAGGGCGTCCTCGCGGATCTTCTCGGCGAGGGTCTCGGCGTCCAGGCCGGAGATGTCGCCGCCGACGCTCTCGACCAGCTCGTCCACCGTGATCGAGATCGGGTAGAGCTGCTTGAACGCCTTCCACAGCTTGTCGAGGTCCCACTCCTCGGCGAAGCCCTCGCCGGTGGCGCCCGCGACGTACCCGGCGACGACCTCGTCGATCATCCGGCGGACCTGCTCCTGCAGGTCCTCGCCCTCCAGCACCTTGCGGCGCTCGGCGTAGATGACCTTGCGCTGCCGGTTCAGCACCTCGTCGTACTTCAGGACGTTCTTGCGCATCTCGAAGTTCTGCTGCTCGACCTGGCCCTGCGCCGACCTGATCGCGTTGGAGACGATCTTGGACTCGATCGGCTGGTCGTCCGGGATGTTCAGCCGGGTCATGATCGCCTCGACGCGGGCCGAGTTGAACAGCCGCATCAGGTCGTCCTCGAGCGAGAGGTAGAACCGGGACTCGCCCGGGTCGCCCTGCCGGCCGGAGCGCCCGCGCAGCTGGTTGTCGATGCGCCGCGACTCGTGCCGCTCCGTCGCCAGCACGTACAGGCCGCCGACATCGACGACCTCCTCGTGCTCGCCCTTGACGTCCTCCTTGGCCTTCTCCAGCGCCTCGGGCCAGGCCGCCTCGTACTCCTCGGGCGTCTCCAGCGGCGACAGGCCGCGCTGGTGCAGCGCCAGGTCGGCGCGGAAGTCGGGGTTGCCGCCGAGCATGATGTCGGTGCCGCGCCCCGCCATGTTCGTCGCGACGGTGACGCCGCCCTTGCGGCCCGCCTCCGCGACGATCGCCGACTCCTTCTCGTGGTGCTTGGCGTTCAGCACCGCGTGCGGGATGCCGCGCCGCTTGAGCATCTTGCTCAGCCGCTCGGACTTCTCCACCGACGTCGTGCCGACCAGGACCGGCTGGCCCTTCTCGTGCCGCTCGGCGATGTCGTCGACCACGGCCTCGAACTTGGCCTGCTCGGTCTTGTAGACGACGTCCGCGACGTCCTGGCGGACCATCGGCTTGTTCGTCGGGATCGGCACCACGCCGATCTTGTAGGTCTTGTTGAACTCCGCGGCCTCGGTGTCGGCGGTGCCGGTCATGCCGGACAGCTTGCCGTAGAGGCGGAAGAAGTTCTGCAGGGTGATCGTGGCGAGCGTCTGGTTCTCGTCCTTGATCGCCACGCCCTCCTTGGCCTCGATGGCCTGGTGCATGCCCTCGTTGTAGCGGCGGCCGTGGAGGATGCGGCCGGTGAACTCGTCCACGATCAGGACCTCGCCGTTCATGACGACGTAGTCCTTGTCGCGCTTGTAGAGCTCCTTGGCCTTCAGGGCGTTGTTGAGGAAGCTCACCAGCGGCGTGTTCACCGAGTCGTAGAGGTTGTCGATGCCGAGCCAGTCCTCGACCTTCTCCACGCCGGACTCGGTGACGCCGACCGTGCGCTTCTTCTCGTTCACCTCGTAGTCGCCGGGCCCGTACTCGTCGACCTGCCCGGCCGTGCTGACCAGCTCGGCGCGCTTCAGCCGCGGGACGATCTTGGCGAACTCCGAGTACCACTTGGAGTTCTGCTCGGCCGGACCGGAGATGATCAGCGGGGTGCGGGCCTCGTCGATGAGGATCGAGTCGACCTCGTCCACGATCGCGAAGTTGTGGCCGCGCTGGACGCACTCCTCCAGGCTCCACGCCATGTTGTCGCGCAGGTAGTCGAAGCCGAACTCGTTGTTCGTCCCGTAGGTGATGTCGCAGTTGTAGGCCGCCCGGCGCTCGTCCGGGGTCATCTGCGGGAGGATGACGCCGACCTCGAGGCCGAGGAACTGGTGGACGCGGCCCATCCACTCGGCGTCGCGCTTGGCCAGGTAGTCGTTCACCGTGACCACGTGGACGCCCTCGCCCGCGAGGGCGTTGAGGTAGGCGGGGAGCACGCAGGTCAGGGTCTTGCCCTCACCCGTCTTCATCTCGGCGATGTTGCCGAGGTGCAGCGCCGCGCCGCCCATCACCTGGACGTCGTAGTGCCGCTGGCCGAGCACGCGCTTGGCGGCTTCGCGTGCGGTCGCGAACGCCTCGGGCAGCAGCTCGTCCAGGGTCTCGCCGTCGGCGAGGCGCTCCCGGTACTTGTCGGTCAGCTCGCGCAACTCGGCGTCGCTCATCTCGAGGAAGTCCTCCTCGATCGAGTTGACCTGATCCGCGAGCTTCTTGAGCTTGCGCAGAGTTTTTCCCTCGCCCGCACGAAGGATCTTGTCGATGACTGGCGGCACTCTCGAAGGCTCCTTGCAGATCGTGGGTCACCGCTCCAGGCGGCGCGCACACCACACGTACGATGCCCATCGTAGGCGAGACCCAGAATGGTCTAGGTCACTCCGGAGCGCAATCCACAGAGCGCCCCGTTTGACTGTCAGGGTCCCGGAGAAGATGTCTCACACCTCAGGAGGGAGCCGCTATGTCTGAAGAGTCGCACGGTTCGCACGCCGGCCGGCCGAGTTCGTGGATCGCCGTCACCGTCATCTTCATCGGTTTCGTGGTCGGCGGCGTCGGGCTCTGCCTGGGCCCCATGTGGATCATGTTCTGGGTCGGCGCGGGCATCGTCGTGCTCGGCATGCTCGTCAGCTGGGCCGTCCACCTGTTCTCCGACGTCGTCGTGGACGCGCCCCGCGTCATCCCCGAGATCGTCGACTACTCGCTGTTCGGATCCCACTCCGACAAGCGGCGCGGCGGCGACGCCGGCGAGGTCCTGGACGTCCCCGTGGCCACCGACACCCAACAGGCCCCCCACGGCTGACCGCCCCCACGGCCACCCCAGCACCAGCCCCCGCCCCCCGGGGGCTCCCTACTTTTGGCAACTCCACCCCCCGCCTCGCCTCAAAGCCAGGCCCCGACCCCACCGACCGCCAGACAGGCGAGACGCCGGACAGGCCGGACGTCGAAGAGACCGGGCCTCCGGCGGGCTGGACCTCCAACGGACCGGAACGTCAGAGGGGCTGGACCTCAAACAGGCCAGACCTCAGACGGACCGGCCCCAGACCGGCCGGACCTCAAACGGACCGGACGTTAGAAGGGCCGGATTGCAGACGGGCCGGACCCCAGACCGGCCGGGTCTCAGGCGGGGGCCGTGGTGGTGAGGGCGGTTTTGAGCAGGTCGGCGGGCAGGGTGGTGCGCTCTACGCGGACATCGTCGCAACCCACCCACTCCGCGGCGCGCCACAGGGCGGTGGCGAGGGCCGTCGCCGACGATTCCGTGCGGGCGGCGGTGCGGGTCGCCCACGGCTCCATGGACACCTGGCGGGCGATGAGCGTGCGGCCCTCCCGCGCGGGGTCGACGCGTCCGATTAGGCGCCCGCCGGCCAGGAGCGGCATCGCGAAGTAGCCGTGGACGCGCTTGTCCTTCGGGACGTACGCCTCCAGGCGGTGGTCGAAGCCGAACACGCGCGAGGCGCGGGCGCGGTCCCAGACGAGGGAGTCGAAGGGCGAGAGCAGCACGGTGGCGTGCCTGCCCTTGGGCGTCGACTCCAGCGCGCCGGGGTCGGCCCAGGCCCGCTGGGTCCATCCGGCGACCTCGACGGGCACGAGCCCGGTCGCCTCGATCACGCGGTCGACCTGGTCCTGCTTGATCCGGTAGTAGTCGGCGAGGTCGCCGCGGGTGGCCACGCCGAGGGCCCGCCCCGCGCGGGCGACGAGGGCGGTGAGGCAGGCGTCGTCGTCGAGGTCCAGCGCGAGAAGGTCTCCAGGGACGGCGCGTTCGGCGAGGTCGTACACGCGGCGCCAGCCGATCCGTTCGACGCAGACGACCTCGCCGATGTCCAGCAGCCACTCGATGCCGATCTTGTGGTCGCTCCAGTCCCACCAGTCGGCGCTCGCCTTGGCGCCGCCGAGCTCCTTGGTGGTGAGGGGGCCGTCCGCGCCCAGCCGTGCGCGGATCTCGTCGCAGACGCCCTCGGGCACCTTGTGCCACCGCCAGCCGCGACGCACGTAGGCACGGCGCCTAAACGCGAACAGCGGCCAGTCGGCCATCGGCAGGATGGACGCGGCATGCGCCCAGTACTCGAACGTCCCACCCGCACGCGAACCGCCCGAGAGCGCCCCAGCGCCCCCCGAGCCCCCCGCGCTCAAGCCACCAGAAACCGAACCGCCAGGAGCCCGACCGAAAGCGGTATCGCCAGGCCCCGGCCCGTTGGCGGCCGGACCGTTGGCGGCCGGACCGTTGGCGGCTGGGCGGTCATCGGTCGGCCCGGGGGTCGGCGCGGGCTTTGCGGAGCGGCGCGTTCCGGACTTGGCGGCGCGGGGCGCGCCCCAGTAGGCGGCCTCGATCCTGTCGCGACCGACCGCGCCGAGGCGGGCGTAGGGCACCAGCTCGTGGGACCGGGCCAGGACCGAGATCGTGTCGAGCTGGACGGCGCCGAGCCGTTCCAGCATCGCCGGCACGCCCCCCTTGGGGCGCGCCCCCAGGAATCCCTGGGCGCGCAACTGGATCCGCCGTGCCTCGTCCGCGCTGAGTTCCACCACGTCGGCGATGCTACGACACAACACCGACAAAACCGGATTGCCGGTTGCCCTGGCTCAGGTGATCTCGAGGAGTTTTTCGCGGACGGCGTAGACGACGGCTTCCATCCGGGAGTGGAGCTGGAGCTTCTCCAGGATGTTGCGCACGTGGTTCTTCACCGTGTTCTCGGAGATGAACAGCTCGCGCGCGATCTCGCGGTTGCCGAGGCCGCGGGCGACGAGGCGCAGGACCTCCATCTCGCGCTCGGTGAGGCGGGGCGCGGGGACCTGCTGGGTGCGCTCCTCGCTGCGCTTGGCCAGCGAGGCGAACTCGGTGATGAGCTTGGACGCCATCGACGGGCTGATCAGCGACTGGCCGCCGTGGACGGCGCGGACGGCCTGCGGGACCTCGTCGATCGAGATCTCCTTGAGCAGGTAGCCGCTGGCGCCGGCCTTGATCGCCTCGA
Source organism: Actinomadura luteofluorescens (assembly GCF_013409365.1). NCBI lineage: Bacteria > Bacillati > Actinomycetota > Actinomycetes > Streptosporangiales > Thermomonosporaceae > Actinomadura > Actinomadura luteofluorescens. The sequence goes on along the minus strand of NZ_JACCBA010000001.1, from coordinate 5,830,645 downwards.
AGAGGTCCTCCTCCTCGTCGCTGATGGTCAGCATGACGATCTTCGCGCTGGGCGCGGCGTCCTTGATCGCGGTGCAGGCCTCGATGCCGCTGCGGCGCGGCATCCGGATGTCCATGAGGACGACGTCCGGCAGCAGGTCGCCGGCCATCTCCACGGCCTGCTGGCCGTCGCCGCCCTCGCCGATGACCTCGATGTCGTCCTCGCCCTGCAGGACCATCTCCAGGCCGCGGCGGAACAGCGCGTGGTCGTCGACGATGAGCACGCCGATGGGGTCTGCCGCTCCGGTCGGCGCCTTCGCCTCCCGGCCGGCGGGGGCGGTGCCGGCGCCGGACTGGCGGGGTACCGCCGCGGCGTCGCGAGTCTCGGGCTTCTCGCTCACCAGAGTCGCGGCGTGGAGGAGACGCCGCTTCCCCCCTTCACTATTCAGCGATATGGAACTGCCGGAGGGTCGTTCTCCTACGGGTCGTCCTGGGAACCTACGGGGTCCGGGGACGAACCCGGGGGATTTCGGACCGGGGTGTCTCCCGGTTAACCGCCGCGCGCCCCGGGAGGTTCCCGGGACGCGCCGCGTCGCGGTCGGCTGGTGCGCCTTTTCAGATCATGACATGGTTCGGGCGGTGACGTGACGCGAGTACCGCATCACTCTTCGACAAGCCTGATGACTCCGTAGTCCCAGCCTCGCCTCCGGTAGACGACCGAGGGGTGCCCGGTGGACTTGTCGCGGTACAGGAAGAAGTCGTGGCCGACGAGCTCCATCTCGAAGAGGGCCTGTTCGATGCCCATCGGCTCGGCCTGGTGGAACTTCTCGCGGACGACGAGGGGGCCGTCGCCGTCCATGGGGATGGGGACGAGGTTCTCTTCCGGCGAGACCGCCACGGGCTCGGCCTCCGCGGCCGGTGCGGGCTGCTCGGCGGGCTCGGGCGCGACGGCGGGGAGTGCCTCGGGGAGCGTCTCCATCGTGGCGAGCTTGGCGCGGCCCTTGCCGCCGTGGTTCTTGGCGCCGTGCCCCTTGCGCCGCTCCGAGTCGCGGCGGAGCCGCGACTCCAGCTTGTCCAGCGCCAGGTCGAGGGCTCCGTAGCGGTCGTCGGCGGCGGCCTCGGCCCGGATCACCGGGCCGCGGGAGCGGATCGTGAGCTCCACTCGCTCGCGCTGGTCGGCAAGGCGCGGGTTGCGTTCCTCTGAGACCTCCACGTCCACGCGGATGACCTTCTGGTCGAGCCGCTCGATCTTGGCGAGTTTGTTGTCGACGTGCCGACGGAACCTGTCGTTGACGTCGGTGTGCCGGCCCCTCACGGTGATGTTCACGTGGGACCCCCCTTCTCCCGGTTACGTTTCCTGCCCGTTCCGGGGCCCCTGACGGCCCCGTACGGGTACCAAAGGACGGTGGGTCGCACCCGCCCGGCCGACCTGGTCTTCGTCCCCACATCCGCCTGCTGAGGGGCTCGCGGCGCTCTCGCCACTACTGCCCTTCTCCCGGTTCGGGGGATGTCGGATCCCTCGACGGGGCAGGACTTACCTCTAAGGCGCACCGTGATCGGTCGACGAGAAGTCGCCTTACGTGGGCCGTTTCGCCTGCGCCTGGCATCGGCTAGCCGGATCGTCTGCCGTGCCCCTGACGGGCACTGCGATCCAACGCAACCACGGACCCGGGCGGGTGCCATGTCAGGAACGCTAACCCCTTACGCCACGAATGTCAGGGGGGTGCGGCGAGGAAAAACTCACTGACCGTCATCGTTGACTGCCTCAGCGGGGTCTTCCGCCGCCCCCGCGAGGGCCCGTCACGGACGCGAAACCCTTGTGTGCAAGCCGCTCACAGGCCCAACGCCCGCCCAGGTCAGATGGGACTGACTCCCCGGTGAGTTTCCGAAATCTCTGCTGCCCCATGTCCCAATGTGACTCGATTAACTTCACACTGTCCCCCTACACCACACAGGTCCGACAACTTTCACTACGCGGAGTCACCAGAGCCGGTGCCGGGGCGTCGCCGCGATGGTCGCCGCTCCGGCCACGTCAGCGCCGGCGGCCCGCAGGGCCCGCGCGGCCTCGGCGAGGGACGCGCCCGTCGTGACCACGTCGTCGACCAGGACGACGCTGCGCCCGGCGACCTCGGCGCGCACCTCGATGGCCCCCGCCAGGTTGGCGGCCCGTTCCCTGGCGGAGAGCCCGGCCTGGTCGGCGACCCGCCCCCGTTGCCGAAGGGCGCCGAGCGAGGTCACGGGGACACCGCTCGCGCGAAGCCGCTGAACCGCGACGTGCACCGCCCCCCGCAAAGGGTCGTGGCCGCGTCGACGCACGGCGCCGCGCCCCGACGGCACCCACACCACCATCGGCGGGTCGGGGCCGGACGGGAGGGCCGCGTACACGGACGTCGCCAGGGCCTCCCCCAGAGGGACGGCGAGGGCCGCACGTCCGCGCTCCTTGTAGGAGGCCAGGATCGTGCGGAGCGGCCCCTCATAGGCCGCCACGGTCCACGGAGGGGGCAGCCCGGCGGGCGCCTGCCCTGCCGGGCGCGCATCCGCCCGCAAGGGACGTGCGCACGCGTCGCACAGCAGCCCGGGCCGATGCCCGCACCCGGCGCAGCACTGCGGAAGAAGCAGGTCGATCAGTTCAGCGAGAACACCCATGCCCCCGACGATGCCGGACGCCCCCGCCTCTCGCCCGGACTCCCCGAACTGTGGATAACTCTCCGTGATCAAGGAGGCCCCGAGCGATCGGCGGACCGCCTCGACGCTTCGGCGTGTCGCGGACGTCCTGGGCGCGGGTCAGCCGGGGTAGGAGGGGTCCTTGGCGGGGGTGGGGCAGATCCAGGCGCTGTAGGAGTTGCTCGGGGAGCGCTGGCGGCAGACCTGGTCCTTGCCGGAGGAGCGGGTGCCGATGAGGATCGGGGCGCCCGGCGCGGCGGCGATCGTGCGGGGTTCGCCGAGGGAGCCGACGCCCAGGGACGTGATGGCGCTGCCGCTGATCGGCATCAGGAACGGCAGCGTCTGCGAGTCGCGCTTGGCGCGGCCGAGGACGGCGAGGGTGCCGTAGTCGCGCCAGGCGAGGTCGACGGCGTCCTGGAGCTCGGAGCTGACGGGCAGGAACGACCCGACGTCCACGGCGCCGCCGGAAGACTGGACGATGCGCCCCACCTGGACCTGGGGGCGGCCGTCCACGCGGGCGATCACCGCCGCGCGGACCCCGTCGCGGGCCACGCGGAAGGCGAGGACCTCGCGGCCGCCCAGGCCCCAGTGGGCGGCGCGGACGGGCGGTTTGCCGCGCTTGCGCACCCAGAGCGAGGACTCGTCCTTCTTCGTCTCCACGACCCACAGGGTGCCGTCGTGGCTCCAGGTCGGCGCGGTGAAGCGGGCTCCGGGACGCGCGGTCAGCAGGAGGCGGGGCGCGGGCTGGCCGGTGACGGGGGCGGCGACCAGGACCTGGCTCTCGTCGGCGCTCAGACCGGCGAACTCCTGGTGGTCGGGGGCGACGGCGGGACGGGTGAGGCGGCCGGCGGCGCCGGTCACGACGGGCTGGGCGCGGTCGCTCTCCAGGGTGCCGAGGAAGCCGGAGGGCCCGACGACGTAGGCGCTCTGCTGGACGCCCTCGGAGGGGACCTGGCCGTCGGGCGAGTTGCCCTCCCAGCCGTTCACGGGCTGCGTGGCGTCGGTCCCGTCGGGGGCGACGGTCTTGCCCTCGATCGACAGCCGCCACGACTTGATCTCCGAGAGCTGCCGCATCGTCCACGAGAGCTGCGCCGACATGCGCTCGACGTCGCCGCCGCGGGCCTGGCCCGTGAGGTCGACGGTCGCGACGTCCTTGTCGATCTGCACGGTGCGCCGGAGCCGCGTGCCCTCCGGGAAGGCGGTGTCGACCGCGCCGTTCAGCCAGGAGGTCGGGCCGGTCAGCAGGGCCTGGACGAGCTGGGTGGGCAGCGTCTGACGGTTCACGACGGGCAGGAAGATGCCGTTCGGGACGAGGGTGCGCCGGTCGGGCGCGAAGAAGTACAGGTTGACGGTGCGCATGGCGCGCTCGACGTCGTCCTTGGTGAGCAGCAGGCCGGCCTTGTCGTCGCCGGGTATGCCGGTGATGCGCCAGACGCCCTGCGGGGTGCGGGTGAGCTGGAAGGTGGCGTCGAGCGCCTTCGGGGAGGCGGTGTACTGGCCGTCGGCGGTGATCGTGCCGAGTTCTTCGCCGGTGACGCGGACGGTCGCCTGGTCGGCGGACGACTTGATCACGTGCGGGTCGGTGATGCGGCTCGCCAGCACGGTCACGAAGGGCCGCAGGCCGGGGTTCCAGGACGTCTGGCCGGACAGGTACTGCTTGGCGACCTTGTGGCCGTCGTCGAAGCTCGCGGACGCGGAGAGGAAGCCCGAGACGATCTGGGCGGGCCCCCACTCGGGGCGCGGCTTCACCGGGATCAGCCGGACGTAGGGGTCGTCGACGCGCTCGGCGCGCTCGGCGGGCTTGCCGGAGACGACCTGCCCGCCGCTCGGGACGTTCGCGCAGCCGGCGCCGCCCAGGACCAGGACGGCGGCGGCGAGCAGGCACGTGATCCGCCGGGTTCCCGCGCAGGGGCTCATTCGCCGGCCTCCAGCTCCGCGAACAGCGGGCGGGCGTCACCGGCTCCGGGCGGGACGAGCGGCAGCGGCGAGCCCCGCAGTTCGGCCCCGGCCACGCGCGGCAGCGAGAGGCGGAACTGGGAGCCCGCGCCGGGCTCTCCCCACGCCTGGAGCCAGCCGCCGTGCAGCTGCGCGTCCTCGCGGGAGATCGACAGGCCGAGCCCGGTGCCGCCGGTGGTGCGGGCGCGGGCCGGGTCGGCGCGCCAGAAGCGGTCGAAGACCATCTGCCCCTCCCCCGGTTTCAGCCCGACCCCGTGGTCGCGGACGGCGACGGCGACGGCGTCGCGGTCGGCGCCCACGGAGACGACGATGTCCTCGCCCTCGCCGTGCTCGACGGCGTTGACGAGGAGGTTGCGCGCGATGCGCTCGACGCGGCGGCGGTCGACCTCGGCCATGCAGGGCTCGCCCGGCAGCTGCAGGATGACCTTGCTGCCCTTGCGCTCGGCGAGGCCCTGGATGTCGCCGACGACGCGCAGGACGAGGTCGCGCATGTCGAGGGACTCGGCGTCGAGCGTCGCGGCGCCGGCGTCGTGGCGGCTGATCTCCAGCAGGTCGGCCAGGAGGGACTCGAACCGCTCCAGCTGGCTCTGCAGCAGCTCCGCGGACCGCCCGACGGACGGGTCGGCGAAGCCGTCGCGGTTCTCGTAGAGCATGTCCGCGGCGATCCGGATCGTGGTCAGCGGGGTGCGCAGCTCGTGGGAGACGTCGGAGACGAACTGGCGCTGCACCTGCGACAGGTCCTCCAGCTCGCCGATCTTCTCCTGGAGGTTGGCGGCCATGTCGTTGAAGGAGCGGGCGAGCCGGGCCAGGTCGTCCTCGCCCCGGACCCGCATGCGCTCTTCGAGGCGTCCGGCGGCGAGCCTCTGCGCGCCCTGGGCCGCGAGCCGGACCGGGATGACGACCTGCCGCGTGACCAGGGACGCGATCGCGGCCAGCAGCAGCACCAGGACGATGCCCACTCCGGCCAGGGAGCGGCTGACGTTGGTGAGCGTCTGCTGCTCCTGCGTCAGCGGAAACAGGTAGTAGAGCTCGAACTGGCCGGTCTTGCCGCCGACGATGAGGCCGCGCTCGTCCGAGCGGTCTCCGATGTAGGAGAGCTTGCCGTAGGTGTAGGCGCGGGACCCGGCGGGCGCGTTCTTCAGCTCCTCGCGGAGCCGCTTGGGGACGCTCTCCTGGCGCAGTTCGTTGGTCGTGTACCCGTCGAAGTACTGCTCGGTGGTGTCGCGGATGTAGACCTCGTAGAGCCCCGATGGCCCGCTGCGGGCCTTGAGCCGGTCGATCGTCGAGTTCAGCCTGCTGCCGTCCCCCGTGGAGTTGCCCAGGTCGCGCTGGACCTGCGCGAGGCCGTCGTCCAGCTGGAGTCGGGCCGCCTTGACCTTGCCGTCCATCAGCGCGGACGACACCTGCTGCATGAGGAACGCGCCGAGGATCGCCACCACGATCGCCGAGATGAACAGGGTGGACGTGACGACGCGGACCTGGATCGACCGGCGCCAGCGCAGGTAGCCGGTGCGCGCGGCGCCCTGCAGGACGCGCCGGACCGCGCCCAGCCCGCGCCGGACGAACCGCTTCGCCCTCCTCATGTCGACGTTCATGGGAGGTCCGCGAGGCGGCGCGGCGGTCCGGCGGGGCGCTGGTCGGTCATCGGCGTGTCAACGGGCTGCGGGACGGCGTCAGGCCGGGCCGGCCTTGTAGCCGACCCCGCGCACGGTGACGACGATCTCTGGCCGTTCCGGATCCTTCTCGATCTTGGCGCGGAGCCGCTGGACGTGCACGTTCACCAGCCGCGTGTCGGCGGCGTGCCGGTAGCCCCAGACCTGCTCCAGCAGCACCTCGCGGGTGAAGACCTGGCGGGGCTTGCGGGCGAGGGCGACGAGCAGGTCGAACTCCAGCGGCGTGAGCGGGATGTGCCGGTCGCCGCGCTTGACCGAGTGGCCGGCGACGTCGATGGTGATGTCGCCGATCTGCAGGGTCTCGGGCGCCGGCTCGTCGGTGCGGCGCAGGCGGGCGCGCACGCGCGCGACCAGCTCCTTGGGCTTGAACGGCTTGACGATGTAGTCGTCGGCGCCCGACTCCAGGCCGAGGACGACGTCCACGGTGTCGCTCTTGGCGGTCAGCATGACGATCGGCACGCCGGACTCGGCGCGGATCTGCCGGCACACGTCGATGCCGTCGGCTCCCGGCAGCATCAGGTCGAGCAGCACGAGGTCGGGCCGGGTCTCCCGGAACGCCTCGAGCGCCTTGTCGCCGTCGTGGACGAACGACGGCTCGAAGCCCTCGCCCCTCAGCACGATGCCGAGCATCTCGGCGAGCGCGAGATCGTCGTCGACGACCAGTACACGTCCTCTCATGGCCCTCATCGTCACAAGTCGGGGTTCGGTGGAGTGGGGCGCGATGCTCCGGCGCCACCTCGCCAGGGAGAGTTATGCCTTGGCGTGCAAGGTTACCCGCGTTTGCGTCGTACGGCGCTCCCCCGCATCGTCCGGGCGGCCCGCCATGGTAGGCGCGACTCCGGGAACGGGCGCAAGATTCACACCGCGCCCGTGACAGGATGACCTGACCGGCGGCCACGTAACGGCCCGGAACGGGCCAGATCGGACGCGCCGCCGACCCGCCGGAGAGCGCAGGGGAGACGGGATGCCGGGACCGGACGGCTGGGACGACGGCGCCGACGCCACCGATGTGGCGCGGGGCGTCCCGTTCCGTCCCATGTCCATCTCGGAGATGCTGGACGGCGCGATCACCGGGATCCGGCGCAGGCCGCGCGCCACGCTGGGCCTGTCGGTGGCGGTCAGCACGGTGATCCAGGTGACGAGCTCGGTCGCCGCCTACTTCTTCATCGGCGACGAGGCCCGCGACGAGGTGACCCCGGACGTGCTGATGGAGTCGCTGGGGGCCCAGCTGACCCTGACGCTGCTGGGGCTGGTGCTGTCGGCGTTCGGGATCCTGCTGCTGGCGGGGCTGGTGGCGCCGATCCTGGGACGCGAGCTCGTGGGCATGCCGATCGGGCCGGGGCAGGCGTGGCGGGACGCCCGCCCGCGCCTCGGCCGGCTGGTCGGCACCGCGGCGGCGGTCATGGGCGTCTCGCTGGGCGCGCTGGCCCTGCCGGTCGTGCCGTTCTTCCTCCTGATCGCCGGGGAGCGCCCGGCGTTCGCGGTGCTCGCGGGGTTCTTCGGTTTCCCCGTCGGCATCGGGCTGATGGTGTGGCTGTACATCCTGTTCGTCCAGGCGGTCCCGGCGGTCGTCCTGGAGCGGCAGACCGTCGGCGGCGCGTTGCGCCGCGCGACGACCCTCTCCAAGGGGCGCTGGTTCCGGACGTGCGGGACGCTCCTGCTGGCCCTGCTCGTGACCGTGTTCATGGGCTTCTTCGCGTTGCGGATCCCGTTCCTGTTCGCGCAGCTGATCTTCTTTGAGGACTCCTCCGGCAGCGGGTCGACGATGGGCGCGCTCGCGGTGGACACCGCGGGGCGGATCGTGAGCTGGTCCGTGGTGATGCCGTTCGACGCAGGTGTGATCGCGCTGCTCTACATGGACCGGCGGATGCGCCGGGAGGGCTTCGACCTGGACCTGCGCACCCGGGGGCGGTCGGCCGCCGCCGTCGCCGGGGAGCGGGCGGCCGCTGGAGAGCGGGACGCCGAGCAGGACGAGGGGTTCATCGACCTGTGGCGGACGGGCCCGGCGCACGCCGGCCCGGCACAGGCGCGTCCGTGGACGGGAGCGGGCACGTGATCCTGGATCCGATCGGCCGCGACGAGGCCCGCGAGATGGCCCGCCGCGAGCTGGAGAAGCAGGTCTACCAGCGCGACAAGCCGTCCTGGCTGGAGCGGGCCTGGGACGACTTCGCCGAGTGGCTGCGCCATCTGTTCGAGAAGGCGCCCGCCCCGGAGTCGCAGGGCAGCGGCGGCGGGTGGACGTCCATCGCCATCGTCGTCGTGATCGTTCTGGTCGCGGTCGCGCTGGTCGTGTGGCTGATGTGGGGGCGCCGCAACCCGCGCTCCCGCAAGGACCCGCTGCTGGAGGACGTGCCGTCCACCGCGCTCGACCACCGGCAGGCGGCGGAGCGGCACGCGGAGGCCGGGCAGTGGGCCGAGGCGATCCGGGAGCGGCTGCGCGCCATCGCCCGCGACCTCGAGGAGCGCGCGGTGCTGTCGGCGCGGCCGGGCCGGACCGCCGACGAGCTGGCGGCCGAGGCGGGCGAGGCGGTGCCCGCGCTGGCCGGGGAGCTGGCCGCGGGCGTGCAGATCTTCGACGACGTCTGGTACGGGGACCGGCCGGGAACCCCCGAGGGATACGCGCGGATGAAGGAGCTGGACGAGCGGCTGCGCGCGGCGCGGCCGAAACCGCTGGAGTCCGACGACCTCACCCTGGCCGGAACCGGCGACGAAGGGGGGCCGCGGTGGTAACGGCCTCCCCGCCGCGCGGCGCGCGGCCCGCCGCGGAGGCGTCCGCCCGGCAGGTCGCGGGGCGCCGCTGGCGGTCGGCGCGCGGCGTCGTCGCGACGGTCGTCGCGATGATCGTGGTCGCGGTGGTGCTGGCCGCGCTGCGCCCCTCCGCGTCGGCCGAGGCGCTCGATCCGGAGTCGCCGAAGCAGGACGGCAGCCGGGCGCTCGCGGAGATCCTCCGGCAGCACGGCACGCCGGTGACGGTGGCCCGGAACACCGGCGACGCCCTGAGCGCGGCCGGACCGGGCACGGTCCTCGTGGTGACCCGCACGGAGCGGCTCACCGAGGAGGACCTGGAACGGCTGAGCGGCGTCCCGGCCGACGTGCTGCTCGTCCGGCCGACGTCGTTCGCGCTGGACGCGTTCGCCCCGCAGGTGCGCAGGCGGAGCCCGTCGACGCAGGAGGTCGCCGGGCCGGGCTGCAACCTGCCCGTGGCGTCCCTCGCGGGGCCGGTCGACTTCCACGAGTCGGAGACCTACGAGGTCGCGGGCACGGGCACCGCCTGCTACCGGACCGACTACGGCGACGCGAGGCTCGTCCAGGTCGGCACCGGCGCGCACACCGTCACGGTGCTCGGCTCGGCCGCGCCGCTGACGAACCGGCGGCTCACCGAGGAGGGCAACGCCGCCCTGGCCATGAACCTCGCCGGTGCGGGCACGTCGGCGGTCTGGCTCGCCCCGGACCTGCCGAAGGCCGGCTCCGGCGCGGGGCAGCGGTCGCTCGGCGACCTGCTGCCGTTCGGCGTGAAACTGCTCATCCTCCAGCTGCTCGTCGCGGTGCTGCTGGTGGCCCTGTGGCGGGCCCGCCGCCTCGGCCCGGTCGTGGCGGAGGCGCTGCCCGTCGTCGTCCGGTCCGCCGAGACGGTCGAGGGCCTCGCCCGCCTGTACCGCGCGGGCCGCGCCCGCGACCGGGCCTCGGACGCACTGCGCTCCGGCGCCCGCGAACGCCTCGTGCCGCTCCTCGGGCTCCCCCGCAGCAGCGCGCAGGATCCCTCCGCCGCGCAGGAGATCGTCACGGCGGTCGCCCGCCGCACGGCGTACGAAGAGACGTACGTCGGAGCGGCCCTGTACGGTCCTGAACCCTTGGACGACGCCGGGCTGATCGCCCTCACCGACGTCCTCGACGACCTGGAAAGGCAGGTACGCCAGTCTTGAACCCCCCTGTAGAGCTCGGGAAGGACGACGTGCCCGGCGGCGCCCCCGGCGGCGCGGGGCCGGGCACGATCTCCGAGGACGCCCGGCGCCAGGCCGAGATGGCCCGCGCGGCGCTCGCGGCCCTGCGCGGTGAGGTCGCCAAGACGGTCGTCGGCCAGGACTCCGTGGTGACCGGGCTGGTGATCGCGCTGCTCTGCCGCGGCCACGTGCTGCTGGAGGGCGTCCCCGGCACGGCCAAGACGCTGCTCATCAAGACGCTGTCGCGGGCCCTCGACCTGGACTTCAAACGCGTCCAGTTCACCCCCGACCTGATGCCCGGCGACGTGACCGGCTCGCTGGTGTACGACAACCGGACGGCGGAGTTCGATTTCCGCGAGGGCCCGGTCTTCACCAACCTCCTGCTCGCCGACGAGATCAACCGGACGCCGCCCAAGACGCAGGCCTCCCTGCTGGAGGCCATGGAGGAGCGCCAGGTCTCGGTGGAGGGCACCGCGCGCCCCCTGCCCGACCCGTTCGTCGTGTGCGCGACGCAGAACCCGATCGAGTACGAGGGGACCTATCCCCTGCCCGAGGCCCAGCTCGACCGGTTCCTGGTCAAGCTGTCGGTGCCCGTCCCCACCCGGGACGAGGAGATCTCCATGCTCCAGCGGCACGCCGCCGGGTTCGACCCCCGCGACCTGTCCGAGGTGAAGCCGGTCGCCGGTGCGGCCGAGCTGGCCGCCGGGCAGGCCGCCGTCAGGACCGTGCACCTCGACCCCAAGGTCGCCGCCTACGTCGTGGACCTGTGCAGGGCCACCCGGCAGTCCCCGTCCCTGCAGCTCGGCGTGTCGCCGCGCGGTGCGACGGCGCTGCTGGCCACGTCCCGCGCCTGGGCGTGGCTGTCGGGCCGCGACTACGTCACGCCGGACGACGTGAAGGCGCTGGCCAGGCCCACGCTGCGGCACCGCGTCCAGCTGCGTCCCGAGGCCGAGCTGGAGGGCGCGACCGCCGACGGCGTGCTGGAGGGCATCCTCGCCCACGTCCCCGCCCCGCGCTGATGGCGCTGACCGGGCGTCTCGGGCTGCTGGCCCTCCTCGGCGCGATCGTCCCGCTGCTCGCGCCGAGCTGGTGGACGCTCTTCGCGGTGTGGGGCGTCCTGCTCCTCGGCGTCGTCGCCGACCTCGCCCTGGCCGGGAACGTGCGGGCCCTGCGCTTCCACCGCGCCGGCGACACCAGCGTGCGCCTCGGCGAGACGGCCCAGGTGGCGCTGATCGTGGAGAACCTCGGCCGGCGGCGCCTCAAGGCCCGGCTGCGGGACGTGTGGCCGCCCAGCGCGGGCGCCACGCCCCGCATGGTGAAGGTGGACGTGCCCGCCGGGGAGCGGCGCCGCGTCGAGATGACCCTGACGCCCACCCGCCGCGGCGACCGGAAGGCCGTCACCGTCGTCGTCCGCTCTGTGGGGCCGCTCGGGCTCGCCGCGCGGCAGCTCTCGCGTTCCGCGCCCTGGACCGTCCGGGCGCTGCCCGCGTTCCCGTCCCGCCGCCACCTGCCCGCCAAGCTCGCCCGGCTGCGGGAGCTGACGGGCGCGCACGTCGCGCTGATCCGCGGACAGGGCACCGAGTTCGACTCCCTGCGCGAGTACGTGGACGGCGACGACGTCCGGTCCATCGACTGGCGCGCCACGGCACGGCGCGGCGACGTGGTCGTGCGGACCTGGCGCCCCGAACGCGACCGCCGCATCTACCTCGTCCTCGACACGGGCCGCACGTCCGCGGGCCGCGTCGGCGACATCCCCCGGCTCGACTGCTCGATGGACGCGGCGCTGCTGCTCGGCGCCCTGGCGTCCCGCGCGGGCGACCGCGTCGACCTGCTCGCCTACGACCGCCGCGTACGCGCCCGCGTCGAGGGAGCGTCCCGCACCGACCTGCTGCCCGCGATGGTGCACGCCCTCGCGCCGCTGGACCCGGAGCTGCTCGAATGCGACGCCGCCGGGATGGTGTCGACGCTGATGGCGCGGGTCCGGCAGCGGTGCCTCGTCGTGCTGCTCACCGACCTGAACACCGCCGCGATCGAGGAGGGGCTGCTGCCCCTGCTGCCGCAGCTCACCGCCCGGCACCTCGTCATGATCGCCGCGGTGTCGGACCCGCGCGTCGCGGAGATGGCGGAGTCGCGCGGCGACCTGGCGTCGGTCTACGACGCCGCCGCCGCCGAACGGTCGAGAGCCGAACGCCGCCGCCTGACGGCCGAACTGAGAGGCCACGGCGTAGAAGTGGTGGACGCCCCACCGGCGGAAATAGCCCCCGCCCTAGCCGACGCCTACCTGGCCCTCAAAGCCGCAGGAAGGCTGTAAGAACCCCAGCCTCCACCGCAACCAAGCAACAACCTCAAGAGTTGCGATCGCGTCCGAAGGCAGATTCGAGCGAAGCAAGAATCTGATCGCGCAGCGAGCCGCCAGGCGAGTCGAAGCGATGCCAGCGATCGCCCGCGTTTCTCGACGATGGAGGGCCTTCAAGGCCCGAAGGAGGAGAGAAATGCTAAGCAGAAACCGGTGCCAGGTCTGGGTGGAGGTCCGCGTCGCCGGTTTCGCCTTGGCGGACGGCTCGGCGGCCCAGGACGATCACGTAGGCGAGGAACGCGGTCTCGGCGATGACGCCGATCGTGATGCGCAGCCAGGTGATGTGGACCCAGCCGGTCACGAAGCCCTCGATGAGGCCGGACACGAGCAGGACCGCGACGAGGCCGAGGGCGATGCTGACGGCGGCGCGGCCCTCCTCGGCGAGGGCCTGGCCGCGGCGGCGCGGGCCGGGGTCGACGATCGTCCAGCCGAGCTTGAGGCCCCCGGCGCAGGCCAGGTAGACGGCGGTGAGCTCCAGCAGGCCGTGCGGGAGGATCAGCCCGAAGAACACCCCGCCCTTGCCGTAGGCGAACATCAGGCCGCCGCTGATCCCGAGGTTGACCTGGTTCAGCAGCAGGACGTACACGGTCGGGATGCCTAGGAGGATCCCGAAGATGAGCGCGGTCGCCGACACCCAGGCGTTGTTGACCCACACCTGGAAGGCGAACGAGGACGCCGAGTGCTCGGTGTAGTAGTTCGCGAAGTCGTGCTCGACGAGTTCGCGGATCTCGTCAGGCGTCCCGATGGTCGCCTGGACCTCCGGGCTGTGCACGACCCAGATCGCTAGGGCGAGCGACAGCAGGTTGCCGAGGATGGCGCTGCCGAGCCACCACCACCGCATCCGGTACGCGGCCGCGGGGAACGACACGGTCGCGAAGCGGGTGACGTCGCGCCAGAGGGGCGCCTGCGCGCCGCCCACCGCGGCTCTGCCGCGCGCCACGAGCGACGACAGCCGTCCCACGAGCTGGGGGTCGGGCGAGCTGGACCGGACGACCGACAGGTGCGTCGCCGTGCGCTGGTAGAGATCGACCAGTTCGTCGGCTTCCGCGCCGGTCAGCCTGCGGCCGCGGTTGATGAGCCGTTCGAGGCGCAGCCATTCGGCGTTGTGCGCGGCCACGTAGGCGTCGACGTCCACCCGGCGAGACTAACGCCTCGGTCCGCCGAACCGGCACAATGGTCAGTCCGCCCGCATCGGAGGACAGGACATGGCCGATCTCGTCACCGGCGAGGCCGTCGCGCTCGACATCCGGGTCGCGCGGCTGGCCAGCCGTGCCTGCGCCGTCCTCCTCGACCTGCTCTTCCAGGCGGTGCTGCTGAACATCGTCGTCTACGTCACGGCGATGACCTCGCTGGTGGCCGACGACGCCTGGACGGTCGGGCTGACGCTGCTCGCCGTCGTCGCCGTGATCGTCGGGTATCCGTGCGCGTTCGAGACGCTGTCGCGGGGGCGGACGCTGGGCAAGATGGCCGTCGGGCTCCGCGTCGTCGGCGACGACGGCGGGCCGGTCCGGTTCCGGCAGGCGCTGGTGCGGGCGCTCGCCGGGTTCATCGAGTTCTGGCTGTTCTACGGCTCGCCGGCGCTGATCACGTCGTTCTGCAACCGGCGTGGCAAGCGGCTCGGCGACCTGTTCGCCGGGACGATCGTCATCCAGGAGCGGGTGCCCGCGTCGGCGCTGCTGGGTCCCGTCGCGGTGATGCCGCCGCAGCTCGCCTGGTGGGCGCGGAACCTGGAGCTGTCCCTGCTGTCGGACGAGCTGGCGATGACGGCCCGCCAGTACCTGTCGCGGTTCTGGGAGCTGCTGCCGGAGGTCCGCGACACGCTGGGGCAGCGGGTCGCCTCGCAGGTCGTGGCGGTGGTGAGTCCGCCACCACCGCCGGGGGTGCGGCCCGAGATCCTGCTGTCGGCCGTCCTCGCGGAGCGCCGCCATCGGGAGGAGCTGCGGCTCGCCGAGCGCCGGGCGCGCCGGATGCGCCGTTTCGGCCTTCCCGCCTGGGGCGCCGCGCCCGTGCCCGTCCCGGCGATGGCGGTGGCGGGGCCCGCGCCGTACGGCCCGCCGCGGCAGGGGCCTCCCGCGCCGCCGCCGTTCAGCGCTCCCCAGCCCGGGCAGCCGCGGTTCCTCCCGCCCAACGAGTACGGCGCCGGGCCGTACCAGAACGTCCTGAACCCGCCCCGGCCGCCGGTGCCGTATCCGGCGGGGCCCGCGGGCGGTCCGCCGCCGCAGGGCCCGTATCAGGGCTACTGACAAGATTGTCAATAACGGCGCCGGCTCCTAGAATCCGAAGAAATTTCAGGTTCAGGAGGCGGCATGCGCGTCCGTACTGCCCTCGGCCGGGTCGCCCTCGCGGCGCTCACGGTGACTTCACCGGCCCTGACCGCGGCGCCCGCCCGCGCACAGACGGCGCCGCTTCCCGCCATCACCGACGACCAGGGCAGGACGCTCCTCCTGCACGGGCTCAACACCGCGGGCAGCGCCAAAGGCCCGGACGGGCTGCCGTGGGTGAAGCGTGAGGACGTCGTCCGGGAGGCCCGCGAGCTGGGCACGAACTCCGTCCGGTACCTGGTGCAGTGGAAGAACGTCGAGCCGGAGCCGGGCCGCTACGACGACGCCTACTTGGACGACGTCGCCGAACGTGTCGCCTGGTACGGCCAGCAGGGCATGCACGTCATCCTCGACATGCACCAGGACATCTACGGTCCGGCCGCGTGCGAGGGTTCCGGTAACGGCGCCCCTGCCTGGGCCACCTTCACCGACGGAATGCCCTGCACACCGCAGGACCCGTGGGTGCTGACGTATCTCCAGCCCGGAATCCTGCGCGCCTACGACAACTTCTGGAACAACACCGGCAAGCACCCGGAACTGGTGCAGCGCTACACGGCGATGTGGCAGCACGTCGCGCGACGCTTCTCCCGCGTCCCTGCCGTCCTGGGCTACGACCTGATGAACGAGCCCTTCGGCGGGACGCGCCAGTTCGGCTTCTTCGAGGGCCCGATCCTCACGCCCTTCTACCAGGGCATCGTCAACGCGATCCGCAAGGTGGACGGCGACAACTGGGTGTTCGTCGAACCGCAGGCGCTCGGCTCGAACGAGGGCGCGGAAACGTCGCTGGGCACCGTCCGGGACCCGCGCCCCAGTGGGCCCCGGATCGTCCTGGCACCGCACTTCTATCCGGGTGGGGTCGACCTGGGCGGCTCCTATGACGGGGTGGCGAAGATGCTCGTCCAGGCGCAGTTCACGCTCTGGAAGCGGAACATGCCCGCCGCCGCACGCCGCCTGAACGCGCCGATGTGGCTGGGCGAGGTCGGTGGCATGGGACAGGACGCTCCAGGCGCCGCAGACTTCACCGGCGACTGGCTCACCATGGCGGACGAACTCGGCATCGGCTGGGCGTACTGGTCGAACGACCCGGGCTCGTCCGGAATCACCGACGGCAAGGGCGAGCCGACCCTCTTCGCGAAACTGCTCGCCCGGCCCTACCCGCGCGCGGTCGCCGGCACGCTCACCAGCGTCACCCACACGTCCGGGACGCTCACCGTGACCTGGCGCAACAAGCCCGGCGTGGCAGGCCCCACGGAAATCTGGTTCCCCTCCGCCCCGAAGGTCACCTCGACCGACCGGGACGGGACGTGGCGGACGTCCTGGGACGCGACCCGCCACGTCCTGTCGGTGTGGGCCGACCCTGGAACGCCGTCCCACAGCGTCACGGTGAAGCCTTAGCCCGGCAGCGAGCGCAGCTTCTCGGTCAGCGTCGGGCGCAGCTTCTTCAGGCACAGCACCGGCCGGAAGGCGCCCTCGCTGGTCATGTAGTTGGTGGCCTCTGCTGGGCACTCCTTGGTGGTGGCGACCCTGCCGACGACCTTCGCGATGGCCTCGCTGGACTCGCACTGGGCCTTGCCCAGGTCACCGACGTTGAACGAGGGGTCCTCGATGCAGTCGCCCGGGGACAGCACGCCGCCCCCCGGGCCCAGGCACAGCACCGGGTTCGCAGCGTTCCCGCCGCCGAAGGACCGCAGCTTCATGGTCTCCAGCGTCTTGGCCGGGCACGCGTTCTCCGCGCCGACGCGCGCGATCACCTTGCCGTACCAGTCCGGCTTGGAGCACGGCTGCTCCTTGCCGAAGCCGATGGAACCGCTGCTCACACAGTCGCCCGCCGAGAGGAACGCCCCGCCCGCGCCAGGGTCGCCCGGGTGGGAGCCCTTGAGGTTGCGCACGCACGCCTCGTAGTAGGTCTTGTCTTCCTTCTTCTCGCGAACGTTCGTGAAGCCGTCCGTGCCGCTCGGGCAGTCGGGCTCGGCACGCGAACCGAACTGGAAGGCCGACGCCTCCTTCTTGCCGACGACCTTCACCACCTTGGCCTTCGCCTTGGTGTCGTCGCAGCTCACCCGGAGGCTCGGCGGGATCCTTTTGCCGTCGTCCATCCCGAACCCGGTGTCGACGCACTGCTCGGCCTTCACCGGGCCGGTCGGCGCGCCCGTTCCGTTGAGCGCCAGGAAGGCCACGCCCGCCAGCACGACCACGCCCGCCACGGCCACGGCCACCCACACGATCGGCGAGGGACGCTTCGCCGCCGGCGGCGGGCCCGGCGGCCCGGCGGGCGGGAACGGTCCAGTCATCGGCGGGCCGCTCATAGGCGGGCCGGGCATCGGCGGCCGCCCCTGCCCGTGACCCTGGCCCTGCCCCTCCGGAACCTGCCCGTACACGACACAACCCCCCACACCTGATCTTGTCGGAAGAGTACGAGAAGATACCGCACGCCAGGTCAGGGCAGGTTCGGCGGGGATTCCAGGGCGGTGAGCTCGATGCCGGGCGCGGCCAGCACGACGTCCCCTGCCAGGTGCACCGACTCGACCTCGCCCGTGGACAGGTCGGTGACCTCGTACTCCGTCACCGTCAGCGGCCCGGTGTCCGTCTCGTGGACGGACGTCCCCGCCAGCCGCCAGCGCCACAGGGCCGTCAGCGCCGACAGCGACGTCCCGCTCAACCGGACGAGACGGACATCGCTCTGCGCGCCCTCGTCCAGTTCCAGGGAACGGGCGACGGCGATCAGGAACCCCGGCGAGTCGTGAAGGAAGCCCGACGCCCGCTCGCTGTGCTCGGTGCCCGTCTCACCGGCCGCGCGCACCCAGGCCAGTTCCTGGCCGGTCACGCCGCCGCGCACCCACCAGCCGGGCGTGATGACCTCGACGCGGATCTGGCGCCAGCGCGCGTCCACGACGAGGTCGACGCGGACGCCGTCGGGGCGCGTGGAGGTGTACCGCCACCCGCCGGGCCCCGGTGCGCACTTGAAGCGCTCCTCAAGCCCGTCGTCGAGGTGCAGGTACGTTCCGGCGGGCACGGCTCAGGATCCGATGCGCCAGGAGTGCAGGTAGTCCTCCTGGTCCGGGGTCAGCAGGTCGATGGAGACCGACATCGAGGCCAGCTTGAGCCGCGCGACCTCCGTGTCGATCTCCTTCGGCACGTCGTGGACGGCCGGGGACAGCGACGCGTGGGACGCCGCCAGCCACGCGCAGGTGAGGGCCTGGTCGGCGAACGACATGTCCATCACGGCCGCGGGATGCCCCTCCGCGGCGGCCAGATTGACGAGACGGCCCTCCGCGAGCAGCACCAGGCGCCGCCCATCGGCCAGCACGTACTCGTCCGTCTGCGGCCGGATCCCGTGATGCACCTCCACGGCCATGTCGCTGAGGGCCCGCACGTCGATCTCGACGTCGAAGTGCCCGGAGTTCGCGAGGATGGCCCCGTCCTTCATCACGGCGAGGTGGTCGGCGTTCACCACGTCGCGGTTACCCGTGACAGTGATGAAGACGTCGCCCTCCACGGCGGCCTCGGCCATGGGCCGGACGGCGAAACCCTGCATGGTCGCGTCCAGCGCCTTCACCGGGTCGATCTCGGTGACTACGACACGCGAGCCGAGGCCCCGCGCCCGCTCGGCCAGGCCGCGCCCGCAGTAACCGAACCCCGCGATCACCACGGTCTTGCCGGCCAGCAGCGTGTTGGTCGCGCGCACGATCCCGTCGAGCGTCGACTGGCCCGTCCCGTACCGATTGTCGAACATGTGCTTGGTGTCGGTGTCGTTCACCGCGACCACGGGGAACTTCAGCGCGCCCTCGCGGGCCATCTGGTGCAGCCGGATGACGCCCGTCGTCGTCTGCTCGCACCCGGCCTTCACGGTGCCGAGCAGATCCGTCCGGTCGGTGTGCAGGGTGTTGACCAGGTCGCACCCATCGTCCAGGACGAAGTCGGGCCCGGTCTCCAGGGCCTGGTGGATGTGCGCGTAGTACCCCTCGCGGTCGGTGCCCGCGCGCGCGAACACCTCGGCCCCGTACTCCTCCACGAGCGCGGCGGCGGTGTCGTCCTGCGTGGACAGCGGGTTGGACGCCGCCAGCGCCACGCTCGCACCGCCCGCCTGAAGGGTGCGGATGAGCCCGGCGGTCTCGGTCGTGATGTGCATGCACGCCGCGACCTTCAACCCGTCCAGCGGCCGCTCGGCAGCGAACCGCTCCCGGATCTGCCGCAGCACCGGCATGCTCCGATCGGCCCACTCGATCCGCTTGACGCCCTCATACGCCAACGACCGATCCGCGATATCGCTCATCCCCACACCCTTACGAAGTAACTGCCGGACGGGAGAACCCCCGTCCGGCAGTCCCAGAACACTCTCACTCCCCGGCCCAGCCGTGCCACGGCGACCTCAGCCACCACCGCAACCCCGCAACCACCTGAGGGGCCGCGATCGCGTCCGAAGGCAGATTCAAGCGAAGCAAGAATCTGATCGCGCAGCGAGCCGCAAGGCGAGCCGGAGCGATGCCAGCGATCGCCCGCTTTTATCGACGATGGAGGGCCGCCAGGCCCGAAGGAGGAGAAAAAAGCAATTAATACCTGTAGTGGTCGGGCTTGTAGGGGCCTTCGACGTGGACGCCGATGTAGGAGGCCTGCTCCTTGGTGAGCTCGGTGAGCTTGACGCCGAGGGCGTCGAGGTGGAGGCGGGCGACCTTCTCGTCCAGGTGCTTGGGCAGGACGTAGACGCCGATCGGGTACTCGTCGGTCTTGGTGAACAGCTCGATCTGCGCGATGACCTGGTTCGTGAAGGAGTTGGACATCACGAAGGACGGGTGGCCGGTGGCGCAGCCGAGGTTCATCAGGCGGCCCTCGGCGAGGACGAGGATGGAGTGGCCGTCGGGGAAGCGCCACTCGTGCACCTGCGGCTTGATCTCGATCTTCTCGATGCCCGGGGTCTTCGCGAGGCCGGCCATGTCGATCTCGTTGTCGAAGTGCCCGATGTTGGACACGATCGCCTGGTGCTTCATCCGGGCCATGTGCTCGGCCGTGATGATGTTGAAGTTGCCGGTGGTGGTGACGAAGATGTCGGCGCGGTCGACGACGTCCTCCAGGGTGGTGACCTGGAAGCCGTCCATCGCGGCCTGCAGCGCGCAGATGGGGTCGATCTCGGTGACGATGACGCGGGCGCCCTGGCCGCGCAGCGCGTCGGCGCAGCCCTTGCCCACGTCGCCGTAGCCGCAGACGACGGCGACCTTGCCGCCGATCAGCACGTCGGTGGCGCGGTTGAGGCCGTCGATGACGGAGTGGCGGCAGCCGTACTTGTTGTCGAACTTCGACTTGGTGACCGAGTCGTTGACGTTGATCGCCGGGAACGCGAGGGTGCCGGCCTTCGCCATCTCGTAGAGGCGGTGGACGCCGGTGGTGGTCTCCTCGGTGACGCCCTTGATCGCGGCGGCGGCCTCGGTCCAGCGGCCGGGGGTCTCGGCGATCGTGCGGCGCAGGGTGTCGAGGATGATGCCCCACTCCTCGGGGTCGTCCTCGGTGGCGGTCGGCACGGCGCCCGCCTTCTCGTACTCGGCGCCCTTGTGGACGAGGAGCGTCGCGTCGCCGCCGTCGTCCAGGATCATGTTGGGGCCGGTGCCGTCCGGCCACCGCAGGGCCTGGTCGGTGCACCACCAGTACTCTTCGAGCGTCTCGCCCTTCCACGCGAACACCGGGACGCCCTTCGGGTCGTCGACGGTGCCGTCCCTGCCGACGACGATCGCGGCGGCGGCGTGGTCCTGGGTGGAGAAGATGTTGCAGGACACCCAGCGGACGTCGGCGCCGAGCTCGACCAGCGTCTCGATCAGCACGGCCGTCTGGATCGTCATGTGCAGCGAGCCCATGATCTTGGCGCCGCGCAGCGGCTTGGCGGCGGAGTACTCCTCGCGCACCGCCATCAGGCCCGGCATCTCGTGCTCGGCGAGCCGGATCTCCCGGCGCCCGAAGTCGGCCAGCGACAGGTCGGCGACCTTGTAGTCCATGCTTTCGTTGCTCCCTTGGTCATGTGCGCGCCGTCGGGTACGCGAGGTCGTGACGGGCGAGTGCACGGCCGCGTCAACGGGGGCGAGTCTACGGGCGGTGCGTACCCCAAGGCACGGCCGGGGAGGACTTTCTGACACTGATTTGTCAGAATTACCGCCATGCGTATCACGGAGGCCGCCCGGCGGCTCGGCACCTCGCCCCGGATGCTCCGCTACCGGGAGGCCCTCGGGCTGCTGCCCGTCACCCGCGAGGCCGCCCTCAGCAGGCGCGGCGGCGGCCACCGCCGGTTCGGGGACGCCGAACTCCGCGCGGTGGCACTGGCCCTGGCTCTGGAGAAGCGCTACGACATCGGCCCCGCCGAACTGGCCTTCGGCCTGCGAGTACTGGCCGAACCCCAGGTCCAGGCCCACGTACGCGAACTGGGCGAACGCATAGGCCGCCTCTCCGCCCCACCCACCCGAGCCCTGGACTTCGAGAAGGAAAAAGCGATGCGCCTCCTACGCCGCCGCTGAGTGTTTATTGCTTTTCTCTCCTCCTTCGGGCCCTAAGGGCCCTCCATCGTCGAGAAAGCGGGCGATCGCTGGCATCGCTCCGGCTCGCCTGGCGGCTCGCTGCGCGATGAGATTCTTGCTTCGCTCGAATCTGCCTTCGGACGCGATCGGGGCCACTCAGGTTGTTGCGGGGTTGCTGTGGTGGTTGCGGTCGCTGCGATGGGGGATCAGCTCCCGGTCTCTCCTGGGACTACTACTCCGGATTCGTAGGCGAGCATGACTGCTTGGGCGCGGTCGCGGAGGCCGAGTTTGGTGAAGACGCGCGCCACGTGCGTCTTGACCGTGTGCTCGCTGACGAAGAGGCGCTGCGCGATCTCGCCGTTGGACAGGCCGCCCGCGATCAGGACGAGCACCTCGGTCTCGCGGGCGGTCAGCGTCGACAGCTCCGACGGCGCCTGCGGGCGGCTGCGCCGCTGCTTGGTGAACTCGCGGATGAGCCGGCCCGTGACCTGCGGGGCCAGCAGGGAGTCGCCGCGCGCCACCACCCGGACCGCCGAGACCAGCTCGTCCGCCGTCGCGTCCTTCAGCAGGAAGCCGCTGGCGCCGACGGCGAGCGCGTCGTAGACGTACTCGTCGACGTCGAACGTGGTGAGCACCAGGACCCGGACGTTCTCCGAACCCGGGAGCGCGAGGATGCGGCGGGTGGCCTCGATGCCGTCCATGCCGGGCATCCGGATGTCCATCACGACGACGTCCGGACGGCGGTGCTCGGCGAGCGCGACGGCCTCGCGGCCGTCGCCGGCCTCGCCGATCACGGTGATGTCGTCCTGGGCGGCGAGCAGGGCGGCGAACCCGGCCCGCACGATCGTCTGGTCGTCGACGATCAGCACGTTGATCACAGCGACCGCCCGGGGGGCGGCGGGACGCGAGGGTCAGGGGCGGCCGGGCGGCGCCTGCGAACCGTGTCCACGGATGGAATTCCCCTCACTCGTCACCGGAAGCTCGGCCTCCACCAGGAACCCGCCCTGGGTGGCGGGGCCGGCGGAGAACCGCCCGCCCAGCATGGTCGCACGTTCCCGCATCCCCACGAGGCCGTGTCCGCCACCCGATCCGGCCCCTTCCAGGCGGGTGCGCCCGGGGTCGGCCGGGGGCGGGCCCGCGGGGTTCGGTCCACCTGTACGCGAGCCGGGGTCCTGCGGGTTCAGGACCTGGGTGGACGCGGAGGCGCCGCTGTCCTGGACGCGGACCGCGAGCCGGTCGGGCAGGAACGTCAAGTCGACGCGGACGCCGGAGCCGGGCGCGTGCCGCCGCGCGTTGGTCAGCGCCTCCTGGACGATCCGGTACGCCGACAGCTCCACCGTCGTGGACAGGGCGCGCGGATCGCCGTGCACGGCGAGGTCGACGTGGCCGCCGGCGCCGCGGTGCTGCTCGATCAGGTCGGGCAGCCGGTCCAGGCGCGGCTGCGGGGAGTTCGCGGCCTCCGGCTCGGGCGTGGCGTCGGCGCGCAGCACGCTGAGCAGCCGCCGCATCTCCACCAGCGCGTCCCGGGCCGTCTTGGCGATCTCGGTGTAGCCGGCGCGGGCCTCGGGCGACAGGTCGTCCATCGTGTACGGGGCCGTCTCCGCCTGCACGGCGATCATGGAGACGGAGTGCGCGACGACGTCGTGCAGCTCCCGCGCGATGCGGGCGCGCTCCCGCATGACGGCCTGCTCCCGCTGGACGGCGGTGAGCCGGGTGAGGGTCTCGTTGGTGCGCTCGGCGGCCTCGGCCTCCGTCCGGCCCGCGGACTCCACGACGCGCCGCGCGTCCCCGAGGCCGATGGCGGCGAGGACCGCGACGATGGGCGCGGGCCAGGGGATGTCGTCGAGCGTGCCGGTCGCGAGGTAGACGACCCCGAGGGCGGCGACGCTGCCGACCGCGAGGACGCCGGTCGACTGGCGGGGCAGCCGCCGTCCCAGCGCGTACAGCGTGTAGAGGGCCGCGAAGCTGGTCGTGACGAGCAGGATCTGCCCGGTGAGGAGGCTCGCGGCGACGGCGCTGAGCACGACCGCCGCGACGGCGCGCAGGTTCTCGCGGCGCCACACGAGCGGGAACGTGGCCGCGACCGCGAACCCGCCCGCGAGGCTGATCGGGGAGTCGACGCGCGGCGCCAGCTCCGCCAGCGCCGCGATCGTCAGGGCGAGCCCGGTCAGCGGCGCGAAGTACCAGGCTTCGACGACCTCGCGCCAGGTGTTGATCCAGCGGGGCAGTGGCGCCGTCTGCCCGGGCGGGGCCCCGGGACCGCGTCCCGCTCCGCCGTTCAGCCGCGCGCCGAGCCTGACCGCGAGCGGGCGCAGGAGGGTGCCGACGCCGGTGAGGATCCACAGCAGCAGTTGCCCGACCCCCGCCACGATCCGGCCGGACAGCCGCCACGCGTGGTGCGCGACGGCTGGGCCGAACCCCGCGGGGCCGGGTCCGGTCCGGGCCTTGTCATCGGTGGTCACTCCCCCATACTGACCGTTGAGTCGGGCCATGGCCTCACCTGGCGGGTGTATGCGGATCGCGGGGATCCGCCTGGAGTACCACCCGCGTTCCCTCCTTGAGGGGGACGTGCGGACGAGTGCCGCGAACGTAGTGTCTTAATCGTGACCGCGACGGTGGCCATCGCCGACGTAGGGGGTTCGGCGGGGCCGCCGCGGTCACACCAGAACCGCCCGGTTTCAGGGGTCCGGGCGGGGAGGCATGGGAAAGCACCTCGCCGGACGGCCGCGGCTCGCCTCCTCGGAGGCACTCGCCGGTCTCGCCTGGGCTGGGGTTCGGCCGGCGCCTGCGGCGGCCGCCCGGTGAGGGGTCCCATGTCCGGCGCGGCCCGTGGAACGGGCCGCGCGGAACGTCCCGGTCAGGACGAGGCGGGGGTCTCCGGCTGCGCCTCCAGGGCATGCGCCCGGGAGGGCTCGTCCAGCGCCGGCTCCAGGTAGATGAGCTTCGCCTCCGGGATCTGCGCCCGGACCCTCGCCTCCGCCGCGTCGATCCCGCGCGCCACGTCGGCGGCCGTGTCGTCGTGGTTGACGGCGATCTTCGCGGCGATGAGCAGCTCGTCGGGGCCCATGTACTCGGTCCTGATGTGGATGAGGTGGTCGACCTCGTCCACCGACTCCAGCGCCTCGATGATCCGCCGCTCGGTCTGCGGGTCGACGCCCTCGCCGATCAGCAGGCTCTTGGTCTCGATCGCCAGGATCGTCGCGACCGCGCCGAGCAGCAGCCCGATCGCCACGGTGCCGACGCCGTCCCAGATGCCGTCGCCGGTGGCCACCGCCATCGAGACGCCGAGCAGGGCGAGGATCAGGCCGACGAGGGCGGCGAGGTCCTCCAGCAGCACCACCGGCAGTTCGGGGGCCTTCGCGCGGCGGATGAACTTCCACCAGGACTGCTCGCCGCGGACCTGGTTCGACTCCTTGATCGCCGTGCGGAACGAGAACGTCTCCAGGATGATCGCGATGATCAGCACCGCGAACGCCCAGATCGGGGCCTTGACCTCCTCCGGGTGGGAGATCTTGTGGTAGCCCTCGTAGAGCGAGAACGCCGCGCCTACGGTGAACAGGACGACCGCGACGACGAACGCGTAGAAGTAGCGTTCTCGCCCGTACCCGAACGGGTGCTGGGGGGTGCGGTCGCGTTCGGACCGCTTGCGGCCGAGCAGCAGCAGCCCCTGGTTCCCGGAGTCGGCCACCGAGTGGATGGACTCGGCCAGCATCGACGACGAACCCGTGAACGCGAACGCGACGGCCTTCGACGCCGCGATCCCGAGGTTGGCGGCCAACGCGGCGACGATGGCCTTCGTTCCACCCTCAGCACTCATCTACGCAATCCTCGCTCTGAGCTCTTGTACGGCAGGCTCGGACGCGGGGTCCACGCCGAGCGCGATAGCCAAGTAAACCGCGACATAGTCGGCCAACGCGATCAGCGACGCGATCCTTTCCAGCGGATGGTCGCCCTCCGCCCGCATCTCGGTGACCGCCACGCCCCGGTCGCGGGCCAGCGCGGCGGCCGCCTCGGCCCCCGCGCGCGCCCGCGGATGCTCCTCCGCCTCCCGCAGGCTGACCAGGTGCAGGCCGTGCTCCGGCTCGTCCAGCCGGTCGCGGAAGAAGTCGTCGGGATCGGCCGGGGAGCCGGCCCGCGCGAAGAGGCCGTCGAACACCGCGACCTGGTTCTGGCCGGCCTCCGGGAGCTCCCCGAAGACCGCCGGGTACTTGGCGTTCTCGTTGAGCTGGGAGCACATCCGGTACGCCGCCGCGACCGTCAGGTCGGTGGAGCCCCACACCAGAGGCACGTCGCCCGCCAGGTCGAGCGCGAGCCGCTTGGCCGGGTTGACGAACGGTTCGCTGGACGGACGGCACCGGTGCGCGACGTCCTCCAGCAGCGCCGCCGCGGACTCCAGCACGGCGTCGGGGACGTCCGCCAGCCGCAGCGTCCGCGCGGCGAGGAGCAGGGGGATCGTCAGGCCCCACAGGGTGGAGCGCGGCCGCCCGGCGGACCGGACGGGCACGAAGACGCCGCGGCTCCTGCCCGCGAGGTCCGAGAGCGGCGAGTCCTCCCCGCCGACGGCCAGCAGGCGGCAGCCGCGCCGGGCGGCCTCCGCGGCGACCTCCAGGGTCTCCTCGGCGGCTCCCGAGGCCGAGACCGCGACGACCAGGTCGGCCGCGCCCACCCAGCCGGGCAGCCGGTGGCCGCGCACCGTCGAGATCGGGACGGCGCAGCCCGTGCCGCACACCGCCGCGAGCACGTCGCCCGGGGCGGCGCAGGAGCCGGTGCCCACGACCACGATCGCGCGGGGGCGGCCGTCGTCGGCGAGCCCGGCGACGCCGGCCTCCGCCGCGGCGCGCCGCGCCTCCCGCACCTGCGCGGCCGACGAGGCGACCTGCCGGAGCATCCCGCCGGGATCGGCCGCCTCGGCCGCCTCCGCGCTCTCCAGCCGCGAGGGGTCGAGGGAGACGCTCACGGGGCGGGGGTCCGCGCCTCGTCCACGAGGAGGACGGGGATGTCGTCGCGCACCGGGTAGGCGTAGCCGCAGGAGCCGGTGCACACGAGCTCGTCGGCCTCCTCGTCGGCGCGCAGGTCGCCGCCGCAGTTGGGGCAGGCCAGGATCTCCAGCAGCCAGGAGTCCAGCTTCATCGTCATGGCAGCGTCACATCTCCCTTGCAGTCACTTTTCGCCGGCCCGGTCACTTCTCCCTGACCAGGGCCAGGACCTCGTCGCGGATCGCCGCCATGGTGTCCTCGTCGCCTGCCTCGGCGTTCAGGCGCAGCAGCGGTTCGGTGTTGGACGGCCGCAGGTTGAACCACCATCCGGCGGCGCCGTCGCGCACGGTCAGCCCGTCCAGCTCGTCGACCTCGACGCCGGACCGCCCGGCGAAGGCGTCCCTGACCTTCGCGGCGGCCGCGTCCTGGTCGTCGACCTCGCTGTTGATCTCACCGGACGCGGCGTAGCGGGTGTACTCGCCGAGCAGCTCCGACAGCGGCCCGTCCTGCTGCCCGAGGGCGGCGAGGACGTGCATCGCCGCCAGCATGCCGGAGTCGGCGAACCAGAAGTCGCGGAAGTAGAAGTGCGCGGAGTGCTCCCCGCCGAACACCGCGCCGGTCTCGGCCATCGTCTGCTTGATGAACGAGTGCCCGACCCGCGTCCGGACGGGAGTCCCGCCGTGCTCGGCGATGATCTCCGGGACGGCCCTGGAGGTGATCAGGTTGTGCACGATGGAGGAGCCCGGGTGCTTGGCCAGCTCCCGGGTCGCCACCAGCGCCGTGATCGCGGACGGGGAGACGATCTCGCCGCGCTCGTCCACCACGAAGCAGCGGTCGGCGTCGCCGTCGAAGGCGAGGCCGATGTCGGCGCCGGTCTCGCGGACCTTGGCCTGCAGGTCGCGCAGGTTCTCCGGCT
Organism: Actinomadura luteofluorescens; assembly: GCF_013409365.1. NCBI lineage: Bacteria > Bacillati > Actinomycetota > Actinomycetes > Streptosporangiales > Thermomonosporaceae > Actinomadura > Actinomadura luteofluorescens. Next base: position 5,803,370 of record NZ_JACCBA010000001.1, on the reverse strand, counting down.
CGATCGGGTTGGCCTCGTGGTTGGGGAAGGTGCCGTCCAGCTCGAAGTACAGCGGGACCAGGTCGATCGGCAGGCCCTCGAACACCGGCGGGACGGTGTGGCCGCCCATGCCGTTGCCCGCGTCGACGACGACCTTGAGCGGGCGGATGGACGACAGGTCGACCAGCGTCTTGAGGTGATCGGCGTAGCCCTTGAGGATGTCGCGCCGCGTGACCGTGCCCGGCTCGCCGTCGAAGGCGGGGACGCCCTTCTCGATCATGTCGCGGATCTCGCCGAGGCCGGTGTCGCGGCCGACGGGCCGGGCGCCGGCGCGGCACAGCTTCAGCCCGTTGTACCTGGCCGGGTTGTGGCTGGCGGTGAACATGGCGCCGGGCAGGTCGAGGCTGCCGCTGGCGTAGTAGAGCATGTCGGTGGAGCCGAGCCCGGCCTCGATGACGTCCGCGCCCTGGGACGTGGCGCCGCGCGCGAAGGCCTCGGCCAGCGGAACCGACGACTCCCGCATGTCGTGGGCGGTGACGACCGCGCTGGCCCCGGTGACGCGGACGAACGCCGCGCCGGCCGCCTCGGCGGTCGCGGGGTCGAGCTCGTCCGGCACCACGCCGCGGATGTCGTACGCCTTGAAGATCTTGGCGAGGTCGCCCACTCCTGCTCCTGTCCGAAGAACCGTGCGCGGAAAACGGCAGGCTCACGAGCCTACCGGGAAGGACGGGGGCGACCCGCCGGGGCGTCGGACCAGGGATCGGGGCCGGACCCCGCGATCACTCCTGGCCGGGCTGCGTTCCGGCGGGTTCGGAGCGGAGCACGCGCAGGTGGCCTCGGCGGCCGACCTCGGTGCCCTGGCCGACCGGCTCGTGGCCGGACCCGGGGGCGGGCTTGGCCGCCTCGCGGACCGCGTCGGCGAGGGCCTCCAGGTCGTCGGCGCTGGGCTCGGACTCCTCCTCGACGGGGAGCCGCACCAGCTCCCACCCCATGGGGGCGGTGAGCCGTTCGGAATGCTCGGCGCACAGGTCGTAGCAGTGCGGCTCGGCGTACGTTGCGAGCGGCCCCAGGACCGCGGTGGAGTCGCGGTAGACGTACGTGAGCGTGAACACTGCGGGCGCCTTGCAGGCGGTGCGGGAGCAAGTGCGGACGGGGCTCACGATGGCTGACCGTACCTCCCCCCACCCGGCTCCGCCACCACCCCGGCGCACGTGTCGCCGTTACCGGGCGATTTCCTTGGTAACAACTACATTCCGTAATGACCGGCTGCACGGACTGTTCCGGACAGGGCCTTCCGTGGGGTCCGCCGTGCGAGCGGAGGTACTCTTGGGACGTGCGATCCCGTGTGGCAGGCGTACGCCGCCGCGACCGGCACGGTCGCGGCCTCCGTGGTCCTCTGACGCCCCCGCAGGCGCCGGTCTCACGTACCCGGGCGGAACGGTTCGCCGACCTCGTTGACGACGAGGTCCGGCGGCTCGGTGCGCGCTGGGGCCGCGAACTGGCCCGGGTGGAGTTCACGGTCGAGCAGGTGCCGGAGGTCGAGCCCCTGTTCGACGGGCCCATCCCGCTCGGACAGACCCTCCCCGGTGACGGCGGCCGGCCCGTGCGCATCGTCGTCTACCGCCGCCCCGTCGAGGCCCGCGCCGCCGACGAGGCCGAGCTCTCCCAGCTGATCCGCGAACTGCTCGTCGAGGAGGTCGCCGACCTGCTCGGCCTCTCCCCCGAATCCGTCGACCCCAGCTACGACACTCCCGACGACTAGTTTCAACAGTCCCGGCCCACTTCGCTCGCCTGGCGGCTCCCTACGTGACCGGTACTGGGCGAACGCGGCATCGCTTCGCGATCTGCCCGGCTCCGCTCGCCTCCGGCATCGCTCCACCGGCCGGCTCACGCGTTCGCGCGCTTGACCGAGGCCGCTTCGAGACAGGCACTCGCGTCGGGATCAGTTCGGTGTCAGGGCCGTCTGGGAGTCGGCGGTGTCCGGGAGGCGCAGGGTCGTGGGGGCCGGGACGATCGGCAGCACGGTGAACAGGTAGCCGTCGCCCTTGCCCGTGGCGAGGACGCGGGACGCGTAGACGGGTGCCGAGCCGGGCCTCGGAGTGATCACCGCGCCGAAGGAGGCGTCCGCGCCGGTGCCGGGTGCGGCGAGCTCGGTCTCGACGGTGCGTCCGGCGGGGACGTCGACCCGCCGGGGGGTGCCGGCGCCCTGCGCGTTCATGGTCGTGACCTGGACGCTCGCCGCGCCGGACGGTGCGGTCAGGGACAGCGACGAGTCGAGGCGGTTGTCGGCGACGACGCCGGGCGCGGACGCGCCGAGCGGCGGCGTGGCGGTGCCGTAGGCGACGTCGGCGCCCCGGTCGGCGGCGAAGCCCGCGAGGATGGGGCGGTCGGCGACGAGCCGGACCGCGGCGGCCTTGCCGGACAGGGCGCCGTCGAGAGCGACGGACGTCACCGTCTTGCCGGGGGCGTCCAGGACGTCCTGGCCCTGCGGGGCGAACGCGCCGTCCGCGGTGATCACCTGGACCCTGATCCGGGCGTCGGCCTCGCCGGGGACCGCGACCAGCAGGCGGCGCCCGCCCGAGCCGCCCGGCACGCCGGGCACGAGGGCGGTGGCCGCGGGCGCCGGCGACCGCGGCAGCCACTCGACGCCCTTCTTCTCACCGATCCGGACGCGCAGGGACGCCGCGACGCGGCCGCTGGTGGTGCGCACGCGCAGAGCGAGGTCGGCGGCGGTCTTCACGATGTCGCCGAGCCCCTCGGGCGACCCCCCGATCTTCACGACGCGGGTCGTGTAGGGCTCGACGGGCGTGCCGCGGCCCTCGGTGGTGTCGAGCGGGCCCTCGCCGGACAGGGCGGAGACGTCGACGGACGCGGGCTGCGCGTCGACATTGGTCAGGTAGAGGTCGAGTTCGTCGGCGGCGACAGGCCCGGGGCCCATGAACCACAGATCGGTGCCGGGAACCTCGCAGCGGGCGCCGGCGAGGCCGCGGTCGTCGCCGCCGTCCCAGTAGGTGGTCTGCTCCGCCTCCAGACCGCCGGCGATGGGGCCGGTGGCGCGCAGGGTGTAGGAGTCCTCGCCGGACTTGGTGTCCTTGCCCCAGCCCTGGCCGGGCGACGTCATGGACCCCAGCGGCGATCCGCCCCTCGTCGGCGTCAGGTCGACGCGCCCGCCGCCCTTCCTCCCGGCGAGGGACTGGACGGCGAGGCGGCCTCCCTCGTGCCCCGGGCAGACCGCCACGGCGTGCGTGACCGGCGCCTCGCGGCCCTTCTCGGACGCCTCGCCCGGGCGGGAGAACGTCGCGGCGCCGTACAGGGCGGCGACGGCGACGAGCATGAGGGCGGCGGTGGCGTAGCGCATGCCGAGGAAGCGCAGGGCCCTGTCCATCAGGACACCTCCTCGGTACTGGGTTCCTCCACCGCCTCCGGTGGCTCCGGCGGTTCCGCGGGCGCGGCGGACGGCAGCTCGCGATGGACGCGGGCGCGGGGCACGCGCGGCGCGCGGCGCCGCCCCCGCCGTCCGCGGCGGCGGCGCTCCTTCTCCGCGGCGAGCATCAGCGTGTCGGACTGCGCGCCCGGCAGCGCCAGCACGGCCACCAGCAGGACGGCGATCCCCTGGATCACGACCCAGATGTGCCGCATCGTCATCGACCGGGTCAGTTCGAACTCGCCTCCGGCGGTCGGGACGTCGTACCCCTGCGCCCAGCCGTCCACCGTCCGCGCCTTGACGTCGTGGCCGTTCAGCGCGGCCCGCCACCCGCCGTCGGCGGGTTCGGCCAGGAGAAGCGTTCGCGGGCCCGTGCCAGGCGGGATCTGCACGCGGGCGTCGACGCGCCCGGCGGATAGGGGCGTGACCGTCGAGCCTTGCAGAAGCATCAACCGAGCGGACGTCGCCTGGAGTCGCCACACGGCGAACGTGCCCGTGCGGCTGAGGCGCGTCAGTTCGGGGGACGCGTCCAGGACCTTGGTGAGCGGGTCGGTCGCCGGGTGCGGCACCAGCAGGTACTGGACGCCCATCCGCGTCAGCGCGGGCCCGTCGTCGCCCTCCCGGCCGACGGCCAGACCGGCGACGAGGTCGTCCATACGGTCGTGGGCCCGGCCTTCGACGACGACCTCCGACTCCCCCAGGCGGGGACGCGCGCCCCTGAGGACCGTGTAGGAGACCCGTCCGGTCGGCTCTCGGTGCAGGACGAGCGTCCTGACTCCGCCGGCCCCCTGGACGAACTGGGGGACGGTGTCGGGGTCGAGCCGCCCCACTGGGCCGCCCGCGCCGCCGGCCACCCAGAGCGCGGCCGCCAGGACGGGCGCCGTGAGAGCCGCGGCGAGCACGGCCGCCCCGCCCGCCTTGTAGATCAGGTGGTTCCCGGCGAGGGTCTCGGTGGCGCGCTGCACGGCGGCGGTGGCGGCCAGCAGGAGCCCGGCGCCCGCGAACAGCAGCGCGACCCCGGGCCACACCGGCGCCTCGTCCGCCCCCTTGGTGACGGTGGCGGCGCTGGTCAGCACCGCGACGAGCAGGCCGAAGACCGCCAGCAGCCAGCCGGCGAGCACGTGGCCCCGGCGGCTGCGGAGCGGCAGCGCGCACACGGCGACCGCGAGCAGCCCGGCGAGCGCCCACCGCGCGGGCGTGCCCGGCCCTCCCGGGTCGAGCGCCAGCAGGTCGGCCGGGGCGGCGGGGGCGAACCGCCTGTGCAGGCCCGCCTCGGTCAGGAACCGGGACGGGTGCAGCAGCAGGCCCGCGGTCCACGGGAGCGTGAGCAGCGGCGGGACGCCGAGCGCGATGGCCAGGCCGCGCAGGCCCTGGCGCCCCGGCCGGTCCAGCAGCGCCCGCACCATCCCGGCGGCCAGCAGGGCGATCGGCCAGATCAGCGGGACGAAGGACATCGCGACGGCCAGCAGCAGCGCGACCGTCCAGGTGGCCCGCCCGGCGCGCTTGCGGCGCGTCCGGGCGTCGAGCGCGGCGGCCTCCGACCGGGGGAAGCCGTAGAAGCGGGCGGCGTGCACGGCGATCAGCGGCAGGAGGACGAGGACGACGCAGGTCCCGATCCGCCCGCCCGCGACGGCGCCGGTCGCGGCGGGAAGCAGCGCGTACACGGCGGCGAACCAGGCCCGGACGGCCGAGAGCGGGACGCGGCGGCCGGACGCGCGGGCGCGCCGTCCCGTCCGCGGCGCCTCCACCACCAGCAGCCGCGACGCGCGGTAGGCGGTGAGCCCGGCCAGCGGGACGCTGCCGAGCAGCAGGACCGACACCGCCAGCCACGGCTTGCCGAACGCCGCGGTGGACAGCACGGCCAGGACCCCGACGTACGGGGGGCTGCCGGCGTCGGTGCCGAGCCCCACCGGGTGCCAGCCCGACAGGTACTGCGCCCACAGGTCGCTCGCGCCGCCCCACGCGGGGACGAGCGCGCCGCCGCCGAGCCGCCCGGCGGCCGTCGCCAGGGAGCGTTCGGCGGCGACCGCGACGGCGGTGAGGCCGAGCACGACCATCACGCCGGGGCGGGCGAGGAACCGGCGGATCGGGCCGGGCTGGTCGGCCGTGAGGTCGTCGTCCCTGTCCTCGCGGTCGCGCTCGTGGGCGGCGAAGCGCTCCGAGACGGCCTCGCCGAACCGGCGCAGGACGACCCAGCGCGTCTGGAACCGGCGGACGCTGCGCCGCACGCGCGTGCGGCCCTCGGCGCGGGCGGCCCGCGCGCGCCGGAGCCGGCCGGGCGAGCGCAGCACGTCGCCGAGCGCGCGCAGCTCCTCGCGGGCCATGCCCGGCCGTTTGGTGGCCACCAGGACGAGGGCGTGCGCGAGCGACGCCCACACGTTGCGGACGAGGGCCCGCGGCAGCGCCCCGAGCGGCTGGTTGGCGAGCAGGGTGAGCAGCGCGTTGCGGCGGTCGCGGCGGGCGGGGTGCTCGGCGGTCATGCCGATCCCGCGGAGCCCGCGCCGGGACGCCTCCGCGTGGTAGACGACGGCGTCGCTGGCGGTGACGACCCGGTACCCGGCGGCGTGGACGCGCCAGCAGAAGTCCAGGTCGTCGCGGAAGATGCCGTACTCGACGTCGAAGCCGCCGAGCTTCTCCCACACGTCGCGGCGGACCAGCATCCCCGCGCTGCCGACCGACAGGACGTCCCGGACGCCGTCGTGCTGGCCCTGGTCGAACTCGCGCCGGTCCAGGCCGGTGTGGCGGCGCCCGGCGGCGTCGACGGTGACGCCGAGCTCGCGCAGCACGCGGCGGTCGTCCCAGTCGCGGACCTTGGGGCCGAGCACCGCCACGTTGGGGTCGGCGTCGGCCGTCCGCAGCAGCCGGTCGAGCGCGTCGCGGTCGGGCGCGCAGTCGTCGTGCAGCAGCCAGATCCACTCCGTGCGGGGCTTGCGGGAGTCCTGGCCCTGGTCGGCGTGGGGGGCGGGGGCGGACTCGTCCTCGGGGACGGGCGCGGACGCGGCGTCCTGCCGCAGCGCCTCGGCGATGGCCTCGCCGTAGCCGGTGGTGCGGGGCAGCGTGAGGACCTGGTCTTCGCCGACGACCTCGGCGAGGACGGCGGGTCCGCGGTCGGTGCTGCCGGTGTCGACGGTCACGAGCCGCTGCGCGGGGCGCGACTGCGTCAGCAGCGCCTTCAGCGCCTCCGGAAGCCACCGCGCGCCGTCGTGCGCGACGAGGACGGCGGTGACGACATGGCGATCGAGGGTGGGGGCCAAGGGTGGCTCGATCTGTGGGACGGACGGTGTCGGTGCCGGCCGGACGGGCGGTGCGGGACGAGCGCGCGGTGCCCGGACGGACAGCAGCCGTGCCGGCCCAGGGCCGGCACGGCTGATAACTGTACGCGTGGCCGCGCCGGGCACGCTCCGGATCCACCGAGATCCGGGGACGCGGCCCGTGGGTCAGACGGCCTGCCGCTTCAGCTTCCGGCGTTCCCGCTCGGAGAGCCCTCCCCAGATGCCGAACCGTTCGTCGTGCTGCAGCGCGTACTCAAGGCACTCCGTACGCACCTCGCATGCCCGGCACACCTTCTTGGCCTCGCGAGTGGAGCCGCCCTTCTCCGGAAAAAACGCCTCCGGGTCCGTCTGCGCGCACAGGGCGCGCTCCTGCCAGCCCAACTCTTCGCCGTCTGTGCCGTGCGCCAGCGGGATGACCACCTCGCTCACAGCGCACCTCCCTGCCCGTGGAACCCCCTGGTCAATGCCCTCCCACGAGTTCCTTCCCCCGAGACGGCATTGAAACTACACCGACGAAATTACACGCGTGTAGCAGTGGCCCCGTCAAGCCGGAAGGCATTCCCGGGCGACATAGCGGGTTTTGCCGGGATGGGCATGCTGACCTTTGGATGAAGATCAGTTAATCGGGCGGTCACCGGCGGGACCCCTGCCCCGCCGGAAGATCGTCACTGCGGCGGCGGGGGACGGTTGTCCCGGTACCAGTCGCCGCCCTCCTGGTCGCCGCCCTGCGGCGGGGCGGGCTGGGTGCCCTGCGGGTCCTGGCCGGAGCCGCCGCCGTAGGCACGGGTCCACTCGCCCATGTCCTCCTGCTCGGCGGGCGGCTGCCCCTGCTGCGCACCCTGCTGGTAGCCGCCCTGGCCGCCGTACTGCTGGTACTCCTGCGGCTGGCCGTGCTGGTCGTAGCCCGGCTGGGCGGGCTGGCCGTACTGCTGCTGCCCGTACTGCTGCTGGCCGTACTGCTGCTGCTCATACCCCGGCTGGGCGGGCTGCTGCCCCTCACCGGCCTGCTGGCCGTACTGCGGGTACTGCTGGTACTGCTGCTGGTCGTAGCCCGGCTGGGCGGGCTGCCCGTACTGCTGCTGCCCGTACTGCTGCTGCCCCGGCTGGCCCTGCTGGTAGCCGAAGTCGGGGTAGCCGCCCTGCTGCTGCATCTGCGGCTGCGGGCGGGGCGGCTGCATCCCCTTGAAGACCGTGAAGGCGAACCAGCCGCCGACGCCGACGACGGCCAGGTCACCGGCGCCGACCAGGAAGGTCGTGAGCTTGGTCACCGCGCCCGCGTAGTCGGAGTTGGCGAGCATCCCGCTCAGCCAGCAGATCACGCCGAACAGCCCGATGCCGCCGAGGACGCCGAGCGCCCCCATGGTGATCGTCCGCGCCTGCGGGGTCGGGGCGGCGCCCGAGGTCGTCAGCGCGATCGCCAGGACGACGAGGCCGACCATCGCGACCTGCAGGAAGGTCCCGTCGTTGGTCTGGCCGAGGGCGCGCAGCGTGAAGCTGCCCCCGCCGCCGAGAAGCGAGATGATGCCCGCGAGAAGGTGGACGCCCGCCGCGGCGAGCAGGACCCAGGCGGCCGGTTCGCGCAGGCGCTGGACGGCTTCCTTGTTCACGGTGGCATCTCCAGACTCGGGACCGGGTGTTCTCCGATAGCAGGCAAAGCTTTGCATAGTGTCGCCCGGGGCGGCGACCCCTCTGCTCTCCTCGGGGATCACCGTAGGGTTGGGACCATGAAGATCGTGGCGTTGGCGGGCGGGATCGGCGGCGCCCGTTTCCTGCGCGGGCTCCTGGCGGCCGCCCCGGAGGCGGAGATCACCGTCATCGGCAACACCGGGGACGACATCTCCCTGTTCGGCCTGCGGGTCTGCCCCGACCTGGACACCGTGATGTACACGCTCGGCGGCGGCATCAACGAGGAGCAGGGCTGGGGACGGGCGGAGGAGACCTTCACCGTCAAGGAGGAGCTGGCCGCCTACGGGGTGGGGCCGGGCTGGTTCGGGCTCGGCGACCGCGACTTCGCGACGCACATCGTCCGGACGCAGATGCTGGCGGCGGGCTACCGGCTGTCCGCGGTGACCGAGGCGCTGTGCGACCGGTGGCGGCCGGGGGTCCGGCTGCTGCCGATGACCGACGACCAGGTCGAGACGCACGTGGTGGTCGAGGACGAGCAGGGGCGGCGCGCGATCCACTTCCAGGAGTGGTGGGTGCGGATGCGCGCCTCGGTCCCGGCACTGTCGATCGCGGCGGTGGGCGCCGCGGAGTCCGCGCCGGCGCCGGGGGTGCTGGCGGCGGTCGAGGCGGCCGACGTGGTGCTGTTCCCGCCGTCCAACCCGGTGGTGAGCATCGGGACGATCCTGGCGGTGCCCGGCATCCGGGACGCGGTCGCGACCAAGACCGTGGTGGGCGTGTCGCCCATCGTCGGCGGGGCGCCCGTGCGGGGGATGGCCGACGCGTGCCTGACCGCGATCGGGGTGGAGACGTCGGCGCGGGCGGTCGCCGAGCACTACGGCCTCGGCCTGCTGGACGGCTGGCTGGTCGACGACGCCGACGCGGACGTGCGGGTGGAGGGCATCGAGGTGCGCTCGCGGCCGCTGCTGATGCGCGACGCCGAGACGACGGCCGCCATCGCGCGGGCGGCCCTGGACCTGGCGGTGGAGCTGAAGCGGGCGGGGGTCGCCGAATGAGCGCGGGACCGAGCGGAGCCGTCCCCCCGGGCAAGATCGAGGTGTTCGGCGTGCCGGGGCTCCCGGAGGTCGCCGAGGGCGCCGACATCGCCGCGCTGATCCCGGACGGGACGGTCGAGGACGGCGACGTCCTCGTCGTCACCTCCAAGATCGTCAGCAAGGCGGAGGGGCGGGCCCTGGTCGCGGACGACCGGGAGAAGGCCATCGACGCCGAGACCGTGCGGGTGGTGGCGCGGCGGGCACACGCCCGCGGCGAGACCCGGATCGTCGAGACGCGGCAGGGGCTGGTTCTGGCCGCCGCCGGTGTGGACGCGTCCAACACCCGGCCCGGCACGGTGCTGCTGCTGCCGGAGGACCCGGACGACTCGGCCCGGCGCATCCGGGCCGGGGTGCGGGAGCGGACCGGCGCGGACGTGGCCGTGATCGTGTCGGACACGCTCGGGCGGCCCTGGCGCAACGGGCTGACGGACGCGGCGATCGGCGTCGCCGGCCTGGCCCCGCTCAGCGACCTGCGCGGCCGCGACGACGCCTACGGCAACCGCCTGGACGCCACGATCACGGCGGTCGCCGACGAGATCGCGGCGGCCGGCGAGCTGGTCAAGGGCAAGCTGGAGGGCGTGCCCATCGCGGTCGTGCGCGGGCTGTCCGGCCTGCTCACGCCGGAGGACGGGCCCGGCGCGCGGGCGCTGGTGCGTCCGCCGGAGGAGGACATGTTCCGGTTCGGGTCGGCGGACGTGCTGGGCGCGCGGCGCACGATCCGCGAGTTCACCGCGGAGCCGGTGGACCCGGCGGCGGTGCGGCGGGCGGTCGGCGCTGCGATCACCGCGCCGGCGCCGCACCACACCACGCCGTGGCGGTTCGTCCTGCTGGAGTCGGCGGACTCGCGGACGCGGCTGCTGGACGCGATGCGCGACGCCTGGGAGGCCGACCTGCGCCGCGACGGCTTCTCCGACGAGTCGGTCGCCAAGCGGCTGCGGCGCGGCGAGGTGCTGCGCCGGGCCCCCTACCTCGTCGTCCCGTGCCTGGTCATGGACGGGTCGCACGACTATCCGGACGAGCGGCGGTCCCGCGCCGAGCGCGAGATGTTCGTGGTGGCGGCCGGGGCGGGCGTGGAGAACCTCCTGGTCGCGCTGGCCGTGGAGGGGCTCGGCTCGTGCTGGGTGTCCAGCACGATGTTCTGCCGGGACGTGGTCCGCGACGTCCTCGACCTGCCGGACGAGTGGGACCCGATGGGCGCCGTCGGGGTGGGCCACGCGGCCGCGCCCCCGCGCGAGCGGCCGCCGCGCTCCCCCGACGTCTTCATCGAGGTCAGGTGATGGGACAGGGACCGCGGGAATAGACGCGGGTGGGCCCCGGCTTCTACGGCCGGGGCCTTTTCCTTTTCGTCCGTTTCCGGGCCCCCGGCGCGGCACCGAATATGACGATTGGCATAGAGTGCCCGCATGGACGCCCCGAGCTCCGCTCTTCGCCGGGCCCTGGCCCGCGCGCGCGACGGCAAGACACTGGACCGATCCGAGGCCACCACCCTGCTGCGGGCCCGCGGTGCGCAGCTCGACGACCTGCTCGCCCACGCGGCCCGCACACGCGACGCCGGTCTGGAGGCCGCGGGCCGTCCCGGCGTCATCACCTACAGCCGCAAGGTCTTCATCCCGCTGACGCGGCTGTGCCGGGACCGCTGCGGGTACTGCACGTTCGCGACCGTCCCGCACCGGCTCGACTCGCCCTATCTCAGCCCCGACGAGGTGCTGGACATCGCGCGGCGCGGTGCCGAGCTCGGTTGCAAGGAGGCGCTGTTCACCCTCGGGGACCGCCCCGAGGACCGGTGGCGCCCGGCCCGCGAGTGGCTGGACGCGCACGGCTACGACGACACGCTCTCGTACGTGCGCGCGATGGCGATCCGGGTCCTGGAGGAGACCGGGCTCCTGCCGCACCTGAACCCCGGGGTGCTGACCTGGCGCGACTTCCAGCGCCTCAAGCCGGTCGCGCCGTCCATGGGGATGATGCTGGAGACGACCGCGACGCGGCTGTTCAGCGAGCGCGGCGGCCCCCACTTCGGGTCGCCGGACAAGGACCCGGCCGTCCGGCTGCGGGTGCTGGAGGACGCGGGCCGCACGAACGTGCCGTTCACGACCGGCATCCTCATCGGGATCGGCGAGACCGTCGAGGAGCGCGCGGACGCGATCTTCGAGATCCGGCGGACCATGCGCGAGTACGGGGCGATCCAGGAGGTGATCGTCCAGAACTTCCGCGCCAAGCCCGACACGAAGATGCGCGACACCCCCGACGCCGAGCTGGAGGAGCTGGCCGCGACGATCGCGGTGACGCGGCTCGTCCTCGGCCCGAAGGCGCGCGTGCAGGCGCCGCCGAACCTCGTCGCCGAGCAGTACGCGCTGATGCTGCGCGCCGGGATCGACGACTGGGGCGGGGTGTCGCCGCTGACGCCCGACCACGTGAACCCCGAGCGGCCGTGGCCGCAGATCGAGGAGCTGGCCGCCAGGACCGCCGGGGCGGGGTTCGCGCTGCGCGAGCGGCTCACGATCTACCCCGAGTACGTGCGGCGCGGCGAGCCGTGGCTGGACCCGCGCCTCACCGCGCACGTCGCCGCCCTCGCCGACCCCGCGACGGGGCTGGCGCGGGAGGACGCCGTCCTGGAGGGACGCCCCTGGCAGGAGCCCGACGGCGGGTTCGAGGCGTCCGGCCGCACCGACCTGCACACCGAGATCGACACGACGGGCCGCACCGCGGACCGGCGCGACGACTTCGACGAGGTGTACGGCGACTGGGACGCGCTGCGCGAGCGCATGGCCGCCCCCCAGCGGTTCGACGCCGACGTCAAGGCCGCTCTGGCCCGCGCGGAGAAGGACCCCGCGGGGCTGTCCGACGACGAGGCCCTGGCCCTCCTGCACGCCGAGGGCCCGGAACTGGACGCGCTCGCCGCGCTCGCCGACGGCCTGCGGCGCGACACCGTCGGCGACGAGGTCACCTACGTCGTCACCCGGAACATCAACTTCACGAACGTCTGCTACACCGGCTGCCGGTTCTGCGCGTTCGCGCAGCGCCGCACGGACGCCGACGCCTACACGCTGTCCCTGGAGCAGGTCGGGGACCGCGTGGACGAGGCGTGGGAGGCGGGCGCGACCGAGGTCTGCATGCAGGGCGGCATCCACCCGGACCTGCCCGGCACCGCCTACTTCGACCTCGCCCGCGAGGTGAAGCGCCGCGCGCCCGGCATCCACCTGCACTCCTACAGCCCGATGGAGGTCGTGAACGGCGCGTCCCGGACCGACCTGTCGATCCGGGAGTGGCTGGAGGCGGCGAAGGAGGCGGGCGTCGACTCGCTGCCCGGGACGGCCGCCGAGATCCTCGACGACGACGTGCGGTGGGTGCTGACCAAGGGGAAGCTGCCCACCGACCAGTGGGTCGAGGTCGTCACCACCGCGCACGAGATCGGCATCCCGACGACGTCCACGATGATGTACGGGCACGTGGACACCCCCGCGCACTGGGTCGCGCACATCAGGCTGCTGCGGTCGATCCAGGAGCGGACGGGCGGGTTCAGCGAGTTCGTGCTGCTGCCGTTCGTCCACCACAACTCGCCCATCTACCTCGCGGGGCTGGCGCGGCCGGGGCCGACCGCGCGGGAGAACGTCGCCGTCCACGCCCTGGCGCGCATCCTCCTGCACGGCGCGATCCCCAACATCCAGACGTCGTGGGTGAAGCTCGGGGACGAACTGTGCACGCGGGTCCTCCAGGGAGGGGTGAACGACCTCGGCGGAACCCTCATGGAGGAGACCATCAGCCGGATGGCCGGCTCGGAGAACGGGTCGTTCAAGCCCATCAGCGAACTGGAGGCGATCGCGGCGCGCGCGGGCCGTCCCGCCAGGCAGCGCACCACCCTCTACGGCGACGTCCCCGCCGAGCGGCTGGAGGCGTCCCGCCGCACCGACGGCATCGGCCACTTCGGACGGCAGGGTCTCACCCTGACGCCGGTGACGCGTCCCGTGTGACCGGCCCGCCGACCTGCGAGGCCGTCGCGGAACGCCCGGTCAGGGCGCGCCGCGGCGGCAGCTCGGGCGCCGCTCGACCAGCAGGTCGGCCGAGCGGCGCAGCTCCCGCAGGACGGCCTCGACCGACGGCCGCACCTCAGCGCCGACGCGCGTCCACATGACCATGCGGCGGTCCACGGGGGCGTCCGCGACGTCCCGCACGACGATGCCCTCCTCCCGCTCGGCGAGCGCGAGGTCGGGCACCAGGCACACCGCGCCGCCCTGGGCGACCATCGCGAAGATGACCATCAGGTCGTTGGACCTGTAGCGGACGTCGGGCCGGAACCCGCCCAGCTCCACGCACGTCCGTTCGAGCAGGTCGGCGTGGTTGGTGCCGACGTGCCCGGTGGCCCACGGGCATCCGGCCAGGTCGGCCATCCGGACCGGCCCGCCCGGCCCGGCGAGCGGATGGCCCTCCGGCATCCCGACCCGCATGATCTCGGTGACGAGGACCTCGGAGGTCAGCTCGGGCCGGCGCGGGCGCGGCAGGTGCGAGTACTCGTCGGTCAGCACGACGTCGATCTCCTGGAGCACCAGCGCCTGGAGCACCCGGTGGAACTCCTCGTCCAGCACGTCCACCGTGAGGTCGGGGTAGGCCTCCGCCAGCCGCGGCAGCGCGGGCGCCAGCACGTGCAGCAGCGCCGTCTGGAAGCCGACGAGCCGCACCACGCCCGCGACGCGGCCGCTCGCGGCGAGCGCCGCCTCCTCGGCCCGCTTCGCCCGCGCCAGCAGCACCTCGGCGTGCTCGACGAGCACCTCGCCCGCCTCGGTCAGCCGCAGCCGGCGCCCGGCCCGCTCGACCACCGGGACGCCGATGTCCCGCTGGAGCTGCGCGAGCTGCTGCGACACCGCGGACGGCGTGTAGCCGAGGGAGTCGGCGACCGCGGCGAGCGTCCCGCGGAGCTTGAGCTCGCGCAGCACTCGCAGACGTCCGAGATCCAGCATGGTGAAGCGATTCTTACACAATCCCTACAGAAAGCCTCGCTGGACCTGAACGTTGGACGGAGTCAAACTGTAGGTGCGACGGAAAGAGGCGGAGACCCCGGCCCCTCCGATCGCCCCGCGCGGGAACGCCTCCACTGCGATCCCAAGGAAGAAGACCATGCTGTACGTACTCGGCCTCATCATCGCCCTCGCCGTCCTCGGCCCCCTCTTCGGCGCCGACAGCCGGGACGGCCTCGACTGGACCCCGAACCACTTCTGGCTGCGCCGCCGCACGGCGAAGGCCCCGGTCAGAAGGACCGGTAGTCCCGAACGGGCAAACGGGGGCCGCGCCTCGGCGGGTGCATCCCGGACGATTCCAGCAGCCGGGTGACCCGGTAGCGATGACCGGCGTAGGGCTCCAGCAGTTCCAGCATCCCGGCGTCGTCGACCTTGCGGCCCGCCAGCGCCCAGCCGACCAGGCCGGGCAGGTGGTAGTCGCCGACGGAGACGGCGTCGGGATCGCCCACCGCGCGCTGCCTGACCTCGGCGGCCGTCCACACGCCGATACCCGGCAGCGACCGCAGCCGGGCCTCGCCCGGGTCCTCCTCCAGCCGCCCCGCGACCCGCGCCGCCCCGATGATCGTCCGGGCCCGGACGGCCTCCAGGCCGGACCGGTGCCACTCCCACGAGGGAATCCGGATCCACACCTCCGGCGGCGGCGGGACCCGCAGGTGCGGGGCGCCGGGCGCGGGCTGCCCGAACCGGCGCAGCAGGTAGGCCCAGGCGCGCCACGCCTCCTGCCCCAGCACCTTCTGCTCCATCACCGCGGGCACGAGCGCCTCGAAGACCCGCCGCGTCCGTCCGATCCGCAGCCCCGGGCGCTTGAGCACCTGGTCGCGGACGACGTCGTGCCGCGCGACGAACCCGTCCGGCTCGTCTGCCGACCCCAGTAGCTCGGGCACCCCGTCCAGCAGCCATTCGGCGCCCGGCCCCCAGGCCGTGGCCTCGACGGCGTCCCCGGCCCACCCGACCCGCAGCGTGCCGGGCCCGCCGGGGGTGTGGGACGTCCGCCAGACGGACCCGTCCCGCTCGAACCGGCACGCCGGATCGCGCGCCCCGCGCCGATGCGGCGCGAGCGCGTCCTTCAGATCCAGCTCCCACGGCGGCCGCCACATCCGGACCCGGCCGGGGAGGCGCCCAGCGGTCGCCTTCCCGGCCACCCCGGGCGACGGTTCAGCAACGCTCAACGAGCCGACTCTCCCTGCTTGACACGCCCCTCCAGATCCGTCGAGGCCCTTTCGCACTCAGGCGCCTCGACGGTCCCGGCCACCAGTCTGCCACCGCCCCGCACCCGGACTCCCCACCAGGGACACAAAACATAAATGTCGCCATAAAACGAACTTCTTCCTTATTGCTGCCGCAAGGCTTTACGCATTCATTACCCCCCCTCCCTGGCTTGCGCTATTTTGTGA
Organism: Actinomadura luteofluorescens; assembly: GCF_013409365.1. Classification (NCBI taxonomy): domain Bacteria; kingdom Bacillati; phylum Actinomycetota; class Actinomycetes; order Streptosporangiales; family Thermomonosporaceae; genus Actinomadura; species Actinomadura luteofluorescens. The sequence continues at coordinate 5,787,575 of NZ_JACCBA010000001.1, read as the reverse complement.
TCACAAAATGGCTGTTAATCTGCCGGGCAGCACCACCCCCCAAAAAAAGGAAGAATTCATGGCGAAATTGCCATTCCGGGCATCGCTGGTCCTCGCGGCCGCGTGCACGGCCCTGCCCATGGTCGCGACGCCCCCCGCGCACGCCGACGCCGGCGTCGTGTACCGAAGCTGCCAGCAGGTCCGCCAGAACTTCCCCACCGCGCCGAACGGCATCTACCTGCTGCACAATGGCGCGAAGCTCTTCACGGTGTACTGCGCCGACATGGCGACGGCTCCCAAGGAGTACGTCACGCTCGAAAAGACCGGGCAGTCCGAGAATTACTCGCAGTACACCGCCGGCGGCGCGTCCCCCGGCACGAACGTCAGGACCCGCTTCACCCGGCTCCGCCTCGACCCCGCGACGTTCATCGTTGACATCGGCGACCTGAAGTACGCGTCGTCCACCGGCTCGCTCAGGCACAGCGGCTCCACGACCGTGACGAGCATGCCCTACGCCGTCGCGATGTCGTGCACCGGCACTCCCGTCGGCGAGGGGAACATCGACCTGCGCGGCACGTCCGTCAAGGTGGACAACACGTTCGCCACGAGCGGTTTCAACCCCTCGGGCTCGGCGACCGTCAGCCCGAGCGCGCAGGTCGTCACCCTGCGCGGCGGAGGCTCCTGCGGCTGGATGATGCCGACCCCGGTCCGCTACAACCCGTTCAACCCGAGCCCGGGCATGCCCGACCTCAAACTGGACTGCGCGAACCAGATCCGCAGCGCACGCCAGATCTGCCTCGTCCTCGCCGGAACGGCCAGGAGCACGGTGCGGGTGACCAAGGAAGGCTCCCGCCTCCTGGTGCGCCTGCGCCCCGGCGGCCGCACGGTGGCGGTACTCGGCCTGGACGGCCGGGTCCGTTCCATCCGCTGACCCGCAACACCCACGAGACCGCCTTGCGCCCCGGGCGCAAGGCGGTCTCACTTCGCCCGGCCTCCCACCCGAGGCCGGGCCATTAAATGATCACCATAAAGCGAATTTCTCTACTCGGCCCAAAAGCGACCACGCCGACGCGTTCATACTGGCAGACATTCCCGGACCGAGCCCGCAGGCCATCGGTCGCTGCCAGCGGATTCCCGAGTCGTGTGCTCCACTGCGGCGCCCACGCCCACCGGTGCCGCCGACCTCACCCGAACGTGACCCAGGACGGCGCCGGCCGGCTCTTCGGGTCCGCGGTCTCCGGCAGCACGGTCGGGACGATCGAGACAGGATCGGTGAGCGGCTTCACCATCTTCTTCATCATCGGATGGTTCAACGGCACTCGGGGACGCTACGACGGCACGCTGGGCGGCGACAGGCGCCTGTCAGGCATCACTTTTGACCTGAACCACCCCTCCAGCCAGGCGACCTGGAGCACTACCCGCACTTTCTGAGCAAAAGGCCCGCCCGGAATCGCTTCCCGCGCAAGGCGGGCTTGCTTTTGCTCGTCTCAGTCGTCGGCGGAGAAGCGGATGGCGGTCGGCGGGAGTTCGATTCCGGGCCAGACGCGGACGCCGCAGCGCAGCTCGTTGCCGGGCCCCACCACGGCGCCGTCACCCAGGACGACGCCGTCGAGGACCGCGCCTGGGCCGACCCGGGCGCCCCGGCTGAGGACCGAGTCGCGGACGGTGGCGCCCTCGGCGACGTAGGCGTCCTCCAGCAGGACGCTTCCGATCACGGTGGCGCCCGCCTCGACGACGGCGCCGCGGCCGACGGTGGTGCCGCCCCGCACGACCGCGCCCGGCGCGACCCGCGCGCCCGCGAGGGCGAGGCGCTCCCCGGGCTCGCCGGGCATGGCGGGCGAGGCCAGGGCGCCGAGGACGAGGTCGCGCGAACCCCGGACGAAGGCCTCGGGGGTGCCGACGTCGAGCCAGTAGCCCGACTCGACATAGCCCATGACCACCGCGCCGGAGGAGATGAGCGACGGGAACGTCTCGCGCTCGACGGAGACCACCTCGTGCTCGGGGATCGCGTCGATGGCCGACCGGCGGAACACGTAGCACCCGGCGTTGATCTGGTTCGTCACCGGATGGGGCGTCTTCTCCAGGAACGCGGTGACGCGGCCGTCGTCGGCCGTGGGGACGCACCCGAAGCGGGACGGGTCGTCGACCTCGGTGAGGTGGAGGGTCACCTCGGCGGCGGCGGCCTCGTGCACCTTCACCTGGGCGCGGACGTCGTGGCCCGACAGGATGTCGCCGTTCAGGATCAGGACGGGGTCGTCCGGGCCGCAGGTGAGGGCGCGGGCGGCGTTGCGGATGGCGCCGCCGGTGCCGAGCGGCTCGTCCTCGCTGACGTAGGCGAGGTCGACGCCGTAGGCGCGGTCGCCGAAGGCCGCCTCGAACATCTCGGCGCGGTAGGACGTGGCGAAAACGATGCGCTCGACGCCCGAGGCGTGGGCGCGAGCCAGCTGGTGCGCGAGGAACGCCACCCCGGCGGTGGGGAGCAGGGGTTTCGGGGTGGAGATCGTCAGGGGGCGCAGACGGGTGCCCTGACCGCCCACCAGGAGGATCGCTTCCACTCGGTTCCTTTCGCCGGGTTGGAAGCGAGCCTAGTGGGTGCGTGCGGCGGCGTACTGGTCCACGGCGCGCTGGTAGGAGGCCATGTGCGCCTCCGCGGACGCCGACCAGGAGAACCGCTCGGAGCGGGTGTGGGCGGCGTCGGCGAGTTCGGCGCGGCGGGCCGGGTCGTCGATCAGCGCGGTGAGGGCGGCGCCGATGCCGTCCGGGTCGGGTTCGGTGTAGGCGACCGCGTCGCCGCCGACCTCGGGGAGGGGGCCGCGGTGGGTGGTCAGGACGGGCGCGCCGCAGGACATGGCCTCCAGGACGGGCAGTCCGAAGCCCTCGCCGCGGCTCGGGAGCGCGACGACCAGGGCGCCGCCGAAGAAGCCGGGAAGGGCGGACCAGGGCAGGTAGCCGGGGCGCAGGACGCGCAGCTCCAGCGGGACGGTGGCGAGGGCCGCGTCGATCTCGTCGTCCCAGCCGCCGCTGCCCGCGAGGACGAGCGCCGGGGCGTCCTCGCGGCCGGCGCAGGCCCGCACCCAGCCGCGGATCAGGTTCGGGACGTTCTTGCGCGGCTCAAGCGCGCCCAGGTAGGCGATGTAGGGGCGGCCGTGCAGGCCGAGGCGGTCGGAGACGTGCTTGACCTCCGGCTCGGACGGCCGGTGGAAGACCTCGTGGTCGACGCCGTGGTAGGCGACGTCGATGTGGGACGGGTCGGCGCCGAGGATGCGGACCAGCTCGTCGCGCGTCGCGCGGGACGGGGCTATCAGCCGGGTCGCGCGGCGGGCCGCGGTGCGGGTCGCGGACTTGATGTAGGAGGTGCGCACCGGGTCGTGCAGCTCCGGCTCGGCGAACAGGGTGACGTCGTGGATCGTCACCACGGTCGGGAGGCCGGCGCTCACCGGCATCGTGTAGGTGGGCAGGTGGATGACGTCGGCGGCGACGCGCCGGGCCACGTGCGGCAGGCCCGACTGCTCCCAGGCCAGCCGGGTGGCGCGGTGCGAGAGCGTCGTGGGCCCGGCGACGACCTGCGCGCCGGGGACCAGGCCCTCGTAGCGTGCGGCGTCCGCGCGCTGGCAGGCGACGGCGAGGTCGGCGCCCTGCCGGTGCAGGGCGCACAGCAGCCCGTCCACGTACCGGCCGAGCCCGCCGCGGTCGGCGGGCACGGCGGTGGCGTCGAGCAGAATCCGAGGCGCCACGGTCCACTCCCCCATCCAGCGCGCGGTGGCGTAGATCACCCTTTACCCTCCGAGCGTACGCCCGGAAGGCGCCAACTCGCCGGATCTCGTTCCACGCGATTCATCGTGTGGGGCCCTCCCCACACGGCCACCTCTTACGCGCCCGGCGCTCTTTTCCGGGCCCGGACCAGGACGATGCTGCCGCGCTCGTTCGGCGCGGCGCGGTCGGCGAGGGCGACGAGCGGCGTGAGCGGAGCGGCCGCGTTGAAGCCGACCTTGCCGCCGTAGGTGGAGAGGGACAGGTAGAGGCGCTCGGTGGCGGCCGTGCGGAACTGGTAGCTGTGGCCGACGAGGTCCAGGCCGCGCTCGTCCATCAGCTTGCTCAGGCTGTCGTGGGTGTAGGTGTGCTGGACGTGGTACTTGGCCTTGTGCGCGTCGCGCAGCTTCGGCCAGGCGTCGGCACGGCTCAGCACGTCGGCGGACATGAAGATCTCACCGCCGGGCTTGAGGACGCGCGCCATCTCGTCCAGCGACCTGCCGCCGTCGTCGAAGTGCTCGATCGCGCAGACCGACAGGACCGCGTCGAAGGAACCGTCGGCGAACGGCAGCCGCAGCGCGTCGCACTCGATCAGCGCGGGGGCGTGCGCGAGCGTCCGCCCGTAGACCATCTTGCCGCGGGCCAGGTCGATCGAGACGGCGTCGGCGCCGCGCCGGCGCGCGCGGCCGGCCCAGTAGCCGTCACCGCCCGCGACGTCGAGGACCCGCTTGCCGCGCAGGTCGCGCCCCATCCAGTCGAGCAGCGTCCCCGCCTCGCGGTACCGGCACACGTGCACCTGGTGCCCCATGAAGGCGACCACATCCGAAATCTTCATCGCCACCCAACTCTAGGCGGAGCGGACGGCCGCGAGGTCACGTTCGCCTACGCTGGGCGCGTGAAGATGAAGGTCGTCGCCGTCCGGGGCCTGCGCGTGCTCCTGGTCCTGCTCGCGCTCGCGTTCTGCGGCTACAGCGTCGCGTCCCAGTGGGACGCCGCCGTGGACGCGTTCCGGCAGATGTCGTGGGCGACGCTCGCCGGGGCGCTCGCCGCCGGCCTGGCGGGGCTCTTCGTCTGGATGCTCGGCTGGCGGGAGTTCCTCGCCGGCCTCGGGTCGCCGCTGCCGGTGCGGGCCGTCTTCCGGATCTCGGGGATCAGCCAGCTCGGCAAGTACGTCCCGGGCAAGGTGTGGGCGCTGGTCACCCAGATCGAGATGACGCGCGAGCACAAGGTGCCGCCCGAGCGCAGCTTCGGCTCGACGATGCTCGCGGTCGCGACGTCCACCTCGTGCGGGCTCGCGGTCGCGGCGGTGACGCTGCCGCTGACGTCCGCGGCGGCGCGCCGGGAGTACTGGTACCTGTTCCTGCTGGCGCCCGTCCTGCTGGCCATGCTGCACCCGAGGATCGTGAGCTGGGCGCTCGGCGTGATGCTCAGGCTCGTGCGGCGGCCGCCGCTGGAGCACCCGGTCAGCCTGGGCGCGACGCTCAGGGCCGTCGGATGGACGGTCCTCGGCTGGGCCCTGTTCGGCCTGCACACCTGGCTCCTGTGCGCGGCCGTGGGCGGCGACGGCAAGGGGCTGCCGTTCCTGGCGACCGGGGCGTACGCGCTGGCGTTCGTGGCCGGCTTCCTCGTCTTCATCGCGCCGGGCGGCATCGGGGCCCGGGAGGCGGCGCTGACGGTCGTGCTGACGCCGGTGCTCCCGGCGGGCGCGCCGGTCGTGGTCGCGATCGCGTCCCGGGTGCTGCTGACCGCCGCCGACCTGCTGATCGCGGGCGCGGCGTTCCTGCTGGGCAGGACGGCCCCGGCACCCGGGAATGAACCGCGGTCCAAGGAGCTTGTGACGGGTACGCAGCCCACGACAGGCACGCAGCCTACGAAGGAGGGACCGTGACGGCCCCGATCACCGTGACCGACGCGACGTTCGCGGACGAGGTCCTGAGCAGTGACACTCCCGTGCTGGTCGACTTCTGGGCCGACTGGTGCGGGCCGTGCCGCATGATCGCTCCGGTGCTGGAGCAGATCGCCGCCGAGCAGGACGGCAAGATCAAGATCGCGAAGATGGACTACGACGCGAACCCGCAGACGCCGGGCAAGTACGGCGTGATGGGGCTGCCGACCCTGCTGCTCCTCAAGAACGGCGAGGTCGTGGAGCAGATCGTCGGCGCCAAGCCGAAGCGCGCCCTGATGAAGGTCATCGAACCGCACCTGTGAGCGCGTCGAGGTAGGCGGCCCACACCGGGCCGTGGTCGACCGGGCGGACGCCGGAGCGCAGCCGCTCCGGCTCCCCCGGCTCGTAGAAGCGGCGGAGGGCACCGGCGAGCGAGGGCACGTCGTCCGGCGTGCAGACGAGGCCGTCCACACCGTCGCGGATCTGCCCGGCGAACCCGCCCACATCGGTGGCGATCACCGGGAGGCCGTGCTCATGGGCCATCCAGACGTTCTGTGACGCGGTCGCCGTCCGGTACGGCAGGACGAGCGCGTCGGCGGCGGCGAAGAGTCCCGGGACATCGGCCGCCGGGACGTAACCGGGCCGCAGCTCCACCCTGGACGCCAGGTCCAGCGAGCCGACCAGCTCCCGGGTCTCGTCGAGGCCGCCCCAGAACTCGCCCGCGACGGTCAGGGCCACGTCGTCCGGGCCTTCGGCCAGGGCGCGCAGCAGGACGTCCAGCCCCTTGTACGGGCGGACGATCCCGAAGAACAGCAGCCGCCGGCGGACCTTCCCGTCGCCGGGCGCGGCGGCGCCGGCCGCGGGCAGGTGCGCGGCCATCTCCGCGACCCGCACCGGCCGCGGGGTGAGCCCCCGCGCCAGGTCGGCCTGGGCCTCGGTGTGGACGAGCACGCCGTCCACCTTCCGCAGCAGGCGCCTCATCAGCGGCTCGTCGTACGGCTTGCGCTCGTGCGGCAGGACGTTGTGGCACAGCGCCACCACCGGGGTCCGGCCACCGAGTCCGGCGAGGATCCCCAGGTAGGACGGCACCTGCACGGTGCTCAGCACCACCAGGACGACCAGGTCGCACGACCGCAGCGCGCGGCCGGTGCGCCACCAGCCGTCCGGGCGGCGCCAGTCGAGCCGGCGCCGGGTGCCGGGGAACGGCTCCCCCTCCGGCTCGGAGATCGTCTGCTGGCCCGGGTACAGGAACGAGGGGTACTGGGCCCGCCACGACTCGATGACGACGTCGTGGCCGGCGGCCGCCAGCCGGTGCGCCAGCTCGGTGGTGTGCCGGGCGCCGCCGCCCTTGTAGGGGAACGCGGGCCCGACGATCGCGACGCGCATGCCGCTAGACGTCGCCGCGCGAGCGGACGATCAGGTCGGCCAGCAGCGCCAGCGAGGCGATGATCAACCCCGTCACGAAGATCATGATGGTGTTGTTGGCGAAGTAGCCGAAGTGCACCACCATGTCGAACACGCCCTTGAGCAGCCCGATCACGATCAGCCACAGCGCGGGCGGCATCAGCACCTTGAGCGGGTTGAAGTACATCACCATCCGCAGCACCTGCAGGATGTAGCGGTAGGCGTCCTTGGTGAAGTGGAACTTCGACTTGCCGGCCCGCTTGGCGTAGTCGATCGGCATGTACCGGACCGGGTGCTGGTTCGACAGGAACGCGATGGTGATCGTCGTGACGCAGGAGAACCCGGGCGGCAGCAGCCGCAGGTACGGCAGCGACACCTCGCGGCGGAACGCGCGCAGCCCCGAGTTCAGGTCGGGGATCTTGGTGTTGGTGAGCCGCTCGGCGACCTTGCGGATGAACCACTTGGCGGGCACCCGCAGCGCCTTGTGCGTCCCCTCCTCGGTGGTGCGCGCCCCGACGACCTGGTCGACGGCCGGGTCGGTGTCCAGGACCTCGACCAGCTCGGGGATCCGCTCGTTCGGGTAGGACATGTCGGCGTCGGTCCACACGACGATGTCGCCGCGGGCCTGCTGGGAGCCGATGCGCCGGACGGTGCCCGACCCGCTGTTGTGCTGGAACGCCATGATCCGCATGTTCGGGAAGCGGGGCGCCGCCTCCTCCAGCCGGGCGAGCGTCGCGTCCGTCGAGCAGTCGTCGACGGCCAGCAGCTCGTAGGTCTTGCCGCTGCCGTCCATCGCCTTGCAGATGCGCTCGATCTCGTCGATCACGTGGTCCTGCTCGTTGTAGCAGGGCAGGACGATCGTGACGTGGACGCTGTCGGACGCGGCCGGCGGACCGGGCGCGGGCGCCGGGCCCGGCACGGGCGCGGGATCGGTCGCGGGCTCCACATCGGCGGGCGGCTGGGGCTTCGGCTCGACAGACTGGGTGCTCACGCAGCGCGAGGATACTCGCCCCCGCGCGCATCGGCGGCCTTACGGCCGCGCGGGCTCGGCCGTCCACACGTCCATCGTCAGCCCCCAGGTGCCGCCGGGCGGGCCGGTGAGCGTGCGCCCGTCCTGCCGCGTCACCAGGTGCAGCACCTGCCGCGGGGTCCCGTACGGGGCGACCTGCTCGGGCTTCGCCGCCATGATCACCGGACGCCGTCCGGCCCGGCGCGCCCCGGCGGCGACGCGCCGCACGTCCTCGGGCGACGCGGAGCCGGCGGTGCGCGCGGCGGGCACCCCGCACTCGCCGCGGACGACCTGGAGGAACCGGTCGGCGGTGGACTGCTCGACCATCACGACGGAGGCGCGCGGAGGCAGCGCGCGGCACATCCCGTCCACGGCGGCGACCTCGCCCTGCTCGGTGCGGGTGACCAGGTAGCCGCCGGACGTCAGCAGGATCGGCACCAGCATCAGCACGACACCGGCGACCGTGCCCGTCCGCACCACCCGCGGCCCGTAGCCGAGCCGCCGGACGCGCTTGACCGTCCAGGCCGACGCGAACACGGTGAACAGCAGCAGGCCGGGGATGACGAGGCCGATCAGCCGGCGGGACGCCCACGGATGGTCGGGCGTGATCCCCGGACGGACCAGCACCTGCGCGGTCGTCCAGACGACCATCGCGTAGGGCAGCAGCCATTCCGGGGACTGCCCGCGCAGCAGCCGCCGCACCAGCAGCGCCGCGCCGAACGCGGCGAACAGCAGCGCGGGGACGCCGACGTACCAGAGGACCCAGTACAGCGACAGCTCCGAGTACTGCCGGGTGCCGTCGACCGGGAGGGCCTGGATCTTCTGGATCGTCTCGATGAACCGGACGTTCATCGCGTCGTCGCCGGTCGCGGGCGGGCGGCGGACCGTCTGCACCAGCGGCCGGGCCGCGAAGGCCGCCAGCACCAGCACGGTGAGGACGGCGGCGGCGCCCGGCAGGCGGCCGCGCGCGACCGCCGCGCCGGCGCGGCGCAGCCGGGCCCCCGCAGGGTCCCAGCGCAGCGCCGCGACCAGCAGGACGGTCGCGACGAGCACGGCCGCGGAGATGGCCAGCAGCGGCACGAGCGACGTCCGGAGGTAGGACAGGTAGGGCCGGGACATCGTGAAGCCCTCGACCACGCCGGCGCCCGCGCCGAGCAGCAGGCCGCCGGCCGTCCAGTAGCCGGCCGCGTGCCTGCGCGCGACCAGCAGGCCCGCGAACGCCACCACCGGCAGGACGTCCCGCAGCCCGTCGATGCGGACGAGCACGATCAGCCCGAGCGCGGCCCCGGCGAGGAGCGCCTTGGCGCCGGCGACCCGCCCGTCGCGGGGCTCCCGGCGGACGTCGTACATCAGCGACAGGCCGCCCAGCAGCAGGACGATGGCGGGCAGCTCGCTGAAGGTGTTGCGGGAGACGTAGAGCATCGGCAGCGTCAGCGCCAGCAGCAGCGCCCCCGCGGGCGCCCACCGGGGCCCGACGAGGCGCGCCACGAGCCCGGCGAACGACAGCACGCAGCACGCGCCGAGCACCGGCGCCATCAGCACCATCCCGTGGGCGCCGCCGGCCCATCCGGCCGGCGCCAGCACGAGCGGCCATCCCGCCATGAACTGCGGGACGACGGCGCCGCCGTCCTGGTAGAAGGCGGGGCTCGCGAAGTCCAGGACCGCGTCGGGGCCGCCGAACGCCGCCTCCGACAGCGGGATCGGCAGCGAGCCGTGCTTCGCCAGCCACGTCGCGAACTGGACGTAGGATGCGGGGTCGCGGCGGACGACGACCTGCTCGGCGCACATGACGACCTGGAGCACCAGGAACGCGGCGGTGACGGCGAACACCGACCACACCGGCCAGCGCTGCACCGCGTCGAGGCCGCCCGGGGCGTTCAGGCTCCCCGGGCGCCCGCCGGGGTGGTCGCCCGGGCGGGTGCGCAGGCCGAGCCACAGCACCAGGGCCGCGACCGGCACGAACAGCGCGACGGCCGGGGCCGGGCGGAACACGCCCGCCATCAGCAGCGGCAGCGACACCGCCAGCCACGCGACGAGGACCAGCGCCGGGGCCGCGGTCGCGCGGACGAGCAGCCGACCAGCGTTCATGATTCCGCCCCGTGCTCGCCGTCGCGGTGCTCGCCGTCGCGGCGCTCGCGGTCGCGGTGCCCGCCGTCGCGGCGCGCGCCCGCCACTGTTCCGTCCTTCACCCGTGCGGAGCGTAGCGGCATCGGCGCGATGGCGGCGCCACGACGATCATGCGGGCATACGCTCGGACCATGAGCGCACATGCCGGGGCCGCGGACACGCCCGCGGAGCTGCTGCGGAGGCGGGTCGCGGACGATCCGTCCCGCCCGCTGGTCACCTTCTACGACGACGCGCGCGGCGAGCGCGTCGAGCTGTCCGCGCGGACGTTCGGGAACTGGGTGGCCAAGACGGCGAACTTCCTGGTGGACGGCCTCGCCGCCGAGCCGGGGACCCGCGTCGTCCTGGTCCTGCCGCCGCATTGGCAGACCGCGGTGTGGCTGATGGCCTGCTGGTCGGCCGGTCTGGTCGCCGAGCCGGTCGATCCGGAGGAGTTCGGTCGCGGCGGCGCCGAACCGGCCGGGGCGTCCGGGCCGTACATCCTGGCGGCGGCGCAGGAGGTGCTGGACGACGTGCTCGCGGACGACGTGATCGCAGGAGGGGCCGAGGAGATCGTCGGCCTGTCGCTGCACGCGCTCGGCGGCCCGCTCGCCGACTGCCCGCCCGGCGTGACCGACTACGCGGCGGAGGTGCGCGCGTACGGAGACCGATTCGACCCGGGTCCGGAGGCGGCGCCGGAGGCCTCCGCACTGAGTGTGACAAAGACCACATTCACTGCGGGCGAGCTGGTGGGCGCCGCGCGCGGGGCCGTTGAGAAATGGGAGCTGGACGCACGCGACCGGCTCCTGGTTGACATGTCCTTCACCACACTCGACGGGGTACTGACCTGCCTTCTCGCACCACTAGCCTCGGGTGCTTCCGTCATAATCCAACGAAACTTTGACAAAGCCGCCCTAGATCGTCGCCTGACCGTGGAGCATGTGACGGTGGTGGCCGGTAGGCCCGGACCGAATGACGAATCCGGCTCCGTGCACCGCCTCCCCTGACCTACGCTTCCCTTGCCCTCGTCCCGTCCGTTCGACCATGAGCCATGGGCCGGCCCCCTCCCGGGGGACGCCCCCGGACCCCCGGAACCGCCCATACCCCCGGACCTCGGAGCCGATGAACAGCAACCCGATGTACATGGAGTACGTCGACGACGCCGACCCGCAGCCGGCGCCGCGACGCGGCTGGCGCATCCTCGGCTGGGTGTGCATCGGACTGTCGGCGGTCATGGTGGTCGGCTCTCTCACCGCCTACGGCCTGTACCGCCAGGCGTTCGGGAACATCTCGCACGAGGACGTCAACGCCCAGCTCGGCCCCAACCGGCCGAAGAAGCTGAACAGCGCGATGAACATCCTGATGCTCGGGTCCGACACCCGTGAGGGCGCGAACTCCAAGTACGGCCGCTCGATGAAGAACGAGGTGCCGCGCTCGGACACGATGATCCTGCTGCACCTGTCCCCGGGCGGCGGCCAGGCGATGGGCATCAGCTTCCCCCGCGACCTCATGGTCCGGATGCCGTCCTGCAAGAGCCGCAAGGGCGGGACGATCCCGGCGCAGACCCGGGCGCAGATCAACTCGGCGTTCAGCAACGGCGGTGCGGCCTGCGTCATCAAGACGATCGAGAGCATCTCCAACATCCGCATCGACCACTTCATGCAGGTCGACTTCAACGGGTTCAAGGCCATCACCAACGCCGTCGGCGGCGTCCCGGTGTGCCTGCCCAAGGACGTGAACGACCCCAAGTCCAAGCTCCACCTGACCCGGGGCAAGCACAAGATCAAGGGTGAGACGGCGCTGGCGTACGTGCGCGTGCGGCACGGCCTCGGCGACGGCTCCGACACCGACCGCATCAAGCGCCAGCAGAAGTTCATGGGCTCCCTGGCCGGCCAGGCGATGAGCGCCGGCGTGCTCAGCAACCCCCGGCGCATGCTCCAGCTGATGAACGCCGTGACCAAGTCGCTCACCACCGACAAGGAGCTGACTCCGCAGGTCATGATGGACATCGGCAAGGAGATGCAGGGCATGACCACCGGCAAGCTCCGGTTCGTGACCGTCCCGTCCGGGCCCGACCCGCTGGACCCGAACCGGGTGGCGCTCACCACGGCCGCCCAGCCGTTCTTCTCCGCCGTCCGCAACGACAAGACCGTGCCGAAGGAGCCCAAGCCGGGCGCCACGAAGATCCCGCCGAGCCAGGTGCGCGTGCGGGTCTACAACGGCAGCGGCATCGACGGCCAGGCCGGGCGCGTCGCCAGCGACCTGGAGTCGCAGGGCTTCCAGGTCACCGTCGGCGGGAACGCCCCCGCGCCCACGACCGTCACGAAGGTGATGTACGGTGCCGGAGCCGACCAGCAGGCGCAGACCCTGACCGCGCTGATCCCGAGCAGGCCGCAGGCAGCGGCGCGCACCACGGGCGGCACGCCGGGCCTCGTCGACCTGATCGTCGGCCAGGACTGGACCAACCTCAAGAGCGCCGGCGCCGGCATCCCGAAGCAGCAGGGTGAGATCCGCGCCAGCGACGACATCTGCAAGGAGAGCTGACCGGGCAGCCGTATGACCTACACCACCAGGCCCTCAGAGGCCGACGCGGCACAGCGCACCGAACGGCCGTCCCCCACGGACGCGGCGGCGCCCCCCGAGGCGGGGCCGCCGGACACCGCGGGCACCGCCCCCTCCGGGAGCCAGGCCCCGCAGGGCGCCGCGCGCAAGGTACGCGACCCGTTCTTCGACAACGCCAAGTACTTCGCGATCCTGCTGGTGGTGGCGGGACACTCCCTGGCCAACCTGCTGAACGTCCCGCTGGCCAAGGGCCTGTACCTGTTCATCTACTCGTTCCACATGCCGCTGTTCATCGTGATCACCGGCTACTTCTCCCGGAACTGGACGTTCGCCGGCGGCAAGGCCCGCAAACTGATCACCAACGTCGGGGTGCCGTACGTGGTGTTCGAGTTCGCCTACTCGATCTACGACTGGCTCGCGGGCCGCAACCACCTCGAGATCAGCCTGCTGAACCCGTACTACCTGACGTGGTTCCTCTGCGCGCTGTTCATGTGGCGCCTGTCCACCCCGGTCTGGCAGCAGATCCGCTGGCCGCTCGCCGTGGCGACGGTGTTCGCGCTGCTGTCGTACATGAGCGACCTCGGCGGGACGTTCGACATCCACCGGGTGATCGGGCTGCTGCCCTTCTACGTCCTCGGGCTCACGCTGAAGCCGCAGCACTTCGAGCTGCTGAAGAAACCGATCGCACGGCCGATCGGCGCGCTGGTGCTCGCCGCCGGCCTCGCCGGCAGCTACCTCGTCATGAACCGCATGTCGCGTAGCTGGATCTACTGGAAGCACGCGAACTTCGAACTCCACGTCGGCAACCTCACCGGCACCGTGGTGCGGATCGCGATGTTCGCCGCGGCGGTCGTCTTCGTCGCGGCCTTCCTCAGCCTCATCCCGCGCAAGCGGTACTGGTTCACCTCTCTCGGCTCCTACACGCTGTACGCGTACCTGCTGCACGGGTTCGTGACCCGGCTGCTCAACTTCACCGGCTGGTGGGGCGCCGACTGGATGCACACCCCGACCGGGGTGGGCATCGTGGTCGTCGGCGCCCTGGTGGTCGGAACGTTCCTATGCTCCAAGCCCGTCGTGCGGACGATGAGCTGGGCCCTGGAACCGAAGATGATGTGGGTCTTCACCCCCCTGAGAAGGCCCGCCCGCTCCCGCTGACGCCCGCTCCCGCCTCCGCTCCCGCTGAGACCCGACCCCCCGGAGATATGACCGACGTCCTCCCGACCCCGCCATCCGCCACGGGCAGTGCGCCTCCCGCCACGGGCAGTGCGCTCGCCGTGCCCGCGGCGCCGCCCGTCCCCGCTCCGCGTCCCGCGCCCGGCCCGGCGCCGCCGAAGCCCGCGTCGCGCGCCCGGGACGCCTACTTCGACAACGCCAAGTTCTTCACGGCCGTGCTGGTCGTGGTCGGGCACTTCTGGTCCCAGTTCGGGGACAGCCGTGCGGCACATGCCGCATATGTCGTCCTCTACGCTTTTCATATGCCGGTATTCGTTTTCATCTCCGGCTATTTCGCGCGCGGATTCATGCGCTCGACGGACAAGTTCCGGAGCGTTCTCCCGACGCTCGTCGTCCCCTATGTCATCTTCATCCTGCTCTACCGGGCGCAATTGATCCTCATCAACGGGGTGCCGTTCCGGTTGAGCGAACTCTTCCGGCCGCACTTCCTGATGTGGTTCCTCGTGGCGCTCGTGTTCTGGCGGCTGAGCGCGCCGCTGTGGGGGCACCTGCGCCATCCGGTGGCCGTCTCGGTCGCGTTCGCCCTCGTCGGCGGGAGCTGGGCGTTCACCGCCGACTCCACGCTCAGCCGGACCGCGGGCCTGCTGCCCCTCTTCGTCCTCGGGCTGACCGTCGACCCGGAGCACGTGCGGCGCCTGCGCGGCCGCGGGGCGCGATGGGCCGGGTTCGCGGTACTGGCCGCCGCCCTCCCCGTCGCCTACGTCTGGGAGCTCGGCACCGTCGTCCCGAAGATCGACAGCGGTCTGCTCTACTGGAACCAGGGTTACGATGCCATGGGCTTCGGTACCGCCGAAGGCATGATGTGGCGGTTCGTGGCCCTCGCCTTCGCCGTTCTCCTCGGTGCGGCCTTCCTCGCGTGCATCCCGCGCGGACGGTCCTGGTACACCGAGATGGGGACGCGGACGATGTACGTGTACCTGCTGCACGGACTCGTCATGAAGACGTTCGATTACACCGGCATGCTGGACAAGCCAGTCCTGCACGGCCCGTTGGGCATCGTCTCGGTCACCGTGGCGGCCGTGGCGCTCGGCGTCGTCCTGGCCACCGCGCCCGTACGGCGGCTCACCCGGTGGGCGGTCGAGCCCGACGCGCGGTGGCTCCTGCGGCCCGCGCACGGCAGGACCTGAGGTTCGAACCCGACCCGTGGGTATAGTCCAGAATCACCGAGTAGTTGATTGGCCTTCGCGTGAGCTCTGATCACGATATTTCCCTGAGCATCATCGTGCCCGTGCACAAAGTGCAGGGGTACATCCGGCAATGCCTTGACTCCATCCTCGATCCGGACCTTCCCAATCTCGAGGTCATCGCCGTCGACGACCACTCACCGGACGGCTGCGGCGAGATCCTCGACGAGTTCGCCGAGCGCGACCCGCGCGTCAAGGTCCGGCACCTCGAGGAGAACGTCGGGCTCGGCCGGGCGCGCAACATCGGGCTCGACATGGCGACCGGCGACTACGTCTGGTTCTTCGACAGCGACGACCACGCGACCGAGGGCGCCGTCCGCGCGATCTGCGACCGTCTCGCCGAGACCCGCCCCGACGTGCTGGTCTTCGACTACGCCCGGTCCTACTGGAACGGCAAGGTCAAGCGCAGCATCATCAACCACCTGTTCCGCGAGCCGCCCGCGCCGGACGTGTTCACCCTCGCCGAGCGGCCGAGCGTCCTCGAGATGATGATGACGGCGTGGAACAAGGCGATCCGCCGCGAGTTCCTGCTCGACCTCGGGCTGCGCTTCAGCGGCGGCTACTACGAGGACGTCAACGTCACCTACCCGATCCTGATGGCCGCCGAGCGCCTGAGCCTGCTGGACCGGGTCTGCTACATCTACCGGCAGCGCCGCCGCGGGGCGATCACCAAGACCGCGAGCGCCAAGCACTTCGACGCGTTCGCGCAGTACGACCGCATCTTCGAGTTCATGGACGCGATGGGCGCGAAGGCCGACCCGTTCCGCCCGCTGATGTTCGACCGGACGATCTGGCACCTGCTCGTCATCATCGAGCGCCCCGACCGCGTGCACGAGTCGGAGAAGGCGCGGTTCTTCGCGGAGATGTCGAAGACGTACGGCAGGTACGAGCCCGCGGGGCACGTCCCGCCGGACGACAAGCCGTTCCTCGCCGACAAGCACCAGATGATCAAGGCGGGCGACCACCGGGGCTTCGAGCGGGTCCGCGCCGCCGAGGCCAAGGACAGGACGAGGAGCCGGGCCGGGAAGGCCGCCAAGATCCGCAGGCGCGGCGTGCTGCTGGGCAAGGAGCTCGCCAAGGAGCGCTACTACCAGATGCAGCGGCGCCTCCCGATCGAGGAGGACCTCGCCGTCTTCGGCGCGTACTGGTACCGCGGGTACGCCTGCAACCCGGCGGCGATCTACGAGAAGGTCCGCGAGCTGGCCCCGGACGTCCGCCCGGTGTGGATCGTCAAGCCCGGGGCGCGCAAGACGATGCCGGAGGGCGTCGAGTACGTCGTGGCGGGCTCCGCCGACTACTACCGGACGCTGGCCCGCGCGAAGTACTTCGTCAACAACGTCAACTTCCCCGACAACTACGTGAAGCGTCCGGGGCAGGTGCACATGATGACGCAGCACGGGACGCCGCTGAAGAAGATGGGCCTCGACCAGATGGAGTACCCGGTCGGCGCCAACGACATGGACTTCAAGGCCCTCATCGCCCGGTCGGACCGCTGGGACTACCTCGTGTCGTCCAACCCGCTGTCGACGGAGGCGTGGGAGCGCGGTTTCCCCTGCGACTACGAGATGCTGGAGATCGGCTACCCGCGCAACGACCGGCTCGTCGCGGCCGGCGAGGAGGAGCGCGCCCGGCTGCGCGCCGAGCTCGGCGTCCCGGACGGCGCGAACGCGATCCTGTACGCGCCGACGCACCGCGACTACCAGCGCCGCTACACGCCCCAGTTCGACATCGGGCGGGTCGCGGACGCGCTCGGCGAGGGGCACGTGCTGCTGCTGCGGGCGCACTACTACTACAAGATCAAGAACATGGCGGCGGACCTGGGCTGGCCGGAGGGCCGGGTCATCGACGTGTCCAAGCACCCGTCCGTCGAGGACCTCATGATCGCGTCGGACGCGCTGCTCACGGACTACTCCTCGGTGATGTTCGACTACGCCAACCTCGACCGGCCGATCGTGATCTACGCGAACGACTGGGAGACCTACCGGCTCACCCGCGGGGTCAACTTCGACCTGATGGCGACCCCTCCCGGCGCCGTCGCCGCGACCGAGGCCGAGCTGGTCGACGCGTTCGTGTCCCGGGCCGCGTGGAGCGACGCCGCCGCGAAGAACCTCGCGAACTTCCGGGCGCGGTTCTGCCCCTGGGACGACGGGCACGCGGCCGAACGCGCCGTCCGCCGCATGTTCCTCGGGGAGAAGATCCCGAACCCGCCGCAGGCCCAGTAGGCCGCCGGGCGCCGGCCCCGCCGCAACACCGTCCGGCCCGCACATCCCGTCACGCCCGAAGGAGTGGGTCGCTTGCCCTCCAGCAGGATCAGCGTCGTCGTGCTCGCGCACGGAGCCGGAGAGTCGCTCGGCGGCACCCTCGCGTCGATCGCGGGCCAGTCGCACGCCGACCTGAGGGTCCTGGTGATGGACGACGGCGCGGGCGCGGCCGCCGGGGCCGTCCTGCCCGACGAGCGGTTCCGCGTCGTGCGGCGGGGCGCGCTCAGCCGGGGCGCGGCGCGCTGCCTAGGCGCCGCGGAGAGCGACGGCGACTTCCTGCTGTTCGTGGACGGCGGCGACGAGCTGCCCGAGGACGCCGCCGCGTCGCTGGCCGCGGCGCTGGAGGCGTCCGGGTCCGACATCGCGATCGGCCGCGAGGCCGTGCGCCGCGGGCCGGACCGGGCGCCGGTGTGGCGGCCCGTCGAGCCCGCCCTCGCCCCGGCCACCGGCACGGACGTGCGCCGCACCCCCGACCTGGTCCGCGAGCGCGGGGTCCGCGGGAAGCTGTACCGGCGGTCGTTCTGGACGTCGCACGGGCTGGAGTTCCCCGACCTCGGCCGCTACGACGACCTGCCGGCGGCGGTGCGGGCGCTGCACCTCGCGGCGGGCGTGGACGTGCTGCCCGGCGTCGTCCTGCGCCGGCGGGGCGAGCGGTTCGCGGCCACGACGGAGGCGCAGGAGATCGCGGACGGGTTCGGCGCGGTCGCCCTCGCCGTCGACTGGCTCGGCGAGCACGGCCACACCCGGTCCCGGCGGCGGTTGCAGGCCCTCGCGGCCGCCGAGGAGCTGCGGGTGTTCCTCGACGCGCTGCCCGACCTGCCCGCCGACGAGCGCGAGCAGGTCGTCGCGCAGGCCGCCGGGTACGCCTCCGGACTGCCCGCCAAGCTGCTCGCCGACGTCCCGGCGCTCACCCGGCTGAAGTGGCATCTCGCCTCGGCCGGGCACACGACGGAGCTGGTGAAGGTCGTCCGGTACGAGCGGGGGAAGGCGTCGCCGTCGATCGTCCGCGACCCGCTGCGCCGGTACGTCGTCTACCCGTACTGGAAGGACACCAAGGTCGACGTCCCGCGCGAGGTCTACCGGGCCCGCGGCGAGCTGCGGATGCGGGGCCGGGTCCACGCGGTCGGCTGGGACGGCGACCGGCTCACCGTCACCGGCGAGGCCTACATCAACTCCGTCAGCATGCGGCGCCGCTGGACGTCGGTGAAGACGATCACGCTGCGGTCCGGCGGACGGAAGATGACCGCGCGGGCCCGGCAGGCGCCGGCGCCCGGCAAGAAGTCGGGCTGGTCCGGCTTCGAGTTCGCCTTCGACGTCGGCCGCCTCCGCGACCACGGGACATGGGTCGAGGGCGTCTGGACGGTCGAGGCGTCGGTGCTGAACGCGGGCGTGCTACGGCGGGGGCCGCTGCGCGGCGGCAGCTCCGGCAGCGGCGCCCACCCGCCGTACCGCTACGTCGCCGACGGCGTGCGCGTCGTCCCGCGCATCGACGACGGCCGCCTCGTCATCGAGGTCGAGCGCGTCGCGACGGCGGCCGTCGCGCTGTCGTGGGACGACGGCACGCTGGTCGTCGAGGTGGAGGCGGACGAGGCGCCGGACGGGCTGTCGCTCACGCTCGGCGACGACCGCGTCGACGTGCCGGTCACCGCGTCCGGCGGCCGGTACGTCGCCCGCGTCGCCCCGGAGTCCCTCGAAGGGTCCCCGCTGCCTCCGGAGGAGATCGACGACACCCGGGACTGGACGGTCCGCGTCGCGGGCCGCCCCCTGGTGCTCGCCGAAGGGGTCGAGGACGCCCGGCGGTCGTTCGGCCCGCTGGAGGTCGCCGCGGGCCGCGGGCCCGGCGGCTACCTGCGCGTCCGGCGCACCACCGCGCGGCTCTCCGTGGACGCCTGCGCCTGGCGGCCGGACGGGACGCTCGTCCTGACCGCGGCGCACCCCGCGCACGGCGGCGGCCAGATCGTGCTGCGCGGCCGGTGGCACCGCAAGGAGTACGCGTTCGACCTCGTCGCCGACCCGGAGTCGGGGGTGCTGCGCGGGCACGTCCCGGCCGCGGCCGTGCCGGGCGTCGCGGGCGTCCTGCCGCTGCGTCCCGGCCGGTGGGACGTGCTGTTCCGGCCTCCGGGCGAGCGGGCGCTGACCGTCCGGCTGTCGCCGGAGGCGCAGCGCGAGCTGCCCGGACCGGTGGAGGTGGCGCGGCGGGGCTACGCCCTGGAGGCGCGCGACGGGCGGCTCGCCGTGGCGGTGACGGGCGACGTGCCGGCGGAGGAGAAGAGCGCCGGAGGCAGGTACCGGGAGGAGGCGCGCCGCCGCGCCGACCGCGACGGGCTGCGCGACACCGTCCTGTTCTCCTGCTTCAGCGGGAGGCAGTACTCCGACAGCCCGAAGGCCGTCCATGAGGAGCTGACGCGCCGGGGCTCGGACCTGGAGCAGCTCTGGGTCGTCAACGACGCGCAGGTGGAGCTGCCGGGCACGCTGCGGCCCGTCCGGCTGCACGGCAGGGAGTGGCACGAGGCGCTCGCCACGTCCCGCTACATCGTGACGAACCACCGGCTGGGCGACGCGTTCCAGCGGCACCCGGACCAGGTCGTCCTGCAGACCTGGCACGGCACCCCGCTCAAGAAGATCGGCGGTGACATCAAGGAGGTGCACTTCGCCTACGCGCCCGGCATGAAGAAGGCCCTCCAGTCGCGCTCGAAGGACCCCGGGCCCTCCCTGCCCGAGTGGAGCCACCTGCTGTCCCCCAACCCGTTCAGCACGGAGATCTTCCGCCGCGCGTTCGCGTTCAAGGGCGAGATGCTGGAGGTCGGCTACCCCCGCAACGACCTGCTGCACAGCCCGGAGGCCGACGCGGTCGCGGCGCGGGTGCGGGCCCGGCTCGGCATCCCCGAGGGCAAGCGGGTCGTGCTGTACGCCCCGACGTGGCGCGACGACCAGTACTACAGCCGCGGCCGCTACAGGTTCGACATGCGGATCGACCTGGAGCGGGCCCGCGCGGCGCTCGGCGACGACCACGTCCTGCTGGTCCGGCTGCACACCAACGTCGTGGACGGCGTCCGCGAGGACGGGCACGGCTTCGTCCGCGACGTGTCGGCCTATCCCGACATCACCGAGCTGTACCTGATCTCCGACGTGATGATCAGCGACTACTCGTCGGTGATGTTCGACTACGCCAACACCGGCCGGCCCATGCTGTTCTTCACCTACGATCTCGCCGACTACCGGGACCGGCTGCGCGGCTTCTACTTCGACTTCGAGGCCGAGTCCCCGGGACCGCTCGTGGAGACCTCCGACGACCTCATCGAGGCGGTCCGCCACGCGGAGTCCGCCATGGACGGCTATCGCGACCGCTACAAGGACTTCGTCGCGCGTTTCTGCCCTCTCGACGACGGGCATGCCGCCTCCCGTGCCGTCGACCGGGTGTTCGGCCCGGACGGCGGAGGCCGGTAGGCGTCATCGGGGAAGGCGACTGGTCCGTGAACACGGTTCCTGACCGTTGCAAGGAGTTAGACGGGTGCGGGGTGGCCGACCATTGCAGGGTCGGCGCGGACGACACGCTCCGCATCCGGTGGAGGCGCCCTGCGGCGGAGGGCGAGCGGATCGTCCTGCGCCACGCGCCGACCGGGCAGGTCCGTGCCGGACCGCTCGCGGATGACCGGTGCTCCGCCGCGCTTGCGGTCGGCGGGCTCGCGCCGGGCGCGTGGGACGTGCTCCTCGGCGCGGACCGTCCGCTGCTGACCGACGATCCCGGGTTCTCGTTCGACGGGCTGCGCGAGTACGCCGGGCGGGCGCGGGAGCGGGCCGTCCGCGTCGTGCGGGCGCCGGACGGGCGGGCCACGCTCGACGTCCGCGACGTCGTCCCGCACGCGGAGGTCGAGGAGGTGCACCCGCTCGACGGCGAAATCAAGATCATCGGATGGCTCGCCCACACCGGGCCGCGTCCGGGCGCCGCCGCCCGGCTGGTCGCGGTCGCCCGCGACGGCGGCGGCCGTGAGACGGGGGTCGCCCGGCTCGACGGGACCGCGTTCGACGCCTGCCTGGACGTTCACGCGTTCACCCGGCACGAGCCCGGCCTGTGGGACCTCTGGCTGGAGGCCGGCGACGTCCGCGCCCGCCTCGCCACCTTCCTCGACGACGCGCCGGGCAAGCACGGCACGCTCTCCTACCCCCGGCAGATCGTCCCGTCCGGCGCGCGGCGGATGGGCGTGCGGCCGTACTACACGCTCAAGGACGGGCTGGCGGTCGCCTGCCACCTCCTCCCCGAGGACGACGCCCCATGAAGATCACGTTCCTGCTGCTGGAGGCCTGGACCGTCGACGGCACCGTGCGCAGCACCTTCACGCTCGCGGACGAGCTGTCCCGCCGCCACGACGTCGAGATCGTCAGCGTGCGGCGCACCGCCGACCGGCCGGTGTTCCCGCTCTCGGACCGCGTCCGGCTGCGCTCCCTGGTCGACGTCCGGCCGGGCGCGAAGGTCCCGTGGCCGAACACCGAGCGCGCCGCGCGGCTCATGGCCGAGCCGACGCGGATCGTCCACCCCGAGGAGCGCAGCTTCTCCAAGTACTCCGCCTGGACGGACGAGAGGCTCACCCGCTTCCTGCGCAGGCCGCGCACGGACGTGCTGGTCACCACCCGGGCGGGGCTCAACCTGATGGCGGCGCGGCTGGCGCCGGCCAAGGTCGTCGTGGTCGGGCAGGAGCACCTGCAGCTCGGCATCAACGACGCCGGGATCCTCGCCGAGATCGAGGAGTGGTACCCGCGGCTGGACGCCCTCACCTGCCTGACGGCCGCCGACACGGCGGAGTACGGGCGCCTGCTTCCCGCGGGCTC
Source organism: Actinomadura luteofluorescens (assembly GCF_013409365.1). Lineage (NCBI taxonomy): Bacteria > Bacillati > Actinomycetota > Actinomycetes > Streptosporangiales > Thermomonosporaceae > Actinomadura > Actinomadura luteofluorescens. The sequence continues at coordinate 5,765,378 of NZ_JACCBA010000001.1, read as the reverse complement.
GTGCCCCGTCCACACGATCGGCAACGGCCTTCCCCCGCGGGTGCACCCGCGGTCGCGGCAGGAGAACCGGCTCGTCGTGGCGGCGGGCCGGATCGTCTGGATCAAGGGGTTCGACCTGCTCGTCGACGCGTTCGCGAAGGTCGTGGAGAAGCATCCGCAGTGGCGGCTGCGGATCTACGGCGAGGGACCGCGCCGCGAGGAGATGCGCCGCCGGGCCACCCGCCTCGGCCTCTACAACCACGTGCGGATGATGGGGCCGGCCCATGACATGGAGGGCGAGCTGGCCAAGGCGTCCGTCCTCGCCCTGCCCTCGCGCGCCGAGCCGTTCGGCATGACGATCATCGAGGCGTTCGCGTGCGGGCTGCCGGTGGTCGCCTTCGACTGCCCGCACGGGCCCCGCGAGATCATCACCGACGGGGCGGACGGGCTGCTCGTCCCGCCCGAGGACTCCGGCGCGCTCGCCGAGACGCTGATCCGGCTGATCGACGACGAGGAGGCGAGGCGGGCGATGGCGGCGAACGCCGCCGCGTCGGCCGAGAGGTTCGCCGTGTCCGCGGTCGCCGCGCGATGGGAGCGGATGCTCGGCGGGCTGCTCGCCGCACCACGCCGCGACACCGGACGCCGCGGGCCAACGTTGTCTCTCTGAACGGTGAGGCCAGAGTGGCCGAACAACCTCTTCCAGGCGATATCACTCTAAGTGACACTTCACCCCCGGAGAGAGACGTAGGAGCTGGAGGAGGACCACGGTGCATCTGACCCCGCATGAGCAGGAGCGCCTGATGATCCACGTGGCCGCCGACGTGGCGGCCAGACGCCGGGCCCGGGGGCTCCGGCTGAACTACCCCGAGGTGGTGGCGCTGCTGACCGCGCACGTGCTCGAAGGAGCCAGGGACGGCAGGACCGTCCGCGAACTGATGGCCTCCGGGCGGGGCGTGCTCACCCGCCGGGAGGTGATGCGGGGCGTCCCCGAGATGATCGAGATGATCCAGGTGGAGGCGACCTTCCCGGACGGCACCAAGCTGGTGACCATCACCGACCCCATCCCCGCGCGGCCCGAGGTCACCGCGCCCGGGCACGTCGAGCATCCGGACGGCGCCGAGCCGGTGCTGGTCAACGAGGGGCTGCCGGTGACGCGGGTCGAGGTGCGCAACACCGGCGACCGCGCGGTGCAGGTCGGCTCCCACTACCACTTCTACGAGGTGAACCCGGCGCTGGAGATCCGGCCGGTCACGGCGGCGGACGCGGCGCCCGACCGCGAGTGCGCCTACGGCAAGCGCCTGAACATCCCCGCGGGCAAGTCGCGGCGCTTCGAGACCGCCTGCCGCGTCGAGGTCGATCTCGTCCCCCTCCAGGGAGAGCGGAAGGTCATGGGGCTGCGCGGGATGGTCGGAGGCGGGCTGCATGACTGAGCCCGAGGTGTGCCGCCCCCGGCTGGAGCGCGCGGAGTACGCCGACCTGTACGGGCCGACCGCGGGCGACCGGATCCGGCTCGCCGACACCGACCTGTGGATCGAGATCACCGAGGACTGGGCGGGCGGCCCGGGGCACAGCGGCGACGAGGCGGTGTTCGGCGGCGGCAAGGTGATCCGCGAGTCGATGGGCCAGTCCCGCGTCTCGCGCGCCGAGGGAGCTCCGGACACGGTGATCACCGGGGCGGTGGTCCTGGACCACTGGGGCGTCGTCAAGGCGGACGTCGCGCTGCGCGGCGGTGACATCGTCGCCCTGGGCAAGGCCTTCAACCCCGAGACCATGAACCGGCGGCACGACGGCCACGCGGTCGCCACCGACATCGTGATCGGCCCGGAGACCGAGATCATCGCCGGCAACGGCAAGATCCTCACCGCGGGCGGGGTGGACACCCACGTCCACTTCATCTGCCCCGAGCAGCTCGACGAGGCGCTCGGCTCGGGCGTGACGACGCTCATCGGCGGCGGCACGGGGCCCGCCGAGGGCAGCAAGGCCACCACCGTCACGTCGGGCTCCTGGCACATCACCTCGCTGCTGGAGGCGCTGGACGGCTCCGCCGTCAACATCGGGCTGCTCGGCCAGGGCGCGACGATGTCCGCCGACTCCATGCGGGACCAGCTCGGCGCGGGCGTCATCGGGTTCAAGGTGCACGAGGACTGGGGCGCCACCCCCGCCGTCATCGACGCCTGCCTGCGCGTGTGCGAGGAGTCCGGCGCGCAGCTGGCCATCCACGCCGACACCCTCAACGAGGCCGGCTTCCTGGAGAGCACCCTGAAGGCCGTCGCGGGGCGCTGCGTCCACGCCTTCCACGTGGAGGGGGCGGGCGGCGGCCACGCCCCGGACATGATCGAGATGGCGTCCCGGCGCAACGTGCTGCCCGCGTCCACCAACCCCACCCGGCCGCTGACGGTCAACACCGTCACCGAGCACGTCGACATGCTGATGGTCTGCCATCACCTCAACCCGAAGGTCACCGAGGACCTGGCCTTCGCCGAGTCGCGGATCCGGCCGTCCACGATGGCGGCCGAGGACGTCCTGCACGACATGGGCGCGATCTCCATCATGTCCTCCGACGCGCAGGCGATGGGACGCATCGGCGAGATGATCCTGCGGACCTGGCAGACCGCGCACGTGATGAAGCGGCGGCGCGGTCCGCTGGACGGCGACGGGGCCGCGGACAACCTGCGGGCCCGCCGCTACGTCGCCAAGTACACCATCAACCCCGCCATCGCCCAGGGCGTCGCCCACAGGGTCGGCTCGGTGGAGACCGGCAAGCTCGCCGACCTGGTCCTGTGGGAGCCGGCGTTCTTCGGAGTCAAGCCCCACCTGGTGATCAAGGGAGGGCAGATCGCCTACGCCCAGGTCGGCGACGCCAACGCCGCCGTCCCGACCCCGCAGCCGGTCCTTCCCCGCCGCATGTTCGGCGCGCTCGGGCATGCCCCGGGCGGGAACTCGGTCAACTTCGTCTCCGAGCGGTTCGCCGGGCGGGTGGACGGACTCCGCAAGCCCTTCGAGACGATCACCAGCACCCGGGGCCTGACCAAGGCCGACATGCGCGAGAACGACGCCCTCCCGCGCATCGACGTCGACCCCGACAGCTTCACCGTGGTCATCGAGGGCAGCGGCGGAGCCGACGAGCAGGACGACCGGACCGAAGACGTCGGCGTGGAGGTCGGCGAGGACGCGGTCACCCCGGAGTACCACACCGAACTGCCCATGGCCCAGCGGTACTTCCTGTTCTGACCGGTCCTCGCCCCCTGGAGCCACGATGAGCCCGCTGCCGCTGCTGATCCTCGGTGACGGCCGTTTCCCCTCCGGCGGCCACGCGCACTCCGGAGGGGCCGAGGCCGCCGTCGCGGCCGGACGCGTCCACGACGCCGCGTCCCTGGAGGCCTTCTGCCTCGGGCGGCTGGCCACCACCGGCCTGGTCGCGGCCTCCCTGGCCGCCGCCGCGGCGGCCGGGTACGACCCGCTGGCCCTGGACGACGCCGCCGACGTGCGCACGCCCTCCCCGGCGCTGCGCCAGGCGGCGCGCAAGCTCGGCCGGCAGCTGATGCGCGCCGCCCGCGCCGTCTGGCCCGGCCCCGAACTGGAGCACCTGGCCGCGGCACGCCCCGCCGGGGCGCACCAGCCCGTCGTGCTCGGCCTCGCCGCGCGTTCGGCCGGGCTGACGCCGCGAGGCGCCGCCCAGGCCGCCGCCTACGACAGCGTCTGCGCCCCGGTGACCGCCGTGATACGCCTGCTCGGCCTCGACCCCTTCGCGGCCACCGCCGTCACCGCACGCCTCAGCGGCGCCATGGAATCCGTCGCCGCCGAGGCCGCCGGCCATGCGGCGCGGCTGCCGGCGGACGGGGTGGACGCACTGCCCGCCGCGTCCGCGCCGCTGCTGGACATCACCGCCGAGCAGCACGCGGCCTGGCCGGTACGCCTTTTCGCCAGCTGAACACCACCCGGAGGGCACCATGCACCTGCACCGCACCGACCCGGTCCTCAGCGACGTCGTCCCTCCCGGCGCGGCCCGCTCCGGCGGCCGCCCGCGCCCCCTGCGCATCGGGCTGGGCGGCCCGGTGGGCTCCGGCAAGACGGCCACCGTCGCCGCCCTGTGCCGGAGGCTGCGCGACACCCTGTCCATCGCGGTGGTGACCAACGACATCTACACCCGCGAGGACGCCGAGGCACTGCTGCGCCAGGCGGTGCTGCCACCCGAGCGGATCACCGCCGTGGAGACCGGCGCCTGCCCGCACACCGCCATCCGCGACGACATCTCCGCCAACCTCGAAGCCGTCGAGGAACTGCAGGAACGCATCGGGTCCCTCGACCTCGTCCTGATCGAGTCCGGCGGCGACAACCTCACCGCCACCTTCTCCCGGGGCCTGGTCGACCACCAGATCTTCCTCATCGACGTCGCGGGCGGCGACGACATCCCCCGCAAGGGCGGCCCCGGCGTCACCACCGCCGACCTCCTGGTCATCAACAAGGCCGACCTCGCCCCGTACGTCGGCGCCGACCTCGGCGCCATGGAACGCGACGCCAGGTCGGCGCGCGGCTCGTTGCCCGTCGTCCTCACCAGCGTCAGAGCCGAGGGCGGCATCGAGCCCGTCGCCGACTGGGTCCGCCGCCGCCTCGCCGAGCACGCCCCGGCCCGGGCATGACCGCGGCGCCGCCCCTCCGGACCGCGGCGCGCACCGCCGATGCCGCGCCCGCCCCCTACAGGCTGCATGCCATCGCCCGCATCAGAGCCGAGGCCGCCGACGGAGTCACCGACCTGCCGCTGCTGCACGGCGACGGCCCCTTCGCGCTCCGCCGGCTCCGCCCGCGCGGCGCCCAGGCGCGCGTCTGCACGCTGAACACCATGAGCGCCCCGCACAACGGCGACCGCCTGCGCATCGAGGTCGCCGTCGGGCCGGACGCCGACCTGCACGTCATCACCGCCGCCGCCACGGTCGCACTGCCCGGCCGCACACCCGACCACTCCGTCCTCGACGCGGCACTGCGCGTGGACGACTCCGCACGACTGCACTGGCTGCCCGAACCCGTCATCTCCGCCGCGGGAAGCGACCTGCGCCAGCACACGCTCATCGACCTCGCGGGCACCGCGCGGCTCGTCCTCAGCGAGCAGCTGATCCTCGGCCGCGCACACGAGCCGCCGGGACGGCTGGCCAGCCGCATCACGGTCCGCCGCGACGGCCGGACGCTGCTGGACCAGCACAACGCCTACGGTCCCGGCGCCCCCGGCTGGGACGGCCCCGCCGTGCTGGCCGGCAACCGCGCCGTCGGCCAGCTCCTCGTCATCGACCCCGCGTACCAGGACCGTCCGCCCGGCACGCACATCCTCGACGGCGTCCCGGCGCGCGCGCACGGGGTCATCACACCGCTCGCGGGCCCGGGCGTCCTTCTCACCGCCGTGGCCCCCGACGCCGGCGACCTCCGCCGCTGCCTCGACGCCGCACTGCATCACCTCGACCTGCGCACCTGAGCGGACCGGCCGCGCTAGGCGGACTCGGCGTCGATCTTCGCCCGGGCCGCCGGGGCGTGCTCGCGCCGGGGCGCGGGCACGCGCGGCGGGCGGGGCGGCGGGAACAGCGCCAGGCCGAGCGCGACGCACGCGAACGGGACGGCGGGCATGACGTAGCGGAAGTCGAAGTCGGCGGTCGCGGCGGGGATCACCAGCAGCGCCAGGCTCGTCCCCCACGGGAGCAGCGCGCCCCCCGCCCAGTGCCGGACGGGCCGGGCGAGGCGCCACCGCCCGTCCGACCGCGCGTGCGCCGCCGCCCCGGCGAGCCCGCCGAGCAGCAGGACGCCGAGGATCGTCCCGGGCATGACCACGTGGTCCTGGTAGGCGAGGACCTGCCCCGCCCACGGCCGGACGACCCGCGTCTCGCCGTCACCGCCGTACCGCCGGGCGAGACCCGCCTGCTTGTCGCTCCACGCCTCGCCCTCGGGGAACTCGTACTGGAGCCATGTCCACGGCGTGGGGTACGGCTGCCGGTGCCAGGCGAACGCCCTCAGCGTGTCGCGGACGACGACCTGCGCGTAGTCGACGGGCTGCGCCTTGATAGCGGCCCAGGCGAACTCGCCCGCGAGCCGGTTGCCGTCCTCGCCGTACACCCAGCCCGGGATGCGGCGGAACGGGGAGTCGGGCGTCCACATGACCGAGAACGACCTGGAGATCCTGGGGTCGCTCCGCTTCGGGCACATGACCGCCAGCTCGGGCCGGGGCCTGATCACCCGGCAGTCGGCGAACGCGGCGGTGCGCCCGTACAGGAACACCTGGTCGGCCTTGGCGAGCTTGTACTGGCCGTACTCCGCGTGGAACCAGACCAGGTACCCGGCGACGGGCAGGGCGAACGCGGCCGCCGTCGCCGCGCACACCCTCCAGCCCGCCCTCCTGATCAGCATCGCGGCCAGGACCAGGGCGATCAGCGGCAGGCCCGCCGTGCGGGTGAGCGTCGCGCAGGCCGTGAACGCCCCGGCCAGGGCGCCGAGCCACCAGGCCGGCCGGCGCCGCCACAGCACGGCGGCCACCGCCGCGAGCAGCAGGAACGCGAACAGCGAGTCCGACATGAGCATGTGCTCAAGGGCGATCTGGTGCACGGGGATCAGCACCGGGACGGTCAGCAGCGCCGCCGCCGTGCCGGGCAGCCAGGCGCGCCACCGACTCTCGTCCGTACCGGGCCAGGCCGCCCGTCCGGCGCGCCAGACCAGGACGTACACCAGGACCCCGGTGAGCACCCCGACGGCGTGCTGCACGGACACCATCAGAGCGAAACTGTGGAAGGGCTTGAGCAGCCACAGCAAGATCGGATATCCACTGGGACGCATCTCGTCCGGCCGGAACTCGATCGCGGCCTTCAGATACGCGGGTGAGTCGCCGAACCACAGCGGCGCCGGATAGGCGAGGACGGCGACGGCGCGGATCCAGAGCGCGACCGCGAGCACCGCGAGGAACGGCAGGTGGGGCAGGTGGGGGAGGACGGAACGCACGCGCACCCCGCCTCGTGTACCCACGGCGGCGATCGTCATGTGACCGGACGATCACGATCCGGGAGATCGCCGGTGTCCGGAACCGGACAGCCGATACGATCAGACCGCTCCGCGAACGAAAGGAACCCCATGGCGAACTTCACGCTCGACGACGTTCGGCAACGGACGTACAAGGCGCGTGACGCCTGGTGGACCGTGCTGCTGGTCGACCCCCTCGCCGCCAGGCTCGTCAAGTTCACGGCGAACAGGACGCGCGTGACGCCGAACCAGCTCACCGTCGGCGCGCTCGTGCTCGGCCTCGCCGCCGGCGCCTGCTTCGCCGTCGCGTCCTGGCCGTGGCTGCTCGCCGGCGCGCTGCTGTACCACCTGTCGTTCACGCTCGACTGCATGGACGGCAAGATCGCCCGGCTGAAGGGCACCGGGTCGGTGTTCGGCGCCTGGCTCGACTACATCTTCGACCGCGTCCGCGTCCTGGCCTGCGCGATCGCCCTGATGGCCGGCCAGTACGCCGCCACCGGCAACGTCGCCTACGTCTGGACGGCGCTCGGCGTCGTCTTCCTCGACATGCTGCGCTACATGGACGCGCTGGAGATCTACAAGGTCCGTTCGCAGATGCGGACGACGCTGACCGCGGCCCGCGAGGAGGCCCGGAGCCTCGAACTCGCGGCCCGCCGCGCCAACGGCGACCTGGCGGCCGACGCCGACGAGGACCTGCGCTCGGCCGAGGCGCTCACCGAGGACCCCGAGGCCGACGCGGAGAACCGCGTCGTCGGCGACGACCCCAACGTCGTGGCCCTCCAGGCGGGCTTCAACCAGCGCTTCCCCTGGTACGCCCGCATCCGCAACGTCCTCATGGCGGGCCGCATCCGCCCCCACCTGATCAGCGGCATCGAGTTCCAGATGGGCGTGTTCATCGTCGCCCCGATCGCCGCCGCGATCGTGCCGGGCGCCATCATCCCCGTGGTGGTCCTCAGCGGCGTCGGCCTGCTGGCCTTCGAGCTGATCATCATCTACAAGTTCTGGCTCTCCAGCCGCGACTACAGCCGCAGCCTCGCCAAGCTCACCGCCAAGATCGAGACCTACCGCGCCGAGCTGCCCGCCGAGCCCGCCCCGGCCGGCGCCGCCGTCGGCAGCTCCGGCTGACCCGTACCGAAGCGAAGGTCCCCGCGGCGGCGCCGCGGGGACCTTCTCCGTCTTGACGGATCTCCACGGATCTCTTGCGGTCCGTTCCTCAGCCGGCGCGGCGGGCCGTCACCAGGAGGTACTCCCAGTCCATGGACAGGGTCGGCGCTCCCCGGTCGTGGTCGCGGGCCAGCCCGGCGAGGGCCTCGTCCAGCGCCGCGACCTTGTCCGGGTCGCCGGCGATGCGCTCGTAGACGCTGATCGTGGGCCCGTAGCGGCTCTTGAAGTAGTCGCGGAAGCCGCCGGGCTCGTCGAACAGGTCGACCCGCAGCGCGTCGCGGCCTCGTGGTGCGGGGCGAACATGACGCCCACGCAGGACAGCACGGCGTCGAACTCCCCGTCCTCGAACGGCAGCGCCTCCGCGTCGGCCACCCGCCACTCCAGCTTCGCGCCGGGACGGTGGAGCTGCACGGGCCGGAGCACCTGCGCCGCGGCGTCCCGGCGCGGTTCACCCTCTCCCCCTTCGCCGCCGTCCCCCGTCCCGTCCGGACGGGAGGCGCGGCCTAGCCGGTGAGGAGGTCCGTCCACTGGCGGCAGACCTCGTCCAGGCCGTAGGCGGCCTTCACCTGGACGCGGGCCTCCTCGGCGTCGTCCTGCCAGCGGTCCAGGGAGACCGTGGCGGCGATGGACGCGGCCATGGCGGAGGTGTCGTCGTGGATCCAGCGGCGGTCGTAGATGGTGTCGGCGCCGGGCCAGGGCAGCAGGGCCGGGACGGCGCCCGAGGCCATGCCCTCGGCGGGGGCGAGGTGGAAGCTCTCGTCGTCGCTGGTGGACAGCACCCAGCCGATGCGGCGCAGCCAGGAGGCCACGTCGCGGCCGTAGGAGTCGAAGACGACGCCGCCGGAGAGGACGCGGGAGCGGCGGATGCGGCGGAAGACGTCCTCGTAGTGGGCCCGCTCCTCGTCCTTCTGCCAGATCCACCAGTACTCCCAGGGGAGCTTGGACTTGACGAAGAGGGTGAAGCGGGAGTCGTCGCGGCGGAGCTCCTCGACCACGTCGAGGGCCAGGTCCAGGCGCTTGCGGGACGGGGCGATGCCGATCATCCCGAGGTGGTGCTCGGCGCCGGGGAGCTTGGCGCGGTCGAGCTGGGCGTCGTCCACCCAGTTCGGGATCGTGACGACCTTCTCGGCGGGCCAGCCGGTGATCTCGCGGGTCAGCGCGTCGTAGTGGGGGCTGACGCAGACGACCTTGTCGACGGCGCCGATGTCGAGCTGCTTCGGCCAGCCCGCGTACAGCTCGAAGCGGTGCAGGCGCACGACGAGGCGCTGGTCCGGGCGCTTGCGCCGGGCGTACCAGAGGGCGTTCGGGCCGCACCACTCGCAGACGATGACGTCCGCCCAGTCGACCAGGGCCTGGCTGCGCTCCTCGTCGTGGGCCTTCAGCGCGGCCCAGTGGTCGACCCGGACCTCCAGGTCGGGACGGGAGCGAAGGTAGTCCAGCAGGCGGGAGAAGAACTTCAGGTCGTGGCCCGCCACGCCCACGCGCAGGCGGCGCCCCTTCACCGCGAGGACCTTCTCCGACGGTTCCGGGAACGCCTGCGCCAGGTGGCCGCGAAGGCGGGCGGCGGCCGCGTCGAGGGTGAACCCGGCGGCGGCGGCGCGGCAGCGGTCCGCGGCGAGGGTGAAGACCTCCGGGTTCTTGCCGATGAGGGCCAGGGCGTCGAGCACGTCGTCCTCGGTGGCGGCGAACAGCGGGTAGTCGGTGCCGAGGAGCCGTTCGTGCATCGGGGTGCGGTTGAGGACGACCGGGACGCCGAGCGTCCCGCACTCCAGCACCTTCGTGGACACTTCGAGGCTGGCGTCCATGGAGGCGTCGCGCCACGACAGGCCCACGTCGCAGGCGGCGGTCAGGCGCATCGCCTCGGCGCGCGGGTGGCCGCCGTGCCAGACGACGCCCTCGCCCGTCTCCAGCGCGGTCCTCATCCGGGCCGCGAAGCCGGGGTCGGACGGGTCGTCGTGGATCTTGTCCCCGACCATGTGCAGCTCGGCGTCCACGCCGCGCACGGCCAGCAGGCGCGGGAGGGACGTCATCTCGTAGGTGTTCCAGCGCGGCGCGAACTTGCCGGTGTAGACGAGGCGCAGCGGGCCGTCGGCGGGTCCGGGGCGGCGCGTCTCCAGGCCGTCCGGGAGCACGACCACCGGCGGGAACAGCACGCTCTTGCCGGCCGTGGCCGGGACCGCGCTCTCCAGGAACCCGCGCAGTTCCTCGGTCTGGCAGAGCAGGACGCGGGAGGCGTCGGCGATCCGGCGCAGGTCGCCCTTGGCCGAGGCGGTGAACTCCGCGGCCGACTGGGGGACGTCGGTGAGGTACGTCCAGAGCCGCCCGGCCAGGGGGCCCGCGGCGAGCTTGCCCGCGAGGACGCGGCCGCGCACGACGACGAGGTCGTGCGGCTCCTCGGCGTCGACGCGGGCGAGCACCTCGGCGGCCTGCCGCGCGGCCATGCCTGCGGGCCCCTCGAACAGCCCCTCCTCGTGCGGGCTGCGGACGGTGACGCCGGGCAGGCCGCGCAGCGGGTCGACGAGCCGGCCGGTCCGGACGGGGGCCTTGAGGACCAGGGTCACCTCGCAGCCGGCGCGGACCAGGGCCTGCACCATGCCCTGGGCCCAGATGGCCGACCCGTCGATGATGTTGAGGTCGACGTCGCCGTAGACGAGGGCGCGTGGTCGCATGGCGGTTCCTTTCAACGGGCCGGACTCCCCGGGGCGTGCAGGAGCCGGGCGAGCCCGGCGGGCGCGGTGGCGGTCGCGTCCCAGTGCAGGGACGCCAGGGTGGCGGGCGGCGCCTCGCCCCACAGGACGAGCGGGAGCGAGCGGGCCGCGGCGATCCGGCGGATCTCGTGCAGGGCCAGATCGCGGTCGTACATGCCGGGGACGCCCAGGTAGGCCCACGGGCCGCCGGGCTCGCCGGCCGCCGCGTCCACCACGAGCGCGTCCACGTCGGCGGTTTCGAGGGCGATCGCGGCGTCGTGCGGGTACAGGGCGACGACCTCGGCGTGCCCGGCGAGGGCGGCGGCCGTGCCGGGCGCGAGCACGCCCGCGACGATCGGCAGGTCGGAGGGGCCCGCGACGAGCAGGCGGTCCTCCGGCCGCTCCACGCGGTCCGGGTGGACGCCGCCGCCCGCGGCGCGCGCCGCCGCCGCCGAGACCGGGGCGCTGCGCTTGCGCCAGAGCCGGTACAGCTCCCGCGGCAGCCGCTTGCCGCGCTTGGGGTTGCGCGCCGCTCCCGCGACCAGCCGCCCGAACTGGACGGCGGTCGAGGCCTCCAGCGCCGCGAGCCGCTTCTCCATCTCGTCCAGGCGGGCCTCGCGCTCGCGCAGCGTGGACTTCAGCCGCCCGAGCTGCTGGTAGGCCTTGGCGTTCTTCTCCTCGTCACTCACCCAGGAACTCCATGATCACTTCGGCGATGCGGGGGCCGGCGTGGCCGTCCCACAGCGGCGGCCGGCGCCCGCCCGGCCCGTCCGACGGCGCCGGACCCCCTTCCAGGCACTTGCGGACCCCCGGCACCAGCTCCTCGAACGTGACGAGCCGGTTCGTGCCGTGGGTGATCGTGATCGGCCGCTCGGTGTTGGGGCGGACGGTCAGGCACGGCACCCCGAGGATCGTCGTCTCCTCCTGAAGGCCCCCCGAGTCCGTGACGACCGCCGCCGCCCCCCGCACGGCCGCGATGAAGTCGATGTACCCGAGCGGCTCCAGAATGTGCACGCGGTCGTGCTCGTCCAGCCCGGCGGCCAGCAGGTTCGCCCGGCCGCGCGGGTGGACGGGGATGACCAGGTCGGCGAGGTCGGCGACGCCGTGCAGGCGCCGGACGAGGGCCGCGGCCGTCTCCGGCGCGTCGACGTTCGCCGGACGGTGCATGGTCGCGAGGACGTAGCGCTCCGGCAGCCCGTGCGCCTCCCGCACCGCGGCCGTGTCGAACTGGTCCAGGTTGGCCAGCAGCGTGTCGATCATCGGGTTGCCGACCAGGTGCGCCCGGCTCACCGCGACGCCCTCCGCGGCCAGGTGGCCGATCCCCTCGGGGCTCGTGACCAGGCACAGCGCGGAGAGCTGGTCGGTGATCCTGCGGTTGACCTCCTCCGGCATCGTCATGTCGAAGCTGCGCAGCCCGGCCTCCACATGGGCGACCGGGATGTGCAGCTTGGCCGCGACGAGGGCGGCGGCGATCGTCGAGTTCACGTCGCCGTACACGATGACGAGCGCGGGTGAACGCCCCGTGAACTCCTGCTCCAGCCCGATCATGAGCGCGGCGGTCTGCTCGGCGTGCCCGCCCGACCCGACGCCGAGGTTGACGTCGGGCTCGGGAAGCCCGAGCTGGTCGAAGAAGATCTCCGACATCCGCGCGTCGTAGTGCTGGCCGGTGTGGATCACCGCCTGCTCGGCGCCCGCCGCGGCGAGCGCCGAGATGACCGGCGCCGCCTTGACGAAGTTGGGCCGCGCTCCGAGGACGTGCACGATGGGTGCCAACACAATTTCCCTTCTGTTCATCGGGGTTGCCTACCGTCCGGCCTGTGGCCGACGAACCCGTGAAGAAAACCGTCTACCTGGCAGGACTCGCCTGGCGCCAGCTCCGCGACGACCCCGGACGGGCGTCGCGGCTCGCCGTGCGGCTGGCCGCCCGGACCCCGCTCGGCGCCCGGCTGCGGCGCTCCCGCCTCGTCGTCCCGAAGCCCCGGGACGTGGGACGCGAGACGCGGGACCTGCGGCTCCTGCTCGCCGAGCCCGCGCCGGCGCGCACGCGCCGGGCCGTCCAGGGCACGACCGTCCTGCAGTTCGTGACGAACGCCCTGCCGCGCACGAACGCGGGCTACACCGTCCGGACGCACCGGATCGCCCTCGCCCAGCGCGAGATGGGGTTCGCCCCCCACATCGTGACCCGGCTCGGATACCCGCTCAGCCAGGGCATCGCCGACGCGCGGGCGGTCGTGGACGTGGACGGCGTCCCCTACCACCGGCTGCTGCCCTGGTTCCCGCAGACCGACCCGCGCGAGACCGTGGCGAAGAGCGCCGATCTCGCCGGACGGCTGGTCGAGGAGCTGCGGCCGTCCGTCCTGCACGCCGTCAGCAACCACCTCAACGCGGCGGTCGCGCTGGAGCTCGGGCGCCGCCACGGCGTGCCGGTGGTCTACGAGGTGCGCGGCTTCCTGGAGGACTCCTGGCTGTCGCGCGACCCCGCGCACAGCGAGGACGACGAGTTCTACCGGCTGACCCGCGAGCTGGAGACCCGCCGGATGGCCGAGGCCGACGCCGTCGTCACGCTCGGCGAGGCGATGCGCGCGGAGATCGCCTCCCGCGGTGTCCCCGAGGAGAAGATCTTCACGGTGCCGAACGGGGTGGACGAGGCGTTCCTGGCGCCGCTCCCGGACGGCTCCGGCATGCGCGAGCGCCTCGGGATCGACCGCGGCGCCACCGTCGTGGGCCTCACGTCCTCGTTCTACGGCTACGAGGGGATCGACACGCTCATCGACGCGGCCGCCCTGCTGCGCGACCGCGGCGCGCCGGTGACGCTGCTGCTGGTCGGGGACGGCCCCGAGCGCGGCGCGCTCGAACGGCGCGCGGCCGAACGCGGCGTCCACGCCGTGTTCACCGGCCGGGTGCCGATGGAGTCCGTTCGCCAGTACCACGCCGTCCTCGATGTCTTCGCGGTTCCGCGCCGGGCGGACCGGGTGTGCCAGTTGGTGACGCCTCTGAAACCGATCGAGGCCATGGCGGGGGGAATCCCCGTTATAGCCAGTGATGTCAAGGCTCTTCGCGAAATCGTGGAACCGGGCGTGACGGGGGCGTTAACAGTTCCGGAAGACCCGGAAGCGTGGGCGAATTGTCTGGAAGATCTGGCTTACAGTCCCGAAAGGAGACAAAAAATCGGGCGGTCGGCCCGTGAATGGGTCGCGGCGGAACGAACCTGGGGCGCCGTGACGGCCGGATACCGGGCCGCCTACCTCTTCCCGAAACCCCAGAGCACATAGATCGAAGGGAGCCTGCCGCGTGGATCTCGTGGTCATCGGACTCGGCTACGTGGGGCTGCCGCTCGTGCGGGAGGCCTGCCGGGCCGGCCTGCGGGCCGGCGGGCTCGACCGGGACGCGCGCGTGGTCGCCGGCCTCAAGGCCGGGATGTCGCACATCGACGACGTGTCGGCGGAGGAGGTCGAGCGGATGCTGCGGGCGGGGTTCGCCCCGAGCCTGCACGAGGACGTCCTGGACGGCGCCCGCACCGTGGTCATCTGCGTCCCGACGCCGCTCTCGCCGGAGGGCGGACCGGACCTGACCGCGGTTCGCGGCGCGGCCGAGACCGTCGCCCGCCACCTGGAGCCCGGGACGCTGGTGGTGCTGGAGTCCACCACCTACCCGGGCACGACCGAGGAGGTCGTGCGGCCGATCCTGGAGAAGTCCGGCCTGGTCGCCGGGGAGGAGTTCCACCTGGCGTTCTCGCCGGAGCGGATCGACCCCGGCAACCCGGTCTACGGCGTCCGCAACACCCCGAAGATCGTCGGCGGGCTGACGCCCGCCTGCGCGTCGGCGGCCTCGGCGTTCTACGGAAAGTTCGTGGACCAGGTCGTGGAGGCGAAGGGGACGCGCGAGGCCGAGATGGCCAAGCTGCTGGAGAACACCTACCGGCACGTCAACATCGCGCTGGTCAACGAGATGGCGGTGTTCTGCAACGAGCTCGGCATCGACCTGTGGGACGCCATCGACTGCGCCGCCACCAAGCCGTTCGGGTTCCAGGCGTTCCGGCCGGGGCCGGGCGTCGGCGGGCACTGCATCCCGATCGACCCGAACTACCTGTCCTACAAGGTCCGCTCGCTGGGCTACCCGTTCCGGTTCGTGGAGCTGGCCCAGGAGATCAACGACCGGATGCCCCGGTACGTGGCGGAACGCGCCCAGCAGCTGCTCAACCGGGAGGGCCGCGCGCTCAAGGGCGCCCGGGTCCTGCTGCTCGGCGTCACCTACAAGGCCGACATCGCCGACCAGCGCGAGTCGCCGGCCCGCCCGGTGGCGCGGCGCCTGGCCCGGCTCGGCGCCGACCTGTCGTTCCACGACCCGTTCGTCACCTCGTGGGACGTGGACGGCGCACCGGTGCCGCCGGCCGGAAGCGACCTGGCCGCCGCCCTGGAGGCGTCCGACCTGGCGATCGTGCTGGCCGGCCACGCCGTCTACGACGCGGCGACGCTGGCGCGGCACGCCCGGCTGCTGTTCGACACCCGCGGCCGGACGCGCAACGTCCAGCGGGACACCGTCGAGCTTCTCTGACGGGCGGGCTCCCTTTCATGGCGGTTTTCTTTGTCAGGGCTTTTCCAACCGGCGGGGCCGGCCTGACCGGCGGACTTCCCTATCAGTCAGGGAAGAGTCGTCCGGCAGCGGCCACGCCCCGGACAACGGGAATTCATCGGCAATTTCCATCGGCACCCGAGACTCGCCGGTGATGGACCAATCGGACGTTGCGGAGTGAGTGTGATGCGGGTCTGCGTTTGCACGGTCGTGCACCACCCCGAGGACGCGCGCATTCTGCACCGGCAGATACGCGCCCTGCTCGACGCCGGTCACGAGGTCACCTACATCGCCCCTTTCCGGGCGTGCAACGCGACCCCGTGGCGCCAGATCAGCCCGGTGGACGTTCCGCGGGCCACGGGACGGCGCCGGATCCGGGCCCTGCGCGCCGCCCACCGCGCGCTCGCCGAGCACGCCGCGTACGCCGACGTGGTCCTCCTGCACGATCCCGAGCTGCTGGTGTCGCTCCCGCGCGAGCTCCAGGGCCGGACGGTCGTCTGGGACGTCCACGAGGACACCGCCGCCGCCCTGTCCGCCAAGGGCTGGGTGCCCGGACCGGCCCGCCCCCTGCTGCGGCCGGCCGTGCGCCACCTGGAGCGCCGCAGCGAGCGGCGGCACCGGCTGCTGCTCGCCGAGGAGGGCTACCGGCCCCGGTTCCGCGAGGACCACCCGGTCGTGCCCAACACCACCTACGTGTCCGACCTGCCGCCCGGGCCGCCGGACGGCCGCCGCGCCGTCTACGTCGGGCAGCTCTCGCGGGCCCGCGGCGCCCTCGACATGATCGAGATGGCCCGGACGCTGGCCGCCGCGGGCGTGCTGGTGGAGCTGATCGGCGCGGCCGACGCCGACGTCCGGGACGCCCTGCGCGCGGCGCAGCGCGAGGGGATCGTGCGCTGGTACGGGTTCGTCCCGAACGACCGGGCGCTGCGCATCGCCGAGGGCGCGATGGCCGGGCTCGCGCTGCTGCACGACGAGCCGAACTACCGGCACTCGATGCCGACGAAGGTCGTCGAGTACATGGCCCGCGGCATCCCGGTGGTCAGCACGCCGAACCCGCCGGCCGTGGCCATCGTCGAGCCCGCCGAGTGCGGGCTGATCGTCCCGTTCGGCGCCCCGGAGGCCGCCGCCAAGGCGGTCCTGCGGCTGCGGGACGACCCCGTCCTGCGCGCCGGGTTCGGCAAGCGCGGCTACGAGGCCGCCCGGGAGCGGTTCCACTGGCCCGTCCACGCCGAACGCTTCGTCGCCCAACTGGAGGCGTGGGCGGGCCGCTCCCCCTCGACCGTCCCGGAACCGGAGGCCGAGCCCGTCCCCGAGCACTGAGCCGGCCGGGAGCGGGCGGGGTCAGGAGCGGGCCTGGGACAGGTGGCGCAGGCGGTAGGCGACGGCGCGGGCGAGGCGGGCGGCGGCTCCCGGCGGGCGGTTCGCCTCGACCATCACCACGCACCGGCCGACCCTCAGCGCGATCATCCCCGCGGTGGGGCCGATCTCGTAGGCCTCGTCGCCCCCGATGTCGCGCCGCCGCCGGGCCTGCGCCTGCGCGGCCTGCAGCGTCTCCAGCATCCGCGCCGCCGCCGCGTCGGTGTCGGCCACCCAGCGGACGCTCACCGTGAGGCCGGTGACCGCGGCCTCCCCGCCGTCGTCGCGGTCCGGGCCGCCCTCCCGCGGCCCCGCCGAGGGGTCGGGCGTGGCCGAGCCCGCCGCGCTCGGCTTGGGCGAGGGCGACCTGCGGGCGCCGGCCCCGGCCGGATCGCGCCCGCCGCCGCGCGGCTCGTACGTGCAGGACACCGGGTGCGGAAGGCGCACCGTCCCGGCCGACGCGCGGCGCGGCTCGGTGACGTAGCCGGTCAGGCGCGCCGCCGTCAGATCGGCCTTCTTCAGCAGGGAGCACGCGTCCGGCCAGTCCTTCGCCGGCACGCCGCCGAGCTCGGGCGGCCCGGCGCCGGCGAGCCCGCCGCGCAGGGCGACCAGCCGGGCCCCGCCGTCCGGGCGCGGCGCCGCCTGCGGGAGCGCCGCGTACAGGAGCCCGCCGGCGGCCGCCAGCCAGGGCCGGACGCCCGGCAGGTCCGGGTCCATCGAGAACGGCGCGGGCGCGGTCGTGACGCTGCCGTCGCCCGGCTGGACGATGTCGACTCCCGCGGGCAGCAACGGCTCCGACAGCCGGGGACGCAGCGCGAACACCTGCCCCCCGGCCTGCGCGAGCGCGGTGTAGGCGGGCACGTCACGGCTCCACCCGACCCGCCCGGACGGCACGTCCACCGCCTCCATGCGGGCCTCGCCCATGCCCGCGCCGTCGGCTGCCGCCCCGTCGGAGCCCGTCCCCTCGGTGCCCGTCCCGCCGGCGCCGTCCGGGTGGTAGACGACCACGAGACGGCCCGGCGCCAGCACGCCCGGGCACATCAGGTCGCCGCAGACCCCGTCGCCCTTCCAGATCCCGAACTGGCGGCCGCCGTCGTCGAACGCGCGCAGGGCCGTCCCGTCCGAGACGAGCGTCACCCCGTCCAGCATCGACACCTCGGGCGACTCCCGGGAGCCGAGCCGCCGCTCCCAGCGCACGATGCCCTTGGTCGGGTCGACGGCCAGCAGCCGGCTGCGGTGCCCCTTGTCGCTGCCGGGGCCCGCGCAGCGCAAGCCCAGCGCGGCGAGGTCCTCCCGGCCGTCGGACGGATGAGCCCCGCCCTCGAACAGGCGGCAGCCGCGCGGCAGCGCCAGCCGCCACACCCGGTTCCCGGTCACGGCCGACACGCCGAACAGCGTCCGGCGCCCCTCGTCGGCGGTGAGCAGCACGCCGGACCCGGCGGGCCAGCGCAGCGTCGTCCGGGAGACCGCGGCGGGGCGCTCGTCCTGGCGGCGCCACAGCAGCCCGCCCGACAGCGCGTCGAACGCGACGAGCATCCGGTCGCCGCGGTCGCCGTCCCGCTCGAAGTAGGCGACGACGCGCGACCCTGTGGACGTCCAGCCGAGCAGGGACCACCCGGCGCGGCGGTAGCTCCAGCGGGCCCCGCCGGTGCGCGCGTCCCGCGCCTCGATCCCGTGCCCGGACGCCGTCACGACCTGCCCTCGCGCGACCTGGAAGGCGACGCCGTCGTAGCCGGCGACCGAACCGCGGTGCGTGCGGGTCGCCAGCTCCCAGCTCACCGCGAGCGGGCCCGGCGGCGGGCCCACCTCGCTCTGCGGGGCCGCGGGCTCCCCGGTCACGGTGTGGCGGACCTGCCACCACTCGGCGCGCAGCACGTACGTGTCGACGAGGACGACGCAGAGCGCGACGGCGACCGCCCCGGACAGCAGGCCGAGCGCGACGCGGACCCTGCCCACGGACTCCGGTCGGCCGTCAGGCCGCTGCCGGCTCCCGACCACGACCGCGCCGCCTCCCTCCACGTACGGTGTACACCGACGCTTGCTCATAAGGACGACACCCACCATGCCCTGTGCGGGGCTCCCGCGCGACACGGCCGGGAAGAACGGAGCGAACCCGTGGAGGTCTTCACTCGCTGGCACGCCTGGGAGACCGCTCGCGCGGACATCGCCGCGTCCGGCGCGCAGGTCGACCTGGACGGCCTGGAGCGGGCCGTCGGCGCCGCCCGGCGCTGGCACGGCGAGCAGCGGCGGCCGACCGGCGCCCCCTACGTCGAGCACCTGCTGGAGGCGCTCGAAGTGCTGGTGCGCGGGGCGGGGGTGACGGCGCCCGCCGTCCTGTCCGCCGCGGTCCTGCACGACGTCGTCGAGGACACGCCCGCCTCCCTCACCGACGTGGAGGCCGAGTTCGGCCCCGAGGTGACCGAACTGGTCGACTGGGTCACCAAGCCGCCCGCCGCCGGCGCAGGGCGCCAGGCCAAGCGCGCCGCCAAGGCCGCCTACCTGCGGCGTCTGGGCGAGGCCCCGCGCGAGGCGGTCCTGGTCAAGCTCGCCGACCGCGTCAGCAACGTGCAGACCCTCGACCGGATGGCGCCGGACTTCCAGCGCCGCTACTACGCCGAGACCCTCACCTACATCGTCCCGCTGGCCGAGCCCGAGCCGTGGTTCCGGGCCTGGTTCGCGGACTGGCGGCGGCAGTTCGCCCACCTCCAGTGACCCGCCGGTCATGAGGTGGGAGGATACGGAGCCATGGAGCGCGAGTGGGTCGTCGAGGAGAGCGTGGTCGTCGCCGCGCCGGCACGGGACGTGTACGCGGCCGTCGCGAATCCGCGGCGGATGGGCGAGTGGAGCCCCGAGGTGTTCGCGACCTGGATGCGCGGGCGCGCCGTCGGGCCGGGGACGAGGTTCGTCGGCTTCAACCGCATCGGCTGGCGCGTGTGGTTCACCACGTGCCAGGTGAGCGCGGCGGTGCCCGGTGAGGCGTTCGCGTTCCGGGTGTCGAGCTTCGGGGTGCCCGTGGCGCTGTGGGGGTACCGGTTCGAGGACGTCTCGCAGGACCCGTCCGCGCCCCGGACCCGGCTCACCGAGTACTGGGAGGACCAGCGCCGCGACCACCGGGGCGCCGGTTTCGTGTCGCTGCTCGGCAGGGTCTTCACCGGCGTGCCCGCCGAAGGGCGCGCCGAGGTGAACCGCAAGGGGATGCGCGCCACGCTCGACCGGATCCGGACGGCCGTCGAGAAGGGGTGACCCCCCGGATCGGCGCGCGGCCGGTACCGGCGCTTGGCAGCAAAACGAGAACCTGTTCTACTTAACGGTGTGACAACTACCGCGCAGGCGCACGCGATCCAGGGGGAGCGGGTCACCCTCCCGGTACGGATCCGCGACGCCGCCGTCGGCTCGGCCATGTTCGCCGTGCCCGCCGGCGCCGCCCAGGACGTCATCGCCTACTCCGGGCTCGCCGTCGCGGAGCCCCTGCCCGGCAAGGCCGTCTGCTCGCTGGCGTTCGTCCGGTACGCCGAGGGCGACCTCGGCCCGTACCACGAGTTCGCCGTCGCGTTCCTGGTGCGCCCGCCCGGCGCGGCGCCGTCGCCGGGCGTGCTCGGGCGGATGCGCGGGATCGGGGCGTTCATCCACTGGCTGCCGGTCAACCAGGAGTTCACCCTGGAGGCCGGACGGACGATCTGGGGCTTCCCCAAGGAGATCGCCGACATCCCCATGGACCTCGCCGGGCGCGTGAAGCGCTGCGCGGTGCGGTTCGGCGGGCGGACCGCGATCGAGGTGGCGATCCGGCCGGGCGTGCCGATGCCCTCCGGCTCGGCCGCCCCGAGCGTCGACGCCTACTCCTGCCTGGACGGCGTGACGCGCCGGACGCCGTGGACGCTCACGCCGTCCGGCGTCCGCACACGTCCGGGCGGCGCGAAGGTCGTCCTCGGCGACCACCCGGTGGCGGACGAACTGCGCGGCCTCGGGCTCGACCGGGCGCGGGCCCTCACCACCAGCACGGTCGGGCACCTGCAGATGGTCTTCCAGGGCGCCGAGGAGGTGCGCACGTGAAGCGGACGGCCCTGGTCACCGGCGCCGCGCACGGGCTCGGCGCCATGGCGGCGCGCCGCCTGGCCGCGGCGGCGTGGGACGTCGTCGCGGTGGACGTGGACGAGCTCGGCCTCGCCAAGACCGCGCAGCGCTCCCCCAACACGCACACGCGGGTGTGCGACGTCACCGACCCCGACGCCGTGGCGCAGGTGCTGGCGATGGCGGGCACGGTGCACCGCGTCGTCCACACCGCGTCGGTCACGCCGACCGGGCCGGTTCTGGCGCAGCCCCTCGGCGAGGTGGAGGACGCCCTGCGGACGAACGTCCTCGGCACCGTCAACGTCGTCCGGGCCACGCTCCCGGGGATGCTGGAACGCCGGGCCGGAGAGCTGTTCCTGTGCCCGGACGCCTCGGGCCCGCCGCAGAGCCCGTCCGCCGCCGCCGTGGCCGCCTACACCGACGCGCTGTGGGCCGAGCACGGCGGCCGGGGCGTGAAGCTGCGCTGCGTTCACGCGCAGGCCGGAACGCCGCACGGCCTCGTCCTCGACGCGATGGACCGCTCGCTCGCGCGCCCCGCCCCCGACCTCCACGTACGGGTCCGGCCGGCGCGCCGACCGCTCCTGGCGGCGCTCGCCCGACGATGAACGTCGGTGGAACCGCATAAGCTGTCTCTTCGCCTTCGGGGTGTCGGGGGACGTCCCCGGCACGACACACGCGCGAGGAGCAGCCTGCATGTCGTCCCAGGTCAACGGGCGGCCGCCCGGTCCCGGCGGCACGGTGAAGGACCGGGAGATCGCCACCGAACAGCGCTACGTCGACACCGCCTACGCGCGGCTGGAGGAGATGCGCGCGGACGCCCAGGCCATGATCCGCGAGGGCTACCGCCAGTCGCTCGCCGGCACCAAGAGCTCGCTGGTGGACCGGGACGCGATGGTCCACCAGGCCGCGCTGCGCGTCCAGGCCCTCGACGTGGCCGACGACGGCCTGGTGTTCGGCCGGCTCGACCTGGCCTCCCGTGAGATCCGCTACATCGGCCGCGTCGGCGTCCGCACCAGCGAGCACGACTCCCTCGTCATCGACTGGCGGGCCCCCGCCGCCGAGGACTTCTACCGCGCCACCCCCGAGGACCCGCGCGGCGTCGTGCGCCGCCGCGTGCTGCACTCGCGCGGCCACACCGTCGTCGACCTGGAGGACGACCTGCTCGACCCGGAGGCGTCCGACGGGATGACGGTCGTCGGCGACGGCGCGTTCCTCGCCTCGCTCGCCCGCACCCGCGAGGGCGCCATGCGCGACATCGTCGCGACGATCCAGCGGGAGCAGGACGAGGTGATCCGCGCGCCCGCCGACGGGACCGTCCTCGTCCGCGGCGCCCCCGGCACCGGCAAGACGGCCGTGGCGCTGCACCGCGTCGCCTACCTGCTGTTCCGGCACCGCCGCCGGTTCGGGTCCCGCGGCGTCCTCGTCGTCGGCCCGAACCGCCGGTTCACCGCCTACATCGAGCGGGTGCTGCCCTCGCTCGGCGAGGGCTCGGCGACCCTCCGCTCGCTCGGCGACCTCGTCGACGGCGCCACCGCGACCGTCCACGACACGCCGCGCCTCGCCCGCGCCAAGGGCGCCGAGACGATGGTGACGGTGCTGCGGCGCGCGGTCGCCGACCACGCCCCCGGCGCCCCGGACGAGTTGCGCGTGGTGTTCAAGGGCGTCGTCGTCGCCCTCGACCGCGCCCGCCTCGACCGCATCAGGAACGAGGTCCACCGGCGCAACCGCGGCAGCGTGAACGCGGCGCGCGGCCGGGCCGCGGAGATGCTCCTGGACGCCCTCTGGCACCGCTTCGGCGAGATCGGGGGCCCCGAGGCGGCCGAGGCCGAGGAGGGCGCCGAGGCGGGCCTGTGGAACGCGATCCTCGCCGCCGACGGCCTGGCCTCCCTCGACGACGAGCCCGCCCGCGGGCACGGCGGCGGCAACGGCGACCCGAAGCGCGCCCAGTTCGACGCGCGGGTCCGCGAGCAGCGCGCGTTCACCGACTTCCTGGTCGCCTGGTGGCCGATCCGCCGCCCGCTGGACGTGCTGCGCTCGCTCGGCGAACCGGCCCGGCTGCGCCGCGCCGCCGGGCGCGACGTCGACCGCGCCGACGTCGAGCCCCTCGCCGCTTCCTGGGCCGGCGACGCGCCGCTCAGCTACCAGGACGTCGCGCTGCTCGACGAGATCGACGCGCTGCTCGGCTCCCCGCCCCGCCCGTCCCGCCGCCGCAGGGCCCCGTCCGAGGACGACCCGTTCGTCGTGGACGGCGTCAACATCCTCACCGGCGAGGAGGTCGTCGACGAGACGTGGGAGCCGGAGATGCAGGAGCTCACCACGTCCATCGAGCGGCTCGAACGCTCCCGGCGCGTCGACGACGGCGTCGTGGAGGAGCGCCCCGAGTACGCGCACCTCGTCGTCGACGAGGCGCAGGACCTCTCCCCCATGCAGTGGCGGATGCTCGGCCGCCGCGGCCGCCAGGCGAGCTGGACGATCGTCGAGGACCCCGCCCAGAGCGCCTGGGAGGACCTGGCCGCGGCCCGGCGGGCGATGGAGGCCGCGCTCGGCGGCGAGCGTCCCTCGTCCCGGAGCCGCCGCCGGGGCCGCAAGGCTCCCCCGCCCCGCGCGCGGCACGAGTACGAGCTGACCACGAACTACCGCAACTCCACCGAGATCGCCGCGGTCTCCGCGCGGGTGCTCGCCCGCGCGCTGCCGGACGCGAAGCCCGCCCGCGCCGTCCGCGCGTCCGGGATCGAGCCGGTCGTCCGGGTCGTCCCCGAATCCGGGCTCGGCTCCGCCGCCCGCGCCGCCGTCGAGGAGCTGCTCGGCCAGGTCGAGGGCACGATCGGCCTGATCGTCCCGCTCTCCCTGGAGGAGTCCGGCGGCCAGGCCTCGCTGTTCGACGGGCCCGCCACGGCCTGGGACGCCGCCGACCGCGACCGGCTCGGCGCGGGACTGCCCGAGCGCGTCCAGGTGCTGGACGTCCTGGAGGCCAAGGGCCTGGAGTTCGACGCGGCGGTGATCGTGGCGCCCGAGACCGTCGCGGCCCAGTCCCCGCGCGGGCTGCGGGTCCTCTACGTGGCGGTGTCGCGCGCGACGCAGCGCCTCACCGTCCTCACCGCCGACCCGCAGTGGAGGGACGCGCTCATCACCGGCTGACGGCGCCCTCCGCCGATCCGCGCGGGGTTAGGCTGACGCTGCCCCATCCGCATCGGGTGAACGGAGATCGATGAGCGGCCGCAATCGCGCACCCAGGCGCAGCTACGCGGGGCGGTCGGCCGAGGAGCGCCGCGCGGAGCGGCGCGACCGCCTGCTGGCCGCCGGGCTGGAACTGTTCGGGACGCGCGGCTACGCGGCGACGTCCATCGAGCGGCTGTGCGCGACGGCGAGCGTGTCGACCCGCAACTTCTACGAGGAGTTCTCCGGGCGCGAGGAGCTGCTCACCACGCTGCACCGCGGCATCAACGAGCGCGCCGCCGAGGCCGTCTCCGCCGCGTTCGCGCAGGCCGCGGACGCCGACTTCCCGGCCCGCGTCGAGGGCGCCGTCCGCGCGTTCGTCACCGTCACCGCGAGCGACCCCCGCTGGGCCCGCATCGCGTTCGTCGAGGTGATCGGCGTCAGCGCGGGCCTGGAACGGCACCGCTTCCGCTGGCGGGGCCAGTGGGAGGACGCGATGCTCGCGATGATCCGCGAGGCCGCCGCCCGCGGCGAGGCCGTCGACCGCGACCACCGCCTCACGATGATCGCGGTGATCGGCGCCGTCAACAACCTCGTCCACCACTGGTCGGCCCGCGACCAGGACGCCCCCCTCGACGCCATCACCGCCGAACTGACCCACCTGATCGTCGCGGCCGTGACGACCCCCTGAGTGAGGCACATCCAGACAGATTCGCGCCCTCTTGGATCAAGAGCTCAGCCGGGGTGCGGGCAGGCGCGTGGAGCGAGCGCAGCGAGCGCAACGCGCATGCCCGCCGACGCAGGCGACCGCAGCGACGCCACAACCACCGTCACAGGCACAACGAACCGCAACAGCGGCGTGAGGATCGCCTGCGTCGCAACGGGGGTTCCAGGGGGTCGCCCCCCAGGGAAACACAGCGACCGCAGCGACGCCACACAAGCCGCAACAGGCACAACCGACCGCAACGGCGGCGTGAGGATCGCCTGCGTCGCAACGGGGGTTCCAGGGGGTCGCCCCCCTGGGCTGACACACCTAGATGATCGGGGGGCGGCCGGTGCGGGTCATGCGCCAGGCGGTGCGGTAGGAGATGGGGCGGCGGGGGCCGGCGGGCTTGCGCCAGCCCTCCAGGAAGCCCTTGAACCAGGGTTTGAGGGCGCTCGGCTTGCGCTCGCGCAGGACGGTCATGCCGACCCACACCGCGAGGTAGGTGAGCGCCAGCGGCCACGGCAGGTTGCGGCGGGCCAGCCACACGCGGTTGCGGGCGTTGTAGCGGTAGAACATGGCGTGCCGCGTGGGCAGGACGGCGGGGTGGAACATCACCGCCGAGGCGTCGTAGACGATGCGGTACCCGGCGTTGAGGATCTGCCAGGCGAGGTCGGTCTCCTCGTGGGCGTAGAAGAAGTCCTCCGGGAGGCCGCCGCCGGCGTCGAACGCGGCGCGGCGCATCGCGCAGGCGCCGCCGAGGAACGTGGTGGCGGCGGACGAGCGCTCCGGGTCTCCCGCGCGCAGCCGGGGGACGTGGCGGCGCTCGCCGCGCCCGCCCTCGGGGTCGCGGACGCGGAACGAGACGACGCCGAGGTCGGGTTCGGCGGAGAACCGGTCGCGCAGGTGGGCGCCGAGGCGGGGCGAGCGGTACCAGCCGTCGTCGTCCAGGAACAGGATGACGTCGCCGCAGGACGCCTCCACGCCGCGGTTGCGGCCGCCCGGGATGCCGAGGTTCTTCGGGAGGCTGAGGGTCTTGACGCGCTCGTCGTCGAACGGCGGCGTGCCCGCCGCCTCGCCGACGGGGTCGGCGCCGTTGCCGACGAGGACGACCTCGACGTCCACGTGCTCCTGCTCCAGGGCGCTGCGGACGGCGCGGGCGAGCTCCTCCGGCCGGTTGCCCATGGTGAGGACGACGACGGAGAGTTTCACTTCAGCCTCCGGGAGGCCAGGATGCTGACCAGGTGCAGCAGGGTCTGGAGGACGGCGACGGCGGCGACCGCGACCGTCAGGACGCGGACCGCGACGGGGTCGTCCGCGCCGGTGAGCGTGTCGATCACGGCGGCGGCGAGGATCAGCAGCGACAGCTCGACCGCGCCGATGATGCGGTGGAAGCGCACCATGGACGCCGCCTGCCGGGCCAGCGCGATGCCGGTGGAGCGGGGCCGCAGCGCGCGGTCGCCGCCGGTCGGGTCGGCGGCGAGGCCGGACTTGGCGCGGGCGACGACGACGTTGTCGGTCTCCGCCTTGATCAGCGCGGCGCCGAGGGCGGCGAGCAGGCCGAGCTCGACCCAGCCGCCGTTCTCCCAGCCGCCCTGCGCCATGAAGCCGAGCCCGGCGAGCAGCGACACCTCAGACAGGTAGTGGCCGATGCGGTCCAGGAACACCCCGGCGACCGACGTCTGCCGCAGGTAGCGGGCGACCTCGCCGTCGACGCAGTCGAGCAGCAGGTAGACCTGGATGAGGAACGCGCCGGCGAGCGCCGTCCACAGCGGGTCGACGGGCAGCGACACCGCGACGCCCGCGAGGACGCCGCTGAGCATCATCAGGTAGGTCAGCTGGTTGGGGCTGAACCCGAGCCGCAGCGCGATCCACGCGAAGAACGGGGACAGGTCGCGCATGTAGAGGCGGCCGGCCCAGTGCTCCTCGTTGCGCCGGTCCTTCAGGCCGGGCGGCTGGCCGTACCGGCGGATGTCGGCGATCCTCGCGCCCTTGCGGTGCGGCCGGTGATCGTCGCCGGGGGGCTCCGCGGCGCCGGGCGGCTCGGGGGAGCCGGGGGGCTGCGGGGATGGGTTCTGCCCGGACAGCTCAGCCTCCATGGGCCTGGACATACTCGTGCACCGCCTTGCGCGTCTCGTCCTCGTCGAGGCTGAGGTGTTCCAAGATCGTATAGCGGCCGGGGCGGGTCTGCGGGGCGTACCGCACGGCCTCCGCGAACTGCTCGGGGGACAGCCCGACGTCGGCCGGGAACCGCGGCAGCCCGTGCCGTCCGAGGCAGGTGAGGATCTCCTCGAGCCGCTCGTGCCCCGTGCCGAGCCGGGTGGCGCGCAGGTGGAAGCAGAACGCGGCGCCGATCCCGGCGAGCTCGCCGTGGTTGGCGGTGTCGGGGAAGAGATGGTCGATCGCGTGCAGGATCTCGTGGTCGCCGCCGGACGCCGGGCGGGAGTCCCCGGCGAACGCCATCGCCATCCCCGACAGCACGAGCCCCTCGGCGAGGACGGTCAGGAACCGGTCCGAGTCGATCGAGCCGGGCTGGTGCAGCAGGGCCTCGGCGGCGGTGCGCGCCACGGTGAGCGCCATCCGGTCGACCCGCTCGCCGCACTCGTCGGCCGCGAGGAGCCAGTCCTCCACGGCGGAGAAGTTGCTCACCACGTCGCCGATCCCGGCGCGGACGAGCCGGTCGGGCGCGGCGCGCACGTAGTCGAGGTCGACGATCATCGCCAGCGGCATCACGACGCCGAACGAGCCCTTGCCCTTGTCGTGGACGAGGGAGGCGACCGGCGAGCAGATCCCGTCGTGCGACAGGTTCGTGGCGACCGACACCATCGGGATGCCCGACAGCGTGGCCGCGTACTTGGTGGCGTCGATCGTGCGGCCGCCGCCGATGCCGACGACCGCCTCGTAGGACCCGGCGCGCAGCCGGGACCCGAGGCTGACCGCCGCCTCCACGGTGCCGCCCTCGACGTGGAACACCTCGCAGGCCGCCAGGGACGGCCGGACGTGCTCGGCGATCTGGTCGCCCTGGCCGGGGCCGACCGCGATCGCGACGCGCCCCTCGGTGGCGATCCGCCTGTCGGCGAGCAGCTCGCCGAGGGTCGCCACGGCTCCCCGCCGCACGTCGATGGAGAGCGGCGCGTTCAACATCCGCGTCAGCAGGGGCATGGGCCTCCTCGTGCCGTGCGTGCGGTCGGTTCGTGCCGTGCGTGCGGTCAGTAGCCCTTGGCGATCCGGCGGGCCTTCTCCAGGTCGTCGTGGTTGTCGACCTCGACCCAGTCGACCTCGCCGATCGGCGCGACGCCGATGCGGCCGCCGCGGTTCACGAGCTCCTGGTAGCCGTCCTCGTAGTAGAGGTCGGGGTCGCCCTCCCAGGTGGCCTTGAGCGCGTCGGCCAGCGGGCCGGCGGCGGCGGGCTCGATCAGGGTGGCGCCGATGTACTCGCCGTTCGCGGTGGCGGGGTCCATGAGCTTGGTGATCGTCTTCAGGTGGCCCTCGCCGTCGAGGATCACCTTCATCTCCTCGTCGGCGAGAGTTTTCACGTCGTCCACCGCCAGGAGGATGTCCGGTCCGCGGTTCGCCAATAGTGTCTTCTCGACGCTCACCGGATGGACCGTGTCGCCGTTGACCATCAGGACGCCCTTGGAGAAGTGCTCCCGAGCGAGCCACATGGAGTAGGCGTTGTTCCACTCCTCGGCCTTGTCGTTGTGGACGAGCGTCAGCGACACGCCGTACCGCTCCTCAAGGGCCGCCCTGCGCTCGTGCACCGCGTCCGCGCGGTAGCCGACGACGATCACGACGTCGGTCAGCCCGACCTCGGCGAGGTTGCCGAGGGCGATGTCGAGGATGGTGGTCTCGCCGTTCACGGGGACCAGGGCCTTGGGGAGGGTGTCGGTGTACGGCCGCAGCCTCCGGCCCGCGCCCGCCGCCAGCACCATGCCGATCATGCTTTCTTCTCCCTCTCGCCGTGGGGACCGTCCCCCACTCCCCCGGACAACTTCTTCGTCAGGTCGATCGTCACTCCGCCGGCGCGACCGTGCCGCGCCCGCGTGGCGGCGCTCTCACCGCCGGACAACACGCCAAGGTAGGCGGCCAGCGCCGCATACGCGAACGGAAGCGGCGCGAACACCCCGGCGAAGGCCGTGAACAGCATCCGGCCCTCCCAGCCGAGCCCGGCGAGGCGGGCCCACCGCGGCGGCCAGCGCCCCTGGCGGGTGCGGTAGGCGGCGTCGTAGTGGTGGAGCGCGAGAACCGTGAGCAGCACGTAGACGAGCGGCGCCGGGACTGCCCGCGCATCCCCCAACACGGCGAGGTAACCATACTCGATCCCGCGCAGAATGGGCGGAACCAGCCAGTCCAGCCGCCCGGCGTGCGGGCTGCGCGACGCGGGCCCGGCCAGGAGCAGCACGATGAGCGGCGCGAACACCGCCGGTTCGGGCCCGAGCCGCGTTCCGGGCTGCGGCCCCGCCGCGAGCAGGACGCCCGCGGCGGCCGCCGCGAGGACGGCGACGGGCAGCGGCGGGAGCCGTCCGCCCGCCGCGTGGCCGAGGGCGAGTGACAGCGGGCCGTCGTCGCGGTACGTCCGCACGGTCGTCATGGCGACAGCGACCTCGCCACCCGCCCGCCCAGGGTCAGCGCGGCGGCGGCCGAGCCCCACGCGAGCAGGGCGGTGAACACCGGCCGGGCGTCGGCGAGGGCGGCGGTGAGCGCGATCAGCGCGAACCGCTCGCCGACCGGCAGCCGCAGGCTCTCGGCGGCCCGCCGCGCGAGCCCGCCCCGGCGGGACGGGCGCGGGCGGCGCGCGTGCCGGCCCGCCGCGTACGCGGCCGAGACCGTGTCGCGGACGGACAGCAGCGCCGCCGCGCCTACCGCCGGCCACCACGCGCCGGAGCCCGCGGCCCCGGCCGCCAGGCCCGCGTAGACGGCGAGCTCTCCGGCGCGGTCGATGACGGTGTCCGGCCGGGCGGCGGACGGGCTCGCCCGGCGGCGCAGGCCCGCGCCCGCCTGCCCGAGGACGAGCGAGGCGGCCAGCAGCAGGGCTCCGGCGACGAGGCCGCCGCGCACGCCGGCGGAGAACCACACCGCCGCCAGGCCCGCGAGCGCGAGCGAGGACGCCGACACGGCACGGGCGGTGATCCCGCGCACGCCGGCCCACCGGGCGACGGCCGCGGCGCAGGGCCCGGTCAGGTACGAGCCGACGAGGCCGTCGCCGGGGCCGGTCCGGCGACGCGGGCGTGCGCCCTCCACATCCACGGTGTCCACGGCATCGGCGGCCTCTCGATCCGGGCGGGTGATCGCGGGGTGGTCCGGTACGTTGAGCGTGACCGGCCGCTCACGCGCGGGCGCCTGATCCATCGGCGCCTCCGGGGCCGGTCGCAGAAGCAGAGCAGTGCAAAGCGTAGTGGCTCGAATACGCAGAGTCATGGAAACCGGGAAGAGATGGCGACGCGGACGGTTGCGGTGGTGCTCGCCGGCGGGGTCGGCGAGCGCATGGGCGCCGGGCGCCCCAAACAGCTCATGGAGGTCGGCGGGCGCCCGATCCTGGCGCACGCGGTCGGCGCGTTCGATGCGCATCCGGACGTCGGCGAGGTCGTGGTGGTGATGGCGCCCGGGCATCTGCGCGAGGCGGCGGCGATCGCCGCGCCGTTCCGCAAGACCGCGGCGGTGATCGAGGGCGGCGCGACCCGGACCGCGTCCACGGTGGCGGCCCTGCGCCTGCTGGAGGACCGCCCGGACGACGTCCGCGTCCTGTTCCACGACGCGGCCCGCCCGTTCGTCGACCGCCCGGTCATCGACCGCGTGCTCGACGCCCTGGACGCCTGCGAGGCCGTCGCGGTCGGCGTGCCGTCGGCCGACACGATCGTGGTGGTCGAGGACGGGACGGTCGCCTCGATGCCGCCGCGTGAGACGCTGACCCGGTTCCAGACGCCGCAGGGGTTCCGCCTCGGCACGATCCGCAAGGCCTACGAGCTGGCCCTCGCCGACCCGGGGCTGCGCGCCACCGACGACTGCGGGATCGTGCACCGCTACCTGCCGGACGTCCCGATCCGGGTCGTGGCGGGCAGCGAGCGCAACCTCAAGGTCACCCAGCCACTCGACGCCGTCATCGCCGAACATCTCGCCAGCGAGGAAGCACCGTGATCTTCGAGAACACCCCCACCGTCATCGGCCACCGCGGCTTCGGCTCGGGCGAGGTCGTCCCGCCCGGGGCGCGGGAGGCCGTCGCCGAGAACACGCTGCCCTCGATGCTCGCCGCGGTGGAGGCGGGCCTGTCCTGGATCGAGATCGACGTGACGCGGACCGCCGACGACGTCCTCGTCCTGCGGCACGACCCGACGACCGTGGACGGCGACCACCTGGTCGACCTGCCCGCGACCGCGAGCGGCCTGCCGCGGCTCACCGAGATCTTCGACGCGCTGCCGCCGGAGGTGGCGGTGGACGTGGACGTGAAGACCGTGCTGGAGGACGCGCTGGACGAGCCGTCCCGCCGCACCGGCGCGCTCCTGGCCCCGGTGCTGAGGCGGGAGGCGGAGCGGCGCCGGCTGCTCGTCACCTCGTTCGACCCGTCGCTGCTGATGCTCCTGCGCGAGGAGGCGCCGGGCGTCCCGCTCGGGCTGCTGACGTGGCTGCGGTTCCCGCTGTGGCACGCCGTCCCGGCCGCGGCGGGCCTCGGCATGGACGTCGTCGCGGTGCACACCGGGTCGTGCGGCATCGAGCACCCCGACACGCGGCTGCGGCCGCTGGAGCACTGCGTGGAGATCGCGCACAAGGCGGGCCTGGAGGCGATCGCCTGGTGCCCGTCGGCCGAGGCCGCCCCGACCTACGCGGCGGCCGGGTTCGACGCGATGGTGGTCAACGACGTCCCCGGCGTGCTCGCGGCCGTCTGACCGCCGGCGGGGTCAGCCCGGGCGGTTGCCGCCGTACATCTGCGTCCACTCGCCCGGGGGCTCGTCGTCGTCCGGGCGGCCCCTGGCGGGCGGCTCGGGCCGGCCGTCGTCGGCGGACCGGGACGGCGGCAGCGGAGGCGGGTTCGAGGAGGGCTGTTGCCCGTGCTGCTGCCCGTACTGCGGCGCGCCGTGCCAGGACGGGCTCTGCCCCGGCGCGGGGGGCGGCTGGGGCGCTCCCATGGGCGCCTGGCCGGGCATGGGCGGCGGGCCCATCGGCGCGGGCGGCGGGCCGCCGTACCGGGGCGCGGGGGCCGTCCGGGCCTTCCACCGCGACGGCGCGAGCGAGGCGACCAGGAGCGCCACGCCCAGCAGCAGGAAGACCCCGTAGGGGGCGAGCGTCGTGTAGCCGAGGTAGAGCCGGTGGCCCAGCAGATCGCGTCCGGAGTGCTCGATCGCGAAGCGCGGCGACGCGAGCCAGAGAAGGCCGATCGCCGTGTAGACGGCCCCGGGGACGAGCGAGCCGAGCGGCGAGACGCGCGACCCGGCGGCCAGGCCCACCAGCACCGCCGCCACCACGACCGCCGCGGCGCCGATCCAGCGGTCCTCGCCGCCCCGGGTGAAGAAGTACCGGAAGTACTCCGTGAACCTGGTCGTGCTGTACATCAGGCACAGCGCGATCACCGGGGTCACCACGAGCCCGATCAACACGCCGAGGCCGTGGCGCGCTCCGTTGGACATGGCCACCTCCGAACTGCGGCGGGCGAAATCCCACCCAAATCCCGCCAAACCTAACGGTCAGACGGGCCGCGCACCATGGCGGTTCGGAGGTGATCCTAGTTTTTTGTCCCGTTACTGTACGGATTCGCCGGGTTTGATCGGAGCGGGCTGGCCGAGCCGCGGCGGGCTGGTCAGGAAGCCGACGCCCCAGGTCAGGTGCATGGTGGCGAAGACGAGCGGGAGCCGGATCCAGGCGGCCAAGGGCAGCCCCCGCCCCTCCACGGCGGCGCCGGCGATCATCGCGGCGGCGTACCCGCCGGGCAGGATCCAGCCGGGCCAGAACCCGAACAGCCCCGCGACCACGCCCGCCGTCATCGCCACGACGGCGATCGGCGGCGCGAGGTAGCGCAGGTTGAGCGTGCCCTGGTGCTCGCGCCCGACGACGCGCCGCCAGCGCCCGGTGTGGAAGTACTGCCGGGCGAGGGCCCGCAGGTTGGGCCGGGGCCGGTAGGTGACGCGCATGCGCGGGGTGAAGTAGATCCGGCCGCCGGTCTGCCGGATGCGGTGGTTCATCTCCCAGTCCTGCGCGCGGGTGAACGTCTCGTCGTAGCCGCCGACGCGGTCGAGCGCGCTGCGGCGGAACGTGCCGAGGTAGACCGTCTCCACGTCGCCCGCCTCGCCCCCGGTGTGGAAGCGGGCGTTGCCGACGCCGAGCTTGGAGGTCATCGCGCGCGCGACGGCCTTCTCGAACGCGGTGACGCCCTCGGCCGCCATGATCCCGCCGACGTTGTCGGCGCCGGTCTCCTCCATCGTCTCGACGGCGGCGCGCACGTAGTCGGCGGGCAGCAGGGAGTGCCCGTCCACCCGGACGATGATCGAGTACTGCGACGCCTTGATCGCGATGTTGAGGCCCTGCGGGGTGCGCCCCGTCGGGTTCGCGACGACGACGACGCGCGCGTCCTCGGCGGCGAGCTTGCGGGCGATCTCCTCGGTGCGGTCGCGGGACGGCCCGATGGCGAGCACGAGCTCCAGCTCGCCCGGGTAGTCCTGGCTGAGGATGCGGCGCACGGCGTCGGTCAGGTGGCGCTCCTCGTTGAGGACCGGCATCACCACCGAGACGGCGGGCCACGTGCGCTGACCGGAGTCGGGAAGGGGCTTCACGGCGTAGCGGGTTTCCTGGTTCATGGCGCGCTGGGCATGGGGAGACGAATTCATGTGGGCTCGGCGGGCGCACCCGTCCGGCGGACCGGAGGGAGGCGCCCCTTCCTCTCTCTTGCTCGCTTGTCTGACGCAGCCCACGCCACCCAGGTTTGCGTGCGGGCCGCCGGGGTGTGGTCAAGACGGCGCCACGTTACTGCAAGGACACGAGGTCCAGGTAGCGAACGGACGGGTGTCCCCCACTTTAGAGTGGTGTGGACTCGCGTCAGCACGTGATCATCGGGAGGCGGCGGCCGGCATGGCAGACGGGCACGACTCGGGTCGCGGCGACGCCGACCCCCTGGAGCGCTATTTCAAGCCGCGTCCCGGCGCGCACGCGGCCGAGGACGACGGCGACATCGAGGGCGTGACCATCGACGGGATGCCCGCGCCGCGCGTCCCGGTGGAGAGCCCGCGGGGGCCGCGCCGGCCCGGCCGGGGGCTGAGCCCGCGGGCGGCGACGAGCGCGCGGCGGCAGAAGCGCTTCCTCACCCTCACCGGGACGGCCTCGGCGTTCGTGCTGCTCACCTCGGGCGGCGCGTGGGCGTTCCAGAACTACGTCACAGGCATGATCGACAAGGTGTCGGTCGGGGGGCTCGGCAAGGGCAAGGACACGCCCAAGGGGGCCATGACCATCCTGGTGGCGGGCGTCGACCGGCGCGAGGGCCTCACGAAGGAGCAGCAGAAGGCGGCCAAGCTCGGGCACGAGGCGGGCGAGCGCTCCGACACGATGCTGCTGGTGCACGTGTCCCGCGATCACGACAGCGTGTCGGTCGTGAGCCTGCCCCGCGACTCCTACGTGACGATCCCGGCGCACAAGTCGAACGGGTCGGAGGGCGCCAAGGGGACGCGGATCTCGGCCCGTCCGGGCAAGCTCACCTGGGCCTACCAGTTCGGGGGGCCCGACCTCACCGTCAGCACGATCAAGCAGGCGACCGGCGTGTCGATCGACCACTACGTCGAGGTGAACTTCTACGGCTTCGTGCGCATGGTGGACGCGATCGGCGGCGTGGACGTGTGCACCGAGCAGGCCGTCGACGACAAGAAGAGCGGCCTGAAGCTCCCGGCCGGGAAGTCGCACGTGGACGGCCTGAAGGCGCTCGCGTTCGCCCGCGCCCGCTACTCGCTGACGGGCGGCAGCGACCTCGGCCGCATCGACCGGCAGCAGCAGTTCATGGCGGCGATGCTGAAACAGGCGCTGTCGACGAAGACGCTCGGCGACCCGGTCAAGTCCACCAGGTTCCTGAACGCCTCGCTGAAGTCGCTGCGCGTCGACGAGAAGCTGGCCGACAACCTGCCGGGGCTCGCCGACCAGATGAAGAACCTGTCGACCGACGACCTCACCTTCGCGAAGGTGCCGCTGTCGAACCCGGCCTACGACACCGTGCTGTGGAACGCGCCGTCGCCGCAGTCGACCGTCCAGTGGGACCAGCACAAGTCGCACGACCTGTTCACCCGGCTCCGCCGCGACCAGCCGCTCGCGACGCAGAGCCCGAAGCCGAGCGCCACGCCGACGAAGAAGACCGGGGACGAATTGACGGTGGCGCCGGACGACATCTCCGTCCGCGTCCTGAACGCGATCGGCACCCGCGGCCTGGCCACCAAGGCGGGCGGCGAGCTCCGCAAGGCCGGCTTCAAGGTGACCGTCGCGCCGGGGGTGGCGCGGCGCGGGCAGCAGACGACACAGATCCTGTACGGCCCGGGCCGGGAGGACTCGGCCAAGACCCTCGCCGCCGCGATCCCCGACGCCAAGCGCAAGAAGGTCGCCTCGCTCGGCTCCCAGGTGCAGGTGATGGTCGGCGCGGACTGGGACGGCGCCGACTGGGCCGGCGTGAAGGAGGTCGAGGTGAAGGAGTCGCCGAGCGCGTCGCCTTCGGAAGGGTCCGCCATCGAGACCGGCACGGCCACCCAGAAGCTCTGCGGCTGAGCCGGACGCCCCCGCCCTCCCCGCCTTCTAGAATGCTTTTCTAGTCGTGAGCGGGGAGGAAGCAGCATGGGCGAGGACGTGCCGGCCGAGTCGTTCTACGAGGCGCTCGGCGGGGGGCGGTTCGCCTCCACGGCCGCGACGGCGGGCCCGTGGTCGCCGGGCCTCCAGCACGGCGGGCCGTTCTCGGCCCTCGTCGGGCGGGCCTTCGAGCGGCACGACCCCGTCCCCGGCACCCGGCTGGCGCGGGTGACCGTCGAGATCCTCAGCCCCGTGCCCGTGGCGGAGCTGGAGGTCGCCGTGCGCGTGGTCCGCCCCGGCCGGAGGGTCGCCTTCCTCGAAGGCGAGATCGCGCACGAGGGGCGGCCGGTCGCCCGCGCGAGCGCCTGGCGGATCATGGCGGCCCCGTCCCGGCTGGAGCCCGTCGTGCACGCCGCCGCGCCGCCGGACCTGCCCGGGACGCCGGAGCCGTTCGGCGAGTGGGCGGGCATGCACCGGGACGGCTACCTGTCCGCGATGGAGTGGCGGCTCGTCCGCGGCGCCTTCGGCGAGCCCGGCCCGGGGACGGTCTGGGCGCGGCCGCGGATCCCGCTGGTGGCGGGCGAGGCCGACACGCCCCTCGTCCGCGCGCTGACGCTCGCCGACAGCGCCTCCGGCGTCGGCAGCCAGCTCGACGTGGCCGAGTGGCTGATCATCAACACCGACGTGACCGTCGCGCTGCACCGCGACCCCGTGGGCGAGTGGCTGTGCCTGGCCGCGTCCCTGGACGCCGCCCCGGGCGGCAGCGCGCTCTGCCAGGGGACGCTCGCCGACCGCTCCGGCGAGCTCGGCCGCGTCCTGCAGACCCTCCTCGTGGACGAGCGCCCGCCCGGCTGACACGGCCCGCCCCAGCGTGATCGCCACGCTGTGCGACCGTTCTGCTACGGTGGGTAGCGCCCGGGCGACAGAGAGCACAGAGAGCAGAGTTCCCACCTCGTCAGGAGTGCAGAGATGTCCACAAGGATTCTCGGCTTGCTCACCACGACCGCCGCCGTCTCGGTGGCGCTCGGCGGCGTCGCCGCCGCGAGCGTCGCCCGCACCGCGCCTCCGCCGGCCCCGCCGCAGGCGAACGCCCCGGGCGACACGAACCCGTCGTTCGACATGGGCCCGTTCACCATGGACTCGGCGTCCGACCCGGCACCGGAGTCGAACGCGAACCCGAACTCGGCGGCGAACGCCGAGCCGAAGCCGAACACCGCACAGGAGCCGAACACCGCGCCCGAGCCTGACAGCGCCGCACCCAAGCCGAACGCCGCGCCGAAGCCGGAGGCGGCGGCGCCCAAGTCGCCGCCGAAGGGCGGGTCCGAGGCCAAGGACGGCACCGGCCTGAAGGCGTGCGAGGACGCGGAGTGCCAGGTCGAGATCAGGGACGGTCAGACCATCAAGTTCGACCGCAAGCTGGGGATCGACCCGCTGCACGTCAAGATCGACGGCAGCCGGGTGATCCTCTCCTCGCGCGGCCGCAACGGGATGATGGCCACCTCGATCGACTCGGCCTGGCCCCGCTCCAGCACCACCTACAACGGCCTCACGCTGCGGCCGCACCGGGCCAAGAACGGCGCCATGATCCTCGACATCTCGCACGACTGAGCCGGCGCACGGCGCCGGATCCGAGGGGCGGGCCCTGTGGCCCGCCCCTCGACCGTGCCGCCGCCCGCTACTTGAGGAGCTGGCGGGCCATGACCATGCGCTGGATCTGGTTGGTGCCCTCGTAGATCTGGGTGATCTTGGCGTCGCGCATCATCCGCTCCACCGGGAACTCCCGCGTGTACCCGTACCCGCCCAGCAACTGCACCGCGTCGGTCGTCACGTCCATCGCCACATCCGAGGCCAGCGTCTTGCACGCCGACGACACGAACGTCAGATCCGGCACCCGCTCCCCGCCCATTGCCCGCTCGGACTTCACCGCCGCGTGATACGTCAGCTGCCGCGCCCCCTCCAACCGCATCGCCATGTCGGCCAGCATGAACTGCACACCCTGGAAATCCGCGACCGCCTTGCCGAACTGCCGCCGCTGCTTGACATACCCCACCGCGAAATCCAGCGCCCCCTGCGCGATCCCCAGCGCCTGCGCCGCGATCGTGATCCGCGTATGGTCCAACGTCGCCAGCGCCGTCCTGAACCCCGTCCCCGGCTCACCGATCATCCGATCGGCCGGAACCCGCACCCCCTCCAGCACCACCTGACGCGTCGGCGACCCCTTGATCCCCAACTTGCGCTCCTTGGCCCCGAACGACACCCCCGCATCCTCCTGCGAGTCCACCACGAACGCCGAGATCCCCCGCGCCCCCGCACCCGGCTCGGTCACCGCCATCACCGTGTAGAAACGCGACACCCCCGCATTGGTGATCCACATCTTCGCGCCGTCCAGCACCCAGTGATCCCCATCACGCACCGCACGCGTCCGCATCCCCGCCGCGTCCGACCCCGCATCCGCCTCCGACAACGCATACGAGAACATCGCATCCCCCCGCGCCACCGCCGGAAGGAACCGCTCCTTCAACCCCTCCGACCCCGCCAGAAGCACCGGAACCGTCCCCAGCTTGTTCACCGCCGGGATCAACGACGAGGACGCGCACACCCGCGCCACCTCCTCGATCACGATCACCGTCGCCAGCGCATCGGCCCCCGCACCCCCGTACGATTCCGGCACGTGCACCGCATGCAGATCACCCGACACCAGCGCGTCCAACGCCTCCTGCGGGAACCGCGACTCCTCGTCCACCTCCGCCGCGAAAGGAGCGATCTTGGCCTCGGCCAGCTCACGCACCGAACGCCGCAACAGCTCGTGCTCCTCCGACGGCGCGTACGTGGGAAAATCAGGACTCATGCCGCCGATGCTACCGGCCAGTAGGCAGTGGCGGCCGACGCGGGTACCCGCCCGCAGCGGGCACGTGTCCAGTAGGGCCGCTCGTCGGCGACAGCGAACGGAGAGGAGCAGGCCTTGTCCCACCGGCTGACGGTCATCGGAACCGGTTACCTCGGCGCGACCCACGCGGCGTGCATGGCCGACCTGGGTTTCGAGGTGCTGGGCCTCGACGTGGACGCGGAGAAGATCGCGCGGCTCTCGGCCGGCGACCTGCCCGTGTACGAGCCGGGCCTCGAACCCGTGCTGCGCAGGGGCCTGGAGACCGGGCGGCTGCGCTTCACCACGTCCTACGAGGAGGTCGCGGAGTTCGGCGACGTCCACTTCGTGTGCGTGGGGACCCCGCAGAAGGCCGGGGAGTACGCGGCCGACCTGTCCTACGTCGACGGCGCGATCGCGGCGCTGGCGCCGCTGCTGGAGCGGCCCTGCCTGGTCGTCGGCAAGTCGACCGTGCCGGTCGGGACGGCCGCGCGGCTCGGCGAGGCGCTTGCCAAGGCGGCGCCGGCGGGCGAGGACGCGGTGCTCGCCTGGAACCCCGAGTTCCTGCGCGAGGGCTTCGCCGTCCAGGACACCCTGCACCCCGACCGGATCGTCGCCGGGCTGCCCGCCGACCAGGGCGCCGCCGAGCACGCCGAGAAGGTGCTCCGCGAGGTCTACCGGACGATGATCGCCGAGGGGACCCCCTTCATCACCGCCGACTTCCCCACCGCCGAGCTGGTCAAGGTGTCGGCGAACGCGTTCCTCGCCACCAAGATCTCGTTCATCAACGCGATGGCGGAGGTGTGCGAGGCCGCGCACGCGGACGTGACGAAGCTCTCGGAGGCGCTGTCCTACGACGACCGGATCGGCGGCAAGTTCCTCGGCCCGGGCCTCGGGTTCGGCGGCGGCTGCCTCCCCAAGGACATCCGGGCGTTCATGGCCCGGGCGGGCGAGCTCGGCGCCGACCAGGCGCTGACCTTCCTGCGCGAGGTCGACGAGATCAACATCCGGCGCCGGATCCGGATGGTGGACCTCGCCCGGCAGCTGCTCGGCGGCTCCTTCGCCGGGCGGACGGTCGGCGTCCTCGGCGCCGCGTTCAAGCCGAACTCCGACGACGTGCGCGACTCCCCCGCGCTGGACGTGGCCGCCTCCATCCGCGCCCAGGGCGCCAGGGTGACCGTCTACGACCCGCAGGCCATGCGGAACGCGCGCCGCGCCCAGCCGACGCTGGAGTACGGCGAGTCGGCGATGTCGGCCGTGCAGGACGCGCACGCCGTCCTGCTGCTGACCGAGTGGGCCGAGTTCCGGGACATGAACCCGGCCGTGGTCGCCGAGGCCGTGGCGGAGCGCAACATCGTGGACGGGCGCAACGCGCTCGACCCCGAGCGGTGGCGCGCGGCGGGGTGGAACTACCGGGCCCTGGGACGCCCGTGAGGCGGAACTGAGGCGGAACTAAAGCGCCCGCGGGCGGTGTTGCAGCGGGCATGAGCGCTGACTTCGCCGACCAGGCCGTGATCCGCCGCCTGCTGAACGAGTCGAGGACGTGGGCCTTCGTCGGCCTCGGGGACAACCCGGCGCGGGAGGTCCACAGCCAGGCCCGGCTGATGCAGGAGCGCGGGAAGCGGATCATCCCCGTGCACCCGGAGGCGCGCGAGGTGCTGGGCGAGAAGGGGTACGCCTCCCTCGCCGACGTCCCCGACGCCTCCGAGGTGGACGTGGTGGGCGTCTACCGCCGCGCCGAGCACGCCGGTCAGGCGGTGGACGAGGCGATCGCGGCGGGCGCGAAGGCGGTGTGGCTGCCGCTCCAGGTGATCGACGAGGCGGCGGCCCGGCGCGCCAGGGACGCCGGGCTCGACGTCGTCATGGACCGCTGCCCCGCCGTCGAGTGGGCCCTGCGGCGCTGACCGGCTCAGCGGGGCCGTGAGCGCCCCCGGCGGTGGACGTCCCTCAGAGCCGCTCTCGCAGCCGCGCGCCCTTCGCCTTGGCCTCTCCGTAGAGGTGCCGCTGGAACACGGCCATCTTGGCCCGCAGACCGTCGTCGGAGGCGGCCAGGATCCGGACGGCCAGCAGCCCGGCGTTGCGGGCCGCGCCGACCGCCACGGTCGCGACGGGGACGCCCGCGGGCATCTGCACGATCGACAGCAGCGAGTCCATCCCGTCCAGGTACTTCAGCGGGACGGGCACGCCGATCACCGGCAGCGGCGTCACCGAGGCCAGCATGCCCGGCAGGTGCGCGGCGCCGCCCGCCCCCGCGATGATCACGCGGAGGCCGCGGGCGGCCGCGTCCTCCCCGTAGGCGATCATGTCGTGCGGCATGCGGTGCGCGGACACCACGTCGGCCTCGTAGGGGACGCCGAACTCCTCCAGCGCCCGGGCGGCGCCCTCCATCACGGGCCAGTCCGAGTCGCTCCCCATCACCACGCCGACGACCGGGTCGTTCACGCGCGCCTCCACTTCGAACTGTCTCACCGATGATCTTTCATGGCCGGGCCCCAGCGCAGGTAGTCGGCGGCGTGCCGGGCGCGCTCGCGGACCTCGGCGAGGTCGGCGCCGAGCGCGGTCACGTGGCCGATCTTGCGTCCCGGACGGGACTCCTTGCCGTACATGTGCACCTTGACGCCCGGGTCGTGGGCCATCACGTGGATGTAGCGGGGGTAGACGTCCGGGTCGTCGCCGCCGAGGACGTTGGCCATGACCGTGTAGGGGGCCGTGGGCTCGGTGGAGCCGAGCGGCAGGTCGAGGACGGCCCGCAGGTGCTGCTCGAACTGCGACGTCCGGGCGCCCTCGATCGTCCAGTGCCCGGAGTTGTGCGGGCGCATGGCCAGCTCGTTCACCAGCAGGCCGTCGCCGGTCTCGAAGAGCTCGACGGCGAGGAGGCCGACGACGCCCAGCTCGTCTGCGACGCGCAGGGCGAGGCTCTGCGCCTCGGCGGCGAGGTCCTTCGCCAGGCCGGGCGCGGGCGAGATCACCTCGGTGCAGATCCCGCCCTCCTGGACGGTCTCCACGATCGGGTACGCGGCGCCCTGCCCGTACGGGGAGCGCGCGACGAGCGCGGCCAGCTCGCGGCCGAAGGCGACGTGCTGCTCCACCATCAGGTCGACGCCCTCGGCCTGCAGCCGGTCGGCGACCCGCGCCTCCTCGGGATCGCCGACGATCCAGACGCCCTTGCCGTCGTAGCCGCCGCGCGTGGACTTCAGGACCAGCGGCCAGCCGTGCTCGCGGCCGAACGCCTCCAGGAACGCCCGCGGCTCGGGCGAGGGGACGGGCGCGTAGGCGGGGCAGGGGACGCCGAGCTCGCTCAGGCGCTCGCGCATGACGAGCTTGTCCTGGGCGTGCGCGAGGGCGGCCGACCCGGGCCGGCACGGGACGCCGGTGGCCTCCAGCTTCTGGATGTGCGGCCCCGGGACGTGCTCGTGGTCGAACGTCACCACGTCGCAGCCCTGGGCGAAGGCCAGCAGGTCGTCGAGGGCGCGGTCGTTGCCGACCCGCACGTCCGAGACGGCTCTGGCGGCCGACTCGTCCGGCGCCCCGGCGAGCACGCGCAGCGACACGCCGAGCGCGATCGCGGCCTGCTGCGTCATCCGGGCGAGCTGCCCTCCGCCCGCCATCCCGACCACGGGCATCTCACGAACCTTCACGTCGAAAGGTTATCGGGCCGCCGGGGCGAACGAATCACGCGGCGTCCGCGTCGAAGGCGTGTGGGGGTGGGCCGCGGGTGTGTGTGGGGGGCACGGCAATGGGCACGGAACGGGGCGTGCGCGTGAAACGTTCATGTTCGGACGTCCCGGGAGCCGCGGACGTCTATTCTCGTGGTGCCTCCCCCGCAGTCGCCGGCCGCCGGCCGCGCCGCACAGTGCAAGCCCGGAAGGACGGTTTCCCTTCGTGAGCCTGGTAGCCAAGATCCACCGGCGGTTCGCGCACCTGGTGCGAGAACTGGCCCAGTTCGGCAGCGTGGGCGCCATCGCGTTCGTCATCACCTTCGCGATCGGCAACGGCCTGCACACCGGACTGGGGGTGGGCCCGCTCACGTCCAACGGCGTCGCCACCGTGATCGCGACCACGTTCTCCTACCTGGCCAACCGCTACTGGACGTTCCGGCACCGCGACCGCACCGGCCTCGGCCGCGAGTACGTGCTGTTCTTCGCGCTGAACGGCGTCGGGCTGGTGATCACCGAGCTGTTCATCGGCTTCTCGCACTACGTCCTCGGGCTGGACGGCGCCGTGTTCTTCAACATCGCGCTGATCGTCGGCACCGGGGTGGCGACGCTGTTCCGCTTCTGGTCCTACAAGAAGTGGGTGTTCCTGCCGGCGAGCGCCCCGCACGTCGACCCCGCGTCCGGGCTGCCCGAGGCCCCCGCCGACGGGCCCGCCGCCGAGGGCCCCGGCGCGACCCGCGCGACCGGCGCCCCGGGCCGCGCTCCCGGCGCCCTGCGCCCCCTCGACCGCACCGCCGGCGACTACGCCGAGCTCTGACCCTCAGGCGGGGCCCATGACCACGCGTTCGGCGGCCAGCCTGACCTCGGCGGTCTGGCGCAGGAAGACCCCGAAGACCGCGGGACGGGACTGGATCAGCTCCAGGCGCCCGCCGTCCACCACCGCCAGGGAGCGGGCCAGGTAGAGGCCGAGGCCGGTGCCGCGGCCCCCCGAGACGCTGCGCTCGAAGATGCGGGGCTCCAGCTCCGACGGGATGCCCTCGCCCTCGTCGCCGACCTCGACCACCACCGAGCTCGCGCCCGGCTTGGTGTGGATGGTCACGGTGCCGGCGCCGTGCGTCAGGGAGTTCTCCAGGAGCGTGGCGACGATCTGGGAGAGGCCCTCG
Source organism: Actinomadura luteofluorescens (assembly GCF_013409365.1). NCBI lineage: Bacteria > Bacillati > Actinomycetota > Actinomycetes > Streptosporangiales > Thermomonosporaceae > Actinomadura > Actinomadura luteofluorescens. The sequence continues at coordinate 5,722,281 of NZ_JACCBA010000001.1, read as the reverse complement.
GGGTGCGTCATGCCGACGAGGCCCTGCTCGCCGATGATCCGCACGTCGCGGCCCGCCTTGCGGAAGCTCGGCCGCCACTCCTCGACCTGCTGGGCGATGATCTCGTCGATCGGGGACGGGACGGCGCCGCCGGTCCGGTCGTGCCGGGCGCGGGCGAGCAGCTGCTCGACGACCGCGACGAGCCGTTCGGCCTGCGCGACCGCCGCCGCGCCCTCCTCCCGGACGACGTCGGGATAGTCGGCCGCCTCGATCATCTCCTCCAGCCGCATCGACAGCGCGGTCAGCGGGGTGCGGAGCTGGTGGCTGGCGTCGGCCGCGAACTCGCGGCTGGCGACCAGCAGGTCGGTGATGCGCACGGCGCTGCGATCCAGCACCTCGGCGACCCGGTCGACCTCGGGGATGCCGTAGCGGCGCGGGCGCGGCCGGGCGTTGCCGCTGCCGAGCCGGTCGGCGGTCTCGGCAAGGTCGACCAGCGGCAGCGTCAGCTTGCGGGCCTGCACCATCGCCAGGCCGACCGTGACGGCCACGCCGAGCAGGGCCAGGCTGCCGACGAGCAGGAGCAGCCGCAGCGCGGCGTCGCGGACCTGCGCCTCCGGGCGCGACACCCGCACCCTGACCCGGCCGTGCACCGCCGTCGCCGACAGCACGCGGCCGCGCCGCGGCGGCCCGGCGGCGAGCGTCCGGCCGTCCGGCAGCGTGATCGAGACGTGCCGGCCCGGGTACTCGCGGGCGAGGACCGCGGGCGTCACCGGCTGGCGCGCCTCCAGGCTGTAGCCGACGCCGCCGGCTATGGAGGACGCCTCCCGGTCGAGCGACCGGCCGGCCTCCTCGTAGACGAGCTTGTGCGCGGCGTAGGCGAGGGGTATGCCGAGCAGGAGCAGCGCGACCACCGCCACCGCGAGCGTCGACAGGAGCAGTCGGCGCCTCATCAGGGCTCCTTCTGAGGGTGGGGCCGCGGACCGTGCGGCACGCGCCCCGGGGGCCTCTCGGGAAGGCCCCCGGCGTCCCGCCGGGCCGCGGCGGCCGGTGCTAGTCGCCGCGTTCGAACCGGAAGCCGACGCCCCGCACCGTGGTGATGTAGCGGGGACTGCCGGCGTCGTCGCCGAGCTTGCGGCGCAGCCAGGAAATATGCATGTCGAGGGTCTTGGTGGAACCCCACCAGTTGGTGTCCCACACCTCGCGCATGATCTGTTCGCGGGTCACGACCTTGCCCGCGTCCCGCACGAGGACGCGCAGCAGGTCGAACTCCTTCGTGGTGAGCTGCAGCTCCTGGTCGCCCATCCAGGCGCGGCGCGACTCGGCGTCGATCCGCACCCCCTGGACGATCGGGGTCTCGGTGCTGCCCCGGCGCAGCAGAGCGCGCACCCGCGCGAGCAGCTCCGCCAGCCGGAACGGCTTGGTCACGTAGTCGTCGGCGCCCGCGTCCAGCCCGACGACGGTGTCGACCTCGTCGGCACGGGCGGTCAGGATCAGGATGGGCACGCCATGCCCCTCGGCCCGCACCCGGCGGGCCACCTCAAGGCCGTCCAGCTCGGGAAGGCCGAGATCGAGGACGATCAGGTCCACGCCGCCCCCGAGCGCCCGCTCCAGCGCCTGAGGGCCGTCGGGACTGACTTCGACGGTGTACCCCTCGCGACGCAGCGCGCGGGCGAGAGGCTCGGAGATGGACGTGTCGTCCTCGGCGAGCAGTACTGAGGTCATGAACCGATCGTATGACCAATCTTGACCTTTGCTCGGCTACCGCCGCGCTCTTGACCTGCGGTTTGCCACTCGTAGTACATCCGCGAACACAATATTTCGGGCTCTATCAGGATGTAGGCCGTATCATCCCCGCAGTGCAGGGGGCCCGGCCAGATCGAGGACCGCGACCGAGGCGCCCGGCAGCACCACCGAAGCCCTTCCGGAATCGCCGAGGCCGACCGGGTCAAGGCGAATCGCCGGATCCGACGCGAGCAGCAGCCCCGGCGCGGCCTCGCCCTGACCGGGCACCGGAACCAGGACGGGCCGGTCACCGAGGTTCGCCGCCACGCACACCGAGCCGCGCCGCACGGTCAGCCACCGCGCCGCGACGTCGTCCGCCTGGTCGCCCGTTTCCTCGCGGGTCTCGACCGCCGTCGCGGTCAGCCGGGGATCGTTCAGTTCGGGCCGGGAGCGGCGCAGCGCGATCAGGTCGCGATGCCATGCGAGCAGGTCGGCGTGCGGCGGCCGGTCCGGTTCGGCCCAGTCGAGGACGGATCGCCGGAACGTGTCCACAGCCTGTGGATCGGGGACCTCGCCGCTCCAGCCGTGCCGGGAGAACTCGCGCCGGCGTCCCTCGCTGACCGCGCGCGCCAGTTCCGGGTCCTGGTGGTCGGTGAAGTAGCACCACGGAGTCGCCGCGCCCCATTCCTCGCCCATGAAGAGCATGGGCGTGAATGGCGCGAGCAGGAGCAGGGCCGCGCCGACTTTGAGCAGACCGGGAGACGGCAGAAGGGCACCGATGCGGTCGCCCGCCGCACGGTTGCCCACCTGGTCATGGTTCTGCAGGAAACCCAGGAATCTGTGCGCGGGCGTCTCCCCGACATTCACCGGACGGCCGTGATGCCGCCCCCTGTAGGTCGACATGGTCCCGTCGTGCACGAATGCCTTGGTGAAGGCCTTCTTCAGCGTTTCCAGGGAGCCGAAGTCGCAGTAGTAGCCCTGCCTCTCACCGGTGAGCGCGGCATGCAGGGCGTGGTGGAAGTCGTCGCTCCACTGGGCGTCCAGGCCGTACCCGCCCGCCTCTCTGGACGTCACCAGGCGCGGGTCGTTCAGGTCCGATTCGGCGATGAGGAACAGTTCCCGGCCAAGGTGAGCCGAAAGCGCCGACACGGCGCGTCCCATCTCTTCCAAGAGGTGTTCCGCGCCGTGGTCGGTGATGGCATGGACGGCATCGAGGCGCAGCCCGTCGAGGTGGTAGTCGCGCAACCACATCAGCGCGTTCTGGACGACGAACGCGCGGACCTCGTCCGAGCCTTCCTGGTCGAAGTTCACCGCGTCGCCCCAGGGGGTGGCATGGGCGCTGGTGAAGTACGGGCCGTAGCTTCCGAGGCGATTCCCGTCAGGCCCGAGGTGGTTGTAGACCACGTCCAGGACGACGGCCAGACCGCGCGAATGGGCGGCGTCCACGAAACGCTTCAGGCCGTCCGGGCCGCCGTAGGGCTCGTGCGGAGCCCAAAGGTGGACACCGTCGTAGCCCCAGCCGTGCCGGCCGGGGAAAGAGGCGACCGGAAGCAGCTCCACGGCGTCTATGCCGAGCGCCGCCAGATGGTCGAGACGCTCGATCGCCGCGTCGAACGTGCCCTCGGCCGTGAACGTGCCCACGTGCATCTCGTACAGGACGCTGCCGGCGAGCGGGCGGCCGTGCCACTGCTGGTCGGTCCAGGCGAACCGTCCGTGGTCGTAGACGCGGCTCTGACCGTGGACGCCCTCGGGCTGCCAGGGCGAACGCGGGTCGGGCAGCACTTCGTCGGCCTCGTCCAGGACGAACCCGTAGCCGGTCCCGTGGGAGGCGTCCGCGACCTCGGCCTCCCACCATCCAGAAGACCCCGATCCGGACGGCCGTGCCTCCATGGCGTACCGGGCGCCGCCCGCCTCGACGTCAACGCGGACGGCGGCCGGAGCCCACACCTCGAAACGGGCGCTCACCGATCGATCTCCCGGGGGACGAGCAGCGCGACGGGAAGGTGCTCGAACACGCGCGAGGCGTCAAGGATCGGGCCCATGTGCGTGCAACCGGTCAGGACGTCCCTCCAGCCCTGGCGGCGGACGTCCACGCGCGTCCCCTTCCAGCCGCCGCGGCGCTCCAGGCCCACGGGGAGCCGGGTGGCGAGCGCGACGGCCTCCCCTCGGGCGAACCCCACGACGTGCTCGGCGGCGGGCCCGCGCGCGGCGACGGGCTCGTGCCGGGAGCCTGGACCGAACCACTCCGGATGGGCGCGGCGCAGCCGCAGCGCCCTGGACGTGAGCAGGAGCTTCTCGTCGTCCACTTCCTTCGGCTGCCGCCCGGTGTCGAGCCGGAACAGGTGCTCGCGGCGCCGCCCGTAGTCGACCGGCCGCCGGTTGTCGGGGTCGACCAGCGACAGGCCCGTCATCTCGCAGCCCTGGTAGATGTCCGGGACGCCTGGCATCGCCAGCTGGACGAGCTTCTGCCCGAGCGTGTTCACGCGCGCGTGCGGGGTCAGCTTCGCGACGAACGACGTCATGTCGGTCACGAGGTCCGGGTCGGCCAGGACGCCCCGCGCGTAGTCCAGGACGGCCTCCTCGTAGGCGGGGTCCTGTTCGGCCCAGGAAGTGCGCGTCTTGGCCTCGCGCATCGCCTTGGTGAGGAACTCCTCCAGCCGTCCGATGGTGAGCGGCCACGCACCGACCAACGTCTGCCAGAACAGGTATTCCAGGTCCGGCTCTAGGGGCGATGTGCCGGAACCCCAGTTCCGCCACCGATCCACGGATTCGGCCCACTCGGTGGGCAGCTCCGACAGAACCGCCAGCCAGGCGCGCACGTCCTCTTCACGCTTGGTGTCGTGCGTGGAGAGCGTCGTCATCGTCAACGGCCAGTCGCGGGCGAGCCGGATGCAGAACGAGTGGAAGTCCTCCTGGGCGACGCTGAACCGCCCTGGCGCACCGCCGACCTCGTTCAGCACGGCCATGCGGTTCCACCGGTAGAAGGCCGTGTCCTCCACGCCCTTGGCGGCGAGCGGGGACGTCGTCTGCTGGAACCGCACGATGAACTCGGCGTCGGTGCGCTCACCGCGTCCGAGGGCCAGATCCACGACGATGTCGAGGTCGCCGTGCATCTCCTCTGGCAGATGCGCCCGCGCACGGCGGGCGGCCTCGTTCACGACGTCCACGGCCTGCTGCGGGGCGTCCTCGCCTGGTACGACGTAGGCGCGGTAGACGGGCATGGCGACCAGCAGTTCGACCAGCGCCCGCTCCAGGCCCGGACGGCGCTCGCCCACGACCCGTTCGAGGACGCGCTGGAGCCGCTCGACCTCGGGCCTGAGGCTGTGCGAGGCGGCGTGCGCCCGGGCGTCGCGCTCGACCTCCTCGAAGGAGGCCGGGTTGCCCGTGAGCGCCACGTAGTAGTCGGTCAGCGGCTTCTCCCCGGCGGGATCGAGGAACAGTCCGCCGATCATGCCGAGCGCGTCGTAGCCGGTGGTGCCCGCGCACGGCCAGTCCGGCGGCAGCCGCTCCTCCCCCTCGGTGATCTTCTCGACGAGCAGCCAGCGGTCCGGGGCGGCCTCGGCGAGCCACCGCAGGTAGCCGCGCGGATCGGCGAGCCCGTCGGGATGGTCGACGCGCAATCCGTCCACCAGGCCGTCCCGGACCAGGCTCAGCAGCAGCGCATGCGTGCGCTCGAAGACCTCCGCGTCCTCCTGCCGCAGCCCGATCAGGCCGGAGATGTCGAAGAAGCGCCGGTAGTTGGGCTCGCCCTCGCCGGGCGGCACGATCCGCCCGCCGCCCGCCTCCCAGTCGATGTCGAACCACCGGGCGAACCGCGACCGCGGCCCCTCCGCCAGGACGTCCGCGAACGGCAGGTTCAGCCCGGCGGGCTCCGGGATCGCCATGTGGTTCGGGACGACGTCCACCAGCACCCGCAGCCCGTGCGCCCGGAACCGGGTCACCATGGCGCCGAACGCCTCGGGCCCGCCCAGCTCCTCCGACAGCCGGGAGTGGTCGACGACGTCGTAGCCGTGCGTGGAGCCCGGCGCGGCCTGCAGGACCGGCGACAGGTAGACGTGCGACACGCCGAGTGCCGCCAGGTAGGGGGCCAGCGCCGCCGCCTCGGCGAACCCGAAGTGCCCCTCGGGCGTCCCGCGGAGCTGGAGGCGGTAGGTGCCGGTCGGCGGCGCGGCGAGGGCGTCCTCCTCCGGGACGCCCCTGTCCACGCGTTCGGATGTCTCCGCCCGTTCGGGCCTGTGGTCCTCGGACACGGTTTCCTCAGGGGGTTCGGCGACGGGGAGCGGTTCCTCTGGGACGGGCTCGGCCTGCATGCCGCCGTCCGCCGGCGCGCCGCCCATCCGCGTGCCGGCGGCCGGCCGGGTGTCGTCGTCCATCTGCGTATCCCTGCTCTCAGACCCGGCGCATGACCTGGATGGAACGGGCGGCGACCGGCACGTTCTCGCGGGACTTCACGACGGGCGACTCCTCCTCGGCGAGCAGCGGGTCTGCGGTGTCGAGCACCTTTATCCACATCTGCCCGTACAGCACGGGCGGAAGCGCGAACGCCAGGTCCCCGTCGTGGGCGTTGACGAGCAGCAGGAACGAGGCGTCCCTGACCTGCCGCCCGCGCCGGTCCGGTTCGCCGATCGCGTCGCCGTTCAGGAACACGGTCAGCGACTTGTTGAAGCCGGCGGACCAGTCCCGGCCGGTCATCTCCGCCCCGCCGGGCGTGAACCAGACGAGGTCGGGCAGGTCCTCGGGCCTCGCCCCCGCGCGGGAGCGGACGGAGCTCTCGTCGCCGCCGCTGAAGAAGCGGCGCCGCCGGAACACCGGATGCTCGGTGCGCAGCGCGGACAGCCGCCGGACGAAGTCGAGCAGCGGGCCGCGCTCGTCGAAGAACGTGTCGTCGCGCAGGCCCGTCCAGTCGACCCAGGACAGCTCGGTGTCCTGGCAGTAGGCGTTGTTGTTGCCTCCCTGCGTCCGGCCGATCTCGTCGCCGTGCAGCAGCATCGGCACGCCCTGCGACAGGAACAGCGTGGTCAGGAAGTTGCGCTTCTGCCGCTCGCGCAGCGAGATGATGTCCAGGTCGTCCGTCGCGCCCTCATGGCCGCAGTTCCACGACCGGTTGTCGTCGGTGCCGTCCCGGTTCCCCTCCCCGTTGGCGTCGTTGTGCTTGCCGTCGTAGGAGACGAGGTCGTGCAGCGTGAAACCGTCGTGGCAGGTCACGAAGTTGATCGAGGCGATGGGGCGGCGGCCGTCGTCGGCGTACAGGTCCGACGAGCCCGTCAGCCGGGAGGCGAAGTCGGGCAGCGTGCCCGGCTGCCCGCGCCAGTAGTCGCGGACCGTGTCCCGGTACTGGCCGTTCCATTCCGTCCACAGCGGCGGGAAGTTGCCGACCTGGTAGCCGCCCTCGCCCACGTCCCACGGCTCGGCGATCAGCTTGACCTGCGAGACCACCGGGTCCTGCTGGACGAGGTCGAAGAACGCCGAGAGCCGGTCCACCGCGTGCAGCTCGCGGGCCAGCGTCGCGGCGAGGTCGAAGCGGAACCCGTCCACGTGCATCTCGGTCACCCAGAACCGCAGCGAGTCCATGATCAGCTGCAGGACGTGGGGGCTGCGCATCAGCAGGCTGTTGCCGGTGCCCGTGGTGTCCATGTAGTAGCGGGAGTCGTCCTCGGTGAGCCGGTAGTACGAGGCGTTGTCGATGCCGCGGAACGACAGCGTCGGCCCGAGGTGGTTGCCCTCGGCGGTGTGGTTGTAGACGACGTCGAGGATCACCTCGATCCCGGCCTCGTGCAGCGACTTCACCATCGCCTTGAACTCCAGCACCTGCTCGCCGCGGTGCCCGGACGAGGAGTACTCGTTGTGCGGCGCGAAGAAGCCGATGGTGTTGTAGCCCCAGTAGTTGCGCAGCCCGCGGCTCGTCAGCGCGTCGTCGTGGACGAACTGGTGGACGGGCATCAGCTCGACCGCCGTCACCCCGATCGAGCGCAGATGATCGGTGATCACGGGGTGGCCGAGCGCCGCGTACGTGCCGCGCATCGCCGGCGGGATGTCCGGATGCCGGGCGGTGAGCCCCTTGACGTGCGCCTCGTAGATCACCGTCTCGTGGTAGGGGGTGCGGGGCGGGCGGTCGTCCCCCCAGTCGAAGTACGGGCTGACCACCACCGACCGCATCGTGTGGCGCGCCGAGTCGGCGTCGTTGCGCGACCATGGGTCGCCGAAGTTGTACCCGAAGCACGCCTCGTCCCAGTCGACCTGCCCCTCGACGGCCTGCGCGTACGGGTCGAGCAGCAGCTTCGCGGGGTTGCAGCGCAGGCCGCGCGGCGGATCGTAGGGCCCGTGCACCCGGTACCCGTACCGGCGTCCCGGCATGACCCCCGGAAGGTAGCCGTGCCATACGAAGGCGTCGACCTCCGGCAGCGTCAGCCGCGTCTCCTCACCTTCGCCCGCCGGACCGTCGAACAGGCACAGCTCCACCTTCTCCGCCACCTCGGAGAAGACGGCGAAGTTCGTGCCCGCGCCGTCGAACCGGGCCCCCAGGGGGTAGGCGTCACCCGGCCAAACCTGAGCCAATTGTTCCGCCCTTCGTAGGGTGCGGCGCCGGGGCGCGCCCGACCGCGCGCGTACCGGGGGCCGCACCCCCGAACCCCTTCCCCCTGGGGGATGGATCACACCGATCGGGACCCCACTGGCCAGAACGGACATCCGTGCGTTACGTTAGGGGAGCCTTACCTTAATGAGGGCGCCCTAAGCGGCACCGGTGGGGCACGCTGCGTAGACAACGAGTCGCACGGAAGGTCTCCCACCGGAATGTACGTCTGCATCTGCAACGCCGTCACGGAGGACGACGTTCACGGCTGCATGGCGAGCGGTTGCACGACCGCCAAGGCCGTCAAGGCGGCCTGCGGCTTCAAGCCCGGCTGCGGGCTGTGCACCAAGCGCATCCACACGATGGTCAGCGAGTACCGCGCCTCCACGGCCATGGCGGACGCGCTCCTCGGGGGAGCGGACGCGCTCCTCGGGGGCAACGACCCCGCGACCTCGACCGCCGCCTGAACAGACCCGCCCTTACGTTCCGTTCCGATTAGGGAACGCGCTGTGTGCGATTAGGTACTGTCCCGGATCCGGCCCGGCATGGAAGCATGGGGGCCATGGAAGGCGACAACGACATCATCGCTCTGCTGAACGAGCAGCTCACCGCCGAGCTCACGGCGATCAACCAGTACTTCCTGCACTCCAAGATGCAGGAGAACTGGGGCTTCACCCGTATCGCCAAGCACACCCGCGACGAGTCCTTCGACGAGATGCGGCACGCGGAGCGGCTCACCGACCGGATCCTGTTCCTGGAGGGCCTGCCGAACTACCAGAAGCTCGGCACCCTGCGCATCGGGCAGACCATCGTCGAGCAGCTCAAGGCGGACCTGGAGATCGAGATGGAGGCCGTGGCCCGGCTGCGGCCCGGCATCGAGCTCATGCGCTCGCGCGGCGACGTCACCTCCGCCCGGATCTTCGAGGACATCCTCGCCGACGAGGAGGAGCACATCGACTACCTGGAGACCGAGCTGAGCCTCGTCCAGGCCCTCGGCGAGCAGAACTACCTGCAGCGCCTCACCGACTCGCCCGGCGAGGGCGGCCCGAGCCCCGTCTGAGCCCTACGTCGCCCGCCCGCCGCTCCTGCGCAGCACGTACGGCTGGATGATGCCGAGGCCGCGGACCGGGCGCTTGACGATCCGCGTGACCTCGTAGCCCGGCGCCTTCTCCAGGCACGCCGCCAGCTCGGCGTCGATCACCACCGCGCCCGGCCGGGCGAGCGAGGTGAGCCGGGCCGCGAGGTTCACGGTCGTGCCGAACACGTCGCCCATCAGCGGCAGGACGGGCCCGTGCGCCACCCCGACCCGCACGTCCGGGACCTCGGTCTCGTCCTGGATCGCCGCCGCCACCGTCAGCGCGATCTCCGCGCCGATCTCCGGCGTCCCCGCGCTGAACAGCACCTCGTCGCCGAGCGTCTTCACCAGCCGGCCGCCGCAGGAGGCGATGATGTCGGCGGCGGTCTCCTCGAACCACTCCACCACGCGGGCCAGCTCGATCTCCTCCAGCTCCCGGCTGACCTGGGTGAAGGAGACCATGTCCGCGAACCCGACCGTGGTCATCGGCCGGCCCGCGGAATCGCCGTTCTCCCGGCTCGCCGCCGCGGCCAGCGCCCGCGTCCCCGCGGCCGCGAGCTGCCGCCGCCACGCGTGCAGCACCAGCGGCTCGAAGTCGCCGATGTGCTTCTCGGCGATGTCCACCACCGTGTCCACCGCCTGCGCGGACGGCGTCTCGGTCAGGTCCTGCGTCAGCATGCTGCGCAGCAGGTTGACCTGCCACTCGGCGAGCCTCGTCATGGTCTGGCCGAACGCCCTGACCAGGCGGATCACGCCGTCCTCGTCCAGGATCCCGTCGTCGACGAGCCGGCGGAGCCGGTCCAGCGCCGCCACGTCGCCCTCGGTGTAGGCGATCGTCTCGTCCGGCATCGACGGGTAGCCGAACGCCCGCCAGATCCGGCCGGCGAAGTCCCGGGACACCCCCGACAGCCGGACCGCCTGGACGCGGTTGTAGCGCAGCTCGCCTCCGAGCAGGAGCTCTTCGATCTCCTTCGGATCCGGCAATCCGGCCGCCATCATCCGCCCCTCAGTCCGCGGCCGCCGTGGGCCGTGGCGGCGGCGTCGTGAATCGGTACCCGCACATATCGTCGCAGATCAGCATCAACTTCAGCGGCCGGATGCCGGATCGTCCTGTCCCGTTCACCGGACGTGCACCACATCGCCCGCACTGACCGCGACATCACCGCCCGGTCCGGCCACCACGAGCCGCCCCGCCCCGTCCACGTCCCGCGCCGTCCCCGCCAGCCGCTCGCCGCCGGGCATCTCCACCCGCACCTCGCGGCCCAGGGTCGCGCACAGGTCCCGGTACGCGGTGCGCAGCCCGCTGCTCTCCGGATCACCGTCGAGCGCCGTCCACTCCTGGTACCAGGTGCCGAACTCGCGCAGGATCGCGCGCAGCAGCGGCGCCCGGTCACTGAGCGGCGCGCCCTCGATCGCGAGGGACGTCGCCGTCGGCACCGGCAGCTCCTCCTCGTGCAGCCCCACGTTCAGGCCGACCCCGACCACCAGCCCGCCGTCGACCGTCTCGGCGAGGATCCCGGCGAGCTTGCGGTCCCCGACCAGCACGTCGTTCGGCCACTTCAGGCGCACGTCCACCGCGGCGTCGCCCCCGCCGCCGAGGAACCCCTCCCCCTCCTGCGACCAGGCGGTCATCCGCCGGAGGGCGGTGGCGACCGCGACGCCCGTCAGCAGCGACGCCCACGCCAGCCGCGCCACCGGCACCCTGGGGCGCAGCAGCATCGAGAACGTCAGCCCCGACCGCGGCGGCGCCGTCCAGGTCCGCCCGAGCCGCCCCCGGCCCGCCGTCTGCAACTCGGTGACCAGCACCGTCCCCTCCGGCGCGCCCTCCCGCGCCCGCTCGGCCAGATCGGCGTTGGTGGACCCGGTCTCCTCCACCACGCGGACGTCCCTCCACAGCCCGCCCTCCCGCACGAGCGCGCTCCGCAGCGCCGCCTCGTGCAACGGCGGCCGGTCGAGATCCCCATACGGTGAGTCGCTCACACCTCCAATCCAACCCCATGACGATTTCGATCTTGGGACCGGCGTCCGCCCGCGGCGACCGCGCTCGTTAGGGTGCCCCCATGGATGGTGCGACGCTGGATGGCGTGACGCTGCGGCGCGACGGGCACGTCGCGGAGATCGTGCTGGACCGGCCCGAGGCCCTCAACGCCCTGTCGACCGCGATGGCCCGCCGCCTCGCCGACGTGTGCGCCGAGGTCGCCGCCGACGCCTCGGTCCGCGCCGTGGTCCTCGGCGCCGCCGGGGAGAAGGCGTTCTGCGTGGGCGCCGACCTCAAGGAGCGGGGCACCATGACCGACGCGGAGATCCTCGCGCAGCGCCCGGTCTTCCGCGCCGCGTTCGGCGGCGTCCTGAACCTCCCGCAGCCCGTCGTCGCGGCCGTCCACGGCTACGCCCTCGGCGGCGGCTGCGAGTTCGCGCTGTCCGCCGACATCATCGTCGCGGACGAGTCCGCCGTGTTCGGCCTCCCCGAGGTGAGCGTCGGCCTCGTGCCCGGCGGCGGCGGAACCCAGCTCGCCCTGCGCCGCCTCGGCCCCGGCAGGGCCGCCGACCTGGTCTTCACCGGCCGCCGCCTCGGCGTCGAGGAGGCCCTCGCCTACGGCCTCGCCGACCGCCGGGTCCCCGCGGGCACCGCCCGCGCGGAGGCCCTCGCCATCGCCGGGTCGATCGCCCGCAACTCCCCCACCGCCGTCCGCGCCGCCAAGCGCGCCATGCGCCTCGGCGGCAGCACCGCCCTGGACGCCGCCCTGGACCTCGAGGACAACGCCTGGCGCACGGCCGCCTTCTCCGCCGACCGCCGCGAGGGCATCGCCGCCTTCAACGAGAAGCGCAAGCCCGCCTGGCCGAGTTAGCCCAGGGGGGCGACCCCCTGGAACCCCCGTTGCGACGCAGGCGATCCTCACGCCGCCGTTGCGGTCAGTTGTGCCTGTTGCGGCTTGTGTGGCGTCGCTGCGGTCGCCTGCGTCGGCGGGCATGCGCGTTGCGCTCGCTGCGCTCGCTCCACGTGCCTGCCCGCACCCCGGCTGAGGCTCTAGGTCAGGGTGTCGGAGTGGCCTGCTTGCAGGCGGCGCCACTGGGCCGTCGGGCGGCCATCCGTGCGGAAGAAGCCGCCGTCGACCGAGCCTTCGCGCGTTGCGCTCGCTCCACGCGCCTGCCCGCGGCCCGGCTTAGATTCTAGGTCAGGGTGTCGGAGTGGCCTGCTTTCAGGCGGCGCCACTGGGCCGTCGGGCGGCCATCCGTGCGGAAGAAGCCGCCGTCGACGGAGCCTTCGCGCGGCCAGCCTTCGGGGGAGTCCTCCCAGGTCTCCTGGCGCCCGTAGACGGACATGTCCATGAGCGAGTAAGCGATGTCCATGGCCTCGACACCGCGGCCGTTCGTCCAGTAGGTCTCGAAGACGCGGTCGCCGTCCCGCAGGTAGAAGACCAGGTGGAACATGCCGGCCCGGCGGCCGGTGAGCAGGGTCTCGGCGGAGTCCTGGGCGGAGTACCAGGGCATCTCCCAGCCCATGAAGTCGCGGTACCGCACGCTCTCCTCGTAGGGGCCCTGGCAGAGGGTGGCGTAGGTGATTCCCGCCGCGTGCAGGTTGGACAGCTCCCTGAGCTGGCCGTTGAAGTACGTGCAGCCGTCGCACTGCTCGGCGGCGGGCCGGCCGGCGGACCACATCATGTAGTACGCGATCAGCTGGCGGCGGCCCTCGAAGGCGTCCAGCAGCGTCACGCGGCCGTCCGGGCCGGTCAGGGGCGCGGCGGCGTCCACCTCCACCATCGGCAGCCGCCGCCGCGCCGCCGCGATCGCGTCGCCCGCGCGGGTGTGGGCCTTCTCCCGCTCCCGCAGCGCGTCCAGCTCGGCCTGCCAGGCGGCCCGGTCGACCACCTCGGGCATCGGCGTCGTGGGGTTCATGGCTTCCCTTCCTCTCGGTGGACCTTCGCCCCACCGACGAAGGGCGCCCGCCGGGATCGACACCCGCGGCGAAGAATTCCTCAGAGTTCGCGGAGGCGGCGCGCCAGATAGCGGCGCTCGGGCTCGGTGGGCGCGAGCGCCAGCGCCTCCTCGTACGCCGCTCTGGCCTCGGCGGCGCGGCCGTCGCGGCGGAGCAGGTCGGCGCGGGTCGCGGGCAGGAGGTGGTACCCGGCGAGCCTCCCGGACGCCGCGAGCTCGTCGACGAGGGCGAGGCCGGCCGCGGCGCCGTCCGCCATCGCGACCGCCACGGCGCGGTTGAGGTCCACGACCGGGGACGGCGCCAGCCGGGCCAGCTCGCCGTACAGCGCCGCGATCTGCGGCCAGTCGGTGGCCGCCGCGCCGGGCGCCGTGGCGTGGCAGGCGGCGATGGCGGCCTGCACCTGGTAGGGGCCGGGACGCCGCATCGCGACCGCCCGGTCGAGCGTCTCGACGCCTTCGGCGATGAGCGCCCGGTCCCACCGGGACCTGTCCTGGTCCTCCAGGGTGACGAGGACGCCGCCGTCCGTGCGGGTGGGACGGCGGGCCTCGTGCAAGAGCATCAGCGCGAGCAGCCCTCGCGGCTCGGGTTCGGCCGGCATCAGCCGGACGAGGACGCGCGCCAGGTGGACGGCCTCGGCCGCCAGGCCCCGCCGCCCCTCCTCGCCGTAGCCCTCGTTGTAGATCAGGTAGAGCACCGCGAGCACGGCGGCGAGGCGCCACGGGAGATGCGCGGCCGCCGGGATCCGGTACGGGATGCCCGCCTCGCGGATCTTGCGCTTCGCGCGGACCAGGCGCTGCGCCATCGCGGGTTCGGCGGTCAGGAACGCCCTGGCGATCTCGCCGGTGCTCAGCCCGGCCAGCGTGCGCAGGGTGAGCGCGACCCGGGCCGGGAACGGCAGCGCCGGGTGGCAGCAGGTGAAGATCAGTCTGAGCCGTTCGTCGGGGATGTCCTCCTCGGCGGGCTCGCCGGTGCCGCCGGCCGCGAGCAGGCGCAGCTTGGCCGCGCCGGCCGCGTCGCGGCGCAGCCGGTCGAGCGCGCGGTTGCGGGCCGCCGTGGTGAGCCAGGCTCCCGGGCGGCGCGGGACGCCGTCGCGGGGCCAGCTCGCCAGCGCGGCGGCGAAGGCGTCCTGCGCGCAGTCCTCGGCCAGGTCCCAGTCGCCGGTGGCCGCGATCAGGGTGGCGACTACCTGGCCCCACTCGTCCCGGTAGGCCGCTTCGACGGCCGACCGCACCCGGTCGCCGGGCGCGGTCATTCCCAGAGAGGGCGGATCTCGACGCCGCCCCAGCGCGCGTAGGGGTGCCCGGCGGCGATCTCGATCGCCTCGTCCAGGTCCGCGCACTCGATGATCAACAGGCCGCCGACGAAGTCCTTGGTCTCGGCGAACGGACCGTCGGCGACCAGGGTCTCCCCCTCGCGGACCCGGACCGTGGTCGCGTCCGCCACCGGCCGCAGCCGCGCGCCGACGAGCTTCGCGCCGCGCCGGTCCAGATCGGCCTGCCACGCCTGGTGCCGGGGATCGGCCGCCAGCTCCTCGTTGCTCGGCGAGACCGACTCGTCGTCGCAGATCAGCAGCGCGTACCTCATGGGAGGATTCTGCCCGACGCCGCCGACACACCCCCTACGAGCGGGCGGGCACCTGCTTGGCCATGTGGACGATGCCGCGGCCGCCGATGGTCTCGCGGCCCGTCTCGTGGTAGCCGAGGCGCTCGTAGAGGGCGATGTTGGGGGTCATCAGCTCGTTGGTGTACAGGCGCAGGCGGGGCAGGGCCAGCGTGCGGGCGCGGTCCTCGGCGAACGCCAGGAGCGTTCGGCCGATGCCCCGGCCGTGGCGGCCCGGGTCCACGGCCACGTTCTCGACCAGGAGGACGCCGTCCTCGGGGACGAGGACGATCAGGCCGTCCCCGGGGACGGTCACGAAGACCTGGCCGGCGTCGATCAGGGTCGCGTAGTCGGCGTCCATGGGGATCGGGCGGGCGCCGATGATCTCGGCCCAGGGGGCGTAGGCCGCTTCGACGATCTCCTCGATGCGGGGGCGGTCCGGCCGGGCGGCGGGTCTGATCACGGTCATCCCGTGTTCTGGAGGCCGGCGGCGACGCCGTTGACCGACAGCAGGAGCAGGTCCTCCAGGTGGGCGCGCTCCGTGTCGTCCCGCACGCCCGCGCGCAGCGCCTTCAGGGCTCGCAGCTGCAGGTGGGAGAGGGCGTCCACGTAGGGGTTGCGGAGCTCGACCGCGCGGGACAGGACCCGGCGGTTCTCCAGGAGGCGGTCGTGGCCGGTGACCGCGAGGACGAGGCGGCGGGTGCGGTCGTACTCGGTCAGGACGGTCTCGGAGAGCTCCGGACGCTCGCCGAGGGCCAGGTAGCGCTCGGCGATCGCGCGGTCGGACTTGGCGAGGCTCATCTCGGCGTTGTCGAGGAGGGTGTTGAACAGCGGCCACGCCTCGTAGGCCTCGCGGAGCTCGGCGAGGTCGCGGCCGTCGTCGGAGACGGCGGCGAGGCCGCTGCCGAGGCCGTACCAGCCGGGGAGGTTGACGCGGGTCTGCGTCCAGGCGAACACCCACGGGATGGCGCGCAGGTCCTCCAGGCCGCGGGCGGCCTTGCGGCGGGCCGGGCGGGAGCCGATGCGCAGCTCGGCGATCTCCTCCAGGGGGCTGACCCGGGCGAACCAGACGGCGAAGTCCTCGGTCTCGATGAGGCTCCGGAACGCGCCCCTGGCCGCCTCGCTGATCTTGTCGGCGAGGGGGCGGAAGCGGGCCGCGGCCTCGCGGGCGCGGTCCTGGACGGCGTCGGTCGAGGCGAGCAGGACGGCGCTGGTGACCTGCTCGACATGCCGCTTGGCGATCTCGGCGTGGCCGTAGCGGGCGAAGATGACCTCGCCCTGCTCGGTGACCTTGAAGCGGCCCGCGACCGAGCCCGGCGCCTGCGCCAGGATCGCCCGGTTGGCGGGCCCGCCGCCGCGGCCGAGGGAGCCGCCGCGGCCGTGGAACAGCGTGAGCCTGACGTCGTTCCGGGCCGCCCACGCGGCGAGGGCCTCCTGCGTGTCGTACAGCCGCAGGGTGGCGCTGGTCGGGCCGAGCTGCTTGGCGGAGTCGGAGTAGCCGAGCATGACCTCAAGGCGGCGGCCGGTGTCCTCCAGGCGGCGCCGGACGGCCGGGATCTCCAGCATCCCGTCGAGGACGGACGGCGCGCGCTCCAGGTCCTCGCCGGTCTCGAACAGCGGGATCACGTCCAGGACCGGCGCGCCGTCGCCGAGGGTCTCGGCCAGGGCGTGGACGTTCGCGATGTCCTCGGCTGAGCGGGTGAAGGAGACGATGTAGCGGTGGCAGGCGCGGACGCCGAACCGCCGCTGGATCCAGGCGACGACCCGGAGGGTCTCCAGGATCTCCTCGGTCATCTCCGAGCGCGCGCCTCCGGAGCGGACCTCCTCCAGGGCCTTCTCGTGCAGCTCGGAGTGCTGGCGGATCTCCAGCTCGGCGAGGTGGAACCCGAACGTCTCGACCTGCCAGATGAGCTGCTGGACGCGCCCGTACGCCTGCCGGGGGGCGCCCGCGGCGGCGAGGGAGTCCTGGACGGCGCGCAGGTCGGCGAGCAGCTCCTCCGGGGAGGCGTAGGCGAGGTCGGCGTCGCGCTCGCGGGTCGCGGAGATGCGGGCGGCGGCGTGCAGGAGGAACTGGCGGTGCGGCTCGCCGGGCGAGCGCTTGGCCGTCTCCCCGAGCAGCCGGGGATGGGCGGTGCGGGCGGCGGCGAGGGCGTTCAGCAGCTCGCCGGACGCGGGCGTGGTCGACTCGTGGACGGTCAGCTCCCGGCCGATCCGGGCGCACGCCGCCTCCAGGGCGCGCAGGACGTGGTCCGCCTGGATCATGACGGCGTCCCGGGTGACCTGCGCGGTGACGTAGGGGTTGCCGTCGCGGTCGCCGCCGATCCAGCTGCCGAACCGCAGGTAGGGGCGGGCCTTCGGCGGGCGGGCGCCGAGGGTCCCGGCGTCGGCGCCGCCCTCCAGGGCGCGGTCCAGGGACCGGTACACGTGCGGGACGACCCGGAAGATCGTCTCGTCGAACGCGGCCATCGCGGTGCGGACCTCGTCCAGCGGGTCCATCTGCGAGACGCGGCGCAGCGCGGTCCGCCACAGCAGGTCGATCTCCTCGCGGAGGCTGCGCTCGGTCTCCTCGCGCTCGCTCGCGCCGGGGTCGCCGTTCAGCCGGGCCAGCAGGTCGCTGATCCGCTGGATGGCGGTGACGACCGCGCGGCGGCGGGCCTCGGTGGGGTGCGCGGTGAAGACCGGCCGGAACTCCAGGCCCTCGACGACCGCCTCCAGCCGTCCGTCGCCCGCGGCGCGGATCTCCTCGACCGCGGCGGCCGCGGACCCGGCGACGGTGCCGCCGGTGTCACGTTCCCGCAGCGTCCGGATGCGGTGGTGCTCCTCGGCCAGGTTCGTCAGGTGGAAGTACACGGTGAACGCGCGGGCGACCTGGCCGGCGCGTTCCAGCGACCAGCCGTCGACGAGGGCGGCGACGTCGTCGCCGCCCGCCTCGCCGCGGCGGGCCGAGATCACCGCGTGGCGGAGCCGCTCGACGTCGTCCAGGAGCCCCGGGCCGCCGTACTCCACGAGGGAGTCGCCGAGCATGGCGCCGAGCAGCCGCACGTCGCGGCGCAGCGGTTCGGGCATGTCCTGCCGGAGGATGTCTCGCGTCTTCGTAGCCACCCGACCAAGGGTAACGAGAGGCCGCGAGGCCCCTTCCCACCGGCCCGCGCCTCGCCCCGGGCCCCCGTCGGTCCCGGTCAGCGGGCCCCGGCCGCGAGCGCGGCATCAGCGGGCGGTTACCCTGGCGCGCATGGCGATGGAAGCCCCTGAACCCCCGGTGGACTACGACATCCACACCACGGCGGGAAAGATCGCGGACCTGGAACGGCGCCGCTACGAGGCGGTGCACGCCGGTTCGGCGCGCGCCGTGGAGAAGCAGCACGCCAAGGGCAAGATGACGGCCCGGGAGCGGATCGACGCGCTCCTGGACCCCGGCTCGTTCGTCGAGTTCGACGAGATGGCGCGGCACCGCTCCACCAGCTTCGGGATGGAGAAGAACCGCCCCTACGGCGACGGCGTCGTCACCGGGTACGGCACGGTCGACGGGCGTCCCGTCGCGGTCTTCAGCCAGGACTTCACCGTCTCCGGCGGCTCCCTGGGCGAGGTCTTCGGCGAGAAGATCTGCAAGGTCATGGACCACGCCGTCACGACCGGCTGCCCGGTGATCGGCATCAACGACTCCGGCGGCGCGCGGATCCAGGAGGGCGTGGTCGCGCTCGGCCTGTACGCGGAGATCTTCAAGCGGAACGTGCACGCCTCCGGCGTCATCCCGCAGATCTCGCTGGTCATGGGGCCGTGCGCGGGCGGGGCCGTGTACTCCCCCGCGATCACCGACTTCATCGTCATGGTGGACAAGACGTCCCACATGTTCATCACCGGGCCGGACGTCATCAAGACGGTCACCGGCGAGGAGGTGACCATGGAGGAGCTCGGCGGCGCCCACTCGCACAACTCGCGCTCCGGCGTCGCCCACTACCAGGGGTCGGACGAGGACGACGCGATCGAGTACGTCAAGGCGCTGCTGTCGTACCTGCCGTCGAACAACCTGTCCGACGCGCCCGCGTTCGACGTGCCCGTCGACCCGTCGGAGGTGGACGAGGAGCTCGACTCCCTCATCCCCGACTCGCCGAACCAGCCGTACGACATGCACACCGCCATCGAGCACGTGCTGGACGACGGCGAGTTCCTGGAGGTCCAGGCGCTGTACGCGCCCAACATCATCGTCGGGTTCGGCCGGGTCGAGGGCCACTCGGTCGGCATCGTCGCCAACCAGCCGATGCAGTTCGCCGGGACGCTCGACATCGACGCCTCCGAGAAGGCCGCCCGGTTCGTCCGGACGTGCGACGCCTTCAACATCCCGGTGCTGACCTTCGTGGACGTCCCCGGCTTCCTGCCCGGCACCGACCAGGAGTGGAACGGGATCATCCGGCGCGGCGCGAAGCTGCTGTACGCCTACGCCGAGGCCACCGTCCCGCTCGTCACGATCATCACGCGCAAGGCCTACGGCGGCGCCTACGACGTCATGGGGTCCAAGCACCTCGGCGCCGACATCAACCTGGCGTGGCCGACGGCACAGATCGCGGTGATGGGCGCGCAGGGCGCGGTGAACATCCTGTACCGGCGCGAGCTGGCCGCCTCCGAGGACCCCGACGGCCGCCGCGCCGAGCTGATCACCGAGTACGAGGACGCGCTCGCCAACCCCTACATCGCGGCGGACCGCGGCTACATCGACAACGTGATCAAGCCGTCGGAGACGCGCGGGCAGGTGGTGCGGGCGCTGCGGGCGCTGCGCGAGAAGCGCAAGACCCTGCCGCCCAAGAAGCATGGGAACATCCCGCTCTAGCGGGGACACGCCCGGAAGGTGGGATATCTCGTGACCGCCGACAGCAAGCCGTTCCTGCGGATCGTCCGCGGCGACCCGGGTCCGGAGGAGATCGCGGCGCTGGTCGCCGTGCTGACCGCCCGCGCCGGGGCCGCCGCCGCGGCCCGCGACGGCGCGGCCCCGCCCCCGCCGTCGCGCTGGGCCGACCGCTCCCGGCTCGTGCGCACCACGCTCGCGGGCGGGCCGCGGCCGCGGGGGCCCGGGGCGTGGCGGGCGAGCGGCCTGCCGCGCTGACGCCCGACGCGGGCCACGCCGGGCCGCCCCGCGACATGTAACCGTGGTTCGCACCCGGCGGGGCGCTCCGCACGAATAAGGTGGAAGGCCATGGCCACCTCGGAGTACGTCCCACAGCCCGCGCGATACGCGATCTTCGTCGACGCGGGATACCTCTACGCGGCCTCCGGTGCCCTGCTGCTCGGTTGCGGATCCCGGCGGGAGTACCGGGTCGCCGCGGAGAAGCTCATCAAGGCGCTCACCGACCACGCCGACGAGCAGCGGCGGGGCGAGCTGCTGCGGGTGTACTGGTTCGACGCCGCGCCCAAGCGCCAGCCGACCGTGGACCAGCGGGTGATCGCCAACCTGCCGCTGGTGAAGCTGCGCCTCGGCAACCTGAACGCCCAGGGGCAGCAGAAGGGCGTGGACGCCCAGCTGCGCGCCGACCTGGAGGCCCTGGCCCGGCACCGCGGGATCACCGACGCGGTGCTGCTGGCCGGCGACGAGGACATGCTGCCCGCCGTGGAGGCCGCGCAGCGCTACGGCATCCGCGTGCACCTGTGGGGCGTCGAGCCGACGCACGGCTCGAACCAGGCCGAGTGGCTGGTCTGGGAGTCCGACACGGTCGAGGTGCTGCCCGCCGAGTTCCTGCGCCCGTACTTCACCAAGGCCAAGGTGCTGCCGGTGCCCGCGCCCGGGTCCGCCGCCGCGGTCCGCGACGCCGCGGCCGCCGCGCAGCGCTCCAGCCCCGTCCCGTCACCGTCGCAGGTGTTCGCGGGGCGCCCCCCGTCGGTCAAGCCGACGCCCGCGGCGGCCCGCGCGGCCGTCCCGGTGCCGGGCGCCGCCACGCCCGCCACGGTGGCCGCGTCGCTGAACTCCGCCACGGCGGCGCCGTCCGACGGCAAGCTCGGCCCCGACCGCGACCACATGCTGGAGATCGGCGAGCACGTCGCCCAGAAGTGGATCTTCGAGCGGGGCCGGGACAACATCCGCGACCTGCTGCCCGGCCCGATCCTGCCGCCCGTCATCGACAAGGAGCTGCTGATCGAGGCGGAGAAGGAGCTCGGCGGTTCGCTGCGCCCCTACCAGGAGGCCCGCACCTGGCTGCGCGACGGCTTCTGGGAGCGCGTCTACCGCGAGTTCGGCATCGGCATCGGCAAGTCCGACTGAGGACCGGCCGCGGTGCCTCAGTGGAGGATGTCGTGGCCCGCACGGCGCGCGCGTCGCCGGGCGACGCGCATGGCGGCGCCCACTCCGAGCCGGTAGACGAGCCTGGACGGCTTTGCGTCTTTCGTGGCGGTGGACCGCGCACCCCGCGGGCCGGCCGGCACCCGATACCGCCTCCGCGGGGAACACGTTTGGCAATTAACCGGATACCGAGCGTCGTCCGTAGGTAAGGTCCCCGCCGTGAATGGGGGAGACCGCGCATGCGAACTCACAAGGGACGATCACGGGCCGCCGCGCTGCCGCTCGCCGCGGGCCTCGCGCTGACCGGCCTGGCCGGGTGCGAGTCGCCCGTCCCCTTCTACCGGCCCGGGGAGGGCTCCCCGGACGACCCGGTCGTCGGGCTCGGCGGGCCGGCGCCCTACCTGCCGGCGCGCCCGGGCGGCGCCGCTCCGCGCGCGTCCGAGTCCGGGCCGCCCGGCGGGGTGCCCGTCGCGCCCGCGGGCGGCGCCGTCTACGCCGCCACCGGCCCCGGAATGCTCGCGCCGACCGCGCGCGGGCTGCCGCCGCGGCTGTACGTGCCGAACGGCCCGTACGTCGACGTCCTCGACGCCGCCGGGCTCCGGCTCGTCGGCCGCTTCCACACCGGGGCGGCGTCGCGGCTGGCGCCGTCGTGGGATCTGCGGCGGCTGTGGGCCACCGACCGCGCGAACGGCCTGCTCATCCCGCTCGGGCCGCGCAGCGGGCGGCGGGGCCGCCCGGTCGGGGTCACCGCGCCGACCGGGCTCTACTTCACCCCCGACGGCCGCGACGCGCTCGTCCTGGCGCGCCGCCCGGACCGGGTCGACCTGCGCGACCCGCGCACGATGGCGCCGCGGGGGTCGGCGCCCCTGCCGTGCGCGGCCGGGCACGCCGACTTCACGCCCGACGGCGCGTCCCTCGTGGCCACGTGCACCGCCGCCGGCCTGCTCACCCGCGTCGGCATCGCGAACCGCGCCGTCTCCGGCACGATCCGGCTGCCGGACGGTGCCCGGCCCGGCGACCTGCGGCTCTCCCCCGACGGGTCCGCCTTCTACGTCGCGGACGCCCGCCACGGCGGGGTGTGGCTGGTGGACGCCCGGCGGTTCGCCCTGGCCGGGTTCGTCCGGACGGGGCCCGGCGCGCGGGGCCTGGCGATCAGCAGGGACGCGCGGCGGCTCTTCGTCGTGGGCGGCGGCGCCCTCACCGCCGTCGAGTTCGGATCGCGGCGGGTCGCGGCCCGCTGGCCGCTGCCCGGCGGCGGCTCGCCCGCGCCGGGCGGGGTGTCCTCGGACGGCACGGTGCTGTGGCTCGCCGACCCCGCCGGGCTCGTCTACGCCGTCTCGACCCGGACCGGGCGCGTCGTCCGGTCCGTCCGGGTCGGCGGCCGCCCGGCGGGCCTGTGCGTGCATCCGCAGCCCGGCCGCTACTCGCTGGGCGGCACCGGCCTGTACCGCTAGCGCGACCCGACTAGCGCGAACCGACAGGGTTCCAGTCGGGGAGCAGCTCCTCGACGAGCGCCTCCGTCTCGGGCTGGAGCCCGTCGAACAGCGGGTCCCGGCCGACGCGGCCGCGCAGCTCGTCCACGGCCACCTCGACCTGCGCCACGTCGCCGGTCGCGTGGGTGGCGCGGAGCAGGTCGCGCCACAGGCCCTCGTCCTCGGGGGCGAGCCGCAGCCCGGCGCGGGCCGCGCTCACCGCGCCGCGCGGGTCGCCCTCCTCCAGCCGCAGCACGACGAGGCGATGCGCGACGTCGATCACCCGTGCGGGCGCCTCGAACTCCAGGTCGTGGTCGGCGAGCCAGGCGTAGCGGCCGCGCGGCCGGTCGGCGAGGAGCGGGCCGCGGACGAGGTCCAGCGCGTACGCCATGTAGGCGGTCTCGGACGCGGGCTCGGCCGCCGACCGCCACACCAGCCAGCGGAACACGTTCAGGTCGACGCGCACCTCGGAGCCGAGCCGGATCCGGCCCCGGTCGTCGTGGTAGAGGTTGGGGCGGCCGCGGGCGTCGCGGCCGAGCCAGTCCGACACGCGGGCCACGGACGCGTCGCGGACCCCGGCGCTGGTGCCGCGCGGCCAGATCGCGCCGGACAGCACCGTCGGGTGGACGCCCTCCGGGTGCGCCGCGAGGTACACCAGCAGCTCCGTGCACAGCTCGCGGCGGGACTCGTCCATCGGCCCCGGCGCGTCGACCTCGATCGGGCCGAGCAGCCGGACCTCCACCGACGACTCCTGCGCGGTCGGCGGCTCCTCGCCGCCGGCGAGGCCGGGCAGCTCCACCGGCTCCAGCCGCGCGGCCGTCCGGAACAGCTCGAACACGCCGCGGTAGTCGTCGTCGCCCACGAGCTGCGCCTCGACGTCGAAGCCGAGCACGCCGGCCTGCAGGCGCCCGGCGGCGTCGACGTCCCACGTCCAGGTGGCGCCCTGCACGTCGCCGGGCACGACGTAGCCGGCGGCCATCCGGGTGCCGGTGCGGGCCAGCGCGACGAGCCGGTCGGCGTCCCGCTCCGGGGGCTGGTCCGCCATGATCAGGTAGTGCGGCATCCACGCCTCGCCGAACACGCCGCGGCAGCGTCCGGTGAGCACCGAGTCGACGCCGGACGCGGCGAGCGCCTGCCGCACCTCCTCGCTGCGCCCCTCCAGCTCGGGCAGCGCGTCCTCCAGCGTCGGGACGGACCGGACGCGGTCCGGGGCGATCTCCGCCAGGCCCTCGCCGAGCTCGGCGTCGAACCCGACGAGCGTGATCCGCATGTGGTCGGACCAGCGGTTGGTGGCCAGCTCCAGCGCGACCGCCGACAGCACGGCGCGGCGGGTGTCCTCGGGCCCGCGCAGCGCGATCAGCCCGTGCGCGGCCTCCAGGTCGACGAGGATGCGGCCGTTGTCGTTCGTGCCGATCGAGACCAGGCCGGGGTAGGGGGCGAGGACGTCGACGAGGTCGGAGGCCTCCAGGCCCGGCAGCGCGTCGGCGCCCAGCCGCCACACCTGCCCGTCGTCGAACGCCTGCCAGGGCGCGGGCGGGTTCCGGTCGGCGGGCGCGATCCACAGGTCGAGGCTGCCGTGCCCGAGGTGCACGCCGTAGATGGTCGGCAGGGCGCGCCCGCCCGCCGCCATCGACTTGGACATGTGCCGCAGCCCGAGGTCCAGCAGCCGCGCGGCGTCCTCGTCGGCGCCGATCCGCAGCGCCCGCTCCGCCTCGACCGCCGCCCCCTCCGGCCGGACGATCATGTGCCCGAACGCGCGGTGCCACATCTGGGTGCGGCGCCGCCGGCCGAGCGCGCCGAGCAGCCCCGCGGCGAGGAGCGACGCCGCCGCGATGCCGTGCGGCCAGCTCACGTCGAACGGGCGGCCGGTCTCGTCCGAGGGCCGCTCCGTCCCGCCGTCGTGCGCGGGCGGCTGCGCCGTCTCCGGCTTCTCCGGCGCCGGCTTCTCCGATGCGGGCTTCTCGGTCGAGGGCGCCTTCGGCTCGGTGTGTTGCGGCGCCGGGGTCGGCGTGGCCGACGGCCGCGGGACGGCCGGCGGGGCCTGGGAGGCGGGCGGCTGCGCCGGCGGGGCCTCCTGCGCGGGCGGCTGATGCGTCGGCGGAGTTTGCGTCGACGGAGCCTGAGTCGGCGGCGCCTGCTGCGCGGGCGGTGTCTGCTGCGCCGGCGGGGTGGGCTTCGGCGCCGCGGGCGGGGCCGGATTCGGCCTGGCGGGCGCGTCGGGGACGGCGTGCCCGTGCTTGAAGTAGTCGTGGAGGTCCTTGGTGGGGATGACCTGCGCGTGCTTGGCGTCCGCGGGCATCTCCAGGATCCAGCCGGGACGGATCAGGCTCGCGATCGTCAGCCGCGTCCCGTCCGGCTGGATGTGGCCCTTGTTGAGGGAGTAGATCTCGTTGTAGCGGCGGCCCTCGCCGAGGCACTTCTCGGCGATCTCCCACAGGGACTCGTGGTGCCGGCCCTCCGGCGGGTGCACCCGGTAGATCTTGGTGGTGGCGGCCTTCTCCGCCGGGTGCGCGGCGAGGTTCTCGGCGGCCGGGGCGGCGGCGGGGCGCTCCGGCGCCTCGGGGATCCGGTGGAACTCCTGCGACTGCGGCTGCATCTGCACGGCGGGCGGCCGCTGGGACAGCCCGCCGCCGGAGAGCGCCGGCATGATCGCGGTGGTGGCGGTGAACAGCAGCAGCGCGGCCACGACGAGCCGGTGCACGAGCGACTGCGTGCCGCCCGCGAGCGGCACCCGCGCGGGCACGCCGACGCCGCGGATCCCCGCGTACACCTCGACGGCCACGCACGCCGCGAGCTGGATCCAGGCGAGCCACACCAGCACCACGAGGATCGCGATGAGCGAGCCCGGCCCCACCTTGTGCGTGAGGTCGGACGCGGACGGCACGTGGTCCGGCAGCGGCGAACCGAAGATCGTCAGCAGCGCGAACGGCACGCCCGCCATCAGCGCGGCGAGCAGGACGAGCGCCCCGATCCCGGCCAGTACGTCACCCGCGCTGCGCTGCCTGCGCACCCGGACGGGTGCCCTGCGCCCCTGCCGTGTCACCATCGCGCCCCTGCCGTTCTCCGGTCGCTGGACGTCGTCCTCATGGTAAAGCCGTTCTCGCCGATGCTCACGGGTTGACTCCTCCCGGTCCGCCCGTGACGGGGCGGGCGGTCGCGCTGGAGGTCAGCTGGAACTCGCCGAAGCCCGGGATGATCCCGAGCAGCTGCGGCCGGACGCCGATCCGCACGGTGACCGCGACCTCCTGCTCGTCGGCGTCGCACCGGGACCCGGTCACCTGGTCGCTGTAGGAGGCCAGCAGGTCGCACGCCGCCGCGCGGGCCCGGCCCGGGTCCAGGACGGGTTCCCCGGTCCGCCGCAGGGCGTCGGTGTCGATCTGGTTCGCCCCGGCGCGGGCGGCCTGCTCGGCCATGTCCGCGGCGCGCTGCCGGGCGTGGATGGCGAGCCCGCCGTCCACGAGCAGCCCGGCCAGCAGGATGACGACCGGGGTGAACAGCACCGTGTACATCGCGATCGTGCCCCGGTCGCGGCCGTCGTCCCCGGCCGGGCCGTCGCCGGCGGCCCGCGCCTCCGAGGCGGTGGGCGGTCTCGTCATGGCGCGTCCTCCGGCGGCTCGCCGTCGGTCCCGCGGAAGGTGTAGGTGTCGACGGGCGCGATCGCGTGGCCCTGGAGCCGCTTGCTGCCGGGCAGCCCGATGAACGCCAGGTCGCCGAGGTCGACGTCGCAGGTTATGGTCACGCCGACGCTGCCTCCCGGCCCCCAGCGGGACACGTCGGTCTGCACGGAGGGGCCGCCCGAGCACCAGGCGGTTCCGCGCAGGCCGGCGGACGCCGTGTCGGCGGCGAGGCTCTGCGCGGCTCCGGAGCTGCGGGCGATGGACGCGGCGCGGGCGGCGTCGCGGGCCGCGCCGTCCACCTGGCTCTTGGCGTCCACCATCCGCCCGGCGCCCGCGAGGAACAGCAGGAACGCCACGAAGATGGGCGTGACGAGGACCATCTCCAGGGACATGGAACCGCCGTCGGCGGCGGGACGCGGCATGCGGGCCCTCATCCGGCGGCTCCCCGCTGGCAGGCCGTCCCGGAGCCGACGTCGGGACGGAAGCACTCGATCGGACCCTGCGAGCGCTGCGACACGTGGAACGTCATGAACGGGACGACCTGGACGGCCTCGCCGCTGACCTCGACCCAGCGCTCGTCGTCGTCCTCCCCCGCCCTGACCTGGAGTCCGCCGAGCAGGTCC
The DNA here is from genome assembly GCF_013409365.1 of Actinomadura luteofluorescens. Taxonomy (NCBI): domain Bacteria; kingdom Bacillati; phylum Actinomycetota; class Actinomycetes; order Streptosporangiales; family Thermomonosporaceae; genus Actinomadura; species Actinomadura luteofluorescens. The sequence goes on along the minus strand of NZ_JACCBA010000001.1, from coordinate 5,695,421 downwards.
GGGCCGATCTCGCGCACGCTGCCGGCCGCCTTCGCGGTCGCCGCGCCCTCCCAGCCGCCGCCGACCGGGGAGGTGCGCGCGACTCGGGCGCCCGACTGCGCCGCCGCGAGGGCGACGTGCCGGGCGTGGAAGACCATGGCGAACTGCACCGCGACGAGCATCATGAGGATGAGGACGGGGGTGAGCAGCGCCCACTCCATCGATGAGGCCCCCGCGTCGGAGGAGACGCCGGGTTCCCTGGGCCGCACGGCGGTCAGCCCGTGTTGATGCTGTTGGCCTTGTCCTGGATCTTCTTCTGGATCACCGCCCCGATCGTGATCGCGATCAGCGCCAGGATCGCGGTGATGATCGCCCACTCGATCGCGGACGCGCCGCGGCACCGCTCCTCCTCGTCTCGCAGCCGCGCCAGCCGGGTGCCGATCAGGGCGCGCAAGTAGACGACGGCCGGGTCGTTCAGGGGATTGAGCGGACTCATCGTGACACCTCCAGAGGGGTTCGGCGGGACTTGTCAACGGTCATACAGGTCGCGGTCATGAGGCGAGCACCCGCATCAGGGCCGGATAGGCGAGGAAGATCAGGAAGCCGGCGCACAGGAACAGCTGCGCGATGAGCATCGACTGGGAGCGCTCGCCCGCCTTGCCCTCCAGCTCCGACAGCTCGCGGCTGCGCATCGACGCGGCGCGGGCGGCGAGGGACTTGCGGACCTGGGCGCCGTCGTCGGACACCAGCGCGAGCGCGCCCGCGAGGTCGCGCAGCTCGGCGATGTCGACCTCCTCGCCCAGCCCGCCGAGCGCCTGCCAGGGGGTCCGGCCGGTGATGCGGGCGTTGGACAGGGCGTCGCGGATGCGGTGCATGGCCCAGCCCTCGCCGACGTTCGAGGCGGTCATCAGCGCCTCGGGGACGCCGCGTCCGCCCGCGAGGTTCATCGAGACCAGGTCGAGGAACGCGCCGACGACGTGCCGGAAGTCCTGCCGGCGCGCCTGCGCCTCCTGCCGGAGCTGCATGTCGGGGAAGAAGAAGAACAGGGCGGCGAACAGCACGCAGATCCACACCGGGACGGCGACGGAGGAGCCGAGGCCGAGCAGCGTGAAGTAGGCGACGATCAGCGGGATGAACAGCAGCGCGGCGGCGGGCAGCAGGAACTTCGTGGCGAGGAACGCCTCCAGCGACCGCTCGGTGATCGCCAGGTCGGCGCGCACCGACCGCAGCCGCCAGCCGCGCGCCTCGCAGATCCGCGCCAGCTCCCGCCCGATCTTCGCCCGCGTCCCGCCGACCCGCTCCAGCGTCGGCGAGGCCGTCCCGGCCCGCTGCTCCTCCAGGTCGCGGCGGCGGGCGGCGTCGAGCGCGGCCATCCGCGCGGCGAGGCCCGGACGCGACGGGAACAGCGCCCGGACGAGGATGTACAGGCCGAAGCCGACGACGGCGCCGGCGATCATCGCGCCGTTCACGGGGCTCCACCGCCCTCGGCGGTCCGGCCCTGCCAGCCCGCGACGGTGCTCGGCACCTCGCCGGGCACGCCGGGCTGGGCGGCCCCGCGCGGCTCGCTGAGGAACCGCCCGGGCATCTCGTACCGCGACAGGCGGCGCAGCCACAGGAACGCGGCGCCGTACAGGGCGGCGACGATGCACAGGACGAGCTGCCCGAGCACGTCGTCGTACGGCTCGACGTAGGAGTGGTTGAACACGGCGAGCGCCAGGGCCGTCCCGACGGAGACGGCGACGACGATCCGGACGCTGCGGCGGGTCGCGCGGCGGTCGGCCTCCACGCGGCGCCGCATGTCGAGCTCGGCGCGGGCCGAGTCGGCGAGGGCGCCGAGCATGTCGCGCAGCCCGGGGCCGCGCAGCTTGGCGTTCAGGATGAGGGCGGCGATCACCAGGTCGGCGGACGGGTCGTCCAGGTCGTCGGCGAACCGGCGCAGCGCCTCCGGCATCGGGACGCGGGTGTGCAGCCGGTCGACGAGGTTGCGCAGCGGCTGCTGGAGGGCGGGCGCGGCGGCGCGCTGCGAGGAGGGGATGGCCTGCTCCAGCCCGACGGCGCCGGCGATGGTGTCGCGCAGCGACTCGGTCCACGCGGCGAGGGCCTCCAGCCGCGCCATGCCCCTGCGCTCCTCGGCGGCGCCGCCCGCCAGGCCGTTCCAGGCGAGGACGAGCGCCGCGGTGCCGGCGGCGGCGATCGGCCAGCGCGTCACGATCAGCACGACGGCGCCGACGATGGCGGCGACGGCGGTACGGGTGGTGAGGGTGCGGACCAGGTCCTCGCGGCTGCGGCCGCGGGCGGGCCCGCGGCGCGGCGGCAGCCCGCGCATCGCGACGATGAGCAGCAGCAGGCCGCCGCCGACCGCGCCGCCTGCGGCGACGGCGAGCATCACGTCCGGCGCGTACATCGCCCACCACCCCCGCGCGTCACCAGCCGCCTCCGGCGGACGGGTCGTAGCCGTGGTCGACGAGGTCGGCGACGCACGCGATCGGCGCGGCGGGGACGGCGTACCCGCCCGGCCCGAGCGCGAAGATCTCCGAGGACAGCACGCGCCCGTCCACGCCCGTGACCTCCCGGACGCTGGCCACGTAGCGGCGCAGCCGCCCGCCGGAGGCGTAGTCGTTGCGCTTCTCGATGAACACGACGAAGTCGATCGCGCCCGCGATCAGCATGTGGGTCGCCTCGACCGGCAGCCGCTCCTCCGACTGGATCGCGTACGTGGCGACGCGGTTGAACACCTCCGCCGAGGAGTTGGCGTGGATCGTCGACAGCGACCCGTCGTTGCCCTGCGTCATCGCGTTCAGCATCGTGACGATCTCGTCGCCGAGCACCTCGCCGACGATCACCCGGGACGGGTTCATCCGCAGCGACCGGCGGACCAGCTCGGCCATCGAGATCGCGCCCTGGCCCTCGGAGTTCGGCAGCCGCTGCTCGAACGCCACGCAGTTCGGGTGCAGCTCGGGGAACGCGTCGAGGCCGAGTTCCAGCGCGCGCTCGACGGTGATCAGCCGCTCGTGCGGCGGGATCTCGTTGGCGACGGCGCGCAGCAGCGTCGTCTTCCCCGCGTTGGTGGCGCCCGCGAGCATGATGTTCTTGCGGGCGTGCACGGCGGCGCGAAAGAACTGCCCGACCTCCTGCGTGATCGTTCCGTTGCCGACCAGGTCGGCGAGGAACACCTTGCCGAGGCGGGCGCGGCGGATCGACAGCGCCGGGCGGACGGTCACGTCCATCACCGCCGACAGCCGCGACCCGTCGGGGAGGCGCAGGTCCAGCTGCGGGTTCGCGGTGTCGAACGGACGCGAGGACAGGCCGCTGTAGGCGGCGAGGATCTGGATCAGCTCGACCAGTTCCTCGTCGCTCTCGGCGACCGGCTCGCCCATCACCTCGCGGCCGTCGGCGTAGCCGAGGAACACGCGGTCGCAGCCGTTGATGTCGATGTTCTCGATCTCGGGGTCCTCCAGCAGCGGCTGGAGCCGGCCGACGCCGAACAGGGCCGCGTGCACCCCCGCGGCGAGGGCCTCCTCCTCTTCGGCGTTCGGCGGGCGGCGCCCCGAGGTGATCTCGCCGCGCGCGAACTCCTCCAGCACCTGGCCGATCAGGGCGCGGGCGAACTGCCGCTCGTCCTCGCCGGACATCGGCGGCAGCCCGTTGGCGGCGTCCAGCCGCCGCTGCCGGGCCAGCCGGTCGCCGACCTCCTGGCGGAGGCGCTTGACCAGAGCGTGGTCCATCTAGCCCCTCCCCTCCTCGTGCCCGCCGCCCGCGGGCACGTGCGGCGCCGGCTGCGACGGCGGCTGCTGGGCCGGCCCCGCCGGGGACGGGACGTCCTGCCGCGCGGGCGGCGTCCCGGGGTGCCCGGCGGGAGGCGGGGCCGGGGGCGCGGCGGGGAGGCGCGCGGTGAGGTCGGCGGCGACCTCGCGCGCCGACCGGATGAGCAGCGAGCGGTCCAGGCGCCCGCCCCAGCTGCCCGACAGCAGGTCGGCGCCCTTCGGGTCGAGGGCCAGGCCGCCGAGGACGGTGACGTCCGGCGGCGGGGGCCCCTGCGCGGCGTCGGGGGCGCGGCCGCGCGCGCCCGCGAGGATCCGGTCGACCTCGGAGATGGAGCCGCGGAAGTCGCGCGGGTCGGCGAGCACCAGCACGCCGACGGGCGGCCCGCCGCGCAGCTCCGCGGTCAGCGCGGCGACGCGCTCGCGCAGGTGGGCGACCTGCTCCAGGGTGGCCCTGGTGAGCAGGACGACGAGGTCGGCCTCGTGCATCAGCTCGACCAGCGGGCTGGCCGCGCCGAGCCGCCCGCAGTCGGCGATCACGTCGACGGGGGCGAGGCCGGCGAACGCCCGGCCGAGCGGCCCCCACAGCCACGTCATCGCCTGCGCCTGCTCGGCGTTGGTGACGCCGACGAGGACGTCGAGGCCGCCGGCGAGCCGCTGGCAGTGCTCGGCGACCTGGTCGGGGCGCAGCCCGCGGCGGGCCGTGGCGGCGGGGCTGAGGAGCCCGCGCGAGGGGTTGAGCATGCCGCCGTCGGCGTCGCCGTCGGGCTGGGCGGAGGGCAGCCGGTAGACCAGGTCGCCGCCCGCCTGGTCGCACTCGGCGACGAGCACGGGGCGCGGCCACACGGCGCCGAGCGCGACCGCCGCGGTCGTGACGCCCGGCGCCCCCTTGTCGGCCGCCAGCGCGATGAGTGCCACCGTCAGTTACCGCCCGCCCCTGGGCCCGGGGTGCCGGTGCCCTGGGTACCGTTGCCGGAGCCGCCGGACCCGGGGACGGGCTGGACGCCGTTGCCGCCGTCCTGCCCCTCGGGGGCCGCGGGCGGCACCGAGACGTTCGTGCCGGGCGGGATCAGCGCGAGCGCGACCGTCCCGGCGGAGGCCGCCTGCGTCACCCGCGCCGCGTCCGCCGGGAGCACGGCGACGTCGACGCTCGTCTGCTCGGACCGCAGCCGCGTGGGGCCGCCGCCGTCCCCGGCGCCGACGTTCAGCACGACCGCGTCCCGCGCGAGGACGGTCCCGGCCCGCGGGCCGCCGCCCGTCCCGCCGCCGACGGCGAACAGGGTGACGTGCGCGCCGCGGGTGACGTCGCCGGAGGGCATCTGGCCGGGCTTGAGCGCGAGCCCGACGACGAGCCGGCCGCTCGCGGGCGCGTCGGCCGGGCTGATCATGGAGTTGGTCAGCAGCGCGCCCTTCACCAGCGGGACGGCCGCGAAGTACCGGCTCACCTTCGCCCGCTCGGACCACTTGAGGTACTGGATACCGGTGTCGCCGATCTGCACCTCTTCGAGGGCGCTCGCCGGGATCCGCTGCCCGGCCGCGACCGGCTGGGCGATCCGGATCGCCGAGACCCGCTCGCCGCTGGCCATCACGAGGTAGGCGCTGGCGAGAGCGCCGCCGAGGATCAGCAGCACCGCGAGCGCGGCGAGCGCCGGTTTGCGCTCGCGCGACGACGCGGGGAGCCGCTGTCCCCCCGAGGTGCCGAGCCCCGACCGCCCGAGCCCCGTCCCGCCGGACGAGCCCGCCGCGCCGCCGCCGGAGATGGTCGACTGGTTGGCCTTCATCGCGCTGCCCACGCGCTCCTTCCCGCCCTGACGCGGCCCCGTCCCACCGGAATCCGCGCCTTCGAGCGATCCATGCTCGCGGGGGCGGAGAGGTCACGTCAATGGATTCGCGGGAGCCGGGCGCGCCCATATCCGAGCAGACGGCGATGACCTGCGAATTCACGGATCACATGGCCACTTACCACCAGTCACATCCGTCACTGACCCCGGACCGGGCGGCCCGGAGGGCCCGCCGCGTCACGGTTCCAGGCCGACGAGGCGCGCGAGCAGGGCCGTCGTGTGGTCGAAATAGGCGGCCCGCTCCTCGATCACGTTGTTGTACTGCCCGAACAATTCGAAGCTGACGGTCCCGTACAAAGCGGCCCACGCGGTGAACGCCCGCGCCATGACGTCGTCGGGGACGTCCATGGGGAGCATCGCGCGTGCGCGGGCCATGTCCTCGGCGATGGCGGGCGGGGGCGGCGGGCACGGCCCGGCGGGGGCGAGCGCGCCGGCCGCGTGCGCCTCGGTGACGATCCGCGCCATGACGACGGTGTCGCGCATGGCGGCGGCGACGGTGTCCTGCGGGGCCTGGTAGCCGGGCACGGGCGACCCGTAGAGCAGCGCGTACTCGTGCGGGTGTGCGAGGGCCCACTCCCGGACGGCCCTGCACACGGCGAGCCAGCGGCCGCCGTGGTCGCGCGCGCCGGCCTCGGCGTCGGCGCGCTCGACGGCCTCGCCGACCGCGTTGTAGCCGTCGATGATCAGGGCGGTCAGCAGGTCGTCGCGGCTCGGGAAGTACCGGTAGATCGCCGACGAGACCATGCCCATCTCGCGGGCGACGGCGCGCAGCGACAGCCCCGTCGCGCCCTCGGTGGCGAGCTGCCGCCTCGCGATCTCGGTGATCTCCCGGACCAGCTCCGCCCGGACCCGCTCGCGCGCCGTCTGCCCCGCGCCCATGCCCACCTCCTCGGGGGCGGTCTCCCGCCCCTCCGTTCCGCCCGTTTCCCGCAGGCTAGCAGAGCGCCGCGCTCTTTCGAGAGCACCGCTCTTGACAACACTGCTCTCAAAAGAGAGCATTGCTCTCATAACGGAGCACCGACCAAGGAGCCTGTCCCATGCGAAGCCTCGCGACCCTGCACGACGAGTACGCACTGCGCGGACGCATCGACGACGCCGCGCCCGTCACCAGCGCCTCGGCCGTCCTGATCGACGCGCCGGTCGCGCGGGTCTGGGACGTCCTGGCCGACCTGCGCGGCTGGGAGGCCTGGTCGCCCGACTTCGAACTGCGCGCCCTGGACGCCGTCGAGCCGGGCCGGGAGTTCCGCTGGAGCCAGGGCGGCACGCCCCTGCGGTCCCGCTTCGCCGTGGTCGACCCGGGCCGCGAGCTGAGCTGGACGGGCACCTTCCTCGCCCTCTACCGGGCCGTGGACCGCATGGTCCTGGCCGACGAGGGCGGCCGGACCCGCGTGACCGTGGAGGAGTCGCTGGACGGCCCGCTGATCCGGCTGTTCTACGGGGAGCGCAGGCTCCGCGCGGGCCACGAGGCCCGCCTCGCCGCCCTCAAGGTCCACGTCGAGCGCTCCGCCTGAGCGGAGACCGAGACCACCGAGCACACCTGAATCAGGAGAGAAGCATGGGCAAGCACGTGATCGTCGGAGCCGGGCAGGTCGGGACGCACCTCGCCGAACTGCTGACCGGGCGGGGGCACGACGTCACCGTCGTGACGCGGTCCGGGTCGGGCCCGGACGGGGCCCGGCGGGTCGCGGCGAACGTCGCCGACCGGGAGCGCCTCACCCGGCTCGCCAAGGGCGCCGACGCGCTCTACAACTGCGTCAACCCCCAGTACCACCGGTGGGCGCTGGACTGGCCGCCGATGGCCGCGTCCTTCCTCGGGACCGCCGAGGACACCGGGGCCGTCCTGGTGACATTGAGCTGCCTCTACGGATACGGGCCCGTGGACGGGCCGATGACCGAGGACCTGCCCCTCGCCGCGACGGGCACCAAGGGACGGGTGCGGGCGACGATGTGGAGGGACGCCCTGGCCGCGCACGAGGCGGGCCGCGCCAGGGTCACCGAGCTCCGCGGATCCGACTACTACGGACCGCGCAGCACCGACCAGGCGTACATCGGCGAGACGCGCTTCGTGAAGCCGCTGCTGGCGGGCAAGCGCGTCCCGTACTTCAGCGACCCGTCCGTCCCGCACGCGTGGACCTACCTGCCGGACGTCGCGCAGGCCCTCGCCATCGCCGGGACGGACGAGCGCGCCTGGGGCCGGCCCTGGCACGTCCCCACCGGCCCGGCGGTGTCCACGGTCGAGGTCGGGAAGCGGCTGTGCGAGATCGCGGGGGCGCCGGCGCCGCGCATCCACGAGGTGCCCCGCCCGATCTTCCACGCGGCCGGGTTCTTCTCCCCGATGGTCAAGGAGCTGCGGGAGACCCGGTACCAGTTCGACAAGCCCTACATCCTCGACTCTTCGGCCTTCGAGTCGACTTTCGGGATGGCCCCGACGCCGCTGGACGACGCTCTGAAGGCGGTCGTGTCGGCTTCGCGGATGGCGGAGGGTGCGGGTAATTAAGCTAGGCCCGGTTGTCCCGAGGACGGCGGAGGGCAGGCTCGGATGCGGATCTCGTTCACGGCGCTTACCGGCGGAGGCCCCCGCGACGTCGTGCTGAACCTCGACTCCGAGGCCACCGTCGACGGCGTCGCGCAGACGCTCGCCGCCACGCTGGACGGCCGCCCCGCGGTCCCGGCGCCGCGCTTCTCCAAGGACGCGCTGCTGTCCAGGGGCGCGCGCAAGGCCCTCTGGATGGACGGCCGGATGCTGGACCCGCAGGCGCTCGCCGTGAAGGAGCTGCGGGACGGCGCCGTCGTGGCGGTCGAGCGGCGCGGCGCCGCCGCGACCGTCCTGACGGAGCCGACCGGGCTGGTCGAGGTGCGCGTCGTCGGCGGCCCTGCGGCCGGGTCCGTCCACCGGCTGGGGCTCGGCGTCTGCACGATCGGGTCCGGGCACGACGTCGACGTGGTGCTGGACGACCCGTCCGTCCCTGCCCGGTCCCTGCGGCTCACGGTCGAGCGCGCGGCCGTCCAGGTCGAGGCGTCCGCCCTGACGATGCAGGGCGCGGTCGCTCTGGACGGGACGCCCCTCGGCGCGAGGACGGCATGGCCGATGGGCGCGCTGCTGACGGTGGGGGCCAGCGTTCTGGCGCTCGCGCCGTGCGCCGCCCCCGACACCCATCTGGAGCCGCTGCCGGAGGGCGGTCTCGCGTTCAACCGCCCTCCGCGTCTGAACCGGCCGCGGCGGGCGCGGACGCTGGAGGTCCCGAAGCGTCCCGAGCGCAACCCGCGCGAGCGGCTCCGGCTCTTCGGCGCGCTGCTGTTCTCGGCGTTCGGGCTCGCCATGGCGTTCGGGCTCGGCCAGTGGTGGTGGGCGCTGTTCGCGCTGGCCTGGCCCGTGATGACGCTGGGCGAGTGGCTCGGCGACCGGATGCACGGCCGCAAGTCCTACAAGAGGTCGCTGAAGGAGTACCACCGCAAGGCGGGCGAGTTCGACGGCGAGCTGGAGCGGCTGCGGCGCGAGGACGAGGCCGAGCGCCGCGCGCTGCACCCCGACGCCGCCGAGGTCCTGCTCACCGCGACGGGTCCCCGGCGCCGCCTGTGGGAGCGCCGCCGCGACGACCCCGACGTCCTCCATCTCCGGGTGGGCCTCGCCGACCTGCCCGCCCGCATCGAGCTGACCGGCGACGCCGAACTGCCGGCGAGGCCCGGCAGCGAGCAGACCGGGCCGGAGGCGCCGTCCTCCCACGGCGGGAGCGGGATCCGGGTCCCGAAGGCCCGGCAGGTGCCGGTGGTGCTGCCCCTCACCGAGCTGGGCGTCATCGGGCTGACCGGGCCCCGGCACGCGTCGCGCGCCCTGGCCCGCTGGCTGGTCGCGCAGGCCGCGGCCCTGCACAGCCCCCGCGACCTGGCCATCGTCGTGCTGTCCGCCGACCAGGACGCCGGGAACGAGTGGAACTGGGTGCGCTGGCTGCCGCACTGCGCGCCGCGCGAGGGCGAGGACTGCGTGGCCCTCGTCGGCACCGACCCCGAGTCGGCGGCGCACCGCGTCACCGAACTGGCGATCCGGGTGACCGAGCGGCGGCGGGCCGCGCAGGCCGAGTCGTCGTTCTTCGGGCAGGGCTCGCGGCCGGCCGACGCCGCGCCCTACAACATCCTGATCGTCCTGGACGGCGCCCGCGCGCTGCGCCGCATCCCCGGCATGCCGATGCTGCTGTCGCGCGGCGCCGAGTACGGGCTCTACGCCATCTGCGTGGACGACGAGGAGCGGATGCTCCCCGAGGAGTGCAGCGCCGTCGCCGCCTGGGACGCGCAGCGCCACTCGACGCTCCTGCTCCAGGGGCAGGGCCTGGACGCCGTCGGCCCCGTCCTGGCCGACCAGGTGTCCGCGACCTGGACCGACCGGGTGGCGCGGGCGCTGGCCCCCGTCCGGGACGTGTCCCGCGAGGACGCCGAGGACTCGCTCCCGGCCGACGTGCGCCTCCTGGACGTCCTCGACATGCCCGAGCCGACGGCCGAGCACGTCCTCCAGTCGTGGAACAGGACGGGCGGGCGGACGACCCGCGTCCCCATCGGGCTCGCCTCGGGCGGCCGCCACGAGATCGACCTGCGCGTGGACGGCCCCCACGGCCTCATCGCCGGGACCACGGGCGCGGGCAAGTCGGAACTGCTCCAGACCCTCATCGCCTCGCTCGCCGTGGCGAACCGCCCGGACGAGATGACGTTCGTCCTCATCGACTACAAGGGCGGCGCGGCGTTCAAGGACTGCGCGAACCTCCCCCACACCGTCGGCATGGTCACCGACCTGGACGGCCACGCCACCGAGCGCGCCCTGGAGTCGCTGGCCGCCGAGCTCCGCCGCCGCGAGGAGATCCTGCTCGGCGCGGGAGCCAAGGACGTCGACGACTACGACGACCTGCGCCCCTCCGATCCGGGGCTGCCGGCCATGCCGCGGCTCGTCCTCGTCATCGACGAGTTCGCCGCCATGGTCACCGAGCTGCCCGACTTCGTCACCGGCCTGGTCGACATCGGCCGCCGGGGCCGCTCCCTCGGCGTCCACCTGGTCCTCGCCACGCAGCGCCCCGCCGGGGTCGTGACCGCCGACATCCGCGCCAACACCAACCTGCGCATCGCGCTGCGCGTCACCGACCCGGACGAGTCAGCCGACGTCCTCGACTCCCCGGACGCGGCGCAGATCTCCAAGTCCACGCCCGGGCGCTGCTACGTCCGCTCCGGGGTGTCGGCGCCGCAGGCCGTCCAGTCGGCGCGGATCGGCGGCCGCCGCCCCGGGGCCGGAGCCGGGTCCGGGGGGCCGACCGTCCACCCGCTGCCGTGGCAGGGCCTCGGCCATCCGCTGCCCGCACCGCGGGAGGCGGCCGACGACGCGGTGCTCGCCACCGACCTCGCGGTGCTCGTCCAGGCGGTCGACGAGGCCGCCCGCCGCGCCGGGATCGCGCGGCAGCCCTCGCCGTGGCTGAGCCCGCTGCCCGAGCGGGTCGCGCTGGCGCCCCGCACCGCCGCGGGCGGCTCCGTCGTGGACGTCCCGCCGGTCCCGTTCGGCGTCACGGACCTGCCCGCCGTCCAGTCCCGCGAGGAGCTGGCGCTCGACCTCGCGACCGGCGGCCACCTGTACATCGCCGGGTCGGCGCAGTCGGGCCGCTCCACGGCGCTGCGCACGATCGCCGGGTCCCTCGCGGGCGCCTGCTCCCCCTACGACGCCCACCTGTACGCCGTCGACTGCGGCGCGAACGCGCTGCTCCCGCTGGTCTCCCTGCCGCACTGCGGCGCCGTCGTGACCCGCGACCAGCTCGACCGCTGCGAGCGGCTGCTCACCGCGCTCACCGCCGAGGTCGCCCGCCGCCAGCAGGTGCTCGCCGAGGCGGGGTTCTCCTCGCTCGCCGAGCAGCGCGCCGCCGTCGCCGCCACCGACCGCCTCCCCTGGATGGTCCTGCTCCTCGACCGCTGGGAGGGCTTCCTCGGCGCGTTCGAGCACTACGACTACGGGCGCCTCGTGGACCAGGTCGTCCGGCTGCTGCGCGAGGGCGCCGCGGCCGGGCTGCGCGCCGTGTTCACCGGCGACCGCTCCGGTCTCGGCGGCCAGGTCTCCACCGTCTTCGACCGCCGCCTCCTCCTGCGCATGGCCGACCCGAACGACTACGGGTACGGCGGGCTGCAGGACCGGCAGATCCCCGCCGAGATGCCGCCCGGACGCGCCCTGGAACCCTCCGGCCCAGGCGCGCCGCCCCGCGAGTCGCAGATCGCGCTCCTCGGTGACGACGCGTCCGGCGCGTCCCAGGTCGCGGCGCTGCAGGAGATCGCCCGCACCTCCGTGTCCCGCTACGGCCGGCTGCCGCGCCGCCGGGGGCCCCTGCACGTGGACGAGCTGCCCGTCCGGGTCACCTACCGGGAGGCGATGTCGCTCGACCCGGAGTTCCTGGCCCCGTCGCCCCTGTGGGCGCTGGTCGGCGTCGGCGGCGACACGCTCGCGCCCGTCGGGATCGACCTGCTGGGCGAGGGCCCGGGGTTCGCCGTCGCCGGGCCGCCCCGCTCGGGCCGCTCGACGACGCTGCGCACGATCGTCCACTCGCTGCTCGACCCCGCGGTCGGCGGCGGGCTCGTCCCGGTCGTCCTGGTCACGCCGCGCCGCTCCCCGCTCCGCCTGCTGTCGGGCCGGCCCGGCGTGCTCGGCGTGCTCGCCTCCGACGCCGACGCCGGCGACCTGGAGCGCGCGATCGGCGACGAGCACCGCTACGCCGTCGTCGTGGACGACGCCGAACTCCTGGACGAGACCGAGCTGGACGAGGCCCTGAGCGACGTCCTGCGCACCGCCCGCGACGGGGAGCACGCCGTCGTCATCGGCGGCACCACCGACGATCTCGGCCGCGGCTACCGGGGCTTCCTGTCCGACGCCCGGCGCTCCCGGTCGGGGGTCCTGCTGTCGGTGGACTCGCCGGACGACGGCGACCTGTTCGGTCTGCGGCTGCCCCGCAACGCGCCGCTGGGCGGGCCGACCGGCCGCGGCCTGTTCGTCGCCGCGGGCGCCACCACCCGGATCCAGGTGGCGCTTCCCCCACCGGTCAGCGCCGACTGATCGCCGCCCGGACGGCGAAAAGCCGGGCGAAAAGACCCCGGGCAGAAAAAAGGCGGGTCCCGGCCTCGGGGGGATGGGCCGGGACCCGCGGCTCGCGGAGGCTCAGCGCGTGGCGGCCTCGATGTTCTGCTGGGACCTGCGGATGTCCTGGCTGCCCTGTTCGAGGGCGACGGCCATCTTGTCGAAGGAGGTCTTGGCCTCGGCCCAGGCGGCGCGGAAGCGGTCGGCCCCGGGGCCCCACCAGGCCGCGCTGCTGCTCACGGTGCGGCCGTTGAGGTCCTTGATGAGGGCGTCGAGGTTGCGGGAGTGCTTGCTGAAGATGCGGGACAGTTCCTCTAGCTCGCCCAGGTTGGCGCCGCGCTTGTCACCCATCGCCCCGGCCCTTTCCTCGCTGATCGTTGGAACGTTTCCAGCCGCTACCGCGGGAATGGCGCCAGCCTACGCCCCACCGATCACTTCCAGCCAGCGTCCTCCTGCTGATCCCCCGTCGAAACGGCCACATTCCTACCATCCCCGCCTGTCCGGATGTGGCCAGGAAGGCCATGGCCGGATGGCTTGTGACGAGCATAATTACTGTCCGTCAAGAGAGTTTCAGAGCGGTTTCCGCGGCCGAATGGACGACCGCGGCGGGAAAGGGAAAGCGGGGCGTCAGCGGCTCTCGCCGAGCGGGTCGTTCACCGGGTGCGCCCCCGGGTCCAGGACGCGCTCGCCGACCATGGTGATCTGCTCGCCGGTCGCGCGGAACTCGAACCGGCGCCGCACCGACTGGGTGACCTTCCCGCGGCCCCCTCGGCCGTAGCGCATCTCGGTGTGCTCGACCGCCTCCAGGGTGATGCGGTCGCCCGTGCGGACGGCGCGGCCCTCGTCCAGCCGGGTGCGGGCGCCGGTGTAGGCGGGGCCGCCCTCGACGGGGGCGCGGTTGCGGGTCTCCAGCTCCCGGACGGCGTTCTCCTGCGACCGCACCAGCGACGGGGAGATCCGCACGCCGAGCACCTCGGTGGGCGCGGCGGCGCGGCGGTCCCGGCCGTCCTTCTGGACGAGGGCCTGGGAGCGGCGCGCCAGGTAGGTGTTCGCGGCGACCGTGAGCTGGCGGGTGACGTAGTCCTCCACCGCGGGGGTCGGCCCGCGCACACCGGACGAGGGCGCCAGCAGGCAGGCGGCCAGGGCGACCGCCAGTCCCGCCCGGGGCCACGGGCGAACCATCGGCCTCTCCCGCTGATCAAAGGCTGGTAGATCCGAGCCGACATTACACGCCGGGCCCCGGGTGGAACGCCGGTTCAGTCCCTTTCGCTCTCCAGCGCGGCGACGCGGGAGCGGGCCCGCGCCATCGCCTCGTGGTAGCGCTCCTCCCATTCCGGATCGCCGTCCGGAATGGTGGCGACCGTCTGGCGGCCGATCTCCGCGAGCACGTCCCCGCCGCCCCCGCGGGAGACCCGCCGGACGACGACCGCGGTGACGCCGCCGGTCGACTCGGTGTGCGTCTCCCACCGGGCGCCGCCCTCCAGCCGCGCCCGGCTCCGCGACGACCGGTCGGAGAACCCGTATACCAGCAGGACGACCACCACGGCCGCCACCGCCAGCGCCACCAGAACGATCAGGAACCGCATGACCGCCTCCCTCGCCGTCCGCGTCCGGGCGCCTACCTGCCCCGCAGGAGCGAGCCGTTCGGGTTGCCGGGCGCGTAGACCGTGATGCCCTGCGGGAGGGCCTTCAGCTCCTCGATCCTCGCGCAGGTCGGGCACTTGTTGTACCCGTCCTGGCGGGCCTTGTTGGCCGCGGCCTCCGCCTTGGCGGAGGCGACCTTCGCCTGGGCCTCGCTGATCTGCGCGAACGCGGCCTGCGCGCGGTCCACCGCGTCCTGCACCTTGGCCGGCAGGGTGATCCGCACCAGGTTGAAGTGGATGTTGGTGACGAACTTGCCGCCGAGCGTCTGCTCCAGGTCCGCGGCCAGGCTCGTGTTGATCGCGGTCTGCACCTTGGCGATGTTGCCGTTGTTGCTCTGCGCCTGCTGGCCCGCGGTCTGGACGTTCCTCGGCGCGGAGGAGTTCTGCACGAGGGCGCAGGAGGAGACGAGCTCGGCGCAGCGGAAGCTGTTGATCTGGCTGCGCAGGTCGTTGTCTATGACCGGCCGGACGATCTGGTCGAGGAACGCCGACCAACCCTTGTCGCCGTCGTAGACGTTGAAGGTCTCGCCGCTCGCGCTGCGGAACTTGCGGGTGCCGTACTTGTCGTCGAACTGCCTGAGGGCTTTGTGGTCCTGGTTGAGCGTGAAGTACAGCGTCCCCTCGATGCCCATGTTGACGCCGTCCGAGCTCGGCACGGTGACGACGTCCACGCCGGACTCCTCGCCCTTCCCGGCGTCCGAGGTGATCGTGTAGAAGCGCTGCTGGGCCGGGTACTTGTGGACCTGCGAGTAGAGCCCGATCCAGACGCGGCCGGATCCGGGGTCGATGACCTGCCGGATCCTGTTGTTGTCGAAGAAGCCGCCGTTGCGGACGACGGCGATCTCGCCGCCGCCGGTGCGCTCGAAGCCGCCGAACAGCGCGCTCAGCACCGGCCATCCCACGACGACCAGCAGCACGGCGGTGACGATGGCGGTCCGCTTGCTGGGCGCCCTCACCCCGGAGAGCCGGGTCGCACCGGCCCGCTCCCTGGCGGCGGACGTCTTCTTCTCGGCCACAGTGGCTCCTCTCACACCCGCGCGGGGGGGTCGTGCCGCGGGTTCCTGGGTGAGACGGCGCGGAGCCCCGCCGGGATCCCCGTAGGGGTACCGCTTTCTCGTGAAACCTCCCGCTATCCGGGACCACGCCCCCAATAAGGAGGGGCTTACGAAAACCTGGGATCGCGGTTATCTAGACTGCCTGCGAGGTTGAAGGAGGAGACCCACGTGCGCAAAGTCCTGATCGCCAACCGCGGCGAGATCGCGGTCCGTATCGCCCGTGCCTGCCGCGACGCTGGGCTGGTCAGTGTGGCGGTGTACGCCGAGCCCGATCTGGAGGCGCTGCACGTTCGGGTCGCCGACGAGGCGTTCGCCCTGGGCGGGCGGACGGCGGCCGAGAGCTACCTGGACATCGACAAGCTGCTGAAGATCGCCTCGGAGTCGGGCGCCGACGCCGTCCACCCCGGCTACGGGTTCCTGGCGGAGAACGCCGACTTCGCCGCGGCGGTGCGGAACGCGGGGCTGACCTGGATCGGTCCGCCGCCCGCCGCGATCACCGCGCTCGGCGACAAGGTGCAGGCCCGGCACATCGCGCAGCGGGTCGGCGCCCCGCTCGTCGCCGGCACCGCCGACCCGGTGTCGGGCGCGGACGAGGTCGTCGCGTTCGCGCGCGAGCACGGCCTGCCGATCGCGATCAAGGCCGCGTTCGGCGGCGGCGGACGCGGCCTGAAGGTCGCCCGGACGCTGGAGGAGGTGCCCGAGCTGTACGAGTCGGCCGTCCGCGAGGCCGTGGGCGCCTTCGGGCGCGGCGAGTGCTTCGTCGAGCGGTACCTCGACAAGCCCCGGCACGTCGAGACGCAGTGCCTGGCCGACCAGCACGGCAACGTGGTCGTGGTGTCCACCCGCGACTGCTCGCTCCAGCGGCGCCACCAGAAGCTCGTCGAGGAGGCGCCCGCGCCGTACCTGTCGCAGGAGCAGCTGGACCTGCTGTACTCCTCGTCCAAGGCGATCCTCAAGGAGGCCGGCTACGTCGGCGCCGGGACGTGCGAGTTCCTCGTGGGCCAGGACGGCACGATCTCGTTCCTGGAGGTCAACACGCGGCTCCAGGTCGAGCACCCCGTCACCGAGGAGGTCGCCGGGGTCGACCTCGTCCGCGAGATGTTCCGCGTCGCCGACGGCGAGGAGATCGGCTACGGCGACCCGGAGCTGCGCGGCCACTCGATCGAGTTCCGGCTGAACGCCGAGGACGCCGGGCGCGGGTTCCTGCCCGCCGTCGGCACCCTGACCGCCTGGCACCCCCCGACGGGTCCCGGCGTCCGCCTGGACGCCGGCTACGAGGCCGGGCAGACCGTCCCGCAGGAGTTCGACTCGCTCATCGCCAAGCTGATCGTGACGGGCGCGACGCGGCGGCAGGCCGTCGAGCGCTCCCGCCGCGCCCTCGCCGAGTTCGCCATCGACGGCATGCCGACCGTCCTGCCGTTCCACCAGGCGGTACTGGACGATCCGGCGTTCGTCCCGGCGGACGACGAGACCCCGTTCAGCGTCCACACCCGGTGGATCGAGACGGAGTTCGACAACCGGATCGCGCCCTATGAGGGCCCCCACGCGGGCGAGGAGGACGAGGGCGAGCGCGAGCGCGTCACCGTCGAGGTCGGCGGCCGGCGCATCGAGGTCGTCCTGCCCGCCGGGTTCGGCGCCTCCGCAGCCCCGGCCGCGGGCAAGGCGGCGCCCGCCAAGCGGCGGGGCGCCAAGAAGGGCGGCGGCGCGCAGGCGTCCGGCGACTCCCTGGTCAGCCCGATGCAGGGCACCATCGTCAAGCTCCTCGTCGAGGAGGGCGCGACCGTGGCGGCGGGCGACACCATCGTGGTTCTGGAGGCCATGAAGATGGAGCAGCCGCTCACCGCGCACAAGGCGGGGACGCTCACCGGCCTGTCCGCCGAGGTGGGCCAGACCGTCTCCGCGGGCGCCGTGATCTGCGAGATCAAGGACTCCTGACCCCGGCCGCCGCGCCGCGTCCTCGCCCGGGGGCCCCGAACCGGGGTCTCCGGGCGGGATGGGGCGCGATGCCCATACGGCGCGTGCGCAAATCCGTCCCGCGAAGGACGTAACGGGGCGTCCACGTGGGCAGACTGGGGGAATGAGCACCGAGAACCGGGCCGCCCGGGCGGCCCGCGGGGGCGCCGCCGCGGCGATCATCGTCGCCGTCGCCGTCCCGGCGTTCGCCCTGGCCGCCCCGGCGGGCGCCGCCGCGTCCGAGACCACCGCGCACACGACCGCGACGACGCAGACGGCGGGGGCGCAGGCGGCCGGGGCACCCGCGGTGGTCCCGCGGGCGCCCGCCGACGACACCGTCGGACAGATCGCCAAGGGCCTGCTCGACTCACGGCTGTTCGTGACGAGCGGCGCCGGGAACCCGCTGACCCCCGCCGACCGGAACGAGATCGAGACGTCGCTGGGCGGCGACAGCGACGCCGACATCCGCGCGGTCGTCGTCCGCAACGACGTCACGTCCACCGAGGTCCGGCAGATGCTCCCGGCCGTCGCCGAGCGCGTCGGCAAGGGCGGGACCTACGTCGCGATCACCGCCGACGGCAGCCGGATGGGCGCGATCTCCAAGAAGCTCGACCGCCCGGAGATCAACCAGATCGTCACCCGCACCGAGGGCGCGCCGCTGAAGCAGCGCCTGATCCAGTTCGGGAACCTCGCCGAGAAGAAGGTCGACAGCGGCGCCCGGACCAGCGCGACCGTCGGCTACGTGCTGCTCGGCGTGCTCGCCCTCGTGGTGGCGGCGATCGTGGGCGTCATGCTCAACGCCCGCAAGAAGCGGCGGGAGCGCGCGGCCCGCGAGATGGACGACCTCAAGGCGGGCGTGCAGGAGGACGTGACGCTCCTGGGCGAGGACATCGCCCGCCTCGACCTGCCCGTCATGGACAGCGACCTCGATCCCGACACGCGCGCCGACTACGAGCGCGCGATGAACTCCTACGACCGGGCCAAGTCCTCGACCGAGCGCGCCGCCCGGCCGCAGGACATGCAGGAGGTCACGACGGCGCTGGAGGACGGCCGCTACTACATGACCGCGACGCGCGCCCGGCTCGCCGGGGACCCGGTGCCCGAGCGGCGCGCGCCCTGCTTCTTCAACCCGCAGCACGGGCCGTCCGTCCAGGACGTGACGTGGGCGCCGCCCGGCGGCGTCGCCCGCTCCGTCCCGGCGTGCGCGGCCGACGCGGAGGCCGTCCTGCGCGGGAGCGACCCTGACGTCCGCATGGTCCCGGTCGGCGGGGGTCGGCAGCCGTACTGGAACGCCGGTCCCGCGTACGCGCCCTACGCGGGCGGCTACTACCAGGGCTACGGCGGGGTCGACCTGCTCAGCGGCATGCTGATCGGCACCGCGCTCGGCTCGATCTGGGGCGGCGGCTTCGGCGGCGGCTTCGGCGGGGGCGACGGCGACATCGGAGGAGGCTGGGACTTCGGCGGCGGCGATTTCGGGGGCGGTGGCGACTTCGGAGGGGGCGGCGACTTCGGCGGCTTCTGAGGGACGTGCCCCGTGAGAAGGACACCCGCGTCGGCACTGTTCTGGCGCATCCTCGGCATTAACGGCCTGATCTTCGTGGCCGGCACCCTCGTCCTCGCGGTGGGGCCCGTGACCGTGTCGACGCCGATCCTGCTGGGCGAGTTCTTCGTGCTGCTGGGCGGGCTGACGGTCATGGTGGCCGCGAACGCGCTGCTGCTGCGCGCCAGCCTGGCACCGCTGGAGGGGCTCACCGCGCTGATGGCGCGCATGGACTCGCTGCGCTCCGGCGACCGGCTGCCCGCCGGCGGGAACGGCGACCTGTTCCACGTGGTCGATCAGTTCAACGCGATGCTCGACCGGCTGGAGGCCGACCGCAGCTCCAGCACCGCCCTCGTCCTGGACGCGCAGGAGGCCGAGCGGCGCCGCATCGCCCAGGAGCTCCACGACGAGATCGGCCAGACCCTCACCGTGGTGCTGCTGGAGCTGAAGCCGGTGGTGGACCGGGCGCCGGAGGGCGTCGCGGAAGAACTGCGGGACGTCCAGGAGACCGTCCGGTCCAGCCTGGACGAGGTGCGCCGCGTCGCCCGGCGGCTGCGTCCGGGCGTCCTGGACGACCTCGGGCTGACCAGCGCGCTCACCGCCCTCGCCACGGACTTCTCCGGGACCGGCGGCCCGCGCGTGACCCGCCGCGTCCAGCCGGGTCTGGAGGGGCTCGGCGCGGACGCCGAACTGGTGATCTACCGGATCGCGCAGGAGAGCCTGACGAACGTCTGGCGGCACTCGGGCGCGCGGAACGCCGAACTGTCGCTCACCCGGGACGGGGAGGGGCGCGTCGTCCTGCGGGTCGCCGACGACGGGTCGGGCCCGCCGGACAGGGTGGGCTCCGGAATCCACGGGATGCGGGAGCGCGCGATGCTCATCGGCGCGCAGCTCACCATCGGCCCTGCCGACGGCGGCGGCACCGAGGTGAGGCTGGTCGTCCCGCCGCCCGGCGCCCGCCGGGCCTGACCCGCCGCGTCAGGGCTCGACGAGCCCGACGCGGATCGCGTACTTCGTCAGCTCCAGCCGGTCGCGCATCCCGAGCTTGCCGAGGATGTTGGCGCGGTGCCGGTCCACGGTCTTGACGCTGATCGTGAGGGTCTCGGCGATCCGCCTGGACGAGTAGCCCTCCGCGACCAGCTTGATGATCTCCTCCTCGCGCGGGGTCAGGATGCTGCCCTGGCCCTCCCCGCGCCGGTCCCGGTCGAGGTACTCGCGGATCAGCGCCGTCACGGCCGCCGGGTACAGGAACGGCTCGCCGCGCATCGCGGCGCGGACGGCGTGCAGCAGGTCGCGGTCGGCGACGGACTTCAGCACGTACCCGGACGCGCCCGCCTTCAGCGCCTCGAACAGGTACTGCTCGTTGTCGTACATCGACAGGATCAGCGTCCGCACCTCGGGGAAGCGGCGGGAGATCTCCCGCGCGGCCTGCAGCCCCGTCATGCGCGGCATCGCGATGTCGAGGATCGCCAGGTCGACGCCGCCCGCGGCCAGCGCGTCGATCGCCTCCGCCCCGTCGGCGGCCTCCGCCACCACGGTCAGGTCGGGCTCGGCGTCCAGGATCAGGCGCAGCCCCCGGCGCACCAGCGCGTGGTCGTCGGCGAGCAGGATCCGGGTGGCCGACTCCCGGGTGTGGGCTCCCGCGTGCACCGATCACCTCCGCTCTCGCCTTCATCCTAGGCGCGCCGCCCGGCACCGACCGGCGGCCGCCTGCGAATACACGATCCGCACCCCCCGAAATGGGTGACGCACCCGATGGGGACGCGGGCCGCCGCCGAAAAGACTGGAAGCCGCAGGACGAAAGGGGCGGACGCATGGCACGGCTCACAGGCGGAGGGCACCGTACCCCGCCCATGGCACCGCGGAGGCCGTCCCGTGGCGGGCCCGCCCCCGGCGCCAGAAGGAGGACCCTATCCACCCGGAGGACCAGGCTTTCCGGAAGCCGAAAGGACGAGATGCAAGCACGGGACATCGCCGTACAGGTGCCCACCGTGACCCTGGGCGATTCGATCGCCCACGCGATCCAGGTCCTCGCGCTCGGGCGGCTGCCCGGCCTGATCGTGATCGACGAGGCGCAGCGCCCCCGGGTCGTCCTGCCGGGCACGCAGGTGCTGCGGCTGGCGGTCCCCGTCGCCTTCCAGGAGGATCCGGCGCTGACGCGGACGGTGGACGAGGCGCACGCCGACGTGTTCTGGCACGAGATCCGCGACCTGACGGTCGGCGACTGCCTCGCAACGCCCACTCCCCGCCCGGTGATCGTCAAGACGTCCGCGACGCTGCTGGAGCTCGCCACCCTGATGGCGCGGCAGCGCAGCCCCCTCGTCGCCGTGGTGGACGAGGCCGGGCTGCTGGCCGGCGCGGTCACGCTCGACCGGCTGGTGTCGGCGCTGGCGCTGACCAGGCCCGCCGACTGAGGGACGGCTCTCCCGCCGGCGCCCGGCGAGCGGGCGCGCGGTGACCGCGGTCGCGGCCCTCGCCGTGTTCGCGGTCGCGTTCTTCTTCATCGCGACCGAGAAGGTCGACAAGGTCAAGGTCGTCCTCGTCGCCGCCGGCCTGCTGACGGTGCTCGGGCTCACCCCCGGCGCCGAGGTCTTCTTCTCCGAGCACGACGGGATCGACTGGAACGTCATCTTCCTGCTGCTCGGAATGATGATCATCGTAGGGATCATCAAGGGCACCGGGCTGTTCGACTACCTGGCGATCTGGGCGGCCAAGCGGTCCCGGGGCCGGCCGTACCGGCTGCTGGTGATGCTGATGCTCATCACCGCGATCGCCTCGCCGTTCCTGGACAACGTCACCACGATCATGCTGGTGGCGCCGGTGACGGTGGTGGTCTGCAACCGGCTGCGCGTCCCGGCCCACCCCTACCTCATCGCCGAGGTGCTGGCCTCCAACATCGGCGGCGCCGCGACCCTGATCGGGGACCCGCCGAACATCATCATCGCCAGCCGGGCGGGGCTGACGTTCAACGACTTCCTCGTCCACATGGCGCCGATCGTGGTGATCGTGTTCATCGCGTTCGTGCTGCTCGCCCGGGTGCTGTTCCGCTCCTCCTTCCGGTACGACGAGCGGTACGCGGCCGAGGTGATGTCGCTGGACGAGCGCAAGGCGATCACCGATCCGGCGCTGCTGACCCGGTGCCTGGCCGTGCTCGGCCTCGTCATCGCCGGGTTCTCGCTGCACTCGGTGCTGCACGTCGAGCCGTCCATCGTCGCGCTCGTCGGCGCGGGCGTGATGCTGCTGGTCTCGCGCGTCCAGGTCTCCGACGTCCTCGAAGAGGTCGAGTGGCCCGTCCTGGTCTTCTTCATGGGGCTGTTCGTGATGGTGGCCGCCCTCGGGCACACCGGGGTCATCGAGAGGATCGGGACCTGGTCGGCGGACGCGGTCGGCGACAACTACTTCGCCGCCGCCACCGCCCTGCTGTTCGGGTCGGCCGTGCTCGGCGCGTTCTTCGACAACATCCCCTACGCGGCGACGATGGCGCCGATCGTGGAGGGGATGGCCGCGGGAGCGCCCGACCCGACGACCGCGCAGGCGCTGTGGTGGTCGTTCGCCCTCGGCGCCGACTTCGGCGGCAACGGGACGGCCGTGGCCGCGAGCGCCAACGTGGTCGCGATCGGGATCGCCGCCAAGACCGGCAACCCGATCAGCTTCTGGCAGTTCACCCGCTACGGGATCGTCGTGACGGTGCTGAGCACGCTGATGGCGTGGGTCTACGTGGCCCTGCGCTACTTCTAGCCGGACCGGCCGGGCACGCCCCTAGTAGGCGTGCTCGGCCATCAGCCGGCGGGACGCCTCGGTGATGCTGCCCGACAGCGACGGGTAGACCGCGAACGTGTGCGCCACCTGGTCGACGGTGAGGTGCTGCTGGACGGCGATCGACACGCCCAGGATCAGCTCGCTGGCCCGCGGCGCCACGATGACGCCGCCGAGCACGATCCCCGTGGACGGGCGGCAGAACAGCTTCACGAAACCGTCCTCGAAGCCCTGCATCTTGGCCCGCGCGTTGGTGAACAGCGGCAGCATGACCGCCCGGGCGTTGACGTCCCCGGAGTCGACCATGTGCTGCGTCACGCCGACCGACGCGACCTCGGGGTCGGTGAAGATGTTGGAGGAGACCCAGCCGAGCTTCAGCGGCTGCACGGCCTCGCCCAGCGCGTGCCACATCGCGATGCGCCCCTGCATGCCGGCGACGGACGCCAGCATGAGCACGCCCGTGCAGTCGCCGGAGGCGTAGATGTGCGGGACGGACGTCCGCGAGACCTTGTCGACCTCGACGAAGCCGCGCGCGTCGCACCGCACGCCGACCTCCTCCAGGCCGATGCCCCGCGTGTTCGGGACCATGCCCACGGTCATCAGGCAGTGCGTGCCCTCGACCTTCGTCCCGTCCTCCAGCGTGACGATCACGCCGTCGCCCGACCGCTCCACGGCCGCCGCCCGCGACCGCGACATGACGTTCATGCCGCGCCGCAGGAACACGTCCTGGAGGACGGCCGCGGCGTCGGCGTCCTCGGTCGGGAGGATCCGGTCGCGCGAGGAGACCAGCGTCACCTTCGAGCCGAGCGACAGGTAGGCCCCCGCGAGCTCGGCGCCGGTCACGCCGGAGCCGACCACGATCAGCTCCTCGGGCAGCTCCGGCAGGTCGTAGAGCTGGCGCCAGTTCAGGATGCGCTCGCCGTCGGGCTCGGCGCCGGGCAGCACGCGCGGTGTCGCGCCGGTCGCGATGAGCACGATGTCGGCGTCGATGCGGCGGTCGCCGACCGCCACGACGTGCGGCTCCACCAGTCGCGCCTCGCCGCGGACGATCTTCACGTCCTCGTAGGAGAGCCGTTCGGCGACGTCGAACGACTGGGCCCGCGCGAGGTCCTTCACGCGCTTGTTCACGGTCGCCATGTCGGCCTCCAGGGCGCCGACGATCCCGTCGGGGCCGCCGTTGAAGCGCAGGCCGAGGCCGGCCGACTCCGACATGACCGCGATGCGGGTCGAGGTGGCGATGAGCGTCTTGGAGGGCACGCAGTCGGTGAGCACGCACGCGCCGCCCGGACCGTCCCGTTCGACGACGGTCACGTCGGCGCCGAGCTGCGCCGCGACGAGCGCGGCCTCGTAACCGCCCGGGCCTCCTCCGATGATCACGATGCGGGTCACATCTTCCATTGTTTCCTACTCCCGGCAGTGAAAAGTCCCGCTCCGGACCCTTTCTTCCTGCAACAACCCTGCCGGAGCCCATCAACCGGTGTGGCGCGTTCCATCGCACGACCCAACCGCAACACCCCGGCCTCCGGCGTGGCGTAGCCTGCCTCCGTGGCTCTGTACGCGGCGTACGCCTCCAACATGGACCCCGAGCAGATGTCCGGCCGGGCTCCCCACTCGCCCATGCGCGGCACCGGCTGGCTGGCCGGATGGCGCCTGACCTTCGGCGGGCAGGACAAGGGCTGGGACGGCGCCCTCGCGACCGTCGTCGAGGACGACTCCGAACAGGTCTTCGTCGTGATCTACGACGTGCCCGCCTGGGACGAGAAGGAGCTCGACGCCTGGGAGGGGGCCGCGCTCGACGTCTACCGCAAGATCAGGGTGCGGGTGCAGACGCTCGACGGCGACGCGCTGTGCTGGATGTACGTCCTGGACGACTACGAGGGCGGCCTGCCGTCCGCGCGCTATCTCGGCATCCTCGCCGACGCCGCCGAGAAGGCCGGCGCCCCCGACGACTACGTCAAGGAGCTGCGCACACGTCCCTGCAAGTCGCTGGGCGACTGACCGGCGGTGGCGTGATGGCGCGGCGGTAGTGTCGGCCGTGTGAGCAACGACGCTTTTGCACTGGCACGGGACGCGGCGGACGAGCTGCGTTCCCGCACGTCCATCGACTCCTTCGACGTCGCCCTCGTCATGGGGTCCGGCTGGGTTCCGGCGGCCGACCGGCTGGGCGAGCCCGTCGCCGAGCTGACGGTGACCGAGCTGCCCGGGTTCGCGCCGCCGGCCGTCGAGGGCCACGCCGGGCGGATCCGGGTCGTGGAGATCGGCGGGCGCAACGCGCTGGTGTTCCTCGGCCGCACGCACCTGTACGAGGGGCGCGGCGTCGAGGCCGTCGTGCACGGCGTCAGGACGGCGCTCGCCGCGGGCGTCAAGACGATGGTGCTCACGAACGCGGCGGGCGGGCTGCGGCCCGAGCACCAGCGGGTGGGCGACCCGGTGCTGATCTCCGACCACCTGAACCTGTCCGGCGCCAACCCGCTGACCGGCGCGACGTTCCTGGACCTCACCGAGGCGTACTCGGGACGCCTGCGGGCCCTGGCCAAGGAGGCCGACCCGAGCCTGTCGGAGGGCGTCTACGCGGCGTTCCGCGGCCCGACCTACGAGACGCCCGCCGAGATCCGCATGCTGCGCACGCTGGGCGCCGACATGATCGGCATGTCGACCGTCCTGGAGACGGTCGCCGCCCGCCAGGGCGGCGCGGAGGTGCTCGGCATCTCCCTGGTCACCAACATCGCGGCGGGGCTGTCGGACGAGCCGCTCGACCACGAGGAGGTCCTCGCGGCGGGACGCGCGTCTGCCGGCCGGATGGGCACGCTGCTCGGCACCGTCCTGGCGAAGCTGTGAGCGACCTGCGCGCGCGGGCCGAGGAGTGGCTCGGGCAGGACCCCGACCCGCGGACGCGCGCCGAACTGCGGGCGATCCTCGACGCGGGCGACGAGGCGGCCCTCGCCGACCGGTTCGGGGCGCGGCTGGAGTTCGGGACGGCCGGGCTGCGCGGCGAGCTCGGCGCCGGACCCAACCGGATGAACCGGGTGACGGTCATGCGCGCGGCCGCCGGTCTGGCCGCCCGGCTGCCCGCCGGCGGCCGGGTCATCGTCGGGTTCGACGCGCGGCACGGCTCCCGGCGGTTCGCCGACGACACCGCCGCCGTGCTGAGCGGGGCGGGGCTGCGTCCCGAGGTGTTCGCCGACCCCGTCCCGACGCCCGTCCTGGCGCACTTCACCCGGGCGTTCGACGACATCGTGGCGGGCGTCATGGTCACGGCCAGCCACAACCCGCCGCGCGACAACGGCTACAAGGTGTACTGGGCGGACGGGGCGCAGATCGTCCCGCCGACCGACGCGGAGATCTCCGCCGCGATCGACGCCGTCGGCCGCGTGGACGAGCTGCCCCTCGGCGACGGCTGGCCCGTCCACGAGGGCGCCGGGCCGTACCTGGACGCGGTGTCGTCCCTGCGGCTCGGCGGCGACCGGGACGTCTCGATCGTCTACACGCCCCTGCACGGCGTGGGACGCGACGTCCTGCTCACCGCGTTCGAGCGCGCCGGGTTCCCCGCGCCGGCCGTCGTCCCGGAGCAGGCCGAGCCCGACCCTGACTTCCCGACGGTGGACTTCCCCAACCCGGAGGAGCCGGGCGCGCTCGACCTGGCGCTTCGCCTCGCCGAGGCCCGGGGCGCCGACCTGGTGATCGCGAACGACCCGGACGCGGACCGCTGCGCCGTCGCCGTCCCGGGCCCGTCCGGGTGGCGGACCCTCACCGGGGACGAGGTCGGCGGGCTGCTGGCCGAGCACGTGCTGCGCCACACCACGGGCGACGACCGCCTGGTCGCGACGACGATCGTGTCCTCGTCGCTGCTGCGCGCGATCGCCGCGGCGCACCGGGTCCGGTTCGCCGAGACGCTCACCGGCTTCAAGTGGATCATGAAGGCGGGAGCACCGGGCCTCCGGATGGTGTTCGGGTACGAGGAGGCGCTCGGCTACAGCGTCGGCGACGACCGGGGCGTGCTCGTCAACGACAAGGACGGCATCGGCGCCGCGCTCGCCGTCGCCGCGCTCGCGGCGGACGCCAGGCGCGACGGCCGCACGCTGCTCGACCTGCTGGACGCGCAGGCCCGCCGGTACGGGCTGCACGCGACGTCCCAGCTGTCGGTCAGGGTGAGCGACCTCTCGCTGATCACCGCGGCGATGGCCCGGCTGCGCTCCGGCCCGCCGCGCGAGCTCGGCGGGCGGCGCGTCGAGTCGTTCGACGACCTCGCCAGGCCCGCCGGGGACCTGCCGCCCACCGACGGGCTGCGGTTCCGCCTGGCCGGAGGGTCGCGGGTGGTCGTGCGCCCGTCCGGGACGGAGCCGAAGCTGAAGTGCTACCTGGAGGTCGTCCTCCCCGTGGACGACGACGTCGCCGCGGTCCGCGCCCGCGCCGCCTCCGACCTGGAGGCGCTGCGCGCGGACGTCGCCGCCGCCCTCGACTGACCGGGACGGCCCTAGGGGTTGTCTCGGAGTGGCTTCGGTCAAGCGCGCGAACGCGTGAGCTGGCCGGTGGAGCGAGGCCGGAGGCGAGCGGAGCCGGGCAGATCGCGAAGCGATGCCGCGTTCGCCCAGTACCGGTCACGTAGCGAGCCGCCAGGCGAGCGAAGTGGGCCGGAACTGTTGGAACACAGCCCTAGCTGACCGCGCCCGCGACCAGTAGGGCGACGATCACCACCAGCGGGACGGCCAGTGAGGCCACGGCCGGAACGGACCAGCGGACCGTCCCTCTGGCGGGCCCCTCCTCCTCCGCCTCGGCCTTGGCCTTGGCCGCCCTGTCCGGCGCGCCCGACCGGGCCTTGGGGCGCTGCCGCTCCCTCATCTCGTTCAGCTGCTGCGCCGCGTACGCGGTCGGCGTCCGCCCCCGCAGGTCGAAGCCCTGGGCCTGGCCCTTGCCCTTGCGGGCCTCCTTCTCGGCGCGGGCCTCCGCCTTGGCCTGCGCCCGGGGCGAGGTCTGGAGCACCCACGCCCGGGTCTCCAGCTCCGTCCCGTCCGGGCCGGCGAACACCACCGTCAGCGCGTTCCTGCCCTCGATCCGGCGGATCGCGGCCCACGGCGCCCGGACGTCCCGCAGCGGGTTGCGGATCGTCACCCCGGCCTCGTCGCCGACGATCACCGGCCGCAGCCCGACCGTGTAGGCGATCCCGCAGCCGAGCAGCAGCAGGAACGCGATCGTCACCGTCGTCAGCGAGTAGTCGGGGTCGCCGGTGATGCCGACGAACAGGTCGACGAGGTTGAGGGCGGCGAACACCAGCCACGCGTACGCGGCGACGCGCCCGCCGGTGGAGCGAATGGTCATGGCTCGATCATGCCAGGGGCCGGGCGCCGCTCCACTTGAGCTGCGCGAAACCGGGCTTGATCACGCCGTTGATCAGTTCGAGCCGCTCGTTGAACGGCGCGAACGCCGACTTCATCGCGTTCACCGTGAACCACTGCAGGTCGTCCCATCCGTAGCCGAACGCGTCGGCGAGCTTGGCGAACTCCTCCGACAGCGTCGTGCCGCTCATCAGCCGGTTGTCGGTGTTGACCGTGACGCGGAAGCTCAGCCGCCGCAGCAGCCCGATCGGGTGCTCGGCGATCGACTTGGCCGCGCCCGTCTGGATGTTGGAGGTCGGGCACATCTCCAGCGGGATCCGCTTGTCGCGCACGTAGTCGGCGAGCCGGCCGAGCCGCGCCTCGCCGTCCTCCACCTCGATGTCGTCGATGATCCGCACGCCGTGCCCGAGCCGGTCGGCGCCGCACCACTGGATCGCCTGCCAGATCGACGGCAGCCCGAACCCCTCGCCCGCGTGGATCGTGAAGTGCGCGTTCTCGCGCTGCAGGTACTCGAACGCGTCCAGGTGCCGGGTCGGCGGGTACCCGGCCTCGGCGCCCGCGATGTCGAACCCGACGACGCCCGCGTCCCGGTACCGGACGGCCAGCTCCGCGATCTCCATGCTGCGCGCCTGGTGCCGCATCGCGGTGACGAGCGTCCCGACGCGGATCCCGAAGTCCTCGCGGCCGCGCGCGAAACCGTCCAGGACGGCCTCGACGACCTGCTCCAGCGACAGCCCGTTCCGCAGGTGCTGCTCGGGCGCGTACCGGACCTCCGCGTAGACGATCCCGTCGCGGGCGAGGTCCTCGGCGCACTCGTAGGCCACCCGGGTGAGCGACTCGACGGTCTGCATCACCCCGACCGTGTGGGAGAACGTCTCCAGGTACCGTTCGAGCGATCCGGAGTTGGACGCCTCCTCGAACCACGTCCGCAGAGCGTCCGCGTCGGTGGTGGGCAGGTCCTCGTACCCGGTCTCCCGCGCCAGGTCCACGATGGTGGCGGGCCGCAGCCCGCCGTCCAGGTGGTCGTGCAGAAGCACCTTCGGTGCGCGGCGGATGTCCTCAAGAGTCGGGCGAACGTTCATCCCCCGAACCTACCCGTACCGGCCTGCCGGGGGCGTCGTCATTTGTCGCCGACCTCGCCGCCCCCGCCCCCCGCGACCTGCGGACCTTCCGGCCCGCTACGCCCCGAGACGGTCGAGGAACGCGGCGACGAGGGGCGCGATCTCGCGGAGGTGGGTTTCCAGGGCGAAATGGCCGGTGTCGAGAAGGTGGAGCTCCGCGTCCGGGACGTCCCGCAGGTAGGCGCGGGCGCCGGACGCGGTGAAGAACGGGTCGCCGGCTCCCCAGACGATGAGGGTGGGCGGCGTGCACCGGCGCAGCCAGGCCTGCCAGCGGCCGTAGCGCTCGACGTTGGAGTGGTAGTCGAAGGCCAGCGCGATCTGGGCTTCTCTGCGTCCCGGCAGGTCGAGGAAGTGCTGGTCGAGGGTCCAGCCATCGGGTGCGAGCGCCTCGGGGTCGGCGACGCCCGTCTCGTACTGGCTCCGCGTCCCGTCCAGGGTCAGCAGGCTCCGGACGGCTTCCTCCGCCCCCGGCGCACCGGGACGCAGGGCGATGAAGTCGCGGGCGGCGTCCGACAGGCCCTCGGCGTAGGCGTTGCCGTTCTGGACGACCAGGCCCGCGATGCGCTCGGGCCTCCGCTCGGCCAGCCGGAACCCGACCGGTGCTCCGAAGTCGAACACGTACATGGCGAAACGGGTGAGCCCGAGCCGCTCGACGAAGCCCTCCATGACGTCGGCGAGCCCGTCGAAGGAGTAGGTGAAGTCGTCCGGCGCCCGCGTGTGGCCGAAGCCCGGGTAGTCCGGGGCGATCAGCCGGTGGCGAGCGCCGAGGACGTCGACGAGCCGGCGGAACTGGTGCGAGGCGGACGGAAAACCGTGCAGGAGCAGCAGGACGGGCGCGTCCTCCCTCTCCGGCAGGGACTCGCGGTAGAAGACGCGGACACCGTTCACGTCGACGTGCCGGTGGGCGGTGCGGGCGATCGAGAGCATAGCTAATGCCTGTCTGTCTGGATGATGCATTAGGTATAGCGGTCGCCTGCCTAACGGGTCAATCGGTCGATGTACCGTTAGAACATGAGCGACCCGACCCCGCTGACCGGCGAGCCCCCGGCCCTGGACCTGGTCAACACGCGACCGGCGGGCGCCGACCTGCTGTCCACGCCCGACGACCTCCGGGCCTGGCTGCGCCTGGAGGCCGACCGGTCCGACGAGGCCGCGGCGTTCGCCGCCGCGGAGACGGGAGCCGCGTCGCTGGCCGCCGTCCGGGACGTCCGGGAGCACACGGCCCGGGCCCTCGACCGCGTCCGCCGCGGCGAACCACCCTCGGCCGCCGACCTGGAGGCCCTCACCCGGGCCCAGTGCGCGGCGCCCGCGGTCATCGAGCCGGTCTGGGACGGGCGGTCCCTGCTCGCGGCCCGCCGCCGCACCGGCCCGCCGGAACTGCGCCCGGCGTCGTGGCTCGCCGAGGCCGCCGCCGAACTCCTCGCCGACCCGGCGGTCACCAGCATCCGCAAGTGCGAGGCCGACGACTGCGTGCTGCTCTTCCTGCCCGCGCACCCGCGCCGTCGCTGGTGCTCGGCGGCGCGCTGCGGCAACCGCGTCCGGGTCGCGCGGCACTACCGGCGGCACAGGCCCGCGGAACCGGGCCCGGGGTCCTCCTGACACGCGTAAGCGGGGGCATGTGACGGCGCCCCCGCTTCACGGAACCGAACGCTCAGTGACTGGCCTTGGCGTAGTCGCCTATGCCGCCGGCGAAGTCGAACATGACGCAGGCCTCGTCACCGACGACCCACGCGTCATGGCCGGGCGTGGCGACGAACACGTCACCCGGACCGACCTCCTGCTCCGCGCCGTCGCGCATGCGGATGTGCATCCGCCCCTGGACGACGTATCCGTTGTGGTGGACCTCGCAAAGGTCGGTGCCCGCGATGTCCTTCACCGACTCCGTCCAGCGCCATCCGGGCTCGAACGTCGCCTTCCCGAAGACGAGGCCGCTGAGGTTGGCGATCTCCACGTGGCCCCTGGGGAAGTCCCGCCGGTCGTCCGGCTTCTCGATGCTCTTGATCTCAATCATGATGGGTCCCCCTTCCCCCTCATTTTTCACGCTTG
This sequence comes from Actinomadura luteofluorescens, assembly GCF_013409365.1. NCBI lineage: Bacteria > Bacillati > Actinomycetota > Actinomycetes > Streptosporangiales > Thermomonosporaceae > Actinomadura > Actinomadura luteofluorescens. The sequence goes on along the minus strand of NZ_JACCBA010000001.1, from coordinate 5,664,306 downwards.
CACTGGTGCCGACCTGCGTCAAGGCGTCCGGGCCCGACAGTGCGCGGCGGTTGCCGAGCAGCAGCGCCGGGGTCGCCAGGGACAGGACGCCGGCGACCGCGATGGCGGTGCGGGGGCCGGTGAGGCCCGCCAGCAGCCCCCACAGGCCGGTCATGGCCGCGATCGTCAGCTTGCTCGACACCGACCACGCCGACAGGACGCGGGCGACGCGGTCCGGCGGCGTCCACTCCAGCCGGCAGGTGGCCTGCAGCGGGTTGAACACCCCCATGCAGGTGATCAGCCCGAGTTCGACGGCGATGACGAGCAGCAGCCCGGCGGCGCCCGGACGGACGAAGGCCAGCCCGAGCAGCCAGCACGCGCGCAGCGTGCCGAAGACGAGCATGGTCCTCGGGCGCCCGAACCGCGCGGCGAGCCGCCCGGACGCCCGGGAACCGGCGAGGCCTCCCACGCACGGGGCGGCGAACGCCAGCGCGTACTGCCAGGGCGCGAACCCGAGGCGGCCGAGCATCAGGACGGCCAGCACCGGCGCCGTCGCCATGATCAGCCCGCTGACCAGGATCTGGTTGAGGAACAGCGGCCGCAGCGCCCGGCCGGTGAGGATGTGGCGCCAGCCTTCGAGCAGGTCACCGGCGCGGAGCCGGGCGCCCCCGCTCCGGGCCGGGCGAGGCTCCGTCCCGCCCATCGCGCGGATCCCGGCCGCCGACAGCAGGAAGCTGACCGCGTTGGCCGCCACGGTGACCAGCGGCCCGAACAGCCCGATCGCGGCCCCGCCGAGCGGCGGCCCGAGCATGGTGGCGGTCCAGGTCGTGGACTCCAGCCGCCCGTTCGCGGCGAGCAGGTCGCCCGGCCGGACGAGCGCCCTCAGGCAGGCGCCGCTCGCGGAGGTGAAGGCGATGTCGGCCGCCGCGACGACGACCGACACGACCAGCAGCTGGGCGAAGCCGAGCCCGCCGAGGGCGAAAGCGGCGGGCAGGCTCAGCAGCGCCGCGCACCGGACCAGGTCCATCGCGATCATCACGGGCCGCTTGCGGCGGAACTCCACCCAGGGGCCGAGCGGCACCGCCACCGCCGCCCCCACCAGCAGGCCCGCGGCGGCCAGCGCCGACACCCGGGCCGGTCCGGCGTGCAGCACGGTGATCGCGATCAGGGGGAGCGCGTCGAAGGCGAGCCACGTCCCGAGCGCGCTGACCGCGTAGGCCGTCCAGAGCCACCCGAACCGCCGCCCGAGCGACCTGCCCCGCCCCCTGCGCACCCTCGCCACGCCCCTTCCACCGGCCGCGCCTCCGTCGGTCAGGGAGATCAAAGCGGGCGGCGGGCCAGCGGATCAAACAACCGCCGGGCCCTGGACCACAACCATTCGGTGTCATCCCGGCGTGGGCGGGCCTCAGCGGGTTGCGTACTCGCAGGGTGGACGGACGTCTCTTGTCGAGGGGGCCGGCGGCGCCGGTCCCCCAGACCTCATCCGACCAAGGAGAACCATGGCCAATTCCGTCAGCCTCAGGGTGTCCGGTGCCCTCGACCAGGTCCGCGCCGTCGTGGAGGCCGCCCTGCAGCCCGAGGGCTTTCGCTTCACGTGGGAGCACGCCGGCCAGGGCATCGTCGAGAAGGGGACCCGCACCAAGGCGATGCTCCTCGGGGTGTTCGCCACGCACTACAAGTACCACGTGCTCCTGAGGCCGCAGCCCGACGGGACCGTGGTCGTCGAGCTCGGGCTCGCGACGACCGGCCTGTCCGGTGGCGCCGCCGGCGCCGTCAAGCTGCGGAGGAAGCTCGACGAGGTCGGCCGGATCCTGACCACCGCGTTCCAGTCCTCCGGCACCCTCGTCTCGCCGGCGCAGTGACCGGACGGGCCTTCGGCGGGGCTACCGGACCGCCGTCTCGGCCGCGTACACGATGACGTTGTCGCGGTAGCCGCGCTCGGCGCGGTCGAACGCGCCGCCGCATGTGACGAGGCGGAGGCCGGGATGGCCGAGCGGACCGTAGACGCGCCCGGTGGGGAACCGCCCCTTCGGGACGCGCTCCACGGACTCGACGGTGAACACGGCCACCCTGCCGTCCGCGCGGCTCACCTCGATGCGATGCCCCGGCCTCAGCCGGCCCAGGTCGTAGAAGACCGCGGCGCCCTTCGCGGAGTCGACATGGCCCAGGATGACCGCCGCGCCCCGCTCGCCGGGGGCGGGCCCGCCCTCGTACCAGCCGGCCTCCCCCGGCCGGTCGGCCGGGGGGACCCGCACCTCGCCGCCGCTCCCGAGCCCCAGGCGGGCCAGCGGCGCCCGCACCCCGATGGACGGGATCGACACCCGGACGGGCAGGGACCGGTCCAGCGCCGGCCCGTGCCGGTCGACGGCCCGGGTCGTCGCGGCCCATGCGGGCGGGCTCGGCGGCCCGGCCGGGCCGCGCAGCCCGAGGACCACCAGGGCGAGGCCGACGGCCGTCAGGACCGCCGCCAGCGCCCCCGGAACCCACCGGCCGCCCTTTCCTCTCATCGCCCTTCCCGCCCCGTCGGAATTGCCGGTGTCAGCACTCGCCAGAAAGGCTGGCCGTCACGCTTTCGCGCCATTCCGGCGGCGGACGGTAATGGCGCCCGCGCCGATCCCGCCCAGCAGCAGGACCCCTCCCCCGGCAAGAAGGGCGGTGTTTCCGCCGCCCGCCCCGCCGCCGACGCCCGTCGCCGGCCCGCCGGTCGGCGTGGGCTGCGCCATCGGACGCGCCTTGCCGTCCACGACGTGGACCTCGCCGGTCCCCTTGTACGCGCCGCACCGCACCAGCACCGTGTAGGTGCCGGCGAAGGTGTCCTTCTTGACGGTCGCGAGACCGGCCCGGCCGTCGACCTCCTCCGCGCCGTTCAGCGGGACGGCCCCGCCCACGAAGGCCAGCGAGCCCGCCGTCCCGTCGACCTGGCACTTCTTCCCCACGACGGTGACCGTCTCGCCGGGGCGGGCCTGCGCGGGCTTCACGATGACGTCGCCGGGGTCGGCCATCGCGGGCGCGGCCATGCCGAGCGTCCCCGCGCCGACCACGAGGCCGAGAACGGCCGCCTTACCGTGTCGCATGTTCTCTCCATATCGACACGGCGGCTTACTCGACTTTCAGCCCGCGAGACCGTGCCCCCTTATGCCCTCATCTGATGAGAGCGCCACCCGTTTGGTTCGGTGATCCTTTTTCTCAATGGCCGGCCGCCGCCCCGGCCGAGAATTCGAAAAGGCCGCCCGCACCGGTCAGGAGGCGCCGAGGAGCCGCAGGAGGCTGACGCGGAGCGCGTCGTCGGCGACCGCACCGGGCATGCGGCCGGCCTGCCGCTCCTCGCTCGCGGCATGGGCCAGCGCGATGGCGGCCGCGACCAGCCAGCCGACCGGGAGGCGGTCGTCGAACTCGCCGCCGCGCCGCCCCCGCTCGATCACCCGCCCGATCCGGTCGGCGACGGGCTCGTGCCGCTCGTGGTCGGCGCGCGTGCTCACGGGCACCGCACTGATCCGCCGCGTCAGGGCGGGGTGGCGCCCGGCCGCCCGCGCGGCGGCGTCGAGCAGCCGCACCAGCGCGTCGGCGGCAGGTCCCGCTTCGGGATCGGCGGCGTCCATGGCGGCGACCGTCTCCCCGGTGAGCCGCTCGGCCAGCGCGAGGAGCAGCTTCTCCCGTGAGGGGAAGTGGGCGTAGACGGTCTGGCGGGTCACCCCGGCGGCGTCCGCGACCGCCCCCAGACCGGCGTCTCCCACGAGCAGGGTGGAGGTGCACGAGGCCGTCGCGGACGGCGACCGCCTCGCCGCCCGCTACACCCTGCACGTCCGCCAGCGCGGCAAGGACCTCTCCATCGAGGTCTACTTCTTCGGCTGGTTCGCCCCCGACGGTCGGATGCGCCAAGCCCACATGGCCACTCGCACCGCTCCCGCCGACGCCGCCCGCTGAGCTCACGGCACAGCGCCGCCCGCCTCAGCCGACGCGGAAGCCGAGAACGATCGAACGATCGGGTTCCGACAGGTACTGGCTGTAGACGCTGACTTCGCCGAACCTCGGGGCCCCACGGTTCAGGACCGTGAAATCGCAGCCGGGGTTCTCCTCGCATCTGGTCTTGGGGCCGTCGAACCGGACGGACATCACCGAGGGCTGCACCCTCAGCCAGCCGAGGACGGAGTCGACCATCGCGTCCACGTCGCACTGATGCGCGGAGAATCGGGCGTCATCGCACAGCTCCGACTCCACGTACACCTTGCCCGCCTCGTTGGCCTCCCTGATCACCACGACTCTTCCCGGGATCGAGGTCATCCTCTCGACCGCCCTCCGGTTCGTCGTGTAGGCCGCGCGTTCCTTCTTGTCCCGGGCCTTCTGCTGCGTGACGTCGACGAGCCAGACCACCGCCAGCGTGAGGCCGACCGCCAGGAGGGCGGACGTCGCGACGAGTACGAGACGGACCGCTTTCCGCTTCCGCGAGCGGGCCGGGCGCGGGCCCTGCGGCTCCGGCGGCTGGGGGACGGTCGGCGGCGCGGGCGGGCGGCTCTGGGCGAGCGAGGCGAGCCAGGCGTGCAACTGTTCGGCGGTCGGCCTCTGCGACGGCTCACGCTGCATCAACGCCCTGAGCACCGGCTCCAGAGGGCCGGCGTGCACGCACGGGCCGGGATCCCGGGTGGCGATGGCGATGAACACCGCCCCCGTGCTCGCGCCCTCGAACGGTGGGCGTCCCTCTACCGCGGTGTAGAGCGCGGCTCCGAGTGACCACAGGTCGGACGCGGCCGTGACCTCGTGACCGCTCACCTGCTCGGGCGACATGTAGGCGGGAGTGCCCAGGACCGCGCCCGCCGAGGTCAGGGTCGCGTCGCCCTCGACGGCCGCGATGCCGAAGTCGGTCAGGACGGCGCGGCCGTCCTCCAGCAGGACGTTCGCGGGCTTGATGTCGCGGTGCGTGATGCCCGCATGGTGGGCCGCCCGCAGAGCGTCGAGCACCTGCAGCCCGATCTGCGCCACCCGGCCGGGCGGCAGGGGCCCCTCGGCCTTCAGCAGGTCTTCCAGCGAGCGCCCGCGCACCAGCTCCATGACGATCCAGGGCCGCCCGTCCGGGCCCGTGACGCGGTCGTGGACGGTGACGATGCCCGGATGCCGCAGCCGGGCGGCGGCGCGGGCCTCCCGCTCCAGCCGCGCGATCCAGGTCCGCCGCCCGGCGTCGTCCAGGTGCTCGGGCAGCCGCAGTTCCTTGACCGCCACCTCACGGTCGAGGTCCTCGTCACGGGCGCGCCAGACCGCTCCCATGCCGCCGCGGCCGAGCAGGGAGACCAGCCGGTACCGGCCCGCCAGCACCTGCTCGTCCGCGCCCGTCGCCTGCCGCGAGCCCTCCCGTCCCAACGGCTCCACCGGCGGCACCCCTCACAGGAACACTCGTGTCTGACCGACCCTGGTCGGGATCATCTCAGACGCCGGGCCTCGGGGGTTCCCGAAAGCGTGCGCCCGGAACGCCCATCCGGCGTTCCGGGCGCACGCCCTTCGACGGGTCAGCCCTTGGTGAGGGGCAGGGTCAGGGTGCTGCCGTCCAGGTCGACCTTGACCTTCGTGCCCGCCGGGTAGCGGAGCGTGTAGGCGTGGTCGGTGGCCAGCACCATGAGGCCGATCCGGTGACCGGGCTTGAAGACGTAGTCGTACGGCTGCATGGGCCAGCTGAACGTGTAGTCCTTGCCGGGCTTCACCGGGGTGCTGCGCCAGATCGACTCGCGGTTGCGGACGTCCGTCCAGCCGCGCGTCACGATCTTGAACGGGGTGACGGCGGTCGTGTACTCGCGGACGGTGCGGCAGCCCTCGTCGCCGGGGATCGAGTCGCCGTAGCACCACCTGCCGGACGTCGGGACGAAGCCGGAGACGCGCTCGTCGGAGCCGTAGTCGACCAGGAGGGCCGACAGGTACGGCGAGCGGCCGTCCACGGAGGCGCGCAGCTTGATCCGCGCCGTGCCGCTGAGCCTGGTGGCCCTGGTCAGCTTCGGCGTGAGGTAGACCAGGCGGTTCGGGTCCGCCGCGTCCGGGTTCGCGGCCAGTTCCTCGGCCTTGCGGGACGGGTCGTCCACCAGCTGCTGGGTGCCGTGCCCGCGCCCGCCGAGGCCCTTGGCCGACAGGCCGAGCGGCACGGGGCGCGCCGAGGCCTCCGGCCAGTCCTTGTGCGTCTCCCACTGGCCGGGGGTGCGCTCCAGGTCGACCTTGGGCTGGCGCATGATGTCATTGCGGACGCCGTAGAGCTCATGCGCGAACCACAGGTTCAGGGATTCGAGCCACACGCTCTGGCGGACGTCCAGCGGCTCGTCGTGCGCCGCCTGGTGGATCCAGAGCTTTCGGTCGACGCCGGCCTTCTTCAGCCCGTCCCACAGGAGGGACATCTGGATCGGCTTGACGTTCCAGTCGGCGAGGCCGCTGGTCATGAAGACGCTGGCCTTGAAGTGGGGCGCGGACTTGGCGAAGTTCCGCTCGTCCCAGGTCCGGTTGTAGTCGCCGGTGACCCGGTCCATCTTCTTTTCGAGGTCGTGCATGACGGGCGCGCAGACCGCGGGGTCGCGCCGGGACAGCACGGCCTTGGCGTGCAGGTCGAGGTCCTCGCCCTCCCAGCCGTCCGGCGCGACCACGCCGCCGTTGGCGCGGTACTCGTCGTACCAGTTGGAGACACCGGAGATGGACACGACCGTCTTGAGGCCGGACACCCCCGTCGCGGCGGCCGCCAGGGGCAGCGTGCCGTCGTAGGACTTGCCGGCCATCGCGACGTTCCCGGTCGACCAGCCCGCGCTGATCTTGTTGCCCTGGGCGTCGTAGGCGGTCGCCTTGCCGGTGAGCCACTGGACGACCGACTTCATGCCCTGCGCCTCGTTCGGGCCGACGGCGGTCGGGCAGCCGTCGGAGTCTCCCGTGCCGAGGGTGTCGGCCGCGAGGACGGCGTAGCCGCGCGAGACGAAGTAGTTGTCGTAGTAAACGCGCGAGTAGCTCGTCGGAGCGGGCGGGCCGGGCGGCGGCGTCCACGGCGCGAGGCGCGGGTAGTCGGTGACGTCGGCCGGGTGGTACGGCGGATCCTGGAGGCCGGCGTAGTAGGGGCTGCCCTCAAGGATCGAGGCGACCTTGAGGCCCCCGGTCGTCTCCTTGGGACGGGTGATGTAGACGGAGACGCGGTCGCGTTCGCCGTCACCGTCGCTGTCCACGTTCGTCTCGACGAACACCTTCTCGCGGATGGCGTCCTTGAACGAGAACGTGGGCTGCGTCTTGCCGTCCTTCACCACGATGTGAGGACGTCCCGCGTCGGCGAACGCGGGCACCGTGCCGGCCACGAGGCCGACCGTGCCCGCGAGCGCCGCGACGGGCAGGAGTGTGAGTCGCAACGTCCGCTCCTTGGCTGCTGAGAGAAACCTGATCAGCTTCCAGAGCGGACACAACGCCCGTCAACGGTGATTATTTACAAATCGGCCGGTTCACGCGATCCGGTCGATGACCAGCGGGTGCGCGGACACGGTGCCGCCTGCCTCGACGTCGAAGGCGCCGTCCAGGGCCTCCAGCGCGCGGCCGAACCTGGCCTCGTCGTCGGCGTGCAGCGTCAGCAGCGGCCGTCCCGCCTCGACCGTGTCGCCCGGCTTGGCGTGGCAGATGACGCCCGCGCCGAACGAGACCGGGTCCTCCTTGCGGGCCCGGCCCGCACCGAGACGCCAGGCCGCGACGCCCACTCCGTAGGCGTCCAGCCTGGTCAGCACGCCCGAGGACGGGGCGGTGACCACATGGGTCTCGCGGGCGGCCGGCAGCGGCGCGTCCGGATCGCCGCCCTGCTCGATGATCATGCGGCGCCAGGCGTCCATGGCGGAGCCGTCCTTCAGCGCGTCGGCCGGGTCCTTCCCGGAGACCCCGGCGGCGGCGAGCATCTCCCGCGCCAGCGTCAGGGTCAGCTCGACCACGTCGGACGGGCCTCCCCCGGCGAGCACCTCCACCGACTCGGCCACCTCCACGGCGTTGCCGACCGCGTTGCCGAGCGGACGGTCCATCGCCGTCAGCAGCGCGACCGTGCGCAGCCCGTGGTCGCCGCCGATCGCGACCATCGTCTCGGCCAGCTCCCGGGCCGTGTCCACCGTCTTCATGAACGCGCCCGAGCCGACCTTGACGTCCAGCACCAGCGCGCCCGTGCCCTCGGCGATCTTCTTCGACATGATCGAGGAGGCGATCAGCGGGATCGACTCCACCGTGCCGGTCACGTCGCGCAGCGCGTAGAGCTTGCGGTCGGCGGGCGCGAGGCCGCTGCCCGCCGCGCAGATGACGGCGCCCGCCGCGCGCAGCACGTCCAGCATCTCGGTGTTCGACAGCGACGCCCGCCAGCCCGGGATCGACTCCAGCTTGTCGAGCGTCCCGCCGGTGTGCCCGAGGCCGCGTCCCGACAGCTGCGGGACGGCCGCGCCGCACGCCGCCACCAGCGGCGCCAGCGGCAGGGTGATCTTGTCGCCGACGCCCCCGGTGGAGTGCTTGTCGGTGGTCGGACGGTCCAGCCCCGACCAGTCCATCCGCTCGCCGGACCGGATCATCGCCTCGGTCCACCGGGCCACCTCGGCCCGCGACATGCCGTTCAGCAGGATCGCCATCGCCAGCGCCGACATCTGCTCTTCGGCGATCACGCCCCGCGTGTAGGCGTCGACCGCCCAGTCGATCTGCTCGGGGGTCAGCGTCCCGCCGTCGCGCTTGGCGCGGATGACATCGGTGGCGTCCACGAAATCCTCTCAGGGGTGAAGCCGGGCCGGCCAGGGTGCGCCGGCCGGAACGAGTCGGTCAGGCCCGGTCCACGAGATCATCGGGACCGAACGCGTCCGGCAGGACATCCGACATGGGCAGGATGCCACGCGTCGTCTCGAGCAGCATCGGGGCGCCGCCGTGCTCCCACAGCAACTGCCGGCAGCGCCCGCACGGCATCAGCGGGTTCCCGTGCCGGTCCACCACCGCCATGGCGACCAGCCGGGGCCGCTCCGACTTCCCCGGCCCGTGCAACGCCGAGACGACGGCGCACTCCGCGCACAGGCCGACGCCGTACGAGGCGTTCTCCACGTTGCACCCGGTGATCACCCGGCCGTCGTCCACCAGTGCGGCGGCCCCGACCGGAAACCCGGAGTACGGACAGTAAGCACGCCCCATCGCCTCCCGCGCCGCAACACGCAAAGCAGCCCAATCAATCTCCATGAGCCCTACCTTTCTGGGGGGACGACCCCCCAAACCCCCCGACAGGCGGCTGACCGGCGTCCTCCGCTTCGCTCCGGCCGCCGGTCAGCGTGCCTCACCACGCCGGTACCGGAGCCCGTTGGCGGCGGGCATGCGGAGGCGTTGGCTGGCCAGGGCCAGGACGAGGAGCGTCGTCAGGTGCGGGGTGAAGGAGACCAGCTCGCCCGGGACGATGTCGCTCAGCAGGAACCACGCGAGGAGCGCGGCGGCCGTGACCAGGGACAGCGCGGAGCCGACGACGGCGCCGCGCATGTCGCGGCGGTGCGCCGCGTCCAGCGCCGCCTGCGGGAGCAGGCGGTTCGCGCGCACGCCCTGCCAGACGGCGACGCCGATCAGCAGGATCGCCACGAACAGCAGCAGCGCGTGCACCGACTGGCCGCCGCCGCGCACGTTCATCGCGTCGGTGTAGCCGAACAGCAGCGAGCCCGCGGCGAGGCCGCCCGGACGCCAGTTGCCGAAGATCATGGCGGCGAGGCCGATGAACCCGCGGCCGTTGGTCTGGCCGTCCTGGTAGATCGGCGCGGCGACGATGACGAGGAACGCGCCCGCCAGGCCAGCGAAACCGCCCGAGATCATCACGGCGGCGTACTTCATCCGGTAGACCTGCACGCCGAGCGACTCGGCCGCGTACGCGTCCTCGCCGCACGAGCGGATCCGCAGCCCGAACGCCGTCCGCCACAGCACGAAGAAGCTGGCCGGGAGGAGCAGCAGGGCCACGAGCGTCAGCAGCGACATGTCGCTGGTCAGGCCGCGGACGATGCCCGCGAGGTCCGACACCAGGAACCAGTGGTGCCTCTCCAGCGAGCCGAGCCAGTCGGGGCTCTGCCAGCCGCCGATCTTGCCTCCGGACAGCACCGGCAGCGTCAGCGTCTGGATCGGATCGACGGGCGGCGACTGCCGGGGGCCGCCGCCGAGCGCCTTCGCCTCCCCCTTGTCGAAGATCAGTCCGGCGAGGAACTGGGTGAGCCCCAGCCCGAGGATGTTGATCGCGACGCCGGACACGATGTGGTCGACGCCGAACGAGACGGTCGCGATCGCGTGCAGCAGCCCGCCGAGCGCCCCGCCGATGATCCCGGCGAGGACGCCGATCCACGGGCCCCACTGGTAGCCGGCCCAGGCGCCCGTCCAGGTGCCGAGGATCATCATGCCCTCGAGGCCGATGTTGATCACGCCGGAGCGCTCCGACCACAGCCCGCCGAGCCCGGCGAGGAAGATCGGCACGGCGAGGCGCAGCGAGGCGCTCACCGTCCCGCTGGAGGTCACCGGGTCGGCGTCGTCGATCACCCGGACCAGCGACAGCAGCACCAGCAGGCCGGACGCGATGAGCAGGTAGTGCGGCCAGCGCAGCCGGCGGCCGCCGCCCGCGGCCTTCCGGGCGGGGGCCGTCTCGGTGGCGGTGCTCATGAGGCACTCCCAGCGGCCTCGCGGGCCAGGTCGTGGCCGGTGGCCAGCTCGGCGGCGACGGCCCGCTGCTGGAGCCGGATCTCCCAGCGCCGGACGAGCTCGTACACGATGACGACGGTCAGCACGACCACGCCCTGCATGACCCCGACGATCTCCTTCGGGACGTCGACCTCCTGGAGGACGTCGGAGGTCTGGTCGAGGAACGCGAACAGCAGCGCGGCGAGCGCGATGCCGGCCGGATGGTTGCGGCCGAGCAGCGCGACCGTGATGCCGGTGAAGCCGAGCCCGGCCGGGAAGTTCAGCGAGTACTCGTAGGACGCGCCGAGCAGCTCCGGCATGCCGATCAGGCCCGCCACCACGCCCGACGCGACCATCGTGTAGACGATCATGCGGCGGGCGTTGACGCCGCTGGCCTGCGCGGCCGACGGCGAAAGCCCCGACATCTTCAGGTCGAACCCGAACCTGGTGTGGTTGATGACGATCCAGAACACGACGCCGACCAGGATCGCCAGCGGCAGCAACCCGTACACGTCGCCCGGCAGGTCGATGCCGATCGAGGACAGGAAGCTGTTCAGGCCGCCGACCCGTCCCGACTCGGGGATCTTCGGCGTCGCGACGTTGTTGCTGCCCGGCCGCACCTCGGCGAGCCGCTTGTCGTTCAGCAGGTAGGCGATCAGACCGGTCGCGATCGCGTTCAGCATGATCGTGGACAGCACCTCGCTGACCCCGCGGGTCACCTTCAGCACGCCCGCGATCGCCGCCCACAGCCCGCCGACCACCATCGCCGCGGCGATCGTCAGCATCTGGCCGAACGGCGCGGGCAGCGCCAGCGCGCCGCCGAGCGCGGCGGCGAGGAACGCGGCCATCCGGTACTGGCCGTCCACGCCGATGTTCAGCAGCGCCATCCGGAACCCGATCGCCACGGCCACGGCCGACAGGTAGTAGCGGGCGGCGCGGTTGACGATGTCTACGATCGAGTTGTCGGTGGTGCCGTAGTCGATCATGCTCTGGATCGAGCTGACCGGGTCGGCGCCGGTGACCCGCAGCAGGATCATCGTGATGGCGAGGGAGATCAGCAGCGCCAGCACCGGCGCGCCGATCTTCAGTCCGAGGCCCCGCGGGCCGAGGCCCTGCAGCATCGCCTTCCACGACGGCACCGTCTCCGGCTCCACCGGTCCGGACGCCTTCGCGGGCCGCTTCCCGGGATCGGGGCCCTCGCCCGGACGGGGCGCGGGAACGCCGGCCGGGGGCTTCGCGCCCGCGGGCTCGCCGCCCGCCGGTCCGCCGCCGCCCGCGGGCTCCTCGCCCGCCGGGTCCAGGTCCTTGCGCTCGTCGCTCATGCGGGCGCTCCGGCGCCGGTCATGGCGGAGCCGAGCTCCTCGGGGGTGACGGTCCGCGGATCGACCTCCGCGACCAGCCGTCCCCGCAGGATCACGTGCAGGGTGTCGGACATACCGATGAGTTCCTCAAGATCGGCGCTGATCAGCAGGACGGCCAGCCCGTCCGCGCGGGCCTGCCGCAGGTACTCCCAGATGGCGGCCTGGGCGCCGACGTCGATGCCGCGCGTCGGATGCGCCGCGATCAGCAGCCGCGGGTCGCCGGACATCTCCCGCCCGACGATGAGCTTCTGCTGGTTGCCGCCCGACAGCGCGGCGGCGGGCACGTCGATCCCCGGCGTCCGCACGTCGTAGGCCTGGACGATCCGGGTGGTGTCGCGGCGGGCGCCGCGACGGTCGATCCACGGGCCGCGCACGTTCGGGCGCTGGGTCTGGTGGCCCAGCATGCGGTTCTCCCAGAGCGTCCCCTCCAGGACGAGCCCGTGGCGGTGCCGGTCCTCGGGGATGTAGGCGATGCCGGCCTCGCGGCGCCGCCGCGTCGTCCACGAGGTGACGTCCTCGCCGCCGTAGCCGATGGTCCCGGCGTCGGCCCCGCGGATCCCCATGATCGCTTCGATGAGCTCGCTCTGCCCGTTGCCCTCGACGCCGGCCAGCCCGACGATCTCGCCGCGGCGGATGCGCAGCGACACGCCGTCCACCACGGGACGGCCCTCGGGGGTCAGCACGGTGAGCCCGGCCACGTCCAGCTGGACGTCCTCGGTGACGGTGGACTCGCGCAGCTCCGGGGTGGGCAGCTCGGACCCGACCATCAGCTCGGCCAGACGCCGGGACGTCACCTCACGCGGGTCGAGCCGGGTCGCGACCGTCGTGCCGCGCCGGATCACCGAGATCGTGTCGGCGACGGTCAGCACCTCGTCCAGCTTGTGGGAGATGAACAGGACGGTCAGGCCCTCGGCGCGCAGCTCGCGCAGGTTGCCGAACAGCTCCTCGACCTCCTGCGGGACGAGCACCGCGGTCGGCTCGTCCAGGATGAGCACGCGGGCGCCGCGGTAGAGGACCTTGAGGATCTCCACGCGCTGCCGCTCGCCGACGCCGAGCGTCTCGACCAGCACGTCGGGGTCGACGCGCAGCCCGTACGCCTGCGACATCTCCTTGATCTTGGCGCGCGCGGCGGCGAAGTCGATCCGGCCGCGCCGCCGGCCCCGGACGCGGGGCTCGGCGCCGAGGATCACGTTCTCCAGGACGGTGAGGTTGTCGGCCAGCTTGAAGTGCTGGTGCACCATGCCGACGCCGCGGGCGATCGCGTCGGCCGGCGTCCGGAAGGAGACCTGCTCGCCGTCGACCTCGATGGAGCCCTCGTCCGGCCGCTGCATCCCGTAAAGGATCTTCATCAGCGTGGACTTGCCGGCGCCGTTCTCACCGCAGAGCGCGTGCACCTCGCCGCGCTCGATGGTGAGGTTGATGTCGCGGTTGGCCACCACTCCGGGGAACCGCTTGGTGATCGATGTCAGCCGCACGGCCGGCACCTGGTCAGGCACGAGTGCCCCTCCTCCTGCCTAGAACGTGAGAGAGGACGCGGCCGGGGCGCGGGAGCGGGCTCCCGCGGCCCGGCCGCGGCGTCAGGCCTTCGTCGGAACGGTGATCTTGCCGCTGACGATCTCCGCCTTGAGCTCGTCGAGCTTGGCCTTGATGTCGTCGACGTTGCCGCCGGAGGTGGCGTACCCGATGCCGTCGTTGCTCAGGTTGTACTGCGTGGTGCCGGCCTTGAAGGTGCCCTTGGCGACGCTCTCGACGAAGTCGTACACCGCGACGTCCACGTGCTTCTCCATGGACGTCAGGATCTGGGCCTTCACCCCGGCGACCGCGGGCTGGTTGTACTGGTCGGAGTCGACCCCGATCGCCCACTTCTTTGCCGCGCCGACGGTCTTGATGACGCCGATGCCCGCGCCGCCCGCCGCGTGGTAGATCACGTCGGCGTTCTCGTCGAGCTGGCCCTTGGCCGCCTCGTTGCCGAGGCCGGCATCCTTGAAGCCGTTGAAGTTCGGGGGCTGCGTGAGGTACTTGGCGGGCAGCACCTTGATGCCCGGCTTGGCCTTCTTCGCGCCCGCCTGGTACCCGGCGAAGAACTTGTTGATCAGCGGGACGTTGACGCCGCCGATGAACCCGATCGTGCCGGTCTTGGACTTCAGCGCGGCCGCGGCGCCGACCAGGTAGGAGCCCTGCTCCTCGGAGAAGCAGGCGCCGCTGACGTTCGCGCCCTCGACCTTGCACTGGTCGGCGTCGACGACGAGGAACTTGGTGTTCGGGAAGTCCTTGGCGACCTTGTTGATCGAGGCCGTGTAGGCGAAGCCGACGCCGATGACCGGGTTGTAGCCCTTGTTCGCCAGCAGCCGCAGGCGCGACTCCTTGTCGGAGTCGGGCTCGTCCGGCTTGGCGGAGATCTCCTCGGTCTTGACGTCCAGGTCCTTCTTGGCCTTGTCGAGGCCCGCGGCGGCCGAGTCGTTGAAGGACTGGTCACCGCGGCCGCCGATGTCGAAGGCCAGACCGATCTTGAGGGTCTTCTTGCCGTCGCCGCCGTCGTCACCGCTGTCGGCCTTCTTGCCACCGCACGCGGAAGCGCTGAGCGTCAGCGCCGCACCCGTCATGGTGACGAGCGTAATCTTCAGTCCACGGCGCAAGGTAGCGCTCCTTCCGTTCCCCACCCACGGTCCGGTGACCGATCCGGTCACCGAAATCGTTGGGACGCTACCTCGCTAATGAGGGCAAACTTCCCGCTTGCACGGTTTCGCAACAGGTCCGTTACCAATGCGTAGGCATATCGCCACAGGTCAGCGCGGCCATGCACGGCGCTGACCGGCACGTGAGCCCTCGTGCGCGGCGTCCGGAAGGACGGAAGGCGACCGGCCGGGCGATCACTCCTGGTGATCAGGCCCGGCCGGCGGGCGGAGGTCAGGCGAGCGCGGCGCCCTCGATCGCTTCGGCGTCACCGTCACCGGGACGGCCGCCGTCCCACAGCGCGGTCAGCGCGGTGGCGCTCAGCACCTTCGTGCCGACGGCGATGCACCGCTCGTCGACGTCGAAGTCGCCCCGGTGCAGGTCGTACTCGCCGGGCGCGCCGGGAGTGCGGACGCCGAGCCGGGCGAGGGCGCCCGGGATCGACTCCAGGTACCAGCCGAAGTCCTCGCCGCCGAGGCTCTGCGGGGTCGGCACGACGCCGTCCTCGTCCATGACCTGGGCGGCGGCGTCGCGGAACATCTGCACGCTGGCCGCCTCGTTCACGGTCGGCGGGACGCCCCGGACGTACTCCAGCGACGCCTCCACGTCGTAGGCGGCGGCGACCGACTGCAGCAGCGCCTTCATCATCTCCGGCGCCCGGTGCCACGCCTCGTCGTCCAGGCAGCGGACGGTGCCCTCGGCGATCCCGTCGTCGGGGATGGCGTTGGCGACCGACCCGGCCGACACGCGCCCCCACACCAGCGACAGGCTGGAGCGCGGGTCGACGCGCCGCGACAGCGCGGACGGCAGCTCGGTGACGATCTTGGCGAGGGCGTAGACCAGGTCGGCGGTCAGGTGCGGCCGGGCGGTGTGCCCGCCGGGCCCGGTGACCTTCACGTAGACCTTGTCGCAGGCCGCGGTGATCGGGCCGGTGCGCAGCCCGAGCTGGCCGACCTCGATGCGGGGGTCGCAGTGCAGCGCGAACGCGCGGTCGACGCCCGCGATGCCGCCGGCGGCCATGACGTCCAGCGCGCCGCCGGGCGTCTCCTCGGCCGGCTGGAACAGCAGCCGGACGCGGCCGGGCAGCAGCCCCGCCTCCGCCTGCTGGGCCAGGAACAGGCCCGCGCCCAGCACCATCGTGGTGTGCACGTCGTGGCCGCACGCGTGCGCGACGCCGGGGACGGTCGACCGGTAGGCGACGCCCTCCTTCTCGTCCTGCAGCGGGAGCGCGTCGATGTCGGCCCGCAGCGCCACGGTGGTGCCGTCGGCGGGGCCGATGTCGCAGAACAGCCCGGTGCCCTTCGGCAGGATCACCGGCTCCAGCCCGGCCGCGCGGAGCCGCTCGGCGAGCCTGCGGGTCGTGCGGTGCTCGGCGTAGCCGAGCTCGGGGTGCATGTGCAGGTCGCGGCGGAACGCGATCAGCTCCGCCTCGTGCGCGGCGAGGAACGCGTCGAGCTGCGGTTGCAGCACGGCACCGCCGAGCACCGCCGGGATCCCGGCCACGACCGGGGCTCCGGCCGCCGCGACGGAGGCGTCCCGCCGCGGCGCGGCGCGCTCGGCGTCGCCCGGGACGGGCCCGCCGGGCACCATCGGGTTCGCTCCGGCGGGGCCGGAGGCGGCCCCCCGGTCCTCCCGGCCCTCGGGACCCTCAAGTCCCGGGGCGGCGGGTGGTTCAAGGCCGGGCATCACCCCGGGTCCCGGATGTGTCATGTGCGCCCCCTGCGCGATGGCGGTGCCGAACGGCGCCCGCCGGGTGATGTTCTCGTTGGTGGAAGCGGTGCGGTTCTCGGAATCGTTCTCGTACGACGTGTCGTTCTCGGGTCTGCTCGCGGGATCGGTGCTCGCGGGATCGGTGTTCGCGGGGTTCCCGGCGCGGTCCGGTTGCTCAGGCTCCGGCATGTGCGACCTCCCCCAGTGTGACGAACCTGTCCTCCGCGAGCTCGGTGACCGCCGCGTCGACGATGTTCTCCAGCGTCCCGCCGCCGGCGCGGATCGCGCGCTGGCGCTCGTACGGGGCGCCGTGCTCCAGCACCTCGCCGGCCACCTTGAGCTCCTCGGCGCAGCCGAGCCGGTCGGCGACCGGCTCCAGCTCCCTGATCAGCTCGTACAGGTCGTCGCGGAGCGGAGCGGTGTTCCCCGTGTCGTCGGTGATGACGATGGCGTCGAGACCGTACCTCGTGGCGCGCCACTTGTTGTCGCGGACCACCCAGGCGGCCGGCCGGGGCAGCGTGTACCCGCGGTCCAGCTGCTGCTCGAACAGCGTGACGAGGCTCTGGCACAGCGCGGCGGCCATCCCCACCTCACGCAGGGTGGGAATCCCGTCGAACATCCTGATCTCGACGGTGCCGAAGTCAGGATGCGGCCGGATGTCCCACCAGACCTCCTTGATGCTCCTTATGGTTCCCGAACGCATCAGCGTGTCCATGTAATCCTCGAAGGCCGCCCAGTCGTCTAGCAAGTGGGGCGGTCCGGCCGTGGGCATCTGGCCGAACACGACCGCCCGGCAGGACGCGAGGCCGGTGTCGCTGCCGCTCCAGAACGGGCTGGACGCGGTGAGCGCGAGGAAGTGCGGAAGGTAGGACGAGAGCGCGTTGACGATCGGGATCACCTTGGCGGCGTCGGAGATGCCGACGTGGACGTGAACGCCGAACGTCTGGATGCGCCGGGCCAGCCACTGCATCTCCTCGATCAGCTGGGCGTAGCGCCCCATGGGCGCCATCACCGCCTCCCGCCAGTCGCTGATCGGGTGGGTGCCCGTACAGGCCAGGGCGAGGCCGCGGTCGGCGGCGGCGGTGCGCAGGGCGGTGAGGGTGCCGGACAGGTCGGCCTTGGCCTCGCCGACGGTGTCGCTGATCCCGGTCACCACCTCGATGGTGGACTCCATCAGCTCGTGGCGGACGCGGGGGTTGTCGCCGTCCTCGCTGAGCGAAGGCAGGGCGGCGAGCACCTCGCGTGCGTCCTGCCGCAGGTGCCTGGTCTCCGCATCGACGAGCTGGATCTCCCACTCGACGCCCAGCGTCGACCCGTGCGATGCGTTGAAGTCAATGGCCACGGCCAACCTCCGTCCACAATCCTTGCAGGTCGTTGCGTGGCACGTGGCGCAATTCAGCCAGCGGGTCCCTAAGCCTGGACAAACGCCGGTCCAGGTCACGTGTTCGTTCCATGATGGCGTCCGTGCCCGCCCCCTGCCGGGCGTCCATGCCCTTTGCGGATCAATTGACTCATGCGAGCCGTCGGAACGCGGGCGGACGTCCTACTTTTCGGTCATCGATCTCGGTCTGCGCACCACTAGATCGAACTAGTCAGCCCGTCCAAAATACCGTCAGCCCGTCTCAAAATCCCGTCCATGACGGATGGTAACCGATCGGCCCCGCCCCATACGTACCGCGATACGACCGGCGCTCCGTACGTCACGTCCGTCGCCTCCGCCCCGCGCATGCCGGATTCGCGATCGGGTACCTCTTCGCCGGATAGGTCGCCTAGTCTTCGGGGGGAGTCATGGGCGTTGGGCGCCTGCGCGCCGGGAGCGATCGCGCTCCCACAGGATTGAGGAGCGTCGGGAGCTTGCCACGACAGCGACGAGGGCCGGCCGGCGTCCGCCGCGCCCTGACGTTGATCACCCTGCCGGTCACGGCCGCCTCGCTCGCGGCGGCCCCCGCGTTCGCCGCCGCCCCGGCCGGCGCCGCCCGCGCCGCGGGCCCTTCCGGCACGGGAGTGCGCGTCGAGGCGTCGCCCAGCGCGCCGCCGCCGTCCGGGCAGACCGTGGGCGGGCCCCAGCTCGCGAGCCGCGGCGTCGTCGCGGGCACCGCCCCGGGCGTCCCGGCCCCGCCGAAGATCAAGGCGGCCTCGTACCTGATCGCGGACGCCGACACCGGCCAGGTCCTGGCCGCCAAGGACCCGCACGGGCACTACCTGCCCGCCAGCACGCTCAAGACCCTCACCGCGCTGACGCTCGTCCCCAAGCTGGACCCGAACCGGCTCGTCCGGCCGTCCCAGAAGGCGTGCGACACCGAGGGCACCAAGGTCGGGCTGACCCCGAAGATGCAGTACAAGGTCTCCGACCTGTTCCACGCGCTGCTGATGATGTCGGCCAACGACGCGGCGGTGACGCTGGCCGAGGCCGACGGCGGGATGCGCACGACCCTCGCCGACATGAACGCCGAGGCCAGGCGGATCAACGCGCGCGACACGCTCGCCGGGTCGCCGAACGGCCTGGACAAGGACCTCGGGCTGAACGTCCGGACGCAGCACACCTCGGCCTACGACCTCGCGCTCATCCTGCGCGAGGGGATGAAGAACCCCGAGTACCGCGCCTACATGCAGGCGATCGACTTCCAGTTCCCGGCGCCCCCGACGAAGAAGGAGCGCAAGAAGGGCAAGAAGGTCGGCGGGTACCCGATCCACACGCACAACCACATGCTCCCGGGCGAGCGGCTGGCCTACCCGGGGATGCTCGGCGGCAAGAACGGCTACACGATCGCCGCCCAGCAGACGTTCGTCGCCCAGGCGCGCCGCGGCGGGCACACGATCGTGATCTCGCTGATGCGCGCGGACATGCCGCCCTCGGCGTACGCGGCCAAGCTGCTGAACTGGGGCTTCGCCGCCCGCGGCAAGGTCGCGCCGGTGGGCTCGCTCGTGCCGCCCGGCGACATCGAGCAGACCCGCAAGGACGGCCGCTCGGGCGTGCTGCCCGACGCGCCGCTCGCCTCCGACGACTCCTCCCGCATGTGGCTGCTCGTCGGCGGCGGCGCGGTGGGCGCCCTGCTCGCGATCACGGCGCTGTTCGTGGTGCTGCGCCGCAGGCGGCGCCTGGAGGCGGCCCGCTACCGCGCCGGCCGGTAGAGCGCAGGCCGGTAAAGCTTCGTCCACCCCTTCCCACGAGCCTGGCACCTCCGCCTCCGGCGGGCTTACGCTCGCGGTGGCGCCGGTGATCGCGTCACCGCCGGGGGACGGCGGAACGGCGCCGCGGGGAGGAAATGCGCCATGTCCGACTTGTACGTCCCCATGCCCGGCGCACCCGCCCTCGCACCCGAGCCGCCGCCGGCGTA
Source organism: Actinomadura luteofluorescens (assembly GCF_013409365.1). NCBI lineage: Bacteria > Bacillati > Actinomycetota > Actinomycetes > Streptosporangiales > Thermomonosporaceae > Actinomadura > Actinomadura luteofluorescens. Next base: position 5,644,604 of record NZ_JACCBA010000001.1, on the reverse strand, counting down.
CGAGCATCCGAACGTCACGCTGCTGAAGGACGGCTACACGGCCTTCGCCAAGGGCGACATGGGCCTCATCCGCGGGCTGCTCGCCGACGACGTCGTCCACCGCGTCCCCGGGCGCGGGCCCGTCTGCGGCGAGTACCGGACGCCCGAGGAGGTCCTGGGCTTCTACGTCCGGCTGTTCGAGCTGTCCGGCGGGACGTTCCACACCGAGCCCTACTCGGTCATGGCCAACGACGAGCACGGCGCGGCCCTCGTGCAGACCTACGCCGAGCGCGCCGGCCGGATCCTGGACGCCCGCGCCGTCGACCTGTTCCGCATCCGCGACGGGAAGATCACCGAGATCCGGACGCTGGCCGAGGACCAGTACGCCGACGACGCCTTCTGGTCCTGAGCGGCCTTCCCCGGCTCGGCCGGCTTCCGGGTCAGGCCGGTTTCCCGGTTCCCAGCGGCTTCTCGTCCTTGACCGCGTCGCCGGTCCCGGCCGGCCTCTCGTGGCGGCCCGGCCCGCTCCGGCGATCCGGGGCCTCGTCCTCGGGCGGGTCCTCGCCCGAGGACGGCTTCTCGTGGCGGCCGGGCTTCTCGCCCGCGCGCTCCTGGAGCGCCTCCACCTCCGCGCGGTCGGCGCTGTTCTCCGGGTTGGCGGCGTCCGCGGTGAGCACGACGCGGCGGGTCGCCGTCCAGGCGGCGACGAACAGGGCGAACCGGGTCGCTATGTTGATCCACACCATCAGCCCGACCAGCACCGCGAACGTGCCGTAGACGGGGTTCTGCGTCGTCCGCCCGATCAGGAACGCCGCGATCTGCTTGAGGATCTCGAAGCCGACCGCGCCGAACAGCGCGCCCCGGATGATCCGGCGCCAGGGCGCCCGGGTGCCCGACAGCCGGGTGAACAGGGCCAGGAAGACCACGGTGTCGAAGAAGATCGCGCAGGCGAGGGACAGCAGCCGCAGCCCGGTCCCGGCGCCGGGGACGTCCTCCAGGCCGAGCCAGCCGAGGACGGTGTGGGTGGCGGAGGTCGCGACCGTCGTGACCGCCATGCCGCAGATCAGGATCAGGCCGAGGAACGCCAGCACGGACGCGTCCCAGAGCCGCTTCAGGAAGAAGTTGCCGCCGCCGCCCGGCTCGTTGCCCCAGATGTCGCGCAGGGACTCGCGCAGGACCTGCACCCAGCCGATCCCGGTGAACAGCAGCGCGACCAGCCCGAGGACGCCGACGGCGGTCTTGGACTGCGCGATCTGCTCGACGTCGAGCTGGCCGGCGAGCCCCGGCAGCTGCGAGTTGATCGCCCGGACGAAGTAGGCGCGGGCCTCGTCGCTGACCCCGACGAGGTAGCCGAGCAGCGCGTACGCCAGCGCCATCAGCGGGAAGAACGACAGGAACGCGTAGCTGGTGAGGGCGGCCGCGAGCCGGTCGCCGCGGCGCTCCTGGTACCGCTCGAACGCGCGCGCCTGGTGGTCGAACCACCGGGACCGCTCCCGGGAACGTTGCAGCAGCGCCTTCCCGTCGCCGAACAGGGACTCGCTCCGCCGTTGGACCCTGCCGATCACCTGCCGCATGCACGCAACGTACCCAACGCGCGTCACTCGATGCCGCAGACGGTAATCATCCGGTCAACGCAGCGTCTTGTGGCGCCGCTCACCCCGGATCCGTTCATCGGGGCGCGGGCCCGCCGCGGTTGCCGCCCGGCGAAGGCACCGCGCCGTCCCCGAAGATGAAGTCGCACTGCGGGCGCCACACGCCGTCCTGCCCGTGCTCGTACAAGGAGAAGCCCCACGCCTCGAAGTCGGCGCTGTAGCCGGCGAGCTCCTTGAACGCCTGGTCCATGACGCTCTCGGGGAGGTGGTGGGCGATGGTGACGTGCGGGTGGTACGGGAACGGCAGCGGCCGAGCCAGCGGACCCGTCAGCACCTTCGCCTGGACCCGCTCGCAGCCGCCGATCCCCTCGGCGAGGGCCACGAAGACGACCGGCGAAACCGGCCGGAACGTTCCGCTGCCGCGCAGCCTGATCGGGAACGGGGTCTCGGTGCTCGCGACGCCGCGCAGATGCGCCTCGATGGCGTCGATCTCGGGCTCGGGGACCTCGGTCGGGGGCAGCAGCGTGATGTGCGTCGGGATCGCGTGGGCGAGCGGGTCGCCGAACGAGGCGCGCCGGGCCTGCAGGAACGCGCCGTACGGGTCGGGAATGGGGATGGCGACGCCGATCGTGCGCACGCCGCCGCCCTCGCCAGGGGTCGCGCCCCCGGCGGCGGAGGGCGCCTTCCGAGGGCCCTCCGCTGCGTCGGGAGCGGGGCCGTCAGCGACCACGTCCCACGAATCCCACCCGTTGGCGCACGGTCTCCATCGTCGCGGTGGCGACCCTGGACGCGCGCTCGGCGCCGAGGGCGAGCACCCGGTCGAGCCGCTCCTCGTCCTCCAGCAGCGTGAGGGTGCGCTCCCTGATCGGCGTGAACGTGTCGAGGACGACCTGCGCGAGGTCCTTCTTGAACTGCCCGTACCCCGAGCCCGCGTACCGGCTCTCGAGGTCGGGGACGGAGGTGCCCTCCAGCGCGGAGAAGATCCGCAGGAGGTTGGTGACGCCGGCCTTCTTCTCCTCGTCGTAGACGACCTCGGAACCGGTGTCGGTGACCGCGCGCATGATCTTCTTGCGCATCGGTGCGGGCTCCTCCAGCACGTCGATGATCCCCTGCGGCGAGGAGGCCGACTTGCTCATCTTGGCCTCCGGCTCCTGGAGGTCGGTGATCTTCGCGGCGCCCTCGGGGATGTGCGCGTCCGGCAGCACGAACGTGTCGCCGAACCGGTGGTTGAACCGCTGCGCGAGGGTGCGGGTCAGCTCCAGGTGCTGCCGCTGGTCCTCGCCGACGGGGACGCGTATCGCCCGGCCGGCCTCGGTGGTGGGGTCGGGCGAGTAGAGCAGGATGTCGGCGGCCTGCAGGACCGGGTAGGTGAACAGCCCGACGGTCGTCCCGCCCGTGCCCTGCTTGGACGACTTGTCCTTGAACTGGGTCATCCGCTGGGCCTCGCCGAAGCCGGTGAGGCAGCCGAGCACCCAGGCCAGCTCGGCGTGCTCGGGGACGTGGCTCTGCACGAACACCGTGGCGCGCTCGGGGTCCAGGCCCATCGCGAGGAGCTGGGCGACGGCGACCTTGGTCCGGCGGCGCAGCAGCGCGGGGTCGTGCTCGACGGTGATCGCGTGCAGGTCCACCACGCAGTAGAAGGCGTCATGGGTGTCCTGCATCGAGACCCACTGCCGGAGCGCCCCCAGGTAGTTGCCGAGGTGGAACGAGTCGGCGGTGGGCTGGATGCCGGACAGCACGCGCGGCGGTGCCGCGGCCGTTCCGGCGGACGCTTCGGGGCTGGGCGCTTCGGGCATGTGCACGGACCGATTCTCTCAGGTGTCGCTTGAGGCTTCGCCGCCGGTGGCCTGCCGGGTGCCGGGGCCGGCGGCGGCGTCGCCGATCGCCGCCCGCGGGGTCGCGGACGGCGTGCCGGGCGGCACCGGTGCGGCCTGCGGCGACGCCCGCGGCATGACGCGCACGCGGGCCACCCGCCGGCCCTCCATCCGGACCACCGCGAGCCGGCGTCCGCCGGCCTCCACCGAGTCGCCCTCGGCGGGCACGCGGCGCAGCGCCGCCATGATGTGCCCGGCGACCGTCTCGTACGGCCCGTCCGGCAGCCGGATGCCGGTCTCGGCGGCGAAGTCGTCCAGGTTGAGCAGGCCGTCGACCTCGACCACCCCGCCGTGCAGGCGCCGTGCCTGCGCGTCCTGGACATCATATTCGTCGCGGATGTCGCCGATGAGCTCCTCCAGGAGGTCCTCCAGCGTGACGATCCCGGCGACGCCGCCGTACTCGTCCATGACGATCGCCAGGTGGCAGCCCTCGCGGCGCATCTCCGACAGCGCCGGCAGCACCCGCTTCGAGGCCGGCAGGAACTTCACCGGACGCACCAGATCGCCCACCGCGCCGCCGCCGCGGGCGGGCGCGTCCGGCGGGGCGGGCGCCAGCAGGTCGCGGATGTGCACGAAGCCGACCACCTCGTCGTGGGAGTCGCGGCAGACGGGGAAGCGCGAGTGCGGGCTGCCCGCGGCGATCCGCGCGGCGGCGGCCAGCGGGAGCGCGGCGTCCAGGAACTCCACCTCGGTGCGCGGGACGAGGACCTCGCGCAGCGGCCGCTCCCCCGCCGCGAACACCTCCCCGATCAGTGCCCGCTCGTCCGGGGTGAGCTGCGTGTTCTGCGCGACCAGCGCCCGCATCCGCTCGGCGGTGATCTCCTCGCGCAGCGCGCCCGGGTCGCCGCCCGACAGCCGCACGACGAGGTGGGTCGAGCTCGACAGCAGCCACACCAGGGGGCGGGCGAGCGCGCCCGCCGGTCCCGCCGGCGGGCGGGACGGCGTCCGGTCCATGGGTTCAGCCTTCCCCGTTCGGCGTTCCGGATAGCCTGGGCGGACCCCCTAGCCTGGACGCGCCCCCGCCGTCCCAGAGTCTCGTCGTGGAGGTACGTCAGTGAAGCTGCTCGTCACCGGAGGCGCCGGCTACGTCGGCAGCGTCGTCTCCGCTCTGCTGGTGGAGGCGGGGCACGAGGTCGTCGTGCTGGACGACCTGTCCACCGGGCACGCGGACGCGGTGCCCGAGGGCGCCCGGCTGGTGCGCGGCACGCTGCGCGACGCGGCGGCGGAGGTGCTCGGCGGCGCCGGGTTCGGCGCCGTGCTGCACTTCGCGGCCCGGTCGCTCGTCGGCGAGTCCGTCGAGAAGCCCGGCCTGTACTGGGACAAGAACCTCGGCGAGTCCCTCGCCCTGCTGGAGGCGATGCGCGTCGCGGGCGTCCCCCGGATCGTGTTCTCCTCGACCGCCGCGACCTACGGCGAGCCGGAGTCGACGCCGATCCTGGAGACCGACCCGACCCGGCCGACCAACCCCTACGGGGCGTCCAAGCTGGCGATCGACACGGCCCTCGCCGAGTACGCGCGGCTGCACGGCATCGGCGGGGTGTCGCTACGGTACTTCAACGTGGCCGGCGCGCACGGGCGGCACGGCGAGCGGCACACCGTCGAGACGCACCTGATCCCGAACGTGCTGAGGATCGCGCAGGGCGGCGGCGACGCCGTGAAGATGTTCGGCGACGACTACCCGACGCCGGACGGCACCTGCGTCCGCGACTACATCCACGTGACCGACCTCGGCCGCGCCCACCTGCTCGCGCTGGACGCCTGCGAGCCCGGCCGCCACGAGATCTTCAACCTGGGCAGCGGCACCGGCAACTCCGTCCGCGAGGTCGTCGAGGTCTGCCGCGAGGTCACCGGCCGCGACATCCCCGCCGAGGTGGCGCCGCGCCGCGCCGGCGACCCGGCCGTGCTGGTCGCCTCCTCGGAGAAGATCCAGGCGCGGCTCGGCTGGAAGCCCGAGCGCGACCTGCGCGCCATGGTCGGCGACGCGTGGACCTTCCTGCGCTCCCGATGACCGGCGCGCTCAGCGAGGGCTTCGCCGAGGCGTTCGGGCGGGCCCCGGAGGGCGTGTGGCACGCGCCCGGCCGGGTCAACCTGATCGGCGAGCACACCGACTACAACGACGGCTTCGTGCTGCCGTTCGCGCTCCCGCTCGGCGTCTCGGTCGCCGCCGCCCGCCGCGACGACGGGGTGGTGGAGGTCCGCTCGCTGCAGGCCGCCACCGCCGTCACCGCGCCCGTGGACGGCGGGACGGTCGCCTCCGAGAACTGGCCCGCCGACCGGGAGTGGGCCGCGTACCCGGTCGGCGTCGCGCGCGTGCTGCGCGAGCACGGCACGGGCGGCGCGTCCCTGCTGATCGACTCCGACCTCCCGCAGGGCGCGGGCCTGTCCTCGTCCGCCGCCCTGGAGTGCGCGACGGCGCTGGCGCTGTGCGACCTGTACGGCGTGGAGATCGACCGCCCCGCGCTGGCCCGGCTGGCGCAGCGCGCCGAGAACGAGCAGGTCGGCATGCCGTGCGGCCTGATGGACCAGTCGGCGTCGCTGCTGTGCGCGCCCGGCCGCGCGCTGATGCTCGACTGCCGCAGCGGGCTGTCGTCGCAGGTCCCGTTCGATCCGGCGGCCTCGGGCATGGTCCTGCTGGTGGTCGACACGCGGGCCTCGCACGCCCTGACGGGCGGCGACTACGGGCGCCGCCGCGCGGAGTGCGAGGAGGCCGCGTCCCTCCTCGGCGTGAGCGCCCTGCGGGACGTGAAGGACCTCGCCGCCGCCCTCGCGGCGCTGCGCGACCCCGTACTGCGCCGCCGCGTCCAGCACGTCGTCACCGAGAACCACCGCGTCGAGGCCGCCGTCGGGCTGCTGCGCGCCGGCGCCCTCCCCGAGCTCGGCGCCATGCTGAACGCCTCGCACCTGTCACTGCGCGACCAGTTCGAGGTCTCCTGGCCCGAGGCCGACGCCACCGTCGACGCCGCGGTGCGCGCGGGCGCCCGGGGCGGCCGCATGGTGGGCGGCGGCTTCGGCGGCTCCGCCATCGTCCTCACCCCGGCCGCTCGCGCCGCCACGGTGCGGGACGCGATCACGGCCGCCTACGCCCGGCGCGGCTGGACGCCCCCTGAGTTCCTGGAGGCGCCCCCCTCCGAGGGCGCCCACCGCGTCAGTTGAGGGCCGCCTTCAGGTCCTTGTGGAGGCGGGCGGCCTCCTCGGCCGCGTCGGTCTCGTCCAGGGTGCTGAAGCCGTCCGCGGCGGCAGCGGCGTGGGCGGCGGCCTCGGAGAGGCGGCCGACCTGGCCGAGGACGCGGGCCTGGTCGTAGGAGACGAGGGCGGTCTCCCAGACGCGGGCGGGCTCGTTGTCCGGGGGCAGCCCGGCCAGCGCCGCGCGGGCCGCGTCCATGGCGGCGACGGCCTCGTCGGCTTCGCCGCTCCACAGCAGGCACATCGCGGCGCGGCGGCGGGTGCGGACCACCGCGTAGGGGTCGCCCGCCTTCTCGCCGGCCTCGGCCGCCTCGGCGAACCGGGCCGCGGCCTGGGCGTCCCTGTCGAGGGCGGTCAGGACGCCCCCGGCCTCCTCCAGGAAGTGCGCGACGGCGTCGTGCCGGCCGTCCCGCGCGGCGTCCTCGGCGAGGGCGGCGAACGTCGCGGCGGCGTCCTCCTCGCCCATCTCCTTCTGCGCGTGCGCGAGGATCAGGCGGCAGCGCCGGGCGGCGTCGTCGTCCAGGCCGGGCAGCGCCTCCTCGGCGGTCTCGGCGGCCTCCAGGTGGCGGCCCGCGGCAAGGTACGCGGCGGCGAGGTCCACGCGCAGGTGGACGGCCTGCTCGTGCATGCCCTCCGCCGTCCAGGCCGCGATGGCCTCGGCGAGGTCGGCGGCGGCGTCCGCCGCCCGGTCGGCGGCGAGGAGCGCCAGGCCGCGGTCGCAGTGCGCCGCCGCGCGCATCGGCGACGGGGGCAGCACGGCGATCACCTCGTCGAGCAGGGCGAACACCTCCTCGTCCGGACCGTTCTCCTGGCGGGCCAGGGTGCGGGCGAGCAGCAGGCCGGGCGAGGCGACGGTCTCCGGCTCGCCGGAGGCGCGCGCCTCGTCGGCGGAGCGGCGCAGCGCCGCCACCGCGCCGCCGGTGTCGCCGGTCCGCAGGAGCGCCTGCCCCCGCAGGAACCACAGCTCGCCGGCGCGGTCGGGCGCGTCGCCGGCGTCGGCCCGGTCCAGGGCGGCGAGGGCCTCGTCCGGACGGTCCAGGGAGAGATGCGCGGTGGCGAGGCGGAGCAGCGCGGCCGTGACGTCGCCGTCCTCCCCGGGATGCGCGGAGAAGTGCTCGGCGGACGCGTTCAGCTGCTCCATGCCGCCCTCGTCGCCGAGGTCGACGCGCATCGCGCCGAGGCGGCCGAGCGCGCGGTGCCGGCGGGTCTCGTCGCCCAGCTCCGCGTAGAGCAGGGACGCCTCCTCCCAGCAGCGCGCGGCGCCCTGCCCGTCGCCCTCGACGGCGAGTTCGACGCCGCGGCCGTCGAGGCGGCGGGCCTTCTGGAAGGGCGTCGGCTCGGTGGTCTCGGCGACGGCGTCGAACCGCCGGAAGGCGGCCAGCATGCCGGGCAGGTCGCCGTCCTGGCGGCGCCGCTCGACCAGGTCGAGCAGCTCGCCGAGATCGTCCACGGACGCGAGGTCGTCCGCGGCGGCCGGGGCGCCGGCGGAGGGGGTCCGCGGGGCGGGCGCGGGCGCGGGGCGGCGGTGGTGGGCGGCCAGCGGCAGGAACTCGACGACCGGCTCGGCCTCCAGCGTGCCGCGCACCTTGTCGCCCTGGTGGGACGTGCCGTTGCGGGCGTCGAACCGGGCCGCCAGCTCCGTCGCGCGCTCGGCCAGCTCGGCGCGGAGCTCGGGCAGGGGCACGTCCGCCGCCGGGCGGTCGTCCGCCGCCGGGCGGCGGACGGTCGCCGCGCCGTGGCCCGCCTCTTCCACCACCCGCAGCAGCAGGGCCGCCGCGGCGGAGAACTCCATGTCGGCGTGCGCGCTCGGGGCCCGGTCCAGCCAGCCGAGGTGCCGCTGCAGGATCTCCAGCCCGCGCGCCCCGTTGCCCGTCGCCGCGCAGAACTCCAGGTGCTCGGCGACGTCGCCGAGGTCGGCGAGGCGCGCCCGGTGCACCCGGTAGGCGCGGCGGTGCGCGCCGGCGGCCTCCTCCAGGCGGCCCGTGCGCAGGTACACCGGCAGCAGCGCCGTCTGGATCGACTGCGGCTGCTCGTTGCAGGACAGCCGCGCGCTCAGCACGGGCGCGGCGATCTCGAACGCCTCCTCGTACCGTCCGGCCTCGACGAGGTGGCGGGCCATGCCGGTCGGGTCGCAGCCCTCGCAGTCGGACAGCTCGTCCCGCTCGGCCGCGCGCCACTTCACGAACCATTCGTGCGCCGAACCGTCGCCGATGTGCCGCGCCACCACGTTGCGGTAGTGGTACTCCGCCTGGAGGCTGTGCCCGCCCGCCTTGTAGCGCCGCTCCATGTCGTCCAGGACGGCGTAGGCGCGGTCCAGCGGGATCTGCGGGAACGAGGTCAGGGAGCTGACCACGGCCTTCATCTGCCACAGCAGGCTGTGCGTCTCGTCGAACCGGACGGGGTCGCGGTCGTGGTCGGCCAGCGTGCGGCTGAACGTCGCGAACGCCTTCACGGGCTCGCCGCCGTACCGGTAGGCGTCGGTCAGCCTCACCCGCACGTGGAACGCCAGCACCTCGTCACCGGCCGCCTCCGCGCGGCGCAGCGCGTCCTCGATCAGGACGGTGCGGGCCTCCCCGTAGGGCAGCTCCTGCGATCGCGCCATCAGCGCGTAGACGTCATCCGTGCTCATCAGGGCCCTCCGGGGAGTGGACGGCCCACTCCAGCAGGCCGATGAAGGAACGGTTCAGGACCGCCGTGTCGACGGGACGCAGCGGGTGGTGGCCGAGCAGCAGCGCCTGCCCGTAGAGGGCCTGGACGGCCGCCTCGACCGGTCCGCCGTCACCGAGGGAGGTGACGCGCCGCGCCAGCGGGTTGCGGTGGTTCAGCACCAGCTGGGGACGGTCGGCGCTCGTGGTGGCGCCGACCGCGCCGAGCACGTCCGCCCACAGCTCGCCCGCCTCCTCCCGCGCGCGGGCCAGCTCGTCGCGGAACTGCGCGTCCCGGCTGGTCAGGTACAGCGCGGGCAGCGACGCGGGGTCGAAGTCGCGGACGACGACCTCGCAGCCGAGCCGCTCCACCGCCTTCTGCGCCGCCGCCAGGAACGGCCGCAGCGCCAGCTCCGCCGCCGGGTCGACGACGCCGAACGTGGTGGTCAGCTCCGCCGCGTCCAGCCGTGCGAGCCGGATATCGGGGTCCAGGTCCGGCAGCCGCTCGATGATCTCGGTGTCATGGACGTATCCGCCGTTGACCAGGCCCACGCCCTGGGCGCCCGCGACCGCCGCGAGCCGCCGGAACTCGTCCACGTCCGAGGTGAACCGGCCGCCCGGGTGGCGGCGGCGGAACTCGTGCAGGGTCATCGGCCCGGAGGACGTCTCGTACTCCAGCCACCGGTCGACGATCCGCAGCATGTCGTCGTCGTGCAGGGCCATCGCCTTGACGCCGAGCTGGTGCAGCCGCAGGAACGCCCGCAGCCGCGCCGGATCGGTCTCGGCGAGCTTCACCAGCCACTGCCGGAGCACCTCGCCGAGGCCGTGCCGCGTCGATTCGAGCAACTCGTCCTCGTACAGGGCCTCGCGGCTCGCTGTCGGCCGCAGCTCCCCCGCGTCCACGACGCAGCGCGCGAAGAACGCCCAGTCGGGAAGGAGTCCCTCGACGCTCTCGGCCAGCAGCATCCGCTTCAGGTAGACGCGGTGCGCGGCGCGCGCGGACGGCGACACCGGCCCGGGCAGGACGAACGCCACGCCCGTCAGCCCGGCCTCCGGCACGTCGAGGTCCACGACGTCGAACGGGGTGAACCCGCAGACCTCCTCGCAGTACCGCTCCAGCGCCCGCCTGCGGTCGGCGGGGTCGCGGTAGGACGCCCGCCACGGCGGCGCGCCGCCGGTGACGGCGACGCCGTCCACGACCAGCTCGACCGGGAGGAGCGACCCGTAGGTGGCGGCCAGCTCGGCGACGACCGGCGGGCTCAGCAGCTCCGCCGAGCCCGGCCGCGCCCGCAGCGTCACGGTCGTGCCCGGCTCGTCCCGCTCGCCGGGCTCGACCCGGTAGCTGCCCTCGGAGCGGCCGGTCCACCGGACGGCTCCGCCGCCGCGCGCGGACCGGGTCACGACCTCGATCTCGTCCGCGACGAGGAACGCCGACAGCAGCCCGATCCCGAACTGGCCGAGGAAGTCGTGGCGCGCGAATCCGAGCTCGTCCCGCTTGGACGACCGGCCGATCGTCGCGAGCAGCGTGTGGACCTCGTCCTCGGTCAGGCCGACGCCGTCGTCGTGGACGCGCAGGACGCCGCCGCCCGTCTCGATCTCGACGCGCCCGCCCGCCCCGCGCGCCGTGATCGCGTCCACCGCGTTCTGCAGCAGTTCCCGCAGGTAGACACGTGGACTCGCGTAGAGGTGGCGGCTCAGCAGATCCACCACGCCCCGCAGGTCCACCTGGAACGCCTGTTCGGCCACCGGCACGCCCTCCCCCGATCACTTTTCGAGCGATCACACCCTAGCGACCGATACCGACGCCTTCAGATCTTTTGTCCGCAGATCAGTGGGCCCGCCGGGGGCGGACGCGGACGAGCCCCGGACCGGGGCACGGTCCGGGGCTCGTGACGCAGGCCCGCTCAGGGCTCGCTCAGGTACGGAGCAGGTGCGGCTCAGATGAGGCCGAGCTTGCGGACGGCCTCGCGCTCCTCCGACAGCTCCGCGACGGACGCGTCGATCCGGGCGCGGGAGAAGTCGTCGATCTCCAGGCCCTGGACGATCTCCCACTCGCCGTCCCGGGTGGTGACCGGGAAGGAGGAGATCAGGCCCTCGGGCACCCCGTAGGAGCCGTCCGACACGACCGCCATGGACGTCCAGTCGCCGTCGGCGGTGCCGTTCACCCAGGTGTGCACGTGGTCGATCGCGGCGGACGCGGCCGACGCCGCCGACGACGCGCCCCGCGCCTCGATGATCGCGGCGCCGCGCTTGGCGACGGTCGGGATGAAGTCGTTCTCCAGCCAGTTCTGGTCGTTCACCGTCTCGGCGGCGTTCCTGCCGGCGATCTCGGCGTGGAACAGGTCCGGGTACTGCGTGGCGGAGTGGTTGCCCCAGATCGTCATCTTCCGGATGTCGGCGACCGAGGCGCCCGTCTTCCTCGCCAGCTGCGCGAGGGCGCGGTTGTGGTCCAGGCGCGTCATCGCGGTGAACCGCCCGGCCGGGACGTCCGGCGCGTGCTGCTGCGCGATCAGCGCGTTGGTGTTCGCCGGGTTACCGACCACCAGGATCCTGACGTCGTCGGCCGCGCCGGCGTTGATCGCCTCGCCCTGCGGCTTGAAGATGCCGCCGTTGGCCTCCAGCAGGTCGCCGCGCTCCATGCCCTTCGTGCGGGGGCGGGCGCCGACCAGCAGCGCGACGTTCGTCCCCTCGAACGCCCGCGCGGCGTCGTCGAAGATGTCGATGCCGGACAGCAGCGGGAACGCGCAGTCGTCCAGTTCCATCGCGGTGCCCTCGGCGGCCTTGACCGCCTGCGGGATCTCCAGCAGGCGCAGGCGTACGGGCACGTCCGCGCCGAGGAGGTGCCCGGACGCGATGCGGAACAGCAGCGCGTAGCCGATCTGGCCCGCGGCGCCGGTAACGGTAACGGTGACTGGGGTGCGAGTCATGCGTCCTTCTCCTGCTGTGACCTGACGGGGCTCAGGCGGCCATCCTTGGGGAACCCGACCGCCCGAGAGGCCGCCCGCCCGCCCTGCGTGGCGCGGGTTCTCTCGCCGTCGAGATAGTTGCGGTGCCAGGCTATCGCGCACGTCCCGCCCGCCACCGCGCAGGTGCGCCTCCCGGCGCGCGGCCCCCGTCCGGGCAGGCGGAAGGCCGTCCCGGACGGATCCGGAACGGCCTTCGTGATCGCCTGCGCGAGGGGGACCGCCGCGTTCTAGCCGCCGATCTTCTTCTGGAGGTTGGTGTCGAGCGCCTCCAGGAAGCCCTGCGTGGTCAGCCAGGGGGTCTCCCCGCCGACGAGCAGTGCCAGGTCCTTGGTCATCTGGCCGCTCTCGACGGTCTCGATGCAGACCTGCTCCAGCTTGCGGGCGAAGTCGATGACCTCGGGCTGGCCGTCGAGCTTGCCGCGGTGCTCCAGCCCGCGCGTCCAGGCGAAGATCGACGCGATCGGGTTGGTCGACGTCGGCTTGCCCTGCTGGTGCTGCCGGTAGTGCCGGGTCACCGTGCCGTGCGCGGCCTCCGCCTCGACGGTCCTGCCGTCGGGGGTCATGAGGACGGAGGTCATCAGGCCGAGCGAGCCGAAGCCCTGCGCGAGGGTGTCGGACTGGACGTCGCCGTCGTAGTTCTTGGCGGCCCAGACGAACCCGCCCTCCCACTTCAGCGCCGCCGCGACCATGTCGTCGATCAGCCGGTGCTCGTAGGTGAGGCCCTTGGACTCGAACTCGGCCTTGAACTCGGTCTCGTAGATCTCCTGGAAGAGGTCCTTGAACCGGCCGTCGTAGGCCTTGAGGATCGTGTTCTTCGTCGACATGTACAGCGGCATCTCGCGGCTCAGCGCGTACCGCATGCTCGTCCGGGCGAAGTCGCGGATCGAGTCGTCGTAGTTGTACATGCCCATGGCCACGCCGCCGCCGGGGAACGAGGCGATCTCGAACTCCATCGGCTCACCCTCGTTCTCGGGGGTGTAGGTGATCGTCACCTTGCCGGGGCCCGGCACGACGAAGTCGGTGGCCTTGTACTGGTCGCCGTGGGCGTGGCGGCCGATGATGATCGGCTTCGTCCAACCGGGGACCAGGCGCGGGATGTTGGAGACGACGATCGGCTCGCGGAAGATCACGCCGCCCAGGATGTTGCGGATCGTCCCGTTCGGGGACCGCCACATCTTCTTCAGGCCGAACTCCTCGACGCGCGCCTCGTCGGGGGTGATGGTCGCGCACTTCACGCCGACGCCGTGCTCCAGGATGGCCTTGGCGGCGTCGACGGTGACCTGGTCGTCCGTGGCGTCACGGTGCTCGATCCCCAGGTCGTAGTACTTCAGGTCCACATCGAGGTAAGGCAGGATCAACTGGTCCTTGATGAATTTCCAGATGATCCGCGTCATTTCGTCGCCGTCGAGTTCGACGACCGGGCCCGCTACTTTGATCTTGGGCATGCTGTTGCTGTCCCTTTCCTACACCTGGCCAGCAGTCCTTGTAAGGCTCAACTGGCTAGGCTAGCCGAGGCGGTCATGAGGTCTAGACCTGGCCTTGCCCCGGGACCCACCGCCTCCGCCCTGACCTGCGCCGACGCCCTAGCCGGGCGGCGGCTCACCGGCCCGGGCCGAGCGCCCGGCGAGGACCAGCCGCACACCGCGCACCAGCATCGTGAGCGCGATCACCACGCCGAACGCGCCGGCGAGGACGAGCCCGGTCTTGTTCATCGGCGGGACGCTCAGCGACACGAACGCGACCATCTCGCCGAGGATGACGAGCGTCCAGCAGTCGACCGACCGGCTCCGGACGGCGAGCGGGCCGAGCTGCGACTCGGGCAGCAGCAGCCGGGCGAGCGCGCCGATGAGCAGCGCGGCGGCCATCAGGCCCGAGCCCTTGCGGAAGTAGTTGAAGGCGCACAGCCCGAGCCCGGCGCCGACGCCGCTGAGCACGAGGAGGTACGGCAGCCGCGCGAGCCAGTGCGGGGCGGCGCTCCTCCGACGCGGCGCCTTGCGCCTGCGCCGGTGCACCTGGGTGCTCATGGCCCTCACGGTATAGGCAATCGGGCCCCGGCACGACATCGCGCCCCCGGCCGGCGGGAGCGAGCCGCGAGGGGACGCGAATGGGTCGGGACGGAGAGGCAAGGGGAGCGGCGGGGGAAGAGTCCGGCTTGTCGCCCGCCGCCGAAATGCGGATGGGACCTATGTGCCCAAGGTGATGGCCGAGAGCCCGCAATCCCCTGCGCCATCGGTCCTACTCGCCAGTAGGAGGGTGTGACGGCATGGCACCCGGGTAACCCGGCAGACAGGGGTCGCTAACTAGCTGGGAGGACTGCCGTGGAGGGGCCGTTCATGCGGATCGAGGACAGCGGGCTGGTGGTGCCGCTGCGCCCCGACGTTACGACGGTCGGGAGAGGGAGAGGAGTGGACATCCGCCTCGACGACCCGTCTGTGTCCCGTTTGCACGCAGAGATCGTCCGACGCGGCCCGTACGTCTACGTGGTGGACATGGGCCTGTCCCGCAACGGGACGCGCGTCAACGGCCGGCCGATCGCCCGCCGTGTGCTGGAGGACGGTGACGTCGTGAGCTTCGGCACGGCGCGCTGCCGGTTGGGGGGCATCCCCCGTGAGGAGGTCGACCCGGACGTCGAACTGCGGCGCGCCGTCGCGCCCGAGCTCACCCGCCGGGAGGTCGACGTGCTGACCTCGCTGTGCCGGCCCGCCCTGTCCGACGAGGCGTTCGTGGCCCCGGCCACGGCGCGCGACATCGCCGGCGAGCTGGTCGTCACGGAGGCCGCGGTCAAGCAGCACCTGCTGCGCCTCTACCAGAAGTTCCGGATCCCCGAGGGCGCCAACCGGCGCACTCGGCTCGCCAACGAGGTCATCGCGATGGGCCTCGTCCGCCCGCTGCCGCCGGTGCACGTGCCCCAGCAGGGCCGTCCGCCGATGGACGGGCGCGTCCCCGGGGTGCGCGGCACCACCGAGACGCGCCGGCCGGGCACGACCGGCCATGCTCACGCCCCGGGCCGCCCGGCGCACAGCACGGCCGCGGGACGGAGGGCCAGCTGATGTGAGACCCGCGGTCGCCCTCCCCCGGCAGCGCAACCCGGAGGGCGATCGCTCAGCCCCCGACGCGGCCGCGCAAGTGACGGCGCGGCCCAGGGCCATGCGGGCGGGGGCCGCCACCTGGGTGCTGGTGGCGGCCCCCGCGGCGTGCCCGTCCGAGGTCGGTGCCGGTGCCGGTACCGCGTCCGGTCAGGCCACCGGTCCGGTGGCCTGCTCGGCGGCCTCGACGACGTTCGACAGGAGCATGGCGCGGGTCATCGGGCCGACGCCGCCGGGGTTGGGCGCGACCCAGCCGGCGACGTCGCGGACGTCGGCGGCGACGTCCCCGGCGAGCTTGCCGTCCACGCGGGACACCCCCACGTCCAGGACGGCGGCGCCGGGCTTGACCATGCCGGCGGTGATGAGGCCGGGGACCCCGGCCGCGGCCACGACGATGTCGGCCTTGCGGGTGTGCTCGGCGAGGTCGCGGGTGGCGGTGTGGCAGAGCGTGACGGTCGCGTTCTCGCTGCGGCGGGTCAGCAGCAGGCCGAGGGAGCGGCCGACGGTGATGCCGCGGCCGACGACGGTGACCTCGGCGCCCTTCAGCGGGACGTCGAACCGGCGCAGCAGCTCGACGATGCCCTTCGGCGTGCACGGCAGCGGGCCCGGCTGCATCAGGACGAGCCGGCCGAGGTTGGTCGGGTGCAGGCCGTCGGCGTCCTTGGCCGGGTCGATGCGCTCCAGCACGCGCTGCTCGTCCAGGCCCTTCGGGAGCGGCAGCTGGACGATGTAGCCGGTGCAGGCGGGGTCGGCGTTCAGCTCGGCGACGGCGCGCTCCACCTCGTCCTGCGAGGCGGTGGCGGGCAGGTCGCGGCGGATGCTCTCGATGCCGACCTCGGCGCAGTCGCGGTGCTTCATGTTCACGTACGAGTGGCTGCCGGGGTCGTCGCCGACCAGGACGGTGCCGAGCCCGACGGAGACGCCGCGCTCGCGGAGCGCCTCGACGCGGACCTTGAGGTTCGAGCGGATCTCGGCGGCCGTGGCCTTGCCGTCCAGAATCTGTGCCGTCATGCGTTCCTCCGGGTGATCTCGGCCGGGACCGGCCCCGGGCGCGGAGCCCGGCCTGAGGGGTCCCGGTCACCCAGGCGCGCGGTGTCCGGACTGTCGTTCGCTCCCCGGTGGTGATCCACCTTGACCGCGCCAGTCGCGTAGGCCCCCATGCTAACCGGCCGCCTGGATCCGAGGGCTCCGCGGCTTCGCGCGGAGGGCGGACGCGGGAGTGGCTTGCGAAAAAGGACGCCGAGTGGCTCTGCCGGATGCCGTCCCTGGCTCCTAGCGTGCTGCGCATGACCGACGAATGGTTCGAGCGGCCCGTCCTGACCGGGCGATACGTGCGGCTGGAGCCGCTTTCCGCCGAGCACGCGGCGGGCCTGTTCGAGGCGTCCAAGGACCCGGATCTGTGGACCTGGATGAGCCAGCGGCAGCCGCGGAACGCCGGGGACATGCGCGCGCAGGTCGACCAGGCGCTGGCGGCCTGCGAGCGCGGGCTGCGCCTGCCCTGGGTCCAGATCGACGCGGCGACCGGCGAGGTCGCCGGGACGACGTCCTACTACGAGATCTCCCCGTCCGACCGCGGCCTGTGCATCGGCCACACCTGGATCGGGTCGCGGTGGCAGCGGACGGGGCTCAACACCGAGGCGAAGCTGCTCCTCATGGGCCGCGCGTTCGGCGACCTGGGGGCGATCAGGGTCGGCTGGCACACGCACGTCCGCAACGAGCGGTCGCGCGCGGCGATCGAGCGGCTCGGGGCGGCGTTCGAGGGCGTCCACCGCAAGCACCGGATCCGCGCGGACGGCTCGATCCGCGACACCGCCGCCTACGCGATGACGGACGACGACTGGCCCGCCGCCGAACGCGCCCTGCGCGCGCGACTGCGCTGACCGGCCTTTCAGTCCTCGGAGCGCTGGCGCCAGCCGATGAGGCGGTCGGTGCCGTGCCAGCCGAGCTGGGCGGCGAGCATCGCGGCAAGGAAGGCGGCGATCAGCCCGATCACCTGCCGGGACTCCATCAGCAGCAAGTCGGCCTGGTAGACGACGCCGAGCATGAGGGACATCAGCAGATTCATCCCGCCTCCACCACGGAACGCCCGCGCCGAGGTCAAGGGAGGGTCAGGGGGCGCGGCAGCCACGAGGCTACCTGTGCGAAGGCCATGCGCGGTCCCGCGGCGGAAAACCGGACACGAAAGCATGGATCGCGGAGAGCGCGGGGGTGAGCGGGGCCGTCCCTCAGTGGATGATCGCGATGAAGATCAGGCAGCAGATGATGTTGACCATCCAGCTGTTGTTCGTCATCCACTCCCGCGCGCGGGGCATGGCGCGTTCGGCACGCCGGTGGAACAGCAGCAGGGCGAGCAGCGGCAGCGCCGCGACCAGCAGCGTCGCGCCGACGAAGACGGCCGCCGCCGCCACGCCCTCGTGGTGCTGCGCGAGGTTGGCGCCCACGGTGAGCATCACGAGGAGGTCGGAGGGCATCAGGATGATCAGCAGCAGCCCGGTCTTGAAGGCCCGGCCGGGTCCGGCGCTCATCAGCGACCCGAGCCATTTGGGCGGCTCGATCGTGGCCCGCTTCACGTAGTTGCGCAGGATGGCCAGCAGCAGCAGCGCGATCAGCACGTACTGGACGATCTTTCCCACCGAGCTGTCGTCGGAGGGCTTGCCGATGTCGACTCCGCTGCCCACCAGCGCGAAGATGCCCCGCGCGACGGCGACCCCCGCGCTCGCCGAGACGGCCACGCCCGCCAGGAACGCCAGCGAGGCCCGCACGGGCCGCGGCGTCGTCACCAGGATGATCGCGGACATGATCTGGGGCCCGGCCATCATCGTGATGGCCAGCGGGAGCACCTGGAGACTCATGGCCCCTCCCCGCCGTGCCTCCCGCAGCGCGGGAACCGCCCTCGTCAGGACTCACGGTAGAGGAGCAGCGGACGGAGGATTCCCTGGTCAACGCGTTCTTGACCGGGAACTGATCCTTTCCGTACACGGGCGCGCCGGCGGGGCGGACCCCGCCGGCGCGCCCGGCAGGACGGCGTGCCCGCGGCCTCCTAGTGGAAGAAGTGCCGGACGCCGGTGAAGTAGAGGGTGACGCCGGCCTTCTCCGCCGCGGCGATCACCTTGTCGTCGTTGACGGACCCGCCGGGCTCGACGATCGCGCGGACGCCCGCCTCGGCCAGCACCTCCAGGCCGTCCGGGAACGGGAAGAACGCGTCGGACGCGCCCACCGACGCCGCGGCGCGCTCCTGCCCGGCCCGCGCGACGGCGAGCTTGGCGGAGTCGACCCGGTTGACCTGGCCCATGCCGACGCCGACGGTGGCGCCGTCCGCGGCCAGCAGGATCGCGTTGGACTTCACCGAGCGGATCGCCCGCCACGCGAACGCCAGGTCGCGCAGGGTCGCCTCGTCCGCGGCGGTTCCGGTCTTCAGCTCCCAGGCGGACGGGTCGTCGCCGCCGGCGTCCACGCGGTCCACTTCCTGCAGCAGCACGCCGCCGTCGACGCGACGGTACTCGGCGCCGCCCGCCGGGGCGTCCGGGCAGACCAGCAGGCGGATGTTCTTGAAGCGGTCCTTCAGGACGGTCACGGCCTCGTCCTCGAAGGACGGGGCGACCAGCACCTCGGCGAAGCTCTCGGTGACCTGGCGGGCCAGGTCCGCGGTGACCGGCCGGTTCGCCGCGATCACGCCGCCGTACGCCGACACCGGGTCGCAGGCGTGCGCCTTGCGGTGCGCCTCGGCGATGTCGGCGCCGACCGCGATGCCGCACGGGTTGGCGTGCTTGATGATCGCGACGCACGGCTCGGTGAAGTCGTAGGCGGCGCGGCGCGCGGCGTCGGTGTCGACGTAGTTGTTGTAGGACATCTCCTTGCCGTAGAGCTGCTCGGCCCCGGCCAGGCCCTTCTCGCCCGGCGAGCGGTACAGGGCGGCCCGCTGGTGCGGGTTCTCGCCGTACCGCAGGGTGTTCGAGCGCTCCCACGTGGCACCGAGGAAGTCGGGCCACCGCGTCTCGGCGGCGGTCTCGTCGGGCGCGTAGTCGCCCGCGAACCAGGAGGCCACGGCCACGTCGTAGGACGCGGTGTGCGCGAACGCCCGCGCGGCCAGGCGGCGGCGCTCCTCCAGCGTGAACCCGCCGGCCCGCACGGCGTCCAGGACCGTCCCGTAGGCGGAGGGGTCCACCACGACGGAGACGCTCGCGTGGTTCTTCGCGGCGGCGCGGACCATCGTGGGGCCGCCGATGTCGATCTGCTCGACGCACTCGTCCGGCGCCGCGCCCGAGTCCACCGTGTCGGCGAACGGGTACAGGTTCGCGACGACGAGGTCGAACGGCTCGACGGCCAGGTCGTCGAGCTGCTGGAGGTGGTCCTCCTTGCGCCGGTCGGCGAGCAGGCCCGCGTGCACCTTCGGGTGCAGGGTCTTGACCCGTCCGTCCAGGCACTCGGGGAACCCGGTGAGCTTCTCCACCTTCATCACCGGGACCCCGGCGGCCGAGATCCGGCCCGCCGTCGACCCGGTCGAGACGATCTCCACTCCCGCCTCGTGCAGGCCGCGGGCCAGCTCCTCCAGTCCGGACTTGTCGTACACACTGATCAGCGCGCGCTCAATCGCCACCCGACTCACCGGCCGAGCTCCCCTCTTGATTCGGACGAACCCCTGTCAGACGAACCGCTGCCGGACGAACCCGTGGCGGAGCCCTCACCGCCGGGCGCGTCCGCGCCGGTCCGGCACTTCATCGAGACCCGCCTGCCGCTCGCGGTCCATCCGTCGCGGGCCAGCCGTCCGACGACGTCGACGAGGAGCCGGCGCTCCACCTGCTTGATCCGCTCGTGCAGGGAGTCCTCGTCGTCATGCCGGCCCACGGGGACGCTCTCCTGGGCGATGACGGGTCCGGTGTCCACGCCTTCGTCGACGAAGTGAACCGTACAGCCCGTGACCTTCACCCCGTACGCCAGGGCGTCCCGTACGGCGTGCGCGCCGGGGAATGACGGCAGCAGCGCGGGGTGGGTGTTGACCGTCCGGCCGCCGAAGCGCGCCAGGAACCGCGGGCCGAGGATCTTCATGAAGCCGGCGGACACCACGAGGTCGGGCTCGTACTCGGCGACCGTCCCGGCGAGCGCCGCGTCCCAGTCGTCCCGGGACGGGAAATCAGGTATGCAGAGGGTGAAAGTCGGCAATCCCGCCCGTTCGGCGCGCTCGGTTCCGCCGATATCGGGGCGGTCCGCCCCCACGGCCACCACTTTCGCACCGTAGGCTGGATCCGCGCACGCGTCGAGCAGCGCTTGTAGGTTGGTCCCCGCGCCGGAGACGAGGACGACGAGCCGGGCGGACACCATGACTCCCCGGTGGACGTTACTGGGACGACACGAAGCCTATCGGGCGGCCCCGGCGCCGCCTCACCCCAGACCGTACGAACACCCCGCATGGAGGAGAAGAACGTGAGCGACCAGCCGGACCGTCCGGCCCAGCCCGAAGACCGCCCGGACGCGCGGCCCGCGGGAGAGCCGCCCGCGGGGCCGCGCCAGGGCGGGCGGGGCACCGGCTGGCGGGCCCTGTGGCTCGGCGGCATCGCCCTGCTGACCGCGTTCTTCTTCTACCCGCTCGGCCTGGTGCTCGGCATCGCCGCGCTGGTCGTCGGCATCAGGGCCCGCCGGAGCGCGCGCCGCACGCACGACGCCGCCCCCGGCGCCGTCCCCGGCATGGTGCTCGGCTCGATCGGGCTCGTGTTCTCGCTGCTGTCGGTCTCCCTGACGGCGTTCCTGTGGACGGAGCTGAGCGGCTACCAGAGCTGCGTCAGCACGTCCAACACCACCACCGACAAGCAGGCGTGCCGCGCGAAGTACTACCCGAAGATCGAGAAGAAGCTCGACCTTCCCGCCGGCAGCATGGACAAGTACGGCGACCTGCTCTGACCTGCTCTGACCTGCTCTGACCCGCCCTGATCGCGGCTAGAGGTCCTGGTCAGGGTCGTCGCGCAGGACGTAGATGGCGCCGCCCCGGTTCTCGGTGCGTCCCGAGTCCTCGCGGGGCGGCGGGACGGGGCGCCGCTCCTCGGCGGGCTCGTGCCCGGCGGGCTCCTCGGGCTCCAGGTGGCCCTCGACGACGATCGTGCCGTCGCCCGGCGGCGGGGGCTCGTCCTCGACGGGCCCCGGCACCGGGTCCGCCCGGCGGCGGGGCCGCCGGGGCGCGAGGACGGGCTCGGCCTCCTCGAACTCCAGCGGATCCGGCGCGTGCGGGGCCTTCGGCGCCGGCTTGGGCGGGCCCTCCAGGCGCAGGTCGTAGTCCTCGGGGACGGGCGCCGACAGCGGCATGGCGGGCTCCGGAGCCGCCCGCACCTGCTTCTTCGGCTCGGCGGCCTTCTTCGCCGCCCTCTTCTTGGAAGGCGCCTTCGCGGCGGCGGCCTTCTTCGCCGCCCGCTTCCCGGAACCCGATCTCCTGGACGGGGCGCCCGCCGGACGCCGCAGCACCATCCAGTTCGCCACCCACGCCGCGATCGCCGCCGAGATCCCCACCTCGAGGGCGGCCAGCAGCCCCACCTGCCACGCCGACGGGCCCACGGTCGCCATCCGCCCGCCGCCGAGCGGCCCTCCGGCCAGCGCGCTCAGCAGCGCCGCGACGGCCCCGGTCAGGGCGCCCGACACGAAGCCCCACAGCGGCGCGCCCTCCGACACCGGGCTCGGCAGCGACCGGATCGTCAGGACGCCGCCCACCGCGCCCGCGACGAACGGCGCCGCCAGCGCCAGCAGCGAGACCGCGGGCGCCGGGCCCGGCTGGGGAAGGGCCGCGAGCGGCGGGAACGCGGGCACGGCGTCCAGGAACACCCCGGTCGGGGAGACGCTCGTCCCGGCGCCGACGGAGAAGCCGGGGCCGACCGCGTAGGCCATGCCCCAGATCGCCGCGTTCGGCAGGAACGCCAGCTCGACCAGCAGCAGGAGGACGCCGCCGACGGCTCCGGGGGCGAGCATGTCGTAGAGGTCGCCGGCGTCCGACAGGTGCGTGGCGAGGGACCCGCCGACGAGCAGCGCGCCCGAGGCGAGCAGCACGCTCAGCGACCCCGCCACGCCGATCACCAGGGAGCGCGGCCGCTCGGGCAGCAGCCGCAGCAGCGCGCCCAGCCCGGACCGGACGCGCCGCCCCCGGGCCTCCGCCACCACGATCGCCCGCGCCGCGCCGAGCCCGCCCGCGACGGCGGCGACGAGGAAGCACCCGACGAGCGCCTGCCACGCCGACGGCCGGACCTCCTTCGACGACGCCGCGAGCGCGAGCAGCCCGGCCAGCGCCGCGTACGGGACGGCCAGCGCGACGGCCACGTGCAGGACGGCGGTGCGCTGCCGGTGCGGCAGGCCCGCCACCCGGATCATCCACCCGCCGCCCCGGTACAGCAGGACCCCGGGCAGGACGAGCACGCCGAGCGGGAGGAGCCCGAACCGCCCCTGCCCGTAGGAGAAGCCCGCGTGGTGCGAGACCAGCCAGAAGTTCACGGCCGTCCGGAACACCCCGGCCATGCCGTGGCCGAGCGCGGTCTTCGGCGCGGCGATCCAGCCGATCAGCGTGATCGTGGTGAGCACCGCGAGCCCGATGCCGATGCACCACAGCGCCGCGACGAGCCCCGTGACGTACAGCGGCCTGGCGGGGGCGGCCGGCGGGCGTCCGCGCGCGGAGTCCGCGCCCGGCGGCGCGGCGGCCCGGCCCGCCTCGGCCGGCGGCGGCGCGGCCTTGGAGGGGGCGCCCTTGGAGGGGGCGCCCTTCGGCCCCGCACCCTTCGCCGGTGCGGCCTTCGACGGCTCCCGCTTCGCGCGCTGCCCGGGGGTCTTGTCGCTCACCGGTCCATGCTGGCACCGCGCCCGCCCCCGCAAGGCCCGCCCGCCCGGCGTGTCGCCTTTGTGATCACGCCCCGCGGCGGCGGCCGGGACGCGAAAGACGCCCGGACCGCGGGGCGGCTCGGGCGTCTTTCGGATGGTCCGGGGGGATCAGCGGTTCTGCATGATCTCCCGCATGAGGACGGCGGTCTCGCTCGGGGTCTTGCCGACCCGGACGCCGACCTTCTCCAGGGCCTCCTTCTTCGCCTGCGCGGTGCCGGCGGAGCCGGACACGATGGCGCCGGCGTGGCCCATGGTCTTGCCCTCGGGGGCGGTGAACCCGGCGACGTAGCCGACGACCGGCTTGGTCACGTGCTGCTCGATGTAGGCGGCGGCGCGCTCCTCGGCGTCGCCCCCGATCTCACCGATCATCACGATGGCGTCGGTCTCCGGGTCGTCCTGGAACGCCTGGAGCGCGTCGATGTGGGTGGTCCCGATGACGGGGTCGCCGCCGATGCCGACGCAGGTGGAGAAGCCGATATCGCGCAGCTCGTACATCATCTGGTAGGTCAGCGTGCCCGACTTGGACACCAGGCCGATGCGGCCGGGCGTGGTGATGTCGGCCGGGATGATGCCGGCGTTCGACTTGCCGGGGGACGCGATGCCGGGGCAGTTCGGCCCGATGATCCGCGTCTTGTTCCCCTTGGACTCCGCGTACGCCCAGAAGAAGGCGGTGTCGTGCACCGGGATGCCCTCGGTGATGACGACGCAGAGCGGGATCCCGGCGTCGATCGCCTCGACCACGGCGTCCTTGGTGAACTTCGGCGGGACGAACACGACGGAGACGTCGGCGCCGGTCTCCTGCATGGCCTCCTTGACGGTGCCGAACACCGGAAGGGTCGTGCCGTCGAAGTCGACCGTCTGCCCGGCCTTGCGGGCGTTCACGCCGCCGACGACCTGGGCGCCGGAGGCGAGCATCCGGCGGCCGTGCTTGGTGCCCTCGGAGCCCGTGATGCCCTGGACGATGATCTTGCTGTTCTCGGTGAGCCAGATGGCCATTGTCATGCACCTGCCGCTGCGAGTTCGGCGGCGCGCCTGGCCGCGTCGTCCATGGTGTCGACCTGCTGGACGCCGGGCAGCGCCGCGTCGTTGAGGATCCTGCGCCCGAGTTCGGCGTTGTTGCCGTCCAGCCGGACGACGAGCGGGCGGTTGACCGTCTCGCCGCGGTCGGCCAGGAGCTTGTAGGCCGACACGATGCCGTTGGCGACGGCGTCGCAGGCGGTGATGCCGCCGAAGACGTTGACGAAGACGGACTTGACGTCGGCGTCGGACAGGACGATCTCCAGCCCGTTCGCCATCACCTCGGCGGACGCGCCGCCGCCGATGTCGAGGAAGTTCGCGGGCTTCTGGCCGTTGAACTGCTCGCCCGCGTAGGCGACCACGTCGAGGGTGGACATGACGAGCCCGGCACCGTTGCCGATGATGCCGACGCTGCCGTCCAGCTTGACATAGTTGAGGTCCTTGGCCTTCGCCGCCGCCTCCAGGGGGTCGGCCGCGGCCTTGTCCTCGAGCCTCTCGTGGTCGTCCTGGCGGAACGAGGCGTTGTCGTCCAGGGAGACCTTGCCGTCGAGGGCCTTCACCTGGCCGTCGGCGGTGAGGATCATCGGGTTCACCTCGACGAGGGAGGCGTCCTCGTCGGTGAACACGGCCCACAGCCGCTCGATCAGCTCGGCGGCGCCGTCGAGGGCCTCCTGCGGGAGGCGGCCCTTCTCGGCGATCTCGCGGGCCCGGGCGCGGTCGACGCCCTCCAGCGGCGAGACCGGCACCATCGCCAGCCGGTCGTGCGGCACCTCCTCGATCTCCACGCCGCCCTCGACGGAGCAGATGGACAGGAAGGTCCGGTTGGCGCGGTCGAGCAGGAAGGAGAAGTAGTACTCCTGCGCGATCGCGCTGCCCTCCTCGACCAGGACCTTGTGGACCGTGTGGCCCTTGATGTCCATGCCGAGGATCCGGCCGGCGAGCTGCTCGGCCTCGTCGGCGGAGTCGGCCAGCTTCACGCCGCCGGCCTTGCCGCGGCCCCCGGTCTTCACCTGGGCCTTGACCACGACCTTCGAGCTCCCCGCGGCGAACAGCTCCGCCGCGATGTCTCGGGCTTCCTGGGGAGTATGGGCGACCTTGCCGGTCGGCACCGGTACCCCGTACTCGGCGAAGAGTTCCTTCGCCTGATGTTCGAACAGGTCCACGAGGGCGTCCTTTTACGGATCGACTGCCAAATGTGACCACACGAGTGGGGGTTACACGGGTGTCCGTGCGGCCGGCACTCGGCGGTCCGCTCCGTCGATGCAGCCTAGTCAACCCATCCACATGGTGAGGCCGCCGGGTCCGTATGTCACGCGGACTTCGCTTGAACGGGAGCGCGCCGGGCGGTAGGTGTGCTCATCCTCAAGGGAGGGCACGAGTGGCTCGTGAGGAGGATGAACCGATTGACATAGTTTGATGTACTAATTCGGCGAGACGGCCAGGCGGACAGGGGGCGAACGCATGGCGATGGCTGAGAGACGCGACACATCCGTCGCGGCACCCGTCACCGTCGCGCCCGTCATATCCGTCCCGCCGCCCGCGGGCGGGCCCACCGCCCCGCGCCGCCGCGCCGCGCCGCGCGGCCGGTCGGGAGCCCGCAAGGTGCGGCGCACCGCCGGCCTGCTCATCGTGGCGGCGCTCGTCGCGACCGGCGGCGCCACCGTCCCCGAGCCGCCCGCGCCCGGCTGGGCGAGCCCCGGGCTCGTCGGCGGCGGCGGGTGGCCGTTCGCGGGCGTCCCGCTGGCCCCCGACCAGGCCGAAGGGGCCTCCTACCTGCCGGGCAGCTCGGTCGTCAGGCTCCCGGACGGGCAGGTCCGGCTCGTTCCGTCCGGCGGGGAGACGCCGATCACCGTGGACGCCTCCGACCCGCGGGTGGAGCGGGCGGTCCGGTCCGACAGCGCGTGGCTGGCGCAGGGCACCGTCCCGGGTGCCGCGACGGACGGCGCCTACCGCGACATGGCGACGCGCGCCCTGCTCGACCTCCGGCTCCTCACCCGCCCGAACGGCGCGTCCCTCGCGTCCTGGTACTCGAAGTGGCGGTACTGCTGGCCCCGCGACTCCGCGTTCGCCGTGGCCGCGTTCACCGTGACCGGGCATCCGGCCGAGGCGCGCCGCATCCTGTACTTCCTCGCCCGGGCGCAGCACGACGACGGCATGTGGGCCGCGCGGTACAACGCCGACGGGACGGCCGTCGCCGACGGCCGGGCCCCCGCAGCTGGACTCGCTCGGATGGGTGCTGTGGTCGACGTGGTTCTACGCCGTCAGGGCCGCGGGCCAGGACGAGCTGCCCACGCTGTGGCCGATGGTGCGGCGCGCCGCCGACCATCTGGCGCGCTCCCTGGACGCCGAGGGGCTGCCGCCCGCCTCGTCCGACTACTGGGAACGCGACCACCGGCGCGAGCAGGACCCGCGGCGCCCGACGCTCGGCGTGGTCGGCCCCGCGCTGGCGGGGCTGCGCGCGGCGGCCGACCTCGCGCGGATGCGCGGCGAAGACGCGAAGGCGGCGCAGTGGCGGCACGGGGCGCAGCGGGTCTCGGACGCGCTGGCCAGGCAGTTCGCCCCCTACGGCTACCCGCGCTCCCCCATCCCCGGCGGGCTGATGGACACCTCGGTGACGTTCCTCGCCCCGCCGTTCGGGCCGGCCGATCCGGGGGTGACCGCCGCGATCGCGGACGCCGCGCGCAAGCAGGCGCTGCCGAACGGCGGCGTCCTGCCGGGCGAGCGCTGGTCGGGCGATCCCGACGTCGCCTGGACGCCGGAGACCGCGCTGTTCGGGCTGAACGCGGCCGCGTCGGGCCGCGAGGACGAGGCGCTGGACCGGCTCGACTGGCTCTCCGCGCACCGCACATCGCTGGGCGTCCTGCCGGAGAAGGTCGGCGTCACGGGCAGGCCCGCGGGCCCGGCGCCCCTGGGCTGGACGGCGTCGCTGGTCCTGCTGAGCCTCTCCGCGCTGGACCGGCCGCTCCCCGTCCCGTGACGGGGATCAGCCGAACTGCTCGTAACCGAGCTTCAGCACGAGGGCGCTGACGACACAGAGCAGGACGACCCGAACGAAACCGGCACCGCGGCTGATCGCCATGTGGGCGCCGAGCTGCGCGCCGACGATGTTGCAGACCGCCATCGCCAGCCCGATGGCCCACAGCACGTGCCCCTGCGCCGCGAACACGGCGAGCGCGCCCAGGTTGGTGCCCGTGTTGATGATCTTCGAGGTGGCGGAGGCGTCGACGAAGTCCATGCCGAGCAGCGTGGTGAACGCGATCACCAGGAACGTCCCGGTGCCCGGCCCGACCAGCCCGTCGTAGAACGCGATCGCGACGCCGGGGACGAGGACGGCGGCGGCGACCCGGCGGCGCGTCCGCAGCACCGGCCGCGGGGTCCGGCCGAGGTCGGGCCTGAGCACCACGATCGCGGCCACCGCCAGCAGCACGACCATGATGACGGGCTTCAGCACGTCCGAGGAGATCGCCGCCGCGCAGAGGGCGCCGCCGGCGGCGCAGCACACCGCGAGCAGGCCCGCCGGGAGGGCCACCCGCACGTCCGGCTTGGCCTTGCGCGCGTAGGCGACGGCGGCGGACGTGGTGCCCGCGATCGAGCCCAGCTTGTTGGTGGCGAGCGCGGTCGCGACCGGCTGCCCCGGGTTGAGCAGCAGCAGCGCGGGCAGCTGGATCAGCCCGCCGCCTCCCACCACGGCGTCGACCCATCCCGCCGCGACGGCGGCGGCCAGCAGCAGGACGACCTGCTCGGCGTGCACGGGGGCTCCCGGGAGGTAAGGAGTGAAAGTCAGATCACCAATTACCCTAGCGGGCCGTCCCGACCGACCGGCCGCCGCCTCCGGCCAGGCCCCGCTCCCTCAGGCGGCCCGCCACTCGTCGGCGAGGATCGCCCATACCTGGACGTCCCGCCGCTCGCCGTCGAGCACGAACGCCTGCCGCAGGACGCCCTCGCACGTCATCCCGAGCCGTTCGGCCACGGCCGCGCTCGCGGTGTTGCGCGGGTCGCACAGCCACTCCACCCGGCGCATCCCCCTGGCGCCGACCGCCCAGTCGATCATGATGCGGACGGCCGCGGTGACCAGCCCGCGCCCCCGGGCCTCGGCCGCGAGCCAGACGCCCGCCTCGCAGACGCCCTGCGCGGCGTCGAACGTCCGGAAGACCGTGCCGCCCTGGAGGACGCCGTCCACCCAGATGCCGTAGAGGCGCCCCTCGTCCCTGGCCTGCCTGTGGGCGTAGGCCTGGAGCAGCTCGCGGGCCGTCTTCTCGTCCACCACGGTCCGGGCCCAGGGGATGTACCGGTCGATGTCCGCCCGGACCTGGTCGGCGTGCTCGGCGAACTCGGCCGCCTGCCAGGGCTCCAACGGGCGCAGCTCAGCGCCCTCGGCGAGCGTGCGAGCGAACATGGGGGCCTCCCGGGAGGGTACGTACCGAACGTTTGTTATGTACTCTACGGGAATGCCCGCCCGAGGTGATCACGACGCCCGCCGCCGGGACGTGTCCGAGGCCGTCTGGCGCGTCCTGGCCGGCCGCGGTTTCGGCGGCCTGACCCTGCGCGCGGTCGCGGCGGAGATGGACGCGTCCACCGGACTGCTCACGCACTACTTCCCGAACAAGCGGGCCCTCGTCGCGTACGCCCTCGACCTCGCCGAGGAGCGCACCGCGAACCGCCCGCTCCGCGAGGCACCGCCAGGCCTGGCGTCCCTGCGCGCGGCGCTCCTGGACGTCCTGCCGCTGACCCCCGCCGCGTCCGGCATGAACCGCATCTGGGTGAGCTCGTGGGACGTCGCGCTCGCCGACCCCGAACTCGGAGAGCGCCAGCGGCGCCGCTACGAGAACTGGCGCGCGCGGCTCCGGCCGCACGCCGCGGCCGCCGTCGAACGCGGCGAACTGCCCGCCGGGACCGGCGTGGACGGCACCGTCGCGGCCGCCGCCGCGTTCGCGCACGGCCTCGTCGTGCACGCCCTGTTCGACCCGGACGCCTACCCGCCCGCCCGCCAGACCGCGCTCCTGGAGGCCTTCCTGGCCGCCCTGACCACGGCTTCCCCCCTCCCCCCGGCGCCCGGCGACGAGGAATAATGCCCCGATGACCAAGCCGCGAACGCTGCGCTGCCCCCGCCACCTCGGCATGATCCTGGCCGGGGTCGCCATCGCCGCCCTCTTCGGCGTCGTGGCGGTCGACAAGGCCCGCGACGGCGCGGGCGCCCCGGCGCTCGCCGCCGGGATCGCGTGCTTCGCCCTCGCGCTCGGAGTCGTCCCCCAGCTGCGGACGCGCATGATCCTGGACGCGGAGGGCCTCACCCTCGTCTCGGGGTACGGCCGCCGCCGGTTCGCGTGGACGGAGATCCTCGAGATCAGCGCGGACGCCCACCACTCCTACTGGCTGCTCCAGGTGCGCTCCGAGGAGCGCGAGCGCCAGGCCGCGTTCTTCCCCGTCAGGCTGGCGTCGATGCCGGTGGACCAGGGCACCCGCTTCAGCGAGCCGTCCGGCGACACCCCCTACGGCCTCTACCGGCTGCACGCCGGGCTCTGGGAGGAATGGCGACGCAACACCGAGCCCGGCGCAGCTGAGCCATCCTGGTCCCATGACGATCAGGACGCGCGCCCTCGGTGACGACTTCGCCGCCCCCATCGACGACCGCTACTTCGAGGACTACACCGCCGGCACGAGCTACGAGTACGGCCACGTCACGGTGGATGAGGCGGAGATCATCGAGTTCGCCCGCCGCTTCGACCCGCAGCCCATCCACGTGGACCCGGACTTCGCCGCGTCCGGCCCGTTCAAGGGCATCATCGCCAGCGGCTGGCACACCGGCTCGATCATGATGCGGCTGTTCGCCGACCACTTCCTGTCCCGGGTCGCCAGCCTCGCCTCCCCCGGCGTGGACGAGCTGCGCTGGCCCGCCCCCGTCCGTCCCGGCGACACCCTGCGCCTGCGCGTCGCCGTCCTGGAGGCCCGCCCGTCGCGCTCCAAGCCGGACCGCGGCATCGTCGCCACCCGCGCCGAACTCCTCAACCAGGACGACCAGATCGTCCTGCACACGCTGCCGGCGAACCTCCTGCGCCGCCGCACGGCCTGAGCGGCGCCTGATCAGGGGGCGTACTCCCGCACCGGCCGGGGCTCGGCGGCCGGCGCCGGGACGGCGGGCTCGGGCAGCGTCCGGAACAGCAGCCAGGCCAGCGCGGGCAGCGCGATCAGCGGGGCGAGGGCGACGCGCAGCGACGCGGCGTCGGCGACCGCGCCGAGGACGGGGCTCGCGAGCCCGCCGACGCTGACCGTCAGGCCGAGGGTGACGCCGGCGGCGGTGCCGGCGCGCGTGGGCAGGTAGTCCTGCCCGAGGGTGACCTGAAGCGAGAACGGGACGTAGAGCCCGGCGGAGGTCAGCGCGACGAACAGGTAGAACGCGGGGCCGGGCACGAACACGATGCCCGCGACGGCGAGGACGGTCAGCAGGTACGACCGGCGTACGACGGTGACCCGGTCCCAGCGGGCGGCCAAGGAACCGCCCGCCACCGTGCCCGCAGCGCCGCCGACGTACAGGACGAACAGCGCCGCCGTGCCCGCCGCCACGCCACCTCCCGTGCGCTGCCTCGCGTAGAACGAGATGAACGTGCTCAGGCCCACGAACACGATCGACCGGCAGACCACGGCGAGCGACAGCTTGACGAAGGAGCGTGCGTCGTCCACCCCGGCCGTCGCCCCGGCGCGTCCGCCGGAGGCCGTCCCTCCAAGGGCGCGCAGGACGGGCAGGCACAGCACGGCGCCCGCGAGCGCCGGCACCACGAGGAACGGCGTGCACCGCAGGCCGCCGGTCGCGACGACCGCCGCGACCAGGAGCGGCGCGAGCGCGAACCCGACGTTGCCGCCGACGGAGAACCAGCTCATCGCGGTGTGGCTGCCCCTGCTCGCCCTCCGCGCGACCCGGGCGGACTCGGGGTGGTAGGCCGCGACCCCGATGCCGGAGACCGCCACGAACGCCAGGGTGAGGGCGTAGTCGCCGCTGAGACCGCTCAGGGCGATCCCCACCCCTCCGAGAAGGGTGCTCAGCGGGAGCAGCCAGGGCATCGCCCACCGGTCGGTGAGCGCGCCGAACAGCGGCTGCGCCACCGAGGACAGCAACGACGCGGCGAGCACGATGCCCGACGCGGCGGCATAGGTGTAGGCGCGCTCGGCCACGAAGAACGGGACGAGCGCCGTCACGGACCCCTGGTAGACGTCCACGCACGCATGCCCGGCGGACAGCAGGAGGATCGGCCTTGCTTCTCGTGAACGCGCCGCTTCTCGTGAACTCGTTGACACGTCCCTCATGCTCGCGCCGGGAGCCCGTGTCGGACTTCCGATAATCTGCCAACCGATGCAGGAAACCCGCCATCAACCGATCGCCCCGACCCGGGCGCGCTCGCTGGCGCCGGGCGCCGCCATCGACGCGCACCGCCACGACGACCACCAGATCGCCTACGCCGGACGGGGCGTGGTGGCCGTCACCACCGGCGCGGGCTCCTGGGTGGCGCCCGCCGACCGCGCCATCTGGATACCGGCCGGTGCCGTCCACGCCCACCAGGCCCACGGCGAGCTCGAACTGCACCTGGTCGGCCTGCCCGCGTCCGACAACCCGCTCGGGCTGGACGAGCCGGCGGTGCTCGGCGTCAGCCCCCTGCTGCGCGAACTGATCCTCGCCTACACCCGCGACCCGGACGACGACACCCCCGCCCGGGCCCGGCTGCGCGCCGTCCTGCTGGACCAGCTGCGCGTCTCGTCCCAGCAGCCGCTGCATCTGCCCGCCCCGGCCGTCCCGCTCCTCAAGGCACTGTGCGACATCCTGCACGCCGACCCGGCCGACGCCCGCACTCTCGCAGAGCTGGGCAGGGAGGTCGGCGCGAGCGACCGCACCCTGTCCCGGCTCTTCAGGAGCGACCTCGGGATGACGTTCCCGCAGTGGCGCACCCAGCTGCGCCTCTACCACGCCCTGATCCTCCTGGCCGAGAACACGCCGGTGACCGCCGTGGCCCACCAGTGCGGCTGGTCGTCCGCCAGCGGCTTCATCGACGTCTTCCGCCGAGCCTTCGGCCACACCCCCGGCGCCCACCACCCCGCGTGAGCGGGCCGCCGGCGGTGCCGGCCCTCGGCGGGGTCAGTTCTTCAGGAAGTCCAGCAGGTCGGCGTTGAACCTCTCCTTGTCGCCCGGCACGAGCGCGATCCCGTGCGAGGACCCCTGGTACACCTTCAGGACGGCATTCGGAATGATCTTGGCGGCCTTGCGGGCGGTCGCGTCGATCGGCACGATCTGGTCGTCGTCGCCGTGCACGATCAGCGTGGGGATGTCGAACTTGCGCAGGTCCTCGTGGAAGTCGGTGCGGGCGAAGGCGTCCACGCACTTCACGCTGGCCTGGATGCACTCCTGCATGCCCATGACCCAGAACGCGTCGCGGTTGCCCTGGGTGGCCTTGGTGCCCGGACGGTTCGCCGAGAAGAACGCCTCCGATGCGTCCTTCCAGTACTGCGAGCGTTCGCGCAGGATGCCCTTCTTGATCTCCTCGAAGGCCTCCGCGGGCACGCCCTCGGGGTTGTCCTCGCCCTGGAGCATGAGCGGCGTGATCGCCGACAGCAGGACGGCCTTGCGGACCCGTCCGGTGCCGTGCCGGCCGATGTAGCGGGCCAGTTCACCGCCGCCCATCGAGTGCGCGACCAGCGTGACGTCCCGCAGGTCGAGCTTGTTGATCAGGTCGTTGAGGTCGTCGGCGAAGGTGTCGAAGTCGTAGCCGTTGAAGGGCTGGCTGGAGCGTCCGTGCCCCCGGCGGTCGTGGGCGATGCCGCGGTAGCCGTTGTCGGCCACCATCTTCATCTGGTCCTCCCACGCGTCGGCGTTGAGCGGCCAGCCGTGGATGAAGACCACGGTGTGCCCGCCGCCCCAGTCCTTGTAGAAGATCTCGTTGCCGTCGCGAGTGGTGACGAATCCCATGCTCGAACCCCCGTAGCGCTCCTGTGGACACGATGGCCGGGACGGCCCGCGCCCCCAGCGACAAAACGGCCGTCCAGCAACCAGCCGCACCGATACCCCGACTACCGCCCGAAACGACCAATGGCCGGTCGAACTGTCTTTACCTGGCCTTCCACCACGAACACGGACCTCGGCCCGCACGCGCGGCGAGCGGCGTCTGCGCCGACCGCTTCACCGTTGCCCGCCGGTTCTCAGCCGCACAATTGGGCGGCCAGGGTGGCGTAGGCCCACTCTTCCCAGGCGTCCGGCGCCCAGCCGCGGTCCCGTACGAAGACCAGGTACAGCTGCGGGCTGAGCAGGCCGAACAGCAGGTCCGCGGCCATCGCGGCAGAGACGCCGGGGCCTGCGCCGGGCTTGGCGACCAGCGCCTCGGCCGCGGCGTGCTGCACGGTGTAGCGCGGGTCGGGGCCGTCGGGCCACTGCGCGGCGATCTGCGGGTCGGCGGCACCGGCGGCCGCGATCATCGACATGATCGGGGCGACCCGCCCGAGGATCTCCGCGGTGCCGCGCACGTGCGCCCGCAACTGGCCGGCCGCGGTGGGCGCGGCGCACGCCGCGCGGAACCACTCCCGCTCCATCGTGGCGACCGGCTCGGCGTCCCCGGCGATGGACGTGTCCACGACGTCCTTGAACAGCGCGCGCTTGTTGCCGAAGACGAAGTACACCGTCTGGACGGCCACCCCCGCCCGGTCGGCGACCTCCTGCAGGCTCGTCGCCCCGTAGCCCTGCGCGACGAACAGCTCCCGGGCCGCCTCGACGACCTTCCCCCGGGTCCGGCGTGAGCGCTCGGCCCTCTTGTCCGGCCGCTTGACGGTGTCCATGGCGGGAGTATATCTCTAGAGTCCGTCACTAGAGTTCACATCTAAAAACTTCGGAGGGGCCATGGACCACGCCGTTCAGGGGGCGGAGGCACACGGGGTCGGTGCCGAACGCGACCAGGAGGAGGCCGTCCGCCGGGAGCTGGAGACCTACTACCGCTCGGGCAGGCCGCCGTGGGACAGCGGCGTGACCCCGCCGGAGCTCGTCGCCCTGGTGGAAGGCGGCGATGCGCTGCCGCCCGGCCGCGCGCTGGAGCTCGGCTGCGGCACCGGAACCAACGCCGTCTACCTGGCCCGGCACGGCTGGGACGTCACGGCGGTCGATCTGATCGGCGGGGCGGTCGACCAGGCCCGGGCCAAGGCCACCGCATCGGGGACGGCGGTCCGGCTGCTGCACGGAGACGCCACCCGGCTCGATGAGCTGGACGCGCCCGGTCCGTACGACCTGTTCTTCGACCTGAGCTGCTTCTGCGGGATCCCCCCGCACCGCCGCGACGCCTACGCCGCCGGCCTGACCGGCCGCGCCGCTCCCGGCGCGCTACTGCTGATGTTCGGCTACGGCCCCGAGGCGTTCGACGACCCGATCTCCGGCGTCACCGCGGACGAGCTGCGCGCCAGGTTCCCCGGCTGGGAGCTGGTCGACGCCACACCCGGAACGAACCCGGTGCCCACCTTCTGGTTCACGCTCAGGCGCACCGGCACGGCCACACCACAGGAAAGGAGCGAGATGCACACGGTCATCAACGTCCAGCAGGCCGAGGCATGGAACGGCTGGGAGGGGACGGCCTGGGCCGAGAACGCCTCTCGGTACGACGCGATGATGGGCGGCTTCAACCAGCCGCTCCTGGAACTCGCCGCGATCGGTGAGGACGAGACCGTCCTGGACATCGGCTGCGGCACCGGACAGCTCACCCTGCTGGCCGCACGCCGGGCGGCGCGGGCGGTCGGCGTCGACATCTCCGACCCCATGCTCGCCCGCGCCCGCGCCGACGCGGCCGAGCAGGGCATCGGGAACGCGCGGTTCGATCAGGCCGACGCGCAGGCCCATCCCTTCGAGGAGGGCGGCTTCGATGTCGTCGTCAGCCGCGGCGGCGTCATGTTCTTCTCCGATCCCGCCGCCGCGTTCGCCAACATCGCCCGCGCGCTGCGGCCCGGCGGCCGGATGGTGTTCATCGTCCCGCAGGCCGGTGGCCCCGACAGCGAGTACGCCAAGGCGACCGCCGCTCTCGCGCCGCTGATGCGCCGCCCCTCGCCCGCGGCCCGCGGCATGGGCTCGCTGTCCGACCCCGACCGCATCCGCCAGGTACTCCATGAAGCAGGCCTGACGGACGTGACCGCGAGTCCGGTCCAGGCGCCGATGGACTACGGCACCGATGCCGCCGACGCCGCGGACTTCGTCCTCGGCCAGGGGCCGGTCCGCTACAACCTCCAGGACGTGGACCAGTCCGCCATCACCGGCGTCCGCCAGGAACTCCAGGCGGCACTCACGGCCTACGAGACTCCGGACGGTGTGCGCATCCGCGGCTCCGTGTGGCTGGTGAGCGCCATCCGTCCCTGACTTCGTGGCGTGGTCAGCCTTCCGGGTAGAAGAGGAAAAGCGTGCAGCCGGTCGTCGTCTGCGGGACGTGCCAGGACCCCGCGGGGGCGTGAATGAACGAGCCGGCCGGGTAGTCCCGTTCGCCGTCGTTGAAGGTTCCGGAGACCACGAACACCTCTTCAGGCCCCGGTGCGTGGACGTCAACCCCTTCCCAGCACGTGTTCGGATCCATCTGCAGGACGAAGGCCTTCGCGCCGTCGCCCCCCTCCCACAGCGGCCGCAGATGGATGCCCGGGAAGAGTTCACGGACCGGGGCGTCCTGGAGGGTGGACCACACATAGCCGGCCATGCCCTGTTCTGTCGTCATGGGACAAGCCTGGCGACCGGCGCCCTGTCCGGCCGAGTGTCAGGAAAGACATGATGCGGTACTTTCATGCCATGCATCGCGTCGCGGCGCTCGTGCGGCCACCGCAATCGGCCTTCGAACTCGGCTTCACGGCCCAGGTGTTCGGGATCGAGCGGGCCGGGCTCCCGGTCAGGTACGCCTTCCGCGTGTGCACGGAGAGCCCCGGCCCCGTCGCGACGCTGGCCGGGTACGACATGCTCGTGGCCGAGGGGCTGGACGCGCTCGACGAGGCCGACACCGTGGTCGTCCCGGGCTGGCTGCCCGCCGGGAGGCCGCCGTCCCCCGGGGTCGTCCACGCGCTGCGCCGCTCACACGCTCGCGGCGCCCGGGTCGTCAGTATCTGCTCCGGCGCCTTCGCTCTGGCCCACGCCGGTCTGCTGGACGGACGCACGGCGACCACCCACTGGGCCCTGACGGACGAGTTCGCGGCGGCCTTCCCGCGCGTCGAGGTCGACCCGGACGTGCTGTACGTGGACCACGGCGACGTGGCCACCAGCGCCGGAGCCGGAGCCGGCATCGACCTGTGCATGCACCTGCTCCGCACCGACCAGGGCGCCCGGTACGCCGCCCACGTCGCGCGGACCATGGTCATGCCGCCCCACCGCGAGGGCGGCCAGCTGCAGTACTCGGCGCCGCCGCACCCCGTCCAGATCGACGGCACGCTGGCGCCGCTGCTGGACTGGATCGCCGGGCGGCTCGGCGAACCGGTGACCGTCGAGGGCATGGCCGCGCACGCGGGCGTCTCCACGCGCACCCTCGCCCGCCGGTTCGCCGAGCAGCTCGGCACCAGCCCGGGGCAGTGGCTGCTCACCCGGAGGATCGCCGCGGCGCGGGACCTGCTGGAGTCCTCCGACCTCCCCCTGGACGCCATCGCCCGGCGCGTCGGCCTCTCCTCGGCCACCAACCTCCGCAGGCGTTTTCTCAACACCCTGGGCACGACGCCGGGCGCCTACCGCCGCACCTTCCGCGCCGCGCCCCGCCGGCTCGACTCGCCCTAAGCGTCGCCGGACTGGGGAAGGTCGGCCTTGGCCGTCTCGTAGTCGCCGGTCGGAGGCACGTCGTCCAGGCGGTAGACGAGGTGGACCACACCGGTTCCGAACGTCTCCGAGGAGACGAGCTTCAACGGCAGCGGCGCGTCGGCGTCCTCGAACAGCCGCATCCCCTTGCGGACGGCGATCGGGTGGACGAGCAGGTGCAGCTCGTCGAGGAGGCCCGCCTCCAGGAGCCGCCGGACGACCGAGACCGAACCGCTCATCGCGATGTCCGACGTGGACGGCTCCTTCTTCAGCGCGGTCACGGCCTCGACGAGGTCGCCCCGGAGCCGTTCGGAGTTGCGCCAGGTGAAGTCGAGGTCCTGGCCGGTCACCACGATCTTGCGGGCGTCCCCGAGCTTCCTGGCGAAGTCGGCGTCCTCACCGCCGGCCTTCTCGCGGTCCGGCCACGCCCCCGCGAAGCTGTCGTAGGTTCTGCGGCCGAGCAGGAGGGTGTCGGCCGACCCCATCTGCGCGTCGACGGCCTGGCCCATCTCCTCGTTGAAGTACGGGAAATGCCAGTCCTGCGGGTCCTCGACGACTCCGTCGAGCGAGATGAACAACCCTGCGGTGATCTTCCGCATGCTGGGACTCCTTGAACAGCGTGTCGGCCATGGTGCTCACGAATGGAGACCGGCACCGCCCCCCGAACTCATCGGCGCCGCAGGGAACGGCTGAAGAGCCGGACGTCCTCCACCAGAAGCTCCGGCACCTCCATGGCGGCGAAATGGCCGCCCCGCCCGTACTCCGACCAGTGCCCGATGGCGCCGTCCGGGTCCATGAGAGAACGGATGGTGGTGTCCGCGGCGAACACCGCGACCCCCACCGGCGCAGCCGGCTTCGGCGAGGGCCCGCTCTGCTGCGCCGCGAAGGCCTTCCACGCCTGCATGCCCTCGTAGACGGCGTGCGCCGAGGACGCCCCGGAGCCCGTGAACCAGTAGAGGCTCACGTTGGCGAGGAGCTGGTCCCGGTCCACCGCGTCGTCGGGGAGGCCGGCCGCCGGGTCCGTCCACTCGTGGATCTTCTCCACGATCCAGGCCAGCTGGCCGACCGGCGAGTCGTTGAGGGAGTACGCCAGGGTCTGCGGGCGGGTCGACTGGAGAGCCAGGTAGCCGGTCCCCTCCTCCCTGAACCTGTTGAACTTCCGCGCCCGGTCCCGATCGGCTCCGGTGAACAGATCCGGCTCAAGGGCGGGCCCGAACGGCGGGGCCGCGCCCGTCCCCGAAAGGTGGACGCCGGCGACCCGCTCCGGGGCGACCAGCGGCAGCATGCCCGCCACCCCCGACCCGACGTCGGTCCCCTGGGCGACGTACCGCTCGTATCCGAGGCGGCGCATCAGCTCCGCCCACATCCGCGCGACGCCGAACAGGTTGAAGCCCGCCTCGCCGATCGGGTTGGAGAATCCGTAGCCCGGCAGCGAGGGCAGGACGACGTGGAAGGCGTCGGCGGGATCGCCGCCGTGGGCACGGGGATCGGTCAGCGGCCCGACGACCTTCATGAACTCGACCGGCGAGCTGGGCCAGCCGTGCGTGAGGACGATCGGCAGCGCTTCCGGCTCCGGCGACCGCGCGTGGAAGAAGTGGACCGTCTGGCCGTCGATCTCCGTCCGGAAATGCGGGATCTCGTTCAGGGCCGCCTCCTCGGCACGCCAGTCGAAACCGTCGGCCCAGTACGCGGCGAGTTCTCTCAGGTATCCGGCGGGGACGCCGCGGCTCCAGTCGTCCGGTCCCGCGGTCGCCGGCCAGCGCGTCGCGGAGACGCGGGCGCGCAGGCACTCGATCTCGGCCGCCGGGACGTCGATGCGGAAGGGACGGATCTCGTTCGTCATGACGTGAACGCTAGACGGCAATGCGGAACAGATCGTTCCGCGATTCGCGGCATCATGGAGGAATGATGCGAACCTCGGTCCGGCTGCTCCGGCTGCTGTCCCTCCTCCAGGCCAGGCGCGACTGGACCGGGCCCGAGCTGGCGGAGCGCCTCGACGTCACCACCCGGACCGTCCGCAACGACGTCGAGCGACTGCGCGAGCTCGGATATCCGGTGGACGCGACCCCGGGCGTCGGCGGTGGCTACAGCCTCGGCACGGCCGCCGTGCTGCCGCCTCTCCTGTTCGACGACGAGGAGGCGGTCGCGGTGGCGATCGGGCTCCGGACGGCGGCGACCGGCGCGGTCTCCGGCATCGAGGAGGCCTCGGTCCGCGCGCTCGCGAAGCTGGAGCGCCTCCTGCCGTCGCGGCTGCGCCACCGGATCGGCACGCTCGCGTCGACGACGGTCGCGCTGCCCGGCTCCGGGCCGTCCGTGGACGCGTCCGTGCTGACCGCGATCGCCGCCGCCTGCCGCGATCACGAGCGCCTGCGCTTCGGCTACCGCACGCACGGCGGCGCGGAGGGGCACCGCGTGACCGAACCCCACCGCCTCGTCGCCTCCGGCCGCCGCTGGTACCTCCTGGCCTGGGACCTGGAGCGGGACGACTGGCGGACCTTCCGCGTCGACCGCATCGTCCCGCGCCCGCCCGCCGGGCCCCGGTTCACGCCTCGGGACATGCCGGACGAGGACGTCGCGGCCCGCATCTCCTCCGGCCTCGCCCAGGCGATGTGGGCCTACAGGGCGCGGGTGGTGGTGAACGCGCCGGCCACCGAGATCGCGGCTCGGGTGCCCGCCGGCATCACCGTGGAACCCGCCGGGGACGACACCTGCGTCGTGGAGGTCGGCTCCGACGACCCGTCCATGCTCACCGTCTACCTCGGCATGCTGGACGCCGACTTCCAGATCGACGAGACCGCGAACCCCGAACTCGCCGACACCCTGCGCATCCTCGCCGCCCGGTACACCCGCGCCACCGATGCCCGCCCGTAGACGTCCTCACGGATCGGTCGGCTTGCCCGCTGGAACAGATGCGTCCAGCCCGCGGTGGCGGTGAGGGGTCAGAGCTTCTCGATGGTGGCGAAGCGGAGGACCAGGGTGCGGACGCCGTAGTCGCCGCCGAAGTCGACGCTGGCCTTCTCGCCCTTGTCGTAGACGGAGACGACGGTGCCCAGCCCGAAGGCGTCGTGGGTGACCTTGTCGCCTGGGGACAGGGACGGGACGGGACGGTTGCCGGGCGAGCGGGTCCCCGGGCGCTCCGCCATCCGCGACATGGCGGAGCCGGACGTGGAGGACGCCTCGCGTTCCCACTCGACGAGGGATTTCGGAACCTCGCCGAGGAAACGGGACGGCGGGTTGACCTGCGGCGCTCCCCACGAGCTGCGCATCGTGGCCCGGGAGACGTAGAGGCGCTGCCGGGCGCGCGTGATGCCGACGTAGGCGAGGCGGCGCTCCTCTTCGAGTTCCTTGGGGTTGCTCATGGCGCGCAGGTGCGGGAAGACGCCGTCCTCCATGCCGGTGAGGAACACGACGGGGAATTCGAGGCCCTTCGCGGTGTGCAGCGTCATCAGGGTGACGACGCCGTGGTCGCTCTCCTCGGGCTGCTCTCCCGGCGGGACGGGCCCGCCCTTCGCGCCCCCGGGGATGGAGTCGGCGTCGGCGACCAGGGCGACCTGTTCCAGGAACTCGGGGAGGCGGCCCTCGGCGGGCTCGCCGTCGAGGCGCTCCTCGAACTCGCGGGCGACGGCTTCGAGCTCCTGGAGGTTCTCGATGCGGGTCTCGTCCTGCGGGTCCTTGGAGGCCTGGAGCTCGGCGAGGTAGCCGCTGGCCTTCAGCACCTCGGCGACCAGGTCGGCGGGGGCGAGCGACTCGGCGGCGGCGCGCAGCTCGTCCAGCAGGGCGACGAAGTCGCGGACGGCGTTGAGCGAGCGGGTCGCCATGCCGGGGACGTCCTCGGGCGTCCGGAGGGCCTGCCAGAACGAGATGCGCTCGCGGGACGCGTACGCCTCGACGCAGGCCTCGGCGCGGTCTCCGATGCCCCGCTTGGGGACGTTCAGGATGCGGCGCAGGGAGACGGTGTCCTCGGGGTTGGCGAGGCAGCGCAGGTAGGCGAGCGCGTCGCGGATCTCCTTGCGCTCGTAGAACCGGACGCCGCCGACGACCTTGTACGGCAGCCCGACCCGGATGAAGACCTCTTCGAAGACACGGGACTGCGCGTTGGTGCGGTAGAAGATGGCGACGTCGCCGGGACGGGCCTCGCCGTCGTCGGTGAGCCGGTCGACCTCGCGGGCGACGAACGCGGCCTCGTCGTGCTCGTTGTCGGCCACATAGCCGATGATCTTGTGGCCCTCGCCCTGGTCGGACCAGAGCTTCTTGGGCTTGCGGTCGGCGTTGCGCTCGATGACGGCGTTGGCCGCGGACAGGATCGTCTGCGTGGAGCGGTAGTTCTGCTCCAGCAGGATCGTGGTCGCGTCGGTGTAGTCGCGCTCGAACTCCAGGATGTTGCGGATGGTCGCGCCGCGGAACGCGTAGATCGACTGGTCGGCGTCGCCGACGACGCACAGCTCGGCGGCCCCGACCCCCTCCACGGGCGCGGTCAGCTCGCGGACGAGCTCGTACTGCGCGTGGTTGGTGTCCTGGTACTCGTCGACCAGGACGTGGCGGAAGCGGCGCCGGTAGTGCTCGGCGGCCTCCGGGAACACCTGCAGCAGGTTGACCGTCATCATGATCAGGTCGTCGAAGTCCATGGCGCCGGCCTGCTGGAGCCGCGCCTGGTACATCTCGTAGGCCTCGGCGAGCGTCTGTTCCATGTGCGTGGACGCCCGCGCCTTGAACGTCTCGTAGTCGATCAGCTCGTTCTTCAGGTTGGAGACCTGGGCGCTGAACGACTTCGGCGGGTAGCGCTTGGGGTCGAGGTCGAGCTCGCGGCAGACGAGCGCCATCAGCCGGTTCGCGTCGGCCTGGTCGTAGATCGAGAAGCTCGTGGGGAAGCCGAGGCGCTTGGCCTCGCGGCGCAGGATCCGGACGCACGCGGAGTGGAACGTCATCACCCACATGGCCCGCGAGCGCGGCCCGACGAGGGCGTCCACCCGCTCCTTCATCTCGGCGGCGGCCTTGTTGGTGAAGGTGATCGCGAGGATCTGGCCGGGGTGCACCTCCCGCTCGCCGAGCAGGTGGGCGATGCGGTGGGTGAGCACCCGGGTCTTGCCCGAGCCGGCGCCGGCGACGATCAGCAGGGGGCTGCCGGAGTGCACGACGGCGGCGCGCTGCTGCGGGTTGAGGCCGTCAAGCAAGGGGTGAGCTTCGGTCTTCGACATCACGTGCGAGTCTACGGCGCCGCGCGGACGTTTTCGGCGCGTCCGCCGAGCCGGGGTGTCCCGGCCCCGCTCCGCCCGCGCCCCGGACGCCCCCCGCGCCGCCCCCGCCTCCGCCCGGCCGAT
The DNA here is from genome assembly GCF_013409365.1 of Actinomadura luteofluorescens. Lineage (NCBI taxonomy): Bacteria > Bacillati > Actinomycetota > Actinomycetes > Streptosporangiales > Thermomonosporaceae > Actinomadura > Actinomadura luteofluorescens. Next base: position 5,602,333 of record NZ_JACCBA010000001.1, on the reverse strand, counting down.
ACCCGCGGTGACCTTGATCAGGGGCCCGGCGGCAGCATGTGGACAGATGGGGCGCCATTTGGACACGGTGGGTTGACTCGATCTCACGTCCCGGCAGACGTTGGAGATGGAGCGGACACCGGCCGGGCCCCCGGCCCGGACCCGGAGTGCAAGACCCGTATTGCATCCCCGCATGTCCGCGCACAGCGGCGCAGAGTCATCAGGGACTCGCGCACTGTCACAGGGGAGGTGGCTTTGATGACCCACCAGCAAGAACTCCAGACACAGCTCGACACCGAGATCGTGGTACCCGCGCAGTGGTCGGGAAGGACGACCCAGGCGGCGGCACCGCCGCTCGCGCGCGCCGTCCCGCGGCCGGTGCCGGTACCGGTTCCGGCGCAGCCCGGCCACAGGTTCCTGATCTACAAGCAGGACCCGTCGGTCACCGAAATGGGCGCGCGTCTGACCTTCATCCCGACCGTGGTGCTGAACGGCCCCATGGACGTGCGCGTCCAGACCGAGTTGCAGGGCGTCACCCCGGTCGCGCGCAACATCAACGGCGACTTCGTGTTCACCCCCGGAACCCCGCAGTTCGACTGCGCGCACGCGTTCGCCGTCGTCCGGGAGACGATGGCCATGTACGAGCGGCACAACGGCGGCGTTCCGATCCCGTTCGCCTGGAACGTCGGGGGCAACACCGAACGCATCACCGTGTTCCCGCACGCCGGCGAGGGCGCGAACGCGTTCTACACGCGGACGGCCAAGGCGCTGAAATTCCTGTTCTTCACGCCGAAGGGGCAGCCGCCGTCGAACGTGCTGTTCACGTGCCAGTCCCTTGACATCGTCGCGCACGAGACGGGCCACGCCGTCCTGGACGGCCTCAAGCCCGGCTGGCTGGCGGCGGACGCCCCGCCGCAGACCGGCGGGCTGCACGAGTCGTTCGGCGACATCACGGCGATCTTCCTGGCCCTGGCGCAACCGGACCAGGCGGACGCCCTCGTCTCGCTCACCAAGGCGAACCTGCACGACAGGTCGTTCCTGGCTGACCTGGCCGAGCAGTTCGGCAAGGCGCTCGGCATGCCGTCCGGGCTCCGCAACGCCGACAACGACCTCAAGCTCAGCGAGGTCGGCAACGAGGTGCACGCGATCTCGCAGGTGTTCACCGGCGCGATCTACGACATCCTCGCCGACGTCTACACCTTCGAGCTGAGCCGGCAGCAGCGCACGAAGGACGCGGCGATCGTGCTGATCGAGACGGCGTCCGCGCTGTGCAAGCTCGTGTTCGACGCCATCGTGGCGTCCCCCGCGACGAACGCCCGCTACGTGGACGTGGCGAACAAGATGCTGCAGGCCTCGGCGAACCGCGGCGACCCGGCCGTCTACCGGACGTTCATCCGCAACCGGTTCGCCGTCCGGGAGATCACGACGGCGGCGACGCCGCTGCGCGACCTCATGAGCGGGCAGATGGCGATGACCGAGGCCGCGTACACCGGGGACGGGCAGGACGTCACCGAGGTCGAGGCGCACGACGAGAACTCGGCGAGCCTGCTGGCCGCCCAGGACAGGTCGCGCTGCTGCGGGACGATGCAGATGCCCGAGTACCAGGCCGTCCCCGCGGAGAAGCTGGCCCAGGGCGGGTCGCTGGAGGACGACGACATCCTCCGCGCCCAGCTGGACGAGCTGCGCAGCGCGTTCGGCAAGTAGCACCCGTTCGGCAAGTGACACCGTTCGGCAAGTGACACCGTTCGGGAGGTGGCGGCCCGCGGTGAGCGGGTAACGAGCAGGGAGCAGGCGAGTCGACGGGGAGGTGCGCGGGCATGCGCGTGACGATCGAGAGCACCGGCGGTTTCAGCGGCCACAGCACGGTCGTCGCGCGGTACGACACCGCTGCCCTCCCCGCCGGGCAGGCGGGACGCGTCCGCGAGGCGGTGGACGCGCTCGCCGCCGCGCACGCCCGCGGCGAGCCCGGCGAGATCGGCGCCGACCTGCCCGCGTACCGGATCACGGTGTCCGGGGACGGGGCGGAGGAGTACGGGGCGGCCGGCGAGCCGCGCGTCTACGAGATACGCGGCGACCCGACCGCGGGGGTCGCGTCCGTCCTGGGCACCCTCCTGGAAGGCCCCGACGCCACCCCCTGACCGCACTCCGGGGATCAGCTCGTCTTGCGGTGGTCGCGGGCGGATTCGGCCGCGGCGTGGACGGCGGCGAGGTCCGCGCCGGTCGCCGCCATGGACGCGGCGGCGACCGCGCCCTCGACCAGCGGGGCGTCCGCGAGCACCACGTCGTCTCCTTCGGCGTCCTCGATGAGCATCTTGGCGGTCAGCACGGAGCTGCCGAGGTCGGCGAGCAGCACGACCCCGTCGCCGTCGTCCGCCGCGGCGACCGCCTGCTCGACGAGGTCGATGCTCGTCCCGAGGCGCCCCTCGGAGTCGCCGCCGGCGGGTTCGACGACGGCCTTGCCGACGCCCATCGCGCGGGCGACCTCGGCGACGCCTTCGGCGAGCGTCCGGCTGTGGGAGATGATGACGATCCCGACCATGTCACCCCTCCCCCGCGGTGTCGGCGAGGGCTTCGAGCACCAGGGCGGTGGACGAGGCGCCGGGGTCCATGTGCCCCTCGCTGCGCTCGCCCAGGTAGCTCGCCCTGCCCTTGCGCGCCCGCATCGGAACGGTGCCGTCCGCGCCCTTCGAAGCCGCCTCGGCGGCGGCGCGCGCGCATCCGGCGAGGTCGGAGCCGTCCGCCAGGGCCGCCTCGTACGCCGCGACGGCCGGGGCCAGCGCGTCGACCATCGTCTTGTCGCCCTCGGCGGCCTTCCCGAGATCCTGGACGCCCTCAAGGGCGGCCCGGAGCGCGGCGCCGAGCGCGGCGGCGTCCACGCCGGCGGCGTCGCCGAAGGACTTGCCCGCGCGGCGCAGCACCGTCCCGTAGAGGGGGCCGGACGCGCCGCCTGTCTTCGACACGATGGCCCGGCCGGCGACGATCAGCACCTTGCCCGGCGGGGCGTCCTCGGGGAGCGCCTCCACGGCCGCGCGGAAACCCCGGTCGAGGTTGAGGCCGTGGTCGCCGTCGCCGATCGCCGCGTCCAGCCGGGTCAGCCGCTCGGCGTCGGCGGACACCCGCCCGGCCGTGCTCCTGATCCAGGCCGCGAAGTCCCCCGCGTCCATCGAACCGGTGTCCGTCGAACCCGCGCTCATCGGCCCCACCGGAGTCCCGGCGTCTCGACGGGCGCGTCCCACAGGCGGGTCAGCTCGGGCGTCACCCGGCACACGCTGATCATGCAGCCCGCCATCTCCAGGCTGGTCACGTACGGCCCGACCAGGCTGCGGACGACGGTCGCGCCGTGCCCCTCCAGCCACCGCGCCGCCGCCGCGTAGGCGACGTACTGCTCGATCAGCGGGGTGCCGCCCATACCGTTGACCAGCACGAGCACCTCCGAACCCGACAGCGGCATGTCCGCGTCGATCGCGCTGAGCGCGGCGTCCACGATCTGCTCGGCGGTGCCGACCCGGACGCGTTCGCGGCCGGGCTCGCCGTGGATGCCGATGCCGAGCTCCATCTCGTCCTCGCCCAGCTCGAACGTCGGCGTCCCCGCCGCCGGGACCGTGCAGGACGACAGCGCCACGCCGAACGAGCGGCTGCGCTCGTTCACTTCCCGGGCCGCGGCCGCCACGTCCGCGAGGGGCGCGCCCTCCTCGGCGAGCGCCCCGGCGATCTTCTCGGCGAACAGCGTGGCGCCGGTGCCGCGCCGCCCGGCGGTGAACGTGCTGTCCTCCACCGCGACGTCGTCGTCGACGACGACGGACACGACCTCGATGTCCTCGTCCTCGGCGAGTTCGGCGGCCATCTGGAAGTTCATGACGTCGCCGGTGTAGTTCTTCACCAGGTGCAGGACACCGGCTCCGCCGTCCACCGCCATCGTCGCGGCGATGATCTGGTCGGGGACGGGCGAGGTGAAGACCTCGCCGCAGCAGGCCGCGTCCAGCATCCCGTGACCGACGAATCCGGCGTGCAGCGGCTCGTGGCCGGATCCGCCGCCCGAGACCAGGGCGACCTTGCCGGTACGGGGGGCGTCCCCCCGTATGACGGTCCCGTTCGCGGGGTCGACCTTCAGCGACGGGTGCGCGGCGGCCATTCCGCGCAGGGCGTCGGACACCACGTCCGCCGGGGCGTTGATGAGTTTGCGCATGTCTCAGCTCTACCCCGGTGAGGAGCCCCGTCCCAGGCCCAATCGCCGATCATGAGATCCCGGGGGGATGCCCGGACGGTCCGCGTGCGCTTAGGTTGCCTCCGTGACGAAGCCACCGAAGATCCTCTACGACTGCGACACCGGCATCGACGACGCGATGACGCTGCTCTACCTGGCCTCGCTGGTCCAGGCGGGCGAGGCCGAGCTGGCGGCGGTCGGCACCGTCCACGGCAACATCGACCCGATGACCGGGGCGCTGAACACGCTGCGCGTCCTGGAGGCCGCGGGCGGCCCGGTGGTGCCGGTCGCGGTGGGCGCCGCCCGCCCGATGGCGCAGGACGTGCACTACGCGGTGGACTGGCACGGCACCGACGGCCTCGGCGACACCCGCCTCCCCGAGCCCGCGGGACGCCCGACCGCCGAGCCCGCCGCCGCGCAGATCGTCCGGCTGGCCCGCGCGATGCCCGGCGAGCTGACCCTGCTCGCGACCGGGCCGCTGACCAACCTCGGCGCGGCGCTGCTGCTGGACGGCGAGCTGCCGTCGCTGATCCGCGAGGTCGTGGTGATGGGCGGCGCGTTCGACCACCCCGGCAACATCACCACGCACGCCGAGGCGAACATCTGGCACGACCCCGAGGCCGCCGACCTGGTGTTCGCGGCGGACTGGCCGATCGTCCTGGTGCCGCTGGACGCCACCCACCCGACCGCCGTCCACGACGACTGGCTGGACCGGCTGGCCGCGCACGGCACCCCGGTCTCCCGGTTCGCCGCGGACATCCTGGAGTTCTACGCGGACGCCTACACGCCCACCCTGAAGCGCCGCGGCGCCGTCATCCACGACGCCCTCGCCGCGATGCTGATCGTCGACCCGGAGCTCGGCGAGTACGCCCATCGTCCGGTACGGGTGGAGCTGCGGGGCGAGCTGACGCGGGGCACGACCGTGTGGGACGCCCGCTCGCTGCCCGCCGACGACGCCCGCCGTCCGGTGAAGGTGGCCGTGGGCAGCGACGTGGCGGAGTTCCAGGAGCGCCTGCTGTCGGCTCTCATGGCGTTCTGAGCAGGGCGTACGTCCCGCCGGCCTTCCGGTGTCGACGCGCGGGCCACCCGGCGCACCCGGAACGTTCGCTGAAAGCAGCGATATCCGGGTATGCCGGAACCGTTGGCCGACCTTATTGTTGAAGATGTGACCAACGTTCTGGACGACAGCGAGCTGCAGCGGATCCTCGCCGTGATGGCGCACCCCGACGACGTCGACTTCGGCGCGGCGGGGACGGTCGCGGGCTGGACGGACCGCGGCATCGAGGTCGTCTACCTCATGGTCACCGACGGCGACGCGGGCGGCTTCGACGACGGCGTCACCCGCGAGGAGATGGCCGCGCTGCGCCGCGAGGAGCAGCGCGCGGCGGCCAAGTGCGTCGGGGTGAGCGACGTCCGGTTCCTCGGCTACCCGGACGGGCGGGTCGAGGTGAGCTTCGACCTGCGCCGCGACATCTCCCGCGTGATCCGGCAGGTGCGCCCGGACCGGGTGCTGATGCCGAGCCCGGAGCGCAACTACGAGCGGATCTACCCGAGCCACCCCGACCACCGCGCGGTCGGGGCGGCCGCGCTCGACGCCGTCTACCCCGACGCCCGCAACCCCTACGCGTTCCCGGAGCTGCTCTCCGACGAGGGGCTGGAGGCGTGGACGGCGCGTGAGGTGTGGCTGTCCGGCGGCCCCGTCGCCGACCACTACGTGGACATCACCGACCAGTTCGACCGGAAGGTGAACGCGCTGCGGGCGCACGCCAGCCAGACCGGGCACATGGGGGACGGCCTGCCGGAGATGCTGCGCGGCTGGCTCGGGAGCAACGCCGCCGCCGCGGGGCTGCCCGAGGGACACCTGGCCGAGTCGTTCCAGGTCATCGACACCGCCTGAGCCCCGACCCGCGAAAAGGCCCGCCGCGCCGGGCAATGCGGCGCCCTCCCAAAGGCTCACCGAAGCGGTCAGGCCGCTCAAGTCTCGGTCACTTAGCAAATACAACCTCTTACAAGCCGTAATCAGCCTCCGAGCGGGCATGTACCCCTTGTGACAGAACTCGGGGGGTCGTCATGCCGCGTGAGATCGAGGCCACCGCCACATCCGCCGCCGCGCCTGAGGTGATCTTCAAGCACCTGTGCGTGCCTGAGGCATGGGACGAGTGGGGCGGTTTCTGGACCAGGGTGCGGCGGGAGTCCGCCGGACAGGAGCACCCGAACGGGCTCGGCGCCGTCCGGTACGTCCGGTCGTGGCGCGAGGAGGTCGTGGCCTGGGATCCGCCGCGGCACTACGGGTACATCGCGCTGGCCGGCCATCCCGAGCGGCGCCTTCGTGCGGACATCACGCTGGAGCCGCACTTCGCGGGCACGCTGATCCGCTGGCGCGGCGAGGTGGACGGCTTCCCTGGCACCGGTCCGCTCACGAGCGCCGTCCTGCGCCGCCGTCTCGACGCCTACGCGCACCGGGTGGCGCGGCACTCCGAGCGCTGCGAGCCGGGCTGCCCGGCCCGCCTGCCGGGCGCCCTCTAGTTTTCAGTCCCGGCCCACATAGCTCGCCTGGCGGCTGTGTTTCCACGTCCCGGCCCACGTAGCTCGCCTGGCGGCTCGCTGCGTGACCGGGCCTGGGCGAACGCGGCATCGCTTCGCGATCTGCCCGGTTCCGCTCGCCTTCGGCTTTGCTCCACCGGGCAGGTCACGCGTTCGCGCGCGTGGCCGAGGCCGCTTCGAGACGGGCCCTAGGTCCCGCCTGTACCTGGGCATCCACGCCGCCCAGGGGGACGCGCACGCCCGCAAGGCGGTGCATACCCGCGACGCCATGCACGGCCTGTAGGTCAGGCCTCCAGCGGGCCGGTCGTCGCTTGGGGGGCACGCGGGGCCTTCGGCTCATCGGACGCCCGCCCGGTGGTGAACGCCGGCCGGGTGGTGCGCGGCGGCCTGCATGACTCGGGGGCATTTATGCCGCTTTAGGCGCTTTCGTTTCGGTTTGGATGTTGGTTTCGGTCGCATGACATTCGGGGGAATCGATGCGGCGTCATCTCATCGTGCTCGCTCTCGTGGCGGGCACCGGGGCGGGTTCGGCCGCCTACTGGTTCAAGGCGGACGGGGAGCCGCGCGCGGGCGGGATCGTCGCGAAAGCCGGAGAGTCCGCGGCGGCGGGGCGGGAGGTGTCCACGGTCCGGCTGGCGCTCCGCCCGCTCGACTCCGGGGCGCTGCGCCGCTCCGTGCGCACCTATCTCCGGAAACGTCCGGGGAGGGCGGGGGTGATGGTGACGGACCTGCGGACGGGGAGGTCGTTCGGCGAGAACGCGGACGGCCGGTTCGTCACCGCCAGCATCGTGAAGGTCGACATCCTGGCGAGCCTCCTTCTGCAACGGCAGCGCGACGGCCGGGGGCTGACCGGCGCGGAGCGGGCGCTGGCCGGGACGATGATCCGGGAAAGCGACAACGCGGCGGCGAGCGCCCTGTACTCCAGGGCCGGGTACGGCCCCGGGGTCGCCGAGGCGAACAGGGCCTTCGGGTTGAGGCACACCAAGCCGTTCCCCACCTCGTGGGGGTCGTCCCTCACGAGCCCGAGCGACCAGGTGCGCCTGCTGACGAACCTGGTGTCGGACGGCGGCCCGTTGAAGGCGCGCGGCCGCCGGTACGTCCTCGGCCTGATGGGTTCCGTGCTGGACGAGCAGGCGTGGGGCGTCAGCGCGGCGGCGCGTCCGGGAGAGAGGGTGGCGCTGAAGAACGGGTGGGTGCCGCTCCGCTTCCAGGGGCACGGCTGGTCGATCAACAGCATCGGCCGCGTCAGCGGGCACGACCACGACTTCCTCATCGCGGTGTGCAGCGCAGGCAACCCGACGATGGAGGCGGGGGTGTCCACCGTCGAACACGTCGCCGACATGGTCGTCGACGGATTGCGCGCGTGACGGCCGCGAGCGGGTTCGGGAGGGGCGCCTGGAGAGGGCCTCTTGCTCGGAGAAACCGGTGCGAAGAGGCGGGGCGCAAGAAATCGGGAGGACCGGGGAGCCGTGGCTCCGGACCGGGCGGCGGGCCGGCCGCCCAGCGTACGCCGGGAACGTCAGCGGTGCAGGGGCCGGGTGAGCTTCTTGCCGTCGGCGGCGGCCACGGCGACGCAGGTCACGACGCGGTCGCCGGACTTCCACGAGTCGGCCGTCGGGTAGTAGTAGGAGTTCGCGATGCCCCGCGCGGCCGGGTCGCGGTTGATCCGGGCCTGCGTGCGGAGCTTGCACCCGTTCGAGGCGAGTTGCTGGAGCCGCGCCTCGGGCGGCATGACGAACCCCTTCAGCCGGAAGACGGCCGTCACCTCGCCGTCGTGCGGCCCCGCACAGGGGACGATCTTGACGCTCTCCACCTCGACCGGCTCCTCGGTCGCGGTGCTGGTGGCGCCCGAGTTGTCGTTGATGCAGTCACCGACCTTCATCTTCTTGGCGTCCACCTCCTTGGGCTTGGTCTGGGTGACCTTTGGGGTCGCTCCGGCGCCGCCGGACGAGCCGTCACCGCTCAGCGCGAAGGCGGCGATGCCGCCCACGATCCACAGGCAGGACAGGACGATCCCGGCGATCGCGAGGCCGCGGCCCTTGCCGCCCTTCTTGGAGATCTGGCTGAGGGCGACGGCTCCGAGGACGAGGCCGACGACACCGAGGCATCCGAGGAGGCCGGTCACGAACGCGGCGATCGCCAGCCCGTTGGTCTTCTCGGCGCCGGATCCGTACGGGGAGCCGGGACCGTGGTCGCCCGGCATCGGCGGGGGCGGGGGCGGATAGGGGGCCTGGGGGCCCGGCTGCCCGGGCCCGGGTGGGGGATATGTCATGACGAGCGACTGTTCCACACCGGAGGGTGGTGGTGATCATGATGCGCGGCCACCGCGGATTACGATTCGCTCACGACTGTAGTGAAAACGTTTACTCCGGGCTTCGCGAGGGGAAGCCGAGCGCTCGCTAGACGAGGCGGCGGGCGGCGGCCCAGCGCGACAGCTCGTGCCGGTTCGACAGCTGGAGTTTCCGCAGGACGCTGCTGACGTGCGTCTCCACCGTCTTCACCGAGATGAACAGCTCCTTGGCGATCTCCTTGTAGGCGTAGCCGCGCGCGATCAGCCGCAGCACGTCGCGCTCCCGCTGGGTGATCTGGTCCAGCTCCGGGTCGACCGCCGGGGCGTCCGTGGCGGCGAACGCGTCCAGGACGAACCCGGCCAGACGCGGCGAGAACACCGCGTCCCCGTCGGCGACCCGGCCGATCGCGTCCGTCAGCTCGGGCCCGGAGATCGTCTTGGTGACGTAGCCGCGCGCCCCGCCCCGGACAACGCCGATCACGTCCTCCGCCGCGTCCGACACCGACAGCGCGAGGAACTTGGACGAGACGGCGCCGTGCAGCCGCCGCAGCACCTCGATCCCGCCGCCGCCGGGCAGGTGGACGTCCAGCAGTACCACGTCCGGCGCCGTCCCGCGGATCACCGCGACCGCCTCGTCGACGTCGCCGGCCTCCCCGACGATCTCGACGCCGCCGCCCAGCTCCGCCTTCACGCCGGTCCGGAACATCTGGTGGTCGTCGACCAGCACGACCCTCTTCAACGCCTCGCTCATGTCAACGTCCCGCCCATGTCCCGCCCCCCGGGTCGTCCCCGGGAAGCCGCGCTACGACTTCTTGATCTCCAGGCGGACTTCGGTGCCCTCGCCCGGCGCGGTGCGGACGGTGGCCTTGCCGCCGTTGCGCTCCATACGTCCGATGATGGACCCTCGCACGCCCATCCGGTCCTCCGGGACCTGGTCGAGAACGAATCCCTTGCCCCGGTCGCGGACGAAGATCGCGATCTCGTCGCCCTCCACCTCCGCGTACACCGACACCGACGGCGCCTCGGCGTACTTGGCGGCGTTCACCATCGCCTCCCGCGCGGCCTGCAGCGCGGAGCCGAGCCGCTCGTCCAGTGCCGTGTCGCCCACGCAGACGACCTCGATCGGGACGTTGTGGTCGTCCTCGACCTCGCCGGCCGCCTCCCTGATCGCGGCGGCGAACGTCTGGTCGGGATCGGCGCGCGGCTGGTAGAGCCAGGACCGCAGCGTCCGCTCCTGGGAGCGGGCGAGCCGCTGCACCTCGCGGGTGTCGTGCGCGTTCCGCTGGATGAGGGTCAGCGTGTGCAGCACCGAGTCGTGGATGTGCGCGGCCAGCTCGGCGCGCTCCTGGGAGCGGATGCGCTCGTGCCGCTCGGCGTCGAGGTCCTGCCAGAGCCGCACGACCCACGGCGTCACGATCACCGCGACGCCGGTGAGGATGATCAGCATGGCGATCACGACGGAGCGCGCCTGGTCGGCCTCCACCTTCTGCGCCACGAAACCGCCGATGCCGCCGACGACGAGGAGCAGGCCGAGCAGGCTGCGCAGCCACCGCTCGCGCAGCGGCAGCGTCCAGCGCTGCCGCTGGTCGCGGTCGGCCTGCTGCCACAGGATCGCGGCGCCGACGCCGCCGACGACGAACGGCCACAGCGCCCACCGGACGACCCCCGCCGCGCCCCACGGCAGTGTCGCGAGCCCGAACGCGACGGTCGCGTAGGCGAGCAGCTGGCCCCAGTCCCGGCCGCGCCGCCGCCCGGCCTTCTCGGCCGGGGTCCTCTCCCGGGCGGGGACGAGGATCCAGAACGCGGCATAGGCGGCGACGCCGAGCCCGCTCGCCATCGTGAGCAGGACGCATGCGCCTCGCACGAGGAACACGTCCACGCCGAGGTGCACGGCGAGGCCCCGGCACACCCCGGCGACCAGCCGCCCCTCGGAGGCCCGTTCCAGCCGGGCGGGCCCGAGGGACGTCGCGCCCACCGGTCCCGGTGGCGGCGCGGCCCGTCCCGCCGTCTCCTGGCTCACCGCCGCCCTTCCCTAGGTTCTCCCACGTCATCGATCGTCACACGCCCGGACATGATTCGCATCAGGGACCCACCCCGGACCGGTCTCAGGGTCGGAATCAGGGACGTCCCCTATACCGCGCGCCCCGCGCGACAGGCGACCATGGCTGGCATGGGCGAGAAAGAGGACCGGAACGAGGACCTGCGCGGGAGCACCGGCGACGGGCCCGCCGCCGGCGAGCACGAACTCGGAGGGGACGACCTCGGAGGGCACGGCCCCGGCGAGCGGGCGGCGGGCGGCTACCGGCGGCTCGCGCGGGACTCCGAGCGGAAGGTGCTCGCCGGCGTGTGCACGGGCCTCGCGCGCTACACCGGCATCGACCCGGTCGTGTTCCGCGTCGGGTTCGCGGTCCTCGCCCTCGCGCACGGGCAGGGGATCTTCCTCTACATCGTGGCGGCGCTGCTGATGCCGGCGAGCCCGGGAGAGTCCTCGCTCGCCGAGCAGTGGCTCAAGCGGTGGTTCGACGGGCAGGCCGTCCTGACGATCCTCGGCGCGCTGCTGTGCGTGGGCGTCGCGTTCAGCCTGTTCGGCGGGGTCCCCACCGACGCCGTCGCGCCGCTGGTGGTGTTCGGGCTGGTGCTGGCGGTCGCGCACTCGCGGGGCGTGGACCTCGTGTCGGTGGCGCGGACCGTCCCCGAACGGATCACCGGGCACGCCCCGGAGCCCTCCGCGACGTGGACGCCGGCGGAGACCGCGTCCACCGCGGGCGTCTCCCTCGGCAAGGACGCGCGCGCCGGCGGGTCCCCCGGCGACGGCGGCCCGTCCCGGCCGGGGGCGGGCGGGCTGCCCGAGGGCATGATCGATCTCGCCGCGTACTCGGCCGCCTGGACGGACGCGCCCGGCACCGCGGCACCCTCGGGCACCGCGTCCGCGGCGCCCGCCCGGGAGGGGTGCGGCGGCGGGACGTCGCCGGTGGCGGCGATCACGCTGCTCGCGGCCATGGGCGCCGGCGCGGCGCTGATCCCGGTGGCCCGGTCCTACCCCGCCCCGGACTCCTGGCTGATCGTCATGGCGCCCGCGCTAGCCGTCCTCGGGCTCGGCCTCGTCGTCGGCGGCTGGTTCCGGACGCGCGGCCTCGCGGCGGCCGGGACCATGCTGACCCTCGCCATGCTGACCACCGCGGTCGCGGGCGACGTCCCGCGCAACGCCGAGTACGGGGAGATCGACTGGCGGCCCACCGACACCTCGCAGATCGGCCGGGTGTTCAAGGTGGGCGTCGGCCAGGGCGACCTCGACCTCACCGCCCTGCCGATCGCGGCCGGCCAGCGGGTCACGATCAACGCCGAGGTCGGCGTCGGAGGGCTGGAGGTCACGGTGCCGCCCACCGCCCGCGTGCTGGTGGACGCGCGGATCGGGCTCGGCGACGTGCGCGTCGACCACCGGACGACGAGCGGGCCCGCCGCCAGGGTCGTGCGGACCCTGGAGCCGGAGGGCGCGGCCGCCGCGAACCCGCCGGTGATCGTCCTGCGGATCCGCGGGAAGCTCGGAGACGTGGACGTGCACCGTGTCTGAGCGCGGGCAGGCCGGCAAGACGGCCCGTGGGACGGAACGCGACGAGACGGTTCGAGCGAGTGAGGGCGGGCGGGAAGATGGCCGGTAAGAAGGCGGCGGGCGAGAAGCGGTTCCGGTTCGATCCGGCGGGGCCCGTGACGGGGCTGTTCTTCCTCCTCCTGGCCGGCCTGTTCCTCGCCGACGGCCTGACGGACGGGGACGTCCTGCCCGTCACGGCGATGGTCCCGGTCGTGCTGATCGGTCTCGGGCTCGTCGGGACCGTCCGGGTCCTGACCCGCTCGCGACGTCGCGACCTGCGCTGACGCGCCGGCCCCCGCGGGCCCGCTGTGACCCGCGCCGCACGGCCCGGGGCTTCCCTCCGCGCGGGGAACGCCAAGTAATGTGACCTCGACGGCAGGTGACGGATCGAGGGCCGATGGCGGGGACGACCGGGACACCGGAGACGGGGTGCGCGGACGCGCTGCCCGGCTCGCGGTCCGCGCTCGACCCTAACCGCGCCATCAAGCCGGGCCGGCACGGGCTCTCCCCGGAGACCGTCGCCGGGATCCAGCGCGAGCGGCTGATCGACGCGTTCGTCCACGTCGTCTCGGAGCGGGGCTTCGCGCACACGACGATCAGCGGGGTCACCGAGGGCGCGGGCGTCACGAAGAAGACGTTCTACGCGCACTTCTCCGACCTGGACGAGTGCTTCCTCGCCGCCTACCAGCGCGGCATGGACATCCTGCTCCGCCGCATGACGGAGGCCTACGAGGCCGCGCCGTCCTGGCCGGACGGGATCCACGCGGGGCTGCGCACGCTGCTGGCCGCCCTCGCCAGGGAACCGCGGTTCGCGCGGGCGTCGCTGGTGGAGGTGAACGCGGCCGGGCAGCAGGTCAGGCAGGCGCGCATCGACAACCTCCTGCGGTTCCGCGTCTTCTTCGCCGACCCGTCCCTGCCACCCGTCCCGGTCTCGGTGGTGGACGCGATCGTGGGCGGGATCTACAGCGCGATCCACGTCCAGATGGAGACGGGCGAGGCGGAGGAGCTGCCGTCGCTGCTGCCGTCCCTCACCTATTTCGCGCTGCTCCCCCTCGTCGGCCGCGAGGCCGCCTCCCCCTACCTGGCCGGCGACCCCGGCTGACCGGATGCGGCCGGTCGGCACCGACTCCCTTGACGTGAAAAACGCACGGGTTTCTATTGGGTGTGGATCTTGCGTGGGCCGTCCGGGCCGCCCCTTCCGTCCCGCGCCGACCCCCCGGTGCGCGCGCGGCGGGCCTAATCCCCCGGGGCCCGCCGCGCGCTCTCTTTCCCTGGAAGAACCATGCGGCCGGCCGTGCCCGCCCTGCGCCCGCCCCTCACCGCGTTGTGCCTGCCGCTTGCCGTGCTGCTCGCCGCCTCGCTGGCCGGCTGCAGCGGTTCGAGCGAGCCCGGGTCCGGGCCCTCGCCGTCCGCGCCGACGGCGCGGCCGGCGCCGCCGGTGCTGAACGGGGTGCGGCCCGGCGCGGAGAAGAAGTCCCAGCTGGACGGCACATGGACGGCGGGTTCCGGCTCGCGGCGGGTGGCGCTCTTCCTCTACCGGGGCGCCGCCACCCTGAACGCTCCGGGGTTCTGCACCGGCACCGTGGACGCGCAGGGCCGGATCAAGCTGAGCTGCGCGAACGGCTCCCGCGACCGGACCGACGGACGGGCCGCCCTGCGCTCGGGGAAGCTGGTGGTCACGTGGACGGGAGGTCCCAAGGACGTCCTTCGGCTGCGTGCAGGCTGACCGCGAAGGCCGGACCCGGGTTCGTCAGCGCGTGCGTCCCGTCGCAGGGGCCGCCCTGCGGGAGGGTGGGCGCGCCGCCGTGCACCCGGACCCGGTTGGCCCGCAGCGGACGCTCGGTGACGCCGCGCGAGGTGATCACCACCTCCGCCAGCTCGCCCGCGATCAGGGTGCTGACGTGGGCGCGGATGGTCCCGCCGTGGCCGGGCGGCCAGGTGGTCAGCCAGGTCGGGCCGCCCAGCGGGACGTGCACCGGCCCGGCGGCGTCGAACCGGACGAGCCGCCACCACTCGGCGGGGCGTCCGGCGAGGTCGCCGACCCGGGCGGCGAGCTGCCCGACGGTCGCGGGACGGGCGGCGGCCGCGCGGCCGTGCGGGTCGTCCTGGCCGCGCATGGTGAGATCGGGAACCACGGAGAGGTCCACGGGAAGTCCTTCGTACGTGTGCCGGCTGGAAAAGGCTCGTCAGCGAGAGCGGCGATCGCCCGATACGGGGATCAGCGACAACACGAAGGACACAGCGCGCTGGCCACGCGGCCCAGGGCCACGGGGCAGTCGGTCTGCGCGCGGTTCGTCACGCACACAAGGAGACACTCGGTGACCGAACCTTGTCAAGCCGATCACCCAGAGTCGACCGGAATCCACCCGGCGGGGGGTGCGGCCACCCCCGGCGAGCCCTCGCCCCGCGCGGCGGGCTCAGCGGCTGAGGAACACGTAGACGACCCAGGTGAGCACCAGGGTCACGAGCAATGACCCTAGGCAACCCAGCCGGGAAGAGGCGAAGAAGAACATAGGCGGCCCCTACCCCGGAAACGGCGGAAATCCCCTGCTCAGAGCGCCATGGGCCGCCCCGGAAGCCCCTTTTCCCCCGGCCCGCTCCGCGCCTTCGCTCTCCCGACTTGGAACGTTCCCGACAGGCATCGGGAGGCGCCGCGCCCTCCCCCGCCGGGGGATCGGGCACCGGAGGCACGCCTCGGCCGATCGGCCGTCTCCGCTGGTGAAGGCAGAAAACCAGCAAACAAGTGTTTTAGCGCAAAATCCGGAGAAAGTGGGGTTGTTCCCATTACGGTCGGCCCGGAGCCGCGCACGGAACGGCAGGAGGCTCCCGACCGATCGGACAGTCCGACGCTGCGGAGAAGCAACGTGACCCCCCAGACCGAAACAGACATCGCGGAAGCGGCCCACATGGACGAAGTGGACGTGAACCCCAACGTCCACCGGGCCACCGAACCCGACGAGGAGCAGGTCCTCCGGGAGCTGTACGGCGAGCCCGACACCGACGGGATCTTTCGCGGACAGGGCCAGGCGCTCCAGGACGACCCCGAGCTGGACGGAACCGAGCAGGAAGGCCCGGCATGAGCGCCGCGGGGATGATCGCCGAGGCCCGCAAGTCGCTCGGGATGTCGGGCCGGCCGAACAGCCTCACCCGGGAGTACGCCTCCCGGCACGGGAGCGAGTTCCTCAGCGCGCCCTGGTGCGACATGGCCATCACCTACTGGGCGCGGCACAGCGGCAACGCGAGCGCCGTCCTGCCGGGCGGGGACCGCGCCTACACGGTGAGCCACGCGCAGGACTTCCAGAAGGCCGGGCGCTGGCACAGCGGGACGACCGCAAGCGTCAACCAGGCGAAGCCCGGCGACATCGTGTTCTTCGATTGGGGCGCCACCAACAGCGTCGGCGCGATCGACCACGTCGGCGTGGTCGAGAAGGTCCTCGGCGGCGGGCGGCTGCAGACGATCGAGGGCAACACGAGCGACTCGGTGAGGCGCCGCGTGAGGGACTCCAGTGTCATCGCTGGTTACGGACGGCCCGCCTACGGCGGGGGCAACTGGACGGAGGACATGGTGAAGAAGCTGCCCGAGCTGAACAAGGGCGACTCCGGGGAGCACGTGGAGACCCTGCAGGGGCTCCTCCTGGCGCGCAGCCACCCCGAGGTGAGCATGACCGGGAAGTTCGACGACACGACCGAGACGGCCGTGAAGGCCATGCAGCGGTGGGGCGGCGTCGACGACGACGGGATCGTCGGGCCGAAGACCTGGCCGGTTCTGCTCCGCGTGCACTAGCGGCCATCAGTCCCCCAGACGTCGGTAAATAAGCGACTCTGAGGACTAGTACGGCATTCAACCCCGGCATAGGTTCGGAGGGTCGCCTTCCACGGAGGTGGCCCCGATGACGTGGCCGGATCAGCGCGCTCCTCCCAGGGACGCCTCGCACAGTCCACCCCGAGACGTCCCTGGGAGAAACCGCATGCCACGTATCCATGTGGAGGTCGACGGAGCGACGTACGAAGACGACGTCGAGCCGCGCCTCCTTCTCGTCCACTATCTGCGCGAACGGCTGGGAAAGGTCGGGACCCCGGTCGGGTGCGACACCAGCAACTGCGGAGCCTGCACCGTCCTGATGGACGGGATGAGCGTGAAGAGCTGCTCCGTGCTCGCCGTCCAGGCGGACGGCCTGGACGTGACGACCGTCGAGGGGCTCGGCGTCGACGGCGACACGCACCCGATGCAGCGGGCCTTCCACGAGGAGCACGCGCTGCAGTGCGGTTACTGCACACCCGGCATGATCATGGCGTCGCTCGACCTGCTGAGGGAGAACCCCGACCCGTCCGAGGACGAGGTCCGGGAGGGGCTGGAAGGGAACCTGTGCAGGTGCACCGGTTACCAGAACATCGTCAAGGCCGTGCGGCGGGCGGCGAGCGACATGCGCGAGCCCGGTCGCCAGGAGGTGACGCCGTGACCGTGCAGGAGGTCGGCACCCCGCGCAAGCGGTCGGAGGACGCGCGGCTCATCACGGGCCGGACGCGGTGGACCGACAACATGACGCCGGCGGGGACGCTGCACGTGGCGTTCCTGCGCAGCCCGTTCGCGCACGCCCGGATCACCGGCGTCGACACGGCGCCCGCGAAGGAGCGTCCCGGAGTCGTCGCCGTGTTCAGCGGCCAGGACTTCGCCGCGGAACAGGGTTCGCTGCCCTGCGCGTGGGTCGTGACAGAGGACATGAAGCATCCGGCCCATCCGCCCATGGCGGTGGACGAGGTCCGCTACGTCGGTGAGCCCGTCGCATGCGTCGTGGCCCGCGACAAGGCCGCGGCCATCGACGCCTTGGAGGAGATAGACGTCGACTACGAGCCGCTGTCCGCCGTGGTGGACATGGAGGCGGCCATAGCCGACGGCGCCGATCTGGTGCACGAGGACCTCGGCACGAACAAGTCCTACACGTGGGTGTTCGAGAACGGGGATCTCGACGCCGCGATGCGGGACGCGCCGGTCGTGCTGGAGCGCCGCTACGTCCAGCAGAGGCTCATCCCGACGGCCATGGAGCCGCGGTCGGTGCTGTGCGTCCCCGAGGGGGACGAGTTCACGCTGTACTCGGCCACGCAGATCCCGCACATCCTGCGGTTGATGCTGGCCACGGTCACCGAGATCCCCGAGCACCGGATCCGGGTCGTCGCCCCGGACGTCGGCGGCGGCTTCGGCTCCAAGCTCCAGGTGTACGGGGAGGAGGTGCTCGCGCTGCTGCTCGCCCGCAGGCTCGGCCGTCCGGTCAAGTGGACGGAGACCCGCAGCGAGGGCAACATGACCGTCCACCACGGCCGCGACCAGATCCAGCGGCTCACGCTCGCCGCCGAGCGCGACGGCCGGATCCGCGGCCTGAAGGTCGAACTGCTGGCCGACATGGGCGCGTACCTGATGCTGGTCACTCCCGGCATCCCGCTGCTGGGCGCGTTCATGTTCAACGGCATCTACAAGATGGACGCGCTGTCGTTCACCTGCACGGGGGTCTTCACCACCAAGACGCCTACGGACGCCTACCGGGGCGCGGGCCGCCCAGAGGCCACCTACGCCATCGAGCGGATGATGGACGAGCTGGCCGACGAGCTGGGCATCGACCCCATCGAGGTACGGCGCCGCAACTGGATCGCGCACGATGAGTTCCCGTACGAGACGATCGCGGGCCTCACCTACGACACCGGCAACTACGAGGCGGCGACCGACAAGGCGCTGGAGCTGTTCCAGTACGACAAGCTCCGCGCGGAGCAGGCGGACCGGCGGGAACGGCGCGATCCCGTGCAGCTGGGCATCGGGGTGTCCACGTTCACGGAGATGTGCGGTCTCGCCCCGTCCCGAGTCCTCGGGTCGTTGTCGTACGGGGCCGGCGGCTGGGAGCACGCGTCGGTGCGGGTGCTGCCGTCCGGCAAGGTCGAGGTGGTCACGGGTTCGTCCCCGCACGGGCAGGGCCACGCGACGGCGTGGGCGCAGATCGCCGCCGACCGGCTCGGCGTGCCGTTCGAGGACGTGAAGGTCCTGCACGGCGACACCGCCATCTCGCCCAAGGGAATGGACACCTACGGGTCCCGTTCCCTGGCCGTGGGAGGCGTCGCGCTGTTCTCCGCCTGCGAGAAGGTGGTGGACAAGGCCCGGAAGGTGGCCGCTCATCTGCTGGAGGCGTCCGAGCAGGACCTGGAGTTCTCCGGCGGACGGTTCAGCGTCCGCGGCGTCCAGGAGGAGGGCAAGACGATCCAGGAGGTCGCGCTGGCCGCGTTCGCCGCGCACGACCTGCCGGACGGCATCGAACCGTCCCTGGACTCTGACGCCACGTTCGACCCGGAGAACTTCTCCTTCCCGCACGGCACACACCTGTGCGCGGCCGAGGTCGACACCGAGACCGGGATGGTGAAGCTCCGCAAGTACGTGGCGGTGGACGACGTGGGCAAGGTCGTCAACCCGCTCATCGTGGAGGGCCAGGTCCACGGCGGGCTCGCGCAGGGCATCGCGCAGGCCCTCTACGAGGAGGCCGTGTACGACGCGGACGGCAACCTGACGACCACGACGATGGCCGACTACCTGGTCCCGTCGGCCGCGGACCTGCCGACGTTCACGACCGACCGCACCGAGACGCCCGCGACGTCCAACCCGATGGGCGTGAAGGGCGTCGGCGAGGCCGGCACGATCGCCTCGACCCCGGCGGTCGTCAACGCGATCGTGGACGCGCTGCGCCCCTACGGCGTGCACGACGTGCCGATGCCGTGCACGCCCGAACGCGTGTGGCGCGCGATGCGCGCGGAGGAGAAGCCTGCGGCCGCGGAACCGGGCGCGGGCGGCGGGCTCGGTTCGGCCGGAGGTGACCAGTGATCCCCGCGACGTTCGACTACGTCCGTCCCGCCTCGGTGGACGACGCCCTCCGGGCGCTGGCCGACGCGGGCGAGGACGCCAAGGTGCTGGCGGGAGGGCAGAGCCTGATGCCGCTGCTGCGGCTGCGGCTCGCCTATCCGGACGCGCTGATCGACCTGGGCGGGCTCGACGCGCTCCGGGAGATCCGCGACGAGGGCGACTCGCTGCTCATCGGCGCCATGGCCACGCACCACCAGGTGATGCGCGATCCGCTGGTGCGCGAGCACGTCCCGCTGATCGTGCAGGCGACGGAGACCGTCGCCGACCCGGCGGTCCGGCACCGCGGCACGTTCGGCGGGTCGCTCGCCCACGCGGACCCGGCGGGCGACCTGCCCGCCGTCGCGCTCGCGCTGGACGCGGTGCTCCTCGTCCGGTCCGCGCGCGGTGAGCGGGAGATCCCCGCGTCGGAGTTCTTCGTCGACTGGATGACGTCGGCGATGGAACCGGACGAGCTGCTCGTGGGCGTGCGCGTGCCGAAACTGGGTGCGGGCTGGGGCGTGCACTACGAGAAGTTCCACCGGACGGCGCAGGCCTGGGCGATCGTCGGGGTGGCGTGCGCCGTGCACCGCGACGGTGACGGCGTCGAAGAGGCGCGCGTCGCGCTGACCAACATGGGCCCGGCCCCGGTCAGGGCGAGCGCGGTCGAGACCGCCGTCCGAGGGGGGCCGGCGTCGCGGGACGCCTTCCGGACCGCCGCCGCGCAGGCCGCGGCGGGCACGGAGCCGCCCACGGACCTGCACGGGTCGTCGGAGTACCGGGCGCATCTGGCGACGGTGCTGACGGCGCGCGCGCTGGCGGCCGCCGCGGGCTGACCCGCGCGGCGTGCACACGCGGCCGGGTCCCGTCGCCCCGGCGCCCGGCCGCGTGCGCACCGCTCCGCATGTTCACCGCGGGGCGGGGTAGCGCAACGGGTGAGGTGTGGCGAGGTGCCCGGGGCCCCACTGGCGACGCGACGGGCCGCCGCCGTAGGGTCGGGGCGAGGTCTCCGGACGATAAGGACACTGATCATGGAGCTCGACCACGATTTCACCGTCCCCGTGCCGGTGGATCAGGCCTGGTCGGTGCTGCTCGACGTGGAGCGCGTCGCGGCCTGCATGCCGGGCGCGACGCTCGACTCGGTCGACGGCGGGGAGTACGCGGGCCGGATGAAGGTGAAGGTCGGCGCGATGACCATCACCTACCGCGGCACCGCGCGGATCGTCTCGGCGGACGAGTCGTCCCGCGTCGTCACGATGGAGGCGTCCGCCAAGGAGGCCCGCGGGTCGGGGACCGCGGCGGCGACCGTGCAGGCGAGGCTGCACGAGGAGGACGGCGTCACCCGCGTGACCGTCCACACCAAGCTGAACGTGACGGGCCGCCCGGCGCAGTTCGGCCGCAACATCCTGTCCGAGGTCGGCTCCAAGATCATCGCAAGGTTCGCCAAGCAGCTGGCCGCCGAGCTGGAGGCGCCCGGCGAGGCCGCCGCGCAGGCCCCGGCCGCTCCGGCCGGCAAGCCCGCCGAGGCGGCTCCCGATACGCCGGCGTCCGCCGCCGTGGCGCCCGCGGAAGAGCCCGCCGCGGCCCCGGAGAGCCCGGAGAAGGCCGCGGAACCGGAGTCGGAGGCGGAGACCGGCGTGGCGCCCGCGGCGCCGGAGAAGCCCGCCGACAAGCCCGGCCCCGTCGAGGCGGAGCCCGCGGAGCGCCCGTCGCTGCACGTCGCGGGCGGGCGCCACGAAGGCGAGCACGCGCGGCGCGTGGAAGAGAAGGACGACGCGATCGACCTGCTGGAGTTCGTGGGCCCGTCGATCGCCAAGCGGGCCGTCCCCGCGGTCGGCGGCCTGGTCGCCGTCCTCCTGGCCGTCCGCTTCCTCGTGCGCCGCCGCAAGAGGCGCTGACCGTCGGCAGCGCTGACGGCGCGCTCATCCGGGACGGGGTCAAGGCGGCGTCAACGATCCGTGCGCGGGCGGCGGCGTCGATGGAACGCGCCGCGTCCGGTGCGGTCGGCTTGCCCGGTGGACACCATCGAGCTCCAGCGGATCGCGCGGATCGAGAACGACAACTGGTGGTACCGCGAGCGCCGCGAGATCCTGTCCGCCGAGCTGCTGCGGTTCAGCGTGCCAGGGACGGCCGTCGACATCGGCGCCGCGTCCGGGGCGTCCTGCCGCGTGCTGGCCGGCCACGGGTGGAGCGCCACGGCGATCGACCTGAGCCCGGACGCCGTCGCTCTGGCCCGCGCCTACGGTGTCGAGGCCTACGAGGGCGACGCGCGTTACCTACCGCTTCCGGCATGCGAGTACGACCTGGCTCTGGCGTTGGACGTCCTTGAGCATGTGGAGGACGACGAACGAGCGGCCGCGGAGGTCGCGCGGGTGTTGCGGCCAGGTGGGACGGTGCTGGTGTCGGTTCCTTGCGACATGGCTCTGTGGTCGGCCCATGACGTGGCTCTCGGACGCGTCCGCCGTTACTCCCGCCGCACGCTGGTCGAACTGCTGGAGGATGCGGGCCTGGTGCTGGAGCGCGTGTGGAGCAGGGGCGTCCTGCATCGTCCGCTCCTGCGTCTGCTCAGGAACCGGACGGTGCGGCGCGAGGATCTGGCTCCGCTGCATCCGCTCGTCAACGAGGCGCTGCGCATGTCCGCCGCGCTGGAGCGGCGCCTGCCGGTCGCCTCATGGCCCGGCGTGTGGCTGTTCGCGCGGGCCCGCCGTCCGGGCTGACGGCGGGCCCTGGCGTTCAGGCCTTGCCGAAGACGCGGTCGACCACCCGGGACGCGGCCTGGCCGTCGTCATGCGGGCAGTACTTCACGAAGAAGCGGTCGTAGGCGTCCGCGTAGCGATGCTCGCCCGCGGGCGCCGCCCTGACCGCTTCGGCGACCTCCGCGGACGTACGCACGACCGGACCGGGCGCCTCGGCCTCCAGGTCGAAGTAGAAGCCGCGCACGTGGTCGCGGTACCAGTCCAGGTCATAGGTGAACAGGACGATGGGACGGCCCAGGATCGCGTAGTCGAACATGGCGGACGAGTAGTCCGTGACGAGCACGTCGGCCGCCATGTACAGCTCGGCGATGTCCGGGTACCGGGACACGTCGATGACGAACGGGCCAGAGTCGTACTCCGCTAGCTGGTTCGCGGCGATCCGGTCTCGGTCGGTGATGAGGTGGTGCGTCCGCAGGAGGAGGACGTAGTCGTCACCCAGGGCCTGGCGCATGGTCTCCAGGTCCAGCTCCAGCGAGAAGCCCTGCCTGCCTTCTGCGTGATGCCGGTCGTCCCGCCAGGTCGGCGCGTAGAGGACGACTTTCTTGCCCTGCGGGATCCCCAGGCGCTTCCGGATATGGGTCCCGATGCGTTCCCACTCGGGCGTGCTGAGGATGTCGTTGCGCGGGAACCCGGTCTCCAGGACCTCACCCTCGTACCGGAAGGCCCGCCGCATGACCTGGGTGGCGTACGGGCTGGAGGACAGCAGGAGATCCCATCGGGGGACCTCCTCCTCCATCCAGTCCAGCCGCTCGGTGCGCTGGTACGGCATGTCTTGCAGGTCGTAGGCGAGGCGCTTCAACGGGGTGCCGTGCCAGGTCTGGAGGTAGATCTGGCCTGTCCGCTTGAAGAACCATTGCGGCAGCGCATGGTTGGCGACGAGGTACCGAGCGTGCGCGAGCGCGCGGTAGTGCTCACGGCTGCCGGCCAAGACGGTCGTGGCCTTGCCGTCCACCGCGAATTGGTCGTCCTGGGAGACCCACACGCATTCCAGGTCGGTGTCGCGGCGGATGAGTTCCTCGTAGACGGCCCTCGGGCTGCAGCTGTACTGGGAGCCGTTGTAGCTGCTGAACACCACCATGTCGGCCAGGGGGCTGCGCAGGTAGACGGAATAGTCCCTCTGCTGGAGAAGGGTCTGCGCATGCCCGCTGCGCTCGTCGTCCTCCAGGGACACGCGGCTGTGCAGCATCAGCGCGTCGATCTGGTGGACGCCGACCTCGAACTCGTGGGTGCCCGCGCGGTGCCGGTCGGGCAGGCTGGGGATGGCCTCGCGTTCGACGACGACGGCCACCTCTCCGGCACGCGTGCGCGCCAGCAGGTCCCAGGTCCCGCTGCTCAGCGGCAGGTCCGTCCCGAACACCGGCATCGTCGCGGGGGCGAAGGCGGCCGTGAACCGGTTCCCCTCCCAGCTGACGGGGACCCGGTGCTCATCGCCGGACCGGCGCCGCCGCAGGACGAAATGGTCGGGACGGTGGTCCGGGTCGGCGAGATCGCCCGTCAGTGCGAGCAGTCCGTTGGCGTCCCACTCGGCGCCCGTGACGACCGGACGGCAGCTGCGCTCGACCCCCCGCAGGTTCCCGAACGCGGTGCGGCTGACGGCGAACTCCCGGCCGCGCCCCGCGCTCTCCGGCAGGGCGAAGCGGGCGGGCTTGACGTTGCTCGCGACGGTGAGCCGCAGTGGGCCGCCCTCACCCGTCAACCGGATGTCCCAGTCGATGGCGTCGCGCAGGTGCGCACCGTACTGCGCTCCGTTCGGCCCGCCGTCCGGCACGGACGCCAGGAACTTCAGCGGCAGCCTCGCCGTGAAGTCGAACCCGGTTCCCTCCGCCATCCGCAGGACGGCCGCCTGCCGCAGCGTCACCTCGCCGCGGACCTCGTCTCCCCCGTACCTGCGAACCGCGACCATCGCGGCTCCGGCGCCGAGCGCGCGCCGCGTCCAGCCGGACAGCACCAGCACGTCGCCGTCGAGGCGGATCCTGGTCAGGACGGCCTTGGCCCGCTTCACGTGGACGACGAACACGTCGTCATCGCCTGCCGCCGGCTGGACGGCCACGTGCTCGTCCACCTGCCGCGGCGACGTCCACCGAACGGCCGGAGCCATCGCGGTCAGCCGCTGCACCGCCCTGCGCCCGGCCGTCGACACCTCGGCGAAGAGCTCGTAGGTGGCCGTCCGCCACTCGTCGTTGTCCAGCAGGTACTCCGGCTCCACCCGTACCGTGAAGCCCGACCAGTCGAGGGAGACGTTCGCGTGCCCGGAGCGCACCGTGACCTCCGGGACGTAGCGGCGCTCCACCGGGAGCCGGATCTCCTTGCCGGTCCGCACGTCGCGCATCCAGACGCGGATCCGGGAATCGGCCACCGCCGCCACCGCGAACCGGTCGAAGTAGGCGTGCCCCTCGACGATGAGGGTGTCGACGTCCCACTCCACGCGGTCGACGTCCGCCCACAGCGCCAGCTCGTCGGTGACGTCGTACACGTCCTCCGGGACGCCCCTGCCGGAGTCGTCGAAGAAGGGGTAGCGGGCGTACCAGCGCTGCCGGAGACGGCCGCGCGACACCAGCGGCACGTCCCGCAGGCCGCCCTCCTCGAAGCGCAGCACCTCCAGCAGTTCGGGCAGCATGCACTCGCCGAGCAGGTACGTCTCCAGCCGCCTGATCGCCTCAAGGCCGGCGGCGGCCCGGCGCCCGGCGCCGGCGACGACCTCCGCGCCGAGCTCGACGAGGTGTTCGCGCTCCTCCCAGGTGGCCGTGGGGAGGGCGAGCATCAGTTCGCGCACGTCCAGGTCGAGCGCGTACATGTCGTGGAAGGCCAGAAGGTCCGGCGCCTGCTTGCGGACGAACTCCCGCGTCCTCGCGAGGGTCGTCATGCGCTCGGTGATGTCGGCCGGGTCGGGGCGTGTGCGCAAGGCCGATCCGGGACGGTCCCGCCAGAAGTAGACGGTCGCGTCCAACACGTCCACGGCGGAGGCCAGCACGTGGCTCCGCACAGCGATGAGGAGGTCGCCACCGGTCCCGAACTCCAGGCCGTACGCGTCCCAGAACGAGCGCCGGTAGACCTTGTTCCACACCGTCCTGTCCTGCAAGAGAGCGGGGTGGCGGGTCACGTGCGTCGACAGCATGGTCTCCGCGTAGGGGTCGCTGTGGAGCGGCGACTGCCACGCCTGTTCCTCGTCCAGGCACATGACGTTCCCGCCCGCGAGGTTCGAACCGGTGTCGTCCAGCGTCCCGACCAGCAGTTCGTAGGCGTAGGGCGGTACCGCGTCCTCGCCGTCGGCGAAGGCGAGGTAGCGGCCCTTGGCCTGCTCGACGCCCGCGTCGGCCGCCGTCGTGCCGGGGGCGGGCTGCAGGAGGGCGAAACGGTCGTCGCGGCCTGCGAACTCCTTGGCGACGGCAGCGTCCCTGGCGGCGCCGCCTGCGGCCAGGCCGTCCTCCACCATGAGCACCTGGACGTCGCGCAGCGTCTGCCCGGCGATCGACTCCAGGCACTCCGCCAGGCGGCCGCCGGTGTTGCGGATGGGGACGACGATGCTGATCTGCGGGGACACGAGCGGCTCCGTACTGGGCTTTCGGGGATTCGTGGGTTTCGGCG
This sequence comes from Actinomadura luteofluorescens, assembly GCF_013409365.1. Taxonomy (NCBI): domain Bacteria; kingdom Bacillati; phylum Actinomycetota; class Actinomycetes; order Streptosporangiales; family Thermomonosporaceae; genus Actinomadura; species Actinomadura luteofluorescens. Next base: position 5,576,515 of record NZ_JACCBA010000001.1, on the reverse strand, counting down.
GGTCGGGTGGTCTTCGGCAGGTCGGGCGGCTCAGCGCAGGACCCGGTCGAGCACGCGCGCGCCGGCGTGGCCGTCGTCGTGCGGGCAGTACCGGGCGGCGAAGGCGGCGCGCGCTTCCCGGAACCCGGTCTCCAGCGCGGCGGGCTCGCGCAGCGCCTCGACGACGTCCTGCGTGGTGGCGAGCAGCGGCCCCGGCGCCTCGGCGTCGAAGTCGAAGTAGAAGCCGCGCACGTGGTCGCGGTACCGCTCCAGGTCGTAGGTGAAGAACACCATCGGCCGGCCGGTGACGGCGAAGTCGAACATGGACGACGAGTAGTCGGTGACGAGCACGTCGCTGATGAGGAAGAGCTCCGAGATGTCGGGGTAGACCGAGACGTCCATGACGCAGTCGCCCGGCCGCAGCCTCGGACGGTCGGTGACGAGGTAGTGCGTCCGCAGGAGCAGGACGTGGTCGCGGCCCAGCGCGGCCCGGAACCTGTCGATCTCGAATTCGAGGCGGAACGCGCGCTTGCCGATCGCGTGGTGGAAGTCGTCCCGCCACGTCGGCGCGTACAGCACGACCCGCTTGCCCTCAGGGATGCCGAGGCGCCGCCGCACCGCCGCGGCGATCTCGTCGCGGTGCGGGCTGCTCAGCACGTCGTTGCGGGGGTAGCCGCTTTCGAGGACGTCCCCGGAGTAGCCGAACGCGCGCCGGAACAGCGGCACGGAGAACGCGTTCTGGGCGAGCAGGAGGTCCCACTGGGGGACGTCGTACTCCATCCAGTCCACGCCCTCGGTGCGCTTGAAGGGCATCTGCTTGACGTCGTATCCGAGCTTCTTGAGCGGCGTCCCGTGCCAGCACTGGACGTAGGTCTGGTCCTCGCGCTTGGTGAACCATTCCTGCTGCGACCAGTTGCCGAAGATGTAGCGCGCGCGGGCGAGCGCCTCGTAGTGCTCCCGCGTCCCGGCGAGGACGGTGCGGGCACCAGAAGGCTTGCCGAACTGCCCGTTCTCGGTGACCCACACGCATTCCAGGTCGGTTTCGCGGCGCCGCAGCTCGTCGTAGATGCCGCGCGGGTTGCACGAGTACTGGCGCCCCTTGTAGGCGTCGAACACGGCGAGTTCACGGACGGGCAGGTTCAGGTGGCGCCGGTAGTGCCCGGACCGTATGCGGCTCTGCGCGTAGGCGCCGCGCTCGTCGTCGTCCAAGGCCGTCTCGACGCGCAGCTGCAACTGGTCGGTCTTCTGGGCACGGACGGTGATCCGGTGCAGACCCGCCTCGAACGGCTCGGGCAGGTCGCGGAGCGTATGGCGGCGGACGACCACCGGCTGCTCCTGCCCTCCGACCGTGGCGAGGACGTCCCAGCGGCCCGAGACCAGCGGGCGCGACAGACCGAGCACCGGCATGCGCGCGGGCGAGAACACCGCCGTGAACCGGTCGTCCTCCCAGTGCAGCCTGACGGCGTGTTCCTCGCTCGACCGCCGCCGCCTGAGGACCAGCGAGTCCGGCCGCCCGATCCGGTCCGAGCACGTGCCCGCCAGGCGGAGGGCGCCCTCGGACGACCACGACACCTCGTCGACGGCGAGGACGAGGCCGCGGGAGACGATCCGCAGGGTGCCGCGCCGCGTCCTGGCGATCTCCAGTTCCCCGCCGGGGATGGGGAAGGCCGCACCCGCCGGTTCCTCGTCCAGGTACGGGCGGACCCCCTCCGAGAGGGTGATCTCCCAGTCGCCCTGCCGCCGGGCCAGCCCGGCGACCGGCAGCCGCGCCCGGAACCCTTCGGCGCCGACCGGCTCGACCGGCCCGAGCACCGTCGCCCGCCCCACCCTCGGGACGGCCGTGACGCGCGGCTCGTCCCCGAACGGGACGCGGCTCCAGCCGTCCAGCCACAGCTCGCCGCCCTCCAGGTGGCAGCCGACGACCGCCGCCGGCGTGCGGCGCACCTGGATCACGAACCGGTTCCGGCCCGTGACGCCCTGGACGAGCACGCCCGGCGCGCACTCCCGGTCCCGCGGCCACTGCCGCCCGGTGAGGCGCGGGCCGACGAACGTCGACCGGCGCCGCAGCCCCCGGTTGACGATCTCGACGCACGGCACCCAGTCGACGTCCCGCCAGCGCCCGAACATCCGCAGCGCGGACGGGTCGATCTCCGCGACGAACCCGGACCAGTCGTAGGAGACGTTCGACTGCCTCGACCCGGCGGTCACGTCCGGCCTGCGGACCCGCCTGACCGGGACGCGCATGAGGCCCCGCCTGTTGGCCGCCACCAGCCAGATCCGGATCCGGGACCCGTCCTCGCTGGAGGCGTCCAGATGCCGGACGTAGGCGTGGCCCTCCAGGCGGAGCCTGCCGTCCGACCAGGTGGCCCGGTCGATCGCGGCGACCGGTTTGAGCTCGTCGGTCACGTCGTACACGTGCGCCGGGACGCCCCGGTCCTCGTCCTCGAAGAACGGGTACTCGGCGTACCAGCGGTGCCGCAGGCCGCGGCGCACGCGCGGCGCGTCCGCCGCCATGCGCAGCTGGGCGAAGCGCAGCACCTCCAGCAGTTCCGGCAGCATCCGCCGGCACAGCAGGTGCAGTTGCAGGCGCGTCATCGCGGGCTGCCGCTTCACGACGCGAGCGCTCACCTGCCGGGCCAGGGCCGCGCCCATGGCGACGAGTTCTCCACGGTTCTCGTCCTGCGTCCTGGGAAGGGCCTCGAACAGGACGCGAAGCTCGATGGGGATCAGGACGTGCTCGTCGTAGGCGTTCAGGAGCTGCGGCGCGTAGTCGGCCAGACCGTCCCGTACGGACCGCGCGGAACGCATGCGCTGCCTGAAGTTGTCCCAGTCGTAGCGGTCCTCTGTGATGGATCCAGGGCGCCTGCGCCAGAAGTAGACCGTGTCGCTCAGGACGTCCACGGAACGGGCCAGTGCGTGCGCGCGCGCCGTGACGGGCGGGTCCTCGTAGTAGCCGGTAGGGAACTCCAGACCGGTCCGAGTCCAGAACGCGCGCCGGTACACCTTGTTCCACGGCGTCCGGTCGCGCATGAGCATCGGCATGGACGACACATGCGTCTTCGAACGGGGATCGGTGAAGACGCCGTCGTGCAGGTGCGACTGCCAGGTGCGGTCGTCGTCCATCCGCTGGACGTTCCCGCAGGCCAGGTCCGACCCGGTCCGCTCAAGGGACGCGACCAGCCGCGCGTACGCCTCGCGCTCCACGACGTCGTCGGCGTCGGCGAACGCCAGGTACTCGCCCCGCGCCTGCCGCACGCCCGCGTTGCGTGCGGGCCCGGGCCCCTCGTTCTCCCGCGTGAGGAGGCGGAACCGCGGATCGCGGCCGCACATGTCCTTGGCGATCACGGCGCCGTTGTCGGTGGACCCGTCGTCCACCATGATCACTTCCAGGTCGCCCAGCGTCTGGCCCGCCAGCGATTCCAGGCACTCCTGGAGATACTCCTCGGTGTTGTGGAACGGCACGACCACGCTGAGCTTCGGGGACATGGGGCCTCCTCCTCGCCCCACGAGCATGGTCACCCTAAGCCACCGCACGAACGCGCATCGCGATTGCGAGGCCGTCCCCTGACGCAGACTTGACCTCGCCTGGCCGCCACTTGACCTGGGCGTTAACCCACGGGGCCAGGAATCCCGCAGATCAGGCGGTGCGGACCCCGGGGATCACGCCCGACTCCGCGATGCCCGATTCGGAGAGTGCGGCGCGGACGCTCGCCGCGAGCGCCTCGAACTCGTCCGCGCGCGGGGACGTCGACCGGAAGCCGAGGCCGATGCGGCGGAAGGGCGCCGGTGCCGCGAACCGGTGGCAGCCGAGGTTCGGCGCCCGGCGGGTCTCCACGGGCAGCGCCGTCTCGGGGACGAGCGTCACCCCCAGCCCGCCCGACACCAGCTGGACCAGCGTCGCCAGGCTCGTGGCGTACGTGGCCGCGGCCGCGCGCGCCCCCACCTCCCGGCAGACGTCCAGTGCCTGGTCGCGCAGGCAGTGACCCTCGTTCAGCAGGATGACGTCGAGGTCGTTCAGCGCCTCCCGCGCGACCCCGGTGGCGCCCAGGTCGAACCCGGCGGGCGCGACGAGCACGAAGTCCTCGTCGTACAGCGGCAGTTCCGTCACGCCCGTCGCCGGCGCGGGGAGCGCCAGCAGCACCACGTCCAGGCGCCCGGCGATCAGTTCCGCGACGATGTGGCCGGTCTGCTCCTCGTGGACGGACAGTTCCAGGTCGGGGAACTCCTTGGCGAGCCTCGGCAGGACGATGGGCAGCAGGTACGGCGCGACGGTCGGGATGACCCCCACCCGGAGCGGCCCCACGAGCATCCCCCGGACGGCCTGGACCTCCTCGACCAGCCGGTCGAGTTCCGCGAGGACGGTCTCGGCCCGCCGCGCGACCCGCTCCCCCGCGGGCGTCAGCAGGACCCTGCGCGTCGTCCGCTCGACGAGCCGCGTTCCGAGGCCCTCCTCGAGCGCCGCCACGGCCCCGGACAGGGCGGGCTGGCTCATGCGCAGAGCGGCGGCGGCGTCACGGAAATGCAGGTACTCCGCCAATGCCAGGAACGCCCGCAACTGGGCCACCGTCGGTCTGCTGATCCCCATCCTGACGCAGACATTACCCAAGGGCGGTCACGCAACGTGACCAGTCCCAGGTCGCGGCGGGGTGGGATTCACCACAGCCGCCGGCGCGGCGGGCGGTCAGCGGATGGGCAGGCGGTCGGGGTGCGGGATCGGGGCGCCGGGATCGGCGACGCGGGTGGTGAACGTGCCGTGGAAGCCGAACGGGATGTGGTGCGGGAGGTGAAGGTCCGCGACCGGGGCGAGGTCACGGGCGTCCAGGATGGTGAGCCGCGAGCGGTGCTCCGCGGCGAGATACACCACGGCTAGGAGCCACCCGTCGTCCTCGGCGGAATCCGGCGCGCGGGGCACGAAGATGGGCTCGCCCACGTAGGTGTGCGGGCCCGCCTCGTGCGCCTGCGTGTGGCCGGTGTCGTTGTCGACTTTCAGGACGGTGTCGTACTCGCCGCTCGGGCCCGTCCGTCCAGTCATGTAGGTGTAGCGGTGCCTGCGCGTGGAACGGCGCCAGTCGTACTGGGGGAACTCGCCGGGCCGGTCCGACAGCGGCGTCTCGATCACACGGCCCGCCGGGGTGATCCGGTAGCGCGTGAGCCTGCTGGACGGCAGGTCGGTGAAGCGCGTGCGGAAGTCGGACAGGTCGCGCCTGATCGCTTCGAAGTCGTCGAAGAGCACCAGGTCGACGACGGTGTCGGAACCGTCCTCGAAGGCGTTCGCCACGTGGACGTGCACGAGCGCCTCGTGCTCCACGACCCGGGCCGGACCGCCGTCGCGCGGCACCAGCACGAACCGCGTCCCCTTCTCGGGACGATGCCGGATCGCGTCGAACACCGACGCGCCGCCGCCGAACATCGTGCGCAGGTCGAACATGTACGGGTCCAGCACGAACACCATGTGCTCGGTCGTCAGCGCCACGTCGTGGTTCCACGGCATGTTCGCCATCCGGACCCGGGCGAGCCGCCGCAGCCGGCCGCGCCGGTCGACCTTCCAGCAGTTCAGCGCGGGCAGCGGGCTGAAGTCCTGGCCGAAGTTGAACATCTCGCCCGTCACCGGATCCCACTTCGGGTGGGCGGAGAACGCCTTGAGCGCGCCGCGCAGCCGTCCGCCGAAGTCGTACGTGCCGAGCGTCTCCAGGGTGTCGGGGTCGAGGCGGTGCGGCGGGCCGCCCTCCCACAGGGCCAGCAGCCGGTCGGCGTGCAGCGCGATGCCGGTGTTGGCGGGGTTGGCCGGGCCCTTCCCCTTCACGAAGTTGGCCCAGAAGCCGCCGGGGAGCGGCGTTCCGACGCCCGGGCGGACGGGACCGCCGGAGACCAGGCCGTGCCTGAACTGCGGCGTCCGCACGTACCGGTTGCGGAACCGTACGGACCGCCCGTCGAAGGCGAACTGCGAGACCATCCCGTCGCCGTCGAAGAGGTGGTGCATCAGCGTGCGCCCGACCTCCCACTTGCCCGGGCCGATCCGGTACAGCGTGCCGGTGAGGCCGGGCGGGAGATCCCCGTCGATCTGGTCGACGGCGTAGTCGTGCTCGCGCATGAGCGGCGCGAACACGCGCGCCATGTCCGTGGAGGCCGCGGTCGCGCCGGACCGGGGCTCGGTGTCGCTGGAACGGGGCACGGGGGCCTCCCCATCTGGCTACGCCTGTTGCCAGAAAGGTAGATTCTGGCAACGGCTGTGTCAAGATTGTGCGGTGAGCCCTCGCCCGTACGGCGGCGTCACCGCCGACCGCCGCCGCGCCGACCGCCGCGCCGCGCTCCTGGAAGCGGCCCTCGACCTGCTCGCGGAGGAAGGCGTCCGGGGGACGTCCCTGCGCGCGGTCTGCGCGCACGCCGGCCTCAACCCGCGCTACTTCTACGAGAGCTTCACCGACCTGGACGCCCTGCTCGCCGAGGTCCACGACCGGATCGTCGCGGAGATCGCCGAGGCCGCCGCCCGGGGCGTCGCCGCCGCCGGGCCGGACGCCGGCCTGCGCGCGACCGTCCGCTCCGCCGCCATGGCCGCCCTGGACACGGGCCGCGCCGATCCCCGCAAGATCCGCGTGATGCTGGTCGAGGCGACCGCCAGCCCCGTCCTGCGGGCGCGCCAGCACGCCGCCCGCCGCGACTACACGCGCCGGGTCATCGAGTACGCCCGCACGTTCTCCGACATCCCGCCGGGCGCCGACGCGCGCGTGCACTTCATCGCCACGATGCTGGTCGCCGGATGGAACGAGAACCTCATCGCCTGGCTGGACGGGGAGCTCCAGACCACCCTGTCCGGTCTGGCCGACATGTTCGCCGACGCCGCCGAAGCCCTCGCCACGCACGCCGCCGCCCGCCCCCGCTGAGCCGTCCCCCGCCCTGGTCAACAGCCGCTCTCAGGCGAGGCCGGCCATCGACGGCGAGCGCCAGCGGGATCGGTCGGCGATGCGGTCGAGCCATTCCCGCATCAGGCCCCGCTCCGGTTCGGTCAGGCGGCCCTCGACCCCGGAACCGCACCGACCCGGCCGTGACGGACAGTAGCGGGACCTGGGACGGCCGGCGGTGAGGGAGCGACACCTGTCACCGATGTCACCTGTTGTCCGGAGAGAGTGCAGCGCCCTACACTTGCGCGCTACACAGAGTTAGACCCGATATGGGCGTATCGGTGTGATCTATGTCTACCGGCCGGCCGGACGGCGGGCCGGCCGCCCCCTCTCCGCCGGTCAGCGCGCCGTCCAGCACATTGATAAGGCGTGCCTATCAGGCCTGAGGGATCCATCGATTTCTCTTTTTGATCGAGTCGGGGCACTGTGAGTGACATCGGCCGCCGAGGCGAAGAGCCCGCGGCCCTCTCGCGCCTCCCCGTGCGGAGGCGACCCCGTTCTCATGATGAAGGAGCATGCGTGCTTACTGTCGGTGACAAGTTCCCCGAGTACGAGCTCACCGCCTGCGTCTCGCTGGACGCCGACAACGCGTTCGAGACGATCAACCACAAGTCCTACGAGGGCAAGTGGCGCGTGGTGTTCTTCTGGCCCAAGGACTTCACGTTCGTCTGTCCGACCGAGATCGCGGAGTTCGGCCGCCTCAACGAGGACTTCGCCGACCGCGACGCGCAGGTGCTCGGCGCGTCCGTCGACAACGAGTTCGTCCACTACGCGTGGCGCAAGGACCACCCGGACCTGCGGGAGATCCCGTTCCCGATGCTGTCCGACCTCAGGCGCGAGCTCTCGGAGTCGCTCGGCATCCTCACCGAGGACGGCGTCGCGCAGCGCGCGACGTTCATCGTCGACCCGAACAACGAGATCCAGTTCGCCATGGTGACCGCCGGCTCCGTCGGCCGGAACGTCAAGGAGGTCCTGCGGGTCCTGGACGCGCTGCAGAGCGACGAGCTGTGCCCCTGCAACTGGAACAAGGGCGAGGACACCCTCGACGCGGCCAAGCTGCTCGCCGGGGCCTGAGCCTCCCGCCGGGCACGGACCCGGCGGAGGACGGGCACGGACCGAAGGCGGCCGGCCGCGCGACCCGCGGCCGGCCGTCCGCACGAAAGGACGCATGATCATGAGCGTTGACGCGCTGAAGGGCGCCCTCCCGGGCTACGCCAAGGACACCAAGCTCAATCTCGGCTCGCTGACCTCGACCTCCCAGCTCACCGACCAGCAGCTGTGGGGGACGGTCCTGGCCTGCGCCCTCGCCACGCGGAGCGCCGTCGTCATCCGGGAGCTGGCCGAGGAGGCGGGCGACAACCTGTCCGCCGAGGCGTTCGAGGCGGCCAAGGGCGCCGCGTCGATCATGGCGATGAACAACGTGTACTACCGCGCCACCCACCTCATCGGGGACGAGACGTACGCGACCCTCCCGGCCCGGCTGCGGATGTCGATCATCGGCAGGCCCGGCGTGGAGAAGGCCGACTTCGAGCTGTGGTGCCTCGCCGTGTCGGCGATCAACGGCTGCGGGCGCTGCCTGGAGTCGCACGAGAAGGTCGTCCGCGAGGCCGGCCTGTCGCGCGAGCTCGTCCAGGAGGTGCTGCGGATCGCCGCCGTGGTGAACGCGACCGCCGCGACCCTGGACGCGGAGGCCGCGCTGGCCCCCGCCACGGTCTGACGGCGGGCACGGCGAAGGCCCGGACGGAGATCCGTCCGGGCCTTCGCCGTGCCTACCGGCCCCCTACTCCCACTCGATGGTGCCGGGGGGCTTGGAGGTGATGTCGACGGTGACGCGGTTGATCTCGCGGACCTCGTTGGTGATGCGGGTGGAGATGCGCTGCAGGACGTCGTAGGGCAGCTTCGCCCAGTCGGCCGTCATCGCGTCCTCGCTGGTCACCGGGCGCAGGACGATCGGGTGGCCGTAGGTGCGGCTGTCGCCCTGCACGCCCACCGACCGCACGTCCGCGAGCAGCACCACCGGGAACTGCCAGATGTCGCGGTCGAGGCCGGCGCGGGTCAGCTCCTCGCGGGCGATGGCGTCGGCGTCGCGGAGGATGTCCAGGCGGTCGCGCGTGACGGCGCCGATGATGCGGATGCCGAGGCCGGGGCCGGGGAACGGCTGCCGCCAGACGATCTCGGCCGGCAGGCCGAGCTGCTCGCCGAGTGCGCGGACCTCGTCCTTGAACAGCGTCCGCAGCGGCTCGACCAGCTCGAACTGGAGGTCTTCGGGGAGGCCTCCGACGTTGTGGTGCGACTTGATGTTGGCCGCGCCGGTGCCGCCGCCCGATTCGACCACGTCCGGGTAGAGGGTTCCCTGGACGAGGAACTCGACGGGTTCGGCCGGGTCTCCGGCCGCCGCCCCGCCGTGCACGATCTCGCGGGCCGCCTCCTCGAACACCCGGATGAACTCGCGGCCGATGATCTTCCGCTTCCGCTCCGGGTCGGTGACGCCGTCGAGGGCGGACAGGAAGCGCTCCTGGGCGTCCACGACGTGCAGGTTCACCCCGGTGGCGGCGACGAAGTCCTTCTCGACCTGCTCGGGCTCGCCCTTGCGCAGCAGGCCGTGGTCGACGAACACGCAGGTCAGCTGGTCGCCGATGGCGCGCTGGACGAGCGCGGCGGCGACGGCGGAGTCCACGCCGCCCGACAGCGCGCAGATCACCCGCTTCTCCCCGACCTGCTCCCGGACGGCCTCGATCGACTCGTCCGCGATGTTCACCATCGTCCAGCTCGGCCGGCACCCGGCGCCCTCGTAGAGGAAGCGCCGCAGGATCTCCATGCCGTGCTCGGTGTGCAGGACCTCGGGGTGGAACTGGACGCCGAAGAAACCGCGCTCCAGATCCTCCATGCCCGCGACCGGGGTGACGTCAGTACTGGCGGTCACGGCGAAGCCCGACGGGGCGCTGCTCACGAAGTCGCGGTGGGACATCCACACCGCCTGCTCGTGCGGCAGGCCCGCGAACAGCATGCCGGGAGAGGCGACGGCGACGGTGGCGCCGCCGTACTCGGCGACGTCGGAGTTCTCGACCGTCCCGCCGAGGGCCTGCGCCATGACCTGGTGGCCGTAGCAGATGCCGAGCGTGGGGACGCCGATGTCGAACAGGCCCTCCGGTGCGACCGGGGCGCCCTCGGCGTACACCGACGCCGGGCCGCCCGACAGGATGATCGCCTTCGGCCGCCGGGCGAGCATCTCCGCCGCCGGCATGGTGGAGGGGACGATCTCGCTGAACACATGGCACTCGCGGACCCGTCGCGCGATCAGCTGCGCGTACTGCGCGCCGAAGTCCACGACGAGGACGGTGTCAAAGGATTGGTCTGCGGCCACCAACTACGCCTTTCGCACGGCCGGAAGGGTCTCCCAGTCTACGGGCCGCTGCCTGCGCCGATGCGCCGCACCCCGGACATGATCGTTACAGTCCGGGACTGACCGGTAACGGTCAGCTTCCATTTACCTTGATCACACGTGCAGGATGACTGCGGTCTGATATCAGTTGATCACGCCCTGTATTCGGTGAAGCGTCGTTTCTCGGGACGCCGTGCTCGCCGGAACGCCGTCCCTAGGAGTGCCGTGAAGCTGCTCGCCGCCGCCGCTCTGCTCGCCGCCCTCGTCCCCGCCGCGCCACACGGGCAGTCCGCGAGCACAGGACCGTCCACGAGCAAGGGGCCCGAACGCCGGGCCGACGACTGCGCGCACCCCCCTGCGGCCCCCGAGGCGCGCCACCGGACAGACGGCCATGCCCGGGACCGCATGGACCTGAGCCCCGCCGAGGCCGCCCTCGTGGAGGCGCGCCTGAACCGGATCCTGGACGGTCTCCTCCAGGGCGGGCACGGGGCCTCGAAGAGCGCGAACCTGCGCCGGGCCGCACCGATCACCATCCCGGTCTACTTCCACGTGATCCACGCCGGCGCGAAGGGCAACCTGTCCAACGCGATGATCCAGCGCCAGATCAGCACGCTGAACACGTCCTACGGCGGGGGCAACGGCGGCGCGGACCCGCACGTCTCCTTCACGCTCAAGGCCGTGAGCCGCACCGACAACGCGGCATGGTTCGGCGACCCGGAACGCTACGAGGGCACCTACAAGCCGCGGCTGCACAAGGGCGGCAAGTCCACGCTGAACCTCTACAGCACCTACATCGGCGGCGACCTGCTCGGCTGGTCGACGTTCCCCTGGAAGTACAAGTCCGACCCCCAGATGGACGGGGTGACCATCCACTACGCCAGCATCCCGGGCGGATCCATCGAGAACTTCAACAAGGGGTTCAGCGCGACCCACGAGGTCGGGCACTGGCTGGGGCTGTACCACACGTTCCAGGACGGTTGCAGCGGCCAGGGCGACCGTGTCGCCGACACGCCCGCCGAGCGCGACCCTACGAACGGCTGCCCGCCCTACAAGGACACCTGCCCCGCCTCCGGGGAAGACCCGGTGCACAACTACATGGACTACAGCTACGACACCTGCATGACGTCCTTCACCCCCGGCCAGGGCACCCGCATCCACAACGTGTGGACGGCCTACCGCGCCTAGCGGCCCCTCCCGCCCACGGGCTTTCGCCGGGTAGCGGCCTTGAGGCGGGCGGCGTCTTCGGGTGGGAGGCGGCGGAGGGCCTCTCGTAGCGTCACGCCCGAGATGGCGTCCACGCGAGGCTCGACCCAGGCGACCACCCACTCGGGGTCTTTCTTGGACAGCTCGCGAAGCACCCATCCGAGGGCCTTGCGGATGAAGAACTCGCGCTCGCCTAGGAGCGCGTCCCCGTAGCGGTCGATGCGGTCGAGATCGGGGTCACCGGCCCGCACGCCTGCCAGGAGCGCCAGCATGGCCGTGCGCCTCACCCACATGTAGGGGTCGGCGACCCACGCGTCCAGTACCGTCGCCAGGTCCGGGTGGCGGACGACCAGCGCGCCGACGACCTTCTCCGCGAGCTGGTCGACGTACACCCAGCTCGCCGAGTCGCGGACGAGCCGCTCGGCGAGGCCCACGTCGCGCGGTTCCAGCAGCGCCGCCCGCTTCATGAGGACCTCGATGGCGGCCATGCGGGCCTCGTGCACCGGGCGGCCTTCCTCGGTGACGTCCCAGAGCGTCCCGGCCAGTGCGACGAGTTCCTCCCGTTCCGGCCTGGTCCTGACCGCCGCCACCGCGACCTTGCGCACCGCGGGGACAGGCACGCCGATATGGACGAAATCGCTCTTCAGATAGCGTTTCTCTCCTTCGGCGCGCACCGGGTCCGCCTGCGCCCTCAGCTCGGCCAGGATCCGCGCCGCCTCGCCCTCCACATCCACGGGGGACACGCTACGCCGCCACGCTACGGTGCCGTATTCAGTCTTACTCACCCCTGTTCGTCCACCTTTGCTAAAGACGTTCTGTTTATTCGCATCCACCCTGGTTCCAGCGATGACTCCGCTCCCCACGCGCGCGCTCCCCCGCCCGCGCCGCACCCCCAAGGAGTTCCATGAAACGCGCCGGAATCGCCGCCGTCCTCGGCATGGCCGCCGCCTTCACCGCCTACGCCCCCGCCGCCCCCGCCACGCTGGCCGCCCCGACCGCCTCGCCCACGGTGTGCGCCGGCCAGCCCGCCCAGGCCCGCGTCCGGGCCGGGGCCCACGCCACCGAGCGGAACCAGCCCGGAGCGGCCAAGGTCGCCGCGATGGAGAAGGACTTCCAGAACCGCCTCGGCAAGCTGAGGAAGGCGAGCACGGCGGCGGCCATCACCGTCCGCGTGCACTTCCAGGTCGTCTACGGCAGCGCGGGCAACGTGTCCGACTCGGTCCTGAACAAGCAGCTCACCGTCCTCAACAACGCCTACGCCGGCAGCGGCGTCACGTTCACCCTGGCCGAGATCAGGCGGACCAAGAACGCCTCCTGGTTCTCCGACCCCGAGGGCTACGAGTCCCAGATGAAGTCGGCCCTGCACACGGGCAACGCGCAGGACCTCAACTTCTACACCGCCGACCTCGGCAGCAGCCTCCTCGGCTGGGCGACGTTCCCGAGCGGCTACCGCTCCCAGCCGAAGATGGACGGCGTCGTCATCCACTACCAGAGCCTGCCGGGCGGCTCGCTCGGCAACTACAACGAGGGCGACACCGGAACCCACGAGGTGGGCCACTGGATGGGGCTCTACCACACGTTCCAGGGCGGGTGCGGCGGCACCGGCGACAGCGTCTCCGACACGCCCGCCGAGCAGAGCCCGGCCTCGGGCTGCCCGACCGGCCGCGACACCTGCTCCACGGCCGGCGCCGACCCCATCCACAACTTCATGGACTACAGCTACGACTCGTGCATGTACGAGTTCACGCCGGGCCAGTCCACGCGCATGCAGAACCAGTGGGCCGCCTACCGCGCCTGACACCGGTACCCTTCGCCTGAGCCCGACGCCCGGTGCCGGAGCGGATCACCGCTCCGGCGCCGGGCTCGCGCGCGCCGTCAGGTGATGTCGACGATCGGGAGATTCAGGGCCGCGGGGGCACCGGCCGGGACGACCGGGTTCTCCGGGGCGACGGGGGCCAGGCGGCGGTAGGCGTCGCCGAGGGCGGGCCGCCGGTCCTCCTCCGAGCGGTTCGGCCAGAACGCCATGGCGCGCTCGGCCTGCGCCGTGATGGTCAGGGACGGGTTGACGCCCAGGTTGGCCGAGACGGCGGAGCCGTCCACGACGTGCAGGCCGGGGTGGCCGTAGACGCGGTGGTAGGGGTCGATCACCCCGGTCTCGGCGGAGTCGCCGATGGCGCAGCCGCCGAGGAAGTGCGCGGTCATCGGGATGTCGAACAGGTCGCCCCAGGCGCCGCCCGGGATGCCGCCGATCTCCTCGGCGATCCGGCGGGTCGCCTCGTGCCCCTCGGGGATCCAGGTCGGGTTCGGCTCACCGTGCCCGGCGCCCGCGCGGACGTCCCAGCCGAACGGGCCCTTCTTCGGGCTCAGCGTGATCGAGTTGTCGCGGGTCTGCATGACCAGCGCGATGACCGTCCGCTCCGACCAGTGCCGGACGTCGAGGAGCTGGAGGAGGTCGCCCGGCCGGCGCAGCACCTCGCGGGCGAACTTGCGGATCCGGGGCGTGTGCGGCTCGCCCGGCCGGTCGCCGTCCACCAGGAGGGTCTGCAGGGAGGCGAGCAGGTTCGAGCCCCGGCCGTACCGGACGGGCTCGACGTGGGTGTCCGGCGTCGGATGGAACGACGACGTGATCGCCACGCCCTCGGAGAAGTCCGGGCCCGGCCTGCCGGCCCGCCGCCCGCCGCCGAGGATCGCCTCGGAGTTGGTGCGGGTCAGCGCGCCGAGCCGGTCGGACAGGCGCGGCAGCAGCCCGGTCGACTTGAGCTTGTGCAGGAGCTTCTGCGTCCCGTAGGTGCCGGCGGCGAAGACGACCTGCTCGGCGGTGAGCGTCTTGCGGTTGCGGCCGAACGAGCCGGTACGGACGATCTCGACCTCGTACCCGCCCCCCGGGCGCGGCCGCACCGAGGTGACGCGGCTGAGCGGCATCACCCGGGCGCCCGCCTTCTCGGCCAGGTACAGGTAGTTCTCCGTCAGCATGTTCTTCGCACCGTGGCGGCAGCCCACCATGCACTCGCCGCACTCCAGGCAGCCCCGCCGGCGCGGGCCCGCCCCGCCGAAGTAGGGGTCGGCGCTCTCGACCCCCGCTCCCTTCCCGAAGTAGACGCCGACCGGCGTCCTGACGAACGTCTCGCCCTTGCCCATCCGGTCGGCGACCCGCTTCAGGACCTTGTCGGCCGCGGTCGTCGTCGGGTTCTGGACGACGCCGAGCATGCGCTTCGCCTGCTCGTAGTAGGGCGCCAGCTCGTCCCGCCAGTCGGTGATGTGCGCCCACTGCCGGTCCTTGAAGAACGGCTCCGGCGGCACGTACAGCGTGTTGGCGTAGTTGAGGGACCCGCCGCCGACGCCCGCGCCCGCCAGCACCATCACGCGGCTCGACTTCGCGCCGCGGACGAGGTGCATCCGCTGCATGCCGGTCAGGCCGAGCGCGGGCGCCCACAGGTAGCGGGCGATGCGCCAGTTCGTCTTCGGCAGCTCCGGATACCGGGACCCCGGTGCGCCGCCCGGATCGGTGTCGAAGCGGCGCCCGGCCTCGATGACGCCGACCCGGTAGCCCTTCTCGGTCAGCCGCAGCGCCGAGACGCTGCCGCCGAACCCCGACCCGACGACGAGCACGTCGAAGTCATGCTTCACAGGCGATCCCTACTTGATCCGCAGCTTCTTCATGAGCTTGATGCCCGTGGCCATGTAGTCGGCGAACGTGTCGTAGCCGATGGCGCCGGGCGGCTCCAGGTCCATGATGTGCTGGCTCGCGACGGTCTGGACCTCGGTGAACTTCAGCAGCCCCTCGGACCCGTGGCGGCGTCCCACCCCGGACTGCTTCATCCCGCCCATCGGGGAGTCGTAGGAGGCGTAGGCGGCGCTGTAGCCGTCGTTGATGTTGACCGTCCCCGCCTGGATGCGGGCGGCGAGGCGGCGGCCCCGCGCGGGGTTCTTCGTCCACACCGACGCGTTCAGCCCGTAGGGCGTGTCGTTGGCGCGGGCGACGACCTCGTCCTCGTCCCGGTACTTGTAGACCGCGACGACGGGGCCGAACGTCTCGTTCGCGCACAGGTCCATGTCGCCGTCGACGTCCGCGAGGACCGTCGGCTCGTAGAACAGCGGACCGACGTCGGGACGGGCCTTCCCGCCGGCCAGGACGGTCGCGCCCTTCTCGACGGCCTGGTCGACGTGCGCCGTCACCGCGTCCAGCTGGCGCCTGTGGGTCAGCGAGCCCATCTCGGCGTCGAAGTCCAGGCCGGCGCCGAGCCGCATGCCCTTGACGAGCTCGACGAACCGCGGCACGAACCGGTCGTAGACGTCCTCGTGCACGTACATCCGCTCGATCGAGATGCACAGCTGCCCGGCGTTGGTGAAGCACGCGCGGACGGCGCCGCGCGCGGCGCGCTCGACGTCCGCGTCCGGCATGACGATCATCGGGTTCTTGCCGCCGAGCTCCAGCGAGTAGGCGACCAGCCGCGGCGCGACCTTCTCCGCGATCGCCCTGCCCCCGCGCGTCGAGCCGGTGAACGAGACGTAGTCGGCGTTCTCCACCAGCGGGTCCCCGATCTCGGCCGGCTCCCCGACGACGATCTGCCAGAGGTCCCGGGGCAGCCCGAGCGAGACCAGCAGGTCCAGCACCCACAGGCTGGACAGGCACGTCTGGGTGTCGGGCTTGTGGATCACCGCGTTGCCCGCCATCAGCGCGGGCGCGATGTCGCTGGCGCCGAGCGCGAACGGGTAGTTCCATGGCGCGATGAGCGCCACGACGCCCTTCGGGTGCCGCAGTTCCTGGACACGGGTCAGTCCCGGCATCATCCCCTTGCGGCGGCGGGGCTTCAGCAGCCGCGGGGCCCGCCGGGCGTAGTAGAGCGAGCACAGCGCGACGTCGAGGAACTCCTCCATCGCGTGGCGGCGCGCCTTGCCGGTCTCCAGCTGGATGATGTCGAGGATCTCCGCGCGCCGGTCGACCAGGGCGTCCGCGAGCCGCAGGAAGGGCTTGGCCCGCTCCCCCGCCGGCAGCGCCGCCCAGGCCCGCTGCGCCTCGCGCGCCCGCTCGTAGGCGGCCCGGACGTCCTCGGGGCTCGACAGCGGAACGGTCGCGAGGGGCTCGCCGGTGAAGGGGCTCGCGATCGTCGCGGTCCCGGCGCCGTCCGAGGCGACGTGCGAGACCAGCCGGTCGATCAGGGTCTGGGGAAGCGTGTGCCCTGCCGCGCCCTCGGCAGTGCTCGTCGCGCCTTCGGCAGTGCTCGTCGCGCCTTCGGCAGTGCTCGTCGCGCCTTCGGCAGTGCTCGTCGCGCCGTCGGCCGGGTCTGCCGCGCCTTCGGCCGGAACCGTCGGGGATGCCATGCAGGCAGGGTATGACCACCCGCCCATTTTGGCTACCCGCAAGTAACGCGCTACTTGCAGTGATATGCCCCACTGGGGGCTGGTATCTCCGCCGCGCTCGCGCCCTCTTCGCCCGCGACTGACAAACCCCGCCGAACGGACCGTTCCAAGCCAGGTGGAGTTGTGCAAGTCGAAGACTGACCGCCCCCGCCCGGTGTATCCCGAAAGCAGGAGGAGAATCTCAGCGCCGTCGGGGGGCGGCGCTGCCCAGGGGAGGGGACAGCGATGACGGACGCCCGCGGCCACGGGCCCGAGAACGGCGCCGGCCGGCCCGCGGCGCGCCGGGACCGGCGCGAGCAGACCCGCGCCGCCCTGCTCGCCGCCGCCGAGCGCCTGTGGGCCGAACGCGGCATCCACGGCGCCTCGCTCGACGACATAGCGGCGGCCGCCGGCCTCACCAAGGGCGCCGTCTACTCCAACTTCGCCGGCAAGACCGACCTGCTGCTCGCCCTGATGGAGCGCATCACCAGCGCCCGCACCCGGACCGACGTCTGCGACGAGCTCCGCGCCGCCGCCGAGGACGCCGACCCCGCGGGCCGCCCGTCCCGCCGCGACACCGACGAGGCCCCCCGCCGCCTGGCCCTGCTCCTGGTCGAGTTCTGGCTCTACGGCATGCGCGACTACGCCGCGGGATGGCGCATCGCCGACTGGTACGCCGAGCGCCGCGCCCAGCTGGCCCGGGAGCTGGAGCCGGCCGACGGCCCCGCGCCCGACGGGCTCGCCGCGTGCGACCGCGCCACCCTGACCATGGCTCTCGACTTCGGCCTGGCCTTCCAGCACCTCCTCGACCCCGTCCGGGTCCCCGCCGACCTGTACAGCACCGGCAAGACCCTGGTTCAGGGCCGCCCCCGGCCCTGAACCACCGGCGTCCGGGTCAGGGGGTGGCGATGGGGACGATGTCGGGGGCGCCCCTGCGGTGGGCGTCGGCCTCCTGGTCGTCCTCCTGGGTCTGCGAGGCGCGCTCGGCCTCGACGCGCTTGCGGTAGTACTCGATCTCGCGGTCGCGCTGCTTCTTGGACCAGCCGAGGACGGGCGCGAGGAGGTCGGCGGCCTCCTGGGCGACACCGACGCCCCGGTCCCAGGTCTCGATGGAGATGCGGGTGCGGCGGGCGAGGACGTCGTTGAGGTGGCGGGCGCCCTCGTGGGTGGCGGCGTAGACGACCTCGGCGCGCAGGTAGTCGTCGGCGCCGCTCAGCGGCTTGGCGAGGTCGGGCTTGTCGGCGATCAGTTCGAGCAGGTCGTCCAGGAGCGTCCCGTAGCGGCGCAGGAGGTGCTCGATCCGGGCGACGTGCAGCCCCGAGCGCGAGGCGAGGCGGTGCCGGGCGTTCCACATGGCCTGGAACCCGTCGCCCCCGACGAGCGGGATGCGGTCGGTGCAGGACTCGGCGACCTTGCCGTCGAGGCCGTGCGCGACGGCGTCGATGGCGTCCTTCGCCATGACGCGGTAGGTGGTGTACTTCCCGCCCGCCACCAGGACGAGGCCCGGGACGGGGTGCGCGACCACGTGCTCGCGGGAGAGCTTCGACGTCTCCTCGGTCTCGCCGGTGAGGAGGGGGCGCAGGCCCGCGTAGACGCCCTCCACGTCGTCATGGGTGAGCGGGGTGGCGAGGACGGAGTTGACGTGGTCCAGGACGTAGTCGATGTCGGCCTTGGACGCGGCGGGATGGGCCCTGTCGAGGTCCCAGGCGGTGTCGGTGGTGCCGATGATCCAGTGGCGGCCCCAGGGGATCACGAACAGCACCGACTTCTCGGTGCGCAGGATGATCCCCGTGGCGGAGTGGATGCGGTCCTTCGGCACGACCAGGTGGATGCCCTTGGACGCCTTCACGTGGATCTGGCCGCGGCCGCCGACGAGCTCCTGGATGTCGTCCGACCACACGCCGGTGGCGTTGACGACCTGCTTGGCGCGGACCTCGCTGGTCGTGTTGCCCTCAAGGTCGCGGATGCGCAGGCCGGTGACGCGCTCCCCCTCGCGCAGGAAACCCAGGCACTGGGTGCGCGAGGCGATCTGGGCGCCGTACTCCGCGGCCGTCCGCAGCGCGGTCATCACGTAGCGGGCGTCGTCGACCATCGCGTCCCAGTACTGGATCGCGCCGGTGAAGGCGTCCTTGCGCAGGGACGGCGCGAGGCGCAGCGCCCCGCGGCGCGTCAGGTGCCGGTGGTGCGGGACGCCGCGGGTGCTGCCCATCTGGAAGGCGAGGAGGTCGTAGAGGGCCACGCCCGCCCCGAAGTACGCGCGCTCCCACACGCGGTGCGTGGTCGGCAGCATGAAGGGGACGGGCTGCACCAGGTGCGGCGCGATCTGCTGGAGCAGCAGCGCGCGCTCGGTCAGCGCCTCCCGGACCAGGTCGAAGTTGTACTGCTCCAGGTACCGCAGGCCGCCGTGGATCAGCTTGGACGACCGCGACGACGTGCCGGACGCGAAGTCGCGGGCCTCGACCACCGCCACCGACAGGCCCCGGGTGGCCGCGTCGAGCGCCGCGCCCGCGCCGACGATGCCGCCGCCGACCACGACCACGTCGAACTCCTCGCGGGCCATGCGGTCGAGCGCTGCGGCGCGCTCGGCCGGGCCGAGCCGCGAGCTCCCAAGGCCGGTCACCGGTGATCCCGTCATCGCGCATCCCCCCACAGCGGTTCGGTTTCCGAACGGTTCTTACCCAAGAGTAAGGACCGGTTCACACCGAGATGCGAATGAACGGACGTGGGGTGGCTCTCAGTCAGTGGACTGGCCGGGGGCCACGACGACCTGGACCCGCTGGAACTCCTTCAGCTCCGTGTACCCCGCGGTGGCCATCGAGCGGCGCAGCGCGCCGATGAGGTTCATGGAGCCGTCCGCGACATGGGACGGGCCGTGCAGGATCTGCTCCATCGTCCCGATCGTCCCGATCTCGATGCGGGTGCCACGGGGGACGTCGCCGTGGTGGGCCTCGCTGCCCCAGTGGTAACCGCGCCCGGGCGCCTCGGTGGAGCGGGCGAACGGGGAGGCGACCATCACCGCGTCGGAGCCGCAGGCGAACGCCTTGGCGATGTCGCCGCTGTTGACCATGCCGCCGTCGGCGATCACGTGCACGTAGCGGCCGCCGGACTCGTCCATGTAGTCGCGGCGGGCCGCGGCCACGTCGGCGACCGCGGTCGCCATCGGGACGGCGACGCCGAGGACCGTGCGCGTGGTGTGCCCGGAGCCGCCGCCGAACCCGACCAGCACGCCGGCCGCGCCGGTGCGCATCAGGTGCAGCGCCGCGGTGTAGGTGGAGCAGCCGCCGACGATCACGGGGACGTCGAGGTCGTAGATGAACTGCTTGAGGTTCAGCGGCTCGGCGCGCCCCGACACGTGCTCGGCGGACACGGTGGTGCCGCGGATCACGAACAGGTCGACGCCGGCGTCGATCACGGCCTTGTGGAACTGGGCGGTGCGCTGCGGCGACAGCCGCGCCGCGACGGTGACGCCCGCCTCGCGGACCTCCTGGATCCGGCGGCCGATCAGCTCCTCCTTGATCGGCTCGGAGTAGATCTCCTGGAGCCGCTGGGTGGCGCGGGCGTCGTCCAGCGAGGCGATCTCGGCGAGCAGCGGCCCGGGATCGTCGTAGCGCGTCCAGAGCCCTTCGAGGTCGAGCACGGCCAGCCCGCCGAGCCGCCCGACCGCGATCGCGATCGCGGGGCTGACGACGCTGTCCATCGGCGCCACGACCAGGGGCATCTCGAACCGGTAGGCGTCGATCTGCCAGGCGACGCTGACCTCCTCGGGATCACGCGTCCGGCGGGACGGCACGATGCCGATGTCGTCGAAGGCGTACGCCCGGCGGCCGCTCTTGCCACGGCCGATCTCCACCTCAGCAGCCACTGCGCGCTTCCTCCACGTGATCCGGTCTTCCCGCGGGCGCGGGATCGAGCCCCGGAAGAGCTTACGTCAGTCAGCGGCCCTGGTAGTTGGGGGCCTCCACCGTCATCTGGATGTCGTGCGGGTGGCTCTCGCGCAAGCCCGCGACGCTGATGCGCATGAGCTTGCCGCGCTCCTGGAGCTCGGGGACGGTGCGGGTGCCCGCGTACCACATCGACTGGTGGAGCCCGCCGACGAGCTGGTGCGCGACGTTGGCGAGGGGCCCCCGGTAGGGGACCTGGCCCTCGACGCCCTCGGGGATCAGCTTCTCCTCGGCGTTGACGTCGGCCTGGGCGTAGCGGTCCTTGGAGTAGGAGGCGCCGCGCTCGCGGTTGCGCATCGCGCCGAGCGAGCCCATGCCCCGGTAGGACTTGTACTGCTTGCCGTGGACGAAGATCAGCTCGCCCGGGGACTCCTCGACGCCCGCGAGCAGGCTGCCGAGCATCACGGTGTCGGCGCCCGCGACCAGGGCCTTGGCGATGTCGCCGGAGTACTGCAGGCCGCCGTCCCCGATCACCGGGACGCCCGCCGCCTTCGCCGCGCGGGCCGCCTCGAAGATCGCGGTGATCTGCGGCACGCCGACCCCGGCGACGATGCGGGTGGTGCAGATGGAGCCGGGGCCCACGCCGACCTTGATCGCGTCGGCGCCCGCGTCCACCAGCACCTGGGCGCCCGCCTCGGTGGCGACGTTCCCGCCGACGACCTGGACGGACGAGTTGCCCTTGATCGCGGCGATCGTGTCGGCGACGCCCTTGGAGTGGCCGTGCGCCGTGTCCACGATGATCACGTCGGTGCCGGCCTCGATGAGGGCGCGGGCGCGGCGCAGGGCGTCCTCGCCGACGCCCACGGCCGCGGCGACGAGCAGGCGGCCGTCGGCGTCCTTGGTGGAGTCGGGGTACTGCTCGCTCTTGGTGAAGTCCTTGGTGGTGATCAGGCCCTTGAGGCGGCCCTCGCCGTCGACGAGCGGGAGCTTCTCCACCTTGTTGCCCGCGAGCAGGCGGAACGCCTCCTCGCGGGAGACGTCCACCGGGGCGGTGATGAGCGGCATCGCCGTCATGACCTCGCGGACGGAGCGCGACAGGTCGGTCTCGAAGCGCATGTCGCGGTTGGTCACGATGCCGACCAGCACGCCGCGCACGTCGGTGACCGGCACCCCGGAGATCCGGTAGCGGGCGCACAGCGCCTCGACGTCGGCGAGGGTGGCGTCCGGCAGGCAGGTCACCGGATTGGTGATCATCCCGGCCTCGGAGCGCTTCACCCGGTCGGCCTCCGCGGCCTGCTCCTCGATCGACATGTTGCGGTGCAGCACGCCGATGCCGCCCTGGCGCGCCATCGCGACCGCGGTGCGGGCCTCGGTCACGGTGTCCATCGCCGCCGAGACGAGCGGGATCCGCAGCGAGATCTCGCGGGTCAGCCGGGTCGTGGTGTCGGCCTCGCCGGGCTGCAGGTCGGAGTAGCCCGGCAGCAGGAGCACGTCGTCGAAGGTCAGGCCCTGCGGGAGGAACTTGTCGGGCTCGGCGGCGGGGTTCATGACAACCTTCCCGTGGTGGTGGCGGCATCGGGCCAGGTCACGAGCGACCCTGTCCCCATGGTAGGGGCTGAGCCCGCGGCCGGGCGGGCTTTGCTCGCGCCGGTCACGTGGTGTTGATGACATCTGCCAACACGCCGGGCGGTCCTTCGCATTCCCCTCCGTGTTCCCCTCCGTGTTCCCCTCCGTGCCCGCACGCTTCGCGCCCGTTCGCGCACGGAGGAGGCCCGGGGGGTGCACCTCCCGGGGCCTCGCGCAGTAGCGTGGGTACGTGCACGACGATGCTCCGCTCGACCCGTTCGCCGGAGATCCGGAGGATCCGGCGGCGGCGCTCGGCGACCCGGGCGACGAGACCGCTCCGCTCAGTGTGACGGAGCGGGAGGACGTGCTGGCCGACCTCGCCGACCTGGAGGTCTTCCGGGCCCTGCTGGAGCCGCTCGGGGTGCGGGGCCTTACGGTCGACTGCGGCGACTGCGGCAAGATGCACTACATCGACTGGGAGCTGCTGCACGGCAACCTGCGCCACCTGCTGGACGAGGGCCTCCCCCGCGTGCACGAGCCCGCGCTGTCCCCCGATCCGGTCGACTACGTCAGCTGGGAGTACGCCCGCGGCTACGTCGACGGCGTGATCGACAGCGAAGAGGGCCGCGACGAGAACTGACCGCGCGGGCGCGCACCCGGCCTGACGCGGCGGGCGCGCGCCGCCGCCGTCAGTCGCCGGTGGGACGGTTCTGGTACTCGAGGGCGCGCTTGCGGGCCATCCGGCGCAGGTCGTCGAGGCGGGGCCTCGGGTCGGCCGTCGGCCGCGCCTCGGGACTCTCCACCGGCTCCGAGAACATCGTCGGGGCCTCCTGCCTGAGGGGAGGACGGCGCGGCAGGTGCCGGGGGAAGGGCCCCTCCGGACGTCGCCTGAGCTGCCGGTTCTCCCCGCGGTCAGGGTCGCCGGACGGCGTGCGCGCCGCGGGACGTCCCGCCTCCGGGGCCGGGCGCGCGGGCGGCCGCGGCCTCCGGCGGATGCCGGCGGCCGTGTCGGCCGCGCGGTCCGCCTCCTCCACCACGCCGGACGCGCTCGGCGCCGGGGAGGCGGTGGTGCGTTCGGTGACGCCGCCTCCCGCGGCCGCGACGCCGCTGCTGGCGAGGACGGCGCCGGCCACACCCAGGGCCACGATGGTGCGCGGCCCGCGGCGGCGCGGGCCGGGGCCCGAGGGGGCGGGCGGTCCGGGGGCGTCGCAGGCCTGCTCGTCGACGTCGACGATCAGGGCGCGCAGGAGCCGCACCGCGGGGTCGCGGTCGTCGTCCGGCGGGGCGGCGGGGCGGGCCCCGGCGGGCGCCTCCGCGGGGCCGGCGGCGGGACCCTCAGCGGGGGCCGCGGAACCGGCAGCGTCCCGCGCCGCCAGCGCCTCGAAGAGCGCGTCGGTACGGCGCACCGCGGACAGGTCCACGGGCGGGACGGCGGGCGGGCGGGACGCCGGAGCGTCGCCGGAGCGGGCGGGCTCGTCCGGATCCGGGGCGCCCCGCAGGCCGGTGAGGGGGCCGCGCTCCGTCAAGCGATCGACTCCTCTCTGGCCATCGCACGGAGCCGGGCCAGGGCCCGGTGCTGCGCGACCCGTACCGCCCCCGCGGACATGCCCAGCACATTACCGGTCTCCTCCGCCGACAGGCCCGCGACGACCCGTAGCAGCACCAGCTCGCGCTGATGCTCGGGAAGCCGGGTGAGCAGGTCGCGGGCGCGCTGCGCCTCGATGTAGCGGACCACCGTCTCCTCGGGGCCCGGGCGGTCGTCCGGACCGTCCGGCAGGTCCTCGGTGGGCACGGCGGCGCGGACCGCGCTGCGCAGCGCGTCCGCGATCTTGTGCGCGGCGATGCCGAAGACGAAGGACGCGAACGGCCGGCCCATGTCCCGGTAGCGGGGCAGGGCCGACAGGACGGCGATGCAGACCTCCTGCGCCACGTCGTCGGCGATGTGGTACTGCCCGGAGACCCGGCCGAGCCGGGCCCGGCAGTACCGCACGATCATGGGGCGCACCTCGGCGATGAGGACCTCGATGGCGCCCGGATCGCCCTGCACGGCGAGATGGGTCAGCTCCCTGAGGTCGCCGTCGCCGGAGTCCGCGGCACGCAGCGCCCGCGCCGAACGGGCGGGGTCGCGGGGCGAGGGAGGGGCGGGCCCGTTCGAGGGGGCGGCGGCGCGCGCGGTCACGGTCCCGGCGAAGCATCCCTCGGTCACGTCAAGCATGATGCCCAGCACCCCCGGGCGTGTCTCCACTGTCCTCTACAACGGAATGGTCACAGTGCGGGAGCGAACCTGGAGTTACTACGCGTCGTGGTCATCGCGCTGCCGGGCGTGGCGGACTTCTCCATGGCGAGACCCCGGACGCGGCGAGACCCCCGCCCGGACGGACGGGGGTCTCGCCTACGCTCTCCCGGCGGGACGGGCCCGCCGGGTCGGCCGATCTCAGTGGCCGTGACCGTGACCGTGGCCGTGACCGCCGCCGGCGGCCTCCTCGGCCTCCTCCGGCTTGTCGACCACGAGCGCCTCGGTGGTGAGCAGCATGCCCGCGATGGAGGCGGCGTTGGTGACCGCCGAGCGGGTGACCTTCACCGGGTCGATGACGCCCTGGGCGATCAGGTCGCCGTACTCGCCGGTGGCGGCGTTGTAGCCGTGCCCGGCCTGCAGCTCCTCCACCTTGGAGACGACGACGTAGCCCTCCTGGCCGGCGTTCTCGGAGATCCAGCGCAGCGGCTCGGGCAGCGCGCGGCGGACCGCCTCGGCGCCGGTGGCCTCGTCGCCGGACAGGCCGAGGGCGCCGAAGCCCTCCTTGGCGACGTGCACCAGGGCGCTGCCGCCGCCGGAGACGATGCCCTCCTCGATGGCCGCGCGGGTCGCCGAGATGGCGTCCTCCAGGCGGTGCTTCTTCTCCTTCAGCTCCACCTCGGTGGCGGCGCCGACGCGCAGCACGCAGACGCCGCCGGCCAGCTTGGCCAGGCGCTCCTGCAGCTTCTCGCGGTCCCAGTCGGAGTCGCTGTTCTCGATCTCCACCTTGATCTGGTTGATCCGGGCGGAGACCTCGTCCGCCGCACCCTCGCCGTCGACGACGGTGGTGGCGTCCTTGGTGACGGTGATCCGGCGGGCGCGGCCGAGGTCCTCCAGCCCGATCGAGTCGAGCTTGAGGCCGATGGCCTCGCTGACGACCTGGCCGCCGGTCAGGGTGGCCATGTCGCCGAGCATCGCCTTGCGGCGGTCGCCGAAGCCGGGGGCCTTCACCGCGACGGACAGGAAGGTGCCGCGGATCTTGTTGGCCACCAGCAGCGCCAGGGCCTCGCCCTCGACGTCCTCGGCCACCACGAGCAGCGGCTTCTTGGTCTGGGCGACCTTCTCGGCCAGCGGCAGGAACTCCTGCACGTTGGAGATCTTGCCGTCCACGATCAGCACGTAGGCGTCCTCCAGGACGGCCTCCATGCGCTCGTGGTCGGTCACCATGTGCGGCGACAGGTAGCCCTTGTCGAACTGGAGGCCCTCGGTGAACTCCAGCTCGAGGCCCATCGTGTGGGCCTCCTCGACGGTGATGACGCCGTCCTTGCCGACCTTCTCGAACGCCTCGGCGATCAGCTCGCCGATCTGCGGGTCCTGCGCGGAGATGGTCGCGACGTGCGCGATCTCGCCCTTCTCCTCGACCTCGCGCGCCGTCTTCAGCAGCTGGTCGGAGACGTACTGGGCGGCCGCGTCGATGCCGCGCTTGAGGGCGAGCGGCGAGGCGCCGGCCGCCACGTTGCGGGTCCCTTCGCGGACCAGCGCCTGCGCGAGGACGGTCGCCGTGGTGGTGCCGTCGCCCGCGATGTCGTTGGTCTTGGTCGCCACTTCCTTGGCGAGCTGGGCCCCGAGGTTCTCGTAGGGGTCCTCCAGCTCCACCTCGCGGGCGATGGTGACGCCGTCGTTGGTGATCGTCGGCGCGCCGAACTTCTTGTCGATGACGACGTTGCGGCCGCGCGGGCCGATCGTCACCTTGACGGCGTCCGCGAGAGCGTTGACGCCGCGCTCAAGAGCCCGGCGAGCGTCCTCCTCGAACTCCAGGATCTTCGCCATGCGGATACTCCTCTTTCACGCGATCCGCCCCGGCGGGCCGCCCGAAGGCGGCGCCGACCGGGGCGGGTGCATCACGTCTCGGTGATTACTTCTCGATGACCGCGAGCACGTCGCGGGCCGAGAGGACGAGGTACTCCTCGCCGTTGTACTTGACCTCGGTGCCGCCGTACTTGCTGTAGAGCACGACCTCGCCGACCTTGACGTCGACGGGGACGCGCTCGCCCTTGTCGTCGACGCGACCCGGACCAACGGCAAGGACGGTGCCCTCCTGGGGCTTCTCCTTGGCGGTGTCCGGGATCACCAGGCCCGACGCGGTGGTGGTCTCGGCCTCAAGCGGCTGGACGACGATGCGGTCCTCAAGCGGCTTGAGAACAACCTTGGTGGCGGTCGTCACGATCTGACCTCCCCTTCGATTGGTCCTCGGCCGGCCATGGATGACCGACCAGCACATGTGACAGAAGAGGCGACCCTGGACCGGCCTGCCGTCGCGGGTGCCAGACCGACCTTCGTCGCTGTAGTTGGCACTCTACCCTTGAGAGTGCCAACCGCGAGACTATTCCGTGCCCGTTGGCCCGTCAACACGGACACGAGCCCGCCCCGCGGCCGCCTCCGGACGTTCACCGGCGGCCGGCCACCGGCCCTGCCGCTAACTTCCACCCTATGGACATCGCGGCGTTCCGGGCCCTGCACACTCCCTCCGGCCAGGCGCTCCTCCAGGAGGCGGCCGAGGCGGACGTGAGGGAGGACGGGCTGCTCGCCACGGCGTCGCGGCTGCGCGAGCGGCACGATCCGCCGCTCGTGGCCGCCGCGCTGACGCAGGTCCGGTTGCGGAAAAAGGCCCGGGCCAAGTTCGGCGCCGAGGCCGACCGCATGTACTTCACGCAGGCGGGGCTGGAGCAGTCGACCCGGGCGAGCGTGGCGGCCTACCGTGCCGGACGGTTCGCCGACCGGCTGCCCGCCGGGCGCGTGCTGGAGCTGGGGTGCGGGATAGGCGCCGACCTCATCGCCCGAGCGCGCGCGGGACTGGCCGGAGTAGGCGTGGAACTGGACCCGTTGACCGCTGAGGTGGCCCGCGCCAACGTGGCGGCCTTCGGGCTGGACGGCCTGGCCTCCGTACGGGTCGGGGACGCCACGAAGGAGGATCCGTCCGGATTCGACGGGGTCTTCGCCGACCCTGGACGTCGCACGGCGCGGGGCCGCGTCTTCGATCCCCGCTCTTACGAGCCGCCGCTCGACGTCGTCCTGGCCATGGCCGGCCAGACGCCCGCGGCCTGCGTGAAGGTCGCGCCGGGCATCCCGCATGAGGCCGTCCCGGACGACGCAGAGGCCGAGTGGGTCTCGGTCGGGGGTGACGTCAAGGAGGCGGCCCTCTGGCTGGGCGGGCTGGCCGGCGACGTGCGGCGGCGAGCCACTCTCCTCTCGTCCGAGACCCACCTCTCGGATAGAGGGCCCCAGGTGTGGACCCTGACTCCTCAGGGGCCGGACGTCCCGGACGTACGGGCGTGGGGCCGTTACCTGTACGAGCCTGACGGCGCCGTGATCCGTGCCCATCTGGTCGGCGAAGTCGCGGATCTGGTCGACGGCGGCCTGGCCGACCCCCACATCGCGTACGTCACGTCCGACGAGCTGCGCCCGACGCCCTTCGCCTCCGCCTACGAAGTGGAGGACGTCATGCCGTTCTCCGTGAAGCGGCTGCGCGCCGAGCTGCGCCGCCGCGAGATCGGCGTGCTGACCGTCAAGAAGCGCGGCTCCGCCGTCGACGTCGACCGGCTCCGCCGCGACCTCGGCTTCGGGGGGCGCCGCACGGGACGCGGCGCCCGGGAGCTGACCCTCGTGGTGACGCGCGTGGGACGGGATCCCGTCGCCCTTCTGACGCACGCCGTCCCCGGGAGCTGACCGGCCGGCCGGCGGGGCCTGACCCGCCCGGAACGGGCGCCGTCCGGCAACCCTGCCCAAAGATCTTCCAGTCGGCGGCGCAACGCCAAGCGGGAGGGGGCGACGCGCCACGGCGGTGCAAATCATCGCCGCATTCCGGCATTGCGCGCACCAGGGATTGCGGCCGCCCGGCAAGGGCGCGGCGCGGCGCGAAAATCGGCGCGGCGAGATCAACCGGCGCGAGAACACCAAGACAGGTTCACCGGGCGGGCCACCGGCTCCCCAAAAGCCCTCCCGAAAAGGCCGGGAAGGCGCCCCGCCGCATGACGTCCGCCGCACACGCGTCGGGCCGCCGTAGCCGCCCGCGCGGTTCGGGAACTGCCGATGTTGGACGAGATGTACGGACAGAACGGCACCCGGAACGCCGGACCCGTCCCGCACCGCCCGCCGGCGTCCACCCCCTCTATCCCCCCAAGAAGGGCAATGACCGCAAAGCGCGTAACCTGCCATGCATTCGGCGGTATCTCGCTATTCCACCTAGTCGGATAACAGGCGCATTCCGCAGAACTCGCAATCTTCTCTGCTACCCGTTTTAGCCACGCTCTACACGCACTACAGTGGCCACTCCAGAGATTCATTTGCCGTGCGTCATTTCGTCGCGCCGGCACACGAAGGAGCATCGGGTGGAAACGAATCACAACTTCCTGCAGACGGGGGGTCAACCGGTCTCGGATCGGATGCGGGAGTTGCTCGCCCGTGCGGCGCAGGACCACGTCTACGAACAGCGCTCACAGGGGCAGGTCCTCGACGAGATCCGCCAGCGCCTGGAAGGCATGGAGTGGCTTCTCCGCGAGGTCCGGGAGCGGGAGCTCACCGGGCTGACCGGGCAGATCGAGAGCGTCCGAGGGCAGGTCGACGACCTGTCCGGCAAGCCCCCTGAATGGGCCGAGGGCCTGGCCGAGCACATCGAGGCGTTCGGCGAGCGGGTCAAGCCCGTCGCCGAACTGCCGGCGCTGTGGGCCGACGTCGGCGTGGTGGCCGAGAACGTCGACGAGGGCCTGACCCGCATCCAGGCCGTCCTCGACTCCGCGCAGCAGATCACCGACGCCACGCAGCAGGCGTCGCAGCGCATGGACGAGATGACCAAGCGGCTGGACAAGCTCCAGGGCAGCATGGAGGCCGCGTCCGTCCGCTTCAACCGGCTCGACAAGTCGCTCGCCGAGCTCGGGCACCGGTCCGAGCGGCTCGAACACTCGGTCAACGGGGTCACGTCGCGGGTCGACCAGGCGCTCGGCGAGATGGCCGAGCGGATGGAGCAGGGCCTCGAGGCGGTCAACGGCCGGGTCGAGGGCGTCGGCGGCCGCCTCGACGGCCTCGACGGGCGGCTGGACGGCGTCGACGGCCGCCTCGAAGGGGTGTCGGGCAAGCTCGGCGGGCTGGACGGCCGGTTCGAGAGCGTCGACGGCCGCCTCGACGGGCTCGGCGAGCGGATCAACCGGCTGCCCGCCACCCTGGAGATCGCCGAGGTGCACCGGCTGCTGGCCGAGCTCGCGCAGCGCCCGGCGGCCGAGTACGGCGACCGGTTCGACGCGCTGGAGAAGCACCTGGCCGAGGCCGTCGACCCGCTGATCGAGGAGCTGCGCGCCCGGCCGGACCGCGACGAGGTCAAGGCCACCATGTCGCAGATCGCCGAGACCGCCTACAGCGACGTCGCCAAGCGCATGGACGAGTTCTCCCGCAGGTTCGAGGACGTGCACGACGACGTCCGCAAGCGCATCGAGACCATCCACGAGGAGGTCACCAAGCGGGTCGACGGAGCGCTGGAGGAGTTCACCACCCAGGTCGACATCGTCTCCCGCCGGGTCGAGTCGGTGCACGCCGACGTCGCCAAGCAGGTCGAGTCCGTGCACAGCGAGGTGTCGCGTCAGGTCAGCGGCGTCCACCACGACTTCGGCAAGCGGATCGGCGACATCCACGAGGACGTCACGCGCCAGGTCGGCAGCATCCACGACGACGTCGCCAAGCAGGTCGGGACCATGCAGGAGGACGTCGCGCGCCAGGTCGGCGGCGTCCAGGCCGAATTCGCGCGGAAGGTGGAGACCATGCAGGACGAGGCCGCGCGCCGCGCCGACGCGGCGGCGGCCGACTTCGTCAAGCGCTTCTCCCACGTCGAGGACGAGGTCGGCCGGAAGATGGACGGTGTCCACGACGATGTGTCCAAGCAGGTCAACGCGGTGCACGAGGACGTCCTGAAGCGGCTGTCCACCCTGGAGGAGACGATGCTCGCGCTCGCCGAGGCGCTGCTGCGTCCCCGCCGCGAGGCCAAGGACTGACGAGCGTCCGGGTGGGGCCGGCGCGGGCCCCACCCGGCATCCAGATCCCTCCCGGTATCCGCGGCATTCGTCCCGCGAACCGCCGGGACGACCGAAGATGCTTCCTTCATGTCACCCCGATGACGTGCGTTTTGTTACTTTCCGTCTTCGCAAAATCACTCCCAATACCCTTCGGAATCCGTTTTCATGGATCAGGTGACCCACCTTCCGGCTCCCTGCCTGCCGACCGGCGTCCCGCCCGGGCACACCACCCTGCGATGGGTGGAGGAGTGCCTCGGCAAGGGCGCCGAGGTCCGCATGGTGCGGCCCCTCGCCGGCGGCTCCGCCCACGCCAACCACGCCCTCCTCGTCGAGAGCCGCTCCGGCGAGGCCCACCACCTCGTCCTGCGCCGCTGGACCACCCGAGAGGCCGCCCCCCGCCACTGCTACGGCGACGCCGAGTTCTCCCCCGAGCGGGAGATCGCGGCGCTCGCGCTGCTCGCCGGCTGCAAGGTCCCCGCACCGTCCCTGGTCGCCGCCGACCCGTCGGGCGCCTACTGCGACGTCCCCGCCCTGCTCCTCACCCGGCTGAGGGGCCATCCGCCGCGCCCGTCCCCCGACGACCTGCCCGAGTACCTGATCCAGCTGGCCGCCGCGCTGCTGTCGGTGCACGAGCTGAACGGCGCGTCCACGATGCCGCCGTACGTCCCGCACAACCGCCTCGACGTGCGGCTCCCGCCCAAGCACGCGCTCCGCCCCGACCTGTGGGAACGCGCCTTCGAGGTCGCCGCCCGGCCCGCCCCGGAGGCGCCCGCCCGGTTCATCCACCGCGACTACGACGCCGACAACACGCTGTGGTCCTACGGCGGGCTCACCGGCATCGTCGACTGGTCGGACGCCTCGTCCGGCCCCATCTCCGTCGACATCGCGTGCATGCGCCGCGGCCTGGCGCTGCGCTACGGCGCGTCCGTCGCCGACCGCTTCCTGTGCTCGTTCGACCAGGTCTCCGGCGGCCACGCGCACGACCCGTACTGGGACGTCCGCGCGCTCCTCGACCTGCTCCCCGAAGACGACGCCCGCCTGGTCGACGAGCCCCAGGTCCCCCTCTACGAGGACTACCTCGACAGGCTCCTCGCCCAGTGCTGAGGCGCGGCGGCGCGCGCGTTCAGGGCACGAGGACGGCCTCGACCGGGAGGCTGGAGTCGGCGGGCAGTTCCAGGTCGGACGGGCCGATCCCGGAGGCGACCAGCTCCGAGCCCAGGGCGGCGACCATGGCGCCGTTGTCGGTGCACAGCTTCGGCCGCGGGACCCGCAGGTGGACCCCGGCCGCCGCGCACCGTTCCGCGGCGAGGGCGCGCAGCCGCGAGTTGGCCGCGACGCCGCCGCCGATCAGCAGATGGTCGACGCCGTTGTCCTTGCAGACCTTCAGCGCCTTCTGCGTCAGGACGTCCACGACGGCCTCCTGGAAGGACGCCGCGACGTCGGCGACCGGGACGGGCTCGCCCGCGCGCTCCTTCGCCTCGACCCAGCGCGCCACGGCCGTCTTCAGGCCGGAGAACGAGAAGTCGTAGGTGCCGTCGTTGTACTTGCCGCGCGGGAACGCGATCGCGGCCGGGTCGCCCTCGCGGGCCATGCGGTCGATGACGGGCCCGCCCGGGAACCCGAGGTCGAGGACGCGGGCGACCTTGTCGAACGCCTCGCCCGCCGCGTCGTCCACCGTGCTGCCCAGGGGCCGGACGTCGCCCGCCACGTCCGGGACCAGCAGCAGGGACGAGTGGCCGCCCGAGACCAGCATCGCCACGCACGGCTTCGGCAGCGGGCCGTGTTCGAGCTGGTCGACGCACACGTGCGCGGCCAGGTGGTTGACGCCGTAGAGCGGCTTGCCGAGCGACAGCGCGTACGCCTTGGCGGCGGCGACGCCGACCATCAGCGCGCCCGGCAGCCCCGGGCCCGCGGTCACCGCGAGCGCGTCCACGTCGGTGAACGCCACCCCGGCGTCCGCGAGCGCGCGCTCGACGGTCGGCCCCATCGCCTCCAGGTGGGCGCGCGACGCGACCTCCGGCACGACGCCGCCGAACCGGGCGTGCTGGTCCACGCTGGAGGCGATCGCGTCCGCCAGCAGCGTGTGCCCGCGCACGATCCCGACCCCGGTCTCGTCGCAGGACGTCTCGATGCCGAGCACCAGTGGCTCGTCCCGAATCACGTGAGTCTCCCTGTCTCCCCGTTCGCCCTGTCTTCCCGTCCGTCCCCAGGGCGCCTTGTTCCGCTCCGGCTCAGTCGGGCCTGGTGAAGCCCATGGGCGGACGGTCGCGGAGCTTGCGGCACATGACGATCGCGTCCACGTCCGAGGGCTGGTAGTAGCGCTTGCGGATGCCGACCCGCTCGAAACCGAACCGCTCGTAGAGGCGGTGGGCGGCGTCGTTGTCGGCCCGGACCTCCAGGAACACCGACTCGCTGCCGCGCCGGACGGCCTCCTCCAGCAGGGCGGTGAGCAGCACCGCGCCGATGCCGCCCTTGCGGCGGTCCGCGCGCACACCGATCGTCTGCACGTCGGCCTGCCCGCCCGCCGCGGCCAGCCCCGCGTAGCCGACGATCTCGCCGCCGGGCGCCTCCGCGACGACGTAGTACCGGGTGCGCGGCTGGTCGGCGAGCTCCCCGGCGAGCATCTCCTCGCTCCAGGTGTCCTCCGGGAACAGCACCCGGTCGAGCCGGTGGACGGCCGGAAGGTCCGCACCGGTCATGGGCCGCAGGACGACGTCGCTCACGCCGGCGTCACCTTCTTGCGGGGGCCCGGCTCCTTCGCGTCGGGCCGGCGCAGGTAGAGGGGCTCCGGCGGCAGCAGCTCGGGCCCCTTCAGGCCCGACAGCCGCGCGACGGCGAGCTCCGCCAGGGCGCTCGCGGTGGGCAGCAGCGGCTCGTGCCCGGACCCTCCGAGGACCTCCGGGTACAGGGCCGCGCCCTCGCCCACGACGGGCAGCCCCTCGGGCGCGCCCTTCAGCACGTCCGCCGCCGGGCCCACGGCGGGCTCGGTGGCGCGGAACCGCGCCGAGTCGTACCGCGCCCAGTAGACCTCCTTGCGGCGGGCGTCGGTGGCGACGGCGAGCGGCCCCTCCCGCTTCGTGGCCCAGGCCATGATGTCGAGCGTGCAGACGCCGTGCACGGGAACGCTGAGGGCCTCGCCCATCGCGCGGGCGGTGACCAGCCCGACCCGCAGGCCCGTGTAGGGCCCCGGCCCGACGCCGACGGCGATCGCACTGAGATCGTCGGGGGCCGCCCCCGCCTCCGCCATCACCTCCGCGATGGACGGGGTGAGCAGCTCGGTGTGGCGCCGCCGGTCGACGGCCTCCGCCAGGCCGCGCGGCACCGCGCCCTCTCCCGGGGTCCACTCGTACAGCGCCACGGTGATCGCGGCGGTCGCGGTATCGAAAGCCAAGACCAGCACGGGTTGTAAGCCTACCGGCCACGGGCGCGGACTGGTCCGGCTCTCGCCCAGGCGTCTCGGCCCGGCTCGGCCCGGCTCAGGAGCGGCTCAGGGCGGTGACCACGGCCTTGGTGACATCGGTGGCGCCGCCGGTGGCGGCGTCCGACGACAGCGGATCGCCCTTGTCCGAGCCCGAGTAGTGCACGGTGACCAGGACGTTGGCGACCCGGACGTTGCCGACGGCCTCGC
The DNA here is from genome assembly GCF_013409365.1 of Actinomadura luteofluorescens. Taxonomy (NCBI): domain Bacteria; kingdom Bacillati; phylum Actinomycetota; class Actinomycetes; order Streptosporangiales; family Thermomonosporaceae; genus Actinomadura; species Actinomadura luteofluorescens. The sequence continues at coordinate 5,542,345 of NZ_JACCBA010000001.1, read as the reverse complement.
CGGAGCCCTGGTTGTCGTCGACGCTGTAGACGATGTAGCCCTCGTCGCCGACGCCGGTCAGCCGGATCTTGTCGGTGAGCTTCTGCCCGGCCAGCAGCGCCTTGCCGGACTCGTCGGCGGTCCGCTCGGTCGCGAACGTCTTGCGTGCGGCTTCCGTCGGGGAGGCCGCGGCCCCGGCCGCGATCGCGCGCAGCTCGATCGTGAGCTGCCGCCTCTTCTCGCCCGCGTAGGCACCCCACACGCACTGGTTCTGCTGGTCGTCGCCCTGGTAGTTGTCGGCGTCGGTGCGCTCGGACTCGGGCGCCAGCCGGCCGATCAGGTCGTCGCCGACGATCGTGCAGGAGTCGGGGACGGCGGTGCGCTCGCCCCTTGCCGCCGGGGCGTTGTCCGTGGCGCCGCTGCCGACGACCTGGCCGGTGCTCTTTTCGCCGCTCGCGCCGACGCCGGTCAGGACGGCGAACGCCGCGAGCCCGCAGACGGCGACGCCGACGACCGCGCCACCGAGGACGACGGCCCAGCGCCGCCCGGTGCGGCGCTCGCGCGCCACCCGGTGGCTGCCGCTGCGGTATCCGGCGCCGCCGCGGTGGGTGCCGCTCCCCGTCCGGTATCCGCCGCTCTCGGTGCGGTAGTCGGCGCTGCCGGCACCCTGGCCGGTATCGGTCTCGTACGGGCCGGTCTCCCGCTGGTACGGGCCGCTGCCCGGCCGGCCCGACGAGTAGCGCCCGTACGGGTCCTCGCCCGCGCCGTATCCACCGCCGTCCGGCCGGTAACCGCCGCCTGAGCCCTGGCCACCGCCCGACGCGCGATAGCTGTCGCGGTAATTCCCGCTGCGATGGCTGCCACTCACCGGCCCCACTCCCGTTCGGATTGATATGTCGCGAAGGTGAGGTTCGTTCCGGCAAAGAGTACGACATCAAGCCGTAAAATGGACCAACCAGCCAGGCAAAAACCGTAGATGTTGCCAGTCCAAGATCATTCAGGGCCGAGCGCCAGGTCGGACCAGCGATCACCGACCCCGACGATCCTTACCTCGCGTCCCTCTCCCGGCCCGTCCCCGCGAGAAATGATCACTTCCAGCCGGTCCTCGGCGAGGCCTTCGGCGAGCCCTTCTCCCCATTCCACGATCGTCACCGATTCCGCGATCGACGCGTCCAGATCGAGATCGTCGAGCTCCGCGAAACCGCCCAGCCGGTAGGCGTCCACGTGCACCAGCGACGGGCCGCCCGCCAGCGACGGATGCACCCGCGCGATGACGAACGTGGGCGAGGTGATCGGGCCCCGCACCTTCAGCCCCTCGCCGATGCCCTGCGTGAGGGTCGTCTTGCCCGCGCCGAGGTGGCCCGTCATCACGAGCAGGTCGCCCGCCCGCAGCAGCCCGGCCAGGCGCAGCCCGAGCTCGCGCATGTCCTCGGCGGTCGGGACGGTGACGGTGACGGCGTTCACGCGGTGCGCTCCTCTTCCTCGTAGGCGGGACGGACCCGCTCGACCAGCCGGCGCAGCCCCCCGGTCACCACGCCCGGGTACTCCAGCGGCAGCACGTGCCCGGCCTCCTCCACCTCGACCAGTTCCGCGTCCGGCAGCGCCGCGGCGATCCGGCGGGCGTGCTCCGCGGGGGTCAGCCGGTCGCGGCCGCCCGCCAGGACGAGCATCGGCACCCCGCCGAGCACGTCCAGGCACCCGATCTTGTCGTGCGCCATCAGCGCCGGGTAGTACTCCGCGATCACGTCGATCGGCGTCTCCCTGATCATCTGCTCCAGGAAGCCCACCACGGACGGGCTGACGTACTTGTCGGCGAACGCCATCTTCCGCGTGACGACGAACGCCAGGTCGGCGCCCAGCCCGCGGGCCTTCTCGACCAGCTCCGCGCGGCGGCCGAGGCCGCGCAGCGTCCCCGGGGCGAGCGGCCGGACGGCCTTGGCCAGCACCAGGGGCAGCCCCAGCGTCATCTCCCCCATGTCGCCGCAGGAGGTGTTCACCAGCGCCACGCCCACGACCCGCGACCCGAACAGCTCGGGATGCCGGTCCGCCAGCGCCATGATCGACATGCCGCCCATGGAGTGCCCCACGAGGACCACCGGACGGTCCGGCGGGACGGCCGCCTCCAGCACCGCGCGCAGGTCGTCACCGGTCTGCTCGATCGTCGCGTCCCCGGGCTCGCCGCGTCCCGAACGGCCGTGGGCGCGCTGGTCCCAGAACACCAGCCGCAGCGAACCCCGCAGGTCGCGGCGCTGGTAGTGCCAGGAGTCCTGGTTCAGGGTGTAGCCGTGGCAGAACACGACGGTGAGGGCGGCGTCGTCGGGCCCGTCGACCTCCACGTGCAGCGGTACGCCGTCGTCGGCCCGGACGGACATCTCCCGCCCGCGCAGCTCGCCGAAGGGCTCGGCCGCGTCGGGGTCCGGGCGCAGCCGCACCCGGCCGACGGCGAAGCGCCGCAGCCCGACCGCCGCGCCCACCCCCGCGGCGCCCACGCCCGCGACGACGCCGGCGACACCGATCCTGCGCCTGTTCCTGCTGTCCATGACCGCGCCCCCTACAGCCCCCCTCCCGGGTACGCCCTCGGTACCCGGGCTCCGATGCGGGTGACGATCTCATACGAGATCGTCCCCAGCGCGTCCGCCCACTCCTGCGCGGTCGGCTCGCCCCGGTCGCCCGGGCCGAACAGGATGATCTCGTCTCCCGCCGCGAGCGGGTCGTCGCCGAGGTCGACGACGAACTGGTCCATGCAGACCCGCCCGGCGATCGTCCTGCGGCGCCCGCCCGCGAGGACCTCCAGCACGTTGGACCCGTGCCGCGGGATCCCGTCCCCGTACCCCACGGGCACCACGGCCAGCGTGGTCTCCCGCTCGGTGCGGTAGGTGTGACCGTACGACACTCCGCTACCGGCCGGAACCCGCTTGACCAGCGCCGCGTCCGCCACGAGCGTCATCGCGGGCCGCAGCCCGAACCCGCCGAGCGCCGGCACGGGGCTCAGCCCGTACGTCGCGATGCCGGGCCGGACGAGGTCGAACCGCGCCTCCGGCAGCGTCAGCGCCGCCGCCGAGTTCGCGATGTGCCGCACCTCGAACCGCGCCCCCGCCTCCTCCGCGTGCGCGACCATCTCGGTGAACGCGCCGAGCTGCGCCGCGATCGAGGGATGGCCGGGCTCGTCCGCGCAGGCGAAGTGCGACATGACCCCCGCGACCCGCACGTGCCCCGTGGCCTCGGCCTTGAGCGCCGCCTCGACCAGCGCCTCCCAGTCGTCGCCCCGCGCGCCCCCGCGCGACATGCCCGTGTCGGCCTTGAGGTGGATCCGCGCCTCGCGCCCGGCCCGCTCCGCCGCCCGGACGACCTCGTCCAGCAGCCAGACCGCCCCGACGGTCAGGTCCACGTCCCGTGCGACGGCCTCCTCGTAGGGCTCCCCGGGAACCCCCAGGCAGACCAGCGTCCGAACGGAGACGCCCTCGTCCCGCAGACGCAGCGCCTCGGCCAGCTTCGCGACGCCCAGCCAGGACGCCCCGCCGGCGAGCGCGGCCCGGGCGGCCTCCACCAGCCCGTGCCCGTAAGCCTCGGCCTTCACCATGGCCATCACCTCGGCGCCCCCCGCGCGCTCGCGCAGCACCGAGACGTTGTGGCCGATGGCACCGAGATCGACCCGTGCCTCCGCAGGAACCCTCATGGGCTCATTCTCCCAGGGTGGCGACCCGCTGTGTCCTCCCTGGGGGGCGACCCGCTGTGTCTTTCCTGGGGGGCGACCCCCTGGAACCCCCGTTTCGAGCCGGACGATCCTCACGCCACGGTGCGGGTGTGTTGTGTCCGTGCGGGTCGGTGTCGTGTCGCTGCGGTCGCCCGGCTCGGCGGGCATGCGCGTTGCGCTCGCTGCACTCGCTCCACGCGCCTGCCCGCGCCTCGGTTGGACTACGAGCCCAAGAGGGTGTGAATCGTTCACGTCCAGCGCTCTTGGACGTGCCACGGCTGTGACGCTCTTGGAGATGGGACCTGAGCCGGGCGCGGGTCGGGTGGCCGGAAGGCGCTCTGGCGCCTGGAGGTCGCACGGCCCGTCGAGCCGGGCGACCGCAGCGACACGACGCGAACCCGCACGGGCGCAGCAAACCCGCACCGTGGCGTGAGGATCGCCCGGCTCGTGACGGGGGGTTCCAGGGGGGTCGCCCCCCTGGGCGAACACAGCGCGGGTCGGGCGGCCGGAAGGCGCTCTAGGCGCCTGGAGGTCGCTCGACCCGTCGAGCCGGGCGACCGGAGCGACACGACGCGAACCGGCACGGGCACGAGAACCTCAGCCGTGGCGTGAGGATCGCCCGGCTCGCAACGGGGGTTCCAGGGGGTCGCCCCCCTGGGCAAACACAGTGCGGGTCGGGCGGCCGGAAGGCGCTCTAGGCGCCTGGAGGTCGCTCGACCCGTCGAGCCGGGCGACCGGAGCGACACGACGCGAACCGGCACGGGCACGAGGACCTCAGCCGTGGCGTGAGGATCGCCCGGCTCGTGACGGGGGGTTCCAGGGGGGTCGCTACCCCTGGGCAAACACAGCGGGTTCCAGGGGGTCGCCCCCCAGGGAAGACACCGCTCTGAAGGCGGTGGGGAGGGCTTCGATCACGTCCTGGGCGCTGATGGGGGCCTCGGGGCCGGGGGTGGGGGCCGAGGCCAGGCGGGCGGCGAGGCCGTGGAGGTAGGCGCCGGCGGCGGCCGCGTCGAGGGCGGGCATGCCGCCGGCGAGGAGGGCGCCGATCAGGCCGGACAGGACGTCGCCCGTGCCGGCGGCGGCCAGGCGGGGGGTGCCGGTCGGGTTCACGCGGACGGGGCGGTCCTGTTCGGCGACCAGGGTCGTGGAGCCCTTGAGCAGGACGGTCGCGGAGAGTTCGGCGGCGGCGCGGCGGACGTGGTCGAGGCGGGCGGCCTCGATGTCCTCGCGGGCGGCGGCGACGAGGCGGGACAGCTCGCCCGCGTGCGGGGTGAGGACGGTCGGGGCTGCGCGGCGCAGCAGATCGCGGCGGCGGGCCAGGACGGTGAGGCCGTCGGCGTCCACCAGCACGGGCAGGTCGGTGGTGAGGACGGCCTCCAGCAGCGCCTCGGCGGCGTCGCCGGTGCCGAGGCCGGGGCCGGCGACCCAGGCCTGGACGCGTCCGATGCGCTCCAGGACCCGCGCGTCGTGGCGGCCCGGCTCGATGACGGTGGTGACCACTTCGGGCCAGCGCTGGCGGACGAGCTCGACCGGGCGGGCCACCGAGGCGAAGCGGACCATTCCGGCGCCGCCGCGGACGGCGCCGCCGGCGCTGAGGACGGCGGCACCGGTGAACTGGTCGCCCCCGGCGAGGATGCCGACGACTCCGCGGCGGTACTTGTCGGACTCGGGGCGGGGCTCGGGCGGGGCGATGTCGGCGGGCCGGGCCGCGACGACGTCGGGGTCGGGCAGGTCGGGGCCGAGCCCGATGTCGACCAGCTCGACCACGCCGCAGCGGGCCGCGCCCGGGTCGATGAGCAGGCCCGGCTTGTGCGTGCCGAAGGTGACGGTGACGTCGGCGTGGACGGCCGCGCCCTCGACGCGCCCCGTGCTCGCGTCCACCCCGCTCGGGACGTCGCAGGCGACCACGAGCCCGGCGGACTCGGAGGCGAGCGCGGCGTACCGGGCGTGCGGCTCGCGGAGGCCGCCGGTGCCGCCGATGCCGGTCAGGCCGTCGATGATCAGGTCGGCGCCGGCGATCGCGGCCTCGGCGCCGGAGTCCAGCAGGCGGCCGCCGGCGGCGCGCAGGTCGGCCAGCCCGCCCGGATGGATCGTGGACCCGGCCTGGACGGCCCGGACGCGGGCGCCGCGCCGGGCGAGGCGGGCCCCGGCGTACAGGGCGTCCCCGCCGTTGTCGCCGCCGCCGACCAGCAGGACGACGCGGGCCCCGTACACGGCGGGCAGGAGGTGCGCGCAGACCGAGGCCAGCCCGGCGGCGGCGCGCTGCATCAGGGCGCCGTCCGGGAGGCGGGCCATGAGGGCCCGCTCGGCCGCCCGGACCTTGCCGACCTCGTGCGCGTACCTCATCCGCCGCTCCCCAAGTCGATCACACACTTAGAGTGCCACGTGGGGACCGTCCGCAACCTCCGGCGGAGGTGATCACAACTTGCACCGCAAGTTTCGGTGTCATGTGCGTAAAAGAATCATCAGCCGTAGAATCTTGGTCCACCGGTCCGATGTATTCGCGCCGCGACCCCCCGGTGCGGCAGAATGCGCCCAGATCAGTCCGCCGGGACTGGAGAGGCCCGAGCAATGAGCACTTCCCGAGGTCCCTCCGTCCGGCAGCGGCGGCTGGCCGCCGAGCTCCGGAGACTGCGCGAGCGCAGAGGCCCTGACCGGAGACGAGGTCGCCGAACGGCTCGCCTGGTCCACAGCCAAGGTCAGCCGGATCGAGAACGCGCGGACCGGCGCGAAGATCGGCGATGTGCGGCGGCTGCTCGATCTGTACGAGATCGACGGCGCGCGGCACGACGACCTGATCTCCCTGGCGCACGACGCCGCCCAGCGGGGCTGGTGGGAGGACTACCGCGACCTCCCGAGCCCGCTCGCGAACTTCATCGCGCTGGAGTCCGAGGCCACCGCCGCCCGGGAATGGGGCAGCACGGTCATTCCCGGGCTCCTGCAGTCGGAGAGCTACGCCCGAAATGTGATCGGTGGCTGGAGTGACCTGGCCACCCTGCCTCCACAGGAACTCGAACGCCGGCTGGACGTGCGAATGCGGCGGCGCGAACTGCTGGACGGGCCCACTCCGCTGGAACTGTCGGCGATTATCGACGAGGCGGTTCTGCGGCGCCGCATCGGCGATCACAAGGTGATGCGCGAGCAGCTCGAACATCTGTACCAGATGACCGAGCGGCCGAACGTGAACGTACAGATCTTGCCGTTGGACATAGCACACTCGGTGTTGACTGAATCGTTTATCCTTCTAGAATTCTCTTCGGTGCACGACATCACCTTTCCTGATATCGTTCACACGGAATCCCTGACGATCAGCCACTTCGCGGATGAAGCCGTCACCTATATGTACCGGCTCGCTTATTCGAGTCTGTCCCGGCAGGCACTGGACGCCGCGGAATCGCGGCGGCGCATAGCCGAGGTCAAAGAGGCGTGGTGACGGTCCGCCAAGGGGCTCAATCCTTGTGAAAGGCACCGAGTGTCCTCTTTTGTCACTCCTGTACCTCAATGGAGGAAAAGCGCCTACTGCGGGGCGAGCAACACCTGCGTCGAGATCGCCACACTGGTCGATTCATCCCGTTTTATCGGGGCGCGAGACGCGAAGCACGGCACGCAGAGTCCGGTCCTGTCCTTCTCCCAGTCGGAATGGCGGGAATTTCTCAAGCGGGCAAAGAAGGGTGATTTCGACCTGGGTTGCTGACCCGGCGCCGACGCGCCGTCCGGCCCCGTCCGCACAGGGCGGCGCGGGGCCACGACGCAGGGGCCGGGTCCACCGCTGACCCGGCTCGTCGCCCTCCCACCCGGCACTCTGCAACTACCTCGCCACGCCTGTCACACGGGTACCGCGCCACCCGGACGTGATCAGGCGTTTTTTGCGATCTTGTTACCGTGTGCTTGAGCACCGGCAGCGCGGCCGCGGGCAATGCAACTTTCAATGCAGGGAGCCGGAATGAATTTCCAGGGGACACCGCCCGCCCGATGGAGAAAGAGCGCTCGATGCGGCGCCAGCAACGGCTGCGTCGAGGTCGCACGGCGCGGCGGGGACGCCATATCCGTACGCGACACCGAGGACACCGCGACGATCCTGTCGTTCCGGCCCGACGAATGGCGCAGGTTCACGGAGGAGGCCAAAGGCGGCCGTTTCGACCACCCGCTGAAATAGTCACTGCAACTTGCATCGCCGGAGAGATTTCCAACCGGCCGGAGAATTGCGATCAGCGGGAGCGGATGCGCGCCACCGCAGGATATGCCACATGTTTTTCCGCGGCTCCCCGCCCCGCTGATCGCATTTCGCAGAAGTTGATCGCATTGGGGGCGCGCTCACGCCACGCGAACGCCCCGGGGAACCCGGTGGAGAGGCGTGCGCAGGCGAGAGGCCGTGATCACCACCGCGCCTCCCGCGAGGGCCAGATCGAAGGCCAGCCCCCACGGCCACACCGCGGCTCCACCCTCGCGGGACGACCCGTACCGGTCGTCCCCCGCGCGGACCTCGCGCACGCTGCGGCTGATCTGCCCGAGCGGGTCGGACGACGCCGAGCGCGTGATCACCTGGTCGCCGACGAGGATCCGGCGCTCGGGCAGGCGCGGCGCCGCGTCGGCGAGCGCGACGACCGGGTTCGGGGCCAGCAGCCACCAGATCCGCTCGGTGTGCTCCCGGTCGTACTCGCCGTAGGCGCCGTCGATGTGCTCGGACGTGAGCGGCACCGCCAGCGTGAACAGCAGCGGCGTCCCGACGAGCAGGCCGAACACCGTCAGGTACGACAGCAGGATCGAGGTGACGCTGCGGGCCAGCACCGCCGACCAGGCCTGCGAGATCGCGCAGACCACGCCGATCATCAGCGCCGTCACGAGCAGGACGACGAGGGCCCGCCCCGCGCCGATGGCGCCCTCGGCGACCGGCAGCAGCAGGCTCGGCAGCGTCAGGAGCAGCGCGACCAGGCCGGTCCCCCAGGCGGCGGCGAGCTTGCCGAGCGCGATCTCGCCCGGGGTGAGCCGGGTTACCTGCAGCGTCGCGAGCGTCCCGCGCTCCCGGTCGCCGTTGACCGACTGCCCGCCGAGCGCCGGGGTGACGAGCAGCGTCAGCACCAGCACCCCGAGCAGGACCCCGCCGAACATGGGGACGCCCGGCTCGCCGTAGGAGGAGCTGTCGCCGTACTCCAGCGCCACCCGGAACAGCAGCCCGAGCCCGTTGACGGTCAGGAACCAGGCCGCGAGCAGGATCTTCCAGCGGCCGGTCCGCAGCCGCGTCCTGATCTCCTGCCGCGCCACCAGGCCGATTCCACGCGCGGTCACGGCACTCACCTCCGGTCCTCGGTCATCGCCAGGTAGGCCGATTCGAGCGCGCTGCCGGCGGGCGCCAGGCCGCTGACGGGCACGCCTGCGGTGACGAGCCTGGCCAGCAGCCCGGCCGCCTCGTCCTCGGTCAGCGGACCGACCTCGGCGCCCCCCGCCGCGTCGCCCGCCCCCTTCCACGCCAGGCCGGGCTCGCGGTCCAGCGCCGCCGCCAGCGGCTCCAGGTCGAGCGAGCGGATCCGCCACCGGACCCGGGCCGCCGCACCGGCGATCTCCGCCATCGCGTGGTCCCCGGCCGTGCGTCCGTGGTCGACCAGGACGACCCGGTCGGCGATCTCCTCCAGCTCGCTGAGGATGTGGCTCGACACGAGCACCGCGACCCCGTCCGCCGCGAGGGAGCGCAGCAGGTCGCGCAGTTCGATGCGGGAGCGCGGGTCGAGGCCGGACGCGGGCTCGTCCAGCAGCAGCACGCGCGGCCGGTGCACGAGGGCCCGCGCCATCCCGAGGCGCTGCTTCTGCCCCCGCGAGAGGGCGTGGACGGGCTGACCGAGACGGTCCTCCAGGTGGACGAGGCTGAGCAGCGCCCTGATCCGGCGCGGGCGCTCCTGCTTGGACAGCCCGTAGGCGTCGGCGAAGAACGCCAGGTACTCGTCCACCGTGAGCTGGTCGTACACGCCGAACGTGTCCGGCATCCAGCCGAGCGCCTCGCGCGCCCGCACGGGCTGGGCGAGCGCGTCGTGTCCCGCGATCCGCACCGTGCCCGCGTCGGGCGCGAGGAGGGTCGCCAGGATCAGCAACAGCGTCGTCTTGCCCGCGCCGTTGGCCCCGACGAGCGCCGTGACCTGCCCGTACGGGACGGTGATGTCGAGGCCGCGCAGCGCCTCCACCGGCCCGAAGCGCCGCACCACCCCGCGCGCCTCGATCGCGAGGCCGCCGTCTCCTGCCACCCGTCACCTCCGACGCCGGGCCGGTCCCGATGTCGATGGGACGCGGCCCGGCGCCGGAGGGTTCAGTCGTTTTCGGGCTGCCCGCCCGAACCGCCCGCTATTCGACGGTGACGGACTTGGCGAGGTTGCGCGGCTGGTCGACGTCGTGGCCCTTGGCCGTGGCCAGCTCGCACGCGAAGACCTGAAGCGGGACGGTCGTGACCAGCGGCTGCAGCAGCGTCGGGACGGCCGGGACGCTGATCAGCGTGTCCGCGTACGGCTCGACCGACGCGTCGCCCTCCTCGGCGATCACGATCGTCCGGGCGCCGCGGGCCCTGATCTCCTGGATGTTCGACACGATCTTGTCGTGCAGGACGTCCCGCGCCCGCGGCGGCACGACGACCACGACGGGCAGGTCCTTCTCGATCAGCGCGATCGGGCCGTGCTTCAGCTCGCCGGCGGCGAAGCCCTCGGCGTGCATGTACGCCAGTTCCTTGAGCTTGAGCGCGCCCTCCAGCGCGACCGGGAAGCCCACGTGGCGGCCGAGGAACAGCACGCACCGCTCGCCGGCCAGTGAGCGGGCCAGCTCCCGCACCGGCTCCATGGTCTCCAGGACCTTCTCCACCTTCTCCGGCATCCGTTCGAGGAGCTGGACCATGGCGAAGACCTCGTCGCCCCACTTGGTGCCGCGCACCTGCGCGATGTAGAGGGCGATGAGGTAGACGGCGACGAGCTGGGTGAGGAACGCCTTGGTGGACGCGACCGCGATCTCGGGCCCGGCGTGCGTGTAGAGGACGCCGTCGCACTCGCGGGGCAGCGTGGAGCCGTTGACGTTGCAGATGCCGAGCAGCTTGGCCTTCTGCTCGCGGGCGTGCCGGACTGCCATCAGCGCGTCCATCGTCTCGCCCGACTGGGAGATCGCGATGACCAGCGTCGTCGGGGACAGGATCGGGTCGCGGTAGCGGAACTCGCTGGCCAGCTCGACCTCGCAGGGCAGCCCCGCCCAGTGCTCGATCGCGTACTTGGCGATCAGACCGGCGTGGTAGGACGTCCCGCACGCCACGATGATGATCTTGTCGACCTCGCGCAGCTCCCGGTCCGGGATGCGCATCTCGTCCAGGTGCAGGCGCCCGTCGGCGCCGATCCGGCCGAGCAGCGTGTCGGCGACGGCGCGCGGCTGCTCGGCGATCTCCTTGAGCATGAAGTAGTCGTAGCCGCCTTTTTCCGCGGCGGACACGTCCCAGTCGACGTGGTACTCCTTCACCTCGGCGGGGTGCCCGTCGAAGTCGGTGACCCGCACGCCCTCGGCGCGCAGCTCGACGATCTGGTCCTGGCCCAGCTCGATCGCGTCGCGGGTGTGCTCGATGAACGCGGCCACGTCGCTGGCCAGGAAGTTCTCGCCGTCCCCGACGCCGACGACCAGCGGGGAGTTGCGGCGCGCCCCGACGACCAGGCCCGGCGACCCGGTGTGCGTCGCGACCAGCGTGAACGCGCCCTCCAGCCGGCCGCAGACGCGGCGCATGGCGTCGGCGAGGTCGCCGCCGCCCTTCAGCTCGTCCTCCAGCAGGTGGGCGACGGCCTCGGTGTCGGTGTCGGACCCGAGCCCGTGACCGCCCTCCTCCAGCTCGGCCCGCAGTTCCGCGAAGTTCTCGATGATCCCGTTGTGGATCACCGCGACGGAGCCGGTGCAGTCGACGTGCGGGTGGGCGTTGCGGTCGTTCGGCGCGCCGTGCGTCGCCCACCGGGTGTGCCCCATGCCGAGCGTCCCGGCGGGCGGGGGCTCCTCCTCCAGGGCGCCGCGCAGGTTCACCAGCTTGCCCGCGCGCTTGGCCGTCGCCAGCTTCCCGTCGGCCAGCACGGCCACTCCGGCCGAGTCGTAGCCGCGGTACTCCAGCCGCGCCAGGCCGTCGACGACCACGTCGAGGGCGGACCGGCCGCCTACGTACCCCACGATTCCGCACATGGCGGCAACTCTATTCGGTGCCGCGCACCGGACCTACCTGCGAGGGCCTCCCAAGCATGACGCTAGCGTGGACGACCGGTGGAAACCCGGTGACCGGAACCCAGCCCGGTTACTGTTCAGCCATGACGAGCGGATGGGACACCGTGCCGAGCCCCTACGTGGAACTCTCCCGTGAGGCCTGGCGCGGCCTGCGCGAGAACACCCCGCTCCCGCTCACCCCCGGTGAGCTGGACGCCCTGCGGGGCCTGCGCGACCCGATCGACATCACCGAGGTCGAGGAGGTGTACCTGCCGCTGTCCCGGCTCCTCAACCTGTTCTTCCTGTCGGACGGGCGGCTGCGCGACACCGTCAGCGACTTCCTCGGCGGCGAGGTGCGGCCCACCCCGTTCATCGTCGGCGTGGCGGGCAGCGTCGCGGTCGGCAAGTCCACCACGTCCCGGCTGCTGCGCACGCTCCTCGCCCGCTGGCCGGAGCACCCGAGCGTGGAACTGGTCACGACCGACAGCTTCCTGCACCCGAACGCCGTCCTGGCCGAGCGCGGGATCATGGACCGCAAGGGGTTCCCCGAGTCCTACGACCGCCGCGCCCTCGTCCGGTTCGTGTCGGCGATCAAGTCGGGCGCGGCGGAGGCGTCGATCCCGGTGTACTCGCACCTGGAGTACGACATCGTCCCGGACGCGGCGCAGACCGTCCGGCGCCCCGACATCCTGATCGTCGAGGGCCTGAACGTGCTGCAGGCGCCCCCGCCCGGCGCCCTGGGCGTATCCGACTTCTTCGACTTCTCCATCTATGTGGATGCGCGGGTCGAGGACATCCGGCAGTGGTACATCGACCGGCTCTTCGCGCTGCGCCGCACCGCGTTCACCGACCCGCGCTCCTACTTCCACAAGTACGCCCGCGAACTGGACGAGGACGAGACCGCCGCGTTCGCCCAGCGCGTGTGGCGGGACGTCAACGAGATCAACCTCGTCTCCAACATCCTCCCCACCCGCGCCCGCGCCACCCTCGTCCTCCACAAGGACAGGAGCCACTCGGTCCAGCGAGTCCGACTGCGCCGGATTTGATCCCTCTCCTCCTTCGGGCCTGGCGGCCCTGCTGTGCTTATTGCAGTGCACTCCTCCTTCGGGCCTGGCGGCCCTCCATCGTCGGGCACTGCGGGCGATCGCCGGCATCGCTCCGGCTCGCCTTGCGGCTCGCTGCGCGATCAGATTCTTGCTTCGCTCGAATCTGCCTTCGGACGCGATCGCAACCCTTCAGGTTGTTGCTTGGTTGCGGTGGTGGCTGGGGTCAGCGGGTCCAGGGGCCTGTTACGGCGAAGGTCGTGCCTGGGGTGTAGGCGTTGACGTACATCGTGCGGTTGTCGGGGGAGAACGTGACTCCCGCGAACTCGCCCCACTCGGGTTCGGTCTCGGTGCCGATGTTCTGGCGGTTGCGGGCCATGGGGTAGACCGTGCGGCGGCGGGAGACGCCGAAGACGTGCTGGGCGCCGTTGCCGTCCTCGCACACCATCAGGCCGCCCTGCGGCGCCAGGCAGATGTTGTCGGGCGACTCGCCGGGCTTCTCGACGTCGGTGTCCGGGCCGAACACGATGACGAGGGTGAGCCGGCGGTGGCGCGGCTCGTAGGACCACACCTGCCCGAAGTGGTCCGCCTGGGAGCCGTCCTTCTTCTTCGCGAAGCTCGACACGAAGTAGACGCGGTCGCCGCCCCAGTAGCAGCCCTCCAGCTTCTGGGCGTGGGTGATGCCACCGGACCCGAAGTCCTGGAACCGGATCGGGGTCTGCGCCGCGAGCGGGTCGGGCACCTTCTTCCACTCGACGTGCTCGAACACGGTGCCGGGCTCCTGCACGACCGACAGGTCCGGGACGCCGGGGACGCACAGCGCCTCCAGCCGACCGCCTGCGCGCAGGCTGCCGAACCCGCCGCGCGGCCGCTTCGGCTGGAACCGGTAGAACAGCCCGAACGGCTTGTCGAAGGCGTCCTCGGTCTCGTAGACGGTGCCGTCGCCCGGGTCGACGGCGATCGCCTCGTGCTGGAATCGCCCCATCGCGGTCAGCGGCTCGGGGACGGTGCGGCCCTGGTCGTACGGGTCGACCTCGAAGATGAACCCGTGGTCCTTGGTGTAGTTCCCGGTGCCCGCCTTGTCCTCGGTCTCCTCGCAGGTCAGCCACGTGTTCCACGGGGTGGGGCCGCCCGCGCAGTTGACGGCCGTCCCGGCGATGGCGACGCGCTCGGTGTGCACGCGCCCGGCCGCGTCGACCTCCAGCGCGGTGCAGCCGCCGAGGCCGCCCGGGTCGTAGGTGACGCCGTCGACCGCCGGGACCCGGTGCGCGGCGTCCGGCCGGTTCTCGTGGTTGCGGACGAGCCACGTCCGGCCCCGGCGCCCGGGGAAGGCCGACATCCCGTCGCAGTGGCTCGGCACCGCCCCCTCCCCCGAGCGCAGCGGGTCGCCCTCGCGGGACAGGACGGTGTAGCGGAAGCCGCGCGGCAGGTCCAGCAGGCCCTTCGGGTCGGGCACGAGGGGCCCGTACCCGTCGTGGCCGCCGGTCGGGGCGGCGGACGCGCTTCCTGCGAACAACTGCTCCACGGCTCCGGTGAAGGCGATCCCCGCCCCCACCGCACCCGTCCTGGCGAGGAGCTGGCGGCGCGTAACTGTCATGAGCACACTCCCTGATGGATCGTTACAAGATCCCCTCGCCCGTTGTAACACGCGTCACATTGATTGTGAACCGGCCCGGCCCGTGAACCGGCCGAACCGCGCGTCGTGGTCGTGCGTCTGACGGTCGATACTGTCCGTGCCTGTGGTGAAACTGGAGCGATGACCGACATTCCCGCCGTCGAGGACGCCCCCGAGAGCGCTCTGCCCCGCCTGCTCGTCGATCCGCCGTGGACGCGCCGGAGGCGCGCGAATGCCGAGCCGGTCGTCCTGAAGGGCCTGAAACGCCCGAAGACGCCCGCTGTGGAGTCCTGGCCGCCCGGGGTGCGGGACGAGTGGCTGAAGACCCCCCACATGTTCCCGAAGGCGCACGAACCCTTCCCCGAGGAGCCCGACTGGAAGGCGCTGGCCGAGCGGTTCCGCAGCGGCGAGATGCTGAAGCTCCCGCAGGGCGGGGACCGGCGCCGCGGCTACTACTGGCTGTTGATGCAAGGTCCTGACGACCTCGCCGACGAGCTTCTCGCCGACGAGCGCTACTACGGCGACTGGGACAGCTACGTGAACGTGGTCCCGCTGAAGCACTTCGCCGCGCGTCGCGGCATCACCGCCCACCGGCTGCTGCTCCACGCGGCGAAGGGGCACATCTCCTGCGCGGCGGCGCTCGTCCCGTTCCTGGACGACGCCACCGCGCAGATCATGATCGGCGCGCTCGGCCGCCACCAGGTCGACGAGGCCGCGCGGCTCTGGTTCACCTGGCACGGCGCCGCCGTGGCCCCGTTCGTCATCCCGGACGCGCTGCGCAAGCCCGGCCCCAAGCGCACGAAGGCCGAGCAGGGCCTCACTCTGATCGCCCGCGAGCACGGCAGCGGCTGCCTCGTGGACGCGGCGCGGGCGTACGGCGACGAGGCGGTCGCGGCGATCGAGGAACTGCGCACGGACCCGCTGGACCAGTTCCCCGACGAGCTGCCGGAATGGGACACCGAGACCGTCGGCAAGCTCCCGCGGCTCCTGCTGCGCGGCCGCGAGCAGGCGCTGCCGGTGAAGGCGGTCCAGCACTTCGTGACGATGCTGCTGATCTCCACTCCGGAGGACCCGTACCCGGGCTGCGAGCAGGTCATCGAGCTGTGCGACCCGGCCTCCCTGGCCGAATTCGCATGGGCTCTCAGCGTCCACGACCGTGGCAGCGGGCTGTGGGCGTCGCAGGGCGTGCAGTACGCCCTGCGACGCTTCGGCGACGCCGCTGCGGCCGCCCGGCTGGCCGACCGGATGGTGCGTTGGGACAACTACTACACCTGGACGTTCAAGGGGTGGACGGCGCTCGACGTCCTCATGGCGATCGACATGCCCGCCGACGGCAGGCTGCGCCATCTGGACCGCATCGTCCGCCGCGGGGCCGACACCAAGCACCTGCGCCCCCGCGCGCAGGGCCTGCTGAACGCCGCCGCACGGAAGCGCGGCCTGACCTCCGAGCAGCTGGCGGACCTGCTCGTCCCCGACCTCGGCCTGGACGCCGAGGGCTCGATGACGCTCGACTACGGCCCGCGCCGGTTCGTCGTCGGCTTCGACGAGCAGCTCAAGCCCTTCGTGACCGACGGGGACGGCAAGCCCCGCAAGACGCTGCCGAAGCCGGGCGTCAAGGACGACGACCAGCTCGCGCCGCTCGCCCACCAGCGGTTCGCCGACCTCAAGAAGGAGGCCCGGGCGGTCGCCGCCGACCAGATCAGGCGGCTGGAGAAGGCGATGGTGGCCGGGCGCTCCTGGACGCCCGAGGAGTTCCGCTCGGTCTTCGCGGGGCACCCGCTGATGCGCCACATCGCGCGGCGCCTGGTGTGGTCGGCGGACGGCACCGCGTTCCGGGTCGCCGAGGACGGCACGCTCGCCGACGTCCACGACGACGGGTACGTCCTCCCGGAGGGCGCCCGCGTGACGCTCCCGCACCCGGTCCTTCTGGGGGCGGACACCGTGGCGGCCTGGGCGTCGGTCTTCGGAGACTACGAGATCCTCCAGCCGTTCCCGCAGCTCGGACGTCCCGTCCACGAGCTGGAGGACGGCGAGCGCGAGGCCACCCGGCTGACCCGCTTCGAAGGCGCCACCGCTCATTTCGGCAAATTCATGGGCATGACGTCCCGCGGCTGGGAGCTGGGCGACAAGGAGACCGGCGGGTTCCGCCGCCAGGTCAACCTGATCACCCCGGACGAGCGGCACGTGATGGTCGCGTTCGAGCCCGGCATCCGCGTCCTGAACCCGGAGGAGTTCGCGGAGCAGACGATCGAGCGCGTCATGCTGATGACCGGCCGCTACTCCGGGAAGGCGCATCCGTTCGGCGCGCTCGACCCGGTCACCGCGTCCGAGATGCTCGCCGAGCTGGCCCGCCTGACCGCCTGACGGGGACCCGCCGTCCACCGATCGGTGGACGGCGGGTTCCACCGGTCGAGGCTCATGCGCGCAGGGGTGCCGCAGCCAGCATTTCCGGTATGACGGATCTACTCGTACGCATGGCCCGGTGGAGCGCCGGGCACCCCTGGCGCGGCATGGCGGCCTGGCTGCTGTTCGTGGTGCTGTGCCTCGGGATCGGTATCGCGGCCGGAGGGCACGCCGCCACGACCGAGGACTTCCGGATCGGCGAGGCCGGCCGGGGGGAGGCCATCGCGGCCGAGGGCGGGCTCCAGCAGCGGCCCGTCGAGCACGTCCTGGTCACCGGAAGGGGCGCGGCCGCCGACGCGGCGGCGCGGGACGCCGCCGCGCGGATGGGGCGGCTGCCCGAGGTCGCGTCGGTGTCCGCGCCCGTGCGGTCGAAGGACGGCTCGGCGGTCCGCGTCGACGTGACGCTGAAGGGCTCCGAACTCCAGGGCAAGGAGCACGTCGAGCCGTTGCGGGCCCAGACCGCCGCCGTCCAGGCCGCGCACCGGGGCGTGCGGGTGGAGGAGACGGGCTCCCCGTCGATCAGCAAGGGCGTCGGGGAGCTGCGCGACGACGACCTCGCCCGCACCGAGATGATCGCGTTGCCGATCACGCTGGTCACGCTGCTGCTGGTGTTCGGGTCGTTCGCGGTGGCGGTCGTGCCGGTGGTCCTCGCGCTCACCTCGATCGCGGCGGCGATCGGCCTGTCGATGCTCGCCTCGCACGTCTTCCCGGACGCCGGGGTCGGCGCCAGCGTGATCCTGCTGATCGGCATGGCGGTCGGCGTCGACTACACCCTCTTCTACCTCAAGCGGGAACGGGAGGAGCGGGCCCGCTCGGGCGGCAGGCTGGACGCGCGGGCGGCCGTGGAGACCGCCGCGGCGACGTCGGGGCGCTCGGTGGTGGTGTCCGGGCTGGCGGTCGCCGCCTCCAGCGCGACCCTCTACCTGGCCGACGACGTGATCTTCTCCTCGATCGCGACCGCGGCGATCGTCGTCACGCTGATCGCGGTCGTCAGCTCGCTGACCGTCCTCCCGGCGGTGCTGGCGAAGCTCGGCGGGTGGGCGGAGCGGCGGGCCGTCCGGCGCGGCCGGACGCCGAAGCCGCCGCGGACGGGCGGCGGCCGGATCACGCGGGCGATGCTGCGTCCGACCGGAAGGCACCCCGCCGTGACGCTCGCCGTGGCCGTGACGGCGATGCTGGCCCTGACCGCGCCGCTGCTGAGCATCGACCTCACCGACATGGGCCGCGACAGCCACCCGCGCGAGATCCCGGCGATGCAGACCTACGACCGGTTGAACGCGGCGTTCCCCGAGCTGAAGGCCATGCACCAGATCGTCGTCCGGGCCGACGCCGGACGCGCGGACGAGGTCACCGCGTCCCTGCGCGCCCTGGCGGAGCGAGCCGAGGGCGACCCCCTGCTCGCCGGGACGTCCGAGCTGCGGACCTCGCCGGACGGGCGGATCAGCCTGCTCGAACTCGCGGTGCCGCACCACGTGAGCACCGGCGCCGCGCGGCGCTCCCTGGAGCGGGTCCGCGGCGAGTACGTCCCGGAGACCGTCGGGAGGCTCGGCGTGGAGACCGCCGTGACCGGGGACGTGGCCCGCTACGCCGACTATCCCGAGCACCAGGAGGGCAAGCTGCCGTTCGTCATCGGGGCGCTGCTGCTGGTGACGTTCGCGATGACCGTGTGGGCGTTCCGCTCGGTGGTCCTCGGGCTGATCGGCGTGGTGCTGAACCTGCTGTCGGCCGGCGCCTCGCTCGGCCTGCTCACCCTGGTGTTCCAGGGAACGTGGGCGGAGGGGCTCCTCGGCTTCACCTCCACCGGCTCGGTCGGCTCCCGCGTCCCGCTGTTCCTCCTGGTGATCCTGTTCGGGCTGTCGATGGACTATCAGGTGTTCGTGATCAGCCGGATCCGGGAGGCGGCGCTGCGCGGCGTCCCGACCCGGCAGGCGGTGCTGGACGGGGTCGGCGGCTCGGCGAGCGTCGTGACCAGCGCCGCGTTCGTCATGGTCACGGTGTTCGCCGGGTTCGCCACCGTCCACATCATGGAGCTGAAGCAGATGGGCTTCGCGCTGGCGGTGGCGGTGCTCCTGGACGCCGCCGTCATCCGCATCACGGTCCTGCCCGCGCTGATGCTGCTGCTCGGCGACCGGTGCTGGTGGCCCGGACGGCCGCACCGGCGCGGCCCCCACCGGGCGGCGGACCGCGCGACCGGGTCCGTGCCGCAGAACATAGGCTGACCGGCATGGTGCAGCCCGGTGAACGTCCTCAGGTGCGGGCGCTCCGCAGGTGGTACGCGGCCGCCTGGGTCCTGTTCGGGCTGATCCCGCCCGCGCTGGCGGTGGCGGACCAGCCGGACTCCACCAGAGCCCCGACGCTGGCGCTGCTCTCCGTGCTCGGGCTCTGCTACCCGATCACGGAGACGTTCCCCGGGAACCCCGCCCTGCGCCGGAACACGTTCCTGGGCACGCTGATCGCGGGGATCGGCGCCGTCTCCTACCTCATGGGCGGCGCCGCGTCCCTGCTCATCACGTCCCTCCCGCACTTCTGGATCCTCGCGGGGAGCCCGCGGCGCGCGGTGCTGCTCAGCGGCGCCGCCACCGCGGCCGCCGTCGCCGGCGGCGCCCTCCACAACGCCCCGGGCGGGGAGCCGCTGACCGGCAACTCGATCGCCGCGCTCATCGGGTACGCGACGGGCGTCCTGTTCGGGCTGTGGATGCACCGGGTGGTGCGGCAGTACGACGAGCGCGCCCGGGGCCTCGAAGCCGACCTGGCCGACGCCGAGCGCCGCCTCGCCGAGGCGCAGCGCCGGCAGGGCGCCGCCGACGAGCGCGAACGGATCGCCCGCGAGATCCACGACACGCTCGCGCAGGGGTTCGCGTCCATCGTCGTCCTGGCGGAGGCGGCCCGCGACGGCCTGCGCTCCGACCCGGACCGCAGCGGCCGCCAGCTCGTGTCGATCGAGCAGACGGCGCGGGAGAACCTCGCGGAGGCGCGCGTCCTCGTCGGAGCGGCGTCGCAGGGCAGCGTCGCCCCCGCGTCGGTCGCCCGGACGCTGCGCCGCACCCTCGACCGGTTCGCCGAGGACACCGGGCTCACCGTGCACGCCGAGCTGCCCTACGTCGAATGCGACCAGACGACCCGGATCGCGCTGCTGCGCTGCACGCAGGAGTCGCTCGCCAACGTCCGCAAGCACGCAGCCGCGTCGACGGTCGGCGTCGTCCTCGAACGGCACCCGCACGGCGTCGAGCTGGAGATCACCGACGACGGGCGCGGGTTCGCGGTGGCCGCCTCGCGCGGCTTCGGCCTCGACGGCATGCGCCGCCGCCTCGCCGAGCTGGGCGGCGAGCTCACCGTGACCAGCTCCCCCGGCGAGGGCACCCGGATCCTCGCCATGATCCCCGCGAGGGCGTGAGATGACCGCGAAACTCAGGATCATCGTGGTGGACGACCACACGGTCATGCGCGCGGGCGTCGTCGCGCTGCTGGCCGCCGAGCCCGGCATCGAGATCGTCGGCGAGGCCGGCGACGGCCGCGAGGCGATCGCCCTGGCCGAGCGGCTCCGTCCCGACGTCGCGCTGCTCGACCTGCGGATGCCCGTGCTGGACGGCGTCGCGGCCACCGCCGAGCTCGGCCGGCTCGGCACCCGCGTCCTCGTCCTCACCACCTACGACACCGACGCCGAGATCGAGCGCGCGATCGAGGCCGGGGCCATCGGCTACCTGCTCAAGGACACCACCCGCGACCAGCTGGTCGACGCCGTCCGCGCGGCGGCGCGCGGCGAGACCGTCCTCGCGCCCCGGGTGGCCGAGAAGCTCGTCGCCCGGATGCGCCGCCCCGAACCGGCCGCGCTGACCGCCCGGGAGATCGAGGTGCTACGGGCGGTCGCCGACGGCCTGTCCAACGCCGAGATCGGGCGGCGGCTCGTCATCACGGAGGCGACCGTCAAGACCCACCTGCTCCGCGTCTTCGCGAAGCTGGACGTCGGCGACCGCACGCACGCCGTCGTCGTCGCCATGGACCGCGGCCTCCTCGCCCGCTAGTCGGCGCTGGCGACCGGCAGGGAGCGGAGCCGGAAGGTGGCGAGGAACGCCCCGACGAGCGTCACCGCGACCAGCAGCCCGATCGCCACGGGAAGGTCCACGGTCGACCTCACCGGCGAGGCGCCGGTGAGCGCGTCCGTCACCGACAGGCACCACTGCTGGATGGACGCCGACTTGGCGCCCGGCGCGAAGTTGCCGAGCAGCGACTCCCACACCAGCGCGTACAGCAGGCCGATCGTGACCGCGTTGCGGCTGGCGACGGCCAGCGCGACGAACACCGCGCTGTAGACGACGCCGCCGATCAGCACGCCGATCGCGAACGCCGGCGTCAGCTGCGCGGTCGTCCCCGTGAGGATCAGCCCCGCCAGCAGCGTCGGCACCGCGGCGAACGCCGTCACCAGGACGATCGCCACGACCAGCTTCGTCAGCACGATCACCTCGCGCGGGACCGGCTTGGTCAGCACGTACATGATCTGGCCGTCGTCGATCTCCGGGCCGATCACGCCCGTCCCGGCGATCAGCGCGAGCAGCGGCAGCAGCGTCGCCAGGCCGAACTTCTGCAGGACGTTCGCCGACACGTCCAGGTCGTCGTTGCCGGTCACCTTCAGCGCCGCCGCCAGCACCAGCAGGAGCAGCGGCAGCCCCAGCAGGAGCAGCGCGCGCTTGCGTCCGAGCATCGCCCGGAACGTGATCATCGCGATCGTGCCATTCATCGGGCCACCAGGTAGGAGAAGACGCTTTCGAGGGACTCGTCGGCCGGGGAGACCTCCCACAGGCGCACGCCGGCGTCCCGGGAGACCTGCGGGAGCAGCCAGGTGAAGCGCTGGAAGTCGACCGCCTCGACCTGCAGGCCCTTGTCGGTGAGCTGGACGCTGCGGGCCGACCCGTCGGCGATGACGGCGGCGGCCAGGCGCCGGTCGTCGGACGAGCGGACGAGGAAGATGTGCGGCCGGTCGGTCATCAGCCGCCGGATCTTGCGGAAGTCGCCGGACGCCGCGTGCCGCCCCGCCACGATCACCTCGATGTGGCTGGCGAGCCGCTCCACCTCCTCCAGGATGTGCGAGGAGAACAGGATCGTGCGTCCCTCGGCCGCCATCCGCTGGATGAGGTCCATCAGCTGGAGCCGCTGCCGCGGGTCCATGCCGTTGAACGGCTCGTCCAGCAGCAGCACGGGCGGGTCGTGCACCAGCGCCGACGCCATCTTGATGCGCTGCTTCATGCCCTTGGAGTAGTTGCCGATGGGGCGCCCGGCCGCGTAGTCCATCTCCACCAGGCCGATGGCGCGGCGGGCGGCGGCGCGCGGATCGGGCAGCTTGTGCAGCTTGGCCATCGCGAGGATGAACTGCTCGCCGGTGAGGAAGTCGTACGCCGACTCCCGTTCGGGCACGAGCCCGAGGCTGCGGTAGACGCCCGGGTTCCGCCAGATCGGCGTCCCGTCCAGCGTGACGGACCCGGACGACGGCGCGAGGAACCCGCCCATCATGTGGATGAGCGTCGACTTGCCCGCCCCGTTCGGGCCGAGGAGCCCGGTGACGCCCGGCCCGACCTTCATCGTCACGCCGTTGACGGCGACGACGTTCCCGTACCACCGGGACACGTTCTCCAAGATGAGCTCGCTCATATCTTCCTCCCATGTGGGGAGGCGACCCTCCACACCCCCCGGTTCGCTTCGCTCATCAGGAGAGGCCCGCCTTCCGGAACCTGCGGTAGAGCACCGCGACCGAACCGACGACGACCAGGGCGCACACCGCGAGCGCGACCACGCCGCCCGCGACGCCGGACGGCACCCCGGCCGACGACGACTGGGCGCCGAGCAGCCGCACCTGGACGATGTCGACCAGGTTGAACGGCGTGAACAGCCCCGCCCAGCCCTGGACCGTGAAGTTCGTCTGCGCCTCCGCGATCCCCTGGACGGCGCCGACGAACGCCGCGCTGATCATGTAGACGGCGATCACCGCCGCGACCCCGAACCCGCGCCGCGGGGTGAACGCCGCGACCACCATCCCGATGGCGGCCAGGACGAGCGCGAACAGGACGCACCCGACGAGCGCGCCGAGGTACTTCAGCAGTTGCTCGCCCGAGTCCGGCATCTTGGAGATCAGGCCGCCGACGTACAGGACGGTGACGGGCACCGCCATCAGCGCGAAGAGGGCGGTCGCCATCGCGGCGGCCTTCGCCAGCACGAAGTCGAGATGGCCGACCGGGCGCGAGAAGTACAGCGGGATGACGTGGAAGCGCACCTCCCGCGAGGCCAGCACCGGCGCCTGCGTGGCCAGGAAGATCGCCACGATGACCTGCATGATGTTGGCGTAGGAGGCGTAGCGGAACAGCGCGTCCTCCTGCTTGGTGAACGCGAACGCCGCGACCGACCCGGCCGCCGGCAGCAGCATGATCGCCGCCAGCAGGAACGGCATCACCTTCGCCCGCGCGGGGCGGCCGAGGCCGTAGGCGGCGCGCAGGTTGTGCACGTACAGCGACCGCAGCACGTACGCCCGGCCGTTGCGGCGCCCCTCGTAGTGCCGGTAGCCGATGTCGTGGATGGTGCTGGTGCTCATCGCGGCGCCCCCTCCTGCACGTCGCCGGGCCGCACGCCTCCGGCCGGGGGCGGCGGCGCGGGCGGCGTCTGGAAGACCTCTTCGATGTGGTGGCGGCGCTGCTCCATCCGGATCAGCCGGAGCCCGAGCTCGGCGACGCCGTCGCGGACCAGGTCGTAGGTCTGCTCGCCGGCGATGTCGACGACGAGGAACCGGCCCTCCGGACGGACGGCCACGCCCTGGTCGTACAGGTGCCGTCCGAGCGCGTCGCGCTCCTCGTCCACCTCGACGGTGAGGACGCCGCTCTCGGCCGTGTACGCCTCGACCGCCTGGGAGCGCAGCAGCTTCCCGCCGTCGACGATGACGACGTGCTCGCAGACCCGCTCCAGCTCGCCCAGCAGGTGCGAGGTGACGAGGACGCTGATCCCGAACTCGGTGCCGATCCGGCGGATCAGGTCGAGCATCTCGTCGCGTCCGGCCGGGTCGAGGCCGTTGGTGGGCTCGTCCAGGAAGACGAGCTTCGGGTCGTGGACGAGGGCCTGCGCGAGCTTCACCCGCTGGCGCATCCCCGTCGAGTAGCCGCCGATGGGACGGTAGCGCTCCTCGTACAGGCCGACGTGCCGCAGGGTGTCGGCGGCGCGCTCGCGGGCCGCGGTCGGCGGCAGCCCGCACATCCGGGCCATGTGCACGACGAACTCGGTCGCGGACACGTCCGGCGGCAGGCAGTCGTACTCGGGCATGAACCCGACGCTCTCCCTGATCCGCAGGCCTTCGCGCGCGATGTCGAGGCCGAGCACGGTCGCGGTCCCGGAGGTGGGCGGCAGCAGCCCGAGGAGGATCTTGATGAGCGTCGACTTGCCGGCGCCGTTGGCGCCGACCAGGCCGACGACTCCGGGCTCGACGGCCACGGAGAGGTCGTCCAAGGCGGTCACCCGGGGGAACCTCATCGTCAGGCCCTGGGTGGCGATGATGGGCATACCGTCGAACCTAGCGGCTGGCCCGGCGTGGCACGTCACCCTGAAGGGCGATCAGGGGAAGCCTTTGGTCCGATGCCGAAGCGACCTAAGTTCCCCGCATCGCGTTCCTTCGGCCGCGCCGGCGCAGCACGACGGCCCACACGGCCCGCTGGAGGAGCAGGGTCAGCGTCCCCGCGATGATCATCCCGCCGACGTTGACGCCCAGCTGGAGCAGCGACCCGTTGATCTCGCTGCCGTGCTTGAGCGCCATCGCGACCGCGAGGTTGCCCGCCGCGGGCACGGTGGTGACCGAGATGAAGACCCCGACCAGCGCCGACGACTTGCCCGCGGTGAGCGACAGGACGCCCGCGGCGCCGGCGAGCAGCGCGACGATGAACGACCAGCGGTCCGGGCTGTAGATGAACGCGGTGAGGGGGCGGTCGTCCGGCAGGCGGTCCAGCTCGATCACGCCGGTCCACCGGGCGGCCAGCGCGCACACGTAGGTGACCGCGATCGCCACGGCGAACCCGACGGCCAGCGCCCGCACCGCCTGCACGATGCGCCCGGGCTGGAGCCGGACCAGCCCGTAGCAGATCGCCGCGATGGCCGCGAACTCCGGTCCGAGGACCATGGCGCCGACCACCAGCACCGGTGAGTCGATCAGCGCCGCGATCGCGGCGAGCTGCGTGGCCAGCACGAGGAACGCCACGAACGACCAGGTCAGCGCGGTGCCCTCGCTGACCTGCCGGTCCAGTTCCTCCCAGACGACGGCGTCGTCGCCGTGCCCCGGTGCCAGGTCCTTGGCCGTTTCGGCGCGGTCCGACAGCGTCAGGTCGACCTTGTCGAGGGCGATCGACCCGTCCCGGTCGACGTCGAGGGCGCGCAGCGCGTCCAGCACCTCGTTGGCCGACTCGCGGGCGATGTCGGCGGTGACGAGGTCGCCGCGCGGGGCGCGGGCGGCGCCCTCGATCACGACGACGTTGGTGGCGCCCGCGCAGGCCGCGAGCTCCTTGCAGACCGCTTCCGTGCGCTCGGCCGGGACGATCGCTCTGAGATGCAACACGGGCCAATCGTGCCGTATGCGTCGCGGTGCTGTGTCACGAGCGCATCCGGAGGAAGACCAGGCCACAATGTTTGATCGATTATTTGCCTGAAAGATGGCAAAAACGCCAAGAAACTCCCCCCAGGACGGTGAAGTCATGACACAGCCTCCGGTGCTGCTGAAGGCCGCGCGGACGGCCGCGGCGGGCCTCGCGCTCGCCGTCCCGCTGGCGACGGCGGGCTGCGAGGGCGACGTGGGCCTCTCGCAGACGGGATCGCCCTCGTCCGGCTCGACCAGGCCCGCCTCCGGCGACGAGGCCAAGGCGCGCAAGAACCTGTCGGGGCTGCGGATCGCGTCGGCGACGGACGGCGGCTACCGGCGCGACAAGTTCGGCACGCGCTGGAAGGACACCGACCACAACGGCTGCGACCAGCGCAACGACGTCCTCGCCCGCGACCTGACGAAGGTCGAGAAGAAGGGCCGCTGCATCGTGCTCGCCGGAAGGCTGGACGACCCCTACAGCGGCAAGCAGATCACCTTCGAGAAGAAGGACGCCTCCGAGGTGCAGATCGACCACGTCTACCCGCTCGCCCTCGCCTGGCGGATGGGCGCCTCCCGCTGGAGCGAGGACAGGCGCGAGCAGTTCGCCAACGACCACGACAACCTGCTCGCCGTCTGGGGCGTGCCCAACCGGGAGAAGAGCGACTCGGGCCCCGGCGAGTGGAAGCCCCAGAAGGGGTTCCAGTGCGTCTACGCGATCAAGTACGTCGCGGTCGCGAAGGAGTACTCGCTCCCGGTGACGCGCTCCGACCACGACGCGCTGCAGGACTTCCTCGCCCGCTGCTGACCGGCCGTAGGCTCGTCCCCATGAGCGAATCCCGCGGCGAGGACGCCGGCAAGGACATGGAGAGCACCGAGCGGGAACGGCCGCGGGTGCGGACGGAGCGGGGCGTGGGGGCCCGGGCGACCGGCGCGGAGGTGACCGGCGCGTCCGCGACCGGGCTGACGCTGCGGGCCGGGAACGGGCTCGGGTCGCTGGCGCTCGGGGCCATGGCCCTCGGCGCGGTCGCGGTCGGCGCGGTCGCGATCGGCAAGCTCGTCGTGAAGCGGGCGGTCGTCGGCCACCTCCAGGCCGGGACCGTCGAGATCGCGCATCTGAAGGTCGGCCGGCTGGAGATCGACGAGCGCTAGCCGGGCGGGCGCCGCCCGCCCGGCCGCGCCCGGCGGGCTAGCCGAGGGTCGTGCGGACCACGCCGGCGAGGTGCTCGGCCACCGACTGGGCCTGCGCCTCGGACGCCGCCTCCACCATCACGCGCACCATCGGCTCGGTGCCGCTCGGGCGGATCAGGACGCGGCCGGTCTCGCCGAGGCCCTCCTCGGCGACGGAGACGGCCGCGGCGAGCTCGGGGGACGTCTTGGCACGGTCCTTGTCGACGTCCTTGACGTTGATGAGGACCTGCGGCAGCCGCGTCATCACCTTGGCCAGCTCGTCGAGCGGCCGCCCGCGGCGGACCATCGCGGCGAGCAGGTGCAGGCCGGTGAGGACGCCGTCCCCGGTCGTCGCGTGATCCAGCATGATGACGTGGCCGGACTGCTCCCCGCCGAAGCCGAAGCCGCCCTCCTTCATCGCCTCCAGGACGTACCGGTCGCCGACCGCGGTCTCCACGACGGTGATGCCCGCCTCCCGCATGGCCAGCTTGAAGCCGAGGTTCGACATCACGGTCGCGACGACGGTGTCGGCGGCGAGCGCGCCGGCCTCCCGCAGGTCCAGGGCCAGGATCGCCATGATCTGGTCGCCGTCGACGACCTCGCCGCCCGCGGTGACCGCCAGGCACCGGTCGGCGTCGCCGTCGTTGGCGATGCCGGCGTCCGCGCCGTGCTCGCGGACGGCCTTCTGCAGCGCCTCCAGGTGCGTGGAGCCGCAGCCCGAGTTGATGTTGAGCCCGTCGGGGGCCGTGCCGATCGTGATGACCTCGGCGCCCGCGCGGCGCAGCGCCTCAGGGGCGACGTCGCTGGAGGCGCCGTTGGCGCAGTCGATGACGACGCGCAGGCCGTCCAGCGACACCGGGACCGTGGTCAGCAGGTGCGCGACGTACTGCTCGACCGCGCCGTGCGCCTCCCGGACGCGGCCGACGCCCGCGCCGGTCGGCGGCTCCCACGCCTCGCCGAGCCGCGCCTCGACGCGGTCCTCCAGGTCGTCGGGGAGCTTGTAGCCGCTGCGGTCGAAGAACTTGATCCCGTTGTCGGGGGCCGGGTTGTGCGAGGCCGACAGCATCACGCCGAGGTCGGCGTCCAGCGCGTGGGTCAGGTGCGCCACCGCGGGCGTCGGCAGGACGCCGAGGCGCAGCACGTCCACCCCGGCGCTCGCGAGGCCCGCCACGACGGCGGCCTCCAGGAACTCTCCCGAGGCGCGGGGGTCGCGGCCGACCACCGCGACCGGGCGGTGCCCCTTGAACGCGCCCTGCTCCCCCAGCACCCGCGCCGCCGCGACGGACAGGTCCATGGCGAGCGGGGCGGTCAGATCGCGGTTGGCGAGTCCGCGCACGCCGTCGGTCCCGAACAGACGAGCCACAGTTCAACTCCCGATCAGAGCGAAGGTTCCGGAAAAGAGAAGAACACCCGGAAAAGCGGACGAGCCGCCGCACCCGGGTGCGCCGGCCCTGCGGGCCGGCTGCGGAGAAGCCACGGGGTGCGACGGCTCGTGCCGTCGATCAACGCTTGCTGTACTGCGGAGCCTTGCGGGCCTTCTTGAGACCGGCCTTCTTCCGCTCGGGCACCCGCGCGTCGCGGGTGAGGAAGCCGGCCTTCTTCAGCGCCGGGCGGTGCTCGATGTTGGCGAACTGCAGCGCGCGGGAGATGCCGAGGCGCAGCGCGCCGGCCTGGCCGGTGGTGCCGCCGCCGTTCACGCGCGCGAGTACGTCGAACTGGCCCTCCAGGGTCAGCAGCACGAACGGCTCGTTCACGATCTGCTGGTGCACCTTGTTCGGGAAGTACTGGTCCAGGGTGCGGCCGTTGATCTTCCACTGGCCGGTGCCCGGAACGATGCGGACCCGCGCGATGGCCTGCTTGCGGCGGCCGGTGCCGGCCGCGGGGCCGGTCGCGACCGGCTGGCCGAGGAAGCCCTCGCCGGCGGCCTCGGGGGTCTCGGTGCTGTACTCGGAGGGCGTTTCCTCGTACGAGTCGAGCTCGGCGGCCTGCTCGGCGCCGGTGGTGTCGTCCACGGTTCTCCTATGGGTGTTCTAGCCAGGGCGGCTGGCCCGTCAGGCGGGTGCCCCGGCGGCCTCTGCTTCCGGGTCGCGCACGATCGGCTCGTGCGCGGGCGTCACTTCTTGATCTGGCTGATCTGGGTGATCTCGAACGGGACCGGCTTCTGCGCCTGGTGCGGGTGGTCCGGCCCGGCGTAGACCTTCACCTTGCCGAACATCTTCCGGCCGAGGGAGTTCTTGGGCAGCATGCCCTTGATCGCCTTCTCGACGGCCCGCTCGGGGTGCTTGGCCAGCAGGTCACCGTAGCTCACCGAGCGCAGACCGCCCGGGTAGCCGGAGTGCCGGTAGGCCCGCTTCTGCTCCAGCTTGTTGCCCGACAGCGCCACCTTGTCGGCGTTCACGATGACGACGAAGTCACCGGTGTCGAGGTGCGGGGCGTAGATCGGCTTGTGCTTACCCCGGAGCAGCTGTGCGACCTGACTGGCGAGACGGCCCAGCACGACATCGGTCGCGTCGATGACGTACCACTGACGCTGGACGTCAGCGGGCTTAGGGGTGTACGTGCGCACGGTCGTAAGCCTTCGTTTCTCGTCGACTCTCAGCGGTTTCGATCCTCCACCCGTCCGCGTGGACGGGTGCCACCTGGCAGCGGAATCCTGCTCGCGCCGATCAGAGGATCATCCGACCCGGCGCTCCGGGATGCCGGGGGCCCGCACGCGGCCACGAGGACGCACATGATGGGGACGCACCGACAGGTCGTCGCGCCTCTCGCCTGCAGCGAGCAGGCGCCGACGCACACAACAAACACGCAGGATACTCGGCCGCGCGCACACGGGTCAAAACGAGGCGCCGTGGCGCTTCCGGCCGCGCCTCCAGTATGCCGTACGCCCCGCGATGCCCGGGAGTGGACGTTCAGCACCGCGATGATCACACCATGTAGCGTTTTGGTCCTTTCTGGATTCATTTTGGTAACAGAGGGTCCATATCGGGATATGGTGCCGGGCGACCGGTCCACGCCGGCTCACGCCGGCCCGCACCCGGGAGCCCCCGCTGACTACTCCCCGCAGACCAGCCGATCCCGCCGGAGGCCGCCGGCCCGGCGACGCCGGGCGCCCCGGCCCCGCGCGGCACGGCGCCTCCGCGCCGCGCGACGTCCCGCCGCGGCCCGCTCCTCCCTACCGGGACGAACTCGTCGCCAGCGGTCCGCGGCGCGCCCGCCGGGAACCCCCGCGCGCGGAGCGGTCGCCGAGCGACGGCGACGCGTTCTGGAACAGCCGCCCGCCGCGCGGGAAGCGCTCCGGGAGGAAGGGCGCGAGGGGGATCGTCGTGGCCGCCACCGCGTCCGCCCTCGCCATCGGCACCGGAGTCGTGATCGACCGGCTCGTCCTGCCCCAGTTCCGGTCGGAGAACACGTCCGCCTCCGGGGCGGAGCGCAGCCCGTCCGTCGAGGTCCCGGCCGGACCGCAGAGCGACCCGCTCGCCGCGACCGGCAAGGGCTCGGGCTCCGGTTCCGGGACGGGCGCGGGCGGCGGCCGGACCAGCGCCTCCCCCGCGCCGGCCGCCGAGGAGCAGACGCCGCCGCTGAAGGCGATCCACCCGCCGAAGAAGAGCACGTCGGCCAAGCCCTCCACGCCCAAGAGGTCCGCCGCGCCCGACGCCCCCTCGACCCCGGGCGGGAGCACGACCCCGGGCGGCGGTTCCGGCGGTTCCGGCGGCTCGTCCGGTCCCGAGGCGAGCGTGGTCTCGCTCACCAACGCCGAACGCGCCAAGCACGGATGCCCGGCGCTGCGCAACGACGCGCGGCTCGCCACCGCGGCGCGCAAGCACTCGGCGGACATGGCGGCCAACAACTACTTCGACCACACGTCGCGCAACGGCGACAGCCCCTGGAAGCGGATGGAGGACGCCGGATACAGCAGCCCCGGAGCGGAGAACATCGCCAAGGGCTACCCGACCGCCTCGGCCGTCGTGAAGGGCTGGATGGACAGCCCCGGCCACCGGGCCAACATCCTGAACTGCGGGCTGCGCGCCATCGGCGTCGGTATGGCCTCGGGGTCCGGCGGGCCCCTGTGGACGCAGGACTTCGGCTGGAAATGACCGCCCCCGATCGGCGGGGACATGACCTTCGGCAAATCACCGGCGTCCGGTTCGCCCCCATGTCATGGTGGGTGTCGCGAAGGTCCAGAGCCCTGAATGAGGAACGGTAAGGTCCAACCCATGGGTTATCCGGGCGATCAAGGCAAACCCGGCGACTGGCCTCCCCGGCAGTCGCCGCACGCGCCGTACGGACCCGGAGCCGAAGCGCCGCCGTACGGCCACGACAACGACGAATCCCCTTTCGCACCACGTGAAGAGGGGTCCGGCACGCCGCCGTTCGGCAGCGACAGCTTCGGCCAGGAGAGGTTCGGCAACGACGGGTTCGGCGGCGCCCCCTACGGCGGCGGTGCCCCCGGCGGTGCCCCCGGCGGCGCACCCAAGGGCGAGGCGCCCGGCGAGCAGACCGCGGCCTGGTCCGACCAGCCGCCCGCGTGGGGCGACGAACCCGTCGCCGGCGGCGCCTACGGCGAGAACGCCCCGGGCGAGGGCGGCTTCGGCTCCTACGAGGGCATGCCGCCCGGGCCGTCCGCCGCGCCCGAGCGCCCCGAGAAGCGCCGCAACCTGCCGCTGATCATCGGCGGCGCCGCGGTCGCCGGGATCCTCCTCATCGGCGGCGGCGTCGGGCTGTCGTCCATGCTCAAGGGCGACTCCAAGCCGAAGCCGAAGCCGACGCAGGCCGCGTCCCAGCAGCCGCAGGCCACGCCGAGCCCCACGCAGCCCGTCCTCACCCCGGTGAAGCTGCAGAGCCGGACGACCGACCCCGCGCCGCTGACCCTCAAGGAGGTCTTCGGCAAGGCGACCTTCAAGGCGGGCAGCCACAAGTACGTGCGGACGGCCGCCACAGGGAAGAAGGGCTGCACCGGCGTCGTCGGCGGCGTGTCCCTGGCGAAGGCCCTCAAGAAGGGGCGCTGCACGCAGTCGCTCCGGGCCACCTACGCGCTCAGCAACGGCTCTCTCATCGGCACGGTCGGCGTGTTCAACCTCCAGACCGAGGCCGCGGCCAAGAAGGCCGTCAAGGCCGCCGCCGCCAAGGACGCGTTCCTGGTGGCGCTGCCCGGCAAGGGCGTCACCAAGAACAACGGCAAGGGCGAGGCGCTCGGCACCTCGCAGGCGCGCGGCCACTACGTCATCATGACGTGGGTGCAGAGGCCGGACGGCAAGAAGATTTCGAGCAAGTACCATGCCGCCGTCCAAGTCTTCGGCACCCAGCTGGTCAAGGGCAGCAACCTGGCACTGGCGCTGCACTACCGGGAGACCGAAGGCAAGCCCCTCCAGAAGTGACCCCCATGAATACCCTCACTGCTTATGTCCGGACCTAAAGACGCACGGGAGCACGGCGAGCCGGCCGGCGAGGCCGCTCCCCTCAAGCTCCCCGCCTTCGGGCTGGAGGCCCCCTGGTGGGCCGCCGAGTCCGCGGACGCCGCCGCCCCGCCGGCCGGGCAGGCGCCCGCGGCGCCGGAGATGCTGTCGGCGCCCGTGGTCGAGGAGGTCGAGGACGAGGCGGACGCCTCCGCCTCCGGGACCCCCCTCGCCCCCGAGCCCCCCGCCGCGTTCGGGGCCGCCCCGGCACCGCCCGGGACGCTCGTCGCCGGGAAAGGCGTCCCGCGCGTCGACTCCCGCGGCGCCGTCCCCGCCGAGCCGATCGTCAAGCCCCCGATCTCCCCCGACGACACCGACCCCGAAGGCTTCCCGCCCGTCCCGCCCGCGCAGGGCGGATCCCGGGACGCGGCGCCGCGAGGCGAGGGCGCGGGGGCCGTCACACCAGAGACCGAGGCCACCGTGGACAACCCCGCCGTGACCGACACCGCGACGGACATCCCCGCGTCGCTCTCGGCGTTCGAGAAGGCCAAGGAGGCGGAGGACGCCGCGTCCCTCGCCCCCGTGCTCGTCCCGGACGCCATCCTCCCGCCCGGCGTCGTCCCGCCCACCGGAAGCGGCCCGTTCCCGCACGCCGATCCGGCAGCGGTGGGCGCGGCGCCCGCAGAACAGCCCCCGGCGGGCGCGCCGACCTACCACGGCGAGGGCGGGCCCCCGGCCGGCGGCCCGCCGCCCGGACGTCCGCCGCAGGGCATGCCCGCCACCGGCCGGGGCGGCGCCAAGGGGCGCTCGGTGTTGATCGGCGGCGTCGCCGCGGTCATCCTCGCCGCGGTCGGCGCCCTGTTCCTCATCGGCGGAACGGGATCGGACAGCAAGGACGACAAGTCCGGAAAGACCCCCGAAGCCCCCGCGGCGGCGCAGACGACGCCCGCGGTCACCCCGTCCGCCACGCCCGCGGCCCCCCGTCGACATCACCAACGAGAAGACCGACACCGCCGACCTGTCGTTCCGCGACGTCTTCCCGACCGAGAACATCCGGTTCGGCGACCGGACCTACCTCCGTGACCGCTGGTCGCTCAACCGGGACGTCACCTACGCGGCCCGCGGCTCCATGCTCGCCGCGCTGCGCAAGCAGCAGTGCCGCAAGATCGTCCGCGCGACCTACATCGACCCGGAGAGCAAGCTCGCCGTCACCTCCGGGATCGCGGTGCTGCCGACGAAGGCGGCCGCGATCGCCGTGAGCAAGGCGGGCGACCCCGCCCGCTACGAGTGGTTCCGCGGCATGGCGGGCAAGCGGTCCCCCGACATCGACCGGGCCGGCGGGTACGCGGCCGCGACCGTCCGCGGCCGGTACGTCGCCTACGCCTACGTCCAGTGGGCGAACGGCAAGAAGGCCAAGCCCGGCGACCCGACGATCAAGAAGGCCGCGCAGCTGTTCCTGGACTACGACCTGCGCCCGATCATCGCCCGCTCCCGGGGCTGAGGCCCCGGGGGCCGCACCCCGGACCGCCGGGTCAGCCGCCCTGCAGGGGCGCGCCGCCGGGCGGGGCGGGCTGGTCGGCGGCCGCGGCGGCCGTCGCGTTCAGCGTCCGGACGCGGCGGGTCTCCTGGGCGCGCCTGGCCAGGCTCTCGTCCTCGGGGTAGCGGATCTCCTCCAGCGACAGGCCGTGCGCGGGCGCCACGTTCACGCCGGAGTCGCGGACGCGCGCCGCGAGCACCTGCCCGGGCCACTCGACCTCGCGCCGCCCGTCCCCCACCATCAGCAGCGCGCCGACGAGCGCGCGGACCATCGAGTGGCAGAACGCGTCGGCCTCCACGGTGGCGAGCGCCAGGTGCGGGTCGCGGTCGTCGCGCGCCCACTCGTAGCGCAGCAGCTCGCGGATCGTCGTCGCGCCCTCCCGCCTGCGGCAGTACGCGGCGAAGTCGTTCTCGCCGACCAGCCTGCGGGCGGCCTCGTTCATCCGGCCGAGGTTCAGGGGACGGGGATGCCACAGCACGTCGTGGCGGCGCAGCGGCTCCACCCCGAAGGAGTTGTCGCACACCCGGTACACGTAGCGGCGCGACAGCGCGGAGAACCGCGCGTCGAACCCCTCCGGGGCGATCGACACGCGCCACACCCGCACGTCCGGGGGCAGCAGCCCGGCGAGGCGCCGCGGCATCGTCCCGTTGATCGCCGAGTAGGCCGCGACGGGAACGACGAGGTGGGCGACCTGCCCGCGGGCGTGGACGCCGGCGTCGGTGCGGCCGGCGACGGTGAGCATGGGCGGCGGGTCCAGGCGCAGCATCCGGGCCAGCGCGTCCTCGATGACGCCCTGGACGGTCCGCTGGTTCGGCTGCCTCGCCCAGCCCGCGAAGTCCGACCCGTCGTAGGAGATGTCGAGCCGGAGTCGTACCAGTGCGGTCATGTCAGCCGAGTCGTCCTTCTCCAACGTCCGTTCTTCCCTCCGGGCAGCCCGCGTTCGTCGGGCACTCCCCTGACACGCTCCCCGGAAAACCGTCGCCCTCCTGCCATGACCATGCGATCAAGTCTGGCAAAGTTCGGGCCCGCCGTCCCGATGGAAACGGCGGGCCCTCACGAACTTCGAGCAAACGCTCGCCCAGTTCAAGCGGCGGATTACTCCTTCTCGCCCTCGTCCTTGGCTTCGGCGTCGCCGGCGGCCTCGTCCTTGGCGTCCACGGCGGCCGTGTCGTCGGCCTCCGTCTTGGCCTCGGGCTCCTCCGCCTTCGGCGCCGGGGCGGCCGGAGCGGCCGTGCCGCCGGACGCCGCCAGCTGCTCCTGCACCAGCTCGATCACGGCCATCGGGGCGTTGTCGCCCTTGCGCGGCCCGATCTTGGTGATGCGGGTGTAGCCGCCGGGACGGGTCTCGAAGCGCGGCGCGATCTCGGTGAAGAGCTCGTGCAGCACGCCCTTGTCGCGGATCGTCTTGGCGACCAGGCGACGGTTGTGCAGGTCGCCCTTCTTCGCCTTGGTGATCAGCTTCTCCGCCAGCGGACGCACCCGCCGGGCCTTGGCCTCGGTGGTGGTGATGCGGCCGTGCTCGAACAGCGCCGTGGCCAGGTTCGCCAGGATCAGGCGCTGGTGCGCGGCACCGCCGCCGAGGCGGGCGCCCTTGGTGGGCTGGGGCATGTCGTTTCCTTCCTGCACCGGCCGTGTCAGGTACCGGTGTCAGCTGGTTCCGGACCGGCCGGGGACCGCGGGTCCCCGGCCGCCGGACTCGGGTTCCTAGTACTGCTCGGTCTCGGCGTAGCCCTGGTCGTCGTCGCCGTAGTTGTCGGCCGCCGCGCTCGGGTCGAACCCGGGCGGGGAGTCCTTCAGCGACAGGCCCATGTCGTTGAGCTTCTGCTTGACCTCTTCGATCGACTTGGCGCCGAAGTTGCGGATGTCGAGCAGGTCCTGCTCGCTGCGGGCGACGAGCTCGCCCACCGAGTGGATGCCCTCGCGCTTCAGGCAGTTGTAGGAGCGGACCGTGAGGTTCAGCTCCTCGATCGGCAGGGCCAGGTCCGCGGCGAGCGCGGCGTCCGTCGGGGACGGGCCCATGTCGATGCCCTCGGCCTCGACGTTGAGCTCCCGGGCCAGCCCGAACAGCTCGACGAGGGTCTTGCCGGCGGAGGCGACCGCGTCGCGCGGCAGCATCGCCTGCTTGGTCTCCACGTCCAGGATGAGGCGGTCGAAGTCGGTGCGCTGCTCGACTCGGGTGGCCTCGACCTTGTAGGTGACCTTGAGCACGGGCGAGTAGATGGAGTCGATCGGAATCCGGCCGATCTCCTGGCCCGGCTGCTTGTTCTGCGCGGCCGAGACGTAGCCGCGGCCGCGCTCGACCGTCAGCTCCATCTCCAGCTTGGCCTTGTTGTTCAGCGTGGCGATGTGCAGGTCCGGGTTGTGGACCTCGACGCCCGCCGGCGGCGCGATGTCGGCCGCGGTCACCTCGCCCGGGCCCTGCTTGCGCAGGTACATGACCACGGGCTCGTCGTGCTCGGAGGAGACGACGAGCTCCTTGAGGTTCAGGATGATGTCGGTGACGTCCTCCTTCACCCCGGGCACGGTCGAGAACTCGTGCAGGACGCCCTCGATCCGGATGCTGGTGACGGCCGCACCGGGAATCGAGGAGAGCAGGGTACGCCGGAGCGAGTTGCCGATCGTGTAGCCGAAGCCCGGCTCCAGCGGCTCGATGGTGAACCGCGACCGGAACTCGTCGACCTGCTCTTCGGTGAGAGTCGGACGCTGAGCGATGAGCATGGTGGTGCCTTCTTTCCGCGGTGCCCGCTATTTGACTACCGCGTTCTGGATTCTTCCCCGATCCGCCGGGGTCCCACCCGGGACCCCGGCGGGCGTTGAGCCGCTACTTGGAGTAGAGCTCGACGATCAGCTGCTCCTGGACGGGAGCGTCGATCTGCTGCCGGACGGGCAGCGAGTGCACGAGGATCCGCATCTTCTCGCCGTCGACCCCGAGCCACGCCGGGACCTGACGCTCGCCGACCTCGGCCTTGGCGACCTGGAACGGCGTCATCTCCATCGACTTGGCCTTGACGTCGACGATGTCGGCCTCGCCGACGAGGGCCGACGGGATGTTGACCTTCTTGCCGTTGACCCGGATGTGGCCGTGCCGGATGAGCTGGCGGGCCATGTCGCGGGACTTGGCGAAGCCGGCCCGGTAGACGACGTTGTCGAGCCGGCGCTCCAGCAGCGTGAGCAGGTTGTCACCCGTCTTGCCCTGCTGGCGGGTCGCCTCGACGTAGTAGTTGTGGAACTGCCGCTCCAGCACGCCGTAGATGCGCCGCGCCTTCTGCTTCTCGCGAAGCTGCAGCAGGTACTCGGTCTCCTTCGGCCGACCGCGACCGTGCTCACCCGGCGGGTAGGGACGGATCTCGATCGGGCACTTCGGGCCCTCGCACTTGCTGCCCTTGAGGAACAGCTTCATCTTCTCGCGGCGGCAGAGCTTGCAGTCCGCACCGGTGTAACGAGCCATTGTTCTAGATCTCCCCTGCTCAGACCCGGCGACGCTTCGGCGGGCGGCAGCCGTTGTGCGGAACGGGCGTGACGTCCTGGATCGAGCCCACCTCGAGGCCGGTCGCCTGCAGCGACCGGATGGCGGTCTCGCGGCCCGAGCCCGGGCCCTTCACGAAGACGTCGACCTTGCGCATGCCGTGCTCCATCGCGCGCCGGGCGGCGGCCTCGGCGGCCTGCTGCGCGGCGAACGGGGTGGACTTGCGCGAGCCCTTGAACCCGACGTGGCCCGAGGAGGCCCAGGAGATCACGTTGCCGTTGGGGTCGGTGATCGAAACGATCGTGTTGTTGAACGTGCTCTTGATGTGGGCGTGCCCGTGAGCGACGTTCTTCTTTTCCTTGCGGCGCACCTTCTTGGCGCCGACACGGCTCTTAGGAGGCATGTGCTCTCTCTACTCTTGAGGTCATCGATCCGGAGGACCGACTCCGGACTACTTCTTGCCGGCCTTCTTCTTGCCGGCCACGGTCTTCTTCTTGCCCTTGCGGGTGCGCGCGTTGGTCTGCGTGCGCTGACCGTGCACCGGAAGCCCGCGGCGGTGCCGGATGCCCTGGTAGCACCCGATCTCGATCTTGCGGCGGATGTCCGCCTGGACCTCGCGGCGAAGATCACCCTCGATCTTGTAGTTCGCCTCGATCCAGTCGCGGAGCTTGACCAGCTCGTCGTCGCCGAGCTGGTGCACGCGCAGGTCGCCGCTGACGCCGGTGCCCGAGAGGGTCTCCAGCGCCCGCGTCCGGCCGATGCCGAAGATGTAGGTGAGAGCGACCTCGAGGCGCTTTTCGCGCGGGAGGTCGACGCCGAGGAGGCGTGCCATCGTGGGCAGTTCCCTTCATTCGTCCGGAGGTATGGACGCACCGCGTCCGCGAACACCCTGCCCGGGTGGCGGCCCCGGCCTCCGAAGTTCCGGGGGTGCTCCTTCACACACCACTGCCGTACGTGCTCGGCCCCGGGTTTCCGGGACCCTGCACGTACGGCCGTGTGAAGGCTGCGGTGCGCTTGCTGGTGGTGAGCGTCAGCCCTGACGCTGCTTGTGGCGCGGGTCGGAGCAGATGACCATGACCCGGCCGTGCCGGCGGATGACGCGGCACTTGTTGCAGATCTTCTTGACGCTCGGCTTGACCTTCACTGGGTCTCCTAGAGATAAGGGTCACCCCCGCGCCGCCACGCACGGGGAAGGCAACCCCAGTGGGATTTACTTGTAGCGGTAGACGATCCGACCGCGCGTGAGGTCGTAGGGGCTCAGCTCCACAACAACGCGGTCGTCCGGCAGGATCCGGATGTAGTGCATCCGCATCTTGCCGCTGATGTGGGCGAGCACCTTGTGCCCGTTGTCGAGCTCCACCCTGAACATGGCGTTCGGCAGCGACTCGATGACGGTGCCCTCGATCTCGATGGCCCCTTCTTTCTTGGGCATGTCCTCCGCGCTTCGCTGATCGGCTCATTGGACGCGGCCCGGCTCTCCAGGGGAGAATCGGCCGCAACCCGCACCGCGGCGCGGATGCGCCAGGAAGGGGAATCGGGCGGCCGTCGACGGACCGACAAGGGAGTCTACGCCAACCGGCCGTGCAATGCGAAATCGACGCATGATACGTGCCCGGAGACTGCTCCCGAGTCAAGCATACATCGCCTGCGCGTTGTACCTTTCCAGGAGAGCGACGTTCGAGGAGGGTCAGCATGCCGAGCTATGACTTCGCGCTGATCCTCAGCCGACCCCTCTACGAGGACGAGCTCGACCCGCTGTTCGACCGCACGTACGGCGCCGTCACGGTGTCGATCATGAGCGAGCCGCAGCACGCCGACCGCCACCATTCGAACGACGAGCTCCGCTCGGCCGCCCGTCCTCCAGCCCCCGCCCGCCACCATTCGAACGACGAGCTCCGCTCGGCCGACCGGCTGGGCAACGCCTCGTGCACCTGGCCGGGCGCCACCCTCGCCGCGGCGATCATGGAGGTGGTCGGGCACGTCGAGGAGAGCGCGCCCGGCGTGCACGTCCTGCGGGTGGAGGCCGACCCGCTGCTGACCATCCGCGACATCGCCGAGCGGGTGGGCCGGTCCCTGGACTCGGTCCGGCACGCGATCACCGGGGCGCGCGGCGCCACCGGCTTCCCGTCCTCGGAGATGTCCACCGCCGGTCACCGGCTGTGGCGGTGGTCCAAGGTCGCCGCCTGGTACGGGCTGGACGACCCCCAGCTCATCGAGGCCAAGCCGACCGTCCAGGCCATCAACGGCTGGCTCGCCCTCCGCGACGTCGTCCCCGACATCGCCCCCGCTCCCGAAGAGGTCACCTCGGCCCTGTCCCTGGTGATCCCGCACGTCGCCTGAGCGCCGTCCGGCAGACTGCCGGAGCGCGGGGGTCGGCTCCCATCGAAGGTCCGCCTGAGCGTCGTCTGAGCCCCGCCTGAGCACTACCTGAGCGCTCCCTGAGCGCGCGGCGCCCGGGGCGAGTCGACAGTGCCGCCGCGCGGACGCGAAGATCGTCTCGGCGCCCGCTCGCCCGGGCTGCCCGGGGCGTGGGGTTCCGTGATGTGCTTGGGGCAACGGGGAGGGGATCGATGGCG
Organism: Actinomadura luteofluorescens; assembly: GCF_013409365.1. Lineage (NCBI taxonomy): Bacteria > Bacillati > Actinomycetota > Actinomycetes > Streptosporangiales > Thermomonosporaceae > Actinomadura > Actinomadura luteofluorescens. The sequence goes on along the minus strand of NZ_JACCBA010000001.1, from coordinate 5,502,683 downwards.
ATCATCGCGCAGCTGAGCGACATCCATCTGGCGGCCGGACGCGACGGCCGGATGGACGACGACTCCGGGCCGGTCCGCGCGCTGCGGTCGGCGGTGTCGAGCCTGCTGTCGCTGCCCGCGCGGCCCGACGCCGTCGTCCTCACCGGCGACCTCGCCGACCGCGGGCTGCCCTCCGAGTACGCCCGGCTGCACGCGCTGCTGTCGCCGCTGCCGATGGCCGTCTACCCGATGTGCGGCAACCACGACGACCGCGACGAGATGCGCCGCATGTTCGCCGACCACCCGGCGGTCGCCGCGACGGGGACCGGCCCCGGCGCGCCCGTCCAGTACGCCGTCGACGTGGCCGGCGTGCGCCTGATCTGCTGCGACACCACCGTCGACGGCCATCCCCACGGCCACATGAGCGAGGAGAGGCTCGCCTGGCTGGAGGAGACGCTGGGCGCCGCGCCCGGCGTCCCGACCGTCATCGCCACCCACCACCCGCCGTATCCGATCGGAATGCGGTTCATCGACGACCTGCGGTTCGTCGACCCCGCCGGCTTCGCGGCCGTGATCTCCCGGCATCCGCAGGTCGTGCGGGTGATCTCCGGGCACGCGCACCGCGCGACGGTCGGCTCCCTGGCGGGACGGGTCTGCACCACCTGCCCGAGCACCTACCGGCAGCTGTTCCTCGACCTCACCCAGCGGGGCCGCGCGGCCGTCACCGGGGAACCCGCCGGGTTCGCCCTCCACCTCGTCGGCGAGGACGGCACCGCCACCACCCACTTCGCCCCGACCGGGAACTACCGGCCCCTGATGGACGTGGAGTGAACCGCGCCGGGCGGGCCGTCCACGGCCCTGCCGGGCGGGCGCGTCAGCGGTCGTCCTGGCGCCCGCCGAAGATCGTGCGCATCAGCAGGACGGCGCCCCAGGGTCCGGCCACCCAGATCCACCACGGGTAGACCGCGCCCGACGTCACCAGGATGATCAGCCATACCGTCAGGTTGATCGCGCTGACCGTCGCCCAGGCGCCCCACATCGCCGGCATCCGCTGCGTCGCGAGGTCGCCGGACGGCCGCCGCGCCGGCGACGCGGTGCCCTTGGCCTGGTTCGCGGGGACCGGGAGCTGGTACAGATCCTCTTCGGGCAGGTCGGAGGTGACCTCCTGGAGCTGCCCGACCGTCTTCGCCCCGTAGACCGCGTCGAGCCGCTCCTGCAGCTCGTCCATCGTGATCCGGCCCTCCGCGCAGTGCTCGCGCAGACTCGCCGCCACCCGATCGCGGTCGGCGTCCGACGCCCGGATGTCAGGGTTCGGCGCCATCGTTCCTCCGCTCCTCAGGACCTGCCTTCCCTATCCATTCTGCGGCGCGGATCCGAGGTTCGCGAACCGGTCCCGGCCCTCGTCGAGCGCCGTCAGGACGCGGGGGCCGTCCGCCGTGACCGCGAAGGTGTGCTCGAAGTGCGCCGAGGTGCGCCCGTCGGTCGTCACGACCGTCCAGCCGTCGTCGAGCTCGGCGGTCTCCTTCGTGCCGAGGTTCACCATCGGCTCCACCGCGAAGCACATGCCCGGCTCCAGGACGGGCCCGTGCCCGGGCGCCCCGTGGTTGGGGATCAGCGGGTCCATGTGCATCTCGGTCCCGATGCCGTGGCCGCCGTAGCCCTCCACGATGCCGTAGGAGCCCTGAGAGCGGATGTGGGCCTCGATCGCATGGGAGATGTCCGTGAGGCGGGCGCCGGCGCGTCCGGCCGCGAGGCCGTGCCACAGGGACTCCTCGGTGACCTCCAGCAGCCGCCGCTGCTCGTCGGTGACCTCGCCCAGCGGTACCGTGATCGCCGCGTCGCCGTGCCAGCCCTCGACGATCGCGCCGCAGTCGATGGACAGCACGTCGCCCTCGCGCAGGATCTTGCCGCTCCGCGGGATGCCGTGCACGATCTCCTCGTTGACCGACGCGCAGATCGTCCCGGTGAAGCCGTGGTAGCCCTTGAACGACGGGACGCCGCCGTTGTCGCGGATGTGCTCCTCGGCGAGCGCGTCCAGGTCCAGGGTGCTCATGCCGGGCTTGGCGGCCTCGCGCAGCAGCTCCAGCGTCCGCCCGACGAGCAGCCCCGCCGCGCGCATCAGCTCGACCTGCTCCGGGGTCTTCATCTGGATCATGAGCCTACGCCGTTTGAACATCTCTCCCCTTGCCCCGGTTCTCGCGCCGGAACGGCCGCGCGGACGCGGGAGCACCGCGTCCGCGCCGACGGCTCCACGACGGGCCCGTCACTTCTCCTGCGGGCCCGTCACTTCTCCAGCGGGCGCAGCGCGGTGAGGGCGCGCTTGGTGACCTCTTCGACCGGCCCCGTGGCGTCGATGCCGACGAGGATGTTCTCGTCGGCGTAGAACTGCACCAGCGGCGACGTGTCATGCCGGTACACCTCCAGGCGGTGCATGACGACCTCTTCCTTGTCGTCGTCCCGCTGGAACAGGTGACCGCCGCAGTCGTCGCAGATGTCGTCCTGCTTGTCGTCGAAGTCGACGTGCCAGATCCGGCCGCACTTGTCGCAGGTGCGCCGGCCCGACAGTCGCCGGACGACCTCGTCCTCGTCGACGACGAGCTCCAGCACGATGTCGAGGCGGGTGTCCCACTCGGCGAGGATCTTCTTCAGCGTCTCGGCCTGCGGGACGTTGCGCGGGAACCCGTCCAGCAGGAACCCGTCGCGGGCGTCGTCCTCGCCGAGCCGGTCGCGGACCATCGCGATCGTGACCTCGTCGGGGACGAGGTCGCCGCGGTCCATGTACTGCTTGGCCTGCCGGCCGAGCGGCGTCCCGCCGCTGACGTTCGCGCGGAAGATGTCACCTGTCGAGATCTTCGGGACCGACAGATGAGATGCGATGAACTGGGCCTGCGTCCCCTTGCCCGCACCCGGGGGGCCCACCAGGACGATACGCACTACCGGAGGAAGCCCTCGTAGTTGCGCTGCTGGAGCTGACTCTCGATCTGCTTCACGGTATCCAGTCCGACGCCGACGACGATGAGGATGCTCGTGCCGCCGAACGGGAAGTCCGAGCTCGCCTTCATGAGTGCGAAGGCGACCATCGGGATGAGGGACACGAGCCCCAGGTAGAGCGCACCGGGTGTGGTGATCCGGGTCAGCACGAAGTCGAGGTACTCGGCGGTCGGCCGACCAGGACGGATACCTGGGATGAATCCACCATACTTCTTCATGTTGTCGGCGACTTCAGTGGGGTTGAAGGTGATCGCCACATAGAAGTACGTGAAGAAGATGATGAAGACGAAGAAGATCCCCATGTGCCAGGCGTTGTCCTGCTGGAGATAGGGCTGCACCTTCTGCAGCCACTTGGTGTTGGGCCACAGCTGGGTGGCCAGAACCGGCAGGTAGAGCAGCGAGGACGCGAAGATGATCGGGATGATGCCGGCCTGGTTGACCTTCAGCGGGATGTAGGTCGAGGTGCCGCCGTACATGCGGCGTCCCACCATCCGCTTGGCGTACTGGACGGGGATGCGCCGCTGCGCCTGCTCGACGAACACCACCCCGGCCATGATCGCCAGACCCACCAGGACCACGATCGCGAAGACGAACCCGCCCTTGGACTTGTAGATGCTCCAGAACTGGGCGGGGAAGACCGCCACCACCTGGGTGAAGATCAGGATCGACATGCCGTTGCCGACGCCGCGGTCGGTGACCAGCTCGCCCAGCCACATGATGACGGTCGTGCCGGACACCATGATGATCACCATGGTGATGATCGGGAAGATGCCCTTGTCGTACAGGATGTCGCCGCTGCCGGAGATGCCCTGGAACAACTGACCGGTGCTCGCCATCGCGACGATGCCGGTCGCCTGCAGGATCGCCAGCCCGACCGTCAGGTACCGGGTGTACTGGGTGATCTTCGTCGTGCCGGCCTGGCCCTCCTTCTTGAGGGCCTCCAGCCGCGGGATCACCACCGTCAGCAGCTGCAAGATGATGCTGGCCGTGATGTACGGCATGATGCCGAGCGCGAAGACCGACAGCTTCAACAGCGCGCCGCCGCTGAACAGGTCGACCAGGCCGTAGAGCTGGTTGCTGTCCTTGGCCGCGTCCGCGGTCTCCTTCAGCACCTTCACGTTCACGTTGGGCGTCGGCAGGATCGAACCGATCCTGAACACCACGATCATGAACAACGTGAAGAGGATTTTCTTACGCAGGTCAGGCGTACGGAAAGCCCGAGCGAACGCGGTCAGCACCATTCCTCCTGCGCGACTGGCGGGTTCATGGCCGCCGAGGGGGCGGTTTCAGGTCCATGAGTTCGGGCGGAGAATACCCCGTGTGACGGCAGAGTGCGCAATCTCACGCCGAGTACCTTCGCTCGTGTGACTCTAACAGCAGATGACACCGGGGCCGCCCCGCCGGACCCGGTGGCCTCACGGCCCCGGGCCTCCTGCGGGCGCGGCCCCGGCATCGAAGGTGTTCCTTCTTACAGCTCGTCGGCGGATCCGCCGGCGGCGGCGATCTTCTCCTTGGCGGCGCCGGAGAAGGCGTGCGCCTTCACCTGGACCGCGACGGAGATGTCGCCCGTGCCGAGGATCTTGACCGGACGGCCGCGGCGCACCGCGCCCTTGGTCGCCAGGTCCTCTGCCGTGACCTCGCCGCCCTCGGGGTAGAGCGCGGCGAGCTTGTCCAGGTTCACGACCTGGAACTCGACCCGGTTCGGGTTCTTGAAGCCCTTGAGCTTCGGCAGCCGGCGGATCAGGGGCATCTGGCCGCCCTCGAAACCGACGGGGACGGTGTTGCGGGCCTTGGTGCCCTTGGTGCCGCGACCGGCGGTCTTGCCCTTGGACGCCTCGCCGCGACCCTTGCGGGTCTTGGCCCTGTTGGCGCCGGGGGCCGGACGCAGGTCGTGCACCTTGAGCGGGGTGCCCTCGGTCTCCGCGGCGGAGTCCTTACCGAGATCAGCCGCCATGTCAGTCGACCTCCTCGACGGTGACCAGGTGCGCCACCGTCCGGATCATGCCGAGCACCTCGGGGCGGTCCTCGCGGACCACGCTCTGCCCGATCTTCTTCAGGCCCAGGGTGCGCAGCGTGTCACGCTGGTTCTGCTTCTCGCTGATCACGGACTTGGTCTGCGTGATCTTCAGGTTGCTCACGACGACGCGACCTCCGCCCTCGGCTCGCTGCCGGCGGCGCGCGCGCGCAGCATGGCCGCCGGGGCGACGTCCTCGATCGGCAGGCCGCGCTTGGCCGCGATCTCCTCGGGACGCTTCAGCGACTTCAGACCCGCGATCGTGGCGTGCACGATGTTGATCGCGTTGTCGCTGCCCAGCGACTTGCTCAGCACGTCGTGGATGCCGGCGCACTCCAGGACCGCGCGCACCGGGCCGCCGGCGATGACGCCGGTACCGGGGCTGGCCGGACGGAGCAGGACCTCGCCCGCCGCGTCGCGCGCCTGCACCAGGTGCGGGATCGTGCCCTGGATCCGCGGCACCTTGAAGAAGTGCTTCTTGGCCTCCTCGACGCCCTTGGCGATCGCCGCGGGCACCTCCTTGGCCTTGCCGTAGCCGACGCCGACGGTGCCGTTGCCGTCACCGACGATCACCAGGGCGGTGAAGCTGAAGCGACGACCGCCCTTCACGACCTTGGCGACACGGTTGATCGCCACGACCTTCTCGATGTACGACTGGCCCTTGTCGGCGCCACCGCGGCGGTCGTCGCGGCGGTCGCGACGGTCGCCACCCTGACCGCCACCACGCCTCTGCGCTGCCATCAGTGGTTCCTCTCGTTCGCCTTGTAAAGGGCCTTCACAGCTCCAGGCCCCCCTCACGGGCACCGTCCGCTACAGCGGCGATGCGGCCGTGGTACTTGTTGCCGCCGCGGTCGAACACGACCGCGTGGACGCCGGCCTGCTTGGCCCGCTCGGCAACGAGCTCGCCGACCTTGCGGGACTTGGCCGTCTTGTCGCCGGAGTCGGCGCGCAGGTCCGCCTCCATCGTCGACGCGCTGGCCACCGTGTGGCCCTTGTCGTCGTCGATGACCTGGACGAACACGTGCCGGCTGGAGCGGGTCACGACCAGGCGCGGCCGCGCGGCGGTGCCCACGACCTTCTTGCGGACCCGCAGGTGCCGGCGCTTGCGAGCAAGCTGGCGACCGCTCGTGGCCTTGCCGGCCAGGGTCTTGGTGCCTGCCATGACTACTTACCAGCCTTTCCGACCTTGCGGCGGATCTGCTCGCCCTCGTAGCGCACGCCCTTGCCCTTGTACGGGTCGGGCTTGCGCAGCTTGCGGATGCGGGCGGCGATCTCACCGACGAGCTGCTTGTCGATGCCCTCGACGACGAGCTGCGTCGGCCTCTCCACCGTGAAGGTGATGCCCTCCGGCGCCTCGAACGGGATCGGGTGGCTGTAGCCGAGCGAGAACTCCACGTTCTTGCCCTTGGCCACCACCCGGTAGCCGACGCCCTGGATGACCAGGGTCTTCTTGTAGCCGTCGGTGACACCGACGACCATGTTGTTGATCAGCGTCCGGGTGAGCCCGTGCAGACCGCGCACCTTGTTGACGTCGTTCGGCCGGGAGACGACCAGCTGGCCGTCCTCCTGCGTGACCTCGATGGGGTCGGCGACGGTGTGCGAGAGCGTGCCCTTCGGGCCCTTGACGGTGACCTTGCGGCCGTCGAGCTTCACCTCGACGCCGCTCGGCACGCTGATGGGGAGACGTCCAATACGAGACATTTGTTGTGCCCTCCCCTCACCAAACGTAGGCGAGGACTTCCCCGCCCACTCCGCGCTTGCCGGCCTGACGGTCCGTCATCAGGCCCGAGGACGTCGAGATGATCGCGACGCCCAGCCCGCCCAGGACCTTCGGCAGGTTGTCCTTCTTCGCGTACACGCGCAGACCCGGCTTCGAGACGCGCTTGATGCCGGCGATCGAACGCTCACGGGTCGGGCCGAACTTCAGCTCGATCAGGAGCTTCTTGCCGACCTCGGCGTCCTCCACGGTCCAGCCCGAGATGTAGCCCTCCTGCTGGAGGATCTCGGCGATGTGCGCCTTGATCTTCGAGTACGGCATCGCCACGGAGTCGTGGTACGCCGAATTCGCGTTGCGCAGACGCGTCAGCATGTCTGCGATCGGGTCGGTCATCGTCATGGCCTACTGGCCCTCCCTCGCCACGGTTTCCTCGGGTTGATGCGGCCCGTGGACCTTTGGCGCGGTCGTGGGCGCCTTCTCAGGCGCCCGGTTGGTCATTACAGGCCGGCTCCCGCCGTCCCCGGAGCGCGCTCCGGGGACGCGGTCACCAGCTGGACTTCGTGATGCCAGGCAGCTCGCCGCGGTGGGCCATCTCCCGGAAGCAGACTCGGCACAGGCCGAACTTCCGGTAGACGGAGCGCGGACGCCCGCAGCGCGAGCACCGAGTGTAGGAGCGCACGCCGAACTTCGGCTTCCGCCCCGCCTTGGCGATCAGCGACTTCTTCGCCATGCTCAGTTCTCCTTGAAGGGGAAGCCCAGGAGCTTGAGCAGCGCCCGGCCCTCGTCGTCGGTCTTCGCGGACGTCACGACCGTGATGTCCATGCCCCGCGAGCGGTCGATCTTGTCGGGGTCGACCTCGTGGAACATGACCTGCTCGGTCAGCCCGAAGGTGTAGTTGCCGTTGCCGTCGAACTGCTTCGGCGACAGCCCGCGGAAGTCGCGGATACGGGGCAGCGCCGTGGCGAGCAGGCGGTCCAGGAACTCCCACATCCGGTCGCCGCGCAGCGTGGCGTGCGCGCCGATCGGCATGCCCTCGCGCAGCTTGAACTGCGCGATGGACTTGCGGGCCCGGTTCACCGCGGGCTTCTGCCCGGTGATCGCCGCCAGGTCGCGGATCGCGCCCTCGATCAGCTTGGCGTCCTTGGCCGCGTCGCCGACCCCCATGTTGACCACGATCTTGGTCAGCGAGGGGACCTGCATGACGTTGGCGTAGCCGAACTGCTCGCGCATCTGGCCCGCGATCTCCTCGCGGTAGCGCACCTTCAGCCTCGGCGTCGGCACGGGACGCTCGGTAACGGTCTCGGTCATCGGTCTCAGATCTCCTTACCGCTACGGCGCGAGATCCGGACCTTCGTGCCGTCGTCGTTGGTGCGGTAACCGACCCGGGCCGGCTTGCCGTCCTCGACGATCGCGACGTTGCTGACGTGCAGCGGCGCCTCGACCGTGACGCGACCGCTCTCCTTGCCGGCACGCTGCTGGTCGGCCTTGATGTTCTTGGTGATGAGGTTGACGCCCTCGACGACGACGCGCTCCTCGCGCGGGATGACGCGCAGGACCTTGCCCGTCGCGCCCTTGTCCTTGCCGGCGATGACGATGACCTCGTCGCCCTTACGGATCTTCATCAGAGCACCTCCGGCGCGAGCGAGATGATGCGCATGAACTTCTTCTCGCGCAGTTCGCGGCCCACCGGGCCGAAGATACGGGTGCCGCGGGGGTCGCCGCCGTCCTTGATGAGGACGGCGGCGTTCTCGTCGAAGCGGATGTAGGAGCCGTCCGGGCGCCGGCGCTCCTTGCGGGTGCGCACGACGACCGCCTTGACGACGTCACCCTTCTTCACGCCGGCGCCGGGAAGGGCGTCCTTCACCGTCGCGACGATGATGTCGCCGACTCCCGCGTAGCGCCGACCCGAGCCGCCGAGAACGCGGATGCAAAGGATCTCCTTCGCACCCGTGTTGTCGGCGACCTTGAGTCGCGACTCCTGCTGGATCACGTCTAACTCCTGTTCGTCACACCGGTTCTCGGCGCCCCCTTCGCGGGCGCCGAGCCTGGTGGAACCAGACTGTGGTCAATAGCGGGACGGGGTCCCGCGGGCCTGCGGCCCTACTTGGCCTTCTCGAGGATCTCCACCACGCGCCACCGCTTGGTGGCCGACAGCGGGCGGGTCTCCATGAGACGGACGCGGTCGCCGACGCCGCACTCGTTGGCCTCGTCGTGCGCCTTGTAGTTCTTCGTGCGGCGGATCACCTTGTGGTACTTGGGGTGCTTCACGCGGTCCTCGACGGACACGACCACGGTCTTGTCCATCTTGTCGCTGACCACGAGACCCTCAAGGATCTTGCGGCTGCTCCGCTGCTCGGTCGTCTGCTCGGTCATTCGTTGCCCTCCGCGGCGTCCTCGACCGTCACGATGCCGAGCTCGCGCTCCCGCATCACGGTGTAGATGCGGGCGATCTCGCGCTTGACGGTGCGCAGCCGCCCGTGGCTCTCAAGCTGGCCGGTGGCGGCCTGGAAGCGGAGGTTGAACAGCTCCTCCTTGGCCTCCTTGAGCTTGGTGACCAGGACGTCCTCGGGCTCGGTCCGCAGCTCGTCGGCGGTAAGACCCTTGGCCATCAGGACTCACCCACCTCTCGCTTCACGATCTTGCACTTCATGGGGAGCTTGTGGATCGCGCGGGTGAGCGCCTCCCGGGCGACGTCCTCGTTCGGGTAGGAGATCTCGAACAGGACGCGACCCGGCTTGACGTTGGCCACCCACCACTCCACGGAGCCCTTGCCGGAGCCCATGCGGGTCTCGGCGGGCTTCTTGGTCAGCGGACGGTCCGGGAAGATGTTGATCCAGACCTTGCCGCCGCGCTTGATGTGGCGGGTCATGGCGATACGCGCGGCCTCGATCTGCCGGTTGGTCACGTACGCGCTCTCGACGGCCTGGATGCCGTACTCGCCGAACGTCACCCTCGTGCCGCCCTTGGCCATGCCGCGGCGCTTCGGGTGGTGCTGCTTGCGGTGCTTGACCTTGCGAGGGATCAGCATCGGTTACTCAGCTCCCCTCACCCTGCGGAGCAGCCTCGGCGGTCGGCGCCGGCTGCTCGGAACCCTGCTGCTGCTTCTGCTCGCCGCCACGGCCGCCGCCGCCACCGGCACCGCCGGCACCGCCGCGTCCGCCACGGCCGCCACGGCCGCCGCCGCGACGCTCACCGCGGCGCTCGCGGCCACCGCCGCCGCCCGCGGCGCGCTGCTGCGCGGCCTGCTGCTCGCGCTCGGCGCGCGTCTGCGCGGCCTCGCCCTTGTAGATCCACACCTTGACGCCGATGCGGCCGAACGTCGTCCGGGCCTCGTAGAACCCGTAGTCGATGTCGGCGCGCAGCGTGTGCAGCGGGACCTGGCCCTCGCGGTAGAACTCCGACCGCGACATCTCGGCGCCGCCGAGACGGCCGCCGCACTGGACCTTGATGCCCTTGGCGCCGGACTTCATCGCGGACTGGATCGCCTTGCGCATGGCGCGGCGGAACGCGACGCGGCTGGACAGCTGCTCGGCCACGCCCTGCGCGACGAGCTGCGCGTCGATCTCGGGGTTCTTGACCTCGAGAATGTTCAGCCGGACCTGCTTGCCGGTCAGCTTCTCCAGGTCGCCGCGCAGGCGCTCGGCCTCCGCGCCGCGGCGGCCGATGACGATGCCCGGCCGGGCGGTGTGGATGTTGACCTCGACGCGGTCACGGGTCCGCTCGATCTCCACCTTGGAGATGCCCGCCCGGTCCATGCCCTTCTGCAGCATGCGCCGGATCTGGACGTCTTCCTTGACGTAGTCCTTGTAGAGCTTGTCGGCGAACCACACGGACTTGTGGTCGGTGGTGATGCCGAGCCGGAACCCGTGCGGGTTGATCTTCTGACCCACTACCGGGCCCTCCTCGTCTTCTTACCGCCGCCGGACGCGGCCACAGCGTCGTCTCGCGACTCCACGACCACGGTGATGTGGCTCGTGCGCTTGTTGATGCGGTAAGCCCGGCCCTGGGCGCGGGGGCGGAAACGCTTGAGCGTCGGCCCCTCGTCCACCCACGCGCGACTGACGACGAGCGTCCCCGAGTCGAGCTTGAAGTTGTGCTCGGCGTTGGCAATGGCACTCGCCAGCACCTTGCCCACCGGCTCACTCGCTGCCTGGGGGGCGAACCGCAGCACCGCCTGAGCCTCCGCGGCAGGCAAGCCGCGGATGAGGTCCACCACGCGGCGGGCCTTCCTGGGCGTGACGCGGATGAACCGCGCCTGGGCCCTGGCTTCCATCGCTGTTCCCTCTCTCCTACGTGCTAACTGCTCTGCCTGCTCAGCCTCGGCGGCTGCGGCGGTCTTCCTTGACGTGGCTGCGGAACGTGCGCGTCGGCGCGAACTCGCCGAGCTTGTGTCCCACCATCGAGTCGGTGATGAACACCGGGACGTGCTTGCGGCCGTCGTGCACGGCGATCGTGTGACCGATCATGTCCGGCACGATCATGGAGCGCCGCGACCACGTCTTGATGACGTTCTTGGTGCCCTTCTCGTTCTGCACGTCCACCTTCTTGATCAGGTGGTCGTCCACGAACGGGCCCTTCTTCAGGCTACGTGGCATGACGAGCGACTCCTACCGCTTCTTCTTGCTGCGACGACGGACGATCAGCCGGTCGCTCGACTTGTTCGCCTGGCGAGTGCGGCCTTCCTTCTTACCGGCCGGGTTCACCGGGTGCCGGCCACCGGAGGTCTTGCCCTCACCACCACCGTGCGGGTGGTCGATCGGGTTCATGGCCACGCCGCGGACGGTCGGGCGCTTGCCCTTCCACCGCATGCGGCCGGCCTTGCCCCAGTTGATGTTCGACTGCTCGGCGTTGCCGACCTCGCCGACCGTCGCGCGGCAGCGCACGTCCACCATCCGCATCTCGCCGGAGGGCATGCGCAGCGTGGCGTACTTGCCCTCCTTGGCCAGCAGCTGGACGCCGGCGCCCGCGCTGCGGGCGATCTTGGCGCCGCCGCCGGGGCGAAGCTCGATGGCGTGCACGACCGTACCGGTCGGGATGTTGCGCAGCGGAAGGCAGTTGCCCGGCTTGATGTCCGCGCCCGGCCCGTTCTCCACCCGGTCGTTCTGGCGCAGGCCGCGCGGGGCGAGGATGTAGCGCTTCTCGCCGTCCGCGTAGTGCAGCAGAGCGATCCGCGCGGTGCGGTTCGGGTCGTACTCGATGTGCGCGACCTTGGCCGGGACGCCGTCCTTGTCGTGCCGGCGGAAGTCGATCACGCGGTACGCGCGCTTGTGACCGCCGCCCTGGTGCCGGGTCGTGATGCGGCCGTGGTTGTTGCGGCCGCCCTTCTTGGGGAGCGGACGCAGCAGCGACTTCTCCGGCTCGCGGCGCGTGACCTCGACGAAGTCGGCCACGCTGGAGCCGCGACGACCGGGAGTCGTCGGCTTGTAATTACGGATGCCCATCTTTTTCGTTCATCCCTTGTCTGTCTTCGGGACGGTCCGGCCTGCTTAGGCCGGGCCGCCGAAGATGTCGATCCGCTCGCCCTCGGCCAGGCTGACGATGGCGCGCTTGGTGTCCTTGCGCTTGCCGTAGCCGAACCGCGTGCGCTTGCGCTTGCCCTGCCGGTTGATCGTGTTCACGTTCGTCACCTTGACACCGAACACCGACTCGACGGCCTGCTTGATCTGCGTCTTGTTGGCGTCCGTGCGGACGACGAAGGTGTACTTGTTCTCGTCCAGGAGCCCGTAGCTCTTCTCCGAGACGACCGGCGCGATGATGATGTCGCGGGGGTCAGCGATCTTGTTCATGTGCGACCCTCCTCACTTCTTCTTCGCGCGCGAGACGAACTCGTCGTACGCCGCCTTCGTGAAGACGACGTCGTCGTTCACCAGCACGTCATACGTGTTGAGCTGGTCGGAGACGATCACGTGCACGCTCGGCTCGTTGCGCAGGCTCTTCCAGGTCACGTCGTCCTCGCGGTCCAGGACCAGCAGGACGCGCTTGGCCCCGGTGACGTCGCGCAGCGCCTTCAGCGCCGTCTTCGTCTTCGGGGTCTCGCCCTCGATGAGGTTGTCGACCACGTGCACCCGGCCGAACCGGGCGCGGTCGGACAGCGCGCCGCGCAGCGCGGCGGCCTTCATCTTCTTGGGCGTCCGCTGCGAGTAGTCCCGCGGCTGCGGGCCGTGCACGACGCCGCCGCCGGCGAACTGGGGCGCGCGGGTCGAACCCTGGCGGGCGCGACCGGTGCCCTTCTGCCGGTACGGCTTCTTGCCACCGCCGGAGACCTCGCCCCGGGTCTTGGTGGCGTGCGTGCCCTGGCGCGCCGCGGCCAGCTGCGCCACCACGACCTGGTGGATCAGCGGCACGCTGGTCTTCGCGTCGAAGACCTCGGCGGGCAGGTCGATGTCGAGCTTCGAAGTCACTTGCCCGCTCCCTTCACTGCGTCGCGGACCAGCACCACGCCGCCGTTGGGACCGGGAACCGCGCCCTTGATGAGCAGCAGGTTCTTCTCCGCGTCGATGGCGTGGACGGTCAGGTTCTGCACGGTGGTACGGGCGTTGCCGTGCCGTCCCGCCATGCGGAGGCCCTTGAAGACGCGACCCGGGGTCGCGCAGCCGCCGATCGAACCCGGCGAGCGGTGCTTGCGCTGGGTGCCGTGCGAGGCGCCGAGGCCCTTGAAGCCGTGGCGCTTCATGACACCGGCGGTGCCCTTGCCCTTGCTCGTGCCGGTAACGTCGATCTTCTGGCCGGCCTCGAAGACGCTGGCGGTGATCTCCTGGCCGAGTTCGAACTCGGTGGTGTCGTCGGCCCGCAGTTCGACGAGGTAGCGGCGCGGCGTGACGCCGGCCTTCTCGAAGTGACCCGTGCTCGGCTTGTTCACCTTGCGCGGGTCGATCTGCCCGAACCCGATCTGAACGGCGGTGTAGCCGTCCTTCTCCTGGCTCTTGAGCTGGGTGACGACACACGGCCCGGCCTGGACGACGGTCACCGGAACGATCCGGCCCTCATCGTCGAAGACCTGGGTCATGCCGAGCTTCTCGCCCAGGACGCCCTTCCTCTGCGTACTCATCTCTCGGTGCGTCCCTTAGAGCTTGATCTCGATGTCAACGCCGGCCGGAAGGTCGAGTCGCATCAGCGAGTCGACCGTCTTGGGCGTCGGGTCGATGATGTCGATCAACCGCTTGTGCGTGCGCATCTCGAAGTGCTCGCGGCTGTCCTTGTACTTGTGCGGCGAACGGATGACGCAGTACACGTTCTTCTCGGTCGGCAGCGGCACCGGGCCCGCGACCTTGGCGCCCGTCCGCGTCACCGTCTCAACGATCTTCTTCGCGGAGGTGTCGATGACCTCGTGGTCGTAGGCCTTGAGCCGGATGCGGATCTTCTGTCCCGCCATGGTGGCCTCGGTGTCCTTTGCTGTAGTGCCGCTGGTTACTTCACTGGTCGTGACGCGGCGGCCCGGTTGAGGTTGCCCGACGACCGGGCCGCCGCGTGACGAGAGGTGTTACTTGATGACCTTGGTGACGCGACCGGCGCCGACCGTCCGACCACCCTCACGGATGGCGAACTTCAGGCCCTCCTCCATGGCGACGGGCTGGATCAGCTCGACGCGCATCTCGGTGTTGTCGCCCGGCATGACCATCTCGGTGCCCTCGGGGAGGTTCACCACGCCGGTGACGTCCGTGGTCCGGAAGTAGAACTGCGGACGGTAGTTGTTGAAGAACGGCGTGTGGCGGCCGCCCTCGTCCTTGGACAGGATGTAGACCTGCGCCTCGAACTCGGTGTGCGGGGTGTTCGTGCCCGGCTTGATGACGCACTGGCCGCGCTCGACGTCCTCGCGCTTGATGCCGCGCAGGAGCAGGCCGACGTTGTCGCCCGCCTGGCCCTGGTCGAGCAGCTTGCGGAACATCTCGACACCGGTGACGGTGGTCGAGGTGGACTCCGGCTTGATGCCGATGATGTCGACGGTCTCGTTGACGTTGACGACACCGCGCTCGATGCGGCCGGTCACGACGGTGCCGCGGCCGGTGATCGAGAAGACGTCCTCGATCGGCATCAGGAACGGCTTCTCGGTGTCACGCACCGGCTCCGGCACGTTCTCGTCGACCGCGTCCATCAGCTCGCCGATCGAGGCGGCCCACTTCTCGTCGCCCTGCAGCGCCTGGAAGGCGGAGACGCGCACGACCGGGACGTCGTCGCCCGGGAACTCGTACTCCGACAGCAGCTCGCGGACCTCGAGCTCGACGAGCTCCAGGATCTCCTCGTCGTCCACCATGTCGCACTTGTTCAGGGCGACGACGATGTAGGGGACGCCGACCTGGCGGGCCAGGAGCACGTGCTCCTTGGTCTGCGGCATCGGGCCGTCGGTCGCGGCGACCACGAGGATGGCGCCGTCCATCTGCGCCGCACCGGTGATCATGTTCTTGATGTAGTCCGCGTGACCCGGGCAGTCCACGTGCGCGTAGTGCCGCGCCTCGGTCTGGTACTCGACGTGCGCGATCGAGATCGTGATGCCGCGCTCGCGCTCCTCCGGCGCCTTGTCGATGTCCTCGAACGGCGTGAAGGGGTTGAGGTCCGGGTACTTGTCGTGGAGCACCTTGGTGATCGCCGCGGTAAGCGTGGTCTTACCGTGGTCGATGTGTCCAATGGTGCCGATGTTCACGTGCGGCTTCGTCCGCTCGAACTTGGCCTTCGCCACTGGTTGCTCCTTGTTGCGATCCTCGGCCGCCTAGACGACCGCTTCGTTTACGTCTTGGTGATCTGTGGGCAGGCCCGGGTGCTTACTCGCCCCGCGCCTTGGCGATGATCTCCTGCGCGACGTTCCCGGGAACCTCGGCGTAGGAGTCGAACTGCATGGTGAAGACAGCCCGGCCCTGGGTCTTGCTGCGCAGATCACCCACGTAGCCGAACATCTCGGACAGAGGCACGAGCGCCTTGATGACGCGCATGCCGTGCCGCTCGTCCATGGACTGGACCTGACCCCGGCGGCTGTTGAGGTCGCCGATCACGTCGCCCATGTTGTCCTCGGGCGTGGTGACCTCGACGGACATCATCGGCTCCAGCAGCGTGGGGGACGCCTTGCGGGCGGCCTCCTTGAACGCCATGGAACCGGCGACCTTGAACGCCATCTCCGAGGAGTCGACCTCGTGGTAGGCGCCGTCCCGCAGGGTGACCTTGACGCCCACCATCGGGTAGCCGGCGAGGACCCCGAACTCCGCGGCCTCCTGGCAGCCCGTGTCGACCGACGGGATGTACTCCCGCGGGATGCGGCCGCCGGTGACCTTGTTCTCGAACTCGTAGCCGTCGGACCCGCCGCCGAGCGGCTCCAGGTCGATGATCACGCGGCCGAACTGGCCGGAGCCACCCGTCTGCTTCTTGTGGGTGTACTCGACCTTCTCGACCTTGCGGGTGATCGTCTCGCGGTAGGCGACCTGCGGCTTGCCGACGTTGGCGTCGACCTTGAACTCCCGCTTCATCCGGTCGACGAGGATCTCCAGGTGGAGCTCGCCCATGCCCGAGATGACGGTCTGGCCGGTGTCCTCCTCCGTCCGGACCTGGAAGGAGGGGTCCTCCTCGGCCAGCCGCTGGATCGCGGTGCCCAGCTTCTGCTGGTCGGCCTTGGTCTTCGGCTCGATCGCGACGTGGATGACCGGCGCCGGGAAGTTCATCGACTCCAGCACGATCGGGTTCTTGTCGTCCGACAGCGTCTCGCCGGTGGTGGTCTGCTTGAGACCCATCACCGCGACGATGTCGCCGGCGCCCGCGCGCTCGATCTCGGTGCGCTTGTTGGCGTGCATCCGGTAGATCTTGCCGATGCGCTCCTTGCGCTCCTTGACGGAGTTCATCACGTTCGCGCCGGACTCCAGCACACCGGAGTAGACGCGCACGAAGGTGAGCTTGCCCAGGTGCGGGTCGCTCGCGATCTTGAACGCCAGCGCGGAGAACGGCTCGTCCTCGCTCGGCTTGCGGACGAGGACCTTCTCCTCGTCGCGGACGGCGTGGCCCTCGATGGCCTCCACGTCCAGCGGCGAGGGCAGGTAGCGGACGATCGCGTCCAGCAGCGGCTGCACGCCCTTGTTCTTGAAGGCCGTGCCGCAGGTCACCGGGGTGAGCTTCGCGGCGATCGTCGCGCGCCGGATGCCGTCGTGCAGCTGCTCCACGGTGGGCTCGTTGCCCTCCAGGTACAGCTCCATGATCTCGTCGTCGTTCTCCGCGAGGGTCTCGACGAGCTTGTCGTGCCACTCGCGGGCCGTCTCGGCGTGCGACTCGGGGATGTCGATCGTGTCGTACATCTCGCCGAGCTTGGCCTCCTCGTTCCACACGAGGGCCTTCATCCGGACGAGGTCGACGACGCCCTTGAAGTCGGACTCGGCGCCGATCGGCAGCTGCAGCACCAGCGGCGTCGCGCTCAGCCGGTTCTCGATCATGTCGACGCAGCGGTGGAACTCCGCGCCGACCCGGTCGAGCTTGTTGACGAAGCACATGCGCGGCACGCCGTACCGGTCGGCCTGGCGCCACACCGTCTCGGACTGGGGCTCCACGCCGGCGACCCCGTCGAACACCGCGACCGCGCCGTCGAGCACCCGCAGGTTGCGCTCCACCTCGATGGTGAAGTCGACGTGGCCGGGGGTGTCGATGATGTTGATCGTGTGCTTGACGTCGTCGACGGGCCACTCGCAGGTGGTGGCGGCGGAGGTGATGGTGATCCCCCGCTCCTGCTCCTGCTCCATCCAGTCCATGGTGGCGGCGCCGTCGTGCACTTCACCGATCTTGTAGCTCATCCCCGTGTAGTACAGGATGCGCTCGGTCGTGGTGGTCTTGCCCGCGTCGATATGGGCCATGATCCCGATGTTGCGGACCTTGGCCAGGTCTACACCGGTTTTGGTAGCCACTGCCGTCCTCGCGTCGTCTCTCGTCGTTGCAGATCCGCCGGGATTACCAGCGGTAGTGGGCGAAGGCCTTGTTGGACTCCGCCATCTTGTGCGTGTCCTCGCGCTTCTTGACAGACGCGCCGAGACCGTTGCTCGCGTCGAGCAGCTCGTTCATCAGCCGCTCCATCATCGTCTTCTCACGCCGCTGCCGGGCGTAGAGCACCAGCCAGCGCAGCGCGAGGGTGGTGCTGCGAGCCGGCCGGACCTCGACGGGGACCTGGTAGGTCGCGCCACCGACGCGGCGGCTGCGCACCTCCAGGGTGGGCTTGACGTTGTCGAGCGCGCGCTTGAGCGTGACGACCGGGTCGTTGCCGGTCTTCTCGCGGGCGCCCTCCAGGGCGTCGTACACGATGCTCTGCGCGATGGAGCGCTTGCCGTCCAGCAGAACCTTGTTGATGAGCGCGGTGACCAGCGGCGAGTTGTACACCGGGTCAGCGATCAGCTGGCGCTTGCCAGCGGGGCCCTTGCGCGGCATCAGCTCTTCTCCTTCTTCGCGCCGTAGTGGCTGCGCCCTTGCTTGCGGTTCCGGACGCCCTGGGTGTCGAGGGAGCCGCGAATGATCTTGTACCGAACGCCGGGGAGGTCCTTCACACGGCCGCCGCGCACGAGCACGATCGAGTGCTCCTGCAGGTTGTGGCCGACGCCGGGGATGTAGGCCGTGACCTCGATCCCGCTGGTCAGCCGGACACGGGCGACCTTCCGGAGCGCGGAGTTCGGCTTCTTTGGCGTCGTGGTGTAGACGCGCGTGCAGACGCCCCGGCGCTGGGGGCTGCCCTTGAGCGCGGGCGTCTTGTTCTTGGTCACCTTGTCCTGGCGGCCCTTGCGGACCAGCTGCTGGATCGTGGGCACCGCGTCTCCGTCTTCCTCGTACCGAGCCGGTAAGTCCTATTGCTGCAATCACCACCTCAGGTGAGGCTGTGACCTGCCGGTTTCCCGACCTCTCCGACCCACGCGGTCGGGCGTGTCGCCGCCCCACGGAAATACAACCGCGCGAAACCGACACAGACCGCCCGGCCCTAACTGGGCCGAATCAAGCCGGGGAGTAGATGCGGCGCGCTGGGGCTGGCCTCCCGGCCTCGCCGACGCGCACGCATAGCGGCCCGCACACAGCGGGCACAAGTGAAGAGGTTACCGACCACTCAGCCAAAGTGCAAAGCGAGGGAGGCTGTGCCTACTGCGCCTCTCTCCTCCTTCGGGCCTGGCGGCCCTCCATCGTCGAGAACGTGGGCGATCGCTGGCATCGCTCCGACTCGCCTTGGCGGCTCGCTGCGCGATCAGGTTCTCGCAAGCTCGAACCTGGCTTCGCACGCGATCGCGGGGGCCCGGGTCGTCGACGGCCGGGGTCGCGTCTGCTGCATTGTTACCCACGTTCCCGTGTTTGGGAAAGTCGTGGAGCAGTTTTTGCGTCCCCGGCCGTCTCGCGTTCTGGGAGTTTCGCGTCCTACAGGACGAAGGCGACCACCAGGACGACGAGGATCACCACGACCGCGACACCGCCGCCGACCAGCAGGAGCGTGTTCTTGTTGCCCTTGCCGCCCTCTTCGCCGCCGTAGGTGGACGGCTGGCCGTACTGAGCCTGCTGCCCGTACTGCTGCTGGCCCTGCTGGCCTTGCTGCCCGTACTGCTGCTGACCGAACTGCTGGCCCTGCTGCTGCTCGCCGCCGGGCGGGCCGTACTGCTGCTGACCGTAGCCCTGCTGTTCGCCGTAGCCCTGCTGCTGACCGTACTGGCCCTGCTGGCCGAACTGCTGTTGCTGCTGTTCGCCCTGCTGGCCGCCGTACTGCTGCTGACCGTAACCCTGCTGCTCGCCGCCCTGGCCGTACTGCTGCTGGCCATAGCCCTGCTGCTGCGGCTGCTGCTGGCCCCACTGCTGCTGGCCGATGTCGAGCCGGGTGTGCTCGGCCATGCCGGACGAGTCGGCGGCGTGCCTGCCCTGGGAGGCGGCGGACGGGTCGAACGCCTCGGTCGGGCGCGCGTCCTCCACGTTGCCCTCGCCGGGCGGGCGGTACAGGTCGTCCACCGAGGGGCCGGTCTGCTGCGACCCGGCGCCGTAGCCGGAGTCAGGCGGCGGGACCATCATCGTCCGCTCGTGGTCGGACTGCCCCTGCTGACCGCCGGGCTGGGACGGCTCCGGCGACCACGGCTCGGGCGTGGACGGCGGGGTCGGGGCCGGGGCCTGCCACGGCTCGGCCGGGGGCTCCTGCCTGCGCTCGGGGCCTGTGGCGACCGGGATGTCGGTGCCGGGCGACCAGTGCAGCGTCGCCTGGTCGTCCACCACGGGCCGCTGCGGCTGCTGCGGCGCGCCCGCCGGGCCCGGGACGATCAGCGTCCGGTCGGTGCCGGACTCCTGCGGCTGCTCGGGCCGCGGCTGCTCGCCGTACTGCGGCCGGCCGTACTGCGGCCGCTGCTCCTGGGGCGCGCCGTGCATCGGCTGCTGCGGGTACCCGGACTGCTGCTGCGGAGGCTGCTGCCCGTACGGCTGCTCAGGCTGCTGCCCGTACGGGGACTGCTCCGGCTGCTGACCGTACTGCTGCTGGCCGTACTGCTGGGGCGGCTCGTACTGCTGGGGCGGCTGCTGCTCCTGCGGGGGCGGGAATCCGCCCGGCCCGGGAGGCGTGCCGTAGGGCATCCGCCCGGCGGGCGGCTGCCCGTACTGGGGCTGCTGGTCCTGTGGGGCGCCGTAGGGGGGCGGGGGCGGGGGCTGCTCGCCGAACTGCTGCATCGGCTGCTCGACCATCGTGGGGGGCGGCGGGGGCGGCGCCTGCCGCTCCTCGTCGCGGGGCTGCGCCGGCGGTGCCGGGGACTGGCCGCCCAACTGCGGAGCACCGAACACCACGGTGCGGTCACCCAGCGGCCGGGCGGGGGGCTCCTGGCCCTCCGGCGGCCTGGGGTGCCCCTCATCCTCCGGCATCGGCCGCTGCGGTCCCTGCGTGCCGTCGTTCTCGGTCATCGTCGGGCTCCTTCAGCGCCGTCGTCCCGGGGCTCCTCAGCTCCCGGAAGTCCGGAGACGCGCGGCGCATAACGCGGCCTCCGAACCTTGTCACCCATGTCCCCACCTGGCGGGCTTGCCATGCGTGGGCGTTCTCGCCACCAGCCTGCCCCGATCGCCGGTGGTATCGCAAATCACCACCCCTGATAGACGCGGGACCCCTCCGGAGCGTTCCGCCCCGGAGGCGTCCTCCGCCGGATCCGTCAGGAATGCCCGATGACCGTGTGGGGCCGGTACGGGGCCTGCATCCGCTCGATCTCCTTGTCCTCCAGCCGGAGGTCCGCGGCGGCGACCGCGTCGTCCACGTGAGTGAGCTTCGTCGCTCCCACGATCGGCGATGTCACCCCCGGCTTGGCGAGCAGCCACGCGAGCGCCACCTGCGCCGCCGGGACGCCCCGCTCCGCCGCGACCTCGCGCACGGCGTCCACGACGTCGAAGTCCGCTTCCCCGTAGAGGCTGTCGCCGAAAGAGTCGTTCTGGGACCGGACGGTCTTGCGCTCGCCGCCCCTCTCCCTGTTGCCGGCGAGCATCCCCCGTGCGAGCGGGCTCCACGGAATGACGCCCACCCCCTGGTCGAGGCAGAGCGGAATCATCTCCCGCTCCTCCTCTCTGTAGACAAGGTTGTAGTGGTTCTGCATCGCCACGAACTCCGTCCAGCCGTGCCGGTCGGCGACGTGCTGCGCCTTGGCGAACTGCCAGGCGTACATGCTGGACGCCCCGATGTACCTGGCCTTGCCCGACTTCACCACGTCGTGCAGGGCCTCCATGGTCTCCTCGATGGGCGTCCCGTAGTCCCAGCGGTGAATCTGGTACAGGTCGACGTAGTCGGCACCGAGACGCCTGAGGGAGGCGTCGATGCCCGCCATGATGTGCTTGCGCGACAGGCCCTGGTCGTTCGGACCGTCTCCCATGGGGAGGCACACCTTGGTCGCCAGCACGTAGTCGTCCCTGCGGGAGAAGAATTTCGGCAGGAGGCGTCCGGTTATCTCCTCGCTGACGCCCACGGAGTACACGTCGGCGGTGTCGAAGAACGTGACGCCGCCCTCCACGGCCCGCCGGACGATCGGCTCCGCCGCCTCCTCGTCCAAGGCCCACGGCCGCACCGCCGGGTCGCCGTAACTCATCATGCCGAGGCAGATCCGCGACACCTTCATCCCGGTCTTCCCGAGCCGCACCTGTTCCATGACCTCTCCTCTCAACGTTCTCCGCGTTTCTCAACTTCTCCACGGTGCACCGCCACCCCGGCGACCACCAACCCCACTCCGGCGATCTCCGCCGGCGCCGGCACCTGCCGCAGCACCACGAGCCCGGTCACGGTCGCGGTCGCCGGGAGCAGCGACACCATCAGCGCGTAGGTGGCACGGCCGAGGCGCGCCATCGCGAGTTGGTCGCACACGTACGGGATGACCGACGAGGAGATCCCGACGCCGATCCCCGCGACGAGCGCGACCGGATCGGCCAGCGCCGGCACGGCCTGCACGCCGCCGACGGGAAGGACGAACACGGTCGCCGCGACCATCGCCATGGCCAGCCCGTCGATGCCCCCGGCGTCGGACCGCGCGGCCTTGTGGGCGACGACGATGTACACCGCGAACAGTGCGGCATTGGCGAACGCGAAGACGAACCCGAGCGGCTCCCCTTCGATCCGCACCTCCGTCAGGACGTACACGCCCCCGACGGCCGCACCGAGCGCGACGATGTTGCGTCCTGTCCTCATCCCTAGGGCGGCCAAGAGGATGACGGGCAAGAACTCGATCGCCGCCACCGTCGCCAGGGGCAATCGCGCGATCGCCATATAGAAGGACACGTTCATCGCCGCGAGCACGGCGCCCCACACCAGGACCGTCCGCCGGTTCCTGCCTCTGGACTTCCGCCATAGCCTGCGCCAGAGCACGAAGACGGCGGCGGCGCTCCAGATCCGTATCCCCGCCACGCCCAGGGGCCCGACACGGGGGAACAGCAGCACGGCGAACGAGGGCCCCAGGTAGTGGAAGACCGCACTTCCGACAAAGTACGACCACGGCGGAAACGACATGGTCGTATGGTCGGCCTGTCCGTAAGTTGGGGGAATGGCGAACCGCAGGGGCCGACCGGGCCGCGCCTACGAACCCAAGCCGCTCGACCCGATCGACCTACGGATCCTCACCGAGCTCCAGCGGGACGGCCGGGCGTCCATCGCCGAGCTGGGCCGCCGCGTCGGGCTGTCCGCCCCGGCCGTCGCCGAGCGCGTCCAGCGCCTGGAGGACACCGGCGTCATCACCGGCTACCACGCCACCGTCGATCCGGTCGCGCTCGGCTTCCCGATCGCCGTCCTGGTCCGGGTGAGCCCGGGCCCGCGCGAGCTGAGCCGCATCCCCAAGATCGCCGACGAGGTCCCGCAGATCGTCGAGTGCCACCGCATCACGGGCGACGACTGCTTCTACTTCATCGCGCACCTGCGCGCCGTCGAGGAACTCGAACCGATCCTCGACCGCTTCACCCCGTACGCGAAGACGACGACGTCCATCCTCCAGTCGTCCCCGGTCCCCCGCCGCCCGCTGCCCCTGCCCTGACCCCCTCCTGCGGCCAGGACCGGCCCCCCGGTCCTGGAACCGGACTCACAGCAGAGTGGCCCCTCGCGCATGCGAGGGGCCACTGGTAGGGGGCCGTCACCGAAGTGATGACGGCCTGATGGGGTTCACGGCGCGGACGTCACGCCGCCGTCGGCCACTTGCCCGACTGCTTGACGCTCACGCCCTTCACCTCGTACTTCTTGTCGTCCTCCGCGTCCGGCACGAGCACCACCTTGTACTCCCCGTTCTGCGGCGTGATGCGGGTCTCCGAACCGAAGAACTCGGTCGTGAGGCGCTTGATCTCGGCCTCGATCTCGGCGACGCCGCCGCCGCGGACGGGCGGAAGGTCGACCCGGCGTTCCACGATGTTCCGCCGGTTGGGCCAGTCACGCCGAACGGTCACTCCCTCGACCGCGTACAGCTTCGAGTCGCTGAACTTCTCGTTCGTCAGCTCCGCGTGGTACCGGTCGGGGAACGCCAGCTCGGCGTCCGTGCCGAAGAACGCGCGCGCGTAGCGTTCGATCTCCGCGTCGAGCTCGGCTGCGTTGTCGCCGGTGACGCGGGGAATCGTAAGGGCGGGTTGCGGGTAGCTCATGGGAGCTCCTATGGGCAGGGGCGACGCGGCCGTCGAGACGGCGCCGCCCGATCTTGTTTGCTTCTCGCAGTGGGGACAGTCCTCACCCCCTCCGTCCCGGCAAGTCCGGTCGCCGCCGGTCCCCCACCGCCCGCCTCCGCCGCCCGCTTGCCGCCGTGAGGTCGAGGTCGCCCAGCGGGTGCAGGGCCTCTACACCGCATCCGTCACCGACCCGGACGCGCCGCGGCCGCGAGCGCCCTCACCCGGTGGGGCATCCGGGTCGGCACCCCGGTCTTCATGGCGCCGGAGCAGATCACGGGCGGTGAGATCACCGCGGCCGACGACGTGTTCGCCCCCGGGCTGACCGCGTTCTACGCCGCCGCCGGGACGAGCGCCTGCGGCGAGGACGACCCGAGGGCGCCGCCTGCTACACCCAGGTCAAACCGCACCCGGTCAATCCGAAGCTCCGCTACGCGGACGTCCATGTGGGGTCGGGGTTCTGCCTGCTCAGCGCGGACTTTTCGCAGCTCGCCCACATCCGGCTGACCTCCAAGCCGTCCTCGAACGCGCTGTCCTGGTCCGCGACCGGGTGGCAGGCGGCCGACGGATAGTCGCAACCGGGGCGCGGGGTTCGGGATAGAGGGAGTGTCAGTACTCCCCCCGGACACGGAGACCGCACTCCATGAAGAGACGCCTATGGCTATGGTGAGCCATGCCAGGGACGAGCTGGACGATTCACGGATCGTCGCAGCTTCCCTGGACGATCCCGAAGCCTTCGGCGAGCTGTTCCGCAGGCACGCGCCGCGGCTGCACGCCTACGTCAGGCGGCGCCTCGGCGGTTCTCTCGCCGACGACGTGGTCGCGGAGGCGTTCGCGACCGCTTTCCGGCGGCGCGACAGGTTCGACGGACGCGCCGAGTTCGGCGCCTGGTTGTGGGGCATCGCCAGCAACCTGATCGCCAAGCACCACCGCCAGGAGACCCGCATGTACCGGGCGTTCGCCCGCACCGGCACCGATCCCGCCGAGGACGGGGTCGCCGACAGGGCCAGCGAGCGCGCCTCCGCTGCGGCGTGCGGTCCCGGTCTGGCGCGGGCGCTGGCCTCGCTGGGCGCGCAGGACCGCAACGCCGTCCTGCTGCTGGCGTGGGGTGAGATGTCCTACGCGGAGATCGCGGAGACGCTCGGCCTGCCGGTCGGCACCGTCAAGGCCAAGATCCACAGAAGCCGGGCCAAGCTGCGCAAGGCCCTCTCCGAGGAGTAGAGCATGGACGACCTCGAAGCCCTGCGGCAGATGCGCACGGGTCTCGCCGTGGAGGAGCCTCCGGAGCGGCTCGCCCAGCGCATCGACTGGCGGGACGGCGGCGGAGCGCGTCCCCGGCCCCGCCCCCGCCATCCGGGCCGTATGCGGATCCAGTTGCTGAGCGTGGCCGCCACGGCCGCCGTCGCCGCCGGGGGCCGTGGCCGTCGTGGTCTCCACGGGGGACGGCGCCCCGGCCGGCAAGCCCCGCGCGGAGAACACCGTCCCCCTGAACGGGAACGTGCTCCTGGTGGCCGCGGCCAATGCCGCGAAGGCGCCGGCGGGGAAGTACTGGCACATCAAGACCGTCATGGGCGAGATCTACGCGGTCGGCAAGAGCGCCGAGAACCACTACAAGGTCGATTCGAGGCAGGCGATCGAGACGTGGACGGACCGGACCGGTCTGAGCCGCGGCACCCACTTCGACCTCCAGGGTCTTCCCGTCACCCCGCAGGACAAGCAGAAGTGGCAGGCGGCGGGGTCACCGTCCTGGGTCCACGCCCCGAATCCCGAAGGGGGAGGCGGACAGGTGAACCTGGACATGTCCCCGAAGACGGGCAGGGGAGCCCCGTGGCCGCCGTACGTCGAACGGTTCTACGGCATGACACCGGGACAGATCGCCGCGCTGCCCACGGAGCCGGAGGCGCTGAAGAAGGTCCTGCTGGGCCTCAAGGGGCACTGGCACGCGGTCTCAAAGGACGGTGAGAAGGAGGAGCCGATCCGCGCCTTGCGGGGGCAGGAGCGTATACGGGCTCTCAGCGATGTCGCCGGGGAGCTGCTGTCCACCGAACCGGCGCCGCCCAAGGTGCGGGCGGCGGTCTTCCGGATGCTCTCCGACATGCCCGGCGTCAAGCCCGAGGGCCGGACGACGGATCCGCTCGGCCGCGTCGGAACGGTGGTGTCGCTGCCGCTGAAGACCACCACGCCCCTCGGCATGTTCACCGCCCCCAAGCAGCTCGGCACCTACCGGCGCCAGTTCATCGTCGACCCTGGCACCGGATCTCTGCTGGCCATCCGCGACCTCGTGGCGAAGCCGCCGCACGGAAGCCGGCCGCTGCCTCCTGGTGACAACGGCCGGCCGCGCGCGCTGAGGGCGAAGGACATGCCCGACCGGTTCCACAAGCCCGGCGAGGTCGCCGCCTACCGGGCCTTCCAGATCGCCGAGTGGACCAACGCGCAACCGCCGCGCTGACTCTCCCGGCCACGGCGAAGGGGCCCGCTCCCCCGGAGCGGGCCCCTTTCGCAAGCAGCGTTCTAAGCGAAGGCGGAGCATTCCACCGTGGCGCGGCGCTCGGTCATGCCCTGCTGGACCGACGAGGTCACGCACGCGCGCTGCTTGTCGTTCAGCTTGGGCTGGCCGCACTCCTTGACGCTGGAGTAGGTGCGGCAGTCCTGGCGCGCGGGCTGCTCGCCGGGGTCGGACGCCTGGGCGGCGGCCGCGCCGCCCACTCCGCCGATCCCGACCACGGCGGCGATCAGTGCCCCGGTCATGACCCTCTTCATCTGCTCTCTCCCCCGTCGCGTACGTCGAGCAACGACCGCCATCATCCCCGCCGCCGAAAACGCCAAAACGCACCAAAGAGTCAAAAAACCGACGGCCACCTCCCGGCCATCGTCCGGGCATCTTCGCAGGTCATCGAGCGAACTCGGCGCGGACGCCCAGCAGCCGCACCGGACGCCGCCCGGTGAACCGGTCGAGTGCGGCGAGGGCGGCCTCCTCGATCCGGGCCGGCTCGCCCGACGGCGCCTCCAGCGTCCGGCCGTGGGTGCGAGTGGTGAACGGCACGTACCTGACCTTGACGACGACGCGGGCGACGTCCCTGCCGTCCAAGGCCGCGTCCTCGGCGACTCTCCGCGCCAGCCGGACGACCTCGCGGCGCACGTCCTCCCAGTCGTCCAGGTCGCGCTGGAAGGTGGTCTCCCGGCCGCACGAGCGCGGGACGTACGGCGCGTCGCTCACCGGGGAACCGTCCCGCCCCTGGGCGAGCCGCACCAGCCAGGGACCGGTCATGGGACCGACCTCCCGCGCCAGGGCGCCGGGATCCGCGGCCGCGAGGTCGCCCACCGTGGCGATGCCGAGTCCCCTCAGCCGCTTGGCCGTCTTGGCCCCTATCCCCCACAGCGCGTCCGTCGGCCGGTCGCCGAGCGCCGCGAACCAGGTCTCCCCGGTGAGCCGGAAGACCCCGGCGGGTTTACCGAACCCGGTCGCCAGCTTCGCCTGGAGCTTGTTCTCCCCGATGCCCACGGTGCATTCGAGCCCCGTCGCCGCCCGCACCCGGTCACGGATCTCCCGGGCCGTCGCCTCCGGGTCATCGCCGTCCACGGCCAGGAACGCCTCGTCCCACCCGAGCACCTCCACCACGACGCCAAGGCTGCGCAGCGCGGCCATGACCTGCTCCGAGACGGACTCGTACAGCTCCCTGTCGACGGGCAGGAAGACGGCCTCCGGGCATCGCCGCAGCGCCGTCCGCAGTGGCAGGCCCGAATGGACGCCGTACTCGCGCGCCTCGTAGGAGGCCGTGCTCACCACGCCGCGCTTGCTCGGATCGCCGTCCCCGCCCACGACGACCGGCCGCCCGCGAAGCTCCGGATGCCGGAGCACCTCGACGGCGGCGATGAACTGGTCCAAGTCCACATGCAGGACCCACCGACCCACACCCCCATTGTCCCGCACCAGGCCGGACGCACTCTTTCGGGCAGGGCCGGTCAGGAATCGAGAAGCACAGGTCACGGCCCTGCGGCTAGCGTGACCGAAGGCTCAGCCGCCCCGCCGTCCCCAGGAGCGACCATGACGGGCTTCCCGGAACCTGGCCGCCTCCCGGACCGCCCGGCCGGGGCTGGGGCCCACCCGGGACGTGGTCATGATCGAGGGCACGGTCGAGGTGTTCGACCTGGACGCGCTGCCGCAGGAGCGCGTCGACCTGTTCGTCGAGCGCGCCGATTTCGACCCGCGCCCCCTGGCTTGCCTGAGCCCCGGTTCTCGCCTGGACGTCGCGCTTCTAGCCGCCGTCCACGGGGAAGAGCCATTCCAGTGCGGCGAGAGACTTGTCGAGGTACTTGCGGTGCCCGGTTCCGAGCCCGTAGGCCATGTCCTCCAGCACACCGCACCTGGCGTAGAAGCCCGCGCGCTCTCTGACATCTCCGGCGTCGGCCCGGTACGCGCTCAGGGCGAGGTCGAGGGCGTCGGGTCCGAGGTCGCGGTAGAGCAGGCCGAAGTCCCGGGCCGGATCAGTGATCGCGGCGTCGCTCCAGTCGATGACCCCGGTCATGGTCCACGCGTCCGGGTCGACGAGGACGTGTTCGATCCCCAGATCGTTGTGGGAGAACACCAGGTCGCGCGGGTCCGCCGGGGGCGCGGCGCCGAGGAACGCCTCCACGGCGGGACGGTGCGGCGGCGGCACCGCCCCGATGATCGTGCCGTAGATCTGCGCGGACTCCTCCGCCCACACGGTCATCGGCTCGTCATCGGTCCCCACCAGGCCCGCCATCTCGCCGCCGGGAACGGCATGCAGCGCGCCGAGGAACTCCCCGAGCGCGACGGCGACGGAACCGCCATGCGCCGACCGCTGCGCCGGATCGGCATCGATCAGCGGGAGACCGGGGAGCCTGAAGTAGGCCAGGCAGCCCCGCTCCGCCACCGTGAACCTCGGCTCGGGCACGGCCACCGGTGACACGTCGGCGACGACGGCGAGCAGGCGGGCCTCACCGCGAACCCGCGCCGCCCGGCTTTCGGGGTCGGGCTCCTTGCCGAAACGGACGATCAGCTCGTCGTTGACCGAGAAGGCGATGTTGTCCTCGCCCTCTCCCAGCAGCACCACGGAGTCGATGCCGTAGCCGGGCATGTGGGACGCCACCACGTCCCGTACGTCGGCGCCACGGTCACGCCCCTGCCTTCCGGCACCCGTTCCGACCTCGTCCTTCGTCATCCGACGACGCTATCGCTCGGGCCGGCCACCGGCACCGCTCCGCTCCGGTCCCGCGCCGAGTCAGGAGCAGGCGGCCGCCCCCGATGCGGCGCGGACGGACCTGCCGGAGATGGTCAGCCGACACCGCAGGGTGCGCTGTTGACGGTGGAGATGTCGCTGCCGGGGAACGCGAAGTGGTCGTGGGTCACGACGGCGGCCAGGACGAGGGCGAAGGCGGCGATCAGTACCGTCGGGCAGCAGAGGAGGCGGGCCCAGAGGGGGGAGCGGGCGCCGGCCGCGAGGACGGCGACGGCGAGGACGAGGGCCAGTACGGCGGCGGCGAGAACGCCGACGGGGAGCCAGGGCCCCGTATCCGTGGCTCCAGTGCGCGGCGGCCCGGTCATGGACGCAGGCGAACTCCCGGGCCCGGTCGGCGCGTGCATCGAGAGCGGACATGCCCCAGAACCCGAGGACGCAGAGTCCGACGAGGACGGGTGCGAGCGCACCCAAGCAGCGCCATAGGAGCCGTTCGGTCATCCGGGGATGTTAGGCCATGACCGAACGGGTGCGGCCCCGGCAAACGCTCTGGAGCTCCCCAACAGGGGCGGGCTCAGGCTTCACGCGCAAAAGCCGCACAGTCCGGGCAGTCGTCGAGATACCGGTGCCGGCACTCGACCGTGTGCTGCAGGAAGGTGATCGCCTGCTGCCGGTGGACGATCTCGCCTTCGAGCGCGCCGATCTTCGCCCTCACGACCGCCTGTGCCGCCGACTTGGTCGGTGCCATGGCCGCCACGACCTCGGGCAGCGAAAGCCCGACCCGCCGCAGTTTCAGCACGGTGCGCGCTTGCTCCAGAGCACCGTCGTCGTAGACGCGGTAACCGTTGCCATCGCGCCGCACCGTGAGCGCCCCGGCGTCTTCCCAGTGCCGAAGGACGTGGGCATCGATCCCGAGCTCCGCGGCCGCTTCTCCGATCGTCTTCACCACGCGCGCCTTGCCTTCATGCCGACCTGAACCCCTAACGTCCCGATCATGCCTGACAACACTCGTTCCGCGGGCCCGCGCTCTCGTCCGTTGATCCTGGTCACCGGCGCGGCCGGCAACCTCGGCCGAGAAGTCGTCACCCGTCTCCAAGCGGATGGAGCACGCCTTCGAATCCTCGTGCGCCACCAGACCGCTCCACGCGCCGGAATCGAGTCGGTGGTCGGCGACCTCACAGACCCCGCTTCCGTCCGTGAGGCGCTCGCGGGCATCGACGCCGTTCTCCTCCTGTGGCCGCTGCTCGATTCCACAGCCGCCCATGACCTGATTGAGGAGCTGAACGCGGCGGCACCCCGTGTCATCTACCTGTCCACGACCGCCATAGACGACGAAGCCGTTCGCCAGCCCGATCCCATCGCCCAAGTGCACGCGGACATGGAAGCCCTGCTCCACGCAGCCGGCTTGCACCCGCTGGTACTGCGCAGTGACACGTTGGCCTCCAACACCCGAGGCTGGGCACCGCAACTTCGGCTGGGTGACGTGGTGTCAGGGCTGGACATAGCGCGCACGGCCGTCGTGGACGAGCGCGACGTTGCCGATGCGGCCGCAGCCGTACTCCTCGCGCATCACGAACCAGACCAGCGGCTGTACGTCCTGACGGGCCCCGAGGTCCTCAGCCGCGCCGATCAGGTCGCCCAACTCGGCGCCGTTCTCCGGCGCCGCCTGCGCTTCCAGCCGGTCCCCGCCGACCTCGCACGATCACAGATGCTCGCGGACGGCCGCCCCGAGCCACTGGTGGAAGCGCTGATCGCCGCCTCGGTGCGGCGCCCCGGGTCGGACCGCACCACCGACCACATTGAGCGCCTCACCGGCCGCCCGCCCGGCACCTTCACAAGCTGGGCCACAGACCACGCGCCCGAGTTCAACTCCGCGCCTATACGAGGAAGGTGAACTTTCTATCCCGAACGGCCACCGCCACAGGAGCATCCGCCAGCCCCCACACTCACCACCGTTGGCAGTGGTAATGCTGCATTTACGCCACGCCGCCCTGCCCAGATCAATCATCTAAGCCGCCCGCGAAATGGGGCGCCTCCCGAGAAATCACCGCTTCAGGTCGGACAGCAGCGCTCTGAAAGCGCGCCGCTCAATAAGCAACTTCGGCCCGTCCGGGTCCTTACTGTCACGCACGACAACCGTCTCCGACATCGAGGCCAACTCGACGCACGCTCCACCGTTGTTCGTGCTGCGGCCGCTCTTACGCCACAGAGCGTTGCTCAGGTCCATTTCTCCTCAACCACCTTACGAATCAACTCTACGGACTCTTTCACCGAGTAAGCGCTGGCACGGAGGGAGACCAGAGCCTCGGACAGCCTCGCGACATCCCCTGCACCAGCCATCGTCATCCCGCGCAGAGCGGTCTCCACGTACGCTACCTCACTGCGGTCGGCCATTGTCGCGAGAATGAACGAGCCGGATAGACCGTCGTGAACCTCGGCCGGTACCACCTGAATAATGCACCGCCTTGCCTGAAGAAGGATCAGCTGTTCGAGTTGCTCTCTCATCACCTCCGAGCCGCCCACGTCACGAGTGAGGATGTTCTCATCCAGCATGACCGAAAGCATCGGGGGAGATGGATTCTCCCTCGCAAGAATATTTTGGCGCGCCATGCGAGCGGAGACGGCGGCTTCGTCGTCCAGAAGTGCCATGGCGTACTTGGGGGTCTGCAGCAGACCGTGCACCACCGAGAGCTCGAATGCTTGGAGCATCATGGCGTCGCGCTCAATGGGGGGCCAGTCGAACCAGGTGGGGTAGGCGGCGTCTTGGACAAGGTCCTTCCAGAGCCGAATGAGGCAGCCCTGAGCACTGACGATCTCGTCGAGTTGCTGAGCGAAGTCGGAGGTGCAGCGGGTCTTGCCGACTTCGATCTGGCCGATGTAGGAGCCACTGACCGGGAATCGATCCCCCAGTCGATCCTGGCTGAGACCCATGCGCTCCCTGTAATAGCGCACCTGATTGCCGTAGGCGATGAGCGTGGGGCTGACGGTTTGAAGATCCCGGCGGGGCTTGCGGGCCATGGTTCTCGTCCTCTCCCAACCAGACTGCGCCACCCGGCAAGTGGTCGCAAGCGGGCAGCAACCTTCACCGCCGCGATTACGCGAGAGTAATCACGTTGTCACACAAAGTGTTTCCCATGCTCTTCGGTGGTGTCAGCAGAACCGACACTCTTCGAAGGTGGTGCCAGATGGCTCCGACGGCTGTGGCTCCTGAGGTGCCGACGCTCGTCCTCGAACCGTCCGGCCGGGCGCCGGCGCTCGCGCGGCGGTTCGTCGGCGCGTGGTTTCGGGCGTGGGAGATCGCGGACGACTCGGACGCGCGGGTCGTCGTGTCCGAGCTCGTCACGAACGCGCTGCTGCATGGGGAGGGGCCGATCGTCGTCCGGCTGTTCCGGGACGAGGGTGACGGGCGGCCTGTGATCGAGGTGTGGGACGGCGGGACGGGGCGGCCGGCTGTCCAGCCGGAAGACCACACGGCGACGGGCGGGCGGGGGCTGCACCTGGTGTCGCAACTGGCCGTCGAGTGGGGAACGCGGCCGCTGCTGGAAGGAGGAAAGGTCACGTGGGCGAGGTGTTGAGCGCGCAGGTGGAACGCTCCGTCCTCTATCTGCGGACACGGCTGGGCCGGAGGACCGCGTGCCGGTATCTGGAGGTACTCGCGCTGACGCTCCGGCCCCAGGGGTGGCGGTTCGTGAAGCTGTACCGGCCCGCGGCCGTCCCGCTTCTACGGGTCTACGTGAACGGGACCGAGGAGATCGCGATCGAGGTGAGCGCGCTGCCGGTGCCGGGCGGCGAGTGGGCCTACCACGACGCCCGGCTCGG
The DNA here is from genome assembly GCF_013409365.1 of Actinomadura luteofluorescens. Lineage (NCBI taxonomy): Bacteria > Bacillati > Actinomycetota > Actinomycetes > Streptosporangiales > Thermomonosporaceae > Actinomadura > Actinomadura luteofluorescens. The sequence continues at coordinate 5,469,904 of NZ_JACCBA010000001.1, read as the reverse complement.
TCGGCGCGGCTACCTGCACCCATGCACCGACGCCGACGCCGCGGCCAAGGTCGTCGGCGATCTCCTCAAGCACCGCATGTTCCCGTCCACCTGGTGAGCCGATCCGGGAAGTCCGATGGTGGCTGCTCGGGTCAGGCTTCCCAGCGGGCGGCTTCGAGGACGTCGGCGACGTGGGCGGCGGCCTCCGGGCACAGGCGTGGCATGCAGTCTCGGAGCGGCTCGACGATGGCCTCGGGGACGGTGCCGTACTCGACGAGATGTCCCAGGGAGTGGGCGATCTCCTCCTGGACCACCGAGTCGGCCTCTCGCGCGAGCGCCTCCACGAGCGGCAGCACTATCGGAGACGTGTCCAGGCCGCCCCTGCACGCACCGATGAGCAGATCCCCGAGCTGTGCGGCGGCCAGCTCGCGGACCTTGGGCTCCGCGCCGGACAGCCGCTCCGACAACTCCACGGAAACGCCGGTTCGGGGCGCTTCGTCACTCATGCCCACTCCCGCGTCCTGCCGGTCCTCGATCTCCCGCGTCCTACTCCAGGATCTTCCCGGCACAAGGCCGGGCCGGGGAGACGGTCAGGGCCGGAGGACGATCTTGCCGTGGGTGTGGCGCTGTTCCAGTTCGCGGAAGGCGTCCTGCACCTGGGCCAGCGGGTAGGCGCGGGCGATCGTCACTTCCAGCTCCCCGCGCGCGACGAGGCGGGCCAGCTCGCCGAGGACGGCCGCGCACGACGCCGTGCTCTCCCCGGCGGTCTGGGCGCCGACCTTGGCCGCGGTCCCCCAGTCGCGGATCGTGTTGATCCGCTGGGGCCGCACTCCCAGCTCCACCGCCAGGTCGACGTAGCCGGTGCCGAACGTGTCGATGAACGCGTCGACGGTCCCGCCGGACGCCTCCCTGATCCGGTCGGCCACGCCGTCCCCGTACTCGACCGGGATGACGCCGTGCTCCTTCAGCCAGGCGTGGTTCGGTTCGCTCGCCAGCCCGATCACCGTGGCGCCGTGGCGCCGCGCGAGCTGCACGGCGAGGGACCCGACACCGCCCGCGGCGCCGGAGACCACGACCGTGTCGGACGGTCCGAGGTCGACCGCGAACACGCAGGCCCAGGCGGTCGCGCCCGCCACCTGCAGCGACCCGGCCACGTCCCAGGAAAGCCCTGCCGGGCGCGGCGTCAGCCGGACGTCGTCGACCGCGACGAACTCCGCGTGGCTCGCCCTGTCATGGGTGAAGCCGAGGACCTCGTCCCCCACCGCGAAGCCGCGCACTTCCGGGCCGAGCTCGACCACGACACCGGCCAGGTCGGTGCCCTGCCCGGAGGGGAACGCCGCCGGCCAGCGCCTGTGCAGCCCGCCCTCCCGGATGTGCGCCTCGCCGGGCTGGATCCCCGCCGCGCGAACCTCCACCAGCACCTGCCCGGGGCCGGGCACCGGCCGCTCCACCTCCTCCACCCGCAGGACATCGATCCCGCCGTACTCGTGGAACCGCACCGCCTTCATCGCGTGATCACCGCTCTTCCTCGCCAAGGCCGGCCCTCGATGGCCGCCCCATGAGCCTGCCTTGGTTCCGGCGGCCTAGTAACGGACCGTTCTCCCTAGGACCGGCGGTCCGATGATGAGCGGGACGAACGCTGCGGGCGATCTCCTGGTCAGGGCTGGCGCGCAGATCAGCGATCCAGGTACTGGCGGCACTCGCCGGTGAAGACGGCGGCCAGTTCGGCGTCGATGACCGAGGCCGCGAGGTCCGCGGTGGGGACGCCGTTCAGCACCTCCGGGTCTCGGTAGACCTGCATCGCGAGTCCTTCCGTGACGGCGGCGAGCCGGACGGCGGCGGGCACCGGGTCCAGGCCGGGCTCGACCTCCCCGCACTCCTTGCCGTTGCGGACGGCCTGGGCGATGTCGGCCCGCAGGGCGCGGGCGGTCGCGACGTCGACCTCGGCGAGGGCCGGGGCGTCGAGGGCCCGCCCGGCGAACGCCGTGGCGACCCGGAACTCGGTCCGGCGCGTCTCGTCCAGGGGCAGGAACTCGGCCATCGCCTCGGCGAGGATCCGGGCGATGGGCCTGCGGTGCTCGGTCCCGGCCCGGATCCGCGCGTCGACCCGGCCGCGAATGGACGCGCTGACGTGGGCGAACGCGTGCAGCAGCATGTCGTCCTTGGTGCGGAAGTAGTGCTGCACGAGCCCGACCGAGATACCCGCGGCGGCGGCCGTGCGGGCGACGGTGACGGCGTCGATCCCCTGCTCGGAGACGAGCGCGCAGACCGCCAGGGCGATCTGGCGGCGGCGCTGCTCGTGGTCGGCGGTCCTCGGCACTTGATAACCATATCGCCATACGGTAAAACCGTACGGCCATACGGTTATTCGTTCCGAGGACATCGCATGCACTCTCGATCCGCGGTCCTGCTCGCGCTGCTCACCCTCCTGCTCTGCGTCCCGCCGGTCCCCGCCTCCGCGACGGCCGGCCCGTATGCCGAGATCGACGCCTATGTCCGTGACCGGATGAGGGCCACGCACTCGCCCGGTCTCAGCTACGCGGTGGTCGGCCGCGACGGGCCGCTTCACCAACGGACCTGGGGGACGGACGGACGCGGCGAGCGCGTCACCCCGCGCACACCCTTCCTGTGGGGCTCCATCGCCAAGCCCGTCACGGCGACCGCCGTCATGACGCTCGTCCAGGCCGGGCGGCTGCGCCTGGACGACCCCGTCACCGACCGTCTGCCCGGTTTCCGGTTCGGCGGCCCGGCTCACGCCGCCAAGGTGACGATCCGCCACCTACTGGAGCAGACCGCCGGGATCCCCGCGTCGGCCACGTCCAGGGTCACCGACTGCCACGGTTCCGGCTGCCCCGGGGCCGCCGGACGTCTCGGCGCTTTGGACGGCGTCGAACCGCTGGGCCCTCCGGGCACGAAGTACGCCTACACCAGCGCGAACTACCTGGTCCTCACCGCCGTGGTCGAGTCGGTCACCGGGCGCCCCTTCGATAGAGCCCACTGAAGTTGGGCGCGCTCAGGCGCTGCGGGAGCGCGGGGCGTCCTTTCGAGTGCCGGACGCGGTCGGCGGGACGCTGACCTGGGCATCGGCGCGGCGTGCTCTCGTCCCCCAGCACAGTGGAAGCGGGCCCGGCGTGGCCGGACCCGCTTCAAGAGAGACGGTGATCAGGTCACCGCTGCTGGTTCTGGGCCTCCTCGCGCATCCTGGCCACGACCGTTTCCACCGACTCGCGGAGGTTCACCGGGACGGTCAGGTCCTGGTGGTGGTCGCCTTCGAAGACGTCGTCGAGGGTGCCGGTGAAGCACAGCTCCACCGATTGGCTGCGGGTGGCGGCCTCGATCAGCGCCTGCCGCGCTGCCGCCTTCGGGTCGCCGCTCATACGCACGATGTGGGGCAAGACTTTCTCCCTCTGGTGTTTCGGTTGGGTCCCGCAAGCGGGACTGCTTACCAGAGACCGTACAGGTAGGAGGGGAACGCCAGCCGACGCCTGTCTGAGGCACACCCGTCACCGCCCACGCGGGCGGTCGGTTCGGGCAGGACCGCATCGGTCTGACCGGGCCTGCGGATGCGGAATGCGGAATGCGGGATCGAAGACCTGCCGAGGCCGGAAAAGGGCGAGGCCCCTTCCGGAACCCGGAAGGGGCCTCGCCTTGTGCCTCGTCGGTGCGTGTCGGCCGACTCAGCGGTTGTACTGACCGAAGTCGTACTCCTCCAGCGGGACGGCCTCGCCGGAGCCCTGCCCGAAGGCGTACTCGGCGCCGTCATCGTAGGAGCCGACGGAGTACACCGCCGCCTTCGCCTCCTCGGTCGGCTCGACCCGGACGTTGCGGTACTGCGGCATGCCGGTACCCGCCGGGATGAGCTTGCCGATGATGACGTTCTCCTTGAGGCCGAGCAGCGGGTCGCTCTTGGCGTGCATCGCGGCCTCGGTGAGCACCCGGGTCGTCTCCTGGAAGGACGCCGCCGACAGCCACGACTCGGTCGCGAGCGAGGCCTTGGTGATGCCCATCAGGACGGGGCGGCCGGCGGCGGGGACCCCGCCCTCGGCCACGACGTTCCGGTTCGTCTCCTCGAAGATCGGACGCTCGACCAGATCACCCGGGAGCAGGTCGGTGTCGCCCGACTCCAGGATGTTCACCCGCTTCAGCATCTGGCGAACGATGATCTCGATGTGCTTGTCGTGGATCGACACGCCCTGCGACCGGTACACCTCCTGCACCTCCTGGACGAGGTGGAGCTGCACGGCGCGCGGGCCGAGGATGCGCAGCACCTCGTGCGGGTTGATCGCACCCGCGATGAGCTGCTGGCCGACGCCCACGGACTCGCCCTCCTTGACCAGGAGGCGGGACCGCATCGGCACCGGGTAGGCGATCTCGTCGGAGCCGTCGTCCGGGACGATGACGACCTTGCGGGCCTTCTCCGTCTCGTCGATCTTGACGCGGCCGGCGACCTCGCTGATCGGGGCCACACCCTTGGGGATGCGGGCCTCGAACAGCTCCTGGACACGCGGCAGACCGTGCGTGATGTCGCCGCCCGCCACACCACCGGTGTGGAAGGTGCGCATCGTCAGCTGCGTGCCGGGCTCGCCGATGGACTGCGCGGCGATGATGCCGACGGCCTCACCGACGTCCACCCGCTTGCCGGTGGCCAGCGAGCGGCCGTAGCAGGCGGCGCAGACACCGATCTTGGCCTCGCAGACCAGGGCGCTGCGGGTGCGGACCTTCTCCACGCCCGCCTCGACCAGGCGCGACACGACCGCGTCGGACAGGTCGGTGTCGGCGGGGAAGATGACCGTCCCGTCGACGACGACGTCCTCGGCGATGGTGCGGCCGACCAGGCTCGTCTCCGAGGTGGCGAGCTTGACCAGGGTGCCGTCCTGCAGGCGGTCGGCGACCTCGAAGGGGATCGTGCGGTCGGTGCCGCAGTCCTCCTCGCGGACGATGACGTCCTGCGCGACGTCCACCAGGCGCCGGGTCAGGTAACCCGAGTCGGCGGTGCGCAGCGCGGTGTCGGCCAGGCCCTTGCGGGCGCCGTGCGTCGAGATGAAGTACTCGACGACCGACAGGCCCTCGCGGAAGGACGACTTGATCGGACGCGGGATGGTCTCGCCCTTGGGGTTGGAGACCAGGCCGCGCATACCGGCGATCTGGCGGAGCTGCAGCGGGTTGCCGCGGGCGCCCGACTGGATCATCATCCAGATCGGGTTGGCCTTCGGGAACGCCTTCTCCATGTCCACCGCGACGTCCGCGGTGGCCTTGTTCCAGATCTCGATGAGCTCCTGCTTGCGCTCGTCGTCGGTGATCAGGCCGCGGTTGAACTCCCGCTGCACCTTCTCGGCGCGCGCCTCGTAGCCGCCCAGGATCTCCGCCTTGTTGGGCGGCGTGATGACGTCGTCGATCGCGATCGTGACGCCGGACCTGGTCGCCCAGTGGAACCCGGTGCTCTTCAGCGCGTCCAGCGCGTTGGCGACGGCCACCTTCGGGTAGGTCTCCGCCAGCTCGTTGACGATCGCCGAGAGCTGCTTCTTGCCGATCTCGTCGTCCACGAACGGGAAGTCGTCCGGCAGCGTCTCGTTGAACATCGCGCGGCCGAGCGTCGTCTCCAGCCGGTAGGGCCGGCCGGGCTCGTAGCCCTCGGGCGCCTTCCAGCCGCGCGGCGGCGGGACGTCCTTGAGCCGGATCTGGATCCGGGCCTGCAGGTCCAGCTCGTGCCGGTCGTAGGCCATGATGGCCTCGCCGATCGAGCCGAACGCGCGGCCCTCGCCCACCGCCCCGTCCTTCTGCGTCGTCAGCCAGTACAGGCCGATGACCATGTCCTGGGTGGGCATGGTGACGGGCTTGCCGTCCGACGGCTTCAGGATGTTGTTGGTCGACAGCATCAGGATCCGCGCCTCGGCCTGCGCCTCGGCGGACAGCGGCAGGTGCACCGCCATCTGGTCGCCGTCGAAGTCCGCGTTGAACGCGGTGCAGACGAGCGGGTGGATCTGGATGGCCTTGCCCTCGACCAGCTGCGGCTCGAACGCCTGGATGCCGAGCCGGTGCAGGGTCGGCGCCCGGTTCAGCAGCACCGGGTGCTCGGTGATGACCTCTTCCAGCACGTCCCACACGACCGGGCGGGCCCGCTCGACCATCCGCTTGGCGGACTTGATGTTCTGCGCGTGGTTGAGGTCGACCAGCCGCTTCATGACGAACGGCTTGAACAGCTCCAGCGCCATCTGCTTGGGCAGGCCGCACTGGTGCAGCTTCAGCTGCGGGCCGACGACGATGACCGAACGGCCGGAGTAGTCGACGCGCTTGCCCAGCAGGTTCTGCCGGAACCGGCCCTGCTTGCCCTTGAGCATGTCGGACAGCGACTTCAGCGGACGGTTGCCGGGCCCGGTGACCGGGCGGCCGCGGCGGCCGTTGTCGAACAGCGCGTCGACGGCCTCCTGCAGCATCCGCTTCTCGTTGTTGACGATGATCTCGGGAGCGCCGAGGTCGAGCAGGCGCTTGAGCCGGTTGTTGCGGTTGATCACCCGGCGGTACAGGTCGTTCAGGTCGGACGTGGCGAACCGGCCGCCGTCCAGCTGGACCATGGGACGCAGGTCCGGCGGGATGACCGGGATGCAGTCCAGCACCATGCCGAGCGGGCTGTTGCGGGTGTTGAGGAACGCCGAGACGACCTTCAGCCGCTTGAGGGCGCGGGCCTTCTTCTGGCCCTTGCCGGTGCGGATGATGTCGCGCAGCTTCTCGGCCTCGGCGTCGAGGTCGAAGTTCTGCAGCCGCGCCTGGATGGCCGCGGCGCCCATGCCGCCCTCGAAGTACTTGCCGAACCGGTCGCGCATCTCGCGGTAGAGCAGCTCGTCGCCCTCGAGGTCCTGGACCTTGAGGTTCTTGAAGCGGCTCCAGACCTCGTCGAGGCGGTCGAGTTCGCGCTGCGCGCGGTCGCGCAGCTGCTTCATCTCCCGCTCGGCGCCGTCGCGCACCTTGCGCTTCTGGTCGGCCTTCGCGCCGGCCTCCTCCAGCTCCGCCAGGTCGCCCTCCAGCTTCTGCTGGCGGGCTTCGACCTGCGCGTCGCGGGCCTGCTCGATCTGCTGGCGCTCCACGGAGATGTGGGCCTCCAGCGTCGGCAGGTCGCGGTCGCGCCGCTCGGCGTCCACGCTGGTGATCATGTAGGCCGCGAAGTAGATGATCTTCTCGAGATCCTTCGGGGCCAGGTCCAGCAGGTAGCCGAGCCGGGACGGGACGCCCTTGAAGTACCAGATGTGCGTGACGGGCGCCGCCAGCTCGATGTGGCCCATCCGCTCACGGCGCACCTTGGCACGGGTCACCTCGACGCCGCAGCGCTCACAGATGATGCCCTTGAACCGGACGCGCTTGTACTTACCGCAGTAGCACTCCCAGTCGCGGGTAGGACCGAAGATCTTCTCGCAGAAGAGCCCGTCCTTCTCCGGCTTGAGGGTCCGGTAGTTGATCGTCTCCGGCTTCTTCACCTCACCGTGCGACCACTGGCGGATGTCGTCGGCGGTCGCCAGACCGATGCGAAGCTCGTCGAAGAAGTTGACGTCAAGCAACTGTTTTCCCCTTGAGTTCTCAGACCTCGTCGACGCTCATCGCGCCCTCGTTCGGGCGACGGGAGAGGTCGATGCCGAGCTCCTCCGCGGCGCGGAAGACGTCCTCGTCGGTGTCGCGCATCTCGATGGACATGCCGTCGCTGGAGAGCACCTCGACGTTGAGGCACAGCGACTGCATCTCCTTGATGAGCACCTTGAAGGACTCGGGAATGCCGGGCTCGGGGATGTTCTCGCCCTTGACGATGGCCTCGTAGACCTTCACGCGGCCGAGGACGTCGTCGGACTTGATGGTCAGCAGCTCCTGGAGGGCGTAGGCGGCGCCGTAGGCCTCCAGTGCCCAGACCTCCATCTCACCGAAGCGCTGGCCGCCGAACTGGGCCTTACCGCCGAGCGGCTGCTGGGTGATCATGGAGTACGGGCCGGTCGAACGAGCGTGGATCTTGTCGTCGACCAGGTGGAGCAGCTTGAGGATGTAGATGTAGCCGACCGAGATCGGGTCCTTGTAGGGCTCGCCGGTGCGGCCGTCGAACATCCGCGCCTTGCCGCCCGGGCCCACCATGCGCTGGCCGTCGCGGTTCGGGAGCGTGCTCTCGATCAGGCCGGTGACGTCGTCCTCGCGGGCGCCGTCGAACACCGGCGTCGCGGTGTTCGTCCAGGCCGGAGCCTCGTCGGCGCCGATGGCCTTGAGGGCCTGCTTCCACTCGGCGTCGTCGCCCTCGACCTTCCAGCCGCGGGAGGCGACCCAGCCGAGGTGGGTCTCCAGGACCTGTCCGACGTTCATGCGGCCGGGCACGCCCAGGGGGTTCAGGACGATGTCGACTGGGGTGCCGTCCTCCAGGAACGGCATGTCCTCCACCGGCAGCACCTTGGAGATGACGCCCTTGTTGCCGTGCCGGCCCGCGAGCTTGTCCCCGTCGGTGATCTTGCGCTTCTGCGCCACGTACACCCGGACCAGCTCGTTCACCCCCGGCGGGAGCTCGTCGCCGTCGTCGCGGGAGAACACCCGCACGCCGATGACCTTGCCCTGCTCGCCGTGCGGCACCTTCAGCGAGGTGTCGCGCACCTCGCGCGCCTTCTCACCGAAGATCGCCCGCAGCAGCCGCTCCTCCGGGGTCAGCTCGGTCTCCCCCTTCGGGGTGACCTTCCCGACCAGGATGTCACCGGGCACCACGTCGGCGCCGATCCGGATGATCCCCCGCTCGTCCAGGTCGGCCAGGACCTCCTCGGACACGTTCGGGATGTCGCGGGTGATCTCCTCGGGGCCCAGCTTGGTGTCACGGGCGTCGACCTCGTGCTCCTCGATGTGGATCGAGGAAAGGACGTCGTCCTGCACCAGCCGCTGCGACAGGATGATCGCGTCTTCGTAGTTGTGGCCCTCCCACGGCATGAACGCCACCAGCAGGTTCTTGCCCAGCGCCATCTCACCGTCATCGGTGCACGGCCCATCGGCGATCACCTGACCGACCTCGACGCGCTGACCCTCGTCCACGATCGGCTTCTGGTTGAAGCACGTGCCCTGGTTGGACCGCTTGAACTTCGACACCCGGTACGTCGTCCGGGTCCCGTCGTCGTTCATCACCGTCACGTAGTCGGCCGAGACCTCCTCGACCACACCCGCCTTCTCCGCCGTGATCACATCACCGGCATCGGTCGCGGCACGGTACTCCATGCCCGTCCCGACCAGCGGCGCCTCACTGCGCAGCAACGGCACCGACTGCCGCTGCATGTTCGACCCCATCAGCGCACGGTTGGCGTCGTCGTGCTCCAGGAACGGGATCATCGCCGTCGCGACCGAGGTCATCTGCCGCGCCGAGACGTCCATGTACTGGACCTCGCGGGCGGGGACCAGCTCGACCTCGCCGCCCTTGCGGCGGACGAGGACGCGGCTCTCGACGAAGGTGCCGTCGTCGTTCAGCAGGGAGTTGGCCTGCGCGATGACGTAGCGGTCCTCCTCGTCGGCCGTCAGGTAGTCGATCTCCTCGCCGACGACGCCGTCGGTGACGCGCCGGTACGGGGTCTCGACGAACCCGAACGGGTTGACGCGGCCGAATGCGGCGAGCGAGCCGATGAGGCCGATGTTGGGGCCTTCGGGCGTCTCGATCGGGCACATCCGCCCGTAGTGCGACGGGTGGACGTCACGGACCTCCATGCCCGCGCGCTCACGCGACAGACCACCGGGGCCCAGGGCGGACAGGCGCCGCTTGTGGGTGAGGCCGGCCAGGGGGTTGGTCTGGTCCATGAACTGCGACAGCTGGCTGGTGCCGAAGAACTCCTTGATGGAGGCCACCACCGGCCGGATATTGATCAACGTCTGCGGCGTGATCGCCTCGACGTCCTGCGTCGTCATCCGCTCCCGGACCACCCGCTCCATGCGGGCCAGCCCCAGACGCACCTGGTTCTGGATCAGCTCCCCCACCGTGCGCAGCCGCCGGTTGCCGAAGTGGTCGATGTCATCGACCTCGATCGGCACCGCCACACTGCCCAGGGTCGCCTCCTCCTCACCCGCGTGCAGACGCACCAGGTACTCGATCGTCGCGACCACGTCGTCCTCGGTCAGCGTCCCCTGGTTCATGTCCAGGTCCAGACCGAGCTTCTTGTTGATCTTGTAACGGCCGACCTTCGCCACGTCGTACCGCTTGGGATTGAAGTACAGGTTCTCCAGCAGCGTCTGGGCCGACTCCCGCGTCGGCGGCTCACCCGGCCGCAGCTTGCGGTAGATGTCCAGCAGCGCGTCATCCTGCCCGGACGTGTGGTCCTTCTCCAGCGTCACATTGATCGACTCATACGAGCCGAACCGCTCCCGGATCCGCGCCTCGTCCCACCCCAGCGCCTTCAGCAGCACCGTCACCGGCTGCTTGCGCTTGCGGTCGATGCGCACACCCACGTTGTCACGCTTGTCGATCTCGAACTCCAGCCAGGCACCCCGACTCGGGATCACCCGGCACCCGTAGATGTCCTTGTCCGACGCCTTGTCCAGCGCCCGGTCGAAGTACACCCCCGGCGAACGCACCAGCTGCGAGACCACGACACGCTCGGTGCCGTTGATGATGAAGGTGCCCTTGGGGGTCATGAGCGGGAAGTCGCCCATGAACACCGTCTGGCTCTTGATCTCACCGGTGGTGTTGTTGATGAACTCCGCCGTGACGAACATCGGGGCGGAGTAGGTCATGTCCTTGTCCTTGCACTCCTCCACGGAGTACTTGGGCGGCTCGAACCGGTGATCCCGGAACGACAGGGACATGGTCCCGGAGAAGTCCTCGATCGGACTGATCTCTTCGAAGATCTCCTCCAGCCCCGACTGCGTCGGGACGCTCTTACTTCCGGCCTTCTGGGCCGCCTCGACCCGGGCCTTCCACCTCTCGTTGCCCAGCAGCCAGTCGAACGAGTTGGTCTGCAGAGCAAGGAGGTCCGGGACTTCGAGCGGCTCCTTGATGCGCGCGAAGGAGACGCGGTTCGGACCGGTTGCGGTATTCGAGGCGTTGCGCGAGGCTGCCAAGAGTGGTCCTTCCGAGGGCTCGCGGCGTAACAGATGACACGCACGCCAGACGATCCACGTTCGAGACCTGCTCAAAGAGGGCCAAACCGGACCCTCAAAGGGGCCTGAACCGGACCTTCACAGGTGTGCTCTCACACGTGGATAGTCAGAGGGCAGCGCAAAGGGGCAGTGTAGCCGAACCGGTACACCGCTCGCAACTCTAGCGCCGCAGTATGCATCACGTTGCCATGGAGCATCGCCCCTCAGCGCCTCTCAGTCAAGAGCGGACTTGGACTTTTCAGGCCCTGACCTGCAGTGAGGAAGGCCATAGTTTAGGGATCCGGGTTGACAGCCCGCGAATCGCCGCAGGCGGCGGGTCGCGCGCCCGGCGGCCGCGCGACCCGCGACCTCGGCTAGGTCCGGCCCGGGAGGGTTAACAGCGACTCGTCCAGAGGCCGCGACGGGCATCTGGAAGACGCCGGGAGAGACGGCCGTCTAGGAGAGGACGGTCAGCTCGGAGGCGAGCCACTTGCCGTCCTTGTTGACCATCGTCAGCTTGATGCGCAGGGGCTCCGGGAGGCGCTGCTGCTTGTCGCTCTTGGTCGCCGAGGACCGGTTGGCGTAGACGAGCGCCACGACCTTGTCAGGGGTCGCGCTCACGACGCCGACCTTCATCACGGTCGTGTTGGAGACGGCCTGCTGCTGGACGGCGACGGTCTTGAGCTGCAGGGCGAGCTTGTCGTACTGGGTGTGCAGCTTGCCCGTCGTGGTGGCGGACGCGGCCTTCAGGTCGGTGTCCAGCGTCTGGTAGTCGTACGAGGACAGCTTCTGGGCCGCGCGGGACGCCGCGAAGGACGCCTCCTTGGACGCCTGCTCGGTCGCGTTCTGCTCGCGGACCTTCAACGCCAGCGCGGTGGTGCCGGCCGCGAGCGCGATCGCCAGGACGGCCAGGACGGCGATGACGGTCGACCTGCCGCCCAGCCGGGACCGGCCCTCCGGCTCGGCGTCCTCAGCGTCTTCGGCGTCCTCGTCGGTGGCCTTGGTGGGCTTCTTGAGGTTCAGACGCTTGGTCCGGGCGGCCTTCGCAGGCTTCGCGGCCTCGGCGTCCTCCTCGGCCTCGGCGTCCTCCTCGGCCTCAGCGTCTTCCTCGGCCTCAGCGTCTTCCTCGGCCTCTACGACCTCGGCGGCCTTGGAGCTCTTGGTGCCCTTGGTGCCCTTTGCGGCCTTGGTCGTCTTGACGGCCTTGGTGTCGTCATCGGCGAGGGCCTCGGTGTCCGCCTCCGCCGCTGAGCCGCCCTCTGCGGCTTCGTCCTCATCGGACGTGACTTCGGACGCCTTCCGGCTACGACGAGGCTTCTTGGGGGATTTGAGGGCCTTCGGAGCCTCCTCCGGGACGTCCTCTCCCGGCTCCTCGTCCGGCGCCTCGTCCGCCGCGGCCTCTTCGGCGGCGGCCGCCTCGTCCGCGGCGATCTGGGCGAGCCGCGCGGCCTCCCGGGCCTTCGCCGCGGCCTCCTCCGCCAGGCGCGCCGCCTCGGCGGCCTCCTCGGCCCTGGCCGCTCGATCCGCCTTGATCGTCACGGGACAACCTCCAGTCCGGACACGAGCCAGCGGCCGTCGACCCGCGTGAGGTCCATCTGGTACCGGTAGCCCTGCGGCGTACCGTTCTGCACCTTGTCGTTGGTGACGGTCCCGGTGAGGGACACCATCACCTCGGCGGAGTCGCCGTCGATGGAGACCAGCGCGGCGTCCACGTCACTGACAGTCGACTTGGCCTTGGCCTTGGTGATCTGCTGCATGAAGGCGTTCGACTGGCTTCCCAGCTTGTTCTTGAGGTCGCCGGTGGTGCCGCCCACGATGCGGTCCAGGTCGCGCTGGGCGGTGGCGGCGCTGAGCGACATCAGGTTGACGCCCATCTGGCGCGCCGACTGGATCGCCTTCGCCTTCTGGTCGGCCTCGTCCCTGTTCCGGAGGGAGACCACGCCGAGCCAACCGGACGCGATGGCGAGCCCCACCACGACGACGCTCAGCACGATCGCGGTGATCAGGGGTAGACGGCGCCTCATCGTGCCCGCCTCACTGGCTCAGCGGTCCGAGCAGGAGCCACTTCCACGAGGATTCCTCTCCCAACTGGCGTGTACCGGCGCTGCGCGGCATGACGTAGCGCTTGCCATCAGGGCCGTAGACCGCGCCCGTCGATGGATCGTATCCAGCGAATTCGACTGAACCGGCCGGGTACGACAGGTACAGGTTTCCGTCCGCGAGCTGGCCCGTCGGGGCGGCCGCGGCCTTCGCCTTGGTCTTGCCGGAGCCCTTGGCGTCCGTCTTGCCGCCGTCGCCGTCGCCGCTGTCGCCGCCGTCCCCGCGGGTGCCGTACGCGCCGCCCTCGGGGAACCCGGCGCCGGTGGTGGCGCCCGCGGGGACCTGCGGGAACGGCGCGATGGCGTCACGCGGGAAGTTGCGGGCGCCGCGCACGGCCGTGGGGGCGTTGTGGGGCGCCTTGCAGCCGACGTCCAGGCGCGGCTTCTTCTTCGAGGTGTCCTGCGGCCAGCGGTGCTTGACCTTCTCGTAGCCCTGGGTGCAGGCGGGCGGCGCGTCGATGTTCAGGTCGAGGCCCAGGTGCTGGGTCCCGTCGCCGGGCGTGACGGTGAACGCGCCTGCGACCGTCACCGGGTAGAGGATGAACAGCGACCGCAGGCCGGCCTTGCGGGACGCGATGACCTGGCCGGTGGTGGTGAGGTTGGCCAGCAGGACGGGCAGCGTCGGCGCGAGCTGGTTGATGGCCTTGTGGGTCTCGTCCACCGCGCCCGGCGCGTTGTCGATGGTCTTGCGCAGCGCCGGGTCGTCGTTGCGGAGCGAGGTGGTCAGCGCGTTCAGGTTGCGGGCGAAGCCCTGGATGTTGGCGGCCTGGCCGCGCTGGGTGTCCAGGACGGTCACGCCGTTGTTCAGCAGCCGCTCGGTGTCGGGGTAGGCCTCGTTGGCGGTCTTCAGCAGCCGGTCGGTGTCGTCCAGGATCGACTGCAGGTCCGAGGCGGAGCCGGAGAACGCCTTGTCCAGCTCGTCCACGATGACCCCGAGGTCCTTGGTGTTCACCGAGCCCACGAGGGAGTCGACGTTGCGCAGCAGCTCGGCCGTGGACACCGGCAGCGTGGTGCGGCTCCGCGGGACGGTGTACGGGTCGCCCTGGTCCATGTAGGGCCCGGACTTCGTGGTGGGCTCCAGGTCGATGTACTGCTCGCCGACCGCCGACCGGTTCGCCACGACGGCCTTGGTGCCCTCGCGCGGGATCCGCTTGCCGCGCTCCAGCAGCAGCTTGACGCGGATGCCGTCCTTGGTCAGCTCGATGGGGCCGACGCGCCCGACCGGGACGCCCCGGTAGGTGACCTCGGCGTTGGTGAACACGCCGCCGGAGTCGGTGAGGTCGACGTAGGCGATGTACTGCTTGCCGAGCAGGTCGCGGCCGATGCCGATGTAGTTGACCGAGACGATCGCCACGCCGACGACGGTGATGACCGCGAAGGCGATGAGCTGGATGATGACGCCGCGCTTGAGGATCACGAGAGGCCCCCCGTCATCAGGGTCCGCAGACCGCCGTCACCGGGGTCGGGGGCGAGCGCGCCCGGCCGTCCCTGGTCGTTCGTGCCGGCCGGCTTCCCTGGGGTCTGTGTGGTGCCGCCGGGCAGGCCCCGGCAGCCCGCCCTGGTTCCCGCCGCCGCCCGGCGTCTGCGGCAGGACGCCCAGCGGGGAGTCCGGCAGCGTCACGTTCGGGACCTGGAGCATGCCGCGCATCTGCTTGCCGCTGCCGAGCAGCCCCTCCAGGTCGGTGCCGCCGAGCAGGTTCTGCGCGATGGACTCGAAGTCCAGGTCGAGGGTGAGCCGCACGTTGCCGTAGTCGCCCGCGATGACGTTCTCGAACGTGGCGGGGAACGGGAAGGTGATCAGCGTCTCCAGCGACTTCGGCAGGTCCGAGCCGGCCTTGTTGAGGTTGCGCAGGATCGTGTCGAGGTCCCGCAGGTTGGCCAGCATGTCGGCCTTGGACTGGTCGATCACGTAGGTGGTGGTGCGGCTGAGCTTGTTCAGCGCGACCAGCATCTTGGTGAGGTCGGCCCGGTTGCGGTTGAGGACGGTGATCGCGGGCCCGGTCTTGTCGATGGTGTCCTGGATCGTCTTGCGCTCGTCGGACAGCTTGCCGGTCAGCCGGTCGATGCTGTCCAGCGCCCGGGTGATCGCGGCGCGGTTCTGGTCGAGCGTCCCGGCGAAGGTGTTCACCCGCTGCAGCACCGACTTGATCGTGGACTCCCGGCCGCCCATCGCGGCCTGCAGCTCGTGGCTGATCGTGGAGACCTGCTCCAGGCCGCCGCCGTTGAGCAGCAGCGACATCGCCGACAGCACCTCTTCGATCTCGGTGCCGCGGGACGTGCGGTTCAGCGGGATCAGGTCGTCGTCGGAGAGCTCCCCGACCGGCGCCTCGTTCTTCGGCGGTTCGAGCTGCACGAACTTCTCGCCGAGCAGGCTGGTCTGGCTGACCGTGGCGATCGCGTTGTCGGGGAGCTTGACGTCGCCGCGGAACTTGACCGTGACGACCGCGTGCCAGCCTCCCTGACCGCCCTGTCCCGTCCCGCCGCCCGGCTCGCCGGCCAGCTCGATCTTCTCGACCTTGCCCACCGACACGTCGTTGACCTTGACCGCCGACTGCGGGACGAGGTCCAGCACGTTCGCGAACTCGATCTTCACGGTGCGGGGGTGCGGGCCGAGGTCGGGGCCGCCGGGCAGCGGCAGCGACTCCACGCCGTTGAACGAGCAGCCCGACAGGGCCGTCACGCCCGCGAGCGCGGCGGCGCCGAGCAAACGCGCCCCGCCGATCGTCCTGCCGATCGACCGCCTGCTGATCGACCGCCTGCTCATCGGCCACCTCCAGGCAGCAGCGCCGTGATGTCCGTCGGCTTCTTCTGGGTTCCGGTCGCCGCGGTCTTGTTCGTGGTGCTCGTCTTGCCGGACTTGCCGGGCCTGCCCTGCGGTCCGTAGGCGTCCGGCGGGACGGGCACCGGGTCGTAGTGCGTGGTCAGCGCGGTGATCCAGGACAGGTCCAGGCTGAACCCGGTCAACGCCTTGCCGATCCCGTTGTAGGGCGTGACGAAGTCGAGGCACTCCTTGGCGGGCGTGCCCACCGAGTAGGCCAGCGAGCAGATCCAGTCGGCCAGGTTGTGGAACTGGCGGAAGTTGTCGCGGGTGTGGATCGTGCCGCTGATCGGGTCGTAGGCGCGGGCCAGGTTGTTGACGGCGAGCGGACCCGCGGTGAGGATCTCGGCGAGCGCGCCCTTCTCCTTCACCAGCACACCGGTGATCTGCGCGAGCTGCCGGACGTTGGCGGCCAGCTCGGTGCGGTTGCCCTTGACGAACCGCTGCACGTTCTTCAGCGTCGGGGCCAGGGTGTTGAGGGCCGCGCTCAGCTCCTCCTTCTCCCCCGCCAGCTGCCCGGAGACGCCGTTGAGGTGCCCGGAGAACGACTTGATCTGCTGGTCGTTGGCCTTCATCGCGTCGGTGATGATCCGCAGGTTCTTGATCGTCGCGGCCACGTCGCCGCGGTCGGTGCTCAGCGTGCTGAGCGCCTTGGACGCGTCGGCGATCGTCTGCCGGATGTCCTCGCCCTGGCCGTCCAGGTTCGCCGCGCCGACCTGGAGCAGCCGCGACAGCGAGCCCTGCTCGCCGTTCGCGCCGGGCGCGTTCGCGCCCTGCGGGCCGAGCGCCTTGGACAGCTCGTTCAGGCTCCCGCCGACCTCGTCGACCTCGACCGGCACCGCGGTGCGGTTCGTGCCCAGCGTCGCGCCGTCGGCCAGGACGGCGCCGCCCTTGTAGACGGGCGTGATCTGGACGTAGCGGTCGGCGACGAGCGTCTGGTTGACGATCACGGCCTGCGCGCCCGCGGGGACCTTGTACTTCGCGTCGTAGCTCAGCTCGACCTTCACCGCGTCGCCGACGGGCTCGACGCTGGTGACCTCCCCGACGGGGATGCCGAGGATGCGGACGTCCGCGCCCTTGTACAGGCCGACCGCCTTGGTGAAGTACGCCGTCATGTGGCGCTGCCCCGGCTCCTGGAGGACCAGCAGGAGCACGGCGGCCAGCACCGCGACGGCGAGGATCGCGCCGCCCAGGCGAAGGATGCTCGTGGAGTTACGCACTGGTGACCTGCCTGCTCACGGGAGGAAGGGCAACGGGTTGTCGCTGTTGCCGGTCTTGCCGGGGCCGGGCGATCCGCCGCCCGGGCGGGCGCCCTGCCTGTTCGTCGTCGCGCCTCCGCCGGACGGGGGGTTCTGGATCGAGGCGGGGATCGGGATCAGGTTCTGGATCCACGAGTCGAACCAGCGGCCGGTGCCCGTCACGTCGGAGAACTGCCGGGCGAACGGCGCGAACAGCTGGAGGATCCGGTCCAGGTTGTTCTGGTTCTTCAGCAGGATCCGGTTGACCTTGGCCAGGTTGTCCAGCATCGGGCGCAGCTGCCGGTCGTTCTCGTTGATCAGCGCGTTCACCTGCTGCGACAGGGTCACGGTGTTGATCAGCAGCTGGTGGATCACCTCGCGCCTGGCCTGCACCGCCTGGAGCACCTTGTCGCCGTCCTGGACGAGCTTGGCGAAGTCCTGGTTGCGGTCGGCGAGCAGCTTGGAGACGTCCTTGGCCTTGCCGGCCAGCTCGTGCAGCTCGTCGTCGCGGGACGCGACCGTGTTGGACAGCCGGCGCAGCCCCTGCAGGGAGGCCCTGACCTCCTCAGGGGAGTTCTTGAAGGTGTCCGACAGCACGTCGAACGACTTGGCGACCTGCTGCACGTCGATCGCGCCGACGCGCTGGCTCAGCTCGCTGATCGCGGGCACGACCTCGAACGGGGTGTGCGTCCGCTCGATCGGGACGTTGCGGCCGAGCCGGCCGCGCCCGCGCGGGGTGAGCGCGAGATAGTGCGCGCCGAGCACCGTCTTGATCTTGATGTCGGCCTCGGTGCGGTCGCCGAGCCGCACGCCGTCGTCGACCCGGAAGGTGACCTTGACGTGGTCGCCGTCCAGCTCCAGCCCGGTGACCTTGCCGACCTTGACGCCCGCGATGCGGACCTCCTCGCCGGCCCGCAGCCCGGCCGCCTCACGGAACGCGGCGGTGTGGGTCTTGCCGCCGGAGATGAACGGGATGTTCTCCAGGTTCATCGCCAGCACCACCAGCACGATGATGATCGCGAACGCGGAGAGCCCGATGGGGACCGGGTTGCGTTCCCGGAACGGGATCCTCATCTACTTGCACCTCGCGTTCTCGTTCACGATCGCCGGCGTCTGGTAGACCGGTCCGCCCGGCAGCCGCACCCGCGCGTCGAGACCGCAGATGTACATGTTGAACCAGGAGCCGTAGGAGGAGATGTTGACCAGCCCCTCCAGCCGCTTCGGCGTCCGCTGCAGGCCCGCGTCGAGCTCCTTGCCGTTCGCGTCGAACGTGGCGGTGAGCTTGCGCAGCCCCGCGATGTCGTTGCGGATGCCGGGGCGGGCGTCGGCGAGCAGGTCCTGCGTGGTCCCGGTCAGATCGTTGATCGCCGCCACCGAGTCGAAGATCGCCTGGCGGTCCCCCGAGACCCCGCTGACGAACCCGCGCAGGTCCGTGATCAGCTGGTTGACCTCGGTGTGCCGCTCGTCGATGGTGCCGAGCACGGTGTTCAGGTTGTCGATGACCTGGCCGATGACCTTGTCCCGGTCGGCGAGCGTGTTGGTCAGCGACGCGACGTGCGCGAGCAGGCTGTTGATCGTCCCGCCCTCGCCCTGGAGCACCTGGATGATCTGCATCGCGAGCGTGTTGACGTCCTTGGGCTCCAGGGCGCGGAACAGCGGCCGGAACCCGTTGAACAGGGTCGTCAGGTCCAGCGCGGGCGTGGTCTGCGCGACGGGGATCGTCCCGCCCGGCCTGAGGTAGTCGTTGGCCTGGCCGGCGCCGTCGGTCAGCGCCAGGTACCGCTGGCCCATCAGGTTGCGGTACCGGATCTGCGCCCGGGTGGACGAGGGCAGCCCCGCCTTGAACACGCTCTCCTTCTGGAGGCTGAACGTCACCTCGGCCTTGTCGCCCTTGTACAGCTCGATGTGCTCGATCTGGCCGACCCGGACGCCGGCGACGCGCACGTCGTCCTTGTCGAGCAGGCCCGTCACGTCCGAGAAGATCGCCTTGTAGGTGGTCGTCTCGCGGAACCGCATGTTGGAGATCGTCATCGCCAGCACCCCGGTGGCCAGCGAGGTGACGACCACGAAGATTCCCAGCTTGATCGCCGCACTGGTCGTCCTCACTTGACCGTCACCACCGATCCGTCGCCCAGCAGCGGCCCGAACATCAGCGCCGCGACGTCGGACAGCTGGTCGGCGCGGGTCCGCGTCACCGGTCCGAGCACGTTCTTGATCTTGTCCTTCTCGCTCATCGAGCCCGGGTCGACGAAGACGTTCGACAGCGCCCGGCCGCGGCTCCCGCCGGCGTTCGGGTCATCGGGGTTCTTCCACCACAGGTCGTCCTGCGTGCCGTCCAGCGCGAGGTAGGTCGGGGACGGGACCTTGGGGTTCGGCAGCCCGTAGCAGCGCGGATCGCGCTGGTCCTTCGCCTCCGGCTTGTCCAGCGGGTACTTGTAGCCCGGCACCGGCTTGACGATCTCGACCGTCAGGTTGAAGGTCTTGGACCCGTTGCCGCCGGCCACCCGCTGCGACTCCGGCTTGAGCTTCATCAGCCCGGCGAAGACGCACGGCAGGGACGGCGAGTAGCGGGCGATCAGGTCCAGGCCGTCCCGGTTCGCGATGTTGAAGCCGATGATCTTCGGGGCGTTCTGCCGCATGAACACGTCGCCGTCCTGGGCCAGCGCGGTCGTCGCCGGGATCAGCTGCTCGATCGTGGCCTTCTTGTCGGTGATCGTCCGGCTGGTGACGTTGAGGTTGCGGAGCGTCTGCAGCAGGTCGGGCGCCGCGGCGTTGTAGATGTCGGAGACGTCGGCCAGGGCGTTCAGGTCGTGCACCAGCGTGCCGAGCTGCGGGTTGACCTTCCGCAGCAGCTCGTCGGCCTCCTCCAGGTTCCGACCGATCTGGTCGCCGCGGCCCTGCAGCGCCGTCGCCAGGGCGTTCAGCGTCGCGTTCAGCTCCGCCGGCTTCACCGCCTGCAGCAGCGGGAGCAGGTCGTTCAGCACCTTGTCGATCTCGACGGCCGCTTGGGAGCGGTCCTGCTGGATCACCTGGCCCGAGCGCAGCCCGAGCGCGCCCGCCTGCGCCGGGATCTCCAGATCCACGTACTTCTCGCCGAACAGCGTCTTCGGCAGCAGCCGCGCCTGCACGTTGCGCGGGATCAGCTTCGCCTTGCCCGGGTCGAGCGCCAGGTGGAGCGTCGCCCCCTGCGCGTCGGCGTCGGTGTCGCGCACCTCGCCGACGATCAGGCCGCGGACCTTCACGTCCGAGTGCGGCAGCAGCTGCAGCCCCGCCCGCTCGCTCCGCACCTTCACGTCGAGCGTCGGTGTGAAGGCCTTGTTGTACAGCGCCACGGTCAGCGCCAGCAGCAGAACGATCACGACGACCATGGACGCGCCGAGGATGCGGAAGCGCAGACGTTCGCCCATCGCCGTCACCCCGCGATCCGGACGCTGGTGGTCGTGCCCCAGATCGCCATGCCGAGCATCAGGTCGACCACGTTGATCACCACGATGCTGGTGCGCACCGCGCGGCCCACCGCCACGCCGACGCCCGCCGGGCCGCCGGAGGCGTGGTAGCCGTAGTAGCAGTGGATCAGCATCACCAGCACCGCGAAGACGATCACTTTTCCGAACGACCACAAGATGTCGTACGGCGGTAGGAACAGATGGAAATAGTGGTCGTAGGTGCCGGTCGACTGGCCGTAGAACATCGTCACGATGACCCGGGTCGCGCCGTAGGAGGCGAGCAGGCCCACGATGTACAGCGGGATGACCGCGATCATCCCGGCGAGCATCCGGGTGGTGACCAGGAAAGGCATCGACGGGACGGCCATGACCTCCAGCGCGTCGATCTCGTCGGAGATCCGCATCGCGCCGAGCTGGGCGGTGAACCCGCAGCCGACCGTCGCCGACAGCGCGAGCGCCGACACCAGCGGCGCGATCTCGCGGGTGTTGAAGTAGGACGCGACGAACCCGGTGAACGCGGCCGTGCCGATCTGGTTCAGCGACTCGTAGCCCTGGAGGCCGACCTGGCTGCCGGTGAAGAACGTCATGAACCCGACGATCACCACCGAGCCGCCGATCACCGCGAGGCCGCCGGTGCCGAGGCTCACCTCGGCCAGCAGCCGCAGCACCTCCTTGCGGTACCGGCGCAGCACCCGGAACACCCACGCGAACGCGCCGGCGTAGAACGACATCTGGTGGCCGAAGTCGTCCAGCCGGTCGAGCGGGGCGCTCACCACCCGCCGGGCGGCCTTGCCCGTCTTGCCAGGGGCGGTCATCTACATCCCCTTCGACGGGACGAACTGGAAGTACAGCGTGGAGATCAGGAAGTTCTCCAGGAACAGGAGCATGAACGTGATGACGACGGTCTGGTTGACCGCGTCGCCCACGCCCTTGGGCCCGCCCTTGGCGTTCAGGCCCTTGTAGGCGGCGACCAGGCCCGCGGTGATGCCGAAGACGAACGCCTTGAACTCGGCCTGCAGCAGGTCGGGCAGCTGCGCGATGGCGTTGAAGGACGCCAGGTAGGCGCCGGGGGTGCCGCCCTGGAGCATCACGTTGAAGAAGTAGCCGCCCAGCAGGCCGACCACCGAGACCAGCCCGTTGAGGAACAGCGCGACGAACGCGCAGGCGAGCATCCGCGGCACCACCAGGCGGTGCAGGGGGTTGATGCCCAGCACCTCCATGGCGTCGATCTCCTCGCGGATCTTCCGGGAGCCGATGTCGGCGCACATCGCCGACCCGGCGGCGCCCGCGACCAGCAGCGAGGTGACCAGCGGGCTGGCCTCCCGGACGATCGCGACCACCGCGGTCGCGCCGGTGTAGGACTGCGCGCCGAGCTGCCGGATCAGCCCGCCGACCTGGAGGGACAGCACGCCGCCGAAGGGGATGGCGACCAGCATCGTGGGGACGACGGTGACGCTGACGATGAACCAGGCCTGCTGGATGAACTCGCGCCACTGGAAGGGCCACTGGAACATGGCGCGCCCGGTGTCCAGGCACAGGGCGAAGAAGCGGCCCGGTTCCTTGATCGCGACGTTGGCCGCGCCGTCCCCGATCTTGCGGAACGTCGCCGAAGAGCCCCCGCCCTTCCCTGCCCCTCGCTGGTCCGCGCCGATACCAGGAGTGGACATCAGTAGCCTGCACCCGCTCCCGGCCGGCCGGGCGGCGGGTTGCCGGGGAACTGGCCCCCGGGGCCGCCGGGCGGAGGTCCGGAGGGCGGCATGGCGCCGGGCGCCCCGTGCGCGCCGCCCGCGGGGGCGCCGACGGGGGTCATGGACGCCACGTACCGCGGCCACTCCTCCACCCAGTTGCGGCCGAGGTCGTCGATGAACGAGCCGGGCGGCGGCGTGACGCCGTGCGCCGCGCACCACGCGCCGGGTGCGTGCATGCCGGTGCGGATCAGCCCGTTGCTCGGCATCTGCTGCGGCGGGATCGGCGGCAGCTTGCCCGGGTCGTGGCCCATCTTCGCCTCGGCCTCCAGCTCGGACTCGTCCTTCTCCTCGGACATGCCGATCGGGCCGATCTTGCTGGCGTTGAGGAACTGCCGGACGACCGGCTCCTCGCTGGACAGCAGCATCTCCCGCGGCCCGAACATCGCCAGGTGCCGCTGGTACAGCAGGCCGATGTTGTCCGGGAGGGTGCGGGCGGTGTTGATGTCGTGGGTGACGATCAGGAACGTCGCGCCGATCTGCGCGTTGAGGTCGATGAAGACCTGGTTCAGGAACGCGGTGCGGACCGGGTCGAGGCCGGAGTCCGGCTCGTCCACCAGCAGGATCTCGGGGTCCAGGACGAGCGCGCGGGCCAGGCCGGCGCGCTTCTTCATGCCGCCGGAGATCTCACCGGGAAGTTTGTGCTCGGCACCGAGAAGACCGACCAGGTCCATCTTCTCCATGACGATGCGCTTGATCTCGGACTCGGACTTCTTGGTGTGCTCGCGGAGCGGGAACGCGATGTTGTCGAACAGGTTCATGGAGCCGAACAGGGCGCCGTCCTGGAACAGGACGCCGAACAGCTTCCGGGTGTCGTACAGCTGCGACTCGGGCAGGTAGGGCAGGTCCCTGTCGCCGATCCAGATGTGCCCGCGGTCGGGCTTGAGCAGCCCCACGAGGGACTTCAGGAAGACCGACTTTCCGGTGCCGGACGGACCCAGGAGAACGGAGATCTCACCTGCGGGAATGGTCAGCGACACGTCCTGCCAGATCACCTGGCGGCCGAAGGACTTCGTCAGGCCCTCGACTCTGATCTCGACGCCCACTCGTCACCTTTCGTCCAGGCCGGGGGAATCCCGAACCAATGAGCGAGTAGCACTCAGGCTCTTTCTGTCGTCACACCGCGCTCTGTCTCCACGCCGCGTTCGGTCGTCACACCGCGTGTCCGCCGCATTGCTACCGTCCGGTAGCCGTGACGGGTGCCACCACCGTAGCGGCCCCCCGTCCAAATGGAAGGGGTTCCCACCCAGATCAGCGGCTAAATGCGACGTCGTAAGACAATCGTTACTTACGGCGCCTATGAGACTAGTGGTCCAAGAACCGGAGCCTCAAGACCGGGGTGCCCGGGGACGGCCGCGACCGTGCGGCCCGCCGCACCGCGGAGACGTGAGCGGCCGGGTGTGGCCACAGCGTCAGGACGGGACGCTACGCCGGGGGCGGGAAGCCGCACAACCCGCCGGGGCACACGGTTTCCCGCAGCTGTTTGTCACCTCAGCACAGAAAACGGACCTTCCTGGCATGGCCCCTCCACGCTCCACGACAAGACCGCCCACCGGCCGCGGCCGGGCCCCCGCGGAAACAGAAGGAGGCGGCCGCCCCATCGGGGTGACCGCCTCCTTGGAGAGCGGTGGAGCCGCGCCGGCTCCGGTGCTCTGGAGCGTCGTTACTTGACGGTGACCGAGGCGCCGGCCTTCTCCAGGGCCTCCTTGGCCTTGTCGGCCGTCTCCTTGTTGACCTTCTCCAGCAGCGGCTTCGGCGCGCCGTCGACCAGGTCCTTGGCCTCCTTGAGGCCGAGGCTCGTCAGGGCGCGCACCTCCTTGATGACCTGGATCTTCTTGTCGCCGGCACCCTCGAGGATGACGTCGAACTCGTCCTGCGCCGGGGCCTCCTCGGCGGGCGCCGGGCCCTGGCCCGGGGCGACGGCCGCGACGGGGGCGGCGGCCTTGACGTCGAAGACCTCTTCGAACTGCTTCACGAACTCGGAGAGCTCGAGAAGGGTCATCTCCTTGAAGGCGTCGAGCAGGTCGTCGGTGCTGAGCTTCGCCATGATGATTCCTCCGCTATGGCTTGTGATCTGGGGTGGTACGGAACCGCGGGTTGCCTACTCGGCGGACGCCTCGGCGGCGGGTGCCTCGGCGCTCTCGCCCTCGGCCTCGCGCTTGGCGCGCAGCGCCTCGGCGAGCTGGGCGGCCTGCGTCGGCAGGGCGTTGAACAGCGCGGCGGCGTTGGCCATCGAGCCCTTCATCGCACCGGCCAGCTTCGCGAGGAGCACCTCGCGCGACTCGAGGTCCGCCAGCTTGGTGATCTCGGCCGCGTCCATCGACTGACCGTCGATGAAGCCGCCCTTGATCACCAGCATCGGGTTCGTCTTGGCGAAGTCGCGCAGGCCCTTGGCGGCCTCGACCACGTCGCCGCGGACGAACGCGATGGCCGACGGGCCTTCGAGCAGCTCACGGAACTGCTCGTCGACACCGGCCTCGTTCGCGGCGCGCTTGGTCAGCGTGTTCTTCACCACGCGGAACCGCGCGGTCTCGCCGAGGTTGTCGCGCAGCTCCTTGACCTGCGCGACGGAAAGCCCGCGGTACTCGGTCAGCACGGCGCCGTTGGAGCTCTCGAACTCGTTCTTGAGCTCGGCGATCGCCGCGTCCTTGTGGGCCTTGGCCATAGCCCTCCTTCCGATTACCTGGGTGGTCCGACCCGCGCCGCAGTCCGCTGGACGAACTGGGGCGCCGATCCACCAAAAAACGCCCCGGCGCAGGCGCACGGGGCGTCCAGGCACGGCACAGAGGCCATGCGGGAAGCTCTCGTCTCACCTACGCAGGCCGCCCGAACTGAGTCGGGTCCTTCGGTCACCTCGCGGGAGGTGACGACCGGCGGTCTTCGGCATCGGACAGCATACGCGGCCTCGCTGAACGAGGCCAAATCGGGAGACGGAGCGAGGGACCGCGCCCCGGACGGGGTGCGGTCCCTCGGTCGCGCTCGGGCCCGAGTCAGGCGCCGGGCGTCCCGGCGCCGGCGCCGAGCCGGCCCATGATCTCGCCGAAGTCCGTGACCTCGCTCGCCGGCGGCTCGGTGACCTGCACCGGCTTGCCGTAGTCGCGGTACTTCATCGTCATGGTCATGTCGCCCTGCGTCGACTCCGTCGACTTCATCGTCATCTGGCGCGGCAGCTGCTGGCCGTCCACCCACAGGTCGAAGTGCATGGCCTGCAGTCCCGTCGTGCCGAGGCTCTTGCGGTAGGCCTCCCGCGTCTCCGGGGACAGCTTGGCGACCGCGTCCTCCATCCGGTACGTGCCGGTGTAGTGCGTCGTCTGGACGCCGTCGATCGTCTCCTTGCCGACCTCGC
This sequence comes from Actinomadura luteofluorescens, assembly GCF_013409365.1. Taxonomy (NCBI): domain Bacteria; kingdom Bacillati; phylum Actinomycetota; class Actinomycetes; order Streptosporangiales; family Thermomonosporaceae; genus Actinomadura; species Actinomadura luteofluorescens. Next base: position 5,444,169 of record NZ_JACCBA010000001.1, on the reverse strand, counting down.
GCGCGTCCTTGGACGCCGTCAGCATCTTGGTGTTCTGCACCGGGTCCATCTGCCGGGACTGCTGGAGCAGCTCGTCGATGTTCATCCCGGACTTGGCGCCCAGCTCGTCCAGCGAGATCTTGATCCACGGCTTGGACCCGCCGCCGAGCTGGGACAGCATCGGCATCTTCATGTACATGTTCCGGCCGACGAGCCGCTGCTCCATGCCGGACGTCGACTTGCCCGCGACCGTCATCTGCCCGAAGTTCATGCTGTAGGCCAGATCGGGCTTCGTGCGGTACTGCATCGTGCCGTTCATCGACACGTCGCCCGTCGAGGAGCCGGTCATCTTCATCGTCAGGTCGGCCTGGAACGAGTCGATCTTGCCGGTCTTCTCGGCGGCCTTGCCGAGGACCTGCGCCGCGGACAGCCGCAGTCCCTTGCCGGCGTCGTCCACCGTCTTCCCGGCGTCCCCGAGGCAGCCGGTCAGCGAGAGGGCGAGGCCGGTGGCCAGCGCCGTGCCTGCCGCGAAACGACGGATCATCAGGGGGTTCTCCTTGGTCTCCTTGGCACCCAGCAATGGGGCCGAACGGTACATCAGACGCAAACGACCCCGCTGAGGTTCACCGTTCTCAGTTGCCGCCGAGAAGACCCTGGAGGGACAGCTGCCCCACCTGGTCGGACGGGGGCGTGTTCACCTTGAACGACTTGCCGTAGTCGCTGTACAGGACGGTCACCGAGCCGTTCTCGCCCTGCGAGCCGGTCGCCTTGGAGACGAGCTTGCGCGGCAGGTTGTCGCCGTCCGTCCACAGGTCGAAATTGATCTTGCCGTTGGCGCGGTCCTTCGGCAGCCACTGCTGCACCTTCGTGCGGGCCTGCGCGTCCAGCCGCTTCAGTGCCTCGTCGACGGTGACCGTCCCGGCGTAGTGCGTCGTCTTGACGCCGTCGACCGTCTCGGTGCCGACCCTGCGGGCGTCCTTGGAGCCGGTGAACATCTTGGTCTGCTCGGCCGGGTCGACCTTCTGCACCTGGTCGACCAGGCCCCGGACGTCGAAGCCCGTCCGCTGCTGCATCTGGTTCACGTCGATCTTCACCCACGGCTTGCCGCCGCTGACGAACTGCGCGAGCTGCGGGACCTTCGCGTACAGCACGTTGCCGGTGAAGACGGCCTGACCCTTGGCGCCCGGCATGCTCTGCCCGTTCTGGCTGAAGTCGTCCAGCTTCGCGCTGAACTCCAGCGACGGGCGCAGCCGGAACTGCCCGTTGGCGTGGACCTTCCCACCGCCGTCACCGGTGCCCGTCACCGTCAGGTCGGCCTTGAACGTGTCGGCCTTGCCGGTCTTCTCGGACGCCTTCAGCAGCGCCTGGTTCGCGCTGAGCTTCATGTTGCCGGTGTTGTTCTCCGACCCGTCCCCGTTGCATCCGGACAGGAGGAGCGCGGCGCCCACGGCGGTGCCGCCGGCGGCCACCACGAATCGTCGTTTCATGAGGGTTGAGCCTCCCTTGTCGCCCTGCTGGTGTTCCCAGTCTCTTCGGGCGCTAACGGCGAGGCATCCCCCGGTGGTACGAATGGGACCTCTCGCGGTACGACCAACGGCGTAGCCGCCCCCTGGCCCGACGTCAGGGTGATCCGGCCCCGCGAACCCGCGTCAGCGGAAGGAACCGAAGGTCATCGACCCGGCGAGCCCCGCGCCGGGCGCCTGCGCGCTGAGGCTGATCGTGGTCGGACGGGCCTCGCTGTCGGCCAGCAGATCGAGCCCGCATCCGGTGTCGTCCGGCACCCACTTGCGGAACGCCGTCGCCGCGTCCTGCGGCAGCAGCGCGTACACGCCTCCCATGAGCGCCTGCGCGGTGAAGCGCGTCAGCCCGGCGGCGTCCGGCTCGCCCGCCGTCATGCCGGGCAGGGTCCCGATCATGAAGGTGAACTGCCGGGGGTCGGAGCCGTTCTGCAGGGTGCCCAGCTGCGCCGGGGTCAGCGTGGACCGCGTCCACTTCTGACCGTCGAACCCCTTGAGCGTGCTCCCCTGGACGATCACCTTCTGGGTGACCTTGGACAGCTCGCCGCCCTTCATCGTCCGCGTGACGCCGGTGGCGCTCATCGCGAACTTCGGCCACAGCGTGAACGAGGCCGTCTCGGTGGCGTGCCGGTAGTCGCCGTCCGACCCGACCGTCACCTTCATGTCCGTCTTGCGGGTGAAGGAGTGCAGGCTGGGGCCGGGCTGGGGCGGCGCCGTCGGCAGGCCGTGCGCGGCGCCCCCGTTTCCGGGCGCGCGCGTTCCGGGACGCGCGCTCGCGCCCGGGGCGGCCCCCGGTCCCGGCGCACCGGGCGTGCCCGGGGAGACCGTGGCGGACGCGGCGCCGTTCGGGTTGGCGGGGTCGCGCTGGGCCATCGCCGCGGAGGGAGGCAGCGCCCCCGAGTCCTTGGGCGAATCGCCCCCGATCTTCACCACCATCAGGATCGCCGTGGGCACGACGGCCACCGCGGTCACGGCGGAGATGGCGATGGCCCGATCGGTACGACGCTTCACGCGGCAATTCAACACCAGGTTCCTCGCCGGTAACAAAACAATCAGATACCAAATTGTCCGGTTCCGGACTCCGAGCCGTGTATCCGCCGTTTCAGGGGCTTTCGGGGCGGTCTATCAGCTCGGCGCGGAGGGCGGCCTTGCGGATCTTGCCGGTGCCGGTGCGGGGCAGGGCCGCCACGAACTCGACGCGCCGCGGCGTCTTGAAACCGGCGAGCCGGGCACGGCAGGCCGCCGTCAGGTCCTCCACCCGCGGCGGGACGCCGTCCGGCACGATCACCGCGCAGACCGACTGGCCCCAGCGCGGATCGGGCAGCCCCACCACCGCGACCTCGCCGACCCCCGGGACCGTGCGCAGGACGTCCTCGACCTCGCGCGACGAGACGTTCTCCCCGCCCGTGATGATCACGTCCTTGAGCCGGTCGGCGAGATAGAGGTAACCGTCCCCGTCGAGGCGGCCCGCGTCGCCGGTGCGGAACCAGCCGCCCGCGAACGCCTCGGCGGTCGCCTCGGGATCGTCCCAGTACCCGTCCGCCATCTGCGCTCCCCGGACGGCGACCTCGCCCTGCGCACCGGGCGGCAGCCGCGACCCGTCCTCGCCGATCACGGCGATCTCCACGCCGTCGCCCGGACGGCCCGCCGACGCCGCCAGCTCCGGCCTCCCCGCGACCGCGGCACGGTGGTCCGCCGGGGACAGGAACGTCGCGTTGCCGGACAGCTCGGTCATGCCGTACCCCTGGTTCAGGTCGCAGCCGAGCACCGCGTCCGCACGGCGCAGCAGCGGCACCGGCATCGGCGCCGAACCGTACGCGATCACCCGGACGGTGGCCCGCAGCGCCTCCAGCGCCGCCGGGTCCCCCTCAAGGTGAGCGAGCAGATCCTCCAGCATCGTCGGGGCGAGCGACAGGTTCGTGACACCGTGCCGGCGCGCCGCGTCCACCAGGACGGCCGGACCGAACCGGCGCATCACGACGGCATGCCGCCGGAACAGGTGATGCAGGACGACCTGGTAACCCGCCACATGGCACAGGGGGAACGGCGTGCAGAACACGTCGTCCGGCAGAACGGGACGCCCCGACGCCGTGGCCGTGACGCCCGCGAGCAGGCTCCTGTGGGTGAGCCGCACTCCCTTCGGCCGGCCGGTCGTGCCGCTGGTGAACATCAGCCAGGCGACCTCCCCCGGATCGCGGTCGCCCTCCAGTGAGGGGGCCGAGCCATCCCGAGGAAGGTCGGCGACGTCCACGAGCGGCGGATGGTCAGGGGGAAGTCCTCCCTCGCGGGCCAGCCTCTCCAGCAGCTCCGGCTCCCCGATGACGAGCTCGGCGCCGCAGCGGACGACCTGGTCGGCCCACTCGCGCGGATGCAGCCTCTGGTTGAGCGGCACCAGGATCCTGCCTTCGCGCGGGACCCCGTAATAGGCCGCCACGTACTCCAGCCGGTTGTGCGCGAGCAGCGCCACCCGCGCCCCAGGAGAGCACCGCGCGGACAGGTGGGCGCTCAGCGCGTCCGTCCGGGCGCGCAACTCCCGGAACGTCCACGTCATGCCGTCGACCGACAGCGCCGGAGCCTCGGGGGCGTCCTCCGCGGCCGCGGCGAGCACGTCGTACAGCCGGTGGACGTCCCGACGCCGCGTCCCGCCCATCGCATCCCCTTCGCCGACGATCCGAGCGCCGAATCTAGCGGCGGAGCAGAGGTCGGGGCCGGTCGCGTCCCGCTGAACGCGACCCGATAACACGGCCCGGTGAAAAGCGAACAGGGCGCCCCCCGTACTGGGGAGCGCCCTGTTCGGCGTTCTGTGCCGGGCTCGATCAGGCCTCTTCGAGCTCGGCCGTCAGGTTGCGGACCGCGTTCGGGTCCACCGGGATGCTCGGGCCCATCGACGTGGTCAGCGCCGCCTTCTTGACGTACCGGCCCTTCGCGGCGGACGGCTTGAGACGCTGGATCTCGTCGACCGCCGCGGCGTAGTTCTCCACCAGCTGGCGCTCGTCGAAGGACGCCTTGCCGATGATGAAGTGCAGGTTCGCGTGCCGGTCGACCCGGAACTCGATCTTGCCGCCCTTGATGTCGGTGACGGCCTTCGACACGTCCATGGTGACCGTGCCGGTCTTCGGGTTCGGCATCAGGCCGCGCGGACCGAGCACCCGGCCGAGCCGGCCGACCTTGCCCATCTGGTCCGGCGTCGCGACCACGGCGTCGAAGTCCAGGAAGCCGCCCTGGATCCGCTCGATCATGTCGTCCGAGCCGACGATGTCGGCGCCCGCGGCCTCGGCCTCCTGCGCCTTGGCGCCGACGGCGAAGACGAGCACGCGGGCCGTCTTGCCGGTGCCGTGCGGCAGGTTGACCGTGCCGCGGACCATCTGGTCGGCCTTGCGCGGGTCGACGCCCAGCCGCATGGCGACCTCGACGGTCGCGTCGAACTTGGTGACCGCGGTCTCCTTGGCCAGCTTCACGGCCTCGACCGGGCTGTACAGCCGCTCCCGGTCGATCTTCTCCGCCGCGGCGCGGTAGCCCTTGCTGCGCTTCATGTGCGTTCCTCCAGTCGGAACTCGTGGTCGGGGCCAGCGCCGGCCCTCCCACTGGGACGTCTTACTTGACCTCGATGCCCATCGACCGCGCGGTGCCGGCGACGATCTTCTCGGCGGCGTCGAGGTCCTTGGCGTTGAGGTCGGGCATCTTGGTCGTGGCGATCTCACGGACCTGGTCGCGGGTGACCGAGCCGACCTTGGTCTTGTGCGGCTCGCCGCTGCCCTTCTCCACGCCCGCGGCCTTCAGGATGAGCTGCGCGGCCGGCGGGGTCTTGGTGACGAAGCTGAACGACCGGTCCTCGTAGATGGTGATCTCTACGGGGATGACGTTGCCGCGCTGGGCCTCCGTGGCAGCGTTGTACTGCTTGCAGAAGTCCATGATGTTGACGCCGTGCGGGCCGAGCGCGGTACCGACCGGCGGAGCCGGGGTGGCCTGGCCGGCCTGCAGCTGGACCTTCACCAGAGCGGCGACTTTTTTCCTCTTGGGAGGCATGCCTCTCCCTCGTGTTCCGTTTCACGTGGTCCCGACTCCCGGAGACCGGGCAACACGGCGGGCGGAACTGGACCGCCGCGTTGGGACCTTGGCCGACCCCACGTCCCCGCGTGCGCGGGCGCGAATCCGCGTTCTCACGAGCGCGGCGACATCGTCGGGGCCATCCCCCGCGTCGCGCGGGGGTCGTCGATGTCCCGCGTCCGAAGACCGGGACAAGGACCTGAGCGCCCCCGCGTGCGCGGGGACGACCCGTTCAGGATACGACCTGATCGAGGCGGCTCGGTCAGATCTTGGAGACCTGGTTGAACGAGAGCTCGACCGGCGTCTCGCGACCGAAGATCGAAACCAGCACCTTGAGCTTCTGCTGCTCGGCGTTGATCTCGTTGACGGTCGCGGGGAGGGTGGCGAACGGACCGTCCATGACGGTGACCGACTCGCCGACCTCGTAGTCGACGGTGGCGGGGGCCTTGGCGTGCTCCTTGGCGGCCTTGGCGACGCCCTCCTCCGGCTCGGGGGCCAGCAGGTTGGCGACCTCGTCCAGGCTGAGCGGGGACGGCTTGTTCAGCAGGCCGACGAACCCGGTGACGCCGGGGGTGTTGCGGACCGCGGCCCACGACTCGTCGGTGAGCTCCATGCGGACGAGGATGTAGCCCGGCAGGACCTTCTCGTTGACCTTCTGGCGCTTGCCGCCCTTGATCTCGGTCACCTCGTGCTGCGGGACCTCGATCTGGAAGATGTAGTCCTCCATGTTGAGGGTCTGCGTCCGGGTCTCGATGTTGGTCTTGACCCGGTTCTCGTAGCCCGCGTAGGAGTGCACGACGTACCAGTCGCCCGGCTGGAGGCGGAGCTGCATCTTGAACTCGGCGTAGGGGTCGACCGGCGGCGCGGCGGCGGCCTCGTCCTCCCCGGCCTCCTCCTCGGCGTCCTCGCCCTCGACGGACTCGGCGAGCTCGGCGGCGCCCTCGGCCGCGTCCGGCGCGGGGCCCTCACCTTCGAGCTTCGTGTCCGCGGGCTCGGCGTCGCCGGCGGAGACGACCGCCTCGGCCGTCTCGTCGGCGGGCTCAGCCGCCTGGTCGGCCGCAGCAGCCGCAGCGGACTGGGCCTCTTCAACGGCCTCGTCGTAGGGCTGTGAGGACTCGGACACGGTCAACTCTTCTCTCGGTCTGCGGTGATGGACTTGCGAAGGTACGGCGGGGCCCGGCGCCCGGGCCGGGCGGCGCGGCGTCAGCCGAAGAGCTCGTAGATGCCCTTCTGCAACCCGTAGTCGACGCCGGAGACGAGCGCGACCATGACCAGCACGAACACCAGCGAGACGGTCGTGTAGGTGACCAGCTCCCGCCGCGTCGGCCAGATGACCTTGCGCAGCTCTGCGATGATCTGGCGCACGAACAGCGCGGGCGAGGTCCGCTTGGAAGGGGCCTTCTTCTTGCCCTTGCCCTCGTCCTTGGCCTCGGGCTCGTCGCGAGTCTCAGTCGCCATTTGCCGCCGTTCACCTCATAGGTCGTGATTCAACCACCCTGTGGTTGCCGCGCGGTCCCGTGCCGCGGAGTGCCACGGCGACGCCATGGCGCGGCCGGCACGGGTGCGCGCACCGCACCTCGCAGGGCAGGAGGGACTCGAACCCCCAACCGCCGGTTTTGGAGACCGGAGCTCTACCAATTGAGCCACTGCCCTTCACTTCTCCGGCTAAGGAGAAACCCGACCACAGGACCGGGTGGTGCCGGGTCCCAGCTTACGGCCTGATCGGTGCCCGCGTGCGGACAGGCTCGTATACCGGCGACACGTCACTTGGAGGAGGAGTCTACGTGCCGGAGGGGCCCGCGTCGAACCGGATATCGGGGGACCGCCGGGTGGCCGCGGCGGCGACCCGTCCGACCGGCCCGGATATATGGCTGCGGGTCCCGGTGCGCCGTCTGTAACGATAGGGGCATGAGCATCGACCGTCCTCGCATCTCCAAGCGCATCGCCGCGATATCCGAGTCCGCCACGCTGGCCGTCGACGCCAAGGCCAAGGCGCTGAAGGCGGCGGGCCGCCCGGTCATCGGGTTCGGCGCGGGCGAGCCCGACTTCCCGACGCCCGACTACATCGTCGAGGCCGCGGTGACCGCCTGCCGGGTACCGCGCTTCCACAAGTACACGCCCGCCGGCGGGCTGCCCGAGCTGCGCGCCGCGATCGCCGAGAAGACCGAGCGCGACTCCGGCTACCGGGTCGAGGCGTCCCAGGTCCTGGTGACCAACGGCGGCAAGCAGGCGGTGTACGAGGCGTTCGCGGCGCTGCTCGACCCGGGCGACGAGGTGATCGTCCCGACGCCGTACTGGACGACCTACCCCGAGTCGATCAAGCTGGCGGGCGGGGTGCCCGTGGACGTCGTCGCCGACGAGACCACCGGCTACAAGGTGAACGTCGAGCAGCTGGAGGCGGCCCGCACCGACCGGACGAAGGTGCTGCTGTTCGTCTCGCCGTCCAACCCGACGGGCGCGGTCTACGGCCGCGACGAGATCGAGGCGATCGGGCGCTGGGCCGACGGGCACGGCCTGTGGGTCGTCACCGACGAGATCTACGAGCACCTCGTGTACGGGGCCGCCGAGTTCCACTCGATGCCCGTGGTGGTGCCGGAGCTGGCCGACCGGACGCTCGTCCTGAACGGGGTCGCCAAGACCTACGCGATGACCGGCTGGCGGGTCGGCTGGCTGGTCGGCCCGGCGGACGTGGTGAAGGCCGCGCAGAACCTCCAGTCGCACGCGACGTCCAACGTGGCGAACGTGTCCCAGGCCGCCGCGCTCGCCGCGGTGACCGGCGACCTGTCGGCGGTCGCGGAGATGCGCAAGGCGTTCGACCGGCGCCGGCAGACGATGGTGCGGATGCTGAACGAGATCCCGGGGATGGTGTGCCCCGAGCCGGAGGGCGCGTTCTACGCCTACCCGTCGGTCAAGGCGCTGCTCGGCAAGCAGCTGCGCGGCAAGCGCCCGGAGACGTCGGTGGAGCTGGCCTCGCTGATCCTGGAGGAGGCCGAGGTCGCCCTGGTGCCGGGCGAGGCGTTCGGCACGCCGGGCTACTTCCGCCTCTCCTACGCGCTGGGCGACGACGACCTGGTCGAGGGCGTCTCGCGCGTCGCGAAGCTGCTGTCCGAGGCGAGCTGACCTCGACGGGCACGCCGCCCGCGCGGAACCGCGAACACGGCGTACACGAAACCGGCCCCGGGCGCACAAATCCCGGGGCCGGTTTCGTGTGGGACGGGTTCCGCCGGTTCCCGTCCCAGGAGGTCCGGCGGGACGTCCCGCGCACGGCCCCTCTCCGCCGTGGGACGCCCCGCCGGAACGGGGTTCAGGGGCGCACGCCCTCGGCGATGCGCATGAGCCGGTCCTTCGCCGGGCCGGAGGCGGTCACGGTGACGCCGACGCCGTGCCGCGCAAGCCAGGAGATCTGCCGCGCCGAGTCGGTGCGGTCGCCGGTCAGCGCGGGCGTCCCGTGGACGGACGTGCGGCGGGGGATGCCGGTCACGCGCAGCAGGTCCTGCGGGCCGGTCAGCTTGCCGCCCTTCACCAGGGCGATCTCCACCCAGCCGTCGGCGCCGCGCCACGTGCACGTCGTGGTCGTGCGGTCCGCGCCGCCGTCGCCGGAGACCACGCACGGACCGGCGGCGGCCAGGCCGTCCGGCAGGTACGTGATCCACTTCGGCAGCGCGTCCACGATGCCGCCCGCGCCCGGCGTGGCCGGGGTCTCCCCGGGGGCGGACGAGCCGCGCGGCTCCGGCTTCTGTGAGGCTCCTGCCTCGGACCTCCCCTTAGGAGACGGGGACTCGGGGAGGCCCGAGGCGGGAGGTCGCTCCGGCAGCCGGAGGGCCGAGACGGTGTTGCTGGGACGGGTCGTCTCGGTGTCCCCGGCGGGTGTGGCCTGGAACGACTGATAGGTGGGCACGAGTGCCAGGGCCGCGACCGAGGCGGCCGCGACGCCGGCGGCCGCGTGAAGGCGGGCCTTGCGGCGGCGGTGGCGCCGCTTCACGTCGGTGACGAGCGACGGTGACGCGGTCGCCCCGGCCACCTGCTCGGCCATGGCCTTCCGCAGTTCACTCTCCAGATCCATCGCTCATCTCCCCAGTGGAGCCAGGTTCTTGCCGAGGCGTTCCCGGAGCCTGGCCAGCCCCCGGGACGCCTGGCTCTTCACCGTTCCGACCGAACAGCCGAGAGCCTGGGCGGTCTCCGCCTCCGAAAGGTCCTCCCAGAAGCGCAGGACCAGCACGGCGCGCTGCCGCGGGCCGAGCTTGCGCAACTCCTCCATGAGGGTCCCCCTCAGTTCGACGGAATGGTTCGGCGAGTCGGTCTGCGTCTCCGGGAGCCTCGCCATCTGGATCTCCCGGAGCACCTTCCACCGCCGGGACCGGCTGATCACCAGGTTGACCAGGATCCGGCGGACGTAGGGTTCGGGATCGCTGCCCGCCTCCAGCCGGCCCCAGTGGCGGTAGGCCTTCTCGAGCGCGGTCTGCAGGATGTCCTCGGCGTCCTGCCGGGCCCCGCACATCAGTGCCGCGGTGCGCAGCAGGGCATCGCCGCGTGCCGCCACGAACTCCACGAACGACTCGTCGTCTCGACGCCCCACAGTGCTCCGTCCCGGCTAGAGCGGTTCCGGCAGTTTCGTGCTGTCGGGGCGGGCGGCCTCCGCGCCAGGGCCGCCCGCCCACGCCTGTGTTGTGTTAGCTGAGTTGCTGTTGCCCTGGTTCGCTAACGGGGTGTCAGCCGGCCTTGTGCAGGGCGGCGGCCAGGTCCTTCGTCCCACCGGCCAGGACGGGGCTGCCGTTGACGAACAGCGAGGAGCCGTTCGGGTCGAACAGCAGCACGCCGTTGCCGTTCGGGCTCTGCCAGGCGGCCACGCCGGCGATGGTCAGCGGGGTGCCGCCCTGGGGCAGGCCGAGCGCCTGGCGCAGCTGCTCCTGCGTCATGCCGGCGCGCGTCTTGATCGTCTCGACGGTGAGCCACTGGCCGGCCTTGCCGGTCCACTTCTGCGTGACGGCGCAGATCTGCGCCTTGCGCAGGTCGGCGGAGCCGGGGACGGCCGACACGTAGCGCAGGCCCTTGGCGGTCATGACGGTCTTCTCGACGGTGCTGCCGACCTTCACGGCGGGCTTCAGCGTGCTGCAGTCGAGCTTGGGCAGCGCGGGCAGGGCGGGCTTGGCGGGCGCGCCGGGCACCTTCGCGTTCGGCTTGGCGGCGGGGGCGCCGCCGGGCAGGTCGCCGGTGGACGGCACGCAGGTCGGCAGGTCCGCCGGGACGCCGGGCTTGGCGGGAACGCCGGGCTTCGCCGGAACGTCGGGCTTGGCGGGGAGGGTCGTGCCGTCCGGGAGCTTCGCGCCGGGGAGATCGGCGCCCGGGATGCCGGTCTGCGGCAGGTCCTTGCCGGGGACGCCCGTCTTCGGCAGCTGGCCCTGCGGCAGGTTCTTGGTCGCCGGGTTCTGCTTGAGGTGCTGCTCGACCTGCTTCTTCACCCCGTCGGCGGGGACCTTGGGCAGCTCGGGCTTGGCGGGAAGCTTCGCCGGGATGCACGTCGGGAGGCCCTTGGGCGCGGCGTCCTGCAGCTTGCGCTCCACGGCGGGGGCCTTGGAGCCGCTCGACTGGAGGCCGGCCTCGTGGTGGGAGCCGGTCATGGCCCACGTCGCGCCGCCGCCCACGGCCACGGTTCCGACGGCGGACGCTGCGATCAAGGCGGCCTTCAGCGTGATCATCGTGAATCCCTTCTGACGGGGGTCTTGCTCGGGGGGTGTTGCTCAGGAGTGCCTGTCTCTCTCTGGCGCCCCTCGTATACGCACGGTGCCGGTGGAGGGTTGCACGGGATTCCAAACTTTTTTCGGGGATGCCCATGGGGCGTGATGGCCGCCGCGTGTCATGCGAGGTAGTCCGGTGTGGTGATCCTGCCGGGGCGGGCGTTCGAGGAGGACGATGATCCGGCAACATTGGCTCATGGAGGCCCGTACCGTTTCAGCCCGTCCGGCCGAGGACCGTTCCATGCCGGACCCCCGGGAGCCCGTGCCCGCGCGCGGTCCCGCCCGCCCGGACGTGGCCCTGCTCCCCAAGGCGCATCTGCACCTTCACTTCACCGGGTCGATGCGGCACTCCACGCTAGTGGAGCTCGCCGACCTGCACGGCGTCCATCTGCCGGACGCCCTCGTCGAGGACTGGCCGCCCCGGCTGCACGCCACCGACGAGCGCGGCTGGTTCCGTTTCCAGCGCCTGTACGACATCGCCCGCTCGGTCCTGCAGACGCCGGACGACCTGCGCCGGCTGCTGCGCGAGACCGCCGAGGACGAGGCCGCGGAGGGATCGGGCTGGCTGGAGATCCAGGTCGATCCGAGCGGGTACGCGGCGCGCTTCGGCGGGCTGACCCCGACCGTGGAGCTGGTGCTGGACGCCGCGCGCGACGCGTCGGAGGCGACCGGCGTCGGGATCGGCGTGGTGATCGCGGCGAACCGGACCCGGCACCCCCTGGACGCCAAGACCCTCGCCCGCCTCGCCGTGCGCTACACCGGCAGGGGCGTCGTCGGGTTCGGCCTGTCCAACGACGAGCGGCGGGGCCGCGCCTACGACTTCGAGGGCGCGTTCCGGATCGCCAAACGCGGCGGCCTGCTGTCGGACCCGCACGGCGGCGAGCTGCTCGGCCCGGCGAGCGTCCGCGAGTGCCTGGAGACGCTGGAGGCCGACCGGATCGGGCACGGAGTCCGCGCCGTGGAGGATCCGCGGCTCCTGGAGCGCATCGTGGACCGCGGGGTCACGCTGGAGGTCTGCCCGGCGTCGAACGTGGGTCTCGGCGTGGCGGCGACGGCGTCGGACGTCCCGCTGCGGCGGCTGTTCGAGGCGGGCGCGTCGATCGCGCTCGGCGCCGACGACCCGCTGCTGTTCGGCTCGCGTCTGGCGCGCCAGTACGAGCTGGCCCGCACCGCCCACGCGTTCACCGACGCCGAGCTGGCGGAGCTGGCCCGGCAGTCGATCCGGGCCTCGGCGGCGCCGGACGACGTGCGGCGCCGGCTGCTGGCGGGCGTCGACGCCTGGCTCGGCGACGGGGCCGCGTGACCGGCCGCGCGACCGGCCGCGCGAACCGTCACTGCGGCGATCGCGTGGCCGGGCGCCACAGGCCCCGGCGTTCGAGGTGGCATACCAGCAGTTCCCCGGCCCGGACGATGTGGGCGCGCATCTCCTCGCCGGCCGTGCGGGCGTCCCCGTCCCGGAGCGCCGCCAGGATCCGCCCGTGGTCGCGGACGGCGACGTCCGGCCAGTCGGCCAGCCGCCCGTACAGGCCGCGCGGCACGTACCGGGCGGCCGTGCCGAGCGACCAGGCGAGCTTCGGCGAGTCCGCGGCCAGGTTGATCTCCCGGTGGAAGTGGTGGTTGCGCCCCTCCATCAGGTCGGGGCGGCGCGCGGCCTTGTCACGTGCCAACGCCTGCTGGAGGCCGTCCAGCCGCCCCAGGGCGGCGGGGCCGATCCGGGACGCGGCGCGCACGGCCAGCTCGGCGGCGATGCCCGCCTGCACCCAGAACAGGTCCTGGACGTCGCGCTGCGACAGCGGCGCGACGACGAACCCGCGCCGCGGCTCCAGGACGACGAAGCCCTCGCTGCGCAGCGACTTCAGCGCCTCCCTGACGGGTGTGACGCTGATGCCGAACTCCAGGGCCAGCCGTTCCAGCCGCAGATGGTCGCCGGGCCGGATGCGCCCGTCCATGATCAGTTCGCGGATGCGGGCGGCGGCCTCGTCGCTCAGCTGGAGCCGCGCGCCGAGCGCCTGCCGCGGCGGGGGGAGGGAGGCGGGTAGGGCCACGGTGGTAACTCCCGTCCGGCCCCTGCCGCGGTGGAGCCTCACCGTCGCTCAGGGGCCCTGGAGGGAGTGTTCCCGCCGCGTCACGCGGTGATGCCCTCGATCAGCAGCAGCACGCCGAAGACGGCGAACCCGGCGGCGGCGCCGTACTTGATGACCCGCTCGGGCAGCCGGCGGCCGAGCATCTGGCCGACGACGATGGCGAGCGCGTCGGCGGCGACCATCCCGACCGTCGAGCCGAGCCACACGCCGGTCAGCCCGGCGAGGCCGCCGTGGTCGGCGGCGAGGGTGACGGTGGCGAGCATCGTCTTGTCGCCCAGCTCGGCGAGGAAGAACGCCCCGCCGACGGCGAGGATCGCCGATCCGGTGGCGCGCCGCGCCTTGTCCCGCTCGTCGTCGTCCAGCTTGTCGCCGCGCAGCGTCCACAGCGCGAAGCCGAGGAACGCGACGCCGGCGATGATCGAGATCGGGCCGGTGGGGAGCGCGGCCCCGAGGGCCGCGCCGAGGGCGACGCTGGCCAGGTGGACGATCGCGGTCGCGGCCGTGATGCCGATCAGCACCGGAAGCGCCCGGAAGCGGGTGGCGAACGTCATGGCCATGAGCTGGCTCTTGTCGCCCAGCTCGGCCACGAAGATCACAGCCAGGCTGATGAGGAAGGCGGTCACCGGTTCCCTTTCGCTCGTGCTGCCGGGCGAAGGGCGGGGGCTCGCGCGCACGACCTCGGCCCGGCATGACTGCCAGGCCGAAGGTCTCGTCCGCCGCGATGTGAACCGGGCCCGCGTGACCGGGCGCCGTCGGCGGCGCCAGTATGTCGACCACGCGATTGGGACTACTCCCCCTCGACGCCGTCCACCCTACCAACGAGGCCGGGGCGGCCCCGCGGTCAGAGGGTCACACCGACCATGACGGGCTCGTTGACCAGCTCGACGCCGAACGCGTCCTTGACGCCGCCGCGGACCTCGCGGGCCAGCGCGAGCAGGTCGGCGGTGCTGGCGCCGCCCGGGTTGGTGAGCGCGAGGGTGTGCTTGGTGGAGATGCGGGCCGGTCCGCGCGCGTGCCCCTTGGCGAACCCGGCGCGGTCGATGAGCCAGGCGGCGGACGTCTTCATCCGGCCGCCTGCGTCCGGGTAGCGGGGGAACGTCGCGTCCGGGCCGAGGCGTTCGGCGACGCGGCGTTCGAGCTCGGCGAGCTGCTCTGGGTCGAGGATGGGGTTGGTGAAGAAGGATCCGGCGCTGCGGGTGTCGGGGTCGGCCGCGTCCAGGACCATGCCCTTGCCCCGCCGCAGTTCGAGGACGGCGTCGCGGGCCTCCTTCAGCGTGACCCGGTCCCCCGGCTGGACGCCCAGCCTCCGCGCGAGCTCGGCGTAGGCGATGGGCTGCGACTCCTCCGCCTCGTACAAGGCGTACGTCACGTCGAGGACGACGTACCGGTCGTTGCCCTTGAAGGCGCTGTGCCGGTAGGTGAACCGGCAGGCGTCGCGGTCGAGGGTGACGCAGGCGCGGGCCTCCCGGTCGTAGGCGCGGACCTCCACGATCGTCTCGCTGACGTCCTGCCCGTAGGCGCCGACGTTCTGGATCGGCGTGGCGCCGACGCGGCCGGGGATGCCGGACAGGCACTCGACGCCGGCGAGGCCGTCGGCGACGCAGCGGGCGACGAACGGGTCCCAGTCCTCCCCCGCCTGGACGCGCAGGCGCACCCTGCCGCCCTCGGCGGCGACGCGTTCGGTGCCGCGCGTCCCGATGTGCACGACGGTCCCGGGGAACCCGTCGTCGGACACCACGAGGTTGCTGCCGCCCCCGAGTACCAGGACCGGTTCGCCCTCGTCGTCGGCCTTGCGGACGGCGGCGACCAGCTCCGTCTCCGTCGTCGCCTCGACGAAGCGCCGCGCGGGGCCGCCCAGCCGCAGCGTGGTGTAACCGGCCAGGTTCACGTCCTCGGCGAACACCGCCACGTCGTCTCCCTCTCCTGCCGTGCCCCGCGCCGCCGGGCCGGCCCGCCCCGCCTCACGCCGCCCCGTCCGGTGACGTGCGCACCGGCCGGGGCGGCCCCGGCCGGTGTGCCGCCGCGCTCAGGCGAGCCTGACGACCGCCTTGGCGCGCGTGAGGACCTTCTGGTCGTTGGACCTGGCGGTGAGCGCCACGACGACCTTGTTGTCGTCGAGCTTCTCCTCCACCTTGCCGCTGATCTCCAGGGTCGCGCCGCCCTCGTCCGGGACCACGACCGGAGAGGAGAACCGTACCCCGTAGTCCACGACGGCGCCCGGGTCGCCGGCCCAGTCGGTGACGAACCGGCCGCCCTGCGCCATCGTGTACATGCCGTGCGCGATCACGTCCGGGAGGCCGACGGCCCTGGCGACGCCCTCGCGCCAGTGGATCGGGTTGAAGTCGCCGGACGCGCCCGCGTACATGACGAGGTTGGCGCGGTCGACGGCGTAGGTCTGCTTGGGGATCTCGGTGCCGACCTCGACGTCGGCGTAGTTCACCTTGGCGGTCATCAGGCACCCCGCTCCACGATCGTGTTGTAGGACTTGCAGACCGGCTCGCCCTCGACGGTCGCGATCTCGGTCTCCACGACCATCTTCTCGTTGTTGCCGATCGACCTGATCTCGGTGATCGTCGAGGTGCAGGTGATGACGTCCCCGGCGCGCAGGGGGCGGGTGTACTCGAAGCGCTGCTCGCCGTGCACGACCATCGCGTAGTTGAGGCCGAGGTCGGGGTCGGCGAGGCCGGGGTTGCCGAGGGAGACCACGATCGGGAAGGTGGGCGGCGCGATGACGTCGGGGTACCCGGCCGCCTTGGCCGCCTCGCGGTCGCGGTAGATCGGGTTGCGGTCACCGATCGCGTCCGCGAACTCGCGGATCTTCACCCGGCTGACCTCGTAGGGCTCGCTGGGCGGGAAGCTCCGCCCGATGAAATCACGGTTGAGTGCCATGCAGTCCGTTCCCTCCAGATGGACCAGGGCCCCGCGGACCCGCCGGCCGCACCGCTCCGCCGGCCGGGGCGTCCGGGCGCCTTCTGAGCGCGCTGGTTCCGCCTCTCCGGACGGACGGTAACAGAACGGCATTCACACCGTCCGCGCGGGTCTCACCGCCAGAACGGACAGGCCGCGACTATCTGGACGGCCTGTGGAATGAGCGGCCTAGGGAAGAGCGACGGACGGCCGGATTCGGGGCTCCCACCGGGGGGCGGTGGCGAAAGTGTCGGCACATACGTGAAACTCCCGGGCGGGCAGCGAGGCGCTGTCCGACCGGGAGTCCCGTGACGCTCAGGGATCCCGCCTGGAGAGCGGGACCCCTACTTCACGCCGTCTCCTAGGAGACGGCGTGCTTGGGCATCAGGGCCGCGACCTGCTCCGCCGTGTCGACGACGTGGAACAGGTCGAGGTCCTCCTCGGAGATCATGCCCTCGGCGAGCAGGGTCTCCTTGATCCAGGTGATGAGGCCTCCCCAGAACTCCGTGCCGACCAGCACGACCGGCCGGCCGGGCACCTTCCTGGTCTGGATGAGGACCAGCATCTCGAACAGCTCGTCGAGGCTGCCGAAACCGCCCGGCAGCACGACGAACGCGCACGAGTACTTCACGAACATCACCTTGCGGACGAAGAAGTACCGGAACAGGCGCGCGATGCGGTGCCACCGGTTGGGCCGCTGCTCGAAGGGGAGCTTGATGTTCAGCCCCACCGACACGCCGCCGGCCTTGTGCGCTCCTTCGTTGGCGGCGGCCATCGCGCCGCCGCCACCGCCCGTCATCACGCCGAACCTCTGCGCGACCAGCGCCGCGCCGACCTCGACGCCGCGCTGGTACTCCTTCGTGCCGACCTTGGTCCGAGCGCTTCCCATCACCGCGACCAACGGCACGTCGACGGGGTCGAGGAGCTGGAAGCCCTCGGCGAACTCGGCCTGCGCACGGTGGCCCAGGGTGGAGCTGGACTCGACCAAGGCCGGCTCGGCCGCCCCTGAGGTGGGCAGGGCCCTGCCGCGCTCCTCCGAACCGGAGGAGCAAATCGGTTCTGTCATCTTTTTTCTCCGTTGAACCTCCTTGCGCCGTCCGAGACGTCGCAAGGGCACCCGGATCTCGGGCACGGTCTTGATCGTCCGGCGATGCGGGCCGGCCGCAACCCCTGTTGGGGACGAGTTACCGCCGGGCGGTGACCGGTGTGCGCACCGCTCTGATCAGCCCGCGCACCGCGCCGAAAAGGCCGGCCGTCAGGCTCCCCGTCCATTGCGATGAGCGGCCGATCCTGGACAGTCCAAAGTGCGGCATAGTGCCGCGCCAAAAATCCGACAAACAAGAACCAGAGGGAGTGAAGCAGCGATGAACGCTGCCCCGAATAAGAAGAGGTGCGACGGTCATTCCGTCGCTGTCATCATCGTCGATCCCCGGTTGGGCATCCTGATCGGCAACATCTCCGACGGCCGCGGTGCGTCCGGTGTGGGCGGGCACGTCAAGGACGACTTCAAGAGCTACGTCGAAGCGGCTCACGGGGAAGTCCGCGAGGAGACGGGCCTGACGGTCACATCACTGACGCCACTGTTCGACGACGAGGTGTGGCGTGACAACCCCTGCAAGCGAGGAGACGGTCCGTACGGAATGGGCCACTTCTGGCAGGTGTACGTCGCCGAAGCGGAGGGGTGCCTCAACCCCGACAAGGGCTCGTTCAGCAAGATGCGATGGGTCTCCAGGGCCGATCTGCAGAAGCTGGTCGGGCGCACCCTGCTCCGCGTCAGGGGCGAGCTCACCGACGAGGAGTGGGTCAGCGAGCCCGGGATCACGTTCTCCTGGGTCCGGTGGCTCGCCGAGGCCGACCTGATCACGGTGACCGAGCCGGAGCTGCGGGAGATCGAGGAGTTCATGCTCACGGACGAGACCAATCGTCCGTGAGCCCCGCCTGAGCATGGACCAGGTGAGACTGCCTGGGAAGTGACCGGGTGAACCCGCCTGGGGACCGGTTGGCGCCTGAACCGCCGACCGGTCCTCGGGACCTGACTCGGTGTGATGGTCCGCTGCGGGCCGATGCCGGGCCGCCGGCCGGGCGGCACCAGGACGACGTTCAGCCCGCCCTCGCTGGTATCACTGCGAGAACGGGCTGATGCGTGTCAGTGGCAAGCGTGCGAAGAAGTCTGCGCTGCGGGGCGGACTCGCACCGTGGCCGGGCTCCCGGGCATGGACCGTGGGTCCGTGGCCGACGGGTGTCCCGATGTGGACGGTGGGTCCTGGCCCTGCGGTCAGGGCAGTACTTCTCCGTCCGGGACCTCGGTCAGCGGGTCTCCCGGTGCGGACGGTGCGTCCGGCAGTTGGGGCAGTACTTCTTGATCTCCAGGCGGTCCGGGTCGTTGCGCCGGTTCTTCCGCGTGATGTAGTTGCGGTGCTTGCACTCCTGGCAGGCCAGCGTGATCTTCGGCCGGACGTCGGTGGCAGCCACGATGGAGTGCCTTTCTGAGCTAGGGACAGGGACTTTCGGACCTCGGCCGTCCCCGGGGGACGGCCGGCGATTCGACCCAGCCTTCTCACCCCCGTCGAGGGGTGAGAGACCTGGGTAGTAGCGAGGGCCGGACTTGAACCGGCGACACAGCGATTATGAGCCGCTTGCTCTGCCTGACTGAGCTACCCCGCCGAGATGGTCGGTGTGGACCGGATTGCCAGGATACCGGATGCGCACCGAGCCCTGGGAACACGAGAACCCGGACGAAGATCGGGGAACCGGTTCCGCGGGCTCCGCGGGACCGTCTCCAGACTACCGGGTGGGCCGGTGAGCTGCGAAACGTCCTGCTGGAACCGGTGGGACGGTACCACAGGCCCAGTTATGGAGCGAATCAGGGCGGTCGCCGTCGCGGGGACGGCGGCGGCCGTGCCCCGGTACGACGAAGGCCGCCCTCCGGAATGCGGATGGCGGCCGGTGTGCCGTGAGCCCCTTTACGGAATCGAACCGTAGACCTTCTCCTTACCATGGAGACGCTCTGCCGACTGAGCTAAAGGGGCCTGCGTCGTTCGCGCAGTGAAACCATACACGGCCAGGGCGCGTGGTGCGAACCGGATTCCCGTGCCGGTGTCCGCGCTGGTCAGCGCAGCAGGTCGCGGGCGATGACGAGCTGCTGGATCTGGCTCGTCCCCTCGTAGATGCGGAACAGACGGACGTCGCGGTAGAAGCGCTCGACGGCGACGCCGCGCATGTAGCCCATGCCCCCGTAGACCTGGACGGCGCGGTCGGCGACCCGTCCGACCATCTCCGAGCAGTAGTACTTGGCGCAGGACGGGCCGAGCTTGGTGTCCTCGCCCGCGTCGTAGGCGCGAGCCGCTTCCAGGACCATCGAGCGTCCCGCGTACAGCTCGGTCTGCGAGTCGGCGATGAGCCCTTGGACGAGCTGGTATTCGCCGATCGTCCTGCCGCCCTGGCTGCGTTCCTTCGCGTACGCGACTGTCTCGTCCAGGATCCTTTGGGCGAGACCCACGCAGACGGCGGCGATGCTTACCCGTCCATGGGCGAGCGAAGCCATCGCGGTACGGAAGCCCGTCCCCTCCGTCCCGACCATGGCGTCGGCGGGGACGCGCACGCCGTCGAAGAAGACCTCGGCCGTGTGGGCTCCGCGCTGGCCCATCTTCTCGTCGGACGGGCCGACGCGCAGGCCGTCCGTGCCCTTCTCTACGAGGAAGGTGGAGATGCCGCGCGAGCCGGGGCCGCCCGTCCTGGCGAAGACCATGAAGACGTCGGCCTCGGGCGCGTTGGTGATGAACCGCTTGGCGCCGTCGATGACGTAGTCGTCGCCGTCGCGGGCCCGCGGTCGTGGTCAGCGCGCTCGGGTCGGACCCGGCCTCGGACTCGGTGAGCGCGAACGCCCCGACGACCTCGCCGGACGCGAGCCTCGGCAGCCAGGCGTCCTTCTGCGCCGCCGTCCCGGCGTTCACCAGGACCTGCCCGGCGATGCCGTTGCTGGTGCCGAACATCGAGCGGAACGCGGGGCTGGCGTAGCCGAGCTCGAAGACCAGCCGCACCTCCTCGCTCAGCGAGAGGCCGAGCCCGCCGTACTCCTCGGGCAGCGCATACCCGAACAGGCCCATGTCGCGGGACGTGCGCCGCAGCCGCTCCGGGATCGCGTCGGTCTCCTCGATCTCCTCCTCGCACGGGACGACCTGGTCGCGGACGAAGCTGCGGACGGCCCTGAGCACGTCGGCGAGATCCTGTGGCTCCATGGACTTCATTCTAGAATCAGATTCCAGGATCGTGCCGCGGGTTCCCTCCCGGCGCACCCGATATGCCAGGGTGATCGATTATGTCGCTCCAGCATCTCGTCGATCAGATCGTCCGGGCCGCGGTGGTCGAGGACCGCTCCTTCGGCGACCTCCTCCCGCAGCTCATGCAGGTGTTCCAGACGGCCTCGCCCGCCGAGATGAACGCCGCGATGCCCCGCCTCGCGGAGGGCATCGCCGAGGCGCCCCCGAACCTCGGCGGCTGGCTCGCCATCGTCTCCGGCGCCTGGGTCGAGAACGGCGCCGACCCCGCCCCCGTCGGCGGGCCCCTCGTCCACCGCCTCTCCGAGGTCACCGCCGCCGCGCTGGCGTTCGCGAACGCGTGGGACCAGGCCGCCGGCGGCAAGCCGCCCCCGGACATGCAGGAGGAGCAGCCGTCCCAGCAGGTCTTCGACACCGTCGCGCCGCACCTCGGGGACGGCGCCGTGACCGCGATGATGTCGTGGTTCGCGCTGCCGCAGTTCACGATGGCGGGCTGCACCGTCCTGCAGATGGGCCCCTCGGTGCGGGCGGGCCTCGCCGAGCGCGACTTCCTCGCCTTCGCCGCCGGGCAGGCCGCCCAGTACCTCGGGCAGATGGAGCACTACCAGGCGCTGCTGCGCGTCCTGGACGGCGAGCGCCTCCTCGTCCTCGACCGCGCGAGCCGCAAGGGCTGGACGGTCACCATCGGCGGGATCGGCGACAACTTCCAGCTGCACGTCCTGCTCGGGGGCGCGCTCATCGGGCGTCCCGGCGGGCTGACCGGCGACCGTCCCGCCCCCGAGATCATCGCCTGCTTCCTCAACGCCGACACCCCGCCCGGGCGCCCGATCATCTCCAGCCCGTGGAACCTCGTCGACGCGCACGGCGAACCGATCTGGAACGAGGGCGTCCCGGCCGACATCCCGGTCGTGAACGGCACCCGCGTCGTCGTGATCGACCCGCCGTCCTACGAGCGCACGTTCCCCGCCGGACGGCGCTTCCCCCTCATGCCCGCCACCCTCCGCCTGGACGGCATGCACCTGCCGGAGGACCTGGACGCCTGGTGGCCGCACATCAAGGCCCCGACGCGCTGACGGAGGGCGGCCCCGACGCGTGAACGGCGGGTCGGGCCGCGGTCAGGGATCGAAGCGGACGAAGACGGCGGTGGCGTCGTCGTACCTCTTCCCGCGGGCCGCGGGCGCCTCCGCCTCCGCGGCCCTGGTCCTCCTGACCAGTTCCCGCGGCCCCTCCTCCTCGAGGAGCCGGAGCAGGCCGCCCCACTCCATCCGGCCGAACCGCTCCACGAGCCTGGACGCGCCGTCGCTCAGCACCGCCGCCCGCCGCAGCCCCTCGACCGGCACCTCACCGGTCAGCCCCTCGTACGCGGCCTCCGGCCTGGTGCTCGCCACCCAGAACCCGCCGGGACTGTTGCGCGACCGCCGGACGCCCTCCAGGGTGTAGCTCGGCAGATGGTCGACCCGGTCGTCCCGGAAGACCCTGATCTCGCCGACGTCCACCACGATCGGCGAGTCGGCGAGGACGTACCACTCCACGGCCGCGCCGCGGCGGCGCAGCAGCGACACGGTCGCGGACGGGCTGTCCGGATTCTCCAGGTCGCACGTGTCGGTGTGCGCCTCCCCGGTCACCTTGATCGCCTCGGCGACCAGGTCGGGCAGCGGCTTGCCGTCCTCCAGCGCCAGCAGCGCCGCGATCCGACCGCCGAGCCTGCGCACCAGCCACGCCGGATCGTGGCGGCACCCGCTGTCCACCCCCTGCGGCGCCGTCGCGCCGTCCAGCAGCACCACCCATCCGGGCCCGGCCGCCACGAAGTCCTCGTTATCCCGTCCCGGCGTCGCCACACTCACATAACTCACCTGCACGGATGCAGGTCTACCCGCTGAACAGCCCTCCGCGGGCCGCTAGACCGATTCCCCCGCCCCGCGTCCTGAAGTGGTCGCCAGTGGGACGGTCATGCTCGGCCCGCCGCCGAGCATGGCCCGAGCCGCACGCACGTTTTCGGGCACGACGAGTAGGCCACGCCTTCAGTCCTGTGACCTGCGAAGATCATTTTTCGGCTGAGAGATGGGCCACTTTCGGACAGCGATCTTTGTATCCGCTCCATGGTCATCCCGACGGCGCCGGCCCGCCCGCACCGGCGACCGGCCGCCCCCGTCCGAATCAACGTCTTCGCAGGTCAAGAAGCGCATGCCGGAGCTCTCAAGCGGCCCCCTGGTCTGCGACGTCCCGCGCGAACGGGCTGCTTGACAGGACCAATGACTCCCACATGGAACAAGTCACCTCAACTGTCACAGGCCGTTCATCTGCGACTTCACCGTCCTCAAGCCCCAATCGTTAACTCTGGCCCATTACCGTTCGAACATCGCCGCGATCCGTGGCGCCCCCACCACCGAGCCGCGAAGGAGAGCGACCCCCCGTGACCCCTCGCAGTCAACGCGCGCGTGTCCTCGCCGCCGTCGCCGTGGGTGCGTCCGCCCTGCTCGTGGCCGCGTTCCTGGCCTTCCATGCCTTCCGCGCGGACCCGGCGACCGCCGCTCCGCCGATGCCGTCGCCCGACGCGTCCCGTCCGGCCGAACCCGCCACCGCGGCGGCCCTGAAGCCCGCGGCGCCGCTCCGCCTCGAAGTGCCGCGGATCGACGTCCGGACATCGCTCATGAAACTGGCCAAGAACCCGGACCGGACCGTCGAGACGCCCCCGCTGAGCCGCGCGCAGGAGGCCGGCTGGTACCGCCTCGGCGCCGCGCCCGGCAGCCGGGGCGCGGCCGTGATCATCGGACATGTGGACTCGGCGCGCGGCCCGGCCGTGTTCTACCGGCTCGGAGAGCTGCGCCCCGGCGACCGGGCGAGCGTCCTGCGCGCCGACGGCCGCACCGCCGTCTTCCGGGTCGACTCCGTCGAGAGGTTCGGCAAGGCCCGCTTCCCCACCCGCCGCGTCTACTCCGACCCCGGCTACGCGGCGATCCGCCTGATCACCTGCGGCGGGCGGTTCGACCGCGCCACCGGCCACTACGTCGACAACGTCATCGCCTTCGGCCACCTCGTGCGCACCGAAGGGACCCGCTGACATGCGCTCCGCCTCCGGAACCCCCGACGGACCCGGCCCCCGCCAGGGCCGGCACCGTCTCCCCCGCACGGCCCACCCGGCACCCCTCGGCGGAACGTCCCCGGTCCGGCGGGCACCCGGCTCAGGACACCTGGCGTCCTCGGCGGCGTGGGGAGGCCCGGCCCCCCACCGCTCCCCGTCCCCGACCGTCACCGTCCCCGACCGGACGGCGGCCGCGCTCATGCCCCCGCCAGTGCGGCGCCCCTCGGCCCCGTCCCAGCCCCCGCCCCCGCGCCCGCGCCCGTCCGCCCGCGTCCGGCAACCGCCCGTGCCGGCACCGCCCGTGCCGGCACCGCCCGTGCCGCAGAAGCGCGACGGGAAGCGCGACGGGAAGCGCGACCTGCCGGCCGTGCGCGCGGACGCGATGCGCGTGACCGTCCTGATCCCGGCGCACAACGAGGCCAAGCAGATCACCGAGACGATCGCCTCGCTGCGCCGCCAGGAGCGCCCCCCGGACCACATCATCGTGATCGCCGACAACTGCACCGACGCCACCGCCGCGTTCGCGCAGCTGTGCGGCGTCGAGATCGTCGGCACCCGCGGCAACAGGCACAAGAAGGCGGGCGCGCTGAACCAGGTCCTGGACCGGCTACTGCCGATCTTCGGCCCGGACGACGCGATCATGGTGATGGACGCCGACTCGGCGCTCGACCCCGGGTTCATCCGGCACGGCGTCGACCACCTCGCCACCGGCCGGTACGCCGCCGTCGGCGGCACCTTCACCGGCAAGCCGGGCGGCGGCGCCGTCGGCATGTTCCAGCGCAACGAGTACGCGCGCTACGCCCGCGACGTCCGGCGGCTGCAGGGCAAGGCCCTCGTCCTCACCGGCACCGCCACGATCTTCCGGGCCGCCACGCTCCAGGAAGTGATCGCCGCACGCCGGGACCGGCGCCTCCCAGGCCTGCCGCACGTCTACGACGTCCGCGTCCTGACCGAGGACAACGAGCTGACCCTCGCGATCCTCCACCTCGGCTTCCGCATCCTCTGCCCCAAGGAGTGCACGCTCACCACCGAGGTGATGCCGACGTGGCGCGAACTGGCCCAGCAGAGGCTCCGCTGGAAGCGCGGCGCGCTGGAGAACCTCGTCGACTACGGCTGGACGCCCGTCACCCGCCCCTACTGGGGACGGCAACTGCTCTCCCTCGTCGGCATCCTGGTGATCACCGCCTACCTGCTCTCGCTCACCTACTCGGTGATCTGGCTCGGCGGCATCCAGATCAGCCCGCTGTGGGCCGGCATCACAGTGATCTTCATGGTGGAGCGGGTGGTGACCGTCCGCCGGCGCGGCCCGGCGCAGATGGCGATCGCCGCCACCATCGTCGTCGAGATGGTCTTCGACGTCTTCCTCCAGATCGTCCAGGCGCGTGCGTTCTGGCAGGCCGCCTGGCGCAAAGAAAGGAAATGGTGATCCATGTACAACAATCCCCCGATCGGCGGGGTGGCCGCCGGCTTCGGCGGCGCCGCCGCCGCGTCCCCCTGGCTCGGCATGCAGGCCCTCTGGCTCGGCCTCGCGCTCTTCACCCTGGTCTCCGCGGGCCTCGCGGTGAAGCGCATCCTCCCGGCGCGCAGGGGCTGACGGTGGAGGCCGGGGCCCTCCCCGGCCTCCGCTCCCCTCCGGTAGGTTCCGCCGGGTGGACGGAATCGCAGGCACGATCTCGGCCGCGTGCGGCATGTTCGCGGCGACGAACGTCGACGACCTCATCGTCCTGACGGTGCTCTTCCTTTCCGGACGCGCGACCGGCTCCCCCAGGACCTGGCAGATCTGGGCCGGCCAGTACACGGGCATCGCCGCCCTGGTCCTCGTCTCGGTGGTCGCCGCGCTGGGCCTGACGATCGTCCCGGACGCGTGGATCGGCCTGCTCGGCCTCATCCCGCTGGCACTGGGGGTCCGCGGTCTCGTCGCGGCCGTCCGTTCCCGCGGCCACGACGGCCCGCCCGCGGTGGCCTCGGGCCTGCTTCCGATCGCCGGCGTGACGATCGCCAACGGCGCCGACAACATCTCGGCCTACACCCCGGTCTTCCGCGCCATCGGCCCGGAGTCCACCCTCGTCACCGTCGCGGTCTTCGCCGCCGGCGTGGCCCTGTGGTGCCTGGCCGCGTCCTGGCTCGGCTCGCACAAGAAGGTCATCGACCTCCTCGACCAGCACGGCCGATGGCTGGTCCCGATCGCCTTCATCACCATCGGCGCCCTGATCGTCCTGCGGTCGGCCCCCGACCTCCGCCACGCCCTCGGCCTCTAACCCCGGCCCCTGCCTGGAGACGAACCGCAGCAGGAAGAGGCATCGCAAAAGTAGGGCCGGGCCCCCTCGTGGAGGGGGGCCCGGCTGAATTCTTCGCGATCAGCGCTTCGGCTGCTCCGTGGTGGAGTCGCCAGAGCGAGGAGCCTCCTGCTGGGGGCTCTTCTTCTCTTCGTCCTTGTCCTTGCCACCCGTCACTGCGAGCACAGCCCCGACAGCCGCTGCTCCGATGACCTGTCGCCGGGTGATCTTGGCGTCTCCCATGGTTCTCTCTTTTCTCTTGTTTTTCAGTTGACTGCGGGACCGAGCCCGCAGGACGTACCGTCCGTGCACCACGCCCTAGCGCAAGTGGCTGAGAGCATTCGGTGAGCACGGCAGCCATCGCATCGGGATCAGCGCGCGGAGTCAGCGGCGTCGCGCGCATCCGCGGAGCCAGGAAGGTGTGCCGCTGACCACCGAGAGCACTCAGGCGCGTTTTCCTCAGCGACCTGCATCGCACGCTTGCTGCCCAGCCGTAGCCGGGGATGGCGGAGTCAGGGACCGAACCGCGGCCATCCCGTGCGAGAAGGCACATGCGAAGGAGGCCAGACAAAAGCGTCGACAGACACGAGACCGCCTTTACGTGAATCCCGAAATAACATAAAAGTAGTCACTTCTGCGGCGCCAGCGGCCGGCTATTTGAACGCCGTGTAGCGGCCGTGGGGCGCGGTCAGCACGAAGCTCTTACACCTCCCGGTTTCGCAGTTACTCCAGGTGCAGTGCGAGTTCCCGTAGATCTTGCGCATCTCGAAGCCCGGGGTGACGACCAGCGTCGTCTTCGGCGGCACCGTGGTCTCGTACGCTCTGCGTGGTCGACCCCTGCGCCTCTTCCTCGCGGAGTGCGGCTCCCCAACGATCGCCCCGGCGATCAGGGCTGCGACGACCTGGTTGCGCGTTAGTTGAAACCTTGCTCTGCCATTGGTGCACTTCGTCCCTTCGTTTGTGCTTCGGCTACAGGATTGATTCCCGCAGCTCGGACCACCCACGAACGCAAACCGTTAGCAAAAGCGCTGTCCTCGGCCACTCTGCCGTTTGCGTCAGGCGGCGCGGGAGTAGGTCACGTAGTCGGCGACGGGTTGGAAGCCGAGACGTTGATGGGCGGCGGGGTTCGCAGGGGTCGTGACGTGCACGACCTCGGTCGCGCCGTTGGTCAGCAACGAACGGGTGACGGCGGCCACCAAGGCGGTCGCGTAGCCGTACCCCCGATGCTCGTACGCGGTGTAGATCGGGTCGAGGCGCACCGCCGAGCCGAACCGGGGCCCGTGTCCGGCCACCGCCACCACGCGGCCACCGGTCTCCCAAAGGTGCAGGTCGCCGGAAGCGAGCCGGCCCGCCACCGCGCCGGGCGAGCCATGTCCCCGGGTGACGGCCTCGTACCAGCGGTCCAGCAGATCGTGGTCCGCCGACGTCGCCGGCCTCGCGAAACCGTCCGGCGTCGAGTACGGCTGGAGCGTCTCCAGCCGGTGCAGCCGCGATCGGTGGCCGACCGGCTGCCCAGGGCACTCCGACGCGAACGCCTCGACGACATCGCTGCGTCCCTCCCACGCGTGCGGCGCATCGTCCAGATACCCGGGCAGCGCTGCGGCGGCTTCCACCGGCATGTCACCGAGAAGCAGCGGACCAAAGGACGGACGAACGAACGCGCCCCCGACCATCCCCTCGGGGCCCGTCCACCAGCCGAACAATGGAGGCGCCCCGCCACCCGGACGGCGGACGGCGGACAGCGCGATCAGCAAGGGAAGATTGGTCGCAGCCCGTCCCAGCAGGAACTCCTCGCCCCCGACGAACTCGTCCGGGTCGCCCACCAGCGTCCATCCTGAGCTCACCGCCACCTCCCGCAGGGCACGGATAGACCCGTCACCCGCTCATGATCTCGTGCCGAACAGAGCCCGGGCACCTCTCCCTCGCAGGAGCAATGCGCGCTACCAGCGCCGCTCAACCGTGCCCCCGACCGCGACACGTGCGGTGGGGAGAGTGCGGAGCCGGCCCCGCCGGCCACGCCGCCGAACCCGGGCCAGACGTCGCTCATCGGCCTGACCGTCACCTTCCGACCGGAGACGCCGCTGCAACCTGCTCTCGACCCAGTCCCCCAACGGCAGACCGGGCTCCTTGCGCCACGTCTTCGGCCTCCGACGCCCCGGACGCTCCTCGACCTCAACCGCCTTCCCCACGTCGGGACTGCCCGCCGCCTCCTGAAGAAGCTGATGAAGGCGATGGCGGTTGGCACGATTAGGAAACCGCTTGTTCAGCCGAACGGCGTTCCTGGAACTCTTGTCATTCTCTGCGTAGGCATTGCGACGATCCTTGGCATAGCTGAGTCGCTTCTTCTCCTGAGGGCTCCTGCTCTTCATGGACCGCCCACCTTTCCAAGGCCCGCCAGAAGCGCACTGTACCGAACAGGAAGCACCGCGAACCATCCCCAGCAGCCCTGACCTGCGATCTCGCCACAGGAGGATAGGGAGGCTCCCAGTGACACCGAAGGACGCCCTGCCTTCCAGAATCCGGCCGCCATCCTCAACAGCGCAGGGTCGAAGAGAGCCCCACGCCCACCCAGCCCGCCCCCCGAGCAACCTGCATGACCTGTCAGTCGGCATTGCCAAGGACGCCGCGAGCTTGGACACGAAACTCACTGACAGCCCGGTAGAGCCGTCGCTCTCTCACTGAGGCGGTAGCGGAGTGCTCCATCCTCTCGCTGGTATCTGCTGCGCGAGCAGCCTTCACCATCTGCTGCATGACCTCGGATAGGCCGCTGGAAGCCTCGGCGATGCGGTCGATCGCCTCCACGATGGATGGAGGGCCTTCAATGATGACGACTTCTGCGGCGCGGTGGACATCACGGGCCCGAGTGATGAAGTGCTGCACCGTCCGATCCAACTCAGCCAGGTCGGGAGAAGCCGCCTGCAGGGCCTTGAGTATCGCGTCCATGGCCATATCGCGGTCATGGAGAGCACCGAGGTAGGCGGCATAGGCATCGCGTCGATACTGACGGCGCCATTGGGCGTGTTGTGTTCGCGCTTGTGTCCTACCGTTCACGACAGCTGCACCCAGAGTGCTGAAAGAGCCAACAGCGGCACCAAGAAGAGCGGCGACTCCTGCATCCATGGCCACATTGTGGCGTCACAAGACCGACCCTCGCGAAACTCCCGTCCTGCCAGGCAGCACGCCGGCACACCTCGACCACGGCCGCCCGCACGGCCCCGGCGACCGTCGTCCCGAGCCGCCGAGAGTAGGACGACAAGACCGATGAGGCACTCGGACCGCGACGTGGCCACTTCGGAACGGCGCGAAGGCCTTGGGTATCGCGTTCCTCAAAGGAGATCCCATGACTCGAAACCTTCCCGGCCCGTCCCCCGCTGCCGCAGACAAGCTGAGGTCCTCCTGTCCCTGCCCAGGATGGCTCCGAGAGCCCGACGGCTGCGAAGCTGGCCGACGAGCTGCTCCCAGACGTGATCCGCATGCTGGGCGGGATGCTCATCCTCAGCACGTACGAGACCCTCCGCACCGAGCTCGCGGAGGAGAACTTCCCCCGGCGGGCACCGCCACGCAGGGCGTCCGCAAGCCCTCGTCCAAGGACCAACCGCACCTCGGCCCTGTGTGCCCCAGAGCGAGGCCACCTCACCACGCGCCGGTCACGGCGTCGGCGTCCTGCTAAGGGTCTACGCCGGGTGCACCGACGGCCACGAGCACATGTGGAACGGCCGTATCGAGGACGCTCTCGAGGACGGCGACTAGCCAGGAGTGCGATGCCCGCCAGGACGACCGGAGGGGACCGGCGAGGTCATCGACACCGGTGAACTGCGCGGAGGCGTTCTGGCCGTCCTGTGCCAGATGGCTCAGTGGCAGCGCTGGTGTTTGGGCGTGAGGTGTTCGGGTTGGGGTCCCCGCTCTGCGGTCCTAGGGTCCTAGGGCCCTAGTTGAGGGTTCGGAGGGTTTTTAGCCTCATCGCCAAGACAGCGGATGTGACATCGGTCGGAAGGCGTCCAACAGCGAGGCTCAGATCCCTACCGGAAGGCTGAAGATGTCCAGCAAGCTCCCCCTCAAGGTGCCCGTCGCTCTCAGTGCGCTCGCTTTCGCGAGTGCCGCGCTCCCGGCCGGTCCGGTGCACGCCGATCCGCCGAATGAGGCGATTCCCATCGCCCTCGATCAGGTGGACGACTATGTGAAGTTCACCGAGGACGACAACACGGTGATCTCCGATCACGCCAAGGCCCTCATCGACGCCGCGCCGAGCGGGGCGACGATCCGGCTCCCGCTGTACTACTTCAGCCAGAGCAAGATCGTGACCTCTCTCAGCAGGGCGAAGGGGCGGGGCGTCAAGGTCAGGGTCGTCATCAACGGCAGCGAGATCGGCATGCCGCAGTACCGGGAGCTGACGGCGGCGTTCGCCGACTCGCCCGATGCGGTGCGGACGTGCGGGCAGCGGGTCACGGACGGCGCCGGCGGGTTCCCGAAGCAGAGCGGGCGCTACATATCCACTCGCGGATGCGCCGCCAACCGGAAGGTCGGCGACAACTACTCGCGCATGCACAACAAGTTCATGACGATCGACAAGGTCGCGAAGAAGGGGGGAGGCGTCGCGCGGAACGTCGTCTACGTGGCGTCCGCCAATCTGCACGAGTGGACCTCGTACGAAAGTGCCATCACGGTGCGGGACGCCGGGCTGTACAGGTTCTACAGCAGATATTTCGACGACATGTACCGTCTCGCGAACAGGTCGGGGCGGCTCGACAACTACGGGTCGAGTCACGTGTACAAGCCGTCCGGCGGGAAGTATCAGGTCTACACGTTCCCTCGGAGGGAGGCCGCCGGGAAAGCGCGCAGGAGTGCGTCCAACGATCCGGTCGTGGCGGACGTGAAGGCGGCGAGGTGCTCGCGCAGTGCCAGCGACGACGTCATCAACGTGGCGAACGTCAGGGTCGCCCGGATGGCGGTGGCCAACGCGCTCATCGATGCTGGGAAGCGCGGCTGTACAGTCCGAGTGCTCACCGGGGACATCGCCTATGAGGACGGTGGGGCGGAGCTGATCTACGCGGCGGTCAACAAGCTCGCGTACAGCTCCTACATCGAGGGCGGCGTCAGGTACTGCGGGCCGGTGAACAACATCTCGTGGATGCACGAGAAGTTCATGCAGATCAGTAAGGGCACGTCGTCCGGCCTGTACGTGGGCAGCCACAACCTCACCGTCCAGGCACTGCGCCAGCAGGACGAGAACATCCTCCGCGTGCGGAACGCCACGCTGTACGCGGCCTACACGGGGCGTTTCGACTCGCTCCACACCTACTGCTCGCAGTGGAAGCCGAAGGTGCCTCCTCACACGGGTCCGGGCGACAACGCGGTCGAGGACGTCGACTAGAGAGCGCTCGGACGCCCCGGCCATGTTCCGTGACTGTTCCGTGAACACCCGGCAATGGCCGGTAGGAGTGGGGAGCTACCGAGAAGCAACGAGAACGGCCCCTGACAGCGTTCAAGCTGGTCAGGGGCCGTTCTGTGTGGTGTGGCGGGTGCAGGGTTCGAACCTGCGTAGGCTAAGCCGACGGATTTACAGAGAGAACACGGAGTTATGGCCATCTCGCAGGTGACCTGCGGCTAGGCTCCTACCTGGGCTACGCCTGGCCACATTCGTTCCGTCAGGGTCCCGCTCAAGCGACCGAACGAGTTGCACGATACCCGGTGACTGATCGGTCGTAGCTGACTACCGAAGGGATCAACCTTGCCTTCGATATGGAGATCAAATAGGCGGCCCACACTTTCAGAGATCGCCTCCAAACCCAAGTACACCAGTCCCAAGATCCTTGTAATTGATGACGATCCAGACATTGTCGAAGCTTTACAGCTCCGCGGTTACGCTGCTGTATTGGGGACGTTCGGCAAACGCTTCCTTGTCAACAGATCCGCAAGCTATGTTGCGTTGAAACCGGTCCCAGACCTTCCGGGGCACACGGAGCAAGAAATCATCGTCGCAAACCTTTCAGGCCAAACTCCAGCGGAAGGCACGAAGGAATCTTTTGCGCACCCCTCACCTGGGGTGACTACAGTCTGGGCGCCAGCGAAGTATGGTTTGATCGACGAGCGCCCAATGGCGATGCTGCATGCACAAGGTTCAATGAACCGCATCTACCGCCACGGCGGCGTCTTTGTCATTTTCGCAGCCGCACCTTTTGACCCGAAATATATGGTGGGCGAACGCCACGATTACTCTGGCGATCTCGATTCCCTGCGCGCAAGGCCCTATCTAGCTGATAACTGGTGCCTTTTGCCTGCACTACGACGACTCGCTGTTCACAAGGACACGGGACAGGAGATGGACGTCGCCGATAACGGTGTTGCACGAAGACTCGGGATCGATGGCTACTTCGACGATGGCCACTTTGAATGCGTCGTCAAGCCTGGAAGAGGCTACGAGGAAAATTGGTCGACACTCGCCACAAACAAGTACGGCGATCCCGTCGCCGGACTTTTCACAGAGGAGCAGGAAGGCAATCTTAACCTGATTTTCATTTTCCCTCAGCTAAGCCGAAGAAGGGAACTAGTGGTTGAACTCGTTGAACGAATTCTCCCAGAGATGTCACCACGGCTGTTTCCTCACGCCGAAGGCAGTCGCTGGACCCGTCGTCCAGAATATGACCTCCCTCGGATAGCCTCCCTCAAGAGCGAGATCACGGCAATACAGGAGGATTCTCGTACCCGCGTACGCCAGCTTGAAGAGAAGATTGAAAATGAGCGCCAACGGTACGGTTTCCTGCACGACCTTGTCACTGCAACCGGCGATGATTTGGTCCAGGCTGTGATTCATGCCCTTCAGACAATAGGGTTCCACGATGTCCGTGACGTCGACGCCGAGGCCGAGGCCGCTGGTGAAACTGGTCCTCGCCGAGAGGATTTGCGGATTATGGACGCACCTATGCCGGTGCTTGTCGAAGTCAAGGGCATCACTGGTAAGCCCAAAGAAGTCAACGCTCTACAGGTTGCTAAGTACATTGCACCGCGAATGAAAGAGTGGGGTCGCACAGACATTCACGGTTTGGCCATAGTGAATCACCAGCGAAACCTTCCTGCGCTCGACCGGGAACACGAGCACGTTTTTCAGTCGGACGTTCTCACGACCGCCAAAGAGCAAGACCTAACACTGCTGACGACATGGGACCTGTTCCGACTTGTCCGGGGCTTCATTAGCAATGATTGGCGGCATGAGGATGTCGCCGAGTTGTTCGTTACCTCCGGTCGCATGTGCCCCCTACCAGCGCACTACAAACCGATTGGTTACGTAGATGGCTACTGGGCGAAGGCATCTGCACTTGGACTACGCCTCCAGAGTGGACCACTACACGTAGGCGACCGCATTGCCTATGAACTGCCAGTCGACTTCGTCGAAGAGTCGGTCACCTCTCTGCGTATTAACGATCGACAAGTCAATGCAGCAAACGCCGGAGATCGCGTTGGCATTATGACCAAACTAAATCAGCATGAGGCCCGTAAAGGAGTTCGGGTTTATCGAGTAGAACTCGATCCTCCTACCCACGCGGCATCACGCAAAGGGAGCACGGCCTGAATTCAGCATCCTAAGCTACTCAGGAGTGAGCACAGCAAAGTCCGCCCGAATTTACAACAACGGACGGACTTTGCGTGGCGCCTCAAGGCTAGTTGTCGAGGTAGGAAAAGGCTGGCTTAGGGTGCATTAGGAAGTCGTGGTGGGAGATGTTCCAGGCGTAGGCGCCGGACATGGAGAAGGCGACTAGATCGCCGACGGCGATGCGGTCTGTGGGGACTTCGCGTGCGAATACGTCTTTCGGAGTGCAGAGTTGGCCGACGAGAGTCACGGGCTCACCGGCGGCTGCAGGGCCGTCGCCGTTGCGGGTGAGGATGTCGTGCGGGTGGTTGTGTTGCTTGGTGACGGGTGTGCGGATGTGCATGGTGCCGCCGCGTAGGACGGCGTACCACTGGCCGTGTGCCTTCTTCACGTCCAGGACCTCGGTGAGGTACCACCCGGCGTAGACGCTGATGGAGCGGCCCGGTTCGATGCGCAGCGTTTCGCCCGGCTCGGCGAGCGCGGCGACGTCGGCGCCGTACTGCTTCCAGTCGAATCGGGTCTCGGGTGTGGAGTAGTCGACGGCCATGCCGCCGCCGAGGTTGAACTCACGCGGTCCGGTGTGGCCGATCCTGTCGAGCCACGCGCGGCCCCACGCGAGGATCTCGGCGGACTGGGCGACCATGGCGGAGGCGTCCAGGCCGGACGCCAAGTGCGCGTGAATGCCGCGGAGGCGCACCTGCGGAGAGTTCTCCAGGATGCCGGTGCACGACTCGATAAGTTCCGGGTCCATGCCGAACGGGCCGCTCATGGCGAGCGCGACGCCGCTGCGGTCGCCGGCGAGGTTGACCCGTAGCAGGACATCGACCTCGCGGCCGGACGCCCGAGCGATGTCGGCCAGGCGGGACAGCTCATAGGGGCTTTCGACGTGGATGCGCTCGACACCGAGGTCGAGGGCAAGCCGTAGTTCGTCGTCGGTCTTGCCGGGGCCGCCGAACGCCAACCGAGCGTCCGGCAATGCCTCGCGCACGTGCGCCAACTCGCCGCCGGACGCGACCTCGACGCCATCGACGTACGGGGCGAGAGCCTGGAGGATCGGCGCGTCCGGGTTGGCCTTCGCGGCATAGAAGATCTCCGGCGCACCGGGCTCCGAGAGCGCGGCCTTGACCTCGGCCGCGTCCTCACGCAGCGCGGCGAGGTCGTAGACGAACGCGGGTAGCTCGCCCTTGCCGGCAAGGGCTTGGGCGTGGTCTTCGACTAGGCGCGTGATCATCGGATGTGGTCTCTTCCGGTTGTCAGGCAAGCGGGAACTCGTACTGAGCCGTCACGTAGTGGGCGGGGGCGACTGAGACCGTGACCTCGACGGCGCGGCCCTCGGCCGTCATGCCGACATGCGTGATCTCGACGACCGTGCGCTCAGGGCTGATCTCCAGCGCGTGCGCCTCGGCCTCGGTGGGCAGACGGCTCGGGATGATCTGCTCGCGCGCCCGGGTCTGCGCGTAGCCGAGTTCGGCAAGCGCGCTCTTGACGCCGCCGACGATCACCGGGCCGTCCTCCTCCAGGACGGTTCCCTCGGCGATGTCGAGCGGGAACCAACTGGCGTTGAGCCGCACGGGAATGCCGCTGGCGAGCAGTCGCCGACGCCGGACAAGGCAGTTCACCTCACCGGCCGGAAGGCCGAGCGCCTCGGCGACGGCCGCCGGCGGCTCGGCGCGCTCGGTGGTGATCTCGTGCTGCGGCTCCAGACCACGGGCCCGAACCTCGGCGTCGAACGCGCCGCGGGCGCCGTTGTTCTCGCGGGTGGCCCGGTCGTAGCGCGCCGGCGAGTGGAGCATCGGCGGCAGCCAGGTGACCATCGTGCCCCGTCCCTGCCGAGGCCGGACGAGACCCTCGGCCGCGAGTACCTGCATTGCCCTGTTCACCAAGCTACGGGAAGCCCCGTACCGGTCGGCAAGCTCCGGCTCGGCCGGCAGGACGGACCCGGTGGCGTACCGGCCGTCCATGATTTCCTGACGAATTTTCGCGGCGATGTCGCGGAACCCGTGACGCTCCGACTGCTGCATTGACCTGCTCCTTCCTAGCCCGCTTAGGGCTACCTAACTAGACCCTACTGCATACGCCAAACGACTGGCGTTACTTGACATCCGGCCGCGCATGGCCACAATCGGAGTTGAGCAAACGCCAAACGTTTGGCGTTACAACGCTGAGGAGGCGTCGGATGTTCCCGGACAAGTCGAGCAAGATCGGCCAGTGGGTCACCGCGCTGGTTCTGGCGGTCTTCGTCTTCCAGAACCCCGAGAAGGCCGCGGGCTTCGTGACCGGCTTCTTCGACGCCGTGTCCCGCTTCGCCAACGCCCTGGGCTGATCAAGTGCCCGTCCGCCACTCGCAGCCGGCCCCGGCGCACACGCCACCAAGCACGCCGCCGGGGCCGCGCTTCCAGCCGATCACCGAATCAAGGAGCTGCCTCGTGTCCCGACCCCTGACCGCCGTTTCGGCGCTGTCCGCCATGGACCTGCGCGGCGAGCCGATCGAGGGCGCACAGTGCCGTTTCGACCCTGACTTGCACACCGGCCCGGACGGCCAGGAGTCGCCGGACGAGCGTGCGGCACGTGAGGTCGTGGCCGCCGAGGTCTGCGAGTCCTGCCCGCTGCGCGGTGCCTGCTTCGAGCTGGCGGCGCGAATCCGCCCGGAGCACGGCGTGTGGGCGGGCTTCACCGCCACGGAACTGGCCGCGCTGTTCGCCCTCGACCTCGACGAGGTCGCCTGACCCCGTCCGATCAATGGGGACCCAGGAGCGCCCGAACGGCCAAGAGCGAACGCCCCTGGGTTCCTTCCAAGGAAGGAGCTTCAACGATGTCCGACAAGCCGACCAAGGACAAGTCCTCGACGTGGCCGAACGGCGAGCCCAAGAGCGTCCGGGACGCCTACGACGCCGCACAGTCTGGCAAGAAGAAGTGACCGGCATGACGTTCGTCTTCAACGACGCCGACGACCGTGACCGCGCCTCGGACGGCGTGTCCCGGTACGGCGTGTATCTGCGGCAGTACCCGAGGCTGTTCGGCGACGGGGACGGCGCGGTGACGACCGACCCGGGCGAGTTCGCCGCTGCGGCGTGGCAGGTGGCCACGTCCCCGATCATGGCACCGCCCTACCTGGACTGGACGGCCGAGCGCGTCCAGGCGGTGACCTTCACCGGCAGCGAGGAAGGCGCCGCGCTGATCGCTCGTGTCCAGGTCGCCGTTCCCCGCCCGGCCGCGCTCGCCGAGGTGCGGGGGTTCGCCGACTGGGACCGTGGCGACCGCTGGAACCGCGGCTACCACACCCCGGCCGATGAAGCCCTGGCCCGCCGTCCGGCGATGCTGACCAGTTCCTTGTTGCTGTTCGAGATCGGTGCCGGTGAGCTGTACGTCCCCCAGGACGCGCCCGAGGCGCTCACCGTGGCCGATGCCAAGGCATCGGTGCGGCGGCTGGCCGAACTGGTGACCGCCCGCATGGCTCCGATCATGTCCGCCCTCGACTCGGCGGGGGTGGCGCGGTGAGTTCCGCACAGGCGCGCAGTGCGCAGCCTCGGACGGGTGATCGGGTGATTCGTGCCAGCACCGCCGCCACGGTGGTGGGCATCGGCGGTATCGCCGCGGTGGTCTCGTTCCGGCACGCGCTGGAAGTCGTCCGCGACAACGGCGAGTCCGGGGTGACCGCCTACCTGACGCCGTTGACGGTGGACGGGCTCGTGTTCACCGCGTCCATGGTCCTGCTGGACGCCGCCCGGCGCGGTGACCGCGCGCCGATGCTGGCGCGCGTGGCGCTCGCTCTGGGCATCGCGGCAACGGTCGCGGTGAACGTGCTGCACGGGCTGGCCCATGGCCCGGTCGGCGCCGTCGTCGGCGCGTGGCCGGCCATCACGCTCATTCTGGTTGTCGAGTTGCTCATGGGCATGATCCGGCGCGGCCGCCAGTCGGCCGAGGCCGAGCCCGAGTCCGGCGACGTGGCCGAGGCGGCATACCGCGTCGGTGATGACGCCGATCCGCCCCAGCCCGTACCCGAGTCGGCCCCCGTACCCGTGCCCGCACTCGCCGAGGGCGCGTCCACGGCCGTACCCGAGGCGTCGTCTCCGGCCGTACCCGCCACGTCCGGCGCGCGTGTACCCATGTCCGCTGAGGTGCGCCCGGCGCGGCGTACCCGTCCGAGCGGCGACCCCGCCGAGGTGCGCGCCGTGGCGGTGTTCTCCGAAGAGATCGCCGCCGGACAGGTGCCCTCGATCCGCCGGATCAAGTCCACGCTTCGGTGCGGTCAGACCAAGGCATCCCAGGTCCGCGAGTACCTCGCGTCCCTCGACTCCGCCGCCCGTACCCCGGTGACCGCGACGGCAGGCAAGGAGGTCCTGTCATGACCACCCGTACCCCCGCGCCCAACCCCCGCCCGGTCCGGCGTACCCGTCGGACGCGTCCGGGCTACCGGCTGGCGTTCGCTGATCGGTTCATGCTGGCCGGTTCGACCGGTGGCGCGGTGTACCTGTTCGCCCTGCACCTGGCGCACCTGCCGACCGGCACCGCGACCGCCGCGGGGGTGCTGGTGTTCGTGTTCGCCCTCGGGGTGCTGGTGACCGTCAAGCGGTTGCCGCACCTTCGGCCCCTGCTGGAGTGGAGGCCGCGGCGATGACGCTGGACTACCCGCCCCGCCCGAACCGCGCCCGTCCCGGCGCCGCGCTGGACGCACTGTGCGCCGTCCTGCGCGGTCTGTGGGCTGTGGCCCGACTGCTGGCCGGTGCGGTGGCCGCGCTCGCCTCGGCCGCCCTCGGCACGCCCCCGGCCTCGGCGACACGCCTGGGCCACCTGATCGCCGACGAATACCGCGCCGGACGCGCCGGCGCCATCGACGCCGAGGTCATCGACGACCCCGACGACCACCCCCTGGACGACCCCAGGACCGATATCGAGACCAAGGAGGAAAGCCGTTGAGTACCGGCAGGCGCGTCACGGAGTTGGGGAACATCGAGTTCACCGGGGCCAAGTCGATCACCGCTTACAGCCAGGCGTCCCGGTCGATCTGCCGGGACCTGTCCATGGAGTTCGAGATGGCCGCCGATGAGGTCTACGGCGCCCTGGTGGCCTCCCAGAAGGGGCACCCGGCCTTGTTCGGCGTGGACGTCAAGATTCGCGCCCGCCGGGTGCGCAACCGCCTGCGGCGCGCGTCCGAGCACGCCAAGGGCGCGGCGGTGGAAACGGTGAAGTTCCACAACCAGTTCCGCACCGAGTTCGCCGACATCCTCAACCCGCCCAAGCGCAAGCCCAAGTTCGACTTCAAGGACGACGCCTGATGGCTGCCAAGAACACGCTCAAGAGCACGCAACTGGCCACCGTGGACGACGCCTCGTGGGACCGGTTCAAGGCCGCCCAAGCCTCCAAACTCGCCACGCTCGCCCCGCCGTGGCTGATCTGGCCGGTCGTCGCCGGAATCGGGCACGCCGCCCACACCCTGTGGGGCACCGGTCCCGGCGTCGCATGGTCGGCCATCGGCCTCACCCTCGGGACGGGAGTCCTGTCCGGGGTGACGTGGCTGGTCTCCCACACCCGCGGCATCCTCGGCCGAGGCTCCGCCACCGTCACCACGTTCACGACCGGGATGTGGGTCACCTCATGCTCGGTCGCCGGGATCGGTCAGCCGGTGGTGACCTGGTTCTTCCTGGCCGGTGGCGTGACCGTCTGCACCGGCTGGAACATCCGGACCGTGATCCGCGCCAAGACCGGCCTGTCCGGCGTTACCGATCCGCTGGCGTTCCTGTTCGACCAAGGCAAGGACAGCACCGGCCTGGACGGCGCCCGCATGGCCACCGTCAAGGCCGGTGAACGCAAGATCGAGGCCGCCATGGCGCTGCCCGCCGGACAGAAGACCGTGGGCGACGTGCAGAAGAAGACCGAGCACATCGAGGGCGCCATGGGCCTGCCACCCGGCACCCTGTCGGTGGCCGCCGACACCGACCGCGCCGACCGCGCCAAGGTCACCTTGTCCGACCCGCGCATCATGCGCGCCCCGATCCCCTGGCCCGGACCGTCCCGGCCCGGCGGCTCGATCGCCGAACCGGTCCGCCCCGGCGTCTGGCAGGACGGCGACGACGTCGCCGACACCATCCCCGGAAGCCACCGCCAGTTCATGGGCAAGACCGGCTCCGGCAAGTCCATCGGCGGTGCCTGGGACTACCTCGCCGAGATCATCACCCGCACGGACGTGGCGGTGTTCGCCGCCGACATCACCAAGGGAGAGCAGACCCTCGGACCGCTCCGCCCCGCCCTGCACCGCTTCGAAACCACCAAACAGGGTGTGCGGTCCCTGATCAGCGACATCGAAGCGCAGCTCAAGCCCCGTACCGACTGGCTCTCGGCGCGCGGATACGTCAACTGGGAGCCCGGATGCGGGCTGGCCTACTGGGTGCTGTGGCTGGAGGAGTTCCCCGACATCGGCGACGCCCTCGGCGACAAGGGCATGGAGACCTTCCTCCGACTGCTCAAGGCCGTCCGGTCCGCCGGCGGAACCATCGTCATGAGCTTGCAGCGTTCGGACTGGACGCAGATGCCCACCATCGCCCGCGGCCAGCTGGCCAACATGTGCTTCGGAGTCGCCAACTCCCATGACGCCGCGTTCGGCCTGTCCGAGGCTCAGGAGGACGCCGGGGCCCGCCCGGAACTGTGGGGATCGTCCCAGCCCGGTATGGCCTACCTCGACGCCCCCGGCATCCCCATCGAGCGCATCGCGATGCCGCTGCGCACCTTCGCATGGCTCGACGCCAGCGGGAAGCCCGACACCGCCGCCATAGCCGCCCACGCTGCCGAGTGGCCCGCCACCGGCAAGACGGTGGACGAGTTCACCGCCGCCATCACCGGCAACGCCACCGGCACCACGGGCGCTCGCCCGGTCGGCGAGCCCGGCCCCACGGACGACGCCCGCGACGACGCCGAAGGCGACGCGGACGAGGGTTGGTCGGCTGCCGACGAGCTGACCACCGAGGACCCCGACCCGACCATGACCGCCGGCATGGACGATCCGATCGAGGACGACCCCGACGACGAGGAATGGGAGTTCACCCGGCCCGAGCCGACCATGACCGCCGCCGAGGCGCGCCAGGCGCTGCGTGAGCGCATCGCCGCATGGGCCGCCGAGGGCCGCGAGGACTTCACCACCGCCGACCTGTCCGAGGTGTGGACCGGCGCCGGCCTGTCCCGCCAGTGGGCACAGAACCAGATCCGCCGCCTACGCGAACAGGGCGTGCTCGGCTACGACGACGACGCCCAACGTCACCTGCTGCTCGCCGTCTCCGACGCCGCCTGACCCGCGCGCACGCGCACCCGCACGGCTGCGCGCAGGCAGCGCGCCGCGCGAAGTTGATCATGGTGCAACGGGTGCAACGCGGGAGGTGCAACACCCCTGCAACACAGGGGCGCAACACCCGCGTTGCACCCCCGCCGAACAGGCAACCAACCCCCAAACCCCCGCCCGCCCGCAACGCCAGGTGCAACACCGCCCGCACCAGGAGGCAAAGCGGCCCTCGGCGCACAAGCCACCAAGCACGCCGCCGAGGGCCGCACCTCCAACCGATCACGGAACCGCCAGGTCCCTAGAAGGAGGTCACTCCATGATGACACCGAACCAAGTCCCGTTCCCGCCGGTCGAGCAATGGCCCGTGCTGGCCGCCCCCGACTGCCCCACCTGCCGCCGCTCCGCCGACGTGGCATGGATTGGGCCCGCCACTTTCGCCGAGGGCGACGAGGTCAACGTCTGGCGCTGCCGCGCCTGCCCCACCGACTGGTTCATCCCCGTCACCCACTGGCCCGTGCTGGACGGCCCCGACTGCCCGCACTGCCGCACCGTCGTCACCTGCTGGGCCGCGCTCGCCCCCGAGACTCCGGGCGACCTGTGGCTCTGCGAGCACGGACACGAGTTCGTCCTGACCCCCGAGGGCCTGATCATCTTCACCGAGGACGCCGCATGACCAAGCCCGCATCGTTGCGTGTGGTCGACAGCGCGCCCGCCGGCGCCGACCTCGACGCGACACCGCACAGCATCGACGCCGAGCAATACGTCCTCGGCGGGGTGATGCTCTCGCCGACCGCGCTCGCCGAGGTCCGGCCGCTGCTGGACGGCGCCGACTTCTACCGGCCCGCGCACGCTCAGATCTGGGACGCGGTGTGCGCGCTGGCCGACCGTGGCGCGCCCGCCGACCCGCTCTCGGTCGGTGCGCACATCGGCGCCCGCCAACTGGCCAAGCTCGGCGGTGGCCCGTACCTCCACACGCTGATCAGCCGTGTCCCGACCGCGGCGAACGCCGTCTACTGGGCTCACATGGTGCGGGACCTGGCATACGCCCGCACCGTCGCCGAGACCGGTACCCGGCTCGTCCAGCTCGCCACCGTCGCCGAGGGCGACGCCGCCGAGCTGCGCGCGCAAGTGGCCGCCGAGGTCGCCGCCGTGACCGGCGCCGACCGGCGCGGCTGGCCCGACCCAACGCCGCTCTCGACCGCGCCCGACCTGCCGACGTTCCCCATTTGGTGCCTTCCGGACTGGGCCGCCGAGTACGCCGCTGGCGTCGCCGACGTCACCCAGACGCCGGTAGATCTGGCCGGGTGTCTCGCCCTGGCCGCGCTCGCCGTGGCCGCCGCCGGCAACGTGACGGTGAGCGCGGGGGCATGGTCGGAGCCGGTGAACCTGTTCTTGGTCATGGTCCTGCCGCCCGGGAACCGGAAGTCCGAGGTCTACAAGGCCATGACCGGCCCCATCCGGGCCGCCGAGGGCATCCTCACCGACCTGGCCGCGCCGCTCATCGCCGAGGCGACCATTGCCCGCAAGGTCGCTGAGGCCGAGGCCGAGCGTTCGGAGAAAGCCGCCACCGACCACCCGGACAGTCTCGACCGGCGCGCCGACGCGTCCGCCGCGCGGATGGCTCTCGACAACGCCACGGTGCCCGCCGAGCCCGCGCTCTTCGGCGGGAACGACTCGACCGTTGAGAAGGTCACCTCACGACTGGCCGAACAGAACGGCCGATACGCCGTCATGGCGCCCGAGGGCGGCAAGCTGTTCTCGATCGCCGGTGGCCGCTACTCCGGTTCCCCGGACATCGGCGTCTTCCTGTCCGGGCACGCCGGCGAGGAAATGCGCATCGAGCGCGTGGGCCGCTCGTCCGAGCGCATCGACGCCGCCGCCCTGACCATCGGCGTGTGCCTGCAACCCGGCGTGCTGGCCGGGCTCGGTGACACCCCCGAATTCCGTGAACAGGGCTTGCTCGGACGCCTGCTGATCACCATGCCGGAATCCATGCTCGGCCACCGCAACGCCCGTCCCGCCCCAATCCCCGCGCACGCCGCCCACGCCTACGAGCGGACGCTTACCGATCTCGTCCTGTCGCTGCGCAGGTTCGGCGACCCGGACGGCGAACCTGTCGCCCTGACGTTCACCGGCGAAGCACAAGAGGCCGTCATCGACCTGTTGGAGGCAACC
Organism: Actinomadura luteofluorescens; assembly: GCF_013409365.1. Taxonomy (NCBI): domain Bacteria; kingdom Bacillati; phylum Actinomycetota; class Actinomycetes; order Streptosporangiales; family Thermomonosporaceae; genus Actinomadura; species Actinomadura luteofluorescens. The sequence continues at coordinate 5,401,235 of NZ_JACCBA010000001.1, read as the reverse complement.
GAGCCGCGCTTTCGCCCGGGTAGCGGCGACCTGGCCCACATGACCGATTGGGGTGGCAAGCTGGTCGGCGCCGTCGTGCGCATTGCCGCCCTTCTTCATCTGGCGAAGCACTTGCGCGACGGGTACGGGCGCCCGATCGACCTCGCCACGTTCCGGGAAGCCTGCCAGCTCGGCGAGTACTTCACCGCGCACGCCCAAGCGGCTTATGACGCCATCGGCGCCGACCCTGCCGTCAACCATGCCCGCACCGTTCTGGACTGGGCACGCCGCACCGAAACCGCCCGATTCACTGCCCGCGACCTCATGCGCGGCCCGCTCAAGAATCGCGCCCGGAAGGTCGCCGACCTGGAACCGGTCCTGCGTGTGCTGCAAACCCACGGCTGGATTCGCCAGGTACCCGGCACACGGACGGGAGGACGGCCCACCTCACCGGGCTACGAGACCCACCCCGACCTGTCGGAGGACTTCCGGTGACTCGCCTCGGACGCCGTTACGGGCCGTTACCGCTCCCGGCGCAGATCTCGCGACCGGGACGCCGGGACAGGGTGACAGAAGCCGACGCAAGTCCTTGTGTCGCCTTCTGTCCCCGTGTCCCCCGTCCCCGCGCACCCCCTCGGCCCTCGACTCGCCTCACGCTCCGTCGCCCGGCGCACAAGCCACCAAGCCCGCCGCCGGCACCGTCCAACCGATCACGTCCAGAAGGGCCCAGCATGGCCGCTCGGAATCTCGCCGCGCCGTCCAACCTGCTCACGCTCGCCGAAGTGCTCGACGAGCTTCGTGTGTCCCGGAGCACCTTCGACACCTGGCGAACGCTCGGCACCGCCCCCAAGTGCATCAAGCTGCCGAACGGACGCATTCGCGTCCACCGTGACGACCTCGACGCGTGGCTCTCGACGCGCACCGAGGTCGCGGGGGCGGTCTGAAGTGGCCTATTCCCACGACGTCAGCTTTTGGGGGCTGGCCAGGAAGAATCGCAAGCGCGGTCACGGCGTCCGTTGGACGGTCAACGGCAGGGAATCCTCGAAATGGTTCACCGAACGGGCGTTGGCCGACAGCTACCGGTCCAAGCTCATGCAGGCCGCAAGGAGAGGCGAGGGATTCGACACGGAGACGGGTCTTCCGGAGTCCATGGTCCGGGCCCAACTCGCGGTCACGTGGTTCGACCTCGCGTGCCGGTTCGTGGATCTCAAGTGGCCGCACGCCGCGGCCAAGTCCCGGACGGGCATCGCCGATGCCCTCGCGACCGTCACGCCGGTCTTGGTGGCCTCGAAGCGCGGGAAGCCTGACGACAAGGTTCTACGCGCCGCACTGTACGGCTGGGCCTTCCACAAGGTCCGCCGAGAGACGACCAAGCTCACCGGCAAGGAGGCCGCTGCGCTCAAGTGGCTACAGGACAACTCGTTGAAGGTCGTCACGCTCAACGAGAAAGACCAGCGGTCCCAACTCATCCGCTCGGCGCTAGACACGATCGCGCTCAAGATGGACGGCACGCCCGCCGCGGCGAAGACCGTCGCCCGGAAGCGAGCGATCTTCTACGGCACGTTGAACTACGCCGTAGAGCTCGACATCTTGCCGGCGAACCCCATCGACCGCGTGGCCTGGAAGGCCCCGGCCATCGCCGAGGAGGTCAACCGCAACGTGGTGGCGCGGCCCCGCCAGGTCCGGGCGCTCCTGGCCGCGATCGAGGACAAGCGGCCCGAGCTCACCGCGTTCTACGGCTGCCTGTACTACGCCTACATGCGGCCCGGTGAGGCCAAAGTCCTGCGTAAGAGCGACTGCATCAACCTGCCCGACGAGGGATGGGGCCAGCTCTTGCTCAGCGGCAACTCGCCCCGCGTCGGGTCGGAGTGGACGGACACCGGGACGAGCCACGAGGAACGGCAGTTGAAGCACCGGGCGAAGAAGGTCGCTCGGCCCGTGCCGATTCCGCCCGAGCTCGTCCGGCTGCTGCGTCATCACCTGGCCGAGCACGGGACGGCGCCGGATGGCCGGCTGTTCTCCGGTGGGCGCGGTGGGCCGCTCTCGGAGAGCGTGTACGGGCGCGTCTGGCAGGTCGCCCGCGACTTGGCGCTCACACCCGGACAGGTGGCCTCTCCTCTGGCTGGACGGCCCTACGACCTCCGCCATAGCGGCGTCACGCTCGCCCTGAACGCCGGCGTCCCGGCGCCCGAGGTCGCCCGCCGCGCCGGCCATGGCGTCGATGTCCTGCTACGGGTCTACGCCGGGTGCATCGACGGTCATGAGCAGATGTGGAATGGCCGCATTGAGGACGCTCTCAAGGACGACTAGGGAGGCCACGGCCGCAAAGCTTGTCCCGTCACTGTCCCGTGAACACCCGGCAATCGCCGGTAGGAGTCGGGACTCACCGGGAAGCGACGAGAACAGCCCCTGACCGCGTTGATGCTGGTCAGGGGCTGTTCTGTGTGGTGTGGCGGGTGCAGGGTTCGAACCTGCGTAGGCTAAGCCGACGGATTTACAGTCCGCTCCCATTGGCCACTCGGGCAACCCGCCGTGGTGTTTCGCTGGAAAGGATAGCGGACCGTCGGGGTGGGTGTGACATCGAGGCGGGGCGTGCGGGGCGTGGGGAGTCGATACGCTCTGTAGATCGTGATGCTGCTGCTGAGGGGATGTGTGGGCGATGGCCGACTCGTCGTTTGACATCGTGTCGAAGCTCGACCGGCAGGAGGTCGACAACGCGGTGAACCAGGCCGCCAAGGAGGTGGCGACCCGGTTCGACTTCCGGAACGTGGACGCGGGGATCAAGTGGTCCGGGGAGTCGATCGAGATCCAGGCGAACACCGAGGAGCGGGCGAACGCCGTGCTGGACGTGCTGAAGGACAAGCTCGTCAAGCGGGGGATCTCGTTGAAGGCGATCGACGCGGGTGAGCCGAAGCTGTCGGGCAAGGTGTACAAGCTGGGCGTGGGCCTGAAGGAGGGCATCGCCCAGGAGGACGCGAAGAAGATCGGCAAGATCATCCGGGATGAGGGGCCGAAGGGTGTGAAGGCCCAGATCCAGGGGGACGAGCTGCGCGTCAGCTCGAAGAAGAAGGACGACCTCCAGCAGATCATCGCTTTGCTGAAGGGCAAGGACCTCGAGGTCGCGCTGCAGTTCATCAACTACCGGTAGGACGAGGGGAGCGCGCCGGCCCCATCCCCCGCAGAAGTGGCCGGCGCGCTCTTGTGTGTTATGACGCGGCGGCGTCCGGAGTGGTTCGGTCGAATCTAGCGGCGGCCGGCCATGCGTTCCAGGCGGGCGATGCGGTCGGCGGTCGGGGGGTGGGTGGAGAACAGCTTGCCGATGCCGGCGCCCTGGAACGGGTTGGCGATCATCAGGGAGCTGGTGGTGGCGAGCTCGGGGTCCTGCGGCAGGGGGAGCGCGCGGGTGCCTGCGTCGATCTTGCGGAGGGCGGAGGCCAGGGCCAGCGGGTCGCCGGTGAGGCGGGCGCCGGCGGCATCGGCGGAGTACTCGCGGGTCCGGCTGATGGCCATCTGGACGACCGCGGCCGCGACCGGGCCGAGGATCAGCATGAGGAGGGCTCCGAGGATGCCGGGGCCGTCGTCGTCCTCGGAGCGCCCGATCGGCAGGAAGATCGCCAGGTGGGACAGGTAGGTGATGACGGTGGCGATCGCGGCGGCGACGGACGAGATGAGGATGTCGCGGTTGTAGACGTGGGACAGCTCGTGGCCGAGGACGGCGCGCAGTTCGCGCTCGTCCAGCATCTGGAGGATGCCGCGGGTGCAGCAGACGGCGGCGTTGCGCGGGTTGCGGCCGGTCGCGAACGCGTTGGGCTGGCGGGTCTCGGAGACGTACAGGCGCGGCATGGGCTGGCGGGCCGAGGTCGACAGCTCCCGGACGAGCCGGTAGAGCAGCGGCGCCTCGACCTCGCCGACCGGGTGGGCGCGCATCGAGCGCAGCGCGATCCGGTCGCTGAAGAAGTACGCGACGCCGTTGGTTCCGAGGGCGATGACCAGCGCGATCGTCAGACCGGCCCCGCCGCCGAACGTCCAGCCGGCGACCAGCATCAGTGCCGACAGCGCAGCGATCAATGCTGCCGTCTTGACGCCGTTGAACTGCACCTGCGTTGCCTCCCCGTCGACTCCGGCATGAACATCAACGGTTTGACCTGGGGGAACGTTCCCAAACGTTTCCCCAGTCAGGTGGCCAGCGCGATCGTCCGCAGGACGATCTGCGGCGCGGCCGACAGCACGACCGCGCCGGCGGCCGCCGCGGTGATGGCGACGCGGACGCCGAGGCCGGGCGCCGCGTCGTAGTCCTCGCTGGTGGCGGACGGGGTGAAGAGGCGGACCGCCCACGCGAGGTAGTAGTAGAGGCCGATCACCGTGTTGATCGCCATGACGACGGCGAGCCAGGTGACGCCGCCGGCGAGTGTGGCACGGAACACGACGACCTTCGCGAACAGCCCCATGACGCCGGGGGGCAGGCCGGCGAGGCAGATGAGGAAGAAGGCGAGGGCGGTGGCGACGGCGGGGCTGCGGTGGGCGAGGCCGCGGTAGTCGTCGAGGGTGTCCCAGCGTTTCGTGGTGCCGCGGCGGTGGAAGCCGATCACGACGGCGAACGCGCCGATGTTCATGACGGCGTAGAGGGCGACGTAGGCGGTGGTGGCGGCGACGGCCTCCGGGAGGCGGTGCGAGCCGACCGCGAGGGGCGCGAGCATGTAGCCGGACTGGGCCACCGACGACCAGGCGAGTAGGCGGATCGCGGTCCGCTGGCGGAGCGCGGCGAGGTTCCCGAGGGTCATGGTGAGCGCGGCCAGGACGGCGACGACGGGGCCCCACACGTGCCCGTAGGCGGGCAGGCCCAGGGCGAGGACGATCGCGAGCCCGGCGAACCCGGCGGCCTTGGAGACGACGGCGAGGAACGCGGCGACGGGCAGCGGGGAGCCCTGGTAGACGTCCGGGGCCCAGAAGTGGAACGGGACGGCGGCGACCTTGAACGCGAACCCGGCGAGGACGAGCACGGAGCCCAGCGCGGCGACGGGGTCGAGGTCGGCGGGAAGCCGGGCGAGGGCGGGCGCGATCCGGTCCAGGTGCATGGCACCGGTCGCGCCGTACACGAGGCTGATGCCGAACAGCATGACCGCGGTGGACACGACGGAGACGAGGAACAGTTTCAGCGCGGCCTCGGAGGACGTCCCGTCGTAGCGGCGCAGCGCGGACAGCGCGAACACCGGCAGGGAGAGGGTCTCCAGGGCGACGACCAGGAGGATGAGGTCGCGGGCCGCGACCAGGGTGAGGGCGCCGATGACGGCGGCGAGCAGCAGGAAGTGGTACTCCCCCACCGGGATCTTCGAGTCGGTGATCTCCTGGAGGGACAGCAGCACGACGATGACGGCGGCGCCGAGGATGATCCCCTGGAACAGCAGGGTGAAGTCGTCGGCGACGTAGGAGCAGGAGGCGGGGCCGCCGGAGCGCAGGCCGTCCGGCAGGCAGAAGGTGGCGCGGCGGTCCCCGGCGGCGAGCGCGGCCACGGCGGCGAGCGCGGCGGCGAGCGACCCGCCGGACAGCCGGGACAGGACGCGGCGGGGCGCGTCGAAGGCGTCGGCGAGCAGCAGCACGATCGCGGCGACGGCGAGGATCAGGGGCGGCGCGACCGCCGCGTAGTCGATGTCCTGGATCATCAGCCGCCTCCGAACAGCGCGCGGACCGGACCCGTGGTCACGTCCAGCAGGGTCTTCGGCCAGAGGCCGACCAGCAGCGTCAGCGCGATCAGCGGCACCCAGGCGGCGTACTCCTGGAGGGAGACCCGTGCGACCGGTCCGCGGGGGACGGCGACGCCGTCGGACGGCCCGTGGGTGAGCCTGGCGAGCATCCGCAGGAAGTAGGCGGCGGTGAGGACGGTGCCGAGCGCGGCGACGGCCATGAACGTCACGAACGTCTCGCGGGGCAGGTCGGCGTGCGGCCGGTACGCGCCGATCAGCGCGAGCACCTCGCCCCAGAACCCGGCGAGGCCGGGGAGCCCGAGGGACGCCACGGCCGCGAAGGTCAGGATGGAGGCCAGCCGCGGGGACGTGCTGAGCATGCCGCCGCCGAGGGCGTTCATGTCGGCGGTGTCCCAGCGTTCCTTGACCGCGCCGGCGAGGAAGAACAGCAGGCCGGTGATCAGGCCGTGCGCGATGTTGCCGAACAGGGCGGCGTTGACGCCGACGGGCGTGAGGGTCGCGATGCCGAGCAGGACGAACCCCATGTGCCCGACGGACGAGTAGGCGATCATCCGTTTGAGGTCGCGCTGGGCGAGGCAGGCGAGCGCGCCGTAGACGATCCCGATGACGGCGAGGAGGCCGAGCCACGGCGCCCAGACCCGCGCGCCGTCCGGGGCGAGCGGGAGCGCGACGCGGACGAGGCCGTAGGTGCCCATCTTGAGCAGCACCCCGGCCAGCAGGACGGACCCGACGGTGGGGGCCTCGGTGTGCGCGTCCGGCAGCCAGGTGTGCAGCGGCCACATCGGCGCCTTGACCGCGAACCCGATCCCCATCAGGGCGAACGCCGTGACCTGGAGGCCGTGCGAGAGGCCGGACCCGTGCCGGGCGGCGAGGTCGGTCATGTCGAGCGTGCCGGCCTCGGCGCCGACGAGCAGCATCCCGGCGAGCAGGAGCCCGGAGCCGAGGAGCGTGTAGAGGATGAACTTCGTGGCGGCGGCGCGGCGTCCCGTCCCGCCCCACAGCATGATCACCACGTACATGGGGACCAGGACGGTCTCGAAGAACACGAAGAACAGCACGAGGTCGAGCGCGACGAAGGTGCCGAGCATCCCGACCTCCAGGACGAGCAGCAGCGCGGTCAGCAGCCGGATCCGGCCGCCTTCCGGTGGGTGCCGCAGCGTGTAGAGGAAGCACAGGAACGTCAGGAGGGCGGTCAGCACGACGAGCGGCAGCGAGATCCCGTCGACGCCGAGGTGGAACCGCAGGCCGACGGCGGGCGCCCAGGCCCGGTCGACCTCCAGCTGCATGCGGGACGTGTCGCCGAAGTCGAACGCCGTCATGGCCGAGATCGCGACGAGGAGGGTCGCGGCGGACACGGCCGTCCCGAAGGCGCGGACGGCGAAGCCGGTGCGCAGGAACCGGTTCGCCGGGACGAGCATCGCCAGCGCCCCGAGCAGCGGGATCGCCATCATCAGCACGAAGATCACTGGAAGATCACCACCGCGGCCGCGATGAGGGCGACACCGGCGAGCAGGCCGGTGAGGTAGGTCTGCGGGTTCCCGTTCTGGACGAATCTGACCAGGCCGCCGAGCCGGGCCGCGGCCCGTCCGGTGCCGAGGACGGTGGCGTCCACGCGGCGCTGGTCGAACTGGACGACGTGACGCGCCAGAGCCTGGACGGGCCGGACGATGACCACCGCATAGAGTTCGTCCACGAAGAAGGCCCGCGCGAAGACAGTCCGGACGGGCCCGAGCGCGCGCGCGGGATCCAACGCCGGGTCGCGGTTCCAGGCAAGGAACGCCCCACCCGCGCCCACGGCGAGCAGCAGGACGCTGAGCAGCGAGGCCCCGAGTTGGGGCCGCAGCTCCGGAGCCCCGAGGCCGAAGAATCCGAGGATCGCGGCGGGGACGGCCAGCGCCACCACGGTCCACGTCAGGATCCGTGCCGGATCGCGGACTTCGTAGGTTCCGCGCCGCTCACCGAAGAACGTCATCAACCACGCACGCATCGCATAGGCGGCCGTCAAGACGACCGTGACGAGCAATCCGACATAGACCAGCCACGCGATCCCGCCCGATGTGACCTCGCCGCCATGCAGGGCGGCGTGCTGGGCGGCCTCTATGACGGCGTCCTTGCTGAACCATCCGCTGAACGGCGGGACACCGGCGAGGGCGGCGAAACCCACGGTCATCGACCAGAAGGTGAGGGGCATGCCGCGCCGGAGGCCGCCGTAGTGGGCGAGCATGTTCGACCCTGCGGTCACGATGACGCACCCGGCGGCCAGGAACAGCAGCGCCTTGAACGCCGCGTGCGTGAGCAGGTGGAAGACCGCCGCCGATTCCGCGCCCACCGCGAGCCCCGCGGCCATGACGGCGAGCTGGCTGATCGTGGAGTACGCCAGGACGCGTTTCAGGTCGTCCTGGGCGAGGGCCGCGCACGCCGAACCGACCATGGACACCACGGCGACGACGCCGAGCACGGCGAGCGCGGTCGGGGCGGCGAGGAACACCCCGTACAGGCGCGCCACGACGTAGATCCCCGCCGCGACCATCGTCGCCGCGTGGATGAGGGCGCTGATCGGGGTGGGGCCCGCCATCGCGTCCGGGAGCCAGGTGTGCAGCGGGAACTGGGCGCTCTTGCCCGCGACGCCGGCGAGGAGCAGCAGCGCGGCCGCCGTCGCGGTGGACTGCGGGAGGTCGCCGGCCGTCCGGACGATCCGGTCGATCTGGAACGTCCCGGCGCCGACGCCGAGCACGATCACGCCGAGGAGGAAGCCGACGTCGCCGAGCCGCGTGACGAGGAACGCCTTGACCGCCGCCCGCGAGCTGGACCGCTCCTCCCAGTGGTGCCCGATCAGGAAGTACGAGCAGATGCCCATGACCTCCCAGCCCACGTACAGGACGATCAGGTCGCCGGAGTAGACGACCAGCAGCATCGCGGACGTGAACAGCGAGATGAACGCGGCGTAGGAGGAGTACCGCCGGTCCCCGGACATGTACGCGACCGAGAACACCTGGACGGCGAGCGCCACGCAGCACACCATGAGGCCGACGACCGCGGCCAGGCCGTCCACCTGGAGCCCGACGCTGATCGGCACCGACCCGGTGTCGACCAGCGTGAGCGCGCCGGTGCGCGTCCCCGGGTCCCGCCAGACGGCGACCGCGACGATCGCCGACAGGACGAGCGACACCGCGACCGGCGCGCACGCGATCAGCGCCGGGCCGTTGCGCAGCGGCGAGCCGGCGCCGGGCGGCGAGCCCGCGGGGGCGCCGCGCAGCAGCCGCGTCAGGGACGGGCCGGACAGCATCCCGGCGAACGCTGCGAGGAACGGCGGCAGCGCGACGAACGACGCGAGCCAGATCACGGCGACGCCTCCTCGGGCTCGGGTGCCGGTTCGGCGCCGGCTTCCCGGTCCGCGGTTCCGCCTTCGGCCGGACGGGGCGCCGCGTCCGGCGCCTCCTCGGCGAGGGCGCGCAGCCGGTCGACGTCGATCATCTGCCGGTTGCGGAACACCAGCAGCACGATCGCGAGGCCGAGCCCGATCTCCGCCGCGGCGATCACGATGGTGAACAGCGTGAGGACCTGGCCGCCGTGGAGCCGGTCCCGGTACCAGACGTCGAACGTGACGAGGTTGAGGTTCACCGCGTTCAGCATCAGCTCGACCGACATCAGGACGAGGATCGCGTTGCGGCGCGCCAGCACCCCGTACACCCCGACGGAGAACAGCAGGGCGGCGACCACCGTCGGGTAGGCGAGATGCATCAGGCGTCGCCCTTCCCGTCCGGCTTCGCGTCCGGCTTGGCGTTCGGCTTGGCTTCGGGCTTCGCGTTCGGCTTGGCCGCCGCGGCCGGGCGGGCCCGGATGTCCGACCGCGACAGGACGATCGCGCCGACCAGCGAGGCGAGCAGCAGCACCGACAGGACCTCGAAGGGCAGCACCCACGTCCGGAACACGGCGCCGCCGAGCTCTTCCGCCGATCCGCCGCCCGCGCGCAGCGGAGTCCGCGCGTCGCCGAACCCCATGACCATCACCGTGACCAGGACGGCGGCCGTGGCGGCGGCGACGGCCAGCGCGGCCCACCGGTTCCCCGAGTCCAGGTCGGCGGACTCCCCGATCGGCGCCCGCGTCAGCATGACCCCGAACAGCAGCAGCACCACGACGGCGCCGACGTAGATGAGGACCTGCACCCAGGCGACGAACTCCGCGGTGAGGACGAGGTAGCCGCCCGCGAGCGCGCCGAACGACACCACCAGCCACAGCGCCGCGTGGACGAGCTGCCGCGTCGTGACGACGAGGATCGCGGAGCCGACCGCCACCACGCCGAGCAGCGTGAACACGATCTCCTGGCCGCTCATCCGCGCTCCCCCGGCTCGCCGGGCGGACCCGTCCGGGGCGAACCCGTGCCGGGAGACCGGGCGGCCCGCGCGGCGGCCTTCTCCGCAGCGGCCACCTCCTTGGGCGGCTCGGCGGCCGGGTCGTGCGCCTGCGGCGGAGGGACGGTCCACATCCACTCCCGCAGGCGTTCCTTCTCGTGCGTCAGCTCGGCGATGTCGTACTCGGCGTACTCGAACTCCGGCGACCAGAACAGCGCGTCGAACGGGCACACCTCGATGCAGATGCCGCAGTACATGCACAGCGCGAAGTCGATCGCGAACCGGTCGAGGACGTTGCGCGTCCGGGGGCGTCCGCCGCCCTCGGCCGGGAGCGTCTCCTTGTGCGAATCGATGTAGATGCACCAGTCGGGACACTCACGGGCGCACAGCATGCACACCGTGCAGTTCTCCTCGAACAGCGCGATGACGCCCCTGCTGCGCGGCGCCAGATCCGGTTGCACTTCGGGGTACTGGCGCGTTATGGACCGCCGCGTCATCGTCCGCAACGTGACCGCCAGCCCCTTGGCCAGCCCGCCTCCTGGTAGCCGTCCCACGCGCCCCATGATTGCGCACGATCGGCGCGGGGGGAACGCGGCGGGTTCCGCGTTCGTCCAACGAGGTATAGGTCGTGTGCCAGAGAGCAGGGTTGCGGCCGGGGAGGGCATGTGGGTCATCACGCGGAGCGCCCCTACGATCCCGAGCCCGAGCATGCCGCTCGGCCGACGTCCGACCAGCCTCGTCCCCCGTTCCGGTACCCGGCGCCGCCTCCGCGGCGTCCGCCCGCGGCGGCCGGTTGGCGTCCCCCGTACCCGGGTCCGCCCATGCCCCCGCAGCCGCCTCTGCCGTCGCCCGTCCCGGCGATCACTCCGCAGACCGCCCGCGGCGTCCTGTGGGCTTTCGTGCCCTTCGTCACTCTCGGCTTCGGGACGCCGCTCTCGTTCCTGTACGCGGCCGTCCGGCGGCGGTCCCTGGCGCTCGGGGGCACCGCCGCGGGCTACGGCGCCGGCACGGCGGCCGTGCTCATGATGCTCCAGTCCGGCAACCCGTTCTTCCTCGTCTTCGGCTCGTTCATGATGCTCCTGCTGTGGATCGCCGGGACGGGGCACGCGTTCGCCGTCCGGTCGTCCGTCTTCCCCCGCGAGAACCCCGGCCACGCGCTCAACGAGCACGCGATCGAGGTCGCCAAGTACCGGCGGTCGCTGCGCGAGCAGGCCCGCGCGCTCGCCGCCGAGGACCCGGCGCTCGCCCGCGAGCTGCGCATCGGCCGCCCCGACTCGCCGCGCGCCTACGACGACGGCGGGCTGGTGGACGTCAACCACGTGCCCCGCGAGATCCTGGAGGCGCTGCCCGGCATGACCCCGGAGATCGCCGACCGGATCGTCCGCCGCCGCGGGGAGACGGGCGGGTTCGTCTCCGTCGAGGAGATGGCCGTGGACGCCGACGTCCCGCCGGACGTCCTCCCCCAGCTGGCCGACTTCACGATCTTCCTCAGGTGACGTCCGGGCGCCGCCGGCGCTCAGAGGGCGACCCTGAGGACGCCGGTCAGCGCGAGCTGGGCCAGTGACAGCGGGACGAGCCACGCCCAGGCGAGCTTCTGCAGCTGGTCCTCGCGCATGCGCGGGTAGCTGACCCGCAGCCAGATCACGCAGAACGCCAGCACGGCGACCTTCAGCAGCGTCCAGAGCCAGCCCAGCTCGGTGTTCAGGAACGGGCCCTTCCACCCGCCGAGGAACAGCACGGCCGTCAGCGCGCACAGCACGACGATCCCCGCGTACTCGGCGAGGATGAACAGCGCGAACCGCAGCCCGCCGTACTCCGTGTACGGGCCGAAGATGATCTCCGAGTCGGCGACCGGCATGTCGAACGGCGGGCGCCGCAGCTCCGCCAGGCCCGCGACGAAGAAGACCACGCCGCCGACCGCCTGCCACGGCAGCCACCACCAGCGCCACTCCTCCACGACGCCCTGCAGCGACAGCGTCCCCGCCGCCATCGCCACCGACGACGCCGCGAACACCATCGGCAGCTCGTAGGACATCAGCTGGGCCGCGACCCGCATCCCGCCGAGCAGCGAGTACTTGTTCGCGCTCGCCCAGCCCGCCATGATCGCGCCGATCACGCCGACGCCCATCACGGCGAGCGCGAAGAACACCCCCGGGCCGAGGTCGAGCGCGACCTGCCCGCCGGGCCCGACCGGGATCACCAGCAGGACCAGCAGGTACGGGACGATCGCCACGCCCGGCGCCAGCTTGAACACCCACCGGTCGGCGTCGCGCGGGACCACGTCCTCCTTCTGCGCGAACTTGACGCCGTCGGCGACGAGCTGCGCCCAGCCGTGGAACCCGCCCGCGTACATGGGGCCGAGGCGGCCCTGCATGTGCGCCATCACCTTGTGCTCGGCCTGCCCCACCAGCAGCGGAAGCACCGCGAACGCGCCCGCGACCAGCACCAGCTTGACCACGACCTCAAGCATGGGGCCCCCAGCCCTCCGGGACCCCCGGGGGACGGACGCGGCGGCGGCTCGGCGCGCCGTGCCCCGACTCGCCCGGTTCCTTGGCGCCCGGCCACGGCTTGGCGACGCGGGCGGCGAGCACGAAGTCCTTGCGCAGCGGGTGGCCCTCGAACCCGTCCGGCAGGAGCAGCGGGACGAGGTTCGGGTGGCCCTCGAACAGGATGCCGAACATCTCCGACGTCTCCCGCTCGTGCCACCCGGCGCCCCGGTAGACGCTCGTCGCCGTCGCCAGCACGGGCGCCCGCTTCGTCACGCGCGTACGGACCAGCAGATGGTGGCGGCGCTCCAGCGAGTACACGTGCACGACGACCGCGAAGCCCTCCTCCAGCTCGTCCACGCCGGTCAGCCAGTCGAAGAAGCCGCAGGCCAGCTCGTCGCGGGCGAAGGTGAGCGCCTCCACCCAGAGTTCGGGCGACACCCCGACGGCCAGCCCGCCGAAGGTCTCCTCGGTGGTGACCTCGTCGCCGAAGCGTCCCGTCCAGGCGTCCGCGAGTTCCGCTCCCGGGGAGTGGGGACTCATCGGTCACGTCCGATCTGGTCGTCGTGGTCGTCGTCCACCAGCCCCGGGATGATCGAGGGATCGTGCGACGGGTCCGCGTCGTCGTCCTCCACTATCGGGACGGGCGCGGTGACGTAGTGGTCTTCGACCATGTGCACGGGCTGCGTGGTGTCCGTCGGTCCCGGCTCGGACTCGGGCTCGGGCTCGGGCTCGGCGAGGTGCCGGACGGGCTGGGTGATGTCGGTCGGATCGACGGGCTGCTCGGGGGCGGGCGCCGGCGTCCCCGCGGCCTCGGCCTCATGGAGATGCCGGACAGGCTGGGTCGTGTCGGTCGGCTTGACGGGTGGCGCCTCGCGCTCCGGTGCGCCCTCGGCCGCGGCCCCCGTTTCGCCGAGGTGCTGGACGGGCAGCGTCTCGTTCTCCGCCGCCGCGTCTCCCGGGGCCTCGCCCTTCGGGGCCCCGGCCTCCCCGCCGCCGTCCTCCAGGCTGTTCCAGTGCTCGAAGGTCTCGTGCCGGTCGGGCGCGGGCGGCGGCTGGAGCGGGCGGCGCAGGACGGTGGCCGGGAACGGACGCGGCGCCGGGGGCGGGGTGACGGGCTCCGCTCCGCCGTTCCCGCCGTAGCGGTCGCCGAGCGACTCGGCCGCGATCTTCTCCTGGAGGTGGACGATGCCCTGCAGCAGCGCCTCCGGGCGGGGCGGGCAGCCGGGCACGTAGACGTCCACCGGGATGATCTGGTCGACGCCCTTGGTCACGCAGTAGGAGTCCCAGTAGGGGCCGCCGCAGTTGGAGCAGGCGCCGAAGGAGATGACGTACTTGGGTTCGGGCATCTGCTCGTAGAGGCGGCGCACCGCGGGGGCCATCTTGTCGCTGACGGTGCCGGAGACGACCATCAGGTCGGCCTGGCGCGGGCCGGGCGCGAACGGGATGACGCCGAGCCGGATGAAGTCGTGCCGGCTCATGGACGTCGCGATGAACTCGATGGCGCAGCAGGCCAGGCCGAAGTTGAAGACCCAGAGCGAGTAGCGGCGGCCCCAGTTGAGCACGAACCTGATCGGCTTGGGCGCGAGCCGCGACAGCGGCCCGACGCTCGGCGGGGGAAGATCGATGGTGCCCACGACGCCATTGTTACAGCGCCCGGGGGGTCAGACCCAGGACAGGACGCCCTTCTTGCCCGCGTATGCGAGCCCCGCGGCCAGGAACGCCAGGAAGACGAACATCTCGCCGAGCGTCGTCGCCCCGTAGCCGGGGGCGGAGAAGACGGTCGCCCAGGGGAAGAGGAACACCGCGTCCACGGCGAACACCACGTAGAGGTAGGCGAAGACGTAATAGCGCACGTAGGAGTGGGCCCAGCCCTCGCCGACCGGGTCGACGCCGCACTCGTACGTCGTCAGTTTCTCGACCGTGGGACGATGGGGGCGCAGCAGCCGGTTCGCCGCGAGCGCTCCCCCGACGATCCCGGCGCCCACGAGGAGCAACACGACCAGAACGACATATGTGTCGAAATAGTTATGCACCAGATCCTCCTCGCGTGCGTCACATCCAGTATCTCGCGAAGCAGCGGCGAGGAGTGTGACGTCCTACCTCCACCCTGGAGGATCACAATGTCATGCTCTTGCTGCACACTAGGTTCGCATGGGTCGGTTTTGACCTGGAAGGACGTGACCGGATGAGCAACCCCCCGCCTCCCCCGGGCTGGGAATCCCCGGGTGGGGCCTCCTGGCCGCCTCCGCCGCCGCCAGCGGGCCCGGGCGGGCCCGGTCCCGGCGGACCCGGCGGCCCGGGCGGGCCGCCCCCGCCCGGCGGCTTCGGAGGCCCCGGAACACCACCCCCCTTCTTCCCCCCGCCCCCCGGCGGCCCGATGGGCCCGCCGATGCCGCCGCCGAGGCGCGGCGGTGGCGGCGGCCTGGTGATCGGCCTCGTCGGCGGCGGCGTCCTGCTCCTTGTGATCATCGCGGTCGTCGTGTTCGTGGTGGCCAAGGGCGGCGGCAAGTCCCCCGAGGAGAAGCTGACCGCGGCCGCGACCAACATGGACGCGGCCAAGGCGGTCACGCTGAAGGGCACCTTCGGCGGCAGCGAGACGCTGCGCGGCGAGCTGAACGTCACCAAGGGCGGCCGCGCGATGGGGCCCGTCACCTGGAACACCGACCAGGTCACCGTGCTGTCGGCCGACGGCAAGCTCTTCGTGAAGGGCGACAAGTCCTACTGGACGCGGCAGATCTCCTCCACCGAGACCCCCTACTACCTCACCTCGGGTGAGCAGTGGGGCCGGCTGAGCGCCGACGAGCTCGACCTCGACTTCAAGGAGCAGCTGTCGCCGACGGCGCTGGCGAGCAAGATCCGCTCGGCCCGGCTGTCGCGGGTCAAGCCGATCGAGACGACGTGGATGGGCAAGAAGGCGCTCAAGTTCAGCACCTTCTCCTCCACGCTCTACATCACCGACGACGACGACGCCGAGCTGATCCGCTACGAGGCGACCACGCCGCGGGTCACGCTGGACGTCACCCCGAAGGACTCCGGCGACGCCTCCTCCCTCATCTCGGACATGCGCACCAGCATGGGCGAGCTGAAGGACTCCTTCAACGCCACGTCGAAGCCGACGGTCGACGAGTGGAAGAAGGGCAACTGCAACGGCAACTCCGGCTGCACGGTCGAGGCCAAGATCCGGCCGCCGTACGACGTGGAGAAGCCCGTCACGATCGACGTCCGGTTCCGGCTCACCGCCGGCACGCTGACCGGCCGTGACCTCGGCAACTGCACCGCGCACGTCACGCTCACCAGCAGCCTCTCCCAGTGGACGAGCTGCCGGGTCGTCAGCAGCGCGTGGACGAGCTGGGCCAAGGCCACCGGCGGCACCTTCTACAAGCACGCGGAGTACAAGGTGATCGGCGCCACCTCCGAAGAGGTGTCCGGCCTGCAGAGCGGCCTCGACAGCGAATGACGCCGCAGGTGAGGCGCCTCGCGCGCTGATCCGCGACCGCAAGGGTGCCCGGCGGCGCCCCTCCTTTCCGGGGAGGGGCGCCGCCGGGCACCCTTATGCTCTTGGTGGACGGCCCCTCCAGGGCCCGGCGGCCGCCCTTCCCCCCGGAACGTTTTCGAGCCCGTCGGCACCCACCGGGGGACGCCTCCATGATCCCTTGCTTTGTGTCTGACGGTCGGGCCGGTACCTGGCCCCGGAAGTGAGCAGAGTGAGCCCCGAGTGAGCGCTGAACAGGACGAGCCGTCACCGACGGCCTCTTCCCGCCCCCCGTCCCCGGACGGCCGCCCGCAGCAGGGCGCCCCCGTCCCGCAGGGTCCCCACCCCGGGGACGTCCGCGTCGCCGGCGGCCAAGCCCCGCCCGGGGCGGACTCCCCCGCCGGTCCTGACGCGGCTCACGCGGCCGACCCGGGCGCGACCCCCACCGATCCGCGTGGCACGCCCTCCTTCGTCCCCCCGGGGCCCGACTCCGCCGCTCCGCCCGGCGCGGGTTTCCAGGGCGAGCCGGGAGCGGCGTTCTCGCCGAGTGGTCCGGTCCCGCCGGGCGCCCCGGGACGGCAGCGCGGGCCTCGGAGCCGGCGCGTGGTGGCCGTCGCCGGGGCGGCGGCCGTCGTGCTCGTGGTCGGCGCGGTGGCGGCCGTGGCGCTCACCGGTGGCGAGGAGCCCCCGAAGAAGGAGCCGAAGGCGGCCGCGGCGGCCCCGCCCCCGGCGTGGACGGTCGCGGCGGGCCAGGCCCTCACCTCCGGGACGGGCCTGCGCTACGACGGCACCCTGACGATCAACGGCCGGCCCGTCCAGGCCCGGTTGCGCGTGACGCCGGCGGGCGCGGCGAGCGGCACCCTCGCCGCGGGCATGCTGACGGCGGAGGTCGTCGCGATCAGCGGCGTCACCTACGTCAGGGCCGGGACGGCGTTCTGGCAGACCTACGCGAGCGGCGTCGCGCATCCGGAGTACTACGCGGGACGCTGGGCCAAGGCGCCGGCGTCGATGCCCGGTTTCGACGTCCCGGACGTCCTCGGCCCCAAGGCGATCGCCAAGGCGCTGAGAAAGGCCCCGGCGAATCCGCCCACGGAGAACGTGAACGGCGTCCGCGCCTTCAAGGTCAAGGCGTCCGGCGCGGAGTACGTGCTCACGGCGGAGGCCCCGTACCGGCTGCTGGCGGTGCGGCCGGACGGGCGGGCGGCGCAGCGCTTCACCGTCGCGCCCGTGGCGACCCCGGCGCCGCTGTTCGCCGAGTTGCGTCCGCGGGTGGCCCGGCTCGGCGGGGCGGCCGATCCCGGCCTGCGCTTCACTCCGGGGAAGCTGGCGTTCAGCAACTGCGAGCAGAACACCAGCGGATGCACGGTGAACATGCCCGCCACGCTCACCGAACCCGCGACGGTGCCGGACGGCGCGCGCGCGGCGCTGCGGGCGGCGATCTCGTCCAAGGGCGAGCCGCTCGGGACGTGCACGGGGTCGGGACCGGTCCCGGCCAACCGGTCGCTCGTCCTGCGCTGCACCGTGACCAGCAAGCTGTGGCGGCACTGGATGCGCGCCGCGCTCGACAACCCCGGCTCCTACCCCTACGAGGCGAAGGCGCGCGTCGTCGGCGAGGCCGTCGACGTCGCCGACGTGCCGAAACTCCTCGCCCGCGTCGACCGCGAGCGCAAGGCGGTGATGAAGGCGGCTCAGGGCACGCCGGGCCCGACCGTGTCGGGCGAGCCGTCCGTCAAGCGCTCGGAGCGGCCGGAAATCGCCACATCCCAGACACCAGGGACACCGTGAACCCCACGTTCAGGGGCGGTGCGATCGAACGGGATTCCGGCTGTCTACACTTCGGGTCGTGAACTCCACGCCTCTGGGGAGCGGATGCTCCTCGACGAGTCCCGCGCGGTTGCTGGTCCGGCGTCTGCATGTCGACCTGTGCCGCCAGCGCAGCTGCCTGTGTTCGGGATGAACCCGGGGACCCGTCCAGGTCGTATCGCCCGATAGGACCTGCGGAGCGTTCGCCGCCCGTCGCACGCCTCCATGACGCGCGGCCACCGGCACCGGACGAGGACAGCGCGCTCTCCTTGCGCGGTCATCCCTGTGTGCGGCCCGTCACCGCCAACCCATCCCGTCCCGGACATACCATGAAGGTAAGCCTTAGTAGCATCACGATCCTGGGTGCCTCCCCCAGGACGGATGCTGCGCGTCGAGGAGGTCTTCCTCTGTGACCAAACAGGTCCAGCAGCTCGACCGCGTCATCATCCGCTTCGCCGGAGACTCCGGCGACGGCATGCAGCTGACCGGCGACCGCTTCACCCAGGAGACCGCGGCGTTCGGCAACGACCTCTCCACGTTGCCGAACTTCCCGGCCGAAATCCGCGCCCCCGCCGGGACCCTCCCCGGCGTGTCCAGTTTCCAGTTGCACTTCGCCGACCACGACATCCTGACGCCGGGCGACGCGCCGAACGTCCTGGTCGCGATGAACCCCGCCGCCCTCAAGGCGAACCTCGGGGATCTTCCGCACGGCGCCGACCTCATCGTCAACACCGACGAGTTCAGCAAGCGCAACCTCGCCAAGGTCGGCTACGCGGCCAGCCCCGTCGAGGACGGCTCGCTGTCGGAGTTCCGGGTCCACGCCCTGCCGCTGACCTCCATGACGGTGAAGGCACTCGAAGACTTCGACATCTCCAAGAAGGACGCCGAGCGCGCGAAGAACATGTTCGCGCTCGGCCTCCTGTCGTGGCTGTACCACCGTCCCACCGAGGGGACACTGGCCTTCCTGGAGCGCAAGTTCGCCAGCAAGCCCGAGATCATGAAGGCCAACATCGCGGCCTTCCAGGCGGGCTGGTCCTACGGCGAGACCACCGAGGCGTTCTCGGTGCAGTACGAGATCAAGCCGGCCGAGCACGAGCCGGGGCTCTACCGCAACATCACCGGGAACCTCGCGCTGGCGTACGGGCTGGTCGCGGCGGGCGTGCAGAGCGGGCTGCCGATCTTCCTCGGCTCCTACCCGATCACGCCGGCGTCCGACATCCTGCACGAGATCTCCAAGCACAAGCGGTTCGGCGTCCGCACCTTCCAGGCCGAGGACGAGATCGCCGCGGTCGGCGCGGCGCTCGGCGCCTCGTTCGGCGGGTCGCTCGGCGTCACCACCACGTCGGGGCCCGGCATCGCGCTGAAGAGCGAGACGATCGGGCTCGGCGTCTCGACCGAACTCCCGCTGCTGGTCATCGACGTGCAGCGGGCCGGCCCGTCCACCGGGCTGCCGACCAAGACCGAGCAGGCCGACCTGCTGCAGGCCATGTTCGGCCGCAACGGCGAGGCGCCCGTCCCGGTGATCGCGCCGCAGTCCCCGTCGGACTGCTTCGACGCGACGATCGAGGCGGCGCGGATCGCGGTGAAGTACCGCACGCCGGTGATCCTGCTGTCGGACGGCTACCTCGCCAACGGCTCCGAGCCGTGGCGGCTGCCGGACGTGGCGACGCTGCCGAAGATCGAGCCGAACTTCGCCGAGCCGTCGCAGGAGGGGTTCCAGCCGTTCGAGCGCGACCCGGCCACCCTCGCCCGCCCGTGGGCGGTCCCCGGCACGGCCGGGCTGGAGCACCGGATCGGCGGCCTGGAGAAGGCCGACGTCACCGGCAACATCTCCTACGACCCCGCCAACCACGACCGCATGGTCCGGCTGCGCCAGGCCAAGGTCGACGGGATCGCGAACGACATCGAGCCGCTCGCCGTGGACGACCCGTCCGGCGCGGCCCGCGTCCTGGTGATGGGCTGGGGAGGGACGTACGGGGCCATCTCCGCGGCCGTCCGGCGGGTCCGGGCGTCCGGGCGCCCCATCGCGCAGGCCCACCTGCGGCACCTCAACCCGTTCCCGGCGAACCTGCCCGAGGTGCTGCGCTCCTACGACAAGGTGATCGTCCCTGAGATCAACCTCGGCCAGCTCGCGCTGCTGCTGCGCGGCCGGCTGCTCATCGACGTGATCGGCTACAACCAGGTCCGCGGCCTGCCGTTCAAGGCCGAGGAGCTCCAGGGCGTCATCCAGGATGTGATCGACAGTGAGTGACAACGGAGCCAACGGCGCCGCGCACGGCAACGGCAACGGCGCCGGCAACGGCGTCGCCGACGGCCGCGGCCTGCTCTCCCTCGTCCCCAAGGCGGACGGGAAGCAGACGATGAAGGACTTCAAGACCGACCAGGAGGTGCGCTGGTGCCCCGGGTGCGGTGACTACGCGATCCTCGCGGCCGTCCAGTCGTTCCTTCCCGAGCTCGGGCTGCGCCGCGAGAACATCACGTTCGTCTCCGGCATCGGCTGCTCGTCGCGGTTCCCGTACTACATGAACACCTACGGGTTCCACTCGATCCACGGCCGCGCTCCCGCGATCGCGACGGGCCTCGCCACGTCCCGCCCCGACCTGTCGGTGTGGGTGGTGACCGGGGACGGCGACTCGCTGTCCATCGGCGGCAACCACCTGATCCACGCGCTGCGCCGCAACGTCAACCTCAAGATCCTGCTGTTCAACAACCGGATCTACGGGCTGACGAAGGGCCAGTACTCGCCGACCTCGGAGCTCGGCAAGATCACCAAGTCGACGCCGATGGGCTCGCTCGACGCCCCCTTCAACCCGCTGTCGCTCGCGATCGGCGCGGAGGGCACGTTCGTCGCCCGCACCATCGACTCCGACCGCAAGCACCTGCAGTCGGTGCTGCGGGCCGCCGCGCAGCACCGCGGCACCGCGCTCGTCGAGATCTACCAGAACTGCAACATCTTCAACGACGGCGCGTTCGACCCGCTGAAGGACGCGGCGGTGCGCGACGACGTCACCGTCCGGCTGGAGCACGGCGAGCCCATCGTGTTCGGGGCCGACCGTGCCAAGGCGCTGCGCCGCGCCCCGTCCGGGTCGTTCGAGGTCGTGAACGTCGCCGACGTGGACCCGGCCGAGATCGCCGTGCACGACGCCCACAACCCGGACCCGTCGCAGGCGTTCGCGCTGTCGCGGCTGGACCAGCCGGCGTTCGAGCACACCCCGATCGGCATCTTCCGCGACGTCGACCGCCCGTCCTACGACGAGCTGATGCGGGCCCAGCTCGACGACGCCGTCCAGGCGCAGGGCGAGGGCGACCTCGCGGCCCTGCTCGGCAGCGGCGACACCTGGCGCATCGACTGACGGCGGTTTTCCCGGCGTCTCCGCAGGCCCGGCCCCGCGTCACCGGGGGCCGGGCCTGCGCGCGCTTGGAGGCCCCGCGAACGGGGCACGGTTCTCACGTGCCGGGAGTCCGGCGATCCGCGGTGGTCTTCCGGGCGGGACGTCGTGCGCGGCGGCGTCCCCGCCTGACAGACTGAGGAGATCATGGACCGGGAGGTGGCGATGCGGGTCGTACCGCGCCGTAACAAAGGCCGTCAGCGGGACGAGGAGCCCGCACCCGCCCCGGCGCCTCCCGCCCCGTCCGCCGAACCGGCGACCCCCGGACCGGCCCTGAAGTCGCCGCCCCCGCCCACCCCGCTCATCCCCGAAGACTCCACCGCGACGACAGCGCCACAACCGGCGGCGCCGCCCCGGCCCCCCGTCCCCGTCCCGCCCGGCGAGACCGCGCCCGGACGGACCCGTCCCATGAAGGCCGGGCCCGAGCCGGGACGCGACCCCGCGGAGGCGCTGGGCCAGGAGAGCCTGCGCGACGGCGGCCGGCGCCCCGAGGCCACGACGGCGGTCCTGCCCGCGGCCACGCGGCCGCCCGGCACGGAGGCCGAGCGGCGCCGGGCGCGAGCGGCCCAGCGGCAGCGGGAGGCCGCGGAGATGAAGCGGAGCCGGGCGGCGCGGCGGCAGGGCCGCGCGTACCGGGAGGCCGCGCCCGCGAGGGCCGCCGACCAGCACCGGTCGGCGCTGCTGGTCATGGTGCTCACGCTGGGCCTGCTGATCGCGGCCGTCGCGGTGACCGGCGGGATGATCGCGTCCTCGATGCGGACGCGGCCCGTCGCGCTGGCCGCGCCGCTGCACATCTACCCCGTCGCGCAGGTGCTGCCGGGCCAGTGCCCCGCCGGGACGCAGGGCATCACCGGGCAGGCCGCCACCGGGGCGACCTGCTACCGGCTCACCCAGGGGATCGCGATCCACAAGGTCGCCGACCTGCGCGTCCAGAAGTCGCGGGTGAAGCCGGGCGGCTACGACGTGGCGGTGACGCTGCGCCCCGCCGACCGCCGCGCGTTCGCCCAACTGACCCGCGCGACGGTCGGCCGCGACCTCGCCTTCGTCGTCCGCGACCGCCTGGTCACCCTGCCCCGCGTCGACATGGCCATCACCGACGGAAAAGTCATCGTCACCGGCTCCCCCGACCGCCCCTCAGCGAACGCCCTGGTCCGCCAGCTCCGGTATTAATTGCTTTCTCTCCTCCTTCGGGCCTGGCGGCCCTCCATCGTCGAAAAAGCGGGCGATCGCTGGCATCGCTCCGGCTCGCCTTGCGGCTCGCTGCGCGATCAGATTCTTGCTTCGCTCGAATCTGCCTTCGGACGCGATCGCAACCGTCGTGTGGCCGCGGTAGTGGCCCAGGGAGCGGGTCGTCAGGTCGCTGGGAGGTCTTCTCCCTGGACTGCCTGGATCTCCAGTTCGACCTTCAGGCTTTCGCCGACCAGGGAGATGCCCGCTTCCAGGATCTGGTTGAAGCGGATGCCGAAGTCGGTACGGGGGAGCTCGGCGGTCGCGCGGAACGCGGCGCGGAGGCCGCCCCAGGGGTCGGAGCCCATGCCGAGATAGATCATGTCGAGGTCGACCGGCTGGGTGATGCCGTTGAGGGTGAGACGGCCGTGCACCGTCCAGCGGTCGGGGCCGGCGCCGGTCAGCCCGTCGCCCTCGTAGGTGAGGACGGGGTGGACGTCGGCGTTCAGGAAGTCGGCCGAGCGCAGGTGGTCGTCGCGCGTCTTGTTGCCGGTCTCGATGGACGCCGCCTCGATGCGCGCCGTGACGCGGGACTCCTCGACCGGCTCGGCGATCTCGATGCGTCCCTCGAAGGCGGCGAACCGGCCGCGGACGCTCGACAGGCCGAGGTGCTGCGCGACGGCGCCGATGTTGGAGTGCGCCGGGTCGATCGTCCAGACGCCGGGCGGCGGGAGCTCGGTGCCGCCCGCCCGGCCGAGGATCATCTTCCCGATGTCGGCGGTGCCCGCGCTGGACACGATCATCGTCGAGGCGGCCGGCTGGAACCCCATGGCCGTCACGATCACCGTGTAGGTGCCGGGGGGCAGCGGACCGGCGGCGAGCACGCCGTCCTCCCCGGTCTGCTCCCGCGCGACCTGGTCGCCCGCCAGGTTCGTGACCGTGACGATGGCGTGCCGCACCGCCCAGCCGTCCTTCGTCCGCACCGTCCCGCGCAGACCTCGGTTCGCATCCATCAACGACCCGCACTCCAGGTTCCGTGTCTCGTGGCCGCCGTCGTGCGGGCGGCCCGGCTCGCTCGCGTCCGTCACTCGTCCGGGTAGCCGAGCTTGAGGTCGTGGTCGTCCAGCCCGCCGCCGGAAAGCGACAGACCCGTTGCGACCGGAGGATATCCGGACGCGATCACCGTGTACTGGCCGCCGGTGAGGTCGGTGAAGGCGTACTCGCCGTCCGGGCCGGTGATGACCATCGCGACGACGTTGCCGGCGGCGTCGACGAGCGTGACGCGCGCGTCCCCGACCGCCTCGCCCGACTCGTTGCGGACCGTTCCGCGGATCCGGGCGCCGGGCGGCATCTCGACGTCCAGCCGCGTCTGGCCGTTCCCGGTCACCTCCACCGGCATCGCGACCGGGCGGTGCGCGGCGGCGCTGACGGCGAGCGTGTAGCCGCCGGCCACGATGTCCTTGAACGTGTAGCGGCCGTCGGCGTCGGTGCGGCCCGTGCCGACGACGTCGCCGCGCACGTCGGTGACGACGACCATCGCGTTCACGATGGGGGTGCCGTCGGCGCTGCGGACCGTGCCGACGAGGCCGCCGCTGCCGGCCAGCAGCAGGTCGAACTCGACCGGCCGGTCCCCGACGACGAGCGTCGCGGCCTGCGGCTCGTGCCCGCCGGTCGCGGCGATCAGCACGTAGCTGCCGGGGCCGGGCGTCGGCAGCGCGTACCGCCCGTCCTCGCCGGTGATGGCGCGGGCGAGCTGGTGGCCGTCCACGCCGATGAGGGTGAGGGCGGCGGACGGGACGGGCTCCCCGTCGCGCGTCCGGACGACGCCGCGCACCTGGACGCCGCCGCCGTGGGCGTTCTGCTCGATCTGCTGGGCGAGGAGCTTCGCCTGGGCCGCCAGCTCAGCGGCGGCCGGGGTCTCCGCCGTGTGGGCGGGCGGGGCCGGCGGCGCGGCGACGGTGGCGTAGCGGCCGTCGTCCAGATGGCCGTTGCCGCGCGCGTGCCTGCCCGCGCCGACCGCACCGACCGCGCCCGTCCGCACCCCCGCGGACGGCGGGCGCACGACGCCGCTCTCCGCGGGGACGTCGGTCGCGGGCGCGGGTGGCGGCGCGCCCTTGCCGCGGTGCGCCGAGCCGCGCAGCGGGAGCTCCTTCAGCGCCAGCATCGCGAGGAAGCCCACCAGGGCGACGGGGATGCCGACGAGGAAGACGGTCTGCAGCGAGTCGGTGAAGGCGTCCTGGATGATGCCCCTGACCTGCGGGTCGAGCTTGCTGATCTCCTCCGGGGAGCCGAGGTTGGTCGCGCCGCCGCCGGCCGGCACGGGGATGCCCGCCGAGCGGAAGCCGCTGATGATCTCGTCCGCGACCCGGTTGGTGAGGATCGCGCCGAACGCGGCCACGCCCATCGCGCCGCCGAGGTTGCGGAAGAAGGAGACGCCGGACGTGGTGGAGGCGAGGTCGGCGGGAGCGGCGGCGTTCTGCGCGGCGAGGATGAGGATCTGCAGGCTGAGGCCCATCCCGACGCCGAGGACGGCGAGGTCCGCACCAACGATGATCTTGGGCGAGTCGGTGTGCAGCAGCGACAGCAGGTACAGCCCGCCGGCGACGCACAGCAGCCCGACCACCGGGAAGATCTTGTAGCGGCCCGTCCGGGTGACGAACTGGCCCGAGCCGGTGGAGGTGACGAGCATCCCGACGACCAGCGGCAGCGTCATCAGGCCGGACGCCGTCGGGCTCATCCCCTTGACGATCTGCAGGTACTGCGGCATGTAGATCATCACGCCGAACATCGCCATGCCGACGCAGACGGAGACGAACGAGGTCAGCAGGAACGTGGGGTTGCGGAACAGCCGGGGCGGCAGGATCGGGTCGCGCGCGATGCGCTCGGCGACGATCGCCAGGACGAGCAGCACCGCGGCGGCGCCGAGCAGGATGTAGGTCCACTGGGAGTTCCACTCGAACTCCGCCCCGCCCATGGACAGCACCAGCATCAGCACGGCGGCGCTGCCGGTGATGGTGAACGCGCCGAAGACGTCGATGCGGGTGTCGCGGCGCACCTTCGGCAGCTTGAGCACCTTCTGGATGACGAGGAACGCGACGACCGCGAGCGGCACGCACACGTAGAAGCACCAGCGCCAGCCGAGGCTGTCGGCGTCCACGATGAACCCGCCGAGCAGCGGGCCGGCGACGGTCGAGACGCCGAACACCGCGCCCATGAACCCGGCGTAGCGGCCGCGCTGCCGGGGCTCCACGACGTCGCCGAGGATGACCTGGGCCAGCGCCGACAGGCCGCCGACGCCGAGGCCCTGGAACGCGCGGGCCGCGATGAGCTGGCCGATGTTCTGCGACAGCCCCGCGCCCACCGAGGCCGCCACGAAGATGATCAGGGCGGTCTGGAACATGAGCTTGCGGCCGGCGATGTCCGACAGCTTGCCCCACAGCGGCGTGGACGCCGTCATGGTCAGCAGCGACGCGCTCGCGACCCAGGAGAGCTTGTCCTGGCCGCCGAGGTCACCGACGATCGTCGGCAGCGCGGTGGCGACCACCGACGTCGAGATCATCGACGTCAGCATCGCCATCATCAGACCGGCGAGGATCTCCAGGATCTGTCGGTGCGTGTAGTGCGGTCTCGCTTGCTCTGGCGCCGCCGGGCCGTGCGACGCCACGCTCGCCTGAGCCACATTGCCCCCACAACTCAGATGAATTACCTGTGTTTTGCATATACCTTATGTAGACGCTTGTTTACTTGCAACTCGGTACATAATAGACACGGACTGTAACGTTGACCGGGGGCTGGCGGAATGCGGTTCGAGGAACAGACCGAGGCCGCGGTGGCGCGGCGGCGCAAGCGCGACCGGGAGGCGACCCGGCGCCGCATCCTGGACGCCGCCCGCGACCTGTTCGGCGAGCACGGCTACGACGGCGTCACCGTCCGCATGATCGCCGGGCGCGCCGAGGCGAACACGGCGCTGGTCCACCGCTACTTCGGCTCCAAGGCGGCGCTGTTCGGCGAGGTGCTGGCCGGGGAGTCGGTGATCCGCGGCGTCATCGCGGGCGCCCCCGAGGGGCTGCCGCGCCGGCTCGCCGAGCACTTCGTCCGGCAGGTCGACCAGCGCTCGGTCACCGCCATGTCCCGGATGCTCGACCGGTCGGCCGGCCACCCCGAGGTCAAGGAGATCCTGCTCCGCTACCTGGAGGACGTGATCGTCGAGCCGATGGTGGCGCAGCTGGACGGGCCCGACGCGCGGGCCCGGGCGCTGCTCGCGTCCACGATCATCATGGGCGGCGGTCCGGTGCGGCGCCTGGTCGGCCTCGGCGACCTGCGCGCCGCCGACCCCGCCGACCTCACCGACCGCCTCACCGCGATGTTCAGCGCCGCCCTCGCCACCCCCGTCCACCGCGGGACGTAGCGACACGGGGCCGCGTACCCCGGCGGGAGCAGGCGGGATCGGCTTCGAGGCGGAGCGGGCGGGCACGAGGCGCGCATAGGGTTCTGGTCATGGGGCGGGCGGGCGCTTTCAGGGCGCGGTGGGACAGGACGGGACGGCCCGCACGCTGGGCGTCGGCGGCGGTCGCCGTAGTGCTCG
The DNA here is from genome assembly GCF_013409365.1 of Actinomadura luteofluorescens. Classification (NCBI taxonomy): domain Bacteria; kingdom Bacillati; phylum Actinomycetota; class Actinomycetes; order Streptosporangiales; family Thermomonosporaceae; genus Actinomadura; species Actinomadura luteofluorescens. The sequence goes on along the minus strand of NZ_JACCBA010000001.1, from coordinate 5,374,297 downwards.
CGGGCGGGGCCGCGGCCTGGGGCGCGGCGGCGGGCGGAGAGGCCCGCGTCCGGACGTCCGAACAGCGCATCACCGTCGTCGACGGGCCCAAGAACGACCAGCGCGTCACGCTCGACACGACGTTCTACAAGCCGGTCGGACGGTCGAAGGGCCCGGCGGTCCTGCTCGGGCACGGCTTCGGCGGCGACAAGCGGGACGTCGCGGCCGAGGCCCGCGACCTCGCCCGCGACGGCTACGCGGTGCTGGCCTGGTCGGCGCGCGGATTCGGGCGCTCGACCGGCGAGATCGCCCTCAACTCCCCCGACTACGAGGTGAAGGACACCCGGCAGCTGATCGACTGGCTGGCGCGGCGGCCGGAGGTCCGGCTCGACGGGCCCGGCGACCCGCGCGTCGGGATGGCGGGACAGTCCTACGGCGGCGCGATCGCGCTGATGACCGCCGCCTACGACCGGCGGGTGGACGCCATCGCCCCGCAGATCACCTGGAACAGCCTGGCCGGCGCGCTCTTCCCCGATGCCGCCTCCGGCGCGAAGCCCACGGACGGCGTCTTCAAGAAGCTGTGGGCGGGGCTGTTCTTCACGGGCAGCGCGACCCGGTCGGCGTGCGGGCGTTTCCTGCCCTCCGTGTGCGAGATGTACCAGGAGGTGGCGGAGAAGGGCCGCCCCACCGAATCGGCGATCGCGATGCTGCATCGGTCGAGCCCCGCATCCGTCGCCGACCGGATCAGGGTGCCGACGCTGCTCGTCCAGGGGCAGACCGACTCGCTGTTCCCGCTCGACCAGGCCGACGCCAACGCCCAGGCGATCGCGCGAAACGGCGCCCCGGTGTCGGTGGTGTGGTTCCAGGGCGGGCACGACGGCGGCGACCCCGAGACCGCGCGGGTCGAGGGGCTCGTGCGCGACTTCTTCGACGCCCGGCTCATGCGGTCGTCGGCGCCTTCCTCGGACGGGTTCACCGTGACGCGGGCGGGCGGCCTCGACTCCTCGACCCAGGCGGTCGTCGTGGACGAGGCGTCGACGCGGCGGTATCCGGGGCTTTCCGGGGACACGTCGGCGCTGCCGCTGACCGGGAGCGAGCAGACGATCTTCAATCCGGCGGGCGGATCGCCCACGTCGATCTCCGCGCTGCCGGGTCTCGGGGCGCTCGGTTCCCTGGGCGGGTCGCTGGGCGGCTCCCTGGGCGGGCAACTTCCTTCGGACATGCCAGGGCAGACCGCCACTTTCGACACGCGTCCGCTGGGCCGCCCGCTGCGGCTGACGGGCGCCGCGACCGTCCGGCTCAAGGTCAGCGGCGACGGGCCGCTGTTCGCGAAGCTCTACGACGTCTCGCCGGGCGGGCCGGCCGCCCCGGCGAGGCGGCTGGCGGCGCCCTTCCGGGTGTCCGGCGGGGAGGTCGAGGTGACGCTCCCGGCGATGGACTACCGCTTCGACCGCGGGCACCGGCTTCGGCTGGTCATCGCCACCACCGACATGGGATTCGCGACACCCGCCAAGCCGTCGTCGTACAAGGTGCAGGTGGTGTCGCCGCTGACCGTCCCGTCCGTCCCGGCGTTGAAGGCCGCGCCGGCGCCTCTGCCCGCCTGGGTGTGGGCTCTGCCTGCCGGCGCCGTCGCATTGGCGCTCGCCATCCTTCTCCCTGGGCGACTCAGGCGCGGCGCCGAAACGGACAGCGACGTGCCCCTGGAGATAACGGGGCTAACAAAGGCGTACAAGAACGGGCACCTCGCCGTCTCGGACCTGTCGTTCCGGGTGGAGAAGGGTCAGGTGCTGGGGCTCCTGGGTCCGAACGGTGCAGGGAAGACGACGACGCTGCGCATGCTGATGGGCCTGATTCATCCGGACTCCGGCTCGATCCGCATCTTCGGGCATCGCGTGTACCCGGGCGCCCCTGTACTTTCCCGTCTTGGCTCCTTCGTAGAGGGGCCTGGGTTCCTGCCCCACCTGTCCGGTCGCGACAACCTGGACCTCTACTGGCGCGCCACAGGACGTCCCTTGGACGAGGCCCACCTGGACGAGGCGCTCCAGATAGCCAACCTGGGGTCGGCCCTGGACCGGGCCGTCCGCACCTACTCGCAGGGGATGCGGCAGCGTCTCGCCATAGCGCAGGCCATGCTCGGGCTGCCCGACCTCCTCGTCCTGGACGAACCCACCAACGGCCTCGACCCGCCCCAGATCCGCGAGATGCGTGAGGTGCTCGTCCGGTACGCGGCCGCCGGGCGGACGGTCATCGTCTCCAGCCACCTGCTCGCCGAGGTCGAGCAGACCTGCACGCACGCCGTCGTCATGGCGGGCGGCCGCCGCGTCGCCGCCGGCCCGGTCGCCGAGATCACCGGGTCCGGCCGCCGCCTGGAGGACGCGTTCCTGGAGATCATCGGGGAGGGCTCATGACCGCCTACCACGTCCGGCGCACCCTTCCGCTGCGGGTCGAGGCCGTCCGGCAGTTTCGGCGCCGCCGCACGCTGGTCGCCTTCGCGTTCCTGCTCGTGCTGCCCTGGGTGCTCGTCGCGGCGTTCAAGATCGGCGGCGATCCGGGGCCGGACGGCGTTCCCAGCCTGGTCGACGTCGCCACGTCGTCCGCGCTGAACTTCGCCCTCTTCGCCCTGTTCGTCTCGACGGGGTTCCTGCTGGTCGTCGCGGTCGCGCTGTTCTGCGGTGACACGGTGGCGAGCGAGGCGGGCTGGTCGTCCCTGCGCTACCTGCTCGCCGCGCCCGTGCCGCGCGCCCGGCTGCTGCGCCAGAAGCTGATCGTCGCCCTCTCCTACGCGGTCGTCGCCGTCGTCAGCCTGCCGCTGATGTCGCTCGTCGCGGGGACGGCCGGGTTCGGCTGGGGCGACGTCGAGCTCCCGACCGGCGGCACCGTCCCGGTGAGCACCGCGCTCGGCCGCATGGCGATCATCATCGGCTACTCCCTCGTCGCGCAGCTCGTCGTCGCCGCCCTGGCCTTCCTGCTCTCGGTGACGACCGACTCCCCCCTCGGCGCCGTCGGCGGCGCGGTGGGCCTGGTCATCGTCAGCAACATCCTGGACGCCGTCACCGCGCTCGGCTCCTGGCGCGACTTCCTCCCGACGCACTGGATGTACTCCTGGATGGACGCCCTGCAACCCGAGATCCAGTGGGCGGGCATGGCCAAGGGCGCCGCGATCTCCGTCTCCTACGCCGCCGTCCTGTTCGCCCTGGCCTTCCGCCGCTTCCGGACACGCGACATCGTCTCCTGACCCCCGGGCACGTTCCGCGGTCCCCCGGACGCGCGCCGTCGATCAGGACTCCCCGAAAACCGGTCGAACGGGCAGTGTCGGTGACATAAGCTCAGCGAACCTCGTCCGGCCCGGCCGCGTCATACGAGGTAACGGCTCGATCCTCGGGTTTTAAAGGCAGCCCGGCGGGGGGAGATGATCACCATGGCACGGCAGCAGCTCATCAAGCGCCCCAGGCCCCCACGTCAACCGAGCCCGCCCGACCTGCGGACCCCTTCGGGCCGCCTCCTGCCGTACTGACCCTCACCGGGAGAGCCTCGCAGGAGCCTCTCCCGCTGGACGACGGTCCGTTCGAGGCCGCCACGCCCTCGCCGTGGCGGCCCCGTCCGGCGCGAGCGGCCTGAGCGCCGCCGCCACGTCCCACCGACCCCACGCGCGCATCGCGTACGTCTCGTGCGCGGCCGTCACGCGCGCCTTGGTCGCCCAAAGCGGTCGGCAGACTGCCACCTGGCAGACCGAGAGGTTACTTTACGCCAGTAGCCAGATCACCATGCTGCACGGCATCCACATCAACGCAGGTCAGCGGTCGAGTGCCCGGAGAGGCGGTCCGGACAGGAAGCTACCGGCAAAGTGCCATGTTGCTAACCGACCTATGTTTCTCTGCACAGAGCATCACGCATCGGGCAGAATCGAACCGACGGCGGTTTCGAGGACGGCAGATGATGCTTCGACGACCCTGGTCCACCGGTGGAACGCGGCTCGTGTACCGCCTGCTCCTCGCCGTGGACCTGGAGAAGTACAGTCACCTGGACGCGCAGCGGCAACTCGCCGCCCAGAAGGACCTCCGCAGGCTGCTCAACGGCTGTGCGAGACGGACCGGCCTGCGCACCAACGACTGGTACCGCCAGCCCGGCGGCGACGGGGAACTCGTCGTCATGCCCGCCGACGTCGACATCCCCCACGTCGTGGGGGCCTTCACGTCCGACCTCGAATGCGCGCTCGCCGAGCTCAACAGGGAGCGGGCCACCCGCCTGCGCATGCGGCTCGCCCTCCACCACGGCACCGTGATCGACGGGCCGCTCGGCCCGGCCGGCGACGCCCCCGTCGTGGTCGCCCGGTTACTGGACTCCGCGCCGCTGCGCGACCACCTCACCGAGCACCAGGACCGCGACCTCGCCCTGGTGGTGTCCGACACCCTGTACAAGGACGTCGTGGGCAGCGGCTTCTGCGCCCTGAAGCCCACGGACTTCTCCCGGCTGGAAGTAGTGATCAAAGAGAAGCCGTACAGCGGCTACATCCACCACGACCGGCTGCCGCCACGAGAGCTCCCCCTCCCGGCGCCCGCCGCATGACCATCAGTCCGCCCCGTCTCCGTACCGTCTGCGTATGGAGCGCCGCAGAAGCAGCCACTCCACGCTCGAAATCGTCAGGACGGCGCTCAGGCGATCCGTGGAATCCCGCATCAGAACGGATCCCCCGTCACAAGCGATCTCGACGCAGTTGCCTCCACCGCTGCGACTGCTCTTTCTCCAGACCACCCGCGATCGTTTCGTCCTGTCCACACTGGCCCCTTCCAACCGCCGGCCTTCACGGCGCGGCTGTCAGAATTTCGGGGCACAACCTTGGAGGCGTCCTCGCAGGCCAATCAGGATGCGAACGGCGACCTTCTGTTCGGGCGAACGTCCTCACGCTCGGCCATGCCCTTCGGCGCACGATCCCAGGCACACCACAGTCCTGTGTCGTGCTCTGTCAATGTGAGAGTGTAAGTGTTCACCGAAGATCAAGCCATAGGTGGATCACTCGCCCCGCGCCGCTGTCGGCGTCGAGGGGCCTCAGAGCGATTCCGCGACCGTGTTGAGCAGCACGGCCGAGCCTTCCGGACCAAGCGAAATACGGCGCAGCACCTCGAACTTCTCGCGATAGCGGACGATGTCCTCGCGATAGTCGCGCCCGATCAGTTCACCCTGCGCGCCTTCCAGATACAGCACGTCGTCGTCTTCGGCTTCAACGAACTCAAGGAGCTTGAACGGTCCGCTCAGCCCAGGATGGGCCCCCCGGTCGAGCGGAACGATCTCGATGGTCACGTTGGGCCGCTTCGCCATCTCCAGCAGGTGCGACAACTGGGCGCGCATCACCGCGGCGCCTCCGACCAGCCGACGGATCGCCGCCTCGTCGATGACGAAGTAGAACCTGGGGGGAGCGTCCCCCTCGAAAATCTCCTGCCTGCGCAGGCGCACCTCGACCAGTTCGCTGATCTGCTCGGGAGCGTCCTCGCCGCGCAGGTTCGAGAGGATTTCCTTGGCATAGGCGCTGATCTGCAGCAGGCCCGGAACGAGCAGGGGATCGAACTCGCGGCAGGCGCCGGCGGCCGACTCGAAGCCGATGAGCTCCGCCATCTGCGGGCTGAGGACCCTGCGATAAGCGCTCCACCAGGCCGTTTCACGGGCCGCGCGCGCCAGCCCCAGAAACTCGTCGTACCGCTCCGACGGCACCCCATACTGCTGCAACATGACGCGGACGTCGCTCACCGCGACCCTGACCATCCCGCCTTCAATGCGGATGATTTTCGAAAGCGACCATTCCAGGGCCTTCGCCGCCTGCTCCTGCGTCAGCTCGGCGGCCTCACGGGCCCTGCGGAGCTCTACCCGAAGGCGTCGCTGGTGAACAGTCGGACTGTCCGGCATGCCCTACACCTTCCACTTCTCTGCCAGAAGGCAGAGTGCAACCTTTCAAAGCGCCTAGGTCGCAAAGACTAGTGCACCACCAACCGCATGTGGTCGGTTCACCCCGAGGATTTGCCCAACCTCGACGACTCAGCGTCCCCAAAAGAACACAAACCGCCACACACGACCTGTCCAATACCCACACTGCCAAGGAGCCTCAATCCAGACTCCAGTGACTCACCAGCATCCCTGACCCGCTGTCGTGACCCGCCGGGTACCGGGTACCTCGCTATAGGGTGCGAAAGCACCCACCGCAGGGTCACAGTCCAGGCGACGCTCTGTCGTCTTCAGAGAAAGAAGCCGATGAGCACGGCAACCGACGTGGACGCCTTGCGGCGCATGATGCCGTCGCCGGAGAGCGGTGGCAGGGCCGTCGACTGGGACGGGATGGCGCAGTCGTGGGGCAGGCCGTTCCCCCTTGACTACCAGCGCGGAATGGCGAAGTTCCTCACCCACCTATTCCAAGGCGCCTTCCCCGAGTGCCCCCTGGGCGACCACACCCTCTGGGCTCAGGCCGCAGCCACCTTCAAGCAACTGGGCTGACCTCGCCGCCAGCGCCTCAGAGCCCATTGCGACGGAGGACGCTGCTCAAGACGCCAGTGTTGCGCGCTCGACAGCCTCCAAGAGTCGTTCGCCGTAGGCGCAGAGGCTGGCCTCCCACGGATGTCCGAACGTCCCGAATGAGAGATCCTGCGACAGGAAGATGTAGTAGTCGTCGTCAGGAAAGACGGGGACGACCCAGGACTCGTAGTCCTCCGGCCTGCTCAGGCGGTGCGGCCAGAAGCGGCAGCAAGGGTGCCGTCGCCAGGATCTACGGCGAAGTGCCAGAGCCACTCTGAGAAAGTAGGACGTTCCCGGGCAAGGTCCCACGTCACCGACGGGGAAGGCTCCAGGATGCCCCTCCGCGGATCCGGCCGACCAGAGGGACGAAACGACGTCAACTCCTCGAAGGCACTCCAGGCCCCATCCTGATCCGAATCGGAGAGCCGGACCCATGCCGGCAAGTCTTCCGCCATCATCCCTCCAGAGGTCCGGCTGGACATTCTCACCCAACCTCGGCCAGGCATCTCCCCCTAAGAGAGAAGACGCGCAGGACGCTGGAGTCTCTCGCCTGGGCATGGGCGTCCTAGGGTTCTCGAGTGCGCATGTATCTGTCCTCCTGGCGGACCGGACAGCATCCGGAACGGATGCTGCGACTGCTGGTGAGTCCCACCGGGGCCCGAACGGCAGTGATCGCAAACGCCGTCGACGCCCTGCCCGTCACCGAGCGCCGAGCCGCGGTCGAGCACGAGATCCAGGCGCTCACCGCCCTCGGCCTCCGACCTGTCGAAGTCGATCTGCGGACGTACTTCGACCAGGACCCAAGCGGCGTCGCGGCCGCGCTCCGCGGATTCCGTCTGCTCTGGGTCCGCGGAGGCAACGTGTTCGTCCTCCGTCACGCTCTGGCGAAGAGTGGCGCCGACCGCGCCATAACCGAGCTCCTGCAACAGGACGCCGTCGTCTATGCGGGCTACAGCGCCGGCGCCTGCGTCCTGGCCCCAGACCTACATGGGCTGGAGCGATGCGACAATCCCCAGGCTGTGCACAGCGCATATGGCGCGCAGGCCCGCTTCGACGGCCTGGCCCTCCTCGACTACGTCGTGGTGCCGCACATCGACTCCCCCGGGCATCCCGAGACCGAGATCCTGGGAACGGTCGCCGACCACTACCGCTCCCAGGGCATCGCCCACCGCACGCTGCGCGATGGCGAGGCCATCGTGATCGACGCCCCCACTGACCACTGACCAACGCCCTGCGGACACGGGCACCTCAGCCGTCGAGGATGCCGTTCAACTCTGTGAGGATGTCCTGCCAACTCGGCATGCGCGCATGTGGAGGGGCGGCCGGGTCGAAAAGGATGCGGGCGCCCATCGAGCGGAGGGCGTCCAGGTTCCGCCCGAAGGCCACGTGGGTGGCCAGTTCCGCCTTGACCTGCGGGACCGCGAGTATCGGCACGCCCATGCCGAGGTGTTCGCACAGCATGCCGACGGCGACCGTGTCCGTGATGCCCAGCGCCCACTTGTTGATCGTGTTGAACGTGGCCGGAGCCACCACGATCGCGTCGGCGGGAGGCAGCCCGTTCGACGTCTCGTGCGGCTGCCGGAAGTCGGTCCGCACCGGCCCGCCGGTCGAGGCCGCGAGCCGGTCCAAGTCCAGGAACTTGGCCCCCATGGGGGTCGCGATCACCCGGACATGCCAGCCCGCGCCCTGGGCCAGCCGCACGAAGGCCTCCAGATCGGACGCCGCACCAGCCCCGCACACGACCACGTAGAGCACCTTCGCCGAGGTCATCGACCTGCCTCCCCCTACGCGTGTTCTCCGCGGACCAGCAATGAGCATGGCATCCGGCCTGGATCACGCGCGAATGCGCGTCCTACGCGAGGGTTTGAAAGGCTCGTTCAAGAGTGAAGCGACCCCTCAAGGTGAGGAGCCGCTTCGGCTGGGGCCGGGCTTCCGCTGTCACCGATGCCCGGCATTGAAGATGATCACACCGCAGACGACCATGTCGAGGGCGCCGAGGGTGACGTTCATCGAGTTGAGGCCGTTGACGCCGTTGACGATCAGGCTGGAGAGGCCGCCCGCGAAGCACAACAGCCCGAGGCAGAAAGCCGCGATACCTGCCCTGCGGGCGCGCTGCTGGTCAGTGACGGGGCTCATAAGGGTGTCTCCTTTGCACGCGCTCTAAAACGCTCTTTCTCTTGCGACCGTCCGAGCGCGCGCTCCTGTGACAACGCAGCAGCAAGGACCGTCTAGCGACCGAGCGCCAGGCGGCACGGAATTTCCGCAATCACCTCACCGAAACGAAAGGCTCGGCTAAAGCTCGACGGGCGTCGGCTCTGCTTGAGAACGTGCGCGGGCCCGAAAAAACCAGTGCGCGGCGACCAAAGGGACAACGCCGACGGGATACCAGGCGACATCAACGGGGTCGAACCGGGCTCCCAGCAGCTGGCGCACGATCCAGCCGCGTTGGGAAAGAGCCTCCGGTACAGGCGTGAGCTGTGCGAACTCGATGAACCAGCAATACGCGATCGCAGCAGCGCCGGCAGCCAGCGAAGAGAGCGGCGGCCTTATGAAGATCACTATCGTGTAGACGATGGCGGCGGACAGTGCGGCGCCCGAGTACTGCTCGACGGGCCCGTCCAGCGCGGCCCGGATCGCGTAGGCCGCGCCCGCGAAACCGACCGCCGTGACCACCATCAGCGGCCGGATCCACCGCGCTGCGAGCGACATCGCGCGATCATACTGAAGGACCTGGGGCGGCCGCGCGGTCAGCGTCTGCGCTCGATGAAGGGCAGGCCGGCGAGGGAACTGGGCAGGCCGACCGACCAGACCGAGCGCGTTCCCGGCACTCGCGCCAGGTCACGCACCCAGACGGCGGTGCCCGGACGCCCCTCGCCGCTCTCGGCGTTCCAGCGTCCGCCGCTGTAGTGCAGGTAGCTCTTGTCGTCGTCGACCGTGCTCACCGAGACCCAGGCGCCTTGGTCGCCGTCATCGGCGAGCGTCGGAAAGTGGTAGGCAAATGGGGACGCGGGGATCGTCGTCGACGTCCAGCTCTTCCCGTCCCAGTGCATGAGCTCGGGGGTCGCATAGCTGGTGCTGGCACGGTAGGCCCAGACGCTCGTGCCCGAAACCGGCGCGATCTTCGCGATGTAGGTCTGCTCTTTGGACGGGTACCGGATCGTGCTCCATTCGCCGCCGTTCCAATGCAGCATGGCCTCAGTCGGACCGGCCCCCGGAATATCGCAGGTGCAGGCGATCCAGATGTCCTTCGCCGACCGGACGGCGACGGTAGAGGCACTGACCATCGGCACCGGAGTCTTCTGGCGCACCCATCGTCCGTTCTGGAAGCGCAGGGCAACGGCCTTCTTCGCCTGTGAGTCGTACCCGAGTGACCAGGCCGGTCCGCCGCGCGCCGCCGAAACGATCTGCAGATACGTCGGCAGAGGAGAAGGCATGGTGGGCCGGACTCCGGCCGGGTAACCGACCCTGCGCCAAGCGACGCCGTTCCAATGCAGCGCCGGTGAGCCGCTCTCGTTGAGGTAGATGCCCCAGGCATTCCGCGGTCCGGCGGCAGCGAGGTCGACGACCTGCCCAGTGCCCGGCGGCAGCGCTTGGCGCCGCCACTGCCGACCATTCCAGGCCATCATGACGGGCTTCCCACTCGACGTCGCGTCCTCGACCCCGCCTGCCCACGCGGCCCACGGCCCGGCCGCGGCGATCTCAGTCACCACCCCGAGCCCCTCGAAAGGCGGCGTGGGCACCTTCTCCCACTCCGGGGACGCCGCAATGGCAGCGGAGGGTGTGAGCACCACCCCAGCGAGGCCGGCGGCCCAAGCGGTGACGCGAAGAACCCGATGTCCAGCCATGAAGACTCCCGAGACGATCCGGCGGCACCCCGCAACGATCTTGCCGCCATCCACTGGCAGACACCTGGAAACCTATCCCCAAGATCGCCCCGCCAAACAAACACCCTCGTTCATATGACCACTACAGGCCACCACCGCCAACGCCAACGGCCCAACGAAGGCCGTACTCCACACCCCGCCGGCGTGGTGAGAGGGGCTGCTGGTTGGTGTTGCGGGAGGTTCGGCGGCCTTCCGCTAGAAGTCGGTCGGATCTCTTCGTAGGTGAGGTTCGGGGGGCTTCGGCAAGCGGGACGTCTGTTCAGGGTGGGTGGGCGGGCGTCAGGACTGTTCTCCTTTTGGTTGATTACCTGCTGGTATGTTGCGTTTGTGAAGCGGGGTGTGGTGTGCGGGGTCGCGGCGTATGTGATGTGGGGGCTGTTTCCGCTGTACTGGCCGCTGCTGAAGCCGGCGGGGGCGGGCGAGATCCTGGCGCACCGGATCATGTGGTCGCTGGTCGCGGTGGTCGCGGTGCTGGCCGTGCGGCGGAGCCGGGGGTGGCTGCGGACGCTGGGGTGGCGGCGGGGCGTGCTGCTGGCGCTGGCGGCGCTGGTGATCAGCGTCAACTGGGGGACGTACATCTACGCCGTCAACAGCGGGCACACGATCGAGTCCGCGCTGGGGTACTTCATCAACCCGCTGATCAGCGTGGTGTTCGGTGTGGTGATCTTCCGGGAGCGGCTGCGGCCGTGGCAGTGGGCGGCGGTCGGGTTGGGGGCGGCCGCGGTGGTCGCGCTGACCGTCGGCTACGGGCGGCCTCCCTGGATCGCGCTGGTGCTGGCGGGCGCGTTCGCGGTGTACGGCCTGCTGAAGAAGTTCGCCGGCATGCCCTCGGCGGAGAGCCTGGCGGTCGAGACGGCCGTGACGTTCCTGCCGGCGCTGGGCTTCGTGCTGCTGCTGGAAGGACGGGGCGAGGCGGCCTTCGGGCACCACGGTGCGGGGCACGCGGTGCTGCTGGCCGGGGCCGGGATCGTGACCGCCGTGCCGTTGATGCTGTTCAACTCGGCTGCCGTGCGGCTGCCGCTGAGCGTCATCGGCATGCTCCAGTACCTGGCGCCGGTGCTGCAGTTCGTCATCGGGCTGTTCGTGCAGCATGAGGAGATGCCGCCGAGCCGGTGGGCGGGGTTCCTGCTGGTCTGGCTCGCCCTGGTGACGCTCACGTGGGACGGGTTGACGGCCGGACGCAGGGAAGCGGTGCCCGAAACCGTACTAAGGGGCTAAAGTGCCGGACGTCACATCCGATTGAGGGAGTCGTCGTTGCGTCTGCTCAGCGTCACCGTGTTGGGAACAGCGCTCGTTGCGGCGGGCATGCTGGCTCCGGCGACGGGGCAGGCGAGCGGGGACGGGCCGGTCTCGGTGGAGCCCCGGGCCGCGCGGCCCGGTGAGCGGGTCCGGCTCTCGGTGCCGGGATGCGCGGGCAGGGTGGCCGCGGGTTCCGAGGCGTTCACCGGACGGGCCGTGGGCGGCGCGGCCGTCGTGAGGCGGGACGCCGCGCCCGGCACCTACCCCGTGGCGGTGCGCTGCGGATCACGGAAAGTGACCGGCGAGGTGCGTGTGGCGGGACGCGGGGCGTGGCCCGCGCTGGTCCCGATCGACCGCGCTGCAAAGTAATTCGGTACAAACCGGAAGAGAGCTCCATTTAGCGAGCGTCACTCTCCGTGTTCTCTCTCGCCTTGCGAATGTCCTTTTCGCGGGCCACTTCGGCATGCCTGTAAGGGCGAACCGCACAACGAGACAACACAACCGGCAAGTGATAAGGGTCACGTCGGAAAGGTTGAGATTTCTACCGGGCGAAGCCTTGCCGATGTTAATTGATCATGTGATACTCCCACAGAAAGCTACATAACACCGCAACCTTCCCACAAAGCCCGTATCACTCATTCACGGCATCCCGCCGCGAGGGACGCCGTGCGTCCCGGGCGGGACCGCGCCCCGGGGCGGCCAGGCACTGGCACTCCAACTCAACATCGAGGGGCAGTCGGTAATGTCCGTTGACGTCGGCGCCGTCCCAGTCCAGAAGGCGAAGAACTTCCCCCTTTACCGCACGGTCGCCGGCTTCGTCCGCGACCCGCTTCGCCAGCTGGAACGGATCAGCACGGAGGGGGACGGCCGGCTCATCCGGCTCGACCTCGGTGCGTCCCATCCCTACCTGGTCACCCATCCCGACCACATCCAGCAGGTCCTGCGGCGCGAGTCGGAGATCTTCCAGCGGGACGGGGTGTTCTGGCGGCCTCTGCGCGAGCTGATGGGCGACAGCATCCTGTCCGAGGGCGCCGAGTGGGAGCACAGCAAGCGGGTGCTGCAGCCGGTGTTCACCACCCGCAACGTCAACCGGCTCACCGGGCTGATGGCCGAGGCGATCAACGACGCCGTCGGCAAGCTGGAGGAGCCCGCCCGCGCGGGACGGCCGATCGACGTGCTGCCGGAAATGAGCCGGATCGTCAACGAGACCGTGATCAAGGTCCTGTTCGGCGACAAGATCTCCCCGGTCGAGGCCAACAAGCTGATCCCGACGTTCGACCAGATCGCCACCTCGATCTCGGTCCGGTTCCTGCTGCCGTTCCTGCCGCGCGTGCTCCCGATGCCGGGCGACCGGGCGTTCAAGGACGCCGTGCAGGTGATGGACGAGGTCCTGTTCGAGCTGGTGGCGCGCTACCGGGAGAACCCGGGCGACGGCAGCGACATCTTCACCGCGCTCTGCCAGGCCCGGACCGAGGACGGCGCCCCGCCGGACGACAAGTGGATCCGCGACAACCTGCTCGCGATGTTCGCGACCAGCACCGAGACAACGACGCTGGCGCTGACCTGGCTGTGGCCGCTGCTGCACGACCACCCGGACGTCCTGGACAGGCTGGTCGGGGAGATCGAGGACGTGGTCGGCGACGAGCCGGTCCGCCCCGACCATCTTCCGAGGCTGCCGTACGTGTCGCAGGTCGTCCAGGAACTGCTGCGCCTGTACCCGGTGGGCTGGATGTTCCCGCGGATGGCGACCGCACCGACGATCCTCGGCGGCGTGCACATCGAGCCGGGCGATCCGGTGCTCATCAGCCCGTTCCTCACGCACCGGCTGGAGTCGGTGTGGGACCGTCCGCTGGAGTTCGACCCGGAGCGGTTCACGGAGGAGAACTCCCGCAAGCGGCACCGCTACGCCTACTTCCCGTTCGGCGGCGGACCGCACCAGTGCATCGGCCGCCACGTGTTCGACGTCGAGGCGCGGATGATCCTGACGAGCATCCTGAGCCGGTTCCGTCCCGCCCTGTCCGACGCGATCCCGGCCATGCCGCGCATCGGCGCGACGCTGCGGCCGCGGGAGTCGATGGAGATGACGCTGACCCCGGTCGGGCGGGACGCGTGACGGCGCCGGAAGGGGCGCCTCCACATCCCGGCGGCCCCGCCGCTCCCGACGCCCTCCTGGCGGCGCGGCACGACGGGGCCGTCATGGCGCAGGCCGTGAAGTGCGCCCGCGACCTGGCGAGATGCGCCGAGACCTATCCCGACCTGTTCGACGCCAAGCCGATCGACGAGACCCTGTTCACCGCCGTGGCCTGCGCGAACGCGTTCGGGTCGCCGTGGCTGACGGCGTCCGGGATCCGGATGGCGGCGCGCACCTCGCTGTGGATCTTCGGTCTGGACTGGCTGGTGGACCACGTCGCGACGACCCGGGACGAGGTGGACGACATCAACCGGCGCTGCCTCGCCGTCGCGGAGGGGGCACCGCCGGAGCCGGGGGACGGGCTCACCCGGTTCCTCGCCGACATCCGGGACGAGGCCGCAGGGTCGCCGGCCTTCGCGGCGCTGCGCGACGACTGGCTGGAGCAGCTCGCGCGGCTGCTGCACGCCGGTGCCCGCGAGCTGACGTGGAAGTTCGTCGACGAGGCCTCATGGCCCACCTTCGATGAATACCTGGACAACGCCGACAACTACGGCTCGGCCTGGGTCAACATCTCGCACTGGATCGTGCACGCCGACCAGGGCGTCCTCGACCACATCGGCGAGCTGCAGGCCGCGAGCCGGGACGTGCAGCAGGTGCTGCGGCTGCTGAACGACCTCGCCACCTACGAGCGGGACGTCACCTGGGGCGACCTGAACGCTCAGATGCTCGGGGTGGAACGTGCCCAGATCACGGCGCGGATCGACGCGATCGTGGCGCGCTGCCGCGACCGCGTCCGGCCGCTGCGGGGCGACTGCCCCGAGGCGGTGGCCTATCTCGAACGGCAGATCGGCTTCAGTACGGGCTTCTACGGGCTGAGCGACTACTGGGGGTCGCTGTGACCGTCGAGGAGGCGGGTCCGGAGGCGGCCGAGGCCGCCGATCCCGACCCCGACGATCTCTACGCGGCCGCCGGCGCGCTGGTGGCCGATCTCGTGCACCACCCGTGGGGGCGGTCGTCCCCGTCCGTCTACGAGACCGGGCGGCTGGTGAGCCTGGCCCCCTGGCTGACCGGGCATTCCGGGAGGATCCGCTTCCTGCTGGACACGCAGCGGCCCGACGGCGGCTGGGGGGCGCCGGACCCGGGATACGCGCTCGTCCCGACCCTGAGCGCGACCGAGGCGCTGCTGTCCGCGCTGGCCTCGGAGGGGCGCCGCTGGCCGGCCGGCCTCTACGTCGCCGAAGTGGTCCGCGGCGCCGGGCGCGCGCTGCGGGCCCTCGCCCGGCGGCTCGACGGCTCGACGGCGGCCGGCTTCCCGGACATGCCGGCCATCGAGCACATCACCCCGGCCCTGATCGAGGCGATCAACGGGCACCTCGACCGGCTCCGCGACGACCCCGCCCTCGCCGCCTGGTGGACGGGCGGACGGCTGTCCCCGCCCGCAGGAATGGACGGGGCGTTCGTCGCCGCTGCCAAGGCCCATCTGGAGAACGGCGGCGCCGTGCCGCTGAAGGTCCAGCACGCCCTGGAGATCGCGGGGGCGTCGGCGCGCCGGGCCGGTTCGGTCCGTCCCGTGCCGTTGCCGGAACCGGTGCGCCCGTCCGCGGCGAACGGGGCCGGGACGGTTCGCGACCGTCGGCGCGTCCACCGCCGCCACCGCCGCGTGGCTCGGCGCCCCCGACGGCGCCCCCGACGGCGGAGCCGGTGAACGCGCCGCGCGGCGCTACCTGGAGGCGGCCGCCGAGCAGCACGGCGGTCCCGTTCCCGTCGCCGTCCCGGTGACCAACTTCGAGCGCGGGTGGGTGCTGGGCTGGCTGGCCCGCGCCGGGCTCGCGCCGGCCGTCCCGCCGGAGCTGATCGCCCAGATGCGGGCGTCGCTCGGCGAGGACGGCGCGCCGGGCGGCACCGGCCTGCCCCCGGACGCCGACACCAGTTCCGGCGTGCTGTACGCGCTGTCGCTTCTCGGCGAACCGCACCCGCCCGACCTGCTGTGGAAGTACGAAACGAGCACGCATTTCTGTAGCTGGCCCGGTGAGAACGGACGGTCCGTCACGACCAACGCGCACGTGCTTGAGGCGTTCGGCCATTACCTGGAGTGCGGCGGCGAGGGACCGGCCGGCCGTTACGCGGCGAGCGCGCGAAAAGCGGCGTCCTGGCTCATCGGCGAGCAGTTGAACGACGGCCGCTGGGAGGATCGGTGGCACGCCTCGCCGCTCTACGCGACCGCTTGCGCCGCGCTGGCGCTGGACGAGTTCGGGGGCCCGGAATCGGCGGACGCCGTGAATCGGTCCGTCGAGTGGGTGCTGCGGGAACAGCGCCCGGACGGTTCCTGGGGTCGCTGGTGCGGGACCGCCGAGGAGACGGCCTACGCCGTGCACGTCCTGACCCTCGCCCGCCCGTCCGGCGATGCCGCGCCCGACCCGGCGGTGCGGGAGGCGGCGGAGCGCGCGGTCCGGCGGGGCGACGCCTACCTCAGAGCGGCCCTGCGGAGCACGCCCGGCGCCCTGACCGAAGGTCTGGGGGACGTTGACTCCGGCAAGCCGCCGCTATGGCACGACAAAGACCTATATCGCCCAACGACGATCGTGCGGGCGGCGGTCCTGGGAGCCCTTCGTCTGGCACGGCGTGACACGAGTGTTTCAGTGCGGTGAATTTCACCACCCTGTCAGAGGGTGACCTGCTTGTACGCCTGAGCCGGAAACCATTCACCTTGAGTGGGTTTGGTGGCGTTGGTAAGGTTCACCGGTGCCTTGCCGATCACCCGGCATAGCGCTACCCGCACTCACCGCCACCAGTGTCTCGCAGCCTGGCCCCAAGACCTCGCATTGCAGGCACCTTGACAATTGTTGGGGCGATCATAATGCGTTTCCGCAACTCACGGCTGCGGACCAAGATTGCGGCCCTGCTGGTCTCGCTGACCGCGCTGTGGGCCTTCGCCGCCTGGGTGACGTTGCGCGAAGGCGTGAACCTGCTCTTCGTGAGCACCCTGGACAGCGTCGTGGCCCCGAGTGACCCGCTGCTCGTCGAGCTGCAGCACGAGCGCCGCCTCACCGTCACCATGCTCGCGTCCGGCCAGCGGCGTCCCGACCTGCTCGACGCCCAGCGCGCCCGCACCGACAAGGAGCGGGCCATCGTCATCGAGAAGGCCCGCAGCGGCTCGGTCCGCCGCGCCGCCGACGACGAGATGGACCAGCGGCTCGACGCGATGGTCCGGCTGCTCGGCCGGCTCGACGGCGACCGCCGGTCGATCGACGCCGGCGCCTTCGACCGCCGGCACATCATCGACGCCTACTCCGACACCATCGAGTCGATCTTCCACATGTACGACGGGACGACGACGCTCGACGACAAGGGCTTCACCACCGACCTGCGCGCGGAGATCGCCGTCAACCGGTCCTGGGAGCTGCTGTCCCAGGAGGACGCGCTCGTCGCCGGCGTCCTCGCGTCCGGCCGGATCACCCCGATCGACCAGATCGACATCGCCAAGGCCGTCGGCGCGCGGCGCCTCAACTACGAGCGCGCCCTGGTCGACCTGGAGGGCGCCGACCGGCAGGCCTGGAACGAGCTGAACGCCAACAAGCGCCTCACCACCGTCGGCGCCCTGGAGGACGCGCTCCTCCAGCGGACGAAGGGGCGCGGCCCCCGCATGACCGCCGAACAGTGGCGCGGCGCGACCGATCCCGCGCTCGCCCAGATGCGCAAGTCCATCCAGGACGCCGGTGACCGGCTCGTGGAGCGCGCCACACCCATCGCCACCTGGGTCGTCATCCGGCTGCTGCTCGCCGGTGGACTCGGCCTCCTCGCGGTCATCGCCTCCATCGTCGTGTCGATCACCACGGCGCGCGCCCTCGTCCGGCAGCTGGAACGGCTGCGCGGCGCCGCGTGGGAGCTGGCCGAGCAGCGACTCCCCGGCGTCGTCGAGCGGCTCGGGCACGGGGAGAAGGTGGACGTCGAGGTCGAGGCGCCGCCGCTGCGGTTCGGCAACGACGAGATCGGGCAGGTGGGCCGCGCGTTCAACGCCGTCCAGGAGACCGCGATCCGCACCGCCGTCGAGCAGGCGGAACTGCGCCGCGGCATCCGGGACGTCCTGCTGAGCCTCGCCCGCCGCACCCAGACGCTGGTGCACCGGCAGCTCACCATGCTGGACACGATGGAGCGCCGCCGCGACATCGAGACCAAGGAGCTGGAGGAGCTGTTCCGGCTCGACCACCTCGCGACCCGCATGCGGCGCAACGCCGAGAACCTCATCGTGCTGTCCGGCGCCCTCCCGGCCCGCGGATGGCGCAACTCCGTGCCGATGGTCGACGTCGTCCGCGCCGCCGTCGGCGAGGTCGAGGACTACACCCGCGTCACCGTCCTGCCGTTCGGCCCGGTCGAGCTGGCCGGACGCTCGGTCGGCGACGTCACCCACCTGCTCGCCGAGCTGATCGAGAACGCGGTGTCGTTCTCCCCGCCCGACACCATCGTGCAGGTCGGCGGGCACCTGGTCGCCAGCGGCTTCGCGATCGACATCGAGGACCGCGGGCTCGGCATGACCGACGAGAAGCTCACCGAGATCAACGCGCGGATCGCCGACCCGCCCGACTTCAACCTCCAGAGCTCGGTCCAGCTCGGCCTGTTCGTGGTCAGCAAGCTCGCCGAGCGCTACAACATCCAGGTCTCGCTGAAGCGGTCCGCCTACGGCGGCACGACCGCCGTCGTCGTGATCCCCAGGGACCTGATCGTCGAGCAGGGCCCGGCGCAGGTCCCGGCCGGCACCATCACCCAGAACGGGCTGGAGGTCCGCCGCCCCGCCGCGGTCGGCGCCGCGTCCGTCGCCGACGTCCGCACCGCCTCCCCCACGACGACGCTCCCCCCGTCTGGCACCGGCCCGCAGTCCGTCGGACCCGCCCTCGTGGCGGTCCCCCCGCCGGCTGCGGACCCGCTGCCCATCCGGCCCGTCGGCGGCACCGCCCCCGAGCCGGAGCCCGAGGCCCCCACGCCCGCGTGGCACGACGACCCCGCGGACGGCGCACGTCCCGACCCCATCGAGCCGGAGGACCTGCCACCCGTGCCCGACATCTCCACCACACCGTCCGGTCTCCCCGTCCGAGTGCCGCAGGCGAACCTGGCCGAACCCCTGCGCACCGATGAGCCCGTCGCCTCCGACGAGCAGGACGAGCAGGAGGACCCGGGCCGCTCCCCCGAGGAGATCCAGCGGATCATGGGTTCCTACCAGCGCGGCACCCAGCGGGGCCGCTCTGAGGCGGCGGAGGCCCTCGGTAACAACGCAGCGGAAGGCGAGGCAGATCAGTGACGCAGAAGACCGGTCCCTCCTCCGATCTGGGCTGGCTGCTGGACGACCTCGTCCACCGGCTGCCGCACGCCCGCAGCGCGGTCGTGCTGTCGGCGGACGGCCTGCTCATGGCGTCGTCCGAGGGCATGACGCAGGACGACGGCGAGCACCTCGCCGCCGTCGCCGCCGGCATCCAGAGCCTCGCCAAGGGCGCCGGCACCCGCTTCGGCGGCGGCCCCGTCCGGCAGACGATCGTCGAGATGGCGTCGGCGTTCCTGCTGGTCACGGTCGCCGGCAAGGGTGCCTGCCTCGCCGTCCTGGCCACCGAGGAGGTCGACGTCGGCCTCACCGCCTACGAGATGGCGATGCTCGTCACGGCCATGGGCCACCACCTCACCTCCCCGTCGCGTTCGGAGTCCGCGCAGGAGGGGCGCCCGGCATGATGCCCCCCGAGGATCCCACCCAGGAGCCCTGGGTGGACGAGGCCGCGACGCGCCCGCCCGTCAGCGACCGCTTCCTGGACGAGCACGCGGGACCGATGGTGCGGCCGTACGTGATGACCAGCGGCCGCATCGAGCCGACCCGCGGCCGGTTCGACCTCATCACCCTGGTGGTGGCGGCCGGAGCCGAGCCGGAGGGCGCGATCGGCCTCGGCCCCGAACACCTGTCCATCATCCGGCTCTGCCAGTCGGTGATGTCGGTGGCCGAGATCACCGGCCATCTCGACCTGCCCGTGGCGACCGTGCGGGTGATGCTCGGCGACCTCCTCGACAAGGGGTTCGTCTCCCTGCAGGAACCCGAACCGGAGGCGGACATGCACGACATCAGGCTCTACAAGGCGGTGATCGATGGACTCCGGGCCCTCTAACGCCGGTGGCGGGCGACGCGACATGCGCGCCCGCCGGCTCCCCACCGCGGTCAAGATCGTGATCGCGGGCGGCTTCGGGGTCGGCAAGACCACGATGGTGGGCACGGTCTCGGAGACCCGCCCCCTGCGCACCGAGGAGCTGCTCACCGACGAGAGCGTCGGCGTCGACGACATCTCCGGGGTGGAGCGCAAGCAGACCACCACGGTCGCGATGGACTTCGGCCGCATCACGATGCGCAACGAGTACGTCCTCTACCTGTTCGGCACCCCCGGACAGGAGCGGTTCTGGTTCATGTGGGACGAGGTGTCGCTCGGCGCGCTCGGCGCCGTCGTCCTCGCCGACACCCGCCGCCTGTCGGACTGCTTCCCGTCCGTGGACTACTTCGAGCGCCGCGGCACCCCGTTCATCGTCGCCGTGAACTGCTTCGAGGGCGCCCAGCGCTACGACCTCGCGGAGATCCAGATGGCCCTCAACCTGGGCCCCAAGGTCCCCGTCATGCTCTGCGACGCCCGCAACCTCGGCTCCTGCAAGGAGGTCCTCATCGACCTCGTCCTGCACGCCATGAAGACCCGCGGCCTCACGGAGGAGCCCGAACCCCAGAACGCCTAGGCTGTGTTTTCACAGTCCCGGCCCACTTCGCTCGCCTGGCGGCTGTGTTTTCGAAGTCCCGGCCCACTTCGCTCGCCTGGCGGCTCGCTACGTGACCTGGCCTGGGCGAACGCGGCATCGCTTCGCGATCTGCCCGGCTCCGCTCACCTCCGGCCTCGCTCCACCGGCCAGGTCACGCGTTCGCGCGGACTGCCGAGGCCACTTCGAGACAGGCCCTAGCCGCGGACGCCCGCGGCGACGGTGCCGGCGAAGGCGCGGACGACGGCTGTGGCGCGGTCCCGGTGCCAGACGAGCGCGAGCGCCGAGTCGGGCAGGCCGGTGAGCGGGACGATGACGACGTCGCCCCGAACGTGGCGGCGGGCGGTCGGACCGCACAGCGGCATCGCGCCGCGCCCCGCGGCGACCATCGCGAGGCCCTCCTGGACCGTGCTGACGGCCGGTCCGGGCGGGATCGCGCGCCCGCCGGGCGTCAGCCGCGGGGACTGCGCGTCGCGCCAGTACCGCGGCGCCGGGCCTGCGATCCTGACCAGCGCGTGCCCGGCCAGGTCCTCGGCGCGGACCGACGGACGGTCCGCGAGCGGATGGCGCGCCGGGACGGCCAGACTCAGCGGCGCCTCGGAGAAGACCGGGCCGACGGCGAGGACGGACTCCCGCACGGGGGTCAGGACGATCGCGGCGTCCACGTCCCCGCCCAGCACCGGCCCGAACGGGTCGGCCAGCGGGATCTCGACGGTGTGGACCTCGCAGCCGGGATGGTCGCGCTGGAACGCGCGGACCAGGCCCGCCAGATCCTCGTCCAGGGAGCCGACGAAACCGACCCGGAGCACCCCGCCGGCACCGCGCGCCCTGCTCCTGGCCCCTTCTACGACGTCGAGGAGCGCGGTGTAGGCGGGCCGCAGCTCGTCCCGGAGGGACGCGCCGAGCGGGGTCAGCCGGACGCGGCGGCTGGTGCGCTCCACCAACCGGGCCCCGATCCGCAGCTCCAGGGCGCGCACCAGCTGACTGACGCGGCTCTGGGAGAGGTAGAGGCGCTCCGCCGTCCGGCCGAAGTGCAGCTCCTCGCTGAGGACGAGGAAGCATTCCAGCTCCCGGGCCTCCAGTTCCGCCACGTCGCTCCCCAGGTCCGCGATCGATGAGTCCAGCTCATACAAGGATGCGATCTTCGCCGTTGTTCCCCGGGGGCCCGGCGCGCCAGGGTCGAAGCCATGACGGTTCCTTCTACTCCCCTGCCGCGGCGGGGGTGGCCGGCGGTGCTCGCGGTCGCCGCGGCCACGTTCCTCGTCGTCACCAGCGAGATGCTCCCGGTCGGCCTGCTGACCTCGATCGGCCCTGACCTCGGAGTGTCCGCGGGCACGGCCGGGCTGGCGATGACCGTTCCCGGCCTCGTCGCCGCGCTGTCCGCGCCCGCGGTCTCCGCGGCCACCGCCCGGCTGGACCGCCGGGCGGTGCTGGCTGTGCTGGCGGGGCTGCTGGCCGCGGCCAACCTCGGATCGGCGGCGGCGCCCGGGCTGCCAGCGCTGCTGGCAGCCCGGGTCCTGGTCGGCGTGGCGATCGGCGGCGTGTGGGCGATCGCCGGCGGAATGGCGGCCCGGCTGGTGCCGGAGCGTTCCGCCGGGACCGCCACTTCGGTGGTCTTCGCCGGGATCGCGGTGGCGTCGGTCGCGGGGGTCCCGGCCGGCACGCTGATCGGCGACCTCGCGGGCTGGCGGGCCGCGTTCGCCGTGGCCGGAGCGTTGTCGCTGGTCGCCTGCGCCGCGCTCGCCGTACTGCTCCCGGCGCTGCCCGGAACGGGCACGGCGGGTCTGGCCGCCATGCCGCAGGTGCTTCGCGCACCCCGCGCGCGGGCCGGCCTCATGGTGACGTTCCTCCTGGTCACCGGGCATTTCGCGGCGTACACCTACGTGCGTCCCGTGCTGGAGCGGGTGTCCGGCGTGAACCCGGACCTGATCAGCACGCTGCTGCTGGTGTACGGCGTGGCGGGCATCGCCGGCACTTTCGTCGCGGGCACGGCCGCCGCCCGCGACCCGCGCCGCACCCTGGTGCGGATCTCACTTCTGCTCGCGCCGGCCGTCCTGCTGTTCCCGGTCGTCGGCAGGTCGCCGCTTCCGGCGGTCGTGCTGCTGGTCCTGTGGGGCGCCGCCTACGGCGGCGTATCGGTCACGCTGCAGAACTGGCTACTGCAGGCGGTACCGCCGCAGGCCGCCGAGCCGGCGTCGGCGCTCTTGGTCGCCGTGTTCAACATCGCCATCTCCCTGGGAGCGCTGGCAGGCGGCCAGATGACCGACACCGCCGGCGAGACGAGCGTCATGTGGCTGGGCGGAACCCTGGCCGCACTAGCCCTGGCCACCGCCGCGACCACACGACGACCCCAATGGCCGCGACCACGTCCAAAGGCGAGCCCAAGCGAACCCGACCCCGCAGAGAGCATCGATCACCGGAACACCCGACGATGAAGGCCCTCAAGGCCCAACGGAGAGAGGCCGTAACCGCCGACCCCAGCAATCACCGCAACCACGCAACAACCTGACTGGTCGCGATCGCGTCCGAAGGCAGGTTCGAGCGCAGCAAGAACCTGATCGCGAAGCGAGCCGCCAGGCGAGTCGAAGCGATGCCAGCGATCGCCGCGTTTCTCGACGATGGAGGGCCTTCAAGGCCCGAAGGAGGAGAGAAAGGCAGTAAGTACCGCTAGCCGGTACGGCTAACTACATAGTCGCAGAGGTTGGTGAAGGCGTCGCGGGCGGGGATCTCGGGGAGGGTGAGGAGTTCGGTGCGGGCGTCCTCGGCCCAGCGGCGGAGGTCGGCGCGGGCGCGGTCCATGGCGGGGTGGGCGCGCAGGAGGGCGAGGGCCTCGGTGTGGAGGGCGTCGTCGGTGAGGTCCTGGGTGAGGAGCTCGCGGAGGCGCGCGTCGTCGGGGCCCGAGCCGATGCCGGCGAGGACGTGGTGCATCGGGAGGGTGCGGATGCCTTCGCGCAGGTCGGTGCCGGGGGTCTTGCCGGACTCCTCGGTCTCGGAGTCGATGTCGAGGATGTCGTCGGACAGCTGGAAGGCGATGCCGATCTTCTCACAGGCGGAGGTGACCGTGTCGACGACGTGGGAGGGGGCGCCCGAGAGCAGGGCGCCGAACTGGCCGGAGACGGCGATCAGCGACGCGGTCTTGTCGGCGACGACCTGGAGGTAGTGCTTGAGGGGGTCGGCGTCCTCGCCGGGGCCGACGGTCTCCTGGATCTGGCCGCGGACGAGGCGGGCGAACGCGCGGGCCTGGATGCGGACGGCCTCGGGGCCGAGGTCGGCGAGCAGGTCGGACGCGCGGGCGAACAGGTAGTCGCCGGTGAGGATGGCGACGGTGTTCGTCCAGCGCGAGTTGGCGGACTGCTGGCCGCGGCGCACGGTGGCCTCGTCCATGACGTCGTCGTGGTAGAGGGTGCCGAGGTGGGTGAGCTCGACGACCACGGCCGCGGGGACGACGCCGGTCGCGGCCGGGTCGCCGAAGTGGGAGGCCAGCAGTACCAGCATCGCCCGGAACCGCTTGCCGCCCGCCTCGACGAGGTGCCGCGAGGCCTCGGTGAGCAGCGGGTCCTCGCCCCGGACGCAGTCGAGCAGAAGGGACTCGACGGCGGCGAGGCGCTCCTTGGCGTCGGACGCGAGCGCGGCGTCGACGGGAAGCCCGAACGGGCCGGTCTCCTGGATGGCCGGCCCGCCGGACTTCTCAGCGAATGGGTTGCTCACCCAAGACTCCCTACCGGACGAACATGTGGGTCGTGGCCTGCCCCGCGAGGTCCAGTACGGGCTGCGGGATCACGCCGAGTACCACAGTAGCCGTCACTCCGAGCGCGACCGCGACCGCGGTGGCCGGGCCGGCCACCACGACCGGGCCCTCCGCGTCCGGCTCGCTGAAGAACATGACGACGATCACACGGACGTAGAAGAACGCGGCGACCGCGGAGGAGATCACGGCGACGATCACCAGGGGCGTCGCGCCGCCCTCGACGGCCGCCTTGAACACCGCGAACTTCCCGGTGAAACCGCTCGTCAGCGGGATGCCCGCGAAGCCCAGGAGGAAGAAGGCGAACACGCCCGCGACCACCGGGGACCGCTTGCCGAGGCCCGCCCACCGCGACAGGTGGCCGGCCTCGCCGCCCGCGTCCCGCACCATCGTCACGACGGCGAACGCGCCGATCGAGGTGAAGCCGTAGGCGACCAGGTAGAACATCGTGCTGGACAGGCCGTCCGCCGAGCTGGCGATCACGCCCATGAGCAGGAAGCCCGCGTGCGCGATCGAGGAGTAGGCCAGCATCCGCTTGATGTCGCTCTGGGTGATCGCGATGATCGATCCGGCGACCATGGTGAGAATGGCCACACCCCACATGAGGGGCCGCCAGTCCCACTTCAGCGTCTCGAACGCGACGTAGTAGACGCGCAGGATCCCGCCGAACGCGGCGACGACGGTGCAGGACGCCATCAGCGCCGTGATCGGGGTGGGGGCGCCCTGGTACACGTCCGGCTTCCACATGTGGAACGGGACGCCGCCGAGCTTGAACAGCAGCCCGACCGTCAGCAGCGCGACGCCCGCGAGGAGCAGGGTCTCGCTGCCCGCGTCCTTGCCGATCTGCGCGGAGATGTCCGACAGCCGGACGGACCCGGCGTACCCGTACAGCAGCGCCGCCCCGTACAGGAAGAACGCCGAGGAGAAGGCGCCGAGCAGGAAGTACTTGACCGCCGCCTCCTGCGAGAGGAGGCGCCGCCGGCGGGCGAGCCCGCACAGCAGGTACAGCGGCAGCGACATGACCTCCAGCGCCACGAACATGGTGAGCAGGTCGTTGGCCGCCGGGAACATCATCATGCCGCCGACGGCGAACATCATCAGCGGGAACACCTCGGTCTGGGTGAATCCCGCCTCGGTGGTGCGCTGCTCGGCCTCGCTGCCGGGCAGGGCGGACGCCTGCGCGGCGAAGTGGCCGCCGACCTTGTCGCCCCGCTCGGCGATGAGCAGGAGGCTGACGAGGGCCAGCACCAGGATGGTGCCCTGGATGAACAGGGTGGGGCCGTCCACGCCGAGGGCGCCCTCGGCGGCGACGTGGTGCGGGTTGTCGCGCCACGCCAGCGCGATCGTCCAGCCGAACCCGCCCGCGAGGCCGAGGAACGCGAGCGGCACCTGCGCGTAGTAGCGCGCGGTCCGGCCGACGAACGCCTCGACGAGCACGCCCACGACGGCGGCGCCGAGCACCAGGAGCAGCGGGGCGATCTGCCCGTACTCGATGTGCGGCGCGGGGATGTCACCCCCCTGCGCGAGGACCGCGCTCACCTGACTGGTGGTGCTCATGGACGGGCTCCGTTCTCGGCGACGTTACCGGTGATGTCCGGCGCCGGGTCGTGCTGGTCGACCCGCGCCAGCGTGTGGTCCACCGACGGGTTGATCACGTGCAGCACCGGCTGCGGGAAGAAGCCCATGGCCACGATGATCGCGATGATCGGGGCGAGGGCCCACTTCTCCCGGGCGGACAGGTCCTTCATGCCCTCGACCGCGGGCGCCTTGGGGCCGCCCATGGTCCGCTGGTACATCCACAGGACGTAGATGGCGGCGAGCACGACGCCGCTCACCGCGAGCGCGCCCGCCCA
Source organism: Actinomadura luteofluorescens (assembly GCF_013409365.1). Classification (NCBI taxonomy): domain Bacteria; kingdom Bacillati; phylum Actinomycetota; class Actinomycetes; order Streptosporangiales; family Thermomonosporaceae; genus Actinomadura; species Actinomadura luteofluorescens. The sequence goes on along the minus strand of NZ_JACCBA010000001.1, from coordinate 5,348,200 downwards.
CTCGTACCGGCTGAACGTCCCGACGATGACCAGGAACTCCGATACGAACGTGGACAGGCCGGGCAGCGACAGCGCGGACAGGCCGGCGATCAGGAACATCCCGGCGAGGACGGGCGCGACCTTCTGCACCCCGCCGAAGTCGGAGATCCGCGCCGACCGCCGCCGGACGATCATGAAGCCGACGACGAGGAACAGCGCGCCGGTGGAGAACCCGTGGTTCACCATGTAGAGCGCGGCGCCGGACTGGCCCTGCGACGTCATCGCGAAGATGCCGAGGACGATGAACCCGAAGTGCGACACCGACGTGTAGGCGATGAGGCGCTTCATGTCGACCTGGCCGATCGCGAGGACCGCGCCGTAGATGATGCTCAGCACCGCGAAGCCCAGCACGACCGGGGTCGCCCACTTGGCGGCGCCGGGGAACAGCTCCAGGCAGAACCGCAGCATCCCGTAGGTGCCGACCTTGTCCAGGACGCCGACGATCAGCACCAGCGCGCCCGCCGGGGACTGCTGGGCCGCGTCCGGCAGCCAGGTGTGCACCGGCACCATCGGCGCCTTGATCGCGAACGCGACGAAGAAGCCGAGGAACAGCCACTTGGCCGTCGTCGGGTCGATGTTCATCTTCGACAGCTCGTCGAACATGAACGTGCCGTGCCCGAGGCCGCCCTCGTCGACCGACCGGCTCGACAGCGGGTACAGCCAGATGACGGCGACGAGCATCAGCAGCCCGCCGAACAGCGAGTACAGCAGGAACTTCACCGCGGCGTAGGAGCGCTGCGCGCCGCCGTAGTACCCGATGATGAAGTACACCGGGATGAGCATCGCCTCGAAGAAGACGTAGAACAGGAACACGTCCGTCGCGGCGAACACGCCGATCATGGCCGCTTCCATGGTGAGCAGCAGCGCGAAGTAGGTCTTCACCGACCGCTTCGCCGGAACGTCCACGCCGCCGGACCGGTCGGCCTCGCTCCACGACGCCAGCATCACCAGCGGGACGAGGATCACCGACAGCAGGATCAGCACCAGCGCGACGCCGTCGACGCCGAGGGCCCAGTGGACCCCGAACTCCTTGATCCACCAGTACTTCTCGGTGAACTGGAACCGCGCGCCGCCCGCGTCGAAGCCCGCCGCCATGACCCCGGTGAGGACCGCGACGAGCAGGGAGACGCCGAGCGAGAACTGCTTGACCAGCGCCTCCCGCTCGCGGGGAATGGCGCTGAGCAGCACCGCGCCCACCAGTGGCAGCGCGATGAGGACGCTCAGCCAGGGAAAGTCGCTCATGACACGTTCACCACCAGGAGCGCCGCGACCACCAGGGCCGCGCCGCCCAGCATCGAGAGGGCGTAGGAGCGGGCGAAGCCGGTCTGGACGCGCCGGAGCCGGCCGGAGCTGCCGCCGACGCCGGCGGCCGTCCCGTTGACGGCGCCGTCGACGCCGCGCCCGTCGAACCAGACCGCGAGCCGGGTCAGCCACTGGCCGGGACGCATCAGCAGCGACTCGTTGAGCGCGTCGCCGTAGAGGTCCTTGCGGGCCGCGACGGTGACGAACGAGCCCTTGGGCGCCTCGCGCGGCACCTTGCGGGCGCCGTACTGCATCCAGGCGATCCCGGCGCCGACGATCATCAGGACGAAGGTGGCGGCGCCCGGCGCGGTGAGCCACTTGAACTCGTGCTCGTGCTCGGGCGCCCCGACGACCGGTTCGAGGAAGCCGGGGAAGCTGCCGAGGATCAGGAACCCGCCCGCGAAGACGGAGCCGACCGCGAGCAGCATCAGCGGCCAGGTCATGACGGCCGGCGACTCGTGCGGGTGGACGTCGTCCTCCCAGCGCTTCTCGCCGAAGAACGTCATGAACATGACCCGCGACATGTAGTACGCGGTGATCCCGGCGCCGATCAGCGCGCAGGAGCCGAGGATCATCCCGGACGTGCCGCCCTTGGCGTAGGCGGCCTCGATGATGCCGTCCTTGGTGAACCAGCCGGACAGGCCGGGGAACCCGATGATGGCGAGGTAGCCGAGCCCGAAGGTCACGTAGGTGATCATCATGACCGTGCGCAGCGCGCCGTAGTGGCGCATGTTCACGTCGTCCTTCATGCCGTGCATGACGGAGCCGGCGCCGAGGAACAGGCCCGCCTTGAAGAAGCCGTGCGCGACGAGGTGCGCGATGGCGAACACGTAGCCCGCCGGGCCGAGCCCGGCGGCCAGCACCATGTAGCCGATCTGCGACATCGTCGACCCGGCGAGGGCCTTCTTGATGTCGTCCTTGCCGCAACCGATGATCGCACCGGCGAGCAGCGTGGCCGCGCCGACGATCGTCACCACCAGCTGCGCCGTCTCCGACATCTCGAAGATCGGCCCGGACCGGACGATCAGGTAGACGCCCGCGGTCACCATCGTGGCGGCGTGGATGAGGGCCGACACGGGGGTCGGGCCCTCCATCGCGTCCAGCAGCCAGGACTGCAGCGGCAGCTGCGCCGACTTGCCGCACGCGCCGACCAGGAGCAGCAGCCCGATGGCCGTCGCGGTGCCGGTGCCGAGCTTGGAGGCGAGCCCCACGTGCTCGGCGCCGGTGCCGAGCACCGAGCCGAAGTCGATGCTGCCGAACGTGGCGAAGATCAGCGCGATCGCGATGATCAGCCCCATGTCGCCGACGCGGTTGACGACGAACGCCTTCTTCGCGGCGGTCGCGGCGGTCGGCTTGTGCTGCCAGAACCCGATCAGCAGGTAGGAGGCGAGGCCGACGCCCTCCCAGCCCAGGAACAGGATCAGGAAGTTGCCCCCGAGGACCAGCACCAGCATCGACGCCAGGAACAGGTTCAGGTAGGCGAAGAACCGGCGCCGGTCGGGGTCCTCGGCCATGTAGCCGATGGAGTAGATGTGGATGAGCGAGCCCACCCCGGTGATCAGCAGGACGAAGGTGATGGACAGCGGGTCCACCAGCAGGTCCATGCCGACCTTGAACGTGCCGACGTCGATGAAGTCCCACAGGTGCAGGGTGCGGCGCCGGGACTCGGCGTCGTACCCGATCATCTGGGCGAACATCGCGGCGCCCACCGCGAACGACGCCACCGACATCGCGGCGCCGAGCAGGTGGCCCCACCGGTCGGTGCGCCGTCCCCCCAGCAGGAGGATCGCGGCGCCCGCCAGCGGGAGCGCGACGAGGAGCCAGGACGCGGCCTGGATGCCTTCCGCTTTCATCCCTGGCCTCTCAGTACTTCAGCAGGTTCGCGTCGTCGACCGACGAGGACCTGCGGGTCCGGAAGATGGTCATGATGATCGCCAGACCCACCACGACCTCCGCCGCGGCCACCACCATCACGAAGAAGGCGATGATCTGGCCGTCCAGGTTGCCGTGCATTCGGGAGAACGAGACGAACGCCAGGTTCGTCGCGTTCAGCATCAGCTCGACGCACATGAACACCACGATGGCGTTGCGGCGCACGAGGACGCCGAGCGCTCCGATGGTGAACAGGATCGCCGAGAGCGCCAGGTAGTGCCCCGGGCTCATTCTCCTGCCTCGCCTTCACTAGCGCCGCCGCCGGCGGCCGGCGTCCCCGACTTGACCGAGCGCGCCTCGGCATCGGTGTCGTGGACGTCCTCGGTGACCGCCTTGACCGCGGCCACGTCCCGTTCGAGGGCCTCCTCCTCGGAGCCGCCGTACAGGTCGGCGTGCCGCTCCGCGGTGTCGGTGCGGGCCGCGATGACCGGGTTGACCGACAGCTCGGAGGGCGTCCCGTCGGGCAGCAGCGCCGGCATGTCGACGGCGTTGTGCCGGGCGTAGGTGCCGGGGCCCGGCAGCGGGCCCGGGTGGGAGCCGGACAGGAACCGCTGCCGCGACAGGTCCTTCTGCGTCGGCTTCGGCTCGGTGCGCTCCCGGTGCGCCAGCACCATCGCGCCCAGCGCCGCGGTGATCAGCAGGGCGCTGGTCGCCTCGAACGCGAACACGTACTTGGAGAACAGCAGCCGGGCCAGCCCGATGATGTTGCCCTCGGAGTTGGCCTGGGTCAGCCCGGCCGAGCCGCCGAGCGCGGCGTTGCCGAGCCCGACGGCCAGCAGGACGAGGAAGCCGATCGCGGCGATGACCGCCCAGAACCGCTGGCCCCGGATCGTCTCCACCAGCGAGTCGGTGGAACTGACCCCGACGAGCATCAGCACGAACAGGAACAGCATCAGCACCGCGCCGGTGTAGACGATCACCTGCACGAACGCCAGGAACGGCGCGTTCTGGATCGCGTACAGCGCCGCCAGGCAGAGCATCACGGTCGCCAGCAGCAGCGCCGAGTGCACCGCCTTCCGTGCGAAGATCATGCCGAGCGCGGCGAGCACCGAGACGATCGCCAGCAGCCAGAAGAAGAACGGCTCGCCGGACTGCTTGTCGGCGACCTCGGCGGCGAGCACGTGCGCGCTCGCGACGGAGCCGGTCACTTGCCCTCACCGCCCTTGCGCGCCTTCTCGCGCTTGACGGCCTGGTCGGCGCTCGCGCGCCCGCCGCCCTCCGAAGGGATCTTCGGAGCCGAAGGCGTTCCGGGGGGCGTGGGGGGTCGTCCCCCCTCGGAAGACACGTGGCCGTCGCCCTCCTGGAGGCCGAGGCGGTAGTAGTCCTCCTCGGTGTCGCCCAGGCGCATCTCGTGCGGGGGCGCCTCCATGCCCTCGCGCAGCGGGGCGAGCAGCATCTCCTTGGTGTAGATGAGGCTCTCGCGGCTGTCGTCGGCGAGCTCGTACTCGTTGGTCATCGTGAGCGCCCGGGTCGGGCACGCCTCGATGCACAGGCCGCACAGGATGCACCGCAGATAGTTGATCTGGTAGGTGCGTCCGAAGCGCTCGCCGGGCGAGTACCGCTCGTCGGCCGTGTTGTCGGCGCCCTCGACGAAGATGGCGTCCGCGGGGCACGCCCACGCGCACAGCTCGCAGCCGATGCACTTCTCCAGGCCGTCCGGCCACCGGTTCAGCTGGTGCCGCCCGTGGAAGCGAGGAGCCGTCGGCTTCTTCACCTCGGGGTACTGGACGGTCTCGCTCTTCATGAACATCTGGTGGAACGAGACCCCGAACCCCTTGACCGGGTTCAGGAAATCAGTGAGTCCCACTGGTGACCTCCTCGGAGGGCGTTTCGATCGTGGCCGGCCGGACCGGCTCGCGGGCGCGGCCGTGGTAGTGGGGCGCGTCCATCGGCGGCACCGGGAACCCGCCCGCCGACGGGTCGGTGCGCGGCCCCGGCGCCGCCCCCGGGACGATCTCCTTGTCGTCCTCGCGGCCGCGGAGCATCTCCCAGATCACCGTGGCGACCAGCACGATCGCGGCGACCACGGCGGCGGCGATGAACAGCTGCCGCATCTCGTAGCCGTCGTTGCGCAGCGCGCGGATGGTCGCGACCAGCATGATCCAGCCGAGCGAGAAGGGCATCAGCACCTTCCAGCCGAGCTTCATCAGCTGGTCGTAGCGCACGCGCGGCAGCGTGCCGCGCAGCCAGATGAAGAAGAAGATGAACAGGAAGATCTTGATCAGGAACCACAGCACCGGCCACCAGCCGGAGTTGGCGCCCGCCCACACCGTGGAGATCGGTGCCGGGGCGCGCCAGCCGCCGAGGAACATGGTGGTGGCCAGGGCCGACAGCGTCGCGAGGTTGATGTACTCCGCGAGGAAGAACATCGCGAACTTCAGCGACGAGTACTCGGTGTGGAAGCCGCCGACCAGCTCGCCCTCGCCCTCGGGCAGGTCGAACGGGATGCGGTTCGACTCGCCCATCATCGTGATGACGTAGACGACGAACGACGGCGCGAGCAGCACCACGAACCACTTGTCGTGCTGCGCCGCGACGATCTCCGAGGTGGACATCGAGCCGGCGAACATGAACACGGCCACGAACGACAGGCCCATCGCGATCTCGTAGGAGATCATCTGCGCGGACGAGCGCAGCCCGCCGAGCAGCGAGTACGGCGACATCGAGGACCAGCCGGCCAGCACGATGCCGTAGATCGCCATCGAGGACATCGCGAGGACGAGCAGCACCGCGACCGGAAGGTCGGTGCCCTGCAGCGCCGTCCGGTGGCCGAAGATCGAGACCGTCGGGCCGAACGGGATGATGACGAAGGAGATGAACGCGGGCACCGCCGCCATCACCGGCGCCAGGACGAAGACGATCTTGTCGACCTGGCGGGGGACGATGTCCTCCTTGAGCGCCAGCTTGACGCCGTCGGCGAGGCCCTGCAGCAGGCCGAAGGGCCCGGCGCGGTTGGGGCCGACGCGCAGCTGCATCCGGCCGATGACGCGCCGCTCGATCCACATCGTCATCAGCACGGTGACGACGAGGAACACGAAGATGGCGAGGACCTTGCCGCCGATCAGCCACCACGGGTCCGACCCGAAGTCCTGCAGCTGCGGGTCGGGCGCCGGCGCCGCGGCCAGGGAGCTCATTCGGTGCCTCCAGCGTTCTCGGTCGCGGTCGCGGGCACCGCGCCCGCGATCTTGACGACGCCTCCCGCGGCCGCGCCGACGTCCCGGTGCAGGGCGCAGCCCGCCGAGTTCGTCGGCAGCCACACCACCCGGTCGGGCAGGTCGGGGGTGATCTCCAGCGGGAGCGTGACCGCGCCGCGCGGGCCCGACACCGTCACCGCGCCGGTCGCGCCGATCTCCGCGGCCGTCGCGGGCGACAGCCGGGCGGCGGCGGGCTTGGCGGTGCCGGCGAGGAACGGCTCGCCGTCCTGGAGGCGGCCCCGGTCGAGCAGCAGCCGCCAGGTCGCCAGGAGGGCCTCGCCCCGCTCGGGGTGCGGCGCCAGTCCCTGCGCGACGCTCGGCGCGTCCGGGCGCTCGCCGCGGTAGGCGCCGAGGCCGGCCATCTCGCGGCGGGCGGCCTCGGGGCCCGGCAGGCCCAGGTGGACGTCCATCTCGTCGGCCAGCGCGTCCAGCACCCGCAGGTCGGACATCCGCCCGGCGGACTTGAGCACGACGTCGAACGGGCGGCCGCGGCCCTCCCAGTCGACGAACGTCCCGGACTTCTCCGCGACCGCCGCGACCGGCAGGACGACGTCGGCGCGGTCGGTGACCGCGCTCGGCCGCTGCTCCAGGCTCACCACGAACGGGGTGGCCTCCAGCGCCCGCAGCATCGCCTCGGGGTCGGCCAGGTCGTAGGGGTCGACGCCGCCGACGAGCAGCGCGCCGCGCCGCCCCGCGGCCGCCTCCGCGATGATGCCGGCCGTGTCCTCGCCGGGACCGGCGGGCAGGTCGGCGACGCCCCAGGCACGGGCGACGTCGGCGCGGGCCTGCGGGTCGGTGACCGGACGGCCGATCGGCAGCAGCCCGGGCAGCGCCCCGGCCTCGATCGCGCCGCGCTCCCCGGCCCGGCGCGGCACCCAGGCCAGCCGGGCTCCGGTGGCCTGCGCCACCCGGGTCGCCGACGTGAGCGCGCCGGGGCTGGTGGCGAGCCGCTCGCCGACGAGGATGACAGCGCCGGGCGTCTCCAGCAGCGTGCGGATGTCGGACCTGGCGTCATCCCCGATGAGGGAGCCGAGGACCTCGGCTTCCGCGCCGGGCAGCGTCGGCAGCAGCGTGCCGCCGACCTTCGCCAGCCCGCGCGTCGCGAACGGGGCCGCCGCGAACACCTTCAGGCGGTTCTTGCGGAACGCCTTGCGGAGCCGCAGGAAGACGATCGGCGACTCCTCCTCGGGCTCGAACCCGGCGAGCAGGACGACCGGCGCCTTCTCCAGGTCGGCGTAGGTCACCTCGATGGGGTGGCCCGCGACGGACGAGGCGAGGAACCGCGACTCCTCCTCCGACAGCGGCCGGGCCCGGAAGTCGACGTCGTTGGTGCCGAGCGCGATCCGGGCGAACTTGGCGTAGGCGTAGGCGTCCTCAAGGGTGACGCGGCCGCCGGTCAGGACGCCGGCCGAGCCGCGCGCCGCCGCGAGGCCGCGCGCCGCGATGGTGAGCGCCTCGGGCCAGGACGCGGGCTCCAGCTCGCCGTCCTCGCCCCGGACGAGCGGCTGGGCGAGCCGCTCGGGCCGCGTCCCGTAGGTGAACGCCCAGCGGCCCTTGTCGCAGTTCCACTCCTCGTTGACCTGCGGGTCGTCCCCGGCCAGCCGCCGCGTGATCTTCCCGCGGCGGTGGTCGGTGCGCAGCGCGCAGCCGGACGCGCAGTGCTCGCAGACGCTCGGCTGCGAGACCAGGTCGAACGGGCGGGACCGGAACCGGTACGCGGCGCCGGTCAGCGCGCCCACCGGGCAGATCTGCACGGTGTTGCCGGAGAAGTAGGACTGGAACGGCTTGCCGTCCGCCGCGCCGACCTGCTCCTTGGCGCCGCGCTCGAACAGGTCGATGAACGCGTCGCCGGCGATCTGGTCGGAGAACCGGGTGCAGCGGGCGCACTGGATGCAGCGCTCCCGGTCGAGCAGCACCTGGCTGGACAGCGGGATCGGCTTGGGGAAGGTCCGCTTGGCCTCCACGAACCGGGTCTCGCCGCGGCCGTTGGACATCGCCTGGTTCTGCAGCGGGCACTCGCCGCCCTTGTCGCAGATCGGGCAGTCCAGCGGGTGGTTGATCAGCAGCAGTTCCATCACGCCGTGCTGCGCCTTGTCGGCGACCGGCGAGGTGAGCTGGGTCTTGACCACCATGCCCGGCATCACCGCGGTGGTGCAGGACGCCTGCGGCTTCGGCATGCCCCGGCCGTTGCCGGCGTCGGGGATCTCCACCAGGCACTGCCGGCAGGCCCCGACCGGGTCCAGCAGCGGGTGGTCGCAGAACCGGGGGATCTGGATGCCGAGCAGCTCGGCGGCCCGGATGATCAGCGTGCCCTTGGGCACCTCGATCTCGAAGCCGTCGATGGTGCAGGAGACCATCTCCACCGGCCGCTCCACCGCCGACTTGTCGTCGGTGACGGTCACTTGGCACCTCCCCAGAGGGTCGACTTGGCCGGGTCGAACGGGCAGGCGCCGAGCTCGAAGTGCCGGAGGTACTCGTCCCGGAACAGCTTGATGGACGAGACGACCGGGCTCGTGGCGCCGTCGCCGAGGGCGCAGAACGATCGGCCCAGGATGTTGTCGGACAGGTCCAGCAGGGTCTCCAGGTCCTCCTCGGAGCCCTGGCCCGCCTCCAGCCGCTTGAGCATCTGCTTGTACCAGTAGGTGCCCTCGCGGCACGGCGTGCACTTGCCGCACGACTCGTGCGCGTAGAACTCCGACCAGCGCAGCACGGCGCGGACGACGCAGGTCGTCTCGTCGAAGATCTGCAGGGCCCGGGTGCCGAGCATGGACCCGGCGGCGCCGACGGACTCGAAGTCCAGCGGCACGTCGAGGTGCTCGTCGGTGAAGATCGGGGTGGACGACCCGCCGGGCGTCCAGAACTTCAGCCGGTGGCCCTCGCGGATCCCGCCCGCCATGTCGAGCAGTTCCCGCAGCGTGATGCCGAGCGGCGCCTCGTACTGCCCGGGCCGCGTGACGTGCCCGGACAGCGAGAAGATCCCGAAGCCCTGGGACTTCTCGGTGCCCATCGAGGCGAACCATTCCGGCCCGTTGGCGATGATCGAGGGAACCGAGGCGATCGACTCGACGTTGTTGATGACGGTGGGCCCGCCGTAGAGGCCCGCGACCGCCGGGAAGGGGGGCTTGAGCCTGGGCTGACCGCGGAACCCTTCGAGGGAGTCCAGCAGCGCCGTCTCCTCGCCGCAGATGTAGGCCCCGGCGCCGCTGTGCACGACCACGTCCAGGTCGTAGCCGGAGCCGAGGATGTCCTTGCCGAGGTAGCCGGCCTCGTACGCCTCCGCCACCGCCTGGTGCAGGCGGCGGATCACGTGCAGCACCTCGCCGCGCACGTAGATGAACGCGAGGTTCGACTTGATCGCGTACGAGCTGATGATCACGCCCTCGACGAGCACGTGCGGGTTGGCCATCATCAGCGGGATGTCCTTGCACGTGCCCGGCTCGGACTCGTCGGCGTTGACGACGAGGTAGCGCGGGTTCGGGCTGCTCGGCGGCAGGAAGCCCCACTTCATCCCGGTGGGGAAGCCCGCGCCGCCGCGGCCGCGCAGGCCGGAGTCCTTGACCGCCTGCACGATCTCGTCCGGCTCCATGCGGAACGCCGCGCGAAGCGCCTCGTAGCCGCCGTCGCGCTCGTAGCCCGCCCGGGTGAACGAGTCGGCCCGGTCCCAGTTCTTGGTGAGGATGGGGGTCAGCGTGGTCACTTGTTCCGCCCCTCCTGCGATCCCGGCTTGGCCTCTCCGCCGGCCGGCTTGCCCGGCTCCTGCGGGGGCGAGCCCATCTCCTCGGCCTTCACCGGCTCCTGCGGACGCTCGCGGTCGACGTCCGTGCGGGGCGCCTCCCAGCCGCGCTCCTGCGCCAGCTTCAGGCCGCGCAGCGACTCGGGCCCGGCCTGGACGCCCTCGCCGGCGCGCCCGTCCGGGAACCCGGCGAGCACGCGGGACGCCTCCTTCCAGGTGGCCAGGCCCTCCGGCCCGCGCGAAGGAAGCACTTGCTTACCCGAGCGCAGGTCGTCGACCAGCTGCTTGGCCTTCTCGGGAGTCATGTTGTCGAAGAACTCCCAGTTGACCATCATCACCGGCGCGAAGTCGCAGGCCGCGTTGCACTCGATCCGCTCCAGGCTGACCTTGCCGTCCGGGGTGGCCTCGTCGTGCCCGACCCCGGCGTGCTCGCTCAGCTCGTTCCAGATCTGGTCGCCGCCCATGACCGCGCACAGCGTGTTGATGCACACGCCGACGTGGTACTCGCCGACCGGCGCGTGCTTGTACTGCGTGTAGAAGGTCGCGACTCCCGTCACCTGCGCCGGGGTGATGCCGAGCTGCTCCGCGCAGAACTCGATCCCGTCCTCGGTGACGTGTCCCTCCACCGACTGCACCAGGTGCAGCATCGGCAGCAGCGCCGAGCGCGGCCGGGGGTACCGGCCGATGATCTCCTTGGCGTCGCGCTCCAGCCGTTCGCGGACCTCAGGTCCGTATGTCATCGGTCCACTCCCCCCATGACCGGGTCGATGCTGGCCACTGCCGCGATGACGTCGGCGATCATGCCGCCCTCCGCCATCGCCGGGGCCGCCTGAAGGTTGACGAAGGACGGCTCGCGGAAGTGGACGCGGTACGGGCGGGTTCCGCCGTCGCTGACCACGTGGGCGCCGAGCTCGCCGCGCGGCGACTCGATGGGCGCGTACGCCTGCCCGGCGGGCACCCGGAAGCCCTCCGTCACCAGCTTGAAGTGATGGATGAGGGCCTCCATCGAGGTGCCCATGATGTGCGCGATGTGCCGGGGCGAGTTGCCCATGCCGTCCGCGCCGATCGCCAGCTGCGCCGGCCAGCCGATCTTCTTGTCCTCGATCATCACCGGGCCCTTGACCGACTGGAGCCGGTCCAGGCACTGCTCGACGATCTTCAGCGACTCCTCCATCTCGTCCATCCGGACGAGGTAGCGGCCGTAGACGTCGCAGGTGTCCTGCGTCGCGACCTCGAAGTCGTAGGTCTCGTAGCCGCAGTAGGGCTGCGACTTGCGCAGGTCCCACGGCAGGCCGGTCGAGCGCAGCACCGGGCCGGTGATGCCGAGCGCCATGCAGCCGGTCAGGTCCAGGTACGCGATGTTCTGGGTGCGCGCCAGGTAGACCGGGTTGGAGTCCATCAGCTTGCGCATCGCCTGGATCCGCTTCGGCATCCGGTCCAGGTAGTCGCGGATCTTGCTGGTCGCGCCGCTCGGCAGGTCCTGCGCGACCCCGCCCGGGCGGACGTAGGCCATGTTCATCCGCAGGCCGGTGATCTCCTCGAACAGGTCGAGGGTGTACTCGCGCTCGACGAAGCCGTTCAGCATCACCGTCGTCGCGCCGAGCTCCAGGCCGAACGTGGCGATCGCGACCAGGTGCGAGGAGATCCGGTTCAGCTCCATCATCATCACGCGGATGATCTGGGCCCGCTCCGGGACCTGCTCGGTGATGCCGAGCAGCTTCTCCACGCTCAGGCAGTACGCCGTCTCGTTGAAGATCGGCGCGAGGTAGTCCATCCGGGTGCAGAACGTGGTGCCCTGCGTCCAGGTGCGGAACTCCATGTTCTTCTCGATGCCGGTGTGCAGGTAGCCGATGCCCACCCGGGCCTCGTTCACCGTCTCACCGTCGAGCGTCAGGATGAGCCGGAGCACCCCGTGCGTGGACGGGTGCTGCGGGCCCATGTTGACGACGAGCCGCTCGTCGCCGAGGTCCTCCGCACCGGCGACGACCTGGTCCCAGTCCTGCCCGTTGACGTCGAAGACCTTGCCCTGTGTCGCACCCCCTTGGCTACGCCCCGCCGCCCCCGATGCCGCCTCTTCCGCGGCGTAGGCGTCGTACTCGGTGTACTTCGTGGAACTCATACGTACGACCTCCGCTCGTCGGGCGGGGGGATCTCCGCTCCGCGGTACTCGACGGGAATACCGCCGAGGGGGTAGTCCTTGCGCTGCGGATGGCCGACCCAGTCGTCGGGCATCTCGATGCGCGTGAGCGCCGGGTGGCCGTCGTAGACGATCCCGAAGAAGTCGTAGGTCTCCCGCTCGTGCCAGTCGCTCGTCGGGTAGACCGGCACCAGCGACGGGACGTGCGGGTCGGCGTCCGGGCAGGTCACTTCCAGCCGGACGCGCCGGTTGTGCGTGATCGACAGCAGGTGCACGACCGAGTGCAGCTCGGCGCCCTCGTCCTTCGGGTAGTGCACGCCCGACACGCCCGAGCACATCTCGAAGCGCAGGGACGGCTCGTCCCGCATGGTCCGCGCGACCTCCAGGAGGTGCTCGCGCCGCACGAAGAACGTGATCTCACCGCGGTCGACGACGACCCGCTCGACGGCGTCGCCGAAGTGGGGGTAGGCGCGCTCCAGCTCGTCGGCGACCTCGTCGAACTCGCCGGCCTCGGCGGCGCCGCCGGGCCCGCCGTAGGGGCGCTGCGCGGACACCTTCGGGCTCTGCCGGATGACGAGCCCGCCGTAGCCGGAGGTGTCGCCGGTGGTCCGCGCGCCGAACATGCCCTTGCGGGCGACCGGCTGCTCGCGGCGCTCCTCCTCGGTCTGCGCGGGGAGCTTGTCGGCGCCCTGCTCGGCCCGCTGCTCAGGGTTCTGCGAACTCACGTCAGGCCCCCTGTCCCAGCAGCGGCAGCCGGCGGCGCTTGGCCTCTTCCAGCTCGGCGATCTGCTTGGCGCGCTGCGGCCCGAGCTTGCTGTTCTGGACCTTGTCGTGCAGCTTGAGGATCGCGTCCAGCAGCATCTCCGGCCGCGGCGGGCAGCCGGGCAGGTAGATGTCCACCGGGACGATGTGGTCCACGCCCTGCACGATCGCGTAGTTGTTGAACATGCCGCCGGACGAGGCGCACACGCCCATCGCGATGACCCACTTCGGCTCGGTCATCTGGTCGTAGATCTGCCGCAGCACCGGCGCCATCTTCTGGCTCACCCGGCCCGCGACGATCATCAGGTCGGCCTGGCGCGGCGTCGCCGAGGCGCGCTCCATCCCCCACCGGGAGAAGTCGTGCCGGGGGTCGCCCGTCGCCATCATCTCGATCGCGCAGCACGCGAGGCCGAACGTCGCCGGCCACATCGAACTGCTGCGCGCCCACCCCGCGACCTGCTCGACCGTGGTCAGCAGGAAGCCGCTGGGGAGTTTCTCCTCTAGACCCATGTCAGTCCCACTCCAGACCGCCGCGCCGCCAGATGTAGGCGTACGCCACGAGGACGGTGACGATGAAAAGAACCATCTCGACAAGGCCGAAGAGCCCCATCCGGTCGAACGCGACCGCCCAGGGGTAAAGGAAGATGATCTCAATGTCGAAGACGATGAACAGCATCGCCGTCAGGTAGTACTTGATCGGGAAGCGCCCGCCGCCGACCGGCTGCGGGGTCGGCTCGATACCGCACTCGTAGGCGTCCAGGCGGGCGCGGTTCCAGCGCTTGGGCCCCGTGAGCGCGGCCATCGCCACCGAGCCGGCGGCGAAGGCGAAGGCGAGCACCCCCAGCACGATGATCGGAATATAGAGATCCATATCTCTACAGCCTCTCCTCGGGACGTACGACGTTGTACGGGACGGGCCGCCTGCGACCCGCCACCCTAGCCAAGGTGATCAATAGCGCTCCCCTCAGGGGGTCGGGTACTGCACTTTAGTCCGCTCACCTGCGGAAGCCTGAATTCCACGCGCGCGTTCATGCCGCCGGCGCCACCTTCTGCATCGCGTTGATGACGCGGTCCATCGCGTCCCCTCCCTTGGGGTCGGTGAGGTTCGCGAGGAGCTTCAGCGTGAAGCGCATCAGCGTCGGGTGCGGCAGGCCGTGCGCGGTCAGGAACTTCATGACCCGCGGGTCGCCGATCGCCTGGACGAACACGCGGGCGAGGGTGAAGTAGCCGCCGTGGTCGTCCTTGAGGATGCGCGGGTACTCGTAGAGGGTCCGCTCGCGCTGCGCGGGGGTGCGGCGGGCGAGCGCCTGGACCATGATGTCGGCGGCCAGCCGGCCGGACTCCAGGGCGTAGTCGATGCCCTCGCCGTTGAACGGGTTGATCATGCCGCCGGCGTCGCCGACGAGCAGCATCCCGCGGGTGTAGTGCGGCTGCCGGTTGAAGCCCATCGGCAGCGCCGCGCCGCGGATCTTGGAGGTCGCGTGCTCCTCGTCGAACTGCCAGTCCTCCGGCATCTGCGCGCACCAGCTCTTGAGCATGCCGCGGTAGTCGACGCTCTGGAACGCCTTGCTGGTGTTGAGCAGGCCGAGGCCGACGTTGGAGGTGCCGTCGCCGACGCCGAACACCCAGCCGTAGCCGGGCAGGAGGCGCTGGCCGTCCCACAGCTCCAGCCACGCCTCCATGTAGTCGTCGTCGTGGCGGGGGGTCTGGAAGTAGCGGCGGACCGCGACGCCCATGGGCCGGTCCTCGCGGCGCCGCAGCCCCATGGCGAGCGACAGCCGGGTCGAGTTGCCGTCGGCGGCGACGACCAGGGGCGCGTGGAACTCCAGCTCCTCGCCCTCGTACTCGGCGGTGACCCCGGTGATGCGGTCGGTGCGCTCGTCGACGATCGGGCCCGTCACGTTGCAGCCCTGCAGGAGCTGAGCGCCGGCCTTGGCGGCGTGCTCGGCGAGGAGCTGGTCGAGGTCGGTGCGCTTGCGGACGAGGCCGAAGTCGGGGAAGGACGCGAGCTCGGGCCAGGGCAGCTCGACCTTGACGCCGCCGCCGTAGATGCGCAGGCCCTTGTTGCGTCCCCAGCCGGGGTCGTTGATGTCGACGCCCATGCCGATGAGCGCCCGGACGGCCCGCGGGGTGAGGCCGTCGCCGCAGATCT
The DNA here is from genome assembly GCF_013409365.1 of Actinomadura luteofluorescens. Classification (NCBI taxonomy): domain Bacteria; kingdom Bacillati; phylum Actinomycetota; class Actinomycetes; order Streptosporangiales; family Thermomonosporaceae; genus Actinomadura; species Actinomadura luteofluorescens. The sequence goes on along the minus strand of NZ_JACCBA010000001.1, from coordinate 5,332,949 downwards.
TGTCGCGCGGGAAGGTGGCCTTCTCCAGCAGGAAGACGTCCAGGCCGGCCTGCGCGAGCCAATAGGCGGTCGACGATCCGGCGGGGCCCGCCCCGACGACGATGACATCCGCGTGTCGGGTGGAGTCGGTCACGATGGTCCTCTTCGCTCGTTCGCTTGTGAAGTACTTCACAAGGATCCGGTGGGGAGTCTATTCCTTTATCACGACTGGTGGGTACTTCTGGGCCGGTCCAAGTTTGGACCGGTCCGAACCACCGGCCGCGGTCTGTCAAGCAGGCTTGACGGACGGGTTGACGGCATGGTGCAGGGCCACCACGCCGAACGTGAGGTCGCGCCAGCGCACCTCGCCCCATCCCGCGTCCTGGATGAGCCGTGCCAGCCCCGCCTGGTCGGGCCAGGCGAGCGTCGACTCGGCAAGGTAGCGGTAGGAGTCGGGGTTGGAGCTGACCCGCGCCAGCAGCGGCAGCCCGTAGCGCAGGTGCGCCTTGTGGCCGAGCGCCAGCAGCGCGTTCGGGGGGTGGCTCACCTCGCAGATCACCAGCCGCCCGCCGGGCCTGGCGACCCGGCGCAGCTCGCGCAGCGCCAGCCCGGTGTCGGCGACGTTGCGGAGCCCGAAGGAGATCGTGACGGCGTCGAAGGAGCCGTCCGCGAAGGGCAGCCGCAGCGCGTCGCCGGCCACGAACCGCAGGCCCGTGACGTTCGCCTGGCGGCGCACCCCGACGCGCAGCATGCCGAGCGAGAAGTCGCACGCGACCGTGTCGGCCCCGGCCTCGGCGAACGGGACGGACGAGGTCCCCGTGCCGGCCGCGAGGTCGAGGACACGCTCACCCGGCCGCGCCTCCAGCGCCCGGACGACCTCCCGCCGCCACCGCCGGTCCTGGCCGCCGGTCATCAGCGAGTTCATCAGGTCGTACCGCTCGGCGGTGCCGTCGAACATCGCCGCCACGTCGGCGGGCTGCTTGTCGAGTGAAGCGCGGGTCATGACCCCAGCCTAGGCCGCGCAAGGCCCTGCACGCGGGGGCGGGGGGCACTCCGCGACGGTCATTCCGCGCGGCCCCACTCGGTCACTCCGCGCGGCCGCACTCGGTCACTCCGCGCGGCCGCGCGGGGCGTCCTCCTTGGCGACCGACTTCTCGAACTTCTCGCGCTGCGAGCGCACGCCCCGCGTGACGACGGCGGACATCCGGTCGCGCTGCGCGGACAGCAGGACGTAGCTGACGACGCCGCTGATCAGCAGCGCCAGCAGCAGGAGCAGGAACCCGCGGGCCCCGAACAGCGCGAGCACCCCCGCGGTGACCGCGAAGATCGCGGCCCGGGCCAGGGTGTAGAGGATGACGGAACGCATGGCCCTTCGAGGTTATCCCCGGTCCTGACCGTCCTCCCCCCGGGGTGGGCCCAGCACGTCCAGGAACAGGGCAGGGTCGACATTGCCGCCGGACAGGATCGACACGAAGGTGCGGCCTTCGGGCAGTTCCGCGCGGTGGTAGAGGAAGGCGGCGGTGGCGACGGCGCCCCCCGGCTCGGCGACGAGGCGGGTCTCGCGGGCGAGGCGGCGCATCGCCTGCCGGATCTCGTCCTCGGTGACCGTGATGACGCCGTCCACGTGGGCGCGCATGTGCGCGTACGGCAGGTCGCCGACCCGCTGGACGCGCAGCGCGTCGGCGACGGTGCGGCCGGTCTCCTCCGCCGCCCACTCGACCGGACGCCCCGCCGCCATCGAGTCGCGGGCGTCCGCGGCGAGCTCCGGCTCGACGCCGACGATCCTCGCCTCCGGGCGCAGCGCCCTGACCGCGGCGGACACGCCGGAGATCAGGCCGCCGCCGCCGACCGGGACGAGCACCACGTCCACGTCCGGGCGATCCTGGACGATCTCCAGCCCGACGGTGCCCTGACCGGCGATGATCCGCGCGTCGTCGTAGGGCGGGACCAGGGTGAAGCCGTGCGCGGCGGCGAGCTTGCCCGCGGTCTCGGCGCGGGCCCGGGAGGTCGGCTCGACGTAGACGACCTCGGCGCCGAGCGCGATGCACGCGTCGACCTTCACGCCCGGGGTGGTGTGCGGCATGACCAGCACGGCCCTGGTGCCGAGCGCGCGGGGCCGCGTAGGCGACGGCCTGCGCGTGGTTGCCGCTGGAGTGCGTGACGACGCCGCGCTCGCGCTCCTGCGGGTCGAGGGAGGAGATGGCGGAGTAGGCGCCGCGCAGCTTGAAGGCGCCGATCGGCTGCAGCGACTCGGCCTTCACCAGCAGCGCGGGCGCGCCGGAGGCGGACGGGGCGGGGTCGCGGGAGAACGGGACGAGCGGCGTCCGGACGGCGACGCCCGCGATGCGCTCGGCGGCCCGTTCGATCTCCGGCAGCGATACGAGGTCGGACATGCCCGGAGACTACTTCTCCGGGGTGGCCGGAGGGGCCTCGGCGGCGTGACATGGCAGGTCAGCGGGGGTCAGGGTGATCACTGTGACCCATGCCGGAATCACCGTCCGTGATCGCCGCTGTTCGGGGCACTACGGTCGGTGATCTTTTCCGAAAACAAGGGAGAAATCGGTCTTGACCCGCCACACTGTTAAACAGTCCACCCGCGCCGAAGGCGGGACAAAGGGGGAGAGAAAACGTGGAAAGCACGAGCGAGCGCCTGCTGACTCCAGGAGAGGTCGCCGCCCTCTTCCGGGTCGACCCGAAGACGGTCACCCGGTGGGCCGCCGCGGGCCGGATCAGCAGCATCCGCACTCCGGGAGGCCACCGGCGCTTCCGCGAGTCCGAGGTGCACGCGCTGCTGCGCGGCGAGGAGCCCGTCGCCGAGCACTCGGCCCACTGACCCGGGCCACCCGCCCCGGTCCTGAGCCGCCCGGACCGCCCGCCGAAACAGTCTTTGGCCGAAGGCAGTCCTCGCCGGGCGGCCGGGGCGCTCCCCGCCCCGCCCCCCGCTCACCATTCGGCAATCAGTCTTCGGCGCCGCCCGCCTTCCATTCCTCGAAACGGCGGAGCAGGTCCGCGTCCTCGTCCCGCCAGCGGCGCCGCCGCTCCGCCAGCTCCTCCTCGGTGAGCGACTCGCCCAGCAACCGGTCGTAGTCGGGATCGTCCGGGCCGATCTCGACGTAGGCGTCCGCGATGATCCGTCCCTCGCTCGCCTCGGGCCCGGGCTCGCCGCCGTCGGCGAGGACGCTGTGGGGGACCCGGAGCGTGCCGTCGGGAAGCCGGATCACGTACATCGTCGATCACCTTCGCCGTCTGTCGTCGCGCGGCCTGTCACTTCGGTGTCCTAGATCCCGTACCTGCGGTTGAAGAAGAGCATGACCTCGAGGGCCGTGCGGATGTTGCCGGCGAGCATATCCACCAGGGCCGGGCGCTGCCGGGAAGAGATCGCGGCGAACGCGTCGGCGAAGAACTCGCGGCGCCCGAGCGCGTTCGGCTGCTTGTGGAACTCGCTCGCCAGGTACGGCAGGCACTCCTCGTAGAGCTGCCGGAAGGCGGGGCTGTCGGAGGTCCACTCGCCGTCGCCGCCGTCGATGTCGTCGAGCGCGTGCCCGACCTCGTGCAGCATCACGTCCGGCGTCGGGGACGGCCGGTCCCCCACGACGATCTTGCGGTCGCCGTAGGCGCCGGCGCAGATGTCCCAGGTGGCGCGGCCCGACGGCAGCGGCCGGTCGCGCAGGTGGCCCATGTCGTCGAGCTGGGGGACGCCGCCGGGGCCGACGTAGATGCCGTCGAGACCGCCCGCCAGCTTCTCCTTCAGCGGCTCCGGCAGCGACGCCAGGCTCTCCACAGCCCCGATCACGGCGTCCGGCGGCGGCCCCTCCCGGACGTCCCACTGCCGGTGCAGGACGGCCTCCAGCACGCCGCAGTCGCGGCGGCCGTCGGCGGCGTGCGGCGTGCCCGGCGGGTGGGGCTCCACGCGCGGCCGGTCGTCCTCCAGCTCGAAGTCGCTCCAGGAGTAGTCGCCGGCGCGCGGCCGGCCGAGCCCCCGCCGCCCGAGCCGGCCCGTCATCCCGCGCAGGCCGCCCGCCGTGTCGACGGGGCCGGTCTCCGGGCGTTCGGGCCCGAGCGCGTAGTCGTCGTCGCGGCCCGCCTTGCGGAACCGGCCGAACCGGTCGCGCGGCTGGTTGCTGCGCGGCCGCACCTGCCCCCGAGTCGGGCGGGGACGGCGCGTAGGGGATCTCGTCGCCGGCCGCGTCCGCGCGGAACCGCCCGCCGCGGAACGTCTCCCGGGGCTTGCGGTGGACGCCTTTGAAGCGCATCGGGCTCCTCTGTCAGCCGGACCCGCGGGGGTGTCGAGCGGCGTCCGCCGCCAGACCGGGTCCCTGAGGAAGGGTAAGCCGGAAGCCGACTCTCCGTCATCCCATGGAGTCACGCGACGCGCGGCGGCGCGGCGCGCGTCAGGCGTAAGAGTGCAGGCCGGAGAACATGTAGTTCACGCCGAAGAAGTTGAACAGCAGCGCCGCGAACGCGACCAGCGAGAGGATCGCGGCCTTGCGGCCCTTCCACCCGGCGGTGGCGCGGGCGTGCAGGTAGGCGGCGTAGATGATCCAGGTCACGAAGGACCAGATCTCCTTGGGGTCCCAGCCCCAGTAGCGGCCCCATGCCTGGTCGGCCCAGATGGCGCCCATGATGATCGCGGCCGTCCAGATCGGGAAGGCGAACATCGTGACCCGCATCGAGAGGCGGTCCAGGGCCTCCACCGACGGGACGCGCGACAGCACGCCGCCCGCCGCGACGCCGCCGCGCGACTCGGCCCGCTCCTTCAGCAGGTACAGGATCGTCGCGGCGCCCGCGACGGTGAACGCGCCGGTCGCGATGATCGCGGCGGTCACGTGGATGGCGATCCAGTAGGAGTTCAGCGCCGGGCTGACCGGGCCCACCGAGTCGTACAGCCAGATGTTGGCGACGCCGAGGGCGACGACCGCGGCGGCCATGACGAACGCGCCGAGGAACCGCGCCTTGTAGCGGAACATGACGACCATGAACGCGGTGACGGCGGCGAACGAGATGGCGGTGAGGAACTCGTACATGTTCCCCCACGGCCACCGGTTCGCGGCGAGCCCGCGGGTGATGAGCACCCCGAGCTGCGCGCCCCAGCCGAGCACGTTCAGCAGGACGGCGAGCCGGATCCAGTCGACCCGGGAGCGCTCGGACCCCTCGCCCGCGGCCCCGGCGGAGCCCGCAGCACCGGCCGGGTCCGAGGTGTCGGCCGCGGACTCGGCCCCGGCGGCGCCCACCAGCACCTTCGCCCCGCTCTTCAGTTCGGCCTCGGCGGCCGGGACGGCCTCCACCGCGCGGCGGCGGCCGAAGCCCATGTCGGCGGCGTAGGCCACCAGCGCGATGATGTACATCACGACGGTGGTCAGCATGAGCTTGTCGCTCAGGTTCGCGAGGTCGGCGTTGCTCACCTCGTCACTCCTTCGATTCGGTCGCCGCACCCGGGGGGCCGTCGGCGGAGGGGGTCTCGCCGGGCTCGGATGCGGGCCCGTCCTGCGGACCGCGCAGCGCGGTCACGATGTCGTCGAACTCCGAGGTCGGGTTCCCCAGCGTGAGACCGCCGACCTCCACCACCGTACGCCCGCCCTCTCCGGCGCTCGCACGGACCCACACCCTGCGCCGGCGGACCATGAACGAGGTCGCCACGCCGAGCACCGCGAGGACGGCGGCGATCAGCGCGGGGATGCGCCCGGGGTCGCGGTTGACCGACAGGCTCGTCCACTCCTTGAGCCCGTCGAAGGTGACCGTGCCGGCGTCGCCGGGCAGCTTGAAGGACTCCCCGGGCTCCAGCAGCTTCTGCCCGCCCTTGATCGGCTGGATCGTCCGGCCGATGCCCTCCAGCTTGTAGACCGACTGGGGGCTGCCGGAGTCCAGGCCGAGGTCGCCCTTGAAGGCGGTGATCGTGACGACCGGGCGCAGCGGCGCGGGGAACGCCGAGACGATCTGCTTGCCGTCCTCGCTCGCCACCGCGGTCGGCCACAGGATGGCGTAGAAGGCGAGCTGGTCGGGTTCGGCGTCGGGGACCTTGATGACGCCCTCGGACGTCAGGTTCCGCGGCTCCATCTCCAGGAACGGCACCGAGTCCTGGAAGGCGACGTTCCCCTTGGCGTCCCGGACGGTGAACACCGGCGCGTACCCGTGCCCCAGCAGGTACACCTTCGCGCCGCCGACCTTGAGCGGATGGTTGATCCGCAGGTCGTAGGGCTTGGCCCGGGCGTCCGGGCTCGACCGGTAGTGGATCTTGGCGTTGAACGCGGTGGCCTGGCCCCGCTTGGCGCCCTTGGCCTCGTACTCGGCCTTGAAGTCGTCCAGCGTGATCGTGAAGGGGGCGAGCTCGCCGCCGCTGAACGCGCGGCCGGGCTGGAACTGGTCGTAGAGCCCGAGCGAGTTGGCGAACGACTTGCCCTCGGTCAGCAGGACGTTGCCCCGGTAGCCGAAAAGGTTGCCGAGGCCGAGCGCGAACAGCAGCGCCAGCAGCGCGAGGTGGAAGAGCAGGTTGCCCGTCTCGCCCAGGTAGCCCTTCTCTGCGGACGCCGCCCCGCCGGCCACGTCCACGCGGAAGCGGCGGGAGCGCAGCGCCGTGCGGGCCTCGGCGATGACGTCCTCCGGGGAGGCGTCGGTCTCGTACGTCGCCGACCGGGGCAGCCTCGCCAGGTTGCGGGGGGCCGCCGGAGGGCGCGCCCGCATCGACCTGTAGTGCTTGCCGGCGCGCGGGATCACGCAGCCGGCGAGCGAGACGAACAGCAGCAGGTAGATGGCCGCGAACCAGGGGGCCGCGAACACGTCGAACATGGAGAACCGGTCGAGCCAGGGCCCGAGCGTCTCGTGCTCGTCCAGATAGGCGGCGACCTTCTCGGGCGCTTGGCCCCGCTGCGGCAGGATCGAGCCCGGCACCGCGCCGAGCGCCACCAGGAACAGCAGGATCAGCGCGGTCCGCATGGTGGTGAGCTGCCGCCAGCCCCACCGCAGCCAGCCGAACGGGCCGATGCCGGAGGGGCGCGGCACCTCCGCCGGCGCCTGCCGCGCGGCGGGCGCCTCGGTGCCGGTCTCGCCCTCGGCCCGGTCCTCGGTGTGGTCCGTGCCGGCGTGGTCGGTGTTGGTGTCAGTCATCTCAAATCACCGGTTCGAAGCCGCTGATCCACGACCTCAGCTCGATCGTCAGGTCACCCCACAGGCCGCTCACGAGCAGCACCCCGATGAGGACGAGCATCCCCCCGCCGATCCGCATGACCAGGGGGTAGTGGCGCTTCACGGCGCCGAACGCGCCGAGTGCCCTACGGTAGGCGATCGCGGTGGCCACGAACGGCAGCCCGAGTCCCGCGCAGTACGCCAGCGACAGCAGCGCGCCCCGCCCGGCGCTGGCCTCGGTGATCGCCAGGCCCTGCACCGCGCCGAGGGTCGGCCCGATGCACGGCGTCCAGCCCAGTCCGAACAGGACGCCGAGGAGCGGCGCCCCGGCGAGCCCGGCCGCCGGGAGGCGCCCCGACTTGACCGTCCGCTGGAGCCCGGGGACCAGGCCCATGAACGCGAGGCCGAACACGATCGTGATGACGCCGAGGACGCGGGTGATCGTGTCCTGGTACTCCAGCAGCCACCGTCCGAGCCCGCCGAAGACCGCGCCGTAGCTGACGAAGACGACGCTGAAGCCGCCGACGAACAGCAGGACCCCGGCGAGCAGCCGCCCCCGCCGCTGCTCGGCGAGGTCGGCGCCGGTCATGCCCGTGACGTAGGACAGGTAGCCCGGCACGAGCGGCAGCACGCACGGCGAGGCGAACGAGACGAGCCCGGCGAGGGCCGCCAGCGGCGCCGCCGCCACCAACGACCCGCTCACGACCGTCTCGCCGAGGGAGCTCACTTCTCCGCGAGGACCTTGCCGACCAGGGGGTCCAGCTTGGTGTACGTGGTCGCGCCGATGATGCGGGCGGCGACGCGGCCCTGCCGGTCCAGGACGAGCGTGCTCGGGATCGCGCTCGGCGGGACCTCCCGGAACGCCAGCGTGACCCGGCCGTCGGCGTCGAAGAGGCTGGGGTAGGTGACCTTGAACTTGCGCTCGAACGCCTGCGCGTTGGGCTTGGAGTCCTTGAAGTTGACGCCGAGGAACTCCACCCCCTGCGCCTTCTTCCCGTCGTAGACGTGCTGGAGGGACGGCGCCTCGCCCCGGCAGGGCGCGCACCACGACGCCCAGAAGTTGACGACGACGACCTTGCCCCTGAGGTCGGCCAGCTTGACGGACCCGCCGTCGAGGCGCTCCCCGGTGACGTCCGCGAGGCTCTTGCGCTGCGCGGCCTTGTACTCGGTCACGTTGCCGTCGCCGGAGATGAAGCGGTTGTCGCCGCCGTCGGGCCCGCCGTCGGCGGCGCCGGTGCCGGCGCAGCCCGCGAGCAGGCCGCAGAGCGCGACGGCGGCCGCGGCGCGGAAAGGCGCGCGCGAAGGCGCGATGCGGCGGGGGTTCACGTGGCCCCTCCTCGGTACGACGATGCGTTCGGTCCAGGCGCGGAGTACTACAGGATGTAGTACAAACTTAGCGGTGCGGTCAGGCGCCCGCGACACTGGGGCCCTGCGCGATCCCGGCGGCGGGCTCGCAGTAGGCGACCTCCACCAGCCGGCTGCCCTCGAACGTCAGGCTCGTGAGGCTGGCGAGCGAGCACTCCCGGCGCGCCGGGTGGTGCCAGAGCCGGCGGCGCTCGGCGTGCAGCCGCAGGATCCAGATCGGCAGCTGGTGGCTGACGCAGACGGCCTCGTGGCCGCGCGCCGTCTCCCTGGCCCGGATGACGACGGCGCGCATCCGGGCGGCGAGCAGCTTGTACGGCTCGCCCCAGGACGGCCGGAACGGATTGACGAGGTGGCGCCAGTGCTCGGGGCGGCGCAGCGAGCCGGTCCCCACCCCGAACGTGAGCCCCTCGAAGTGGTTGCCGGCCTCGATCAGGCGGTCGTCCACGGTGACGGGCAGGCCGAGGGAGTCGGCCAGCGGCGCGGCCGTCTCCAGCGCCCGCTGCATCGGCGAGGAGAACAGCGCGGTGACGTCCCTGTCGGCGAACCACCGGGAGGCGGCCTTCGCCATGAGGACGCCGTCCTCGCTGAGGCGGTAACCGGGCAGCCGTCCGTAGAGGACGCCCTCGGGGTTGTGCACCTCGCCGTGCCGCAGGAGGTGAACGATCGTCGTGTCAGTCATGGCGTCGTCAGATTACCCGCGCCGCCACCTCCTCCCCGCCACCGGCCGGGATGGCGGCGCGCAGGGCCGTCACGGCGGCGCGGATCGCGGGGCGGCGGGCCGCCTCCTCGCGCCAGACGGCGTAGACACGGCGCGACAGAGGGGCCGAGAGCGGGACGATCGCGACACCCGGCGGGACGTCGCAGCGGCCGAGGCGGGGCAGGATGATGTTGCCGAGCCCGGCGGCGACCAGCGAGAGCTGGGTGGCGAACTCGTAGGCCTGGTGGTCGATCCTGGGTTCGCTGTCGATGGCGCGCAGCGTGCGCAGCAGCCAGTCGCAGCAGATGCTGTCGGACGAGGAGCTGATCCACGGGTCCCCGGCGAGCTCCTTGAGGTCGATCGTGTCGCGCCCGGCCAGGTCGTGGCCCGCGGGCAGCGCCACGTCCGCGACGTCTTCGCAGATGACGCCCTTGTGCAGGCCCTCGGTCAGCGGGAGCGGCTCGTTGTTCCAGTCCTGGACGACGGCCATGTCGAAGTCCCCGCGCAGCACGAGCGGCATGCTGCGCATGGGGTCCTCCTCACGGAGCAGGACGCGCAGGTCGGGGTGGTCGGCGCGCAGGGAGCGCAGCGCGGCGGGCATCAGCCCGCGGATCGCGGTCGGGAACGAGGCGACGGTGAGCTGGCCGACGACGGAGCCGCGGTGCGCCTCCAGGTCGGCCTGCGCCTGCTCGACGAGCGACAGGATCCGCTCGGCGTGCGCGACGAGCAGCTCGGCGGCGTCGGTGAGGCGGACGCCGCGGCCGTTGCGCTCCAGGAGCTTCTGCCCCGTCTCGCGCTCCAGCTTCGCGAGCTGCTGGGACACGGCGGACGTGGTGACGTGCAGGACGTCCGCGGCGGCGCTGACCGAGCCGTACGTCGCGACCGAATGCAGGGCGCGCAGCCGTTCCAGATCAAGCATGAAGCAATACTAAAACGAGGTGTCAAGAAGTTCTCGCTTGTCCTAAAGCGACTGTTTCCTCACGATCGAGGCATGACATCGCGCCACGTCCTGCTGGCCACCCTGATCGCCGCGCTGTGGGGCTTCAACTTCGTGCCGATCAAGGTGGCCCTGGACGACTTCCCGCCGCTGCTGATGGCCGCGCTGCGGTTCACGGCCGCCGCGGTGCCCGCGGTCTTCCTCGTCCGCCGCCCTCCGGTCGCCGCGCGCTGGCTCGTCCTGGTCGGCGTCCCGCTCGGCGTGGGGCAGTTCGGCCTGCTGTTCATCGGCATGAGCATGGGCATGCCCGCCGGCCTGGCGTCGGTCGTGCTCCAGGTGCAGGCGGTCTTCACCGCGCTGTTCGCCGGCCTGCTGCTCGGCGAGCGCGTCGGGAGCCGCCAGATCGCCGGGATGGTCGTCGCGTTCGCCGGGATCACGCTGCTCGGCGTGGCGCAGGGCGAGGGCGGAAGCCCGGTGGCGGCGTTCCTGGTCTGCCTCGGCGGCGCGGCCGCCTGGGGGCTGGCGAACGTCGCGATGCGGGCGATGAGCCGGTCCACCGAGGAGCCGGTCGACGGGTTCGCGTTCATGGTGTGGATGTCGCTCGTGCCGCCGCTCCCCCTGCTCGCCCTGTCGCTGATCTTCGAAGGGCCCGGGGCCGTGCCGGAGGCGGCGCGCCACCTCACGCTCGCCGGGGCGGCCTCGCTGGCGTTCATCGCCTACGTCGCCACGCTGTTCTGCTTCGGCGGATGGGCCTGGCTGATCCGCCGGTACGAGGTCGGCACGGTCGCCATGTACTCGCTGCTCGTCCCGCCGTTCGGGCTCGTCTCGGCGGCCCTGCTGCTCGGCGAGCACGTGGACGCGGTCCGGCTCGCCGGCGCCGCACTGATCATCGCGGGGGTCGCCGCCGGCAGCGTCCGGCCGCGCTCCCGCGTCCGAGGCCTTCCCGTAGAGCCGGCACCCGCCGCGCCGGCCGCCCCGACGAGGTGAGATGCATGCACGGAATCCACGCGGCGCTCGTCACGCCCTTCACCGGCTCCGGCGAGGTGGACGCCAAGTCCCTCGAACGCCTTGCCCGCCACTGCCTGGAGAACGGCGCGGACGGCCTGGTCGCGCTCGGCACCACCGGCGAGGCCCCGCTGCTGAGCGCCGCCGAGCAGCGGACGGTCCTGGAGGTGTGCCGGGCCGTCTCGATCGAGTACGGGACGCCGCTGACGGTGGGCGCCGGGACGATGGGCACCGAGGACTCGATCCGCCAGGCCCGCGAACGCGCCCCGCTCGCCGACGCGCTGCTGGTCGTCGTCCCGTACTACCTGCGTCCGTCGGAAGAGGGCGTCGTCGACCACTTCGCCGCCGTCGGCGCGGCCGTGGACGTCCCGCTGATCCCGTACAACGTCCCCTACCGGACGGCGAGGCCCCTGTCCGCCGACGCGCTCCTGGCGATCCTCGCGCTCGACTGCGTCGCCGGCATGAAGCACTGCGCGGGCGCCATCGACCAGGACACCCTCGCCCTGCTGAGGTCCAACCCCGGCAAGGCGATCCTGTCCGGGGACGACGCCTACATCTATCCCATGCTCCAGCTCGGCGCCGCGGGCGGCGTCGCCGCGTGCGCGTGCCTCGCCCCCGCCGCCTACGCCGCCATGGCGCGAGCCGCACGGGAGGGGAACGCGGCGCGGGGGCTGACGTTCCACAACGCCTTGCTGCCGATGACGGAGGCCCTGTTCGGCGAGCCGTCCCCTGCCGTCCTCAAGGCGTGCCTGGCCGACGAGGGGCTGATCGACGACCCCGCGGTGCGCGCTCCCCTGCACGCACCGCACCTCGAATCGGTCGTCGCCGCCTTGAAGGCGTTCCGCGCCCTGCCGTTCTAGGACGCTGCCGTTCTAGGCCGCCACCGCTCGGGCGGCGGCGCGGGCGGCGTGCGGGAGGGCCTCCAGGACGCGTCCCAGAGCCTCGTCGTCGTGCGCGGACGACAGGAACCACACCTCGTACGCCGAGGGCGGCAGGTAGACGCCGCGCTCCAGCGCGGCGTGGAAGAAGGCCGCGTACGCCTTGGGGTCCTGCCGCTGCGCCGCGGCGAAGTCGCCCACCGCGCCGTCGGTGAAGAAGATCGAGAACAGGTTGCCCGCGTTCTGCAGCGAGTGCGGGACGCCCTCGCGCTCCAGCGCCTCGGAGGCGGCCTTCGACACGATCTGCGCCGAGCGGTCGATCGCGGCGTACACCTCGTCCGTGGCGGCGTTCAGGGTGGCGAGCCCGGCGGCGGTGGCCAGCGGGTTCCCCGACAGGGTCCCGGCCTGGTAGACGGGCCCGGCGGGGGCGAGGTGGTCCATGACGTCGGCGCGCCCGCCGAACGCGGCGGCGGGCAGCCCGCCGCCCATCACCTTGCCGAAGGTCATCAGGTCGCCCGCCACGCCCTCGATCCCGAACCATCCGGACCGCGACGCCCGGAAGCCGGTGAGCACCTCGTCGATCACCAGCAGCGCGCCGTACCGCTCGCACAGCCGCTTGAGCAGCGCGTTGAACCCGGCCAGCGGGGGGACCACGCCCATGTTGCACGGCACCGCCTCGGTGATCACGCAGGCGATGTCGTTGCCGTGGTCGTGGAAGGCCGTCTCCACGGCGGCGACGTCGTTGTAGGGGAGGATCAGCGTGTCGGCGGTGGTCGCGCCGGTCACGCCCGGCGTGTCTGGGAGCCCGAACGTGGCGACGCCGGAGCCCGCCGCGGCGAGCAGCGAGTCCACGTGCCCGTGGTAGCAGCCCGCGAACTTCATGATCTTGGTGCGGCCGGTGAACCCGCGGGCCAGCCGGATCGCCGACATCGTCGCCTCGGTCCCGGAGTTGACCAGGCGGACCTTCGCCGCCGGCGTCCGGGACACGATCTCCTCGGCGAGTTCCACCTCGCCCTGGGTCGGCGCGCCGTAGGACGTGCCGCGTCCGGCGGCGTCCCGCACGGCCTCCACGACGGCCGGATGCGCGTGCCCGAGGATCATCGGTCCCCACGAACACACCAGATCGACATAGGTGTTGCCGTCGGCGTCGGTAAGGTACGGACCACGCCCGGACGCCATGAAACGGGGCGTTCCGCCAACGGCACCGAAGGCCCGCACCGGGGAGTTGACGCCACCTGGGACAACGGCGGCGGAACGGTCGAACAACTGCCGGGAGCGATCGAAGTCAGTCACGGTTGCAGTCTCTCAGTTGCAGTTCGGCGACTTGCCTTGACCCGGTGGCGTATGGGCCGATATTCCACCAAGTACGACATCGGAGGGATGGCTTTCACCGTGGTCAACGGCTGGACGGTGCCGGGCTTCACCCATGAACGCGAACTGGGCGGCGGAGCCTCGGGCCGGGTGGTGCTGGCGGTCGACGACATGACCGGCACGCGGGTCGCGATCAGATACCTCGACACGGCGCTCGGCGCCGACGAGGCGTTTCTCGCGCGCTACCGCGTGGCGGCACGGGACCTGTCCCAGCTGGAAGACCCCAACGTGGTCGACCTGTACGACTTCGTGGAGGCCGCCGACGGCGCCGCGATCGTGACGCAGCACGTCGAGGGCGTGAGCCTGCGGCGGATGCTCGCCGCGCAGGGCCCGAGCGGCCCGCTCGCCGCCCTGTCGATGCTGGGAGGGACGCTCCTCGGCCTCGCCGCGGCGCACGACCACGACATCGTCCACGGCTCCATGCGGCCGGCGAACGTCCTGGTCGACGCCGAGGGCAACGCCCGGCTCACCGACTTCGCGACGGCGCCCGAGGGCACCGAGGCGCAGCACGGCCCGCCCTACGCGGCGCCCGAGCTGTGGGACGGCGCGCCCGCCACGGTCGCGACCGACCTGTACGCCGCCACCGCGATCTTCTACGAGTGCCTCACCGGGCGGCCCCCGTACGCGGGCCGCAACATGGCGCGGCAGCACCGCGAGGCGCCGATCCCCGCCGAGGAGGTCCCGGGGCCGCTGCGCGACCTGATCCACCAGGGTCTGGCCAAGGATCCGGAGAAGCGCCCGAAGTCCGCCGCCGACTTCCTCGGCGCGCTGGAGGACGCGGCCGTCTCCGCCTACGGGCCGTCCTGGGAGGCGCAGGGCCGCGGCCGCCTCACCGAGCTCGCCGCGCAGGCCGCGCAGCAGCCCGAGCCGCCGAAGCCGAGGCCGAAGCCGAGGCCGTCCCGCAGCAGCGGCCGCAGCCCGGTCGTCGCCGGCCCGGAGGGCGGCCGCCGGTCCCGGACGCGCTGGGTGGTCGCCGCCGTCGCCGTCGTGCTCGTCGCCGCCGGGGCGGGCGCGGCGGTCCTGCTCAAGGGCGGCACGCTGGGCGGTGACAAGGAGCCTCCCGAGCCGACGCCCGCGCAGAGCAGCAGCCCGCAGCCGACGCTGCCCGTCGGCGGCGTCGACCCCGCACCTCTCGTCGCCCGCATCGACCAGGCCGTCGCCAGGACGCCCGGCGCCGCGTTCAGCTACCGCCAGACCGGCTGCTGCGGCTTCCCCGTCAGCGGCCAGGGGACGATCGGGCTGGTGCAGGGCGGGACTCCGTCCTACACCCTGACGCTGGCCGGGACGGGCGCCGCCCGCAAGCCGGTCCGCGCCGTCATCGTCCAGGACCGGCTGTACGTCCGCGCCGGCAAGAAGTGGCGGCAGTCGCCGCTCGGCGGCCGCGGCTACCCCGCCGCCGGCGACCAGGTGCGCCAGGGTGGCTCGGTCGCGAACCTGACGGCGCTGCTGCGGTCGGCGACGAAGCTCGGCAAGTCTGGAGCGGTCTACGAGGGTGAGGCGCCCGCCGCGAAATTGGCGCAGGCGCCCGGCGTGGGCCCGCTGTACGCGCAGATGTCACAGGCGACGGGCGCGCAGCAGATCGAGTTCGCCGTCAAGCTCGACGCCGCCTACCGTCCCGTGAAGTTCTGGGTGCGCGCCGGGCCCGAGAAGGGCCGCAACCAGATGCAGCGCGGCTCCTACAGCGGCTGGGGCCGCAAGGCCCCCATCAAGGCGCCCCGCTGAGGTCGCCGCGGTCCCCGCGCGAGCCGCGGGGACCGCGGTGAGCCGCATGCGTGGCCAGGGCCTGTCGCCTCGGCCACGCGCGAACGCGTGACCTGCCCGGGTGCGGCGAAGCCGGAGGCGAGCCGCACCCGGCAGATCGCGAAGCGATGCCGCGTTCTCCCAGACCCGGTCACGTAGCGAGCCGCCAGGCGAGCGAAGTGGGCGGGGACTATGAAACAGCGTCCTCACAGGCGTCCGAGAGGACCTCCAGGAGACGCAGCGGGTCGGGCAGCGGGCCGCGGGACGGCGGGCGCAGCCAGGCCGCCTCGCGGCCGTTCGGCAGGACGGACGGCGGCGCGACGACGTAGCTGTCGCGGCAGTGCCACCGCATCCCCGGCGTCTCCGCGACGTCCTCCGGGGAGCAGTCGAGCTGGCAGGACCACCACTCGTCCTCGTCGACGGGCGCGCCGCGCGTGGCGACGAAGAACAGGTGCCGTTCGCCCCCGAAAGACGCGACCGGACCGACGGGGATGTCGTCCCGTTCGATCCGGTCGAGGGCGATGGTCCCGGCCGCGGCCGGTACGTCGAACACGTCGAACACCCGGCCCGTCGGAAGGATGATGTTGGCCTGCGGCCGCTCGTCCCACCAGCGTTTGATCGCGCCCGCGTCGACGCTCGCCTGGTGCGCCCAGGCGGCCGACACCGGATGCGCGCCCGGGTCGGGACAGCCGATCCGGTCGCACGAACACGCCCGGTCGCCGCCCGCCGGGGGGTGGGCTCCGGGATAGCAGGGCCACCCCAGATCGGCGTACTCCCGGGCCGCCGCGGCCATCCGGTCGCGCGCCGCCCGCTGCCGTCTGCTCCCCGAGACCGCCAGCATCTCCGCCCCCCAATACCCCAAGGTCGCACGTGGGTTCCTGGTTAACGATGATGCCCGCCGGGATGAACTCCGGACACGGCAACCCCGGGAAAACGACCCTAAGTGACTAGAGGCCGGGATGGTCGAACGGCGTCTCAGGCCAGGCGGCGGGCGACCTCGGTGGCCCAGTAGGTGAGGACGATGTCGGCCCCGGCGCGGCGGATCGACACCAGCGACTCCATGATCGTGCGCTCGCGGTCGATCCAGCCCTTCTCCGCGGCGGCCTCGATCATCGCGTACTCGCCGCTCACCTGGTAGGCGACCACCGGGACGTCGACGGCGTCGCGGACGCGCCGCACGATGTCGAGGTAGGCGCCCGCGGGCTTGACCATGACCATGTCGGCGCCCTCGTCGAGGTCGAGGAAGACCTCGCGGAGCGACTCGTCGGCGTTGGCCGGGTCCTGCTGGTGGGTGGCCCGGTCGCCGAACCGCGGGGCGCACTCGGCGGCCTCGCGGAACGGGCCGTAGTACGCGGAGGCGTACTTCACCGAGTAGCCCATGATCGCGATGTCGGAGTGGCCGGCGCCGTCCAGGGCCTCGCGGATCGCGCCGACCTGGCCGTCCATCATCCCGGACGGGCCGACGACCGCCGCGCCCGCCTCGGCCTGGGCCAGGGCGATCGAGGCGTACCGCTCCAGCGTGGCGTCGTTGTCGATCTCGCCCGACGCGGTGAGGATGCCGCAGTGCCCGTGGTCGGTGTACTCGTCCAGGCACAGGTCGGTCATGACCACGATCGCGTCGCCGAGGTCGGACCTCAGGTCGCGCAGCGCCTGCTGGACGATGCCGTCCGGGTCGTCGGCGGCGGACCCCGCGCCGTCCTTCTCGGCAGGAATGCCGAACAGGATGAGGCCGCCGACGCCGGCCTCGGCCGCCTCGTGGGCGGCCTTGCGCAGGCTGTCGCGGGTGTGCTGGAACACGCCCGGCATGGACGCGACCGGCTGCGCCTCGGAGATGCCCTCCTTGACGAACACGGGCAGCACCAGGTCCGCGGGGCTGAGCCGGGTCTCGGCGACGAGCCGGCGCATCGCGGGCGTGCGCCGCAACCGCCGCGGGCGTGCGACGGGGAACTGTGCAGACATGATCCCTCTGTGTCTCTGCTTGCCGGGTCTACTTCCGGCGCCGGGCGCCCCGGCGCATCTGGCTGGGCTTGCGGAGCGGGTCGCCCGCCTCGATCTGGGCCGCCCTCCGCTTGGCACCGTACTCCGCGAGCGCCTCCGCGAGGGCCGACACCGACGGCTTGTCGGCCATGACGTCGACGCGCAGCCCGTACTCCTCGGCCGTCTTGGCGGTCTGCGGCCCGATCACGGCGATCACCGTGACGTTGTGGGGCTTGCCCGCGATCCCGATCAGGTTCTTCACCGTGGAGGACGAGGTGAACAGCACGGCGTCGAACCCGCCGCCCTTGATCGCCTCGCGGATCGGCGCGGGCGGCGGCGCGGCCCGGACCGTCCGGTAGGCGGTCACGTCCTCGCACTCCCAGCCGAGCTCGGTGAGCCGGGCGATGAGCACGTCGGTGGCGATGTCGGCGCGCGGCAGCAGCACCCGGTTGATGGGGTCGAGGTCCTCGTCGTAGGGCGGCCACTCCCGGGCCAGGCCCTCGCCGGACTGCTCCCCGGACGGGGTCAGGTCAGGGTGGACGCCGAACTCCACCAGCGCGGCGGCGGTCTGCTCGCCGACGGCGGCGACCTTCAGCCCGGCGAACGCGCGGGCGTCCAGGCCGTAGTCGGTGAACTTCTCCCGGATCGCCTTGACCGCGTTCGTGGAGGTGAACACCACCCACTCGTAGCGGCCCGTGACGAGGCCCTTCACGGCCCGCTCCATCTGCTGGGGCGTGCGCGGCGGCTCGACGGAGATCGTCGGAACCTCGTCCGGGACGGCCCCGTACCCGCGGAGCTGGTCCGACAGGGACGCGGCCTGCTCCTTGGTGCGCGGCACGAGGACCCGCCAGCCGAACAGCGCCTTGGTCTCGAACCAGGACAGCTTGTCGCGCCAGTTCACGACGTCGCCGACGATGATCAGGGCGGGCGTCTCCATGCCCTTGGTGTCGGGCGCCAGCCTGGCCAGCGTGGAGACGACGGTCTCCTGCTCGGTGGTGGTGCCGAGGCTCGTCATCGCGGCCGGGGTGGAGTCGGGCCGTCCCGCCGCGACCAGGCCCTTGCACACCTCGGCGACCGCGCCCTCGGCGCCGAGAACGACCAGCGTGGCGTCCGGGGCGGCGAACCGCTCCCAGTCCACGCCGCCCTCGGAGGCGTCGACGACGCGGATCTCGCGGTTCGCGGCGTCGGTCAGCGGGATGCCCGCGTACCCGGGCACGGCGGTCACCGAGGACACGCCGGGCACCACCTCGAACGGGACGCCCGCCTTGGCCAGCGCACCGCCCTCGGCGGCGTAGTTGCAGGCCACCCCCGGGTCGCCGCGGAACAGCCGGACGACGCGGCGCCCCGCCTTGGCGGCCCGCGCGGCGAGCTTCACCGGGTCGCCGTCCGCCGTGTCGAGGATCTCGGCGTCCGGGCGGCAGTGGGTCAGGATCTCGGCCGGGCAGTGGGCGCGGCTCACCACGACGGTGTCGGCGCGCTCCAGCTCGGCGGCGGCGCGCAGGGTCAGCAGGCCGGGGTCGCCCGGCCCCATCCCGACGATCGCGACCGTCCCCGGTCCGGCCGTCCGGCGCGGTGCGGCCGGAGCCTCGCTCTTCGCGGGCCTGCCGGCCTTCGCGGCCTTCGCGGTCTGGGCGGTCTTGTCGGCGGCGGTCTTGTCGGCGGCGGCCTCGCCGGAGGCGGCCGGGTCGATCGTGCTCTGGTCGGCGGCGGTGCTCTGGTCCGTGGCGCTCTTCGCGGCGGGGCTCACTCGCGTTCCCCCATCAACTGGTCGGCCCCCTGCGCGAGCAGCCGGTCCGCGAGATCGCGTCCGAGCTGCTCCGCGGCGTCCGGGTGGCCGCTTGCGGACAGCCGCACCTGCCTGCTGCCGTCGTACGCCGCGACGGTCGCCGTCAGATGCAGCCTTTCATCTACTTCGGCAGCGTATGTTCCCACGGGCGCGGAGCAGCCCGCCTCCAGCACCGCCAGGACCGTCCGCTCGGCGGTGACGGCGCGCCGGGTCGGGGCGTCGTCGATCGTCCCGAGCAGGGCGCGCAGGTCGTCCCGGTCGGCGCGGCATTCGAGCGCGAGCGAACCCTGCCCCGGGGCGGGCAGCATCTGGTCGGGGTCGAAGACCTCGCTCACCGCGTCCAGCCGGCCGATCCTCTTCAGGCCCGCGTGCGCCAGCACCACGGCGTCCAGCTCGCCGTCGGTGACCTTGCGCAGCCGGGTGTCGGCGTTGCCGCGGATCGGGACGATCTCCAGGTCCGGGCGGAGCGCGCGCAGCTGCGCGACGCGGCGCGGCGAGCCGGTGCCGATCCGGGCGCCGCGCGGCAGGTCGGCGAGCTTGGCGGGGCCGCACAGGGCGTCGCGGGCGTCGTCGCGGGCCGGGGTGGCGGCGAGGGCGATCCCGGGCGTCTCGGACGTCGGCAGGTCCTTCAGCGAGTGCACCGCGAAGTCCACCTCGCCGGACAGCACCTTGTCGCGGAGCGCGTTGACGAACACGCCCGTGCCGCCGATCTGGGCGAGCAGTGCCTTGGAGACGTCACCCTGCGTCGTTACCCCGACAAGCTCCACCGCATGCCCCGTGAGCCGCGACAACGCGTCGGCGACGCCCTGCGACTGGGTCGTCGCCATCAGGCTCTTGCGGGTGCCCAGCCGGAGCGGGCCCCTGCTCCCGGTACTCACGCTTCTTCTCCTTCGTGCGCCGGGACGGCGTCGCGGGCGCTGACCGCCCGCACGCTCGCGGCCTGCGCGTTCACCGTCTCGACGTTCACACCGTCCGGCGGCTCGGACATGGCGTCGGACATCGCCTCTGACATCGCCTCTGACATGGCCTCCTGCCCCGGCAAGGACGCTGGGCTGACGCAGTCGGCATCCGCGCAGTCGGGGTTCGGATCCCAGGCGGCGCCGACCTCGGCGTCGCCCATGTCCGCCCGGGCCACCGCCTCGGGGGCCTTCGGGTCCAGGTCGAACAGCTCGCGCAGCGCGTCGGCGTAGGA
Organism: Actinomadura luteofluorescens; assembly: GCF_013409365.1. Lineage (NCBI taxonomy): Bacteria > Bacillati > Actinomycetota > Actinomycetes > Streptosporangiales > Thermomonosporaceae > Actinomadura > Actinomadura luteofluorescens. Next base: position 5,312,903 of record NZ_JACCBA010000001.1, on the reverse strand, counting down.
GTCGCCGCCCGGCGCCGCCGCCAGCTCCTTGACCTTGACGGTCGGCGCGTGGAGCAGCTTGTCCACCACGCGCCGCACGGTCTGCTCGATCTCCTTGCGGGCCCGGACGTCCATCTCCGGAACCCGCCCGGTCAGCCGGGTCAGCTCGGCCTCCACCACCTCGGCCGCCTTGCTGCGCAGCGCGACGACGGTGGGCGCGACCGCGGCGGCGCGGGCGGCGCTGAGGAACGCCTCGACCTCCGTGCACACGATCCGCCGCACGGCCTCGACCGCCTCCGGGCCGATGGCCTGCGTGGCCTCCTGCGCGGTGCGCAGGTCGTCCAGGCCGGCCAGCTCGACGCCCGGCAGGTCCCGGACGGAGCGGTCCACGTCGTGCGGGAGCGCCAGGTCGAGCAGGAAGCGGCGCCGCCCGTCCGCCCCGATCCCGCGGGCCGCGAGCTGCCCGGCGGTGATCACCAGGCCGGCGGCGCCGGTGCACGACACCACGAGGTCGGCCTCGGCGAGGGCCGCGTCCAGCTCCGCCAGCTCGATCGCGCGGGACGGGACGTCCAGCGACTCGGCGAGGCGCGCGGCCCGCGCGGGGGTCCGGTTGGCGACCACGATCTCGCGCGCCCCGGCGCGGCTCAGGGTGGCGGCGGCCAGCGAGCTCATCGAGCCGGCGCCGACCACCAGCGCGCGGACGCCCCCGAGGGGGCCGAGGTGCCGGGCGGCGACGTCCAGGCCCACGCTGACCAGCGACGCGCCGGCCTTGTCGATCCCCGTCTCGTGGTGGGCGCGCTTGCCGACCCGCAGCGACTGCTGCAGGACGTCGTACAGGTCGCGGCCGAGCGTGCCCTCCTCCTGGGCCAGCCGGAACGCCTGCCGGATCTGCCCGAGGATCTGCCCCTCGCCGACGACCATCGACTCCAGCCCGCACGCCACGGCGAACGCGTGCTGGACGGCCCGCTCCTCGTAGTGGACGTACAGGTGCCGCGACAGGTCGTCCATCGGGACGCCGGAGTGCAGGGCCAGCAGCTCCGAGATCGCCGAGACGCCGCCGTGGAACTTGCCGACGACCGCGTAGATCTCGACCCGGTTGCAGGTCGAGACGATGGCGGCCTCCGCGACGTTCGGGGAGGCGTGCACGGCGTGCAACAACTTGACGAGATCGTCACCGGCGACCGCGGCCCGCTCCAGCACCGCCACGGGCGCGCTTCGGTGGCTGAGGCCTACGACCAGAATGCTCATTCGCCGTCTCCAGCATCTTCCGAGTCTCCGCCCACCCGCGCCGTGCGAGCTCCTGGTGAGAAGGGGCCGTCCGCCGCCCCCTGAACCGCTCCGCTCAGACGTGTCGATGAGGGGGCGATCCTCCACGCCCCCCGATTTGTCCCCCTCATGCTTCCACCGTTTCCACGTACTGCGCAGCGCCGGCCGGCGCCTCCGCGGGCGCCAGCGGGGCGAAGCCGTCGGGCCCGCCCGCCTTGCGCTGCTCGTGGAACGCGAGAATCTGCAGCTCGATGGACAGATCGACCTTGCGCACGTCCACCCCGTCGGGCACCGACAGCACCACGGGGGCGAAGTTCAGAACGCTCGTCACGCCGGCGGCGACCACGCGGTCGCACACCCCCTGGGCGGCCCCGGCCGGGGTCGCGATCACGGCGATGGACACCCCGTGCCCGGCGATCATGTCCTCCAGCCGGTCGGTGTGCTCCACCGTCATGCCGGAGATCTCCTGCCCGACGATGGACTCGTCGGCGTCGAGCAGGCCCGCCACGCGGAAGCCGCGGGACGCGAAACCGCCGTAGCCGGCCAGGGCCCGGCCGAGGTTGCCGACGCCGATGATGGCGACGACCCAGTCCTGGGTGAGGCCGAGCTCGCGGGAGATCTGGTAGACGAGGTACTCCACCTCGTAGCCGACGCCGCGGGTGCCGTAGGAGCCGAGGTGGGACAGGTCCTTGCGGAGCTTGGCCGAGTTGACGCCGGCCGCGGCCGCGAGCTCCTCGGAGGAGACGGTCGCGACGTCGCGCTCCTGGAGCCCGGTGAGGGCCCGCAGGTAGACCGGGAGCCGCGCCACGGTGGCTTCGGGGATGCCGCGGCCCGCGCGGTCGCGGTGGCGGTTCTGTCGAGGTGTCACGGCCTGCTCTTCGGCTCGACGGTGTGTCCCCCAGGTTAAGCCCTTGTGAATACGCGCACAAAGTCGCCCCCGGTTCGGCGGACGGCGCGCGCACCGGACGGCGCCCCGGAAAGGGCGGCCATCAGGGCCTTTTCAGCATACGGGCGAAGTACCACGAAGCGGACGGGTGTGACCGACCAGACATGCCCTGGCAGGCGGCCGGTCCAGCACGGGCGCCCGGGGCAGGGGCTTAGCGCAGGTTCGCGATCGCCGCGCGCAGGCGGGCCTCGTCGACGCGCCAGAAGTCGTGCTGGACGCCGTTGATCAGCGTGACGGGGATCTGCTCCCAGTACTGCTCGGTGTCCTGCTCGGACCGCGTGATGTCGCGCTCCTCCCACGGCACGTCCAGGTCGCGGGCGACGCGCTCGACCACCGCGCGGGCGTCCTCGCACAGGTGGCAGCCGGGCTTGCCGAGCAGCGTGATCATGATGTCGCGCGCCATGTCACCTCCCGGGGAACTCCGGCGCCGGGAGCGGCACCTTGGCGGGACCGAGCTTCAGCTCGATCACGTTCGTGGCGATCACGTGGGTGCGCGACTCGCCCAGGAAGCGCTGCAGGTGCGGCTGGCGGCGGTGCGCGGCGAACGCGGCCTGGTCCCGGAACAGCTGGTAGAAGATCCGCTGCGTGGGGCCGCCGACCACCTCGTGGCAGGCGAAGACCAGCGTCTCGGGCTCGGTCGCCAGCGCGGCCTTCACCAGGTCGGCGGCGAGCCGGTCGAAGGCGTCCTCACGCCCGTCCAGCAGCGTGTAGACGGTGATCTGGCCGCACGCGTTCGCCAGGTCGCCGCCGAGCGCGCCCGGCTTGGCGAGCCCGGCGAGCGGGGACCGGTCGAGCGGGGACCGGTCGAGCGGACCGGCGAGCGGGCCGTCCACCGTCGTGGGCCCGGCGGGGTCGCCGTGCGCCGGGTAGGCGGGCTGCTCCGGGATGCTGGTGTTCTCGGGGTAACGCAGTTCCTCGGAGGCCGGCTCGGGGAAGCGCAGTTCGCGCCGGGGGTCGGGCGGCGGGGTCGGCGCCGGGACGGGCTCGGCCTTGGCCGCCTTGGCCGCCTTGGCCGCCTTGCTGTAGCCCTGCTCCTCGTACCCGGTCGCGGGCTCGTCCCCGTACTCGTCGTAGCCCTCGGCGTCCTCGTCGTACACGGGGATCGTGCGCATCGCGCCGTACCAGACCAGCCCGGCGGCGGCGCCGAGCGCGATCACCGCGAGCGGCGCGGGCAGGAACCCGCGGGTGCCGCTGACCACCAGGACGCCCGCGAGGGCGACCAGCGCCACCGGGATGAGCAGCTCGGCGGCCTCCTGGTCGCGCTTGCTGGCGAGCCAGGCGGTCACCCCGGTGCACCCGGCCAGCGCGAGCACGGCGACGACGTGCGAGCCGTCGATCAGCAGCAGCGGCAGCGCGTCGTAGGTGGCGCTCGGCTTCGGCAGGCTCTTGCCGAGCGAGCCCTTGAGCGGGTCCAGGATCAGGATCACGATCGCGACGACCGTGTAGGAGATCGTGAAGAGCCAGGCGCCGAACCGGACCTGCACGTACCGCGCGATCAGTTCGATCATGCCGAGCGCGAGCCACACCGGGCCGACCAGCGCGGCGCCGAGTTCCATGACGCGAAAGAACGCGCCGTTGAACCCCATCATGAAGCCGAGGCTCATGGACAGCAGCGCGAGCGTGAGCCCGACCTGCGTGAACGACCAGGCGATCAGATAGAGCAGCCGGTCCTTGTAGGCGCGCTGAACCAGCAACCCGGTGGCCGCCAGGGCACCAAGGGTCGCCAGCAACGCGAGAAGAGCATCGACCATCGCGCACCCATGGTGCCCGATCCGGGGGGTTGACGGGTAACCGCGGCCAAGGAACGCACCATTGCCTCGCGTACCTTTCGGTATCTAGAGTGGCACTTCACGCCGGAGGTCGCGTAAGCCCCGAGGAGAACTGCATGAGCAGCTTGACCCTCGATGCCGGGGTCATCCCGCTTCCTCGCCATTCCCGCGGCCCTCTCGCGCGTCCGGCCGGCCGGGCCGGGGACCGTGCCTCCGACCGCGCCGCCGACCAGGCCGCCGAGCGGGCCGAGATGCTCAAGGCCCTGGTCCTGCGGGCGCGGGACGGCGACGCCGAGGCGTTCGGCTCCCTCTACGACCACTACGTCGAGCTCGTCTACCGGTACGTCTACTACCGCGTCGGGACGCACGCGCTCACCGAGGACCTCACCAGCGAGACGTTCCTGCGGGCCCTGCGCCGCATTTGCGACTTCCACTGGCAGGGCAAGGACTTCGGCGCCTGGCTGGTGACGATCGCCCGCAACCTGGTCGCCGACCACTTCAAGTCCGGCCGCTACCGGCTGGAGGTCTGCACCGCCGAGCTGGTCGAGCCGGACCGCCCGCAGGAGGGGCCGGAGCGGGCCGTCCTGGACGCGATGACCAACCGGACCCTGCTGCGGGCCGTCCAGCGGCTGAACTCCGAACAGCAGGAGTGCGTCGTGCTGCGCTTCCTGCACGGGCTGTCGGTCGCCGAGACCGCGCTGATCATGGACAAGAAGCCCGGCGCGATCAAGGCGCTGCAGTATCGCGCGGTCCGCTCGCTGGCCCGTATGCTCCCGGACGACCTGCGCGGCTGACCGATCCGCCGGACCACCGACCTGCTGGAACCCCGGACCGCCGTACCGGCGGGCGGTGCTTCCGGCCCGTTAGATAGTTTATTAATGAACTTTCGGGCCGTAACCCGGCCCACCTTCCGATCGTTCAAGCGGACAGGAGCGTTCGCGCCACGAGTCCGCAAGGGAGCGGCCAGTGAGAGCCCGGTGTTGACGAGGCGGGAAAAGATCGCAGAGCAGGGGAACGCGCTGGCCCGGCTGCGGGAGAGCGCCGCGGGACCGGACCCGCGGTTCCGCGCCGTGCTGCGCGAGCGGTTGATGGAGGCCGCGAGCGACAGGAGTGAGGACTGTCGCAATCACGGCCGCGGGGACGGCCGCGGGGAGGCGGTTGACTAGGCTTCGCCTCATGCGGCGATTCTGGCAGCCCGGTTTCTGGGGACGCGGCAGGGACGAGGACCACAAGAGCGCGGGTCAGGTGGCCGCCGCCGCGGCGGCCGAGTTCGCCCCGCTCCCCGCTCCCGACCCCGCCGCGGCGGCGTTCTTCGACGTCGACAACACGATGATGCGCGGCGCGTCCATCTACTACTTCGCGCGCGGCCTCGCCGCCCGCAAGCTGTTCACCATGCGCGACCTCGCCATGTTCGCCTGGGGGCAGGCCGCCTTCCGGCTGCGCGGCAGCGAGAACTCCGAGCACATCGGCAGCGCCAAGGAGGCCGCGCTCACGTTCGTCGCCGGGCAGAAGGTCAGCGGGATCGTCAAGCTGAGCGAGGAGATCTACGACGAGGTGATGGCCGACCGCATCTGGCACGGCACCCGCACCCTCGCCCTCCAGCACCTCGACTCCGGGCAGCAGGTGTGGCTCGTCACCGCCACGCCCGTCGAGGTCGCCCGGACGATCGCGCACCGGCTCGGCCTCACCGGCGCGCTCGGCACGGTCGCCGAGACCCGCGAGGGCGTCTACACCGGCAGGCTCGTCGGGAACCTGCTGCACGGGCCGGCGAAGGCGGAGGCCGTGCGGGCCCTGGCGCAGCGCGAGGGGCTCGACCTCGCGCGCTGCTCCGCCTACAGCGACTCGATCAACGACCTGCCGATGCTGACCGCCGTCGGCCACCCGCACGCCGTGAACCCCGACGCCGAGCTGCGCGCCCACGCCCGGGACCACGGCTGGCCGATCCACGACTTCCGCACGGGCCGCAAGGTCACGATGGTCGCGCTGCCCGCCGCCGCGGGCGCCGGGGCCCTCGCGGGCGGCGTCGCGGCGGGCATCGCGCTGCGCCGCCACTACCGGACGAACTGAGCTGCCCCAACAGGCCGAACCTCCAGTCCGTCGGATATGCCGGAATCGCTACGATCACCTGGTGCCACACCTAGATCATCCGCGGACCCGCGCCCACCGGGTCGCCCGCGCGGCGTCAGCGCTGGCACTGGCCGCCGCGCTCGCCGGTTGCGGTGCCACGCCCAGGGAAGAGTTCGTCTCGGAGATGCGGCACCGCGGCGGCGGCCTCACCACGGCGCTGGTCCGGGGCGCGATGGGCGCCATGACCGTCCATTACCGGACGAGGACCCTCAGCTTCGTCAAGCTCACCCTCGACTCCCGGGACGCCGGTGTGACCGCTCGCGTGCGCGGCCCCAGGAGGCCGACCGGCTCGATGAGCTGACCTACACGGCGGACGGTCTGGGCGACCCGTCGCCCGTGAAGGTCGGCGCCGACGACCCCGCCGCGGCCTTCACCGTCCAGGAGGTGGCCGGACTCCGCGACGTGGAGGAACTCGTCGACACGGCCATGGCCAGGACGCGCTACGAAGACGGCTACGTCGAATCGATCACAGTCACCCGCGGCGTCTCCGCCCCCGAGATCAACGTCGCCGTCTCGTCCCCGCGCGGACGCCGTGGTCGCCTTCACGGCAGACGGACGATTCACGAAGGTGAACCGCGCATGAGGCCTCGGCGCAGTGTGCTCATCGCACTCCTCGTGATGGTGCCGATCACCGCGTTCATCGCGTACATCAGCATCATCCTGTTCCCGATTCAGGCCCAACTGGCGGCCCCGTGGCTCTGCGACGCGCCCTACTCGGATCTCTTCGTCGTCGCCGACCGAGTGAACAAGGGCACCAACCACACGATGTACTGCGCAGGCCCCCGCGGGGAGCGCCGAGAAGTCGGCTGGCCGGGCCCCCAACTGCCCCTCTGGGGGGTGTACTACCTGGTGATGGCCCCGATCGCCGGCTTGATCGTCTACCGCCGCACGCGCGGGCGCTAGCCGGCGGACCCGCCCACCGGCCGTGCACCGACCGGCGATGAGCCGCCTGACCGGCGACAACGCACGGGAGGCCAGGCGGATGGACGCGCCGGAAGCGACTCCCCGGTTGTGAAGTGGATTCGCTCTCGCGGTCTGGATCACCCCCCCGGCGGGATTGGAACTAGCGATCGGTCAGGCCGCGAAGCGCCGCACGCAGGACAGCGCGCGGAACGAGCAGGACCGGCCCCTCCGGCTCCTTCGAGTCCCGAATGGCCACGCCACCTGCCAGTCCAGCCAACTCGACGCAGTTGCCACCAGAACTGCCGCTACGGCTCGACTTGCGCCAGACGAGTTCTCGGTTCATGGTTCCACTTCTCTCCGATGGTGCGAGTGATCAGGTCGGCGCTCATACTCGTAGGTAGGGCCTGCGTGCAGATCGCATCGAACCTGTCCTTAAGTCTGGAGATGTCCTCTCGCGTGTCCATCATGATCCCACGCGCAGCGGTCTCGGCGAGAGCGATCTCCTTACCATCTGGAAGCGTCGCCAAAACGAACGCTCCTTCGTTGCCAGGATGCGGCACGCCATTCGGTATGACCTGAACGCTTAAGCGAGGTCCGATGGCGTCCACGAGGTGCTGGAGTTGGGCTCGCATCACATCTGGCCCTCCAACGTCGTACCAGAGTACGAGCTCGGGCAGGACGTAGATCAGACGAGGAGCCACAGGGTCCGTCCTAGTGAGGACGGACTGCCGAGCCAGTCGAGCATCGGTTGCTTCGCGGTCGCCGAAGAGGAGGCTGCTCGCGTACTCCTCCCGCTGAAGCAGGCCATAGATCACGGTGGGCTCGTAGACCTTGAGGGTGCCAGCTTGCTCTTCCACGGCTGGCCACTTGCGGAACCACTCGGGGAAGCCGTCCTTCTTGTCGCCGAACAGGCCGTCGTGGAGGTGGGACAGGGCCTGCTTGGTGTCGAGGACGGCGTCGCAGTGTTCGGCGAAGTTCCGTTCGCAGTGGCATTCGGCGCGTTCGACGGCGCCGATGAAGGACGCGCTGTAGGGGATCTTGTCCGCGAGCTGCTTGATGCTGTGGTCCACGAGCGCGCGGTACCGGCGGACTTCTGATCCGAACAGGTCGAGGGGGCTGTTCGACGGGGTGAGGCGCTTCGGGGGCTGCGGCATTGCGGTCTCCCTATGACCTGCCATGACCAGCGATGACCAGTGGTCGGGGGCCATGGTCCGAGGTTGCCCTGTGGCATTGCTTTTCGCATTTCCCAGCATGGCACTTTGCGCGATGCTCGGCCACGGGATACCGAGAACGAAGGTCGGAATGTTCGACGCGAACGTTTTGACAGTTCCCCGCGAAACGGTCATAGCGGAATGCATTTTCGCAATCTGCCCGGCGAATCGGACAGGACGGAGCGGCTCGTCGTATGCATCCATTCACAAAGGACCTCGCAGGGATATGCGGCGAGGACGTTTCGACGCTCGTCCTCGAACCGGACGAGCAGGCGCCGGCCAGGGCGCGGCGGTTCGTCGCCGAGCGTTTCGCCGCTTGGGGCTGCGCCGACGACCACACCGGGCGAACCATCGTCTCCGAGCTGGTCACGAACGCGCTGCTCCACGGGGAGGGGCCGATCGTCCTGCGGGTGTTCCGGGACGAGCGCGACGGCCTGCCCACGGTCGAGGTCTGGGACGGCGGCGCAGGGCGGCCGGTCCTCCGGCAGGAGAACCTCACGTCCATCGGCGGGCGAGGGCTGCTGATGGTGGCCGCTCTCGCACTCGACTGGGGGACCCGGCCGCTGGTGGAGGGAGGGAAGCTCACGTGGGCGAAGTGCGGGCTGTAGCCGCCCTTGCCGAACGCCACCTGCTGCGGTGGCGCACCCGCCGGGGCCAGGAGACGGCCGCGCGGCACCTGGAAGAGCTGGCCGCGGCCCTGGCTCCGCAGGGCTGGCGGTTCGTGAGGTTCTACCGGCGTGAGGAGTTCCCCGTCCCGCTTTCGCTGCTGTGGATCCACGCGAGGGGGACCAAGGACATCGGCATCGTGGTGAGCGTCCTCGCCACCCCGGGAGGCACCTGGGCCTACCACGACGCGCAGCGGGGGCGGCACGGCTACCTGTGCCTGTGCAGCGACGTCAAGAAGGCGGCCGCGCAGATCGACCGCCTCCTCAAACACCGCCTCTTCCCCTCCACCTGGTGACGGCCTCACTCGGCGGCGCGCCGCCGACGCATCCTGTCGTGTTCTGTCGAACGCGTCCTAGTCTGTCCCCGTGGTTGACTCCCTCCCCCGCGGCTCCGTCCCCAGCGGCTCGGTCGAGCTACGGCTGCTGTCCGGGGTCGCGTGCCGGGGGCGGGACGTCACCAGCCCGCGCCTGCGCGGGCTGCTCGCGCTCCTCGCGGGCGAGCCGCGGGCGGGCGTCTCCGTCGTCCGGCTGGTGGAGGGGCTGTGGCCGGAGGAGCGCCCGGACAACCCGGTGAAGGCGCTCCAGGTCGTGGTCTCCCGGGCGAGGTCGCAGCTGGGCACGGACGTCATCGTCAGCATGCCGACCGGGTACCGCCTCGGCTTGGACGAGTCCGCGGTGGACGCCTCCGCCGTGCTGCTCGCCGCGTCGGCGAGCGCGCGGAGTTCACGCGACGGCGACCACACAGGTGCGCTCGCCCACGCCGAGGACGGGCTGGCGCTCTGGGACGGGCCGCCCGAGCCGGACGACGGGGACGATCCGCTGCCCGTCCTGCGCGCGAACCGGGCCCCGACCTACTGGACGCTGAGCCGGGCCCGTGCCCTGGCCCTGGCGCGCGTCGCGCGGCACACGGAGGGCTTCGAGGCGCTGAGCGACGTCGCCCGGAGGTATCCGCGCGACGAGGAGGTGCTCGCGGAGCTGCTGCGGTGCGAGGCCGCGACGGCCGGGCCGTCCGCGGCGCTGGCACGGTACGAGTCCTACCGTCGCTCCCTGCGCGACGAGCTGGGCACCGATCCGGGAGGCGCGCTCCAGCGCGTCCAGCAGGAGCTGCTCCAGGACGAGGCTCCCGCCGTGCGGCGCGGCGTGGCGCACGAGCCGAACCCGCTGCTCGGCCGGGCCGGGGACCTCACCGCCGTCCTGGATCTGCTGCGCGCGTCCCGCGTCACCTCGATCGTCGGTGCGGGCGGGCTGGGCAAGACGCGGCTGGCGAACACCGTCGCGCGGGAGGCGCCGCAGCGGGCGGTGCACTACGTCTCCCTCGCCGGCGTCGCCCGGGACGAGGACGTGGCGGGCGAGGTCGCGTCCGTCCTCGGGGTCGGCGAGTCGCCGCGGGTCCGCGGGCGCGCCGGCGGGCCCGCCGACCTCGTCTCGGCGATCGCCGAGGTGCTCGGGGCCGGCTCCGGCCTGCTCGTCCTGGACAACTGCGAGCACGTCGTCGAGGGCGCCGCCGGCCTCGCCGGAGCGCTCGTGTCGATGACCCGGGACCTGCGGATCCTGACCACGAGCCGCGCGCCGCTCGGGCTGTCGTCGGAGTCGGTGTACCCGCTGCCCGCGCTGGACCCGCCGACGTCGGCGGAGCTGTTCCGGCAGCGGGCGCACGCGGCGCGTCCCGGCGCGGCCCTGCCCTCCGGCGCGGTGGAGGAGCTGTGCCGCCACCTGGACGGGCTGCCGCTGGCGATCGAGCTGGCGGCGGCGCGCGTCCGCGTCATGTCCGTGGCCGAGATCGCCCGCGGCCTGGACGACCGGTTCGCCCTGCTGCGCGGCCACGCCCGCGACGCGCCGTCCCGGCACCGGACCATGCACGCGGTCGTGGACTGGAGCTGGAACCTGCTCTCCCCGTCCGGCCGGGCCGCCATGCGGTCACTGTCGATCTTCCCTGCGGGTTTCACCGCGGACGCGGCACGGCACGTCCTCGGCGGCGGCCTCCCGGGCGGCGGGGCGCTGGAGGTCCTGGAGGACCTCGTCGGCCAGTCCCTACTGGAACCCGTGGAGGGCGGCCCCGAGACCCGCTTCCGGATGCTGGAGAGCGTCCGCGAGTTCAGCGCGGCCCACCGGGAGGCCGCAGGCGAGACGGACCTCGCGGTCGGCGGCATGCTCGCCTGGGCGCGGGAGTTCGGCGCGGCGCGCCACGAGGCGCTGTTCGGCGCCGAGCCGTTCGGGCCCGTGGAGCGCGTGCGGGTCGAGCAGGACAACCTCCAGCAGGCCCTCCGCCAGGGCCTGGCCCGCCGGGACGGCCCGGCCGTCGCTGCGGTGACCGCCGCCCTCGGCGGGGTGTGGACGCTGGAGGCGGCCTACGGCCGGCTGCTCGTCCTGGCCGAGGAGACCGCCGGGCTCCTCAGCCGCTACCGTCCCGTCCCCGAGGACGTCGAGACCACGCGGACGGCGCTCACCGTGAGCGTGCTCGCCACGAGCCTGTTCAAGGGACCGCAGGCGACCCGCACGCTCGTCGCGCTGCGCCGCCTCCCGCCCCCGCCGCCGGACGGTCTCATCCCCGCGATCGCGACGGTGCTGGCCGCCCTGCCGGAGATCCTCGCCCCCGGCGGCTCCGCCCTGGACGAGATGTGCGCCCGGGACGAGCCGCTCGTCGCCGCCATCGCGAACTGCGCCGCGGGATACCTGCGCGAGCGCGACGGCGACGTGGCGGGGGCGCTCGCGGCGACCGAGGCGATGATCGGGATGTCCGGCGCGCCGGACATCCCGTGGTGCCGCCTGCTCGCCCACTCGCGCCTCAGCGAACTGCTGATGCAGCTCGACCAGGCCGAGAGGGCCCTGCACCACCTGCGGATATCGCTGGAGCTGCTGGAGCGGTACGAGTGGCCCGACATGTTCGGGCTGATGTGGGCGCTCGCGTCGGGCCACATGGCGGTCGGCGAGTACGACGAGGCCGAGCGGCGGCTCGACCAGTCGCTGGTCGACGGGCCGGACGAGTCCTTCGGCACGGCCGCCTTCAACCTCGGAGCGCGCGCGGAGATCGCTCTCGGCCGCGGTGACGTCGACACCGGCCTGCGCCTCTGGCGGGAGGCGGTGGCGCGGCTCGCCACCGAGGACGGCCCGATGCCGCTCACCGGCCTCGATCCGTGGACGGTGGAGGCCCACTGCGTCACCGTGGTCGCGCACGCCCGGCACGGGCGCACGGCGCTCGTCGAGGACATCGTCGCCGGGCTCCCCGCCAAGCTGGCGGCGCTGGTCGACGGCCCGCCGTTCCCGATGCCCTCCTTCTACATGGACCTGCCCGTCGGCGGCGGGCTGCTGCTCGCGCTCGCCATGGTCGACCTCGCCGATCCCGGCGCCGCGCCGGACGTGCGGGCGCGGGCGGCCCGGGCCATCGCGCTGGCGCAGCGCCTCCACCACGTCCGGTCGTTCCGGCCGACCATGTCCACGGCGGCGATCACCCGCGCCGCCGAGGACGCCGACCGGCCGGCGTACTCCGGCGCGGTGTCGGAGTACGCCGGCCTGGGCCGGGAGGAGCTGCGGGCCGCCGCCGCGGGGCTCGCGCGCGAGTTCGGACGGGGCTAGCGGGGCGCCTTCCGGTCGAACAGCACCTTGGAGAACGCGTAGCCGACGACGGCGAGGCCGACGCACCAGGCGACGGACACGGCCGCGTCCCGCCCGCTCGGCGTCCCGGCCAGCAGCCCCCGCAGCGTCTCGATCATCGGGGTGAACGGCTGGTACTGCGCGAACCACCGCACCCCGGCCGGCATCGACTCCGGCGGCACGATCGTGCTGCCGACGAACGGCAGGAACTGGATGATCATCGGCGTGTTGCTCGCGCCCTCCGGGTTCTTGGCCAGCAGCCCGAGCATGACCGCGAGCCAGGTCAGCGCGAACGTGAGCAGCACCAGCAGGCCGCCGGCCGCGAGCCAGTCCAGCGCGCCGCCGCTCGTCCGGAAGCCCATCGCGGCCGCGACGGCGACGACCGCGGCGGTGCTCAGCAGCGTCTGGATCATGCTGCCCGCGACGTGCCCGGTGAGCAGCGACGACCGTGAGATCGACATCGTCCGGAACCGGTCGACGATGCCCTCGGTCATGTCCACGCAGACCGACACCGACGTCGCCATGCAGCCGGACGCGACCGCCATCATGATGATCCCCGGCGCGACGTACTGGATGTAGTCGCCCTTGGCCGCGCCGCCGACGCCGTCGCCGAGCGCGTTGCCGAACACGCCGACGAACAGCAGCATGATCATGATCGGCATCATCATCCCGGCCATCGTCAGCGACGGGTAGCGCAGCGCGTGCCGCAGGTTGCGGCGCAGCATCGTCGCGGAGTCGGCCGCCGCGTGCGTGAGCGTGGTCATCGCGAGGTCACCTTCTCGTGGGTCGTGCCGGACTCGCCGGACTCGCCGGGCTTGGCGGTGAGGGCGAGGAAGACGTCGTCCAGATCGGGGGTGTGCAGCGACAGCTCGGCGACCTCGACCGACGCCGCCTCCAGCCGTCCGAGCAGCGTCCGCAGGGAGGCGACGCCGCCGTGCCCGGGCACCTGGAGGGCGAGCGCGTCGTCGTCCCGCGTCACCGAGCCGAGCGTGCGCGCCGCCGCGTCGAGCGCCGCCAGGTCGGCGAACCGCAGCCGGACGTGCCCGCCCGGGACGAGCCGCTTCAGCTCGTCCGGGGCGCCCTCGGCGACCAGCCGGCCGCCGTCCAGCACCGCGATCCGGTCGGCGAGCCGGTCGGCCTCCTCCAGGTACTGCGTCGTCAGGAAGATGGTCACACCGTCCCTGACCAGGCCCCGGATGATCTCCCACATGGTCCGGCGGCTGCGCGGGTCGAGCCCGGTCGTCGGCTCGTCCAGGAAGATGATCTGCGGGCCGCCGATCAGCGTCATCGCGATGTCGAGCCGCCGCCGCATCCCGCCCGAGTAGTCGGCGGCCTTCTTGCTCGCCGCCTCCACCAGGTCGAACCGCTCCAGCATCGCGTCGGCGGCCCGGCGCCCGGCGGCCTTGCCGAGCCGGTGCAGGTCCGCCATGAGGATCAGGTTCTCCCGCCCGGTCAGCAGCCCGTCCACCGCCGAGTACTGCCCGGTCACGCCGATCGTCCGGCGCACCCCGTCGGGGTCCGCGCGCAGGTCCCGCCCCGCGACGCTGATCTCGCCGCCGTCCGCGCGGATCAGCGTGGACAGGATGCGCACCGCCGTCGTCTTCCCCGCCCCGTTGGGCCCGAGCAGCGAGAAGACGGTGCCGCGCGACACCTCGAAGTCGATCCCGTCCAGGACGGTCTTGTCCCCGAACGCCTTGCGCAGGCCGACCACCTTGATGGCCGTCTGCCGTGCCTCGATGTTCATGTCCCGAAGCATGCGCGCCCCCGCCTTCAGCCCGCTTTCACACCGGCTTCAACCAGCCCGCGCGCCTGAAAGTCACCAGGTCAGGGGCAATGCGTCCAGGCCCAGGACGAGGCTTGCGTGCTCCACGGGCGCGGCGCCGGGGGCGATGCGGTAGTCCGGGATGCGGGCGTGCCATTCGCGGAGCGCGATCTGGAGTTCGAGCCGGGCCAGGTGCGCGCCGAGGCAGCGGTGCGGCCCCGCGCCGAAGGCCAGGTGGCGGGCCGGCGGGCGGTCGATGTCGACGGTGGAGGCGGCGGGGACGGCCCGTGGGTCGCGGTTCGCCATGGCGGTCGGGAGCATCACCATCTCCCCCGCCTTCATCGGGCAGCCGCGCAGCTCGACGTCGCGGGTGAGCTTGCGGGCGGGCAGGACGGGCGCGTAGACGCGGAGGAACTCCTCGATCGCGTCCGGGATGACGTCGGGGTCGGCGGCGATGCGGGCACGGTCGGCGTCCTGCCTCGCCAGGTGCCAGAACGTGTAGGAGAGCTGGGCGGCGACGGTGTCGAGACCGGCGAGGAAGAGCAGGACGCACAGCTGGAGCAGCTCGTCGTCGGTGACGGGCCGCCCGTCGACGGCGAACCTGGTCGCGGCGCTGACCAGGTCTTCGCGCGGACGGGCGCGGCGGTCCCGGATGAGTTCGGTGAGGCAGGCCGTCAGCGCCGCCATGGCCTCGGCCCGTCCGCCGGTGGAGGGCTGCGAGTGCAGGATGGCGCGCTCCCACCTGAGGAACTCCTCCAGCCTCTCGGTGGGCAGGCCGACCAGCTCCAGGAAGATGGCGGTGGGGTACAGGCGGGCGAAGTCGGCGACGAAGTCGCACGAGCCGCGGGAGGCGAAACCGTCGATCAGGGCGGCGCAGTGCCGGGTGACCCGGTCCTGGAGGACGGCGGCGGCCACGGGGGTGAAGAACGGCCGGAGCAACCGCCGCCACGTCGTGTGCAGTGGCGGGTCGAGCATGACCGGGATCCACTGGTGCGCCGGGTCGGGGTCGATGACGGCGATCGCGCGGCTGGAGAACGTCTCCGGGTCCTGGAAGGCGGCGAGGATGTCGTCGTACCGCGTCAGCACCCAGAAGCCGGGCCCCGCGGTGCTGCGGAACGCCGGATGCGTCTCGCGTAACTCGTCCATCCGCTCATGGGCCGTCCCGGCGGGCCTCGGTCCGGCGAACGGATCGAAGCCCACCCGCGGTCCGCCTGCCTCGCTGCGTTCCGTCCCGTCCTCCACGCGGCCTCCCCTCACAGGGTGTGTTCCGTTGGCCAGGATGACACGAGCCGTCCGGGACGTCCGCCCTCAGGCGGGCGGCAGGTCGGCGGTCCGGGGCCTCGGCGCCGGGCGGGTGAGCGTGGTCGTGAGGAGGAGCGCCAGGAGCGCGGCCGTGAGGAGGAGGGTCCCCGGGATGCCGATGGCGGGGGCGGCGAAGGTCGCGAGGAGGACCAGGACGGCCGCGGCGACGAGGAACCCCGGATACGCGTTCATGCGCCGCATCGGGGTGTGCAGCACCCACAGCATGACCAGGACGACGGCGACCGGCACGGTGACGGAGCCGGCCACCAGCAGCGTCCCCGCCTCGATGTGGCGGCCGGAGGAGGCCACCGCCGTCTCCAGGCCGGCGCCGATGGCGGCGAGCGCGGCGAACACGAAGTAGTGGCCGTACCCCCAGAGGAAGGACCGGTCGCGGCGGCGCTCCAGGCCCTCGCCCGCCGGCTCGGAGAAGTAGATCCACCAGAGCGCGAACAGGATGGCGAGCCCGGCGAGGGCGATCGTGACGAGGGCGCCGCCGATCCCGTGCTCCACGGCGTCCTGCACCGCGTTCGTGGAGGCGAGCACGCTCTCCCCCAGCAGGATGATCGTGAACAGCCCGTATCGTTCGGCGATGTGGTGCGGGTGCCAGGTCGTCATGCCGGGCCGCTCCGCGATCGGCGGGACGGCCAGGTCGAGCGCCGCGCAGACGAAGAACACCCACATCGGGCCCTGGTCCGGCAGGGCGAGCCGCGCCACCCAGAACACCTGGACGACCGACAGCCCGACCGCGTACCGCAGGGCCGTGGCGCGGCCCTCGGGATGCGCGGCGGCCGCCCGCAGCCAGAGGGCGACCAGGCCGACGCGCATGACGAGGTAGCCGATCGTCACGGTGGTGAAGTCGCCGTCGAACGCGTCGGGCACCCCGGCCGCGAGGATGAGGACGCCCGCCATCTGCACGAACGTCATGAGCCGGTACGGGACGTCGTCGGTGTCGTAGGCGGAGGCGAACCACGTGAAGTTCATCCACGCCCACCAGATCGCGAAGAACGTCATGAGGAACGGCGCGAGCGAGCCCTCCACGTGGCCGCCCTCGATGGCGTGGGCGAACCGCCCGGCGACCTGGGACACCGCGGCGACGAACGTCAGGTCGAACAGCAGCTCCAGGGGGCTGGAGACGCGGTGGGGTTCACCCAGGTCGCGAGCGACCATGGGGGTGCGGAGCGGCGCCATGGCGCACACTCTAGGGCCGCTCACGGCCGGTCAGAGGAAGGCGGGGCCCCGGCGCAGCAGCGTCTCGTAGAGCATGTGCTGGACGTTCTCGCGCACGTGGTCGGTGATCTCGAAGACCGTCATGGGGTCGTCGGCGGCGTCCGCGTCGTAGCCGTCCAGCGTCATCGGCTCACCGAACCGGATCACCCACTTGGACGGCAGCGGGACGAGCCCGGCGGGGCCGAGCAGCGGGAACGTCGGCGTGACCGGGAAGTAGGGGAGGCCGAGGAGGCGGGCCAGCGGGCGCAGGTCGGCGATCTTGGGGTAGATCTCCTCGGCGCCGACGATGGCGCACGGCACGATCGGCACGCCGGCGCGCAGCGCGGTGCCGACGAAGCCGCCGCGGCCGAAGCGCTGCAGCTTGTAGCGCTCGGAGAAGGGCTTGCCGACGCCTTTGAAGCCCTCGGGGAAGACGCCGACCAGCTCGCCCTTGCCGAGCAGCCGGGCGGCGTCGGCCTGGCAGGCGAGCGTGTGGCCGGCCTTGCGCGACAGATGCCCGAGCAGGGGGATCTGGTAGACGAGGTCGGCGCCGAGCAGGCGGACCTGCCGGTCGGCGTGGTCGTGCAGGGCGACCGACAGCATGAGCGCGTCGAGCGGGATCGTGCCGGAGTGGTTGGCGACGAGGAGGGCGCCGCCCTCGGGGATGTTCTCCAGGCCGTCGAGTTCGACGCGGAACCAGTGCTCGTAGAGGGCGCGGGCCAGCGGGAGGAGGACGGTGGAGTTGAACTCGGGGTCGAAGCCGAACTCGTCGACCTCGTACTCGCCCGTCAGCCGGCGCCGCAGGAACGCCAGCCCGGAGGCCAGGGTCTGTTCGAACTGGCCGCGCTCGCCCGGACGGCCGTCACCGGGCGCGTCGTCGCCCGGAGGGTCCTCGCGGACCGCGGCGAGCCGGATGACCTGCGCGCCCTCATCGTCCCCGGGGTGCGCGTCGTTCATCATCTCGGCTCTCCTCTCAGGCGGGTCCAAACGGCTCAGGCCCGTCCCAGCAGGGACGCCAGGCCGCCGCGGACGAAGCCCCGGGCGGCGGCGAAGTCGGCGAAGGCGGCCTCGGAGCTGTACTTCGGGTGCCACGCCAGCTCGCGTTCCAGCGCGGTGGTGTCGAGGACCCGGCCATAGGTCAGCCAGCGCAGCAGCTCCGGCGAGAACCCCGACAGGCCCGCGAAGCGGCGCCCCATGTCGCCGAGCACCGAGATGGACGGCGACGGGACGGGCAGGTAGGGCCGCCCGGCGCGCCGGAGGGCCTGCGACAGCAGCAGCACGCCGTCGCCGGCGACGTTGTAGCAGCCGGGGTGGTCCTCGACCGTCATGCGCCGCAGCACCTCGACGCCGTCGTCCTCGTGGACGAACTGCAACCGAGGGTCGAACCCGAGCACGGTCGGGACGACCGGCAGGCGCAGGTACCGGGTGAGGGGCGAGTCGACGCCCGGGCCGAGGAAGTTCGCGAACCGCAGCACCGACACGGCCAGGTCGGAGCGCCGCCGCATCAGCCCGCGGACGTATCCCTCGACCTCGACGGCGTCCTTGGCATAGCCGGACCTGGGCGCCTCGACGGGCTCGTCCCGCTCGGTGAACACGGCCGGGTCCATCGGGGAGGAGCCGTACACGGCCGCCGACGACCGTACGACCAGCTTGCGCATGTCGGGCGAGCGCTGGCAGGCCGCGAGCAGCTGCATCGTCCCGATGACGTTCAGCTCCTTGACCTTCGCCCGCGGAACCGAGGAGGACGTCACCAGGTTGAGGTGCACCACCGTGTCCACCGCCGCCGACGCGATGATCTTCGCGATGCCGGGCGTGCGGATGTCGACCCGGACGAACTCGGTGCGGCCGAGCGACGCGTCCGGCGGCACCGTGTCCACCCCGATGACACGCTCGATGCCCGGGTCGGCTTGCAGGGTGTTCGCGACCCGCGCCCCCAGGAAACGGGAGACGCCCGTGACGAGGACGACACGGGCCGCGGCGGCGGGCATGGACGACACTGGGCCCTACCCCTTCACGGCTGGACGGCCGGTGTGGTCGCTACTTCTTGTTGCGGCGCTGGATGCGCGTCTTCTTCAGAAGCTTGCGGTGCTTCTTCTTGGCCATCCTCTTGCGGCGCTTCTTGATGACAGAGCCCACGGAACCTCGCTCGGAGTCTCGGGTGATGTGCAGGAGACGGGCGTGCCGCTGGAGAGCGAGTCTCGGCAAGCGCGCACGGTCCGAGGCCCCAGGGTACCGCTGCGTGGGTGGAGATCATGCCGCGGCCTGCCCCGCGGCCCGGGGACGGCCGGCACGGACGGCGGCCGGCACCGCGCGTCGCACGGCGCCGGGCACCGTCCCTTCCGGGCGGGCGTGGCCTGCGGCCATCGCCCGTCCGTCCGGTGTCCGGACCGTTCTGCCGGTCCTCGTCCTGCTTCCCCAGCTTCGGGACGGCCCCTCGGGACCTTCCCGACGCCCCCTGCACGGCCGGGTACTGAGTTCGCGGCGGGGTCATGCCCCGCCCCTACCCGTTATCCGGCTTCGATGTACGCGTCGCGCAGGTAATCGTGGACGGCCTGCTCGGGAACCCGGAACGAGCGGCCCACGCGGATCGCGGGCAGTTCGCCCGAGTGGACGAGGCGGTAGACGGTCATCTTGGACACCCGCATCACCGCCGCCACTTCGGCGACGGTCAGGAACCTGACCTCGCTCAGAGGTCGCTCGCCTGAGGTCATCGGACGCCCTCTTCCACACGTGCCGCGCACCGGCCCTTCGGGTGACTTTGATCACGCACGTGTACTTCCTCCAGCGTAAATCGCGTACCGGCAGTCGCAAGAGGGGAGTTCCGCACATTTCCGTATCCGACCTGACCGTGGGGATACAGTGCTGATTCCCTACGGAGGGTGGACGCGACGGTACCGCGCGTGTCCCGACGAACATTTGTTAACCAGAACCCCGAGATGACCGGCGGTTCCGCTGCGCCAGACGCCTCTCCGCACGCTCATGCGCCTCGTTACGGCAGCCCTGTCACAGGGCGTGACAGGCGAGAAGCCGCCACCCAGGAGTCCCCCCGGAGTAAGCCTCCGGACGGGCGGCCCGGCCGGCCTCTCAGCCGGCCGGCCGCAGGCCCGCGCGATCAAGGATGTACGCGGTCAGGGGCGCGTAGTGGTGCGCGGAGACGCCGTCGTCGAGCGGGACGACCACGTCGATCTTGCCCTCGGCGGCCCCGGCGAACAGCGCCGGGTCGTTACAGTCCGCGAACCCCACGGTGTCGATGCCCGCCTGCCCGGCGGCTCCGGCCCACCCGTGGTCGGCGATGGCCAGATCCGGCCAGATATCTGGTTTAGCTTCCGAATTTTCGCCGGACCCGCTAGCGGCGAGCTCCCTGAGCATGGCCTCCATCGGATGCGGGTCGTGCGTGTGGTGCGTGCGGAGATCCTCGCCCTCCAGCATCGCGACGCCCGGAGCGGCGTAGACGATGCGGCGCAGCTCCGAGCCGCCGTACCCGGCGTCGACCTCGTAGGTCCAGCCGGCCGCGGGCGTCAGCACCCGGCAGCCCGCCTCCCGCAGCGCCCCCGCGACCGCCTGGTACAGCGGCGTCAGCGTGGACGGATGCCCGGTCGCGAGGACCACGCGCTCCCGGCGCCGCGCCGCGAGGCCGATGCGCTCCCCCATCGCCTCCAGCGTGTCGAGCGTGATCTCGGGATCGATGGTGTCGTCCCCGTACAGATGCATCGGATCGGGGTCGACGCCGCACCGCTCGACCATCATCTCCAGCACCGACCGCTCCGACCACGACGGCTTCAGATCCAGGCCGAACTGGTAGTACGGGTCGCCGCCCGCCATGCGCCGGAAGTGCAGCAGGTTGTTCTGCCGCGGCGTGGCCACGTCGCCGGCGATCATCGTTCGCACGAGGTGGGCGCGCAGCTCGTCCCTGGTGGGCACGGGGCCTCCGGACGCGGGGGTCGTCTGGTTCATGGGCGGGTCTTCATGGGCGAGGGGTCTCCGGAGGCTTCACTCGTCGGTCATCGGGTCGAGGCCGTGCTCGGGGAACACCGCGCGGCGCGTCGCCAGCACCGCCTGGTCCACGGGGCTGCCCGGGTCGTAGCCGTCCCCCCACCTGCTGACCTCCACCGTCTCCGTCCCGTCCGTCATGCGGCGCGGGGCGATCTCCTCGGTCCGCTGCCGGACGAACTCGCGCCAGTCGTCCGGGGTCGCCGTTTCCGGCGGGACGGGGCCGCCCGCCGCCTCGGCGAGCAGGTGCGTCCACGCGCGCGGGACGACCTGGACCAGCTCGTATCCGCCGCCGCCGGTGAGGACCCACCGGCCGCCCGCGGTCTCGTGCGCCAGCCGGTGCAGCAACGCGTACGCCGTCCGCTGGCCGTCCACGCTGAGGATCAGGTGGGCGAGCGGGTCGAGCGCGTGGCCGTCGGCGCCCTGCTGGGTGACGAGGACGTCCGGGCGGAACCGGCGCAGCAGCGGCGGGACGATCGCCTCGAACGCGCGCAGCCACGGCCGGTCGCCGGTGCCGGGCGGCAGCGAGATGTTGACCGAGGTGCCGTCCGCGCCGGTCTCGTCCGGGAAGCCGGTGCCGGGGAACAGCGTCCGCGGGGACTCATGCAGGCTGATCGTCAGCACGCGCGGGTCGTCGTAGAAGGCCGCCTGGACGCCGTCGCCGTGGTGGACGTCGATGTCGACGTAGGCGACGCGCTCGGCGCCGTTCTCCAGGAGCCACGCGATCGCGACGGCCGGGTCGTTGTAGACGCAGAACCCGCTGGCGGCGTCGCTCAGCGCGTGGTGCAGGCCGCCGGAGATGTTCGCGGCGTGCTCGGCGCGGCCCGTCCACACCGCCTCGGCGGCGGCCACCGACGCCCCCGTGACCAGGGCGGACGCCTCGTGCATGCCGAGGAAGACCGGGTTGTCGGGGGTACCGAGGCCGTGCCCGGGCTCGGGCAGCCCGGTGGCGCCGGAGTGCTTGACCGCCGCGATGTAGGACTCCTCGTGGACGAGCCGGAGCAGCTTGTCGCCGGCGGCCTCGAACGCCGAGACCCGCACGTTCGGGCGGTCCAGGACGCCGAGCCCGCGGGCGAGCGCCATCGTCAGCTCGACCCGCACCGGGTTCATGGGGTGGCCGGGACCGAAGTCGTAGGAGATGAGCCGCTCGTCCCAGAAGATCTCCAGTTCGCAGTTCTCGGGACCGGCGGACTGGGACGAATCGGGACTGCTCATGACCTCACGGTATCGCGCAGGGCACGTGACCTGGCCCACAGCTCCCGGCACGCGGACGCGGCGGGGCACCCGCCCGGAGGCCGCCGCCCGCAACACACTTGTGACGTGAGTTACATGCCGGAAACGGGCATACATCCGTCAGGCAGATATCTCCTACGGGGGGTGCAAATTGGACGGCGACCCCAGCGTTCGCAGCCGAGCGATCAGCAACGCGCTCCGTCTGGGCGTCCGTCCGTTCCTGCACTACCTTCCTGGCCACGCGACCAGCATCCGCACCGCGCGCTCGACGGTGGACGCCGCGTCCCTGCTGCTGCGGCACAGCCCCCACGTGCGGGTCGAGTCGCTGAACGACCCGGCGCCCGGGGGCGACGGCGGCCTCCCGGTCAGGGGCGAGTGGATCGTTCCGCGCGACGCGGTCGAGGAGAACGCCCCCGGCGCCGTCCTCTACCTGCACGGCGGCGGCTACGTCTTCTGCTCGCCGCGCACCCACCGCCCCATCACCTCGCGGCTCGCGCTCGACACGGGCCTGCCGATCCTCGCCCCGCGGTACCGGCTCGCGCCCGAGCACCCGTTCCCGGCCCCGCTGGAGGACGCCGTCGCCGCCTACCGCTGGCTGCTCGATCGGGGCGTTCCGGCGTCCGGCATCGTCCTCGCGGGCGACTCGGCGGGCGGGCACCTGTCCGCCGCGCTGACCGGCGAACTGTGCCGCCAGGGCCTGCCGGGCCCGGCCGGGCTCATGCTGTTCTCCCCGTGGGTCGACCTGACCTGCGAGCTGTCCATGGACGCGCAGAGCCGAGCCCGCGACCCCTACATCAGCGCGTCCTCGGCGCGCCGGATCGCCCGCCTCGTCGTGGGGCCGACCGGGTTCGAGGACCCGCGGCTGGCCCTGCTCACGTGCGCCTGGAACGACATGCCGCCCATCCTCATCCAGGTGGGCGGCGCCGAGGTGCTGCGCACCGAGGCCGAGGCGTTCGCCGACGCCCTGCGCCGCACCGGGGCCCACTGCGACCTGCAGATCTGGAAGGGGCAGATGCACGTCTTCCAGATCCTGAACCGCGTGCTCCCTGAGGCGAACGCCGCCATGCGCGACGCCGCCCACTTCGTCCGGACCGTGACGGGCGGGACGGGCAAGCACCCCAGGGCGAGGAAGCGCTCGAAGGCCGCCTAGTCCCGGCGATCCGTCCGTTTCTCCAAAAGCCCGGCCAGAAGGGCGGCCGCGTGGTCGGCCATGAACCGCGGGACCCGCGCCTTGAGCAACGCCCTGTGCAGGGCGGACGCCGGGAACGGCATGCCGGTCGGACGCTCGCGCCGTTCTTCCATCCGGGGCCCCCAGACTTCCAAGATCAATTCGATGGTAGCCCGGCGGACCCGGTCACACCGCCGAAATCGTGATCTTCTCCTACGCCCCGCACGGACCTCGTCACGCTCGGTCCCCATCGCGGGGCGTCACCCCACGGGCTTTCGCTCCGCGCGCCGTTTCGCCTCCCGCGCCTTGGGAGGGGACCGTCGGATGATCGCCGCAGCGGCCCGGCCGGGCCGGCGGCGGCCCGGGTCAGAAGCGGCCGGCGGGTTCGGGGTCGGGGATCTCGTCGCTCGCGCGGCGGCCGCGTCCGGCGGCGAAGAGGCCGACCAGAGCGGCCAGCGCGGCGCCGCCCTCGCCGGCGAGGCTGATCGTCTTCTCGGCGTACCAGACGGGTTCGTGCATGTCCGGCAGCGGGCCGAGCGCGCCCACGTCGACGTAGTAGTAGAGCACGACGGCGCCCGCCGCACTGGCCGCGACGACGAAGGCGAGCGCGTACGCCCAGCGCGTCGCGTAGGTGAGGACGATCACCGCGACCACCCCGGCGACCGCGGCCTGGACGCGGAACAGCAGGTCTCCGTCAATGGAGCCGCCCTGCACGAAGGCCATGTCGGGCGCGAACTTCCAGTGCACGATCGCATCGGCCGCCAGCCCGGCGGCGACGATCAGGCGGAGTATGAGTCCCATACCTACTACACGGACGCGGCCCCGGCCCGGCTCAATGGTCGGAGACGGACATCCCCGGGGCGCGCCCGTCCCGGGTCAGCCGCTCGCGAGCTCGCGCCCCCGGTTGCGGGCCGCCTCGATCGCCTCCAGGACGGCGGCCCTGACGCCGTGCCGCTCCAGCTCGCGGATCGCCGAGATCGTCGTCCCGCCCGGGGACGTCACGGCCTCGCGCAGCAGCACCGGATGCTCCCCGGAGTCGCGGAGCATGACGGCGGCGCCGACGGCCGACTGGATGACCATCTCCAGCGCGGCGGCGCGCGGCATCCCGAGCAGGATGCCCGCGTCCACCATCGCCTCGACGAGGTAGTAGAAGTACGCCGGCCCGCTGCCGGACAGGGCCGTGGCGCCGTCCTGAAGCGACTCGGGGATGCGCAGCACCTTGCCGACCGGCGACAGCAGCTCCTCGGCCAGCTTCAGGTGCTCCTCGCCGGCGTGCGACCCGGGCGAGATGACGCTCATCGCCTCGTCCACGTGGACGGGCGTGTTCGACATGACGCGGACGACGGGCACCCCGTCCGGCAGCCGCTCCTCGACGAACCCCGTCGTGATGCCCGCCGCCATCGAGATCACCAGCCGGCCGGCCGGCACGTGCGGGCCGACCTCCTCCAGCAGGGCCCCCATGTCCTGCGGCTTCACCGCGAGGACGAGCGTCTCGGCGGTCGCGGCGGCCTCCGCGTTCGACACGATCTGCACGCCGTAGCGCTCCCGCAGCAGCGCGCCCCGCTCCTCCCGGCGCGCGGTGGCGATCAGCTCGGACGGACGGCGGCCGGCCCGGAGCACCCCGGACAGCAGCGCCTCGCCCATCTTCCCGGCACCCAGAATCGCGATCATCGACATACCTTGACGTGGGGTTCCAAAGACCCGTCCAGCCTATCGCCGGGCCGGGCCGGGCGGCGCCGTCCGGCGACCGGCGCTCGGACCGCCCTCGGAGCCCTAAGAGCGCCCGACGAGGGAGCGCATGAAGAAGCGCAGGTTGGCGGGCCGCTCGGCGAGCCGGCGCATGAAGTACTGGTACCACTCGCGCCCGTAGGCGACGTAGACGCGGACCTGCGCGCCCTCCGCGGCGAGGCGGCGCTGCTCCTGCGGGCGGATCCCGTAGAGCATCTGGTACTCGAAGGTGTCGTCGTCGCGCTCGTTCAGCACCGACAGCGCGCCGGCGATCTCTATCAGCCGGGGGTCGTGCGTGGCGAGCATCGGGTAGCCCTTGCCTGCCATCAGCACTTTCATGCACCGCACGTACGACCTGTCGACCTCCTCCTTGTCGGTGAAGGCGACCGCCGCAGGCGCCCCATAGGCGCCCTTGCACAGCCTCACCCGCGAACCCTCGTAGGCCAGGTCCGCGCAGTGCTCCTCTGCGCGACGCAGGTACGCCTGGACGACCGCACCCACGTCCGGGTAGTCACGCCGCAGTTCGTGGACGGTAGCCAGCGTCGAGTCGACCGTCGTGTGCTCTTCCATGTCGATGGTGACCGTCGTGCTGGCCGAGCGGGCGGCGGCGCACACGCGTCGCGCGTTCTCCAGAGCGAGGTCTTCGTCGAAGGTCTGGCCGATGGCCGACAGCTTGAGGGACACCTCGGCGCGCCTCCCGAGCCCGGAGGCGCCCAGCCGTCCCAGAAGCTCGACATAGTGGGCGGCGTTCGCCTCTGCGCGGCCCTCGTCGTGGGTGTCCTCGCCCAGGACGTCCAGGCTGACGAGCAGGCCCTCGTCGGTCAGCCCGCCGGTGACGCGCAGGGCGTCGTCGATCGTCTCCCCGGCCACGAAGCGGCGGACCACGTCACCGGTGAACGGCGCGGTCTCCACCACCCTGCGCGCGCCGCCGCTGCGCGACGCGACCAGCAATGCCTGACGAAGCACTGTGCGAACCCCTCGTCCCCTGGGCCTACCGTCCCAGGTTATGCCGCCGGGGCCGGGCGCTCACGACACGGTGCCGAGGCTGTTGCCGGCGCCGTACTGCTGGACGTACTCCTTCATCCGCGCGGTCTTGACCGCCTCGAAGAGGGCCTTCGCCTTCCCGCCGTCCAGGAACACGACGCTCTGCCGCTTGCGCATGCCGGTGCCCTTGTGCGGCAGCGTCATGAACATCACGTCCGACGGGCGGACACTGCGCATGCCGAGCGCCAGCGAGCGCAGGTCGCCCGCCGACACCCCCTCGTCCACGCTGATCGACTTGGTGAGCGCCGACAGGAACCGGTCGAGCTTGAGCGGGTTGGTGAGCGTGCCCCGGTCGGCGGCCTGCTTGGCGAGCGCGCCGAGGAACGCCTGCTGCCGCTTGATCCGGTCGAAGTCGCCGTTCGGCAGGTTGTAGCGCTGCCGGACGAACAGCAGGGCGTCCTCGCCGTTCAGCTTCTGCCGACCCGCCTCCCAGCGCTTCTTGCGCGCCGGGTCGTACACGCCCTGCCTGATGTTGACCGTGACGCCGCCGAGCGCGTCCGTCATCGACTTGAAGCCCTCGAAGTCGATCGCGCCGTAGTGGTCGATGCGGATGCCGGTGAGGCTCTCCAACGTCTCGATCAGCAGCTTCGGCCCGCCGAACGAGAACGCCGCGTTGATCTTCTGCTGCCCGTAGCCGGGGATCTCCACCCACGAGTCGCGCGGGAACGAGATGATGTAGGCCTTCTTCCGGTCCGCCGGCAGGTGCAGCAGCATGATCGTGTCGGTGCGCTGCTGCCCCGGCTTCCAGACCTGGTTGCCCTCGCCGGTCGTCGCGTCGGCCCGCGAGTCCGAGCCGACGAGCAGCCAGTTCTCCGTCCCCTCGACGTTGGCGCCCGGACGCTTCTGGGCGTCGTCCGGCATCACGCCCTTGATCCGGTCGATGTTGCCGTTGTAGGACGACTGCCGCTGCCACGCCAGCCCGCCGAGACCGGCCACGACCAGCGCCACGAACACCCCCACGGCGATCAGGACGCGGGGCCAGCGCCGCTTGCGCCGCGTCTCGCCGCCGCCGTCCGAGCCGCCCCAGAACGCGGCGTCGGCGTCCCCTCCCGGGGCGCCCGGAGCGCCCGGAGCCTCGGGCCCCGCGGGCGCGGGCGCCCCCTCGTCGGGCCTCGGCGGCACCTGGGAGCCGTGAAGATCAGGGGAGGTCATGGCGCGAAGCTACCAGCAGCACCGGGCAGGGATGGCCGACTTCGGCCCACCTGTCCGGTTGCGGCGTAACCGGACGTCCGTGTAAACCCGGCCCCCCGTTCGCGGGTCGTTCGCCGGGCGCTCACCCGCTCCGGCGGCGCAGGGTCACCGCGCCCAGCAGGAGCGCGACCACCACGAACGCGGCTATCACGGAGACGTCCAGGGCCAGGGTGCCGGTGAAGTCCGGACTGGCGCCGATCTCCTGCATGCCCTCGACCGCGTAGGACAGCGGCAGGACGTCCGCGATCGCCTGGAGCCAGGACGCCATCTCCCCGCGCGGGATGATCAGGCCGCAGAGCAGCAGCTGCGGCAGGACGAACGCGGGCATGAACTGGACGGCCTGGAACTCGGTCCGGGCGAACGCGCTGGCGAACAGCCCGAGGGCCATGCCGAGCAGCGCGTCCAGCAGCGAGACCAGGACGAGGGACGCCAGCGAGCCGTTCAGGTCGAGGCCGAGCCAGGTCAGCGACACGGCCAGCACGACGGCGACCTGGACGAGCGCGAGCAGGCCGAAGGCCAGCGCGTAGCCGAGCAGCAGGTCGAGCTTGCCGAGCGGCATCGTCATCAGCCGTTCGAGGGTGCCGCTCGTGCGCTCGCGGAGGGTGGCGACGCTGGCCACCACGAACATGACGGTGAACGGGAACAGGCCGAGCAGCATGGGCCCGATCCGGTCGAAGGCCGCCGGCTGGTCGAACACGTACCGCAGCAGGATCATCAGCAGGGTCGGCACGCCGATGAGCAGGGCGAGCGTGCGGTGGTCGTGCTTGAGCTGCGCCAGGATGCGCCGCATCGTGGCGAACGTGACGGCGGCGCTCATGAGGGGCTCCCGGCCTTCTCGTGGATCAGGTGGAGGAACGCCCCTTCGAGGTCGGGGGCGCCGGTGCGCGAGCGCAGGCCGTCCGGCGTGCCGTCGGCGAGGACGTCGCCCTCGCGCATCAGCAGCAGGCGGTCGGTGCGTCCCGCCTCGTCCATGACGTGGCTGGACACGACCAGGGTGGCGCCCCGTTCGGCCAGCTCGCGGAACAGCTCCCACAGCTCCTGCCGCAGCACCGGGTCGAGCCCCACGGTCGGCTCGTCCAGGACGAGCAGCTCGGGCGCGCCGAGCAGGGCCACGGCGAGGTTGGCGCGGCTGAGCTGCCCGCCCGACAGCGTCGCCGCCGTCTGGTCGCGGCTGCGCCCGAGGCCGACCTCGTCGATGACGCGGGCCACGTCCGAGCGCGGCGCGCGGAGGACGGAGGCGAAGTAGCGCAGGTTCTCGGCGACGGTCAGGTCGGCGTAGACGGCCGGCGTCTGCGTCGCGTACCCGACGCGGCGCCGCAGGCCGGGCGACCCGGCGGGCTCGCCGAGCACGGTCACCGCGCCGCTCCGCACGATCTGGACGCCGACGATGGCCCGCATCAGGGTCGTCTTCCCGCAGCCGCTCGGGCCGAGCAGGCCCACGATCGAGCCGCGCGGGACGTCGAAGGTGAGCCCGTGCAGCACCTCCCGGCCCCCGCGGTCGATCCGCAGGTCGCGCACCTCCACCGCGGGGGCGGACGCATCCGCCGGACTAGAACTCATCATGTGTTGAATTTAGGCCGACACGGGGCCACGGTCAAGAGGCCGAAGGGCCCATCGGAAGGGGGCTCGCCAAAGAGGCCCGTCAGGAGCGGAAGGAACGTCGAAGGGCGGCGGAGCGCGCGGGCTCAGGAGGCGAGGTAGCGCTGGAGGGTGGGGGCCACCAGCTCGACCAGCTCGTCCTCGGAGGCGGAGGCCAGGGGCTCGACGCACAGCACGTAGCGCAGGATCATCAGCCCGATCATCTGGCCGGCGGCCGCCTGGATCGCCAGCGGCGCCGCCTCCGTCGCCTGCGAGGCCCGCCCGAACAGCGCCGACGTGACGAACTCGCGCAGCAGCACCACCGCCCGCTCGTTCGTCATCGCCGAGCGGAGCATCGCGAGCATCGGGGCGCGGCGGTCCTCGTCCCCCCAGACCTGGAGGAACGTGCGGACCATCGCCTCGCCGATGCGGTCGCGGGGGAACGACATGATGTGCGGCAGCAGCACGCTCGGATCCACCGGGAAGCGCATCGCCTCGACGAACACGCCCTCCTTGTTGCCGAAGAAGTGGTGCACCAGCGCGGGGTCGACCTGCGCGGCGCGGGCGATGGCGCGCAGCGACGCGCCGTCGTAGCCCTTCTCGGCGAACAGGTCCCGCGCGGCGGCCAGGATCTTCTCGCGCGTCTCGGTCGGGCCCGGCCTGCGGCCCGGGCCCCGGCCGCGCGTCCCGGCCCCCGCCTCGCTCACCGGCGGACGCCCCGGCGGGTGATCTCCCCGGCCGAGGTGACCTCCCACGTGTGGGCGGCGGCGGCCAGGTGCAGGCGCGCGAACGCGAGGGCCTCGGCGAGGTCCTCCATCCGCTCGATCCGGCTGGACGCGCGCCGCGTGTTGACCTCCAGGACGACGTGGCCCTTGAAGCCGCCCTCGGCGAGGTTCTCCAGCATCGCCCCGCACGGCTGGTTGCCCCGGCCCGGGACGAGGTGCTCGTCCTTGTTCGTGATCCCGACACCGTCGGCGAGGTGGATGTGGCGCAGGCGGTCGCCCAGGCTCCCCGCCATGTCGATGGCGTCCGAACCCGAGACGGCGGTGTGCGACAGGTCGAGGGTCACGTACGGGTAGTCCTGGTCGACGGGATTCCAGTCGGGCAGGTACATGCCCGCCTCGGCGCCGCGCGCCTTGAGCGGGAACATGTTCTCCACCGCGAACAGCACGTCCGTCTCGTCCTGCATGCGGGCGAGGCCCTCGACGAACTCCTTCGCGTAGTCGCGCTGCCAGCGGAACGGCGGGTGCACGACGACGACCTCCGCGCCCAGTTCCTCCGCGACGTCCTTGGAGCGCACCAACTTGCCCCAAGGGTCGCGTCCCCAGACCCGCTGGGTGAGCAGCAGGCACGGCGCGTGGATCGACTTGATGGGGACCTGGTGGTAGTCCGACAGCCGGCGCAGGACGTTCAGGTCCTGGGACGAGGCGTCCGTCGAGACCATCACCTCGATGCCGTCGTAGCCCAGCAGCGAGGCGATCTCGAAGGCGCTCGGGACCTTCTCCGGGTACACCGACGCGGTGGACAGCGTGATCGGCGCGTCCGGTACGCGGAGCGCCGGTGAAGGGGCGCCGTTGTGCTGCGGTGCCAAGGCTTCCTCGCCATGAATGATCGCTCGGCTGTGTCGTAGAAGAGAGCCTATGCCGCGACGGGCGTGATGAGACACTCGCCGGGAGTGATCTCGCTTGCTCCGCCGGAGCCGCCGCTACCCTCTGTCTCCGTGGCCGAGATCGCGCGGGGCGCCGTGCCCAGCCCCAACATCTGGAACTCCCCCCAGGTCTACGAACTGGAGAACCGCGCCGTCGACCCCGACGGCGTGCTGGCCGCCGCGATGCGCGCCATCCGTCCCTGGGACGGCGCCGACGTCCTCGACGTCGGCTGCGGCACCGGCTTCCACCTGCCGTTCTTCGCCGAGGACGCGCGGCGCGTGATCGGCGTGGAGCCGCACGCCGGGCTCGCCTCCGCCGCCGCGCGCCGGACGCGGGACCTTCCCAACGTCACCGTGCGCACCGGCACCGCGCAGGCACTGCCGATCCCGGACGCGTCCATCGACGTCGCCCACGCGCGGTGGGCCTACTTCTTCGGCCCCGGATGCGAGCCGGGCCTCGCCGAGCTGGACCGCGTCGTCCGGCGCGGCGGCGCGATCCTCATCATCGACAACGACGCCACCCGCTCCACGTTCGGCCGCTGGTTCCAGCGGAGCCTGCCGAAGTACGACCCCGCCGCCGTCGAGCGTTTCTGGACGCGGCGCGGCTTCCACCGGGAGCCGCTGACGATCCGGTGGGCGTTCCAGAGCCGCGACGACCTGGCCGCCGTCCTGCGGATCGAGTTCCCCCGCGATCTCGCCGACGCCTGCCTGCGCGAACACCCCGGCCTTGAGGTGGACTATGCCGTGAATTTGTGGTGGCGTTGCCCCTGAGTTACCAGTCAGTTGGCCATCCGGGAGGAACGCACCATGGGTCGCGCCGCCGCCACGAGCCGAGCCACCGCCGGGAGGGCGCTCGGCGGTCTCCTCGCCGCCACCGCCCTCGGCGCGGCCGGCGCCGGCGCCGGGCTGGTCGCCCAGCGCCGCGCCATGCGCCGCCTGCAACTGCGTCCCGACCCGTTCGCGGGCGAGCCGTTCGGGTCGCTGCGCGGCCGCCCCCTGCCCGTCCGCGCCGACGACGGCACCCGCCTCTACGCCGAGATCGACGGCGAGGACCGCACCGACCTCGCGGTCGTGTTCTGCCACGGCTGGACGCTCACCCAGGACTCCTGGCACTTCCAGCGCAAGGCCCTGCGCGGCCTCGGCCGCCTCGTCTTCTGGGACCACCGCGGCCACGGCCGCTCCGACGGCGGCGCCCGCGACGGCTACGCCGTCCCCCGGCTGGCCCGCGACCTCGGCGCCGTCATCGAGGCGACCGTCCCCGCCGAGACGCCCGTCGTCCTGGTCGGCCACTCGATGGGCGGCATGACCATCATGCGGTACGCCGACGAGAACCCCGGCCTGGTCGGACGCAAGATCCTCGCGGCCGGGCTGCTGTGCACCTCGTCCGGCGGCCTCGGCGAGGTCACGCTCGGCATGCCCGCGCTCATCGCGCGCACCACCCACCGCCTCGTGCCCGCCGCCCTCGGCGCGCTCGGCGCCGGCTCGGGCGTCATCGAGCGCGTCCGCCACCTCGGCCGCGACGCCGCCGCCCTCGTCGAGGACATGGTCGCCTTCGGCCCGGACGCCAGCCCCGCCGCCGTCGCCTTCGCCGAGCAGATGATGGCCGACACCCGCATGGACGCCTTCGCCGACTTCTTCCGCTCCATGATCACCACCGAGGTGATCAGCGAGTGCGCGTCCCTCGGCGGCGCCGACACCCTGGTCATCGGCGCGGAGAACGACCTGCTCACCCCGGTCGAGCACAGCCTGAAGATCGCCTCCTGCGCGCCGTCGGGGCGGCTGGAGGTCGTGCCCGGCGCCGGGCACATGGCCATGCTCGAACGTCCCGGCGTCGTGTCCGACCACCTCGGCGACCTGATCGAACGGGCCCGCAAGGAGAGCTGACCCCCCGCCGCGCCCGGGCGCGGGGTGAATACTGTCGGTGCCCGGCCCTACGCTTCCGCGCATGGCGAAGGCGAAGACGGCCAAGGCCGCCTACCGGTGCTCGGAGTGCGGGTGGCAGACCTCCAAGTGGGTCGGGCGCTGCGGTGAGTGCCAGACATGGGGAACGGTCACCGAGGCCGCGTCGGCGACCCCGGCCCGGGTCGTGTCGGCCGGGCCGGTCAGCTCGCCGGCCCGCCCGATCGGGCAGGTCGACGTGCGCTCCGCGCAGACCCGTTCCACCGGCCTCGACGAGCTCGACCGCGTCCTCGGCGGCGGCATCGTGCCCGGGGCCGTCCTGCTGCTGGCGGGCGAGCCCGGCATCGGCAAGTCGACGCTGCTGCTGGAGGTCGCCGCCCTGGCCTCGACGGCGTCCGGCGGCTCCGAAGGCTCCGGGGGCCCGGCGGGCTCCGAGGGCTCGCCGAGCGGGAACGTCCTGTACGTGACGGGCGAGGAGTCGGCCGAGCAGGTCCGGCTGCGCGCCGACCGCGTCGGCGCGATCACCGACCGGCTGTACCTGGCGGCCGAGACGGAGCTGTCGGCCATCCTCGGCCACATCGAGTCGGTCGATCCCGGGCTGCTCGTCGTCGACTCCATCCAGACGATCGGCACCTCCGAGGCCGACGGCGCGCCCGGCGGCGTCACCCAGGTCCGCGAGGTCGCCGCCAACCTGATCAGGGTCGCCAAGGAGCGCGGCATGACCGTCGTGCTGGTCGGCCACGTCACCAAGGAAGGCTCGATCGCCGGGCCGCGCCTGCTGGAGCACCTGGTCGACGTCGTCCTGTACTTCGAGGGCGACCGGCACTCCCGGCTCCGCATGATCCGCGCCATGAAGAACCGGTACGGCCCCACCGACGAGCTCGGCTGCTTCGACCTGTCCGAGGTCGGCATCGTCGGGCTGCCCGACCCGAGCGGCCTGTTCCTCACCCGCCGCGAGGAGGCCGTCCCCGGTACCTGCGTCACCGTCACCCTCGAAGGGCGCCGCCCCCTCGTCGCCGAGGTGCAGTCGCTCGTCGCCAAGTCGCACCTGCCCGCGCCGCGGCGCGCCACCTCCGGCCTCGACACCTCCCGCGTCGCGATGGTCCTCGCCGTCCTCGCGCAGCGCTGCAAGATCTCCATGCACGAGCAGGACGTGTACGTCTCCACCGTCGGCGGCGTCCGGCTCGCCGAGACCTCCGTCGACCTGGCCCTCGGCCTCGCCGTCGCGGGCTCCACCGTCGAGCAGGCCCTGTCCACCAGCCTCATCGCGCTCGGCGAGGTGGGCCTCGCCGGGGAGGTCCGCATCGTGCCCGGCGTCCAGCGGCGGCTGGCCGAGGCGGCCCGGCTCGGATTCAAGTACGCCGTCATCCCACGCGGTTCCCTCGAACTCGCCGACGGGCCCCTCAAACGCGCGGATCCGCAGCTCAGCAGCTACGAAGGCATGAAAGTGATGGAGGTCGACAGCCTCCAGCAAGCGCTGCAGGTCGCGTTTACCGCGCCCTGACGGGCGTCCCGCCAGAGTATTACTCCACACAACGCACGCTTGCGACCTGGGGAGGAACCAGTGCGCGGCCCGCCTCGGTAAACTGGCGCCCGTCCAGCGACCTCCGGGGGCCAGGTGCCATCACACGACAAGGGTCATGACGAACGACGCCGCGCCACACTGGCAGCGGTGGCTCCCGGCACCCAGATCCGGGACGGACTGGAGCGCATCCTGCGGGGCCACACCGGCGGCCTGATCGTGCTCGGCTACGACAAGCCCGTCGCGGAGCTGTGCACGGGCGGCTTCGAGCTCGACGTCGAGTTCTCCGCCACCCGGCTGCGCGAGCTCGCCAAGATGGACGGCGCGATCGTCCTCGACGACAGCCACACCCGCATCGTCCGCGCCGCCGTCCACCTCGTGCCGGACTCCACCCTCCCCACCGAGGAGTCGGGAACCCGCCACCGCACCGCGGAGCGCGTCGCCCGCCAGACCGGCCTGCCGGTCATCTCGGTGAGCCAGTCCATGCACATCATCGCGCTCTACCTCGACGGCATCCGCTACGTCCTGGAAGACTCGGCGGCCATCCTCTCCAAGGCCAACCAGGCCCTGGCCACCCTCGAACGCTACAAGCTGCGCCTCGACGAGGTGTCCGGCACGCTGTCGGCACTGGAGATCGAGGACCTCGTCACCGTCCGGGACGTCAGCGCCGTCGTCCAGCGCCTGGAGATGGTGCGCCGCATCGCCGACGAGATCGAGGGCTACGTCGTCGAGCTCGGCACCGACGGCCGCCTGCTGTCCCTGCAGCTCGACGAGCTGGTCTCCGGCGTCGACGTCGACCGGCAGCTGATCGTCCGCGACTACCCGTCCGACGACACCCGCACCCGCGGCGTGGACGCCATCCTGTCCTCCCTCGACACCCTGTCGGCCAACGAGCTGCTCGACCTGTCCACGGTCGCCGAGGTGATGGGCTTCGCCGGCCCCGACGCCCTCGACCTGCCCGTCAGCCCCAAGGGCTTCCGGCTGCTCGCCAAGGTCCCCCGGCTGCCGAGCATGGTCGTCGAGCGCCTCGTCGAACACTTCGGCGGCCTGCAGAAACTCCTCGCCGCCAGCATCGACGACCTCCAGGCCGTCGGCGGCGTGGGCGAATCCCGCGCCCGCAGCGTCCGCGAGGGCCTCTCCCGCCTGGCCGAATCGTCCATCCTGGAGCGCTACGTCTGACCCTGTGCGGGCCCTCGGGAGGCGTCAGCGAAGGCTGAAGACCAGCTTCTTGGCCTTCACGCCTTTCAGGGTCGCCACGTAGGTGCCGGGACGAGCACGGACGGCGCCCTTGCAGTCGCGCCGGCGGTCCCAGACGACGTCGTCGACGTAGGGGATGCCGCGCCGGAGCGTCGCCTTGGGCGCGTCGCCCCTGCGGCACTTGGTCGACGACCAGACCCGGTCCGCGCCGGAAGTGATGCGGACGTCCAGCGCCCCCGTGTCGAACGCGCAGGAGCCCTCACCCGTGCTGACCACCGTGACCCGGAACTCCGGCCGCTCGGCCCCGGCGTAGACGTTCTTCGCGGCGGACATGTTGACCACGAGGTCACCGCGGTCGCAGGGGCCGCCGTCGGCCTGCTCCGGCGCGGGCGTGGTCGTCGTGGTGACGGTGACCGTCGGCATCGCGCTCGGCGGCGGAGGAGGGCGCGTGGCCTCGGCCGCACCCGCGGCGCGGCGCGGCTCGGCCTCCCCGCCACCTCCCTGGCATGTCCAGGCCAGCAGGCCGACGGCCCCAAGGACGCCCCCCAGGGCCCACACGCGCCGCCGCCAGTATCGATCGAGCCCAGAGCCATCCCGGTCGCGCTCAGTGTTCGCCCCCATGCGGGCAGTATGCATTCAGCGAACCAGGAAGAGCGGGCGACCCGCCGCATGCCACAATGGCGGCGCGCATGAACACCGAATCCGCCTACACCGCACCGATCCTCGCCTGGTACGACGCGAACGCCCGGGACCTCCCGTGGCGGGCGCCGGACACGACCCCCTGGGGCGTCCTCGTCAGCGAGATCATGCTTCAGCAGACACCGGTCTCCCGCGTCCTGCCCGTCTGGGACGTCTGGACGACGCGCTGGCCGACGCCCGCCGCGCTCGCCGCCGAACCGTCCGGCGAGGCCGTCCGCGCATGGGGCCGGCTCGGCTACCCGCGCCGCGCGCTGCGCCTCCACCAGGCCGCTTGCGCGATCACCGAACGGCACGGCGGCGACGTCCCCTCCTCCCACGAGGACCTCCTGGCGCTCCCCGGAATCGGCGCCTACACCGCCGCCGCCGTCGCCAGCTTCGCGTTCCGGCAGCGGCACGCCGTCCTCGACACCAACGTCCGCCGCGTCCTGGCCCGGCTGCTCTCCGGCGCCGAGTACCCGCCGAAGACGCAGACCAAGGCCGAGGTCAGGCTCGCCGAGAGCCTCCTCCCGCTCGACCCGCCGACCGCCGCCCGCTGGGCCGTCGCCGTCATGGAACTGGGCGCGCTGGTCTGCACCGCCCGCTCACCCCGCTGCGTCGACTGCCCCGTCATCGACAAGTGCGCGTGGCAACTGAACGGCCGACCCGCCTACGACGGGCCACCGCGAAGGGGCCAGACCTACGCCGGCACCGACCGGCAGTGCCGGGGCCGCCTCCTGGCCGTCCTGCGAGACGCCGACGAACCCGTCGAAAAACCGGCCCTCGACATCGTCTGGTCGGACGCCGTCCAACGCGAACGCGCCCTCGACGCCCTCATCGCCGACGGCCTGGTCGACCCCCTGGAAGACGGCCGCTACGCCCTCCCGGGCTGACCCTCCGGTCCGGACGGCCCCATGGACAGGTCGATCGAACCACCCCCAAGGGACTCAGAGGAGCTGACGACCGAGCGCAGCCACAGGCCGATCGCACCCGTGCCTGCCCTCGCAAACAACAGCCCTCTAACACACAAATATCCGCATAGACGAGATACAGGGGCGGGCCCCCGGACGCTACCGTCCGACCGGAGCGCACCTATACCCCCCTTCAGGAAAGCGGGAGGCCGGACCTCTGGGCACAAATGTCAGAACGGACGAGCTCCAGCAGGCGCCCCACCCAGTTTCGGCCTCTATCTCCGCGCGTGATCCAGTGGTCGGAGTCGATCCCGCCGTACCCGATCGGCGCGTCGCCCGTACCGAGCAGGATCTCCGCCAATTCCGGATGCTGCGCGTATTTCGCACGCATGAGTCCGGCCATCACCGCCGTCCTGGCCTGCGGCCATCCCTGGACGCGGGACGCCTCCTCTGCGATCTTCTGGGCGTCGTAGGGCCGTTCGGACGCGCGGATCCGCTCCCGGACCTCGGGATCCTCAGCGGACAGAGCCCAGTAGGCGTGCGTGACCGACGGGTAGAGGACGCCGCCGACCTCGATCGGGGCCGGGTAGTCGTTCTGCAGCGCGTCGATTCCCGGGTCCTCCGGCCACCCTCGCGGAAACACGCGTCCGCCAAGGTGAATCGTCCCGCTCGAAGGTTCCGGCGGATCGTCCGCCGACCGCTTCGACTCGTATTCCGCGCGAGCGCGCTTCTCCTCGGCGAAGTAGTCCAGCGCCCATTCCCGCATGGCTTCGGTGACCACATCATCGTCGAACCAGCCACCGATCGGGCGCTCCCCGACATCGGTGCACAGGAAGACCAGCGGGCGGTCTTTGTTGTCCATGTCGCCGAGCGAGTAATGGCGTTTGTGGGCGGGGATCGCCAGGTACGCCTCGCGCAGCGCCAGCCGGTCGGCCTCGTCCCGCGACTCCAGGTACCGGTCCAGCAGCGCCAGGCACCGGTCGGTGGAATCCGGACGCTCGTTCAGCCGCTCGATGTCGTCGGCCACCTCCCCCAGCAGCATCTCCGGGGTGAGGCCGAACATCGGCTCGGCGGCCTTCCACCGGCCCAGCTCGAACGCGCTGATCTCACCACCGTCGGGTACCTCCGTCACGACCCACCCGCATTCGAGCTTCTCGCGGAGGCCCTCCAGGTCGACCCACTCCCAGCAGCTGATGGCGCCGTCCGCGAACACCAGAAGGTTCGTGAGGTGGTACGAGACGTTGTGGATGAAGATGGGCCGCGCCACTCCCTCGATGCGCCGCCCGTCCTCGATCCGGTGGATCCGTAGCAATACGAGAACTCCTCAATCTCGTCCAGCGCGGCCGAGCGACCGCCGCCCCACCCAGGTGCGACACGACCGCGCATCGGGCCGATCATGGGCCGATCTCCCCACACCGGTCAACGAAAATTCGTTCGTCAACTCAGGCCGCGGGCTCGTACCGTACGCCAGTGCGCGATCTCCTGACCCTGCCCAAAGCACACCTGCACGTCCACCTCGAAAGCACCGTTCGCCGAGCCACCCTCCGCGAGATCGGCGCCGCCAACGGCGTGCAGGTCCCCGACGACGTCGGCGCGTTCGGCGACTTCGCCTCCTTCTTCGCGCAGAACGGCCTCGTCCGCGACTGCCTTCAGAAGCCCGATGACTTCCGCCGCATCGCCTACGAGTTCTGCCAGGACGAGTCGGCCCAAGGCGTCCGGTACGCCGAGGTCTCGTTCACGGCAGCCGCCCACGGCGAGCGCCTCGGCGACCTCGACATGCCCCTGACGGCCGTCCTGGAGGGCCTTGAGGCGGGCCAGGAAGCCTTCGGCATCGAGTGCCGCCTGATCCTCGACCACTCCCGCCGCCGCTCCGTCGAGCGCGCCTGGCGGACCCTCGACCTGGCCCGCCGCCACGACCGCGTGGTCGCCGTCGGCCTCGCCGGCGACGAGGCCCACCCCGGCGACCCGTTCACCGAGGTCTTCGACGCCGCCCACGACGCCGGACTCCACATCGTCCACCACGCAGGCGAGGGCGAGGGCCCGGCCAGCATCCGGCAGGCTCTCGGCCCCGGCCGCACCGAGCGCCTGGGCCACGGCATCCGGATCCTGGACGACCCCGACCTGGTGGCCGAGGTCCGCGAACGCGGCATCCCCCTGGAGGTCTGCCCGTCCTCCAACGTCGCGCTGGGCTTCGTCCCGTCCCTGGACGCGCACCCCCTCCCCCGCCTCCGCGAAGCCGGGCTGCTGGTCACCCTCAACACCGACATCCCCGCCCTGATCAACACCCCTCTAGCAACCGAGTACGCCCACGTCCGCACCACCTTCGCTTACGACGACCCCACCCTGGCCGCCCTGGCCCAAGCCGCCGTAACCGCCTCCTTCGCCCCACCCCAGACAAAGAAGACCCTCCAAGACGCAATCCAAACCTGGCTAACAACCCCACCGCCGTAGCCCGGCGACCTGAAACACCCCCGCCAACAAGCAGCTCATCAAGGCGCACAACACCCCCCTAGCGGCCCCCCACCTCCGCTGAACAACAACCGCACACAGCCCGAGCAGAGGGCGACGGCGAACGGCCACCGCCGCGGTCCCAACGACCGCGCACGGCGACCCGCCGACGGCGACACCCGCCGCCAAGGCCGCACGCCCGCGCGGCGACGCGGGCCAGCGCGGCGACGCGGGCCAGGACCCCGCCGCGGCCTTAGGCGAGCCCGAGGGAGGCTTTCCGGTGGTGTTTCCGGCGCCTCAGCCGGAGAACGGGCACCTGTCGCCGCCGTTCGTGGCCGCGCGGCGGTCGCCGCCTGCGTATCCACTGGGAGATCCGCGACGACCCCACCACGCGCCCGTCACCCTAGGCTGCACCGTCATCTGGAGCGACGACTTCGCACCGCACTCTGTTGAAGGCAAGGGCAGAAGCGCCCCAGGGAATGGCCCGTTCGAGGCGTCAAAACGCACACGTGGCAGTCACCCCCCCGCTCAGCCTCACATCCAGGCTTCCAGCACATCGACCTCACAGCCTGGCGCGAAGGGGTCGAACCCGTGCTCGATCAGCCAGCGAACCGCCAGCAGGCTCCGCAACGACCACCACGCGTAGATCACGTCGAGGTCGACATCGATGCCATAGCCGGCGATGACGTCATCGAGGTGCTCCTCGTGTCCGAGCGTGAAGGTCGCGAGGTCGTACAGGGCATCACCCTGGCCTGCCTCGGACCAGTCGATGATGCCCGTGACCTCGTCGCCGTCGACGAAGACATGCGCGATCTGCAGGTCGCCGTGCGTGAACGCCGGAGTCCAGGGCCGGAGCGCGGCCTCGGCGACTTGGCGGTTGCGGGTGACCAGGTCGGCGGGCAAAGTGCCGCTGGTCACGAGCAGCTCGCACTCCTCGTCGAGTTCCGCAGTCAGCGCGGCGATGCTCCGTCCCGCCCGGCCGGGCCTGGACGGCAGCGGCGCGTCGTGCAGCTTCCGGATGGTGGCGCCCGCCGCCGCCCACGCCGCCGGCGACCCGGTCGACGGCCCGCCGAGCCGCCCAAGCGTCGTCCCCGGAAGCGCGGCGATCGCGAGCGCGGGCGGCTTGTGCCACAGCACCTCCGGCGTCGGGACCGGCGCGAGGGACATCGCCTCGACCTCGACGTCGATGCGCGCCTGATCAGCGTCCACCTTCAGGAACACGTCACCCACGCGCAGAGTCGCACGCTCGGAATGGGCGACGACGACCTCGACCTCATCCATGGGCGACCACTATCTCGGGAGCACCCACCGAAGTCGCCTGGTTATTCGCGTGCGACTACGCGGCTGACCGCGTCCCGCCAAACGGCCTCATGTAAGACACCGCCCTCTGACCAGGCCAAGCCCACCACCACACTGTCTAACTCACCAACATCGCCGCCAACCAAGCCACACACAGTCGACACACTCAGCCCACACGCCACACGGGCCAGCCTTCGAGGCCCGTCCGTGACTGCC
The DNA here is from genome assembly GCF_013409365.1 of Actinomadura luteofluorescens. NCBI lineage: Bacteria > Bacillati > Actinomycetota > Actinomycetes > Streptosporangiales > Thermomonosporaceae > Actinomadura > Actinomadura luteofluorescens. The sequence goes on along the minus strand of NZ_JACCBA010000001.1, from coordinate 5,272,429 downwards.
CCAGCCGGGCTGACAACGACCCCAAAGCCACACATAGGACGAATCCCGTCAGGCCCCAGATGCGACTCTGAGAAGCCTTGGACGTCCACCGGCGACTGCCGCCACCGCTCGCCATCAAGCAGCGCGGATCGCGGAGGCAAGCGCCCTCAGTCACGTGCCGCCTGGGCAGCCAGAGAGGCAGAACAACGCAACGGCCGCGGCGTGTTCATTAGGCCGGCGACCTCAGCCCCCGCACCAACCACGCGGCAACCTCCGGGCCTCGATCAAGTCCGAAAGCAGGTTCAGGCTCGCGAGAACCTGACCGCGCAGCGAGCCGCCAAGCGAGCTTAAACGAGGCCAGCGATCACACCGGGGCTCGATTATGGAGGGCCGTCAGGGCCCGAAGTAGGGGAGCGCTGCCGTTAACAGAGCACCCCAATCAGCACCTCGCCTTCACAGATCTCTCGCAGGAAGGGGTCTGTGTCGTCTCGCCACTGGGCCAAGGGGCGGACTACCGCGTGGACCGGAAGGCCTAGGCGGGCTGCCGCCTCCTGGGCGGTGTCGAAGGCCGCGTCCAGCGGGAGGTCCCCGATCACCAGGACCTCGACGTCCACGGGTGGGGGGCCGGGGATCCCTTCGTAGCGTTCCGCCCAGGGGCCGAATAGGTAGAGCTCGCGGACTGCGGGCAGGCGGCCGAACTCTTCGGCCACCACGGCGGCAGGACCGAACGTGAGCATCAGGAGCCGGGCCAGCGGCTCGTAGAGGGGGCTCTCGGCATTGCGGCTCACGATGCGTCCGGCCAGGGTGCGGCGCAGGGTGAGGACGTCGGCATGGGCCAGCCGCTCCACCTCGCGCATGACGGACGCAAGATCGGTCCGAAGCATCACTGCAAGATCCAGCATCGAGGCCTCGCGCTCGGGTCCGAGCAGGAGACGGGCGAGCAGTTCGCCCTGCAGGCGCGAGCGAAAGATCGGAGGCTGGGCCGGTGACCGTGCCCGCGCGTCGCCGAGGACGGCCCGGCCACGCCGCCTGAAGCCCGCCGCATTCGAATGCATGTTCGAATGATAGGGCCGGGCTCTGACAGTTCGGGATGTCGCCGAGTTGGGCGGACGTGATGTTCGGACAGTGACGGATGCGGCGGTTCACTTGCACGCTGGGCCTCCCTGAAGTCACCTACAGGGTCCGCGAGGACGGCGGACATCAGAGGCCGAACGACGTTCTGTGGATAACCCCATCGGCCCCTCCGGTCTGGGCCTGAAGAAGCGAGAGGCCGGCCCACAACGTCCAGGCGGCCCCGAACGTCGCCGTCCGGCCACAAGCCCAGCCAGAACGGCACCCACGCCCCCACCGAGTCCACGACAGCAGCGAAGCCGTTCCCCGAAAGTCCAGGGGCTCCACACCTGGGCTTCCTCAATAGCGGGCAAGGCGGGGCCTGCCCAACATGACAACGCCCGCGCCCTCGCCGCGCTTCACGGCAGCAGCCAGGCCGGCCACCTGCAAGTCCAGCTAGGTCATCTACACCTGCGACCTCCAACGGCAGGCCAGGCGGGACTTGTAGAGCGACTCTGCCGGAAACGACGAGCCTAGTTACCACCGCCATTCGAAGAGGCGGAACGGTTGGCCCACAGCCTCCAGGGAGATCCAAATTTTGACGTCCGGCTACAAGACCCACCAAGACGACACCTGAGACCCGTTGTGCTTCACGGCGGCCATGCTGGGACCACCAGCACCCAACTCAGCCACCGCAGCAACACGCAGCGGCGGCCTGGGGACCGCGATCGCGTCCGAGGGCAGCTTCGAACTTGCGAGAACCAGATCGCGCAGCGAACCGGAGCGATGCCAGCGACCGCCTCAGAACCGTCGACAGAGAGCGCTCAACGTCCGAAGGAGGAGAGCACTACAAGGCCCACCTCAGCCGACGACGCCGCACCACCCAACGATCCCAACACCCGCGATCACGTCCGAAGGCAGATTCGAGCGAAGCGAGAACCTGATCGCGCAGCGAGCCGCCAGGCGAGCCGGAGCGATGCCAACGATCGCCCGTGGTGGCCGACGGCAGGGGGCGCTCAGCGCCCGAGGCAGCAGAGCACTTCAACACCCACCTCAGCCGGCGCCGCAACCACGCAACAACCTCAATGGCCGCGATCGCGTCCGAAGGCAGGTTCAAGCGAAGCGAGAACCTGATCGCGCAGCGAGCCGCCAGGCGAGCCGGAGCGATGCCAACGATCGCCCGCGTTTCTCGACGATGGAGGGCCTTCAAGGCCCGAAGGAGGAGAGAAATGCAAACAAACACAGCGCTGCTCCTTCTTGGTCAGAAGGAGCAGCGCTGTGTCGTGGGCCTTGCTCAGTCCTTGTTGAAGTTCACCGCGCCCTCGATGGGGGGCGGGCTGTCGGGGACGGTCGACGGCTTCGGCACGCCCTTGAAGGTGAACTTGGCGTTTTCGGCGGTGTCGGTGTTGTCGGGGTCGAAGCCCTCGGTGCCGACGATGACGATCTGGCCGGGCTTGAGCTCGTTGTAGAGGATCTTCTCCGAGAGGTTGTCCTCGATCTCGCGCTGGATGGTGCGGCGCAGCGGCCGGGCGCCCAGGACCGGGTCGTAGCCGCGGATGGCCAGCAGGTCCTTGGCCTCCTGACGCAGCTCGATGCCCATGTCGCGGTCGTGGAGCCGCTGGTCGACCTTGGCGATCATCAGATCCACGATCTGGATGATCTCCTTGGGAGTGAGCTGGTGGAACACCACCGTGTCATCGACACGGTTGAGGAACTCGGGCCGGAAGTGCTGCTTGAGCTCTTCGGACACCTTGGCCTTCATCCGCTCGTACGAGCCCTGCTCGTCGTTCTGCCGCGCGAACCCCATCGACACGCCCTTGGAGATGTCCTTGGACCCAAGGTTGGTCGTCATGATGATCACGGTGTTCTTGAAGTCCACCACCCGGCCCTGGGCATCGGTCAGCCGACCGTCCTCCAGGATCTGCAGCAGCGAGTTGAAGATGTCCTGGTGGGCCTTCTCGATCTCATCGAACAGCACCACCGAGAACGGCTTGCGCCGCACCTTCTCGGTCAGCTGACCGCCCTCCTCATACCCGACATAGCCGGGCGGAGATCCGAACAGCCGCGACACCGTGTGCTTCTCCATGAACTCCGACATGTCCAGCTGGATCAGCGCGTCCTCGTCCCCGAACAAGAACTCCGCCAGCGTCTTGGACAACTCGGTCTTCCCCACCCCGGACGGGCCGGCGAAGATGAACGAACCACCCGGACGCTTGGGGTCCTTGAGCCCCGCCCGGGTCCGCCGGATCGACTGCGACAGCGCCTTGATCGCGTCCTCCTGACCGATCACGCGCTTGTGGAGCTCGTCCTCCATCCGCAGCAGCCGCGTCGACTCCTCCTCGGTCAGCTTGAACACCGGGATCCCGGTCGCGGTGGCCAGCACCTCGGCGATCAGCTCATCGGTGACCTCGGCGACCACGTCCATGTCACCGGCCTTCCACTCCTTCTCCCGCTGCGCCTTCTGCCCCAGCAGCTGCTTCTCCGAATCCCGCAGCGCCGCGGCCTTCTCGAAGTCCTGCGCGTCGATCGCCGACTCCTTGTCACGACGCACATCGGCGATCTTCTCGTCGTACTCGCGCAGGTCCGGCGGCGCGGTCATCCGACGGATCCGCATCCGCGACCCCGCCTCATCGATCAGATCGATCGCCTTGTCGGGCAGGAACCGGTCCGAGATGTAGCGGTCGGCCAGCTGCGCCGCCGCGACCAGCGCACCATCGGTGATCGACACCCGGTGATGCGCCTCGTAACGGTCCCGCAGCCCCTTGAGGATCTCGATCGTGTGCGACAGCGACGGCTCGGCCACCTGGATCGGCTGGAACCGCCGCTCCAGCGCCGCGTCCTTCTCCAGATGCTTGCGGTACTCATCCAGCGTCGTCGCACCGATCGTCTGCAACTCACCCCGCGCCAGCATCGGCTTCAGGATCGAGGCGGCGTCGATCGCGCCCTCCGCGGCGCCCGCACCCACCAGCGTGTGCAGCTCATCGATGAACAAGATGATGTCGCCGCGGGTCCGGATCTCCTTGAGGACCTTCTTCAAACGCTCCTCGAAATCACCCCGATACCGCGAACCCGCGACCAGCGCACCCAGGTCCAGGGTGTAGAGCTGCTTGTCCTTGAGCGTCTCGGGCACCTCACCCTTGACGATCTTCTGCGCCAGACCCTCCACCACCGCGGTCTTACCCACACCCGGCTCACCCACCAGCACCGGATTGTTCTTGGTACGCCGCGACAGCACCTGCATGACCCGCTCGATCTCCTTGTCCCGGCCGATCACCGGGTCGAGCTTGCCCTCACGCGCCGCCTGCGTCAGATTCCGACCGAACTGATCCAGCACCAGCGACGTCGACGGAGCCGCCTCCGACGGACCACCAGAAGCCGCCGGCTCCTTCCCCTGGTACCCGTGCAGCAACTGAATCACCTGCTGACGCACCCGGTTCAGATCCGCACCCAACTTCACCAGCACCTGAGCCGCGACACCCTCACCCTCACGGATCAACCCCAGCAGGATGTGCTCGGTACCGATGTAGTTGTGACCCAGCTGCAACGCCTCACGCAGCGACAGCTCCAAAACCTTCTTCGCCCGCGGAGTGAACGGAATATGCCCCGAAGGAGCCTGCTGCCCCTGACCGATGATCTCCTCGACCTGCTGACGCACAGCCTCAAGACTGATCCCCAGACTCTCCAGAGCCTTGGCGGCAACCCCCTCACCCTCGTGGATCAGACCCAGGAGGATGTGCTCGGTACCGATGTAGTTGTGGTTGAGCATCCTGGCCTCTTCCTGAGCCAGAACAACAACCCGCCGCGCGCGGTCGGTGAACCTCTCGAACATCTCGTCGCTCCTCACAGAGCGGTTGGCCAGAGTCCGGAACGTCCGGAACTGTCCTTCCGCATGCTAGCCCGCCCCGAGGAGGCCGCCCGGTGCACTCCCACCAGGAGACGTTCCCCAGCTATGCGCTGTTCAGTCTCATCCAACTACCGCATCGGTGCGTCATGTTCCCGCTACGCCCCAAGCGAACGAGGGGCTTTCCGCAGGTCGGTCAGGGCGCGGGCCGAGAGTGCCGAATGAGGGTGGAGTTTCCACCCGCGCGCCCTGTGTACCTCACGCCGGACACGCCGAACCGCGCAGGCGCTACGCCACAAGCGAACGGTGATCGACTCGCGGCGTGAACGGCGAACGGCCCGCCCCGCGAACGGAGACGGGCCGCGGGCGGTCCGGGCGGATCAGTTGGCCGCCTCGTACTGCTCGATCACGTGAGCCGGGATGCGGCCGCGCTCATTGACCTTGATGCCGTTGTTCTTGGCCCAGGCGCGGATCTCGGCGCTGCGCTCGCGGCTGGACGCACCGCGCTGCCGACGGCGGCGGTTGACCGTGCCCGCCTTACGGGACTTCTCGACGAACGGCTGCAGCGATTCCCGCAGCTTCGTCGCGTTGGCGCCACTGAGGTCGATCTCGTAGGAGGCGCCGTCGATCGAGAACGCTACGGTCTCGTCCGCCTCGCCACCGTCGAGGTCGTCGACGAGAAGCACTTGAACCTTCTGTGCCATGGGGACAGACCTTTCAGCTTGAGCAAACTCCAATCGAGTGCCAAAGATATACCTAGAACTTCGCAGATGACAATTCCAGCATCCGCGTGAACCGGCACTCGCGCGAAGTCGCCTTCCGGCTCGTGACCGGCTGTAATCGGCCTCACCGTTTCGGGTGCGCACGACCCTCGGGCGGCGCCTGGATCCGGCCCGGCGTCCATGAATTTCCAAGCGCCGGCGTGGCGCCCGGGTTTTCAGGCGTGACCGGCGTCACGGCGTAGCGTGCTGACCTGCACTGGTGCACGCGCATTGGTCCGGGTTTGCAGGCGTCACCGGGGAGCGCGGCGATTAACCTCCCGTATCGCCACTAACCGCGCCCGCGTCGTAATACGCGGCCGACCCCGGCGCTCGATCAACGCCCGGACCGGGGGATGTGGACGAATAACGGCGGGCGCCCCGGCCGCGAAATCTGTTGCCGGGGGCGGACGCGAGAAGTCCGCGCCCTGCTCAGGACGTGGATGCGCCCGCCCCGAGCGCCGCCACGCGAAATCGGGAGATTTGGACACATTCCAACCGCGCACTCCAGTTCTTCGGCACGGCGCCCGACCCCGGAGGGCCGTCGACCTCCGGCTGCGCTCCCGCCACCGGCATGCCGCACGAAAGGTCCGTTCCAAGTGCGGGAGCGTGCCATCCGGAGTAAGTCCACGGCGGTCAACAAGCGAGTCCGTTCCGGTCACAGCAACAGCTTCGGAGGGAACTGTCAAAGCGGAGGGGACGTCCGGGACGAGACACATCCCACCGGTTTCAGGACCGTAACCGGAACGAGCGGGCATATGCCGCCGGCACCTCGGACGTCCGGAAACAGCGGCCATCTCGACGAAAACATGTATGGCACATGCGAGTGGACCTGGGCACGCGCCCGGCCGCGCACGCGAGTGCGCGGTATCGGACGGGTGTTATCGGACCCCGCGAGCACCTCCCGGTGCGGCGGAGAGGGCCTCAGAAGGCCGAGGATTCGGGCCGCGGGCGTTTTACCACGAGCGTCCCGGCGAGCCTGTCATGAACGGCCTGGCGGCGAACGCCCTCGAACATGGCCCCGGCGTTCACGACCCAGAAGATGCTCGCGAGCAGACCGAGAACGGGAATCGGACGCAGCCCGATCGGCACCGAATAGACGGCGGCCCGCAGAACGCAGTGCAGAACGTCCGGCCGCGTGGACGCGTCCACGACCTCAGCCTCCTCAGGGGCCGGGGCCTTCGCGGGCTCAGGAGCCGCCACGGGCACGAACCCCGGCACCGACACGGGGAAGGCCGACTCGTTGCCGAGCCCGGCGTTCTCGCCCGCTCCGCCCGCTCCCCCAGCCCCCCGTGGCGCCGCTTCAGGCGCCTCCTGAGGCGTCGCCGCGACCACCTCGATGCCCGCGACGCGCTTGCCCAGCGTCCGGCCCCAGAGGGCGAGCTGGATCGCCTCGTACAGAAGCATGCATCCGGCCACGGCGGACGGAGCCATGACGTCCGCCGTGTGCCCGGGTACCAGTTCGCGGACGACGAGGACGACGGGGACGCCGACGACGAGCGTGTCCACGACGCGCGCCAGGAGCCTCTGCCCCGGCTCGGCGAGCGATGCCGCCATCGTGGCCTTAGCCCGGGTACTCGGAGTACTCGGACTCGTCATATCCGACCCGCTCGTCAATGACGAGCGTGCCGGCGAAGCGATCGTGCAGCGACTGATGCAGAGGCTGGTCCCAGATCGCCCACAGGTAGGCCATCAGCGCGCCCGCCCAGACCAGCACCATCCCGTACGCGGCGTAGTCCCACACCATCACCGCCAAGACGAGGAAGAAGAAAACGCCGAGCTGGTAACCGACGTGGGTGATGCCGGCACGCCAGACAGCCTGGGTCGTGGTGATGGGGGTGCCCGCAGGCCGCGCCTGAACGACGCCCAGGCCCAGAACGCGCTTCCCCAGCGTCCGGCCCCACATCGACAGCTGCACGGCCTCATAGATGAACGGCAGCACGGACAGGACGCAGAAGAGGGTGAAGATGATGGGCCAGTTCCAGACGCCGCCCTCGTCCTCCGTCTTGCTGCCGGGCTTGCCCAGACCGAACGCGCCGATCGTCACCGGCAGGACGAGAGCGAACCCGAAGACCGCGACGAGCGCGTTGTCGACGATTCGTGCGCCCGCCCTGCGGTGGATCGGCGCCAGGGCCAAGTCACCGCCGTCGTCGTAGGAGTTGTTGTAGTCGTCGTAGGCGGGCTGCTGGTCCCACTGCTGCTGTTGCGGCTGCCATTGCTGCTGGGGCTGCTGGTCCCACTGCTGCTGGGACGACTGCTGCTGTGGTTGCTGCCACTGAGAACCTTGGTACGGAGGCGGCGGGCCGTAGGAACCCTGCCCCTGCTGGGGCTGGTAAGGCCGCCCGCGGTGGGGGGAATCGGGCATTTGAGTCAGTCCTCCAGGCGAAGCAACATCCGGGTGTTGCCCAACGTATTCGGCTTGACCCGGTCGAGGTCCAAGAACTCTGCCACGCCTTCGTCGTAGGAGCGGAGAAGTTCCTCGTACACCTCTGGCGCCACCGGAGTCCCAAGGATCTGCTCGAAGCCGTGGCGGGCGAAGAACTCCACCTCGAAGGTAAGGCAGAACACCCTTCGCACGCCGAGTTCACGCGCGTTCTCCAGGAGGCGGGTCACGATCCGGTGCCCGATCCCCCGTCCCCCGCATCCCTTGTCCACCGCGACCGAACGGACCTCCGCGAGGTCCTCCCACATGACGTGCAGGGCACCGCAGCCGATGACCGGCCCGGGCGTCCCGTGCTGGATGTCCTCGGCGACCCAGAACTCCTGGACGTCCTCGTACAGCTTGACCGTCGTCTTCTTGAGCAGGCGTCGCCCCGACCCGGCGTACAGGTCGACGAGCCTGCGGATCTCCTGGACGTCGGCGGTACGGGCACGCCGGATCACGACTTCCACAAACAGGCGAGATTATCGAACGCCGCGACCCGCCAGGCGGCGCCCTCCTCGTTCTCTCGTTCACCGCGCCGCGCGACCTGCGAATTCGCATGTTCTGGTTGGCATCCAATGCGGGGTCCGTTAGTGTCCATCGCTGACGTCGGCCCACCGCAGGACGGGGGCCGATTCCGCCGAGTCCCACGGGTCGCAACCAGCTGCCCGAGGAGCCGGGGACCCACTTTCGGAGCGTTTCGGGGGTTCGCCCTGAGCGACGACCGTGAGGGGTGAATCCGCAGTCGCGGGCGATCGGTTCGCCCGCGGACGCGGACGGGCTGCTCCGGCCCCAACCCGTCAGCTAACCCGGTAGGCGGCTGAGGAGAGGAGTATTCGTGAAGCGATCGCGGCATGCTTCCCTTTCACGCTTCCGTGGGCGTGCGGCCTTCGTGGTCGGCGCGCTCGCCGTCGTTTCGGCCGCTCCGCACGCGATCGCCCCGCAGGCGATCGCCGTCGCGCACGCCGACCCCGAGCCCTCCGCCAAGGAGCTGAGGACCAAGGCGCTCAAGCTCGCCGACCAGCTGGAGCAGCTCACCGAGCAGTACAACGGGCTGAAGGTCAGGCTCGCGCAGTCGCAGCGCGCCGCCAAGGTCGCCACGGAGAACGCCAAGCGCCAGGAGAAGACGCTGGAGGCGCTCCGCCAGAAGGTCGGATCCCTCGCGGCGACGAGCTACATGCAGGGCGGCTCCGACCCCGCGGTCTCGTTCGTCGCCTCCCAGGACCCGCAGTCCATCCTCGACCAGGCGGCGACCCTCCACTACTTCGCCAAGCAGGACAGCACCCAGGTGCTCGGGCTGATGCAGGCCATGCAGTCCGCCCAGCGGGCCCGCAAGTCGGCCGAGACCCGCGCCAAGCAGGTCAAGGACCTGAAGACGCAACTCGACTCGCAGCGCACGAAGATCACCGATGCCTACGAGAAGATCCGCGGCAAGCTCGTCGACAAGGACCCCACCCAGCTGGCCAAGCTCCCCGTCATCGGCACGGGCAAGGCCGCGCAGGCGCTCCGGTACGCGATGAGCAAGATCGGCCGCCCGTACGTGTGGGGCGCCGCCGGTCCGACCACGTTCGACTGCTCCGGCCTCACGATGTGGGCCTACAAGCAGGTCGGCATCAACCTGCCGCACTACACCGGCAGCCAGTGGAACGCCGGAACGCACGTGTCGCGCAGCGACCTGCAGCCGGGCGATCTCGTCTTCTTCTACTCCGACCTGCACCACATGGGGATCTACGTCGGCGGCGGCAAGATGCTGCACGCCCCGCACACCGGGGACGTCGTGAAGATCGCCTCCATGGACGGACGCCCCTTCGCCGGCGGCGTCCGGGTCGCCTAGGCACTGCGTCGCCGCGCCTGACGCGCGCTCTATCAAGCCGGTCGTCGGCGGTCTCGGAGGCGGACAGCGCCGCCCTGGGCTGCTGGAATGCGCCGGTCTGCCCGCGGGGCGGCCGGCGGACGCGTCATGCTGACCGATCTCGCCGTTCCATCCGTCACGCTGAGATGAGCTGACCCGGGCCCGCCGGACGAGGCCGTCATGGGGCAAAGATCACCGGAAAACGGGCGGGCCGGGTGGGCCTGTCAGGCCCGAACGCCGTCCGCGGCGACGCCTTCTGCAGGGACCTACCTGCCAGGGCGCGGGCGCCGCCGCTGCGGGGTCGGACGGAATTCGGATGAGCCGCCGTTTCTCCGGATGACGCTCGCCGTCCCCTGGCGAGCGTCGGGGGTGCATCGCTAGATGAGCTGCCTCCGGGCCGCCCACACCACGGCCTCGATAGGGGTGTTGACCTCCAGCCGGTCGCAGATCGTCCGCAGCCGGCGCCGCAAGGTCCGAGCGCTCAGTTCCAGCTTGCGTGCCGCCACATCGGCGGTGACACCGCTGGCGATCTGGGCGAGCAGCCGGATCTCTTCCTCGCTCAGCCCGAAATCGTCGGTGCCACGACGTGCGAGTGTGGCTGTTTCCACTCCGTCCTCCCTCGTCCGTGGTGATGACCGCGGGGATGCAGCCGTCCGCTGCACAGGCACGGGTTGGGCGCCTCGATCTGTACGCGCGTTGGGTTGCCGGGTCCGGACCCTTCCGGACTTAGATCATCGAGTTCCTTTTCTGTCTCGCGCGCTTGGCCGGAGGTGGCCGCATGGCCGATTGCGGGGGTGTACGGGGGAACTCCGGGTGACGATTCACTCGTTGGCCTGCCGAGGGAGACGGGATGTGATCGCCAGCCATCCGCCCGCCCCTTCTCGCCGAACCCACCGGTCCTCGCGGTGAACGAAGATCGTGAATCGTTTCAAGCTACGCTTCGGCTCGGAACGCTAGGCGGCCGGATCCGGCCCGTCAAGCGCCGGTCAAGAGCGCTGCGTGCCCGTTCGCTCACCATGTGTGACCGTGCATTCGGCGCCCCGCCATGCCAAACTCCACTACCTGGGAAAACGCCCATGGAGCGGGACGAGGAGCGAGTTGCCACAGACCAGTATTCGTGAGGTCGCGAGGCGTGCTGGAGTCTCAGTTGGGACCGTTTCGAATGTCCTAAACCGGCCAGATCTCGTGGCCGAAGCTACCCGTGACCGTGTCCGCGCGGCGATCGAGGAGCTCGGATTCGTGCGCAACGAGTCCGCGCGACGGCTCCGCACGGGCCCCGAGCGGACCGCGGGCGAGTTCGGCGACCAGCCGCGCCGGGCGTTCGGCGTCCTCGTCGAAGACCTCGCCAACCCGTACGCGACCGACGTCGCACGGGGCGCCGAGGCCGCGCTCAACGCGGCGGGCCACGACGCCCTGTGGCTGTCCAGCGACCACTCCGCCGAAAAGGAGCGCCGCCTGCTGGAACTGCTCGCCGACCAGCAGGCCGCCGGGGCCCTGGTCATCCCGGTCGGGATCGGTCCCCGCGACATCTCCCGGCTGCGCGCCGCGGGCATGAGCGTGGTGCTGATCGACCGGGACGCCTCCGACGTGTGCTCCGCCCGGGTCGACCATGTGGCGGGCGGTGAGGCCGCCGCCGCGTACCTGCTCGGCATCGGACGGGAGCGCATCGCGTTCGTGACCGGGACCCCCGAGCCGCAGCCCTGCGTGGAACGCCGCGACGGGGCCGCCCGCACGATCGTCGAGGCGGGCCTCGGCAAGCCCCCGGTCCTGGTCAAGGAGGCCCTGAGCCCCACGGAGGGGCAGGCCGCGGCACACGAGATCATGGCCATGTCGCCGGTGCCCGACGGCGTGTTCTGCGCCAACGACCTGCTCGCGATCGGCCTGATCAACGAGCTGATCCGGCTCGGCGTCCGCGTCCCCGAGGACATCGCCGTGGTCGGCTACGACGACATCGAGCTCGCGGCGAGCGCCGCCGTGCCGCTCACCACCGTCCGCCAGCCGCGCCGCGAGCTCGGCTGGGAGGCCGCCGAGCTGGCGATGGCCGAGATCGGCGAGGGCAAGTCCCACCAGCACCGCCAGGTCGTCCAGCGGCCCGACCTGGTGATACGAGAAAGCGCTTAGCGTCCCGCTGCCGGCGCTGTTGACATCCCGTCTCAGATTCGGGTCCGCTTGAGGCATGGAGGACAGGACGGGCCAGGCGGTACGGGCCGGGGCGACCGCGGTACTCGGCTTCGATCCGGGCGACCCGGCGTTCCGCGCCGACCCGTACGCCCACTACCGGACGCTCGGAGCGGGCGGGCGGAGCCTGCACCGCACGGACGTCGGTCTGCGCGTCACCGCGTCCTACGAGCTGTGCGAGCGCGTCCTGCGCGACCCTCGGTTCGGGCACCGTCCGTCGGGAGGCGGCGTGTGGCGCGAGGTGCAGGGGCGGCACCGGTCGTTCCTGACCATGGATCCGCCCGACCACACGCGGCTGCGCCGGCTCGTCAGCAAGGCGTTCACGCCGCGCCTCGTGGAGCGGCTGCGGCCCCGGGTCGAGGAGCTCGTCGACGCGCTCCTGGAGCCCGTCTCCGGCGAGGTCGACCTGATCGCGACGCTGGCCTACCCGCTGCCCGTCATCGTGATCAGCGAGATGCTCGGCGTGCCCGCCGAGGATCGCGACCTGTTCAAGGGCTGGTCGGACAGCCTCGCGCGCGGCCTGGACCCCGACTTCCTGCTGCCGGAGGCGGAGATCGCCCAGCGGGACGCGGCGCGCGACGAGTTCGCGGAGTACTTCCGGGCGCTGGCCGCCAAGCGCCGGGCCGAGCCGCGCGACGACCTCCTGAGCGCCCTTGTGGGCGTCTCTGACGGCGGAGACGTCCTGTCGGAGCAGGAACTGCTGGCGACCTGCATCCTGCTGCTCGTCGCGGGCCATGAGACGACCGTGAACCTCATCGGGAACGGCGCGCTGGCGCTGCTCCGCGATCCCGCGCAGTTGCGGCTGTTTCGGGAGCGGCGTGGGAACGTCCAGGCGGCGGTGGAGGAGCTGCTGCGCTTCGACCCACCGGTGCAGCTGACCCTACGGTCGGCGCTGGAGGACGTCGATCTGAACGGCACGCTCATCGAGCGCGGGAAGCTCGTCCTTCTACTGACGGGCGCCGCCAACCGCGACCCGGCGTTCTTCGACGACCCCGACCGGCTGGACCTGCTCCGCTACTCCGAGGGACGCGAGACGCCGAAGCACCTGTCGTTCGGGCACGGCGTCCACTTCTGCCTCGGCGCGCCGCTGGCCCGGCTGGAGGGCCGCGTCGCGCTCGGCAAGCTGTTCGAGCGCGACGTGGCCCTCGCCGCCGGCGACCTCGTCTACCGCGACAACCTCGTGTTGCGGGGGTTGCGCGAGCTTCCGGTCGTCATTCGGGCTTGACCAGCGGGAACAGGATCGTGTCGCGGATCCCCTTGCCGGTGAACGCCATGATCATGCGGTCGATGCCGGCGCCCATCCCGCCCGTCGGGGGCATCGCGTACTCCAGGGCGCGCAGGAAGTCCTCGTCCAGCTGCATGGCCTCGGGGTCGCCGCCCGCGGCGAGCAGCGACTGCTCGGTGAGGCGGCGGCGCTGCTCGATCGGGTCGACCAGCTCGGAGTAGGCGGTGCCGAGTTCCGTGCCGAACCCGATGAGGTCCCACTTCTCGGTGAGCAGCGGCTCCTCGCGGTGCTGGCGGGTCAGCGGGGACGTCTCGACCGGGTAGTCCATGACGAACGTGGGCTGGACGAGGGTGTGCTCGACCAGCTCCTCGAAGATCTCCTGGACGATCTTGCCCTGCCCCCACTTCGGGTCCCACGAGATGTCGCGGGCGTCGGCGAGCTTGCGCACGGACTCGATCGGCGTGTGCGGCGTGACCTCCTCGCCGAGCGCCTCCGACACCGCGCCGTACAGGGTGATCCGCGGCCACTCCGGGAGGCCGAGGTCGACCTCGACGCCGTCGTGGACGACCACGGTGGTGTCGAGGGCGGCGACGACCGCCTTCTTGTACATCCGCTGGGTCAGGTCGGCCATGTCGTTGTAGTCGAGGTAGGTCCCGTAGGCCTCGATCATCGTGAACTCGGGGTTGTGCGTGGAGTCCGCGCCCTCGTTGCGGAAGTTGCGGTTGATCTCGAAGACCTTCTCGATGCCGCCGACGACGAGCCGCTTGAGGTACAGCTCGATCGCGATGCGCAGGTAGAGGTCCATGTCGTAGGCGTTGATGTGCGTCTTGAACGGGCGCGCCGCGGCCCCGCCGTGGATCGGCTGGAGCATGGGCGTCTCGACTTCGAGATAGCCCTCCTCGTGCCAGAAGTCGCGGACCGCGCGGACCGTCGCGCTGCGCACCCGCGCCATCCGCCGCGCCTCGTCGTTGACGATGAGGTCGACGTAGCGCTGCCGGACCCGCGCCTCCGGGTCGGTCAGGCCGGCGTGCTTCTCCGGCAGCGGCCGCAGGCACTTGGACGTGATCGCGAACCGGTCCGCCATGATCGACAGCTCGCCGCGGCGGGAGGTGATGATCTCGCCCTCGACGCCGACGTGGTCGCCGAGGTCCACCTCGCGCTTCCAGAAGTCGAGCTGCTCCTGCCCGACCTTGGCCAGCGACAGCATGACCTGGATGTCGCCGCCGGCGTCCCGGATGGTGGCGAAGCACAGCTTCCCGGTGTTGCGGATCAGCATGACGCGACCGGTGACGCCGGCCTTCTCGCCCGTCTCGGTGCCCGGCTCCAGGCCGCCGTGTTTCGCGCGGATCTCGGCGGTCGTCGCCGTCCGCGGGAAGGTCACCGGGTAGGGGTCGATCCCGCTCTCGCGGAGCCGGTCGAGCTTCTCCCGGCGCACGCGCATCTGCTCCGGGAGCTCGTCGAAGGTCTCGTCACTCACATCGCAAGGCTATCCAGCCCGTCCGGTGCGGGGCGAACGACTTCGCCGCGATCGCCCGGCGCGTCACGGAGTGTTGCGCTCGTAGATGAGCCGCAGGCCGATGAGGGTGAGCCACGGCTCGAACTCGTCGATGCTGCGGGACTCCTCCAGGACGAGCGGGGCGAGGCCGCCGGTGGCGATGACCGTGACCTCCTCCGGGTCCTCGGCGAGCTCCTCCGACATGCGCTCGACGATGCCGTCCACCTGGCCGGCGAAGCCGAAGATGATCCCGGACTGCAGCGCCTCGACGGTGTTCTTGGCGATCACGTTGCGCGGCCGGACCAGCTCGATCTTGTGGAGCTGCGCGCCGCGCGAGGACAGCGCGTCGATCGAGATCTCGATGCCGGGGGCGATCGCGCCGCCCACGTACTCGCCCCTGGCCGAGACCGCGTCGAAGGTGGTGGCGGTGCCGAAGTCGACCACGATCGCGGGCCCGCCGTGGGTGTGGACGGCGGCGAGCGCGTTCACGATGCGGTCGGCGCCGACCTCCTTCGGGTTGTCCATCCGGACGGGGACGCCGGTCTTGACGCCCGGCTCCACGATCACCGCGGACACGTCGCCGTAGTAGCGGCGGCACATCTCCCGCATCTCGTGCAGGACGGACGGGACCGTGGAGCACAGCGCGATGCCGCTGATGTCGGTCTCGGCCAGCAGCGGGCTCTGCTGGACGAGCCCCTGCAGGACCACCGCGATCTCGTCGGCGGTGCGCCGCGGATCGGTGTTGATCCTCCAGTGCTCGATCACCTCGTCGCCTTCGAAGAGACCGAGAACGGTCTGGGTGTTACCGACGTCGATGGTCAGCAGCATCAGGTCCCCGCTGTTCAGGTGAAGTCAAGGCCGATGTCGAACACGTGCGCCGAGTGCGTCAGCGCGCCGACCGCAAGGTAGTCCACCCCGGTCACGGCGACGTCTCGGGCCCGCTCCAGGGTAAGGCCACCGCTGGCCTCGAGTTCCGCCCGCCCTGCCACGAGCCGGACCGCCTCGGTCATCTCGGCGTCGGTCATGTTATCGAGCAGGATGCTGGTGGCTCCCACGGCCAGCGCCTCCTCCACCTGCGCGAGGGTGTCGCACTCCACCTGGACGTGCAGGGACGGGTAAACGGCGCGGATCGCCTCGTACGCCTTGGTGACGCCGCCGGCCGCGGCGATGTGGTTGTCCTTGATGAGAGCGGCGTCGTGCAGGCCCATCCGGTGGTTGACGCCGCCCCCGCAGTGCACGGCGTACTTCTGCAGGGCGCGCAGGCCGGGGAGGGTCTTGCGGGTGTCACGGACCTGCGCCTTGGTGCCCGCCATGGCGTCCATCCACCCGCGGGTGGCGGTCGCGATTCCGGACAGGTGCGTGAGGAGGTTCAGTGCCGTCCTCTCCGCCCTCAGGATCGCCCTGGTGGAGCCGCTGACCGCGATGAGGACCTGCCCCGGGACGACCCGGTCACCGTCCTCGACCTTCGCCTCGTAGGCGACGTCCAGCGTCTCGAAGACGACGCACGCCACGGGAACGCCCGCGACGACCCCCTCCTCGCGCGCCTTCAACTCCCCGCTCGCGGTGTCCTGCGGCGCGAAGATCGGGGTGCTGGTGACGTCGGTCTCCCCGTCCTCGGCCAGCGCCGTCCGGACAAGGTTTTCCACAGCCTGTGGATCCAGCCCGGCGCTGGTCAGCCTCTGCGAGAGTTCCGGTGTCATGAGCGCTTCCCTTCCAGAGATTCGTAGGTGGTCGTCAGGACGTTCCCCGCCAGCCGGGTGACGAGGCGGCCGCGCCACGTCCCGTCCGCGCGCTCGGGGAAGTCCTCCCGCCAGTGGCTCCCGCGCGTCTCCTCCCGCCGCCGCGCCGCCGCCACGATCGCGGACGCGACGGTGTACAGGTTGGTGGCCTCCCATGCCTCCACCCCGGGCTCCGCGCCCCCGCGCCCGAGCTCCGCCAGTTCCCGCACCGCGGTCTCCAGCCCCTCGGCCCGCCGCAGCACGCCCACATAGGAGGTCATGATCCGCTGCACTTCCGCCCGCGCCGCAGGCGCCAGCAGCCCGGCATCCCCGACCCCCAGCAGCACCGACGCAACCTCAGGCAGGACGCGCGCGGGCTCCTGCACGGTGCTCCCAAACCCCGCCGCGCCCTGCCCGGCCTCCAAAGCCCCACCCGCGAGTCCGGGAAGGCCGCTCCCAGGCCCGGCCGAGTCGCCCGCAGGTCCAGGCAGGCCGCCTGTCGGCCCTGCCGAGGCGTCGGGTTCTGGCAGCCCACCCGTGGACCCAGCCGGGCCGCTCGCAAGTCCGGGCAGGCCGCCCGTGGGCTCTGCCGAGGCGACGGGTTCTGGCAGCCCACCCGTGGACCCAGCCGGGCCGCTCGCAAGTCCGGGCAGGCCGCCCGTGGGCTCTGCCGAGGCGACGGGTTCTGGCAGCCCACCCGTGGACCCAGCCGGGCCGCTCGCAAGTCCGGGCAGGCCGCCCGTGGGCTCTGCCGAGGCGTCGGGTTCTGGCAGCCCACCCGTGGACCCAGCCGGGCCGCTCGCAAGTCCGGGCAGGCCGCCCGTGGGCTCTGCTGAGGCGTCGGGTTCTGGCAGCCCACCCGTGGACCCAGCCGGGCCGCTCGCAAGTCCGGGCAGGCCGCCCGTGGGCTCTGCTGAGGCGTCGGGTTCTGGCAGCCCACCCGTGGACCCAGCCGGGCCGCTCGCAAGTCCGGGCAGGCCGCCCGTGGGCTCTGCTGAGGCGTCGGGTTCTGGCAGCCCACCCGTGGACCCAGCCGGGCCGCTCGCAGGTCCGGGAAGGCCGCCCGTGGGCTCTGCTGAGGCGTCGGGTTCTGGCAGGGCATTCGTGGGTTCGGGCGGGCGGCCCGTCAAAGCGGGCAGGTCGTCTGTGGGGGTGGTCGTGGGTTGAAGGTCGGTGGAGAGGGCTTCGGCGATTCTGGCGGCGAAGACCAGGCCTTCCAGGAGGGAGTTGGAGGCGAGGCGGTTCGCGCCATGGACGCCCGTGCAGGCGACCTCGCCGCAGGCGTACAGGCCGGGGACGGACGTGCGGCCGTGCAGGTCCGTGCGGACGCCTCCGCTGGCATGGTGGGCGGCCGGCACGATGGGGATGGGCTCGGTCACCGGGTCGATGCCGTGGTGGCGGCACGCGGCCAGGATGGTCGGGAAGCGGGTCTCCCACATCGCCGCGCCGAAGTGGCGGCCGTCGAGCAGCATGTGGGAGGCGCCGGTCTCCCGCATCCGGTTGATGATCCCCTTGGTGACGACGTCGCGGGGTGCCAGCTCGGCGAGCTCGTGACGCCCGGTCATGAAGCGCACGCCGGCGTGGTCCACCAGGTGCGCGCCCTCGCCCCGGACGGCCTCGGAGATCAGCGGCTGCTGCCCCGTCGCGCCCTCGCCGAGCCACAGCACGGTCGGGTGGAACTGGACGAACTCCAGGTCGGTGACCTCGGCCCCGGCGCGCAGCGCGAGAGCGACGCCGTCGCCCGTCGAGACCTCGGGGTTGGTCGTGGCGGAGAACACCTGGCCGAGCCCGCCGGTGGCGAGCACGACGGCACGGGCGCGGACGGCGCCGACGCCGCCCGGCTGCCCCTCGCCCATGACGTGCAGGGTGACGCCGGCGGCGCGCCCCGCGGCGTCCTTCAGCAGGTCGAGGACCAGCGCGTGCTCGATCACCTCGACGTCCGAGTCCTTGAGCTCGGCCAGGAGGGCGCGGCTGATCTCGGCGCCGGTGGCGTCCCCGCCCGCGTGCGCGATGCGGCGCCGGTGGTGGCCGCCCTCGCGGGTGAGCGCGATGTCGCCGCCGGAGCGGTCGAAGGCCGTGCCGAGGTCGATCAGGGCGCGGACGGCGTCCGGTCCCTCGGTGACGAGCGCCCGGACGGCGTCCTCGTCGCAGACGCCGACGCCCGCGGTGAGGGTGTCGGCGAGGTGCTCCTCGGGGGTGTCGTCGGGCGCGAGCGCGGCGGCGATGCCGCCCTGCGCCCACCGGGTCGACCCGGCGTCCAGAAGGGCCTTGGTGACGAGCAGCACCCGGCCGTGGGGGCGGCAGCGCAGCGCGGCGACCAGGCCGGCGATGCCGGACCCGATGACGACGACGTCGGCGTCGGTGGTCCAGCCGGGCGCGGGGGCGTGCAGAACGGAAGGGATCACGAGCCCTCCTCCGGGATCGGTTCTCGTCATTATGACCCTAACCCCGGACCGGCCGGACCCCCGGCCCCCGCCGAAGGGTCAGTCGCGGATCAGATCGCCCCGGGTGGTGCTGGTGCCGGGCACCGGCTCGGCGGGGTCGGAGCCCAGCGAAATGATCTTGTTGGAGCGGTCGACGTGCACGACGGCGGGGACGAACTCGCGGGCCTCGGCATCGGTCATCTGCGCGTAGCTGATGATGATGACCAGGTCGCCGGGCTGCACGAGGCGGGCGGCGGCGCCGTTGATCCCGATGACGCCGGAGCCGCGCTCGCCGGCGATCAGGTAGGTCTCCAGGCGGGCGCCGTTGTCGATGTCGACGATCGCGACCTGCTCGCCGGGCAGCAGGTCCGCGGCGTCCATCAGGTCCTGGTCGATGGTCAGCGAGCCGACGTAGTGCAGGTCCGCCTGGGTCACCGTGGCGCGGTGGATCTTCGACTTGAACATCGTCCGGAACATCAGTGCTCCTTGCCGAGCTGGAGGGGAACGTTGTCGATGAGGTGGGTGGCGCCGACGCGGCCCGCGACGGCGAGGACGGCCCGGCCGGCGTGCCGCCCGGTGATCTCGGTGAAGGCCGACGGGTCGACGAGGACCAGGTAGTCCAGGGCGAGGGGCGGGTCGGCGGCTTCGGCCTCGGAAAGGACGGTGCGCGCGGCCGCCAGCACGGCGTCGGGGCCGGAGGCGGAGGCGTCGGCCCCGGCTCGCAGGGCGCGCGACAGGGCGAGCGCGGTCCGCCGCTCGGGCCCGGACAGGTAGCGGTTGCGGCTCGACAGCGCCAGCCCGTCCGGCTCGCGGACGGTCGGCGCGCCGACCACCTCCACGGGGACGTTCAGGTCGGCGACCATCCGCCGGATCATCGCGAGCTGCTGCGCGTCCTTCTCCCCGAAGATCGCCACGTCGGGGCGGACGAGGTTGAGCAGCTTCAGCACGACGGTGAGCATCCCGTCGAAGTGGCCCGGCCGCGCGGCCCCCTCGACGACCTCGCCCATGGGTCCCGACCTGACCGTGACCTGCGGCTCGTCCGGGTACATGACCTCGCGCGCCGGCGCGAACACGAAGTCCACCCCCTCGGCGGCGCAGGCTTCCAGGTCGGCGGCGAACGTGCGGGGGTAGCGGTCGAAGTCCTCGCCCGGCCCGAACTGCAGCGGGTTGACGAAGACGCTGACCGCGACCGCGTCCGCGCTGCGGCGGGCCTGCCGCATCAGCGACAGGTGCCCCTCGTGCAGGGCGCCCATGGTCGGGACGAGCGCCAGCGTGCCCCCGGCCTTCGACCGGGCCCGCGCCAGTTCCTCGCGCGTGCGCGCGACGATCGGTGTCACGACGCGCCCGTCCCCTCACGCGACGACGGGCGCCGGCCGCGGCCGCGCTCGCCGGAAACGCCAGAAACCAATGCCGTTCCCTCCCTGTTCGCCCGCCCGGCGCCGCCGGTCGGTTCTGCCAGCTGGTGCTTTCAGTCGGCCAGTGCTTCGAGGAGTCGTTCGGCGTCCTCAGGTTTGAGGAGTCCGGCGCCGAGCGCGCGGTCGGCGGTGAGCCTGGCCAGCGCGATGTAGGCGCGGCGGCTCTCCGCCGAGACCTTGCCCAGCTCCGCGACGTGGCCCGCCACCGTTCCGGCGTCCCCGCGCGCGACGGGGCCGGTGAGCCCGTCGATGCCGAGCCGCAGCCCGTTGTCGAGGGCGGCGCCGAGGAGCGGGCCGAGCATCCGGCCGGGTTCGGCGACGCCCGCGGCACTCAGCAGGTCCATGGCCTCCACGACCAGGGTGACCAGGTGGTTCGCGCCTCCGGCGAGCGCCGCGTGGTAGAGCGGTCGCGTCCCCTCGGTGATCCAGACGGGTTCGCCGCCCATCTCCAGGACGAGGGCCTCGGCGACGGGGCGCAGCGGCTCGGGCGAGGTGACGCCGAAGGAGATGCCGGTGAGCCGGTTCACGTCGTCCGGGCGTCCGGTGAAGGTCATCACGGGGTGCAGGGCCAGCGGCAGCGCGCCCGCGCGGGTGAGCGGGTCCAGGACGGCGGTGCCGTAGCGGCCGCTGGTGTGCAGGACGAGCTTGCCGGTGACCGGGACGCCCGCGGAGACGAGCCCGGCCGCGAGTTCGGGCAGTTCGTCGTCCGGGACGGTCAGCAGCACCAGGTCGGCGGCGGCGACCACGTCCTGCGGGTCGGCGACGAGGGCCCCGGGGAGGCGCTCCTCGACGCGGGCCCGCGACCGCTCCGACACGGCGGTGGCGGCGACGACGCGGTGCCCTGCGCGCGACAGCGCGGCGCCGAGCGCCGTGCCGACGCGGCCGGCGCCGACGACGCCGACGGCGAGCCGCGCCGGGCGGTCCTCCGGGGCCTCCGACTCGCTTTTCCTGGAGGCGCGGGGGGTCGCCCCCGCATCGGGGACCGGCCCGTTTCCGGGCGTGCCGGAAGGAGGGGTGACCTGTGGGTCCATCGGTTTCGTTCCAGTCCTCAGGTAGGTACCGGACGTGCGCGCACCAGGCTACCCGCGGGACCCGTCCGCGCGGTCCGGTGGGTGACGATCGTCACCCCGCCCCCATTCAGTCATGCGCGAGGGACTCCACGATGGACGTCTTCGCGGCGCGCCGCGCGGGCAGCACGGCCGCGGCCATCCCCGCCGCGCCCGCGAGGACCACGAACCCGGCGACCTGCAGGTAGGGCAGCGAGAAGATCGAGTCGCTCGCCATCGCGTTCGTCGCGGCCCAGCCGAAGCCCACCCCGAGCACGACCCCGGTGGCCGCGCCGATGACGGCCATGACCAGCGCCTCCACCGAGAGCATCCGGCGCAGCTGGCGCTTGGTGAGGCCGAGGGCGCGCAGCAGCGCCGACTCGCGGGCGCGCTCCACGACCGACAGCGTCAGCGTGTTGGCGATGCCGAACAGCGCGATGACGATCGCCAGCCCGAGCAGCCCACCGAAGATCATCAGAACCATGTCGATGGCCTTGGTCAGCGTCTCCTCGAACTCGGCGGACGAGGCGACCTTCGCGGCCGGGTAGGGGCGCGCGGCGTCGTCCACGGCCCGGCGCGCCTGGGAGGCGGGCACGTCGTCGCGGGTCTTGACATAGATCCCCTCCGGGTCCACGGCGCCGAAGTACCGGGTGAAGTCCGGCTCCGGGACGATGATCCCGTCGAGGCCCGCGCCCACCGCGTAGACGGCGGCGATCTTCACGGGGACGGTGCCGTTCGCCGTCCGGACCCGCAACGTCTCCCCCAGGCCCCGGCCGGACGTCTTGGCCGTCTCCTCGTCCACCATCGCCGTGCCGGGCTTCTGGGCGGCGGCGAGCGATCCCCGCCGGACCTCCGGTTTGAGGATCTTCCCGAGCGCCGAGGGGGTGACCGTCGAGATGTCGCCGTCGTCACCGCCGACGCGGGTCTCCTTGCGGCGGGTCTCGACCACGCCGGTGACCTCGGGCCGGGTCCGCAGCGTCTCGGCGAGCGCGTGCGGCAGGGTTCCGTCGAAGCTCTGCGGCCGGATCTGGAACTGGACGGGGAACTGCTCCTCCAGCTTGTGCGCCGCGGTCGCCTTGCCGCTCGCCGCGACCACGGCGAACAGGCTCATCAGCCCGACGCCGACGGTCAGCGCGATCGTCGTGGTCGCGGTGCGGCGGGGCGCCCGCTGCGCGTTCGCCACGGCGAGCCGCCCCGGGACGCCGCCGAGCCGCGCCGGGACCGCGCCCGCGACGCGTCCGAGCGGACGGACGAGCGCCGGCATCGCCGCGATCACGCCGAGGAAGAACACGCCGCCGGCGAACGCGACCGCGTACATCGCGGTCTCGCCCTTCTCCATGCCGAGCGAGCCCAGACCGCCGATGGCCAGGCCCGCCGCGCCCAGCAGGACGGCGAGGACGGTGCGCACCGGGCCGAGCCTGAACCGTCCGGCACCCGGCTCCAGGTCGGCGCGCAGCGCGGCGACCGGCGCGACCCGGGTGGCGGCGCGGGCGGGCAGCAGCGCGGACAGGACCGTCACCACGACCCCGACCATCAGGCCGATCACGATCGTCCGCACCGCCAGGGACGGCGCCGCGACGGCCACCCGCTCGTTCAGCCTGTTCACCACGACCAGCGCCCCCTCGCCGAGGCCGACCCCGGCGAGGAGGCCGAGCAGGGATCCGACCAGGCCCACGACGGCGGACTCCGCCACCACGCTCGCGAACACCTGGCGGCGGGTCGCGCCGACGCAGCGCAGCAGCGCCATCTCCCGCATCCGCTGAGCGATCAGGATCGAGAACGTGTTGTAGATGACCAGGGCGGACACCAGCATCGCGACCAGCCCGAAGATCAGCAGACCGGTTCTGATGATCTTGGTGTCGGCGCCCGCCGCCCTGGCCAGCCGCGCGCCGAGCTCCTCGCCCGTGTAAACGCGGTAGGCGCCGCCGGCGGCGGCCTTGACGGCGTCCCCGGACCCGCCCGCGATGTCGAGCTCGCGGTAGGTCTTCTCTCCGGTCATCCGTATCGCGGTCGCCGCGTCGAAGCCCACGGCGCCCCGGAAGCTCGCCTCCTGGTCGATGCCGAAGTCGACCAGCCCGACGACCCTGAACCGGTGCGGCCGGTTCCCGTGGTCCAGGACCGTCACCGTGTTTCCGACGGAGTAGCCCTCCCGCTTGGCGAGCTGGGTGTCGAGGACGGTCTCGCCCCCACCGGACGGGGGACGCCCCTTGTCGACGTCGTAGCGCAGTAGCCGCCCGGACGGCACGGACATCCCGACCGTCGAAAAGTCGCCGACCGCCTTGCCGTCCTTGCCCACGAGAGCGGCGTCGCCCTTCACGACGCCCTGGACGTCCGAGACGCCGGGAAGCGCCTTGACCTTGCCCAGCAGTTCCGGCGAGACGCCCTTGTCGGAGTCGTCGCTCTTGGGCAGCACCGCGTAGTCGACCTTGTCGGCGGACTTGGCGAACGTCTTGGAGACGCCCTTGTCCAGCGTGTCCGTCAGGACGAACGTCCCCGAGATGAAGCCGACGCCTAGGGTGATGGCCACCGCCGTGAGCAGCAGCCGCAGCTTGTGGGCGCGCAGGCCCGCCAGAGTCGTCCGCAGCATCACGCCCCCAGGCCCTTCAACCGGTCCAGGACGGCGTCCGGGGTCGGCTGGAAGATCTCCGAGACGATCTCCCCGTCCCGCAGGAAGACCACCCGGTCGGCGTAGGAGGCGGCCACCGGGTCGTGGGTGACCATCACGATCGTCTGCCCCATCTCGCGGACCGAGGAGCGCAGGAACCCCAGGACCTCGGCGCCCGCACGGGAGTCGAGGTTGCCGGTCGGCTCGTCCGCGAAGATCACCTCGGGCCGGGCGACGATCGCGCGGGCGCACGCCACCCGCTGCTGCTGACCGCCCGACAGCTCGCTCGGCCGGTGCCCGAGCCGGTCCCGCAGGCCCAGGATGTCGACGACCCGCTCGAACCACCCCCGGTCGGGCCGGCGGCCGGCCAGTTCCATGGGCAGCAGGATGTTCTGCTCGGCGGTGAGCGTCGGCAGCAGGTTGAACGCCTGGAACACGAACCCGACGCGGTCGCGGCGCAGCATCGTCAGCTGCCGGTCGCCCATCCCGGTGATCTCGGCGTCGCCGAGGACGATCCGTCCGCCGGTGACCGTGTCGAGCCCGGCCAGGCAGTGCATCAGCGTCGACTTCCCCGACCCGGACGGTCCCATGATCGCGGTGAACGCGCCCCGGGCGAACCCGACACCGACCCCGCGGAGCGCGTGGACGGCCGCGTCACCGGACCCGTACACCTTGGACACGCCCTCGGCGAGGACGGCCGGCGGTGCCGCGGCGGCGGGGGATCCCCCGGGCGGTTCGGCGAACGTGCTGGTCACGGTGACTCCTTGGGGGTCGTGGATGGACGTGCTCCACGCTAGGAATCCGCGCCGTCCCTGCCATCGACCCGGCGGCCACGCTCCGCGTCACTCTCGCGGCTATCCGGCCCGCCCGCGTCCGACCTGAGTCGTACGCATCCGTCCCCCCGCTCGCCGACCCCCGTCCGGCGCCGGGCATGCGAAGGCGCCGGAGACATCGGCGGTCTCCGGCGCCTCGACGACGGGCGGCAGGCCCGTCGCGTGCCGGTGTCAGTGCCCGTAGTTGACGGACGCGCCGCCCTTGCAGTGGGCGCTCGCGCCGCCGAGGACGGCGACGGCGTTGCCGCAGACGTCCACCGGCACCGAGATCGGAGCGATCACCTGGGTCCCGTTCAGGATCCCGAAGTTCCCGCTGGTGCTGTTGTGGCTGAACCAGTCCTCGTCATGACCCTTGCCGTGGTGGCCCTTGTCATGGTGACCCTTGCCATGGTGGCCGTGGTCGTCCCATCCGCCACCGAGGGCGGCGGCGTACGCGGGCGTCGCGGCGAGAGCGGAGCCGGCGACGGCGAAGCCGAGGATGCCGGTGGCGGCAAGCTTCTTGAACACGAGAGTCCTCCCGTACGTGGGCTTAGCAGTGCCCGAAGATGACAGTGCCGACGTCGCCCGCTAAGACGGCGTCGCGTACGGTAGTTACCCGGCTACGTTAAGGAAGATCGAATGCGCGCCCCAGGATGGCGCCAAATGACGATCATGGAGTGATCAAGGCATTACGCGGATGAGCCGGTTTGACCGCTTTTCACCAGACCCGTCTCGTAAGCGAACACGACCGCCTGCACCCGGTCGCGCAGCCCGAGCTTCATCAGGATCCGCCCCATATGGGTCTTCACCGTGGCCTCCGAGACGTAGAGCCGCCCGGCGATCTCCGCGTTCGACATCCCGCGCGCGACGAGCCGCAGCACCTCGTTCTCCCGGTCGGTCAGGCTCTCCAGCGCCCCGACCGCCTTCTGCTCGGCGTCCGGCAGGTGCACCGCGAACCGGTCCAGCAGCCGCTTGGTCGTGCTCGGCGCCACCACCGCGTCCCCCGAGTGCACCGCCTTGATCGCCTCGATGAGCTGCGCCGGGCCCGCGTCCTTCAGCAGGAACCCGCCCGCGCCCGCCTTGATCGCGGCGAACGCGTACTCGTCCAGGTCGAACGTGGTCAGGATGACGACCTTCGGCCCGGACCTCGCCACCACCTGCCGCGTCGCCTCGATCCCGTCCATCCGCGGCATCCGGACGTCCATCAGCACCACGTCCGCCCGCGTGCCCCGCAGGAGCTCCAGCGCCTGGATCCCGTCCCCGGCCTCTCCGGCGACCTCGATGTCGGGCTGCGCGTCCAGCACCATCCTGAACCCGGCCCGCACCAGCTCCTGATCGTCCACGAGCACCACCCGGATGGGCGCCTCCACGTCCGTCATGCCACCTCCCTGTCCGCGAGCCCCCACGCGCCCGGCGAGGGGTGCCGCACGTTCTGATCCCGCTCGCCGCGGCCGGTCACGCCGCGACCTCCTCGCGAACCGGCAGGCTCGCGGCCACTTCGAACCCGCCGCCGGGACGCGGGCCGGAGACGACCGTCCCGCCGTAGACGGCGACGCGTTCGCGCATCCCCGCCAGCCCGTGGCCGCGGCCGTCGTCGGGGGCCGCCGCACCTCGACCATCGTCGACCACCCGGATCTCCAGCGCGTCGCCCGAATAGCACAGCCGCACCGACACGCTCACCCGCGGGCCACCATGCTTGAGCGTGTTGGTCAGCGCCTCCTGGACGATCCGGTAAACCGTGAGCTGGCGTCCCTCCGACATGGCCGCGGCGGTCCCGTCCACCTCGAACTCCACCGCCAACCCGGCCGCGCGGACCTGTTCGACCAGCTCGTCCAGCTGCGCCACCCCCGGCTGCGGCGCGTACACCCCGGCGTCGTCGCTCTCGCGCAGCACGCCGAGGAGACGCCGCATCTCCGCCAGCGCCAGCCTCCCCGTCGAAGCGATCGTGTCGAGCGCCTGCCGGGCCCGCCCCACGTCGGTGTCGATGGCGTAGGACGCGCCGTCCGCCTGCACCACGATCACGCTGACGTTGTGGGCCACCACGTCGTGCAGCTCGCGGGCGATGCGGGCCCGCTCGGCCGCCATCGCCACCTTCACCTCGTTGTCGCGCTCGCGCTCCAGCCGCTCGGCCCGCTCCTCCACCGAACGCAGGTACGCCCGGCGCGTGCGCATGTGCAGGCCGAGCACGTACACACCCGCCACCAGCACCGTCATCATGACGAACGTGAACTTCCGGTCGTTGGCCCCGGACGGGTAGCGGTAGGTCACCATGACCGAGCCCACCTCGCCGACCAGCACCGCCGCGAGCCCCCAGCGGAACGTGCACCCGGCCGCGACCGTGTAGAGCCCCATCAGGACCGCCACGTTCGCCGGGACCGGGATCTCCCCCAGCACGCACTGGACGCAGGAGACCAGCGCGACGAAGGCGAAGACCGTCCGGGGGAACGTCCGGCGCAGCACCAGCGGCCCGGTCAGCGCGACGGTCAGCAGCACGTAGGGCCCCGGACCGATCCCGCTCGGCCCCGCCAGCAGCGACGGCACCGAGAAGAACAGGACCGGCAGCGCGAAGAAGGCGTCGACGAGGGGCTTCTTGCCCCGCAGCCACTCCCAAGCGCTCGCCACCATGCCGACAGCGTACGTAGCCGCTGGTCACTCCGGGATCAGCCGCAGGTCGGACCCGTGTCCGCCGCAGGGATGGCCCGTCCAGGCCCGCCACCCACGGTAACGTCGCAGTCGTGGAGTCGCTGGTTTCCGGATGGCTGACGTGGCGCACCGCGATGGAGCGGGCCCTCTACGGGGAGGACGGTTTCTACCGGCGTGAGCGCCCCGCCGAGCACTTCCGCACCTCGGTGCACGCCTCCCCGCGGTTCGCCGCCGCCATCGCCCGCCTGCTGGTCGAGGTCGACGCCCTGCTCGGCCACCCCGACCGGCTGGACGTGGTCGACATCGGCGCCGGGTCCGGCCGCCTGCTGGCCAACATCCTGGCCCGCGTGCCGCCCGACCTGGACGCCCGGCTCGTCCCGACGGCGGTCGAGCTCGCGCCGCGCCCCGCCGACGTCCCGTCCCGGATCACCTGGCGCCCCGACCTGCCCGCCACCATCACCGGCCTCGCCGTCGCGAACGAGTGGCTCGACAACGTGCCGCTGGACGTGGTGGAACGCACTCCCGAGGGCATCCGGACCGTGCTGGTCGACCCGGTCAGCGGCACCGAGCGGCCGGGGCCGCCGCCGTCCGACGAGGACCACGGCTGGCTGGAGCAGTGGTGGCCGCTGTCCGAACCGGGCGACCGCGCCGAGATCGGGCATCCACGCTGCGCCGCCTGGGCCGCCGTGATCGGCCGCCTGTCCGCCGGCCTCGCGCTCGCCGTCGACTACTCGCACTCCCGCGAGTCCCGCCCCGTGTACGGGACGCTGACCGGCTACCGCGACGGCGCGACCGTCCCCGCCGTCCCGGACGGGTCGTGCGACGTCACCGCCCACGTAGCGCTCGACGCCTGCCTCGTCGCCGGGCGCCGCGCCGGTGCGACGTCCAGCCTCCTGACGACCCAGCGCGACGCCCTGCGCGCCCTGGGCCTCTCGGGCACCCGCCCGCCCCTCGACCTGGCCCACCAAGACCCCCGCGCCTACGTTGCCGCCCTGTGCCACGCGGGCGAGGACGCCGAACTGACCGACCCCACAGGCCTGGGCGGCTTCGGCTGGCTGACCCAAACCGTCGCCCTCCCCCTCCCCACCTGCCTAACCCAAACGAACTAAAGCCCCAACAACCCCCCGAGCGGCCTCGCCTGCACGGATCGCACCAGCGCATCCGACACAGCCGACCACCGCCACTGCATCAGCCCCCGGGCCTGAACGGCACCCCCATAAAAAGCGCACCCCCAAAGCCAACCCACCCCACGACAACCAACCAACGACAACGCCGCCCCCAGCCACCGCGACCCCCGCAACGACGCACCACCTGAACACGACGAGCAACCCACAAGCAGTTCGACCAACCAACCAAGCACCAGACGGTCCTAATCGCTCGTCGCAGAGCCAGTACGGCCAGACCACCCAAAAGCGTCGATCAACCCACGACCACGCCGCCCAGCGCTCTCTGCCCGCCCGGTCGCCCGCGACCAACCCGCAGCGCGGAGATCACAAGACGGCGCGGATCAACGCCGTAATCGGGACTACTGGTCGAACAGGGCTCTATGCCCGCCCGGTCGCTTGCGGCGGGCCTGCAGGGGAGGGATCGCTTCAAGACGCGGATCAACGCCTCGGGGTGAGTGGTTGGTCAGCGTTCTACTTGGAGGGCGGTTAGGCCGCGTAGGACGTAGCCGGGCTTCCATTCTGGTTCGGTGGTGAGGCGCAGGGCGGGGGCCGCGCGCAGGAGTGCGCCGAACGACTCGGTGAGTTCGATGCGGGCCAGGGGCGCGCCCAGGCAGTAGTGGATGCCGAGACCGAAGGTGATGTGGGGGTTCGGGTCGCGGGACAGGTCGAGCCGGTTCGGGTCGGCGAACACCTCCGGGTCGCGGTTGGCGGACGCGAACTGGAGCGCCACCTCGGCGCCGCGGGGGATGTCGACGCCGGCGACCCTGATGTCCTCCAGCACCCAGCGTTCGAACATGGGCGCCGGAGTGTCGTAGCGCAGCAGTTCCTCGACGGCGGTGGGGACGAGCGACGGGTCGGAGCGGAGCCGCTCCAGCTGGCCGGGGTGGCGGAACAGCGTCCACCAGCCGTTGCCCGTCGCGTTCACCGTGGCCTCGTGGCCCGCGTTGAGGAGCAGGACGCAGGTGCCGATCAGCTCGTCCTCGGTGAGCCGGTCGCCCTCGTCCACGACATGGGCCAGGGCGGTGATGAGGTCGTCACCCGGCTCGGCTCGCCGGGCGCGGGCCAGATCCCGCAGGTAGTCGGAGAACTCCACGGCCGCCCGGACGGCGGCCCGCTGGATCTCCTCGGGCGGGTTCAGCTCGTACATGCCGCAGATATCGGCCGACCAGGGGCGCAGCAGGTGCCGGTCCTCGACGGGGACGCCCAGCATCTCGGCGATCACGTTCACCGGAAGCGGCTCGGCGATCTCGGCGAGCAGGTCGCCGCCGCCCCTGTCGGCGAGCCCCGACGCGAGCTCCTCGGCGAGGCGCCGGATCGTCGGGCGCAGGCCCTCCACCATGCGCGCCGTGAACGCCTTGGACACCAGACGTCGCAGCCGCGTGTGGGTGGGCGGTTCCACGTCGAGCATCCCGGCACGGATCAGGTCCCAGAACGGTCTGAGGAAGTCGGGCTCCGGTTCCTGCCCGAATTCCTCGTGGCTCGCGAGGTGGAGGTAGGACCGCCCGAGGCGCCGGTCGCGCAGCAGCGCGTCGACGTCCTCGTAGCGGCTGATCACCCACTGGCCGGTGGGCTCGTGGAAGAACACCGGACGCTCGGCGCGGAGCCGCTCGAACACGGGATACGGGTCCGCCACGAACGCGGTGGACCAGGGGTCGTAGGCCAGGTCGCTCATGCCCCGACGATATGCGCCCCTCGCAGCAGGCCGGGAGCGGAGCCGAGCCGTCGAACCCGGCCGGCGGACCTCCACGGCGCGCGTCTGGGCTCAACCCCTCACAGGTGCTCGCAGATCTCCGGCTAACCTGCGCGGTGACGCGGGCCCTGGCCCGGCAGGATCGTCTCGCCCCACATGACATCCCCATCGGCGATGCCTCCTTCCACCTGATCGCGTTCGTCCCCTGGCGGGGTCGGCCCGCCCTCCCCCCTCGGGCGGGCCGACGTGTTCCATCGTCGAGGGACGCCGAGGGGCGCGGAAGGAGAACGCGAACCTGTGGATAAGTCGTCAGCGGGCCCAGTGGGTGGGGTCGCCGCCGCCCGCGCGGCGGGCGGCGAGGGCTCGGCGGGCGGTGGACTCGACGATCGCGCGGGCCTCCCCCAGTTCGCGATCCGCCGCGGCCACCTGCACCGGCCCCGGAGGCGCGTCCACGTGGACGGTGGCCAGGCCCAGCAACCGCTGGAAGGGGTTCGCGGTCAGCCTGACGCTCTGCGCGCGCGCGTGGGCGATGACATCCGTGCGGCGGCAGGGCCATCCGTGCCGGGTCACGAAGACCACGTCGTCGGTGCCGGCGCCCTCCGCGTGCTCGATCGACACGGTCTTGGAGGACGCCGGGACGAGAGTGACGGCGTCCACCTGCGTCCCCGGGAAGACCTGCGAGACGAGGTGCATGGCGACGTGGCGGGGCGCGACGGGGAGCAGGGTCGACGAGAGCGCCTGGCGCTCGCCCGCGTATCCGGCGACGGTGACGTCGACGCGGGCCCAGCCCAGGCTGCGCCAGATCACCGGTTCGACGATGCTGACGGCCTGGACGCGGCCCGGCGGCAGCGTCTGCATCCGGGTCTCCAGGAGGCCGTAGCGCAGGCGGATCCCGTCCGGTGACATCGCGACCGTGAAGTTGGCGTACATGACCAGCGGCGCGATCACGGCCCGGATGAGGCCCAGAAGGACCGGGATGGTGACGGCCAGGATGCCGCCTTCCGCGTACATCACGAGGAAGATGAGGGACGCGAGGAAGAGCAGCGCTGTCCCCAGGACGGGGAGCCGCACGACGAGCGACCCGAGCAGAGAGCCGAACGGGACGCGCCACAGGTGCCGTTCGGGAGCTTCCGGGGTCTGGCCCGGGAGCCCGGCAGCGCGGGCGAGGAGTTCAGCGCGCAACTGTTGCGCCGACTGCCGTCCCAGGTAACGGAGGGAGATCTCGCTCTGCTCGCCCCCCGCCAGTTCCACGCGAACTTCGGAAAGCGCGAACACCCGCGTCACCAGCGGACGCACGACGTCGATCGCCTGGATTCGCGAGAGCGGGATGCGGCGCGCGTTCTTACGCAGGATGCCGGTTTCGACGACGAGATCGTCGTTGTCGACTCGGAAACGCACTGCGAGCCAAGTCCACAGGCCCGTTCCTACCGCGACCAGCCCCATGGGGATGGTCACGAGGATGAACCGCAGGATCACCTCCGGCGTGAGCGCCAAGGTGATGCCGCTGTCCGTCTGCGTCAGGAGCAGGGGGAAGCCGAGTAGGACGAAGTAGATGATGAGGAAGACGAACGCGCGGAGCGGAGCCGTCGCCCAGTGGAGCCTGTGCGTGCCCTCGGAAAACCGGACGGGCGGACGTTGCGGCTGCGGTGGCCCATACGCATACGGCGGCCGAGGCGGGCCGTACCCAGGATGCGACGGCGGGTAGGGCGGCCCTGCGGGGCGACCGTAAGGGCCCGGCTGTCCGGGCGGACCTGGCGGCCCGGGCGGTCCGGGTCGTCCCTGTGGGCCATACGGGCCGTAGGGACCGCTCATAGGCCCATGCTCCGTTCCTCGCCCTTCTGCGCGAGACGGTCACGCAGGAGCGCGGCCTCCGCAGTGGGCAGTCCCGGAATCGTCGCGTCCGTCGCCGCCGCGGCGGTGTGCATCCGGACGGTGGCGACACCCATCCATCGCTCAAGGAGCCCCGCAGTGACGTCCACGAACTGCATCCGCCCGTACGGAACCACGATGAGCCGCCGGACGAGGACGCCATGGGTCACGATGAGGTCGTCGCCACGCTCGACATAGCCGTAGGCTCTGCGGTCCAGTTCCGCGACCACCCAGGTGAGGATGACCCCGAGCACAACAGCGGCGACCCACATGGAGGCCGCGACCACGGTGCCGTTCCTCCAGACGATGAAAGCGCCCACTCCACCCACGGGAATCGCCCACAGGACAGCGGTGAGAAGCCTGTGCAGGGCATGGCGCTTGGAAATGGGCGACCAGCGAAGGCCGGCCCCAGGCGCGAAGGCCTGATCCGCCTGGTAGACGGGCGGCCCCTGCCGCGGCGGGTAGGGTGCCCCTACCTGTCCTTGACCAGGGTGCTGACCGCCGTGGCCCGGTCCGGACGGCGCGGGCGGACGCGCCGCGCCCTGCGGTCCAGGATGCGCGGCGGGATCGAACGGCGGTTCGCCGTGGCTCGCGTTCATTGCCCCCTAGTCAATCGGATAACGACTACCGCTCGCCATGGGACCATGAAGCAGTGATCGGAGTGGCGGAGGCGCGACCATGACCACCGAACGGATCGTCGGGATCGGTGCGGGCGCCAAGGAGCTCGCCACCGAGGACATGACCCTGAACATCGGCCCCCAGCACCCCTCCACGCACGGTGTGCTCCGGCTGAAGCTCACCTTGGACGGCGAACGCATCTCGGCGGCCGAGCCCATCGTCGGCTACATGCACCGGGGAGCGGAGAAGCTGTTCGAGGTCCGCGACTTCCGGCAGATCATCGTCCTGGCGAACCGGCACGACTGGCTGTCGGCGTTCTCCAGCGAACTCGGCGTCGTCCTCGCTGTCGAACGCATGCTCGGCATGGAGGTCCCCGTCCGCGCTGTGTGGGCGAGGACGCTTCTGGCAGAGCTGAACCGAGTTCTCAACCACCTGATGTTCCTTGGCTCCTACCCGCTGGAAGTGGGTGCCATCACCCCCATCTTCTACGCGTTCCGAGAGCGCGAGGTCCTGCAGCGGGTCATGGAGGAGATCTCCGGTGGACGCATGCACTACATGTTCAACCGTGTCGGCGGGCTGAAAGAGGAGCTCCCCGCCGGTTGGACGGCGCGCGCGCGGGCGGCGGTCTCCGAGGTCCGTGCCCGCATGAGCGACATCGACGACCTCATCATGGGCAACGAAATCTTCCGCGCCCGTACCAGGGGGGTCGGTGTCCTCACGCAGGAGCAGATCCAGCAGTACGGGGTGTCCGGTCCCATCGCGCGCGCATCGGGTTTGGATTTCGACCTGCGCAGGGACGAGCCCTACCTGGCCTACGGCGAGCTGGACGTGCGCGTCGTCACTCGTTCTGAGGGCGACTGCCTGGCCCGGTTCGAGTGCCTGCTCGACCAGGTGCACGCGTCCCTCGACCTGGCGGACGCCTGCCTCGACCACCTTGCCGACCTTCCGCCAGGCCCCATCAACCAGCGGCTGCCGAAGGTCCTGAAGGTCCCCGAGGGGCACACCTACGCCTGGACGGAGAACCCGCTGGGCCTCAACGGCTACTACCTGGTGTCGCGCGGCGAGAAGACCCCATGGCGGATGAAGCTGCGGTCCGCGTCGTACAACAACGTCCAGGTGCTCGCGGAGCTGCTGCCCGGCAACCTGGTCGCCGACATGATCGCCATTCTCGGCTCGATGTTCTTCGTCGTCGGCGACATCGACAAGTAGCCCGGCACCGCACGTCGCCCGACATCGGCCCCCGGCCGGGGCGGGCCCTCAGGCTCTGGACGCGCCAGGGTGGTCGCGGTGCTCGTCGTCCGGTCCCTTGGGCACCCGGCACGCGTACTCCAGGAAGAACGCCGCCGCCACCAGCACGACGGCAGCGAGGAACGTGCCGCCGCTCACGAAGAAGTCGTGCCGGGGGGTCGACTTCTCGAGCGAGGGGGCGAGGCTGACGGCGAACCCGCCGAAGACGCCCGCGATGACCGCCGCGGAATGCGCGCTGGCCTTCCCCAGAGCCGCCAGGCGCGCCACCGCCAAGGGATCCAGCGGTTTCTGCCCCGGCTTGCGGGAGGCGTCCGGCGCGCGTCCCTTGGAGGGCTTGCGGCGGATGCGGCGCAGCACGTTCAGCCCGGTGAACGCCTCACCGAGGGCGAGCAGCAGCAGCGTCGGCACCGCCGTCCACGGCAGCGGCGGCAGCGACAGGTAGGCAGAACGCAGCACCGCCCAGGTGATCACCCCTATGACGACCACGAGGGCGACGAGGAACAGGGGGCGGGACGGCTTCATGCAGGCTGCTGCAGAGCCAGGTCGTTACGCCGGCGGCAGGCCGACGCGCCGCCCTCCGCCTGTCTTGCCTCGGCCAGGTCTCCCACACGACCGTGCCCGGGCAGCAGGACGTCCGGCTCGATGTCGGACCACGGGACGAGGACGAACGCGCGCTCGTGCGCGCGGGGGTGCGGGAGCGTCAGATCGGGGTCGTCGGACGTGATGTCCCCGAAAGTCACGATGTCGATGTCGAGGGTGCGGGGGCCCCAGCGGACCACGCGCTCGCGGCGCATCGAAGTCTCGATGTTCAGGACCCGCTCCAGCAGGTTCTCCGGTGGCAGGCGCGTGTCGGCGATGAGCACGATGTTCAGGAAGTCGCCTTGCTCGGGGATGCTCTCCCCGGGCGGCGCGAAGGGGGCGGTCTCGTAGACGGGGGAGAACGCCACGAAGCTCAGCCCCGGTGCGTCGAACAGGGCGTCGACCGCCTCCTGGATGTTGTCCAGGCGGTCCCCGAGGTTGCTGCCGATCGAGAACACGACACGGTGCTGGACCAGCATGTGCCCCCCGGTGGCGGTGCGGTCGGGCATGCGGTCGGACGCT
Organism: Actinomadura luteofluorescens; assembly: GCF_013409365.1. Taxonomy (NCBI): domain Bacteria; kingdom Bacillati; phylum Actinomycetota; class Actinomycetes; order Streptosporangiales; family Thermomonosporaceae; genus Actinomadura; species Actinomadura luteofluorescens. The sequence goes on along the minus strand of NZ_JACCBA010000001.1, from coordinate 5,237,275 downwards.
GTCATGGGCGACTCCTCGTGATTTTCACGGCGACGTCCGCGAAAGGGTGCGGGATCGGGGCGCTCGGCTTGTGGACGGTGATCTCGACCTCGGAGACCGTCCGATCTTCCAGACATATCTTCGCCAACCGGTCGGCCAGCGTTTCGAGGAGGTTCAGGGGCTCCCCCTCCACCGCGGCGACCAGCCGGCCGGCGAGCGTTCCGTAGTCGACGGTACGCGAAAGGTCATCGCCTTCCGCGGCGGGGCGCGTGTCGAGGCCGAGGACGGCGTCCACGACGAACTCCTGGCCCAGGTCACGCTCGGCGGGCAGGCATCCGTGGCGTCCCCGTGCCCGAAGCCCGCGCAACTCGATGCGATCGAGAGTCATTCTTCCTCTGCATCCACGACGTTGAGGACGGGAGAACCGTGGTGGAGCAGAAGCCGCCACTCCCCGCCGGTCCGTACGAACACGTTCGTCGCCACGATGCTTCCTCCGGCGAGGAACCCTGCTTCGGTGTCCTCATCGGCGGTCAGGATGTTCTCCTTGCACGTCACCACAGCGTGGTCGCCGTACACGTCCGTTTCCACGTCGGTGAGCACGAACTGGATGTAGGACGTGTTGGCCATGATGAGCGCCCACGAGCGCAGGACGGCCTCACGTCCCCGCAGCATCGTCCAGCCAGGATGGACGCAGGAAACGCCCTCGGCGTACGGGCCGTCCGCCCAGACCGCCGACATGCGGTCGAAGTCACCGGCCTCGAACGCGGCATAGAACTCGGCATGGACCTCGTCCACGTCGGCGCGGTTCACGGCACGGCTCATAGGCGGAGACTCCCGTCGTCGTCGGTTTCCTGGGTAACGCTGTCCTGGTCGACCGGACGGGCCGCGCGCATCGCGGCCGCCACCCGTACCGCGTCCGCGTTGGGCCGGACTCTGTGCACCCTTACGCACCATGCCCCGGCGGCCGCCACGAGAGACGTGATGGCCACGGTCGCGTCATCGCATTCGCCGAACGGACGCCGCGTCCCGTCCGGTTCCGCGAGGAGCCTCGTCAGAAACCCTTTGCGGGACGCCCCCACCAGGACGGGGTAACCGAGACCTGTGAACGCGTCCAGATGGGCGAGCAGCGACCAGTTGTGCCCCGTCTCCGGGTTCTTGGCGAAGCCCAGCCCAGGGTCGAGCACGATCATCGACGGGTCGACGCCCTCCCCCAGGACGGCGTCGACTCGGCGCAGCAGTTCGTCACGGACCTCACGCACCACGTCCGTGTAGACGGCGCGGTTGTACATGTCGTGGCTGTGGCCGCGCCAATGCATCACCACATAGGGCACGCCCGCGGCAGCCACCACGCGCGGCATGTCTGGGTCGGCCAGACCGCCGCTCACATCGTTCACGAGCCGCGCGCCCGCGCCTACCGCGGCCTCGGCTACCTCGGCGCGCATGGTGTCGACGCTCACGGGAACGTTCTCGGCCACGAGCGCCTCTATGACGGGAACCACGCGGCGCAGTTCCTCTTCCTGGGACACACGCTGCGCGCCAGGGCGGGTCGACTCGCCGCCCACATCCACGATGTCGGCGCCCTCGCCCATGAGATCGAGCCCGTGGCGGACCGCCTTCTCCGGGTCGAACCAGGCGCCACCGTCGGAGAAGGAATCGGGGGTCACGTTGACCACGCCCATGACGAGGCACCGCCCTGGCTCGGGCAGCCCCGGAACGGCGGCACTGGTCATGTCACCCAACCCTATGCCTTGGAGTCCACCCGCCGGAGCGGAGCTCCAACCGCCCCGTCCGTCCGGCATACCCTCTCCGGGAACAGCAGAACGGGCCTCAGCTTGACGCTGAGGCCCGTTCAGACGCTCGGTCGGGCCCCGGGGACCCGACGGCCTGTCAGCGGCCGAGAATCAGGCTCATCGCCTCGGACCGCGTCTCGGCATGATCACGGAAGTCGCCGCGCACCGCCGACGTCACCGTCTTCGCGCCCGGCTTCCGCACGCCGCGCATCGTCATGCACAGGTGCTCCGCCTCGATGACCACGATGGCGCCGCGGGGCTCCAGCACCGTCATCATCGCGTCGGCCACCTGGCTCGTGAGGCGCTCCTGCACCTGCGGCCGGCGGGCGTACACGTCCACGAGCCGGGCCAGCTTCGACAGACCGGTGATCTGGCCCTTCTTGTTGGGCGTGTAACCCACGTGCGCGACCCCGTGGAAGGGCACCAGGTGGTGCTCGCAGACGGAGTACACCTCGATGTCCTTCACCAGGACCATTTCCTCATGGTCGGCGTCGAACACCGTGGTCAGCGCGTCCTCGGGCTTCTGGCGCAGACCCGCGAACTGCTCGGCGTACGCGCGCGCCACCCTGGCGGGGGTGTCGCGCAACCCGTCACGGTCAGGGTCTTCCCCGATGCCGATCAGGATCTCGCGAACGGCCTTCTCGATGCGCGCGTGGTCGAAACGCCCGCCGTGCAGTGTCTCGCCCGGCGGGTCGTTGTCGATCGGCGCCTCGTCGTACGGGATCGCCAAGGCCGTCAGCTCTCGCCCGGGGACGGGTCGACCGCCTCGGAGGTGACGCCGCTCTGGCCGTTGTTCTTGGTCAGGTCGGTGACGTCCTGAGGGCCGAGCAGAGCCAGTTCCTTCGGCGTGAGCACCGGCGGGCGGTCGGAGGGGAGGCGCTTGCCGTAGCCGGTGTAGGAGTTCTGGTGCGGCCGCTTCTGGATCGGCGCGAAGATCTCCAGCACCTGGTTCTTGGAGAGCGTCTCCTTCTCCATCAGGTTGACGACGAGCTCGTCCAGGACGTCCCGGTACTCGACGAGGATCTCCCACGCGGTGTCGTGCGCGCCCTCGATGTAGCGCCGGACCTCGTCGTCGATCGCCGAGGCGATGTCCTCGGAGTAGTCGCGCTCATGGCCCATGTCGCGGCCGAGGAAGACCTCGCCCTGCCCGGTGCCGAACTTGCGGGCGCCGAGGCGCTCGCTCATGCCGTACTCGGTCACCATGTTGCGGGCGATGGAGCTGGCCTTCTCGATGTCGTTGGCCGCGCCGGTCGTCGGCTCGTGGAAGACCAGTTCCTCGGCGGTGCGCCCGCCCAGCAGCATGGCGAGCTGGTCGGTCATCTCCGACCGGGTCGTGAGGAACTTGTCCTCCATCGGGAGGGTCATGGTGTAGCCCAGAGCCCGCCCGCGCGGAAGGATCGTCACCTTGTGCACCGGGTCGGAGTTCGGCAGCGCGTGCGCCACCAGAGCGTGCCCGCCCTCGTGGTAGGCGATGATCTTCTTTTCCTTCTCCGACATCACCCGGGTCTTGCGCTCCGGCCCGGCCATGACGCGGTCGATGGACTCCTCCAGGGTGTCCATGTCGATCAGCTTGCGGTCGAAGCGCGCGGTGAGCAGCGCCGCCTCGTTGATCACGTTGGCCAGGTCGGCGCCGGTGAAGCCCGGGGTCCGGCGCGCGATCACGTCGAGGTCGACGTCCTGCGCGAACGGCTTGCCGCGCCCGTGCACCCGCAGGATGCCCTTGCGGCCCTCCAGGTCGGGGCGGTCCACGGTGACCTGGCGGTCGAAGCGGCCGGGGCGCAGCAGCGCCGGGTCGAGGATGTCGGGACGGTTCGTCGCGGCGATCAGGATCACGCCGCCCTTGACGTCGAAGCCGTCCATCTCGACCAGCAGCTGGTTGAGGGTCTGCTCGCGCTCGTCGTGGCCTCCGCCGAGGCCCGCGCCGCGGTGCCGGCCGACGGCGTCGATCTCGTCGATGAAGATGATCGAGGGGGCGTTGGTCTTGGCCTGCTCGAACAGGTCGCGGACCCGGGACGCGCCCACGCCGACGAACATCTCGACGAAGTCGGAGCCGGAGATCGAGTAGAACGGCACGCCGGCCTCGCCGGCCACGGCGCGCGCCAGCAGCGTCTTGCCGGTGCCGGGCGGGCCGTACAGCAGCACGCCCTTGGGGATCTTGGCGCCGATGGACTGGAACTTCGCAGGGTTCTGCAGGAAGTCCTTGATCTCTTCGAGCTCCTCCAGGGCCTCGTCGGCCCCGGCCACGTCGGCGAAGGTGGTCTTCGGGGTGTCCTTGGTGATGAGCTTGGCCTTGGACTTGCCGAAGTTCATCACCCGCGAGCCGCCGCCCTGCATCTGGTTCATGATGAACAGGAAGATCAGCACGATGACCACGATGGGCAGCAGGCTGAACAGCAGGTTCAGGAAGAAGCTCTGCTTCGGGACATCAACGTTGTAGCCGCCGGACAGCTTGCCGGCGTTGGCCTGGTTCTGCAGTTGCTGCTGGAGTTGCAGGCCCTGGCCCTCGACCCAGGAGGCCTGCTGCTGCTTGCCGTTGGTGAGCGTCAGCTCGATCCGCTGGTCCTTGTCAATGATCTTCGCGGACTTCACCTGGCCCGCGTTGATCTCCTGGACGACCTTGGAGGTGTCAACCTTCTCGAACGAACGGCCGGGGTTGACGCCCCACATGACGAGGGCGACCAAGAGGCCGAACAGCAGGATCCACAGCAGCGGCCCGCGAAAATAGCGCTTCACGTCCATTTATCCGGTTACCCCGTAGGGGCCCGTCCCTCCTGACCAGTCTGTGTGCGATCCTCGCCCGTCCCGAGGGACGGACGCCACTGCGACCAACAATGCGACCAACGGGTAGGCCCGTCGCCCGGGGCTCCGGTCCCACCGTGGCGGCTTCCCTCATATCGCGTCCCGAACCCGAGGTCCGGGACACCGACGGTACACCGCAGGCGCAGGAGCCGCAGCCGACGCTGTTCTCCCGCATCCCTTGCCTATACCCGTCAACGACCTTTGCAACGATTCGTCACGGTCCCTTGTTCCCTGGGGGGCGTTGGTGCGCCTCCGACCAGTGTGAGCACGTCCGGGGCGATCAGGCCCTCCCCGCGGCCCTCCGGCCCCTCCAGGGCGGCTCAGGCCCCGCCTCCGCCGTACACGTGCGGGGCCAGAGTCCCGACGAACGGCAGGTTCCGGTACCGCTCCGCGTAGTCGAGCCCGTACCCGATGACGAACTCGTTGGGGATGTCGAAGCCGATGTACTTCACGTCGATCTCGGTCTTGACGGCCTCCGGCTTGCGGAGCAGCGCGCAGATCTCCAGCGAGGCCGGGTTGCGGGAGAGCAGGTTGCTCACCAGCCACGACAGCGTCAGGCCCGAGTCGACGATGTCCTCCACGATCAGGACGTGCCGGTCGAGGATGTCGGTGTCGAGGTCCTTGAGGATGCGGACGACGCCGGACGACTTGGTGCCCGAACCGTAGGACGACACGGCCATCCAGTCCATGGAGGCGGGCGAGTGCAGCGACCGCGCCAGGTCGGCCATGATCATGACGGCGCCCTTGAGGACCCCGACGAGCAGCAGGTCCCTGCCCGCGTAGTCGGCGTCGATCTGCGCGGCGAGCCCGCGCACCTTGGCCTGCAGGTCGTCCTCGGGGATCAGCACCTTCGCCAGGTCGTTGCCCAGGTCCTTCTCGTCCACAACCCCACCTCATAGCTCAGACCTCGCCCGTCCGGTGGGACGGACGTCGGACGGACACCGCCGCGCGCCGTTCGGGCAGTGCGCGGCGGACGCGACACGTGACGATCCGCACACGCCGCGACGTCAAACCGGGCCGAACAGCAGCTTCCCAGACCTCCGGAAGGCGCGCAGCCCCCCTGGCAGATCCACGTGCCGCTGGCCGTGCCAGGCCGTGACCAGCCGATCCACTGCATCGATATGGACCGCCGCGAGCGTACCCGGTGGGCTGCCGGCCTTTACCGCCGCCATCCGCAGCACCCTCGTACGGACGGCTCTGGGCAGCCCTTCGAGCCCATCCAGGCGGACGGCAACGTTGCAGCCGTCTTCGGAGGTCTCCAGGTCGGAGTAGGCGCGGGAAGCCATCTCGTCGAGGGCGTCGGCGTCGTCGCGCAGCATCCTGGCCGTCCGTGCCAGCGCTTGGGCCACTCCCGGGCCAAGGGCCTTCTCCAGGGCGGGAAGGGCCTCGTGCCGGACGCGCACGCGCGCGTAGGCGGGGTCGATGTTGTGGGGGTCGTCCCAGGGGTCCAGCCCCATGGCCTTGCAGGCGCGGCGCGTAGTGACGCGATCCAGCTCCAGCAAGGGCCTCAAGTACCTGACGCCTTCGGAGCGCCTGAAAGAGGCGGGCATGCCAGACAACGAGCGGGCCCCGGAACCACGCGCCAGCCCTAGCAGGACGGTTTCGGCCTGGTCGTCTTGCGTGTGCCCAAGCAGGACGGCGGTCGCCCCCATTTGATGGGCGGCACCGTCAAGGGCCGCGTATCGAGCGTCGCGGGCTGCGTTCTCGGGGCCGCCGGCCCCGTCGACGGTCACCGCGATGGAACCAGCTGGGTCGAGACCGAGGTCGACCATTGTCCGGACCACCGCGTCAGCACGCTGGTCCGAGCCGTCTTGCAAGCCATGGTCGATAGTGATGCCTCCGGCCGAACGCCCTGCCCTGGGCGCTTCGAAGGCCAACGCCCCAGCCAGCGCCAGCGAATCGGCGCCCCCGCTGCACGCTGCCAGCACCACTCCCCCCTGCGGCAGGCCGGCGAGCACCCGGCGCACAGCAAGACGTACCGCCGCCACAGCCGGATCAGGGCCCATGGCAAACGTCTACCACCACACGGTGCCGTTCGCCCAAGGCAGGTCACGCCAAGGCAGGTACCGGCTCAAGCGCGCTACGGCTCAGGCCTCGCTGGCCTTGGGCGGGGCGTCGATGGCGCGTGTGCCGACGACCCTGCTCATCCACAGGCTGGGCTCCTTGATCTCGTCATGGGTCGGGAGCGTCTCCGGCGACTGCCAGACCTGGTTGAAGCCGCTCATGCCGGCCTCCGTGACGACCCTCCGCACGAACCGCGACCCCTCCGCGTACTGCTTCATCTTCAGGTCGATGCCGAGCAGGCGCCGGATCGTCTTGTCGAGCTTGGAACCGCCAGAGCGCCGCCCTTGGAAACGCGACCGGATCTGCTGGACGGACGGCACGACCTCGGGGCCCACCGCGTCCATGACGTAGTCGCCGTGTCCTTCGACGAGCGTCATCACGGCGGTGAGGCGGTCGAGGATCTCCCGCTGCTCCGGCGTCTGGATCGCGTCGATGAGGTTGGAGTCACCGCCGCGCACGGCGTCGGCGACGGCCTCGGCAGCGTCCCGGATGCGGTCCAGCATCATGCCGGGGTCGAGGTCGGACGCGAGGAGGAACTTGGTCATCTGGTCCTGGACGTACTCGCGCAGCCAGGGGACTCCCGTGAACTGGGCCCGGTGCGTCTCCTCGTGCAAGCAGACCCAGAGGCGGAAGTCACGCGACTCCACACCGAGCTCCTGCTCCACATGGACGATGTTGGGCGCGACCAGAGTCAGCCGCCCTGTCGGCGCACGCCCGGACGGGTCCGGAGGCAGGAACAGCTCGTACTGGCCCAGAACACGGCTCGCCATATACGCCAGAATCGCGCCGACCTGCATGCCCGTGACGCGCGAACCGACCGCCTGGACGACAACGTTGCCCGCTCCACCGAGGGGGCCGCCGTTGCTCCGTTCGGACATCTGCTCCATGAGCGGCTCCAGCACGACCCGGAAACCGTCCACGTTGGCACGGATCCAGCCAGGCCTGTCCACGACAGTCGCAGGGTCCGGATCGAGCTCGGACGCCATGCCGGTGAAGTCCCGCACGTGCCCATGGGCGATCTTCGACAGGGCGCGCAGCTCCTTCACGACCTCACGGGCCTCGGCATGGGTGACCTGCGGCCCGGGCCTGACGAGCCGGGTGCCGGCCTGGACCGCCAGGTTCCAGTCGATCATTGAGGCGCTCATGTCACCACCGTACGTTCGGAACGCGGCGCCGGAGCGCCCTGCATGGTCGTTCAACGAACAACCGCTTTGGTTATCTCCCGTACGGCCTCCCCCACACCCGCGCCGCGGGTCGGGTGTCGGGCCTCAGATCAGCCGCATCCGCAGGTGGCCACCGCTGCCGCGAGCTGGTCGAGCTTGCCGGGGTCGACCGGTCCCTTGCCGTCCCCCGCCATGAACGCGAAGGCGAGCAGACGTCCGTCCGCGTCGTAGGCGAGTCCGGCCAGGGTGCTGACTCCCGCCAAGGTGCCGGTCTTGGCTCGCACCATTCCCGCACCCCCCTGGCTGGCCGCGACGGTGTAGCGGGGCGCGCTCAACGTCCCGGAGAAACCTGCGATCGGCAGACCGGTGATGACCGGGCGCAGCTTCGGATGGTCCCCGCCCGCAGCGAGCGAGACGATACGGGCGAGCGCGATAGGCGAGATGCGGTTGAGCGGCGACAATCCACTGCCATCGTTGACCGAGACCCCCTCGGCCACACCCAGCCCGGCGAGAACCTGTCGGACGGCCTGCGCGGCATCGGCGAACGTGGCGGGACGCCCCAGTTTGATGGCCACCTGGCGGGCCACCGCCTCGGCCACGTCGTTGTCGCTGTCGGTCAGCAAATGCTCCACGAGCGCGGACAGCGGGGGCGACTGGACGGCACCGAGTTGCACGGCCTCCTTCTGCGCGACCGTCGAACGCCCGGCCCTGGCACTGACCCCGTTCTTGGCCAACAGACGCGCGAACTCCCTTGCCGCCGCGGAAGGAGGGTCCGAGACCCTTGTCCTCCTGGACGGGTCAGACGGCGCCACCCGTCCCTCGTCGACGGTCAAGGCACTGACAGGCGCCAGTTCGCCGTCGGGGAGATAGTTGGGTTTCCAGCCCGCAGCCGTACGGGGACCCTGATAGGCGGACGCGTCGTAGTCCACACGCACCTGGCCCGTACCGGAAGCCTTCAAGGCAGCAGCCGTCTGGCGGGCCAGGTCGGTAAGCGACGCATAGGGCGGGTGGCCGGCTCCAGGGCGCGGTGGGAGCGCCGTCAAGGTAGGATCCCCGCCTCCGACCAGAATGATCCCGTCGCCCGTGCCGCGCACGACCCGGGTGGTGATCCGGTGGGCCGGGCCGGCCGAGGCCAGCGCCGCCACCGACGTCGCCAGCTTCGTCGTCGAGGCCGGGGTGGCGGGCTGCCCGGCGCGCAGCTCGTACAGCGGCCGCCGGGACTCCGCGTCGACGACCACCGCGTTGATCTTCGCCTGCGGTCCCCCGATCAGCGCGGAGAGCCGTCCCGCCAGGGCGGACGGGTCGGGCGGACGGCCCGACCCGGGATCGGCGGCGGGGATCGCGGCGGACGACGGCGCGATCCGCACCAGGTCGCGCGCCGCCACGCTGGGCGGTTGCGGCGACAGGCGCCGGTCCGGTGTGAGTTTCACCACTGCCAGACCCGCGGCGACGGCGAAAACGTTAAGGAGGGACAGCGACAGGACTGCGAGGGCCCGGCCCCGTCCAGGCACGTGACCGCCCCTCTCCCACTCAGCACTCACCAACGTGCGACATCCTTATACAGGGGAACACTCACCTGTGGTGCCGGCCTCGCCCACAGGCTCCCGAAAGACTATTCACTGCGAGCGCGCAGGGAGCGGAGGAAATCTTGGATTTCGACGTCACGATTGAGATCCCCAAGGGCCAGCGGAACAAGTACGAGGTGGACCACGAGACCGGCCGCATCCGGCTCGACCGCATGCTCTTCACCTCCACGCAGTACCCGGCCGACTACGGGTTCGTCGAGGACACCCTCGGCGAGGACGGCGACCCCCTGGACGCCCTGGTCCTGCTCCAGGAGCCGACCTTCCCCGGCTGCCTCATCCGCTGCCGCGCCGTGGGCATGTTCCGCATGACCGACGAGGCCGGCGGCGACGACAAGGTCCTGTGCGTCCCCGCCACCGACCCCCGCATGGAGCACCTGCGCGACATACACCACGTCGCCGAGTTCGACCGGCTGGAGATACAGCACTTCTTCGAGGTCTACAAAGACCTGGAGCCCGGAAAGTCCGTCGAGGGCGCCAGTTGGGTGGGACGCGTGGAGGCCGAGCAGGAGATCGAGCGTTCCTTCAAGCGCGCCTCCGACCAGGGCGGCCACTGAGTCGTCCCCGGCCCGTGCGGCCGGCCGGGCCGTTCGGAGTCGCAGACGGCGCCGACCCGCTCCCCGCCGCCCACGCGACACTCGTGGGGAACCCTTCTGTAGGACTCCTACAGAAGGGTTCTCGCTTTCTACGACGACTTCTTTCAGCCCGCAGGACGGGTGGCACCGATCAGGTCCTGTCGGTGGATGCTCGCAATACGCACGTGCGCACCGGTGTAGGGCGCCTCCACCATGCGGCCGTCACTGAGGTAGAGGCCGACGTGGTGGATCGTGGCCGGGTCGGACCGATTGGTCGCGAAGAAGACCAAGTCACCCGGGCGCAGCTTGCTGATGGGGATGTGCGGTCCGGACGTCCACTGCGTGCCCGTCCAATGGTCTAGCCGCACACCCGCCTTGTTCCACGCGTACATGGTCAGGCCTGAGCAGTCGAAGCCGACCGTCCCTGCGCCCTGAGCGATGCCGTATGTCGGCCCCTCCATGTCGCCCCCGCCCCAGGAGTAGGGCGTTCCGAGCCACTTGAGCGCCGCCTCGACCGCGATGGCACCGCGTGCGTCAGGCGGCACCTCCTTCGGGACGGGGAAATCCGAACGGAACTTGCGCGTCTGCGCCCTCTCCAGCGCACGTTCCCGCGCGCGCTTGACCTCCGCAGCCCTCGCCTGGGCTTTGCCAAGCTTGCGTTCTAGATGGCGCTTGTCAGTTTCGATGCGCTGGACGGCTGCTTGTTGGGTGGCCACGGCGCCTTGCGCGAGCCCTTTGGCCTCGTCGGCTCGCCTCGTCGCTGCGTCTTGCTCGTCCAGTGCGGTCTTCGCCTGGCGGCGGAACACGTCCGCGACCGTCTTCGAGGCTTCGACCCGGCGGAACATGGCGGCTCGGCGTTCGGCGAGCATCTTGACCATGCCGGCGCGGTCCATGAACCCCTGAGGCCCGCCTTCACCCGCGACGGCCGAGGACATCGGGTCGTAGCCGGTGTTGTCCCGGTAGACCTGCGCGGCGAACGACGCCAACTCGGCTCGGGCCGCCTCCACTCTCCGGTTCGCCTCGGCAAGCCTTCCTTGAATGTCCCTGTACGCCTCTTGCGCCCGCCGCAGCTGCACCAGTTCACCGTTGTAGCGCTCCACGGCGGCCTCTGCGGCGATGGCGAGCCTGTCGAGTTCGCCGTCCGCCTGGGCGAGCATGGCCTTCGTCCGCCCGACTTCGGCCGCCCGCTCCCTGACGTCGCGTTCGCTGCGTTCGACGTCCTTCGCGCTGGGGCCGGGAGGGTCCGACGGGCGGGCGGACGCACCCGGCACCAGAACGCTCATGCCGATCGCGACGCCAGAGGTGAGAGCGACCAGCCGCAGCGCCCTGCTACTGGCGGGAGACGGGGTCACGCGACGGCGACGTAGCTCAGGTGCGCCAGGTGCCATGATCACGTCCTCCCCGCCCGCGGTCCTACCTAGCGCAAATGATCAGCTACGAAGCGTAGTTGACTCGGGAAATGGCAGGTACAAACGCCACGCGATGAAGGTGGGCGAACAGTCGCGCGCCAGGCGCCGGGTGTCAGGCGCTGAGCGTCGGACTGGCGCCGGACGGCGCGGTGCCAGAGGGGGGCGGTGTGGGCGCCTGCGACGGAAGTGGGGTCGCCGCAGGGACAGGCGACGAGTAAGCAGGATCCCCGTCGGCCCGTGGTGGGCCGGATGGGCTCGACGCAGTGCTCCCCTGCGCAGGACTAGCTGGCCGGTGCGCTTCAGGCGGCGCGGTAGGAGCGGCCGTATCGGAACGCCATGTGACGTGGACCTGAGTCCCACCTGGCCGGAACGTGAGCGTGGTTCCTCCGTAGGGCTCTCGCTGCCGCGAGACGTGAACATGGACGGTCACGCTCTGCCCAGGGCCAAGGCTTCCGGAGGACGGACTGACTTTGAGGGAGTCTTGGCCCTTCGCCTGCCAGGTCACTGGCCCGCCCTCTGCCTTTAACTCTATGGAGCCGTCTGATCCTCCTGCCAGGTCCAGGAAGAGGGGGGAGACCGTCAGCACGCCCGCGGCCACAGACATCGCGGCCCCATCAGAGAAGGCAAGCATCGAGGGCGTGTCTAAGAGAGCGGGCAGCGGCGCGGACGAGATCTGTGCGCCCAGCGGGAACGTGGCCATGGGAAGGGCGTTAAGGGCACCGGGCGCCTGCGGAGGAACAGGCGACTTCCGCACGGGCCCAGGCCTCTGAGAGATGCCGGGTACGGCCGTCGGACGGGGGCCGGCCTGCTCGTCCTTGTCCTCACGCTGGGCACCGACGACGTACATGGAGGCGACCCCGGACGCTGACAGAAGCGCCACAACCACGAGCGCGGCAGAAGCACGAACGACCTGTGCGTAGAGCTTGGCTGCTCCCCTTTCCTCCCTAGCCGCCTTACGCGGGCGGGTGAACCTCCAGCGCCGGCTCTGACGGGCTGCCCGCCCGGGGCGTCCGGAGGCGCTCTGGACGGGAAATCCATCGGACCTGAACTCCGTGACGCGAGTGGCCACGAAGAGCCTGTAGCCAACGAGTTCGGGATCCAGGAAGCAACTCATCACTCTGAGCCGCGTCTCTGGCGCGGGTACCGCGTCGGGCAGCAGCCCGTACACCTTGGCGGCCGACACGCTTCTGGGACGGAGGCTTCCGCAGGCGGAACACTCTCGCGCGTGCCCCACCAGCCGCTTGCTGAGGTCGTGGGTGAAATCGCCCTGCCGCTCACGCAGCAGGTGAGCACGCTCAGGGCAACCGTAGGGCCCCTTGTTCGCGAGCATCTCCGCGGTCAGCGCCGCTTCGAGCTCGCCGTGCGCGCAGTCGAGCGCCGTTTGCGCGTCCCTCGGCGACAACCCGAACACGGCGGCGAGGTCGGGAACCGACAACCGGCGCCTGACGTGCAGTTCCAGGAGCTCCCGGGAGAGGGGCGGCAACCCCAGCACGGCCTGCCACGCCGTGATGCGCTGGTCGACGTCCTCCTGGTCGTGGCTGGCGACCGGCACGTCCGGCACGAGGTGCCTGGGCGGCATGCGGCGGGCGCACTCCAGCCGGGCGATGGCGTAGAGCCATGGCTCGAACCGGTCGGGCTCGCGCAGCTTGCCGATGTGCGCCTCGGCCACGATGAAGGTGTCACGCAGGGCGACCTGCGCCGCGTCGCGCCCCCGCAGCTGAAACCAGCAGTACGCGTAGAGCTTCTCGGCATGGGCGTCGTAGACCGCGGCCGGGGCGCCGGGGTCGCGCTCGCGCAGCGTCTCCACCAGAAGATGGTCGCTCATGCCAGAAAAGGTAAAGGCTGCCGACGCTCTTTACCAGCAAATTCAAGGGATCACACTCCGACACCGAACATCATCGTTACCTCTCAATTAGGTCTTTTTGGACTGTGTCACACTTAATGGACTTTGGGGCGCTTCGACCGTAATACTGCAAGGTTCACCGTGTTCACATGACCAGCGCGCCGCCCCGTTGAGCGATCAAGTGACTACCAAGAGTGATATAGCGGGAATTTCGGACTGACAGTCGGCGATAACCATTCCATGTTCGGGGAGGTCGCACTTCCCGCGAGGGCCACAGAGGCCTAACCAAACGGTCACCCGGACAGCGAATACCGTCACCATGACGCTTCAAAGGGCAATTCGACGACGACTTCGTTCACAGGCAGGCACCCCATAGCCCAAGGCGGCATTCGGCCATGGCGCCCGCCATCAGCCGGTCAGCGGCGACGCTCCCCTGCGGCCCGCGCTCCACATACCCACGCGGGGACCAGGGGGCTCAGGACGGGAGCGCCCTTCGACCTGAAAGAAGTTGACACTGTCATCGTGACAGTGTCATCATCGACCACATGGACGATGACACCTGGACGATCGCCGAACTGGCGGACCGTGCCGGCGCGGCTCTCGCGGCGGACGGGTCCGCGCAGGTCAGCGGCCGGGTGCGCGACCTGCCCAACGAGCGGCTGATCCGCTGGTACACCACCATCGGCCTCATCGACCCGCCCCTCGGCCGCCGCGGCCGAACCGCGCTGTACGGGCCCCGCCATCTCCTCCAACTCGTCGCGGTGAAGCGGCGCCAGGCCTCGGGCCGCTCCATCTCCGAGATCCAGATCGAGCTCGCCGCCGCGACCGACGCGGACCTCGCCCGCATCGCCGCCCTCCCCGGCCCGCCGGGCACCCGTTCAGGCGGCCTGCCGGCCCCTGGCGCTCCACACGGCCGAACAACCGGGGCCCCTGGCTCGAGCCCTCAGGCCACTCGGGACGCCGAGCAGGCTCCCCACGGCCACTCCCCCGCAAGCCCAGAGAGCCAAGGCGGGCCTCCAACGGCCCCCAAAGGTGCGGAGGGCAGCGAGAGAGGGAGCTTCTGGAGCACGCGACCCGATGTGTCGTTCCACCAGAACGTCGATGCCAGCGGCTATGGCGAAGACCGTCCCGCGATCGTCCAGGGCGTCCGGCTCGCTCCCGGCCTCACCGTGCTCCTTGAGGTCCCGAACCTGAACGGCGACGACCTCGCCGCCATCGAGGCGGCCGCTCGTCCACTGCTCGACGAACTGCGCCGCCGCGGCCTGCTCGCCCGCGTGGACACCCCCGCCGAAAGCCCCGACTTCCAGCCCGCCGCCCCACCTCGGAGGATTCAGTGACCGTGCGCATCCTGCCACTACCCGAGACCGCGCCACCGGTACCCGACCACGGGCTCGGCGCGCTCAGCACCGACAGGGGAAACCTGCCGCTCGACTCCGTGGACGTGCACGCGTCCATCACCGGCCTCGCCGCTGGCATCGAGGTCGTCCAGGGCTTCCGAAACCCGTTCGACGTGCCGCTGGAGGCCACCTACGTCTTTCCCCTGCCCGACCGCGCCGCCGTCACCGCACTGCGCATGGAAGCCGCTGACAGGGTCATCGAAGGGAGGCTGAAAGAGCGCGGGCAGGCGCGGCAGGACTACGACACCGCCATCGCAGCGGGTCAACGCGCGGCCATCGCGGAAGAGGACCGCCCGGACGTGTTCACCATGCGGGTGGGCAACATCCTGCCGGGCGAGCGGATCACGATCAGGCTCTCCCTCGACCAGCTGCTGCCGCACGAGTCGGCGTCCAGCGCGACGTTCCGCTTTCCGCTCGTCGTCGCCCCCCGCTACATCCCCGGCGCCCCGCTCGACGGCGAGCGCGCAGGCTCCGGGGTGGCCGACGACACCAACGCCGTGCCGGACGCGTCCCGGATCAGCCCGCCCGTCCTGCTGCCCGGCTTCCCCAACCCGGTTCGGCTGGCCGTCACCGTCGACATCGATCCGTCCGGGCTTCCGCTCACCCAGATCCGGTCGGCGCTGCATGTGGTCGCCGAGGAGGGCGACGGCGAGCGGACCACCGTGCGCCTGCAACCGGGCGAGCGCCTCGACCGCGACTTCATCCTCCGCCTCGACTTCGCCCCCCACGAAAGCGCGGCCCTCGCCCTCGTCCCGGACGAGTCCGGCGAGGAGGGGACGTTCAGCCTCACCGTCCTGCCGTCGGGAGAAGCGAGGCCCCGCCCGCGCGACGTGGTGCTCGTCCTCGACCGTTCCGGCAGCATGTACGGCTGGAAGATGGTCGCCGCCCGCCGCGCCGCCGCGCGCATCGTCGACACCTTCCGCGCCGAAGACCGGTTCGCCGTCCTGTCCTTCGACAACGTCATCGAGCGCCCGCGCGACCTCGGCTCCGGACTGGCCGACGGCACCGACCGCAACCGGTTCCGCGCCGTCGAGCACCTCGCGGCGCTGGGCGCGCGGGGCGGCACCGAGATGCTCGCCCCGCTCGACGAGGGCTGCCGCCTGCTCACCGACCCCACCCGCGACCGGGTCCTCGTCCTCATCACCGACGGCCAGGTGGGCAACGAGGACCACCTCCTCGCCCACCTCGAACCGCGGCTGCACGGCGTCCGCGTGCACACGGTCGGCATCGACCAGGCCGTCAACGCCGGCTTCCTGAACCGCCTCGCCGCGATCGGCGGGGGCCGTTGCGAACTGGTGGAGTCCGAAGACCGCCTCGACGAGGCGATGGAGCACATCCACCACCGGATCGCCGCCCCGCTGGCCACCGGCCTCGCCCTGCACGCCGACGGGCTGGAGATCGTCCCCGACACCGTGGCGCCCACCCGGCCGGGCGCCCTGTTCCCCGGCGTACCGCTCCAGATCGCGGGCCGCTTCCGAGGCGCGCCGTCCGGCACCCTGACCGTCCGGGGGACGGCATCCGACGGCACGGCCTGGGAGCAGCGCGCCACCGGCATCGTCACCAAGGACCCGGCCACCCGATCCATCTGGGCCCGCGCGCACCTGCGCGACCTAGAGGACCGCTACACGGTCGGCGGCCCCGGCGACCTGGAACAGCGCATCATCTCGACCTCCCTCCGGTTCGGCGTCCTGTGCCGCTTCACGGCGTTCGTAGCGGTGGACAGCCGGGTCGCGACCGAGGGCGGGACGCCCCACAAGGTCGTCCAGCCGGTGGAGACGCCCCGAGGCTGGGCAGGCGCCGCGCCGATGGCCGAACGGCAGGTGTCCCCGGCGGCCTTCGCCATGGACATGGACGAGGACTTGGACATGGATATGGACCTGCAGAGGTCGGCCCCGCCGGCACGTTCGGCCCCCATGCCCCCTGCACCGATGCCGGCCGCCCCCTCCGGCCCACCCCCGATGCCGCAAGGCGCCCCTCCCGGTTACGGCGCACCCCCTCCGGCCTCGGCCCGTCCCGCAGGCCGCCCCCTCGGCCGCGCCCGCCGGCCGGCAGGCCCCGCGCCCTCGTCCCGCCCCGCGCCTTCGCCCCTCGCCGGGTTCCAGCAGGAACTGGCCAACGTCCTGGGCCGCCTCCGCCAGGTCCCCGATACACGAGAAGAGCGCATCCAGCACCTGCTGAGCGAACTCCTCCCCATCCTGGAGTCGATCGTCCAGCGAATGCAGACCCTCTCCCTGGACACCAAGGTCCTCGCCGACCTGCGCGACGACCTGCACCGCCTCCGACCCACCGCCGACCAGCCCACCGTCAGCGACCAGTGGACCCAGGCGCTCCAGGTCCTCGCCGCCTTCACCGGCGAGGCCCCACCCCGCCGCCCCTTCTGGAAACGCTCCAACTAGCCCAAGGCGGGGGCGTCCCCAAGACGGGACGCCCCCGCCACTCCACGCGCTCCCTCTGGCGCCATGCAACAAAGCGTTCTGGAGTCCCAAATGTCGGCAACGTCAGACACAGGCGCTCCCGACAGGCGGCGACGGCCGCCCGCACCTGCCAGAAACCAGAGCCCACCGGGCGCGAGCAAGAGCTCCTCCGATGGCCGAGAAGCCCCTCGCGACCACCAAAAAGGCATGCACCAACGGCAGAGAACCCCAGCATGGGCGGACGGGCCCGGAGCACGAGGGGGTCCCCTCCCGCACCGCATTGGCAGAAGCGTGGCCCGGCAGTTGGGGGACTCATGGACACCACGCACTCCAAGGACGGCACCCGCATCGCCCTCGACCGGACCAGCGAGGCCCCCGCCCTGATCCATGTCGCGCCGACCACGACCTAGACCGAGAAGGCGAGAAGTAGTGGGGGCCGATCGCAGGTAGGGCGCCGGGGGGAAACAGGAGTCCGCCTGCGGGCCAAGGGCGCGGGAGAAGGATGCGGTCCGAGGTGGTGCGAAAAAGATGCGGGCCGCGGTGGCGCGAGAAAGATGCAGGCCGACGGGGCGGCAGAAAGACGCGGGCCGAGGGGGCGGGGGAAAGATGCGGGCCGATGGCGCCGGGGGACGGGAGTCCGGTTGCGGGCTGGGCGTGAGGAGCGGCCATCTGGGCGAAGAACCCGTGGCACGGGCGTGGGCCGGCCGCGCGGCGGAGGCGCGAGCCGGCCCACGTTGGCGGGGGGCGGTGTGGGGACGGTCAGGTGTGCTTCGGGTTGTAGCGGCGGAGGAGCGGGATCAGGTTCAGCGCCAGCCCGACCACGGCGACGGCGCTGACCAGGTTGACGCCGGGGTGGAACTCGGCGAAGCCGTCGCCGCCGGCGGCCGTCCCGCCCGCGACCAGCGCGGTGACCACGGCCAGGACCAGGGCGGCGCCGACCTGGCCGGAGGTCTGGACGAGGCCGGAGGCCAGGCCCTGCTCGGAGTCGTCGATCCCGTCCGTGGCCTGCGCCATGATCGAGCTGAAGCCGAACGCGAACCCTCCGCCCAGCAGCAGCATCGTGGGCAGGATCGTGAACACGTAGTGCGGGGCGTTCCCGGCCGTGGCGAGGAACCAGGCGTAGCCGAGGCTCAGGGAGGCCATCGAGCTGATGATCAGGCGAGGCGTTCCGTACCGGTCGATCAGGCGCCCGACGAACGGTGAGCCGAAGGCCACGAGAAGCCCGGCCGGCAGCAGGGCCATGGCCATCTTCAGCGGCGACCAGCGCAGCACGTCCTGCAGGTAGAGCGTCATCATGAACTGGAAGCTCAGGTAGGAGCCGAACAGCGCGACGATGCTCAGGTTGGCCCGGACGATCGAGCCGATCCGCAGGATGCCGAGGCGGATGAGCGGGTGGCGCACCTTGTTCTCGGTGACGAAGAACGCGATCAGCAGAGCCGCCGCGACCACGACGGAGCCCAGGGTGACCGGGTCCAGCCAGCCGCGCTCGGGCGCCGAGACCACCGTGTAGACGGCGAGCAGCATGCCGCCGGTGAGCGTCACCGCGCCGAGGATGTCGTGTCCTCCCTCGGCTGCCGACCGGTCCCGCGGGATCAGCGCGATGCCGGCGACAAGGGCGAGCACGGCGAGCGGCACGGGCGTCAGGAACGTCCAGCGCCACCCGAAGCTGGTCAGCAGCCCGCCGAGGATCAAACCGGACGAGTAGCCACTGGCCCCGAAAACGGAGAACACCGACAGCGCCCGGTTGCGCGCCGGCCCCTCGTGGAAGGTGGTGGTCAGGATGGACAGCGCGGTCGGCGCGGTGAACGCGGCCGCCAGCCCCTTCACGAACCGTGTGGCGATCAGCAGCGTGCCGTCGTTGACGAGACCGCCCACCAGCGACGCAACGGCGAACACGGCGAGGGCGGCGAGGAACACGCGGCGTCGGCCGAGGAGGTCGGCGGTGCGTCCGCCGAGCAGCAGCAGCCCGCCGTAACCGAGGACGTAGCCGTTGACGATCCACTGCAGTGACGTGGTCGAAAGGCCCAGCTCAGCGCCGATCGACGGCAGCGCGACGCCCACCATGGAGACGTCGAGTCCGTCGAGGAACAACACGGCGCACAGGACGGCGAGGACTCCCCACAGCCGGGGGGTCCAGGTCTGCTCGGCCGGCGCGCGCACGGCACCCGGCGCGCGGACGGCGGAGTCGAGAGAGGTCTCGGTGATAGTCACGTCGAGGGACAGTACATGCACACGCATCAAATGTCCACGCACAAAGTTCCGACGAATTTAATGCTCGTGCATCTGATGTGCGTGCATGGTACGATGCGCGGCATGGAGGCGGAGTCTGCTCTGGTCGACCGCTGGCGCAAGCTGGCGACCTGCTACAACACGGTCGCGTGCGCGCTGGACCGCGCGCTGCAGGACGTCCACGGCCTGAGCATGAGCGAGTACGAGACGCTCGACCGCCTCGTGGATCAGGACTGTGAAAAGCGTCGCATGCAGGACATCGCCGCGGCCATGTACCTCAGCCAGAGCGCTCTGTCCCGGACGGTCGCCCGCCTGGAGAAGCACGGGTACGTCCAGCGCGGGCTCTGCGAGGCCGACCGCCGCGGCGTCTTCGTGGAGATCACCGACTCCGGCCGCCGCTGCCACGCCGAGGCCCGCGACACCCACCTGAAGATCCTCGCCGAGAACCTGACCGACTGATCCGAGTCCGGCGGGCGCAGCCGATGCGACTGGACGTGCCGGTCAGTGGGGGCAGCCGCCCCAGGGCTCATGGCCATATTTTCGATTGACCGATTGCAATCATGGACGCGTCGGAGCGCGCACCTTCTACGGGCTGTGTCCATCGACGGCTACTCGCCGGTCGTCCCGTCCAGCAGCTGGCGGGCGATGTCGAGGTGACCCACGTGGCGCGCGTACTCCTGGAGCAGGTGGAAGAGGATCCTGCCAAGGGAGGGAGCTTGGTCGGACGTCCGGAACCGACCGCCCAAGCAAGCCCGGTCGTTCAGCGAGGCGTCCGCCACCAGGGCCCGCGCCCTCGCGACCTCCGAACGGTAGGCGGCCATGACCTGCGCAGTGGACCGGTCAACAGAGACGGTCCATTCGGACTCGTCGCCCCCAGGCGGATAGGCGAGAACGTCTTCGGCAGCGAATCCCCAGCGCATCCAGCGGCGTTCGACCCAGCCGAGGTGCTGCACCAACCCGAGTGGCGACCACCCCAGCGACTCGACCGGCTCGCGGAGTTCGTCGTCGGACAGCCCAGCGAGCTTGCGCATCAGTGCCTCGCGATACCAGTCCAAGTATCCGAGGAGAAGTTCACGACCGTCTGTCACCTCGACGCCTGGGCCATCGAGAAGCGCGGGAACCTGATCCGAAGAGCTCTGCATCCGCCGAACAGTAGTGCGGTGCCAGCCTCAACAGTCGGGCCTGGCCACACCGTCGCCGGCGGGCTCAGTGCGCTTCGGCATCCGGAGCGCCAGCCCACCCTTTGAGAAGACGTACCGAACAGAACTGGCCTCCGCACCCCAACGCGAAACGGGGTGGGACGGTCGATTCGCGCAGGCCGAGCAGGGCCAGGCAGCTGACACGGCCTGGGCAGGAGCGGCCTGGTCTTCGCTTCCACCGTGGGCACCGAGCGGAACGCCAACAACGTCCCTTGGTCCTTCCGGGCGGTCATGGCGAAGACGGACCTGAACCCCAGACGAGTGAACGCCACGGACGCTATGACACAACAGCTTCGTGTCGGCCCGTCGGACGCCGGCGTCCCCTTCAGGGACATCTCACGGCTGGCCGGCCACAAGAGCACGGAGGTCACCGAGACGGTCTATCGGCACCAGATCCGGCCCGCGCTGCTGGCCGGCGCCGAGGCCATGGACGACGTGTTCCCCGTGGCTGCCGAGAACGTCTAGTCAGGCGATGTGTCAGGCAATCATGCAGAAGGCCCATCGCGGGTGGTCGCGATGGGCCTCTGAGGTGGAGCCGCCTATCGGAATCGAACCGATGACCTATTCATTACGAGTGAATCGCTCTGCCGACTGAGCTAAGGCGGCGCGCCGTGCGGGGCACGGCGGGATGAAGTCTACCGGGTGTCGGGGGGTGGGTGTGCACTGGTTATTCAGCGGCAGGTGGTCCCGTTCTTGGGCGGGTCGGCGTTGATCAGGTAGTCGTCGGTGGCCTTGGTGATGCAGGAGTTCCCCTGGAGGTAGGCCGTGTGGCCGTCGCCGTCGAAGGTGAGGAGGACGCCGCTGGAGAGCTGGCCGGCAAGGTTCTGGGCCCACTTGTAGGGAGTGGCGGGGTCGCGGATGGTTCCGATGACGACGATGGGCGCGGCGCCCTCGGCGGTGATGGGCTTGGGTGCCTGTTCGGTCTGGGCGGGCCAGTAAACGCACGGGAGGCCGCCCCAGACGACGAACGGTCCGAAGCGGGGGGCGACCTTCTTGGCCTGCTCGGCGGCCTTGCCGTAGGCGGCGAGATTCGGCGGGTTGGGCTTGTCGACGCAGTTGACGGCCATGTTGGCGTCGGTCTGGTTGCTGTAGGTGCCGTTGGCCTTGCGTTCGACCATCTCGTCCGCGAGAGCTATGAGGAGGGTGCCGTCGCCCTTCTGCATCGCCTGGGTGAGGGCCTGGCGCAGGACGGGCCAGTACTCCTTGACGTAGAGGGCCCGGGCGATGCCCATGACGGCTAGGGACTCCGTGACCTTGCGGGAGTCGCGCGTGTTGGTGAGGGGCTTCTTGTCCGTGGACGTGAGGAAGGCGGAGACCTTGGCGACGACTGCGTCCGAGGTGCTGCCGAAGGGGCAGCCACCCGATTTCACGCAGTCGTCGGCGAAGGCGCGCAGGGCCGTCTCGAAGCCCTTCGCCTGCTCGATCAGGAGGTCGGTGGACGACAGCTTCGGGTCGACGGCGCCGTCCAGGACGAGGGCTCGGACGTTTTTGGGGAACTGCTCGGCGTAGAAGGCGCCAAGGTACGTGCCGTAGGAGGCGCCGTAGTAGGTGAGCTTCTGGTCGCCCAAGGCAGCGCGTAGGACGTCCATGTCGCGGGCGGCGTTGACCGTGCCGACGTAGGGCAGCTCCGCGTCGGCCTTGGCCTTGCAACGTTGTGCGAAGGCCTTGCTTTCGCTGCCCAGCTTGTTGGTCTCGTTCGGGTCGTCCGGGGAGGCGTCGGTGGCGAAGAACTCGTCCAGCTGGGGTCCGGTGTTGCAGCTGACGGGAGCGCTGGACGCCACCCCACGCGGGTCGAAGCCGACGATGTCGAAGCGGCGGCGCAGGTCGTTCCCGAAGGTGCGGGCCGCCTGGCGGACGAAGTCGACTCCGGAACCGCCGGGCCCCCCAGGGTTGGTGAGCAGGGAGCCGATCCGTTCGGACTTGTCTTCGGCCGGGAGCCGGATGAGCGAGATGTCGACCTTCTCGCCGGACGGCTTGGTGTAGTCCAAGGGGACCTGTACGGTCGCGCACTCGAACCCGCTGCGACAGCCCTTCCAGGACGGTTTCTGACCGTAGAACTGCCCGAGGCCCGTGGGGACGCTCGCGGCCTGGCTCGTGCCCTTTTCACCGCTGTCGCAGCCGGTGGCCGTCGCCAGGACCAGCACAGTAGCCACGCTGATGAGTCTCGCTGCCCGCACCCGGTCCCCGTCTCGTCGTAGCGGCACGTACGCCGCCGCCTACGCTACGTCGACATGATGGTCGAGGGCTACTTCCCTCGGTATTCGTGTTCGATGCCGTCCAGCAGCCACTTGAGCCCGAGGTCGAAGCTGTCGTTGCGGTAGAAGCTCGTCTCCAAGAAGGGCTTGAGGTGGGGAAGCTCGCCTCGTTCCACCAGTAGCTGTACGTACGACTGTTCCAAGGGGGTCGTCTGTACGTGCTGCGGGGCGGCGTCGGCCGCCTGCCGCTCCATCGTGATGAAGCCCAGCATGTAGTGGTCGACCGTCTTGACGATGGCCAGCATGCCTTCCGGGTCGTCGGTGAGTCGAGCGGCGGCTGCCATGGACTGCTCTATGTGGCGCAGGCCGTTGGGCCCGATGCGTATGGAACGCCCTGCGACTTGCAGCATCCACGGGTGCCTGAGCCCTGCCTCGCGCTCCTTTCGGGCGATCTCCATCATCGCCTCGCGCCAGTCGTCCGGCAGCGTTCCCTGGACCAGCACCTCTTCGGCGACCTCGTCGTACATGAGGTCGAGGAGGTCTTCCTTCGCGTCGATGTGGGTGTAGAGGCTCATCGCCCGGACGCCCAGTTCGCTCGCGATGCGGCGGATGGACACCGCGTCCAGGCCCTCCGCGTCCGCCAGCTTGATCGCCGCTTCCACGATCGCCTCGCGTGTCAGCTTCGGCCGGCGCCCGCCGCGCGGACGCGTCCACACATCGCCTGACCTCGGTGTTGCCGCCACAACAGAGATCGTACGCGAGACGCCGTATCGATACGATGTACGGATGGGGCGCTACGCTGTATGGTGTTACCGATACGGCGTACGGAAACCGAAGGAGACGGGATGACCACGGCAGGCACCGCACCGCCCGTCCAGAAGGCGCCCATCGATCCGCACCTGCGCAATCTCGCGGTAGTCGTGGTTCTCGGCGCGATCATGACGGTCCTCGACAGCACGATCGTCAACGTCGCGATCACCGCCCTCGGCCGGGACTTCGGCACCTCGCTCTCGACCATCCAGTGGGTCGTGACCGGCTACACCCTCGCCCTCTCGATGGCGATCCCGCTGACCGCGTGGTCGGTGCGGCGGTTCGGGGCCCGGACGATGTGGCTCGTCTCGCTCGGGCTGTTCATCGGCGGGTCACTGCTGTGCGGGCTCGCCTGGTCGGTGCCCTCACTGATCGCGTTCCGCGTCCTGCAGGGGTTCGGCGGCGGCACGCTGATGCCCGTCGGGCAGACGATGCTCGTCCGGGAGGCCGGCCCCGAGCGGATGGGGCGCGTGATGAGCATCGTCTCGGTACCCGCGATGCTGGCCCCGGTCCTGGGCCCGCTGCTCGGCGGCGTGATCGTCGACAACCTGAGCTGGCGGTGGATGTTCTTCGTGAACGTCCCGTTCTGCGCACTCGCGCTGCTCGCCGCCCTGCGCATGCTGCCCCGCGACGATGAGCGCAGCGCGGACGCCCGGCTGGACGTCATCGGCATGCTGCTTTTGTCCCCCGGCCTGGCGGCTCTGGTGTACGCGCTGTCGGAGGCCGGCAACGGGAGGCAGCTGACCAGCGGACGCTTCCTCATCACCGCGATCGCCGGCGGCGTCCTCGTCGCGGCGTTCGCGGCGCACGCGTTCCGCAGGGGCGACAGCGCCCTCGTCGACCTCCGCCGCCTCAGCACCCGGGCCTTCATCGCCGCGACGGGCGGCTTCTTCCTCTACAGCGCCGCGATGTTCGGCCTGATGATCCTCGTTCCGCTGTTCGCGGGGATCGTCCGCGGGGAGTCCGCCCTGGACGCGGGCTGGCTGCTGGCCCCGATGGGGCTCGGCGCGATGGCCACCATGACGGTATCGGGACGGCTCGGCGACCGCTTCGGCGGACGGTGGCTCGTGATCGGCGGTATCCTCTGCGTCCTCGCCGGGACCGTGGCCCTCACCACCCTCTCCCCCGACACGGGACGCGCCACGATCATGGCCGCGATGCTCGTCGTCGGGCTCGGCCACGGCATGATCGCGCCGCCCCTGATGGCCATGGCCTACCAGGGCCTGCCCCGCGAAGCGGTGCCGGCCGCGACCACCGGCGCGAACATCCTGATCCGCATCGGCAGTTCGTTCGGCACGGCGGTGACGGCGGTCATCCTGCAGATCGGGATCCGCAACGAGATCCCCGGCGCATCCGGCAGCCTGGACGAGGCGGCTGCACACCGCGCAGCGGAAACACCGTCCCTTCTGGCGAACGCCTTCACCAACACCTTCTGGTGGACGGCAGTGCTTCTGGTGGTGGCTCTGGTTCCCGTCTTCACCGTCCCGCGTAAACCAAAACAAGCCCCACCCACCCCAGCCTGAGCCTGCCTTCGAGTAAGCGAGCGCAACACACCGCCTTGAGGTCGACCAGCTAGAGCTCGTCGCCTTTACCTGCAGAAACAGGATGCGAAGATCAACCCTTCGGCCGCCAGGCTGGAGGTGATCGGGCCCTTTGGGGCCGGGGAGGCGCAGGCCTACATGGTCTTGAGCTCTGCCGTGGCTCTCGTGGGGTCGTTGGTCGAGGCGCCGGAGGCGGCTGGCGGTCAGGAGCTTCGCTGCCGCCTCGGGGATGTGGGGTGAGTCAGCGGCCGAATCAGGCCTTGGCGGGAGGTGCTCGCCTGCTCACCTCAGTCAGGCCGTTGGGCTGGTGTGCGGTTGTGGTTCGGGCCTGACCGGAGGTGCTCGCCTGCTCAGCTCGCGTGGGGCGTGGTTCGGGCCTTGGCGGGAGGTACTCGCCTGCACCACCTCTGCCGGTTGCCGTTGGGCTGGCGCGGGGCTGTAGTTCGGGCCCGACCGGAGGTGCTCGCCTGCTCAGCTCGCGTGGGGCGTGGTTCGGGCCTTGGCGGGAGGTACTCGCCCGTATCACCTCTGTCAGTTGCTGCTGGACTCGTGTGGGGGTGTGGGTCGGGCTTGGCCGGGGGCGCGCTGGGGGGCTAGGGAGGCGCAGGTTTGCATGGCTTTCTGCTCTGCTGCGGATCTTGTGGGGCGGTTGCTGGGGGCGCCGGAGGGTCGGCCGCCGGCCGGAGGGCCGCCTGGTCGGCCTGTGGGGCGTCCGGCTCCTGGGTCGGCGCTTGGACGGGTTGTCGGGGCGTCGGTCGGGCGGTTCGACAGGCGGCCAGATGGTGGTGCGCCGCCCGGGGCGTTGCCCTGCGGGAGATCGAAGCCCTGCTTCTTGAGGCAGGCGCGGAACGAGGCCATGGGGTCGGCCCTGGCGGTCTTGTCCGGGCCTGCGGCACTGTCACCGTTTCCGCAGGCCGTGCTCAGGAGGACCACCCCTCCGATGGTCAGGAGGCCGAGCATCCGGAACGCGCGTGTGTTGCCCATTGAGGTGTTTCTCCCTCTTCGATCTGTCGACGGGGCGGGGGGTGGACGATCAGCGACCGGAGCCTTCGTTCACGCTGGTCGCGGTCAGGGCGCCGTCCTGGCCCGTGGAGCCTTGGACCACGACGGTCGCGCCGGCCCCGAGGTCGCGCAGCTTGCCGTCCTCGACAATGCGGATCTTGGTCGTGCCGGTGGTCTTGACCTTCACGGTCTCGCCGGAGGCGGTGCGCAGGTACAGGGTGCTGCCGACGACCTTGGTCACCGTCCCGGCGGTTCCCGCACCGTTGCCCGGGCCGTTGCCCGGGCCGTTGCCCAGGCCGTTCCCCGGGCCGTTCCCCGGGCCGTTCCCCGGGCCGTTCCCCGGGCCGTTGGCCGCCCCGCCCGATCCGTCGCCCGGTGCCCCGCCGGGTCCACCGTTCGCGCCGTAGCCTCCTTGGGGCGCCGAGGCCCCGGGTGGACCTCCGTAACCGTTGGTCCGGGTGCGTCCTCGCTCCTGCCCTCCGGCAAAGCCACCAGCGGACGGGCCAGAGGACCCGTCCGAGGACCACTTGTGTGCCTGGACGCCGCCAAGGAAACCGGTGACCAGGACTACTCCGGCCGCGAGGTAGAGCGTCGGCCCTGGACGAGACCTTTGTGACGGACGCGCCGCCAGATCGGTATCTAGATCATCATCGAAGGGTGAGCTCGCCAGCAGCTCCGCATCCCCCCTTGGCTTCTCAGGCATATCCCGCCTCCGACTCACAACGCACCTTCACGCCGCACACCGCATTCCCGTTCGGCCTGCCTGTCTTGTTCGGCCTGCCTGTCTTGTTCGGTCCGCCTGGCCCGCCCGGCCAGCTAGCCCGACCCGTTCGGTCAGCCCAGCCCGCTCGGTCAGCCCGGCCTGCCGGTCCTGGCCTGCTCGTCTGGCCTGCTCGTCTGGCCTGCGTCGCCCGTCCCGCACCGCCCGTGCTGCGCCGCCCGCACTGCCGGTCCCGCCGGTCACGCGCTGGCGGTCCTGCCTGTCTTGCCTGGTCCGTATGCCTGGCCTGTGCTGTGTGTTCTGTTTGTGGCGCTGCTGGCTGTTTTGTTTGGGGCGTTCGTGAGGGCGGGTTGGGCGAGACGGGTGGACGGCGGCGTACTCGGGGGTTGGTTGGCCAGGGGAGGGCGGGACGCCTTGCGGTGGATTGGGGTGAGTGCTGGGGGCGATTTCTCTCTTGGGGGAGTGCGGGGCATTTGGTGTTCGGGGGTTGGTGGGGGTGCATGGGGGTCCTTGGTCAGTTGTGGCGTAGGGCGTCTATGGGGCGGAGCTTGGCGGCGCGGTTGGCGGGGTAGCTGCCGAAGAACAGGCCGATCGCCACGGAGACGGCCAGGGCCAGGACGATCGACGAGGGCACCAGGACGGGCTTGACGCCGGCGATGGTGAAGAGGCTGCCGAGGACGCCGGCGAGGACGCCGAGGAGGCCGCCGGTGAGGCTGAGGACGGTGGCCTCCGCGATGAACTGGCCGAGGATCGCGCCGCGCGGGGCGCCGATGGCCTTGCGGATGCCGATCTCGCGGGTCCGTTCGGTGACGGTGACCAGCATGATGTTGGTGATGCCGATGCCGCCGACCAGGAGGCTGATCGCCGCGACGGCGCCGAGGAGGACGGTGAAGGTCCGGCTCGACTCGCTGACGGCCGACTGGACGCTCGCCTGGCTGGAGACCGTGAAGTCGGCGGTACCCGACGAGGCCGTGTCGTGGCGCTGGCCGAGGATCTGGGTGACCTCGGCCTCGGCGGCGCCGACCGTGTCGCTGCCGGTGGCCTGGACGATGATCTGGTCGAGCGCGCCGTAGCCGGTGAGGGTCTCCTGGACGGCCGGGAGCGGCGCGACGGCGATGCTGTCCGGGTCGGAGAAGGTGGACGAGGAGGAGCCCGTCGCCTTGAGGACGCCCGTGACGGTGAAGCGGATCCCGCCCACGTCGATCTTCTTGCCGATCGGGTTCACCCGTCCGAACAGGTCGGACGCCACCGTGCTGCCGAGCACGACCGTCTTGCGCGCGGCGGCGACGTCGGCGGCGGTGAACGCCGTGCCGGACGCGAGGGTCTTGTTCGCCGCCGCGAAGTAGGTCGGGGTCGTCCCGACGAACTGGCCGATGGTCGCGCTCGTGCCGGCGTACCCCGCGGTGACGGACTGGCTGGTCGCGACAGGTGAGGCGCTCCTGACCGACGGGGCCCTGGCCGGTGGCGGTGAGGGCCTCGGCGTCCTCCGCGGTGAGGTCGCGGGCCTGGGTGCGGGGGCCCGAGGCCTGGTCCGCCGTCCCGAAGCCGCCCGGGCCGCCGCGGCCCGTGGTGGACGGCGTGACGGTGAGGGAGTCGGCGCCGAGCCGCTGGATGCTCTTCTTGATCTGCTCGGACGAGCCGTTGCCGACCGCGACGAGCAGGATGACGGCGCCGACGCCGATGAGGATGCCCAGCGTGGTGAGGGAGCTGCGCAGCTTGTTGGCCGACAGGCCGCGGACGGCGAAGCGCAGGATCTCCAGAGCGCTCACCCGGCCTCCCTCGGGGACGGGGCGAATCGAAGGCCGGTGAGGTTCACCTGGCCACCTCCCGGCGGACGTCCTCGACGACGCGGCCGTCGACGAGGCGGACGATCCGCTTGGCGTGCGCGGCGACGTCGTCCTCGTGGGTGATCACGACGATGGTGCGGCCGGTGCCGCTGAGCCGGTCGAAGACGCCGAGGACGTCGGCGGTGGAGGCGCTGTCGAGCGCGCCGGTCGGCTCGTCCGCGAGGAGCAGCGTCGGCGCGGTGACCAGGGCGCGGGCGACGGCGACGCGCTGCTGCTGGCCGCCCGACAGCTCGTTCGGCTCGTGCCGGATGCGGTCGGCAAGGCCCACCTCGCGGAGGGCGGCGAGGGCACGGCGCCGCCGGTCGGCGCCCTTGAGCCCGCCGTAGGCGAGGGGCAGTTCGACGTTGGCCTGCGCGGTCATCCGCGGGATCAGGTTGAACGACTGGAAGACGAACCCGATGCGGCGGTTGCGCAGGGTCGCCAGGCCGCGCTCGCCGAGGCCGACGACGTCGATGCCGTCGAGGAGGCAGCGGCCGGCGCTCGGCACGTCCAGGCAGCCGATGATGTTCATCAGCGTCGACTTGCCCGAGCCCGACGCGCCCATGATCGCCACGTAGTCGCCGCGTTCCACGGTCAGCGAGACGCCCCGCAGGGCGTGGACGGCCGTGTCGCCCGTCCCGTACACCTTGGTCACGTCCCGGATGTCGAGAACGGGCGGGACGCGGGCGGGTACCGGCGCCGTCATCGACGACCACCGCCGCCCGGCGCTCCGCCGCCCGGGGCGCCGCCGAGCCCGGGTCCGCCGCCGCCCGGGAAGCCGCGCCGGCCGGTGTTCCCGCTGGTGGACGTGGAGGTCACGGCGACCTCGTCGCCCTCCTTCAGACCCGAGCTGATCTCGGTGCCCTGGTCGCCCTTGACGCCGGTCTCGACCGTGGTGGGGACCTGCCTGCCGTCGCGGACGACCGTGACCGTGCTCTGCCCGCCGGCCGTCCTGACCGCCGCGCTCGGCACGTACAGGACGTTCTCCGCCCGCGCCACGGTGATCTCCACCGTGGCGGTCTGGCCGAGCCGGACCCCGGACGGGACGTCCTCCAGCGCGATCACGGCCGGGAACTTCACGACGTTGTCGGTGGTCGTCGGTACCGCGCCGATGGTGGTGATCTTGCCGGTGGCGGTCGTGCCGGTGAGCGCGTCGAACGTGACCGTGGCGGCCTGGCCCGCCTTCAGCTTGGTGGTGTCGGCCTCGGTGAACTCGCCCTCGACCTGGAGGTGCGCGGTGTCGGCGAGCTCGATGAAGCCCGAGCCCGACGACGACGAAGAGGTGGGGGTGGTGGAGGACGAGGACGACCCGGCGCCGGAGCCCGCACCCGAAGAGGATGAGGACGAACCGCTCGAACTACCGCCCACCGTCCCGTTGACGGCGGTCACCGTCCCGGCGAACGGGGCCTTGAGGACGGTCCCCTGGTACGCCCGCAAAGCGGAGTTGTAGGAGTTCTTCGCCTGGACGTAGCCGGCGTACCCCTTCCCGGACGAGGTGTCCCCGTCGGCGGCGACGGCCAGGTTCGCCTTGGCCGCGTCGACGTTCTCGATCGCCTCGGTCTGGTCGAGGCGGGCCAGGACGTCGCCCGCCTTCACCTTCCGTCCCGCCCTGACGTAGATCTTGGCGACCGTCCCCGAGGCGCCGAAGGACAGCGAACGGCTGCGGGCGCTCTCCACCGAGCCGGACGCCGACACCGACGAGACGACCGTCCCGCGCGCGACGCGGGAGAGGCGGGTGGACGCGGCGGCGCCGCCGTCTCCGTCGCCGAGGGCGAGGTAGGCGGTTCCGGCCCCGGCGACGAGCAGCACGCCCAGCGCGCCGTTGACCAGGAGTGTCCGATTCATGCGGATGAGGCTCGTGAGGGCTCATGTGGCGTTCGTGAGGCAAGGGTGAGAATTAGATGAAATAGGGCCCGATCCGGTCGGGTTGCCCAGGACATGGGCACATCGCGGAAGACCGGCCTCCGGATCGAGGAGAGCGGCAAGCGCGTCAGGGCATACCTCGGCGGCCATCTGGTGGCCGACTCGACACGACCGTCCCTGGTCTGGGAGATCCCCCACTACCCGACCTACTACTTTCCCGAGGGGGACGTGCGGGCCGAACTCGTCGAGGACGGTCCGGGCACGCGTTCGCCGAGCAGGGGCGACGCGACCGCCTACACGGTGAAGGTGGACGGCGCGCAGGCTCCGGGCGCCGCGCTCCGCTACAGCGAGATGCCCGGCTTCGTCCGGCTCGACTGGAGTGCGATGGACGCCTGGTTCGAAGAGGACGAGGAGGTCTTCGTCCACCCCCGCGACCCGTACACGCGCGTGGACGTGCTGGCGTCGTCGCGGCACGTCCGGGTCGAGGTGGACGGGGTCACGGTCGCGGAGTCGTCCAGCCCTCGGCTGCTGTTCGAGACGGGCCTGCCGGTGCGCTATTACCTGCCGAAGCCGCATGTCCGCATGGACCTGCTCGAACCCACCGGCACCGTCTCGCACTGCCCGTACAAGGGCACCGCGGAGTACTGGTCGGTGCGGGCGAACGGCGTTTCGCACCAGGATCTGGCCTGGTCGTACCGGACACCGCTGGACGAGAGCCGCAAGGTCGCAGGACTGGTCTGCTTCTACAACGAGAAGGTCGACATCTTCGTGGACGGGGTGCTGCAACCGCGCCCGACCAGCAAGTTCGCCTGATCGCCGATCACTGCGAGGCCGCCTGTTCCGTCTCTGTTCCGTTCGAGCTTTGATCTTGGACCGGCCGGAGGCGGAACAGGGACCGGTCGACCGCGCTCCGGGCGGCCTCGTACGTCTCCTCCGTGACGTGGCTGTAGACGCCGAGCTTCACCGGCGACCGGGAGCCCTTCCGCGAGTGCCCGAGGAACTCCATCACGCCCGCCAGGCTCACCCCGGCATCGCCGAGCGCCGTCGCGAACCAGTGCCGTAGCGCGTGTGGGCGGGCAGCGTCCCGCACCTCGGCCGCGTGTGGGAGATCCGAGCGCACACGCGCCGCCGGACTGCGCGAGGCCGGCGTGCCCGGACCCGCCATGCGCTCGGCCGGACGGGCGCGACTCTGCCGGGCACCCGCTGTACCGGGTGAGCGACGTGCGGGACCTGCTCGTGGAGAAGCTCAGGCGGGACGCCGAAAACGAGGAGAAGTGCAGGGCCAAGGCTGAGAAGGTGGCCTCATGAAGGAGCTGGAACTCGCCTCGGAGGGGCTGCTGTCGAAGTGGGGCTTCAATGACGGCGACAAGCCCGACGAACTGCTCGACCACCTCGACGCAATCGGCTTCACCGGCCGCGGCGGCTACCTGCCGGGCCAGGTCTGGCATCGCGTGCTGTGCCGCCTCGTCCGCGAGCACCTGATCCCGCAACTCGATCAGGACGTCGAGGTCGCCACACTGGAGACCAACCACAACCCCATTCGCGCCCACACGGTGGACGGCGCCGACGTCACGTACATCTGGCGCAAGGGCCGGGGGCCGCGACCCGAGCTGACGCCAGAGTCGGTGTGCGTCCCCATCGATGTGGTGATGGCCGCGATCAACGAGGAGATGACCGTCCAACCCGAGGCGTAGGGTTCGCGGTCTCGGCAAGCCGACTTGCCATAACGCGCAGCTGTCACCGGCCGAGCGGTGCCCCAGGGGGCCACTCCCCACCCCCCGCCCGGCCAGTCTCTTGAGATCGCCGCAGTCGCCAAGCGATCCCCCGAGGAGGTCGACATCCTCGTCGGCGGGTGCTGCAGGAGCGGCCGAAGACCAAGTTCTGCGGAGGGGCCGCTCGTTCGGGCGAGTCGGCTCCTCATCGGCCGGGCGCGAAGGATCGTACCCGGCCGACAGTTTTCCCGCCGCCGTTTATCAGCGGGCATTACATCAACGGATGGAACATCGTGCAATGGTGTGATGCCTATCGCTTTGGTGTCCGAGGCCTTGAATCCTCCGCGATTCCTACGCGACCGTAGGTTACGCGAGCGTAAGTTAGCGCGCCCTCGGGGAGGAAACCTTGACCATCGCACCGAGCCGCCCAGGCCGCCCAGGCCGCTCCGCCGCGGGACGGCGGATCGCGGCGGCAGCCCGGCTCCTCACGACGCCGCTCCTGCCGGAGGACTACCTCGGCCTGGTCGACCCGCTGTGGTCCACGGCCGAGCCGCGCGGACGGGTCGAGGCCGTCCGGCACGAGGCCCCGTCCGCCGCGACCCTGGTGATCAGGCCGGGGCAGGCATGGAACGGCCACCGTCCGGGTCAGTGGGTCAGGATCGGGGTGGACGTCGACGGCGTCCTGCACTGGCGGACGTTCTCGCTGTCGTCGCCGCCGCGCCGGGACGGCCGCATCACGATCACCATCAAGGCGGCACGCGACGGGTTCGTCTCGGCGCACCTGGTCAACGAGATCCGTCCCGGAACGGTCGTCCGCCTGTCGCCGCCCGAGGGCGGGTTCACGCTGCCCTCGCCCGTCCCCCGCAAGCTGCTGTTCGTGACGGCCGGGAGCGGGATCACGCCGGTCATGGCGATGCTGCGGCATCTCGACGGAGCGTCCGACGCCGTGCTCGTCCACTCGGACCGGACGGCCGGGGACGTCATCTTCGGTGAGGAACTCCGCCGGATGCCGGGGGTGCGGCTGCACGAACGGCACACGACCCCCGACGGCCGCCTGAAGCCGTCCGACATAGCCGATATCTGCCCCGACTGGGCGGAGCGCGAGGCGTGGGCGTGCGGGCCGGGCGGCCTGCTCGACGACCTCGCCGCGCACTGGCGGGCCGCCGGCATCGGGGAAAGGCTGCGCGTCGAGCGCTTCCGCACCGCCCTTGCCGGCGGCGGAGGCGAGGGCGGGCGCGTCACGTTCACCAGGAGCGGCGTCACGGCCGACGCGGACGGGGGCACGCCTCTCCTGGTGGCGGGCGAGGACGCCGGCGCGCTGCTGCCGAGCGGGTGCCGGATGGGCATCTGCCGCGGCTGCGTCGGGCGGCTGGCGTCCGGCAGGGTCCGCGACCTGCGCACCGGCGAGGTGCACGGGGACGAGGGCGAGATCGTCCAGACCTGCGTCTCGGCGGCCGCCGGGCCCGTGGAGATCGAACTGTGAGGGGAGCGGCATGACCGACCATCTGACGGCCGAGGACTACGAGACCATCGCCGCCGAGCTGGACGCGCTGCGCGAGGAGATCATGTCCGGTCTCGGCGAGCGCGACGCGTCCTACATCCGGCGGGTGATCCGCTGGCAGCGCGGGCTGGAGATCGGCGGCCGGGCGATGCTGCTCGCCTCCGCGCTGCCGCCCGCGTGGATCGCCGGGACCGCGACGCTGGCCGTCGCGAAGATCCTGGAGAACATGGAGATCGGGCACAACGTCATGCACGGCCAGTGGGACTGGATGCGCGACCCGAAGATCCATTCCACGACCTGGGAGTGGGACAACGTCTCGCCCGCCGAGCAGTGGAAGCACTCGCACAATTTCGTCCACCACACGTTCACGAACGTGCTCGGCAAGGACAACGACGTCGGCTACGGCATCCTGCGCGTCGCCCCCGAGCAGGAGTGGTCGCCGGCGCACCTCGCGCAGCCGCTCTACAACCTGCTGCTGGCGCTGTTCTTCGAGTACGGGGTGGCCCTGCACGACCTGGAGATCGACAAGATCCGGGACGGGACGGCCGACGAGGCGGTGACGAGGGAGAAGCTGCGCGCGATCGGCCGCAAGATCCGGCGCCAGTGGGGCAAGGACTACCTGGCGTTCCCGCTGCTCAGCGGCCCGCAGTTCCTGTCCACGCTGGCCGCGAACGCCACCGCGAACGCGGTCCGGAACGTCTGGGCGCACATGATCATCTTTTGCGGGCACTTCCCTGGCGACGTGGAGGTGTTCGAGGAGGAGCGGCTGGACGGCGAGACGAGGGGCGAGTGGTACGTGCGGCAGCTGTGCGGCTCGGCGAACATCACCGGCGGTGAGCTGTTCCACCTGATGACCGGCAACCTCAGCCACCAGATCGAGCACCATCTGTTTCCGGACATGCCGAGCAACCGGTACGGCGAGATCGCCCCGCGCGTCCGCGCGCTGTGCGACAAGTACGACATCCCGTACCACACGGGCACGCTGTCGAAGCAGGTCACCGGCACCTGGAAGAAGATCGTCCGCTATGCGCTGCCCGGCGGGAGGCCGTCCGCGGCGGGGCCGGAGGCCCGCTGAGGTCAGCCGAGGGCCTGCGCCACGGGAAGGTGGAGGCGGGACGGGTCGTTCGCGACGGGCGCGCCGTACTCCATGACCGTGGTGGTGAACGCGGGCGCCAGGCCGTGCCGCCGCGCCCAGTCGACCAGTTCCGGATGCCGGTGGTCGATGTCCAGGCGGATCGGCCCCGCGGGAACGATCTCTTCGACGAGCGCGAGCGCCGTCTCGCCGTCCTGCGCGGTGACCGGGCCGACCACGGCCCGGTCATCGTTCCACCACACGCCCCCGAAACCCCTGAGGCCGGACTCGTCCCGGACGACATGGAACGTCTCGCAGAACGACGGCAGTCCGTCGACCAGCCGTGAACGGTCGGCCCCGAAGACCTCGGTGTCGAGTGCATGGACGGCGGGCATGTCGTCCGCCTCAGCAGGCACGGATACGCCCCGCCCCGTAGGCCCCTCGCCCGTGCCCGTATACGTCGTGCAGAGCCCGACGGAGCGATACCCCAGACGCTCGTACAGCGGACGCCCGTATTCGGTAGCCGTCAGGCAGAAGCTCTTCGTTTCGGTGTTGTCCATCGCGTGCCGCATGATGCGGCCGCCCAGACCACGCCGTTCGTAGCGTTTCGCCACCAGCACCATGCTGATGGCGGCGACGTCCCTGCCGTATGGGGTCGACACCGTCACCGCGGCGAGTTCGCCCTCCCCGTCGTCGATGCCATAGACGTCGCCGACCGAGAACAGGAACCGCCACTTGCGGTCTTCGCGCCCCCAGTCGCGGTCTTCAGCGAGCCGTTGGCAGGCGGCCAGATCGTCGATCCCGAGCCGCCGTGCGGGCCTGTCCCAGTCCATGAGACGGGACGCTAGATCGCGCGCCGCCGGCCGCACAACCTAATTACGCCTCATTACCCCACAGGTCATCGCCTTCACGACCTCCCCAGCGAGATCGTCGAGGCGCGGATAACGACGACCTGAGGAGAACCATGTCGCACACGGCGACTCCAGTGGCGGGACGGCACCCGCGCGAGGCCGCGCCCTCGCCCACCGCGTCCATCGGCGCCCTGCTCGTCCTGCTCACCGGCGTCTTCATCACCACGCTCGACTTCTTCATCGTGAACGTGGCGATCCCCGACATCCAGACCGACCTGGGCGCCGGCGCGACGGCGATCCAGTGGGTCGTCGCCGGCTTCGGGCTCGCGCTCGGCAGCGGGCTGATCACCGGCGGCCGCCTCGGCGACCTGGCCGGACGCCGCCGGATGTACGCGCTCGGTCTCGCGGTGTTCACGGTCGCCTCGCTCGCGTGCGGGCTCGCCCCGTCCCCCGCCACGCTGATCGGCGCCAGAGTCGTGCAGGGGATCGCGGCGGCGCTCCTGATGCCGCAGGTCCTCGGGATCATCAACGGCGTGTTCACCGGGGAGGCCCGCGCCAAGGCGTTCACCGCCTACGGCCTGGCGATGGGCTTGGGCGGCGTGTTCGGGCAGCTCATCGGGGGTGCGCTGATCCAGGCGAACCTGTTCGGCACCGGATGGCGCAGCATCTTCCTGATCAATGTCCCGGTCGGGGTCGTCACGCTGGCGCTGGTCCGCCGGACCGTCCCGTCCCAGCCGCGCACCACCGGAACCCGCCTGGACGTCACGGGGACCGTCCTGGTCACCCTCGGCCTCATCGCGCTCGTCCTGCCCCTGATCGAGGGGCGCCGCCTCGGCTGGCCCGCCTGGACGTGGGCGTCACTCGCCGCGTCGGCCGTCCTGCTCGCCGCGTTCGCCCTCTCCCAGCGCCGCAGCAGCGCACCGCTCGTCGCACCCGCTCTCTTCCGTCAGCCCGCGTTCCGCGTCGGCAGCGGCCTGGCGCTCGTCTACACCCTGGCGATGGCGTCCTTCTTCCTCTACCTCGCCCTGTACCTCCAGCAGGGACGCGGCCTCAGCGCCCTGGAGTCGGGCCTGCTCTTCGTCGCCCTGGGCGCGGGCTACTTCGCCGCGTCCACCCGCGCCACGGCCATCGCCGCCCGCCTGGGACGGCAGGTCCTCGCCCTGGGCGCCGCAGTGCAGGCGGCCGGCTGCGTCCTCCTGCTCGCCGCGATCGGGCACGCCATCGGCTGGCTCATCCCGGGCCTGGCCCTCGTGGGAGCGGGCATGGGGTTCGTCCTGGCACCGCTGTCGGCGCTCGTCCTGTCCGGCGTGACCGACCGGGACGCCGCCTCGGCCGCCGGCGTCCTGTCCACCGCCCAGCAGGTCGGCAACGCCCTCGGCGTCGCGCTCGTCGGGATCGTCTTCTACGGCGCGCTGGGCGAGGTCGCCGACGCCTTCCGGGCGTCGCTCCTCCCGGTCATGGCCTTCTGCGGCGTCACCGCGGCGCTCGCCCAGCTCCTCCCCAAGCGCTAGTACACGCTGACGCCGAAGGCACTGAGCACCGGAGAGATCGGCTGGAAGTAGGACGACCCGCCGCTGGCGCAGTCCCCCACTCCGCCGATCCCCAGCCCGACCGCGGTGGTGCCCGAGAAGTACGGAGCCCCGGGACTGTCCCCGGGCTCCGTGCACACGGTCGTCCTCGCGAGCCCGGTGATCGTCCCCTCCGGGAAGTTCACGGTCGCGTTGATGGCCGTCACGCTGCCGCAGCGCACGCCCGTGGTGGGCCCGCTGCGGCAGACGCGTTGGCCGACGACCGGCCGGCCCGCCGTCGTGATGTCCTGCGACCCCGGGTAGAGGTGGACGCTGCCGGGCCGCTCAACGGAGGGCTCCACGTACCGGACGAGCGCGACGGCGAGGTTCGTCACCGAGACGACCGTCCCGAGCTGGACGGTCAGCCCCGGATCGGCGTACAGGACCATGCCGGCCTGAGCGCAACCGCCCGCGGTGAGGAAGTAGTACGTGCCGTTCTGCCGCACGTTGAACCCGAGGGTGCAGCGCACACCGGGCCCATAGATCGCCTGTCCCCCTTCCGCGCCCGGCGCCGCGACGGGACGGACGTCCCTCGGCGCCGCGGACGCGCCGGGGCTGACGGCGGCCAGGACGGCGACGATGCTCGCGAGCAAGGTCGCGACGCGCAGTTTCACGGAATGCCTCCTGCGGGGGAATGGCGGCTTTCCGGAATGGTGCGAAAACCCGGGGCCTCCGGCAAGGGGAGGAAGGTGCCAAGGTTGCCCGCGACCGTATATCAACTTCACGACGAACCCCACGAAGACCCAGGTCGGCGGTGAGTACGGCAGGCCGCGCCATCTAGGTACGGGAGCTCATCCGCCGCGATTCCCGGCGGCGCAGGATGAGTCGACCGTTTCAGGATGGAGGGCGTATGAGAATTCGTTTGCCGAAAACCGGCGCCGCCGTGGCGCTGCTCGCCCTCGCGGGGTGCGGGACGCCGGCCGTCGAGTCGGCGCCGTGGAGGACGGGGACCGGTGTCGCCCGGTGGCGAGTGGAGGTCGCGGACGCGTCGCTGCGCGTCGATCCCCAGCTCGTCGCGCTGGGACCGGCGGACGTGTGGGCGTTCGGCGGCCGCGGCCCGGACGACACGGTGTGGCGGCCGACGGCCAGGCACTGGAACGGCCACGACTGGACCAAGGTCGCCCTTCCGGGCGGACGGATCGGCGCGGTCAAGGCGGCGGGGGCGTCCGCGGCGTCCGACGTCTGGGCGGTCGCCCTCGGCGGGTCGGACTCGACCGTCCTCCACTGGAACGGCGAACGCTGGACGATCGACCGCCGGCTCCCGGGGTTCACCGTCACGGCGATGGACGTGTTCTCCCCGCAGGACGTCCGGGTCTACGGAACGGGGTCGCGCGCCGCAGGAGCGGCCTGGACCCGTTCGGCGGACGGATGGTCGGAGACCGGCCTGCCGTTCCGGATCGCCCGCACCAGCGCCCGTTCCGCCCGGGACATCTGGGCGCTCACCTTCGAGAACAGGCTGTACCACCAGGACGGCGCCGGCTGGAGGCCCGTCCCGCTGGACGACGTCCTGCCATCTGGGAAGAGAGCCGGCCACCAGGACACGAGGTACCGGCTCGGCACGATCGCCGCCACTCCCGCCGGCGTCTGGATCACGGCCGAGGGCGCCGGAGGCGTCCCGGCCGGCGGGACGGACGGGACCCGCACCGAGCCGATGGGCCCGAACGATCTCCACCTGTCGTCCCTTCTCCTGCACGGCGACGCCGACGGACGCCGCTGGACCTCCGAAAGCCTCATGGAGAAGACGGGAAGGCTCAGCCCGTTCGGCGCACCGATCATCGACGCGGACGGCGGCGTCTGGCTCATCGGCTCGACCGACGTCAACGCCTACGAATCGGCCCTCGCCCACCGGACCGCCAAGGGCACCTGGACCAGCACCAGAATCCGGGCGTCCGGCTTCAGCCTTTTCGAGGCCCGCGCCATCACCCGCATACCGGGCACCACTCGATTCCTCGCCGCGGGCATGGACGACGAAAAGGGCGCGCTTCTCTCCACCCCGTAGGGAGCGGCCGGCCTCCGCCAGACTCCCGTCACACCGGCACGTCCTCCGGGCTCACAAGTACGAGTGCAACCACGCGAGGAGGACACGATGCAGTTCGTGGAAGCCGTCGAGGCCGCCGACGAACCGACGATGCGGTCGATGTCGTGCAGCACGAACGCCAACCGCTCAGCGGGAGTGAGCTGGTCGAGCACGACGAGCAGCGAAGCGGGCGGCCAGCCCTTCGTGCTCGTCCATCGGTCACACCATCCCATCGTCAGGCTCACAGAGGTGAACCCTCAGACGCGACGAATGTGACGTCCCCCGGGGGGACGGGCAGGAGCAGCGAGCCCACCGGTCAGAGCGCTCGGCATCCGCTCGCTCGGCCGCGAACGAGAACCGGCCCCCGTCCAGGGACGAAGGCCGGCGAATCTCGATATGGGTGAGGAGGATGTGCCCGCCTGCCCGGCCTGATCACGTCTTGCTGTGATCAGCGGCGCGCGAGCCCCCTCATGTGGCCGTACAGTTCGAGCCCGCGAAGCCCCCGCCGATGAGCGGCGAGCACCTCGTCGGGGTTCACCTGGTTCTCCTGCGCCTCCACGTAGCAGAGCAGGTCGGCTCCGCGGAGACCCTGGTCGTACGCCTCCATCAGCTTGGCGATGCCGAGGCGGCTTTCGAGCGCCCGCTGAGTGATCTGCGGGTGGACGTCCTTGTCGTGCAGGACGATGAGCTCGTCGTGCGTCGCGCCCTTGTTCAGCAGGTCGATGTAGCCGGATCCGCCGATGCCCCAGGCATAGGCAGCGTCCGCGGCGACCTGCTTCCGGTGCGCCTCCATGATCTGCGCAGGGGTGGCGTTCGCCTTCATCGCCCTGACGAACAGCCAGGGCAGGATGCCGGCGGCCACGGCGGCGAGGATGTCCTCGTGGGAAGCGCCCGCCTCCAGCGCGTCGACGTAGTGGGCCAGATCGATGCGCTTGGCCTCGGCGGCACGAAGGTCATCCCAGGTGGCGCCCTTCTGCTGCGCCCGCGCGAGGAGATCTTCGCGACGTTCCCAGCCTCCCGAGAAACGCCTGTAGACGTCTTCCACTGGAAGCTCCTTTCAGAGAATCTGCTTTGTAGGTACGCCTCCCACCGTCCGCCGCTTCAGCGGCCCGGCAAACTCAACGTCTCCCGAGCCGGATCAATCCCGGGTTACGGCAAGACACGCGCGTTGCGAGCCCGCCTCATAGGCCACTGCGAACGAATGGGTCGCTTCTGCCGGTCAGCCCAGGATGCGGGCTGGGTCGCTGCCAGGGGCGAAGCCGGCCAGAGCACTCGGGTCCCGCTCGCTTGCCATGTCTTCTGCCCAGCCGACGGCGTGCGCCACGACGTAGTCGCGGTCGTTCCCCGTCTCCAGGATCAGGCAGTGGGCTCCAGCACCCGGTTCGACATTGCCGCTCTCCGCATGGATGTGCTCGGCTTCCTCTTGATCGGCGCATCGAATGACGAGGCCGTCGCTGTACTCGGTCCTGACCTTCATGGCCCGGACCGGCTTGAAGACCACATCTATCCGCGACGACCTGACCCCGTCCCGCTCCGTCGTCCGCGTGCGCAGCAACAACTGGCTGTGGCTCACTGTGTACGCCCACACCGTGAACGACCTGTCCGAACGAAACAACTCGCTGCCGGGGACGAACTGGTCGCTCTCGTTCAGCCAAACCCGCACGCTCATGCTGCGGATCCTGCCACGCACACCGCCTGTCCAGGTCGGTCAGGTGTCGTCGGGGGTGGGGTTGTAGTGGGCGTCGTGCTGCTTGCGGGGGGAGCAGACGGAGGCCGAGGGGCAGGAGCAGCGGCCGCCGCTGTTGAGGCGGACGGTGACCTTGTCGGAGGGGACGTTGCGCCCCACGACCTGGCCCGGGCCGTTCGGCGTCTCTACGCGCGATCCCAGGGCCGGCATGCTGCCGTGCGCCTTGACGTACAGCGGGTGCTCGTACTTGAGGCAGCACATCAGGCGGCCGCAGGCGCCGGCGATGCGGAGGGGGTTGACCGGGAGGTCCTGCTCCTTCGCCATGCGGACGGAGACGGGTTCGAAGTCCTTGAGGAAGGTGGCGCAGCACAGGTCGCGGCCGCAGGGGCCGATGCCGCCCTGGAGGCGGGCCTCGTCGCGGGGGCCGACCTGGCGCAGCTCGACGCGGGCCTTGATGCCGCGGGCCAGGTCGCGGACGAGGGCGCGGAAGTCGACGCGGTGCGGGGCGGTGAAGTAGATCTTGAAGACGTTGTCGGCGTCGAGGTAGTCGACGCCGATGACCTTCATCGGGAGGTCGTGCTTGCGGATGAGGCGCTTGGCGATGAGGCGGCCCTCGGCGCGGCGGCGGCGGTTGGCCTCGTCACGGGCGAGGTGCTCGTCGGTGGCGGGGCCCGCGCACTCGGGGAGGCCGTCGATGTCCTCGGAGACCCACTGCGGCGCCCACACGCACTCGGCGACCTCGGGGCCCGAGTCGGTGGGGACGAGGACCTTGTCGCCGACCTGGGGGCTGTGCGGGCCCGGATCCAGGTAGAACAGGCGGCCGTAACGGGTGAAGCTGACGGCCATCATCATGCCCACGTTCGCTCCGTTCGCCCGGTTTCGTGCGACCCACTCTAGGTCTCACCAGGCGGCGTCGGCGAGATCTCCTGCCGGGACGGCCGGGACGCCCTGCGCGTAGAGGTCGCCCGCGGTCGCGATGACGCTGTGACCGGTGTGGGCGATGTCGAGGCCGGTGGGGACGCCCTTCACCTTCTGGGTCCACAGGGTCTTGGTGGGGCTCCCCTGCAGCGTGAAGGTCTGGAGGGTCAGTTCGGAGTTCTTCGCTATGGCCGCGATAAGGGAGGTGCCGTCCCGGCTCATGACGGCGTTGGTGCTGCCCTTGGGCAGCGGCATGACGGCCTTGCTGGTCCGGAGGTCGCCTGCGGCGCCGTTCGTGTCGAGCGTGCGGACCTGGTGCTTGGCGGAGCCGACCGGGCTCCAGACGAAGGACAGCGTGGTGCCGGACCAGGAGAGGCTTCCGACGCGGGCCCGCAGCTTGGTCGCCCACACCTTGTGGGCGCCGGTCTCCGCCGTGACAACGTCCACGCGGGCGCTCGCACCCTTGTAGGTGACGTAGGCGAGTTGCGCGCCGTCGGGGCTCGCGGCGAGGTCCGACCATGCGGTGGAGACGCCGGGGACGACGGCCTTGGGGATGGGCTTGAGGTCCTT
This sequence comes from Actinomadura luteofluorescens, assembly GCF_013409365.1. NCBI lineage: Bacteria > Bacillati > Actinomycetota > Actinomycetes > Streptosporangiales > Thermomonosporaceae > Actinomadura > Actinomadura luteofluorescens. The sequence goes on along the minus strand of NZ_JACCBA010000001.1, from coordinate 5,194,977 downwards.
GGGACGTCCGTCGTCCAGGCGGAGGCGCTGGAAGGTGATGTCGCGGGCCCCGGGGGTCGCAACGATGTAGGAGCCGTCCTTGAGTGCGGCGACGCGGTGGAAGCGGCGGCCCTGCGGGGCGGCGATGGGCAGCCCGACGTTCGCCCCGGTGCGCACCTCCCGGACGAGGAGGGACGCGCCCTTCGCCGTGACGCCGACGACGTACGGCGGTTCGGTCTTCTCGGCCTTGGCGGCGGGCTTGGCCTCGTGCTCCTTGTCGGCGGCGCGCTGGTGGCGGTGGACCATGTCCACGCCCCCTCCGATGAGCAGCGCGGCGGTCGCGGCCACCCCGAGAGGAACGAGACCCTTCCAAGAGCCGAGACTGGTACTCGGGTCCCCGCGCCTGCCGTCGTTCATGGGGTTGCCTACCTCACCTTCCTGCCGGATCGCCCGTCGTTTCTACCGCATCTGGATCGCGACAAAAACCCATGAAGGCGGAGTTACCAAGTCGTGAGACGCCTCAGCCGAGGGACGCACGGGCCGCCTCGACCAGGGACGCCCGGTACGACCCGCCGAACAGTGCCACATGGACGAGCAGCGGGTGCAGCTGGTGCAGGGGGACGCGGGAGCGCCATCCGTCCGCCAGGGGCGCGACCTCATCGTAGGCGCCGAGGACGGTGTCGAGGTGCGGTGTCCCGAACAGCGCCATCATGGCGAGGTCGGTCTCGCGGTGCCCGCCGTGCGCGGCCGGGTCGATGAGCAGCGCCCGCTCGCCCGTCCACAGGACGTTCCCCGACCACAGGTCACCGTGGACGCGGGACGGCGGCTCCGGCGGTCCGGCAAGTGACTCGATGTCCGCCATGACACGCTCCACCAGGCGGACGTCGCCGGACGACAGGTGCGCGGCCCCGAGGCGAAGGAACGGTTCGAGGCGGCGTTCCGCGTACCAGGAGGGCCAGGGGCGGTCGTCCAGCGTGTTGTCCAAGGGGAGGTCGGCGATGAAGCCGTCCCAGGGCGCGCCGTAGGCGTCAGGACGGTTCCCGGTGTGCAGGGCGGCCAGTTCCCGTCCGAGACGTTCGGCGGCCTCGCGGGACGGTGGCGCCGAATGCAGCCACGGCAGGACGAGCATGCGGTCGTCGGACGCGACGACGTCGGGGACGGGCGTCCCAGGGCCTGCCTCCCCCAGCCAGCGGAGCCCTGCCGCCTCTGCCGCGAACACGCCCGCCTGGTCCTGCGCCGCCTTCACGAACACATCGCGGCCGTCGGTCAGGGAGGCCCTGTGCAACGTCCAGGAATGGCTGGAACCGAGGTCTTTCACCTTCTCGACCCCGGTTCCGAGCAGCCTCTCCAGGCGCGGCCGCAGTCGCTCAGCCGTCATCGAGCACCGAACGGATCTCCTTCAGCAGGCCGGGCATCGCCGCCTCCACCTGCCACAGAACGAGGTCGAAGTCGTCACGGCCGCCGTAGTAGGGGTCGGGGACGTCGAGGTCGCCGCCCGCGTCCGGGTCGAACTCGCGCAGCCGCCGGATGCTCCCGCGCGCCTGCCAGTTCGGCGCCATCGAGCGCAGCGCCTTCTCGTGGCCCGCGTCCATCGCGATGATCATGTCGTACTCGTCGAACCAGGCGGCGTCGAACTGCCGCGCGATGTGCGCCGACCGGTAGCCGGCGCGCTCCAGCGCCGCGACCGTCCGCTCGTCGGCCCCGTCGCCGACGTGCCAGCCGCCGGTGCCGGAGCTGTCCACCTCGACGTCCAAGCCCTCCTGCTCGACGTGGTGACGCAGGATCCATTCGGCCATCGGGGAGCGGCAGATGTTGCCCGTGCAGACGAAGGTGACTCGGAACGGCATGCCTCCATCATGCACGAGGGGTTCGCGAGCCGACGAGGCGAAAAGAACGCGACCCCCGGCGGGTGCCGGGGGTCGCGTCCTGGGGTGGTCCAGGCGGGGTCAGCGCGAGACGGCGTTGAGCGCGTCCACGATGCCGCTGCCGAAGAACCCGTTCTGGCCCTTCGAGCCTTCACAGGTCTGGGTGGAGGTGTGCTTCACCCACTGGCCGTTCGACTTGGTGTACCAGACGTACTCGACCGTCGCCGGGCTCGGGCATGCCTTGGGGGTCGCGGTGCCGCGCAGAACCCGCTCGACGAGGCGCGGGTCCATGGTCAGGCCGCCGCTGCGGTCCCGGTGCCCGTACTTGCTGACGATGAGCGCCGCGACGCCGACCGCGTGCGGGGACGCCATCGAGGTGCCCTGAATCGACTGGTAGTAGGCGCACTTGTCGCCCTTGCAGCTGCGGATGATGTACGACACGTTCGGCGTGCCGTCGGCGTTCAGCTCGCCGCGCTCCTTGGCGAGCCGCTCCGGGTAGGCCGCCCAGATGCCGCCCTTGTCGTCCGGACGCTGGTCGGCGTTGTCGACCTTGTCGCCGCCGGGCGCCGCGACCGCGACGTAGCCGTTGCCGAAGCTGCTGTAGTACGACTTGCGGCCGCTCGGGCCGGTGGCCGAGATCGGGATGACGTTCTCGCCCTCGGACGGCATCGACACGCAGCTCGCCGGGACGGTGCGGTCGTGCGGCTCCTCGCCCGGGGTGGACGGGAAGTCGGGGCTGCTGTCGTCGGTGTTCGTCTTGGTGTAGTCGACGAGGTCGTTGCCGGCCGCGGAGATCAGCGTGACGCCGCGGTCGTGCGCGAAGTCCAGGGCGCGCTGCGCCGCCTTGATGATGGTGCGCTGCTCCAGCTGGTCCTCGGGGCTGTCGGCGGGGTTGTCGCCGCAGTTCCACAGCCACGGGTCGATGTAGTACGACATGTTGACGACGTCGATGCCGTTCTTCGCCGCGTAGGTGAGGCCGTCGACGGTCGGCTGGAGGAAGAAGTAGCCGGAGTCCTGGCCGACGCGCAGGTTCACGATCGACACGTTCGGCGCGACGCCCGCCATGCCGAGGCCGTTGCGGGGCGAGGCGATCGTGGACGCGACGTGCGTGCCGTGGTCGTTGTCGTCCCAGTCGTTGGGGTCGACGCAGGACGTGAACTCGCAGGGCCCGTCGACCTCGTTGCCGTTGGCGTCGGCCGGGATGTCGTGGGTGAAGTTGCGGCTGAGCTTGCGGTTGAAGTTCGGCGCGATGTCCGGGTGGTCGCCGTCCACGCCGGTGTCGAGGACGCCGACCAGCACGCGCCGGTCACCCGGCTCCTTCTTGTAGGAGCCGTCCGCCGTGGCGTGCATCTGCTTCATGTCCCACTGCAGGTCCGCCAGGGGCTCGGTGTCCTTGGACGGCTTGCCCGCGGGGGCGGCCTTGTTCTCGGCGCCGTGGAGGGTCCCGTTGAGCTTCTCGGCCTTCGGCGCCTTCTTCTTGGCCTTGGGCGCCTCGCCGATGATCCGGTTGTGCGCGACGCCGTCGAGCGCCCGCTGGTTCATCACGGCGTGGATGAACTCCGGGTTCTGGGACGTGACGGTCGCGACGCCCACGTCGCGGTTCTCGTGCACGACCTTGCCGCCGGCCGCCGAGACGGCCCGGTGAGCCTGTCCGAGGGACGCGCCCTCCTTGTAGAGGACGACGTACTCCGAGACCTCGCCCTTCGCCTGTGCCGGGCCCGGAGCTGCGGATGCTGGGAACGCGAGGGCCGTCACGGTGGTGACGGCGCACGCGGCGGAAATCAAGGCTCGCCGCAAGGCAGACCTCCTGGCTGTGGGGGTTGAGCAACCGGATTTCGGTCGATCAGCCAGCGAACGTTACGGGGGCGCTCATTGAGAGTCGCGTACGGAAATGTAACGAATGGGGACAAGTTGTGTAAGCCCCACCCGTATCACCCGTGCCGCAACGCCAAGGTCAGCGCCTCGAAGGCCAGCTGCGGATTGACGTTCGCCGCCAACCGCTCCCTGCAGTCCATGATCGCATCGAGGCGCCGGAGGGTGTCCTCCGGGCGCCCGTCCCCCGCGGCCGACCGCAGCTCGGGGCCGAGCTCGATGTTGACCAGCTCGCTGCCCGCCCCCAGTTGCAGCGTCAGCACGTCCCGGTAGTAGGACGCGAGGTCGAGCAGCGTCCGGTCCAGGGCGTCGCGCAGGATCCGCGTCGCCCGCGACTTCTGCCGGTCCTCCAGCTCCTTGAGGGCGCCCGCCGTCCCGCGCGGCATCCGCCCCTTCTCGCTCTCGCCGAGCGCCTTGCGCAGGGCGGAGGTCTCCGCGTCGTTCAGCTCGGCGGTCTGCGCGTCCCGCTCCGCCTTCGCCGCGCTCACGAGCGTCTCCGCCGCCGCGACCGCCGCGCTCACCCCCGTCAGCCGGCGCGGCACCGCCACCACCTGCTCGCGCACCCGCCGCATCCGCGGATCCGAGGCGAGCCGGCGCGCCCGGCTGATGTGCCCCTGCGCCGCCCGCGCCACCACCTCGGCGGTCTCGCGCTCGACGCCGTCGCGCTGGACCAGGAAGTCGGCGATCGCCGCGATCGGAGGCGTCTGCAGGGTCACCAGCCGGCAGCGCGACCTGATCGTGACGAGCAGGTCCTCCGGCGACGGCGTGCACAGCAGCCACACCGTCCGCGGCGGCGGCTCCTCGATCGCCTTCAGCAGCGCGTTCGCGGCGCCCTCGGTGGCCCGGTCGGCGTCCTCGAACAGCACGATCTGCCGCCCGCTCCCGCTCGGCGAGGACGAGGCCCGCAGCACCAGCGCGCGGGCGTCCCTGATGCCGAACGACAACCCCTGCGGGCGGACGACCTCGACATCGGCGTGCGTCCCCTGGAGCACCTGGTGGCAGGACGCGCAGTGCCCGCACCCGCGCGGCGTCTCCGTGCACTGCAGGGCCGCGGCGAACGCCCGCGCCGCGGTCACGCGCCCGGACCCGGGCGGCCCGGTGAACAGCCACGCGTGCGCGAGCCCGCCCGTCCCGCCGGCCGCCGAAGACAGCTGCGCGATGACGGGCTCCTGCCCCACCAGGTCGTCCCACACGCTCATGGAACAGAGGCTAGCGGGCTCAGTAGTCGGTGATGACCGGGAACGTGCTCGTGGCGTCCTCGGTGCCGAGCGGGACGGGGTCGGGCAGGATCTCCCGGATGCGGTACTGGATCTCCCGGCTCAGCTCGCCCTGCGGGCGGCTCGCGTCCAGGATCAGGTAGCGGTCCGGGTCGGCCTCGGCGAGGGCGTGGAAGCCCTCGCGGACCCGCTCGTGGAACTCCTGCGACTCCGACTCCATGCGGTCGGCGGGGGCCGACAGCCGCCGCAGGCCCGCCTGCGGCGGGATCTCCAGCAGGACGGTCAGGTCAGGGACGAGGCCGCCGGTCGCCCAGGCGTTGACGCGGGCGATGTCCTCCACCGGCAACCCCCGGCCGAAGCCCTGGTAGGCCAGGGACGAGTCGACGTAGCGGTCGCTGACCACGATCACGCCGCGGTCCACCGCTGGCCTGATCACGTTGGCGACGTGGTCGGCGCGGTCGGCGGCGTACAGCAGGGTCTCGGCGCGGTCGGACAGGCCGGTGGTGTCGCGGTCCAGCAGCATCGCGCGCAGCCGCATCCCGATCTTGGTGGCGCCCGGCTCGTGCGTGGTCACCACGTCGTAGCCGTGGTCGCGGAGCCAGATCGCGGCGAGCCGCGCCTGCGTCGTCTTGCCCGCGCCCTCCCCGCCCTCGAACGCGATGAACACGCCGCGGTTGCGGTGCACGGGCTGCGGCGCCGCGGGCGCCTGCTCCGGCGGCGTGTAGATCTCGCCGTGCAGGGCGGCGCGCAGGTCGGGGACGAGCGGGATGCCGCGCCGGTCGTCCAGCCGCCGGTACGCCAGCAGCCCGGCCGGCAGGGCGAGGACGGCCGCGACCAGCAGGGCGATGCCGGTTCCGTAGGCGTCGTAGACGCCGCCGCCGAGGTCGAGGCGGTGGGACCCGGCCGCCGCCGCGATCAGCGGGACGGCGGCGAACGCGATCAGCACGGTGACGAGCGCGACCGACCGCAGGTACGCCGCCGGGCGGGCGTCCTCCGGGGCCTCGGGGTCGTGCACCGCCGCCTTCGCGGTCGACCACGCGGCACCGGCGAAGACGCCGAGGAACGCGGTCGCGAACACCACGACGACGAGGTTCTGGACGAGGGCGAGCACGACCAGCGCGAGCGCGGCGGCGATCACCGCGAGGCCGAGGAGACGGCGGCGGCTGAACGGGACGAGCACGCGCGGCCCGAGGAACAGCCCGAAACCGAGCCCCACCGTGAGCGCGGTCAGGACGGAGCCGTACCCGGCGTCCCCGCCGCCCAGCTCGCCGGCGTGGACGCGGGCCACCGCCACGACCGCGCCCGCCGTGAGCGACGCCGCCGCGATCGCGAGCCCGACGCCGCGCGCGGCGGCCGAGCCCGGGCCCTGGAAGATCAGTTTCAGCGGCGACACGGCCGCGACCGGCTCGGTCGCCGGGATCTCGCCGGCCATCGCCACGACGGCGGCCGAGACGAGGAACAGGCCCGCCGTCACGTACAGGGCGAGGTCGGCGCGGGAACCGGCGCCGAGCGTCCCGTTCGCGACCAGCGCGAGGACGGCGAACAGCAGCGCGGCGGCGGGCGCCGGGCCGTAGAGCACGCGGGTCGCGCCCCGGCGGGCGGCGGGCCGCAGCTCCTCGTCCGGGACCAGCGCGGGCAGGGACGCGCGCGCCGCCGGAACCCACAGCAGGCTCAGGCACGAGACGAGGAACGCGGCGGCCAGCGTCCACGGCAGCGCGTGCACCAGCGGCACCGTCACCACGACCACCAGCCGCAGCACGTCCGCGATGATCAGCATCAGCCGGCGGTCGACGCGGGCGGCGAGCAGCCCGGCGACCGGCGGGAGCACCACCGCCGGCAGCAACATCAGCGCCAGCGTGCCGCCGATCGCCTGCGCCTGCGCCGCGGCGCCGTCGCCGCGCGCCAGCATCGCGGCCATGGCGGTCAGCGCGGGCACGCCGATCCACTGGGCGGCACTGGACAGCGACAGCGCGATCCGGAGCCGCCGGAACGGCCCGATCGACGAAAGCGACGAAACACCCGGCGGCGGTGGCGCTGCGGGGTGCGGCCGGGGTGCGCCCGTTCTGGTCATGTCGGTCAGGGTATCGGCGTAGATGTCCCTATGAACCGGACTTTGCGGAGGTTCGACGGCGCGGTGCCGCCTTCTTCTTCCCGCCGCCCGCGGCGACCTTCTCCCGGCGCTCCGCGAGCAGCTCCGCCGCGCGCTGGATCGTGATCGACTCGACCTCGTCGCCCTTGCGCAGGCTCGCGTTCGTCTCGCCGTCGGTGACGTACGGGCCGAACCGGCCCTCCTTCACCACGACCGGCTCCCCGCTCGCCGGGTCCTTGCCCAGCTCGCGCAGCGGCGCGGCGGCCGCGGCCCGGCGGCCGCGCTGCTTGGGCTGCGCCAGCAGCTCCTTCGCCCGCTCCAGCGTGACCGTGAACAGCTCGTCCTCCGAGCCGAGCGACCGGCTGTCGGAGCCCCGCTTGATGTACGGGCCGAACCGGCCGTTCTGCGCGGTCACCGGCTCGCCGTCCAGCTCGCCCAGCGTGCGCGGCAGCGACAGCAGCTTCAGCGCGTCGTCGAGCGTGATCGTGTCGAGCGACATCGACTTGAACAGCGACGACGTGCGCGGCTTGGCGGCGTCGGCCTTCTTCGTCCGCTTCTTGCCGTCGGCCGGGGGCGCCGGCTCGGGCAGGATCTCGGTGACGTAGGGACCGAACCGCCCCGACTTGGCGACGATCATGTGTCCGGTCTCCGGGTCGGTGCCGAGCTCCCGGTCGCCCGACGGCTGCGCGAACAGCTCCTCGGCCTTCTCCGCGGTCAGCTCGTCCGGCGCGATGTCCTCGGGGATGTTGACGCGCTCGCCGTCGCGGTCGAGGTACGGCCCGTACCGGCCGACCCGCACCATGATGTCGGTCCCCTTGATCGGGAACGAGCTGATCCCCTTGGCGTCGATGTCGCCGATGTCGCCGACCAGCTCCTTCAGTCCCTCCTCGCCGGTGTCGCCGAAGTAGAACCTGGTCAGCCAGCGGACGCGCTCGGCCTCGCCGCGGGCGATCTCGTCGAGACCGTCCTCCATGTGGGCGGTGAAGTCGTAGTCGACCAGGTTTCCGAAGTGCTGCTCCAGCAGGTTGACCACGGCGAACGCCAGGAACGACGGGACGAGCGCCGTGCCCTTCTTGAACACGTACTCGCGCGCCAGGATCGTCCCGATGATCGAGGCGTAGGTCGACGGGCGCCCGATCTCCCGCTCCTCCAGCTCCTTGACCAGGCTGGCCTCGGTGTAGCGGGCCGGCGGGCGGGTCGAGTGGCCCTCGGCGTCGACCGCGCTCGCGGTCAGCGGGTCGCCCTCGGCCAGGTTCGGCAGCCGCCGCTCCTGGTCGTCGCGGTCCGTGGACGGGTCGTCGGCGCTCTCCACGTAGGCCTTGAGGAAACCGTGGAACGTGATCGTCTTGCCGGTCGCGCCGAACTCCGCGCGCTCGTTCCGCGTCGACACCCCGGTGACCCGGATCGACACCGACTGGCCCGCGGCGTCCTTCATCTGGGACGCGATCGTGCGCTTCCAGATCAGCTCGTACAGGCGGAACTGGTCGCCGGACAGGCCCGTCTCCGCGGGCGTGCGGAACGTCTCGCCCGCCGGGCGGATCGCCTCGTGCGCCTCCTGCGCGTTCTTCACCTTGGACGTGTAGACGCGCGGCTTGTCAGGGACGTACTCGCCGCCGAACAGCGACGCCGCCTGCCGCCGCGCCGCCGTGATCGCCGTCTCCGACAGCGTGATCGAGTCGGTTCGCATGTAGGTGATGAAGCCGTTCTCGTACAGCTTCTGCGCCACCGACATCGTGTACTTCGCCGAGTAGTTCAGCTTGCGGCTGGCCTCCTGCTGGAGGGTCGTCGTCCGGAACGGGGGGTACGGGCGGCGCGTGTACGGCTTGCGCTCGACCGATTTCACCTCGTACGGGCGGCCGCGGAGGCGCTCGGCGAGGGCCGTCGCGGCGGCCTCGTCCAGGTGCAGCGCGTCCCGCGTCTTCAGGGCGCCGTCGGAGCCGAAGTCGCGGCCCTGCGCGACGCGCCTGCCGTCCACGGAGACGAGCCCGGCCTTGAACGCCGTCGGCTCCTCGTCCTTGCCGGTGTCGAACTGGGCCGCGATGTCCCAGTAGTGGGCGGGGACGAACGCGATCCGCTCCCGCTCCCGCTCGACGACCAGCCGCGTCGCCACCGACTGCACGCGGCCCGCCGACAGCTTCGGCATGACCTTCTTCCACAGGACGGGGCTGACCTCGTACCCGTAGAGGCGGTCCAGGATGCGGCGCGTCTCCTGCGCGTCCACCAGGCGCATGTTCAGCTGGCGCGGGTTCGCGGCGGCGCGCTGGATCGCGTCCTTGGTGATCTCGTTGAAGACCATCCGGTGCACGGGGACCTTCGGCTTCAGGACGTCCTGGAGGTGCCAGGCGATCGCCTCGCCCTCCCGGTCCTCGTCCGTCGCGAGGAAGAGCTCGTCGGCCTCGGCGAGCAGCTTCTTGAGCTTCTGGACCTGCTGGCGCTTGTCGGAGTTGACCACGTAGAGGGGTTCGAACTCGTGCTCGACGTTCACGCCGAGCTTCGCCCACGGCTCGCCCTTGTACTTGGCCGGCACCTCCGAGGCGCTTCCGGGCAGGTCCCGGATATGGCCGATACTGGACTCCACGATGTAGCCGCGGCCCAGGTAACCGGCGATCGTCTTCGCCTTCGCGGGCGACTCGACGATCACCAGGCGCGTTCCCGCCCCGTTGCCCCGGCCACTGTTCGCGGTGCCGTTCTTGGCTGGCACAGTCGCTCCAACCTCGCTGTCTCGGTTCCTCTGACTCAGGTTCTTCCTACCGGCTTCGTACAACGTCGCATGGCGGCGTGTTTGTGCCCGCGCCGTCCCGCCGCCGCCTCGCGATCATCGTGCCGCCCCCGCGGAGGGGCGGGATTCTCACCGCCGCACGCCCCCGACAGGATGACATGCCGCCGCACGCCGCGCGGACCGGGAGGCCACGGTACGGTGCCGCACGGCCGGTAGACCAAGTAATAATGGTCGCAATGGCGGAGTACACCTACCTCGTCCTGTCACTGCCGCGCGGTACCACCCGTGACGCCGCCCGGCGGATCATGACCGAGCACGCGGAGCACGGCGGGTGGGAACTCGATCGCTTGCGCCTGTACCCGGACGGCCGCCGTCGTATTCAACTGCGCCGCAAGGTCATCCGCGCCGTCCGTACGTTCTGACCGTTCCCAGCGGCCTGTCCGGAGCGTAGCACTGCGTACGGATTCCCTGACGTGACGTTACTGTGTCCGCCGCGGCCTCGGCCGGCCCGCCCGCGGATACGGCTTCGCCCGCCCCGGTCCGCGCCTCCGGGACGGGCGAAGGTCCTCCGCACACCGGCCCGAGGCCGGCTCACCCGCGGTCTGGTGGATCTAGCGGCGGCCCACCCGGATCCGCCGGGCCAGCGCCAGGGTCCCGGCCGCGGCGGCCAGCAGCCCCGACACCGCCGCCAGCAGCGTCGCGCCCGCCCTGGTCCCCGGCGTGATCGTCTGCGTGGACGCGACCGGGCTGATCCGGCCGATCCCGTCCGGCACCTGCGCGGTCCCGGCGGCCGCCACGGCGTGCACGTCGACCGGGAGGGCCGGCTTCGCGGGCACCGAGATCGTGCCCGGCGCCTTCGCGTCCGGCCGGACGCGCCGCGCGCCGGCCCTCACCGGCGCGCTCTTCCCGGCCAGGTCCTGGGCCTGGGGAATCACCTTCGTCCCGGGAAGCACCTGCGACGCTCCCGTCACGTTCGGGAGGACGCCGACCTTCGGCAGGCCGGGCACCTGCGGCAGGCCCGTGCCGGCCGACGCACTCCGGCCGTTCACCGCGGGGAGGTCCGCGCCGCCCGGGAGGGCCCGGGTGTCCAGGAGCGAGACCGCCACCGGCGCCCCGTCGCCGTCGAGCGCGGTGCGCTGGTTGCGGCCCCGCGCCGGCAGGGCGCCGGCGAGGCCGGTCCCGCCGTTCAGGACGGGAACGCCGTCGAGGCCGCCGACCGCGGGCGGGTCGATCTTCGAGCCGGGGCGCGGCGCGGTGCCGGCCGTCCGGGAGTAGGGCTCGTACCCGCCGTTGCCAGGCTCGTCGCACAGCGCGGCGGCCGCCCCGACCACGGCGGCGGCGTTGCCGCACACCTCCGCGGGGACCTGGACCGGCGCGTTCGCCTGGTTCCCTGAGCCGGTGCCCTTGTCGCCGGACGTCTTGCCGCCGGAGCCGTGCGACCCCTTGACGAGCGACTGGCCGTCGCACGCCGCCGCCGCCCGGCCGACGACGGCCGCCGCGTTGCCACAGACCTCGGCGGGAACGGAGATCGGGGCGTTGCCCTGGTTCCCGGACAGGATGCCGCGCACCCCGGAGGTCTGCTGGTCGCCCCCGGAGCCGCTGCGCACGTGCGCGCCGCCCTCGCACAGCGCGCCGGCCTCCCCGACGAGCGCCGCGGCGTTGCCGCAGGCCGTCACCGGGATGCTGATCGGGGCGTTGCCCTGGTTCCCGGAGAGGATCCCGCGCACGCCGGAAGTGGTCTGCCGCCCGGTCCCGTGGCCGCCGTTGCGGACGGAGGCGCCGCCCTCGCACGCCGCCACCGCGTTGCCGACCGCGTTGCCGCAGACGTCCACGGGCACGCTGATCGGAACGTCGGCCTGGTTGCCGCTCCCGACGGCGCGGACGCCGGACGTCTGCTGCTTCGATCCGGTGTTCCCACCGTTCTTGACCTGCGAGCCCCCGTCGCAGCCCGCGAGCGCCCCGCCGACGACCGCGACGGCGTTGCCGCACACGTTGACCGGCGCGGAGACCGGGGCCTTCACCTGGTTGCCCGCGAGGACGCCGTCCGTGCCGTCCGTGGTCTGGCCGCCGTTGCCGCTGCCCTTGACCTTGGCGCCGCCCTCGCAGCCCGCCTGCGCCCCGCCGACGACGGCGACGGCGTTGCCGCAGGCGTTCACCGGCACCGAGATGGGGGCATTGACCTGGTTCCCGGAGGCGACGCCGCGCTTGCCGGACGTCCGCTGGCCGCCGCCGCTGCCGCCCTGGTCGACCTTGGCGCCGCCGCGGGACACCGCCCGGCTGCCGCCGACCAGCGCGGCGCCGTTGCCGCTCACGTCGACGGGCGCGGAGATCGGCGCGTTCACCTGGTTGCCGCTCAGGACTCCGCCGCTGCCGGTCGTGACGTCGGCGAAGGCGTTGACGGGGATGGCGCTCACGCCGAGGGCGACGAAGCCCGCGGTCAGCACGGCACGGGAGGTGCCCTTTGCCCACGTTCGCATGATGCTCCTAGAGAAGAGTTGGTGGAGAAGAGAGACGTGTGTCTCGGGGGAAGGCCGCACATGAGGGCACGGCGGAAGACCGGATCGGCACGCCCGAGCCGCACGGGCACGCGTCCGGAGACTGTGGCCGGGAACTAGTCGGGCGCGAAGGAGGGCTCGTCCGCGGCGGTGCGGACGGCCGGCGGGACCGCGCCGAAGACGGGGCGCGGCGATGCCCGATGAGGTGCGGGGACCCACGTCCCCGCCGCCGGGAACCCGGCGGCGACGCCGGCCACGATGAAGCCGCCGGTCGCCGAATGCGTACCGGGCTTCTCGGGCGACGGAATGGGCGCCGGGTGGTGCCGGACGACGACGTGACGCGCCGCATGGCCGGCGCTCGGTCGCGCCGGGGAAAGGCTGGAGACGGCGGGCGCGGACGGCCGGCGGTACGGCTCAGACGCGGCGGCGTTCTCGGTCACGACCGACCGGGGGGAACGCTTGATCACCGGTTCGCCCCGAACCTCCGGCCGGGGCGGCGGCACGTCCTGCACGACCTTCTCCGCGCGCGGTTCCGGCGCCACCACGTGCACGACCTCGACCGGGTCGGTGACAGCGGGCGCCTGCACCGGCCGGTGCTCGCGCACGGTCTGGACCGCGTCGCCCAGCAGGGGCGCCTTCTCGACTACCCCCGTCACGGGCGCCGGCGGGGGCTCGTCGGCGTGCGCGGTCTGCGCCGCGCCCCCGAGGAGCCAGCCGGCGATCAGCAGCCCGCCGAGGACCAGCAGGCGCCGCAGGGAACGTCCGCCGGCGGCGCGGCGCAGCAGGACGGAGACCGTCCTGACCCACACCGCGCCACCTGCCACCGGACAACCTCCACCGCGACCGATCCGTCCTCAACGAATGGTGACGATAGCACCACGGAAAGCTCTGGTGATGGCAAATTCAGGAGCGATCAAGGAATTTGTCGAGCACCCTCACTCCGAAACGCAGCCCGTCCACGGGAACGCGCTCGTCGACGCCATGGAACATTCCGGAAAAGTCCAACTCTGGGGGCAATTTCAGCGGCGCGAAACCGAAGCACCGCATGCCCAGCGTGGAGAACGCCTTGGCGTCCGTCCCGCCGCTCAGGCAGTACGGCACCGGCAGCGCACCCTCGTCCTCCGAGGTCAGCGCCGCTTCCATCGCGGCGACGAGCGCACCCTCGTAGTCCGTCTCGAGCGCGATGTCGTGGTGGATGAAATCCCGCTGAACGTCCGGACCGAGAAGTTCGTCCACCGTCGCGAAGAATTCCGTTTCATGCCCGGGAAGGAATCGTCCGTCCACCTGAGCCGTGGCGGTCTGCGGAATCACATTCGCCTTGTAACCGGCGTCCAGCCGCGTGGGATTGAGCGTGTTCCGCAGCGTCGCGCCGATCATTCGCGCGAGCGGCCCGATCTCCTCAAGGCACTTTTCCGGACTTTCCGGATCGAATTCGACGCCGTACGCCATGCAGGCCCGCTCCAGGAACGCCCGCACCGACTTCGTCAGCCGCACCGGGAACTCGTGCGCCCCCAGCCGCGCGACCGCCGCCGCGAGCGCCGTGACCGCGTTGTCCGGATGCACCATCGACCCGTGCCCGGCCGTCCCCGCGGCGGTCAGGTTCATCCACGCGATGCCCTTCTCCGCCGTCTCGATGAGGTACATCCGCCGGTCCCCGGGCACCGTCAGGCTGAACCCGCCGACCTCCCCCACGGCCTCGGTGCACCCCTCGAACAGCTCGGGATGCTCCCGCACCAGCCAGTGCGCGCCCCACTTCCCCCCGGCCTCCTCGTCGGCCAGGAAGGCGAGCACCACGTCCCGCGGAGGCTTGCGCCCCTCCCGCAGCCGCTGGCGCGCCACCGCGAGGATCATCGCGTCCATGTCCTTCATGTCCACGGCCCCGCGCCCCCAGACGCACCCGTCGGCGATCTCCCCGCCGAACGGATCGCGCGTCCAGTCCTCCTTGCGCGCGGGCACCACGTCGAGATGCCCGTGCAGGAGGAGCGCGTCCCGGGACGGATCCTCCCCCTCGATCCGCGCTACCAGGCTGGCCCGTCCCGGATGCGACTCGAAGATCTGGGTCTCCAGCCCGACCTCCTCCAGCTTCTCCGCGACGTACTCCGCCGCGGCCCGCTCCCCCGGCCCCGAATGGTCGCCCGGGTTGCTGGTGTCGATCCGGATCAGCTCCTGGCAGAGCCGGACGACCTCGTCCTCGGCGGTCGGCTGCCGCACCACAATCATCACCTCGTGTCGCTCGCGTACCGTCCCATGGTGCCCCGCCGATCGACTTCGCCGCGACTCGCCACCTTTGGTATGGTGAACTCCGCCGCCGCAGCCCCGCTGCGGCCTGCGACCGGTCCGGGTGGCGGAATAGGCAGACGCGCTAGCTTGAGGTGCTAGTGCCCTTTACGGGGCATGGGGGTTCAAGTCCCCCCTCGGACACATCACGACAAAGTGGGGCAGATGCTCATCTGTCCCACTTTGCGTTTCTGGGGTTCTTCCGGTGAAGGACTTCGGCGTCCTTCGCGGTGCCGGGCAGCAGGTGGCGCCCGCTCGGCCGGGCGGATCCCATCCCCTTCGGGCACCCGGGAGGCCCGGCTCAACCTGGCCACCGCGCGGCTCCCCGGGTCGCCTCGTCCCATTCCGTGAGGGTGGATCACGCCAGGGGTTCCCCGATGCGGGCGATACAGAAGGCCGTTGCGTCGGCCTCGGGCGATCGGTCCAGGTGGGCTGTGACCACGCGGGCGGTGGCCCGCCGGGGCGGGGTGGTCGTGACCTCGATCCATCGCCGGTGGTCCAAGTAGTGGACGGGCCGCCTGTCAGCTGATCGTCAGCCGGTACGAGCCGCGGGCGCAGCCGGTGACCCGCCAGCCGCCCTCGGCCTTTCTCGCTTCGATCCTCTCGATGCCGGTGACCGCGGGAGCGGGACGGTCTTCTCCCGGCACCCAGATGTCCAGTTCACAGCCGCCACCCGTTGTCTTTCCGGTGAGCGCGAGTTCCTGCGGCCCGGCGGCCTTTCCGCCCGGCCGCCCGCCGGGAAGGGACCGCAGCGAGGTGAGGATGCCCGGGACCACGCGCGGGTAGGCGCGCGAGATCTCCTGTTCGGCCACCGCGTCGCGGCGCAGGAAGCGTCCCGTCGCGCAGTCGAGGTTGTTGAGCCCGTTCCCGGTCGGCTCGACGCCGTTCTGCGGATCGCCGCACGCCTGTTTCCACACCCAGAAGGCTCCGCCGATCCTGCTGTCGTCCTCTTGGCGGGCGTAGCGGCGCAGCCTGCCGGCCACCGACCCGGCATCGCCCCAGAACCCCCACTCGCCGCTCCAGACCGGCATGTCGCCGGCGGCCCGCCGCGCGAGGGCGAAGCCGTGCTCAACGGAGGTCATGACGGGCAGCCCGAGCGAGGCGTCCATGGTGATCGACTCGGCGTACAGATGGGGCGCGAAGACGACGTCGGGATCGGACCGGAAGGAGCCCCGCGGGATCGCGTCGAACCCGGTGCCGGACCAGAAGATGCTCGGCTCGGCGAACAGCAGATGGGGACGGGACTCGGCGGAGCGGATCGCCCGCAGGACACGGTCGTAGAAACGGCCGAGCAGCAGCGTCGACGTCAGCGGCGCCTGCTCACCGAAGCCCGGTTCGTTGAGCGGGTCGAACCCGGCCACCGCGGGGTCGTCGCCGAAGCGGGCGGCGAGCATGCCCCACGCCTTCACCAGGCGGCCCTGGACACCGTCGCGGTCATAGTAGAAGTTCGTGAACGCGCGGTTCCCCGCGGGCGAGATGTCGCGTCCGGTGAACTGGCAGCGCGGCGCGCCGTCGGTCTTGGTCGCCCACGCGGGTGCGCCGTCGTAGCCGTCCATCGGGGACGTGCCGAAGGGGCACGAGGTTCCGGCCGGGGTGGGCAGGTCACTCCAGCCGTCCTGATGCATGTCGATCACCATGTACAGTCCGTGCCGCTTCGCCCAGGCCACGGCCCGGTCGATCTGCCGCAGATAACCCTCGTCGTACCGGCCGGGGCCCGGTTCGACCCGTGACCATGACACCCCCAGCCGCACCACGTTCAGGCCGAGCGCCGCCATCTGCGCGAAATCGTCCTCGCCGAGCGGCAGTGTCGTCGGCACTCCCGGGCGCGGCGCATAGAAGTCCACCAACTGGTTGACGTTCACTCCGCGCAGCAGGACCTGCCGGCCCTCACTGTCGACGATGCGAGGCCGCTTCCCCCGGACGGCCCGCAACGGTGACAGCTCCGTCTCCGGCGCGGCGGCGGGTCTGCGGGCGACGGGCGCGGGCTCCGGCCCGGCGAGGGCCACGGCTCCGGCCATCGCCGCCACCGCGACCGCGAGGCTCAGGGCCGTCGCGGCGGAGGCGCCACCGGCCGCCCGCCTGAACGCGCGGCCGGTGGCGGGCAAGGCCAGCAGTGCGGGCAGCCAGCCGAAGGCGACGCCGAGGGACGCGCCCTCTCCGAGCCTGATCCACAGGGCCGCGGGCGTCTGCAGGAGAGCGCCCGGCCCGTCCAGGATCAGGAGTCCGGCGGTTTGGACGGCGCCGAGGACGATGCCCGCCCAGAGCGCGGCCAGCCATCCGCCGAGGAAGGCCCCCGAGGGCGTGCGGGATCGGCGTGCGAAGGTTCGCTGGGTGCGGGCGAGCGCTAGGAACAGCGTCACCAGCCCGGCGAGGAGCCCGGCCACCCCACCCTGCGGGGACGCCGATGGCAGTCCGTCCGGCAGGTCCCGCGACCAGTGCGACGCCACCCACATCCCGGTCACCGCCACCGCCGAGACGCTAATGGCCGCGACCGGCCAGTGCGTCCGGCGGGCGGGCTCGCCGTCCTCACGCTCTCCCGTACGCGCAAGGAGGGTGACCGCCGCCGGGACCAGCGCGTACAGGGCCGCTTTCGGCACGGTGAAACTCGTCGACCACAGCAGGTCGGCGACGCCCAGTTCAGGTGCCGTCGCCGCGACCCACATGGCGGCCTTCGCGACCACGGCGGTCAGCACGAACCCTGCCCAGACCGTCGCGAAGCGCGCCCGCCGTCCCAGATGCCCGAAGGTGGCCACGACCCACGCCGTGCCCGTCAGCAGCAACGGAGCGTAGACCACCAGGGGAACGATCTGCCAGCGCGCCGCTGGTACCACCCGTCCGGGCATTCCGAGCAACGCGAAGTACCCGACTGGATCGATCAGAGCCCCCGCCGCGACCAGTACCAGAACGGCACCCACGGCCGCTGACACGAGACGTCGCGAACCCAATGTGGCCTCCAGGCGCCGGGAAGCGCCAAAATACATGAGGTTTCCTCATGTTTGCTGGCTTTCCGGGAACCGGCGAGTCGCCGTTCGGTCAAGGCGGCGCCGGATGGACCCGCTCGCCCTCGGCGAAGGCGACCTTCTCGCCGGGCGCCACCCGGTTGACCGCGACGTGCACGCCCGCGGCGGATCCGGGGTGCTCACCGGCCAGTCGCCGCCCGCGGACAGGCCGGCTTCGGCGCGGGCATCGCGGAAGGGGGCCCTTGGCCACCGCCCGCAGGAACGGCGTCATCATTTTTCGCGATTTCTCAGAATTGATGTACCTGGAGGCGTGCAGGAGCACGGGACCGGGGTTCATTGCCATCCGAGCTTTTGGGATCAGTTCACCGGGTCTCGTTGTCATACAGGTCGACCGCTTGCGCGACACGTATCGGGCAGGGTCGGGGGGCGGTCGCCGAACTGGGCCTCCGGTTTCAGGATCTTCATGGTCGACTCGGCCGCGCGGGTGGGGTTGGGGTGTGCTTGCATGTACGCCCGTGACGACCCCCCTGTATGTCCCGGCAGGGACGCCCCCAGAGCGGGTACCGGGCGATGACGGCCGCGTCGTGCGGGTGTTGGCGAGCACTCGGCAGCGGGTCGCGGCCCGCGTGCTCGACCTGCTGGCCGCCTTCTTCGTGGTCATGGTGGCTGTGTCGCCGGTCTACGGGGTCGCCTTGCTGTCCGATGGCTCCTCCACCTCGTTCCTCTGGGCGACCGCCCCAGTCGTGGTCCTCGGCATGGCCGGCCCGCTGCTGCTGCGCGTCGGGGGAATCGTGCGGTGGGGCTGCACCCTGGGCCAACGAGTCGCCGGGATCCGGGTGGTGCGCGAGGAGGACGGAACACGGCCCCCGAACTGGCGGCGGTCCTTCCGGCGGTATGCCCTCCCGAGGAACTCCGCGTCCCTACCGCTGATCAGCGACCCCTGGGTATATAGGAAAGACGAGCGGCTGAGACAGTGCCTGCACGACCGGCGCGCCGGGACGGTGGTCGTCCGGGCCCAGGCTCCCCCGGCGCCCGCGGAGACCGGCGGGCTGGCGGCGCTCGGGTCTCCAAGCCCAACCGGACTTCCCGACCATGTGCGCCGCTGGGAGGCACGCGAACGCAAGCAGCGCATCGCGCTCGGCTCCACTTTAGGTGTTCTGGGGGCGACCGTCCTGTCCGCACCGTTCGCCGTCGTGCTCGTGACCGCCGGGCCATCCGCCATCGGCGGCCCGGCGTTCGAGGTCGACACCTTCTACGACGACGCCACCCGGTTCGAGAACCGCTTCGGGGGGCGGTCCGAGACCTACGAGCGCACGGCCGCCAAGGTCCTGGACGATGAGAAGGGCTGTCTGGCGGGAGCGACCAGTGGGCAAGCCCGCGCCGTCCTGCGCCGGACCGGGTGCGAGGGACGGATCGAGATCGCGTTCAGAACCACGGACGGCGTCCTGGTCAGCAGCCACGTTCTCAAGTTCCCCGACCGGGCCTCCGCTGCCGGCGCCCGGCCTCGCCTGCGGCATACCGACCTGCGCTTCGTTCCGGACGGCGATGTCTACCCGCCGGGGGGCGCCCGCATCGGCAATGTCGGAACCCAGGACCGCTACGTGGTCGTCACGACCGCCGTCTCCCCACGCCAGCCGGAGGCGACGGCGAAGGCGAAGAACGCCTTCCTCCTGATCCACGTCCCCACCCTCAACGTCATCCTCTTCCTCTAACAGAAGGGCGCGCCGAGCGGGAGTCCGGCGGGCGATGGGGCTCCGCCAAGCCCGGTGACCTCAGCCAGGCAATTCCACCGCTCCATCAAGGAGAACTGGGATCAGGCCCATGTCCCCTTGTCGGAGTGGTTGAAATGGGATAGCTGGAGATCTCCGTTATGGCTGCTAGGGTCGATCTCGTGGTCGTACGGTTCCCTGACATGCGTCGTGCTGTCATCGAGGCCCTACGGGCGCTTTCGGATCCGGAGTATCAGCGTCGCGTCTGGGTGGAGCGCACCTACGCTCAGCCAGGCTTCTATGATGACCTGACCCACAATGTCAACGTCCTCTACGACGACACCTTGGTCGCAGAGGACCCGCGAGCTCAGATCGGTGTGACGCTTGAGAACGAGGCAGAGGCTGCGGCGATCGAAAGTCTGACCGCTGTCCTAGATCCTCTCTTGGACTCCTTGCCCACCAAACTCGAAGACGCTCAAGTGATATCCCGACCCGAATGGAGTGCCGTTGTGAGTGCGGCACAGGCAGCTGTCGGCATCATTCACTGAGTACCATGTCGCCTGATCGTTGAGCCGCACGGGGCCGCCCCCGCCACCGCACGCGCGGGCATGCGCGCTCGTCGTCGGCATTCAGGAAGACGACCGGCAACTCCGTGACGCCGGTCTGCCGGGCCTTGTGGAGCCGGTGCCATCCGTCGATCACGATCGGCGTCCCCACTTCGGAAGGCGGAACGGCCAGGAGCGGGTGGGACAGATCTACCGTCTCCGCGTGATCTTGGTCGACGCGGATGAGTGCGCCGATCTCTGAGACCCTCGCATGCGTAACCGGATACCGGGTGGCGGCTCGCGCGGCCAGCGCGACATCCCATGCCCAGCCGAGCAGGACGAACACCTGGTCGTGAGGATCATGTTCCGTGCTGTGCGAGGCCGTGCCGGACGGGCCGTTACCCGTCCGCCCCGCCTACGGGGTTACGCAGCGTCCGTGCTGTCCCGTCGCCGCTGCCGGTGGTCGCCCCCGAGTTAGCCAGGTTGGCCGCGCGGATCGGCGGGGGCGCTCACAGGTCAGAAGCGCCTCGCCTCGTCCCACGAGGGTGTCGAGAGCGTCGGCGACGGCGCCCCGGTCCCCCGGCCGCGCGAGGTGCGCGCATTCCTCCACCCGTCCGAGTTCCCGTGGTGGTTCGGGTGGTGCGGCGGACGCTACCGACGTAGCGCGCGATGTCCTCCATGCCGCGCGTGACCTGCTCATCGTCGTCGGCTGCGATCGTGGCGAGGGTGGTGGTGACCGTGCTCAGCAGGTCGGTGAAACCCACGCGCGCGGTTTCGCGCTGCTCCGCCTTCCGCAGTTCGGCGTCGACGGCCATGGGGGCGGCCGGGGACCACACGTCAGGGGTACGGCCCCGACCGGTTACGTCAGCTGATCGAGTCGGTCAACGACACCCTCAAAGGCCAGCCCGACCTGGAACAACACGGCGACCGGACCTTCGAGGGCGTCGCCACCCGAGTCGCCCAGCGCATCCTGGCCATGGCGGCCGCCATCTGGCACAACCACCACACCGGACAACCCATCACCCGATCACTGATCGCATTCGACCACTAATCACTTCGGAACTACTCGTCTAGGGAGGCTCCTCCCACCACCAGGCGATCGAGGGAATCTTCGGAGGCTGGTCCGTTCCGGGCGGTGGCGTGTCCGACCAGGTGCAGATGGTCTTGACGGCTCCGGGGTGCTCCCCGTCGGGATTGCTGTAACGCGGCGTTGCCAGGCCCCATTCGATGTTGCCGCGCATGAGGTGACCCAGGCTGGCGACATAGGGCCGGAGCCGGTCACTGGCGTGCGGCTCGACTTTGTCGCGCACGTCGACGAAACGGCGGGCGATGCGGTTGCACAGGTCCACCGCCTTGGTGATGGCCTCCTGAATCGTGCAGTGCTCGTGCGCGAGGAAGACATTGACCAGGTTCAGCCCGCTCGGATTCCCGCCTCCCTGGCGTTGCGCGAACCACAGGTCCTTGCCGAGCGAGTACAGATCGTCGCTGAAGGCGGCGTAGGTCGCCGTCATCTCTTGCAGCGCGGAGACTTCGCGAGAGGACATCTCACCTTCGGAGATGGGCGCGCCGAGCGCGATCTCGGCCCATACCAGCGTCGGATCGGCGGCGGCGAACACCGGGCGCATGGCGGTGTAGTCGTTGAGACTGGGCACGGTGCCTCCGAGCCGGCAGTTGATCTCCCACGCGACCCCGAGCAGCCAGGCGCGGTGCGCGTCCAGCTGGCGGCCGATCTGGGCGGGGGTGGCGTATCGGCGGAGGCGGTGCGCCAGGTCCTGGACGGGAGCGCGGAACGGGTCGTCGCCGGCCATCATCTCGCAGCCCGGATCCGCCAGGGTCCGTACGACGCGCGCCGCGATGTCGACGAATCCCTGTGAGGCCCCGGTCACCTGGGCCTCGTCCAGAACATCGTCGAAGACGAACATGAGGTAACTCCAGTCGATGGCCATCTGGAGCCGTTCGGGCGCGGCGTCCGGGCAGATCCGGGCGAAGAACTCGGCGGCGTTGCTCTCCTGAACGCGCCGCCACAGGCGCTCGTTCTCGTTGAATCCGTGGGCGGCCATCCAGTCGTTCCCGCGCTGTTCCAACTCGGCGAGCATCGGATGTATCCGGGTGCGCAGCGGACAGTACAGCGAAGGGATCTCAACGGTCAGGGCAGGATCGCTCATGAGGAAGACCACTCACTAGGGACGCGGATCGAGGACCATTCGCAGGTCGCGGGGGTACACGGTCGCGAGTGCGAGTGGACGCACGCGGCTCCCCGGGGCAGCGGTCAGCGACCAGTGGGCGGCGATGGTGGTGACGGTCACCGTCATCTCGGTCCAGGCGAACGCATCACCCAGGCACACGCGGCGGCCCGCCCCGAACGGCAGAAAAGACTCCCGGGGCACGGGAGCGGACGATGACAGCCAACGGCCGGGCTCGAACCGATGAGGTTCGGGGAAGAGGTCGGGATCCAACTGCTGCGTGTGGGGGCTGAAGACGA
Organism: Actinomadura luteofluorescens; assembly: GCF_013409365.1. NCBI lineage: Bacteria > Bacillati > Actinomycetota > Actinomycetes > Streptosporangiales > Thermomonosporaceae > Actinomadura > Actinomadura luteofluorescens. The sequence continues at coordinate 5,172,768 of NZ_JACCBA010000001.1, read as the reverse complement.
TCTCCGCCCCCTGGGGAATCCGTACGCCTCCGAGCTCGATCGGCGACCGCGCTCTGCGCATCACGATCCAGATGGGATGGTGAAGCCGGAGCGTCTCGGTGATGAGGGCCCGCACGAAGGTCATCTCACCGACGTCCTCGAACCCGATCTGCCGGTCTCCCAGAACGGTACGGATCTCCGCGTGGAGCCGGGCCTCCAGCTCCGGATGCCGTCCGAGTTCGTAGAACAGCCAGGACAGGGTCAGCGCGGTGCTCTCGGTGCCCCCCACGAGCAACGCGATGACCTCGTCGTGGATCTCTTCGTCGCTCATGCCCTCACCCGTGCGCTCGTCCTTGGCCGCGAGCAGCATGGAGAGAATGTCGCCGTGGTCGCGTCCGTCGGCCCGATACCTCGCGATCGTCTCCAGGACCGCCCGGCGCAGTCCCCGCGTCGCCTCGTCGAACCGGCGATTGGCCGGCACGGGAAGCCGTTCGACCAGCGGCGTCGGCGCGACGGTGCGCCAGCCGATGCCCGCGACGATGCGCGGGAAGTTCCGCTGGAACTCCGCGACGACCTCGCGGGCGTGGTCGGTGGCGAACAGCGTGGCGGCAATGATCTTCAACGTCAGGTCGAAGAGTTCTCGCTGGACGTCGAGCACCTGCCGCGGCTGCCATTCCCCGGCCCGCCGCGCGGTCTCCTCGCTCATGATGCGGGTGTAACCGGCGATGCGGTCGCGGTGGAAGGCGGGCTGGAGCAGCCGCCGCTGACGCATGTGGAAGGCGCCGTTCGAGGTGAAGACGCCGTTGCCGATCAGAGGCCGGACCCTGTCGAAGAGCTTCCCCTTCTCCACGTTGCCCGCCTCCGCCACGAGAAGGTGATGGACGAGCGACGACGAGGTCACCACGTACACGGGAAGGCGGCCGATGAAGACGCGGACCACGTCTCCGTGCGGTCGCAGTGACTCCATGAAGGCCAGCGGGTCACGCATCAGGGACAGGCTGTGGCCGATGACCGGCAGTTTTCCGGGTGGGCTGGGTATCCGGGTCGGCGGTGGCGAAGGGATGCGCACGGCGGCTCCGTACGGTTGCGCAACGTCGAATCGAGGCTGGACCGCTCCAAAGAGGAACGGACAAGAAGCTCAGCGGTCAGCCCAGCCGGTGCCGACGATCTGGCGACACGGCACGGACAGTTGGTGACTGATCGGAGCCATCGAAGGTTACTTACACGACAAAAAACTCGTAGCAACGCACTTAGCACGATATTTATGGAAGACGTTCCTGTCAACCACAATCAACTCGCTGAGTGACAGAAGACCCTTGCCCTCATCCACCGCGGCGTCGAACGCACCCCGTATGGGGTGGGCCCCGAGGTCGCGCCCGCACCGAACAGAAGATCTATGGAGGACGAGGCGACATGACCATGACCGAGCACCATGCGTACCCGCGGGACGCTTGTTCGCCGGACGGCCGGGACGGCAAGCTGTGCGCCGAGGAGAGGACGCTTGCGATGGAGCGGGCCGACGCGACGGTGCTGTTCGGGATCACCGGGACCTGGCGTACGAGATGCTGCTGCCGGCGCTGTACCGGCTGACGGCGGACGGGGTGCTGGACCTGCCGATCGTGGGGGTCGCCAAGACCGATCTCGACCTGGCCGGGCTGCGAGGTCGGGCCCGTGAGGCACGCGAGGCCAAGCACGGCAAGGTGGACGACGCGGCGTTCGAGAGTTCGCAGGGAACCTGCGGCACGCGCCCTCAACCGGGGGTGAGCGGACCGAGGGGTGACCGCGACCCGTCCGAACCGGTTACGGATCGCCGACAGGACCGGCCCGCCCCCGGGAGGGGCGGGCCGGCTTTTCGCGGTTCGGTTCAGACGATGTTCAGGATTCGTCTCGAACCAGTGTGAAGCGGCGACTGTCGCGCCATTCGTCCGCGCCCGTCCTGATCTCCGAGTGCGAGACTCCCTCGTACCGGAACCCGAGATTCCGGAGCAGGGCCTCGGTGTCGGGGACCGTCTCCTCCTCCACGAGGGACACCACGCGGTGGAGTCCAGACGCGAAGAGGTCATTGGGTGCGAAAGCCCAGCGAATCGCGGCCGCGACGGCTTCTTCCATGAGCCTCAGGTCCTCGAAGCCCGGGAAGGCTTCGATCGCCATCTCGCCGTTCAGCCGCCATTCGTTGAGCAGTGTGAAGGTCACAGACCCGGCCAGGGTCTGCTCCTCCGTGTAGGCGAGGAGCAACGCCTTGGGCCCCACGTAATGGCCGAGCCACCGGCGGAATCCCTCGGAGGTGTCCGGCCGGAGCGGCCGGAGGGGGTAGAGGCGACGCTCATTCCCGCGCCGGGCCGCCTCGCAGAAGGCGGCCTCGTCATCGGGCGAGGCGACCACCAGGCGGACAGAGCCCGCGGGTGTCCTTGGAATCTCAGACACGTTAACGCCCTTTCCTCTGATTTGTGGTGCTTGCAGGCCCCCTTTTGAGGCCTGTCGATCATGATCGTACTTGGGTGAACCCCGAGCATCCGCACGGTGCCCGCTAACTGCTCGCCGAGCTGAACCGCGACGGCACCGCCATCGTGGTCATCACCCATGGCCATCCAGGTAGCGGCAGCGCTGCCGCGACGCCTGGAGATCCGCGACGGCCAGATCCGGACCGACTCCGGAGTACCGGCGGCACCAACCTGCTCCACCGTCTCGCCCGGCAACACCCTGGTGGTCACGGTCCGTCCGACGGCAGAACTCTCCGTGCGCCGCGAGTGAGGTCGCTCGGTGCGTGATCGAGCAGCATGCGACCCGCTGGGCGCTTGTTCGCCGGATGGCCGGGACGGCAAGCTGTGAGCCGAGGAGAGGAGGCCGGCGATGGAGCGGGCCGACACGTTGGTGCTGTTTGGGATCACCGGGAATCTGGCGTACAAGATGCTGCTGCCGGCGTTGTACCGGTTGACGGCGGACGGGGTGCTGGACCAGCCGATCGTGGGGGTCGCCAAGACCGACCTCGACCTGGCGGGGCTGCGAAGCCGGGCCCGTGAGGCATGCGAGGCCAAGCACGACAAGGTGGACGACGCGGCGTTCGAGAAGTTCGCAGGGAACCTGCGGCTCGTCGCGGGCGACTACGCCGACGGCGCCACCTTCGATGCGATCCGTCGCGAGGTCGGCGAGGCGAAATTCCTGACCCACTACCTGGCGGTTCCTCCTTCGCTGTTCGCGACGGTCGCGGGGGGCCTGGCCGAGGCCGGCCTGAACAGGAACGCCCGGATGGTCGTCGAGAAGCCGTTCGGCAATGACCTGGAGTCGGCGCGGGCGTTGAACGCCGAGCTGCTGAAGTTCTTCGACGAGGACCATCTGAGGCGCGTCGACCACTTCCTCGGCAAGGAGCCGATCGAGGACCTGCTGATGTTCCGGTTCGAGAACATGCTCCTGGAGCCGATCTGGAACCGTCACTACGTCGACAACGTGCAGATCACCATGGCCGAGGACTTCGACGTCGCCGACCGCGGCTCGTTCTACGACGCCAACGGCACGATCCGCGATGTCGTTCAGAACCACCTTCTGCAGATCCTCGCGCTCCTGGCCATGGACCCGCCGCCGTCGACCGACGCACGCGCCTTCATCGACGAGAAATGGCGGGTGCTGCGCGCGGTCGAGACCGTCGCGCCCGACGATGTCGTCCGCGGCCAGTACGACGGCTACCTCGCCACCGAGGGCGTCCGTGAGGGTTCGACCACCGAGACCTACGCGGCGCTGCGCTTGCGCATCAACAACTGGCGCTGGGCCGACGTCCCGTTCTACATCCGTTCCGGCAAGGCACTCGGCACCACCGACCTGGAAGTGGTCGCCCAGCTCCGCACCCCGCCCACCACCTACTTCGACGGCGCCCCGGAGCCCAATCTGATCCGCTTCCGCATCCAGCCCGACGCGGGGGTCACGTTCGACCTGCTCGCGAAAGACCCCGGACGCAACAGCACCCGGCAAGTCCCGCTCAGCGTGGACTTCACCAAGGTCCTGGGCCCGATGGAGGCGGCCTACCAGCGCATCCTCACCGACGCCGTGACCGGCGACCCCCGCCGATTCGTCCGCTTCGACCTGGCTGAGGAGTCCTGGCGCATCATCCAGCCCGTCCTCGACCTCCCCTCCCAGCCCCTCCCCTATGCCAAAGGCTCCTGGGGGCCGGACGAAGCCGCCACCTTCGTTCCCGGCGGCTGGCACGAGATCTCCACCACCTTCGACTGATGCGCACGGGCCTGAAGCTCGTTCAGCTCGGAGCTTTCTTCTCCTGAGTCGCCGTGACCGGGGGAAGATCCCTCGTGCGAGCGAGGTGGGCACGGCGCGGACCGGCCGATACTGGGGGGATGTCAGATCGGTTGAGCGGTTTCGGCCCCCTCACGTGGCTGCGGCGGCGTGGGGGCGGCGGCCGCCTCGTGGACGTGCTGGTCGCCGCGGCGGTCGCCGTCCCGGTGTTCGTCCCGTTCGCCACGGCGCCCGACGTGACGCCGTTCGGCGTGGTGTTCAACCTCGGCACGGTCGTCCCGCTCGTGTGGCGGCGGCGGGCGCCGTTCGCGATCGCACTGGTGGTGGCGTGCTTCGCCATGGGGGTGTCGCTGCACCACCGGCCCGGCCAGATGCTGCAGTACGGCGCGCTCGTGGCGATCTACACCCTCGCCGACCTGGGGCGGCATCGCTGGCAGCGGTGGGGGTTCATCGGCGTGGTCGTGGCATCGATCCCGCCCGGTGCGCTGCTCGTGAAGAACAACGACGCGGGCGAGTTCATGTTCACGCTGCTGCTGCCCATGACGGCGTTCCTGCTCGGCACGCTGGCGCGGACCGCGCGGGAGCGGTCGAACGCGCTGGTGGAACGGTCCGCGCAGCTGGAACGGGAACGCGAGGCGCTCGAACGCGAACGCCAGGCCGAGGCGGCGCGGGCGGCGGCGGAGGAACGGGCCCGCATCGCCCGCGACATGCACGACGTGCTCGCGCACGCCGTCAGCCTCATGGTCGTTCAGGCCGAGGCCGGTCCGGTGGTCGTCCACACCGACCCCGGCCAGGCCGAACGGGTCTTCGACGCGATCGCCGACGCCGGCCGGGACGCGATGGCCCAGCTGCGCCGCACGCTGGGCGTGCTGAAGGAGGAGCAGGACCACGGCGTGCGCGCGCCGCAGCCGACCATCGACGCGTTGCCCGGGCTGGTCGAGCACGTCAACCGCACCCAGGTCCACGTGCGGCTCACCGTCGAGGGCGAGCGCCGCGACCTGCCCGCCGACGCCGATCTGGCGGCGTACCGCATCGTGCAGGAGGCGCTCACCAACACGGTGAAGCACGCCGGCGCGCGGGCGGCCGAGGTGCTGCTCCGCTGGACCGACCACGAACTGGAGATCACGGTGACCGACGACGGGCAGGGCCACGGCGGAGCCGATCCGGGCTGGCGGCGGGGCGGCGACGGCCTCATCGGCATCGGGGAACGCGCCGCCGCCTGCGGCGGCACGGCCGAGGCCGGTCCCCTGCCCGGCGGCGGGTTCCGGGTCTCGGCGACCCTGCCCTGCGCCGCGGCGGTGGCCGCGTGATCCGGGTGGTGCTCGCCGACGACCAGGAGCTCGTCCGCACCGGCTTCGCGATGATCCTGGACGCGCAGCCCGACATCGAGGTGGTGGGCGAGGCCGAGGACGGCGCCGCCGCGGTCGCCGCCGTGGACGAGCACGACCCCGACGTCGCGCTGCTCGACATCCGCATGCCCGGCATGGACGGCATCGAGGCCGCGAAGGCCGTGTGCGCCGGGACCCGGACGCGCGTGATCATGCTGACCACGTTCGACCAGGACGACTACGTCTACGACGCGCTCTACGCCGGGGCGAGCGGGTTCCTGCTCAAGGACGTGCGCCGCGACGACCTCGTGCACGCGGTCCGGGTGGTGGCGGTGGGAGAGTCGCTGCTCGCGCCCACCGTCACCCGCCGCCTGATCTCCGACATCACGCGCAACCGCCCGCGGGCCGGCGCGGCCGTCTCCGACCGCCTGTCGGTCCTGACCGAGCGGGAGCGCGAGACCCTGCGCCTGCTGGGCCGCGGCCTGTCGAACGCGGAGATCGCGGCGGCCATGGTCGTCAGCGAGCACACCGTGAAGACCCACGTGAGCAACGTGCTGGCCAAGCTCGGCATCCGCGACCGCACCCAAGCCGTGATCGCCGCGTACGAGACCCGGCTGATCGAGCCCTCCTGAAGGGGCGGCTCCCTCGCGCGAGGGAGCCGCGCCCCGGTTCTCCCCCGCGCCACCGATGCCCGAAGACCCCCCGCGACGGCGATCCCCCGGACCACCGCTCTCCCTGAAGATCGAAAACGCAGGGACGCAAGCCTCGACCTCCGGGAGAACCCCTCATGACCAGGATCGCCTTCCATCTCGCCCCCGCCCTCATGCTCGTCTACGGCGTCGTCCGGCTGATCGACGGCCGTGACGGGCAGCACGGGCCCGGCCCCGCCTGGACGGTGGGCCACCTGCTCTTCCTGGGCTCGCTGCTCCTGTACGGCCTGGTGATCGCGGGCCTGTGGCGGCGCATGCCGGGCGCGGAGCGCGGCAGGGCACGGCGGATCACCGCGGGCGCCCTCGCCGCCGCGGCCGCCGTCGGACTGGTCACCTTCGTCCGCGTCGCGATCATCGACATCGTCGTCGGCCTGCGGGCGGCGGACGCCGCCGAGAAGAGCGCGCTCGCCGACCGGTACGCGGACGTCCCGGCCGTGCTCCCCCAGGCGCTCTACGAGATCGGGCCGGTGCTCTTCATGCTGGGCCTGACCGCGCTGCTCGTCCAGTACGCGGTCGTCGGCCCCCGGCGCGCCATGGCCGCCGGCAGCGCCGTCCTCCTCGTCCTCGCCTTCGTGGGCATCATGGCCAACCTGGACCTCCTGCCGGCGGGTGCGGCGCTGATCTGGCTCGCCCTCTTCCCGCACAGCCGCGAGCAGAGCCGGCCCGCCCCCGCGCACCGCGGGGCCGAGGCCCCCGCGACGGCCTGACCCGACCCGACCACCATCACCACCGGACTCAGGGAACCAAACATGATCAAGCAGAGGCGTGCGCTGCGCGGCGCACTCGCCCTGGCCGTGGCGGCCGGTGTCGCGCTGAGCGCACTGACCGGCACCGGCACCTCGCGGGCCGACAGCCCCTCCGCCGGCGGCGCCGACCAGGCTGAGCTGCACCGGCTCCTCAACCGGCTGACCACGGTCGACGGCGGACCCGGAGCGCTCCTCCACCTGCGGGATCGCAGCGGCAGCACGGTGCTGACCAGCGGCGTCGCGGACGTGACCAGCCAGGCGCCGGTCCCCCGCGACAGCAGGTTCCGGATCGGCAGCATGACCAAGCCGTTCGTGGCCACGGTCGTGCTCCAGCTGGTGGGAGAGCACCGCGTCTCGCTCGACGCGCCGGTGGAGCGGTATCTGCCTGGTGTCGTCCCCGGGAACGGTGGGCACAGACGGAAGATCACCGTCCGCCAGCTGCTGCAGCACACCAGCGGCGTACCGGACTACCTCGACTATCTGAATCCGCAGGACATCCTCCAGGACCCGCTCGCCCACCGCGACACCCGCGACCTGGTGAACATCGCGCTCGCCCATCCGCCCGCCTTCGCGCCCGGCACCGGCTGGGGCTACTCCAACACCAACTACCTGCTGGCCGGCATGCTCATCGAGAAGGTGACCGGCCGCACCTGGGGCGAGGAGGTCCGGCGGCGCATCATCACCCCGCTGGACCTGCGCGAGACGTCCGCACCGCAGGATGCCTCGGCGATCCCCGGGCCGCACCCGCGCGGGTACGTGCGGCCGGGCCGGGACGCGCCGCTCGTCGATCTCACCGCGTTCAATCCCTCGGTCGCCGGCTCGGCCGGCGGGATGATCTCCAGTGGCGCCGATGTCGACCGGTTCCTGGGCGCGCTCGTCGGCGGGAGGCTGCTGCGCCCGGCCCAGCTGCGGGAGATGATGAGGACGCGGCCGACCGGCGCCGCGGACGGCCGGGCGTACGGCCTGGGCCTGGAGAGCAGGCGGCTGCCCTGCGGCGGCCTGTACTGGGGGCACGGCGGCGACATCTTCGGGTACGAGACCGCGAGCGGCGCAACGGTCGACGGCGGCCAGGCGACCGTCATGGTGAACCTCGACCCGGGCGGGTCGGACGCGCAGAGCGACGACATGAAGGCCGCCGTCCAGACGGCCCTCTGCCAGGGCCGGTCCACGGCACCCTAGGGCCCGTCTCGAAGTGGCTCCGGCCGCACGCGCGAACGCGTGACCTGCCCGGTGGAGCGAAGCCGAAGGCGAGCGGAACCGGGCAGATCGCGAAGCGATGCCGCGTTCGCCCAGGCCAGGTCACGCAGCGAGCCGCCAGGCGAGCGAAGTGGGCCGGGACTGAGAAAACACAGCGCGAAGGCCGGACGGGGCGGGTCCCCGTCCGGCCTTCGGGCCGGCTCAGCTCGCGCGGCGGGTCTGGTCGGGGACGTTGAAGCCGTTCACGCGGACGTCGGGCTTGGCGGACGTGGCGGAGTAGCGGGCGGTGATGGTCTGCTGCTCGCCGGGCCAGAGGGTGACGTCGTTGTCGCTCCAGCGGATCGGCAGCACCTGGTTGCCGCCGGCGAACAGGTCGGCCCGGGTGAACAGGGCCGGGGTGCCGCCGTGGCCGACGTTGCGGACGGTCACGCTCGTCACCATCTCCCGGCCCTCACGGTGCGTGGTGGCCTTGACCTTGATGTCGGCGGGCTTGAGGGCGCGCAGCCCGGTCAGGTCGGCGTAGCCGTCCTTCTTGAAGACCGCGAACCCGTTGGACGGGGTGTACTGGCCGGGCGCGTGCGTCTTCGGCCAGTCGACCTGGTCGGCCTTGGTCGACAGCCAGTACACGTTGCGGCTGACGACCTCGCTGCCGCGGGTGAGGGTGAGCTTCTCGAAGTAGGTCTTCGAGATGCCGGACGGGACCTTCGGGCGCAGGACGGTCCGGACGTCCTGGCTGCCCAGCGCCCCGACGGGCGCGGTGGCGGTGGCGCGGACCCTGCCGTCGAGGTCGATGATCTGCGCGGTGGCCTTCAGGCCGTCCTGGCGTGCGCCGGTCAGGTTGGCGACCTTCACGGAGCCGTCGTCGTAGGAGTACATGACGTGCACCGGCTCGTTGGCCTTCTTCGCGCCGAAGTAGACGCCCGGCTGGTCGAAGTCGGTGCCGTACATGCTCCACTGGAGCGACGGCCACGCCTTGTTCAGCATCCAGTAGATGATCCCGGTGCTGGGGTTCGCCTTGTCGGTGGAGTTGCCGATGTACGACTCGAACTGCGCGCGGGTGACCTCGTACTCACCGAGCTGGACGGTCTTCTGGTACGAGGCGGCGTCCTTCCAGGGGCCGTACCGGTGCCACAGCGGGGTGTTGTAGACGCCCATCCGGGACAGGCGCGTGTAGTCGGCGTAGTAGAACGTGTGGTACATGTCCTGGCCGGCGGTCTGGCCCTGGGCGGTCGCCGGGTCCCAGATCTTCTTCTGCTCCTCCGGGGGGAGGAAGCGGTTCAGGGAGTCCTGCGTCGGGATGGTGTTGCCGGTGCTGACCTCGGTGTCGAACCCCCAGGCGCTGCCGGTCATGCTGAGTGTCGGGTCGTTGGTGTTGACGGTCTCCCGCCTGTTGTTCCAGAGGGCGTTGGGCGGGAAGTAGTTGTAGCCGCCCTCCTTGGTGCCGGCCGGCCCGAGCTTGGGCGACGACTTGTACTCCGCCGCGGCCACCTGCGGGAGCCGGAAGTCGGCCTGCGCGAACGCCTTCAGGTAGAGGGCCTCCTTCTCCGGGTCGGGCGCGTCGTCGCTGCCTTGGAAGAACGTGAAGACGCTCGGGTGGTCGCGGAGCCGTGCCGCCATCGTGCCCGCCTGGTTGGACGCGTTGGCCTTGACGCCGTCCGACCAGGTCGACGACTTGCCCTCCCACAGGGCGCAGCACTGCCAGCCCGGCATGGCGAGGACGCCCGCCCGGTCGAGCTGGGCGAACATGTCGTCGGGCGGGAAGTTGCCCTCGAACCGGACCGCGTTCAGGCCCATGTTCCGGATGTAGGAGATCTGGTCGGAGACGTTGGACGGGGAGTAGCGCAGGAAGAGGTCCGGCGACCATCCGGCGCCGCGGATGACCAGCGGCTTGCCGTTGACGATGAACTGCCGGTAGCCGTCCTTGCCGTGGGTCTTGCCTGGGACGGGCTTGGTGAGCCGCGACGTCACCGTCCGGATGCCGAAGTCCTCGGCGGCGGCGCTGGACACCTTTCCGTCCACGGACGCGTCCAGCGCGAGGTGGTACATCGGCTGGTCGCCCATCTGGTACGGCCACCACACGGCCGGGCGCTCCAGGTGCAGGCCGGGGCACTCCGCCTTGGTGATGGCAATGGTGCGCGTCGCCCGCGCGGGTACCGTGACCGTGGCCTTGCAGGCGACGCGGGTGGAACCGCGCGTCACCGTCCCCGACACGACCACCCGCTGGGCAGAGCCCGTGTTGTTGCGGACGTCGGCCTTGACGGTCAGGTCGGCGGTGGACAGGTCTGGGGCGTCGTCCTGCAGGACGTGCGCGTTCCGGACCGAGACCGGCCCCTCCTGGACGATCTGCGGCGCGTACTGGAGCCCGGTGTTCTGGTCGGGCGCCATCGGGTTCCAGTCGACCTGGTTCTGGGTCAGGTACCGCATGGGCGTGTCGAACTTGGTGATGTCGGCGTCGTTGCGGGAGACGTCGAGCGCGATGGCGTTCGCCCCGTCCCGGACGTAGCCCGTGATGTCGTATTCCAGCCGCGTGTACGAGCCCTGGAGCTGCGCGGATCCGGCGAGCCTCTTCCCGTTGATCCAGAGGTCGGCCTTTCCGGAGACGCCGTTCATCACCAGCGACGTCCGGCCGCCTTTCCGGGGATGGACGGTGATCTGCTCGCGGTACCACCAGTTCACGTCGAACTGCTTGGCCGGCACCTTCGCCATGTTGTCGTTGTGGAAGATGTTCGGATACCGGCCGTTCTCCAGCAGGCCCGCCATCAGCGTCTCGGGGCGCGACAGCGGCAGCCAGCCCTTCGCCGGGTAGTCCGGCTTGGAGATCTCGGCGCCGGTGTCGCGGACGTCGGCGGAGGATCGGATCGCCCAGCCGGAGGTCAGTTCCGTGGTCCCGGAGGACCGGATCCTCTGCACGGCGGGCCGGTGCCGGGCGAAGGCGTGCGCCGGCACCGGCGCCAGCGTCCCGCCGAGGGCGAGAACGGCGCACAGCGCGGTGGTTCTGGTCCTGGACCCGCTCATGTGTCCATCACTCCTTCGTGCGGCCGGAGCCGGGCGCTTCCCGTCGGCCGATGCCCTCAATGCTCGATCCGGAGGCACCGCGCGGGCCGTAGGGCCAGGACGCCAATGGGGGTAGTGCTAAGCCCACTTCACGACGAGAACGGCGGCGTCCAACGAATGCGCCCTGTGCTCTGTTGGCGCTGCCCCGCGTTGAAATGCGGAGGCTGGATCTGGGTGATCGTCGCTGTTCCGCGCACGGGCCGCCCCTCGTGCATGGTGATGACGTCGCCGGGTCCGAGGTGGCGCCAGTGGAGCGGAGTGAGTGGGAGCAGCCTGATCCGACCGGATCCGCCCGGCGGGATCTCGGGCGCGGACTCGACCCGGATGGCGGCGACGCTCAGGTCGTCGTGACCTTCGGCGGTCGTCCGGCCGATGGACCACAACGGCCGGAGCTTCCCGTCGTTCGGGACGGGGAGGCGACGTCCCCCTTCCTCCGGGGGAACCAGCCGCAGGTCCGCTCTGATCAGGCCGTGCAGTGTCTCGGATCGCCGCCAGTGGAACCAGGCGACGTCGTTTTCGAGCCACAGCTGCCGAGCCGCGGCGATGAGCAGGTCCCAGTACCGGACCGTCTGCCACTGGACGCCGTCGAAGTCGTCGAGCACGGCCAGGGCGACCTCCCACTCGTCCTGGGCGAGGTAGTCCCTGACGTCGTCAGCGCCGAGGCCCGCGTCGCTCCTGGTGTGCGCCGGAATGAGATCGGCCGCGCGGCGCAGCAGGTCAGGCACGTCCATGAGCCGATTCTGGCGTCTCGTCCGCGACATCGGGATCCGCGAGTGCGAATCAAATGGATCTCCAGACGGTTCCTCGTATGGATCTATCATCGAGGCCTCCTTCACCGGCGCGCGGAGTGGGGAGCCCTGCGGAGTCCTCTGGCCCGGGTGGTACGCGCTGGTGGCGTGACGCGGTCATCTACCAGATCTATGTGCGCAGTTTCGCCGACGCCGACGGTGACGGCATCGGCGACCTGGGCGGCATCCGCGACCGGCTCCCCTACCTGGCCGCGCTCGGCGTGGACGCGTTGTGGATCACGCCGTTCTACGCCTCGCCGATGGTCGACGGCGGCTACGACGTCACGGACTACCGCTCGGTGGATCCGACGTTCGGCACGCTCGCCGACGCCGCCGGCCTGATCGGCGACGCGCACGGACTGGGGCTGCGCGTCATCGTCGACATCGTGCCCAACCACACCTCCGACCAGCACGTCTGGTTCCAGGAGGCGCTGGCCGCCGGGATCTCCGGTCCGGCGCGGGAGCGCTACGTCTTCCGGCCGGGACGAGGGGCCGGCGGCGAACTGCCGCCCAACGACTGGGAGTCGGTCTTCGGCGGTCCCGCCTGGACCCGGCTGCCCGACGGGCAGTGGTACCTGCACCTGTTCGCACCGCAGCAGCCCGACCTGAACTGGGAGCACCCGGACGTGCGGGCCGAGTTCGACGACGTCCTGCGGTTCTGGCTCGACCTGGGGGCCGACGGATTCCGCATCGACGTGGCGCACGGCATGGTCAAGGCGGCCGGGCTGCCCGACGTCGGTGACGCGCCCCAGTCGCGCCTGCTCGGACGCGGCAAGGTGCCGTACTTCGACCAGGACGGGGTGCACGACATCCATCGGAGCTGGCGGCGGCTGCTCGACTCCTACCCCGGAGAGCGGATCGGGGTCGCGGAGGCGTGGGCGCCCTCGCTCGAACGGCTGGCCGGCTACGTACGGCCGGACGAGCTGCACCAGGTGTTCAACTTCGACTACATGCGAACCGGCTGGGACGCCGGCGCGCTGCGCTCGGTGATCGAGAAGTCCCTCGCCTCGACGGGCTCCGTCGGCGCACCCACCACCTGGGTGCTGTCCAACCACGACGTCCAGCGGCATGTCACCCGCTATGGCGACGGCGAGCTCGGACGGCGGCGGGCCCGAGCGGCGGCGCTGCTCACCCTGGCGCTGCCCGGCTCGGCGTACGTGTACCAGGGTGAGGAGCTCGGCCTGCCCGAGGTGCTCGACATCCCGGTCGAGCTGGTGACCGACCCGCAGTTCGAGAGCATCAAGGGCAGCCGTGAGGGGTGCCGGGTCCCGCTGCCGTGGTCCGGCGACGAGCCCCCGTTCGGATTCGGATCGGGCGGCGGCTGGCTGCCGTCGCCGCCCGAGTGGAAGTCGCTCACGGTGGAGGCGCAGCAGGACGACGACGCTTCCATGCTGAACCTCTACCGCGAGGCTCTCCGGATCCGGCGCGACCATCCGGCATTGGGCGACGGTGAGCTGCGCTGGCTGGACGGGCCGCCGAACTGTCTGGTGTTCGAGCGCAGTGGCCATTCCGACGGCCCTGGAATGCTGTGCGCGGTGAACACCGGCGACCGGAGCGTCCAGATCACGGCCCGCGGCTCGCTCCTGCTGAGCAGCGGGCCGATCCGTACGGAAGGGCAGGACGCGATCCTCCCACCCGACACGGCCGCCTGGTGGAGCGTCACGCCCGACGAGCTACCGGACATGGTCGGCTGAACGCAGCCGCACCCGGATCACAAGCGACTCAGGTGCCCCTCCTCCCTGGAGGACTATCCGCTGATGTCTTCGGGGAGGAGGGTGGCGAGTTGTTCGGTGGTGAGTTCGATGCCGGTGTTGGCGAGTTGTTCGGTGCGGCGGGCGTGGGCGGTCACGGCGGCTCGGAAGAGTTTGTCGACTTCGCGTCCGTTGCCTTCCCGGAACCGGTCGCGGTTGGCCGCCAGGTAGGTGGTGAGGGCTTGGCGGGTCGAGTCGGGGATGCGGTAGTCGGCTGCCTTGGCCTTGCCGAGGAAGATCGAGACCAGGCCGTCGACCTCGTAGGGGCGGAAGGTCAGGGTGCGGGCGAAGCGGGATGCCAGGCCGGGGTTGGTGGCCAGGAATCCGTCCATTTCTGAGGTGTATCCGGCCGCGATGACGATGATCTCGTCGCGGTGGTCCTCCATGAGCTTGACGAGGGTGTCGATGGCTTCCTGGCCGAAGTCGTTTCCTGATCCGGCCTGGCGCGACAGGGTGTAGGCCTCGTCGATGAACAGCACGCCGCCGCGGGCCTGTTCGAATACCTCGCTGGTCTTCTGTGCGGTGTGTCCGACGTATTGTCCGACCAGGTCGACACGTGCCGCCTCCACGACCTGGCCTTGGGCGAGGACGCCCAGGGCGGTGAGGAGTTCTCCGTAGAGGCGTGCGACGGTGGTTTTGCCGGTGCCGGGGGGCCCGGCGAAGATGAGGTGGCCGGTGAAGGGTTCGGCTTCCAGCCCGGCGGCGCGGCGGCGCCGGGCCGAGGCGATCAGGTCGAGCAGGTCGCGGATGTCGCGTTTGACCTCGTCCAGTCCGGTCATCGCCGCCAGCCGCGCCAGCAGGTTGCCGACCTGGTCGGGGTCGCGGGCCTCCCCGAACCGGGCGGCCAGGCCCGTGTCGACGTCGAGGTCTTCGGCGACCAGCCGGGACAGCTCCTCGCCGGAGGGCAGTTCTTCCATGTCGGCCAGGCGTTGCGCCTGGCGTTCCACCGCCGCTTCGAAGACGCGGCGTGCGGCGCGGCCGTTGCCGAAGGAGGCGTCGCGCTTCATGGAGGTGAAGTGCGCCAGGAGCGCGGTGCGTGCGTCCTCGGCGAGCTGGTAGCCGTCCTTGTCGGCCTGGGTCTCGACGATCTGGACGAGTTCGGCTGGGCTGTAGTTCTCGAACTCCACCGTCCGGGAGAACCGCGAGCTGAGGCCCGGGTTGGCGGCGAGGAACTCGCGCATCTCGGCCGAGTATCCGGCAGCGATGACCACGACCTCGTCGCGGTGGTCCTCCATCAGCTTGACCAGGGTGTCGATGGCCTCCTGCCCGAAGTCGGTGCCGGACGCCTTACGCGACAGCGTGTAGGCCTCGTCGATGAACAGCACACCGCCGCGAGCCCGGTCGAACACCTCGGTCGTGCGCAGCGCCGTCCCACCGATGTTCTCCGACACCAGATCGGCCCGGCTGACCTCGACCACCTGGCCCTTCTCCACCACCCCGAGAGCCGCGAGGATCCCGCCGTACAGCCGCGCCACCGTCGTCTTACCCGTCCCGGGCGGACCCGCGAACACCATGTGCCGGCCCATCGCCGAACCCGGCGGCAGGCCCGCCAACCGCCGCTGCTCAGCCACCTTCTGCAGATCCGTCAGAATGCGGATCTCACGCTTGACCCCCGCCAAGCCGATCATCGCCTCCAACTCGGCCAGCAGCACGTCCGCCGCCCCGCCGACCTTCTTCGGCACGGGCGGCGCCGCCTCGGGCTCGGGCTCGGCGGGCGCCTGGCTGACGGGCTCGGCCGGCGTTTGGTTCTCTGCCTGACCGGTCGCGGCAGGGGGCTCGAAATCCAACAGGTCCGGCATCCCGTTGCCGACGTTCGTCAAATCCTCGATCTCCATGCTCGCGCCAAGGACGGTGAAGATGCCGCGGCCGTGGTTGCCCGCCAAGGTGCAGCCGCGGACGGCGAGTTCGCTCCCCGATCCCACGCTCACGCCGGCGAGCTTGCTGCCGGTGATCGTCATTCCTTCCAGCCGGGCGTGCGCGCCGTTGGCCAGTTCGACGCCCGCCCGCCCCGAGTCGGCGACCCGTCCCCGGGCGACTGTGACGTTCGCATCCTGGGCGAGGTACATGCCGCTGTCGGACGCGTTGACGACCTCGCAGTCCTCCAGGTGGACGGTGCCCTTGTCGACGGCCACGCCGGTCCGCCGCGGCGCCTCCATCCTGACCCGCCGCGCGGTCAGCGAGCCGCCGGTCGCCACCCACAGCGCGTCGACTTCCGAGCCCGCGATCAGGCAGTCGTCCGCGACGATGCCGCCCTTTTCCAGCGCGGTGACGGCCGTTTTGCGCGTGCCCCGGATCTCGCAGTCGCGGAGCACAACCTCCGCGCGATGGTCGACCCAGAGCCCCGCGCGGGCCGGATCGCTGATCGTGCACTGCTCGATCAGCGGACGCGACCCCTCGGTTACCCAGATGCCGTCCCCGCCCGCGTCCCTGACCTGGCACGACCGGAGGGTCACCGTACTGCCGCTGCGGAGCGCCACCGAGTTGCCGCTCGTCCCGATAACGGAGGTGCCCTCCATGACCCCCGACGAGGCGCTGTACACGACCGCGCCGTCCTGGACCTCGCAGTCCCGCAAGGTGAGGTGGGCGCCCTTCGACGCCCGGAGGGCGAGGGAGCCCTTGGTCATGAACTCGCACTGCTCCGCGACGACGGTGCCTCCCGCGGCCTCCAGAGCCAGGCCCTTGTCGCTCCAGTTCCGGACGATCAGCCCCTGCAACGTCACCTTGCCGGTGACCTCGATCGTGCCGACGGTACGACCGTCCAGCGTCACCGAACCCAGGCCCTCCACGGCCGTCATGACGAAGTCGCTCGTACTGCGGAACCCCGTGTTCGGATACGAGCCCGGCTCGATCATGATGTGCCGCCCAGGCGGTGCACCCGACGGCAGCGGCGCCTTCAGCGCCTCCAGGACCGTCCGATACGCCCCGGGGGAGGTCAGTGACACGACCAGACGATGCAACAGGCCTCCTCAAATCACCGTAATGGTGTCATGAGGAGACCCGTTCGCGCCTCCGTCGTTCTCTCGAAGTGGGGAGACGGTGTCGTGCCACTTCGACCCGGAGCCGGGCCGAAGTGTTCGCCCGCCCTTCTTCCCTTCCTCGCTACTTGCGGCGCGCCACGTCGTAGAGGGCGCAGCCGATCAGTTCGAGGGACACTTGCAGCCGCTCCAGGCTGACGTTCTGGGCGATCGTGTCCTCAGGGGAGTGGTAGAAGGGCTCCAGCTGGCTGGGCGCCTCACCGCCGCGCCAACTGAAGTTGCCCGCCGGGATTCCGCGCTCGAAGAAGGCCTCGTGGTCACTGGAGCCTCGGGCGGTGGGGCCCTTGGTCTGGTCGGTGTAGCCGAGCCGGTGCGCGGCGGCGTTCACGGCGGCCGTGGTGGTGTTGTCCGCGCCGTCCACGGACAGCAGCCAGTACGTGCCCGCGGGCGGATGGCTGGTGGCGACCATGTCGTTCTGGAAGCAGCCGGTGATCCGCCCGACGCCCGCCTCGTCGAGCTGCTTCACGTAGTGCCGGGCACCGACCAGGCCGTACTCCTCCGAGCCCCACAGGCAGACGCGGACCGCCTGCTGGGTCGGCAGCCGCTTCAGCACGCGCGCCAGTTCCAGGCACAGCACGGTTCCGCTGCCGTCGTCGTTGGCGCCCGGTGAGCCGGGGACGCTGTCGTAGTGCGCGCTGACGATGACGGCCTTGCCGGTGGGGTTGGGCAGCGTCGCCTTACGCTCGGCCAGAACGTTGTACGAGGTCAGCCCCGAGTGGTGGGTGACCGCGAACGACAGTCGCCGGGCGCCCGCGCGGATCCGCTCGCCGTGGTACTCGGCCAGGCCCAGCACCGGGATCGCGACGGTCTCTTTCAGCGTCGGGACGAAGGAGCCGGGCTTGCGCTCGGGATAGGTCTCGGAGCGCGCGTTGACGACGAGCGCCGCCGCGGCCCCCGGCGTTCGCGGCGGCTTTGGCCTGCTCGGTCTCCATGCCGGTGATCCGGTCGAACAGCACCAGCCTGCCGCGCACGTCTCCGGTGACCTCGGTGACCCGGCCCACGTCCACCACCGTGCCGTCCACCGAGGCGACGGCGCCCTGCGGGGAGGCGCTGCACTGCCAGACCCGCTCGCCCCGGGAGCGGATCTCCGCCAGGTACTTGTCGGCGACCGGGAAGGGCTGCAGTTCGACCGTGTAGCCGAGATCGCGCAGGCATCCGGCGATGTAGCGGGCGGCGCGGTGCTCCGACGGGGTGCCGGCGATGCGCCAGCCGATCTCGTCGCTGAGCACCTTCAGGTGCCGCAGCGCGCGGCGGGCGTCGACCCGGGCGACCACCGCCTTGTCGCCGGCGGTGAGGGAGGGGGCCAGGAGGGCGCCGGGGCGCCGCCGGGTCGCGGCGGCGGCGGTGCCGGGGAGCAGGCCGACGGTCGCGAACCCGGTGAGGGCCGCGACCCCGGCGAGCAGATCACGGCGTTTGACCTCGGGCATGGGGTCTCCTCGGGAAGATCGGCGACGGACGGACAACGAACTTCCCCCGGTTGGAGCGAACATACAAAACCGCCACAAAACAGACAAGACTCTTACGGTCCGCACACCAGATCGTGATCAGGTGCGCGCGTAAGTCCAGGTCAATGGACCACCCGTTTCGGCCGTTCAATCCGGCCCGACGGTATGCCAATCGGGAAACCGGCCACGTCGAATGGCATCGCATTCCAGGCGCCGCCCGATTCCTTTCGTACGGCTCGACGCGAGCCGGGTTCGCACGTCCGGCGGGGACGACGGGCGGCGATCACATGACGACCCGGGAGAGTCACGTTGAGTGATCGAGAGGTCCGCTCCACAACCTCCGCGAATTTGGGTCCTGACCGAAAAGACGGCAGGGGCTAGTGTGAGAGGGAGCTTCCGGTCCTGACCGAAAGGTTTCCCTGTGATCCAGCGTCGCCAGTTCCTCCAGACGGCCGCGGCGGCCGCCGTCGCGAGCGGTACCCCCGTCCTGTCCCCCGGGCTCGCGAGAGCCTCCGGCCGCGCCCCGCACGAGGTGGAGGGGACCGTCACCGATCTCGGCCCGGCCAGCGTCAGCACCCCGCTCGGCAACGGCGAGTTCGTGAACGGGGTGCTCTACGCCGGCACCCGCGGCCTGTCCCCCAACGTCGTCGGGGCCTACGACCTGGCCAAGGACGCCGTGACCGCCCACGTCGACATCCCGACCGGCATCGGCGTCTGGGCGATGTGCAAGGTCGGCACCGACGTCTACGTGGGCACGCACAGCCAGTCCGACCTCTACCGCCTCGACACCCTGACCGGCTCGGCGGCCAAGGTGGGCGCCTACCCCTACCACTTCATCTGGAACCTCGCCGCGTCCCCCGACGGCAAGGTCTTCCTGGCCATCTCCGAGCCGGGCCGCGTGGTGGAGTACGACCCGGCGAGCGGTGCGAGCCGCGACCTCGGCGTCACGGTCGAGGGCGAGGCGTACGTGCGCAGCATCGCCGCCGACGAGACGACGATCTACGCGGGCGTCGGCGCGAACGCCCACCTCGTGACGATCGACCGCGCCACCGGCGCCAAGCGCGACATCCTCCCGGCCGCGCTCGCCGAACGCGACTTCGTGGCCAGCCTCGACATCTCCGGCACCCACCTCGCGGGCGGCATCTCGTCCAACGGCGAGGTCCTGGTGATGTCCAAGAGCGACCCCGCCGACCACCGCGTCATCACCACGTCCGAGAAGTACATCCCGTCCGTGCTCCTCCACGACGGCTTCGTCTACTTCACCGGACGCCCCTCGGGCACGCTCTACCGCTGCTCGCTCGACGGCGGCGAGGTGGAGACGCTCGGCATGGGGGCGCCGGAGGCCGCCACGCACCGGCTGCTCGCGCACGAGGGGAAGGTGTACGGGGTCCAGGACGGCGCCGTTCTGGTGTTCGACCCGGCCACCAAGGCGCTGGCCTACGTCAGTCTCGTCCAGCGGGGGTTCAAGGCCGCGCCGGAGCAGCCGATGTCGGTGCATTCCGACGGCCGCCGCGTCTACGTGGGCGGCAAGGGCGGGGCCGACATCCACGACATCGCCACCAGGTCCCGCACGCGGCTGGGCATCCCCGGCGAGCCCAAGACCGCGCTGACCGTGCGCGATCGCACCTACCTCGGCGTCTACACGCAGGGCCTGCTCTACTCGCACCGGCCGGGCGACGCCGAGGCGAAGCTGCTCGCCAAGACGGGCAACCAGCAGGACCGGCCGCGCGACCTGGCCTACGACCCGTCGACGGACCTGATCGCGATGACGACCCAGCCGGAGCCGGGGCAGGTCAACGGGGCGCTGTCGCTCTACTCGCCGCGCACCGGAAGGTTCGAGACGCACCGGCCCCTGGTCGAGCGACAGAGCCTCTACGCGGTGACGTGCCGGCGCGGCGTCGCCTACATCGGCACCAACATCCAGGAGGGGCTCGGCCTGCCCCCCGTGACGACGACCGCCCGGCTCGCCGCGTACGACCTGCGGCGCCGCAGGCTGCTCTGGCAGGTGGAGCCGGTGCCCGGCGCGAAGGTCGTCCCCGGCATCGCGCACACCGAGCGGGCCGTCTACGGCGTCACCGACACCGGGGTGCTCTTCGAGTTCGACCTGCGCCGCCGGAAGGTGACCCGGACGGTGAAGGTCGGCACGCGCGGTTCCGACCTGCACATCGTGGGCGGCAGCGCGTACACGACGGACGGCCAGGCCGTCTACAAGATCGACCTGGCCGCCCTCGCCGTCGAGACGATCGCCGGCGGGCTGGCGGGCGAGTGGTTCGGCGGCGAGCCCAAGCTCGCCCTCGACCCCTCGCGCCGCGCGCTCTACGGGGTGAAGGGCCGCAACCTGGTCCGCATCGCGATCACTGGGTGACCTTGGCGGGAACGGTCAGTGCGGGGCACCGGGGGTCGAGCCTGATCCGGGCCAGGTCGCGGCCGATCAGGGCCCAGGCGTTCCAGGAGCCCGGCTCGAAGGCCAGCTGCGGGTCGGTGTACCACTCGTCGCCGAGGCCGGTCGCGACGAGCTTGGCCTCGGTGCCCAGCACATGGACGTTCCCCCCGCCGAAGTAGGTGGAGGCGAACACCCGTCCGCGATGCACCTCGATCTCGCCGTACCCGGGCAGCGGGCCCTGGTGTGTGATCGTCCGGGTGGCGAGGTCCATCGCGAACCAGCTCGCGGTGCGCTTGTAGACCCCGTACAGCACGCCGTCGTGCACCTTGACGTCCTGGAACGTCCGGTAGCCCGGCACGGGGTCGGTCTGCCAGAGGACCTTGCGGGTGCCGAGATCGAACGCGGCGACCGACGCGGACGTCCTGACCGGCGGCGTGCCTCCCCCGCCGAGCACGTCGCCGCCCAGGTAGACGATGCCCGCGGCGGAGTCGAGCGAGAGGCTCATCAGGCTCTGGTCGGGGATGACGTCCACGTACACCTGCTTGTCGCCGGTGTCGGGGTCGACCACCGACAGCGCGCCCTTGAGGTTGGCGCCGAGCGGCGCCGTCGCGACGAGCAGCTTGTCGGTGCGGGGGTCGTACTCCAGGTCCCACGGGCGCTGCTGCCCCTGGCCGAGGTAGCCGAGGCTCCGGATCCCGCCGGTGCGGGGGTCGAGCTCGATGATCTGACCGCTCGGGTAGATCGCGGCGTACACCTTGCCGCCGCGCCGGACCATCGCCTTCGGCTCGCCCGGCACCCACAGCCGCCGCTTCCCGCCCGTGCGCAGGTCCCGGACGGTCACCGAGTAGTGCCCGCCGACGTAGAGCTCACGGCGGCCGGGGTCGAGCAGGATCGACTGGGGCCGTTCCGAGCCGGTCGTCAGGCCGGCATCGATGAGGTCGGTGTAGGTGACGGCCTTCGTGGTGAGGTCCATCGACCACATGCCGCCGCTGCCGGAGAAACCGGTGAGCCGGTCGCCGTCCGGTACCAGCCTGCGCGTCTCCTCTCCGAGCCGCGGCGTGCCGAGCTCGGTGGGCGCGGTGTCGCCGGTGCGGTACCGGTAGATGGTGCCGTTGGGCCGGGACGCCAGGTAGGCCGTGCCGTCGGCGCCGAAGGCGATGGTGTCGAGGGAGTTGCCGCCGAGTTCGATCGAGCGCAGGTCGGTGCCGTCCTTGCGGACGTCGAGGAGCGTCGTGCCGCTCGCGGCGAGCACGCGGTCGCCGTGCTCGGCCACCGCACCGATCCCGGTGGCGCCCTGTGCCAGCTCGCGCACGGCGCCGTCCGACCGCCGGATCGCGACCAGCTTGCCCTTGTCGAGCAGCCCCGCGTAGACGTTGTCGGCGTCCGCCGCGACCGCGCGGACGTAGCGTTCGCCCGCGGCGAGCACGCCGAAGTCGCGCACGGCGCCGGTCGCGGGCACGTACTCCCGGACCCTGCCGTCGGGGTAGGTGCCCGCGTAGATCGTGCCGTCGGGGGCGGTGGTCAGGCTCCAGATGAAACCGCCGTTGCGGCCGAACGAGCCCAGGTGCTTCACCTCGCCCGTCGCCGGGTCGAAGCTGTAGAGGTCGGGCACCGGGTAGGTGCCGATGTAGATCTTGCCGCCGGACACGGTGGTGGCCCAGGCTCCCTCGGCCTCCCCCGCGGCGGGCGCGTCGGGCAGCCTGACCTCGCGGACCACCTTCCTGGTGGCGAGGTCGATCTCGGCGAGCAGCGGCGGCTTCAGGCCCCGGGTGACGACGTAGGCCTTGCCGTCGAGCACCGTGGCCCCGACGATCGCGCCGGTCAGGGACGCGGGGCCGAACGTCGTGTAGCCCGGCGCCGAGCAGGACGCCGGTGAGGCGGTCGCCGCGAGGGCCGGGGTGACCGGTGAGAGGGCGGTTGCGGCCAGGAGGGCAGAGACGATCACGGCCCGGGCCTGGCGGCGGGAACGGCTGGAGTGCATGCCGTACCTCCTCGATAGACTTGTGGCCTGGACCGTAATCAGATGCCGCGGTGCTCGTCAATGCGTTCTCGCCCTTGCTGTCGAGCGGACCGCCCGCTTAGGGTCTTGACCGATATCAGAGAGAGAGTGGTTCGATGACGGCATTCTCGACGGAAGGTCTGCTCGGGGAGCTCGAGGTCACCCTCGATCTCGACGTCCTCGTCGGCGCCCATCCGGATCGGGACGGCCCGTCCGGGACCCCCGAGGCGGTCCTCGGCACCCTCGCCGCGCACCGCGTCGCGGGCGCGGCGGTGGCGAGCCTGCGCGCCGCGCTGTTCGACATGGTCTCGGGCAATGACGAGGTCCTCGCCCTGGCCGCCGAGCGTCCCGAGGTGGTCCCGGTCGGCACCGTCGACCTGCGCGACCCGATCGGCGCCGCGGCGGAGGTCGACCGGCTGGCCGCCGCGTCGGTGCGTGCGGTACGGCTGTTCCCCGACGAGCAGAACGTGGAGGCCGGCTTCCCGTCCGTCCGGCACGTCGCCAAGCGCGCCGCCGGGCACGGCCTGGTCGTGCTCACGGGCGGCGACGTGCGGCGGTTCTGGCGCCCGTTCGGCGGCCTCGGAGCCACCGTCGTCTTCCTCGACACGCACTTCTACCACCTGGGCGACTTCCTGGTCGCGGCGGCCGACGAGCCGGGGTTCCACACCTCCACCCGCCTCCTCAACTCCCCCGACGCGCTGGAGACCGTGGCCGCCCGCCTGGGCACGGACCGGCTGGTGTTCGGCTCGCGCACGCCGCACGCCGAGACGACCGTGCCGCTGCTGCGCCTGGCCACGAGCGGGCTCGCCCCCGCCGACGTCGCCGCCGTCGCGGGCGGCACCGCCCGCCGCCTCCTCGGACTCGACCCCGGAGCCGCCTCGTGATCATCGACGTGCACGCCCACTGGGGCCCCTGGTTCTTCACCATGGACGTGACGGCCCTGAGCCTGCGGACCATGGACCGCTACGGCATCGACGTCGCGATCGTGTCGGCGACCGAGGCCGTCGTCTACGACGCGCCGCGCGGCAACCGCGCGCTGGCGGAGGTGCTCGGGGCGACCGACCGGCTCTACGGGTATGTGACGGTCAACCCGCGGCGACTCGCCGAGGCCGAGAGGGACCTCGACGCCTACCTGCCCACCGGGCGGTTCGTCGGCGCGAAGATCCACACCGACTACACCGGGTCGCCGGTGACCTCGCCGCAGATGCGCGACGCCCTCGCCCTGCTCGGCTCGCTCGGCTGCCCGGCGCTGGTGCACACGTGGGGGACGTCGGTGCTCGACCTCGCCGCGCTCTGCGAGGAGACCCCGGGCCTGAAGGTGATCGCGGGCCATATGGGCGCGGACGGGTACCGGCACGCGATCGAGGCGGCGAACGGCTGCGACCGGGTCTATCTCGAACCGTGCTGGTCGCAGGCCCCGGCGGGGCGGTTCGCGGAGGTGGCCGCGGCCGTCGATCCCCGGCAGCTGCTCTTCGGCACCGACTCGACGCTCATCGATCCGGCCTCGGCGTTCGGCGCGGTCGCGGCCGCCGGCCTTTCCGAGGAGGTGGCCGAACAGGTCGCGTGGCGCAACGCCGCCGATCTGTTCGGCCTGCCTTCACCCCTCTCGCGGAGCACGGGAACCGACTCGCGAGCCATGTAGAGGTCGCGTTTCCACGCCTTGGCCGGACCGGCCCGGTGAGCCAGGTGCGGGAGCGTGTGGGCACAGGCCGCGGTGGGCCGCTGCCGCGCCGGGTGAGCTCACGGCCGACTCGATCGTGAGCGGCCCTGACCGAAACCTGTGAGGCGTCGCCGAGGCGAGCTTTTCGCCCTCGATCCATGCATCCGAGAGCTCGTCCGGCAGCCGGCGTCCAGCACAGACGTTACCCGTGGCGACCTCGTTCGCCACGGGTGGCGTCCCGTAAGCGATCATGGACGCGATCGAGATCGACGAGCTCGATCCCCGGTCACGCGGCACACCGGCGCCCTCCGGTGGATCACCTCTCGTGGCGGGCCCGTGGTGCGCGGGGCGGACCACGGGGTTCGTGGCGGCGCGGAGATGCCCGGGATCGTTCCCAGGCATTGACACCCGAAATCCAGCACGGCTACTTTCGGCCTAGACCGTTATTGCCCGCGCTCCGCCCCCTGCCCCCCCCCGCGTCACCTCGAACTAAGGGGTCCGTCCCGATGAAGATCCGTGGCAGCCGCCTCGCGGCGTCGATCACCCTACTCACGCTGACCACCGGGTTCACCGCCGCCTGCGGCGACTCCGGCGGCTCCGACAAGTCGCTGACCCTCTGGATGTATCCGGTCATCACCGACGTCCAGGCGAACAACGCGTACTGGAAGAAGATCGAGACGGACTTCGAGGCCGCCAACTCCGGCACCGACCTCAAGATCGAACTCCAGCCGTGGGACGGGCGCGACACCAAGGTCGCGACCGCGCTGTCCGGAGGCAAGGGCCCCGACGTCGTGCTGCTCGGCCCCGACCAGGTCCCCCAGTACGTCGCCAACGGCACGCTCAGGCCGGTCGACGGCGCGGTGTCCTCGGCCAAGGGCGCCTTCCTCCCCAACGCGCTCAGCGCGCTCAGCGTGGACGGCAAGCTCTACGCCGTCCCCATCTACCACACCGTGACCAGCATGATCTTCAACAAGAAGCTGCTGGCGAAGGCGGGCATCGACACGCCGCCGCAGACCTGGGACGAGATCAGGGCGGCCGCGCCCAAGCTCAAGGCCAAGGGCTACGCCACGCTCGACTACTCGGCGTCCCCCGAGGCCTCGCTCAACATGAACTTCTACCCGCTGCTGTGGCAGGCGGGCGGCAGCGTCTTCTCCCCGGACGGCAAGAAGGCGGCCTTCAACAGCCCCGAGGGGCTGGAGGCGCTCACGTTCCTCACCGACCTCTACAAGGAGGGCGCGGTGCCGAAGAGCGCGCTCACCAACAAGAACGTGGTCGCCGACCAGGCGCTCGGCAAGCAGCAGGTCGCCGCCGGGCTGATGAACGTCCCGGCCGACGCCGAGATCGCGGCGAAGACCTGGGGCCAGGAGAACGTCGTCGTCGGCATGCCGCTGATGGGCCGCAAGCGCGTCGGCTTCGGCATTCCCGGCGGGCTGGCCGTCAACGCCAGGTCCAAGCACACCGGGGCGGCCGAGAAGTTCCTCAAGTTCATGATCGACCCGAAGCAGATCACCAGCCTCGGCACCGCGTCGGGCTTCGTGTCCCCGCGCACCGACGTGAAGGTTCCGGCGCCCAACCCGCGCGCCGCCAAGTTCGCCGAGGCCCTGCAGTACACCTACCCGGGGGACGCCAACCCGTCGGCCCGGCAGGTCATGGCGCTGCTGCGCACCGAGATCCAGGCCGCGCTCACCGGCAAGAAGACGCCGGAGCAGGCCCTGGAGGACGCCGCGAAGCAGGCGGACGACCTGCTGGCGCGGCAGCGGTAGCCGACCGAGGATGAGCGCGAACGAACGGGCGGGCGGCCGTGGCGGCCCCGGCCACGGACTGGAGGAGGCACCTGTGCCCATGTCCAGCGCGGCTCCCGTCGCCTCCCCACCCGGCGGCACCGCCGGGACGGGCCCGGCGGCGGCGGGCGGCACGTCACCTCCCGGCGGCCGGAGACGGGCCCGGCGGCGCCGGCAGGCCCGGGTGGGACTGCTCTTCGCGGCCCCGATGCTCCTGCTGTTCGCGGTGTTCCGGTTCGGGCCGGTGCTCGGGGCGGTCCTGCTGTCGCTGACCGACTACCGGCTGAGCGGCGAGTGGACGTTCATCGGATTCGAGAACTACACCCGGCTCGGCGGCGACGACCTGTTCTGGGACAGCCTCAGGGTCACGCTGCTGTACGTGGTGATCTTCGTGCCGCTGACCGTGCTCATGTCGCTCGCCACCGCGGCGATGCTGCACCAGGTGGTCTGGCGGCGCGGGCTGTTCCGGGGGATCTTCTTCCTGCCGTACGTGACGAGCATCGTCCTGGCCGCCGTGATCTGGAAGTGGATCTACGACGCCGAGGACGGGCTCGTCAACGGGCTGCTCGGGCTCGCCTCGCTCGGCCCGGTCGACTTCCTCGGCCGCGGCGAGCTGGTGCTCCCCTCGATCGCGCTCACCTCGGCGTGGAAGGGCTTCGGCTACTCGATGCTGATCCTGCTCGCCGGGCTGCAGGCGATCCCGCGGTCCTACACCGAGGCGGCCATGATCGACGGCGCCGGGCCGTGGCAGCGGTTCCGGCACGTCACGCTGCCGCTGCTGCGGCCGGTGCTGTTCTTCGTGATGGTGATCGAGACCATCACCGCGTTCCAGGTCTTCGACGCGATGTACGTCATGACCGGCGGCGGGCCGGTGCGGTCCAGTTTCTCGCTCGTCTACATGCTCTACGACTCGGGCTTCAAGTTCTTCGACTTCGGCTACGCGAGTGCGATCGGGCTGGTGATCTTCGTCTTCGTGCTGGGCGTCTCGCTCGTCCAGCGCCGGTTCCTCGGAAGGGAGGACTGAACGCCATGGCCGCATCCCGCGCCGCTTCGCGCACCGGGCGGCTCACGCTGCCGGTGCTGCTGGTGCTCACCGCGATCGTCACCATCACCCCGTTCGCCGCCATGGTGCTCGTCGCGTTCGCCCCCGAGAGCGGGCAGACCTTCCCTGACGCGCTGATCCCCGACAGGATCACGTTCGCGAACTTCGAGCACGTGCTGTCGAGCTCCGACGTCCCGCGCTGGACGCTCAACTCGCTGATCTTCTCGTTCGTGTCGGTCGTGCTGATCCTGCTGTTCGCGTCCATGGCGGGCTACGCGTTCGCCAAGAAGCGCTTCCCGGGCCGCGACGCGCTCTTCTGGGCGCTGCTCGCCACGCTGATGGTGCCCTTCCAGGCGACGCTCATCCCGTCCTACATCCTGGTCTCGCGGCTGGGCGGCGTGGACACCTACTGGGGCATGATCGTGCCGACGCTGGCCAACGTGCAGGCGATCTTCCTCATGCGGCAGTTCATCGTGCAGCTGCCGGACGAGCTCTTCGAGGCCGCCGAGATGGACGGCGCCTCGGAGTGGCGGATCTTCACCACGATCGTGCTGCCGCTGGTGCGTCCCGCACTCGCCACCCTGGGCGTCTTCGTCTTCCTCTGGCACTGGAACGACTTCCTGTGGCCGCTGGTCATCGGGCAGTCCGGCGAGATGCAGACCCTCACCGTCGGGCTGGCGACGCTGCAGAGCGAGAACGTGCCGATCAACCAGATCATGGCGGGCGCGACCATCACGGTGGTGCCGAGCCTCCTGGTCTTCGGCCTGCTCCAGCGCTACCTCACCGACAGCATCGCGATGACGGGGCTCAAGGGCTGACCGGTCCATGATCATCGACATCGACCGCGTGCTCGGTCCGATCCCCGGTGACGACGTGGCGAGCGCGGACGAGGAGGGCCTGGTCGCCGAACTCGATCGGCACCGCATCGACCTCGCCTGCGTCGTGCGTTCCCGCGCGCTCTTCTACGACCCGACCGACCCTCCGCCGCGGACGGTGTCCGATCGGCTGGTGCCGGTGCCCGTCCTGGTGCCGGGACCGCTCGGCACCGGGGGCAGCGCGGCGCGGCTGGTGCGGCTCTGCCCGGCCGAGCACCGTTTCGCGCTCACCGGTCCGCACTGCCTGGCGCTGGCCGGCGACCTGGCCGATCAGGGCACGGCGGTGCTGCTGGGCTGGGAGTCGGCGACGTTCGAGGGGATCCACCGGCTCGCGACGCGGCACCCCGGGCTGCGCCTCATCCTCACCGGCACCGGTTACCGGAGCCTGCGCGAACTGGCCGACCTGATGGACGCCCACCCCCGGATCGGCGTCGACACCGCGACGCTGAACGGGCACCGGCACGTCGAGTGGCTGGTCCGCCGCTACGGTGCGCACCGCGTGTGGTTCGGCACGGGCGCGCCGATCAGCGACGACGCCGGGCCGCGCTTCCAGCTGGACCACCTCGACCTCCCCGACGCCGACGTCGCGCTGATCGCCGGCGGCAACGCGCGCGACCTGCTCGAACTCGATCACGAGGGCCGATGAACGATCAGGACGCCTGGCACGGCAAGGTCATCGACGCCCACGGCCACCTCGGCGGCTGGTTCAACTTCGCCATCCCCGACACCTCGGCCGAGAGCCTGGTCGCGGTGATGGACCGCTGCGGCGTGGCCACGATGTGCGTCTCGCACCTGCTCGGCGTCGGCCCGGACGCCCGCGCGGGCAACGCCCTCCTGCTCGCGGAACTGGCCCGGTGGCCCGGCCGGTTCCTCGGGTACGCCGTGTACGACCCGCACGATCCGCAGGCTCCCGAGCGGCTGCGCGACCTCCTCGGCGAGCCCGGCGTGATCGGGGTGAAGCTGCATCCCGAGACGCACGGGCACCCTCTCGACGGGCCCGGCTACGAGCCCGCGTTCGCCGTCGCCGCCGCGTCCGGCGCGATCGTGCTGTCCCACGGCGAGTCCGGCTCGCCCTGGTCCGGCCCGGCGCGCTTCGCGACCGTCGCCGGACGCCATCCGACCGTCCCGCTGCTGATGGGCCACGCCGGGCTGTGGCCCTCCGGCTTCGCCGCCGCGGCGGACGTCGCGAAGCGGTGCCCGAACGTGGTGCTGGAGATCTGCGGCTCGCGGATGACCGCCCGGCACCTGGCCCGCCTGGTGGCGGCCGCCGGCGCGGACCGCATGGTCTTCGGCTCGGACGCGCTCTTCCTCGACCTGCGCGTCGGGCTCGGCCGCGTCGTGCTGGCACGGCTCGACCCGGCCGACCGCGACCTGCTCCTCTTCGGCACGATGACCCGGCTTCTGGAAGGAGCACGATGAGGCTGGCCCTCGACGGCGGCACCCCCGTCCACACCTCCGGCTGGCCCGCCTGGCCGCCGCCCGCCACCCCCGAGCAGCGCGAGCAGCTGCTGGAGGTGCTGGACGGCGGCGCGTGGGGAGCGACGGGCGGGACCAAGGTCGCCGGGTTCGCGACGGCCTTCGCCGCCTCCGTCGGCGCGGAGCACGGTGTCTGCGTGGTGAACGGCACGGTCGGGCTCTTCCTGGCACTGCGCGCCCTCGGCGTCGGTCCCGGCGACGAGGTGATCGTGCCCGCCTACACGTTCGTGGCCAGCGCGACCTCGGTGGTGCTCGCGGGCGCCCGGCCCGTGCTCGCCGACGTCACCCCGGACACGCTGCACC
Source organism: Actinomadura luteofluorescens (assembly GCF_013409365.1). Classification (NCBI taxonomy): domain Bacteria; kingdom Bacillati; phylum Actinomycetota; class Actinomycetes; order Streptosporangiales; family Thermomonosporaceae; genus Actinomadura; species Actinomadura luteofluorescens. The sequence continues at coordinate 5,142,977 of NZ_JACCBA010000001.1, read as the reverse complement.
TGGATCCCGCGGCGGTGGAACGCGCGATCACGCCGCGCACCAGAGCGATCATGCCCGTGCACCTGGCGGGCGCCCCCACGGACACCGAGAGCCTCCGGGCGTTCGGGATCCCGCTCGTGGAGGACGCCGCGCAGGCGCACGGCGCCGCCCGGCACGGGCGTCCGGCGGGGTCGCTCGGCGCCGTGGCCTGCTTCAGCTTCCAGTCGAGCAAGGCGATGACCGCCGGGGAGGGCGGCATCGTCGTGACCGGCGACCGGGCGGTGTACGAGAGCCTCTGGTCGCTGCACAACGTCGGGCGGCGGCTCGGCGGCGGCTGGTACGAGCACCCCGAGATCGGCTGGAACCTGCGCATGACGGAGTTCCAGGCGGCCGTGCTGGCTCCCCAGCTCGCCCTGCTCGACGGCCAGGTGGCCGCCCGCGAGCGCGCCGCCGCGTACCTGGCCGGGGAACTGGCCGCGGTCGGCGGGCTGAGCCTGCTGCCCGGGCCGGAGGGGACGACGCGGCACAGCAGGCACCTCGGCATCGTGCGCTACGCGCCGGCGGAGTTCGGCGGGCGGTCCAAGGCCGACTTCATCGCGGCGATGGCGGCCGAGGGGGTCCCGCTGGACGCCGGGTACCGCTCCCTGTCCAGGGAGACCGCCCTCCGACCGCACGTGGGCGAGGCGTCCTGCCCGGTGGCCGAGACCGCCGAGGACTCGGTCGTCTGGCTCCGGCAGAACCTCCTGATGGCCGACGACGACGCGCTGGCCGACATCGCGGCCGCCGCGGCCAAGGTCAGGCGCGAATTCCGGGCTCAGCCGGAATTGACGTGACCGAAAGCCTCGATGGCGCGGAGGGCGTCCGCCTGCGACATGCCGGGCGGCTGGACGCGCAGCACGACCCCGTCGGCGCCCATCGCCGCGTAGTGCTCCAGCCGTTCCGCGCACTGGCCGGGCGAGCCGATCACGCTCCGGGCGGCGATCTCGTCCCAGCCCTGCGCGTAGCGTGCCGCGTCCGAGGACGTGCGCTTCCAGCCCGTGTACGCGTCGTACAGATCGCGCAGCGGTTCCTCCAGCGCTTCGCGCGCGCCCTGCGAGGTCGGCGCGCAGTAGCCCTCCCGGCAGACGATGACCTCGGCGCCCAGCGTGCCGGGGCCCCGCTCGTACGCGCGGTACTCCCCGATCTTCCCGGGGAGGTCGGCGTCGAGCTCGTTGAACGACGTCGTCCAGCCGTCGCACATGCGAGCGGTCCGCTCCAGCACGGCCGGGACCCGGCCGCCGTTCCAGATCCTCGGGCGCGGCGCCCGGACGGGACGCGGAGCCAGGAACGCCTCCTGGACCTGCGTGAACCTCCCCTCGAACGTCACCTCGTCCTCCGTCCACAGCCGGGTGAGGAGCTCCAGGCACTCCTCGAACCGGGCGACCCGCTCCCGCTGGGCGACCCCGAAGAGGGCGAACTCCTCGGGGCGGTAGCCGAGCACGAACCCGGCCGTCAGCCGGCCGCCCGACAGCACGTCGATGTGCGCGAGGGTCTGGGCCAGCACGACCGGGTGGTAGAGCGGCGCGACAATCCCGGCGGTGGCCAGCCCGATGCGTTCGGTGTGCGCCGCGATCCAGGTCAGCGAGGTGAGGATCTCGTGGTAGCCGGGCCGGTGCAGGTGGCGTTCGCCCAGCACGACCCAGTCGAAGCCGGCCTGCTCGGCGAGCCGCGCCTGTTCGACGGCGTCGTCCAGGGACGGGCGGTCCGCCGCGTCACCGTACAGGTTCAGATACAGGCCGAGGCGCATGGGGCCGCCCTCCAGTCGTCGGTGGCATTGACATCAACCGAGCACGCTACTTACGGTCTAGACCGTAAATCATTTGCCCTCTCATTGCGACCCCAGCAGAGGAGTCAGCCTTGAGCGTCGCCCTCCCCCGCCCCGGCGAGCGCCCACCCGCGACCGCGGGCCCGATCGCCGCGATCCGCACGCGGGTCGTCCGGGCCCCCTACCGCCGCCCGTTCCAGATCAGCAGCGGGATCAGCACGGAGCTGATCAGCCTGGTGGCGGAGGTGGAGACGGCGGACGGGGCGATCGGCGTGGGCGAGACCTCGCCGATGACCGCCTACACCGGCGAGACGCTGGCGGGCGTCGCCGCGGCCGTCGAGGAGCACCTCACCCCCGCCCTGATCGGCCTCGACCCGCTCGACCGGGCCGGCGCGCACGTCGCGATGGACGTCGCGCTGCGCGGCCAGCACGTCGCCAAGGCCGCCCTCGACATCGCGCTGCACGACCTGGCCGGGCGGCTCGCCGGCTGGCCGGTCACCGCGCTGCTCGGCGGCCGGGTGCGCAGCCGGGTCCCGATCGCCTGGGTGGTCGGGCTCGGCACGCCGGAGGAGATGGCGGCGGAGGCCGCGGACTACGCCGGGCGCGGCTTCCGGCACATCAAGATCAAGGGCGGGCACGACCCCCGGGCGGACCTCGACCTCGTGCGCGCCGTCCGGGCCGTGCTGCCCGCCGGCACCGAACTCTGCCTGGACGCCAACGAGGGCTACGACCTCTCCGCGCTGCCGGCGCTGGCCAGGATGGCCGACGCCGGGCTCTCCCTGCTGGAGCAGCCGCTGCCGCACTGGGACCTGGCGGGCCTGGCCCGGCTCCGCGAGCGCCTGGACGTCCCGGTGATGGTGGACGAGAGCATAAAGTCGCCGCAGGACGCGCTGGAGATCGTCCGGCGCGGCGCGGCCGACGTGCTCAACATCAAGATCCTCAAGGTGGGCGGGCTGCACCCCGCCCTGCGGATCGCGGCCATCGCGGACGCGGCCGGGCTTGCGGTCAAGATCGGCTCCATGCCGGAGCTGGGCGTGGCGACGCTGGCCGCGCTCCACCTGGCCGCCGCGCTGCCGGGCGCCACCGTCCCCCCGGACCTGGTGGGGCCGCTGCTGGTCCGGGAGGAACCGCTGGCGCCCTCGGTGTTCACCGCCGTCGACGGATGGGTGGACGTCCCGACCGCTCCCGGCCTCGGCCACGACCTGTGATCCGGAACGGAGACACGACGATGCACGATCTGGTCGACCGGTTGCGCGGCACGCTCCTGCCCGCCGTGGTGACCCCGATGGACCGGCACGGCGTCGTGGACCACGACGCCCTCGCGGCGTACGCCGCGCGGATCGCCGCCGAGGACATCGGCGGCGTGGCCGTGTGGGCCCACACCGGTCGCGGGCTCCACCTGGCCGCCGACGACCGCGCGAGGGTGCTGACGACCTGGCGGCAGGCCACCGCGGCGCCCATCGTGGCGGGCGTCGGCGTGCCGCGGTCGGTCTCCGCCCCGACCCTGGCCGCCGCCGCGGACGCGACGGTGGCGATGGCGGTGCGGGCGGCGGAGCTGGGTGCGGACGCCGTCATGGTCTACCCGCTGGCCGCGCTCCGCGAGGAGCCCGACGGGCACGGCCAGGCCGTACGGCTGCACCAGCGGGTGGCCGCCGAGAGCGGGCTGCCGCTCGTCGGGTTCTACCTGCACGCGGAGGCGGGCGGCTATCCGTACCCGCCCGAGCTGATCCGCGACCTGCTGGCGCTCCCCGCGATGCTCGGCGTCAAGACCGCGACGCTCGACAGCGCCATCGGCTGCCAGGACGCGATCTGGGCGGGCCGCGGCACCGGCAGGCTCTCCATCACCGGCGAGGACCGCATGTTCGGTCCCTCGTTCATGTGGGGCGCCGACACCGCGCTCGTCGGCATCGCCGCGGCGCAGGCCGCGCTGAGCGCACGCGTGCTGCGGGCCTGGACCGGACGCGACCACGCGGCGTTCGTCGAGGCCTCCGACCGGCTCGACCGGTTCGCGGCGGCGACGTTCTACGCGCCGATCGAGGGCTACGTGCAGCGCATGCTGTGGGCCGCGGTCTGGGAAGGGCTCGTCCCCGAGGACGCGGCGCACGACCCGTACGGGCCCGCGCTGCCGCGCGCGGAACGCGACCGGGTGATCGCCTGCCTGGAGGAACTGCGCGCCACCGCGGCGCAGTGATCAGCCGGCTCCGGTGCGGGAACGGGGGTGCGGAGCGCGGTGAGCGCCTCGCGACCCGTCTCCCCGCGGGACGGCCGGGCGACCGGCGGCCGATCCCGCCGGCAACGTGTGGACCGCGCCCGCGCCGCCCGGCGGCCTCGGCCCCGGCCTCTATGCCAGCCGGGCGTGGACGCCGCGCACCGCGCGGGCGATGGCCTTCACGTGGCCGGGCGTGTAGCCCTCGTTCCAGTGCAGAACGACCAGTGTCCGGTCGATCAGCCGCTCCGCGTTCGGGCAGAGCCCGGTCGGATACGAGCGGCCCTCCAGCGGGAAGCGCGAGGAACCGTAGACGGGCTCGTCGGCGAGGGCGGGGTTGGCGTACAGGGGGCGTTCCAGATACCCGGCGACCGCCGGGACGCCCTCCGCGGCGAGCGCCTCCGCCCAGACGCGGTTGCCCGGGTCGTCCGGCACCGTGAACGGGAACAGCCACCAGGCGTGCCCGGCGGGATCGGGGAGGCCGATTCCGGCCAGGTCCCCGAGCGAGGAGAGGAGTTCCCCGGCGCGCTCGGCGCGGCGGGCGACGACTCCGGCGGCCTTGGCGAGCTGGGCGCGGGCCACCGCGGCCACGAGTTCGGTCATGCGGTAGTTGAGGCCGAGCGACAGGTGCAGCCGCCCGATCGTCCGGTCCCAGCCCTTGTCCATGAACAGCCGCATGCGGCGGGCCAGTTCGTCGTCATCGGTGATGCACAGACCGCCGTCACCTGCGGTGATGTGCTTGTACTGCTGGAGGCTGAAGCACGCGATGTCGCCGACCGTGCCGAGCGGATCGCCCCCGGGGGTGGTGCCGAGCCAGGCCTGGGCGCAGTCCTCGACGAGGATCAGGCCGTGCCGGTCGGCGACCGCGCGGAGCCCGGCGAGGTCGGCGGGCGCGCCGAAGAGGTGCACCGCGATGACCGCCCGGGTGCGCGGGGTGACCGCCGCCTCGACCGCGGCGGGGTCCAGGTTGCCGGTGGCCGGATCGACGTCGGCGAAGACGGGAACCCCGTTCTGCGCGAGGATCGGCGCGACGGTTCCGAAGTCGGAGATGGGAGTGGTGATGACCTCGTCCCCGGGGTCGAGGCGTACCGCCGCGACGGCGAGGTGCAGCGCCGCCGTGCCCGAGCTCGACGCGACCGCCGCGCGGCGGCCGTACAGCGCGGCCATCTCGGCCTCCAGGGCGCGCGTCTCGGTGCCGAACGTGCTGCACAGCACGGCGCTGTCGAGGACGCGCAGCACCGCGCGCCGCTCCTCGGCTCCGATCGTCCGGCCGCCCGGAGCCAGCACATCGGGGAACCGTCCGCCGTCCGTGCCCATGCCTCTCCTCACCGTCGCGCCGCACCCTTTTACGGTCTGGGCCGAAAGTTATGTCACCTGAAGAAGCCCGTCAAGAGGGCGAGCGGGGGAGTTAACAAACCCCAGGAGCGGTGCACTAACCTAGCCGGTTGAGGGCTGGACCTAAATAGAAGGAGCAGAGAGTGCCCATCACCATCGGGGTCGTGGGTCCCGAAGACCTGGTCCACCGCGTCATCGCGGTGGGCACCGAGATGGGCGGTGCCATCATGACCGGCCTCGCCTACCGGCACGAGGGCGAGGCCGCGGAGGTCGTCGCCTCGGCCCCGGAGGACGTCGACGCGTTCCTGTTCACCGGCGTGGTCCCGTACACCACGGCCGCGGCCGTGGTGACGCGGCCCTCGATGTACGTCCCCTACGACGGCGCGACACTGCTGCGGGCACTGGTGGAGCTCCTGCGCCTGGGCCACGACGTGACGCGGATCTCGGTCGACACGCTCCGGCGCGCCGAGGTGCTGGAGACCCTCACCGAGGCCAAGCTGCCGACCGACCAGGTCCAGGTGCTGCCCTACAGGGCCGGCCTCACCTCCGAGGACATCGTCGAGTTCCACCGCACCGCGCGCGACCGGCACGACACCCGGGTGGCCATCACCTGCCTGGGCTCCGCGTACCACGTGCTGGAGCCCCTGATGCACACCGTGCGGCTGGCGCCGTCGCGCTTCTCGATCCGGTCCACCATCCAGGCCCTCATCCTGACCGCGGTCGGGCAGCAGGTCGGCGACGCCCAGGTCGCGCTGGGCCTGATCGAGCTCCCCGGCCCGGACGACACCCTGGCGGCGGACGTGGTGACGCTGGGCGGCAGCCTTGCGCCGCTGCCCGGCGGGCGCCACCTGATGGTGACCACGCGCGGCCTCCTGGAGCAGGCCACCGAGCAGTTCACCCGGCTGCCGCTGCTCGACCGGCTCGCCGCCCGGCACCCGACCGTGCACGTCGGCTTCGGCATCGGCCGTACGGCGGCGGAGGCGGAGTCCCTGGCCAAGCGGGCCCTCGGCCGCGCGGAGGCGATCGGCGCCTCGGTGGGCGTGGTCGCGATGGCCGACGACGTCGACATCGTGATCGAGCCCGCCGACGGCGACGAGCCACCGGCCGAACGCGGCGCCGAGAGCCTGCCGCTGCTGGCCCGCCGCGTCGGCCTCAACGCGCAGACGCTGACCCGGCTGCGCGAACTGGTCACCGACCGCCCCGACGGCCTGACCGCGCACGACGTCGCCGAGCATCTGGTCGTGCAGCAGCGCACCGCGCGGCGCGTGCTCAAGCGCCTGGAACGAGCCGGGATCGCCACCCCGATCGGCAGCCAGCAGCAAGGCCGCACCGGCCGGCCGCCGACCGTCTACCGCGTGAACCTCTGACCGTGGCCCGCGTCGGGTCGTCCGGCCCGGCGGACGGCGTCGCCGGGCGGCTCGGCGACCGCTCGCGCTCGGGTCAGTGGCGGGGGGCCAGGCCCGTGTTGACCGAGTTGGCGTAGTCCGGGGCCTTGGCGCCGCGGCGGGGGCGGAAGTCGAACGCCGAACCGTCGGTGAAGTCGATCCGGAGGAACCATTCCGGCTGCGGGGTGCGGCCGAGCGGCACCGCCCGCAATCCGCGGACCGCCGCGAACGGGATTTCCCAGCAGGTCGTCAGGGGCGCGGCAGAGTCGTCGTCGCCCCGGGCGCCGCGGACGCGGCCGCGCAGACCGCCCGGCCTCGCGGGACGGGCGAACCGCGACTCCACGGCCACCGCGAGCCGCCGGTCCGTGAGCAGCAGCCACGCCTCGTCGGCGTACCCGGACATGTGGCCCGCGACCGCGGCCGCCGCCGCGTCCGGTCCGGGCGCGTGCGCCCACCCCCAGACCACCGGGTCGTCGGCCCATTCGTCGTACCAGAAGCGGCCCGCCCGGACCGGATCGGTCGGCAGGGGCCAGGACGGGTCCGGGACCGACGAACCGCCCGGGACGGCGGGCGGGCACGGCGCGGCGCTCGCCCCCCGCACGGTCGCGCCGATGTGCCCGGCCGCGTGGTCGCCCATGACCAGCCTCTCGCCGGGCGCGCACCAGTGCGCGCGGGCGATCTCGTACAGTTTCTGCTCGTTGCGCGCCATGGGGTCACCCGTCAGGAACGTTGCGCGGCAAGGCGGGCGAGCCGTCCCGCCGCCTCGTCGTCAGGGGCGGTGATGTCGAAACCGGAACCGTCGTGGAGCCCGATCCGCAGGACCGGGACCTTGCGGGGACGGAACCCGGACGGCAGCTTGCGCCGGTCCAGGCCGACGTGCGCGATCTGCGCGGCCGGAATCTCGGCGAGGCCCGCGACGCGGGACAGCGGCACCGGTTCGCCCGGTGGATAGGGATGGTCGCGAGCGAGCGCGCGCCCGAACTCCGCCGCCCCGGCGGCGATCCTGCGGGCCCGTGACAACACGCCAGCCTGCGGTTCGGGCTGCGCTGATTCGGCGGCCTCGCCTTGCACCATCGCGACGATGCCGATCCGGTACGGGGTCAGGACCCAGTAGCGGGTCTCCTGGGACTCGGGAAGCGTCACCCGCGCGGCCATGCCGCCGCCCGGCCCGTAGACCACCATCGCCGGTGGGCTGAGGCTGTCTTCGCGGAACGCCGAGTCCACGCCGGCTCCGACGGCGTTCAGCACGGCCCGTCCGGCGCCGCCCGGGATGCCCCGCCAGTCGTGGCCGTCCACATCGAAGCGCAGGGTGGAGCCGTGACAGTACAGGCACAGTAGGACGGGCTCCTCCGGCCGGCACCAGTACCGCCGTAGTGCCAGGGTTCCGCTGAGCTCGCGGCCGCTCATACTGGCGCTTTCCGGACCGACATGGCGAGATCATAGTGGAGCTCCAGCGCGGGCGGCCGGCGCTCATTTGAAGAGGTAGGCCAGCATCGCCGCGGTCATGAAGGCGACCAGGATGTAGAACATCACGTAGGCCATCAGCGCGACCGCCGCCAGGACGAGGACCGCGAACGCGACGATGGAGATGACGGCGACCGCGGCACTGCCCGCGATGAAGGCCGACACGTTCGCGGCGGTGCCGTGCGCCAGCGTCAGCGCGGACGTGCCCGGCAGGCCCCGGGGAGCGGGCAGCGACACGGACACGAGGGCGAGGGCGCCGAACGAGGCCAGGCCCGCCGGTGTCGCGAAGAACTCCAGGACCGTCCACAGCACGGACACCGGCCACTGCAGCGTCCAGGTGTGCACCGCGTCGTTGAGCCAGTGCGTCCTCACCGCGAAGGGTCCGGCCGCCACGGCGGGCGCGTGCTCGTAGATCTCTCCCCAGATCACCAGGACGGCGAGCACGGCGCCGAACATCCCGGCCCTGCCGGGACGGCCGTGCGGCAGGACGTCCGCCCGCATCAGCCGGACCATGAGCAAGGGATAGCCGATCGTCACGGCGATGCCGAGCAGCAGCACGAGCAGGTAGAGCGGGTACAGGAACGTGACGAGGATGGCGTTGCGCTCCAGCCCGATGCGGGGGATCGCGTACCCGAAGGCTAGGTCGGCGAACAGCGGAACCCAGGCGACCAGGCCCGTGACGGCCGCCGCGGCGCTCATCCTCTTGGGCAGCGCCATCGCGCCCCACACGAGCAGCGCGGCGCCGCCGAGGAAGCACAGCACCAGGACGGCGGCGAGCCAGGTGGGCGAGGTGTGCGCGTCGTCGTCGCTCGCGCACCGGTCGCCACCTGAGTCGAAGCAGGCGAGGAACGTCCCGCGGTTGCCGGTGGCGTCGCCGCGGACCCAGCGCCGGTCGACCGACTCGTACCGGACGCCGAGCTCGAACTCCTTGGTGAACCTCCTGCGCGTCCCGTCCCCCGCCAGCACGGCCCGGTACGTCTCGTCGCCGTCGACGCGGCCGAGGCGGAAGGCGAACGAGCCGCCCTTTCGCGTCGTGGTCGACGCGGCGGGCTCCCATTCGCCGCCGAACATGCCGCCCTCCCGTTGCAGCACGACGTCCAGGCCCGCGGCGGCGCCCGGGAACCTGCCGCTGATCGTGACGGGCTCGCGGTTGGTCGGGTGCGAGGGGGCGGCGTGCAGCGACGGGGCGTCGGCGCGCGCGCCCGGTGCGAGGACGCACAGGAACGAGACCACGAGCGCCGCCACGGAGAGGAGACCGCGGAAGCGGGCGGTGCCGGGCAGCGAACGGAGAAGGGGTGGCATTCGGCTCCTTGTGAGGTCACGGTCCGCGTGGACGAGGTGGCGGTGGAGAACGTGCGGGAGCCGGATGACGAAGCGGTCAGGGAGGCGGGTCGCGCGGATCCCGGTCGGTGAGCCCGGCGGGTTCCAGCCCGAGCGCCCGCTCCAGATCGGCGGGCGAGTGCTCGCGCAGGTAGGCGGCGAACTTGTGCTTGACCTGGTCCATGTATCCGGACGCGGTCTTCTCGGTGATGAACAGGCGTCGCGCGATGCCGCGGAACGATTCGCCGCGGGCCCGTGCCGCCAGCACCTCCCGTTCCCGGGGCGACAGGCCGGGCAGCCGGCCGCGCCGTCCGGCCAGCTCCGCCAGCCCGGTCAGGGCCTGGGTGATGACGATCCGGCCGGCCGCGACGTCGGCGGCGGCGCCGGCGAGCACGGGCAGCGGCTCGGCCTTGTGCACGACGCCGCGCGCCCCCGCGTTCAGGCAGGCGACCAGGACGGCGCGGCGCCGCTCGTTGGTGTAGACGAGGACGCGCCACCCGTCCGCGGCGAGCGCCGCCACCGCGCCGGTCCCCTGAAGGACGGGATCGGTCCCGGTACCGGTCAGCGTGAGGTCGAGCAGGACGACCTCCACGCGTGGGCGGACGGCCAGGAACCCGTCCACGTCCCGGTACGCGGCCACGACGTCCAGGCCCGGCACCAGGACCCGGAGGCCGTCCCGGATGAGGGTGTCGTCGTCGATCGCCGCGACCCGCACCCGCGGCTCGCCCGTCATGACGCGACCTGCGGCTCGACGGCCAGGGCGGGTTCGCCGGGCAGGGCGCCGCGCAGCGTGACGCGGGTGCCGTCGCCGGGGACGGAGTGCACGTGCACGGCGATCCCGTGCGCGGCCAGAGCCTGCTCGACCTGGACGCGCAGCCCGAAGCCGCGCGGTGTGACGGCCGGGTCGAACCCGCGGCCGTCGTCGGTGACGGTCACCTCCCATTCGCCTTCGGCGGGGTCGGCGTCGGCGTGCACGACGACGCTCGCTGCGTCCGCATGCACCCGCACGTTCGCCAGCAGCGTGCCCACGGCCGCGCGGACGGCCCCGGCGGCGGCTTCCGGCAGGCGGACACCGCCGGCCAGGTCTACGCTGACTTCGACGGGCAGGTCCCGGTAGTCGCCGACGGCGGCCCGCACCGCCGAGACCAGTGATCGGCCGTCCGCACCCTTCGCAGGCGGCGGCTCAACCGCCGCGTCGTCCAGGAAGGCGCGGACCCGGTTGGCCAGCGCCATCGCCCGCGCGCGCAGCGGTTCGTCCAGCTCTTCGGGGACGCCTCCCCCGGCGAACAGCCGCAGCACGCTGATGTTGTCGTGCAGCAGGAGCCGCTGCCGTTCCCGCTCCCTCAGCCGCGCCGCCTCTGCCGCCGCCCGCGCCGCCTCCTCCCGCGCGCGCTCGGCGTCGCCCGCCAGCCGCCGCAGGTACCCGATCATCAGCCGGGCCAGCACCGCGAACCCGACATAGGCGAACGCGTTGCCCAGCACGGTCGCCGCCGAGCCGTCCGCCGCCCCCGGCAGGGTCGCGGCCAGGTAGCACCCGGCGAGGATCGCGACCGCGACCGCGACGTGCCGCCGCCGCGTGAAGACGACCGCCGCTCCCACGGCGGAGCTCAGCGTGCAGGCGAACCCCCACGCCGTCCAGCTCCCCGTCCGGTCGGACGGGGCGGTGAACAGCGGCTGGGCCAGCAGCACCGCCCCCGCGGTCGCCGTGTCGGCCCAGCCCCAGCGGCGGTCGCGGTAGGCGCGGGCGCCCGCCACGACCGCGCCGACCGCCGCCGACTCGGCCAGGTAGCCGCCGAGGACCACCAGCAGCAGGACCGGCGAGGTCGCCTGCCGCAGGGCGACCGGCGACGCGACGGCGAACTGCGCCAGGTTCACCACGCGCACACCCGCGAACACCGCCACCGCGCACAACTCCACCCCCGCCGGAGTCGTCGGCAGCGCGGGCCCGCGCAGCCCGCCGATCAGCTTCATGCCCGCATGATCCTCGACCCCGCCCCGGCCGCATACCCGGCATTTCCCGGGATGTTCTGCCGTGATCGTGTGTGCGATCGTCAGGGGGACGGCCGCCGTGCACGCGGCGCTCCCAGGCCCGCGACGTGGAGGGACGGCGACGTGTCCGACTTCGATGATCTGGTGTCGGCGGAGCGGCGCAGGCTCGACGAGCAGGCGGCGGCGCACGCCGCGGGCGAGAACGCCCGGCGGCGCGGCGACCTGCCCGAGTGGCAGCGGGTCGTCGCCCGCGTCCAGGACCTCCTGTCGTCCGCGGCGCGCCACCTCCGGGACGCCGGCGTCCCGCCCGTCCCGGTGCTGGAGGCGCGCAAGCCCAACGAGCGGTTGCAGCTCTGGGGGTTCGAGCTCGCCGGCCGCGTCGTGGTCGTCGGTCACCGCTGGCTGCTCGGGCCCCTCGCCCTGGACGCCGAGGGCCGCGCGTACTCGATGAGCCGCGCGGTCCCACTGGTGCCCGACTTTCCCCTCTCACAGCTCCCCGGCCTCAACAAGAAGATGCGCAAGGCGCGGCTCCGGACGGGCCTTGCGCCCGACCGGCAGGTGACGTGGGCGAGCATGGATCCGTACGTCCTCGACCCGGCGGTGGGCGTCGAAACCGGTCGCGTCGCCTGCTTCGGCAAGGGCGAGGACGGCACTCCGCTACTGCTCTCGACCGACCCCGGCAGCGGCCGGCCGCTGGAGCCCGTCCTCGCGGAGGCCGTCGCCCGGCACATCGCCCGGCACACCCGCCGCTGACGCGGCGCGGGGCCGTCAGCCGTTCGGGTCGATGGCCATGACCACGGCCTTGGGCTCGGTGAAGAACTCGCGGCTGTAGGTGCCGCCTTCGCGGCCGAGGCCGGAGTCGCCGACCCCGCCGAACGGGGCGCGCAGGTCGCGGACGAAGAAGCAGTTCGTCCACACCGTTCCGGCCTTCAGGGCCGCCGACACCCGGTGCGCCCTGGAGAGGTTCTCCGTGAACACCATCGCGTTCAGGCCGTACGGGGTGTCGTTGGCCGCGGCGACGGCCTCGTTCTCGGTGTCGAAGGGCGTGACCACGGCGACCGGGCCGAAGATCTCCTCCCGGCGCACGCGCGCGGTCGGCGGCGCGTCCAGCACCACGGTCGGCCGGACGAACAGGCCCTCGGCGCCCGCACCACCGGTGACGATCTTGCCGCCGTCGCCGGGCACCCCGTCGAGGTAGGCCATCACCTTCGCGTAGTGCTCCTCGGAGGCGAGGGGGCCGAGCTGGGTCGCAGGGTCCTTGGGGTCGCCGGGCACGAGGGCCTCCGCCGCGGCGACGAAGCGGTCCAGGAACTCCTGGTAGACCTCGCGCTGGACGAACAGGCGGCTGCCGGCCAGGCAGACCTGCCCGGCGTTGCTGAAGATGGCCTTGATGGACCAGGAGGCGGCGAGGTCCAGGTCGGCGTCGGCGAACACCAGGTTGGCGCCCTTGCCGCCGAGCTCGAAGCTGACCGGGGTCAGGTTCGCCGCCGCGGCCCCGGCGATGGCGCGGCCGGTGGCGGACTCGCCCGTGAACGTGATGCGGTCGACGCGCGGGTCCCTGGTCAGCGCCTCGCCGACGGAGCCGGGCCCGTAGCCGTGGACGACGTTCAGCACGCCCGGCGGCATCCCGGCCTCCAGTGCCAGCCTCGCCAGCAGGGCCGCGGAGGCGGGGGTCTGCTCGGCGGGCTTGAGCACCACCGTGTTGCCCCACGCCAGCGCCGGTGCGATCTTCCAGGTCTCCAGCATGAGGGGGAAGTTCCACGGCGCGATGGCGGCGACGACGCCGGCCGGTTCGAAGCGGGTGTAGGCGTGGTGGCCGCTGTCCATCGGCAGGGCCTCGGCCGCCGACAGCCGCGCGTGGTCGGCGAAGAACCGGAAGTTGTAGGCCGACCGCGGAACGTCCTTGCCGCGGGTGTCGGAGATCGGCTTGCCCATGTCGGTGGTGTCGGCCATGGCCAGGTCGTCGAGGTTGGCCTCGATCAGGTCGGCCAGCCTGTGCAGGATCGCGCCCCGTTCGGCGTACCCCATGCGCGGCCAGGGGCCCTCGTCGAACGCGCGGCGCGCGGCCGTGACGGCGAGCCCCGCCTCGTCCGGGCCGCCGAGCGCCACCTCCGCCCAGGCCTGCCGGGTGTAGGGGTCGACCGTGGAGAACCGGGCGCCTCCGGGGGACTCGGTCTCCCGGCCGTCGATGATGTGGGGGATCAGTTTCATGGCTGTTCCTCGTCGCGTTCTTGGATGGTCACGTCTCCCGCCGCCCAGTGGGTGGCGGGCACCTCGCGGAGGATGACGCGGATGTTGCCCCGGGGCGCCCCGGTGGCCGCCTCGGCGGCCTCCGTCAGACGGCTGATCAGTGCGCGCAGCTGCTCCGGCGGACGTCCGGCGACCAGGGTCACCTCGATCAGGGGCATCAGCGGGCTCCCGGGGTCCGTGGGGCCGGGGCCAGCGCGGCGGCCGCGTCGTCCACCGAGACGACCTCGGCGAAGACGGTGCCCATCAGCCGCAGGCTGTTCAGGTGCAGGTCCTCGAAGTATCCGGCGACCGCCTCCCTCGCCACGACCGCGCGCAGGTCGCGGAAGAAGGCGGCGCGGACGGTCGACTCGACGCAGAAGTCGGTGCGCACGCCGGCGACCACGAGCGTGCCGACGCCGAGGTCGCGCAGCAGCCCGTCCAGCTCCGTGCGGTGGAAGGCGTCGAACCGCGGCTTGGTGATCTCGTGGTCGCCCGGGGCGCGGTCGAGGCCGGCGAGCAGCTCGCCGCCCCACGTCCCGCGCCGCAGCCCGCTCGCGCGCAGGAACGGGCTCCGCTCGGCCAGCAGCCCGACGTCGGCGTCCTCCTCCCACTCCATCCGCACCCAGATGACGGGCCGGCCCGCGGAGCGGGCGGCGGCGGTGAGGGTGTTGACGTGCCCGACGAGGTCGTCCAGCCCCGCGACGCGCAGCCCCGCCTGCGCGAACACGCCGTCGGGGTGGCAGTAGTCGTTCTGCATGTCGATGACGAGCAGGGCCGCCCGCGGGGCGCTCATGTGCCGCCCCGGCGGGTGGCGGTCAGGGCGGCGTGCGCCGCGACGGCGGCGTCCAGGCGCTCGGGGTCGTCGCCCGCGATGGCCTCCACCAGTTCCTTGTGGACGGCCGGCCCGTCCACGTACCTCGTGGACGGCTCGTTGGACGTGACGCCGCGCAACCGGTTCTCCACGAACTCCAGCAGGGAGACATAGGTGTGCTGGAGGACCTTGTTCGGGGTTATCTCGGCGATCCGGCGGTGCAGGGCCCAGTTGGCGGCGAGGTAGCCGACGCCGTCCTCGGAGTCGCTCTCCACGGCCGCGGCCATCGCCTCGGCCAGCCGGCGCAGTTCGGCGACGTCGCCTTCGGTGCGGTGCCGCATCGCCTCCCGCGCGAGCAGCGGTTCCAGCGCCTCGCGCATGACGAGGCAGTCGGAGACCGAGACCGAGTCGCCGCTGAGTTCGAGCATCTTGCGGCCGAGGCGCACCAGCGGGGGCGGGGTCGCGACGAAGATCCCGCCCTTGGGGCCGGGACGGACGGAGATCGTGCCGCGCGCGGTCAGCAGCCGGACGGCCTCGTTGAGCGTCCCGGCCGCCACGTCGAACTCGCGGCGCAGGCTGTCCCGGGTGCCGAGGCGGTGGCCGCCGGCCAGGGTGTCCTCGGCGATGCGCGCCTCGATCCTCCTGGCAACGGTCTCCGCCAGGGAAAGCCGGGGCAGCTCGGTCGCCGCCTTGTCGGTGCTCATGTGGGGTGTCCTTCGACTGGGATGGGGGGAGCGGAGGGTTCTTCGACCCGGTCGTCCGGGTCCCGCCGGGCGACGCGCAGTCCGATGAGACGCGCGGCGTTGCCCCCCAGGATGGCGGTTTCCTGCCCGGCGTCGACCCCCAGCGCGCGCACCGTCCGCAAGGGGTCATGGTCGACCAGGTCGAACGGGGTGTCGGTGCCCAGCAGGACGTGGTCGGCCGTCATGTCCTCGACCAGCCGGCCGAGGGCCCCGGTGTCGAACACCGCGGTGTCGTACAGGAGCCGGCGCAGGTAGTCGCTCGGCGTGCGGCTCGTCACCCGCGCGACCGGCTTGCGCCGCCAGCCGAGGTCGAGGCGGCCGCTGACGGCGGGCACGCACCCGCCGCCGTGCGCGAGGCAGAGGACCAGGTCGTGCCGGTCCAGCACACCGCCGAAGACGAGCCGGGACGTCGCCAGCGCGGTCTCCATGGGGTAGCCGAGCAGCTGGACCAGGTGGTAGTCCTCCAGCCGGTCGCGGGAGGAGACGCGGCTCGGGTGCAGCAGCGTGAAGCAGCGCCGTGCGGCGAGGGCCCGCCACAGCTCCTCGTTGACCGGGTCGTCGAGTTCCCGCCCGCCGCCGAAGGTGCCCATGGTGGCGCCCGCCATGCCGAGCTCGTCCAGGCAGCGGGCCAGCTCGTCCGCCGCGCCCGGGTGCCCCACCGGCACGGTCGCCAGGGCCGACAGCCGGCCGCCCGAACCGGCGGCGAACTCGGCGAGCGCGTCGTTGGCCAGGCGCGTGACCTCCAGCGTGAGCCGGTCGTCGTCGGACTCGGAGGCGAACAGGAACGGGGGCGCGGCGACGACCTGGTGGTCCACTCCCATCGCGGTGAGGGAGGCCAGGCGGCGTTCCATGTCGTGCTGTTCGGGAGCGAGCGGAATCGGCGATCCGGGCGCGAGCCCGCAGATCGCCGGGTCGAGGTTCAGCACGCGCTCCGCGGCGCGGGACAGGTCGGCCAGCCCGTGGCGTTCCAGATGCCGCAGGAGCGGCATCGGCATCGCGTGCGTGTGAACGTCGATGACCGGCGTCGGCGGATGGGGCCCGCGCCCGGCCTCGTCTGCGTGGGGCACGGCCCTACTCACCACGCTCGGCCATGTAGGAGTCGTACCGGTCTCCCAGCAGGGACTTGAGCAGCGCGGTCGCGGCGCCGGAGGTGCCGGCCGTCTCGCCCGTGCCGTAGATCAGCCGTGCGAGCTGGGAGAGCAGGTAGGGGTGCAGGCCGAGTTCGAACAGCTTCCGGAAGTCCCGGTCCAGGATCGCCGTGCGCTCCTCGGCGGTGAGCGGATAGGCGTCCAGCACCTGCTTCTCGGACGACTCGAACCGGGCCCGCAGTTCGCGGTCCCATTTCAGGTCCTGCACCAGATCGTTGGTCCGCAGCAGCGGGTCGAAGTATTCGAGTGCCATTTCCGGGTCGTCCATTCGTGTAGGCGGAGGGGTCATGAAAGGTCCCAGCGGACCGCGCCGAAGCCGCAGCGCCACTGGTCGACGGCCGCGTACCCCAGGGCCTTGCACGGGCGCGGGCCGATGGCGCCCATGACGACCATCCAGGACAGCAGTTCCGCGGTGCCGCCGGAGCCGGCCTCTTCCATCCGCTCGAACGTCGCGTCGGTGAGGACCTTCTCGTGGTCGCCCTCCACCAGCAGGTCCATCCACCAGCGGTCGAACTTCTCGTCGATCTCCATGTAGCGGGGCCCGCCCGGCTCGTGGGAGAGGCCGCCCGAGCCGAGCAGCCCGACCCGCAGCCCCGCGGGGAGCCGGGTGCGGATGGCCTCGCCGAGCGTCTCGCCGAGCGCGTAGCAGACGCGCTCGTCCGGGACGGGCGGCACCGTGCAGTTCTGCAGCACGGGGACGACCGCCACACCGGTCGAGACGATGTCCGCCATGGTGACGGGGACCGAGAGGTTGTCGTCGTAGCGGAGGTTCTCGCGGACCGCGCGGACGCGCGGCGCCCGGTCCTTGACGCTCTCGTACAGGACTTCGGCCACGTCGGGACGTCCGGGAAGCTCGTAGTCCGGGACGCGCAGCCAGGGCTTGAACCACTCGTCAGGCCCGGTGTGCCGTTCGGCCGTGCCGAAGGTGAAGTCGGCGTAGTCGCTGACCAGCCCGTTCGCGATGTGGTCGTTGGCGATGACCAGGAGCACGTCGGTGCGGGACTCCACGAGGGCGGCGTGGATCTCGGCGTAGGCCGCCAGCACCGTCCTCTGATCGGCCTCGGGGGCCTTGTCGAACCAGCCGGTGAGGCCGGGAGCGTGGCTTGCGGCCATGGCGACGCTGATCTCAGCCATGGTTCCTCCGTCCTGTCTGAGGGTGGGCCGGGGCGGTCCGCCCCAGGCGCGACGCGATCGCGTCGGCGGCCTGCTCGGCGGCGGTGGTCTGGATGCGGTGCCCTTCGGCGGCGTCGGCCGCGGCCGGGTCGCCGAAGTAGCCGTCCGGGGTGACGCGGCGTGCGTGCTCGTAGCCCTGGCGCCATACGGCCAGTTCGCTGGGGCCGAGGCCGCTCGGCTCCAGCCGCGCGCGGACCTCCTCGCGCACCAGCCGCGGGTGGGTGTGCATCATGAGGGACGTCTCCCAGGACCCGGCGTGGACGTCGACCGGACCGTCCGGCGGGCCCTCGTCCGGTCCGTAGAGCGTCAGGTACGGGTCGTCGGCGGCGAGGCCGATGCGCCGGGCCAGCGCGGGTTCGGTCACGAAGCTCGCGTCCGCGTCCGTCCGCTCGCAGGCCGCTCTGACCCCGTCGTGGACGGTGCGGTTGTGCAGCGCGTCGCCGTGCCCGGAGAAGCAGAACACGTGCCTGAAGCCGTCGCGCGCCATCCCGGCGAGCAGGTCGGCCATGACCTCCCGCATCAGCTCGGGCCGCACCCCGTAGGACGCGGGGAACGCCCCCGAGACCACGTTGACGCCCCAGTAGTAGGGCGGCACGATCAGCGCCTCGACGCCGCGTTCGGCCAGCAGCGCCCGGACGGCGTGCAGCCGGGCCATGGGCAGGTAGACGTCCGTCCCGGTCGGCAGGTGCGGGCCGTGCTGCTCGATGACGCCGAACGCCCAGAGCAGCACCGCGCCCGACCGGGCGGCCGCCTCGACCTCGTGCCAGGTCAGTTCCGCCAGCGTGCCGTCGAGGACGTCGCGGGTGCCGTCATCCATCGCGGCCCTCCCCGGGACGGGCGCGGTCGCGCTGGTGGTAGGTCTTGGCCCGCTGCACCTGCGAGTAGACGTGCGCGCGCAGCTCCGCGAAGCGCGGGTCGGAGCGGGTCGCCAGCTGCTCGCGCTCGGCGGGCAGGTCGATCGGGATGTCGTCCATGATCACGGTGGGGGCGGCGGAGAGCACCAGGACGCGCTGGCCCAGGTACACCGCCTCCTCGATGTCGTGGGTGACGAACAGCACCGTCATGCCGAGCCGCCGCCACAGCTCGCGGGTGAGGTCCTCCAGCTCCGCGCGGGTCTGGGCGTCCACCGCGGCGAACGGCTCGTCCATGATCAGCACCGCCGGCTCGTAGGCGACGGCGCGGGCGATCGCCACCCGCTGCTGCATGCCGCCGGAGAGCTGCCAGGGGTAGGCGCCCGCCGCGTCCGCCAGGCCGACCGACTCCAGCGCCTCGGCCACCAGCTCGCCGCGCCGCCCCTTGGGAACCTTCTTCTGCTTCAGCGGCAGCTCGATGTTCCGCTCGACGGACAGCCACGGGAACAGGCTCCGCCCGTACTCCTGGAACACCACCGCCATGTTCTCCGGCGGCCGCAGCACGGGGCGGCTCTCCAGCACCACCTCTCCGCCGCTCGGAGTCAGGAGGCCGGCGACGCACTTCAGAAGGGTGGTCTTGCCGGCCCCCGACGGCCCCACGATGCAGGCCAGTTCTCCGGCGGGGATCCCGAAGGTGAGGTCGCGCACCGCCTCCACGGTGCGGCCGGCCGTCTGGTAGGTCTTCCTCAGCCCCCGCACGTCGAGCAGGACCGAGCCGCTCCCGGTGCCCACCGCGGCGGGGGACGCGATATCCGTGCCGGTCATGACTTTCCTTTCTGGGCTTGGCGCCATCCCCGGTACCAGCGCAGCGCGCGCGCCTCGAACCGCCCGAACAGCAGCGACAGCAGGAACCCCAGCAGGCCGAGCAGGAGGATCCCGCTCCACATCTCGGGGATCTCGAACCCGCGCTGGAACTGGACGATCGTGTAGCCGAGGCCGCTGGAACTGGCGAACATCTCGCTGATCACCATGAGGATGATCGAGATCGACAGCGCCTGCCGCATGCCGGTGACGATCTGCGGGGAGGCGGCCGGCAGCACCAGGCGGCGCAGCCGGGCGGCCCCGGTCAGGCCGTAGGAGCGGGCGGTGTCGGCCAGCACCTCGTCGATGGCGCGGACGCCCTCGGCGGTGTTGAGCAGCACCGGCCACATCGACCCGATGACGATGACGGTGATCTTCATGGTGTCGCCGATGCCGACGAACAGCATCAGCACCGGGATCAGGACGGGCGGCGGGACCGCGCGGAAGAACTCCAGCACGGGCTCGGCCAGCAGCCTGACCCGGCGGCTGGACCCCAGCAGGACGCCGAGGGTCACGCCGAGCGCCACCGCGCCGAGGTACCCGGCCGCCAGGCGGGCGACGCTGGGGAGGACGTCGTCGGCGAGGCGACCGGAGAACCACGTCTCGCCGAACGCGCTCAGGATGGTCCGCAGCGGGGGGAAGTAGAAGTCGGTGCTCGAAGCGGTCAGCACCCACCAGAGGGTCAGCAGCACCGCGGGCAGCCCGAGCAGGTAGCCGAGCCGTCCGGCGCCGCGGAGCAGGGTCCTCATGCCGGCACCTCCGTCCGCATCGACGCGTGCCAGGCCAGGACGCGCCGCTCCAGCGCCCGGGTCAGCAGGTTCACGCCGACGCCGAGCGCGCCGGTGACGAAGATCAGCGCGTACATCTCGGCGACGGCGTTGCTCGCCTGGGCCAGCCCGATCGCGCTGCCGAGACCGGGGGACCCGATGATGAGCTCGCCCGCGACGGCCAGGACCAGCGCCACCGAGGCCGCGAGCCGCACGCCCGTCAGCAGGTAAGGAAGCGCGGTCGGCCAGATCAGGTACCGCAGCCGGCCCCACCGGGAGAACCGGTAGGCGGCCGCGGTCTCCCGGGCGACGGGGTCGACGTCCTGCACCCCGTGGATCGCCTGCACCAGCACGGGCCAGCTCGCGGCGTACACCACCAGCAGGAGCGTCGAGCCGAGCCGCGTGCCGTAGAGCAGCACGGCCAGCGGGACGAGGGCGACCGAGGGGATCGGGCGCAGGAACTCGATGGTCGAGGCGGTCGCCTCGCGCAGGACCGGGACGCTGCCGATGAGCAGGCCCAGGCTCAGGCCGGCCGCGACCGCGATGGCCAGCCCGTACCCCCAGCCCCGGAGCGTGTCGAGCAGCGCGCCCCAGAACTCGGAGCTGCCGGCCTCACCGCCCAGTGCCCGGACGATCGCGCTGAACGGGGGCAGCTCGTCCGGTGAGATCACGCCCGTCCGCGGCAGCACCTCCAGGAGGGCGGCGAAGGCGGCGACTCCGAGCAGGCCGAGGAGCGGGTCGGGCACGGCGACTCCGCGCCGCCGACTCTTGATCACCATGATGTCCTCGTCAGGTCACTCGTCATGTCACGCGGCATGTCACTGGGCGAACAGCTCGTCCAGCGGACGGGTGCTGCCGATCAGGCCGGTCTCGACGGTGAGCTGGGCGAGCGGCGCGATCTCGGACTTGCCGGCCTCCGGGTTCCAGCCGGGCAGGGTCGCCTTGTCGCTGAGCCCCGGCTCCAGCTTCAGATAGCCGTTCAGCGCGGCGCGCGCCTCGTCCGGGTGCTGCTCGGCGTACTGGAGGGACTCCTTCAGCGCGGCGGAGAAGCGCTTCACGACGTCGGGGTTCTTGGCCGCGTACTGCTTGGAGGTGAACCAGCCGGCGAACGGCAGGTTCGCACCCATCGCGGCGTAGCTGACCGGCAGCGGCCTGGCGCCCTGGCCCTTGGTGACCGTGATGAACGGTTCGCTGAGCATCGCGGCGTCCACCTGGCCGGACTTCAGCGCGGCGGGCATGTTGGGGATGGGCACCTCCACCAGGGTCACGTCGGCCTTCGCGAGCCCGTTCTTCTTGAGGACCGACGCGACGGCGACCTCGTTGATGCCCTTGAGGGTGTTGATCGCGATCTTCTTGCCCTTGAGGTCGCCCACCTTGGCGATCCCCGGGTTCGCCGTCATCAGCTGCCCGGACCCGTCCTTCACCGGGTCGTCGGAGGCGCGGGCGCCGACGGAGACCATCGTCACCGGCACGCCCTTCTCGCGGGCGACGAGCAGGCTGACGAGGTTGGAGTAGCCGAACTGGAAGTCGCCGCTGACCACGGCGGGGACGATGGCGGCGCCGCCCTGGGCGTCCTGCGTGGTGACGTTCAGCTTGTGGCGGGCGAACACGCCCTTGCTGATGCCGAGCTTCACCGGGGCGATGTCGATGATGGGGATGACGCCGAGCTTCACCTCCGCCTCGCCGGAGGCGGAGACCTCGCCGTCGGCGCCGGAACCGCAGCCGGTGAGGGCCGTCAGCCCCAGCACGGCGGTGGCCGCGCCTGCGATGAGCGGTGTGAGGCGCCTGCGGCGGCCGCGTTGGAAGAAGGACATGTCGGTACTCCTGGGCGAAGGCGCGGTGGGCGCGGTGGGGCGTTAGTGGGTTCCAGTGAGTGACAGGGCTCCGAGTGAGTCGAACGCCACGGAGACGGTGCCGCCGGGATGCAGGGGGACGGCGTCGGTGAGTCCGCCGGTGAGGACGATCCAGCCGGGTTCGATGGCCAGCCCTCGCTCGGCCAGCCCGTTGGCGGCGAGCGCGAGAGCGTTGGCCGGGTGCCCGAGGACGGCCGCGCCGTTCGCGGTGTCGACGGTGTCGCCGTCGACACCCAGCCGGCAGGACTCCGCCGCCAGATCGAGTCCCCCGGGCGGGACGGCGTGGCCGGAGATGACGAAACGGCAGGCGGAGGCGTTGTCGGCCACCACGTCCGGCAGGGCGAAGTCGAAGTCGCGGTAGCGGCTGTCGATGACCTCGAACCCGGCGTGCACGCTCTGGACCGCGCCCATCGCCTGCTCCGCCGTGACGCCCGGGCCGCTCAGCCGCGCGCCCATGACGAAGGCGATCTCGGGCTCGACGCGCGGGTGGATGAAGTCCCCCACGGCCAGCGGCTCGCCGGGCGTCAGGGCCATCGCGTCGGTGAGCCAGCCGGTCAGCGGGACGTCGACGCCCATCCGCCGCTGCTTCGCGACCGAGGTCAGTCCGAGCTTCACCCCGACGACGGTCTGCCCGGCGCTCGCCTTGCGGGCGAGCAGGGCGTCCTGGATCCGGTAGGCGGTGCCGAGGTCGAGGTCCGGCCACCCTTCGGTGATCCTCGCCCCGTCCTCGCGGCCGTGCTCGCGGCGCAGCAGTTCGCCGACGGTGGTGTCGATCGTCCACTCGGACATGGCGTGGTCCTTCTCTCGTGCAGAGCCAGGGCGGGCGTCCCCGGGCGGGCGGCTCAGCCCGTCCCGGACACCACCGGTGCGATGACCTGCGATGTCGACGCGTCTCCGTGACGCATCAACCTAAAACACCTAATGGATATATTCAATAGGTCCATACGATCTGTTCAAGATCTGGTGAGGCGAGCGCGCAGCACGAGGAGCGCGCGCAGGGGCGCGCGCGAGAGGGCGCGCGCGAGAGGGCGCGCGCGAGAGGGCGCGCGAAAAGACGGCGCCCGCCCCGCGGCTCGTTGCCGCAGGACGGGCGCCGTGGCGACCGTGCCGGTCAGATGGCTCCGGCGGGAGGCCTCGTGGTCGAGTTGGTCCAGCGCTTGTTGGTGTCGTTGACGTCCCGCTCGACGGAGGTGAGCTCCACCTTGAACGGGATGCCGGGCCGGCCGCCGACCTTGACCAGGAACCTCCCCCGTCCCGGGGGCTCGCTGTCCCGCCCGAGCTCGGGGTTCCACGACGGCGGCGTGGACCAGTCGACGATCATGCGTTCCTCGATCGAGGACATCCGGACCACCTCGTTCACCATCGGCATCTCCGCCTGCGGCAGCCCGCCGCAGATCACCATGCCCGCGCGCTCGGCGAAGCCCTTGGCCTTGAGCCGGTCCGCCCGGTCGCTCAGCGACAGCAGGTCGGCCATGGTGTGCGTGATCATCACCTGACCCGTGCCGCGCTGCCGGTTGAGGCGGGTGAGGGCGTCGACCCGGTCCACCAGGCCCCGCCCGGACCGCAGCACCCGCCACAGCTCGTCGAGCACGACGAAGAAGTGCCGCTGCGGTTCGAGCCCCTCGTCGGCCAGCGCGTGCGCGGCCTCGATCGAGCCGAACCCGTCCGACCAGCACGCCAGCAGGACGGCCGCCTGCAGCTCGGCGTCGGCGTCGTCGATGCCGCTGATGTCGATGCAGACGCCGCCCGGATTGTCCAGCTCGATGGCGGTGGTCGTCTGGTGCGCGAACGTCTCGCCCATCGGACCGTCCAGGACGCCGAGCAGGGAGGCGTGCAGCGGGTCGACGGCCGCGCGGTACCGCGCCTCGTCCCCGCGCGCCAGGGTCACCGCGCGGAGCCGCTCCGGCCCGTCGTCGATCACCTTGATGAGGTCGGGCAGGACGGGCACGCCGCGGTGGCGCTCGTCCAGTACCCGCAGGGCCGCATTGAGGACGGTGCGCTCGGTGTCGGCGATCGGGGCCCCGCGCAGCAGCGTGACCAGCGCGCTGACCATGTTCAGCCGGCGGCCGTGCGCGTCGGCCATCAGCTTGTTGCGCGCCGCCTCGGGGAGCCTGGCCGCCGCGCCGGCCGTCGCGCCGGGGTCGAGCACGTTCAGCGAGCCCAGCCCGCGGCCGAGCTTGATGATCTGCCCGCCCATCGCCCGGATCAGATCGACGTAGTCGGGTTTGAGGTCGCCGAGGACCATGGGGAACACCCCCTGCCCGACCAGCCCGACCACCATGCGGCGGATCAGCGTCGACTTGCCCAGCCCCGGCTTGCCCAGCAGCAGGGCCGACGGGTTGTGGATCAGGTTCGCCCGCTGGAACCACGAGATCGGATCGCAGCACAGCGCGGCGCCGGTGGTGAGCTCCCGGCCGAGCGGCACCCCCACCATCGGCGTCCCCGACCCGGCCCCGAACGGCCAGAGTCCGCACACCTGGACCGTGGTGCCGCGCCATTCCGAAGGCATCTCCACGTAGGAGGCCCGGCCGCCGCCCCGGCGGGTGAACCCCCGGAACCCCGGCTTGAGCTCGGGCTTCTCCTTCTTGCCCTTCTTCGCCTTCCCGCCCCCCTTCCCGCCGTCCTGTTCGGCGGGAGGCGCCGCGGTCACGCCGCCGGGGGCCTGTTTCGCGGAACGCCTCACAGGGACTCCCTCACAAGCGCCGGCACCTGAAGGTGGTCGGGAAGGACGATGCCCAGCGGGAGGGCGGCCGCGAACGCCGACGCCTGCGACCCGTACATCTGCCGCAACCGCAGCCGCGCGGGGCCCGTGAGGGTGTCGACGGCGGCCGCCGCGACGGGAAGCTCGTCGGCCGAGCGGACGGTGGCGGTGACGAGGACGGTGAACCGGATGACCCCCGCTCCCCGGGCCTCCTCCAGGGCCGACTGGTCGCTCTTCATGACGTCGATCTCGTTCCGGGCGGCGCTGGAGGCGCCGTCGAGACGGAACCGCGAGTCGCGGCGGTCCCGCTCCACGATCCGGGCCGCGGAGGCCGGATCGTGCGGCCGGTAGAGGAAGGTGACGCGCTTGCGGGCGATGTCGTGGTGCGGGGCCACCAGCCCGGTCATCACGTTGGACAGCACCTCGCCCCGCGGCGCCTCCGACATGCCCCAGGTGATGGAGCAGCCGCTGTCGTGGACGTAGTGGTCCCACGACTCCTGCGCCGCGACCGGCCCTGCGTCCTCCCAGCGCGTCTCCTGGTCCTCGGCGGACTCCAGAACCGTCTGCGCGTCCGGGTCGTAGGCGATCCGGACGGCGCGGGCGAGCTCCTTCGCGGTCAGCGCGCGGGCGGACCCGGCGCCGGTCATCGACAGCCCGGAGACCAGCCCGGGGATGCGCATCCCGATCTCCCGCACCATGGCGTCCTGGTCGCGGCGCTTGCCTCCGAGGTGCGGCAGGGCCGCGTAGGTGACCGCGATACGGGTGGAGACCCGCGCGCTGCCCACCGGGTAGTTCCAGACGATCTCGTCCAGGGCCTTCCGGGCCAGCTCGGGCGCGTTCGGGTCGGTGTTGGCGTAGATCTCCTCCCGGAGGCGCGTCCCGGTGTCGGGGGCCGTCTCGATGGTCACGCTCGCGGCGACGAGGCCCGGCTCGTAGCTGAGCGAGGCCATCCACTGCCCCCAGTGGGAGACCCACGTGTCGATCTGGCTCTGGTCGACCAGCGCCGCCCCCTCGGCGTTGCACTCCAACACCACGGTGTAGTGCTTCGTCGAGGGGATCACGACCAGGGCGAACGGGCGCCCGTAGGAGTCGCGGCCCTCCACCAGCCGGGACTGCGCGAGCAGCCCCGGAAGCCGGCACGAGCCGTGCGGGACGACGCTGAGCGGTCCCGAACGGTAGAGGTGCCACCCCTGGGAGCGCCCCGACCACCAGGTCACCCGCGCCGTGAGCGACTGGAGGGCGGTCCGCCCGTGCGCGTCCTGGATGACCAGGGGCAGCATGACCAGCCCCAGCAGCACGACGCCGATCAGGCTCACCATCAGCGACACCGTCGCGATCAGGGTGATGGTGATCAGCCCGATCATGAGGATCAGCGTGCCGGCCAGCCCCAGCCGCCCGATCCCCGGGGAGACCGGCTTCCGCCAGTTCCCGTAGGTGGGTTCACGATAGTCGGACGCCACGTCGGTTCACCTCATTCCTTCGGCCTACGGACTGCCACTTGGACCCCTCCCGCCACCGGTGCTGCCGCTCGGGCCGCTGTTCCCGGAAGGCGGTGTACGCCCGGGGTTCCCGCCCGAGGGTCCGCCCGAGGAGGAGCCGGGGTCGGGGGGCCGGTAGCTGGGAACCTCACTGCCGTTGCCCCCGATGGAGGAGAAGTCAGGATCAGGGACGTCGTACGCGGGAACGTCGTACGCGGGGACGTCATATGGGGGAGCGCTGGAGGAGGGGTCGGCCCCCGAGGGGCCCTGTGGATCCCCGCCCGAACCGTAGTCCGGACCACCGCCCGGACCGTTGCCCGAACCGCCGCCCGTGTTACCGCCGGGTGCGCCGCTGGGCGAGCCGCCCGGCCCGCCACCGGGTCCGCCGGGTCCCCCGGGGCCGCCACCCTGGCCGCCGCCCGGATTGCCCCCGGGTCCGCCGCCCGGGCCGTTGTTCGGAGGCGGAGTCGGTGCGCCGCCACCTGAACCGCCGCCCGGATTACCGCCGCCGCCCCAGCCGCCACCGCCGCCACCGCCGCCCGTCCGGTTGCTGCGCACCGGAGTCGCCGCGCTGCCGCTGCTACCGCCGCTCAGCAGGCCCGTGACGAAGCCCGCCGCCCGTCCGCGCATGGTCATCGCGGTACCGCCGTAGGTGAAGTGGCCGACCTGGCGGATGCCGAAGAAGCTGAGCCCCTCCGTGGCCGCGGGCATCACCGCGCGCATGGTCGCCGGCAGGGCGAACACCGACCCGGCGGCGAGGGCCAGGCCGAAGAGGCGGTCGGCCTCGTAATTGGACGCCATCAGCGCCAGGGCCCCGCCATCGATCGTCGCGATGACCGGCTTGACCACGACGAAGGAGACCAGCAGGCCGACGCACTGCCGGTAGGCGGCGTTCCCGTAGGTGGTGAACCTCGCCGCGGCGAGGGCCGGCAGGATCCCGACCAGGATGATCAGGGCGCCGCTCCGGAAGAGCATCAGCACGAACTGGATCGCCGACGAGAGCGCGGCGGCGAGGGCGAAGAAGGCCAGGATGAACGACGTGTCGCCCTGGTCGCCGCCGAGCAGGTCGAGGCCGTTCTTCCAGTTGTCGATCCAGGCGTCGCCCTTCGGCCCCATGCCCTCGATGATCCAGTGGGAGTACCTGTCCCCGGCGATGTTCAGCAGGTTGACCAGCGTGGCCAGCGTCAGGATGATGACGGCCAGTTCGAAGAACTGGGTCATCGCCTGCCGGAAGGGTTCGCCCTTGCGCTGGATCGCGATCCTGAAGGCCGCGACGAGGAACCCGGCGAACGCCATCGCGGCGACCAGCCAGTTGGTGTACTCGCGGAGCATGAAGAGCACTCCGCCCTTCTCACCCGTCAACTGCACGCTGTAGGCGCTGTCGCTCATCCACCAGGTGAGGAACGTCTGGAAAGTGGACAGCGCCCAGTCCAGCAGTTTTTTGACGAGCCACGCCCATGCCTCGTTGAGCAGATCATCCATCAGGAACCACCTGGACGGCACGGAGCGGGAACCACGAAGTCGATCGACGCACGCACGATGGGCTTTCTTCTCAGAAGGGGTCGACCAGAAGACTGATGAAGGCGATGGCCAGCCCGGAGCCCGCCATGACGCATGCGATCATCACCCATCCCAGGCCGGCGGCATGTGCTCCGAACTCGCCCCTCTTGTGCTTGAGCGCCATATTGCCGCCGATGAGTATGAAGCCCAGCACGCAGGCCGTCAGTGCGGTCCAGAGCAGCCAGCGGAGCAAGGGCTCCACCGGTTCGGTGATCGCGCCCACTCCTTTGGCGTGGCCGCGCGGCAGCGCCGCGTCGGGCCGGGCGTTGATGTCCGGCTTTCTTCCGACGGGGGGCTTGAGTACCGTCGTCTTCTTATCAGAATGGTCTTTCATGCACTGCTTCGGGAACATCCCGCTGGTGTGCTGCCACTGATTGCAGTACTCCTCCACTCCCCCCACGCAATCGATCTTCGCCTGGTCGGTCTTCAGGTCCCAGCAGGAGTCGTTCTTCTTGTCTTCCTTCGGCCACTGGGCCGTATTACTGGTGTTGCAGTACCCGTCCGGATCCGAGTCGCTCCTGCGAAGGCAGACCTTGAGCTGGTACTTCGGTTCCGTGGTGCGCTTGTAGTCGGGAATCTGCGCCTCGTCGCACTTGCCTTTTTCGCCCGCGCGCACGCTGGCCACTTCTTTCCCGTCGACGAGGGCGTAGCCGCGCGCCAGGTGGCCGTCGCTGTTGTGGTCGCACACCCTGATCCGACCGGTTTCGGGGTCGAACTGGAGCTTGCCGCCGGGGTCGGTGTCGATGGTCTCGATGTCGTCGGTCTTGTCCCAGTCGACCGGCGCTCCCAGCGCCGCCAGCCCGACGGTCGCCACCCGGCCCGGAGCCCGGCCGGCCGGGACGGCGTCGACGGCGAGCCGAACCCGTCCGGCGGCGAACGGATCCACCGGCTGAGAGCGTTCCAAGGCCTCCGTCCCGGGCGGCCCGCTCAGGACGACCTCGGGCACGGGAGCGGGCAGGAGGCCGATCACGAGCAGGGCCGCGCCCAGCGCGAGGAGCGCGGCGGACAGGACGGACCCGCGGCGCACGGGCCCCCCGCTCCTGCGGCCCCTCTCGCCCGCTGCGCGGAGGTCTCGGGGCGCCGGCATCAAGAAGCGAGGTTTCTGACGATCAATCCCGCGCTGACGATGAGCAGGCAGCCGAAGCCCACGATGAACATGCTTCCTATGTGGCTGCCCCCCTCACCCTTCTTGTGCTGGATCCCCATCCGGGCGCCGATGATGACGAAACCCGCCACGCAGGCCAGCAGTCCGCCCCAGGCGGCCCAGCCGAGCAGCTTCTCGAGCTTCTTCGCGAACGGCGGCGCCTCGCCCTGCCCGGGGTTCGGGATGTCCCTGGCAAGGGCGACCGCATGGTCGAGCAGGTGGGCCGTCCACGTGATCGTCGCGTCGAGCATGCGCGTCCTCCGAGATGAGTGGGTCGAGGTACTGACCGGCCGTGCGCAGGCGGTGGGCGACTTGGCCGGGGCTCACCGGCAGGTCGCGGCACATCCACCGCCCGAATGATCGATAAGCCCCGCCCGGAAGGGGTCTTGGCGCCGATCGCGACTGGACCGGCGGGGCACCTTCCGAGCACGGTTCTGTGCTTGTACTGAACGGTCCGGGGGCCGAAGTGATCGTCAAGCGCCGCGGGACGGCGACTCTGACACGATCACGCGGGAACCAGACCGCTCATGTCGCGGACCAGACGCGCGTAGGCGGCGGGGAGCCTCACCCCGTCCGGCGGCTCGCCGAGCCGGAAGGCCTCCACCCACGGCAGGTCCCAGAGTTGGGGCACGCCGCCGGCGATCAGTCGGAGAAGGTCCGCCAGCGGTTTCGGACGCTTCCCCGGAGCGTCGGCCACCACTGCCAGACCCACCAGTTCCACGCCCGGGAGCACGCCCGCGGCCCACTGCGCCACGGCCGTCTGAGCGGCGCACAGCCCGGCCGCGTGGCTCCTGGCGACCAGCAGTACCTGAGACCGGCCCGCGGGTGCGGGCGTCGGCCAGTAACGTCCTGCGCTCACGCTGTTGGCGATGAGCGCGGCCAGCGTCGAGGCGCCGGCTCCCCCATGGCACGAGGAGAGCCAGAGTCCCGGGGCCCGGCCGTTGTAGCGGACCAGCCCGAGCGCGCTCCTCGGCACGGGTCCTTGTTCTGCGGGTATGACCGCCTGTGCGGCGAATCCCTCGCCTGAGGGCCGCCCATGCTGCACCGGGTACGCGGATGCGCCCGGCATGCCCGGCGAAGCCTCCGGGCCGTTCCCCCCGCGCTGCAGGGCGTCGCTCTCAGTTGCCTGCATCACGGGTGCCCACCTCCGGAAAAGTCGCGAGCGGCTCTGCGCCCGCCGGCACCGGCTCTGCGCCAGTGAAGATCAACCGTACTACCGTGACCGTCCGTGGGCTGTCATATCCGTCAACTCGCCACGTTCCCGACTCCCCGCCGCTCGCTCCCCGAGCCGGGACACGCGGGACGCAACAAGCACCTTGCGTCACCGCACGTTGACCGCACTGTCTTGGTCGGTGGGTCCCAGGCGGCTGGGACATGCCCGAAGAGCACGCCGACGGTGGCGGCTCGGCGCTCCGTCCCCCCGGCGGGGGAGAGCGGCGACGGCACCGCCGATCTTGGAAGGTCACGTCATCAACTGTTCCGGGAATGACCCTCGATGGTGACTTTCAGCCTGGGAAAGTTCATCCTCAGGACAGGCTGCCTCGGGTCGGTCGGCATTCTTGCGCTCATGGTCGCGGTAATGTTCGTGGCGATCCAGAACGTCCTTTCGGGCGGCATCACCAACGTGTGCAGTCCGTTGAATCCCGACGGCCCCGCCCCGCTGAGTCCGGCGCCCAAGCCGAGCCCCGGAACCGGGGGCCCGACCGTGGCTCCGGTGTCCTATCACCGCAGTCTGGGTAAAGGACCGCTCGATTCCGAAACCGTGCAGAACGTGGCCGCGCCCGCCCAGGCCCCCCGCGAACAGCATCCCCGCCAACTACGTCAAGCTCTACCAGGCCGCGGGGCCCAAGTACGGCATCCCCTGGTACGTGCTCGCCGGAATCGGAAAGGTCGAGACCGACCACGGCCGGTCCACACTGCCGGGCGTCTCCTCAGGGGAGAATTTCGCCGGTGCGGGCGGTCCGATGCAGTTCCTGCAAGCCACCTTCAACGCTTATGCGGTCGACGGCCCGACTATCGACGGACAGGGCGAACTCGGCAAGCCCGACGGCAAGAAGAGCCGCTACGACCCATCGGACGCGATCTTCAGCGCAGCGAACTACCTGCACGCCAGCGGCGCGCCCGCCGACACCCGGAAGGCGATCTACGCCTACAACCATTCCTGGGACTACGTGGACCTGGTGCTGTCGTGGGCCGAGCGGTACGCGGGCGGAAAATTCTCCCTCGGCGGGGCCAACAACGCCGGAACGTCGTGCACCTCGTTCGACAACGTCGGCAACTGGAAGCCCGGATCGGCCTGCCCCAGCGGCGGGGCCATGGTCGCGGGCAACATCACCAGGCGGATGGCCTGCGTCCGCGACCAGATCAAGACCCAGTTCGGCGTCCCCCGCGGGATCGGCTGCTACCGCAAGGAGGGCGGCATCCCCGGCGGCGGCGAACACCCCCTCGGCCGCGCCTGCGACTTCATGATCAGCTCAGGGGCGCCGGACTCCGGCGAGGTCAAGCTCGGCTACGACATCGCCAACTGGGCCAAGGCCAACGCCGAACGCCTCGGCATCGACTACATCATCTACCGCCAGCACATCTGGAACCCGACCCGGGCCGCCGAGGGATGGCGGCAGATGGAGGACCGCGGCGGCCTGACGGCCAACCACTTCGACCACGTCCACATCTCCGTGCTGGGCGACCAGCGTGCCGCCTGACCGGCGGGCGGCCTGACCGCGCCGCACCACGAACCCGCCCACCACCTTCCAGGAGGAGCCCATGGCCGCCCCCGGCCGCCCGCCGCGCCTCGTGTTCCTCGTCGCGCTCACGTGCGCCGTCGCCTCCTGCGGGTCTCCCCGGGCCACGCCGGAAGCCAAGGCCGCGCCCACCGCCGCGATCTCCTCACCGGCACCCGCGTCCGCGTCCCCGTCACCGCCCGGCGGCCTGCCCGACCTCACCCGGCTCGACCAGCACGACGCCACCGCGGTCTCCAAGGCGGCGCTCACCCTGATGTGGATCGTCGACTCCACCACCGATCACAGCCAGCGCGATGCCTACCAGCGGGCGGCCCCCCTTCTGGACGAGGCCTACAAGAGGTCGGTCGCCGCCCAGCCCGGCGGCGGCGTTCCAGGACTGTGGACCGAGCACCGCGCCTACGCCAAGGTCCGCCTCACCCCGCAACGCCCCCAGGGCGACGTCCCCGCCGACACGCCCACGCTGGCTCACCGGGGCTGGGAGATCACCGTCATCCCCACCGGCCGGGACAGGTGGAAGGGCGCCCCTGTCCACGCGACCGCGTTCGTCACTCTCAAGCGCAAGGACCCGAGCGCCCCGTGGCGCGTGTCGGCGGTCGGAACCGCGTGAAGCGGCCACCTGACCGCCTCGGAAGCGGCATGACCAGCGTGAACGCAGGGCTCGTCCCGCACATCGGGACATCACGATCGAGGAGGAGGCTCCATGGCCGGTAACGACGACGACGACGTCTACGTGGTCTTCATAGGTATCGGCCTGGTGACCGCCCTGCTGGGCGGGGCGAGCAGTTTCCTGACATGGCTGGCGGGCCAGTTGTCCGGCGTCCTCTCGGGCGGCGGATGGCCGGACTCCAGCCCGACGGACTGCCTGCACATCACCTGGAACCTCCTGCGCCATCCCACCGATCCGCGCGGTGCGTGGCCGCCCGTGGCCGCGGCGGCCCTGGGGTCGGCCCCCATCTTCTTCGCCCTGCTCGCGGTGCTGCTCACGTCAACGGCCGTGGGCGCCTACATCCTGATCCGGCTCCTGATGAACTGGCGCCGCCACCGGACGTTCCGCCGGCTGCGGCTGGGATTCGCCTCCGGCTGGGAGGTCCGCCAGCTGCTGAGCGCCCGGACCGTCCAGAGCAAGGCCGCGCAGGTCCGGCCGTCCACGCAGAACGTCCCCGCGCGCTCGGTGAGGCCCGAGGATGTCGGGTTCTACATCGGGAGGGACATCAGGTCCCGGCGCAAGCTGTACGCCTCGCTGGAGGACACCGCGGTCATCCTCGCGGCGCCGCGGCAGGGCAAGGACGTCCACTTCGTCACGCCGTTCACCATCGACGCGCCCGGCCCCTGCATCGTCACGTCCAGCCGGCGGGAGACGTTCATCAACACCGCCATGGTGCGGGCGCAGTTCGGCGAGGTCTACGTCTTCGACCCGTACAACTGGACCGGCTGGCCCAACCGGATGCGCTGGTCGCCGCTGCAGGGATGCGAGGACCCGAACGCGGCCGCGGTCCGGTCGGGGACGCTCGTGCAGTCGAGCGGTTTCGATCTCGGGCACGAGGGGGGCCATCTGCTCAGCGGCATCGTCACCATCATCCGCTGCCTGCTGCACGCCGGCGCGATCGGCAGGCTCAACTTCCGCGAGGTGATGCGCTGGGTCTACGAGGCCAACGGAGAGGAGGCACTGGAGATCCTGCGCCAGGGCGAGCGCGAGGGACGGGTCGGTGCCGGATACTCGGGGACGCTCGAGTTCAACATGCGGAACCAGGACCTGTGGGCCGGAGTCATCCAGGTCATGTCGTGCTTCTCGCAACCCGAGGTGCTGGCGGACTGCACGCCGGATCCCGGCGAGGAGTTCGACTTCAAGAAGTTCCTCCAGGGCCGGAACACCCTGTACTTCGTCGCCAAGAAGCAGAGCGACTGGGGTGGCATCGCCCCCATCGTCACGACCATCATCGAGCAGTACTTCCGCAGCGCGCGCGGTACGGCGATGAAGAACCCGAGCGGCCGCCTCGACCCGCCGCTGACGTTCGAACTGAACCAGGTGGCCGACATCTGCCCCCTCGGCGGCCTGTCCACCTACATGGGCGAGTCCGGCGGCTACTCCATCAGCGTGCACGTCTACCTGACGTCGCTGGCGGAGGCTCGCAAGGTGTGGGGCTCGGACGGCGCCGCGTCCATCTGGGACAACGCCACGGTCAAGATCATCTCGGGTGGCTCCGGTACGGCCAAGGACCTCTCCGACCTCTCCGACCTCGTGGGCAAGCACGACGGGAAGCAGATCCTCAGCCCCGAGGAGCTGCGGACCATGCCGTTCGGCCGCGCCGCCGTCGTCGCCGGCACCGCCCGTCCCGTCGAGATGTGGCTCACCCCCTGGTGGAAGCGCAAGGACCGCGAGGTCATCGCGCGGGGCAAGGCGGCGGCCGAGGCGCTGATCCAGAAGATGCACGCGGGCGCGCCCGCCGCGCCCGCAGCGACCCACGACCCGGGCGTGACGGGCGACGACGACAGCGACGCATCGGCCGTCGTCTGGTGAGAGGGCGGAGCGGTCGGCAGATCGGGGCCCGCCGGGTTGCGCGATGACGGCGCGCGCGGACGTCTAGAAGAAATGGGGCACTAAGATCGACGGGTCAGCGAGGAGGGTCTCTGTGCCGACGTCCGACCATCCCGGCCGGTGCCCGCGATGATGGTCACCACGCCGAACGTCATCGTGGCGGGGCACCCGGACCTCGCGCGCAGGCTGCGCGGCACCGGGCGCTTCCCCGCCGTGTTCGACGCCGCCTCCGCCAGCGGGCTCCGGGACCTGTCCAAGAGCGGCGAGGTCCGCGCCCCGGCGGCGTTCCTGTTCGCTCCCGACTTCGACGAGGACCTTCCCGGCGCCGGCGTCCCCTTCCTGGCCGACAGGCTGGCGGCGAGCGGCCACACCGTGGTCGTCCACGGCTTCTTCACCGAGCGCGGCGACGTCTTCGCCCCGGAAGTGATCGCGACGGCCAAGCCGCTGACGCTGAAGGAGCTGCTGGAGCTGCTCGGCGCCGCCCGGCCCGAGTCGCCGCCGGCCTCCGCCGGGACGACGTTCACCTGGCCGTCCGACGGTCCCCCGCCCGAGCTGCGGGTCAGCGCCGCCGAAGCTCCCGCCGGCGCCGGCGCCGGTGCCGGCGGTGCCCGCGCCAATGACTCGTCGAGCCTGATCCCCGGGTACGGCGGGCTGTCGATGCTCCATCGCGGCACCGGCTCGGTGACCTATCGCGCGGTGCGGGAGGACTCCGGCGCCGTGGCCGCCGTCAGGGTGCGCCTCGACGGTTCCGAGACCCCGATGGACGAACTGGCGGCCCTCGAACGCGCCTCCCGCAGCGATCACCTGGTGAGCGTGCTGGAGAGCGGCCGCGCCACGACCGGGCAGCTGTACACGGCGGCCGTGTACTGCCCCGGCGGCGCGCCCGCGCCGGAGCCCATGCCGGTCGGCGACGCGGTCCGATACGCGATCTCGACGGGCTGGGCTCTGCAGGCGCTGCACGACGAGGGGCTGGTCCACGGCGACGTCCGTCCGGGCCGGATCCTGCGGGGTGAGGCGGGGCCGCTGCTCACCGGTGCGGCCACCGCACGGGGACTGGCCGCGCACGCCGCGCACGGCGTCCTGGAACCGGTCGCCAGGGAACGCGTCAACCCCGCATTCGCTCCTCCGGAGGCGCTGCGGCAGGAGCCGCAGACCGCGCAGTCCGACGTGTACGGGCTCGGGGCCACCCTGTGGGGCCTGCTCGCAGGGCGCGCCCCCTTCGCCGCCGACGGGCAGCGCGCCCCGGACGGAGCGGTTCCCCGGGTGCCGCGCGACGACGTGCCGGAGTGGCTCGCGAACGCTCTCGGAACGGCGCTGGCGAACGAGCCGGCCGCCCGGTACCCCACGGCGCGGGAGTTCGCCGAAGCGCTGGAGGAGGGCCTCCGCGCCGCCCCTCCGCAGGACGGCCGAGTGGCGGGCGCACCGTCGGCGCCGTGGGACAAGTCGGCACCGGAACCCGATCCGGCACCGGTCGCCGCCTCGGAACAGCCGGCGACCATCGTGGACCAGGAGGTGCACTTCGCGGAACCTCCGGCACCGGCCACGACCCACCAGGCGCCCTACGCGAACCAGCAGGCCTCCTACGCGGAGCCCCAGGCTCCCTTCGGGGCGCCCCAAGCGCCTTACGCGGAGCCCCAGGCCCCCTTCGGGGGACCTCAGGCGCCGTTCACGAACCAGCAGGCGCCCTTCGGGGAACAGCATGCGCAGCCCTCGTACCAGCACGTGCCCTTCGAGGAGCCGCAGGCACCGCTCACGGATTTCGCGGACCAGCAGCTGCACTTCGCGGAACCGCAGGGGCCGTTCACGCAGCAGGAGGCGGCGCCCGCGAGGGCCAACCGTTCCAGGATCGTGCTGCTGGCCCTCGTGGGGCTCGTGCTCGCCGCGATCGTGTTCAGCGCGGTCTCCCTCTTGACGGGCTCAGGGTCGGCCGAGCGGCGCGGTGCGGACTCGCCTCCGGCGTCGAACCCGGCCTCGTCGGCTCCCGCTTCGCCCGCTCCCGCCTCGTCCGCTCCCGGCTCGGGCTCGCCGGCGCCCACGTCCAGCCCGACGGCGGTGCGGCCTGAGACCAGGTACAGCCCGAGCCAGGTGCGGATCGTCGACGGCCGGGTCTCGATCGAGATCAGCTGGAAGGACGCCACCGGGGGCAAGGCCGCGTACTACGTGGTCGGCGGCCCCGTGGGGCGCACGCCGTCCACCATGGCGAACGTGCCGGCGGGGACGGCGAAGGCCACGATCCTCGCCCTGAACCCGGGCGTGGACTACTGCCTGACGGTCGTCGCCGTGCTGGACGTCGACCGGGTCGCCTACGCCAAGCCCGTCTGCACTCACCGAGGCAAGCGGGCGGGCTGAGCCGCCCACAGCGGCGCGCGCGGGTCCCACCACCACAGCAGGCGGCGCGGGAGCGGCCGGGAGCGGCGCAGCGCGACGGTCGCGGAGCGGACCTCCGCGACCGTGAACGCGGCGTCCTCCGGGGTGACCGAGCCTCCGTAGCGGGCGGCGTTCATCAGCCCGCCCACCCTGCGCAGCCGTTCGGGATCGACGCGCGGCAGTTCCCTCGCGAGCCGCTCCGCCATCTCGACGGGGGTGGCGGACGCGGGAACGGGCAGGCCCGCGACGCGCGTCGCCACCAGCAGCTCGATCCAGGCCCTCCGGATCCGGTCGGGGGCGGTGCCCTTGCGCAGCCGGCGGAACCGGATCGCGCCCAGTATCGGGGTCCCGAGCAGGAAGGCCAGCAGGACCAGCGCCGGGAGGACGAGCAGGATCTCCTCGTGGGAGCCCGAACCGGGGCGGCCACCGCCGCCCGCGCTGCCCCGGCCGCCGAGGTCTTGGGCGTCGGGACCGTCGGACTGCGAACCGTCTTCTTCGGTCTGCGTCCCCGAGGGCGTCGGCGCGGACGCCGGCGTGCGCGCCCGCGGGTTCGGGTCGTAGGGCACCCAGCCCAGGTCACGGAAGTAGATCTCGCCCCACGCCACCGCGTCGCCAGTGCGGACCACGCGGTCGCGGTCGCCGATTCCCGGCCCGAACCCGACCGCCACCCGGCTCGGCAGCCCGGCAGCCCTCGCCAGCACCGCGAACGCGCTGGCGAACTGCTCCGACGTCGCGCCTCCGCCCTTGCGCCCCGGGGCGACGAGCAGTTTCGCGAGTTCGGCGTAGCCGTGACCGCCCGGGGCGCCCGGCTTGAAGGTGTAGGACTTGCGCAGGTACTCGGCGAGGCGGGACGCGCGCTGGTGCGCGGTGCCGTCCCCGGCGGCCCTCGCGGCGATCTCCGTGAGCTTCGGCGGCGCACCGGGCGGCAACCGGAGGTAGCGCTGGTCCTCCTCGCCGGAGGCCGTCACGGCTTTGGCGGTCCGCGCTCCGCTCCACTCCGGGACGTCCCCCGTCGCCGAGTACGTCCGCCCGGCCACCGGGCCGTCCGAGGACAGGAGCGTGCCGGAGTCCTCGTCCTGCTCGACCGCGAGGCCGTCCACGCGGACGGGGGCACCGGGAACCGGCACCCAGCCGCCGGGCAGCTTGCCGACCGAGACGCGCACCGTCGTCCGCACCGGGCTCGGAGGGGTCTCGGCGGGGGGCAGCAGGTTCGCCCCGCCGGGAAGGTAGGTGCTGTCGGGCAGCCAGGTCGGCCCGGTGAACTCGGAGAGCGCGGCCCACCGCAGCTCCGTCTTCGGACCCGACACGTTCATCAGCGGAACGCCGGGATCGGCGGACCATGCCGACAGGTAGGACAGGGGGTTGCGTTCCTGGGTCGGTGCCGCGGGGGCTTCGGCGGCCCTGCGGGGGTCGGCCGCCTTCACCGGCCAGTCCGTCAGCACGCCGGACGCGCCGACCACGGCGACGGCGCCGGGCAGGGCCACGGCGCAGGCCACCGCCGCGACCGCCGCACCGGTGCGCGGGCGCGGCCGGCTCCGGGCGGGCGCGGCTCCCGTGCCCGCCAGGTCCGGTACGCGCACGGTGAACCCGGCGCTCGCGGTGTCCGGGCGGGGACGCGGTGCGGCGACCAGCAGCGCGGCGGCGCCTGCGGCGACCAGGGCGGCCGACCAGTAGCCGGGCCCGGCCGCCTGCGGGTTCAGCGCCGCGGCCCCGCAGAGGAGCAGCACGCCCGGCAGCAGCGCGGGCAGGACGCGGCCGTCACGGCACAGCACCGTCGCGATCGCCGCGGCGAGCCAGACCGCCGCAACCGGGAACGCCAGCAGGTCCACGGTCACCGGAGCCTGCGGCGCGGTCGTCAGGATGCGGGCGCCGGAGTGCAGCACCGCGTCCACGGCGGCCGGCACCGGCCCCCTGACGGGCCCGGGAGCCCAGGCGGCGAGCGCGACCAGCCACAGCGCGGCCACGGGCAGGCCCGCCGGGATCGCGGCGGGTCCGCCTCCGCGCAGCATCCGGTACGCCGCCGACGTCACCCCGGTGGCGAGGGCCGCGGTGACCGCCAGCACGACGAACACGGGAAGGGGCCGGTCGTACCCCGCCGACAGCAGCGGCGCCGGCGCGGCGGCGGCCAGCGCCACGGCGGCGGACGACAGCGCGGTCCGGATCCGGGTCACCGCGCCCACCATCTGCTCTCGTTCCACCGCTCGGCGAACCCGGCGGCGTCGGCCGCGCGCAGGAGCCGCACCCCGGCGGGCGGCGCGAGGCCCCCGCCTCCGGCGTCACCGGGGCCGATCAGGCCGACCAGCGAGACGGTGTGCCGCGCCGCGAGCGGTCGCATGGCCGCGGCGACGTCCTCGTCCGCCGCCGTCGTGGACAGCAGCACGATCGCGCGGCCCGTCGGGGCGGAGCGCAGCCCGGCGCAGGCGGCCGGGAAGTCCGCGCCGGGGCGGGCCGCCGCCTCGGCCAGCACGTCCAGGTGCGCGGTGACGCCCGCCGCCGCGGCCGAACGCGCGCCGCCGGCCGTCCGCAACTCGACCGGGACGTCCGGGCAAGACCGCACGATCGACGCGGCGGCCTCCACGAGGACGTCCAGCTCGTCCGGGCCGTACCGGTCGTCGACCAGCACGGTCATGCCCGTGCCGGCGGAGTCGGCGTGCTCGCGGACCATCAGGCGCCCGCGGCGCGCCGACGTCCGCCAGTGGATCTGGCGCACGTCGTCGCCGGGCGCGTGCTCGCGCAGGCCCGCGAAGGCCCCCTCGGAGGCCCGGACCGACGCCGAGGAGGTGTCCCGGCCGCCGCCGCCGGCCGCGGGCACGGGGACGAGGTGGTGGTGGCGCGGATGCACCAGCACCCGGACGGGCACGTCGTCGGCCGCCCGGACGGCGCGGGCGAGCCCCAGCGGGTCGGTGCGGACCAGATGGAGCGGTCCCGCCTCCACCACACCGCGCCGCTGCGGGGTCAGCTCGTAGCGGATCACGGGGCGGGCGGGGCCCAGGGGCAGGACGACCGGCTCTCCGGTCCCGGTGACGTGCTCGGCGACGGCGGCGCTCCGGGCGCCACCGTCCGCGGCTACCTCCAGGACGACGGTCACGGACTCTCCGGCGCGGACCCGCGACGCGGTGAGCCGGCGGCCGACCCGGGCGGCCGGGAGCCGGCCGGCGAGGCCCATGGCCAGCGCGACGGCCGGGAAGGCGAGGGCCCCCAAAAGGCCCGGCGCGAGGTAGCCGAGACCGAGGCCCCCGCCGCACAGGACGGCTCCGGAAACGAGCAGCGCCCAGCCGCGGACGGTGGGGCGGGGGGTGCCGCCGGCCACGGTCTAGCCGTTCCCCTGCGGTGCCGGGACGGGGACTTCGGCCAGGACGCCGTCCAGCAGCTCGGCGGTCTCCGCCGAGCCCGCGGCGCCCGAGAGCGGCACCAGCCGGTGGGCCCAGACCGGCCGCGCCAGGGCCTTGACGTCGTCCGGGGTGACGTACCCGCGCCCGTCGGCGAGCGCGTAGATCCGCGCCGTCCGGCACAGCGCGATGGAGCCCCGGAGGGAGACGCCGGCCCGCAGCCGCGGATCCCGCCGCGTGCGCTGGGCCAGCCGCAGGACGTACTGGTTCACGGACTCGGCGACCGCGACCCGCTCGGCGGCCGCGCCGAGCCGCGCCATCTCCTCGCCGATCAGCACCGGGGCCAGGTCCTCGGGTTCGGTCAGGGACGAGCCGCGCAGCAGCGACAGCTCCGCCTCCTCGCCCGGGTAGCCCAGCGACAGCCGCATCAGGAAGCGGTCGAGCTGCGCCTCGGGCAGCGGGAACGTTCCCTCCAGGTCGATGGGGTTCTGCGTGGCCACCACCAGGAACGGGCGCGGCACCGGGTGCGCCTTCCCGTCCACGGTGATCCGCCCTTCCTGCATCACTTCCAGCAGCGCCGACTGCGTCTTCGGCGAGGTCCGGTTGATCTCGTCCACGATGACGACGTTGGCGAACACCGGACCCGGGTGGAACTCGAACTCGCGGCTGCGCTCATTGAAGATCGTCACTCCGGTGACGTCGGAGGGCAGCAGGTCGGGAGTGCACTGCACGCGGCCGATCTTCCCGCCGGTCACCGCCGCCAGCGCGCGCGCCAGCGTCGTCTTGCCCATGCCGGGCAGGTCCTCCAGCAGGACGTGCCCGCCCGCGGCGAACGCGGTGAGGATCAGCCGCACCGTGGCGGGATCGCAGCGTGCCGCCGCCTGGATGCCGGCGGCCATCCGCTCGAAGGCGGCGGCGGCCAGCAGCGCCTCCTCGTCGGGCAGCGCCGGCATCGCGGTCGTGGTGCTCACTCGTAACCCTTCTTAGCCGCAGTTGCCCCAGCCGGACGAGGCGCTGGCGCCGGAGGCGCCGCCCGAGTACCGGACGCAGTCGCCGGGCGCCAGGACGAAGACCGGTCCGGCGTAGTACTTGAACGTGCCGTTGTCGGAGGCGACCTTGCCGCCCTTCTGGCTCTGGAGGCGGATCCAGGCGTTGGTCCCCTTGCCGATGTCCGTGGTCTTCATCGTGACCGCGCAGTTCTTCTTGGTGGACGCGCTGTAGAGCTGGTAGATCCGTCCACCAGGGAACGACGCCGACCGCTGGACCTGGTAGTTGCCGCCCGCGGTCGCGTTGCAGACCTGCGCCGGCGTGTACGGGTTGCGGGTCTGGGTGGGCTTGGGCTTCGGCTTGGTCGGGGTGGGCTTGGGCTTGGTCGGGGTGGGCTTCGGCCTGGTCGGGGTCGGCTTGGGGGTGGTCGGCTTGGGGGTGGTCGGCCTGGGGGTGGTCGGCCTGGGCGTGGTCGGCCTGCTCGTGGGCGACGTGGTCCTGGTCGGGGGCGTGGGCCTGGGGGGCGACTGCGTCGTGGGTGCCGTCGTGGGCGTCCGTGAAGGCGTCCGGGGCTTTGGAGTACGCGACCCGGGCTTCGCCGGAGGCCGGGGCGTTTCCGTGCGGCCGGGCGGGGGCGCTTCGGGGGTGGTGGGCACGGGCGCCTCGGGGCGCTCGGGAGGAATGATCGGGTCGAACGGGTCCGGGAAGACCGGATCGGCCGGCGGCGCCGGGATCAGGGGCGGGCTGCTCGCCTCGCCGCCGGGCTTGCCCGGGCGCTCTCCGCCCCGCCCCGGCCCGCCCGGGAACTTGCCGACCTTGCGGGCCACGCCGTCGCCGCCGACGACCAGGGCGTCCGTGCTGCCCGGCGAGTTGACGAACAGGTTGCCCTCGCGGACCTGGAGCTCCATGTCGCCGCGTCCGGCCGGCATGGACAGCATGCCGGTCTGCCGCCCCGCCGGCTCGAAGACCCGGACCTGGCCGGTCTCCCGCACGGGCAGGTACACCTTGCCGGCGAACGGCACGGCGGGCTCCTGGACGGGGTCGGTCAGCGGGAACGACCGGACCGGGCCGCCCTTGCGCACGTCGCCCAGCGTGACCACCGAGCCGGCGCCGGGCACGGTGACCACGGCGAGACCGCCGTGGGTGCGCTCCGGCACCATCGCGCCGGTGAGCGGCACCGGGGCGGTGACCCGGCGGGTGCCGTCGCCCGTCGCGACCACCAGGTCCCGCCCGCCGCGGTCGACCACGAGGGCGCCCTGGTCCAGCACGGTCATCGTCAGATCGTGGTCGGGCGGCGCGGCCTCGGCCGTGCGGACGACGGAGGCTCCCTGAGGGGAGACCTTCAGGGCGATGACGGTGCCCTGCCGGGGCACGGCCACCCACAGCAGGCCGGCGTCGTCGAACTCGCCGCCGACCAGCGGGCCGGGAAGCTGCAGGACCGGGCCCACGGGACGCAGCGTGGCCGGGTCCAGCGCGCGCACGGCACCGGTGGTGCGCTCGACCAGCGCGGCTCCGTCGGAGCCCATCGCCAGGTGCGGATCGCCGCGGGTGCCGATGTCCAGGCGTCCCGAGAAGCCCAGGCCGTTGAGGTCGAGCGACGACACGCGGCCGGTGTCCAGGTCGTGGATGAGCAGGAACCTGTCGTTCTGGGTGACCTGCACCCGGTGGCCGCGGGAGTCGGTCACCGCGCGGCGCTGGTCCACCTTGCCGCTGTCGGGGTTGACCCGGTCGACCTCGCCCGCCGACCGGCTCCACAGCCAGGCGCTGCCGTCGGCGGCCGCGACGGCGAGGCCGACCCGGCCCCCGCCCATCAGCGTGGCCAGCAGCAGGACGGTGGCCAGGACGGCCGCGGCCCACCAGCCGCTTCGCGCGCGAATCATCTCGGCGCCCTTCTTCCCCGGCTTCACGACCGCTCCTTCGTCCCGTGGGCTTCGCGGTGCGGGCCCGGCCCGCGCATGTCGACGGCCATCAGCGCAGGCCTTCTCCACGGCACAGGGGTTCTCGCCG
The DNA here is from genome assembly GCF_013409365.1 of Actinomadura luteofluorescens. Classification (NCBI taxonomy): domain Bacteria; kingdom Bacillati; phylum Actinomycetota; class Actinomycetes; order Streptosporangiales; family Thermomonosporaceae; genus Actinomadura; species Actinomadura luteofluorescens. Next base: position 5,100,209 of record NZ_JACCBA010000001.1, on the reverse strand, counting down.
AACCGGCCGGGGGGCGGCCGGGTGTCGACGGCGTCGCCGACGCCATGGAACTGGGCACTGCATCGCCTCCGCCGCATCGGAGATCGGATCGCGGATCCATCCGCGGTGCGTCCGCGCTGGCCTGCGCCGCGTCCGACCGCGCTAAAGATCACCGTCCGGAGTCCGGGCGATCTTACAACCGCCGGAACCGTCGCACCATGGCAAGGTCCGCCGAGGGAACCCCGCGCAGCGCCCCGGAACCCGGAGCCGGGACGCGCGCCGGAACGCCGCGCGGAAGAGAGGGAGGCGTTTCCGCTGCTGGAAGCCCATGCGCGGGCCGGTTACACTGCCAACTGACTACAGAGGGTAGTCAATTGGATACAAAAAGAACACGGGAGGCAGATCGCAGATGGCGTCGATCCGAATGACCCCAGCCGTCCTGGTCCTGGCCGCGGGGGCCGCGCTCGTCCAGGCCCCGTCCGCCGCCTCGGCGAGCGCCCCGGCCGCCCCGGCCGCCCCGGTGACCCTTCGCTCCTGGACCGACTGCCCGCAAGGCCGGATGTGCATCTGGCGCCTCCCCAACGCCCGCGGCTCGCGCGGCTCCTATGCCAAGGTCGCGCGCGACCTCAGCGAACTCGGCGGCGGCCTCAACGACCACGCCATGTCCTTCTGGAACCGCACCGGCAAGACCTGGTGCATGTACTCCGAGGCCCGCTTCAAGGGCGACAGCCGCAAGTACCCCCGCGAGCCGCTCGTGGGCGCCAAGGGCAACACGGGCCAGTTCGGCTACACGGTCAGCTCGCTGCGCCCCGCCTTCCTCGGCCGCTGCTGACCCCGCCGGTCCCGGCGGGTCAGGTGGGCGGGGCGACGCGCTTGGCGTACGAGGTGATCGGGGCGGTCTCCACGCGCTCGACGCCGTCCAGCGATCCGAGCCGGTCGCTGAGGTAGGCGTAGAGGGCGTCCTCGTCCCGGCAGACGGCGATCACCAGGAGATTGTGCGGCCCGGTGACGGCCCCGACGAAGGCCGCCTGGGGGTCGGCGGCCAGGGCCCGGGCGGTGGAGGCGAGCCGGGACGGAGCGACGGCCAGCCAGATCAGGCACTGGGCCGGGAAGCCCAGCAGTACGGGATCGACCTCGACGTCGAAGCGGAGCGCGCCGGAGCGGCGCAGTTCCTCCAGGCGCCGCCGGACCGCCGACTCCGACCAGCCGACGCGGCCGGCCAGCCTCGGATAGGCGGCCCGGCCGTCGGCGGCCAGGACGGGGAGCAGCCGGCGGTCGAGATCGTTCAGGGCGATCGGGGCCGCGACGCCGCCGGGCGCCGGCCGGAGCGCGGCGACCTGCTCGCCGGTGAGCGCCGACGTCCGGCCGGGCCAGCGGTGCTCCATCAGGTGGCGCAGCAGCCGGTGCGCCTCCACGCCGAGGATGCGCGGGTGGCGGGCCAGCCCCGCCAGCGGGGCGGCGCGCCCGGCGGGAGCGCGGACGATGAAGACGATCTCGGTGCCGCTCGACAGCACGGTCACCCAGGCGGTGTCGGGGCGCCGCGCCAGCTCCCGGGCCAGATCGGCGGCGGCGGGGGGTGGCACGCGGAGCCGGACGAGCCACTCGGCGTGGCCGGAGCCGCGGCTGTCGAGGACGGCCGTGACCCGGGCGGCGCCGGCGGCGCGCAAACGCGCGAAGCGGCGGGCGGCCGTGCGGTCGGAGACGCCGAGGACCTCGGCGATCCTGCTGAACGGGGCGCGCCCGTCGAGATGGAGCGCATGCAGCAGCTGCAGGTCGAGCTCCCCGAGCGAGGTGCCGCCGAGCGTGGCCGAATCCACCAGAAGATCGTACGTCGGTGTCGGATCGCGGCGTCCGGAGCGCTCTTCGGTGACGCGGCGCCGACGGGTGCCGCAGCATCGGCGCCATGACCCACGACATCCATGGTCTCCACCACACCGGCATCGTCGTCCGCGATCTCGACAGGCTGGAGCGCACCTACATCTCGCTCGGCTTCACGCTGAGCCCCCGTTCCCGCCACCTGCTGAACGAGCGGCCCGGGGAGCCGCCCGTGCCCGGCTGCACGGCCAACCGGTGCGCCCTGTTCGGCGGGGCCTACATCGAACTGCTGGGCATCGTGGACGAGTCCGCGCCCGACCCCTGGCACACCAAGGCGATGGTCGACCGGCACGAGGGTTTCCGGCTGCTGAACCTCGACACCGATGACGCGGAGGCCGCGGACCGGCGGCTGACCGGTGCCGGCCTGCGCACCTCCGGCGTCCTGGACCTGGAACGCGACGTCGACACCGAGGACGGGACCCGCACCATGCGCGCCCGCGCCGTGCACCTCGACCCGCGCTCGACGCCCGAGGGATACGTCGGAATCGCCCAGCACCTCACCCGCGAGTACGTGCACCAACCGCGCTACCTGCGCCACCCGAACGGCGCGCGGGCCCTGGAGGCGGTGCTGATCGTGGTCGGCGACGCCGACTTCGACGCGGTCGTGTCACGGTACGCCGGCATTGTGCAGACCTCGCCGGATCGGCGGGGCCACCTCACGGTGGTGGAGCTGAAGGAGGGCCGCCTCGAATTCGTCCGCGCCTCGGACGCGGAGCGGGCACTGCCAGGCGAGCCCGTCCCGGCCGCGTCCTACCCGGCCGCCATGACCATCGCGGTCGACGACGTCGCCGCCGCGCGCACGCTCGTCGAGAACGGCGGGACCCCCACCCGCACGGTCGACGGCGGGTTCCTCGTCTCCGCCCGCGACGCCGGCGGCGCCGGCCTGACCTTCACCGCCCGGTGATCCGGCTCGTGGCCTCCGGGTGTTCATGACGCCATCACGCCACGTCAACCACGGGTGCCGGGCCCCGGTCTAGCGTCGCGGGAGTCGATCGGAAACGACGGAGGTCTCGATGTCCGTGCGCCTTGTCCTGACGGGTCTGGCTCTCGCGTCCACGGTCGCCGCGCCGGTGTCCGCCCGCGCGGCGACCGCCGGCGGTCCCGGCGTCCCGCCCCAGAAGACCCACTTCGATCTCCAGGCCCACCGCGGCGGCATCGGCATGACGACCGAGGAGTCGCTGGAAGGCTTCGGCAAGGCGATGCGCCTGGGCGTCAGCACCCTGGAGCTGGACACGCACGTCACCAGGGACGCGAAGGTCGTCGTCAACCACGACCGGCAGATCAGCGCCCAGAAATGCCGCGACACCGCGCCGGCCACGCCCGGCGACCCGATGTACCCCTACGTCGGCAAGTACATCAAGGACCTGACCCTGGCCCAGATCAAGACCATGGACTGCGGGTACCAGCAGCTGCCCGGCTTCCCCGAGCAGGAGGTCGTCCGCGGTTTCCGGATGGTCGAGCTCAGGGACGTGCTGGACCTGGTCAAGCGCTACCGCGCCAAGCAGGTCAAGCTCAACATCGAGACCAAGGTCGAGGCGGGCGCGCCGGAGCAGACCGCGCCGCGCGAGGTGTTCGTCCGCCGGGTCTTCGAGGAGATCCGCGCGTCGGGGATCGAACGGCAGGTCACCGTCCAGTCCTTCGACTGGGGCGCGCTGGAGCGGATGCACCGGCTCGCGCCGGGGCGGCCGCTGGTCGCGCTGACGAACTACGACTTCCTCCAGGTCGGCCGGCCCGGCGCCTCCCCCTGGCTGGGCGGCCTCGACGTCGACGACTACGGAGGCGACTTCGTGAGGGCGGCCGCCGCCGTCCCGGGCGTCACCGCCCTGTCGCCCAACTACGGCTTTCCGCAGAGCGGCAAGGTCGGCGACCCCGGCTTCCGCTTCTACCCGGACCGGTCGATGGTGTCGCGGGCGCACGCCCGGGGCCTGAAGGTCGTCCCCTGGACGTGCGACGACCCCGCCACCGTCGAGGCCCTCATGGACATGGGCGTCGACGGCGTCATCACCAATTACCCCGACCGCGTCCGCCAGATCATGGCCGACCGCGGCATGCGGCTGCCCAAGGCGTATCAGCCGCGCTGACCGGTGCCCACATCGCTCCAGACCGCCTTGGCGCCGCTGTGCCCGATCCGGACCACCTGGACGCCGGTGACGGCCGACGCGCCCACCGTGAGGACCATGGCCACCGGCATCACCACTCTGGTCCAACTCGGCGGCCCATCCGTCTTCCGCCGGACGTAGAAGTCGACGGCGACGATGATTGCGAGGACCACCCAGAGCGCGGCCATCAGGGGAAGCAGGGTGTCTCCCAGTTCCGCGTGCTCCTCCACCAGGGAAGACCGGCTCACTTGTTCTTCCAGATGTTCGCCGCTTTCGGTGGCCAGAGGAATCGTTATGAGGGCGATGGTGGCCACGCCGAGAACCCATGGGGCCAGCAGCCGACGCGCCCTGGGCCAAACAGCCACCACCAGGGCGGCCAACACGGTCAGCGGTACCAGAAAGACCACAAGATGGACGATGAGCGGGTGGACGGGCAGGCCCCAGAGGGTCTCCGGCATGGTCGGCCTTTCTGAAGACTGTCGATCAGGCGACCGTATCCGAGGGCCTTCGATCTCAACTACCTTCCCCAAGGCTTTCAGAAGGTTTTCATAGGGACCGTTCCCGCCCCTTTCCCGAAGCCCGGGATATCGCTTGGGACGAACTGGCATTCTCCCTTGAAAGCAAAGGTGGGCCGCCGGATCGCGAGCGGCTTCGCCGGGCGTACGGCTCGCGCGGCGCACGACGCCCTCCGGTGGCGCTGACCGGGGGCCCGTGTCGCCGCACGACGTCCCGGCGGGCGCGGGAACCGGGATGCGGAAGGGTGCCCGAGGGGTACTGAAACCTGACCCCGGGGGCCAGGCGAGGTACTCACAAAGCGGGCGAGAAGGATCCAATCGGCCATCGAATTGCTTCGTTGTTCCGATATCGACGGGTCGGTGCGGCCGGCTTTCTCGCCATTGACCAGCCCGGCACCCCTTGTTATGGTCACTCTGCGTAAAGAGACGCACACGCAGAGTTTCATCCGATGTCCGTCCGCGGGCCGTCGAATCGCGTCGAAGAATGGCGCGCCGGCGGCCGAGAACGCAAGGAGGGTGAGCCGTGAGGTCTGGCCCGAAGCCGCCCAGCGACCTGACGAAGCACAAGGGCATCGAGACCGTCCGCCAGATCCAGTTCCTGATGGTCCTGTGCTCGGTGCTGCCGCCGGACGGGAAGGCGCGCGAGATGCTCAGGCTCGCGCTCGACGTCCGGAACGAGGAGTTCCCGGACGGGGTCGAGCCGATTCGCGACCTCCACCCGCAGGCCACCAAGACCTGGCTCGAGTTCTTCTGGACTCGGGTCGGCATTTCCCCCGAGGAAAGGGAGTTGATCGACTGGCAGAACGACAAGCCGAGCATGGACATCGCCGTCGAGGAGCTTCAGGAGGCCGAGCGCCGGCTCGGCATCGGACTGACGCCTCGAACGGTCGAGTGAACAGCAACGAACCAGGAGGAAGAAATGTCACCCAGCACCATTCTGCGGCACGCCGCCGCTGACGCCGACATCCGCACGGAGCTGCTCGCCGGAGCGGGACGGTTCGGCGTCGCCGCCGCCGCCGTCCCCGCCGCCGTCGCGCAGCCGGACACCGCCTCGCTGGGCTACTGGACCGAGGGCGTCGCCGCCGTCGACGCCTACGCGTGCGCGTCCACGTGCAGCTCGGGGCCGTTCACCTTCGCGTGCGACGGAAGCACCAAGTAACGCCTCCGCGTTAGCGGCCGGCCCTCGCGCCGGGCGCGCGGAGACCGATGGGCCGAAGCCATCGGCCCATCACCCCCGTCCTTCCCCTAGGCGAGACCGTCCCACAGGCGAGGAGCCCGCCCGAGTGAAGCCGACCTTCCCCGTGGACCTCGCGGCCCGGGCCGCGAACCTGTCCGAGCGGATCCAGATCGTGTCCGCCCTCGGTCCGCCGTCCGGCGCGGACCCGCTGGAGGCCTTCGACGCCTGGAGGATCGACCGGCTGGCCGGCAGGCTGGCCGCCAAGTTCGGCGCGGAGACCAGCCCGCGGCCGGAGCGCCACACGGAGGAGTCGCTGCGCGAGATCCTGCGGGCCTATCGCGCGCACGAGCTCGGCCTCACCGACCCCGAAGGCCGGCTGGGCCGGATGCTGACCGACCTCCACCGGGGCTGGCTGCCGGTCTACCGGGAGACGCTGGACGGGTTCGACCCCGGCGGCGAGGCGTTCGCCGCGGCGGACTGGCGCGCGGACGACGTCTACCACGGCCGGCTCGCCACCGCCTGCGAGCCCTTCCTGGTAGAGCTCGGCCGCCGGCTGACCAGGGAGATCGACGGCGGCGGGGCCGCGGTGCGGGTCGACCCCCGGCTGGTGGCCGACTTCCAGGCCTACCTGCTCGACCGGTTCGAGCTGGCGCTGGCCTGGGCGGTGGAGACCGACGCGAAGGTGCACTGCCGGCTGCACGGCATCGACCCGGCGAGCGCCACCCGCGACGACTACCTCGCCTACCTCGACAAGACGTTCGCCGACGCCGCCGCCTACCACCGCTTCTACCTGGAGTTCCCCCTGCTGGGCCGCTGGCTCGCCCAGACGACCGGGCAGCTCGCCGAGCACGGCGCCCAGATGATCGGCAGGATCCGCGACGGCGCCGCCGAACTGTCCGGGGCGCTCTTCGGGCGGCCCCTCGTGGCCGTGCGCACCGCGCGGCTCGGCCGTTCCGACCACCACGCCGGGGGCCGCAGCGTCGCGATCGTCGAGGTCGAGCTCGCGGACGGCGCACGGGAGTCCGTCGTCTACAAGCCCCGCGGCCTCGAGGGCGAGGCCGGGTTCCAGGGGCTGCTGGCGCGGCTGCGCGACGACGGCGTCCTCGGCTTCGCCGGACGGGCCGTGCTGCCGAAGGACGGCTACGGCTTCGAGGCGCTGATCCCGCCGGGGCGCAACCGGGTCGCCACCCGCGAGGACGCCGAGCGCGTCTACGCCGAACTCGGCGGGTACCTGGCGATCTTCTACGTGCTGGGCGGCGGCGACCTGCACTTCGAGAACGTCCTCGTCGCGGACGGCCACGCCTACATCTGCGACTGCGAGACCGTGCTCGGGGCCCTGCCCAAGGGCTGGCCGCGCCCGTCGGGGACGCTGATGGACTCGGTCTTCAGGACCGGCCTGATCGAGTGGCCGAGGAGCGGCGCGGCGCCCGAGGGCGAGATGCGGATCAGCGGGTACACCGGCGGCGGCGGTTACGAGATGCCGATGCCGGTGCCGCAGGTCGACCGCCTGCAGTCCTTCGCGTCGTCCGTCAGCTACCGCGAAGGGGTGCGCGTCGACCCGGGGGCCTCCAACCGGATCTTCATCGGCGAGGAGCTCACGCACGCCGAGGAGTTCGTCGACGCGATCGGGTCCGGTTTCGACCGGGTCTACGAGTGGTTCCGGAAGCGGCCCGACGAGGCGATCGCCTGCGTCCGCGACCTGTTCTCCGGCTCGGGCGTGCGCTTCGTCAACTGGAGCACCCAGGTCTACTCGCAGCTGCTCGCGGCCGCCCTGCACCCCCGGTGCCTGCTGGAGCCGCTGGAGGCCGACCTGCTGATCGAGACGGTGCGCACCTTCCCCCGCAAGTGGGACCAGGACGCGGCCCTGCCCGACTGGGAGGTCGCGTCGATGTGGCGCCGGGACGTCCCGCTGTTCAGCGTCGAGGCAAGCGGCACCGGCCTCGTCCACGACCACGCGTCCGCGGTCGGGGCGGATCTGGAGACGAGCCCGCTCGACCACGCCGCGTCCCGGATCAGGGGCCTGTCCGCGCGGAACCGCGCCCAGCAGCGCCAGTACATCGCCGCCGGGCTGTCCGGCGGCGACGTCACGAGCGCCGACTTCGCCGAGACGTGCGTCGAGCGGGCGGCCGCGCTCGGGGAGCAGCTCTGCGCGATGCTCCGCGAACCGGACGCGCCCGCCCCCTGGACGTCCTTCGTGATCACCCCCGACGGGCGGGACGAGGTCGACATCGAGGGCGACCTCTACAACGGTTCGGGTGGCATCGCCCTGTTCCTGGCCTACCTCGACGCCCTCGACCCGCGTCCCGAGTTCCGCGCGGCGGCGCGGCGGGCGCTGGACCACGCCGTCGCCACCTGGGAGCGGCAGCGCATCGGGGCCTTCACCGGGCTCGGCGGCATGGTCTACGTACTCACACACCTGTACCGCCTGTGGGGCGAGCGCGCCCTGCTCGACCACGCCCTGGAGCTGAGCGACGAGCTGGCCGGACGCGTCGACGGCGACCGCCACCTGGACGTCTTCCACGGCGCGGCCGGCCTCATCCCGGTGATGATCGGCCTGGCCGGCGTCGCGGACGGGCGGGGCCTGGAGCAGGCGCACCGCTGCGCCGCGCATCTGCTGCGCCGCGCGGAGGCCGAGGGCGACGCCCTGTCCTGGCCCGGCTCCGACCTCGGCGCCGCCGGGGCGAACCTGACCGGGCTGTCCCACGGCGCCGGCGGCGTCGGATGGGCGCTGATCACGCTGGGCCGTCTCACCGACCGGGCCGACTACGTCTCGGCGGGGCGGCGGGCCTTCGCCTACGAGTCCCTCCACTTCGACCAGAGCGCGCAGGACTGGTACGACCTGCGCGAGTTCCCCGGCGGGATGCTCTGGGAGGGACGCCACTACGCCAACGCCTGGTGCAACGGCGCGGCGGGCATCGGGCTGAGCCGCATCCAGAGCTGGGCGGCGCTCGGCAAGGACGACGACGCGGTGCTGACCGAGGCGAGGAGCGCGCTCACGGCGACGATGCGCAACTTCCCGCGCCTGATGAACGACTCCCTGTGCCACGGCCGGTCCGGCAACGCCGAGCTGTTCCTGCGGTTCGCGCTGCTGGCGGACGAGCCCGCGTTCCGTCTGGAGGCCAACGTCCAGGTGCAGGCGCAGTGGCGCAACCTGGAGGACGCCCCGCCCGCGTCCGCCACGGGGTTCTTCCCTGGGCTGATGCTCGGCATGTCCGGGTTCGGCATGCACTTCCTGCGGCTGGCCCATCCGGAGCGGGTCCCCTCGGCGCTCCTCCTGGACCCTCCGCCCGCGTCGATCTGAGGAGTGATCTCACCCATGTCCGTCGAATCCTGCACGGCCTTCCTGCGGTTCGCCCTCCGCGACACCGGGATCAGGCAGCAGATGAAGGCCATGACCGCGGTCGCGGAGATGGTCCGCCTCGGCCAGACGCACGGCTACCTGTTCGACGCCCGCGACCTCGCGGCGGCGTCGTCGTCGCCGGACTTCTCCGGGGGCCGCGCCCAAGACGGCGTCCGGAGTGACGGCGTCCGGCCCGGAGTCCGCGGCGCCCGCCGCGGCCGAACCGACCGCGTTCTACCACTACGAGTACGCCATGGAAGACCTGCCCGGGTTCGCCGCCGTCCTCGCCGAACTGCCGGCGCTGAAGATCAAACCGTCCACGGTCGACCTCGCCGAGTTCGACGAGGAGTTCCGCGCGGACGACCTGCGCTCCACGTCGCTGGCCCCGGACGGCGCCGAGTACCAGCGGTGGCGCGCGGCGCTGGACACCTCGCGACGGCGCGACTTCCACCTCGTCAACCTGGACTCCCACACCGGCCACGAAGACTACGAGGCCTACTACGCGGCCAAGATCCGGCTGGTCGGCGCGCTGGAGAAGGTCTTCGGCGGCGACGTCCGGCTGTCGGGCAACCTGTGGTACCCGCCGTCCAGCTACCGGCTGTGGCACACCAACGAGGACCAGCCGGGCTGGCGCATGTACCTGATCGACTTCGACGGGGAGTTCCCCGACGCCGAGCACACCTCGTTCTTCCGGTACCAGCACCCGGAGACCGGCGAACTGGTCACCCTGCGGGAACGTCCCCGGCTGGCGCGGTTCTTCAAGGTGGAGCAGGACCCGGACCGGCTGTTCTGGCACTGCATCGTCAACCCGACGCCGCGGCACCGGTGGAGCTTCGGCTGCCACGTGCCCGACACCTGGCTCGACGCCATCGCGGGCCGGTCGTGACGGCCCGTCCCGCCACCGCCGCACCCGGCGCCGTCGCGCCCGCCGCGGCGACGCCCGCGATCAGGGCGGTCGGGCTGCGCAAGCGGTACCCCGGCGTCGAGGCGGTGGCCGGGCTCGACCTGACGATCCCGCCCGGTGAGAGCTTCGGATTCCTCGGGCCGAACGGGGCGGGCAAGACGACCACGATCGCGATGCTGTGCACGCTGGCGCTGCCCACGTCCGGCCGGATCGAGATCGCCGGCCACGACACGCGCACCGACGCCGCCGCGGCGCGCCGCCGCATCGGGCTGATCTTCCAGGAGTCCACCCTGGACGTCCAGCTGACCGCGGCCGAGAACCTGAGGTTCCACGCCGACCTGTACAACGTCCCGCCCGGCCAGGTGGAGGCGCGCATCGGGGAGACGCTCGCGCTGGTGGGGCTGACCGCCTGCCGCGACCACGTCGTGCACACCTTCTCCGGCGGCATGCGCCGCCGCCTGGAGATCGCCCGCGCGCTGCTGCACCGCCCGCAGATCCTCTTCCTGGACGAGCCGACGATCGGGCTGGACCCGAACGCCCGCGCCCAGGTCTGGCGCCACCTGCGGCACGTGTGCGAGACCGAGTCCGTCACCCTCTTCCTCACCACCCACCACCTCGAAGAGGCCGAGCAGTGCGACCGCATCGCGATCATCGACGCGGGCCGGATCGTCGCGCAGGGCAGCCCCGCCGAGCTGAAGTCGGTGCTCGGCGCCGACCGGGTGGAGCTGCGCACCGGCGACGACGCGGCCGCGGCGCCGCTGATCGCCGAGCGCCTCGGCCTGGACGTGACCCGCGACGGCCGCGGGCTGCGCTTCCAGGTCCCCGACGGGGCGCGGGTGCTGCCGCTCCTGCTCACCGAGCTCGGCGTCCCCGTGTACGAGGCACGGGTCACCCCGCCCAGCCTGGACGACGTCTTCCTGCACCACACCGGGCACCGGATCCGCGACGAGGCCGCACCGGAACCGTCCGCCGCCCCGGTGCGGGTGCCGTCGGCGTCCGAGCCGGGCCGCGGCGGGTTCCGGGCCGAGCTGCGCGCCATGGGGATGGTGTGGCGGCGCGAGATGCTCCACTTCCGGCGCGACCGCGTCGGGGCCGCCATCTCCCTGGTGCAGCCGCTGATCTTCCTGTTCGTCCTCGGCATCGGCCTGTCGAACCTGATGCCCGGCCCGAACGGCGACGCCTACCAGCTCTTCCTCTTCTCGGGCGCGCTGGTGACGGCCGCGCAGGGGCCCGCGCTCGCCACCGGCACCTCCATCATGTGGGACCGGCAGGGCGGCTTCCTGCGCGAGATGCTCGCCGGGCCCGTCAGCCGCGCGTCTCTGCTGATCGGCAAGTGCCTGGGCGGTACCACGGTGGCCAGCTGCCAGGCCGCCGTCCTCCTCGCCACCGCCGCCCCGGTCGGCGTCCCGCTCGACGGCGTCCTGATCGCCCTCCTGCTGGGCGAACTGGTGCTGGTCTCGCTGGGCATGACCGTCCTGAGCGTCCTGCTGTCCACCGTCCTGCGCCGGCCGCAGACCTTCGGCACCGTACTGACCGTGATCATGGCGCCGATGGTGTTCCTGTCCGGCGCGTTCTTCCCGCTGAGCGCGATGCCCGTCTGGATGAAGAGCCTGGCGCTGGCGAACCCGCTCACCTACGCCGTCGACGTGCTGCGCCGCACCATCGCGGCCTACCTGCCGGGCGCCCCGCACCACCTGTTCCGACCGCTGGCCCTGGGCTCCTGGAACCCGCCGCTCCCCCTCGAATGCGCCCTGATGGCCGCCCTGACGATCGCGGCCCTGCTCTGCGCCGCCCGCCGCTTCACCCGCCTCCCCTGACGCCCCCGTCCGGAGTTCCACCGGGGCCGGTCGCGAGCGCCCCGGTGGAATGACGAGCCGTGCCGATCTAGGGGAGGTCGTGCCTGAGGAGCCCGCCGCTACTCCGGCGGGCGCGGCGTCTCGCCCGCCGAACGGTCCTGGCGCAGGCGGGCGTTGAGGAGCTGGGCCTCGGCGAGCTGGTCTTCCAGGATGATGATGCGGCAGGCCGCCTCCAGCGCGGTGCCCTCGTCGACCAGATCGCGGGCGCGCTGCGCCAGGCGCAGCTGGTAGCGGGAGTAGCGCCGATGCCCGCCGGACGAGCGTTGCGGGACGATCAGTCGGGCGGTGTCAAGGCTGCGCAGGAACGCCGGGGTCACGCCCAGCATCTCGGCGGCGCGGCCCATGCTGTAGGCCGGGTAGTCCTCGTCGTCGAACTTGTCTTCCAGAGCGGCCGCGTCGTCTTCCGCGCCCGTCTCTGGTCGCTGCGGGTCGGGCTGGTCGCCGGTCTCAGCCGCGTGGGGTGCTCTCACAGAACCTTCCGTAATGCCGTGGGATCGGCAGGCACCGACGGCAAGGGGCCCCGACGCCAGACTGCGGCGCCGGGGCCCAGAGGTACAACACCATCTACCGGCCCTGATGAGCCGGTCTTCCGCGTAGGCCGCCCTTTCGGGAGCGGGGACGCGGGGATCGCGAATGCGTGACCGTAGACCACCGTCCAATCCGGGGAACTGCGGTACCCGCGCGGCGTGACTGGAGCCTGCTGCGGGCGATCCCGATGGCGCCGATCTCTCCTTTCCTCGACATCACTACCTGTACTACCTGTACTGCGTGTACTGCGTGTTCTGGTACTGCGTTGTGTTCGGGTACTGCGTTCCTGCTGTTCTCCACTGCTTCCGGCGGCTCGTCCGCCACCGGGCCGACCGGCTGCCGAGGCCCCTTCCACTGCGCTGGCCCCGGCACGCCCGGCCGACGTCATCCATACGTTCCGGCAGTTCGTCATCTGCCGCTTCTCATGGACCCGTCTCTCTTCGATGGAAGGAACACTACCCGGCCCCGGGTCGAAAATCTACTCCGATCACTACAGAGTTTCGTAGATCACAACCCTGGCTTCTCTTCAGCGGCCGGGAAGGCCTAGAGGTCCTCGCTCGTCCAGTGCCACGCGCCGTTCTCGTGCCGGGCGCGGATCAGCCGCGTCCCGCCGACGTCCGCGAGCTCGGCGATCAGCCTGATCAACCGCCGGTGGAAGTCGGCGGGCGGGCGGGCGCCGCCCGGCGAACCCTCCAGGAGCGTCACGCTGACCTTCGCCTCGTCGCGGAGCTGCACGGTCAGCCGGCCCGTCCTGTCCATGCGGAGGATCACGATCGCGTCGGCACGGATCAGGTCGTCACCGTCGGCGGCGGAGATCCACACTTCGCTCATGTGCGTCCCCTGCCCGGATCGAGGGCCCCGTACGCTTCGCGCTCGCCCGGGTGCCCGGGCGCGGTCCGCCGGCATCGCCGCTGATCAGCGAGCCGCCGTCCGCCCGCGGGGGGACCTGGCCGCCGAGCCCGGCGGGTGCGGGGCGGAGGGCGTAGACTCTCGGTGTGCTAGGGGTTCTCGATGCGGGCGGCCAAGCCGGCGTCCCCCTGGTTCCGACGATCGGTCTCACTGAGGCCAGACAGGCCGGCGCGCATGACGCCGCTCCACCGTCCCTCTCGAACACGGACGCCCGTTCCCGGCGCCGGACGCCCCGGCCGCCGTGGCCGCGGTGCGGCGCCCGCGGGTCTCTGAGCGGTACCGGCCACTCTCACACTCCTGATCGGAGCCCCAGATGGATACCGCAGGCACCGCCTCCCCCGAGGCCGGGCTGCGCCGCGAAGCCTTCGCGGAACACACCGTCATCACCATCACCGGCGATCTCGACATCGCCTCCGCGCCGTCCCTGCGGGAACCGCTGGAGACCGCACTGCGGGACGCGGGCCCCCTCGTGGTCGTCGACCTGTCCGGGGTGACGTTCTGCGACGCGTCCGGGCTGGCCCTGCTCACCGGCGCCCGCCGCCTCACCGAGCCGGAGGGCGTCGCCCTCGTCCTCGCCGCTCCGCGCCCGCACATGGCCAGGCTCCTGCGGGTCAGCGGCCTGTCCCGGGTCTTCGCCGTCCGCACCACCGTCGATGCCGCCCGCGTCCGATCGGCCGCGGCCTGAGCGCGCGGCCCGTCCCCGGCGGAGAGGGAGGACGGGATGACGGCATGACGGGCGACCCGGGATCGATCGGGTGGGGAGCCGCCGGAGCCGCGCCGAGCGAGGCGGACCGGCGGCGCTTCAAGGCCACGTTCGACCTGATGAGCGCGGTGGTCCTGGACGGGACCGGGGTACCGGGCATGCTGGCCCTCGTGGCGGCGCGCGCCCGGGAACTGGCGCGCGTCCCGCTGGCGTTCGTCGCCCTGCCCGGCGAGGACGGCAACACGCTGCGGGTCGAGGTCGCCGACGGCCCCGGCGGCGACCGGATCCGCGGGCTGACGGTGCGGCGGGGCAGGTCGATGCTCGGCCGCGCGTACACGTCCCGCCGGGCCGTGTCAGCGCGGATCGCCGCCGATCAGACGCTCACCGGCCTTCCCGCTGGTCCCATCCTGATCCTGCCGCTGGAGACGGGGGAGGCCACCCGGGGAGTGCTCGCCGTCCTCGGACGGGTCGGCGCGGAGCCGTTCAGCCCGGCGACCGCGCGCCAGATGCTGCTGTTCTCCGACATGGCCGCCCGGGTGATCGAGGTGGCCGGGGCGCACCTCCCGAGCGCCCCGCCGGGAGTCGCCGAGCCCACCCTCCGACCGCAGTCGTCGGGCTGAGTCCGACGCGGCGGCGGCGCCGTTGCCGCCCGGGAGAACGGCCTGCGCGGGCCTGTCGGGCCCGGCCGGCGGCGCTCGCCCGCCCCGTCTGTGCGGGCCGTGCCGTGCCGGGTCCCCGGCGGTTTCTCAGAGCCTGAAAAGCTTCGTGAACGGTGACAGGATCTTCACTTTCCGTGTCCCGAAGTCGACCAGGACGGCGTTGCCCGGCTCGACCTCCAGGACGCGCCCGAGCCCGTACTTGTCGTGCGTGACCTGGTCGTCGAGCGTGAACTCCTTGGCCGGCGGAGCGGCGGGCGGGGGTTTGAAGGGGCTGGTGGGCAGGTGTCGCCGTCGGGCGGGGCCGGTGGGTTTCATTACCTCATTATGCGCGTACCGGGCGGTTCGGCGAAGCATTCTCGCCCGACCTGCTGGTAAATTATCGCGGCGACCGCCCACCTGATCGGGCCGGTGGATCCTGTGATACCGTTGACGGCAGTTGCGGTTCCCATAGACATGTGCGTGCGCCTGTTGGATCTGACCTCAGGCGCACTTTTGTTTTTTCTGGATCTTCCGGATGGGCCATCGCGGCGTCCGTCCGCGCACGGTGTGCGGACGGGACCCACCCCTGAAGGAGACGATCATGGCCACCGGCACCGTCAAGTGGTTCAACGCGGAAAAGGGCTTCGGCTTCATCGAGCAGGACGGCGGCGGCGCCGACGTCTTCGCCCACTACTCCAACATCGCGGCCCAGGGCTTCCGTGAGCTCCAGGAGGGCCAGAAGGTGTCGTTCGACGTCACCCAGGGCCAGAAGGGCCTGCAGGCGGAGAACATCGTCCCCGCCTGATCATCGCGGCGCCGGCGGTGCGCGGTCCTGAGGGCCGCGCACCGCTCTGCCGTTTCGGCGCCTGATCCGCGCCCTGAGCTCTACCGGTCCGCGGCGGAACCCCCCGCTGGGCCGCTCCCGGTTCGTTCTTGAGAATTCTCCACTCGGCCTGCCGCCGAGCCCGCGGTCCCGCTTGACGGAGCACTTCCCTGACACGCACCGCTCCCAAGGAAGGCTTCACCATGCCCCGCGCCCCTCGTTCGAGCGCCCGAGGCTCCCGGTCTCGCCCCGCCCGCCGTCCGGCGGACGGACGCCGAGGCTCGGCAGGCCCCGCCGCTCCCGCCGCTCCCGCTGCCGAGGCCACGCCTCCGGCCGCCCCCGTGGCGTCGTTCGCCGAACTTCCGCTGCCGGCCCCGCTCCAGGAGGCGCTGGTCCGCCAGGGCGTGACCGCGCCGTTCCCCATCCAGGCCGCCGCCCTCCCGAACGCCCTCGCGGGCCGGGACGTCCTCGGCCGCGGACGCACCGGGTCGGGCAAGACCCTCACGTTCGGTCTGGCGCTGCTCGCCCGTACCGCGGGCCACCGCGCCCGGCCCCGCCGTCCTCTCGTTCTGGTCCTGGTGCCCACCCGGGAGCTCGCCCAGCAGGTCACCGGCGCGCTCGAACCGTACGCGGACGCCGTGGGCCTGCGGATGACCACCGTGGTCGGCGGCCTGGGGATCGCCCGCCAGGCGAACGCGCTGGCCCAGGGCGCCGACGTCCTCATCGCCACGCCCGGGCGGCTCGCCGACCTGATCGAGCGCGGCGACTGCCGGCTCGACGACGTGCGGACCACGGTGCTGGACGAGGCCGACCAGATGACCGACCTGGGCTTCCTGCCGCAGGTCACCCGGCTCATGGAGCAGACGCCGCCGGACGGGCAGCGGATGCTGTTCTCGGCGACGCTCGACGGGGGCGTCGACCGGCTCGTCCGCCGGTTCCTCAGCGACCCGGTCACCCACTCGGTCGACCCGCCGGCCGGGGCGGTCACCGCCATGGAGCACCACCTGCTGCACGTCAGCGACGAGGACAAGCACGAGACGACCGTGCACATCGCGGCCCGCGAGAGCCGCGTCATCATGTTCGTCGGCAAGAAGCACCAGGCCGACCGCCTCGTCCGCAAGCTGACCGCCCGCGGGATCAGTGCCGCGGCGATGCACGGCGGCAAGACGCAGTCGCAGCGCAACCGCGCGCTGAACGGCTTCCACAGCAAGGACGTCACGGTGCTGGTCGCCACGAACGTCGCCGCCCGCGGCATCCACATCGACGACCTCGATCTCGTCGTCAACGTCGATCCGCCCGCCGACCACAAGGACTACCTCCACCGCGGCGGACGCACCGCCCGCGCCGGCAACGCCGGGACCGTGGTCACCCTCGTCCTGCCGGAGCAGCGCCGCGAGGTCGACGACATGATGTCCAAGGCGGGCATCACCCCCCGTACCGTCCGGGTGCGGCCCGGCGACGCCGACCTGGCCCGCATCACCGGCGCCCGCCCGCCGGCCCGCGCGGCCGCCGCCCCGAACCCGGCCCCGGCCCGCAAGCCGCGTCCCGCCGCCACCCGCTCCCAGCGCGGGACCTCCCACGCCGCCCCCTCGCGCAGGCCGCGGCGGCGGACGTCCTCCTCCAACACCTGACCTCGGGCTTCGCCCGGCTCAAGCCGGGGCGTCCTCGACGCCCAGGTAACCGCCCGTGTAGTCGATCATCTTCCGGACGTGCGCGGCGACGCGGTGAGGACATCCCTCGCCGCCGTCCACGCCCGCCGCGACAGTACGCGCGAGGGACGGCACGTCGCGGAGGCTGATCCCCGGATGCGCCTCCGGGTGCGGGCACGGCCGGTCGAGGACCGAGAGATCGAACGTCAGCAGGGCCTCGCGGTAGAGGGTGACCACGCCGGGGGCGGCGGAACCCCAGGCGCAGTGCTGTGCCAGGTGGCTCACGGCCAGTGCCAGCGACGTCCGCTCTGCGGGACGCGCGTCGCCGAGCAGCCGGCGTGCCGCCCACAGCGCCGCCGATTGGGCCGTGGGGTCGAGCCTGCTGCCCCTCTGCCGCTCGACGTCGGTCATCAACGCGTCGATGTCGGTATGGCCGTCCGCCGTCAGGAAGCGCTCGTCCAGGTGCGCGGTGTCCGGGGCGTTGAAGCGCTCCGCCCGCGCGTCCTTGAGGACCTGTTCCGCCTCGGCGGCCAGCCCCGCGACGAAACCGGGACAGGCGTACGCCTCGATGTCCTCGTCGTCCGGGCGGCGGGCGAGCCACCCCTCCGGATCCCCGATGCGAGCTACGACGTCGCCCGCTTCTTCGGGGTCCTCGTCGACCTGCGGGTCCTCGTGCGCACCGGGCGCCGTGCAGCCCGCGGCCTCCAGCACCGTCGCGGCATGTCCGGCCGCTTCGATCAGGTCGTCGATGAGCGCGGGGTCGGTGACCCGCCACCTGGCGTACCAGCGGCTCGCCCAGAGCGCGGCCGTCATCGCCCGCCCGCGCCGCGACTCCGGGTCGGACTTCACCTCGGAGGCGATCCAACCGAGCAACGCGAAAGGATCGCCGTAGGGATAGCCATGGACCATGTTGGCGAGCTCGCGGGCCAGATCCGCGTAGTCGACGGCTCCGTCTTCAGAGATCATCGCCCAAGCAAACCAGCCCCGGGCGAGCGCGAACGACCAGGCGTCAGGACTTGCGCCAGACGGTGCCCACCTGAGTACCGGCCCAGATGATGCCGGTGTGGGGGACACGGGTCATCGAGTACGCGGTCACCCCGAGAGGCGGCGTCGCCTGTATCCAGGACGTGCCGTCGAAGTGCAGCAGGCGCGCGGGATCGTACGGACTGGACGCCCAGACACCGCCCCGTCCATCGGCTGCGATCGAGCCGAGGAACCCCATCACGGACTTCGGCCGCACCTCCCCGGCCGGGTCAGACGGGCTCGGAAGACGATGCGCGGTGAACGCGGAGCCGTCCCAGTGGTGCAGCGTCGGCGGCGGGAACAGGGGACTCTGTTCGAGGGCGTAGAACCAGACGTCGTCCGGAGCGACGTACTCGATCTGCAGGATCCAGTGGGCCCACTCCGACCCCCACGGGGTGCGCTTCCAGGCCGCGCCGTCGAAGTGCCACAGCGGTGTCGGGCCGATCTGCGACTCGCCGTATCCCCCGGCCCAGACGTCCGAGGCGCTACCGGCGGCGATGGCGTTGAGCCCTGAGGGCTGCGGAAGGGTGAGTGCGTTCTTCCACTGGCCGTGCCGCCGCACCGACACTGTCGTGGCGTCCCCGCTGATCCCGGTCGCCCACAGGCCGCCGGTCCGATCGACCTCGATGGCCTGGAGCAGCTCGCCCTCGGGGCCCGCCACCGCCGTCCAGCGGTGCCCGTTCCAGTGCAGCAGGTCGGTGCGCTCCTGGGCGTTCCGTCCTGCGGCGAGGGCCCACACATCCGCGGCGTGACGTGCGCGGACGTCGTTGACGACGACCAACCCCTCAGGCATCGCGACGCGCGTCCAGCCGCGCGGAGTCCGCTGCAGCATGACGGCACGCGAGTCCGGCTGATAGGCGTTCTCCGTGCCCCCGGCGAAGACGTGCCACGGGTCCGGCGCGGCGATACCGAGCAGATGGCTCCGCCCCGCCAACGGCGGCACAGGCACGTCGACCCACTCCCCCGACGGCGGCTCGGCGGCGTGCGCGCCCCCGCCCGGCGACCCGGCGAGAGCGGCCCCGACCAGCGCGGCACCCCCCAGCCCGAAGGCGCGACGCGACAGCGGAGGATTCATCGAGCTTCGATCCACAGCACCTCCCAGAACGACGACCATTCAATGCCAGTATCTGCTGGCAAGATCAGAGTTTCCACCCCTGACCTCAAACGGCCACCGCAGCCCACCGCACCCACGAGCCCGCGTGTCCACTGCTCCACCTACAGGGGCCGAGTCCTCGCCCAGCCAGGCCCGCCGCCCGCCCCCTCGCCCCCTCGCCCCCCGCCCCGAACACGGAACCCTGATTGCACGGGCATCGGACCCCGTCTGGCGGGACCAGAGCTATCCGACCAGTAACGCGGAAGTGACCAGAACGCCAACGCCTCCGCTCTTTTTGTCAGAGAGACAAAAAGCTATCCTCGCTGCGTGACCGAGGACCGCTGGACCCCGCCCGCCGTCATGCTCGCCGTCGATCTAGTGATCTTGACGTTGCGCGAGTCGAGCCTGAAGGTGCTGCTCATCGAGCGCGGTGTCGAGCCTTACGAGGGCGCGTGGGCGCTTCCCGGCGGGTTCCTGCGGGACGCCGAGGAGGACCTCACCGCGGCGGCCCGCCGCGAGCTGGAGGAGGAGGCGGCGATGGACGCCGCGACGCTGCACCTCGAGCACCTGGGGGTCTACGGCGCTCCGGGGCGCGACCCGCGCGGCCGCGTGGTGTCCGTCGCCTATCTGGCGATCGCGCCGGGGCTCCCGGAACCGACCGCGGGCACGGACGCGGCCGGCGCCCGGTGGCAGCCGGCCGATCAGGTCCTCTCCGGGGAACTGGAGCTCGCCTTCGACCACCGGCGGATCGTCGAGGACGGTGTCGAGAACGCCCGCGCCAAGCTCGAGCACTCCGCCCTCGCGACGGCGTTCTGCGCTCCGGTCTTCACCATCACCGATCTCCAGCGGGTCTATGAGGCGGTGTGGGGGGTCTCCCTCGATCCGCGCAATTTCTACCGGAAGGTTCAGAGGACCAGCGGGTTCATCGTCGCGGCTGGGCCGGAGCGAAAGGTGACGTCCGGGAGACCGGCACGGCTGTTCAAGGCGGGTCCGCGCAAAGTCCTGTACCCGCCGATGATCCGGCCCAGCGAACCATCGAACACGAAAGGACCGGAGGAATGAACGACAAACCGATCGTCGTCCTTACCGCGCTCGACGTCGAGTACGAGGCCGTCCGCGAGAAGCTGGACACTCCACGAGTCCACCGCCATCCGCAGGGCACACGGTTCGAGCTGGGGCGGCTCGCGGGCGGCAAATGCCGGATCGCGTTAGGGCTCGTCGGCAAGGGCAACCAGTCCGCGGCGGTGCTGACCGAACGCGCCATCACCGAGTTCTCCCCCGTCGCGCTGATCTTCGTCGGCGTGGCGGGTGCCCTGCACACCCATATCCCCCTGGGGGATCTGGTGGTCGCCACCCACGTGTACGCGTTCCACGGTGGGACGAGCGAGGACGACGGCTTCAAGAGCCGGCCCCGCGTGTGGGAGGCGTCGCACGGCGCCGACCAGCTCGCACGGCATGTCGCGCGCGACCGTGCATGGGCGGACGATGGCCGCACCGGCAAGGTGCATTTCGGCCCGATCGCGGCAGGCGAGGTCGTCCTCGACTCCAAGGTCTCGGCGTACGCCCGCTGGATCAGGCAGCACTTCAACGACGCGCTCGCGATCGAGATGGAAGGGGCCGGCGTCGCTCAGGCCGCGCACCTGAACAGATCGCTGCCGGTGGTCGTGGTCCGGGGGATCAGCGATCGCGCCGACGGCACCAAGGAGACCACCGACCGCGAACAGTGGCAGGCCCGGGCGGTCGCCAACGCGGCGGCGTACACCGTGGCCCTGGCCGAGAACCTGGCCGGCGAGGAACGGGACCGCGCCCGGTCCGAGGCGAACGACCCGAAGGGGAGCACCGACATGCCCGGAACGACCCGCAACGTGGCCAAGGACAACGCACGGGTGGGCGTGCAGGCAGGTCAGGTGTACGGCGGTATCCACGTTTCCAGCGAGCGAACCGCACCGGCCGACCCGGCCGAAGCGATCGCCGGCCTGGCCGCCCGGCTCCAGCAGGCCCGGACGTCCGGCCAGCTGGACGAGGACACCTACCAGGCGGCCCAAGCGGAGCTCGCCGCCGCCAGCGAGACCTTGCTGACGACCGCGCCGCAGGACATGGGCGCCGTGACGCTGGCGCTGAAGAAGGTGCGCGGGCTCGTCGCGGACGTCGCGATCCTGGCCGCCGAGGTCGGGACGATCATCGCCCTGGTCCAGGGTCTGTCATGACCGGACCGCACGCCACCGCGACGAACTACGCTGCGGACAACGCCCAGATCGGCGTCCAGGCTGCGGTCGTGCACGGCGACGTCCATCACTACGCGCTTTCTGCAAACGCCTCGCCCGCGGAGCGGTTCGAGACCGGTGTCCGCCTGCTCGACGGCGGCATGTCAGACAGGGCGCGGCAGCTCATACGCGAAGCCGTCGTGGACGGCCACAGAGGTAACGAATCCTGCTTCTACCTACGGCTTGCCCTGGTCAGTGGCCGAACCCGGCACGAGATGCCTCCCGACGACGCCGAGATGTTGTGGAAGGCTCCGCGTCTGTGCCACGTCTCCGGTGGAGGCGCCTGGGCCGACGGGGTGAAGACCATCGGCCGTCTGCTGGAGGCCGCACGGCTGCCGGACGCGGACATGCGTCTCCTCCTCAAGGATCTCGACGGGCTCGCCGTTCCTCAGCGCCCGATGATCCTGCGACACATGGAGCTGTTCCTGGAAGGGCCACTCCAGGACGAGATGTGGAAACGTTCTCTGGAAAGCGCCGAACAGAACCAGAAGGCGAAGGACCGGACCGACCGCGTCTGGAAATTCTTCCAGCCGCGGCCCTTGGATCCACGGGTCCCTGATCCACAGCCTCCCAACACTCCCCGGAGTCTCTGGGTACAGGCGGTGGCCGCAACGGCAGTCCTGGCCGCGGCGGCGTGTCACATCGGCTACCTCTTGGCCCGGGACCTCCAGCTAGTCGCGGTGCTCGTGTATCTGCTGGGCGTCGGAGGCGGCTACCTCGCCGCGCGCGGTGGCCTGGAGTGGCGCTTCCGCGTCGAGCGGCGCCGAGCGAAGGACGCCGAATTCGCGCCGCCTCGCGCTCGCGCGGCCAGTCCACCTTCCGGCGGCTTCGCCAGCAGGGTCGACCAGCATTTCGACCGCTACTTCGCCAAGTACGTTCCGCGCGACACGAGCCGCTCAGCCTGGCTGGACGGTACGGCCGGCATTCGCCGGAGCATCCGGGACGAGATGGTCGGCGCCTACCGGGAGCAACGGGCAGGGGCCGAACGCATCGCCTGGCTTATCCGGTACCGGGTCAGCGATGTCAGGAAGCGGTGGGAGAACGACACGCTGTGGGACTACCGCCGGGAACTCGCGGTCCCCCTGTCCACGAAGGCCGTGACACTTCTCGGAAGTGCCACGTGCGTGATCGGAGCCTGTCAGGCGATGGTGGCGGCGGCACAGGTCGCTCCCCTCGGGGCGACGCGTTCTACGGCCATCGCGCTCGCGGC
This sequence comes from Actinomadura luteofluorescens, assembly GCF_013409365.1. Classification (NCBI taxonomy): domain Bacteria; kingdom Bacillati; phylum Actinomycetota; class Actinomycetes; order Streptosporangiales; family Thermomonosporaceae; genus Actinomadura; species Actinomadura luteofluorescens. Next base: position 5,077,624 of record NZ_JACCBA010000001.1, on the reverse strand, counting down.
GGGATTCCTGACCGTCCGCGCCTGGCTGCGCATCGTCCTCGAACGCAGACGGCACGCCGCCGACAAGGCGGAGGTCGCGCAGGTGCGTGCCGCATGCGATGCGGCTTTCCTGCGCTGGAAGGAGAAGCTGGCCGACAAGCCCTCGGACCGGGAGATGGCCGCGTGGTTGGACTGCGACCGTAAAGTGCTGATGGATGAGGCGCTACGCCACTACAAACTCTCCATGAGCGACCTGATCGCCCATGCCTTCATCGAAGCGCCCGGCACCCCGACCCGACGCGCGAGACTGAAGCACGGTCCGTGGCGCTACACGCGCTATCGCCTGACGCTTTTCCTCCTCACATCTGACGGGATACGCCAGTTCAGGGCCGATCTCGACTTCGAGGAGGGCGCTTTCCGCGGCCATGAACGCACCAACTACCGCTACGAGTCGGTCGCAGCGGTGCTGGTGCGCCAAGCAGAGCGCGATGAACGCAAGTTCGAGCTCGCGCTCGTCAACGGAGAGCGGATCCGGGTCGACGTATTGACCTCCGGAACGGAAGAGCTGCTGGTGGACGAGACCCTGGGAGAGGTCTCGGAGGTGACCCTTGACTCCGCGGGTCTCGGTCACACCCTTCATGTCTTGGAGGGCGTCGCCGCCGAAGGCAAGCGGTGGATCACCCAGGAGCGCCGGCGAAAGGCCGACCGCGTGCGTCCGGGCGCATGAGAACCGGTCGGGATGGACGCTGCGTCCCGGAATTGTCGGTCCACGTCAGGGGAACACCGTGCAACGGCCGTCGCGTGCTGCTCGTGCTGGTGGGGCACGAGCAGCGGTGCGGTGGGGTCAGGCGACGGCGGTGCCTTCGAGTTCGATCATCAGGGTGGGGATGGCCAGGCGGGTGACGCCCAGCATTGTGGTGCTCGTGGCCACTTTGGCGGCGGCCAGGCGGGAGGCCAGGAGGCCGTAGTGCTGGAAGAGCAGGTCGACGTCGGTGGTGTAGACGTTGAGGCGGACGAGGTCCGCCAGGGACATCCCGGCTTCGGCGAGTACGGCCTCCAGGTTGTCGACGCTCAGCGCCAGCTGTGCCGCCATGTCGCCGGCATGCTGGGGCTCGCCGTCCGCGCTCATCGCGGTCTGGCCTGAGCAGTACAGGGTCCGGGTGTGTCCGGAGACGACCTCGCCCTGGTCGTAGCCCAGGTCCACCGACCACGTCCACGGGTTGACCGTCGTTCGTTCCATTGCCGCCTCAGCTCCGTTCGATTCGTCGACAGTGCGCACGTCGCCGGCTCGCAGCCGCTCTTCGACGTGGTGGTGAGAGCCTCCCAACGAATCACGACAACCTGTGTCGTGTATTTCGGTAGGTTCCTCGTGTGCGTGCCGACCGGTTGGTCTCGCTGGTGCTGTTGCTGCGCCAGCACGGTCGGCTGTCCGCGACCGCGCTGGCCCGCGAGCTGGAGGTGTCCACCCGGACCGTGCTGCGCGACGTCGAGGCGCTGTCGGCGGCGGGCGTCCCGGTCTACGCCGAGCGCGGCCGGCACGGCGGTTTCGCGTTGCTGCCCGGTTTCCGGACCGAGCTCACCGGGCTGAACCACGACGAGGCGCTCGCGCTGCTGGTCGCCGGATCGCGGCGCGGCGCGCAGGCGTTCGGTCTCGGCTCGGCGCTCGCTTCGGCCATGCTCAAGGTGGTCGACGCGCTGCCCGCGAGCTACCGGGACACCGCGGCCGACGCGGCCCGGCGGCTGCTCATCGATCCCGAGGCCGACCTTCTCGCGCGCCGGCAGGTCGTGGAGGAGGTCCCCGACGCGGTCGTGGCCGAGGTCCGGCGCGCGGTGTTCGCCGGGCACAAGCTGCGCATCCACTACGCGGCCGTGGACCAGACCCCGAAGTGGCGGACGGTGGACCCGGTCGGCCTCGTCACCGTTCGCGGCCAGGGCTACCTGCTGGCCACGAGGTCCGGCGCGGACCGCACGTACCGGCTGTCACGGATCCTGGCCGCGGAGGAGCTCGACGAACCCGCACAGCGGACGGAGCAGGTCGATCTGGACCGGGCCTGGCAGGAGCGCAGCACGCGGTTTCGGACCGGCGGCGACCAGGTCGCCGTCCTCCTGCGGGTGACCCCGGCGCGCCGGGAAGACCTGGTGGGCACCGCGCTGGCCGTCCTCTCCGAGGAGGACGACACGGACGGCCTGCTGCGGATGGAGGTGACCTTCCAAGATTCGAGGCACGCCGTGTGGGCGTTGTGGCAGCTCGCCACGAACGCGGAAGTCCTGGCCCCTCCGTGGTTGCGCAACTCGCTGCGCGACCGCGCCGCCGCGATCGCCGCCCGCTACGGCGGCTCGTGATGACGAACGCGGCCGCCGGAACCGGTATGTTCTCGCGAACGATCTCGCCTCTCTCCCCCAGCCGATCGGACGTCGCCCCGATGGACAGTGCCTTCTCGCCCGTGCCGGAACTGAACCTGCTCAGCGAACTGCAGGAGCGGCTCGGCGGAGAGTTCATCTCGGACGGGTTCGAGCTGACCGATTTCGGAGAGCCCCAGCACGACTCATGGTCGGACGCCGAGGAGTTCGTCGAGGCGTTCCTCCCCTTCGCGCAGGCCAACGGCTCAGGCTCGTTCTACGCCTTCTGGCGCGTGGACGACCGCGCGGACCTCGCCACCCTGCCGATCGCGGCGTTCGGTGACGAGGGAGGAATCCATCTCACCGCACGCCACCTCCGGGATCTGCTCTGCCAGCTCGCGAGCGACCGGCCGCTGTCGATCGACTGGGACGACGTCCACTTCGCGGAGTACGAGGGATACCACCGCAAACGTGAAGGCGCCCCCCAGGCGCACCAGTCCTACGTCGCATGGCTGAAGCAGCACTTCGGCCTGGCTCCGGTGAGCGACCCCAATGACCTGATCAAAGCGGCCCAGGACGAGTTCGGGGCGCGGTTCGAGACCTGGATCAGGCCCTTCATTTGAGCGGCGCTCTGCCGTGGCGTCATTGGTCCCTGCGCACGGGTTCCTCGGTCGGGACCGGTTTGAAGGAGAGGCTTCCGTCGGGTTGTTCGCCGTCTTCTGCGGACAAGACCACGCGGTAGGCGGCGACCCTGGTTTTGTAACCGAGGCGGTAGAGGTCGTAGCAGCGATAGGGCGTCGGTCCCGGAGCCACCACGGCCGCCTCTGGGATGTGGGCGTCGCAGCGGTACTCGTTATCGTCGCCACCGGACGGGTGGTAGCCCCACTGGCGGTGGACGCCTTCGCGGGTGAGCACGAGCTTCGTCGCGACGGCCGTGAGCCTGTACTGGTACTCGGTCCCGCTCGGGAAGTTCTGTCCGGGCTCGGACGTCAGCCGCTTCGACAGCACTGAGACGCTAGCGCGGAACTCGGCGGTCTTGCCTCTGTAGGACACCGTGCACGCAAAGATCTCGGGGCGCGTCCCGATTCGTTTCTTGTCGGTCTCGCAACGTGCCTTGGTCGGTGCGGCCACGCCCCCGGCCCTCACGGTCGCCTCCTCCATGTGATGCATGAGCTGGTCGAGGCGGGGGGCGCCGACGGGTGGGGCGGAGGTAAGTGGTTTCGGCACCGTGTAGCCGTCTGAAACCGGGACGCGAACACCAGGCTTCTTGCCGCCGTCACCGCAGCTCGCAACCATGCCCGCCGCCAGAACGATCGCGGCCGCGAACGTCCAGCACCGACGTTCCGAAGCCCGAGTAGCACCGAAGGTCATCGGACGATTACAGCATGGTGGACGTGCCCGCATCGCACGCTGAAGAAATCCGGCCGCCGCCCGACAATGCCGGGCTTCATGCGGGTGGAGAGGCGTCCCAGGTGGTGACCGGGACGCCTCTCGCGGGGAGCGTTGTCAGAGGTCCAGGTCGCCGGCCTTCACGCGAGCGAGAAGCCCGGTGAACGCGCTGCGGTCGAGGGCCAGGTGGCCACCCTCGGGGTTCTTACTGTCCCGGATACCGATGGCGATCGACGACTGGGCGACCTCCACACACTCCTGCTCGGAGTTGCTGCGACTGCTCTTGCGCCACTGGGCTCCTGCGAAGTCAGCGTTCATGGCTCGATCATCTCCCTTGCCGTCTGTCGGAACAACGCCGAACTCTCCTCCTGAGGCAGAGCGGCGTCCCATATGGCCGCGAAGCCCGCGGCGTAGCGGTCGATCTCGCGGGGTTTATCCAGGTACAGGGCTCCGGTGAAGCCTTGTACGTACACCGTTGGCGGTTCGTGGTTTCGTCCATCTGCTGCGGTTGGGAACCGCATGAGAATGAACGAGCCGCTGTCAAGCCCCTGATGCGCCCCCAGTGAGAAGGGCACGAGACGGATCGAGACGTTGGGGCGTTCGTTCAGTTCCGCCAGCCAGGCGAGCTGAGCTGCCATGACCGTCGTCCCGCCCACGGCCCCGGCGAATGACGGCTTCGTTCAGGACCGCGCGGAGGATGGTCGGTTCCGTGAAGCGTGTCACCAGCGTCTGTCGCTGGATTCTCAACTGCACTCGGCGGTCGATCTCCTCCTCTTGAAGACGAGAGTTGTTCTTGATGACCGCGCGGGCGTAGTCAGAAGTCTGGAAGAGGCCGGGTACCAGTTCCGGCGAATACAGTTCCAGGCTGCTGGCCGCCTCCTCCAGGCCGATGAAGAGATCGAAGCTCTCCGGGATCACGTCGCCGTAGGCGTGCCACCATCCCTTTCCCTTGGTCTCCTTGGCGAGGCCCATCAGGGCGATCTTCAGTTCCTCGGGTGCGCCGTACACGCGGCACATCGTCTCCACGTCGTGGGAACGCAGGGACGTTTGGCCGGTCTCGATCCTCCACATCTTTGCTTCGGACCATTCAAGCGCTTTCGCCGCGACTTGGACGGTTAAGCGGGCATTAGTCCGAAGTTCGCGGAGGTACCGGCCGAGTTGCCGCCGGGGGACGGTCGAACCCGTGGTTGCTTCCGACACTCAGATCACCTCCATCTCGCATCTCGGGGCCGCCTTTCACTCGGAATGAAAGCATCCCCTCGCCCGGTCCGCAACAGGTCTCTGACCTGCGAAAATTCCCGGCCGAGAATCGATCCGATTGCTTGCGGACGTTGCTTTCATGGTGCTCTACTCGGAGTCAGCACGGGAGTGAATCGCGAGAATCCGCGATCACGGCGAGCCGGACAGGGCGCCCGTTCCGCGCATCGCCACATCAAATGGATCAACTGTCCCCCGCACCAAAAAGAGGTCGATCATGAAAAGTAACCGACGATCCCCGGGCGGCCGCCGCCGGGCGCCCGGAGCGTGACGCCGTGGGAGCGCACGAGCGGACTTCCCGAGGACGCCGCCTTCCGCCGCCACTCCCCGAACTGAACCGGACGCGAGGGCCCGCGCTGGTGATCCCGCAACGCGAGCGGATCACCTTTCTCGTCCTTCTCGCGGACGTTCTCGCCCCGTGGACCGGGCCGGCGAACGACCTGGCCGGAGCGGCGCGCCAGATCAGGAACCAGATGGAAGTGGCGGCAGCGGCATGATCCCGTCAAATCCAAATGGGCCCGGCGAGGGCCCGACGGGCGTGGAGTTCACGACCACGCTCGGGAATCTGTTGCGAGGCCAGAAACTCGCGGTGGAGAGCGTTTCCGCGCTGCGACTGCGCGTGGCGAAGGAGCCGGAGGCCTGCGGCGTGGAGGTCGAGTGCCGCCGTCGCGCGAGTGACGGCGACCGCTGGTGGTTCGTCCAGGGCGGTTTCTGGATGTGCGAGGCCGACAGCCCCGTCAATGCCGTCGTCCTGTTAAAGGCGGCTCTCGGGGCCGACGCGGGCCTTTGACCGCACCCCGGGGCGCGGGGAGGCGCGCCCCGGGGTGTTTTCGATACGCCGACGATATGTGCCGGTTCGTAGCGTTCGAGGCGCATCTTCATCGCCGGAGAAGAATGGAGAAGGCCGTGGCCGACGACGGGAAATGGGATCGGCGTTCGCTGCTGCGGGGCGCCGCCGTGGTGGCCGGTGCAGCGGCGACCGCGCCGCTGCTGGGCGGGACGGGCGCGGCGCACGCCGACGACGCGGACGCGGACGCGCTGTTCAAGGCCGGAAAGTTCGAACAGGCCGGCCACGCATATGAGGAGATCCTGAGAAAGGATCCTTCGAACGTGCACGCGGCCCGGCAGCGCGGCCATGTGGCACTACTGGTGAACCAGTTCCCGGTCGCCGAGAAATATCTCCTAATGGCGTCCGAACTAGCGCCCGGCGACAAGGACGCCAACCAGCTCCTGGGCGACTGCTACATCCGGCAGGACAAACTCTCCCTGTCCGTGCCGTGCTGGCAAGCGGCCGGCAAGGACGTATTCGCCAAATGGTTCGGGGCGGTTCACGGCGAGCCGTACCAGGTCCACGGCGACACCGCGCGGCTGCCGTGGCAGCAGATGGACCCGTCACCGCAGGTCGAGGGGTCGCTCAACGGCGGACCGCCGAAGCGCTTCATGCTCTACACCGGCGCCCCGTGGCTGGGCCTGTCCGCGGACGTGGCCAGGGAGGCCGGGCTGACCGCCGTAACGAAGCAGCAGATCGACTACCTGGACGGCACCGCGTGGCAGTACTTCGGGGTGCTGGAGTCCTTCAAGCTGGGCGGCATCGAACTGCGCAACCTCCCCGTGGAGTGGACGGAGACGGACCAGGCCTCACCCGGGGGGCCCAGCGACGGGATCATCGGCACGTGGATCTTCTACCACCTGCTGACCACCTTCGACTACGCGGGCCGGTCGCTGATCCTGCGCCGCCCTACTTCCGAAACGGCCCGCAGGGCACGGCGCGACGCCGCTCGGGCGGGCGCCGGGCCGCTGCCGCTGTGGCTGGCCCATGAGCACGGGCTGTACAGCAGGGGCAGCATCGGCGGTTCCGGCACGCGAGTGGTGGGCCTGTCCATCGGCGGGACCAGCGAGAGCGCCGTGGCAATGCCCGAGGAGACGGCCAAGCAGCTGCGGATCCGCACCGACTACGACCGCCCGTTGGAGACTTTCGCGCACAGCCACCCGGTCGTCACCTACCCCTGCTATCCGGAGGAGATACGCCTCGGCGACGCCGTCGCCAGGGAGGTCTACTGCGTGGCGAACCCGACCAGCAGGCCCCCTCGCTCCGGGTTCGACTCGCTGGGCGCCTTCTTCCACCCGTTCTTCAAGCCCTACAACGTCACCCTCGACTTCACCGGCATGAACCTCTACATCGCCCGCGGCCCGGCCGCCTGATCGAGCAGGGCGGCCCGCCCGCGGCTAGCGGTCGTCCGGCGGGAAGTCGGTCGAGCCGGTCACCGCGGCCCACTGCTCGGCCTCGGCGGCGCGGGCCTCGCCGGACCTGCGGGCCAGGGCGAGGGCGTCGCTGCCGAGGATGAGGCGGCGGGGCGGTTCGCCGGCGCCGACCACGTCGACGATGGCCCTGGCGGCGCGGGCCGGGTCGCCCTGCTGGGTGCCGTCGTTGGCCTGCCGGTAGCCGTTGACGGCGCCGACCGTCTCCTCGTAGTCGGGGCCGACGGGGTGGAGTTCCATGGACGAGCCCTGCCAGTCGGTGCGGAACGCGCCCGGCTCGACGATGAGGACCTTCACGCCGAACGGCGCCACCTCGGCGGCGAGTACCTCGGAGAAGCCCTCGACGGCGAACTTCGCGGCCTGGTAGGCGCCCATTCCGGGGGTGCCGCCGACGCGTCCGCCGATGGAGGAGATCTGCACGAACATCCCGGAGCGCTGCGCGCGCAGGACGGGCAGCGCCGCCCGCGTCACGTTCACGACGCCGAAGAGGTTGGTCTCGATCTGGGCGCGGAAGTCGTCCTCGGCCATCTCCTCGATCGGGGCGCTGTTGGCGTAGCCCGCGTTGTTGACGACGACGTCGAGGCGGCCGAAGGCGCCGGTGGCCTCCTTCACCGCGCGGGCGGCCGCGGAGGGGTCGGTGACGTCGAGCGCGACCGCCCGGATCCGTTCGCCGTGCCGGGCCGCCAGGTCGTCCAGTTGCTCCGGGCGCCGCGCGGTGGCGACGACGCGGTCACCGCCGTTCAGGACGGCCTCGGTGAGGTGGCGTCCGAGTCCTCGCGACGCCCCGGTGATCAGCCATGTCCTGGCCATGGGTCGTTCCTCCTTATCGGTGAAAGTGGTCTCGGTCAGAAGTGGTCCGCGTCGGTGACGGCCTGGGCGAAGGCCGCGGGAGCCTCCTGCGGGACGTTGTGGCCGATGCCCTTGAGCAGGCGGTACTCGTAGGCGCCGGTGAACCTGTCCCGGTAGGACGCGTCGCTCAGGGCCGTGAAGGGGTCGCGGTCGGCGTCCAGCACGATGGTCGGGGCGGTGATGACCGGCCGCGCGTCGAGCCGCTTCTCCAGGCCGTCGTAGCGGCGCTCGCCGTCGGCGAGGCTCAGCCGCCAGCGGTAGTTGTGGACGACGATGGCGGCGTAGTCGGGGTTGCGGAAGGCCGCGGCCGTGCGCTCGAAGGTGGCGTCGTCGAAGCCCCACGTCGGGGAGACGGTGTCCCAGACGAGCCGGGCCAGGTCGTGCCGCTTGCGTTCGTCCCGCATGGCCAGCCGGCCTCGCTCCGTGGCGAAGTAGTACTGGTACCACCATGCGTGTTCGGCCTTCGGCGGCAGCGGCCGGAGGTTGGCCTCGCGGTCGGTGACCAGGTACCCGCTGACCGAGACGAGGGCCTTGCAGCGTTCCGGCCACAGGGCCGCGACGATGCCGGCGGTCCGGGAGCCCCAGTCGAAGCCGGCGAGGACGGCCTTCTCGATCCCGAGGGCGTCCATCAGGGCGATGACGTCGAGGGCGATCACCGACTGCTGGGCGTTCCGGAACGTCCGGGCGGACAGGAAGCGCGTCGTCCCGTGCCCCCGCAGGTAGGGGACGATCACGCGGTAGCCCTCCGCCGCCAGCGCCGGGGCGACGTCCACGAAGCTGTGGATGTCGTAGGGCCAGCCGTGCAGGCAGATGACCACCGGCCCGTGCGCGGGGCCCGTCTCCGCGTAACCGACGTCCAGCAGGCCCGCCCTGATCTGTCTGAGAGTGGTGAAGGACGTGCGGCCGCCGGGGGCCGGCCTCGGCGCGGCGGCGGACGCGTCCGGCAGGCCGGCCGCGGAGGCGGCGGCCCCGCCCGCGACCAGGCCGAGCCCCTTGCCGAAAGTTCTTCTGTCGATCATGGTCCCTCCGTGTGCCCGATGCGTGCCGGCGCTGTGCCGGCACCGTCGACTCTCGTTCCGGAGGGGAGGCGGCCACATCCGTCATTTGACGGTGGGACCCGATGTCAGTCGTTGCGGATCAGGTGTCCCGGGCCCTGGCCAGGGCGTCGCGCAGAGCGGCCCGTGAGGTGATGCCCAGTTTCGGGAAGACGCGGTAGAGGTGGGAGCTGACGGTGCGCGGGGACAGGTGCGTCCGCTCCCCGATCTCCTTGTTCGTCAGTCCGGTGGCGGCGAGCTCGGCGATGCGGCGTTCCTGCCAGGTCAGGGCCGTCAGGGACGGGAGCGAGGCGCGGGCGGGCGCCCCGCACGCCCGGAGTTCGGCGCGGGCGCGCCCGGCCCAGCCCGAGGCTCCGAGCCGTTCGAAGGACTCGGCGGCACCGGTGAGGACGGGCCATGCCGCCTTCGGCCCCTGGGTGTGCCTCAACCGGACGCCGCGGGCGAGGCGGACGCGGGCCAGCTCGAACGGGAAACCCGAGGCCTCGGGGTGGGACTCGGCCCGCGCGTACATGTCGTCCGCCTCCTTCTCGCCGGACGCGGTCATCGCCAGCGCCCCGTACGTCACCAGGGCGAGGCGCGGGGAGATGTCGGGCAGGCGCGCGTCGCGTGCGGCCACGGCGTGCAGGCGGGCCTGCTCCAGGCGGCCGGTCTGCACCGCCGCCTCCACGAGGTCGAGCAGCGTCCGGGACGCCTGGTGCGCGCAGTCCTCGAACGAGCCCGGCGCGGTGATGCCGATGGCGTGCAGGTAGGCGCCTTCGTAGTCCCCCTCGCCGAGGGCCGCGGCGGTGCCGATGGCATCGGCGATCTGGGTCAGGAAACCCACTCCGCGCGGACGGGCCCAGGCGTCCACGATGGCCTGCGCCTCCCGGGCGCCGTCCAGGTCGCCGCGCATCGCGGCGAGGAGGCCGAGGTGGGCGCGGCTCTGGTGGGCGAGCAGCGCGTATCCGTGGGACGTGGTGAGCTCCAGCGCGCGGCGGCCGGTCCGCTCGGCGTCGTCCCACTCGCCGGCCGCCATCTGGTCGAGCATGAGCAGTTGCAGCACGGTCATGCCGTTGGCCACGGCACCGGTCTTCACCTCCCGGTCGGCTGCTCGCCGCAAGTAGGGACGGAACCGGCTCAACGCGTCGACCTGGGAGGCGGCGATGGCCAGGCGCGAGACGTCCCACGGCTCCAGGCCGGACGGGTCCGCGAAGGCGCGCTCGACGCGTTCGCGCAGGCCGGCGCCGTGACGGACGACGTCGCTCCAGGCGTCGTGGTAGATCGCGGCCCTCGGGTCGACGCGGTCCGCGAGGGAGCGCAGGAGTCGCCTCGTGCGTGTCCACGTGGCGCCGTCCCCGGCGTACTGTCCGATGGCCAGCAGAAGGATCATGAGCCGGTCGAGCGCCTCTCCGGACTCCCGCGCGTCCCGTCCCGCGAGTCTCTCGATCGCGGCGGCGACCCGGAGGTGCGAGGAACGGACGTCCCCGTCCTCGTGGAGGGCGACGTATCCGGCGGTGACGGCCGTGGACGGCGGTTCGGACCCGTCCGGCGGCGGGACGGAGCGGACGATCGCCTGGGCCCGGTCCAGGAGCGCGGAGTGCCCGGCGATGAAGGCCGCGTCGCCGAGCCTTCTGGACCGCGCGGCGGGGTCCTCGCTCAACTCGGCGGCGCGGGTCAGCCAGGTCACGGCCGCCGTCGCGTGCCCGCGCCGGGTCGCCGAGTCCGCGGCGGCCTCCAGCGCGGCGGCCGTCTCCTCGTCGGGGTCGACCGCCGACGCCGCGAGGTGGTGCGCGCGGCGTTCGACGTCGCCGCGGTGCAGGGCCGCGAGTTCCGCGTGCGCCGCCCGCCGCAGGCCGGGCGTCGCGGACTGGACGACGGCGGAGCGGATCAGCGGGTGGCGGAAGACGACGGCGCCGGCGGCGGGATCGACGTCGAGGAGACCGGACGCGGCCGCCCGGTCCACGTGGCGCATGCGGTACCGCGCGCCCTGGACGGCGGCGGTGCCCGCCCCGACGCCGTCCAGGGCGCCCTTCAGAAGTTCCGCACGCTCGGACGGGTCGAGACGCTCGATCCGCGTGCCGTAGAGGTGCTGGAGCCGACGCGAAAGGGGGATGTCGAGGAGTTCTCCGGCCGCGTACCCGGCGCGCTCGTCGTCCAGGTAGGGCGGCAGTTCCAGGAGGGCCAGCGGGTTGCCCTGGGCGTGCTCCAGGACGACGCGGCGGGCGTTCGCATCGAGGTCGGGGTAGCGCAGTTCCAGGAGCCGCCTGGCGGCCTCGTCCGGGAGGGCCGCCACCGCCGTTTCGGGGAGCGCGGCCGTGTCGAACCTCGAAGGGCTGTCGGCCCGTACGGCGATCAGCATCTTGACCGGGACGCCCGCGAGACGGCGCCCGACGAAACCGCACACGTCGGCGCTGGCGGCGTCCATCCACTGGCCGTCGTCGATCAGCAGCAGCGGCGGATTCCTCGCGGCCGCCAGGGACAGCAGGTCGAGGACGGCGATGCCGAGCGACATGACCGACGGCGCCTTCCCCTCGCGCCGCCCGAAGACGACGTCGAAGACGGCGCGGTACCCCTCGTCCAGCCCGGGCAGGTGGGTCAGCAGCGGGTGGACGAGCTGGTGCAGGCCGGCGAAGGGCAGTTCGGCCTCCGCCTCGACCCCGGCGGCGCGGATCACCTCGTACCGGTGGGACGCCGCGACGCTCGCCGCGTGGTCGAGCAGGGCGCTCTTGCCGACCCCGGCCTCCCCCCGCAGGACGAGCGCCCGGCCGGTGTCCGCCGTGACGAACGCGGACAGCAGCTCCCGCTCGCCGTCCCGGCCCACCATCGTCAAGCCTTGCGCTTCCACCGCTCCCCACTCTCTCACCGCCGCACGAGCCGGCCACGCGCGTGGGGGTCAGGAACACGAGGGTAGAACGGGCGACCGGCGCCGACGACCGGCGGGTCGTCGCGGGTAGGGGGCCGAGCGCGCCGACATAATGGCATGAACTCTCCCGAACCAGATGCGGTCCGTTGACCTCGGTCCGGACCGGTGGTTATGCGGTCGCGGGGCGGGAAGACGATCTCCGGTACGTGGCGGTGGACGGGTTGCCCACAGGGATTCAGGGGGAGGGCGGGTCCGCCGTGGAAAAGGGGATTCCCTCAAGCGAGGGTGTGTTCGCGCGCGTGCTCCGGGTTCCGGTCGCGCTGGCGTTGGTCTCGGCGCTCGTCCTGGCCGGCGCGTGTTCGACGTCGCGCCGCCCGTCCGGCGGCGAGCGGCCGGCCAACGCGGGCGCGGCGGTCGCGGAGACGCCCGAGAACGCCAGGCCGGGCACGGCTGACTGGCAGGTCCGCCGCAAGGGCGCCGAGCACGAGATCGAGGGGTACGCCGACCGCGTGAGCGTGCTGCCGGGCCAGTCGTTCCGGCTGTTCGTCTCGACCACGACGTCCGGGTTCAGCGCCGAGGCGTTCCGGATGGGCTGGTACGGAGGCGCGAACGCGCGGCGCGTGTGGCGGTCGGGCCAGGTCGCCGGCGTCCGGCAGGCGGCGGCCCGGATCGACCGGAAGACGCGCACCGTGTCGGCGCCGTGGCGGCCGTCGCTGACCGTCGCCACCTCCGGCTGGCCGGCGGGCAGCTACCTGGTCAGGCTGACCGCCGTGTCGGGCGCGCAGCGGTACGTGCCGGTGACCGTCCGCTCGCCGGACACCGCCGGCCGGGTCGTGGTGCTGAACGCGACCACCACCTGGCAGGCGTACAACATGTGGGGCGGCCACGACCTGTACGAGGGGCCGTCCGGCTACGACGACCGGTCCTACGCGGTCAGCTTCGACCGTCCGTACGACAAGACGGGCGCGGGCAAGTTCCTGACCTACGAGCAGCCCGCGATCGCCCTGGCCGAGAAGGCGGGCGTGCCGCTGGCGTACGCGACCGACAACGACCTGCACAGCGACCCCGCTCTGCTGAGCAAGGCGCGCGGACTGCTCACCCTGGGGCACGACGAGTACTGGTCGTCGGCCATGCGGCAGCGCGCGACGGAGGCCCGCGACCACGGCGTCAACATCGCCTTCCTCGGCGCCAACGCGGTGAACCGGCACATCCGGTTCGAGGCCACGCCGCTGGGCGCCGACCGGCTGGTGGTCTGCTACAAGGACTCCTCCGCCGATCCCGTCGCCCGGACGGATCCGGCCGAGTCGACGCAGGACTGGCGGCTGCCGCCGAAGCCGCGGCCGGAGAGCGACATCATCGGCATCCAGTACATGTGCTTTCCGGCGGAAGGCGCGTTCACCGTCTACCGGCCCGATTTCTGGCTGTTCCGCGGCACCGGCGTGCGCGCGGGGACCCGGTTCCCCGGGATGGTCGGCCCGGAGGCCGACGCGATCGCCCCCGGCGGCCCGACACCGCCGACACTGGAGATCGTCGGACGCTCCCCGATCAGCTGCGGGACCGGCACGGCCGTCGCGCACGCGTCCTACTACACCACCCGCAGCGGGGCGGGGGTGTTCGCCACCGGCACCATGCGCTGGGTGTGCGCGATGCGGGGACGGGCCTGCGGCCACGGGGTCGACGAGGCGGGCCGCGCGTTCACCATGCGGGTGACCGACACGCTCGTCCGGGCGATGGCCGCGGGGCCGCTGGGCCGCAGCCACCCGTCCCGTCCCAACTCCAAGGAGCTCGCCATCGCGCCGTGAGGCACGCGCCGGGGCGCGGGTCAGGCGGCGATGACGGCCGTCGTGGTGCGGCCGCCGTCCACGTCCAGGGTGATGCCGTGGACGAAGGCGGCCTCCTCGGCGGCCAGGTAGACGGCGGCGTGCGCGATGGCCCCCGGCCTGCCCATGCCTCCGGCCGGGGTGCCGGCCATCATGGCCTCGCCCGGGTGCGGCTCTCCCGGCGCGGGTTCGAGGATCACACCGGGAGAGATCGCGTTCACGCGGACGCCGTGCGGGCCGAACTCCGCGGCCCACGCCCGCGTGAGCGTCTCCATCGCGCCCTTGGTGGAACTGTAGAGCGCGCCCGCGGGGACGCCCAGGCGCGCGATCCACGACCCCAGGTTGATGATCGCGCCGTCGCCGGCCTCGGCCATGGCGGGGGCGACCGCGGCGGTCAGGAAGAACGGCGCCTTCACGTTGACCGCGTAGACCCGGTCGAAGGTCTTCTCGTCGGTGGCCGCCGTGGCGTCGGCGGGGTAGATGCCCGCGTTGTTGACCAGGACGTCGATGCCACCGCCGAGGACCGACGCCGCGTCCCGCGCCAGGGCCCGGGAGGCCTCGGCGCTGCCGTCCAGGTCCGCCTGGACGAAGTCGGCGCGGCCGCCCTGCGCGCGGATGCCGTCCACGACCTCCCGGCCCCGCTCGGCGCTGCGGCCGGACACGACCACGTGCGCGCCCTCGGCGGCGAACGCCTCGGCGATCGCCCGCCCGATGTTGCTGGTCGATCCGGTCACCAGCGCCCGCCTGCCCTGCAGCCGTCCGCTCATCACGCGCTCCCCTCGGTACGCCCGGTGCCGCCCGAGCCCGAGCGGCACCGCCACTCTGCAAGGGAAAAAATGGACCCGCAAGTCCAATCAGCCGGGCGCGAGCCGGCGCAGGTCGTCGATCGCCTGGTCGAGCGCGGCCCGCAGGTGGCAGGACCGGCCGGTCGACTGGAGGATCGCCACGCCGCCCTGGATGCCCGCCAGCAGCGCGGCCGCCCGCTGGTCGGCGTCGACGCCCGCGGGCAGGTGCCCGGCCGCCTGCAGGGAGCGGATCCCGGCGGACAGGCTCGCCTGCCACCGGTCCATCAACTCGACCACGATGGCGCGCGCTCCGGGTGTGGCCCGGCCGACCTGGAGGAACAGCGAGCCGAGCGGGCACCGGTCGCCCTGCGTCTCGTAGCGATCGACCACCACGTCACGCCACTGCCGCCAGGCCTCCCACGAGTCCAGGCGCCCCAGGTAGGGCTGCTGGTCCTCCAGGACCTGGCCGGCCTCGTACCGCGCGACGGCGAGCAGCAGCTCGTCCTTGCCGGCGGGGAAGTAGTGGAACAGCTGGCTCTTGCTGGCCCGGGTGCGCGTCATGACGTCTTCGAGGGTCGCGAAGGCCACTCCCCTGTCCCGCATCACCTCGGCGGCGCCCTCGATGATCCGGTTCCGGGTCGCCGCGCCCTTCGCCGTCAGCTTCTTCCCCACGCCCCCACCTCCGCGCTCTGGACCAGTCGGTCCAACCTAGCGCGGCGACGACCGGGGGGTTCCCTCGCATTTTCCCGGGAGAAGCGGTTCATCCGTCCACAGGGTGTGGACGGCGCGGAGGCGCCCCCGAAGGACGGGCCTTCGGGGCGCCTCCGCTCGCGGTGTCGTTCCTAGCGGCGGGCCCTGACCTTGTAGGTGGCCTTCTTCGGAGCCGGGCCCGCGACTTGATCAACGATTGACCGCGGGCTGTCTTTCGTCAGCCGGACGGCCGGGAACCTGCCCGGTGGCGGCGGCCCGCGACGGTGCCCTGC
The DNA here is from genome assembly GCF_013409365.1 of Actinomadura luteofluorescens. NCBI lineage: Bacteria > Bacillati > Actinomycetota > Actinomycetes > Streptosporangiales > Thermomonosporaceae > Actinomadura > Actinomadura luteofluorescens. The sequence goes on along the minus strand of NZ_JACCBA010000001.1, from coordinate 5,062,066 downwards.
CGCCGAGACCTCCGACGACGGGAAGGGAGCGCGGTGGGGACGACGGCGGTCCTGGACCGGTGGCAGTTCGCGGTCACCATCGTGTACCACTTCCTGTTCGTGCCGCTCACCATCGGCCTGGCCTGGTTCGTCGCCGGGATGCAGACCGCCTGGCACCGCACCGGCAAGGAGCACTACCTGCGGATGACGCGGTTCTTCGGGAAGCTCTTCCTGATCAACTTCGCGCTGGGGGTCGTCACCGGGATCGTGCAGGAGTTCCAGTTCGGCATGAACTGGTCGGTCTACTCCCGGTTCGTCGGATCGGTGTTCGGGGCGCCGCTCGCGATCGAGGGCCTGGTGGCGTTCTTCCTGGAGTCCACCTTCATCGGGCTGTGGCTGTTCGGCTGGGACCGGCTGCCCCCGCGCGCGCACCTCGCGATGATCTGGCTCGTCGTGGCGGGCACCTCGTCGTCCGCCTACTTCATCCTGGCGGCGAACAGCTGGATGCAGCATCCGGTCGGCTACGCGATGAAGGGCGGGCGCGCCGAGATGACGTCGCTCGGCGACGTCCTGCTCCAGCCCCTGCAGATCACCCACTTCTTCCACACGATCGCCGCCTCGCTGGTGACGGCCGGGCTCCTGGTCGTCGCCGTGGCCGCCTACCGGCTCCGCAGGGCCCGGCGGGAGGGCACCGGACCGGACGATCCGGACGTGAGGCTGTTCCGCGCCGCCGCGCACGGGGCGCTCTGGGTGACGGCGGTCGCGTCGGTCGTGGTGATCGGCGTGGGGCACTTCCAGGCGCAGCTCCTGGTCAGGTACCAGCCGATGAAGATGGCCGCGGCCGAGGCGCTCTACGAGACGCAGGCGCCCGCGCCGCTGTCCCTGCTGGCCATCGGTCCCTGGGAGAAGCACCCGGAGCGCAACAACGTCGACATCGCCATCCCGCACGGACTGTCGGTGCTGTCCACGAACAACTGGAACGGGGAGATCCGCGGGATCAACGACATCCAGCGCGAGTACGAGGGGCGGTACGGCCCCGGCGACTACACGCCGATCATCGGCAGCGTCTACTGGTCGTGGCGCTTGATGATCACCGTCGGGTTCCTCGTGCTGCTCTACAGCGCCGCGTGGCTGTGGACCATTCACCGACGCGGCTGGGCATCGTCCCGCCGGCTCGCGTGGACGGCCTACGCGTTCCTCGCGCTGCCGTTCCTCGCCAACACGGCCGGCTGGCTGGTCACCGAGATGGGACGCCAGCCGTGGATCGTGCACGGGCTGCTGAGGACGAACGACGCGATCTCCCCGACGGTCGGGACCGGCCACGTGATCACCACGCTGGCCGGCTTCGCGGCCGTCTACGGGGTACTCGCCGCGATCATGGGCTGGCTGATGGTCCGGGCGGTCCGCGCCGGCCCGGAACGCCCCGCCCCCGAGGTGACCCGCGAGGACGCGCTGCCGCCCATGCTCCACTGACCTGCCATCGGAGGCGCACCGCCATGGAGACCGCAGGGCACTTCGACCTCCAGACGCTGTGGTTCGCGCTGATCGCGATCCTCTGGACGGGGTTCTTCCTCCTGGACGGCTTCGACTTCGGCGTCGGGATGCTCTACCCGTTCCTCGGCCGCGACGACCCGGAGCGGCACGCGCTGCTCGCCACGATCCTGCCCGTGTGGGACAGCTACGAGGTCTGGATCATCGTGGCGGGCGGCGCGACCTTCGCCGCGTTCCCCGGCTGGTACGCGAGCATGTTCTCCGGCTTCTACCTGGTGTTCTTCGGGATCCTGCTGGCGCTCATCGTGCGCGGCGTCGCCATCGAGTACCGCAACAAGCACGACTCCGCGTCCTGGCGCCGCCGCTGGGACGTCGCGATGCCGATCTCCAGCGCGGCCATCCCGTTCCTGCTCGGCGTCGTGTTCGCCACGATCACGCGCGGGGTGCCGCTGGACCCGCGCGGCGACGTCACCGGCGGGCAGGGGGTGCTGTTCAGTGGCTACTCGGTGCTCGCCGGGTTCACGCTCGTGGCGGCGTTCGCGCTGCACGGCGCGCTGTTCCTCGCCGTCCGCACCCGGGACGGCCTGGAGGAGCGGGCGCGCGGCTTCGCGCTGGCGCTCTACCCCGTCGCGGCGGTGCTGCTGATCGTGTTCACGGTGTGGACGGCCGTGCAGGCGTCGTCGTCGGCGCCCTATCCCACACCGGTGTACGTGCTGCTGGGGCTGAGCCTGCCGGCGGCCGCCGCGTCCGGGCCGCTGGCCCTGCTGAAGCGTCCGCTGGCCGCGTTCGCCGGGACGTCCGCCGCGACCGTGCTGCTGGTCGCCGCGCTGTTCGCCCGGCTGTACCCGCGGGTCATGGTGTCGTCCACGGCCGGGTCGCCCAGCCTGACGGTCTACGGCACCGCGTCCAACCACTACTCGCTGGTGGCGATGACGATCATCGCCGCCGTGTTCGTGCCCGTGGTGCTCGTCTACCAGGTCTGGGCGCTGTGGGTGTTCCGGGCGCGGCTCTCACGGGAGGACTTCGCGCGCCCGCCGACCCCGCTGCACATGATCACGGCGAAGCGGCCCGGGTCGTCCCCGGGGGGCGCGGCCGCCGGGGACGGGGAGTAGGCCGCCGATGCGGGCGCTCGATCCCTGGCTGCCACGGGACGTCCCCGGCGTCCGCCGGTTCCTGGCGGCGGCGGGAGCGGCCGCCGCGTGCTCGGCGGCGCTCACCGTCGCGCAGGCCGTGCTGTTCTCCCACATCGTCGTCGCGGGTTTCCTCGGGGGCCGCGACGTGCGGGACGTCGTGCCCGCGCTGCTCGGCTTCGCGGGGGTGGGCGCGGCACGCGCCGCGCTCGGCTGGACGTCGGAGACCGGCGCCCGCACGGCCGCGTCCCGGATGGTCGCCGAGCTGCGCGGGCGGGTGCTGCGCCGGATCGTGCGGGCGCGCCCGGGGAGCGTGCCGACCGGCGAGGCGGTGACCGTCACCACCGACGGCGTCGAGGCGCTGGAGACCTACGTCGCCCGGTTCCTACCGCAGCTGGCGACCGCCGCACTCGCACCGCCCGCGATCCTCGCGTGGGTCGCCTTCCGGGACGTCCCGTCGGCGCTGGTCATGGCCGGGACGCTGCCGCTCGTCCCGCTGTTCGGGGCGCTGATCGGCCGGACGACCAGCGCGCGGACCCGGGAGCGGTGGAGGGCCCTCGCCGTGATGAGCGGGCATTTCCTGGACGTGGTGACCGGGCTGACGACCCTGCGCGCCCATCGCCGGGGCCGCGCCCAGGCGGCCGCCATCGCCGCGACCGGCGACCGCTACCGGCGGGAGACGATGCGCGTCCTGCGCACGGCCTTCCTGTCGGCGTTCGTCCTTGAGCTGGCCGCCACCCTCGGAACGGCCCTGGTCGCGGTGGGCATCGGGCTGCGGCTGACGACCGGCGGCATCGGCCTGGAGGCGGGCCTCGCGGTCCTCGTCCTCGCGCCGGAGCTGTACGGGCCGCTGCGCGGGCTCGCGGCCGAGTTCCACGCGGGCGCCGACGGGCTGACCGCGTCGCGAAGGCTGTCCGCGCTGCTCGCGCTGCCTCCGGCCGTGCCGGCCCCGGCGCGCCCGCGTCCGGCCGCGTTCGGGACCGTCCGGCTGGCGGACGTCACCGCCGCCTACGACGGCCCGCCCGTGCTGACCGTGACGTCGCTGGAGATCCGCCCCGGGGAGCTCACCGCGCTCGTCGGGGACAGCGGCGCGGGCAAGAGCACCCTGCTGGCGCTGCTCATGCGCTTCGCCGAGCCGTCGTCCGGGCTCATCACCGTGGACGGCACGGACCTCGCCGCGTTCGACCCGGACGAGTGGCGGCGCCTGGTCGCCTGGCTGCCGCAGCGCCCGCGGCTGCGCCCCGGTCCCGTGCTGGAGGCCATCGCCCCGGCCGAGCCCGGCGGGCTGAGCCCGGTCGCCGCGGCCGAACTCGCCTGCGCCGGTTCGCTGGTGCACCGCACGGTGGGCGAGGCGGGCGACGGGCTCTCCGCCGGGGAGGTGAGGCGCGTCGCCCTGGCACGGGCCCTCGCCCGCCCCGCCCCGCTCCTCCTGCTGGACGAGCCCACCGCCCACCTCGACGAGACCACCGCCCGGCGGGTGACCGGCGCCCTGCTGACCCTCGGCGACCGGACGCTCGTCGTCGCCACGCACGACCCGCGCCTCGCCGCCAGCGCGGACCAGGTGATCGATCTGACCGGCTCCCGCGCGGGAGCCCTCACATGATCGGGCGCACGCCGACCGCCCGGCACGCCCCACGACCCGCCGCGACCTCAGACCAAGTGACCGACCCGGCCCGACCCCGCGCGGGAGCCCTCACATGATCGGGCGCACGCCGACCGCCCGGCACGCCCCACGACCCGCCGCGACCTCGGGCCAAGCGACCGGTCGAAACCTCGCGCGGGGGTTCGCGTGAGGGTGGGGGCGCTGGGGGAGCTGGTCAGGGCCGCGCGGCCCGTCGCGCACCGGTTCGCCGGGGCCGCGCTCTGCGGCGTGCTCGCCTTCGGGTCGGGTGTCGCGCTGATGGGGACGTCCGGCTACCTTATCTCGCGCGCCGCGCTCCGGCCGCAGGTCGTCGCGCTGGCCCTGGCGATCACGGCGGTGCGGGCGTTCAGCCTGTCGCGGGCCGCGTTCCGCTACGCCGAGCGCGTGATCTCCCACGACGTGAGCCTGCGGCTGCTGCGGGAGTTGCGGGTTCGGTGGTTCCGGCGGCTGGAGCCGCTCGTCCCGGCCGGGCTGCCGGATGCCCGGTCGGGGGACCTGCTCAGCGGGTTCGTCGCCGACGTCGAAGCCGTCCAGCACCTGTACCTGCGCGGGTTCGGCCCGCCGCTCGTCGCGCTGACCGTGGGCGCCGGGACGGCCGCCGCCGCCGCGTGGATGCTGCCCGCCGCCGGGCTCTGGCTGGCGCTGGGGCTGCTGCCGGCCGTGCTCGTCCTGCCCGCCGCCGCCGTCGCGCTCACGCGCGGCTCCGCGTCCCGGCGGACCGAGGCCCGCGCGGTGCGGGGCGCCGAGACCGTGGAGTTGTTGCACGGCGCGCCCGATCATGTCGCGTTCGGGGAGGTGGACGGGCAGCTCCGCCGGATCGGCGCCGCCGACGCCGCGCTCGCCCGGATCGCGCGCCGCGACGCCCGCACCGCCGGGTTCACCTCGGCCTCGGTCACCCTGCTCACCGCCGCCACGACGCTCGCCGTCCTGGTCGCGGGGCTGGACGCGGTCCACCGGGGCGCGCTGTCCGGCGTCCTGCTCGCCGCCCTCGCGCTGGCGGCCACGGCGGCGTTCGAGGCCGTCCGGCCGCTGCCGGACGCGGCGCGCGACCTGCTCACCGCCCGCGGCGCCGCCGCCCGCCTCGGCGCGCTGACCGCCCCTCCGGCGCCCGCCGCCGACCCGCCCCGCCCGCTGCCCGCGCCGCGCGGCGACCTGCTCCGGCTCCGCGGCGTGCGCGCCCGCTACGCCGCCGGCTCGCCCTGGGTGCTGGACGGCGTCGACCTCGATCTGCGTCCCGGCGAGCGGGTCGCGCTGCTCGGCCCGAGCGGCGCGGGCAAGAGCACCCTGGCGCACCTGCTCGTCCGGTTCCGCGACCCCGACGAGGGCGCCGTCATCCTCGACGGCCACGACCTGCGCGACTACGCGCAGGACGACGTCCGGCGCGCGATCTGCCTGGTCGACCAGCACGCCCATCTGTTCGGCGCCACGATCCGCGCCAACGTCGCCCTCGCCAGGCCGGACGCCGCCGAACCCGAGATCGTCGACGCGCTGCGCCGCGCCCGCGTCTGGGACTGGATCTCCGGCCTCCCCGGCGGGCTGGACACCCACGTGGGCGAGCACGGCGTCCGCGTGTCCGGCGGCCAGCGCCGGCGGATCGCGCTGGCCCGCGCCTTCCTGTCCGGCGCGCGGCTGCTGGTCCTGGACGAGCCCACCGCCCACCTCGACCCCGCGACCGGCCGCGACCTCCTCGCCGACGTCCTCGGTGACACGTCCGGGACGGGCGTCCTGCTCATCACCCACACACCGCCGCCGCCCGGAACCGCCGACCGGATCCTGCACCTGCGGGAGGGCCGCCTCCAGGAGCCCGGCGCCGGCGGCGGAACCTGACCGGTCAGGGCGCGGCGTCGGGGTCGCGGCTCCGGGCGTCGCCGAGCACCTCGTCCAGGTCGCTGAGGCGCTCCAGCTGCTTGACGGCGCGGGCGGTGCGGTAGTTGTGGGAGAGCCGCTCGCGATGGCGGTGGACGAACTCCCAGTACCCGGCGGTGTAGGGGCAGGCCCGCTCCCCCGTGCGCTCGGTGGGCCGGTAGGCGCAGGGGCCGCACAGGTCGCTCATGGTGTTGATGTAGGCGCCGCCCGAGGCGTACGGCTTGGTGGTGATGCGGCCGCCGTCGGCGTACTGGGACATGCCGATCACGTTGGTGAGCATCACCCAGTCGTATCCGTCCACGAAGCAGCGGTGGAACCAGTCGGTCACCGCCGCAGGGTCCCAGCCGCGCTGGAGGGCGTGGTTGCCCAGGATCATCAGCCGGGGGATGTGGTGCACCCAGCCCCGGTCGCGGACCTGCGCCAGGGTCGTCGACAGGCAGCGGGCCTGGACGGCGTCGGCGTCCAGGCCCGCGAACCAGCCGGGCAGCGGCGCGTCGTGCCCCAACGCGTTGGACTCGCGGTAGCGGGGGCCGAAGTGCCAGTAGAGGTGCCACATGTACTCGCGCCACCCGGCGACCTGCCGGATGTAGCCCTCGACGGAGTTGAGCGGCGCGTCGCCCGCCCGGTAGGCGTCCTCGGCGGCCTCGACGCACTCGGCCGGGTCGAGCAGACCGAGGTTGAGCGACGCCGACAGCAGGCTGTGGCTCATGGCCCAGTCCTCGGCCAGGATCGCGTCCTCCCACCGGCCGAACGTGGGGAGGCGCTTCTCCACGAAGGCGCGGAGGGCGCGCCGGGCCTCGGCGCGCCCCGCCGGGAACAGCCTGGGGCCGTCCCGGCCGACGAACGCGACGTCCCCGCTCCGCTCCCAGCGGTCCAGATCGGCCCGCACCTCCTCGTCGATCTCGTCTTCGCGCGGCCGGTAAGGGGCGGGCACCGGCAGCGTCGCCTCGCCCTTGGGCGGGGGCTCGCGGTTGTCCTTGTCGAGGTTCCACCGCCCGCCGGCGGGCTGGTCGCCGTCCATCAGCAGGTCGTGGTCCTGGCGCACCTGCCGGTAGAAGCTCTCCATCCGCAGTTGCCCGCCGCCGGCGGACTCCGCCCAGCGGGCGAACGCGTCCGGCTGGACGAGGAAGCCGCGCGGCGGCAGCACCTCCACCTGCCGGAGGCCCCGCACGAAGCCGAGGGCCGCGTGGGACGTGGGGTGGTGGACGGTCACGGGCGCGTCGCCGACGGCCTGCTCCAGGCCGTCGCGGTAGGTCTCGGCCCGGACGTAGCGGACGCGGTCGCCGAGTTCGGCCGCGCGGTGCCGCATCGCGGACAGCATCAGGTGGGCCTTGGCGCGGTGGAAGCGGCGCCGCCGGAACACCGCCCGCGACTCGATCATGACGATCTCCGCGTCCGGCCGCAGGAAGTGCGGGCCCAGCTGGTCCCCGAACAGCCAGTGGCGGCCGGCTTCTGAGCGGTCGTGAGCCACGCGGATCCTCCCCCTGGACACCTGGACTCCCGCTCAGTGTGGTGCACGGCCCGGCGCGGGCGAAGGCGGCGCGCGCCGCGGTCCGTTACGGGCGGACTCACGAAGGTCCGGCGACCTTCGGACCTTCGTCCCTAATCGGACGGCGGCCCGCTGTACAGGCTGTTGGCATGAGGCCGGACGAGATGATCGCCACCGAGACCCTGCGTCGGCTCTGCTCCGGAGGGCCGGTGACATCGGTCTACTTCAACCTGACCGCCCCTCCCGGGGAGGAGGACGCCGCGCTGCGCTGGGAACGGATGGGCAGGCGGCTCCGCGCGCAGGGAGCCGGCGGCGCCGTCGTGGACGCGCTGGACCGGCTGGTCGCGAGGGCGGAGCCGGGATCGGGGGCGCTGGCCGCGTTCGCGTTCGACGGCGACCCCGAGCCCACGGTGGTGGAGATGCCGGACGCCCGGCAGCCCGACCTCGCCGTCCACGGCCCCGTGCCGCGCCTCCTGCCGCTGCTGGCGTGGCTCCAGGAACGCCCGCCGTACGTGCTCACCCTCGTCGACCGCAAGGGCGCCGACATCGAGACGTGCCGAGGCGGGACGCGGACCGCGACCACGAGGACGATCGACGGCCCCGACGACGAGATCGTGCGCAACGCGCCGGGCGGCTGGTCCCAGTCGCGCCACCAGCACCGCGCCGAGGACTCCTGGGAGCACAACGCGACCCGGGTCGCGCACGCCCTGGCGGACGACCTCGCCGCGACCGGGGCGCACGTGCTGCTCCTCGGCGGCGACGTGCGCGCCATGCAGTACCTGACCAAGCACCTTCCCGACGGCGTCCGCCATGAGGTGACCGTCGGCCACGTCTCCGGAGGACGGAACCGGGACGGCGCGCGGCGGCGCCGCCAGACGCAGGTCCGGGAGCAGGTGAGCCGGTGGGCGGACGAGGAGACCCGCGGGCTGCTGGAGCGGCTGGACGAGGGGCGGGGCCCGTCCGGCCTGGCGGTGGAGGGCGCGGCCGCCACCCTGCGGGCGCTGGCCCGCGGCCGGGTCGACACGCTGCTGGTCGCCGACGACCCCGCCGACCGGAGGACGGCCTGGTTCGGCCCCGCGCCGACGCAGGTGTCCGACCGGCGGACGTCCCTCGCCGAGACGGGCGCGGACCCGGTGGAGCACGGGCGGCTGGTGGACGTCGCCGTCCGCGCCGCCGTGCTCACCGGAGCGGAGGTGCGCGTCCTGGAGCCCGGGGCTCCGGACCTTCCCGCGCAGGGCATCGGAGCCCTGTGCCGTTATGCCTGAAGCGCCGTTATGCCCGAAGCGCCGGCACGGCTGAAGCGCCGCGGCCCGGCGGGATTGTGAGGGGACGGGTGTCATGCGCGTCAACGACGAGGTGGGGGCCCTGCTGGACGAGTACGCCGACCTGCTGGCGATCACCGGCGGGGAGGCGTTCAAGGTGCGCGTCTACCAGAAGGCGGCCCGCTCGGTGGCGGGCGACCCCGCCGACCTCGTGGGCCTGGACGACGCGGGCCTGCGCGGCATCCCGAACGTGGGCAGGTCGATCGCGGCGAAGATCGAGGAGTACCTGACCACCGGGAGCATCCACGAGCTGGAGGAGCTGCGGGCGCGGATCCCGGTGGGCGTCCGGCAGCTGACGCTGATCCCGACGCTCGGCCCGAAGAAGGCGATGGTCCTCTACCACGAGCGCGGGATCGACTCGGTGGAGGCGCTGGCACGGGCCCTCGACACCGGCAGCCTGCACGGCCTGGCCGGGTTCGGCGCCAAGACCGAGGAGAACCTGCGGCACGGGATCGAGATCCTGCACAAGGCGGGGCGGCGCGTCCCGCTCGGGACGGCGATGGAACTGGCCGAGACCATCGTGGCCGACCTGTCCGCGGTCGCCGGCTGTGAGAGCTGCGCGTTCGCCGGGTCCCTGCGGCGCATGAGGGACACGGTCGGGGACATCGACGTGCTGGCCACGTCCGACCGGCCGGCGGCGCTGATGAAGGCCTTCGTGGAGCTGCCGCTGGTCGAGCAGGTCATCGCGGCCGGGGACACCAAGACCTCGATCCGCACCGGCTCCGGCCTCCAGGTGGACCTGCGGGTGGTGCCGCCCGAGGACTGGGGCGCCGCCCTGCAGTACTTCACCGGGTCCCGGGCGCACAACATCCGCACCCGGGAGATCGCCGTCCACGCGGGGCTCAAGCTGTCGGAGTACGGGCTGTTCGACGTCGAGACCGGGGCCAAGATCGTGTCGGCGGCGGAGGACGAGGTGTACGCCAGGCTCGGGCTGCCGTGGATCCCGCCGCCGCTGCGCGAGGACAGCGGGGAGATCGAGGCGGCGCTGCGCGGGGAACTGCCCGACCTGGTCACCGAGGCCGACGTCCGGGGCGACCTGCACACCCACACCGACCTGTCGGACGGCCTGGCGAGCCTGCCCGACATGGTCGCCGCCGCCGCGGTGCGCGGGTACTCCTACTACGCCGTCACCGACCACGCGCCGGGCCTGGCCATGCAGCGGATGACCGACGAGAAGACGCTGGCCCAGCGCGAGCAGGTCCGCGCGCTGGACGGCCGGTGCGGCGGCATGCGGGTGCTGCACGGCACCGAGCTCAACATCGACCCCGACGGCGGCGTGGACTGGCCGGGCGGCTTCCTGGCCGGGTTCGACGTGTGCGTCGCCTCGGTCCACTCCCACTTCGACCAGCCGAGCGAGCTGATGACCCGGCGGCTGGTGCGCGCCTGCGAGAACCCCTACGTCGACGTCCTCGGCCATCCCACCGCCCGGCAGATCGGCCGGCGCCCTCCGGTCGAGGCCGACTGGGACGAGGTGTTCGCCGCCTGCGCGCGCACCGGGACCGTCCTGGAGATCGACTCGTCCCCCGACCGGCTCGACCTGCCCGCCGAGCACATCCGCCGCGCCCGCCGCCACGGCGTCAGGTTCGCCGTCGACACCGACGCCCACGCCGTCCCGCACCTGGCGCACCTGCGCTACGGGATCGGCACCGCGCAGCGCGGCTGGCTCGCCCCGGGCGAGATCGTCAACACCTGGCCCGCGGACGAGCTGATCGCCTTCCTGCGGGCGCACCGCTGACCCTCGCAGCCGCCCGGACCTGCGGAAACGCTCCCGACCTGGGGACCTTCGTCCCTGCCGCCGCGCGCTCGGGCGGCGGCAGGCTGGAATCGTCCGTGTTCGCCGAGACCGCTCTGGAGCCGTTGCGATGACGTTCACAGGGATACATGGGCTGGATCGGAGCATCGACACCACCAACCGGTGGATCGCCGATGTGGCCGCGGCGTTCGGCACCGAGGACCGCCGGTTCGCCTACCGGGCGCTCCGGGCCTGGATGCACACGCTGCGCGACCGGCTGACCGTCGAGGCCGCCGCGAATCTGGCCGCGCAGCTGCCCGAACTGCTGCGCGGGGTGTACTACGACGGGTGGAGCCCAGGTCACGTGCCCCGCAAGTACGACCTGCGCGAGGTCACCGTCCACTTCGCCGAGCAGGCGCGCATCGGACGCGACGACGTGCCCAAGACGGCGGCGATCGTCACCGGGGTCGTGTCCGCCAAGATGGCTCCCGGGGGCGTGGACCAGGCGCTGTGGAAGCTGCCCGAGGAGCTGCGCGGTCTCTTCCGGCCGGCCGGCGGGCCGGAACCCGCCGCAGCACGTCCCGCCGCACGTCCCGCGGCCGGCCCCGCGGCGGCGCCCCGGGCCGTCATGTGAGCGCGGGCCTGTGAGCTCACAGGCCGTCTGAGTTCACAGGCCGTGGCCGTCAGCGCAGGTGGGTGAGGAACCAGTCCCTGGCGTGGTCGGTCACGGCCTGAAGAGCGCCCGGCTCCTCGAACAGGTGGGTGGCGCCCGGCACGACGGTCAGCTGGGTCGGGCAGCGCATCCGCTCCTGTGCCAGCTGGTTGAGGCCCAGCACCTGCCGGTCCGCGCCCCCCACGATGAGCAGGGTGGGGGCGCGGACGTCGCCGAGGCGGCGCTCGGCCAGGTCGGGACGCCCGCCGCGGGACACGACGGCGGCGATGTCGGCGCCGGGCTCGGCGGCGGCCCAGAGCGCCGCCGCCGCGCCGGTGCTCGCCCCGAAGTAGCCGATGCGCGCGCCGGCAGTCTCCGGCCGGTCGCGGAGCCACCCGGTGGCGGCGACGAGCCGCGCGGCGAGCATCCCGATGTCGAACACGTTGCCGCGGTCGAGTTCCTCCCCGGTGGTCAGCAGATCGAACAGCAGCGTGCCGAGGCCCGCCCGGTTGAGCCCGGCGGCGACCAGCCGGTTGCGCGGGCTGTGCCGGCTGCTCCCGCTGCCGTGCGCGAACGCCACCACCCCGGTGGCCCGCGCGGGCACGGTGAGATGCCCGGTGAGCTCCACGAACCCGCCGTCGATCCACACCTCCTCGTCGACCGCCGGCGGGTCGTCCGCGGCCGGACCGGACGCCTCGGACGGGTTCGTGGCCCCCGCCGGATGAGCGCCCCCGCCCAGGTTGGCGATCCTGCCGGGATCGGCCGATCCGCCGGGGTTGGTGGCCCCGCCGGGATGGGCCGGGTCGGGTGGAGTGCCGGGGTCGGGCGGTGCGGCCGGGTCGGCATCGTGCCGGGCGCTCGCCGGCGGCGTCGCGGCGCGTTCCAGAAGCTCGACGACCTCGCCGTCGGACGTCTGGCCGAACTCCCGGTACCACTGCCCGACGGCGAAGAAGAGTTCCGGTTCCATCAGGCACACCACGTCGTCGGCGATGCGGCGCAGGGCGGCGATGGTGTCGGGCGAGCCGACGGGGACCGCCAGGACGACGCGCCGGGCGCCCTGGGCGCGGGCGACCTCGCAGGCGGCCCGCGCGGTGGCGCCGGTGGCGACGCCGTCGTCCACGATGACGGCCGTGCGGCCGCTCACCTCGACACGCGGACGGCCGCGGCGGAAGCGCTCGACGCGGACGTCGAGTTCGGCCTGCTCGCGCCGTTGCGCGTCGACCACGTCGGCCTCGCCGACGCCCGTGTGCCGGATGATCTCGTCGTTGACGATCAGCACGCCGCCCTCGCCGATGGCGCCCATGGCCAGCTCGGGCTGGAACGGCACGCCCAGCTTGCGGACCACGATCACGTCCAGCGGGGCGCGCAGCTCCCGGGCGACCTCGAACGCGACGGGCACCCCGCCGCGCGGCAGGCCCAGCACGACGGCGTCCTGGCCGCGCAGGCCCTCCAGCCGCTCGGCCAGCCGCCGTCCGGCGTCGGCGCGGTCGTCGAAGTCCAGCATCGTCACCTCCCGGGTTCGGGCGCGGGCACCACCGCCACCGGGCAGCGGGCCTCGTGCAGCGCGACCTGGGGCACCGGCCCCAGGAGCATCTGGGGCAGCGACCCGATCCCCCGGACGCCGACGACCAGCAGGGCGGCGCCGTGGGAGGCGCTCACCAGGGCCCGCCGCGGCGCGTCCAGGATGAACTTGGTCTCGATCAGCACCTCGGGCCGCTCGGTCCGCCACGGCGCGACGGCCCGCTCGAAGCGCGCGATCGCCTCGTGCCTGACGGCCTGCGTGTCGATGAAGGGGACCCGGTCCGGTCCGGGCAGCGCGGCCGGATCCCACCAGCCGCACACCGCCGTCACCGGGTCGTGGTGCAGCGCGGCCTCCTCGACGGCGAAGCCGAGGGCCGCGTCGCCCGCCGGCGAGCCGTCCACGCCGACCACGATCCGCCCGCCGTCCAGCCGCGTGGGCGACCGCACGACGACGACCGGGCAGGAGGCGTGGGACGCGACCTGGACCGCGGTGGAGCCCACCGGGAGCCCCTCGAACCCGCCGTGGCCGCGCGAGCCGAGCACGACCACGACGGCGCCGCGGGACGCCTTCAGGAACGCGGCCGCCGCCGACCCCTGCTCCAGGCACCACCGGACCTCGAGGTCGCCGGCGAAGGCGCGGGCCTTGCGGACGCCCTCGTCTGCCACGATCGCGCCCTCGCTCCGCAGGATCTCCAGGGTGTCCTTGTCCGGCGGACGCATCGGATAGGGCCAGTGCCACACGTGGCAGACGGTGAGGGCGAGGCCGCGGAGCCGCGCCTCCGCCGCCCCCCACTGGAGCGCCTGCTCGGCGGCGGGGGACCCGTCGTAGCCGACAAAGACGGAGCGCATCTCGTTCTGATCGCCCATCGGCCGCCTCCCTCCTCTACCGCGAGGGTGTTTCCATCCTCTACCGCGAGGGTGTTTCCATCCTCATCGAACGGAAACGGCCCAGGTAGAAGCGGTTTCGGAGGTCGCCATGGCGGCGCGCTGGGAGTTCTGGATCGATCGCGGCGGCACGTTCACCGACGTGGTCGGCCGGCGGCCGGACGGCACGCTCGTCACCGACAAGCTCCTCTCCGAGGACAGGGCGCGCTACCGGGACGCGGCCGTCGCCGGGATCAGGCGCCTCCTCGGGGTCGCGCCCGGCGCCCGCATCCCGGCGGAACTGATCGCGGGCGTGCGGCTCGGCACGACGGTGGCGACGAACGCCCTGCTCGAACGCACGGGCGAACCGACCGTCCTGGTCGTCACCGAGGGCTTCCGGGACGCGCTGCGGATCGCCTACCAGAACCGGCCGCGCATCTTCGCCCGGGAGATCGTGCTGCCCGAGACGCTCTACGCGCGGGTGATCGAGGCGAGGGAGCGGATCGACGCGCACGGGCGGGTGCTGGTCCCGCTGGACGAGGGCGCGGTCGAGCGCGAGCTGCGCGCGGCCTACGACGACGGGTTCCGCTCGGTGGCGGTCGTGTCGATGCACGCCTACCGGCACCCCGTCCACGAGATCGCGATCGGGAGGATCGCGCGCCGGATCGGCTTCCCCCAGGTCTCGGAGTCGCACGCGACGAGCCCGCTGATGCGGCTGGTCTCGCGCGGCGACACCACCGTCGTCGACGCCTACCTCTCGCCCATCCTGCGCCGGTACGTGGACAGGGTCGCGGGAGAGTTGGACGGCGCCCCGATCATGTTCATGCAGTCCAGCGGCGGCCTCACCGAGGCGCACGGCTTCCGCGGCAAGGACTCGATCCTGTCCGGCCCGGCGGGCGGCATCGTCGGCATGGCGCGGACGTCGGCGGCGGCGGGCTTCCACCGGGTCATCGGCTTCGACATGGGCGGCACCTCCACCGACGTCTCGCACTACGCGGGCGAGTTCGAGCGCCAGTACGAGACGCAGGTGGCGGGGGTGCGGATGCGGGCGCCGATGCTGAGCATCCACACGGTCGCGGCCGGCGGCGGCTCGGTGCTGCGCTTCGACGGCGGCCGGTACCGGGTCGGCCCCGACTCCGCCGGCGCCGACCCCGGGCCCGCCTGCTACCGGCGCGGCGGCCCGCTCACCGTCACCGACGCCAACGTGATGCTCGGACGGATCCGCCCCGACCACTTCCCGCACGTCTTCGGCCCGGACGGCGACCGGGCCCTGGACGCCGCGGTCGTCCGGGACCGCTTCGCCGCCCTGGCCGGCGAGATCGGCGACGGCCGCCCGCCCGAGGACGTCGCCGCCGGGTTCCTGCGCATCGCGGTGGCGAACATGGCCAACGCGATCAAGAAGATCTCCGTCCAGCGCGGCTACGACGTCACCGGGTACGTCCTCGCCACCTTCGGCGGGGCGGGCGGGCAGCACGCCTGCGCGGTCGCCGACGCGCTCGGCATGCGGCAGGTGCTCGTCCACCCGCTGGCGGGAGTGCTGTCGGCGTACGGGATGGGACTGGCCGACGTCACGGCCATGCGGGAGTGCGCGGTGGAGGCGCCGCTGAGCGAGGACCTGCTGCCCGAGCTGGACGCGACCTTGGGAAGGCTGGGGGACGACGCGCGCGGCGAGCTGCGGGACGAGGGGATGGACGCCAGGCACGTCGTGCGCCGCGCCCACCTGCGCTACGCGGGCACCGACACCGCCCTCCTGGTGCGCGCCGGGCCCGTGGAGGCGATGGTCGCCGAGTTCGAGGAGGCCTACCGGCGCCGCTTCTCCTTCCTCATGCGGGACAAGCAGATCGTCGTGGAGGCCGTGTCGGTCGAAGCGGTGAGCAGCGACGACAGGGCTGCCGAGACGCCTGTCGCGGGCGTCGGCGAAGGCCCGGCCGAGGCCGCGCGCGTCCCGATGCACGTCGACGGCGCATGGCGCGACGTCGACCTGTACCGGCGGGAGGGGCTGCGGCCCGGCGACGCCGTCCCCGGCCCGGCGATCATCGTGGAGGCCAACGCCACGACCGTCGTCGACCCGGGCTGGCGGGCGGCCGTGAACGACCTCGGCCACCTGCTCCTGGACCGGGTGGCGGCCCGGTCCGGCGGGCGCGCCGTCGGCACCGGGGCCGACCCCGTCATGCTGGAGATCTTCAACAACCTGTTCATGTCGATCGCCGAGCAGATGGGCGTCCGGCTGCGCGGCACCGCGCACTCGGTCAACATCAAGGAACGGCTGGACTTCTCCTGCGCGATCTTCGACGCGTCCGGCGGGCTCATCGCCAACGCACCGCACATCCCCGTCCACCTCGGCTCGATGGGGGCGTCCATCAAGGAGCTCGTCCGGCGCCGCCGCGCCTCCGGGGGCATGCGGCCGGGCGAGGTCTACGTGCTCAACGACCCCTACCACGGGGGCACCCACCTGCCGGACGTCACCGTCGTCACCCCGGTCTTCCTCCAGGACGTCGCGTCCGGGGCGGCCGGTGACGGAGCCGCCGAGATCTCCTTCTTCGTCGCGTCCCGCGGCCACCACGCCGAGATCGGCGGCATCACGCCGGGGTCGATGCCGGCCTTCAGCGCGCGGGTGGAGGAGGAGGGCGTGCTGATCGACAACTGGCCGCTGGTCGAGGGCGGCCGGCTGCGGGAGGAGGAGACGGTGGAGCTGCTGACCTCGGCGCCCTACCCGTCCCGCAACCCGCTCGACAACGTCGCCGACCTGCGCGCCCAGATCGCCGCCAACGAGAAGGGCGTCGTCGAGCTGCGCGACATGGTCCGCCACTTCGGCCTGGACGTCGTGCACGCCTACATGCGCCACGTCCAGGACAACGCCGAGGAGGCGGTCCGCCAGGTGATCACCGCGCTGCGGGACGGCTCCTGCGCCTACGAGCTGGACGACGGCTCCGTGATCGAAGTCGCGGTGCGGGTCGACCGCCGCGCCCGCACGGCGGAGATCGACTTCACCGGCACCTCGCCCCAGTCTGCCGGTAACGCCAACGCGCCGTCGTCGGTGGCGATGGCCGCGGTCCTGTACGTGTTCCGCACGCTGGTGGCCGAGGACATCCCGCTGAACTCCGGGTGCCTCACGCCGCTGCACGTCACGATCCCGCCGGGCTCGATGCTCGCGCCGCGCTACCCGGCGGCCGTGGCGGCGGGCAACGTCGAGACGTCCCAGGCCGTGACCGGCGCCCTGTACGCCGCGCTGGGAGTGATGGCCGAGGGCTCCGGCACGATGAACAACGTCACCTTCGGCAACGAGCGCCACCAGTACTACGAGACGGTGGCGAGCGGATCCGGCGCCGGGGACGGCTTCGACGGCGCCGACGTCGTCCAGACCCACATGACCAACTCCCGGCTCACCGACCCCGAGGTGCTGGAGTGGCGCTACCCCGTCCTGCTGGAGGACTTCGAGATCCGGCGCGGGAGCGGCGGAGCGGGACGGTGGCGCGGAGGCGACGGCGGCCGGCGGCGCATCCGCTTCCTCGAACCGATGACGGTGACCACGCTGTGCAGCCACCGGCGCGTCCCGCCGTACGGGATGGCGGGCGGCGGGCCGGGCGCGCTGGGACGGCAGTGGGTCCAGCGCGCCGACGGCTCCGTGACGCCGATGGAGGGCCGCGACTCGCTCACCGTCGGCGCCGGGGACGTCTTCGTCATCGAGACGCCCGGCGGCGGTGGCTACGGCCGGTGATCCGCGTTCTTCGTGCGGCTCCCCTTCTTGGAGCCGGTGCAGTACTCGGCGGTCACCGCCTGCTCGGTGAGCCTGACCTGGTTGACGGCGTCGGTGGTGAAGACGAACGACATCGAGTGCCGGCCGCCCTTCGTGCTGCCCGTCCAGGTCTCCCAGCCGTCCAGGGTCCCGCCGTTGCCGTACGCCTTCACGCCGCACGGCGGTGTGGCGATCACCGCCCCGAGCCCGTAGCGGAACATGTCGCTGCCGGGGTAGGGCTGCGAGCCGGGGACGGGACGCAGCATCGCCCGCAGAAGCCGTCCGGGCAGGAGCCGTCCGCCGAGCAGGGCGGCGTCGAACCGGTCGAGGTCGCCGACGGTGGAGATCAGGTCACCCGTGGCGCGCGCGAACGTGGTGTTGACGTCGGTGGTGTCCTTCAGCTCCGCCGGGTCGTCCGCCACCGGCGTGTACCCGTGCAGGTGCGGGCCGCGGATCCGCGGGTTCGTGCCCGGGAAGTAGGTGCCGCGCAGGCGCAGCGGCCGGATCAGCCGCTTGTTGATCTCGTGGACGTACGTCCGGCCGGTGACGCGCTGGATGACCATGCCGAGCAGCACGTAGTTGGTGTCGGAGTAGCGCCACGAGGTGCCGGGCGGGAAGTCGGGCGGATACTCCAGGCCCGCCTCCGCCAGCTCCCGCAGGGTGAAGTCGTGCCGCGGGTCGGTGACGGCGATCTCCTCGATGCGGGGATTGTTGGTGTAGTCGGCGATCCCGCTGGTGTGGTTCAGCAGCATCCGCATCGTGATCTTGTCGCCCTGGTACCCGTTGCCCTCGACGACACCGGGGATCACCTGGTCGACGGTGTCACCCAGGCGCAGCCGCCGCTCGGCGACGAGTTGCAGGACCACCGTCGCCACGAAGATCTTGGTGATGCTGCCGGCCCGGAACTTCATGTACGCCCTCGGCGGGCGCCGGGTCGTGAGGTCGGCGACCCCGCTGGAGAGGTTCAGGACCCGGTGCGGCGTGCGTGATTGGGCGAGCGCACCCGGAGCGCCTTGCCGTACGGCCTCGTCCAGGACGGCCTGGAGAGCCTTCCCCGACTTGCCGCCCCCGGCCTCGTCCAACGGCTGGACGGACGCCACCGCACCACCGGCGGTGTTCATCGAGACGGCGAGCGCCAAGGCGGCGGAGGCGAGACACCCGGCACGTCCATATGTCCTTAGAGTCATCATGTTGTCACTCTAAGTGAGAGACGTCCCCTTCGACCGACCCCGATGCAAGGTTTACCTTTCCCGGGCGATGACCAGAGATCACGAATGGAAAGATCAGCACAGGCCGCGCATCTGTGGGGCCCGCGTCCTTTCACGTCGACACGATCCACCTTTTGCGAGGTCGGCAGATATGTTAATGATTCGTGCCGGTAAACTCCCGGCATTCGTCACCGCACTGGCGCTCGGCGTGTGCTCGTTCACGCCGGCGGCCGCGCACGCCCAGCAGCCCGTCCCCGGCAACGAGCGGGCGGTGGTGCGCGCGCTCGACCGGGGCGCCCATCCCCTGCTGACCACCGAGCCGGACGACGGCACGCGCGACCTGCGCGCACTCGGACGGATGATCGGCGACACCCCCGTGGTCGGGCTGGGTGAGGCCACCCACGGGACCCACCAGTTCTTCAGCTTCAAGCAACGCGTCTTCGAATACCTGGTCAAGGAAAAGGGATTCACGACGTTCATGCTGGAACTGAACTGGGGCACCGGGCTCCGGCTGAACGACTACGTCCTGTACGGCAAGGGCGACCCGGCCGCGATCATGCGGCAGGAGTTCCAGCAGAACTACCGCCTGTTCGCCAACGAGGACTATCTGCGCCTCATCAGGTGGATGCGCCATTACAACACCGGGAACCCGAAGCGTCCCCTGCAGTTCATGGGCGACGACGTCTACTTCACCAACATCGTGATCTTCCAGGAGATCTTCCGGTACGTCCGCGAGCGCGGCCGCGCCGACCTCATCCCGAAGCTCAAGGCCCTGTACGACGGGCTGATCCCCACCACCGACCTCAACACCTGGGAGCGGCGGTACGACGCCAAGCCCATGCGCGAGCGCGAGCGCGTGCAGCGGCAGGCGTGGCAGGCCCTGCGGATCGTCGAGAGCCTGCGCCGGGGGGCTCCCCGGAAGGCCGCCGAATGGGCCGAGCAGCAGGCGAACGTCGCGTTCTGGATCGCCAAGACGCACGCCGCCGAGGACTTCTCCGGACCGCGCGACGAGGCCATGGCGCTGAACACCGTGTGGTGGTACCGCCACATGAAGAGCAAGACGCTGCTCTCCGCCCACAACGCCCATGTCGGGTATCTGGGTGAGTTCCCGCCGCACACGTTCAAGCGGCAGGGGACCTGGCTGCGCCAGATCCTCGGGCCCCGCTACCTGGCCATGGGCGCCAGCTTCTACAAGGGGACGTTCACGGCGCTCGACGAGAACACCGGGTACATCCGGAGGTTCACCGTGGGCCCGCCGCCGCCGATCAACGCCGAGCAGGTGCTGAACCGCGTGCCCTTCCCGAAGTACTACCTCGACATGCGCACGGTGGACCAGCCGGCGCGCTCGTGGCTGAGGGAGGAGCACCAGGTCCGGTACATCACGGCGGTGTACTCGCCGACGGCGGTGGAGGAGAACAACATCGTGCAGCCGCTGGGACGCACCTACAGCGTCCTGTACGAGCTGCGCGACACCACACCGTCCAACCTGATCCCGGGGATTCCGCTGGGGCCGGGCCACTAGCGCTGGTGAGCGGGCCGGGTCCTGCGGGGCCCGGCCCGCTCGGCGTCCGTGCGCGTCACCCGCGCACCATCAGGGAGTCCAGTGACTGCCCGTTGTGCAGGCGGCCGATGGCGTCGGCGATCAACGGGGCCACGGACCGCACCCGCGTCCGCGGCTCCCGCGCCCCGCCTGCCGGGAGCGTGTCGGTGACCAGCAGGCAGCGGATCGGGAGCCGGCCGAGCCGGTCCCGCGCGGCGTCCACCAGCGGCCCGTGTGCCGCGGCCACGGTGATGTCGGGCGAGGCGCCGTGGGCCAGCAGGACGCGCACGGCCGCCTCGATCGTCCCGCCCGTGCTGATCATGTCGTCCACGATGACGGCGGGCCGGTCCCGCACGTCGCCGACCAGCTCCTCGGCGTGCACCCTCGCACCGCTCACCCGCGTCTTGCGCACCACGGCGACCGGCCGCCGCAGCAGCCGCGCGCAGTGCTCGGCGAGCTTGACCGCGCCGAGGTCGGGCGCCACCAGCACGGCCGTCTCGGAGGTCAGCTCCGCCAGCTCCTCGGCCAGGATCGGGACGGCCGTCAGCATCTCCACCGGAACCGGGCACATGGCCTCCAGGGCGACGGTGTGCGGCTCCACCACGATCAGCCGGTCCGCCCCCGCCGAGGCCAGCGCACCGAGCACCACCTTGGCCCCCACCGCCTGGCCCGCCCTGCCCCGGCGATCCTGCCTGGCATACCCGAAGTACGGGAGGACCGCGGTGACCGTCTCGGCGCCGCCCCGGCGGCACGCGTCCAGGAGCAGCAGCGCCTCGACGAGGTGGTCGTTGACCGCGGGCCCGGTGGGCTGCACGACGTAGACGTCCCCGCCCTGCACGCCGGACACGACGGGCCGCAGCTCGCCGTCCGGGAACCGCTCGACCTCACAGGGCACCGGCCGGACGCCCAGCGCGGCCGCGACGGCGGCCGCCAGCCCCGGATGGGCGGTACCCGCGACGATCCGGGCCGGCATCGTGCTCCTGTCGGACATCGTCCTCCCGTCGGCCGCTCTCCCGGAGTCCTTCCCCTCCCCCGGCCGGATAGCCGGATTAGCCGCATATCGACTGACCTGCACATATATGGACCTTTGGCCCTGGCGGCGCCCCGCCGTCCGGCCGCACGATGGACTCGACGTTACGTGAGGGGGACACGATGCGAGCCAGCGAAGGCGACCGGCTGATCGTCCACGGGCACCACGTGGGCGAGGCGGCGCGCAGGGCCGAGATCCTCGAAGTGCACGGACGGGACGGAGAGCCGCCCTACCTGGTGCGGTGGGACGACGGCCACGAGAGCACGTTCTTCCCGTCCTCGGACTCCACCATCGAGCACCAGCCGGCCGAATGGGCGAAGCGGTAGAGCGACGGGGGGACGACATGGACCGGGCGACGACCAGGGCCGCTCCCGAGGTGGCCGTGGAACACCGGGGAAGGGTGCCGGAGGGCGCCACCGACTACGCGCGCTCCAAGGTGAGCGCGGTGTTCACGCACGCGCCCGAGCCGGTGCTGTTCGCGCGCGTGAAGCTGATCATGTCGCCGGACCCGGCGGTGCCGCGCCCGGCGACGGCCCAGGCCAACCTGGACGTCAACGGCCGCCTGGTCCGGGCGCAGGTGGCCGCGCCGACCATGACCGAGGCCGTCGACCGGCTCCACGACCGGCTGCTGAACCGGCTCGACCGGGTCTCCCGGCACTGGGAGGCCCGCCGAGGCGCGTACCCCACGAGCCCGGCCACGGGCCCGCACGAGTGGCGGCACGGCGCCGAGCCGACCCAGCGCCCGGACTACTACCCGCGCCCCCCGGAGGAGCGCGAGCTGATCCGGCACAAGTCGTTCACGCTGACCTCCGAGACGCCCGACGAGGCGGCCTTCGACATGGAGGTGCTCGACTACGGGTTCCTGCTGTTCACCGACGTCGAGACGGGTGAGGACAGCGTCATCTACCCCGCCGACCACGGGTACCGGCTGGCGCAGACGACGCCCCGCGAGCGGACGGGCGCGCCCCGCGCCATCCCCCTGACGATCAGCCCGCGTCCCGCGCCCGAGCTGACCATCCAGGAGGCGATCGAGCATCTGGAGGTGGCCGGCGTGCGCTGGGTGTTCTTCCGCGACGCCGAGACCGGGCGGGGCAACGTCCTCTACCACCGCTACGACGGGCACTACGGCCTGATCATCCCCGCCTAGCGCGGAATCCCTCGATACGGGTCTTGCGGCGCACAGCACCCCTGCCTACTATCCAGTAACCAAAGTCTGAATACGGTGATGTTCGGATTTGGGCGGATTCTCATGCGGCCCACAAGGCCGGCGGAATCCAGGGTCGGCCATGCCCGCGACCGTTCGTCACCGCGCAGCCGGAGCCGCGGCCCGCGCGGGAGGGTCCCGCCTGGCCGCCGTGCGCCGGCATGGACGCGGAAAGGTTCCGCGCTCCCGCCCCCTCTGGGCGACCCCCACCCCCCTGGGAGAAGCAAGCATGCACGCTGCGACCACCCCTGCCCGCCCCAGACCGCACCGTCGCCTGCGGAGCATCGCCGCCGCGGCCGTCCTGGCCGCCGGCGCCCTCGCCCCCGCCGTCGCCGCGACCACCGCGCACGCCGCCCCCCTGCGCGAGGTGATGTTCGTCGGCAACAACTGGGAGGGCACCGCCGACGTCATCAAGTCCAGCGGCGACTTCGCCAGGATCGGCCGGATCGACGTCGTCCCCGACAAGAGCCAGCGGCTCACCGCGATCTACCTCAACCCGATCAACCTGGCCGTCTTCCTGGGCATCCGCGCCACCGCCGGCGAGGGTCACGACCAGCTCGTCGACGACCTGTACTCCACCCCCGACGGCTCCGCCCTGGTCGCCTCGCGGCCCAGCTTCGGCGACGTCGTCTCCATCGACCTCACCACCGGGAAGGTCCGGTGGCGGTTCGCCGTCTCGGGCTACCGCGCCGACCACATGTCGGTCTCCCCCGACGGCACCAAGGTCGCCGTGTCGGCCTCGCTCGGCAAGGTCGTCCACGTCCTGGACATCGCCACCGGCAGGCAGCTCGGCTCGTTCGCCACCGGCGACAAGCCCCACGAGAACATCTTCACCAGGGACGGCCGGTACATCCTGAACATGTCCATCGGGAACGTCGAGACGGACTTCGACGACCCGTCCCAGGACTGGACCAAGGGCGACCGGCACATCACGATCGCCGACGCCTCCACCTACAAGGTCGTCAAGACCATCGACATGCGCTCCCGGCTGGACGCCTTCGGCCGCAAGGACCTCTCGAACGCGATCCGGCCCGCGGTGTTCTCCCCGGACGAGTCGAAGCTGTACTTCCAGGTCTCGTTCTTCAACGGCCTCGTCGAGTACGACATGGCCACCGACAAGATCACCCGGGTGAGGACGCTGCCGAAGAACCCGGCGACCAGCGACGACCGCAAGACCTTCGTCAACGACTCCCGCCACCACGGGCTGTCGATGAGCCCCGACGGAAGCAGGCTCTGCGTCGCCGGGACCATGGACGACTACGCCACCGTCGTCAACCGCTCCACCCTCCAGGAAGGCCCCCTGGTCACCGCGTCCAAGCCCTACTGGGCCACCGTCAGCGGCGACGGCCGCGCCTGCGTCATCTCCGAGAGCGGCGCCGACCAGGTCACCGCCATCGACTTCGGCACCGGCCAGAAGATCACCTCCGTCCCCGTCGGCGACCACCCCCAGCGCGTCCGCCTGGCCCACATCCCCGCCACCTGGACCGGCACCACCGGCTGACCTCCGTCCCCGACCGCCACCGGGACGCAGAGCCCCGCTCCGCGTCCCGGTGTCAGCCGCTATGTTTCTCAAGTCCAGTCATCCACACGATGGCCAGACATTGTGCTGTCGCGAGTTGTGATCCTTACTGTGCCCCGTACGTCGACCAGATCCGATACGACAGGGTATGGGCCGACCCAAGCCGATTGTGGTGGGCTCTTCCAGCGTGCCCGCCAAGCCTGCCGATCCCGGCGCGGCGCCACTTTCTGACGAACGGGGCCAAGAAGCGTACCTTGCCTGAGGAAAACGACGCTTGCCGGTATAAGCAGACAAGCGTGGTACAACGCCTGGCCACCGTCAGGTTTGGTAACCGGCCAAACTCCGCATCACCCTCGTTGACGAACGACTCCACCTACTTTGGACCAGCCTTAGCTAATCGTGGGTAGCTGGAGTTGGAAGGCTTCGTGGCGAGCGTGGTCTTCCTGGCCGGTAAATGCCTTGAACTCGCCTAGGCGGTAGGCTGTGGTACTGCCGCGTTTCTTTTGCTCGATGAAGAAATCGCGCTTGAGGTGGCTGATGTGACGTTCAAGCGTCGGCTGGTCGATTGGATGAGGCAGGAGAGCAGAAATCTGCTCAACGTCCATGAACCTGGTGGATTTGCGAAGAACCTTGTAGACGGGGTCATGAATACGCGGACTTTCCTCGACGATCCGCTGTGGCTCGCCCTTATGAAGCAGGGCATCCCGGATCGACGTTCCGATCGCTTCGGCTACGGGAGGAGGGAAAGCGTTTCCGATCTGGCGATATATGGAAGTCTTCCGCCCTGAGAAATTCCACCTGTAGTGGTCGTCATCCCACCCCTGGATATGACTGACCATCTTCCAGGTCAGCTTTGGCAGAAGGTCGACGGGGTCGTCTGGCCCGGGTGGCTCGTTGGCGATTCCCCACCCGTCGACGCCCATGGCTTCCCAAGCCGCCTTCGCGCGTGTCGGGCCCAGGTCAGCCCCGCCATGCTTCTTGGAGCCGCCGACGATCGTTGGAGCGATCTTGCTCGCCTTGCTGCGCCAGGCGTCGGCACCGGGCCAGCCCCGGGAAGCCATGAGGTCGTGGAGTAGCTCTCCGACTGTGAGAGGAGCAGGCTGAGGCTGGGGCCATTCGAAGTAGGTAAAGTCCTCTGGCCGCATAGCAACCAGCACGAAGCGTGGCCTCAGTTGCGACACCCCGTAGTCAGCTGCTTGCAGGAGCTTCCAGTCGCCGACATATCCCAGCTCGTGAAGCTCGTCGAGGACGGCCTGCCGGTAGGCGTTGAAGCGGTTCATGCTGAGACCGCGGACGTTCTCGAGAAGCAAGGCTCTAGGTCGTATGACCTTGCATTGCTTGATGGTCCAGGCAAAGAGGTCGCGCTCGTCAGTCGCGCCTAGCTGCTTGCCGGCGATGGTGAAGGGAGGGCACGGGACGCCTCCGGCAAGCAGGTCGATGCCGTTGTAGTCGGCTGGCCTCCAAACTTCGGAGTCAGCGACGTCACCTTGCGCGACCTTCCACTGAGGCCGGTTGAGCTGGAGGGTATTGCAGGCGTTGGTGTCTAGCTCGACCGCGAGCGCGTGCTCGAAGCCTGCTCGCTCGAGACCGAGTGACTGACCGCCCGCTCCAGCGCAGATCTCTACAACCTTGAGCTGCTCCGCCACGGAGTCCTCCTCTGATGCCTGAGTGCCGAGCGGGGAAGCAGTCATGAGCAGTATCTTCTCTCAAGAGTCCCCCAGGTTGGCGAATCGAGAGCAGATCCCGGCGACATCGTGTCTGACACACCAGGTAGCGACCCCCGGGAGCGGGCATGGGCCAAGGGCCTGTACCCGCGTCCCATGAACGAGGGGCGATCGCGCAACATGCGCGCCAACCGGCGTTCCAACACCAAGCCAGAGGTAGCTCTTCGTAAAGCTCTGCACGCGCTCGGCTATCGATACCGCAAGGATCTGCGGCTTGATCTTCCTGATGGTGTGCGCGTCCGGCCAGACATCGTCTTCACAGCGCGCCGTGTAGCCGTCTTCGTTGACGGCTGCTTCTGGCATGTCTGCCCTGAGCACGGCCGGGAGCCCACTACAAACGAGTGGTACTGGACGCCCAAACTGCGCCGGAACATGGAGCGAGACCGGGCCGCGAACTCTGCCCTGCGGGCAGCGGGCTGGTGTGTCGTGCGTCTTTGGGAACACGAACCCCTCCCCGCCGCTGTTGATGCTGTGATCGAGGCTGTTGGGCCCACCGCGGCCGAACGCAGGTTCGAAGGTACAGCGCACGACTGACGAAAGCAGGCGGCTGGAGGGAGGGGCTCCGTCCCGTTGCAGGTTTGCCCGTTCAAGCCTGATATAGGCTATGTGCGCAGCGTCCTGCGGCGGATGTCAGGGAGTTCCGGGGCTGGCTCAGGCTCGTCAGAGGGGAGTGCAACCGCCCAATGCTGAGCCCCAAGCACGACCGTCGGCACGTCCCCATGCTGCGGACCCCTGCGGGCTAGCCGCACGCTGACTGATTCGCCCGGCCCTGGCACGGGGAGCCGCAGGGCCTCAGCGATGGCTTGATGGCTCCTGTACTGGCCAAGAATCACGATCCCTTCGGGTTGAAGGGTGCTGCGAGAGCCGCCGTTGCCGCGGACTCGCTTCATGTAGTCGTCTTGCTGTGCGACCGTAGCGACGACGTTGCGGCTGATCCGGCGTCCCTGAGCTAGCCGGAAAAGCATGTCCACGCGCTTCTGGCCGCCTGCGGAACAGTTGAAAATCACATCGAGATCGTGAGCAGGGATGCGGAGCAAGGCGTTCTCCGGCAAAGGCTGGTCCTGGTAGATCCAGTTGACGGCTCGCTTCCCCTCCTTGGACAACCACCGCTTACGATCGCGGTTGCCCTGTGAGGAAGACAGGACGTCCTCAGTAGCGCGAATCAATCCTGCTGACCAGATGCCCTCTTCATCACTGGCCCATAGCCCGAGCAACAGGTGCCCGATCGCTTCGGGCGGAATCATCCAGTCGCCGAGCTTCTGGGAAAACTTACAGTCGACGTCAATACCACGGATAGCGAAGTCCATAGTGGCGCCATCTTCGAGGTCGAACTCACGCTGCAGGTTGATCTCAACCAGCGTGCCGAAGTGGGTCTTCTCGGTCTTGTGGAGCTGCTCCCACCTGTAACGGCCGGTGTGCTGCCCGTCGAGCAGTATGTCGTACGTACGCCGCAGCACACGAGCGATCCGCGCGCCTTCCGGGTCTGCTTTCAGGAAGTCCGCCGCTACAGCGCGGAGCTCAGGGTCGTCTGGAGGCTCAGGTGAGGAGAGCGGCGGCTGCTCTACGGGGGAGGCTGACACGGAGGGCAGGCTAGCGAAGGCGCCTGCCCTCTGCAGATCTTCGTCCAGCTCCGGCCGCAAACCGCCACTGACGCCGCATCGAGCTACGGATGTCAGATGCCGCCCATACCATGACATCCTACTTTGATCTTGCTCCTCTCCCGAGACCGCGGAGTCGCTATGGGCACCGAGGCCACCACCGCCGCCGACGTACTTGACCTCTTCAACGTCACCCCGGCCACGAAGGAGAAGTACTCCTACTGGGCTGCCCGCAGAGCGCATGTCGTGAGTCACGTCAGCGCTCACCAGACACTCGCTGCTTACAGCATCCGCCCCGGAGACATCGAGGAAGTCTGCCGGAAGACAGCGGCAAACTATAGGGAACATGCCCTTGGCGAGATCCAGCGAGGCGATGTCGCTCAGATCGTTGACATCAGGGACTGGCGACCTGACTTCGCCTTCACCCACGTCTTTCACTTCACACTCGAGAGCCTCGGGCATGTCCCGACGTGGCAGGAGTTCAGGCAATTCGCAAGCGAGGACCAGCGTGCACGGACGATGCTCTGGGAGCCTGCCCAGGAGAAGATTGCCGAGGTTGCGGGGTCTGGCGTAACCGGACAGACGGCGAGGGCCGCCATGCAATGGCGGATCGGCAATGCTTTCTATTCATTCCTCCGAGAGATCTATGTCCTCGCCAATCTCCGTTCTACTGGTCTGGACGTCAGGATCCACCCCCTCGCCGACGCCCTCTTTCGCGTGGACGCATGGCTCGGCCGTACCATTCTTAACCTATATGTGGTTAATCCGAAGTTTCGTGCGGGGATCAAGGGTCGGAAGGAACGACCAGAGGACCTGCTCGCTGCGGCACCTGAACCCTTCTGTTTTGAGACTTTTTCACTCCCAGCCGCCGACAAATTCGGCCGTGTCCATCTACCTTCTAGGGAAGCCATCGAAGGCGCGGTCGAGGCCCTTTCCGACATAGGTTGATAGGTTGTGAAGCCGATCTCCGGCTCCCGCTGGACCGGTTCACATTCACCCCAATGACGGACTGAAGGATCACCTTGCCGTGAGCTCTTTTCAACGTGATGCGGTCTCGCGGAGTTGAAGGGTGTGGATGGCTTTGGCGAGGCGGCCGGCGCGGTGGGGGCAGCAGCGCAGCTTGCGCAGGATGCGCCATGACTTGAGCTGGGCATTCGCGCGTTCGCCGGGTCCGCGGAGCCTGGCGTGTGCACGGTTGGCGTCCTTTTGCGGTTCGGGCTTGTCGCGTCCCTTGTAGGGCGTGAGGATGTGCGGGCCGGCGCCCTGGTAGGCCTTATCGGCCAGCACCGGCAGGCCGGTGGCGGCCAGTGCCCGGACGACGCCCCAGATCCTGGCCGCGGCCAGGTCGTGAACTGACCCGCGCAACGGTCCCGACACCCACAGCAGGCTCCCGTCCGGTGCGGCGATGACCTGGAGGTTCATGCCGTGGCGGCGGTGTTTCCCCGAGTAGTAGGGCCGGTCGGCGGCGACCCGGTCGATCGAGATCAAGGTGCCGTCCAGCAACAGGTACGGCAGGCCGTCCTTGACCGCTTTGGCCAGCGCCGCGCCGAGTTTGGGCGCGTGGGCGGCCAGTACGTCGACGGTCTCGTTGATGTAGCGCCATGCGGTGGTGGTGGAGACGGCGAATCCGGCGCCCAGTTCGGCGTAGGTCTCGCCCTTACGCAGGTAGACCAGGGTCATCAGTGCTTGCATGCCCGGGGGTAGGCGCCGGCCCTTGCTGCCGATGGCCCTTCGGTGGCGGCGGACCACACCGGTGGCGTAGGTCAGGGTCTGACGCGACAAAGGCAGCGAAGCACGGTACAAAAGCATGCGAGGCCTCTGGTGGGGACGGGGGTTGTGAGAGATCAACCGTCCTACCAGGGGCTTCTTGACGTCCGGCATCGTCCACGCCGTCCGCGATCATGCTGTGACCAGCGCCTCCGAAGCTGCCGCTGAAAAAGGCTCCGTGTATAGGCCACCCAGACGGCCACTCCGAGATCCTGAGTTACGTCTCGGGGCGCAGCACCAAGCACTGAGCGCAGCCGGGTTACCGAGGGCCCTGGTGGCGGCTGGCTGCTCTGGCCCGGAGGTGGATAGAGGGATTGTCGTGGCCAAGGACAGGGCACGGTCACGTACGCCTACGAACATCGCATCGCCGCTCGTGTGATCTGGTCAGCGGACTTAGAACGCAGCGGAGACCGCGCGCGTAAACGGGGCAGATCGTCCTGGGTCCAGATTCGCCGCGCTCACCGCGCTGTCGCTGGCACCGGATCTGCTCGCGGATGCCACCGTCGTCACGAAGACACTGCTGATGCTGACGCACGTGGTCGCGGCCGTGATCGTTATACCCGTCGCCGCCCGCCGCCCGTCCGCTATGAAGGCCGATGGGCCGTTCGCCGAGACCAAGGAGCTCTGGATCATCCAGTGCGAGAATCTGGACTAGGCGCTGACCCGGGGGCAAAGTGCGCGCTGGCGTGCAGGGCACCGATCGAGGTGCGGCCGTTTCGAAGAGGCGTAGTGGAGGTAGGGCGCGGATGGATCTGGCGGGGTCCATCGGGCCGAGTATCTGGCCGACGAGGCCGTGCAGGACGCGTCCGCGGTGGCCCTGGGACGCCCCGCCGCCCAAACACTGGCACATGGATCGTGACCACCGCCCGCAACCGGGCGATCGACCGCCTGCGCCGCGAGTCCAGCCGTTAGGCCCGGTACGCGCAGGCGCTGCTGAACGGATCCGACCGGCCCGGAGAGGCGGGACCAGTGCGCGACGACCAGCTCCGCTTGATCTCCACGTCCTGCCGGCGCCCTCGCCGCACGCGCGGACCACGCTGACACTGCGGCTGCTCGGCGGGCTGGAGACAGCCCCGAAAGACCAGATCACGCGGGCTTACCTGGCACCGGAGGCAACGGTCGCTCAGCAGATCGTGTGAGCAAAGAAGAAGATTTTCAACGGCGGCATCCCCTACCAAGTGCCGCGCACCGCCGAGTTCCCAGACCGGCTGACCTCGGTGCTCACCGTTCTCTACCTTGTCTTCCACGAGGGGTACGCCGCTTCGGGGGCCTGGTGCGCGCACCGGCCTGGGCCTGGAGGCCCTCTGGCTGGCCTTGGAACTGGCCGAACCGGTGTTCGGCGAGCTCTTGTTGGACGGGGTGGCGAAGCTGGTGGCGCTACGGGCGGATGTGGCTGCGGTGGTCGCGGATGCCGGGATGCTCGGTGTGGACGTCGACGGGGCCGTCGAGGACGAGCATGTGCGGGTTCGGGTGTACTGCGAGGCCGTCGCGGCGGTCGCCGCGTCCGGACGTCCTGACGCCGGGCGCAGGATCGTGGCGCTGATCCTGCGCGATCCCGTTTCGTCGGTGGCCAAGACGGCGGTCGTCCAGCTCGTCGACGAGGTCGCGAAGAGGGCCGGCGATCCGGGCGGGTTCCAGCGGTGGGCGGCCGGGCTCCTGCCGGAGCTGCGCAGGCTGGAGGCGGACGGGCACCGCGAGTTCGTGCGTCGCCGCGTCCACGACTGGTCGGTCTACCTGGCGGTCGAGGAGGGGCGGGCGCCGTCGTCCGCCGAGTTGGCGGGCACCACGCCCTGGATGCAGCGCATGCTCGCGGAGAGGACCGCCTTCCTGCCCGTCCTTGAGCTGCTGGCCGAGAGCGGCGGGACGCGGAAGGTACGGAACATCGCCAGGCAGCGGGCCGGCGCGCTCGCGAGGAGGCGGTAGAGGCGTCAGCTCGCCCGGGCGGCGACGGCGTGGCCTTGCAGGATGGCCGTGAAGCGCTCGTCGGCGCGGTCGAGCTGGCCGGTGATGTGCTGCTTGATCCGCTCCTTGAGCGGCGTGTCGGGGCGGTTGATCAGGTCCTTGAGCTCCGGGACGAGCGGGCGGTACTTGCGGGCCAGCTTGCGGAGCTTGGGGCCGGTGGTGTGGATCAGGCCGACGCCGTTGTCGGTGAAGTCGGAGACCTTGATGACGCGGGCGGCCGGGTGGCGTTCCAGGCTCTCGACGACGTGGGCGCGGTACTGGGCGTGGACGTCCCCGCCGCGGTCGTAGACGGGGTTGGTCACGGCGCGGACGAGTTCGGCGACGCGCGGCCCGAACTCGGCGGACAGGACGCCGAGCGCGGCCTCCGCCGGATCGGCGTGGCCGTCGCCGGCCAGGTCGGCCGGGTGGTCCTCGACGGAGTCGTGCATGAGGGCGGCGACGAGGAGGTCCGCGTCGTCCATCTCGTAGTGGCACATGATGCGCAGCGTCACCCGGAGCAGGTGGTTGACCACGGGCTCGCGGACGCGGCGGTCCTGCCGGTGCAGGTCGCCGGCCAGCGCGAGCGCCGTGCTGAGGCGCCGCCAGTCCGGCTCGCGGAACCGCAGGATCTCGCGGGAGAACCGGTCGCGGAGTCCGGCCTCGCCGTACACCTCGGTGATCGTGTGGAGCGGAAGAGTCTGCAGATAGCTGGGCACCGTGTTCCCCTCTCGCGGGAGGTGCGCGCCCGTCCGCGGGCCGGAGGGGCGTTCCCGCGTACCGGTCCGACGCCGTCCGCGATCATCTGGTTCCGTCCGCCGCGGGTGTTCTCGCTGGTGGCGGGCCGGTGCCGCCGGGCAGTCGAAAGAATTCTCGAATCGAGCGATGAGTTCTTCGGGCGGCGCCGGTCTAACCCGGCATGACGACGATGCGAGAGCACGCAAGCGGCGGGACGGCGGGGACCGCGCCCGGCCGTTCGAAGACGCCCGCCGTGATCCGGCTGCTGGTGCTGGCCACCTTCGTGGTGATCCTCAACGAGACGATCATGATCAACGCGATCCCGCGGCTGATGGCGGACATGGACGTCACCGAGCAGGCCGCGCAGTGGCTCTCGACCGCGTTCATGCTGACCATGGCCGCGGTGATCCCGGTGACGGGGTGGTTCCTGCAGCGGGTCACCACCCGCCGCGCCTACGCCACCGCGATGGGCGTCTTCCTCGCCGGGACGGCGCTGGCCTCGGTCGCGCCGGTGTTCGAGGTGCTGCTGCTCGCGCGGATCGTCCAGGCGACCGGCACGGCGGTGATGATGCCGCTGCTGATGACGACGCTGATGACCGTGGTGCCCGAGGAGGACCGCGGCCGCGTGATGGGCAACGTGACCATGGCGATCTCGGTCGCGCCGGCGCTGGGCCCGGCGGTGTCGGGCCTGATCCTGCAGCTCGGCTCGTGGCGGCTGCTGTTCGCGGCGGTGCTGCCGGTCGCGGCGCTGGTCGCCTGGCGGGGCCTCGGACGGCTGGAGAACGTCGGGGAGCCGCAGGCCGGCACCATCGACTGGTTCAGCGTCGCGGCCGCCGCCCTCGGGTTCGGCTCGCTGGTGTACGGGCTGAGCAGGTTCGGGCAGGGCAGCGCGGTGGTCCCCACGGTGATCGTCGCGGTCGGGGCGGTCACGATCGCGGTGTTCGCCGTCCGCCAGCTCCGGTTGCAGCGCCGCGACGTCCCCCTGCTGGACCTGCGCGTCCTGCGGCACCCCGTCTACGCCCTCTCGCTGCTGCTGATGGCCCTGGGGTTCATGGCGATGATGGGATCGATGATCCTGCTGCCGATCTACCTGCAGAACCTGCGCGGGCTCACGCCGCTGGAGACGGGCCTGCTGATGATGCCCGGCGGGCTCGCGATGGGGCTGCTCGGCCCGGTCGTCGGACGGCTCTTCGACCGCTTCGGCGGGCGGATGCTGATCATCCCGGGGGCGGCGGGCATCGTGCTCGCCCTGGCCGGGTTCACGCAGATCTCGGCGACGATGCCGTACTGGCAGGTCCTCGGCCTGCACTCGCTGCTGATGGTGTCGCTGGCGGCGGCGTTCACCCCCGTGTTCACCCTCGGCCTCGGGGCGCTCCCGGCCCCGCTCTACTCGCACGGCAGCTCGATGCTGGGCACCCTCCAGCAGGTCTCCGCGGCCTTCGGCACGGCGCTGGTCGTGACGGTGATGACCGGGCGCGCCGAGGGCCGGATCGCCGACGGGGTCGCCGCCGCGGCCGCCCAGCTCGACGGGATGCGGCTGGCGTTCGTCATCAGCGCCGCGCTGTCCCTGGTGATGGTCGGGGTCGCGTTCCTGCTGCCCGGGCGGGCGAAGGCCGCCGCCGCGCCCGAGGCGCCGCCGGCGGCCGAGGCGCAGGCCGCCGACCGGGCTCTGGAGCCCGCCGCCCTCTGAACGGACAGGTGCCCACCGGACGGGCCGGCGGTGAGACTCGCTCTCACCGCCGGCCCGTTCGCTTCTGCCTCACAGGTAGTGGCGGAGGACCAGGTCGGCGGGGTACGGGTCCAGGTAGGTCTGCTGCGTCAGGTAGCCGAGGCCCTCGCCCTTGGCGTGGTGGCGCAGAAGCGCGATGGGGACGCTGAGGGGCGACTGTCCCTGGCGGTAGGTCTCGATGGCCGCCAGGAGGTCGTGGCGGCGGGTGTCGTCGAGGTGGTCGCTGAGCATCCCGAAGACGTGCTGGAGGGCGTTCATGTGGCGCCCGCGCTTGGGGCGGACGGCGAACGCCGCGCTGAACGCGTGCCGGTAGTCGGTCTCCAGCTCGTCCCGTGGCCGGGTCCCCGCCTGCGCGACGATCCGTCCGAGCGCCTGGTAGGCGGACGGGTCGTGGGCGAGGATCTGCAGCTTGTGGCGGCTGTGGAAGGCGACGAGGTCGCGGGGCCGCCAGTCGGCGCCGAACAGCTCGCGGAGCCGGGCGTGGGCGAAGATGCGCTCGATGAAGTGCTCGCGCAGGACGGGGTCGCGGAGGCGGCCGTCCTCCTCGGCGGGCAGGTCCGGGAGCGCCTCGCGGACGAGCTCGGCGAACACCCCGCGGCCCTGACGGTCCACGGGCTGGCCGTCGGTGCGCTCACCGGGCCCTCCCGAGGCGTAGCGCGGCAGGCGGAACAGCCCGCAGGACGGCGAGCGCGACTTGAGCACGTAGCCGTCCAGGTCCTCCAGCTGGGGGACGCGGGTCTCGGCCAGCGCGGTCATCGCGGCGGTGTGGTCGGCGGACCCGTCATGGGTGACGAGGTGCCCGTCGGTGAGCAGCCGGAGCGTGGGACGCGGCGTCCCGAGGCCGATCTCCATCTCCGGGCAGACCGGGACCCAGTCGACGTGCGGGTCCAGGACGTCGGTGAGGAACCGGTCGCGGCTGTGGCCGGCGTTGTAGCGGACCGGGGCGCCGAGCAGGCAGCTCGACACCGCGAGCCGGGGACGCGGGTAGGGGGCGGCGGTCATAGGAGCTCTCTCATCCGGCGCAGGCCGCGGGCCGTGCGCGCCTTGACGGTGCCCAGGGGGACGGACAGCCGGTCGGCGATCTCCGTCTGCGTCAGCTGCCCGAAGTGGGCCATGACGATCGCCTGCCGCTGCGGCAGCGGCAGGACCGCGAGGGCGTCCCGGACGTCGCAGGCGGTCTCCACGGACGGCGAGGCGTCGGGGGTCCGCGCGGCGGGAAGCTCCGCGTGGTCCTCCAGGGGCAGCGTCCTGCGGTAGTGGCGGGCCTCGGCGCGGAGCTGGTCGATGGCGCGCCTGCGGGCGATGGCGAGGACCCAGGGCTCCAGGTTGCGGGACGGGTCGAAGCGGCGGCGCGACTTCCAGACCTCCAGGAAGACCAGCTGGACGACGTCGTCCACGGCGTGCCGGGGCACGAGCCGGACGACATGGCGGCGGACGAGCGGGCCGAGCGAGGTGTAGCACTCGGCGAGCGCGGTCTCGTCCCCGCATGCGAGCCGCTCTCCCAGGTTCATGAGCTGGGCCTTTCCCGAGGGAATCGTTTCAAAACTTGTTCATAGTCGATTCCGGGGGCGGCGTCGAGCCCGACACGGCGACGGGTGATGCGATCGTGCGGCTTTCCCGGCGGATCAGGGCGCCGCGGGGCCGTCCAAAATCTCGGTGACGGCTTGGGAAAGACTCGTCACGAAGCGGACGGCGTCCGGCAGCCGGTCCCGCCTCCAGCCCGGGCCGCCGGCCAGCAGCCGCACCGCGGGACGGGTTCCCGGAAGATCGGACAGCCAGTCCGGGTCGCCGGTGCGGGCGATCTGCGACCAGACGAAGACGGTGCCCGGCCCCGTACGCCGGATCGCGGCGGCGAGGGCGTCCGCGGGCACCCGCGCCCCCAGCAGGCTCGCCGCGACACCGCCCTGCGCCAGCGCGGCGGCCAGCGCGTACAGCGGCAGGCTGTGCTGCTCCTCGGGGGCGCAGGCCAGCAGGACGGGCCGGACGTTCACCGGCCGCGCGGGCGGCGGCACCTCCGCCAGCCCGCCGAGCACCACGGTGGACAGCAGGTGCTCGACCTCGACGCAGCCGCCGGACGACGCGTGCTTGCGGCCGATGCCGACCAGGACCGGGACCATCAGGCCGTCCCAGGCCCGCACGACCCCGTCCCGCGCGATCGCGGTCCGGACGGCGTCGTTCATGGCGGGGACGTCCAGGGACATCGCCGCGCGGGCCAGGCCGCGCACCTCGGCGGTGTCCGCTCCGGCGGGCGCCTCCCCGACGGGCACGCGGTTGCCTCCGGCGCCGTGCCCGCGCGGCGGGCGCGGCTCGCCGGGCGGCTCGCGCAGCGCGACGTGGGCCGCCTCGCCCGGCGGGGCGCCCGCGAGGATCAGCCGCTGCATCGCTTCGAGCCGTGCCACGTCCCCGGGCGTGTAGCGGCGGTGGCCGCCGGGGCTGCGCCCGCTCGGGCCGATGCCGTACCTGCGGTCCCACGTGCGCAGGGTGGCGGCCGCCAGGCCCAGGCGCCGCGCCACCGCGCCCACGCCCAGTCCCGGTTCCCGGTCCGTCTCCCCACGCATGCGTTTCGATCTCCCGTGCTGCTCCGACGGCACAGCGTACGGCGTCTCCGGTTCCGCGACGTCCCCGGGCGGACGAGCCCACCGGTCGCACGGCCGCCTGGTCGTACGGTCTCCCTGGTCTTCGCCGGAGCCGGTCGTTCCGGTTGCATCCCGGGCCGCCCTGACCTCAGCGAACGCGGACGTGCGGATGCCGCCGCAGCGGGAAGGCTCACGGCCATGAGTGCGACGAGCGAGCGGCATCACGTCCGGACGAGCACCCGGTGGGCCGTCTACGGGGCCACCGCGGCGGCGGTGACGGCGACCGCGGCGGCCGGGGCCAAGGCCGTCGATCCCGGCAGCCGCTGGTACCGCGCCCTCGACAAACCCCCGTGGCAGCCTCCTTCCTGGGCCTTCGGGGTCGTGTGGACGCCGCTGTACGCGAGCGTCGCCTGGGCCGGCGGGCGCGCGCTGCTGAGGTCGCGAGGCCGCCGGCGCCGCGCCCTGGCCGCGAGCCTCGGCGTCAACCTGGTGCTGAACGCGGGCTGGAACCACCTGTTCTTCGGCCGCCGCAGCACGGGCGCGGGGGTCGCGGGCACGCTGCTGCTGGACGCCAGCAACGCCGAACTGATCCGCCGCACGGCCCGCGCCGACCGTGCCGCGGCCGCCGCGCTGCTCCCCTACGCGGCATGGTGCGCGTTCGCCACCGCGCTGAACGGCGACATCGCCTACCGCAACCGTTCGCGCCCCCGGCTCCGAAGACTCAGGTGATGGACACCTCGCTGATGCTGTTCACCCGCGACCTCCGGGTACGCGACAACCCCGCTCTGGCCGCGGCCTGCGAGGCCGGACGGATCGTCCCGGTCTTCGTCTTCGACGACGCGATCCTGGACGGTCCGTTCGCCGCGCCCAACCGTGTCCGGTTCCTGCTCGACAGCCTGGACGAACTGCGAAAGTCGCTCAAGGACCGGGGCGGCGACCTGGTGGTGCGGCGCGGCGACCCGGCCGGGGAGGTCGTCCGGCTGGCCCGCGAGACCGGCGCCCGCTCGCTGCTGCTCGCCGACGAGCGGACGGCGTACGCGGCCCGGCGCCTCGACCGCGTCCGGGAGGCCGCGCGCACCGACGGCCTCGACCTGCACGTGACGGCGCACCCCGGCATCACCGTGGTCACGCCCGGCGAGCTCACCCCGGTCAGCGGCGACCACTACAAGGTGTTCACCCCGTACTGGCGGGCCTGGGAGGCGGCCCGGTGGCGCCCGGCCGTGGACGCGCCCGAGAAGGTCCGGCTGCCGTCCGGTGTGAGGCCGGGCGCGCTGCCCCGGCTCGCCGACCTGACCTCGGGGTCCCCGTCCCCCGACCTCGCGCCCGGCGGGGAGCGCGCGGGACGCGAGCGCATGGCGGCGTGGCTGCGCGACGACGCCGCCGAGTACGACGACGTCCGCGACGATCTCGCCGCCGACCGCACGTCCCGGCTCAGCCCGTACGTGAAGTTCGGCTGCGTGTCGCCGCGCGAACTGGCGGAGGCCGCGCCGGACGCCTACCGGCGCCAGCTGGCGTGGCGGGACTTCCACCACCAGGTCGCCGCCGCCTTCCCCGACCTGCCGCGGCGCGACTACCGGTCGCGCGACCGGCGGTGGAAGGACGACGAGGACGCCTTCGCCGCGTGGTGCGACGGGACGACCGGCGTCCCGATCGTGGACGCGGGGATGCGCCAGCTGCACCGCGAGGGGTTCATGCACAACCGCGCCAGGCTCATCACCGCCTCGTTCCTGACCCGCGACCTCGGCATCGACTGGCGGCGGGGCCTCGGCCACTTCAACGAGTGGCTCGTCGACGGCGACGTCGCCGACAACGCGGGGAACTGGCAGTGGGTCGCCGGTACGGGGAACAGCACCCGGCCCGACCAGGTCATGAACCCGTTCCGGCAGGCGGCGCGCTTCGACCCGCGCGGCGACTACGTCCGCAGGTACGTCCCCGAGCTCGCCGGCGTCGAGGGGGCCCGCGTCCACCGGCCCTGGACGCTGGACGAGGACCGCAGGCGGTCACTGGACTACCCGCCGCCGATCATCGACCCGGACGACCGATGACCCCCGACGAGGGCGGCCCGGCCCGCCCGGCCGACGACGACCGAGGGAGACCGATGGACACCGGGGAAGGGCGGCTCTGCCTCGTCACGGGAGCCAGCGGCTACATCGGAGGCCGCCTCGTGCCGGAACTCCTGGACGCCGGATTCCGGGTGCGGTGCATGGCGCGCTCGGCCCAGCGGCTGCGCGACCAGCCGTGGGCGGACCGGGTGGAGATCGTCGAGGCCGACGCGACCGACCCCGCGTCGACCCGGCGGGCCCTGGAGGGCGTGGACGTCGCCTACTACCTGATCCACGCGATCGGCGGCAACGGCGGCTTCGCCGAGACCGACCGGCGGGCGGCGCGCACGTTCTCCGCCGCGGCGCGGGAGGCGGGGGTGGGGCGGCTGGTCTACCTCGGCGGCATGGAGCCGGAGGAGGAGC
This sequence comes from Actinomadura luteofluorescens, assembly GCF_013409365.1. Lineage (NCBI taxonomy): Bacteria > Bacillati > Actinomycetota > Actinomycetes > Streptosporangiales > Thermomonosporaceae > Actinomadura > Actinomadura luteofluorescens. The sequence goes on along the minus strand of NZ_JACCBA010000001.1, from coordinate 5,023,606 downwards.
TGTCGGCGCACCTGCGGTCCCGCGCCGAGGTCGGCCGGATCCTGCTGGACGGCGGGGTGCCGACCGCCTGGCTGCGCGCCGCCGTGATCATCGGTTCGGGCTCGGCGTCGTTCGAGATGCTGCGGTACCTGACCGAGCGGCTGCCGGCGATGGTCACGCCGCGCTGGGTGCGCAGCCGCATCCAGCCGATCGCGATCCGGGACGTCCTGTACTACCTGGTGGCGGCCGCGGACCTGCCCGCGGACGTGAACCGGGGGTTCGACATCGGCGGGCCGGACGTGCTCACCTACCTCGACATGATCCGCGGCTACGCGCGCGTGGCGGGGCTCAAGCGGCGGATCATCCTTCCGGTCCCCGTGCTGAGCCCGTGGCTGTCGAGCCACTGGGTGGGGGTCATCACCCCCGTCCCCGGCGCCCTGGCGCGACCGCTGGTGGAGTCGCTGCGCAACGAGGTCGTGTGCAGGGAGAACGACCTCGCCGAGTACGTGCCGCCGCCGCCCGGCGGGACGGTCGGGTTCGAGCGCTCGGTCGAGCTGGCGCTGCGCCGCGTCCGGGAGGCGGACGTCGCGACGCGCTGGTCGTCGGCGAGCACGCCCGGCGCGCCCAGCGACCCGCTGCCGACGGACCCGGACTGGGCGGGCGGCAGCCTCTACACCGACGAGCAGGTCCGCTGGACCGGCGCGCCGCCCGAGCGGCTGTGGGAGGTGGTCGAGGGGATCGGCGGCGACCGCGGCTGGTACTCCTTCCCCGTCGCCTGGCAGGCCCGGGGCGTCCTCGACCGGCTGGTGGGCGGGGTCGGGCTGCGGCGCGGCCGCCGCGACCCGCGCCGGCTGCGGATCGGGGAGGCGGTGGACTTCTGGCGCGTGGAGGAGATCGAGCCGGGGCGGCTGCTGCGGCTGCGGGCCGAGATGCGGCTGCCGGGGCTGGCCTGGCTGGAGTTCTCCGTGCGCCGCGACGGCTCCCGGACGTCCCTCACGCAGCGGGCCCTGTTCCACCCCCGGGGTCTCGCCGGGCACGCGTACTGGTGGGCGTTCCGTCCGTTCCACGACGTGATCTTCGGTGGGATGTGCTCGGGCATCGTCCGCGCTGCCGAGCAGGGCCAGAAGCCGAAGGCGCGGGCGACCGTGCGGGCCCACTGACGTCCTGCCGCTCACGGCCCCCGCAGGTGGGGGATGCAACCGACCGGGCCTCGCGTCCCGAAGAACTGTGCAGACCTGAAGAACGACGCAGAACCGAAGAACTGCGCGGAACCCACTCGGGACGGCGATGGAGAAGAAGTTGCGAACCCGACTCGTGCCGATGAGAGGGCGGGGCTGATGGGAGGGCGTGGCCCGGTCGTCGTGATCGGAGCGGGTCTCGGCGGCCTGTCCGCCGCGGTCCATCTGGCGGCGCGGGGACGCGAGGTGGTGCTGGTCGAGGCCAGGGACGTGCCCGGCGGCTGCTGCGGCACCGTCCACACCGGCGGGTACCGGTTCGACACCGGACCTTCGGTGCTGACCATGCCGGACGTGCTCGCCGAGACGTTCGGCGCGGCGGGCGCCGACCTGGAGAGCGTGCTGCCGCTGCGGCGCCTGGACCCGTTCTACCGGCTGGCGTTCCACGACGGCTCCCGGCTGGACGTGGTGGGCGGCGCCGAGCGGATGGCCGCGAACGTCCGGGAGCTGTGCGGCCCGGCCGAGGCGGCGCGGTACCTGCGGTTCCGGCGGCGCCTCGGGGAGATGTTCGAGGCGGAGTGGTCGTCGTTCATCGACGCGGACATGACCCGGCTGCGCGGCATGGCGCGGCCCTACGCGCTGCTCAGGCTGGCGGCGGCGGGCGGGTTCCGGCGCCTGGACCGCTTCGTGGCCGGTCACCTGACCGACGAGCGGCTCGTCAGGGCCCACACCTTCCAGGCGCTCTACGTGGGGCTGCCCCCGCACAAGGCGCTGGCGATCTACGCGGTCGTCGCGCACATGGACACCGTCGGCGGCGTCTACTTCCCCGCCCGGGGCGGCATGCACGCCGTGCCGCAGGCGCTGGCGGCCGTCGCGGAGAAGGCCGGCGCCTCGATCAGGTACGGCGTCCACGCCGAACGGGTCGAGACCGGGGCGGACGGCGTGACGGCGGTCCGGCTGGACACCGGTGAGCGGCTCCCCGCGAGCAGCGTCGTCGTCGCCTGCGACCTGCCGCGGGCGCACGCCGGGCTGCTGCCGGACGGGGCCGGCGACTGGCGGCTGCGCAGGCCGCGGTACTCGCCGTCCTGCCTGGTCATGCATTTCGGGCTGGACCGGCGGCTGCCCGGGCAGTCCCACCACACCCTGCACTTCGGCCGCGAGTGGGGCGGCGTCTTCTCCGCCCTGGCGGCCGGACGTCCGCAGCCCGACCCGAGCCTTCTCGTGACGTATCCGGAATCGGACGACACCGCCGCGCCCGCGGAGCACTCGACGTTGAGCGTCCTGGAGCCCGCGCCGAATCTGGCGGGCGGAGCCGACTGGGACCGTCTCGCCCCGCACCTGGAAGACCGCCTGCTGGGCCGCCTGGCCGACCTCGGGTACGGCGACCTGTCGGCGGCGCCCCGGGAGACGTTCGACCCACCGGCGTGGGAGCGTCTCGGCCACTCGGCGGGCACGCCCTTCGCCCTCGACCACCGCTTCCGGCAGACGGCGTGGTTCCGCCCGTCCGGCCGGAGCCGCCGCGTCCCGGGACTGCACTTCGCCGGGATGTACACCGCGCCGGGGGTGGGGGTCCCACCGGCGCTGATCTCCGGGAGGCTGGCCGCCGCCCGGATCCTGGAGGGCGCCCGATGACGCTGACCGCGAGCTACGAGCACTGCCGCCGCCTGAACGCCCGGCACGGACGCTCCTTCTATCTGGCGACGCTGCTGCTGCCCGCGTGGAAACGCCGGCACGTCCACGCGCTGTACGGGTTCGCCCGCCATGTGGACGACATCGTCGACGAGTACAAGGCCACCGGCGCGGAGGGCCGGGGCGCGGCACTGGACCAGGTCAAGGAGCGGCTCGACGCGGCGCTGGCCGGCGAGCACGTCCGCGACCCGGTGCTGCCCGCGCTGGTGCACACCGTGCGGTCGTTCGACGTCGAGCGTGCGGACATCGACGCGTTCCTGGAGTCGATGCGCGCCGACCTGACCGTCACCCGCTACGCGACGTACGACGATCTGCTTGCCTACATGGAGGGGTCGGCCGCCGCCATCGGCCTGATGATGCTGCCCGTCCTGGAGACCCTGCCCGGCGCCGGGCGGTCCGCGCGCGAGCCCGCTCGGGAGCTCGGGCGGGCGTTCCAGCTGACCAACTTCCTGCGCGACGTGGCCGAGGACCTGGGCCGCGGCCGCGTCTACCTCCCGGCGAACGACATGAAGAAGTTCGGCGTCACCGAGGACGACCTGGCCTCCGGGACGTGCACGCCCGGCCTCCGCGAGCTGGTGGCCTTCGAGGCCGGCCGCGCGCGGGAGCACTACGCCCGGGCGCTGGAGGGGGTGAAGCTGCTGGTGCCGTCCTCGCGTCCCTGCATCCGCGCGGCGCACGAGCTGTACGGCGGGATCCTGGACGAGATCGAGGCGTCCGGCCACGACGTGCTGGCCGGGCGGGCGCGGGTGCCCCGCCGCCGCCGCGCCGTGATCTACGCGCGGCACCTGGTGGCGGCGTCCGCCGCGGGCCGGGCCGAGCGGCGCGTTCCCGCCGGGACGGTCTGACATGGGCGGGACGGGCGGCCAGTACGCGGCGGACACGGCGCGGGTCGTGCTCGACGCGATGGGCGGCGACCGCGGGCCCGCCGAGACCGTGCCGGGCGCGCTGGCGGCGCACCGCGAGCACGGCGTGCCCGTCCTCCTGGTGGGACGGGCCGACGAGATCGACGAGGAGCTGCGGCGGCACGGCGGCATCGGCGAGCTGGAGGTGCAGCACGCCGACGACGTGATCCCCATGGCCGACCGGGGCTCGAACGCCGCGTTCCAGGCGAAGTCCAGCCTGATGGTGGGCTGCGAGCTGGCCCGCCGCGAGGGGGCCGCGTTCGTGTCGGCCGGGTCCACCGGCGCGGTGGTGACCTGCGCGGTCCGCGCCTTCGGGCGGCGCGAGGGCGTGCTGCGCCCCGCGCTGGCCGTGGCGCTGCCCGCCCTGTCGGGCCACACCGTCCTGGTCGACGCGGGCGGCACCGCCGACCCCTCGGCGGAGATGGTGGCGCAGTTCGCGACGCTCGGCGCCGAGTACGCGCGGAGCGTCCTGGGCGTGGCCGACCCCACGGTGGGGCTGCTGTCCATCGGAGCGGAGCCGGGCAAGGGCAACCGGCTCGTCCGGGACGCGGCGGTGCTGCTGCCGGGGATGCCGGTGCGCTTCCACGGCAACGTCGAGGGCCACGACGTCCTGGCCGGAACCGTCGACGTGGTCGTGACCGACGGGTTCACCGGGAACGTCGTGCTGAAGAACATCGAGGGCTGCGTCCGCACGACGCTCGGCCTCGTCGCGCGCGCCGGGGTCACCGACACCGGGCCCCTGGAGGCGGTCGCGCGGCTCTACGCGGCCGACACCCACGGGGGCGCCGCCCTGCTGGGCCTGACCGGGACGGTCGTCGTCGCGCACGGCTCGTCGAACGCGGCGGCCGTCGCGCGCGCCTGCGTGGTGGCACGCGACCTGGCCGCGGAGGGTCAGTGAGCCACGGGGCCGGGGGCGGCTCCGTCCCGCTCCCCGGGGCGCAGCGGGTCGCGGCCGTCCCAGGTCCCCTCGGCACCGAACGGAACGAAGCGGGCGAAAAGCTCCTCGCTGTACCAGCCCTCGCGGCGGACGCGCCTGATGACGGCGCGGTGGGCGCTCCCCTGGTAGGCGTAGCGGTGGACGGACGCCTCGTCCCGCCACAGCGAAAAAGTCGCCTGCCGGGCGAGGGGCCACTCCCCGATCCCGACCGAGGCGAGGCAGCCGTCCTGGCCGCCCAGCAGGCGGTCCACGTCCGGCACGGAACGGTAGAACGCCACCAGCCGTCGCGGACGGATCGACGCCCTGGTCAGCACGGCCACCGGCCCGCGCGGCGCGGGACGGTCCACCGTGTCCCCGAGCGGGTCCGCCCCTCCCCAGCCGCCCCGGGACGCCAGCGGCGCGAGCCGCACATGCCAGGACTCCTCGGCCTCGTCCCGCCACCGCGCCGCGATCGGCGAGCGCGCGAGGAAGCGCTCCAGCGCCGGTTCGCCGTCCCACACCGCGAACAGGGCCCAGCGGCGCAGGTCGGCGCCGAGGCTCATGGAGCGGCCCCTCCCCGTCCCGAGCAGCCGCCAGAACCGCAGCCCTCCGGTGCCGCGCAGCACCGGACGGTCGAACGCCATGTGCCGCATGGCGTCCACTCCCGCGTACCTGACGAGGTGGAACGAGGCGATGATGTCCGTGCTCATGGCGGTGGTCCCGTGTTCACAGCGGTGATTCCCATGCTCGTGGCGGTCGTCGGCGGCTACCTGCTCGGCTCGGTGCCCGTCGCGGTGCTCGTCGGGCGCGCCCACGGCCTCGATCCGCGCGACGTCGGCGACCGCAACCCCGGCTTCTGGAACGTCATGGAGCAGCTCGGCCGGAAGGCCTCCGTGCCCGTCTTCGCCGGCGACATGCTCAAGGGGACGGCGGCCGGGCTGGTCGGCCTGCTGGTGAGCGGCGCCGAGACGGGCCGGTTCGGTTCGGTGGCCGGGGCGAGCGTCCTGCCGGTGTACGCGGCGGTCGGCGCGGCGATGGCCGGCCACGCCTGGCCGGTGTTCGCCGGGCGCCGGGGCGGGCGCTCGATCCTGACGTTCGCGGGCGGGTTCGCGGTGATCTGCCCGGTGGCGTTCGCGCTCGGCCTCGTCCTGCTCTTCGCGGGCAGCCTCGTCTTCTCGTTCGCGTGGGGCACCCGCCTCGCGGTGTTCTCGCTGCCGGTGCTCCAGCTGTTCTTCGCGCCGGTCGAGCAGGTCGCCGGGACCGGGGCGCTGATGTGCCTCATCGGGCTGCGCTTCGGGCAGGCGGCGCTGGCCGGACGGCGGACCTGAACGTCGCCGGGCCGTAGTCCCGGCCGCGCCAGGTGCGCGCCGGCAGCAGCGCCGACCAGGTGAGCCGGACGGCCGTCGCCACGTCCATGAACGGGGACGCCGCGAGCCCGGGCCCGGGACGCGCGTAGCTGCCGCGCAGCGCCGTCACGAGCAGGAGCCGCTGCGCGAGGAGGCCGAGGTCGAGCGGCGTCGGCCGTCCCGCCGCGAGCCGCAGGACGGGCAGCGCGGCGGTCAGCCACACCACGGCCAGGTCGCCCGCCAGATGGGCCGCGGGGGTGACGTCCCGCAGCGCGATGGAACGCCCCCACCCGTGCCACACGTCCGCGGCGGAGGTGTGCATGTCCACCTCCAGCAGCGGGCCCGCGTCCACGAACGCGACCCGCCAGCCGTCGCGGGCGAGCAGCCTGCCGAGCGCCACGTCGTCGGTGAGATGGCGCCGGACCCGCGCGAACCCGTCGGCCTCGTCCATGCGCGCCTTGCGGAAGGCCATGCACTGGCCGTTGATGAGCAGCCGCTCCGCGGACGCCCCCGGCCCGGCCGGGCCCGTCGTCGAACCGATCGGGCCGAAGCGGTAGACGAGCGTGGCCAGCAGCGAGGCGTGCAGCGCCTGCTCCACCGCGTTGTCGCAGATGAAGCGGGGCCCCGCGCTCACCAGGTCGTGGGCGTTCAGGAGCGCCGCCAGCTCCGCGCAGAGGCCCGGCTTGGGACGCATGTCGGCGTCCAGCAGGACCACGATCGGGCCGGTCGCGGCCCGCACGCCCTGGTGCAGGGCCCACTGCTTGCCGACCCACCCGTCCGGCAGCGGCGCGCCCTCGACGACGGTGGCGCCCAGGCTCTTCGCCAGCCGCGCCGTGCCGTCGCGCGACTCGTCGTCCACGACGATGACCTCGCTCACGGCGGGGTCGGCGAGCAGCGGCGCCAGGCACGCCCCGATGCGGGACTCCTCGTCGCGCGCGGGGATCACCACCGACACCCGCTCGGGCGGTCGACCCGCCGCGCCCGGCCTCAGCGGTTCGGGACGGTGGCGCCCCCGGGCGAGCCGCGCCGCGACGACCCCGGCGGCGGCCGCCTGGAGGACGGTCATCGCCCTCATCGCGTCTCCGTTCTCTCGCGGGGCGCGGTGCCGCGGGCGCCGCCGAAGTCCTGGTTCACGAGGGCGGCGACGATCCGTCCGCCCATCGCGACGAGCGGGAGACCGCCGCCGGGATGGGCCGACCCGCCCACCAGGTAGAGGCCGCGCCGCGGCCCGCGGTTGCCGGGCCTGCGGAACGGCGCGAGGCGTCCCTGGTAGGGGGTGCCGTAGATGGCTCCGCCCCAGGCGCCGTACCGGTCGCGCAGGTCGGCGGGCGTGAACATGTCCACGAAGCGGAGCCGTCCCGACAGGTCGTGCCCGCGCTTCGCCAGACGCTCCAGGACCAGGTCCCGGTAGGACTCGCGGGACATCGGCCAGCGGCCGGGATCGCGCGCCGGGACGTTCACCAGCATCGCCCAGTTCTCCGCCCCGTACGGGGCCTGCGCCGGGTCGTCCACCGCCGAGCAGCCGATGTAGACGGTCGGGTCGTCCGGCGGCACGTTCCGGCGGAAGATGTCGTCGAACTCCTTGCGGTAGTCCGCCGAGAAGACGACGGAATGGTGCGGCAGGTCCTCCGTGCGGCCGTCCACCCCCGCGAGCAGCAGGAACGCCGACGACGACAGGCCGAGCCCGGCGAGCCTGCGCAGCCGGCGCCGGTCGGGCAGCAGCCAGCCGTACAGCGCGGCGGCGTCCGCGTTGACCACCACGGCGTCCGCGTCCACCCGCTCCCCCGACGCCAGCACCACGCCCGACACCGCCGAGCGGCCGGCGACCACCTCCGCCACCTCGGTCCCGGTGTGCACCTCGACGCCCGCATCGGTCAGGAGCCGGGCGAGGGCGTCGGCGATGCGCGGCAGTCCGCCCGTCACGTACCAGCCGCCGTGCCCGTGCTCGATGGCCGGGACGCAGCCGAGGGCCGCCGGCGCCTGGTACGGGCTCGACCCCGCGTACGTCGCGTACCGGCCGACGTACTGCCGCATGCGCGGGTCGTCGAAGAAGCGCCGCGCCAGGCCGTCCAACGTCCGGCCCGGCGCGACCGAGAACAGGTCGCCGATCCGGGGCTTCTCGGAGGGGCGTCCCAGCGGCCCGGAGAAGAACGTCCGCTCCGAGGCCGCGTAGCACTCCTCCGCCCAGCCGTAGAAGGACCGCCAGGCCGCACCCTGCCCGGGGCTGAGCCGGTCGACCTCCTCTTCCATCCGGGCGGGGCTGCGGAACGCGCGCAGACGCGTCCCGTCGGCGAAGTGGTACCGGCACAGCTCGTCCAGCTCCACCAGCGGGACGTCCACCCCGAGTTCCTGGAACAGGCGCGGCATGGTCAGCAGGGACGGGCCGAGCGAGAACGCGAACCCGTCCCGCTCGTACTCCGCCAGCTTCCCGCCGAGCCGGTCCAGCCGCTCGTACAGCCGGACGTCGTGGCCGCCGCGTGCCAGCCGCAGCGCGGCGGTCATCCCGCCGACCCCGCCGCCGACCACGATCACTTCCGCCATGCGCGCCTCCATGCCGGGACGGCGAACGCCCCCATCGCCACCCCGCCCGCCGCCGCGACGAGCGGGTCCCTGGGCTCGAACACCGCCGCGAACGCCACCGTCTCCATACCCGCCATCACCGAGTAGAGCGTGACGAGCCCCCGGGACGGGCCCTTTCGCCAGGACGGGAGTGCGGCGTCCTCCCGTCCGGTGTCCTCCCGTCCGGCGATCAGGTCGATCGCCAGCATGACCAGGAACGACACCGCCAGCCATCCGGCGAAGTTGCTGAGCGGGACCCCCCGGTAGGGGCCCTCGTCCGCCCACGTCCACAGGCCGAGCCGCAGCATCTGCGGGTCCAGGAACAGGTCCCACGCCGTCAGCGCCGCGGCCCCCGCCGCCCACCGCGCGACCCGGTTCCGCGGGGCGATCGCGGTCGCGACGGCGTGCGCGGCCAGCCCCATGCCGCCCCACGCCGCCGCCACGATGACCGGCACGCCCCCGGCCTGCGGGCGCAGCACCGAGGTGTAGGAGTACTCCCCGAACGGCACGCCCGTGCGGATGCCGACCCATTCGGCCGCGTAGCCGATGGCCACCGTCGCGGCGAAGGCCCCGGCCGCGCGGCCGGGGCTCCGCCGGTCGGCGAGGAACGCCACGGCGCTCGCGGCCAGCAGCACCACGACGACGCTGGTCAGCCGGATCGGCTCGGGCCTCAGCCCGGACGCGACCTGGGCCGCCACCATCGCGGCCAGCAGGCCCGCGCCGAGCAGTCCGAGGGGGCGCGGCGCCGGCGCGTCCCAGCCGAGCCGCATTCTGCGCACGAATCCCACACGACCACTTCGTACCGGGGCGGCCCGGCGGATGCATCGATCGTCAGGACGCGTCCCCGCGGCCCGGCAGCAGCAGTCCGGCCGCCGCGATGAGCAGGCCCAGACCGGCCGCGATCAGGAAGACCCGGTCGTAGCCGGCGGCGAGGGCGGCGGTCGTGCCCGGCGCGCCGGACGCGGCCCGCGTGCGCGCGGCGGCGGCCGTCGCGAGCACCGCCAGGCCCACCGCCCCGCCCGCCTGGGAGGCGGTGTTGGCCAGCCCGCCGACGACGCCCGCGTCGCCCTCGGGGACGCCCGCGGTCGTCGCGGCCATGAGGGTGGGGAACGTCAGCCCGATGCCGACCGCGACGAGCAGCGTGGGTCCGAGCACGCCGGTGAGGTAGCCGCTCCCGGCGCCGGCCTGGGAGAGCCAGCCGAACCCCGCGAGGAAGCAGCCGCAGCCCGCCAGCACCAGGAGGCGCGCGCCCGTCCGTGGCAGCAGCCCGGCGGCGAAGCGCGCGACCAGCATGAACACCACGGCCGCGGGCGTCTGCCCGAGCCCGGCCCGGAGCGCGCCGTAGCCCAGGACGTTCTGCAGGAACAGCGACGTGAAATACCACATCGCGATGGCGATCCCTCCGAAGAGCAGCAGCATGCCGCCGCCCACGGCCACCCCCCCCCCGGATCCTGAACAGCCGCAGCGGCATCAGCGGCCGGGCGGCGAAGCGCCCCTCCACCACGAGGAAGACGGCGAGCAGGAGCAGGCCGGCCGCGACCGGGCCGGCGACCCGCGCGGACGTCCAGCCGTGGCCGGCGCTCTGCATGACCCCGTAGATCAGCGCGGCCGCCCCGGCCGTCCCGGCGGCGGCGCCGGGGAGGTCGAGCGGCTCCCGCCGGCCGGTCCGCGCGCCGGGCAGCGACGTCAGGGCCACCACGATCAGCACCGCGCCGATCGGCACGTTGATCAGGAACACCCACCGCCAGGACAGGCCGGTCGTGAGGGCCCCGCCCGCGAGCGCGCCCGCCATCCCGCCCACGCCGCCCGCGGCGGACCAGGCGCCGAACGCCCGGGCCCGCTCGCGGCCCCCGGTGAAGCCGGTGTTGATCACGGCCAGCGTCGCCGGGGCCAGCAGCGCGGCTCCCGCGCCCTGGACGGCGCGCGCCGCGACCAGGACCTGCGGCGCGGCCGCCAGGCCGCCGGCCAGGCTGGAGGCGGAGAACAGGAACATCCCGGCGGCCAGCGCCCGGCGGTGGCCGGCCAGGTCGGCGGCGCGCCCGCCCAGCAGCATCAGCCCGGCGAAGGTGAGCAGGTAGCCGTTCACCACCCAGGCGAGTCCGGCCGCGCCGAAGCCGAGGTCCCGGTCGACCGAGGGCAGGGCGACGTTCACGATGGACGCGTCCAGGATCACCATGAACTGGCACGCGCACACCAGCGCCAGCACGAGGCGCCCGGGCCCGGTCCCCGCCTTCGCGGACTCCCGGCTCGACGCCTTCGCGGACAACTCAGACGACACGGGAACCTCCCACGTTCGAAGGAACGCGGCCGCTCACGCCGGCGTCCGGACGTTCGTCTCGGCGGCGCGCTCGCCCTCGGCGGCGCCTCCGTTCACGCCGGTGGCGCGGGTTCCGGCCAGCAGGCGGGCCGTGGTCCGGGCGAGGCGGCGGCCCTGGTGGCGGGCCGCGTCGAGGGACGCCGTGTCGGGGCCGTCGCCGGACGGGCCGGTCACCGCCGAGGCGCCGTAGGGGTTGCCTCCGGCGGCGTAGACGGCCGGGTCGGTGTAGCCGGGCGGGACGATCAGCGCGCCCCAGTGGTAGAAGACGTTGGCCAGCGAGATGATCGTGGCCTCGTTGCCGCCGTGGCGGTTGAACGCCGAGGTGAACGCGGTCACCGGCTTGTCGGCCAGCACGCCTTCGCGCCACAGCCCGACGCTCTGGTCGATGAACTGCTTGAGCTGTGCGGCGGGCGCGCCGAAGCGGGTCGGCGTCCCGAACGCGTACGCGTCGGCCCACGCCAGGTCCTCCACGGCGGCCTCCGCGATCGAGGCGGTGGCGTCCACGTGCCGCCGCCACCGCGGGTTCTCGTCGATCGTGCTGCCGGCCGCCAGTTCGGCGACCCGCCGGAGTCTCACCTCGGCCCCGGCTGACGCGGCGCCCTCGGCGACGGCCTGCGCGAGCGCGTGCACGGCGCCCGTCGAGCTGTAGTAGATGACGGCGACCTTCACGGACATGTCGGCTCCTCGACGTCGCGCTAGAATTAGTTATGCGCATAATGTTATGCGCATAACTAATCCGTCAAGGAGGGGCCGTGGACTTCGACCGAGCCGACGCGATCAACCAGGCCGTCCGGCTGCTGAGCCTGCGCCACCGGGCCCGGGCCGCCGCCCTGCTGGCCCCGCTCGGCCTGCACCCCGGCCAGGAGGCGCTGCTCCTCGAACTCGCGCGGACCGGCCCGAGGATCCAGGCCCAGCTCAGCGAGGCGCTCGGCTGCGAGCCGCCCAGCGTCACGCTCATGACCCGCAAGCTGGAGGCGTCCGGGCATGTCCGCCGCAGGCCCGCGCCTTCGGACAGGCGCGCCAGCATCGTGGAGCTCACCGACTCCGGCGCAGCCCTGGCCGAGCGGGTCAAGGACCTGTGGTGCGCCCTGGCGGAGGAGACCGTCACCGGCCTGCCCGAGCGGACCGTGGCGGACCTGCCCGGCCTGCTCGCGACCCTGACCGCCAACGTCGACACCCGGCGCGCACGCCCCGCCCGCGGGTCCGGCGAGTGAGCACGCCGGCCCGTTCGGCCGGACGCGTGTGAAGGAGCCCGCGCGGTCGCGGGGTCTCAGACCAGGCCGCGACGGGCGGCGTGGACGCCCGCCTGGAACCTGGTGCGGGCGTTGAGGGTGCGCAGGAGGCGGGCGACGTGCCGGCTGACCGTGCGCGCGCCCATCCCGGTGTGGCGGGCCACCGCCTCGTCCTTCAGCCCGGCGGCGAGGAGGGTGAGCAGATGCCGGTCGGCCTCGGACAACCGGGGCCAGACGTCGACCGGGCCGGACTCGTCGTCGAAGCGCAGCGGCGTCGCCTGCTCCCAGCAGGTGTCGAAAACCTCGATGAGAATGTCGAGCAGCGTCGACGGGCGGATGAGCGCGGTGATGCCGGGATCGTCGCCCCGCAGCGGCATCAGCGCCATCTCGTCGTCCACGATGACGAGTTTGGCGGGCGGGTTCTCCAGGATGCGGGCCCGTTCACCGAAGCCGGAATCCTCGCGGGCCAGCTCCATGCGCGCGGGGATGGCGAGAGCCTCGGGCGTGTAGATGGCGCGGTACTCCACGCCGTTCGCCAGGCGCTCGCGCTCGATCGCGTTCGGGCTGACCGGGTCGACGGCGTAGGGCGGCTTGTCGATGGCCTTCACGTGCCTGACCGCGGCGCGCTGGACCTGCTCGTAGCGCTGGATCACCGCGTCCAGCCCGTCGATCACCTCCACCAGCCGCTCGGGGTTCGACCGCTGCTCGGCGGCCAGCAGATCGCCGTTGATCCGCTTGGCCTCGATCCGCGCGCGGATGAACTCGGTCTCCCGCTTGCGGATGAGCGTCTCGACCACGGCGTCCGGAGGATGGGCCGTGTACGCGCGGTCCGCCGGGGCGGCCGCCCCGCCCGCGCCCGCGACCCCGGCCGCGCCCTCCGCGCTGATCATGCCGAGGTCCTCCATCTCCAGGAGGAGCGCCGCCAGGCGGGGACGCGGTGCCTCCGACATCCCCGCCAGCTCGCCCAGCGTGCTGCCCGGGTTGTACAGCAGCGTGAGGTAAAGGGTCTGCTGCGTGGCGGTGACACCGAGAGCCGCGAATGGATTCTCACCTGGTGCGGTCACGGGAAACATGAAAGGGATTATGAAGCCGATGGAGTGCGACTTCCAAGTAACCTCCGTTTCGGCCCGGGCCCGGCGCGCACCCCGCACACACCGGGCCCGAACCGCCGCCGGGAACCGCAGATACTTCCCCTGCTGCCAGTTCCGGCCGCACATCTTCCATCGCCGAGCTCCCTTACGCGACTGAACGGAAGCAATTCGACTTTGCCTTCCGGACGCCGCGCACGGCAAGCGGATCAGTGGCGAATTCCGACACGGGCGAAAACTCGCCAGAACGCGGGGGCGGAGAGCCTTTCTCGCCGCGCGAGAGGACATCTACGTTTGCCGCACCCCCACCCCCGAGGAGAGACCATGTCCCACAGACGCAGCATGCGCGTCGCCGTGCTCGCGGCCGGCGCGCTGGGTCTGGCCGGCGCGCAGGGCATCGCGGTCGCCCAGCCGGGCCCCGCCGGGCCCGCCCGTCCGGCCCCCCGCACGGCGGCTCCCTACTCCGCGGCGACGGCCGCGGACGTTCCGCCGGCCATGCTGAAGGCGATGCGGCGCGACCTCGGCCTCACCGAGGCGCAGGCGAAGAAGGCGCTGGTCAACCAGTTCGACTCCGGTGTCACCGCCGGAAAGCTGCGGCTGAGGCTCGGCGGCGACTTCGCCGGGAGCTGGGTCAGCGGCAGGACCGCCGAGACGCTGCACGTCGCCACCACCGACCCCGCCCGGACGGCCGAGATCAGCGCCCAGGGCGCGCGGGCGACCGTCGTCGGCCGCAGCCTGGCCGACCTCACCGCCGCCAAGGCGAAACTGGACCGCGCCGCCGCGCGCGAAGCCCCGTCCCACTCCCCCGTCTGGTACGTGGACGTCCAGGCCAACCGCATCGTGGTGCTGAGCTCCGCGCCCGCCGAGGCCCGCGCCTTCGCGAAGGCGGCCGGAGTCGACGCCGCCGAGGTCACCGTCAAGCGCTCGGCCATCAGGCCGCGCACCTACTACGACCTGCGGGGCGGCGACGCCTATTACATGAACGGCTCGGGACGCTGCTCGATCGGGTTCTCTGTCAGGCGCGGCGGCACGCCCGGCTTCATCACCGCGGGGCACTGCGGCCAGCCGGGCACGACCACCAGCGGGTACAACCAGGTCCAGCAGGGCAGTTTCCAGGGCTCCTCGTTCCCTGGCAACGACTACGCCTGGGTCGCGACGAACGGCAACTGGTCGCCGGTCGCGCGCGTGAACGGCTACGGATCCGTACAGGACCCGGCCGTCTCCGGCTCGACGGTGGCGCAGACCGGCTCCCCGGTGTGCCGGTCCGGATCCACCACCGGCTGGCACTGCGGCACCGTCCAGCAGCTCAACACGAGCGTCACCTACCCGCAGGGCACCGTCTCCGGGGTCACCCAGACGAACGTGTGCGCCGAGCCGGGCGACTCGGGCGGCTCGTTCATCTCCGGCAGCCAGGCGCAGGGCACGACGTCCGGCGGCTCCGGCGACTGCCGCAGCGGCGGGACGACGTTCTTCCAGCCGGTCAACGAGGGGCTCCAGGTCTACGGCCTGACGCTCTACACCGGCACGTCCAACCCGCCCGACGACCCGCCGGACGACCCGCCGAGCGGCAGCTGGGCGGCGGGCACCGTCTACCAGGTCGGCGACGTCGTGACCTACAACGGCGTCGGCTACAAGTGCATCCAGTCCCACCAGGCACAGCCCGGCTGGACGCCGGAGAACGTCCCGGCGCTCTGGCAGCGCGCCTGACGCGAGACCCCGGCCTTCCCCCGGGCGTGACGCCGGGGGAAGGCCGGATCCATGCCGTCACGGAGTCTGTGCTCTGCCCCCGAAGGTCACGACGAGGCGGCCGTCCGGCGCGAAGGACCAGCCGAGCGCGCCCGCGTAGGAGGAGCACCGGGAGCCGTTCGAGCCGGACCAGAACTGGTCGGACCCGTCGGCGTCGCCGACGACCTTGTCGTTCGACCCGTCGACGGCGAACCGGCACGAGGTGTCGTTCCGGAACACCGAGGTGCCGGCGTCGAACGAGAAGTTGCGCTCCTCGTTGTCGACGCTGACGTTGTCCGACACGGTCATCGGGCCGGGGTTCCTGTTGTAGGTGAACCCGTGGTGGCCGTTGCCGTAGGCGATGCTGCGCCGGACGACGTGCTTGACCGCGATGTCCTCGCCGCCGAGCTTGTAGCCGTTGCGGTCGCCGTTCCCGGCCTGGCCGCCGTTGGAGAGCGTGCCGTTGCCGTAGGAGAGGGAGTCCTCGATGGTCACCGGGCCGATGGCGCCGGTCTCGCTCTTGGTGTAGAGGTCCCAGCCGTCGTCGATGTTGTTGTGGGAGACGTCGTAGCGGAAGACGTTGCCGGAGCCGATGGTGAGCTTCGCGGCGAAGCCGTCGGCGTCCTCCCCGTCGGAGTCGGCGTTGTCGTGCGACTCCGAGCTCACCACGAGGTTGCCGGAGGGCCACTGGTCGCGGGGGGTGTCGGAGGCGACCCGCGAGATCTGGAGTCCGGAGTCGCGGTTGAAGCGGGTCACCGCGCGCTCGATGACGTTGCCGCTGCCGCCCACGAAGATCCCGTTGTCGCCCGCGTGCTCGACGACGACGCCGCGGACGTGCCAGTACGACCCGTTCACGGCGAGGCCGCGGTTGGCCGGGTCCTCGCTCATGGCGGCGAAGTTCAGCACCGGAGTCTCGCCCGGATAGGCGAACAGCTCCGTGCGGTCGCCCTGCGTTCCGTTGCGGCCCTGCGGGATGGCGACCGTCTGCGAGTAGCGGTAGGTCCCGCCGCGCAGGTAGATCGTCCCGCCGGGGGCGACGCGCCCGATCGCGGAGGTGAGCGTCGTCGGGTCCGCCTGCGTCCCGGACGCGCCGTCACTGCCGCCCGGCGCCACGTACAGCGTGTCGCCGCCGGTCGGTGGCGGGGTGTCGCCGGTGTCGGCCTCGACGTAGTCGATGTTCGGCAGGCCCTCGGCGCCGGTCGGGGTGAACCGGACGGTGTTGGCGCCCGCGTTCACCGGCACCGTGATCGTCTTGGTGGCCCAGGCGTCCCACGAGGCGGTGCCCTCGAACGACACCGCCGGGACGGCCGCGCCGTTCACCGCGACGTCCGCGGCCCGCGCGGCGGAGGTGCCGTTGGCGAAGCGGACCCGCAGCGTCGCGCTGCCCGCCGCCGGGGCGTTCACCGTTAACTGCGCGTAGGCGCCGGCCCGGTTCGTGGCGTTGCAGAATCCGCTGCCGGAGTAGCCGCTGTGGTTGGAGTCGATGGTGCCGGTGCACACCGCCGGCGAGGTCTCGGCCTCGTAGCGGGTGGTGGCGGCGTGCGCGGCGGTGCCGGGCAGGGCGGCGAGCCCGCCGGCCACCAGGCCGCCGCACGCGATGAGGGATCTCAGCTGCATCGTCGTTTCTCCTGTCGAGTGTCGGAGCAGTTCCTGAGCAGGATCGAAGTGAAAGCGTGAATTGCGCGGCGCCCAGGACAGACGCAGCTTCCACTGCTTTCCAGATTGTCGCGGACGGGCTGTAGGGTGGGGGCGGACGGGCCCGCGACGAAGGAATCAGAAGCACGGACAAGACGCCTTTCTGGCGCGATCGCGGCCATCGCCATGGGCCGCTCATCGGGGTGGGAGCGGGCGGAAGGCCGGACATCGGCCTTCCTCAGAAAGCGCTTTCCTCCACGTTAGATCCGCACCACTATTACGTCAACAATCCTGCAATTGTTTCATGACTCAGACCCCTGAAACGTGCATCGGAAAACGCATTCAACCGACCTGACGGCCGGAACGCCCAACGGCCGCCGCACCGAAACTTCGCCGGTCGGATCAACGAGCCTTTCCGGCCGTCTCGGCGAGCCAGGCGAAGGCGGCGTCCTGCATGGTGCGGTCGAAGCGGTGCGGGGCGTCGAAGAACATTCCGGCGTAGAGGCCCGGCGCGTCCCGGTAGGCGTCCGTGATCTGGCGATGGGCCCGGCGCATCCCGGTCGCCGGGAAGAGCGGGTCCGCGGCGGCGTAGAGGACCATCCGCGGAGCCGGTGCGCGGGAGGCCACCACACCGGGCCAGTCCGCCAGCCGGGTCAGCCCCGGCGGGAACAGCATCCAGGAGTGCGCCGCCACGTGCTCCTCGCGGAGGTCCCGGAAGGAGGAGACGGCCGCGGCCACCACCACGGCCCCCACACCGGAGTCGAGCGCCCCCAGAACCGCGGCCCGCACCCCGCCCCCCGACAGCCCGATCGCGGCGACGGCGGCGATGTCGGGACGGGAGCGCAGGTAGGCCGCGGCCGCGAGGTCCTCGGAGGCGATGACCCCGGTGAACGAGGTGCCCAGCAGCGTGCAGGTCTTCGCCAGGACGTGCTCGTGGTCGCGGGCGGCTCGGTCGTAGCGGTCGGGTTCGCTCGCGTCCGGGCCAGGGCCGGGATCCAGCGGGAACCGGCGGCCGCCCCAGGCGAACACGTCGTGGACCAGCACGGCGAAGCCCCGGCGGGCCAGCTCGCCCGCGTAGGCGCGGCCCCCGTAGAGCCGGTCGCGCAGGCGGGCGATCTCCGGCGCCGGCGGCTCCGGGCCGTCCGCGATCTTGTCCTTGCCCGCCCACTTCATGCCCGCGTGGCAGTGCATCGCCAGCACGCCGGGCAGCGGACCGGCGACGCCCCGCGGACGGAGCAGATACGCGCGGGTGCGGGGGCCGAAGCCGACCGTCCAGGACAGTTCCTCCCCGTCCAGGCCGGCGCCGGTCCAGCGGCGCTCGACGCGGACGTCGCGGGCGCGCAGGTCGAGCACGCCCAGCGCGTCCCGGAGGCGTTCGGGCAGGTCCGGCCCCGGTCGCGGGAACAGCCCGCGGTCGCGGCGGGCGATCTCCGCCAGTTCCCCGAGCATCAGTCCGCCCGGCGGGTGCCGTCCGCCGTGAGGGCGACGGGGGCGCCGGTCGCGGCGGACAGGCCGGCGGAGACGCCGATCATCACGCTCGCGACGCCCGCGCGGTACCCGGCCTGGCGGCAGAGCGGGTCGTGCGACGGTCCCCGGAACACGTCGTCGAGCAGGAGGGCGTCGCCGCCGCCGTGCGCGCCCGCGCCGTTCCCGATCACGATCTCCTCCGGCTCCCGCCAGTGCCGGTGCAGCACCAGCCGCTCGGACGCGCCCGCGGCGTGCTCCTTGCCGGACGCGGTCGGGTCGATCGCGGCGTGCGGCGGCGTCCACGCGCGCTCGACGACGTCCAGTTCGAGCCGTCCGGCGGTGCCGTTGAGGACGGCCCGGTACCCCTCGGCGGGCGCGTGCGCGTTGAGGGAGTAGGTGAGCATCGCGCCGCCCTCGTAGCGGACGAGGACCGCCATGTTGTCGTCGATGGTCACGCCCTCGCCGAAGACGTCCTGGTCGCGCAGGTACCCGTCCTCGTGCTCGGCGTCGAGGTAGAGGCTCTTGAGCCGGGGGTCGGCGGCCAGGTCCAGCAGGAACGGGTCCGTGCCGAGGCCCGCCGCGTCGCGGGCCCGGGCGGGACGTCCGGTGAGGCCGCGGGCGCGGGCGTTCGCGGCGCCGTAGAAGCGCAGCGACGTCTGGGCGTACACGGAGGCGGCGGCGTCGGCGATCCACCAGTTGACCAGGTCGAAGTGGTGGGTGGACTTGTGCACCAGCAGCCCGCCCGAGTTCGCCCTGTCGCGGTGCCAGCGGCGGAAGTAGTCGGCGCCGTGGATGGTGTCGAGCGCCCAGTCGAAGTGCACCGAGGTGACCTCGCCGATCGCGCCCTCCGCGACGAGCCGGCGGACGGCGCTGTTGCGCGGCGAGTACCGGTAGTTGAAGGTGACGACGAGCCTGCCCGGGCCGCGCTCGGCCGCCGCGGCGATCGCCGCGCAGTCCTCGGCGGTGGTGCACAGCGGCTTCTCCACGACGACGTCCTTGCCGGCGTCGAGGGCCGCGACCACGTAGCGGGCGTGGGCGGCGTCGACGGTGGTGACCACGACGGCGTCGGCGAGGTCGAGCACGGCCCCGAACTCCTCGGGCGCGAAGCACGGGACCTCGCGGCCGATCCGGTCGAGGTGGTAGCGCAGGCGCGTCCGGTTGGGGTCGCAGAGCGCGGCGATCTCGCCGGTGTCGCTCCATTCCCCGAGCAGCGCGTCGACGTACATCTGCGCCCGGTGGCCGAGCCCGACGAAGGCGTATCGCATGGCGGGAGAACTCCAGGGAGAGGGCGGGCGCCGTGCGGCCCGGCCGTCCTCGGGCCGCACGGCACGTCACGGGGGGGCCGGAACCGCGGCGGCGGGACCGGCCCGGGACATCAGGACAGCGCGTTGTCGGCCTCGGTGAGGAAGGTCTTGGCGGCCGCGTCCGGCTGCGCCTTGCCGAACAGCACCGAGTCGGTGGCGCGCTTGAGGATGTCCTCCATCTCCATCGCGCCCTTGGGCGGGACGACGACCGGGCTGAGGTCGCCCTTGATGGAGTCCATGAAGGCCAGCACCTTCTGGTCCGCCGGGGTGAGCCTGCTCTTGATCGTGGCGATGACCTTGGCGTTGGTGGGGAGGCCGCGGTCGCTGAGCAGGATCCCGCCGGCTTCCGGGTCGTTCACCAGGAAGTCGACGAACTTGCGGGCGTTCTCCGCCTTCTCGGACTTGGCCGAGATCGTGTAGTACATCGCCGGCTGGAGGAACATGCCCGAGGCGGAGGCGCCCGGCGCCTTCGGCATGCGCAGCAGGTCCAGCTCCTGCCCGGAGCCCTTCGTCAGCGCGTCGAGCTGGTTGCTCCACCAGCTGCCGAACACGCTGGTGTTGGTCGCGAGCAGCGCCTGGTCGACCTTGGTGCCGGTCTCCAGCATCTTGGCCGCGGCCGGGCCCGCCTTCGTGTCGATGATCTTCTTCAGGAGCGCCCACCAGTCCTTGACGGTCTGCTCCGACAGGGCGACCTTGCCGTCCCCGTAGAACTGCTCGCCGCGCTGCGCGGCGAAGATCTGCAGGAACGCCGGGTTCTCGTTGTACTCGGTGCCCCAGACCTTGCCGCCGCTCTTCTCCGTCACCTTCTGGGAGGTCGCGACGTAGTCGTCCCAGGTCCAGGTCCTGTCGTCGGGGGCCTTCTGGCCGTACTTCTCCAGGGCCGCCTTGTTGACGACCATCGGGAAGGCGTTGACGCCGGTGGGGATCGCGTACTGCTTGCCGTCGACCTGGCCGGCCTTCAGGACGCTCTGGTCGAGGTCGGCGGTGTTCACCTTGCCGGTGAGGTCGGCGAGGGTGCCGCGGCCCGCGTACTCCGCCAGCCCGCGGATCTCGATCGACATGACGTCGGGGGCGTCCCCGGCCGCGGTCTTGGTGGCGAGCTTCTCGTAGTAGCTGTCCCAGTCGGAGAAGTCGCCCTCGACGTCGATGCCGGGGTTCTTCGCCTCGAACTTGGCGATGGCCGCCTCGGTCAGCTTCTGCCGGGAGTCGCTGCCCCAGTAGGAGAAGACGATTCTGTTCTTGCCGCCGGAATCGCCGTCGCCGCTGCCGCACGCGGTGGCCGGCACCGCGAGCAGGGTGAGGGCGGTGGCCGCCAGGATGCGCTTCATGTGTCGTGTACCTCCGGGGACGGGGGTGGGGAGGGACGGGGGCCTGTTCGGGGGCGGGAGCCTCGCGGGCGGAGGCCTTCCGCGGGCGGGTCTATTTGAGGCCGGTGGTCGCCATTCCTCGGACGAGGTATTTCTGGCCGGCCAGGAAGAAACCGAAGATCGGACCGAGCGAGACGATCGACATCGCGAACATCGGCCCCCAGGAGGAGTCGCCGCTGGAGTCCATGAACTGGCGCAGCGCCACCGGGGCGGTGAGCTTGTCGGAATTGGTGAGGTAGAGGTTCTGGGTGAAGAAGTCGTTCCACGTCCAGATGAAGGTGAAGATCGCCGTAGTGGCCAGCGCGGGCACGCAGAGCGGCATCACCACCTGCAGGAACGTGCGCCAGTAGCCGGCGCCGTCGATCGCCGCGGCCTCGTCCAGCTCCCGGGGCAGGGTGCGGATGAACTGCACCATCAGGAAGATGAAGAACGCGTCGGTGGCGAGGAACTTCGGCACGACGATCGGCCAGATCGTGTTGATCCAGTCGATCTTGTTGAACATGATGTACTGCGGCACGACCGTCACATGGTGCGGCAACATGATCGAGCCCAGCATGACCGCGAACCAGAACCGCTTGAACGGGAACTCCAGCCGGGCGAACGCGTAGGCCGCCATCGAGCAGGCCAGCAGGTTGCCGACGACCGCGAGGGACGTGATGACCGCGGAGTTCCAGAGGTAGTACCCGAAGGAGTGCTTGAGCGCGCCCCACCCGCCGGAGTAGTTCGCGCCGGTGACCTCCGAGGGCACCAGGCCCGGCTCCCGGAAGATCAGCTCCTCCGGCTTGAGCGAGCTGGAGATCATCCAGAGCAGCGGGTAGAGCATGAACAGCCCGAACACGATCAGCAGCACGTGCCTGGTCAGCCGGGAGACGGGCCGGAACAGCACCGGCGCGCGCTTACCTGTCGTCGCCATAGAAGACCCAGAATCGAGACATGAGGAAGTTGACGGCGGTCAGGGCCGCGATGATGAGGAGGAGCACCCACGCCATGGCGGCCGCGTAGCCCATCTCGTAGTTCTTGAAGCCCTTGATGTAGAGGTAGAGCGTGTAGAAGAGGGTCGAGTCGACCGGCCCGCCGTTGCCGCCGCTGACGACGAACGACTGCGTGAACGACTGGAACGACTTGATCACTTCCAGCACGGCGTTGAAGAAGATGATCGGCGTGAGCAGCGGCAGCGTGATCGAGCGGAACTGCCGCAGCCGGCCGGCGCCGTCCACCCGGGCCGCCTCGTACAGGCTCCGCGGGATCTGCCGCAGCCCGGCCAGGAAGATCACCATCGGGGCTCCGAACGTCCAGACGTGCAGGACGATCAGCGTCCAGAGCGCGGTGTCGGGGCTGGTGACCCAGCCCTGGCCGTGGTAGCCGAACCAGCCGAGGAACGTGTTGACGATCCCGTCCGTCCCGAAGATCTTCCGCCACAGGATCGAGATCGCCACGCTGCCGCCGAGCAGCGAGGGCAGGTAGAACACCGACCGGTAGAACGACAGCCCGCGCAGTCCCCGGTCCAGCGCCATCGCCAGCCCGAGGGCGAAGGCGAGCTGCAGCGGGACGGACACGACGACGTAGGTGGTCGTGACCTTGAGGGAGTTGGTGAACCGGTCGTCGGCCGTGAACATCGTGTCGTAGTTCTTCAGGCCGACCCAGTGCGCCTCGCTGAGCAGGCTGTAGTCGGTGAACGACAGGTACAGCGAGGCGATCATCGGGCCGAGCGTGATGGCGAACAGGCCGACGAACCAGGGGGCCAGGAACAGGTGGGCGGTCCACGCCTGCGAGCGGGAGCGGCCGCGGCGGCGCCGGCCCCTCCGGCGTCCCGCCCGCCGCGGCGCGCCCGCCCCGGCGGGGGGCGCGGCCGGAGGCTGCGGCGTCTCCGCCGTTCCGGACGCCGCGGATCTCAGCGTCATCACTGGCCCTTCGGTGAGTCAGGTGAATCGAGATAGCGCTTTCTTAGCGCTCCGGCCGCGAGGACGTCAACCCTTTGCAGTGAGCTGGCTCACGATCACCTCCGAAGCGGAATCAGATATGACCAGTTCAGCGGCGTCATGAGCACGCAGTGCGAGCGGCAGATTGTTGCAGGTTGCGAGCTTTTACTACAACCGATTGCAGTTCAGGCATGTCCGAAGCGATAGGTGGTGACCGAAACGTGCTCCTGGCCGGGCCGCAGGACCGCGGACGGGAACGCGGGCCGGTTCGGCGCGTCGGGGAACCGCTGGGTCTCCAGGCACAACCCGGCGAACGGGCCGTAGGGCGTGGCGACACCGTCCAGCATGTGGCCTGTGTAGAACTGGACGCCCGGTTCGGTGGTGGTGACCTCCATCGTCCGCCCGCCGGCCGGATCGGCGACCGTCACCCGGCCCTGGAGCACGAAGCAGTGGTCGTAGCGGCCGCCGCGCCGCGCGCCCACGGGGGTGGGGACGGTGAAGTCGAACGGCGTCCCGGCGACCGGGACCGGCCCGCCCGTGGGGATCTTCCCCCCGTCCACCGGCAGGTAGCGGTCGGCCTCCATCGCCACCACGTGGCCGCGCACGTCGCCCGTGCCGGACAGGTCGAAGTAGGAGTGGTTGGTCAGGTTGACCACCGTGGGGGCGTCGGTCGTGGCCCGGTACTCCAGCCGCAGCGCGTCGCCGTCGAGCGCGTACCGGACGCGGGCGCGCAGCTCGCCGGGGTAGCCCTCCTCGCCGTCCGGGCTCACCAGGCTCAGCACCAGCTCCGCCGGGCCCGCCGACTCCACGCGCCACACCCGCTTGTCGAAGCCGCGGACGCCGCCGTGCAGGCTGTGCTCGCCGTCATTGGCGGCGAGCCGGTGCTCCCTGCCGTCGAGCGTGAACCGGCCCCGGGCGATGCGGTTGGCGTACCGGCCGACGACCGCGCCGAAGTAGCGGCTGCGGTGCAGGTAGTCGTCCAGCGTGGGGAGGCCCAGGACGACGTTGGCGCCGTCCGCGACCTCGACGCGCTGGAGGATCGCGCCGTAGGTCAGGACGCAGGCGCGCAACCGCCCGTTGTCGAGCACGTGCCGTTCGACCCGTTCGCCTTCGGGCGTGACACCGAACGCGGGCGTGGCTCCGGTGGCGCCGTCGTGCAACCTCATGGGATTCCTTTCGGGGGAGCGGTGGACTCGCGGACGACCAGGTGCGTCTCCAGGACGGTGGCGGCGCTCATCGACTTGATGAGCAGGTCGACGGCCATGCGCCCGGCGTCGGCCGCGGGCATCGCGACCGTCGTGAGCTTCGGCCGGTGCAGCCGCCCGGTGACGCTGTCGTCGACGCCGATCACGCTGACGTCGCCTGGCACGCTGACGCCCCGCTCCTCCAGCGCCTCGATGAGGCCGATGGCGACGAGGTCGTTGTAGGCCAGCACTCCGGTGACCCCCGCCTCGGCCACCCGTTCGGCGACGGCGGCGCCGCCCTCCTCGGTGGGGGCGTTCGGGCCGATGACGAGCGTGTCGAGCCCGGGCACCTCGGCCACGGCCCGGCGGATCTCGCCGCTCGTCCAGGATCCGGCCGGCCCGGCGACGAGGGCGACCCGCCGGTGGCCGAGCCCGGCGAGGTGCCCCATCGCGGCGCGGGCGCCCTGGGCGACGTCCATCACGACGGTCGGCACCCCGCGCATCCGCCGGTTGACCAGCACGAACGGGATCGTCTCGGCCAGCTTCTCCAGCGCCTTGTTGGACGAGCGCGGGCTGCACAGCACGATGCCGTCCACCTGCTTGGAGAAGGCCTGGACGAGGTCCTGCTCCTCCACGGGGTTCTCGTCGGTGTCGGCGACGAACAGGTGGTAGTCCTGGCCGCGGGCGGCGGCCTGGGCCGCCTTGATCAGCGGAGGGAAGAACGGGTTGGCGAGGTCGGCGACGATCAGCCCGAGGTTGCCGGTCCGGCCCGTGGTGAGCGCGCGGGCCGCCCGGTTCGGCCGGTAGCCGAGCTTCTCGGCCACCGCGAGGACCCGGGTCCGCGTCTCGGCGTTGACCATGTGGGGCGCGGAGAAGGTCCGCGACACCGTCGACACATGCACGCCGGACGCGTGCGCCACATCCCGGATCGTCACTGCCATGACGGCCATCCTAACGCAACCGTTTGCACGTCATGGCCAGCACATCAGAGTGTTTCACCTGGTCAACCGGTGAAGCTTGACGTATGGCCGGGGATCGAGCGATCGTTACTGCAACTGTTTGCAGGAGATCGAAGGAGCCGACGCGGTGAGCAGAGTGCTCGTCACCGGAAGCGCGGGCCGGCTGGGCCGAAGCGTCGTGACCGTGCTGGCGGCCGCCGGGCACGAGGTGATCGGCGTCGACACCGCCCCCGGCACGCCCCCGGACGCCGCCGCCACCCTACCGGCCGACCTCACCGACCTCGGCGAGGCCCACTCGGCCCTCACCCGGTTCCGGCCGGACGCGGTCGTCCACCTCGCCGCGATCGCCGTCCCCTTCGGCCGGACGGACGCCACGACGTTCCGCGTCAACACCCAGCTCGCCTTCAACGTCTGCGCGGCCTCGGTCGCGCTGGGCGTGGAGCGACTGGTCGTCGCCAGCAGCCCCACGGTGATGGGCTACGGCGCGCCCGGCGGCTGGGCGCCCGACTACCTTCCGCTGGACGAGAGGCACCCGGCCCGGCCGTGGAACGTCTACAGCCTGTCCAAGCTGGTCGCCGAGCAGACCGTGGAGACGTTCGCCCGCTCGGCGGAGGGCACGCGGATGGCCGCGTTCCGTCCCTGCTTCGTGGTCGCGCCCGAGGAGTGGGACGGCGCCCCCACCCAGTCGGGCCACACCATCCGCGAGCGGCTGGACCGGCCCGAGATCGGCGGCGCCTCCCTGTTCAACTACCTCGACGCCCGCGACGCGGGCGCCTTCGTCGACGCCCTCCTCGCCGGGCTGCCCCGGCTGGAGCGCAACGGCGAGGTGTTCTTCGCGGGCGCCGCCGACGCGCTGGCCCGCGAGCCGCTGGCCGAGCTGCTGCCCCGCTTCGTCCCGCAGGCGAAGGGGCCCGCCGGGGCGCTCACCGGCTCCTCCCCCGCGTTCTCCTCCGCCAAGGCCGAGCGGCTGCTCGGCTGGACCGCCGAGCGCACCTGGCGCACCGAGCTCGCCTAGTCCCGAAGGGACGGTCGCCCATGGAACGGGTACCGGCATGATCAAGGATCTGTCCGTCGCGGCGCGGTCGGTGCCGCTGGCCCGGCCGTGGGGCGCGGACGTGCCCCGCAACCACGTCCTGGTCGTCACGCTCACGCTCGGCGACGGGCGCTCGGGCACCGGCGTCTCCTGGACCCCGCAGGCCGGGGCGCACGCGATCAAGGCGCTGCTGGAGCACGACGTCCGGGACGCGGTGATCGGCCTTCCGGCGCACCCGGGCGTCGTCTGGGACCGGCTGTCGGCCGTCCTCGGCGAGGCGGGCCGGAGCGGGATCGTCCCGCTCGCGATGGCCGGGGTGGACCTCGCCCTGTGGGATCTGGAGTGCGGTGAGCGTCCGCTGGCAGAGGTTCTCGGGGCGCGGCGGGAGAGCGTTCCCGTCTACGGCAGCGGCGTCAACCTGCACTACACGCTGGACGAGCTGACCGCCCAGGCGGAGCGGTGGGCCGCCGCCGGGTACCCCGCCGTCAAGGTCAAGGTGGGCCGCCCCTCGCTCGCCGAGGACGTCGCGCGGGTCGCCGCCGTCCGCGCGGCCGTCGGCCCGGACACCGCGCTGATGATCGACGCCAACCAGCGGTGGGACCTGCACCGGGCCCGGACCGCGCTGCGGGCGCTGGAGCGGTTCGACCTGTTCTGGATCGAGGAGCCGCTGCCCGCCGACGACGTCGCCGCCCACGCGGAGCTGCGCCGCCACGTCGGCACGCCGATCGCGGTCGGGGAGAACGTCGCCACGGCGCACGGCTTCCGCGACCTGCTGACCGCCGGCGCCTGCGACGTCGTCCAGCCGAACGCCGTGCGCGTCGGCGGGATCACCCCGTTCCTGCGCATCGCCGACCTCGCCCGCGTCTTCGGCGTGCCCGTCTACCCGCACCTGCTCACCGAGCTGTCCGGGCAGCTCGCCCTGGCGCTGCACCATCCCGCGATGGTGGAGCTGGTCGAGGACGCCTCGCTCACCGACCTCGGCCTGCTCGCCGCCCCGTCCCCCGTGGAGATCACCGGGACGGAGCTGCGCGCGACGGGCGCCCCGACGAGGTGGGCGCGATGACGCCGGTGCGGGTCGTGGTGGCGGGGGTGCACGGCTACGGGCGCCATCACCTGGACAACGTCGCCCGGCTCGCCGCGGCGGGCCGGGCCAGGCTGGCGGGCGTGTGCGACCTGCGGCCGCCGTCCGGGCTCGGGGTGCCCGTCTCGGCGGACCTGCCCGCCCTGATCCGCGAGACCGGCGCGGAGATCGCGGTGATCGCCACCCCGATCCACACGCACGCCCCGCTGGCCGTGGCGGCGCTCGAAGCCGGGGCGCACGTGCTCCTGGAGAAGCCGCCCGCGCCGTCCGTCGAGGAGTTCTCCCGGATCTCCGAGGCGGTGGCCCGGACCGGGCTGGCCTGCCAGGTCGGCTTCCAGTCGCTCGGCTCGGACGCGATCCCCGCCGCCCGGGAGCTGCTCGGCCCGGTGCGCGCCATCGGGGTCGCCGGGGCGTGGAGCCGGCCGTTCGGCTACTACACCCGCTCGGCCTGGGCGGGCCGCCGCAGGCTGGACGGCGCCGACGTCATGGACGGCGCCCTCACCAACCCCTTCGCCCACGCGGTGGCGACCGCCCTGGCCGTCGCCGGCGCGGACACGGCCGCGGCGATCGCCGGCGTCGAGCTGGAGCTGTACCGGGCCAACGCGATCGAGTCCGACGACACCTCCAGCGTCCGGCTCCGGCTCGCGGACGGGACGGTCATCGCGATCACCGTCTCGCTCTGCTCCGACCGGCGCACCGAGCCCTACCTGCACCTGCACGGCCGCGACCGGTCCGCCCGCCTCTTCTACACCGTCGACGAGATCGAGATGGGCGGGACCGTCACCGGCTTCGGCCGGGCCGACCTGCTCGGCGACCTCGTCGCGCACGTGCGGGACGGCGCCGGCCTCCTGGTGCCGCTCGCGCGCACGGGCGGCTTCACCCGGCTGCTCGACGCGATCCGGCTCGCCCCCGACCCGCGCCTGATCGACGGGCGGTTCGTCCGGGCGGAGCCGTCCCGGCTGGTCCTGCCCGGCATCGAGGACCTGGCCGTGCGCGCCGCCGCGGAGCTGAAGACCCTCTCCGAGCTGGGCTTCCCCGGCAGCCTGGGATCCGTGCGGGCACCCTGGCCGCGGACCGCGCTACGCGTCGGCGACCGTGAGGTGGCCGACTACGTCCAGCGCGGCGACCTCCAGGCCGCCGACGCGCCGCGCCCCCACCTGCACCCCGTCCGGACCCTCGGCGGGACGGTCGTCACCGAGAGCCGCCCGGACGACCACGTCCACCACCTCGGGGCCGGCGTCGCGATCTCCGACGTCGACGGGGTCAACTTCTGGGGCGGCTCGACCTACGTCCGCGGCGAGGGGCCCAGGATGCTCGCCGACCACGGGCGGCAGAGGCGCCGCTCGCTCCGTCCCGTCGACGGCGGCTACGCGGAGGACCTCGACTGGACCGGACCGGACGGCACCGTCCTCGCCACCGAGGAGCGGACCCTGACGGCGCGGGCCCTGACACCGCCGACCGGGCCGGAGGCGTGGGCGCTGGACTTCGCGTTCGCGCTCACCGGACGGGCAGGGCGGCCGCTCGTCCTGCGAAGCTCGGCCTGCAAGGGCCGCACCGGCGCCGGATACGGCGGCTTCTTCTGGCGCGCCCCCAAGGACTCCACCGGCCTGGACGTCTTCACCGGCGAGGCCTCCGGTGAAGGGGCCGTGCACGGCAGCGTCACCCCCTGGCTGGCGCTGACCTCGGACGCGTGGAGCCTGGTGTTCGTCCAGACCGCCGGGCTCGATCCCTGGTTCGTCCGCGTCGCCGAGTACCCCGGCGTCGGGCCCGCGCTGGCCTGGGACGAGCCGCGGACCGTCCCGGAGCGGCTGGAGCGGGCGATCACCGTGATCGTCGCCGACGGGCGTCTCGCCCCGGGCCGCGCCCGCACCCTCGCGGCGGCGCAGGCGACCGGGCGGGTCAGCCGGAGGTGAAGACCTCCGCGGCGGCGGTCCTGCGGAGATCTTCGAGGACGTCGATCTGCCTCTGGGCGCGGTCGTGCAGCTTCTCCAGCTCGGCCGCGTCCAGGTCCGGCGTCCGATCGGCGAGGGCGCGCAGCGTGCGCCAGCCGGCCGCCTTGCCCTCGACGGCCAGGCGCAGGAACTCGTACTCCACGACATCGGTCAGCGGGGAGCGCTCCTTCAGGCTGCCGTTGAACTTGAGCCGCCCCGCCCTCTCGGCCACGGACAGCGCGATGCTCTTGTAGTGCCGGACGGGGATGCCGAGCGAGGCCATGACGGCCAGCAGCGCTCCCCGGTCGGCGGCGATCTCGTCGGCGAGCCGCCGCAGCCGCTCCTCGTCCGGCCCGCCCTGGTGCGCCTGGGCGAGCGCGCGAGAGCGTCCCACGCCGGCCGCCGCGCCCGCGAGGTGATCGTTCAGGTAGATCGCCAGGAATGGTCCGCCCGTCTCCATCGGGGTCCTCTCGGATGTGAGGGCCGCGGCCCTGCTCTTCGGCCATGGCGGCCCGTCGGTGACGCACCTCGCGGTACCCGGCGGGCGGGCGGGTACTCGCCGCCGATCGCTCGGACCGCGCCCGCGGGAGGCCGCCGGACACCGACACGTCCGGAGTGGGCAAAAACCGGCCAATGCCTGCTTGTGCAGGTGAACGCCCGGGTACGGCCCGACCGACCAAGGGGGGAAAATGATCAAGACACTGCACAAGCGCGGCATCAGGTCGCACCACATGTACACGGCGGGACTCGGGTCGATCGGCCTCGCGCTCGCGTCCTGGGCGCTGTCCACCCGGCTGGAGGAGCAGGGCATGGACCGCGCCGACCGATGGGGAATCTTCGTCGGCGAATGGGCCCCGACCTTCTTCGCCATCGGCGTCGCCATGCGCCTGGAGGAGATGCGCGAGGAGAGCGGCGGGATCCCGCAGCAGCGCGGCGAGATGGAGGAACGGGTCGGCGGCCGCGCGTCCCACGCGATGCGCTGACGCCCACGCCCGAGGGCCGCGAGCGACCGTGGAGCCCAGGCGGCGGCGGTGGCCGGCGGCCCTGGGTCTAGGACGTGACAGAAGAGTCCGGGCGCCCGCACGTTTCGGGCGCCCGCCGTCCTGACGTCCTGACATCCGCGTCTCCGGGCGGTCGCGGGGCGCCGGGCGGGGGCGCGGATCTCGGGCGGCGCGGGGGCGGGCTCTGGAACGATGGCCTGCATGATCGAACGCGCCGGGCCGCGGGTGGCCGAGGAGGAGGTGCTCCCTCCGGCGGACTGGGGGCGCGAGCGGGGTGCGGCGCCCGGAGCGCGCGCGGCCTGGGCGTTCGGCGCGCTGGCGGCGGCGCTCGTGCTCGGACGGACATGGGCGGCGCCGCACATCGGCGCGCGGGCCCTGGACGCCTGGGCGACGATCTTCGTGGCGGTGTGCGTCCAGGCGCTGCCGTTCCTCGTCTTCGGCGTCGCGCTGTCGGCCGCGATCACCGCGTTCGTGCCCGCGTCGGTGTGGCGGCGCGTGCTGCCGCGCCGGCCGGCGGCGGCGGTACCGGTCGCGGGCGCGATGGGGGCGGTCCTGCCGGGGTGCGAGTGCGCGTCGGTGCCGGTCGCGGGCGGGCTGATGGCGCGCGGCGTGGCGCCCGCCGCCGCGCTCACGTTCCTGCTCGCCGCCCCCGCGATCAACCCCGTGGTGCTGGTCGCCACCGCGGTCGCCTTCCCGGGCAAACCGGAGATGGTGGTCGGACGGTTCGCCGCGTCGCTGCTGGTGGCGGTGCTGGCCGGGTGGGCATGGCTGCTGCTGGGCAAGCGCGAATGGCTGAGGGTGCCGTCCCGTCCCCACGCGCATGGAGCCGCCGGACGCCTGGACGCGTTCCGGCAGGCCATGCGGCACGACATCATGCACGCCGGAGGGTTCCTGGTCGTCGGCGCGGCGGCGGCCGCCACCATCAACGCCGCGGTGCCTTCGAACTGGGTCTCGTCGGCGGCGGACGACGCCGTGGTGTCGGTCCTGCTCCTCGCGGTGCTGGCCGTGCTGATGTCCATCTGCTCGGAGGCCGACGCGTTCGTGGCGGCCAGCCTGTCGCAGTTCTCCACCACCGCGCGGCTGACGTTCCTGGTGGTCGGCCCGATGGTGGACCTCAAGCTGATCGCCCTGCAGGCGGGGTTCTTCGGCCGGAGCTTCGCGGTCCGGTTCGTCCCGCTGACGTTCTGCCTGGCGGTGGGGGTCAGCGCGCTGGTGGGAGGGCTGCTGTCGTGAGCAGGTCCGCGCAGAACCTGCTGCTCGTCCTGGTCGGCGGCGCAATGCTGTGGATCACGCTGGGCAGCGGCGAGTACGTCAACTACGTGCGGCCCGGGTTCCGCTACCCGCTGGTCGCCGCGGCGGTCGCGCTGGTCGGGCTGGGGGCCGCCGGGCTGCGCCGGGAATGGCGGGACACCGGCGACGACCCCCACGACGACGATCACGGCGGGCACGGTCCGGGCGTCGCGTGGCTGCTCTGCCTGCCCGTGCTGGCGATCTTCGTGATCGCGCCGCCCGCGCTCGGCTCGTTCACCGCCGCACGCGGCGCCGGCCGCGCCGCGCCGCCCCCGCCGTCCCCCGCCGAAGGCTTCGCCCCGCTGCCGAGGACGGGAGCGCCCGTCCCGATGAGCATGGGCGAGTTCATCGGACGCGCCTACGAGGCGCAGACGGGCGACCCCGCATCGTTCGAGGGGGTCCCGGTGCGGCTGACGGGCTTCGTGTCCCCGCCGGCGAAGGGCGAGCGCGGCTGGCGCGTCACCCGGTTGAAGGTCGCGTGCTGCGCGGGTGACGCCATCCCGTTCCCCGTGATCGTGCGCGGCCTGCCGCGGCCGCCCGCCGACACGTGGGTGCGGGTCGACGGGGTGTGGGAGCCGCCCGCGCCCGGACGGCGGGCGACGGTCGTCCAGACGCTGCGCGGACGGTCCCTCCAGCGGGTCGGCAGGCCCAGCGACCCCTACGAGTGACCGGGCCCGCCGTCCCGGTCAGACGTGGCCGACGCCGGCGCCCGCGGTGACGGTCGCCTTCACCGCACTGGCGGCCTCGGCCGTGTAGGAGTAGGGGATCGCCGCGACGGACCCGGAGTTGCGGGTGGCGGGCGTCCCGGAGTTGGCGAGGTAGTTGCCCTCGGCCTTGATGTTGCCCTGGTCGGACGACCCCTCCTGCAGCGAGGTGGGCTTCGCGACGTTCTCGAAGTAGTTGCGGTCGACGAAGACGCCGGCGTTCTCGGTGGACGCGACGCCGTAGCTTCCGATGCTCCTGTAGTAGTTGTTGAAGACGTGCACGGGGTTGGCGAAGCGCACCCGCGGATGCCGCTGCTTGGTGCCGTCGAACCAGTTGTGCACGTAGGTGACGCGCAGGTGACCGAGGTCCTCGCCCGCGTTGTCGTCGCTGTGGCCGAGCAGGGCGGTCTTGTCGTGGTCGTGGTAGTGGTTCCACGACACCGTGACGAAGTCGGACGCGCGCTTGATGTCGGTCAGGCCGTCGTACCCGTTGGACAGGTCGTTGTGGTCGATCCACACGTTCGTCGAGTACTGGACGTTGATCGCGTCGTCGCTCGCCCCGGTGAACGTGAGGTTGCGGATGATGACGTTGCGGGCCTGGGAGACGTTGAGCCCGCCGCCGGTGATCCGGCCGGACGTGCCGACGCCGATGACCGTCTTGTTGGACGCCACCTTCTGCATCCCCGACACGGCGATGGTGCCCGTGATCCGGATGACGTAGGGCGCGCTCGCGGTCGCGTACGTGTTGAGCTGGGACGCGTTGGTCGCGGTGACCGTGGCGCCGCCCGCGCCGCCGGTCGTGCCGCCGTTCATGCTCGCGTACCCGACCGGCGACGACTCGGCCGCGACGGCGGCCCCGGGCCGGACGGAGTCGCCGGGCGGCACGGCGGCGCCCGAGACGCCGGACGCGGTCACGGCGGCGCCGGCGGCCACGGCCAGCGTCCCGAGGAGCGCGGTTCTGGTCTTCATGGCGGGATTCCTCCTTGTCACCGCACGTAGATCTGCGGCTGGGGTGGGGTGGACATGCCGTCCCCGAGGAAGAAGCTCGGGTGCGGCGGCTGGTTGTAGGCGGTGTTCTGCCAGGCCAGAGCGGCCCGGTACTGGGTGTCGTGCAGGAGCGTGTAGAGCTTGCGGTCGGTGACGTCCCGCGTCGTGTACACGCGGAGCCGGGTGTTGTCGGTGGTGGGCCAGACGACCTCCTCACGCCAGTCGCCGAACAGGTCGCCCGCCAGTGACGGGATGGCCTTCGTGCCGTTGTTGGAATGCACGCCCGAAGCGGTGAGGAGCCGGGTGTCACCGGACGGGCCGTACTTGTCGATGCGCGTGCCGTCCAGGAGCTCGCGCACCGGGTCGGCGTCCCACCAGACGAGGAAGTTCGCCGAGGACGGCTTGCGGCCCGCGTTGTTGCCGGTGACGCTGCGCAGCTCCGAGACGGCCGCCGACCAGAACTCGGCGCCGGGACGTCCCGTCCAGATGTCCCCTGCGACGCCCCGGCCGTTGTCGCAGCACGCGGACGTCGACCACAGGACCCGCCCGTCGCGGGGATCGACGTAGAGCGAGGACGGCTGGCCCGACGACTCGCTGACCTTGAAGTACTCCAGGCCCGGCCGGGCGGGGTCGAAGTCGCCGAGGTGCTGGGCGTCGCCGTGGCCGGTGCGGGTCGTCCACAGGCCGCCGCCGTTGTCGTCGACCGCCATGGCGCCGTAGACGATCTCGTCCCGGCCGTCCTGGTCGACGTCCCCGACCGACAGGCTGTGCGAGCCCTGACCGTCGAAGCCGCGGCCGGTGTTGGTGGAGCTGTTGGTGTCGAACGTCCAGCGGCGGGTGAAGTGCCCGTCGCGCCAGTCCCACGCGGCGATCACGGTGCGGGTGTAGTAGCCGCGCGCCATGATCAGGCTGGGGCGGGCGCCGTCCAGGTAGGCGGTGCCCGCGAGGAAGCGGTCCACGCGGTTGCCGTAGGAGTCGCCCCAGGACGCGACGCTGCCGCGCGCCGGCACGTAGTCGACGGTCTGGAGCGCGGCTCCGGTGCGGCCGTCGAACATGGTGAGGTACTCGGGCCCGGTGAGGACGTATCCGCTGGAGTTGCGGTAGTCGGCCGACGCGTTCCCGATCGCCTTGCCGGTGCCGTCGACGGTGCCGTCCGCGGTCTTCATCGCGACCTCGGCCCGGCCGTCACCGTCGTAGTCGTAGGCCTGGAACTGGGTGTAGTGCGCCCCGGCGCGGATGTTGCGGCCGAGGTCGATCCGCCAGAGGCGGGCGCCGTCCAGCCGGTAGGCGTCGACGTAGACGTCGCTGGTGTAGCCGCTCTGCGAGTTGTCCTTGGAGTCGGACGGGTCCCACTTCAGCACGAACTCCAGGCGCCCGTCGCCGTCGAGGTCGGCGACGCTCGCGTCGTTGGCGCTGTAGCCGGACCCCGGCGGCTGGATCGGCACGTCCAGGTACCCGTCGCCGAACCGCAGCGACGGCTCGGAGGACGTCCCCTCGCCGCCGTTCACGATCGGCCGGACGGTGTAGGAGGCGTCGGCGGGCGCACCCTGGTCCCGGTAGTTGGTCGATCCGGTGACCGTGGCGACGCGGGCCGTCCCGCGGTAGAGGGCGAACGCGGTGGCGGGCGGATCGGTGCCGAGCAGCCGCCAGCCGACGTAGTTGCCGTCGCCCGAGCGGACACTGATCAGGCCGCGGTCGAGGTCCTCGACCTGCCGCGCGACGGCCGCGCGCGCCGCGTGCGGCACGCCGGCAAAGGCCACGGCCGCGGCGACGGCCAGGGCGAGGTAACGGGGTTTCGGTCTCACAGACCACTTCCTTGGGAGCGGGGCGGGGAGCGCCCGAGAGCGGGTCTTCTCCCCCTAGTCGCCCACTCACGCCCGAAAGGTTGCCGTCCAACCCTTAAGTCGCGCCCCTCCCGAGCCACCCCCGGGGAGCAGCCAATCGCCGACACAGCCGACCCGCCGCCAGCGGTCCACGAACCGCCAACCCGGCAGGCCGACCTCGAACCGCCCGTCCTGGGAACTGCCATCGGTTGGAACGCGGTCGGTCTGCGGTCGGCGGGCTACGAAGCGCAACTCGGTGGCCGAAGTTCACAAGCCGCTAGATCTGGGGCTTCCTTTCGGTGCCGGCGTCGTGGGAGTCGGTGATCGGGGGCTGGGGTCCGCTAAGTGGCGGGCCAGTTCGGCGACGGCCTTGGCGGTCTGGCTCTTCACGGTGCCGACCGCGACGCCCAGGACGCGGGCGGTGTCCTTCTCGGACATGTCGAAGCCGAAGCGCAGGACCACGCACGCGCGCTTGCGCTGGGGCAGGGTCCGGAGCGCCGCCCGCACGTCGACGACCGCCGGGACGTCGGGGTCGCGGACGCGGTCGTCCATCCGGGCGCTCAACCGCGCGGCCTTGTCGCGCTCGCGCACGAGGGCGCGGAGCCGGCTCCGCGCCATGTTGACGACCATCCCGCGCACGTAGGCGAGGGGCTGGTCGGCCGCGCGCACCCGGTCCCAGCGCTGCCAGGCGGCCGTCAGGGCCTCGGCGGCCAGGTCGTCGGCGCCGTCCTGGTCACCGAGCAGCAGGAACGCCAGCCGCGCCAGCTCACGGTGGTGCCGCTGGAAGAAACGGTGGAACTCGGCACGGGCGGACTCGTCCGGCGGGCACGTGTGGGAGCGCTCCCAAAGAGCGTGCGGAAGCATCGTCACCGCCTTCGGTGGTCGACCGGGGGCGGGGCGCGGGTGGCGGTCCCGGCCCACCCCCGGCTGCGGTCAGAAAGCGCATTCAGAAAGCGCTTTCTCAGGACCGTACGGACGCGCTCCTCGGCCCGTCAACAACTCTTTCACCGCACGGCCCACAGGCCCTCCCGGAGACGGAACCGGAAACGGCGGACGGCCCGCACCCGGGATCACCGGGCGCGGGCCGTCATTGCTCAGGGGTCAGTGGCCGTCAGGGGCAGGGTCGCGGCGGGGTGGATTGTCGGTGGAGTGGGGGTTTCAGCAGGTCAGGTTGTTTCCTGCGGGGACGCCTAGGATCTGGGTGAATCGCTGGTAGGCGTTCACCCTGCTCTGCACCTGGGCCGGGTTCCGGCCGTCGCATTCCAGGGCGCCGTTGATGCTGCGGATGGTCTCGCCGAAACCGCGGCCGTTGACCATCGCGCTGTGGCCGGTCATGGTGCCCGGGCCGTTCTGGGTCATCCAGTACCAGAGCCCGGTCCGCCAGGAGACCGACGCGTCCCGCTCCACGAGCCACGGGTTGTTCAGCAGGTCGAGGCCGAGGGCGTCGCCCGCCGCCTTGTAGTTGAAGTTCCAGCTCAGCTGGATGGGGCCGCGACCGTAGTAGGCCGCCTGTCCCGCCGGGCATCCGTAGGGCCGGCTCGCGTCGCAGTAGTGCGGGTAGTTCCCCGTGTTCTGCTCGACGACGTAGACCAGCCCGCCGGTCTCGTGGTTGACGTTGGCCAGGAAGGCGGCCGCCTCCTGCTTCTTCACCGTGTCGCTTCCGGTGTTGGCGAACGCGGGGAAGGCCGCCATGGCCGCGGTCAGGCCGCTGTAGCTGTAGAACGAGTTGCGGCTCGGGAACATCTGGGCGAACTGCGACTCGCTCACCGCGAAGCCACCCTGGCCGGGCGGATCGCCGGGGTCGGGCGATCCGCCGCCGCAGGTCCCCTGGTCGGCCCACACGTCGGCGCGGCCCGGGGTCTCGTTCTGCGTCCACCACTTCGCCGACCAGTTGTGCCCGTTGTAGGACACCGCGGCGCCGCCGGTGTAGACGGCGGAGGAGCTCCACGCCGCCGCGCAGTCCGCGGCGGAGGCCCGCGCCATCGGCAGGACGGCCGGCAGCGTCCCCGCCGCGAGCAGGAGGGCGCCGGCCAGCCGCAGGGCGGCGCGCCGCGCCTTGCGGAACGGCATCACTGGACGTTCACGTCGACGCAGGCGTAGAAGGCGTTGGCCGTGTCGGCGATGTTCCAGATCGCCAGCACCTTCTGCCGCCCGGTGACGCCGCCGAGGTTGACCGAGTGCGAGACGGTGGCCGGGGGCTGCTGGTTGTTGCCGCTGACCACGGCGACGCGCCTGCCGCCGACGTAGTACTCGTAGTTCGAGGTGCGGTGCCGGGCGGTGAACGTCCAGGTGAAGGTGACGGTCTGGCCGACCGTCGTGGCCCTCCAGCCCTTGCTGTCGTCGTCGAGCTCGGCGAACTGCGCGTTTCCGCCGCTGCAGCTGCGCAGGCCCTTCGGGCCTTCGACGCTCTGCGGCTCCCACTGGATGGAGCCGCACTGGACGATGTGCTGCGCGCACTGGGCCTGCCGGCTCATCGGCGCCGAGACGTACCCGTGGGCCCAGGCCGAGGTCGCCGGGATCACCACGGCGACGAGCGGGGCGATTCCGACGCCGGCCGTGATGGCGGCGATCCTGCGCGAACGCTTCGTGCGGGGGGTGGTCTTCATGCGGGGGGTCCTTGCGTGATGGGGGTGGTCATGGAACGTCGTCGCGGCAGGAGCTGCCGCGGGAGGGGAGCAGCCGGCACGTCGACGGGGCGGGGCGCGGGAGCGGGGCATGAACACTCCATCGGATAGGAAACTTTCCTATCGGATTTAGCGAACGTTAACCCCGCGCGCGATCGCGGGCAAGACTCCTCCGGAAACCGCCGGAACGGCGCCGCGGCAGCGCGGCCGGACCAGTGCAGGCGGGGAGGCGAACCAGCTGATTCCGGACGGGAGATTCGGCACCATTTCCCGCACGCGCGCACCGCCGTCGGCGATATCTGCCAACGGGCCGTCGAGGATCCTGGGAAAGGGGCGCAGGCGGGGGGGAGGTTCCGGTCACCGGGACACCCCTTGGAGACCCGTCCCCGCCCTTCTACGATCGGGCCACCCATTTCTGTCGCCCGACCGGCGGGAACTCCCGCGTCCGGCCGGGACGGCGGCGCCGACAAGGGCCAGGCGCGGGCCCTCGTTAGCGGTCGCCTCGCTGCACGGCGTCCGCTGAGAGGAACACATGGACCGGAGCGCTGATTACGTCGTGGTGGGGGCCGGCAGCGCCGGCTGCGTGCTGGCCAGGCGGCTGGCCGAGTCCGGGGCGAGCGTCGTCCTGGTGGAGGCGGGCGGTCCGGACCGGACGCCGCTGGTCCGCAAGCCGGGGCTGATCGCCGTCTTCCACAACGTCCCGCAGCTGAAGAAGCGGCTGGACTGGGGCTTCTACAGCGCCCCGCAGAAGAGCGCGCTCGACCGGAGGATCCCGCAGGTCCGGGGGCGCGTGCTCGGCGGTTCGGGGTCGATCAACGGGATGCTGTTCGTGCGCGGCCACCGCAGGAACTACGACGACTGGGCCGCCGAGGGCTGCACCGGGTGGGGCTTCGACGACGTCCTCGACAGCTACCGGCGGATGGAGAACTGGGAGGACGGCGCCTCCGACCTGCGCGGCGCGGGCGGCCCGATCCAGGTGACCCGGCAGCGCGACCTCACGCCCGCTTCCGAGGCGTTCATCGAGGCGGTCGTCCAGACGGCGGGCGTCAAGCGCAACGACGACTACAACGGCGCCGAGCAGGAGGGCGTGGGGATCTTCCAGCAGAGCGTCGCGGACGGCCTGCGCTACAGCTCGTCCGTCGGCTACCTCGACGACCACGGCCTACCGAACCTGACGGTCCTGACGAACGTGACGGTGCGGCGCATCGTGATCGAGAAGGGGCGGGCGACGGGCGTCGAGGTCGCCGGGAAGAAGGGGAAGGCGACGATCCGGGCGTCCCGGGAGGTCGTCCTGTCGGCGGGGGCGTTCGGCTCCCCGCACCTGCTGATGCTGTCCGGCGTGGGCCCGGCCGCCCATCTGAAGGACCACGGCATCGAGGTGCGCGTCGACCTCCCGGTGGGCGACAACCTGCACGACCACATGTTCGTGCCGATGACGTTCGTCATGGACACGGCCCGCCACAAGGGCACCGCGCCCTACTTCGCCAAGGGCGTCGCCAAGGAGTGGACGAGGGGCGGGACGTGGGTCGCCCGCAGCGTGTTCGAGGCGGTCGGCTTCGTCCGCAGCGGGCAGGCGGGCGACGTGCCCGACATCCAGTTGCACGCGTTGCCGTGGTCGTACCCGTTCCCGAACCAGGACGCCCCGGTGCGGCACGCCGTCGACAAGCGGTCCGCACTCACGATCATGCCGACGCTGATCTACCCGAAGAGCCGCGGCACGCTCCGGCTGGGGTCGGCGGACCCGTCGGCCGCGCCGGTCATCGACCCCGGCTACCTCACCGAGCCCGACGACGCCCGGCTGCTGCTGGACGGCATCGAACTGGTCCGCGAGGTGATGGCGAGCCAGGCCATCGCCGGGGACGTCAAGGAGGAGCTGTCTCCCGGACCGAAGTATCCGGACCGCGAGACCCTGGCCAGGGAGCTGCCGAACCGCGCCACGACCGTCTACCACCCGGTGGGCTCGTGCCGGATGGGCGCCGACGAGCGGGCCGTCGTCGACCCCGGGCTGCGCGTGCGCGGCATCGAGGCGCTCCGCGTGGCGGACGCGTCGATCATGCCGAGCATCATCGGCGGCAACACCAACGCCCCCAGCATGATGATCGGCGAGCACGCCGCGAAACTGATCCTCGCGGAGACCTGAGCGGACCCGGGCCGCGTTCCGGGTTCAGGCCGGGAAACGGGTCACCCAGCGGCGTTGCCAGGGGGTTTCGACGGCGCGCGGGTGGTGGTGCTCGCGCGCCCAGGCGACGGCCTCGGACGGGGCCACCCCCGACAGGACGGCCAGGCAGGCGATGACCGTTCCGGTGCGGCCGACGCCGCCTCCGCAGGCGACCTCGGCGGTGGCACCGGAGCGGGCCCGCTCGTGCAGGGCGCGGATCTGCCGGACGGCCTCGTCCCGGTCGCGGGGCAGCAGGAAGTCGGGCCAGTCGATCCAGGCGGACGGCCAGCCCAGCGCCGGCTCGTGCCTGCGGCGGAGGCGCCCGGAGCCCAGGTAGAGCCCGAAGTCGGGGGCGGGGCCGTCGGGGGCCGGGTTCCGCAGGCCGCGGCCCCGGATCAGGGTTCCGTCCGGGAGCCGGATCGCGCCGGTGAGCGTCATCGGGCCACCGCCCGGCGGCGCGCACGGTGGTTGGCGACGTTCTGCCTGTTCCCGCACAGTTCCGGCATGCAGTAGCGGCGGCGGCCGGCGCGGCTGGCGTCGGCGAACACGCCCCCGCAGCCGGGGGCGGCGCAGGCGCGGAAACGATCGTGGCCGAGCGCCCGGACGAGGCCGAGCAGCGCGACGCCTACGAGGGCGGCCACCTCGCCGACGAGGGCGGCGTCCCGGGCCGTCGGGACGTACCACCGCCACCGGCCGGACGGGTCGCGGCGCAGCACGGGCGCGAGCCCGGCGTGCCCGGCCAGCAGTGCCAGGCGCTCCACCGCCTCGTCCTCGGTCCCGGACTCCATGACGGCGCGCACCTCGCCGCGCAGGAAGCGGACCTTCTCGACGTCATCGGCGACCGGCGCCGCGACGTCGTACGCCGCGAGCAGGCCGGCCAGGTCGGCGGGCCCGGAGAGCGCCTCGGCGCCCCGGACGGTGGGCGACGTGCTGACGAGGTCGTTCGCGACCTCGACGCCCGCCGCATAGTCGGCCATCGGGATGAGCACGCGTCCTCCTGCACCCGAGCACTCTGTAAGGGTTATAAGAGGACTATAGCCATTACCCGGTGGCGACGTCGAACTCGAGGCCGCCGTTCACCGCGGACACCTCGACATGCCCGCCGGGCCGCAGGTCGCCCGACAGGAGCAGGTCGGAGAGCCGGTCGTCCACCTCCCGCTGGATCGTGCGGCGCAGCGGCCGGGCCCCGAACTCGGGCTGGTAGCCGCGCTCGGCGAGCCAGTCCACCGCCTCGGTGCCGAAGGTGACGGAGACGTCCTGGGCGCGCAGGCGGCGGCGCGTCTCGTCCAGCAGCAGGTCGGTGATCTGGCGGAGCTGGCCCTCCTCCAGGCGCCGGAAGACGATGATCTCGTCGATCCGGTTGAGGAACTCGGGCCGGAACGACTCGCGCAGCCGCCGCATGATCCGGTCGCGCAGCCCGGCGCCGCCGTCGCCGGACGTGCCGAAGCCGATCTCGGTGGTACCGGTGATCAGCTCCGAGCCGAGATTGCTCGTCATGATCACGACGGTGTTGCGGAAGTCGACGGTGCGGCCCTGCGCGTCTGTGAGGCGCCCGTCGTCGAGGAGCTGCAGCAGGACGTTGAACACGTCCTGGTGCGCCTTCTCGATCTCGTCCAGCAGGATCACCGAGTACGGCTG
The DNA here is from genome assembly GCF_013409365.1 of Actinomadura luteofluorescens. Lineage (NCBI taxonomy): Bacteria > Bacillati > Actinomycetota > Actinomycetes > Streptosporangiales > Thermomonosporaceae > Actinomadura > Actinomadura luteofluorescens. Next base: position 4,982,573 of record NZ_JACCBA010000001.1, on the reverse strand, counting down.
GCGGCGGACGGCGTCGGTGAGCTGCCCCGCCTCCTCGTAGCCGACGTACCCGGGCGGCGCGCCCATCAGGCGGCTGACGGTGTGCCGCTCCTGGAACTCGCTCATGTCGAACCGGATCATCCGGTCCCGGCTGCCGAACAGGGCCTCCGCCAGCGCCTTGGCCAGCTCGGTCTTACCGACGCCGGTCGGGCCGAGGAACAGGAACCCGCCGATGGGGCGGTCCGGGTCGCCCATCCCGGCGCGGGACCGCCGGACGGCCCGCGCCACCGCCGCGACCGCGTCCTCCTGCCCGATGACGCGCTCGTGCAGGTGCCCCTCCAGGTTCGCCAGGCGCTCCCGCTCGGCCTGCGTGAGCTGGGTGACGGGGACGCCGGAGATCCGCGAGACGACCTCGGCGATGTCCTCCGTGGTCACCTCCGGGACCGTGACCGGCCCGCCGTTCTCGCGCGTCGCGGTGAGGTCCTTCTCCAGCCGGGCGACCTCGTCGCGCAGCTCGGAGGCGCGCTCGTAGTCCTCGTCCGCGACGGCCTGGTCCTTCTCGCGGCGCCGCTGGTCGAGGCGCTGCTCCAGCTCGCGGCGCCCGCCGTCGCGCGTGGAGCGCAGCCGGACGCGGGCGCCCGCCTGGTCGATGAGGTCGATCGCCTTGTCCGGCAGGAACCGGTCGGTCAGGTAGCGGCTGGACAGGTCGACGGCCGCGACGAGCGCCTCGTCGGTGAAGCGCACCTGGTGGTGCGCCTCGTACCGGTCGCGGAGGCCGCGCAGGATCTCGATGCTGTCGTCCGCGCTCGGCTCCGGCACGAGGATCGGCTGGAACCGCCGCTCCAGCGCCGCGTCCTTCTCGATGTTGCGGCGGTACTCGTCGATCGTGGTCGCGCCGACGACGTGCAGCTCACCGCGGGCGAGCGGCGGCTTCAGCATGTTCCCCGCCGACATCGCGCCCTCCGCGCTGCCCGCGCCCACGATCGTGTGGATCTCATCGATGAACACGACCAGGCCCTCGGCGTGGTCGCGGATCTCGTCGACGAGCTTCTTCAGCCGCTCCTCGAAGTCGCCCCGGTACCGGGTGCCCGCGACGACACCGCCCAGGTCGATCTGGACGATGCGCTTGCCGCGCAGCGTCTCGGGCACCTCGTCGTCCACGATCCGCTGCGCCAGCCCCTCGGCGATCGCGGTCTTGCCGACCCCCGGGTCGCCGATCAGCACCGGGTTGTTCTTGGTGCGCCGCGAGAGGACCTCGACCGTCTCCTCGATCTCGTCCTCGCGCCCGATCACCGGGTCGATGCGCCCCTCCCGGGCGAGGGCGGTCAGGTCGCGCCCGAACTCGTCCAGCGTGGGCGTCCCGCTCGGCTGCCCGCCGCCGGGCGGCGGCTGCCCGGAGCCCCCGCCGGACGCCGCCTGCTGCAGCGAGTCGGGCGTCACGTGCTCGTGGTCGAGGATCCGCCCGGCGCTCGACCCCCGGTCCAGCGCCAGCGCGAACAGCAGGTGCTCGGGCCCGATGTAGGACGATCCGAGCGCCCGCGAGACCTGGTGCGAGTCGAGCAGCGCCCGCTTGGCGGAGGGGGTCAGCTCGGGCGGGACGTCCCGGGGCTCACCGCGCCGCGCGTGGTCCTCGATCTCCTCCCGGATCTTGTCCGGGTCCGCGCCGGCCCGCGCCATCCACTGCCGCGTCCCCTGCTGCCGCGTCGCCGCCCACAGCAGGTGATCGGTGTCGAGATCGTCGCTGCCCCACTGCGCCGCCTGCGCGGCGGCGTCCCGCACCAGCTCCCGCGCGGGCTCGCTCATCAGCCGCGCGAGGCTGATCCGCTCCATGGGCCGCCGGTGCGCCCGCGCCCCGAAGAAGCGGGCGAGCATCTCCTCGAACGGGTCCATTCCCCCTGGCCCGTACCATCCCGCGGTCATCTCCGAAAACCCCCCGGTAGTCGAAGGACACGTCATAACGACGGACATCCCCCTGCCCATGGCATGCCCCAGGAAACCCCCACGCCAACCGTCCCGCGCCCTGTCGCGCCGGACCGGTCAGGAATCGGGAAGCCCCCTTGACCGGGCCGCGCCTCGCGTCGAGGACAAGGCATACCAGTACGGCCGACCGGAGGCAGGCGATGGCAGGGAATCAGCAGGCGAAGGCCCGCGAGAGCGGCGGGCCCGGAGCGGTGTCGCGGTGGATGCAGCGGACGATGAACGCCCGCATGATGCGCAAGGTCCGCCGCGGCCGCGGGAGGTTCATGGGGATGGACGTCCTGATCCTGCACACCGCGGGCCGCCGGAGCGGGCGGCCGCGCGAGACGCCCGTGTCGTGGTTCCCCGACGAGGACGGCGCCCGGCTGGTCGTCGCGTCCGGCGGCGGGAGCCGGGACCCGGACTGGTACGCCAACCTGATGGCGGGTCCCGAGCACGCGGCGATCGAGCTGCCCGGCGAGGACGCCGTGCCGGTGACGCCGTACCGGCTCGAAGGCGCCGACCGCGACGACGCCTGGGAGCGCATCACCGCCGCCCAGCCCCGCTACGCCAAGTACCAGAGCAAGTCCGACCGCCGGTACCCGGTCGTGCGCCTCATCCGCCGCTGACCCGCCCGGCCGCGGCCCGCCCGCCCGGCCGGCTACTCCAGGCCGCCTGCCTTCACCCTCTCGACCAGCCCGCGGAAGGCATCCCGTCCCAGGGTGAGGCGAGGGCCGGCGGGGTCCTTGCTGTCTCGGACGCAGACCACGTGGGCGGCCTCCGCCACCTCGACGCACTGCTGCTGGGAGTTGTTGTGGCTGTAGCTGCTCCTGCGCCACCGGAGGGCGGACGGACCGGACTCGGGCATGGCGGCCTTCTCTCCTGGACGACCTTGGTCGGACGACTCTGCCGCCACCGTAAGCGGGCCTCTCCGCCCGCACCAGCCACGGCTCACTCACCCCGGGGACAGGGCGCCCGCCTGGCCCTCAGGGTTCGAGGACCCAGCGGCGGTAGGCGTCCATGTCGACGTTGCCGCCGCACACGATGGTGACGACGTGGCGGTCGGCGAAGCGGGCGCGGTCCTCGAGGAGCGCTGCGACGCCGAGGGCGGCCGACGGTTCGACGACGAGGCCGGCGTGGTCGAGGAGCATCCGCATGCCGGCGATGATCGACGCCTCCTCGACCAAGACGGCGTCGTCGGCGACCACGAGGAGGTCGTCCAGGACGGCCGGGATGGGGCGCCGTCCGGCGACGCCGTCGGCGATGGTGTCGGTCGTCTCGGTGGTGACGACGCGCCGCCCGCGCCAGGAGCGCGTCATCGCGGGCGCGCCCGCCGGCTGGACGCAGATCACCTCGACCCCGGGCGCGAAGGTCTTGAGCACGTGCCCCACCCCGGTGGCCAGCGCCCCGCCGCCGAGCGCGATCAGGACGGCGTCGAACGGCGTCGCGGAGTCCACCAGTTCCAGGCCGATGGTCGCCGCGCCCTCGCAGGTCTCGATGTCCAGGCTGTCCTCGACCAGCCGGATGCCGTCGTGCCGCGCGAGGGCGGCCGCCCGCTCGCGCGCCATGTCGAAGTCGCCGTCCACCAGCTCCAGCCGGGCGCCCAGCGCTCGGATGCGGTCGAGCTTGGCCGCGGGCGCGGAGCGGGAGGCCACGACGGTGACATCGAGCCCCCGGACGCGCCCTGACCAGGCGAGCGCCTGCCCGAGGTTGCCCGCGCTGGCGCACACCGCCGCGCGCCGGCCTTCCTCGGTGAGGAGCCCGGCGAGGAGTTCGGTGCCGCGCCCCTTGAAGCTGCGCACCGGGTTCGCCGTCTCCAGCTTGACGCTCACCGCGCATCCGAGGACGGGCTCCAGCGCCTCGCAGCGGTACAGCGGGGAGTCGAGGAAGACGGGGTCGATCATCCGGCGGGCAGCCCGGATCCGGGCGATGTCGAGGCGCGTCTCCAGCACGGCCAGCAGAGTAACGGACCAACTCGCCGGTCAGGACGTGCCCTACCTCGCAGATCTGGGCCCGAGTTCAACGCACGCGGCGAGCGTGCCGTTCTCAGAGGTTCTTGAGGATCTCCGTGAAGCGCCGGAAGTCGCCGCGGCTCACGAGGAGAGGGGGGCCATCAGGGTCTTTGCTGTCACGGACGGCGACATTGCAGGAGACGGAGGCGACTTCCACGCAATTTGAACCATCTTCCTTGCTCTTGGAAGCCTTACGCCACAAAGCCTTGCTCAAGTCCATCTCTCGTCAATCACCTTTCGGATCAACTCTCTCGTGTCCCGCACGTTCAATGCCTCTCCCTGCAGCATGACGAATGTCTCACTCACCAGGGCCACATGCCTCGGACTGGTCGTCGTCTCGCCACCGTAAGCATTGTCGGTGTAGACGATCTGCCGCTGGTCGGGGAGCGTGGCGATCGCAAATGGAGTCCACACATTTCTTATGTAGCAGATCGGGGCTATCTGCAGGCAGACCCTGTCCCTGTGCGACAGTTCAATGAGATGTTCCAACTGTTCCCTCATCACCTCCCGCCCGCCTACTTCACGATAGAGCACGGTCTCGTCCATCACGACCGAGACGGCGGGGCCGGGTTTCTGGTGCAGAATATCCTGACGCCTCATCCTGTTCTTGAGGGCGTCCTCGTCGTCCAGAAGGGCGCGAGCGTACGCCTCTTTTTGAAACAGGCCGTAAACTATTCGCTCCTCGAAGGCGCGGAGCAGGCTAGCGGACTGCTCGGCCTTCGGGAAGTTGGCGAAGAACTCGGGGTACTTGTCGGACTTGATGGATTCTAGTAGCTCGTCCCACGCCTCGACGAGGGTCGCGCCCGACTTGAGGGCCCGGTCCAGCCGGAGGGCGAAGTCGCGGCGGCACCGCGTCCGTCCGGACTCGACCTGCGTGACGTAGCTGCGCGTCACGTTGACCAGGTCGGCGAGTTGCTGCTGGTTCAGGCCGGCGGCCTTGCGAAGACGCCTCACCTCCGCTCCGTAACTCAGGAACTCGGGCTTGATCCTCTTGTGCGTCGACACGGCGCCTCCAGCCCGGGGGGGGGAATGGCCACGGCAGCAGATGAAAGCGTTTTGAAAGCACTTCCCTGCTCCCCTGAAATCCTACTCCGTTACATGACTTCATGGTGGTCGTTCAACTACGCAGAGTGATTCGAGGGGTATCTTCCGGTTTGACGCGAAGGGCCCGTTCGGATGGAACGCCATCGAGGCTGAGGGGGTTCACCCATGTCAACGCTTGCTCTTGCGCCGGAGAGTCCGGGGCTGGTGATGGCGCCATCGGTGCACGCGCCCGCGAGGGCGCGCCGTTACCTGGCGGAGCGGTTCCGGGAGTTGGGCCACGCCGACGACTACGTGGGGCAACTCGTGGTTACCGAGTTGGTGACCAACGCCTACAGGCACGTGGGGTTCGGGCTCATCGTGGTGCGCGTCTTCCCCGACGCGCACGAGGCCGTGACCGTCATCGAGGTCTGGGACGAGGGTGCGGAGCTGCCGGTCGTCCGGCCCGAGGACCGTGAGGCGGTGAGCGGGCGCGGCCTGCCGCTGATCTCCGAGCTCGTCCGCGACTGGGGCGTCCGGCCGCTCAACGAGGAGGGAAAGGTCGTATGGGCCCGCTGCGCCCGCTGATCGTCCGGGCGGGACGGCACCTGCTGCGGTGGCGGGACCGGCTCGGGCGCGCCACGGCGATCCTGTACCTGGAGCTGCTCGCCGCCGCGATCGAGACCAGGGGCTACCGGTGCGTCAAGCACTACCAGACCGACGACCTCCCCACCTGGCGTCCACTGCTGCTGGTCCTCGCGTTCAGCCCCGACGACCACGTCCGGCTCACGGTGAGCGTCCGCGCAACGCCAGGCCGGAACTGGGCCTTCTACGAGGCCGGACGAGGCAGACGCGGCTACCTCTCCCCCTGCGACGACACCGAACGCGCCGCCGACCAGGTCGACGCGCTCCTCAAACACCGCATGTTCCCCTCCACCTGGTGAGGAGCTTCCCGCCGGGTGTCAGGTGGCATGGGCCACCAGAAGGGCGACGGGCGCCAGGGTCAGCGGTCTCCGGCATCGTCGGGGGGCTCGTTGGCCCTGCGTTCGACGCCCTGGCGCATGGCCTCAAGGAAGACCTTGGCCACGATGCCGAGGAAGGCCAGGTCGCCGAGCATCTGCACGGCCGTCAGCGCGCGGGCCGTCTGGGAGATCGGGACGATGTCGCTGAAACCCACCGACGTGAAGATCGTGATGGTGAAGAACAGGGCGTCGATGTGCGTCAGCGGCTCGGAGAAGCCGGGCGGCGTGTCGTGGCTCATCAGGCGGTAGCTGGAGGCGAACACCAGCAGGAACAGCGCGACGGTCGTCCCCAGGGCCTCGATGGTGCGGAGCCTTGGGGAGTGCGAGTGCGCGATCGACCTCGCCTGCCACGCGACGAGCACCCCCAGCGCGAGCAGCGCCGCGCTCAGCACCACTCCCGTGACCAGCGTGAACGCCCTGTTCAGCGGGGCCGTGAAGTAGACGGCGATCAGAGCGACCGTGATCAGCGTCGTGCGCACGGCCACCCGCACCAGGGGCCGGACGCGAGCTCTTCGCGATTGCGCGTTCACTCTCCGTCCATGCCCAGGACGGTCCTCTCTGAGCCCTCCGGCCGCGCGGAAAGCACCCGGCGGCCCGCCTGCGGCAGGTCATGGCCCGTTGCCGGGCGGGGTACGGCGGCTCAGGTGGACCGAAGCCCGCATGAGCATGTCCGGAGGCGGTGGGCACCTCCGGACATGCCGTGGACGGAGTTCTAAAGCCTGTCTCGAAGTGGCCCCGGCCACGCGCGCGAACGCGTGACCTGCCCGGTGGAGCGAAGCCGGAGGCGAGCGGAACTGGGCAGATCGCGAAGCGATGCCGCGTTCGCCCAGGCCAGGTCACGTAGCGAGCCGCCAGGCGAGCGAAGTGGGCCGGGACTTTGAAACACAGCCTAGATGAGGCCCTGGGCGAGCATCGCGTCGGCCACGCGCTCGAAGCCGGCGATGTTGGCGCCGGCCACGTAGTCGCCGGGGGCGCCGTAGCGGTCGGCGGTCTCGTAGCAGGTGTCGTGGATGCTCGTCATGATCGCCGACAGCTCCTCCTCCACCTGGGAGAAGGGCCAGGCGGAGCGGCTCGCGTTCTGCCGCATCTCCAGCGCGCTCACCGCGACGCCGCCCGCGTTGGCGGCCTTACCCGGCCCGAAGGCGACGCCCGCGTCCTGGAGGACGTGCACGGCCTCGGGCGTGGTCGGCATGTTGGCGCCCTCGGACACGGCCTTCACGCCGTTGCGGACGAGGATCGCGGCGGCGTCGGCGTCCAGCTCGTTCTGCGTCGCCGACGGCAGCGCGATGTCGGCGGGGACGTCCCACACCCGGCCGCCCGGGACGAACCGCGCGGAGGCGCCGCGCAGGTCGGCGTAGTCGGAGACGCGGCCCCGGTCGACCTCCTTGACCTGCTTGAGCAGGTCGAGGTCGATGCCCTTCTCGTCCACGACGTAGCCGCCGGAGTCGGAGACGGTGATGACGTTCGCGCCGAGCTGCTGCGCCTTCTCGATCGTGTAGATCGCGACGTTGCCGGAGCCGGAGACGGTGATCTGCTGGCCGTCCAGGTCCTCGCCGCGGCGGCGCAGCATCTCGGCCGTGAACATCACGTTGCCGTAGCCGGTCGCCTCCGTCCGGACGGCGGAGCCGCCCCACAGCATGCCCTTGCCGGTCAGCATCCCGGCCTCCCACCGGTTCGTGACGCGGCGGTACTGGCCGAACAGGAAGCCGATCTCGCGGGCGCCGACGCCGATGTCGCCGGCCGGGACGTCGGTGTGCTCGCCGACGTGGCGGTGCAGCTCGGTCATGAACGACTGGCAGAAGCGCATGACCTCCGCGTCGGAGCGGCCGTGCGGGTCGAAGTCGCTGCCGCCCTTGCCGCCGCCGATGCCGAGGCCGGTGAGCGCGTTCTTGAAGATCTGCTCGAAGCCGAGGAACTTGACGATGCCGAGGTTCACCGTGGGATGAAAGCGGAGCCCGCCCTTGTACGGCCCGAGCGCGCCGTTGTACTCGACGCGGAAGCCGCGGTTGACGTGGATCTCTCCGTCGTCGTCCTGCCACGGGACGCGGAACATGATCTGGCGCTCCGGCTCGATCACCCGCTCGACGAGCTTGGCGGTGGCGAGGCCCGGCCGCGCGGCCAGCACCGGGCCGAGGGATTCCAGCACCTCGTGCACGGCCTGGTGGAACTCGGCCTCCCCCGGATCGCGGCGCAGCACCCCCGCGTAGGTCTCCTCCAAGACGGCCATGGTCTCGGGCGGGGCCGGCAGACGTGAGGCGAGGGGCATGGTGAGGATCCTTCCTTGAGACCCCCTCACTCTAAAACCCGTTCCGGACTCCATCGGGACGCCCCGCCGCGACGACCCCTCACCCGACGCCGGCCGGGCCGCGTCCTCCCTGGTAGAGGACGCGGCCCGGCGGGACGGGCGCGGGCCGGTCAGCCCGGGCACTTCTTCCACGCGAAGTGGTACGTCGTCCTGACGCTCCCGTCGGTGGAGTCGAAGGCCATGAAGCTGGTCTTCGCGGCGTCCGAGGTGCCCTTGTAGACGCGCAGCTCGGTGTTGATGTTGAAGTTGCGGTCCTCGCCGCACGGCTTGAAGACGAGCTCGGAGACGTCCGTTCGGTCCGAGAACTGCCAGTTGTCGGCGTACTGGCCTTTCAGGGTGTGCGAGATGGCGGAGGTCTGCGACATTCCCTGGAAGTAGTAGCTCGCCTTCTCGACGGCGGAGGCGCCCGGTTCCAGGGACGCGAAGCCGCGGTAGTCGGTGGACGAGATCGCGTAGGTGAAGCCCTGGGGGACGTGCACCTTCATGCTGATCTGGCAGTTCTTCCGGAAGTCGGTCGGGCCGGAGGAACCGCCCGCCTGAGCCAGGTAGTCGCTGTAGGTGACGGTGAAGGCCTCCTTGTCCTCCGACACGGCGACCGCGGCCGTCCCGGTCGGGCAGCCCGACCCGTTGACGGTCGCGATCTCGATGGTCACGCCGTTCGGTCCGTGCACCCGGCGCGGCGCCGCGGACGCCGGTGCGCTGGCGAAGGCGCTCACGGCAATTGCGGCGGCAGCGGAAACGGCAATCCCTTTACGCATGCGATTCCTCCTCGCTGGGACCTGCGCAAAGGGAGCGTAAACTTACCTGCTCAGAGGGGTCAATCGTCGCTTTTTCACTTTCCCTCCGCGAGACCCGAAAAGATGAAGGACCCTCTTTTGCGGGGCGCGATCAGGGGAGATGGAACGTCCAATGCCAGCCCTTTGAAGGCGGCAGTGGAAAGGATCGTTCCATTCAGGTGAACGGCGAATTGACGCGCGACGTCCAGAAACCCCAGAACGGGTTGCGATCAGGCGCGGGAGGGCCCGTCGGCCCCGCGGAGCCTGGCGGCGAGGACCGCGGCCTGGCTACGGTCGACGTCCTTGGTCGCGGTGAGCAGGGTGACGGTGCCCTGCCCGGCGAGCTCACGCAGGTGGTCGAGGGCCGCGGCGCGCTCCGGCTCGGCCAGTTCGGCGTCGTAGCGGCGGGTGAACTCCTCGAACTTGGCGGCGTCGTGGCCGTACCACTTGCGGAGCTCGGTCGAGGGGGCGACGTCCTTCTCCCACTCGTCCAGGTGGGCCTTGTCCTTCGACAGGCCCCGTGGCCACACCCTGTCGACCAGGATCCGCTTCCCGTCCTCGTCCGTCGGCGACTCGTACACCCTGCGCAGCCGTACCTCCATGGCGCGTCCATACCCAGGGTCACGGAAGTGACGCGCCACCCCACGGCTCACTGCGAGGTCCGCGGACGTCCCGGCGGCGTCAGGGGCGGGCGGCGCGGCCCGTCGAGGTCCTGTGAGGCGGGGCGGGGCTCTCCGGGGGCGCGCCGTCCACCGGGGCCGTCGTCCCTGCCGGGGCCGCCCTCCCGGGCGTCGCGGCGGTCGGCGGCGGCGCGGCGGGCGAACTCCGCGGCGGCCGTCCGGCGGGCGAACTCGCCGGCGAGGGCGCGGCCGAGGACGTCGTCGTCCGGGCGGTGCCTTTCCAGATATGCGAGGGCCTCGGCGAGTTCCGCGGTGGTCAGTCGCCGCACCGGCTTTCCGGTCCAGTGCGGTGGTCCTGCGGGCGGTGCGGCGCGGGGTTCGGTGGTCACGGCGGGGTCCTTTCAATTCCGGTGCCGGCAAAGCCTTTTCCGTGCCGGCTGCGGGGCGGCGCGGCGCAATGTTCCGCATTCGTGCCACCGAATAGAATCGGTACGTGCATTGGTGGAACCAGCAGGCCTGCGAAGCGGCCGCGGAGGCGCAGGCCGCCGATCCCTCGCCGGGAAATCTCATGGCCGCCGCGCAGGTGCAGGCGCTCGTCTCGATGGCGGAGGCGCTGCACCGCATCGCGGCGGCGCTGGAGGCGCGGGACGACTCCGAGACGGCCCTCTCCGCCCGGCCGAAATAGCCGCCGGTCCCGGCGGCGCGTGCCCGTCCAGCGAAAATACCGGTGCGCCCCGCCGGAGGGGCGCACCGGTATCTCACGGGGTGTCAGGCGTCGCTGAACGATTTGCGTTCCGGCCTGCCGTTCGCGCTCGGCGCGAGGCGGGAGGTCTTGGCGACGGAGGGGCGCGGCGGCGCGGTCTCGACCAGGTAGTCGTGGTCGGGCGCCGGGACGGCCGGGCGCTGCCCGGGCTCGGCCGCCGGGCGGGCCTCGTCGCGGGGCCGGTCCCGCAGCCGGCGCGCCGCCTGCCGGAGGGCGCGCTCACCGACGAGACGCGTCAGCTCCAGCCCCCAGCAGTCCAGCTTGTCTGCGTCGGTGAGGTCGTCGCGGCCGCTCAGCTCGGCCGCCAGGCCGCCGAGCCGCTGCGCCTCCGCCAGGTCGAACTCGCGCATGAGGTGGCAGCACAGCTCGGCGAGGGCCGCGTGGTCGCGTTCGAACGACAGCCCCACCAGGTCGTCGTGCGACAGCCTGCTGAGCGCGCGCTTGCGTTCCAGCTCGCCGTCGGCGAGCCGCAGGATGCCGTTGAGGAGGGCGATGGGGCCGGTGCCGGCGCCGCGGCCCTGCGCGGGGGCGAACGACATGCGCAGCACGGCCGCGGAGCCGAGGCCGGCGGCGATGACCCGGACGACCACGAGGCTCGCCGGGGGTGTGGTGGCGGGCAGCCCGAACGTCCAGCCGGAGGCGGTCACCGCGATCAGCGCGACGATCGACGCGCTGGCGTTGACGAAGACGAACAGCAGCCCGCCCGGGGAGAGCAGGGCCGCGGCGGGCCGGTCGCGGTAGCGCGCGACGAGCTCGGCGAGGCCGATCGCGCCGCCGATCAGGGCGGCGAGGAGCATCTCGATGGTCATGACCTTCCTTTACGCGCTGCGGGCGGACAGCCGGCCGAACGGTGGCTCCTCGGTCCTGCCGCGCCGGGACGGCAGGGCGGCCGGGCGTCGCCGGGCGGCGGGCCCGGCGCGTTCGACCTCCAGGAAGACCAGCAGCCACTCCGCGGGCCCGGAGGCGGTCCCGGAGTGCGTGCGCAGCGCCTTCTCGCGGGCGCCGAGAAAGGCCAGCAGCCACTGGACGGGGCCGGACGCCCCGCCCGCGGCTCGAATTCGTGAATCCATGCGGGAGACCATTCCGCAGCCGTGCCGCGAAGTCGACTCCCCCGGGGTCAATTTTTCGATCCAGGCCCCCTGAAACGCCTTTTCCCGTCAGATCGGAAAAGTCCGCAGGACGTCGTGATCTCCGTCCTCTTGACCCGAGGCGCGGGGCCACTGGAATGGGTGCGGCGATTCCTTTACCTAGAAATGGGACAGCGCGCCGAGAGGCCCGTGAGGGGAGATCCCCATTTATGCGGCGGCGCCCGCCACCGCGTCGGCGGCGCCCGCGCCATCCGACACGCCGGACGCCGGCCTTGGCCGGACCCCGGAAACGGACGGAGGGGCCACTCCCCCCGAGTGACCCCTCTCCCCCCGTTCCGCCGTCGCGGTCTCGGCGCGGACGCAGAACCCGCCGCTCCCCCCGAAGCGGCTCGCGCCGACCGTCCAGCGGATGGGAAGAACGTAGCGAGGGTTCGCCAGGCCATCGCGGCTTTGCCCGGCCTTGTCGGCGAACGGGCCACTGTGTGCGACGAACGGAACACGCTACGCGTTCGGGCGCGATGGGCGGCCTGCGCGATCGCGCCGGCGGAGTGGTCAGGGTCTCCAGACGGGGAGGTGGAGGGCGGAGGGGTGGTCGGCGTCGCGGAAGACCTCGAAACGGGTGCGCCGGGCCGCGACGGCCTGCCCCGCGGGCTCCGGAGTGCCGTGGTTGCGGGCGAAGCGGGGGAACGCGCCGCCCGCGAGCATGACGCGCAGGCGGTGGCCGCGCCGGAAGCGGTACGCGGTCGGGTGCATCTCGATCTCGGCGCGAACGGTCCCGGTGGACGTGAGGCGCAGGATGCCGTCGGTGACGTTGCGGGAGACGCCGCTCCGGTCGACGTCGCAGAGGCGGACGAACAGGTCACCCCGGCCGGTGCTGGTGCGCACGTGGATCGTCGCCGAGACGGGCCCGATCACGTCGAGGTCCTCGGTCAGCGGCGCGCCGGTGAGGACGACCACGTCGTCCCGGCGTTCGAGCGGGCCGTTGTCGCGCTGCTTTCCCTTGCCGGGTGACAGGAGCGGGCCGCCGACGTTGGGGGTCGGGTCGAAGGGGTCGTAGGTGAACGTGGCGGGGTCCGCGTCGGCCTCGTCCCAGACGAGGCCGCGGGACAGGTAGAGCGGCGTGGGCCTGGTCTCGGGAGGGGGCCACTGGCCGAAGTCCAGCCAGGTGTTGGCCTGTTGCAGGTGAAGCCTCACCGGCGCCCTGCGAAGTTGGGCCTGGTCGCCGTTCAGGTGGGCGTTCAGCCAGGAGACCTGGTCGTGGAGCGTCGCGCGGAGGGCTTTGGCGTCGTGTCCCCAGGGACCGATGGTGATGCGGACCTGGCGTCCCTCCGCGTGCATTGCGGCGAAGTCCCTGAGCTGGCCGCGCAAGAAGAGGTCCCACCAGCCCGTGACCATCGTGGTGGGCGTGGTGGTCGCGGGGACGGCGGCGCTGTGGTCGGTGCCCTTCCAGAAGTCGTCGCCCGGCCCGGCGTGGGACGCGACCTCACGCAGGAACGATTCCGGACGTCCGATGGCCGCGAGGTCGGCCTCACCTACCGGCAGGTGCCGCATCGCATGCCGGACGCGTCTGTTGTGGAACGGCCGCCTTCTCTCGTCCTGCGTGCCCATCAAGGACGACCAGACAAGGGTGTTGTGCAGGGCGAGGGCACCACCGGGGTAGAAGGAGCTGGCGAACTCGGACGAGGTGATGCCCAGCCCCATCGCGGCGAGCGGCGGGTCCGCGTAGGGCGCGACGGCCCACTCGGTGAACCCGAGGTAGCTCGCGCCGACCATCGCGACCCTTCCGTCGCACCAGGGCTGCGCGCGGAGCCACTTGAGCGTGGCCAGCCCGTCGTCCTTCTCGTCGTGGAACGCGTGGAACTCGCCGCCCGACCCGAAGACGCCGCGCACGTCCTGCACGACGACCTGGAACCCGCGCCGGGCCAGGACCCCGGCGAACAGCCGGACGACGGCCTGCCGCTTGCCGTAGGGGGTGCGCATGAGCACGACGGGCAGCGGTCCCGCGCCGCGCGGCCGGTACAGGTCGGCGACGAGCACGACGCCGTCCGGCATGGGCACCCGCAGGTCCCGCGCCGACTCGGCGTGCGGGGACGCCGGCTCGGGGAGGCCGAGGAGGCGGTCGACGAGTCGTCCCGGAGCGGTCATCGGACGTCCCTTTCCGTTCCGTCTGCTGCTGAGCTTCCGGACGTTCCGGCTTTCGGGTGGTATGCCGGGTTGCCACGGTGTTCTAGATTGCAGGAATGATCGCAGTGCTCGACGCACCGTCCAACCTGGGGCTCCGCCCGCCGCGGGAGGGTCACGAGCCCGGAGTGCGCCGGCTGGCCCGCGCGCTGCGCGGCCACGACATCGTCGGCCGCCTGCGGGCCGAGGACGCCGGCCGCGTGGACCCGCCGCCCTACGTGTTCGGCCCGGACCACGACACCGGCTACCTGAACGGCCCCGGCCTCGCCGACTACACCGAGCGGCTCGCGGCCCGCGTCGGCGAGGTGCTGGACCGGGGCGAGTTCCCGATGGTGCTCGGCGGTGACTGCGGCATCCTCCTCGGCCCCATGCTCGCGCTGCGCCGCCGCGGCGCGTACGGGCTGGCGCATCTGGACGGGCACGACGACTACTCGCCCCGGCGCGACCCGTCGGCGGCCGCGGGACGGCTGACGGCGGGCGGGTCGGCGCTCGGCCTCGTCACCGGGCACGGCCCCGCCGCCCTCACCGACGTCGAGGGGCTGCGCCCCTACGTGGCGGAGGAGCACGTCGCGCACATCGGCGTCCAGCGGGAGCCCGAGGACTTCGAGCTGTTCGACCTGGACGCGTTCGAGGCCTCGCGCGTGCGCCGCTTCCCGATCGAGTACATCCGCGAGCACGGCGCGGGCGCGGCCGCCGAGGGGGCGCGGGCGCATCTGGAGGCCGCTCCGATCGAGGGGTACTGGATCCACCTGGACGCCGACATCCTCGACAAGAGCGTGATGCCGGCCGTCGACTCCCCCAACCCGGACGGCCTGTCGTTCGAGGAACTGGCGTCCGTCCTCCGGACGCTGGTGGCGAGCCCGCGCGCGGTGGGCATGCACATCGCCATCTACGACCCGGAACTCGACCCGGACGGCACGGCCGGCGCGGCCCTCACCGACACGGTAGCCGCGGCGTTCTCCTAGACCGTGTCCGCCAACGTCCACTTCGTCTCCAGCGAGGTGATCGACCCCGCCGAGGTCCAGGCACTCAGATGGCCGTCAGGCGTTCGTATTCGTAGAGGACGCTGGCGAACTCGCCCGTCGGCACCTCGCAGGTGTGGCCGGGCAGCCACAGGTGCTCCAGGCGGACGGTCTGGACGTCCATGCGGATGTGGCAGGCGTTGCCCGTGTGCTCCCAGCCTGGGCGCGCCGCGCGGACGACTTCCAGGTGGTGGCGGTGGCTCTGCACGTCGTGGAGCAGGAACGCCGTCAGAACGTGCCGCGGCCCGTTCACCGACGGCGTGAAGGCGCTGGCACTGGACGCCGCGGTCGCCAGGTCGGCACCGGAGTCGGCGAGTTCGGGGAAGAACACCTTGACGCGCCGGACGATGCCGCCGATCTCGATGGGCTGGCAGGGAAGCCGCAGAACGGCCTCCGGGTCGACGTAGCCGTGCACGGGCACCCCGGCGACGACACCCGACCACGCGCCTGGGATCCCGTTCAGGAAGCGAGCCTCGGTCAGCGCGTTACCCAGCTCGCCCATAAGGCGTTCCGGGTCGATGCCCTTCGGCATGAAGGTCTTGGTGCCGCCGCGTAGGCGCTTCCCCGTCTCGTCCAGGACGGCGAGGTCGGCCCAGCAGGCGCCCGAGCCGGTCTCCAAGACGCCGTGCGGAAGGCAGGCGTCGGGGTGCGGCGTCAGCCCGGCCAAGTCCTCCAGCACGGCGCGCGGGGTTTGGACGAGGCCCCATCCCTGCGTCCGGCGGGACACCGAGCCGAGGGCGAGGGAGGCGGCCATCGGCTCGCCGTTGCCCGGCCTGCCGAGGTCGCGCTCCAGGCTGCGGCGGCTCTTGAGGGCGCCGACCTGGTGGAGGTACTCGTCCAGGCACCGCCGCAGGACGGCCGGTTCGAGGTCGCAGGACGCCCACCCGGCGACGTCGCGCACGTGCACGGTCGTGCCGTCGAAGTCGAGGCGGTGGTAGCGGTACTGCTCCTGCCAGGGCCGGGCCGCGCCGTCGTTCAGCCGCCCCTGGGCGCGCGCTATCGCGGAGACGTCCTCCCCCAGGTCGTTGATGAGAAAGTCGCGCAGCGGGGCGTGCAGGGGGTCGGTCTCCACCGCCACCCGCACCCCATCGCTGCGGAACCGCACCGGAAGCGACATCGCCATTCGGGTGATTATGCCGATAAGCGAAGATCATCACCGGTATGGCTGAATGTTCGTTCCAACCGGATGCAGATCACGCCACCCGCTCGCAGACCTCGTCGCTCGCGCGGCTCTCGCCGCGCTGGACAGGGACGCCGCCGGACGTCCGGACGCGCGTGAAGCCCGTCCCGATGACCAGGTCGACGACGCCGGGCGGCGTCTTGGCGCGCGGCGCGACCCGCGCACCCGGCAGGAGGCCCGCGAGCGCCCTCGCCTGCGGTTCCGCGCCCGTCCCGTAGCGGACGACGGTGGCCCGCGGGCGGGAGCCGAGGTTGCCGACGGCGGCGACCTGCCAGCCGGCGTCCTTGAGCTGCGCAGCCACCTGCGCGGCGCGGCCCTCGACCCCGGAGGCGTTGAACACCCGCGCCCTCCCCGGCAGCGCGCCCGGGGCCCTCGCCGGAGCCGGCGCCACCACGTCGTTGCGGAGCGCGTCGAAGAACTCGTTCGCGGCGGGCTGGGAGAGCGCCACCCGGTTGCGGTTCAGCGGGTACGCCCCGGACGGCACGGTGACGAAGCGCAGCTTCCCGGCGTCCAGGTCGCGCATGCCCTGCGCGATCTTCAGCATCGCCGCGACGCTCAGCCCCCTGTCGGTGGTCAGCGACTCGGCCGTGGCTCTGAGCAGGGCGTTCAGGCGTCCCGGATCGGTGAGGACGCCCGCGCCCATCGCCTGCTTGGCGAGCGCGCCGAAGAAGTGCTGCTGCCGCCGGATGCGCTCGGTGTCGCTTCCGTTCCCGAAACCCTTGCGGCTGCGGACGTAGGCCAGGGCGTCCTCGCCCTTCAGGCGGTGCCGGCCCTTGGTGAGGGTCAGCCCGGAGTCCTTGTCGTGGACGTCGGCCGTCACGCACACGGGCACGCCGCCGACCGCCGTCGCGATCCGCTTGAAGCCCACGAAGTCCACCTGCACGAAGTGGTCGATGCGGACTTTCGTGAGCTGCTCGACGGTGTGGACCGTGCAGGTGGGGCCCGCGCGAGCGATCGCCTCGTTCAGCATGGCGACGCCGCTGCCCGGTACCTTCGTCCCGTCCCTGCGGGTGCACGCCGGGATGGGGATCATCAGGTCGCGGGGGAGGCTGACGGCGATCGCCTGGCCGCCGCCCGGCGACAGGTGCAGCAGCACCATCGTGTCGGACGCGGGCGGCTTGTCCCGCAGGCCCCGCCCGTACTGGGCGTTGGCGCCCTCGCGCGTGTCCGACCCGAGCACGAGGATGTTGATCGCGCTGTTGAGCTTCCTGGGACGGTTCCCACCGATCAGCCGGTCGACGTCCTCGTGCTGGACGGCGTTCTGCAGCCGCCAGTAGTACCCGTACGCGGACAGGCCGCCCGTCACCATCACCGCGGCCGCCGCGACGGCGACCCAAGCCAGCAGCTTCATGAAGCCTCCCGGCATGTATCGCCGTTTCCCCGCCTTCGAGTTCACGCCCGCCGGGAATTAATGGTTGACACGTCGCCCGGAGGTATGGCTAACTATTGCCCATGAAGCTTTGATTCTTCTCCGGTTGAGCCGCCCCCGGCGTTGCCCGCGGGCCCGCTCCCGTCTCTCCATGGCGCTCCTCCATCGCACGGGCACGCGTGTGCCCTGCGGCGATGCGGTGTGCCCTTCTCCACCTTTCACGGCCTTTCACGGCCGAATTCAGACGTGCCCGGAGGTGATCTCTTCATGCGTGCCATGAACCATGAGACGAACATCGGCCCCTTCTCCAAATCGCGAAAGAAGGGCAAGCGGAAGAACTCCGACCCCAGGTCGGCGAATTTCGCGAACAATCGCCGCAACGCCCGGCAGATGCCGACCCGGCAGCTCAACCGGGGCCGCTGACCGGCGTCCCCCGGCCCCGGCCCCGCTCCACCGCGGCGGCCGGGGCTCGGGCCTCCGGGGCGGGGGCCTCCGGGGCGGGGAACTCCGCCCACACCACCGTCCGGGCGCCGTCCGCCCGGAAGCCCCAACGCGACGCGAGCGCCTCCACGATGCGCATCCCGCGTCCCGACTCCGCGCCCGTCCCGTCCGTCACCCGCACGTGAGGGCGGCCGCCCGCGGCGCCGTCGTCGGCGACCTCGAGCCGGTATCCCCCGTCCCCGGCCAGGACCGCGACCCTCACCTGCCCGCCCTCCAGCCCGGACGCCGTGTGCGTGATCGCGTTCGCGACCGTCTCGCTCGCCACCAGGACCATGTCGTCCAGGGCGGGATGGCCGGCCGCCACGCTCCGGACGAAGCCGCGTGCGCCTCCGACCGACCGCCGCACGCCCGGCAGCGTGATCTCGCCGATCACCACACGGTCCCGCGTCCCGACCACAGCACCGCCTCCCCGTCCCGGCCGCCCTCACGTCCGGAAGGCGGCCCGTCACCCTCGATATACGGATCGCGACCCTTGTCCTGTTCACGGCGCCTGCTCCGGCGCCGCCCGGGGTGCGGGCACGTCACACCAAGTCACTTGGAGTGACGGTGTGCACCCTTCCGGGAATACACTGTGACGGCGGGGAAGCGGGATCCCACCCGCCTCTGGGGCAGGCAACTGCTCTTCTCGGTGCGGGGGCGCGCGACTCTCATCACCGTCGCGGTGTCGGCGGTCATCCTGGTCCTGGCGCTCATCCTGATGCTGCTGCTGGCGAGGGACTGGGCGGAGAACAGGGTCGCGCGCCAGACGGAACGGACCGCCGAACGGATCGCGTTCGACCTGTCCCGGGGAAGGAACCCCGGCGTCATCGACGTCCTGCCCGGCGAGGCGCCGATGGTGCAGGTGGTGAACCCGCGCGGAGAGGTCGTGGCGGCCAGCGACGCGATCCGCGGGCGCCCGGCGCTCGCCACCGCCGACCTGGCGAGAGGCGAACTGCTGATCGACCAGCGGGTCTGCCCCGGTTCCCTGGACACGTGCGTGTGGGCGTTCGGCCTCCGCATCCGCACGTCCCCGTGGGGCGCGGACGTCATGGTCATAGCCGCGGCGCGCCTGCCCGGCCTGCTGAACGTGTGGCTCCTGCCGCTCGCCCTGTTCGGCCTGCTCGTCGCGCTGCTCAGCCTGATCGCGTGGTGGACGTGGCACACGATCGGGCAGGCGTTCGTCCCGATCGAGGTGATCCGTTCCGAGATGGCAGACCTGGACGCGCGGGGCCTGGACCACCGGGTGCCCGTCCCGGAGGCCGGCGGCGGGATCCAGAGCCTCGCCGAGACGGTCAACGCCACCCTCGACCGGCTGGAGGAGGCGGTGAACCGGGAGCGCCGCTTCGTCTCCGACGCCTCCCACGACCTGCGCAACCCGATCGCCGGCCTCCAGACGCGGCTGGAGGTCGCCCTCGGCGAGCCGGACGACGCCGACTGGAAGCCGATGGTCCGCGGCGCGCTCCGCGACACGCGGCGCCTGAACGACATCGTGTCCGACCTCCTGGAACTGGCCCGGCTCGACGCCCGCACCCCCAAGCCCGTGGAACCGGTCGACCTCGCCGCCCTGGTCCGGCGGGAGGTCGGCCTGCGCGCGGGCGACGTCCCGATCAGGATGCGCCTGGAGCCCGGCGTGGTCGTGCGCGCGAACCCGGTCCGGCTGAGCCGGGTGCTCGGGAACCTGCTGGGCAACGCCGAGCGGCACGCCGAGTCGCGCATCGAGGTGACCGTGGCGCGCGACGGCGGCGACGCGGTCGTGGAGGTCCTGGACGACGGCTCCGGCATCCCCGAGGAGGCCCGCGAACGCGTCTTCGAGCGCTTCGCCCGGCTCAGCGAGTCGCGCGTCCGGGACCCCCAGGGCACCGGCCTCGGCCTGCCCATCGCCCGCGAGATCGCCGAGATCTACGGCGGCTCCCTGCGCATCGCCGACTCCCGCGCGGGCGCCCGGTTCGTCCTCCGCCTCCCCCTGATCAGCGGCGGCGGACCGCCTCGATGACGGCGGACAGCCCGTCCTCGCCGTGACCGGCGTCCACGGCACGCCAGAACAGGTCCCGCAGGGCGGTCGGATTCGCGACGTCGATCCCGGCTTCGCGGGCGGCCTCGACGACGTGGTCGGCGCCGACGGCCTGCATGTGAAGGGTGTTGTCCTCGCCGGAATAGACGCCGGCCTCGATCTCTTCCGTGATGTGCTTCACGAAGCCCATCGGCCCGTCGCCGCCCAGGGCGACCAGCAGGGACGCGGCGAACGGACGGAACTCCTGGGCGGAGACGCCCGCGGTGCCCAGCAGGGCCACGGCGTGCATGTAGGCGGTCATGGTCGACCAGAAGAGGTAGAGCTGCGACTGGTAGTAGAGCATCGCCAGGCCCGGGTCCTCGCCGACGAACGTGACGTCCCCCAGCTCGCCCAGGGCTTCGCGGTGGGGGTCCAACGTCTGCTCGGGACCGCTGTAGAAGACGTAGGCGCCTGGCTGGCCGATGCCTGGCGGGGGCACCATGATTCCGCCGGTGAGCAGGACGCCGCCCCGCTCGGACGCCCATGCGCTCGCACGGCGCAGTTCGCCGGGGCTGCCTGAGCTGAGATTGACGATGACGCGTCCTTCGAGGTCCGCGCCGTCGAGCGACTCGTACATCGCCTTGTAGTCGGTCTGGCTGACGACGACCAGTTCGGAGGCCGCGAGGGCCTCGGCGGCGGTGGGGGCGAGGGTCGCACCTTCCTCCACCAAGGAGGCCGCCTTGGACGCCGTCCGGTTCCAGACCGTGGTCGGGTGGCCGTTCTTCAGGAACGTCCTGGCCATCGTCGCGCCCATGGGCCCGAGACCGATGACGGTCACTGGAGATGTCACTTGTCCTCCTGGGTGTGTGTTTCCTCCACCCTCGTCTTGGGCGCTACGGACGTGCTGCGGGTCTGTCCGTAGCGCTGGCTACGCTGGACGGTGTGCGCTTCGGGGTGCTGGGACCGCTCGCGGTGTGGACGGACGCCGGGACGCCCGTGCGCGTGCCGGAGACGAAGGTCCGCACGCTGCTCGCCGTCCTGCTCACCCGTCCCGGACGCCCCGTCCCGGTCGATCGGCTGATCGACGCGCTGTGGGGCGACCGGCCGCCCCGCAACCCGGTCGGAACGCTCCAAGCCCGGGTCTCGCAGCTCCGGAAGGCGCTGGAGGACGGCGAGCCGGGCGGCCGGGGCCTCGTCGCCGCCCGTCCGCCCGGGTACGTGATCGACGCCGGTCCGGAGGCGGTCGACGCCGCGCGGTTCGCGGCGGCGCTCGGCCGCGACGCCGCCGATCCCCTCGCCCGCAAGCGGCTCCTCGGCGACGCGCTCGCGCTGTGGCGCGGGCCGGCCTTCGCCGACTTCGCCGACGCCGGGTTCGCCCGCAGCGCGATCATCGAGCTGGAGGAGGGGCGGCTCGTCGCGCTGGAGCGGCACGCGCAGGCCCGGCTCGACCTCGGCGAGCACGCGGCGGTGGCGGCCGAGCTGGCCGCGCCGGCGGCCCGCCACCCGCTGCGCGAGCGGCTGCACGCCCTCCACCTGCGCGCCCTGCACCTGGCCGGGCGGCAGGGCGAGGCGTTCGCGGGCTACCACGAGCTGCGCGAGCGGCTCGCCGAGGAGCTGGGCGCCGACCCGGGGCCCGAGCTGGCGGAACTCCACCGGTCGATGCTCGCGGAGGGCCCCGCCCCGCCGCCGCGGCCGGCGCCCCGGCTGCCCGCCGCGCTCGACGAGCTGATCGGCCGCGAGGGCGCGGTCGAGCGGGGCCGCGCCCTGCTGGCCGAGCACCGGCTCGTGACGCTCACCGGCACGGGAGGCGTCGGCAAGACGCGGCTGGCCGTGGAGATCGCCTCGCGGTCGATCGCCGACCACCCCGACGGGGTGTGGATGGTGGAGCTGACCGCGCCCGACGACGTGCCCGGGCAGGTCGCCCGCGCGCTGGGCCTGCGCGAGGAATCCGCCGGGAGCCCCCTCGCCGACGCGCTGCGGGGGCGGCGGGCGCTGCTCGTCCTCGACAACTGCGAGCACGTGCTCGAACCCGTCGCCGAGCTGGCCGGGCGGCTGCTCGCCGACGCGGCCGGGCTGCGCGTCCTCGCGACGTCGCGGGAGCCCTTGGGGGTCGCCGGGGAACGGCTGCAACTCGTCCTGCCTCTCGATCCGCCCGGTCACGACGCCTCCCCTGAAGCGCTGCGCGAGTCGGGCTCGGTCCGGCTGTTCGTCGCGCGGGCCGCGGCGGCGTCCCCCGGCTTCGAGCTGGACGCCGGCACGGCGCCGTGGGTCGCGGCGATCTGCCGGCGCCTGGACGGGGTGCCGCTCGCGCTGGAGCTGGCGGCGACCCGCGTCCGCGCGCTCGGGGTGCGGGAGCTGGCGGCGCGGCTGGACGACCGGTTCCGGGTGCTGGCGGGCGGGAGGCACGGCGGCCCGGCCCGGCAGCGGACGCTCCGCGCGATGATCGACTGGAGCTGGGAGCTGCTCACCGGGCCCGAGCGGGTCGCGCTGCGGCGCCTCGCCGTCCACGCGGGCGGTTGCACGCTGGACGCGGCGGAGGCGGTCTGCGACGCGGGCGTCGACGTGCTCGCCAGGCTGGTCGACCGCTCCCTCGTCGTCCGGACGGAGGAAGGCCGGTACCGGCTGCTGGAGTCGGTCGCCGCCTACGCCCTGGAACGCCTGCGGGAGGCGGGCGAGGAGGACGAGTTCCGTCACCGCCACGTCCTGCACTACACCGGCCTGGCCGAACAAGCGGCGGAACGGTTGCGCGGTCCCGAACAGGGCCACTGGCTAAAGCTGCTCGACGAGGAGGCCGCGAACCTGCGCGCTGCTCTGGGAAACGAGACGGGATTCCGGCTCGTGAACGCGCTCGCCTGGTACTGGTACCTGCGGGGGCGCTTCGGGGAGGCCCGCCGTGCGTTCGCTGAGACCCTGGCCGCCCATTCGCTGGCGTCCCCGGCCAGAACCGAGGCCGCGACGTGGCTGACCGCCTTCACCATGCTGGTCGGCGAAGGCACCGATTCAGAGGAGCTTCGGCAAGCCGCCTTGGCCGAACACGACGATCCGCTCGCCAGGGCCAAGGCCGAGTGGCTGCTGAGCCACGTGCATTGGGCGTATGGGGATCTGGCCGTGAACGAGCGACGCGTCGACCGCGCCTTGGCCGTGTTCCGGGAGCGGGACGATCGCTGGTTCACGGCCGCCGCGCTCGCGACCCGGGCCAAGCTGGCCGTCGGGCACGGCGATCTGGCCGCCATGGAGCGGGACGCGGTGCGCAGCGCAGCGCTGTTCGCCGAGCTCGGCGACCCGTGGGGGCGGCTGGAGGCGTCCGACGCACTCGTCCGGCGCGCCGAGATCACCGGCGACTACGCCGAGGCCGCGCGGCTGCTGCGCGACGGGCTCCGGCTGGCCGAGGAGTCGCGGATGTGGCCGGAGGCCTCGTTCCGGATGTCGGGCCTCGGCCGCGTCGCGCTCCTCACCGGCGCCCTCGGCGAGGCGCGCGACCTGCACGAGCGGGCGCTCGACCTGGCGCGGCGGCACATGGCCCGGTCGGCCGAGGAGTTCGCGGAGGTCGGGCTCGGGCTCGTCGCCCGCGCCCGCGGCGACCTCGACGCCGCCGAGCGGCACCTGCGCGCCCGGCTCGGCTGGCTGCGCGGCATCGGCGGGACGGCCGGCCTCGCGTTCGCGCACGCCCAGCTCGGCTTCATCGCCGAGGAGCGCGGCGACGCCGGCGGCGCGCTGGCCCTGCACACCGAGGGGCTCGCCGCCGCCCGCGCCGTCGGCGACCCGCGCGCGATCGCGCTCGCGCTGGAGGGGCTGGCCGGGGCGCGGTCCCTGGCGGGCGACCACGCGGCCGCGGACGGGCTGCTCGCCGAGGCGGGCGCGCTCCGTGCGGCGGCCGGCGCCGCGCTGCCGCCCGGCGAGCGGCGCGACGTCGAGCGGATCTCCGGGAGGATCCGGGACGCCCGCGGTGTTGTCGCGATCAACGGCGAGGCGTCGTCGCCGGGGGAAGGGAAGACATGAGCGAGGACCACGGCCACGGATGGCAGGGCGAGCTGCTCGACCTGCCCGCCTACCTGAAGCGCGTCGGCCACGACGGCGGCCTGGCACCGACCGCCGCGACCCTGCGGGCCCTGCACCGCGCGCACGTCACGTCCATCCCGTTCGAGAACCTGGAGATCATGCTCGGGCGGCCGATCGAGCTGTCGCTGGACGCCGTCCAGGCGAAGCTGGTCGGGCGTCCGCGCGGCGGCTACTGCTTCGAGCACAACCGGCTGTTCGCGGCGGTGCTGGAGCGGCTCGGGTACGAGGTCGCGGCGGTGGCGGGGCGGGTGACGCTGGGGTCGGCGAAGATCCTGCCCGCCACGCACGCGCTGCTGCACGTCCGCCCGCCGGACGCGTCGCGGGACGAGCCGGCGTGGCTGTGCGACGTCGGGTTCGGCGCCGGCCCGCTGGAGCCGCTGCGGCTCGTGGACGGTGAGGAGGCCGTCCAGGACGGCTGGGGCTTCCGGCTCCGGCGAGGCCGCACCGTCACCACCTGGACCCCGCACACGGCGGAGTGGGAGATGCACCAGCGCGGCCCGGGCGGCTGGGTCCAGCGGCACACGTTCGTGCTGAACGAGGTGTTCCGCATCGACTTCGAGGTGGGCAGCTACTACGTGTCGACCAGCGCGCGTTCGCCGTTCACGACCCGCCCCTTCGTGCAGAAGTTCTCGTCCGACGCGCTCCGCGTCCTGGACGGGACGAAGCTGACCGTCACCCGCCCGGACGGAACCGCCGAGTCCCGCACCCTCGCCCCCGAAGACGTACCGGGAACGCTGGCCGAGGACTTCGGAATCGTCCTGGAAGGGGAGGACCCCGATCGGCTCGTTGAGTTCGTGCGCGCGAGGAACTAGGCCTGTCTCGAAGCGGCCTAGGCCGGGACTGGTGAAAACACGGACTAACCCAGGTCGAGGCGGGCCAGGGCCGCTCTCGTGGTGACGCCGAGCTTGGGGTAGGCCTTGTAGAGGTGGTAGCCGACGGTCCGGGGACTGAGGAACAGCTGGGCGCCGATCTCCCGGTTGCTCAGGCCCGTCGCCGCCAGCCGGGTGACCTGGAGTTCCTGCGGGGTGAGCCGGGCGGCGAGGTCGTCCCGGGCGGTTGGGTCGTCGCGGCCGCCGGTGAGGCTCTCCCCGGCGGCGCGCAGTTCCGTCCGTGCGCGTTCCGTCCAGGGTGCGGCGCCGAGCCGCTCGAACGCCTCCAGTGCCGCATGCAGCCGCGCTCGTGCGTCGTTCCTGCGGCGTGACCTCCGCAGGAACTCCCCGTACAGCAGCTCGGTGCGCGCCTGCTCGAACGGCGTCCCTCCCTCGCGGTGCAGATCGAGGGCCTTCGAGTACAGCGGGTCTGGGTCGTCCGTGGCCAGGAGGGCCGCGCAGCGTGCCGCGACGGCCTGCGCCCAGGGCTGCTGAGTCTGCGCGGCCCAATCGGCGTGCCAGACAGCGGCGTCCCGCGCGCGCTCTGGGACACCGGCTCTGACGGCCGCTTCGACCATGTCGGGCAGAGCGGCGATGGCGCCTTGCCGGGTGGGCCCGGCTACGACGTCGGCGAGACGTTCCAGAGCCGCCTCGTACCGGCCGAGCCCGAGGTCGAGCAGGCTGCGCGCGGCGGCGGCGTGCACGTTGCTCGGCGGGAGGCCGCGTGACAGCGCCTCCTCTGTCAGCTCCAGGCAGCGCTCCTCGTCGCCCTGGATCGCGGCGAGCTGGCCCAGGCTGGTGTCGAGGTAGACGCGGATGCGGTGCTGGCCGGTGTCGGTGGCGATCCGCGCGCCCTCCGTCGCGCCGGTCAGCGCGTCGCGGAACCTGCCGAGCATCAGGTCGGTCCGGGTCCGGAGCATCAGGACGGGCGCGAGCAGCCCGATCGCGCCCCGGTCGCGGAAGCGCCGCTCCAGGTCGGCCGCGACCTCGGCCGCGCCCCGCACGTCGCCGATCATGAGATGCCACATGCCCGCGCGGATCCGGTCGCGCGGCGCGTAGCAAGCGCCCATCGCGTCCATCAGCTCGCGCAGCGCCGCCACGCCGTCCGCCGGATCGGCGTCCGCGAGCGGGTTCTGCCCGGCGAACACCCGGCTCAGCGCCCGCAGGTGCGGCGCGTTCGGGACGCCGAGGCGCACGCCCTCGGCGGCGATGCCGTCCATCGCGGCGAAGTCCCCGGCGTTGGCGGCGGCGGCCGCGGCCTGGAAGTACAGGTAGCCGGACGTGCGGGGATCGAGCCGGGTGACCGACGCCGCCGTCTCGGCGAACAGCCGGTGGGCGTCCCCCGCCCGGTCCTGCTCGTCGGCGAGCGACGCCCGGATCAGCGTCAGCTCCGCCCGCGCCAGCGGGTCCGGCAGGTCGGCCTCCGCCCGCGCCGCCAGCTCGACCGCGCGCTCGGGCAGCCCCGCGTCGGCCGACGCCCGCGCCGCCGCGGCCAGCCGCCGGCCGCGCTCGGCCTGGTCCGGGGTGAGATCGGCGGCGGCCTCGTACATGGCGGCGACGGCCGCGTTGCCGCCCGCGTTCCGCTCGGTCTCGGCGGTCCTCTCCAGCACGGCCGCGACGTGCTCGTCCGGTTCCGTCACCGAGCGGGCGAGGTGCCAGGCGTGGTGGCAGACGTCGCCGCGCTCCAGGTACGCCTCCGCCAGCGCCCTGTGGGCGGCCAGGCGCAGGCCGAGCGTCGCCTCCCGCACGGCGGCGGTGCGGATCAGCGGGTGCCGCACCTCCAGCCGCCCGTCGGACGTGGTGCGCAGCAGACCCGCGCGCTCGGCGGGCTCCAGGTCGTCGATGGAGGCGGCGGCGCCGGACCGGCCCGCCGCCTTCACCACCACCCCGGCGTCGCCGAGGTCGTCGACGCCGACCAGCAGGACGAGCCTGCGCGCCGGCTCCGGCAGCGCGGCGATCCGCTCGGCGAACGACCGCAGGATCCGCTCGTAGGCCGACCCGTGCCCGCCCCGGCCCGGCAGTTCGAGCAGCGCGAGCGGGTTGCCCATCGCCCCGGCGAGGATCTCCCGCCGGACGTGGCCGGGCAGGCCCGGGGCCCGGTCGGCCAGCAGCGCGGCCGCCGCGTCCCCGTCGAGGCCGCGCAGGTACAGCTCTGGCAGCCCCTGCGCGACGAACTCGGGGGCGGCGCATTCCGGCCCGACCGCGTCGCGTGCCGCGAACACGACCGCGATGGGTTCGGCGTCGAGGCGGCGGGCGGCGAACAGCAGCGCCTCCGCGGACGCGCCGTCCATCCAGTGCGCGTCGTCGACCAGGCAGAGCAGCGGCCGCTCCTCCGCCAGGTCGGCCAGCAGGGTCAGCACCGCGAGCCCCACGAGGAACCGGTCGCTCTCAGCCTCCGGGCCGCCCATGTTGAGGGCCGCTCGCAGCGCCTCGGCCTGCGCGTACGGCAGGCCGCCGATCCGGTCGAGGTGGCGGCCGAGCAGCAGGTGCAGGCCCGCGTACGGCATGCCGCTCTCGGTCTCGACGCCCGTCCCGCGCAGGACGCGCATGCCGTCCGCGGCGCCGGCGGCGTGGTCGAGGAGGGCGGACTTCCCGATCCCGGCCTCGCCGCGCAGCACGAGGGTCCCGCTGCGCCCGGCGCGGGCCCGGTCGAGGAGTCCGTCGATCGCGGCCAGTTCCCCGTCCCGCCCCAACAGCATGCGCTCACCCTACTCAGCCCGCCGCGCCGCCCGGATGGTTGAAGCCCTCACCTCGGGTATCGCCACGAATCGAGCCCGAGAAGACGAACACTCACGGGAGGTTGGACATGGCCGACCAGGCCACGAAGGAGAACGTCGTCGATCTGCTGCTCGCGCAGCACGAGGAGATCCGCCACCTCGCCACGACCGTGGAGAAGAACCACGGCAAGGTGCGCAAGGACGCCTTCGACCGGCTGCGCAGGCTTCTCGCCGTGCACGAGACCGCCGAAGAGGAGGTCGTCCACCCGTTCGCCCGGCGCGCCGGCGACGGCTCCCGGGTGGTGGACGAGCGGCTGGAGGAGGAGAACAAGGCCAAGGGCGTCCTGTCGGACCTGGAGAAGATGGACCCCGAGTCCGTCGAGTTCGAGGAGACGTTCGCCAGGTTCCACCGCGACCTCGACGCGCACGCCTCGCACGAGGAGAAGGAGGAGTTCCCGCGCATCGCCCGCGAGGCCACGCCCGAGCAGATGCGCGGCATGGCCGCGGCCGTCAAGCTCGCCGAGGCGGTCGCCCCGACCCATCCCCACCAGGGGACGGAGTCGCCCACCAAGAACCTCGCGCTCGGCCCGATGGCGGCCGTCGCCGACCGCGTCCGCGACGCCATCGGCAAGGCCCGCGGCTGACCCGCGCGACCCGGGCGGCCCGCCGGGCCGTCCCTTCCCTGAGGAGGGTGCGATGACCGACCGCAGGAACGATGAGGACAAGCCGCTCGCCGACCGGCGCGCCGAGGCCGGGGCGCCGCAGGAGGACGACGCCGACGTGGGCGCCGAGCACACGCCCGGCCCCACCGACCCGCCGATCGCCGAGGCCGAGACCCCGGGCGGGGAGGACGACGGCTACAGCCCGCAGACCGAGGTCCCCTGACCCGCCCGGGGCTCCCGGCCCCTCACTCGCTGTCGTCCCGGTCGGCCCCGACCGTGACGCCGACGACGTCGTCCAGTTCGCTCAGGACCGCGGCGAGGTCCGGGACCGAGCCCGTTCCCTCCAGCGTGAGCGACACCACGGCGTTGCCCGGCCGGCGCCGGTCGGGTTCGCGCCGGTCGCGGCGTTCGTCCCGGCCGCGGTCGGAGTCGTCCGGCAGGTGGTCGCGGTCGACGTCGACCTCCAGGATCACGAAGTCGCGCCGCGTGGACTCCATCAGGACCTGCCGCAGCACGCCGTGCCCGTCCCGGTAGACGATCCGCATCCGCGCGACCCCGGCCCGGCGGTACCGCTCCAGCGGCAGCCTCTTCGTCAGCCCGCTCAGCCCGTAGACGACGAGGAAGTGGATCGCGGTGACCGCCACCGCGAGGACCGGCAGCCCGCCGCCGGCCGCCATGCCGACGGCCGCGGTCACCCACACGACGGCGGCGGTCGTGAGGCCGCGCACCGCGTCCCGGCGGACGAAGATCAGCCCGCCGCCGATGAAGCCGATGCCGGACACGATCTGCGCCGCGACCCGGGAGGGGTCCAGCGACACGTTCCCGGGGACGTTCTCGAACCCGTACTTGCTCACCAGCATGAACAGGGCCGCGCCGACGCCGACGAGGGTGTGCGTGCGCAGCCCCGCGCTCTTGTTGCGCAGCCCTCGTTCCAGACCGATCGCGGCCGACAGCACCATGGCGAGCAGCAGCTCGCCGATCTCCACCCAACCCTGCCCGGGGGACAACTCGAACACCCTCGTACCACCCCTCCCTCTTCCGTTGTCAATCGACCGCACGCCCCGGCCGGACGGAACCGGCCCGCGCAGCAGCAGACGGGAGGCCGCCCCGGACTCTCTCCGGGACGGCCTCCGACCTGCTGTTAGGCGGGGTGCGGCGGCTTCTGTGCCGGCGGTGTGCCGCCGCCCTTGCCGCCGCCCCTGTTCCCCTTGTCGGTGCCGTGCGCGTGGCCCTTGGCCCTCGTCGACTTCGGGTCGGTGGCCTCGGGCGCGGGCTCGTCCGTCACCGCGGTCTTCCCGGACCGCCGGATCTCGGGCTGCTGCGGGTTCGGCATGCTCTCGCCTCCTAGGCGCTGGACGGTCCGGGACGCAGCGGGTCGTGCCCCACGCTCATCAGCGCGTGGCGCCACTCCTCGTCCCGTTCCGCGTTCGGCGGCCGGTGCTCCAGGCGGTCCTCCACGTAGCCGACGACCTCCTGCATCACCTCCCCGTCGCTTTCGGTCAGGTCGACCTTCCGCTTGCGCAGCACGTCCACCACGCGGGCTCCCAGCTCGGACACCCCGGGGCCGGGGCCGTCGGCCGGGAACGCCGCCTCGCCGGACGCGTCCGTGAGCAACCAGGTGCGCAGTTCGTCGGAGGTCATGTTCACGAGCCGGTGGAAGTCCTCCCACGCCAGCTCCACCTCGGGCGATACGCGGTCCTTCATAAGCACATCTCCCTGTACGGGTTCACGGCCGCCGTACCCGGAGACCGCTGCCCCATACGTCCTGGCTTGTGTTACTTGAAGGTGAATTGGCGCGCGGGGCGGCGGGGCCCGGCACGGCGGGCCGGAGCCGCCGCAGGTCGCGGGGCGGCGCTGTGGAAGACTTTTACCGGCACGGCGGCTGGATGGGGAGCGTCATGGAGTTGGTCCACTCGGGCAAGGTCAGGGACGTCTACGCGGACGGCGACGAACTGATCCTCGTCGCGTCCGACCGGGTGAGCGTCTACGACGTCGTCCTGCCGACCCCGATCCCCGACAAGGGGAAGATCCTCACGCAGCTGTCCCTCTGGTGGTTCGAGCGGCTCGCCGACATCATCCCGAACCACGTCGTGTCGGCCACCGACGTGCCGCGGGAGTGGGCCGGGCGCGCCATCCGCTGCCGCCGCCTCACCATGCTGCCCGTCGAGTGGATCGCGCGCGGGCACCTCGCCGGGCTCGGCCTGAAGGAGTACCAGAAGTCCGGCACGGTCTCGGGCGTCCCCCTGCCGGACGGCCTGGTCGAGGCGTCCCGGCTGCCGGAGCCGATCTTCACCCCGACCACCAAGGCCACCGAGGGCCACGACGAGTTCATCACCTACGACGACGTGGTCCGCGAGATCGGCGACGACACCGCCGCGCGCCTCAAGGACGTCACCCTGGAGATCTACAAGCGCGGCGCGGCCCTCGCCGCCGAGCGCGGCATCATCATCGCCGACACCAAGCTGGAGTTCGGGCGCGCCGCCGACGGCACCCTCGTCCTCGGCGACGAGGTGCTCACGCCCGACTCGTCCCGCTTCTGGCCCGCCGACCAGTGGGTGCCCGGCCGCCCGCAGCACTCCCTCGACAAGCAGTTCGTGCGCGACTGGAGCAGCACGCTCGACTGGGACCGCACCCCGCCCGGCCCCGCCATCCCCGACGAGGTCGTGGAGGCCACCCGCGCCCGCTACACCGAGGTCTACGAACGCCTGACCGGCACCCCCTGGACCTCCTGAGGACGGGGGAGGGCGGGCCCGGCGGGCGCCGCCGGGCCCGCCCCCTCGTCAGCGGCCCTGGAGGCCGCGGGCGTTGTCGCCGAACGTCCAGCTCTTCGACCCGTCCCAGTTGATGGACCAGGTCATCAGGCCCTTCAACTGGCCGTTGAAGTGGTTCCACGCCTGGCCGACGAGGCCCGGCGACATGTAGCCGCCGCCCGCGCCCGGCTGCGCGGGAAGCCCCGGGGCCTGCTTGTCGTAGGGGACCTTGATGGTGGTGCCCTGGACGGTCAGGCCGTTGTTCAGGCACTCGGTCTGCTTCACGAAGCCCTCGACCGTCCCGGCGGAGTAGGAGTCGCCCGAGCAGCCGTACATGCTGCCGTTGTAGTACTGCATGTTCAGCCACCACAGCCGGCCGTTGTCCGCGTACTTCTTGACGATCGGCAGGTAGGCGCCCCAGATGGAGCCGTAGGTGACGCTGCCGCCGGTCACGTACGCGGTCTCGGGCGCCATCGTGAGCCCGAAGCCGGACGGCATCTGGCCGAGGACGCCGTCGATGATGCGGATCAGGTTGGACTGCGACGCCGACAGCTGGTTGATGTTCCCGCTGCCCGACAGGCCCGTCTCGATGTCGATGTCGATCCCGTCGAAGTTGTACCGCTTCAGGATCGGCACGACCGTCTGGACGAACCGGTCGGCGACGGTGCTGGAGCTGAGGTCGATGCCCGCGGCGGCGCCGCCGATCGACATCAGGATGGTCGCGCCCGCCGCCTTCGCCGCGCACATCTGGGCGGGGGTGGAGACCTTGACCGTCGCGTCCATGCCGTCCTCCCACAGGACGGTGCCGTCCGAGCGGATGACGGGGAACGCCGCGTTGATCACGTTGTAGCCGTGCTGCTTGATCACGGGGTTGTCGATCGGCGTCCAGCCGAACGGCGGGTGGACCCCGTTGGACGAGCCGTCCCAGTTCTCCCAGTAGCCCTGGAGGATCTTGCCCGCGGGCTTCGACTTCACCGCGCAGGTCTCGTCCCCGCCCGGCGGCGGGGTGGTCGGCGGGTCCGTGGTGGGCGGCGTCGTCGGCGGGGTGGTGGGCGGCTCGGACGTGTCGCAGGTGCCCAGCTCGCGCCACAGCGTGGCGGTGGACGCGGGATTCCAGCCGGCGCCCGGGTAGGCGGTGTGGGCGACGATCGCCTCGTAGCCGTGGCCGCTGTAGACGACCTTGTCGCCGACCTTGTACGAGGTGCCCTCCGCCCACGCCGGATACGTGCAGGCGACCGCGGACGCGGGCTGGGCCGACGACGGCGCCGACACCGCGACCAGAGTGCCGAGCGACAGGACGGCGGCGACCGCGGCGGAGGCCAGTGCGGCGCCGGCCGCGCGGCCGGACGGTCTGTGCTTGAAGTGCGCGTGCTTGAGCTTCACGGGGAACGACTCCTCAGCTGAGCGGGACAGAGGAGCCGGTGCAGGAGCCGTACAAGTCCCGTGGGGACGGGGCTCTCCCAGAGCAAGGCACATACGACCGGCGTGGACGCCAGTTAGAGGGTAACCGCCCCGTCCGACCCCGTGAAGCCCTGGGAAGAGGGGCCGTTCAGAAGGTCGCGGTGCGGTCCGACGGGACGATCTCCTGGCCCAGCGGGGTGAGCGAGATCGGGATCAGTTTGAAGTTGGCGATGCCGAACGGGATCCCGATGATCGTGATGCAGAGCAGGACGCCGGTGACGAGGTGGCCGAGGGCCAGCCACCATCCCGCGAAGACGATCCAGATGATGTTCCCGATGAGCGAGCCCGCGCCCGCGTCCCGCCTCGGCACGGTCGTCCGGCCGAACGGCCACAGCGCGAAGCCCGCGATGCGGAACGAGGCGATGCCGAACGGGATGGTGATGATGAGGATGCAGCAGATCACCCCGGCGACCACGTAGCCCATCGCCATCCAGAAGCCCGCCAGGACCAGCCAGAGGACGTTCAACAGCGTGCGCACGAGTTCCCCCCGAGAGTAATCAGATGCTGTTATTTCACACCGTCCCCGCCCTCAAACCATGCGCCACCGCGACGTGACCGCGCTTGACCTTGACACGGTGACAGGCTCTTCACTGCGACCAGGGAGGTGGTCACGATGACCATGCCGGATACGGTCCGGGCTTTCCGGGGGCTGGAGAACGGCGACGCGTCCGTGCGGCTGCGTGCGGCGATGGCGGTCGGCACCGCCCCTCACCCGGAGTTCGTCGACAAGCTCATCGAACGATGCGCGGTCGAACCGGAGTTCTTCGTCCGCGACATGCTCACGTGGGCGCTGACCCGCCATTCCGCGGCGACGACGGTTCCGAAGCTCATCGGCGAGCTCCGCTCGGAGCGCGCGCAGGCCCGGAGCCAGGCGCTGCACACGCTGTCCAAGGTCGGGGACCGGCGGGCCTGGCCCGCGATCACGCGGGAGCTCCTGACCGACGCCGACGACGAGGTGGCGCGGAGCGCCTGGCGGACGGCGGTCGTGCTCGTCCCCGACGGTGAGGAACCCGAGTTGGCCGCGGTGCTCGGGACCCAGTTCGGGCGTGGAGAGCGCGCGATGCGGCAGAGTCTCAGCCGGGCGCTGATCGCGCTCGGCGAGGTGATCCTGCCGGTGCTGCGCGCCGCCCAGGCGGGCGCCGACCCGCGCGTGCGCACGCACGCGATCGCCACGGAACGCCTGCTGCGCGATCCGGACGCCACGTTCGAGTTCGCGATCGAGGAGGCGAAGCGCATCGTGGCCCTCGGCGCGAACGGCCAGGAGGAGTGACGTTTTGCTGATCGGGGACGTGGCGCGACGGTCCGGGGTCAGCGCCCGCATGCTCAGGCATTACGAGTCGCTCGGCCTGGTGCGGCCGACGGGCCGGACCGGCGCCGGCTACCGCGAGTACTCCGGCGACGACATCCGGCGGATCTTCCACATCGAGAGCCTGCGGTCGCTGGGCCTGTCGCTGCGCGAGGTCGGCCGCGCGCTCGACGATCCCGGCTTCGCGCCCGCGGAGCTCGTCGACGACCTCATCCGCCAGACGCGGGAACGCATCGCACGCGAGACGGAGCTGCTCACGCGCCTCCGCCGGATCGACGCCGCGGAACCCGCCGCCTGGGAGGACGTCCTCCAGGTCGTCGCACTCCTCCAGGCCCTGGGGTCGGAAAGCGCGGGGAAGCGCCAGCGCGCGGCCCTGTCCTCGGTCGACGTGCCGGTGGACGCCCTGGTCGAAGCGGCGCTGAACGAGTCGGACACGAACGTCGCCGGAGCCCTCCGATGGGCGCTGGCGCAATCGGGCGACAGCGCGTTGGCGCCGCTGGCGGAGGGCCTCGGCGCACCGGACGCCGAGGTGCGGAAACGTGCCGTCCAGTCGGTCGCCGAGATTTCGAGCGACGGGGCGACCGCGCTGCTGCGGGACGTCCTCACAAGCCCTGACCTCGCGGTTCGCAGGCATGCGGCTCTCGCTCTCGGCGCACGGGGCGTGGAGGACGCCGTCCCGACACTGATCGACATGGTCGCCGAAGAGGCGAACGACGTCGACGCGGCCGACGCACTGGCCGCCCTCGCGAGCCGTCCCACCCTGGCGGACGAGATCGCATCCGGCCTCGTCGCACGCCTCGCCCCGGGCGCCGCCGATTCGTCCGCCCGCCGCCGCCTGACCCAGGCACTCGCGGACATCCCGGGCACCACGGCGTCCCGCGCCCTCGCGGACCTGTCGCAGGACGAGGACCGCGCCGTCGCGCTCACAGCGGCCTACATCCTGCGCCTGCGCAGCACACGCTGACCCCTCCGGACCGCCGAGCCGGCATCGGGGATGAGTGGCCCGGAGTGCCGACCCCCGCCCGACCGCGGCCGGGAGGGCCACGACCCGCAGGCGGCGGCCATCGATCTTGTGCCACGATCGCGGAATGCTGCGACTCACCGATTTCATCATCGACTGCCCGGACACCATGCAGCTGGCGGCCTTCTACTCCGAGGTGACGGGTCGCCCGGTCAAGGAGGGCAGCCACGAGAACTGGGCCGGTATCCAGTTCGGCGAGATCGAGCTGGCCTTCATCCGTGTGGAGGACTATCGCGCCCCGCAGTGGCCCGACAGCGAGCACCCCAAGCAGTTCCACCTCGACTTCGAAGTCGACGACATCGAGGCCGAACAGGCCCGGGTCCTGGCTCTCGGCGCGTCCCTGCAGCAGGACTTCATCGGCCCCGACGGCTACGGCTGGCGCGTCTACACCGACCCCATCGGCCACCCCTTCTGCCTCTGCCGCAACAAGGGTGTCACCTGGACCGACCAGGGCCTCACCTGGCCCGAGCGCAACTAGGGCCAGCCGGTCGCCCGGGCGGCCGATCCGCTTGCACTGGCGTCGGCACCGCCCGTGCGAAGGCGTCACGCCCGTCCGCCCGCGAGTTCCTCCAGCAAGCAGTGGCCCCCGGATGTCCGGGGGCCACTGGGTCGGGGCGACGGCCCTGTAGTCGGATCGACTACGGAGCCGGCGCTATCGGACGGGAGCGTCCCTCAGCGCTCGCATGAACGGAAGGACGCCCCGAGGCGGGCTGGGCAGGAAGAGGTCGACCCCTTCCTCCAGGTTGCGGACGCCCACCTTGAAGGTCGGGATGCCCTCCTCGCGGCGCACCACGTCGAGCTCGGCCATGATCACCCTGTCGGGCGCGTCGCCCGCGTTCATGATCACGGAGGGTTCGAACGGAACGCACTCGCTGAGGATCCGCCGGAGCGCGACCCTCTTGTCGAGGCCCGCGGGCGCGACCTTGACCACGCCGCGGTCCCTCATCAGCTTCAGGTCCCCGGCGGCCCTCGGTGACCTCACCGATCTCGGCGGCCAGCCGCTCGACCACCTCCTCGGAGGCGTCCGCCGGATAGCGGAGGACGAGCGAATGGGACCTGGAGTAGATGCACTCGGGGTTCAGGTGGAGTTCCTCCACCAGCTCGTGCACCTTGTCGTAGACCCGGCTCAGCCCCGCCGGGGGCGGAACCAGCTGGCGGTGGATCTGCGTCTGCCAGTCCCAGTGCTCGCTGGCGAGCTGCCCCCAGACGTGGCAGTAGGGGACGGCCAGGCCGATGTTGCTGACCTGGTAGAAGGGCCATCCCGTCAGGACCCCGTTGACGCCGTACCGTTCTCCCACTCGGGGGATCTCCTGACGAACGTCGGGGTCGAGCCGCGGCATCCCGTTGAGCGGGGAGAGCTCCTGAGCCGTCCCATTGAGATCCCACAGCAGGACGGCACGCTCGGGGCACTCCATGAGAGCGTCCCAGCCTTCCCGTCCCTCATCCGTCCGAAGGACGGACCGTACGTCTCCTCCCCTGTAGAGAGGAGCAACTTGTCGGATGCGCGATTCCTCGCATGCCGATTCCATGAGTTTCCCCATCCTTGTTTGCTTCGTGGCAACCCTGCTTTGCTTCGCCACAACTGGAACCGTCCGCCACTCAGGAAGACACGCAAGCCTTACCACAAAAGACCAAAAAGGTAATTTGATCGAGCCCGAAACCCGTGGTCAATTAGTTAATGACCGGTCGGGGATCGGAGGTGGGGCGCGCGGGACGCGGTTCTGCAGGCTCCTCGCTCCGCCACCTGCGAAAATGGCAGGAGCACGCCGCCCGGGCCACTCGTCCGGCCAGGCCGCATTCCCGTCCCCCTCGAAGCCACAACGGTGTCCTCGCCTGGCGATACGTGGCGAGGACACCGAAGTGCGCACTAGAACTGCGAGCGTGGGCGAGCCCTGACTAGCAGCGCTTGCTTCCCTTGATGTGAACGGGCACCTTCTTGAGGACGTTGCGAGCCAAGGACACCGTTGCCCAGGGGCCGATCCGCTTGCACTCGCCGTCGGCCGCCCATGCGATGTCGGCCTTCCGGTGGAGCGTCCGGCCACTGCAGTTGACGTACGTCAGCCGTTGCAGTGTCTGGCTGACCGGCGGCGGGGACTGATAGGTGGTGATGTTGTCCCCGCACTTGACGGCCGCTTGCGCCGGAGTGGCGGAGATCGAGACAACGCCGCTGATGAGCGGTACCGCCGTGATCGCAACGACCGCGGCCTTCATTCTCCCTTTGATCATCTTTTTCCTTCCTGGCCGCGTATCCCGCGGCCAGGTGAAGCTTCTCGGGACGTCGATCGGTCGGCCACATTTTCCGAACCACTCCCGGACATCCGGAGGTCAAGGATAAAAAGGACGGGACAAGCACGGGACAGGAGTCTGAAGGGATCGAGATATGAGCGGTTCCCAACCCGCACCGTCCCGCGACACGAGCCGCCCCCAGGACTCGATCCAGCGGCTGCTTCGGGAGCTGGAAAGGCTACGCCGGGAACGGCGCTGGCCTACGCTTCGCGAGATCGAAGAAGCGACCGGCCTACCACGTGCGACATTGAGCAGCTGGTTGAACAAGGGGCGCGTGCCGCACTGGGACAGGCTGGTGGTCCTCTTGCGGTTCTACGGCGTAGACGCGGGCACTCCCGGAGAGGAGCGGTGCAAGCTGCTTTGGAGGCCCGCCTACACCGCGCACCGTTCACGCTGCTATCGCCGCGCTCTCAACCCGCCTCAGCCGGAAGATATCGGTGCAGTGCCTGACCGCCGACCGGCTGCGCCGACCTCCGGTCGGCAGTGGGCCGTCGTGAGTGCCCCGGTGTCACCAGTTCACCACGAACCGGCCGACGGCCACCGTCCATTGAAGTACAAGTACCGCGGTGATCGAGTCGAGCTCTACACGGCACTTCCGCCCTCACCCGACGGCCGCTGGCTGGCAGTTCGTACACCCGCTGATCCCCCCGGCCATAAATGGATGCCTGCCGAAGATCTCGTGATCTCCCCACCATGACCGACATCGGCCGGGCCGTCGCGCGAGGCTTCCGTGACGGGTCAGTGGCAGTGATCGGCCGTGCCGACGACGGACCAGAGGACGATGACGCCGCCGGTGAGCCACTGGCTGTAGGTCGGCCAGCAGGCAGTCTCGATCGCCCGTAACGCACGTTCCGCACGGTCCTGGCTGCGCACCCACTCCGGGACGGGGTTGAGGGCCTTCTCGCGCGCCTGCTCCCACTCGGAGATCAGCCAGTCACGGGCGTCCTTCGGCTCGGCATGGACGGCGGCGACGAACCGCGCCGACTTGATGAGCCAGTCGACGGTCCGGACGGGCGGCCGGTCCGGGCTGGCCACGTCGAGCGTGTCGGTCTTCCCGAGCCGCTCCCATTCCTGCCCTCCGGCCGACCACCGGTAGCAGTGGAAGTGCGTCGGCGCCGGGCCGTCCCGCTTGGAAGCATCCGGGGCTATGGAGTGCCCTGTGGTCATGGTCTTCGCCTTTCGGCGGCAGGCTCCCCCGAGCGGCCACCGCCCCGCGGAAGAGCCTGCCAGGCGATCATGCCTTCGGACCGACCGACACGACGCACGGATTCGGCGGGCAGCACGGCTTGGCGCCGACCCAGAACTCCGCGTCCACCAGGTAGCCGGTCGCGTGCAGTGCCGGCATGGTCCGCTCGACCTCCTCCCGGCTCATGGACGCGTCAAGCCCCGGCGGAACGTGGTGCAGGTACCGGCCGTACATCCGCTCGCAGAACTCGGCGTAGTCCTGGCTGTGCAGGATGAACGCGTGCCACGCCGGGTCGACGGACTCGTCCATCGCCAGACGCACTTCGGGGTTGTCGGCCACGGCCTTGAGCCAGACGAGCATCTGCTCGACCATGCGCTCGGCGTAGGCGAGCGTCACCTCCTGGCGGCGGGCGACGTACGCGGAAAGCGTGTCGAAGAGTCGGCCGTCCAGCAGTTCGCGTGGACTTCCGGCGGCGGTGACCGCCTGTTCTGCGGTGATGCTCATGTGCACCTCCAGCGCGCATAGGGGTTGGTAGCCGCCGGTCCCGGGTGCGCGCCATTGGCCCGGGAGGACGGCGTTCGGGGGGTTCGACGCGGCCGGGAGCACGAGGGGGGCGGCTCGACCGGCCGCGCCGAACCCCGGCTCACGTCCCCCCGGCTGCCCGGAGGAGATCGCGTCTTCTGGCGGCGACGATGGCCTCGCCGAGGCGGTCGGGGGTCTTGCCTTCGACCAGCCAGGCGAGGTCGACCAGAGCCCACCAATGCCGCGTGAAGTAGCCGAACCACACCGCCGTCACGCCGTAGCGGGCCTCAATGCGGCGGGCCTCCAGCACGCGGATCGGAACGGGATCGATCACGGCCGTGTCGCCCGGCACTGCCTCACTGGTCACGGGCCACCGCCCGAAGCTTGGCCGCGAGGTCCCCGGCCGTGTCGGCGTCGACGTCGGAGACCCCGGTGACGTCCCCACGCGGAAGCGGCCCACACGTCGCCCACCACCGCCCCGTATCCCGCGTATGGATGATGTTCCACTCGGGAAACTCGTCCCGGAGCCGGCCTTTGGTCCGCTCGATGTCGTTCGTGTTCGTGTCCACGGGACCGCCCTGGCTGCGATTCGCTGGAGTGATTCGGTCACGTTCAGTGAACCTGTGGCGGGCGTCGCACGTCAGCCTGATAATCACGGATACGCGCGGACGCGGCCCGTGTCCGCGACCATCCCGGCCGAGGTGCATCGCAACATGTCGTCCGAGAATCCGGTCATCGGTGCGCGCCTACGCGCGGCGAGGAAGGCGGCAGGGCTGACCGTCGCCGACGTCGCCGAGCAATGGCGCGAGCTCGCCCCCCTACGTGTCCGCCGCCAACTCCCCGCGCTCAAGGACCTGGAGCGCACGATCCGCGGTCACGAGGCCGGAGAGCACGCTCCGGGGCCCCGCTACCGGCTCCTGTGGGCGCAAGTCGTCGGCCGATCCGAGGACGAACTCTTCGCCGCCGACACGGCCACGCGGCCCGGCCCCGTCCTGGCCGGGAACCGTGAAGAGCCCTGCGACTATGCGGCGACGGTGCGTGACACCAGCCAGCACCTGATCATGCTCGACTCCCGATTCGGCGGAACCGTCATCGCCGACCTGGCGGTCCGCGCGTTCCACACTGCCCGATCCGCGCTGGCCTCCGGCCTGCACAACTCCGACGAGCAGGACCTCCAGGCCGCCGCCGGCGAAGCCGGAGAGATCGCCGCATGGACCTTGTACGACGCAGACCGCCTGAGCGAATCCCGTGCCACCGTCCACGAGGCGATGCTGCTTTCCCGCCTCGCCGGTGACCGGTCCATGGAACTGTTCGAGTTATCTCACCTCGCGCTGCTCGACGTGCACCAGCGGCACTCTCGCGAGGCGCTGAGCATCGCCGAGCACAGCATCGAGGGCTCCGCGCTCGCCCCGCGCGTCGAGGCGCTGTTCAAGCTCCGCGCCGCTCGCGCCCTCGCGCAGGGCGGCGACCGGGCCCGCGCCATCGCGACCCTCGACCAGGCCGCCGGCGCCCTGCAGGAGTCGCTGCACCCCAAGGACCCGCATTGGACGTGGTGGCTGGACTCCTCCGAGCTGGCGTGGCATCGCGGCATCCTCCATATGGAGCTCGGCGACCTCGAAACCGCGATGCCCTATCTCGACGAGGCAGCCCACGGTCGCCTTGAACGCGACCCGTACATGCCGAACGCGCAGGCCGGGCCGGTCATGGCGCGCGGTCGGGAATGGGGCCGGGCCGCCTACAACGATCTCGTCCACCTTCAGCTCGCCCTGACGCTGGCCAAGGCATGGCGAGAGACAGAGGCGATCACGGCCACGGTGTTCGACTTCACGCGGGAGGTCGTCTCCGCACGGACGGAGGTGATGCTCCGTGCCGCCGTCCGGTCGGTGCTGCGCGCCGGGCGGGGGCCGAGCGGGCCGTCCTCGACACTGGCCGATCTCGCTGAGCAGATCGCAGAAGCACGTGGCTGGGACGTCGGCTCAAGGTGACTTGCGGACAAGCGTCAGTCCTGCCCTTCTCGGGCAATGCATCGGTGAGGTTCCGCGCAACCGAGAGCGCAGGGGGCCCGACCGGCCGCGTTACACCGAAGCATGGGCACACGCTCAGAGCGGCGACCGCGATCGCCGTCTTCCGCGCGCAGGAAGTTACGCCCCCGGCCGTCAGTGGTTCCTCGTCCAGCTCAATCTGTTGCGCGCTGCCGGGCATGTTCGTAGTGGCGACGCGACCGAGGGCGTGCGGCACGCCCACGCCGTTTACGAGGCCCAGCCGCACGAGCGGCGCACCGTGATGGTGACCAGCCTGGCCCGCCAGGTCGCCGACGCCGTCCCTGCGGCAAGACGCGCGGATCCGCTCGTCGTGGGCTACCGCGAACTGGTGGCGTCCGGGTCCGCGCACAGGTTGAGCACGTAGAGGTCGAGTGCGGCCGACGTACCGCCACCCCCATCGCCGGGTGTCAGGCTGCCGGGCAGTTCTCCAGCCAGCCGGGGAGGGGTTCGCGGTGCTCGAGCCAGGCCGGTGGGATGCCGTCGGTTCCGGTGCGGGCGGCGATGATGCCGCCGACGATCGCGGCGGTGGTGTCCATGTCGCCGCCGGCCGTGACGCAGGCCCGGATGCCGCTCGGGTAATCGTCCAGGTGGCGGGTGGACGCCCAGAGCGCGAACGGCACGGTGTCCTGGGCGGTGATGCGCGATCCGTTGCCCAGCGCTCGTGCCGCTTGCTCGGGTGTCGCCTTCCCAAGGCGGCGGGCGCGTTGGAGGCCCCGCCGGACGTAGGTTCCGGGGACGTGATCGAGTGCCGCCTCGATCGGGTTCTCGGCGGTTCCGGCGGCGGCGAGGGAGGCGGCCACCGCGACGGCGACGGCGCCGGCGACCCCTTCGGCGTGGGCATGGGTGATCTCGGCCTGGAGGGCGGCCTCCGCGGCGGCGCGCGCCGGGTCGCCGGCGAAGAAGGCGCCGAGGGGGGCGACACGCATGGCGGCGCCGTTGCCGAAGGAGCCGTTGCCTCCGAAGGACTCGGCCGTGGCGGCCCGCCACGGGTGTCCGTCGCGGATGCGTTCGAGGAGTTCCAGGGCGCCGGCGCCGTAGCGGCGGCCGGTGTCCATGCGCGCGGCGAACGAGGCGGCGAGAACGTCCTGGTCGACGCGTCCGTGACGGCGCAGGCAGGCGACGACCGAGCAGGCCATCTCGGTGTCGTCGCTCCACTCCCACGGCGGTGAAGGGACGTCCGCCGCGGTGAGGTGCCGGTTGGCGTGCAGGAAGAACTGGTCTCCGAACGCGTCCCCGACCGACAGGCCCGCCAGGGACGCGTGCATGAGCGCGGCTGCGCGTTCGGGAGCCGGCGCGAGGCGTTGGTCGTCGTTCACAGCAAGGGTCCCGACTGGGGTGGGGCGCGGTGGGTGTCGCTTCCGCGGCAGCCTATAGGGAACCCCAGGCGCAGGCGGGAACCGTTCCGGGGCCGGAATGGTCCGAACATGGTGATCACGGAAGGGGACGGTGTGGAGACCGGTAGTGGAGAGGCCGAGTTCCAGGAGGCGAAGGCGCTTCAGGAGCAGGGGCAGGTGCGGGAGGCCGAGCGGCTGTTCAGGGCGGCCGCCGAGGCGGGGCACGTCAGCGCGATGCTCAATCTCGGCATCCTGGTCGTGGGGCGGGACGAGAGCGAGGCCGAGCGGTGGTGGCGGGCGGCGGCCGACGCGGGCGATCGGGTCGGGCAACTGAACCTGGGCATCCTCTGTTCGGACCAGGGCCGGGGCGAGGAGGCCGAGAGCTGGTACCGCAAGGCGGCCGAGGCGGGTGAGGTCGGCGCTCGGCACAATCTCGGGATGCTGCTGATCCGCCGTGGTGACCGGCAAGGGGCCGCCGAGCACTTCCGTATCGCGGCCGAGGACGGGCACACCGACTCGATGACCAACCTCGGTCTGGCGCTCGGTGAGATGGGGCGGGCGGAGGAGTCCGAGGAATGGCTTCGGCGCGCCGCCGAGAAGGGCAATGGCCGCGCGCTCAGCGCCCTCGCCAACCATCTCTACTCCCAGGGCCGGCGCGAGGAGGCCGATGAATGGTGGGAGAAGGGCGCGGCTGCGGGTGACCCGGACTCCCTGTTCAACCTCGGTGTCCGCTGCGAGCACAAGAACGACATGGCCGGGGCCGAGGAGTACTTCCGCAAGGCCGGGCAGGCCGGGCATCCGCGTGGGGAGGCAAGGGCGACGGCCGTGGCGCGCGGAATCCGCGCGAACGGCGCCCCCTACATGCCGGGCCTGTTCTGACCCATCGTCTCAGGGGAGGGCGGCGAGTTTGCGTTGGAGGAGGGCGCGCTCGCGGTCGTTGGCCGCGAGTTCGACGGCTTGCTCCAGTTCGGTGCGGGCTTCTTCGGGGCGGCCCAGGCGGGTGAGGAGTTCGCCTCGGACGCTCGGGAGGAGGTGGGAGTTCGCGAGGGCGCCTGAGGCCGCCAGGTCGTCGACGATGGCGAGCGCGGCGGCAGGGCCCTTCGCCATGGAGACCGCTACGGCCCTGTTGAGGTCGACGACCGGGGACGGCGCCAGGCGGCCCAGGGCCTCGTAGAGGAGGACGATGCGGTCCCAGTCGGTCTCTGCCACCGACGGGGCGAGGGCGTGGCATTCGGCGATCGCCGCCTGGAGGCCGTAGGGGCCGAGGCCGCGGCCCGCCTTCTCCGCGCGGGACAGGGCGGCGCGTCCCCGGTGGATCGCGGCGCCGTCCCAGCGGGTGCGGTCCTGGTGCTCCAGCAGCACCGGCCCGCCGTCCGGGGCGGTGCGGGCGGGGAAGCGCGCGGCGGTCAACTCCAGCAGCGCCAGCAGGCCGTGGACCTCCGGCTCGTCCGGCATCAGCCGGGCCAGGACGCGGGCCAGGCGCGCCGCCTCGCCCGCGAGGTCGAACCTGATCAGCTCGCCGCCCGAGCTGGCCGTGGAGCCCTCGGTGAAGATCAGGTAGACGACGTTGAGGACGGAGGGGAGGCGCTCGGCCCGCTCCCCGGCCGGCGGCACCCCGAACGGGACCCGCGCCGCGCCGAGGGTCTTCTTCGCGCGGGTGATCCGGGCCTGGACGGTCGCGGTCGGCACCAGAAACGCTCGCGCGATCTCGTCGCTCGTCAGGCCGCCGACCACGCGCAGCGTCAGCGCGATCCGCGCCTCCCGCGACAGGACCGGGTGGCAGGAGACGAACATGAGCGCGAGCACGTCGTCGTCGATCCGGTCGGGGTCCCAGAGCACGTCGTCGTCCTTCTCGGGCGGGCGTCCGGTGGCGGCGCCGCCCTCGTCCAGGTCGTGGGCGAGGGCGGCGTACCGTTCGTCGAGGGCGGAGCGGCGGCGGAACGCGTCGATCGCGCGCCGCCGCCCCACGGTGAGCAGCCACCCCGACGGATTGCGGGGGACGCCGTCGCGCGGCCACGTCACGAGCGCCTCGGCCAGCGCCTCCTGGGCGAGGTCCTCGGCCAGCGCGAAGTCGCCGGTGTAGCGGGCGAGGGCGCCGACGATCCGCGCCGACTCGATCCGCCAGACGGCGGCGACGGCCTCGCGTCCGGTGGGGTCGCCCATCACAGCTGGCCGGTCGCCTCGCGCCAGGCCCGCTCCTTCTCGATCCACTCGTTGTCCTGCGGGAACTCGTCGATGGTGGGGACGCGGCGGATCTCGGTCTTGAAGCCGGGACGGGCCGGCGCCCGCTTCGCCCACTCGACGGCCTCCTCCTTCGAGGCCACGTTGAGGATGTAGAACCCGCCGAACAGTTCCTTCGTCTCGCCGTACGGACCGTCGGTGACCGCGGGCGGCTCGGAGGAGTGGTCGACG
Organism: Actinomadura luteofluorescens; assembly: GCF_013409365.1. Taxonomy (NCBI): domain Bacteria; kingdom Bacillati; phylum Actinomycetota; class Actinomycetes; order Streptosporangiales; family Thermomonosporaceae; genus Actinomadura; species Actinomadura luteofluorescens. Next base: position 4,938,183 of record NZ_JACCBA010000001.1, on the reverse strand, counting down.
ACCACGCTCTCGGACGGGTCGTCGAGGCCCTCCGCGGCGAGCAGCACGCCGGCCCGGATCAGCTCCTGGTTGAACCGGCCCACGGTCTCGATCATCTCGGCGGGGTCCGTGTCCATCATGCCCGCGTAGGCCTCGTCGGTCGCCCGCATGATCAGCATGTACTTCATGGCTTTTTCTCCGTATGCGTCCGGGCCCCTCGGCGGGACCCTCTCATCCCTAGGTCGAACGGAGGACGGCCGCGATCGACACGCCCCCTGAATTTCTTCCCGATGACTTCGCCGCGCACGTTCACCTGGCCAAACGTTTCACGGAAGCCAGCACGTCCGTTTCCGGGCTACCCGCCGGGCGCGGACGTGCCGAAGGGGTTGTCGACGGCGTAGCGCCAGCGGCCGTCCGGGCCTCGGCGGGCGACGTCGGTGGCGGTGCCCTCGATGCGGACCGGGCCCTCCCTCGACGGGCCTTCGATCACCCAGTCGACGATCAGCAGGGCGAGGTCGCCGGCGGAGTAGACGTGGCGGGGGCTCACCTTGATCGGCAGGCCGAGGGCCATGAAGCGGGCGTTGGCGGCGTGGGCGTCGGCGCCGGTCAGCGGGGTGCCCGGTTCGGGGACGAACACCGCCCCCTCCTCGTACACGGCGGCGACCGCCGCCGGGTCGCCGCCGTTGAAGCGGTCGGCGAACACGTGCGGGACGTCCTCGGGGCGTTCGGCCAATGGGCGCATCGTCGTCCTTCCGGGTAGACAGGATCGGGACGCGAAACGCTAGGAGGCGCTCTCGTGACTCACCAAACGGTCAGCCACCCGGGGCTGCCCGACGATCCGCGCGCGGACGCGGCGGAGCCCACCCCGTCCTGCCCTGTGGAGATCACCCTCGACGTGCTGCGCGGGCGCTGGACGACGCTGGTGATCCGCGAGCTCCTGCGGGGCGACCGCTCGTACAGCGAGCTGCGGCAGGCCCTCCCCGCCCTGTCCGACAAGGTGCTCGCCGACCGCCTGTCCCATCTCGTCCAGGCGGGCGTCCTCGAACGGGAGCGAAAGGCGGGCTGGCCGCCGCGCACGCAGTACACGCTCACACCGCAGGGCCGCCGCCTTGGGCCGGTGCTCCAGGCCCTGTGGGACTGGGGCTCCTAGGCGTGGTCAGGTGGTCGGCCGCAGGAGCACGTCGATGAGGTCGTGGTAGGTGCCCGTCATGGATTCGTCGCGTTCAGTGCGGATCCGGCGGCGGGTGGTGGTCACGTACGTGTCGCGGATGGGATCGTGGCCCGTCTTCTCGTACGTCTCCCACCAGAGGTCAATGCCGTGACGCTGCCAGGTGGGGACGTCGTTGAAGTCGATTCCGCGCGAGGAGAGCAACGCCACCCTGTCGTCGGCGGACGTCCGCTCCAGCTCCCGGGTGGCCCGCCGCGCGGACAGCCCTTCCTTGCGCAGGGTCCAGTAGCACAATGAGTTCAGTGCGCAGTGCGCCGCGTTGGTCCGGCGCCAGGTGATGTAGCCGTGGACGTCGTCGACGGTGGCGCCCATCCAGACGCGGCCGTCGAAGACGGCGGGCTGCCCGGCGGCGTGGGTGAAGGCGGCGGTGGCGATGCCCGCCGACAGCGACACGAGCTTCTCCACCTCGCGGCCGAACAGGTCGAAGGCGGGGTCGAGGACGACGGAGATCTCGTCGCTCTGGGTGTAGGCGTACCGTCCGCCGAGCTCGGTGAGCAGGGTCGTCGCGGTATCGACCATGAGGTCGGAGAAGCGCTGGTCGAACGGCTTGTCGAAGTTCGCCTCGGTGAGGCGGGAGAACGACCGGCCGTCCACGCGGACGACGGCCCAGGCGCCGGGGAGCAGGGTCAGGGAGTGGAACCACTCGCGGGCGCGCATCCGCGCTTCAAGATCCTTCATCGAGGGGCTCCTCGGGCCGGGCGACGACGAACCCTCCGTCGCCGTCGTGGCCGACGATGCGGATCTCGTCGAAGCCGTCGCGGGGGCTCGGGCGGCGGAGTCGCTTGAGCGTGGCATGGATTCCGACGTCCGGCACCTGGATTACGGGCGGGCGCGCCGCGTCGCGGTCCTTCGACGCGGCGACGTCGGGCGGGGTCGGGCCTTAGGCGGGGGCCAGTGCTGCCACCAGGTCGGCGGCGGGGGCTTCGGTCGTTTCGCGGAACGCCTCGCCTGCCCAGAGGTTGACGTTGTCCGGGTCTCCCTGGGCGGCGGACGCACGGCGCAGGGGTGCCGTCACGTAGTGGACGTCCGGGTAGGCGGCGGGGGCTTCCCCCGAGTGCTCGATGAGGAAGCGGTTGATCAGGCCGCGCGCGGGGCGTCCGCTGAACACCCTGGTCACCGCGGTGGAGGTGTAACGGGGATCGGTCAGGGCGGCCTTGTGAACGGCGCTGGCCCCGCTTTCCGGGCAGCGCAGGAACGCCGTGCCGAGCTGGGCGGCGACGGCGCCGAGGGAGAGGATCTCGGCGACGTCGGCGGCCGTGGCCAGGCCCCCGGCGGCGATGAGGGGCTGCCGGGTGACCTTGCGAACCGCCGGGAGCAGCGCGCGCAGCGGCAGCAAGTCCTCGAGGGTGTTGGTGAACGAGCCCCGGTGGCCTCCGGCCTCGGAACCCTGGACGCAGAGCGCGTCGGCGCCGGACGCGTGGCGGGCCTCGTTCGCGGAGGTCACGGTGACGACGACGGTGGCGCCGCGGTCCTTGAGGGCGCGTATCACGTCCGGGGCGGGGCAGCCGAACGTGAAGCTGACGAGCGCCGGCGGATCCGCCACCAGGTCGGCGATCTTCGCGTCGTAGGCGTCGTCGCGGGCGCCCGGGGTGCCCGGCTCCACGCCGAGGCGGGCGGCCTCGGGGGCGAGGAGGTCGCGGTAGGCGGCGACGGCGGCCGGGTCGATCTCGTCCAGGGACGGCATGAAGACGTTCATCCCGAACGGGCGGGACGTCAGCTCGCGCGTGGCGGCGATGTCGGCGCGCATGGCATCGGGCGTCCTGTAGCCGGCGGCGAGGAAGCCGAGACCGCCCGCGTTCGAGACGGCGGCGGCGAGCTCGGGCGTCGACGGCCCGCCCGCCATCGGGGCCTGCACGATCGGCAGTTCCGTCCACATGGCGCTCACCTCGGTCCGGTTCCTGGTCATCATTCGCACCATAATCGCGGGGGACGCCGGGTGGTGACGGCGGGGTCGGCGGGAGAGAAGGGGTCGGCATGCGAGTGCTGCTGCACTACGACATGGATCACGAGGAGCACGGGCTCGACATCGTGAGCTGCTCGGAGCAGGACGACGCGCGGTTCGGCGAGCTGCTGCCGGACACGGAGGTGCTCTGGCACGTGCTGCGCCCGGTGACGGCCGCCGACATGGACCGGGCGCCGAAGCTGAAGCTGATCCAGAAGCTCGGCACGGGCGTGAACACCATCGACCTGGACGCGGCGGCCGAACGCGGGATCGCGGTCGCGAACATGCCGGGCCGCAACGCGCAGGCCGTCGCGGAGACGTCGCTGCTGCTGATGCTGGCGGCCCTGCGGCGGGTCGTGCCGTTCGACGCGCGGACGCGGCGCGGCGAGGGATGGCCCGCCGACCGGTCCCTGGTGGGCGGCGAGCTGGCCGGACGGACGGTCGGCCTCCTCGGCGGCGGCGAGATCGCGACCCTGCTGCGCGGCATGCTGGAGGCGATCGGGGCGACCGTCGTCTACACGACCAGGCGGCCCCGGCGCGACGATCCGGCCTGGCGGGAACTGGACGAGCTGCTGCGTGCGAGCGACATCGTGTCGGTGCACATTCCCCTGACGGACGAGACCCGCCACCTGCTGAACGCCGAAAGGCTCGCGCTCCTGCCGGAGGGCGCGATCGTGGTGAACACGGCGCGCGGCGCGGTGATCGACGAAGCGGCGCTGGTGGAGGCGCTCGCGTCGGGGCGCCTCGGCGGCGCGGGGCTGGACGTGTTCGAGAAGGAGCCCGTGGACGCGGGGAACCCGCTGCTGGCCCTCGACAGCGTGGTCGTCATGCCGCACGTGGCATGGCTGACGCGCGAGACGTGGGACCGCTACTTCGCGGTCGCCGCGGAGAACTGCCGCCGCCTCGCGCGCGGCGACGGCCTCCTCCATCGCGTCGTCTGACGGAAGTCGCGACGCGAGCGGGCGGCGCCTGGCGAGGACCAAGTGGGCCCGCACGATGTGCGGACCCACGGCTCGGGCCCCGGCCGGCCTCATTCACCGGCCGAGGCTGGGTTCAGAAGGACAGGCCCGTCGACACCAGGTAGCCCGAGTAGTCGTCCATGGGCTTCCCCTCGGCGTCGAGGTGGACGGACGGACCGTCCTTCGCGATCTCCTCGACCCACTTCTCGAGGGCGAGCAGGTCGAGCATCCACTCCACGTCCTCCGCGGTCACCGGCGCGGCCGGGAACCACACGTCCCCGACCCAGTACCCGCGGGACCCCGCCATGTTGGCCATGGCGAAGGGACTCTTCCGTCGGAGGGACCTCGTGAAGTTGCGGACGCCGTACCGGACTTCCTTCGGTTCCTTGGTGAGCGACTCGGCGACGAAGTGCATCGTCCCGATGTCGAACTCTCCGACGGGGAGATCGGTGAAGATGTTCCCCTGCACGACCGTGACGCGCTCACGCAGCGTGCGCCGGGCCCACTCGAAGTCGCGACCGCCGGCGAACCGCGAGATGACGGCCCAGAACGGCCGCCACGAGTCGCTGAGGTACTGGATCTCCTTCCTCAGGTACTCGACGTTGGCCGCACCGTACTCGATGAGCGTGATCTTGCGGCAGTACGCGAGCATGCTGAGGGTGGGGTAGAGGTTCGACCCGGGGCCGACGTCGACTCCGTGGGCGAACTGCCCCATCCCCTCGGAGTAGCGCCACAGCGCGACCCGGTTGAACCAGCTGACTCCTCGCGTGAGGATCTTGCGGTCCGGGAGGAGCATCTTCCCGTAATTGTTCCCGTGGTACGTGTCCGGGTCGAAGTTGTCCCAGGGGAACTCGCTATTCGAACCGGGCCTGGTGCCCGGCGAATTGACTTCCACTTGTGTCTCCTTTGCGTAGGTCCGCCAGCAGAGCGACGGACCGCCTGGCTTCGCAGGACCAGAAAGCGAAGCTGCGGTAAACCGTACGCGCGCATCGACCTTCCACCACCGCGGATCTCACTCCTTGAGACGCCTTCTTCTGATAAGGGGATCGGAGACCTCGCCGCTGAAGCCGCCCCCGGCTGTCCTGCTCTCACCGGCCCGATCAGCTCGGCCCGCTGGAGAAGGCCGCCGTCTCACACGCGGCGACGGCCTTCTCCAGCGCGTCGTCCAGTCGGGGGTCAGACTGCGGCGGGGGCCCACCAGGTGAGGTTGGCGGCGGCGTGGGCCACCGGCTCTATGAGCTCCCAGGCTTCGATGATCAGGCCCTCGTCGATACGCCAGATGTCGACGACCGCTATCTCCGGGCCGTCCGGGAGCCGGCGCCGCGTGTGCAGCACCACGTGCTCGCCGTCGGCCAGGAGGTGGCGGATCTCGACCTGCATCCCGGCGAGGGGGGTGAGCGCCGCCTGGACGGCGTCGAGCCATTCGTCCTTGGTGGTGGAGGCGTCCGGGCGGTGGTGCATGAAGTCGTCACTGAGCAGAGATCGGAGCCCGTCGGTGCTGCCCGTGGCGAGCAGTTCGGAAAGTGCCTGCTGAACGATGTCCTTGTTCGTCATGGCCGCAATGGTCCGGCGGTCGCCGCGGCTTGTCGATGAAGTCCCATTTCATGGCGTCGCGCTCCAGGATGAGTACTCTCGACGCCCGTGGACACGATCGGGGACCTCCTGCGGCAGTGGCGGCACCGGCGCCGGCTGAGCCAGCTCGATCTCGCGATCGCCGCCGACGTCTCGGCCCGGCACGTCAGCCTCGTCGAGACGGGCAAGTCCAACCCGAGCGCCGCCATGGTGCTGCGGCTGGCGGACCACCTCGACGTGCCGCTGCGCGAGCGCAACCGGCTGCTGCTCGCGGCCGGCTTCGCGCCCCGGTACGCCGAACGGCCGCTCGACGACGCCGCGCTGTCCGCCGCCCGGAACGCCGTCGAACGGGTGCTCCGCGCGCATGAACCGTATCCGGCTCTGGCGTTCGACCGCCGCTGGAACATCATCATGACCAACCGCGCCGTCGATCCGTTCCTCGCCGAGGTCGACCCCGAACTGCTCCGCCCGCCGGTCAACCTGCTGCGGCTCGGCCTGGACCCGCGCGGGCTCGCCCGCCTGGTCGTCAACCTGGCCGACGTGCGCGCGGTGTTCCGCTCCAGGGTCAGGCGCCAGCTCGCCGCCGCGCCCGACCCCGAGCTCGCCGCCCTCTACGCGGAACTGCTCGAACCCGGCGGCGGGGACGCGCCGGCGGGCGCCGACGTCATGATCCAGATGATCGTCCGCTTCGGGGGACGGGAGCTGCGGCTGTTCTCCACCATCACCACGTTCGGCACGCCCCAGGACATCACGCTGGACGAGGTCGCCGTCGAGTCGTACTACCCGGCGGACGCCGAGAGCGCCTCCTGGTTCGAAGGGCTCACGGGATCAGGACGGGCTTGACGACCTTGCCGGACGTCGTGTCGGCCTCCGCCTCGTTGATCTGGGCGAGCGGGTAGGTCGTGACCAGCCGGTCGAACGGGAAGCGGCCCTGCCGCCACATCTCGATCATCCGCGGGATGAACGTGTGCGGGACGGCGTCGCCCTCGATGATGCCCTTGACCGTCCGTCCCATGAGCAGGAGGTTCGCGTCCAGCCGGTACTCGGCGGCGCCGACGCCGACCAGCCCGCAGACGCCCGTGGTGCGCAGCGAGGCGACCGCCGTCGAGACGACCTCGGGGACGGCGGTGGAGTCGAACGAGTACTGCACGCCCTCACCGCCGGAGATCGCCCGGATCTGCCCGGCGATGTCGTCGCCGGCCCCGTCGAGGACGTGGGTGGCGCCGAGTTCGCGGGCCAGGTCGAGCCGGGACTCGTGCAGGTCCACGGCGACGATCGTGGAGGCGCCGGCGATCCGCGCGGCCATGACGGCGGCCAGCCCGACGGCGCCCGCGCCGAAGACCGCGATGCTGTCGCCCGCGCGGACGCCCAGCGAGATCAGCACGGAGGCGGCGCCGGTCTGCACGCCGCAGCCGAGCGGCCCGAGCACGTCGAGCGGGACGTCCTTGCCGACCGGGACGACGTTGTGCACGGTCCCGAGGGCGTGGCTCGCGAACGACGACTGCCCGAACCAGCGCGTGTGGACGGGTTCGCCGCCCCGGCCGGTGGCGCGGGGCGTCCCGTCCAGCGGCATCGCGAGCATGTTGAGCGCGGTCATCTGCGGGCACGCGCCGGGCTTGGCGGCGCGGCAGTTCGTGCACGCCCCGCACGAGTCGAACGACATGACCACGTGGTCGCCGACGGTGGGGCCGGTGACGCCGGGGCCGACCGCCTCGACCACGCCGGAGCCCTCGTGCCCGAGGACGACCGGCTTCGTGACGAGGTCCCCGGGGATGCGGCCGAGCATGTCGGTGTGGCACATCCCGGCGCCCGCGACCCTGACGAGGATCTCGCCGGGCCCGGGGTCGGCGAGGTCGAGCGACTCGATCGTGTAGGGGGCGTCTGCGGCGCGCAGCACCGCGGCTTCGATCTGCACCAGGGGGTCCTTAGGCGAGGGAGTAGCGGACGGGGAGGCGCTTGAGGCCGCCGACGAAGGTGGTGGCGATGCTCTCCGGCGTCCCGGCGAGCTCGATCGAGCCGAGGCGGGGCAGCAGCTCCTCGAAGAAGGCGCGGACCTCGATGCGGGCCAGCGCCGCGCCCAGGCAGTAGTGGACGCCGAAGCCGAACGCCAGGTGCCGGTTCGGGTCGCGCCCGACGTCGAAGCGGAACGGGTCGTCGAAGACGTCCTCGTCGCGGTTCGCGGACGGGTAGGACAGCAGCACCGCGTCGCCCTCGCGGATCGTGACGCCGCGCAGGTCGTAGTCCTCGGTGGCGGTGCGCATGAACTCCTTGACCGGCGTGACCCAGCGGATCATCTCGTCCACGGCGAGCGGCATCAGCTCGGGCTTCGCGCGGAGCCGCTCGATCTGGTCGGGGTGCTCGATCAGCGCGTGCAGGCCGCCCGCGATCGTCGCGCTGGTGGTGTCGTGCCCGGCCGTCGCGACGATCACGTAGTAGGACGCGGTGTCGAAGCCGTTGAGCGGCTCGCCGTCGATGCGCGCGTTCGCGATCGCGGAGGCGAGGTCGTCGGTGGGGTGCTTGCGGCGCTCCTCCGTCAGGCCCTGGAAGTAGGCGAAGAAGTCCAGCAGGACCTGGAGCTTCTCCTCGTTCGTCGTGCCCCGCTGGAACTCGTCGTCGTCGCCGCCGAACAGCTCCTGCGTGAGCTTCAGCATGCGGTCGAAGTCGCTCTCCGGCAGGCCGAGCAGCGACAGGATCACGTACAGCGGGAAGTGGACGGCGATCTCCTGCGCGAAGTCGCACTCGCCGCCGAGGTCGACCATCCGGTCGACGTACCGCCTGGCCAGCTCGCGGACGCGCGGCTCCAGGGCGCGCATCGCGCGCGGCCGGAACCAGTCGGCGCCGATCGCCCGGATGACCCGGTGGTCGGGGTCGTCCATGTGGACGAGGGTGCGCAGCGCGATGCCCTGCTCCGCGCGCTGCCGGTTCAGCGCGTCGAACTCGGCGGTGCCGAGCACGGGGCGCGGCGCGTTGAGGAAGATCGGGTGGTTGCGCTCGATCTCCAGGACGTCCTCGTGCTTGGTGATCCCCCAGAAGGGCGTGTAGCCGGGGGCCTCCACCCGGTGCACCGGGGACTCGCGGCGGAGCAGCGCGAGGGAATCGTGGAACCGCCGGTCGTCGGCGTAGGCCTTGGGGTCGGCGAGCGCGAGGCCCGCCTCCTCCACGGTCAGCGTCATCGCTTCGCTCTCCTCGGTCACGGTGGCCGCCCCTCAGGAACCTACGGTCCCGAATTACATTCGGTCAACGACCCACGGGGTGATGTCGGCGGGCTCAGATGTCGGTGAAGTCGCCGTGCCGCCCGCGACCGCCCGCGAACCGTCCGGCGCCCTTGATCGCGTCTTCCAGGGAACCGAGGCCGCGGCGGTACTCGGCGGCGATCGCCTCGTCCTCGGCGAGCCCCTCCGCCTCCAGCACCGACAGCCGGTCGTTCCGCAGGCAGGCCTGCGGGAAGCGGGCCAGCCCGGCCGCCAGCCCCTCGGCCTCCTCCCGCGCCTTCCCCAGCGGGACGAGCCGGTTGGCGAGGCCGATCTCGAACGCCTCCCGCCCGTCCACGGGCCGCCCGGTGAGGATCAGGTCCATGGCGCGGCTCGCGCCGATGAGCCGCGGGAGCCGGACCGTCCCGCCGTCGACCAGCGGGACGCCCCAGCGCCGGCAGTAGACCCCGAAGGTGGCCGTCTCCTCCGCGACACGCAGATCGCACCACAGCGCCAGCTCCAGGCCCCCGGCGACGGCGTGGCCCGCGACCGCCGCGATCACCGGCTTCGACAGCCGCATCCGCGTGCAGCCGAGCGGCCCGTCGGCCGGAGGCGGGTCGAGGCGCGGACCCCGGTCGGTGCCGACCGAGGACAGGTCGGCGCCGGAGCAGAACGTCCCGCCCTCGCCCCACAGGACGGCGACGCTCGCGCCGTCGTCCGCGTCGAACTCGCGGAACGCGGCGGCCAGCTCGCGCGCCGTCGGCCCGTCCACGGCGTTGCGCGTCGCCGGGCGGGACATCACCACCGTGGTCACCGGGCCGTCCCGCTCGATCCGTACCGCCACGCGCAGCCTCCTAGTCGCCGGTGAACGCGCCGTCCGCCAGATCCTCGAAGCGTTCGAGGTCGTCCGCCGGGTCGTCGATGCCCCGCAGCGGACCGGGGTCGGCGAGGTGGCTCCGAGCGTAGAGGCGCGCGACGAGCGCCTTGCGGTCCTCGCCGGAATCGGCGCGCTCCCACCCCGCCTGCTCCAGCAGCAGCGCCGCCGCGTAGACGTCTGCCATGTACTGGGCGAGCGGGTAGAGGCGCGCTTCGGCCACGGTCCTGTCGAGCCCGCGCCACTTCTGTATGGCCTCGCGGAGATGCCCGATGCTCTGCCCGACCAGCGCGGCCGTCTCGTCGTCCCCGCCGGGCGACCGCTCGACGGCCTGGGAGAGCCGTTCGAGGAACGGCTCGTGCGCGTCCTGCCGCTCGATGGCGCGGCGGACGTCCAGGCACAGGATGTTGTCGCCGCCCTCCCAGATGGGGTTGACCTGCGCGTCCCGGAGGATCCGCGCGACCGGCCACTGCTCGATGTAGCCGTTCCCGCCGTGGATCTCGATGGCGTCGCTCGCAGCCGTCACGCCCAGCCTGGCGGCCCGCAGCTTGATGAGCGCGGCCCCCAGGCGCAGCCGGGGACGTCCCAGGTACCCGTCGAAGACGAGCGCCTGCACGGCCTCGGTCTCCACGATCAGCTCGGCGAGCTTGCGGCGCATGAGCGGCTGCGCGCCGAGCGGCGCGCCGAACGCCTCACGCGCCCGCGCGTAGCAGAGCGACTCGACGAGGGCCCGCCGCGCGCAGCCGAGGCCCATCATGGAGATGCCGAGCCGGGCGCCGTTGGTCAGCTCCATCATGCGGGCCAGGCCCCTGCCGTCCCCGCCCTCTCCCGCGCTCGACGCCGGGGCCAGCAGGAACGCCTCCGCGTCGGTGAACTCGATCTCGGCCGACGCCACCGACCGCGTGCCGAGCTTGTCCTTGAGCCGCCGGATCCGGACGCCGTTGCGCGACCCGTCCCGCCGCTCCCGCAGGACGAGGAACGGCGCGATGCCCCGCACGCCGTCGACGGCCCCCTCCGGCTTGGCGAGCACCACGAACGCCGAGCCGCCCGCGTTGGACGCGAACCACTTGAAGCCGTTGAGGCGCCAGGCGTCCCCCTCCCTGGACGCGGTCGACTCCAGCGCGCCGAGGTCCGAGCCGCCCGACCGCTCGGTGAGCATCTGCGCGGCCTCGCCGGACATCTCCCCGGCCGCGAACAGCTCCCGCACCCGCGCCTTGACGTCGTCCGGAGCGAACAGCTCCGCCAGCCCCACGACCATGTCGCCGCCGGTGCCGAGCGCGCACGCCATGCCGATGTCGGCCTGGTCGAGGAGGTAGCTCCACGCGACGCCCATCGGCGCGGGGTCGACGCCGCCGCGCTTGGCCTCGGCCACGAAGTCGGGCCGCGTGAACGACGTCGCCACGATGTCCCGCCGCGCCGCCTCGAACGAGGGCGGCATGACGACCTCGCTGATGTCGCGTCCCCACCGGTCGTACTTCTCCAGGCGCGGCGGATTGCGGTCCGTCTCCTCGGCCCGCTCGGCGATCGGCCCGCCCATCAGCGCACCCATCTCCCTGAGCCGGGGCTCGGCCCAGCCGAAACCCTCTCCCAGATGCCGCCGCATGAGGAACCGCAGAGTGGGGTCACAGTCGTACCAGTTGCGGCCGACCGCGCCCCGGTACCGCTCGGTGGCGTAGCGGCGGGCCTTCTCCGCGCCCCCGAACGGCAACCGGTCGAACGACTCGATGAGGTAAGAGGCCATGACCCGACATTACACATACAGCTCACGCGACGAAAAGACTGTAATCTGAGGACGAGGCCACCCTCGGTCCCCGATAGGGTCACCACCAGCCATGGACAGCCTGGAGATTCGCCCGCTCACCGCTCGGTCCGTCGTCCTGAGCACGCTGCTGGGCGTCCACCCGCCCCGCCTCCCGGCCCGCTACCTCGTCCGCGTCGGCGACCTGTTCGGCATCGCGGAGGGGACGATCCGGGTGGCCCTCTCGCGCATGGTCGCCGCCGGCGACCTCGTCCAGTCCGGCGGGACGTACACCCTCACCGAGCGCCTCCTCGCCCGCCAGGCCCGCCAGGACGAGGCCCGCCTCCCCCCGACCCGCCCGTGGGACGGCGCCTGGGAGATCGCCGTCATCACCGCCGAGCGCCGTCCCGCCGCCGACCGCGCCGCGCTGCGCCAGGCCATGTCGACGCTGCGGCTCGCCGAACTGCGGGAGGGCACCTGGCTGCGCCCCGCGAACCTGACGCGCCCGCGGCCCGAGCCCGTCGTCCGGCAGTGCACCTTCCTGACGGGCCGCCCCGAGGAGGACCCCGCCGTCCTGGCCGCGTCCCTCTGGGACCTGGACGCCTGGACGGCCAAGGCCGACGCCCTGCGCACCGCCCTGGCCGGGGCGACCGCGATCGCCGAGCGCTTCACCTACGCGGCGGCCGTCCTGCGCCACCTCCTGAACGACCCGCTCCTCCCCCCGTCACTGCTGCCCGCCGGCTGGCCGGGCCCCGACCTGCGCGCGCGCTACGAAGCCTTCGAGGCCGACTTCGAGCAACTCCTCACCACCCACGTCCTCGCATAGGCCGTGTTTCACAGTCCCGGCCCACTTCGCTCGCCTGGCGGCTCGCTACGTGACCGGCACTGGGCGAACGCGGCATCGCTTCGCGATCTGCCCGGCTCCGCTCGCCTCCGGCTTCGCTCCACCGGCCAGGTCACGCGTTCGCGCGCGTGGCCGAGGCCACTTCGACACAGGCCCGAGGGGCCTCGCCGAACTAGCTGACATTTCGTCTGTTCAAGGAAATGTAATGAGCTGGCGGACGGCCTCGGCGGTGTGGAGGCGGTCGAAGCCCGCGTTGATCTCGTCGAGGGGGAGACGGCCGCTGAGGAGGGCGTCCACGGGGAGGGCGCCGTCGCGGTACAGGGCGATGAAGCGGGGGACGTCCCGCCGGGGGACGCAGGAGCCGAGGTAGCTGCCGCGCAGGGTCCGCTCCTCGGCGACGAGGCTGAGGGCGGGCAGGGTCAGCGGCGCGCCCGGGGCGGGGAGGCCGACGGTGACGGTCGTGCCGCCGGGGCGGGTCGCCGCGTAGGACTGTTCGAGGACGGCGACGACGCCCGTCGTGTCGACGACCTTCTCCGCGCCGCCGGACGTCAGGTCGCGGATCGCCTCGACGGCGTCCGGGCCGCCCGCGACGGGCCGGGCGCCGAGACGCTCGGCGAGGTCCAGCTTGGAGTCGACGACGTCCACGGCGAGGACGGTGGAGGCTCCGGCGGCCTTCGCGGCGAGGACGGCGGACAGGCCGACGCCGCCGAGGCCGAAGACGGCGACGGTGTCGCCCGGCACGACGGCGGCGCTGTAGAGGGCGGCGCCGGCGCCGGTGAGGACGGCGCAGCCGAACAGCGCGGCGACGTCGAAGGGCAGGTCGCGGTCGATCTTCACGGCGGACCGGGACGAGACGACGGTGTACTCGGAGAACGCCGAGACGCCGAGGTGGTGGTGCGGGCGCGTGCCGTCGGAGGCGCGGAACCGCCGGCCGCCGCCGAGCAGGGTCCCGGCGCCGTTGGCCTGTGCGCCCGGCCCGCAGAGGGCGGGGCGTCCGGCGACGCAGCGCTCGCAGTGGCCGCAGGCCGGGACGAACGCGAGCACGACGTGGTCGCCGGGCGCGAACTCGGTGCCCGGCCCGGTCTCCACGACCTCGCCCGCGGCCTCGTGCCCGAGGGCCATCGGCAGGGGGCGCGGCCGGGACCCGTTGATGACCGACAGGTCGGAGTGGCAGAGGCCGGCGGCGCCGATCCGGACCAGGAGCTCGCCGTGGCCGGGCGGGTCGAGGCGCAGCTCGGCGATCTCCAGGGGGCGGGACGCGGCGTACGGGGCGGGGCGTCCCGACTCGACGAGGACGGCGGCGCGGGTGGCGGTCATGCGGCCAGCAGCTTCTGCATCTCGGTGCGGACCCTTCCGGTGATCTCGACCGGGCGGCGGGTGCCCCGGTCCACGAAGACGTGCACGAAGTGGCCCTCGGCGACGAGGGCTCCGTCCGACCCGCGCAGCATGCCGATCTCCCAGCGGACGCTGGAGCGGCCGAGCTTGCCGACGCGGAGCCCGACGCGGATCGTGTCGGGGAACGCCACCTCGGCCTTGTACTCGCAGTGGGACTCGACGCAGAGCGCGATCGAGCCGGAGACGGCGGGGTCGAAGCCCGCCGTCCGGATCATCCACTCGTTGATGACGGTGTCCATCAGCGAGTAGTGGACGACGTTGTTGACATGCCCGTAGACGTCGTTGTCCTTCCACCGCGTTGGGACGTTCTCCCAGTACAGGTACTCGCCGGTCATAAGGAGCAGACTAGGGGCGCGGCCGCGGCGGCGGCGCACCGCCCGGGCGGAAGGGTGACCGCGCAAAGTGCCGCCCGGGCGCGGGAGGGCGCCCGCACAACCATCGGTGCCCGCGTCCGGAAAGGCGGAAGCGGCGTTCACCAGGCCGCGAGGAAAGGTTCTGAGCACGATCCCGGCCAGGTGAACGCCGCCCCCTCAGCGGCGCCGCGCGGACGCCGCCGTCTATCGGGAGGACGCCGCGCCGTCGCGGCGGGAGCGGGCCGCGTCGAAGCGGGCCTTCACGTCCGTCCAGTTCACGAGCGACCAGAGCTTCTCCACGTAGTCCGGGCGGACGTTGCGGTACTGGAGGTAGTAGGCGTGCTCCCAGGCGTCGAACACCAGCAGCGGCGTCGTGCTCATGCCGACGTTGCCGTGGTGGTCGTAGACCTGCTCGACGACGAGGCGCCCGCCGAGGGGCTCCCACGCGAGGACGCCCCAGCCGGAGCCCTGCACGGTCGAGGTCGCGGCCGTGAGCTGCTTCTGGAACGCCTCGAACGCGCCGAAGTGCTCGTCGATGGCCGCAGCCAGCTCCCCGTCCGGGCGGTCGCCGCCGTCCGGCGACAGGTTGTCCCAGAAGATCGAGTGCAGGACGTGGCCGGAGAGGTTGAACGCGAACGTCTTCTCCAGGCCGACCAGCCCGCCGTACTGCTCCTTGTCGCGCGCCTCGGCGAGCCTCTCCAGCGTGTCGTTGGCGCCCTTGACGTAGGCGGCGTGGTGCCTGGAGTGGTGCAGCTCCAGGATCTCGCCGGTGATCGCCGGCTCCAGGGCGGCGTAGTCGTAGGGCAGGTCGGGAAGCGTGTAGTCGGCCATGAGGCCACTATTGCAAACGAGTTGCAGTTACGTCCAATGCGCAACACGGAACGGACCCGTCCCCGGGGGCGGGGACGGGTCCGGTCTCGGTGGGGGTCAGTAGCGGCGGCGTCCGCCGCCGCGCCCGCGCGACAGCAGTCCTCGGACCTTCGCCTGGGTGCGCGGGTCCCGGGCGAGCCGCTCCGCCCGGGCACGCGCTCTGCGGCCCTGCGGGCTCCGGGCGAACCGCATGATGCGGTCGATGACGGAAGGCATGTTCTTCCTCCTCGGCCTTGTCTTCACGGTTCAACGACTGCCCGTTCTGAAAGGTTCAGAACGCCTCGTCGAGCGCGACCGTCCCCTCCACGCCGATCTGGTAGGCCGAAACGCGCCGCTCGAAGAAGTTGGACAGCTCCTGGACGTCCTGCAACTCCATGAACGCGAACGGGTTCGCGGTGCCGTAGCGGGCGGGCAGGCCGAGCCGGACGAGCCGCTGGTCCGCGACGTATTCGAGGTAGGCGCGCATGTCGTCCGCGCTCATGCCGGGCAGGCCGTCCCCGCACAGGTCGCGGGCGAACGCCAGCTCCGCCTCGACGGCCTCCTCGATCATCGCGCCGACCTGGTCCGTCAGCTCCACGTCGAACAGGCCCGGTTCCTCCGCCCGGACCGTGTCGACCACGGAGAACGCGAACTCCATGTGCATTGACTCGTCCCGGAAGACCCAGTTCGTCCCGGACGCGAGACCGTTCAGCAGGCCCCGCGACCGGAGCCAGTACACGTAGGCGAACGCGCCGTAGAAGAACAGCCCCTCGATGCAGGCCGCGAAGCAGATGAGGTTCAGCAGGAACGCCCTGCGGTCGGCGGCCGTCCGGAGCTCGTCCAGGGACCCGAGCGAGTCGATCCAGCGGAAGCAGAACTCCGCCTTGGCCCGGATGGACGGGATGTGCTCGATCGCCGCGAACGCCTTGACGCGCTCGTCCTGATCGGGCAGATAGGTGTCCAGGAGGGTCAGGTAGAACTGTACGTGCACGGCCTCCTCATATAGCTGCCGCGACAGGTAGAGCCGGGCCTCCGGCGCGTTCACGTGCTTGTAGAGGTTGAGCACGAGGTTGTTCGCCACGATCGAGTCGCCGGTGGCGAAGAACGCCACGAGCCGGTTGACGAGGTGCAGCTCGGCGGGCGTGAGCCGCGCGAGGTCCGCCATGTCGGAGGCGAGGTCGACCTCCTCGACCGTCCAGGTGTTGCGGATCGCGGCCCGGTACCGCTCGTAGAAGTCCGGATAGCGCATGGGCCGCAGCGTCAGGTCCATGCCGGGGTCGAGGAGCATGCCCCGTCCTTCCTCTCGCCTCTGCCCTTCCGCCCGCACGGTCACTGGCACGCCTCGCAGGTCTCGGGGTTCTCCAGGGAGCAGACGGCCGCGGCGACCGTCGTCTGCGCGATCCGCGTCGCGGGACGGGACCGCAGGTAGTACGTCGTCTTGAGCCCGGCCCGCCACGCGTAGGCGTACATCGAGGAGAGCTTGCCGATCGTGGGCGTCTCCATGAACAGGTTCAGCGACTGCGACTGGTCGATGTACGGGGTGCGGGCGGCGGCGAGGTCGATGAGCGCCTTCTGCGGCAGCTCCCAGGCCGTCCGGTAGAGCGACAGCATCTCCTCCGGCAGGTCGATGAGCCCCTGGACGGACCCGTTCGCCTTCTTGACCGCCTCGCGGACGGCCGGCGTCCACAGCCCGAGCGACTTCAGGTCCTCCACCAGGTAGCGGTTGATCTGGAGGAACTCGCCGGACAGCGTCTCGCGCTTGAACAGGTTGGACACCTGCGGCTCGATGCACTCGTAGCAGCCCGCGATGGAGGCGATCGTCGCGGTCGGCGCGATCGCGACGAGCAGCGAGTTGCGCAGGCCCACCTCCGCGACGCGGGCACGGAGCGCGTCCCAGTCGGCGGGACGGGACGGCGACGCGTCCGGGAAGTGGTCCAGGTGGAGCCGGCCGCGCGCGGTGCGCGTCGCGGCGTAGGCGGGCAGCGGCCCGTGCACGGCGGCGAGGTCGGCCGACGCGTTGTAGGCGGCCAGCGCGATCTCCTCGGCGACGCGCGTCGACAGCTCGCGCGCCTCGTCGGAGTCGAACGGCAGGCGCAGCGTGAAGAACACGTCCGCGAGGCCCATCACGCCCAGCCCGACCGGCCGCCACTTGCGGTTGGCCGTCTCCGCCTCGGGCGTCGGGTAGAAGCCCCGGTCGATGGTGCGGTCCAGGAACCGGACGGCGGTGCGGACCGTCGACCGGAGCCGCTCCCAGTCGACGCCGGACGGCCCCACGTGCGCGGCCAGGTTCACCGATCCGAGGTTGCAGACGGCGGCCTCGCCGTCGCCCGTCACCTCCAGGATCTCCGTGCAGAGGTTCGACAGGTGGACGACCCTGCCCCGCTCGGCGGTCTGGTTGCAGGCGCGGTTGGCGGCGTCCTTGAACGTCATCCAGCCGTTGCCCGTCTCGGCGAGCGTCCGCATCATGCGCCCGTACAGCTTGCGGGCCGGGACCTGCCGGACGAACCGTCCCTCCCGCTCCGCCGCCCGGTAGGCCTCGTCGAACTCGTCGCCCCACAGGTCGACCAGCTCGGGGACCTCCTTGGGGTCGAACAGGGACCACTGCGCGTCGGCCTCGACGCGGCGCATGAACTCGTCCGGGATCCAGTTGGCCAGGTTGAGGTTGTGGGTGCGGCGCGCGTCCTCGCCGGTGTTGTCGCGCAGCTCCAGGAACTCCTCGACGTCGGCGTGCCACGGCTCCAGGTAGACGCACGCCGCGCCCTTGCGGCGGCCGCCCTGGTTGACGGCGGCGACGGACGAGTCGAGCGTGCGCAGCCACGGGACGATCCCGTTGGAGTGCCCGTTCGTGCCCCGGATCAGCGAGCCCCGCGACCGCACCCGCGTCCAGGAGACGCCGATGCCGCCCGCGTACTTGCTGAGCCGCGCGACCTGGCCGTACCGGTCGTAGATGGACTCCAGCTCGTCGCGCGGCGAGTCGAGCAGGAAGCACGACGAGAGCTGCGGGCGGCGGGCCCCGGAGTTGAACAGGGTGGGCGAGCTGGGCAGGTACGAAAGCGTGCTGAGCAGCGCGTAAAGCTCGGCGGCCTCTTCGACGTTCTCGGCGAGCCCGCAGGACACCCGCAGAAAGAAGTACTGGGGCCGTTCCAGGACGAGCCGCGACCGCGGATGCCTGAGCAGGTACCGGTCGTAGACCGTCCGGAGCCCGAAGTATTCGAAACGGTCATCGGCGCCGTTATAGACGAGGGCGTCGAGGGCCCCGGCGTTGGCGGCGACGAAGGCGGCCAGGTCGTCCGCCAGGAGGCCCTCGCGGTGCGCGGCGGCGACGGACTCGGCGAACGTCCGGACGCCGGCGGCGGCGGCCTCGTCGCGGATCCGGCCGCCGAGCAGCCGCGCGGCCACCCTGGAGTAGCCCGGCTCGGCGGGGATGAGCGCGGCG
This sequence comes from Actinomadura luteofluorescens, assembly GCF_013409365.1. Lineage (NCBI taxonomy): Bacteria > Bacillati > Actinomycetota > Actinomycetes > Streptosporangiales > Thermomonosporaceae > Actinomadura > Actinomadura luteofluorescens. Next base: position 4,919,823 of record NZ_JACCBA010000001.1, on the reverse strand, counting down.
GCCTCCCCGATCGCGAGGTCCCGCAGGGCCGCCGCGTCCAGGCCGTCCCCGGACCGGACGGCGGCCAGCACACGCCCGGCCTCGGCCCCGGGCACCCCCTCGCAGGCCGCCTCGACCTCGGCGGCGATCCCCGCCGTCGGCGCGGCCAGAACCTCTGTCACGTGCATCTCCCCTCGCATGCCGCCCCGCGGAGGCATGCGAACGGCGCGCGGCGGCGGCCGCGCTCCGTCCCCGGCCCACCCGCGAGGCCTGGACGTGTCGATCCGGGACGGGACCCGGACCCCCGATGGGGCCGGTCTCCCGGCCCCGCGCACTGGCAGGTCTTCGGACTCGCGGGCGCCGCCTCTGCCGAGGCGTCCTACTGGCCGTCGCTTCCCAGGCCGCCGGGCCCAGTGCTCGATGACGGCGGTCGTTCCCGCTCACCGCTGCGGGGCAGTCCCGGATTCCCACCGGGTTCCCTCTCACGCCGCCCCCGCCGCGAGCGGCGGGGGCGGACCAGCACGGGACTGAACCCTACATCTAGTCGACGATCAACGCACAACCCCAAGATGTTGGGCGCGTCGGCGGATGTTCGGGGGCGGCTGGGCAGCGCGCGCGGGGGATGGGACGATGGGGGCCGTCATGAGCCCCCATGCGCCGCAGCCGCTGTTCCGGCCCGCACGCGCGGTGGTGTTCGCCACCGTGTGCGCGACGCTGGCGACCCTCGGGCACGTCCTGGCGGGCGGCGCGGCGGTGCCGGCCTGGGCGGCGCTCGCGGGCTTCGGCGCCGTCCTCGGCGTGACGCTGGTGCTGGCGGGCCACGAGCGCTCGCTCGCGACGATCCTGGGCGGGCTCCTCGGCGGGCAGTTCGCCCTGCACACGCTGTTCACGGCGGCCTGCGCGCCGTCCCACCACGCGCCCGAGGCGCACGCCGCCATGACGGGCGCCATGGAACCCGCCGCCGTCCCCGCCGCCCACGGCGGGAACGGCCTGGTGATGACGCTCGCGCACTGCACGGCCGCGCTGGTGGCCGCGTGGTGGCTGCGGCGCGGCGAGCGGGCCGCGTGGTCGCTCGCCCGGCGGGTCGCCGCCCTGGCGGACCGCCCGATCCGGCTGCTGCTGGCCCTGCTCGCCGTGGAACCGGCCGAGCCTCCGGCCCGCCCCCTCCGGCCGGCGCCCGCTGCGGCAGCCGTCACGGCCACCGGACGTGTCCTGCGGCACCAGGTCGTCCGGCGGGGTCCCCCTCCGCGTTCGAGGGCGCTCGCTCACTCCTGAGCCTGAGCGCCGTACGTCACCGGACGCCGGCTCGCGGCGCCCGGCCATTCCCGTACGTCTCGAACGGAGTTCCGCAATGCCCTTCCTCCCCCATGCCCGGCGCGCCGGCGCCGTCGCGTCCCTGGCCGCCCTGTCCGTGATCGGCCTCGCCGCGGCGGCGTCCGCGCACGTCAGCGTCAATCCCAAGACGGCCGAGCAGGGCTCCTACTCCAAGGTCTCGTTCCGCGTGCCCAACGAGCGCGACGACGCCTCCACCACCAAGCTCGTGGTGAACCTGCCGACCGACCACCCGCTGTCGTCGGTGTCGGTCCGGCCGCTGCCCGGCTGGACGGTCAAGGTCGAGAAGTCCAGGCTTCCGCGGCCGGTGAAGACCGAGGGCGGCGAGCTGACCGAGGCCGTCACGAAGATCACCTGGAGCGGCGGCAAGATCGAGCCGGGCCGGTTCGAGGAGTTCGACGTCTCGATGGGGCCGCTGCCCACCGACACCGACCGGCTCGTGTTCAAGGCCGACCAGACCTACTCCGGCGGCGAGGTCGTCAAGTGGGAGGAGCCCCCCGCCGAGGGGGCGAACGAGCCGGAGCACCCCTCGCCCGTGCTGAAGCTCCTCCCCAAGGGCTCGGCGGCCACGACCGGGCTGACCGCGCAGGTGAAGCCCGCCGCCGCGGCGTCGTCCGCGTCGTCCGGCGACGGGACGGCCCGGCTGCTCGCCGGCATCGGCATCGCCGCCGGCGTGGCCGGCGTCGCGGTCGGCGCCTACGGCGTGACCCGGGCGAGGAGCCGGGCATGAGCCGGGCGACGCTGCGCGGGGCCGCCGGCATCGCGGCGCTCGCGGCCGTCCTGGCGACGACGGCGGTGCCCGCGTCGGCGCACACCGCGCTGACGTCGGCGAGCCCTGAGAAGGACTCGACGGTCGCGGCCCCGTCCCAGATCGTCCTGACGTACGGCGACCCCGTCCGGCTGCCGCGCGTGGTCGTGACCGACGGGTCGCGACGGCAGTACCAGGCCGGGTCCGCGCGGGCGGTCGACAACAAGGTCACCCAGGCGGTGAACGGCACGCTGCCCAACGGCACGTACACCGTGGGCTGGCGTGTCGTCGCGTCGGACGGCCACCCGGTCGAGGGCACTTACACGTTCACCGTGCAGGGCTCGTCCGGTGCCGTCCCTCCCGTCGCCCCGTCGCCGGTCCGGAAGACCATCGTCGGGACCGAGGATCAGGGGAACTCGTCGGGCTGGCTCTGGATCGGCCTGATCGCCCTGGTCGTCGCGGCCGGGGCGGGCGCCGTCGCCTGGTTCCGCCGCTCGTCCGCCCAGGATTGATCGTTTCGCTTCCGGTCGGATGATTACAGGATTACAGTGATAATCCGACCGGAAGCAGCCTGGGGGCGCCATGATCGTCGAGTACGTCCGCTACCGCATCGACCCGCAGGACGCGGAGGACTTCGAGGCCGCCTACGCGCGGGCCTCCGTCCCCCTCGCCGCCGCCCCCGAATGCGTCGACTACGAGCTGTCCAGGTGCGTCGACGAGCCGTCGTCGTACATCCTGCGCATCTGCTGGACGTCGACCGACGACCACATGCGGGGCTTCCGCGGCGGCGAGCACTTCCCCGCGTTCCTCGCCGAGATCAAGCCGTACGTCCAGCGGATCGAGGAGATGCGGCACTACGAGCGGACGGCGGTGCGCGGCGCCGGCTCGTCCGTCCCGACCATGTACGACTGGGCGGGCGGGAGCGAGGCGCTGGAGCGGCTCACCGAGCACTTCTACACGAACGTCCTCAAGGACGACCTGCTGCGTCCCCTCTTCGAGCACATGGCCCCGGACCACCCGAAGTGGGTCGCGGCGTGGCTCGGCGAGGTCTTCCGCGGACCCGAGCGCTACAGCCGCGAGCGCGGCGGCTACGACCACATGGTGCGCCACCACCTCGGCAAGTCCATCACCGAGGCGCAGCGCCGCCGCTGGGTCTCGCTCCTCATGGACGCGGCGGACGAGGTCGGCCTCCCCGACGACCCGGAGTTCCGCGCCGCGTTCGCGTCCTACATCGAGTGGGGCACGCGCATCGCTCTCGCCAACTCCCAGCCGGGCGCGAAGCCGCCCCTCGAAGCCCCCATGCCCCACTGGGGCTGGGGCGTCGCCCCGCCCTACATCCCCGCAGTGTTTACGCAGTCCCGGCCCACGTAGCTCGCCTGGCGGCTCGCTACGTGACCTGGCCTGGGCGAACGCGGCATCGCTTCGCGATCTGCCCGGTTTCGCTCGCCTTCGGCTTCGCTGCACCGGGCAGGTCACGCGTTCGCGTGCGTGGCCGAGGCCACTTCGAGCCGGGCCCTGGCATCCGGGACGCTGATTCCGCTCACGGCCTGAGAGGGGCTGCACCTTGGCGGACCGCGACGACGTCGTGCTCGATGACCCTGTGGGCGAGTCGCTCCGCGGCCGTCACGCGCACCTCGCACGCCGGCTCGGCCGGGCCGCCACCTACCTGCCGGGGGTGTCGACCTTCTCCGCGCTGCCCGCCGACCCGGGCCCGGCGGAGTGGGCCGACCTCGCCCGGCTGCTCGGCCGCGGCGAACTCGCCGACATGTTCAGCAGCCCCGCGGCCCCGCCGCCGGACTGGGAGCCGGTCTTCGTCCTCGAAGGCCTCCAGATGGTCTGGCCCGGCGGCGGCGAGACCGGCACCGGCGTGGTGGAACTGGGGGCGGAGGACGTTCCCGAGATGCTCGACCTCGTCGCGCGGACGCGGCCGGGGCCGTTCTGGCCGCGCACCCGCGAACTCGGCGCCTACGTCGGCATCCGCGACAACGGCGCCCTGGTGGCGATGGCGGGCGAACGGCTCCGGCCCCCGGGATGGACGGAGATCAGCACCGTCTGCACCGCCCCCGAGGCGCGCGGGCGCGGCTACGCCGCCCGGCTGATCGGCGCGCTCGCGGCTCGCGTCACGTCCAGGAACGAACGCCCCTTCCTGCACGTGGCCGAAGCGAACACCCGGGCGATCGCGCTCTACGAACGGCTCGGCTTCAAGACCCGGAGGCACGTGACGTTCCGCGGCTTCCGGGTTCCTTGACGAGCTCCGGCACCAGCATGCTCGTGGGCACTGCGAGCCGTTCGTAGTAGGCTCTGCGGCGTTCCTGCGACAGGGGAGGTTGATGAATATGGCCCGCGCGGCGCTTCGTCAGCATGCCCTTGTCCGGGCCGCCCGCGATTGAGCGCGGCCCGGTCGTCCAGCACGACCAGGAGCCACACGTGACTTCTTCCGACCTGACCACTTCAGGCCTTCCCGACTCCGGCCCGGCCGACTCCGGCCCGGCCGGCGCGGAGCTCACCACGGACCGTCTCGTCCTTCGGCCGTGGACGCCCGGCGAGATCGCCGCCGTCCTGTCCGGCGACAGGCTCGCCGGCTGGGCCGACGACTTCCCCGCCGAAGGCGACCTCGCCATCGCCGGCTTCATCGCCGAGAACCCGTCCGCGCTCGGCGAGCACGGCCAGCGCCTGATCATCGAACGGTCCACCGGCCTGGTGGCCGGCGCCGTCGGCCTGTTCTGGCCGCCCGCCGACGGGGCCGTCGAGTTCGGCTACGGCGTCGTCCCGTCCCGCCGGGGCCGCGGGTACGCCACCGAGGCCGCCCGCGCCATCGTGGCGTTCGCCCTGGCCGCGCCCGGCGTGGACAGGGTCGTCGCGACCGTGGAGCTGTCCAACCCCGCGTCGGCCCGCGTCCTGGAGAACGCCGGCCTCCGCCGAGTCGGCACCGACGGGGAACTCGCCACCTACCGCACCGCCTGACGGCACGCCGAGCGTGTCGCCCTTCACCCCGGGTGGAGGGCGGCACGTCCGCGTTCCGGGACGGTCAGCCGAACTGGCCGGGCTGGTAGGCGCCACCGGGCTGCCGGGTGATGACGTTCATGCGGTTCCAGGCGTTGATGAGGGCGATCAGCGACACCAGCGCCGCGAGCTCCTCCTCGTCGTAGTGCTTGGCGGCGTTCTCCCAGGCCTCGTCGGAGACGCCGGTGCCGTCGGCGAGGCGGGTGCCCTGCTCGGCCAGCTCCAGGGCGGCGCGCTCGGCGTCGGTGAAGACGGTGGCCTCCCGCCAGGCCGCGACCAGGTTGAGGCGCACCGGCGTCTCGCCCTCGTGGGCGAGGTCCTTGCTGTGCATGTCGACGCAGAAGGCGCAACCGTTGATCTGGCTCGCCCGCAGCTCCACCAGGTGGACCGTCGCGGACGGCAGCGTCGAGTCCGTGACGACCTTGGCCGCCGACTGCAGGTACTTCATGAACCTGCCGGCCGCGGCGGTGCCGTAGTAGTTGAAACGGGCGTCCATGGCGATCTCCTTTGCCGTGTGGAGGGGTACACCCGGTTGACGCGGTAGCCGGGCGAGGTGTGACGGCTCCCCGAAAGTGACTCCGCTCACCTCGCCCCGGACGGGCGGCGGCCGCGCGGCTGGGAACATGGGGGCCATGGCGAGGGCGATCGAGGAGCCGCGGAACGCGAGGAGCCGGCGTTCCCGGACGGCGCTGCTGCGCGCCGCGCGCGAGCTCGTCGAGGAGCACGGGATGGCGGCGACGACGATGGCGGCCGTCGCCGAGCGCGCCGGAGTGTCCCGGCGGGCCGTCTACCTGCACTTCGCGTCGCGGGCCGACCTGATCAGCGAGCTGTTCGACCACGTCAACGAGGTCGAGGACCTGCGGGGCCGGTTCGCGCCCGTCGCCGAGGCGCCCGACGCGGTGACCGCGCTGGAGGTGTTCGCGCGCCGGCACGCCGAGTTCATGGCGCGCGTCCTCGCCGTCGCGCGGGCGGTGGAGCGGGAGGCGGGCAGCGACCCGGACGCGGCCCGGCACTGGGAGGCCGCCATGCGGTGGCGGTACGAGACGAACCGCGCGCTGATCCGGCGGCTGGACGAGGAGGGCGTGCTCGCCCCCGGCTGGACGGTCGACACCGCCACCGACATGCTCCTCGCGCTCATCGCCAACGAGGTGAGCGGAACGCTGCTCGACGACCGCGGCTGGACTCCCGGCCAAATCGGCGACCACATGGCGCTGTTGCTGCGCTCAACCTTCGTAACGGGCGGGTAAGACCACCCCACTACCCCCGTTCGGGGGTGGCGTGGGTCACCCGGATGGCCAACCATCCTTCTGACCGGGTGTCCGTGCGGCTACGAGGGAGAAGACCATGCCCGCAGTCGAGTTCCGCGCGGCGCGCGACTTCCTGCTCGCGCATCGCGACGACTACGCGACGGCGTACGAGAAGTTCCGCTGGCCGGTGCTGACCGGTTTCAACTGGGCGCTGGACTGGTTCGACAAGATCGCCGAAGGGAACGACTCGCCCGCGCTGTGGATCGTCGAGGAGGACGGCGCCGAGGCGAAGTACTCGTTCTCGCAGATGGCGCGGCGCTCGAACCAGGTCGCGAACCTGCTCCGCCGGGCGGGGGTGCGGCGCGGCGACCGGATCATCCTGATGCTCGGCAACCAGGTGGAGCTGTGGGAGACCGTGCTCGCGGCGATGAAGCTCGGCGCGATCATGATTCCGTGCACGCCGCTGCTCGGCACGGCCGACCTCCAGGACCGGCTGACGCGCGGGAAGGCCCGGCACGTGGTCACCGCCTCGTCCGAGACCGGGAAGTTCGACGGCGTCGAGGGCGAGTTCACGAGGATCGCCGTGGGCGAGCCGGTGGAGGGCTGGCTGCGGTACGCGGACGCCTACGAGGAGGGCGAGTCCTTCACCCCCTACGGCCTGACGATGTCGCGGGACACGCTGCTGCTGTACTTCACGTCCGGGACGACGGCCAAGCCGAAGCTGGTCGAGCACACCCACGCGTCCTACCCCGCCGGGCACCTGTCGACGATGTACTGGATCGGGCTGCGGCCGGGCGACGTCCACCTGAACATCTCGTCGCCGGGGTGGGCGAAGCACGCCTGGAGCAACATCTTCGCGCCGTGGGACGCCGAGGCGTGCGTGTTCATCTTCAACTACACCCGGTTCGACCCGGACCGGCTCCTCGACACCCTCGAACGCTGCGGCGTGACGAGCTTCTGCGCGCCGCCGACCGTGTGGCGGATGCTGATCCAGTCCGACCTCGGACGGCTCGGCAGGCCGCCGCGCGAGGTCGTCGCCGCCGGGGAGCCGCTGAACCCCGAGGTCATCGAGCGGGTGAAGCAGGCGTGGGACCGCACGATCCGGGACGGCTTCGGGCAGACCGAGACGACCGTCCAGATCGCCAACACGCCCGGCCAGCCGGTCAAGCCCGGGTCGATGGGGCGTCCCGTGCCCGGCTACGAGGTGGTGCTGATCGACCCGCTCACCGGGGAGCCCGGCGAGGAGGGCGAGATCTGCCTCGACCTGGAGGACCGCCCGCTCGGGCTGATGACCGGCTACCACGGCGACGAGGAGCGCACCGAGGAGGCGATGGCCGGCGGCTACTACCACACCGGTGACATCGGCTCCCGCGACGAGGACGGGTACATCACCTACGTCGGGCGCGCCGACGACGTGTTCAAGGCGTCCGACTACAAGATCTCGCCGTTCGAGCTGGAGAGCGTGCTGATCGAGCACGAGGCGGTGGCGGAGGCCGCGGTGGTGCCGTCGCCCGACCCGGTGCGGCTGGCCGTCCCGAAGGCCTACGTCACGCTCGCGAGCGGCTGGGCGCCGGACGCCGAGACCGCGAAGGCGATCTTCGCTCACTGCCGGGAGCAGCTGTCGCCCTACAAGCGGATCCGGCTGCTGGAGTTCGCCGAGCTGCCGAAGACGATCTCCGGGAAGATCCGCCGGGTCGAGCTGCGGGCCAGCGAGATCGACAAGCATCCCGGGCGGGACGACCGGCCCGCGGGCGAGTTCAGGGAGGAGGACCTGCGGTGAACCTCTCCTACGCGTCGGGCGTCTCGGCCACGCCGCTGCTCGGCGACACGATCGGCGCGAACCTCGACCGGACGGTCGCGGCGCACGCGGAGCGCGACGCGCTCGTCGAGCGGGCGTCCGGCCGCCGCTGGACCTACGAGCAGTTCTCCGACGACGTGGAGGCCGTCGCGCTCGGCCCTGCGCGACCTCGGCGTCGTCAAGGGCGACCGGGTGGGCATCTGGGCGCCGAACTGCGCCGAGTGGATGCTCGTGCAGTACGCGACGGCCAAGCTCGGGGCGATCCTCGTCAACATCAACCCCGCCTACCGGGTGCACGAGCTGGAGTTCGTCCTCAACCAGGCCGGGATCCGGACGCTGGTCGCGACCCCGGTGTTCAAGACGTCCGACTACGCGGCGATGATCGAGCAGGTCCGGCCGAAGTGCGCCGCCCTGCGCGACGTCGTGCTCATCGGCACGCCCGGGTGGGACGCGCTGCTGGAGGCCGGCCGCACGGGCGAACCGGGCGTCCTCGACGAGATCGGGCGGATGCTCACCGCCGACGACCCCATCAACATCCAGTACACGTCCGGGACGACGGGGTTCCCCAAGGGCGCGACGCTGTCGCACCACAACATCCTGAACAACGGCTACTTCGTCGGCGAGCTGTGCGGCTACGACGAGGAGGACCGCATCTGCGTGCCGGTGCCCTTCTACCACTGCTTCGGCATGGTCATGGGCAACCTCGCGGCGACGAGCCACGGCGCGTGCGTCGTGATCCCGGCGCCCGCGTTCGACCCTAAGGCGACGCTGGAGGCGGTCGCGGCCGAGCGCTGCACCTCGCTGTACGGGGTGCCGACGATGTTCATCGCCGTCCTGAACGAGCCGTCGCTCACCAGGCTCGACCTGTCCTGCCTGCGCACCGGGATCATGGCGGGTTCGCCGTGCCCGGTCGAGGTGATGAAGCAGGTCATCGAGCGGCTCGGGATGAGCGAGGTCGCGATCTGCTACGGCATGACCGAGACGTCGCCGGTGTCCACCCAGACCCGCGCGGGCGACTCGCTGGAGCGCCGCGTGTCCACGGTCGGGACCGTCCTGCCGCACCTGGAGATCAAGGTCGTCGACCCGGAGACGGGCGTGACCGTCCCGCGCGGCGTGCCCGGCGAGTTCTGCACGCGCGGCTACTCGGTGATGCTCGGCTACTGGGACGAGCCGGACAAGACGGCCGAGGCCGTCGACGCGGCCCGCTGGATGCACACCGGCGACCTCGCGGTGATGGACGGGGAGGGCTACGTCAACATCACCGGCCGGATCAAGGACATGGTGATCCGCGGCGGGGAGAACATCTACCCGCGCGAGATCGAGGAGTTCCTCTACACCCACCCCGACATCGTCGACGCGCAGGTCATCGGCGTCCCCGACGAGAAGTACGGCGAGGAGCTGATGGCCTGGGTGCGGCTGCGCGAGGGCGTACCGGGCCTGACCGCCGGGGAGCTGCGCGCGTTCTGCGAGGGCAGGCTCGCCCACTACAAGATCCCCCGCTACGTGCACGTGGTGGAGGAGTTCCCGATGACGGTCACCGGCAAGATCCGCAAGGTGCAGATGCGCGCCGAGGCCGTGGACATCCTCGGCCTGGAGGACACCACCGACCGGCGCGGCTAGGTTCGTCGGCCCCGCCACTTTCGGGGTGGGGGGCGCGCAGGGCATGCTCGGAGCATGGGCGATGACGTGGGGGCCGTCCGGTCGGCGGTGCTGACGCTGCAGCGCACGACCGGCCTGCCCATGGTGTTCGGGGGCGCCCTCAGCGGCCAGGACCGGCTGGTGATCACCGAGCTGGTCGGCAACACGACGGACTCGCTGACCGGGCTCGTGGTCCGGCAGGGCAACGGGCTCGGCGGCAAGGCGATGGCCATGGGACGTCCCGCGTGGGTCAGCAACTACCCGTGCTCGGCGTCGATCAGCCACGACTACGACAAGCCGGTCGGGCGCGAGGGGCTGCTGTCGATCGTCGCGGTCCCGATCGTCGTGCGCCGCCGCGTCCGCGGCGTCCTCTACGGCGCGCTGCGGGAACCTCTGTCGCTCGCTGACCGTGTCGTGGGCGCGGCCGTGGAGGCGGCCCGCGACCTCGAACAGGACCTCGCCGTCCAGGACCGCGCGGACGAGGCGCTGGCGCGGACGCCGCCCGGCACGTCGGCGGCGCGCTGGGAGGAGGTCAGGGCGGTGCACGCCGAGCTGCGCGCCCTGGCCGAGCGGGTCCGCGACCTGCCGACCCGCGACCGGCTCCGGGAGGCGTCGCTGCGCCTCGCGGCGGCCGGGCTGGACGAGCCGTCCGGGTCGCCCCGCCCCGTCCTGTCTCCCCGCGAGCTGGACGTCCTGTCCTACGTCGCGATCGGCTGCACCAACGCCGAGGCCGCCGAGCGGCTCGGGCTGCTGCCGGAGACGGTGAAGAGCTACCTGCGGTCGGCGATGCGCAAGCTCGACAGTCACACCCGGTTGGAGGCCGTGACCGCCGCCCGCCGCGCCGGGCTGCTCCCCTGATCCTCGCGCCGCGCCGCGCGGTGCCCCGCGAACGAGGCGGCGGCCGCGGCGAGCGCCGTCCCGCCGAAGCCGAGCATCACGGCGGTGAACGCCGTGCCGTGGCCGCCGGGGACGCCGAGGTACAGGGTGCCGAAGACGGCGACGCCCGCGACGCCCGCGAGCTGGAAGTTCATGTTGACCAGGCCGCTGAGGCCGGCCGCGTGCCGGTCCGGGACGTGTGCCGTCAGCCGCCCGAGCTGCGGCGCGAACCCGAGGCCGAGGCCGAGCCCCCCGAACCCGAGCAAGGCGGCGAGCGCCGCACCGTCGGCGCGGGTCAGCCCCGCCGTGGCGTACACCGAAGCGAGCAGCAGGTAGCCGGCGATGGGCGCGCGGGCGGGAAGGCGCGGAACGAGCGGCCCGGCGATCCCGAACGCGGCGACCCAGGGCACGAGGACCAGGCCGGAGAACAGGGCGCTGCGGCCCAGGCCGTCCTGGAGGTAGAGGGCGAGGACGAACATCATCGCGTAGAAGGTGCCGGTGGCCGCGCCGAGGGCGCCGAGCGTCCACGCCACGACCGGGCGGCCCAGCACGCCTAGGGCGAGCAGCGGGGACTCGACGCGCCGCTGTCGCCTGACGAACAGAGCGGCCACCGGTACGCACGCCGCGAGCGACGCCCACGTCCACGGCGGCCAGCCCGCCTCGCGCCCGAACAGCAGCGGAACGACCGCCAGCAGCGCCGCCGCCGACAGCAGCGCCGCCCCGCCGAGGTCGAGGCGCGCGCCGCGGCCGGGCGCGTCCGCCGGCAGCAGCCGGGCGCCGGCCGCGAGCAGCACGATCCCGGCCGGCACGTTGACCAGGAAGACCGGGCGCCAGCCGAGCCCGCCCACGTCGGCCGAGACCAGCACGCCGCCGAGCACCTGTCCGGCGACCGCGCCGCCGGACAGCGCCACCGCGAGCAGCCCCTGCGCCCGCGCCCGCGCCGGGCCGGTGAAATGGAGCTGGATCCCCGACAGGACCTGCGGCACCATCAGCGCCCCGGCCGCCCCCTGCGCCAGCCGCGCGGCGACGAGCGCGCCGGTGGAGGGGGCCAGCCCGCACGCGAGCGAGGCCGCCGTGAACGCGCCGAGCCCGAGCAGGAACATCCGCCGGTGGCCGCGGGCCTGCCCGAGCCGGGCGCCGGTCACCAGCAGGACGGCGTACGCCAGCGTGTACCCGGAGACGACCAGTTCGAGGGCGCCGCCGGACGGCCGCAGATCCTGCCTGACGGACGGGCCGGCGACGTTCACGACCGCGATGTCGACGTTGACCATGAACTGCCCGGCGAGCAGCACCGCGAGCATGAGGCCGGGCCGCCGGGGGCCGGGGGCGCGGGGTTCGCCCATCGCGGGCGCGGAGACGGAGGACATGGGGGACCAACCCCGGCCGCCGCCACCGGGTTGCGGTGGAGCGGGCCGACGGGCGGGTTCCCAGGGCCGGTGAACACCGCGGGGCCGCGCGGTCTTCGTCGGATCGACCCGGCGACGGGGTCAGCGGCGTGGGCGTCGTCCAGTACAGATCGGCCCCCGCGGCGCACTGCCTGGTAACGGCCACCGCACGCCGGCTGCGCCGGGCCGTGCTCGCTCGGCCGTCCCGCCTCGTTCCCGGGCAGGGACGTCCGGCCCCCGAATCGCACTGAAGACGGTAACACCTCCGCCGGCACCGTCGGCGCCGTCCGCACGGCGCCGCGCGCGGGCCGCGGCGTCCCTCCGGACGGCCTGTCCCAGGTCGGACGAGGAAGGCCGCTCGACCGCCGGCAGTGGCCCGACCTGCGGCTCCGTGCTCGCGCCCGAAATCGGACCACTCGGGTGAGCCGATTGTGATCCCGGAGCGGCCTCCTACCCGCCCAAAACCCCGATAGCGTGGGACTTGTGGAGGTTGAGGACTCAGGTTGGACATCTCGCCGCAAAGCACTCTGGTTGATGGGGGCGGCCGCCGGTCTCGCCGCGCTCGGCGCGGACGGCGCGCGCCCGCCGCACGGGTCGGGGGAGCCCGCGTGGGCCGCGCCGACCCCCCGCGCGCGCCCGGTCATCCATCCGACCCCGACGCCCACCCCGACCCCGACCCCGACGCCCCGGCCCGCGCCGTGGACGCCGGCGAAGCTCACCGCGCTGGAGACGCCCGTCCGCGAGCTGTCGCAGCTGTCTCCCCCGCCGCCCGCCGAGTCGATCGCCCTCACCATCGACGACGGCCCCAGCCCGCTGTGGACGCCGCGGGTGCTCGACCTGCTGGCCGAGCACGAGATCCACGCGACGTTCTTCGTCATCGGTGAGCAGGTGAAGGAGTTCTCCAAGCTCACCCGCCGCATCACCGACGCCGGGCACCAGATCTGCAACCACACCGAGACGCACCCGATCTACATCGCGAACATGTCGAAGAAGCGGGTCCGCAAGGAGATCGTGGAGGCGCACGACCGGATCGCCGACGTGACCGGCGTCGTCCCCCAGTTCTTCCGCTCCCCCGGCGGCGCGTGGACGAAGTCGATCCTGGAGACGGTGGCCGAGCACGACATGCTGCCGATCGACTGGGCCGTCGACCCGCGCGACTGGGCCCGTCCGGGCGTCGGCCACATCCGCCGCACGCTCATGAAGGGCAAGGCCGGCAACATCATGCTGTGCCACGACGGGGGCGGCGACCGCTCCCAGACCCTCAAGGCCCTGGATACCGTCATCCCGAAGATGAAGAAGCGCGGCCTGACCTTCGTCGCCCTCTGAGCGTCAGCGCAAACCCGCGAAGGGGTCGTTCTCGGGCAGTTCCGTCTCCACGCTGGAACGGGCGAGGTGGTAGTCCTCGGTCGGCCAGGCGGCGCGTTCGACGTCGCGCGGGTGGGCCATGAAACCCGCGTTCGGGTCGATCTGCGTGGCGTGCGCGAGCAGCGCCTGGTCCCGGACGGCGAAGTAGTCCGCGCAGGGGACGCGGGTGGTGGAGCCCGGGCAGGGGTGTACTCAGGTACACCTCACGCTCGGGTTGCGGGCACACTGTGCTGCGAGGGCGCCGCCGGAAGACTGGACTCCAGAAGGCAAGCGACCCGCGGAGGATCCGGTGGACGGTGGACTGGTGGAAGAGACACGGCTGCAACGGCATGTGAGGGCGCCCTGGCGGGGCCTGGCCCTCTGGCTGCTCGCCATCCCCGCGACGCTCGTCGGCCTGTGGTTCATCGCGGTCGTCTCGATGATCACGAGCTTCGTCGGGGTGCTGCTGTTCCCGTCCGCGACGATGCTGCTGCGCGAGCGGCTCGACGCGTACCGGGTCCGCATCAACCGGTGGACCGACGTCCAGATCGCGCGGCCGTACCTGCCCGAGCCGGAGCGCGAGCCCGGTCTTAGCGGTGTTTTCAAGCGGTTCATCGCGCTGGTCAGCGACCCGGCCACCTGGCGCGACTACCTGTGGGCGTTCGCGGACCCGATCGTCTCGGTGTTCACCGCGGCACTGCCCGGGCTGCTGATCCTGTACGGGGTGTGGGGGTACGTGCTCGCCGCCTTCGCCGGCGACATGATCGGGCACTACGGCGGCAGCGACTGGTACACCTACATCCACGTCACCGCGGGGTACGGCCGCGACACCGGACGGGTCGTCTCCACGGTGATCGTCGCCACCGCGTGCATCGCCCTCGGGTACGCCATCGGCCCGAAGATGCTGACCGCCTACGGGCACTGGGGCCGCGCCATCCTCGGCCCGACGCGCAAGTCGGAGCTGGCACTGCGCGTCCAGCACCTCACCGAGACCCGGTCGGAGGCCGTGGACGCCTCCGCCGCCGAGCTGCGCCGCATCGAGCGCGACCTGCACGACGGCGCGCAGGCCCGGCTCGTGGCGATGGGGATGACCCTCGGCGCGATCGAGCACCTGCTCGACCGGGACCCGGAGAAGGCCCGCATCCTGCTCGCCGAGACCCGCGCGTCCTCGGCCAAGGCGCTGCACGAGCTGCGCGACCTCGTCCGCGGCATCCACCCGCCGGTGCTCGCCGACCGCGGCGTCGCGGACGCCGTCCGGGCCCTCGCGCTCGACCACCCGCTGGACGTCGAGGTCTCCGCCGACCTGCCCGCGCGGCCCGAACCGCCGATGGAGTCCGCCGCCTACTTCGCGGTGTCGGAGATCCTCACCAACGCGGCCAAGCACTCCGGAGCGTCCCGCGTCTGGATCGACATGCGGCACGAGAACGGCATGCTGCGGATCACCGTCACCGACGACGGCCGCGGCGGCGCGACCCTGGACGGCGGCTCCGGGCTGCGCGGGATCGAGCGCCGGATCGGTACATTCGACGGCGTCCTCGCCCTCAGCTCGCCCGCGGGCGGCCCGACGATCGTGACCATGGAGCTGCCGTGCGCGTTGTCCTCGCCGAAGACCTCGCCCTCCTGAGGGAGGGTCTCGTCAGCCTCCTGGAGTCGCACGACTTCGAGATCGCGGCGGCCGTCGACAACGGCCCGTCCCTGCTGAAGGCACTGCTCGACCATCGCCCGGACGTGGCGGTGGTCGACGTGCGCCTGCCGCCGTCCTTCACCGACGAGGGCCTCCAGGCGGCGCTGGAGGCGCGGCGGCAGGTCCCGGGGCTGCCCGTCCTCGTCCTGTCGCAGTACGTCGAGCAGCTCTACGCCCGCGAGCTGCTCGCCGACGGCACCGGCGCGATCGGCTACCTGCTCAAGGACCGGGTGTTCGACGCGGCGCAGTTCGTGGACGCGGTCCGCCGGGTCGCCGCGGGCGGCACCGCGATGGACCCCGAGGTCATCTCCCGGCTCGTGGCCCGGGGCACCCGCGACACCCCGCTCGGCCGCCTCACCCCGCGCGAGACCGAGGTCCTGGAGCTGATGGCGCAGGGGCGCTCCAACGCGGCGATCGCGGAGAGGCTCGTCGTCACCGAGCGCGCGGTGACCAAGCACACGGCGAACATCTTCGCCAAGCTCGACCTGCCCGTGACCGGCGACGACAACCGCCGCGTCCTCGCCGTCCTGGCCTACCTCAACCGCTGAGTCGCGGGCCGCCGGGCGCGGCGGTGGCGTAGTCTGCCCCGCGAGCGGGCCCGGGGAGGGCGCTATGACGGTGGTTCTGGTTCTGCTGTGCCTGGCGATCGCCGGGCGGGAGCTGTACCTGGCGTTCGAGCGCGGGCGGACGCCGGGCGCGCCCGAGGTCGCCGACATCCGCACGCAGCTGCGCGCCCTCAAGGGGACCCGGGACGAGCTGGAGGAGTTCCGCGCGTCCCAGCGCGAGCGCCTCGACCGGCTCGCCGCCGACCAGGAGAGCGACCGCGCGGCGTTCGGCGAGGCCGACGCCCGGATCCGGTCGCTCGTCACGCAGATCAACGACCGGCTGGTGCCGGAGGTGAGCGGCCGGCTGAGCGAGCAGCGGGAGGCCGCCGAGGAGCAGCGGGCGGCCGTCGAGCGGCTGGCCGCCGAGACGGCCGAGCTCCGCGGCCACCTCGCCCGGCGGCTCGACCAGGCCGCCGCCGCGTCCCTCGGCGCCGAACCCGCCGACATGGTCACCGGGTGCCTCGCCGTCGCGCCGGCCGAGGCGCGCCCGGCGCTGACCGGCCCCTTCGAGCGGTTCGCCGAGCACCACGGGCTGCACGTCGAACTCACCGACGCTGACCGCTACTACCTGTCCGGACGCAGCCCGCGCGCCCTGGAACTGGACTTCATCGACCTCGCGGCCGCGCTGCGCGAGCACTGCGCGGAGTCCACCGGCCCCGCGCGGGCCCTGCTGGGCGCGCTGCGCGACGTCGACCGGGGCGGCGCGCGGATCGGGCCGCTGCTCATGGTGCGGACGCCGGAGTCGCTGGTGTGCGGGGTGCTGCCGCTCGCCGAGCTGCGCCGCCCCGACGCCGCCGGTCTGCTCGGCGACCCGGACGCCGCCGCCCGGCGCCTCCACCGCCTCCCCGAGAGCCGATTCTGCGACGTGTCCGCCTGGCCGGCGCTCAACGCCTGACCGCCACCGGGCGGCCGCTACCGCAGGGGAGCCTTCCAGGGGAACTCGGGCGCTCGGCGTTCGAGGAACGCGGCGATGCCCTCCTCGACCTCCCCGCTCGCGGCGACCTCGGCGAGCCACCGCCGCGTCCTCTCCTCGACCGGGCCCGCGGCGACGATGGCGTCCACGATGTCCTTGGTCGCCTGCTGGGTGAGCAGGGACCGGGACGCGAGGGTCGCGGTGAACCCGGCGACGCGGTCGTGCAGGCCGCCCTCGGGGACGACCTCGTCCAGCAGCCCGATGCGCAGCGCGTGCGCGGCGTCGACCAGATCGGCCGAGTAGAGCAGGTACTTCGCGGCCGACGGCCCCACCAGCCCGACGAGCCGCGCCGTCGCGGCCGCCGGGTAGACGATGCCGAGCCTGGCCGGCGTGATCCCGAACCGCGCGCCCCGCGCCGCGAAGCGCAGGTCGCAGGCGGCCGCGAGCTGGCAGCCGCCGCCCACGCAGTACCCCTCGATCGCGGCGAGCGTCGGCTTGCCGAACGCGGCGAGCGCCCGCTCGGCGACCGTCGACAGGTGCGAGTCGTCGTCGCGGTGGATGTCGTCCAGCTCGGAGATGTCGGCGCCCGCGCAGAAGTTCCCGCCCGCCCCGGTCAGCACCACGACCCGGACGTCCGGATCGGCGGCGAACCCGTCCAGGATGCCGGGCAGCGCCCGCCACATGTCCGCCGACATGGCGTTCCGCTTGGCCGGCCGGTCGATCGTGACCGTCCCGACGCCCCCGGACGCCTCGAACCGCAGCCCCTCGCCCATCGTCCTCCCTCGCCCGCGCAGCGCGGCTCATCGTATTCGCCCGCCGCCCGGGGCCCTGCGACGGACCGCCGGAGGGGCCGCCGGAGGGGCCGCCGGAGGGGCCGCCGGAGGGTCGCCGGAACCCGGAGGCCGGTTCGATAGTCATAACCACCGTGAGCACGGAGCACCGGGGACGCGGGTCGGGGGACGCCGCGGCACCGGACGGACGCAGGGGGTCATCCGCGTGAAAGCCGTCACCGAACCGGGGGAATGCGAAAGCGCCCTCGATTGCTGTACTGTCGAGGCAACGTCCTTGGACTATCACGACTCGCGTCGAGGACGTCTCTTCCCCGCCCGGGCCATCTGAGCGCCCGGTGAGTTTCGGTCCGGCACGCACACGGCGTGCGGGGCCACCGCACAAGGGAGCCGACGTCAGCCCGGTGGACCGAGCTGCATCCTTCGCATTCCTCTCGCGTACGCGCCGCGGGTTCCGCCGCCGTACGCGGACTTCGACCCCGGGCGGCGCCGCCCGCCGCGCGCCAGCCTGAGAAGGGACACGTATGTCCGCCCCCACCCTCGAAACAGAACCCGCGTCAGGCCGCAAGGCCCCCGCACGCGGCGCGCACGCCGTGTCCGCGCAGAGCGCCCGCAAGGACGGGCGGCAGCAGCAGCAGCGGCGCCCGGCAGACGACGCTCCGACCGTCCCCTTCCACGGCCTCCTGTCCCTCCAGGACAAGCACGCCTTCGTCCGCACGTCCGGCTACCTCGCCGGCCCGGAGGACGTGCACGTCTCCCTCACCCAGGTCAGGGCGCACCACCTGCGTCCCGGCGACGTGGTCGCCGGCTTCGCCAGGGCGCCCAAGCAGGGCCGGGGCGACTCCCCCACCCTCGCCCGCGTCGAGACGGTGAACGGCCTCCCGGTGGCCGAGGCCGCGAACCGGCCCGAGTTCGGCGCGCTGACCCCGCTGTTCCCCGACGAGCGGCTCCGCCTGGACACCGGCCCGCTCGCGACCCGCGTCATCGACCTGGTCGCGCCGATCGGCAAGGGGCAGCGCGGGCTCATCGTGTCGCCGCCGAAGGTCGGCAAGACCATGGTGCTCCAGGCCGTCGCGAACGCGATCGCGCAGAACAACCCCGAAGTGCACCTGATGGTCCTGCTCATCGACGAGCGGCCCGAAGAGGTCACCGACCTGCAGCGGACCGTGCGCGGCGAGGTGATCCACTCGACCTTCGACCGGCCCGCGCGCGACCACACCGCGCTCGCCGAGCTCGCCGTGGAGCGGGCCAAGCGCCTCGTCGAGCAGGGCCACGACGTCGTGATGCTGCTCGACTCGATCACCCGGCTCGGCCGCGCCTACAACCTCGCGGCGCCCTCCAGCAGCCGCATCCTCGCCGGCGGCGTCGCGACGACCGCGATCTACCCGCCGAAGAAGTTCTTCGGCGCCGCCCGCAACATCGAGAACGGCGGCTCGCTCACCATCCTCGCCACCGCGCTGGTGGAGACGGGGTCCCGCATGGACGACGTCTTCTTCGAGGAGTACAAGGGCACCGGCAACATGGAGCTGAAGCTCGACCGGGGCCTCGCCGACCGCCGCGTCTTCCCCGCCGTCGACATCGAGGCGTCCGGGACGCGCCGCGACGAGCTGCTCATGTCCCCCGAGGAGCTCGCCCTCTCCTGGCGCCTGCGCCGCGCCCTCCAGGGCCTGGACAAGCAGGCGGCCGTCGAGCAGCTCCTGGAGAAGATGAAGGGCACCTCCTCCAACGCCGAGTTCCTCCTGCGCCTCCAGCAGACGACCTGACCGGCCCCGCGATCCGGCCGGGGCTCAGCCGCCGTTCTCCGGCCTGAACGACCTGAGGATCCGGTCGTAGAGGCGCTGGCCCGGCGTCCACTCCGGGTCGGGCGCGTGGAAGCAGAACTCGTACCCGGCCGCGCGGCCGCACAGCACGTGCCGGACGGCGTCGTGCACACCGTCCCGCCAGGTGAACTCCCATTCGGCGGCGCCGTCGATGACCTCGGGCACCGGTTCCAGCCGCAGCCGCTGGTAGCCGGGATAGCGGTGCCCCGCCACGGCGCCGCGCTCCTCGGCGCGCAGCCCGGTCAGCGGGTCGCCGGGGGCCGGGGCGATGCGCAGCCCCCGTCCCGTTCCGGCGTCCTTCCAGATCATCACGCTGCCGCGGCGCTCCGCCTGCCAGCCCACGGGCACCCGCACCGAGTAGGCGCCCGCCTCGTGATACTTCGCCGTCTTCGCCGACACGCCCGCCGCGGGCCGCAGCGCCACCGCGTCGCCCTTGCCGATCGACGTCCACCGGGCCGTCCAGGTGCCCGCCCCGGCCGCGAGCGCCGCGAGCAGCGCCACGCTGACGACCGTCCCGGGCCGCAGCCGCCGCGACGGCATCGCCGGGACGCGCCACCCCGCCTGCCGCGAACCGCACGGCGGTTTGCCGGGCGGCCTGCCGCCGCGCAGCGTCCACGGGACCCGCGGACCGCGCGGGACCGGCGCCCTCGGCGCGTCCCTCGGCACCCAGGCGGCGCTGAGCGCCCACGGAACGCGGCGCCGAAGGGCGGTGCGGTGCACGGAGAAACGGCGGGGATGCGGCACCGGCGCGCGGGTGAAACCGGGTTCGGGGGCCGTTCCGATAACCTTTTCCAGCATTTCCGCGGTGGCCTCGGCCGTCAATCTGTCCTCCGGCCGCTGCCGCAGCAGTCCTTCGATGACCGAAGCCAGCGGCCCGGCCCGCACAGGGCGCGCATAGTCGCCCAGAAGAACCGCCACCATCGACGCGAGAGCGTGGCAGCGCAGGAAAGGTGAAAACCCCTCGACCGCCGTGTAAAGCGTCGCGCCGAGCGACCAGAGGTCGGACGCCTCCACGCTCGGCAGGCCGTTCACCCGTTCCGGCGGGAGGTAGGCGGGAGAGCCCTCGATCCCGGCGAGCAGGGTGTCGGCCGGCTGCGCGCCCTTCCCGGTGTGGACGGCGAGGCCGAAGTCGCTGAGCAGGACCCGCCCGTCGTCGCACAGCAGGACGTTGCTGGGCTTGACGTCGCGGTGCAGGATGCCCGCCGCGTGCGACGCGCGGAGCACCGACAGGACCGCCGCGCCGATCTCCGCCGCGCGGCGCACGCCGAGCGGGCCGTCCTCCGTGACGAGCCTGTGCAGGGAGCACGACTCCAGGAACTCCATGACGATCCAGGGGCGGCCGTCCTCGATGATGAGATCGTGCACGGCGACGACGCCGGGATGGCGCAGGGCCGCGGTCGCGCGGGCCTCGGAGAACAGGCGCCTGCACATCACCCTGCGCTCGCTCTCGGTGATGCGCGGGGGGAGGTGCACCTCCTTGACCGCGACGTCCCGGTCGAGCATCTCGTCGTACGCCCGCCAGACGGTGCCCATGCCGCCTCTGCCGACGACAGAGAGCAGGCGATACCGGCGCGCGAGCGGTATCAGCCGATCCCCACTCATGGGGCGGTTATTCGCCGGAACGCGCCCAAGGCACGCTCCCTCGCCATCAATTGATTCTTGACTGGCGGCCGCCGGAGAAAAAGTGCCCGGGCGTGGTATAACCCACACGCGGTGACTTTACCAAAACCCTACGCGAGCACGCTCCTGGCCCACTTGTAATCGGACTTCCCGACGGCGGTTCGCTGTACCTCGTCGACCAGGGTCATCTGCCGCGGAAGCTTGTAGCCGGCAAGACGTTCGCGGCAATATTCGGTCAAATCCTCAAGGGTCACCGTCGCACCCGGGCACGGGGCGACCACGGCCGCGACGCGCTGGCCGAACCGCTCGTCCGGCAGGCCCACGACGACCGCGTCCTCCACGGCGGGATGGTCCTTGAGGGCGACCTCGACCTCCTCCGGGTACACCTTCTCGCCGCCCGTGTTGATCACCAGGGAGCCGCGGCCGAGCAGCGTGATCGTCCCGTCCTCCTCCAGGCTCGCGAAGTCGCCGGGCACCGACCAGCGCGTCCCGTCCGCGGCGGTGAAGAACGTCGACGCCGTCTTGGCGGGGTCGTTGTAGTAGCCGAGCGGGATGTGGCCGCTTCGGGCCAGCCTGCCGATCTCGCCGGGCCGCACGACGTTCAGGTCGTCGTCGAGGACGGTGATCCCGGGCTTCATCATGAACCGGGCCGTCCCCTCCTTGCCGCCGACGGACGGGCCGCACGCACCGGTCTCCGACGCGCCGTAGTTGTCGAGGAACATGATGTTCGGCAGGTGCTCCCGGAGCGCGTCCTTCGCGCCCTCGGTCAGCGGTGCCCCGCCGGACGCGATCGCCATCAGCGAGGACGTGTCGTGGTCGCCGGAGGCGAGCGCCTTCGCGACCGGGCGCGCCATGACGTCCCCGACGAGCATCATCACGTTCGCCTGCTCCTCGGCGAGCAGCCGCAGGGCCTTGTCCGCGTCGAACGCGTGGTCGGTGTAAAGGACGACCTTGGCGCCGCTGAACAACCCCATGAACGCGACCCACTGGCCCGCGCCGTGCATGACGGGCGCGCAGTCGAGCACGGCCATCGCGGGCTGGTCGGCGTTGGCGGCCAGCTCCTCGGGGCTGCCGATGGGGTCGCCGAGGACGTTCCCGCCGCCGAGCGCGCCGAAGAAGATGTCCTCGCAGCGCCACTCGACGCCCTTCGGATAACCCGTCGTCCCGCCCGTGTACATGATGTAGCGGTCGTCGCCGGAGCGTTCGGGGAAGTCGTCGTCGGAGGCGGCGCCCGCGAGCGCCTTCTCGTACTCGACCGCGCCGGGGATCTCGGCCTCGGACCCGTCCTCCAGCACGACGACGTGCCGCAGCGCGGGCAGCTCGCCGCGGATCTCCTCCACCTTGGCCAGCAGCGAGCGCTCCCCGACCAGCGCCACCGAGTCGGAGTCGGCCAGGACGTGGCGCAGCTCGGCGGCGACGTAGCGGAAGTTCACCGGGATCGGCACCGCGCGGATCTTGAAGATGCCCAGCATCGCCTCGATCCACTCGGCCCGGTTGTAGGCGAGGATCGCCACGTGCTCGCCCGGCCGCACCCCGGCCTCCGCGAGATGGTGCCCGACCCGGCTCGCCCGCTCGCTGAGCCGCCGGTACGTCCGCCGCTCCGCACCGGCCACCAGCGCGGGGCGGTCCGGCCCCGCCGCCGCCAGGATCTCGAGCAGGTCGGCCAGGTTGTAGCTTCGCGCCATGCCACGTCCTCGCGTGTCGGGGTGGGGACTGCCCCCGATCCTCCATGCGGACCGGCGCCGACTCAATCCTTGTCGACATCCGGTCCAATGAGATGAGTCACATCTCACGTGCCTGATCCGGCCACGCTCAAGGTTCTTACACGGCTCTTATCTGGGTACCGGCATGCTTGGCCGTAACGATTGAGTATCAGACGGGGGTAGTGGTGAGCGCAGGTGCGATGGCGTGGACCCCGCCGACGTGGGAGCAGATCGTCAGCGAGCACTCGACCCGGGTGTTCCGGCTGGCGTACCGGCTGACGGGCAACCGCCACGACGCCGAGGACCTGACCCAGGACGTCTTCATCCGGGTCTTCCGCTCCCTGTCCTCCTACAGTCCCGGCACGTTCGAGGGCTGGCTGCACCGGATCACGACGAACCTGTTCCTCGACCGCGCCCGCCGCAAGCAGCGCATCCGGTTCGACTCCCTCGGCGACGACGCCGCCGAGCGCCTGCAGGGCCGCGAGCCGGGCCCGGCGCAGGCCTACGACGAGCGGCACCTCGACCACGACATCCAGAAGGCGCTCGACGGCCTCGCCCCCGAATACCGCGCCGCGGTCGTCCTGTGCGACATCGAGGGCCTGTCGTACGAGGAGATCGCCGCGTCGCTGAACGTCAAGCTCGGCACCGTCCGCTCGCGCATCCACCGGGGCCGCGCGCAGCTGCGCACCGCCCTGGAGCACCGCCGTCCCGCCGAGTGCGCCGTGACGAGCATCACTAGTGACCGCTGAGTAACTTCCGGCCTACCCTTCGCCCGTGGACAACGCGCGGGTGAACATCGCTTACGAGCGCCGCGGCGAGGGGCCGCCCCTCGTCCTGCTGCACGGCATCGGCCACCGCCGCCAGGGGTGGGCACCGGTCATGGACCTGCTCGCCGCCGAACGCGAGGTCTTCGCGGTCGACCTGCCCGGCTTCGGCGACTCCCCGCCGCTGCCGGGCGGCACCCCCTACACCCTCGACACGGCCGTCTCCGCCCTCGCGGACGCCTTCGCCGCCCTCGGCCTGGACCGCCCGCACATCGCGGGCAACTCCCTCGGCGGCCTCTTCGCCCTCGAAGCCGCCGACCGCGGCCTCGCCAGCTCGGCGACCGCCCTGTCCCCGGCCGGCTTCTTCAACAACCTGGAGTTCCGCTACGGCATGTCGGTGCTGCGCGCGTCGCGGTTCGGCGCCCGCGTCCCCGAGACGTTCCTCACCCGGCTGGCCCGCTCCCCGCGCCGCCGCACCCTCATGTTCGGCATGATCTACGGCCGTCCCGACCTGATGGACATCGAGACCCTCACGGGGGACGCCCGCGCCATGCGCGACGCCCCGGGCTTCGAACCCACCCTCCGCGCTGGCCGCTCCACCCGGTTCCTCGGCTCCTGCGCCGACGTCCCCGTGACCATCGCCTGGGGCACGAAGGACCGCCTGCTCCTGCGCAGCCAGGCCATCCGCGCCCAGCGCCGCCTTCCCGACGCCCGGTTCGTCTGGCTGGAGGGCTGCGGCCACGTCCCCATGGCCGACGACCCCGCCCTCGTGGCGAAGGTCCTGCTGCAGGGCAGCGCACACCCGCTCCGCGGCGCCCGTCCCGAGGCCGCCGCCTCCTAGGCCGTTCTCCGGCGGCGGGCCCGGAGCGATCGGCGGGCCCGGTTCATGCCTCGCGCCGGCATCCGGCGAGGAGGGTGGCGACCATGCGCCTGGCGTCGGCCTGGCCGTAGTCGGGGCCGGTGATGCAGAGGTTGCCGATGGCGCGCATGAGCGTGTAGGCGGAGACCTCGGGGCCGAGTTCGCCGGCGGCGGCGCAGGCGTCGAGCAACGTCGCGCAGGCCGGGACCAGGGTGTCGAGCATCAGGGCGTGGAGGTTCTCCAGCCCTGGATCACCGGACCCCAGGGCGGCTCCGAGGCCGTGCTTGGTCACGAGGAACTCCACGAACGCGTCCACCCAGCGGGTCAGGGCGGTGAACGGGGAGGCCGACTCCTCCAGGAGCCGGGGGGCGAGTGCGGTGGCCGTGTCGATCTGGTGCCGGTAGACGGCGGTGACGAGGTCCGCCCGGGTCGGGAAGTTCCGGTAGATCGTGCCGACGCCGACGCCGGCGCGTTCGGCGATGTCGCGGACGGGGGCCTGGACGCCCTGTTCCACGAAGACCGCCGCCGCGGCCGCCAGCACGCCGCTGCGGGTGCGCTGCGCCTGTGCTCGGCGCACTCCGGCCGGTTCCGGCACGGGATCCTCCTTTTGCTCGCGGAACAATGTTCCGCTAGTTTGGCGGAACAACGCTCCGCCAAAGTATGGCAGAGCGGTCCATGGAGAAAGCGCAGGTCTCCCATGTCCCACCGTCAGCTCGGCCAGCGGATCGTCTCCGTCAAGCCCATCACCGTCCCCGCGCCCGGCCGCGGCATCGACCTGCAGGTGAAGGTCACCGCCCCGATGTCGGGCCGGAACCTGCCGGTCATCGTGTTCTCCCACGGCAACGCATGGTCCCTGGACGCGTACGAGCCCCTCGTCGACCGGTGGGCCGCGGCCGGATTCCTCGTGGTGCAGCCCACCCACCTGGACTCCCGCCGCAACGCCATCGGCTGGGACGACCCGCGCTTCGCCACGATCTGGCGCGTCCGGATCTCCGACCTTCACGCGATCCTCGACGGCCTCGGCGACATCCTCGCCCAGGCCGGCGGCCTGGAGGCCCGCGTCGACCGCGAGCGCATCGCGGTCGTCGGCCACTCCTGGGGCGCCCAGACCGCCGGCGCGATCCTCGGCGCGCGCGTGCTCGACGCCGACGGCGTCCCCGGGGAGGACTTCTCCCACCCCGCGGTCTCGGCCGGCGCGCTGATCGCCGCCACCGGGACCGGCGACTCGCTCACCCCGTTCGCCGCCGAGCACCTTCCGTTCATGAGGCCGGACTACTCCACCATGACCGCCCCGGCCCTGGTCGTCGCGGGCGGCGAGGACCGGTCGCGGCTCTCCACCCGCGGGCCGGAGTGGTTCACCGACGCCTACCGCCTCAGCCCGTCCCCGAAGAGCCTGCTCGTCGTCACCGAGGGCGAGCACACCCTGGGCGGCGTCGCCGGCGAGGCGGTCGCCGAGACCACCGACGAGGACCCCGCCCGCGTCGTCCTCGTCGCCGACGCGATCTCCGCCTACCTCCTCGACGCCTTCAAGGTCGACGACGCCGCGTGGACCGCCTTCGGCGACGCCGCCGCGGCCGGCGAAGGCGCGTGGAGCATCTCCAGCAGGTAGCCCGGCCGGACCGCTCCGTCGCGCTCTCGGGAAAACGGCCTCTAGGGCTTCAGTCGCTCGGTCAGGTAGGTGAGGATCTCGTCCCTGGCCTGGAGCGTGGGGTGGCCGTCCTCGTCCACGAGGTGCGCGGTCACGACGCTGTGAGGAGTCGCGACCACGTCGCGGAAGAATGGCGGCGGGTCGGTGTTCGCGACGCCGCCCGGGAGCACGCGTCCGTCGAAGGCGTCCCCGAGCAGCGCCTGGTAGGCGGCGAACCGCTGACCCGTGCACCACCGGTCGTTGTCGAAGCGGTAGGCGAGGACGGTCAGGCCGTCGCGCGTGACGCGCTCCTTGAGCGCGCGGGCGTCGTCGTCGCCGAGTTCCAGGCCGGCGGGGTCGTCCAGCGGCAGTGACGGGTGGTTGACGACCGGCGCTATGACCGCCGGTTCGAGCGCCATGGTCAGGGCGAAGTTCCCGGTGAAGCAGAGCCCGATCGCACCGACCCCCGGCCCGCCGCACTCGGCGTGGGCCTGCCGGGCGAGCCCGCGCAGCCACGCCGTGACGGGGCTGGTGCCGCCCCCGGCGAAGGCCCGGAACTCGGCGCTCACGCACGCCCGGCGAACGATCCGCTCCCCGTCCTCGACGGTGGGATAGGCGCCGTCGCGGCCGAAGAGCGAGGGGAGGTGGACGGTGAAGCCCGCGTCCCGCACCCACCGCGCCAGCCGCAGGACGTCCGGGCTGATGCCCGGCATCTCGGGCATCAGCACGACGGCCGGGCCGGCGCCCGCGACGTAGACCGTCTTCACCACCCCGTCCACGTCCACCTGCCGCCGCGAGAAGTCGGCGATCGCATCATCAAGGCGCCCGCTGTCAGTGTTCATGAGGACAGCGTGGCCGGGCGGCGGCCTGCGCCGGGATAGGCCGGATCGCCATGTTCAGGGGTAATCTCGCCAGCGAGCGGACGGGAGGCGGGCAATGGGTGCGTTGCGGGTGGGGGTGCTGGCCTATCCAGGTTGTTTCGCGTCGGAGGTGTTCGGCGTCCCCGATCTGCTGACGATGGCCGGGCACGTCGCCGGTCCGGACCGCGCCGGCTACGAGGTGTCGGTGGTGTCGCCGCGCCGCCGTGTCGTCGCCTCCGGGGGCGTGGCGCTGGCCGCCTCCCCGCTCCGCGAGGTCGACGTCCTCGTCGTGCCGGGGTTCGAGCTCCACGCGGGCCTCGACGTGGACGCGAAGCTCGCGGGGCTGGCCCCGGAGCTCGCGGCCGTCCGCTCGCACGCCGCCGCGGGAGGCGCGGTCGTCTCGATCTGCGTCGGCGCGTTCCTGCTCGCCGCGGCCGGGCTGCTCGACCGGCGCCGGGCCACGACGGCGTGGTTGTTCGCGGACGAGCTGGCCAGGCGCTGCCCGTCCGCCGACGTCCGGCCGGACCTCCTGGTCGTCACCGACGCGGGGGTGACCACCACGGCGGCGTTCAGCGCCATGTACGACTTCGCCCTGGAACTGGTCCGCCGGCACAGCGGCACCGGCGTGGCCCGGGCGACCGCGCGGATGGCGCTCGTGGACGACGCCCGCTCGTCCCAGGCCCCGTACGTCGACGCCCGGCTCCTCCCGCGGCCCGGGCACGACTTCTCCCGCCGGGTCATGCGGCACCTCGACCAGAACCTCGCCGCCCGGTACGACCTCGCCGGGCTGGCGGACGCGTTCGACGTCAGCACCCGGACGCTGCTGCGGCGCTTCGCGCACGAGACGGGCCAGAGCCCGCTGGAGTACCTCCAGTCGGCGCGCGTCCGCCGCGCCCGCCACCTCCTGGAGACCACGGACAGGACGGTCGCCGCCATCGCCGGCGCGGTCGGTTACCGGGACCCCGGGACGTTCTCCGCCCTCTTCGCCAAGCTCACCGGGCGGCGCCCGAAGGACTACCGCGTGACCTTCGGGCGTCCCATCGGCTGACGGCCCACAGGAAAGGCCGGGGTCCGCGCGCGCCACGCGGACCCCGGCCTCATGTGAGGGACGGTTCGGCTCAGCCGGTCACCGGGAGGTCACCGGGGACCGGGGTCGGGGCGGGGGCCTCTCCGGGCGGGGTCGCGGGCGACGAGGGCTGGCCCGGCTGGGAGGGCTGGGACGGCTGACCGGGCTGGCCGGGCTGGCCGGGCTGGGACGGCTGACCGCTCTTTCCGCAGCTGGCGGACGCGATGCTGATCGTCTGCGTCTTCCCCGCCAGGGTCGCCGACACTTCGATGGCCGTGACCGTGAGGTTCCCGTTCTGGCCGCGCACCTGCTTGTTCAGCGTGACCGTGACGTTGCCGAGGCCCTTCAGGTCGGTGGTGACGGTGGTGTTGGGCGTCGCGCCGACCTTCAGCGCCCGGGTGCCCAGCGTCGCGCCCACCACGTGGGAGACCCCGTTGCCGTTCTCGCACTTGGCGGAGACGGCGTGGGCGGACAGGCCGAGCTTGGCGACCCGCAGGTCGGCGACGGACGCGCGGCCGTGCCCGGCCCAGGCGGAGCCGTTCAGCAGCCGCGCCTGGACGAGCGGGTTGGCGGGCAGTTCCGCCACGCTCTTGCTGGTGGGCCGCTGCGCCGCGGAGGCCACCGAGGACGTCGGCGGGACGACGACGGTGCCGGTGGCGGCGATGGCGACCGCCGAGCCGGCGCCGCCCGGGGAGGCGGAGGCGGGGGCGGCGGACAGGGCGAACGGCAGGGCCAGCGCGCCGGCGACGGCCGCGCACTTGGTGAGTGCCTGCAAACGCACGGTTCTCTCCTCAGGGGGGTTCGTGATCGCGGGGATGGGGTGGGGGGTCGTGCGGCCCGGCCGTACGGCCGGGGGTGGAACGCGGGACCGTCAGTCCGTGATCTGGACGGGCGTCCCGAGCGGGACCTTGGCGAGCTTGTTCAGGGCGTCGGCGGGCACCCGTACGCAGCCGTGCGTGACGGCCTTGCCGAACACCGACTTCGACGGCCAGCCGTGGAACGCGACCGTCCCGGGGCCTCCGCCGAAGGTGTCGAGGGTGGCCGAGTGCGCGCCGACGGGCAGGACCAGCGGGCTGAACGTGGGCTTCGCGGGGGCGAGGGAGGCGAGCATGAACGTCCGTCCGGTGGGCGTCGGCGTCTTCGGCGCGCCGATCGCCACGGACCACGAGCCCACCTGGCGACCGCCTTGGGACAGGGTCAGCTTCTTGTCGCCGAGGTCCACCTTGACGGCGCTGGAGCTGCGCGCGGACTTCAGGCCGGAGTCGGGGATCCAGCCCGTCACGCCGTTCGGGCGGCTCGGCAGCAGCACGCGACGCCAGCCGGGGCGGCTCTCCACGACGGGCACCCAGGTGGGGCCCTTGAGCTGGGTGCTCGGCAGCTCCGCCACGGCGGGCGCGCCCGGTTTCGCCGACACCGGGACCGCGTCGTTCGGGTGCACCACGGTCCCGTCGCTCTTGGCGGACGGGGCCTCGTCCCGCGGCAGGTCGTCCAGCGTCGTGTACGTGGTGGCCTCGGGCAGCTTCTCCTTGCCGCCGGCAGGGGACGCGCCGGCGGACGCCCCCTTGTGCCCTCCCCCGCAACCGGTCACGATCAGGGCCGTCACCAGCAGGGCCGGTGCCGCCGTCAGGGCCGTTCTGGCCGTCCGCCCGGCGGCTCGCGGTGGTTCGTCGTTCACGAAGACTCCAAGTGCTCCCGCCGGAGAGGGGCTCCGGCTCGTCTCTGTGCCCGCTCTCTACGCGCGAGGGCCCGGAGAGGTTGCACGGTGTGGGGAACTAATCGCGATCCGTGCTTCGCCACCGTCTTCCGCCGGTGAGGCATTGCCGGGAACAAGCGGGGATTGACATCTGTTTGAACCCTCAACTAACCTTCGACGAGTTCGTTGAAGTTTCAAGCATTGGACAGGAGACCCCATGAGCATCGCCGCCGTCGCCCCCGAACTGACCGTCGGAACCTGGAACATCGACCCCGCCCACTCCGAGGTCACCTTCGTGATCCGGCACCTGATGACCAAGGTGCGCGGGACGTTCACCGACTTCACCGGGTCCGTGCAGATCGCCGAGGAGCTGTCGGAGTCCACCGCCGCGGCGCAGATCCAGGTCGCCTCGATCGACACCCGCCACGCCGACCGCGACGCCCACGTGCGGACCTCGGACGTCCTGGACGTGGAGAACCACCCGACCATGACGTTCACGACCAAGGGCGTCCGCGCGCAGGACGGCGAGTACCTCCTGGACGGCGAGCTGACGATCAAGGACGTCACCCGTCCCATCACCCTGACGGTCGAGTACAACGGCGTCGGCGAGGACCCGTGGGGCGGCACCCGCGCCGGCTTCTCCGCCGCGACCACGATCAACCGCAAGGACTGGGGCATCGAGTTCAACATCCCGCTGGCGGGCGACAAGGCCCTGCTCGGCGACAAGGTCGACATCCAGCTGGAGATCCAGGCCGTCCGCGCCTGAGCGTCCCCGCTGCCGGAAAGGCCGCCCGAACCGGGCGGCCTTTCCGCTTTCCAGGGGCAGGACCGCGCCGCCGGCAGGCCGAGGCGCTACTCCAGGGGCAGGCGCAGGGCGAAGCGGGCGCCGGACGGGTGGTCCTCGATCCGCAGCGTCCCGCCGTGCGCCCGGGCGATCTCGCGGGCGATCGCGAGGCCGAGCCCGGCGCCGCCGGCGCCGCGGCTGCGCGCGGTGTCCAGGCGGGTGAAGCGCTCGAAGACGCGTTCCCGGTCGGCGGGCGCTACGCCGATGCCGTCGTCGGTGACGACGAGCAGCGCCCGGTCGTCCTGCCTGCCCACCCGCACCGTCACGCACGACCCGGCGTAACGCTCGGCGTTGTCGAGCAGGTTGCCCAGCAGCCGGACGAGCTGCATGCGCACCCCGCGCACCACGACGCCGCGGGTCAGCTCCGTGACGATCTCCAGCTCGGAGGAGCGGCGGCCGACCTCGGCGCCGGCGAGCGCGGCCAGGTCGATCGGCTCCTGCGCGGCGCTCCCGCCGGTGCCGATGCGGGCGAGCAGCAGCAGGTCGGTGACGATCGACTCCAGCCGGTCGGTGTCGCGCAGCGCCGACGCGATGACGCCCCGCAGGTCGTTGTCCTCCGGGTGCATGGAGGCGTCCTCCAGGTTGGCCCGGAGCCCGGCGATCGGGGTGCGCAGCTCGTGCGAGGCGTCGGAGGCGAACTGCCGCTGCCGCGCGACGGCCCGCTCCAGCCGGTCCAGCGTCTCGTTGGCGGTGCGGGCGAGCTGCGCGATCTCGTCCTGGCCCGGCGGCTGCGGCACCCGGCGGCTGAGGTCGGTGGCGCTGATCTCCGCGAGCTGGGCGCGGATCGCCTCGACGGGGCCGAGCGTGCGCCCGACGACGCGCCAGGTGATCCCCGCGGCGACGGCGGCCAGCAGCAGCACGCCCGAGCCGAGCACCCCCTCCAGGAGACCGTTCACCAGGTAGGCCGGCTGCCGCGCGGCCGCGTACACGACGACGGAGTCGGGCGCGGTGCTCACGCGGATGGCCTCGGCCACGAAGCACTCGCGGTCCGGCCACCGGCCGCGGCACCGGGTGAAGTCCTGGACCCGCATGTTGCTCGGCGGCCAGAGTCTGCTCACCGGGGGCCTGTCCGTAGCGCCCGGTGTGGCGTTCGTCACCCGCCCGCCGGGCTCGACGACCTGGATCATGACGCGGCCGCCGGAGTCGTCGCGGATCGCGCCCTCCAGCGTCCCGTCGCGGACGCCGCCGCTGACGCGCCGGGCGTCCACCTGCGTCCGGCGCAGCAGTTCCGCCTTCACTGCGCTGCGCACGGCGACGTCCGCGCCGATCGCGGTGACGCCGAGCACCAGTACGGCGATCACGGCGGCGACGAGCGTGTCCCTGGCCCGGATCGACCGGGGGCGCATGCGCATGGGCCCTCCATGACGACGTACCGGTCTCCCGGCAGGACGACACACGCTACCGGCCGGTCACGAAACGGGGAGCCCGAAATTGCACGCAGTGTTTTCACCTTCGCCTCCTGGGACATCCCGTTTTATGACGATTCCCTCCGGAGTACAGGGACGGACACACATGGGCAGGGACGTGGCTTCGGTCGCCATCAGCGGCGAGGACCGGCGGCGGTATCGCGACAAGGTGCGCAGGTGCCTCGACGTACTGGCCCGGATGCTGGGCGAATCCCAGTTCGACTTCGAGCGCCCCCACATAGGCCTGGAGATCGAGCTCAACCTGATCGACTCGCTCGGCGACCCGCTGATGCGCAACGCGGACGTGCTCAAGGCGATCGCGGACCCGGCGTGGGCGACCGAGCTGGGCCAGTTCAACCTGGAGATCAACATCCCGCCCCGCGAACTCGGCGGCGAGGGCACCGGAGCCCTGGAGACGGAGGTCCGCGACCATCTCGCGCACGCCGACGACCGGGGCCCGCGAGGTCGGCGGCCGGCTCGTGATGATCGGCATCCTGCCGACCCTGCGGCGGACCGACATCGGCGAGGAGACCCTGTCCTCCAACGCCCGCTACAAGATGCTGAACGACCAGATCTTCGCCGCGCGGGGGGAGGAGATGCGCATCGCCATCGACGGTCCCGAGCCGCTGCGCATGCACACCGACACGATCATCCCCGAGGCGGCCTGCACCAGCGTCCAGTTCCACCTGCAGGTGAGCCCGGACGAGTTCGGCGCGTACTGGAACGCGGCCCAGGCCATCGCGGGCGCGCAGGTGGCGATGGGCGCAAACTCACCGTTCCTGTTCGGGCACCGGCTCTGGCACGAGACCCGCATCACCCTGTTCGAGCAGGCCACCGACACCCGCCCGGACGAGCTGAAGACGCAGGGCGTCCGGCCCCGGGTGTGGTTCGGCGAACGCTGGATCACCTCCGTCTTCGACCTCTTCGAGGAGAACGCCCGGTACTTCCCGGCGCTGCTGCCGCTGTGCGACGACGAGGACCCCCGCGAGGTGCTCGACCAGGGCGGCATCCCCGAGCTCGGCGAGCTTTCCCTCCACAACGGAACGATCTACCGCTGGAACCGTCCGATCTACGCCGTCGTGAAGGGCCGCCCCCACCTGCGCGTGGAGAACCGCGTCCTGCCGGCCGGGCCGTCCGTCGCCGACGTCGTCGCCAACGGCGCCTTCTACTACGGCGTCGTCCGGATGCTGGCCGAGGAGGACCGCCCCGTCTGGTCCCGCATGTCCTTCGCCACCGCCGAGGAGAACCTGCACCGCGCCGCCCGCGACGGCCTCGAATCGACCCTCTACTGGCCCGGCATGGGCGAGGTGCCCGCCGCCGAGCTCATCCTGCGCAAGCTGCTGCCCCTCGCCCACGAGGGCCTCGACCGCTGGGGCGTCGACCCCGCCCGCCGCGACCGCCTCCTCGGCATCATCGAGCGCCGCTGCGTCACCGGCCAGACCGGGGCCGCCTGGCAGATCGACACCGTCCGGGCCCTGGAGGAGGAGCACGGCGTCGGCCGCCACGACGCCCTGCGCATGATGACCCGCGCCTACGTCGAGCACATGCGCGACAACGAGCCCGTCCACACCTGGTGACACGAAGATCTTCACAGCTCCCGCACACATCACACGACAACCTCACGAACCGGCCTTCTAGAGTCGGGGCGTGAGCGGACACGAGACGCGCGTCCTGATCGTGGAGGACGAGCCGACGATCGCGCGGGCCGTGGCCGACCGGCTCGCGGCCGAGGGGTTCGGCGTCGAGACGGCCGGGGACGGGCCCTGCGCGGTCGAACGCGCCCGCGCGTACGAGCCCCACCTCATCGTGCTGGACGTGATGCTGCCCGGGTTCGACGGCCTCGAGGTCTGCCGCCGCGTCCAGGCGGAACGCCCCGTCCCCGTGCTGATGCTGACGGCGCGCGACGACGAGACCGACCTGCTCGTCGGCCTCGGCGTCGGCGCCGACGACTACGTGACCAAGCCGTTCAGCATGCGCGAGCTGGTGGCGCGCATCCGCGCCGTGCTGCGCCGCGTCGAACGGCCCGCGATGGACACCGGCGACGGGGCGGTGCGCGTCGGGGATCTGGAGGTCGACCGGCGGGCCCGCCGGGTCCGCCGCGACGGCCGCGAGGTGCACCTCACGCCGACCGAGTTCGACCTGCTGGCGTGCCTGCTGCGCAACCGGGGCACGGTGCTCACCCGCGCCGTCCTGCTGGAGCAGGTGTGGGACTGGGCGGACGCCTCCGGGACGCGGGTCGTCGACAGCCACGTCAAGGCGCTGCGCCGCAAGCTCGGCCAGGAGCTGATCCGCACCGTGCACGGCGTCGGCTACAGCCTGGAGGCCGCGCCGTGACCGCCGAGGGCGCCCGGTTCGCCCGCAGGCTGTGGGCGCGGCTGCCCCGCCCGCTGGACCCGCTCCGCTCGATCAAGGTGAAGTTCGGCGTCGTGGTCGTCGTGACCGCGTGCGTCGCCGTCCTGATCGTGCTGTGGGGGTACCCGTTCGGATTCCGCGCCCGGCAGACGATGCCGGTCGGCGTGCTCATCTCGCTGGTCGTCACCCAGCTGCTCGCCCACGGCATGACCGCGCCGCTGCGCGAGATGACCGCGGCGGCGCGGGCGATGGCCCGCGGCGACTACAGCCGCCGCGTGCGCGCCACCTCGCGCGACGAGGTCGGGGAACTGGCGCAGGCGTTCAACCGGATGGCCGCCGACCTCGCCGAGGTCGACCGGCAGCGCCGCGAGTTCGTCGCGAACGTCTCGCACGAGCTGCGCACCCCGATCAGCGCGCTGCACGCCGTGCTGGAGAACGTCGCGGACGGCGTCACGCCCGCGACGCCGGACGTCCTGGAGACGGCCCTCGACCAGACCGAGCGGCTCGGACGCCTCGTCACCCAGCTCCTGGACCTGTCTCGGGTCGAGGCCGGCGCGGCGGCGCTCGACGTGGCCGACATCGACATCGCCGCGTTCGTCGCCGACGTCGTCGCGGAGGCGCGGGCGGGACGCCCGGAGGCGGTGTTCGAACCGGACGTCACGCCCGGCCTGCGCGCCGCCGCCGACCGCGACCGCCTCCACCAGGTCGTCGCGAACCTGCTCGACAACGCCGCCCGGCACGGCCCGGACGGCCGCCCCGTCACGGTCACGGCCCGTCCCGCGGGCCCGCCCGGCGGGCTGGTCATCGAGGTGGCCGACGAGGGCCCCGGCATCCCGCCCGAGGAGCGCGCCCGCGTGTTCGAGCGCTTCTCCCGCGGGTCCGCGCCCGGCTCCGGCACGCCCGGCGGCGGCACCGGGCTGGGGCTGGCCATCGCGAACTGGGCCACCGAGCTGCACGGCGGCGACATCACCGTCATGGACACCCCCACCGGCTGCCGCATCCGCGTCGTGATCCCCGCGGCCCCCGCTACCCGTCCGGCTCCATGGTGAGCAGGGCGTACGCGGCGAGGGTCGAGTCGTCGGTGATGCGCCCGTCCCGGACGAGCGCCCTGAACTCCTCCCGCGACACCCACTTCTGCCGCATGTCCTGCTCCTCGGGCTCCCGGTCGGCCTCCCCGGCCTCCAGGTCGGACGCGACGAAGACGGTGAAGCCCTGACCGCTCGTCCCGTGCGAGCAGTTCAGGTACCCGATGCGCCGCAGCGTCCCGGCCCGCAGCCCGGTCTCCTCGGCGAGCTCCCGCCGGGCCAGCTCCTCCGGGTCGACCTCGCGCCGGCCCGGGGCCGAGCCCTGCGGGAAGTTCCACGTGCGCCTGCCGATCGGGTACCGGTACTCCTCGACGAGGTGGAACCCGTCCCCCTCCACCGGGATGACCAGCACGAAGTCGGGCTTGTCGACCACCCCGTAGATGCCGCGCGAGCCGTCCAGCCGCTCGACCTCGTCCTCCCGGACGACCATCCACGCGTTCTCGTAGACGACGCGCGACGCCACCTGGCGGACCGCGGGCCGCTCCTCGCCGCTCATACGCCCGCCCCGTAGCGGTAGACGAGTTCGTGCCGGTCGCCGACCACCACCCGGTGGGTGGCCTCGACGACCCGGTCGCGCTGGTCGTGGGCGCGGCGCCACAGCGTCAGGACGGGCTGGTCGGGCTTGATCAACAGGGCCTCCTGCTCGTCCGGGCCGGGCAGGCGGCACGTCACCGACTCCTCGAACGTGATCTGGTAGCCCGCCTCCTCCAGCCGGGAGTAGATGCCGCCCGGGCCCGTGTCGATCTCGCGCAGCACCGGGATCCGCTCCACGACCTCAAGGATCACCCAGGTCGTCGCGGTCTGGACGGGCGGCTCGCCCTCGACGCCCTGGAGGCGCGCCCGCTCCAGCACCCGCGTCCCGGCCGGGACGTCCAGGTGGAACGCGAGCCGGTCGTCGGCCTCCACCTCGGCGACGGTCGTGCGGGTGAAAGGGGTGTGCCCGTCCCGCCGCGCCGACACGTGGAACCCGCGCCAGTCACCGACCTGCCGCGTGATGTCGGACGCCGCGCGCCGCACCCTCGGGGCCGCCCGCACCTGCGCGCCCGCGCCGTGCCGCAGCTGGACGAGGCCCTGCTCCGCCAGCAGCCGCAGCGCCCGCCGGACGGTGGAGCGGTCGGCCTCGTACACCCGCGCCAGCTCCCGCTCGGACGGCAGCCAGGCGGCCGGGTCCAGCTCGCCCTCGACGATACGAGCGGCGAGCGCGTTGCTGATCGCCTGTGCCTTCGCGGGGGGTCGCGGCATACCAGATCCTGCTCCTGGTCGGTGCATTGACCTCATACCGTACAGATCCCACTTGCTCCCGCACCCTCTTGGGGTTGCGGCGAACGCATTGTGGTCAGTGTTTGGTGGTTCTATGGTAGACCTACCATGAACCGACCGAGGGAGCCCCGCTTCATGTCGGCGACCATGTGCATGCCCGGCTGGCACAGCGAACGCTCCGGCACCGGCCTGCGCGCGACCCGCCTCACCCCCCTGTCGGACTACCAGCTCCTCAACGGCTGCCTCGAGGAGATCGTCGCCGCCGACGAGGGCGAGCTGTGGCTGCTGTGCGACGCGCAGACCCGGCTGGCCGAGCGCGTCGCCACCGCCGAGCGGCTGCGGGCCTCCCACCACGCCTGATCAGCCCCGCCGCAGGCTGACGACCTCCCCGGACTCGCCGACCGCCGCGCGGGCCGGCGGCATGATCCGCTCCCCCGCGTTGTCGGCCAGCAGCGCCCGGGCGCGCAGCACGATCTCCAGGTCGAAGCGCAGGTCCGGGTCCAGGAGCTGGTCGCCGAACAGCTCCTCCAGCTGCCGCAGCCGGTACCGGACGGTCTGCGGGTGGACGTGCAGCCGCATCGCGACCTCGTTGGCGTTGCGCCCCGACTGCAACCACGCCAGCAGGGTCTCGGCGAGCCGGTCCTGCTGGCTGGCCCGCAGGTGCGCCAGCGGCGCGAGCCGCAGGTCGGCCAGCGAGGTGATGAGCCCCTCGTCCTGGAACAGGATCAGCGTGGACATGTGCTCCACGCTGCGGATCACGCCGCTGTCGGCCTCGATCACCCCGCGCTGGACCAGGCAGAGCGTCTTGCGCGCCCACTGGATCGAGCGCGCCGCCTCCATCAGCGGGACCGTCGGGCCGACGACGGCGAGCGTGCCGGACAGGGCGCGGTCCACGAGCTTGGCGCGGCCGGGGCCGTCCGGGTCGGGGATGATCAGGCTGGGGGTGCGGCGGGTGAGGTCGGCCAGCACGTCCGGCGGGAACGCGGGCTGGCGGGTGTCGGCGTGGTGCCGGCCGAGCGCGACCGCCGCGACCGTCCGCGGGACGGGCCAGTGCGCGGCGGCGGCCAGGTCGGCGATCGCCTCCTGCGCGGCCGGCGGATCGGCGAACAGCAGGTCGAGCAGGCGCTTGCGGCGGCGCTGCATCTCGCCCGCGACGGCCGCCTTGGCCTGCGAGAACCCCTCGGCGGCCGCGTGCGCCAGCTCGTCCTGGAACTGCATCAGGACCTCGCCGACGGCGCCGAGCGTGCGGGGCGGCACCTGCAGGGCCTCGGCGCCCTCGGTCATCCGGCGCCACGCCACCATGCCGCCGACCCGCATCGCCGTCTGCATCGCGTCGAGGCTGCGTCCCTCGCCCGCCTCGCCGCGGCCGATGGCCCGGAAGAAGTCGGTCACCGGAGCGGGATCATGGCCGGGATCGGCCACCCGCTCGACGAAGAAGTGGAGCACGCGCTCGACGGCGAGGCGGAGGGTCCCCGAGTAGGAGCCGTCCCCGGGCCGGTCGTACTCCCTGACGCGCGTCTGAATCTCCTGGATCATGTCGTCCGCCACCTCGTCGAGGTGGGGTCGCATGTGATCCGCCAGTTCCCTCGGCAGATCCGCCCACGGGCGCCCGCTGGTGGTCGAACCGTCGTTCGCCACAGAACCTCCCAGCTCCGTCCCCCTGCGTTGCGCGCCGTACACACGGGGTAATTACTTACTTATGGGACCTGTGTGGGGCAAATCATGACCCGCGACGTGCCCGAGGCGCAAAGTCTAGGTCGGCGAACGACCAGGTTCGGCCGGTGACATGAGAAAAATTCACACTCTTCGCCACCGGGGGAAGCGGTTCCGTGACTTCACCGAGACCGGCCTGATCACCAGGGCGCGCACGCTGGGATCAGGCCCGGCGCGAGCGCACCGGGCCGGACGGGACCGAGACACGTGTTGGCCTACTTCGTCCGGCGCCTCATCGGCGCCGTCCTCATGCTCCTGCTGATCACCCTGGTGACCTTCGGCATCTTCTTCTGGTTACCGAAGCTGGCCGGGCAGAGCACCGACCAGATCGCCGCCGCCTACGTCGGCCGGGCGTCCACCCCCGAGGCGATCGAGGCGACCAAGGAGAGGCTCGGCCTCGACGAGCCGGTCGTGGTGCAGTACGGCGAGTACCTGAAGTCGATCGTCGCGGGCGCCGACTACGACGCCGGCCCCGTCACCGACCACTGCCCGGTGCCGTGCCTCGGCTACTCGTTCCGCAGCAGCCAGCCGGTCCTCGGAACGCTGCTGGACCGGGCCCCGGCGACCCTCTCGCTGGCCTCCGGCGCGGCGATCATCTGGCTGGCCGCCGGCATCGCCACCGGGGTGCTCTCGGCACTGCGCACGGGCTCGGTCTGGGACCGCACCGCCATGATCATCGCGCTGGGCGGCGTCTCCCTGCCGATCTACTTCACCGGCCTGGTCTCCCTCGCGCTGTTCTCCTACACCCTGAAGATCTTCCCGGGCGGCGGCAGCTACCGTCCCCTCACCGACGCTCCCCTGACCTGGTTCCAGGCGCTCGTGCTGCCCTGGGTGACGCTCGCGTTCCTCTACGCCGCGATGTACGCGCGCCTCACCCGGGCCGGCATGCTGGAGACGCTGGACGAGGACTACATCCGCACCGCCCGCGCCAAGGGGGTCCCGGAGAGACTCGTCGTGACCAGGCACGCGCTGCGTTCGTGCCTCACCCCGATCGTCACGGTCTTCGGCCTCGACCTCGGGCTCCTCATCGGCGGCGCGGTGCTGACCGAGAACACCTTCAGCATCCCCGGCCTGGGACAACTCGCCCTCACGTCGGTCCAGAGCGGCGACCTCCCCATGGTCCTGGGCGTCACCCTGCTCACGTCCGCCTCGATCGTCCTGCTCAACCTGCTCGTCGACCTGCTCTACGCAGTGATCGACCCCCGCGTCAGACTCGGCTGACCGCCCGCGCCGGAGGCTCGCGCGCGTCGCGCGCGCCCGTACCGCCCCCGGCAGAGGCCTCGAGCCCGAATCCTTCGGGTTGGCCGGATGCGGCCAACTGACGTCCTCACACCCGCGACGCCGGTACACGACGCGATCCGCGCCACTCCGGACAGTGACCGCGCATCCCCACATGATCGGCGCCGCGGGCCTCGTTCTTCCTGGCGGCTCCCCGTGCCGCGGCCGTCCACCCGACGCGCGACAGTCCCGGGCCCGGGCCCTCCACCGCGCCGAAAAGCAGGGAAACCTACCAGCCCCCACCCCTCCCAACAATGACCGAGTCGGCGTGAAAGACAAGACGGTGACGCCCGCGAGTCCTGCGTGTGTCCGGTGTGTTGCCTCCGTCTGACATCCACGGACGGTCACGAATGTGTGCCACCTCACGTGGCGCGCGCAACACACCCAACAACCCAGAGAGGAGAGCGCTATGCGTAGCGCGCTCACCATCAAGGAACTGCGGAAGCGGTGGCGGGTCTCCGATGACGCCGCCCTCGCCGCAGCCGCCCTCGGTGCCAACGGCATCGTCGGCCCGAAGTACACCTCTCCCGACATCGGCGCCACCGCCGTCCTCGGGAACGCCCACGGCCGCATCGCGGTCGTGCGAACCGACCGGACGGAACGCTACGGGGACATCGTCTCGTGGAACGTTCCCTTCGGCCACGGCGTGCCGGTCTGCAACGGCCTGTACGACGGGCCCGAGGACACCACGTTCTGGCTCGGTCTGGACGGCGTGAGCCGCCCGGGCGAGCCCGTCTTCAAGCCCAACTCGAACACCCTGGTGTCGAGGTGGAGGAGTCGCACGGGGCGGGCCGAGGAGAGGACCGTCATGGTCGGGTCCCCGACGGGATCCGACGGCAACCAGCTGCTCCGCCAGCTCACCTGCAAGGGTGGACGTGTCACCGCCGCGTTCCGCATCCGCCTCCGCTACGGCCACATGGGCGAGAAGTCCGTCGTGTGGACCCTCAACCGGCACGGTGGCGGCTACTGGGAGTACACGGCGATGGCGGGGAACACGAAGCTGTTTCTCACCACCAACGTCGAACCCAGCCTGAGCGAAGGCGGAGGGGTCCTCACGGGCACCATGGCCCTGAAGACCGGGGAGAGCGCATTCGTCTCGGTCGGCGGGCACGACTGCCTGTCGCCGCGGAACGTCGAGGAGGCCAACCGCCTCTTCGACGAGACCGAGGACGGCTGGCACAAGTGGGTCCAGACCCTGCGGTTCCGATCCGGCAAGTACGCCGAGGTCGGGGTCCGCGCCGCGATCAACCTGCGGATCCTGGGCTACGGAGACGGTGGGTCGTTCTACGCGGCTGCCACCCGGAGCCTGCCGGAGGACGACCCGCGCCACGGCCTGGCCGTGCGGTGCTGGGACTACCTGAAGGACTGGGAGCGTGACGCCGTCCTGACGATTCTCAGCCTGACCGACGCGGGGGACCAGAAGGTCCTCCGGGCGCGGTACCAGTGGTACAAGAAGCTGCACGACATCCGCCACCGGTTGTCGATCATGCACGAGGTCGACGGCGGCAACGTCGCCAGCCTCGGCGAGGTCGTCATCCCCGGGGTCGGTTACCGCGGCTCCATCTACCGCGTCGGCAACGGCGCGGGCGACCAGGAGCAGCACGACTGGACCTCGTACGCGGCGGAGGTGCACTACCTCATGGCGCTCCAGGGCGAGATCGACCTGGAGCGCACGGCGGCCCTGGCCGAGCAGACCATGGCGGCCCTGTTCAAGCCGTGCTCCGGCGTCTGGGAGATCCGCCCCGCGGAGAACCAGGAGAACCAGGAGAACGGCGCGAAGCTGCGGATCTACGCCTCGGTGCAGATCCTGGCCGGCCAGGCCCTGATCCGTTTCGCCGAGATCTTCGAGATCGCGGGGATGATGGACAGGGCCCGGGAGTGCAGGGCCCGGGCCGCGGAGGTCATGCCCTGGGTGCGGAAGAACTGCGTGAAGCACGGCGTCATCGTGGCCGCACCGGACATGCCCGTTCTGGACTCGTCGATCCTCCTCGCCTTCATGCAGGCGCCGGACATGTTCGAGTCCACCGACGAGAAGCTGGTGCGCGCCACGGCGCTCGCCATCGACACGCCCCACACCGCCCGGCGTCCCATCAAGGGTCTCCGGGTCGGCAAGGGGCACCGCCGGTACAACGCTGACCAGTTCAGCGACGGCATCTCCACGGAGGAGGAGGGGAACTTCACCAACATCACCGGATGGCTGGCGATCGTTTTCCTCCAGCTCGGCATGATCCGTCGTGCCGAGTCCCGCATGGGCGAGCTCCTCGCGAGCTTCAACCGCGTGGAGCAGTCCTCGGAGGAGCAGTGGCCCGACGGGCTGGCCCTGGGCAACCTCAACCAGGCCTATGTCTACCAGGCCGTCATCTGGTTCGTCCTCCTCTACCAGGCCATCATGGCCGACCAGGAGGAGGCGCGGACCGCCGAGGCGGTTCTCGTCTAGGCCGCACACCGGCCGCACCGTGCAGTTCGCGGAGCGGCGAAAGCTGATCGTGTCGGTCCGCGCCTTCGGGCGCGGACCGGCACGACCGGCACAGCACCACGGGCCGGCTCGTACCCTTCGGGGCACGAGCCGGTTCTTCTGTGTGCACCGAGGCGCATCGTCCACCGCGCTGCTGGTCAGGGCGTCAGGTAAAGATGTCCTCCACCGAGTCGGCGGTGACGGCACGCCGTATCCAGCGCTCGAGCTGCTCGGAGTCGGTACACCCCTCCACTCGACCCCGCACATCCGCGGGAACATCAAGCTCGCGGGCCTTAAGCAAGAGCAGGAGTCCGTTGACCAACCCCTCGGCGCGGTGGGTGAGGGCGAACTCTGACTGCCACTCGTAGTTGTCGAGCTTCACCATGTCCTCCATAAGACCGCACGCAGCAGCAGAGGCGGGGCACCCAAAGGTGATCGCAGGATGCCCACACGAGACCTATCTGCGGGCCGAGACTTCAGGTGAAGAGATCCTCAGCCGAATCGGCGCTGATGGCGCGCTGGATCCAGCGCTCGATCTGCTCGAGATCAGTACACCCCTGAACCCGAGCCCGGACATCCGCGGGAACGTCGAGACCGCGCGCCTCAAGCATCAGCAGGAGGGCCCTGACCTCCCCCTTGGCCTTCCCCTTGGCCTCCCCCCTCGCTTCTCCCTCGGCAAGGCCCTCGGCGCGGCCTTCGGCGCGGTGGGTTATGGCGAACTCTGACTGCCACTCGTAGTTGTCGAGCTTCACCGTTTCCTCCATGAGTTTGCGGGCGGCGTCAGAGAACCGCGACAGTACGTAGTCATAGTAGAGCTTCCCTGTGTCACCGCTGAGTGAGCCGATGGCGGCGGACAGGCCTTGGAGGACGGCTTCCGACTGCGGGCCGTCCGCGTGGGCGGGGGCACGTAATGAC
Organism: Actinomadura luteofluorescens; assembly: GCF_013409365.1. NCBI lineage: Bacteria > Bacillati > Actinomycetota > Actinomycetes > Streptosporangiales > Thermomonosporaceae > Actinomadura > Actinomadura luteofluorescens. The sequence continues at coordinate 4,877,163 of NZ_JACCBA010000001.1, read as the reverse complement.
GCCAGGTAGGCGGGCCAGCTGTAGGACTTCTGCTTGAGGACCCTCAGCTGGGATTCCACCACGATGCCCATGACGGGAGACTTCGGGTCGCCGAGCAGGACGGTGGCGTCGCAGCGCAGTTCGGCCGGATTCGTGTCGGCGTAGGACTCCGACGCCAGCGTGGCGCGGGCTTGGCCGGACACGTCGAGTCCGAAGACGGTCCGCAACATCTCGGGGACGAGCTGCGGCCTGTTGCGGACCATCTCCAGCGGCAGCTCGTGATTGTTGGTGGGCATGCATGCAAGCTAAGAGTAATCGTTCGGCAACATAGAGCTAACGGAGCGATTCCCTCCCTACGGGCCATGGCTGGCGGATCTCGGTAGCCCGATCGCGTCACCGGCCTGGTCGCCGGAGACGGTTGCGGCGCTGGTCAGGGTAGGAGGTGGTCCAGGAGGAGCCAGGCGCCTATGGCGGTCATCGCGGCTCCGGAGAGACGGGTGACCGTGCGGGCGGCCGCGGGGCGGGGGTCCAGGACGGTGCGGGTCAGGGTGCCGAGGCAGAGGTAGAACGCGGCGCAGGTGGTCATGAAGGTCAGTCCCAGGACGGCGAGTTGCACGGGGACGGGCCAGGCGTAGCGGGGATCGGTGAACTGGGGCAGGAGGGCCAGGAAGATCAGCAGGCCCTTGGGGTTGAGGCCGCTCACGCCGACGCCGCGCAGGAAGGTGCCCCAGCCGGTGCCGGCCCCGGCCCGGACGTCGAGGGCGGCGGGGCGGGCGAAGGTCGTCGCGCCGTGCCAGATGAGGTAGAGGCCGCCGACGGTGGTGAGGCCTGTCAGGACGGACGGGGAGCCCGCGACCAGTGCGCCGACGCCTGCGGCGACGATCGCGGTCACCGCGGCGTAGCCGGTGACCAGACCGCCCACGGCGGGTACGACGGAACCGCCGCGCAGTCCGGCGCCGATGGTGAAGGCCCAGTCCGCGCCCGGGACGACGATGAGCAGCAGCGCCACCGCCCAGAACGCGAGCACCGATCCCGTTGCCATCGCATTCCTCCCCGGTCGGCCATTACGGGAAGAATACGATTGAAACGAGAGGAAATGGTTTTAACTTTTGGCCCACTCTAGCCCTTTTGTGGAAGAATCTGCTCCGTGGACGCCATCGATCGGCAGATCCTTGCCGTGCTCCAGGAGGACGGGCGGTTGACGGTCACCGAACTCGCGGCGCGGGTCGGGTTGAGCGTCTCGCCGTGCCACCGGCGGCTGCGGGAGCTGGAGCGCGGCGGCACGATCCGCGGATACCGCGCGATCGTGGACGCCGCCGCGCTCGGCCTGACCTTCCAGGCGCTGGTCTTCGTCACCATGCGGCAGGAGGACCGCGACACGCTGCTCGGCTTCGAGGCCGCCGTCGCGCAGGTGCCCGCGGTGGTGCAGGCCCAGCGCCTGTTCGGCGACCCCGACTACCTGCTGCGCATCGTCACCGCGGACCTGAAGGCCTACCAGGAGCTGGAGGACGACGTCCTCGCGGCGTTGCCGGGGGTGCAGCGGCTGAACTCCACGCTCGTGATGAAACACGTCGTGAACGATCGGCCGCTGCCCACCTGAGCTACTGCTCGACGATCCAGTGGTCGTTCGCGCCGGCGCGGACGAATCGCAGCGACGGGCACAGATAGTCGCCGGGGTTCGGGGTGGCGGTCGGCTGCCAGGGCGAGTCCGACGGGGTCGCCGGGCTCCAGGCGCCGTTCCGGCGAAGCTGGATGGAACTGCTCTCGAAGACGACGTTCTTCGCGTCCGCGCAGTAGTAGGCGTTGCCGGTGCTCGGGTTGCGGGTCGCGTAGATCTCGAAGATGTCCCAGCCGTAGGCGAGCGAGCTCGTGTCCCGGCCCGACTTGCTGTAGAAGAGGCTCCAGGAATTCGTCGTGTAGTTGTAGAGGTAGGCCGACCATGCGTTGGTGGAGGCGTTCGTCTTGACGAGCTGGACGCTGTAGGCGGGGTGCCCGTTCACGCTCTTGGTGTAGGTCTGGAGGAAGTTCGCGTCCATCTTCACCTCCTTGGCGGGGCCGTTGCCGCCGCACCAGTCCCAGGCCCAGATCTCGTTCCCGACGGCCTGCGAGTAGACGGTCGTGATCTCCATGCAGGACCCGGCGGCCTTGATGGTGGGCGTGTAGGTGAAGTCGGCGCTGTTGGACACCCGGTAGCTCGTGTCGACGCTGTGGGTGGCCGTCATTCCGTCGTGGGAACCCGCGGCGGGCTCGACGCCCCAGAAGTGGTGGATCTGCTCGCGGTTCAGGCGGGAGCGGTGCAGGTCGCGAAACCTCTGCACGGCCTGGGCGTTGCGGGCGTCGGGAACGAATGTGCGGGCGCCCTCGACGTTTCCGATTCGAGGGGCGGACGGGTCGGGAGCGGAGGGAGCCGACGCCGCGGAAACGCTCGCGGCGGGAATGGCGGTAAAGGCGGCGAGAACGGCGCAGGCGAGCAGGGTTCGACGCTGCATCACGCGACTCCTTTGAGCGGGGGGCGGTCTGCTAGCGCGCGCTGATACCGTCCAAAAGAATCGCCATCCACGTCTCGTACTGTCAACGAAACGTTTTTCAACCCGCCTTCAGAAGCCGTAGAAGAAAGGGACGGGCCCCGCGCTCCGGGCCCGTCCCGCAGGCACGCCTCAGCGGCGGTAGAGGTTGAGCTTCTCCTCGCCGATGCGCTCCCGCAGCGCCGGGTCGTCGACGCCCTGGCCCTCGCCGGTGGCGCCGCACAGGACCGCGACCTTGCCGATGTGCTGGTTCGTCTGGACGGCGCGGGTCGCGTCCCCGGCCTCGTCCAGCGGGAAGACCGTCGACAGCGTCGGGTGGATCATGCCGAGCCCGATCAGCCGGTTGATCTCGACGGCCTCGTGGTAGTTGAAGCCGTGCGAGCCGATGATGCTCTTCAGCCGCATCCACAGGAACCGGTTGTCGTACTCGTGCCGGTACCCGGTGGAGGAACCGCACGTGACGATCTTGCCGCCGCGCTTGGCGACGTAGACGGACGCCCCGAACGTCTCGCGGCCGAGGTACTCGAACACGATGCCGGGGTCCTCGCCGACGAGCCGGCGGATCGCCTCGCCCAGCATCCTGCCCGCCTTCGGGTGCCGCAGGCCCTGCTCGCCGAGTTCCAGGTCGTTGCGGTTGATGATGTGCTCGCAGCCCTGCGACCGGACGATCTCCGCCTTCTCCTCGGAGGAGACCACGGCGACCGGGATGCCACCTCCGTTCTTGACGAGCTGCGTGGCGAACGAGCCGAGCCCGCCGGTCGCGCCCCAGATCAGCACCACGTCGCCCTGCTTCATGCGGGCGCCGTGGGACCCGACGAGCATCCGGTAGGCGGTCGCGGCGCAGAGCGTGTTCGACCCGGCCTCCTCCCAGGTCAGGTGGGCGGGCTTGCGGATCAGCTGGTTGGCCTTGACGATGCAGTACTCGCCGAGCGACCCGAAGTTCGTCTCGAATCCCCACGCGAGCTGGCTCTCCGACATCATGCCGTCGTCGTAGGAGCCGTGGTCCTCCTCGTCCACGTAGGACGGGGACAGCACGACCTTGTCGCCGACCTTCCAGCTCTTCACGCCGCTGCCGGTGCGCACGACGACGCCCGAGCCGTCCGAGCCGAGGATGTGGTACGGCAGGTCGTGCCGGGCGCCGTACCAGCCCTGCCGGCCGAACTTCTCCAGGAACGCGAACGTCGGGACCGGCTCGAAGATCGCCGACCAGACGGTGTTGAAGTTGATCGCGGCGGACATCACCGCGACGACGCACTCGTCGGGCGCGAGCTCGGGCATCTCGACCTCGCCGACGTGCAGGGAGCGGCGCACGTCCTTGTCGGTCTGGCCCTCGAAGATCCCGACCTCGTCCTTGCGGGTGAACGCCGCGCGGAAGCGGGTCGGCAGGTCGATCTCCTGCAGCTCGGGACCGCTCGCGCCGGACCGGACGGCGTCGAGCAGGGCGTGGGACGGGCCGGACTGGGCCATGGGGGTGTCCTCCGTGGAACGGGGTTCGGGGGGGCGGCCCTCAGCGGGCCGTGATCGGCATGGGGACGGCGTCGCTCTCCCGCCGTCCCGCGAGCCGGGCCTCCAGGTGCGCGGCGAGCAGGCCCACACCGGGCGGATCGAGCAGGTTGAGATGGTGCGCACCGGGGATCGTGACGATCTCCAGGTCGGCGCAGAGCCCGCCGAAACCGTTGGTCCCGTCGAGCACATAGCGCGCATCCCGCACGGCCCAGGGGGTCTCCTCGGGCGCGTAGTAGAGGATGACGTGCCCGTCGTAGGGCTCCGGGTTGTACGCCTCCAGGGAACGGGTGTCCTGGTGGGACGTGAGCTGGTGGGTGAGCGCCGCAGGGGGGATGTGGTCGACCAGCGGCGCCGCACGCTCCATGACCAGCGCGAACTGCGACTCCTCGTCCAGCCCGGACAGCTCCTCGTAGGTGAGGGCGACCTCCAGGCCGTAGGTCTCGTTGATGTAGTCGGCGAACGCGGAGAAGCGGCGGGCGAGCGTGTCGGACTCGTCGTCCACGGCCAGGGGAAGGCCCGCGTCGAACAGCGCGACGAACTCGACCTCGCGTCCCGCCGCCTTCAGCTGCCGGGCCGTCTCGTAGGCGAGGACGCCGCCGAACGACCAGCCGCCGAGCCGGAACGCGCCCTCCGGCTGCGCCTCCAGCAGTTCGCGGACGTAGCGGGCGGCGCGCTCCTCGACCGGGGGCGCGTCCTCGAACCGCTCCAGCCCGTACACCGGCTGGTCGTCGCCGAGGAGGTCGACGAGCTGGCGGTAGCAGGCCGTGGTGCCGCCCGCCGGATGCGCGATGAAGATCGGCCGCCGGTCGCCGGCGGGCCGGTCATCGCGGGGGGACGACCCCGCGCGCCCCTTCAGCGGGCGGACGATCTGCCGCGCCGCCTCCTCGTCGGCCGCCCTGAGGTACTCGGCAACGTTCTGCGCGGTCGGCGTCTCGAACAACTCCCCGCGGGTGACCTCGCCCCCGAGCTCCCTCGCGACGATCGCGACGACCTGGTCGGCATGGTGGTCCTGCCCGCCGAGGTCGGCGAAGAAGTCGGCGGTGACGCCGACGCGGTCGAGGCCGAGGACGTCCTCGAAGATGCGGACGGCGAGGCGCTCGGCGGCGTCGCGCGGCATGACGTACCCGGACTCGGCGTTCGACACCGCCGCGGGAGCGGGGGCGGGGGCGCCGGCCAGGCCGAGCTCACCGGCCGCCCACTCCTCGAACACGTTCACGCTGGCGCCCTGGAGCAGCACCGACGCCGGGACGGTCAGCCCGAGGTCGTGCTCGACGCCGCTCTTGATCCGGACCGCGACGAGGGAGTCCAGGCCGAGGTCGGTCAGCGGGACGGCCGGGTCCAGGCGCTGCGGGTCGAAGCCGAGCACGGCCGCGATCCGGTGCCTGACCTGCGTGGCGATCAACTTGCGGGCGGTGGCCGGGTCGAGGTCCTTGAGCGCCTCGACGCCGGGCCAGTCACCGGCGTCGCCCGTGCCGAGCTCGTCGGCCGCCGCCGTCAGCGCGGCGAAGTACGGCATGTTCCGGATCTCGGGGAACAGCCCGACCGCGGTGGCGGGGTCGAAGCGCAGCACGCCCGTCGCCGCCCTGCCGTGCACGAGGAGCGCCTCCAGCGCCTCCGCGCCCTCCGCCGGGCTGATCGGGTCGATCACGGTGACCGTCGTCTCGGCGGCCCCGCCGACCCGCGACCACGTGCCCCAGTTGATGGTGGTCCCGGGGCGCCCGTTCGCGCGCCGGTACGCCATGAGCGCGTCGATCGCGGCGTTCGCGGCGGCGTAGGCGGCCTGCCCCGGCGAGCCGAGCAGCGCGGCGGCCGAGGAGTGCGTGACGAGCCAGTCGAGGTCGAGGTCCCAGGTGGCCTCGCTGAGCCGCCGCGCGCCCTCGACCTTCGCCGTCCACACCCTGTGGAGATCGTCCGGGCCGAGGTCGGCGATCAGCCGGTCGTCGATCGCCCCGGCGCCGTGCACCACGCCGCACAGCCTGGTCCCGCCCTCCTGGGCGACCCTGACCAGGCGTTCCGCCGTACCGGGCCGGGCGATGTCACCGAGCACGACCCCGACGTCCACGCCGTCCTCGCGGAGGCGGGCGATCACCTTCTCGGCGTCGGCGTCGGGCCCGCCGCGCCCGGACAGGACGATGCGCCCGGCGCCCCGCTCGGCCAGCAGCCGCGCGGTGACCAGGCCGATCCCGCCGTAACCGCCGGTGATGACGTACGCGCCGCCGCGCCGGACGACGCGCTTCTTCTTGGCCGGCGTCTCCGGCAGGACGGTCTGCGCGAGGCGCGCCACCTGCCGGGTGCCGGCGCGCCAGGTGACCTCCCGCGCGTCGTCGCCCGCTAGGAGTTCCGTGACGAGATCCGCCGGACGGTCGACGTCCACATGGGTGGCGCGCTGGACGGTGCGTTCGAACGCCAGAACCCTGGTGAGCGCGCTGACGAACCCGTGGCCGGGCACGCCTTCGCCCGCCAGGGGCAGGGCAGAGCGGGTCGCGACGAAAAGGCGGGGGCCGTCGGGCAGCGAACGGCTCACCCCTGCGACGGCCAGGACGAGTTCTTCGTCCACGAGATCGGCGGACGGGACGAGCACGACGCCTTCGACCGGCTCGGCCATGGCCGGATGGTCGTCCGGCGGCCGGTTCGTCGGCCGGTGCCGGATGACGCGCTTCCCGCGCTCCTCCAGCCCGGCGGCCGTCGCGTTGCCCAGCGCGTCGTCCACCTCGGCCAGCACCAGCCAGGTGCCGCCTTCGGACGGTTCGGCGCGCTCGGGTAGGGGCGTCTCGTCCCAGACGAGTTCGACGAGCTTGTCGGCGAGCGGGACGGGGACGTCGTGGCGCTCGACCCGGCGCAGCACGATGCCGGTCGCCTCTGCGAGGACCCGGCCGTCCGCCGCCAGCAGCGCGACCGAGCCCGTCACGTGCTCCCCGTCCCGGACGATCTTCGCCTGGACGTGCCCGCCGCGATGCGTCGGCCCGAACACGCGGAGGCTGCCGATCGTCTCGGCCCGCCACGCGCCGCCGTCGCCGCCCGCCGCCTCGTCCGACAGGACGGACAGGCAGCGGTCGAAGACCTCGGGATGCAGCCGGTAGTGGCGGCTGCCGCGCTCGGCGGCGGTGACCTCGGTGGCCGCGCCCGGCCCGGCCGCGGCGGGCGGACGGTGGTCCTCGCCGACGTCCGCGCTGGCCAGCCGCGCCCACGTGCCCGCCGGGGTCAGGGCGTGGATCTCCACCCGCTGCTCCGCCTCGGTGAACGTCGTCGTCACGGTCGTATGGTCGGCGAGCGCGAGCGGCCGCTCCATCCACAGGCTGTTGACACGGACGTCCTCGACGCCGAGCGCGGCCGCCCCGGCGGCGAGCGCCATCTCCGCGAACGCCGCGACCGGCAGGGCGGGCAGGCCGTGGACGGCCATCGCGCCCAGCCACGGCTGCGCGGCGAGCCCCACGTCCGCGCGCCAGGCGTGCCGGTCTTCGCCCGGAAGCTCCACATGCGCACCGAGCAGCGGATGCTCGTCGCTCCGGGCCGATCTGCGCGCCGACAGGTCGACCCAGTGCCGTTGGTGCCGCCACGGCGACTGCGGGACGTCGACGATCCGCCCGTCCACAGGCCTGCCGATCACGTGGCCGTGCGCGGACAGGGTGGCGAGCTGCGCGTGGAACGTCAGCGTGTCGTCGGTCTCCTGGCCCTTCGGCGCCCGCTTGAGCGTGTGGGTGACGAGCGCGCCCGTCCCCTCCAGGGTCTCGCCGACCGCGTGCGCCAGGATCGGGTGCGCGTTGACCTCGACGAACGTCCGGAACCCGTCCTCGGAGGCGGCGGCGACCGCGTCCGTGAGCCGCACCGCGTTCCGCAGGTTCGCCGCCCAGTGGTCGACGCCGAGGGCGGCCGCGGAGTCGAGGTAGGCGCGGGGGTCGTCCAGGGCGGTCGTGTAGAGCCTGATGCCCTCGGCGAGCGGGGCGCCCCGCTCGGCGCCCACGTCGGCGAGGAGTTCGCGCAGCTCGGGAACGAGCGGGTCGACCTGGGGCGAGTGACCGGCGCCCTCGGCCTGCACCATCCGGGCGAGCCGGCCCTCCGCCTCGGCCCGCTCCACGATCTCCGCGACCTGGCCGGCGTCGCCGGTCACCACGGTCTGCTTCGGCGAGGAGTGCACGGCCGCGTACACCTCGGGCAGGCCCTCGCCGAGGCGCGCGACCTCCGCGGCGGACGCGCCGAGAACCGCCATCGCGCCGCCGCCGACGAGCCGCGTCAGCAGGCGGGACCGGCGGCAGATGACGCGGACGCCGTCCTCCACGGTGAGCGCGCCCGCGACGACGGCCGCCGCGACCTCGCCCATCGAATGGCCGACCACCGCGCCGGGCGTGACGCCGTACGCACGCCACATGCGGGCGAGGGCGATCTGGACCGCGAACAGCACCGGCATCGTGTCGGCCGGGCCGTCCGGCTTGCGCCCCTCTTCGAGGAGAGCCCACAGGTCGGGGCCGCCCTCCTCGGCGAACAGGCCGTCCAGGTCGTCGATGGCCTCGGCGAACGCGGGCTCCTCCTCCAGGAGCCGCTGCGCCATGCCCGCGCGCTGCGCCCCGTACCCCGAGAACACCCACACGGGACGGCCGGGCGCCCCGAGCGCCGTACCCGTCACCACGCCCGGGTGGGGACGGCCCTCGGCGAGAGCGGTCAGCCCTTCGACCAGCCCTGCGCGGTCCCTGGCGGCGACGGCCGCGCGGGCCCGTCCACGTCCGGCGCGCCGGTGCAGGGTGCGAGCGACGTCGGCGAGTTTCACGTCCTGGTTCGGGAGCCACCCAGCCAGGAGGGCCGCATGGTCGCGAATGCGGTCGTCGCTGGTGTCGGACAGTGGGAACGTCCTGACGACGGCCGGATGGACGGTCGCCTCCTGCGCGGGCGCCTCTTCCAAGATGACGTGCGCGTTCGTTCCGCCGAAGCCGAATCCGGACACGCCCGCCCGTGCTGGACGTCCCCTGTCAGGCCACGGCGTCTCCTCCGCGACGACCGCAAGGCGCAGCTCGTCGAACGGGATATGCGGGTTGGGCTCCTTGTAGTGCGCGCTCGGCGGGATGACCCGGTGGTGCAGCGCCAGGGCCGTCTTGATGAGGCCCGCGATCCCCGCCGCGGACTCCATGTGCCCGAGATTGGACTTCGCGGACCCGATCAGCAGCGGCTCGTCCAGGTCGCGGCCCGCGCCGAGGACCTCGCCGACCGCCTTGGCCTCGATGGGGTCGCCCAGGAACGTCCCCGTCCCGTGGGCCTCGACGTAGTCGACCTCCCGCGTGTCGATGCCCGCGCTCGCGTACACGTCCCGCAGCAGGGCGCGCTGCGCGTCGGAGTTCGGGGCGACGAGGCCGTTCGAGCGCCCGTCGGAGTTGACGCCGGAGCCGCGGATCACGGCGAGGATCCGGTCGCCGTCCCGCTCCGCGTCCGACAGCCGCTTCAGGACGACGGCGCCGCAGCCCTCCGCGCGGACCATGCCGTCGGCGGAGGCGTCGAACGCCTTGCAGTGCCCGTCCGCCGCCGTCGCGTCGGCAAGGTCGAACGTCATCGTGACGGTCGGCGACAGCAGCAGGTTCACGCCCCCGGCCAGCGCCACGTCGGCCTCGCCGTCGCGCAGCGCCCGCACGGCGAGATGCGCCGAGACCAGCGACGACGAGCACGCGGTGTCGACGATCATGCTGGGGCCGCGCAGGTCGAGCAGGTACGACAGCCGGCCCGCGATGATGCTGAGCGCCGCGCCCGTCGCCGTGAACGGTTCGAGAGACGCCGGGTCGGACGCCGTGAACGCGGCGTACTCCGGCGCGGACACGCCGACGAAGACGCCCGTGCGGCTGCCGCGCAGCGACGCCGGGCCGATGCCCGCGTGCTCGAACGCCTCCCACGCCACTTCGAGGACGAGCCGCTGCTGCGGGTCCATCACCGCGGCCTCGCGCGGGGTGATGCCGAAGAACGCCGCGTCGAACTCGGCGACGTCCTGCAGGAAGCCGCCGAGCCGTGTCGTGTTGCCGAGCAGGTCGCCGACCTCGGGGGAGCCGTCGTCGAACGGGTCCCACCGGCCGTCCGGCACCTCGCGGATCGCGTCGCCGCGCCCGGTCAGGAAGCGCCAGTAGTCGTCCGGGCCGGTCAGGTCGCGGCCGCCGCCGGGGAAGCGCAGGCCGGCGCCGACGACGGCGATCGGCTCGTCGCTCGCGGCCCGCGTCACGACCGGCTCCGGCGCCGGGGCGTCCTCGGGGGTCCCGCCTGCCAGCGCGACGGAGAGCTTGTTGATCGTCGGGTGTTCCCAGACGAGGGTGGCGGGGAGGGCCCGCCCGAGCATCTGCTCGAGTTCGCCCGCGATCGCGACCGCGTCCCTGGAGGCCAGACCGAACTCCTCCAGCGGCCGGTCGGGGTCGACTTCGGCGGCGGTGGTCCTGGAGCGGCGCGCGATCTGCTCGATCAAGTGCCGGCGGACCGAATCCTCGCTGATCCGTGTCTCGTCCTGCGCGTTCTCCCGCGCGGCTCCGGAACGATCGTTGCTCTGCATGCGGTGGGGTCCCCCCATGAAACCGGGATCGTTCGTCGAAGCGGAGGGACCACTTTGTCTTACGATGACCGACTCACGATGCGCACCCAGGCCACTTTTCTCCCTCTCGTCTTGTCACGGCGATGACAAGACTCAGCAGTAACCAATGTGGCCTGATGGGATAGTTGTGGTACCACGGCCTGGAGTCAGGGCCGAGTAACGAAGCGCCAACCAATAGTAACAATAGCGACGACTGTTTTTAGGGGGAAGCGGCGGATTTCCGCGTCCGGTGCGGAAGTTCACGCCGTACGGACTGTTGACCCGCGGCCGATACCGATGGGCGCTGGCGGTGGTGGCCGTCAGCGCATTCATGATCACCATGGACAACACGGTGGTCGCGAACGCGCTGCCCACCATCATGAGCGACCTCGACATGTCCAACTCGGCCAAGGACTGGGTCGCCACCGGCTACATCCTGATGTTCTCCTGCCTGATGGTGGCGGGCGGGCGGCTCACCGACGTCTTCGGCTGCCGCGTGACCTTCGTGTCCGGGATGGTCGTCTTCACCGCCGCGTCCGCCGTCTGCGGCCTCGCCCCCGACTCGGCGACCCTCATCCTCGCCCGCGTCGCGCAGGGCGCCGGCGCCGCCCTGGCCCTCCCCGCCACGCAGGTCATGGTCACCGTCGGCCGCACCGACAAGCAGCGCTCCCTCGGCACGATCGTCTGGGTCGGCGCCGGCTCCAGCGCCACCGCCCTCGGCCCCACCATCGGCGGCTTCATCGTCCAGCAGTGGAGCTGGGGCTGGATCTTCCTGATCAACATCGTCCCCGGCATCCTCGTCATCCTGCTCGGCCTCGTCGTCCTCACCGGCAAGGGCGAGAACCGCGACGCCCGCGTCGACCTGCCCGGCGTCCTCATCTCCGCCACGATGCTGTTCGCCTTCACCTACGGGCTGGAGTCGGGGAACAAGCACGGCTGGGCCGACCCGTCCGTCCTCAGCGTGTTCGCGCTCGCGTTCATCGCCCTGGCCTGCTTCATCCTGGTGGAGAGCTGGGCCCCCGACCCAATGATCAATTTGCGGTTCTTCCGCAACCGGGTCTTCGCCGGCGGCCTGCTCTCCCAGATGCTCTACGGCATCGGATTCAACGGGATGATCTTCTATTCGGCGACGTTCCTGCAGCGCTTCCTCGGCTTCTCCCCGCCCCAGGCGGGCCTGGTGATGCTGCCGCCGTCCATCGCCATCATGGTCATGACGCCCGTCGCGTTCTGGCTGGCCGCCAAGCTCGGCCCCCGCCCCGCGATCGGCGGCGGCCTCGCCCTCATGGCCTTCGGCATGTTCCTGTTCTCCACCATCCAGCAGGGCGACGGCTACGCCGACCTCATGCCCGGCGTCATGATCGTCGGCGTGGGCGCCGCGATGGGCATGCCGCTCGTCATGTACGTCCTGAAGGCCGTCCCGGAGCAGCAGGCGGGCGTCGCGAGCGGCATCATCAACGTCATCCGCGAGGCCTCGGGCGCCTTCGGCATCGCCATCGTGGGCCTGCTCATCCACCACGTCCCCGACGAGGGCGCGAGCGCCGCCGAACTGGAGACGTTCCGCAGCGGCACCGCCTCCGGCCTCATCCTCGGCGCCGTCCTCGTCCTCATCGGCGGCCTGATCAGCGGCCTCACCCTCCCCAGCCGCCGGGGATGGCTGGGCCCCAAGCACGGCAAGTCCTCGCCCCTCGTCGAACCCACCCCCCGCCGCCCCGCAGAACCTCCTCGCGACCCCGTCCCCGCCCTGACCGCCCCGATCGCCGTCGCCACTCCGCCGGGCGAGCCCCTCCCACTCCCCCTCACCTGGGAGGAAGACCCCATGCCCGAACCCACCCCGGGCCCCCACTGGTGGACCGACACTCCCCCGAAGCCCCACGACGACACCTACACCTGGACGACCGAAACCCCCTGGCCTCCACCCCCACCCACCCCCAACCCCTGGAAAGACTGGCCCACCCCCACAGACCCACCCCCCACCACCCCCACGGAGCCACCGCCCACCGCCGCGGAGCCACCGCCCACCGCCGCGGAGCCACCGCCCACCGCCACCCCCACCCCACCCCCAGCCAACAAACCCCCCTCGAACACACCCCCCACCCCACCGCCGCTCAGCCTCCCCCCAAACACTCCCCCCGCCCCACCCCCGCAGCGGAACCTGCCGCACCCCCCAACCCCCAAGCCGTCTGGCAGCGCCGCCCCACCCTTGAACGAGCCCCCGGGAAACCTCACGGCTCCCTGCGGTCAAGCAGAACCCCTGCACAGCCCGGGCCCGCGCGACGCAAGCGAAACCGCAGAAGCCTCCGACTCCCCAGGCCACGAATGGGCACCTCCGCGCGAAATCACACCCGGCACTGGCGCCCCCGAAGACCGTCCGCTCGGCAACGGCTCAGCGCCCCGCCCCAGCGCCGCCGAACAAGAACACAAGCCCACCTCCCCACATCTCGAACGCGCCACCAGACAGCCCAAGAAAGACCCCGGCCAACAGGCCGCCCCCGGGCAGCCCACCGAAGGCATCAAGTCCCCCCTCACCAACAACTCGGGAACCACCGCCGGAAGCACCGAAAAACTCCCGACCGAGACCACGACCGCCCCTGGCCACAGGCACCCAGCGGCACCCGGTGAACTCACCGACCCCGGCGCTAGCAGCGAGCACCGGCTCGACAGCAACCCGCAGACCACCGCAGGCGTCGCCGCCACACGGCCGGCCGAAGACGTCAAGACGCCACTGGACGAGCAGCCAACGACACCCACCGAGGGCGGCAGGGCTCCATTCAGCGGCAATTCCGGAGCCGCCGCCGAAAGCACCGGACAACCCACGAGCGGGAGCACGGCCGCCCCCAGTGACGAACACCCGACCGCTCCCCGGTACGGACACCCAGCAGAACCTGGCGAGCGTGCCGATCTCGGCGAAAGCGGTGCGCAGTGGCTCGACGGGCCAGAGGCCAACGCAGGCGTAGCCACCACGCGGCCTGCCGAGGGGGCGAAGGCGGCGCCGGGCGGGCGGTCGATTGGTCTTCCGGAGGCTACCTCGCCAGAGATGGGCGACGGGCTGCTCGGAGGCGGTTCAGAGGGCGGGGACGGGGGCGCGGAGTCGTTGGTGGACGGTGGGTCGGCGGGGGCCGGCGAAGCCGATGGCGGGAGCGGCGGGCGGCCCGCGCCGCCTGAGGGGTGGTACGAGCCTTATGTGCCCGAAGAGGAGCCGGCGGAGAAGCCGCACATCGTCCCGCGTAGTGATGCCTGGTAGGAGGTAGCGTGAGCCGGATCGTGATCTTCGCGGCGGGGTCGCGGGGGGACATCCAGCCCTGCGTGGCGCTGGGACGCGCGCTGCGGGCGCGGGGGGACGACGTGCGGCTGGTGGCGAGTGCACGGTACTCGCCGATGGTCGTCGCGGCGGGGCTGGAGCTGGCGCCCCTGACGGCTGATCCGATGGAGATTCTCGAATCGGACGCCGGGCAGGAGTTGCTGGCCGGCGGGCGTAATCCGGTGAAGTTCCTCGGCGGCTTCCGGCGGATCCTCGGGCCGATGGCCGAGCGGCTGCTGGCGGAGTGTTCGGACGCCTGTAAAGGCGCGGACCTGATCTTGGGCCCCACACTGGGTTTCCTTCCTCGGCATCTGGGCGAACATCTCGGTGTTCCGTGGGCGTTGATCCATTTCCAGCCGAGCGAGCCGACCGGGGCGTTCCCGCACCCGTTCGTCCCGCAGGCGCGCGTGCTCGGGCCATGGGCGAACCGGGCGACCTTCCACGCGGTCGATCAGATCGCGTGGCAGCTTTCGCGCCCGTTCATCAACCCGTGGCGGGACGAGACGCTGGGCTTGCCGCGGCTGCCGCTGCGAGGCCGGCGGGCCGACGGCGGCCCGGTGCTGGCGTGCTTCAGTCCGGTGGTGGTTCCGCGCCCCAAGGACTGGGCCTCCAACGTGAACCTGACGGGCTACTGGTTCCTCGACGAGCCCGAATGGGAGCCGCCCGGGGAGCTCGCGGAGTTCCTGGCGGCGGGGCCCGCGCCGGTGTACGTCGGGTTCGGGAGCATGGTGCCCAAAGACGCCGAGATGACCGGGATGGCCGTGTGTGCGGCCCTGAAGCTCGCCGGGGTCCGAGGGATCGTGCAGGGCGACCCGGCGACATCGGACGAGGACGTCTTCGCCGTTCGGGACGTGCCGCACTCATGGCTGTTCCCGCGCATGGCGGCGGTCGTGCACCACGGTGGCGCCGGCACGACGGCGGCGGGGCTTCGGGCAGGGGTGCCCACCGTGGTGTGCCCGTTCTTCGGCGACCAGCCGTACTGGGGCGAACGCGTCGCGGCGTTGGGGGCGGGGCCCGCCCCCCTGCCATTCCGCGCGATGACCGTGCCGCGGCTCGCCAAGAAGATCCGGCGTGCGGTCCGGGATCAGGGGATGGCCGACCAGGCGAGTGTGCTGGGGCAGCGCATTCGGGACGAGGACGGCGTCGGACGGGCACAAGAGATCATCGACTCGCTCCTTTGACGGGACGTCGTAGTCACATCGCGCCGACGGGTCCTGCTCCGACGGGGTGGCGAGGTGCCGGGTGCCTTACGTCCGAGAAAGGCAAGCCTCGCGGAAACGTCACGTCGGGGACGTCGCTCCCTGCGCGGCCCGAGGGGGAGGGGCAGTCGGGGTGGCGCTCTTGGCGTGGTCTGAAAAGGAGTGGCCGCCGTGGGAGGGGGGCGCTTAAGTTTCGGCCGTGGGTGAGCGCGAACTTCTTGGACGTTCCAGCGGTCCGGTCACGCGCGGGGGGCTCGTTCGGGCGCTGACCCGGCTCGGGCTGGCTGACGGCGACATCGTCATGTTCCACACCCGGATGTCGGCCCTGGGGTTTGTCGCGGGTGGCTCTCAGACGGTCATCGATGCGCTGCGGGACGCGGTCGGCGACAGGGGCACTCTTATGGTGACCTGCGGCTGGAACGACGCCCTGCCGTACGACTTCACCGACTGGCCGGCGGACTGGCAGGCCGCCATGCGTGCCGAGCATCCGGCCTATGACCCCCGGACCAGCGAGGCCGACCACGCCAACGGACGGCTGCCCGAGGCGCTGCGCCGATGGCCGGGCGCGGTCCGCAGCCGCCACCCGGACGCGAGTTTCGCCGCCCTCGGCCCGGCGGCCCACGCGCTGATGGACGACCACCCCTGGGACGACCCGCACGGCCCCGGCAGTCCCCTTGCCCGTCTCACCGCGATGGGCGGTCGGGTCCTGTTGCTGGGCGCACCCCTGGACACCCTCACCCTCCTGCACCACGCTGAGGCGCTCGCCAAGGCGCCGGCGAAGCGGTTCGTCACCTACGAGCAACCCATCAGCGTGAACGGCGAGCGCGTATGGCGGCGCTTTCACGACATCGACTCTGAGAACGGCGCCTTCGACTACACCCCGGTCGTGCCCGAAGGAGTGGAACCCTTCGAGACCATCGCCCGCGACATGCTCCACGCCGGACTCGGGCGAGAAGGGCAGGTCGGCGCTGCCGCGAGTCACCTGTTCGAGGCGTCCGACGTTGTGGACTTCGGCGTCCGCTGGATCGAAGGCAAGCTCGCCTGATCAGGGCGTCAGGGTGTGTCGTCTTCCTCGCCCCAGTGCCAGCCTGAGCCGTCCGAATTGGCGACGATCACGCGCCTGGTGCGCGGGGCGGTGCGCGGCTTCGGCTGCGGCGGGCCGTCCGCCCACGGCGCCCACGGCGCTCCCTGGGGCTTTGACGCGCCAGACCCCGCGCCGCCGGGAGCCGTCTGGAAGACGAGCTTCGGCGACTCGCCCGTGCTCGGCTGCGGGGCGGCCTGGAACGCGGCGTTCGCGTCCGGTCGATGGCGGGCGCGCGGCACGTCACCGGCGACCTTGGCCGTCCTGCGTGCAGGAGCGTCCTGCCACTCCGGGCCGACGGGCGTGCCGGACGGTTCGGGGTCCTGAGGGGTGAGCGGCTCCGGCGCGGCCCGCATCCCGGCCGGGTCGGCGGCGTCCGGGCGGACGTGCCCGTCCGGCGGCACGGTGCCCGCGGGGGGCGGGGTCGGTTCCGCCCAGTTGATGGCGTAGGGGAAGGGCTGCTCGTCCGGCAGGCGGGGCGGGGTCGCGGTGGCGCCGGCCGGGGCGAGGGTGCTGCGTTCGCGCAGGTCCATGCGGGCGTGCAGGCCGGCGAGGAAGCCCGGCAGCCACCAGTTGGCCGAGCCCATGAAGCGCATCGTGGCCGGGACGAGGAGGGAGCGGACGAGGGCGGCGTCCACGACGACGGCCACGAACATGCCGACGCCGATCAGCTTCACGACGGTGATCCCGGCCATGCTGAACGCGGCGATGACGAGGAGGAAGAGCAGCGCGGCGCTGGTGATGATGCCGCCCGTGTGCTGCATGCCGGACGCGACGGCGACGCGGTTGTCGTGCGTGAGGTCCCATTCCTCGCGAATGCGGCTCAGCAGGAAGACCTCGTAGTCCATGGAGAGGCCGAACACGACCGCGAGGATGAGGATCATGCTGGTGGCCTCGACGCCGCCGGTGGGGGTGAAGTTCAGCAGCCCGGCCAGGTGCCCGTACTGGAAGCCCCAGACGATCGCGCCGAACGAGGCGCCGATCGACAGGACGTTCATGACGATGGCCTTCAGCGGCAGAACGATCGAGCCGAAGAACATGAAGAGCAGGACGAACGTGGCGATCCCGACGACGAGCGCCATCTTCGGCAGGGATCTCATCAGGCTCGACATCAGGTCCATCTGGGACGCGGTGCTGCCGCCGACGTCGATGTGCATCGGGTAGCCGTCCTTGGACAGGCTCATCCCGCGGATCTCGGTGACGAGGTCCTGGGCGTGCTGGTCCATCGGCTCGTACTTGTGCGTGACGGAGATGCGCACGCCCCCGTACGAACCGGAGTAGCCGGTGAACTGGGCCTCGGTGACGCCGGGGAGCGACCCGAGCTGCTTCCTGAACTGCTCCAGGTAGGGCGGGATGGGGTCGCCCTTGCCGGACGGCGTCCAGTCGCGCGGGATGAGGTCTCCGGACACCACCACATCGATGGGCTCAACGGACCCGTTGGGGAAGTCCTTCTTGATGGTCTCCACCACGGCGCGGGTGGGGCTGTCCTTGGGAAGGACCCGGGCGTCCACACTGCCGAACTGGACGTTCAGGAACGGCACGAACATCACGCCCAGGATGACGAGCACGACCGCGAAGTATGGGAGCGGGTGCTTCATCACGCTGTGGCCGAGCCGGTACCAGAAGCCGCTCTCGGGGTCTCGCCGCGCGCGCTTGGACGAGGGACGCCGCCACCACATCTGCCCGCCTTCGACACGTGGCCCGAGGAGGGCCAAGAGCGTCGGCAGCAGAACGGTGGCTCCGAACACCGCGACCATGACGGTGGCTATGCCGGCGAGCCCGATCGTCCGGAGGAACATCTGCGGGAAGAGCAGGAGGCCCGCGAGAGCCGACGAGACGGTGATGCCGCTGACCATGATGGTGCGGCCCGCCGTCGCCATGGTGGCCGCCAGGGCGGCTTCGCGTATGGGCTTGAGAGCCGTCCTGTGCGCTTTCTTGGCGGCTTTGCGCGCTACCTTGCCGTCCTCCCGCTTCCAGGGTTTTCCTGGCGGCAGACCTTGCGCGGCCATGCCGCGCTGAAGTTCTTCACGGAAACGACTGATGATGAACAGCGAGTAGTCGATCGCGAGGCCGACGCCCATCATCGTGACGACTTCCAGCGCGAAGGACGTCACGTCGGCCGCGTACGTCACCACGTGCAGGACGGCCAGTCCCCCGACCGTCGAGAAGACGGCCACGACGATGGGCAGTGACGAGGCCACCACGGCGCCGAACAGGATGACGAGCAGGATGAGCAGGGGCGGCATGGTGATGGTCTCGGCGCGGACGATGTCGGCGACGACCTGCTTGCCGAACTCCTCGCCCAGCGGGACGCTGCCGCCGAACCGGACGTCGAGTCCTGGCGCGGCCATGCGGTCCTTGACGGCGTGGTAGTTCTCCGTCTTGTCCGCTGCCTCCTCGCCCTTCAGCTTCACCGCGACGAAGGTCGAGTGCCGGTCGTGGGAGGCGAACGTGCGCGCGGCCTCGCCGTTGAACGACCAGTAGGAGATGATCTCCTCGACCTGGGCCCTGGGCAGCCGTGCGATGGTGGTGACGACGCTCGCCTCGAAGCGCGGGTCGTCCACCGTCATGGTGTCGCTCGAATACAGCACGAGGACGTCGGGGTTGGTGCTGCCGAAGTAGGTCGCGCCGAGCTTGGCGACGAGCGTCGAGGACGCGTCGGGGTCCTCGAAGCCGCCCTCCTTGAACTTGGCGAACACGCCGAGCCCCCAGGCGCCCGCCACCACGGTCATGATCAGGATCAGGACGAGGCTGGTCCAGCGCCGCCGGTGGATGAGACGCCCCAGCCCCGAAAGCATGTTCCTCCTGTTTCCACGGCCGCCCGGAGGCTCCCTCGCCCCCGCACGGCCGGTTCCGTCGTCACCTGCGGGACGCGAGGCGGTCCGCGGTCGTCGCCAGGTCGCCGTCCAGGTAGCGCTGCCGGGTCGCGGCCCGTGCGATCTTCCCGCTGGAGGTGCGCGACACGCCACCCGGTTCGATCAATACGAACGCGTGGACGCTCATCTCGTGCTCGACGTTGACGGCCGCGCGGACCGCCGACTCCACCTCGTCGACGTCGAGCCGCCCGAGGGGGACGCGGCGGTTGCGCTCGGCGACGACCACCAGCCGCTCGGTCTCCTCCCCGGTGAGCGCGAACGCCGCCACGTGGTCGGGGCGGACCGCCGGATGGGCCTCCTGCGCGGTGACCTCGATGTCCTGCGGGTAGTGGTTGCGGCCGTCCACGATGATGAGGTCCTTGATACGGCCGGTCACATAAAGCTCACCCTCGTGGACGACCCCGTAGTCGCCGGTCTTCATCCACGGCCCGGACGGCAGGTCCCCTGGTTCGGGCAGCTCGCCGCCGAACGTCTCCTGGCTCCGCTCGGAGTTGCGCCAGTAGCCGGGTGCCGTGTTGGGTCCGTGGACCCAGATCTCGCCGACCCTCCCGTCCGGCTGCTCGACGCGGGCCTCGGGGTCGACGATCGCGACGATCTGCCCGCACGGGCGTCCGCACGACACCAGCGCGGTCGTCCCCTCGGCGCCGTCCTCGCGGAGCCGCAGGTCGCCCTGGGTGAGCGCCTCACGGTCCACCGAGATGATCCTCGGTGGGACGTCCTCGGCGGCGGCCGTGACGAACACGGTGGCCTCGGCCAGCCCGTAGCCCGGCGCCTGCGCGCCCGGACGCAGCCCGGCCGGCGCCAGCGCGTCGGCGAACGTCGACAGCGTCGAGGTGCGGATCGGCTCGGCGCCGTTCAGGCAGGTCGTCAGGCCGGACAGGTCCAGATCGGCGATCTTCTCCGGCGCGGCCATGGACGCGACGTACTCGTAGGCGAAGTTCGGACCGGCGGTGTAGACGTTCTTGCCGGGACGTCCCGCGATGAGCTGCAGCCACCGCATCGGGTTCATGATGAACGAGACGGGGTCGGTGTAGATGGCGTGGTCGCCGCGCACCAGCGGCAGCGCCATCGTCGCGATCAACCCCATGTCGTGGAACAGCGGCAGCCAGCTCACCAGCTCGGGGTCCGGCTTCTCGGGCGCCCACCCGGCCCACAGCTGCGCGGCGTTCGCCGTCACGTTCCCGTGGGTGATCTCCACTCCGGCGGGACGGCGCGTCGATCCCGACGTGTACTGCAAGTAGGCGACGTCGTCGAAGGCGACCGTCTCGTCGCGCCAGCGGTCCGCCAGGGACAGGTCGACCTCCTCGGCGAACACGATCTCCTTCGGCTGCGGGACGTCGTGGTCGGCGAGGAACTTCTCCACGTGCGGCAGCGCGTTCCGCGTCGTGACGATCACCGCGGGCTCGGCGTCGGTGTAGGCGCCGATCAGCCGGTCGGCGTGCCCCGGCAGGTCGGGCGAGAACAGCGGGACCGCGATGACGTGCGAGTACAGGGCGCCGAGCATGGTCATCATGTATTCGAGCGTCTGCGGCAGCAGCAGCGCGGCGCGCTCCCCCGGCCCGGTGACCTGCCGAAGCGTCACCGCCATGGCGCGCGCCCGCCGGTCGGTCTCGGCCCAGCTCAGCGTGAGGTGCGCGCCGGACGGGTCGGCCGAGTAGTCGACGAAGGTGTAGGCCGGGGCGTCCGGCTTCTCCCTCGCCCACCGCGCGACCCGCTCGATCAGCGGGGTGCGGCCGGAGCCGCCGGGCAGGAGTTCGGGAAGCAGCGAGCCCAATGCCATTGATCATCTCCCGAGGGGACGGGCCGGACGGGGCCGTGGACGATGCGTGAGGGGTCGCACTCCGCCGGCGCAGGCGCGCCGCGCCCGCCGGACGACTCTGCCTGGACGCCCCGGTGACCGGCGATGATCACAAAGCTACCGGATGGTAGTCAGTGCGCGATATTAGCTGCCGGTCACATTCGCCGAAGCACGGTTTGTCATCCCCGTGACAAGAGGAAATCCCCTTTCACACCTGGGCTTCCGGCCGGTCACCGACCGTGCCCGGGGCTACCGGTCGGCGGAGAAGATCTGCTGCATGATGCCCCGCCGGTGCCGCCCCTGGTACGTCGTCTCCGGGTTCACCTCGTCCGGAAGCTCGGCTAGGTAGCGGCTCTCCGCGTCGATGAGCTGCTCGAGTTCGCCGCGATCGAGGAAGACGCCCTTGCATCCCGGGCATTCCTCGATCACGACCCCGTGGCGTTCGTGCGTGTCGAGCTTGGAGTCGCACTTCGGGCACTGCAGCGTCGCGTCTGACATACCGGATCCCCTGTCCGTCACGCCCGCCTTTACCGTCGCCGGTCAGCATACTGACACTGGACCCTTTTCGGGTCGATACAGGACACTCGTCCGCCGATTCGGACGCGGGACCGGGACACGCGCCCGTTCGCGTCGCCCTAGCCCCTTCGTCGGCATCAGCCCGTTCTGTCCTGCTCTGCCCTGGACTCGGCGTGGCTGAGCGCCACCCGGCGCCGTGCCAGGACGATGCAGGCCGCGCCCCACAGCAGGCCGATCTCGGCCACCAGCGCCACGGCCAGGACGACGGCCCAGTCCGTCCCGTCGCCTTCCTCCACGCCGGTCGGCGACATCAGGGACGTATGACTCGCGTCCGCCACCGGCGGCAGGGCCGGAGGCTTCACCGGCGGCAGCACGACCGGCGCCGACGGCACTGGCAGCACCTGCCCGGGCACATTCGGAGCGACCGGAACCCCGGCATTCGGCTGCCCACTCCCGCCCGGCATCCCCGGCCCGTCCACAACCGGCCCGCCCCCAGGCGGCAGACCGCCCCCGCCCGGCTGGGCACCCACCTCGGGTTTACCGCCCGGGCTCGGCTTCCCACTCTCACCCGGCTTAGCGGCCACGCTCGGCTTCACACTGTGCGGCGGCTCAACACTCCCACTCGGCCCCACACCACCGGACGGCGCCCCACCGTGACTCGGCTTCACACCGTGGCTCGGCTTCGCGCTGTGGCTCGGCTTCGCGCTGTGGCTCGGCTTCGCGCTGTGCGGCGGCAGGACGTGAGATGACGGCTTCGAACTCTGACGCGGCTTACCGCTGTCGGACGGCACCGCAACGTGGGGCGTCTTTCCATGGATTGTCGCCGGACACGGCCACCCCTCCACGGTCGTACTGCTTCCCACGCACGGCGTAGACGGACCCCCCGGCCCCACCGGCCGCGGATGAGCCCTAGGGGACGGCTTAACACCGTGGCTGGACGACACACACGGCCGTCCACTCCCGCCAGAGCCGCCCCCCACACACTGCGGCGGCGCGCTACCCGCTCCTGGGGAAGACCCAGATGACGTGACACCAGGCGTCGGGTTCCACCTGGACGGCGACGGACACGCCCGCCCCCCGCCGCCAGCGTTGCCCCGCACACAAGGCCCACTCAGCTGCGAACTAGGACTCGACTTGGCCCCGTGCGTCGCCTTCCCACCGGATGGCGACGCACACGGCCGTCCACTCCCCCCGAAGTCACCAGCGACACAATGCGCCACCGTCCCACCCGCACTGGGCTGAACACTGGCCCGCGGCTTAGCAGCATGAACCGGCTCCCCACCAGAAGGCGACACACAAGGACCGCCCCCGCCCGACGCGCCCCCCGCACACTGCAACGGCCCGCCACCCGCGCCAGGCCCCATTACGGACCGCGGCTTAGCAGCGTGCACCGCCTCGCCACCGGAAGGCGACACGCATGGGCCGCCCCCGCCCGACGTGGCGCCCGCGCACTGCGACGGCCCGCCACCCGCGCTGGGCTTCGCGCTGGAGCCCGGCTTGGCCTGCGCCGGATCGCTGCCAGAAGGCGACGTACACGGGCGGCTGCCCTTGTCGGATGCCGCGACCGCGCACTGTGATGGCGTACCGGGCTGCGGCTTGGCTGCGTACGCTGGATCGCTTCCAGAAGGTGGCGTGCACGGGCGGGTGGGCGGGCTTGTGTTGCTCTTCTTGCATTGCGTCTCTTTGGTGGCGCCGGGCAGGGGGGCCGTTGGGCACCACTGCGTGGCGGGGCTCGCCTTGTCGTTGGTGCAGGGTGTGAACTCATCGCCGCTCTGGCCGACGCTGGACGGGTTAGGTGAAGCGCCGTTCAACGCGGTCCGGGCGGTCTTGGTGAAGTCGAGGAAGGTGCGGGTCGAGCGGCGCGGGGCGTTGGAGGCGTCCGCTACGGCGAGGATGCTCAGGGGTTTCGCGGACGGTCCCTGCACCAGCGAGGCCGGGAACCGGACGGTCCCCCTACGTTCACGCCCCTCCGGGCCCACATCGCCAAGGACGCAGCGCAGCCCCTGGCCGGAGCCGAGCGGCGAGCAATCAGGTGTGCGGCTCGTCCAGGACAAGGGGCGGTCGGCAGTGAGGCGCAGGCCGGCCTTGCGGGCGACGCCGCCCTGGGCGCTGACGCGGACGGTGAAGGCCAGCGTGTAGTCGGATCCCTGCAACGTGACGCCGTCGGGTTTCGTGGCCACACGCAACCGGACGTTCGGCGGGGCCGTCTCCGGCACCGCCTGGGCGGCCGGGCTCATCAGCGTGAGCGGCGCGGCCAGCGCGCTGCTCACCGTGATCGCGCCCCAGCGGGCTCCTCGGCGCTCCCCTCGCACACGCTCCCCCTAGCGGTCTCCTCGTGGGCACCCGGGGGCCGCGCTCACGATGTCGGACACAAGGAGTTATTGCCGCGTCACTCGCCGGAGTAACGTGCCGCATCCCGGCAACCCACCCTCTTTCGCACAGCGAAATCGAATCTTCGTAGAATCGGGTGATCGCGATGGAGAGGAGTCACGGGTGACGGAGGGCGTTCGGTCGCTGGCCCGCGCGTTCGAGCTGCTGGAGCATCTGGCGGACGCGGGCGGCGAGATGGCGCTGTCGGAGCTGACGGAGGTCTCCGGGCTGCCGATGCCGACGATCTACCGGCTGATGCGGACGCTGGTCAACCAGGGCTATGTCCGGCAGGAGCCGTCCAAGCGCTACGCCCTGGGCCCGCGCCTCATCCGGCTCGGCGAGGGCGCGAGCCGCCTGCTCGGCACGTGGGCGCGGCCGGTGCTGTCGCGGCTGGTGGAGGAGGTCGGCGAGACGGCCAACATGGCGGTCCTGGAGGGGGACGAGGCCGTGTACGTGGCGCAGGTGCCGTCCAAGCACTCGATGCGGATGTTCACCGAGGTGGGGCGGCGCGTCCAGCCGCACTGCACGGGTGTGGGGAAGGCGCTCCTGGCGCAGTTGCCGGACCATCGGGTCCGCGAGATCCTCGCCAGGACGGGCATGGACGCGCACACGCCCAACACCTTCACCGACGCAGAAGCCCTGCTAGCGGAACTTGAGCAGATCCGCCGGCAGGGCTACGCGCTCGACGACGAGGAGCAGGAGCTCGGTGTCCGGTGCGTCGCGGTGGCGTTGCAAGGTGCGCCGACGTTGACGGCCATCTCGGTGTCGGGGCCTTCAGGACGTATGACGCACGAGGCCGTTCCGAACGTCGTGCCCATCATGCGCGACGCCGCCGACCGTTTCGCCAAGGAACTGGGGCCGAACGCCTCCTGAGTCCGTGCGGTCGTCAGTCGACGGGCTCGCCGACGATGACGGTCGGGCGCCCGCTGCGCTCCCAGGTGACGAAGTCCCCTGCGGACTTCACCAGCACGGTCGCCAGCCACAGGGCCAGCCCGGTGTCGTCGGCGATGCCCACGACGGGGATGACGTCGGGAATGGCGTCGATCGGGGAGATGATGTAGACGAGCCCCAGGGCGAGCAGTCCGAGCGTCCCGAAGGACATCCCCTTGTACTGCCCGCGCAGGACCGACTTGAGCATCCTGGGAACGGCGCGGAAGCGTTCCCAGAATCCTGGCGCGTCGGGTTCGAGCGTCTCGCGGTAGATATGCCAGGCCTGCCCGGCGGCGGCCGCACTGCGCTTCCTGTCCACCAGCACTCCTTGAATCGGGACGTCTGGGCGGGCGCGCCCCCGCAACGCCCACGTACGACTAGGACGCGACGAGTGCCGGAATTGTTCCCTTCGATCGATCATGAGGTGCGGGTCACACCCCGGGCCGATCCGGCTCTCGCCAGCACGATCATCGATCGGATCGGGCGATCGCGCTCGATCCGGGTGACCTCAGGTGAGGTGTTCATCACTCTCGTGGTCGACGTGCGGCGGTTCGCGGCGTGTCGGCTGGCGGCCGCTGCGAGCATGGGCGATCCGGGGGAGCGCCGCCTCCGCCCGGCACGACCGGCAAAGCCCGTCGAGCATCGCAGGAGCTGACGTACCGATATGAGCGGCGACGATACGAACCGCCCCGTCCACGGCACCGTGGCAGGCGACGCCTATGTCGCGCTGCCCCCGACGGCCGTCGACGCGACCGCGTCCGGCCCGACCCGGCTGATCGTGGCCTGGCCCGGCTTCGACCCGCCACGGGCGGCGAGCGCGCTGGCGACGGCGATCCCGATGACGGGCGTGCCCGTGTGGCGCGTCTATCTCGACCTGCCGGGGCGCTCGCCCGGCGGTCTCGGCTCCGGCTCGATCCTGGAGACCGAGAGCATCGAGGCGTACTGCGCGGCCGTGGAGAACGCCGCCCGGCGGCTGCCCGACGCGCTCGCGCAGATCCGCCGCGACCTCGACGTCCCGGACGGCCCGGTGGGCCTCGCGGGCTTCAGCGCGGGCGGCGCGGCCGCCCTGCTCGCCGTGGCGCACGGTGTGGTCCCGGTGAGCACCGCCGCGCTCGTCGCGCCCGTCGTCGCCCCGGCGCGGGCCGCGCGGGCGGTGGAGAAGAGGTCCGGTTCGGAGCGCGCCTGGAGCGAGCACGCCGTCGCGCTCGCCGACCGGCTCGACCTCGGGGCCCTCGCCGGTGACATCGCCGGACGGGACGTCCCGGTCCTGCTCGTCGGCGGCGCGAAGGACCGCGTCGTCCCCGCACGGGAGATCACGGCGCTCCGCGACGAGCTGCGCAGGCACGGCGGCCAGGCGGAGTCGACCACGTTCCGGATGGGGCACGCGCTGGCCGCCGAGCCCGGCACCGAGCCGCGTCCGCCGATCACCGAGGCCGTCCGGGTCGACGGCGTCCTCACCGACTGGTTCCGCGACCGTCTCGCCACGCTCGCGCCCGGGGCGGCCGAGGGGGCCGCGCAGGCCGGGCCCGGTGGCGGGGCGGCCGAGGCGAGCGGTGACACGCAGCCGATGGAGCGGCGGCACGGTTCGTGGTCGTCCGGCACGGGGAACGCCCCGGAGGCACGGACGGGCGCCGGGCTGGGCCACGGGTTCTGACCGCCCGGCGGGCACGCTGCCGCGCCCGCCGGGCGGGTGGTGACCGAGCGGGTCAGCCCTTGGACAGGACCTCGTAGCGGACGGGAATGACGCCCGACCCGGTGCCGCCGACCTTCTTCATGGCGGCCTTGGACAGGTCCAGGCAGCGTCCGCCCGCGTACGGGCCGCGGTCGTTGATGCGGACGACGACCGAACGGTCGTTGTTCTTGTTGGTCACCCGGACCTTCGAGCCCAGCGGCAGCGTCTTGTGCGCGGCCGTCAGCTCGCTCGGGTCGAAGGGCTCGCCGCTCGCGGTCATCTGGCCCTCCCAGTAGTAGGAGGCCTCGCAGGAACCCGACTTCACGACCTTGTACTGCTTCTTCTTCTTGGGCTTCGCCAGGTTCGCGGCCTGGCTGTCGGCCTTCGACGACTTCTTCTTCTTGCCCTTCCTGGGAGTCTTCGAAGGTGACGGCTCCGGAGAGCGGGGCCGGCCTCGGCCGGCGCGGGTCGGCTCGCCGTGCGGACGGTCCGCCAGCGGGTCCGCGGCCTGGGGCGCGGTCTGCGCCGCCTGTGCCGAGTCGGCGGGGCCTTCGCGTCCGGCCAGGGCGAAAGCGCCCGCGGCGAGGACGGCGACGGCGGCGCCGGAGACGATCAGGATGGTGCGTAGGCGCGCTCGAAGAAGACGCCTGACAGGGCTACCCACAGAGGAGTCCTTTGTTAGGGGACAGGACCCCGGACGCCCGGCGGATCTCACCGCCGCTCTCTCATGGCAGGGCCGGGCGACGTAGGCCGTCCCCCGGATCCCCCGCCGCCCGCGGGCTCATCGGCCCGCTTCGCGCCGTTCTCTCAGGCGCGTCCGCATGATCGCGGATCGGCGTCCGGCAGGTGCGGCTGGAAAGGCATCTTCACTTTTCGAAATCGCTGAAGCGCCGCACAAGTCCCTGACCGTACGTTGTGTCCTCCATAGATCAAGCCGTAGAGCCGTTGTTTGTGGGATTTGTCACCTCACCTTTTGCCCGCCGAAGCTGATCAACTTCATCGGGTGACCACATTTCAAGATCGTCTTTACTGCGCGCATACCGCTGATCTCGGACGGATAACAAAGGATCCGGCACATGGGAACGGGGCGGCCCGACGGAAGATCACTTCCGTCGGACCGCCCCGTGAGCTGGGACGACAGGCGGCGCGTCAGCCGCGCCCGCCGGCGGCCGGAACCGCCGGAACCGCGGGCACCGCAGGCACCGCCGGCACCTTCGGCACGCCGAGCACGGACGCGTCGGGCATGGACAGCGGGCCGTCCTCCGGCCCGCCGTCAGCCGTCCTGCGGGCGGCGCCGTCACGCGCCTTCAGGACGTCCACAACGTTGCCGACGCCGCCCTCGGGCCGGCCGAGGCCGGACTTGGCCTTGTCCACGGTGCCGCCAGCCTGCCCGACCAGGTCGCCGGACGGGGCGGGCCCGGCGTACCGGGCGGCCCGCGGGAAGAGCACCGAGCCGAGGGGCAGGCCACCGGGGGTCGCGCCGCCGAGCAGGGACCCGAGGTCCGGCAGCCCGGAGTTCGGCCCCGGGCCGGCCAGGCTGATGGGCGTCTCGGCGGCGCGGGCGTTCCGCGCGGCCTCGCGGTGTCCGAGCTTGCCGCCGGGCAGGAGCTTGCCGGTGGGCAGGCCCTTGCCGAGCTTGCCGACGCCGCCGAGCAGCGTGCCGGGGACGTCGCCCCCTCCACCGGGCGGGATGGGCAGCGCCGTCCCGGGCTTGCTAGCGCGGGCGTCACGGTGGGTCGCACTTGGGCAGTCGCCCTGGGGGAGCCCACTGATCGGGGCCTGGCCGACGGACGGCAGCTGCGCGTCCGGCAGCCCAAGCCCGGTGCTCGACCCGAGCGTCTCGTCCGGGCGCACCCGGCACCGGGCGCGGGCGGTGCGCATGCCCGAGCCCGCCGGCGCGGCCCGCAGCAGCCCGTCCGCGGCGCCGGTGCCCAGCTCCGCGGTCCGGCCGCCCGTCCCGGCGACGGGGGCGGGGAGGGTGCGCATGACGGTATGGCCCGTGGAGGCGGTCTCGTACAGGAGCAGCGTGGACGGGCCGGACGCCGCGCTCGGCGCCGCCTTCGCGGGTGCGGCGTCCGTCGGGGCGGCCGCCACGGCGATCGCGGCGGCGAACGAGGCGAGGACGGAGACCCTGAACAGGCTTCTGGCGGAGCGGTTCATTCTTTCCCCCGGGGTTTTCGGATTGGCCGTGCACCTGTGGCGTGCGCCCGAGCGGCTGGTGAATCCCGGCGCACCGTCGAGCGGGGACGCTAGTACACAGCGCGGCCGGATGCGGCCGATTCGAAAATGACTTGGGGAAACCAGAAAGATCTAGATGAACTGATCATAGCTGTTCGGCGAAATGCCAAATGCTGACAATTTCGGATAAAGCAAAGGGCGGGGGCGTCCCGGAGGACGCCCCCGCCCGACCGCGGTCCGGCTACTCGGCCGCGCCGAGGGAGATGGCCTCGTCGACCTCGTCCTGGCGGGCGGCGAGCTCGGTCGCGTAGCGCTCCTCGTCGACCTTCTCGGCGATCTCCTCGTCCTGCCTCATCAGGGCTTCGAGGTCGGCCTTGGCGTTGTCGAGGACGCCCATGTCCTGGTAGGCGGCCTGCACCTTGTCACCCCAGAGGCCCACGTCCCGGACGCACGGGACGATGCGGCTGAAAAGGAGCGACTGATAGAGCGTGTACATGTCGGAGTTGTCGACGTACTCCATGCACCGGTCGACCGGCATGTCGAGCTGCTCGAAGATCTCGCGCCCCTTGAAGCGGTCGCGCATCAGGTAGCAGCCCTCGACGACGAACTCCTCGCGCTCGGCCCGCTCCTTGTCGGTGAGCTCGGCGTAGTAGTCCTTGAGCGCGAGGCGCCCGAACGCGACGTGCCGTGCCTCGTCCTGCATGACGTACGCGAGGAGCTGCTTGACCAGCGGGTTGGTCGACATGTCGCGGTACAGCCCGAACGCGGCGAGGGCGAGGCCCTCGATGAGGACCTGCATGCCGAGGTAGGGCAGGTCCCAGCGGCTGTCCTCCAGCGACTCGGCGAGCAGCTTCGCCAGGTCCTGGTTGACCGGGTAGTACATGCCGATCTTCTCGTGCACGAACTTCGCGTACAGCTCGACGTGGCGCGCCTCGTCCATGGTCTGGGTGGCGGCGTAGAACTTCGAGTCCAGGTCCGGGACGGTCTGGACGATGCGCGCCGAGACGTTCAGCGCGCCCTGCTCGCCGTGCAGGAACTGGCTGAACAGCCACGAGCCCTGGTGGCGGCCGAACTCGTCCTTCTCCTTCTGCGACATCTTGTCCCAGATGTCGGACCCGAACAGCGGGTTGAAGTTCTCCGGCAGCCCGGCGATGTTGATCGGATCGACCTCAAGGTCCCAGTCGATGCGCTTCTGCGCGTCCCACTGCTTGTCCTTGCCCTTCTGGTACAGGTTCAGCAGCCGGTCGCGGCCCTCGTCGTACTCCCAGGTGAAGCGGGTGTCGCCCGCCATCGGGACGTTCCACGTCTCGGTCGGGACCGGCGTGGCGTAGAGGTCGTAGGAACTCACGGGGGGATCCTCCTCCAGGGGTGACGCCGCACGATCGCGACGCGGGTGTGCACCGCCCTTGGCTTTACATGCCTTCGTAACATGTAAAGCCCGCGGAGGCCAGTGAGTCACCGGAACCCGTGACGCCGGCGCCACCGAACACGGTCGCCCGCGCCCCGGGAGGGGTGCGGGCGAGCGGGCGGAACGTTCCCGGGGTCAGCGGGACTGGAGGGCGTCCAGGCCGACGGCCTGGGCGATGACGAGGCGGCGGTCCAGGCGCGGGTCGCTGATCTCGACGATGTAGCGGTCGCGGAAGCCGAACTTCTTCTCGACGCTGAAGACGACCTGGTCACCGGCGTAGAAGTCGAAGTGGTACGGCCATGCGAACGGCAGGTTCTCCACGTACGGGATGAACTGCCAGACCCTCCGCAGCAGGGCGACGAACTTGTTGCGCTCGCTGCCGGTCGTCACGCCGAGGCCGGGCTGCTCCAGATGCCAGGTGGAGGCGAGCAGCGACTTCTTGAAGTCCTTGCGGAACACTCCGATCGGCTGCCCGTGCGCGTCCGTGATGTCGTACGCCGACGCGAGGTCGATGCGCTTGCGCGCCTTGAACCCGAGGATCGGGCGCGTCTTGGAGTCGTCCGAGTAGAGGGTGACCTGCTCCTTGAACGCCAGCCGCTTCTGCTGCGCGAAGGCGAGCAGCTCGCCCTCGTCGCCGCCCGGCCCCTCCGCGTGCACCTCGTACTGGTTCACCATCAGGCGCACCCGCTGCCGGATCAGCAGCTTGCGCTGTGCCTGGAGTCTTTCCTCGTCCAGCGAACTCACCCGTTCCGTGTCGGTTTGCGGAGGGGAGTCTGCCATAGCAAGTCCCTTTCATCCGGCGTTTCCCGGATGCGTCCGACGTCCGGGTCAGGACTCCTGGATGTGCGCGGCCAGGTATCCGTGGATCAGCCGCTCGGCCTCGGCGACGATCTCCGGGTCGCCTTCCGGGCTGCGGCGGAACGCCATCTTCAGCACGGCGTCGCCGGCCTCGACCGAGATGGCGAGCGCGGTCGCGAGGCCCGGGGTGTCCTGGACGCCGAACGTGTCCACGATCATCCGGCGGAGCCGGTCGGCGACCACGGCGTTGTTGTCGGCATCGGAGTCGAGCAGGTTGACGTCGGCGACGTCGCCGAAGCGCAGCACCCGGAAGCCCGGCACGGTCCGGTGCATCTCCACGAAGATCTCGATGATCGCGCCGACCGTGTCGGACCAGTCGCCGAACCGGCCCGCGGTGAGCCGCGCGGAGATCCGGTCGCCGAACTCCTCCAGGTTGCGCAGCGCAAGCGCCTGCGCGACCGCGCGCTTGTCGGGGAAGAACTGGTACACCGAGCCGATCGCCACCTCGGCGCGCTGGGCGATGCGCGTCGTGGTCAGGCCGTCGTAGCCGTCCTCGTCCAGGATCTCGGCGCAGGCGTCCAGCATCCGCTGGACGCGTTCGGCGCTGCGGCGCTGGGCGGGACGGCGGCGGAGCGGGGTTCGGATCTCGGTCACCCTGCCATTGTCCCCCGGTCGCAACGGTGCCGGGCATGCACAGCGTGCCACACCTCTGGGTCGCGGGAGTCTTCCGCCCGCACCACCCCGCCACTAATATCCGAAGGCTATTCGCATTTTCGGTCGGACCATGGGGGAAGGAAGCGCGGATGGGTCTTCCGGAGAACTTCCGCTGGGGCGTGGCCACCGCCGCCTACCAGATCGAGGGCGCGGTCGGGGAGGACGGGCGGGGACCGTCCACCTGGGACACGTTCTCCCACACGCCCGGGCGGACCCGCGACGGCCACACCGGCGACGTCGCCTGCGACCACTACCACCGCTGGCCCGAGGACGTCGCGCTGATGGCGGGCCTCGGCGTCGACGCGTACCGGTTCTCGATCGCATGGCCGCGCGTGCAGCCCTCCGGCATCGGCGCCGTCAACGCCAAGGGCCTCGACTTCTACGACCGGCTGGTGGACGGCCTGCTCGCCGCCGGCATCGCCCCCGCCGCCACCCTCTACCACTGGGACCTCCCGCAGCCGCTCGAAGACGCCGGCGGCTGGATGGAGCGTGACACCGCCTACCGGTTCGCCGAATTCTCCTACCTGGCGGCCGAGCGCCTCTCCGATCGCGTCGACATGTGGATAACCCTCAACGAGCCCGTGGTCGTCACCGCCTACGGCTACGCGTTCGGCGTCTACGCACCCGGCAAGACGCTCCTGCTCGACGCGCTGCCCACGGCGCACCACCAGCTCCTCGGCCACGGCCTCGCCGTCAACGCCCTGCGCAGCCGGGGCGCGCGCACGGTCGGGCTGACGAACCACTACTCCCCCGCCTGGGCCGCCTCCCCCGCCGACCAGCCCGCCGCCGACGCCTTCGACGCGTTCATGAACCGGCTGTTCACCGACCCCGTCCTGCTCGGCCGCTACCCGGACCTGATGGGGGACGCGCCGTTCATCCGCTCCGAGGACATGTCGGTCATCGCCTCACCCATCGACTTCCTGGGAGTGAACTACTACAACCCCACGCGGGTCGCGACGCCGGCCGAGGGCCCGCTTCCGTTCGACCTCGTGGACATCACCGAGTACCCGACGACGGGGATGGGCTGGCCGATCGTCCCGGACGCCTTCCTGTCGCTGCTGCGCACCCTCGACTCCCGCTACGACCTGCCGCCGGTCTACATCACCGAGAACGGCTGCTCGTTCGCCGACGAGCCGGGCCCGGACGGCACCGTGGACGACCCGTCCCGCATCGAGTTCCTCGACGCCCACATCGCCGCCATGCGGACCGCCGTCGACGAGGACATCGACATCCGCGGCTACTTCGCCTGGTCGCTCCTGGACAACTTCGAGTGGGCGGAGGGCTACCACCCCCGCTTCGGACTCGTCCACGTCGACTACGAGACGCAGAAGCGCACGCCCAAGACGTCCTACGGCTGGTACCGCGACCTCATCGCGTCGTCCAGGAATCGCTGACGAACCCTGCGTTCGGCCCCAGGCCCCGCTCCTCTCCTCCCGACCGGCCGTGCGGCAGGCTGATGCGCATGGAGACTCCAGAAACGCTCGCGGACGTGCGCACGCGGATCGACGCCATCGACGGGCAACTGGTCCGGCTGCTGGCCGAGCGAGAGGGGCTGGTGCGCGCGGCCGCCGCCTTCAAGCGCGACGAGGGGGCCGTCCGGGCGCCCGACCGGGTGGAGCGGGTCGTCGCGCTCGCGCGGGAGCGGGCCGCGGACGCCGGGCTCTCGCCCGAGGTCGCCGAGACGGTGTGGCGGGCGATGATCGGCGCCTTCATCGATCTGGAGCTGACCGAGCACGCGACCCGCCGCGGATAGTCTGCTCTCTCCGCTTCGTCGTGGAGGTTCTGAATGCCGGAGTCCCGCCCGCTGCGCGCCACCGATCCCCGCGAGATCGGCGGGTTCCGGCTGACGGCCCGGATCGGCGAGGGCGCCCAGGGCCTCGTCTTCCTGGGCGAATCGGGCACCGGGCAGCGGGTCGCCGTGAAGCTCCTGCACGCCGACTTCGGACGGGACGAGCGGGCCCGCACCCTCTTCGACCGGGAACTGGCGGCGGCCCGCAGCGTCGCCCCGTTCTGCACCGCCCGCATCCTCGCGGCGGACGCCGAGGGCGACACCCCCCACATCGTCAGCGAGTACATCGACGGGCCCTCGCTGCGCGACCGGGTCCTCGAGGAGGGCGCGGCGTCCCCGGCGGAGCTGGTCAGGCTGGCCGTCGGCACCGCGACGGCCCTGGCGGCCATCCATGAGGCGGGCGTCGTCCACCGCGACTTCAAGCCGGCCAACGTCCTGCTCGGACCCGACGGCCCGAAGGTCATCGACTTCGGCGTGGCGCGCCCGCTGGAGGCCACCTCCGCCACCCTGACCGGCGCGGTCGGCACCCCCGCCTACATGGCGCCCGAGCAGGTGGCGGGATCCGCGGGCGGAGCGCCGCTGGACATGTTCGCGTGGGGGTGCACGATGGCGTTCGCCGCGAACGGCGTCCCGCCGTTCGGCAGCGACTCCGTGCCGGCCATCATGCAGCGGATCCTCTACGGGGAGCCGGACCTCGGCGCGCTGACCGGGGAACTGCGGACGCTCGTCGCGGCCAGCCTGGAGAAGGACCCCGCGGCCCGGCCGACCGCCCTCCAGGTGCTCCAGCGGCTGCTCGGGCTCGGCCCGAACGCGAACCTCCTCGTGGAAGGCACCTCGGCGGCCGCGCGGCCGGCCGCGCCACCGCGGGCGGCGAACTGGGCACCGCCGGCCGCGCCCCACCCGCAGGCCGCAGGCTGGACGCCGCCGGTCCCCGCGCCCCCGCCGCTTCCGGGAACGTATCCGGGCGGCCCGCCACCGGCCGGGCGAGGCGGCCGGGTGCTCCTCATCACCGGAGCGGCCGCCGCGGCCGTGGTCCTGGCCGGCGGGCTCGTCGCCGCGCTCCTCCTCATGGGCGATGGCGAGGCGGAAGGCGGCGGGCGGGGCGGCGGCGGGACGCCGGTCGCCCGGTCGACGCGGTCCGGTTCGTGCGCGTACCGGCCCGCGACCGGCACGAACACCAAGGACGTCGGGACGCCGCCGACCGCGCTCCCGGCGACGGCCCCGTCCCGCGCCACCGTCGAGACCGGCCTCGGCACGCTCCAGATCTCGCTGGACGCCGGGACGGCGCCCTGCACGGTGAACTCCCTGGCCTACCTCGCGGCCCAGAAGTTCTACGACCGCACCTCATGCCACCGGCTCACGACGGGCACGAGCCTCCAGGTCCTCCAGTGCGGCGACCCCAGCGGCACCGGAACGGGCGGACCCACCTACCAGTTCGACGACGAGAGCCTGAGATCCGCGCGCTACACGCGGGGGACCGTGGCCATGGCCAACGCGGGCCCGAACACCAACGGCAGCCAGTTCTTCATCCTGTACGGCGACACCACGGACCTCCCCGCGTCCTACACGGTCTTCGGCCGGGTCACCTCCGGAATGGACGTCGTGGACAAGGTCGCCAAGCGGGGCGTCGAGGGCGGCGGCACGGACGGCGCCCCGGCGGAGAAGGTGACGATCAACGAGCTGCGCACGTCCTGATGCGCGAGATCGAGGAGCTGTACGCGGCGTTCGCGCACGTTCCCCGTCCCGCCGCGCCGTCCGGATGCCCGTGCTGCGTCGACCCCGAGGAGGGGCAGGCCCTGCTCCGGCGCCGGCCGCGCGACCTCGGCGTCGAGGAGCTGTCCCGGTACGCGGCCAAGGTGCTGAACACGTGGGGCGGCCCCGAGGACCTGCGGTACTTCGCGCCGCGGCTTCTGGAACTGGCCGCCCACGACGCCTTCATCTGGCCCGACCCAGAGATCGTGTTCGGCAAGTTCGCCCAGGCGGGCTGGCGCACCTGGGGCCAGCGCGACGCCCTCGCCGCCTTCTTCGACGCGTTCTGGACCCGGACGCTGGAGCGGTTCCCCAACCGTCCCTCGGTGGACACGTCCCTCTGCGCTCTGGCGGCGGCCGAGGCCGACATACCCCGCTACCTGGACGAGTGGGGACGGCTGGCATCCGAGGCGCCCATCAGGCATCTGCACGAGTTCGCCGTCCATGGCCTGACCTGGACAAGGGGCACCCCGCGACTGAGCAACGCGTTCTGGGACGCCTCGGCTCCCTCATACCGCCGGGTCGTCGACTGGCTGACCGGCGGCCCCGCTGCGGAGGCCGTCGCCGCGGCCTTCGCCCGGACAGACGACGAGGCGGTCCTGCACCTGCTGGCCGAGACCGACTCCGCGCTGCTCGACCCTGGCGCGGCCCTGGGCGTGACCTGGCCATGACGCTCGCCGGGCAGCGGATTAGAACCGGGCTCGCGGCGCGTTGAAAGAGGTGGAAACAGCCCCCGGACCAAGGAGGACGCTCCCTCGATGGCCCTCAAGCGACCGTCCTTCCTGCCGTCCCTGGACGAACTCGAACAGCAGGCGCAGAGCAGGTCGTCCCAACGCGGACGCCCCGGTTCCCACTTCGACCACCCCACCGCGAAGGCCCTGTTCGTAGCCGTCCTGGCCGTGACCGTCCTCGCCCACGTGGTCGGCGGCGTCGTCTTCCTCCTCCTGGGCCACTGACCAGACCGTCAAAACCAGGTGCCCTGGACGGCGGGAAGGGCCATGGTGAAGGGATGCTGGT
Source organism: Actinomadura luteofluorescens (assembly GCF_013409365.1). NCBI lineage: Bacteria > Bacillati > Actinomycetota > Actinomycetes > Streptosporangiales > Thermomonosporaceae > Actinomadura > Actinomadura luteofluorescens. The sequence goes on along the minus strand of NZ_JACCBA010000001.1, from coordinate 4,841,231 downwards.
CGATCACTTCCCGCCGCTCGGGTTGCGGCTCACGACGCCGCGGCTGGAGCTCAGGCTGCCTTCGTCCGAGGAACTCGCCGCGCTGGCCGGCCTCGCCGCCGAGGGCGTCCACGATCCGGAGACGATGCCGTTCATGGTGCCGTGGACGGACCGCCCGCCCGCCGAGGTCGCGCGCGGCGTCGTCCAGCACCACTGGAGGAACCTCGCGGAGTGGACGCCGGAGAAGTGGGAGTTCGACCTCACCGTGTTCCACGAGGGCGAAGTCGTCGGGCAGCAGTCCCTCTGGGCGCGCGACCTCGTCGTCCTCCGGCAGGTCGAGACCGGCTCATGGCTGGGCCGGCGCTACCACGGGCGTGGGATCGGCACGGAGATGAGGGCCGCCGTCCTGCACCTGGCCTTCGCGGGCCTGGACGCCGAGGAGGCCGTCTCCGCCGCGTTCGAGAACAGCCATGCCTCGAACGCGGTGTCGCGCAAGCTCGGCTACCAGCCCAACGGAGTGGACCGCCACGTCATACGCGGTGCCGTGACCATCGAGCAGCGGTACCGGCTCACCCGGGCCGACTGGGAACGCCACCGCACCGTCCCCGTCACGATCGAGGGGCTCGCCCCCTGCCGGCCGATGCTGGGGCTCCCCAAATGACGGAGCGGACGTTCGACGATCTGGTCGCCGAGGCCGCGGCCGTGTCCGTGGCGGGCTGGGACTTCTCCTGGCTGGACGGCCGCGCGACCGAACAGCGCCCGTCCTGGGGCTACCAGCGGCTGATGAGCGAGCGGCTGGGCCGGGCCCGGGCGGCGCTCGACGTCGAGACCGGCGGCGGCGAGGTGCTCGCCGGGGCCGCGAAGCTCCCGCCGGCGATGGCGGCGACCGAGTCGTGGCCGCCGAACATCGCGAAGGCCACCCGCCTCCTGCATCCCAGGGGCGCGGTCGTCGTCGCGGACTCCGGCGAGCCTCCGCTCCCGTTCGCCGACGAGGCGTTCGATCTGGTCGTCAGCCGCCATCCGGCGACGGTCCGGTGGGCCGAGATCGCGCGGGTCCTCGCCCCGGGCGGGACCTACCTCGCCCAGCATGTGGGCCCGGCGAGCGTCTTCGAACTGACCGAGTTCTTCCTCGGCCCCCAGCCCGAGGCCCGCCGCGCACGGGACCCCGAGGCCGAGAGCGCCGCCGCCCGGGCCGCCGGGCTCGACATCGTGGATCTGCGCGCCGAGCGCCTGCGGATGGAGTTCTTCGACGTCGGCGCGGTCGTCTACTTCCTGCGCAAGGTGATCTGGATCGTCCCCGGCTTCACCGTCGACGGCCACCGCGACCGCCTGCGCGAACTGGACGAGCTGATCCGGCGCGACGGCGTCTTCACCGCCCACTCGTCCCGCACCCTCATCGAGGCCCGCAAGCCGTCGTGAGGCGGGTGGGCTACGCAGCGGTCAGACGGTAGGCGGTGCCGCTGCTGCCCTGCACCCAGGCGTCGGGCAGGGCGGCGGCCAGGGCGTGCTGGGCGCGCCAGCCGGTGCAGTGGCCCGGGACGACGAGTCCCGGCGCGAGGCCGGTGAGGGCGGCGACGGTGGGCGGGATGACCGGTTCGAAGGCCGGGCCGCCGAGGTGCAGCCCGCCGACGAGCGCGTGCAGCCTGTCGACCCCCGTCAGCCGCTGCGCGTGCCGGACGATGTTGACGGCCCCGGAGTGCCCGCAGCCGGTCAGCACGACCAGCCCGCGGCCCCGGACGTCGACGACGAGCGCCTGGTCGTCGAGGACGAGCGGGTCGTGGGCCCATTCCCCGCCCGTCCATGCCTGGTGCGGGGGCGGCATGCCGCGCTCGAACTCGGTCGTCCGGTCCACCTCGCCGGTGATCAGGACGCTGCCGTCCAGCAGCAGCGAGGGCTCGCGGCGCTCGATGACCTGGAAGCCCTCCCCGTCCAGCGCCCGCCTGCTCAGCGTGGGCAGCTCCTCGACGTCCCGGCCGGGCACGGCGATGCGGCGCCTCGTCCAGACGAGGGGGTGCAGCACCATCGGCAGCGACCGCACGCCGCGCAGGCCCATCAGCCCCGTCAGCCCGCCCGCGTGGTCGAAGTGGCCGTGGCTGAGCACGACGCCCTGGACGTCGCCGAGGTCGATGCCGAGCCTGTCGGCGTTCGTGACCATCGCGTCGGGGGACCGGCCGGTGTCGAACAGCAGGGTCGCGGAGCGGCCGGCCCGGCGCACCGTGACCAGCGCGGAGAATCCGTGCTCGGCGATCATCCCCGCGGTGGTGCGGGCGCCCTCGAACTGCGGCGCCGCCACCACGCCCGCTCCGGAGCCCGCCCGGCGGGTCCGCTCGTCATCGCCCAGCAGGGCGTCGTAGACGTTGTCGACCAGGGTGACGATCTCGACCTCGTCCACCGGCTCCAGCGCGACGGGATCGACCGCCTCCCCCCGCGCCGGGCGCGGCATCGACGCCGCCGCCTCCCCCGTTCCGCCCGCGGTCTCGCACATGACGGCAGCCTAACGGCCCGTCGCCGGCCGCCCTCGCGCGATGCCTGGGCGGCGTAAACTGAATGATCACGATTTGCGAGGTTCGGGAAGGTCGTGGCGACGGGATGGCGGACTCCGGAGAGACCTCGTCGGTGCCCGGTGTGGACACCGGCACGCCGAGCGTGGCCCGCATGTACGACTACTTCCTGGGCGGCAAGGACAACTACGCCTCCGACCGCGCCGCCGCGGAGGCGGTCGCGCAGGCGCTGCCCACGGTCGAGGGGGTCGCCCGCGCGAACCGCGCGTTCCTCCAGCGCGCCGTCCGCTACGTGGCCGGACGCGGCATCGACCAGTTCCTGGACATCGGCACCGGCCTGCCCACGCAGGGCAACGTGCACGAGATCGCGCGCGTGGAGCGGCCCGGCACGCGGGTCGCGTACGTCGACAACGACCCGATGGTGACCGTCCACGCGCGGGCCCTGGTCGCCACGGACGAGCTGACCACGATCGTCCAGGCCGACATGCGCGAGCCGGACACCGTCCTGGACGACCCGCAGGTGCACGCGCTGATCGATTTCCGGCGCCCGCTGTGCGTGCTGTTCGTCGCGGTCCTGCACTTCCTCCATGACGAGGAGGACCCGGCGGGGCTCGTCCGGCGCTTCACCGACGCCCTGCCCGCGGGCAGCCACGTCATCCTGTCGCACGCGGCGCTGGAGGAGCAGCGCAACGTGCGGGTCGGGGAGACCTACCGGTCGCAGGCGGCGAGCGCGAGCCTCGTGGCCCGGACTCGTGATCAGGTGGCCGCCCTTCTCGACGGACTCACCATCGTCGACCCGGGCGTGGTCCGCCTGCATGAATGGCGTCCCTACGGCGGCGAATACATCACCGACGCGGGCTGGACGGCCGTGGCCCGCAAGGACGGTTAAGCGTCGCGCGTGCTCCCGGCGGTGAGGTCGGCTGCGATCCCGTAATGGTCCGACAGGACAGCCGAACGCCCGCTCGGAAGACGGACCTTCTCCTTGAAGACCAGGCGCGTCGTCGCATCGAGGCCCGGCCTGACCAGGAGCTGGTCGATGGCGCCGATCTCGGCGTACTCGGGACGGAACGTCGGTTCCGTGTCACCGCCGAACGCGTCACGCAGACCAGTGCTCGAAATGAATTCCGCAAGGTAGGGGGAGTCACGGGGGACGTTGAAATCGCCCATCGCCACCAGCGGTTCCGTCTCGGGGATCCGGTCGACGGCCGCCGCCAGCCGCTCCAACTCCGCCTTCTCGACCCGCGCGTAGACGTTGGACGAGGACCAGTCCATGTCCAGGTTCGCCGAAAGGTGGGTGTTCACGACGGTCAGGTGCCCCTCGGGGAGGCGGATCCGGGTGAACAGGGCGCCCTTGCCCAGCAGCCATTCAGGACGAGCCGGAGGGGCGGGAGCGTACGCCCGGAAATGGCGGCGGACCACCGGGTGGCGGGAAAGGGTCACCAGCCCGCCGCGCACGAGCGGGAACATCGGCAGGTAGGCGATGTGGGCATACGAGGTCGCGACGCGTCGCAGCAGGCGCAGCACCCGCCACGAGATGACCTCCTGCAAGCAGACGACGTCGTAGTCCGACCGCTCGATCGTCTCGGCCAGGACGGCCATCCGGGCCAGGGCCTCGCCTTTGAAAAGGGTGTTGAACGTGAGGACGCGCGCCTGCATGGCGGCCACTGTATGTCACCGCGTTGCCCATCGTGGCGACGCCTTCCGATACTGGGCGCAACGACCGGACCGGCATTAACGGAAGCATCGGATAGGAAAGGTTCTGCATGGGATTCCAACTCGGCCTGTTCTCCCCCAACACCGAATCGGGGCTCGCCATCACCACCGCACCGGAGCGATGGCACGCCACCTGGGACGACAATCTGCGGCTCGCCCGGATCGCGGACGAGGTCGGCATCGACTTCCTCCTCCCGGTCGCGCGCTGGACGGACTGGGGGCCGGACACCGACTTCCACCGCAGCGCCCTCGATCCGCTGGTGTGGGCGTCCGGGCTGCTCGCCCAGACGACCCGGCTCCGCGTGTTCACCACCGTCCACACCGCGTTCCACCACCCCGTCGTCGCGGCCAAGCAGCTCGCCACCGCCGACCACCTCAGCAAGGGGCGGGTCGGGCTGAACATCGTGGCCGGTTGGCACGCTCCCGAATACGAGATGTTCGGCCTCTCGCTGCCCGGCGACCACGACACGCGCTACGCCCTCGCGCAGGAGTGGTGGGACGTCGTCAGGCGCATCTGGTCGTCCGACGAGCCGTTCGATCACGAGGGGCGGTTCTTCCAGCTCAAGAACGTCGTGGGCAGGCCCAAGCCGTACAACGGGCAGAGCCTTCCCGTCATCAACGCCGGGTCGTCCAAGCAGGGACGCTCGTTCGCCGCGCGCAACGCCGACCGGGCGTTCACCGTCGTCGGCGGGCCGCAGGACGGGGCCGACATCGTGAAGGCCATCCGCGCCGAGGCCGCCTCGCACGGCCGGGAGGTGGGCGTCTTCACCCTCGGCCACGTCGTGTGCCGGCCGACGAAAAAGGAGGCGGAGGACTTCCTGCACTACTACGCCGACGAGCGCGCCGACTGGCCCGCCGTCGACGAGGTGATGCGGCTGCAGGGGCTGCACGCGCAGTCGTTCACGCCGGACATGCTCCAGGTGTACCGCGACAGGTTCGCGGCCGGCCACGGCAGCTGCCCGCTGGTCGGCGACCCCGACGACGTCGCGGACGGCCTGGCGGATTTCGCTCATGCGGGATTCGACGGTATCGCTCTGTCGTTCCTCAATTACGCTGACGAGTTGGGCTACTTCGCCGCGGAGGTCATGCCGCGGCTCCGCGCCCGAGGTGTTCTGTCCGCCGACCACGAGGAAACGGCCTCCCCGCCAGGACGATGACTTCTTCCGAGACCAAGCCGCCCCTGTCCGCCCACCGGCGCGTCCTCAGCGAGGACATGGGAGTCCTGCACGACACCGTCGAGCCGTTCGCCGTCGGCCACGACCTCCAGGCGCTCGAACCGGACGTGCCGATGGACGGCCTGGTCAACGCCCTCGGCGTGGGCTCGGTCAACCTCGTCTGGGTGCGGTACGGGGGCGGCGGCGTCATCGTGGACACGCCGCCCACGGAAGGGAACTTCGCCCTGTGCGCGCCGATGGCGCCCATGGGCGTGGAGTACCGGGCCTCCAGGCGCCGGACGACCTCGACGGGCAGCCTCGTCCTGTCGCACGACGAGGCGATGCGGATGACGCCGCATCCGACGGAGGGCTGCCTGGTCATCGCGACGAGCACCGGGCGGCTCGCCGACCATCTCGGCGCCCATCTCGGGCGCGGCCACTCCGCGCCGCTGCGTTTTCACGACGCCGGGGAGGAGGGCCTCGTGCCGTCCTCGATCGTCGAGCGGACCTGGCGCTACGTGTGCGACGTCCTCGACGACGCGGCGGCGCAGGGCGGCCTCCATCCGCTGGCCGAGCGCAGCCTGGAGGAGTCGCTGCTCACGGCGATCCTCCTCGGCCTGCCCCACACGGGCACGCCGAGCCTCGCCGAGCCCGCCGACCGGGTCCCCCACCATCTGGCAGGGATCATCCGGGAGTGGGTGGAGGCGCACCACCACCGCCCGATCGGGGTCACCGACATCGCGGCGGCGGTGGGGCTCGGCGTGCGGCAGCTCCAGGTCGTCTGCCAGACCGAGTGGGGCATGACGCCCACGCAGATGCTGCGCGGCGTGCGGCTCGACCGCGCCCGCGCCGCGCTCACCGTGGCCCGGCCCGGGCCCGGCGCGATCACCGACGTGGCCGGGGCGGCCGGGTACTTCCACATGAGCCGTTTCGCCGCCCACTACCGGCAGCGCTTCGGCGAGACGCCCTCGCAGACCCTGATGCGGGCCTGAGTCAGTCCTGGGGCCGCTCCATGCCGGTCAGGAACCGGTCGCCGGCGCGGCGCCCGAACCGGGCGAGGGCCCTGTTCGCGGTGGGCGACACGCGGGAGAGCGCGCGCCACAGGCGCGCCTCGGCGGTGACGAGCACGACCGGCCTGTCCTGCCGGACGGCCCGCAGGATGGCCCGCGCGACCTTCTCCGGCGGGAACCCCCGGCGCTCGGACGCCTGCACGATCCACGCGCGCAGCTCGGTCTCCACGCCCGGCGGCATGCCGACGAACCGGGTCCTGCCGACGATGGGGGTGTCGATCACCCCGGGGCAGACGGCGGAGACGCCGATCCCGTAGCGGTCGAGGTCGAGGCGCAGGCTCTCGGTCATCTGCAGGACGGCGGCCTTGGTGGCCCCGTACGCGGGCATGTCGGCGCTGGGCAGGTAGGCGGCCATCGAGGAGATGTTGACGATGTGGCCCCACTCGCCGCGCGCCACCATCAGGCGCCCGAACAGGCGGGAGCCGCGGTACATGCCGTCCAGGTTGATGGAGCGGATGCGGTTCCACTCCTCCTCGGACGTCTCAAGCAGCGACCCCGCGATGGCGATGCCCGCGTTGTTCACGACGACGTCGGGGACGCCGTGAGTGTCGTGGACGTGGTCGGCGAACCGCTCCATGGCCTCGGCGTCGGCCACGTCCACTCCGTAGGCGTGGGCTTCGCCGTCGGCTGCCTGTATCTCCTCCACCGTGCGCTTGGCGGCGCCCTCGTCGATGTCGGCCACGACGACACGTGCCCCTGCGGCGGCGAAGGCATGGGCGGTGGCGCGTCCGATGCCGCTGCCGGCCCCTGTGATGACGACGAGATCGCCCCCGAAGTCCTTGCCGGGGACTCCCGCCGCGCGCGCGTGGGCGATCGCAGGCGTCTCCGGAGCGCCCTCGATGTGGTCCGCGAATTCGCTGATCCAGCGGGCGACGAGGTCGGGGTGACTGCGCGCCACCCAGTGACCCGCCGGTGCGCGCCGCACGTACAGGCGCTCCACGGGCCCGCGCGCGGACAGCAGGAGCGCCTGCGACCCGTAGCGGTCCTTGACGGGGACGATGAGCTGGACGGGGACGTCCGTCCGCCCATCGCCGAGCGTCGCCGCGCCCCGGTCCGTCACGGCACGGCCCCCCACGTCAGCACGGCCTCTCGCGTCAGCGCGGCCTCTCACGTCAGCGCGGCGGCCCATGTTGGCGCGGTACAGGCCGAGCCCGTTGCGGGCGTCCGCGGCCAGCGTGCCGGCCGGATGCCCGGAGCGCGGGTCGGCGCCCTCGCGCAGCCGCATCACCCGGCCGAACCCGGCGGCGAGGACACGGGCGGCGGCCTCGCCCGCCCAGGGCGTCATCAGGACCGGCATGTAGACGCTGCGCCGCACCTGCCCGAGCACCTCCGCGACGCCCCGCGGCCCGGACCGGACGGACTCCCGCGCCCAGCGGGCCATGTGCCGCCGGTCCGGGCCGGAGATGGAGGTGAACGAGGCGACGCGGCCGCGCAGCCGGTCCCCGATGACGGCCTCCCAGCCCTGCACCGAGCCCCAGTCGTGCCCCACCAGGTGGACGGGCTCGTCGGCGCCCACGCCGTCCAGGACGGCCTCCAGGTCGCCCATGAGCGCGTCCAGCCGGTAGTCCAGCGGGTCGGCCGGGACACCGGACGCCCCGGCACCGCGCACGTCGTAGACGACGACGCGGAACCGTCCGGAGAGCCGCTCGGCGACCTCGTCCCACATCGCGCCCGTGTCGGGGTAGCCGTGGACGAGCACGACCGTCGGCCGGTTCTCCACGCCGCGCACCCGCACGGCCAGCTCGATCTCGCCCGACCTCACCCACTGGTCACGCATCGGCACGCCCGCCTGTCCCTAGGAGCTCGTTTCCCGTGAAACTACGCCCCTGAGGCGGCGTGTCCACAGTTCCCTGGCGGACCGGCCGGCACAGGATCGTGCGCGTCCTTGCCGGATCCTCCTCCCGCGGATCGAACAGGCAGGCCTCATGGTGCAGGCCGTGCGGCGCGAGGCCTTCGGCCTCCATCAGCGAATCCATGCGGGCGAGGGACGCGGGCTCGTCGGAGTACGGCCCGCGCTGCAACACCTGCACGCAACACCCGTCGGTGCAGGAGACGTGGCCACCAGCTCAGGAGGGGCGGGCGCTCAGTCCGGTGCAGGAGCGCAGGCCGTTCCACCGCTTGACCTCCGCCTGGGCGGCGGCGCCCTTCATCGGCAGGGGGATGCCGCCGGAGATGAGCGCGGGGTTCCACTTGTCCTTGGTGACCTTGCCGTTCTCCACCTTGAGAAAGAGCACGCCGGACTTCGCCGTCTGGCCCTGCGCGGAGGAGAACACGAAGTTGCCCATGCCGTAATGGACGTACGCGCCGTTCATGTAGCCGCCGCCCAGCGGGATGTGCGCGTGCCCGCCGACCACGACGTCGGCGCCCGCCGCGACGAGCGCCTTGGCGAGCTCCTGCTGGCGGGGCAGCGGGCAGCCCTTCAGCTCCGCGCCCCAGTGCAGGTGCACGATGACGACGTCCGAGCCCTGGCGCGCCTCCTTCACCGCCTGCACCATGCGCGGGACGTCCTTGGCCGACGCGAGGCCGCCCTTGGTGTCGGTGGCCGTCCACGCCTGGATCAGGTGGTCGTCCAGCACCTGCGTGGCGCCGACGATGGCGATCTTGTTGCCCTTCACCGTGACGCGGTAAGGGCGGTAGGCCGCTGCCGCGTTCTTGCCTATGCCGACCACCGGGAACCCGCTGCGCTGGATGGCGGCCAGGGAGTCGCGCAGGCCGCCTTCCATGTAGTCCATGCCGTGGTTGTTGGCCATGGAGGTCACGTCCACGCCCGCCGCCTTCAGCGCCGTGAACGCGGTCGCCGGGGCGCGGAAGGTGAACTGCTTGCCGGGCGCGGGCGTCCCCCCGGTCGTGATGGCCGTCTCCAGGTTCACCATGGCGAGGTCGGCCGCGCGCAGCTGCTTGGCGATCGGGCCCAGCGCCGTGGACGGCTGGGCCAGCCGTCCGCGCAGCGACCCCTCGAAGTGCGTGTCGCCGCCGAAGGCGATCAGGATCGGCTGCTTGGCGGCCTTCGCCGGCCGCGTCCCGCCCGGCTGCCCGCCGGACGGCGAGGCCGGGGGCGTCGCGCCCTCCGCGCTGGACTTGTCCGAGCCGCCGCCGCACGCCGCCGCGGCCAGCGCCACCCCGGCCATGACCAGGGCCGTCGTCCCTCGCACGGCCGTCTTCCCCCGCATGGCCATAGCCTCGCCTCCGTCCGGCCCCCCGTGGACCTGTGGGTCGGGATCGGCCCAGCATGCCATGAGCGCCCCGCGTCCCGACAAAGACGCACAACTCTTTGTCTTGAACCGTTCATGTTTACGGGGATAGGTTGACCCGCATGACCGCAGCCGAGACGCCGAGGCCCCGCACCCGATGACCGTGGCGAGCCCCGCCCGGCCGGAGAGCCGCGCAGCCGGCGTCCACCGCCTGGTGTGCCGGAACTGCGGGGCGGCCGAGGACGTCGACCGCGCCGCGGAGCACGACCCCTGCCTGGAGCCGGCGACCGGTACCGGCTTCCGGATCGAGGCCGCCGAGGTGACGTTCCGGGGCCTGTGCCCCGCCTGCCGCGCTCGCGCGGACGGCGACTGACCCTCACCGGAGGGGAGGCCCGGCCTCGCGGCCGCCCCTCGCCGGGAGCGGCCGGGCGACCTCCCGCCCGGCCGCTCCCCCTCCGCCCCGTTCTGTGCGTTAACGTGCACGATCATGTCCCTGCGCTTCGACCAGACCGGCTGGGAGCCGCTCCAGCCCGGCGCCTACCGCAACGCCGACGGCGACACCGTCGGCCTCTACGGATTCGACCTCCCGCCCGACCTGCCGGCCCCGCTGGAGCGGCTCGACGACCTGCGCCGCCGCATCTCCGCCACGACCGCCGAATCCGGCGGCGGCCTGATCGAGCTGGACGTGATCACGCTGGACGGGCTCCCGGCCGTCCAGCAGATCGTCAAGCTGCCGCTGCCCGACCGCCCGACCGGCGTGGCCTACATCGCCTCCTTCACCGTCCCGCGCGCGGACCGCAGCCTCGTGCTCAAGATCCAGTGCCTGGAGCAGGGCGTCACCGGGATGCGCGACAGCACCGCGCTCAACCACTACCTGACCGAGTACGGGCAGGGCCACGACCTCCAGGACATGATGCGCTGGTGGGCGCAGCACGCCTACGCCCCGGAGATCCAGGGCGGCCTGCCCCGCAACCTCTCCGAGGACCCGGGCTGGGACCCGCACTTCCCCCAGCACCCCCTGTCCCGCGCCCGCCGCGTCCTGACGGGCCTGGCGCCCAGCATCGAACTCCACCCCGTCTTCAAGGCCGCCCCGCCCTTCTCCGGCTGACCCGTCCGGAGAAAGGACCACACGGCGCGCCGAATGGGGCTTTATAGCGCCGCAACTCCGAAATGCCGTTATGGGTCATGCCTCGCCATGGCGCCGTCCGGGACGGGCGGCCATGATAGAGAGACGGTCCCGTTCACAAGGAGTGTCTCGATGGGCGACCGCACGGCCTTCCGTACCTGCCCCCTCTGCGAAGCCCTGTGCGGGCTCGAACTGACCCTCGACGAGGCGGGGGCGGTCACGCGCGTCCGGGGCGACGAGAAGGACCCGTTCAGCAAGGGCTACATCTGCCCCAAGGGCGCCACGCTCGGGCGCCTCGACGGCGACCCCGACCGGCTCGCGGAGCCGCTCGTGGCCGGCGAGGACTCCGGGTGGGACGAGGCGTTCGCGACGGTGGGCCGGCGGCTGGCGGAGGTCATCGCGCGGCACGGGCGGGACGCCGTCGCCGTCTACATCGGCAACCCGACGGCCCATTCGATCGCCGGGCCGCTGTACGGGTCCGCGATCGTCAAGGCGCTCGGCACCCGCAACCTCTTCACCGCGAGCACCGCCGACCAGATGCCGAAGCACGTGGCGTGCGGGCACATGTTCGGCGACCCCCTGGCGATCCCCGTGCCCGACCTCGACCGCACCGGGCACCTGCTCATGCTCGGGGCGAACCCCCTGGAGTCCAACGGCAGCCTCGCGTCCGCGCCCGACTTCCCCGGACGGCTCAAGGCGATCCGGGCGCGCGGCGGGAAGATCACGGTCGTCGACCCGCGCCGGACGCGGACCGCCGCCCTCGCCGACGAGCACCTGTTCATCCGTCCGGGGACGGACGCGTTCCTCCTGATGGCCCTCGTCCACACCCTGTTCGCCGAGGACCTGGTCAGGACCGCCGAGCACCTCGCCGGGCGCGTCAACGGCCTGGACGACCTGCGCGCCCTCGCCGTCGACTTCGCCCCCGAGGACGTCGCGGCCGTCACGGGCGTCCCGGCCGCGACGATCCGCAGGACCGCGCGCGAGCTGGCCGCGGCCGAGCGCGCCGCCGTCTACGGCCGCATCGGGACGTGCACCCAGGCCTACGGGACGCTGAACAGCTGGCTCGTGGACGTCCTGAACGTCCTCACCGGGAACCTCGACCGCCCGGGCGGGGCGATGTTCCCGCGCCCCGCCCACGCCCCGGTGTACCGGCGCAAGAAGCCGTTCACGACCGGGCGGTGGCGCAGCCGCGTCCGCGGGCTGCCCGAGGTCAACGGCGAGCTGCCCGTCGCGACGCTCGCCGACGAGATCGAGACGCCCGGCGAGGGCCGGGTCAGGGCGCTGATCACCATCGGCGGGAACCCGGCCCTGTCGGCGCCGAACGCCGCCCGGCTCGACCGCGCGCTCGCCGGCCTGGAGTTCATGGTCAGCGTCGACCCCTACCTGAACGAGACGACCCGGCACGCGCACGTGGTCCTGCCGCCGCCGCGCCCCGCGCAGACCCCGCACTACGACATCGCGCTGACCGGGCTCGCCGTCCGCGACTACGCGCGCTACTCGCCCGCGGTCGTCCCGCTGCCGGAGGGGCGGCCCAGCGAGGCCGAGATCCTGGCGCGGCTCGCCCTGGCCGCCTCCGGGACCGGCGGCGACCCCGCCCTGCTCGACGAGATGATCATCAAGGCGACGCTGGAGAAAGCCGTCGCCCTCCCCGGCTCCCCGGTGCTCGGCCGCGAGCCGGACGAGCTGCGCAAGATGCTCGACACCGGCACCCTCACCGAGCAGCGCCTCGACATGATGCTCCGCCTCGGCCCCTACGGGGACGCGTTCGGCGGCGAGCCCGCCCTCCGCGAGGAGGGCGGCGGCGCCTCCGGCGTCACCGGCCTCACGCTGACGCGGCTGCGCACCGAGTACCCGCACGGGCTCGACCTCGGCGCCCTCAAACCGCGGCTGGACGAGGTCCTGTGCACCACGTCCGGCCGGATCGAGCTGTGCCCGTCCACGTGCGCCGCCGACGTCGACCGGCTGCGCTCCGCCCTGCGCGATCCGGGGACGTCCGGCGGCATGGTGCTGATCGGCCGCCGCCACCTGCGGTCCAACAACAGCTGGCTGCACAACGTCCCCGAGCTGGTGCGCGGCTCCAACACCTGCACCCTCCAGCTCAACCCGGCCGACGCCGACCGGCTCGGCATCGCGGCGGGCGACACGGTCCGCGTCACGTCCCGTGCGGGCGCCCTGGAGGCCGTCGCCGAGCCCACCGACACGATCATGGCCGGGGTGGTCAGCCTGCCGCACGGCTGGGGCCACGACCGCCCCGGGACCCGGACGCGGGTCGCGAGCGAGCACGCCGGGGTGAACGTCAACGCCGTCACCGACGAGCAGGAGATCGACCCGCTCTCGGGCAACGCCGTCCTCAACGGCGTCCCCGTCACCCTGGAGGCGGCGCGCTGACCCTTTGTTTAGGCCCTCCCGGCACCAGGTAGGTATGACTGGCCGCGGGCGAACGCGGGAGACTAGGGTCGCAACAGGCGTCCCAGCAGGACCGCGGAGGAGGGGCATGAACCGACGGGTCAACATCTTCCGGCGCGGAGAGAGCCCCCAGGCGACCGCGCGGCTGGCCGACGCCACCGAGAGGCTGGAGCACGCCGGCGGCCTGGACCGCCCCATCAGGGTCCTGTCCGGGGCCGTCCGGCGGGTGCTGCGTCCAGGGCCGGTCAAGGACGCCCTGCACGGCGTCCCGGTCGGCCATCCGGCCCACGCGCCGCTCACCGACCTGCCCATCGGGCTGTGGATGTCGGCCGCGGTCCTGGACCTCGTCCCCGGCACGCGCCGCGCCTCGCAGGTCCTGGTCGCCGCCGGGCTCGCCGGCGCCGTCCCGACCGTCCTCACCGGCATCGCCGACTGGTCGGCCCTGCACCGCGAGCAGCAGCGCGTCGGGCTCGTCCACGCCGCCGGGACGGCCACCGCGAGCATGCTGTACTCGGCGTCCCTCGTGGCCCGCTACCAGGGCCGCGACGCCGCCGGGCGCGCGTTCGGCTTCGCGGGCCTCAGCGCCCTCGTCGCGGGCGCCTACCTCGGCGGGCACCTGGCGTTCCGGCAGGCCGCCGGCGCCAGCCACGCCGACCAGCTCGCCCACCTCGTCCCGCTCGGATGGCACGACCTGTGCGCCGTCGAAGACCTCCCCGACGGCTGGCCCGTGGCCCGGCGCCTCGGCTACATCGACCTGTTCGTGCTGCGGCAGGGCGAGGAGGTGCACGTCCTCGCCGACCGCTGCAGCCACCTCGCCGGACCGCTCCACCAGGGTCGCGTCCTCACCGACGACGGCGCCGACACCTGCGTCGTCTGCCCCTGGCACGGCAGCACGTTCCGCGTCGCCGACGGCTCCGTCGTCCACGGGCCGGCCACGGCCCGCCAGCCGTCCTTCGAGACCCGCGTCACCGAGGACGGCACCCTCCAGGTCCGCCCGGTCTGACGTCTCCGGCCTGAAAGCTTCGATCTGAGGCGCTCGCGCATCCGCGCGGGCGCCTTCGCGCATGCCCGCCCGTCCTGCGATGGCCCGCCGCCCTGCGCGATGGCGCCCGTATAGCCCGGACACCGGGGAGATCATGGGGTTTTCACTGAATGCCCCCTTTTAAAGGGGGATAGATGTCCATTATGGGGCTTTCGCCAGCGGAATGGAGATTGCCGTTGGCCGTTCCGCGAGAAAGCCTTCACAATGCACACTGATCGCTATTCTCAATGTTTGCGACCTGCACGACATGCGCGGAATTCCCCACGGGAAGCGTGATCAAGGAAACGATGCCGGACACCTCCGGCATCGAAGATCATTTCGATGGGGGAAGAATGAGGACAAGCGCGCGAACCGGCATGGCACTCGCCGTGGCCGGTGCGGCGGGCGGGCTGTCGCTGCTGTCCGGCGGCGCCGTCGCCGTCGCGGCGACCGGCGCGAGCCACGCCGAGGCGGCCAGCAGCGCCAGCCAGGCGGCCGTCTGCCGGTACGAGGTCACCGCACGGCACGGCCTGGCGGTCCGCACGGGTCCCGGCGTCAAGTTCAAGCGGGTCGGCACGCTGCCGTACCGCAAGCACATCAGCGCCGACTGCAAGAAGACCGGCTGGACCCAGCTGCGCGGCAGCGTCCCGCCGGCCTGGATCGGCAAGTGGGTCGCGGTGCGGTACCTCAAGCCGATCACGGCCGTCAAGGTGTGCCGGTACGAGGTCATCGCCAAGCACGGCCTGGCGGTCCGCAACGGTCCCGGCACCAAGTTCAAGCAGGTCGGCACGCTGCCCTACGGCAAGCACATCGGCGCCGACTGCAAGAACAGCGGCTGGACCCAGCTGCGCCAGAGCGTCCCGCCGGCCTGGATCGGCAAGTGGGTCGCGGTGCGGTACCTCAAGCCGATCAAGCCGCACGGCGGCGTGATGGCCGGTGGCGGCGGCACCTCGATGTCGAGCTTCCCGATGCTGGCCGGCGCCGGTCTCGGGGTTCTCGCCCTGGGCGGCGGCATCGCCGTCGCGGCCCGTCGCCGTCAGGTGAAGGGCGTTTCCTGAGCCCATGGACAGGAGAAGGCGCGGTGGCCGGTCGAGCCGTTTCTGGTATCGGCTGGCCGCCGCGCTCATCGCGACAGGGACCGCGATGTTCGTCGTGGGATTGGTGCGCGGCCACACCGATCCTCCGCCGCAGCCGCCGTCCTCGGATCTCATCCAGCCGGCTCCCAGAAGCGCGGCGCCCGAACCGGAAATCGCACTTCGGCCGTCCGTTCCCGAACGCGTCAGAATACCCTCGATAAAGGTCAACGCCCCGATCCGCCGCGTCACCACGGAACGGGACGGGACGCTCGGCGTCCCGCCGCTCACCCGGGTCCGGGAGGTCGGCTGGTGGGAGGACGGCCCGACGCCGGGCGAGAACGGCAGCAGCGTGCTCGTCGGCCACGTCGACTCCAAGTCGGGCCCGGGCGCCTTCTACCGGCTCGGCGCGCTCCGCCCGGGCCGCAGGATCGAGGTCGTCCGCGCGGACGGCACGGCGCCGGCCTTCCGCATCGACCGGATCAAGCGCGTCGACAAGGACGAGTTCCCGACCGACAGCGTCTACGGGCAGCAAGGCCGGCCAGAACTGCGCCTGGTCACCTGCGGCGGCCGGTTCGACCGCAAGCGGGGCCACTACCTGGACAACGTCATCGTCTACGCGTCCCTGATACCCGATCCCCGGAACGCCGTTCCGGGCACGCACCGCAAGTCCTGACGGCGGTCGCCGGGCGGGCCCCGCCGGGCCCGCCCGGACCGTCTCGGGACGGTCAGCCGGAGGGTTCGGCGCCGTCGGAGGACACGGGGTGCTCCACCAGGGCCAGGACCCGGCTCGCCATGAAGCGGGCCGTGCGCACGGGCGTACCCGTCCGGGTGACCTCGCTGACCTCCACGACGCCGCGCCGCGTCGCGATCTCCACGCGGCGGCCCGCCCGGCTCGCCGCGACCTCGTACGTCCGCGTTCCCTCGCCCCCGGCGTCGATCACGATTTCGACCCTGTCGCCCTTCATCCCGCGCGAACCTCCGGTAGTCGAACGTATATTCGACTTATACCCGGAACGTCCGGTTCGCAACCCTGTCGAACAGCGCGAAAGCCCTGGTCAGGCCAGAAGATTGACGATCGCGACGACGCCCACGACGACGATCACGGCGCGCAGCGCCAGCGGCGGGATGCGGCGGCCGACCTTGGCGCCGATCACGCCCCCGCAGGTGGAGCCCGCGGCGATGAGCAGGACGACCCACCAGTTGATCTCGGCGTCGGCGAACAGCCACATCAGCGTGAACAGGATCGCGGCGGTGCCGTTCACGACCGCCGACAGGACGTTCTTGCCCGCGTTCAGGCGCTGCAGGTCGTCGTCCAGCATGATGCCGAGCAGCGCGATGAGGATGATGCCCTGCGCGGCGCCGAAGTAGCCGCCGTACATGCCCGCGAGGAGCACGCCGACCCACAGCGCCGGGCCGCCGTGCTGCGGGCGGTGCTCGCCCTCCCGGCGGCGCAGCATCCACTTCTGCAGGCGCGGCTGCACCACCACGAGGACCAGCGCGATGATGATCAGCGCGACGACGATGACGTCGAACGCCTCGGCGGGCAGGCCGAGCAGCAGCAGGCCGCCGATCACGGCCCCGATGAAGGAGCCGGAGGCCAGGCGTGTCAGCCGGCCGCGCTGCCCCTTCAACTCGTGGCGGTAGCCGTACGCGCCCGTCACGCCGCCCGGGACGAGCCCGATGTTGTTGGAGATGTTCGCGACCACGGGCGGGTAGCCGAGCGCCACCAGGGTCGGGAAGGTGATCAGGGAACCGGACCCGACGACGGTGTTGATGCCCCCGGCGGCCACACCGGCCGCGAAGACGGCGGCCGCGTCCAGCAGATTCACGTCCGTCCCATCCCTGCGCTACGAGTTCCCGACGGTGCGCACATCGTAGGGACCCCGCCGCGCACCTCCGTCGATCGGGGGGTCGTTTTGTGGCGTCCCGCCCGGTTCAGCGGGCCGAGCGGGCGTACCAGCGGCCGTTCTGGCGGTCGATCGCCAGGGGCAGCCCGAACGTCTCCGACAGGTGCTCGCGGGTGAAGACCTCGTCGACCTTGCCCTGGGCGACGACCTCCCCGCGGCGCAGCAGCAGCGCGTGGGTGAAGCCCTCCGGGACCTCCTCCACGTGGTGGGAGACCATCGCGATGGCGGGCGCGGCCGGGTCGTCGGCGAGGGCCGCGAGGCGGGCGACGAGGTCCTCGCGCCCGCCGAGGTCGAGGCCGGCGGCGGGCTCGTCCAGCAGGAGCAGCTCGGGGTCGGGCATCAGCGCGCGGGCGATCTGGACGCGCTTGCGCTCGCCCTCCGACAGGGTGCTGAAGGTCCGGCGGATCAGGTCGGCGGCGCCGAGGGCCTCCAGCAGCGCGACGGCCCGGTCGAGGTCGGTCGAGTCGTACTCCTCCTGCCAGCGGCCGAGGATCGCGTACGAGGCGGTCAGCACGAGGTCGATGACCGTCTCACCGGACGGGACCTTCTCCGCGACGGACGAGCTGGCGAGCCCGATCCGCGGCCGGAGCTCGAACACGTCGGTGCGGCCGAGCTCCTCCTCCAGGATCTCGACGCTGCCCTCGGTGGGATGCAGCATGGCCGCGGCGATCTGCAGCAACGTGGTCTTGCCCGCGCCGTTCGGGCCGACGATGACCCACCGGTCGCCCTCGTTCACCGTCCATGTGACGTCGCGCAGCAGGGTGGCCCCGCCGCGCCTGACCCCGACTCCGCGGAGTTGAAGCACCTCGCCTGCCATCGCGCGCCTTCGTCCCCAATCCGGTGGTCCGTGCTGCCGCTTGCAGGAAAGAACCTATGCGATCCGGGGCGGCCGTGGCCCCCCGGGATCGGCCCCGGACGGCGGCCCCGGGACGCCGTCGCGCCGCGAGAGGTCCCTTACGTCCGGTGGCACCAGCGATTCGAGCGCTTATCGTGGATCGCATGCCCATTGCGGAACGCACGAGACCGAGAATGAGCACGGACGTATGAGCAGGGCCGTCGCTATCGCCCTCGTCGCCTGGGGCAACGCCTGGCTGACGGGGCACGTCGGCCTGGACGAGGCCGTCGACGAGATCGAGAAGAGCGCGGGCCCGCAGATCGTCGGCGGCGAGCCCGCCGAGGTGACGCTGCGGCGCGGCCTCGGCGACCTGCGCGTCGGCGGGCTGGCCGCGCTGCGGCTGGCGCTGCCGGAGCCGGGCGACCCGCTCGGGCTGACGGGGCCGCCGTCCTTCAACACCGCGGCGATCGAGGCGGGCGCCGCCGTCGTCGCCGTGCTCGACGGGCGGGCGATGGGGCTCGTCCCGTCGGAGGACCGGCGCGGCTCGTCCTACGTCGGCGTCCGCTGGACGACGCACGACGCGTCGGCGGCGCCGCCCGACGTCCCGTCCCTCGCGGAGGCCGACCGGCGGCTCACGCTCGCCATGCGGGACGCCACCGAGGCGCTGCTGACCGTCGACGACTTCGCCGGCGTCCCGCCCGAGATCGGCGACGCCCTGGTCGACCTGCGCGATCCCGACCGCGGCGACCACCCGCTGTCCCCCGGCTACCCGCCCCGCGCCCACCGCGTCGCCGCCCTCGCCGGCCGCCTCTCCTTCGTCGTCGACCTCGCCCGGCAGATGGACGACCGCGGCCTCAGCGCCGACCAGATGAGGCGCCGCGACGAGGCCCTCCGCCTCCTGGACGCCGCCGTACGCCGCGCCCTGGTGGCAGCGTGCAACAGTGCGTTCGACCCGGTGCCTGGAGCGGAGCGCTAGCTGTACTCGGTCATGATCTTGGTGACAGTCGGGTGATGGGTGGCTTGCCGCCCAGGGCCGAGTGGGGGCGTGTGGTGTTGTAGTGCTCCAGCCAGGGCTTGAGGGCTTGGGTGCGTTGGTCGTTGCTGGTGTAGGGGCGCCGGTAGGCCCATTCGGTGGCCAGGGTGCGGTTGAGGCGTTCGGCTTTGCCGTTGGTCCAGGGATGGCGGGGTCGGGTGAACTTTTGGCGGGCGCCCAGTTGGGCGCAGGCCTGCTGGAAGGCGGCCGAGACGCGGTAGTTCTTGGCGTTGTCGGTGAGCACCCGGTGGATCCGGGTGATGCCGTGGCCGGCGAAGAACGCTGCGGCTCGGGTGAGGAAGGCGGCGGTGGTGGTGCCTTTCTCGTCGGGCAGGACTTCGGCGTAGGCCAGGCGGGTGTGGTCGTCGATGGCGGTGTGGACGAAGTCGTAGCCGATGCCGCGGACGCGGACGGCTTGGCCGCGGCCGTGTGCCCGCCAGCCGCCGCCGTCGGGGATGCGGCCGAGTTTCTTGACGTCCAGGTGGATCATCTCGCCCGGTGCGTCGTGCTCGTAGCGGCGCTCGCTCGCGCGGGACGCGCGGATCCGGGTGCCGGTCAGCGGGTCGCAGGCCGCCAGCACCGGCACACCGTGACGGCGCAGGATCCGGGTGACGGTGCGGGCCGGCACTCCGGTGGCCGCCGCGATGTGGTCGGGCCCGGCACGCAACTCATCTCGGGCGGCCAGCACCCGCTCCTCGGTCTTGACCGGGGTCCGGGACGGGCACGCGCGCGGCCCGCTGCGCCGCTCGGCCAGCCCGGCCCAGCCTTGGTCACGGAACCGTCGGACCCACCGGTGCGCGCATTGCCGCGACACCCCGAGCTCGGCGGCGACGTGCGCGACCGCACGCCGGTCGAACACGACACGGCGAACCAGTAGACATCTGCCATGAAGCGTCAGCCGGGCATTAGCGTGACCCACAAGGACCTCCTGGTGACGGTGAAGTCGGTGAAACTCCACTACGCCAGGAGGTCCTCTTGCTGATCAAAGACCTACCGGTCAGGTGTCACCAAGATCATGGCCAAGTACAGCTAGCGGAGCGGAAGGCACCGGGTCGAACCCGCTCTTCCCGGGGGGTGTGGGGGGTCGCCCCCCACAAGGAAACCGACCCGGTGCCTGGAGCGGAGCGCTAGCGGAGCGGAAGGCACCGGGTCGGACCCGCTCTTCCCGGGGGGTGTGGGGGGTCGCCCCCCACAGAGAAACTGCCCCGGTGCCTGGAGCGGAGCGCTAGCGGAGCGGAAGGCACCGGGTCGGACCCGCTCCTCCCGGGGGGTGTGGGGGGTCGCCCCCCACAGAGAAACTGCCCCGGTGCCTGGAGCGGAGCGCTAGCGGAGCGGAAGGCACCGGGTCGGACCCGCTCTTCCCGGGGGTGTGGGGGGCCGCCCCCCACAGAGAAACTGCCCCGGTTCCCGGAGCGGAGCGCTAACGGAGTGGTTGTGCTTGAACGGCGAAGCGGGGCGTCCCGGGTTTGGGGCGCCCCGCTGTCGTGGGTCGTGGGTCAGGCGCGGACCACGATGGTGTTGCAGATCTTGTCGGCGAAGGTCTGCTTGCGCTCGTCCCACAGCGGCCAGAGGAAGCCGAGGTAGCACAGGAAGCTGTCGGCGACGTGCGCGATCTTGCGCACGAAGGCCATGCCGAAGCCGATGGGCTGGCCGGTCTGCGCGCCGACGAGCCGGATGCCCATCTGCCGCTTGCCGATGGACTGGCCGGTGGTGCCCTCCTGGTAGCAGATCCACAGGCCGCCCGCGATGGAGATGGCCGCGCCGATCAGCATGAGCAGGACGCCGAACAGCGCCGCGCCCGAGCTGCCCGAGCTGGAAAGGATGATCATCAGGATGTACAGCACGAACACCGGACCACCGAAGATCAGGTAGTCGATGATGTAGCCGCCGGCGCGCGAGCCCCACTCGGCGAGCTGGCCGGTCGAGCCGTAGTGGTGGTGGTGCACCTCGTAGCCGGGCTGGGCGGGCCCCGAGGGCGCGCCGTAGCCGGGCTGGGCGGGGGGCTGCTGGCCGTAACCGGGCTGCGCCGGAGGCTGGCCGTAGCCCGGCTGCGCCGGGGGCTGGCCGTAACCGGGCTGCGCCGGGGGCTGGCCGTAGCCGGGCTGCCCGCCGGGCTGGCCGTAACCGGGCTGGGCCGGGGGCTGCTGGCCGTACCCGGGCTGCTGCTGCCCGTAGCCCGGCTGCTGACCGTACGGGTCGTAGGGGTTGCCCACACTTGCTCCTTATTGATTGACCCTGTGGTTATGTGACGCCCGCCGGACCCGGTGGGCTCCGCAAGTCTGACCGAGGACCGACCGCGGCTCAAACCCGCAGAACACCGAACCGGACGAGCTGCCACAGCTCCGACCCGACGAGGGCGGTGCCGAGCATCCAGGCACGGGTCTTCGGCTGGAGTGCCCACCACCGTCCACCCAGTCCCAGCGGTGCGGCGGCGACGGCGACGGCGCCGGCGAGCGCGACCGGGTTCGCGAGGACGGCCTGGCCGGGGCGGCCCGAGCCGAACTCGATGAACACGGTCGTGCCCCCGCACAGGGGACATGGGATTCCGGTGAGCGCCCGCAGGGGACAGAGCACGCCGGGGTCGTTCACGCGATGGATCCATGACGCGCCGATGGCCGCGACGGCCATCGCCGCGACGCGCAGCACCACACCCTGGGGTCCGTGCTGCGCCGCGGTGAGGGTCCGGCTGACGATCCCCCCGAGCGCACCTCGCGGTGCACCGGCGGACGCCGTCCCGGGCGCTCCCCCCAACGAATCCTCCGCCTCGATGACATACAGGTGAGTGACCCGTATATCGGGTGCACCCTGAGGCGGGTCAAGTCCGGGCAACGATCCGCTACGAGACCGTTACTCGGTGCCCGGCGACACCACCTCTCGGGCAAGAGTAGGACAAATCACCTGCTACATGGGCACTCTTTCGCGTTACGAGCATGAATGAATCGTCCGGTTCGGGACGTGCGGCGAACGGGACGTGCGCGCGGAACGGGCGATGCCGGGGATGCGCCGGAGATGGGAGGAGATCGCCTCGGCGCCTTGGGGCACGGCGTGTCGCACGGGCGGGCCGGCGCCATCGTGCCCGGCCCGGGGCGTCGAGGCCCGAGGAAACGGCCGGCCCGGGGAGCGTCGGGCCGGGTGCGGCGTCCGGCCCGGGGCGGTGGGCCGGGCGGGGCGTCAGGCCTGGGCGGCGGCGCCGACGACGACGGGCTCGTCGGAGCCGGCGAGGTGCTCGGCCTCGACGACGTCGGCGATGACGGCGGTGATGTTGTCGGGGCCGCCGTTGTCGCGGGCCATCTCGATCAGCCGGTCGACGGCGCGCTGCGGCTCGGCCTCCGCGGACAGCACCTCGTAGATCTTCTGCGCGTCGACCGGGCCGCTCAGGCCGTCGGAGCACAGCAGATACCGGTCGCCGAGGCGGGCCTCGCGCAGCCGCAGGTCGGGCTCGCGGTCCTCGCGCCCGTCCAGCACGCGGTACAGCACGTGCGAGAGCCGGGACGTCTCGGCGGGATCGGCCTGCTGGCCGGCCTGCTCGGCCTCCGCCTTGAGCAGCTCGTCCATGGTGTGGTCCTGCGTCATCTGGAAGAGCTCGCCGTCGCGCAGCAGGTAGCCGCGCGAGTCACCGACGTGCGCCAGCGCGACGGACTCGCCGGACCAGAGCATGGCGGTGAGCGTGGTGCCCATCCGGCTCAGGTCGGGGCGTTCCTCCCGGACGATGCGCAACTTCTCGTTGGCCTCGGCCACGGCGCGGCCCAGCATGTCGACAAGATCGTCTTTATGGGCATCGGTGTCCAGCGAGCGCAGTGAGCCGATCACGGTCGAGCTCGCGACCTCGCCGCCCGCATACCCGCCCATGCCGTCCGCGACCGCGATCAACCGCGCACCGGCGTACCCGGAGTCCTCGTTGTTCTCCCGGTTGCACCCGATGTCGCTGCCTGCTGCGTACCTGATTGCTACGTTCATACCAATTTCGATGACGATCCTGTCAGAGGAGTTGTATCAGCCGCGGGCAGTGGTCTTCCCGGTTTCCCCGGCGGCACTCGTGTTTCCCACACCGTGCCGGACCGCGTACAGGGCCGCCTGCGTCCGATCCTGGACTCCCAGTTTCATGAGCAGATTACTGACGTGCGTCTTGACCGTCTTCTCGGACACCACGAGGGCGCGGGCGATCTCCCGGTTCGACCTGCCCCGCGCTATGTGCACGAGCACCTCCCGTTCCCGTTCGGTCAGCGCGGCGAGGCCGCGGTCGTCCCTTCCCGCGTCACCCGCCGTCCCGTTCCGCAGCATCGCCTCGGCCGCGTCGGGCGCGAACAGGACGTGCCCGTCGTTGACCGCCCGGATCGCCTGGACGAGCGCCTGCGGGTCGACGTCCTTGTACAGGTATCCGGCCGCCCCGGCCTGGACCGCCGGCAGCACGTGCCCGCGTTCCGTCACGCTGGTCAGGACGAGGACCCGTGCCGTCACTCCGCGAGCCCGCAGCTCCGCCAGCGCGGTCAGGCCGTCGGCGCCCGGCATCTTGAGGTCCATGAGCACGATATCGGGCTCCAGGGATTCGGCCAGCGTCACGGCCGACGTGCCGTCCTCGGCCTCGCCCACGACCTCGATGTCGTCCTGGATGCCGAGGAAGGTCCGCAGGCCCTGCCGGACGACGGGATGGTCGTCGGCGATCAGCACCCGGATCGGCCCCCGCGCGGCGCTCACAGCGGCACCACCAGCCGGACGGTCGTGCCCTCGCCGGGCGCGGCGTCGATCGCGAGCTCGCCGCCGATCGAGTACGCCCGCTCGCGCATGGAGGTCAGGCCCAGGCCGCCTTGGGGCTCCGTATCGGACGCGTCGAAACCGGCGCCGTCGTCGGAGACCTCTAGCACGGCCCGTTCGTCCTCAGTGCGGAGCCGCACCTGCACGGTGCTCGCCTTGGCGTGGCGCAGCGCGTTGTAGAGCGCCTCCTGGGTGATGCGGAAGGCGACGGCCTCATGCTCCTCCGGCAGGACGATCGCTTCGTCGGCGCAGAGGCGGACGGTGGACTCGTGCGCGCGGTCGAGCACATCGACGTGCTTGCGCAGCGACGCCACGAGACCGTCGGCCAGATCGGCGGGACGCAGCTCGAAGATGACGGCGCGCAACTCGGCGAGGGCTTCGGCCGCGAGCGTCTCCACCTGCTGGAGTTCCTGGACGGTCCGGACCGGGTCGCGCTCGGCCAGCGCGGACGCGGTGCGGGCCGTCAGCCGCAGCGAGAACAGCTTCTGCGCGACGGCGTCGTGCAGCTCGCGGGCGAGGCGGTTGCGTTCGGCGACGACCGTCAGCTCGCGGTTGTGCTCGTACAGGCGGGCGTTCGCCATCGCGATCGCGGCGTGCGCGGCGAACAGGGTGAGCAGGTCTTCGTCGTCCTGGGTGAAGCCGCCGGGCCGGCGCTTGTTGGCCAGGAAGACGATGCCGAGGACGTCCTCGCCGTCGCGGATCGGCACGCCGAGGAAGTCCTTCAGGACGGGGTGCGCGACCGGCCAGCCCTCGAACTCGGGCTCCTTGCGGATGTCGCCGAGCCGCTTCGGCGCGTCGCCCTTGAGCATCGCGGCGAGCATCCCGTGCTGGCGGGGCAGCGGGCCGATCCGCTCCCAGTCCTCCTCCGAGACGCCCTCGACGACGAACTCGGCGAACGAGCCCTCGTCGTCGGGCACCCCGAGGGCCGCGTACCGGGCGTCCAGCAGCTGGGCGGCCGCCCGGACGATCACCTGGAGCACCTCGTGCACGGACAGGTGGCGGGTCACCGCGAGCACGGCGGAGCTGACGGCGTGCAGGGTCGCGCCCTGGTCGCCGTGGCGGCCCTCGTCCGTCACCATCCCGGCCTCTCGTTCTCCCCCCGGCGGGCGCCGTTCGGCGCGCGCATGTGAAGACCGTACTCTCTAGGCGGGTCTTCTCGAATCAGCCGGCGGGAGTACGTGCCGTGCCGCCCCTCCCGCGAGCGCGGGACGCCGGTCCTAGGACCATCTGACGACCTCCTGGGGGACCCGTCGGCCGATGCCGCCGGACGCGCGGGTTCCTAGCGTCGAGGGCATGAAGACGGCACTGATCACCGGAGCCTCCCGGGGCCTCGGCCGGGCGCTCGCCCGCACCCTCGCCGACAACGGCTGGAACCTCGTCATCGACGCCCGTGACGCCGTCGCCCTGTCCGCCGCCGCGGCCGATACCGGCGCCACGGCGATCCCCGGGGACGTCGCCGATCCCGCGCACCGGGCCGCCCTCGCCCGCGCGGTCGAAAGCGGGCTCGATCTGCTCGTCAACAACGCGAGCACGCTCGGCCCGACGCCGATGCCCCGGCTCGCCTCGCTTCCCGAGGACGCCCTGGCGGACGCGTTCGCGACGAACGTCCTCGCGCCGCTCGCGCTGATCCGGGCCGTCCTGCCAGGGCTGCGGGAGCGGCGCGGCGCGATCCTCAACATCACGTCGGACGCGGCCGTGGAGGGCTACGAGACGTGGGGCGGCTACGGGGCGTCGAAGGCTGCGCTGGAGCAGCTGTCGAACGTCCTCGCGGCCGAGGAGCCCGACGTGGCCGTCTGGTGGGCGGATCCGGGCGAGATGAACACCGCCATGCTCCGCGCGGCGGGCGAGGACGCGGACGCGGCCCCGCCGCCCGAGGAGGCCGCCGCCGCGCTGTACCGGCTCGTCGCCGGCCGCCTTCCGAGCGGGCGCTACCGCGCGGCGGACCTGGCGGACGCGCGATGACCACCGTCCTTGATCATGAGCGGGTGACAACAAAACAGGGCATTTTGGGCGCGGGGTTCCGGGGCGCGACGCTCGGGATCGTCCTGGTCGTGACGCTGCTGGCGTTCGAGAGCATGGCCGTCGGCACCGTCATGCCGGTCGTCGCGGGCGACCTGGACGGCCTGTCCCTGTACGCGTGGGGCTTCAGCGCGACCCTGATCACGAGCCTGCTGGCCACGGTGCTCGCCGGCGGCTGGGTCGACCGGTCGGGACCGACCCGCCCCTTCCTGATCGGGCTCGCCGTCTTCGTCGCGGGGCTGCTGGTCGCGGGCGCGGCGCCGTCCATGTGGGTGTTCGTCGCCGGGCGCGCCGTGCAGGGCCTCGGCACGGGCGTCCCGCTCGTCGCCCTGTACGTCGTGATCGCCCGCGTCTACCCCGAGAACCTGCGGTCCCGGGTGTTCGCCGCGCTGTCGGCCGCCTGGGTGCTGCCCTCGCTGATCGGCCCGGCGGCCGGCGGCGCTCTGGCCGAGCACGCCGGCTGGCGGTGGGTGTTCCTCGGGCTGGTCCCGCTGGTGATCCCGCCCGCGCTGCTCCTGCTCCCCGTGCTGCGCGGCATAGCGCCGTCAGACGCCGCCCCCGCCACGGGCCGCTCGCGGCTGCCGGCCGCCTTCTGCGTCGCCGCGGGCACCGGCATCCTCCTCTACGGCCTCGACGGGACGGGCTGGACGATGCTCCCCGCGGTCCTCGCCGGCCTCGCGGGCCTGGCCTTCGGCCTCCCCCGCCTGGTGCCCGCCGGTACGCTCCGGCTCCGCCGCGGGCTGCCGAGCGTCATCCTCGTCCGGGGCCTGCTGTCGGGAGCCTTCTTCGGCACCGACGTCTTCATCCCCCTGGCGCTGACGCGGCTGCACGACTTCAGCGCCACCCAGGCGGGGATCGTCCTGACCGTCGGCGCGCTCGGCTGGTCTGCGGCGTCCCAGATCCAGGGCCGCTCCGAGCGCCCCCGCGAGTTCTACGCCCTGCTCGGCGCCGTCCTCGTCACCGCCGGAATCGTCCTCGCCACCGTCGCCCTGCAGTTCTCCGGCTGGCTCGCCGCGCCCGCGTGGATCGTCGGCGGCGCCGGGATGGGCTTCTCGATCGGCAGCCTCTCCGTCCTGCTGCTCGACCTGTCGGCCGAGGACGAGCAGGGCGTCAACTCCTCCGCGCTGCAGATCAGCGACACCCTCGGCTCGTCCCTCGTGGTCGGGGTCGCGGGCGCGCTGGTCACCGGCTTCGGCGCCGCCC
Source organism: Actinomadura luteofluorescens (assembly GCF_013409365.1). Taxonomy (NCBI): domain Bacteria; kingdom Bacillati; phylum Actinomycetota; class Actinomycetes; order Streptosporangiales; family Thermomonosporaceae; genus Actinomadura; species Actinomadura luteofluorescens. Next base: position 4,814,245 of record NZ_JACCBA010000001.1, on the reverse strand, counting down.
GGCTGGACGCCGGGCTCGCCGTCGCCGGGGCGCTGTTCGCCGCGATCGCCGCGTTCGGCGCGATCGCCGCTCTCCGCCTGGAGGTCCGGACATGACCGTCGACTTCACCCTCCCCGCCGCCCTGGAGGCGCACGAGCCGCCCGAGGCGCGCGGCCGGACCCGCGACGGCGTCCGGCTGCTGGTCTCCCGGCGCGCCACCGGCGCCCTCACCCACCACGAGTTCCGCGACCTGCCCGGCCTGCTCGACCCCGGCGACCTGCTCGTCGTCAACACCTCGGCCACGCTGCCCGCCGCCGTCCGGCTCGACCGGATCAGCGTCCACTTCTCCACCCCGGTCCAGGGCGCCGGCGACCGGCTGTGGCTCGTCGAGCTGCGCCGCCTCACCGGCAAGGCCAGCCGCCCGTACACGGGAGGCTCCCCCGGCGAGTGGATCCCGATGCCCGGCGGCGCCACCCTCACCCTCGTCGGGCGGCACCGCCACCCCGCGCGCGGGGAGTCCGGCCGGCTCTGGCAGGCCCGGCTGAGCACCGACGTCGTCCCCTACCTGCGGCGCCACGGCGTCCCGATCAGGTACGGGCACGTCCGCCGCGACTGGCCCGCCGCCACCTACCAGACCGCCTTCGCGCACGATCGCTCGTCCGGCGGCGCGGAGATGCCGAGCGCCGCCCGCCCCTTCACGCCCGAGCTGGTGACGCGGCTGGTGTCGCGCGGCGTCCTGATCGCCCCGATCACCCTCCACACGGGCGTCGCGTCCCCCGAGGCCCACGAACCGCCCTACGCCGAGCACTACACCGTCCCCGAGGCGACCGCCGCCCTCGTCGGGCACGTCCGGGCGCGGGGCCGCCGGGTGATCGCCGTCGGCACCACCGCCGTGCGCGCCCTGGAGACGGCCGTGGACGCCGCGGGACGCGTCCAGGCGTCCTCCGGCTGGACCGAGCACATCGTGACCCCCGAGGGCGGCGTCCGAACCGTGGACGGCCTCCTCACGGGTCTGCACGAGCCCAGGTCGTCCCACCTGATGATGCTGACCGCCATCGCCGGCCTCGACCTGCTCACCGCCACCTACGAGGCCGCCCTCGCCGAGCGCTATCTGTGGCACGAATTCGGCGATCTGAACCTGATCCTGCCCGGATAGCGTCTCGCATGCCGGACCTGACGGGCGGGACTCCCGGCGCGGCCGGTACCGTTGTGAACAGCTATGGACGGGTCAGCAGAGCGCACGCTGCTCATCACACTCACCGGCCGCGACCGCCCCGGCGTCACGTCGCGCCTCTTCCGCACACTCTCCCAGTTCCCACTGACGGTGGCGGACGTGGAGCAGGTCGTGATCCGAGGACGCCTCGTCCTCGGAGTCCTGCTCGCCTACACCGAGGGCGCCGACATCGGACGGGTGTGGAACGCCGCCGAACGCGTCGCGAACGACCTCGACATGGAGATCGAGCTGTCGACCGGGCGCAACAAGCGCATGCCGAAGCGCAGCGGGCGCCTGCACGTCACCGTTCTCGGCAACCCCCTCAAGCCCGCCGCCATGGCGGGCATCGCCGGGCGGATCTCCGCGCACGGCGCCAACATCGACCGCATCGAGCGCCTCGCCCAGAACCCCGTCACCTGCATCGAGCTTGACGTCTCCGGCGCCGACCCCGACGGTCTGCGCGCCGCGCTCACCGCCGAGGCCGTCGAGCAGCGGGTCGACGTCGCCGTCCAGCACAGCGGCCTGCACCGGCGCGCCAAGCGGCTCATCGTCATGGACGTCGACTCCACCCTCATCCAGGGCGAGGTCATCGAGCTGCTCGCCGAGCACGCCGGCTGCCTCGACGAGGTCGCGAAGGTCACCGAGGCCGCCATGCGCGGCGAGCTCGACTTCGAGGGCTCCCTGCGCGAGCGGGTCGCCCTCCTCGCCGGGCTGGACGCCTCCGCCATCGACGCCGTCCGCGACCGGCTCCGCCTCGCCGCCGGCGCCCGCACCATGGTCCGCACCCTCAAGCGCCTCGACTACAAGTTCGCGATCGTCAGCGGCGGCTTCACCCAGGTCACCGACGCCCTCGTCGAGGACCTCGGCATCGACTACTCCGCCGCCAACACCCTGGAGATCCAGAACGGCAAGCTCACCGGGCGCGTCACCGGCCGGGTCATCGACCGCGCCGGCAAGGCCGCCGCCCTGGAGCGCTTCGCCCGCGAGGCCGGCATCCCGATCAGCCAGACCGTCGCGATCGGCGACGGCGCCAACGACCTCGACATGCTCCAGGCCGCCGGCCTCGGCATCGCCTACAACGCCAAACCGGTCGTCCGCCAGGCCGCCGACACCGCCGTCAACGTCCCCTACCTCGACACCATCGTCTTCCTCCTGGGCATCTCCCGCGAAGAGGTGGAAGCCGCCGACGCCGAGGATTCCCGGGCCTAGCGGCGCCTGAGCACTGGGCAAAACCGGCTCACCTGGGGTAGACAGCCCTCATGCTGCGGCGGGCGCGGGGGGCTTATGCCCAGGTGCATGGGCAGGCGGCGCCCTTCTACGGGCTGGCGGCCGCGCTCGCGGTGACCGTGCCGCTGCTCGTCGGGGCGCTGACGGGACGCGCCGCGCAGGGGTCGATGATCGCACTCGGGGCCTATCTCGTCGCGCTGCGGGCGCCCGAGGGCCCCTACGGTGCGCGGGCGCGCAACCTCACCGTCGGCGTGCTGATCGTCGCGGTCGGGTCCGGGGTCGGCGGGCTGCTCAGCGGGCATCTGTGGCTCGCGGTGATCGTGGTGCCGCCGCTGGTCGCGCTCGGCGTGGCGGTACCGCGGATCGGGTCGACGGCGGGGCTCGCGGTGCTGCTGAGCGCCGTCCGGCCGCCGTCCGCGGACGTGGTGAACATCGGGCTGCTGGAGTTGGTGGGCGGGCTGCTCACCGCCGCGCTGCTGCTGGCGCCGTGGCCCGCGCGGCGGCTGCGGCCGCTGCGGGAGGCGCTGAGCGAGTCGGCGGACGCGGTCGCCGAGGCACTGGACGCCGTGGCGCAGGACGTCGGCGCCCCCGACGCGGGGCCCCTCGACGCCGTCGAGCTGACGAACCCCGACCTGCTGGCGGTCACCCGCATCCCCGACTGGGAGGCCAAGCGGCGGGCGGCGTCGGAGTCGCTGACGGCGGCGCGGGCCACCTACAAGCTGTACCGGTCGGGGCGGGCGGGGAATGAACCCACGAGGCCGGAGCGGGTCATCGACGCGCTGGGACGCGTCCTGCACGAGACGGTGACGCTCCAGGCCGTCCTGGAGGCGGCGAAGAACTACCCGCCGGACCGCGAGTGGCAGATGGAGACGCAGACGGCGATCTCGGCGCTCGCGGCGCGGCTGCGGCTGCTGTCCGGGGCGATCGCGACGGCGGGAGAGGCGCCCCTCGGCCGCGAGGAGTCCGCCGCCGTCCGGCGGATGGTCCGCGCCGCCGAGCAGATCAGGCGCGCCGGGCTCGCCGGCGACGAGGACCTGGTGGCGGTCGCGCTGATCGGCCAGGTGCGCCGCTCCGTCGACCGCATCGCCGGCGAGGTCGCCTCCACGCGCCGCCTCGTCGCGGGCGGGCTGCGCATCGGGTTCACGGTGCCGCGGATGCCGGGCACGCTCGACCCGATGCCGGTCTGGGACCGGGTGCGCCGCGCCGTCCGCACGCGCTCCCCGACGTTCCGGCAGGTGTCGCGGGTGTACGTGACGGCCGTGGTGTCGATGGCGCTCACCGCCGCGCTGGCGATCCCGCACGGCCACTGGTTGACGATCACCGCGATGCTGAGCCTGCGCGCCACCTACGGCGAGACCGTGGACCGGCTCGTCCAGCGCGTCGGGGGCACCGCGGCCGGCGCCGCCGTCGCCGCGGTCATCCTGACGCTCGCGCCCGGGCAGCCCACCGTCGCGGTGATCGCGTTCTGCTTCGCGGGGGCCGGGTTCGCGATGCGGTCGGTGAACTTCTCCTACTGGGCCCTGTTCGGGACGCCGCTGGCGATGATGCTGCTGGACTTCTCCGCGCCCGCCGACTGGCGCATCGCGGGCGAACGGATCGGCCTCACGCTCGCCGGGTCGCTGATGGCCTACCTCGCCGTCCTGCTGCTGTGGCCGGCCGGGCACCTCGAACGGCTGCCGGGCCAGCTCGAAGGGCTCATGCGCACGCACGCCGGGCTCGTCCGGACGACGGCGGACGTCCTCGCCGGGGAGCGGACCCGGCTCCCGCACGACACGATCGTGACGGCGGAGCGGGCGGCGGAGGCGGTCGCCGAGACCCGGACCAGGCTCGGCCACGAGCGGGTGCCCGACCTCGACCTGATCGACCGGCTGCGCAGGGCCGTGGCCGCCGCGCACCGCGCCCGCGACCACCTCATCGCGGTCGCGAAGATGTCCCGGGAGCGGGCCGTGGACACCGGGCCGATCCCCGAGATCCTCGACCGCCTCGCCGACCAGCTGGAGGAGGCGGGCGACCTGCTGGAGGAGCCGGGGGAGCGCGACCCGGAGGCCGGCACGCCCGTGGAGGAGCTCGCCGAGGAGCTCGCCGAGCTCGACTCCTACCTGTCCACGCTGACCCGGCGGCGCCGCGCCGAGATCAAGGAGGGCATCGGCCCCGACGAGCTCACCCCGCTCCGGCACGCCCTGCTGCAGGTCTCCGGGACCCGCCACACGATCGGGGAGCTGCGCCGCGACGTGAACCAGGTCATCGCGTCGTCCCTGGAGGCCGCCGAGCCGCGCCCGTGAGCCGTCAGTCCTTGGGCGTGTGGACGGTGCGCAGCGTCCCGAGGCCGGTCCGGACGTCCGCCCAGTCACCCGGCGGGAAGTCGATCACGGCGAGGCCGCAGGTCGGGAAGGAGTCGGGGGCCTGGCCCGTCAGGTCGTGCACGAGGTGGTGCACGGACGGGTTGTGCCCGACCAGCAGGAGGGTGCCGGCGCCCGGCGTCTCGGAGACGAGGGTGCGGAGCCCGTCGGGGTCGTTGTCGTAGATGCCGGGCTCGAAGGCGGTCTCCGCGTCCAGCGCCAGGCGGGCGAGGGTCTCCCGGGTCCGCGCGGCGGGCGAGCACAGGACCCGCTCGGGGACGAGACCGTTCGCGCGCAGCCAGTCCCCGGCCGCGGCCGCGTCGCGGCGCCCGCGATCGGTGAGCTTGCGATCGATGTCGGGTATGCCGAGGCCGGCTTCGGCCTTGGCGTGGCGGAGAACGATGAGCGTGGGCATGGCCGTCACATTAGGGGGCCGCGAGGGCCGCCAGGGTCCACAGCACGGCCATGATGCCGAACATTCCGCCGATCACGATCGCGAAGCCCTTGGGCCCCGACATCGTCCGCTTGCCGCCGCCGCTCGCCACGGCCGCCTCCCGAGATCGATCCGCTGGGTCGGGGGCGGGACGTCCCGCCCTCCCGTACAGCGTACGACCGGGCCCGGGATGGTCGGACGGGCCCCCCGGGGACGCGGAAGGGGCCGGTGGCGCGTCGCCACCGGCCCCTCCCGTTCAGCCGGTCAGGACTTGCCCGCGGACGACTCCTCGGCGTCCGGCTCGGCCTCGGCCTCCACGGCGCTGTTGGAGGAGGGACGACCCCCCGCGCCTTCGGCGCCTACCGCGGCCTCTTTCGGAGCACCTCCGTCGAGCGCGCCAGCGGCCTCGCCGCTCTTGGCGGCGTCCGGCCCCGGCCTGCCGCCCTCGACGGCGGGATCGGCGGACGAGTCCCCGATCGGGTCGGCGCGCCGCTTGGAGATCACGATCGCCGCGACGACGACCCCGACCGACAGCACCGTGACGCCGACGCGCAGCGGGGTGTTGCCCGCGTAGGTCACCACCGCGTCCGCGATCAGCAGCGCGACCAGGTTCATCACCTTGATCAGCGGGTTGATCGCGGGGCCGGCGGTGTCCTTGAAGGGGTCGCCGACCGTGTCGCCGATGATCGTGGCCTCGTGCGCCTCGCTGCCCTTGCCGCCGAGGTAGCCCTCCTCGACGACCTTCTTGGCGTTGTCCCAGGCGCCGCCGGCGTTCGCGAGGAACACCGCCATCAGCACGCCCGCCGCGATGGCGCCGCCGAGGAAGGCCCCGAGGGGCGCGTACCCGAGCGCGAAGCCGACCGCGATCGGCGTCATGATGGCCAGCAGGCCCGGGGTGGCGAGTTCGCGCTGCGCGTCCCGGGTGCAGATGTCCACGACCCGGTCGTAGTCGGGCTTCTCGGTGTAGTCCATGATCCCGGGCTTGGTGCGGAACTGCTCGCGCACCTCGACCACGACCCGGCCGGCCGCGCGGCCCACCGCCATGATCGCCAGACCGGAGAACATGAACACCACGGCCGCGCCGACGATGAGCCCGATCAGCACGTTCGGGCTCGCGATCGACAGGTTGAAGTTCAGGAAGTCGGCGCCGATCGCGTCCTTGGCGCCCTTCGAGGCGCCGGCGAGCGCCTCGATCACCGTCGTGCGGAACGAGCCGAACAGCGCCGTCGCCGCGAGCACCGCCGTCGCGATCGCGATGCCCTTGGTGATGGCCTTGGTGGTGTTGCCGACCGCGTCCAGCCGCTCGAGCACCGAGGCGGCCTCGCCCTGGACGTCCCCGGACATCTCGGCGATGCCCTGGGCGTTGTCGGAGACGGGCCCGAAGGTGTCCATCGAGACGATCACGCCGACGGTGGTGAGCAGCCCGGTGCCGGCCATCGCCACCGCGAACAGCGCAACGGTGGTGTTGCCGAAGCCGAGCAGGAACGCCCCGTACACGGCGGCGCCGATCACCAGCGCGGTGTAGACGGCGGACTCCAGGCCGAGCGAGATGCCCGACAGGATGACGGTGGCGGGCCCCGTCCGGGCGCTGTCGGTGACCTCCTTGACCGGCTTGCGGTTGGTCTCGGTGAAGTAACCGGTGAGCAGCTGGATCGCGCTGGCGAGCACGATGCCGATCAGGACGGAGCCGAGCGCCACCCAGCGCGGGTCGGCGTCCAGGCCGGCGATGGCCTTGTCGCGGACGCCGTCCAGCTCCGCGAAGGACGAGGGCAGGTACACGAACGCGGCGACCGCCACGAGGACGGCCGAGATCGCCGCGGAGATGAAGAAGCCCCGGTTGATCGCGGTCATCCCGGAGCGGTCCCCGGCCCGGGGCGCCACCGCGAAGATGCCGATCACCGCGGTGATCACGCCGATCATCGGCACGATCAGCGGGAACACCAGGCCCTGGTTGCCGAACGCCGCGGTGCCGAGGATCAGCGCCGCGACGAGCATGACCGCGTACGACTCGAACAGGTCGGCGGCCATGCCGGCGCAGTCGCCGACGTTGTCGCCCACGTTGTCGGCGATCGTCGCCGCGTTGCGCGGGTCGTCCTCGGGGATGCCCTGCTCGACCTTGCCGACCAGGTCGGCGCCGACGTCGGCGGCCTTGGTGAAGATGCCGCCGCCGACCCGCATGAACATGGCGAGCAGCGCGGCGCCGAAGCCGAAGCCCTCCAGCACCTTCGGCGCGTCGCCCTGGTAGGCCAGGACCACGACGGCGGCGCCGAACAGGCCGAGGCCGACGGTGAACATGCCGGCGACGCCGCCGGTGCGGAAGGCGATCCGCATCGCGGTCTTCTCGCCGCCCTCCTCGCGGGCGGCCGCGGCGACCCGGACGTTGCCCCGGACGGCCAGCCACATGCCGGTGAACCCGGTGACCGCGGAGAAGATCGCGCCGATGACGAAGAAGACGGACCGGCCGATCCGCTCGCCGGTGGAGTCGGCGGGCAGGAGCAGCAGGAGGAGCGGGATCAGGACCACGAAGATCGCGACCGTGCGGAACTGGCGTTTCAGGTAGGCGCCCGCGCCCACCTGAACGGCGCGCGCGATCTCTTGCATCTTGGCGGTGCCCTGGCCGGCGGCCAGGACGTCGCGTACGAGACCCGCGGCGACGGCCAGTGCGAGCAGTGCGACCACGGCGACGACGACGACCAGGGAAAGGTCGCCGCCGCCGAGATCCACTTCAGCGCTGGCCGGGTCTGACAGGGAAAACCCGGGCATCCGTCCTCCTCGACAGGGGCGTTGCGATCGCGACCGACATAAAAGCGATCTTTACCGCGTACCCCACGAGTCACGATTTCGAACGCCTCGCACGGCAACGCGGGTGCCGGGAGTCTACGCACGCGTAAGTCGAATGTTAAGGCCGCGACGCCCTTCATGAAGATGTCGCCGAAATGAAACACGCGATACGCCAGAAATTGACCCATTGGCCTGATCGGACGGCATCGTCCCAGGTCAGGCCGGGCCAGGCTTTCATTACCCCGCCGATACCTTGACGAGCACAGGGCATGACCGGCACATCGGCACGACCACCGGCGTCCGCATTCAAGCTAGGCATTAACACGGAATATGTCTAGACCCAAATCGGGTCGAATCCCCGATGATCACAAGAGAATCTCACACCCACAGGCACCACCGGCCCCACGAGCCCCACGGCGCCCCCACCCGTGCTCACACACGGTCACCACGCCCCCAGCCTGACCGTCATCAGCCCAACGAAGCCGCAGCAGAGGCACCAAGGGGCACACACGCCCGACAGCCCACCGGCGCGCTCAGCAAGCCCAGACCAAGCCAGGAGGCGCTCCGCCGCGGACCTGCCGGACGGGCACACGAGGCGCCCGATGAGGCGCACAAGGGGGCAACCGTGCTCCCGCTACAAGCCCAGGCCCGCGACCAACCGGAACGGCGTCCTGCCCCACACGGCTCGCGCACCGCGCCCAGAAACCGGTCGCCACGGCCGACCGGACAAACCCGGCGCGTTCCCCCCGAACAACCACGCGGCGCCCAGACCTGTCGAGCTGACCCACCGCCCGACCCCACCGGACGGCAGGGTGCCGATCGAAAGTCCCGGCGACCGGCCACCGGGCCACACCTCTAGAGGGACACGCTCATGAGCCTGCCATCCAGTCGGCAGAACGGTCGGAGGCAGATCCAGGTGAAAGAGCAACGTGCGCATGCGACAAACCGTCACCCGAGCCGGGTCGATGCCGACACTCGCCCAACACCGAACCGATAAGCAACCGGACCAACAACCCCACCGTCCCCACAGGCACACCGTCTCGACGGCCGCACCGGCCCCCCGGACGCAAACCGACGAGCGCCCCGGACCGATGGCCGCACCGGACCGATGGGGAGGGCGGGCGCGCAGCGCCCGGAGAAGGAAGTACTGGACACGACGACGGAAACCGTCTACTGCGCCGACCTCAGCCGACACAGCAACCACGCGACAACCTCAATGGTCGCGATCGCGTCCGAAGGCAGGTTCGAGCGAAGCAAGAACCTGATCGCGCAGCGAGCCGCAAGGCGAGACGGAGCGATGCCAGCGATCGCCCGCAGTACTCGACGATGGAGGGCCCCCAGGCCCGAAGGAGGAGAGCACTGCAACAAACACAGTGCCTTGCTCCTTCGAGCCTCTAGAGCCCGAAGCAGCAAGGCACCGCTACTAGATGCTCGCTTCGGCTTCTGCCGGCCAGCTCATCCGTATCTGGACCCCCTTGGGCGTGTTGGCGATCTCCACGTCGTCGGCGAGCCCGGCGATGACGGCCAGGCCGAGTTCGGCGGTGCCCTCGCCGAGGCCGTACTCGTCGTCTTCATCGTCCGCGGCGGTTGCCGGGAGCCCCTCCGGGGAGAGGTCGCCGGGGACGGTGTCGCTGACGATCACCTCGAAGCGGCCTTTCTCGCCGCGCAGTTCGAGGCGGACGGGTTCGTCCGGGCAGTGCCGGCGGTGCGCTTCCACGGCCCGGGAGCATGCTTCGGCGACCGCGAGCCGGACCTCGTCCAGCAGGGGTTCGGCGACGCCGCTGCGGCGGGCGACGGCGGTCACGATCAGCCGGGCGGTCCGGACGTGGACGGGCAGCGCGCTGAAGGACAGTTCAACGGTCGACATTTCAGCCGCGGGCCGCCTACTTGGCGCCCTTGCGCTTCTCCTCGGCCTCGGCGATCGAGTCGTGGATGCCGAAGACCTTGGTCAACCCCGTGATCCGGAAGATCTTGAGGATGCGCTCCTGGGTGCACACGAGTTCCAGCGAGCCGTCGTGGGCGCGCACCCGCTTCAGTCCGCCGACGAGGACGCCGAGGCCGGTCGAGTCGAGGAACTCCACCTTCTCCATGTCCACGAGCAGGTGGAACTTGCCCTTGTTGACCAGGTCGATGAGCTTCTCGCGAAGCTTCGGCGCCGTGTAGACGTCGATCTCGCCCTCCACGTTGATGACGGTGAGGCCATCGTCGGTGGTGTAGTCGTTAACCTTCAGATCCACAGATCCTCCACGCGCCGTGCAGCACTATCCGATGCCGGCGTCCGAGCCCCTTGGGCAGGGCGCCGACCGCCGGGACTTCGCCGTGATTCAACCACGCTCCGGCGCCGTGTACGCACGTAATCGCCCACACGGGCGAAAGTTCGCGCCATCCCGTCTGACCTGCTGATCTCAGGGTCAGAGCAGGGGGAACAGGCCCTCCGGCGCCGGGGCGTTCCCGTAGTTTTGCCCCGGCTGGCACACTGAAAACCTGATGGGCGCCCAAAGATCCTCAACTCCCCTGGACCGGCTGCTCGCCGACCCGGCACGGCGCGAGCGCATCACCCATGTGGAAAGCGTTCCGGCACGTGAGGGACGCCGGGCGGCGTGGCCTTCCTGGTCGACTCCGCTGCTGGTGGAGCGGCTGGCCGCCGCCGGCATCCCCTCCCCGTGGGAGCACCAGTCCGCGGCGGCGGAGCATGCCCGCGCCGGACGCTCTGTGATCATCGCCACAGGGACGGCGTCCGGCAAGTCGCTGGCCTACCTGCTGCCCTGCGTGGAGGCGATCTACGCGGGCGAGGAGAACCCTCGCCAGGAGGGGACGGTCCTCTATCTCTCCCCGACCAAGGCTCTGGCCGCCGACCAGCTCCGCGCGCTGCGCTCTCTGCGCCTCACGCGGGTGCGCGCAGCGACCTACGACGGGGACACGCCGCAGGACGAGCGGACGTGGGTCCGGCAGCACGCCAACTACGTGCTGACCAACCCGGACATGCTGCACAGGTCGCTCCTTCCCGGGCATGCCCGGTGGTCGTCCTTTCTGCGGCGCCTCCGCTATGTCGTCATCGACGAGGCCCACGGTTATCGCGGCGTATTCGGGTCGCATGTCGCGCAGGTTCTGCGGCGCCTGCGCCGGGTGTGCGAGCGGTACCACGCGTCCCCCACGTTCATCCTCGCTTCGGCCACCGCGTCGGAGCCCGCCGCGGCGGCGTCCCGTCTTACCGGCCTTGATGTGGTGGCCGTGGACGACGATGCCTCTCCGCGCGGTCCCGCCACGTTCGCCCTCTGGGAGCCGCCACTGACGGACCTGCGCGGCGAGCAGGGCGCACCCGTTCGACGTACGGCGACCGCCGAAGCCGGCGACCTCTTGGCAGACCTTGTCGTCGAGGGCGTTCAGACGCTTGCCTTCGTCCGGTCCAGGCGCGGCGCAGAGTCGGTGGCGCTCAGCGCCAAGCGCGCTCTGCACGAGGTGGCTCCCGGCTTGGCCGAGCAGGTCGCCGCCTACCGTGCCGGTTATCTGCCTGAGGAACGGCGCGCTCTGGAGGCCGCCCTGCGTTCGCGCTCGATCGTCGGCTTGGCGAGCACGAACGCTCTGGAGCTCGGTGTGGACGTCTCCGGGCTCGACGCCGTCCTGGTCTGCGGATGGCCGGGCACCCGCGCGTCCCTCTGGCAGCAGGCCGGACGTGCCGGACGTTCCGGGCAGGCGGCCCTGTCCGTCCTGGTGGCCCGCGACGACCCGCTCGACACGTTCCTCGTCCACCACCCCGAGGCGATCTTCGGGACGCCGGTCGAGGCCACCGTGCTCGACCCCGACAACCCGTACGTCCTCGAACCGCACCTGTGCGCGGCGGCGTCCGAGATGCCGCTCACCGAGGACGACCTGCCGCTCTTCGGGCCCGCGACCGCCGACCTGCTGCCGGACCTGGTGCGGCGCGGTTTCCTGCGCCGCCGACCCGCCGGCTGGTACTGGACGCGCCGCGACAGGGCCTGCGACCTGGCCGACATCCGGGGCGCGGGCGGCGCCCCCGTCCAGGTCGTCGAGGCGTCCACCGGACGGCTCCTCGGCACAGTGGACGAGCCGTCCGCGCACACCACCGTCCACGAGGGGGCCGTCTACATCCACCAGGGCGAGTCGTTCATCGTCCAGACCCTCGACCTGGACGACTCCGTCGCGCTCGTCGAGGCGGCGGACCCCGACTACTCGACCACCGCCCGCGACGTCACCGACATCAGCATCGTGGAGCGGCTCCGCTCGGTCTCCTGGGGCGAGGCCACGCTCAGCTTCGGAACCGTCGAAGTCACCCGACAAGTCGTCGCGTACCAGATGCGCCGCTTGCAGACAGGGGAGATGCTCGGCGAGAAGCCTCTGGACCTGCCGCCACGGACTCTCCGTACGCGCGCTGTGTATTGGACGCTCTCCGAAGCCCAAATCGCGCGTTTGGACGACCTCGACCTGGCAGGCGCCGCCCACGCCGCCGAACATGCCTCGATCGGCCTGCTCCCCTTGTTCGCCACGTGCGACCGCTGGGACATCGGCGGCGTCTCTACGGCCGTCCATCCCGATACCGGGCTGCTCACGGTCTTCGTCTACGACGGCCATGAAGGCGGCGCGGGATTCGCCGAACGCGGCTACGGCGACGCCGCGTCCTGGCTACGCGCTACCCGCGACGCCATCGCGTCCTGCGAGTGCGATTCGGGCTGCCCGTCCTGCATCCAGTCACCCAAGTGCGGTAACGGCAACGACCCCTTGGACAAGCGCGGCGCACTTGACCTTCTGGCCGTCCTTCTGCAGGAGGCTCCGGAGTAGCGCGGTCAGTTGGGCGCGACGCGCTGTGCGGGGACGGAGGCCGGGTCGTCCATCCCGCGCCGGGCCTGGGCCAGCGCCTGCTGGAGCTTGCGCCGTTCCATCTCCAGCGTCTGCAGGGACTCCTCGTGCTCGTCCCGCAGGTCCCGCAACTCGCGCCGCATGTTCATCGCGCGCCGGAACCCCAGGGACGCGACCATCATCCCCGCCATGAACAGGATGGCGACCACGGCGCCGGCCATGAAGACCTGCCACTGCGAGGTGACTCCGGGGACCTCGTCGCCGAACAGGGTCAACCGTGCCGCGCCCGGGTTGTCCAGCACGACGGCGACGCCGACCGCGCCGGCGGCGAGCGCGACCAGCAGTCCCAGGAAGATCATGCGGAGGGTCTCCTCTCCATCGGGCCCCCTGTGCGGCGGGGCCGAGGTCTCGGACGACGGACCGCATTGCCGGACAAGCCGGACGATCCGACTGGCAAGGCAGCCTAGACCGTGCCCAGAGCGCTCGCCAGCCCCTCCGACCTCACCCGTCCCTCAGGAGACCCGGTGAACGAGGCGGCCCGCGTCACGCGAGCGCGGGTTCAGCCGGGTGCGTCGGACGGATGTTCTGGTTGAGGCGGAACAGGTTGGTCGGGTCGTAGGAGTCCTTGAGCGCGACCAGCCGCGCGTACTTCTCCTCTCCGTAGGCGTCCCTGACGCGGTTCCCCTCCGCCGTGAAGTTGAGGTAGGACGCTCCCGTGCCGAACGGCCGCATGGCCGACGCGAACGCGCGGGTCTCGGCGATCCTCGTTTCGTCGTCGGACGGGTCCGACCACACCGAGATCGGGTGGAACAGGTAGCGGGCGTCGCGGTGGGAGAACGCCGTCGCCTCGTCCGGCACCTTCGCGACGCCCTGGCCGATGCGGAAGACGACCATCTGGGACATCGGGGCGCCGCGTCCGGCCATCCCGCCGGCGTGGGAGAGGAACGTGTCGACGGCGTCGTCACCCAGTTCGCGCATGTACTCGCCGCGCCAGTAGCCCCGGAAGCCGGGCGGGGCGATCGGGTCGATGATGGCCTGGAAGTCGAGGTAGGGCATCGGCGCGAGGAGGTCGACGACCGGCCGGAGGTCGCGGAGCGGGCGCATCGCCTCCTCGCCGAGCTCAGGGGCGCCGACGTACATCGCGAGCACGCCGAACACCGGCTTGCCCTGCAGGTCCGGCGGGACGAACGGTTCCGGCGGCGCGGTCATGACGGCGCACGCGGTGGACACCTCGTCGGGCACGGTGTCCGCCCAGTCGCGCCAACCCCGCATGGTCTCCAGGGCGCGCTCCATCGGGAAGAGGGTCAGCCCGGCGAAGACGGTCGGGCCCAGGGCGTCGAGCCGGAACTCGAACTCGGTGACGACGCCGAAGTTGCCGCCGCCGCCCCGGATCCCCCAGAACAGCTCAGGGTTCTCCCGCTCGCTGGCCCGCACGATGCTCCCGTCGGCGAGCACCACCTCGGCCGAGACGAGGCTGTCGCAGGCCAGCCCGTACTTGGACGACGTCCAGCCGTAGCCGCCGCCGGTCGTGAAACCGCCGATGCCGGTGGTGGTCACGCGCCCGCCGGGGCTGTGCATCCCGAACTCCTGGGTGGCCGCGTCGTACTCGCCCCACAGGACGCCGCCGCCCGCCGTCGCCGTCCGTGCCGCGAGGTCCACGCTGGTCGTCCTGAGCCCGCTCAGGTCGATCAGCATGCCGTCGTCGCAGGTGCCGAGCCCCGCGATGCTGTGGCCGCCGCAGCGGACCGCCACGATGAGATCGTTCTCGCGGGCGGCGCCGACGGCCGCCGCGACGTCGGCCGCGTCGGCGCACCGGGCGATCGCCGCCGGCCGGCGGTCGATCATCGCGTTGAAGACGCGGCGCCCCTCGTCGTAACCGGGCTCGCCGGGCAGCAGAACCGTGCCGGAGAACGCGCCGCGCAGCGCGCCCACCGGGTCGATCGTGGCCATCACTCCTCCTCCGGACGTCAGATGGCACGATCCTGGCGAAGGCCGCGTTCCGCGAGCGTTCCGCGCACCCGCTCCTCGAACGCCCGCTGCCCCTGGCGGCGCGCCGCCGCGAGGGCCCGCCGCAGCTCCGCGTCCACCTCCCCGTCCGGTGCGCCGAGCGCGGCGAGGAACGTCGCGCGCAGCCGCCGGATCTCGGCCTCCCACAGCCGCGCGCCGCGTCCCATGCCGAGCGCCTCGTCCGCGAGGGCCAGCCCGGCCGCCGGCTCCGCCGCCAGCGAGTACCCCTCCAGCAGCAACCGCGTCGCGACGCCCGGCAGGCCCGGCGCGGGCGCCTCCCCGTGGACGACTTGGTCGCGGCAGTGCCGCAGGCGCGCCAGTCCCGGCCCCGTCCGTCCGGCGAGGAGGTCGAGGTAGCCGCCGAACAGCTCCATGGGGACGCGGACCTGGCGCGGAGCGTCCTCGACCAGGTCCGCCTCCAGGCCGCGCACGTGGCGGCGGAACTGCGCGTCGTCCCCGCGGTCCACGGCGTCGACCGCCGCCCACAGCCAGGTGACCGCCCGGCTGTAGGCGTGGGTGGACCCCTGCGCGACCGCCAGCGCCGCGTCGCGCTCGCGGTCGGCCTCGGCGCCGCGGCCGAGCAGCCACAGCGCGTGCGCCAGCCGCAGCCGGACGATCAGCTCCGTGTCCTGCCCGAAGCGCAGCACGTGCGCGCCGCGTGGCGCGGACCCGAACCGCCGCACCGCCGCCGTGAAGTGGCGGCGGGCCCGCTCCAGGTCGCCCGACCAGGAGGCCGCGATCCCGCGGACGAAGTCGGCCTCGGCCCGCAGAACCTGATCACCGTCGCGCTCGGCGCGGTCCCGCAGCCGTGCGCCGAAGTCGTTCGCCGCCGCCCATTCGCCGCGCGTGAGGGCCGCCAGCGCGAGCGACCACACCAGAGGCGGCTCCGGCTCGGCGCCGAGCCGGTCGGCGAGCCGCAGCGCCCGCGCGTGCACCCGCGCCATCCGCGCCGACCCGTACCCCTCGCACGCCACGAGCGGCGCAGGCAACGCCGTCAGCAACCGCAACTGCGTCCTGGCAGTGCCGGGCCCCTGCGGCAGTCCCTCCGACAGGGCCAGCGCCCGCTCCAACTCCCTGGCCGCGTCGGCGTGCGCGTGGAGCCACTGCGCTTCCCCGGCCGCCCGCTCATGCCATCGGACGGCGTCCGCGAGCGCGCCGGCCTTCTCGTAGTGCGAGGCGAGCGCCGCCGCCTCACCGCCGCACTCCTCCAGCACGCGCGCGACCGCGAGGTGGACCCGGCGCTGGCGGGGCGGGCCCAGCGCGGCGTAGGCGGCGTCCCGGATCCGGCCGTGGCTGAAGTCGTAGGCGCCGGGGCCGTGCGCGCGGACGATCCCGCGGCGCCACAACTCGTCCAGCGCGGCGACGAACGTCCGCTCGTCGAAGCCGCTCACCCGGGCCGGGACGTCCGCGGGAAAGGCGCGGCCCACCGCCGCGGCGACGCCCGCCAGCTCCGCGGCCGGCGGCGACAACCGCTCCAGCCGTCCAGCGATCAACGCCTGCACCTTCGCGGTGTCCGCCGGCGCGTCCGCCCGCATCGCCTCCACCACGAACAGCGGGTTGCCCTCGCTGTAGCCGTAGAGGCGGTCGAGGTCTCCGGCGTC
The DNA here is from genome assembly GCF_013409365.1 of Actinomadura luteofluorescens. Classification (NCBI taxonomy): domain Bacteria; kingdom Bacillati; phylum Actinomycetota; class Actinomycetes; order Streptosporangiales; family Thermomonosporaceae; genus Actinomadura; species Actinomadura luteofluorescens. The sequence continues at coordinate 4,797,850 of NZ_JACCBA010000001.1, read as the reverse complement.
GAGCGGGCCTCCCGCGACGCGCTCGGCCAGCCGCGCCGTCTCCGCCGGGCCGAGCCGGCCGAGCCCGATCTCGGTGAAGCGGCCGAGCTCCTGGAGCGACCCGATCAGCGCGCCGAGGGGATGGCCGGCGTCGAGGTCCTCGCGGCGGGCGGTGGCGGCGACGAGCAGCCGCGCGGACGGCGCCGCCCGGACCAGGTAGTGGATCAGTCGCAGGGACTGCGCGTCCGCCCACTGCGCGTCGTCCACGACCAGCAGCAGGGGCGCGCCGGCGTTGAGCAGCGCACGGCCGATGGCGCGCGGCAGCCGCCGCCGCAGCTCCGCCTCGGAGACCGGCTCGGGCGGCGCCGCGCCGCCTCCCAGCTCGGGCAGCAGCCTGGAGAGCTCGGTCAGCTCCGCGCGGTTCAGCCTCGGCAACCGCGCGGACACCGGACGCGAACGCAGCCACGCCGCCACCACCCCGTAGGCGATCGTCCCCTCAGCCGGGTAGGCCCGCGCCTCGACGGCTACCGCGTTCACGCGCACGCGCAGCTCGTCCACCAACCGGGTCTTGCCGGCACCCGCCTCCCCGCTGACCAGCACGAATCGGGCGCCTCCACGTGCCGCCGCCCGCCACGCGCCCGCCAGCCGGTCGCCTTCCTCCTCGCGCCCGACGAACGGCGACGTCGCATGCCGGCCGCCCCAGACAGGGGCCGTCTCCGCCAGGAGCTCCTCGTACATCGCCCGCGTCTCCGGGGACGGCTCGACACCGAGCTCCCGCTCCAGCGTCGCGGCGCACACGTGGTAGGTGCGCAGCGCCCGGACCCGGTCGCCGCCCTCACCGGAAAGCCGGATCAGCAGGCGATGACCTTCCTCCCGCAGCGGATCGCACCCGACCAGCCGCTCGGCGCAGCGGATGGCCGCGGGCCAGTTCCGGTCCCGCTCATGCCTGCGCGCCAGTTCCCCGAGCGCCTCCATGTGCAGTTCCGCGAGGCGCTCGCGCTCGTCCGCGATCCACTCGTCGTAGTCGCCCTCTAGTAGCTCACCGCCGTAGACGCGCACCGCGTCCTCAAGCCGTCCGTCGGCGAGCGCCTGCTCGAACTGCTCGACGTCCAGCCACAACGGCGCGTCCTCGCGCCACCGCAGTGTGCGAGCGCCGATATCGATGAAGCGATCGGTCTCCGGGAGGCACCGGCGCAGATTGTGCAGGACTTTGCGCAGATTGGTGCGCGCCTGGGCGTCCGTGGAGTCCGGCCACAGCAGGAACGCCAGCCGCTGCCGCAACTGCGGCGCGTCCCGGTGGAGCAGCAGATAGGCGAGCAGCGACTCCACTCTCGCGGACTCCAGCGGCGGGAGCGGCTCACCGTCGAGCCGCAACTCCACGCCCCCGAGCAACCGAGCCCGCAGACCGGCCATCCCTCAGCCCGCCCCCGGCGGCGCCCGGAGGCACCCAGATGTCACCCCTGGCAGCACCGACCGCCCTGAGATGTGGCGGCGCCCCCGCTCACGCATAATCCCCACGGTACGTCGCCCCAACACCACCCGCCACAGCCCTGACCTGGCCCAACGGCATGTAACGAGCCTCTGCACGCCAGCACCCCATCGCGACGCACAGACCGGAAACAGTCGCCCGGCCGTGGGTGGGTCAGGGGATCACTTGCGGCGGCGGCCGCGCTTGGGCTTCGGCTTCGCGCCGTCGCCGGCGAGGCGGACGTTCACTCCGCCGGAGGGCTTGCCGAGGGTCGCGGGACGGCGCCCGGCCTTCGGCTTCGAGTCGAGGACGGCCGTGCCGCTCGCGCGCTTGGGCGAGCGACCCTTCGCCCTGGCGGCCGCTACGGGGGCGGTCTTGGCGAGGGCCTCGGCGCGCGCGATCTGCTGGCGCGACCTGCTCACCCGCTTGCGGCCGGTGCCGCCGCGCGCGATACGCGCCGCCATCCCGTTGCTGCTCGTGCCCGCCCCGGCGACGCGCAGGCGGCGCGTCCAGGTCCCGAGGTGCGCGGCGACGATCAGCAGGACCAGCGCGATGCCGACGCTCTTGCCCCACTGGAGCCGGTCGGTCGCCGCGACGTTCTGGGCCTTCGGCGAGTCCGTGGCGATCTGCGGCGCGGGGTAGGTGAGCCCGGGCGTCGCGCCGTCCGGCTGGACGGACGGGAGGGTGACCGGCGACTCGTTGTTGAACGGCGTCAGCGGCGTCCCGGCACTGGGGACTCCGGAGCCGCCGGACGGCAGGGAGGGCACCGAGCCGCCGGGCGTGGAACCGGTCCCGCCTCCGAGCGAGGTGGTCGCCGAAGCGATGCCCGAGTAGATCGATCCACCCGTGCCGGTGGACCGGACCGCCTTGATGCCCACGGAGGCGGCGCCGCTGGACCGTGTCAGCGGCAGGGTGGTGGAGCAACTCGTCCCGGAGCAGAGGGAGTTCAGCGAGCCGGACCTGGACTTCACGCCCGAACCGGCGAGCGTGTAGCCGGTGAGGTCGTCTTCGAGGCCGCGGTTCCACTTCACGGCGAGCTTCCCGCCGGAGGCCCTGGCGGACACGCCGGTGGGGGCCGCCGGCGCGATGCGCACCGTGAAGGTGTTGGAGTCGTAGACGTGGTTCGTCTGCTTGCCGAGCAGGTAGACCTTGTAGCGACCATTCCGACTGATCGAGAAGGTTCCGGACATATCGCCGGAGAGACCCTTCTCCTGGAGGAACGTGTCGCCGATCCCGGGACCGTCCACCCGTAGCTGCATCGTGATCGCGAAGTCGAAGTGCGCCTTCGCCGTCACCTGGGACCCGCTGCTGATCACAGCGCCGTTCGCCGGGGCGATGACGCTGGTCGAGGCCGCCTGCGCGGGCAGGGCGGCGAGTACCGGGAAGCTCATCGCAAGGGGTGCCGCGAGCGCGATCGCACCGATCCTGCGAATGATGGTCACGGCCTCAATCCCTTCGACAGCTCGCGCCGGTCTTCCGCCGGACGCACCGCGCCTGGCGATAACTACGGGCTTACGGCAGCGTAACGTACCACCGGGTAGCAAAAAGTCACAGAGGGATGACAAAGAGGAACGCGTGTCATTCCCTGCACCCCTCCCCGTCTCTATTGACACTCAGTGCAACGAGACATGTGGCGTCAGGGTACGCCGTCCTGCCCCGCGGGGCCAGCCCTCGCCCGAGAAACGATCCGCCGCCCCTTCAGCCCCATCGGCATCGTGACGTCGACGGCCACCGAGACGTCGACGACCTCACCCCGCACCCGGCATCGCACCATCCGCGCACCCGACCCGACCGCGATCTCCCTGGCCCTCGCACAGGCGACCCCACGACCATCGGCCACCCGCGCCGCCCCCGCCAGCGCCGCCATGTCCGCCGCCGCCTCCCCCCGATGCCGCGCCCCCCGAACCCCGCCGACCAGGACCGCCGAGACCCCCACCACCCAGACAACAACCGCGAAGCCCACCACAAAAACCGTCCCCGCCCCCCGATCCCCGCCCAACCCCCTCCCCCGACGCCCCAAGCCCGCACCACACCCCGCCCAGAACCTCATCCGCTCCCCCAAACTCCGCCCCTGGGACTCCCACTCACCAAAACACCGCCCCCCTCGCCCCCCGCCCCCCGCCCCAAGAGCGCCGCGGCTCGCCGCCCACCCCTGCTACGCAAAACACCGACGGATCGTCACGCTGGGCGGGCGGGCGCCCGCCACGGCTGGCGCGCCACCGGGGCCACCCGGGGATCACCGGACCGCCAGGGCCACCGGGACCGCCTGGCGGCACCGGGACCCGCCAGGCGGCACCACCAGCGACCACCAGGGGCCGTCCGAGGCCACCCGGGGGGACGGGCTGGGGGCCGCGGGATGGCTTGCGGGGGTGGGGTTACGAGGTGGTGGGCGGTATGGGTCACGGGGTGGTGGTGGGTGGGACGCCGGGTTCTGTCTCGGCGGCCGTGTGGGCGTGGACGGTGATGGCGGGCAAGCCGATCGCGGCGGCGGGGGCCACGGGGGCCGAGACGTCGACGCGGACAACTGCCCCGTCGCGATGAACCTGTACGGCCGCCCCCTTCGGAACACCCCTCTCCACCAGTTCGCGAACCGCGGTGAGCGACTCGCCTCTGGCCGCCGCCCGGGCGCCGCTCCGGGCGGCGTCCGTACAGGCGAGCTGCACGGACGCCGCCCTCACGCCCCACAGGGCGATCGCGGTGATCAGCACCAGGGAGGGGAGGGCCACGGCGATCTCCGCCGTGGCCATCCCGCGATCCCTCAACCGGCCAGATTGAGGGCCTTCTCGATGATCCGTAAGAGCATCGTCTTCACCTGCGGGCTGGTCACGATCTTGAACAGGAGGCCGGCGAAGGCCGCCGCGGCGATGGTGCCGACCGCGTATTCGGCCGTGGACATCCCGCGGTCCTTGCACGCTCCGGACCATCGCCGCACCACCGTCTTCCATGCCCTCATCAGGGCTCCTTTCGCTCGTGGTCGTATCCAGGCTGCTGTGCCGGGAGGCCAGGTGGCGGGCGAACCGCGTTCTGTGGATAACCCGCTCACCAGGGCAGGAGGATCGTCGAGGCGATCCCGGCGATGGCCGGGACGACGCCGAGGAGGACGAAGGCGGGGAGGAAGCACAGACCGAGCGGGGCGAGCGCCCGGATGCCCGCCGCTCGTGCCCTGGCGGCGGCGGCCGAACGGGCCACGCGGCGCTGGTCGCGGGCGAGGCGGCTGAGGGACGGGGCGAGCGCCGCGCCTGTCGACGCCCCCCGCACGGCAGCGCGCGCCAAGGGGGCGAGCATCGGCTCCTCCGCCAAGGCCAGCCAAGCGTCCTCCGGGTCGGCTCCTAGCCGGATCTGGACGGACACCGCCCGCAACTCCTCGCCGAGCGGGCCTCCCACCGCGCTCGCGACCGCTTCGACAGCCTCATGCCAGGGCGCGCCGCCTCGCAGGCAGGCCGCGAGAAGATCGACCGCGACGGGGAGGTCAGCGATGAGTCGCGCCCGTCTGCGCCGGCGCTCCCCGCTGCCGACGCGGCTGAAGGACAGCCAGACGGCGGGGGCGACCAGGAGGCCGGTCACTCCGCCGGCCAGGCCGCCCAGCATCACCACGCACAACGCACCCGCCACGCCCGCGGTCACCCGCCGAAGGATGACGTCGCGATGCCCCGACGCCTTGGAAGACCCGTCCAAAGCCTTCATCCCCGCGGCCTGGACGGATCTCCCCTGTGGGCGGGCGCGACCTGCCGCCCATGCGAATCGCCGCCTGGTCGCCGCGTGCTTCGGTGGAGGCCCTCCGAATCGGCCGATCAGCCGCCGCGTAGAGGCGTCGATCTCCCGGGGCAGGAGAAACCCCGATACCGCCGCGCACAGCACGGCCATGAGCGTCATCATCACTTCACCCCTTTCTCGTCGCGCCGACGACCGCGCCCACACACGCCCGGCCCCGAAAGCGCGCTGCCCTCCCCGCCAGCGCAAGCCCCTGCCTCCGCGCCATGGGCCAGGCCGCCCCATCCTCACCGCCAAAGCGAAGCCCCCGCCCAGGCCCGCTCTCTGGCGGCGCCCTGCACACCCGACACCGCGTCCCCCGCCATGGGCCAAGCCGACCTGCCGCTCACCGCCACAGCAGGGCCCCACACCCAGGCTTGGGCTCTGGCGAGCCCCTGCACACCGGTACCAAGCGCTCCGACACCGACCAGACCGACCTGCTGCTCAACGCCAAAGCGAAGCCCCCACCTGGGCCCGGTCCTTGGCGGCGTCCTGCACGCCCGCCATCGCGGTCCCGACACGGACCAAGCCGACCTGCCGCTCACCGCCACAGCAGGACCCACCACCCGCGCCTGGACTCTGGCGGTGTCCTGCACGACGGGCGGCATCGCGTTTTCTGCCTGGACTAGGTCGATCTGTCCTTCATGCCGCGGATGGCTAGTGGGGGGATTCGGCGGATTTGGCTAGGTGGCGGGTCCAGTAGAGGCCGGTGATGTTGAGGGCTGTGCCTGTGATCAGGCAGGCGAGGCCGGGGATCGTCGTGCAGAGGAACGGGATGGGGTGAGCGCCCAGGGCGGCGGCCATGGCCAGACCTAGGAGGGGGAGGGCGGCTAGTAGGCGGGCGGTGGCGCGGGGGCCCGCGAGTTGGACGGATACGTCCTGCCGTTGAGCTTCCTCGTCGCGGAGGGCGCTTGCCAGGCCGTCCAGGACGGTGGCCAGGGTGCCGCCCCGTTCGGAGCCGACGCGCCAGCAGGCTGTCAGGAGGCGGAGACCTTCGGCGCCCGGCTGCGTGGCCAGGTCGTCCAGGTGGTCGGGGGGCGGGCGGGGCAGGCTGAGCAGTTCTTCGGAGACGTGCGGGTCGAGGACGGCGGCGGCTGCTGTGAAGGCTTCGTCGGGGGTCCGGCCGGCGGACAGTTCGGCGGCCATGGCGTCGCAGAGTTCGATGATCGAGCTGCGGCGCCGCTGCGGCCGCGTCCGGCGTTCTCTGAAAGTGGCCAGTCGGGTGCGTAGCGGACGCAGCGGGTCGCCTGGTGGAGGGGCGCTCAAGCGGTCGAGGCGGTGGGCTGCCGGGGTGGGCGCCAAGTAGGTCCACACGGCGGCGGCCGCGCAGAGGACGGCTAAGAGGATCAACACCGGGCACCTCTGCGGAGGGGCGCGAGCGCGACTGTCGGATGGATCCATATGGCAACCGCTATGCAGTGGATGGCGGCGGCGTTCGACATGAGGGCCTCCTGGGCGGGCTACGCGCTGGGTTTCTGGGGCCGGTGTCAGGCGGGTCCAGGTGGCCCTTGGCGGAGAGTGGTTAGGGCGGTCATTGCTGGGTGGCTTTCAGGCGAGTGGTCAGGACGTTCGCGCCCTCGGCGGGGATGGTCTCGCCGGTGGCGGTGAAGGAGACGGCGGGGACCACGCCGACCAGGCCGTTCGGGGCTCGCTGGAGGAGGCAGATCTCGGCTACTCGGCGGCGGCCTCCGCCCGGGTCGCGGACCAGGTGGACGATGACGTCCAGTGCGGCCGCCAGCTGGCTGTGGACGGCCTCTCGGGTGAGGCCCGCCGCGCAGGCCAAGGCTTCGAGGCGGGCGGGGACGTCGGCTGCGGTGTTGGCGTGGAGGGTGCCGCAGCCTCCCTCGTGGCCCGTGTTCAACGCTTGCAGGAGAACCACTACCTCGCGGCCCCGCACCTCGCCCACCACCAGGCGGTCGGGGCGCATGCGGAGGGCCTGGCGGACCAGGTCGTTCAGGGTCACGCCCCCGGCGCCCTCGGTGTTGGGCGGACGGGCCTCCAGCCTCACGACGTGGGGGTGGGTGGGCTTCAGTTCGGCCGAGTCTTCTACCAGGAGGAGGCGCTCGGACGGGTTCGCCAATGACAGCAGGCTGCTCAGCAAGGTCGTCTTTCCCGTGCCGGTGCCGCCGCTGATCAGGAAGGCCGCCCGGGACTCGATCAGGGCGGCCAGCAGGTCGGCGCCCTCGGGCGGGACGGTGTGGGCCGTGACCAGCTCGTCGAGCGTGAAGGCGCGGCGGCGGGGCAGGCGCAGGGACAGGCAGGTGCCGGTCGCGGCGACGGGTGGGAGGACGGCGTGCAGGCGGACGCCGCCGGGGAGGCGGGCGTCGGCGTAGGGGGAGGCGTCGTCGAGGCGGCGGCCGGCGGCGGCGGTGAGGCGCTGGGCCAGGCGGCGGAGGGTCGCCTCGTCGGGGAAGCGCACCGCGGTGCGGACCAGGCCGGAGCCGGTGTCGATCCAGACCTCGTCGGGGCCGTTCACCAGGACGTCGGTGACGTCGGGCGAGCGCAGCAGCGGCTCCAGGGGGCCGGCGCCGACGAACTCGGCGCGTAACTCGTCGGCCAGCGCGAGGACTTCGCGGTCGCCCAGCAGGCGTTCCTCGGCGCGGAGCGCGGCGGCGACACGGCCGGTGGTGGCTTCGCCGCCCGTGTTGGCAAGCCGGTCGCGGACGGCGCTGGAGAGGCCGGTCACGCCGCCTCCCGGTAGGCGTAGGGCTGGAGGGCGAGGTCGGCCAGGACGGTGGCGCAGAAGTCGGCCAGGGGGCCGCGGCGGCAGGCGCGTTCGAGGTCGCCGGAGTCGATGGCGGTGGGGAGGCGGCGGTCGCGGTCGAAGGAGCCGGCGAGCGGAAGGCCGAGGACGCCCGCCACCGCGTCGGGGGTGATGCCGCCCGGGGCGGGGCCCTGGACGACGAGGCGCAGGTCGGCGGTGTCGCGGCGGAGGGCGGTGGCGAGGCCGTCGGCCGCCACGGTGGCGCGGACCTCGGCCGGGACGAGCAGGAACGTGACGGCGGCGGCGCGCAGGGCCTCGCGGCCGATGTCGCCGGGATGGCGGGGGACGTCCACGACGACCAGGTCGAAGCCGCGGGCGGCGGCGTCGAGCAAGGAGCGGACGGCCTCCTCGGAGACGGGGACGGGTTCGCCGCGCCGCCAGGAGAGGACGGACAGGTCGCCCGTGCCGGGCAGCGTTTCGCGGAGGGTCGCTGTGCTGAGGCGGCCGCGGCGCTCGGCGAGGTCGTGCCAGCGGACGCCCTCGTGCGCCTCCAGCCCGAGGAGGAGGTCGACGCCGCCGCCGAACGGGTCGGCGTCGACCAGGAGGGTGCGCAGGCCCTGGCCCGCCGCGCCGAGGCCGAGCGCGGTCGCGAGGACGCTGGCCCCGGCGCCGCCGCGGGCGCCGACGACGCAGAGGGCGGTGGCCCAGCCGCCCTCGGGTTCGCAGGCGGCGGCGAAGGCGTCGATCAGCCAGTCCTCGTGGTCGGGGAGGGCGACGACGTCCTGGGCGCCGGCCTCCACGGCCAGGCGGTAGGCGTCGGGGGCGGGGCCGCCGGTGACGAGGACGACGCCGGGGCGGCGCTGGAGGCCGGCGGCGGCGACGTCCTCGGCGATGTCGGCGCCCACGAGGATGAGGGAGGGCCAGGTCCAGGCGGGTCTCGCCTCATCGGCGCCGTAGGCGACCTCGGCGTGGGCGTCCGCGGCGGCGGCGAGGCGCAGGAGGCCGTCGGCGAGCGCGGGGTCGCCGGTGACGATCAGTGCCGCGAGGTTCATCGGATGCTCCTTCGACGTTCGGAGACATCCACCTTGCGGCGGGCGCGGGAGGCGGCGAGAGGGTTCCGCGAACTGTGGATAACTTCGCCCGTGCGGCGGGCGGGCGGTGGCGCGGGATGGATCCCCGGGGCCACCGCCCGGCCGCCTCACGACAGGGCGACCCCCGCCGGGGGGGGAGAGCGGGGGTCGCCGGGCGGTCCGGCTCCGGGGGGGTAGAGCCGGCCCGCTTTCCCAGAAAGGTCTCAGGGAGTTCGGGCTAAGCCGCGTGTAAGTCCGCTCTATGGAAGAAGCAAACTCACGGGCTCGAGTCTAGGCGGATACAACATATGCTGCCCGATCGTCGAGAGTTCCGTCGAGCCGCAAACTCGCCCGGCACGTGGCGATTTTTCGCACCTGGCGACAACGATCCGCCGGAGCGGCCGGCGCAGGGCGCCGCCCGGCCTCGACTGGGCCCCCGTTCCGGAGCACGCGAAGTGCAACGGGACGGGAGTGGGAGCGTACCGGAGAACTAAAGATCTTTCCTGTGCCTTCGCGTGATCGGCGACCAAAGGGAAATGGTCACCCTGAGTGATCAATTTCGCGATCCGAACACCGTTTTGCGGAAGTCCGGAATACGCCTCCCCCGGCGCCGGCGGCCACCGTAGTCCCCCTTGTGCGCCGGCCCGGCGGGCCCTGGGCCGTTTCCGAATGGGGCTTGTCATCTGGACAAAGAGGGCGTAGACAGGTCATACGGACCGAGTGTCCGGGCACGGCAGCCGGGTACCCACGCGCGACCAGCCGCGGGAGGCGCGTCGAGACGGGCTTGACCCGATCCAACGGATATGAGGTGCACGCTTGGTAACCCGGTGTGACGTGTCCAGCGGCGGCGTCCCGCCCAGGGACGCCGTTCGCGTTGTACGGCACCCCCGTTAGGCCACCGCAGGCCTATTCGCGAACGTCCAGCCCCAGCGCCGTAGCGAGGACGACCGCCTGGTACGGATCGATCACCGCGCGCCTCAGTTCGACGGTGAACGGGTCCAGCGACGACAGGTCGCTGCCGCGCAGGTCGCAGCCGGAGAAGTCGGCCTTGTGCAGGGACGCCCCCGAGAGGTCGACCCCGCGCAGCTCACTTCCGGCGCAGCGGGCACCGGTGAGGTCCGCTTCGCGCATGCGCACGTCCGCGAACGTGGCGCGTCGCAGGTCGGCGCCGGGCAGGCCGGTGAACGACCAGTCGCCGCCCTTGACCTTCATCAGGTCGTAGGTGCAGCCGTCGAACAGGCTGCCCACGAACTTGCAGCCCGTGAAGGCGGCGTCGAAGAAACCGCACCGGACGAACGTGCAGTTCAGGAAGGCCCCGTCGGTGTGGCTGGACGCGTTGAACCGCACACCCCGGAACGTGCAGTCGGTGAAGAAGGCGCCGGTGCCACTGGCCTCGGTCATGTCCACGTCCACGAAGAGGACGCTGTCGTGCCGCTCCCCGGTCAGGTCACGCGAATCCCAGTCCGCCGACGAGATCGTGGTCTCCGTCGGCGCAGCAGGGCGTCCGTGCATGCGATCCGCCATGAGACCAGCATGGCCCCACCAGGTGACCTTCTCAGCCGCGCATGAACGCTTCGCAGATCGCCTGCGAATCCCGTGCGGCGGCAGCGATGGCCGAGGAGCAGTGGACGATCCACCGCGCGACGCCCTCCGACGTACCGGACGTGTAGGCGCGGAGGGCCTCGGCGTACTCGTCGGCGAGTTCGAGGTGGCCGACCTCAGGCGCGACCAGGGATTTGGGGTCGAGCCCGCGGGCGACGAGGGTGAGCCGCTGTGCGGCACGGGCGACGATCCCGTCTCCCCAGCCGAACGGACGCAGGGCCAGAAGTTCGCCGTGCACGATCGACGAGACCACGAGTGCCGGCGCCTTGGTGGGTTCGGTCAGCAGCCCGCTGAGCACGTCCAGGCGCGCCGCCACCTCGGACGGCGAAGGCGGCTCCCCCAATCCGAGAACGTCCTTCACGACACTGTCGCCAGAGCGGGGACGTCCGAGATCGGCGCTGTCGACCGCGTCCGCCGCAGCGAGGACGTGCAGGCGCGCCAATGCCTGCCGCGGCGCCTTGCGCCAGACCTCTGTCAGCGTCCCGAGCTCGGCCGACACACGTAGCGCCCCCTGCACGAGGGGGTCGGACGGATGGTCGGTGGTGCGCAGCTCGTCCAGCGTGACCGAGGCGCCGTCGAGGACGGCGGAGGCCCGGGCGCCTCGCAGCGCCGACTCCGTGGACACCTCGGCGCTGCGCCGCCGCAGGACGCGGTGGCCGAGCAGCCGGTCCACGGCCTTGCGCGCCTCGTCGACGGAGTCGGCGACGCCGGGAAGGTTCGCAACATCAGCTAGAGCATCGGTCACGGCCTGACTTTATGCCGTCGTCCAGAGCGCTCACGCAGCGGGCCACCAGGCCGTGGAACGGAAACGGTTCCCCGGGGCCGGACGTGGGAAGGCCCGTTGTGTCGGGCATCACAAAGCAGGATCCGGAGCCGTGAGCGCCGATCGCGTCCGTCCCCCTGACACCGGGATCGCGGCCTTGTGGGGACCGGGACCTACCTGGTGAAGTGGGGATACCGGGCGACCCCCGCTTCAGCTAGCAAGGAGTTCGCGTTGAGCCAGAGCCAAGAAACACTGTCGAACCTTCTGCAGGAGACGCGCCGTTTCCCCCCGCCCGCGGACCTCGCCGCTTCGGCGAACGTCAAGGCCGACGCCTACGAGCGCGCCGCCGAGGACCGCCTGGGCTTCTGGGCGGAGCAGGCGGACCGGCTCGCCTGGACGAAGCGCTGGGACGACGTCCTTGACTGGAGCAATCCGCCGTTCGCGAAGTGGTTCGTAGGCGGCGAGCTGAACGTCGCCTACAACTGCGTCGACCGCCATGTGGAGGCCGGACGCGGCGACACGGTGGCGTTCCACTGGGAGGGCGAGCCGGGCGATTCCCGCACCCTCACCTATGCCGACCTCCAGGGCGAGGTGAACAGGGCCGCCAACGCTCTGCTCGAACTGGGCGTCCGCAAGGGCGACCGGGTCGCGATCTACCTGCCGATGATCCCCGAGCTGCCGATCTCGATGCTGGCCTGCGCCCGCATCGGCGCGACCCATTCGGTGGTGTTCGGCGGCTTCTCCGCGGAGGCCCTCCGGACGCGCATCGACGACGCGCAGGCCAAGGTCGTCATCACCGCGGACGGCGGTTTCCGGCGCGGCAAGCCGTCCGACCTCAAGGGCATCGTGGACGAGGCCGTCGCGCAGACGCCGACGATCGAGCACGTGCTCGTGGTGCGCCGCACCGGTGAGCAGGTCGCCGAGAACGAGCGCGACCTGTGGTGGCACGACGTCGTCGAGCGGCAGAGCGACGAGCACACCGCCGAGCCCATGGACTCCGAGCACCCGCTGTACATCCTGTACACGTCGGGTACGACGGGTAAGCCGAAGGGCATCCTGCACACCAGCGGTGGATATCTGACCCAGTGCGCCTACACGCACTGGGCGGTGTTCGACCTGAAGCCGGAGACGGACGTCTACTGGTGCTCGGCCGACATCGGGTGGGTGACGGGCCACTCCTACATCGTGTACGGGCCGCTCGCCAACGGGTCGACCAGCGTCATCTACGAGGGGACGCCCGACACCCCGAACAAGGGCCGCTGGTGGGACATCATCCAGAAGTACAAGGTGTCCATCTTCTACACCGCGCCCACGGCGATCCGCACGTTCATGAAGTGGGGCGACGACATCCCGGCCCAGTACGACCTGTCGTCCCTGCGCGTGCTGGGGTCGGTCGGCGAGCCGATCAACCCCGAGGCCTACGTCTGGTACCGCAAGAACATCGGCGCCGACCGGACCCCCGTGGTCGACACGTGGTGGCAGACCGAGACCGGCGCCATCATGATCAGCCCGCTGCCGGGGGTCACGGAGGGCAAGCCGGGCGCGGCGATGCGCCCGCTGCCCGGCATCGCCGCGGACGTCGTGGACGACCAGGGCCGCTCGGTGCCGGACGGCGGCGGCGGGTTCATGGTGGTCCGGGAGCCGTGGCCGAGCATGCTCCGCACGATCTGGGGCGACGACGAGCGGTACGTGAAGACGTACTGGTCGCGTTTCGAGGGCCTGTACTTCGCCGGTGACGGCGCCAAGAAGGACGCGGACGGCGACATGTGGCTGCTCGGCCGCGTGGACGACGTCATGCTCGTGTCCGGGCACAACATCTCCACGACGGAGGTGGAGTCGGCGCTGGTCTCGCACCCGAAGGTCGCCGAGTCTGCGGTGGTGGGCGCGACGGACCCGGTCACCGGGCAGGCCATCGTGGCGTTCGTGATCCCGCGCGGCGACGCCGGCGAGGGCGTCGAGGGCGAGGACTTCCTGCGGGAGCTGCGCGACCACGTCGCCAAGACCCTCGGCCCGATCGCCAAGCCCCGCCAGATCATGATCGTTCCGGAGCTGCCGAAGACCCGCTCCGGCAAGATCATGCGACGGCTGCTGCGGGACGTCGCGGAGAACCGCAGCATCGGCGACGTCACGACCCTGGCGGACAGCACGGTGATGGACCTCATCTCCGAGAAGCTGCCCAGCGCCAAGTCGGACGACTGACCCGGCGAGCACCCCAGGGGTCGCGACGGCCCGCGCCCGGCACACCGCCGGGCGCGGGCCGTTTCCGTGCCCGGGCCGGGGGCGCCGGGCCGCCCCACCGAGCCAACCAGGTAAAATGTCATCAGGTGCGCCGGGAAGTCTGGTCGGCAAGGGGACGTCCCGTAGTGACTGTGCGGGCCGTGGCCTTGTCCAGACGTCCGCCGCTTTCCCAGGGGTTCTCTCTATGGCGCGCCCGCCCATGAAACGTCGCGTTGCAGCGACGTGGCCGTTCCGTCCCACCGTCCGCTACAGCACCCAGGTCGCCAGTGCGCTCCGCACCGAGACGATCGGCGGCGTGGTGATGCTGCTCGCGGCGGTCGCGGCGCTGGTGTGGGCCAACACGCCGTGGGAAGGCGCCTACAAGAGCCTCCAGACGTTCGAGATCAGCCCGCACTGGCTGCACCTCGGGCACATGGACGTGCAGCACTGGGCGTCCAGCGGGCTGCTCGCCGTGTTCTTCTTCATCGCGGGGCTGGAGCTGCGCGAGGAACTGGCGCACGGCGAGCTGCGCAATCCGCGGGACGCGGCGCTGCCGGTGATCGCCGCCGCGGCCGGCGTGGCGGTGCCCGCGCTGATCTTCCTGGCGGTGAGCGCGGGCGCGCCGGGCGCGTCCGTCGGGTGGGCGGTCCCGACGGCGACGGACATCGCGTTCGCGCTGGCGGTGCTCGCCGTGACGTTCACCTCATGCCCGGCGTCCCTGCGCGCGTTCCTGCTGACTCTGGCAGTGGTGGACGACCTGATAGCCATCACCATCATCGCGCTCTTCTACACGAGCACCCTGCACTGGGTGCCACTGCTGGTCAGCGTGGCGCTGATCGCGGTGTACGGGCTGCTCCAGCACCGGGGCGTGCGTTCGCCATGGGTGTACGTGCCCGTCGCCGTCCTGGCCTGGTACTGCCTGCAGCGCAGCGGGATCCACGCGACCGTCGCCGGTGTCGCGCTGGGGATGCTCACCAGCCCGAAGGAGACGCCGGACGGGCGGCCGACGAACGCCGAGCGCGCCGACCACGCGCTGCGGCCCTTCTCGGCGGGTGTGGCCGTGCCGGTGTTCGCCTTCGTGTCGGCCGGCGTGGGCCTCGGCGCGGCGCAGCTCGGCGCGGTGTTCACCGACCGGGTGGCCCTCGGCGTGATCGCCGGACTCGTGATCGGTAAGTTCGTGGGAGTCCTCGGCGGGGCGTGGACGGCCGTGCGGCTCGGTCTTGCCACCCTCGGGGAGGATCTGCACTGGCACGAGATCGCGGGAGTCGCGCTCCTGGCCGGGGTGGGTTTCACCGTTTCGCTGCTGATCGGCGGTTTGGCCTATACCGACCCGTCACAATTCGAGAGAGTGACGACTGCGGTCCTGATCGCGAGCGTTCTCGCCTCGGCGGCCGCGGCCGTCGTCTTCCGGAGAAGGGTGCGTCTGCGCGCGCGCCCGGACTAAGGAGAAAAGCCATATGTCCGAGGCACAACCGGGCGAGCGCGTCGAGGACAAGTCCCTCGGCGAGCTGGTCGCCCTGGCGTCGAGCAGCGTCTCCGACCTGATCAGGGCCGAGATGGACCTGGCCAAGCTGGAGCTGAAGGCGGACGCCAAGAAGGCCGCGCTGGGCAGCGTGATGTTCACGATCGCCGCGCTGATCGGCGGGCTGATCGTCATCCTGCTGTCGATCGCGTTCGCCTACGGGCTGGTGGCCGCCGGCATCTGGCACTGGGCGGCGTTCCTCATCGTGGCCGGGGTGTACCTGCTCCTCGCCCTGGTCCTGCTCGCCATCGGGTACTTCCGCATCCGCAAGATCGAGGGAGCGAAGCGGACCCGCAGGACGCTGAAGGACGACTTCACCGCGCTGCGCCACCGCGGCGACTCCGGCAAGCCCGAGCTGACGGGCTGACCGGCCCGTGTCCGGGCACGACGCGTCGCTGATCGAGGTCGACGGGCCGTGGACGCACCGGCAGGTCAGCGCCGGCGGGACGCGCTTCCACGTCGCCGAGGCCGGCGAGGGGCCGCTCGTCCTGCTGCTGCACGGGTTCCCCGAGTTCTGGTGGTCGTGGCACCACCAGCTCGTCTCGCTGCCGGCCGCGGGCTACCGGGCGGCGGCCGTCGACCTGCGCGGCTACGGCGGCAGCGACAAGCCGCCGCGCGGATACGACCTGGTCACGCTGGCCGGGGACGCCGCCGGGCTCGTCCGCGCGCTCGGCGAGGCGAACGCGACCGTCGTCGGGCACGACTGGGGCGGGCTGCTCGCCTGGACGATGGCCGTCTACCACCCGAAGATCGTCCAGCGGCTGGCGGTGGTCGGCGCCCCGCATCCGCTGCGGCTGAGGCAGTCCGTCGCCGGCGACCCGCGCGGGCAGGGCTGGGCGGCGCGCCACACGTTCGGCTTCCAGGTCCCGCTGTGGCCCGAACGGCGACTGGTCCGCGACGACGCGGCGCTGGTCGGGAAGCTCCTGCACGACTGGTCGGGGCCGGACTGGCCGGACGAGCGCACTGAGCGGCTCGTACGGAAGGCCGTGCAGATCCCGGGGGTCGCCCACAGCGCGTTGGAGTACCACCGCTGGCTCATCCGCTCCCAGGCCCGCCCAGATGGCATTCGCTACGCGCACCGCATGCGCACCCCCATTCACGCCGCCACGCTCCAAGTGCACGGCGCGCTCGACACGTGCACCCTTCCGGCCAGTGCGCAGGGCTCCGGACGCTACGTGAAAGCCCCGTACCGTTGGGCGCTCATAGAGGGCGCAGGGCATTTCCCCCACCAGGAGCGTCCGCAAGAGTTCGACGCCCAGCTCCTCGACTGGCTGACCGACCCGGGGCCCGGCCGCTGAACCCGCGTACCGTGGAGGCATGCGGGATCGGGACGAGTCGGGACGCCCACGCAACGCACGCCCACGGGACGCCTACGGACGTCCACTGCCGCACGGCACGACCGGCATACCCACGATGCCCGACGACCTCGACATGCCACCGGCGGAAGCCCTGGCCGAGGCGCAGAACCTCCTGGACGCCGACCGCCCGTTCCACGCCCACGAGGTACTGGAAGCGGTCTGGAAGGCCGCCCCGGAGCCCGAACGGGAGCTCTGGCGGGGCCTCGCACAGGTCGCCGTAGGGATAACCCACCTTCGCCGTGGAAACGCCCGCGGCGCCGAGGCTCTTCTCAGCCGCGCAGCCGACCGGATGGTTCCGTACCAGGACGCCCCTCCGTATGGCATCGACGTCCAGGGAATCGTGCAGCGGGCACGAACTCTGGCCAAGGAGCCTCAGGACGGCCCCATCCCGCTCCGCCTCACCGCCGGTTAATCAGAGCAGTTCTGCGTCGTCACCGGCTTCGTGGCGTTGGCGCCCGCGCGCGCGTCAGGCGCGACCTCCTCCGCGGTGAGCGCGTAGCCGGTGGACGGCGTGTCCAGGGCCGCGGCGAAGATGACGCCGTAGACGCGGCCGTCGGTGGACAGCAGCGGGCCGCCGGAGTTGCCCGGCTCGACCTTGCCGCGGATGGCGTAGATCTCGCGGCTGACCTGGCCGGAGTGGTAGATGTCGGGCCCGCGCGCGGTCTGCCGGGCGCGGATCCGGGCCGCCCCGGGCGTGAACGGCTGCTGCTTCGGGAACCCGGCGATGATCGCGTTGTCGCGGACGCGGGCCTCCTTGGCGAACTCCAGCGCCGGCGCCTTCAGCCCCGGCACGTAGAGGACGGCGACGTCGCGCTTCGGGTCGTACAGCACGACCCGCCCGCGGTTGGTGTCGCCGTTGAGCGTCGCCACCACCGAGGAGCCGCGCGCGCCGGCGACGACGTGCGCGTTGGTCATGATGTGCTGCGGCGCGAACACGAAGCCGGTGCCCTCGATGCGGCGCGAGCACTGCGGCGCCGTGCTGACCACCTTCACGATGCTGTTCTTGGCGGCCTTCAGGCCCCGGGTGTTCAGGACGGACTCGTCCGGCGGCGGCACCTGCACCACCGACTCGCCGCCGAGGCCGTTGAAGACCTGCGGGAACTCGCTGCTCTTGACGAACCCCTGGAACGAGGCGAACCACGTCTGCGCCTGCGAGGGCATCACGTCGTTGATGCCGTTGATGATCGAGGAGCCCTTGACCTGCGTGCGCACGGGCTTGAACTCGGAGTTGGCGACCAGGCTGCCGAAGAACCAGGCGACGACCAGCAGCGACAGCGCGCTGACGAACGTGCCGCCGACCGCGTCGGCGGTGCGGGCGTTCATCCCGGTCACCCGGTTGCGCAGGACGGCGCCGACGGACGAGGCGACGAGCTGCCCGAGGGTGGCGGACAGGAACGCGACCACGATGGCGAGCAGCGCCTGCTGCGCGGCGCCGTCCACCGCGGCCTCGGCGATCGGCGGCGCGATCAGGACCCCGATGACGCCGCCGCCGACGAAGCCGACGAAGCTCAGCAGGCTCACGATGAAGCCCTGCCGGTAGCCCGAGACTCCGAACAGCACGACGAGCACGAGCAGGATCAGATCGAGAATGTGGTCGTGCAGCACCGCTTCACCGTATAGGTCCGCGCCGCTGCTTCACGTCCCCTCGATGGACCAGTTTGAGACGCGCCGGATAGCCGCGAGGAGTGACGCGCGATCGTGACGGCGGCCGCACGCACCGCGAACGGCCGTCTGACCTGCGCACGGGCACCGCCGGACGAGCAGGGCGATTTCGTGGGAAACAACGACACGCCTCAGCCGCGTGCGGCGAGGTTCACCCGCTCAGTCGCGCGTGGCGACGTCCACTCCCCGGTCGCGCGCGGCGAGGTTCACGACGTCCTCGGGCAGGTCCTCGACGCGGGAGGTGTCCCACGGCCGGTCCCAGCCGCCCGCGCTCAGCACCTGGGTCAGCAGCGCCGCCGTGAACCCCCAGACGAGCATGTCCCGGACGTGGAACGCGGGGCCGACCCTGATCCCGGACGGGTGCTTGACCATCACCCGGTTCCCCGGGTCGACCAGCTCGCTGATCGGGACCCGCGCGACCGTCGCGACCTCCCCGGGGTGGCCGGGCGCGACCTCCGACGGCTCGCGCCACCAGCCCGCGACGGGCGTGACCCGGTGCTCGCTGTGCGACAGGTACAGCTCCGGCAGCGTGCACAGCACGTCCACGCCGGACGGCTCGACGCCGGCCTCCTCCCACGCCTCGCGCAGGGCCGCCGCGACCGGGCCGGCGTCCTCGGGGTCGATGCGGCCGCCGGGGAAGGCGGGCTGCCCGGCGTGCTTGTTGAGGGTGGCGGCGCGCTCGGTGAGCAGGACGTCCGGGCCGCCCGGCCCGTCCCCGAACAGGATCAGGACGGCGGCGGCGCGGGCGGCGGGGGCGGGCCGGAACACGGGCGGCACGGGGAGCCTCGGCGCCTCCGTGCGGAAGCGGTCGAGCCAGGCGGGGCAGTCGAGGGCGGCGTCGGTCACGTGGGTCCCAACTCCGGAACGGCCGCGTTCCTTCCCGGGACGGCCGGGGGAACCGCTCACGAGAACGGTCCGGGCTTGACGAGCTTGCGCGCCGTCTCCTCGTCCACCGGTCCCTCGCCGAAGGACGGGCACAGCCGCGCCAGGGGGCACGCCCCGCAGGCGGGACGGCGCGCGTGGCAGATCCGGCGGCCGTGCCAGATCAGCCTGTGGGACAGCATCGTCCAGTCCTTGCGCGGGACGAGGGAGCCGATCTCCTCTTCCACCTTCACGGGGTCGTCTTCGGCCGTCCACCGGAAGCGCCTGGCCAGGCGGCCGAAGTGGGTGTCGACGGTGATGCCCGGGACGTCGAACGCGTTGCCCAGGACGACGTTGGCCGTCTTGCGTCCGACACCGGGGAGCTTGACGAGGTCATCGAGACGCCCGGGGACCTCGCCGTCGAACTGGTCGCGCAGCGCGGCCGACAGGCCCATGACCGACTTGGTCTTGGCGCGGAAGAACCCGGTGGGCTTCAGGATCGCCTCGACGTCCTCGGGGTCGGCGGCGGCCAGGTCTTCAGGGGTGGGGTACTTGGCGAACAGCGCGGGCGTGGTCAGGTTCACCCGCATGTCGGTGGTCTGCGCCGACAGGACGGTCGCGACCAGGAGCTGGAACGGGGTGCCGAAGTTCAGCTCGCAGTGCGCGTCCGGGTAGGTCTCGGCCAGGATCCGGTTCATCCGGCGCGCCCGCCGCACCAGCCCCAGCCGCGTCTCGTCCTTCCACTTACGAGCCCGCGCCGTCGCGGACGCCTCCGTCGCCATACCGGCCAGCCTAGAGCCTCGCGGCCTCGTCCGGCCGGACGAGAAAGTCGCGCCGACCCGCGTAATCGGGGCGGGGGCGGGCCGTCTCTCCGGGCACGACGTTCCCCGAAGGAGATCTCATGTCCGACCTCAGCCAGGTGGTCCGGCTTCCGGTGCGGCGGATCGAGCTCGACCTGTCGTTCGAGGGCGCCCGCCGGATCGCGGGTGATCTTCGCGAGCACGTTCCCGGCATCGCCGCGGAGGCGGTGCGCCGGATCGAGGGGCGGCTGCCGGAGTTCGTCCGGCCGCACGATCCCCGCTACGCCAGGGCGGTGCAGCTGGGCGTGGAGTGCGCCATCGGGCACTTCCTGGAGCTGATGGCCGACCCCGCCGCCCCGTCGGCGGACGTCGTGGAGTTCTGGCGGCAGATCGGGGTCGGCGAGGCCAGCGAGGGGCGGACGCTCGACTCCTGGCAGGCGGCGACGCGGATCGGGACGGGGCTGGCGGTCGAGCGGCTCACCGACCGCGCCGAGCGGATGGGGTACCGGACGAGCCCGGCGGACGTCGCGGCCATCGCCAACGCGGCGCTCGACTACCTGAACCAGCTGGCGGCGATCGTCGCCGAGGGCCACGCCGACGCCGCCGCGCGGGCCGCGGGCGCTCTGCGGGACCACCGGCGGCACCTGCTCGACCTGCTGCTGAACGGCGCCTCCCCGGCGGAGCTGAAGGAGGCCGCGCGCGAGGCGGACTGGCCGCTGCCCCGCACGTTAGCGGTGGTCGCGATGCGCGAGCACGGCCCCGACGCGCGGCACCCGGCGCTGCCCCCGGACGTCCTGCCGGGCCTGCACCTGGGGGAGCCCTGCCTGATCGTCCCGGATCCGGAGGGCCCCGGCCGCGCCCGGATGCTGGAGCGGCAGCTGCACGGCTGGACGGCCGCGATCGGCCCGGCGGTCGGGACCGGCGACGTCGGGACGTCGCTGCGGCTGGCGCGGGAGACCCTGGCGCTGGCCTGCCAGGGCCTGATCGGCGGCGCGGCGCCCATCCCGGCCGAGCGGCACATGCCGATCCTGGTGATGATGCGGGAGCGGGCCCTGGTCGAGAAGGTGATCGCCCGCCGGCTCGCGCCGCTGCTGAGCGCGCGTCCGGCGACGCGCTACCGGCTCGCCGAGACGCTGCTGGCCTGCCTGGAGCATGGTTTCAACGCCACGGAGGTGTCCGGCCACCTTCACCTGCACCCGCAGACCGTCCGGTACCGGCTGCGGCAGCTCGACGACCTGTTCGGGGACGCCGTGCACGCGGCGTCGGACCGGCTGGAGCTGCACATGGCGCTGCGCGCGTGGCTCGCCCTCAACGCCGAGCCCGCCGCCGAGCCCGTCGCCGAGCCGGCCGCCGCGCGCGGCGGCCTGAGCTACGGGTGACCTCCGGTGGGGTCATCCGGAGGCTTCGACGGCCCAGCCCTGGGCGGCCATGCCCGCGTAGGAGGACGGTTTCAGCGTCACCGGCTTCAGGCCCGACCAGCTCGCCTGAAGGTAGTAGCCGTCGCCGTTGGCGAGCCGGTACACCGACGGGGCGAACCGCACCAGCCTCCAGATCTGGTTCGAGCCGCCGCAGGGCGCCATGACCACCGAGTATTCGCTGCCGCCCTCCCATGGGACGCCCGCGGCGGGCGCACCCCGGCTCAGGCAGCGTCCGGTGGAGCTGCTCGCCAGGGTGAATCCGCCGCCGGTGTTCTTGCGCTTCCAACCAGTCGCCTTGTCGGCGCAGGAGCGCTGAACGACCGACGTGCCGTTGGGCGCCAGGCACGATTGCAGCGTCGTGTTCCGCACGCGGAACGGGCCTGCGCCGGACGCGGCACCGCCGCGTCCTGGGCCCCTGCTGGCGCTTCCGGGGGTGCGCGTGCCGACGGTGTAGTCGGGCTGGGCGACGTCCGCCGGAGCCGAGCTCGCCGGGGTGGGGGTCGCGGGAGGCGGTGCGGCGCGCGGGTCCTCGCCCGGGCCGCCGCCGACCGTGGTGAACAGGATGATCGCGATGCCGGTGGCGACGCCGCCGGCCACCGCGGCAGGGAGGGCCCAGCCGGGCAGGGACGCCGCCGGGGCGAGGGGCCCGAGCGAGCCGAGCGATGCCGACGGCGCCCCCAGCAGGACGGCGCCGATCGGCAGGGCGCGCCGCAGCCGCCCGTTGAGATCGGCCATCTCCCTGGCGGCCCGTCGGCACTCCTCGCAGGACTCAAGGTGCTGTCGCAGGGCACGGCTGCGCCGGCGGCCGGGACGGCGGACGCTCGCGGCGAGCTGGGCGGTGAACTCCGCGCATTCCGGACGTCCCCCCGAGCCGGCGACGAGGAACGCCTGCCGCAGCCCCTCCCGCGCGCGGAACGCGAGCTGGGAGACCGCGCCCTTCTCCATGCCGAGCAGCTCCGCGACCTGCCCGACGGGCTCGTCCTCGATGACCGTGTACCAGAGGACGGTCTGCCACCGTTCGGGCAGCGACCGGAAGGCGCGGACGAGCGCGTCCAGTTCGTCGACGTCCGGTGGCTCGTCCTCGGAGTCCGACGCCCACTCGGCGACCTCGTCGGTCACGACGGTGCGGCGGGCGCCGCGCGCCCAGTCGGTGGCCGTGTTGCGCACGACCGTGTACAGGTAGGGCCGGCAGGCGTCGCGGGGTCCGCCGCCCTGGCGCATCGCCGCGAACGTGCGGGTGAACGCCTCGCTCGTCAGGTCCTCGGCGAGGTGCTGGTCGCGGACCAGCCCGCGTGCGTACCGCAGGACCGCCGTGTGGTGCCGCCGGAACAGCTCGTCCGAGGCCTCCTCGTCGCCCTCCGCGGCGGCCGCCAGAAGGTCGGCGTCCGGCCGCGTCCCCACGCCCGCTACCACCACGCCATCCAACCCAAGGCCCGCATCTCACCACAACCTTCGGAGGTCGCTTGCTCACCGAAGGAGTAGACACCGCACCCGCGTCCGGATTACGGGGATTTGTGGGCAATCTTAAAAAGACAAGCCTGTTCCCCAATGTTAGGGTCACCGCATGAAACTGGACTCCTCCCGGTGGACGGCGACCCTCGCCGGACGGCGCGTGCTGATCACCGGCGCCGCTCGGGGCATCGGTGCGGCGCTCGCCGCCCGGCTGCACGAACGCGGCGCGCGCGTGGCGCTCGCCGGGCTGGAGCCCGAACTCCTCTCGGACGTCGCCGCCGCCTGCGGAACGGCGCCCTGGTGGACGTGCGACGTCACCGACCGCGGCACGGTCGAGGACGTCGTCGGCAGCGCCGTCCAGGAGCTGGGCGGCCTGGACGTGGTCGTCGCCAACGCCGGCGTGGCCGCGCAGATGCCGGTCCTTGGCGGCGACCCGTCCGTCATGGAGCAGAGCCTGCGGGTCAACGTGCTGGGCGTCTACAACACGCTTCGCGCTGCCGGGCCCCACGTCAGCCATGAGCGCGGTTACGCTCTGGCCGTGTCCTCCCTGGCCGCGGCCGTCAACGCGCCCCTCCTGGGCGCCTACAGCGCGTCCAAGGCCGCGGTGGAGGCGCTGGGCAACACGCTGCGGGCCGAACTGCGCCCGTGGGGCGCCAAGGCCGGCGTCGCGTACTTCGCCGAGCTCGACACCGACATGACGCGCCGCGGATTCGGCACCGAGGCCGCGTCCGCCATGATGGAGGCGACCCCCCGGAGCAGCATGATCTTCGGCGTCACGCCGCTGGAGGTGGGGATCGGCGCGCTCGAACGCGGGATCGCCCGCCGGTCCCGGCGGATCGTCGCCCCCTGGTGGGTGGGCGCCGTCCTGCCGGCCCGGATGGCCGTGCAGCCGGTCGCCGACCGCGCCGTCCAGCGCGGGCTGCGCGACATCCTGGAGGTCGCCAGGAACGAGCCGGTCGAACTGACCACGCCGCAGCCGGATCCCGAGCGGTGACGGCGCCCCGCGCCACTCCCGGCGGGATCCGCGAGGTGGGGGTGGTCAACTGGCTCGCCTGCCGCGCCGCGGGCCGGGCCGCCGGGACCGGGCCGCCGAACCTGTTCCTGACCCTGGCGCGGCGCCGCGGGCTGTTCCGCGGCTGGCTGTGGTTCGCCGGACACCTCATGCCCGGCGGCACCCTGCCGCGCCGCGACACCGAACTGGTGATCCTGCGCGTCGCCCACCTGCGCGACTGCCGCTACGAGTTCGGCCACCACGTCCGGCTCGCGCGCCGCGCGGGCGTGCGCGAGCCGGACGTGGAACGCCTCAAGGCCGGCCCGGACGCCGGCGGGTGGACGCCGCGCGAGCGCGCGATCCTCACCGCCGCCGACCGCCTCCACGCCGAGCAGGACCTGGACGACGAGACCTGGACGCGGCTGCGCACCCACCTCACCGAGGCCGAGTGCGTCGAGCTGACCATGCTCGCCGCCCACTACGCGATGCTCGCGACCGTGATCACGACGCTGCGCGTCCAGCCCGACCGGCCCCGCCGCCCCGCCGGAGGCCGCTGACCGGCACGTCCGAGGAGTCCCCCATGCGCACCCGAGCCCTCGCGATCACCCTGACCCTCGCCACGACCTCCGCGGGACTCGCCGCCCCGGCCCACGCGGCCGGCGGGCCGGCCGGACGGGCGGTCCGCTTCACCGACGCCGGCGGCGTCCACGTCGTGAACGTGCGGCGCGTCGACGACCGCCAGTACGCGCTGCGCGTCAGCACGGCCGCACTGGGGCGGGCCGTCGACGTGCGCGTCCTGCTGCCGACCGGCTACGACCGCGGTCCCCGCGCCCGGTTCCCCGTCCTGTACCTGTTCCACGGGACGTCCGGGCGCGCCTCCGACTGGGTCGACCGCGGCGACGCCGAGCGGACCACCGCCGGACGGCCGCTGATCACCGTCATGCCGGACGGGGGCTTCGACGGCAACGGCGGCGGCTGGTACACCGACTGGGCCGACCCGCGCACCCGGCTCGGGCCCTCCAGGTGGGAGACCTTCCACGTCAACCAGCTCATCCCCTGGATCGACCGGAACCTGCGCACCGTTCCAGGGCGGGAGGGCCGGGCCATCGCGGGTCTGTCGCAGGGCGGCTTCGGGGCGATGAGCTACGCCGCCCGCCATCCCGAGCTCTTCGTGTCCGCCGCCTCGTTCTCAGGCGCGCCCGACATCGCTCACGACCCGATCGTCTCCGTCGGCGCGACCGGCGTCGTGTCCTACGTCGCGGCCGCCGGCGACGGCGTGCACCCCGACGCGATCTTCGGTTCCCGGCTCGGGAACGCGATCAACTGGCGCGGCCACGACCCGGCGACCCTCGCGCCCAACCTGCGCGGGATGCGGCTCGCGCTCCACACCGCCACCGGCGTCCCGGGCCCGCTCGACCCGCCCGTCCCCGACCCGGCCGCGATGGGCATCGAGGCCCTCACGCACGCCTCCACCGTCAGCTTCCACCGGCGGCTGGACGCGCTGGAGATCCCCAGCCACTACGACGACTACGTGCTCGGCACCCACACGTTCCCGTACTGGGCCCGCGACCTGCGGCGGCACATCGGCCCGCTGATGCGGACCTTCGCCGCCCCGCCGCGCCCGCCCGCGAAGGTCTCCTACCTGTCGGCCGACCCGGCCTGGACGCAGTGGGGCTGGACGGTCTCGCTCAAGCCGTCGAAGGCGCGGCGGTTCAGCGCGCTGACGGACGCCTCCGCCACCGGGTTCGCCCTGCGCGCCGCCGGTACCGCCACCGTCACGACCCCCGCGTCCTACCGTCCCGGCACACGCGTCGTCATCGCTGTAACGCGCGGGAGGACGCGCACGGCCTTCAGAACCGCCGCCGGCCCGTCCGGGCGGCTCACCTTCACAATGCCGCCCGCACGCGGCACCACGACCACGCTGGTCACGATCAGCCGTCCATGACCCCCGAGCGCAGCAGGAGCCGCACGTGCTCGATGACCGGGGCCCTGATCGCGCGCAGCGCCTCCATGTCGCCCGCCGCGATGGCCGGAGTCACCATCGAGCTCACCGCCGCCACGATCACCTCGCACGCGAACCGGCCGGCGTCGCCCGTCACGCCCATGAGGTCGGCGAGGCTCGCCGCGAGATCGCGCTGGACGCGCGTCCGCCGCCGGACCGCCTCCGGGCCCGCCGCGAACACCTCCACCAGGAACAGCCGCGCGTACGCCGGTTCGGCCGCCAGCGCCTCCAGGTAGGCGGTCATGACGCGCTCGAACCGTTCGCCCGCGTCGCCCTCGCCCTGCGCCGGCCCCTGCCCGGGGGCGTCGCCCTCGCCCTGCATCGCCTCCTCCAGCTGGAGGTACAGCAGCAGGCCCGCCTGGTCGAAGGCGGCCATGAAGCAGTCGAGCTTGGACGTGAACAGCGCGTAGAAGCTCTGCCGTGACACCCTGGCCCGTTTCAGGACGTCCTCCACCGACGTCCCGACGAACCCCTTCTCCGCCATCGCCTGGGCCATGGCGCCGCACAGGCGGTCGCGGTGCACCCGCTCGACCTCCGCGCGCGACAGCGCGTGGCGCCCCCTGGGGAGGCGGCGCGGGGTGGGCTCGGGCTCGGACCTCTGCATCCGCTCAGGTTAGGGCACGGGCGCTACCCTGCCCGGGCCATCCCGTAACGGGCGATGAGACCGGTGTGACGGCATTCACCCGGCGGTCCGTACACTGGGCGAACGGGACCGCGGCCGCCCCCCGGGACGGATCACCCCTGGTCCCGCGTTTCGGCGCGCCGTGACCCTGCCTTCACGTACGCGGTGGGACGTACGTCACACTAGGCAAGTAGGTGTTCGAGGAGGAATAGCGTGACCGATCGCGACGTGGACGTTCTGAGCAGAGCCCCGCTCTTCGAGGCTCTCGACGAGCAGGGTGCCAAGGCGCTGCGCGCCAACGTGACCGAGGTGCGTCTCGCCCGCGGACAGACGCTGTTCAACGAGGGCGAGACCGGGGACCGGCTCTACGTCGTCCTCGAAGGAAAGATCAAGCTGACCCGCACGGCGCCGGACGGGCGCGAGAACCTGCTGAGCGTGCTCGGCCCGAGCGAGATGTTCGGCGAGCTGTCGCTGTTCGACCCGCGCCCCCGCACCGCCAGCGCCATCGCGGTCACCGAGTGCCGCCTCGCCGGGCTCGGCCACGACGACCTGCGGCCCTGGCTCACCGGCCACCCCGAGGTCGCCGTGCAGCTGCTCCGCGCCCTCGCGCAGCGGCTCCGCAAGACCAACGACGTGATGGCCGACCTGGTCTTCACCGACGTGCCCGGACGCGTCGCCAAGGCGCTGCTCGACCTCGCGGAGCGCTTCGGCCAGCCGTCGGAGGCGGGCCTGCACGTCCACCACGACCTCACCCAGGAGGAGCTGGCGCAGCTCGTCGGCGCGTCCCGCGAGACGGTCAACAAGGCCCTCGCCGACTTCGCCCAGCGCAACTGGCTGCGCATCGAGGCCCGCGCCGTGGTGATCCTCGACATCGAGCGGCTCCGCAAGCGCTCGAAGTAGGGGGAGTCAGCCGGTCCCGCGCTCGGCGAGGTAGTCGAGCTGGGACTGGACCGACCACTCGGCCGCGGGCCACAGGGCCTTGTCCACGTCGGCGTAGACGCGCTCGACGACCTCCCGGGCGGTGCGGGCGCCCGCGGCGACCGCGGCCTCGACCTGGGCGAGGCGCTCGCGGCGGTGGTCGATGTAGTGGTCGAGGACGGCGATGGGGTCGTCCAGCTTGGGCCCGTGACCGGGGAGGATCGTCGCGGCGCCCCGGTCGGCGGAGAACCGGCGGAGCCGGTCGAGCGAGCCGAGGTAGTCGCCGAGCCTCCCCTCCAGCACGGTCGTCCCGTACCCGAGGACGGTGTCGCCGGTGAGGACGGCGCCGTCGGCCGGAAGCCAGAACGTCAGCGAGTCGTCGCTGTGCCCCGGCGTCTCCATGATCCGCAGCTCCAGGCCGCCCGTGGTGACGACGTCGCCCTCCGCGAGGCCCTCGGCGCCGAGCCGGTGCCGGGGGTCCAGCGCCCGCACCGCGACCCCGCCGCCCGCCATCCTCGCGAACTTCCCGGCGCCCGCGGAGTGGTCCGGGTGCCCGTGCGTGAGCAGGACGAGACCGACCCGCCGCCCCTGCGCCTCCACCGTCTCCAGGACGCGCCGCAGGTGCTCGCCGTCCTTCGGCCCGGGGTCGACGACGACGGCCTCGGCGGCACCGGGCTCGGCGATGATCCAGGTGTTGGTGCCGTCCAGGGTCATGGCGGACGGGTTCGGGGCGAGCACACAGGTCGCCCGCTCGGTACCCATCCCGTCGATCTCCGTCATGTCCCCTATCCTGCCCGAGGCGCGATCGGGGTGACGGGCGGGGTTCCAGCCGAGACGCTCCAGCCGCCGGAGCGCGGAGGTGCCCGCCAGCCGCCACAGGACGGCCTGGCTGAGCGGCACCCGGCGGCGCACGTCCGTCAGCCCTGCGGGTAGTGCCGCGCGACGCCCTCGGGCAGGACGAGGTAGGCGTCGCCGTCGATGATCTCCGCGACCGGCTCGTGCACGACGATCTCGCGCCGCGCGGCCAGCACGTCGGCCACCGTCGCGAACTCGGCGAGCTCGGCGAGCGTCGCGATCGTCGGCGGCAGCATCATCCACTCGCCGCGCGCGGCCCGCTCGGCCGCCTCCGCCGGGCTCACCCAGGCCACCTGGTCGGCCTCGGTGCTGACGTCCCTGGCCCGCTGCCCCGCCGGCATCGCGGCGACGAAGAACCGGGTGTCGTAGCGCTTACGTTCGATCTTGGGGGTGATCCAGTGCGCCCACGGGCGCAGCAGGTCCGAGCGCAGCACGAGACCGCGCCGGTCGAGGAACCCCCCGAACGACTGGGAGCGGTCCAGCAGCGCCTGCCGGTCGGCCTCCCAGTCGTCGCCGCGCGTGTCGTCCACGACCGTCTCCCCGGTCGGGCCGGCGAGCAGCACGAGCGTCTCCTCGAACGTCTCCCGGACCGCCGCGCAGACCAGCTCGCGGGCCAGCGTCTCGTCGGCGCCGAACGCCTTGCCCCACTCGGCGGGGGACGGCCCGGACCACGCCAGCGCCGCCTCCCCGTCGCGCGGGTCGACCGAGCCGCCGGGGAACACGTAGGCGCCGGGCGCGAACGCCATCGACCGGACGCGGCGCAGCATGAACGCCTGCAACCCGTGCTCGTCGTGGTCGCGCAGCACGACCACCGTCGCCGCGTGCTTGGCGGCCACCGGCTCGGTCCGGCCTTCCAGGATGTCCTCGACCTGCCCCCGGAACGATTCGGGCAGCTTGAGTCCGTTGGTGTTCCCCATGGCGAGCCATTCGGACATACCGAATGGCGTTCCGTCAAGCCCGGCGCCTCACGCCACCTCGGCGATCAGCTCCACCTCGACCGGGACGTCCCGGGGCAGGACGGCGACGCCGACGGCGCTGCGCGCGTGCCTTCCCGCGTCCCCGAACACCTCGGCCAGCAGGTCGCTCGCCCCGTTGATCACCTGGGGCTGGCCGTGGAAGTCCGGAGCGCTGGCGACGAAACCGACGACCTTCACGATCCGCACGATCCGCGACAGCTCGCCGACCTCCGCCTTCAGCGCCGCGATCGCGTTCAGCGCGCAGATCCGCGCCTGCCGGGCCGCCTCCTCGGCGCTGACCTCCGCGCCCACCTTCCCGGTGGCGCCCAGCTCTCCCTTGACCAGGGGGATCTGGCCGGCGGTGTAGACGAGCGACCCCGTCCGCGCCGTCGGCACGTAGGACGCGACCGGCGGGACGACCTCCGGCAGCTCGATGCCGAGCTCGCGGATCCGCTCTTCAGGCGTGCTCAAAGCCCATTCCTCCTCGTTGAGGTCCGTTACGACGGGGCTGTTCCGGCGGTCGCCGCTACTCGACTTCGCGCTTGAAGTAGGCGACGAGGTTCTCGGGGTTCGGCCCCGGCAGGACGGTGACGAGCTCCCACCCGTCCTGGCCCCAGTTGTCGAGGATCTGCTTGGTCGCGTGCACCAGCAGCGGAACGGTCGCGTACTCCCACTTCTTCATGGCCCTCACCCTAGCGATCGGCAGTCCGCCCCGACCTCCTGACCGGCCCCCTCGCCGTACCGCTCGCGCGCCGCGTGGATCTCCTCGATGTGGCGGCCCGCCCATTCCTGGATGGAGGTGAGCAGCGGCACGATCCGTTCGCCCAGCAGCGTCAGGGTGTACTCGACCTGGACGGGGACGGACGGTGTCACGCTTCGCGCCACGAAACCGTCCCGCTCCAGGGAGCGAAGCGTCTGCGTGAGCATCTTCGCGCTGACGCCTGGGAGCGCCCTGCCGATCTCGGCGTACCTGCGTGTGCCGTGCGCCAGGTCCGAGAGGAGCAGCATGCTCCACTTGTTGCCGATGATCCCCATCAGCTGATGGGTGGGGCATCCGTCCATATAGGCGTCGAACGCCGCCTTGTCCTGCTCGCGACGCTCCGCCGCCGTCATCGTGGCCATGCCGCGGGATCACCTCCGGGTACCGAACGCACCTCGAAGTAACTTCTTCCGGCCCGCGGCTGTTCCGGCGAAAGTGTCCGGTGCGGGGGTCGTCCCGCACCTGAACCCACTTCTTCCAGGGAGTTCTCTGCCATGCGCGCGATCATCGTGAGGACACCCGGCGGGCCCGACGCGCTGGAGCTCACCGATGTCCCGGTGCCCGTCCCAGGGCCCGGCCAGGTGCGGATCCGGGTGGCGGCCGCGGCGGTCAACCCGGTCGACGCCGCGACCCGTTCTGGGGCGCTGGCCGATGCGGGGCTGATGCCGCCGTTCGGCTCGCGGCCCGCGGTCGGCATCGGCTGGGACGTCGCCGGCACCGTCGACGCGGTCGGGGAGGGCGTGACCCGCATCGCCGCCGGCGACGAGGTCATCGGCCTGAAGGACCGGCTCGACGTGCCGCTGGGCGCCTACGCGGACGCGATCGTCCTGGACGCGGACGCCGTCGCGCCCGCGCCGCGGTCCGTCCCGGCGACCGGGGCGGCGACGATCCCGCTGAACGGGCTGACCGCCTTGCAGGCCCTCGACCTCCTCGATCTGCCCTCGGGAGCCACGTTGCTCGTCACGGGAGCGGCGGGCGCCGTCGGCGGCTACGCCGTGGAACTGGCCGCCCACCGCGGCCTGCGCGTCGTCGCGACGGCCTCCGCGTCCGACGAGGCCCTGGTGCGCGGATTCGGCGCGGAGATGTTCGTTCCGCGCGGCGCGCACCTGGGAGACGCCGTCAGGGCGATCGTCCCTGGTGGTGTGGACGGTGCCCTCGACGCCGCCCTCCTCTCGGTCGCGGCCCTCGACGCCGTCCGCAGCGGCGGGGCGTTCGCGGCGGTGAACGGCGGCCCGGCCACCCCACTTCCGCTGCGCAGGATCGCCGTCCACAACGTGTGGATACGCGCGGACGCCGCCCAGCTGGCCATGCTCACCGCGCTCACGGACGAAGGCCACCTCACCCCCCGCGTCGCCGACACCCACCCCCTGGCCGAGGCGACCAAAGCCCACAAGCGCCTAGAAACAGGCGGCCTACGCGGCCGCCTGACCCTCACCCCGTAGGGCCCTCTGGCGGACTAGGGGGCTGCTCGGCGCGGAGCATGATGCGGCGGAGCAGGTCGGAGAGGGTGCGGCGCTCGGCGGGGTCGAGGGCGCCGAGCAGGCGGGCCTCCTCGACGCCGAGGCCGTCCATCGCGTCGCGCCAGGCGGAGCGACCGGCGGGGGTGAGCTCGACGACGACGCGGCGGCGGTCGGTGGCCGAGGGGGACCGGCGGACGAAGCCGCGGCGCTCCAGCGCGTCCAGCCGCCCGGTGATCGAGTTCGGCGGCATGGCGAGGTCGGCGGCGAGCCGGGAGGGGGCGGCGGTGCCGTGCCGGCCGGCGAGCGCGTGCAGCGTGTCGAACTCGTGCCGCTGCAGGCCGGAGGCGGCGAGGAGCTCCTCCTTCATCCGCCGGATGTGCTTGACGAAGAAGATCATCCGGGTCACGGCGCCCTCGGTGTCGGGGTCGAGGTCGGGCACGATCGGCGCCCACCGCTCCACATGCTCGTCGACCCGGTCCCTCGCGCCCATGCCGGAATCGTAGCCCTCCCGGTGATTCATCGGCGAATAATTCGTTAGCGATTAGTTCGCTACCGAACTACATTGTCCGACCATGACCCACCCCCTGCGCGGCCGGGACTTCCGGCTGCTGGCCGCCGCCCGCGTCCTGTCCCTGACCGGCGACGCCGCCGTCCCCGCCGCGCTGGCGCTCGCCGTCCTGCGGGCGACGGGTTCCACGTCGGCGCTCGCCCTCGTGCTCGGCTGCGCCATGGTGCCGCGCCTGCTCCTGCTGCCCCTCGGAGGCGTGCTCGCCGACCGCCTCGACGCGCGCGGAGTCGCCCTCACGACCGACCTCGCCGCCGCGGCCGCGCAGCTGTTCGCGGCGCTGGAGCTGCTGGGCGGCGAGCCGCGGCTGGGGCACCTCGCCGCCGCCCAGGTGATCGGCGGCGCGGCCTCGGCCTTCCAGGCGCCGACCATCTCGCCCCTGATCGCCGGGACCGTCGAGCCGTCCGGGCTCCAGAAGGCCAACTCCCTGATGGGCCTCGCCAACGGCGCCACCCGCCTCGCCGGGCCCGCCCTCGCCGGCACCTTCGTGCTGACCGCCGGCCCCGGCTGGACGTTCCTGCTGGACTCGGCGTCGTTCGCCGCGAGCGCGGCGCTCCTCGCCCTGGTACGCGTCCGGCACGTCCCGATCCCGAGGCGCTCACTGCGGGCCGACCTGGCGGAAGGCTGGTCGGAGGTCCGTTCGCGCGACTGGTACTGGACGAGCCTCATCGCGCACGGCGTCTGGAACGGCGCCTCCGCCGTCCTGCTCACCCTCGGCCCCGCCCTCGCGGTCGAGCGGCTCGGCGGCGAGGGCGTCTGGATCGCGACCGTCCAGGTGGGCGCGGCCGGGCTCGTCGCGGGGGCGCTGCTGGCCGCCCGCGTCCGGCCGCGCCGTCCCGTCCTCGTCGCGAACGCGGGCCTGGCCGCGCTGGCGCTGCCCCTCGCCCTGTTCGCGGTCGCCGCGCCCGCGCCGCTGCTCGTCGCGGCGTACGGGCTGGCGCTCACCGGCCTCGGCATCCTCAACCCCACCTGGGAGACCGTCGTGCAGCTGACCATCCCGCCGCAGGCGCTGGCCCGGGTGACGTCCTACGACTGGCTGCTGTCGCTGGCCGCGGCGCCCCTCGGCTACGCGCTCGCGCCGTGGGCCGCCTCGGTATGGGGCCCCTCCGTCCCGCTGTGGACGGCGGCCGTCCTCGTCGGTGCCGCCTGCCTGGGCACGGCGGCGGTGCCGGGCGTCCGGCGCCTGACCATGCCCGAAGCCGCGCCGGACGCCGCGACCGCCTCACCTCAGCCGCAGGCCGGGTGAGGCCCCGGGTCAGCGGGGCGGCTGCTCCTCCGGGGTCTCCTGCGCGCCGCCACCGATGCCGCGCCGCTGCTCCTCCCGCGGAGCGGACACCTCGGACCCGCGGCGCTTGGGTTCGTCCAGCCCGATGACCGGCGGGACCTCCTCGGCCGACTCCAGCGACGACGACTGCTCGGCCGCCTTGGCCAGCTCCTCCTCCGCCTTGGCGAGCCGCTCGCCGAGGTCGGGCTTGCTCTCGCCGCCGTCCTCGGACCGTCCGGCCGCACCGCCCGCGGCGCGCTCGAAGAAGCGCAGGATCTCCACCGGCAGCGGCATGACCAGCGTGCTGTTCTTCTCGGCCGAGACCTCCACGACCGTCTGCAGCAGGCGCAGCTGGAGGGCCGCCGGGTCCTGCGACATGATCTCCGCGGCGGCGGCGAGGCGCTTGGACGCCTGGAACTCGCCGTCCGCGGTGATGATGCGGGCGCGGCGCTCCCGCTCCGCCTCCGCCTGCCGGGCCATCGACCGCTTCATGCCCTCCGGCAGCGAGACGTCCTTGATCTCGACACGCTCGATCAGGATGCCCCACGGCCCCTCGGTGATCTCGTCGATGATCGCCCGCAGCCGCATGTTGATCTTCTCGCGCTCGCCGAGCAGCTCCTGCATGTCGGCCTGCCCGATCACCGACCGCAGCGACGTCTGCGCCACCTGCGAGACCGCGTACCCGTAGTTGTGCACGTTCACGATCGCCTTCACCGGGTCGATCACCCGGAAGTAGACGACGGCGTCGACACGGACGCTCACGTTGTCCTGGGTGATCCCGTCCTGGCCGGGCACCCCCATCGTGATCGTCTGCCGGCTGACCTTCTGCATGCGCTCGGCGATCGGGACGATCACCGTCAGGCCCGGCGCTCGCACCGCGCCGGGCCGCAGCTGCCCGTTCCGCTGTACCTGCCCGAACCGGAACACGATCCCGTGCTCGAACTGCTGCACGACCCGGATCGACGACGACAGGACGATCAGGCCGACGACCACGATGACGAGCAGGATGATCAGGGCCACCGCTTCCATCACGGCACCTCTTTCGCATGAGGGCCCGGGCCCCGGGAGGCGCCCCCGGAGCTCCGGCGGGCGTCCGGACCGCTCAGGGCCCGGACGGAACCGTCCATAGCACGGCTCACGTTTTCAAGCTAACCGCGCGGGCAGGCCGAATGACAGCGTCCGGGCGGGGGAACCGTGTCAGGGATCACTTGCATGAGGGCGACCGCCCCCTCAAGTGTTTGACGAGTGAACGATATGGTCGATCGGGTGAGCGCGAGAGACACCGACTGGGACGGCGTACGCCTCCATGTGGTCACCGGCAAGGGCGGCACGGGCAAGACGACCGTCGCCGCCGCCCTCGCCCTTGCCCTGGCCGCCGGCGGCCGCAAGGTCCTGCTCGTCGAGGTCGAGGGACGCCAGGGCATCGCCCAGCTCTTCGACTGCCCGCCGCTGCCCTACGAGGAGCGCCGCGTCGCCGTCGCCCCGGACGGCGGGGACGTCCACGCGCTCGCCATCGACACCGAAGAGGCGCTCATCGAGTACCTCGAGATGTTCTACAACCTCAAGCGCGCCGGAAAGGCGATGACCAAGCTCGGCATCGTCGACTTCGTCACCACCATCGCCCCCGGCCTGCGCGACGTCATCCTCACCGGCAAGACGTCCGAGTCGGTGCGCCGCAAGAAGAAGGACGGCTCGTTCATCTACGACGCCGTCGTGATGGACGCCCCGCCCACCGGCCGCATCACGAAGTTCCTGAACGTCAACGACGAGGTCTCCGGCCTCGCCAAGGTCGGCCCCGTCCGCAACCACGCCGACACCGTGATGAAGGTCGTCCGCAGCCCCGAGACCGCCGTGCACTTCGTCACGCTCCTGGAGGAGATGCCCGTCCAGGAGACGATGGACGGCATCCGCGACCTCACCGCTGCCGGGCTCCCCGTCGGCGGCGTGATCGTCAACATGGAGCACCAGCCCGTCCTCTCCGAGGACGACCTCGCCGTGGCCGCCGCCGGGTCCCTGGACACCGACGAGATCGTCCGCGGCGTGAAGGCCGCCGGCCTGGAGCACGACGCCGAGTCGATCGCCGCCGTCCTCGCCGAGGAGGCCGCCGACCACGCCCGCCGCACCGCCCTCCAGCGCCGCGAGAAGGAGCGCCTGGACTCCGTCGACCGGCCCCGCTACACCCTCCCCCTGCTCTCCGACGGCATGGACCTGGCGGGCCTCTACGACCTGGCCGCCGCCCTCCGCGACCAGGGCGCGGCATGACCGCGCCCGCCCCCACCCCCCACCGCGGCGTCTCCTGGGTGAGGCTGACCCCCCGTGCGGGCGAGGACCGACCGGCAGAGGTGAACCGATGAGCCAGACCAGCAAGACCCCACCGGTGCTCGACGTCGACGGGCTGCTCGACGACCCCCGCACGAAGATCATCGTGTGCTGCGGGTCGGGCGGCGTCGGCAAGACCACCACGGCCGCCGCGCTCGGCGTCCGCGCCGCCGAGCGGGGACGCGACGTCGTCGTCCTCACCGTCGACCCGGCGCGCCGCCTCGCGCAGTCGATGGGCCTGTCGGAGCTCGACAACAACCCGCGCCGGATCGAGATCGACGGCGACGGCGAGCTGCACGCCATGATGCTCGACATGAAGCGGACCTTCGACGAGATCGTCGAGGCGCACGCCGACCCCGACCGGGCCAAGCAGATCCTCGCCAACCCCTTCTACCAGTCGCTGTCGTCCAGCCTGTCGGGGACGCAGGAGTACATGGCGATGGAGAAGCTCGGGCAGCTGCACCGCTCCGGCGCCTGGGACCTGATCATCGTCGACACCCCGCCGTCCCGGAACGCGCTGGACTTCCTCGACGCCCCCGAGCGGATGGGCCGCTTCCTCGACGGCCGCTTCATGAAGCTCCTCGCCGCCCCGGCCAAGACCGGCGGCCGCTTCGGCGTCAAGGTGATCAGCGCCGGGTTCGGCGTGTTCACCGGCGTCATCAACAAGGTCCTCGGCGTCCAGCTGCTGCGCGACGTGCAGACGTTCGTCGCCGCCTTCGACACGATGTTCGGCGGGTTCCGGGAGCGCGCCGAGAAGACGTTCAAGCTCCTGCAGACCCCGGGCACCGCGTTCCTCGTCGTCGCCGCGCCCGAGCCCGACGCCCTGCGCGAGGCGTCCTACTTCGTCGAGCGCCTCGCCGAGGAGCGGATGCCGCTCGCCGGACTCGTGGTCAACCGCGTCCACGAGTCGGCCGCGGACACGCTGTCGGCGGCCCGCAGCCAGGCCGCCGCCGAGACGCTGGAGGAGCGCGGCGAGCACACGCTGACCGCGGCCCTGCTGCGCCTGCACACCGACCGCCTGCAACTGGCCGCCCGCGAGGAGCGCCTCCGCGACCACTTCGCGTCGACGCACCCGACCGTGCCGGTCACGGCCGTCCCGGCGCAGGCGGAGGACGTCCACGACCTCGACGGCCTGCGCCAGGTGGGCGAGGACCTGGCCGCGCCCGCCGCGTCCCCCACCGCCGCCTGACGCCCGGCCGGGCGTCCGGCCGTTCCGCACTCTGATCAGCGAGAACAGACATTTATGGCGTGGCGATAGGCCCGTACCCAAAAGGTGGTACGGGCCTACCGGCCACGCTTTATTTGGACCGTGCCGGTCCTTGGACCGCTGCCGGACGGGCCCCGGGGGCCCGTCGAACTAGCTGGCGACGAGTTCTTCCTCGTCGACCTCCGCCGACCGCTCGTACTCTTCCTTCGCGGTCTCCAGAAGGTCGCGCCACGAGCGCACATCCGGCCGCCGCCGCAGCAGGGCTCGGCGCTCCCGCTCGGTCATCCCGCCCCACACACCGAACTCGATCCGGTTGTCGAGAGCGTCGGCGAGACACTCCGTGCGCACCGGGCAGCCGCGGCAGATGAGCTTGGCTCGGTTCTGCGCCGCACCCTGCACGAACAGAGCGTCCGGATCCGCGTTACGGCAGGCGGCGCGGGCGGTCCAATCCGTGATCCACATCTTGGCCCCACTCCCCTAGGGTCTGTGTCGATTTGCGCTCCTTGGCCGGACGGGCGCGGACGTCAGGCCGCCAAACGAAAGCCGTGGGGAAGAACTTACGGAAGCGAGGGACGTTTCAACAGCCCCCGTTGGGCCCATTCTCGATATAGCCCACCGGGGCCATACCGCCGGAACGGACTAGTTACCTGTAGTTGACGCGCCAGACACCGCGCAGGTTGTCACGATGAGGGCATAACGGACGAAGATCCTGATCAGCCGGTCCGGAAAGCACGAACCCTGGGGGACCTGTCCCTAATGCACTGCTCGTCCCGCGTACCCTAGACCCCGTGCGCGTTGCGAAGAACGATCGGGCCCAGGCCGCGTCCACGCTGTTCAGGTTGCTAGGTGCCGGGGTGGTGGCGGGCCTCATCGTCGCGCTCATCGCGTTGCCCGCCGTAGGCAGCGCCGGGCTCACCGCCCGCGACGCCGCCAACAACTTCGAGGACATGGACAGCCAGCTCAAGACGACACCGCCGTCCGAGAAGACGGTGATGTACGACGGCAACGGCAAGCAGGTCGCCACGTTCTTCGACAAGTACCGCGAGTCCGTCCGGCTCGACCAGGTCGCCCCCATCATGCGGCAGGCGATGATCGACATCGAGGACTCGCGCTTCTACGAGCACGGCGCGCTCGACCTCAAGGGCACCATCCGCGCGATGGCGTCCAACGTCGAGTCCGAGCAGACGCAGGGCGGCTCGACCCTCACCCAGCAGTACGTCAAGAACCTCCTGGTCGACAGCGCCAAGTCCGAGGAGGAGTACCGCGAGGTCACCGCGCCCACGGTCGGGCGCAAGCTGCGCGAGCTCCGCTACGCGCTCGACGTCGAGCAGCGCCTCACCAAGGACCAGATCCTTGAGGGCTACATGAACGTCGCCTACTTCAGCGCCGGCGCCTACGGCGTCCAGGCCGCGTCCAAGCGGTACTTCAGCATCCCCGCGTCCAAACTGGAGCTCGGCCAGGCCGCCCTCCTCGCCGGCATCACCCAGAACCCCACCGCCTTCGACCCCATCCGCAACCCCAAGGACGCCCGCAAGCGCCGCGACGTCGTCCTCTACCGGATGGCGCAGCTCCGCCACATCACCAAGGCGCAGGCCGACGCGGAGGCCGCCAAGCCGATCCAGCTGAACCGCACCGACCCGGTCGGCGGCTGCGAGACCAGCAAGGCGCCGTACTTCTGCGAGTACGTGAAGTACGACATGCTCAACATCCTGTCGGACGGCAAGTACTGGCAGCTCAAGCCGAAGCAGCAGCAGACCGTCGTCAACAAGCTGAACCGCGGCGGCTACACCATCCGCACCACCCTCGACATGGACGACCAGCGCGCCGTCGACAGGGCCCTGCGCGGAACCGTCGCCCCCGGCGGCAACCGCGTCGGCGCCGAGGCGATGGTCGAGCCCGGCACCGGCAAGGTCCGGGCCATCGGACTGAGCAAGCGGTACGGCGCCGGCAAGGGCCGCACGACCATCAACCTCCCGGCCGACTCCGCGCACGGCGGCGGAAGCGGCGTCTCGGCGGGCTCCACCTTCAAGGTCTTCACCCTCGCCGCCGCCATCGACCAGGGCATCCCGGTCAGCACGACCATCAACTCGCCGCAGACCACCACGGTCAGCGGGTTCCAGCCGTGCCGCTACACCGGGACGTTCGACGGCAAGAAGGTGAAGAACGCCATGGTCGGCGGCGGCCCCTGGACGCTGTCGAACGCGGGTGACAGCGAGAAGGGCAACTTCAACCTGAAGACCGGCACCTGGCACTCGGTCAACACCTTCTACGCCGTCCTGGAGAAGCGCGTCGGCGTCTGCAACGCCGTCAAGATGGCCGAGAAGTTCGGGATGAAGCAGGCCACCGGCGACCCCCTGATGCCGATCGCCTCGCAGGTCCTCGGCGTCAACGACATCGACATGGTGCACCTCGCCGCCGCCTACGCCGGCTTCGCCGCCCGCGGCAAGTACTGCGCCCCCCTCTCGGTCACCGAGGTCGTCGACCCCGAGGGCAAGAAGCTCAAGCTCCCCAAGCAGGACTGCCACCAGGCCCTCGACCAGGACGTCGCCGACAAGGTGAACTCGATCCTGCAGGGCGTCCTCACCAAGGGCACCGCGGCCGGACGCAGCATCGGACGTCCCGCCGCCGGCAAGACCGGAACCTGTGAAGAGTTCACCTGCGCCGTGTTCGCCGGGTTCACCCCGAACCTCGCCGCCGCCACCGCCTACTGGGACTTCCGCGGCCCCTGGCAGTACAAGGTCTACGGCGTCTACGGCGCGGACATCCCCGGCGGCATGTGGCAGCAGTCCATGCGCAGCGCCCTGGCGGGCAAGCCCGCGCCCGGCTTCCAGACCCCGACCCGCGACTTCGGCGACACCACGAACGTCCCGCAGGTGAAGGGCCTCACGGTCGCCGCCGCCACCGCCAAGCTCAAGGGCGCCGACCTGAAGGTCCAGGTCGCGTCCGGCTCCGTCGACTCCGACCAGCCGAAGGGCACGGTCGTGTCGGCCTCACCCGACGCGGGCACCTCCGTCCCGCCCGGCACGACGATCATCCTCTACGTGAGCGGCGGCAAGAAGCACGGCGGGCCGCCCCCCGGCGACTGACGCGAAAGGGCCCGGCACGCGCCGGGCCCTTTCTCATTCCGCGAGCTGCCGCTTCACCTCCGCCGCGACGCGCCCGCCCTCCGCGCGCCCGGCCACCTTCGGATTCACCGACTTCATGACCTGCCCCATCGCGCGGGGCCCCGACGCGCCCGTCTCGGCGATCGCGTCCGCCACCAGCGCCGTCAGCTCCTCGTCGGACAGCTGCGCGGGCAGGTACCCCTCCAGCACCTCGCCCTCGTCCCGCTCCGCCTTCGCCTGCTCCTCGCGCCCCGCGTCACCGAACGCCGTCGCGGCCTCCCGCCGCTTCTTCGCCTCCCGCGTGAGCACCTTCACGACGTCGTCGTCGGAAAGCGTCCGCGACTGCTTGCCGGCGACCTCCTCGTTCTTCACCGCCGTGAGCGCCATGCGCAGCGTGCGCGTCCGCAACTCGTCGCGCGCCTTCATCGCGGACGACAGATCGGTCTCCAGCTTCTCCTTCAGGGTCATGCCCAACATCATGCCCGTCCGCGACCTTCCGCCTCATCAGGATTACCGAGCGGCGCCCATGTCTGAAAGCATGGAACCCTGAGAAGGGAGAGCCGTGCGAAAGATCCACGCCGTGCCGCTGGGAGTGCTGGGCGCTGGCGCCGCGACCTTCGGGTACGCCTCGTTGATCGAGCGGAACTGGTTCCGCCTCCGCCGCTTCGACGTACCCGTGCTGCCGCCCGGCCGCCCCCCGGTGAAGATCCTGCACATCTCCGACGCGCACCTCACGCCCGGCCGGTCACGCCTGATCCACTGGGTGCGCTCGCTCGACGCCCTGGAACCGGACCTCGTCGTCAACACCGGCGACTCCCTCTCCCACCGCGACGCGATCGGCCCCTTCCTCGACGCCCTCGGCCCCCTCCTCGACCGCCCCGGCGTCTTCGTCTACGGCTCCAACGACCTGTACTCCCCGGTCCTGAAGAACCCGCTCCGCTACATCTGGCGCACGAGCAAGTCCGACTACGGCCGCCGCCGCCGCGAGCCCGATCTCCCCTACCGCGAGCTCGGCTCGTCCCTCCAGGCCGCCGGCTGGCTCGACCTCAACAACCGCATCGGCCGCCTCAAGGTCGGCGAACTGGACGTCGAGTTCGGCGGCATCGACGACTCCCACATCAACCGAGACCGCTACGACAAGATCGCCGGCCCCGTCGACCCGCAGGCCGACGTCCACCTCGGCATCATGCACTCCCCGGAACCCCGCAACCTCGACCGCTTCACCGCCGACGGCTACGACCTCCTCCTCGCCGGCCACACCCACGGCGGCCAGGTCTGCGTCCCCTTCTACGGCGCCCTCGCCACCAACTGCGGCCTCGACCGCCCCCGCGTGAAGGGCCTCCACAAGCACCGCGGCTCCTGGCTCCACGTCTCCGCGGGCCTGGGCACGTCCCCGAAGGCCCCCATGCGCTTCTGCTGCCCGCCCGAGGCCTCCCTGCTCACCCTTGTCCCCCGACAGTGAGCTGGAAGACCGCCCCCGCTCCTAGCCACCCTGTACGACTTCGCCGTCCAGAACCGCGCCCTCTCCCGCCTGGGAGCCCGCGTCCTCTGGCACTACGACATCACCCACCTGCACGAACTCATCGCCGCCCAGGACCCCGCGGCCCTAACCCTGGACATCCCCTGCGGCGGCGGCCTGGCCATACGTGACAACCCCCGCCACGTAGCAGCCGACCTCTCCCGAACCATGCTCAAGAGGGCCCGCCGCAAGACGACAACCCTCGTCCAGGCGGATATCTACAACCTCCCCTTCCCCACCGACACCTTCGACGCCTGCCTCACCTACAACGGCCTGCACTGCCTGGAAGACCCACCGTCAGCCCTCCACGAACTGACCCGAGTCCTACGCCCAGGCGGCACCCTCCAAGGCACAACCCTCGTCAGGGCCGCCGGCCGAGACCCCTTGATCAACCTGTTCCGCCGCCAGGGCGCCTTCGGCAACCCAGGCACCAGAACCGACCTCCGAACCTGGCTGGAGACGGCCCCCCTGACGAACATCACCCTCACCGCCTCCGGCGCAGTGACCGCCTTCACAGCCCGAAAATCAGGGACGCACCACTCCCCAGCATCCGCTAAAGTGGTCTAGGCGCCGGGAGGCACGTACGACTCCCGGGCAGCCACCACCGGGGTGTAGCGCAGCTTGGCAGCGCGCTTCGTTCGGGACGAAGAGGTCGTGGGTTCAAATCCCGCCACCCCGACACAAAGGTGCAGGTCAGAGGCCGGTTCTCCCCATAGGAGACCGGCCTCAAGATCTTTTGTCCGTCATTCGTCCGCGAACTCCACCACCACCCACGGACACCGTCCGTCCCCCACCAGGACCGACAGACAGTCGCCTCGTCCCTACATCGTTCAAAATCCGAGCCTCCGCCGCACACGCGAAACGCTGAAAGCGAGCTGCCCAACACCGGCTCGGCAGATGTAACAGCCTCAGCAAGGGTCCGTCCAGAGCCTCCAACAGAAGGCCAGCGTTTGCTGAAGTGGATGCACCGGTGAAGTCCCCTGCCAGTGGGCTGTGCGCGCCGTCGTCTGCCCGACGGTGGTCGATTTCTTGAGGCGGCGGCACTCCGATTGGCTGGTCACCGGGGACCTCGATCCGGGCCCTGTTGGCCGAGCTGCGCCGAAGCGCGGTGGCGCCCAGCTGACCGAAGACAACAAGCTAGCCCTGAACCTACGCTGTACCACGAGGTCTGTCGCCCAACAGGCCAAGGAGATCCTCATTGGCCTGCCCGAAACTCAGGCGGCGACTCCTGAACGCAGGAGCCGACAGCCCCTCACTGACTGGGACGATCCACTGTCGGTTTTAGTCAACGCCGTCTCAGATTCCTACCGATGTGGGGCCTGTCCCAGAGCGTGTTGAACTGGGCAGGAAGTCATCGCGGAGGACCAGGCCGACGAAGTCCACAAAGTTGTCCGTGGCGACCTCTACTCTTAGAGAACGCGAGTGCCTGGTGCGTTGAGTCAATGATCGGTCGATCTCCCGCGGGGGTCGATCGAGGCGGGCCATGGTCGACCCCCGACCATCGTCAAGGTCCGTTGAAGGAGTCGGTCGGATGTCGGAAACGTCACCCGAGGGCTCCGGCGGTGACAACGGCGCGCCAGAACACGAGCGCCGCGTCCCGATGTGGCGTCGTCCTAGGCGGCATCGCTGGCAATGGCGTGGCTGGAGTCCCAGCCCCACCGCCCTCCAGGTGGCCGGGGTGGCCCTCCAGTTCCTCACGATTCTGGTGATGATCGTCTTGGCGATCTGGGTCTAACGGCCCGCCCGTCGGAAGGATCCCCCCGGGGCCGCTTACCTCGAGGGGTCCCACCGCTGGACGCGCTGGAGGGGGCCGGTCTGTACTTGACTGCGGGCCGGTCTCCTCCGGGAACGGGTGCTAGCCGCACCCACATTCCCATGCTAAGTCAGGGTACAGACAGAACGCCCGGCGGTCTCTACATCGCGATGAGGGAGATCCTGCCTGTCACCGCGCGCGAGGTCGAACGAGCCGGTTTACGCTGCGGCCTGTTCCGTTCCAGCGTTGCCGACTATCACCGCCGCGTTCATAAAGAGACTTGCGGAGACTGGCTCGCGAGGGCCGAACCACCTCCATCCTGTCCGGTCGACCGAGCAGCAGTCCGATCTATCGGTACAAGTCACGACCGGGCCGACCTAGTGGAGCGGAGTGTCAGCGGCAAAGTACGGCACGGAGAAGGCCTTACGCCGGGAGTCTTCATGCAGGGCGACGCACTGCGACGCTTAAACGCCCCGCTGAAGTAGTC
This sequence comes from Actinomadura luteofluorescens, assembly GCF_013409365.1. NCBI lineage: Bacteria > Bacillati > Actinomycetota > Actinomycetes > Streptosporangiales > Thermomonosporaceae > Actinomadura > Actinomadura luteofluorescens. The sequence goes on along the minus strand of NZ_JACCBA010000001.1, from coordinate 4,754,442 downwards.
CTGCGCCGAGTGGATCGTGTGCGGGTGCAGATGGTCGAGCCCGCTACAAGCAGCTTGGCGACGTGACTGAAAGTCTCGCCCGCCTGCGCCTCGGCCCCTGGTGGTCCTTATCGGCCAGCATGAGCAGCCCCGTGGCCGCCAGTGCCCGGATGACGCCCCGGATCCGGACTGTGGTCAGGTCGTGGACGAGCCGCCCAGCAGTCCCGACACCCACCGCAGCGTCCCGTCCGGTGCGGAGCTGCCCTGGAGGATCACAAAGGCGTTCGCGCTGGGAATCCATATCGCTTCTACGATTCCGGTCCGCCAACAGCAAGATAACCTCGGTGACGTAACGCTGACCGGTCACCGCAACAATCCCGAACACGGCCGCCAGGATCGCGAAGGTGCTCTTGCGGGCCAGGTGCACCAGCGCTACGACGTTTGACCTTGAGGCTCAGCACCCGCACCCGCGGGCCGATCCGTCTTGATGATCGCGCACCAACCCTCGTTTCGAACGTCAGGATCGGACGCGGCAGATCGAGGCCGGCACAGGAAACAGCACGTGAAGCTCGTGTGCGGACAAGGCTGGGATTGATTGGCAGCCTCATCTAGCAGGATCACCATTCATTCACAGCCCGCACTTGTCGATCACAACCAGCCTGTGGGCTGCACATTCAAGTTGGAGCGGACTGCCCGTACGCATTTGAGTCAGCTGCTGTCAGCGTGACAGCTAATCACCGGGGGAACCGCGTTGACCGAAATCACTAAAGGAGTTCTTTCGCCAAACGGGAAACCTCATCCGGAAGGTACGAATCGAGGTCATCCTCTGAGCCCTCATCGAGCCCAGTTCTGACCAGCTCTGCAAGTAGAGTTATGAGATCACGATGAGGCTGGCTGGCAATCAAATTCTCAATAAAGATAAGCCCGCCGTTGGCATACTCTTCAAAGATCCGTATACGTTCGCCGAAACGATCTGGAGACAGAATATTGGCATCACTCGTCTCCGCCACGGCGATCATGTTAATCAGGTCCTCTGTACCGGTCCGATTCGTCATTGTACTCCAACGGATTCTGTCTCTTATGCTTTTCTCGAATGATTCACTTCGACCCTGAGACCATCCCACAGCTGCAGCAAAGACCAGCACATCCCTCATTGATGGAAAGGGTCGGTCGTGCTCAGTCAGACGTTCTATTAGCTCAAGCCGCTCAGCTGGTGCTCGGACATCGCGGACGCCAGCTTTAACCGCATAGCCAGATTCATCACTCATCGTCGTCACCCCTCACAGCAACAAGCTTGGAAAGTTCGGATTCACCCGGCCGCACGTCCACGAAAGAGAAAGACCGTCCTCCGAGATCAATTCTTTCTGGCTTCGCAGACTGCTTAGGAGTCTGTGTTTGAATAATATACTCGTGCCCAACCCTCGGACGCAGCTCATTCTCGACGACCCCGAGCCCTTGAGCCTTGCTAACGAATATGACGACTTGAGGGGCGAGGCGCGGAAGTACTGAAGCGATTTCCTTTCGGTAGGTATCCTCCAGAGTTCCAAAAACGGCATCACTAACGAATGGAAAGATCCCTCCAGAGGGAAGGTTGAGCATCTGTGTGGGCGATTTTGGTTTGGTTACAGCCCGCTCACGGGCCATTGCGGCAAGCGCCCCAACAAAGGCGAGAACGAGAATCTGACCTTGTCCGGTGCTCCGGGCGACGGGAATACGTCGGCCGTCAACAGTCTTCTGTAGGACAAGTTTAAAATGTTCCGTAAGTGTCGTTGTGTAATCTTGATAGATGATACCCTCGAAGGTATCTCTGATCCTAGCGTCGAGTTCCCTACGTACTTCCTCTACCCGCAGGGTTCTCAAATCCACCAGAAGTTCTAGCACCGCCTCGACCACATCAACGCGCCGCTTCGCGACAGCCGCCTTCTTGTTATCTGCAGCCGCTTTTTCGAGAGCCTTCTTGCGGGCCGCAATGGTCTCCTCAGAAGCAGAGATCTCCTTGCGGTGAACTCCAATCTGCTCGTCCCACTGCTTCTTCTCGTGCACCAACTTACGCCGCTTACTTTCCAGCTCAGCGATGTCCTCCTCGCCAACGCTCTCCAGTTTGGCGGAGACAGCGGACAGCTCCTCGTCCGCCTGATCCCTTGCCACGCGCGCGCGTATGATCAATTCGTCAAGACTATCGAGCCGTCCAGCTAGCCGTTCAATGTCTCCTGGCATTGCCTTCACTCGCGCGCAGAGATCCAACCAGCTTTCATCGACTCCAGGTAGCCCTGCACGATCCTTCCATTGAAGTACCGACTCCCTGCAGGGTCCGTCTGTGGATAGATCAGTACCACATATACACTTGCCGGCATCTAGAAGGTCATCGATAAACTGCGACTTGATCCTTCGAGGAACCTCTCCCTTAACCCGTAGATCCTCATAAACACCAAGCGTTCGTGAAACAAGAGGCCGAATGAAGGCCATAAAACCCAGGTCAGCAATCTCGGACGCTAGGTGGTCCCTCGCGCGCTCGATATCAGAAACGGCCTTCTTCCGAGCCACTTCGGCGGAATCGCGTCGCCTTTGAAGCTCCTTGGTCGCGTCCAGTTCGCGAAGGCGGCCGTCGATGGCCTCGATACGTTCGTCGCGCGCTTCCTGCTCCTTTTCAATACCTTCAATCGCTTTGAGGGCCGATTCGATCGTAGCTTCCGCTTGGAAAATGTCGCTGTTGAGGGCTTGCACATCGGCTCCACCTATAGCCGAATGCTCTTCACGAAGAGTGCGTTCCACCTCAGGAAGATGGCGAATCGCGCGCTCAATGATCTCGATTCCGAGAAGTGTCTTTATCGCAGATTCAATGTCCTCGTAAGCGTTATCGCTATGAAGGTGCTCGAAGCGCTCTCCATTTAGGAAAAAGAAGTGATGGAGTTTCTTAGGAAGTAGGCTATTGACAAAGTCGTCAGGAGCTTTGATCTCTCGGCTTCTCCCCGAACTGTCGATAACGTTCAGGTGGACAGACGTGGCAGGAGAGGTCTGCTTGCTTTCGAGCGTTGATTTTTGTGCAGTGACGCCGCGTACTAGTGTGTATTCAGCATCTTCGTGCTCGAACACGAGTCGAACTTCCGCAGCTACGGTCTCCCCAACTCGGGCTTCGGCCCATGTCTGTTCGTTAATGAGCCGGTCGTGGAACAGGAAATCGCGACTGAGCTCACCATAAAGGACCCAAGTCAGCGAGTTGAGCAAAGTTGTCTTACCAGATCCGTTGGCGCCGAAAACCAGCGTCACATTATGGGTCTCGTCGCTCGCAAACTCAAGCTCAGTCGTTCCTTGGAACTGCCGAAAATTCTTGAGTTCTAGCTTCCGTAGCTTCATGTTACTAGCCTCTTAACTACGTCAATGATGTCTTGCTTAATCCCATGTGGCCTGAGCAAATGAAGCTTGCTCCGCTCGAGACGGAGGACTTCATCCAGGGCAGCCATCGTAACCGGGTCGAGATTCCTCAAACGCTCCCCGACGCTCAGCGCCCGGTCATCTTCCTCGTTGTTCCCAGACACGCGGCCTTCCTTTGGTTATATATCGAGTAGGTGATAACGCTTCTGGAGATCGAGCAAACTACTAAAGGCTTGTTGGCCATTCATCGCGTGCTCAGCAAACTCACTCATTCTCTGCAGCTCGCGCTTAAAAAGTCGACGCTCGAGAGAAAAAAGCGAAGGATCGGAATCTTCCGGCGGGACTACGGCAAAATCAAAAATTTCAGCGTATTCTTTACCAGGAGCATTCCGCAGGACTCGGCCTCTGCGCTGGATAAACTGGCGTGGATTTGTACTGCTGGCGAGTATGAAGGCCCGTCGGACGGATGGCAGATCTACTCCCTCATCCAAGCATCGGATGGCGACCAACGCCTGGAGATCTCTATTCTTGAATCTCTGTTCGAGTGTAATTCGAGTTGATTCATCTTCGTCACTCGTATACGAGTGCACGTGCATGCCTAGCTCGCCCCCAAGCATCCGCACGACTGCATCGAGCTGCCGCTGAGGGGCTGAGCCATCTATACCTAGGCTCGCATCACTACAATATATAAGGCTATTGGCATCCTTCCGATAGGGCGCGATAGCGGTACGGAGTGCGCTGATCTTGTTCTGCGCTCCCCCGATGAGACGAGCTCGTTCAAATAGGAGGGTTTTAAGTGGACCGTTTGGCAAATTTTCAAGGGTTGGGTCGTTAGTGCCGAGAAGCCTCGCGATCTTTCTACATACGAGCACGTACTTCTCAGCTTCTTCTAGAGTGAAATTGACAAGCACTGGACGATAGTAGTATTTACTCAGAAAGCCACCGGAAAGTGCGTTCTTAAGAGAGAAATTAAAGACCGTTTCACCGAAGTATTCTTTTATTCCTTTAGTGCCTTGGGGATCGAGATGTCTGTCCGGGGTCGCACTCAAGCCAATGCGCATTGACGCATTATCTGGGAGGGCCTTGAGCGCAGTATCGCTCCCAAGATTATGGACCTCATCGGCGATGACCAAAAAGTCTTTAGGTGCCTGCTGCATTGCCTCTTTCATCCAGGGTCCGCTGAACGTGGCAGTGGTTGTGATAGCGAGCGCAAAAGGTGCGAAACCTTGTCGAATGGCACGCAGTCTCTCGGATAGCTGTTCAACCCACTTCGACGCGGAGTCGTAGCACAACAAAGAATCGGCGCCAAAGTTTCCTGCTTGGGTAGCCCATTGGCGAACTAGTATCTTATAAGGGGCAACAATCAATACAAAAAGCGGGCGATCCGCTTGCCTGAGTGCAGCTGCCATGGCCGACATCCCAGAGAGCGCCGTCAGGGTCTTTCCGGTACCTGTTGCCATTGAAAGAACGCCTTGGGAACCAGCATCAATCCACGCCCTCAAGGCTTCGCGCTGGTGCTCGTAAAGCACCACCGACGAAGGGCGAACGGGGAATCCGTAAAGTTCATCCCCAATCGTGACTTCTGTGCCCGGATGAGGCGGCAGTCTACGATGTGGAATAATTTCGCGGGGCAGTTCATCGGGAGCAAGCTCGATAAGACGCTTTTTAACTGCTTCAGGAAGCTCAATTACCTCCAGCCCCGGTGTTCGATCTGACCAGAGATCTTCAAAATCTTCTCGATGCTCCTGTAGACGTTCAATGTCCTTGGAGACCCAGGACCTGAAGACGTTGAAGGATTCAAAATTGAGAGAGATTCCTGAGATCGACTCATTGCTCGACCCCGAGAATGCGACTTCATTTCTCCAATCGTCTCTAAAAAGGCCAATCTTTTCATGATAGATACCCTGATTCGCCGAGTGAGTAACGTTTGCTATTTTGAAGTCGAGATGGTTTTGAGCGACAAGCCACGTCACCAATTCGAACCGACTGCGCGCACACTCATTTAGAGCGGTTATCGATTCTGGTTCAAGCTCTGCCAGCAGGCGCTTCGCAATTTGGTCACTTCGCAATCGGTAGCCACGTTCGATTGCCTCTAGATCGCTAGGGTCCAAGCGTGGGCACGCAATCAGGCGCACCTTGCCCCGTCGCTCGATTAGACTGCCGAAACCTTGGGCTGCTAGAGCGATCGATCCCGCCGTGAAGAAACCGACCGCACGGTCATAGGAAGTAGCTTGCCCAAGACAAGGCATGTAGAAATCATGGAGCAAGTCGTTGCGTCCGGTTCGGTATCTCCTGGACAGGGAAAGGTGAGCTAGCCCAGCTACCACACGTCCCCCAACCGTGGCTCCCTTCGCTGTAAGGGTCGACATGCTACCTCAGGATCTCCGGCTAGATGCTGGGTTCATACCCTTTGGCCCCATTCGTCACTATGGCCGGTTTGGGACAGGCGAAACGGCACTGGTCTAGTACAGCCCGTCTCGAACATGGCCCAGGCGGTGAGCAGCCGACTGCGACGTGGGTCAACGACCTTCGGTGATCTCCTGGTCGCTACGTACAGAGAGTCTCACCCGGCAGCCGCTGTCGTTCCGCATGGGCGAGGTAGTTCGTGTCATCACGACTAGATCGTTGATGGGAGTTTCGGGGAGCTGTGGTCAGTGGTCGTAGGCGATCAGTAATCGTTTGACCGGGGCGTCGGTCAGCCAGTTGTGCCAGATGGCGGCGTTGAGGGCGCAGATCCGCTGGCACAGGCGTGTCCAGAGTCCTTGGGTGGTGCGGGCGGCGTGGCGTTCGAGGCCGAGTTGGTTCTTCAGTGTCCAGATGACCGCTTCGATGCGCTGGCGCAGCCAGCCGGGGAACACTGCCACCGGCGGATCGGGCTCGTCGGCGCGTGGTGGCCGGATCAGCACATGGCCCAGATCAGCGGCGGCCTTGTGCACTCCGGCCCCGGCGAACCCCTTGTCGCACACGATCGGGCACTGCCCGGGCGCGGGCGGCTGGACGTGCAGCAGGTGGATCGCCTGCAGCCGCTCGTCCAGTTCCTTGGGGTGGGCCAGGCTGAAGGAGCACACCGCTCCCTCGGCGGTGGTGATCAGCATCAGTTTGGCGCCCCAGTAGAAGGCGTGGTGGGACTTGTCCATGCCGTAGCCGGCGATCTCGCCCAGGCCCGAGCGGTGCACGGTGGTGCGCGAGGCGCCGCACCGCACCGGGGTGCCGTCCATCAAACGCAGCCGCTCCTGCCAGGAAGGCGTCTGGCGGACCAGCCACATCGACGCGGCGAACAGGGCGGCGCGGCATCGCGCAGGTGCCGGTTGTACTCGGACTGGCCGGGCAGCCGCGGGAACAGGTGCCCGATCCTGCGCGGCGCGGTCCGCAGCCACCGCCGCTCGGAATCGCAGCCGAGCAGGACCTGGGCCACGGCGACACACACCAGCTCAGCGTCGTTGAGAACCCGTTCGGGACCGCGTCGCCGCGGCCGGTCGGCTGACCGCAGGACGTGATCGTCCAGATGGACATAGAGTGCGGTCAGAAGGGCGTCCAGGTTTGTCTTCACACACTGATCATGGGCGCCCTTCGTCATGCCCGCCGCCGGTTCAGCAAACCCCCATCAACGATCTAGCTGATGGGCTCGATGGGTCGGCTGCTCCACAGGTAGAGCCCAGATGCATGGACGGATGTATGTACGAGCGTTAATCAGCGACCAGCAGCGCCCGCGCGGACCCGCTGGCCGATCACCAAGCATGCGGGCGATGCGACACGGGGCAAGATGCATTATCTGCCGCAACGCGCAGATATCTTTAGCATTCGTTACTGCGGACAGCTGACGGTCTTCCTCAAGATCTCGGGGAATGTCACCCGGCTCGAGCTCTGCCCGGACCTGGAGTCCGAGCGTGATCGACTCGGTCTGGATAGCCCTCCGGGTCACCGGAGGAGGACAGGGAGGGACACGTGGATCGACACGAGAAGAAGCGGCTCCGCGACTACATCGGCGAGCATCTGGACGTCTCCAGCACGCGCTTGACAGACGACGAGGCAAGGTTCCTGAGGGACTTCCTCGACGCGTACGACGAGACCTACAGGGGGCGCACAGAGACCCGCACCACCAGGCATGTCGGTTGGAGCTCCGACGGGAAGTACACACGTCGCGAGACGTTCACCGACACCTTCACCAACGACGTCGGCATCCGCCAGGACTACGAGTACAAGGACGACGACGGGCAGAGCGGGACGTCCACAAACATGATCAAAGACGCCCGAGGGATCCTGAACTGGTTTAGAGACCACACCTGATACTTCAGCCGGTCTTGGAGATCTCAGTCTGATCAAGGCCGGGAGATGAGACGGCCACCGCTGTGGTCGTGTGGGTGTGTTAGTACCAAACGATCGGCGGGGTGGCGGTTGCGTCCCGCGTACTGTAGAAGATCTCGACCCCGCCGGGTGGGCTATGGGTTCAATGAGCTGTTCGCGCAGGTGGTGGCCCACCCTTTGGCCAGCGGGAGCCCAGGGTGCGGGCCGGCGGGATCTGCTGGGTCTGCCGAGCGGACTGGAACGCAAGAACGGCTGGACGCTGGCGGAGTTCGCCGGAGACGCGCTGCCGGCCCAGGTGGCCGAGCGGCTCGGCCACCTGGGCCACCTGGGCGCCGAGCGGCTCGGCGCCGCCGACGGGTCCTGGTGGTCGACGACACCGGGTCTGAGAGGAAGGGCCGCCGCAGCGCGGGAGTACAGCCCTAGTACACCGGCACCACAGGCGAGATCACCGATTGCCAGATCGGAGTGTTCACCTCGTATCTCAACCCCGACCAGCAGCGGGTTCTCATCAACCGAAAGCTGTATGTGCCCGAGTCCTCGTTCGCCGATCCCAGCGGGCTCGTCGACGCGGGCGTCCCGGCGGGGCACAGTTCGAAACCAAGCCGGAGCCGGCCTGGCACGTGATCGACGCGCCTGCGACACCCCCTGCTGCTTGTGGGTGACCGGTGACCGGTGACAGCACCGCGCGGCGACGGTCGCGGGGTGAACTACGTGGTCGCGGTTTCCTGCGACCACCCTGTCGTGCTCGGCGGCGCCCGCACCAGGACCGACGCCGCGTGCGCTCACGGGTACGCCGACATTGACCAAAGTCATTGATCAAAGTGCCGCGAGAGATATCAGGTCAGCAACAGATTTGAGGTCTCGGCGACCTGCTAGATGGCCGATGCCGCGGTGGACATGAACGGTCAGGATATGGGAGAGGTTCTCCTCGGTGGGCTCACGGCCGTCGGCAAGGCATTGGTGTTTAAGAAGGGCCAGGTAGATGTCCCCGTAGGAGCCAGCGAAGGTCTTCCAGGTCATTTCCACACTGGAGTCGGTATTGATGTCGCGAACTAGCGGTGGGGATGGGTCCCGGAGGGAGAGCGCAAGCGCCCAACGACACAGAGTGTTCCAGTTCTTAATACCGGTTATCCGCTTGAGTCTGATCAGCTGGTCTTTTGCGGGCTGGGAGAGCCGAACGTTATCAAGCGACATGCACCGTACCTCCGCTCCACCAGTATCCCTTTTCGACCGACGTAGTGAACGTCTTATCATCGTGGATGAGCGTGTAGGTGTGAGCGATCGACGGCCCTAGCTTGCTCAGCAGGTATTCGTCGATTTCCTCATCTGTGGAAAGCAGCAGCACCTGGTGACTGGCCTGCGGGAAATAGCGGTCCACCAGGTGTTCGCGATGGCGGCTGTCGAGCCGACCAAGAGGAGTGTCGATCACAGTGGGCAGACGATTGCCAGCGACCTTCGCGAGCCCCCAGAGTAGCGAAACAGCCAGGAGCTGACGCTCGCCGGCGCTGAGGCGCGAAGGATCCAGCTCCCGGTCATCGGGCCCGACCAAGGTGAGTGTGAATTTCTCGGTATCGATGCGGAGATCGCGGACGAGAGCGGATTTACGCATGAGGTACTGGAAGCTCTTCAGGACGGCAACCTCCAGCTTGTTGATATGGCGTTGCAGGAGTGCGGCACCAAATTTCTCCATGGTGCCCCTCACCTTGTCCGCATATGCAACAATACGCTCCGCGTCCTCTACCTTGGCAAGCTTTGCGGCTCGTCCCTTGTAGGCACGCTCACGGTCAAGTATGAGCTGCTCGCGTCGGCGTCGCGTAGCATCCAGCTCTTCTTTGAGTTTACCGAGCTCCATTCTGAGCCGAGTAACATCGTCGCGCTGAGAGTCTCGCTCCCGCAGAAGGACAGCAATCACGTCGTGGTCGGGTACGCCCGCGAGCTGGCGATCGAGGACGCTTAGACGTTCCTGGTGAAGCTGTGCTTGTTCAATGAGTTCGCTCGCCCGTGTCGCCTCCTGGCGAAGGATCTCATCCAGGGACATGAGCTGTGAAAGTGACTCGGATGGAAAGTTGAGCACCTGCGGGGTCTTGTTGATGACAGAAACTCGCTCTTGACGGTCAGCGCTTAGGTGCTTCTCAGCGACTGCGAGATCATTCGGGGGGAGGAGATCCCGAAGAAGGCTCAGCAGCTTAGAATCCCGCTCGCTTAGCACCTCGATGACTTGCGACGCTTCGCTCGCATGCCGCTCCCTCTCAACCTGCTCACGAACAGCGGAGAGCTGCGGCGCAAGCAGCAGGAGAGGGAGAGGGCCAGTCGCAATAGTGCTGGCGAGTACCTCGTTGATGCTCTTGAGCTGGGAGGCGGTCTGAGAGCGCTCGGATTCCAGTTCGGCGCGCCGAGAGTAGAGGTCGCCACCTTCCTTAGCAAAAGCCTCATCGATGGTAGCGAAGCGCCGCTCTGCCACTTCAAGCCCGGAGGTCATCGAAGCGACGCGTTGGTTTATCTGGTCACGCAGCTGGTCGCATTCCCTAATTTGGTTCTCGAACTGGTGAATCTTGTCCAGAGCCTCACGATCTTCCCTTGGGATCTTCTGGCGACGCTGCACGGCGAGCAGGTCGTTCCGCAGCCGCTCAACCGAGCTGAGCCCGAACAATGACTGCACGGCTGATGCGATTACTGACGCTGCCCGGTCTGGATTCGCAAGGGATTCGATCTTCTCGCCGTCAAAGAAAAAGAGCGACGATGCCTCGAGGGGTAGGAGGTCCTCCACGTAGTCAGCCCACTGCTCACTCACAACTAGATCGAGTTCGCCGTCGATGAGCACGTTGAGAAATTCGCGGACGGACTTGCCCTTGACCTCCCAAGAACGCACGACCTTATAGATTCGCTCGCGTCCTTCTACCGTTGTGGAGAACTCGACGACCACTCTGGCATGTTTAGGGCTGGCTTGACGGTTAATGCTCTCGCGGAGGTAGTCATCATAGGTGCGGGTACCGCGTCCGCTTGTGCGGGCCCGTGCACCGTAGAGTGCCAGCTGAATTGCGTCCAGCAGAGTGGTCTTTCCGCAACCGTTGAGTCCGCCGATCAAGATGACGGGTCGGCCAGGACGAGTCGTCAGATCAAGAGACTGCTTGCCTTTATAGGCGCCGTAGTTCTCAAGGGTGACGTTAAGCAGAAGCATTGGTGATCTCTTCGTTGAACAACGGCAACTCAGGGGCTGTCTTCTCGCGCTGGATCCGCAGTGCGCTCTGTTCGGCGTCTTCTTTGTTCTCGTAGTAGCCGCGCCGGATCGTCTTCTCTAGTTCCTCAAAAAGGCCTGCCCTGCGAGTCATCGTACGGAACTTGCGCTCCACCGCCAACAGCTCACGTGCGGTAGAAAAGTGCAGCTCGTCGTCACCACAGACTTCGCGAAGCAGTTCCATCTCGTCGCCTGCAAGAGCGAGCTGCTCGTCTAGCGGACCTCCTGGGAACTTATCTCCGGTCTCCTTCTCATAGATCTTGGGAAGCAGGTCTTCCACCTCGTGCTTCTCGAAGACCCAGATGCGGCGGATCTCATGAAGCTCGCCCATGGTGATCAGTTCGATATCCCGGACACTGCGGGGACCGTTCTGCCGGACCCAAGTCTGGGCGTTGAGAAGATCTCGTAGCCAGTTAGCACGTGATTCCTGTGTGTAAGGGCCGTGGACGACCTGGTCGTTGAACAGCTGGATGGAGCCGTTCATCTTCCGCCAGTCGCGGAGATGCTTGTCGTCACGACGCCCCTCCTCGTTACGGACGTCTAGCTTGTTGCGCAGGTCAAGGAGCGGCTGCATCCACTCCTTCTCCTCGTCGTTCTGAATCATCGCTGCCATGGACTTGTCCTGGTCGACGAGGGTGCAAGTCCAGCATCCGAACCGGCTGTCACCACACGAGGGAGTGGTGTTGTCCACCACTAGCGGACACTCTCCATCACTAGAGGCGCCCTGATACATGGTCAGGAGATCCTTGTTGTTGTGCCCCCAAGGGTTGGGACGCTGCATCAGGAACGTCCAGACCTCATCGTTGGTCCACTCTTCGATTGGACTGTAGACGAGGGAGTTGGGAAGGTTCCCGTTGGGAGACAGCCGGTCACGGACTCGGTGCTTCTCATGGCGTGTCATGGCTCTCGCCCGAGCCTGGCTTTCTGCCTTGCGAATGCCGAGGACAAGGATCGTCTCACCGTGCTCGCGGACTACGTTGCGAATGAACGAGTTAGAGGGGCGAATCTTGAGTCGTTCGGTGCACCAACGGAACTTCGGGCGCGGTGCTGGGTATCCCTTCCCGATCAGGCCGACCCAGAAACTGTCCTTGACCTCGGGGGTGAGACGGTGCGGTTTGATCGGAAGATGACGCTCCTCCGCCGCCTTCTCCATGGTAGCTAGGGATTGTGTGACCCAGCTGGCGACAATCGGATTCTCTACCAGAGTGTCGGTAGAGATCACGTGTACCGGTTTGGTCCGCTTGTCCTCCGGTAGCTCCTGAAGTGAGAGCCATACCAGCTGAAGCACAGCAGTAGAGTCCTTGCCGCCGCTGTAACCGACTACCCAAGGGACCTTGTCGGCTAGGTAGAGCTCCTGGATCTCCTCAATCAGCCCCTTGACGACAGCGCCAAGCCCTCCCCGTTCCTTGAACGGAATAGCCCGGCGGGCTGGGATGCCCAAAGGGACGCTCATCGCTCTCCTCGCAAGTGTGTTGCTTCAACGCTGGCCTCTTCGGGGCCAAGCTCCATGCCGATTTTCTGGCGCAAGTAGTTGACTGTGAGCACGACGTTAGAGTGGTTCTTGGAGACGCGGCCACCGACGATTGCTCGGCCCTCCCAGTCGTGGTTGGTTCGGGACCAGTCGATTTTGGCCAATGGCTTCAACCGGGGTCTCCACGAATCTGGTTCTGTGGATATCTGCAGAAGAGTGTTGCCGAGCCGGCCGAGGGCATGCAGCGCGATCCCGTGACTGTGCAGGTACTGCTTCCGAACCTCCGCTGCCGTCATCTTCCGCGTCCGGACGAGGTCCCACTCGGGGATGAGCGCATCGACGGCCGTCCAGTACTCGTCCGCAAGGCTGGCCGCCTCGTCGGCGTCACTCAGCTCAAGCCCTTGCAGTAGCGAACTGGACGCATAGTAGAGGGCACTGAGTGTGAACAACTTGCGGGATCTAGCTGACAGTGTGCTGCTCTCCATCTCCACGAAGTTGCGGAAGATCGGCGACTTCAGTGCCAACAGCCTGGCTGCTTTGGCGCGTTCGTCACGGTGGTCATAGAGCACACCGATAGATCGGGCTGGACGGACTGCATGCCGGTTGAGGTCGGCGAACATCTGCTGGCTACGAGACAGGCCCGCGTCATGGAAGAAGACGACTGCGATGGTCTCATCGCCCAGTTCAGGGTTCCCAGTGAGCGCTGCCTCGATCGCCGCTCGCCGGTGCTGGCCATCGTTGATGAGGAAGCGGGCAGCCATAGGGATGTGGAGCTGCCCGATGCGCATGCCGGGCCCCTCGTCGGCAATACCGACAAAACGCATCTCCCCGTCCACCGATGCAGTCAGCGCCGAGAACACGTAGTCGGTCGGGTTGCTGACGATGTAGGAGGCGAGAGCAGGGATGCGTGCCTTGTTGAGCACTCGCTGTGCCCGCACCTCGGGCGCCAGCTCCTCCTCGTCGAACAGGAAGATCTTTGGGATCAGGCGGAGCGGACACATCGAGACATAGAACTCTCGCTGTGCCTGGATCCCTCGGATCGCAGGGAAGACGTACTCGAACCCTGCTGTTGTTCTACTCGCCGATGGCGAAGACAAGAGTGACCCCACTGGCTTCACGCTACCGGATGTACGTTTAGTTTTTCACGTGCATACGTGAGAGTCGAGCGGCCGGAGGGGTGCAGGAAGCATGACCGTGTACTTGGACTCAGCAGCCACCACACGGGTCGATCCTCGTGTGGCTGAGGTAGTCCTCCACTGGATGACCTCGGAGTTCGGCAACGCCGGGAGCCGCACCCACGACTGGGGGACCAGGGCCAAGCGATGCGTCCAGCAAGCCCGAGAGCAGCTCGCCGGGCAGCTGAACGCCACTGCCTCTGAGCTGATCTTCACGTCAGGCGCGACCGAGAGCAACAACATTGCCCTGCTTGGTCTGGCTCCACACGGCGAGAACCACGCCCGCCGGCACATCATCAGCTCCACGATCGAACACAAGGCCGTCCTCGAGCCCTTGGAGCACCTTGCTTCTCGTGGGTTCGAAGTTGACCTGATCTCACCGGGCCCCTCTGGCCGAGTGAGCGTGGAAGCCGTACGGGAGCGCTTGCGCGATGACACTCTGCTGGTCTCCCTGATGCACGTCAACAACGAGACAGGAGTGATCCAACCTGTCGCGGAGCTAGCCGAGCTGCTGCGCGAAACCCCCACCTACCTCCACGTTGACGCCGCCCAGGGGTTCGGCAAGCTCACTCAGGACCTCAAGGCACCGATCGATATGATCAGCATCAGCGGCCACAAGGTTGGCGGCCCCAAGGGAATCGGAACTCTCCTCATCCGGCGACGCGGTCGTGACACTGTTCCCCTGACGCCCTTGATGTACGGCGGCGGCCAGGAGCGCAAGCTCCGACCAGGGACACTCCCGGTGCCGCTCATAGCCGGGCTTGCCAAAGCCGCTGAGATCTTCGAGAAGGAACATCAGCAGTGGTGGGACCAAGCGGCGACATTCCGTGCCCGCCTGGTTGAGGCCTTGGGCAAGACGCAGGTGCGTTTCCACGGCGACCAGGACCATGTGGTCCCGCACATCCTCAATCTCTCTTTCGAGGGAGTGGATGCCGAGGCCCTGATCGTGCGGCTCAAGGAGCTCGTCGCTATCGCTACAGGCTCGGCCTGCACAAGCGCGTCCTACACTCCGAGTCACGTTCTGCGCAGTATGGGGCTGCCAGAGGATGTCGCCAGCAACGGTCTGCGGCTGTCTTGGTTCCCCGACCAGGTGCAGGGCTTGGACATGGACGAGCTAGTGAACGAGATCTGGGCGTTCCAGGAAGAAGCGTCCTACTTCGCTTGATTGACTTCCTTGCGACGGACCAGGCGATGTCCGCGTAGTGCCCTGCCGGAGCGGAGCAGTTCACCCTTCCACCCGTCCTCTGTGCCAATGAGGTGGGGGTGACGGTAGAGGCCAGCCCGTACCTCGGACTGTGTCAGTCGTCGGTACTTAGGGGCATCCGGGTCATCCGGGGCTAGAAACTCATGCTTGCGGTGAAGGAGCGGCCGGTTGAGAGCCTCCTCGTATGACTTGTACGAGGTCTTCAGGGTGGTGAGATCCACCACGTATGACGAGTGGAGCTTCGGATGCGGGTCGGTGTCGAACTTTGGATAGTCCAACCAGCTCACCGCACGACCCTGATGGCGTAGCTTGGCCACCGTCCAAGACGGTGGCCTCCCTGCTGCGATTGAGGCACAGTGCTCGTAGAGGCGCAGCACTGTCGGCATCTGGTCAGCTGCACGCCGATGCACGTAAAGCGCTGTGGGTGTGAGCTTGCCGACCTTTGAAGCCTGCATCGCCCCTCTGACGTAGGAGTCGTCGCGAAGCTTCAGCAGCAGCCGGTCCGCCCGTCTGCACGCCTCCTTGTAGGACGAGAAGAAGGCTTTGACGTCCAGTTGCAGCGAGATGGGCAGACTGCCGTAAGGTCCGCGTCCATTGAACAGCTCGACCGCGAGGAACAGCAGCGTAGACAGGGTAGATGTTCTGGCGCCGGCATCGACCTTCTGCGGGGCTGCCGACTTCCTCACAATGCGGTGCAGCTCGTTTGGCTGAACGTGGGCCAGGAGCTTGGCCATCTCCGCTGGCATCTCTTCTAGCCTGGGTAGGCGACCACGTCGCTCGGTGTAGTCCACCACTGCGGCGATGGCCGAACCGGTGTCTTCCGAGGCCAACCAATCGGCGTGCGGAACGACCTTTCGGGCTAGGTAGCGAAGCCGAGCGTCATCACTCTTGTAGGCATAGACGATGCCAGGGGCAGCCGAGACGCAGCGGATTCCAGTCCCCTGCTCGACATAGGTACGAAGCTCGGCCGGGCTGAACAGGTGTTGAAAGGTTCGTCTGCTCGTCAGCACGCCGTCCTCGTACTGTTGCCCGCGGACCTTCGATCGATCCCAAGTGAGCCTGGTCGTGACCACAAGCAGGCGCTCAGTGAGCTCCCACGCCCTTCGCAGCGCATGACGTCGCTCAGCAGGGTCCTCAATGACGTTGAGAACGTAGGTCAACAGCACGACGTCCGCGGCTCGGGGTGCCTCATTCGGAGCGTAGAAGGGATCCCATCCATGAGCCTGAAACCGCATCTCCCGCAGCCCACGGACATCGTCGCCGCGCCCGCTGCCGTAGTCGAGGACGCTTGTGGCCGCGTTCACTTCGCCGTCGACGACGGCTTGGCGAGCTGCCACCGACAGCGTGGTGCGCCCGATCGCAGTGAGGCGACGATCACTCTCCCAGTACAAGTCCGGCATGGACGCTCCCGTTGGTTCCCCGACCGCCTCTCCAGTCATACCGCGCTCCCCGAGGCCCCGCTCGGCGAACGCCCAGCGGGGCCCGAACCGACCCATGTTTAGGTGTTGGTGTCTGTAGCCAACCTGCGCTGCAGGTCAGCCGTGATGACACGGTATGTGGTCCCTATGCGGATGACCTTGCAGGGGAAGCGATTCTCGCGGGCTAGCTGGTAGGCGCGGGTGCGGCCAAGGCCGAGGGCACGGGCGGCGGTTTCGATAGTGGTTGTGGTCGGGAGGGCTGCGAGTTCCTCATGGCTCATCGGCTCCATGCTCAGGACTCCGGGCTCTTCAGACGGCGAGTGCGGACCGGGTTGTGCCGGTCGCTGAGGAAAGGAGGTTCGAGGAGCGTTGGATCGCTGATCGGCCGCGGGAAGTCGTTGGCCGCTGCTGCTACTCCGGCGTCCTGCTCGCCTGCCATGCCCTGAGTTGTGAGGTTGGCTATGCGTCCTGGGGTGGGACGGGAGTGGACGGCGTTGATAGCGGATTGGGCCTCGTTCAGAGCGGTGCAGAGAGCCCTGGTGTGGTGCCTGGCTTCGGCCAGAGCTTGGCCGTGATGGCTCAGGACGTCGGTGAGGTCTTCGCCGTGGTCGTGGCCGAGTCGGCCAGCCGGGAGCTCGCGCAGGAAGAAGCGGTTGATCTGGTCGAGGAGCTGATCGAGACCGTAGGTGGCTGCGCTGAGGTTGCCGAGGATGGCGTAAGCGGTGGAAGGCAGAGTGAGGCTCGGCGGGCCGGCTGTGGCGTAGTTGAGCTGGCGGACGTGCTCGTACAGTTTGGACGCGAGTTGGGCTGTCTCGTCGTCGTTACTAGCAGCGGCGAGACCCAGCCTGTGGGCGGTCATGTGGGTTTGTCCTTGTGGATATGGGCCCCAGGTGCGGGCTGTGGTTGGTCATGGCGTCACCTTTCTCATGAGTGGGGATGAAGTGACCCAGGTTTGCGACCTTGGTCGCTACGCCTGTGTGCTGCTTGCGCTTCGTTACGTTCCGTTAGCATGAAGCAACGTTAAGCATTACGCCACAACTGCGCTCGGCGCGTCGTCAGGTCTTGTGGTCGAGCTACCGCGATGGACGACGGCGGTGCGAGTCGTGCAGCTTCTCGGGTCGGACGGATTGGTACTGATGGGCATTCATCTGATGGCTGCTGAGAGGTGCCGGGAAGCCGAGAGCGGCGAGACGCGCAACGTCCTGCTCTGCCATGAGGTCCGGCTGCGTCCTTGACAACGTCGCGAGCCGGGGCTGGGGTGTTGGCCGGCTGAGGCTCGTGAGCTGAGCGGCAGCCTTTCGAGCGGCGGCTGCCTGAGCGGCACGTCGCTGTAGCTGCCGGAATTCTGCGATGGCTTCGATCAAGGCTGCCAGGTGCAGGATGAGATGGAACAGGTTGCCGGTGAAGTTCGGGCGGTGACCGCGTCGTCTTTGGATCTCGGAGAGGGCCAGTGCTCGCGCAACCGTGCGAAGGTTCGCACCGTAGGGAGTGACGAGTGGCTGGCGGCCATAGGGTTCGCGAGCAGCACGGTCGTAGAAGTCGGCAGCCGCCGTGAGTCCTCGGTTACCGGTGATGGCCGCAGATACGTGGAGGACGTCGGCGGCTGCAGCCGCGATATCGGCGCGGACAACCGGGTCTTGGATGTGGCGCATCTGCCACGTGGCTGTGGCGGCGGCTCGGGCAGCGTCCTGGTAGACCGCCGTCCGTTCTTGCGCAGTCAACTCCCCTCTGTTGAAGCGCCGCTCGAAGGAGTTACCTCCGTGTTGGGACGACCAGCGGTGGCGAAGCTTGGGGAGGGTGAGGTTGGCGGCGAGTCTTCCTCCGGAGAACCAGACTGGTTGGCCTTCTTGGTTGGCGTGGTGTGGAAGTGCGACTGCGTAACCGGTGACCTCTCCAGGAGTGCGGGTGCTCTCACGGGTCTTGACCAGCACTCCAGCATCTTCGAGGGCGGCAAAGAAGTCGTCTTCGGTTTCGGCTCCGGCGGCTGCGGTGGCTACGTGCCGGCGGAGGGTGGTGCGAGGTGGCTCCAGCCAGTTCTTGCGATGGGCGAGTTCTGTCTCGGCTCGGGTCGGTCGAGGTGCGGCTGTTCGGTCGGCAGGCGCGGTTCGGATGAGGCCGTAGCGTTCCTCGACGATGCGGCAGGCGTCGGCAACCTTGTAGTAGTCGCGGTGGACGTTAGGGTTGCGTCCGTCCTCGCGGGCCAGGACGACAGCGAGGTGGATGTGGTCGTCGGCGTGCCGTACTGCGATCCAGCGGCATGCCTGGTCGTCGCCACGGCGCGCAAATCCGGTCTGGTGCATCACCTCTTCGGCGATGTCGGCCCATTCATCGTCTGACAGGGTTCGGTCTGTAGGGGCCGCCCGAATCGAGCACTGCCAGATCGGCAGGGGCAGCGGCGTGTGTCGGAGCGTGTCGAACGGGGAGTTCAGGACACCGACCAAGTGGCGGAAGTCTCGATCGCCTCTGGCATCGAGGCCAGGCTCGAGGGCCATGGGGAGACGAAACCCCGCGACCATGTGAGGATCTACGTGCTCGTTACGGCGGCCGGGGCCGTAGAGGTAGGACAGCAGCCTCGGCAGTCCTTGGCCGCGGGTGACTTTGCCGATCACCGCAGGAGCCGACCGATCTCAACGGACGAGGCGTCCACTCTGCGGAGCACGTTCTCCAGATACGACAGAGCGGCCGGCAGTTCACAAGGCAACTGCCCTGTCGCGTTCGCTATGCGCGCCAGTTGATTGAGGTTCACACCGATGCGGTTTAACTGTCGTGCGATGCCACGCAATTCTTCGCAGAGTTCTGCAGTCGGTTGCTGCCCCAATCCGCGCTGGCGAGTGGCTGCCTGTAGTGTGTGGACGATGAACGTTCCATAGGCGGCTCCCGCTTGCTGGGCCGCCGCGCAGATTTCCATGTACTCCTGGTCGCTGACTCGGAACCTCATCTCACGGTCCCGTCGGCGTCCTCCGCCAAGCTGCGAACGTCGTTGCAGCTTGCGGGGCTGGCTTGCCTGCTCGTCGCTCGTCGTTCCACCTCCGATCGACTCTTCCAGAACCGCGCCCGGTTCCGCATCACGGGAGTGTGCGCGGCGGATTCTTATGAATCCGCAACGTGTCGCGACACGCTCCTACCTTGCAGCCTTCAAGCAGTGCGGCGGCCAAATGTTGCCAGCGTGTGACTTGCAATCCCTTATGCTGCGGGGGCGGGTTGGGGCGTGCCGCGAAGTGCTGGATGGTTCAGCTCTTCTAGAGGCCGTGAACAGGTTAGCTCGTCTCAAATATAAAAGCGCCACCCAACTCGCCGACGCTTGTTCTCAGACGAACAGCACGCATACGATGCAACCCCAGGCTCGGGATGCGGCAGAACTCCTCGGCAGGATGGTCGAGGAAGACGCCGAGTAGTGCGGGTTCTGTTCCCGATGGCCGCCAGCACGACTGGAGGACGCTACCTGCGATGCCTCGGCCACAAGCCGAGGACGTTCAAGTCATGCAGACCCTCAAGGAACCCAGGTTTCCCATTGGCCGTCATGCCCGTTCCCCATGGTCCCGATCCTCTTGCTCGTCACAGCGTGGCTAGCCGTCGTCTGGTTACGGCTCCGAGCGGGCGAGAAGTGGTCGTCCCGTGGCGGCGCTTCAACATGCGGGAGTTGGCACTGTCGATTGCCCCCTCAGGGCGCGACGGCAACCGACCAGGGCGCGTCGGAGGACGCTGCTTCGCCGACGGCATCTTGCCAAGTCAGCGGGGCGGGATTGACAGGCGCGAAAGGCGCCTTCCTCTCCGGCATGGCCCGGGTGCCGTCCGCTGCCCGAGAAGCCGGTACCTCGCGCTGGTCACGGCGGTCTCTGACAGGACGGACACGGGGATGCTCAAGCATCGCATCGATGCGTCGAGCGAGGTCAAAAGCGTTCTTCGCCTCGACCAGCTGATCAGGCAGCAAGGCCCAGAGGGAGCCGGTGTACTCGCCCCAATAGATACACAGGCTGGGGTAGCGCCGCCGTAAGACTTCCACAGCCTGGTCGAGATCGAGTTCTCCTGCCAGGCCGCCGCGGCTCCATACAGCGGTAGCCGCCTCGAGGGAGTCGCCGGGGCAAACGGCGTACTCGCGGAAGGTCACAACGTCACCTCCAGAGCGAACGCGAGACACGCGCTCGTCAGGTGATTGGGTGGCTCATGAGGCGTCGTGCGGCCGGTGGATTCCGGGGGGGAACAGCCACCGACCGCACGACGGGCCGGCCGGGGGATGGCCGGCTAAGGATGCGCACCGTGGGGGTGCGGCGCGCGTCCCAGTCTCAGCGGTTGATCAGGGCCCAGGCGGCGTGGCCGTCGACACAGTCGTACTGACCGGTCTCGTCAGCGTAGGCATCTGCCAGGATCAGTCCGCGTCCGTGCTCAGCCGGGTCTGTGTCCTCGCCGGTCCGAGCGGGGATGGGACCGTCGTCCAAGACTGTGAGGCGCGTCTGCCGGCGATTAATGCAGAGTTCGACCCTGATCCGACCGCCGGGCGCTCCACTAGCCGAGTGCCACAGCGCGTTGGTGCCGTACTCGCTGACGATCAGTTCGAATGCCTCGGTCAGTTCCGCGTCGTCGGCCAGCAGCAGGTGGACCCAACGACGCAGCAGGGGCACGGCGTCAGTCACGCCTGGGACGTCAACGTGCCAGAAGTGACCGTCCCTGTGAGCTTCGGTGTTCGTTCCGTCGGCGGTGGCCTGGCGCGGCGTCGGTGCCCTTGAGGCGATCAATGCGCCGTCCAGGTCCGGCACGACGGAAACGGTGTCGTCACACGAGGTCCCGAGTGTCATGGTAGATCTCTCGGGACTCTGGAGATCGGGCGCCGCCAGGGCCCTCGAAGCTATCCTCATCCATACCTCCCTTGAGGAGTGAGGCCGCGCGGCCGGGCGAGGGCTCCAATCCATAGCCCGGCCGCGCGGCGGTATCTGATCAGCGACGACAGCCTCTGCATCGACAAAGATCAATCTCTGTAGAGGCAACTTTCGCCACACACTGTGACTCGTCGCACACAGTCAGTGTGCTGGGTGGCATACTCATGTGCAACTGCTCTCGTGAAATTTCTCCTGAGATGGAAGAGGTGGGGCGCGCGGTGACCTCCCCGACGGTCCGACGCCGACAACTCGGCATGGAACTCCGTCAGTTGCGCGAGGCGGCAGGGCTCACAGGTGACCAGGTCACCGAGCGCCTGGGCTGGTACGGAGCGAAGGTCTCGCGGATCGAGAAGGGACGGATCTCCGTCCCTTGGTCGGACGTCATGGATCTCCTTGATCTCTACGAGGTAGACGATCCCGCCACTCGTGAGGCGCTCGTCCAGTTGGCCAAGGCGGCGCGGCAAAGAGAGTGGTGGCAGCCCTACAGCGACATGCTGAGCAAGAACGCCCGAACCTACATCGGTCTGGAGTCAGCGGCGGAGTCGCTCCGGACGTACCAGCCATCCTCCGTCCCGGGCCTCCTGCAGACTTCCGACTACGCGCGAGCGATCATCACCCGTGCCGGACCGCTGACGCTTGGGGAGGACGAGATCGGACGCCGCGTCAGCCTCCGGATGAAGAGACAAGCCGTCATCACCGAGGCGGGCACCCTTCGGCTCTGGGCAGTACTGGACGAGGCCGCCCTCTACCGCGAGATCGGTGGACCCGAGGTCATGCACGAGCAACTCATGCACTTGGTCGAGATGGCGCATCGTCCAGGAGTCGACATCCAAGTCATGCCGTTCAGCGCAGGTCCACACGCCTCACTGAGCGGCATGATCGGAGTCTTCAGCTTTCCCGGCTCGGACCCCGACGTCGCTTATGTCGACAGCGTCTCGGGCACCCTCTTTCTGGAACGTGCCGCCGACGTCCACGCCACGACCAGTGCATTCCAGCACCTCAGCGCGACCGCCCTCAGCCCTGCGGCATCTGTCGACCTGATCAAAGCCATAGCCGGTCGTCACCAGACCAGGTAGACAAGTAAGCATGATTCCGGATTTCGGCGAAGCTTCTTGGATCAAGAGCACACGCAGCCAGCAGACGACGGATCAGTGCGTCGAACTAGCGGGTGTCAGTGGCTACGCGGCCGTACGCGACTCCAAAGATCCGGAAGGTTCCAGGCTCGTACTGACGGGCGGGGCCTGGCGGAGGCTAAGTCGCCAGATCAAGGCCGGCGCTCTCGACCGGGGATGACCTGGTTCAGGAGCCGGCCCGGCTGCACCGCAAGCACGTGCACTCCTCCGCTGAGGGCCTCGTAGCGTCACCTCTAGGCAGTGAGGTGTGACGCTCTTCCTGCAGATGTCGGCCTGACGCCTCCGAGCTCAGCAATCGCACAAACGGGCATGGCCGTTCTGGAGCCTGGGCCCACACCGCAGATATCCGCCACGCCGACGGTCAGTGCGATGACCCCGCCCACCGGGTCTCGTCATTCGGCTGGGCAGGGACGTTCCTAATTAGTAGCGCCGTTAGACGGGCACTGCGGACACGAGCACCGCCCCGGGTGTCGGTGCAGCGAGGCGATGTTGTCGGCGTAGACCCGTCGGTCCTCAACCGTGGAGGTGTCCTCGGCGCCGTCGACGGCGAGGAACGCATAGGTGCGCCCTGCTCGCGCTCAATCTCGCCGGACTTTCGTGCTGCTTTGCTGCCAGGGGCATGAGGCGGTCCACTCTAGGATTGCTCGAGCGGTCTCTTCAGTGACGTCGGAGTCGTTCAGGTCGGCGGGGCGGAGCCATCGATAGGCGGTGTGCTCGGTGCTCAGAACGATGGACTGGCCGTGGTGGGGCACGCCGAACGTGTACTGGCGAGCTTTGCGACCGGATCCAGAGGTGTAGTCGAAGTGAGTAACGAAGCCGGGATCGAGGACGAGTTGTCCGGTCCAGCCAATTTCCTCAGCGAGTTCGCGCTCCAGTGCGGTGAGCAGGTTCTCGCCTGACTCGACGCCGCCTGAAGGAAGTTCTTCGATGCCGGCCATGAACGTGTCCTCAGCGGAGCGGCGCAGGATGAGCACCTGGTCATCGGCATGAACGATGGCGCCGACCACGAGTTTGGTGATGCCGTCGTGGTCGGCGTCGGCGTGGAGTCGCTGGATGTCGAGCCCGGATGCGGTGGTCACGCTGGCAGGGTAGTCCGGCCAGGCGGCGCGGCGAGGGCGTTGAGGGCTCGGTCGAGGATGTTGATCGCGGTGTCGATGAAGGCGTGTCCGGCCGGTCCGTCGTCGGCGGGAACGTTGATCCGTAACGAGGTGGCGGCCAGGCGTTCGGCGACGTGCGGTTCGCAGCGGAGACATGACGTCTTGTAGACGGTGACCGGTGATCTGGGCGCGGCGAAGACGGGGTAGGTGTGCAGCGGCCGCATCGCGTCGCAGGTGCTGATCTCGCCGTATCCGCACTGCCGGAGAGCGCGGAGAAGATCCTCGCGGGAGAACCCGGCAGCGTGTGGGTCGATGGTGAACACGAAGGCGTAGAAGGTAGCGGTTCGGTCGGGGCCTGTCGGGGTGAGCACGCTGATGCCAACTCGTCCGGCCAGGAAATTCTCCAGACGGGCGGCGTGGCTTTGGCGAGCGAGTAGCCAGTCGTCCAGGCGTCGCAGGTAGACCTCCGCCATCGCCAGCCCGAGGGGATGCGCCCGGTATTTGAGTCCGAGTCCGGTCTCGGCGAACCGGTACAGCGGCGACTCGGTCCTCACCTCGGCCAGGGCACGTTTGTTGAAGTGTCCAAGGAGTGTCGCCTTTTCGTAGACCTCGCGGTGCGGGGTAGTCAGGATGCCGCCCTCGCCTGCGGTGATGGTCTTGCGGCCCTGAAGGCTCCAGCAGGCGGCGTCAGCGAGTTCGCCGACGCTGACGCCGTCGCGGGTGGCGCCGTGGGCGTGGGAGCAGTCCTCCACCAGCGCCAGCCCGCGCGCATCGCACCAGTCCCGCAGCCGGCGGGCGTTCTGTGGGTTGCCCCACATGTGCGTGATGACCACGGCTTTGGTGCGGTCCGTGAGCAGTTCGGCCGCGCGTCCAAGGTCGAGTTCGCCGTGGATGTCGACGTCGGCCAGGACCGGCACGGCACCCAGTTGGAGCAGTGGGGTTGCGGTGGCGAAGAAGGTGTAGTCCTGCACGATCGCCTCGTCGCCCGGGCCAAGGCCGAGCGCGTAGTAGGCCGAATGCAGCGCGGCGGTGCCTGATGAGGTCAGCAACGCATGCGAGGCGTTGTGGCGGGTGGCGAACGCGTCCTCGAACCGGGCGATGATCCCTGACCGGTCGTAGATGGAAACGGTCGTGTGCAGTTGCCGGGTGACCGCGGCGGAGACCTCGGCGTCGATGGGTGGCCACGTGGATGTCATGATGCGCGCCCTTCCAGGGTGGGGACGGTCACCGGAGCAGCGCCGGCGCAGGAGGCCACATGGGCGGGACGACCCAGCCGCACCGAGGTGTAGGCCGCCTCCATCAGTGCGGTCGCAGCGATGCCGATGCGGGCCTCGGCAGCGGTGACCGCTGTGTCGCCGAGGGTCTGGGCGTGGTGGCACAGCATCGCCGCCCACGGATCGTCGTCGGCGGCTGTTACCTCGGCATGGTGGGTTCGTCCGGCCGGAGTGGTGATGCGAAGCACCGACTGGTCGCCCGAGATCGTGATGCGTCCTTGCTCAGTGACCAGGTCGATCTCGTCGGCGCGCTCTTCGCAGCGCGACAGGTGCACGGTGCCTGCGCATCCGTCGACGTGAGTGATGGTCAGGTGGGCGCTCTCCTCCACCTCAACGGCGGGCCGATGCACCGGGGAGCCGGTGGTGACCGCGTATACGGTGGCCGGTCGCGCGGAGGGCCCTCCGGTGAGGCGGCTGATCAGGTCGAAGGCGTGGTAGCCCAGGTCGCAGATGGCGCCACCGCCCGCGCGTTCAGCCGAGGCGCGCCAAGTACCGGTGTAGTCGCCGGTAGGACGGGTGATCCGGATTCGGTACGACAGCAGCCGTCCCCAGGCCGCCATCCGGTCGGTAGCGATCTGCAGCAGCTGCAAGTGTGGACGATGCGCCAGCACTCGCACATTGCGGGGTGCCAGCTGAGCGGCCTGCTGAAGCGTGAGGGCGTAGGGCTTCTCCTTCCACACCGCGATGTGCGCGTCGGTCAGCCGTAGCGTCGCCTCTTGGTGCAGGTCGTGCGGACAGGCCAGGATCGCGACCTGGTACGGGCCTGCGGCCAGAGCTCGGTCCAGCTCGGCGAACACCGAGACGTCATCGACCAGCCGCCCTGCTTGTGTCAGCCCCGCGATCCGGACGGCGACGGCGGGATCGGGATCACAGATAGCTGTGACCCGCGCGGTCGGCATGGCCCGGTGCAGCGCCGGCAGCAGCACATCAACGGTGCGCTGACCGGCGCCGACGATCAGGAGCCGCCAACCCTGATCGGCGACTGGCGAGTCGGGGGGAGCCAAGCGAGTCATCGAGAGCCTCCTCGAGGTTGTCGTCACCAGGGAGGTAACCCTCGATACGGTCTGTGAGGCCACGCTGACGGGACCTCATTCACGGTTCATTCATTCGCTCAGCCTGGATTGAAGAGATGATTAGGACATGGGCGTTCAGCACTCCGCCGATGATCCAGCGACCGCCTCCGCCGAGGGGACGCCTCCGTTCGGCGAGGCTTTGACCTGGTGGCGCGAACACCGCGCGATGTCGAAGAAGAAATTGGCGGCGGCGATGGGCTTCGACCCGTCCTACGTCAGCCATGTTGAGGCTGGACGCCATCCAGCCAGTGAGGACTTCGCCCGTAAGGCCGATGGCGTGCTCAGCGCGGATGGTTCCTTGTGGCAGGCGTGGCGAGCCGACGGGCCGACCCGAGCCGCCAGCACCAGCGCTGGCGCAAGCAACGTCGAGGGCCTGGTCGTGGAGGAGGACCATGCCCGGTTGGAATACGACGGGACGACGTACCGGCCGATGCAGCGGCGTCGGCTGTTCAACGGCGGTGCTGAACCTGTTACCCGCTACCTGATCCGCATTAGCGTCGACCGCTACCCCGGCCGTCCCGACCAGTCCAATGCCTTGTATCGGGCCCGGCCGCTCACCTGGGATGAACTCGCACTGAGCGCGTCCTGCGATGGCGAACCCATGAAATGGCGCCCCAAGCAAGATCGCGACTCGTTCAAAGAGGCGTGGCTGTGCCTGGACAACGACCGCGGGCGCTTCCCGCTCTACCCCGGTCAGCACTCGACCATCGAGTATGGCTACCAGGTCGACGACGGGCGATGGGGCCCCTGGTTCCAGCGCGCCGTCCGCCTACCTACACGTCGCCTGTCGGTCGAGCTAGTGTTCCCCGCCGAACTGGACCCGGTGGTATGGGGCACCGAGACCTCCACCACCGCCGAAGCCGTCCCCCTGCGCACCCCCATCACCCGCACCGTGGACGGGGATCGGCTGATGTTCTCGTGGGCCACCCAGGACCCGCCGATGGGCGCTCGCTACCGGTTGGAATGGCGGTTCCGCGCCCGCGACGACGATGCCGACCAGCCACGTCTCGAACTACGCACCGCAAGCGATCGTATGAAAGCGGCTGGCATCGTCCAGCATGGCGAACCGATCCTGGCCGCGACCGCCCGCCCGTTCGAGCTGCCCGCCGAAGCCGCTGAGGCCAGGGATGTCATCGACCGGTTGTTCGCCGCGATGCAGCGAGTCCGTGAGCATCACGTGTTCGGCAAGGGCATGGGGCTGGCCGCCCCACAGATAGGCATCGAGCGCGCCGCCGCCGTCATCGCCCCACCGGATCCCGACGCCGAGCCGCTCGTGCTGCTCAACCCCCGTGTGATCAACGCGTCTTCCGAGACCGACGAGCAATACGAGGGTTGCCTCAGCTTCTTCGATGTGCGCGGCCTGGTGCCCCGTCCGCTCCGGCTGGAAGTCGCTCATACTCGTCTGGACGGGCGGTCGGTGGTCGTCGTCCTGAACGCTGCACTCGCTCGCTTGACCGGGCACGAAATCGACCACCTGTACGGGCATCTCTACACCGACCGGATGCGCGAGGGCGTCCACCCGATCCCTGTCGAGGACTACCGCGGAACCGGCCATGCATGGTCCTACCGCTGAACGCCCATGACCGATGACCCGACGGCAACCTTCACCCGCGCTCGCGCCGCGGCAGGTGTCCTGTTCTTCAACGAACACGACCACATCATGCTGGTCGACCCCTCCTACAAGGACCACCGTGACATCCCCGGCGGCTACGTCGAGCACGGCGAAACCCCCGCCAGGCTGCGGAACGTGAAGTTGCTGAAGAACTCGGTATCCACCCGGAGATTGGGCGGCTCCTGGTCACCGACTGGGCCCCTAACGAAGCCGAAGGCGACAAGGTCCTCTTCCTCTTCGAGGGTGGCGCCCTGACCACCGACCAGCTCACCGTCATCCGTCTGGATCCAGGCGAATTGGTCGGCTGCGACTTCTATGACATCGCTCAGATCCATGCCCTGACCATCCCCCGCCTGGACCGCCGTCTCGTCCATGCCCATGCAGCCCACTGCGACGGCAGCACCCGCTATCTAGAACATGGCGAGCACACCTGAGCTAGCCACTCCTCCACAGCCCGGTAGTCGACCTGGGTGAGGCCACTTTTGGGAATCGGCGTTGGTGTCGTCACGCAGGTGCTCGCGCGGAGAGAAGCACGGGATCAGATCAGTTGGCGGCGGGCAGCCCACACAACCGCCTCGATCGGGCTGTTCACCTCAAGTTTGTCGCAAATCGTACGCAGGCGGCGGCGCAGGGTACGGGCAGACAACTCCAGCTTGCGGGCGGCAATATCGGCGGTGACGCCAGAGGCGATCTGAGCCAGCAGCCGAATCTCCTCTTCACTTAGAAGTTGATCCTCAACAACCCGACGTTGCGCGAGGGTGGTGAAAGCGCTAGACGCTGGGCCGACCATGGTAGGCGTTTCCGACGGGATCGTGGTGGGATGAACTGGAGCCGCGCTGCCCCCTTGAGGCTCAACAACGGTCGGTTGCTCAGGAGTTGCTCGCAGGCTCTGGTTGTCGACATCGACCAGCAGCCATCCACGTGCGCTTGTCTCTTTTACTCTGACGCCTACAGATCGGAACTTCGCTGCGAGGTCAGAGGATCTCGATCGATCAGGAACAGTGTGCGACAGGCAGTCGGTGTACAGCGCGTTCGTGAGCATCATGGTAAGGCCAGCACCGGCCTCGGCCATCGCTCGTTTGGCGACCGGGGCATCCAGGAGTCGGTAGGTCAGATTAATGGCTTGGCCGAGGACTCCGTGCTCGTCAGCGCGGACGAGACCGGTGTGAGCGGCTATGCGGAGGCGCAACGCAGCTTCGGCGGTACGCACCTGATTGTGCTTGCGTACCTGGAGGCTCATCTCGTCAATGAGCCGAAGGAAGTCGGCCGTTCGGGGGGGTGGGGGAAACACCATCAGTAGCCCGTCGCCCCGATCTTCGGTGTAAACGTCGTTCCATCCTCCCTCGATGCTTTTATCAACTGCCCGCTGCAGGACGTGATACATGGCGTCCCGCAGGGCCACCCGGTGGTGGTCAGCGCGGTCAGGACGGCTGAACCCAGTGATGGTGACGGCCATGATCAAGGCAGGTTTAAGGTCCAGCGGGGAACGTGGCCGCTGGAGCGCTTGGGCGGTGTCCAGAATTTCGGCGATCAGTTCATCGTCGGGCTGGTCACGCAGTCGGCGAGCGCCGGAGGACCCCAGGTCGGTGTGTTCGAGCAGACTAAGGGCTCGCAGTACTCCTGCCAGGGTCTGGCGCGTTGACGGTTGATTGACGATCTCGCGCCATGGGGGCAGCTCCTGGCCGGCGTCGGCCACCTGCTGCAGCCGTCGGTTGATGGTGTCGAGATGGAGTACCGCGGCGCCTGCGGTCGCTTCGGCGATCAGTACGTCAAGCGAGGTAGGCGTATCGGCGGGTGCACGGTTGCGCAGCATTTGCCACAGCTCCACGGCTTGCCGTTGCAGGGCAGCCTGGGGCGAACGGATCAATGAGCTCGTCTGAACCGTATTGTCCCCCCTTGCGGAGACAACGCTCTGCCCGGTACCGATGTGACTGCCGCTGTGGAGGTTGTGGGTGCTGGCGTGGTCGCTGGCGCCGGTCATCATCGATCACCCTCCTGTACCGCGTCGTCCCGGCTCACTGTGGTTCTCAATCGGCCAAGCCGAGTCCGCAGTGTCTTCTCGTTCATCTCCAGAGCGGCGGCAGTCTCCTTGATCGTCTTGTCGTCCAGGATCATCTGCGCAGCGGCGCGAGTCTGCGGATTAGCGATCTTCTCCAGGATCTGCCGACGGTGGTCGCGTTTCAGCGCCGATTCGCTGGTGGGGTCTTCCCACCACGTCGCGCTCGTGGTTAGGGCGACCTCGGCCTCTTCGGGAGAACGCTCGGACCGGCCGATACGGTCCCAGCTGTGCTGCTCGCGGGCCCAACGGTCGTAGACATTAGGGAACTGGAACAGGCAAGCGCCAATGAAGAAGGTGTTCAAGCTGGCGCCCTTATTCGGATCCCAGCGGCCAGCCGCCAGCACTTTTGTCATGAAGTACTGCAGCGCACGGGTGACGGTCTCACCGACCAACTCCAACCGATCCTCGCGGCTCCAACGGCCAGGCCCGTACTCCGCCAGGCGGATCGGTCGCCCCCTGGCATTGCATTCCTTGACGATCTGCCCAGTGCGGGTCCAGCTCATCATCACCGCCAGCGCGTAGGCGACCGTCTCGGCCTTCCAGGTGGTGGTGATCGGTCCTCTAAAACCCTCGGTCCGCATGTCCATTACCAGTCGCTGTTGCTCCGCGCGGTGCTGAGCGCGTTCGGTCAGCGCCTTAGTCTCCGGGTCGAAGAAGTCCTGGTCCTCGAACTCCACCGCGGCGACCTCGGCCTCCAAGGCACGCAGCTGCCGCTCGGTGACTGCCAGCCCACCGTCAACTCCAGCTTGCACTTTTTCGAACTCGTCCTCAGCATCGGCGTCTGTGCCGGTAACGGCGTGCTGAAGAGGGGGTTGTGGTGAGGTGCTGGCCGGGGTGGCCTGATCCGGACGCTCGCCGTGTTGTATCGGGGGCGAGTCGGGCCGTGGCGGCTCCCCAGCCTCCTCGGCTCGCCCCATCAAGGTCCTCCAGCGGGGGTCTGGCCCGGATGGCCGTACCTGTCAGCGATGTAGATGACGCCGCGGCCGGTTTGCCTCACTCGTTCTCGACTTTTTCTCCGCCCAGACCAACTCGGCATGGAACGCCTTTGATGTGAGGCAATCCCATCCCACAGCGATCTACAGCCATCGGCGTACGGCACCGCTCACACATCGGCATCACGACAGCCGCCGAGCCACGCACACAGTTGGAGACGCCCATCATGGCCACTACTCGTCCGCCCCGCACCACCCGACGCCGGCCCCGGCCACAGCCGGACACCGTCGCCGCGCCCACCTCACGCTCCGGGGCCAGCGGACGGAGGTCGGCCAGCGCAGCCGATCAGGCCAGCATCACTGCCTCTGGGACGCGGGTGCAGGCGTGGCCATTGACGACCCTGCTGCTGGGGCTCGCGGCCTCCCCTACCGGCGCCGCCCTGGCCGTCTGGCAACAGACCGACAATGTGGGACTGGCATTCAAGATCGCCTTTTTGGTCGCCGCGCTCGCGCTGCCCATCGGTCTGGCGGTGGTGTTCCAGGACTCCCTGCAGACCTGGATCCGGCACCGCCCGGAGATGCGTCGCACCCGCGACGACGGCCGCGCTCTGCGCGCCACTACCAAAGCTGCGCTGGCTGGTCCTCACGACTCCCCGGACGTGGCCACCCGTAAACGCGCCGACGCCCGCACCTACGCCCGCGACCGCGGCTGGACCAACTCGACCGTCCTGGGCGACATGATGGCCATCACCCGCCACCGTCTCCCGACTGACAGCGCCGGGCACTGACAGTGCAGAGGGTCATGCCGATGCAGCCCAGCGATCGAGTGCTGAGCGTCTCCTGGTGGGTCCTGAACGTCGGCGCCGTCACCAGCACCAGCGCGCGCCACGGGGATCGATAGATAGCTGCGTTCAGGTCTGTCGATAGAGAAGGGCCGGGGTCTCCGGCCCTTCTGCAGAGGTTGCGCCTGTTGGTGCTATCGATTGTCGGCCCGACGCCGGGTCCTAGCGAGGGCCTCCAGGGCGGTTTCGTCGGCGTCAGGGAGGGTGTGTAGGTAGCGCTCGGTTGTGGCGATGGAGGCGTGGCCTAGGCGTTCCTTTACCACCTGGAGGTCGGCGCCGCCGTTCAGGAGCCAGGAGGCGTGGGCGTGGCGTAGGTCGCGCATGGTGGGTTTGAAGTTGAGGCCAGCGGCGGCCAGGGCGGGGTTCCAGATGTTGCGGCGGAACCAGTCGTTGGGGATGTGGCCGTCGGTCTCTCGGACGCGGCGGGGGCGCGGGTTGTCCTTGCCTTTCGCGCGGCGGGCGGCTCGGTAGAGGGAGAAGGCGCCTCGGCAGTAGTCGCAGCGGCAGCGGCCGGCGGTGTAGCCGCTGAGGGTTCCGTGATTGTAGGTGCGGCCCTTCTCGTTGGGTTCGGTGCGGCCGAGTGTCTTCGGGTCTGGGATCTCGGTGATGCGGGCTCGGGGCTTGTCCTGGGGCGGCATCTGGAAGAGGAGGTCGTCCCGGGTCAGGTTGGCGGTTCGGATGTGGTCCTCGAGCTTCTCGGTGATCTGGACGCTGAGCTTGAAGCGGCGGTACTCCTTGTCCTTCGGGTAGTCCTTGACGAGGAAGTGGCGGCCTTCCGGGTGGAACTGCGGGTTCAGCTCGACGACGGTGCGGCTGACCGTGAGGATGCGGGTTCTGAGGTTGATGTCCTTCACGCGCAGCTCGCTGAGTTCGCCCCAGCGGAGGCCGCTCTCGACCTCGGTTTCGGCGAGGAGGCGGAAGGTGCCTTCGGGGAGGGCGTTGTAGACGTCGTTGAACTGCTCGGGCGTGATGATCTCGAGGGGCTTGCGGACGACTGGGGGCGTGCGGACGCCGCGGCAGGGGTGGAGGAAGGTGACCTGGTCGTCCATCGCCGTGGTGAAGATGGCGCTGAGGATGATCTTGTTGTAGCGGATGGTCACGGGCTTCATGCCCTGGTTCTTCAGGGCCGTGATCCACGCGCGGACGTGCTCGGGGAGGATGTCGATCATCCGCATCGAGCCGAACGTCGGCATGATGTGCTTGTAGATCGCGTACGTGTAGCCCTCACGGGTGGTGGCCTCGACCTCGTGGTTCGGGAGCCAGACCTGCTCGACGTAATCCTTGAACCGCTGCTTTCCGCGGCCTGGATCGCCGGTTCGGCCTCTGGAGACCTCCACCTCGGCTCGCTGCCATGCCTTGTCGGCTTCTCTTTTGTTGGAGTATGTCCCGGCTGACCGCAGGCGGCCCTTGATGTCGACGTAGCAGGCCGTGTAGCGGTACTTTCCGTTGTTGCCTTTGCGCTTCTTCGCGTATCCCACGAGGCGATCTCCCCATGATCATCCGTCCGTGATTTGTCCGTGGACGGTGGCGAACCGGTCATCCTCGTCCGTGAGCGCCTGGCACCGGAACCCGCCGTCCACCTGGGAGTTTAACGCGAATCCGCTTTACCTGCATGACCCCCAAATGGCCATGATTTGGAGTTCGGGACGAAGAGGCCGCGGGTTCAGATTCGATTTACCCGGGAGAGTTTCTAGGCCGTCAGATATTGCATCGTCCACGGCTCGCTAGTTTGAGGTTGGACGATGTTGGGCCTGCATTATGGCGAGGTTCGTGTCGGCGTTGGCGTCAGGTCGACCGCTCCATTCAGCCGTACCGCTAAAGTTGGGCGCGCGTCCTTCGGTCCCCGCTTTGAGAGTGAGAGAAGGGGCAGAGGTGTCCGGTCCTTCTTATCGGCCTATGTTGGCTAACCTCAGTGCTCCGCGGTCCTGAGATGATGAGGATCATGGAGCTACGCGGGGACAAGGTCTTGTTGCGGCCCGTGGCACGCGGTGATGGTGAGGTTCTCGACAGGATCGTTCGGGAGCCGGAAGTCGCGGCGTGGTGGTCGCCTCCGGAGAGTTACGAGCGCATGCTCGCCGTTGTCGTCGAGGGGGAAGTCGTTGGAGCGATCCAGTTCCACGAGGAGACCAAGACGGAGTACCGCCACGCTGGGATCGACATCTTCTTGACGGCGCGGCTTCACGGGAAGGGACTCGGTACCGACGCTGTGCGCACGCTGGCCCGGTGGCTGGTGCGCGAGCGCGGGCATCACCGGCTGGTCATTGATCCCGCTGCGGCCAACGCGGCTGCGATTCGCAGTTACCGCAAGGTCGGGTTCCAGCCCGTGGGGGTCATGCGAGCGTACTGGCTGGACCACCGTACGGGTCTGTGGCAGGACGGCCTACTCATGGATCTGCTCGCCGAGGATCTCAGCTGAGGTCGGACGCCCAGGCAGCGGGTGTGAGGTGATGCGGGCTGCACGCATTCTTCGTTTGTGTGCGTGTGGTGTGGGCAGTGTGACCTTGCCTCGTCCTGTGTTTACTAGCGTCTCCCGCGCGCATCTTCCTGTTTCGGTTGAAGAGTGTTGGGCCGGCGGGGCGGACGCTGGACACTTCAGGAGGGGGTCGCAGGTTGGCTGCTGTGGGCGCGGTCGCTGGGCGCGCCTCGGGCTTCCCGTCGCTCGTTCATCCTCGTGGCCACGATCACGGCGGGTGTCGGGGCACCGGCAGGATGGGGCCGTGCCAAAGAATCCGCCGGAATCGATGCAGTTCCGCCTGCGCCAGCGCCTGAACCGCCATGCGCTTGAGCGCTGGCCTCACGTGGACGCCATCACGGTCCAGATCCGCCGGGGATTCGCTTATGTGGCAGCCGAGTTGCCCGGCAGAAAGAGGCTGCCGCTATGCCGGCTGCGATATGACGGCGGTCTGCACACCTGGGGCTTCGCTCTGTACCTGGCCGGCAGCGAGGTCTATCGTGATCAAATCCTGCCCGGCGGCCTGCCCGTTGGGTCCCCGGAAGAAGCTCTGGACTGCGCAGGCGACCTTTACCTCAGTGCTCTGGCGCCGGTCATCCGGGTGCCGGCAGGACTCGTTGTCCTCGTTGGTCCACCTGCCTCGGACAAGACCAGCTTCGTCCGGGCACTGATCGAGCGTCGGCAGATCGATGCCGAAGCCGTGGTGTCCAGCGATGCGATCCGCGCAGAGCTTTTCGGGACCTCACCGATGGAGGCTGAATCAGATGCGGCGGACGCACTGATCTTCGAGACACGTGACCGCAGGATCGTTGCCAGGCTCTCCGCGGGACGCACCGTGGTCGCCGAGTCGACTAACGTCACACCACAGGCACGGGCGCGACTCATCGCCATTGCCAGGCGCTTCAACGTCCCGGTGACCATGCTGCGATTCGACCCGGACGTGACCGGTCTACTTCAGCAGTACACGGAACGAGGCCGTACGGATCTCACCGCTGCGGAGGTGCGTGCCTACGCCGCCGTCATGGCCCGGGACGCCAGTGCCGACCAGCTCCGGTCCGAAGGTGCAATGAACGTTTACGATGTTCCTGGACGTCGCCAAGCGATCACGCCCGCTGAGGCCGCCGCGCGTTTCTTCCTTGCCTGACGCCGCCGCAGAGAACATCGGTACAGCCATTTCGCTCCATGGCAACGCTGTCAGCCAATGGCTGGGTGGTCGTGCCAGGCCGTGGCCGTGCTGGGTACCTCGGGCGATGAATCGTCCTTGGTGAGCCTCCGCAGCATCTTGCGTGTTCTGGCATCCAGCGCCGGCTGTTCATGACAGGCCGGGGTGGGCGTCCAGGGCCCGTAGGGTGCCGGGGTGGATTGGGTTGAGCGGGTTACGGGGGTCCGCCGGTGGTCGCGGGGCGGGGAGCGGGCGCCGCATAAGCCGCTGCTGTTGCTGTATGCGCTTGGGCACTTTCAGAGGTGCGGCGAGGCGCCGATGTTCTACAGCGAGGTTGAGGAGCATCTCGCCGGGCTGTTGCGGGAGTTCGGGCCGCCCCGGAAGACCAGTCCCGCCTATCCCTTCCATTATCTGACCAGCGACGGTTTGTGGGAGGTGCGGACCGCTGACGGCGGTTCCAGTCCTGGGCCCCATGTCGGTGTCCTGCGTTCTCAGGCTGCACGCGGGCAGCTGAGTGGTGAGTTGGCGGCTGCGTTGCGTCAGGACCCGCGGCTGCTCCCGCAACTGTGCCGCGCCATCCTGGACGTCAACTTCGAACCCTCGCTGCACGACGACATTTGCGCGGCTGCCGGGATCGACCTGGAGTCGGGCGAGGTCGCGGGGGTGGTGGTCCCGCGGCGGCGTGACCGTGCCTTCCGCGAGCAAGTCATGGTCGCCTATGAGTACCAGTGCGCGTTCTGCGGCTATGACGGGTGGTTGAGCGGGACCGCGGTCGGGCTGGACGCCGCGCATGTCCGGTGGTGGGCTTTCGACGGGCCCGACGATGTCACCAACGGCATCTGCCTGTGCGCGCTGCATCACAAGCTTTTCGACAAGGGCGCGCTCGGCATAAACGACGACCGGAGGGTCACCGTGTCGGTGCACTTCGTTGGGCGCGGTCCGGCCGCCCGCCATCAGGTTCACGCTTTGGCTGGACGCCCGATCAGCACGCCGCAGAGGGCCTTCCCTGATGTGGAAGACCAGCACATCGCGTGGCACTCCCGTGAGGTGTTCCGCTCCCCTGCCCGGGCCGCATGAGACTTCTCGGGACGTCGGATGGTTTCGCTGAGCTCGGTGCTTCGGCGCTCCACGTGCGCGGCCGGCGGGGGCAGGCCGTCGAGGGTCGTGCCGCGGAGACTCCGGAGGGACGGGCTGCATGCCTCGGGCAAGTGCGGGTAGAGCGGCTTTGACCGTAAACGGCTGAAAGGGCGGGTTTCATGGTTATTGTCGCGATCGTTGGAGTCTGTGCGGTTCTGCTGGTTCTGGCGTTCCTGCTGCCGAGGTTGTCGCGGCATCCGCAGCGGGGTACGCAGCGCGCGCTGGGGGTGGGGTCCCGGGCGGGTTCTTCGGCTCCGGGCGGGCTCGGGCGGCTGCTGAGCAAGCCGTTCCGCAGCTCCTCGCGTGCCGTCGGCCGCAGCGGGGAGGCCGGACGGCGCGCTCGCAGCCGCTCCCCCTTCTGATCCTGCGTCCGTAGCCGTGACGTCCTTCGCCGCCCGTCTCACCCCATGAGGCGGGCGGCGCCCTTTGCGAGGGAGCCCCAGTCGGCGCAGCCCGGGATCGCGGCAAGCGGTCAGGCGGGTCTGAAGTCTCCGGAGCCGAAGTCTCTTCCAGCGCTTCGAGGGCGCCCAGGAGGTTGCGGAGGGCAATCGTCTACCGGGTCGAAGGGCCGTTCGGACATCGGGAGTCTCTTGTGGCGGCGTGTGTTTCAGAGGCGTCCGGGCCAGGTGTTGTAGTGCACCTTGCCGAGCGTGGCGTCGCCCAGGGGGACGAGGCTGTGCTCCTCCAGGGGAGCGCCGAAGTAGTGGGCGTCCGGGTCGGCGACGACTTCGCGCGGGTCGTTCCGGATGGCCAGGGCCTCGCGGAAGAACTCGTCCATGCGGTAGCGGTCCGGGCCCGCGATCTCGGCCCGGCCGTTCAGCGGGGAGGCGGTCGCGACCCTCGCGACCTGCTCCGCCACGTCGTCGGCCGCCATGGGCTGGTAGAAGACCGGGGCCATGTGGACCTTGCCGTCGGTGGTCGCCTCGTCGGCGATGGCCTTCGTGAACTCGAAGAACTGCGTCGCGTGGACGATCGAGTACGGGATCGGCGACTTCTCGATCAGGGTCTCCTGGGCGATCTTCGCGCGGAAGTAGCCGCGCTCCGGCGGGCGCTCGGCGCCCACGATCGACAGGGCGACGTGGTGGCCGACGCCCGCCTTCTCCTCGGCGGCTAGCAGGTTGCCGGTCGAGGTCTCGAAGAAGTTCAGGACGGCCTCGTCCTCGAAGGACGGGGAGTTCGACACGTCGACCACGACCGACGCGCCCGCGAGGACGTCGGCGAGGCCCTCGCCGGTGAGGGTGTTGACGCCGGTGTTCGGGGCCGCGGCGACGGCCTCGTGGCCCTGCGCGGTGAGGTTCGCGATCAGCTTCGACCCGATCAGGCCGGTGCCGCCGATGACGACGATCTTCATGCGACTGCCTTTCGTGCGTGTACGGGATGGTCTTGAGGGCCGCGATTGCCAGGGCTTCCGGGCGCCGTGTGCCTGCCCGGACGGGCCTCCCTCCGGTTTCACGTCCACTGTCGACGGACGAGCCCTGGAGGGGGTCAGTGGTCGACCCTGGCCTGGTCACAGGGGTTCCCCGGGGAAGGCACCGGCAAGCGCTGACGGCGGGACGGCGAGGTCCCGCGACGGTGATCGGTGTCGTGCGGACGAAGGCCGGTGATTTCGCCGATGCCCGCCTGGACGGCGCGGGTCAGACTCCGGGGCGTTGGCTGTCCCACCCCTGGAGGTTCCATGAGAAGGGTTCTCGGTTCCCTCGTCGCGTTGTTCGCGGCGCTGGCGGCGTTCGGAGTCGGCCTCGCGCCGGCGCAGGCGGCAGGGCCGCGGCCCGTGGTGTTCGTGCACGGGTACACCGGCAACGCGTCCAACTGGGTCACCGCCATGGCGGTGTTCCGTGCCGCGGGCTACAGCAGCGACCAGTTGTTCGCCTACGAGTACAACTCCTACGGCGACAACAAGCAGAACGCGGCGGGGCTCGCGTCGTACGTGAACCAGGTGAAGTCGCGGACCGGCGCCTCGCAGGTCGACATCGTCAACCACTCCATGGGCGGCCTGGTCAGCCAGTACTACCTGAAGGTGCTGAACGGGAACCCGAACGTCGCGCACCTGGCGTCGATCGCGGGCGCCAACCATGGGACGACCTACGCCACCGCCTGCACGATCTACGAGACGTGCCGGCAGATGCTGCCCGGGTCGACGTTCATCCAGCAGATCAGCGCGGGGGACGAGACGCCCGGCAGCACGCAGTACGCCACCTGGTACTCGGCGTGCGACGGCATCATCATCCCTTACACCAGCACGCGGCTGGACGGCGCGAGCAACCACAACGTCGTGTGCCAGACCCACATCGGCTACCTGGCCGACACGGTGGTCCTCGGCGCGATCGCCCAGTTCACGAAGAGCTGATCCGACGCTGGGCAAAACGGGCGGGAGGGACGACCTCCCGCCCGTTCCGTTTAGCTGCGCGGAGGCCGGCGCACAAATCCGGGGTGGAAGGCCGAAGCCGAGGGAGAGCAAAGCTCGCCAGGAAGCCCGTGATCGCTGGTCTGGCCTGCCTGGGGCTGGTCGCCTGCCATGCGTCGGCCGCGGGCAGCGAGCCACCGGCCGCGCGAAGCGTCGGTTCCGCCGGGGCAGGACGGCTCAGCGGCAAGGTGATCGTGATCGATCCCGGGCACAACGGCGGGAACGCGGCCCATCCGGAAGTGATCAACAAGCCGGTCTGGGTCGGGAACGGCCGCAAGGCCTGCAACACGGCCGGCACCGCCACCGCGGACGGCTACGCCGAGCACGCCTTCACCTGGGACGTCTCGAACCGGCTGGCGAAGATGCTGCGGGCCAGGGGCGCCGAGGTGACGTTGACGCGCGGCGGCGACTCCGGCGTGGGGCCGTGCGTCACGGAGCGGGCGGCGATCGGGAACCGCGCGCACGCCGACGCGGCTCTGTCGATCCACGGCGACGGGGCGGCGGCGTCCAAGCACGGGTTCCACGTCATCCTGCCCCTGCCGGTGGGCAGGAACAGGGGGATCGTCGCACCCTCCGCCCGGCTGGGAGAGGCGATCCGTGACGCCTACCGGTCGGGGACCGGCATGCCCTACGCCGGCTACCTCGGCAAGGACGGCCTCGACCGGCGGGACGACCTCGGTGGGCTGAACATGTCCACGGTGCCGGCCGTGTTCATCGAATGCGGGAACATGAAGAACGCGGGTGACGCGGCCAGGATGTCCAGTGCCGCGTTCAGGCAGCTGATGGCCGAGTCCCTGGCGGAGGGCTTCGAGAACTACCTTCGCTGAGTTTGCCCGTTGCTGGGATTGTCCGGGACGCCTCCGGCTAGGTCAGTCACAACGAGGCACACCGGACGAACGGACGATCGCCATGAACCGCAGGCGTGGACGGAGCGCGTCGCCGCCCAACTGGGAACTCCTGGTGGGGCTGGTCGCGACCGGTTTCATCATCTACGTGTGGGTGTGGGCGGCGACGCAGGGCGGCCCTCCCTTCTGGTAGCCGCAGGGGGCCGCCCCCGCGTCCCCTAGCGGTCCAGGAGCGCCCTGAGGGATTTCGCCACCTCCGCTGGTGCCTCCTCCGCCATGAAGTGGCCGCACGTGACGGTCTCATGCTGGAGGTCGGCCGCCCAGGAACCCCACAGCGCGACGGCGTCATAGCCGAGGGCCGCGCCCCAGTCCTGCTGCAGGACGGTGACGGGCATGCGCAGGCGGTTGCCCGCGGCGCGGTCGGCCTTGTCGTGGTCGACGTCGACGCCGGCGGACGCGCGGTAGTCCGCGACGATCGACGGGACGGCGGCACGGCACGCCTCCAGGTAGGCGGCGCGGACGTCGGGCGGGATCGCGGACGGGTCGTTCGTCCACGCGTCGAGGAAGTGGCCGAAGAAGGCGTCCGAGGCCCCGGCGATCAGCTGCTCGGGGAGGCCGGGCGGCTGCGCCATCAGGTACAGGTGGAAGCCGACGGCGGCCGACGCGCCGTGCATGACGTCCCACATGTCCAGGGTCGGCAGGACGTCCAGGCAGGCCAGGTGGGTGATCGTGCCGGGATGGTCGAGGCCGGCGCGGAACGCGACGAGCGCGCCGCGGTCGTGGCCGGCGAGGGCGAAGCGGTCGTGGCCGAGGGCGCGGGCGAGGGCGACGGTGTCGGCGGCCATGGTCCGCTTGGAGTAGCCGTCGGACGGTTTGTCGCTCTCGCCGTATCCGCGCAGGTCCGGGACGATGACCGTGTGGTCGGCGGCGAGGTCGCGGGCGACGTGCCGCCACATCAGGTGGGTCTGCGGGAAGCCGTGCAGCAGGACGATCGGGGAGCCCGATCCGCCGACCGCCGCGTTGAGGGTCACGCCCTCGGCGACGGGGACGCGCTGGTAGTCGAAATCGCTGATCGTTGGCATGCGTCCAGGCTGCCGGGCGCGGATGAGCATCCGATGAGCGCGCTATACCGTGGTGGCGTGGAGGTCCTGTTCGGGGTGCTGGGGCCGGTGACCGCCTGGGACGGGTCCGGGAACGCGATCGCCCTGAAGGGGCCGCGGCACCGTGCCGTCCTCGCCCGCCTGGTCGTCGCGCGCGGGCGGGTGGTGCCGGTGTCCCGGATCGTGGACGATCTGTGGGCCGATCCGCCGTCGGACGCGGTCGGGGCCGTCCGCACCTTCGTGGCGGCCCTGCGGCGCGTCCTCGAACCGGACCGTGCGCCGCGGACGCCGCCCCGGCTGCTGGTCACCGAGGGTCCGGGCTACGCGCTGCGCGCCGGGCCCGACGCCGTGGACGCCTGGCGTTTCGAGCGGGCCGTGGCGTCGGACGGCCCGCCGGCCGAGCTGGCCGCCGCGCTGGACGAGGCGCTGGGCTGGTGGCGCGGGCCCGCCTATGCCGAGTTCACCGACGAGCCGTGGGCGCGGGCGGAGCACTCCCGGCTGGCCGAGCTGCGGCTGCGCGCCGTCGAGCGGAAGGCCGAGGCGCGGCTGGCGCAGGGTCTGGCCGCCGAGGCGATTCCGGACCTGGACGCGCATGTCACCGACCATCCCTGGCGGGAGGACGCTTGGCGCCTGCTGGCCCTCGCCCTGTACCGGACCGGGCGTCAGGGGGACGCGCTGGCGGTCCTCCAGAGGGCGCGCAAGCTTCTGGTCGAGGAACTGGGGCTGGACCCGAGTCCGGCTATGCGCCGCCTGGAGGAGGACATCCTCCGCCAGGCCGATCACCTGGAACCCGCGCGGGACGCGGCTTCGCGTGTGTGGGCGCAGGCGGCCGAGGCGTACGACCGCACCGTGGCGTCCGGAGCTCGGGTCCGGCTGGAGTCGACGGTCGGGCTCCTGCGGAGCCTTGCGCTGACCGGCGCCGGGGGCCTGGAGGCGGCCCGCGAGCAGCGCCTGGCGGTGATCACGGCGGCCGAGGAGCTGGGCGACGCGGAGCTGACCGCCCGGGTGATCGGCGCGTTCGACGTCCCGGCGATCTGGACCCGGTCGGACGATCCGCGCCAGGCGGCCGGGGTGGTGGCGGCGGCCGAGCGCGCCCTCGCCCGGCTGCCGCACGGGCACGGCGCCGCGCGGGCCCGTCTGCTGGCCACGGTCGCGCTGGAGTCGCGCGGCACGCGCGGCGACCGCGGGCGCGAGGCGGCGCGGGACGCGGTCCGGACGGCCCGCGAGCTGGACGATCCGGCTCTCCTGGCGTTCGCGCTGAACGGCGCGTTCATGCAGGCGTTCGACCGGGCGGGGCTGGCCCCGCGGCGGGACGGGATCGGCGCGGAGCTGGTGGACCTGGCGGTGCGGGGCGACCTGTCGAGCTACGAGGTGCTCGGACACCTCATCCGGCTCCAGGCCCGCAGTGCGCTCGGCGACTTCGACGGGGCCGACCGGCATGCGGCCGCCGCCGATGGCCTGGCCGAGCGGCACGAGCGTCCTCTGGTCGGCGTCTTCACGACCTGGTACCGGGCTCTGCGGGTCGCCGCGTCCGGCACGGCATCGTTCGAGGAGGCGGAAAAGGCCTACCAGGACGCCGCGGCGCGCATGCAGGGCTGCGGCATGCCCGGTCTGGAAAGCGGCTTGCTGCCGCTCGCCCTCCTCTGCCTGCGCGTCCAGCACCGGCGCCCCGCTCAGACCGAGCCGGCCGATTGGGGGCCGTACCTGCCCTGGGCTCGTCCCCTGGTGCTCCTGGCGCGCGGGTGTGCGCCGGGCGAGGCCGCCGCAGCGCTGCGGGACGTCCCGGAACCGCCGCGGGACCTGCTGTTCGAAGCCCTGTGGTGCCTCACCGCGCAGGCCGCCATCGCCGTGGGCGACCAAGCGGCGATGCGGCGCGCGCATGACGAACTCGTCCCTGCCGCGGGCGAGCTCGCCGGCGCACAGAGCGGCCTGCTCACGCTGGGCCCGGTCTCCCGCCATCTGGACGATCTCGCCAGCGCCCTCACCGCATGACCGGGGCGCGGATATCGGCGGGCCTTCCGGCGGTTCCTCGGTTAGGCTGTGCGCATGACGACTTCCAGTGAACAGGTGATGATGCCCCGCTCGCGGGGTCGCTGACGCTGGACGTTTTCCGAGGCCCTGTACGCGGGGCCTCTTTTCTTTTGGGGCTCCGTTCCCTTTCGGAGGCTCCCATGGACGTTTACCTCACCACGACCATTCCGTACGTCAACGCCCGCCCGCACCTGGGGTTCGCCTTGGAGCTCGTCCAGGCGGACGTCCTCGCGCGGCACTTCCGGCGGAGCGGGGACGTCAGATTCCAGGCGGGCACGGACGACAACTCGCTGAACAGCGTCCTCGCCGCGGAGGCGGCGGGCGTCGGCCCACAGGAGTTCGTGGACGGCCTGGCCGAGGAGTTCGCCGGCCTCTCCGGGCCGCTGTCCCTGTCGATCGACGACTTCATCCGCACCAGCCGGGACCCGCGCCACCGGGCGGGGGTCGAGCGACTGTGGCGTGCCTGCGCCGAGTCCGGGGATCTGTACCGGCGCCATTACGAGGGCCTGTACTGCGTCGGCTGTGAACAGTTCTACGGGGAGGCCGAACTGGTCGACGGCCGCTGTCCCGACCATCGGACGGTCCCGCAGCGGGTTTCCGAGGAGAACTGGTTCTTCCGGTTGTCGCGATACGCGGACCGGCTGCACGACCTCATCTCCTCGGGAGAGCTCCGGATCGAGCCCACCGAGCGCCGCAACGAGGTCCTCTCCTTCATCGCGGGCGGGCTGGAGGACTTCTCCGTCTCGCGGTCCGTCGAGCGTGCCCGAGGCTGGGGGATTCCGGTGCCCGGCGATCCCGGCCAGGTCGTCTACGTGTGGTGGGACGCGCTGGGCAACTACGTCACGGCCCTCGGCTACGGGCACGACGGCGAGGACTACCGGCGATGGTGGGGCGGTGACGCGCGCCGCGTCCACCTCGTGGGGAAGGGCGTCGTGAGGTTCCATGCCGTGTACTGGCCGGCGATGCTGCTGTCCGCCGGGCTGCCGCTGCCGGACGAGGTGCTCGTGCACGGGTACCTCACGGTCGGCGGGCGGAAGATCAGCAAGTCCGGCGGCACCGTCGTCGACCCCGTGGACCTCGTCCGGGAGTTCGGCGTGGACGCGGTGCGGTGGTGGCTGCTGCGGGAGGTCCCGAGATCGGGCGACGCCGACTTCACCGCCGACCGCCTCGTCGCGAGGGCCGACGACGAGCTGGCGAACGGCCTCGGGAACCTCGTGCAGCGGGTCGTGTCCATGGTGCACCGGTACCGGGGCGGCGTGGTCCCGGACGGCGGGGCCCGCGAACTCGACGCGGTGTGCCGGGAGGCGCCGGCGGCGGTCGACGCGGCGCTGGCCGGCTTCGACTTCCGCCGGGCCACCGGAGCGGTCTGGCGGGTCGTCGACGAGGCCAACCGCTACGTCAACCGCGTCCGCCCGTGGGACCTGGCGAAGGAGGGCGATCCGCGCCTGGACGCCGTCCTCGCCGGGCTGGTGGCCGCATGCCGGACGGCCGGTGAGCTGCTGGAGCCGTTCCTGCCGGACGCGGCCGCCCGGGTGCGGCGGCAGTGCGCGGGCCAGCCGCTCCCTCCGCCGGAACCGCTCTTCCCACGGCTCCGCTAAGGGCGGGCGAGACCCGGAGGCTGATGGTCTCTGGGCGTCGCCAGCAGGGGTTTACCTGGCGCAGACCTTCCCCTGTCCCCCGCCGGGTAGGGCGCCAGCGAGAGCGGGTGAGAGGAGACAGGCGTCGTGACGGACGTTGCGAGCATGGGGCCACAGCCGGGGGACGAGCGTCCGGTACTGACCAACCGGCAGGGCCACCCGGTGTACGACAACCAGAACCAGCGGACGGTCGGCTCCCGTGGGCCGGCTACACTGGAGAACTACCAGTTCCTTGAGAAAATCAGCCATTTCGACCGGGAGCGCATCCCGGAGCGGGTCGTCCACGCGCGGGGCGTGACGGCGTACGGTTTCTTCGAGGCGTACGGCAAATGGGTCGACGAGCCGATCACGGCGTACACCCGCGCCAAGCTGTTCCAGGGGGAGGGCAGGCGCACGCCCATCGCGCTGCGGTTCTCCACGGTCATCGGCGGGCGAGACTCTGCGGAGACGGCACGGGACCCGCGCGGGTTCGCCATCAAGTTCTACACCGAGGACGGCAACTGGGACCTCGTCGGCAACAACCTGGCGGTCTTCTTCATCCGGGACGCCATCAAGTTCCCCGACGTCATCCACGCGCTCAAGCCCGATCCGGTGACGTTCCGGCAGGAG
Source organism: Actinomadura luteofluorescens (assembly GCF_013409365.1). Classification (NCBI taxonomy): domain Bacteria; kingdom Bacillati; phylum Actinomycetota; class Actinomycetes; order Streptosporangiales; family Thermomonosporaceae; genus Actinomadura; species Actinomadura luteofluorescens. Next base: position 4,710,010 of record NZ_JACCBA010000001.1, on the reverse strand, counting down.
CCCGCGCGCATCTTCGACTTCATGTCGCAGACGCCTGAGTCGATGCACATGCTCGTCAACCTGTTCAGCCCGCGCGGCATCCCGGCCGACTACCGGCACATGCAGGGCTTCGGCGTGAACACCTACAAGTGGGTGAACCAGACGGGCGAGACCAAGCTCGTGAAGTACCACTGGATGCCGAAGCAGGGCGTGCGCAGCATGACGGCGGACGACGCTGCGGCGGTGCAGGCCGACGACCTCGGGCACGCGACGAGGGACCTGCACGAGGCCATCGACCGGGGGGAGTTCCCGGAATGGGAGCTGGTCGTCCAGGTGATGGACGACCACGAGCATCCGGAGTTGGGCTTCGATCCCCTCGACGACACGAAGGTGTGGCCGGAGAACGACTTCCCGCCGAAGCCGGTCGGGCGGATCGTCCTCGACCGGAACGTCGAGGACAACTTCGCCGAGAACGAGCAGATCTCGTTCGGTACCGGCGTCCTGGTCGACGGTCTGGACTTCTCCGACGACAAGATGCTCGTCGGGCGGACGTTCTCCTACAGCGACACCCAGCGCCACCGGGTCGGCCCCAACTACCTCCAGCTGCCCGTGAACCGGGCCAAGGGCGCCCATGTGCGGACGAACCAGCGCGACGGGCAGATGACGTACCAGGTGGACGCCGGGGGCTCGAACCCCCACGTGAACTACGAGCCGTCCATCACCGGGGGCCTGCGCGAGGGCGAGTACCCGACACACGACGAGCAGGGCCCGGAGATCACGGGGCGGCTCACCCGCAAGCGCATCGCCCGCGCGAACGACTACGAGCAGGCGGGCCAGCGCTACCTGCTCATGGAGGAGTGGGAGCGCGACGACCTGGTGCACAACTTCGTCGAGCTGATCTCGGAGTGCGCGCGGCCCGTCCAGGAGCGCATGGTGTGGCACTTCCTGCTCGTGGAGGACGATCTCGGGCTGCGCGTCGGCCGGGGGCTCGGCATCTCCGCCGACGACGTCAGGCATCTCGGGCCGCTGCCCGGGCAGGACCTCACCGACGAGGACCAGCAGCGGCTGAAGAACCTCGGCCAGAACGGTTCGCGGGACGTCGACGGCCTGAAGATGACGCACTGCGTGCCGAACGAGAGGGCCGTCCGGCGGCGCTAGTTCTCCGAGACGAGGGTGGGGAGGCGGCGCGTCCCGTCGCGCCGCCCGGCCCGGTGATGGCCCTCGACGGCGGCCTGGACGATGCGGCCCTCGGCGCTGAACGCCTGCTCCATGACCGTGATGTACTCGGCCGTGGGCGGGTAGAGGCGGGCGGCGGCGCCGGCGGTCCTGCGGATGAGGACGCGGGCGCCGGTGCGCAGCGCCGACTCGAAGTGGCGGACGTCCTGCCCCGCGCGGGCCTCGCTGGCGCCGAGTGCGCGGAACGCGTCGAGCACGGTGCCGGTCTCGCGGGCGCCGGTGTAGGCGGCGAGGGCGTCCCGGACGAGGGCGAGGATCTCGCGCGGACTCAGGTGCGTGTAGGCGGGGACGCGCTCGGCGATCTCACCCGCGACCTCGGCGGTGATCTCGTCGAGGCGGTCGGTGAGGAACTGGTCCAGAGTGGGCTGCATGGCGCGTCCCCTCTCGTTGCTCGTTCCCGGGCGGAAACCGGGAGCGTCGGCCGAGAGCACACCGATCCGGGCGGATGCGGTGCCCTTATGTTACCGGCGCGTAGGTCAGCTGCGCTGCCCCCTTTTCCGAAATGTCGTTAAGCGGGGTTGGCGGCCCGGCCCTCCGTGACCAGAAGGACGACCGTCTCCCCGTGCCCCGGCGCGAGCAGCGGACGGCGGTCCGGCGTCAGCGCGGCGCGGACCCCGGCGAGGGAGGCGGCGCCGCACGGCCCCGCCGGAACGCCGAGGGCGTCCAGGTCACGCGCTGCGCGAGCCGCGGACGCGTCGGTGACCGCTACGGCGGCGTCCAGGCCGGCTCGTAGGACTGGCCATGCCAGGGACGACGGGGTCGCGCAGTTCAGTCCGGCCATGGTGGTCGGCCCTGTCTCCACGGTCAGCGGCACGTCCCGGTGGAGGCTGGCCAAGACACAGGGCGCCGCATCGGGTTCGACGGACAGCAACGTGGGCGCGGACCGTCCGGATCGGTAGTGAGTCACAGCCGCCTGGGCCAGCGACCCCACTCCGACTGGAATCGCCACAAGGCCCGGGAGAGCCGCCCCCATCGCCGCGAGTTGTCCGTCCAGCTCGGTGAAGAGGGTGGAGTAACCCTCGACTATCCATTGCGGCACCCGTTCGTAGCCGGACCACGCCGTGTCCTGGACGAGCAGCGCCGACGGATCGGACGCCGCGGCCTCGGAAGCGGCCCGCACCGCCTCGTCGTAGGGCGCCGGTATCTCGGTCACGGCCGCGCCCTCCCCTTTGATCGCGGCCACGGCCTCGGCATGGACGCCGTACGGGACGTAGACGTCCGCCGGCAGCCCCAGAAGCCGCGCCATCGCCGCGACCGCGCGCCCGTGGTTGCCGTCCGTCGCCGTGACGAGCCGGGCGTCCGGCCGCAGGGACCGCAGCCCCGCGAGGGACGTCGCGGCGGGCGCGAGGCCCAGACGGTCGCAGAGCGCCCGGTGGACGCCCCACGAGGCACCGAGGACCTTGAAGGCGGGCAGCCCGAGGCGCGCCGACTCGTCCTTGGCGAAGAGCCGCCGGACCCCCAGTTCGGCCGCCAGGGACGGCAGTTCCACGAGCGGCGTCGGCGCGTGGCCGGGGAGCGTCCGATGGAAGGCGGCGACATCGCGCGGCGCGGGCGGGCACGTCCAGTCACGCGCGGCCGGACGGGCGAACCAGGACGAACGGGCGAGCGAGGCGGAGGCCGTGACCATGGCGAACACCGTCCCGCATCCGCGTCCAATCGGACCAGCACATGTTTCCGAGCGATAATCGTCAGGCGAACCGATGAATGGAGCGGCCATGCTGGACCTGCACCGGCTCCGGCTCCTGCGCGAGCTGAAGCACCGGGGGACGCTCGCCGCCGTCGCCGAGGCACTCTCCTACAGCCCGTCCTCGATCTCGCAGCAGCTGTCCGTCCTGGAGAAGGAGGCCGGGGTACCGCTGCTGGAGCCGGTGGGGCGCCGCGTCCGGCTGACCGCGCAGGCCGAGATCCTCGTCGCGCACACCGAAGCCGTGCTGGAGCGCCTCGAACAGGCGGAGGCCGACCTCGCCGCGTCCCTGCACGGCATCACGGGCGTGCTGCGGGTCGCCGCGTTCCAGACGGCCGCGCTCGCGCTCGTCCCGGACGCGCTCAGCGCCCTGCGCGACGCCCATCCGCGGCTCCGGATCGAGGTCACGCAGCGGGAGCCGGAGAGCGCCCTGCCCGCCCTGCTCGCGCGCGACTTCGACCTTGTGATCACCGAGGAGTACCCGGGCGACCCGAGCCCCCGGCCGGCGGGCGTCGACCACGCGGAGCTCGGCACGGACGAGATCCGCCTCGCGCTCCCGCCGCGGTCGCCGGGCGCGGCCCTGCGCGACCTTGCGGAGAGCCCGTGGGTGATGGAGCCGGAGGGGACGGCGTCGCGGCGGTGGGCGACGCGGCTGTGCCGGGAGGCCGGGTTCGAGCCGGACGTGCGGTTCGAGTCGACCGACCTGCTGCTGCATCTGCGGCTGGTCGAGCGCGGCCATGCCGCCGCGCTGCTGCCGGGCCTGGTGTGGCAGGACGGCCCGCCCGCCGTCCCGGTCGTCGCTCTGCCGGAGGGGCACCGCACGCGGCGCCTGTTCACGGCGTCCCGCCGGGGAGGCGGCTCCCACCCGGCCGTCCACGCCTTCCGCGAAGCCCTCGCAGACGCCTTCGCGCACCGCTCCTAGGGCCGGATCAGGGGCGGCCCGGGGGGGAAACTCCACCGTGAATCGGGGTTTTCCCCTATGGCGATGAATCAGGGCGAGAGGCAGAGTCGTATTCAGCAGAAGGGTGACGAGGAAGTCTCCCGCAGGAAGAAGGCAGTCCGATGTCGACCACGCCGAGCTTCACCTCGATGAACGCTTCCGACCTCGCCGAGATCCTGTTCACCTCCCCGCTGCAGGAATCCGACCGTCCCTCCGCCGAGCAGGTCCGCGCCGCGATCCACGTCCGGTTCGGGGCCTGCGGCGGGGACAGCGCCGCGTGCGCCGCCGCCGTCGCCCAGGAGGCCGGCGACCACCCGGAGACCTTCCTGGCGCGGATGCGCTGGGCGCTCACCACCGTGCACGCGGCCTACCCCGACCTGACCACCGCCGCCTGATCCGGGAGGGATCATGCGTTCACCGTTCGCCGACCGCCGCGAGGACATCCTCCCCCGCTCGCTCGCCGACCTGCTCGCCGCCGAGACGCCCCGCACCGGCGACGAGGCGCCCCGGCGCCGGCGGCCCCGCCCCATGACCGTCCGCCGCGTCACCTCGTCCCCGTGATGGGGCCGGGGCCGAGCGGGACGGGGCCCTAGGGCCCTGAAAAGCGGGACCCGCATTCTTCTAGCGTTTTCTCACCTGGGAAAACAAGCGGAAGGGCGGGTTTCATGAGGCGACGAGTTGTGGCCATCGCGGCGAGCGGTGCGGTATGCGGTGCCGTGACGGCCGGGCTGATGTACACGGCCGGCTCCGATGGGCAGGAGCAGGCGGTGAGGCGCTCCTCCGAGACCACGATCACGGGCGAGTCAGGGACGCAGGCCCAGAACGGAACGTCCTCCCGGACCACGACCGCGAAGCGGAAATGCACCATGCGCACCTGGCGCCCGGCCATTTCCGGGAATGGCGCGAACGCCAAGGTCGTCGGCTACGGCAGCATCGACTGCGACAAGCCCGGATACACCACCTTCGAAGTGATGCTCTGCAAGCACAAGGCGCTCGGCGCCTGGTCGTGCACGCGCAACAAGACGCAGAGTTCGTACGTCACCAAGAAGTGGGGGACGTACTTCCAGCTCAAGGTGTCGATCCCCTGCAAGCAGGCCCCCGGCTGGGAGACCTACCGGACCGAAGCCGTCGACCACGTCCTTCAAAGCTGGGAGATGCACCAGGAGAAGAGCGAGGAGACGCGGCTCCACTGCCCCGGCTGAGGCATCCGGCGCTCCACGAGCGGCACGGCCGCCCCGGCCGGTTCACCCGGCCGGGGCGGCCTCGTCCGCCGGGTCGTCGTCTCGGTGCACGGCCCGCGCGAAGGTCAGTGGCGTGACTTGGTCTTCTTGACCGTCTTGTGCTTCGAGGACTTCTTCTTGTGGCCTCCGCCGTCCGACTCCCACTCGTACCCGGGGTGTTGTTCTTGCAGAAGCGGTCGCTGACCTTCGTGTCGGTCGCGTCGTGCTCGCACCACCGGTCCTGACCGCAGGCGGTCAGCCCGAACGCGGCGACCAGACCGACGAGCGCGAGGGCCGCGGAACGGGTCTTCAGCATCTTTCGCCTTTCTCTGGGGCAGGGGGCGTCGGCGTCGACGGGGGATCTGACGTGCGCGGCCGCGCCCGCGTTCCGCCGCCGCACGATACGGGACGTGGCCGGGACCGGCCGCGAACTATGCTGGCCGCCGTGAGCGAAGAGCCGACGGAGGAACAGGGCGGCCGTACCGGCGCCGACGCCCGCGAGTACCGCATCGGCGAACTCGCCAAGGCCGCGGGGGTCCCGGTGCGGACCCTGCGGTACTACCAGGAGCGCAAGCTGCTGCCGCCGCCCCGCCGCGAGGGGCGCATCGGCCTGTACTCCGAGGACCACCTGGCCCGCCTCCGCATGATCGGGAGCCTGCTGGACCGCGGGCACACCCTGGAGGGCATCCGCGAGCTGCTGGCCGCCTGGGAGCAGGGCCGCGACATCGGCACCGTCCTCGGCGTCGAGAAGGCGGTCACGACCCCGTGGTCGAACGAGGTCCCGGTGACGATGACGCTGGACGAGCTCGCCGCTCTGTTCCCCGGCGAGGTCGGCCCGCGGGCCGTCGAGCGGGCCGTCGCGCTCGGCCACATCGAGGTGGACGGCGACCGCGTCACCCACTGGAGCCGGCGCCAGCTCGACGCGACGGTGACGCTGGTGCGGGCCGGGGTGCCGCTGGACGCCGTGCTCGCGGCCGGCCAGGAGCTCCAGCGCAGCATGGACGACCTCGCCGCGATGTTCGTCCGGTTGATCACGACGCATGTCGTCGGGCCCCTGGACGAGGCGGTCGACGACCGGAGTCTCGGGTCCCTCACCGAGACCGTCGCCCGGCTGCGCCCGGGCGCCCAGGTCACGGTCGAGGCCGGGTTCGCGCGGGCGATGGACCGGCAGATCCGCGCCGCGATCGACGAGCTGCTCGGCCGCCTGGCCACTCCCTGAGCCGTCCTTTACCGAAGCACGGCCGGCGGATGCCCCGCCCGGGCTTTCATGATCATTAGCTTGGCCGGATGGCACGATCCCTCGCCGCGCTCGCGCTCGCGGCCGCGCTGCTGCCGGCCGCCGCGCCCGCCCGGGCCGCGGCCCCGGACGGCCCCTGCTCGTCGTCCCGGCACCCGAAGGCCGCCGACCGGCTCGGCGCGCGGATCAGGCAGGCGCTGCGCGGGCGCGCCGGGACCGAGTCGGTCGCCGTGTACGACCGCGAGCGCGGCATCCGCTGCGCGCTCGCCGCCGGGCGGCACTACGACTCGGCGAGCGTCGTCAAGGTCACGGTCCTGGGGGCGCTGCTGCGCCAGGCGGCCGACGAGGACCGCCCGCTGACCGGCACCGAGAGGATCCGGGCCCGCCGGATGATCACCCGCTCGGACAACCGCGCGACCTCCGCTCTGTGGCGTTCGGTGGGACGCGCCCGCATCGCGAACTTCCTCGACCTGGCGGGGATGACCCACACCGAACTGGACCCCGGCGGCCGCTGGGGGCTGACCCAGATCACCGCGCACGACGAGATCGAGCTGCTGGACCGGCTCACCTCGCCGAGCGCGCTCCTGCCCGCCAGGTCCCGCGCGTACGCGTTGAAGCTGATGCACGAGGTCGTCCCGGCGCAGCGGTGGGGGACCCCCGCCGGACGTCCCGCCGGCGTCGTCTGGCACGTGAAGAACGGCTGGCTGCCGCGCCCGGGAAGGCACTGGCGCGTCCACAGCATCGGCGGTTTCGACGGGCACGGCGATCACGGGCACGGCGAGAACTACATGATCGTGGTCCTCACGCGGGACACCCCGTCCATGGCCTACGGGATCGACACCATCGAACGCGTGGCCCGCACCGTCCACCGCGAGCTGGCCAGGACGAAGCTCCCGAAGTCGCTCGGCCGACCCCGGAAAGGCTCTCTCACCTGACCGGCGCCTACGCGGGAGGCCGCGGCCCCGCGTCCCGGCGCTCGCCGGGGCCCTGTTCCAAGGCGGCCTCATAGGCGCGTAGCGCGGTGATGACCGTGGCGCGTTCGGTGGGGGCGAGATCGCGCATGACGCGCTCCCAGGCGGAGGCGCTGCCGGAGAGCCATTCGGCGATCGGCGCGGCGAAGGCGGGGGCGATGGCGACGATGCGGCGGCGGCGGTCCGCGGGGTCGGCGGTGCGCTCCAGGACGCCCGGCCGCGACAGGTCGCTCACCATGAGGCTGACGGTCGTCGGGGCGACCTCCAGCCGGGCGGCGAGTTCGTTGACGCTCGCCGGACCGTCGTACTCCAGATGGGCCAGCAGCGCGAGATGGCGAGGCGCCAGGTCGAGGCCCCGCAGGGCCGGGGGGATGGGGAGGCGCTTGGCACGGCCGACGAGCCGCGGCATGAGCAGCAGCAGGGTGCGGACGGCCTCGTCGACGGCCGGGCCGCCCGGTTCGGTGGACATCGGCACCCTCCACAAGTACCTTTGAAGTCAAAGCCTTTGAGGCCAAAGAGAACGGGGACCACTGTGCCGCATCTGACCGCCCACCTTCCAGAAGACAAGCTGGCGGGCCGCGAATCCGAGCTCATCACCGCGCTGACCGAGGCGATCGTCGGTGTCTACGGCGAATGGGCCCGCGAGCTGGCGAGCATCCACCTGTCCGGCGTCCCCGCCGGCCGCCTCGCTCAGGGCGGCAGGGCCGTGGACACGAACATCTCGCTGATCATGGGCGTGCGGGCCGCCGCCTTCGACCGTCCCGACGCCGCCGAGATCACCGCGAACCTGGCCGCCGCCCTCACCGACGCGATCACCGCCGTCCTCGGCGAGGACCTGCGCCCCGGCACCACGGTGGAACTCGTGGCGTCCCCCCAGGAACGCACCTTCGTGGCCGGCGTCCCCGCGCCCTGACGGGCGGAGGCCGCATGATCATCAATGTCGGCGATCCGGAGACAACGCGGGAACGGGTCACTACGGTCCCTTTCTGACCGGAAACCCATTTCTGCGAAGGGAACGCCGTGGCCGCAGGCGGGGATGACGTCGTCACGCTGGACGTCGCGACGGGGAGCGAACTCGGGCTGTCCGAGGCCGACCTCACGCTTCTCACCGAGACCGGGCTGCTCAAGGACGCGGGCGGCTACTTCTGCGCGGACATCCCCGACGGGCCGCTCGGGCTGTTCACCGTCCTCCCGCTGAACGAGGACAACCGGGCCCTGATCCTCGGCGGAACCGGCCCCGACGGCGACATGCTGTACTTCCTCGACGTGCGGCAGGGATTCGTCGTGCTGTTCTCCCCGGGGGACGACGACGAGGAGCCCCAGTTCGAGATCGTGAACAGCACGCTGCGGTCCTTCGCCGAGTTCGTGGGCCGGCTGGGCGCGTACGTGTACTCGCCCTGGTCGGAGCGGCCCGCGGACGACAAGGCCCGCCTCGCGGAGATCGCCGCGGGCCTGGAGGAACTCGACCCCGAGGCGTTCGACCACCCGCACTGCTGGTGGGCGATGGCGGTCGCCCGCCTCCGCCGGGAGGCAGCGCGGCGGGAGAGGGCCCACGCGCCCGCCGAGTCGCACAGCGAGTCCTTCGACCGGGCCCTCGACCGGCTGGAGGAGAGGGGGTGGCGGCACGTCACGGGCAAGGAGTTCGCGTCCGCGACCGGCGAGTACGGACTGCTGACCCTGCCGGAGGACTTCTCGGACGCGTTCTCGACCGAGGGCGCCCTGCTCCGGGACGTCGACGTCCGCTGGCGCGGCGGCCTCCCGTCGGAGATCCAGTCGGTCTTCGCCCTGGAGGGGCTCGTGATTCACGTCCCCGAGGACGAGCCGGAGGTCGACGACGACTACGAGGCCGCGATGGAACGGCTCATGGCGGCGGTCAACGACACCGAGGGACCGGACGAGGGCACGGTGACCTGCCCGGTTCCCGCGGAGACCTCCGATCTGTGCCGGATCATGCGGGCGTTCGAAGACCTGACCGGGAAGGGGTACGTCGCCGAGCCCGCCCTCTGGCCCACCACGTCGGGCTGCTGGCAGCGCGTCGCCGAGCGGACCCAGGACGCGGAGTCGCCCAAGGCCGTCTTCTGGAACACGCAGAGCCATGACGACGCCTTCGACACCAGAGGCGACCTGGCCGGCGAGCTGTTCCTCGGCTGGGCGGGCGACCGCGAGGAGATCGCCGCGGCCCTCGCGGAGACGGGACTCGTGGTGAAGACCCCCGGAGGCAAGGGGACGACCTTCATCCTCGGCCCCGCCAAGCGCCCGACCTGATCTCCCAGGGCTCGGCGATACTGGGGGGATGGTCGACGACGAGCGCTGGAAGGCGCGTTTCCGGGCCGCGAGGATCAGCCTGCCCCGGTGGGCGCGTGACGCCCCGAGCCGCAGCATCTACCGCTCCAACGCGAGCGGGACTTGGGAGGTCTACACGTGGGACCGCGAGACGGGTGAGCAGCGCCAGGTGACCGACCGTCCCAACGGGACGTGGTACGGAACCGTCGATCCGTCCGGCGAATGGGTGTGGTGGTTCGCCGACACGGACGGCGACGAGTTCGGCGTGTGGAAGCGCGTCCCCTTCGGGGAGACCGAGAGCGTTCCGGCCGTTCCGGAGCTGGAGCCTTCGTACCCGGCGGGGCTCGCCCTCGGCCGCAGTGGCCTCGCCGTGGTCGGGCGGACGACCGAGGACGGCAACACCGTCCACCTGTGCCGGGCGGGCGCCGCGCCGGAGGTGCTCTACCACCACGCGGAGGACGCCCACGTCGCCGGCGTCTCGCGGGACGAGTCCCTGATCGCGATCGGGCACAGCGAGCACGGCGACAGCCGCCACATGGCGCTGCGCGTCGTGCGGCAGGACGGCTCGTCGGTCGCCGACCTGTGGGACGGGCCGGGCAAGGGCGTCTACGGCGCCGGCTTCGCGCCGGTCGACGGCGACGCGCGGCTCCTGGTCAACCACGAGCGGCGCGGCCGGGAGGAGATGCTCATCTGGGACCCGGTCGCGGGCACCGAGCAGGAGATCGTCCTCGACCTGCCCGGCGAGATCGGCGCCGGCTGGTACCCGGACGGGGCGGCGCTGCTGATCTCCCACTCGCACGAGGCGCGCGACGAGCTCTACCGCTACGACCTGACCGACGGGGCGCTGACCAGGATCGACACGCCGCGCGGTGTCCTCGGCGGGGCCGACGTCCGGCCGGACGGGACGGTCGAGTTCTCCTGGTCGTCCGCCGCCGAGCCGCCGGTGATCCGCTCCACGTCCGGCGCGGTCGTGCTGACCCCGCCCGGGCCCGCGGCGCCGCCGTCCGTCCCGGTCGAGGACGTGTGGGTGGACGGCCCCGCCGGACGCATCCACGCCCTGGTCAGCAAGCCCGAAGGCGACCGCCCGCACCCGACCGTCTTCGACATCCACGGCGGGCCGACCGCGCAGGACGACGACTCGTTCGCCCCCGCCGTCGCCGCGTGGGTCGACCACGGATTCGCGGTCGTCCGCGTCAACTACCGGGGCTCGACCGGATACGGCTCCGAGTGGCGCGACGCCATCGAGGGGCGCGTCGGCATCACCGAGCTGGAGGACATCAAGGCCGTCCGCGACTGGGCGGTCGAGTCGGGTCTCGCCGACCCGGCGCGGCTCGTGCTGACCGGTGGGTCATGGGGTGGTTTCCTCACCCTGCTCGGCATCGGCACGCAGCCGGACGACTGGAGCGTCGCGGTCGCGGCCGTCCCCGTGGCCGACTACGTCGCCGCGTACGAGGACGAGATGGAGGGCCTGCAGGCGTTCGACCGGTCCCTGTTCGGCGGTTCGCCGGACGAGGTCCCCGAGCGGTACCGCGAGTCGTCCCCCATCACCTACGTCGCGCAGGTCACGGCGCCGGTGCTGGTCCTGGCGGGGGAGAACGACCCGCGCTGCCCCATCCGGCAGATCGACAACTATCTGGCGCGGCTCGCCGAGCTGGGGCACCCGCACGAGATGTACCGGTACGACGCGGGCCACGGCTCCCTCGTCGTCGAGGAGCGCATCACCCAGATGGCCGCCGAGATCGGCTTCGCCCGGAAACATCTCGGCATGTCGTGATCTTTCTCCGGGACGGGCGGGCCGCCTCGCCCGTCCCGGGTTTACAAGATCGACCCTTCGGGCATCCCTCCGATCGGCCGCACGCACCACCGGTCCAGGCAGGACCGGCTCTCGCCCCCCGGACATCACCGATCGGGGGGATCGCACATGCCACGGCCGTGCAGCATCCACTGCGTCATGCCGTCCGAGTGCGGCCGGGCGCCCGGCATCGCCCACCATCCGGCCTTCCGCCCGGCCGCCGCGGCGACCGCCCTCGCCATCGCCGCCACCCTGCTCGCGCTCGCCCCTCCCCGCGCGTCCGCCGCGACGCGGCCGTCTCCCGGCCCGCGGACCGCGGCGGGCGCCGAACCACCGTTCCCGGCGGGACGCCTGCTCGCCCCGGCGTCCGCGTCCCGCCTCGAGGCTGAGTCCCCTCCGGAGGCCGCGTCGCGTCCCGAGACCGCGTCCCCACCCGAGGCGGCGTCCCGTCCCGAGACCGCGGGCCTTCCCGGGGCGGCGCCACGTCCCGAGACCGCGGGCCTTCCCGGGGCGGCGCCACGTCCCGAGACCGCGTCGCGCCCCGAGGCGGCATCGCCGGCCGCGCGGAAGCGGACCGTCCCGCCACGGGACGTCCTGCCGGACCTGCCGAGCTCGCAGCGCCTGGACCAGCAGCTCGCCGAGTACGCGCTGCGGGCGAGCGGCATCGGCTGGCGCTCCACCGGCCGCTGCTCCGACCGGACGGTGCGGACCTGCACCTCCTTCGAGGGCATCCGCTGGGGAACCCTCCGAAGCCTGATCGATTTCGCGGAGTCGAGCGGCTGCGAGGTCACCGTCACCGGCGGCACCGAGCACGGCCACGCGGGCGGCACCTACAGCCACGCGAACGGCTACAAGATCGACATCGCGACGGGGACCTGCGTCGACGAGGCGGTGCGGCGCTACCCGTCCATCGGCGTGCGGGGGGACGGCGCGCGGCTCCACCGGTCTCCCGAGGGCGTCGTGTTCGCCCGCGAGAAGGACCACTGGGACATCACGATCAGGCGCGGACCTCGCGGATGATGCCGACCAGCTCGCGGGTCACCGACTTGAAGCCCGGGATGCGCGACATCGCGACCATGCGGTTGACCAGCGGAACCGTCCGCTCGACGAGGAGGTAGGTCTTGCGGCAGCCGGGCGAGCTGTCGTGCACCCAGTACAGCACGATGCCCATCGAGTAGATCCACAGCAGCTCGGGCAGCTCCGCGCGGAACTCCTTGTCGATCTTCAGGTCGGAGCCCTCGACGACCTCGCGGTAGATCGCCACCGCCGAGTCGCGGGCCGGGCCCGACTCGGCGCTGAACGGGTTGAGCGGGCTGGTCGGCTCGGCGGCGAACTTGAAGAACTTCCCGGCGAACTCGTGGTACGGGATCATCGTGTCGACCCGGGCCTTCAGGACGCCCAGCAGCCGGGGCGCGAACTCGCGCTCGGCGTCCAGGACGGCCCCGGCAGGCGGCGACGTGCTCGTCCTGCAGCTCGTCGTAGTACGCCTGGATCAGCTCTTCCTTGGACCCGAAGTAGTAGTAGGCGTTGCCGACCGAGACACCCGCCTCCTTGGCGATCGCCCGCATCGTCGTCTGCTCGTATCCGCGCTCCCGGAACAGGCGCAGCGCCGTCTCGACGATCAGGGCGCGCGTCTGCTCGGACTTCACGGCCTTCGTCTCGGTCACGCATGCCACCCTAAGCCCGAGTACGGCCTCCCGCTCGTGCCGCCATCCGCCGCGCGGTGCAACCCGTCGTCCCGCCGCGGTGTTCACCGCGCATGACCGATGCCCTGGAAGCCCTCGAACGTTTCTACGCCGCCGAAGCGGACTACCTGGCCGCCGGCGGCCCCGGGAAGGGGGACTTCTCCGTGATGGCGGCGCACCTCGCCCCGGACGTCGTGATGTACCAGGCGCCCAGCCTCCCCTACGGCGGGACGTGGCGCGGCCACGACGGCATGGAGCGGTTCATGGCCGTGATGAGCGAGCTGTGGTCGGAGCTGACGTTCCGCGAGCAGCACTACGCGGTGGACGGCGAGACGGTCACGGTCCGCAACGACTGCGTCTTCCGGGCCCGCGCGACCGGGCGGGAGGTGGACACGTCCGTCCTGCAATGGATCACGGTCCGGGACGGCCTGGTCAGCGAGTTCCGCCCGTTCTACCTGGACACCTCCGCCGTCCTCGCGGCCCTCAGGGGGTGAGCTCGGCGGCGACCAGCTCGGCGATCTGGGCGGTGTTGAGCGCCGCGCCGTTGCGGAGGTTGTCGCCGCACAGGAAGAGGTCGAGCGCCTTCGGGTCGTCCAGCGAGCGCCGCACCCGCCCCACCCACGCGGGATCGGTGCCGACGACGTCCGCGGGCGTGGGGAACTCCTGCGTCTCCGGGTTGTCGCACAGGACGACGCCCGGCGATCCGGCGAGGACTGCCTGCGCCTCCCGCTGGTCGACCCGGTCCTCGAACACCGCGTGGACCGACAGGGAGTGCGCCGTCACCACCGGGACGCGGACGCACGTCGCCGTCACCCGCAGGTCGCGCAGGCCGAGCACCTTCCTCGACTCCTCCCGGATCTTGAGCTCCTCCGAGCTCCAGCCGCCGTCGCGCACCTCGCCCGCCCACGGCACCACGTTCATCGCGAGCGGCGCCGGGAACGGCCCGAACTCGCCGACCGCGCAGCGCAGGTCGCCCGCGCGGTTGCCGAGCGCGCGGTCGCCGCCGACCTTCTCCATCTGCTCGTACAGGGTGTCGACGCCCTCCAGGCCGACGCCCGACGCGGCCTGGTAGGACGACACGACGAGCTCGCGCAGCCCGTACCGGCGGTGCAGCGCCCCGATCACCATGATCATCGACAGCGTGGTGCAGCTGGGGCTCGCGACGATCCCGCGCGGGCGCCGGCGCACCCGCTCCGGGTTCACCTCCGGGACGACGAGCGGCACGTCCGGCGCCATCCGGAACGCTCCGGAGTTGTCGACGGCCACTGCGCCGCGCCCCGTCGCGACCGGCACCCACCGCGCGGCCACCGCGTCCGGCACGCCGAACACCGCGATGTCGACGCCGTCGAACACCTCGGGCGCCAGCGGCGCGACCTCGACGTCCGCGCCGCGCAGCGCCAGCGTCCGCCCCGCCGACCGGGGCGAGGCGACCAGCCGGATCTCCCCGTACACGTCGCGGCGGGTGGACAGCAGGTCGATCAGCACGGCCCCGACGGCCCCCGTGGCTCCGACGACGGCGAGCGTCGGCCCGCCCGTCCCCCTGGTCCTCGCGCCGGCCGGCCGGGCATTCAGGGCCATGGTCGCGTCACCCTCTCGCCGTCGAGTCGTCCGCACGTCCAACTCCCGCCGCGTGCGGCCGGTTCCCTCGACGACCCTCCCACCGCGGGCGGACGGCGTCAGCGTCACGCGTCACAGGACGAGCACGACAAAGCGGGCCGCACGGAAATCCGTGCGGCCCGCTCGGACGTGCGGTCAGCGGCCGGTGCCGCCGTAGACGACGGCCTCGACCTGCTCGGCGTCGAGGTCGAACGCGTGGTGCGCGGCGGCGACCGCCGTGTCGATGTCGTCCTGGGCCACGACGACCGAGATCCGGATCTCCGAGGTGGAGATCATCTCGATGTTCACCCCGGCCTCGGCGATCGCGCCGAACAGCGAGGCGGTGACGCCCGGGTGCGACCGCATCCCGGCGCCGATCAGCGACACCTTGCCGATGCGGTCGTCGTAGCGCAGCGACTCGAAGCCGATCTTCTCCTTCAGCTTGTTCAGCGCGGTGAGGGCGCTCTGCCCGTCGGTGGACGGCAGCGTGAACGAGATGTCGGTGCGCCCGGTGGACGCCGCCGACACGTTCTGCACGATCATGTCGATGTTGATCTCGGCCTCGGACAGCACCGTGAAGATCGTGGCGGCCTCACCGACCTTGTCGGGCACCCCCACCACGGTGATCTTGGCCTCGCTCCGGTCGTGCGCGACGCCGGAGATGATCGCCTGCTCCATGTCCTGTCCTTCGATCTCGCTGCTGTCGACGACCCACGTGCCCACCTTCTGGCTGAACGAGGACCGCACGTGGATCGGGATGTTGTAGCGGCGCGCGTACTCCACGCAGCGCAGATGCAGGATCTTCGCCCCGCTGGCCGCCATCTCCAGCATCTCCTCGTAGGAGATCTTCGGGATCTTGCGGGCGGCGGGCACGATGCGCGGGTCGGCGGTGAAGACGCCGTCGACGTCGGAGTAGATCTCGCAGACGTCGGCGTCCAGGGCCGCCGCCAGCGCGACCGCCGTGGTGTCGGACCCGCCGCGGCCGAGCGTCGTGATGTCCTTGGTTCCCTGCGAGACGCCCTGGAACCCCGCCACGATGCAGATCGAGCCGCCGTCCAGCGCGGTCCGGATCCGTCCCGGCGTCACATCGATGATTTTGGCTTTGCCGTGCGAGCCGTCAGTGATCACACCGGCCTGGGAGCCGGTGAACGAGCGGGCCTCGTGGCCCAGGTTCGCGATGGCCATGGCCAGCAGCGCCATCGAGATCCGCTCGCCGGCGGTGAGCAGCATGTCCAGCTCACGGCCGGGCGGCAGGGGGCTGACCTGCTTGGCCATGTCGATGAGGTCATCCGTCGTGTCGCCCATGGCGGACACAACGACGACCACGTCGTTGCCCGCCTTCTTCGTTGCGACGATGCGCTGGGCGACCCGCTTGACGCCTTCGGCGTCGGCGACGGAGGAGCCACCGTACTTCTGCACGACAAGAGCCACGAGTGGGCGCTCCTCGGATCGGGGTCAGGCGTTTCGGTCGTCGAGTCTACAGAGCCCGCGCCGGTGGGTCACGACCAGGTAACTCCGTGACCAGGACCGACCCCCGCGTCCCACCCCCTCCGGACCCCCGCGCGGCATGCACGACCGTGGCGCAGAATGTACGCGCCATGGATTCTTGACGGCCGGTACGCGCGAATAATCTGAGGCCGAGGGCGGTGCACGGACGAGTGCCGTACCGAGGGGGTGCCGATGTGGCACTGGCTGTCGCGAACACCGATCTCGCGGATATACGAATGGAACCGTGAGCGGGCCTCATGGGTCCTCTGCGAGGGAGTGCACGCGAACGTCCGGGAATTGGAGGCCCAGTTGGCCTCCAAGGGCACGCGCCCGCAGTCCGCCGAGCACGCGCAACTCGTCTCCAATGCCTCACTCGCCCTGGACAATGCCTGCCGGGTCCTCGATCTCGACAAGCACACCCGAGCCCGGACCTCGTCACACCTGGCCGCGGCTCAGATGCATGTCAATTCCGCTCGGACCATGTGGCTGCGCACGCTTCCTTCAGAGGACCTCGTACCCCACCTTCCGGACCTTTTCGCCATCATCAAGCAGCATCTCCCCCCGGACGACACCCGCCGGATCGCCGCCGAGAAGGCCGCGTGGGAACTGCAGCAGGCGTGCGCCGCGAGCCAGAACGCCCACGCCGCGGCGGGGCGACACCACTGGTGGACGGCGACGCGCGGTGCCGACCATTCCACGCCGTCGATTCCGCAGTTGTCGACCGTGCTGGACGCGGTCGATGCCGCGCGTGAGGCCTCCCTGCGCGAGAGGCTGCGCGCCGTGAATTTTGCGCGAATCGTCTGGATGACGGCGTTCGGCTTGTTCTGTCTCGCGTGCGCTCTCGCCGTGGCCGGGGCCTTCTGGAAGTCGGCCGTGCCCCTGTGCTTCACGCCTGCCAACAAGATCGCCTGCCCCAGCCGGACCGTCGATGTGCCGCCTGCGAGCGCTCCCGGCTCGGTGGCCTCGCCGGGCGATTACGCCATCGTCGAGATCGCCGGGCTGACGGCGGCCTGTATCGCGGCGGCCGCCGCCCTGCGGAAGGTCCGGGGCAGCTCGAACGCCTACGGCATTCCCGTGGCGCTGGCCTTGCTGAAGCTCCCCACCGGGGCGCTCGTGGCCGTGCTCGGGATCATGCTCCTGCGCGGCGAGGTCGTGCCGGGGCTGAGCGCCCTCGACTCGTCCGGCCAGATCATCGCCTGGGCGGTCCTGCTCGGCTATTCGCAGGAGCTGTTCACCAACTTCGTGGACAAGCAGGGCCGCCAGATCCTGGAAGGCGTGCACGGGACCGCCGACCCGAAGACGCCGCGGGAGACCTCCGTCTCGGAGGCGACGGCCACGGCCGCGGTGCCGGCACCGCCCCCGGCGTCCGTGCCGGTTCCGAGCCGCGACGGTGAACGGCGGCCCGCGAACGCGGACAAATGAACCCTCCACCCATCCATGAGGAGGTGATCGGCATGACCGATCAAAGCGTGCAAGAAGCGGTACAGGCTCCGCCCTGGCCGGGCCGGTTCCTCGCCCTGATGAAGGGCGACGACGTCCGCACCTGGCAGGACAAGATGCTCAAGCGCGGCTGGACGAGCCTCGTGGTCGACGGCATCTACGGCACCCACTCGGAGGAGGTCTGCGTGGCCTTCCAGAGGGAGAAGGGGCTGAACGTCGACGGCATCGTCGGACCGCAGACCTGGGAGGCGACCTGGAAGGCACCGATCACGTAGCGCCCTCCGCGCCGCCACCGGGCGGGCGTGCCGGTCCATGGCACGCCCGCCCGTCGCTTGTCCTCGGCTGCCCTAGGCGGCGGTCTTGACGGATTCCTGTGCCGGTTCGGCGGCCTTCGCGGGACGAGCGCGGAGGCCGAACGCCGTGATCAGGGCGGCGGCGACGGCCGCGGCGAAAGGGACGGCCAGGGCCGCCCGGAGCGCGTCGAGGCGGGCCTCCGGAGACTCGTCACCGCCGAGCGCCGCGACCTGGACGGCCGTCACGGCGGAAAGGCCGAGGGCCGCGCCGAACTGGATCGCCGTGTAGAGCAGGCCGCCCGCCAGACCGTGCTCGCGCTCGTCGACGCCGTCCGTGGCGGCCATCGTCAGCGGGCCGTAGGCCAGGGCGAACGCCAGACCGAGCAGCGCCATGATCGGGAACATGGCGGTGTAGGCCCAGTCGAGCCCGACCGGCAGGAACAGTCCGTAGGCGACGGCCGCGAGGACGATGCCGCCCAGCAGAACCCGCGGGTTGCCGAAGCGGTTCACCAGGCGCGGGGTCAAGGTCGGGGCGAGCACGGTGTCGAGGCCGATGACGAGCATGCCGAGGCCGGTCTGCCACGTCGTCCACCCCCGGAGTTCCTGGAGGTACAGGGTCATCAGGAACTGGAAGCCCGCGAAGGCGCCGATGAACAGCAGCGCGCTCGCGTCCGTCCGGACGAGGGCGGCCGACCGCAGGGCGCCGAGGCGGACGAGCGGGCTCGGCGACCGGCGCTCGATCACGGTGAACACGGCGAGGAGGAGCAGTCCTCCCGCGAAGACGGCCGCGGTGAGCGCGGCGCCGTCGCCGGGGCGTTCCAGCCGGACGACCCCGTAGGCGAGGAGCAGCATGGCGCCCGTGATGGCGAACGCGCCCGGCAGGTCGAATCCGCGCGCGCCCCTCCTCGGCCCGGCGGCGTCCGGGTCGGCGACCAGCGGGACGGCCGCCGCCAGCAGCAGCGCCGACAGGATGACCGGCGCGAAGAACACCCAGCGCCAGCCGAGCGACGTCAGCAGGCCGCCCGCGACGAGGCCGAGCGAGAAGCCGCCCGCCGCCGTCCCCGCGTAGACGCCGAGCGCCCGGGTCCGGGCAGGCCCGGCCGGGAACGCCGCGGTGACGAGGGCGAGCCCCGCCGGTGCCATGAACGCCGACGCGACCCCGGTGACGAACCGCGCGACCAGCAGCATCCAGCCCTCGGTGGCCAGGCCGCCGAGGCCGGAGAAGACCAGGAAGACCGCCAGCCAGAACAGGAACACCCGCCGCCGGCCGAGCAGATCGGCGGCGCGCCCGCCGAGCAGCATGAACCCGCCGTAACCGAGGACGTAGGCGCTGATGACGCCGCTCAGCATCCCGGTCGAAAGCCCCAGGTCCGCCCGGATCGACGGGAGCGCGACGTTGAGCATCGCCACGTCGATCCCCTCCAGGAAGACCGCACCGCACAGGACCAGCAGCGACGCCCAGGCGCGGCCGTCCATGCGGGACGCGGATGTGGACATGACCCGGCTCCTCTCCTCCGAGGCACCGGTTCCCCCGATGGGTGCCGGTTCCCTCTTGTTACCGGCAGCATCGTCCGACACCATCGGGAAGCATGGAAGACGGAACTTTCGCGTCCCCCGGTTACTGCGGGGTCACCGCCGCCGACGAGGACGTTCTGCAGTGGCACACCCGCAACGACTGCGAGGTCCGGCAGATCCTCGACCGCATCGCCGACAAGTGGTCCCTGCTCGTCATCGCGCTGCTCGACCAGCGCACCCTGCGCTTCACCGAACTCCGCCGCCGGATCGACGGCATCAGCCAGCGGATGCTCGCGCGGACGCTCCGGCACCTCGAACGCGACGGGCTCGTCAGCCGCACCGTCCACCCGACCGTCCCGCCGCGCGTCGACTACGCGCTCACGCCGATGGGCGCGACCCTGCACGAGACGATCCGGTCGCTCGTCGTGTGGACCGAGGAGCACCAGAGCGCGATCGCCGCCGCCCGGACCGCCTACGACGCCCGCGCCGAAGCCGAGCGGCGCGTGGCCGAGCAGGAGGCCGCCGAACGCGACGCCGTGGCCCGCGACGTGCTGGCCCGCGGTCGCTGACCTCGCGGTTCACCCGGCCGGTTTCACGGGAAACCTGACGGGACGGTGACGTCAGAGCGCCGGCGGGCCCTGTTCGATGCGGCGCAGGACGGGTGCCGCCGGACGTAGGCGGCCAGGTCGCGGACGTCCTCGACGTCGGGCGCGCGGCCGTGGGAGCCGGGGCCGAACAGCGGGACGGCGCCGTCCCAGCGGGCGGCCCGCCGCATCGGCCGCCGGTTCGGCCAGAACCCGGCGATCCACACCGGCGGTCGCGGCCGCTGCGCCGTGGCCGGAAGCAGCGCCACGTCCTCGACCCGGTAGTGCCGCCCGTGGTGGGTGACCGGCTCGCCGGACCAGTAGCGTTCGAGCAGGCCGAGCCCCTCGTCCAGGCGCTCGGCCAGCGCACCCCCGCATGCTGCGCCGCCACCCCCGCCTGCGGCAATGGGTTTAGTGGCGGGTGGGGTCGGTGGACAGTTCGGAGAGGTTCATCGCCATCGTGCGGTGGACGGCGGGGATCCAGTCGAGGGTGCGCAGCAGGGTGTTGCGCATGCCGCGCAGCACCGGGCTGCCGACGGTCGCGACGTTGGTCATCTTGTCGGTGAAGGAGACGACCTGCTCGGCCACGGGACGGCGCTCGGCCTCGTACTCGTCCAGGACGGTGTCGGGCGCGCCGTCGCCCAGCACGGCGGCGAGCTTGCCGGCGAGGTTGAGCGCGTCCTGGATGCCGGTGTTCATGCCCTGCCCGCCCGCCGGGCTGTGGACGTGGGCGGCGTCACCGGCGAGGAAGGCGCGGCCCGCGCGGTAGTGCGCCGCCAGCCTGTGGTGGACGCGGAAGCGGGAGCTCCACACGACGTCCTTGATCAGCGCGGGGTGGCGCCTGGGGCCGCGCGCGTCCATGAGCGCCTGGACGTCGGCGGCGGTCGGTTCCCGGGGCGCCTCGTCGACGGTCGCGACGATGCGGTGCCGCCCGCCGGGCAGCGGCGCGACGACCGTGACACCCTCCGCGGAGAAGAACAGCATGACCTCCTCGCTGCCGCCGGCCCAGTCCAGGTGCACGTCGGCGAGGACGAACGACTGCGGGTAGGCGTCACCCTCGAAGGCGATCCCGGCGTGTTCGCGGACGGTGCTGTGCATCCCGTCCGTCCCGACCGCGTAGGCCGCGCGGATCTGCCCTCCATCGGCCAGGGTGGCCGTCACCCCGTCTTCGTCCTGCTCAAGCCCGGTCACCTCGAAGGGCCGGTGCACGACGCCGCCCGCCGCGTGCAGCCGTCCGAGCAGGATCTCCTCGGTGACGTTCTGCGGGACGAGCAGCGTGTAGGGGAAGTCGGTCGGCAGGTCGCCGAACTCGACGGTGAGCAGCACGCGGTCCCGCTCCCGGACGGTGAAGCGCGGCACGATGATGCCGCGCTCGACCAGCTCGCCGGTCGCCCCGACCTCGCGCAGCGTCTCCAGGGTGCGGGCATGGACCACGGCCGCCCGGGAGGTGTTCGCGCCCTCCGCCGCCCGGTCCAGCAGGACGGCGTCCACCCCCTTCTGCCGCAGCGACGCGGCGAGGGACAGCCCGGCGGGCCCCGCGCCGACCACGAGCACGCCGGTCGACTCCGGAAGAGCGTTCATGATCACTCCAGTTGCCAATAGTTGTTTGCCAACGCTTGATGGCCAACTTGTGATGGACTCTAGACCGTTGTCCTCGTGTTTGCCAACGCTTGATGGCATAGGTTGGCGGCATGGCTTTCACCGAGCGTTCGGCGGCGACCCGGACGGCGATCCTGGACGCGGCCCAGCGCCGGTTCGCCGAGGACGGCTACGAGCGCGCGACGATCCGCGCGATCGCCGCGGACGCCGACATCGACCCGTCCATGGTCATCCGTTACTTCGGCAGCAAGGCCGAGCTCTACGCCGCCGCCTCGGTCATCGACCTCGCCGTCCCCGACCTCGGAGGCGCCGACGACGCGGCGGCCGCCTACATCCAGGCGTTCCTGGCCCGCTGGGAGACCGGCGAGAACACCGCCGAGGCCGTCCTGCTGCGCACGGCCCCCACCCACCCCGACGCCGCGGCCCGCGTCCAGGCCATCTTCGACAAGGAGATCGTCCCGGCCCTGGAGAAGGCCCTGCCGGACGACCCCGCCGTCCGCGAGCGCGCCGCCCTCCTGCTGAGCCAGACGCTCGGCATCGCCTACTGCCGCTACCTGCTGGGCATCGAACCCCTGGCCTCCATGGACGTCCAAGAGATCGCCGCCATGGCCGCCCAGGCCGCCAGGGTCCCCCTCCACAACCCCCGCACCTGAACCGGCACACCCGACCAGGGATCAGAACTCGTCGAGCCCACCAACCTGGCCGACCGCGAAGATATGCCGAGTCGCAGCACAGATCGCCTCCAGCGTCGGAAACGGGATGAGGTCGCTGAGGCGCTGGTGACGTGAGGGTTGCTGTGGGGTGAGCGGTATGAGGCTCTCCGGGCGCCGCCCAGATCGTTTTTGCGGACCACCCGGACGGGGGGTCAGGCGTCTATGTAAAGGCAGGCGTTGGCGGTGTGCCGCGGTTCATCTCGTCCACCGGGGATCCGCCGCGTCCGTGCCATGACCCGGTGAGGGGCGGGTGCGGTGGTGAGGGAGCTGATGGGAGAGCTGATGGGCCAGTTCGACGAGTTGCCGAGGGTTCGCCGGGGACCGCTGCCGTCCCTGTACGCGGCGCTGCGGCGGAGGGCTCCGCAGGTGGCGACGGGACGACCGGACGGGGGCGGCGGTCTGCTGCACGTCTCGTACCGGGGCCAGGAGGCCCGGGTCGCCTGGGACGACGATCTCGGACAGTTCGCGTGGCACTCCGGGGGAAGCGGTCAGATCGGCTCGGACGTCGAGAAGGCGGCCGAACTGATCGCGTGGGCGCTGGGCGCGCGGACCGGCCCCGCCGCGTCCGGCTAGGCGAGGCGCGGCCGGGTCAGGCAGGGGCGGCTTCCGTGGCCGCCTCCGTGGCGACGCTCAGGCGGGCGTTGGAGACGTAGGCGTGCAGGGCCCGCAGGGCGGCGCCGGCGTGGTTGCCCCAGTGGTTGAAGTAGGAGTACTGCCACCACCAGAGGGCCTCCAGAGGACGGTCCTGGTTGTAGTGGCGGAGCCCGTGGACGAGGTCGCTGGCGACGTCCACAAGGTCGTCCGACAGGCGGTAGGAGGTCGGCTCGGTGTCCTTGTAGGGGTCGAAGACCTCGACGTACTCGTCCATGGCCTGGAGGCGCTCGGCCAGGCCCTGCCGGATCGAGTCGAGGTCGGGGTCGTCGCCCACCTCGGGCTCCCAGTTGTCAGGAAGGATCACGTCGGCGCTGGCGCCGAGCTGCGCGCCGGCCAGGATGACCTGCGACACCTCCAGCAGGAGAAGCGGGATCGTGTGCGTCCCGCCGTCGCCGCGGGCGACCGCCTCCAGGCCGTCCAGGTAGTTGTCGACGTGGCACGCCACGCGTTCGGCGAGGGCGTCCCAGTCCTGCGGGCTGTTGGTGTCAGACATCGAGCAGCCTCCGTCCTTCGAATGCGCGGCCCAGCGTGACCTCGTCGGCGTACTCGAGGTCGCCACCCACCGGAAGGCCGCTGGCCAGTCGGGTGACGGTGATGTCCATGGGCTTGACCAGCCGGGCGAGGTACGTCGCGGTCGCCTCGCCTTCCAGGTTGGGGTCGGTGGCGAGGATCAGCTCGGTCACCGCCCCGTCCGCGAGCCGCTGCATCAGCTCGCGGATGCGCAGATCGTCCGGGCCGACGCCCTCGATCGGGCTGATCGCGCCGCCGAGCACGTGGTAGCGGCCGCGGAACTCGCGGGTCTTCTCGATCGCGACGACGTCCTTGGACTCCTCCACCACGCAGATGATGTGGGGGTCGCGGCGCGCGTCACGGCAGATCCGGCACTCCTCTTCCTCTGCAACGTTCCCGCAGGTTTTGCAGAAGCGGACCTTGTCCTTGACCTCTTTGAGCGCCTTGCCGAGACGCTCGACGTCGGCCGGGTCGGCGGCGAGGAGATGGAAGGCGATCCGCTGCGCGCTCTTGGGGCCGACACCGGGCAGCCTGCCCAGCTCGTCGATGAGGTTCTGAACCACCCCTTCGTACAACGGACCCCTCCTTTCTTAGCGTGTCTCGGTTCAGGCGCCGCCGAGGCCGGGGAAGCCGCCGGGGATGCCCCCGCCGCCGCCGAGCCCCTGGGCGAGCGGGCCCATCTTCTCCTGCTGGAGCTCCTGCGCCTCGCGGGCCGCGTCGCGGATCGCGGCCAGCACCAGGTCGGCGACCGTCTCCGCCGTGTCGGCCGGGTCGTCGGCGTCGATCGCCCTCGGGTCGATCGTCAGCCCCGTGACCTCGCCCTGCCCGTTGACCTTCGCGGTCACGAGCCCGCCGCCGGCGGTCCCCGTCACCTCGGTCTCCGCGAGCTCGCGCTGGGCGTTGAAGAGCTGCTCCTGCATGGCCTGCGCCTGCTGGAGGAGTTCCTGCATGTTCAGCTGACCACCGGGTTCCACGGTGCACTCCCTCTTCCGGCCCCCGAGGGCCTTCTCTCTGGCGCTCCGCCAGCCACCGGACGTCCGTCCCACGAGACTACGGGCTCCCACGCCGTTTCGGTACGCGAGGACCCCAGCGCGTCATTTCGGAAGCACATCCGGGATTCGGCCGCCCGCCGGCCCCCTCCGCGGCCGGGTCAGGAAGCCGAGTTGTCGATCTCGCGGATGATCTGGCCGCCGAGTTCGCGCTGGATGAGGGCCATTCCGCTCATCTCGGCCTCGGTGCCGTCGGCGTCGGCGTCGCCCTCCGGGTCGACCTCGTCGCTCTCGTCCACGGGAGACGGTTCGGGCGGCGGAGGCGGCTCGTCCGGCGGCGGAGGCGGCGGCTCCGGGGCACGCTCGGCACCCCGCGCGGACGGCTGCGCGGACGGCTGCGCGGACGGTGGCGCGGACGGCTGGAAGGGCGGCCGCGGCTGCGGTGCCGGGTTCGGTGTGGCCGCCCCACCGAACCCCGCGCTAGGGCCCGGCCTTCCCCCCGGTGGGGATCCGCTGGGCGCTCCGCCCACGACGGTCTCTATCCGCCAGTCGACGCCCATCCGCTCCTTGAAGACCTCGCGCAGGACGGCGTCGCGGCCGCCGTTGACGAAGCCGAGGCGGCGCCCCTCCGCGTCGAAGCCGAGCGTGAGGACCTTGCCGTCGAGCGAGACCGGCTGCACCCCGGCCATGATGACCATCCAGGTGGCGCGGCTCTTCTGCTTGACGGCCTCGACGACGTCCGGCCACAGCCGCTGGATGGTGGAGAAGTCCACCCCTCCGCCTCCTCCGCCGGACGCGGCGGGGGCCGGCGGTGCGCCGGAGGGTGCGGGGGGTGCGCTGCGTGCGTTGTTCGGCGCGGCCGGGGACCGGTTGGCCGCGGCCGTGGCCGTGGCCGGAGACTCGGTGGCCGGGGAGCGGTAGGCCGGGGACTCGGGGGCCGGGGGCCGACTGGTCGGAGAGTCGGTTGCCGGGGGCCGGGTGGCTGGGGAGTCGCTGGCCGGGGGCCTGGTGGCGGGGTCTGCCGCGCGGTTATCCACAGAATCGGATTCTGCGGGTGCTGTCCCAGGGTGGGGGTTGACACTGGAAGTGGGGTCGGCCCCCCGGGAGGGAGGGGACTGGGTTCCGGGCGTTTGAGAACCCCCGTCGCGGGACGCGGTCGCCCCTGGCTGCGTCGTCGCTCCCTGTCCTGTCGCGCCTTGCGTCGGCGCCCCCTGGGCGGGAGCCCCCTGCGTCGGCGCCCCCTGCACGGGACCGCCCTGCACGGGACCGCCCTGCACGGGACCGCCCTGCGCGGCGCCGCCCTGGACGGGGCCGCCTTGGGCGGGAGCCTCCTGGACGGGGGCCGGCGCCGCGGACGCGAAGGCCTGCGCCAGAGGGTCGCCGCCCTGCCCGCCGCCGAATCCGGCCTGGCCACCGCCGAAGCCGCCCTGGCCGGCCTGGCGCTCCAGACGGTCGAGGCGGGCGAACATGGACGCCTCGTCCTCGTACGCCGCCGGCAGCAGGATCCGGGCGCAGATCAGTTCCAGCAGCAGCCGCGGGGACGTCGCGCCCCGCATCTCGGTGAGCCCGGTGTGCAGCAGGTCGGCGGCGCGCGTCAGCTCACCGGGCCCCATCGAGGACGCCTGGCGCCGCATCTGCTCCAGTTCGTCCGGCGGGAAGTTCAGCAGCCCCGTCCCCCCGGCCTCCGGGACGTTCGAGAGGATCACCAGGTCGCGGAGGCGTTCCAGCAGGTCGGCGGTGAACCGGCGCGGGTCCTGACCGCTCTCGATCACGCGGTCGATCGCGGCGAACACGGCGGCGCCGTCACGGGAGGCGAAGGCCGCGACGACCTCGTCCAGCAGCGCGGAGTCGGTGTAGCCGAGCAGCGACACGGCCCGCGCGTACGTGATGCCCTTCTCGTCCGACCCGGCGAGGAGCTGGTCGAGGATCGACAGCGTGTCGCGCGCTGAACCGGCCCCGGCCCGGACGGCCAGCGGCAGGGCGGACGCCTCGTACGGGACGTCCTCGCTCTCCAGGATCTCCTCTACGAGGTCCTGGAGGACGCCAGGCGGGATCAGCCGGAACGGGTAGTGGTGGGTCCGGGACCGGATCGTCCCGATGACCTTCTCCGGCTCGGTGGTCGCGAACACGAACTTCAGGTGCGGCGGCGGCTCCTCGACGAGCTTCAGCAGCGCGTTGAAGCCCTCGCGGGTGACCATGTGCGCCTCGTCGATGATGTACACCTTGAAGCGCGACGCCACCGGGGCGAAGAAGGCCCGTTCCCGCAGGTCGCGGGCATCGTCGACACCGCCGTGGGACGCGGCGTCGATCTCGATCACATCGATGTGCCCGGTCCCGGACGGTCCGAGCGCGACGCACGAGTCGCACTTGCCGCACGGGTCGGGGGTCGGCCCCTGCTCGCAGTTCAGCGAGCGGGCGAGGATCCGGGCGCTGGACGTCTTGCCGCAGCCGCGCGGACCGCTGAACAGGTACGCGTGGTTGATCCGGCCGTTGCGCAGCGCCTGCTGGAGGGGCTCGGCGACGTGTTCCTGCCCCTTCAGCTCGGCGAACGTCGCTGGCCGGTACTTGCGGTACAGAGCCAGACTCATCGGGGGTCCGCCCTCCCTCGAGAAGCAGAGCGTCAGAAGCGCCGTGTCG
The DNA here is from genome assembly GCF_013409365.1 of Actinomadura luteofluorescens. Taxonomy (NCBI): domain Bacteria; kingdom Bacillati; phylum Actinomycetota; class Actinomycetes; order Streptosporangiales; family Thermomonosporaceae; genus Actinomadura; species Actinomadura luteofluorescens. The sequence continues at coordinate 4,682,965 of NZ_JACCBA010000001.1, read as the reverse complement.
CCGTGGACCGGTCGTCGCGGACCGATCGCCGTCAAACCAAGGGACCCCCCGCACACCCGCCAGAGCCTGCTTATCCTTGCTGCCTTCCGGCCCTGGGGAGGTTCACAGGGTGACGCCGTGCGAGGGGTCTGCCCAGAGTCTATGGCATCCCGAGCCCAGGATGGCCACGCATTCCAGCGTAGTCTCCGCTCATGCCCGCCTCTCCCCAGGACACGCTCCTGCACATCGCCGAACGAACCCACTGGGAATCCGCCCGGAGCACGGGCGTGGCGTACACCATGTCCACCCTGGGCCGGACCCTGGACGAGGAGGGCTTCATCCACTGCTCGTCCGACATCGCCCAGGTGGAGGGCGTCCTGGACCGCTTCTACGGCGACGTCCCCCGCGAAGCGCTGGTTCTGCTGCTCATCGACGTGTCCCGACTCGACGCGCCCGTCCGCTATGAGCCCGCTGGGGACGAACTGTTCCCCCACGTCTACGGACCGATCCCGGTCGACGTGGTAATTGATGTCAGGTCACTGCCCGAGAACCGGTAGGCTTCCCCGTGGAGGATTCGCCTAGTGGCCTAGGGCGCACGCTTGGAAAGCGTGTTGCGTGCAAGCGCTCGCGAGTTCGAATCTCGCATCCTCCGCCACACCGAGGCCGGTGCCCGACGCGGGCACCGGCCTTTCGCGTGTCCCGACCCTTCAGCAGGAGCTCCTACCCCTCTTCGGCGGTCAGCTCCGCGCGGGCTTCGCGGACCTCGTCAAGCGCGATCTCGGCTTCGATCCCGAAGTGGTGGCGGCAGGTCCAGGCTTCCAGCGGGAGGCCGCCGAGCGTTCGGTGCCGCCATCGGTAGGCGCGCCGTCCTCCGGGGGTGAGCATCAGTTCGGCGTCTCTGCGGTAGCTCTCGAAGTCGTCGAGGTCCGGATGGGCGGCGTGGTCGCACGCCGGGGTCTCGTCGCAGCGCCGCGCGGCGGCTTCCAGGGCGTTGATGATCTCGTCCAGGACCTCGGCGGATTCGACCCGCTCGGAGACGGCGTACGGGAGCAGCGCGCAGTTGGCGACCACCAGGCCCGGCAGTTCGGGCGTGTCCTCGCGCGCGGCCTGCAGCAGGGCACGGGCTTCGTCGACGAGGGTCTCGTAGGGGTCGCCGTGCGGGTGGTCATAGATCACGTCGGAGAGGTACTCCAGGCCCCGCCCGATACTCGCGGGGGCCCGGACCGGGACGTCGTCGAAGGTGCCGGGGGACGCCGCTTCGGCCGCCGCCCGCGCGAACCCGGCGACGTTGCGCGGACACCCCCACCGGCCGGGATCGTCCAGGGGCGGTCCGGCGCCCACGGCCCGCAGGGCCATCTCCTCCGGACGGAACCTCCAGTTGAGACCTTCGGCGTCGAAGTCCGTCAGGTACGGGTGGTCGGCGTGGTCGCAGGGTTCGCCGTCCAGCCGCTCGGCCGCCGCGGTCAGGGCCGCCACGACAGGCGCCGCATCGGGCAGAGCCATTCCCTCCAGACGGGCCGTCAGCGTCAGGACGCCCAGCGCCCACGCCAGGGCGTGCGGGCCCTGCGGGGCGGCTCCCAGGTGGGCGACCGTCCCCTGCATGAGGTCCGTGTACCGCCGCGAGCGGACGCCTGAGGTGTTGGCCCAGTCGGCGGCGAGAGCGCGCCAGGCGTCGGGGGAATCCGGAACGCCCAACGGATCGATATCGGTCATACCGGTTCCGACGAGAAGATGATCAAACCGGTTCCGGGACTCCCGCCGCACCTGCGAACTGGCGGCGATGGAACGGCGTCACTGACCGATCGGGGAGATGGGGCGTTCGAAGAACGTCTCCAGGACCACCGTCGCCTTCGTGCCGCTGACGCCCTGGATGTCGTACAGCCGCCGCAGGACGTCCTGGAGCCGCGCGGTCGTCGACGTCCGCACCTTGACGAGCACGGACGCACTGCCCGCGACGACGTGGGCCTCCTGCACCTCCGGTATGGCGGCGAACTCGGCGGCGCGGTCGCCCATCCAGACCGAGGAGTCGATCAGGGCGAAGGCCAGCACGCCCTGCCCGAGCGCGGCCGGCTCCACGTCCACGCTGGTCCGCCGGATGACGCCGCGCTCGCGCATCTTCCGGACCCGCTCGTGGACGGCCCCGGCCGACAGGCCGACCGCCGTGCCGAGCGCCGCGTAGGACCGGGTGGCGTCCTGCTGGAGGAGTTCCAGCAGCTGACGATCGATGTCATCCACGTTCCTCACAAGATGACTGTATCGCGTACGATCATCCCGAAGTTGTTCTGAAGAATATTCAGTCACGGCGCGGTGAGGGGAAACGATGCCCAAGGAAGCGGCCGACGGGATATACGAGGTTCTGGACGAGCGCTTCCGCGCCGGACATTGCTGCCATGGCGACCAGCACCTCGAACGCCTGCAGTCGGACGGCCGCTGGGCCGAGGGGCCCTGGAGGGCGGCGTGCACTGCTACGTGCCGGACGGCACCCTCATCGGGCGCATCCGGGCGCGTCACCGCCGGCGGCGGGGCGCCGCCGAACGGGGCGGCGCCGAGCGCATGTGGTCGCGCACCGGCGACAGCAGGTCGGCCAGGGCTTGGGCGTCCTCGTGCGACAGCGGCTGGAAGAGCTGCCGGTCGAGGACCTCGGTGTGGCCGGGGAGCACCTTGGCGAGCAGCGCCCGCCCGGCATCGGTGATCGTGACGGTGACGCCCCGGTCGTCGTCCGCGGAGCGCGTGCGCGTGACCAGGCCCGCCTTCTCGAGCAGGCCGGCCTGGTAGGTCAGTCCGCTACGGCTGTACACGACGCCGTCGGCCAGGTCGGTCATGCGCTCACTGCCGCTCGGCGAGTCGAGGCCGAGGCGCGCCAGGAGCTGGAACTGCACGTAACTGAGATCGCCTGCCTCGCGCAGCTGCTGCTCGACCGCGTGCCGCAGCAGGCCCGCCACCTCCATGAGGGCGAAGTAAGCGCCCAGTTGGACGGCGTCCGGGGACGGCGGCGTGTCAGGCATGGCGGCACCCTACCAGCTACTTCGTTTTCGAAGCACTTGCTTCAACTTCGAAGCACTGTTACGGTGACGCATGTGCTTCGGATTCGAAGCACTCGTTCGCTCGGAAATGAGGCACCACAAATGAAGGCGGTTCGATTCCACGAGTACGGCGATCCCGAGGTCCTCCGCTACGAGGACGTCGACCTTCCGGTGCCGGGCGCCGGTCAGGTCCGGGTCCGCGTCGCCGCGACGACGTTCAACGGCGTCGACGGCAACATCCGTGCGGGGTTCATGCAGGACCCGATGCCCCTGGCCTTGCCGCACATCCCCGGCCTGGACGTCGCGGGGACGGTCGACGCACTCGGCGAGGGCGTCGGCGGCCTTGAGATCGGTGACCGGATCGTCGGCTTCCTGCCGTTCGTCGACGATGGCGCCGCGGCGGAGTACGTCCTGGCGCCCGCGGAGATCCTGGCGCCGGCTCCGACGAGCATCCCGCTCGCCGACGCGGCCGCGCTGCCCCTGGTCGGTCTCACCGCGTGGCAGGCGCTCTTCGACCACGCCGAACTGAAGGCCGGGCAGCGGATCCTGATCAGTGGCGCGGGCGGAGCCGTGGGCGGCTACGCGGTGCAGCTGGCCAAGGCGGCAGGTGCCGACGTCATCGCCACCGGCAGCCCTCGCAGCATCGAGCACGTCAAGGCGGCGGGCGCCGATGAGGTCATCGACCACACCACGACCGCGGTGACCACCGCGGTCACCGAACCGGTCGACGTCCTGCTCAACCTCGCGCCGATCGACCCCGCCGAGTTCACCGCGCTGGCCGGTCTGGTCCGCGACGGCGGCGTCGTGGTCAGCACGACCGTGTGGATGCCCGCCCCGGCCGACGAGGAGCGCGGCGTGCGGGGCATCGACCTCTTCGTCCGCAGCGACGCCGGGCAACTGTCCGAGCTCGTGGCTCGGGTGGACCGCGGCGCGCTGACCGTCGACGTCGCCGAGCGCGTCGCACTGGCAGACCTGGCGTCGGTCCACGCCCGGGCGGCCGCGGGCACTCTCCCGGGCAAGGTCGTCGTCCTGCCGGCCACCGCCTGACGCGGCCGGAAAACGTCTGGGCATCGCCGAGGTCGGCCCTGTCGGCCGCGTCCGTCTCACGAAGATCGCGGCGATTAGGCTGCGATCATGGACATCGGCATCGCGACGGGAACGCCGGAGGACCTCGGCGCGCTGCGACCGTTGTGGCCGGCGATGCTCGAACACCATCGCCGCCTGGTCGGCGCGCAGTGGCCGGTGCGCGGCACCGCTCGCGGGATCTTCTGAACGCTGGGAAAGGACATGATGGTCGACTACGAACTCGTCGAGGTAGCGGGGCGTGTAGCCGCCGAGTGCAGCCGGGGGGACGAGCACACGGTGGCGGCCGCCGCCCGGGCCCGGGACGGACGCATCGTCACCGCGATGAACGTCCACCACTTCACCGGCGGGCCGTGCGCGGAGCTGGCCGTGATCGGCACGGCCGCCGCGCAGGGCGCGCACCAGCTGGACGCCGTCGTCGCGGTCGGGGGCGGCGACCGCGGGGTGATGCCTCCTTGCGGGCGCTGCCGGCAGGTCCTTCTCGACTACTTTCCAGCGATCCGCGTCATCGTCGACACGGACGGCGTTCTGCGGGCCGTGCCCGTGGCGGAGCTGCTTCCCGGCGCCTACATCTGGTCTGACCACCAGTCGTGAACGGCCGCTCCGGACAGGCCCGGCACTAAGTCACGGACGGGCTGAGCTGGGCGGTAACTGGTTTACCGAACGCGGAAAGCGGAGTGACGCATGTTGTTGCGAGCCTTCTCCGCGCCCTGGGGAGCCCGTAGACTCGAAGGGTGATCTTTAAGGCGGTGGGTGAAGGAAGGCCCTATCCAGAGCACGGTCTCTCGTCCCGGGACTGGGCCAAGATCCCCCCTCGCCAGGTCCGCCTCGACCAGCTCGTCAGCACCAAGCGAGAGATGGATCTCCAGTCGCTGCTGTCGAAGGACTCCACCTTCTACGGCGACCTGTTCCCCCATGTGGTCCAGTGGCACGGCGAGCTCTACCTGGAGGACGGCCTGCACCGGGCGCTCCGGGCGGCGCTGCACCAGCGGCTCGTCCTGCACGCGCGCGTCCTCGACCTGGACGCCGTCGACTTCTCCTGATCAGCGGGTGCGCGCGGGCTCGGGCGCCCGGAGGGCCTTCGGCTCGACCAGCGGCGTCGCCGGCCCGGCCGGGCGGACGAACCCGGGGCGCGCGGCCAGCAGCCCGACCACGACCTCCGGGACCACCAGGACGAGCAGCAGGGCCACTGGCACGTTCCAGCCGCCCGTGGCCTCGTGCAGGACGCCGACCGCGAGCGGACCGGTCCCGGCGAGGAGGTAGCCGCCCGTCTGCGCCATACCCGACAGGCTCGCGGCCGCGGACGGGGTCGGCGAACGGAGGCTGAGCAGCGTGAACGCCAGCGGGAAGGCGCTGCCGGTGCCGATGCCGAGGATGACGACCCACGTCCACCCGGCGGACGGGGCGAGCAGCAGCCCGACCAGGCCGACGACCATCGTGGCCGCGACGGCGACGACGAGGGGGCGCTGGTCGCGCAGGCGGGCGGCGAACACCGGCACCAGGAAGCCCAGCGGGATCCCGGCGATCATCATGGCGGAGACCATCATCCCGGCCGTGGCGGCCGGATAGCCGGCGTCGCGCATGACCTCCGGCAGCCACGACATCAGCACGTAGAACATCAGCGACGCCAGGCCCATGAACGCGGTGACGAACCAGGCCGTCGGCGAGCGCAGCAGCGATCCCCCGGCGCGCGGGGCGGTGACCGGCGCCGTCGGGGCGCGGCGGCCCCGCACGGCGAGCGGACCCCACACGAGCGCGGCGACCAGCGAAGGGACGGCCCAGACCGCGAGCGCGAGACGCCAGCCGCCCGCCTCCTCCAGCGGCACCGCGAGCCCGGCCGCGATCGCGCCGCTGGCCGCCATCAGCATCATCGCGAGCCCGGTCAGCGAGCCCAGCCGGGACGGGAACGCGCGCTTGATCATGGCCGGCATGAGGACGTTGCCCATCGCGATCCCCGCCCCGGCCAGGACCGTTCCCACGAACAGCGAGACCGGGGACTGCGCCACCCGCAGCACGATCCCCGTCGTGATCATGACGAGGGAGCCGGCGATCGCCGTCTCGGTGCCGAACCGCCGCGCGACGGCCGGGGCGACGGCCGCGAACACGCCCAGGCACAGCACCGGGAGCGTGGTGAGGACGCCGGCCTCCGCCCCCGACAGCCCGAACGCGTCCCGCAGGTCGCCGAGCACCGGCGAGATCCCCGTGATCGCGGCACGCAGGTTGATCGTCAGCAGCACCAGGCCGACGAGCGACCACACGGCCGCGGCCCGGGAACCTGGAGTCGTAGAGCTGTTCATGTCACCTTCGTTGCTCGGTCGCGTCGAGCGCAGGTTCTTCTGCGTCGAGCTGGTTCTGCTGCGTTCCGGTGCCCATGTGCGTCGCCGGGCACCACGACGGCCGCCTCGTGAGGTGAGCGGGTCACGCCCCCGTCACGGTGCGGGCTTGCGCTTGGCGTGCTAGGTCTCCTGCGGAGCCGTCCCGGACAGGGGGACGGTCGAGGCGAGGATCTGGTCGAGACACGCGTGGGTCGCCTGGGTGGCGGCGTCGGCGTCGCCCGCCTCGATGGCCGCGGCGATGGGGCCGTGCGGGACGTCGGCGTGTTCGAGCAGGCTCCCGGCCGCGCCGATGCTGGCCCGGAGCGCCGCGCTGAAGTCGCGGTACAGGTCCGTCAGGACGCGGTTGTGGGTGGCCTCGACCACGGCGGTGTGGAATTCGAGGTCCGCTTCGACGAACGCCGAGTGCTCGCCCGCCGCCCACGCCGCGTCCCTGCGTGCGAGCGCGACCGCGATGGCGGCGATGTCGGCGTCCGTGCGCCGGGTGGCGGCGAGCCGGGCCGCCTCCACCTCGAACCCCCGCCGGACCTCCAGGATCTCGACGAGTTCCGCGGTCTCCAGCCGCCGCCGGACGGCCCCGGACAGCTCGCTCGTCGCGCGCACGTACGTCCCGTCGCCCTGGCGGCTCTCCAGGAGACCCGCGTGGGTCAGCGCCCGCACCGCCTCCCGGACGGTGTTACGCCCGACCCCGAGCGTCTCCGACAGCACGGGCTCCGGCGGGATCTTTCCGCCCACCGGCCAGCCGCCCCCGGTGATCTCATCCCTGAGCTGGTCGATCACCTGGTCGACCAGCGACGACCGCCGTGCCGTTCGCAGAGTCACTCGAACCTCCAGTCAACCAGTCATCCCATGTTTCGATGATACGACATCCCCGACCCGTGTTTTATTCCGCCCCAGTCGGCACGCGGCTCGCGGAAGCGTCCGGGCAGTGCCGATCCAGACCGGGCGGGCGCACGAACGGGACGACGAACCCGACGGCGAGACGAGGCGGCACGCGTTACCGCGGCTGCCCCGTCCTCCCCGCGGGCGAGCGGACTAGTGCCGGGCGCTCAGGGCGACGCGGTTGAAGACCGACAGACCCGCCGCCTCCAAGGCCTGGCGGTAAGCGGTGGCAGCGTCGTCAGGCGACTCGATCAGTTCGTAGAGTTCGCCGAGTTCCCTGTAGAGGTGCGCTGCGGGACGTCCCTCGGAAAGGGTCGCCAGCTGTTCCGAGGCGGCGCGGAGCACGACTCGGGCGGCCGAGGTGTTGCCCTGGGCCACCCGTGCGCGCGCCAGGACCAAGCGGGCCAGAACGGTCTTCTGGGTGCGGACGCCCAGCTCGTCGGCGGGCTGCGGCGCCATGGAGTGTCCGCTCGTGGGGGCGGAGAGCGCCATGCCGGTGTCGAGGAACTGTTCGAGCGCGGCGATCGCCTCGTCCAGATCGCCGACGAGGACGAGTGCGCGGGCCTTGGCGATGGTGCATTCGGTGGACTCGGCGTCGTCCAGGCCGGTCGCGTCCTGGAGGAGAGTGAGCGCCTCCTGGGCCGCCTCACGCGTCCCTTCCTGGCGCGGGCGCTCGAACCCGTACTCACCGGACGGCCGCGTGTCGGGCTGCGCGGCTGCGGAGAACGGCTCGACGCCCCTGAGCAGCGCCTTTGCTCCGGCGAGGGCGAGGCGTGCGTGGGCCTGCATGGGCGTCGTGTCCGTGCGCGCTGCAAGGGCCTGGTCAGCGAAGTACAGGGAGTCGCCGACAGCGCCCTCTTCCAGCGCGCGGAGGCTCGCGCGCTGGTAGTGGACGCTCAGCGGCTCGGCGTCCTCGGCCCCCTCGGGGTGCAGGAGGCGGCGCCCGAGTTCGTGGGCCCGGACGGGATCGGAGCGATCCACGTAGGCGAGCAGCAGGATGCGCCCGGCCTCGGTGTACTCGTGGCCGGCGTGGAGGCCGAGCCACTCCAGCCGTTCGAGGGCGCGCTCGCCCAGCGCGATGGCCTGCCCCAGGTCGCCGACCGTGTGGTACGCCCGGGCCAGCGCGATCACCGGGGGCAGCCAGCTCGCCCGGCCCGGGTCGCGCTCGGCCTGCTCGCGCAGCTCCTCGAACAGCGCGATCGCGCGGTCGGTGCGGCCCAGCTCCTCGAGGGCGCGGGCGCGGCCCAGACGGGCGCGGGCCGTGAGGTCGGGGTCGTCGCTGCGGGCGATCACCTCGTCGAAGCCGGCCTCGGCCGTGGCGGGGTCGCCGCGCAGCAGCGCCAGATGGGCATGGCGTTCCCGCACCTCGAGATGGGCGCGCTGCTCCGGCTCGACGCCCTCGGCGAGGTACTCGGGAGTGCAGCCGAGACGCTCGGCCAGCATGCGCAGGACGGTCGGCGTCGGTGTGCGCTTGCCCGACTCGATCAAAGAGATGTAGCTGTCGGAAAGGTCGTGACCGGCGAGCTGTGCCTGCGACAAGCGTCTGGTCAGCCGCAGGTTGCGGACACGTTCGCCGACGTTGCCTGGACCCGGCATGTGGACTCACTTAGCGGAAGTAAACAGGCGGCTGGGGTGCCGACATGATTGCACATTGCGGGTTATCACACATCGAGAGCAAGGAAGCGACAGGAGAAGCGAACGGCCGGGAGGCCCGCGTGCACGGCGCCGCGGCGAGGTTCGCCGGTTCGCGCCGGCGGCCCCTCCCGTCGATCGCGACGTTCTGTCATTCGCCGACGGTATCCGACCGTCCCGGCAAGATCGCAGAGACCGCCGATATTGGGCGGCCCGCTACGTTTTCCGGCCAGTACCGGACGTCCGGCGCTCTCCCGCGCGGGCTTGGGACCGCTCCCAGCCCGCAAGGGGCCGGTGCCGCCCGCTGATCGCCGCGTCCGGTCTCCGGGGGTGCGGCCGCGTCGCGTCCGATGACGCCTGGCCGCCCTGCATGCTCTCAGATGGCCGCGCGTACCCCTTCGGCCCCCCTGCGGCAACGGAAGAGCCGGGCACCGTCGTGCCCGGCTCTCCCACGTCAGGAACGTCGCGGAGCTAGATCTCCGCGTCGGGGTCGTCGCCCTTGGGCAGCGTGGCGGTGGGAGCGTCCTGCGCGTCGGCGTCCTCCGCCGGACGGGGCCGGCGCGGCGGCGGGGGCGGGGGGAGCGCCTCCTCCGGGGCCGGGTTCTTGTTCGGGAAGATCATCTCGCAGACTTCGAGGTAGAGCTGCTCGGGGTAGGGCAGGAAGGGCACGTTCGTGAGGGCCTGGTCCTGGCCAGCGGACTCCAGGACGAACTCCCCGTAGCCGAGCATGCGGCCCGCGATCGTCCGCTTGAAGCTCATGTCGGTGACCTTGGCCAGCGGCATCATCGCGACCTTGCGGGTGATGAGGCCCGTGGTGAGCAGCATCCGCTGGTTGGTGATGACGAAGTAGTCGACGGACCACTCGGCGACCCGCCACACGAACCAGGCGAGGAGGATCAGCCAGCCCCACCAGACCCAGCTGAAGACCGAGCCGCCGTTCTCGGCGAGCGTCTGGCTCAGCAGGCCCGCGAGGATGAGGCCGCCGAGCAGGAGGCCGACCGGGACCATCAGCACGGCCGGGTGGCGCCGTACCGTTATCACCTGGTTCTCGTGGGGGAGCAGGTACTTGTTGACGGACGCCGGCGCGGAGTCGCCGGGGGTGACGAGTCTCATGCCTGCCTCAGGCGAGCGAGTTGACGAAGGTGGCGAGGGAGTCGGCGGCCGAGGAGATGCCCATCGCCGCGTGCTCCACCGATTCGGTCGCCCCGTCCGGTTGCGTGATGACGTAGAACGCCACGAAAGCCACGGCGGCCCACGTGAGGTACTTCTTGGCCGGCACAGCTGCCTCCCGGAGCGTTGACCCACGGACCCCGGTTTCAGTTTCGCACAGCCCACCCGGGCGGCAAAGCAGCGCGACGGCGCGCGGCGCCTTCCGGCAGGTCAGGGCGCGTTGTCCAGCGAGGATCGCCGGGCCTTGCGGCGCTTCTCGGCCGCGACCGTCGCCAGCACCTCCAGATGCCGGCGCGCGATCCGCTCCACGAGGTCGGGCGGAGCCGATCCGGTGACCTCCTCCGCGCCGTAGCGCGCGGCGGAGACGCACCGCTCCACCGTGTCCGCGCTGTGGACCTCGTGGAACTCCTCGGTGAGCCGTTCCCCGATCTCGGTGTAGCGCGGCAGGTCGCCGTCCCCTGGGTGAGCCATCATGTGTCCCCGATGCTCGCTCGCGCCGCCCGGTCCGTGACGGTCCCCTGTGCCGGGACGGCGGAGGGGAACGCGCGCTCGCGTTCCGTAAGGGTGGTGGTACCCCCTGCCGTCGGGAACGAACATCGCAGGTCACGTCGGGGAAACGGAGTCCTGCCGGCGGGTTAGACGACGCCGTAGAGCCGGTCGCCCGCGTCGCCGAGGCCGGGCATGATGAAGCCCTGCTCGTTGAGGTGGGAGTCGATCGCGGCCGTGACCACCTTGATGGGAGCCGAGATGTCGGAGAACGCCTGCTCCAGGTACTTCAGCCCCTCGGGCGCGGCGAGGAGGCAGAGCGCCGTGACGTCGTCGGCGCCGCGCTCGACCAGCAGCCGGATGGCGGCGGCGAGCGTCCCGCCGGTCGCCAGCATCGGGTCGAGGACGTAGCACTGCCGCCCGGAAAGGTCGTCCGGCAGCCGGGTCGCGTAGGTCTGGGCCTGCAGGGTGCCCTCGTCCCGGATCATCCCGAGAAAGCCGACCTCGGCGGTGGGCAGCAGCCGCGTCATCCCGTCCAGCATCCCGAGGCCCGCGCGCAGGATCGGCACGACGAGCGGCTTCGGGCTCGCGAGCTGGACGCCCCGCGCCGGGACGAGGGGCGTCTGCACCGTGGCCTCGGCGACCCTGACGTCACGCGTCGCCTCGTAGGCGAGCAGGGTGACCAGCTCGTCGGCCAGGCGACGGAACGTGGGGGAGTCGGTGCGGACGTCCCGCAGCGTGGTCAGCTTGTGCGCGACGAGGGGGTGATCGACGGCGAGGGTCTGCATGCGCTCACCGTAGCCCACCACGCGGGGCGGTCCGGGGCGCCAGGATAGGACGCCGCTGAGCTGGGCAGGATGGCACTATGAACAGCGAGAGCGATCAGCAGCCGAGCGGCCGCTCGCGGGCCCGGGAATCCGCGCCCGATCCGCCCGCTCCCGCCTCGGCTCCCGGTACCGAACCCCCGGCTCCCGACACGACGGTGACCGAAGTCACAGGCGAGGACGCCGCACCGCGTCCCGGCCCCCAGGGCGACATCTCCCCCGAGGAGGTGCGCGAGCACCTGCGCCGCAGGGCGGTCTTCCTGCGCGAACTCGCCGAGGCCCGCGAGCTGCGCCGCCGTGTGACGCCGCACAGGTCCCGCCGTGCGCGGATCCACGCGGCGCTTCGCCGCCGCACGTTCCGCATCAATTGATCCGGATCGGTTAGGTTCATGCCGCCGGGCACCACTGACTCCCGACCTCACCTCCGGGTGCGGCGGCGAGTTTGGTGGTGGGGCACGCGAGTGCGCGCCGCATCTGCGACCATGCCCTGGCAGGAGACGCGCCGGTGGGGTGGAAATGACGGATGTGGACGCGACGGACTTCGCCGTTGTGGTGTATCGGGAAGACGAACGCTGGGAGGCCGAGATCCTTCCGGTGGCGTTGACCGAGGACCTCGCGGGGCTGATCCATGCCCTGCGCCAGCAGCCGAGCCTCGGCGGCACGGTCGGGCTGGTCTCGGTCGGCGACGACTTCTTCGTCGCGATCCGCCTGCTCGGCGACGAGGTCATGGTGTTCCTGTCGGACGTCACCGCCTCGGTCGACTGGCCGCTCGCCGGCCAGGTGCTGGACTACCTGGACATCCCGATCCCGGACGAGGAGGAGCTCGACCAGGTCCTCCCGGTCGGCGACATGTCGATCTTCGCCGACCTCGGGCTGGACGAGATGGAGCTCGGCGCGATCTCCGGCGACCTGGAGCTCTACCCGGACGAGATGCTCCTCAGCATCGCGGGCCGCATCGGTTTCGCCCCCGCCTTCGAGCGCGCCCTCGACACCGTCCCCTGACCCGCCCGCCACCCGGCTCGCCGTCCTGCCCACCGCCGTGCCCGGCGGTCAGCGGGGGAAGCCGTTGCGCCGGGCGTAGTCGCTCAGGCCCGCCCAGTCGTCGCCGGTGTGGCTGTGCTGCGGGTCGAGGCAGCCGAGGCTGATCGGGCGCTTCGCGTCGTAGCGGGGCGCGTGCGGGTCGGGCGGGTCGTCGAAGTTCAGGACCTCGGCGATGTTGCGGGCCGCGGCGTCCCGCACGGTCAGCGGCTCCAGGCCCCAGCGCCACTCGATCGCCTTCAGGACGGACGTGTGGTCGTACACCTCGTGGGCGACGGCGCCGCGCCGCGCCCGCGGGGAGATCAGCAGGCAGGGGACGCGGAAGCCGCGCAGCCCGGTGCCGAGGTCGGGCCGCGGGTCGGGGCCCTCCGGCGGCGGGACGTGGTCGAAGAACCCGCCCCACTCGTCGTAGTTGATGACGAACAGGGTGCCGGGCCAGTTCGGCGAGGTGACGAGCGCGGTGTAGACCTCGTTCAGGAACGCCTGGCCGAAGCGGATGTCGGCGAGCGGATGCTCGTCCTCGGACATGCCGGGCAGGAACAGCTCGCCGAGGAAGCCGGGCTCGACGAAGCTGACCGCGGGCAGCCGGCCGGCGCGGGCGTCGGCGCGGAACTCGGTGATGCTCCGGCTGATGTCGAGGTGCCGCAGCCCCCACAGCGCGGTGAAGGGCACGTCGCTGAAGTAGTACCGGCAGGAGATGCCCCTGGCCTTGAGCCGGTCCCAGATCGTGGTGGTCTCGGAGATCGTCAGCGAGTTGGAGGTCCGGTCGGTCTGCCCGGCGTGCTGGAAGATCCGGTTGGGGAACGTGGACGACATGATCGCCGGGAAGTAGCGGTCGCAGACCGTCCAGTCGAGGGCGGCGCGGCCGTGGAAGCCGAGGTCGGGGCCCTCGTAGTAGCCGATGGAGAACACGTCGTTGTCGCCGGCGCGCAGCCATCCGTCGCACTTGCCGCCGTTGTACTCCGTCCGCCCGCCTTGGTAGGAGTGGTCGGGGTCGTTGAAGCCGCACCCCCACGGCACCTTCAGGTGATGGGTGTCGTGCGCGTTGCCGTCGGCGTCGGTGAAGGTGAGCCCGGCCTGGCGGCCGTCGGCACCGGGCAGCCATCCCATGTAGTGGTCGAAGGACCGGTTCTCCATCATCACCACGACGATGTGGTCGATGCCGGACTCCTCCGGATCGGGCAGCTCGGCGACCGGGGCGCGCCTGGCGGCGGCCGTCTCCGCCGCGTGGGCCTGGGCGGACGACCCGCCGGCGGCGCCCGCCGCGATGATCGCCGCGGTGCCCGCCGTCCCCGCCAGAAACCCGCGCCTGGTCAGTTCGTCCGCACCCATGGCACTCCTCCCGGGATGGCGATCGCTGAGCAGTATGCGGACTCGCGTGAAGCGGGGGAAGGACGCCGGGCGTCCGTCACCGGACAGAACGCGAAGTTTATTCACAACCGGTTCCGGGCACCCGGCCGCCGATTCCCGCGCACCGGGGGTGTGAGCGGGCAGACCGCTTGGGTCACAATGAGCACGTGTCCTACTTCGCCGCCGTGTTCGCGCAGACCCCCCAGGGCTGGGTCGGGACCGAGGCCGTGCTCGACGAGGCGGAGAGCGTCGACGACGTCACCGACCTGATGCGGGAGGCCGCCGTCGAGTCCTACGGCGACCCCGTCGTGCTGCTGGTCGAGCAGGACGACGACTGGTTCGCGGTCGTCCGGCTCGACCGCGACGACGAGCCGCGCCCCTACATCTCCGCCGTCCGCGAGGACGGGCTCGGCTCGCTGTTCCAGCAGCTCGTCGGCGAGGTGCCCGAAGGCGACGCCGCGGGCGACGCGGCCCTGCTGGAAGACCTCGGGGTCGGCGCCAGGCGGCTCGGCGAGCTCGGCGAGCGCGCCCTGCCCGGCGACGCGCTCCTCGCCGTCGCCGAGCAGGCCGGATTCGGCGAGGAGTTCGACCGCCTCCGTGACTGACGCGCGCGATCCGGTCGCCGGGACGTTCCGGCCGGCGATGCTCAGGGCCCTCGACGAGGCCCGCGAGGCGGCCGCGGACGGCGAGATCCCGGTCGGCGCCGTCGTCCTGGACGCGTCCGGCGAGATCATCGGAGCGGGCCGCAACGAGCGCGAGCGGACCACCGACCCGACCGGACACGCGGAGATCGTCGCGATGCGGCGGGCGGCGGCGGTCCTCGGCGGGTGGCGGCTGACCGGCTGCACGCTCGTCGTGACGCTGGAGCCCTGCACGATGTGCGCGGGGGCGTGCGTCCAGGCCCGGCTGGACCGCGTGGTCTACGGCGCGGTCGACCCGAAGGCGGGCGCGGTCGGGTCGCTGTGGGACGTCGTCCGCGACCGGCGCCTCAACCACCGCCCCGAGGTGATCGCCGAAGTGATGGCCGACGAGTGCGCCGCCCCGCTTATCGAGTTCTTCGCGCACCGCAGAGTCGGGTAGGCTCTCCCGCGGTGGTGTCGCCTAGTGGACGAGGGCGCACGCCTCGAAAGCGTGTGAAGTGCAAGCTTCCGTGGGTTCGAATCCCACCACCACCGCCACCCAGATGGCCGTCCATCTGGCCAGACGCACAGAGGGCGGGACCCACGGTCCCGCCCTCAACGCTTTCTAGACCGCCTTCGGGGTCGTCGTGATCCCCGGCGAGTCCCCGGAGGAGCCCCGCGACACGGTCGCCGAGCTCCGAGGGAGTAACGGCGTCTGTCGCGCTCGGGCCTCTCGCCCTGGTCAGCGCGCGGGTTCGTTGAGAAGCGCCGCTGCGAGCTGTTCAGCATAGGCGGTTTCGTTCTTCTCAGTGACGTTCTGCTGTTCGTGGTCGACGATGCTGATATCGGCCGTGAGATTGTCAACGCGGAACATCACCTGCGGCTCATCGAAGCTGGACGGTGGAGATATGTAGTTCCCCTCGTCCCCTATCCCCGAGAGGGTTGCGCCCCACCGACTCGCGCTGATGAACGCCGCGTGCGCGTTGTCGGCTCCCGACTCCCATTTCTTCTTGCCGTACCGCTTGAACTTGAGGGAAATGCTCCCCCTGTCGGCGAAGTCCTTGGGCAAGACCGACCACGTGCACTCCGCCGAATCCTTGGTGCCCTGCGGACTCTTCGTCAGCGAGACCTTCGCGTCGGGGATGCTCGGCGTCGGGAGACGGCCGCACGCGGGGACGGTGGAGAACTTCCCGTCGTCCACCCAGAGCCCCATGGGGTTCCGCAGCAGGAACCCGCCACCCGTGATCACGGCGAGAATCCCGGCCGCCGCAAGGAGCCCGACCCACCGGGAGATCGGCGAATCCCGATTCCCGGCAACCGTCGCGGACGCCGACGCTGTGGGAGCCTCCACGATCGGCTTCGTCCTCAGGCCGGGGGGCGGAGGCGAAGGCGGGGGCAGCACCTGCTCCGGGACCGACGCCTGCCCCGGAGGCGCGGCCTGCCCCGGCACTGACGGGGGTGCGGGAACGGCACGGAGCCGCTCGGCGACGGCGCGGGCGTCCGGCGGCCGGTCCCGCGGATCCTTGGCCAGCAGTGCGTGCGCGAGTTCGTCGAGATCTCCCGGAACGTCCGGACGCACCTCACGCGGCCGCGGCGGATCGCTGAGAACGATCTCACGGATCAGTGCGCGCAGGCTGTCCCCGTCGAACGGCGTCCGGCCGGTGAGCAGCGCGAACAGCAACCCGCCCAGCGCGTACAGATCCGTCTGCCGCGTCGGCTCGTGCGCCTTCTCGAACTGCTCGGGCGCCATGTACGCGGGCGTCCCGAGGATCGCGCTGCCGGTCAGCTCCGTGACCTGGTCGGCGTATCGGGCGATTCCGAAGTCCATGACGGTCACCCGGTCACCGGGGCGGACCATCACGTTGGCGGGCTTGACGTCGCGGTGCACCACCCCCTGCTGGTGAGCCGCGTGCAGCGCGTCGGCGATCCCCGCCGTCAGCCGCCTCGCCCGGTCGACCGGCAGCCCCTGCGGGTGGCGCTTCAGCACCGCGGACAGATCCTCGCCGTCGAGGAGCTCCATCACCAGGAACAGCAGCTGCTCGTCCTCGCCGGCGTCATGGACGACGACGATGCCCGGATGGCGGAGCCGGGCCATGATCTCCGCCTCCCGGCGGAACCGGCTGATCAGCCGGGCGTCCGCCCCCGCCGGCGCCGTGAGGATCTTGACCGCGACCGGGCGGCCGAGCCGCTCGTCCAGGCCGCGCCACACCTCGCCCATCCCGCCGCGCCCCAGCAGGGAGTCGAGCCGGTACCTGTCCGCCAGTCTCAGCCCGGCACGCACTGCACCTCCCCTGACGGTCCGCGAATGTCAGATCATGCATACACCGCCGGACGCCCCCTTTTCCAGAGATCATCCGGACCGCCGCGTCCCTCAAGGATTCGACGGACTCCGGCGTCCTCATAACGGCGGCACCGGGCTGCGCGACGGCCTATGCAGGTGGGAAGACCGCGGCCGCGGATTCCTCTGCCGACCAGTCGTCCGCACCGACATCGATACCCGGCTTCCAGCCGTTGCGGCCGGTGACGAGATGCACGCTAACGAGTTCATGAATAGCGTCCCGGAACACGCCACTCCTCAGGGAGCGAGGCCGGTCGGCAATGGCCCGCGCCGTGCTCTGCCTGCGCATGAGCCGGGGATGGACACGCCTCGCTTTCGCGCCTGGCGCGCTTCGAGACCCGCCGCCGCCCGATCCCAGGACGGCGGCCTTCGCACTTTCCCGGCCGCCGGCGGCCGTCCGTGCGTGCGTTCTTCCGCCGTGGCCGCACAGTCATCTACAGCCGAACCCCACGGCTGGCTCGTCCGGACATCGACCGGACGAGGCGACCAGACCAGAGACAAAGGTGAAACTGCCATGAGCGGACTCGTTTTCGGGATCTCGAACGTCGAGCGCTTCGACGACCCCGCCAACCCCACCGTCTACGGGATCGAGACCGAAGCCAGCGGCCGCAGCCGCGTCTCGACCGGTGACCGCGACGGGCGCACCGGCTCGGATGCCGCCCGGCGCACGACGGACACGACCGTCGTCGAGGAGCAGCGGTAGTCGGCGCGAAGGCGCCGGCTGTCGCCCAGCCCGGGGCCCGGCAGATCTGCCGGGCCTCCACTCTTTGGTCTCCGGCCGCAGGCTGATGCCGGTTCGGCAGGAACTGCGATGTCGCAGCTCCTGGGAGCGGCTCGGCGATCCTGAGCAGCCGTCACCCGACCGTGACGAGGGCCACGCCGGCTACGGCGACGGCCATGCCGACGCGTTGGACGGCTCGCAGGCGCTCGCTGTAGGCGACTCTCGCCAGCAGGACGGTGATCGCCGGGTAGAGGGACGTCAGGACGGCCGCGAGACTGAGCATGCCGTTGTGGACCGCGAGGAAGTACAGCACGTTCGCCCCCGCGTCCAGGCTGCCGGACAGGAGCGCCAGGACGATCAGCGTCCGGCCGGACAGCTTCGGGCCCGCGTTGCCGCCGCGGGCCGCCAGGAACAGCAGCGCGACCGCCACGATCGCGAGGTTGCCGAGGCGGGCGCCGACGATCGGCCAGAGCCCGGTGCCGTCCCCCGCCTCCTTCAGCAGGACGAAGAAGACGCCGAAGCAGCTACCGGACAGGCCGGCCATCACCGGGCCCGAGTCGAGGAGCCGCCGCCGTTTCGCCGCGCCCGCCGCGGGCTCCCCCACGCCGCCGGCCTCCATGCTGACCAGGCCGATCGCGACGAGGCAGAGCAGGACGCCGAGCAGGACGGACGCGTCCAGCCGCTCGCCCTGGGCGACGCCCACGGCGACCGGGATCACGGCCGCGGCCAGCGCCGACACCGGCGCCACCACGCTCATCGGGCCCCGCGCGAGGGCACGGTAGAACGCGATCAGTCCGCCGCCGCCGCAGAGGCCGGCCACGAAGCCCCAGGCCATCGGCCCGGGGCTCACGTCCCCGCCGGTGAGCAGCGCCGCCACCAGCACGACCGCCAGCCCGATCGGAACGCACCAGGTCAGGGCTCTGATCGCGGTCGATCCGCGGGTCACGGTGCCGCCGAGGAAGTCGGCGACCCCGTAGGCGAGGGCGGCGGCCAGGGCGAGAACCGTGACCATCACCGCCCGCCGATCAGCCTGGTCTCGATCCGTGCCCCGGGCGAGATCGTCCGCAGCCGCTCCGCGAGCCGGTCGCCCGCCTCGGCCAGCCGGTCGAGGGGGTACGGCTCAAGGCGTTCGAGGAGGAACAGGCCGTTCTTCGTGGTCTCCGTCAACCGCGTCCGGACGCACTGGCGCCAGTTCCAGCGCCGGCAGGTGACGCCCTGGTCGTCCCGCCAGACGACCTCGCCGGGGTTCGGGTGCTCGACCGCGGGCTCGCCGCCCGCGATCACGTCGAACGGCTCGTCGCCGGTGGCCCTGACCAGCAGCGCAGGGCCCCGGTAGGCGTCCAGGTCCTCGCCGCCGATGGGGAGCGCGTACTCGACGCTCACCGCGTTGTAGGCGTCCACGACCCTGTTGATGGACGGGAGCGCGTCGGCGCGGCGCAGCAGCGCGTCCACCGAGGGCCGGGTCCGCTGCGGCTTGGCCCCGAACGCCCGGTAGGCCGCGCGCCACGCCTCGACGTGCGGGTCGTCGGCGTCCGCCGCCCGCGCCGCCTCGGCCAGCCATCCCTCGCCGGCCTCGTCGCTCGGGCCGTTCTCCAGCCCTTCGGCGGTCATGACGAGCACGGCGAAGTCGGGACGCAGTTCCCGCACGGCCTCGTCGACCACGATCCGCTCCAGCATCCCGTTACTCCCCTCCGGACGGTCATTTGAGTGAACTCAATAGTTCATCATACCGACCGAACGGGCGTTCCTGGGAGGCCTCCTCTCCAACACGCGGACGCGGCCGGTTGTTCTCCTGGGCGCTCACTCGGGTTCGGGGAGCGCGCGGACCAGGTCGAGCAGGCGCCGGACGTCCGGCAGGACGTCGACGAGGCCGGCCTCGACGAGCGCGGCGGCCGCCCGGTCGAAGTAGGGCTTCCGGGCGGCGACGACGCGCTGGACGAGGTCGCGGCCGTCCGGGGTGAGGGTGAGGTCGGTCCGGCGCCCGTCGGCCGGCGAGGGGCGGCGCTCGATCCACCCGGCGGCGGCGAGCCGGTCGGTGAGCCGGCTGGGGTGGCCGGGGTCGGCGGCCATCCGGGCGCCGAGGTCGGCGATGGAGACCGGCTGCCCGTCGGCGATGATCAGCAGCGCCTCGGCCTGGACGGCGGTGACGCCGAAGGGGCGCAGCAGGTGGTTGAACCGCCGCTCGACCTCCCGCTGCGCGGTCTTCAGGGCCATGAGCAGTTCGAGTACGGGCTCCACGGGGGGAGTCTATTGCTTTATGTGTCATGACATGCATAGGCTGGTCGCCCGCCGAATATGTGTCATGACATGGAAATGGGTCGGGATGCGCAGGATCAGGTTCTCCCGGACGCCCGCGTTCGACTTCGAGGCGCTGCGCGGGCTGTGGGCCGCGGCCTACGACGGCGGCGAGTTCGGCGAGGTCGCCGCCGTCATGGCACGGGTCCGCCGAGGCGACTTCGAGTCGTGGTACCGCGAATGGTCGGCGATGGCGGACCGCGTCGCGGCGCGAGGACGGACATACGGCGAGCCCGTCTCCCGGGGCACCGCGCTGCTCCGGGCCGCCAACTACCTGAGGCAGGCCGAGTTCTTCCTGGATGCGGCGGACCCGCGCCGCGCCGCGGCCGCCACGGCCGGCGCCGACCTGTTCGACGCCGGGATGGACGCCCTAGGCATGGACGTCACCCGCGCCCGCATCCCCTACGACGGCGCCGACCTGGAGGCCCTGTTCATGCGCCCCGCCGGCCCGGACACCCGCACGGTGCTGGTCGTGCAGGGGGGTTTCGACTCCACCCTTGAGGAGCTGTACTTCATGATCGGCGCCGCGGCGGTGCGGCGCGGCCACCGCGTCCTGATGTTCACCGGCCCGGGACAGGGGTCGGCGCTGCGCGAGCACGGCATGCCGTTCACCGCCGAATGGGAGCGCCCCACCCGGGCCGTGCTCGACTGGCTGGGCGGCCTCGTCGAGCCCCGGCTCCTGGTCGGCGTCGGCATCAGCTTCGGCGGCCACCTCCTCGCCCGGGCCGCCGCGTTCGAACCGCGCTACGACGGTGTCGTCCTGTACGACTACTTCCCCGGCATGCTCACCGCGCGTTCCTGCACAACGTGCCCCGGCCGGTGCGCGGCGCGTTCCAGCGCATGCCGTGGTGGATGCGGCGCGCCGTCCCCCTGTACGGCAGGTTCGACGCCCAGGTTCGCTGGGGGATCGGCAACGCGCTATGGACGTTCGGCGCCGCGACGCTGCCCGGCCTGATCGACGCGATGCGCCCCTTCGACGACCGTCACTGGGCCGGCGAGATCACCGCGGACTGCCTCGTCCTGCTGGCCGAGCGCGAGCACTTCTACGACCCCGCGCTCGGCCACGACTTCGCCGCCCGGCTCACCGGCGCCCGCTCGGCACGGGTGCACACCTTCGCCGAGGCCGGCGGCGGGCACCTGCACTGCCAGAACGGCGCCCTCCAGCAGGCCCACGAGGTGATCTTCGACTGGGTCCACGGCCTGGCCGCCGGCACGGTCCCCCACCTCGCGTGACCACGCGAACCGGTACCGGTCCGTGGTGAGCATTCAGTCGTGAGCTCGGAGACGGCGCACGCCTCAACCGGCGATGGTGGGATCGTGGGGGACGTCGGATCACGGCCCGTGCGCGGCCGTGCGGGCGGGAGGCCGGGGTTGAGCGGGCAGGAGACCGGGTCGGGCGGGCCGGAGGCGATCGGCGAGGCCGTCGCGCGAACGGTGCGGGCGCTGCGGGCCGGGCACGGGTGGAGCCTGGACGAGCTCGCCGGGCGCGCCGGGGTGAGCAAGGGCGTGCTGGTCGGGCTGGAGCAGGGGCGCGGCAACCCGAACCTGGGGACGCTCATCCGGATCTCCGACGCGCTCGGGGTGCCGCTGACCCGGCTCGTGCAGGTCGAGGAGGAGCCCCCGGTGCGGATGTTCCGGCCGGAGCGGCACGTCGTGCTGTGGCAGGGCGAACACGGCGGGACGGGAACGCTGCTGGCCGGCAGCGACCCGCGGCCGTCGCTGGAGCTGTGGAACTGGGTGCTCCAACCCGGCGAGACGCGCGAGAGCGACGCGCACGTACCGGGCACCAAGGAGATCGTGTACGTCCAGGAGGGCACGCTCACCCTGGTCGTGGACGGCCGGACGGACCTCGTCGAGGCCGGCACGGCCGCCGTCTTCGTAGGTGACCGCCCCCACTCCTACGGCAACGCGGAGGACGTGGAAGTCCGCTTCGTCCTGGCCGTCCTCGACCTCTGACCGCCACGCCTCCCTGCACGAGGACACGGTCGGCCGTCACACGCATGGGCAGAACGCCGAGGAGCCAGGCTGATCGCGAAGCGATCCCCCTTCGCCGGGGACCGGTCACGTAGCGAGCCGCCAGGCGAGCGAAGTGGGCCGGGACTCGGAAACACAGCTAGCCGGTCAGGCGGACGGGCATGGCCAGGTAGCGGTAGCCGGTGTCGGTGTTCTCGGGGTCGGGCTCGTCGTCCTTCTTGTCGGGGATGGCGGTGAGGAGGGCGGCCTTGGTGGGGCCGGTGCATTCGAGGCGGGCGTACTCGGTGTCGATGCCCGCGAGGCCGTCGAGCAGGTACTGGGGGGCGAACGCGATGTCGATGTCGTCGCCGTCGAGCTGGGCGCCGACGCTCTCGTTGGCGCGGGCCGAGTCGCCGGTGGCGGCGCGGATGCGGACCTCGTCGGCGGTGAAGGCCAGCCGGATCGGGGTGCCGCGCTCGGTGACGAGGGCGGCGCGCTTGATCGCCTCGACGAAGGGGGCCACCCGGATCTCGGCGACCGACGTCCAGGTGCCGGTGAGCCGGGACCGGTAGTTGATGTACTGGTCGTCGAGGAGGCGGCTGGTCATGCTGCGTCCGCCGCCGGAGATGCCGATGAGGGTGTCGGCGGTGCCGCCGAGGCCGATGGAGACCTCCGCGCCGCGCCTGATCGCCTTGGCGGTGTCGGCGAGGGTGCGGGCGGGGACGACGACCCCGGCGGTGAAGCCGGGCTCCTCCGGGGACCAGGTCAGCTCGCGGGCGGCGATGCGGTACCGGTCGGTGCAGGCGAGCCACATCGTGTCGCCCTCGATGTCGATCCGGACGCCGGTGAGCATGGGCAGGGTGTCGTCGCGTCCGGCGGCGGGGGTGACCTGCGCGACGGCGGCGGCGAACAGGTCGCCGGGGACGGTGCCGGCGCGGGCGGGCGGCTCGGGGAGGGTGGGGTAGTCCTCGACGGGCAGCGTCAGGAGGCCGAACTCGGCGGGGGCCGCAGCGGACGACGACCTCGGAGCCCTTGGTGAGGACGTCCACGGGCTGGTTCGGGAGGTTGCGCACGATGTCGGACAGCAGCCGCCCGGGGACGAGGGCGCGGCCCGGCTCCGCCACGGCGGCCTCGTCGGTGGCGTGGGCGGACACCTCGTAGTCGAACGCGCCGAGGGTGAGCTCGCCCTGCTCGGTGACCTCGATGAGCATGCCCGCGAGGACGGGGAGCGCGGGACGCGACGGCAGCGTCCGCGCGGCCCACGCAACTGCGTCGGCGAACGTCTGGCGCTCGACTCGGAACTCCACCTCGATCAGCCCTTCTCAGGTTGGACGGCCATCACGAGCACGGTAACCCGGGGCTCCGACATTCCTTCGCGAGGGTCAGAACAGCGCGTTCTCGGTGGCCCGGACCTTGCGCTCGAAGTCGAGGAGGTACCGCTTGCGGTCGAGGCCGCCCCCGTAGCCGGTGAGGGAGCCGGTGGAGCCGACGACGCGGTGGCAGGGGACGATGACGCCGACCGGGTTGCGCCCGTTGGCGAGGCCGACCGCGCGGGACGCGGTGGGGCTGCCGATCTCGACGGCGAGTTCGCCGTACGTGATGGTCTGGCCATAGGGGATCTCCTGCAGGGCGGCCCAGACGCGCTCCTGGAAGGGCGTCCCGTGGAGGCGGAGCGGCAGGTCGAACTCGGTCAGGTCGCCTGCGAAGTACGCGTTGAGCTGTTCAGCGACGGTCGCGAAGGGCTCGTCTTCAGGGTCGCCTGGGGCGCCGAACGTCTCCTGGGACGGGCGGTGCCGCTGCATCTCCATGTAGAGCCCGGACAGTCCGCCGTCCGTGGCGACCAAGGTGAGCGGTCCTACGACGCTCTCTATGACGACGTGCGTTGTTTCCACAGCGGTTCCTTCAGTTCGCGGGAAGCAGGTTGATGGCGTGGTCGAGGGTGGCCCACAAGTACTGGACGGAGTAGGCGCGCCATGGCCGCCATTGTGCGGCGCGTCGGGTGAGGGCCGCAGGGGTGACGGGAAGATCGAGCGTTGCGGCGGCCGCCCTGATGCCCAGGTCGCCGGGGATGAACGCATCCGGGTCGCCAAGGGCCCGCATCGCGATGGTCTCGACTGTCCAGGGGCCGAAGCCGGGTAGGGCGGACAAGCGCGCGCGGGCCTCGTCCCAGTCGCTCCCTACGCCGAGGTCGATCTCCTCCTTGGCGAGGGCTTCGACAAGGGTCATCAGGGTGGTGCGGCGGGTCTTGGGGAAAGCGAGCGACTCCGGGTCGAGTTCGGCAAGGGCGGCGGGGGTCGGGAAGAGGTGCGTCAGCCCGCCGCCTGGGTCGTCTATGGGGTCGCCGTAGGCCGTGACCAGACGCGCCGCGTGGGTCCGGGCCGCAGCCGTCGACACCTGCTGGCCCAGCACGGCGCGGACGGCGAATTCGGGGGCGTCCACGGTGCGGGGCACTCGGCGCCCAGGGGCCTTGTCCACGAGCGGCGCGAGGACGGGGTCGGTGCGGAGGAGGTCGTCCACGGCGACGGGATCGGCGTCCAGGTCGAGCATCCAGCGGCAGCGGCTGATCGCGATGGGGAGGTCGCGCAGGTCGCTGAGGCTGAGCGTGCAGGCGACGTGGTCCGGCTGGGGCCGCAACGTGGCGATGCCGTGCCCGTGGGGCAGCCGCAGGGCACGGCGGAAAGCGCCGTCCCGCCACTCCTCGACGCCGGGCACGGCGGTGGCGGCGAGATGCCCGAACAGGTTGTCCGGACACAGCGGTGCACGGAACGGCAGCCGCAGCGACAGCGAACCGGGCCCGGCGGGCGGATGTCCCTTGGCGACGCGGTCGCGCAGGGCGGACGGGGTGAGCGCGAACACTTCGCGGACGGTGTCGTTGAAGGCGCGGATGCTGGCGAATCCCGCCGCGAACGCCACGTCGCCCATGGGGAGGGGCGTCGTCTCGATGAGGAGCCGCGCCGTCTGCGCGCGCTGGGCCCGTGCCAAGGCGAGCGGGCCCGCGCCCAGTTCGGCGTTGAGCTGGCGCTCGATCTGCCGCGTGCTGTAGCCGAGCCTTGCTGCGAGGCCGGGAACGCCCCCACGGTCGACGACGCCGTCGGCGATGAGGCGCATGGCCCTGGCCACGACGTCCGCGCGGTGATTCCATTCGGGTGAGCCTGGGGAAGTGTCGGGACGGCACCGTTTACAGGCCCGGAACCCGGCCTGCTGGGCGGCGGCAGCGCTCGGGTAGAAGCGCATGTTCTCCGGCTTGGGCGGAACCACGGGGCAGCTCGGACGGCAGTAGATCCCGGTGGTCACGACCCCGGTGAAGAACCATCCGTCGAAGCGGGCGTCCTTCGACTGGACGGCCCGCACGCACCTTTCCACGTCCTCGTGCATGCCTCCAGCATCACCGATGGTCAGGGGTTTTCACTGGCAGGAATCCGACATCATCGTCGCGGCCGGGCCACCGGACGCGCGGGCATGACCTCCCAGGTAATCGATCTTCCGTCGCCGGCCCGGCACCGTAGAGGTCATCGGGGCGACGAACCCGAACGATCAGACAGGAGTCATGACATGAGCGATGTGCAGCAGCGGGTCGAGCGCTACCTGGCCGTGTGGAACGAGACCGACCCGGCCGCGCGCCGCGCCGCGATCGACGCACTGTGGACGGAGAGCCCGGTCTACGTCGACCCGCTCGGTGTGGCCGAGGGGCGCGAGGCGATCGACGCGTTCGTCGGCGCCGCGCAGCAGCAGTTCCCCGGCCTGGTGTTCCGCGCCGCGGGGACGGTGGACGCCCACCACAACGTGGCCCGCTTCACCTGGGAACTCGGCCCGGAGGGCGGCGAGGCGATCGTGGTCGGGTTCGACGTGGCGACCTTCGACGACGACGGCAGGTTCGACCGGGTGACCGGGTTCCTCGACAAGGTGCCGGCCTGACCCGGCCCGCGCCGGTCTGTATCGCCAGGGGGCGGCGTGCCGGACGCCCGTGACGTCCGGCACGCACCGTTCACAGTTGCCGCAGCGCTCCCCCGTCCACGGCCCATTCGGCGCCCGTGACTTGGGCGGCCAGCGGTGACAGCAGGAAAGTGATGACCCGTGCGACGTCCTGGGGCGTGCCAAGGCGTCCGGTGGGGAGCCGCCGTTCGTCCTGGACGAATCGTCGGATCGCCTCCTCCACAGGCAGTCCGTACTGGTCGGCCAACTGGTCGGCGAACCCTCCGGGCTCGTCCCACAGGCGCGTACGGGTCGGGCCAGGCGCGACGACGTTGGAGCGGATTCCGCAGCGGCCGAACTCCCCCGCCAGCGTCTTGGACACCGACAGCAGCGCCGTCTTGGACGCTGCATAGTCGACCAGCGGCGTATCGGGGAAACGTGCGGCCTCGCTGGAGACGTGCACGATGCTTCCGGCCCCCTGATCGATGAGTGCGGGCAGTGCGGCGCGGGCCATGCGCACTGCCGCGTGCAGGTTCAGCTCGAACGTCGCGTGCCATTGGGCGTCGGTGACGTCGAGGAACCCGATCCGGGATTCGAGGGCCCCCGCGTTGTTGACGAGGCCGTCCAGGCGGCCGTGCCGTTCCAGCGCGACGTCCACGACGTGCTGCGCGGCGTCGGGCCGGGTGAGGTCGGCGGGCACGTCGACGGGGGAGCGCGCCACCCGGACGACCCGGGCGCCCTCGCGGGCCAGGAGGGCGGCGGTCGCCTCGCCGATCCCGGCGGACGCGCCGGTCACGATGTAGACCCTGCCTTCGAGTTCGAGGTTCATGGCCGTCTCCTACGAGCGGCGCAGGAACGACCCGGCGAGGGCCGCGCCGGCGAGGACGATCGCGACGTTCACGGCGGTCGCCGTGTGGACGCCGCCGAGGACGGACGCGTTCGCCGTGGCCACCGCGCTCATCACCGGGATGCCGAGGGTGATCGCGACCTGCTGCGTCATCGTGGCGAGCCCGGTCGCGAGGCCCTGCTCGCCGTCCGGCAGCCCGGACGTCGCGATCCCCATGAAGGCGACGATCGCGACGAGGTTCCCGAATCCCCCGATCGCGGTGGCGGCGAGCAGCAGGCCGAGGGCGCCGCGCGAGTCCCCGAGGCCCAGAAGCGCGGCGGTGGCGGCGGCCTGCAGCACGAGCCCGGACACGAGCGTCGCGCGGCCGCCGAACCGTCCCATGATGCGGGGCGCGGCGACGCCTCCGGCGAACGTCCCGGCGCCGAGGACGCCGAGCGCCAGCCCGGTCGCCAGCGGCGAGAAGCCCAGGACCTTCTGGAGGTAGAGCGTCATCAGGAACACCAGCGACGTCTCCGTGGCGAACGCGACGAACCCGCCCACGTTGCCCCAGGTGACGGTGCGCCGGGTGAGGACGTTCAGCGGCGCGAGCGGGGCCGGCGACCGCCGCTCGACCAGGATGAACGCGGTGAGCAGGACCGCCGCGGCGACCAGTGCGCCGAGCGCGGCCGGGGAGCCCCACCCGGCCGACCCGGCGGACGTGATCCCGTAGACTAGGGCGAGGAGCCCGCCGGTCACGGTCACCGCGCCGGGAACGTCCAGCCTCGCCCCGTCCCGGGACCGGCTCTCCGCGACCACGGCGGGCGTCACCGCGAAGATCAGCACCGCCACCGGAACGTTGACCAGGAACGCCCAGCGCCAGCTCAGCAGGTCGGTCAGCACCCCGCCGAGGATCGCGCCGACGGTGAACCCGGCCGACATCAGCGCGCCGCTGAGCCCGAGCGCCCGCGTCCGCAGCGGCCCCTCCGGGAAGGACGTGGTGAGCAGCGACAGGGCGGCCGGTGTGGCGATCGCCGTGGCCAGGCCCTGCAGGACGCGCCCGACGAGCAGCATCGCCGGTGACGTGGCCAGTCCGCCGACCAGCGAACCTCCGGCCAGCAGCGCCATGCCCGCGAGCAGCATCCGGCGCCGTCCGGCCAGATCGGCCACGCGACCGAACAGCAACGTGAATCCGGCGGCGGGGAGGGCGAACGCCGTAGCGATCCACTGGAGTTCGTCCAGTCCGAAGCCCAGTCCTCTGCCGACGACGGGCAGCGCCACGTTCAGGATGGAGAAGTCGATGGCGAGCATGAACTGCGCGCCGAGCAAGAGAGTAAGAACCAGCTTGTGCCGTGACGACATCCGCTCTGGGGGAGCGGCCACGGCGGTGGTGAGTGCGGTCATGACAGAGACCCTCGCTGCGCGGGACGCGCCTACCCAGTCCCCGCCCGTTCGTACCACTCCCGGTAGCAGGCTCAGCGACCTGGGAGGTAGGACGAACCTGGCTCCTTGGCGTGACGGCCTTCCGGTGCCCGTCTCCTTAGGCTCAGCAGCGTTCATCCATATCGACCAGGAGGATCGCTGTGCGTGGCATGCTTTCTGCCCTCGCCCTAGCCGCGGTCAGCGTGACCGCACTCAGCGCATGCGACGTGGCATTCGCTTCCACCTACGAGGACGACGCCGCGCTGAAGGGCAAAATCACCGCTGTGCGACTGGACCACATCGGATCCGGCAGTGTGACACTGCACGGTGGTTCGTCCAAGGCGTCCCTGCACCGCAAGGTCAAGCACCGTGGTGACAAGCCGGAGGGCCCCACGTACCGGATCGAGAACGGTGTCCTGACACTGAGCGGCTGCGGCTCCCGCTGCTCGGTGAGCTACACGGTCGACCTCCCGGCCGGCCTCCCCGTGTCCGGCGGCACATCGAACGGCTCCATCACCCTGTCCAAGGTGGGCAAGGTGGACGTGTCCACGGATTCGGGCTCCATCCGCCTGGACGGGGCCACAGGGCCGATCAAGGTCAGGACGGACAACGGCGAGATCCGGGGGAGGGGCCTCAAGGGCGGCGTCGACGCCGAGACGGACAACGGCGACGTCACCCTGACCCCCGGTTCGCCGCAGAACGTCCGCGCGAAGACCGAAAACGGCGAGGTCACGGTCACCATGCCCGCGGGACGCTACCGCGTGAGCACGCACACCGGCGACGGCGACCGGCGGCTCGGCATCCCGAACGACCCGTCCGCCCAGTTCCGGCTCGACGTCAGCACCAGCAACGGCGACATCACGACCAAGGCCGCCTGACCCGCCGCCCTCAGGCCAGCGCGTTCAGGCGGGTGACGGCGTACTGCCGCATCTTCGCGTCGCCCAAGGAATCGGCGACGTCACGAGCCTGCTCGTACCTGGCGATGGCCTCGCTCCTAGCGCCGGTGTCGCGGAGGCACCCGGCGAGCTTGCACAGTGTCCAGCCCTCCATCAGCCGGTCCTCGATCCGGGTGGCGATAGCAAGCGCGGCCTCCAGGGCATCCTTGGCCCGGTCGTGCTTACCGCGCCCACGGGCGGACTCGCCGCGGTCGTACCAGGCCCAACCTGCCTGGCGAAGGTGGTCGATCCCCTCCGCGGCACGAGCGGCGCGTTCGAACAGTGACTCCGCCGTCTCGTGCTCCTTCAGCTTCAACGCGGTGCGCGCCCGTCCCACCAAGGCTTCGACCTGGATCTCAGGGTGGTCGAGGGACGCGGTCAGGGCCTCGTCGTAACGGGCGGCGGCGGCCCTGCGGTCACCGCGCCGCAGAGCGAGGTCGCCGAGGTTGCACAGGTTCCATGCCCGCAGCACGGTGTCGCCGACCTCCTCGGCGACGGCGAGCGCCGCGGCGAAGGCCTCGCCGGCAGGACCGTCCTCGTCACGGTGACGCAGGCAGACACCGATGCCGTCCAGCGCCCAGCCCTCGTCCTGCCGGGCCCCGACGGCAGCGGACGCGTCCCGCGCCTCCTCGAACAGAGGCTCCGCGCGGTCGAGCCTGCCCGAGCCCCGGGCGGCGTGCGCCTGGTCCAGCAGGCTGCTCGCCGCCAGCACGCGGTCCCCCGCCGCGGCGGCGATCGCGTGCAGGCCGAACGCGATGCCCTCCGCACGGGCGTGCTCGTGCGCGGCGCGGGCCTCCGCGTAGGCGGCCTGGAGCTGCTCCACCTGCGGCCGGCGGGTCACGGCCTCGCGGAGCGACCGGACGGAGGGCCGGTCCGCCGGGTCCTTGGCGAGCGCCCGGTGGACGATGTCGCGCAGCCAGCCGGGGACGCCCGCCAGGTCGGGCTCCTCATGGAAGATCTGGTAGAAGATCGCCGGCGTCGAGTCGCCCGGGAAGCAGGGCCGGCCGGTCGCCGCGTAGGCCATGACGGCGCCCCAGCCGAAGACGTCCGCCTCCCAGGTCGGCTTCACGTTCTTCAGGACCTCGGGCGCGATGTAGCGCGGCGTGCCGACCGGCCTGGTGGTGATGCGGGTGATGTCGACGTGGTGGGCGACGCCGAGGTCGATGAGCACCGGCTCACCGCCCGCGATGACGATGTTGGCCGGTTTGACGTCCCGGTGGACCAGCCCGGCCCCGTGGACGGCGTCGAGAGCGCGGGCCAGCCCGAGCCCCAGCCGGCCGAGGTCCTCCGTCCCGAGCGGTCCGTCCGCCATGACCGCGTCCAGGGAACGCCCCTGGACGTACTCGGTGACCAGGTAGGGGGTCGGGGCCGTGATGTCGGCGTCAACGAACGCGGCGACGTTGGGGGCGTCGACCTTGCGCAGCGCGGTGATCTCCCGCTCGAACCTGCGGCGCCCCTCCTCGCTCTGGTCGACGAGCCCCTTCATCGTCTTCACCGCGACGATCCGCCCGTCCGGCGCCCGTCCCAGGTGGACGGCCCCCATGCCGCCCTCACCCAGTTCGCACAGCAACTCGTACGGCCCGAACCGTCGTGGGTACATCCGGCCCCCCGCCACATGCCAGGACAAGTGGGGACAACGGTAATGCGCGCGGAGGCCCCGGATAGCCTCGGCAGCATGGCGCGTAACGGCCAACTCGGCGAGTTCCTCAAGTCGCGGCGGGCGCGGCTGCGTCCCGACGACGCCGGCCTGCCCTCCTACGGGACGCGGCGGCGCGTCCCCGGGCTGCGCCGCGAGGAGCTGGCGCAGCTCGCCGGGGTCAGCGTCGCGTACTACATCAGGCTGGAGCAGGGGACGGCCGACGGCGTGTCCACCGAGGTCCTGGACGCGATCTCGCGGGCCCTGCGGCTGGACGGCGACGAGCACGCCCACCTCCACCGGCTCGCCCACCCGCCGCGCCGCGCGCCCGTCACCGCGCCTCCGCGCCTGCGGGCCCCGCTCCAGCACCTGCTCGACTCGTTCACGCACGCCCCCGCGTACGTCGTCGGGCACTACACGAACGTGGTCGCGTGGAACCGGCTCACCGCCGCCGTGTTCGTGGACCTCGCGAACGTCCCGCCGGACGAGCGGACCTGG
The DNA here is from genome assembly GCF_013409365.1 of Actinomadura luteofluorescens. NCBI lineage: Bacteria > Bacillati > Actinomycetota > Actinomycetes > Streptosporangiales > Thermomonosporaceae > Actinomadura > Actinomadura luteofluorescens. The sequence continues at coordinate 4,652,012 of NZ_JACCBA010000001.1, read as the reverse complement.
TCCCACCAGATCCACCTGAACGCCGACTACAAGGCCCGGCTCGGCGGCAACTGGCCGACGGTGGCCCGCCGGAACGCCGCCTACCTGCGGTTCCGTTCCGGCCAGGACCCGGACGACCCGCACCTGCACGCGGTCATCGACTGCCTGCGGGAGCGGAGCCCGGAGTTCGGCCGCCTCTGGTCGGCGCACCACGTCACGGACCTGACGCACGGCGAGGCCCGCATCGACCATCCCGAGGTGGGACGGCTCGTCCTGCCGTTCGAGACGCTGCACCTGCCCGGCGACCCCGACCTCAGCCGCCTCATGCTCTACGCGGCCGAACCGGGGTCCCCCTCAGAAGCGGCCCTGCACGAACTCGCCGAGACTTCCGGACACCTTTCCAGTGACGATCTCGCCCAGTGACTCCTAGCGCGCCATGGTGGTCGCGTTCTCGTGAGCGAGGTCGACAAGGCGGCGGACGGCGGGATCGTCCGCCATTTCCCGGGCGGCCGCGACGGGCCTTCCGGCGCTGTCCGCGATCGCGAGCGCCATCGCGGTGAAGCCCTCCATCAGCGACCTGAGGATCATGTGGGAGGAGTTCGCGTGGTATCGGACGAGCGCGTCGGTGAACAGGGCGAACGCCTGAACGTCCACCTGGCACTCGTCCTCCTCCATCGGCCCGAGACCGGACGGGACGCCGAGCAGGCGGGAATGGGCTTCCGCCATGTCCAGGAAGAGCCCGGCGACCCTGGTCGCGGGATTCCAGAGCACCTCCTCGCCATTCTGGAAGTACTGGCTCACTTGGCGGCCGTGCGGAAGTGGGCGTCGCGGTCGGCGGTCGCCAGAGCGGTGTTGAGCAAGGCGATCACCGCGAAGGCGATGGCCGCCGTGGCGTGGCCGACGCCGTAGAAGGCGAGCGCGCCCGCGCCGAACACCACGGCCTTCACCAGCAGGACGAGCGGCAGCGCGACGGTGAAGCGAGCCCGTGGGGCGGCGAACATCCCCCACAGGACGATCGCGGCGGCGGGGGCACCGAGCCCGAGGACGATGTTGACCAGCACGTTCCCGCTCGCGGTGAAGCCCCACCAGGCGAGCGCGGCGATGGCGACGAGTTCCAGCAGGAAGGCGAGGCCTTCGTTAAGGGCATGCAATGGCCCAGGTAGACGCACGCCGATACGGTACCCCTGTGGACGAGATCTCCTGGCAGGAGGACGGCCGGGACCATCGCGTCCGCTGGCGGTCGGAGAGCGGCGCGCCCCCGCCCCGCCGCGTCGTGGTCGCCGACGACGAGACGCGCGCGGACGACGCCTACCGCCTGGCATGCGAGGGCACCGCGCTGCTGTGGCGCGGCGACTTCCAGAACGCGCGGCAACTCCTCAAGGCCATGGCGCGCCGGATCGACCGTCCCCCACGGCGGCGCAGGAACAAGCCCGAACCAGACCGCGCACAGGCGTTCCACCTGTACCGGCAGGCACGCGCCCAGCGCGCACGGACGCTCGGCATGCTGCTCATACCGTTCGACCCCGGCCACGTGATTCCGCTACGGCGAGCACCGGACGTCCAGGACGCCTGTACGGAGGCCTACGGGACGGACGACCAGCCTTACATCACCTCACTGCGCGAACTGCTCGGCCTGATCGGCGCACACGAATGGCGCGAGAAGGGCGTTCCGATCCCCGCGCTGGGGGGCGACCGCGTCCACCCGCACTACGGCGTCTTCTCGCCCATCAGGGGCGAGTATGTCGACCTGGTGGGCGAGGCGCCGTTGCCACCCACGAAAACGGCGTTCGACGTAGGAACCGGTACGGGCGTCTTGGCAGCGGTACTGGCTCGCCGGGGCATCGAGCACGTCGTCGCCACTGACCAGGACCCGCGTGCGCTGGCCTGCGCCCAAGAGAACGTCGACCGGCTGGGCGTGCACGTCGAGGTCGTCCCAGCCGACCTTTTCCCCGATGGACGCGCCGGTCTGGCCGTCTGCAACCCGCCCTGGGTTCCGGCCAAGCCGAGCACGCCCTTGGAGCACGCCGTTTACGATCCGGGCAGCCGTATGCTGCGCGGTTTCCTGTCCGGTCTCGCCGACCACCTCGAACCGGGCGGGGAGGGCTGGCTGATCCTCTCCGACCTGGCCGAACACCTGGGCCTGCGCACGCGGGACGAACTCCTGGAGATGATCGCCTCGTCCGGCCTGCGGGTCGCGGGCAGGCTCGACACCGCGCCGCGCCACCCGCGCGCAGCCGACCCCGACGACCCCCTCCACGCGGCCCGCGCCGCCGAGACCACGTCCCTGTGGCGGCTCACCGCCGGGTGACGCCGGTCAGCGGTGGCTGCGGTGCGCCGTCTCGGGGCCGATGACGCGCAGCAGGTCGAGGGACTCGATGCTGCCCGTGCCGGGCGGCGGCGTGAAGACGACGAGCCGCTGGTCCTCGGCCGGGGTCAGCAGCGCCTCGGTGTCGAACTCGATCGGGCCGACCTCCGGATGCACCACCTTCATCCGGCCGGTGCGCTCGACGGCCACCTCGTGCCGGTCCCAGATCCGGGTGAACTCGCCGCTGGCGGCGTGCAGCCGTTCGACCAGGGCGGACGCGGCCGCGTCGCTGCCCCGGCGCGCGACGGCGGCCCGCAGCTGGGCGACGTGCCGGCGTCCGTGCGGTTCGTGCTCCTCCTCCGGATACGCCTCCCGGACGAACGGATCGGTGAACCACCGCCACACGATGTTCCGATCGGGCTCCTCCACCGTGCAGACGCATCCGAAAAGGGCCTCGGCCAGCGCGTTCTGCGCCAGCAGGTCACCGAGGTCGCCGATGATCTGCGCCGGCGTCTCGTGCAGCCGGTCCAGCAGGTACAGCATGCTCGGCCGGACGTACTCGCCCGCGAACGGCCCGGCGGGCGGCCGGTGCCCGGCGAGGACGTACAGGTGGTCGCGCTCGTCGATCGTCAGCCGCAGCGCCCGGGCCAGCGCACCGAGTAGCTGGGCGGACGGCTGCGGGCTGCGGGCCTGCTCAAGGCGCATGTAGTAGTCCGCCGACATGCCGGCGAGCTGCGACACCTCCTCCCGGCGCAGCCCCGGCGTGCGGCGCCGGGGGCCCGCCGTCAGCCCGACCTCCTGCGGGCGGAGCCGCTCGCGGGAGCGGCGGAGGAAGTCGGCGAGCTCCTTGCGGTCCATCTCCATGCCCCCATGATTCCGCTCCGTCCTGGATGTCCGTAGGGCCGAGCCTGGGACCGGTTGTCCTAGCCAAAGCCGTCCGCTCCTCATCGCGGCACGGCGCTGGCAGCGTCGGCGGCGTCCAGGAACGACACCACCAAGGACGGCCCATCATGCCGAAGCTCACCGTTGGAAACGCCACCGTCCCCTACCGCGTCGTGGGATCGGGGCCCGCGCTCGTCCTCGTGCACGGGGTCGGCCCCGGCTCCTCGATGTGGGACCTGATGCTCGACGCGTTCACCGACCACCGCACCGTCCTCCTGCCCGACCTCTCCGGCGGCGACCCCGCCGAGGACGACGGATCCCCGCTCACCATCGAGACGCTCGCCGGGCAGGTCAACGCCGTGATCGAGAACTTCGGCGCGGGCCCCGCGGACGTGGTCGGGTTCTCGCTCGGCGCCCCGACCGCCGCGGCCGCCGCGGCGCTGCGCCCGGACCTCGTCCGGCGGCTGGTGCCCGTCGCGGGACTGTCCCACGCGGGCGACGAGTACGTCCAGCAGTACATGACCGCCTGGTCAAGCCTCGCGGGCAGCCCCGAGAGCTTCGGACGGTTCGCGACGCTCACCGCGTTCAGCCGCGCGTTCCTCAACCGGATCGGGCATGACGCGGTCGAACAACAGCACGCGTTCATGGGCCGGCCCGACGACAGGCTGCGGCAGATCGACCTCGTCAAGCGGCTCGACATCCGCCCGCTGCTGCCCCGGATCGCGGCGCCCGCCCTGGTCATCGGCGCGACCCGCGACCAGACGATCCCCGTCGAGAACCACCGTGAGCTGTTCGCGGGAATCCGCGGCAGCGAGTACGCCGAACTCGACACCGGCCACGTGGCGATGGCAGAGCGCCCCGACGAGTTCGTCAAGCTCGTCCGGGACTTCCTCGACCGCCCCTGACGCCGCACCGGGCACCATGGAGGCATGCGTCCCATCGATCAGCAGACCATCCTCATCACGGGCGCGACCGACGGGCTCGGTCGCGCCCTGGCCGCCGAGCTGGCCGCCGAAGGCGCCACGGTTCTCGTCCACGGACGGGACGACCGGCGCGGCGAGGCGACCCTCCAGGAGATCGGCGGCAAGGCCTCCTGGTACCGCGCCGACCTGTCCTCGCTCGCCGAGACCCGCGCGCTCGCCGAGGCCGTCCGCGCCGACCACCCGCGCCTGGACGTCCTCGTCAACAACGCGGGCATCGGCACCGGCGGCCCGCGGCAGGAGAGCGCGGACGGCCACGAGCTGACGTTCCAGGTGAACTACCTGTCCGGCTACCTGCTCACCCGGCTCCTGCTCCCCACCCTGATCGCCTCCGCGCCCGCGCGGATCGTCAACGTCAGCAGCCTCGGCCAGCAGGCCATCGACTTCGACGACGTGATGATCACCCGCGGGTACACCGGGACGCGGGCGTACTGCCAGAGCAAGCTCGCCCAGATCCTGTTCACGATCGACCTCGCCGCCGAGCTGTCCGGGACGGGCGTCACCGCGAACGCCCTGCACCCGGCCACCTACATGCCCACCAAGATGGTGTCCTCGCCGATCAGCACCCTGGAAGAGGGAGTGCGCGCGACGCACCGCCTCGTCACCGACCCCGCCCTGGACGACGTGTCCGGCCGCTTCTTCGACGGGCTCAAGGAGGCGCGGGCGGACGCTCAGGCCTACGACCCCGACGCCCGCGCCCGGTTGAAGTCCCTCTCGGAGGAACTCACATCCCCCTGAACCGGCACGGTCTCAGACTTTCGCGGCCTCCCAGATCGGACGGACCTCGACCCTCCTGATGCGCCATCCTTCATCCGTCCGGACGGCGCGCAGCTCGTAGCGCTCGCCGAGCAGCCGCAAGCCGTCCTCCTGGGCGAAGACCACCAGGAGGTTCGCGCCGATCGCGGCCTGGTCGCCGTCCACGTCGATGAGCGGGTTGGTGATGAAGTGCTGCGTCGGCACCGTGTGGTTCCGGCGCGCCTGCGCGACGAGGGCGTCACGCCCCTTCGCGACCCCGCCCACGGTGCGCGCCTCGGCGTCCTCGGTGAAGACGGCCCGCCCGTCACCGGGGCTCTTGTCGTCCAGCCACAGCCCCAGCCGGCTCACGAGTGCGGAGAGTTCAGCACGGTCGTCCACGACATCCTCATTTCATTGGATGTGCCAACATTGGTGATGCCAACAGTAAACGATCGTTGGCTCTACCAACAAGCCCCTACACTGGTCCGCATGACGACGTCCGACGACCGGACGCCCACGCGGCTCCGGCACACCCCGAGCTGGCTGATCAACCTGGCCTCGGCGCACAGCCACCGCCTGCTCGCCGAGGGCTTCACCGCGGCCGGCGCCCGCGGCTACCACTACCGGCTGCTCGCCGCCCTGGAGGAGTACGGCCCGGCCAGCCAGGCCGACCTCGGCCGCCGCTCGGGCATCGACCGCAGCGACGTGGTCGCCGCCCTGAACGAACTGGCCGCCAAGAACCTGGTCGACCGCTCCCCCGACCCGTCCGACCGGCGCCGCAACGTCATCACGATCACCCCCGAGGGCTCCCTCCACCTGGCGGAGCTGGACAAGGTCCTCACCCGTATCCAGGACGACCTGCTCGCCCCCCTGTCACCGGGCGAGCGCACGCGGCTCACCGAACTGCTGGTCCGCGTCGTCGACCACCACGCGGAGAACCGCCGGCCCGGATAACCATTGGCGATCGTTGGTGATCCCAACATAGAGTGATCGCCCCCGCCCCGAGGAGCCGCCCGTGCCGCCTGCCATCCGCTTCGCCGAACTGCCGCCCGCCGCGATGAAAGCCCTGCTGGAGGACGACCTGGAGGGCGCCGGCGCGGTCGCCGGGGTCCCCCTCACCGACTACTTCACCACCGACGACGCGAAGTTCCTGTGGCGCTTCCGCCTCGCCCAGCTCGACCGCGACCCGTCCCACGCCCCCTGGATCGTGCGGGCCGCCGTCGCCGAACCCGAAGGCGTGGTCGTCGGCCACGCCGGCTTCCACGGCGCCCCGGACGAGAACGGGACCGTGGTAATCGCCTACTCCGTCGACCCGGCCCACCGCCGCAAGGGCTACGCCCGCGCGATGCTCGCCGCCCTCCTCGAACGCGCCGCCGCCGACCCGTCCGTCACCACGGTCCGCGCCACGATCAGCCCCGACAACAAAGCTTCCCTGGCCACCATCGCGGGCCAGGGCTTCACCCACGTAGGCGAACAATGGGACGAAGAAGACGGCCAAGAACTCATCTACGACCGCCCCGCCCGCTGAAGCCGGGTCAGCCGCCCCAGACAATGTCGACCGCGATCACGACGAGCAGTCCGTCCCAGATCAGGTACTCGACGAGCCCCACCTCACCGAGCACATGTTCCGCAACTACGACGGCGTGCTGGGCACTCGGCTACGCGTTGACAGTACCCACATCATTTGAGGTTCGCAGACAGATCGTATGTAGACGCGCATTGCCCCCCACGAACACCCCGCACTGATCGACACCCGCGCGTCCGCGCGTGGGGCGGTCGCGCTGTGCCTGTTGGGCGGCGTCGGTGCCTGGTCGGGTGGGTTGAACGGCGGGTTGAGGGTTGTTGGTGCTCAGGCCTGATGAAGCAGCCGGCAGCGGTGAGAAGTCTCCGGGACGACTTCAACGGAACGCTGGAAGTCATGGATGTCGGAGACAACACGACGCAGGTGACGGCGAGTGCCGGTGAGGCGCCCGGTGACAGGCAAGGGGGCGCGCCAAGGCGGCGGTGGTGGACGCTGGCGGTGGTGAGTGCCGCGCAGCTGCTGGTGGTCCTGGACGGGACGATCGTGAACATCGCGCTGCCGTCGGCGCAGCACGCGCTCGGGATGTCGGACGGTGACCGGCACTGGGCGATCACCGCCTACGCGCTGGCGTTCGGCGGACTGCTGCTCATCGGCGGCAGGGTCAGCGGCGCGGTCGGCCACCGGCGCACGTTCCTGATCGGGCTGGCCGGCTTCGCCGCGTCGTCCGCTCTGGGCGGCGCGGCGGTGAACCCCCTCATGCTGTTCGGGGCGCGGGCACTTCAGGGTGGCTTCGCCGCCGCGCTCGCGCCCGCGGGGCTGTCGCTGCTGACGACCACCTTCACCCAGGCACACGAACGCGGCCGCGCGTTCGGGGTCTTCGCCGCGGTCGGTGCGGGAGGCTCGGCGATCGGCCTGATCGCCGGAGGCCTGCTGACCGAGTACGCCGGCTGGCGCTGGTGCCTGTACATCAACGTGCCGGTCGCGCTGCTCGCCGCGCTCGGCATCACGCTGGTACCAGCGGACCGGCCGATCGCCGGCCGGGGGCGGCTGGACGTCGCCGGTGCGCTGCTGAGCCTCGCCGGATTCGCCGCGGTCGTGTACGGGTTCACCCGGGCCGAACCGCTGGGGTGGGGCTCGGCCCAGGTACAGGCGCTCCTTGTCGGCGGGACGGCACTGCTGGCCGCTTTCGTCGTCGTGGAGATCCGCGCCGCCCAGCCGCTGCTGCCGATGCGGGTCCTGCTGCACCGCGCCCGCGCCGCCGCGTTCTGCGCCATCACCCTGATGTTCGTGGCGATGTTCGGCTTCTACCTGTTCATGAGCTACTACACACAGACGGTGCTGGGCTACTCGCCGGTCCGGGCGGGCCTGACCCTGATCATCAACGCGCTGGCCACGCTGGCGGGGTCCATGCTCATCGCCGGGAGGCTCCACGGCCGCGTCCGGCCCGCGGCGGTGATCGTGCCGGGCCTGCTCACCGCGGCCGCCGGGATGCTGGTCCTGACCCGCCTGTCCGCGGCGGGCACGGACGTGTTCGCCGTCGCCCTGCTTCCCGCGCTCGTGCTCACCGGGCTCGGCCTGGGCTGCGTGATGCCCCCGACCGCCGGCCTGGCCACCGAGGGCATGCGCGGCCACGACATCGGGGCCGCGTCAGCCGCCTACAACGCCGCCCAGCAACTCGGTGCGGCTCTGGGCACCGCGCTGCTGAACACCCTCGCCGCCAGTGCGACCGCGACATACCTGGCCTCTCGCCCGCACTCGCGTCCGGACGCGGCCGTGGTGCACGGCTACACCACCGCGCTGACGGTCGCGTGCGTCATCCTGCTGGCCGCTGCATGCCTCACTCTCGCCCTGTTCACCACGCGGCACGCACGACCGAGCAAGCCGCGCACCGGAGCACGGGGCTAGACCTTCCGACGCCGGTGTGGCCGTTCGTTGATCGTGGCGATCGCGCGGGACGGCCTGTCGCTCGCCGTCCGGGAAGGGGAGATCGGCCGCTGCGCCCTGGAGCGACCCGCGTCCGAACTCGCGGGTGATCCGCGCGTGGTCGAGGCCTACCTGGGAGGCGCGGGCTGATGGCGGCGGGCCGGTCGGCGGCGCCGGCCGTCTCATCGGAGACGGCGGGCGCACGCGCGACCGGCCCGGACGCGGCGCGTCCGAGAGGGGGTCAGCGGACGTCGAGGGCGCGGGTGACGGTGCGGAACAGGTCGGTCTGGTCGGTCACGCCGAGGACGCCGGCCGCCTGCGGGCCCTTGGCGGCGATGCGGACCTGGGTGCCGGTGTGCTCCTGGGACTGGCCCGGCGCGTTGGTCGCGTAGTTGATCTTCATGGAGGCGCCGTCGGCGGTGACCAGTGTGGCGGTCTGGCCGGGGCTCTGGGCCTCCAGCGGGATGATCTGGCTGGTGTGGCCGTGGTCGGCGGTCACGACCACCAGGGTGTCGGGGTTCCGGCGCGCGTAGTCGAGCGAGGCCCGCACCGCCCTGTCGAACTCGGCCGTCTCACCGATCTGGCCGCAGGGGTCGGCGGAGTGGTCGCGCTTGTCGATGGAGGCGCCTTCGATCTGCAGGAAGAAGCCCTTGCGGCTGTGCCGGGTCTGCGCGTCCAGCAGGCCGATGGCCTTGGACGCCATCGACGACAGGTGCGGGCCGCCGAAGGAGGCGTTCGGCGTGCACCTGGCCGGGGCGGTGCCCCCGACCTTGGCCGCCGGACCGGTCCACTCCTGCGGCATGTTGCCGTCGGCGAACAGCCCCAGCAGCTTGCCCCCGGGCCTCGCCGCGTTCAGCCCGCCCTCGTCGGTGACGACGGTGTATCCGGCGGCCTTCGCCTGGTCGATCACGGTCTTGCCGGCGAAGGGGCCTCCCTTCACCGTCTGCGCGAAGCGGGCCCTCCCGCCGCCCAGGTAGAGGTCGGCGCCCGTCTGCACCTGCTGCTCGGAGATCGAGCCGGGCCCGCCGTTGGCCTTGTCCTGCACCGGGCACTTGGCCATGTCGGCCGGTCCCTGGCAGCCGCGGTCCGCCACGTGCGCGGCCAGCACCGCGGGGGTGGCGTCGCCGAGTTCGGCCGTGGTCACGTCCCCGGTGCGCAGACCGGCGCGCCTGGCCAGTTCCAGGATGGTCGGAACGGGCTTGCCGTCCGGCGTGACCGAGATGGCGCCGTTGTAGGTCTTGTGCCCCGTCGCCCAGCCGGTCCCGCTGGCCGCCGAGTCGGTCACGTAATCGATCTGGCGCGGGTCGTCCTTGTTGACCGAGTACGTGGTGTACGCACCGGTCAGCGGCAGCGTGTCCAGGGCGAGCCGCCCGGCGGCGCCCCTGGTGTAGTTGCGGGCGATCGTGATCTCCGAGTCGCCCATGCCGTCGCCGATCAGCAGGATGACGTTGCGCGCCTTGCCGCCCTGCAGCGCCCCCCGGACCTCGCGGGTCCGATCGCCGCCGGACGCGTCGGCCAACCCCGAGAGCGCGGCGGCCACCGCACCGGTGGTGAGCACGACCGCGGCCGTCCGCCGCATCTTCCCAGCCGGAACCTTCAAGCTGACCTCCTGGCCATATAAGTGACGAGCAGGCACAGAGCACCAGGTCGAGGTGAGGCCGGCGTCCGTCGATCAAGGCGGCGGCGTGAACAGTCGGCGAACGGTGGCGGCGGTCGACGCGCCACGGCCTCAAGACGGGTGGTGAAGGCCGCGCCTCGCGGAGTTAGGCTCGCTGGGACGGGCACCGGGGGAGACGTTCCGCGATCGGATGGGGGCCTGATGGAGAGCCGAGAGCTGCGGGAGTTGCAGAGGCCGCTCAAGGAGCGCTACCGGGAGGACCCCGGATCCGCCGTGGTGACCTTGAACGCCTCCGGGACGCTGGAGGACGGCGTCACCTGCTCGGTGCAGACGGGGCGCGCGCTGGCGTTGGCCGGGCTGCACCCGGCGGCCGGAGGCGACGGCACCCTGCTGTGCTCCGGCGACATGCTGCTGGAGGCGCTCGTCGCCTGCGCCGGTGTGACGTTGCGCTCGGTCGCGACGGCCCTTGAGCTGGACGTTCGCGGCGGGACGGTGAGCGCCGAAGGCGACCTGGACTTCCGGGGGACGCTCGCCGTGGACAGGGAGACCCCCGTCGGCTTCCGTTCCATCCGGCTGCGGTTCGAGCTCGACACCGACGCCTCGGAGGAGGACATGGCCACCCTGCTGCGGCTGACCGAGCGGTACTGCGTCGTCCTGCAGACCCTGGCGTCCTCCCCCGAGCTCACGGTGACCTCCCGCGCCGGTTGACCGCGTCCCGGCGGCCCCGGCCCGGCTCGCGGTCGGCCTACAGGGGCGGACGCGTGACCCGCACCGGCGTCCCGTAGTCGGAGAACTCGGTGACGGAGGTGAAGCGGACGGGGTCCCGGTCGGCGATCTCGGGATCCGCACCGGCGATGACGGTCGTCTGCACGATCTTCTGGATCTTGTGCGTCGCGTTCCCGATCGTCACCGTCCCCGTGATCCGCGTCCCGGCCGGCGAACCCTCTGAGGGACGCGCCGCGTGGGAGAAGGCGTAGGTCTGCACCGCCGCCGCCCCGCTCCCCGACCGGCCCTGGGGCGTCACCGTTCCGAACGTGGTCAGCATCCGCAGCATCCGGCCGGGATCGGCGGTCAGCTCCAGCGGGCCGGTGGTGCCGCGCGTCAAGCCGTTCAGCCCATGGTCGATCTTGCGCCAGGCGCTGCCGCGCCGCACGTAGCGGTCGTCGCCGATGAAGCGCTGCTCTATCGGCGCCGATCCGGGACCGCGCAGGTAGCCGCGCCGTTTGGGGGCGTCGAACGCGCCCTGATAGGTCTCCACCGTTTCGCGCCGTCCGCGCGCGCTCAGCGTCCAGGTGAGTTTCACGTGGAACGTCGTGCCCGCTGTGGCCTCGGTCGCCCCGGCCAGGGTGACATCGCCGCCGCGTCCGGGTGTGATCACTTGGCCGTCGTCGCCGGAGGCGAGGTTCGCGCCGACGGTGGCGGCGGCCACGACCAGCGCGGCCGCACCGGCGCCGAGCGCGCCGGCGGCCGCGCGGCGCCTGCGCCTGGCGCGCCGGCCGCGGTGCGTCACGGTCTCGATCGGCGCGTCGGGGACCGGGTGCCCGTCGGTCGCCGACCGCAGCATCCGGCTCAGCTGTTCCTCGCTCATCGTGTGATCTCCTCGGTCTGCGGAAGGGCGAGCGTCGAACGGAGCCGTTTCATCGCCCGGGAGTGCTGGCTCTTGACGGTGCCGACGGAGCACCCGAGAAGTTCGGCGGCCGCCGCCTCCGTCATGTCGGCGTAATGGCGCAGCACGACGACGGCGCGCTGCTGGCGGGGCAGGGCGAGCAGCGCCCGGCGCAGCTCGTCGTCCGGTTCCCGCGGGGAGTTCGAGCGCACGTCGAGGCGTTCGGGGGCCTCGGTCAGCACCTCGCGCCGTCTGCGCCGCCACCAGCTGACGTTGCCGTTGACCAGCATCCGTTTCAGGTAGGCGTCCGGATCGCCGTCGGCCACCCGGCGCCAGCGCACGTACAGCTTCACCAGGCAGTCCTGGAGGAGCTCTTCGGCGCGGTGGGCGTCGCCGGTCAGCAACGTGGCCAAGCCGTAGTGGCGTTTCCACGCTGCGGCCGCGAACGAGATGTACGCGGCTTCCTGCGTCGGTTCACTCACGCCCATTGAACGCCGCAGGGAGCATGGATGGTTGGCAGGAACGGCCGATCAATGCGGCAGGACGTTGCCGCTCAGAACCCGGGTCTCGACGCGGCGAAGCGTGCGCGGCAGGCGGACGGGGTGAGGCGGGTCTGGCGCCGTACCCGGGTGCGCAGGCCGCCGCTGGTTGAGGAACGGTTCCGGCGCGGAACGCCCACTCAGCGTTTCGTCACGTCACCGTGCCGGGCTGGTCGGGCAGGAGGCGGCGGTGCGCCATGGCGAGGAAGGCTCGGCCGGCGGGGCTGGCGTGGTGGGGACGGGCGGCGAGGACGATCCGGCGCTCCAGCGACGGACGGGCGAGCGGGACACGGGCGAGCACGGGTGGGCCTTGGAGCGCGGATTCGGGGAGGACGGCAAGGCCGATCCGCTGCAGGACGAGCTGGCGCACGAGGGTCAGGTCACGGGTCTCGGCGACCACGTTCGGGACGAAGCCGAACCGGCCGCAGGCGGCCTCGATGTTGGTGCGGAGCTTGCTGGTGCGGGGCGCCGTCACCAGCGGCTCCTCCCGCAAATCGTGGAGGGTGAGGGAGTCCCGGGCCGCGAGGGGGTGGTCGGGGTGCAGGGCGACCACGACGTCCTCCCGGGCGATCACGTGCGGGGTCATCTCGGCGGCGAGCGGGGGGTCGGCGGGGCCCTGGCCGACGATGGCCGCGTCGAGCTCGCCGGTGGTCAAGGCGGCGATCAGGCCGTCGGTCTCGTCCTCGCGGAGGGTGAGGCGGATCCGCGGATGGCGGCGGTGGAAGGCGCCCAGCAGGGCGAGCACCCGCTGGTCGGGCAGCGGCTGGACCAGCCCGACCGCGAGGCTGCCGGTGAGCAGCCCGGACAGCGCGGCGATCGACTCCTTGGCGTTGGCGGCCTCGGCGAGCATGGCGCGGGCGTGCGGGAGCAGCGCCTCCCCGGCGGCGGTCAGCGCGACGGAGCGCCGGTCGCGCCGGAACAGCGGCTCGCCCACCTCGGCCTCCAGGCGGCGGATCTGCTGGCTGACCGCCGGCTGGGCCACCTGGACGCGCTCGGCCGCGCGGGTGAAGTGGCGTTCCTCGGCGACGGCGACGAAGTACCCGAGCTGCCGAAGTTCCATAAGCAGACGCTATTACAGCCAGCGCAAGCCTGTCTTGGACTTATCACCCGTCGCCGTCCTAGCGTCGAACCGAGGCAATCGGAACGCAGGGAGGACGACCAATGGACGTGCTGACGGTGCCGGAGTTCATGACCTTCGAGGGCGTGACCGCGGCCGTGCGGAAGGGCGGCCGGCGGTGAACGCCGCGGTGCGGGCCCGGCTCGCGATGACCCTCGCGGCGTGGCTGGTGGCGTTCGCCGTGGTGATGGTGCTGCTCGCGCTCTTCGGCGACCTGCTCGCCGCGCTGCCGATGGCGGCCCGCGCGGCGGTCATCAGCGGGGTGCTCGTCACGGTCATGGTGAACCTGGTCATGCCACGGCTGGCCGCCTTGATCGGCCGGTGGACCGGGGCACCGCGCCAGGGAACGGCCTCGGCGCGCAGGCCGTTCGAGCACTCCGACCAAGGCTCTCTCCGTTCCTGAGGGGGCCGACCAGGGCGGCGGTCTCGGCCACGGTCGGGTCCGTCGCCTCACGCGCGGGTCCTTCCCGGTCGTCCGGTGGCGGGAAAGAATACGAGCGAGACCCGAGGCGGCCGGTCCTGTCCGATGCGTTCCGGCCGATCACGGCAACCGGAGGAGAGGCGATGGCGACGATGCCACCGAATCCGGCGTTGGAAGCGCTGGACGTCCTGCTCGGCGAGTGGACGGCCGAGGTCCCGCAGTTCGGCGACGCGCGGGGCCGGGTGACCATCGACCGGCTGGAGGGCGGCGCCTTCCTGCGCATCAGGTCGCAGCCCCCGCCGCCCGCACCCACCGCCACCCAGCTCGTCGGCCTCGACGACTCGTCCGGCCTCTACACCGTCCTGTACTACGACTCGCGGGGCGTGTCCCGCGTCTACCGGATGTCCTTCGACGGCGGCGTCTGGAAGATGTGGCGGGAAGCCCCCGGGTTCGATCAGCGCTTCACCGGAACGCTCAGTGCCGACGGCCGCGGCATCCAGGCGGCCTGGGAGAAGTCCCTGGACAACGAGACCTGGGAGCACGACTTCGACATCATCTACACGAAGCGGGCTGACGGCTGAGAACTGGTGACCGGCTAGGAGCGCAGTGCCTGCCGCACCCGCGCCGCCTCGCGGGTCAGGTGGTCTCGCTCCGGCAAGCTGGTGGCCGCGCGGGAAGCCTCGGCGTACAGCTCGGCGGCCCGCGCAAGATCGCCCGCGCGTTCGAGGAGGTAGGCGCGTACGGCGGTGAAGCGGGGCAGGCCCGGATCCACCTTGCTCAGCTCCGCCAGGCCCGCCTGCGGGCCGTCGGCCTCGCCGACCGCGACCGCGCGGTTGAGGCGCACCACCGGGCTGCCGGTGAGGTGCAGCAGTTCGTCGTACCACTCCACGATCTGCACCCAGTCCGTCTCGGCGGCGGCCGGGGCATCCGCGTGCAGGGCGGCGATCGCGGCCTGCGCCTGGTATTCGCCCAGCCGGTCGCGGGCGAGCGCCGCCTGGAGGATCGTCACGCCCTCGGCGATGAGGCCGGTGTCCCAACGGGACCGGTCCTGCTCACCGAGCGGCACCAGGCGTCCGCCCGGGCCGAGGCGGGACGCGCGCCGCGCATGGTGCAGCAGCATCAGCGCCAGCAGGCCCGCGACCTCGGGCTCGTCGGTGGAGGCGGCGAGCTGGCGGGTCAGGCGGATCGCCTCGGCCACCAGATCGACGTCCCCGCCGTATCCCTCGTTGAAGACGAGGTACAGGACCCGCAGCACCGTCGCCAGGTCGCCGGGCCGGTCGAGCGGCAGCCCCGCGATGCTCCGCTTGGCCCGGCTGATCCGCTGCGCCATGGTCGCCTCGGGGACGAGGTAGGCCGCCGCGATCTGCCGCGTCGTCAGGCCGCCGACCGCGCGCAGCGTCAGCGCGGCGGCCGAACCTGGGGACAGGGACGGGTGCGCGCACAGGAAGTAGAGCCACAGCGAGTCGTCCGTGCCCGGCACCGGTCCTGCCGGCGGCTCGACCTTCACGGTCTGTTCCCTTCCCCGCCGCGACTTCTCGGCGCGGGCGGCGTCGAGGAACTTGCGCCACGCGGCGGCGACGAGCCAGGCCTTCGCATCGCGCGGCGGATCGTCCGGCCAGGTCTCCAGCGCGCGGATCAGGGCTTCCTGCACGGCGTCCTCGGCGGACGCGAAGTCGGCGCCGCGGCGGACCAGCACTCCGATCACCGCGGGCACGAGCTCGCGCACGAGCGACGGGTTCACTCGGTCACGGTGCACATCGCGGTGTAGAACGGCCGCAGCTCGAGCCACTCCTGGACCGGCCTCCCGCCCGCGCCGGGCGCCGCGGACAGTTCGGCGGCCACCTCGAGCGCGCGCTCGTAGCTCTCGACGTCGATCACCATCCAGCCGGCGATCAGGTCCTTGGTCTCCGCGAACGGGCCGTCGGTGACGGGCGGGCGGCCCTCGCCGTCCGAGCGGACGAACGTGCCCTGCGGGGAGAGCGCCTGGTTCTCGACGTACTCGCCGGTGGCCTCCAGCCGCGCGACGAAATCCTCCATGTACTGGACGTGGGCCGTGAGCTCCTCCGTGGTCCACTGGTCCATCTGCACGTCGTTGACCGCCGCGGGCGCACCCCGGTAGTGCTTGAGCAGCAGGTATTTGGCCATCGTCTTCTCCTTCAGGCGTTCAGGCGTTCTGGCGTTCGGCCTGTCGCCGGACCAGTTCCTCCACCGCGGTGGGCAGGGTCGTCTCGAAGTCGATGAGCTTCACCCAGGTCGGGGTGACGACGATCCGGACCATGCCGTCGTAGAGCGAGCGGACCCCGGCCTCCCACTCGACACGCTGCTCGGCCGTCATCTCGTAGCTGCCGTTCATCTGGAGGTACTCCTCCGGGATGCCGTCGACGACGTCGAGTTCGGCGCGCCCCCGGATGAGCAGGATCTTCGGCGGGTGGACCTCGGTGTCGATGGTCAGCGCGACCTCGGGGCGATGCCGCAGGGCGCGCAGCTTCGGGGCGTTCGTCGCGGTGCACATGACGATCTCCGAGCCGTTCCAGGTGAACCCGATCGGCACGTTGCGGGGCGTGCCGTCCTTGGCGACGTAGGCCAGCCGGGTCAGGTCGCGGGCCAGCAGCTCCCTGCTGTACGGGCGGTCGAGGATCTCGTCGATCTCGTTCTGCTCCATGGTCGTCGCTCCTGTGCCGGTGTCGTCGAGCGGGCCGTTCTCGGCTGCTCGTACCCTGGGACGGAGCCGGTCCCGCGTTCTCGACGTCCGCGGCGGAGAATTCTCAGATCTTTTCAGGACCGGTGGGGCGGCACCTGAGGATCAGCGGCCGGATGGTCGCGGAGCCAGGCCTCCCCGCGCCTGCGCGACGCCTGCGAGAGCCACGCGTCCTGGACGACCTCGGTGAGTTCCCGCAGCGTGAGCTCGCCGAGGCGGCACGCCCGCACGAGCACCGAGCGGTGGCCGTTGAAATGCGGGGTCGTGAAGAACGGCGACGCCCGGTCCTGCACCAGGGCTTCCTTGTCGGACTCGGAAGGCACCCAGAAGACGATCACGTCCGGGTAGCGCTCGCCCGTGGCGGGGTCGCCCGCGTCGGGACGAGGGGTGCGGAAGAACACGAACGACTTGCGTCCCACTTGGTAGACGGCGTTCCCGCTCTTGCCGTACTCCACCGTGACGTGCGGCATTCCCTGTGCCAGCTCGTGCACGTCCTCGACCCGAGCAGGACGGTCGTCTCCCCGCATGCCGCGCAGCGTACCCCGGCGCCGGCGCGCGGGGGCGGTTCAGGAGCTGAGGACCTCGCGCTCGATCTGCTCGAACTGCGCGCCCATCGCCTCGGCCAGCGCGGTGGCCCCCGACAGCGGGCGCACCATCACCGTCAGCTCGTCGATCAGGCCGTCCTCGTCCAGGTGGAGGAAGTCGCACCCGTGCACCTCGCGGCCGTTCACGGTCGCCTGGAACAGGAGCGCGTGGTCGCGGCCGTCCGCGCCGACGATCTCCCGCACGTAGCGGATGTCCTCGAACACCCGCGCCGCGGCTCGCACGATCGCCGCCGTGATGGCCTTGCCGTGGTACGGCCGGAACACGACGGGGCTGGTGAACACGGCGTCGTCGGCCAGCAGGCCCGCGATCGCCGCCGTGTCCCCGGCCTCCACCGCTCGCCTGAACGGATGCATGCGACACCCCCGAGGTATCCAACTTGTTGAATAGGTGCAAATTACACTAGCCGCGTCGCGGGAGGCCGTCCACCGGGCGGCGGCGTGGCGGCGATCACGGGCCGATACGCTCGGAACCATGTCGTTGCGGAACGCGGTCCTCGCCACGCTTCTGGAAGGTGAGGCGTCCGGGTACGACCTGTCCAAGAGCTTCGACGCCGGCGTGGCCAACTTCTGGATGGCCACCCCCCAGCAGCTCTACCGGGAGCTCGACAAGATGGCCGCCGACGGACTGATCCAGGCGCGGGTCGTCCAGCAGGAACGCCGTCCCAACAAGCGCCTGTTCTCCCTCACCGAGGCCGGCCGCCGCGCCCTGCACGAGTTCACCGCCAGGCCCCCGCGCCCCGGCGCGATGCGCGAGGAGCTGATGGTGCAGGTCCAGGCGGTGGACGCGGGGGACGCCGAGGCCGTCATGGCCGCTCTGCGGGAGCGCCGGTCCTGGGCAGAATCCAAGATCGCCCGCTTCGAGCGGCTCCAGGCCCGCTTCCTGAACGGCCGCACCGAAGAGGACTACCTGGCCACCGCCGACCGCATCGGCCCCTACCTCACCCTCATGCGCGGCCTGGCGTTCGAGCGCGAGAACCTCCGCTGGTGCGAGGAGACCCTGACCATCCTCGACCGCCGCACCAGCACCCTCAAGAGCTGACCGGTACCGGCAGCACCGGCCACCGGAGTGTCTGTGTGGCGTGCCGGTGCCCGGAAATGACTCGACTGTGTCCGGCCGGATGTCTTGTTCGGCAGGCTGCCGATCGTCTTGTTCATGAGGACGGACGAATGCGAGGGAGGGGCCATGGCGAACGAGGACCGGAAGCGCGCAGCGCACCGAGCCCTGGTGGATCGCCTACTGAGCGGCAAGGGGAGGGCATCCACGCAGCAGCGGGCGCGTGCCTTCGGCAATGAGGGCCTCCCCCCGGCGCTGGACGCACTGATCGGCAAGGTCGTCGGCAGCCCCGCGCAGGTCACCGAGGCGGACCTGGCGGCGGCGAAGGCATCGGGCCTCACCGAGGACCAGGTGTTCGAGCTGGTGGTCTGCGCCGCGGTCGGCCACTCGGCCCGGCTGTACGAGGCCGGCCTGGCGGCCCTGGCCGAAGCGACCGGCAAGGGGAGGCCCGAGCATGCGGCTTGACATCCTCGACCACGGCTACAGCCCCAAGACCAAGCTGCTGTTCGCGCTCATCCGACTGATCTCCAGGCACCCGGTGCCCGACGCCGCCAAGCTGGTCTTCTACCGTCCCGACTTCTACGGCGCCCGGGCCAAGGCGTTCACCCATGAGGCGATGCGCGGGCCCTCCGACTGGTCGGTGGGCGACCGGGAGCTGATGGCGGCCTTCGTCTCCCAGGTGAACGAGACCGCGTTCTGCGTCCGCGCCCACACCGCGACCGCAAGCCGCGCGTACCAGGACGGACCACGCGTGGCGGCCGTGCTGGCCGACCTGGAATCCGCCCCCATCGAGGAGCCGCTCCGGGCCACCCTGCGGATGCTCGGCAAACTGACGCGTGAAGGAACGATCGGCGCGGAGGACATGCGGGAAGTGCTGGCCGCAGGCGCCTCACCCAGGCAGATCGAGGACGCGCTCGCGGTCTGCGCCGCCTTCAACGTCACCGACCGCCTCGCCGACGCCTTCGGCTTCGCACTGCTCACCCCCGAAGGCTTCGAGGCGGGGGCCGACCACCTGCTCAGACGCGGCTACCGCTAGCCGCACGGCGTCTCAGGCGGAAAGGGGCTCGACGCACGCGAAGAGGGGAGGCGCCTCGCCGTCCGTTCGCTCGGCGGCGTCGATGTAGCCGGCGAGAGCGTCGCGGGATCGAGCGAGCCTCTCCATCTGATCGTCGAGTCGCCGCATCCGCGTCCGCATCGCGTCCAGCAGTTCGGGGCACCCGAGCAGCTCCGGCGCCTCGCCGACCGCGCAGGGCAGCAGATACGCGATGTCCTCGGAGGACAGTCCGGCACCGAGCAGGTGCCGGATCTGCTTCACCCGCACCACGGCCGCGTCGTCGTACTCGCGGTACCCGTTCGTGCCGCGATCCGCCTCCAGCAGGCCCTGCGCCTCGTAGTACCGCAACTGATGGGCCCTGACGCCCGTCCGGCGGCTCAGCTCTCCGATCCGCATCGCATCCTCACTTGACCTTCAGACCGGTATCAACGTTAACGATGCTGCCATGGACAACGACACCGACATCCCCGTGACGGTCATCGGCCTCGGCCTGATGGGTCAGGCACTGGCCGGCGCGTTCCTCAAGGCCGGACATCCCACGACCGTATGGAATCGCACGACCTCCAAGGCCGAGCGGCTGGTGGCCGAAGGCGCACGACTGGCGCCGACGGCCGGCGACGCGCTCCAGGCCGGCTCCCTGACGATCATCTGCCTCACCGACCACCAGGCCGTGCAGGAGGTACTCGACGCCACCGAGGTGGACGGCACGACGCTGGTCAACCTCACCTCGGGCAGTTCGGCCCAGGCCCGCGAAGCCGCCCGATGGGCCGAGCGGCGCGGCGCCCGCTACCTGGACGGCGCCATCATGGCCGTCCCACCGGCGATCGGGACCGCCGAAGCGGTGATCCTGCACAGCGGGCCGCGACCGGTCTTCGACGCGCACGAGCCGGCGCTCGGCGCGCTCGGTACCGTCGTCCACCTCGGCGGGGACCCCGGGCTCGCGTCCCTGTACGACGTGGCCGGCCTGGCCATGATGTGGAACGTGCTGAACGCCTGGCTCCACGGCACCGCCCTCCTCGGGACGGCCGGCGTCGACGCCGCGACATATGCGCCGTTCGCGCAGCAGATCGCCACCGTGGTGGCCGGATGGCTCCCGGGCTACGCCGAGCAGATCGACCGCGGCGCCTACCCGGCGGAGGTGTCGGCCCTGGAGACCGACGCGCGGGCGATGGCGCACCTGGTCGAGGAGAGCGAGGCGGCCGGCGTCGACACCGGGCTGCCGAAGCTGATCAAGGCGATGGCCGACCGCTCGATCGCCGCCGGACACGGAGCGGAGCAGTACCCCGTCCTCATTGACGAGTTCCGCACCCCCACGCACAAGAAGATCAACGACCGCGACACCCCTGAGCCCTGACCGCCCGGCAAAGCGCGAACCGCCCACCACCCACAGTGCAGCCCGGGCACCCGGCCCCGGGCTGCCAGACCCACCCGGCCCCTCAGGAACCAACCACCCCCACCCCACCTCCAAGCAGCCCCCTGCCTTGGAGTTGCCGCAGCGCCAGAGCGACAAACGGCGGAACCCGCAGATCGGCCAGGCCGGGCAGCGGATAGAACTCCAGCTTCACGCCCTCGGTCAGCGGGATCGTCGCGGGATCCCCATCCCAGGACCCGGTGAAGAACACAACACGGTCCCCTTCGGCGTCCTTGGGATGCTCCAGTCGCTGTGTCAAGGCGATGCTGAGCCCCGTCTCCTCGTGAAGCTCCCTGGACATCGCCTCGGCGGCGGTCTCTCCCGGCTCGGCGAGACCGCTCGGCAACGACCAGTACCCCGGCCATGCGATTCCGGGGTGGTCGTCTCGCAGATGCATCAACACCCGCCCGAGACGGTCGGTGATGATCGCCGCCACTCCGAACGGTTCGGGCCGCGCCACACCGCTGATCATTCGGCACCCCATCCACGAAACGGAGATCTGGCGGTGCCAGAACACACCGCGCTCACGAGTCTCTTGTCCTCAGGGGTATACCCGCGAAGAGCCGACGCCGGGGCGCAGACATGAGAGAAGGGGTGCCCCGGCCGGGCTTATCCGGCTCAGCCTGGGCTTTTCGCGGGGGCGCCGACACCAGGGCCCAGGCGTTCGGGCCGGTGGAGCCGACCAGTCGGATCGGCCTGAACGCTGGTTTCACCAGTCTCGCCACTCGTCTGTGAGCGCGGCCGGGTCGATGCCCTGTCGGCGCGCCAGCGCCTCGATGTCGATTCCGGTCCGGGTGAGGGCGTCCTCGATGTATTCGCAGAGTTCTTCGCGGTCGACGGTGTCGAAGTCGTGGCCGCCGGTGCCGTCGATCTGGTTCAGCGCGACGACCACGTGTTCGACAGCGGCCATGACGGCCTGGTCGGTGGGTGCGCCCAGAGCGGTCACCTCGGCTTCGAAAGCGCGCAGCGCCTGCTCGACTCGCTCCAGGAACACGTCGGGGAAGGTGCCGAGCTGCCGCCAGCTGTCAGTGGGACTGGTGATCATGCCGAGACCGTAGCGAGCACCTCGGACGTCCGGTTCTCCGGCGAGCCAGGCCCGTGGCGTTACTGGGCCATGTCGACGAAGCGGCTGTAGTGGCCCTGGAAGGCGACCGTGACGGTGGCGGTGGGGCCGTTGCGGTGCTTGGCGACGATCAGGTCGGCCTCACCGGCGCGCGGCGACTCCTTCTCGTAGGCGTCCTCCCGGTGCAGCAGGATCACCATGTCCGCATCCTGCTCAATGCTGTTGTGGAGGGCCATGCCGTTCGCGATGAAGTTGTGGAGACCCATGACGGTGGCGTCATAGACCTCTTGCTCCCCGATGCTCTCGATCTCGACGATCTCGTCCCAGAACACGTCGTTGGTGCAGAGCAAATCCAGCTCGGCGCTGTCGAGCACGGTCGCCACACGGCTGAGGCGCTCACGGCTGGGGGCACGCTTCCAGAGGGCACTGCCGGAGAACTGCGTGCCGATCGCCGCGGAGAACTCTCGGTGGGTCATCCGCTGCTCCGCGATGAGCTTACGAACATCGTCCCAAACCTCACGCGGAATGGTGTCGCGGTTGGTGTTCGACCGGATGTTCCGAAGTTGCTCGGCCGCTTGCGAGGCGATTGTGCCACGGGCGCCGTGCACACGTATGGCTCCGAAGAATGCGAGTTGGTTCTCCGCGCCGTACAAATGGAGCTGGTATCCAGGCCGGTAGGCGCCCTTGGTGACGCGCTTCACGCGCGAGATGATGCCGAACCGCAGCAGCAGCCTGGACACGTCGTCCACCAGTCGCCTACTCGTCGATGCGTAGTAGACGGTGGACCGCCGGCGCTCGGCGTCCCAGTGCACACAGCCGTCGGTTGCCCACAGATGCCTGAGAAAAAGCGCCACCTGCTCTTTACGCAAGCCGAACACCGGTGAAGGCACGAACTTCTCGTGCGAACGCCTCCCGAACAGCCCCAAATCGTCAAGCCACTCGGCGATCGGATTGCGGCGGCCGTGCGTTAGGCGATAAGGGGCCGGCAGACGCAGCGTGGTGACTCGGGAGGTCTCGTATTCGTCCCACACAGCCTTGACACCGAAATGCTCGGCCGCGAGGGCGACCGCTTCGAGGCATGTCTCGTCCTTGCTGGCGTATCGGATCGGCTGGCGCTTGACGAAGGACCCGTCACCGATGAGGTGCGCAAGAAGGATCACGCGCGCCTCAGGCCAGGCGACAGGCTCCATCGGCGGCGGCACATGCCTGGCGGCGGCCACCCGTGAGCCGGGGGACAGTTCGCCGAGCGGCTTCCAGCCACCGTACGTGAGGAACGGATGGTTGGCGGTCGCCTCGACCTCCTTGCCGGACGCCAACCTGACGCGGAACACCTCCTTGCGTCCGCTGGAGAAGGCATGCGTCATGGTCCGCGGGACGTACTTCAAGCGCTCGTCCAGCGCCCACACGGGGACGTCGCGCGCGCCGCTCGCCACGAGTTCCCCCATCGTGACCTCTTCGTTGGTGTCCGCACGCATGATTCGCGTCGAGGCCGTGACGCAGCCCGATTCGCGTAGGTCGGAGACCATGGGCTTCTTGTCGGTTCGCTGTTCGGGGCCTCGGTTGAGCTGGGAGAGCGCGATGACCGGGACGCCCAGTTCCTTGGCGAGGAGCTTCAGCGAGCGGGAGAACTCCGAGACCTCGACCTGGCGGCTCTCGACGCGCTTGCCCGACGTCATCAGTTGCAGGTAGTCGATGATCACCAGGCGCAGGTCGTGCTGCTGCTTGAGGCGGCGGCACTTCGCGCGGATCTCCATCATCGACATGTTCGGTGAGTCGTCGATGAACAGCGGCGCCTCGGCGACCTCGCTCATGCGCCGGGCGAGGCGCGTCCAGTCCTCGTCCTGCATGGTGCCGGACCGCATCGCGTGCAGCGCCACCCGCGCCTCCGCGGACAGCAGGCGCATCGTGATCTCGTTGCGGCCCATCTCCAGGCTGAAGAACGCCGAGGTCAGCCCGTGCTTGATGGACGCGGCGCGGGCGAAGTCGAGGGCGAGCGTCGAGTTGTGCGTCGGAACGCAGGAACGCCCCGCCAGGTACATGTGGTCGTCGTTGTCGACCTGGACGCACCGCACCGGCACGCTCTCGACGGGCCGCACGTCGACGATGTACCGCACCTGCGCCTTCGGATGGACGGACTCCCGCTGCCGAGCCGCCTTGCGCGGCAACCGGAACACCGTCTCCGCAGGTGTGAAGTTGATCCGGTAGAACGTCGATGTCTCCTCGGACCGCCCCTTCACACGTTTGGTCCGCATCGTCGCGCGGTAGCCGAGGCTGAGGATCAGCTCGTGCGCGTCATCGGCGAGCCGCTTGTTCACGAAGCCGAGTTGAACCTGCCCGATCTCCGAGACATAGCCGTCCGTGTCGAGCATCCCCGCGAGCAGCGCCCGCCGTTGCGCCTCCGAAGCCCGCAGGTAAGGCGCAGGAATGTGCTTGTTCCGCCAGAGACCGAGGGCCTTGATCTTTGTGGTGACGCCGGGCAGACCGAACCGCCCAGACGTCTTGCGTCGCACGACCGGCTGCCCTGCCGCTTCGATCTCCGTGAGGATCTCCTCGTCGAAACAGGTGAGAGAGCCACTCCGGCTGTCTCCGTCACCGAGCCACGCGCCCAGGACATACGGGGCTACGGGTAGGTCCACATTCGGGAGTTGGAACGGTGCGGCGACCTCGACCGCGTGGTTGGGGCGGCTGTCACCGTCGCAGCGCAGCGTCGCGGCGATCTCTTCGGTGGTCTTGATGGGACGGTGCTGCGCCGTTGTCGTGGCATTCTTCGGGCGCACCGCGCGGCCGAGCAGCCCTCGGTAGAGGCTCGTGCACTCGTAGCGGGGCTGGCGCTTGGAGAGGCTCACGTCGGCCTCGCCGCGATGCCCCAGCTCACGCGTGACCGCGTAGAGCGCATGCTTGAACTCGGCGCCGACCTTGGCCACCGCTTCACCATGGGTGACGAGTTGACGAGGCCCCTCGTTAGCGTCCGCCGTCGCCCAGCGGACGCGGTTGACGGCCTCTCGCGGCCAGTAGTAGGCCGTGCTGTTCTCGCTCTTCTGGCGGCGGGCAGCACGGGTCGTCGTCCGCCACTGATGCTGGGCGTCCGCGACGATCACTTCGCCGTCGGAGAACTCGATCTCGTAGCACGGGCGGCCGTGCATGACGTCGGTTGCGGCCACGACACGAGTAGGCCTTCCATCGGCTCCGATCAGATAATCACCAACGGACACTTCCCCCATCGTGGTCCAGCCAAATGGGGTCGGAAGAGGCGTAGCCAGACTAGTCGCCTTGCCCATCGCGGGGCGGGCAGCGACCACTACCATCTGGCCGGGGTGCAGGCCGTTGGTGAGGGCGTCCAGGTCGGCGAAGCCGGTGGGGCAGCCGACCATCTGGCCGCCGCGGCTGCCGATCGCCTCGATCTCGTCGAGGGCGCCGGGCATGATCTCGCTCAGCGCGACATAGTCCTCGCCGGCGCGCTTCTCGGCGATGGCGAAGACCTCGGCCTGGGCGCGGTCGAGGATGTCGTCGGCGTCGGCGCCGTCGGCGGCATAGCCCATCTGGACGATGCGGGTGCCGGTCTCGACCAGGCGGCGGAGGATCGAGCGCTCGTGGACGATCTTGGCGTAGTACCCGGCGTTGGCCGCGGTGGGCACCAGGGAGATCAGCGTGTGCAGGTAGGGGGCGCCGCCGATGCGGCCGATCTCGCCGTTCTTGGTGAGCTCGCCGGCTACGGTGACCGCGTCGGCGGGGTCGCCGCGACCGTAGAGATCGAGGATGACGTCGTAGATGATCTGGTGGGCGGGACGGTAGAAGTCGGGGGTGCGCAGCATCTCCACGACCTCGGCGATGGCGTCCGGGGAGAGCAGCATGCCGCCGAGGACGCCCTGCTCCGCCGAGATGTCGTGCGGAGGGGTGCGCTCGAACTCGTGCTCCTGCGGCCCGATATCCGCAACGCTCATTGCCACACCCCCTTCATCGCGGCCGGCCGGCGGCCCCGTCCGCCCATCGCCGACCGTTCACCCCACGTCTATCTGTCGCGTCCGACATTCTCGCGAGGGCACGCTGCCGCGGGCAAAGCGAGCTGTGGACAAACCTGTGGACGACCTGTGCAGACACGCGGTCCAGGTTGTGCACGACCTGTGGACAACTCTGTGGATTTCTCGTGGACGGCACCGAAGGCAGCGCACTGAGCTGCGATAACCTCGTCCACCGGGTGTGCGGGAAAGAAAGTGCGCCCTCCGGTGCCATGTAAGGCTTCTATTTCATTAGTGAGTTACACGCTGGTAGCCTCGGCGCGATGACGACCCCCCGGCGGCTCGCGACCGCGCACGACCGCGAGATCCTGCGCCTCGCCGTGCCGGCCTTCGGCGCGCTCGTCGCCGAACCCCTCTTCCTGCTGTCGGACTCGGCCATCGTCGGGCATCTCGGCACCGCGCAGCTGGGCGGGCTCGGGGTCGCCGGGCAGGCCCTGAACACGCTCGTCTACCTCTGCGTCTTCCTCGCCTACGGGACGACCGCGGGGGTGGCCCGCCAAGTCGGCGCGGGGGACCTGCGAGGGGCGATCAGGCAGGGCATCGACGGCATGTGGCTCGCGATCGCCATCGGCGCCGTGCTGATCGCGGCGGGCTGGCCGCTGATCCCCTGGATCGTGGACGCGTTCGGAGCGTCCCCAGGTGTGGCGCCCTATGCCGAGACGTACCTGCGGGTGAGCCTGTTCGGAATCCCGTCGATGCTGGTCGTCCTTGCAGGGACGGGCGTTCTGCGCGGCCTCCAGGACACGCGCACGCCCCTGCTCGTGTCGATCGGCGGCTTCTCGCTGAACCTTCTACTCAACGTGGTGTTCGTCATCGGGATGGGGTGGGGGATCGCCGGATCCGCGTGGGGGACCGTCCTCGCGCAGACCGGCAGCGCCGCCGTGTACGTCGCCGTGGTCCTGCGCGCGGCCCGGCGGCACGGCGCCTTGGTCCGTCCCGACTGGGACGGGTTGCGGACGTCCGCCACCGCTGGTTTCGGGCTGCTGGTACGGACGGCGGCGCTGCGCGTCGTCCTCATCGTCGGGACGTCGATCGCGGCGCGCATGGGGGACCCGGAGATCGCCGCGTACCAGGTCGGGTTCCAGGTGTGGACGCTGCTGGCGTTCGCGCTCGACGCCATCGCGATCGCCGGCCAGGCCATCACCGGCCGCTATCTGGGCGCGTCCGACATCACCGCGACGCGGGCCGTCACCCGCCGGATGGTCTGGTGGGGCGTCGGCTGCGGAGTCGTGTTCGGCCTGGCCGTCCTCGTGGTCCGGCCGTGGCTGCCCGCCCTGTTCACCTCCGACGGCGACGTCCGGAACCTCCTGCTCGGCTCGCTGCTCCTCGTGGCGGTGCTGCAACCGATCGCCGGGGTGGTGTTCGTCCTGGACGGCATCCTGATCGGGGCGGGCGACGGCGCCTACCTCGCCGTGACGACGCTGGTCGCCACGGCCGTCTTCCTGCCCGCCGCCCTTCTCGTCCCCCGGACGGGCGCGGGCCTCGCCGGGCTCTGGGGCGCGATCGGCCTGTGGATGCTCACCCGGATGATCACGCTGAGCCTGCGCGCCCGCGGCGACCGCTGGTTGGTCACCGGCGCCGTCCGCTGATACCGGACGGCGGGGTCAGGCGGGCACCGAGGAGATGTTCGGCCGGGAGGTGGAGGGCGTCGATCCCTTGATGTCCGGTACGGGACTGTCGAGCATCGGCAGCTTGACCGAAGCGATCTCCCTGAGGGCGCCGCACAGGAGGAGAGAGCGCTCCGTCCACTGGTCCACCAGGGCCTTGGTGGACTCGTCGCCCTTCAGTTGCTCGTACACCGGCTTCGTCACGCCGATATGCCAGGGAGGGACCGCCTTGGTGATGGAGAAGACCAGATTGACGGTGTCGCCGGTCAGCTCCTCGGTGTACCGCCTCCCGTCCGAGCGGGGGACGACGGCGACGGAACCGTCGGAGATCGCGCTGGACACGGCGAACTGGGTGGCCCGGCTGGGAGGCTGCCCCGTGCCGGCGTACTGCACTTCGTGCGCGGCTTCCGTGAGCAGTTCCCAGCACTGGGGCACGAGGTCCTGCCACGCCACCGCGTGCGCCTCCTGCGCTGTCTTGAGGGCACGGAGAGCCCGTTCGCGGGGAGTCCCCCGGTAGGCGACCAGGAGGCAGTCGCCCTGCCAGGCGTAGATGTCACCACCGAGGGACTTGGCGATCGGCTCCACCTTCGACCAGAAGCTGCGGGCCAGGACTCCGGCGCGCCTGGGGTTGTGAGGACCCAGTTCGTACACGATCCGGCTGAAGCCCCGGATGTCCACCAACAGGAAGGCCGCTTCGAACTCCGGCGCCTCGAGATCAGCCTCTCCGGGCCTGGTGCTCACATCTCCTCCTACTCCGCCCGCACCTGGGAGGCTCTCTTGCTCTCGGCAGGAGCGATCAGGTGCTGGGCCACACTCGTCGCGATGAACACGACTCCGATGATCACCAGGGCGATGACCTTGACCTTCGACAGTGTGGGGACGTTGAGAAGTCCCCCGATCTGCAGACCTCCCCCGACGAGACCGACGGCGATGCATACCGCTCCAACGACGTCCAGCGACATGGTGCCTACCTTCCTTCAGGGTCGCCACACCCTGAAGGTAAAGCATAAGCATTCATTTGTGAAGGCTTCCACACTTATGGGTGTGGAAGCACTTACTCATCTGTGGAGTAGATCTTGCGGAGGCCTTCGAGATCGAGGATGAGCATCCGGCCGTTGCGGGTCGCGACCAGGCCGTCGTCACGGAGCCTGGACCAGGTGCTGGACACGGACTCGCGCGAGATGCCGATCAGGCTGCCAAGCTCGGTCTGGGTGCGCGGATAGGGAAGCCAGATGCCGTCCCGGTTGCTCCGGCCCACCTTGTCGACCAGGCTTACCAGGATCTCCGGGATCTGCATGGAGGTCTTGTGCTTCTGGAAGTGGATGTTGGCGGTCTGCTCGTCGACCCGCTCGGCGAGGATCTCCGTGTAGGTCCACCACGCCTCCTTGTGGTTCCAGAGGAAGTCCTTGAACTGGGTGTCCTCCAGCTCCAGCACCTCGACCTCGTCCAGCGCCCGCAGGGAGGCCGACCGCGGCTTGTTGAGCAGGCCCGCCATGTCCCCGACGATGTCGCCCTCTCCGCGGAAGGCCAGCAGCCGGCCGTTGGCCCCGGGGCCGGTGGGATCGCCCGGCCTGGGGTCGGGCTCGGAGACGACGGCCGCCCACCCGCGCAGGATGATCATCACCGAGCGGGACCTCCCCCGCTGGCGGATCAGCCTGTCACCGGGGGGGAGGACGTCGCGGGTCGTGTACTCCAGCAGGGCGGTCTGCTCGGGCTTTCCGAGCCTCCCCCAGAAGGATGTATCTTGCGTCATACTCCACAGTGTAAGCCTCCACATCAAGATGTGGCCAAGTAACAGTTCGCTTGTGAACCCGACCGGAAGTCAGGGCTCGCTCATCACGGGCCGGTCCGGCGGCGCTCCCTCCCGCACACCGTGTCCCGCCTGCCCGGCGTGAACGTGATCGGGACCCGCGCGACCGGCGGCACCCGATTCCCGGATCGCCACCGCACCGCCAGTCACTCCCGCTACTATTCGAACATGTGTTCCACACACGGCGAGCGGATGGCCCGGCTGACTCAGGCGATCGACGACCTGGCGGCGGAGGGCCTCGCCGGCCTGCCCCCCGAGGCCCTGGTCGAACGGGTGGCGGGCATCTGGTCGCTCGTCGAGGGCATCGACCCCGAGATCGCCCGCCGCCGCACCCGCTACACAACGCCCGACACCTAGGCGGTGTTCTCTCAGTCCCGGCCCACTTCGCTCGCCTGGCGGCTGTGTTTTCACAGTCCCGGCCCACTGCGCTCGCCTGGCGGCTCGCTACGTGACCGTGCCTGGGCGAACGCGGCATCGCTTCGCGATCTGCCCGGCTCCGCTCGCCTCCGGCTTCGCTCCACCGGGCAGGTCACGCGTTCGCGGGCGTGGCGAGGCGACTTCGAGACAGGCCCTAGCCGCTCATCCCAGATCGTCGAGGGACGGTAGGAGCGGCGACAGGATCGACCCGCCGTCCGAGCCGCCCTGGCTCGTGGAACTCTGACCCGACGTGCCCTCCAGGCGCTCGGCCACCGATCGCCGGAGCTGCGGCAGCCTCGCGTAGAGGACGTCCCCGGGGCACGAGGTGTTGTTGTAGTCGCGGTGCCCGACGATGGCCTCGGACGGGTCGAGGTCGTATTTCTGGCAGAGCCAGACGCACACCTCCATCAGAGATTTCCACAGGGCACCCGGCACCGCCGCGGACATGTAGGTGCCCTCGTTCTCGATACCGATCGTGTGCTGGTTGTGGTGCAGGACCTGCGCGCCGATGGCGAGGTCGCCCGACCGGATGGCCTTGAGGCTCCGGTTGCGGCCCTCCATCACGATGCCGCCGCGGCTGATCGTGAGCTGCTGGCCCGCGTCGTCCCAGCCGTTCTTGTTCATGTGGATGTTCTGGATGGAACGTGACAGCGCGAACGCGTGGGCGAGCGAGCGGTCCCGCGCGTTCGCCGTCGCCGTGTGGTGCACGATGATGTGGTCCGGCGGCCGGTCGACCACCTCGGCCGCGCGCCTGGGCGCCCTCGCGTTCCACTGCGCCCGCGTGTAGACCTGCGGGGCGTCCGCCGTGAACAGCACGCGGCCGTCGTCCCCCCGGTACGGCCCTGCCGCGAGATCTTCCGCCATGGCCTCATTCTGGCGGTACGTGCCCAGCGGCAGCATCTCCAGCAGGCCGGCGCCCATGACGCCGCCGATGACGGCCCTGCGTGTCACCGCCCTGCCCGTGCGCTGCCGGTCGTCCGCGCCCTCCCCCGAATGCGCGATCACCACCGCCCCCCTTCGTCCCGCGACACTGTGATCACGGAACGTAATCACCGCAAAGCTGATCACTCAAACACTCGGCGATTCACGGGCGTATCACGGGAAACCCGAATATCCGCGACCCCGGCAAACGCCGGCAGACCCCGCATCCGTGACCTCTGCGGCCAGGTACGAAGCCGGGTTTCGGTTTTCGGGGAAGACGCCGACGACCCCCGGCCCTTTGCGGGTCCGGGGGTCGTCGGGTGGTCGGGCGTCAGGCCTCGACGACGTTGACGTCGATCGTGGCGTTGACGTCGCTGTGCAGACGCACGCTGACCCGGTGGGTGCCGACGGTCTTGATCGGGTTCCCGATCTCGATGCGGCGGCGGTCCAGGTCGGGGCCGTTGGCGGCGCGGACCGCCTCGGCGATGTCGGCGGCCGTGACGGCGCCGAACAGGCGGCCGTTGCTGCCGGTGCGGGTGCGCAGCGTCACGCGCAGCCCGCCGAGCCGGTCGGCGACCTCGCGGGCGTGCTCGACGGTCGCGATCTCGCGGGCCGAACGCGCCTTCTTGATCGAGTCGACCTGCTTCTCGGCGCCCCGGGTCCACTTGATCGCGAACCCGCGGGGGACGAGGTAGTTGCGGCCGTAGCCGTCGCGGACGTCGATGACGTCACCGGGCTCGCCGAGCCCGGAGACCTGCTGGGTCAGGATGAGCTTCATGTTCTTTACCCCCTGCCTCAGCGCGCGGTGCTGGTGTACGGCAGCAGCGCCATCTCGCGGGCGTTCTTGATCGCCGTGGCGACGTCCCGCTGGTGCTGGGTGCAGTTGCCGGTCACCCGCCGGGCACGGATCTTGCCGCGGTCGGAGATGAACTTCCGCAGCAGGCCCGTGTCCTTGTAGTCGACGTAGGAGATCTTCTCCTGACAGAAAACGCAAACCTTCTTCTTCGGCTTGCGGGGAGGTGGCTTCGCCATCGTGGTGCTCCTTTGGGAGAGCCCCGCTCACGCGGGAATGGACGTGTACTCGTTGTCTCGTGGTCGTGCCGGAGCGGCGGACCTAGAAGGGCGGGTCGTCGGAGAATCCGCCGCCGCCACCGCCGCCGGTGGCCCAGGGGTCGTCGGCCGGGGCGCCGCCCTGCTGGCCGCCGCCGAAGCCGCCGCCCTGCTGGCCACCGCCGCCGAAACCGCCGCCGCCCTGACCGCCCTGACCGCCGCCGCCGAAGCCGCCGCCCTGGCCGCCACCGCCGCCGAAGCCGCCGCCACCGCCGCCACCCTGCCGCTGGGTCTTGTTGACCTTGGCAGTGGCGTTGCGCAGCGACGGGCCGACCTCGTCGACCTCGACCTCGAAGACGGTGCGCTTCTCACCCTCGCGGGTCTCGTAGGAGCGCTGCTTGAGGCGTCCCTGCACGATCACCCGCATGCCGCGCTGCAGGGTCTCGGCCACGTTCTCGGCGGCCTGCCGCCAGACGTTGCAGGTCAGGAAGAGCGCCTCGCCGTCCTTCCAGTCGCCCGCCTGGCGGTCGAAGAACCGCGGGGTCGAGGCCATGCGGAAGGAGGCGACCGCCTGGCCGCTCGGGGTGAAGCGCAGATTCGGGTCCTCGACGAGGTTCCCGACGATCGTGATTACGGTGTCGCCTGCCATGGGGCTCGCTCCGGCTGCTTAGAGGGCTGAGCCCGGCTCAGTGGACCTCGGGGCGGATGACCTTGGTACGAAGGATCGACTCGCTCAGGTTGAGCTGCCGGTCGAGCTCCTTGACCGTGGCAGGCTCAGCCGACAGGTCGACCACCGCGTAGATGCCTTCGGACTTCTTCTGGATGTCGTACGCCAGGCGCCGGCGGCCCCAGACGTCGACCTTCTCCACGCTGCCGCCGCCGTCCTTGACGACCTTCAGGAACGGGTCGAGCGCCGCACCCGCGGTGCGCTCGTCGATGGCGGGGTCGAGAATGGTCATGAGTTCGTAACGACGCATGCTGTGTCCCTACCTCCTCTGGACTGATGCGGTCACGGTCTCTCCGTGACAGGAGGGCTCTTGCGTCCGTCGCGGCGGCGCCGGACCCGGATCGCCGGGCGGACCTGCCGCGAGACCGATACAGGCTACCAACACTCGGGGGTGCGGCGGTCGCCTCCCGCGAGAGTCGGGCGCCCGTTCTCGCAGCGGAGCGGAGGGGACGGTCCGGGCATGGGCCATGGGCGGGGCCCAGCGCCCGTCTCGAAGCCGCCTCGGCCACGCACGCGAACGCGTGACCTGCCCGGTGGAGCGAGGCCGGAGGCGAGCGGAACCGGGCAGATCGCGAAGCGATGCCGCGTTCGCCCAGTACCGGTCACGTAGCGAGCCGCCAGGCGAGCGAAGTGGGCCGGGACTGTGAAAGCACAGCGAGCCGCCAGGCGAGCGAAGTGGGCCGGGACTTCGAGGCACTGCCTAGCGCCTTGCGTGGGGTTGGGTGGGGCGGGGACAACGGCGGCGGTCCAGTTCGGCCATGATGTCCGCCATGCGGGCGCGCATGCGGGCGGCCTGCGTGGTCAGCATCGACAGCTCCTCGACGAGCTCCGCGTCACCGATGAGCCCCAGCTCAGCTTTCGTCACGGTGTGCACCTCCTGCTCTTCCCCCGCTTCCCCTCGGGGGCGGACCCGACCCGGTGTTCTCGAATCCGTGTTCGACCGTACCGGGTGCCGCCGACATTCCGCGCCGCCCACCGGTTGATCTTCGTCTTCGCTGGGAATTGCTTTACCCGCATGGTCCGTGCGGTCCCGCGCCCGCCCTGTGGCCCAGGCGCGGGAGTCCGAGCTGGAGGAGGGTCCCGATGTCCCAGCAGGCGACCGGCGCCGGCGCACGTGAGAGCGCCGTCCGCGCCCAGAGCGAAGCCGAGCCCCATCGGCGCAAGGACGTCCTGGCGGTGACCGCGGTGACGATCGGGATCGCGGCGCTGATCCTCGGCTGGATCCCCGCGACCCACTTCCCCGGGGCGCTGCTCGGCGTGATCGGCCTGCCGGTCGCCCTGTACTCCCAGATGGTCTCCGCGACGACGAACGAGCGGTGGCTGAACGTGGTCGGAATGATCGCCTCGTTCGTCGGCGCCGGCTTCGCGCTGAGCCACGGAGGCTTCTCGATCTGACGGTGAGGCCGGCGTGACCTCGCAGCCTGTCACAGGGCGCGGCTAGTCTCGTGGGCATGCGCATCGGAGCCCACGTCGACCAGAACAACCCGCTCGACAACGCCCGCGCGGTCGGCGCCGACGTCGTCCAGTTCTTCCTCGGCGATCCGCAGGGGTGGAAGAAGCCGGTCCTGCCCGAGGGCGTGGAGGCGCTGGAGGGCTCCGGCGTGGACGTGTACGTGCACGCCCCGTACACGATCAACGTGGCGACGTCCAACAACCGGATCCGGATCCCGAGCCGCAAGAACCTCACCCAGCAGCTGGAGGCGGCCGCGTCGATCGGCGCGAAGGCGCTGATCGTGCACGGTGGGCACGTGCTGAAGGACGACGACCCGGAGACCGGCTTCGAGAACTGGCGCAAGGTGTTCGAGCGGGTCGAATGCCCGATCCCGGTGTACATCGAGAACACCGCGGGCGGCGGCAACGCGATGGCGCGCAGGTTCGACCGGATCTCGCGGCTGTGGGAGGTGCTCTCCGGGGTGCCGGGCCTGGAGTCCAAGCTCGGTTTCTGCCTCGACACCTGCCACGCGCACGCGGCGGGGGAGGAGCTCGTCGACGCCGTCGACCGGATCAAGGCCATAACCGGCCGCATCGACCTGGTGCACTGCAACGACAGCCGGGACTCGTTCGGCTCGGGGGCCGACCGGCACGCCAACCTGGGCAACGGGAGCATCGACCCGGAGCTCATCCTCGGCGTGGTCCGGGCGGCGGGCGCACCGGTCGTGGTGGAGACGCCCGCGGACGGCCAGGCCGACGACATCTCGTGGTTGCGTTCGAAGCTCTGAGGAAGCAGAGTCGGGATCGTCGCCGGTGTCCGGGAACCGCGGTGGCGAATGCGGCATCTAAATGCGCGTAGACCCAGCCTGACGACAAAACTCGAAGGTCACGTCACACTGGCATAATCCGGAACCAGCCCTCAGCGCACGCGTGCTCTCCGGCGGCGGGCGCGCAGACCGACGGGAAGCACATGGCACAGCCCCCCTACGACCCCTACGGCTACGGAGCCCAGGACCCCTACGCCCAGTCCTACTCGCAGCCCCCGGCCGTGCAACAGCACCACTACTACGGGCAGCCGATGCCGGCCATGCGGCCGACCAACGGGATGGCGACCGCATCGCTGGTGTGCGGTCTGATCGGCTTCTTCGCCTGCGGCGTGACGTCCATCCTCGCGGTGATCTTCGGACATGTCTCGCTCGGCCAGATCAAGCGGACGGGCGAGGGCGGGCACGGCATGGCCGTCACCGGCCTGATCCTCGGCTACCTGATCTCCGCGGGCTGGCTCCTCATCCTGCTCTTCTACATCCTCGGCATCGCGATGTTCGCGGCGAGCAGCGGTTCCACCAGCACCTACTGATCCCGGCCCGCCTCAGGCGAGCCGGGGGACGCCCGCCACTTCCACGCCGACGCTCGACATCAGCACCGTCATGGGGGTGGGGGTGTCCCGCCAGGTCCTCACCGCGCGCCCGAACACGTCGAGGACGGCGCGCAGCGACGCCGGGTCGGCGTCGGCCAGTTCCGCCCACGACTCGTAGAGCACCAGGTAGCCGTGCTTCGCGGGCGTCCATGACAGGTCCTTCAGGCACTCGCCGAGATCGTCCCAGTCGGCGCCCGCGCCTTCGGGCAGCTCGAACACGCCGCCGCACAGCCGCAGGAACGACTCCCGGTCCCTGGCGCGGCGGCCGTCGAGGTAGAAGCCGCGCCAGCCGGCCTCGTCGGCGCGCTCCATCCAGCTGGTGTCGCCGACGGCTCCCCGCACGGGGGCCGCCCGCCACTGGTAGACGCCCGGCCTCAGCCGCCCGGCGAGCAGCTCGGTCAGTGCTCGGTCCGCGTTCACGTCATCTCCCGGCAGTCGCCGCTCCCCCGCGGGTCCGCGGGGTCCGGGGCCTCGGGGCCCGCACGCCGCGTTCCGTTCCCCCGCACTCGCCACAAAACCCCCTATATCGGTAGATTCCGGCCACCTCGCGCCCACCTCCGCCCGAGGTTCCCTTCCCTGGCGGCGAGCGAGGCCGTCGCGCCCCCACGTCCCTTGACATGCGTCTCGCTGATTCCTATTCTCTCGATTAGAGAGATGCTCATTGTGCGAGCAACTCTTGGAGCGAGGTAGTTGCCCGATTCCGAGAGGAACACAGAGATGGACACCACGCCCACCACCAGCACGCCCACCGCCGGCACGCCCACCACCGACGGCACGCCGACCCGCGTCCAGGCCCACTACGAGAACGTCAAGAAGCTCGGCCACTGGACGACCGGCCGCCGCTTCGAGGTCCGCGCCCGACGCGGCATGGCCGTGCTGGACCTGCGCTCGCCGCGGATCCCGGACGGCGACATCGAGATCGAGGTCGACCTCGACCACTCGATGGTGAAGCTGCTCGTCCCGCAGGACGCCCGGATCGACCACTGGGACCTGCGCTACACGGGCCGCGGCCGCGTCAAGGACTGGACCGGCGAGAACGGCGACGGCCGCGCGATCCGCGTCACCGGCGAGGTCCGGCACGGGGAGATCCGCGTCCACCGCGGCGGCGTCGCCACCCTGTCGGCGATGCTCTCCCGCGAGTTCGTCCAGGACGTCCGTCGCGCCCGCCGCGAGGGCGCCACCCCCACCGTCGCCGACCCGGCCTACGAGGGCTGAACCGGTTCCGAGGACCTCCAAGGGCCCGTCCTGGCGAACCCGCCCGGACGGGCCCTTCCATGCCCGATGTGAGAGCGTGCGATTCCGGGTTGAGTCTCCAGCGGGTGGAGGCCGCAGGGTGAGGGGCATGGACGGCGACACCACGTACACGATCGGCGAGCTGGCGCGCCGCACCGGGCTGCCGGTGCGAACGATCCGGTTCTACTCCGACGCAGGTGTCGTCCCGCCCACCCGCCGTACCGAGGCCGGTTACCGGCTGTACGACGCGGACGCCGCCGCGCGCCTCGACCTGGTGCGGACGCTGCGGGACCTCGGCGTCGACCTCGCCACCGTCCGGCGCCTGCTGGACCGGGAGGTCGACGCCGGGCAGGTCGCGGCGGCGCACGCGGACGCTCTGGACGTGCAGATACGCACGCTCAGGCTGCGCCGGGCCGTACTGCGGGCGGTCGCCAAACGCGGATCCACCCCAGAGGAGATCGAACTCATGCACAGGCTCGCCCGGCTGTCCGACGAAGAGCGGCGCCGGATCATCACCGACTTCATCGACGAGTCCTTCGCCGGACTCGACCTGCACCCCGGCTTCGCGGAGAAGATGCGCGCCGCGCTGCCCGACCTGCCCGACGACCCCGAACCCGAGCAGGTCGACGCCTGGGTCGAGCTGGCCGAACTGGTCGGCGACCCCGGCTTCCGGGCCTCGGTACGCCGCATGGCCGAGTTCCAGGCGGCCGAGGTCGCGCAGGGAACCGTCCCCGACGACTTCGCCGCCCTCGCCGAGCTGACCCGGGAGAAGGCGGAGCAGGCCGTCGCGGACGGGATCGAGCCCGCATCGGACGCGGCCCGTCCCGTCGTCGACGAACTGGTCCGCGCCTACGCCGACGCGTGGGACGCCACCGACGACGCCGCTTTCCGGCGCGACCTCCTGCGCCGGCTGGAGATCGGCACCGACCCGCGCACCGAGCGGTACTGGCAGTTGCTCGCCCTCATCAACGGCTGGCCCGTCCCGCCGACGCTGACGCCGCTCTTCCAGTGGTTCATCGACGCACTGCGCGCCCGCGCCTGATCCGGGAAGGCGGCTTGCTCAGGTAGGCAGGGGCACGCCGGCGTGGTGGTCGCCGCGCCGGCGTGCCAGCGCCACCACGTCGGGTGCGCCGTCGAGGACGCCGCCCGCCGGGTCGTCGTCCCCGTCCGACCGGACGATGTCGCCGGACGGAACCAGGACGTCCCGCACCACCAGCGCCGCCAGGACGAGAACGGTCACGAACCGGGCGAGCAGCGCCAGGGTGTAGACGTCCTTGCTGATCCCGCCGTCCGGGGCGTCCAGGCTCAGCACCGCCGACAGCGTCCCGGACAGGTCGGCGCCCTGCGTCTGGGCGGACACCGACAGCAGGAACCACCAGATGCCGAGGAAGTAGGCGATCTCGCCGAGCTGCCAGGCCACGAACGCCGGCAGCTTCGGCCGCGCCAGCACCGCCAGCGGCAGCAGCCACAGGACGTACTGCGGCGACCAGACCTTGTTCGGCAGCATGAACGCCACCAGCACGAGGAACATCAGCTGCGGCAGGCGCGGGCGGCGCGGGGCCGCCAGAGCGAGGACGGCGATCCCGGCGGCGAGGACGAGGAACGTTCCCGTGCCGATCAGGTTGAGAAGCTCGGTGTCGGACGCGGGCTTGTCCAGCCCGTGGTCCTGCAGCACGAAGAAGATCGAGCCCCAGTCGATGCCGCGCTTCTGGCTGAAGGTGTAGAACTCCTTCCACCCGTCCCACGCGAAGAGCATCACGGGCAGGTTCACCACCAGCCACCCGGCGGCGGTCCCGGCGAGCATCCGGCCCATCGGCCGCCACTGCCCCGCCCGGACGCACAGCAGGACGAGCGGTCCGAGGAACAGCAGCGGATAGAACTTCGCCGCGATCGCGAGGCCGAGGAGGGCGCCCGCCAGGGCCGGGCGGCGCGCCGACCAGGCCGCCAGCGCCAGCGCCGACAGCGCCACCGCCAGCAGGTCCCAGTTGATGTAGGCGGTGAGGAGCAGCGCGGGGGACAGCGCCACCATCAGGCCGGTGCGCAGCGAGCGGCGCCCGGCGACGTAGGCGGTGGCGAGGACGGCGACGACCGCGAGGACGGCGAGGAGCAGGACGGTGACGTTGTAGAACGCGAGGCCGCGCCCGTCCACCCCGAACGGCTTCACCAGCCACGCGACCAGTTGCATGAAGCCGCCGCTCAGCACCGGGTACTCGACGTAGCGGATGTCGGAACCGGTGAACGTGTCGAAGTACGGGAGCTTGCCGTCGCTGAGCCCGCGCACGTAGTAGAGGGGGTAGACGTCGGTGTAGCAGGCGTTCGCCGTCGTCTTGAGGAAGTCGAACCGCACCGACGCGCAGGGCTGCTTCTGCAGCCAGCCGAGAAGGCACGTCAGGGCGGTGAGCCCGGCCAGCACCGGCGCGAGCCGCTTCAGCCGTCCGGGGGCGTCCGCCCGGTCGCTGTCGGCGGACATCGTGAGCCTCTCCGTGGACGACGACATGGACAGCAGCCTATTCGCCCCGGGGGGCGGGCGATCAAGAACGGGAACGGCCCGGAGCCGTGGGGCTCCGGGCCGTTCCGTCGCGGACGTGCCGCTAGTTGTTCGCGGTCGGGTCGCCGTCCTTCCGGCAGGCCGGGTCGTTCTTGTGCTCGGGTTTCGCACACCACCAGGTCTTGTCGCCGGTGGGTGGAATGTCAGGGTTGCAGCCGAGCGGCATGTTGTACTGGTTGCACGGCACGTCGCCCGACGGCGGCGTGATGGTCGGCGTCTCCGTCGGCTTCGGCGTCTCCGACTTGCAGCCGTTCTGCGGCCTCTGCCCCGGCTGCCCCTGACCCGGCTGCCCCTGGCCCGGCTGGCAGGTCGGCGTGTTGGTCGGCGTCGGCGTCGAGGTCGGAGTGGGAGTCGGCTTGGCCTTCGCCCACGGAGCGACCTGACCGCCGTTGACCGGCGGCGGGAACTGCGTGATGTCCTTGCCTTCCAGTGCCTTCAGCATGAAGGTCTTGAACAGGTCGGCCGGGACCGTACCACCGTAGACCTGGCTGTAGCTGCCCACGCCGATCAGCGACTTGCGGTTGCCGTTCTTGTCCTGCCGCCACATCGCCGCCGACGTCACCAGCTCCGGCGTGTAGCCGACGAACCAGGCCGACTTGTTCTCGTCGGTGGTACCGGTCTTGCCGGCGACCGGACGGGCTCCGAGGCTCGCGCGCTTACCGGTACCGCTGGTGACGACCGCCTGCATCGCGTTCGTGGCGTCCGCCGCGACGCCCTCGTCGAAGGCCGTCGTGGGCTTCTGCCAGGGCAGCTTCTCCAGCAGCTTGTGGTCGTTGTTCATGATCGCCCGGCCCCGGTTGTCGGTGACCTTGGC
The DNA here is from genome assembly GCF_013409365.1 of Actinomadura luteofluorescens. Taxonomy (NCBI): domain Bacteria; kingdom Bacillati; phylum Actinomycetota; class Actinomycetes; order Streptosporangiales; family Thermomonosporaceae; genus Actinomadura; species Actinomadura luteofluorescens. The sequence continues at coordinate 4,612,509 of NZ_JACCBA010000001.1, read as the reverse complement.
GATCACGTGGGCGTCCCGGTGCTTGCCGCCGGCCGCGAACGTCGAGTACACCGACGCCATCGTCACCGGGCTCGCGTCGATGACGCCCAGCGGGAGCGAGGTGATGGTGTTCGAGAGGTTCGGGGTGTCCTTCGGGATGCCCATCTTCTTGGCCATGTCGACGACGTTGGCCAGCTGGACCTTCTGCCCCAGGTCGACGTACGCCGTGTTGATCGACATCGCCGTCATCTGCTTGAGGTTGTAGACGCCGTTCTCCGAGCGGCTGTCGTTGGTGAAGGACGCGCCGTTGATCGTGCGCTTGTAGGTGCCGTCCATCGTCGTCCGCAGGCTGATGCCCTGGTCGAGCGCCGTGGCGAGCACGATCGGCTTGAACGACGAACCGGGCTGCACCTTGCCCTGGAAGGAGTTGTCGAACTGCTGCTTGCGGTAGTCGGGACCGCCGTACGCGGCCACGACGCCGCCCGTCTTCGGGTCGATCGCCGCGAGACCGAACTGGATGTCGTTCTTCAGCCCGTTCTGCTTGCGGATCTGCGAGACGGCCTTGTTGGTGTAGTCCTGCAGGTCCTTGCGGAACGTGGTGGTGATCTTCAGTCCGCCGGTCTCCAGCATCTGCTCGTCGATGCCGAGCGTGTTCTTCAGCTCGTTGATGACGCGGTCCTGGAGGTAGCCGGAGTTCGGGTCGTCCGGGACGTCGCTCCAGTTCTTCTGCGTCTGGGGGAACTTCGCCTGGGCGCGCTTGCCCGAGTCGAGCCACTTCTCCTCGACCATGCCGTCGAGGACGTAGTTCCAGCGGCTGATCAGCGCCTGCTTGGCCGGGTTGGACGCCGGGCCGTAGGTGGCGAAGTACCCCGGCCGCTGGATCAGGGCCGCGAGCATCGCGGCCTGCGACTCGTTGATCTCGGTGACGGGCTTGTGGAAGTAGGCGCGGGACGCCGCCTGGATGCCGTAGGCGTGCCGCCCGAACGGGACGGTGTTCAGGTACAGCTCCAGGACCCGCGACTTGTCCATCTCCTTGCCCATCCGGATGGAGATGAGGATTTCCTTGAGCTTGCGGCTGGCCGTGCGGTCCCGGCTGAGGTTCGCGAAGTAGTTGCGGGCCAGCTGCTGGGTGATCGTCGAGGCGCCGGCGGCGCCGCCGCCCGTCCCCGCCCGGTACAGCGCGCCCACGATGCCGGTCGGCGAGATGCCGGGCTCGTGCCAGAAGTTGCGGTCCTCCGCGGCGAGGACGGCGTTCTGGACGTGCTTGGGCACCTTGCTCAGCGCGACGTCCTCGCGGTGCGTGCCGATGCGGGCCAGTGTCGATCCGTCCGCGTAGGTGATCACCGATTCCTGGCGGAGCGCGTCCTGCTGCTTCTCCGTCGGGATCGGGGTGTTGGCGTAGGCGACGATGACGAGCGTCGCCAGGCCGAGGATCGCCACGCTGACGACCGCGACGGTGATCTTCCAGTTCGGGACGTAGCGCCGCCAGCCCGTCTTCTTGTTCGTCTCGTCCGCGGGCTTGCGCTCGCGGCGGCGGCCACCGCCGCGGCCGCGGCCGCGGCCGCCGCTGCGCCCCTCGTCACCCCAGAAGCCGTCGTCGCCGCCGCCTCCGGAGCCGCCACCACGGCCGCCCGGTCCGCCAGGTCCACCGGGGCCACCCGGTCCGCTCGGAGGGCCTCCGGGGCCGCCTCGCATGGGACGGCCGGCGCCGCCCGAACGCATGGGCGCGGGCGCGCCACGGCGCCGCGTGCCGCCGGACGAGCCGGACCGCGACGGCCCGCCCGTCCGTCCGCCCGGCCTGCCTCCGGGGCGCGGGGCCCTGCCCGGCGTCGGCGAACCGCCCGGCGAGCCGCCCGGCGCGCCGCGCTGCCCGCCCGAGGGCATGCCGGAAGAGCCGGGACGGGGGGAGCCCCTCCGGCCAGAGCCCTCTCCGAAATCCGGTCCAAATCGGCTTGGGTTACTCACGCGGCCTCATCAACTGGGGTACGGCTTTGCGTCGTCCGAGCGTACTGTGCCCCCGGCGCGCAGGGGGCCGCTGAGGCAAGGCTCACCTTCATCGGAACGGACGGGCGCATGCGGTCAAAGGCGCCGGCGTGCGGCAATTCGCAAGGATGCTCCATGTCACACCCCCATCTCCAGTGAACGGTTCGGTTCGCGAAAGCCGGCCGGTTCATTCGGGCGGCCTCGCAAACGGCAGCAGCGGTCGCAGGCTCTCGGTCTCGATCTGGGCGCCGCGGCCGCCCCTGCGCTTCCGGCAGGCGGGGTCGCCCTGGTGCATCTGGCACCACCAGCGCGGCGGCGGGTTGCTCGGCGGCTTGTTCGGGTCGCAGTTGCCGTTCTGGAACGGGGACTGGCACGGCTGCTGGCCGTCGCCCCCGTCGCCGCCGTCCTGGCAGCGCGGGTCGAACTTGCCGACCGGGGTGTTGCACCACGGCGGCTTGCCCTCGTCGTCCTTCTTCTTTTTCTCCGGCGGCTTCGCCCACTTCTGCACGATCCCGCCCCACGCGGGCGGCGGGAACGCCTGCGGGTCCATGCCCTGCACCGCGTTCGCCATGTAGGAGCGCCAGATGCGGGCCGGGATCGTACCGCCCTCCACCTCACCGATCTGGGGCAGGATCACCGACTTCTTCTTGCCGTCCGGACCCACCGCGTCGTTGTAGATCGTCACCGCCGTCGAGACCTGTGGGACATACCCGACGAACCACGACGAGACGTTGCGGTCCGTCGTACCGGTCTTGCCCGCGGCCTGGCGTCCGTCCGGCAGCGCCGCCGCCGTCGCGGTACCGCCCCTGATGACCTGCTGCATCGCGTACGTCGCGTCCGCGGCGACCTTCGGGCTGAAGACGCGGCGCTTCTCGTAGTTCGGCCGCAGCCGCACCGTCTTGGCGTCCGACTTCTTGACCACGCGGATCACGTGCGGCTGGTGGTACATCCCGCCGTTGGCGAACACGGCGTACCCCGCCGCCTGCTCGATCGGCCGGATGTTGTTGACGCCCAGCGCGAGGTTCAGGCAGCACTTGTGCGGTTCCAGGAGGTCGGACGCGATGCCGGCGTCGGTCTCGGTCTTGATCGCCTCCTCGATCCCGACCTTGCCCATCAGCTGGAGGAACGCGGTGTTGACCGAGTCCTTCGTCGCGGTGATCAGGTTGATCGCCGGGCCCACGTCATGGCTGTTCGGGACGATCACGGCGTTCGGGTCGTCCTTGGACACCACGCTGCCGTCCGGGCCGATCGGCGTCTTCGACCGGCCCTCGACGAGGCTCTTCAGGCTGTAGTTCTGCTTCAGCGCCGTCGCGAGGACGTACGGCTTCATCGCCGACCCCGCCTGCGCCGAGCCCTGCCACACGTTGTCGAACGACTGGTCCAGGTAGTCGGGACCGCCGTAGAAGGCGACGACCTCGCCGTTCGCGGAGTTCACCGACACCAGGCCGACCCGGATCTTCTTCTTCGCGAGCTTCTTCGGGTTCACCTGCGGGACGGTCTGCTCGGCCGCCCGCTTGGCCATCGCCATCTTCTTGCGGTCGAACGTCGTGTACACCCGCAGGCCCTGGGTCGTCAGCTCCTTGGTGTCGACGCCCAGGCGGCTCAGCTCCAGCTTGGCGCGCATCAGCATGTACCCGCGCTGGCCGCCGTAGAGCTGGTCGCTGGTGCCCGCCTTCCGGATCTTGGGCGGGCCCTGCTTGATGTACTTGTCGGCCTCGGCCCGGCTGAGCTTGCCCATCGAGACCATGCCGTTGAGCGTGTACTGGTACCTGCCGGTCGCCCACGCCTGGCTGGCCTTGTCGCCCGGGTCCCGGTTCGGGTTCTGGATGATGCCGCCGAGGAGGGCCGCCTGGTCGGGCCGCAGCTTCCACACGTCCGTCCCGAAGTACTCGCGGGACGCCGCCTGGATGCCGTAGGTGTCGCGGCCGAAGTAGATCGTGTTCAGGTAGAGCTTGAGGATCTCGTCCTTGGAGTGCTCGTCCTCCAGCTTCAGCGAGATGAACAGCTCCTGGAACTTCCGGCTGACCGTCCGGTTGTTCGGGTCGGAGTAGTAGTTCTTCGCGAGCTGCTGGGTGATCGTGGAGCCGCCGCCCGACCCGCCGGTCAGGTTGTCCCACACCGCCCGCGTCGTCCCCTTGACCGAGAACCCCGGGTCGGTGCGGAAGCTGCGGTTCTCCGCCGCCAGCACCGCGTTCTGGACGTTCGGCGGGATCTTGGCCAGCTCGACGCTCTGCCGCTTCTTGCCGATCCGGCCGATCTCGGTGCCGTCGGTGTAGTAGAAGATCGACGCCTGGTCCTCGACGCCCGCGACCGTGGGCTCCTTCGGCGTCGGGGTGTTGGCGTAGGCGACCCAGATCAGCGTGACGAACGCCGCGAGTCCGAGCCCGCAGACACCGCCCACCACCTTCCAGGACGGGATGAAGCGCCGCCATCCGGTCTCGCGGGACCGCAGGTGGCCGAGGAACCCCTTCTTGCCGGGCGGAACGTGCCGTCCAGGCCCGCCGGGACCTCCCGGACCGCCGGGCCCGCCGGGGCCCCCAGGGCCGCCGGGGCCGGCGGGGCCTCCCGGGCCGCCCGTGCGGTTGGCCGCGCGCACGCCGCCGCCGCGGAACTTCGCGGTCACCTTCGCGCCGAGGCCCTGCCCGGCCTTTCCGAGCTCACCGAGCTTCTCGCGCACGCCCGGCTTCGGGGCCGCGCCGGGCATCCCCGGCGTCCCGAACCCCACGGGCGGGCCCATGCCCCCCGCACCGGGCGCACCGGGGATTCCCTGCGCGGGACCCATGCCGGGCGCGTTGGGGAAGCCGGGACGTCCCGGCGCTCCCATTCCTGGCGCCCCGGGACCACCGGGGGGACCGCCCATCCCTGGACGACCCACTCCGGGCCCGCCTTGCATGCCGTGGCCGACCGGGGGCACGTTGCCGTGCGCGTTGCCCATGCCAGGCCCACCCGGCGGCTGGAATCCACCGGGACCACCGTTGCCTCCAGGCCCACCGAATCCGCCTGGACCGGACGTCCCGCCAGGGCCGCCGTTAGGGCCGAACCCACCGTTGCCGTTGAAGCCGCCCTGGCCGGGTGCTCCGCCTGGTCCGCCCTGGCCGCTCGGTACGAGTGCGTTACCCGGTCCGCCCGGCGCGCTAGGAGCGGCGTGGCGACCGGTGGGCGGCGGGACGGGGCTCGGCGGGCCCGCAGGGGCGGGCGCGGCCGGCGCGGGACCTCCGAAGGGACCGGGGCTCGCGCCGGAGGCGCCCATGAAACCGGGGCCTTCCGCCGTGCCCGGCGGGGCGGGGTTCTGGGGCGCGCCAGGAGAGCCCGCGGGATGCGTTCCGGCGGGCTCACCGGGGTCGCCGGAGTCACCGGGACGGGGGTTCTGGTGCCCGCCCGGCCTCTGCGACCCGGGTTCCGGTCGGGGCTGGCTTGGATTACTCACGCGACCTCATCAACAGGGGACAACGGTTGTTGCCGAGGGCCGGGTGGCTCCCGGCCCTTGTTGCGGCTCGTGCGCCGTCCGAAGAGTACTGTGCGGGCTGGTGAGCGGGGGGAGCGTGTGCTCGGCGAAGGACGCCCCGGCCGGTCCGCGCCCCGAGGGGTCGGTGGCTCCTCCTCACTCGGCTTCCGTTCCGGGCTGTTCCGGGATCGGGGTCGTGCGACGCGGCCAGGTGGTTCCAGGACGCAACTTTGACACAGATCCACCACATACACCCTTAAATCGCCACATTCGCGATACGGCCCGATGGGGCGTCCGGGGCGTCCCAGCTAGATCCCCACTTGCCAGGACGAGCCGGGCTACGTATCTTGTCGATGTATCGAGTCGATACATTCACTCGATACATCGGATCGAGACATCGGCTTCTGCGGAAGAGGGACCGGGATGGCGGCCAAGAAGGGCGCGGGCGTGCTGGAGCTCGCCGTGCTCGGGCTGCTGCACGAGTCCCCGATGCACGGGTACGAGCTGCGCAAGCGGCTCAACACCCTGCTGGGCATGTTCCGCGCGTTCTCGTACGGCTCGCTCTACCCGTGCCTCAAGCAGCTCCTGGCCAACGGGCTGATCATGGAGGACCGGCCGGAGGAGCCGAACGCGCCGCTGGCGCTGCAGAGCCGCCGATCGAAGATCGTTTACAAGCTCACCGCCGACGGCAAGGAGCGCCTGCAACTGCTCCTCACCGAGGCCGGCCCGGCTTCGTGGGAGGACGAGGGGTTCGGCGTGCACTTCGCCTTCTTCTCGCACACCCGCGCCGACGTCCGGCTGCGGATCCTCGAAGGCCGGCGCAGCCGGCTGGAGGAGCGCCTGGAGAGCGTTCGCGCCGCCTTGGCGCGAACCCGCGAGCGAGTCGACTCCTACACCCTGGAACTGCAGAACCACGGGCTGGAGTCCGTCGAGCGCGAAGTCCGGTGGCTCAACGAGCTCATCGGACGCGAGCGGGCCGAGCAGGAACAGCAAGCACAGTCAGCTAAGCGAATTGACCAGGACATGCCTCGGGACGAGGGCCGCTGAGCGGTGGCCCGGCGCCTTCGGGGGCGGGTGAGACTCCACCACATGTTCCGCAACAGAGAAGGAGCTACCGGATGGGTTCGGTGCGCGTAGCCATCGTCGGTGTGGGCAACTGCGCCTCTTCACTCGTCCAGGGCGTCGAGTTCTACAAGGACGCGACCCCCGACACGCGAGTCCCCGGCCTGATGCACGTCCAGTTCGGCGAGTACCACGTGGGCGACGTCGAGTTCGTGGCGGCGTTCGACGTGGACGCCAAGAAGGTCGGGATGGACCTGTCCGAGGCCATCCACGCCAGCGAGAACAACACCATCAAGTTCGCCGACGTGCCCCCCACGGGCGTGACCGTCCAGCGCGGGCACACCTTCGACGGCCTTGGCGAGTACTACCTGGACATGGTCGAGGAGTCCGACGCCGAGCCGGTCGACGTCGTGCAGGCCCTGAAGGACGCCGAGGTCGACGTCCTGGTGTCGTACCTGCCGGTGGGCTCCGAAGAGGCCGACCGCTTCTACGCCCAGTGCGCGATCGACGCCAAGGTCGCCTTCGTGAACGCGCTGCCGGTGTTCATCGCCAGCGACCCCGAGTGGGCGCAGAAGTTCACCGACGCGGGCGTGCCGATCGTCGGCGACGACATCAAGTCGCAGGTCGGCGCGACCATCACGCACCGCGTCATGGCCCGCCTCTTCGAGGACCGCGGCGTCGAGCTGCTGCGCACGTACCAGCTCAACTTCGGCGGCAACATGGACTTCATGAACATGCTGGAGCGCAAGCGGCTCCAGTCCAAGAAGATCTCCAAGACGCAGTCGGTCACCTCGCAGATCCCGCACGAGATGGCGAAGGCGGACGTGCACATCGGCCCGTCCGACCACGTGCCGTGGCTGGACGACCGCAAGTGGGCCTACGTCCGGCTCGAGGGCCGCTCCTTCGGCGACACCCCCCTCAACCTGGAGTACAAGCTGGAGGTCTGGGACTCCCCGAACTCCGCCGGCGTCATCATCGACGCCGTCCGCGCCGCCAAGATCGCCAAGGACCGCGGCATCGGCGGCCCGATCCTGTCGGCCAGCTCCTACTTCATGAAGTCGCCCCCGGAGCAGTACAACGACGACCAGGCGCACGACGCGGTGGAGCAGTTCATCCGCGGCGACATCGAGCGCTGAGAGCCTGATCACAAAGTTCCCAAAGGACGCCCTGTCAGTGGACATCCCACTGTCAGGGCGTCCTTACTTCTGTAGAGAAACGGTGATGTACCGGCCCTTTGTCACGCTCTGGCCCTACTGTGACACCGCCGGTGACTAGCGCGCCAGGCTCTGAGTCAGTGAGGTGACACCGTGGCGGCACGCGAAATGATCAAGGTGGCGGCGGGGCTGGCGGGCCTCGTGGTGGGGCTCGCCGGATGCGCCGGAGGGGGTGACGGGGCCTCCGCGGAGGGCGCGTCCCGCCAGGGCGGCACCCTGCGGGTCGTCGGCTCGTCCGACGTCGAGCACCTCGACCCCGCGTCCGTGGCCAGCGTCGGCGCGTACGGGCTCGCCCGCACGTTCGCCCGGACCCTGTTCGGGAACCGGGCGTCCAACGACTTCCAGGAGACGGTCCCCGTCCGGCCCGACGTCGCCGAGCGGATCCCGACGCGCGAGAACGGCGACATCGGCAAGGACCGCCGCACCTACACGGTCCGGCTGCGCGACGGCGTCCGGTGGAACACCAACCCGCCGCGCCCGGTCACCGCCCAGGACTTCGTCCGCGGCTTCGAACGGCTGTGCAACCCGGCCTCGCCCTCCGCCGCCAAGGGCTACTTCCTCTCCACCCTCAAGGGCATGGACGCGTTCTGCCGCGGCTACGGCTCCGTGAACGCCAAGGACGCCCGGGCGATCGCCGCCTACCAGCGCGACCACGGCTTCGAGGGCGTCCGCGCCAAGGACGCTCGGACGCTGGTGTTCAAGCTGAAGCGCCCCGCCAGCGACTTCCTCAACCTGCTGGCGCTGCCGGTCACCGCGGCCGCGCCGCAGGAGTACGACCGGTACGTCCCGGACAGTGCCGAGTTCCGGCAGCACACCGTCTCCGACGGCCCGTACCAGATCACCGACTACAAGCCGGGCATCTCCTACCTGCTCACCCACAACCCGGCATGGCAGGCGGGCTCGGACCCGCTCCGCGAGCGGCACGTCGCGAAGATCCAGATCACGCTGGGGCAGGACTCGCCGGAGACCGTCCAGCAGCAGATCGAGCAGGGCACCGCCGACCTCGCCTGGGACCAGCCCGTCCCGACGTCCGCGATCCCGCGGCTGCGCGACGACCCGCGCTTCGCGATCAGGGAGACCCCGAACAACAGCCCGTACCTGGTCTTCAACACCCGCAGCCCCCGCAACCGCGGCGCGCTCGGCGACCGGGCGGTCCGCCAGGCGCTGGAGTACGCCGTCGACCGCAGCGCCCTCATCAAGATCGTCGGCGGCCCGTCGGTCGCCGGCCCCCTGCACACCGTGATCCCGCCCGGCAACTCCGGCTACGCGGCCGTCAACCACTACCCCACGCCCGGCGAGTCCGGCGACCCCGCCAAATGCCGCGACCTGCTCGCCAGGACGGGCCGCACCGGCATCACCCTGAAGTTCCCGTTCCGGACGAACAGCGTCCACAAGCTGATCGCCCAGTCCATCGCCCAGAATCTCGACGCCTGCGGAGTCAAGACGGAACTGACCCCCGACCCCGGAGGCTCCTTCTACTCCAGCACCCTCTCCACCCCCGCACGCGCCCGCGAAGGCACATGGGACATCGCCGCCCCCGGCTGGGTCCCCGACTGGTACGGCAACAACGGCCGCTCGATCATCCAGCCGCTCTTCGACGGCCGCGCCTACGGCCCCAACTCCACCAACTACGGCGGCTACGACAACCCCCAGGTCAACGCCCTCATCGACGCCGCCCTCACCGCCCCCGACGCCCAGCGCGCCGCCGGCTACTGGCAGCAGGCCGACCAGAAGATCATGGAGGACGCCGCCATCGTCCCCCTCCTGAACCGCGCCCAGACCACCTACCACTCCTCCCGCCTCCACGGCACCTTCTTCCTCCCCACCACCGCCGCCTACGACCTAAGTAGAGTTTTTATTGCGTAGTTGTGGGGGGTGGGGCGCTAGAGCGACCCACCCCCACAACCACGCGGGCGATCGCTGCTGTGTTTATTGCAGTGCCCTCCTCCTTCGGGCCTAGCGGCCCTCCATCGTCGAGCACCGCGGCGATCGCTGGCATCGCTTCGACTCGCCTGGCGGCTCGCTGCGCGATCAGATTCTCGCTTCGCTCGAATCTGCCTTCGGACGCGATCGCCGGCCCTTCAGGTCGTTGGGTGGTTGCGGTACCGGCTGAGGTCTCCGCAGTAGCGGGTGACGGTCGGTGGGTGAGCTGTACCGTGCCGCCCACCTGGCGCTCCACACCCGCCTTGTTCCGGGACCGCATCATGATCCTTTGTGTGCGACCACCTCAGCCACCTCCGCAACCCCGCGACAAGCTCACTGGTGCGATCGCGTCCGAAGGCAGGTTCGAGCCTGCGAGAACCTGATCGCGCAGCGAGCCGCAAGGCGAGTCGGAGCGATGCCAGCGATCGCCCGCGTTTCTCGACGATGGAGGCCCCCGGGCCGAAGGAGGAGAGAAATGCAGTAAGCACGACATACGCTGATCTGATGCGAGCGGGTGAGTTGCGGGGGATCTTGGGGGGGCGGGATTTTCGGCGGCTTTATGGGACTCGGCTTGCTTCGCAGTTGACGGACGGCGTGTTCCAGGTGGCGCTGGCCGGGTACGTGTTCTTCTCGCCTGAGCGGCAGGCGACGGCGGCCAAGGCGGCGGCGGCGTTCGCGGTGACGTTGTTGCCGTATTCGGCGCTCGGGCCGTTCGCCGGGGTGTTCATCGACCGGTGGCGGCGGCGGCAGATCCTCGTGTGGACGCCGGTGCTGCGCGCGCTGCTCGTGCTGCTCGTCGCCGGGCTCGTGGTGGCCGGGCAGGACGGGCTCGGTTTCTTCCTCGGCGTGCTCGTCGTGCTGGGCGTGAACCGGTTCTTCCTGGCGGCGCTGTCGGCGGCGCTTCCGCATGTGGTGCGGCGCGATCAGCTGGTCACGGCGAACGCGTTCAGCGTCACGTCCGGGACGGTCATCGCGTTCGCCGGCGCGGGCGCCGGCTACGGGCTCCGGCGGGTGTTCGGGGCCGGGCAGGACGGGACGGCGCTGATCCTCACGGCCGCGGCGGCGCTGTTCCTGCTGGCGGGGCTGATCGCGACGACGCTGCCGAAGGGGCTGCTGGGTCCTCACCGGGCGGCGGAGGACGTCGCGCCTGAGGCGGGGGCGGCGCCTCGGGTCGTCGAGGTGATCCGGGGGGTTCTGGGCGGGCTCGTGGACGGGGGGCGGCATATCGCGCGGCGGCCGCAGGCGGCGCTGGCGCTCGGTGCGATCTCGTTTCACCGGTTCCTGTACGGCGTCGTCCTGATCATGACGCTGCTGCTGTGCCGGAACCACTTCGCCGGCGATCCCGACCGGGGGCTGGAGACGTTCGCGCTGATGCTGGGGGTGTCCGGCGCCGGGTACTTCGCGGCGGCGCTGATCACGCCGGCGGTGGTGCGGCGGATCAGCAAGCAGGCGTGGGTGGCGTGGCAGCTCGGCGGGGCGGCGCTGGGGCTGCTGGTCCTCGGCATGCCGTTCGCGGAGCGTCCCTGGGCGGTCGGCGCCTTCCTGCTCGGCGTGGTGTCGCAGGGCGTGAAGCTGTGCGTCGACACGACGTTGCAGGAGACGATCGACGACGCCTACCGGGGGCGGGTCTTCGCCGTCTACGACATGCTGTTCAACGCGACGTTCGCCGCTGCCGCCGCCGCTGCCGCGACGTGGCTGCCCGCGGACGGGCGCGCCGATCTCACGCTCCTCGCGGTGGTCGTGGCCTACGCGGCGGGCGCCGTCGCCTACCGGACGGCCGCCTCCCGCATGCGGCGGCCCGCGCCCGCCCTGCGTTAGAGCGACTCCGCTATGGCGTGCAGGGCGGCGGCGATGTGGTGCACCTCGTCTTCCGTGCACACGTAGGGCGGCATCGTATAGACGAGCTTGCCGAAGGGGCGCAGCCAGACGCCGTGCGCCATGGCGATCTCCTGGACGGACGGGACGTCCACCGGCTCGCGCGCCTCCACCACGCCGATCGCGCCGAGGACGCGGACGTCGGCGACCCCGGGGAACTCCGCGGCGCCGTCGAGTTCGCTGGTCAGGACGGCCTCGATGGTGTCGACCTCGTCCCGCCATTCGCGGGAGAGCAGCAGGTCGATGGACGCGGACGCGACCGCGGCGGCCAGCGGGTTCGCCATGTAGGTGGGTCCGTGCATGAGGACGCCCGCCTCGCCGGAGGTGATGCCGTGGGCGACGCGGTCGGTGCACAGCGTCGCGGCCATCGTCATGTAGCCGCCGGTCAGCGCCTTGCCGAGGCACATGATGTCGGGGACGACCTCGGCGTGGTCGCAGCCCCACAGCTCGCCCGTCCGGCCGAACCCGGTGGCGATCTCGTCCAGGATCAGCAGGAGGCCGTGCTCGTCGGCGATGTCACGGAGGGCGCGCAGGTACTCGGGGGCGTAGAAGCGCATGCCGCCGGCGCCCTGGACGATCGGTTCCGCGATGATCCCGGCGAGCTCGCCCGCGTGCTTCGCGGCCAGGCCGGCGAGTTCGTCCAGGTACGTTTCGTCGGGTTCGGCGCCGTAGCCGAGCGGGGGCGGGGACGCGAAGACGTGCTGGGCGAGGACGTCGGAGAACATGTGGTGCATCCCGTTCACCGGGTCGCAGACCGCCATGTCGCCGAACGTGTCGCCGTGGTAGCCGCCGCGGACGGCGAGGAGCCGGCGCCGTTCCGGGCGCCCCTGCGAGCGCCAGAACTGCAGCGCCATCTTGATCGCGACCTCGACCCCGACGGACCCGGAGTCGGCGAAGAACACCTTGGTCAGCGGTTCCGGGGTGATCTCGACGAGCCGCTCGGCGAGCCGGACGGCGGGCGGATGCGTGAGCCCCCCGAACATGACGTGCGCCATCTTGCCGAGCTGCCCGGTGACGGCCGCGTTCAGCTTCGGGTGGTTGTAGCCGTGCACGGCCGCCCACCAGGAGGACATGCCGTCGATCAGTTCGGTGCCGTCAGCGAGGGTCAGCCGCACCCCGTCCGCCGACACGACCGGCAGTGCGGGCGCCGTCGCGGGCATCGGCGCGTAGGGGTGCCAGATGTGCTCCCGGTCGAACTCCAGCATCCGCTCGGTCTCGCGGGGGCTCATCCGCCCCAGCTGCAGGGGGATCATTCGCCCTTCCCCTCGTCGGAGGGGGCGCCGACGCCCTCGGCGGCGGCCCAGCGGCGCAGTTCCCCGGCCGCGGCCTCCTTGCCGATCATGCCGCGGTCCAGGCGGAGTTCGAGGAGGAACTTGTAGGCGCGCCCGACGAGGGGGCCGGGGGCGATGCCGAGGATCTCCTGGATCTCGTTGCCGTCGATCTCCGGGCGGATGGAGGCGAGCTCCTCCTCCTCCGCCAGCCGCTCGATCCGCACCTCCAGGTCGTCGTAGGTGCGGCGCAGCCGGTCGGCCTTGCGCTTGTTGCGGGTGGTGCAGTCGGCTCGGGTCAGCTTGTGCAGGCGGGTGAGGAGCGGCCCGGCGTCGCGGACGTACCGGCGGACGGCCGAGTCGGTCCACTCGCCGGTGCCGTAGCCGTGGAAGCGCAGGTGCAGCTCCACGAGGCGGGACACGTCGGAGATGACGTCCTTCGGGTAGCGCAGCGCGGTCAGCCGCTTGCGGGTCATCTTCGCGCCGACGACCTCGTGGTGGTGGAAGGAGACCCGGCCGCCCGTCTCGAACCGCCTGGTCTTGGGCTTGCCGATGTCGTGCAGCAGCGCCGCGAGCCGCAGGACGAGGTCGGGGCCGTCCTCCTCCTGCGCGATCGCCTGCTCCAGGACGATCAGCGAGTGCTCGTAGACGTCCTTGTGCCGGTGGTGCTCGTCGATCTCCAGCCGCAGCTTCGGCAGTTCGGGCAGGACGTGCGCGGCGAGGCCGGTCTCGACCAGCAGCGCCAGGCCCTCGCGCGGGTACCGGCCGCAGATCAGCTTGGACAGCTCGTCCCGGACCCGTTCGGCCGACACGATCTCGATGCGGTCCGCCATGTCCTTCATCGCGCGGACGACGTCGGGCGCGACGGTGAAGCCGAGCTGGGAGGCGAACCGGGCGGCGCGCATCATCCGCAGCGGGTCGTCGCTGAAGGAGTCCTCCGGCCGGCCGGGCGTCCGCAGCACCTTGCGCTGCAGGTCGGTGAGGCCGCCGAACGGGTCGACGAAGTCGTGCCCGGGCAGCCGCGCCGCCATCGCGTTGACGGCGAAGTCGCGGCGGCGCAGGTCCTCCACCAGGGACGTCCCGTAGGACACCTCCGGCTTGCGGGACTTCGGGTCGTAGGACTCGCTGCGGTAGGTGGTGATCTCCAGCTCGACGCCGTCCTTGCGCAGGCCGACCGTGCCGAACTCGATGCCGATCGTCCAGTGCGCGTCCGCCCAGCCGCGGATGATCTCCAGGGTGCGCTGGGGCGGGGCGTCGGTGGTCAGGTCCACGTCCTTGGTGGGACGGCGCAGCAGCGCGTCCCGGACGGGCCCGCCCACCAGCGCCAGCTCGTGACCGGCCGCCGCGAACCGGGCGCCGAGGTCGTCGGCGACGGGCGCGATCCCGCGCAGCAGCTCGGCGATCGCGGTACGCCGCGAGGACTCTGGGGTCACGTTCTGGTCAGGCACGGCCATCGAGCGTATTTCCTTGGTTGACGGGCTGACAAAGGACTTTCTGGCGAGCGCCGGGGTCTGCACGGGAGTCTTTTCGGGGCCGAAGAAGGACGGGGCCCTTCACATGCCGCGATCCCCGGGTTACGTTTCGGGCACCCCGACGACGACCTGCGCGACCCGGTGAGCCTCCCGTACGACAACGGTAGCGGGATCCAAAAGGGCCACGGTCCGCCGCACGTGCGGTTGAGGCGCGTTCGAGGGTTCGCGTGCCGCGCGGCAGGGATGAGACCTGCCGTTCCGGGTATGTGGGGGTCTTCCCCCCGCGGCGTGCGACGCACGGGGCCGTAGGGAAACCAGATCCGGGGGTGAGCGGGGGCCGCCCCCCGCGGGATGGAGCCGAACATGAAGGACGCTCTCACCATCCACCGCGCGCTCCTCGGCTGGGAGACGCCACACGAGATCGTGCGGCTGCCCCTGGCGATGACCCGGGCGGACGAACTGCCCAGGGCGCTCGGCCTTCCGCCCGAGCGGTGCCTGGTGACGCGCGTCTACTCCTGCGAGGGCGCCCACCGCGGCCGCCCCTTCCTGGCCGGGGCGATCGTCCCCGCGGGGCGGCGGCCGTCCACCGAGGCGGTGCGGCTCGGCGTGGGCGCCCGCGGCGTCCGGCCCGCCCACGCGGACGTGGTCAACGCCGTCACCGAGTACGCCGCGGGCCTGGTCTGCCCGCTGCTCCTGCCGGAGTCGATGCCCCTGCTGATCGACCGCGGCCTCGTGGACGGGCTCCACGCCCACGGCGTCGTCTACACCGCGACCGGCGAGGCGTCCACGGCGCTCGGGATCAAGGCCAGCGCCCTGTACTCCCTCTGCCGTCCGAAACCCGTCGATCTGCTGGCCCCGCTCAGCGCCGCGTCCACCCCCGGACGGGACCACGTGACGACCTGAGCCGCCCGCCCTGCGCGGCCCGGCGCGGCCCGGCAGGAGGGTGGCACCAGGCAACGCCATGAACACCGACGGACTACCATCGGGGCCGTGGTGCGGGAAAACGACGCCCGCCGTCCTCGGCCTGTCCTCGCGCCGCCGGACGGGTTCTGGACGGGCACGGCGTGAGGGCGGACGCGGCGTGAAAGCGGTCGGACGCGCGTTGGCGCTGGCCGCGCTGCTGCCCTGTCTCGCGATGGCGGCCTCCCCGGCCTTGGCGTCCCCCGCCGGGGCCCGGGCGCGGACCCCCGCGCAGGCTCCTGCCGGCGCCCCTGCGGCGGCCCAGGCGCGGGCACAGGTGGCGCTCGCGCTCACCAAGGTCACGCCGAAGACCCTCACCGCGAAGTCCAGGATCGAGATCTCCGGGGCGGCGCGGAACCGCACCGGCCACGCGCTCCCCGGCCTCACCCTGCGGCTGCGCTACAGCGCCCAGCCCTTGACCAGCCGGAGCCAGGTCGACCAGCTCGCGTCCGGGCAGCAGACCGCGCTGCCCAACGTCGCCCCGCAGCAGCAGTCGCTCGCGCAGGCGACCAGGCCGGGCGTGACCCAGGGCTGGAGCTTCCGGACCACCGCCCAGCAACTGGGCCTGCGCGCCCCCGCCGCCACCCCCGGCGTGTACCCGATGCGCGTCGAGGTGCTGAACTCCGCGCAGCAGGTCGTCGGCGGCATGACGACCTTCCTGACCCTGATGCCGAAGCAGCGGAGCTTCAAGCCGGTGGCGGTCGGCTGGGTCCTGCCGCTGATCGACCGGATGCACCGGGCCAACGACCGCACGTTCATCGACGACGACCTCACCAAGGAGCTGTCGCCCGGCGGGCGCCTCCACCGGCTCGTGGAGGCCGCCGCCACCACGAGCACGCCCGTCACGTGGGCGGTCGACCCGGCGCTGCTGGACGACGTGCAGCAGATGGCCTCGGGCGACTACTACGTCAAGCCGCCCGGAGCCCGCAAGGGCGTCCGGAAGGAGAAGAGCAAGGTCGCTGCGACGTGGCTGGCGTCGCTCAAGACCGCCACGAAGGGCGACCCCTACTTCGTCCTCCCCTATGGCGACCCCGACGTCACGGCCCTGGTCCGGCGCAAGACGACCCGCGACATCGGCGTCGCCTTCGACGCGCGCAACACCGGCTTCGTGTCGCAGATCTTCGGCCGCCAGCCCGACGCGCACGTCGCCTGGCCGGCGTCCGGCGTCGGCGGGCCCGGCACGCTCGAACAGCTCGCCAGGTACGCCCTGAAGGGCGGCGGTTCGTTCCTGATGAGCAGCTCGCAGTTCGAGAACCCCGCGACGGGCGCGCAGCCGAACGCGACCACCGCGCTCCAGACGCACCTGGGCGCCAAGAAGGCCCTCCTCTACGACCAGACGGTCACCCAGATACTCGACGAGGGGTCGCGGTCCGCCTCCCGGGCGCTGATGAGCGAGCAGCGCTTCCTCGCCGAGACCGCGATGATCGCGGCGGAGGCGCCGAGCGTCCAGCGCACCGTCGTCGTCGCGCCCGACCGGCTGTGGAGCCCCTCCGGGGGGCTCGCCAAGAACCTGCTCACCTACACCAAGGCCGCGTCCTGGATGCGCGAGACGCCGCTGCGCTCGATCGAGTCGGCCCAGCCGCAGGACCGCGCCTTCCACGGCTACTCCGACGACTACGAGAAGTACGAGCTGGGCGACGTCCACCTGGACCAGACCCGGGCCATCGCGAAGCGCGCGGCGACGTTCCAGGCCGTGATGACGGGCCCGGCGAAGATCTCCTACGAGCGCGCCGTGCTGCGGCTGGAGTCGGTCGGCTGGCGGACGTCGCCGAGCCGCGCCAAGCGGGCCCGCGAGGAGCTCGATGACGAGCTCAAGGACGACATGAACCGGGTCCGCGTCGTTCTCCCGAAGAACAGGCGCGTGCTGATGGGGGGCAGCTCCGGCAAGCTTCCCGTCCTGGTCGAGAACAGGCTGAGCGGCCAGTCGGTGAAGGTCCGGCTCGTGGTGACCTCGGAGAACTCCGCCAAGCTCAAGCTCGGAGGGCTGGAGCCCGACGACGCGGTGATCGAGCTCGGCCCCGGGGAGCGGGCCCAGCGGTGGATCCCGGCGCAGGCGGCCGGTAACGGCAACTTCGGCGTCCGCCTCGATCTGCAGATTCCCGGTACGAGCGGCCGGACGTACGGTGACGGCGAGACCATCACGGTCACCACGACCGGGTACGGGCGTCTCGCCCTGCTCATCACGGGCGGCGGACTTGCCGTACTCTTCGTGGGCGTCGGAGTGCGGGCCATCAGAGCGAGGCGCCGCCGGAAAGCGGAGGCAGCCGGTGACGGGTCGACCGGAATGGGATCGGCAGGGACAGGGGAACCAGGGGGCGGGCTCCCCGGGCCCGGGTTCCCAGGGCCCGGCATACCCTCCGCCGAATACTCCGGGGCGCCCGGGACAGGGCTACCCGGCACAGGGATACCCGCCGGGCCCGCCGCCCCAGGCTCCCCCGCCTCAGTGGCCCCCGCCCCAGGGCCCGCGCCCGCAGGCACCCGGCCCGAGGACCCCGCCGCAGTACCCGGCCCCGGCGCCGACGGGCCGGCCGCCGGGCGCGGCGAACCTCGCCGCCGAGACGGTGGTTGACATCCCCCTCCCCGGCGGAAGCGCGCCTGACGCCGACAGCACGGTCGTGGACACGCCCCCGCCCCAGGAGGGCAAGGGCTCGTCCGGGATCCTGAAGTCCGGCGCGATCATGGCGATCGGCACCCTCGCGTCCCGCGTCACCGGGTTCCTGCGCACCGCGGTCATCGTCGCCGCGCTCGGCACCGGGCTGGTCGCCAACGCCTACAACACCGCCAACACCATCCCCAACCAGATCTACGACCTGCTGCTCGGCGGCATCCTCACCAGCGTCATCGTCCCGCTGCTGGTGCGGGCCAAGCAGCGCGACCGGGTCGCGGGGGAGCAGTACGAGCAGCGCGTGTTCACCCTCGCGGTGATCGGGCTCGGCGTCCTCACCGTCGTGGCGGTGCTGCTCGCGCCGCTGTTCATCGACGTCCTCGCGGGCAGCTACACAGGCGACCAGCGTGCCGTCGCCGTCCTGTTCGCGCGGTTCTTCCTGCCGCAGCTGTTCTTCTACGGCGTCGGCGCGTTCGCCGGGGCCGTCCTCAACTCGCGCGGCAGCTTCGGCGCGCCGATGTGGGCGCCCGTCCTGAACAACATCGTCGTGATCGCGGTCGGCGGCGCGTTCCTCGCGATCACCACCGGGAAGGTCGACCCGTCCACCATCTCCGACCAGCAGCTCATGCTGCTGTCCGTCGGCACGACCGGCGGCATCGTCCTGCAGACGGTGGCGCTGTGGCCGTCGCTGCGGCGCGTCGGGTTCCGGTGGCGGCCCCGGCTCGACTTCCGCCGCGGCGAGCTCGGCGAGGTCGGGCGGATGGCCGGCTGGACGCTGCTGTACGTCGTCGCCACCCAGGTCGCCCTCGCCGTCGTCACCGCGCTGACGAACCGGGCGGGGAAGACCGCCTTCGACCAGGGGCTCGGCGAGGGCTACGGGTACACCCCGTACTTCAACGCCTACCAGCTCTTCCAGCTCCCCTACGCGATCGTCGGGGTGTCGGTGATCACCGCGCTGCTGCCGCGGATGAGCCGGTTCGCCGCCGAGGGCAAGACCGCCGACGTGCGCGCCGCCTTCTCCAGCGGGCTGCGGCTCTCCTCGGTGATCATCATGCCGGCGGCGGCGCTGATGCTGGTGCTCGGACCGGAGATCACCACCGTGCTGTTCGCGCATGGCAACGCCACGGCCGACGACGCCCTGGTGATCGCGCGGGTCATGCAGATGTTCGCCATCGCGCTCGTCCCGTTCTCGGTCTACCAGCTGATGCTGCGGGTCTTCTACGCCCACGGCGACACCCGGACGCCCGCCCTGGTCGGCCTGGTCGTCACCACCTGCAACATCATGATGGCGTTCACCGCCTACAACGTCCTCGACGTCAAGTGGATCGTGGTCGGCATCGCGGGCGGGTTCGCGATCACCAACCTGGTCGGGACGATCACTTGCTGGCTGGTGCTGCGCCGCAAGCTCGGCGGCATCGACGGCCGCCGCATCGTCGGCGGCCACCTCAAGCTCCTCGTCGCGATCTGGCCCCTGATCGGGTTCGCCTACGCCGCGCACACCGTCGCGGACGCGCTGGGCGGCACCGACACGATGCTGCCCGCGCTGGCGACCCTGGTGGCCGGGTCCGTCGGCGGCGGTCTGCTGTACGTGCTGTTCGCCAAGCTGATGCGCGTGGAGGAGATCCAGACGACCATCGCCACGTTCGCCCGCCGGCTGCCGGGGCGCGCAAAGTAAAAAAGGACGCGCGGCGATAAGGCGGCCACTCGCGCGAGTAACCACTACCATGTGGGGGACTACGGCTTGCGGGGCGACACCCTGGGGAACGCAAAGAGGAGGGTCGGAGGCGTAAGCTGCCACGCCACGAACATGGGATCTGACCACCTGTGCAGGACGTTGCCGTGAGCACGTCAGTCATCGAGCCCGGCACCCGTCTCGCCGGCCGCTACCGGCTCGAGGAGCGCATCAGCGACTCGGGCGGCTCGTCGCTCTGGAAGGCCATCGACGAGATCCTCGCGCGGGCGGTCGCCGTCCGCACCTTCGACCCCGAGTTCCCCCGGATCGCCGAGGCGGTCACGTCGGCGCGGTCCGCCAGCCGGCTGAACGACCCCCGGCTGACCCAGGTGTTCGACGCCGACGACTCGGGGGAGAGCGCCTACATCGTCAGCGAATGGGTCGCCGGCGAGCCCCTGGAGGGCATGCTCGCCAAGGCCCCGCTGGAGCCGGGCCGCGCCGCGACGCTGCTGTACGAGGCGTCCGAGGCGATCTCCGCCGCGCACGCCGCCGGGCTCTCGCATCTCTGCCTCACCCCCCGCGACCTGGTCTGGACGACCGGCGGCACCGTCAAGATCCTCGGTGTCGCCACCGACGCCGTCCTGTGCGACCGCGAGTCCGACGACGCCGCCGCCGAGGACGTCCGCGGCCTCGGCCGGATGCTGTACGCGGCGCTCACCGCCCACTGGCCCGGCGACGAGGAGGGCTCCGCCCTGCCCGCCGCACCGGCGTCCGACGGCGTCCCGCACGCGCCCCGCCAGGTCCAGGCCGGCATCTCGCATGCGATCGACGCGATCGTCTGCCGCTGCCTCGGCATCGGCTCGGGCGAACCGCTCGCGTCCCCGGCCGACCTGGCCAAGGCGTTGCGCGGCGTCCCGCGCACCCCGCTGCCGCTGTTCGCCGGGCTCGGCAACGCCCCGCCGGCGAACCCGCGCCAGACGCCGCCGAGGCGCCCCGCGCCGCCGCCGCAAGCGGCGACGCAGCAGCAGCACCGCCGGCCCGCGCCCGAACCCGCCGCGGCCTCGCACGTCCCGCCGCCGCGTACCCGGGCCCAGCAGCACGCCGCCCCGCCCCCGCCGCCGTCCACCTCCACCCGGACGACACCCGCGCACAGCCACGGCGGCCCCAAGCGTCCGGCCAACCGCGCCCTGATCGGCGTCGCCGCGGCCGCGCTGACCGTCATCGTGGGGCTCGGCGCCTGGGCGCTGTCCGGCCCCGGCGGCGACGACAAGCCCAAGGGCGGCGGCGCCACCGACAACGCGCAGACGAGCGCGCCGCCCAAACCGACGGTCGCCAAGCTCACCCCGCAGGGCATCTTCCAGGCCGAACGCCCCGCCGGCCCGGGCCACGGCGACGGCACGATCGGCAAGAACCTGCCGTCCGTCATCGACGGCAGGCCCAGCGGCGACTGGGAGACCCAGAGCTACTACGACGCCGACTTCGGCCGGTTGTCGAAGGGCCTCGGCGTCCTGCTCGACATGGGCAAGCCCGTCAAGGTCGCCAACGTGAAGATCTACGCCCCGGTGAGCGGCGGGGTGCTGCAGGTCCGCGTCGGCGACTCGAAGTCCCCGACCGACCTGAAGCGCGTCGGGGAGCAGACCCCGAACGGCGGCGAGGTCACCGTCGCCGCGAATCCGCAGGTCAGCGGCCGGTACGTGCTCGTCTGGTTCACCAAACTGCCCGGTGGGCCCTTCAAGGGGCGGCTCGGCGAGGTCGCCGTCTACGGGGCGGCCGGCTGATCACGTTCCGGCAGGGGGCCGATGTGAGCTGTGACGTGGAGCGGCGCATGTCTGTATCGTGCCTGTGAGCAGTTTGTCCCCTCGCCCCCAGGATCACGTGGTGCCTACCTCAGCAGCCGGTCGCGGATGCCCGGCGCCAACCGGGCGTCCCGAACGAGAAAGCGGTCGCTCATGACGTCGGTGAGCATGAGTCGCGTAGGCGAAGTGCCCGACAAGGAGCTCCTCGCCCGGCACGCCCAGGGGGATCCCCACGCCTTCGCCGAACTCGTGCACCGCCACCGCGACCGCATGTGGGCGGTCGCGCTGCGCACGCTCGGCGACCCGGAGGAGGCGGCGGACGCGCTGCAGGACGCGTGCCTCTCGGCGTTCCGCGCCGCCGGACGGTTCCGCGGCGACGCCGCCGTCACCACGTGGCTGCACCGCATCGTGGTGAACGCCTGCCTCGACCGCGTCCGGCGCAAGTCCGTCCGCCCCGCCACACCGATGGGCGACGACGCGACGTTCGACGCCGTCGCGCCCAAGATGCCCGACCCGACCGACGCGCACGGCGTCTCCCTCGACGTCCGCACCGCCCTGGAGCAGCTGCCGTACGAGCAGCGGGCGGCCCTCGTCCTCGTCGACATGATGGGCTACTCCGTCGACGACGCCGCGCAGGTCATGGAAGTCCCGCCTGGAACGATCAAGAGCCGGTGCGCGCGTGGCCGCGCCCGGCTCGCGCCCCTTCTCATCCACCACCGGAACCGACGGGAGTCCAGGAACGTCGGAGGTGTGGAAGGAGGTGGCATGCCCAAGTGAACCCCGCGCACCTTGACTACGACGTCTTGGCCGACCTGGCCGAGGGACTTCTCGAAGACGACGAAGCCGCCTCCGTCAACGCACACCTCGAAACCTGCGCCGATTGCCGTGACCTGTCCGCCGACCTCGCGGACGTCTCCCGGATCCTGGCGGAGGCCCCGGTGCCGTCCATGCCCGCCGAACTGGCCGAGCGCATCGACACCGCCATCGCGGCGGAATCGATGCACACCGCCACCGTGGCGAGCCTGGAGCAACGGCGCGGAAGGCGGCATTGGCGGATACTGTCGGCGGCCGCGGCGACGGTGGTCGTGCTCGGCGGCGGAGCGACGGTCAGCAAGATCGCGATGGACGGCGCGAGCAGCAGCGACAGCGCGGCGCGGCATCCGGCCCCGCACCGCTCACTGACCGATCCCGGTTCGGGCTCGGGGGTGCCGAAGGCGGCCCCCGGAGAACCGGCCCCCGCGTTCAAGGTCGCCCGGAGCGGCACCGACTACCGGTCGGGCACGCTGGGCGACCAGGTCGGCGGCGTCGTGACGGGCGGGCAGGAGATGCGCGCCGAGGGCGCCGCACCCGACGCCCGGCTCCGCGGCTGCGTCGCCGGCGTCGCGGGCGAGCAGTCGCTCCTGCTCGTCGACCAGGCGAAATACGAGGGACAGCCCGCGATCATCATCGCGGTGAACGGCGACCAGCCCGGCAAGCGCAACATCTGGGTCGTCGGACCTGACTGCTCCCCTCAGGCCCACCACCTGCTGAAGCAGCTGAAGAACGCCTGACCCGCCACGCCCTGACCTGGGCACCCGCACATCTGAAGGCCATGGGCGGCCGACCCCGTCCATGGCCTCTCACATGACGCCATGACCTCCCCGAGACGCCCTGTCCTCTATGTGACGCCCACTTCTTCGACGAAGTTCGCGGCGCGGCAGCGGCAGTCCCGGCCTCCACACCAGCACGGCAGGATCCACACCGAACCCCAAGCCGCCACACCACGTCCGCCATGTCGCGACGCCATGTCGCGTTCGTTGGGCACGACCGCTGTGCCCGACCCTCATCCAACGTCCGCCATGCCAGGTCGCGGCAGCCGTGTCGCGGCGTCAGGGTGTCCGTTGGGCGAGTTCGTTAGCCGCGTCCGCCGTATCCCGCCCGCCGTGCCGCGTCCGACAGGTCGTGTCCGTTGGGGCGGTGTTACAGGGAGGCGAGGAAGTCGAGGGCCGTCGCCCAGGCGCGCTCGGCGGCTTCGGCGTCGTAGTCGGGGAGGTCGGGGTCGGTGAACAGGTGGCCCGCGCCGCGGTAGCGGAACACCTCCACGTCGGCGCCCGCCTTGCGCATCTGCAGATACCAGGCGTTGAGCCAGTCGACGGGCTCCCAGGTGTCGGGGTCGGCGACGTGCAGCTGCACCGGGATGTCGGTGGACGCGTCCTCCGCGATGTCGGACGTGCCGTGCATCAGCAGCAGCCCGCCCGCCTTGTCGTCGGCGAACGCGAGGTTCTGGGCGATGGAGCCGCCGAGCGAGAAACCCGCGTAGACGAGCCCGCCCTCCCCGGTCAGCGGCGCGGCCGCCACGACGGCGCGGCGCAGCAGCTCGTCCCGCCCGATCTCGTCCTTGATCTCGAGTCCGGCCTCGGCCTCGTCGACGACGCGCCCGTCGTAGAGGTCGGGGGTGTGCACCTCGTGCCCGGCGGCGCGGAGCCGGTCGGCCGCCTGGTGCACCGCGGGCCGCAGCCCGTACATCGAGTGGAGGAGGAGAATGCGTGCCATGGGCCACAGCCTAGAGCGGCGCCGGGCCGCTGGTGGACGGCCCGGCGCCGCATGCCGGGGAATCATCGGGCCCTAGGATCGGTTGACGCGACTGTCGGGCCGGGTCGTGCGGCCCCGACGGCCAACGAGGAGAGGCAAGAACTGTGAGCGACGTCCGTAACGTCATCATCATCGGCTCCGGCCCCGCGGGTTACACGGCCGCCGTCTACGCGGCCCGCGGCGACCTGAAGCCCCTGGTGTTCGAGGGTTCGGTGACGGCCGGCGGTGCGCTGATGAACACCACCGACGTGGAGAACTTCCCCGGCTTCCCCGACGGGATCATGGGCCCCGACCTGATGGACAACCTGCGCAAGCAGGCCGAGCGCTTCGGCGCCGAGCTCATCACCGACGACGTCACCGAGGTCGACCTGACCGCCGACCCGAAGGTCGTCAAGGTCGGCGACGAGACCTACCTCGCCAAGACCGTGATCGTCGCGACCGGCTCCGGGTACCGCGAGCTGGGCCTGCCGGACGAGAAGCGGCTGTCCGGCCGCGGCGTCTCCTGGTGCGCCACCTGCGACGGCTTCTTCTTCCGCGAGCAGGACATCGCGGTCGTCGGCGGCGGCGACACCGCGATGGAGGAAGCGATCTTCCTGACCAAGTTCGCCCGCTCGGTGACCGTGGTCCACCGGCGCGACGAGCTGCGCGCGTCCAAGATCATGCAGGACCGGGCGTTCGCCAACGAGAAGATCAAGTTCCTGTGGGACAGCGAGGTCGCCGCGATCCACGGCGACGACCGGGTGACCGGCGTGACCGTCCGCAACACCAGGACCGGCGAGGAGTCCGCCCTGGAGATCACCGGACTGTTCATCGCGATCGGCCACGACCCGCGCAGCGACCTGTTCGCCGGCCAGCTGGAGACCGACACCGACGGCTACCTGCTGGTCGACGCCCCCACCACGCGGACGAAGATCCCCGGCGTGTTCGCCTGCGGCGACGTGGTCGACCACATCTACCGGCAGGCCATCACCGCCGCGGGCAGCGGCTGCTCGGCCGCCATCGACGCCGAGCGCTGGCTGCAGGACCGCGACGCCGCCGAGACCGTCCCGCAGGCCTGACCGGCCACGCGACGCCGGCCCGGCGCGGACGCCGGGCCGGTGGCATCGCGATGGCCGCACCGGGCGGGGGAGCGTCCCGCCCCACGCGAGAACCGAAGGAGACCGATGAAAGCCGTGACCGACGCCGACTTCGCGTCCGAGGTCCTGGAGAGCGACAAGCCCGTTCTCGTCGACTTCTGGGCGGAATGGTGCGGCCCCTGCCGGATGGTGGCGCCGATCCTGGAGGAGATCTCCAAGGAGCACGGCGGCAAGCTCCAGATCGTCAAGCTGAACATCGACGAGAACCCGCAGGTCCCGCAGCGGTACGGCGTCATGCAGATCCCGACGATGAACGTCTACAAGGGCGGAGAGGTCGTCAAGCAGATCATGGGCGCCAAGCCGAAGGCCGCCCTGCTGAGGGATCTCGCCGAGTTCATCTGAGCCTTCACGGACCGCCTCCCGTCTCCCGCGGCGAGCGCGAAAGCGTGGCCCGTACTTCGACCCGGAGTACGGGCCACGCGCCGTTCAGAGCGCCTCAGACGGGCCGCAGCGCCCCTTCCGGGGTCATGGAGCCCAGGAGCCGCTCCAGTGCCACCTCGACGTCCTCACGCCACGACAGCGCCGACTTCAACTCCAGCCGCAGCCGCGGATACCGGTGATGCGGCCGGACGGTCTTGAACCCGACCGACAGCAGGTAGTCGGCGGGCACCATGCACCCGCCCTCCTCGCCCTTCAGGTCGCCGAACGCCTCGATGGCCTTCACGGCGCGACGCGTCAGGTCCTTCGCGACCCCCTGGACGAGCATCCGGCCGATGCCACCCCCCGAGAACTCAGGCAGGATGTGCGCCGTCATCAGCAGCACCGCGTCCGCGCTCACCGGGCTCGTGGGGAACGCCACCGACCGCGGGACGTACAGCGGCGGCGCGTACATGACGAACCCCGCCGGGACGTCGTCCACGTAGACGATCTTGCCGCAGCTGCCCCACTCCAGGAGGGTCGAGGAGATCCACGCCTCCTTCTCCAGGCCGGCGTCACCGCTCTCGTGGGCGCGGTCCCGGCTCACCGGATCCAGCTCCCAGAACACGCAGCCGCGGCAGCGGTGCGGTAGATCATCGAGATTGTCCAGTGTGATGTTGACGAGACGACGCGACACCGGGTCGGCACCCCCTGCTGCGATCCTCGCCCGCCGGCCTGGGACCCGTGGCGGCGGAAGTTCCCGGCAACCCTCCGGGACCCGCGGGCATCGTATCGGACAGGAGTTTCCCCAAAGCCGCGGCACGCCACACCCGAAGGCCCCTTCGCGGCCGCCATGACGTAGTTTGCAGGGAAGCCGATCCACCTCGGAGGTGCCTCGTGGAACAGCACTCGCGTACAGACGCCTATGCCGATCGCTACGCCGCCCGTGCCGCCGGCATGGTGCCGTCGGAGATCCGGGCCCTGTTCGCGATGGTCGCCCGCCCCGAGGTGGTCTCGCTGGCGGGCGGCGCGCCCTACGTCTCCGCGCTCCCCCTCGACGCCGTCGGCCGGATGGTCGGCGAACTCGTCGCCGGCAAGGGCGCCGAGGCCCTCCAGTACGGCTCCGCCCAGGGCGACGAGCAGCTCCGCGAGCACATCTGCGAGGTCATGTCCCTGGAGGGCGTCCAGGCGTCCGCGGAGGACGTCGTCGTCACCGTCGGCGCGCAGCAGGCGCTCGACCTCATCACGAAGATCTTCGTCGATCCCGGCGACGTCGTCCTCGCGGAGGCCCCGTCCTACGTGGGCGCGCTCGGCACGTTCGCCGCCTACCAGGCCGACGTGGTGCACGTGCCGCTGGACGAGGGCGGCCTCGTCCCGTCGGCGCTGCGCGAGACCCTCGCCCGCCTCCGCGCCCAGGGACGCCGGGTCAAGTTCCTCTACACCGTCCCGACCTTCCAGAACCCCGCGGGCGTCACCCTCACCACCGCCCGCCGCGCCCAGATCCTGGAGATCTGCGCCGAGTACGACGTGCTGGTCATCGAGGACAACCCGTACGGGCTCCTCGGATTCGACGGCGAGCCCATGCGGGCCCTGCGCGCGGACGACGCCGAGCGCGTCATCTACCTCGGCTCGTTCTCCAAGACGATCGCCTCGGGGCTCCGCGTCGGCTGGGTGCTGGCGCCGCACGCGGTGCGGGCGAAGCTCGTGCTGGCCGCCGAGTCCGCGATCCTGTGCCCGTCGAACTTCTCGCAGCTCGCCGTCCGCGAGTACCTCGCGACGCAGCCGTGGCGGGAGCAGATCAAGGACTTCCGGGAGCTGTACCGGACGCGCCGTGACGCGCTGCTGGAGTCCCTTGACCAGCTCATGCCGGACGGCTGCACCTGGACGCGCCCCGCCGGCGGCTTCTTCGTCTGGCTCACCCTCCCCGAGGGCCTCGACGCCAAGGCGATGGCCCCCCGCGCGATCGCCGAGCGCGTCGCCTACGTCCCCGGCACCGGCTTCTACGCCGACGGCACGGGCCACCGGCACATGCGCCTGTCGTACTGCTTCCCCGAGCCGCACCGGATCCGCGAGGGCGTCCGCCGGCTCGCCGGCGTGGTGGAACAGGAGATCCGTCTCCGGGACACTTTCGGGAGCACCACCGGCGGTTCGTCCACCGGCGTCCAGACGCCGGGCCCGGGCATCGTCTGACTGTTTCACGTGAAACGAGGGGCATCTTGGAACTCGGGCATGTCGTCGTCCTGGCCGGGGGGCTCTCCTACGAGCGGGAGGTCTCGCTCCGCTCCGGCCGGCGCGTCACCGACGCGCTGCGCGCCCGCGACATCCCGGTCGAACTCCGCGACGCGGATGCGACACTCCTGGACTCCCTGACCGACGACCCGCCGGACGTCGTCTTCCCCGTCCTGCACGGCGCGGCGGGGGAGGACGGCTCGATCCGCGACGTCCTCGAACTGCTGGACGTCCCCTACGTCGGCGCCCGCCCGGACGCATGTCGTGTCGTCTGGGACAAGCCGACCGCCAAGTCCGTCGTGCGACGCGCCGGCCTGCGGACGCCCGACTCCGTCGCCCTGCCGAAGGAGGTCTTCCACGACCTCGGCGCGGCGT
The DNA here is from genome assembly GCF_013409365.1 of Actinomadura luteofluorescens. Classification (NCBI taxonomy): domain Bacteria; kingdom Bacillati; phylum Actinomycetota; class Actinomycetes; order Streptosporangiales; family Thermomonosporaceae; genus Actinomadura; species Actinomadura luteofluorescens. Next base: position 4,584,587 of record NZ_JACCBA010000001.1, on the reverse strand, counting down.
CCGTCCTGGACCAGATCGTCCGCGGCCTCGGCCTCCCCCTGTTCGTGAAACCGACCCGCGGCGGCTCGGCCCTCGGCGCGTCGGTCGTCCACGAGGCGTCCGAACTGTCCGCCGCCATGGTCGGCTGCTTCGCCTACGGCGACGCCGCTCTCGTCGAGCGACACGTCAGCGGCACGGAGGTCGCGGTCAGCGTCATCGAACGCGACGGCGCCCCGATCGCCCTGCCCGCCGTCGAGATCGTCGCCCCCGGCGGCCGCTACGACTACACGGCCCGCTACGACGCCGGCGACACCGAGTTCATCACCCCGGCCCGCCTCACCCCCGAGGCGACCGCCCGCGCCGCCGCAGCCGCCATCACCGCCCACCGCGCCCTGGGCCTGCGCGACCTCTCCCGCACCGACCTCATCGTCTCCCCCGACGGCGAGGTCCACTTCCTGGAGGTCAACGTCGCCCCCGGCATGACGGAGACAAGCCTCCTCCCCCGAGCCATCAGCGTCGCCGACCTGGACCTGGGCGAAGTCTGCGAATCCCTCCTCCAACGCCACCTCCGCTGACGACCACCCCCACGCACCCGCTGGGATCCACGAAAGCCCCCCAGGGCAGCGACCGTCGTTCAGCCGAACACACCACCCGCCACAACCGCTCCACGGTCACGCAATACCCACGCCCCAGGACCACCTACATCAGCCCCATCCAGCTGCACTCCCTCATGGCGTTGTCGGCAGACGGGTGACCGACGCATGGCCGCGTGGGGATGCGCGCGCGTGTGGTGCCGCACACCGCCCAAGGTGCCGAGTGCACGCTCCGCCGGTGTCGCTGATGACCACCAGCCAGCAGGGCACGCGGCGGCCAGACTCCGATGAAGCCGTTCAGCCACCGCTCCGCCAAGGGCGGCGATACGGCGAATGAGCCGCGACCGACAACCAACTCGGCCAGCACAGCCACGACCCCCGCAGCGGTGGCGGGGACGACATGTAGGCGGCAAGGAAGCCCAAGCACAGCAAGGCGGCGACGCAACCAATCACCACAGCAATCCCGCGACTCAGCCGCGCCCTCTGAAACTGGTGCAATCGGAGCCCACCGCGCGCGTGCGGGTAGCGCGAAGCCAGTAACGCCACCCCCGGTCCCACTCCCCGCGGCACCGCCCGAACGCGGTGTCCCCCCAGCGTCGTGGAACCGCCCCGCTCGCCGTGACCCCCCGGACGCCGTGCCCCCCCGGACGCCGTAACCACTCGGACGCCGTAACCCCGGCCGTCGTGGGCCCCCGGCCGTCGTGGGCCCCCGGCCGTCGTGGAACCGCGTCGCTCGCCGTGGGACGCCCGAACGCCATGAACCGCCAATCGCTGTGGAGCCCTCCCACTCACCGTGGCGCCGCTCGGATGCCGTGGCATCGCCCGGACGCCGTGGCATCGCCCGGACGCCGTGGACTCCCGACCGTCGTGGAACCGCTTCGCTCGTCGTACCTCGCCCGCTCGTTCGTAGTTCGCCCGCTCGCCGTGGTGGCGTCCAACTCGCGGTGGGGGCGTCCAACTCGCGGTGGGGCGTCCAGCGCGCTGTGAACGCCCGGACGCCGTGGGCCCCAATCGTTGTTGGTCCGCCCTCGCCGTTTGTCCGCCGCTCGAACGCCGTAAGGCCGCCGGGACGGAGTGGGGCCTCGCCGTGGAACCGCCAATCGCCGCGGACAGTCCCGCCGTCATGACCGCTGGGACGCCGTGGCTCGCTCGGACACCGTGAGACCGCCCTGATCGTCGTGGGGCGCTCGGATGAGTCGTAGTGGGAACCACCTGTGGCGGTGATGGGAACGGGCCTGGGAACGGCGACGGCGACGGCGACGGCGACGGCGACTTGGGTGGCTTAGCAGGCCGGCGGTCATTCGCTGGAGGCTCTGGAGTTCCTCGTCGGGCTGGATTGGGCGTGACTCTGCCTGGCGTGGTCGTCGACGACGGCGTGGTGGACGAGGCCACAACCGATGCGAGCTTCCACGCGGCCGTTGGCAGAAGCCACGGCAGTTGCAGGCGCGCCGGCGCCGTGGTGGGGCGGCGCCGTGGTGGGGCGGCGCCGTGGTGGGGCGGCGCCGTGGTGGGGCGGCGCCGTGGTGGGGCGGCGCCGTGGTGGGGCGGCGCCGTGGTGGGGCGGCGCCGTGGTGGGGCGGCGCTCCTACATCTGACCGATGTCCGCCTTCGGCGCACTGGACGTCGGCATCCCGATCGACGACATGGTGTCGCCACGCTGGAAATGCTGAACGGCTACGTCGAGCGCACGGCGCGCGGCGAGATCGAGTGGACGCGGGAGATGCGCCAGGACGCGATGACACCCTGGTCGAGCAGAGCGCCCCCTACGCCCGCGCGCTGCTCGACACCGGCAGGTACCCGATGTTCGAGTGGCTCTGGAAGGTGACTTAGATCGGCCGGCCCGGTGACCAGTCACAGGCGGCTGGCCGCGAATGCGGTGGCCACGCGGGCTGCGGGTGACGACGCGTTCGCATTCCAGCCGCGACGGAGAAAAGGCCGCTTCCCAACACCGCCGCCACTACTGCTACTCCAGCACCCGTCCCCTCGACCTGCAACACAAACGGTCTGTGGTGCGCGTGTCCTGTGCACGTGTCCTGTGCGCGTATGTGGCGCGGGGGTGTGGCGCGGGGGTGTGGCGCGGGGTGTGGCGCGGGGTGTGGCGCGGGGGTGCGGCGCGGACGTGTGGCGCGGGGGCGAGGAGGGGCGTGAGGAGCGGGCGTGGGGCATGGGGGTGTGGCGCGGGCGCGGAGGTCGTCGCGCACGGACGGCGTGCTAGGGGCGCAACCACAGGGGTGCGCGCTGGCGCGGGCCTCCAACTCCTTCGCTCAATGCGCGACGGGACGGCCCAGGACGTGGACTCGCTCGACCAGCACGCGGCGGAAGTGAGCCATGCAGCCCCACCCGATGGAGGCCTCCATCGATCACGACGAACTCCGTAAATCACCTACGTCTTGGCTGGGTACATCCGAAGATCCAGGGGCTCGGTCTGAGCTTTCACGGTCGATAGCGGTCGGCTGCAGCGACAGGCGTCCGAGCGGCGCTGACCCTCCCCGCAGTAAGCGATGGGACTGGCTCCATTACCGATGACTGACCAAAGCAGGGGGTGGAGGGGGCGGCCGACCCTTCCATCCGCTTCTCAACTACCCACATATGGCCCCAGATCTGCGTCCTAGCGATCATCGCGCGAAGGCGGTCCAGGACTCGGCCCGTCCCACGCTTGGCCGCCTCCTTGCGTTCAGGCGTCTTCTGAGGGCATCCGCGATCAAAAGGGTCGTCAGGGGTTGCCCCGGTACCGGAGACCAAGACGCTCGGCCCACCGGAAGACCAAGTCCTCTTCCACCCGATGCGGCCATCGGCGGTTCCAGGCTAGGCAAAGCGCCCGTCTGGGGTCTGCTGGCAAAGTGCGGTCGCTCAGTCGCTGACCTAGCACGGGTGGTGGCATCGCCTGACTTCCGCGCGGTCGTGCGATCGAGGCAGCATCGGACCCGGAACTAGAGGCAATCTCTCGGTCCTTCCCTCATCCCTGCAGAACTCAGGGGGCAACCCACCGCCCCGCGCTGGCTGGGCACCACGGAACTGGCCCGCGCCGCCGAAGGCCCGATGCCGCAGAACCGCAGGGCCGCAGGGGGCGCACAGGGCGACAGGGGTACAGGGCGGCCGTTAGGCCGTGGGAGCGCAGCGCGCGGCCGTGGTGCCGCGTAGCACAGGCGCACAGAACCTCGGGAGTGTGGGGCCGCAGGGGCGCAGGGCCGCAGGGGCACGGAGCTTCAGGGCGTGGGGTCGTTGGCTGCGGGGGCGTAGTGCACCCCCTGAGAACTCGGAAGCTCCAACTCCAGAGGTCCAAAGGATGCTGAGCAGCTAGGTCCGGAGTTCGCCACACGGTGACCACTCGCGGGACACAGGCACCTCGTTTCACGTGAAACAACGCGCTCCTCGCACGTACGAGAGGTTGCCCCGACGGACCGCTTTCTCGCCCCTGCCGCCTCCACAGCAGTGCCAAGGCAGGGAAGGCCCGTCCAGGCCGGCTGGCGAAAGTGTGTCATTCAGTCCCAGGTTTCCTGGCCTATCGCCTGCCGGCGTCGCTCGCCACGCGTCCGTCTAGGTCCTCACCGTCGCCCCGAGGGCAGTCACGGAAGAGTGGGTGGCTCATGTCCCTGCCACGCCTGGCTGCGTGCTCTGCCCACGCCTACTGCGTAGAAGGGCGCCGGAAGCTTAGGTGGACGGTCAGCTCGATGCCGCTGGCCGTACCGCAGGGCCAGGCGCTCGCCAGCGCCACCGAACGCACTGAGGAGTCGGGGCAAGGCCTCTGCTCTCGGTGCGTGACCCGCGCAAGCCAAGCGCCGCCGACTCGCGTCTACGGACCGCGGCGTCCTCCGCATCATCGACGGCCTGCAGACGGCGCCGGGACCCGCGGACCTTCGGCAAGCGGGCCGCCAGACCGCACGCGATGGGAGCTGTCGACTCATCACCTCCCTCTCGAGGCCCCTCAGCGGGAAGAGCCGGTGTGGGGTGAGAGGCTGCGCCGGCCTGAGGAATGGGGCGGTGCTCCAGTGCGGCGCCAACGTTCTGCAGCCAGGAGGGCGTGTCAATCGAGCAGCAGCCTTGAATGCCCGACTGATGCCCTACATCAGAGAGTCTGAGGTTGCGTCCACGCGTCGACGCACACGGCTGCCGCCTCATGTGTGGGGAGGTCGTCTGTCCACCTGCTCCCGGTTCGATGAGTTACAGGGGGACGGTTTCACGTGAAACTTGCCCGTGGGCGAGCCGGGGCCCTCCGGCGGTTCGGGGCGGCACTGCTCCTCACCGCCGCTCGAATCGATCACGGGACGCCTCTCGAGAAGTTGCCTGGCTGCTCGACCCATCTACGGGGCCAGTACGCAAGAACCTTGGCAGCCCCGTGACGAGCGGGCCGCTCCTTCACTGCTCGGGCCGACAACGGCGGCGCAGCGGGAACTGCGCCGGGCTTGCCCCAGCATGCGTTGGTCGCAGATCGGGCAACACTGGCCCAGTCGGGCACCGGTGGCCAGCCGAGTCTGGCGACTCCGGGCGCGCCGAGACGAGAGGGGCCCGTCGGGATCAACGCTGGGGCGGCTTGGCCGTCGAGTCGCACTGCGTGCACTCGGCTGGCTTCACACGTCTGGCCCACGCCGGCTTGCGGAAGGGTCGGCCGCGCCGTGGGCATAGGCCGCAAGGCTGGGCACGACGGCCGCCCTCTGGGCTACGGCGATAGCGCCGCCCGTCAGGGAAGGGCATGCCATTGTCGGAGTCGACAAGAGGGCCCGCCGCCGCGGCCGACCGACCTCGTCGGAAGCCACTGCACTCGACTGGGCGCGGGTCCGCAGGAGCGGTTGGCCCCCTACGGGCGAGTCCGGTAGCGCGACTTACGGGCACGGCGACGCTTCCTCTGGAAGAAACAGCCTGGGACCGTGGCGCCGAGATCGGCTTTGTCTCACAGACAGACGGAGAGAAGACAGGCGGGCACCTAGCGAGTCCGGCGATCCTGTGCGCGACAAGACGAGAAGGGCCGTCGGTATCAACGCTGGCGCGCCTGGGCCGCGCCGTCGTGTCTCACTGCACTCGGATGGTTGTGCGCGGGTCCGGAGGAGGCGATCGGCCTCTCCGAGCGAACCCTGACGGCGGGAGCGCAGCATCGCTCCATCTGCGGAGCGGAGGACCCCAGGGGCGTGCCGCCAGGGTCGGGCCTGGCGCATCGGTGGGTTGGAGAAGTTGGGGGGCGGTGGCTGGTTTGTCTGGTGAGGCTGAGCGCGACGCGGGCCGTCGGTATAGACGCGGGGTGTCCGGCAGGCCTCCATGTGGCCGGGGGATTGAGGGTCTTGGCGTAGGGGGTCGGTCTTTAGGGGCCTCTTTGGACAGGACCTCTGCCTAGGTGGAGCCCACGGGGGTGGGATGTTTCACGGGAAACGTTGGGGGAGGGTGGAACGAGAAGCGCCCCGGAACCTTGGGGTCCGGGGCGCTGAGGAGCGGGCAGGTTTCAGGAGTCGTCTGTTTCGTCCTCGGGGGCCATGGACTTGATGATGCGGTCCAGGTCCTCCAGGGTGGCGAACTCGACGACGATCTTGCCCTTGTTGCGGCCCATGTCGACGCGGACCTTGGTCTCGTAGCGGTCGGAGAGGCGGTCGGCCAGTTCCACCAGGCGGGGGGCCACCGGCTGCTTCCGGCGGCCCTGGCGCGGCGCCTTCGGCTCGTCGTCCACCTCGCGGAGCGCGATCATCTCTTCCAGCGCGCGGACGGAGAGGCCCTCCTGAACGATCCGCTGCGCCAGGTGCTCCTGAGCCTCGACGCTGTCGAGGGAGAGCAGCGCGCGGGCGTGGCCGGCGGACAGCACTCCCGCCGCCACCCGGCGCTGGACGGCGGGCGGCAGGTTCAGCAGGCGGAGCGTGTTGGTGATGTGCGGGCGCGACCGGCCGATCCGGGTGGCGAGCTGCTCGTGGGTGGCGCCGAAGTCCTGCAGCAGCTGCTGGTACGCGGCGGCCTCCTCCAGCGGGTTGAGCTGCTGCCGGTGGAGGTTCTCCATGAGCGCGTCACGGAGCAGGTCGTTGTCGCCGGTGTCGCGGACGATCGCCGGGATGACGTCCAGCCCGGCCATCTTCGACGCGCGCCAGCGGCGCTCGCCCATGATCAGTTCGTAGTCGTGCTCGTCCGAGGGGGACCTGCGGACGACGATCGGCTGGAGCAGGCCGACGATGCCGATCGACTCGGCGAGCTCCTCCAGGGCCTGGTCGTCGAAGTGCTCGCGGGGCTGGCGCGGGTTGACCGTGATGGAGCGGACGGGCAACTCCGCGAAATGGGCTCCGGCGACCGGTTCGAGCGCTGGTGCGGGAGCGACCGTGCCGTCCGAGACGGGACCGCCGGGGTATCCCGGCTCTCCCGCGCCGTTCGGTCCGGTGGACGTCGGCGTGGGCGGGGCGGTGGGAATGAGGGCACCAAGGCCCCTGCCCAGACCGCGTCGCTGCTGGCTCACTGGACAGCTCCTCCGTGGGCCATCTCCGAGGCGGCCTCGCTGTAGGCGAGAGCGCCGCTCGAACCGGGGTCGTAGGTCATGACGGACTGTCCGTAGCTGGGCGCTTCGGACACCCGGACGCTGCGGGGGATCACCGTGTTGAGGACGACGTCGCCGAAGTGGCTCCGGACGTCCTCGGCGACCTGCGCGGCGAGGCGGGTTCGGGCGTCGTACATCGTCAGCAGGATGGTCGACACCCTCAGTTTCTGGTTGAGGTGCGCCTTCACGAGGTCGACCGTCCGGATGAGCTGGCCGAGGCCCTCCAGGGCGTAGTACTCGCACTGGATCGGGATGAGCAGCTCGTCGCCCCCGACGAGGGCGTTCACGGTGAGCAGGCCGAGCGACGGCGGGCAGTCGATCAGCACGTAGTCGAACTTCTCGATGTCGTAGGCGTCCAGCGCGCGCTGGAGGCGCGACTCGCGGGCGACCTTGGAGACGAGCTCGATCTCCGCGCCGGCGAGGTTGAGCGTGGCCGGCGCGCAGAAGAGATTGGGGATCTCCGGCGCCGGGACGATGATGTCCGACAGCGCCATGTCCTCGATCAGCACGTCGTAGATCGACGGGACCTCGGCGTGGTGGTCGACGCCGAGGGCGGTGGACGCGTTGCCCTGCGGGTCGAGGTCGACGACCAGCACCTGCGCGCCGTGCATGGCGAGGGAGGCGGCGATGTTCACCGAGCTGGTGGTCTTGCCGACGCCTCCCTTCTGGTTGGCGATCGTGATGACCCGGCATCGGTCGGGCCGCGGCCACTCCCGATCCCTGCGGCCCGCCATCGCCTTGAGCGCGGTGACGGCTGTTTCATGTGAAACCTTGGCGTCCCGCAGCGCCTCTCGCACGAGTTCTGACTCCCCCTGATTTGGTCCGTTGCGCGAGCCCGGCGGCTGCGCGCCGGCGTTCGTCGGCACGTAACCGACGTTCTCCGCGGTACCGGACGTCGTGTTACCCCACATCGCGTGCCCGGAGGGTGCGGTGCCCGGCGATGATTCCGGCCGCGTCCCACCGGAGGCGGGCGCCGCAGCGCCCTCGTCCGCGCCGGGCCCGCCCGGGCCGGACGGCTGTTCGTCGGGGGATTCGTCGGCGCGGTCAGGCCTGCCCAGTCCTGGTCCCGTGCTCATGAAGACCTCTTCCTCGACCCTTTGGCGCGCCGGGGGGCGCGCTGCCGTCGCCCGACAACCTCTCCTCGTCCGGCGACCACACGGACGAGTGTTGTCGGCGGATCGACCATACCGCGCCCTACTTGCAGCAGTTCCGTCGAGCGCACCCCGAAGCGCTCCAGGACCGGCCCCGCCTCCTCCAACTCGGTCGCGGCCCGCTCGCCCTTGAGCGCGAGGAGCTCGCCGCCCGGGCGCAGCAGCGGCAGCGCCCACCTGGCCAGGCGTTCGAGGGGCGCGACGGCGCGTGCCGTGGCGACGTCCACCGCGAACTCCTCGGTCACGTCCTCGGCGCGGGCCCGCCGGACCTCGACGTTCCGCAGGTCGAGCAGCTCGACGCACTCGTTCAGGAACGCCGTGCGCCGCAGCAGCGGCTCCAGCAGGGTGATCCGCAGATCGGGCCGGACGATGGCCAGGACGATGCCGGGCAGCCCCGCGCCCGAGCCGATGTCGACGACCTGGGCGTCCTGCGGTATCGCCGACGAGACCACCGCGCAGTTGATCAGATGGCGTTCCCAGAGCCGGTCGGCCTCGCGCGGGCCGATGAGCCCGCGTTCGACCCCGGCCTTGGCGAGGAACGCCGCGTAGCGCTCCGCGGTCGGCAGCGCGTCACCGAAAACCTCACGTGCAGTCCCCACCGAACGAATCGTTCCACAAAACCCGGTGCGGCCGTGCACGCGAAACGTTCCCGTGGACAACAGGACGCCCGGGTGGGACGACCCTTGCGTTATGGCGAGAACCACATGACCCCGCCGCATATTCGCCGAGGGGCGGGTAGAGGCTGCCGTGACGCCCGTCCGTCCCCCCGGAAGGAGCTCCGACACATGGGAATCGGAGTCAGTCTCGCATTCATCGCCCTCGGGGCGATCCTGGCCTTCGCCATCCGCGTTGACCTCAGCGGCCTCGACATCCACATGGTCGGTTGGATCCTGATCCTGGTCGGCCTGATCAGTATGGGGTTCACGCTCAAGTACACCCGGCCGCGACGCGCCGCCGGACGTGTGGTCGGGGCCGATCCCGCCTACGGCGACGAGCCGGGGACGGTGGTCCGCGAGGAGCACATCATCGAGGACCCGCCGCCGTCCGGTGGCCGTCCCGCCGAGCGGGTCGAACGTGTGGTCGAACACCCGGCGGACCGGGGTGTCACCCACAACCATCCTCAGGACCCGGGGTACGCGCAGGATCCTGCGAACGCGCAGGACCCCGGCGTGCAGAACACCGTCGACACCGGCGACGGCGTCCCGCGGCGCCGCTGGCGCCGCACCGCCCGGCGGTAGCACCGAGAACCTGCTCGGTGTGCCAGGGCGGCGGTGCACACCGAGCTCCCCAGGGCCCCGCGCCGGCCAGGGCGCGGGGCCCTCTCATGCCCGGAGAAACCGGTTGTGTCCGGAAAGGCGACGGCCCCGACCGGGGTTCCGGTCGGGGCCGTGTGAAGCCGTAGGGGTCAGGCGGGGGCGACGACCACGTAGCGGTCAGGCTCCTCGCCCTCGGACTCGCTGCGGAGGCCCGCGGCGGCGACGGCGTCGTGGACGATCTTGCGCTCGAACGGGGTCATCGGGGCGAGGGGCTTCGGCTCGCCGGACTGCTTGACCTCGTTCGCGACGTCCGTCCCGAGCTTGGTCAGCTCGGCGCGGCGCCGCTCGCGGTAGCCGCCGATGTCCAGCATGAGGCGGGTGCGGTTGCCGGTCTGGCGGTGGACGGCCAGCCGGGTGAGCTCCTGGATCGCCTCCAGCACCTCGCCGCGCTTGCCGACCAGCTCGTCCAGCGCACCTCCGACGACGGCGACGATGGCGCGCTCGCCCTCGACGTCCATGTCGATGTCGCCGTCGTAGTCACCGATGTCCAGCAGGCCCTCGATGTAGTCGGCGGCGATCTCGCCTTCCTGTTCGAGCGCCTGGACGTCGACCTCGGTGGTGTCGGTCTGGCTCAACGGGCTCTCCTTCTCCGGCACGTGCTCGGGGTCCAAACTAGCGCTTCTGGGTACCGCTGCGCTTGCTGCGCGACTTGCGGGTCGGCTGGTTGCGCACGACCTTCGGCTTGTCCTCGGGCTCGGGAGTCGGCTCCGGCTCCTTCTTCAGCTTCGCCTTGATGCCGGTCGAGGGCGCCTGGCCGTTCTTGGACGCCCCGGCCTTGGAGCCGGAGGGCTTCGACCCGGCGGTCTTGGAGTCGGTCTTCGCCCCCGTCTTGGCCGTGGTCGCCGCGGCCCGCGCCGTCCGTGCCGGGCGGTGGGTACCGCTTGTAGATGTAGTGCTGCTGCGCGAGGGTCCAGCTGTTGGACGTCACCCAGTACATGAGGACGCCCAGCGGGAACCCGAGGCCGAAGAGGCCGAACAGCGGCGCCAGGAAGACCATCATCTTCTGCGCCTGCATCATCGGGTTGGCCTCGTCAGCGACGGGCTGCCGCTTCATGCTGGCCCGGACGGTGAAGAAGGTCGTCACGGAGCTGATCACCACGGCGATGCCGGTGATGACGATCGCCGTCCAGCTCTTGGGGTCGGTGCCCCAGGCGTTCAGGAACGTGTCCGGGATGTGGGCGCCGAAGATGTTCGCGTTCTGCGCGCTCGACACCAGGTCGGACGAGACGGCGAAGACGCTCTGCCCCGGCTTGGCGTCCGAGATCCGCTTCAGCGTCTGGAACAGCCCGATGAAGATGGGCATCTGCACCAGGAGCGGCAGGCAACCCGACAGCGGGTTGGCGCCGTTCTCCTGGTAGAGCTTCATGACCTCCTGGTTGAGGCGCTGCTTGTCGTTCTTGTACTTCTTGCGCAGCGCCTGAACCTTCGGGTTCAGCTCCTGCATCTTGCGCGAAGCGTGGATCTGCTTCACGAAGAGGGGGACGAGGAGCAGCCGCAGGAGGACGGTGAGGAGGATGATCGAACCGCCCCACGCCCATCCGCTGTCCTTGGGGACGACCGTACTGAGCCCCGTGTGGATCCACACGATGAGCTGAGAGACGATCTCGTACAACCAATCAAGCACCGGGCAGCTCCTTGGGCTCTGCTAGGGCGGGGCCGCTCTCCTCGCGGCCGGAGTTCGAGGAAGCCGCCGCGCGCTGATCCGGCGTCTTCTTCGGCGGTACCGGGTCGTAACCGCCGGGGTGGAACGGATGGCACCGCGCTATTCGGCGGACGATCAGCCACGTGCCGCGCAGCGCCCCGTGCACCTGGAGCGCCTCCAGGCCGTACGCGCTGCAGCTGGGCTGGAAGCGGCACTGCTGCCCGAGCAGGGGACTCAAGAAGCGGCGGTAGGCGCGGACGAGAAGGATCAGCACGACCGCGACGGGACCTGGGCGGCCCGTCCTGTGCTGCGCGGGGAACTCGGTCCCCTGCGGACTCCTCATCTTCGCCCCTTGGACGCGGGCCGCAGCAGCCGGTCGAGCGCCGACTCCAGATCCGCGGCCAGTTCGTCTGGTCGCGCCGCTCCCGCACGGGGGTTGGCGCGCACTACGAGCAGGCTACCCGCTGGGAGGCGGTCGAGGTGCGGGCGCATCAGGTGGCGCAGCCGGCGCCGGGTCGTGTTGCGGACCACGGCGTTGCCGACGGTGCGCGCCACGATGAACCCGACCAGCGGCCGGGCGGCCGCCGGCCGGACCTCTTCCGGGCGCAGCAGATGAACGACGACAGTTGGCCGTCCGGCGCGGCGACCGCGCCGGACGGCCAACGAGAAGTCGTCCCGCCGCCGCATCCGGTTTCCGGACGGCAGCACTATGTGAAGGTGGGTCAGACCGCGACGCGGGCGCGGCCCTTGCTGCGCCGGCTCGACAGGATCGCGCGGCCCGCGCGCGTGCGCATGCGCAGCCGGAAGCCGTGCTTCTTGTGGCGACGACGGTTGTTCGGCTGGAAGGTACGCTTGCTCACTTGAGGCTCCAGTGCTGCGGTCGGATCGTCTGAGGACTTGAAGCTCGAAGGCTCGCACCGAGGGCCGCGTACGGTCCCCCGCAGCGGGGGCCCACCCGAGCATTCCTGAGGGGCTGCCGGCGGGCACGCGGCATCTCCGTCGATGCGACTCGACCTCAGAACGTTACGGGGTATTCAGGCAGCGGGTCAAACGGAGGCGGCCACCGCAGGGCTCCTGTGGACGGGCGGGATCGTTGGTGACCGTGTTGCGGCTGTGTCCGGGAGCGGTTAAGGTCGACGAGGCGAGCCGACACTTCCTTCGACGAATCCGATGTCGGCGTTCAGCCCTCAAGCCCCCGTTCGAGAACCATCCCGCACCGGCCCTGATGAAGGCCGGCCCCTTGTCGACCGCATATCCCTGAACCCGCCTCGTGGGTTTTACACAGGGTCCCCATGCCTATGCACAGCATGTGGACAACTCTGTGGACAACTCGTGAGAGAGTAAGTCTTCCGCGTAGCGGCAGTGTCCTGTGAGGCGTGTGGCATCCCGCGGGAAAGCCGGGCAGTCAGGTGTGCTCCGTTCGGCGGAGTTGTGGGGAGGGGACCTTGCGCATGGACGGTCAGGATCTCGGATCGGTCTGGGCCCGCACCCTCACCGCACTGTCCGAGAGCGATCTGTCGCCGAGTTACCGCGCATGGCTGCCCATGGTCCGCCCCCTGGCGCTCGTCGAGGGGACGGCACTTCTCGCCGCGCCCAACGAGTTCGCCAAGGACGCGCTGGAGACGCGCCTGCGCAACCTCATCACGCAGGCACTTTCCCACGAACTGGGCAGGGAGATCCGGGTCGCGGTGACCGTCCAGCCGGACCCTCCGGCGGGCGCCCGTCCGGGTCCCGGCGAGCCCCTTTCCGCACCGATTCCCGGGCCGGGCGTAGGGCTCGGCATGCACGAGCCCACTCCTTCTTATGGAGAGCCGTACGGGGAGCGGGCGCGCGACGAGCGCGACCGGGATCGAGACCGTTCCTATACGGAGCAGTCCTACGGGGAGCAGCCGTACGGAGATCAGTCGTCCTACACGGAACGTCCCGACCGCCCGTATCCGGAGCAGCCGTACACAGACCAGGGATACCGGCCGCAGTCGGGAGTTACCCACAACCCCGGTTCGCCCGGAGGTTATCCACAGGCTCAGGACGACGACCGTGGATCGTACCCGCCTGCCACCCGCCCCCCCGCGTACGGTGCGGGCCACGGCGGGCGCGGCCCTGCGCCCTATGAAAGCCGCGGCTACCCGAGCTACGGGGGGCAGGAAGGCTACGGCGGCGAGCCTCCAGGACGCCCTCCGCACTCTCATCTCAACGACCGCACGCTCGGCCCCCTGCGTCCTGGCGGTCGCGGGGAGGCCCAGGGCCGCGAACCTCAGCACGCTGGGAACGAGGCCCCGCTCGGGCACTCGGACGACAAGTTCCAGAACGGCGAACAGTCCTTCCCAGGGGCTGAGCAGCCCTTTTCAGGCGGTGAGCAGTCCTACAGGGGTGAAGGCGTCTTTCGGGACGAGGAGAGCTCCGATTCCAGGGCTCCTGGGTCCGACCCCCGAGGCCCTAAGTCCGACCCACGGGCGCCCGCCCCTGCGCCGGCACAGCAGTCCGGCGCGTCCGAGCATGCACGGCTGAACCCGAAGTACACGTTCGAGACGTTCGTCATCGGCTCGTCGAACCGGTTCGCGCACGCCGCCGCCGTCGCGGTGGCCGAGCAGCCGGCCAAGGCGTACAACCCGCTGTTCGTCTACGGCGACTCGGGCCTGGGGAAGACCCACCTGCTGCACGCGATCGGCCACTACGCGCAGAGCCTCTTCAACGGGGCGCGGGTCCGCTACGTGAGCTCCGAGGAGTTCACGAACGACTTCATCAACTCGATCCGGGACGGCAAGGCGGACGGGTTCCGCCGCCGCTACCGGGATGTGGACATCCTCCTCGTCGACGACATCCAGTTCCTTGAGGGCAAGGAGCAGACGCAGGAGGAGTTCTTCCACACGTTCAACACGCTCCACAACGCCAGCAAGCAGATCGTGATCTCCAGCGACCGCCCGCCCAAGGAGCTGGTGACGCTGGAGGACCGGCTGCGCAACAGGTTCGAGTGGGGCCTGACGACCGACGTCCAGCCGCCCGAGCTGGAGACGCGGATCGCGATCCTGCAGAAGAAGGCCCGGCAGGAGGGCCTCGCCGCGCCGCCCGACGTGCTGGAGTTCATCGCCTCGCAGATCGCGACGAACATCCGCGAGCTGGAGGGCGCGCTGATCCGGGTCACGGCGTTCGCGAGCCTGAACCGGCAGTCGGTCGACATGAAGCTCGCCGAGATCGTCCTGAAGGACCTCATCCCCAACGACTCCGGTCCCGAGATCACCGCCGCGATGATCATGGCGCAGACCGTCGAGTACTTCGGGACGACGATCGACGACCTGTGCGGCCCGTCCCGCTCGCGGATGCTCGTCACCGCCCGGCAGATCGCGATGTACCTGTGCCGGGAGCTGACCGAGCTGTCCCTTCCGAAGATCGGTCAGCAGTTCGGCGGACGCGACCACACCACGGTCATGCACGCCGAACGCAAGATCCGGTCGCTGATGGCAGAGCGCCGCGCCATATACAACCAGGTCACGGAGCTGACGGGGCGCATCAAGCACCAGGCCCGCAAGCGCTGATCCCCCTGTTCGTACACACTGTGGACAGACCCGCGTCACGCCTGTGGACGGACCCCGCCCGCGCCGTCCACACCCTCGCCAAGGCAAAGAACCGACAAAAGGCACGCGTCCCCCGAGAATCGACGGCGCTACTCACAAGTTGTGGAAAACTCTGGGGATTTTCGCGGATAACCCTGTGGGCAACCATTGGAGAAGCTGAGGATGAACGGTGGACGGGTGTGGACCGGGTGTGCACCACCGCCCGGCCTTCTGGGGAAAACCGGTGGACGGCCTGGGGACGACCTGGGGACGGTCACGAAGATCACCGGTCCCGTCATCCCCAGGGAGGGCGAACGGGCTGTATACCCGTGGAGAACTCGTGGATAACCGGGGGATGACATGAGGATGACGTGTGGGGATGTTTTCGCCGTCCCCAGGCGGCGCCGCGCCGTCCACGGGCCATGCACAGCGCCGGTGGACAGAGAAACGGGGTCTCACCTGCGACAACGGACGTTGTCCACACTATCCACGGCCCCTATTACTAGTACTGCTCTACATCTCTATCCAAGAAAAGATCCATCTCAAGTCAGGGCCTGGGGACAACGCGCACCGAGCGCCCCGGCCCGGACGAGATCAGCTCACCCTTGTCCGACACCTGCAGGAGGCGGGTCCCTTTGAAGTTCCGCATCGACAGAGACGCCCTGGCCGACGCCGTCGCCTGGACCGCGCGCACGCTCCCCGTCCGTCCCCCGGTGCCGGTCCTCGCGGGCATGCACATCGTCGCCGGGGGCGAGGGCAACGGCGACCGGCTGAAGCTCTCCGCGTTCGACTACGAGGTCTCGGCCCAGGTGTCCACGGACATCGACGTGGAGGAGGCCGGGACGGCGCTGGTGTCCGGACGGCTCCTCGCCGAGATCTCGCGCAGCCTTCCTCCCCACCCTGTGGAGGTGACGACGGACGGCGCGAAGGTGATGCTCCGCTGCGGCAGCGCGAAGTTCACACTTCTCACCATGCCTGTGGAGGACTACCCGACTCTGCCGGAGATGCCGCCCGCCGCGGGGTCGGTGGGCAGCGACGAGTTCGCCGCCGCTGTGTCCCAGGTCGCGATCGCCGCTGGCAAGGACGACACGATCCCCATGCTGACCGGTGTCCGTGTGGAGATCGAGGGTGAGACCGTCACGCTGGCGTCCACGGACCGCTACCGCCTCGCGGTCCGCGAGATGCACTGGAAGCCCGAGCGCCCGGACTTCTCCGCCGTCGCTCTCGTCCCGGCCCGCACGCTGGCCGACACCGCCAAGTCGCTGACGGCCGGCGCGGAGGTGTCGATCGCGCTCGGCGGGACGGGCGGCACCGGCGAAGGCATGATCGGTTTCGAGGGCGGCGGCCGCCGCACCACGTCCCGGCTGCTGGACGGCGACTTCGTCAAGTACCGCTCGCTGCTGCCGAGCGAGTACGCGGGCCTCGCCGAGGTCCAGACGGCCTCCTTCATCGAGGCCGTCAAGCGCGTGTCCCTGGTGGCGGAGCGCAACACCCCCGTCCGGCTCTCGTTCAGCCAGGGCGAGGTCGTCCTGGAGGCCGGGACGGGCGACGAGGCTCAGGCCGTGGAGGCGCTGGAGGCGTCCCTGGAGGGCGAGGACATCGACATCGCGTTCAACCCCGGGTTCCTCCTCGACGGGCTCTCCGCGATCGGCTCGGACGTGGCGCGGCTGTCCTTCACCACCCCGACCAAGCCCGCCGTCCTCACCGGGAAGCCGCCGCAGGACGGGGAGAACCCGAACTACCGTTACCTGATCATGCCGGTTCGTCTGTCCGGATAAGTACCGACCTCTGGGGCATGGCACCGTGGCGTTGTCCACGGGGAGCCGCGCCCCGCGGTCGAGGCAGAGCAGGCGGACACAGGCAGGCACGCACAGGGGAGAGTGAGCGTTTCATGGAGCTTGGCATCATCGGCCTGGGCAAGATGGGCGGCAACATGGCCGAGCGGCTGCGCCGCGGCGGCCACACCGTCATCGGCTACGACCGCGACCCGCAGGTCAGCGACGTCGGCTCGGTCGAGGAGCTGGTGGAGCGGTTGTCCCCGCCGCGTGCCGTGTGGGTGATGGTCCCCGCGGGCGGGCCGACGGCGGAGACCATCCACAAGCTGGGGGAGGTCCTGGAGCAGGGCGACCTCGTCGTGGACGGCGGTAATTCACACTATGTGGATGACCGGAAGCACGGCGAGGAGCTGGCCGCCAAGGGGATCGGGTTCCTCGACTGCGGTGTCAGCGGCGGCGTGTGGGGC
This sequence comes from Actinomadura luteofluorescens, assembly GCF_013409365.1. Lineage (NCBI taxonomy): Bacteria > Bacillati > Actinomycetota > Actinomycetes > Streptosporangiales > Thermomonosporaceae > Actinomadura > Actinomadura luteofluorescens. The sequence goes on along the minus strand of NZ_JACCBA010000001.1, from coordinate 4,567,614 downwards.
CTGGAGAACGGCTACGCGCTCATGGTCGGCGGCGACGAGGACGACGTGAAGCGGCTGATGCCGATCTTCGAGACGCTCAAGCCGGAGGGGGAGTTCGGGTTCGTCCACTCCGGCAAGGTCGGCGCCGGCCACTTCGTGAAGATGGTCCACAACGGCATCGAGTACGCGATGATGCAGGCGTTCGGCGAGGGCTACGAGCTGATCGAGGCCAGCGACATCGTCACCAACGTGCCGGAGACGTTCCTGAGCTGGCAGGAGGGCACCGTCATCCGCTCCTGGCTGCTCGACCTGCTGAACCGCGCGCTCGCCGGCGACCCCGAGCTGGACGACCTGCGCGGCTACGCCAACGACTCCGGCGAGGGCCGCTGGACCGTCCAGGCCGCCGTCGACCACGCCGTCCCGCTGCCCGCCATCACGGCGTCCCTGTTCGCCCGCTTCGCCTCCCGCCAGGACGACTCCCCGACGATGCGCGTCGTCGCCGCCCTCCGCAACCAGTTCGGCGGCCACGCCGTCGAGTCCTCCAAGGGCGCGGACTCCCCCGGCGCCGACGTCAACCCTCCCTCGGTCTGACCCCCTAGTTATCCACAGTTGTGGGTTCCGACCCCGCTTCCCTGCGATGTGTTTCAGGCTGGGAGTGGGGTCGGCCCCCCTGGGAGGGCGGGGACATGTCCTGCGCGGACGTATCTCGCGGACGTGACCCGCGGACGTGACCCGCGGACGTGACCCGCGGACGTGACCCGCGGACGTGACCCGCGGACGTGACCCGCGGACCTGCCCTGCCGACCTGCCCCCGGGCGGCATTCGGCGGCGTGTCGGCCTGCGGGTGTGGGTGAGGTGTGTGGTGGGGGTGGGGGAGGCTCTACGCTCGTGTGTTGTGCACGTCGCCCACCTTTCGTTGCAGGACTTCCGCTCGTATCCGGCCGCCGAGGTCGCGCTGGAGCCGGGGGTCACCGCGTTCGTGGGGCCGAACGGGCAGGGCAAGACGAACCTGGTCGAGGCCATCGGGTACGTCGCGTCGCACGGCAGTCACAGGGCCGCGACGGATGCGCCGCTCGTCCGGCACGGGGCGCCGCGGGCGATCGTCCGGGCCGGGGTGGTGAAGGACGACCGCAAGGCGCTGATCGAGCTTGAGATCAACCCGGGCAAGGCGAACCGGGCGCGGCTCAACCGGTCCCCCATCCCCAGGCCGCGCGAGATCCTGGGGATGCTGCGGACGGTGCTGTTCGCCCCGGAGGACCTCGCGCTCGTGAAGGGCGACCCGGGGGAGCGGCGCCGGTTCATGGACGAGTTGCTGACCGCGCGGGCGCCGAGGTTCGCCGGCGTGCGGTCCGACTACGACCGCGTCCTCAAGCAGCGCAACGCCCTGTTGAAATCGGCGGCCGCGCACAGGCGCTCCCCCGGCCCGGAGGTGCTCGCCACCCTGGACGTGTGGGACTCGCATCTGGCGCGCATGGGCTCGGAGCTCCTGGCGGCGCGGCTCGATCTCGTCGAGGCGCTGCGTCCGCTCGTGGTCCGGGCCTACGCGGCGCTCGCTCCGCACAGCGGCGCGGCCGACCTCATCTACAAGAGCTCCCTAGGAGACGCGGAGTTGTCCACAGACCGTGGACAACTGGCCGAGCAGATCCTGAAGGCGGTCGCCGAGTCGCGCAAGCAGGAACTGGAGCGCGGCGTGAGCCTCGTCGGCCCGCACAGGGACGAGCTGGTGCTGCGCCTCGGGGAGCTTCCGGCGCGCGGCTACGCCAGCCACGGCGAGTCGTGGTCGTTCGCGCTCGGGCTGCGGCTGGCCGCGTTCGACCTGCTCCGCGCGGACGGCGACGACCCCGTCCTCATCCTGGACGACGTGTTCGCCGAGCTCGACACCGGGCGTCGCAGCCGGCTCGCCGAGATGGTCGCGCCGGCCGAGCAGGTCCTGATCACGGCGGCGGTCCCCGCCGACGTCCCCGCCGAACTGACGGGGGGCTCGTATACCGTCTCGGACGGCCAGGTCGTTCGTGAGTCCGAGGGGGCGAGCGAGTGAGTGATCCACAGGATGTGCACAAGTCCGCCGAAGACGGGGTTCCGCCCGCCAAGTCGGGGATCGAGCTCGCCCGCGAGGCGCTCGCCCAGGCGAAGGCGGACGCGCTCAAGCGCGGCACGATGCCCGGTCAGGGCGGCAAGCGCAAGGGCGCCGGGCGGGGCGGGCGCGTGCGGGACCCCGGGCGGGGCGGCGATCCCAAGCTCTTCAGCGCGGCGATCCGCGAGCTGATGGCGTCGCGCGGGTGGGAGCAGCGCGCCGCCGTCGGCGGCGTGTTCGGCAACTGGGCCGGCATCGTCGGCCCGGAGCTGGCCGAGCACACCCGGCCCGACCACTTCGAGGACGGCGAGCTCACCGTCGCGGCCGATTCCACGACGTGGGCCACGCAGCTCCGCCTGCTGTCGTCCACGCTCGTGCGGCGGCTGAACGAGGAGCTCGGCCACGGCACCGTCCGCAGGGTGAAGGTCGTGGGGCCCTCGTCAGGGCCGCGCCGGACGGGCGCGTGGCGCGCCCGCTGAGCCGATGCCCCGGGGCCGCGGCGAGTGTCAGTGGCGGGTGGGAACATCTGTTCGGTGACGGGACGTCCAGTTCAGCGGCGAGCGCCACGTAGGCCAAATAACCCCCCTGGCCCAATGGGGGGATGTGTCTCCGGGCCCTCTCGGCCGCCACACGCGCACACAGCGCTCGCGAGTGCCACTTTTCGCCTCGTCACCCGGTAGAATGACGGTGGGTTCAGGATGCTGCGCCGCCAACGGGTGCCCGGGGCTCTGACCGGCACGACCAGAGCACCACCGGGCGCCCCCATGTGTGTTACGGGGCACACCGCGCTCCCTCGGGCGCGGAGCGGCAGACATCCCCGGCAGGAGGATCTCCTTTGGCGTACGACGCTAGTTCGATCACTGTCCTTGAAGGGCTTGAGGCGGTTCGCAAGCGCCCGGGCATGTACATCGGCTCGACCGGTGAGCGCGGCCTGCACCACCTCGTCTACGAGATCGTGGACAACGCGGTCGACGAGGCCTTGGCCGGCTACGCCGACGAGATCGTGGTGACGCTCATGGCCGACGGCGGCGTCGGCGTCCTCGACAACGGCCGCGGTATCCCCGTCGGAATGCACCCTGTGGAAAAGCGCCCGGCCATCGAGCTGGTGCTCACCACGCTGCACGCGGGCGGCAAGTTCGACGGCAAGTCCTACGCCGTGTCGGGCGGTCTGCACGGTGTGGGCTCGGCCGTGGTGAACGCGCTGTCCACCCGGCTGGAGGCCGAGGTCCGCGCCGACGGCCACGTGTGGCGCCAGTCCTACACCTGGCAGGGGCCCGAGATCGAGCTCCAGAAGGGCGAGGCGACCGACGAGACCGGGACGCTCATCAAGTTCTGGCCCGACCCTGAGATCTTCGAGACCCTCGAGTGGAACTTCGAGACCCTCTCCCGCCGCATGCAGGAGATGGCGTTCCTCAACCGCGGCCTGTCCATCACGCTGCGGGACGAGCGTCCCGACCACGCCGACGGTGAGCCGCACGTCGTCCGGTACCACTACGAAGGCGGCATCGAGGACTTCGTCCGCTACATCAACGCGCGCAAGGACTCCGCGCACGAGTCGGTCATCTACTTCAGCGACGACACCACCGGCATGTCGATCGAGATCGCCATGCAGTGGAACTCGTCCTACTCCGAGTCGGTCCACACCTTCGCCAACACCATCAACACGGCGGAGGGCGGCACCCACGAGGAGGGCTTCCGGGCGGCGCTCACCACGATCGTCAACCGGTACGCCCGCGACAAGGGCCTGCTGCGCGACAAGGACGACAACCTGACCGGCGAGGACGTCCGCGAGGGCCTCACCGCGATCATCTCGATCAAGCTGGCCGACCCCCAGTTCGAGGGGCAGACGAAGACCAAGCTCGGCAACACCGAGGCCAAGTCGTTCGTGCAGCGGGCCTGCAACGTCTACCTGCGCGACTGGTTCGAGGAGAACCCGGGCGAGGCCAAGGAGATCATCAGCAAGGCCTCGCAGGCGGCGCGGGCGCGTGTCGCGGCGCGGCAGGCGCGCGACCTGACCCGGCGCAAGAGCCTGCTGGAGTCGACGTCCCTGCCCGGCAAGCTGTCGGACTGCCAGTCCACCGACCCGGCCAGGTCCGAGCTCTACATCGTGGAGGGCGACTCGGCGGGCGGCTCGGCCAAGGGCGGCCGCGACCCGCACTTCCAGGCGATCCTTCCGATCCGCGGCAAGATCCTCAACGTGGAGAAGGCCAGGATCGACAAGATCCTGAAGAACAACGAGGTGCAGGCGATCATCACCGCCCTCGGCACCGGGGTGCACGACGAGTTCGACATCTCCAAGCTGCGCTACCACAAGATCATCCTGATGTCGGACGCCGACGTGGACGGCCACCACATCAACACCCTGCTGATGACGCTGCTGTTCCGGTTCATGAAGCCGCTGATCGAGGCCGGCCACGTGTACCTGTCGCAGCCCCCGCTGTACAAGATCAAGTGGGACGCGCGGGGCACCGAGGCCGACTACGCCTTCTCCGACTCCGAGCGGGACGCGATCATCGAGGCCGGGATCGCCGCGGGCAAGCGCGACCCCCGTCCCCGCGACCTGGTGCAGCGGTTCAAGGGCCTCGGCGAGATGAACGCCAACGAGCTGTGGGACACCACCATGGACCCCGACAACCGGGTCCTGCTGCAGGTCCAGCTGGACGACGCCGCCCAGGCGGACGAGCTGTTCAGCGTGCTCATGGGCGAGGAGGTCGAGCCCCGCCGGGAGTTCATCCAGCGCAACGCCAAGGACGTGCGCTTCCTCGACATCTGAGGTACGCGCCAGGGCCGGCTCCCCGGCCTGACTCCCAGAGGCGGACGTACTTCCTTCCCACCGAGCAGAAGAGGTCTTGAGAGTGACGGACGTGACCACAGAGGGCGGCCACCCGGGCGAACGGATCGAACCGGTCGACATCCAGGTCGAGATGCAGAAGAGCTATCTCGACTACGCGATGTCGGTCATCGTCGCGCGCGCGCTGCCCGAGGTGCGCGACGGCCTCAAACCCGTTCACCGCCGCGTCCTGTACGCGATGTACGACGGCGGCTACCGGCCCGACCGCGGCTACTTCAAGTGCGCCCGCGTCGTCGGCGACGTCATGGGGAACTACCACCCCCACGGCGACTCGGCCATCTACGACGCGCTCGTCCGGCTCGCCCAGCCGTGGTCGATGCGGTACCCGCTGGTCGACGGAAACGGCAACTTCGGCTCGCGCGGCAACGACCCCGCCGCGGCCATGCGGTACACCGAGTGCCGCATGGCGCCCTTGGCGATGGAGCTCCTGCGCGACATCGACAAGGAGACCGTCGACTTCTCCCCCAACTACGACGGCCGCTCGCAGGAGCCCGACGTCCTGCCGTCCCGGTACCCGAACCTTCTGGTCAACGGGTCCGCCGGTATCGCGGTCGGGATGGCGACGAACATCCCGCCGCACAACCTGCGCGAGGTCGCCGACGGCGTCCGCTGGTACCTCGACAACTACGGCGCGACCGACGAGGAGCTGCTCGAAGCGCTGATCGAGCGGGTCAAGGGCCCCGACTTCCCGACCGCCGGCCTGATCGTCGGCCGCAAGGGCATCGAGGAGGCCTACCGGACCGGCCGCGGCTCCATCACGATGCGGGCCGTCGTCGAGGTCGAGGAGATCCAGGGCCGCACCTGCCTCGTCGTCACCGAGCTCCCCTACCAGGTCAACCCGGACAACCTCGCCCTCAAGATCGCTGACGGGGTGAAGGAGGGCAAGCTCGACGGCATCGCCGACGTCCGCGACGAGACGTCCGGCCGGACCGGGCAGCGCCTGGTCATCGTCCTCAAGCGGGACGCCGTCGCCAAGGTCGTCCTGAACAACCTGTACAAGCACACGCAGCTGCAGGAGACGTTCGGCGCGAACATGCTCGCGCTCGTGGACGGGGTGCCGCGCACCCTGCGCATCGACCAGTTCGTCCGGCACTGGGTCGCGCACCAGATCGACGTCATCGTCCGCCGCACCCGGTTCCTGCTCCGCAAGGCCGAGGAGCGCGCCCACATCCTGCGCGCCCTGCTCAAGGCCCTCGACCGCATCGACGAGGTCATCGCCCTGATCCGGCGCTCGCCGTCCGCCTCCGAGGCGCAGCAGGGCCTGATGAACCTGCTGGAGATCGACGAGATCCAGGCGCAGGCCATCCTCGACATGCAGCTGCGCAAGCTGGCCGCCCTGGAGCGCCAGCAGATCATCGACGAGTACGACAAGCTCATGGCGGAGATCGCCGACTACAACGAGATCCTCGCCTCGCCCGAGCGGCAGCGCCGGATCGTCGGCGACGAGCTCGCCCCGATCGTCGAGAAGTTCGGCGACGAGCGGCGCACCGAGATCATCCCGTTCGACGGGGACGTGTCGTACGAGGACCTCATCGCCGAAGAGGACGTCGTCGTCACCATCACCCGCGGCGGCTACGCCAAGCGCACCCGCACCGACCACTACCGCGCGCAGCGGCGCGGCGGCAAGGGCGTCCGCGGCGCGCAGCTGAAGCAGGACGACATCGTCGACCAGTTCTTCGTCACCACGACGCACCACTGGATCCTGTTCTTCACCAACAAGGGCCGCGTCTACCGCGCCAAGGCCTACGAGCTGCCCGACTCCGGGCGCGACTCGCGCGGCCAGCACGTCGCGAACCTGCTCGCCTTCCAGCCCGACGAGCACATCGCGCAGGTCATGGACCTGCGCGACTACGAGGTCGCCCCCTACCTGGTGCTCGGCACGAAGAAGGGCCGCGTCAAGAAGACCGCGCTGCGCGACTTCGACTCGCCCCGCACCGGCGGCATCATCGCCATCAACCTCGTCGACGACGACGAGGTGATCGCGGCGCGGCTCGTGTCGTCCGACGACGACCTGCTGATGGTCTCCACCGGCGCCCAGGCGATCCGGTTCCGCGCCGACGACGAGTCGCTGCGCCCGATGGGACGCGCCACCTCCGGCGTCATCGGCATGCGGTTCGAGGAGGACCAGGAGGTCCTCAACATGCTCGTCGTGCAGGACACCTCGCAGGACGTCCTGGTGGCCACCCGGGGCGGCTACGCCAAGCGCACCCCGGTGGACCAGTACCCGCTCCAGGGACGTGGGGGTAAGGGCGTTCTCACCGCTAAGATCGTGGAATCTCGCGGGATGTTGGTCGGGGCCCTGATGGTCGGCCTGGACGACGAGGTGTTCGCGATGACGTCGAACGGTGGCGTGATCCGTACCACCGCCGCCGAGATCAAGCAGTCCGGCAGGCAGACCATGGGCGTCCGTCTGATGAATCTCGCCGACGGGGACAGCGTGGTGGCCATCGCGAGGAACGTAGAGTCCATGGAGGACTCTGACGAAGCCGAAGGGGGCGACGGTGAGTGACGTATCCTGCACCCTCACCGAGCCACTAGGCCAGGAGGACACGTGAGCACCGAGCCCGGCCAGGACAACGACGGGGCCGGCGCCGCCGGCAAGGGCGGCGACCGGAAACCCGGCGCCAAGCCCGGCCCCGCCAAGTCCACCGGCAAGCCCAGGGGGAAGCCGGGCAAGACGGTGGCCGCCGCGTCCGCCAAGTCCGGGCGCGACGAGACGACCGTCGACATCGACACCGGCGCGACGGACCCGGCGGGCAAGGCCGACGAGACGCGGTCCGATCTCACCCAGATCGACGACGCCCCGGCCAAGGCGGCCGGCACACCCGAGATCGCCCCGGTCAAGGACACGGCCGAACCGCCCAAGCCGGCCGCCAAGCCGGCGCCTCCGGTCGGCGGCGCGGCAGGCGCCCCGGCCGGTCCCGCATCAAGTCCTGCGGGCGGCTCCGGCTCGGCGGGCTGGGCCAAACCCGCCGAGCCGTCCGGTTCGGTCTCGGCAGGACGTACGGACAGTCCCGGCAAGGGGTTCAATTCGGCGAGCGGGCCCTCCGGCAACTCGTCCGGCTCGTCCGGCTCGTCCGGGTCGGGTGGTCGCGGCTTCGCCGGCACCGTCCTCAAGGACCGTCCGTCCACCGCGGTGGCCCCGGCCGGCGCCGCGTCCAAGCCCGCGCCCGGCAAGCCCGCGCGCAAGGCCCAGCTCCAGCTCTCCAGGCTCGAACCCTGGTCGGTGATGAAGTTCAGCTTCGTCATGTCGCTGGTCTGCTTCGTGGTCCTGCTGGTCGCCGTCATCGTCCTGTACGTGATCCTGTCCGGGCTCGGCGTCTTCGACGCGATCAGCGACACCGTCAACAGCCTCACCAAGGAGCAGGGCGAGACCACCGGCGGCGTCGACGCCGGAAGCTGGTTCTCCTTCGTCCGCGTCTTCGGTTACACCGTCCTCGTCGGCGCCCTGAACGTCCTGCTCATCACCGCCCTCTCGACGGTCGGCTCCGTCATCTACAACCTCGCCGCCGACCTCGTGGGCGGCGTCGAGGTCACCCTCAAGGAAGCCGAGTAGCCCTGCCCGCCGCCCCCGGTTATCGATTTCCGGTTGCCCGCCCAGATGGGGTAACCTCTCGTTGCGCCGCCAGGGGCGGCGGCACACTCCGGGCCTATAGCTCAGTCGGTTAGAGCGCATCCCTGATAAGGATGAGGCCGGTGGTTCAAGTCCACCTAGGCCCACTTCGGAGTTGGGAGTGGTGTGGTCGAAGCCCTTTGGGCTTCTTCCCCGCCACTCCTTCGTCGTTTCTGCCCGGGGGGGCGACCCCCGGACCCCCGATGTGGGGGCTTCGCCCCCACGCCCCCACGCCCCCTGTCGGTTGCGGTTGCTGGGCAGTGGCTGCCCCGCCAGGCGCTCGCTGGTGAGCTTGGCGCATCCGCGGTCGGGCTCGGCGAGGGCATATGTCGGTGGGTGCGGCTGGACCTAGAATCCTCGCATGAATCTCCCCGATGCGATGCGCATGATTCTGGCGGAGTCTGCGGCCTATCCGGAGTTGATGAGGGTCGCGCGCGATGCGTACGACGATCTGGCCGCTGGTCGCCGTGTTCATCACGCCACCCTCAGCTGGGTGGTCAGGGAGGCCAGCCGCAAGGACCTCTACGGTGTTCTCATCCGGAAGCACGGCGCCGCCGTCTTCGATGACGTGATCACCGTTCTGTGCCGTGAGATCGACCGGCAGGCGCCGGTCCCCAGCCGCTGACGGCCGCGCCAGAGGACGGAGGCCCCGGCGAGCGCCATTGCCCAGGGCCGACGGCGCTGCTTCTCTCACCCAGTAAGGAACCACGCGATGACCAGCCCGCACGACTTTCCTCTGGAGCCCACGCCGATCCATGTGTCCGACGAGGTCCTCGATGACCTGCGCACCCGTCTCACACTGACCCGGCCGCCGCTGGACGAGGGGAACGAGGACTGGTCCTACGGCGTCCCGGACGGCTACCTCCGCGGCCTGGTCGCCTACTGGCGGGACGGCTACGACTGGCGCAAGGCCGAGGCCGCCATCAACGCCTACGAGCACTACCAGGTGAACGTCGCCGGTGTCCCTGTGCACTTCATGCGCAAGCCCGGCCGCGGGCCCCGCCCGGTCCCGCTGATCCTCACCCACGGCTGGCCGTGGACGTTCTGGCACTGGTCGAAGGTGATCGACCCGCTCGCCGACCCGGCCGCGTTCGGCGGTGACCCCGCCGACGCGTTCGACGTCATCGTGCCGTCCCTGCCCGGCTTCGGTTTCCCCGGCCCCCTCACCGGCTTTCCGGACGTCAACTTCTGGAAGGTCTCCGACCTCTGGCACACCCTGATGACCGAGACCCTGGGATACGAGAAGTACGCCGCCGGGGGCTGCGACATCGGCGGGATCGTCACCAGCCAGCTCGGCCACAAGTACGCCGACGAGCTGTACGGCATCCACATCGGTTCCGGGCTGCCGCTCGACTTCTTCAACGGGCCCCGTGCCTGGAGCTTCACCCGGAACCGGCCCCTTAGCGACGACCAGCCCGACGACGTCCGCGCCCGCATCATCGAGCTGGACCACCGGTCGGCGTCCCACCTGACCGTGCACATGCTCGACGGCGCCACCCTGGCCCACGGGCTGAGCGACTCACCTGCCGGCCTGCTCGCCTGGCTGCTGGAGCGCTGGCGCGCCTGGAGCGACAACGGCGGCGACGTCGAGTCCGTCTTCACCAGGGACGACCTGCTCACCCACGCCACGATCTACTGGGTGAACAACTCCATCGCCACGTCGATGCGGTACTACGCCAACGCCAACCGCTACCCCTGGGCCTCTGCCCACGACCGCACCCCGGTCGTGCAGGCCCCGGTCGGCCTCACCTTCGTCACGTACGAGAACCCGCCCGGCATCCACACCGCCGACGAGCGCGTTCAGGCGTTCAAGGCGGGTCCGCAGGCCGGTTGGTTCAACCACGTCAATGTCAACGCCCATGACCATGGCGGCCACTTCATTCCCTGGGAGAACCCCGACGCCTGGGTGAGCGACCTGCGCCGCACCTTCCACGACCGCAGGCCCTGAACGACTCTGACTTCGTGAAGTCGCGGCGTTGCCGCTGGGCGTACTCCCGCTCGATGGCCGGGGCGCGTTCCTTGTTCAGTCCGTGGCCCGGCCATGGGACGCGGCCCTCTGCCGGGTCTGTGCGAGGTGGAGATCGATGTACCGGATGAGGGTCAGCGGGTCTTGTGGGCTGTCGGCTTGGAAGCTGACGCGCCGGAGCAGGCTCACGTCGTCGAGTGCGACGCCTTCGCGGGCGAGGACGAAGACGAGGGCGAGGAAACCGGCACGGGCGTTGCCGTCATCGAAGGGGTGGAAGAAGCAGACGTCGAGGTAGGCGCGTGCCGCACGGGCGATCAGTGGGAGCGGCCGCCGGTCGTCGGACCCGCTCTCTGCGAGGCAGGCTTCGAGGCGGGCGGGAGTGTCAGGGGCGATGCCGTAGCGTTCCCGTCCCCCTTTGGCGAAAGCGACCGAGTTCCTGAACCGGGGTGGCTGCGGTACTCCGAGGACGCGCTGCTGCCAGTCGCACAGTCGTTCGAGAGTGAGGGGAGCGTCCTGGGTCGCGTCCGCCCGGGCGCGTTCCAGAGCGGTCAGGAGCCCTTCGGCACGGGCTGGGTCTATGGCGCCGTCGAAGGCGCGGATGCTTTCCGCAGCGCCATCTCGGGACGGCGTCACAGGCTCGTCGGAGCCGCTCTCTGCGGCGTCCTGCCAGGGCACGGAGGCACGTACCGCAAGCCAGCGCTCCAGATGGTCCGGTGCGGCTTCGGAGGGGCTCAGGGCGGCGTCAGGACGTACCGACAGGGCGAGTCGTTCGGCAATGTCGTCGACCAGGACGGTGTCGGGGCTGGTCCAGCTGTGGAAGCGGCCACCGATCGCCTGGCCGACCATCTCCTTCGCGACGCTGTCCGCCACATGCCGGCGGCTGAGGAACCAGGTGAGAACCTGGTGGCAGTGGACCACACGGGTCAGGGTCTCCTCGGGTGTGGTCACCGAGTCCCGCGGACAGCACCAGCTGCCTACGGGCCCGCCGTCGAAGTCACCTTCGTCGTGGGCCCAGCGCCAGCCGACGGCCCAGCGGCCGTAGCGCTCGGCCAGGGCGTGCGACATCGCGGTAGCCCACATCTCGGCCTCTCCGTCGGCCCACTCGCTCCTCGCGGGGTCGGTGAGGGGCACGTCGGGACGGCGGGGGACACGTTGGGCCGGACCGAGGGACTTCACCACCCGCGCCGCGGACGGGCGGTCGAACGGATGCCGGGAAGGGGCCACCTCGTCCCAGCTCAGAAAGCCGGGAGCCAGCTCGACGATCATTGCGTGAGCCTGCCACACCCGCAATTTCCCGATCAACGTCACGAGCCAGCCTGGAGATGGGCGTTGTGGTGACGTGAGTTAGAGAGCGTCGCGTGTCTGCGGTGCTAGGTCGTCCACTACTTGGGCTACTGCTTCTACCAGCGCTTTGCCCGTTGGGGTGCCGGTCACTGTCCACACTTCCCGGTCCTCCTCCTCGACGCTGGTGACGCCGCTGACGCCGAGCAGTGCGCCTGCGATCCGGCGGCGCAGTTCGGATTCGAGAGGGTCGGTACGGATGAACTCCATGACCCAAGCGCTGACGTTCCACAGCGGGCCGACTCGAAGTTTGGAGGCCGAGACCGCGCGCAGGTCCGGCTCATCTGTCTTGCGTATCCACTCTTCGGCTATCCCAGAGTCGAGTGGCTGAACCTGCTGGACGTCATCACTCACGCGACGAGGCTAGTGCGGATCAGTTCGCCCATCAGCCTCTGTCGCCAGGCGCCGGTCTTGACGGGTCTTGCCCGGAACAGAGGCCGGTTTCGAGTGGCTCGAAACCGGCCTCTGTTCGGCGTGGTCATGGCCCCGTGCCGGCGAGCGGGCCTGCCGCCACCGGATCGAATTCTCAGGCGGGCTGGGGCGCGCGAGCGGCCTTGACGGCCTCGCGCAGGTGCTCCTCCTGCTCGGGGGACAGCGAGGTCTGGATGAGCCTGCCGCCCAGCGGTGCCATCTCCGGGACGGCCTTCTCGGGATTGCGCTTGTCGATCAGGACGAACACGGCCGCGGCGCCGGGCGGCAGCTGCTCGCCGAGGTTGCGCATGAAGTCGTCGTCGATGCCGGTGTCGGCCGCGGAGCCCATGGCCGCGCCGGTGGCTCCGCCGATGGCCATGCCGAGCAGCGGCATGAAGAAGATGAGCCCGATCAGCCCGCCCCACGCGGCGCCGCCGAGGGCGCCGCCCGCGACGAGGTTGCGAGCCTGATGGAGCTTGATCTTGCCGTCCTGCCTGCGCTCGACGATGACGACGTCGGCCAGCTCGATGATGTGCTCCTTGTGCAACTGGACCAGCTTCTCGCGCGCCTGCTCGGCGTGAGGCAGGTCGTCGTAGGCGACGGCGATCAGGTCGCTCATGTTTTCCCCCGTTGTGTCCCCTGCTGCCGGGAGCAGGAGGATGCGTGGTCGCTGTGTTGAGGCGGTTCCCGGCGTGCCGACCACCCGCGCGATCTGTCGGGATGCCCTGAAAGTCCCCAATGCGTCGTCCATCGCAAACCATGGGTGATGCTCTCTTGGCCTGGGATGGGGCAAAACGTGGGTTCCGATTGGCGGAGGCCGGCGGCGCATGGGCGATGGTGCGCGCGACGGGGGTGGAAGGCGCGGGTCAGGCGGGCTTCTCAATGGCCGATACGAGCGGCGGCACGGGCGCCTTGCGGAACGACGGCTACGCGGCCCGGAGACGGTTATCCAGATAAGGCGGGTAGTTCTCCACAGACTGTGGATAACTTTGGAGGCGTTGCGATGGAGGTGAGGGCGGTGTTCGACTCGAACCCTGTCACATCGCCGAGCGCGAGTCGCGATCATGCGGCTGACCCGTGGCGCGCGGCGACGCCGAGACGCGCGGGGCAGGTCACACGGGGTCTCGGCTCAGGATGAGGTCGAACTCGGCGTGGCGGAATGGGGCTTGGACGCCGTTCCGGGCAGCCGCCTCCTCGTCGTCCGACTCGGCGAAATCGACGATGAGGCTCTGTTTGACCGCGAAGACCGCGTCCGAGTCCAGGTAGGGACTTCCCGCCACGAAGACGTGGGTGGTCAGTGGGGTGTGGCCGTCCGCGCGGACGATGAAATGGATGTGCGCCGGCCGGTAGGGATGGCGTCCGGTGGCCTCCAGGAACCGTCCGATCGGGCCGTCCGTCGGGATGGGGTAATGGCTGGGCAGGACGGTCCGGAACCGGAACCGGCCCTCGGAGTCGGTGTGGAAAAGGCCACGCCCGTTCCCGGACGGTTGGATCCCCGGTTGCTGGACGTCGTAGAACCCCTTGTCGTTGCACTGCCAGACGTCCACCTCCGCGTTGGGCAGGGGCGTCCCGTCGCTGCTCAGGACACGACCAGCCACCACACACGGGGGTGCCTCACCGACGAGGTCGATGCTGTCGCCAAGCGCGCGCGGGGGCGACTCGACCATGTGGAACGGGCCCAGGACGGTGCTCTCTGTGCCTTCCTCGTTCTCATTCAGCGTCTCCACCAGCATGGAGACGCCCAGGACGTCGGACAGCAGGACGAACTCCTGGCGGGTGTCGGTACAGGTCTGGCCGACCGCGGTGAGGAAGGCGATCGCCTTTTCCCACTCGTGGATCGACGGCCGCACCTCGCCTACGAACGCGTGCAGGTGGCGGGTGAGCGCCTCCAGCAGTTCGCGAAGTCGCGGGTCGGGAGTGTCGCGGAAACTGTCCTGGACGGCCCGCGTCGCAGTGTGCTCGTTGAAGTCCACGAATGCCTCCCTTTCCACAGCCTGTGGAAAACTCTGGCGATGGGATGTCGCCACTCCCGGGAGTGGCGCCCGCCGGACGGTGAGACCGATCTTCGTGGACTCCTCCGGTCCCCGCGCCGTGAAGTGCGCCCATGGGCGGCGGGCGCATGATCGCGATGACGCACATCATTCCCCACCTCGGCGGTTCGCGCCCGGCGACCAGGTCATCGCCATCGGGATCGCATGTAGTCAAACTTGACTAACCATCCTTGTCTTTCCTACGCTCCGACCATGGGTGAGAAGGCGATTCCGATCTTTCCGTGCCGGTCGATCCAGTCGACCTGGGACTTCTACCGGGCGCTCGGATTCGAGCAGACCACCTGGCAGACGCGTCCCAACCCGTACCTCGCGGTCCGGCGCGGCGACGTCGAACTGCAGTTCTTCGGGTGGAAGAAGCACGATCCGGCCGCGTCCATGAACATGTGCTATATCACCACGACGGAGGTGGACGCCCTGTACGAGGCATTTCGCGGCGGGCTCCGCGAGGCTCTCGGCCGGGTCCCGACCCGGGGGCTTCCTCGGCTGAGCGCGTTGCGGGACATGTCGTACGGCGTCCGGCAGTTCCTGCTCAGCGACCCGGACGGGCTCCAGCTCCGCATCGGCCAGGCCATCTCGGACGACACGCGGCACGCGCCCATCCCGGAGGAGAAGGTGGCCCGGGCCTTCCACATGGCCGCGCTCCTGGGCGAGTCGAAGGGGGACCACCTCGCCGCTTCCCGGATCCTCGACCGGCTCCTGCGCTCCGGTGAGGCGCTGTCCCCGTCCGAGCGTCTGAAGGCTCTGGTCCTGCGCGCCGACGCGGCCGCCCACCTGGAGGAATGGCCTCTCGTCCGCGCCCTCGTGGCCGAAGCCCGCGCGATCGGGCCGGCCGACTCGTCCGAGCCGGCCGACGACCTCGGCCGCCTGGCAGACCTCGAAGCCGCCGTCCCCGTCGACGGTCCGGCTTCATCGACCGGAGACGCGCGCTGACCGGGCCCGCACGGGTGAGGACCCTGGTCTCGAGACCGCTCGATGTTGATCGTCCCGCGTGCGACCGCCGGGCCGCCGGCCGGTGTGGGACCGGGAGGACGTCCACCCTCGTGTCGCCCCTGGTGGGGTGCGATGTTGGGGACGCGGTTGGGGATTGTTGTGGGCAACTCTGTCCACCGGTGCGGTGGGGCTGTGGAGAGAATTCGCCCACAGGGTGTGAACGGGGTGTGGAGAAGGTCGGCGCAGAGGGGGTTCTTCCGCTGGTCAGCGGCTTTTCCACGACGTGGACAACTGAGCGCGCGGGTTGGGGGCGGGCTGGGGAAGAATGTGGACGCGGAGCCGCGCGGTCGTACCCAGGTTGTGCACGAGAGTTATCCACAGGTTGTGGATTCTGTGGACGGATGCGCGATCTCGGCCATGATGGGAAGGGCGGTGGCCGATGCGCCGTCCGGACCGTGGAAAGCCCGGTTGTTCTGGGGATCCGCCTGTGGACGCGACCCCGGAACGCCCTGCTGCGACGATGAGGGAGGTGTGTGCGACGGTTACCCACAACCTGTGGACAACTCCCTTCGGAGCCCTTGCCGGATGCGGCGAGCCGCCCGATCATGATGCGGCGGTCGTGACGGCTCCACACCCTCCTGGCCGCCGCTCGGCGGGCTCGGAATCGCCGAGGGTCGGCGACGGCGTCGAGGGGGTTTCTCGCAGTGCCGGCGGGTGGCGACTGCGTGATCGGGATGAGGTCGGGGGTGATTGCCGTTGGTCTGTTCATGACCCGCGTGATTCGGCTCGGCGCCATGGAGGCGAGCGGTGCGCCACGCCCGGCGGCACGGCGGATTTCGCGCCCCGATCGGCCCGCAGGCGGTGCCCGGCCGCGCGGGAAGGCCTCTCCGACCTGCGAACATTTGTTCGAACGCGTGCTACTCTCCCCGCATGGGGCAGTTGCTGAACGAGCCGGTCCGAGCCGAGCACGACCCGGCGGGGCGGCTCACCGCGTACGAGTGGCGGGGGACGCGCTACGCGGTCGACGCGGTGCTGAAGACCTACGGATCGGCCCGGGAGGGCAGGGTCTACCGGTTCCGGGTCACCGGCGCGGAGGGCGTGGCCGTCGTGGAGTTCGGTCGTGACGAGGACCGCTGGCGGCTCCGGCACGTCTTCTCGGCCTGACCGGCGTCCGGACGGCGGGGTCCCGCCCGGCGCCCGCGGAGTCGACCGGACGCTGTGGACGCGTGTGGGCGGCATCCAGGGCGCGCCGCTCGATCTGCTGACGGCCCGCATCGGCAGCCGCCACTACGCGCCGCACACCCACGACGAGTACGCCATCGGCGTCACCGTCGACGGCACGGAGACCATGCTCTACCGGGGCGAGAGGATCTACTCGGCGGCCGGCAGCGTCGTCGTGGTCGAGCCGGGCGAGGCGCACACCGGCGGTCCGGCGCGCCCGGAGGGGTTCGCGTACCTGTGCCTCTATCCCACCGCCGAACTGCTGGGCGCGGCGACGACAGCGGAGCCGGGCCCGGTGCCGGCCGAGCCGCACTTCGCGAACCCGATCATCGATGACCGGGGGCTCGGCGAGGCGCTGCGCCTCGCCCACCATGCCCTGAGGCTCGGGTCCGACCCGCTCGAGGGCGAGTCGCGGCTGCTCGGCGTGCTGGGCGCGCTCGTCCGGCGGCATGCGGCGTCCGGGCCCAAGGCGGTCCCAGCCCACCGCGGGGCCGAAGCCGGACGCATCGCGAGGACGGTCGCGAACCGCCTGTCCGACGAGCTGGTCGCCCCGCCGACGCTCGCCGAAGTCGCCACCGACCTGGGGATGTCGCGCTACCAACTGCTGCGCGCCTTCCGGGACGCGATGGGCATGCCGCCGTACGCGTGGCTCGCCCAGCACCGGGTCGCCCGGGCCCGGGCGCTGCTGGACGCGGGACACCGTCCGGCCGAGGCGGCGACGCTCGTCGGGTTCGCCGACCAGGCGCATCTCACCCGCTGGTTCCGGCGCGTGCTGGGCGTCACCCCGGGCGTTTACCGCAACAGCGTTCAAGACAGCACATCTCGCCGACCCGCATTCTGAACGTCCGTCCCGGGTCTGGCCCCGGGTGCCCGGGCCGATGGCCAACGTGCCCGCCCCCGCGAAAGGTCTCGGGGGCGGAAAGCGGCCCGGGCGGGGGCGGTCGAGAACGGAGGTCGGGTTGAGTCGCCGTGGCTGGATGCTGTTCGCGCTGATGAGCGTGCTGTGGGGCATCCCCTATCTGCTGATCAAGGTGGCGGTCGAGAGCGTCTCGGTCCCCATGGTGGTGTTCACCCGCACCACGCTCGGCGCGCTCATCCTGCTGCCGCTGGCGGTCAGGGCCGGGCGGCTGGGCGTGGTCCGCCGGCACTGGCGCCCGCTCCTGCTGTTCACCGCCGTGGAGATCCTCGGCCCGTGGGCGCTGCTGTCGGACGCCGAGAACCGGCTGACCAGCTCCATGACGGGGCTGCTCATCGCCGCCGTCCCGATCATCGGCGTGGTGCTCGCCCGGCTCACCGGGGACGCCGAGCGGCTCGGACCGCTCCGGTGGGCGGGGCTGCTGGTCGGCCTGGCGGGCGTCGGCGTGCTCGCCGGGCCGCACCTCGGCGGCGGCAGCGCGTGGGCGATCGGCGAGGTCATGCTGGTCGCGGTCGGGTACGCCATCGCCCCGATGATCGCCACCCGGCGCCTCCAGGACCTCCCGAGCCTCCAGATGGCCGCGTTCTCGCTGGCGATCGCCGCGCTCGCCTACACCGGTCCGGCGATCGCCACCTGGCCGAGCGCCATGCCCGGCGGGCGCGTCCTCGCCGCGCTCATCACCCTCGGCCTGGTCTGCACGGCGCTGGCGTTCATCGTGTTCTTCGAGCTCATCCGGGAGGTCGGCACCTCCCGGGGCATGGTGTTCACCTACGTGAACCCGGCCGTGGCGGTCGCGGCCGGCGTCGTCCTGCTCGGCGAGCCCCTCACCGGGACGATCATCGCGTCCTTCGTGCTGATCCTCGGCGGCTCCGTCCTCGCCACCGCGCGCCGCACCCCGGCTGCCGCGGCCGCGCCCCTGCCTGACGCCGCCACCCCCACGCCCCTGCTCGACGCCGGCGCCACCACCCACGCTCCGGAACCTGCCGTGAAGCCCGCCCCTGAACGTTGAAAAGCCCCGATGCCAGCCGCAGCGGACGGTGGGTCGCGTGGAAGAGGACCGATGGCCGGTAGCAGAGTGCGGTGAGAGGGTCGAGTGTCAGGGGTCAGCGGAGAGTGGCGATGAACTTGCCAGGCTTGCCGACGTTGCCCGCCGGGTCGATCGCGCGGTACTCGATGGTGTGGCGGCCCTTCCCGAGCTTGCCGTAGGTGAGGCTGTCGATGACCGTGCCGTTCTCGGTGAACAGCCAGGGAGCGGACGAGTCGGTCGGCCAGCCGAAGTAGTTGAACCAGCCGTCGCCGTCCACGCGGAACTCCGAGACGACAACGCCTGGACGGTCGTCCGCGCCGGTGAGCCGCATAGTGAAGGGCCCGTCGAAGACGTACTCGGGCGTCCGCCCAGGACGAACCTGGCTCTGTGCTGCCTTGGACAGCTCGTAAGCCACTGTCGGCGCCTGCGCGTCGATCGTCCAGGTGCGGGTCTTGGAGCCGACCCGTGCGACGAGCGTGTGCGTGCCCTTCGCCAAGCGGAACCGTCCGAGATCGATGTCTCGGTCACCGCCACGTACGGGTCGCCCGTCCAGCAGCCATTTCACCTTCGGCACGCTCCGCACCGGGTGGGTCGTTTCCACGTAGACGACAGAATCGCCTCCCACAGGCTTGTCGATCGGCGTGGACGAACTGAAGTCGGCAGGCACGTTCTCGGGTGGGGTGCTCATGCCGGTGTCGACCGTCCATGTACGCACCTGCGTGAGTGCGGCGGATGACCGGACGGCAGGGTCCCGGACGAAGCCGGTCGGGTCGGTGACCGTCGCCTCGACCGTGTGCTTGCCCTTCCGTAGGTGCAGCCTGGACAGGTCAAGGTTCGCGCCCCGCCCGACGGTCTTCCCATCGACCGTCCATGCGACGGACAACGAATGGCCGGTCGGATGCATCGTTTCGACCCACAGCACACGGTCGTCGCCCACCGGGGCGTTCGTGGGGGTGCTCGCCTGGACGAGGTTGACCTTGCCTGAGATCCGCTGGGTCATCCGCTCTCGGGCGACCTGGTCGTAGTAGTAGCCGAGCGTTTTCATCATCGAGTGCTGGCTCGGCCTCCACACGCCCTTACTTGAGTAGAGGCCACCCTCGTACCGTCCGATGGTGCCCCCGGCCTCGCTCCGCTCGCCGAGCCATCGCCACCACTTCTGCTTCTGCGCCTTCATCGCGTCTTCGGTCAGAAGCGTGTGGTGGATGGAGCCGGGCTCAGGACCGGTATACGTCCCGCCAGGCACGCCCCGCTGGTAGTAGTCGTACTCGTCGTCCAGCCCACCCAGCGAGTGGCCGAGTTCGTGCGGCGCTATGAGAGCCGACATCGCGTTCCCACCGGACGCCGTCGCATAGGCGCCACCTGCCCCGCCGTAGGTGTCGCTGTTAGCGAGCGCGAGGATCTGACGGTTTCCTACAGTCGTGCCTTGGACGAGGTCCGCATACGTCTTGGCGGCCGCAGAGTTCATGACGAGGAGACGCTGAATGCCGTCATCTCTGCAGCCACTCCAGAAGGCCATACTCAATGGAGTGTTGCGGCGCGGTGAGGACAACGCCGGGTCACAGCTCACGCCGGACTCACCTGACGGAATCTCCACCGCGTACACGTTGATGTAGCTGCGGTACGACTTGAACGGCTCGATCGTCCACAGGTCGTTGAGGTGCTTGGCGAGGTTCGCGCGGAACTTCGGCATGTCCGCCGTTGTATAGCCGTCCCCCAGTACCACCAGGTTGAAGCGTTTCGCGGGGTCGCCGGTGACCTGCACCGGGACCACGGTCGCGTCCGCCGGTTCGGCCGCCCGCGCGGGCACCGCCACCAGCGTCAGGGTGGCCGCGGCGGCCGTCCCGATCACGATCTTCCTGCCCGTCCACATGCGCAGACCCTCCTCGCGCGGGGGCGCGTGCGGCGGGCGGGGTACGGCCCGGGCGCTGCGCCGGCTCGGCTCGCTGATCAAGCGGGCCCGCCCGGATTATCGCTGGAAGATCCCGATTTGTCGCTACCGCTTGCCGCGCTGCCCGTCCGCGAGGCCCTGCGAGATCCGGTGCCCGCCCGCGCGCCGCTGCACGGCGGCCGACAGGACCGGCGCGACCCCGCCGATCCGCGCGCCGATCCTCAGCCCGAGCGGCGCCACGTCGATCTCCGCGATGTCGCGCTCGACGGCCCGGACGGTCGCGCGCGCCACGTCCCGGGGCGACCGCGTCCCGACCCCCCTGGGCAGGGTCACCCCGGCCTCGGCGAACATGCCCGCGTCCCGGATGAAGCCGGGGAAGACCGTCGAGACGCCGACGCCGTGCGGGCGCAGGTCCTCGCGCAGGGCCAGGGCGAATCCCCGCATACCGAACTTCGTCGCGTTGTAGAGGGAGGCGTGCCCGGACGCCGTCTTGCCGGACAGTGACGATACGAAGACCAGGTGGCCGCGGCCACGATCGGCCATCTGCGCGGCGGCGAGCTTCGCCATCACGATCGGCGCCCGAAGGTTCACGTCCAGTGCCCGGTCGATCTCCCCGATCGAGTACTCGGAGAGCAGCCCGGACGCCGGCAGCGCCGCGTTCGCGACCAGCACGTCCACCCGGCCCGCCTCGTCCAGGAGGCTCTCGGCCGTCGCCCGATCCGCCAGGTCGGCGGCGATGGCGCGGCCGCCGAGCCGTTCTGCCAGCGGTTCCAGGACGTCGGCCCGGCGCCCCGTCAGCACCAGCCGGGCGCCGCGCCCCGCGAGGGCCCTCGCCAGCGCCTGGCCGATTCCGCCGGTCGCGCCGGTCAGCAGGACGTTCGCTCCGCGCAGATCCATGCCGAGATGATGGCGGATCACATTCCGATGCGCCACAGCAGCAGAATGACCGACGAGAGCACCAGCCCGGCCGTGCCGAGCGGCACGTCGCCCAACGCGATCACGGCCGCGCACGCCGTGGCGGTCAGCCCCGCGACCAGCACCAGCCCGCGGGCCCCGGACGGCCCCTCGTCCGGGACGTCTGGTTCCAGTTCGCGTTCCCAGCGCCGGAAGTCGTCTTCTGCCATCGGCACTCCCGAAGGTCGTCCACCCGGATTATGCGGCCGTTCCGGCGTTCCGACGAGAGGGTGAAATGCGAGGCTTCTTCGAATGTGCCGTCCGTGAGGGGCCCTTAGGTGCTGATCGCCCGGCCGCGGTTGCTAGGCTGCGGAGAGCCTGGGGGAAGCAGACACTGATGAGCCGTTCCCGGGCTCTGACTTGATAGTCGAAGGTGAAGGGGTCCCACCGTGAAGAAGCTGCTCGTCCTCGCCGTCGTCGCACTCGGTGGCTTCGCCGTCTGGCGCAAGCTCCAGCAGGACCGCGCCGAGCTGGACCTGTGGACCGAGGCCACGTCGTCCGACAACTGACACGCCGGCGACAGGCCCCGGCGTGAACGAAGCAGAGCCGATCACCGTCGCCTGCCTCGATCTCGCCGGGACCACCGTCGCGGACGGCGACACCGTCGAGGCCGCCTTCGCCGAGGCGATCGCCACTTTGGGGATCGTCTCCGGCACGGCGTCCTACGACCGTGCCCTCGCCCGCTTCCGCGACGCGCGCGGCGGATCGAAGATCGGCATCTTTCGCTCGCTCTTCGACGAACCCCGCGCCCAGGCCGCGCACCTGGCGTTCGAGCGGTCCTACCACGACCTCATCGACCGACGCGGCCTGGCACCCGTGCCCGGCGCCGATGACGCCCTGACGAGGCTGCGCGGCGCCGGTGTCCGCGTGTGCCTGCTCACCGGCTTCGGTCGCGGCACGCAGGCCCGCATCCTCGACACCCTCGGCTGGTGGGACCGCGCCGACCTGACGCTCTGCCCCGAGGACGCCCCGCGCGGCCGGCCGTGGCCCGACCTCGTCCTGACCGCGGCCCTGCGCCTCGGTGTGGACGATGTCCGTCAGATCGCCGTCTGCGGTGACACGGCGGGCGACATGCTGTGCGGCCGCCGCTCCGGCGCGTCCATCGTCGCGGGCGTCCTCACCGGCGCCCACGACCACGACCGCCTCCTCGCCGCCGGCGCCACCCACGTCCTCCCCACCGTCGCCGCCCTCCCCGACCTCGTCCTCCGCACCCCCGTCAACGCCGACCACGGGTAGCCGCCGGGTCCTTCAACGAGGCGGACCACCCCGGTGGCAGACGCCGAGGTCCAGCCGCGCAAGTCCGCCTCCTCACCGCTCCCTGACCACCCGTCAGCGGTCAGTCTCCGGGGAACGCGTCCCGTGTGGACGATCAGGCCCTGCACGTGCGAGAACGTCACAACGCAATGGTCGAGCGCGAGAACCGGCTCCCCTCAAGCTCGCGAGGGGATCTGGAGTGCAGGGCGGATGACCTTGGCGATGAGCTCCAGCTGGTCGAGTTGGGTGTCGAGGGACGGCGCGGCGATGCGGCAGACGAGGTGCTCCGCGCCTGCCTTCGCGTAACGGCCCAAGGTGGCGGCCACGTGTTCGGCCGGACCTGCGACGATCGCCTGGACGGTCCGCACCGTCTCGTAGGGCAGCCCGTAGGTTGTTTGGCAGTACGAGTCGAGCCGCCGTTCCAAGCCCTCCGGCTCCTCGCTGATCAACACCGTGACGAACAGCGCCGGGTCGACCGCGTCCTCTGACCGGCCCGCCGTCGCAGCCGCCGACCGCACCGCCGCGAGGCCCGTCCGGTAGTCGGCGGGGTCGGGCGGGTAGGGCAGCCATCCGTCGTAGAGCCGTCCGGTGCGCTCCAACGCCGACGGGCTCGCCCCGCCCAGCCAGATCGGCGGCCCGCCGGGCCGGTAAGAAGGTGTGGATTCAGGCAGATCGTCGAAGTGCAGCACCGTGCCGTGGAAGGCACGCTGGCCAGACCACAGTGCCCGCCACAGCGCCACGGTGTCGTCCAACCGTCCGAAACGGCGCTCCCCCGGCACCTCGGACACCGCATACTCGATCTCCGACCGGCCGGGAAAGCCCGCACCCACGGTGACGACCAGGCGTCCCGCAGAGAGGTGGTCGATGGACGCGAGCGCCTGGGCCGCCATCACCGGACGGCGGAAGGCGGGCAGGAGCGCGGCCGTCCCCAGCGTGACGCGCTCGGTCGCCGACGAGAGAGCGGCGAGCATGGCCAACGGCTCGATCCGCGGGCCGAGCAGCGTGTCGTTGGCCCAAATCGAGTCGTAGCCGAGAAGTTCGGCCTGGACGGCGAAGTCGACCAAACGGCGAGCGTCATCCCACTGAGACCGGTTGGTGGGGAGCAAAATCCCGAGTCGCGTATCCATGAGTGAGGATCGTCGTCTCCGCCAGGAATAACAACAATTCCTTCGAAGGTATGAACCGAGGGGTCGACTCCTCCCAGCCCCGCGCCAGACCAGTCGCCGCAGCCGTCTCAGTCAGCCGTCCTGACCAGGGCCGAACCATGACGGCGTCGGCCCGGTGCGGGCCCTATCCCGCAATCGACCTGGCCCTGGCCAAGGAACCCGAGCTCAGCAGGCGCACCAAGGAACCCCACCTTGCGCCACTCCGCCACGTGGGCTGCTTCATCCCCTTGCTGCTGTCCTCGACGTGCAGCGGACCGCGCCTGACAACGTTCGCGACGTGACTGAGACTGGAGGCGTACCTCCCGGCCGATGCAACCATGGCACCGCTCCCGGCCGGCTGACCGCCGTCGTCCCGAGGACCAGTAAGCCGCCGAGGGTCTCGACGGCCGCCCAGCCTGGAAACCACCGCTCCTCCCACGGTGTACGATCGTCACCGGTTACGCCGATCGGCAGTCACCGCAGGTCAAGCAACAGAAGACCAGGGGCCTTAGCTCAGTTGGTAGAGCACCGGCTTTGCAAGCCGGGTGTCAGGGGTTCGAATCCCCTAGGCTCCACCAGCCAAAACGCCCCCGCCCAGACCCCGGGCGGGGGCGTTCGTGCAATAAGCGTGCGATCAGGCCACAGGGACGAGTTCGCTACCAAGGCCGCCCTCTCATCCTCGCCGCCCCGCCCCGCCTTGACCTTCCTGTTGAGCGCATCTTTTCAGTGTTGGAGGCCCGCGCGGCGTGGGCGCCGGTCACCGGACGGCCGCGCGGGGCCGCGCATCGCGACGCGTCCACCGGCCTGCCCCGACCGCCCGCCGCGCCGGCCGCGCCGCTGTCAACGCCTCTATTCTGTGCGCGAGTCCTTTGCCCGCCTCAGGGAGCCCATGTTGTCGACTGAGCACGCTGTGTTCTTGAAGTTCGCCCTCACCGGTGACGGGTACGGCACTGAGCCGGAACGAGGTGCGATCTACGCGCTGGCGCATCAACTTGAAGAAGCCCTTGAAACAGCGGGTGATGGCGAGGTCGACGGTCACGAGTTCGGCCAGAGCACTGCGCAGATCTATCTCTACGGCCCTGATGCCGAGAGGCTGCTCCAGGCCATTCGGCCGGTGCTTCGAACGGCTGGTCTCCGACCGAACGAGGCTGTCCTTCGCTTCGGGGACGTCGACGATGAAAGCTGCCGGGTTGAGGTCGTGCCGCTCTGACGAGGTCGACCCGCGGGGGAGTTCGGCGTGCGCTACTGGGGATCCCCGTGGTTCCCCAGGCCCCTCCGGACGGGTTCGTTCGTCCGTGGTGGTGCGTGCCCAGGCCGGACGCGGGATGAGCGCCTTGCCATGTGTGCAGGCCGCGGGGCGGTGCTGCGGGCCATCAGCGGGCCATTAGGCATGGTGATCAAAGAGCGAGAGCGGTCACTTGAGGATCAAGGTTCGTCGAGGTGGGACGTCTGACCGGGGGTGTCCCTATGGGTTTGAAGCGGTGGGGCGCCGGTTGAGTAGATCGGTGAGGTCGCCGAGGCGGGTGGCCAGGTCTTCGTGCGTGGCGAGGTCGTAGTGGATGCTCGTGGTGGCATCGTCGGTGGGGTGACCGAGGTCGAGTTCGGCCTCTCCGCTGCTCCATATGGTGAGCTGGGCGAGGTTGTGGGTGTTTTCGCAGGTGACCCAGACTGAAGGCTTGTCGGTCTTGGGTCCGGTGGTGATCTGCCACTGGGTGCCAGTTGCTTCCCAGGCCGGACCGCGGTCTTGGATGGCTGCGGTGATCAAGGCTCGGGTGAACTCGCTCATATGAGTGACCATCTCAGTCGGGGGCGTCAGGCTGCCTGAGTGGCTGGTCGACGTGTTGGTTGGTAGGGCTGCTTGTCGAGGAGCATTGCGTAGAGGATGTGGCTGCGTCGGCGGGCGAGGCAGAAGAGGGCGGCGTTTGTTTCTGTTCAGCCTTGGCCCTCGCGCTCAGGGGCAGCGCCGGCCGCGCCGTCGACACGGCCGGGCTTACCGGCGTGATTGCCGGCTTACGTGTCGGCGTGCGCTTCCGGGCGGCCGAGTATGGCCAGGTATCCGCCGCTGACGATCGCGTTGGCGGACGCCGTGTACTCCTTGGGGTCGTCGGGCAGGGTCGTGCCGAGGCCGTCCACGTACCGGTTGAACATGCAGAACGCCGCGGCGATCAGCACCGTGTCGTGTACCTCGACGTCGGTCGCGCCCTCGGCGCGAGCGGCGGCCACGTCCTCGGGCCGCACGTCGCGCCCGCTCCGCTGGACGGCGCCGGCCACCCGCAGCAGGGCCTTCAGCTTCGGCGATACGGGTGCGCTCTCGAGGTCGGCCCGTACCTGGTCGACCAGGGCGATGCCCTCGGGGAGCTGGGCGGCGGCGAACGCCGCGTGTGAGCTGGTGCAGAATTCGCACTCGTTGAGGGCCGAAACGTAGGAGGCGATCAGTTCCCGCTCGCCGCGGCTCAGGGAGCTCGGGCCGCGTAGCAGCACCTCGGCCAGCTCGCTCAACGGGCGCGCGGTCTCGGGCCGGTAGGCGAACAGCGAGATGATTCCGGACGCGTCGTTCCCCAGGGCGATATGCGGCATCGGCTCTCCAAACGTCGTCCCCGCATCGGGATTCGCTCTCCGTGCACTTGGGAGTGTCTCGCATCGGGCACGCCGAGGGCAGGGGTGAAAGGGGGACAACTCTGGCCATGTCAACCTTCGGCTTCGCGGGCCAAAGGGACTGGCGGCTCATCCTCACCACCCATGCCGGAGCGAATACGCGGGTCCATGGCTACCACCAGTTCAACAGGGTGCCGCTGTCGTGTGTGACGTTCCCGTACCACCACTCGGCGTTGGCCGTGGCGGCCCACTCATTCATGATCGACTCGACGTGGGGGAAGCCCGCGGCCGCAGGGACGGTCACGACGATGAATCGTAGATCGGCAGGAGCCTCTACCAGCCCACCCAGCGGAGTCATCGCCTCGCGCAAGCGATCGACATCCGAGGGGACGAATTCTTTGACCGGCCCCGCTTGCACTGCCAGGTTGCCGCCACGGTGCAGCACTCGAACTCGCATCGTCTCGTCGAGGGTCACGATGTCGCCGGCGGCGCACCCGAGGACGAGCGCTGGAGTACCGACGACCTCGTATCGTCCGTCAGTCAATCGCTTTGCAGGCACCAGTTCATAGACCGGTTCCCCATCGGGCTTGGTGCCGGCCCAGGCCCTGACGTGCACATGAGTGTCCTGGTCAGTGGTCCCTACCGTTGACGTATCCAGCCCGTCGTAGGGTGCGGATGCCCCGGCAGGGGCGGGTGTGGCTTTCAGTGGTCTGCCGTTCATGTGTGGCTTCCTATGACTTGCCGCCCGCTCCTGCGTGACGGACTCGGCCTCTGATTGAGAGTTGCGAGCGCATCGCTGTGTAGGGACCTGACGGCGAGGTCGTCTGCGGGCTGGACCGAGAAACCCTCAGGTGGGAGGCATGGTTGGAACGCGCGTGGGCCGGGATGGACATCGGCCGCCAGTATCACCACGTCGCCGTGGTCGACACCGAGGGCGAGCGGTTGCTGTCGCGGCGGGTGGCCAACGACGAGACGGCGTTGCTGGAGGTAATCGGCCAGGTCATGGATGTGGCCGGGCAGGTGACCTGGGCGATCGACCTGAACAGCAGCGAGTCGGCGCTCCTGTTGACCTTGCTGCTCGATCACGACCAGAGGGTCGTCTACGTGCCCGGGATGACCGTCAACCGGGCCGCCGAGGGCTACAAGGGTGCGGGCAAGACCGACGCCAAGGACGCTCTGATCATCGCCGATCAGGCCCGGATGCGCCGCGACCTGACCATCCTGGACGGCGATGACGAGCTGATCGTCGAGTTGCGGCTGCTGGTCGCCCGCCGCCGCGACCTGGCCGCCGACCGCACTCGCGCGGTCAACCGGCTGCACGACCAGCTGCTGGCCATCTGCCCCGCGCTGGAACGGGCCCTGGAGCTGACCAACCAGGGGCCGCTGGTGCTGCTGACCGGCTTCCAAACCCCGGCCGCGCTGCGCGAGATCGGCATCGACGGCCTGACCGACTGGCTGCGGGCCCGCAAGGTCCGCAGCGCCGCCGCGCTGGCGGCCAAGGCCGCCGCCGCGGCTGCCACCCAGCACACCACATTGCCCGGCGAGCAGATGGCCGCCCGCCTGGTGGCGCAACTCGCCGAGGGGGTGATCACCCTCAACGAGCAGCTCAAGGACCTCGACCAGCTCATTGAGGACCGGTTTCGCCGCCATCCGTCTGCCGAGGTGATCATCAGCATGCCCGGCATCGGAGTCCTGCTGGGCGCCGAGTTCCTCGCCGCCACCGGCGGCGACATGGACCGGTTCGCCTCGGCCGACCAGCTGGCCAGCTTCGCCGGCGTCACCCCAGTACCCCGCGACTCCGGCCGCGTCCACGGGAACCTGCACCGGCCCCAGCGCTACAACCGCGCGCTGCAACGCGTCTTCTACACCTCTGCTCTGATCAGCATCCAGTCCTGCCCCGACTCCAGGCGCTTCTACGACCGCAAACGCACCGAGGGTAAACGTCACACTCAAGCCGTGCTCGCACTGGCCCGACGACGCGTCAACGTGCTGTGGGCCCTGCTGCGCGACGGACGCGTCTACCAACTCACGCCTCCCTTGCCCGCTGCGGCTTGACAACGTCATTGAGAGTCATCCTCCATGCTCGCACGATGCTGGCGCGTGCTTCCGCAGCACTCGGTGCGGGGCAGTGGGTGGTGGCACTGCTCGATTTGGTGCCACGATGTCGGGATGGCCATCACACAACGGCATTAATGGGACGGCGACCGCCGGGCCGCGTGCGTGCGACGCGGTACACCAGGGACGCCGAGTCCGCTCCGAGCGTCCCTGACAGAGTTCCCGCCAAGGTTCTGCGGGAGATCACGGAAGCCTCACGGGCCGGGAAGTGCCTCGGTGTCGAGTCGATGACCACGGCTCTCGCGGCGCTGAAATGGTTCCTCCGGCAACCAGGCCGGAGACTGACGGCGGAGGTGTACCCCACCTGCCCGTGTCATGATCCACGGGAGGCGCTGGACACGCTCCACGAGATCGCTGCGGCTCTCCCTCCGAACTCCCGGCGTCAGGTCTTGGCAATCGTGGCCCCGCTTGCGGAGCAATATCAGGCCCGCACTCTGCATGATCCGTCCACACCGGAAGATTGGCCATGGTGGCGAAGGCGCATCGCTGATCTCTGAATGCCGTGCCCGATCGCTTCGCGTCCCTGAGCCCTCGTACTCGAGCGGCGTCACGGGTACGCGGCGCCGCTTCCTGCGTCATCTCTCAGCGAAGCCGCCGTGTACAACGCCTGCCTGTGCAGCGCGGCGCTGGCGCGAAACCGAACCCGGGCGCACCGATCCCGTTCATGGTCGGGCGTTGCGTCGGTGCACGTACAGCGAGACGCCAGCCATTGCAGATCTTCCGGGGCCAGCCACAGGGCAAGTCGGCCAAGGCTTGCCTCACGGTCGGGATCCGTCGGCTCTGGAGGTCTCGGCATGACGCCAGGTTAGGCCACCCGAATACAGCAGAGCTTCCGGCGGGGCCTCGCGGGTCTGCGGCGTCGCTACGTCGGTCGCCCGAGTCGTCCGCCCGAGTGAACTCCCGGCATCCGCTTACGTACAGATTCCGCCTGGCGCCCTCGGCTTCCGTCAGCTCCATGAGGCCGAACCACAGCGCCCGAACCGTGGAGGCCTGCTCAATGGTTGAGCGCCACCAGGAAATAAAGATCTCAGGGTCGCTTATCCCTGTCTTGTTTCCGGCTCGGTCGGTTGATTGTGCTTCCGGCGGGGGGATCCTGCTGGTCACGGACGAAGGTTGCTCCGGCGTGCCGGGCGCTTTCGGCTACCTCCACGAGCAGGCGGCGTAGGACCTCTGTGGGTATCCGCGACGAGTCCAGTACCAGTACCTCGCACGGGCGATCCATGTCCTCATCCGGCACCAGCACATGCGCCAGCGGGCCGCCTTCCCCGCTCATGTCGGTCAGTTCGATGCTCCAGGCATCGTCCGGCAGGGCGTAGTAGCTGAGCAGTTCGTAGACCGTCCCGCCGTGCTCCAGGTACTCCGTGGGCATTCCCTGATCATCGCAGTTCACTGCAGAGGTGGCCGTCCCTGCTGAGTTCGCGGGCCCTTGCGACGGCTGCGCGAGTTCTTGCCCATAGGCCGTTGGAGGCTCGGTCTCTCGTGCGCCTAGTGGCGGGAGCACTCCATTAATGGCGCGGTGCCTCCTGTCCGAGGGGACTCGTTAGTGTTCGCAGAGGCTTGGCGGAGGTGGATGAGATCCGTGCTGGACGGGCATCTGTCGCGGCGCGTGCCCGGGCGGCCGCAGAGTGCACATGGTGGAAGGTGTGCAGGTCACAGCGGAGACAAGAGATCATCCGGCTCTGGCGGAACCACCCCGGTCGCCGTAGGGTTCACGCGTGATCAAAATTGGAGGGCGCGCGCTGCGCCTGGCCGCTGTCATGCTTCCTACGCTGACCCTGACGACCGTGCTGGCGTCCACTGCGCCGGCGAGTGCGGCAGGCCCGTCGTGCGGGTCGAGGTACGCCCTGCGCAGCACCCATTCCATCTACGTGAACTCCAAGGTCCGCGGCTATCTCAAGGTCTACTACAACTCCTCGAACGGCTATAACTGCGCGCTGGCCGTCCGCAAGGGCTCGACGTCGCTCTACAGCATCAAGCTCAAGCTCTGCGTCTACAACGCGGCCAGGACCAAGTACGGCAACTGCAAATACGACGGTTACAGCAAGCGGAACCATTGGTACTCCGGGCCGCTCTACGTCTACGCCCGTCATCGGTGCCTGTACGTCAAGGCCTCCATCAACACCAACGGTGCGCACACGGGAGAGCTGACCGGCAAGAAGGTTCACTGCGGCTGACCATTCGCTTCTCGCGGTCGGTTGTCGGGCGGTCGCGCGGGCGACGACCGGAGTCGCCGCCACCTTGGACCTAATTGAAGTTCGGTCTATGGGCGCGTCCGCCTGATGTCGCGGTCCTCAAGGTCTAGAGTCCCGCCGTGCACGGATGTCCACGTGAG
Organism: Actinomadura luteofluorescens; assembly: GCF_013409365.1. Classification (NCBI taxonomy): domain Bacteria; kingdom Bacillati; phylum Actinomycetota; class Actinomycetes; order Streptosporangiales; family Thermomonosporaceae; genus Actinomadura; species Actinomadura luteofluorescens. Next base: position 4,536,951 of record NZ_JACCBA010000001.1, on the reverse strand, counting down.
AGGGGAAGGTCCGTGCCCGAGACCTTGTTGCCCGACGCGTACCGCTCCGACGTGGAAACCCTGTGGGACTACCACGACATGCACCACGCGATCCGGCCTACCGATGTCGCCATCGGACTGGGCAGCCATGATCTCGGTGTCGCCGCCTTCTCGGTGGAGCTTTACCGCGGGGACATGGTCCCTCGCATCGTGTTCACCGGTGCCAACGCGCCGACGACGATCGAGCGGTTCCCGCGGGGCGAGGCCGTTCACTACCGCGAGCACGCCATCGCGCTCGGCGTTCCCGATGAGGCGATCCTGGTCGAGTCCGAAGCCACCAATACGGGTCAGAACATCGAGTTCACTCGCAGGCTGCTCGCCGAACGCGGGATCGAAGTCCGCTCGGCGACGCTGGTCTCTCGGCCCTACCAGCAGCGCCGCGCCTACTCCACCGCCAAGAAACTGTGGCCGGAACTCGATGTCGTCTGCGCGTCGCGACCGCTCCCGTTGGACGAGTACATCGTGAGCATCGGGGACGTGAACCGTGTTGTCGACATGCTGGTGGGCGACACGCAGCGCATCATGGTCTACCCAAGCCAAGGATTCGCCATCCCGCAGGACATGCCGTCCGAAGTCGAGGCCGCCTACCGCCGTCTGGTCGAGGCAGGCTTCACAAGCAGGCTCGTCCGATAACCGTCCCATGTGAGAACGAGCCCTTCAGCCCACCTCGGGCAAAATGACAGGCTCGCCTTCCCTGCTAATGGGACGGGTGCGTGTGGTTATCTGCGAGCTCCCATAAGCGGGGCCGTGTCGCCGGCAGCGCGAGGCGGCTCTGCAAGGGGGCCGACCGCCGTTCGTTCATGGGACCGGTCCCTCCGCGCAGTGCGGAGGGACCGGCCGGTTGATCAGCCGCTCAACCGGCCTGGCCCACGCGAGGACCAGGCCCGGCCGGAACTAGCAGCTGTGACCGTCACACACCGAGCAGAACGACACCTGGCAGATCATGCACGTCTGCTGCACGTGGCCGGGCATGTCGCACGCCTGGACGATCGGAGGCGCCTCGGTGGTCACGGAAGCGACCGCCGAGCACCCGATGCCGGGGATGAGCGGCGGCGCTCCGATGACCGAGGGAGCGACTGCCGACCACCCGCTACCGCATAAAAACGGAGGCACTCCCATGACCGGAGCCCCCGTGCGCGTGTTATCCACCGTTATCTACCACCTTTGTCTCTAGTTTGAGCCCCGAAGTTGCCAGGGCGGCACCGGGAGGAACCGGTGCCAACAGAGGACCGTGCGGAGGCGAGGTGAATGCGCAACGAATCAGGGAGTTCGCCCCATGAGGTGAGCATCCGGAACGTGCAACACTTTTTCCGCGAATGGCCGCGAAATTGTAATGTGCTGATCGAGCCCTGCCCATGGCGAAACGGTTTATGGGCCGTCCGGCTGCTCATCGCGCCGCGTGATCAGGCGGATGCTGGGCTCTGCCGGTGCCCCAAGGTGATGCCAGGCGTGGCCGCATCCGTCCGAGCAGAGGCGCGCCCGGCGCCGGCCGTCAGAGACGCCCAGCAGTGCGACGAGCAGACGGAAGGACCTGAGCCGCTCGTCCTCGGGCAGATTGACGATTTTCGCCAGCTGGACTTCCATCCGACCTCGCTGCAGCAGCACCGCCGGGGTGTGCGTCGGCCGGATGCCCGCGCGGCGAATGGCCTCCGTGGCGTTCTCGCTGGTCGCGCCGGCTTGGGTGCAGAACATGGCAAGCCTCGAGAGGGCGTCATGCCGCTGGTCGCTCGTCAGGCTCTCGAACCAGGCGATGCCGTCGGCGATCGGCCGGAGGCCTTGGGCCGACATGTTGAGAACGAGTGACGTCTCGTCCACCACGATCACCTCCAGGAGTCGCGTCGTCCGCCCGGGCCGAAAGCCATAGAACCAGGTCGGCGATGAGTCGGGCATTCTGGTCGCCAGTGGCATGGGCGCCGCCGTTTGGCGGCTTGCCTTCGGTGGGCGGGACGGATGAATCTGAGCGAGGCCAAGCGGGAGTACCGGGAGGTGCTGGAGGCGTTCGCCGGGTCGGACGAGGCGGTGTCCGAGGCCTGGCTGGCGGACGTCCAGCGGCGCCTGGACGGTGTGCGCAAGCGCGCGATGCGTCAGATCGACCAGTACACGACGCGTAGGTTCCTTTCGGTCAACCAGCGGCGGGGAATGGTCACCAAGCTGGAGTGGATGCACCAGAAGGCGCATGCCGAGGTAGTCGCCATCGCGGCGCAGCGGCAAGGGGAATGATGCACGGGAGGTGCTAAGCCTGTCGCGAGCGGCTGCGGCCGTATTCGGCAAGGGTGTGGAAGGCGGCCTTGGGTTCCCAGGGCATGTCCGGGTAGGTGGTGCCCTTGCCTGGGAGGACCTTGACGATGCCGAAGGACGCCTTGTCGAAGTCGAGGGCGTCGGTGTCGGCGTGCGGCAGGTCGTAGCGGGCGAAGGTGTAGACGAAGGCCGCGTCGATCCCCGAGCCCTCGAAGACGCCGAGGAGTTCGCGCAGGTAGTCGGCCTGCTCCTGCTCGTCTCGGACGACCGGGCGGGTGAAGCGGGCGGGACGGGCGCGGTCGTTCCATTCGATGACCTCGTCGCCCCGGCTCGCGATGGCGGCGGCGCCGCGGTAGGGGGCGCAGCCGAACTCGGTGACGGCCGCGGGCCTGCCGTGGGCGGTCAGGGCCCGCAGCCCGGCCGGGAGCTGGTCGGCGTTCTGCGCGTCGCGGTAGCCGGCGTCGGTGGCGACCAGGTCGAACGGTGTCCAGTCGACGCCCTCGAACGGCAGCGAGGCGTAGCCGACGCGGCCGCCGAACTCGGCGCGCACGGCCGCGACGGCCTTGCCGAGGAAGGCGTTGATCGCGGTGGGCAGGGTGGCCAGCGCGGCGCGGAGCCGCTGTGGGTCGGAGAGGACGGCGGCTCTCTCCTGGAGGGTGTCGCCGGGGAGGAAGCCGGCCGTGCAGATGGAGATCTCCGAGCCGGTGAGGAAGACCACCTCGGCGCCGGTGCGGCGCAGCCTCTCCGCGCGGGCGGCGCTGTCGGTCAGGAAGTCGAGCAGTTCGTCCTGGCCGAGGCCGTTGGTGAACGGGCAGTACCAGACTTCGAGTCCCGCGTCGGCGGCGAGGCGGGCGGCCGTCTCCAGGCGGTCGCGGTCGCCGCCGGTGATCCGGACGGCGTCGCAGCGCAGGTCGTCGCGGATGACGGCCATCTCGCGGCGGACGGTGGCCGGGTCGAAGGGCTCGCGGGTGGTGGTCCCCGCGCTGGTGAAGCCCGTGTCGAAGTTGATGCCGAGGGCGCGCATGTCGTTCCTTCGCGTCGAAGTTACGGTACGCAACGTACCCTATGGTGATCGCCTTCGGCGCTGGATGGAGCACATCGGAGTACGCTTCGTACCCTAGAGCGGTGGAGGGGCGGCATGGCTGAGGGCGGTGGGTCGCGGCGGCGGGGGGCCGCGCTTGAGGAGGCGATCCTTCGGGCGGCGGCCGAGGTGCTGCGGGAGTCCGGTGCCGGCGGCCTGACCATGGACGAGGTGGCGCGGCGGGCCGGCACGAACAAGAACGCGATCTACCGGCGGTGGCCGAATCGCGTCGCGCTCGGCGTCGCCGCGTACCGCCGGCTGGCCGACGCGGAGATCACGGTCCCGGACACCGGTTCGCTGCGGGACGACGCTCTGGACCTGCTGCGCCGCGCGAACAGCACCTGGTCGTCGCCGTACGGGGAGATCCTTCGAGGTTTGATCGCGGCGGCCGGGAGCGCGCCTGAGGTGCTCGCCGAGTTGCGGGACGGCGGGGGCGGCGCTTATGAGGCGGCGTGGCTGACGGTGCTCGGACGCGCGGTGGCCCGCGGTGACGCCGCGGCCGAGGCGCTGCATCCGAGGGTCGCGTCCGTGCCGGTGGCGCTGCTGCGCAACGAGTACATGACGCGGGGCGTCCCGGCCGTGCCGGACGGCGTCCTCGTCGAGATCGTGGAAGAGGTCTTCCTGCCGCTGGTCCGGGGGCGCGCCGGTTTCAGCGGCTGAGGTTCTCGATGCCGCGGGCCGCGAGGTAGGCGGGGTCTTCGGTAACGGCTCTGCAGGACGATGGCCGGACGGTCTCCCTGGTCGACGAGTTTCATGAACGGGTCGAAGAGCCGGGTGAAGTCGGCCAGCGGGATCACGTCGTCACGCGGCGTTCTGCGCGGGGTCGGTGGACGCGCGGACGACGAGGCCCGGAGTGAGGCGCGCGGACGCAGGCGTCCCTCCGGCGAGCAGGTCGACGAGCAGGTCGAGGGCGCGCGCCCCCATCTCGTGCATGGGCGAGCGGACGCTGGTGAGGGGGATGGGCAGTTCCGCCGCCAGGGGGGTGTCGTTGTAGCCCGCGACGGCGACGTCCTCGCCGGGGCGCAGGCCCTGGTCGCGCAGGACGCCGAGCGCGCCGATGGCCGCGAAGTCGTTGACGGCGAAGATGGCCGTGGGCTGGGGGTCGTGGCGCAGGAGGCGCTCGGCGGCGGCCCGGCCACCGGCGGCGTCGAACCCGGAGTGGACGACGTGGGATCCAGGGACGGGGAAGCCCGCCTCCCGGTACCGGTCGACGAAGCCGGCGGTGCGGTCGGCGCCGGTGCTGGCGAAGGGTTCGCCCGCGATGACGCCCACGCGCCGGTGGCCGAGGGCGAGCAGGTGGTCGGCGACCAGGCGTCCGCCGAGACGGTCGTCGCAGGTGACGGACGGGTGCCCGCCGGCGTGCCGGCTGACCAGGACGAACGGGACGCGCCGCGCGGCGATCTCGTCGAGGAAGGCGGCGCCGGCGTGCGCGTCGCCGAAGACCAGGCCGTCGACGTGCCGGGACAGCGCCAGTTCGGTGCGCGCCCGCTGCTGCTCGGGCCGGTCGTGGCTGTTCATGACGAAGGTGGTGAGGCCGTGCCGGGCGGCGGCGTCCTCGATGCCCTCGTAGATCGTGGCGAGCACCAGGTCGGACAGCCGGGGGACGAGGACGCCGACGAGGTTGCTGCGCTGCGTGCGCAGGCTGGTGGCGTGCGGGTTGGGGCGGTAGTCCAGCCGGGCGGCCCAGCGCCGGATCTCGTCGGCGGTCTCGCGGGACGCGGCGCGCTGGGCGTCGTCGGGAGAGCCGTTGAGCACCCGGGAGACCGTGGAGACGTCGACGCCCGCCGCCTCCGCGATGGTGCGCAGCGTCGCGGGCCGCTGCCGGTCGTTGCGGGCCACTGCGTCCGCCTTCCTGCCGCCGTGCCCTTGACAGGGCCACCGTCCGGTGTCTTTTATACAACCCAAACGTTTGACCCAATCGTTTGGGTTGACGGAAGATCCACCCCAATCGTTTGGGAAAGAGGCGAAGCCGTGACACGACGGGTCGATGCGGGGTGGTCGGCGTGATCGGCCTGCCACCGGAGGCGGGCTGGTTCGCCAGGCGGACGGTCGCGGGACTGGCCGGCGACCTCCGGGCCGGGCGGTCGTCCCCGGGCGAACTCGTGGAGCGGGCGCTGGCGGAGGCGTCCAGGCTCCATGGGCTCAACGCGTTCGTCACCCTCGACGGGGCCGGGGCGCGCGAGGCGGCGGAGCGCGCCGGACGGGAACTGGCCGCGGGTCGGGACCGAGGCCCCCTCCATGGCATTCCCGTCGCGGTCAAGGACGTCGTCGACACCGCGGGGCTGCGCACCACCATGGGGTCCCGCCACTACGCGGACCGGGTGCCCGAGCACGACGCCGAGTGCGTGCGCCGGTTGCGCGCGGCCGGAGCCGTCATCGTCGGGAAGACCGCGACCCACGAGTTCGCCTTCGGGCCGACCGGTGACCGCTCGCTGAGCGGGGCGACCCGCAACCCCTACGGGGACGGGCGTCTCGCCGGGGGATCCAGCAGCGGGTCCGCGGCGGCGGTGGCCGCCGGGATCGTGCCGCTCGCGGTGGGCACCGACACCGGCGGCTCGGTGCGCATCCCCGCCGCCTGCTGCGGGATCGTCGGGCTCAAGCCCACGCTCGGCGCCGTGCCGACCGGCGGGGTCTTCCCGGTGTCGTCCTCCCTGGACACGGTGGGCCCGATGGCGCGGACCGCCGGCGACTGCCTGCTGCTGTGGAACGCTCTGACCGGAGGGGGCGCTCCGGACGCGGACGTCTCCGGCGTCCGCGTCGGCTGGGTTGCGCCGGACGCACTCCACCCCGGCGACCCGCGGGTGGCCGCCGCGGCCCGCGCCGTGCTGGGGCCGCTGCCCGTGCGGGACGTCGCCGTCCCGGACGTCGCGCGGTTGCGCTGGGCCTACACCGCGATCCAGAGCGGCGAGGTCCACCGGCTCCACGCGGGACGGATGGCCGCCGCGCCGGAACTCTACGACGCGGAGGTGCTGGCGCGCCTGCGCGCGGCCGGGCGGATCACCGAGAAGGACGCTGCGACCGCCCGCGAGCTGCGGGAACGGGTCCGCCGGGCGGTGACGGCCCTCTTCGGACGCGTCGAGATCCTCGCGATGCCCACCGTTCCGGTCGTCGCACCGCCTCTGGGCGCTCGAACCCTGGTGCTGGACGGGACTCCCGTCGACGTCCGCGCGGCGCTCCTGGCGTACACGAGCCCCTGGAGCGTGCTCGGGCTTCCCGCCGTCAGCCTGCCCGCCGGTCTCGTCGACGGGCTGCCCGCCGGCCTGCAACTGGTGGCCCGGCCGGGCGCCGAGCGCCTGCTCCTCGCCGCCGCGGCCCGGTACGCGCACGCGGAGCCCGTACCGGACGGGCCCACCACCCAGGCGTGAGCGGCGCTCGCCCGGGAGTGCGGTGAAGGCGCACTGAAGCGGCTGACCGCTTCAGCTCACGGCTGCGAGCTGGCGGGACGCGGCCAGAAGGGGGCGGCGGAGGTGTCGGCTCGGGCGGCGTCCAGGGCGCCGATCGTGGTGGCCACGGCGAGGAACACCATCGCGATTCGGAGGGTGATGCGCATCTGTGGAACCCCCGTTCCATCGAACGGATCCTGTACTCCGTGTGATGCCGACAGACCGGGATGTGTTCCCCGAATACCTCAGAAAACAGGTAGGCGGTCGGTCTACGTGAGCTGCGGAGCCGGTGCGGTGGCCTGCTCGCGTTGCCAGAGTGCGCGGTAGGGGCCGGGGCGGCTCACGAGGTCGGTGTGGGTGCCCCGGTCGGCGACGCGGCCCTCGTCCAGGACGATGATCTCGTCGACGGCGTCCAGGCCGGCGAGGCGGTGGGTGACCAGGAGGGTCGTCCGGCCCTCGGTGGCGGTGAGGAGGTCGGCGGTCAGCTCGTCGGCGATCGCGATGTCGAGGTGCTCGGCGGGCTCGTCGAGGAGCAGGATCGGGAAGTCGGCGAGGAGGGCGCGGGCCAGGGCGATGCGCTGGCGCTGGCCGCCGGAGACCCGGGCGCCGTGCTCGCCGACGCGGGTGGCGAGGCCGTCCGGGAGGGACTCGACCCAGTCGAGGAGCCGGGCGCGGCGCAGCGCGTCGCGGATCTCCTCGCCGGTGGCGGACGGACGGGCCAGGCGGATGTTCTCGCCGATCGTCGAGTCGAAGAGGTGCGCGTCCTGGGCGCAGAGGCCGACGAACCGGCGGACGTCGTCGCCGGAGAGGGCGCGAAGGTCCACGCCGTTGAGGGACGTCCGGCCGCCGGCGGGCTCCAGGAAGCGGAGCAGCACGGCGGTCAGGGTGGTCTTGCCCGATCCGCTCGGGCCGACGATCGCGCAACGGCGGCCGGGTGCCAGGTCCAGGGAGACGCCGTCGAGGGCGTAGGGCGCGCTGGGCGTCCAACGGGCTCGGAGGTTCTCGACCGAGAGCGTGTAGGGCGTCTCAGGCAGGGGCGCGGGGGTGTCCGGCTCGCGCACCGGGGGCGGACTGTCCAGGATGGCGAAGATGCGCGCGGCCGAACGGCGCACCCGCTCCAGGTGCTGCGCGGCCAGGGGCAGCCCGGCGACGACCTCGAACGCGGCCAGCGGGAGGAGGACGACGACCGCGAGCATAACGCCGTCGAGCGCTCCCGAGCGGACGGCCGGGACTCCGACGGCGAGGCTGCCCCAGACGGCCAGGCCACCGGCGAGGGCGGAGATGGCGGCGCCGAGGCCGGTCGTCGTAGCGGAACGGGCCGTGGCACGCGTGAAGTCGCGGTCGAGTTGCGCGGCCTTGGCGAGCTGCTCGGGAGCGGCGCCGTAGGCGATGAGCTCCGGTGCGCCCTGGAGGGTGTCGACGACGTGGGAGGTGAGTTCGCCGCGCAGGTCGGTCGTACGGCGCTCGGCGCGGCGGGAGACCACGCCGGACAGCCAGGGGGCGAAGACCCCGGCGAGCAGCAGGGCCAGCAGGAGGACGACGCCCGCCGAAGGCAGCAGCGCCCAGGCGAGCCCGACGGACGCGCCGCCCACGACGGCCGCCACGGTGCAGGGCAGCAGCACCCGCAGGAACAGGTCCTGGACGGCGTCGACGTCCGCGACCAGGCGGTTCAGGAGGTCGCCGCCGCGGAAGGCGGGAAGCCCGGCGGGAGCGAGCCTCTCCAGCCGCTCGTACACCCGGGCCCGCAGGTCGGCGAGGATCCGGAACGTCGCGTCGTGCCCGACGAGGCGCTCGACGTAGCGGAACACGCCCCGCCCGAGGCCGAACGCCCGGACCGCCACGATCGCGACCATCAGCATGAGCACCGGTGGATGCTGCGCCGCCCGGGAGATCAGCCACGCCGACGTCGCCATCAGCCCGACGCCGCTGCCGAGGGCCAGCACCCCGAACAGCACCGCGAGCGCGAGCCGTCCCCGCGCCGGGCGGGCGAACCGGAGAAGCCGGCAGATCATGCCTTCACCCCCGTCACCGCGGCGCTCCGCGAGAACGCCGAAGTTTCACGTGAATCATCCGCACCGGCAGTCCCTCCAGGGGCCGCCGGTGCGGCTCGGTGCTCGGAGCGCGGGGCCGTCCGGCGGGCCAGGGGCGATGCCGCGCGGCGAGGAGAGCATGCGTCCGGTCGGCCGGTGGAGGGCGCCTGCCGGGTGGTGGGGGTCATGTCGTCACCAGGGCGGGGGTGATGGGGACGGTGCGGTCGGCCATCGCGGCCAGGGCCGGGCGGTGGGCCACGAGGATGACGGTGCGGGACTCCGCCAGCCGGTGGACGGCGTCGAGGACGGCGGCCTCGCTCTCGGTGTCCAGGTTGGAGGTCGGCTCGTCCAGGAGGAGGAGCGGGGCGTCGCGGAGGAAGGCGCGGGCCAGGGCGATGCGCTGGCGCTGGCCCGCGGACAGGCCCGCGCCGCGGTCGCCCAGGGGCGTGTCGAAGCCTGAGGGGAGGGCGTCGACGAACCCGAGGGCGTTCGCGGCGCGGGCGGCCTCGCGGACCTCGGCGTCGGACGCGTCCGGGCGGCCGAGGCGGATGTTCGCGGCGACGGAGCCGGCGAACAGGTGCGGGCGCTGGGGGACCCAGGCGATGCGCTCGCGCCAGGCGTCCGGGGAGAGGTCGGCGAGGTCGTCCCAGTCGACCAGGACGCGGCCCGAGTCCGGGTGGACGAAGCCGAGCAGCACGGCCAGCACGGTCGACTTGCCCGCGCCGCTCGGGCCGACCAGGGCGACCGTCTCGCCCGGGTGGACTGTCAGGGAGAAGCCGTCGAGGGCGGGGACGTCGCGGCCCGGGTAGGTGACCGTCACCCCGTCCAGGCGGAGCGTCGCGCGGCCGGCGTCGGGGACGTCCCGCCGCGTCCCGGCGGGCGGCAGCGGCGTTTCGAGGACCTCGAAGATCCGCGCGGCGGCGGTGAGGCCCTCGACGCTCGCGTGGTACTGCGCGCCGACCTGGCGTAGGGGGAGGTAGGCCTCCGGCGCGAGGATCAGGACGAGCAGCGCGGTCTCCAGGCCGAGGCCGCCCTCCACCAGCCGGAGCCCGATCGACACGGCGACCAGGGCGACGGACAGGGTGGACAGCACTTCGAGGACGAGGGCGGACAGGAACGCGATCCGCAGGGTGGACATGGTCGCGCGCCGGTGCCGGCCGGTGATCTCGCGGATGCGGTCCGCCTGCGCGCGGGCCCGGCCGAAGATCTTCAGCGTGGGGAGCCCGGCGACGACGTCCAGGAAGTGGGCGGAGAGCAGGGAGAGCGTCCGCCACTGCCGGTCCATCCTGCGCCGGGTGGTGAGCCCGACCAGGATCGCGAAGACGGGGATGAGCGGCAGCGTCGCCGCGATCGTCACGGCGGAGAGCCAGTCGCCGAGCAGGATCCGCGCGCCGACCGCCACCGGGACGATCACCGCGAGGACGAGTTGCGGCAGGTAGCGGGAGAAGTAGTCGTCGAACGCGTCGATCCCGCGGGTGGCGAGGGTGGCGAGCTCGCCGCTGCGCTCGCCGGACAGCCAGCGCGGCCCGAGGGCGAGGGCGCGGGCGAGCAGGCGGCCGCGCAGCTGCGACTTCACCGCGGCGGACGAGCGGTGCGCGGCGACCTCCTGGAGCCACGCGACGAGCGTCCGGCCGAGGACGACGGCGAGGAGCAGCAGGAGCGGGGTGCGCAGGTCGCCGAGCGACGCGCCGTGCAGGAAGGCGCGGGTGAGCATCCCGGCGAGGAGGGTCGCCTGCGCGATGATCAGCCCGGCGGTGGCGGCGCCGAGCAGCACGGACGCCGCGAGGAACGGGCGCGTCGTGCGGGCGTGGCGCAGCAGCCGGGGGTCGAGGGGCTTCATGCGACCGGCTTCTTCATGGGGATGTGGGAGGTGCCGATCCGCTTGCGGAAGACCCAGTACGTCCAGCCCTGGTAGATCATCACGATCGGGGTGAACACGGCCGCCACCCAGGTCATGATCTTCAGGGTGTAGCCGGACGAGGCGGCGTTCGCGGTGGTCAGGCCGCCGGTGCCGAGGGTGGACGGCAGGACGTCCGGGAACAGCGACAGGAACAGGGTCGCGACGGCGAGCACGATGGCGGCGCCGGTCCCGACGAACGCCCAGCCCTCGCGGCCGCGCCGGTTCGCCGCCGCGGCGGCGAGCAGGCCTGCGGCGGCGCCCGCGGCGGTGAGCCAGGTGACGGGCTCGCCGTACTGGAGCTGGGTGATCAGCAGGAAGGCGCCCCCGGCGAGGACGGCGGCGACCGCGGCGAGGCCGGCGATCCGGCGGGCCCGCGCCCGGATGCTCCCGGACGTCTTGAGCGCGAGGAACACCGCCCCGTGCAGGAGGAACAGGGTCACTGTGGTGAGGCCGCCGAGCAGCGCGTACGGGCTGAGGAGGTCGCCGAGGGAGCCGACGAACTCGTGGTCGGCGTCCAGCGGCACGCCGCGCACCATGTTCGCGAACGCGACGCCCCACACGAAGGCGGGCACGAGGCTGCCCCAGAAGATGCACTTGTCCCAGCGGGACCGCCAGCGGGCGTCGTCGCGCTTGCCGCGGTACTCGAACGCGACGCCGCGGATGATCAGCGCGAGGAGGATCGCGAGGAGCGGCAGGTAGAAGCCGCTGAAAAGGGTGGCGTACCACTCGGGGAAGGCGGCGAAGGTGGCGGCGCCCGCGACGATGAACCACACCTCGTTGCCGTCCCAGACGGGGCCGATGGTGTTGATGACGACGCGGCGCTCGACGTCGTCGCGGCCGAGCACGGGCAGCAGCATCCCGACGCCGAAGTCGAAGCCCTCCAGGAAGAAGTAGCTCGTCCACAGGAAGGCGATGATGATGAACCAGGCGGTGGTGAGTTCCATGGTCGGCCCTCAGTAGGCGAACGCGAGCGAGCGCTCGGAGTCGGAGTCGGACCCGGGACCGTCGGACGGAGGCGGCAGCACCTCGTCCTCCGACGGCGGCCCGGCCTTGGCGTACTTGAGCATCAGCCCCGTCTCGATGACCAGCAGGACGCCGTAGAGCGCGGTCAGCGACGCGACCGAGATGAGCATCGACGACGCCGACACCCCGGGCGAGACGCTGGCCGAGGTCTTGAGCACGCCGAACACCGACCAGGGCTGCCGCCCCATCTCGGTGAAGATCCATCCGGCGGAGTTGCCGATGAAGGGCAGGGTCAGCGACAGGACGCCGATCCGGTACACCCAGGGGCTGGAGGGGAGCCTGCCGCGGCGCAGCAGCCACAGCCCGGCCAGCGAGACCAGCGCCATGGCGATCCCGGCGCCGGACATGACCCGGAAGTTCCAGTAGATGACGGGGGTCGCCGGCCGGTAGTCGCCGGCGCCGTAGCGCGCCTCCTCGGCGGCCTGGACGTCGTTGATCCCCTTGACCTCGCCGTCGAGGGTGCCGGTGGCGAGGAACGACAGCAACCGCGGCACCTTGAGGCCGAAGACCTCCTCGTCGCCGTTCAGCGTCCCCACCGTGAAGATCGAGAAGGAGGCGGGCCGCTCGGTCTCGTAGAGCGCCTCCGCGGCGGCCATCTTCATCGGCTGCTGCTCGGTCATGACCTTGCCCTGGAGATCGCCGGTGATCGCGACGCCGATGGAGGCGATCGCGGTGACGACCAGCGCGAGCTTCAGCGACGGCCGGAACACCTCGACGTTCTTGCGGCGGGCGAGGTGCCAGGCGCTGACGCCGGCCATGAACATGCCGCCGGTGGCGAACGCCGCCGTCATGGTGTGGGGGAACGCGACGAGCTGGGTGGAGTTGGTCAGGACGGCCCAGAAGTCGGTGAGGACGGCGCGCCCGGACTCGTGGTCGATCCGGTAGCCCACGGGGTGCTGCATCCAGGAGTTGGCGGCGAGGATGAAGTACGCCGACAGCAGCGTCCCGATGTGGACGAGCCAGATGCAGCCGAGGTGCAGGCGTTTGGGCAGCCGGTCCCAGCCGAAGATCCACAGGCCGAGGAAGGTCGACTCGACGAAGAAGGCGAGCAGGCCCTCGATGGCGAGCGGCGCCCCGAAGACGTCGCCGACGAACCGGGAGTAGTCACTCCAGTTCATGCCGAACTGGAACTCCTGCACGATGCCGGTGACGATCCCCATCGCGAAGTTGATCAGGAAGAGCTTGCCCCAGAACTTGGTGGCGCGCAGGTAGGCCGTCTTCCCCGTCCGCAGCCAGGCCGTCTGGAGCACCGCGACCAGCGCGGAGAGCCCGATCGTCAGCGGGACGAAGAGGAAGTGGTAGACGGTGGTGATCCCGAACTGCCACCGGGCGATGTCGACGGTGTCCATGGGCGCAGGCCTCTCCGGCTCATCTACTACAAGCTGTAGTACTTCATCCTGTCAGAAATACTACGAGCTGTAGTACTACGGCCGGTGGTTAGTTGTGTCACTCGCCCCGGACGCGGCTGGACGGGGCGGCGCGAGGGGTGCGCCGCCCCGTCCAGGGCAGGTGGGGGTTCGGGTCAGCGGCCCGCGTGGCGGATCACCGGGGGACGGTGCAGCCCGCGCGGTTGAAGTCGATGACGCTGCCGGGGGCGATGCAGGCGGCCAGGGTGTAGGTCTGCTGGGCGTATCCGATGTTCGGGTGCACCGTGACGGTGCCGGACTGGTCGACCTCGCACGGGTTGTTCAGCGTGCAGCGGCCGCCGTCCTCGTTGATGGTGTTGTTCGCCCCGACGACCTTGCCGGTCGAGGCGTCGACGAGCGGGGAGCCCGACGTGCCGCCGATGACGTTGCAGGTGGAGGTGTAGCGGATCGAGTCCTTGAACGTCCACTCCCCTTCCTTGAGACGGTAGGCGAAGCCGTCGATGTTGCAGGAGTAGATCCTGCGCCAGTAGCCGGAGACCACGCGCACGTCGGCGCCCGCCGTGGGGCGGGTGAGCGAGAGCTGGAGCGCCGGCGTCCGGTAGGACTGCTGGATGGCCGCGTAGCTCTGGCTGAGCCGGTACAGGGTCACGTCGGTGTCGGTCATGGTGGAGTACAGCACCCTGTTGGCGCGCAGCGTGCCGAGCGTGCCCGAGCCGCTGGAGTTGAGCAGGCTGAACGTGCGGCTGGACGCCCGGTTCGTGATGACCTGTCCGGCGCTGGGCATGCCGCCCTCGTAGCAGTGGCCGTTGGTGAGCACGAGCGCCGGGTCGCTGTCGGCGGCGGTCGGGGTGCGGACGAGCGAGCCGGAGCAGTTGCTCAGGGCGACGATCCCGGTGAAGTCGACCGCCTTGACCTGGGCGGCGGGCGCGGGGGCGGGGGCGGCGGAGGCGGGGGCGGCTCCGGCGGTCAGCGCGGCGGCGCCGACGGCCGCGGCGGCGAGCGCGCCGAGAAGGCGTCTGTGCATGGCGGGGGGTCCTCTCCAGTGAGGGGTGGCAGCGTGATGCTAACCACGGCACCGCCGTCCAGAAAGGTCAAAAGTGGACAAAAACGGAGGGCGCCTCGAATCTGGCAGGCATTGCCAAGCCCGGCCCGCGGCGCCCTCCCGGCGATCAGTAATGGAACGCGGAGGTCACCCGCGCGCCCTTCGTGCCGAGGTTGACGACCGACGCCCCGCCGGACGGGACGGCCCGGCAGAACGCGCCGCCGTAGCCGTCCGGGAAGACGAAGAGGCCCCACACGCCCAGCCAGTCCTCGACCGCGCCGGTCTCGTCGTTGAGCATCGGCTCGGCGGCGGGGACGACGCGGCGCTGGACGATGTAGTCCTCCTTCAGGCACCCGGCGACCGTCTCGGCCCACTCGCGGTCGGTCTGCTCCCAGCCCACGCGGATGCCCCTCCCCGACAGGCCCGCGACCGGCTTGAGGATCAGCTCGTCCCGCTCGGCCCGGACCTGGTCGGCCAGGTCGGGGGTGAGGGTCCGCGTCCACGGGAGGATGCGGTCGATCAGGGCGTTCTCGTCCGGCGACAGCTCCGCGCGCATGTCGGGATCGGAGACGAGCGGCAGGCAGCTCTTGTAGGAGAACATGGACGCCGTCAGGGGAGTCCACAGGACGACCTTGCCCTCCTCGTAGGCGCGCATGACGGCCTCGACGGGCTTGTCGTTGCGCGGGTCCCGCGCCACCTGGTGGGCGGAGAAGTACCGCAGGACGAGGTCGAGCGGACGGTCGTGCAGGTACAGCCGTCCGTCCTTCTCCTGCACCTGGTCCACTTCACCGATGAGCAGCTCGATGCCGTACCGCTTCATCGACTCCTGGAAGGAGCGGTGCAGCGACTCGTACGCCGCCATCCCGTCGACGGCCTCAAGCGTGGCGACGACGGGCGCCTCCTTCTGCGTGGCCTGGACGAACTGCCGCGCGATGGCCGCGGGCGTGTCGACGGTGGACAGGCCGTGCTCGTCGGCGAACGCGGCGAACTCCTTGTGGGCCAGCAGGCAGCGGTTGGCCTCGCTCATGTCGACGCCGCCCAGCTCGCTGCCGATGTTGAACTCCAGCAGCCGGAACCGGGATCCGTCGTCGTAGAGGTCGGCCCGCCCGTACAGGATCGGCTCCGCGTCGAATCGCGTCATGAGGTCGGTCCGGCGGGCGTCCGCGCCGACCGCGGCGCAGAACCTGCGGCGGTCGCCGTCGAACAGCCGGTCCGGCAGGGACGCCATGAGCCGGAACAGTCCGGCGAGGTCGTCCGCCGCCTGGCGCGTCCGCGTCTCCGACGACAGCAGCGGCCGCGTCGCCAGGTACCTGCCCCAGGCCTCGGCGAAGACGGGCGGGTACTCGGCCTCGGTCATGACGTCGCGCAGTGGCCCCTCGCCGGCCGCCTCCATGTACTTCGCGGTGACCATCAGCCGGCCCCCTCCACGTCGACGACCAGGTCCTTCTCGATCTTGCGGATGGCCTCGCGGTCGGCGTGGATCTGCTCCGGGTCCTCGTGGGCGAGGATGATGTAGCCCATCGTCATGCTGGCGAAGATGTCGGTGCTGGCGTCCACGTGGTCGCCGGTGCGCACGACCGCGACGGGCGAGTGGTAGCTCGGCAGCTCGCGGGCCAGGTCGTAGATCTCGGCGTTGCGCACGATCCCGGTCGAGTGCGACATCAGGAACACGGCCATGACGTTGCGGCGCAGCGTGTAGCCGGGCGGCAGCTCCGGCCCGCGCCCGCGCACCAGGTCGATCGTCCGGGTGACCTGGCTCTCCCCCGACGCGATGTAGGTGACCGCGGGGTTGCCCGCACCGGAGAGCCGCGCGTTGACCTCCAGCAGCCGGGGCCCGTCCGGGGTCATCATGATCTCGGTGTGCGCGGCCCAGTTGCGCAGCCCGACCGCGTCCAGGGAGGCGAGGCCATAGTCGATGAGCTCGCCGTAGGCGTCCCGGTCGTAGGGCAGCCACTCGACGCTGTCGTACACCGCGATGCCCTCGCCGAACGGGACCCGCCGGTACTTGATCATGTCGGTGATCGAGTGGCGGCCCCGGTGGCTGATCGTGTCGATCGCGTACTCGGTGCCGGTCAGCTGCTCCTGGACGAGCACCTCGTCGGCGAGCACGCCCAGCTTGTCGCGCGTGCCGATCATGCGGTCGAACAGCTCCCGCCAGCCCTGCCCGCCGGGCGCGCGGCTGACCCCGACCGTGCCCGCGCTGGCCGGGGGCTTGATGACCAGGTCCACCCCGGCGAGCTTCTCGCGCTCGATCCAGGCGGCGACCTCGGCGGGGTCGGAGGCGCAGATCTGCCGGGGGACGGGCAGCCCCGCGGCGGCGACGGCCTGGTGCATCGCGTACTTGTGGCGCCGGGCGTCCATCAGCGCGGGGTCGTTGGACAGCTCGGGCGCGAGGGCGTCGGTGCAGCGCTGCGCCAGCTCCAGCGCGGCCTCCGCGCCGTGGAAGATCGCGACCGGTTCGAGCGCGCCCAGCCGCGCGACGGTCTCCTCGACGTCGCCGTGGTGGTTGATCACCGCGTCGTAGGCGGCGGGGTCGTAGGCCCCCTGCATGGGGGCCAGCGCCGGCCCGTCGTAGTCCATGACGGCGACGGGGCTGAAGCCGGCCTCGCGCAGCGCGGGCGCGAGCAGCGCCGACGAGCTGAACGGCCGGACGACGGCGACGACGGGTTTGCTCATGCTCTTCACCTTCATGTCGGTTGATCCGTCGGTTGGCCCTGCGGCCCCGGGGAGTCCGGCGCGCCCGCCTCGTCCGCCGCGCCCGGCCGGCTCGCGGCCATGGCGGGCGGCTCCCCGGGCTCCTTCGCGGGCTCGTCCTCGCCGGGCCGCCGCCGCGACACCCCGGCCCCGGCGAGCACGAGGAGGCCGGCGAGCAGCCCGCACGCCCCGGTGAGCACCCACACGCCCGAGCCCCACGCGTGCCACGCGGCGATCCCGATCATGGGGCCGACGGCGTAGCCCACGTGCTGCGGGACGGTCGCCGCGGCGATGTAGCGGGCGCGCAGCGCGGACGGCGCGACCAGGCCGGGGTAGGCCATCATCGACGGCGCCGCGATGATCTCGCCGGCGGTCCACACCACGGTCGCGAGGATCAGCATCGTGAC
This sequence comes from Actinomadura luteofluorescens, assembly GCF_013409365.1. Taxonomy (NCBI): domain Bacteria; kingdom Bacillati; phylum Actinomycetota; class Actinomycetes; order Streptosporangiales; family Thermomonosporaceae; genus Actinomadura; species Actinomadura luteofluorescens. Next base: position 4,519,747 of record NZ_JACCBA010000001.1, on the reverse strand, counting down.
GGGGGACGGCCCGGTGTAGACGAGGTGGCCGACGCCCAGCATCGCCATGCCGAGCGCCATCGGCACCCCGATCGGCAGCCGCTGCGTCCACTTCGACAGCAGCACCTCGAACGCGATCACCATGAACCCGTTCACGGAGAGGAGCGCCGCGTACACCTTCTCCGTGTGCCCGGAGCCGGTGACGAACAGCGGCAGCGCGGCCGAGCTCTGGATGTAGGCGATGGCGGTGACGAAGAGGCCGAGGACGACGAGCATGAACCGCCGGTCGGCGAACACCTGCCCGTATCCGGCGCGCTTGCCGTCGCTCGACGCCGCCTCCCTGCCGGCCGGCTCGGGGTTGGAGCGCAGCGCCACGTAGGCGAGGACACCGAACGCCAGCGACGTCGCCGCGTCCACGTAGAACAGCGCGTCGTAGGAGGAGTAGGCCAGCAGCAGCGCGGCGCCGACCGGGCCGACCGTCGTTCCGACGTTGAAGGTCAGCCGCAGCACCGAGAACACGATGACCTGGCGGTCCTTCGGCGTCAGCTCCACGACCCAGGCGAGCGCGGCGGGCCGGTACGCCTGCGCGGTCAGGCCCGCTCCCCCGGCGACCAGCGCGCCGGTCCACACGTTCGGGACGTGCACGAGCGCCGCGGTCAGCACCGCCGTGCCGGCCATCGAGCCGATGATGGCGCGCCGGTAGCCGAACCGGTCGGCGGCGGCGCCGCCCGCCGCCGACCCGGAGATCCGCCCGATCATCAGCGCGGTCAGCACCACGCCGCTCTCCCACGCGGTGAAGCCCCTGTCGGTGAGGAACAGCACCAGGAACGCGTTGAGGAACGCCGCCAGATTGATGATCAGGTTGCCGAGGACGAGGATCCGGACGGTCCCGCTCATCTCCCGCAGCGTGGCGATGATCGTCGGGTGTTCCGGAGGAGCCGGGGGCTCGGGGGAGTCGGCGGAGCTCATGGCGCCGGCTCCAGCGGGACGCCCTCGAAGGTGAAGTACCGTCCGGCGTCCGGGATCGCGGCGCGGGTCTCCTCCAGGGTCTCCCCGATCGCGATGACGTAGCCGGTGCGGGCCAGGCCGTGCGGTGGCAGCCGCACCCGCGCGCCGGGCTGCGTCCCGACCTCGACCTCCGCGACGGGGGGTCGTATCAGCTCCCGGTGCGCGGTCGCCGAGGTGACCTCCATGTCGAACGGGGGATAGGCGAACCGGATGGACGCGGCCCTGCGCGGCTTCGGGAACCGCGGGGCGGGGCGGCGCCCCACCGCGACGTCGGCCGCCGCGAGCGGCCCGTCGACGCCGGAGGTCAGCAGCCCGAGGTAGGGGATCATCCCCCCGCCCAGCCGGACGTTGATCTCGATGACGTGCTTCGCGCCGTCCGGGGTGAGCTTGAACTCGATGTGCGTGACCCCGTCGGTGAACCCGACCGCCGCGTGGACCCGGGTGAGCATGTCGTGGAACCCGGCGTCGAACAGCAGCGGGTCGCCCGCGTCGACGTCGTGGCCGATCTCCTCGAACGCCAGGTCGCCGCTGCCCCCGAGCACCTTGCGCGCCACGATCAGCGGCGTGCACTCCCCCTGGAACAGGACGCACTCGACGGAGATCTCCGGGCCTTCGAGGAACTCCTCCACGACCACGTAGTCCTCGAACTGGCGGATGCCGCCCATCCGCGTCCCGTCGGTGAGCGCGAACGCGGCGTCCAGGTCCTCGGGCCTCTCGACCTTGCTGAGGCCGAGGCTGCCGCCGAGGTTGCGCGGCTTGACGATGATCGGGTACCCGATCCCGGCGGCGAACGCGCGCGCCTCCTCCAGCGACGCCACGGCACGGGACGCGGGCTGCGGGAACCCGGCGTCCCGCAGCGCCTCCCGCGTCGCGGACTTGTCCCGGCACCGCGCCACCGCGCCCGGGTCGAGGACGGGGAACCCGAGCGCCGCGCTGAGGTGCGCGGACGTCTCGATGTAGACCTCGTCGTAGCAGAACACCCCGGCGACCTCGTGGTCGCGGGCGACGTCGCGCGCCGCGGCCGTCAGCTTTTCGAGGTCGAGGCAGTCGACGACGGTGTGCCCGGCGATGTAGGGCTCCTCCCAGCTCGCCGGTGACGGGTTGAGCAGCCAGAGCCGGTACCGCTGCGACACCGACTCCAGGATGTACTTGCGGTAGACCCAGTAGCTGCTCGCGACCAGGAGAAGGAGCGGACGCTCGCCGCCCGCGGGCGGGTCATAGGACATGCGGACCTCGATCGCAGGTTGTCAGGAGAAGTAGTCCTCGGGCCCGCCGCGGCGGCGGACGTCGAGGGTGGCGCAGTGGAAGCCGCCGCCGAAGGTGTTGACCGTGCGGAACGGGACGGGGATGGGGGTGAACCCCTCCTTCTCCAGCAGCCGCAGCAGCTCGGTCTCCTGCGCCTCGACGAAGATCCGCTCCTGGTCGAGCATCAGGGTGTTCATCGCGATCCACCGGCTGCAGAAGTACATGGTCTGGTCGGCGGGGATGGCGGGCTCGGGGCAGACCAGCACGTCCCAGTCGGCGAACATCTCCGGCAGTTCCGGCACCCGCTCGGGGTTGATCAGCACGCGGCCGGGACGCAGCGGGACGAACGTGGCGTTCATGTGCATCGGGTGGTCGTCGGCGAAGGCGACCTCGTGCACCCGGAACTCGCCGCCGAGCAGCCGCCGCACCCACTCGATGCCGAACCGGTTGGTGACGTGGCTGCGCTGGACGAGGATGTCGCGGCCGAACCGCATGAAGTCGCCCGCGTCCACGATCGGCTCGAACTCGGTGATGACGGAGGTGGCGTCCGGGAACGGGTCGTCCGGGGACATGGTCGCCGGCTTGGCGGCGGCGTAGCCCGGGTTGAAGGACGCGTCGGTGAGCTGTGGCTTCGGTGCCGCGACCCAGCGGGCGCCGCGCCGGAAGTAGTCCTTGAAGATCGTCCGGAACGGGTGGGTGGCGAAGTAGTACGACCGCCAGCCCATCGTCGCCTCGACGATCTGGTCGCCGGCGACCAGCGCGATGTCGCGGGGGAAGGTGTGCGACGAGCCGCCGGTGGACGTCCAGTCGGCGGTCCCGAACGGGCGGGACTGGTCGACCGGGTCGGGGCGCCGGACGGTCACGCCCTCGCCCTCCAGGATCGACGCGAAACCGTCGAGCTCCTCGCGGGCCGCCTCGACCTGCTCCCGCGGGAACCCCCCGCCGCCGTTGCGACGGTAGAAGTCCCACGCCTCGGGCGGGACGGTCGCCTCGATCGCCGGATGCCACGGCGGGACGGCGGCGCCGTCGACGACGCCGACGATCACCTCTTCCAGCGGGTCCCACTCGTTGTACGAGCCGACCGGGGCGGGCCGCTCGGCCGAAGGTGCGTTCTCGGTCATCGCGACGTCCTCTCGACGGTTCGAACGGTCACCCGGGCCTCGGGCGAGGCGGCCTTCAGGCCGTGCAGGCGGCCGCGCGGCACCAGCAGCACGTCGCCCGTGCCGAGCCGGTGCGGGTGGCCGGTCGCCCACGCGTACACGTCCGCCTCGCCGCTCGTGATCTCCACGAGCCGGTCGGAGTCGTACACGCCGGTACAGAACGGGCTGTCCGGGCGGAGCGTGCTCGTCTCGGCGTCGTCCAGCGCGGAGGACGCCAGCGCGGCGCCCTTCTCGGTGTACCGGTCGAGGCCGTCGGCCCAGGCGATCTGCGCGCGGAAGTCGGCGTCGCCGAGGCGCAGCAGGAGCTTGGTGTCCTCGATGCCGCGCACCAGCTCGGGAATGACCAGCTCGCCGTGCGTGCGCGCCAGGCCGAGCAGCAGGTTCTCGTAGGTCATCCGCCCGTGGTGGACGTCGATGTGCGCGTGCTCGTCGCAGTACTTGGCGTCCACGCGGTCGCCGTAGACGGCGCGGAGCATGGCGCCGGTGTCGGCGAACCCCTGGGCGAACAGCCACTCCAGGTACGTCACCGCCGCCATGTAGCGGAACATGCCGCGGTGGTCCTCGGTGAGCCAGTTGAAGTAGTTCACCCCGACCAGGGAGCTGGTCAGGTAGAAGTTCCAGTAGGCGTGCAGGTCGGTGCGCAGCCCGACGCTGGCCAGCATCTCCTTGAAGATCGTGCTGTGCTTGGCGCCGTAGACCCCGTACCCGAACTCGTCGTTGAAGATCTTGAAGAGCTCGGACTGCTCGACGCCGTAGGAGCCGCCGAGGTTGCGCGCCATGGCCGACGCCTCGGTCAGCGCGTCCAGGGCGAGCTGGATCAGGTGCAGCGCCGCGGCCTCCTCCGGCCGCCGGCACTCGGTGATCAGCCGCATGGTGCCGGTCACCTCGGCCGCCGGGTCCACCGCCGGGTTGCTCCCGGACGCGTCGGCGGGCGCCCCGGCGCCGCCGACCTCGGTGAGGAAGTACGCCTGGAGCTCCTCCAGCGTTCGCACCGGCGGGACGGCGACGGCGTCGTCCAGGAAGGAGAACGCGTACCGCTCCAGGCCCGGCCGGACGGCGTCGCGCAGCGCCCGCACCTCGTCGCCGTAGAACAGGTCGAAGTCGTCCTTCGCGGAGGCCAGCCCGGCGGCGGGCAGCAGGATCATGTCGCTCTCGTAGGCGTTGCACAGCACGCGGCCGGCGATGAGCTGGCCGCTGCCGAGGAACTCCGCCTCCGTCGCCGGGACGGAGAAGTCGCCGGCGCCGGCGCCGGGCGGGCCGATCGGCCGCCGGAACGGGTTGCCCTCGATGAGGACCTCGGGCCCGGGCTGGAAGATCCGCTGCGAGCAGTAGGCGGCGAGGGCGCTCGCCGCGGCCGGCGTCGGTGCCATGCTCGTCGTCACCATGCCCGGCGCCGGTGCGCCGAGCGCCTCCGTGATCGCCGTCACGCGACCACCTCCTCGGACTCCACCTCGAAGCGGACGCACTCGCCGTCGTGGGCGGCGACCAGGGACACCGGCAGGTCCGGCTGGACGTGCAGCGGGACGGGCAGGCACTGGATCGCCTGCTTCCAGTGCGAGTCGTGGCCGGGCGCGTTGTCGACCACGATCCCCGGCAGCAGCTCCATCTCGAACCAGAACGCGATCGCGTGCATCTTGCCCGCGGCCGTCGGCCGGACCGTCAGCTCGGTGCGCTGCGGCCGCGCGTCCGCGGTGTAGAAGTCGAACTCGAACACCGTCGTCGGCTCCGACAGCGCCCGGTGCTCGTGCCGGTGCAGCCGGGAGTCGAAGTACTCCAGCGTGGACAGGCGGTTGAAGGGCGCGAGGTCGAACCCGTACAGCTTGCCGACGTGGTTCTTGCGGTGCAGCGGCTCGCTCTCGATGAGCTGCGCGAGGATCCGCCCCCGCGACGGCATGATCGTCGCGTCCGGGGTGAGGAGGTGCTCGCGGGCGTGCGCGATCGTCCCGAGGATGCCCTCGCCGAGCAGGCCGCAGTCGACGATCTCGGTGACCAGCAGGCCGGCGCGCCTCGGCAGGTCCCCGGGCACCGTCATGCGGGTGGACATCTTCGACACGACGCCGACCGCGTCGTCGTACCCGGCCACCCGGACCACCCGCGCGGCCGTCTCGGCGACGGACGGCTGGCCCTCGCAGGCCACGACCTCCCGCGCCCCGGCCCGCGCCGCCATCATCGCCAGCAGGCCCGACCCGGCGCCGATGTCGAGGACCAGGGCGTCCGGGGCGGCCGCAACCGCCTGCCGGATCGCCCGGTCGTACAGCTCGGCGCGCTCCTCGTCGTGCAGCATCTCCCAGTGCCAGCGGGGGACCGAGCGCCGGACGGCCCGGTTCCGGCCGATCAGGGCCTCCTGGTTGTCGGCGTCCACGCCGAGGATCAGTTCGAAGGCCCTGGCGGCGTCCTCGTAGCGGCCCTGGTGGTGCAGGTCGCGGCCCCACCTGAGGAACTCGCCGAGCTCCGTTCCGTCGTGGATCCCGGCGATCGCGCCCTGCGTCCGCGGCTGTGCGCTGTTCATCGGCTCTCGGCCCCTTCGTCGTGGGTCGGGTCGGGCGGCAGGTTGGCGAGGATCTCCTTGTGGATGACCGAGACGGGGTCGCCGGTGTCGGGAAGGACGACGACGGCCTCGTCGCCGCTGCGCACCATCGGCAGGCAGGAGCGCTTCACGGCGGAGACACCGACCTTCGTGCCGTGCCACGGGCAGCTGAGCCGCCGCCCGTCCGGGGTGCGGCGGGCCAGGCTGAGCGGGCCGCCGCGGTGCGGGCAGTGGTCGCGGACGAGCAGCGACCGTTCGCCCTCGTGCAGGACGAAGTAGCGGTCGTGGCCGACCATCACGGTGTTGTGCCGGCTCAGATCCATCACGATGACGCGGGCCATCGGCTCCTCTTGTCTTTCGGGCGCGGCCGGTGACGGGCGGGGGCGGCACTGGGCATGGCGCGGTCAGGCGGGGCGGGAGAGACGGGAGTCTCGGCGGGAGCGTCGGGGAGCGGGGAGTCTCAGGCGGGAGGCACGGCGTGGAGCGCGCAGGCGGTCTCCGGCGTCGCGGGCCGGATCCCGTAGAGGCGCCCGCCGGGGATCAGCACGGCCTCGCCGCGCGCCAGCCGCTCGGGCGGCCCGGTGGGGGTCGTGACGAGGTCGGCCTCGCCGCGCTCCACCTCCAGGACGACGTCGCCGTCATGGCACCGCGTCCCGAACGGGCTTTCGGCGGTCAGCACGACGCGCCGCGGAGGCTCGGACCCGGTCCGGGCCGAACCGGCGAGCTCGCGGTGCCGGGGGAGGTCGTCGGACCAGCGGATCTGCGCCGCGGTGTCGTCCTCGAACCAGCCGCCGACCAGCCGCGCCTCCGCGATGCCGCGCAGCAGCTCGGGGACGACTCGCGGGCCGTGCCGCCCGGCCAGGGCCAGCAGGACCTGGTCCCGGGTGATGCGCCCGTGGTGCTCGTCGATGTGCGCGTGCTCGTCGCAGTAATGCAGATCGACCGCGTCGCCGAATATATCGCGGAAGACTTTTATCATTTCCACGAATGCGGGCGCGAAGACGGCCTCGGCGTAGGTGACCGCGCCCGCGTAGCGGAAGAACTTCGCATGGTCGCGGGACAGGTAGTAATAGTAGTTGTTCGTTGCCAGGGGGCCGGTCAGGTAGAAGTTCCAGTACGCGTGCACATGGGTCGCCATCGCGCGGCTGCGCAGCATTTTGGCGAAGATCGTGGTGTGCTTGGCGTCGTAGACCCCGTAGCCGAACTCGTCGATGAATATCTTGAACAGGGCGGACTGCTCGGGACCGTAGGCCCCGGCGAGGTTGCGCGACATCGCGGAGGCCTCGGTGAGCCCGTCCAGCGCGAGCTGCACCAGGTACAGGTCGGCGGCGCTCTTGCGGTCGCGGGCGCCGGCGATGGCGGTCAGCGCGGGCGAGGGCCCGGCGGCGGCCTCCTCGACGACGTGCTGGAAGTAGGCCTCCAGCACCTCGGGCGTGGCGGCGCCGCTGACGTCCACGGCCTCGTCCAGGCAGCCGAACGCGAAACGTTCCAGATCCGAGACGGACCCTTCCCGGAGTTCTTTGAGGTCAGGGCCGTAGAAGAGGTCGAAATCCTCGTACAGGCCGTCGAGTCCCTGCTCGGGGAGCAGCACGGTCTCGGCCTCGTAGAAGGTGCCGAGCAGCCGGTGCGCGGCGAGGGACCGATGGGCCGCCCACTCGCCGGGGCCCGGCGGGCGGTCGAAGTCGGCTTCGGCCAGCGAGCCGGGCGCGAGCATGCGGCGGTAGGGGTTGCGGCCGTGGACGACCTGGGGATCACCGCGGAACAGCGGGTGGCCGGCGAACGCCAGGATCCGCTTTCCGAGGGTGCCGCCGGCGCGTGGGGCGGCAGGGGCTGCCTGCGGTTGAACTGTCATTGACTTGTACCGTTCACCTGACTACTCAAGGGTCGGGTGTAGCTGAAGGCGTGCGCGGCCGATTGTGTCGGCCGTGATCACTGAGAACGGCTTCCATTTGTTGGTGGGATGAACAAATGTCGCGGAGTGGAAGTGATCTATCACATGCGGTAAGGGACCGCTTCCTCTCGGCTGCCGGGCAGATTAACAAAGGCCCCGGGCGATGATCAACGATTGAGCAGGAACTTTGTGTCGGTGCCCGGTTTTCCGGCGGGGCGGCCGCGCGTTTCGGTCCCGTCTGTAATGATCTTGCGGGCGTCCGGACCGATCGCGCCCGCGCCCGTCCCGCGCCGCCTGACTGCCGTGCTGACCTTGCCGCCCCTCGCGGTCACCGCGGCCGCGCCCCGGCCGCCGAGATGGCGCAACTCGCCCCTGACATCGGTGACTTCTGCTGGTCAGGAAACCGCGGGGACACTCCCCGGTTCGTGACCGTTACCGGACTCTCACCCCGGCGCGCGCTCCCCGCGCCGGGCGTGAGGGAGGCGGGTCAGGTTCCGCCGGCGGTGCGGAAGGTGCGGCGGTAGGCGGACGGGGAGGTCCGCATCGTCCGGGCGAAGTGGTGCCGGAACGTCGCCGGGCTCTCGAAGCCGACCGCCGCGCCGACCTCCTCGATCGGCGCGCCGCCCTCCTCCAGCAGCGGCAGCGCGGCCAGGACGCGCTGGCTGACCACCCAGCGCAGCGGGCTCGTCCCTGTCCGACGCTGGAAGCGGCGCAGGAACGTACGGGGTGCGAGGCACGCCTCACGTGCCATGCGGGCCACCGTGATGGGCTCGGCGAGGTGGTCAAGCGCCCACGCCATGGCCCGCGCGACCGGGTCGTCCTCCCCCGGCGGGACCACCGCCGCCTCCACGAACTGCGCCTGCCCGCCGTCCCGGTGCGGCGGGACGACCAGCCGCCGCGCCACCGCGTTGGCCACCCGGGCGCCGTGGTCCTTGCGGACGAGGTGCAGGCACATGTCGAGCCCCGCCGCGCTGCCCGCCCCGGTGAGCACGTCGTCGCCGTCCACGTAGAGGACGTCGGGCGTCACGTGGACGTCCGGGTAACGGCGGCGGAGCAGGTCGGCGTACCGCCAGTGAGTGGTGGCCGCCCGTCCGTCCAGGAGCCCGGCGGCGGCGAGGGCGAACGCGCCCGAGCAGATGGACGCCACGCGGGCGCCCCGCGCGTGCGCCTCCCGGAGCGCCGCGACGACCTCGGGCGGCGGGTCCCCGCGGACGTCGGGGACGGCGACGACCAGCACGGTGTCCGCCGACGCGAACGCGTCCAGCCCGTGCTCGGCGGTCATCGTGAAACCGCCCACCGCCCGCATCGGGCCGCGTTCCAGAGAGCAGACACGCAGGTCGTACCAGGGGACGTCCAGTTCGGGCCGGGGCAGCCCGAACACCTCGACGACCGTGCCGAGCTCGAACGGCGCCATGCCGTCGAACACCAGCACCGACACCGTGTGCCGGCGGGACGGGGCGGCGACGTACATGGCGCGATATTAGCGATACGCGGCATTCGCGCCACTTCCGGGCGAGCGGCCGGCGGCCGAGGATCGAGGTGGTCACGAGACGCTCGTCACGATTCCAAGGAGCCGCAGATGAACGAGGCCACCCCGGCGCCCGCCACCGCCGACGAGGCCCTCCGGCACTTCGCCGCCAGGCTGGCCTTCGAGACGGACGTGTCCGACGTGGCCGCCCGGCTCGCCGAGGGGACGCCCGGAATCGTGGTCGTCGACACCCGGAGCACCGAGAGCTGGGCGCAGGGCCACGTCCAGGGCGCCGTCCACCTCCCCACCGCCGAGATCGCCGGACGCGCCGCCGCGCTCGTCCCCGAGGGCGCGGCCGTGGTCGTCTACTGCTGGGGGCCGGGCTGCAACGGCGCCCAGAAGGCGGCGCTGGAGTTCGCGAAGCTCGGCCGTCCCGTCAAGGAGATGCTCGGCGGATTCGAGTACTGGGCGCGGGAGGGCTACCCCGTGGAGACCGGTGGCGGCACCGTCACGCGGCGTTCACCGGACCCGCTCACCGCCCCCGTCAGGGGTGTTTCCTGTGCTTGTTGAGCTCGCGGTGACGCATGTTCCTTCGGGGACGGGGCATAAGCTCGTACCCCGACGACGTTAGACTCTAGGAATCACTCTTCGGCGCCGACGACGGCGCCAGGCTCGTCCTTGCAGGCCACACCCACGCGGTGCCTCCCGAGACGTGCCCCCCTCTCGGAAGGTAGTGCGTGACCACAGCTGCTGCTGAACAGAACCCGACCATGCCCGCCATCGCGGACGAGGAGCGGGTTCCCACCTTCGCCGAGCTCGGCCTCCCGCCGGTGCTGGTGAGCGCCCTGGTCCGCCAGGGCATCGAGGCGCCGTTCCCGATCCAGGCCGCCGCCATCCCCGACGTCATGGACGGACACGACGTCCTCGGGCGCGGCAAGACCGGCTCCGGCAAGACCCTGGCGTTCGGGCTGCCGCTGCTGGCCCGCCTCTCCGGCCGCAAGGCCGCCCCCAAGCGCCCCCTGGCGCTGATCCTCGTCCCGACCCGCGAGCTCGCCCAGCAGGTCCAGACGAACCTGGAGCCGCTCGGCCGCGGGCTCGGCCTGCGCTTCAAGACCGTCATCGGCCAGACCTCGATGTTCAAGCAGATCGACGCGCTGCGCCGCGGCGTCGAGGTGCTCGTGGCCACTCCGGGCCGGCTCAAGGACCTGATGCGGCAGGGCGCCTGCGACCTGTCCGACGTCGAGATCGCCGTGCTCGACGAGGCCGACCACATGGCCGACATGGGCTTCCTGCCCGACGTCACCGACATCCTGGACGCCGCCAAGCCCGGCGGGCAGCGGCTGCTGTTCTCCGCCACCCTCGACAAGGACGTCGACGTCCTGGTCCGGCGGTACCTGAACCAGCCGGTCACGCACGCGATCGGCCCGGTGGACGAGTCCGTGGACACCATGGACCACCACCTGCTGCTCGTGGCGCCCAAGGAGAAGAGCGCCGTCACCGCCGAGATCGCCAACCGCGAGGGCCGGACGATCCTGTTCGCCCGCACCAAGCACGGCGTCGACCGGCTCGCCAAGCAGCTCACCCAGGCCGGGGTCCGTGCGGCGGGCCTGCACGGCGGCAAGAGCCAGGGGCTGCGCACCCGCACCCTCGCCGAGTTCCGCGAGGGCACCATCAGCGTGCTCGTCGCCACCGACGTCGCCGCCCGCGGCATCCACGTCGACGACGTGTCCCTGGTGATGCACGTCGACCCGCCCGCCGACCACAAGGACTACATGCACCGCGCCGGGCGCACCGCCCGCGCAGGCGAGCGCGGCACCGTCGTCACGCTCGTCCTGCCGCACCAGGTGCGCTCCACGTCCGCGATGACGCGCCGCGCCGGCATCAACGCGCCCCGGACGCGGGTGTCCACCGGCGACTCCGAGCTGGTCAAGCTGACCGGCGCCCGGCAGCCGTCCGGCATCCCGATCGAGGAGCCGATCATCCCCGAGCGGCCGGCGCGCCGCGAGGGCGGCCGGGGCCGGCCGGGTGGGCGCGGCCGCGGCCGCGGCCCGCGCACCTTCGACCGCGAGGGCGGCAACCGCCGTCGCGACGGCGAGGGCGGGCGCGGCGGCGAGCACCGCTCCTACTCGTCCGGCGAGCGCCGCGGCGGCGGTCCCCGGACCGGCGGCGGTTCCCACGGCAACCGCCGGGGCACCTCCTCCTACGGGGGCGACCGCCGGACGGCCCGCACCAGCTGATCGACGACAGAAGAGCCCCGCCGGGAACGGCGGGGCTCTTCGCGTTCCGGGCCGGCCGCGGCGGTCAGCCCGCCTCCTCGCTGAGGACGTCGCCCTCGCGGGCGGCGGACTCGGCGCGCAGCCTGTCCTGGAGGATCTGCAGGCCCTCCAGGCCGTCCACCGAGAGGGCGGCGAGCTCGTCCAGGGACATGAGGGGGTCGGTGCGCAGGGGCGGCTGCCAGCCGTTCTCCTTGTCGTGGCTGCGCAGGACCTTGGCCGGGACACCGCCGATGACCGAGTGGTCGGGGAACTCGCCGCGGACGACGGCGCCGCCCGCCACCGCGACGTTGCGGCCGAGGCGGGTGCCAGGAAGGATGATCGCCCCGGTGCCGATCCAGCAGCCGTCCCCGATCACGACAGGGTTGTTCTCCGGCCACTGCCGCCCGATCGGGGTGTGCAGGTCGCCGTAGGTGTGGTTCTGGTCGGTGATGTAGACGTTCGGGCCGGTGAAGACGTCGTCGCCGATGTCGATCGACTGGTGGCCGACGATGTGGGTGCCGCGGCCGAGCGAGCAGCTCCCGCCGATCCGGACGATGACGTCCGGGCCGAGGTCGAGGCCGGGCACGAACCCCGCGGAGATGGTGACGTGCGTGCCGACCAGCGTGTGGTCGCCGATCGAGATCCAGGGCTCGCCGTAGATCGCGCCGGTCGGGAAGCCGATGCAGGCGCCCTCGCCCAGGTAGGCGAACCTGCGGCGGCCCGGCGTGTGCGGGGTGATCTCCCCGTGCCGCTGGATCCATTCCCAGGCGTGGTGCACGGCCGTGTGCACGCCCTGGCGCGCCCGCTGCTTCGCGCGGGCCGCCAGCATCTGCCGCAAGGGGCGTTTCGGCGACATGGCGTTCACCGTACCGGGTGGTAGCAACCCCTTGACCGACGGGGACGGCGAAGGGCCCGGCCGCCGCGCGGCCGGACCCTTCACCTGTGCGCTCAGCGCGATCGCGGGGCTCAGTGCGATGAACGCACCTGACCGTCGACGTCGGCGCCGCTGACCGTCATGGAGTCGGCCGAGGTCGCGCTGCCCGCATGCTCGCTCGACCCCTTGGCCATGTCACGGACGGCGCCGCGCCGCGTGGCCACCGCGCCGGCGACCCCGACGGCGGCGACCACCCCCATCATCGCCATGAGGGCGCCACGCCCGGGCTTGGCCGCCGATCTGGGCGGTTCCACCCGTCCGGCGACATCGCTCAGGAACGTGCTCACCCGCGGGGCGAGGCCGGTCTCCACGTACCGGGCCGCCTGCCGCAGCCTCGGTGCGCTCCATCCACGGGCGATCATCACGCGTTCGTTCGCGATGGGCCCGATCCGCTCGGCCGCACTGGAGGCGCCCTGCCGGCACGCGTCGGCGCCCTGACGGGCCGCCTGCTGGACGCGGCCGAGCCGATTGACGACCTCGTCCTGCGGCTTCCGGCGGATATTGATCATTAGGGACACGCTAACCTCCCTGTTTGCGAGGTCCTGTCAGGCAGCCTTCCCAGCGAACGGAAGGTAAACACCGCGATCGTGACGAGGCTTTCACTCAGAGTGACGTGGACGGCCTGGCCGGGACCGCGCACCGGACGGAACAGAACCCATCTCAGGAGGAGGCGGCCAGCGTGGCCAACGAGATCTTCGCGACGCTCAACACGTCGCTCGGCAAGATCGTGATCCAGCTGTACCCGGAGCAGGCGCCCGAGACCGTGGCGAACTTCGTCGAGCTGGCGGAGGGCACCCGCACCTGGACCGACCCGCGCACCGGCCAGAAGTCGGACGCGCCGCTCTACAACGGGACGATCTTCCACCGGGTCATCGACGACTTCATGCTCCAGGGCGGCGACCCGCTCGGCACCGGCACCGGCGGCCCCGGCTACCAGTTCAAGGACGAGTTCCACCCTGACCTGAAGTTCGACCGCCCGTACCTGCTGGCGATGGCGAACGCGGGGCCCGGCACCAACGGCTCCCAGTTCTTCATCACGACGAACGTCGCGCACACCCGGCACCTGACCGGCCGGCACACCATCTTCGGCAAGGTCATCGAGGGCACCGACGTCGTCGACCGCATCGGCAAGGTCCCGACGGGCCGGATGGACCGTCCCAAGGAGGACGTCGTCATCGAGTCGGTGACGATCGAGCGCCGTTAGACGTTCCACACGGTGAGACCCCGCTACGGGTGAGCCGAGCACCCACCGTACGTACGGCCCACGGAGCCACTGATGAGCACAGACCAGAGTCCCGTCCCCGAGACCTCGGTGCCGACCTGCTACCGGCATCCGAGCCGCGAGACGTATGTGCGCTGCACCCGCTGCGACCGCTTCATCTGCCCCGAGTGCATGCGGGACGCGGCGGTGGGGCACCAGTGCGTGGAGTGCGTCGCCGAGGGCAACCGGGGGGTCCGCAAGGCGGTTCCCCGGACGATCCTCGGCGCGCGGGGCTCGGCGACCGCCGTGCCGGTCGTCACCTACACGCTCATCGGCGCGTGCGTCGCCGCGTACCTCGCCGAGCTGGCGTCCTGGCGCGTGGTCTGGGACTTCATGATGCTCGGCCGGGGGGTGCTGCCCGGCGGGGAGGTCGGCGGGGTCGCCGAGGGCGAGTGGTACCGCCTGTTCACCACGATGTTCCTGCACCAGCGCGGCGGATCGTTCGGCATCACCCACATCCTGTTCAACATGTGGGCGCTGTGGGCCGTCGGTCCCGCGCTGGAGCAGGTCCTCGGGCGGTGGCGCTTCCTCGCCCTCTACGTGCTGTCGGGGCTCGGCGGCTCGGTGCTGCTGTACCTGGTCGGCTCGCCGGCGGACTCCGCGGTCGGCGCGTCCGGGGCCATCTTCGGGCTGTTCGGGGCGTACTTCGTGATCGGCCGCAGGCTCGGCGGACCGGTCGGCCCCATCGTGGTCCTGCTGGTGATCAACCTGGTGATCACGTTCTCGGTGCCGGGGATCTCCTGGCAGGGCCACGTCGGCGGGCTGGCGGTGGGGGCTGCGCTGGCCGCGGCCTACGCCTACGCGCCGGACGCGCGGCGGCGGCTGTTCCACATCGGCGCGCCGCTGGCCGTGCTGGTGCTGCTCGCGGTGCTCGTGATGCTCAGGACGGCCGAGCTGAGCCCGTCGGTGTAGCCGTGCGCGCGGACGCCGCGCGGGCGCCGGGCCGCGCGGCCCGCGCGCGGCGGCGTCCGCGCTCCGGCGCCTGTGGACACCCGCTGTGGAAAACCTGGGGAAAGGCGCGGTGAGAGATCCTCAACCTGTGGATAACGTGCGGTCAGCGCCAGCGGGTCGAGAGGATCACACCCAGGATGATCGCGGTGAAGCCGATCCCCAGGTTCCAGTTGTGCAGGTCGGTCATGTACGGCACGTCCGTACCCGTGCTGGCCGTCACGTAGAAGACAGCGATCCAGATCAGGCCGACGAGCCACAGAGCGACCATCGTCGGCACGAGCCAGCGGGGGCTGACCTCGGGAGCCTTGGACTTCTGCGGGGGCGTGTAGACGGCCTTCTTGCGCACTTTGGACTTGGCCACGGTGGGATCGATCTCCTCGGGCGTCCGGCGGCCGGAGCGTCGGACCGCGCATGGGTGTTTTGTCGGTTAGCGTAGTCGCTGGTGAGCAGCGTACGGCGTCCGGCGTGGGGAAGCATCATCCCAGTTCTCACGCTCCTTGCGGGAACCTTGTTCGCGGCGAGCGCGAGCACGGCCCGCGGCACGAGCCTGCGCGAGCAGGGCCGGACCAGGATCACCGAGCTCATCACCGCGGAGCAGCGCCGGGGCCGGCAGGATCGCGCCGAGTACCGGCGGCTGCGCCGCCAGGTCGACGGTATCTCCCGGGAGGCCGGACGTCACGACGCCCGGGTGAAAAACGCTCAGGCGGAGGCCGACCGGCTGGCCGCCGAGGCCGGGTTCACCCCCGCCGCGGGCCGCGCCGTCCGGGTCTCGCTGGACGACGCGCCGCTGCCGAAGCCGGGCGAGCTGCCCCGCGGCGTCCGGCCGGACGACCTGGTGGTGCACCAGAGCGACGTCCAGTCCGTCGTCAACGCGCTGTGGGCCGGCGGCGCCCGCGCCATGCAGATCATGGACCAGCGGGTGATCTCGACCAGCGCGGTGCGGTGCGTCGGCAATACGCTGATCCTCCAGGGCGTCGTCTACTCCCCGCCGTTCCGGATCACCGCCGTCGGCGATCCGGTCCGGCTGCGCGCGGCGCTCGGCGCGTCCCGCGAGATCGCGATCTACCGCAGGTACGTCCGCGCCTACGGGCTCGGCTACGCGGTGCGGACGGTGGAGCGCGCCACGTTGCCGCCCTACACCGGCAACGTGACCATGAAGCACGCTACGGTTCCGGCGGAACCGCCCCAAGGCGGTTGAACCCCCCGGCAGAGGAGGACGCGGTGCGGACGGTGATCCGTGGCATGGGCGAGCTGTGCATCACCGCCGGGCTGATCGTCATGCTGTTCGTCACGTACGAGCTGTGGGGCACCGGCCAGTACACCAAGGGCGCCCAGGACGAGCTCGGCGACGAGATGCTGAAGAAC
The DNA here is from genome assembly GCF_013409365.1 of Actinomadura luteofluorescens. Lineage (NCBI taxonomy): Bacteria > Bacillati > Actinomycetota > Actinomycetes > Streptosporangiales > Thermomonosporaceae > Actinomadura > Actinomadura luteofluorescens. Next base: position 4,503,703 of record NZ_JACCBA010000001.1, on the reverse strand, counting down.
TGGCGGGCCACCAAGGTCACCACCGAGAGGGTCAGGCTCGGCAAGGGAATCGCCGTGATCCGCATCCCCCGGTTCGGCGAGCACTACCGCTTCGTCGTGATCGAGGGCGTCGACCGGGCCGACCTGCGCAAGGGGCCCGGCCACTACCCGGGCAGCGCGCTGCCGGGCCAGATCGGGAACTTCGTGGTCTCCGGGCACCGCACGACCTACTCGGCGCCGTTCAACCGGCTCGGCGAGCTCGACCGCGGCGACAGGATCCTCATCGACACCCGGGACGAGCAGTACGTCTACACGGTCACCGACCGGCGGATCGTGAAGCCGTCGGCGGTGGAGGTGACCGCGCCCGTCCCGTTCCACCCGAAGCGGCGGCCGACCGAGCGGCTCCTCACGCTCACCACCTGCCACCCCAAGTACTCCGCCGCCCAACGAATGATCATCTTCGGCGAGCTGGCCGAGGCGCTGCCGCGCGCGGCGTCGGCCCGGGCCGCCGGGACGTAGGAGGCTCCGTGTACGCCTGGATCTGGCGCCGGCTGCCCGGCGCCTGGCAGACCAAGACCGCGACCGCGCTCGGCCTGCTCGTCGCGGTCGCCGTCCTCCTCTGGTACGTGGTGTTCCCGTGGATCGAGCCCAAGGTCCAGTTCGACCACGGCGTCGTGCAGGACCCCGCGCCGTCCGGCTCCGCGACCCCGGGCTGACCGGCGATGCGCGTCCTCGTCGTCGACAACCACGACAGCTTCGTCTACAACATCGTCCAGTACCTGCTGGAACTCGGCGCCGACTGCGTCGTCAAGGACCGTTCGGACGTCTCCGTCCGGGACGCCGCCGCCGTCGACGGCGTCCTGCTCAGCCCCGGACCGGGCCATCCCGCCGACGCCGGCGTCTGCCTCGACCTCGTGCGGGACGCCGAGCGCCGCGGCGCCCCGCTCCTCGGCGTCTGCCTCGGCCACCAGGTGATCGCCCACGTGCACGGCGCGACGGTCGACCGCGCCCCCGAGATCGTCCACGGCTACACGAGCGAGATCCACCACGACGGCGCCGGCGTCCTGCGCGGCCTGCCGGACCCGTTCACCGCGACCCGCTACCACTCGCTCGCCGTCGCGCCCGCCACCGTCCCGCCGGACGTCCTGGAGGTGACCGCGCGCACCCGCGACGGCGTCGTCATGGGGCTGCGCCACCGCGGCCGTCCCGTCGAGGGCGTCCAGTTCCATCCCGAGTCGATCCTGTCGACCGCCGGCCATCGACTGCTTCGGAACTGGCTGGTCACCTGCGATGACCTGCGCCTTCACCGGGTGGGCGGGAGCTAGGCAGCCCCATCTCACCCGAACTTAGAAAATTTCGGTTGAAATCGGTAACGTCTCCCGACGTCGTGACGAAGACCATAGCGAAGGGCTTCCGCCATTGCCCCCGAGTGGCGGAGGCCCTTCTCTCATGTCCGGGCCCGGCCGGCCCCGTGACACGGCTCGTGAAACGCCCGAGGGCCCCGCCTCCTGATGGAGACGGGGCCCTCGGGCGTTATCCGGTCAGCCCTGGCCGTTGCCCGGGAAACCCGGGAAGCCCGGCGTGGGCGTGCCCGGCGTGCTGGGCGGCGGCGACTGCGGCTTCTGCGCCACGAAGATCGTCACCGTTTCACCCGGTGCGACCGTCGCGCCCTCACCCGGCTGCTGGTCGTAGACGAAGCCGGGCGCGACCTGCTTGTCGGGCGGCGGCGCGCCCTTCTGCACGTTGCACTTCAGGCCGATGCCCTCCAGCTTGCCGCACGCGGCCCGCTGGCTGTTGTTGAACAGGCTCGGGACCTTCAGGCTCGACGGGCCGGTCGACACCGTCACCGTCACGTTCGAGCCCTTGGCCGCCTTCGAACCGCCGGACGGGTCGGTCGAGATCACGTTGCCCCGCGGCACCGTGTCGTTCGAATCGACCCTCTTGTCGACCTCGAATCCGCTGTTCTCCAGCATCTTCTTGGCCGTGGCGTACGGCTTGCCGGTCACGTCCGGGATCTCGACCTCCGTGGGCGGCTTCTTGCCCTTGGAGACCAGCAGCGTCACCGTGGCGCCCTTGGCGGCGTCCGTGCCGGGCTGGGGATCAGAACTGATCACAAAGCCCTTCCGGACGTCGTCGTTGAAGTCGGTCCTCGGCTCGCCGAGCTTGAAGCCGAGCTTGGTGAGCTGGGCCGTCGCGTCGTTCTGCGAGACGTTGACGATGCTCTTGGGGATCGCGACCTGGTCGGCCCCGTCGTTCCCGTTGCTCATCAGCAGGCCGATGAGCGCGGCGCCGCCGATGAACAGCACCGCGAGACCCACCCACAGCGCGGCCTTCTTGCCGCCGCCGCCGCGTCCGCCGTCGTCGTCGTAGTGGGCGGGAGGCAGGCCGTAGCCGTCGTCCTGCGGCCGCCGCACCTGCGTGCGCGCCGGGCCGCCGCCGTACGCGCCCATCACCTGCGTGCCCTGGGGCTGGTGGCCGCCCATCAGCATCGTGGACGCCGCCGTCGACGACACCGGCTGGCCCTGCAGGACGCGCTGGATCTCCTGCCGGAACTCCGTCGCGTTCTGGTAGCGGTGGTCGGCTTCCTTCGCCATCGCCTTCAGGACGATCGCGTCAGCCCACTGCGGGATCTGCGGGTCCACCTGCGACGGCGGCACCGGCTCCTCCCGCACGTGCTGGTAGGCGATCGCGACCGGGGAGTCGCCGGTGAACGGCGGCTTGCCGGTGAGCAGCTCGTACAGCACGCAACCGGTCGAGTAGATGTCGCTGCGGGCGTCCACCCGCTCGCCGCGCGCCTGCTCGGGCGACAGGTACTGCGCGGTACCGATCACCTGGGCGGTCTGCGTCATCGTGGACGCCGTGTCGGCCATGGCCCGGGCGATGCCGAAGTCCATGACCTTGACCTCGTGCTGCCGGGTCAGCATCACGTTGGCCGGCTTGATGTCGCGGTGCACGATGCCGCCGCGGTGGCTGTAGTCCAGCGCCCGCAGGATCCCGTCGGTGATCTCCAGGGCCTTGTCCGGCAGCAGCGCGCGGTTCTCCCTCAGCAGGTCGCGCAGCGTGCTCCCGTCCACGTGCTCCATGACGATGTACGGGATCGGGGTGTCGCCGATCATGTCCTCGCCGGTGTCGTACACGGCGATGACCGAGGGGTGGTTCAGCGACGCGGCCGACTGGGCCTCGCGCCGGAACCGTGCCTGGAACGTGGGGTCACGGGCCAGGTCGGATCGCAGCGTCTTGACCGCGACGATGCGATCGAGGCGGCGGTCCCGGGCACGGTAGACCTCGGCCATGCCGCCGCGCCCGATCACCGTTTCGAGCTCGTAGCGGCCGCCGAGCAGCCGAGGTTGACTCATATGTGCACTTTCCCTCGTACGTCTACACCTTGTCTCCAGAACCTAGCTTCCCCGTCTGGGTCGGCGGGGGATCCGGGCTCGGAGTTGACGGAGTCGTGGTGCTCCCCGTCGGGACGGGTGTGGGCTCAGGGGCGGTGGGAGTCGCCCGGGGCGGTTTCGTGGATGGCTTGTGTGAGAGGGACGCCTGGGGCGACGCCTGCGTTGACGGACGGATCCTATGCGTCCGGTGCCGCGGCGGGACAGCCGGCCCGGGAGTGCTCCGGGCCCTGCGCCGCGGCGGGGTCGCGGAGGACGCCGGCGTGGACGCCGGATCGGCGACGCTGCCGTCGTCCCCGACCGGCCGGGTGGCCGGAGCCGCGGGCGGGTCCCCGCCCGGACCGGCGAAGGCCAGCCCCTTCCACAGGGAGCCGACGACGATCACGCAGACCAGGACCACGGCCGCGACCGACGCGTACGCCAGTGCCGAGCGCCGTTGCCCGGTCACCGGTCCGCTGGTGAGGTTATCCGCCCCGTCGCCAGCGTCAAATCCCGACAAAGTAGACGATCTTACAGGACGGGGAGCGGGGCCGGCCGCGGAGGGCCGGCGCGCGCCCCGCCGGGCGGCGTCCAGGCGCGCGGCCTCGCCGGTCGCCCCGGCCCGGCCCGTGCTGAGCGCCGCGCGGATCCCGAGGGCCCGGGCGGCGACCGTGTCCGCGTTCGCGGGACGGTCCCGAGGCTCCTTCGCGAGCATCTCCATGACCAGCTCGCGGGCCGACTCGGGCACCCGCCGCGGCAGCTCAGCGGGGGCGTCCCGGACGTGCTTGAGCGCCACCTCCACCGGCGTCGGCCCGTCGAACGGCGGCGCGCCCGTCAGGCACTCGTAGGCCACCGCGCCCAGCGAGTACAGGTCCGCCGCAGGGGACAGCTCCAGGCCCTGCGCCTGCTCCGGCGAGATGTAGTGCGCCGTCCCCATGACCATCCCGGTCTGGGTCTGCGACGCCGCCGCCAGCCGGCGGGCGATCCCGAAGTCGGTGATCTTCAGGGTGCCGTCCGGGGCGACCATCAGGTTCGCGGGCTTGACGTCGCGGTGCACGATCCCGGCGGCGTGCGCGACCGCCAGCGCCCGCGCCGCCTGCACGACCAGGTCGAGCACCGCCTCCAGCGGCAGCCCGCCGTCGCGCGCCAGGATCTCGTCGAGCGGCTCGCCCGGCACCAGTTCCATCACCAGGAACGTCCGTCCGGCCTGCTCGCCGTAGTCGAACGCCCGCGCGATCCCCGGGTGCCGCAGCTCCGCCGCGAACCGCGCCTCCGACTCGAACCGGCCGCGCGCCCGCATGTCCGAGCCCAGCTCCAGGCGCAGCAGCTTCACCGCCACCAGCCGCCCCGACAGCGCGTCGGAGGCGCGCCAGACCTCGCCCATCCCGCCGATCGCCAGCCGCTCCAGCAGCCGGTACCGGTCGTTCAGGACGAGGCCCGCACTCACTTCTGCAGGACCTTAGCCATGATCGCCGCGGCGACGGGGCCGGCGTTGGCCGCGCCGGAGCCCGGGGCCTCGACCATCACGGCGAACGCGTAACGCGGGTTCTCGACCGGGCTGAACCCGACGAACCAGTTCGCGTTCGGGTTGCCCGGGCCCTGCTCGGCGGTACCGGTCTTGCCGGCGATCCGCCTGCCCGCCAGGTTCTTCGCGGTGCCCTCGGAGACCACCGCGCGCATCATGTCCTCCAGCTGGCCCGCCTGGTCGCCGCTCATGGCCTCGCCGAACTCCTTCGGCGAGGCGTTGTAGAGCTCGCTCTGGTCCTTCGCGCGGACCTTCTGCACCACGTACGGGTTCATGATCTTGCCGTCGTTGGCGATCGAGCAGGCGACCAGCGCCATCTGCAGCGGCGTCGCGCGCACGTTCTCCTGGCCGATACCGGACCGGGCCGTGCCGTCCTTGCCGGTCTCGATCGTGTTGCCCTTGGCGTCCTTGATCGACACCGGGACGTCGCTCTCCGCGGCGTACATGTCGGGCTCCAGCTGGACGTGCTTGCCGAACCCGAACCGCGTGGCGCCGTCGTGCAGCTCCTGGATGCCCATGCTCAGCGCCATCTTCGCGAACGAGGTGTTGCAGGACTCGGCGAAGGCGCCGCGCAGCGGGGCCGCACCGCCGCAGTTGCCGGTGTCGTGCGAGTTCGGCAGCGGACGCCCCGACTCCGGCAGGATCAGCTGGCCGGTGTCCACCGTCGAGGAGCTGTTCAGGCCGAGCTTCTGCATCCCGATCGCCGACACGACCGCCTTGAACGAGGACCCGGGCGGGAACGTCTGGCTGAGCGCGTTGTCGACCAGCGGCTTGACGACGCCGTCGCCCTTGTCGAGCTGCTCCAGGCGCTTGCCGCCCTTCTCACCGGTCTGCGGCGCGACCTCGTTCGGGTCGAACGACGGCCACGACGCCGCCACCTTCACCGCGCCCGTCTTCACGTCGATCACCACCGCGCCGCCGCGGCGGCCCTGCGCCGTCCCCGCCTTCAGCTGCTCGTAGGCGGTGCGCTGCGCCTGCGGGTCGATCGTCAGCTCGACGTTCGCGCCCTCGGCCTTCTTGCCGATGAACGTGTCGAACCAGCGCTGCTGCGTGATCCGCGTGTCCTTGCCGCCGAGCAGCGAGTTGTAGGCCCGCTCGACCTGGGTGGCGTTGCCGTTGAAGTACCCGGTGATCGGGGCGAAGACCGCCCCGTCCTTGTAGGTCCGGCCGTACTTCGGGTTGTCCTTGCCGGTCTCCTTCGAGGTCACCAGGACCTCGCCGCCCGCCGAGATCTGGCCGCGCGGCGAGTTGAACACGTCCGCGTACTGGCGGCTGTTGCGCGCGTCGGTCCGCAGGTCCTCCGCCTGGCTGCCCTGGACGTAGTTGACCTGCGCCATCAGGCCGAAGAACAGCAGCAGCGCGAAGATCGCCACCCGCCGAACCGGCTTGTCCATGTTCATTGGGGGGAAGTCACCTCGTGCTCACGATCTGGGTCATGCCCTCGTCCTGGATCGCCTGCGGGGCCGGCTTGCGCGCGTCGTGGCTCATTCGCACCAGGATCGCGATCAGGATCCAGTTGGCCATCAGCGACGAACCGCCCTGGGACAGGAAGGGCGTCGTCAGGCCGGTGAGCGGGATGAGCCGCGTGACGCCCCCGACGATCACGAAGACCTGGAGGGCCAGCACGAACGACACGCCGCCCGCGAACAGCTTCAGGAACGGGTCCCGCGCCGCCACGGCCGTCTTCATCCCGCGTTGCACGATCAACGCGTATATCAGCAGCAGCACCATCAACCCGGTCAGCCCGAGTTCCTCGCCGAGCGAGTCGAAGATGAAGTCGCTGAACGACAGGGGCGTGCGCCACGGCTCGCCCTGGCCGAGCCCGGTGCCGAGCACGCCGCCCTGGCCGAGCGCGAACAGGCCCTTCATCAGCTGCGCGCTGTCGGAGTACTCCCCGCCCAGCTCCGCGCAGGCGGAGAAGCCCGGCGAGATGGTGCCCTGCGCCTTGTACTTCTTGTAGATGGTGGTGTCGGGGTTGACCGGGACGACCTTGCCGCTCTCCAGCAGGCAGCCGCCGTCGAAGTAGGGCTTGGGGTTCTGCCAGATGTCGATGCGCTGGTTCACGTGGCCCATGAACGGCAGCAGCGTGGCGATGAAGATGCCGACCGACAGCAGCCCGACACCGATCACCACCCACGACACCCGCTGGGTCGCGATGTACAGCATCGACACGAACAGGCCGAAGAACAGCAGCGCGGTGCCGAGGTCCTTCTGCATGAACAGGACGCCGAGGCAGAAGAACCAGATCACCATGATCGGGCCGAGGTCGCGGGCCCGGGGCAGGCTGATCGGGCCGACCTTCTTGCCGATCAGCGACATCGCCTGCCGCTTGTTCACCAGATACCCGGCGAAGAAGACCACCAGCAGGAGCTTGGCGAACTCGCCCGGCTGCACCGAGAACGGACCCAGATGGATCCACACCCGGGCGCCGTTGATCTCCGCTCCGATGCCGGGGACGATCGGCAGCAGCAGCAGGACGACCGCGGTGAGCCCGATCAGGTACGTGTAGCGCTGCGCGGTCTTCGGCGTGAACGACAGCGGCGCGTCGGGCTTGTCGGTGTCGCGCATGATCATCACGGCGCCGACGAACAGGGCGATCCCGATGAACGTCCACATCAGCTGGCCGGGCGCGTCGGCGGCGTCGGGGAGCAGCTTCTTGCCCGCGGCCGCCGCGACCTTGCGGTCGTGGCTGGTGTCGAGGTCCAGGCGGTAGATCATCGCCAGCCCGATGCCGTTCAGCGCCACGGCGAGCGGCAGCAGCAGCGGGTCGGCGTACGGGGTGAACTTCGCCTGGATCAGGTAGGCGATGAACGCCAGGACGGCCAGGCCGCCGCCGTACACGAACAGGCCGCCGGGGATGTTCCCGTCACGGGCGAGGCCGACCTCCGCGAACGCCGACAGCGTCAGGACCATCGCGAACGCCAGAAGCGCCAGCGAGGCGGCGTTGCGCCGCTGGTACGGGAGGTGGGCCCTGATCTGGTCCCCGATGGATTGCATCTACGAGCTCCCCCCGCTGGAGGGGCAGTCCTTGATGGACGGGGTGCGCTGCTTGCACTCTTCCCGGTGCGCGCCGAGCTGGTCGAGCTTGGCCTGCGCCGCCTTCTGCCCGATGAACACGAGGGTGCCCTTCTCGACCGCGGTCACGTCCGATGCGGGCAGCTCGTCGATCCGGATGTCGCTGCTCTTCACGGAGGACTGCCGGCAGTTCTGCTGCTCACGGCCCTTCACCATGACGACCTTGCCGCCCTCCCCGATGAGGGAGTACTTGCAGACGGCGTTCTCCAGCTGCTTCAGCGCCTTCGGGCCGTCCACGGTGTAGGTGTCCTTGACCTGCTGCTGGAGGTCCTGCGGGAGGTCGGCCACCAGGATCGCCTGCTTCGGCTGCTCCTTCTTGGCGGCCTCGCGCGACAGGCTGAGGCCCGGCACCTTCTGCGTCGTCCCGCGGTAGAGGACGACCTCGCCGTCCTTGTTCGCGCCGATGTAGTAGCCGTTCCGGACGTTCTGCAGCAGTACGAACCCGCCCGCCACGACGCCCACGACGACCACGCCCGCCACGACGACCAGCCACGTCCAGCGCCGCGTGCCGCCCCGCCGCGCCCGCATCTGCTGGGCCTGCGGCATCGCGCCCGGCGCCGGTGGGGGGCCCATCGCGTCGCTCATCGGCATCGGGGCCTGCGGCGGCGGCATCTCGTCCACCGCCACGGGCGGCTGCGGCCTGGTCTCGCGCAGCTGCGCGGCCCGCCCCGCCGGGGTGTCGGCGACGGTCGTGTTCGGCCCCGTCCCCCCGCCCGGCCGCTCCGGCGGCGCCGCGTTGGCCGCCGCCCCCACCGCGTGGCCGGGGCCGCCCGTCGGGGGCTGGCGCTCCAGGTCCACCACGTCGGCGACGACGCAGGTGATGTTGTCGGGGCCGCCGCCGCGGTTCGCCAGGTCTATCAGCTGCCGGACGGCCTGCTCGGGGTCGTCGACGTCCGTGAGCACCTGGAAGATCGTCTCCGCCGTGACGACGCCGGACAGGCCGTCCGAGCACAGCAGGTACCGGTCGCCGACCTTGGCCTCGCGCAGCGACAGGTCGGGGTCGACCTCGCCGCGGCCGTCCAGCGCCCGCAGCAGCAGCGACCGCTGCGGGTGCGAGGCCGCCTCGTCCGGGCTGATCCTGCCCTCGTCGACCAGGGACTGCACCAGCGTGTGGTCGTGCGTGATCTGGAACAGGCTGCCGTCGCGGAGCAGGTAGGCGCGCGAGTCGCCGATGTGCACCAGCGCGACCTGGTTGCCCGCCCACAGCATCGCGGTCAGCGTCGTCCCCATGCCCTGCAGGGCGGGGTCGGACTCCACGATGCGGTGCAGGTTGTCGTTCGCCGTCTTGACCGTGTGCTCCAGCGCGGCCAGCAGCTCGGTCGCGGGAAGGTCCTTGTCGAGCCCCCGCAGCGCCTCGATCGCCGCGGCGCTCGCGATCTCGCCGCCGACGTGCCCGCCCATCCCGTCGGCCACCGCGAGCAGGTGCGCGCCCGCGTACGCCGAGTCCTCGTTGCCCTCGCGCAGCATGCCCACGTCGGAGCGCGCGGCGTAGCGGATTCCCAGTGTCATTTGCGCAGCTCGATCACGGTCTTGCCGATACGGACCGGAACGCCGGGTGGAATCGGCATCGGCCGGCTCACCTTCGTGCGTCCGAGATACGTCCCATTGGTCGAGCCGAGATCTTCCACGATCCACTGACCGTCCTGCGCGAAAAGTCGGGCATGCCGGCTCGAAGCGTAGTCGTCGGTCACGACGAGCGTGGCGTCATTGGCGCGGCCGATGGTGATGGGCACCCCCGTGAGGTCGATGACGGTGCCGGCCCGCTCGCCCTGGACGACGACCAGCTTTGTCGGGGCGCTGTTCTGGGCGCTGCGCTGCGGCCGCGGCGGCTTCGGCTGTCTCGCCGCCCGGGGGGGACGGGGCTGGGACGCGCGATTGGCCGCCTTCGAGGCGGCTTTCGAGCCGAACAGGTCGGCCCTGATCACGCCGACGGCCGCGATGACGAACAGCCACAGCACCGCGAGGAACGCCAGCTTGATCAGCGTGAGGGTGAATGGGGACATCGGAGTCGGGGTTACTCCCTATCGCGGCGGAACACAAGAGTGGTGCGGCCCATCGTGACCCGGGAGCCGTCGACCAGCGTCACCCGCCGGATCGGCTGCCCGTTCACGAACGAGCCGTTGGTCGACCCTAGATCCACGAGAGCGATTTCGGGACCTTCTACGCGTATCTCGGCATGGTGCCGTGATACGCCGGGGTCGACGAGGCGCAGGTCGCAGTCGGTGCCGCGACCCAGCAGGGTCACGGGAGTGTTGATCTCATAGGTGCGCTGAGTCGTGTCCGATCCCTCCACCGCCGTGGTCACCAGAAGGCGCGGATGCCCCCCGAACACCCCGCCCCGGCCGCCCTGCGGCACGTCGCTCACCGGCCGGCGGATCTCCCCGCCCTCGACCGTCGAGCCCCGGATCACGCCCGACCTGATGCGGAACATGCCCGTGGCGAGGTCCCCCGCGTTCTCGAACCTCACCCGCACCGGACCCACGAAGGAGTACCCCTGCTCCTTCGCGTACTCGCGCGCGAGATTCGCCAGCTCCTGGCTCAGGCTGTCGGCGTACACCTGCAGCCGCTGCCCGTCCTGCTGAGAGATCTCCACGACGAAGTCGTTCGGCACGAGCGTGCGGCCCTGTGCCACGATCGCCGCCCGATCGTCCATCTCGCGCTGCACAGCACTGGCCACCTCGACCGGCTGCAGCTCGGACTTGAAGGCACGGGCGAAGGCCCCTTCGACCATGCCCTCGAGCCGTCGCTCGAAGCGCTGAATGACGCCCACGGGCACCTCCCTTCCCCACTGGTAGACGATCGTATCGGTGCGAAGGTTCGCTCGGCGTATCTGGATACCTAACCACCCCCGGCCCCGTGCTAGCCTTTTCAGGCACCCGGAAACGGGACGGCACCCACGGGCGGGTGGCGGAACGGCAGACGCGCACGGTTCAGGTCCGTGTGTCCGAAAGGATGTGAGGGTTCAAATCCCTCCTCGCCCACTCAGGGGTACAGACGAAAGTCCTAGCCCCACAGTGACGGAACAGACCCCGGAGCAGCAAGCTCCGGGGTCTTCGTCGTTACGGAGGCCAGTCTTCTGTGACCGCAGCGACCGAAGCGGCAGGCACGCAGGAGGATGCCTCGGCCCTTGGGTCCGGTTTGTGGCGGTGTGTCAGCGTCGTGAGTGCCGGGGGTTCAGGCTGCGGGCGGGGTGATGTGCCCGGTGGGTGTCCAGGTGCCGCGTGGCTTGCGTGTCTTGTGCCGAGCGCGGCGGTGGGGGTCCCTCCGGACCGGCCCCCGGACACGCGACACCCACGCGAACAATGAGGGGGTGGTGGGGCCAGCGCGGCCCCACCACCCCCTCACGAACTAGCTACCGCGGTGCCACCGGCCCTGAAGGCGCCGTGCACCGGTCTCGTAGAACGTGTCGGTGGGGGCGATCTCACACCCCAGCGTCACCAGCACGTCGAGCAGCGGACTGCCCTCGGGAACGTTGAAGCCGATCGTGACCGGCCCCGTGAAGAACTCGCCCGCCGACTCCACGAAGAGCCGCACGAGGTCCTTCCCGCTGTGGCCGGAGACCACGGCGAACATGTCCACGTGGAAGTCCTCGTCGGGGCCCACGTGCAGCTCCGACCACGACCGACTGATCCACCGCCCGCGCATGAAGGCGAGGACCTCCTCGCCCTCGGCCGCGACCAGGTAGACGGTCCGAACGTCCTGGAAGGAGGGCTCCAGCGGGAGGGCCCGCCGAACCCAGTACTGGTTGCGGTCCGCCACCACGTCGCTCACGATCCGGCGGATGCCCTTCAGATCGCGAGGATCCGCAATCCTGATTTCCATTGTTCTTGTTCCTTTCGTTTGTTTCCCTAGGCTCCGGCCGCCCTTCCGGGCCGCCGTCGCACTCATGGACCGTCCGAAGCCGGGTGGCTTTGTCACCGGGCTCGAGGCGCTGGGTGACCGCCCGGGGCCGGCGGTGCCGGGGAGCACCCGGCTCGGGTGCCAGGAGTGCGTGCAGCCGGATGTAGGGCGGCAGACCAACGTCGAACGCGGCGTCGTCGTCGAGATCGTCGGTGCCGACGCCCCCGCCACCGGCGCCTCGCGCGATGAGCAGCGACAGTCACGAGTCCGAGAGACAGCCGGAGACGGCTCCGGGCCATCGAGTGGAAGATGGGGTAGTGACGGAAAGAGCCCCCACGCGACAGCGTGGGGGCTCTTTCCGCTTCTCACGACGTGTCGAGGCGGTCCACAGTTCTTGATCGCAGCCGGCGAGGCGGGGTTTCTGAGCCCGGAAGGGGCACGGGCGCACTGCGGCGTACGCCGCAGTGCGCCCGTGCCGCCGCCTTTGCCCGGTGGTCGCCGATCAGGAGCGGAAGGCGGCGGCGTTCTCGGCGGACCACTGGGCGAAGCCGCGCGCGTCGCGGCCGGTGATCTCCTTGACGGTCGGGACCACGGTGTAGCCGGCCTCTGGCGTGTTCCCCAGCGCGTTGACGAGGAACTCGATGGTCCCCTCGCCCATGCCGTCGCCGCGCCACTTGGCGCGCGCCTCGTCCACGGTCAGTTCCACGAACCCCACGTTCGTGCCGATGGCCGCGCTCAGGATCGCGACCTTGTCCCTGAGCGTGATCGCCTCGGGGCCGGTGATGGTGAGCGTCTCGCCGCCCTGCCCGCCCTCGACCAGCACCGTGGCGGCCACGGCGGCGATGTCGCGCTCGTGCACCAGCGCGCTGAGCCGGTCCCCGAACGGCTCCTTGATGATGCCCTCGGCCTTGATCGTCTGTGCCCACCAGCGCAGCGTGTTGGACATGAACTCGACCGGTTCGAGCAGCGTCCACTCGATGCCGCCGGCGGCCAGAGCCTGCTCCAGCCCACCGTCCGCGCGCCCGCCGAGCACCGTGACCCGCCGTACGCCCGCCTCGGCGGCCAGCCGCACCAGACCGGCACCGTCGGGCAGGGGCGTGTAGTCGTCACCCGCGAAGTTGATCAGGTGTGCGGCCACGACGCCGTCGAAGACACCGGTCAGTGAGTCGAGGTCGGCGAGGTCGCCGGCGACGACCTCGACACCCTCGGGAAAGGCGGCCCTGGCGGGGTTCCTGGTCAGGGCGCGAACCGGCTGCCCTGCCGCGCGGAGTTCCTCGACGACGAGACGGCCGACGGTCCCGGTGGCACCTGTGACGAGGAAGGTCATGATCGAACCCCTAACTTTGCGGAACGGAACGTTCTGCTCTCACTCTAGCAGAACGGAATGCTTCATTCCACTATCGGCGCATGTGTGGAAACGGGTGACGGCCTTCGGGATGGGGGGAGTGACCTTGTGCAGCTAACTGCATTAGCCTTATGGTTATGGCTAATAAGGTTAGCTGAGAGGGAGGGGTTGTTATGGCCGTCCGCATCGTCCGCGTCGCGGGGATCGTGGTCGTCGCACTCGTCGTCGTCATCGGGAGCCTGTACGGCTGGACCCGGATCCATCCGCACAAGCTCCGCGCCGAGATCGAGGTCAACGCCTCCGCCGCCCAGGTCTGGCAGGTGCTCACCGACTTCCAGGCCTATCCCGAGTGGAACCCGTTCATCCTCAGCGCCGTCGGCGAGCCGAAGAAGGGCGCGAAGCTGGTCAACAAGCTGGCCGGCGACGACGGCGGGAAGGGGATGACCTTCAAGCCGACCGTCCTGGTCGCCGACCCCGGGCACGAACTGCGCTGGATCGGCCGGTTCGGTGTCCCGGGCGTGGTCGACGGCGAGCACTACTTCCTCATCCAGGAGATGGGCCCTGGGCGCGTCAAGCTGACCCAGGGGGAGAACTTCACCGGCTTCCTGGTGCCCTTCGCCGAGAGTGCGATCGACGTCCAGGACGAGTTCGCCGCCATGAACGACGCGCTCAAGAAGCGCGTCGAGGCTGCGCACTGAGAGAAGACCTCACCGTGAGCGACCGGCCTGAACTCGGCGTCCTGAGCTCCCGCGCGGCCCAGATGGGCCTGCGCGAAGAGGAGGGCTGTGATGGCCTCACGATGCGAGCCCTGGCCGCCCGGCTGGACATCCGCGCACCTTCGCTCTACAAGCACAGATGGGCGGGGCCGAAACCGGCACCGAGCCGTACCGGGTCATCGAGGAGCCTGTGCCGCTGCCCGGAGCGGCAAGCCCCGGGGTTTTCGTCGTTGCGGGGGCCAGTCTTCTGTGACCGCTGTGGGCTTAGGTCGCGGCGCGCGTTTCCTGTCGCGGAGACCTGTTGTCGCCGGGCGCGATCGTGAGGACGGTCATCACGACGGCCAGGGCGGCAATCGCTGCGATGACCGTGGCCACTCCGACGTGTGCGGCCGCCGACGGCATGAGCAGGACGGCGGCGACCCCGGGCACCACCACTGCGGGGCGCAGGACGGGCGCGGCCAGGATGGGCGTGTGGACCTTCCAGAGCAGCATGACGAACAGAGCGGTCGGGACCGCCACGGCGTAGCAGACCGCGAGAGGTGACGCTTCGAGGTCGTGTCCGGTCTGCGCGACCGCCACCTCAAGCCCCGCGCCGAGCGCCGCGAGGCTCGCGAAGATGCCGTAGTGGCCGTAGCCCCACCGGTAGGAGCGGTGGCGGCGGTCGTTGAGCCCCTCGCCCGCGGGGACGAGGAAGTAGAGCCACCAGAGGGCGAACAGCAGGACGAGACCGGAGCCGGCGATGATGAGGAGCCGCCGGCCGACCTCGGCCCCTTCGAGCGCTTCGGCGACCGCGTTGGACGCGGCGAGGACGCTCTCCCCGAACAGGATGATCATGAACAGGCCGTAGCGTTCGGCGATGTGGTGGGGGTGCCAGCTGGTGGGGCTCGTCCGTTCCGCCCACCGCGGCACGGTCAGCTCCAGGACGGCCAGGGCGGCGAAGCAGGGGAACTGGGCGGACGACGGCAGAAGGTTCGCCTGCGCCGCGACGAGCCAGAGGATCCAGCCCGCCTGAGCGACGGTGATGCCGAGGGCGTAGCGCAGCGCGGTGCCGCGGCCCGCCGGGTCTTCGGCCGCGGCCCGCAGCCACTGCGCGACGAGGGCGGCCCGCATGACGAGGTAGCCGATCGCGACGGCGCGGTAGTCGGCGTGGCCGGCCGCGGCCGGCACGCCCGCGGCGAGGACCAGGACGCCCGCCATCTGCACCATGGTCAGCAGCCGGTAGGGGATGTCGTCGGTGTCGTACGAGGACGCGAACCAGGTGAAGTTCATCCACGCCCACCACACGGCGAAGAAGACCTGCAGGAACGGGACGAGCCCGGACAGGGCGTGCCCGCCGGCGATGTGGTCCGCGAACCGGGCGGTGACGGCCGCGACCGCCACCACGAAGGTGAGGTCGAACAGGAGTTCGAGCTGACTCGAGGCGCGGTGCGGCTCGTCGACCGCGCGCGCGGTCATCCGGATCCGGATACGGCATGCGGCACCTGCTGGTGGCACGGTCTCGCTCCCGTCGTCGCATGAACTCGTCCGACTGCAAGGACAGGCGAGGGCCCGGAGTTGTGACGGCCGCGGCCCGATTCGCGCGGCGTCCGGGAAATCTTCGCCGGAGCCGTCACAGCCCGGACGGGTGCCCTGTCCTAGCTGGCGACCGGGCGGTGACCGACCGCCCGGCGGACGGGAGGGTTCCTCATGAAGATCGTGGTCATCGGCGGCACCGGGCTGATCGGTTCGAAGGCCGTGGAGATGCTCCGGCAGCACGGGCACGAGGCGGTGCCGGCCGCGCCGAACACGGGCGTGAACGCGCTCACGGGCGAGGGGCTGGCCGAGGTGCTCGAGGGCGCGTCCGCGGTGGTCGACGTGTCCAACTCGCCGTCCTTCGAGGACGAGGCCGTGCTGAACTTCTTCACGACCTCGACCGGCAACCTGCTGGAGGCGGAGAAGAAGGCCGGTGTGGGCCACCATGTCGCGCTGACCATCGTGAACACCGACCGGCGTCCCGACATCGGCTACTTCCGGGCGAAGCTCGCGCAGGAGAGGCTGATCGAGGAGTCGCCGATCCCGTTCTCGCTGATCCACGCGACGCAGTTCTTCGAGTTCGGCCGCAGGATCGCCGACGAGGCCGCCGCCGGCGGCGACGCGGTCCCGATGCCGCCCGTGCTGTTCCAGCCCATCGCGGGCGAGGAGGTGTCCCGGACGGTCGCGCGGACCGCGGCGGGAACGCCGCTGAACGGCCGGATCCAGATCGCCGGCCCCGAGGCGTCCCGGATGGACGAGTTCTTCCGCAAGGCGCTGGCCGCCTGGGGCGACCCGCGCGAGGTGGTCACCGACCCGCACGCGCACTACTTCGGCGCCGAGATGCACGAGCGCGACCTCGTCCCGGACGAGGGCGCCGCGACGCTCGGCGAGGTCACCTACGCCGCCTGGCTGGCCGCGAACCCCGTCAAGTGACCGGCGCCCGCACCGACGAGCCGAGGAGGCGCCCCCATGTCCGGCCCTGACTCCACCGCCGCCGAGCCGAAGCCCGGGTCGACCGCGTGGCAGACCGCGCTCACCACCGTCCAGGAGGTGGAGCCGCCGTTCATCCCGGCCGGCGCGCACGCCATGACGGTGGTCATCGAGTACCCGCCCGGCGACCCCGGCGCGCCGCCCCACCGGCACCCCGGTCCGGCGTTCGGCTACGTGCTGGAGGGCGAGATGCTGATGGAGCTCGAAGGGCAGCCGCCCCGGCCCGTCCCGGCGGGCGAGGCGTTCTGGGAGCCCGGCGGCGACGTCATCCACTACCAGGACGGCAACAACCGCGACGACATGCCGGTCCGGTTCGTCGTCACCATGCTCTGCGAGCCGGGCAAGCCGATGCTGACCCTCGTGGACGACGCCGAGCTCGCCGAGCGCGCGCACCTGCGGGTCCCCGGGGATTCCTGACCCCCGGCGAGACGCGATGCTCCGCGAGATCCACCGGGTGCTGCCGCCCGGTGCGGCTGGTCCACGCGACCAGGCGTCCGGGCGGCCGGCCGAACGAACCGTGTGTGGAGGACTGATGAACACCCCCATCGGCGACGAGTTCGAGGCGGAGGTCGAGGCCGAACTGGAGCTGGCCGAGGCGAGCGACCCGGTGCGGGCCGCGGCGCGGCCGGCCTCCGAGTGGCTGTTCGACCCGGCCGAGGTAGAGGCCGAGGAGATCGAGCTCCGCAACCTCCTCGGCGCGGCCGAGGAACTGAGGGCCGCTCCCCGGTCCCGCGGGCACCGCCCCGGCGAAGGCGCCTGACCTCTGCCCATCCCACGACATCCGAAGCGAGACACCCATGAACCCACCAACTGGGCGGCAGCATGCCCCCGAACCCGTCCCGTCGACCGGAATCGCCACGCTCGATGATCTCCGCGAGCACCTGCAGTGGGCGGTCGAACTGGAGCACGCGACCCTGCCGCCGTACCTGTGCGCGCTCTACTCGCTCGACCCGGAGCGCAACCCCGAGGCCGTCGAGGCGGTGGCGGGCGTCTTCATCGAGGAGATGCTGCACCTGGTGCTGGCGGCGAACCTGCTCAACGCCGTAGGCGGGAGCCCGCGGCTGGACGCGCCGGAGCTGCTGCCGCCGCACCCTCGCCGGCTGCCGCACGGCGACGCCTCGCTGGAGCTGTCGCTGCTCCCGTTCGGCGACGCGGCGATCGACATGTTCCTGCACCTGGAGCAGCCGGCACCGGCCGGCGCCCCCGCCGAAGGCGACCGCTACGAGACGATCGGGCAGTTCTACGACGCGATCGAGGCCGGGCTGCGCGGCCTGTGCGACCGGCTCGGCGAGGCGGAGGTCTTCTCCGGCGACCCGGCACGCCAGCTCCACGCCGGGCACTTCGCGCACACCGCCGGGCGGATGATCGAGGTCACCGGTCTCGCCTCGGCGCTGGCGGCGCTGGAGGAGATCGTCGAGGAGGGCGAGGGCACGTCCCGCGGCGCGGTCTGGGACGGCGACCCCGACGTGCACCATCCCGACCGCGACGAGGTCGCCCACTA
The DNA here is from genome assembly GCF_013409365.1 of Actinomadura luteofluorescens. Classification (NCBI taxonomy): domain Bacteria; kingdom Bacillati; phylum Actinomycetota; class Actinomycetes; order Streptosporangiales; family Thermomonosporaceae; genus Actinomadura; species Actinomadura luteofluorescens. Next base: position 4,485,849 of record NZ_JACCBA010000001.1, on the reverse strand, counting down.
CTACCGCTTCCAGGAGCTCAGGGCCGGCCGCCGCTACCGCCGCGGCGACACGCCGGCGTCCGGCCCCACCGGCGAGCCGCTCGGCGTCGACTTCGCCGGCGTCCTGCCGATGCGGCCCAACCCCAAGGTCGCCGACCACGCCCCCGGGAGCGAGATCCGCGCGGCCCAGGAGGAGTTCAACCGGACGTACTGCACTCTCCTTCACCTGCTGGAGCAGGCGTTCAACGGCAGCCCGCGGCTGCTCGCGGTCTCCGTCGCCTCCATGTACCAGCTCAAGGCGCAGGCCCAGGCGCTGATGCGGACGCCCGACGGCGACGGCGCGACGGCCGGCCCCACGTTCGAGTACGTCCCGCCGGAGGAGCGCGGCTGGGGCGCAGGCGACGAGCCGCAGCGCGTCGACGTCCTCCCCCACGGCCCGTACCTCGTGCGCGGCGGGATCCCGCTCCGGCGCAAACGGAAGATCGTCTCCGCCGAGAACAGCGCGCTCACCTGGCAGACCGGCGACGCCCTGCCGACCGAGCCCGTCTACGCGCTGTGCCGCTGCGGCCATTCCCGGTCCAAGCCGTTCTGCGACGGGACGCACGCACTGATCGGGTTCGACGGCACCGAGAGCGCCGACGTCCGGCCCTACGAGGAACTGCAGCACGTGCACGACGGGGTGGGCATCTCCGCGCAGCGGGTCGGCGAGCTGTGCATCCACGCGGCGTTCTGCATCGGGCGCACGCGGCCGATCGCGGAGATGCTCGCCGAGACCGGCGACAGCGACGTGCGCTCCAACATCATGGGGCGGATCGAGCACTGCCCCTCCGGCTCCTACAGCTACGCACTGCGGCGCGGCGGGGAGACCATCGAGCCCGGCCTTCCGCCCGCCATCGCCGTGCTCGAAGAGGAGGACGGGCTGGCCAGCGCGCTGTGGGTGACCGGTGGCGTGCCCGTGCACCGCGCGGACGGGCGGCCATTGGAGACCCGCAACAGGGTGACGCTGTGCCGGTGCGGGCAGTCGGCCGGCAAGCCGCTGTGCGACGGCACCCACCGGAAGATCGACTTCCGTGAGGAGGCGCCCGGGCCGGCCGGCGGGGCCGCGGCGGCGCAGGGTGAGGCCATCTGATCGAACGGTGAACCGGTAGCGGTTACTCTCGCGGGAGAGCGGCCCGTCTTGTCTGAGCTGTCCGGGGGCAGGTGAGACAGGACCGGCCGGCGATCCGAACGGGGGCGATCATGGCGGCGGACGGCGGACCGGGCGGCGACCCGGCGGCGGGCGAACTCGACCACGCCACCGCGGTCTTCGCCGAGGTGCGGCCGCGGCTGTTCGGGATCGCCTACCGGATGCTGGGCAGCGCCACCGAGGCCGAGGACCTGGTGCAGGACGTCTGGCTGCGCTGGCAGACCTACGACCGCGCCGCCGTGGCCGATCCCGCCGCCTTCCTGGCGACGACCATCACGCGGCTGGCGATCAACGTCCTGCAGTCCGCCCGGGTCCGCCGGGAGAGCTACGTCGGTCCCTGGCTGCCCGAACCCGTCGACACCGGCGCCGATCCGTACCTGGGCGCCGAACGCGGCGAGGCGCTCAACCTCGCGGTCCTGATGCTCCTGGAACGGCTGTCGCCCACCGAACGCGCCGCCTATGTGCTGCGCGAGGCGTTCGACTACCCCTATCCGCAGATCGCCGAGATCCTCCAGGCGGGGGAGCCGGCGGTCCGGCAGCTGGTCAGCAGGGCCCGCAAGCACCTGCGGTCCGAGCGGCGGGCGCCGGTGACCGGCGCCGAGCAGCGCAGGCTGCTGACCGCCTTCGTCGCCGCCGCCCGCGCCGGCGACCTGGCCGCCCTGGAGGAGATCCTCGCCGCGGACGCGGTCAGCTACTCCGACGGCGGCGGCGCCGTCCGCGCGTCCCGTTTCCCGGTGGTGGGCGCGGTCCGTGTCGCCAAGTACGTCCGGGCGTTCGCGAACCACTTCTGGGACGGGGTCGACGTGGAGTGGGCCACCGTGAACGGCCAGTACGCCGCCCTGCTCCAGCGCGACGGCCGGACGTTCACCGTCCTCACCGTCGACGCCACGGACCAGGGCATCGGCCAGGTGCTGTGGATGATGAACCCCGCCAAGATCACCGCCGCGTCAACCGCGGCCTGACCGCCCGACGCGACCTCGCCGCGGACCGGGCGGGAGCACTCACACCTGCGCGTAGCCACCGTCGGCGAAGAACTCGGCACCGTTGACGTAACTCGACGCGTCCGAGGCGAGGAACGTCGTCACGGCGGCGATCTCCTCGGGTTCGGCGAGCCGGCCGAGGGGGACGGCGCCTTCGGCCTGCTTGAGCATCTCGGGCGTGACCAGATCGAGGAGACCGGGGGTGCGGGTGCCGCCCGGGGACACGACGTTGACCCGGAAGCCACGTGTGCGCGAGCTGAGGGCCCAACCGCGGGCGAGGTTGCGGATCGCGGCCTTCGACGCCCCGTAGACCTCGAGTCCCCGGTCGGGCCGTGTCCCGGCGGTCGAGCCTGTGAGGATCACCGACGCGTTCGCGCCGAGCAGCGGCAGCGCCTGCTGCACGGTGAAGATCGTTCCCTTGACGTTGACGGCGAAGATCGAGTCGATCAGATCCTCCGTCACCTCGCCGAGCGGAGCCACGATGCCGATGCCGGCGTTGGCGACCAGCACGTCGATGCGGCCGGCCTGGTCGCGCACGGTCTCGTAGAACGCGTCGAGCTCCGATGGCACCGAGACATCACAGACCACGCCCGTTACCGCGGGTCCGAGCTCGGCGACCGCGGCGTCGAGCGCGTCCTTGCGGCGACCGGTGATGAAGACCCTGGCGCCCTCCTCGAGGAACGCGCGTGCGGTCGCGAATCCGATGCCCGTGCTGCCACCGGTGACCACGGCGACCTTGTCTGCCAGGACGGCCATGCCGCCCTCCCTCCAAGTTGTGGACTGTTCAGTCCGCAAACTATCCAGTTATGGACTGCACAGTCAATAAACATTGAACGGCGACTCTTCAGGGCTGCGGGCCGGTTGCGGGCCGCGACGGTACAGGTCGGGCGGTGGTCTGCTGGCTAGTGCGCTGGGGTGGGCAGTAGCCGCGCCAGGGTGGAGTGGGCCACCGCGGTGAGCGTGTCGATGTCCATGCCGGTGCGCCCGAGCGCGACGAGGCCGAGTTGGGCGACGAGGATCGCGCGGGCGGTCTCGGCGGGGTCGGCGTCGGGGGCGAGATCGCCTTCGCGCTGGGCGCGCTCCAGTGCCGCGGTGAGGATGGTGGCGATCGCGTCGTAGCTGCGGCGAGCCTCGGCGGCCACATCCGGAACGCAGGTGGCCAGCTCGGCGTTGCTGTTGGCCAGCAGGCAACCCCGGCGCGCAGCGGCTCCGGTCGGGTCGCCGGTCGGGCCGAGCAGGAACTCGCGCACCAGGTCGATCCCTCGCGCCGCGGACGCCAGGCGCTCGCGCAGCATCAGCAGGTTCGCGTCGTCGTAGTTGCGCAGCACCCGCAGGAACAGGCTTCGCTTGTCTCCGAACGCCCCGTAGAGGCTGCCCTTGCCCAGCTTGCTCACGCGCAGCAGGTCGTCCATCGACGTCGCCGCGTAGCCCTTGTCCCAGAACTCGTCGCGGATGGCGAGAAGCACAAGATCTTCGTCGAACTCGCGGGGCCGGGGCATGCCTTCACCGTACTGGTTCTGGACTGAACGGGCCACAATGTGCTCGGGCGCTCACGGTGGGCCCGGGCCGCGACGGCGCCGAGCCTCGGTCTGCCGACGGCCACGCCGCTGTCGGGGCCCTCCCAGGTCAACCTGTCGTTTCCTCGGTCGGTCGCCCGTAGAGGGTGGCGGTCCAGGCGTCGGTGAGGACATCGACGAGGGTCTCCTCGTCGTCGAAGGGCGGGATCCCGGCTGCGGCCAGGTAGTAGAGCCGCTCGCCCTGCCAGGTCAGTGACGCGGCGACGGCGCGTACGTTCTTGCCGGCGAGTCGCTGCAGGGCCTGCGGGTCGGACTGGATGCGCGCCACGGCGGCATCGGTGAACAGGTCCATCTGCTCAAGCCAGAGAGCTCGCAGGTCCGCGTCGGAGGCCCAGTTCTCCACGATCGCCATCAGGACGCCTGCGTTCTCGCGCCACAGCCGGGCGCCCTCCCGGGTCCCCGCTCGCAGTGCGGTGATCGGGTCCTGTCGTCCGTCCGTCCAGGGCTGGGCCGCCTGCCGGCCCTGTGTCACGGACCGGCGCACCAGCTCGGCCAGAACGGCCTGCTTGTTGGGGAAGTAGAAGTAGAAGCTGGCGCGGGACACCCCGGCGGTGGTCAGGATGTCGGCCACGCTGAGGCCGTCGAACCGGCGCTCCCGCAGCAGCTCGCGCGTCGCGGACAGGATCTGCTCCCCGGGTTGGCCGGAGGCGGGCGGGGTGTCGGATCGACGAGCGGGCCGGGAGGAGCGCTTGGCGGACATGACCCCATCATACGCGATGTCTGTACATGCTGTCCGTACAACGTGTATGGTCCCGCCTCATGACGAATATCGCGATCCATCTGGTCGTCACCGATCCCGACCAGGCCGCCGCCTGGTACACCGAGGCGTTGGGCGCGCGCGAGACGAGCCGCATAGCGCTTCCCGGCGGGCAGACGCTGACCGTCGAACTACGGCTCGGTGACACCGTCCTGGCCGTGGCGGGAGAGATGCCCGAACGCGGAATGCGAGCGCCGGCGAGCCTCGGTGGCACCCCCGCCGCGCTGCACGTCGACGTCTCCGACGCCGACGCGGCCTGGGCGCGGGCGACGGCGGCCGGGGCCACGGTCTTCGAGCCGGTGCACGACGCGTTCTGGGGTGATCGCACCGGTCAGTTCCTCGACCCGTTCGGGCACCGGTGGGCGCTGGACCAGCATGTGCGCGACGTGCCGCACGAAGAGGTCGTCGCGCGGGCCGCGCAGCTGTTCTCCGGGTCGGAGAAGGCATGAGGTACCGCACACTGGGCGCCAGCGGCCTGCGGGTCTCCGAGGTGATCCTGGGTGCGATGACCTTCGGCGAGCAGGGCGGCGTGGGCGCGCCCCTGCCCGAGTGCCGCCGGATGCTCGACCAGTACGCCGCCGCCGGCGGGAACATGATCGACACCGCGGTGAACTACCGCGACGGGGCCAGCGAGGAGTTCCTCGGCGAGCTGCTGGAAGGCCGGCGGGACTCGTTCGTTCTCGGCACCAAGTACACCGTCTCCCGCGACCGCGACGACCCGAACGCCGCCGGCAACCACCGCAAGAACCTGCGCGCGTCGCTGGAGACCAGCCTGCGCCGGCTGCGCACCGACTACCTCGACGTGTACTGGGTGCACATGTGGGACCGGCACACGCCGGTCGAGGAGACCATGCGCGCGCTCGACGACGCGGTCCAGGCCGGCAAGGTGCTGTACGTGGGGATCTCCGACGCCCCCGCCTGGGTCGTCGCGCACGCCAACACCCTGGCCCAGTGGCGCGGTTGGAGCCGGTTCATAGCCCTGCAGGTCCCCTACAGCCTGCTGAAGCGCGACATCGAACGGGACCTGCTGCCGATGGCCGAGACGCTCGGACTCGGCGTCACCGCCTGGAGCCCGCTGGCCGGCGGGGTGCTGTCGGGAAAATACACCCGCCCGGGGAACGCCGGCGGCCGGCTCGCCGGCGCCCCGCTCTCGGACGGCGACCACGCCGTCGCCCGCGTCGTCGGGGAGGTCGCCGACGAGCTCGGGACCACTCCGGCGCGGGTGGCGATCGCCTGGACGATGAGCCGTTCGCCCCTCGTCCACCCCATCATCGGGGCACGCACCAGTGATCAGTTGCGCGACGATCTCGCCGCCGTCGATCTCACCCTCCCGCCCGAGATCGTCGCTCGGCTGACCCGGGCCGCCGAGTTCACGCCCGGCTTCCCGAGCGACTTCATCGCCGAGACCTCTCCCTGGGTCTTCGGCTCCGCACTCCCCGCCCCGCCCCGCGACTCTCCGGTCGTGGAGCACCGGTGACGGGCGGCGCCCGCGCGGTCAGGGGCGGAGCCGGCCGGTCTGCCAGGCCCAGGCGGCGATCTCGACCCGGTTGCGGACGCCGAGCTTGTGCTGGACGTTGGCGACGTGCGTCTTGGCGGTGCCGGACGTGATGGACAGCTCGGCGGCGATCTCCGCGTTGGTGCGGCCCCGCGCGACGAGGGTCGCGACCTCGGCCTCACGGCCGGTGAGGCGCTCGTCGTCCGCGCGCGGCACGGGCGGCGCGAACCGGCGCAGCAGCCGGGTGGTGATCGAGGGGCTGATGAGCGCGTCCCCCGCCGCGGCCGCGCGGACGCCCTCCACGAGCAGCGCGGGGCCCGAGCGCTTCAGCAGGAACCCGCAGGCGCCGTCGCGCAGCGCGGTGTGCACGTACTCGTCGAGGTCGAAGGTGGTGACGACGACCACCCGGAGGGGATCGGGGACGCCGGGGCCGGCCAGCAGCCGGGTGACCTCCAGGCCGTCCATGCGGGGCATCCGGATGTCGGCGAGGACGACGTCGGGACGCAGCCTGCGGGCCAGCTCGACGGCCGTCGCGCCGTCGGCGGCCTCTCCGACCACCCGCATGTCGGGCTGGGCGTCCAGGATGATGCGGTAGCCCCCTCGGACGTCGTCCTGGTCGTCGGCGATGAGGATCCGAGTGGTCATCGCGGTGATCGTACCGGGATCAGGGCGCTGACCCGCCAGCCTCGCCCCTCCGCGGGGCCGGCGTCGAAGTCGCCGCCCAGCGCCTCGACGCGCAGGGCGATCCCGGGCAGCCCGAGGCCGCCGCGGCGCCGCTCGCGCAGCGGGCCCGCGCGCCCCCCGCGGCCGTCGTCGGTGACGGTGACGCGCAGGGCCGGACCGGTCGCGGTGACGGCGACCTCGACCGCCGTGGCGCCCGAGGCGTGCCGGCGGACGTTCGTCAGGGCCTCGACGACCAGCCGGTACGCCGTCGCCGAGACCTCGGGGGGCGGGGTCTCCGCGTCCATCGCCAGCCGGACGCGGGCCGCACTCGACTCGTTGAAGCGGTCCACGAGCGCGGGCAGTTCGTCCAGGCCGTGCGGCCCCTCCCGGGGGCCTTCGTCGTGGAGCATGTGGACGGTGCGGTCCAGCGAGGCCATGGCGCGCGCCCCGGCCGCCTCGATCCGCCTGAGGGCCTCCCCGGAGTCGCCGCCGATCTGGGCGGCCTGCGCCTGGACGATCATTCCGCCGACCTCGTGGGCGACGAAGTCGTGCAGGTCGCGTGCCAGGGCGAGGCGCTGCGCGCGGCGCGCCTCGGCCACCGACCGGGACCGCCGCGCGTCCAGGAACCGCAGGTAGGCCCCGGTGCCGGCGGCGACCGCCGCGCCGAGCCCGCAGAACAGGCAGCCGAGCAGCGCGCCGCGCGCACTGGCGGGCGGGACGACGTGCAGTGTCAGCCGCAGCGGAAGCGCGGTCACCGCGGCGGCGGCCGCCGCGCCCGCGATCGCGGCGGGACGGGCCTCCGCGCGCCGTACCACCAGGTGGAGGAGGACCGTCGCGGCGGCGGTCTCGGCCAGCCACCAGCCGGCCGTCCGGTTGTCGGCCGGGCCCCGGTAGAGCAGGGTCGCGGCCAGCGAGCCGGCCGCGGCCGTGCCGGCGACGGCGCCCGGACGGGCGGCCGGGAAGGCCAGCATCAGGACCAGGGCGGCACCGGTCAGCCAGGCCGGGACCGTGATCAGCGGACCCGTGCCCGGCGTGCCCGCGGCGGCGGCCGCCGCGAGCACGACGATCAACGCCCCGGCCGCACGGGCCCGCGGGCGGCTCTGCCGAACGGCCGAGGCGCCCGCCCGGAAGATCTGCCGTACGGCCGATGCCCGGGCGGGGGCCCCATCGCCAGGCTCGTCACCATGAACGATCACAAGCGAATCGTACGAACCGGGCTGGCCGCGGCCGCGGTGGCCTGCCTCGCGGGATGCGGTCTCACGGCCGAGGCCGCGCAGGCGGGCGCGTCGTCGGCGTCCGGGAGGGCGCTGCTGCGCGCCGACGCCGATCGCGACGGGCGGCTGTCGCCCGCCGACGACGCCCGGCGCGGCGCGTGGACCGCCGCCCGTGGGGCGATCATGCTTCCGAACCTGGACGACGACGCCTCCCGCTGCCCCACGGCCGGCGCCGGCGGGAAGCGGCTCACCGACGCGGCGCTGGCGGCGTGCGGCGACGCGGCGGACGCGGTGGTCAACGGCGCGGCCGACGCCGCCGATCTGGCGCCGCTGGAGATCCCGGCGGTGGCGGGCGCGTCCGGTTCCGCGCGGGCGACGTTGCGCGCCGACGCCCGGTCGGCGGACAAGGTGCGGATCTTCGTCCGGCGCGGCGGGCGGCTCACGGCACTCGGCACGGACGGCGCGATCCGCCCCGGCGAGCTGCGCCGCGGGGTGCGGCTCGCCGTCGAGGCGCGCGACGTCGTCCGCGACCCGGCCGCCTGGTCCGGGTTCAGCGACCTCACGCTGACGGTCACCGACCGCGGCCGGACCCGGGCCGACACGGTCCGGCTGCGGGTGGCGCCGGTTCTCTTCCAGCACGACCTCCTGCCCCTGGAGCGCGCGGTCGTGGCGAACCCCAAGGCTCCCGTGACGCTCGAGAAGGGGACCGCGCCCGACAAGCCAGTGAAGGGGCAGGAGGCGTACCGGCGCGACCTGCGGCGCGGCCTGGACGCCGAGGGGCTGCGCGCACCGTTCGTCGAGTCCCCGGCCGGGGGCGACCAGTGGATGGGCGACATGTTCAAGCCGGTTACGCCTCGATGCCGGGGCCGGGCGGCAAGGAGCACCGCATCGTGGTCAACCTCAGGTCTCCGGCGGTGACCCCCGACTTCCCCGCCCGCGACCGCCCGCTGAGGGACGCGTCCCGGCCGGTCTTCACCATGATGCGCGGTCCGGGCGTCGCGGGCCTCCAGCAGTTCGACGCGACGGCGGTCGACCGCCCCGACGCCAACCTGTACTACGGATCGGCCAGTTCGAGCGGCAACTTCGGGACGATCCCGCCGTACGGCAAGTACAGCACCGGGCGGATCGTCTACGGAGGCGAGGGGAAGTTCGCGCCCGACGCGAGTTTCACCCGGATGCTGGAGGCCCAGGGCTACCAGGACCCGATCGCCATCGACACGAGCTGGCTCGGCGTGGGCCACATCGACGAGTTCTTCCACTTCGTGCCCAGGCGCGGTGGCAAGGGCTGGGCCATGGTCGTCGCCGACCCGCGGATGGGCATGAACCTCCTGGCGAAGGTCGCCCGCGGCGGTGGCGGTGGGCAGCGGCTGGTCGAGGGCGTCGCCCCGTCCAACACGCAGTTCCCCGGCCTCACGGTCGCCCAGGCTCTCGCCAAGCCCGAACTGGTGAACGGCACCCGCATCGCGGCGGCGGGCGTCGACCGCGCGCTGCGGCAGTTCCGCGAGAAGGCCGGGATCACAGAACGGGACGTCATCCGGGTGCCGGCGCTCTTCACCAAGCTCGACCTGCCCGACGGCTACCCGCGTAAGGACCTGACCGTCACGTACCTGCCGGACGCCGCCAACGGCGTGAGCACGGGCACCGGCGGTTACCTGGCCCCGGCCCAGCACGGGCCGCGGCAGGACGGGCATGACGTGTTCCAGCGGGCCACCGAGCAGGCCCTGCGCGGAGCGGGCGTGCGCGTCCACTGGATCGAGGACTGGGACTACTCCCACTACGTCGGTACGGCCGGCGGCGACATCCACTGCGTCACGAACGTGCAGCGCAATCTGAGCGGCACCACGCCCTGGTGGCGTCCCGCCCAGTGAGCGCACCCGGGCCGTCGTTCGCCTGGGGCCGGGCGCCTATTCGTGCGAGCCGCCGGGGGCGGTGTCGATCCGGTAGCCGACGCCGGGGACCGTGGCGATGAGCCATGGTTCGCCGAGTCGTTTGCGCAGGGCGGAGACGGTGATGCGGACGGCGTTGGTGAACGGGTCGGCGTTGGCGTCCCAGGCCCGCTCCAGGAGTTCCTCGGCGCTGACGACACCGCCCTCGGCGGCGGCGAGGACTTCGAGCACCGCGAACTGCTTGCGGGTGAGCGCGACGTAGCGCCCGTCGCGGAAGACCTCCCGGCGGAAGGGGTCCAGCCGCAGGCCCGCGATCTCGCGGACCGGGGGCCGGGCGTGCGCGCGCCGGCGGTCCAGCGCCCGCAGCCGCATGACGAGCTCCCGGAGCTCGAACGGCTTGGTGAGGTAGTCGTCGGCGCCGAGTTCGAACCCCGAGGCCTTGTCGTCGATGCGGTCGGCGGCGGTGAGCATGAGGATCGGGATGCCGCTGCCGGAGGCGACGATCCGCCGGGCGACCTCGTCGCCGGAGGGCCCGGGGATGTCGCGGTCCAGGACCGCCATGTCGTAGGAGTTGACGCTGAGCAGCTCCAGGGCGGAGTCGCCGTCGCCGGCGATGTCGGCGGCGATCGCCTCCAGCCGCAGGCCGTCACGGACGGCTTCGGCCAGGTAGGGCTCGTCCTCCACGATCAGCACGCGCATACCCGAAGGCTAGGCGGGACGGCATATCGCCGGCATATGCGAACCGGCGCCGAAGGGGTCAGGGTGTCGAGAGCCTGCGGACGGCCACGCCGATGAACTGCTCGGCGCGGACGAACCCGTAGTCGCGGGAGTCCCAGCTGGTGGCGGCATTGTCGCCCAGCACGACGAGGGCGCCCGGCGGCACGGTCGGCTCCCGCGTCTCCCGGAGGCACGGCACCCGGTCCACCGGGACGGGATCACCGGCCACGGCGATCGCCCGCTTGACGAGCAGCTCCCCGTCCGGGTGGACCCGCGAGAACGGAATCTCCTCGCCTGGAGCGGGCCCCGCGTCCGGGGGCGGCGCGTCCAGCGTCGGGGGCTGGATCCGCACCACCACGATCTGACCCGCGCGCACCCGCCGGGTCCGCCGGACGAGGAGCCGGTCGCCTGAATGGAGCGCCGGCTCCATGCTGGGCCCGTCGACCGTGGTGACCAGGTAACGCAGGCGCACCCAGACGGTGAGGGCGCCGGCCGCCAGGAGCACGCCCGCCGCGGCGGCGAGCCACGTCATCCGATGCCCCCGGAGGGTTGCGGGGCCTCCTGGTATCCGGCCGCCTGGAGGCGGAACAGGCGGGCGTAGTGGCCGCCCGCCGCCAGCAGCGTCTCGTGGGTGCCGAGCTCGGCCACGCGGCCCTCGTCGAGGATCGCGATGAGGCCGGCGTCCCGGACGGCGCTGAGCCGGTGCGAGATCAGCAGGCTGGTCCGGCCGGACCGGTGGAGCCGCATCTGGGCGTGGACCTCGTGCTCGGCCTCGGGGTCGAGGCCGGAGCTGGGCTCGTCCAGGATCATCAGGTCCCGGCCGTCGCGGACGAAGGCGCGGGCCAGCGCGAGGCGCTGCCACTGACCGCCGGACAGCACCACTCCGGTGTCGGCGTCCTCCTTGTCGGCCTCGGAGAAGAACATCCGGGTCAACAGGGTGTCGTATCCGTGGGGGAGCGTGGCGAGCTTGTCGTGGACGCCCGCGCGGGCGGCCGCCCCTTCGACCGCCTCCGGACGGTCGAGCGTCCGGAGGTCGCCGACCGCGATGTTCTCCCTCGCGGTCATGTCGTAGTTCATGTGGTCCTGGAACACCGCGCTGATGCGCTCGCGCAGCGCGTGCGGCGGAATGTCCCGCAGGTCGACGCCGTCCCACAGGATCCGTCCGCGGGTCGGGTCGTACATGCGGCAGAGCAGTTTGACCAGCGTGCTCTTGCCCGCGCCGTTCAGGCCGACCAGCGCGACGGCCCAGCCGTGCGGGATCGTCAGGTCGACGCCGCGCAGCACCCAGGGATGGTCGTCGCTGTAGCGGAACCACACGTCCTGGAACTCGATGCCCCGCCGCAGTTCCGGGGCGCCGCCGGTGGCGGCGCTCGGCAGGTCCGGTTCCGCGCGGGTCACCGCGACGTAGTGCGTGAACACGAGCAGGCGGCCGTGGCCGGTGGCGATGGAGGACGTCAGCAGGTTCAGGGCGGTCTGCACTCCGGCGACCGCGGCGACGAACATGGTGACGTCCCCGACGCCGAGCGAGCCGTGCCGCGCCGCCGTGATCGCCCACCACAGGCCGCCGCCCGCCACCGTGGCGCTCAGCGCGGTGAGGCCGCCCTGGACGGCCAGTTCGCGCCGGCTCATCCGCTGTTCGGCCCGGTTGCCGCGTTCGCGTTCGGCCATCATCCGGGCGCGCAGGAAGGCGCCGATGCCGAACAGGCGGATCTCGGTGGCCGCCTCCACGTCCGTCAGCAGGCCGCTGTAGAAGTACTCGCGGCGGTGGGTCCGCTCGGTCGCCCACTGCATGGCCGCGCGGCTCCGCGACAGCAGCAGCTCGGCGATCAGCGCCGGCACGGCCGCCAGGAGCACCAGCCCCGTCATCGCCGGGCTGATCACCAGCAGCGAGACGAGGAAGCCGAGGAGGGACAGCGAGCCGCGCGCGGTGCCGCAGACGGCGTCGACCAGGAACCCGGTGCTGGCGGTCGCCTCCTGCGCCAGGCGCAGCCGGTCCAGGAAGACCGGGTCCTCGAAGCGCCGCAGCCCGACCTGGCGTTCGGTCGCGGCGAACAGCCGGTCGGTCGCCCGGACTCCGGCGGCCCGCCCGGCCTGGTCGCGCAGGTAGGTGCCGATCCCGGGCAGGGCGGCGGCGGCCAGCCCGGCCGCGACCAGCGCGGCGGCCGGGCCCGCGACCGGGGCGTGCGACGTCGTCAGCCGGTCGACCACCGTCTTCATCAGCCAGGCGGTCGCGATCGGCGCGGCGGCCTCGGCCAGGGTGATCAGCAGGTAGCCGGACACGCCGCCGGGCGCCGACCGCCAGATGAGCGCGCTCGCCTCCGCACCCGCGGCGGCGAGCCCGCGGACGTGGGCGCGCCCTCTCATGCGGCCGGGCCCCGTCCCGCCCCGGGCGTCCTCACGCCGGGGATTCGATGGGCAGGTCCTCCAGGCGCCCGCCCGCGGCCACGACCCGGTGCCCGCCGTCGACGATGTAGAGCGCCGGCGTCCACGTGTTCTGGAAGGCGCTGCTCACGGCGCCGTCGTGGTCCTCGACGACGACGCGGACCGCCGGGGACAGGACCGCGACCAGTTCGGGGTCGTCGCCGGTCACGACCGCGAGCCGGGGCAGCCCGGTCGTGAGCTCCGCGAAGCGCGGGGCCAGCTCGTGGCAGGGCGCGCAGTTCGCGGAGAAGAAGGCGACGAGAGCGGGGAGGTCCGCCGGGGAGACCGGCTCGCCCTCGGTGGTCGTCGCGGTGAAGTCGCCGATCTGCGAGCCGGGTCCGAGCGCCATCGGCGGGCCCGCGTGCCCCGGGTGCGCGGCGCCCTGCTCCCGCAGCCTGCGGACGAGGGCGAGCGTGAGGACGAGGTTCAGCGCGGACAGCAGCCCGATGAGGACGACGGCGGCGATGAGATAGGGCATCAGGGGTTCCTCGCGAACAGCTCGACGATGTCGTCGAGGGAGACGATCAGCACCGCCCCGGCCAGCCCGGCCGCGGCGGCCACCGCGATGCCGCCCGCGGGGGGCAGGCCGCCGGGGGCCAGGGCGCCGAGCACGGCGCAGGCGAGCAGCACTCCGTTGCGGACGAGGTGGCGCGGACCGAGCGGAGCGCTGGACGGGCCGAAGCAGCGGCAGGCGGTGCGGCGCCCGCGCCGGACCGAGGTCGCGACGGCCGCGGTGAAGGCGGCCAGCAGCACGGCGGCGAGACCGAAGCCGAAGGGGGCGGTGACCGGCGCGACCAGCAGCGGCGGCACCAGCGCCTCAAGCGTGGTCGTGGCGATCGCCAGGAGCCGGGCGCGGCCGGGCGGGACGGGCACCAGCGCGGGGACGGACCTGGCGAAGCCGTCGAAGTCGCGGAGCTTGGAAACGGCCGACACGGCGAAGACGAGCCCGACCAGGCAGGCGCATCCGATCCGCACGAGTTCCATGCGCACTCCTCAGGGGGTCCCGCGGGCGGCGTCGCGCCGCCGCCCGCGGGGGAGCCTCACGGCGAGCCGCAGGCGCCGATCACGTAGTGGCGGCACTGGCCGTCGCAGCAGACCTTCTTGTAGTAGATGGACTGCGAGCAGTAGTAGTAGGTCTTGCAGCCGGCGGACGCGGTGGCCTTGGGGGCCACGCGCGCCAGGAGGCGGTCGACGAGACGGCTCATGCGTGTCTCCTCTCCCCGGCCGTCGGCGGCCGTGGACGGTGATCATTATTCGGACCAATCGGATTACAGCACACCGGGGGCCGCGATCCCGTCAAAAAGATCATTTCGCCTGCGGGCGTGTTCCGGCAGGGCAGGTGGCGTCTTCGAAGGGCGGCCCGCCCTGCCTTGAGGTGCGCCCCGGGGGATGAACGTCAATCGGTCCTCGGGGTGATCTTCCGGGCGGGAGGTCGGGCCCGGCGGTGGATCACGGGGACAAGTCGAGCATTCGAGAATCAGCGGACCAATCCGTGCAACCGCGCGGGAGAGGCATCGATCCCCCCGAAGGGAACCTCATGCGTCTCGGACACAGGATTCTCGCGGCCGGCGTGGCGGGCGTGGCCGGTGCGGCCCTCGTGCCCGCCTTAACGGTCACCGCTCTGGCAGGCCCGGGCGACACGACGAGCCCGGTCGAGAAGGCTCGCGCCGACCGTGTGCCCACTCCGAAGCTCGACTGGTACAAGTGCTACGACACCGCGGAATGCGCGACCGTCCGGCTGCCCTTGGACTACGACGATCCGAAAGGCGCGACGACCGAGATCGCGGTCCTGAGGGTCAGGGCGCGCAACGCCAAGAAGCGGATCGGCAGCCTGTTCGTCAATCCGGGCGGGCCCGGCGGCCAGGGCACCGCCATCGCCTACCAGGCGCCCTACTTCCTCGGCAAGGACGTCCTCGACCGCTTCGACATCGTCGGCTTCGACCCGCGCGGCATCGGCTTCAGCTCCAACGTCGCCTGCTTCAAGTCCACCAAGGACCAGACGCTCGCGCTGGCGGGGATGAACGTGGCGTTCCCGGTCGGCGCGAAGCAGGAGGCGGCCTACGTCAAGTCGGCGAAGGCGGTCGGCAAGGGCTGCTCGACGACCGGGAAGAAGCTGGCGGGCGCGATGTCCACCGCCGAGGCGGCCCGCGACATGGACGTCCTGCGCCGTGCGGTCGGCGACAAGAAGCTGTCCTACCTGGGCTTCAGCTACGGCACGGCGATCGGCCAGTACTACGCGAACATGTTCCCCGACCGGCTGCGCGCCGTGGTCGTGGACGGTGTCATCAACCCCGTCTCCTGGGCCGGCACCCGCAAGACCGAGAACCAGATCCTGGACGACCGGCTGCGGTCCGCCGACGGCGCCTACAAGGCGCTGCGGGAGATCCTCGTCCGCTGCGGCAAGGCGGGCAGGAAGAAGTGCCAGTTCGCGGCCTACGGGGATCCCGTCAAGAACTTCGACGTCCTCGCCAAGCGGTTGAAGGCGAAGCCCGCCGACATCGAAGGCGAGATGGTCACCTACGCCGACCTTGTCGGCGGTGTCCTCGGCGCGCTGTACGACCCGAGCGGCTATGAGGTCGTCGACGCCATGGCCACCGACCTGTGGCAGGCGACCTCGCCCGCCTCGTCGTCGGCGCAGGCCGCGAAGGCGCGCAAGGCCCTCGCCGCCCGCATCGCGGAGCGCCGGGCCGAGGTCAGGCGGCAGAAGGAGGCGGCGGAGAAGGTCACGGCCAAGGACTTCCCCTACGACAACAGCCTTGAGGCGTTCAGCGGCGTCACCTGCACCGACGGCCTGCACCCGAAGAAGGCGGGGAGCTGGCCCGCGCTGACCGCGGCGTCCGACAGGCGGGCGCCCTACTTCGGGCGCGCGTGGGGCTGGGGCAGCGTGCAGTGCGCCCGCGACGCCTGGAAGGTCCGCGACGAGGACGCCTACACGGGTCCCTTCAACCGGCGCACGAACGCGCCCGTCCTGTTCGTGGGCGACTACTACGACCCGGCGACGAACTACAACGACGCGGTCTCGTCCAGCAAGCTGCTGCCCAACAGCCGGCTGCTGTCCAGCAACAGCTGGGGGCACACCGCCTACGGCACCTCGGCGTGCGTGACGAAGGCGGTCGACGGCTACCTCGTCGGCGGGAAGCTGCCGCCCGCGGGCAAGGTGTGCGTCGGCGACGTCCAGCCGTTCGCCGGCAACCCTGAACCGGCACTCGAATCCAGGGGCCCGGCGGACGCGAGCGCGATGGCGCCGCAGGCGGCCGCCACCGGCAACGGCACGAAGCTGCCGCCGGTGGCCGCACGGGTCCCCTCGTCCATCCTGCTCGGAACGCGGTAAGCGAGGTCTTCCCCGCCCAGGGGAGCGGCAGGCCCCCGGCGCCAGCGGTGCCGGGGGCCTTGTCAGGCCTGGCCGGCGGACGGCTTCACCCGGTACGACAGCAACACGATGCCGGAGTCGAACGTCCGTGTCTCGATGACGTCGAGCATGGCGCGGGTGTCCTGCCGGAAGAGCAGGCCTTCCTCGTCGGCCTTCCCGAGGAAGAAGGGGTGGACCCAGAACCGGAGTTCGTCGAGCAGTCCGTGCCGCATCAGGGTGTGGGAGAGACGCCCGAACCCGTACAGGAGGATGTCCCCGCCGGGCTGCTCCTTCAGGCGGGAGATCTCCTCGACCACGTCGCCGCCGATGATGACGGAGTTGTCCCAGTCGGCCTTTTCGAGCGTGGTCGAGACGACGTACTTCGTCACCGCGTTCATCTTGTCGGTGTAGGGGTCGCCGGAGCGCCCCTTCCATACCGAGGCGAAACTGTCGTAGGTGTGCCGGCCCAGCAGGACGCCGTCGCAACCGAGCAGCAGCTCGGTCTGCGCGCCGGAGTCGCCGCCCCCGAGGGACGGCCAGTCCTGCGGGTCCTGGATGACACCGTCGATCGAGACGAACATGGAGTTGATGATGCGTCGCACGGGATTCTCCGATCCGGACGTGTGTGGTTGATCGCCGTATGCCCGCAAGTCTCCGGGCAGCGCCCTGCCAGGACATCCGTGCCGCCACGGAGACGGCACGGAAGCCGCCACCGGAGTTCTCCGGATCCGTGAGACTGGCGTGATGACCCCCCAGCGTCCGGTCCAGGCGTCCAAGCGTGAGGCGGAGGTCCTCGCGGCGCTCGCCGAGCGGCTGTCGAACGTCCAGATCGCGGGCAGGCTCCACATCTCGGTGCGGACCGTCGAGAGCCACATCTCCTCGCTGCTGCGCAAGTACGGCGTGACCGACCGCTGGGAGCTGGCGGAGGAGGCGCGGCGCCGCACGCCCCAGCCGGGGCACGTCGCCGGCCTGCCGGCCGCGCGGACCACGTTCCTCGGGCGAGGCGAGGAGATCGCGACGGTGCTCGCCCTCCTGGAGAGGGAGCGGCTGGTGACCCTCCTCGGCCCCGGCGGGATCGGCAAGACGCGGCTCGCGGCGGTGGCCGCCAAGGCGGCGGCGCCCGCGTTCCCGCTCGGCGGTGCGTTCGTCGACCTCGTGCCGGTCGCCGACGCGTTCGTCGCGCAGGCGGTGGCGTCCGCGCTCGGCGTGACCGAGCGCCCCGGGCAGGCACTGGAGGACGTCATCGCCCGCCGCCTCGCGAGGGGCCGGACGCTGCTCGTCCTGGACAACTGCGAGCATCTCCTCGACGCCGCCGCCGGCTTCGTCGAGCGGCTGCTGTCGGCGTGCCCCACCGTGACCGTCCTTGCCACCGGGCGCGAGCGCATCGGCGTGCAGGGCGAGCGCACCGTTCTCGTCCCGCCGCTTCCGGCGGACACCGATGCCGGACGGCTGTTCCTGGACCGCGCCGAGGCGGCCGGCCCGGGGTTCACCGCCGCGCGCGCGGACGTCGCCGAGATCTGCCGCCGGCTGGACGGGATGCCGCTGGCGATCGAGCTCGCGGCGGCGCGCGGCGCGTCCCTCGGGGCGGCGGGGCTGCTGACGGCGCTGGAGGACGTGCTGCGGCTGCTGAGCGGAGGCCGCGGGGCGGTCGAGCGGCACCGGTCCCTGCGCGCGGTCATCCGCTGGAGTCACGACCTGCTGACCGAGGACGAGCGGGAGCTGTTCGAGTGCCTGTCGGTGTTCGTCGGCGGGTTCGACCTCGCGGCCGTGGGCGCCGTCGTCCCCGGCCTCGGCGCGGGCGCGGCCGCCGACCTGCTCGGGCGGCTGGTCGACAAGAGCCTCGTCGTCCGGGCGGCGGAGGGCCGCTGGCGCATGCTGGAGACGGTCCGCGCGTTCGCCGCGGAGCGGCTGGCCGCCGGTGCCGCGCAGGGGGCCGTCCGCGAGCGGTACCTGCGGTGGGCCGCGGGCACCGCCGCCGAGCTGGAGGATCGGCTGGACGGCGACTGGCGCGTCCGCTTCGACGCCGTCGCCGACGACCTGCGCGCGGCCCTCGCGGGCGCGCCGCCGGGCCGGGCGGACGTGCCGCACCGCCTCGCCCGGTCCCTGGGGCACCTGACCTTTGCCCGCCGGTTCCTCCGCGAGGCCCCCGGCCACTACCGGGAGGCGGCCCGGCGGGCGCCGACGCCGGACGAGGCGGCGCTCGACCTGCGGGACGCCGCGGACGCCGCACACGCCCTGATCGAGACCGGCCGGGCCTTCGACCTCCTGCTGGAGTCGGCGGAGCAGTCCCGCAGGGCGGGCGACGGCGACGGGGAGGCCGCCACCCTCGCGTTCGCCGTGGTGACCGCCGAGCGGCACCCTTCCGGGTTCGACGCCGAGATCCCCCACGAGCGCCTGCGGGCCCTGCTGGCCCGGGCCCGCGCGGCCGGGGACCTCCGCGACCGGGTCGTGGCCGCGCATCTCGCCGCCGCGAGGGCGTGGAGCCACGGCACCGAGAAGGTCACCCCGGACCCGTTCCTCGCCGCGGCCGCGCGTTCCGCCGCCCGGGCCACCGGCGATCCGGTGCTGCTGTCGGCCGCGCTGGACGCGTCCGGCATCGCCGCCCTGACCGCGGGCAGGTTCCGGGAGGCGCACCGGATCGCCACCGAACGCGTCGGCCTGCTCCCGGCGATGCCGCGCGACGTCCCCTACCCCGCCCCGGAGATCACGGACACCTACCACATGGCCACGGCCTGCGCCGTCGCGGCCGGCGACCTGCGCGCGGCGCTGTCGGCGGCCCGGCTCGCCGCGTCCGACGACCTCATCGGCGACCGGTCACCGGTCGCGATGGCCACCCTCGTCCAGGCGCTGGTCCTCATGGGCGACCTCGACGAGGCGCTGTCCCACGCGGACACGCTGTGGGAGGCCTGCGAGGACGCCGGAAGCCCGCTCGCGTGGACGGCGCCGTCGGTCGCCGCCGTCGCCCTGGCCCACGGACTTCTCGGCGACGAGGACGGCCTCCGGCTGTGGCGCGACCGCGCGGAGCGGATCGCCGGGGACGCCCGGTCCCGCTATCTGGCGTCCTACGCGGCGTTCGTCGATGCCCGGACCGCCCTGCGGGCCGTGCGGGCCGGGGAAGCTCCGGTGCTGGTGGAGCGGGCGTTCGCACCGTTCCCGCCCCAGGACTGGTACCGGGGGTACGCCCGTGCGGCCGGGGCCGAACTCGCCGTCGCCGCCGGCCTGCCCGACGCCCCGAAGCGCTTGGCCGCCGCGTCGGACGCCGCCCCGGAGAACGCGTGGGCCGCCGCCTGCCTGGCCCGTGCCTCCGGGCTCCTCCACCGCGACGTCGATGAGCTCACCGGCTCGGCCCGGTCGTGGGAGCACATCGGTGCCCGCCACGAGCACGCCTTCACTCTCGACCTGATCGAAGAGCTGCGCCCCCGCCGCTGAGCCGCCGTGTCACCCGACCTCGAGCTGCAGGAGGACGTCCCGCCGCGGATCCCCGACCGCGAGGACCCGCACGTTGGAGATCTTGGGAGCGGTGTCGGTCGCGACGGCCATCGTCCAGACCGACCCGTTCGCCTGCGCGACCGGCTGGCCGACGCTGGAGACGGAGCGGACCCTGGTCAGCCAGCGGGCGACCACCTGGACGGTCGGCCCGAGGTCCGATGCGGAACCGCCGCAGAACCGCGGGCAGCCCGAATAGGTGCGGCGGACCCGGCCCGCGTCGACCTTCTGCTCCTTCTTCAGGGTGAACCCGGTGGGCGCTCCGATGGCCGCCGCGTCCTTCCTGTTCGCCTCGTAGGCGGAGTCGCGTCGCATGGCGAAGGCGAGGCCGGTGCCCGCGACGACGAGCACCGCGAGCAGTGCCACAGCGATCAGGACCGCGCGTTTGGGACGGCCGGGCGCCGGTGACGGCGGCGCGGGAGGGGACGCGGCGGGTCCGTGCGGTGGAAGCGGACGAGTCGGCGGCGCCTCCGCGGCCGGTCCCGGCCGGGTGGAGGCGACGCGGCTCAGCGCGGCCCGGAGAGCGGCGGCGTCCGGACGTCCGGCCGGGTCCTTGTGGAGCAGCCCCTCCACCACGGGCTGGAGCGGGCCCGCGTTCCTCATCGGGGAGGGGGCCTCCGTGGCGATGGCCACCAGGACGGCGCCGGTGGCGGCGCCGGCGAAGGGCGGACGGCCCTCGACCGCGCTGTACAGCGTCGCACCGAGCGCCCACAGGTCCGTGGCGGCGGTGGCGGGCTGCCCGCGCACCTGCTCGGGCGCCATGAACGCCGGTGTGCCCAGCAGCGCGCCCGAGCGGGTGAGCGCGGTCTCGCCCTCCACCGCGGCGATCCCGAAGTCGGTCAGCAGGGCCCGTTCGCCCTCCAGCAGCACGTTGGCGGGCTTGAGGTCGCGGTGGACGATCCCGGCCTGGTGCGCCGCCACCAGAGCGTCGAGGATCTGGAGGCCGAGCGCCGCCGCGCGATCCGGTGCCAGCGTGCCCTCGCGCGCGAGGAGGTCGGCCAGGGAGAGCCCCGGCACGAGCTCCATGACGATCCACGGCTGGCCGTCCTCGGAGACGACCAGGTCGTGGACCGTGACGATGCCGGGGTGGCGCAGCCGGGCGGCGGCGCGCGCCTCGCGGTCCAGCCGCGCCGTCCAGGACGCCCGCTGCTCGGCGTCGAGATCGGGGGGCAGCCGCAGCTGCTTGACGGCCACCTCCCGGCCGAGCCGCGTGTCATGGGCGCGCCAGACCGTGCCCATGCCGCCCTGTCCCAGCGGTTCGGTCAGCCGGTACCGGTCCAGCAACACCTGCCCGAGATCATCAGCCACCGTAGGACGGTAACCCGGACGGCGGCGTCCTCTCCACGCCCGCTATCGACCGGCATGAGAGGGCGCCACGCCTCGCTCCTTTCCGTGACACGCCCCGGGTGGCTCGCGGGGTGCCGGTTCGAGGGTTGCGAGAATGCGTGCGTGCCTGAAACTCGAGGTCAAGGGCCCTTGCCGTCCTTGCTCGTGCTGCTCACGATCATGACCGGGCTGGTGGACTCGGTCAGTTTCCTGGAGCTCGGCAACGTCTTCGTCGCGAACATGACCGGGAACATCATCTTTCTCGGGCTGGGGCTGGGCGGCAGCGGGACGGAGATCATGCTGACCGCGGTGTCGACCGGCTTCTTCTGCGTCGGCGCGGTCGTGGGCGGTCGCGTCACCTTCACCCGGCCGGCGCACCGGGGCCGGCTGCTGGGCGCGGCCACCGCGGCGCAGGCGGTCGCGCTCGCCGCCGCCGCCGTGATCGTGGCGACCCTCGGTCACCGCCCCGACTCCGGCCGCCTCGCGACGATCGCCGTCCTCGCCGTCTCGATGGGCTGGCAGTACGCGATCGTCCGGCGGCTGGAGGTGCCCGACCTCAGGACGGTCGTGGTCACCACGACCCTCACCGCGCTGGTCGGCGAGCGCGGGCAGCACCGTGCGGCCCTCGCGCGCAGGGGCCTCTCGATCGCCGCTCTGCTGCTGGGCGCGGCCATCGGCGCCCTGCTCATCCGGCACGTCTCGGTGTCGGCTCCCCTGTGGTGCGCGGCCGTCCTGCTGGCGGTCGTCGCCGTCGCGTCCTTCCTCGCCGCGCGGCGGCCGGACGCCCGGAACTGGGCCTGACCGGGCGGGGCAGGTGGGAGGACGTGGATGCTGGGTAGCGCGACCGCATGGACAGAATCACGCGCGGGCTGACCGCCGGGGCGGCCGGGACCACCGCTCTGAACATGGTGACCTATCTCGACATGGCGGTCCGGGGACGGCCCGCCAGCAGCACGCCGGAGAAGAGCGTGGAGAAGCTGGCCGACGTCGTCGGGTTCGCTCTGGGCGAGGGCGAGGAGGCCGAGAACCGCAAGGCCGGGCTCGGGCCGATGCTCGGCTTCGGCACCGGCCTCGGCGCGGGGCTGCTCTACGGCCTGCTCGCCGGACGCAGGCGCTTCCCCCGGCTGGCCGGGACCGCCGTCCTGACGGGGCTGGCGATGGCCGGGTCGACCGCCCCGATGACCGTTCTCGGCCTGACCGACCCCAGGGAGTGGTCGGCGTCCGACTGGGCGTCGGACGTCGTCCCCCACCTGGCGTACGGGGCGGTGGCCGCCCTCGTCTACGAGGCTCTGGGCTAGCAGGCCCGGCCCACTTTGCTCGCCTGGCGGCTGTGTTTTCTCAGTCCCGGCCCACTTCGCTCGCCTGGCGGCTCGCTACGTGACCTGGCCTGGGCGAACGCGGCATCGCTTCGCGATCTGCCCGGTTTCGCTCGCCTTCGGCTTCGCTTCACCGGGCAGGTCACGCGTTCGTGCGCGTGGCTGAGGCGCCTTCGAAACAGGCTTTAGGGCCAGGGGGCGGCGAACGCTCTGGCCGGGTTCGTGGTGAAGATGGCCGTCGCCGCCTCGCGGCCCAGTTGCCGTTCGACGCGCGGGCGCAGGGCGCGCAGTACGTGGGGGATGCCCAGTTCCGCGCGTGCGCTCGCCGTCGTCGTGTCGCCTCCGAGCAGGAGCCGGTCGGTGTGGCCGGCTTCCGCGAGCGCGGCGAGGGAGGCGAACAGGTGCCAGTCGGTGGCGTGATGGGTGCGGGACGGGCCGTCGAACGCCAGGTAGGCGCCCGATTCCGCGGCGCGGCGGTGGACCCACGAATCGGGAGAGCGGTTGAGGTGACCGAGGATCACCCGGTCCGGCGGGACGCCGAGGGCCCCGCAGAGCAGGTCGAGGACGTCGAGGGCGGACGTCCCCTGCTCCAGGTGGACCCCGATGGGGGCGCCGGTCGCGTTCGACGCAGCGGCCGCCGCGGTCATGACGCGCCGGGCGTGGGCGTCCAGGCCGTGGAAGGCCGTGGCGACCTTGATCATGCCCGCCCGGCCGCGGGTCAGCTCGTCGGCGAAGAGGGTGTCCGGTTGGAGGCGTTCCAGCAGGTCGGCGTCGTAGTGGGCGGCATGGTGCAGGCCGGTGGCGGCGATGACGTGGACGCCGGTGGCGCGCGAGACGTCCGCGAGGTCGTCGATGCGGCGCCCCATCCCGTGGGGGGTCCACTGGGCGACCGCGCCGCCGCCGAGCCGGGCGAAGGCGCGCAGCTGGGCGGCGGCCGCGGCGGGGTCGTCGAGCTCCTCGCCCGGCAGCCGGGGCGAGCGGATGAAGAGGTGGTCGTGGGCGTCGCAGACGCCGAGGTCGCCGGGGGCGATGTCGCCGAGGACCGTCCTGATCCTCACAGCGCCGCCGCCGCCACGCGCAGGCCGGCGAGGGCCTTCGGGACGCCGACGTACGGCGCGAGGTGGACGAGCGCCTCCACGATCTCCTCGCGGGCCATGCCCAGCCGCAGGCAGGTCCGCACGTGCCCGGTGAGCTGCGGGTCCACGCCGCCCATCGCGGTGAGGGCGGCGAGGTTGAGCAGCTGCCGGTCGCGCAGGGACAGGCCGTCGCGCTGGTAGGTGCCGCCGAACAGGCTCGTGACGATCCAGTCGGGGAAGCCCGGCGCGAGGTCGTCGAGGCCGGGGAGGGCGGCGTTCTGGGCGGCCTCGTCCTGGAGGACGTCCAGCAGCCGGTAGGCCGCGTCCCGGTCGAGGCGGGTGCGGGTGAGGTGCTCGTCGAGCGGCATGGGATCTCCTCTGTAACGCTTGAATCGTTACCGTAGCACCGTAACGGGTCGAGCGTTACTCTGGTCGCATGAAGGTTGATCCGTCGGCGTTCCGGCTCGACTGCGGCGCGACCTGGCTGAACCTGCTCGCTACGCGCGGCCAGGCCTTCGGCGCGCGGTCGGTCGAGCGCCTTCCCGATCCCGGCCGGTTCGCCGAGTGGCTGGACCTCTGCGAGCTCGCCCCCGTCCGGCCGCCCGACCGGCACGACCTTGACCGGGCCCTTCTCCTGCGCGAGCTGCTGCGTCCGATCGCCCTCGCGACCGTGGACGGACGCCCGCCGGACGAGGACGACGTGCGTGGCCTCGCCGGCTACCTCGCCGAGGAGGACCCGGTCGACCTCTCGGCCGGAGTGCGGATCACCAGGTCCGCGCCCCCGACCGCCGCGGCGGCGCTGGGGCGCGTCGCGCGGCAGGCCGTCGACCACCTGACCGGACCCGCGCGGAGCGACCTCAAGGTCTGCCCCGAGGACGACTGCCGCGGCGTCTTCGTCGACACGGCCGGTCGCCGCCGCTGGTGCCCGTCCCCCGCCTGCGCCAGCCGCGGCCGGGTGCGCGCCCTGCGTGCGCGCCGCGCGGCCGAGGCGAAATCCCGGAACGCCTAGCTCCCGACGGGGCGCTCGCCGGTGCAACCGGTGGGAGGGGGGCGGGGTTCAGAGGGCGAGGCGCGTCCGGGGTGGGCGCGCCCGCCTGATGAGAGGGAGATCCATGGACCTGCGGCTTGCCGGACGCGTCGCGATCGTCACCGGGGCGTCGAAGGGGATCGGGGCGGCCGTCACGCGGACGCTGCTGGACGAGGGCGCCCGCGTCGTCGCCGTGTCCCGCAAGCCAGGCGGGGAGCTGGACGCGCTCGCCGGGCCGAACCTGCTGCACGTGCCCGCCGACCTGATGGACGCCGATGCCCCGGCGCAGGTCGTCGCGCGGGCCGTGGAGGAGTTCGGCCGGCTCGACGTCCTGGTCAACAACGCGGGCGGGCCGCCGCCCGGCGCGACGCTGCCCCGGTTCGGGTTCCTGACCCCGTCGGACGACGACTGGCGCGAGATGTTCGAGTTCAACCTGTTCGCCGTGGTCCGCGCGGTGCGTGCGGCGATGCCGCACCTGCTGGAGAGCGACGCGGCGTCGATCGTGAACGTCTCGTCGGGCAACGGACGGCGCCCCGGGCCGATGAACTTCGACTACAACGCGGCCAAGGCGGCGCTGAACAACCTGACGAAGGGGCTGTCGGAGGAGTTCGCGCCGCAGGGCGTCCGCGTCAACTCGGTGTCGCCGGGCCCGGTCCGGACGCCGTGGTGGACGGACGAGGGCGGCGCCGCCGACATCATCGCCGGGGCCACCGGCTCCGACCGCGACGCGGTGCTGGACGGCGGCGCGGCCGAGATGATGAGCCTCACGACGGGCCGTCTCGCGACGCCGCAGGAGGTCGCGGACGTGGTCGTGCTGCTGGCCTCGCCGCGGTCGGCGAGCACGACCGGGGCCGACTTCGCCGTCGACTCCGGCTTCCTCAAGGAGGTCTGAGCGCCCCCGGTCCCCGGCCGCCGGCCGGGGACCGAGGTGTCAGCGGACGGGGCGGCGCGGCAGCAGCAGTGCCGGAACCAGCGCCAGGGCGATCATGCCGACCGCGAACAGGTAGGTGTGCTGGAACGCCTCCGCGAGCGGTCCCGCGACGGCCCGGCGCGCGTCCGGGTCCAGCCCGTGGACGGCCTGGAGCGCGCCGCCCCGCCCGTCCGGCGCCAGGCCGCTCATCAGCGACGACAGCACGACCGACGCCGTCGCCATCCCGATCGCGCCCGACATGGTGTTGACCAGGTTGACCGTCGCGCTCGCCGCCGGGGCCCGGTCGTGCGGCAGGCCGCGGGTCGCCGCCGTCATCGCGGGCATCATCGTCGCGCCGCCGCCCGCCCCCATCAGCAGCATCGTCGCGCACAGCCCCCAGTAGGGCGCGTCCGCGTCGAGCTGGACGGTGAACAGCGCGAACCCGGCGAAGGCCGTCGCGACCGACACCGGGACGAGCCGCCCGGGCGGCACCCGGTCGGCGATCCGGCCCGCGACCTGCATCACCGTCCCGGAGCCGAGCGCGAACGGGATGCCGAGCACGCCCGCCATCGTCGCGCTCTCGCCGCGCACGACCTGCAGGTACAGCGGGAGCAGCAGCATCGAGCCGAAGTAGCCGAACGAGAACAGGGCCAGCGTGCCGGTCGCCGCGGCGAACGTCCGGTCCCGGAAGCCGCGCAGGTCGATCAGCGGATGCCGGGCCGTCAGGGCCCGGACGGCGAACGCGGCGATCAGCACCGCGCCCGCGGCCATCGGCACCACGACGCCCGGCGAGCCGAACGCGCCGCGGTCGCCGCCCGTCGTCACGCCGTACAGCACGGCGGCGATGCCGGGTGAGAGCATCAGCAGGCCGGGGACGTCCAGCGGCTTCGCCTCCGCCGGGACGTCGCGCGGGAACAGCCGCGAGGCCAGCGCCACCACGGCCGCCGCGACGGGCAGGTTCACGAAGAACATCCACCGCCACGACACCTCGTCGATCAGCCAGCCGCCGAGGACGGGCCCGGCGAGCGGCCCGACGAGGATCGCCAGCCCGAGGGTGCTCATCAGCCGGCCGAGCCGCTCGGGCCCGGCGGAGCGCAGCAGGATCGTCATGCCGACCGGCATCACCAGCCCGCCGCTGAACCCCTGCACGATCCGGAACGCGATCAGCGACTCGATGTTCCACGCCAGCCCGGCGAGCAGCGACCCGGCCCCGAACGTCGCGATCGCGCCCAGGTACAGCCGGCGGGCGCCGAACCGGCCGACCGCCCACGCGCTGGACGGGATCACCGCGCCGAGCGCCAGCGAGTACCCGGTCGCCACCCACTGGATCGTGCCGAGCGGGGCGCGGAACTCCTGCGACAGCCGGTCGATCGCGACGTTCACGACCGTGGTGTCCAGCGTGATCATGATGGAGCCGAGGACGAGCACGAGCACGACCGCCATCGGGTCCGGCGCCGTCCGGTCCCGCGGCGGGGCCTCGGCCGTCGCGGTCACCTCAGCCCCCGTACGGGCGGACGGCCCGGGCGTCGCGCAGCGCGTTCCCCCACCAGGCGAGCTGGTCGAGCATCCCCTTGGCCGCCCCCGACGCCCCCTCGGGGTCGTTCGGCCGGCCGTCGTCCCCGAACCAGTTCCACGGGTGGTGGAAGCTGACGGTGTCGCGGACGGTCACGGCGTGCAGTTCGGCGAAGACGCCCCGCAGGTGCTCGACGGACCGCAGCCCGCCCGCCAGCCCGCCGTACGACACGAACGAGACGGGCTTGGCCCGCCACTCGTGGAAGTGGGTGTCGATCAGGTTCTTCAGCGTGCCGGGGAAGCTGTGGTTGTACTCGCAAGTCACCACGACGTAGGCGTCGGCCTCGTGCAGCGTCCGGGTCACGCTCGCGAACCCCTCGGACGGCGGCGCCCCCAGCGCGGCGGGCGGCGGCTCGTCCGCCACGTCGACCACGTCGACGGCCAGGTCGTCGCGCTGCCGGGCCTGCTCGGCGAACCAGGTCCCCACGGTCGGCCCGAACCGTCCCTCCCGCGTGCTCCCGATGATGATCGCGACGCGCAGCGGTGCCTTGGTCATATGGTCTCTCCCTCGAAGGCGCGGCATGGTGACGCGTCCGAAGCTACGGAGACCACCGCCGGCGGCTCATCTGTCAGATGACTGGGCGCCCTACCTGTTCACGGCCGGGGGCTCTCGCCGGCCGCCTCCGCCTCCGGAGCCGCACCGGCCCGGGACGAGGCGGGCGGGTGCTCCTGCCGGCGGAGACCCGGCTGGTCACCGCGGTGTTCCGGGGCGCCTTACGATCGGGGGATCCAGTCCTCCGCACCGGAGCGCCAGGGATGTCGGGAGGGGCCGCCGTGGATCTCCTACTCAGCTATGTACTGGGGCTCGCCAGTGCCCTGCCCTTCCTCTACGTCTTCCGGACGCGGCGTTCGGAGGCGCCGGCGAAACCCACCGCCGTCGCGGCCGACGCCGTCCGGGACGGGGGTGGACCGACACCGGACCGGCGGCTCGCCGAACTCGCCGAAACGGTCATCGGGCTGGGCGAGGAGATCGGTCGGCTCACCTTCGACCCGGCCGCGCCGGACGTGCCGCCGGAGTCCCTGGCGGACTACCGGCGTGTGCTCGACGGCTACAGCGGCGCCACGGACGCCCTCGACTCCGGTGACTTCGAGCAGGTCCGCCAGGAACTCGCCCATGCCAGGAACGCCCTGGTCCGTATGGATGCCCGCGCCCACAGGCTGCCGGTGCCCGTAGACGTCTCCCGCGCCGCACGCGAACGCGGAGGGCCGCCAAGCCCGCAGCCGTTGCAGGACCGGCGGTTCTCCTACTCGGGGAGCAACGAGCGGGAGTACACGATCCCGATCGACTGGCCCGAGCCCGGCCGGTCGGCCATCATGGAGGTGACCAGGAACGGTACGGGATCCACCGAGTTCAACTCCGTGCTTGTCATGGCCGAGCAGAACAGGCCGAAGACCCTCAGGGTTCGCATCCTCGGGGGCAGCGCGCGGGCTCGCTTCTACCTCGCCACGACCCCGGACAGCTTCGAGGCCCCCACGCACCTGCGGATCGCTCCCTCTGAAGTGCACCGGGGCACCGGGACATGGACGGTCCGGCTGCATCCGCTCAGCGAGGCCGTGGAACTGGTCCGCGAACACCAGGGGAGCGGTGCCGAGGTACTCGTCCACCATGCACGGGCACCGGCCGTCCTCGGCATCCACGTCTCCGGCCCGTCCGGATGGGAGGTCGAGTACCGCTGTCTGAAGAAGCACGGTCGCTGGGAGCGGTGCCGGTTCGGCAGGCTTGAGACCTTGATGTACGACTTTCTGGACGAAGACCGCAAGAGTGCCCGGATCTGTGGGCCCGGGTTGATCGTCGTCCACGCGGCGGAGTCGGCCCGGTGGTCGTTGTCCGTCGCGCCGCCGCGGCCTGCGCCCCCTTCCGGTCCGCTGTCAGGGATTCGTCGGCTGTTCGAGATCTGAGGCACGCGGCGGTGTCCGTCGCGGCGGCGGTGCCCCCGGCGCGGCGGGCGGCGGCTCGTCCGCCGCGTCGCCGATCCGGGCGGCGAGCGCGTCGCGCAGTTCCGTCAGGCGGGCGATCTCGGCGTCGAGGACGGCGAGGCGGCGCCGGGCGACCCCGGTGCTCCGCGTGCAGCCGGGGCCGCCGTAGGGCGGGAGCGCGTCGCCGTCCAGCAGGTCGAGCCGGTCCGCGCAGCCGCGGACGTCCTCGATGGTCAGGCCCAGCGACAGCAGCCGGCGGATGGTCAGCACGCGGGCCACCTCGCGGGGGCCGTACCGGCGCTGCCCACTGGCGGTGCGGGACGGCGGGGGCAGGAGGCCGCGCTGCTCGTAGAACCGCAGTGCTCGCGGGGTGGTCCCCGCCGCCGCGGCGGCGTCGCCGATCCGCATGGGGGCTCCTCTCGGGACGTCACAGCTCGACGATGACGGCTCCCAGGTGCCGTCCGCCGATCAGTTCCTGCAACGCCCGCGGGGCGTGCTCGATGCCCGCGACGCGCACGTGCGGGAAGGTGAGGTCGCCCGAGCGCAGCCAGGCCCCGACGCGCTCGGTCCATTCGGGGCGAGGACCGGCGTCGTCCAGCCCGCCGAAACCGCGCATCTCGATGCGCTTGGCGATGAGCTGGAACGTGTCGATCTCGACCGGGGCGGTGGTGCCGGAGCGGTCCGGTGCGAGCTGCCCGGCCAGCGTCCCGACGAGGACGAACCGCGCGCCGGGCCTGGCAGCGGTGATCGCGGCCTGGAGCTGCTCGCCGCCGACGTTGTCCACGAGGACGTCGATCCCGCCGGGCGCGGCCTCCGCCAGCTGCTCGGCGATGGGCCGCCCGCCCCGGACCACCGCCGCGTCGTATCCCAGTTCGGACACCAGGCGGGCGGCCTTGTCCGGCGAGCCGGTGCTGCCGACCACGCGGTCCGCGCCGAGCAGGCGGGCGATCTGACCGGCCAGCGAGCCGACCCCGCCCCCGCCGCCGGAGACGAACACGGTGTCGCCGGGGCGGACCCGCGCGTCCCGGGCCAGCGCCGTGTACGCGACGCCCGCCTGGCCGAGGTGCGCGGCCGGATCGGGCAGCGTGCCGTCCAGCGGCGCGCACTGGCCGGCGGGCATGACGGCGTGCTCGCGCCACCCCAGCCAGTGCCGGACGAGGTCGCCGGGACGGAGCCCGGCGACCCCGGGCGCCGCGACGACCTCGCCGACCGCCGCTCCGAACAGGGTGTCGCCCGGACGCAGCGGCGGGAAGGGAGTGCCCTTCACGCCACCGCCGATCAGGGTGCGCAGCGAGGGGAAGACCTGGAAGTAGCGGTTGCGGACCAGCACCTCCCCGTCCGCCGGCACCGGTACCGGCACGTCCACGACGCTGAAATGCTCCGGCCCGGGCAGCCCGTCGGGGAGGGCGGCGAGCTTGACCGCGCGCGAGGTTCGGGGCATTGACGGCATCGGACGCTCCTCAGGGCAGGGACTCCGGGCGCGGGGCCCGGACGCGGGCCACGAAGCTAACCGCTGACCCGCGCGTCAGGGTCAAGCGTCCACCGGCCCCGGCTCGGTGACGGCGCGCGGGCGGGGCGGCGTCAGGACGGCGGCGGCGAGCGTCGCGACGGCGGCGGTGACGGCGGCGAGGACGAAGCCGTGCGTGAAGCCGTCGAGCGTGCCGCCGGTGAGGCTGGCGGCCGCGACGCTGGAGATGACGGCGGCGCCGATCGAGGCGCCGAACTCGTGGAAGGTGCTGACGATGCCGGACGCGATGCCGGATTCGTGCGGCGCCACCTGGCCGAGGGCAGTCGCGGAGGCGACGACGAACATCGCGCCGGTCCCGGCGCCCGCGACGGCCGCGCCGATCACGACGGTCACGGGGCCGAGGGAGGCGGCGGGCAGGGCCAGGCCGGCCGCGGTGGTGACGAGCCCGGCCACGGCGAGCCTGCGCGGTCCCATCGCGGCGATCATCCGGCCGGTGAGGTTGGCGCCGGCCATCGTCGCGACCGCGATGGGGAGGAACAGCAGGCCGGTGCGCAGCGCGCCGTAGCCGCGGGCGTGCTGGAAGTAGAACGTGCCGAGGAAGAACATCGCGATCATCAGGGCCGTCGCGATCACGATCAGGAACGTGCCGGTGGCGACCGGGCGGCGGACCAGCAGCGAGACGTCCATCAGGGGCGAGGCGGCGGTCTTCTGCCGGGCGGTGAACGCCAGGTAGCCGAGCACGGCGAGCAGCACCGGCACGGCGGTGCGCAGGCTGATCCAGCCGTCGTCCCCGGCGCGGATGAACGCGTAGATCAGGGCGCCGGACGAGGCGGTGACCAGCAGCGCGCCGGGGACGTCGAGCCGGGGGCGGGGCGCGGCCGGCCGGTGGCGCGGCAGCATCCGGGCGAGCGCGGCGAAGATCACCAGTCCGATGGGGACGTTGACGAAGAACACCCACGGCCAGCCGGGCCCGGCGGTCAGCGCTCCTCCGAGCAGGACGCCGAGGGCGGCGCCGCCCCCGCCCAGCGCGGACCAGACGCCGAGCGCCTTGTTGCGCTCGTCGTCCTGGAACAGGGTGACGACGAGGGACAGCGCCGACGGGGACAGCATCGCCGCTCCGGCCCCCTGGGCGACGCGCCCGGCGAGCAGCAGGGCGGCCGACCCGGCCAGGCCGGTCACCAGCGACGCGACGGTGAAGACCAGCAGGCCGGCCAGGACGACGCGCCTGGCCCCGACGAGGTCGGCGATCCGCCCGCCGAGCAGCATGAGCCCGCCGAACGTGAGGGTGTAGGCGCTGACCGTCCAGGTCACGGCCTGGCGGCTCAGCTCCAGGTCGGCCTCCATGTGCGGCAGCGCGATCGCGACGACGGTGACGTCGAGGATCAGCATCAGCTGGGCCACGCCGAGGAACCCCAGGATGCGCCAGCGCAGCGGGTGGGCCCGCGCGGACGGGGGGTGCACGTCTTCTGCCATGACCACTCCTTAACTCGTACAGCGACATACGAGATATAGCAGATTAACCCGTACAGCGACATACGAGTTAAGATGCGGCATGCCCTCCGCCAGCACCGGGCGGCGCCGGCGCGCCGACGCCGAGCGCAACATCGCCCGCATCGTGTCCGCGGCACGCGAGTGCCTGGGCCGGGACCCGAGCGCGAGCACCGACGACATCGCCAAGGCGGCCGGCGTTGGGCGGATGACGGTCTACGGCCACTTCCGCAACCGGGCCGAACTGGTCGAGGCCGCGATGGCCGAGGCGCTGCGCGCCGGGGACGCGGTGCTGTCGGGCGTCGACCTGTCCGGGGACCCCCGGGAGGCGCTCGCGAGGCTGGTGGAGTCCAGCTGGTCCCTCGTGGCCGAGTCGCGGGCGCTGCTGGCGGCGGCGCAGGAGGCCCTTCCGGCGGGACGCGTCCTGGAGCTGCACGCCGATCCGGCCGACCGTGTCAAGGCGATCATCCGCCGGGGCCAGGAGGAGGGCGCGTTCCGCACCGACCTGCCGATCGCCTGGCTGGTCAACGTCGTGCAGTACGTCCTGCACGGCGCCGCCGAGGAGACCCGGGCCGGGCGCCTGGACCCGGAGGAGACCGGCCGCGTCGTGAGCGCGACGGTGCGCTCGATCCTGGCCGGATAGCCGATCGCGACCGGATAGCCGAGCACGGCCGGATAGCCGATCGCGGCTTTACCTCCGGGGTAATCGGTCCGTGGCGAGGCGTGATGGGAGGGTCGCGTCATGGAACGAGCACTGGAGATGCTGGCGGGCGGCCGCGTGGCGTGGGGCGCGCTGGCGCTGGCCGCGCCCGGCCTCAACGTGAGGCTGGCGGGCATCGGCGACCGCGACGGCCCCGAGCTCCGGTACATGGTCCGGATCTTCGGCAGCAGGGCGGTCGCCCTCGGCCTCGGCTACCTGCTGAGCGATCCGCGGGCGCGGCGGCGCTGGCGCAGGCTCTGCCTGATGGTGGACGCCTGCGACACCGCGGCCGGGATCGCCCACGTGGTCCGCGGCGACGTGCCGCGCCGCTCGGCGGCCGCCCTGACGGCGATCACCGGCGGCTACGCGGCCGTCGGCGTCCTCGCCCTGCGCGCGGAAGGGCGGCCGTCCTGACGGCCGCCCTCGTGAAGCGTCATGGGGCGATGAACTGGCGGTCGGTCAGGATGCGGCCCGACGGGTCCAGGGAGAGGACGTCCACGCCGCCGCCGACGGCCTCGCCGCCGCCGGTCGTCACCATCGACCAGCGGATGGCGATCACGTTGGGGAGCAGCACGGTCGGCTCCCCGGCCGTGAAGACGTGCTCGCCGGACGCGACGAACATCTCGTAGGCGCGGCCCACCCGGGCTTCCAGCGCGGCGTGGCCGTGGACCTCCAGCGGCGGCGCGGGGACGGCGAGCGCCGCGGCGGCGTCCCTGATCTCCTGCGGCGGGTCCACCAGCACGTGGACCGCGTCGGGCGCCCACACTTCGCGGATCAGAGCGCTCCGCGCCGCGGGGTCGGGCTCGTTCCACTGGGCGAGGTAACGGTCGGCCAACTGCTTCACATCGATGCTCATGCTCGGCAGTCTGGGAGCGGCGAGGGTCCTTCCGCGATTCCCTCCAGGGAATGGAGACGGTGCGGGCGTCCGGTGTGGAATGGGGGCATGGCATTGGTGGCGGAACCCGGGCAGTTCGCCCGCGACCTGCGGGACTGGCGGACGCGCCGCCGCGTCAGCCAGCTCGAACTGGCCATCAGGGCCGACACGACCCAGCGCCATCTGAGCTTTCTCGAACAGGGACGCTCCCGGCCGGGCCGCGCCATGGTGGTGCGGCTCGCCGAGTCCCTGGAGCTGCCGCTGCGGGAGCGCAACGGGCTCCTGCTCGCCGCCGGGTACGCGCCGGTCTACGCCGAGTCGGGGCTGGACGCACCCGAACTCGGCCCGGTGCGCGAGGCCCTCGACCGCATCCTCGACGGGCACATGCCGTACCCGGCGGTCGTCGTCCGGCCGTACGGCGAACTCGTCGCCGCCAACCCGGCGCTCGGCGTCCTCACCGAGGGCGCCGCGCCCGCCCTGCTGGAACCGCCGGTCAACGTGCTCCGCCTCGCCCTGCACCCGGACGGGATGGCCCGCCGCGTCGAGAACCTCGCCGAGTGGGGGCGGCACATCACCGGCAGCCTCCGCGACGAGGCGCGAAGGGTCCCCGACCCGGCCCTGACGGAGTTCGTCGAGGAGCTGGACGGCTACCTGCCCCCGGTGGAGTCGCCCGGCGAGCACCTCGGCTTCGCCGTCCCGCTCCGGCTGCGGGTCCCGGAGGGCGAGCTGCGCCTGATCACCACGCTGACCTCGTTCGCGACCGCGGTGGACGTCACGCTCTCCGAGCTGCGCCTCGAAGCGTTCCTGCCGGCCGACGCGACCACGGCGGCCCTCCTGCGGCGGCGGGGGTGACGTGTCAGGGGGGACGGCCGGTGCCGCGGGCGGGCAGGATGGCGGGGTGAACGAACTCGAAGAAGGCACCCGGCTCACCCTGGACTTCGACAAGCTGGCGGGCGTCGCGGCGACCGGGGCGCGGGTCGTCCCGGTGGTCCTGCAGGATGCGGGCAGCGGGGAGGTCCTGTTCATCGGATACGCGAACGACCTGGCCCTCAAGGCCACGCTGGAAGAGCGGATCGCCGTCCTGTGGTCGACGTCCCGCAACGAGCTGTGGCGCAAGGGCGCGACCTCGGGGGACGTCCTCGAACTGGTCGACGTCCGCGTCAACTGCGAGCAGAACTCCCTGCTCTACCTCGTCAACCGCACCACGGGCGGCGCCTGCCACACGAACCTCCCGTCCGGGGAGCCCCGTCCCACCTGCTACTACCGTTCCGTCACCGACGGCGGGGCGTTGCGCCACCTCCTGCAGTGACCGGGCGGCGAGGCGACCGGCCCCGGGCGTGCCCGCCGGGGGCCGGACGGCCCGCGCCGCCGCTCAGGCGCGCTTCGGCGTGTAGTGCATGACGGCGATGCCGCAGTCGAACAGGCGCGTCTCCACGAGATCGAGCCGCTGGTATTCGCCCTCAGGGAACACCGGCATGCCCGTGCCGATCGCGGTCGGGTTGACGAACAGGTAGAGGTCGTCGAGCAGGCCCCGGGCGATCAGGTCCCGGACGAGCGTGCCGCCCCCGTAGGCGATCAGGTCGCCGCCGGGGCGGGCCTTGAGCCCGTTCACGATCTCGGTGAGGTCGCCGCCCGCGACCTCGGCGTTCTTCCAGGGCGACTCGGTGAGGCCGTTCGAGACGACGACCTTGGGCGTGTCGTTCATCTGGTCGATGGCCTGCTGCGTCTCACCCTCCGGCCCCGACTCCCAGGCCGGGATGAACCCCTCGGCGAGCTTGCGGCCCAGCACGATGCAGTCGACCGGCCGCGTCAGCGCGTCGATGTAGTGGCCGATGTCGTCGGTCCACGGGAACGTCATCCAGTCCATCTCGCCGTTCGGGCCGGCCATGAAGCCGTCCGCGCTGACCTGCACCTGAAGCTTGAACTTCCGCATGATCTCCCCCTCGGGCCCACGGTTCCCAGGTCGTTTCCTGTCCTCAGAGCTTCGCGGACACCGTTTACGGAATGTTTACGGTGGTTCGGAAGGTCCCGCGGCCGCGGGCGAAGGCCGGAGGGCCGGATGCGGTCAGCGGGTGGAGGGACGTCCCGGCCGCCTGCCACCTTGATCTTGAGCGCGCCCTGAACGACGGACCCGGGCCGCGGGCGGGGGGCGAAGGATGCGGCGACCGATCGCGGCGGCACTGGCGGGTTCCCTCCTGCTCGGCGGCTGCACCGGCCGCGACGCGGCGTCCATCCTCCGAGAGGAGACGCTGACGGCGGGCGTGCGGCCGGACCTTCCGGGCATCGGGTTCCGGCGCGCGGACGGCACCTTCGAGGGCCTGGACGCGGACGTGTCCCGCTATCTCGCCGGGCGGATGGGAAAGAAGATCCGCTTCGTCCCGGCGCTCGCGCGCGACCGGGAACGCCTGCTCATCGACGGGGACGTCGACATGGTCCTGACGTTCTGGCTGGAACCCAAGTGGAAGGAGCGGTTCGCCTTCGCGGGCCCGTACCTCACGTCGTACCAGGACATCCTCGTCCGGGACGACGAGCGCGGCGTGCGCGGTGTCCGCGACCTGAAGGGGCGCAGGATCTGCGCCGTCACGGGGGCGGGCGCGGCCGAGGCGGTGACGGTCGAGCGGCAGGTGCCGGCGGTTCCGGTGACGGCGCGGTCCTACGACGAGTGCATGGACATGCTGGCGGACGGCCGGATAGACGCGATCACCACGAACGACACCATCCTGGCCGGGCTGAAGACGCGGCGGGGCGCCGGCTTCCGGCTCCTGAACGCCCGGTTCGGCGAGCGGCGGACGGCGATCGCGATCCGCCCGGGCGATCCGGACGGCTGCGAGGCGCTCAACACGGCGATCACCCAGATGTACCAGGACGGGACGATGGCGGCGTTCATGAGGAAGTGGTTCGGCTCGTCCGGCCTGGACCTGTCGGACGTGGAGGTGCCGCAGTTCGAGGGCTGCCTCTGACCGCCGGTCAGCGTCCGCTCTTGGCGCCGCTCGGGAGGGGGACGCCGGCCCGGGAGCCGCCGCTCCCGGTCCCGCTCTGCGGGGTGCCGCCGGTGGTCCCGTTGCCCTGGGAGCCGTTCTTCTTGTTCGGGTTGCCCGAGTTGCTCGGCGTGGTCGGCCGGGTCGTGCCGTTGTTGTTCCCGGGGCCGCGCGGCGGCGTCGTCTTCGCCTTCGGAGTCGCGGTCTTCTTCTGCCGGCCCGGCGTGGACGTCTTTCCGTGCTCGCCGGCGGACTTGCCCCGCTCGGAGGACGACGGCTCGGGCGAGGGCCCGGTGCTGGGCCCGTGCAAGGGGTGGGACCCGGAGCCGCCGCCCCGCTTGGGGGTCTTGCGGTCGTGGGGCGTCGACGAGGGAGCGGGCGCCGGGTCCTGGCCGGGGAAGTTCCCGGTCGCGAAGGCCACGCCGCCGGACAGCAGGATCGAGCCGCCCACCACCGCGATGACCTTGGCGGTCAGGAACCGGCGCAGGACCGCGGCCCGGGAGGTGCGGGCCGGCCGGGGCGCGGCCAGGAAGGCGGCGACGGCGGCGTCCTCTCCCGCGAGCTCGCGGGGGCGGCCCGGCGCGGAGGCCGCGGCGAGCAGCGCGCGCAGCTCGGCGTCGTCGCCGCCGCCGTCGAGCAGCCGCTCGGCGGCACGCGGGTCCAGCCGTCCGGGCTCGGTGTCGTCGCTCATATCACCCCTTCAGCGCCGCTGCCGCCGCTTCTGTCACCCTGCACGAGGGGCCGGGTCTCCGCCGCGCCGTCGGCGGCGTCCGCGCGGGACGCCGCAAGCCGCTCGGAGAGCCGCCGCAGGCCCCGGTAGGCCGCGGTCCTTACGGCGCCCGCGCGCTTGCCGAGCACCGTGCCCGCCGTCTTGGCGTCCAGGCCCACGACGACGCGCAGCAGCACCGCCTCGGCCTGGTCCCGGGGCAGGTCGGCGATCAGCCGGAGCGCCCGCTCGGTGGCGATGCCGTCGATGGCGTCCAGCTCGGTGTCGGCGTCGGCGGCCATCGCGACCAGCTCCTCGACCGGCAGGTCGGAGCCGGGGCGGCGGGACTTGCGGCGCAGGTGGTCCAGCGCCCGGTGCCGGGTGATCGTCGCGGTCCAGCCGCGGAAGCCGTCCAGGTCGCCGCGGAACGTCGGAAGGTCCCGGGCGATCTGCAGCCAGGCCTCCGACGTCACGTCCTCCGCGTCCGCGCCGACGATGGCCCCGGCGAAACGGATCAGGCGGGGCTGCACGTCGCGGTAGAGCATGCGGAAGGACTCCTCGTCGCCGTCCTGCGCCGCCCGCAGCGCCCGGCCGAGCTCGTCCTCGTCCACCGCGCCATTGTGCAGGCATTCCCGTTGTGGTGTGACACGTACGCGCGGGTTCGCGCTGACGGAGTGAATCCCCCCGGCCGCCCGGCCGCCTCGCACGAGATGACGGACCTAGATGATCGGCAACACCTCGCACGACCGGGACAAGCTCCTTGTCACCGGCATCGCGCCGGTCGCCCCTCCCCTGACCCGGCCTTCCGCGCGCCCCGTTCCGCAGGAGGAGACGGAGGCGGCGCCCGTCTTCGTCGACGCGACCGGGTGGCGCGCCCGGATCGGACGGCGGCTGGGCCTGCTCGTGGGCTCGGTGCTCCTGGTGTTCCTCGGCGCGCTCGGCCTCGGCGTCACCACGGGCGCCGACGTCCCGCTGACACCGTGGAGCGAGCCGTCCGTGCGGCCGCGCGCGAAGGTGAGCCGTCCGAGCGTCCCGGCGGAGAAGGCGGGTGAGCGGGCCCCGTCCGCGCGTCCCCAGCCGGCCGGGCCGGGTGCCCGGTCATCGCGCGGGCCGGCGGCCCCCGGGGCGCCGGCCGCATCCGCCGCGCCCGCGCCGGCGGCGCCCGCCGTGTCGGCGGCCCCTGCGGCGACGAACACCGCCACGAGCGCCCCGGGCAGGTCGCAGGCGACACCCCCCGCGTGGGGACGCAAGAAGAAGAGCGGCTGAGCATGCGGCGAGGTGAGCCGCGGGGCCACTGGATCCTGCTGTCGCTCGGCGGCCTCGTGGTGGCCGTGCTCCTGCTCATGGACGGCTTCGCGGGCGGCAGCCTCGGCGAGGCCCCGCGGGCCGATCCGGGGCATTCCGGGCCGGCGCCGTCCCGGGTGACCGCGGGCGGTCCCGTCCTCAACCTCTCGGGCGGCGCCCCGGAGAGCCGCCGCATGCCCGCGAAGACGATCGCGCTGACGTTCGACGACGGGCCCGACCCCGAGTGGACGCCGCGGATCCTGGACGTCCTGCGCCGCCACGACGCGCGCGCCACGTTCTTCACCGTCGGCTCGCACGTGGCCCGCGAGCCGGCGCTGACCCGCCGCATCCTCCGCGAGGGCCACGAGATCGGCTCGCACACCTACACGCACGCCGACCTCGCCGCGGCGCCGCGCTGGCGGGCGCGCCTGGAGATGGACCTCACCCAACGCGCGCTGGCGGGCGCGGCGGGCGTCCACACCAGGCTGATGCGGATGCCGTACTCCTCCCGCCCGGACGGCCTGACCGCGCCGGAGTGGCGCGCGGCCGAAAGGGCGGGAGGGGACGGCTACATCGTCGTCCTCACCGACCGCGACACCGAGGACTGGACGCGTCCCGGCACGGAGACGATCGTCCGGCGGGCGCTGGAGGCGGGAAGGCGGGGCGAGGGCGCCGTCGTGATGCTGCACGACTCGGGCGGCGACCGGTCCGAGACGGTCGCGGCGGTCGGGCGGATCCTCGACCGGCTCCAGCCGCAGGGCTACCGCTTCACCACGCTCGCGCAGGCCCTGGGCATGCCGCGCGCCGAGGTCGCGGTGCCCGCCCGCGAGCGGGCCGTCGGCTGGACGCTGGTGACCGCCCAGCGCGCCGCGTCCGGGCTCACCGGCACCATGAGCGCGGTGTTCGGGGTGGCGGGCCTGCTCTGCGTGCTCCGCCTCGTGGCGCTGCTGGCGTTCGCGCACGTCCACGTGCGCCGGGTGCGAAGGCCCGCGGGCCGCGGGCACCGCACGGGCGGCCCCCCGCCGCCCCCCGGCGGGCTGCCGCCGGACCCGTTCCCGCCCGTCTCCGTGATCGTCCCCGCCTACAACGAGGAGGCCGGGATCGCGGCGACGGTCACCACGCTGCTGGACACCGACTACCCGGGCACCGTCGAGGTGATCGTGGTGGACGACGGGTCCGGCGACGGCACGGCCGCGATCGTCGAGTCCATGGCCCTGCCCGGGCTCCAGCTCCTCCGCAAGCCGAACGGCGGGAAGCCGAGCGCGCTCAACGCGGGCATCGCCGTGGCGCGGTCGGAGATCCTCGTGCTCGTGGACGGCGACACCGTCTTCCAGCGCGACACCCTCAGGCACCTGGTCGCCCCCTTCGCCGACCCTGAGGTGGGCGCGGTCAGCGGCAACACCAAGGTCGCCAACCGGGGCGGCCTCCTCGGCCGCTGGCAGCACATCGAGTACGTCATCGGCTTCAACCTCGACCGGCGGATGTTCGACCTCCTGCGGTGCATGCCGACCGTGCCGGGCGCGATCGGGGCGTTCCGGCGGTCCGTCCTCGCCGAGGTGGGCGGCGTCCCGGGCGACACCCTCGCCGAGGACACCGACCTCACCATGGCGATCTGCCGCACGGGGCGGCGCGTCGTCTACGAGGAGAAGGCCCTGGCCTGGACGGAGGCGCCGGCGTCGCTGCGGCAGCTGTGGCGGCAGCGGTACCGCTGGTGCTACGGGACGATGCAGGCGATGTGGAAGCACCGGAGGTCCGTCGTGGAGCGCGGCGGGTCGGGGCGGTTCGGCCGCCGCTGCCTGCCCTACCTGACGGTGTTCCAGGTGCTGCTCCCCCTGTTCGCCCCGGCCATCGACCTGTTCGCGGTGTTCGGGCTGATCTTCCTGGACCCGCTGGTGCCCGTCGTCTCCTGGACGCTCTTCGTCGCCGCCCAGGCCGCCGCCGGCGCCTACGCCCTGTGGCTGGACGGCGAGTCCGTCCGCCCGCTGTGGGCCCTGCCGCTCCAGCAGTTCGTCTACCGGCAGCTCATGTACCTGGTCGTCGTGCAGTCCGTGGTGACCGCGCTGCTGGGGGCCCGCCTGGGCTGGCACACCATCCGGCGGACGGGGACCTTCGCGGATTTCGGGACCCGGGAACAATCACCGGGGCCCGTCGGTTACAAATGACAGCCGGTGTGCCTGGTGTCCCCGGGCCTCACCTTTCGCCTTCACGGAATACCGTTCGGCTGGAGCCGTGTTGTGCCTTTCGCCGAGAGGCGACCCACACACCGGTGCTGGACGAGGGCCCCGCCGGGTCGACGACTCGGCGGGGTCCTCGTCGTCTCTACGGCAGACTGGCTCCATGAGTCTCGCCGCGCACCTGGAGGAACTCGGCCGCCCGCTGGTGGACGAACAGCTCCAGCACCCCACCGTCAAGGGCATCGCCCAGGGCAACCTCGACGAGGCCGTGTTCCGCTCTTGGCTGGAGCAGGACTACCTCTTCCTGCACGACTACGTGCGGGTCTTCTCCCGCCTCGCATGGCAGGCTCCCGACGCTCACCTGGGCGACCTGGTGGATCTGGCCCACGCCACCTTCCACGACGAGCTCGACCTGCACCGCTCCCTCTCCGCGAGCTTCTCCGCCGACCTCGACGGCGCCCGTAAGGGGCCCGCGTGCGCGGCCTACACGTCCTTCCTGCTGGACAGCGCCGCCAGCTACGGCGACGGCCTCGCGGCCCTGTACCCCTGCATGTGGGGCTACTCGACGCTCGGGCGGATCCTCGCCGAGAACCCGCCGTCCGAGCCCCGCTACCGCCGCTGGGTCGACACCTACGCCGACCCCGGCTTCGCGGACCTCGCCGCCCGCATCGCCCAGATGATCGATGAGGCGGACCCCGACCCCGCCACCGCGGAGCGCCTCTTCATGGAGGGCATGCGGCACGAGGTGGCCTTCTGGTCCGTGGAGTCCTGAGCGGTCACACGCGGGCGAGCGGGGGATAGTCCACGTAGCCCTCGGCGTGGCCGCCGTAGACGAGCTCCTCCACAGGCCTGGCCAGCGGCGCCGACGCGGCGAACCGCGCGGGAAGGTCGGGGTTGGAGATGAAGAGGCGGCCGAAGGAGAAGACGTCGGCCAGGCCCGCCGCGACGACCTGCTCACCGGCCCGCTGCGACGTCGGCTCGGGGCCGTTGAAGTTCCCGATCAGCGTGCCCGACCAGCGGGGGCGCAGGTCGGCCAGCGCCCCGTACGCGCCGCGCTCGATGACGTGCAGGTAGGCCAGGCCCAGCGGGTCGAGGGCGTCCACGAGGGCCCGGTAGGTGCCCCGAGGGTCCTCCTCGGCGATCTCGTTCTCCGGATTGTCGGGGGAGACGCGCAGCCCGACGCGCTCCGGCCCGACCGCGTCCGCCACGGCCCGCACGACGTCGAGGGCGAAGCGCAGCCGGCCCTCCCGGGAGCCGCCGAACCGGTCGGTGCGCCGGTTGGTGTTCTCGGCCAGGAACTGCTGGACGAGGTAGCCGTTCGCGCCGTGCACCTCCACGCCGTCGAACCCGGCCCGGACGGCGTTGCGGGCTTCGGCCGCGAACGCGGCGACCGTCTCCTCGACCTCGGCGGTCGTCATGGCGCGCGGCGTGACGTGGGGGACGTTCCCCGCGCGGGTGTGGATGCCCTCCGACCGGATGCGCACCGCCGACGGGGCGACGGGCGCGGCGCCGCCCGGCAGGGTGAGCGGGTGCGACATCCGGCCCACGTGCCAGAGCTGGGCGAAGATCGTCCCGCCCGCCTCGTGCACGGCGTCCGTCACCGCGCGCCACCCGGCGACCTGCTCCCGCGTCACCAGGCCGGGGATGCCGGGACCGCCCTTGCCGAGGGGGTGCGGCCAGATCCCCTCGGTGACGATGAGGCCCGCCGCGGCGCGCTGCGCGTAGTACTCCCCGGTCAGCGGGTGGGGGACGCCGGTCACGTCGTCGGCCCGGCCCCGCGTCATCGGGGCCATCGCGATCCGGTTGCGCAGCCTGAGGTGCGGGCCTTCGTACGGGGCGAGCAGGGGGCTGGTCATCGTCCTGTCCTCCGGTCGGCGCGGGCATTTGCATGCATCTACATGTGTTGTATGTACATGCAGATATTGGCATCGCATGTAAACTGGCGTCAAGAGGAAACGGGGTGCGCGATGGGCGTGGACACCAAGGCCGCGGCGGACGGGACGCTCTGGGACGGCATCGTCGTGCTGCACGGGCGGGTCGAGCACCGGCTCGCCAAGGCCCTGCAGCGCCGCCACGGGATCGGCCTGTCGGAGTACCGTGCGCTGTGCCACCTCGCCCGTGCCGGCGACGGGGAACTGCGCATGCAGGAACTCGCCGACCTGATCGGCCTGAACCAGAGCTCGGTCAGCCGCCTGGTCGCCCGCCTGGAGTCCGCCGGCCTCACCCGCCGCGCCATGTGCCCCAAGGACCGCCGCGGCGTCTACACCGTCATCACCGACGAGGGCCGCGCCGTCCAGGAAAAGGCCGCCCCCACCTACACCGAGACCCTCACCCAGGCCTTGGACGAGGCCGCCACCGACCCGGCCCTGGCCACGGTTCTCACGTCGCTCCGCCCCTGACAAAGCGCGATGCCCCGGAGCCAGGCCCGAAGGCCCGGCGCCGGGGCACTCACACCAGCCACGCAGCGACCTCAGGTGTCGCGATTGCGTGCGAAGCCGGTTTCGAGCTTGCGAGAAACCGATCGCGCAGCGAGCCCCCAGGGCGAGTCGGAGCGATGCAGCAATCGCACGCGGTTCTTGGGGTGCCGGGCCCCCAGGCCCGGCACCCCAAGAACCGCGATCAGGCGCTAAACCGCTTCAGCCGCAGGCTGTTCGTTACGACGAAGACCGAGGAGAACGCCATGGCGCCTCCGGCGATCATCGGGGTGAGCAGGCCCGACGCCGCGAGCGGCAGGGCGGCCACGTTGTAGGCGAAGGCCCAGAACAGGTTGCCCTTGATCGTGCGGAGCGTGCGGCGCGACAGCCGGATGGCGTCGGCCGCGGCGCGCAGGTCACCGCGCACCAGGGTCAGGTCGGACGCCTCGATCGCGACGTCCGTGCCGGTGCCCATCGCCAGGCCGAGGTCGGCCTGGGCCAGTGCGGCGGCGTCGTTGACGCCGTCGCCGACCATGGCGACCGTCCGCCCCTCCGACTGGAGGCGCTTGACGACGTCCACCTT
The DNA here is from genome assembly GCF_013409365.1 of Actinomadura luteofluorescens. Classification (NCBI taxonomy): domain Bacteria; kingdom Bacillati; phylum Actinomycetota; class Actinomycetes; order Streptosporangiales; family Thermomonosporaceae; genus Actinomadura; species Actinomadura luteofluorescens. The sequence continues at coordinate 4,442,326 of NZ_JACCBA010000001.1, read as the reverse complement.
GTCCTGCGGCAGGACGTCGGCGATGACCTCCTCGATCCCCACCTCGTCGGCGACCGTGCGGGCCACCGTCTCGTTGTCGCCGGTCAGCAGGACCGGGCGCAGGCCGAGCGCGCGCAGCCGTTCGATCGCCTCCCGCGAGGTGGGCTTGACCTGGTCCGCGACGGTGATCACCGCGCGGGCCTCGCCGTCCCAGCCGACCGCGACGGCGGTGTGGCCGAGCGCCTGCGCCTTCTCCATGGCGCGTTCGAGCTCGGGCGTGAGGTGCTGCGACCACTCGGCGAGCAGCCGCGGACGGCCCGCGAGGACGCCGTGACCGTCCACCATCCCCTGGACGCCGAGGCCCTCGACGTTGGCGAAGTCCTCGACCGTGCCGAGGTCGCCGACCCGCTCGACGGCGCCCTTGGCGATGGCCTGGGCGATGGGGTGCTCGGACGCGTTCTCCAGCGCGCCCGCCAGCCGCAGCACGTCCTCCTCGGCGACGCCTTCGGCGGTGACGACGTCGACCAGGGCCATCCTGCCGGTGGTGACGGTGCCGGTCTTGTCGAGCACGACGGTGTCGATCGCGCGGGTGGACTCCAGCACCTCCGGGCCCTTGATCAGGATGCCGAGCTGCGCGCCGCGCCCCGTCCCGACCATCAGCGCGGTCGGGGTGGCGAGGCCGAGGGCGCACGGGCAGGCGATGATCAGCACGGCGACCGCGGCGGTGAAGGCGCCGGCGAGCGGCTCGCCGGTGCCGATCCAGAAGCCGAGCGTGCCGAGCGCCAGCGCGATCACGACCGGGACGAAGACGCCCGAGATCCGGTCGGCGAGCCGCTGCACCTGCGCCTTGCCGGTCTGCGCGTCCTCCACCAGCCGCGCCATCTGCGCGAGCTGGGTGTCGGAGCCGACCCGGGTGGCGCGCACCAGCAGCCGCCCGCCCGCGTTCACGGTCGCGCCGGTCACGGTGTCGCCGGGCCCGACCTCGACCGGGACCGACTCGCCGGTCAGCATGGACGCGTCCACGGCGGACGAGCCCTCCTCGACCGTCCCGTCGGTGGCGATCTTCTCGCCGGGGCGGACGACGAACAGGTCCCCCGCGGCGAGCCGGTCGACGGGGATGCGCTCCTCGCGCCCGTCCCGGACGACCGAGACCTCCTTGGCGCCGAGCTCCAGCAGGGCCCGCAGCGCGGCGCCGGCGCGGCGCTTGGACCGCGTCTCGAAGTACCGCCCGGCGAGGATGAACATGATCACACCGGAGGCGGCCTCCAGGTAGATGTTCATCGACCCGTCCGAGCGGGTCATGGAGAACTCGAACCCGTGCTTGATCCCCAGCTCGCCCGCGGTGCCGAAGAACAGCGCCCACAGCGACCACGCGAAGGCGGCCAGCGTGCCGAGCGAGATCAGCGTGTCCATGGTGGCCGTGCCGTGCCGCAGGTTGACCGCCGCGGCCCGGTGGAACGGCCAGCCCGCGTACACGACGACGGGTGCGGCGAGCGTCAGCGACAGCCACTGCCAGCCCTCGAACTGGAGCGCCGGGACCATCGCCATCGCGATCACCGGGATGGACAGCACCACCGCGGTGACCAGCCGCTGCCGCAGCGGGCGCAGCTCGTCGGCCGGCTCCGGGGCCGCCTCCTCGGCGGCCCGCGGCGGGGCGGGCAGGGCGGCGGAGTAGCCCGCCTTCTCGACCGTGGCGATCAGCTCGTCGGCCGACACGTCCGCCGCGAACTCGACCCGGGCCTTCTCGGTGGCGTAGTTGACCGTGGCGGTCACGCCGTCCATCTTGTTGAGCTTCCGCTCGATGCGGTTGGCGCACGACGCGCACGTCATACCGCCGATCGCCAGCTCGATACGCCCGGACACAGCGTCCGTGCTCATCGCGTCCTCCTCTGCTTCGATCGGAACGTCAGTGGGTGTGGGGCCGGTCGTCGTGCCCGGGCTCGGGCTCCTCGCCCTTCTCCCGGACGGGGACCTGCCCGGCGTGCACCGTGAACTCGGCGGTGCGGACCTTGCCGTCGTGCTTGAAGTCCAGGTACAGGCGGTACGCGCCGGAGCTGGGCGCCTCGGCGAAGAACGTGATGCCGGGTCCGGGCTCGGTCTCGCCGTCGCCGGGCTCCCCGTCCGGGTGGACGTGGAGGTAGGCCAGGTCGCCCTGCCTCAGCGCGACGAGGTGCCCGTAGGCCTCCAGGTACGGCTCCAGGTCGGTGACCGGCCTGCCGTCCTTGCTCACGGTGAGGGTCAGTTCGGCGGACTTGCCGGGGGTGAGGCCCCCGGTGAGGCGCACCTCGTAGCCGTCCACCTTCGCGACCTGCTCGGGCTCGGGCAGGGGCGCGTGCTTCAGGTCGCCGGGGACGAACACGTCCGTGCCGAGCGTGAGCTGCCGCTTCGCGCCGTCCGGCTGGATGTCGGTGAAGAACCGGTACACGCCGGGCTTGGCCAGCGTGATCGGGACGGTCCAGACGCCGCCCCCGGTCTCGGTCGGGTGCAGGTGCTGGAAGCCGGACAGGTCGCGCCGCGCCACGATCAGGTGCAGGCGCTTGCCGTGCAGCGGCTTGAACCCGGTGACGGGCCTGCCGTCCGGTCCGTTGATCGTGAACCGGAAGTCCGTCTTCTCGCCGGCGGTGAGGACGGTCTTCTGCGGGGCCAGCGTGAAGCCGTCCTCCGACACCTGGAGGCCGCCCGGGGCGTGGGACGCCGCGGTCTCGTGGCCTCCGCCCCCGTGGCCGCCGCCGTGCCCGCCTCCGCCGTTCTCATGGGACGCCATCGTCGCCGTTCCTCCGACGGGACCGACGATCTTGCCGACGCCCGCGGCGCCGCCGAAGACGACCGCCAGACCCACGGCGTAGGCCCCCAGCCTGGTCGCGCTGTTCATGCCGTTTCACTCCGCTCGATGTTCCGAGGGACGCACCCCGCCCGGGGGCGAGGCGCGGTCCGCTCAGGTCAGCTGGTATCCGGCCTCCTCGACGGCGTCCTTGATCCGGGCGTCGTCGAGGGGGGTCTCGCTGGTGACGGTGACCTGGCCGGTCTGGAGGTCGACGTCCACGCCGGTCACACCGGCGATCTGCTCGACCTCCTCGGTCACCGAGCTCACGCAGTGGCCGCAGGTCATCCCGCTGACGGTGTAGGTGGCGGTGCTCATCGCGTCTCCTTCGGTCTCTTACCCCTGGGGGGTATCTCGTGCGCCTCATGCTGCCATAACCGGACACCCGTGACAACCCCTAGGGGGTATGTCTGATTCCGAGATCCGGGTCACACCGGCCCCCAGGGTTTTCCACAGGCGTCCACAGGGCTGTGGACGAACGTTCCGGCAGCTCGGCTCGTCGCGGATACTGAAGCCATGCCTGAGCTACCTGAGGTGGAGGCGCTGGCGGGGTTCCTGCGGGAGCGCGTGGTCGGCCATGTCGTCGCCCGCGTCGATGTTCTCGCCATCTCCGCGCTGAAGACCTACGACCCGCCGGTGACCGCGCTCGGCGGGCTGACCGTCACCGGCGCGGCCCGGCACGGCAAGTTCCTCGACCTGGACGTCGACGGGCTGCACCTCGTCATCCATCTCGCCCGCGCCGGCTGGCTGCGCTGGCGCGACGAGATCCCGGCCAGGCCGGTCCGTCCCGGCGGGAAGAACCCGCTGGCCCTGCGGGTGCACCTGGACGACGGGTCGGGCTTCGACCTCACCGAGGCCGGCACGAAGAAGGGGCTCGCCGTCTACGTCGTCCGCGACCCGGACGACGTGCCGGGCGTGGCGTCCCTCGGCCCCGACCCGCTGGACGAGTCGTTCACCACCGGGGCCCTGGCCGCGATCGTCAACGGCAAGCGCAGCCAGATCAAGGGCCTGCTGCGCGACCAGAAGGTGATCGCCGGCATCGGCAACGCCTACTCCGACGAGGTGCTGCACGTCGCCAGGATGTCCCCGTTCAAGATCGCTTCCTCGCTGACCGAGGAGGACGTCGCCGTCCTGCACGAGGCGATCGTCGCCACGCTGCGGGACGCGGTGGAGCGCTCGCGCGGTCTGGAGGCGCAGGACCTCAAGGGCGAGAAGAAGACCGGCCTGCGGGTGCACGGCCGCGCCGGCCAGAAGTGCCCGGTGTGCGGCGATACGGTCCGCGAGGTGTCGTTCGCCGACTCGGCGCTCCAGTACTGCCCCACCTGCCAGACGGGCGGCAAACCGCTCGCCGACCGCCGCATGTCCCGCCTCCTCAAGTAGCGCGGCAAGGCGGGCGGATCCGGCTGTGGACGGGGCGGCCCGGGCGTATCGTGGCGCGCGTCCGCGGTGATCGCGTCCGCGGTGATCGCGTCAGGAGCCGCCATGGGATACCCCCCGCCCCCACCCGCCCCGCCCGGCGGCCCCGGCTACGGCGCTCCGCCGCCGCCCTACGGCACGCCGCCTCCCGCCCCGCGGTACGCGCCCCCGGGCTACGGCCATCAGCCGCAGGCGCCCGGTTACCCGCCGCCGATGCAGGGCGGCTATCCAGCGCCTCAGCAAGGCGGCCACCCCGCGCCGCAGTACCCCCACCCCCAGCAGCAGCCGCCGCCGCAGCAGCCCGCTGACCTGTACGGATCGCCGATCCTCGTCTACGACCAGCCGGCGCAGTTCTTCTCGACAGAGGCCAATTACACGATCTGGAGCCCGCAGGGGCAGCCCGCGGCGTACGTCAGAGAACAAGGCGTGAGCGGCGCGAAGAAGGCCCTGCGCGTCATGAACCAGAACAGCCAGACCAAGGCCGAGCGCAAGCTGTCGATCCTCCGCCCGGACGGCATGCCGTACTTCCTGTTCTACAAGCCCTACGGGTTCATGGGCACGCCCGTGATGCAGGTCCTGACCCCGCACGGCGGGCTGATCGGGCACCTGCGCAAGCGCGCGATGCGCGGCTGGGAGATCCTCGACCCGCACGAGCGGCAGATCGGCTACTACGAGCTGCTGAGCGGCCGGATCACCGACTGGCAGCAGCAGGAGCTGGCCCGGATGCAGCGCGGGTTCGCCGGGATGGGCGATCTCTTCTCCCAGGTGTTCACCGGGGCCGACCGCTACGTCCTGCGGATGCGCGTCCAGTTGCAGGAGCCGATGCGCACGCTCGTGCTGGCCTGCCCGCTGGCGTTCGACACCGCTGTCTCCCAGAACCGCAGCCTCGGCGGCCTGTTCTGACCCGCGTTCCGCGCCGCGAGAGGCGTCAGGCCCCGGCGGGCGCCGGGGCCTGACACTCGGGTCGGTGGACGGAGCCGGAACGGGGATGGCTCGTCCGGACGGGCGGAAGGGTTCAGCGGACCTTCGGGACGTTCCCGAAGACCGGGCCGATCTGGCTCCAGCGGTGCAGCTGGCAGCCGTCGTCGCGGGTGAACGTGGTGTCGATCTGCTTGCCCCGCCAGGTGCCCTTGACCGTGGCGATCTCCGGACCGCCGTAGATCTTGGTGCACATCTGGTCCTTGGGGACGGGTGCGAAGGGTTCCTTCACCTTGGTGAGCGCCGCGCAGGCGCCGGCCGCCTCGGGATGGTCGCCGCCGGGCGGTTCGCAGGTCAGCCGCCAGGTCTTGGCGGGCGCCTCCTTGGAGGCCTTGACCTGCACGGTGAGTGTGTCCGCCGGTGAGCCGGACGGCTGCAGGGACGTCGTGCCCGAAGGCCCTCCGGCGGAGTTTCCGTTTGCCTGTTCGTCGCCGCAGGCGGCCGTGGACAGGAGCATGGCCAGCCCGGGCGCTGCGAAAAGGAGCGTCCGATACCGCATGCGTGATTCGACGCAGGGGGGCTTCGCGCGGTTCCATGGGGGGTGTGATGAATTTCGGGGAAGACGTACCGGCCGTTGTCGCCGCGGACGTTCCGCAGGACGGCTACCTGCTGGACGTCCGGGAACAGGACGAGTGGGACGCGGGCCACGCGCCCGCGGCGGTCCACATCCCCATGCGCCAGCTCGGCGACCGCGCCGGGGAGGTCCCGCGCGACCGGGAGGTCTACGTGATCTGCCGTTCCGGGGCGCGGTCCGCGCAGGTCACGTCCGCGCTGAACCAGGCGGGGTGGCTGGCGAGGAACGTCGACGACGGCATGCACGGGTGGGCCGGCGCCGGGCGCCCGATGGAGGGCGCGGGGGACGGCCCGCCCTATGTCGCCTGATCGGGCGGACGCCGAGTGATCTGACCCGGATGCCCTCTTTTGGGGGATGACGGGCGGTTGTACGATCGGGCCTGACCGATAACCGCGGGAGCTCGGGCCAGAGCCGGGCTGAGAGGGCGGCCTCCGAGGCGTCGCCGACCGCATGAACCTGTCCGGGTAATGCCGGCGTAGGGAGTGTGCGTCCCGTGACGTCCGATGTCGAAAAGCGCCCTGAGGGCGAGCGCGCCCGCGACGAGGTCCCCTTCACCCTCGACGAGCCCGCCCCCAAGGTCCTCGGATTCTGGGACCAGAGCGCCTTCTGGGGGAACCTCGGCGTCAGCCTCCTGGCCTTCTCCGGCGCCTACACCGTCCTCGCGCCGGACGCCGACGGCCGGCCGACGATCTCGATCATGGCGGGCATCGTCGCGATGGCCGTCGGGACGGCCCTCGGCGGGCTGATGCTCGGGCTCGCCGCCGTGCCCGGGGCGCGCACCGGGCAGCCCGCGATGGTGCTGCTGCGCGGCCTGTTCGGGGCGCGGCTGTCGTACGCGCCGACCGTCCTCAACATCGCCCAGCTGATCGGGTGGGGGACGTTCGAGCTGATCGTCATCGCCGACGCCGCCCGCGAGCTGTGGGACGGCGTCCCGCGCTGGGGCTACGTGGTCGCCGCCGGCGCGATCACGACCGTGCTGACGGTCTGGCCGCTCGGCTCGGTGCGGCTGCTGCGCCGCTACGTGACCGTCGCGGTGGCGATCGCGCTCGTGTACTTCTACGTCCGGCTCGTCCAGGAGCCGCTGCCCGACCTGACGCAGGGCTCGTGGGGCGGGTTCTGGCTCGGCGCCGACGCCGCGCTGGCCGTGTCGATCTCCTGGGTCCCGGTCGCCGCCGACTACACCCGGCACGCGCGCACCGAGCGCGGGGCGTTCGGAGCCGCGGCCGTCGGCTACTCCGTCACGCAGATCGTCGCCTACGTCCTCGGGCTGCTCGCGCTGGCGCTGGTCGCGGGCGATTCGGAAAGGATCTTCGACCCGTTCCTCGGCGCCTCGCTGGGCGTGGTGTTCTTCGCGGTGTTCGTGCTGCGGGAGGCCGACCAGTCGTTCGCCGACACCTACTCCACGGCGGTGTCGATCCAGAACCTGTTCCCCCGGGCCGACCGCCGGGTGCTGAGCGTGGCGCTCGGCATCGGCATCACCGTGCTCGCGCTGGTCCTGGACATCGGTGACTACGCGGGCTTCCTGTCGCTGATCGGGTCGGTGTTCGTGCCGATGCTCGGCGTGCTCGCCGCCGACTTCTTCCTCGGCCGCCGCCGGGCGGGCGGATGGGACGTCTCGCGGACCGCGCCGTCCCGCTGGGGCATGATCGCGGCATGGGCGGCGGGGTTCGTCGTCTACCAGCTCGTCAACCCGGGAACGGTCGCCCGCTGGGCCGGGTTCTGGTCGGACGTCCGGGACGCGCTGCACTTCACGCCGCAGACGTGGATGAGCGCCTCGCTGCTGTCGTTCCTGGTCGCAGGGGTCGCGGCCCTGCTCATCGGGAGGCTTACCAGACGGTAAGGTTTGGGTCGAAGGCAAGTTTCGGCGCAAGTTGCCCGGCGGCATGCCGGAGTCCGGTGGCACGATGACAGACGTGTATCAGCACGTGCACGATCCGATCGCGCGGGCCGTCATCGAGAGCGCCGCGGACGCGATCGTAGCCGTGGACCAGCGGCACCGGGTCACCGTCTGGAATCCGGCGGCCGAGCGCATGTTCGGCTGGAGCGCCGGGGAGATGCTCGGCCGGGTCCCGCCGATCGTCCCCGACGAGCTGAAGGCCGAGCACAACGCCGTCCAGGAGCGGCTGCTCACCCGGCGGGGCGGCGAGGGCGAGAGCGACGGCGGGCAGATCTCGATCGCCACCCGCCGCTTCCACCGCGGCGGCCGGCTCATCGACGTGCGCATCGACACCAGCCTGCTGAAGGACCCGAACGGCACGCTGCTCGGCTGGGTCGGGGTGTACCACCCGGTCGAGGACGACGAGATCGTCCAGAACCGGATGACCGAGCGGGCGCGGCTGGTCCGGCGGCTGAACGACATCGTCGCCGACCTCGGCGCCGAGCTCGACCTCGCCGTCGTGCTCGACCGGATCACCGCCGCGCTCATCGAGCTGACCGGCGCCGACGCCGGCGGCTTCGTCAAGATCGAGGGCGAGCGGCTGCGGCTGGTCAGCATGTCGGGGCTGCCGGAGCGGATGCGCGGCCGGTGCGCCGAGCTGCGGCCGAGCCTGGTCGGGGAGCTGCTGCGGTCGGGCAAGACCGTGAAGCTCGCGACGGGCGAGCGGCGCCTCGGCGACCTGATCTGGTCGGAGCTGCCCGGCCTGCACACGATCGCCCTCGGCCTGTCGTACCTGCAGAACCGGCCGTACGGCGCGCTGTACGCGCTGTTCTCCGGACGCAAGGTCGGGCACACCGAGCTCGAACTGCTGGAGCTGCTCGCCGGGCACGCCGGGGTCGCGGTCGGCAACGCCGTCGCCTACGCGGAGGTCGTCCGGCAGCGGGCGCACGAGCGCGCCGTCATCGACTCCAGCGCCGACGGCATCGCGGTGCTGGACCACGACCTGGTCGTCCGGCACTGGAACAACGCCGCGCAGACCCTCACCGGCATCCCGCCGCAGGACGCGATCGGGCGCCCGCTGCCGTTCGACATGCCCGCGCTCGGCGAGATGCTCACCTTCCGCCTGGAGTCGGGGACCTGGCTGAACGTGCTGGCCGCCGAGATCGAGGAGACCGGCGAGCTGGTCGTCGACTTCCGCGACGTCTCGGAGGCCAAGGCGCTGGAGGAGGCCAAGGACCTGTTCCTCGCCACGACCAGCCATGAGCTGCGGACGCCGATCACGGTCGTGCAGGGGTTCGCGTCCACGCTGGTCAACCGGTGGGACGAGCTGCCCGACGCCGACCGCCGCGCCGCCGTCGCGACCATCGCCGAGCGCGCCCAGTCGCTCGCGCGGCTCGTCGAGCACCTGTTGCTCGGTTCCCGCGCCGGGGCCGACGAGCTGGCGGTGACGATCGAGCCGTTCGACCTCGTCCGCGTCCTGGAGGGCGTGGTCGGCGGGTTCCGCTCGCTGTCGCCGCTGCACCGGGTGGAGCTGGAGATCGATCCGGACCTGCCGCCGTGCGACGGGGACGCGATGGCCACCGACATCGTCCTCGGGCAGCTGCTGGAGAACGCGTTCAAGTACTCCCCGGACGGCGGGACCGTGCGGGTGCGGGCCCGCCGCGAGGGCGCGGGCATCGTCGTCACGGTCTCCGACGAGGGCATCGGCATCCCGATCGGCGACCACGAGCGCATCTTCGAGCGGTTCGTCCAGGGGGACGCGGGGGACCGCCGCAGGTTCGGCGGCATCGGGCTCGGCCTCTACATCGTCAAACGGCTGACGGAGGCGCAGGGCGGCACGATCTCCGCGCACCCGGCACGGCGTGAGACATCTCACATCGAAACCCCCCAAACAGCCAACAGTGGGTCTATAGACCCCGAAAACCCCGAAGAGGAACGGACCGCTCGGCTACTCTCCGTCACCGAGAGGCGCGGTCCCGCAGGTGGCGCCCGGGCGGGCGAGGGGACGTGCATGCGCCTGGTGTTGCGTTCCGCGGGATGAGCGGACGGTTACTTACCGTGCGGACAGTCCGCCCCGGGCGGTCCGGTGAGACGGGCGTGACCAGCGCTTTCGGTGGTCTCGCGGGGTGGCAGGCTGGGAACGGTGCGGAGAAGTGCGGTAGCGGCGGCGTGTGACGGACGAAACGCGTGCGTGAGGAGTAAATCCGCCGTTGGCTGGATAGATCCTTGGTTGGTCGCCGTTGGTGACGAGATTCCGATCCCGGGGGTGATCACCGTGACCGGACGGCTGATGACTCGTTGTGCAGGTGGTGAACTGATCCGTTCGGGTTTCCCGTCATGGCCATCAGGGCATTTCGGACGTACCGGAAGGGTGATGACGGAACACGTCCGAGTGAGCGGAGCATCGGGGAGGTGAGGGCGTCGAGCGTCGTACTGCTGCCACACGCACCGTCCAGCGTCGCGGTCGCCCGCAGGCGCCTCAGTTCGGAGCTGGCCGACTCGGGCGTCTACGACTCGGTCGTCGACGACGCCAGCGTCATCGTGAGCGAGCTGCTCAGCAACGCCCTGCGGCACGCGCGGCCACTGCCGTCCGGCCAGGTGAAGGTCTGCTGGCTGTGCCGCGGTGACCTCCTCGAACTGGAGGTCAGCGACGGCGGCGCCATGACCGAGCCGCGCCGCGGCCCGGGCACTCTGTCCTCGCTCGGCGGGCGCGGGCTCGGCATCGTCGAGGCCCTGTCCGAGGGCTGGGGCGTGCGCCACGAGGACGGCACCACGACGGTCTGGGCCATCCTGCGGACGCCCAGGTCGTCCGGCGACGACCGGATGGCCGCCCCTGCCGGTGCGCACGCCGTCGTCCCGGATCTGTCCGCCTTTCCCGACCTGCTGGACGAGCCGGGCGAAGACCTCTGCAACGGAACCAGGAGTGAAGTGGCTCCAAGCCGGGCATATCCGGCATAGAGCGACCCTGCCTGGAAGGAACCCCGCCCGACCTTGTATGGTCCTCTCCAACGCTCGGGCGATGTCGTGCCCCCGTCGACATCGCGAGCGTTGATTGTTCTTCCCGGCGCCGCGCGCCTCTGAGCCCCCGGCGCCGGGAAGAACGCAGAATCGCACTCCGCCGGTGAGGGCTCAGATCTCCTCGCGGAGGATCGGGCACGACATGCAGCGCGGACCGCCGCGCCCCGTCCCGAGCTCGCTCCCGCTGATCCGGATGACCTCGATCCCGGACGCCTCCAGCTGCGCGTTGGTCTCGATGTTGCGCTCGTAGGCGACGCACAGGCGCGGGGCCACGGCGAGGGTGTTGTTCCCGTCGTCCCACTGCTCGCGCTCGGCGGTGACCGGGTCGAGCCCGGTGTCGATCACCTTGAGGCGGTCCAGGCCCATCGCGTCGGCGGCGGCCTGGAGGAACGGGCGCGGTTCGGCGACGCGCAGGTGGCCCTCGTCCAGCGTCACCGTGTAGGCGGTCAGCGAGTGCGCCACCGGCGGGTACATCACGACGGTGTCGACGTCGACCATCGTGCAGACGGTGTCGAGGTGCATGGTGGCGCGCTCCTGCGCGATCGGCACGGCCAGCACCGTGTGCGCCAGCCCGGCCCCGATCACCTGGCGTGCCAGGCGCTCGACACCCGCCGGCGTCGTCCGCTCGCCGGTGCCCACGGCGATCACGCCCGGGCGCAGCAGCAGGACGTCGCCGCCCTCCAGATGCTCCAGGGACGGGGTGTAGACCGGCTCCACCCCGGCGAACCGCGGATGGTGCGCGTAGACCAGCCCCGTGAGGGCCGACTCGCGCCGCCGCGCCTCCATCGCGAGGCTCGTCACCGCCACGCGGTCGCCGATCCAGGTGCTGTTGTCGCGGGTGAACAGCAGGCCCGGCAGCGGATCGACGATGAAGTCCTGCTCGTCCATCAGCCGGTAGACGAGGCCGTGCCCGGCCTTCAGCTCCTCGTGCGCGAGCCCCGCGATCAGCGTGTGCGCGAGGTTCTCCGGGTCGAGCCCGCGCAGGTGGTCCTCGACCACGCGGCGGAGCTGGTCCCCGAGGCGCAGATCGACGATGGCGCCGGCGATCGCCTGCTCGCGCGCGGCCTCGTACTCCAGGGCGTCCTGCAGCAGCTCGGTCACGTACAGGACCTCGACGCCGCGCGACCGCAGCGCCTCGGCGAACGCGTCGTGCTCCTCCTGGGCCCGGCCCGCCCACGGGATCGCGTCGAACAGGAGCTTGTCGCTGTTGCGCGGGGTCAGCCGCTTGAGCTCCGCGCCGGGACGGTGCAGCAGCACCGTCCGCAGCCGCCCGACCTCGCTGGTGACCCGGTGCTCGTGCGCTGTCTTCGCTGCCGTCACCCTCCGCAGTCTAGGCGGCGGACGATATGCCACCATTCGAGGGTGATCGGCAGGAACGCGGGGCTGCCCCTCCATCTCACGTCGGCGACGATGCTGCGCGTTTCGGCCGAGGGCGTCGCGACCGCGCTGGTCCTGACCGTCCAGGCGCGGACGGGCCACGCCGCCACCGCCGGGTACCTGCAGACCGCGATGACGCTGCCGTACGTGCTGAGCGGGCCCGTGATCGGCAACGCGCTGGACCGGGTGGCGCGCCCCCGCCGCGGCGCCGTCGCCCTCGCCGCCTGCTACGCCGCCTCGACCGGGCTGCTGCTGGTCCTCGCGGGACGCTCGCCGCTCGCCCTGGCGCTGGTCGTCGCCGCCGTGATCGGCTGCACCGAGCCCATCGTCGTCGCGCTGACCAGCCTGCTGCCCCGGTTCGTCCCGGCCGGCCGGCTCTCGCGCGCCTACGGCCTGGAGGCCTCCAGCTACAACCTCGCCGGGATCGCCGGCCCCGGCCTCGCCGCCGGCCTCGCCGCCGTGGCCGGCGGCCAGTACGCCGGGACCGCCGTGGTCGCGGTCGGCGTCCTCGGCCTCCTGACCCTTCCGTTCCTGCCCTTCCCCGGCCCGTCCGCGAGCGCGGACGCCGCCGCGCCGGGTGCGGCGGCGGCGGCGGTGGAGGCCGCGGCCGACACGGGCGCGGTCGGCGGTCGGGCGGCGGCCATCGAGACCGAGACGGGCCCCGAGGCGCGCCCGCCCATGGCGGGGGCGCTCTCGGTGATCACGGGCGGGCTGGTCGTGCTGGCCCAGGGCCGGGTGCTGCGGGCCCTGACCGTCGCGACGACGCTCGCGTGGATGGGCTTCGGCGGCGTCGCCGTCACGGCGGTGCTGCTCGCCGGGCACATCGGCGCGTCGCCCAGCGCGGGCGGACGGCTGCTCGTGGCCATGGCCGTCGGCTCGCTGATCGGCTCCCTGGCGTCCAGCCGGTGGCTGACGCCCAGGCACGCCGAACCCGTCATGATCGCCGGACTCGTCGCGTTCGGGGCCTCGCTCGCCGCCCTCGCCGCCGCGCCGTCCATGCCGTGGGCGACGGCGGCGTTCGTCGCCGCGGGAATCGCGGAGGGACCCGTCTTCGCGGCCACGCTCATGCTGCGCCAGCGCGAGTCGCCCCCTGACCGGCTCGGGCAGGTCAACACCACGGGCGGCAGCCTCAAGATCGGAGCGTCCGCGGTCGGCGCCGCGCTGACCGCCGCGTCCGCCGACGCGATCGGCCCGGTCGGCCTGGTCCTCGCGATCGCCGGATTCCAGTTCGCGGGCGCCCTGTTCGGCTACCTCCTCCTGCGCGCACCGGCACGTGAGGGCCGCGCCGGCGTCGTCGAGGACGGTTCCTGAACCGGAGGGACCCGCGCACGGCCGTCCGGGCAAGAGGAGGTGAAACGTCCACGACCGAGAGGTCCGCGCATGCCGACAACGAGCCGTTCCTCGCCGTCCCGGCGGCCCGAGCCCGCCGACGACGAGCCCACCGACGCGTCCCTGATCGCCGCTTCCCGGACCGAGCCCGAGAGGTTCGCGGGCCTGTTCCACCGGCACGCCACGGAGATCATGCGGTACGTGACGCGGCGCCTGGGCCGGGACGCGGCCGAGGACGTCGTGGCAGAGACCTTCCTCGTCGCCTTCGACCGCCGTCACCGCTACGACCCGGCGCGCCCCGACGCCCGCCCCTGGCTCTACGGAATCGCGACCAACCTGATCCGCCGCCACCGCCGTGCCGAGGTGCGGGCCGACCGGGCCCCGCTCCACGGCCCTGACGCGACCCCGTCCAGCTGCTGATCCCGGAAGGACGGTGACCGGCCTGGCCCCGAGGGCGGGGCCGGTCACCGCGAGCGGCGGAAAACCTGTCGACTTTCGCCGGGGGCGGACGTAATGTCCGGGGCATGTTCCTCGCAGCCGGCACCCGGACGCTCGCAGGCATCGCCCTGCTGAGCGCGGTGCCGGCTGCCTTCTCGGCGGCAGCCGCAGACGCCTTCGACGGCCTGCGAAGCTGACCCCTCTCCGTCCCCTCCGGAGAACCAGCGGAGGGGGGTTGTCACAAGACTGGCGCCTGCGTGCGCGCAGTCGGTTCTCACCGGATCCACCAGTGAGGACGAGGACCAATGGCCAAGCAGCTGTACGAGCGCGACAAGCCGCATCTGAACATCGGCACGATGGGGCACGTCGACCACGGCAAGACGACGCTGACCGCGGCGATCACCAAGGTGCTCGCCGACCGCGGGCTGGCGTCCCCGGTGCCGTTCGAGCGCATCGACCGCGCGCCCGAGGAGCGCGACCGAGGCATCACGATCAACGTCGCGCACGTCGAGTACGCGACCACGACACGGCACTACGCCCACGTCGACATGCCGGGCCACGCCGACTACGTGAAGAACATGATCTCCGGTGCCGCCCAGGTGGACGGGGCCGTGCTGGTCGTGTCCGCCCAGGACGGCGCCATGCCGCAGACGCGCGAGCACGTCGTGCTGGCGCGGCAGGTCGGCGTCGGGCACATCGTGGTGGCGCTGAACAAGGCCGACATGGTCGAGGACACCGAGCTCCTCGACCTCGTCGAGCTGGAGGTCAGGGACCTGCTCACCGAGTACGGGTTCCCCGGCGAGGAGGTCCCGATCGTGCGCGTGTCCGGCCTGCGGGCGCTGGAGGGCGACCCGTACTGGACGGCCCGGATCGTCGACCTGCTCGACGCGATCGACGCCTACGTCCCCGTGCCGCGCAGGGTGCTCGACAGCCCGTTCCTGATGCCGGTCGAGAGCGTCCTCACGATCACCGGGCGCGGCACCGTCGTGACCGGGGTCGTGGCCCAGGGCGCGATACGGCTCGGGGACGCCGTCGAGGTCGTCGGGCTCGGCGAGACTTTCGGCTCCGTCGCGACGGGGCTGGAGACGTTCGGGCAGACGATGGACCACGCCGAGGCGGGCGACAACACCGCCATGCTGCTGCGCGGCGTCAAGCGGGACCAGGTGCGGCGCGGCCAGGTGGTCAGCGCGCCGGGCGCGATCCGGCCGCACCTGCGGTTCCGGGCCCGGGTCCGGGTGCTGACCGCCGACGAGGGCGGGCGGAGCAGGCCGTTCCTCCACGGCTACCGGCCGCAGTTCCACTTCCGCACCACGGACGTGGTCGGCGGCGTCGACCTCGGCGAGGGCGGCATGGCGCTGCCCGGCGACTCGGTCGACATGGCCGTCGAGCTGGGCAAGCCGGTCGCGATGACCGAGGGGCTCGGCTTCGCCGTCCGCGAGGGCGGCCGGACGGTCGGCGCGGGCACCGTCACCGCGCTGCTCGACTAGCGGGACAGGGGCCCCGGCACTCGCCGGGGCCCCTAACCTTGATCAGGTGGATCCCCCGGCCTCCGGTGACCGAGAGGTCGCGAACGGCTGGCGGATGCGATCTTGATGTGGTGAGATTCCGACATCACCCCCGCATATTCCCCCGTCTGGAGCACGTGTGCGATCCCCCCGCGCCCTGATTCCCCTGCTCTCGGTCTGTGCGGCCGCCGCGGTCGTGACCGCGGCCGCCACCGGTGCCAGCATCGAGGGCCTGCCGGGCGGCGGAGGCCCCGCCCACGCCGACGGGGCCGCGCCACGCCCCGCCGCGGTGACGATCAACGCGGTGAGCTGGAACGTCTGCGGGGACACCGGCTGCCCCACCGGCACCGCGCCCGCCAAGACCACCAAGGAGATCGTCCAGCGGATGCGCGCGACCGAGGTCGGCGGCCGCACGGTGCGCCCGAACGCCGCCCTCCTCCAGGAGGTCTGCGAGGGCCAGATCCGCTCCTTCAAGACGTCCCTGCCCAAGTGGAGCTGGGCGTTCGCGCCCGGCGACGGGGCCTGCGCGGCCGGGCAGGGCCGCGCGGGCGTCGCCATCGGCACCGACGCCCCGCTCACCGCGCACCGGCAGGCCAGGCTGCCCGCCCCCTCCGGCGTCACCCGGATCGCCCTGTGCGGCGAGGTCCCGTCCTGGGCGACCCGCGTCTGCGTCACCCAGCTCAGCGAGAACGAGAGCACCCAGTGGCGCCGCAAGGAGGCCGGGGCCCTCACCACCCTCGCGGGCACGGACCGCGTCCTCGTCGGCGGCGACCTCGCCGACGCCCCGGAGAGCCCGGCCCTCGACCCCCTCTACACCGCCTACGACGAGTGCGACCAGTCCGGCTCGTCCCGGACCGGCGCGAACACCCGGCAGAGCTGGCAGGGCACCGCCCTCGACAAGACCGACTACCTGTTCATCGGCAAGTCGGCCGCCGCCGTCTCCTGCAGCGTCCCCGCGACCCCGGCCAAGACCTCCGACCACCGCCCCCTATCCGCAGTAGTCCGATACCAGTAGTCCCGCACGAACACAGCGACAACCTCAGCTTGCGCAGCAACCACGCCACAAGCTGAGGAGCCGCGATCGCGTCCGAAGGCAGGTTCGAGCGAAGCGAGAACCTGATCGCGCAGCGAGCCGCTAGGCGAGTCGAAGCGATGCCAGCGATCGCCCGCTTTTATCGACGATGGAGGGCCGCAAGGCCCGAAGGAGGAGATAAAAGCAATAAGTTCAGTGCACTCCGCGGTCTGTGTCCTGCCAGTAGGGGGCGCGGAGGTCGCGTTTGAGGATCTTGCCGGTGGGGTTGCGGGGGATGGCGTCGCGGCGCTCGACCGAGGTGGGGCACTTGAAGTGGGCGAGCCGCTCGCGGCAGTAGTCGATGATGTCCTGGTCGGAGGCGTCCTCGGACGCCACGACGATGGCCTTCGGGGTCTCGCCCCAGCGCTCGTCGGGGACGCCGATGACCGCGCAGTCGCTGACGGCCGGGTGGCCCATGAGGACGTTCTCCACCTCGGCGGGGTAGATGTTCTCCCCACCGGAGATGATCATGTCTTTGACGCGGTCGTGGATGTAGAGGTAGCCGTCCTCGTCGAGGTAGCCGGCGTCGCCGGTCCGGAACCAGTTGTCCTCGGACAGCGCGCTCGCGGTCGCGTCCGGCATGCCCCAGTAGCCCTTCATGTTCTGCGGCGTCCGGCAGATGATCTCGCCCACCCGGCCGGTCGGCAGCTCCTCCCCGGTGGCCGGGTCCACGATCCTGAGCTCGGTGGTGTCGTTCGGCAGGCCGGCGCTGCGCAGCCGGTGGGCGTTCGGGCCGTCCGGGTCGTGGTCCTCGGGGGGCAGCGAGGTGATCGCGCCGGTGACCTCCGTGAGGCCGTACACCTGCCGGAACTCGGTCGTCGGCAGCATCGCCATGGCGGTGCGCAGGACGTCCTCGCTGATCGGGGACGCGCCGTACAGCATGAGCCGCAGGCTGGACATGTCGGCGGCGGTGACCTCGGGGATCAGCGGCATGAACTGCAGCAGCACCGGGACGAGGAAGATGTGGGTGACGCGGTGCCGCTCGATCCCCCGCGCGATCGCGGTCGGGTCGGGTTCGCGGGTGACGACCCCGGTGAGGCCGTTGTAGACGGCGGAGACGGTGAGCACGTTGCCCGCCACGTGGTACATCGGCATCGCGATCATCAGGACGGACGTCTCGTCGATGTTCCACACGTCGTTGGTCACCGCGAGCGCCGCGAGGAAGTTGTCGTGCGTCAGCATGACGCCCTTGGGCAGGCCCGTCGTGCCGGACGAGTACAACTGGACGAACACGTCCCCGTTGTCGGGCTCGTACGCCGGGGGCTCGGCGGGGGCGGCGTCGATCCAGGCGGCGTAGTCCTGGTGGGCGTGGCCGGCGCCGGAGACGACGACCGTCAGCTCGGTGTGTTCGAGCTTGCCGGCGATCGCGTCGAGGACGGGGAGGAACTCGGGGCCGACGACGAAGACCTTCGCCTGCGCGTTGTTGACGATGTAGGCGACCTCGTCGGGCGCCAGCCGGTAGTTCACCGGGACCTGCGCGGCGCCGATCCGGGCCGCGCCGAAGAGCAGTTCGGCGTATTCGAGGGAGTTCTTGTCGAGGACCGCGACGCGGTCGCCGGGACCTAGCCCGGCCGCGGCGAGGGCCGCGGCCACCCGGTCCACGCGCCGGTCGAAGTCGCGGTAGGAGATCTCGGTGTCGCCAGCGATGTACGCGACACGATCGGGATAGGCGAGCGCTCGTTCGCGCAGCACTCCGTCAAGACCTGGCACGATGGGCCCCTTCGCCGATGACCGCCTGGTTGTTCCGGCATCATGCGGTCACCGGCGACATCGCGGCAAGGGGATCGGGCCGCTCGCCTAGCGGCTTTTCGACATCTTTGAGACCGCGGTCACGGCGAGTACCACCACGACGGCGACGAGTCCGATGAAGAAGAAGAACTTCAGCATCGAGAAGATCGCGCCGATGACGGTGATCACCAGCCACACCGCGAGGACCACACCGAGGACGGTCAGGATCGTCTTACCCATGACTCCACCGTATGCGCTCGTCCCACAGGGTTCATCAGCCTGGGGAACGACCTAGGCACCGCCGTGCGGCGGAGGCGCACCCTGAGGACCCCCAGGGACGGGACCCTGACCCCCACCAGGGAAGGGCTGCTGGTAGGACGGCGGCCGTCCGGGGGCGCCGAACGGCCCGCCAGGGGCGCCCGCGTTCCACGGCTGGGAGGCGCCGCCGGTCTTGGCCGTCAGGACCCGCAGCCCCGCGAGCCCCGCCGCGGCCACCAGCGCAAGGAGCTCGAACGCCTGGTAGCGCCCGAAAACGGGCTTCAGGACCGCCGTGAGGAACTCGCCGCTCGGCATCCCCTGCGCGGACAGCGTGAGGCCGAGGATCATGCCGATCCGCCCGCCGACCTCCATCGCCACGTACGCCGACAGCCCCGCCAGGATCGGCGCCAGCGGCCCGCGGGGCCGGGTCGGCAGGACGGCCGTGCCGACGACGAGCCCGGCGAACAGGCAGGCGATCAGGAAGTAGGCCGGGGACGTGCGGAAGCCCAGCATCGCCGGGGTCGCGTACGACCGCACGGTCATGAACAGGGCGGCGACCCCCGTGGCGAACGCGCCGCCGACCAGGATCAGGGCGATGACCCCGCCGTTGGAGGTCGCAGGGCGATTCTGCGGCATCGCGCCATTAAAGCGGCGTTCGTCCCGTCCCGCAGGTCGCCCAGCCGAAAGCATGATCAACTCCTTACGGGGTGGTGACGTCCGGGCGGGACCCGGCGGCCGGGGCCTAGCTTTGAGGGGTGAACACCGTCCCCCACGCCGGCCGCGTCCTGGTGGTCGACGACGACCCGACGGTGGCCGAGGTCGTCACCCGCTACCTGGCCCGCGACGGACACGAGGTCGTGTGCGTCGCCGACGGGCGCAGCGCCCTGCGCAGCGCGCTCGACCAGCCGCCCGACCTCGTCGTCCTCGACCTCATGCTGCCCGGGATGGACGGGCTCGAGGTGTGCCGGCGGCTCCGCGAGACCTCGACCGTCCCGATCGTGATGCTGACGGCGCTCGGCGCGGAGACCGACCGGCTCGTCGGGCTGGAGACCGGCGCCGACGACTACGTGACGAAGCCGTTCAGCCCGCGCGAGCTGGCGCTGCGCGTCCGGTCGGTGCTGCGGCGGGCGCGGGGCGCGCTCGTCCCGACCGGCCCGTCCGGCCCCCTGCGCGACGGCGACCTCGTCGTGGACGTCAGCGCGCACGAGGCGGAACTGCGCGGCGAGCGGCTCGCCCTCACCTCCCGCGAGTTCGACCTCCTGGCGTTCCTGCTGCGCCACCCGCGGCAGGCCTTCACCCGCGACGAGCTGCTCGAACGCGTGTGGGACTGGACGTTCGGCGACTCCTCCACGGTGACCGTCCACGTCCGGCGGCTGCGCGAGAAGATCGAGGACGATCCGACCGCCCCGCGCCGCATCGTCACCGTGTGGGGCGTCGGCTACCGCTACGAGAGCGCCGGCTCATGATCCCGTTCGAGGATCTGCTCTGGGTGGTCTTCTACGCGGCGCTGGCCGCGTTCGCCGTCGCGGCCGTCGCCCTCGCGGCCCTGCACGCGCTGCGCGGCCGCTCGGTCGCCACGCAGCTGGTCGTCGTCGGCGCCGCCACGGTCCTGGCGACCATCTCCGGCATCCTCGTGATCTCGTTCATGATGCTGCTGAACGACCACGACCGCTCCGTGGTGCTCGCCGTCGTGACCTCGGCCGGGCTGGTCGCGATGGCGGTGTCGGTCCTGCTCGGCCGCCGCCTCGTGGCCGCGAACCGGACCCTGGTCGAGGCCGTCCGCGCCGACCGGTTCCGTCCCCCCGCGGCGCACCTGCCCGCCGAACTGGCGGAGCTGTCACGCGAGCTGGAAGCCGCCTACGACCGGCTGGCCGCCGCGCACGAGCGCGAACAGGCCCTGGAAGCGAGCCGCCGCGAACTGGTCGCCTGGGTGAGCCACGACCTGCGCACCCCCCTGGCCGGGCTCCGCGCGATGGCCGAGGCCCTGGAAGACGAGGTCGTCGCCGACGAGGAGACGACCCGCCGCTACCACGGCCGCATCCGCGTCGAGGTGGAACGGCTGACCGAGATGGTGGACGACCTGTTCGAGCTGTCCCGCATCCACGCGGGCGCCCTCCGCCTGTCCCGCGAACGCGTCGGGCTCGCGGACCTGGTCGCCGAGGCGGTCGCCGGCGCCGAAGCCCTCGCCCGCGCCAAGGGCGTCCGGCTCCGCGGAGACGTCCGAGAGGGCCTGCCCGTCCAGGTGGACGCCGGCGAGCTGGGCCGCGCGCTCCGCAACCTCGTCGTGAATGCCATCCGGCACACGCCCAGCGACGGCGCGGTCGAGATCACCGGCGAGGTCCGCGAAGGCGAGGCCCGGGTGACCGTGGCCGACGCCTGCGGCGGCATCCCCGAAGGAGACCTGCCACGCGTGTTCGACGTCGCGTTCCGCGGCGAGGCAGCCCGCACCCCCGGCGGGGGCGCCGGCCTCGGCCTCGCCATCGCCCGCGGCATCGTCGAAGCCCACGCCGGCAAGATCGGCGTCGCCAACACCGGCCCCGGCTGCCGCTTCGAAGTCAGGCTTCCGTGTTGAATTGCTTTTATCTCCTCCTTCGGGCCTTGGCGGCCCTCCATCGTCGATAAAAGCGGGCGATCGCTGGCATCGCTCCGACTCGCCTGGCGGCTCGCTGCGCGATCAGATTCTTGCTTCGCTCGAATCTGCCTTCGGACGCGATCGCCACCGTGGAGGTTGTTGGTTGGTTGTTGTGGGGCTGGGGTCTGCGTCTACGGGCGCGGGATGAGTCAGGGGGCTAGCGCCAGCGGGACATCGCAACCGTTGCGGTTTTGGCTGGTTGCTGTGGGTCGGGGTCTGCGCGTTAGGGCGTGGGACGGGGCAGGAGTAGCGGGCATCGCAACTGTTGGGTTGCTGGGGGCGGGGGCTGCGTCTCCGGGTGGGACGGGGCAGCGTCAGCGGGGCATCGCGGCAACTGTTGGGGTGGTTGCTGGGGGGCGGGGGCTGCGTCTCCGGGGGGGGCGGGGCAGGCCAGCGGGGCGTCGCAGCAACTTTTGGGGGCGTTGTGTGGTTGCTGTGGGGCTGGGGTCTGCGTTTTCGGGCGCGGGATGAGTCAGGGGTCCAGCGCCAGCGCGAGGGGTGGGGGCGTTGCTTGGGTGCGGGGTGGTTCGGGTAGGCGCGTCTGGGCGGGTTAGGGGTCCAGGGCCTCGGTGATGGTGCGGTAGGTGGGACAGGGCCAGCGGGACATGCAGGCGCGGCAGCGGCGGATGGGGCGGTCGGGGTCGCTGGTGATGCCGCCGGACTCCTGCGGGCGGTGCAGGTCGACCAGGCGCAGGGTGAGGTCGGCGAAGGCGATGACCTCTTCGCGGGCGCCGGCGAGGAAGGCGAGGTCCTCGCGGGACAGGCGCGTACGTACGGGGACGAATCCGTCCTTGTTCACCAGGCGGAACAGGACCTGGGTGGACGCCCGCCACGTGCTGGACTTCGCCGCCCGCGCCCGGATCGTCTCCAGGCGCTCGCGCAGTCGACCATGCCGCTGTTGCACCCGTTCAGGTTCCCCTAATCCCGGCGCCCGTGCGGGGCGAACCCGCGATATCGGCGGACCGGATCGGCCCCTCTGATCGATGAAATCAGTACATTACGGTGTGTAGTTCTCAAAGCGTGCGGGACTGGCAAGGCGGCGACACGCCCCGGAAACGCCCACGGCGCAGGGGACTTGGCGAACCGCCTGGCTCCCGGGCCGTTCGCGAGATAGTGTGCCGGACGTGGAGCTAAACGTCTCGACCGCGTCTCAGGGAGGTCACGCCGTTGTCACGGCGACCGGTGAGCTCGACCTGTACACCGCGCCCAGGTTGCAGGCGGCCCTCGCGGGCCTGCTGCGCGACCGGGCCGACCACATCGTGGTCGACATGAGCGGCATCGATTTCTGCGACTCGACGGGCATGAACGTGCTGCTCTCGGCCATGAAGCGGCTGAAGGAGCAGGGCGGCGCGCTGGAACTGGCCGCGCCGCGCCCGGCGGTGAAGCGGATCCTGCAGGTGACCGGGCTCGACACCGTCTTCACCGTGACGGAGGCGGCGCCGGTCCTGGACGCCGGCTGACCCTACCGACTACTCGTCCTGATCGTCGGACCCGCGGGTGAACCCCGCGGGTCGTCATCTCGTCTCGCGGGTAACGGCTTGGCCCGTTCCCTCGTGCCCTGCGGCATCGCGCGCCCGTCCCCGACTACGATCGCAAATATGCAGGACGTAGCGGTGTGCATCCCGGCCAAAGACGAAGCCGACCGCATCGCGGCCACGGTCAAGGCCGCACAGGAGCTTCCCGGCGCCGACCTGGTCGTGGTCATCGACGACGGCTCGTCCGACGGCACCGCGCGGGTGGCCCGCGAGGCCGGGGCGCGGGTCGTGCGGCACAGCCGCAACCGGGGCAAGGGCGCCGCGATGGAGAGCGGCGCCGAGGCGGTCCGGCTGCTGGACGAGGGCCGCGACCGGCCCCGCCACCTGCTGTTCCTGGACGCCGACCTCGCCGAGACCGCCCGCGACGCCGCGCCGCTGGTCGAGCCGGTCAGGGCCGGTGAGGCCGACATGACGATCGCGGTGTTCAGCACGACCGTGAAGCTCGGCGGGCACGGGTTCGTCGTCGGGCTGTCGCGCGACGGGATCCGCCGCGCCACCGGCTGGGAGGCCACCGCCCCGCTGAACGGGCAGCGCTGCCTCACCCGGGCGGCGTTCGACGCCGCGCTGCCGCTCGCCGCCGGGTTCGGGGTGGAGACGGCGCTCACCATCGACCTGCTGCGCGCCGGATTCCGGGTGACGGAGGTGGAGGTGCCCCTCGCGCACCGCGCCACCGGCACGGACTGGCGCTCCCAGCTGCACCGCGCCCGGCAGTTCCGGGACGTGGCCAGAGCGCTCGCCGTGCGCGAACCGGCGGTGGCCAGAGGGCTGGACCGCCTGCGCGGCAGCCGCCAGTGACCCGTCTCGGCACGGGCGGGCTGTGGGGGATCGGGGCCGGCGTCGCCTGCTTCGTCGCCACCGCGCTCCTCGGGCCGTCGGTGTTCGAGCCGGAACTGGAGGGCCCGCGCGCCGAGCCGCCGTACGCGCTGGACGTCCACCCGTCGCCGTACCTGGTGATCGGCCTCGTCGTCGCGGGGATCGCCGCGAGCGCGCTGGGGCTCGGCCTGTGCTTCGCCGCCGTCCGCAGGGGCTGGCGCGTGCGGGCCCTGCCGCTGGTGGCCGCGGGCCTGCTGGCGGCGGCCGCGTTCATGTTCATGCCGCCGGTCGGGTCCACCGACCACCTGAACTACGCCTCCTACGGGCGGATGGCGGCGACCGGCCACGACCCCTACCGCACGCGCGCCGTCGACCTGCCGAAGGACCCGGTGGCCGGGGCGCCCGAGGAGTGGCGGACGACACCGTCGGTGTACGGGCCCGTCGCCACGGGCGGGCAGGCGTTCGCCGCGTGGGTCGGCAGCGGCTCGGTGCGGCTGACCGTCTTCGTCCTGTCGGTGCTGAACGTGCTGGCGTTCGCGGTGACGGCCCTGATTCTCTACCGGATGTCCGCCACGGAGGAGCGGCGGCTCCGCACGGCGCTGCTGTGGACGTGCAACCCGCTCGTGCTGTTCCACCTGGTGGCGGGGGCGCACAACGACGTCCTCGCGATCGCGCCGATGGTGGCCGCGCTCGCCGTCTTCGGCGGCGGGGCCGCGGGCCGGGCGGGCTGGGCGCGCTCCCTCGCGGCCGGCGCGCTGGCCGGGCTCGGGACGGCGATCAAGCTGCCCGCCGCCCTCGTCGCCGGGGGCCCCGCCTGGGGGCTGGCGCGCCGGACCTGGACGGAACGCCGGATCCGGCCGATCGGCCAGCTGGCCGCCCTGGTCGCCGGGGGCGCCGCCGTGACGGCGCTGTCCTACGTGCTCGCCGGGCCGCACGCGCTCGACCAGGTCCGCGAGGCCAGCAGCATGGTCTCCTTCGCCACCCCCTGGCACCTGCTGGACGAGTCGCTCGGCCGCGGCTCCCAGCGCGACGTCATCAAGCTGGGGGCGATGCTGCTCGGCCTGGTGCTGCTCCTGCTGCTCGTCCGGGCCCTGCCGAAGGAGGACGACCTCGTGCCCGGCGCGGAGGAGCGCCGCGTCGCCGCCGCGATCGCCCTCGCGTGGCTCCTCGCCGCGCCCTACGCGCTGCCCTGGTACGACGGGTTCGGGTGGGCGCTGCTGGCGCTGCTGCCCTGGACGCGGATCGACTGGATCCTGCTCGCCCACACCACCGCGCTCAGCCTCGCCTACCTGCCGGCCCGCGCGCCCGCCCGGATCCGGCTGCCCGACGACCTGGAGTGGCTGTTCACCGTCGTTCGGCCGACCGTGGTCCCGTGGACGCTTCTGGCGATCCTGACGGCTCTGGTGGCGGCGTGTCTGCGTTCCTCAGGTCGAGCTCCAGCGACCGGAGCCCCGCGGCGAGCATCAGCGGGGTCGCCAGGCTGAACGCCACCGACAGGATCACCACGCCCGAGTCGTTCACCAGCGTGCCGATGACGCCGACCGCCAGCGCGCAGATCACCGCCGGGCGCATCGTCAGGCTCTTCTCGTAGGCGCCCTGCAGCAGCGACACCCGCCACCGCGTGGGCCGCGCCAGGACGAAGAACAGGAACACGACGGCGGCGGCGAGCGCGAGCGTGTAGGGCCAGTAGCCGAGGCTGTTCAGCATCGCGTTGAACTTGCGGGTGACGACGTCCCACGCGTCCCCGGCCACGAGGTCCTGCCAGAAGCGGCCGAGGTGCGTGGGGTTGGCCGACTGGGCGTTCAGGTACGAGATGAACAGCACGAGCACCAGGCCGGCCAGGAAGAACAGGCCGAGCTTGAGCGGCGACATGCGCTTGCCCGCGACCATCAGGCCGAGCATCGCGAACGCCGGGACGATCGCCAGCACGCCGCCGAAGTCGCTGCCGAACGCGGGCAGGCCGTCCACCGCGACCGTGAACGCGCCGATCACCACCACGATCGCGACGGCGAGGGCCTTGTTGCCCCGGCGCAGCGGGTACTCCGTCAGCCACGCCGCCGTCAGGATCGCGGCCACGGCGAACAGCGAGAACGCCTGGTTGCCGAAGCCGTAGAACCGTCCGGCGACGAGGGCGGTGTAGCCCATCAGCGTGTTGAGCTGGAGGGAGGAGCCCGTCATCACGTCCAGCGCGAGGACGAGCGCCGTCACCCCGGTGATCACCAGGCCGGGGACGACGGTGGAGCGGCGCCACGGCCCGGCGAGCGCCACGCCCGTCAGCAGCCCGGCGAAGCCCAGCACGGTGCAGATCAGGACGGGCGTCGGGTGCTCGGCCCGCCACCATGGCAGCAGCCCGGCGAGGAAGGACGCGCCGGGCGCCGCGCCGCCGAGCAGCGCTGTCACCCGGGTTCCGCCGAGGATCCGCGCCCGCGAGCGCCGGTCGCCGCCGAGGCGCCGCAGCGCGACCACGGCGATCCCGTAAAGGACGAGCTGCACCGCGAACAGCACCCAGTAGAACGACGTCTGGACGGCCCGGATCGCCTGCGCCGCGACGTCCTCGTCCATGAGCGCGTCGACCCGGTCGTGCGCGGACGACGTGGACGGCTGCGACCGCCACGCCGACCCGACGGCCTGCTTGGGCTGCTTCACCCCGAGCAGCTTCAGCGTCGTCGCGGTGAGGTCGGTCAGCGTGACCAGCCCATTCTGGCGGGTGGCGCTGGAGGTCATGTAGCCGGGCCCGTAGGCGGCGCCCTTGGCGATGGCCACGCGCAGGTGCGGGTTGACACCGGTGTCGGACAGACCCGCGACCAGCACGGTCGTCCCCTCGGGGAGCCCGGCCACGACCTGGGCGACCCGGCGGTCGGCGGCCTTCGCGGCGGCGGCGCGGCCCTCGTCCGACAGCGGGACCTGGTCGCCGTGCGGGTCGACGCCCGCGTTGATGTAGGCGCGGAAGAGGTCGTCGACGTCGACGGCGGCGAGGGGGCAGCGCGCCCAGTCGGCGGCGGTGGCCTTGTCGGGCGACTCGACGTACCGGTCGACCCGGCCGGCGCCGTCGGCGACGCCGAACACCGCGCCGGGCCCGACGGCCGTCGTGCAGCCGCCCGCCCGGCGGACCTCGTCGCCGAGCAGCCCGATCCGCGCGTGGTAGTTGGTGCCCGCGTTGTCGCTCTTGATCGCGGGCCAGCCGGCGGCGACGGCGCCCCCCTCGGGCGGCGGGCCGGTGGGGGAGGTCTGGCCGGGCAGGACCGGTGTGGACGGCAGCGCGCAGTCGCCGTGCGCCAGCCGCGACCGCTGGCCCGCCGACAGCGTCAGCCAGCCGTCGGTCGGGCAGGTGATGACGCGGGTGGTGCGGACGCTGAGGCCCGCGGTGGAGCCCTGCGAGGTCAGCCCCCACAGCGCCGGCGTGTTCTCGCGGGTGACGTCGCTCCACATCAGCGCCGGCACGCCGATGACCACCACGCGGCCGGTGACGGCCCGCTCGGCGGGTGCCGCGGGGGAGGCGTGCGCCGCCGCCGGCCCGAGCACGGCCGCGAGCGCCGCTACGAGGGTCGCGAGGAACATGGCGATCTTCGTTCCCCGGGACGTCATGGCGTTCAGGTTACAAGAGCCCTACCGATGGGCAGGGGCCATATCCTGCGGCTGTGGACGGTCTGATGGCGCGGGATGCCCGCGACTCCCCCGGCGGGTCGGCCGGTGCCCCCGCCCGGCGCGGCGCCCGCGACCTGCTGATCCTGCTCGCCGGGATCGCCGTCGCCGTGGCCGCCGCCGCGCCGGTCGTCCATAAGTGGCTCGGCAACCAGCCCGACCAGCGGCTCGTCGACCTGGAGGTCTACCGGGAGGGCGGGCTGGCGGTCCTGCGCGGCGCGCCCCTCTACGACTTCCTCACGCAGCCGCCGCAGCTGCTCCCCTTCACCTACCCGCCGATCGCCGCCGCCCTGGCCGTCCCGTTCACCCTCCTGCCCTGGCGCGCTGCCCAGTGGGCCTGGACGGGGCTGATCTACGTGTCGCTCGTGGTCGTCGTCTGCTACGCCTTCCGCGACCTCATCCGCCGGACGGGACGCTGGGCCCCGCTCACCGTGGGCGTCCTGGTCGCGGCGACGGCGTGGCTCGACCCGGTCCGCGACCAGGTCAGGTTCGGGCAGGTCGGGCTGTTCCTGCTGGCCATTTGCCTGGCCGACTGCTGCGCCCGCACCGCCCGCTGGCCGCGCGGCATGCTCGTCGGCCTCGCCCTGGCGATCAAGCTGGTGCCGGGCGTCTTCCTGATCTACTTCCTGGTCACCGGGCGGCGGGACGCGCTGGGCAACGCCGTGCTGACCGCCGTCGTCGCCACGCTCGGCGGGTTCGTGCTGCTGCCGTCCGACTCGTCCGCGTACTGGTTCGGCGCGCTGCTGGAGGGCGGCGACCGGACGGGCGCGGTCGACGGCACCACCAACCAGGCGATCCAGGGGATCGTGGCCCGCGTCCTGGACGAGGGACCGGCCCGGACGCTGGTGTGGCTGGCACTGGCGCTGGTCGTCGCCTGGTTCGGCTTCGGGTGGGCGCGCCGGGCGACGCTCGCCGCCGGCGCGGCGTCCGGCGCCGACGCCTCCAGCCTCCTGCTCGCCGGGGTCGCGATCGTCGGGCTGCTGTCCGTCGTCCTGTCCCCTGTGGGATGGATCCATCACCTTGTGTGGATGATCGCGGTAATAGGGGCTTTGGTGGGTGATGGGCGAGACACGCGAAGATGTCTTGTCGCGCTGGGCCTGTGGCTGCTCTTCCTGTTCCCGGTCCCGTGGTGGGCGCGCGGTCTGATCGGCCCGGATCATTCCCCCGTAACGGTTTTCGCGGGGCAGGTCCTGCGCGATTCGTTCGGCATCGCCGCGCTGGCATCGATCGTGGTCCTCGGAACATGGTTGGTGAAACGGCTCGATCCGGACAACCACCCCCGAGATCCTTCGCAACGGCAGGTCGGCATGGGTACGCTCGGCGCGTGATGCTCGTCGCAGTGGCCGTCGCAGGCCTGGTCGCCGGGGTTGCGGGGCTCTCCATCGCGGTGGTCGCGCACAACCGGGTCAACCAGGTCGTCGACGAGTGCGGGGAAATGCTGAGGCGCCAGCTCCAGGTCGCCAGCGGAGAGGTCGACGAGCGCGCCCTGCGCGACCTCGCCATCGTGCACTATGACGCGCTCAAGGAGATGTCCGGGCACCGGTCCTTCTCCCTCGCGTTGATCAACGCGGTCGGGGACGGGGTGGTGGTCAGCTCCATCAACGGGCGGACCGAGACGCGGACCTACGCCAAGGCCGTCCAGAGCGGGCACGCCGTCGAGACGCTCTCCCCGGAGGAGAACCAGGTCCTGCGGGCCGCCCGGCTCGGCAAGGGCCCCGTCGTCTCGATGGACGACCCGCTGCCCGACTTCGGCAACGGCGCCCGCACCCCCACGGCCCGCGCCTGAGGCGATGCCCGAACGGGCGCCCGGCCGGCGCCTGAGGAAGCGGCGGGCCGGACGGTAGACTCGGCTTTCTCGCCTTGCCGCAAGACGGCTTCCGCACAGCCGAAACACGCACCCGGGGGACCCCAAGTGACCGCAGACGACAGGCCAGCGCGCTACGCCTACCTGGGTCCGCAGGGGACGTTCACCGAGGCCGCGCTGCTCACCCTCCCGGGCGCCGCCGGGGCCGAGCACGTCCCGTACGCGACCGTCCCGGCCGTCCTCGAAGCCCTGCGCCGCGGAGAGGCCGACACCGCCGTCGTCGCCCTGGAGAACTCCGTCGAGGGCTCGGTTCCCACGACGCTGGACGAGCTGGCGACCGGCGAGCCCCTCCAGATCGTCGGCGAGATCCACCTGCCGGTCTCGTTCGCCCTCCTCGTCCGTCCCGGCACGGCGCTGGACGACATCAAGACCGTCGCGTCCCACCCGATCGCGCAGCCGCAGTGCCGCCGCTGGCTCATGGAGAACGTCCCGGACGCCGAGTGGCGCGCCGCGACGTCCAACGCCGAGGCCGCCCAGCACGTCGCCGACGGCCACTACGACGCCGCCCTCGCCGGCTCGTTCGCGGCCGCCCGCTACGGCCTGTCGGTCCTCGCGGAGGACATCCACGACGTCGCCGACGCCGTCACCCGCTTCGTCGTCCTGAGCCGCCCCTGCCCCCCGCCGCCGCCCACCGGCATGGACAAGACGACCGTCGTCGCGTTCATCGGCGAGGACCACCCGGGCGCCCTGCTGGAGATCCTCACCGAGTTCTCGGTCCGCGGCATCAACCTCACGCTGATCCAGTCGCGCCCGACCGGCGCCGGCCTCGGCTCCTACCTGTTCTGGATGGACTTCGAGGGCCACGTCATCGACGCCCGCGTCGGCGAGGCCATGATGGGGCTGCGCCGCGTCTGCGCCGACGTCCGCTTCGTCGGGTCATACCCCCGTGCCGACCAGGTCCGCCCAGAGATCCGGCGCGGCACCCACGACGCCGACTTCACCGAGGCCGCCGCCTGGATCAGCGGCATCCGCACCGGGTACGCCTGAGCCCGGAAATCAAAACGGCCGGGGGCGTGTTGGCACGGTAGACCGTCCTGAGAGGGGTATTCCCGTGCGTGTTGAGATCTGGGCCGACGTCGTGTGCCCCTGGTGCTACCTGGGCAAGCGGCATTTCGAGCGCGCTCTCGAAGGGTTCGCCCACCGGGACCAGGTCGAGGTGGTCTACCGCGCGTTCCAGCTCGACCCCTCGTTCCCGCAGGGCGTGACGATCGACGTCGCCGAGATGCTGGCCGAGAAGTACGGCCTGACGCGCGAGGAGGCCGTCGAGAAGAACCGGGAGATGGAGGAGCGCGCCGCCGCGGCCGGCCTGGAGTACCACCTCGAAGGCCGCCAGGCGGGCAACACCGCCGACGCGCACCGGCTCGTCTACCTCGCGGGCCAGCGCGGCGTGCAGGGCGCGGTCGTCGAAGCCCTGTTCAAGGCCTACTTCACCGACGAGCGCCCGGTGTTCGACCGGGATACCCTCGTGGACGTCGTCGCCGAGGCGGGCCTGGACGCCGTGGAGGCACGCGACGTGCTCGCGTCCGGGAAGTTCGCCTCGGAGGTGGAGACCGAGCAGAGCGCCGCGCGCGACATCGGCGCCACCGGCGTTCCCTTCTTCGTCATCGACCGCCGCTACGGCGTCTCGGGCGCCCAGCCCACCGAGACGTTCGCGCAGGTCCTGGACCAGGCCTGGGCGGACGCTCAGCAGTAGAGAGCCGCCTCCCCGCCGTGACGCAACCGAGACCGTCGGGGCGCGCCCCGGCGACAACCGGTTGTGGATCTTGGACGTCCCCTTCACACCAGTGAACAGTGGAGAGGTCGTCCCGTGCGCCGATTGCTCGCCGTCGCCGCGGCACTAGCCGTGGCTTCCCCCTCACCGCAGCCCCCGCGCACGCCTGCGGGGGCCGAGTGCCCGCGTCCTGTCGCCGGCGGGTTCGCCTCTGGACTTCGCCGAGCCGCGGCTCAAGACCCGGCTGACGATGAACGTCCCGGACCGGCTGCTCGTCGGCGAGCGGGTCCCTGTGACGGGCCGGCTCGAACGCCAGGACCTCGACGGCACCTGGGGCCCGCTCGCGGGCAAGCATCTCGATCTCCAGTTCAACCGGCCGTCGAGCCCAGACTGGAACACGATCGCCGCTCCGGTCACCGACGCCAACGGTTACTACAGCGTCCAGGTCCTGGTGGTCGAGAACGGCGCCTGGACGATCGATTTCGCGGACGATCCGGTCAACTTCCCGGATGACTACCGCACCTACGAGATGTCCTACGCCAACACCAACGTCCGCCAGGTCATGCACCGGACCTCCGTCAGCGGTTTCAACGCGGCCCCCGAGCCGGTCGGCCTGGGCGGCACCCTGCGGGCGTCCGGCACCGTGATGTTCACGAGGGCCGACGGGACGAAGGTGCCCGCGGGCGGCACCACCGTGCGGCTCCAGTTCTCGACCGACGGGAAGAGCTGGAAGGACAAGGCCGCGCAGTCGCCCATGAACGGCAAGTTCGCCATCGACGTGAAGGCCGAGCGCGACGGCTACTGGCGGGCGAGGGTCCCTGACGACGACGGCTACCTCGTGGTGCCCTCCGTCAGCAACGCCGACCACGTCGACGTGAGGTACCGGACCTACATCCACCAGTTCAACGCCTCCCCGGAGCCGGTGCGGAAGGGCGCGGCGATCACCGTCAAGGGCCTGCTCTACCGCTACATGCCTGCTGGGCGGCCGGGTCCGGGAGCGCCGGTCTCCCTCTACTTCAAGGCCAAGGGCTCCTCGACCTGGACCGGCGTCGCGGTGGTGAGGACGGCGAGCAACGGCTGGTTCAGCAAGAAGTTCAAGGCGTCCAAGGACGGCTACTGGACCGCGGTCTACAAGGGCGGCTCCGGCTACCTGCGCTCCAACCAGCCCGCCGACTACGTGGACGTGCGCTGACGCGAACGGCGGTGCGGCCGGCGTCGTGATCCAAGCGTGATCACCGGCGGTCAACCGCCGGTCAGTGCCGGGCGTCAACTCCATACCAGTATTCAGTGGAGAGGTCCTGCCTTGCGCCGCTCATCCGCTCTGCTCGCCACCGCCGCCCTCACCTCGTCCGCCTTCCTCGCTCCGAGCGCCGCCCGCGCCGACGCGACCGATGGCACGACCCGGGCCGCTTCCGTCACCGCCGACAAGCAGGCCACGGTCATCACCGCCCGGATGGGGCCGAATTCGACCGTCTCTCCGGGCACGGTGATGACCGTGTACGGCAGCGTCCTCCGGCAGGCCTCCACGGGTCCCGAGCCCGTGGAGGGGCTGGAGATCCAGCTCGATGTGCCGCCCGACCTCCTTGAGGCCGGAAGCATCAAGACGACCCGGACCTTCGCGGACGGCAGCTTCCGTGCCGCCTTCACCGTTGGGCGGCAGGTCGGGAAGTCGGGCGCGGTGACGGTGCGCTTCGAGGGAAACGAGGTGCTCACCGGCAGCCAGGCCGGCCTGGGGACGCTGAACGTCCGGAACTACTCCGAGATCACCGACTTCAACGCCATCCCCGAGCCGCACGCCTACCGCGACCCGATCGTCGCGGACGGGCGACTGTACGTCCGGCCCGGCGACACCGGCGCCACGGAGCTGCCGCTGTACCTGGAGTACTCCCTGGACGGCAAGACGTGGAGGGTCTGGGCCGCCCAGACCCTGGCGCGGCCCATGTACTTCACGTTCAACGACGCCAAGCTGGTGACGAAGGACGCGTACTGGCGCGTCCGCTACCCGGGCAGCCTCCTGACCATGCCGTCCGTGAGCACCGTCGACTTCGTCGACGTCAAGTACCGGACGGAGTGGTACGTCTTCAACGCCTCGCCCGAGCCCGTGAAGAAGGGCGGGACCATCACGGTCAAGGGGCAGCTCTTCCGGTTCCGGGATTTGGCGAGCCCGGCCCCGAACGCACCCGTTTACGTCTACTTCCGGCGTGCCGGCACCTCGAAGTGGGTCCAGATGGCGGCGACGAAGACCAACGTCTACGGCTGGTTCTCCAAGAAGTTCAGGGCGTCCGCGGACGGCACCTGGAAGGCGGTCTACAAGGAGTCCTCCGGATACATCGGCTCGACCTCGCCGGCCGACACCGTGGACGTGCGCTGACGTAGGCTGCGGGGCGTGGCGAAGGACTTCGATCTTTACGAGCGGGAGCTGTGGGCCGGGCGGGCCCCCGCGTACGAGCGGGGGTTCGCCCACGTCACGCGGTACATGATCGAGCCGCTGCTGGACGCGGCCGGGGTGGCGGACGGGACGCGGCTGCTCGACGTCGGCACCGGGCCCGGGTTCGTCTCGCGGGAGGCGGCGCGGCGCGGCGCGCTCGTGTCGGCCATGGACGCCGAGCCGGGCATGGCGGAGACGGCGCTCCGGAACGTCCCCGGGCTGGACGTGAAGGTCGCCGTCCTGCCGGACGTCCCGTTCGAGGACGGGACGTTCGACGCGGTCGCCGGCAACTTCGTCATCAACCACGTGGGCTCCCCCGACGTGGCGCTTGCCCGGCTGCGGGGCGTGCTGCGCGAGGGCGGGCGGCTGGCGGTGACCTGCTGGGTGATGCCGGGCAGCGGGGCCCTCGCGATCGTCCGGGAGGCGATCGTGGCGGCGGGCGTGCCGTGGCCGGACGACATCCCCGAGCCGCCGTTCCTGGAGTACGGGGAGCCGGCGGCGTTCCGGCGGCTGGTCGTCGAGGCCGGGTTCACCGAGGTCGCGGTCGAGGAGGTGACCTGGGAGCACGTCGTCGACCCCGAGGAGTGGTGGGAGACGGGCGCGCTGTCCCGGGTCGGCACGAACGGCGTGATCGTCGGACGCCAGGACGCGCCGACCGTCGCCCGCGTCAAGGCCGCCTACGACGAGATCGTCGCGGACTACGCGGCCGGCGACGGGAAGGTGGCGCTGCCGGCGCACGCGCTGCTGGCGAGCGGCGTCCGCTAGCGACGGCCGCGGACGGCGTCCGCGAACCGCGTCCATCGGCGGACGCGAACCGCCGATACTCGCGCGCGGACGGGGGCGCCGGGCCGGTAGCCTCGGGTCTGTGATTGACCTGCGAGCTCTTCGAGAGGATCCCGAGCGGCTGCGCGCCTCGCAGCGCGCCCGCGGTGAGGATGACGGCGTCGTCGACCGGCTGCTCGACCTGGACGGGAGGCGCCGCTCCGCGCTGACCTCGTTCGAGCAGCTCAGGGCGGAGCAGAAGAGTTTCGGCAAGTCGGTGTCCAAGGCGCAGGGCGACGAGCGGCAGGCGCTGCTGGCCCGCGCCAAGGAGCTGGCGCAGCAGGTGAAGGAGCGCGAGGCGGAGGCCGACCGCCTCGGCGGCGAGCTCGACGCGCTGCTCAAGGGCGTCCCGAACATCATCGAGGAGGGCGCCCCGCCCGGCGGCGAGCAGGACTTCGTCGTCCTGGAGCACGTCGGCGAGCCCACCGCGTTCGACTTCGAGCCGAAGGACCACCTGGAGCTCGGCGAGAGCCTCGGCGCCATCGACATGGAGCGCGGCGCGAAGGTGTCGGGCGCGCGGTTCTACTACCTGACGGGCGTGGGCGCGCGGCTCCAGTACGCGCTGCTGAACCTCGCCATGGAGCAGGCCGTCGCGAGCGGGTTCGTGCCGATGTACCCGCCGGTCCTGGTGAAGCCGGAGGCGATGGAGGGCACCGGGTTCCTCGGCGCCCACGCCGCCGAGGTGTACCAGCTCTCCCAGGAGGAGCTGTACCTGGTCGGGACGTCGGAGGTGCCGCTCGCCGCGTTCCACATGAACGAGATCGTCGACGAGCTGCCGCGGCGGTACGTGGCGTGGTCGTCCTGCTTCCGCCGCGAGGCCGGCTCCTACGGCAAGGACACGCGCGGCATCATCCGCGTCCACCAGTTCGACAAGGTGGAGATGTTCTCCTACTGCGACCCGGCCGACTCCCACGCCGAGCACCTGCGGCTGCTGGAATGGGAGAAGGAGATGCTCGCCAAGGTCGAGATCCCGTACCGGGTGATCGACGTGGCGGCGGGCGACCTGGGCGCCAGCGCGGCCCGCAAGTACGACTGCGAGGCGTGGGTGCCGACGCAGAACACCTACCGCGAGGTCACCTCGACGTCGAACTGCACCGAGTTCCAGGCGCGGCGCCTGGCGGTGCGGCACCGCGACGCCGACGGCAGGAACCAGCCGGTGGCGACGCTGAACGGGACGCTGGCGACGACGCGCTGGATGGTCGCGATCCTGGAGAACCACCAGCAGGCCGACGGTTCGGTGCGCGTCCCGAAGGCGCTGCAGAAGTTCCTCGGCCTGGAGGTCCTGGAGCCGGTCAAGCGCTGAACGTGCGTGGAGCGGGGCCCGTCCCGGCCTGGGACGGGCCCCGCCCGCGTCTCCCGGGCCCTGGGGTGATGCCGGGAGTCGGGCGTGTCATGCCCCTGGCCTAGGGTGTGTCCCATCTGCCCAGGAAGGTGACATGTCTGAGTCCTCGCCGCGTGTGATCGCCACCGACCTCGACGGCACGATCGTGCGCTCCGACGGCACGATCTCCGCCCGGACCGTCGCCGCCCTCGCCCGGGTCGAGCGGTCCGGGGCGATGCTCGTCATGGTCACCGGGCGGCCGCCGCGCTGGATGACGGAGATCGCCGCGGCCGTCGAGCACCGCGGCGTCGCGATCTGCGCCAACGGCGCCGTCCTCTACGACCTGCACACCGAGACCGTCCTGCGGGCCAACGAGATCGCGCCGGACGTGCTCGCCGAGGTGATCGGGCGGCTGCGCGGCACCGTGCCCGAGCTGCGCTTCGCGGTGGAGTACCCGACCGGGTTCGTGTTCGAGGCCAGCTACGACCTCGGCCGGTGGGACGCGGCGGCGCTCGGCGGCCGCCCCGTCGACGACGCCGAACTGGTCAGCCGGGGCGGAACCAAGCTGCTCGCGTTCCATCCGGCCGCCGACCCCGACGCCCTGTCGGCGAAGGCGGTCCAGGCCGTCGGCGACCTCGTGACCGTGACGCACTCCTCCGGGCGCGGGCTGCTGGAGATGAGCGCGCTCGGCGTCACCAAGGCCAGCGCCCTGGCGGCCCTGTGCGCCGAGCAGGGCATCACGGCGCGGGACGTCACCGCGTTCGGCGACATGCCCAACGACCTGCCGATGCTGGCCTGGGCGGGCACGTCCTACGGGGTCGCGAACGCGCACCCGCTCGTGCTGGCCGCCGTGTCGCACAAGACGTCCCGCAACGACGACGACGGCGTGGCCGAGGTCCTGGAACGCCTCTTCCCATAGCGCGGCCGCACCCGCTGCGGGGTGCGGCCGGAGTCGCGCGTCCTACAGGTAGG
Organism: Actinomadura luteofluorescens; assembly: GCF_013409365.1. NCBI lineage: Bacteria > Bacillati > Actinomycetota > Actinomycetes > Streptosporangiales > Thermomonosporaceae > Actinomadura > Actinomadura luteofluorescens. Next base: position 4,406,217 of record NZ_JACCBA010000001.1, on the reverse strand, counting down.
GGCCGGACGAGCGCGGCCCGGGCTTCGGGTCGTCCTCGACGCCGGGGGGCATCATTCCCGCGGGCAGGGCGCGCCGCATCTGCTCCAGCTGCGCCCGCGCCGCCATCTGCTGGGCGAACAGGGTCGTCTGGATGCCGTGGAACAGGCCCTCCAGCCAGCCGACGAGCTGCGCCTGCGCGATCCGCAGCTCCGACTCGCTCGGCACCGTGCCCTCGGTGAACGGCAGCGACAGCCGCTCCAGCTCCGCGACCAGCTCGGGCGCGAGGCCGTCCTCCAGCTCCTTGATGGACGACTGGTGGATCTCCCGCAGCCGGGCCCGGCTCGCCTCGTCCAGCGGCGCGGCCTTGACCTCCTCCAGCAGCTGCCGGATCATCCCGCCGATCCGCATGACCTTCGCCGGCTGCTCGACCATCTCGGTCACCGACTTGCCCTCGGACTCGCCGTCGCCGCCGCCCTCCATGGTGATGCCATTCGGGCCGAGGACGAGCACCTGGGGCTCTTCCGACTGCTTCTTCGAAGCCTCGCTCATAAACTCCACATCCTCACACGGTCAGCAGGATCTTGCCGACGTGACCGCTTTCTTCCATCAACTCGTGCGCGCGCGACGCCTCCGCCATCGGGATCCGGCGGTCGACGACCGTCCGGATCCGTCCCGACTCCAGGAGCGGCCACACATGCTCCCGGACGCCGGCCACGATCCGCGCCTTCTCCTCCAACGGACGGGCCCGCAAAGTCGTGGCGTGCACCAGCGCCCGCTTGCGCAGCAGCATGCCGATGTCGAGCTCCGCCTTCGCGCCGCCCTGGAGCCCGATCACCATCAGCCGCCCGCCGGTGGCGAGGGCGTCCACGTTGCGCGCCAGGTACTTGGCGCCGATGAGGTCGAGGATCACGTCGTAGGGGCCGCTCTCGACGAAGTCGTCCTCGCGGTAGTTCACCGCGACGTCCGCGCCCAGCTCCCGGCACCGTGCGGCCTTCTCCGGGCTGCCCACCGTCGTCACCACGCGCGCCCCGCGCGCCTTGGCGAGCTGGATGGCGAACGTCCCGATGCCGCTGCCGCCGCCGTGGACGAGCAGCGTCTCGCCCTCGCTCAGGCCGGCCAGCATGACCACGTTCGACCACACGGTGCAGGCGACCTCCGGGAGCCCGGCGGCCTCCACGAGGTCCACGCCGCGCGGCACCGGCAGCACCTGCGAGGCGGGGACCGCGACCCGTTCGGCATAGCCTCCGCCGCTGAGCAGCGCGCACACCTCGTCGCCGACGTTCGGCCCGGTCACGCCCTCGCCCAGCTCGGCGATCCGGCCGGACACCTCAAGGCCCGGGTATGGGGGAGCGTCCTGCGGCGGGGGATAGAAGCCCATGCGCTGCATGACGTCGGCGCGGTTGACGGCGCTCGCCGCCACGTCGATCAGCACCTCGCCCGGCTTCGGCGCCGGATCCGGCACCGGCCTCCAGTCCAGGACGCCGGCGTCGCCCGGCTCGCGGATCACGATCGCATGCATACCGGTCACGCTACCGGGCGCCTCCAAGCCGTCCCCGGCCCCCGCCGCGCCGTCCCGCAAGGCCGATCTACGCGCGGGATGCCCGGTATTGACGCACCGGTATCCTGCGTGGGGGTCTTTTTGCCCGCCTGCACCGTGTGGATCATCAGAGGCGTGCCCGAGGGGGAAAACGGTGGCGAGGAACGAGCACGACGGGCGCTCACTGGAGGAGCGGCTGGCCTCTCTGGACGCGATGAGCGACGACGCGAAGGGACCGCCCCCCGCCCCCGAGGGCGCGCAGCCGCCGCAGGGGCCCGAGGAGCAGGAGAACGCGCCGCCCGCCCCCGCCGAACCGAAGGCCGAGCAGCCCGGCCAGGACGCCGAACCCTGGCTCGCCGCGCCCCCCGCCTACCAGGGCTCCCAGGACGACTTCGGCCCGCCGCCCTACGAGGGCGGCCCCATGCCGCAGCCGTTCGACGGCGGAATGCTCCCGCCCCCGTACGCCGCGGGCGGCTACCAGCCGCAGCCGTCCCCGTACGACGCCAACGGCAGCGCGGCCCCGCCCCTCGACCAGCTGCCGCCCTACCCGGCCGACCCGTTCGGCCCTCAGGACCAGCCGGGCCAGGCCTACCAGCCCGTCGACCCCGCGACGGGCCAGCCCTACCCGCAGGACACCGACGATTCGGGCCGCCCGTACGTCCCCGTCGACCCGGCCACGGGCCGCCCTCTCGCCTCCGACCCGAACGCGCCCGGTCAGCAGTTCCCGCCCGTGGACCCGACCACCGGCCAGCCGTACCCGCCGGCCGACCCCGGCATCGGCCAGCCGTTCGCCCCGGACCCGAACGCCGCGGGTCAGCAGTTCCCGCCCGTCGACCCGAGCACCGGTCAGCCCTTCCAGCCGGGCCCGCCCGCGCCCGGCCAGCCGTACCCCCCGATGGACCCCGGCATGGGCCAGCCCTACGCGCCGGACCCGAACATGGGCCAGCCCGTCCCGTTCGGCCCGGCCCCCGAGGGCCAGCAGCTCCCGCCGAACGACCCGAACACCGGTCAGCCTTACGCGCCCGACCCGAACGCGGGCGGTCCGCTCTTCCCGCAGGCAGACCCGAACACCGGTCAGCCTTACGCGACTGACCCCAACATGGGCGGCCCGCTCTTCCCGCAGGCGGACCCGAACGCCGGTCAGCCGTATGCGCATGACCCGAACGCGGGCGGCCCGCTCTTCCCGCAGGTCGACCCGAACACCGGTCAGCCCTACGCGCCCGACCCCAACGCCGCGGGTCAGCCCGTCTCCTTCGGCCCGGCCCCCGAGGGGCAGCAGTTCCCGCCGATGGACCCGAACACCGGTCAGCCCTACGCGCCCGACCCGAACGCCGGTCTGCCGTTCCAGCCGGGCCCGCCCGCGCCCGGCCAGCCGTACCCCCCGATCGCCCCTGGCATGGGGCAGCCCTACGCGCCGGACCCGAACGCGGGCGCCCAGCCGTACCCGCCGGTCGACCCGAACACCGGCCAGCCTTACGCTCCCCCCGTCGACCCCAACACCGGGCAGCCCTACCAGCCGCAGGGCTACGGGTACCCGGCCGGGCCGCCGCAGGGGGAGGGGCAGTACCCGCAGGCGCCCGGCCAGATGATGCAGCCGGGCCACCCCGCTCCGCCCCAGCAGCAGGGGCAGCAGAGCGCCGACAGCCTCAGCTCCGAGAACCTGCTCGGCGAGCGTCGCATCGCGCCCTCGTCCGGCTGGCGGCGCGCCGTCTACAAGGCCACCGCGGGCGGCATCCACCCGGGCGAGTCGCAGACCGACCTGCGCCGCAAGGATCTGATCGCGCGGGCGCGCACCGCCGTCGCGGGCGGGCACCACCGGGTCGCCGTCATGTCGCTGAAGGGCGGCGTCGGCAAGACGACCACGACCACCGGGCTCGGCTCGATGCTGGGGTCGCTGCGCGGCGACCGCGTCATCGCGGTGGACGCGAACCCCGACCGCGGGACGCTGTCGGACAAGGTCAGGCTGGAGACCGCCGCGACCGTCCGCGACCTGCTCAACAACCGCGACCAGATCCACCGGTACGCCGACGTCCGCGCGTTCACCTCGCAGAACGAGGCGCGCCTGGAGATCCTCGCGTCCGACCGCGACCCTGCGGTCAGCGAGGCGTTCAGCGCCGAGGACTACGCGGCCGTCGCCGTCGTCCTGGAGCAGTACTACTCGGTCTGCATCACCGACTGCGGCACCGGGCTGCTGCACTCGGCGATGGCGGGCGTGCTGAGCCTGGCCGACCAGCTCGTCCTGGTCAGCTCCCCGTCGGTGGACGGCGCCCGGTCCGCGAGCGCGACCCTCGACTGGCTGGAGGCGCACGACCACGGCCACCTGGTCCGCAACGGCGTCGTCGTCCTGTCGATGGTCCGCAACCGCACCCGAAGCCAGGTCGACCTGGACAAGCTCCAGGCCCACTTCGAGAGCCGCTGCCGCGCCGTCGTCCGCATCCCCTACGACGACCACCTGGAGGAGGGCGCCGAGGTCGAGCTGGAGCAGCTCGCCCCCGCGACCCGCGAGGCGTACCTGACGCTCGCCGCCGTGGTGGGAGACGGTTTCGCCTTCCAGCGCCCGCAGTCCTGAGCTGGGCTACCGTTGCCATCTGTGACGGACGACGACGGTGTGTACGTGGGGAGGGCGGCGCCGGACGCGGCCGCCGACCGCGGCTGGCTGCTCGGGCACTTCAAGACGCCCGGCGACCTGCGGCACAGCGCCGAGGTCGAGATCAAGTGGGGCGTGCACCCGAAGGGCGAGCGGCGCGCCGCGTGGACGGACGGCGAGAAGCGCACCGCCCTGCTCGTGCTGATCAGCGGCCGTTTCCGGCTGGAGTTCCCCGGCCGCGTCGTCGTCCTCGCCGAGCAGGGCGACTACGTGGTGTGGGGCCGCGGCGTCGACCACTCGTGGGAGGCCGAGGAGGAGTCGGTGGTGCTCACGGTCCGCTGGCCGTCCATCCCCGGCTACCGCGTCCCCTAGGGGGTCGCGTTATGCGGTCGAACGCAGCGGCCCCGGCCCGCTATCGTGGGCGATGACCACCGCGAGGCGGTCACCTGGAGAGTTCGCATAGTGGACTAGTGCAGGCGCCTTGAAAGCGCCCAGGGCTGGGGACAGTCCTCGTGGGTTCGAATCCCACACTCTCCGCCCAGGCAGCGGCGGTGTCAGCGGCCGCATGGTTGAGCCGGGTTGACGGCTCGCTCCCGCCCGCCGAGAGCCCTCGGCGGCACCGGGTTCGGCGGGACGAAGCTCACTCCGGGGCACGACGGGCCTGGTCGGCTGGGCGAAGAGAGCCTTGAAACTGGAGGACATGGGGCAGATCGGTCTGCCAGCCTGATGAGCCGATCATGGAGGAGACCCTGTGCCGGATGGCGATGAGGCGTCGTTTCTCGGGGAGTTCAGTCAACGGCTGCGCAGTGGCGACCTCGGTGTCGTGTGCGATGCGTTGAGCGACTACCAGCAGGCGCAGGCGGACACCAGGTGGGGAGTGGACAACCCGTACTGGCCACTGAACAACGAGGTGCTCTTCGTCGCCCGCGACCTCCTGGACCGGTCGTCCACGCTCGACGACGAGAACCGGCATCGGGCGCTCTCCTGGTCGCTCACCGCGGTGTGGCACCTCGGTGAAGACGAGGACGCCGACCGGATCTCCGAGATTCTGGAAACCACCTCTGACCCTGGGCTGCGGGAGGAGGGGCTGATGGCCGCGTCCACTGCTCTCGGGGACGCGGAGGAGCCGAACCCTCGCCTCCTGGCGGCCGTCCGCGCGATCGCCCTCGACGAGAGCCTGGACGCCCGGGATCGCGGCTCCGCGATCCATGCCCTGGGCGAACTCGACATGCCCGAGGTGGACGCCCTCTTCCTCCGCCTTACCGAATCCGGTGACCTCAAGGTCCAGGTCAGCGCGGCGGGGCAGCTGACATCGACCAAGAAGGTCCGTGCGCACCGCGAGGTGCTCCAGCGACTCGTCGACTCCTGGCCGGAGGACGCCGGCCCCTTTTCCAGGGACGTGCGCGATGCGCTCGTGGGCTTTCACAGCACGTACTGGCAGGACGCCCACCTGGACGATCCGGCCCTTCGGAACGCTCACGGCGAGTTGCGGTTCCCGCTGACCGACAAGACGTGCCTGGAGGCGTTCACCACGCTGCTGCGCAGCGACGACCCGGTCGCCGTGGGCATCGCGCTCGACCACTACGAGCACTGGGAGGGGCTGCGGCACGTCCTGGACGACTCCGACCTGGCGGACGCCTACCTGCCCGAGGTGCTGGAGCGCGCCCGCGAGGTGCTCCGTCGCCCGATCTCGCCCGCCGAGGTGAGCGCGCTGAACATGATCGGAACGGAGCACGCGGAACCGGGCGACACCGACCTGCTGGTGGACATCCTCGGCCGGACGGATTCCGACACCGTTCGGTACAGGGCCGTCTGGGCGGCGTCCGGGCTCCTCGACGGGGCCGAGTCCGCTGACGCCCGGCTCGTCGAGGCCGTGAGCGGCGTGATCTTCGACCCGTCCTCCCAGGGGACCAGGGAGACGGCGATCCGGATCCTTGCCGACCGGCTCGGTGCGGGCGCCGACGACGTCCTTCTGCGTGCGATCCGCGAGGGGGAGCCGGACGTGCAGGTGCACGCGGTCTCCCACCTGGTGAAGACGGGCGGCCTGGACCGCCACCGTGCGGTCATGGAAGACCTGGCGGAAAGCTGGGAGGAGCGTCCTCCGGCGCACTTCTGGGGTCAGAACCCCGTCGACCTGGTCTTCGGGAAGCCGCACAGCGTTCACTGGGAGGGGCACCGGCTGCGGGACCCGGACCTGCGTCGTGCGCACAGAAGGCTGCGCCTCCCCACGGCGGACGAGTCGTACCACGACGCTATGCGCACGATGCTCGAAAGCGGTGACGTGGCCGCCGTCGGCATCGCCCTGGACCATTGGTGGGACCCGGAAGGCGCCCTCGCGCGAGGTGGTGAAGGGGCACGGCAACCGGCGAGGGCGCTCGTCCTCACGTTGATCCAGGAGATCTTGCGGCAGCCGCCGTCCCCGCCCGAACTCAGTCGCGAGTACGGTCCCCTCGCGGCCCACCTCACCGCCCTGTCCGCGCTGGGGGTGGCCGCGAAGGACGACCTGTCCGTGCTCGCCGACTCGCTCAGGTGCGCCGACTCGCTCCGCGGCCAGGTCCTCGGCACCGTGAGCGACGTGCTCCGGTCCGTCGGCCGCTCCCACCCCCGGCTCGTCCAAGCCCTTGGGGACGTCGTGTGCGACGAAGCCGTCCCGATGAGCGAGCGCGGTCAGGCCGTGTATCTGCTGGGGGAGTTTCGGAGCGACAACTCCGTCGATGTGCTCCTGAGTGCGGCCCGCCGCCCCGAGCTGGAGATCCAGGCGGCCGCGGCCCTGGTCCTCGCACGGGACGAGACGTTCGCGGAGCACCGTCCGATGATCCAGGCCCTTGCCGTGAGCTGGCCCGAGGAGGACGTCCCGACCGAAGTCATCGAAGTGCGCGAGCTTCTCGAAGACTCGGACGAAGAGTAGGGCTCGGGCTCCTCGGCCCCCCACCACCTGATGGTCGTCGCGGCCGGCTCGGGTTGCTCTCGTGGTGAAATCGCCCGACTCGGGCGGATGGGTTCGTTACCCTCTTCGGCATGTCGCAGACACCGCAGGATCCTGCAGGCACGACGCACCAGTTCCAGAACTTCGCCAGCCAGTCGCAGCCGGAGAAGACCGGCCCGAACATCGGCCTGATCGTCGGCATCGTCGCCGTGGTGGCCGTCGTCGCGATCCTCGTGATCGCGCTGATGATGATGTGACGCTCAGCGGCCCGAACTGGAGAAGTGCTGGTAGTCGCGGGCGCCGCTCCAGGTGCCGCCCCAGCTCCAGCCGATCGAGGCGAACGCCTTGACGACCTTGTCGCCGGCGTGGATGACGCCCGGGTCGTCGTTCTTGCGGTTCTTGTACTTGACGCAGTCCTTGTGCGCGACGCGCCCGTCCGCGTAGACGTACGGGTTCTGGCACGGGTTGATGTCGACCGCGAGGCCGTAGGCGTGGTTGGAGAACGAGCTCGACCCGGTCGCCTGGCGGCAGTTGAACGCCGAGGTGTTGTTCGCCTCGATCGAGTCGAAGTCGCTGCCCTTGTACTTGTCGACCGGCTCCATGCGCTCGATGGGGTAGCGCATGGCGTACAGCTTCCGGAACACCTTGACCAGGTCGCCGGCCGCCTTGGCGTTGACGACGAGCCGCCCGCCGGTGTGCGGCTTGTCGTCCATCCCCCAGTAGGTCATCTCGATCATCCGGAGCCCGGACGGCGACACGGGGCAGCCGCGGCGCCACGAGTGCTCGAGGTCCCCGGCCGTCACCTTCTTGATCGTGGACTGGAAGCCCTGCCTGCTCGGGGACGGCGACGGGCTGCTCGGAGCGGACGCGGCCGGCGGGGTCGCCGGAGGCGCCGACTCGCCCGTGTCGTCGCCGCCGCGGCCACATCCGGCCGCGGCGAGCGGCACGGCCAGCAGCGTGGCGAGGAAAGTCGCGGTTCCCATGGCCCCTCTACCTGGCATCTTTGCAGCATACGCAGGTCAGGGGGTGAGCGCGCCGGGCCGGGTATTCGCTACGGTGCGTTTGAAGGCGCGCCCGACGGATAGGGCCGGAACGGACGGGCCGTGATCCTCAACCATCCGCCGGGCATGCCGCCCGGCGGGCGTCCGGCCCCAGGGAGCCGGGATGGCGGAACCTCAGGAGAGGGACCTTCCAAGCCTCGAAGACGAGATCTTCGCGGTCGCGCACAGCGTGGAGGTCGAGCAGGGGGCGCATGCGCAGCCCCTGCTGCAGACGGAGAGGGCGCAGGTCGCCGCGGAGCGCGCGCGTGCGTTCCTCGGCCGGGACATCAAGGCGCTGGCGGCCGGCATGGCGGCGTTCGTCTTCGTCGACGCCGTGATGATGTACCCGCCGCTGATGATGAGCCGCCGGCCCAGCCTGCTGCCGCAGTTCGTGACGCTGCTCGTGCTGGCGTTCGGGCTCGGGGGCCTGCTCGCCTGGAAGGTCGGCGGGCGGTGGCGGACGTTCGGCATCGGGATGATGCTCGCCTGGGGCTTGCTGACCCTGCTGTCGGTCGGGTTCCTGACCGGCGTGACCGCCCCGCTCTAGGACGGGCCGCCGGGCTCTAGGACGGGCCGCCGAGGCGCTTGAGGACGAGGCCGAACGCGCGCCCGATGGCCTCCAGGTCCTGGGGTTCGACCACGTCGATGAAGAACGTCCGGACGACCTCGACGTGGTCGCGGGCGGCGCGGTCGAGCGCGGCGAAGCCCTCGTCGGTCAGGTGCGCGTAGACGCCGCGCTTGTCGTTCGGGCAGCTGTCCCGCTTGACCAGGCCCTTGGACTCCAGGCGGGAGCAGGTGTGGGAGAGCCGGCTGCGCGACTGGCTGGCGTTGTCGGCCAGCTCCGCCATCCGCAGCCGCCGGTCGGGCGCCTCCGACAGCCGGACGAGGATCTCGTACTCGGAGTTCGACAGCCCGTGCTTGGTCTTGAGATCGCGGTCCATGACCTCGGTGAGCCGGACGCTGCCGTCCACGTATGCCCGCCAATCGCGCTGCTGGGCGGCATCGAGCCAGCGAGGTTCGGTCATGGGACCGAGTATAGACCATATATTGAAGATTCAACTAACTTTCGCTATCTTCAGCCTAGCAGGACGGATGTCTCCGTCCGAGGGAATAGTTGAATCATCAACTAAGTTGCAGGGACCATGCACCGCCCGATCGCGGACGGGGCACCCCGGACGAGGGAGAACCCGATGCCTGCCGTGATGGCCGACCCGCTGACCCTGCCCCGCCTGCCGCTGCTGCCGCAGGAGGGCACCGACTGGCGCCGCGTCGCCAAGGTCGTGACCGCCCAGCGCCACCTCGAAGGCGAGGGATTCCAGGTCAGGCGCCCGTTCCCGGGCATCGACCTGTCCCTGGCCGACCCGTTCCTGCTCCTGGACCACATGGGCGCCGTCGAGTACGCGCCCGGCGAGGCCAAGGGCACGCCCTGGCATCCGCACCGGGGGTTCGAGACCGTCACCTACATCATCGACGGAGCGTTCCAGCACCAGGACACCACCGGTGGCGGCGGCCTCATCGCCGACGGCGGCACGCAGTGGATGACGGCCGCGTCCGGCATCCAGCACATCGAGCAGCCGCCGCCCGAGCTGGTCGCCAAGGGCGGCCTGTTCCACGGCGTCCAGCTCTGGGTCAACCTGCCGCGCGCCCAGAAGTGGGTCCCGCCGCGCTACCAGGACATCGAGGCCCGCGACGTCAGGCTGCTCGCCGCCGACGACGGCTCGTCCCTCGTGCGCGTCATCGCGGGGTCGCTCGCCGGACACGACGGTCCGGGCGTCACCTACACGCCGATCAACTACCTGCACGCGACCGTCGCGCCCGGGGCGCGCCTGGCGCTGCCCTGGCCCCGCGACTTCAACGCGATGGTGTACGTCCTGTCGGGCCGCGGGACGGCCGGCGTCGAGGAGGTCGCGCTGGACGAGGGGCAGCTCGCGGTGTTCGCCGGCTCGCACCACAAGGGCGAGACGGACGGCCTCGTCGTCCGCGCCGCCGACGGCCAGCCGGCCGCGAGCGCCGCGGGCTGGGAGATCCTGATCCTCGGCGGCCTGCCGATCCGGGAGCCGATCGCCCGGTACGGGCCCTTCGTGATGAACACCCGTGACGAGATCATCCAGGCGTTCGAGGACTTCCAGGCCGGGCGCATGGGCACCGTCCCCGCCGAGAAGGTCCCCCACCGGTCCGCGGCGGACGAGCCCCTGGCCTGACCCGTCCGGACGTCGAACTCCCCGGTCGCGGGGGTGGTGCCCGCGGCCGGGGTCGTCTTCCGCGTTCGCGTGACGGGGGAGAGGCCATGCGCTACTGTGTTCGAATAGTCGAACAGAAGTTCGACCACCTTGTTCGAACGCGCTCGCCCGGGAGGCGACATGGTGGCGACCATGGCCACACGGGGGCCCGAAGGCTCCGCGCACCGCGGGCGACGGCGTGACCACGCGACACGCCGCGGCGTTCTCTACGCAAATCTACGTCCGCAGCTATATCGCCTCATAGAGTCCGAGAGCGTGGACCCCGTGCGCAACCCCTATGCCCCGGGCGCCGGGCAGCGCCCGCCCGAGCTGGCCGGCCGCGACCGCGAGCTGCGGCAGTTCGAGGTGGTGCTCGAACGCGTGGCCCGGGGCCGCCCCGAGCGCAGCATGATCGTCACCGGGCTGCGCGGGGTGGGCAAGACCGTGCTGCTCAACGCCTTCCGGTCGCAGGCGATCCAGCGGCTGTGGGGGACGGGGAAGATCGAGGCCCGTCCCGACCAGTCGATCCGCCGCCCGGTGGCGTCCGCGCTGCACCGGGCGGTCCGGGAGCTGGCGCCCCGGCACCGCGCGCCCGACCGCATCGAGGAGTTCCTCGGCGTGCTCAAGGCGTTCGCCCAGGCCGGCCCCGAGCCGTCCGGCAAGGCCAGCGCGCGGGCGCACCGCTGGCAGCCCGGCATCGACGTGCCCGCCGCGCGCGGCCGCGCCGACTCCGGCGACCTGGAGATCGACCTCACCGAGCTGTTCGTGGACGCCGCCTCCGTCGCGACCGACGTCGGCGTCGGCATCGCCCTGTTCGTCGACGAGATGCAGGACATCCCCGCCGACGACGTGTCCGCGCTGTGCGCCGCGTGCCACGAGCTGTCGCAGGTCGGCGGCCCGCTGATCGTGGTGGGCGCGGGCCTGCCGCACCTGCCGGCCGTCCTGTCGGCGAGCAAGTCCTACTCCGAGCGGCTCTTCCGGTACGCCCGCATCGACCGGCTCGACCGCGAGTCGGCCGACGTCGCGCTGCTGGCCCCCGCCGAGCGCGAGGACGTCACCTTCACCCAGGACGCCCTCGACGCGCTGTACGGCGCGGCCGACGGCTACCCCTACTTCGTCCAGGCGTACGCCAAGGTCGTCTGGGACGTCGCGCCCGACAGCCCCATCACCGTCGACGACATCAAGGTCGCCGCGCCGGAGGCGGAGAGCGAGCTCGCCGTCGGCTTCTTCGGCAGCCGCTACGAGCGCGCCACCCCGGCCGAGCGCGACTACATGCGCGCCATGGCCATGCTCGGCGACGACCCGGTGCCCACCGCGTCCGTCGCCGACGAGCTGGGCCGCAAGCCGTCCAGCCTGTCGCCCGCCCGCGACGGGCTCATCAAGAAGGGCCTCATCTACAGCGCCGAACGCGGCATGGTCGCGTTCACCGTCCCGCACTTCGGCAAGTTCCTCCGCTCCCAGCCCGCCTGACCTATCCGTCCATCGGGCTCTCTAGCGGCAAAGCTAGAGAGCGGTAGAAGGCCGCATCGAGACGCCTCGTCGGGCGAATATCCGACTCTCTAGCGACAGGGATAGAGAGCCGTAGATTTCGCTCGTCCCTCCTCTGCCTTTCTCTAGGCCTCTCTAAATCTTTTCTTAGAGAGCGCTAGAGAGTTGCAGAGAGGCGATCAGGTGTCGTCCGGGCGAGGTGGGTAGGAGCCCCGTCGCGCGCCCATGGACGGGCGCGGACGCCGACGGCGGGGGAGACATGGCAGACCGATTCCGAGGACAGGACCCGGACCACCAGCACGGCGGCCTGGACGAGTTCGCCGTCGATGACGAGTTCGCAGCCGAGGAGGAGTACGGCGACCAGGACGAGATCTCCCTGCACGACGAGGAGGCGATGCAGCAGGAGCAGGGCGGCCTGCCCCCGCGTGCGGACGACCAGGCCACGGTCGACGTCTCCTCCTTCGACACGGACGAGGAGGAGCCGGAGGGCAGTTGGTGAACCGGCGCAGCCGATCTACCGGCGGCGTCGCGCGTGTTGTCTTCCCAGGTCAGTGGGGTAGGAGACCGGTGGCGACCCGCGGCGGGCATCTGGGCGATGCCAGGGGAAGACATGATGGTGCGACGCCGGCCCGGCGGCCGGGAGACCGACGACGAGTTCGCGGGCGAGGAGGAGATATCCGCCTCGATCCTCGGCTACGACGAGTCCGCGATGCGGCAGGACCAGGGCGGCCGCCCAACCGAGACCGGGTCGGAGAACCAGTACATGACGCGGCTGCGCGACGTGCTGCACGCCCGCACCCGGCGCCTCCTGTTCCGCCACTCGCGCGGGGGCGCCACCAGGCAGTTCTGACGCGACCGGTTACTGGACGCGTCCAAGACTCGGCCGGACGGGCGCGGAGGTCTCGGACGCCACCACCGCCGACCGGACGTTCCCGTCCCGCTCGGAGGTCGGCACCGCGAACACGATCTCCACGTCCCGCTCGCTCACCCGTCCGGGGAAGGCCACGAACCGCCAGCAGCCCTCCCGCCACACGTCCAGCGGCACCGCGGTCTTGATCGTGTTCTCGTGCTCGGCCCACGCCGAGCTGTCGTACAGCCTCGCGTAGGTCTCCGGCATCGGGCTCTGCCGCCGCTCGCACGGGACGGCGGCGCGCGGGCGCCGGTGCCGGCCGGCCAGCTCCGCCAGCTCGGGGGACAGCGCCACGAACAGCGCGACCTCGACCGCGAACATCAGCCCCACCTGCGCGGGGACGTCGCGCAGCACGTCCACGCCCGCGTGCGGCGCGCCGAGAGAGACGATCGCCGCGCAGGTGAACAGCATCGCCCGCAGCACGCTGCGCCGGTCCACCTTCTTGGCGCTCAGCGCGCCGAAACAGCCGCAGCCCGCGTCCGGCCTGTGCACCCGGAGCTCGCCGACGACCCAGGTCGCGGCGGCGAACGCCACCGTCGTCGCCAGCCGCACCGACAGGTGCGAGGTCACCAGCAGCGCGAGGCCGAGCATGCCCTCGCCGATGCCGAGCCCGACCGTCATGCCCCGGTTGCGGCGCAGCGCCGACAGCCGCGCGAGCCTGGCCGGCACCGGGACGCCGTGCACGTGGTCCGGCGCGTCCGCCGCCCGCTCCCGCACCGTCAGCTTCGCCAGGCACGCCACCAGCAGCACCGCCGCCAGCAGGAGGACCTGCGTGTTCTGGATCGCCGTCACCATGGCCCCTCCATCCCCCGCGGCCCGCCCGGCCGCACGGTCGCGTTGAAGCAGCCGGCCGCCAGGTCGCCGCCGAGCCCGGCGAAGGCGGCCGGGGTCAGTTCGACGATCCGCCCCCGCGGCGACGCGTCGCACTCCACGCACCGGTCGCAGAACCGCGCCGCCGTGCAGCCGCACTCGATCACCGGCACCGGCGCCGACAGCCCCGCGCAGTCGTTGCGGACGGTGATCTGGCTGCCGATCGACAGGTACGGCATCGGCGCGCATCCGGTCGGGGCGTCCGCGCAGCCCCCGGCGTCCCCCTCGGGGTCGACCGCCGGGTAGGACGCCCCGTCCCGCCACTCCCCCTCCACGCCGCCGAACCAGGTCGCCGTCCCGCGCAGTTCCCGCGGCACCGGCGCGGCCGCCTCCGGCGCGGCGAGGTCGGCCGCCCGGTAACCGGGCTGCGACGTGCCCGGCCGCACCGCCTGCGGCCCCCCTGGGGTCCCCACACAGATCACGTCGATCAGGTAGCCGGGCTCCAGGCGCGGATGCCGGACCAGCACCGGACCGAGGACGGACGGCGGGATCACCACGTGGGCGCGCCCGCGGTGCGGCCCCATGTCCACCTCCACGGTGCCGCGCCCGCACGCGAGGATCGTCCCGCTGACCCGGCCGATGCCCACCCAGATCCGGTCGGCGCGGCCGCCGCCGGTCCGCCGGACCACCACGGACCGGCCCGGCCGCAGCGCGGCGGGGCCCCCGCGCCCGCCGTGCCAGATCGCCGTGTCCTCGCTCATCGCGATGCGGGTCTCGGCCCCCCGGGCCCCCGCTTCGGCCACCACCAGCAGATGCGGGCTCGCGTCCAGCACCATGCCGCTCACCCCGGGCGCGGAGCGAGCGGCCTCCCGGCCTTCGGGGGCCGCGAACAGTGCCCGGCGGTGCGCCGCCCGGCGGAGGTGGGTCGTCGGCATCGCGGCACTCCGGCATTGATCGTGACGTTCGGCAACTGCTGTTAGGACAGTGAGTCAAGAGTCACGCGCCGTGACCCGGCTGTCGACGGATTTGTCGCGATAAGTCAATGGGTGGAGGAAGTTTGATCTACCTCGGTAGAAGAATATAAACTGGTTGACCCGGATATGTTGTTCTAGTAGGCCCGTAATTACGCCGGGCATGCGATCGTCGTCATACCGGGAGTCGGCTCGGCTCCCCAACCCCTGGTCCGGTGGTGGGTGTGAACGCGACGCGGCACGACGAGTTCCGCGCATACGTGGTGGAACGCGGCCCCGTCCTGCTCAGGGCCGCCACCCAGCTCACCAGCGACCGCGCCGAGGCCGAGGACCTCCTCCAGGCCGCCCTGGCCAAGACCTACCTCGCCTGGGACCGCATCGAGGACCGCTCCGCCCTGGACGGCTACGTGCGCCGCGCCATGGTCAACACCCAGATCTCCTGGTGGCGCCGCCGCAAGCTGGAGATCTACCCCACCGACCAGCTCCCCGACCGCCCCGTCGAGGACCACACCGACCGCAGCGAGATGCGCGACGCCCTGGGCCGCGCCCTCAGGCGCCTCCCCGAACGCCAGCGCCTGGCCGTCATGCTCCGCTACTACGAGGACATGTCCGAACGCGAGATCGCCGAAGTCCTCGGCGTCAGCGTGGGCACGGTCAAATCCACCGTCTCAAGAGCCATGACCCGCCTCCGAGAGCTGTACTAGCCCAGGGGGCGACCCCCTGGAACCCCCGTCACGAGCCGGGCGATCCTCACGCCACGGTGCGGGTGTGTTGTGCCCGTGCGGGTTGAGGTCGTGTCGCTGCGGTCGCCCGGCTCGGCGGGCATGCGCGTTGCGCTCGCTGCACTCGCTCCACGCGCCTGCCCGCGGCCCCGGTACAGGTCGACTCCAAGAGCGTCCGGGCGTGGCACGTCCAAAAGCGCGGGTCACGCATTCTGCGCCCTGCGCGGAGGGCGCCGTCGCCCGTTCAGAGGCCACGCGCGTGCGTGCTCTTCGCGCACATCGCCTGCGGGTTCTCGCCTGGTTTTGGGGTTGGGAGGGTTGATTTGTCCTATCCGGCGCTCTTGGATGAGGACACCTGAATCCACTCGTGGAGGGGGGCCCAGCACCCGGTGCGGGTCGGGTGGCCGGAAGGCGCTCTGGGCGCCTGGAGGTCGCGCGGCCCGTCGAGCCGGGCGACCGCAGCGACACGACGAGAACCCGCACGGGCACGGAAACCGGCACCGTGGCGTGAGGATCGCCCGGCTCGTGACGGGGTTCCAGGGGGTCGCCCCCTGGGAGAAAGAGAGCGCCCCGTGTTGAGCACGATGCAGGACTTTCCGTTGACCATTACGACGATCATGCGCTGCGGGGCCGGGGTCTTCGGGGAGGCCGCGGTCTCCACGTGGACGGGGGAGGGGACGCGGCGCCGCACGAACGCGGAGGTGGGCGAGCGCGCCGCGCGGCTGGCGGGAGCGCTGCGGGGGCTCGGGGTGGACGGGGACCAGCGGGTCGCCACGTTCATGTGGAACAACACCGAGCACCTGGAGGCCTACCTGGCGGTCCCGTCGATGGGGGCCGTGCTGCACACGCTGAACCTGCGGCTGTTCCCCGACCAGCTCGTCTACATCGCGAACCACGCCGAGGACCGGGTCGTCATCGCGGACGCGTCGCTGATCCCGCTGCTGGCGCCGGTGCTGGCGCGGTTCGAGACCGTCCGGCACGTGGTGGTCGTCGGGGAGGGCGACACCGCGCCGCTGGAGGGCGCCGGCAAGGAGGTGCACGGCTACGAGGAGCTGCTCGCGGCGGCGCCGGCGACGTTCGCGTGGCCGGAGATCGACGAGCGGTCGGCCGCGGCGATGTGCTACACGAGCGGGACGACGGGCAACCCGAAGGGCGTCGTCTACTCGCACCGGTCGGCGTACCTGCACTCGATGTCGACGTGCACGGGGAACGCGATGGGGCTGAGCGCGTCCGACGTGGTCCTGCCGGTGGTGCCGATGTTCCACGCGAACGCCTGGGGGCTGCCCTACGCGGCGGTGATGGCGGGCGCGTCGCTGGTGATGCCGGACCGGTTCCTTCAGGCCGAGCCGCTCGTCCGGCTCATCGAGGCCGAGCGTCCGACGGTCGCGGGAGCGGTGCCGACGATCTGGTCGGACGTCCTGCGGTACGCGAAGGAGCACGGGTCGGACCTGACCTCGCTGCGGCTCGTCCCGTGCGGCGGGTCGGCGGTGCCGGAGTCGCTGATGCGCGGGTTCGAGGAGATCGGCGTCCGGATCGTGCAGGCGTGGGGGATGACGGAGACCTCGCCGGTCGCGTCGGTCGCGCACCCGCCGCCCGGGGCGGAGGGCGTGGACGCGTGGCGGGCGCGGGTGAGCCAGGGCCGCGTCCTCTCCGGGCTGGAGATGCGGATCGTGGGGGACGGCGACGTGGTGCTGCCGAGCGACGGGGAGGCCGTCGGGGAGGTCGAGATCCGCGGGCCGTGGATCACCGGCGCCTACCACCTGGACGAGGACCCCGAAAGGTTCCACGACGGCTGGCTGCGCACCGGGGACGTCGGGACGCTGTCCCCGGACGGGTACCTCGTCCTCACCGACCGGGCGAAGGACGTCATCAAGTCGGGCGGGGAGTGGATCTCGTCGGTGGAGCTGGAGAACCAGCTGATGGCCCATCCGGACGTCGTGGAGGCGGCGGTGGTGGGCGTGCCCGACGACCGCTGGCAGGAGCGCCCGCTCGCGTCCGTCGTCGTGCGGGACGGGGCGGAGGTCACGGCGGCGGAACTGCGGGAGTTCCTCGCCGGCCGGGTCGCCAGGTGGCAGCTTCCGGAGCGCTGGGCCTTCGTCGCCGAGGTCCCGAAGACCAGCGTCGGCAAGTTCTCCAAGAAGACCCTCCGGCAGATGTACCGGGACGGCGACCTCACGGTGCACACGATCACCTGATCCGGCGGCGACGCCGGAGCGCGGCCGGATGTGATGTGGTTGGGCGGTGCCGACTTCGTCGACGGCGGTCACGGCGGAACTCGCGGACCGATCGGGAAAGCCCGTGCGCCTCACCGAGGTCGACGTGCTGCGCGGATTCGCGCTCTTCGGCATCACCTTGGTGAACACTGTGGGCATCACGGGGATGCCGACTTCGGGCCCGGACGATGGTCTCGGGCACTGGGCGTACGAGACTCTGCTGCACCAGAGGTTCTTCCCGATCTTCTCGTTCCTGTTCGGGCTGAGTTTCGGCCTGTTCCTGGACGGGGTTCAGAGCCAGACGCACAGCCCGAGGCTGGTCATGCTGGCCAGGCTGGGGTTCCTGATTCCCCTCGGTGCGTTGCACCGGCTGTTCCAGCCTCGCGAGGTGCTGCTGACGTACGCCGTCGTCGGCCTCGTCGTCCTGCTGCCCGCGTCGCTGATCCCCGGCTGGCGCCTCATCCTGACCTTGGGTGGTGTCGCCACCGCGGCCGCCGCCGCTGTCGGCGGTATCACCCTCATTCCGGGGCTCTTTCTGGTCGGCTTCGGAGCGGCGAGATATGGCGTGGAAAAGCTGCTCGGGTTGTCGACGGGCCGGATCCGCAACGTCCTGGGTGTGACCGGCGTGCTCGCCGTCGCGCTGAATTCCCTGCAGATCGGCAAGGGAGTCGATTCCGGCTCCGTACCGGCGACGGTGGCGGGGCTGGCCACGGCCGCCGCCTACGTCGCGGCGGTCGTGCTGCTGATGCGAACACGGATCCGGCGGGCACTGGGCGCGCTGGCGCCCCTCGGCAGAACCGCCCTGACGGGTTACCTCGCCGCCACGCTGCTGATCCTGGCAGCCGATCGCCTGCTTCGGATCGGCGACGAGCCCGATTACGGAATGGCGTTCTCCACCGGCGCGGGAGTGTTCCTGGTCGAGCTGGCTTTCAGCTGGCTATGGCTGCGCCGTGCCCGCTACGGCCCCTTCGAATGGGCATGGCGTTGCCTGACGTGGTGGCGGATCGTCCCGAACGGCCGGGGCTAGCGCGCCCGCACCGCGTGCGTCCGGGAACGGCCCGGGACTCGGCGCCGCCGTCCAGAGTGGGCGGTTCGAGCTGCGGGAGCCGGATTCGACAAAAAGGTGCTTCGGTGGCCGTGCGCAGGTGGTGATCTGGAGGTGCGGGGTGCCGATTGACACCGCTTCGGTTAGGGGATTCTGACGCCGAGTCATTGATCGGGTGGTCACGCAGAGGCGTGATAACTCACTGCCTGTTACTTTCGTGGCGATTTCAGTCGATCAAGTGGTGCGGGCGGGGTTCGGGGGTGTATGCAAGGTGGGCCGATTGTCCGGATGGCCCCTATGGGGGCAACTTCCACACTCCGCTGCCGGGAGCGTGAATGCCCAGGTTGTCCACCTCCGCCCCCACAGCCGACCGCAAGCTCGTCAAGGGTTTGAACGAGGGTGACGAGGCGGCACTGGCCGCGCTCTACGACGAATACGGCGAGCGCCTTTACGATTACGCGCTGTCGATGTCGGGAGACGGGAAAGCATCCGCCGACATCGTTCATGACGCGTTCATCGACGCCTGCCGCCGCGCTCCCCGAATGCGCGACCACCTGTATCTGAGTTCCTGGTTGTACGGCGCGGCGCGGCGCCGCTGCATCCGCCGCGGCCGCCCGAAGGTGCTGTTCTGGGACCGGGACGGCGAGTTCTCCGACACGCCGTTCCTGGACCGTGCCGAGGACGGCGACCCGGCGCCGGACCGGCCGCGGTCGGACGAACTCCACGACCTTCTGCGCGCGAGCCTGTCCCGGCTGGAGCCCGTCGACCAGGAGGTGATGCTCCTGACGCACCGGCACGGCCTGCGTCCGGCACGCCTCGGGGCGACGCTCGGCCTGTCCGCGCGGCGGGCCGCCGCGCGGGTGCGCAGGGCGCGGGCCCAGCTCGACGCCGCCCTGCAGCGGGAGATCGGCCGCGCGCGACGCGAGTGCGCCGCCGCCGCGCGGACGGCCGGGGAGTCCCGGTCCGCGGCGATCCCCGTCCTGGCGGCACGGGCTCCGGACCGCCCGGAGGAGCCCCCTCCGGCGGAGCCGGTCAAGGGTCCGTGGTGGCGTGCGCGCCGCCGCGGCGAGGTCTCCCCGGTCGATCCCGAAACCGAGCTGCACGCCGCCGGCTGCGACGACTGCCGTGCGCGGGCGGGGGTGACCGCGGCCGCGCTGCTGCGCCGGGCGCCCGCGCCGGTGCTGCCCGCGGCGCTGCGGCACCGCGTCATGCACACCGCGACGGATCCCGAGCTGGCGGGCTACCGCGCCGACATCGCGGCGCGCGGCGGGACGCTGACCCCGTCCGGCCTGCCGAGCCAGCCGGACGTGCCGTCGCCGTTCACGCGCCGGTGGCTGTTCACCGGCGGCGGCATGGTGGGCGCGCTGGCCGCGGCCCTCGCCATCGCGGTCGTGATGGGGCCCGGGATCGGCGGGGGGACGCTGTCGTGGCCGCCGTTCCGCACGCATCCGGCGCCCTCGATCACGCAGGAGAGGCCGGAGGGCCAGGGGCACGGCAGGCAGGCGCCGCAGGGGCCCGGCGGGGGCGCGCAGGCCCGTCCCGGCCAGCCGCCGCCCGACCCGCAGACCCACGAGAAGAACCAGGAGAGCCCGGAGGGCCCGTCGCCGACGCCGCAGCAACCGGTGCCGCCGTCCAGTTCGCCCAAGCCGCCCGGCGTCCTGGTCGTCAATCCCGCGAAGGTCGAGATGTACGGGACGAAGACCGCCCGGGTCGACCTCGAGGCGAAGAGCGGCCCGGTGTCGTGGACGGCGATGACGTCGTCGAACCAGCTGATCCTGTCGCAGATGCAGGGCGGCATGCCCGAGGACGGCACGACGAGCCTGACGCTGACGCTGCGCACGGCGCTCATCGGCCTGCCGGGGCAGGGCACGCTGACCTTCACCGACTCCGAGGGCTCGCCGCACGAGGTGAAGGTGGTCTGGGGCGCGACGCTGCTGTAGCGGCTCAGTCGTCGCCGGCGGGCCGCCGCCCGAGGGCGTCCCTGATCATTTCGAGGTGGTCGCCGAGGGCCGCCTGGACGCGGGCCTCCATGGCCCGCGCGATGAACGGGTCGACGACCATCTTCACCAGCGGACGCATCCGGCGGACCACCTCCGCGACCTCGCCCACCTCCTCGCCCACTTCCTCGCCGTCCGGGACGGGCCCCTCAAGCCGCGTGAACACGTGCTCCTGGACGAGGCTCACGAACCGCCCGGCGATCACGTCGCAGTCGGCGCGGATCTGCCCGGCGATGTCGAGGACGGAGTCCAGCGGGATTCCGGCGGCGACGAGTTCGGCGCCGACGTGCAGCAGCCGCGGG
Source organism: Actinomadura luteofluorescens (assembly GCF_013409365.1). Classification (NCBI taxonomy): domain Bacteria; kingdom Bacillati; phylum Actinomycetota; class Actinomycetes; order Streptosporangiales; family Thermomonosporaceae; genus Actinomadura; species Actinomadura luteofluorescens. The sequence continues at coordinate 4,385,470 of NZ_JACCBA010000001.1, read as the reverse complement.
CTCGGGACGCGGTACTTGTCCCCGTCCGGCTCGATCAGGCCGAGCTCGACCGTCCGCTCCAGGGTGCGGGCGACCTGGTCCTCGTCCAGGCCGGAGCCGAACTTCGCGACCAGGTCCTCGTAGGCGACGGTGCCGGGGATCTCGTCCGACCACGGGTCGGTGAGGACCTTCTCCAGGCCGAGCACCTCGGCGACGTCCTTGCCGGTCTCCCAGGCGCCCAGCAGGTCCTTGATGATCGCGAAGGTGTAGCCGCGGGCGAGCAGCTTGCCGATCAGCCGGAGCCGCGCCAGGTGCGTGTCGTCGTACATGCCGACCCGGCCTTCGAGGCGGGGCGGCGGCAGCAGGCCGCGGTCCTGGTAGGCGCGGATGTTGCGCACCGTGCTGCCCGCCAGCCGCGCCAGCTCGTCGATTCGGTACTCGGCCATCCCCGTCCGCCGGCTCGTGTCGTCGTGACCGCCGTGATCTTACCCCCACCTCATTGTTACATCGATCGATGGCACATAGGGTTGCCCGCATGGCGGACGACATCGAGGAGACCCTCCTCGGCGGCCCCCTGCGCTACACGCGCCGGGAGGTCGAGGCCCGGGCGGGGGTCTCGGACGACTTCGCGCGGCGCATCTGGCAGGCGCTCGGCTTCCCCGTCCCGCCGGACGACGAGGTCGCCTTCACCGACGGCGACGTGGCCGCGCTCGTCGAGATCCGCGGGGTGCTGTCCCACGACCTGGTGGACGAGGAGACGGTGCTCCAGCTGGTCCGCGCCGTCGGCCAGACCATGGGGCGGCTCGCCAGCTGGCTCGGCGACGTGTGGCTCCAGCGGCTGGGCGCCCTGCCGTCCGAGGAGCCGGTGACGTCCGACCTGGTCACCGCGGCTCTGGTCGCCACCGAGGAGCTGCGGCCCTCGTTCGAACGGCTGCTGCTGCACGGCTGGCGCCGCCAGCTCACCGCCGCCGGGATGCGCGCCGCCGCGTCCACCGCCACCGCGCGGGCCGACCCCGCGGCGGGCGTCGCGCTCCTCGCGGTCGGGTTCGCCGACGTCGTGTCGTTCACCCGGCTGAGCCGCAGCCTCGACGGCGACGCCCTCGCCGGTTTCGTCGAGCGCTTCGAGTGGGCCGTCACGCACATCGTCGCCGAGTGCGGGGGCCGCGTCGTCAAGACGCTCGGCGACGAGGTCCTGTTCGTCGCGCCCGCCGCCGGCGCCGCCGCGGAGATCGGGCTGCGCGTCGCGGAGCGGTTCAACGAGGACCCCGACTTCCCCAAGGTCCGCGTCGGCCTCGCCTACGGCGAGGTCATCCAGCGGCTGGGCGACGTGTTCGGTACGCCCGTCAACATGGCCGCGCGCCTGACGTCCACCGCCTATCCGGGGACGGTTCTGGCCGACGCCGGCCTGGTCTCGGCGCTGCCGTCCGGGCCCTACGACGCCTCCGGTCTGCGTCCCCGCCCGCTGCAGGGGCTGGGGCGCGTGCGGCCCTTCCTGCTGCGCCGTCCCAAGGCGTAGGCGTCGCGCGTCTGCGCTCCTCACCGCTGGCTTCGGGTAACGTCGCAGGTCAAGTGGTGGTTGTGCAGTGCAAAATCATGTGTTGCAAATCTGGTGCCGCGCTTGGCGCGCCCCATAACCTCCACGACTACCGGCACTGAAGTCCGGTTACGTGCTCGTTGGGGTGAATGAGGTCCAATGTACGATCTGCTGGTTCGCGGGGGGACGGTGCTGGACGGCACCGGGGCTCCCGGGCGCCGCGCGGACGTGGCCGTCACCGCCGGACGGATCGCCGCGGTCGGCGCCCTGGACGGCGCGCGGGCGTCCTCCGTGATCGACGCGACCGGCCGGTACGTCATGCCGGGCTTCATCGACACCCACGTCCACGGCGACGCGGCCGTGTTCGACCCCGACGTGCAGCTCGCCGCGCTGCGGCAGGGCGTCACCACGTTCGTCCTCGGCCAGGACGGGGTCTCCTACGCCCCCGCCGGCGCCGAGACGCTCCGCTACGTGAGCCGGTACTTCGCGCCGGTCAACGGTCCGCACCCCGGGCTGGACGGCGGGCCGGTGACCGTCGCGGAACTGCTCGCCGGGTACGACCGGCGCACCCCGCTCAACACCGTCTACCTCCTGCCGCACGGGACGATCCGGCACGGCGTCATGGGGACCGCGCGGCGCGCCCCGGAGCCCGGCGAGCTGGCGGCCATGCGGGCGCACGTCGAGCGCGGCCTGTCCGAAGGGGCGGCCGGGCTGTCCACCGGGCTGGAGTACGTGCCCGGCGCCTACGCCGGCGCCGCCGAGATCGCGGCGCTGTGCGCGCCGGTCGGCGCGGCCGGGCTGCCCTACGTCACGCACATGCGCGGATACGAGTCCGCCGCCGGCGCGGCGATGGCGGAGGTGCTGGAGATCGCGCGGGCCGGACGGGTCGCCCCGCACGTCTCGCACTACCACGGCCCCGGCGACGAGCTGGTCGCGCTCGTGGACGGAGCGCGCGCCGAGGGCATCGACCTGACCTTCGACAACTACCCCTACCTGCGGGGGTCCAGCACGCTGACGCTCGTCACGCTGCCGGACTGGCTTCCCATCGCCGACCTGGACGCCACGCTGGACGCGCTCGCCGAACCGTCCGTCCGGGAGAGGCTGGAGCGCGACTGGTTCGCGCACCGCCCCGAGGTGTGGCCCCGGATCACGCTCTCGCACGTCCCCGCCGACGAGTTCCGGTGGGCCGAGGGCATGAGCCTGCCGGACGCGGCCGAGCGGGCCGGTTCGGGCCCCGGCGCGTTCTGCTGCGATCTGCTCGTCGCGACCCGGCTGGAGGCCGGGTGCGTGTTCGGGCAGCCCCCGACCAACAGCGAGGAGTCGGTGCGGGCGCTGCTGCGGCACCCCGCCCAGACGACCGGATCGGACGCCATCTACCAGGGCGGGCATCCGCATCCGCGCGGGTGGGGGGCGTTCGCCCGGCTGCTCGGGCGGCACGTCCGGGAACTCGGCGACTGGACGTGGGAGCAGGCCGCCGTGCACCTGGCCGGGCGCGCCGCCGACCGGTTCCGGCTCGCCGACCGGGGCCGCGTCGAGACCGGCCGCGCCGCCGACCTCGCCGTCGTCGATCCGGCCGCCGTCACCGACCGCGCCACCTACGAAAGACCCAGGGTGCCCGCCGACGGCGTGGAGCACGTCGTGGTCAACGGCGTCCCCGTCCTGTCCGGCGGAGTTCTCGCCGAGAACGCGACACCGCCGGGACGGGCCCTCACGCCCGCCTGACCCCCCCAAGCCACCCCCCGCCCAGTTCGCCGAGGCCCGTCCGGGCCCGGACCAGCACAAGGAGTCCCTCATGATCGGTAGGTTCACGCGCGCCGCCGTGGCCGTCACGGCGCTGGGCACGCTGGCCGCCACCGCCGCGTGCGGCGTCGATTCCGGCGACGGCGGTTCGTCCGCCTCCGCCGGAAAGTCCAAGGCCCTCAAGGTGGGCTGGTCCACGATCTACCTGACCCCGTCGTGGATGCAGCAGACCGACAAGATGCTGAAGGACGACGTCGCCCAGCTGAAGAAGGACGGCAAGGTCGCCGACTACCAGGTGTTCAACGCCAACGGCGACACCTCCCAGCAGATCGCCCAGATCCGGGCGATGATCCAGCAGAAGTACGACGTGATCCTCGTGGACGCCGGGTCGTCCACCGCGCTGAACCCGGCGCTGGAGCAGGCGGCCAACGCCGGCATCACGGTCGCCAACTTCGACAGCCTGGTCACCTCCGACAAGGTCGTGCGCGTCGGCACGGACCAGAAGGAGTGGGGCCGGATGATGGGCCGGTGGCTCGGCGAGAAGCTGGGCGGCAAGGGCAAGATCATCGCGTTCAACGGCCCGGCCGGGGTCGCGGTCAGCGAGGAGCGCTGGCAGGGCGCCCAGGAGGGCCTCAAGCAGTACCCGGGCGTCAAGGTCGTCTCCAACGTGCACAGCGAGTACAACCTCGCCCCCGCCGCGCAGGCGTTCGCCTCCGCCTACTCCGCCAACCCCGACATCGACGGCGTGTTCTCGCAGGGCGGCGCGCTCTCGGCCGCCGCGCTCCAGACCCTTGTCAAGCAGAAGAAGAAGCTCGTCCCGATCACCGGCGAGAACTACAACGGGTTCCTCAAGCTCTGGAAGGACAACCAGGCCGCGGGGTTCTCCTCGCTGTCCACCGCCCAGCCGAACTACCTCGGCGTGATCGCGCTGCGCGCGGCGGTCGCCAAGGCCGGCGGCGCGACGGTGCCGAACCAGATCATGGTGCCGCTGCCCAAGATCACGAACGAGAACCTGGACCAGTACGTCCAGGCCGACCAGCCGGACGACTCCTACCCGATCCAGGCGCTGCCGCAGTCCGAGATCGACAAGCTGATCGGCAAGTAGCGATGACACTCCTGGCCGTCGAGCGGGTCTCCAAGTCCTTCGCGGGCAACCGCGTGCTGAACGAGGTGAGCTTCGACGTCCGCGCCGGTGAGGTCCTCGCCCTGGTGGGGGAGAACGGCGCGGGCAAGAGCACCGTCCTCTCGCTCATCACGGGGCTCCTGCCGCCCGACTCCGGACGCGTGGTCTACGACGGCGCGCCGGTCAGCGCCTGGTCCCCGCACCGTGCTCGGGCCCTCGGGATCGGCTCGGTGCACCAGGAGCTCAGCCTCAACCCGCACCAGACCGTCGCGGAGAACGTGTTCCTCGGCCAGTGGCCGGCGCGGCGCGGGCTCGTCCTGCGCCGCGACCTGGTCCGGCGCGCCCGGCCGCTGCTGGCGCGGGTCGGCCTGGACGCCGACCCGCTGGCCCGGGCGGGACGCCTCCCCCTCGGCCAGCAGCAGCTCGTCGAGCTGGCCAAGGCGCTCGCCTCGTCCCCGCGCCTGCTGATCCTGGACGAGGCGACGTCCGCCCTGGACGACGACCAGGTGGCCTGCGTGTTCAAGGTCGTCGACGAGCTGCGCGCGGCCGGCTCGTCGGTGATCATGGTCAGCCACCGGATGGGCGAGCTGTTCGCCGTCGCCGACCGGCTGACCGTGCTCAAGGACGGCGAGGTCATGGCCACCCGCGAGCGCGCGGAGACGGGCCACGACGACATCGTGCACCTGATGATCGGCCGGGAGCTGTCCGACCTGTTCCCGCCGAAGGCCGGGGAGGCGGGCACACCGGCGGGCGCCGCCCCGGCGGGCGGCGACGCCGCGGCCATCCCCTCCGAGCGGGAGATCGCCGCCGAGAAGGAGGCGGCCGAGGACTCCGCGGGGGGCGCCACCCCGGTCCCCGCGGGCGCGCCGGTGCTTCGCGCGCGGGGGCTGACCGTCCCCGGCGCCTGCGCCGGCGTCGACCTCGACCTCGAACCCGGCCGGATCATCGGCCTCGGCGGCCTCCAGGGGCAGGGGCAGCGGGCGGTGCTGCGCGCCCTGTTCGGGCTCGTCCGGCACACCGGCCGGGTCGAGGTGGACGGACGTCCCGCGCGCCTGGCGTCCCCGCGCGAGGCGATCCGCCGCCGCGTGGCCTACGTCCCGGAGGACCGCAAGGTCGAGGGCCTGCACGTGGCGCAGACCGTCCGGGCCAATCTGTCGCTCACCAACCTCGGCGTCGTGACGCCCGGCCGCCGGCTCGGCACCGTCGACCGCGGCGCCGAGGCCCGGCTCGTCGCCGACCTCGTCGAACGCATGCGGATCAAGGTGACCGGCCCGGAGCAGGAGGCGCGCCGGCTGTCGGGCGGCAACCAGCAGAAGGTCGCGCTGGCCCGCTGGCTGCCCTCGGAGCCGCGGGTCCTGCTGCTCGCCGAGCCGACCCGCGGCATCGACGTCGGCACCAAGCGCGAGATCTACCACCTGCTCCGCCGGCTGGCCGACAGCGGCGTGGCGGTCCTCGTCACCTCGGGAGACACCATGGAACTCGTCGGCCTGTGCGACGAGGTCGCCGTCATGTACGAGGGCGCGGTCGTGGACCGGCTCTCCGGCGGCGACCTCACCGAGGAGCGGCTCGTCCGCGCCTCCGTCACCGGGGCGGTGGCGCATGCCTGACCGCCTCACCGCCGCGCTGCGCGGCAACCTCGACATGGCGGGCCTCGGCGCGCTGCTGGTCGTCCTGCTGGCCGTCTACAGCCACTACGACTCGCAGGTGTTCACCCCCGCGTCGATCACGATCCTGTCGGCGCAGTTCCTGCCGCTGATCCTGGCGGCGATGGGGCAGAGCACCGTCATGCTGGCCGGCGGCATCGACCTTTCGCTCGGCGCGGTGCTGTCTCTGGCGATGGCGGTGTTCGCCGTGCGCGCCGAGGACGGCGTGCTCGTCGCCGCCGGCCTGGCCCTGGCCGCCGCCGCCGCGACCGGCGCCGCGAACGGCGTGCTCGTCGCCTACGCCGGGCTGCCGCCGATCATCGTGACGCTGGCGGCGTCGTTCCTGTGGGGCGGCGTCACGCTCGTGGTCCTCCCCCAGCCCGGCGGGAGCGTCCCGTCCGGCCTGGTCAAGGCGTACAACAACGGCTGGAACGGCCTCGCGCTGCCGTTCGTGGCGATCGCCCTGGTGCTGCTGCTCTGGAAGCTCGTCCGGACGACCCGTTTCGGGCTGTCGCTGTACGCGGTCGGCGGCAACGAGCACGGCGCCTACGCCAGCGGCATCGGCACCCGCAAGGTGAAGATCTCCGCCTACGCGCTCGCGGGCGTCTTCATCGGCCTCGCGGGCATCGGCCTCGCGATCCAGACCGGCTCCGGGGACGCCACGATCGGCACCCCGTACACGCTCAACTCGATCGCCGCGTCGGTGCTCGCCGGGGTCAGCTTCTTCGGCGGCGTCGGCCAGATGCGCGCGACCGTGCTGGCCGCGCTGCTCATCGGCCTGCTCACCAACCTGCTGCTGTTCACCGGGCTCTCGCCGTTCTACCAACTGATCATGCAGGGCGCGGTGCTGATCGTGGCGATCGCCGTCAAGACGTTGGCGACCAGGGAGAGGACGCAATGATGACCGCGCTATCGCGTACCGCGGGCGCCCGCGGGCCGGTGGCGGCGCTGCGGGACAACCGCGCCGCCTGGGCGTTCGGCGTGCTGATCGTGACCTGGATCGCCGCGATCGCGTTCGCCAAGGGGTTCGACAGCGTCTCCAGCGTCCGCTACCTGACGCAGACCGCCGCGTTCCTCGGGATCGTCGCCGTCGGCCAGACCCTCGTGATCATGATGAGCGGCATCGACCTGTCGGTGTCCGGGGTGGTCGCGCTGTCGGCGGTGGTGTGCGCGCAGGTCGCCGCCGGCTCGGGCGGGCCCGCGGGCGTCGCCGTCGCGCTCGTCGCGAGCCTGCTGGTCGGGCTCGCCAACGCCGCCGGGGTGACGTGGCTCCGGGTGCCTCCGATGGTGATGACGCTGGCCACCGGCACGATCGTCGCCGGCGCGCTGCTCGTCTACACCAACGGGTCGCCGAAGTCGGCGAAGGTGCCGATGCTGGCGTCCCTGGCCAACGACCGCGTCGCGGGCGTCCCGCTCGCGTTCGTCCTGTGGCTCGGCATCACCGCCGTCGCCGCGTGGCTGCTGCACGCCTCCCGTGCCGGACGGTGGGTGTTCGCGCTCGGCAACGGGGAGCGGGCGTCGCGCGCGTCCGGCGTCCCGCTCGCCCGCACCGCGTTCATCGCCTACGGGGCGTGCGCGCTGCTCGCCGGGGTGTCGGGGCTGGTGCTGCTCGGGTTCACCTCCACCAGCTCGCTCACCATGGGCAACCCGTACCAGCTGCTGTCGATCGCGTCGGTCGTGCTCGGCGGGACGTCCATCCTCGGCGGGCGCGGGCACGTGCTCGGCACCGTCGCGGGCGCGCTGCTGCTGACGCTGCTGACCGCCCTGCTGGCCGCGTGGAACGTCTCGGAGGGCGTCCGGCAGATCGTCCTCGGCCTGCTCATCATCGCGCTGCTGCTCGCCTACGCGCGGGAACGGCGGTCCTGATGACGCGATCGGGGGAACTGCTCAAGGCGATGGTCGGCATCGCCAGCGTCAACCCGCGCGCCGGGTCCGGCCCCGGGTTCGGGGAGGCCGCGGTCGCCGAGTACGTGCGGGCCCTGGCTCACCGCCCGCGGCGTGAAGGCGGAGCTGCGGGAGGTGCTGCCGGGACGTCCCAACGTCGTCGCGACCGTGCCGGGACGCGATCCCCGCATGGTGCTGCTGGAGTCGCACCTCGACACGGTCGAGACCACCGGCATGACCGTCGACCCGTTCGCCGGGACGATCCGGGACGGCCGCCTGTACGGGCGCGGCGCCTGCGACGCCAAGGGGCCGCTCGCGGCGTTCATGCTGGCGGCGGAGGAGCTGGCGGCCGGGGACCCGCCGCCGGTCGGTGTCGTCCTCGCCGGGGTCGTGGACGAGGAGCACGCCTACCAGGGCGTCCTCGGCCTGATCTCCGACCTCGGGGACGCGCCGCTCGCCGGGGCCGTCGTCGGGGAGCCGACCGGGCTCGTCCCCGCCACCGCGCACAAGGGCTGCGTCCGCTACACCGTCCGCGCGCTCGGGACGGCCGGGCACAGCTCCCGGCCGGACGAGGCCGTCAACGCGGTCGCGCTCATGACGCGCGTGATCGACCACATCGGCGCGGCGGCGCCGGACGTCCCGCCGCACCCGCTGCTCGGGACGGCGACCCGCTGCGTCACCCGGATCCGGGGCGGCGAGGGCCCGAACACGGTGCCGGGCCGCTGCGAGATCGACGTCGACCGCCGCACCCTCCCCGGCGAGGACCCCGTCGAGGTGTGGCGCCGCGACCGCGCCGAGCTGGCCGCGCTCATCCCGGGCCGCATCGAGGTGGACGAGCCGTTCACCGTCGACTACGCCCTCGACACGCCCGCCGGCAGCCCGGTCCCCGCCGCTCTCCGCCGCGCCCTGGAAGCGGCGGGACGTCCCGCGACCGTCCAGGGCATGCCGTTCGGGACCGACGCCAGCAAGCTCGCCCGCGCCGGCATCCCCTCGGTCGTCTTCGGCCCCGGCTCCATCGCCGACGCCCACTCCGCCGACGAGTCCGTCGCGCTGGCGGACGTGGACCTCGCCGCGCGCATCGTCGCCGACACCGTCCGCTCCCTGGGGAGCCGGGCATGAGGCTGACGCAGCACGTCGAACTCGTCGGCAGCGGGGCCGCCGGGTTCGACCTCACCGACCCGCTCGACTGCCACGTCTACCTCGTGCGGGGGTCGCGGGGCTCGGCACTGGTCGACGCGGGCGCCGGGGTGTCCGCCGGGCTGCTCGCCCGGCGGATGCTCGCGGCGGCCGGGCCGGCGGGGGAGCGGCACCTGCTGCTCACCCACGGGCACGCCGACCACGCGGGCGGCGCCGCCGGCCTCGCCCGGGGCGTCCAGGGGCTCGACGTTCGCGCGGGGGCACCGGCGAGCGACTGGATCGCCTCGGGCGAGGAGGAGAAGCTCAGCGTCGACCGCGGCAAGGCCGCCGGGGTCTACCCGGAGGGCTACACGTTCCCGGCGTGCCCGGCGGTCCGTCCCATCGCGGACGGGGAGCGCGTCGACCTCGGCGGAGGCGTCGCCCTCCAGGCCGTCGCCACCCCCGGGCACGCCGACGGCCACACCTGCTATCTGCTTGACGCGCCCGAGGGCCGCGCGCTGTTCTCGGGGGACTGCGTCTTCACCGGCGGGCGGATCTCGCTGCAGAACCTGCACGACTCGCGCGTCCCCGACTACGCCGCGAGCCTGGAGCGGCTCGCCGGGCTGGAGGTCGACATGCTGCTGCCTGGCCACCACGAGATCTCGCTCGCCCGCGCCGGGCGGCACCTGCGCGCCGCGCGGGACGTCCTGCGCCGCGGGCTCCTTCCGGGGAGCACCACATGACGACCGACCAGGCGAAACCGAGGAACCAGTCGTCGTCGCTGCGCCGCGCGCTCGCCGTCCTCGACCACGTCCGCGACCACGCCGACGCGCGCGGGGTGTCGCTGACCCGCATCGCCGACGACCTCGGCATCAGCAAGAGCACCGTGCTGCGGCTCGCGCAGCCGCTCATCGACGGCGACCTGCTCACCCGCGACCGCGAGACCGGCTGGTTCCGGCTCGGGCACGGCGCGCTGCGGCTCGGCCAGGCGTACCTGTCGACGCTCGACATGCGGTCGGTCGCCGCCGACCCGCTGCGCCGCCTCCAGCACCTCGTGGGCGAGACGTGCCACCTCGTCGTCTACGAGGCCCCCGACGTCGTCTACATCGACAAGGTGGAGAACGAGCACAACGTCCGGATGGCGTCCCGCGTCGGGCTGCGGATGCCCGCCTACCGGACGGCCGTCGGCAAGGCCGTCCTCGCCTGGCTCGGCGAGGACGACTTCCAGACGGTCGTCGCGGCCGGCATGCCCGCGCGCACCGAACGGACGATCACCGACCCGGCGCGGCTGGCCGCCGAGCTGGAGCGGGTGCGCCTGTCCGGGTACGCCGTGGACGACCGGGAGAACGAGCCCGAGGTCCGCTGCGTCGCCGCGCCGATCTTCGACCACACCGACCGGGCGGTGGGCGCGCTCAGCGTGTCCGGGCTGACGTCCCGGATGACGCCGGCGCGGGTCCGGGAGGTCGGGCCGATGGTCGAGCGGGCGGGCCTGGAGATCTCCCGCGTGCTCGGCTCGTCCCGTCCGTCCCGCCGCCGCCCCGACCGGCCCCGCGACGACACGTCGCGTCACGACCCGCACGAAGGGAACCAGCCGTGAGCCTCACCATTCCCGGCGAGCACGTCGACTGGCGGACCAAGGGCCTCTGGCTGCCCGGGCCGCCCGTCCCCCTGGAGGAGTTCGCCGCCGCCCGGCACCCGCTGTTCGGCGGCCCGTTCACCTGGCCGGTCATGGTGGCGCGGCGGACGGCGCTGGACCGCAACATCGCGGCGCTCGCCGCGTTCTGCCGGGAGCACGGGCTCGCGTTCGCGCCGCACGGCAAGACGTCCATGGCCCCGACGCTGTTCCAGGCCCAGCTGGACGCGGGCGCCTGGGGCATCACCGCCGCGACGGCCAACCAGGTGCTCGCCTACCGGACGTTCGGCGTCCCCCGCGTCCTGCTGGCCAACGAGCTGCTCGACCCGACCGCGCTGCGCTGGCTCGGCGGCGAGATCGACCGCGGCATGGAGTTCCTGCTGTACGCCGACTCCGCCGAGGGCGTCGCGGCGATCTCCGCGGCGGCCGGTGAGCGCCCGTTCCGGGTGCTCGTCGAACTCGGGCACGCGAGCGGCCGCACCGGCTGCCGCACCGTCGAAGAGCTGGCCGCCGTCGCCCGCGCCGTCGCCGACGCGCCCGGCACGGAACTCGTCGGCGTCGCCGGGTACGAGGGCGGGCTGCCGGACGTCGCCGCGGCCCGCGCCTACCTCGGCGCGCTGCGCGACGCGACCGCCCGGCTGTCCCCGCTGCTCCCCCGCGACGTCGTCGTCACCGCGGGCGGCAGCGCCTACTTCGACCAGGTCGCCGAGAAGCTCGCGGGCGACTGGCTGCCCGGCCACGACCTCACCGTGGTCCTGCGCAGCGGCGCCTACGTCTCCCACGACGACGGCATCTACACCGAGCGGACGCCGTTCAACCGCGTCCCCGGCTCGCTGGACGCCGCGCTGGAGATCTGGGCGCAGGTCACGTCCGTCCCGGAGCCCGGCCTCGCGATCGCCGGGATGGGCAAGCGGGAGGCCCCCTACGACGCCGGCCTGCCCGTCCCGCTGCGGATCCGCAGGGCGGACGGAACGACCGCCTCCGCGGACGGCATGCGCGTCACCGACACCAACGACCACCACGCCTACGTCGCGACGGGGGACGCCTCCGTGCGTCCGGGAGACCTGATCTGCTTCGGGATCTCCCACCCCTGCACGGCCTTCGACAAGTGGCAGGTCATCCCCGTCGTGGACGACGACCACACGGTGGTCGACCTGATCCGCACCTACTTCTGACCGGTACCTCCGAGAAGGGAACCCCATGATCCCCCGCCTGTCGCCGGGACCCGCGCTGACCGCGACCGGCGTGGTCGCGGTCGTGCGCGGCCGCCGCGCCGACCGCGTCGCCGACGTCCTGGACGCGCTGGTCGCCGCCGGCGTCCGCTGCCTGGAGGTCACCCTGAACACCCCGGGTGCCCTGGACGCCCTGCGCGCGGCCCGCGACCGGCTGCCCGCCGGCGTCGAGGTCGGCGCCGGAACGGTCCGGACCCGCGCGGAGGCGGAGGCCGCGGCGGACGCCGGCGCGTCCTTCCTCGTCGCCCCCGACACCCGCGCGGAGGTCGCCGAGGCGGCCCGCGACCGGGGCCTGCGCTACTACCCGGGCGCCCTCACCCCGAACGAGGTCGCCCGCGCCTGGGACCTCGGCGCCACCGCCGTGAAGATCTTCCCGGCGAACGCGTTCGGGCCGCGCTACCTGCGCGACCTCGCCGAGCCGTTCCGGGACGTCCGGCTGCTGCCGACGGGCGGCGTCGGCCCGGACACCGCCGCCGAGTACCTCGCGGCCGGGGCGATCGCGGTCGGCGCCGGGGGCTCCCTCATCGGCGACGCCCTCGACGGCGGCTCCCTCACCGCGCTGGCCGACCGCGCGCGGGCGCTGCTCGCCGCGGCGGCCCCGCGGGAGCGCGCCCCGGAGGAGAACGCCCGATGAGCCCCGACCTCGTCACGTTCGGCGAGACCATGGCGCGGCTGGAGAACCCCGCCGTCGGGCCGATGCGCCACGCCCGCTCGCTCGACCTCGGCATCGGCGGCGCCGAGTCGAACACGGCGATCGGGCTGGCGCGGCTCGGCGGCAGCGCGGCCTGGTTCGGCCGCGTCGGCGACGACGAGTTCGGCCGGCTGATCACCACGTCCCTCGCCGGGGAAGGCGTCCGGCTCGGCCACACGGTGGTGGACGGGACCGCGCCCACCGCGCTGCTGTTCAAGGAGCGCCGCTCGGGCACGCTCACCCGCGTCCAGTACTACCGGACGGGCAGCGCGGGCTCGCGGCTGCGCCCGTCCGACGTCCCGCACGACCTGATCAGGACCGCGCGCGTCCTGCACGTCACCGGCATCACCGCCGCCATCAGCGACACCGCCCGCCAGGCCCTGGACGACGCCGTCGAGACCGCGCGGGACGCGGGCGTCCCCGTCTCCCTCGACCTCAACTACCGGTCGGCGCTGTGGACGCCCGCCGAGGCCGGGGAATGCCTCCACACCCTGGTCAAGCGCGCCGACCTGGTGTTCGCGACCGAGCAGGAGGCGCGCCTCGTCGTGCCCGGCGACGACCCGGCCGCGCTCGCCACCGGCCTGTCCGCGCTCGGCCCCGGCGACGTCCTGGTCAAGCGGGGCGCCGACGGGGCGGTCGCGTTCTGCGAGGGGCGGCTGCACGTCCAGCCCGCCCACCGGGTCCCCGTCGTGGACCCGGTCGGCGCCGGGGACGCGTTCGCCGCCGGCTACCTCGCCGAGTTCGTCCGCGGCCTGCCCGTCGCCACCCGCCTGGCCACCGCGACGGCCGCGGGGGCCTACGCCGTCACCGTCCGCGGCGACTGGGAGGGCCTGCCCAGCCGCGCCGATCTGGAACTGTTGAGAACCGCGGGGAACGACGTCACCCGATAAGCGGTGTCACCCGGGAAGCAGTGTCAGCTGAAAGCAGTGTCAGCTGAGAAGCAGGGTCACCCGAGAAGCAGGGTCACAGATGAGGAGACAGATATGAGCAAGCGCGAGATTCGCAGCGCGGACTCCGCCCCGCCCGTCGGCACCTACTCGCAGGGGCTCGTGGTCGGCGACTTCGTGTACACGTCCGGGATGGGGCCGCTCGACCCGAAGACGGGCGAGATCGTCGGCACGGACGTCGCCACGCAGACCCGGCAGACCCTCGCCAACCTGGCCGCGATCCTGGCCGAGCACGGGCTCGGCTTCGACGACGTGGTGAAGTCGACCGTCCACCTCCAGGACCTCCACCGCGACTTCGCCGCCTACGACGAGGTCTACCGGGAGCATTTCACCAAGCCCTACCCGGTGCGCACCACCGTGGGCTCGCAGCTGATGAACATCCTCGTCGAGATCGATTTCGTCGCCTACAAGAAGAGCTGATGGACTCGTCCCTCTTCGCCATGGTGGAGGGTCCGCGCGGTGCCGACGCCGCGCGGATCCTCTCCCACGGCGTCTCGTCCATCACGATCGGCGCCGCCTACCACCGCGCCCGCGACGTGACACCGCACGGCACAACGCGCGTGACGTTCCGGCATGACGGCGTCCACTTCCCCTTGGGCGACCACTTCGACGGCCTCCGGCTGGTGCCGCCGGTGCAGAAGGGCGCCGACCGCGAGCCCATACGCGCGCTCAGGGACGAGACCCGCGAGCTTGGTGTCGCGCTGCATGGTTGGGGCGTTTTCCTGCACAACACCACGCTCGGCCTGGCCTTTCCGGACGTCACGCAAGAGAACTGCTTCGGCGACCGTGCGGCGCCCGCCGACCTGTGCCCGTCCCACCCGGACGTCCGCGCCTATGCCGTCGCACTGGGCCGCGCCATCGCCCGCCAAGGCGTGGACTCCGTCGTCGCGGAATCCCTGCACTTCGGGACGTTCGGCCACGGCTACCATCACGAACGCTCTTTCGTGGACCTCGGCCCCGCCGCCGAGTTCGCACTGGGCCTGTGCTTCTGCGCGCACTGCCTGCCCCGTCTCCCTGACGCCGAGAAGGCCCGCGACGTCGCCGCCCGCTTGGCCGGGGACGTCCTGGACGGCGGCCCACCCGCCTCCGACCTGCCCGGCGTCCTCACCGAGTACGCCCGCGCCCGCGCGCCGATCGTCACCTCGCTGGCCGCGGAGGTCGCCGCGGCCGTCGCCGCCGAGGGCTCGCAGCTGACGTTCCTCGACCTCACGGGCGCCGTCCTGGGCTACGCGGACGGACGTCCCACCGGTGCCCCGGCCGCAGACTCCGCCTGGCGGATCGGCGTGGATCCCGCGGCGCTCGGCTCGGCGGTCCCGTCCTACGCGATCCTCTGCTACGCCCACGACACCGTCCGCGTGGGCGAGGACGTGGCCGCATACCGCGCCGCCCTGGGGCCGGACACCGCGCTCCGCGCCGTCCTGCGACCCGGTCACCCCGACACGACCTCGGCCGGCCACCTGTCCGCCAAGGCCGCCGCCGCCCGCGCCTCCGGCGCCGACGCGGTCGACTACTACGCCTACGACCTGTTCCCGCTCCCGGCCCTCGACCGCATCCGGTCCGCCGGTGCATGATGGGCGCATGAGCGAGTGGGTCACCGTCGTCACGTACGAGAACGTCCGGGGCTGCCCGCGGCCGGTCGCCGCGCTGCTGGCTTGACTGCGTGACCGCGGCATCGACTGGATGCCGTTCGAGCTCGACGACGTCACGATAGGGCTCGCCTGCGGGCGGGACTCCGACGGCCGGGCGCGCGGCTGGTACAGCGTCCAGGTGCGGGCCGGGGCTCTCAGGCGTCTCGGTCTGCATCCCGACCAGCCCACGTCCCGGGTCGCCGATCCCTCCCCTCCGGCCTGGTGGCACGCCGCCGCGGAGCGCGCGGCGCACCGGCGGTGACTCAGTCGTCCGCGGCCGAGAGCCGGCGGGCGAGCATCGGGATGATGATCGCCGCGGCCAGGACGTGGGCGGCGCACAGCATCACCTTCGTCGAGGTCGCCGTGGCCCCGGCGGCGACGGGCGTCGTGAACGACAGGACCGTCAGCGCCACCGCCGCCCACACGAACGTCCGTGCCGGCTTCCTGGCGAACCGCGCGAGGAGCATCGCGAGGATCGTCCCCCAGAAGGTGCAGATCACCGTCCCCATCGCGAACATGCCGACCGTGATCGGGTCCGTGGTACCGGCGCCGACGCCGCCGGCCTCCATCGGGACCCCGGCGGCGCGGGCGGCCAGGCCGAACAGCTCGGTGGCGACGGATCCCGCGAGCGCCGCGGCGGCCCCGGTCAGCCAGATCGGGCGGGCGCTGCCGGTGAGCGTCTGGGCGATGTCCATGATGTGCTCCTCTCAGGGCTTCTGAAAGGAGGTCGAACCCGCGGGCCCGGAATCGACATCATCCGCCGAAAATCTCCGGCAGTTCGAACGCGGCGAACACCCGGGCGTCCTGGAAGACGACGTTGCGCGCCACACCCCGCGGAGTCACGGTGAAGACCTGGAGGGTGTGCAGCCGGTACGCGCCCTCGGACAGGTGGTACGCGACAAGGGCCGGCTGCCCGTTGGCGGACGTCCGCGCCATCCGCCAGCCGGAGCCCGCCGTCGCGAACACCCGCGCCATGAACCGCCCGTAGTCGCGCCGCCCGCGGTACCAGAGCGGCACGGGCGGCATCTCCATGACGGCGTCGTCGGTGAGCAGCGCCACCAGGCCGTCGACGTCGGCCGCCTCGAACGACCGCACGTACCGGTCGAGGACGGCGCCGACCTCCGCGTCGTCCGGCTCGGCGATCTCCTCCTCCGGCGCGACGCCGGCCAGCCCCGCCCGTGCGCGCTGCAGGGCGCTGTTCACCGCGGCCGGAGTCGTCTCCAGCAGCTCCGCCGCCTCGGCCGCGCCGAACTCCAGGACGTCCCGCAGGATGAGCACGGCCCGCTGCTTCGGCGGCAACGCCTGCATCGCCGCCACCAGCGCCAGCCGCAGGCTGCCGCGACGCACGACCCGCGTCGCCGGGTCGTCCAGCAGCGCGTCCGGGAACGGCTGCAACCACGGCACCTCGAACGCCGGGGTCAGCGGCGCGTCCGGGTCGTCGCTCGGCCCGCCGAGCCCGGACGGGAGCGGGCGCCGGGCCCGCCCCCGCAGCGCCGTCAGGCACACGTTCGTCGCGATCTTGTAGAGCCAGGTGCGGACCGACGCCAGCCGCGGCTCGTAGCGGTCCCGGGCCCGCCACGCGCGCAGCATCGTCTCCTGGACGAGGTCCTCCGCCTCGTGCACCGAGCCGACCATCCGGTAGCAGTGCACCAGCAGCTCGCGCCGGTAGGAGTCGAGTTCCTCGTCCACGGTGGTCCTCCGGTCAGCGAGCGGGCGCGTTGGCGTAGGCGGCGACGAGCCACCGCCCGTCCCGCCGCGACAGGACCCAGGTGGCGACCCGCTCCCGCTCCGGCGGGACCTCCTGCTCCCCGGCCATGATGATGCCCGCCTTGCTGACGACTATGGCGGTGTCACCGTGCACGCGGACGTCCTCCGGCTCGTCCACGCCCCGGGAGCCCTTGAGCGGGCCGGCGAACCCGGCCGCCATGAAGTCGCGCACCGCCTCTCGGCCGCGGTTGAACACGCCGGGCATCACCACGGTCGCGTCCTCGGCGTAGAGGTCCGCGAATGCGTCGGCGTCGCCGTCGCCCCACGCCTTGTAGAGCCGATCGAACACCTCGCGGACGGCCGTCTCGTCGCTGTTCATCGCATGCGTCCCTTCTCGAACCGGATCGGTCGAGAGGGTGTACCGCGGGGGCCCCGCCGATTCATCGCTCCGTCGCAGGAAACTTTTCGGCGAAAGCGAGAGGGGGCCCGGCATGAGCCGGGCCCCCTGGCCGTGACCGACACGTGGTCGATCACGGCCGCCGGTGCGTCAGGCCTCGGACCGCGAGCGGGCCAGAGCCGTCAGCGCCGTGTGCACCAGCAGTCGGACGCCGAGCGCGATGCAGCTCTCGTCGACGTCGAAACCGCCCTGGTGCAGGTCGTACTTCGGGGTGCCGGGCTTGCGCACGCCGAAGCGCCCGAGGGCGCCCTTGACCAGTTCGAGGTAGAGGGAGAAGTCCTCCCCGCCGATGCTCTGACCGGTGGGGTTGAGCTTGTCCTCGCCGAGCGCCAGACCTCCGGCGTACCGGAGGATCTCCACGCTCGTCGCCTCGTTGATCGTGGGCGGCAGGTCGATCGAGGTGGTCATCTCCGCCTCGACCTTGTAGAGCCCCGCCAGGTGGCCGAGCAGCCTCCGCAGCTCGGCCAGGGCGAACCGCCGGTCCTGCGGGTCCAGGCAGCGGAGCGTCCCCTCGAGGAGTCCCTCGGTGGGGATCGCGTTCGCCGCCGAGCCCGCCTCGACGCGGCCCCAGGCCAGCACGTGGGCGGAACGCGAGTCGATCCCGCGCGACAGCACCGCCGGCAGGCCGGTCTGGATGGCTCCCATCGCCGTGATCAGGTCGGCGGTCAGGTGCGGCCGGGCGGTGTGCCCGCCGGGCCCGGTGACCTCCACCCGGATCTTGTCGTAGGACGCCGTGATCGCCCCGGTCCGCAGACCGAGGAATCCGACCTCCTGTGCCGGGTCGCAGTGCAGCGCGAAGATGCGCTCCACCCCGTCCAGGCCGCCGTCGGCGATCACGTTCCGCGCGCCGCCGGGGAGCTCCTCGGCGGGCTGGAAGATCAGCCGCACCGTGCCGTGGAGCAGGCCCGCCTCGGCCAGCATCGCGAGGAAGCGCGCCGCGCCCAGCAGCATGGTGGTGTGGACGTCGTGGCCGCAGTTGTGCGCCGCGCCCTCCACCGTCGAGCGGTAGAAGACGTCCTTGGTGTCGTGCTGGGACAGCGCGTCGATGTCCGCGCGCAGCGCGACCATCGGACCGTCGCCCCCGCGGATGTCGCAGATGACGCCGGTACCGCTGGGCAGGACCCGAGGCCGGAGACCGATCGCGGTCAGGAACGCGACGATGGTCCCGGTCGTGCGGTACTCCTCGAAGGCCACCTCCGGGTGCGCGTGCAGGTCACGGCGGATGCCGATCAGTTCCCGCTCGCACCGGGAGAGGTACTCGTCGAACCGGAGCCTGAGGCTGCCGGGGTCAATGCCGGACGCATTCGCGCCCGGAGTCCAGAATTCGGACATGGTGTTCTTCCCTTGTTTGTTCGCCACGTGACGTCTCTAGATCGTCACGGGGGATACCGTACACAGAAAATGCGATCTCGCAACACGTGCCGGTGTTCGTTATGCGGGACGCATCCGGGGTGATCGAACAAAGTAAAAGGGAAAATCAGTTGAAATCAGACTTGCTTGAGCAAAGGCCTTAGATAGGGAAAAATCTAGGCATATCGCGACCGAGAGGCGGCTCAGAGACGCGACCGCTGGGCGCGGGTGAGCTTCGCGACCACGAGGTCGTAGGAGTGGTCGACCAGCTCCCACACCTCCTCGTCGGGCACGGAGCCGTCGAGGACGACGGTGTTCCAGTGCCGCTTGTTGAGGTGGTACCCGGGCGTGATCGCGGCGTGCCGGGCGCGTAGCTCCTCGGCCAGCTCCGGATCGCACTTGAGGCTGACGCTGGGCGGCGACGCGCCCAGCGGCACCAGCGAGAACATCCGTCCGGCGACCTTGAACACGGCCACCTCGTCGCCGAACGGATAGTCCTCCACCGCGCCCGGCTTCGCCAGGCACTCCGCGATCACCCGATCACGCCACGACCCGTCTGTCACCCTCACACTCTAGGTCGGCGCCCCCGGGGTCAGCGGAGGTAGACGAGGCCGTCGATGCCGACCATGGGACGGCCCGAGGTGCCCGCCACGACGATCTTGATGGTGTGCGTGCCGCTGCCGCTCCAGGTGCGCGTCCACAGCAGCTGGCGGTACGCCGTGCTCGACGCCCGGGTGTCCAGCGTGCCGATCTTGACGCCGTCCACGTAGACGTACACGGCGCCGAGGTAGGAGGCGCGCTTGAAGATCAGGCCCGCGGTGCGGCCGGTGAACGTCCAGCTCGCGCTCGCGCCCCGGTACTTGCTGTACATGCCGCGCCCGCCCAGGTAGGAGCTGGTCGTGCTGACGCCCCAGGTGCCGGTGCGGCGCGCGGCGCCCTCGGTCTGGCCGCCGGTGTAGCGGCTCAGGCTGGAGGTGCCGGCGTTGCCCGCGGCGTCGGTGGCGGCCAGCGTCCAGGTCTGGGTCGTGCCCGGCTTGGACACCGCGGACCACTGCGTCGTGGTGGTGGAGAACGCCTTGGCTGCGGGCGACGTGGCCTTCAGCGAGCTGAGAACGCCGTTGTCACTGGCCTTCCAGGTGAGCGAGACGGGCCACGCGCCGCTGTTGACCGTCCCCTTGCGCAGCGACAGCGCCTGGGACGAGATGACGGGGCGCGTCGTGTCCGCGACGATCGTGAAGACGGGGGACGCCGAGGTCGTCCCGTCGGAGAAGGCGGCGTTCAGCTGGACCGAGTGCGTCCCGGGCGCGAGCGTCACCGTGGCGGAGGCGGCCCCGGCTGCCGGTGTCGCGGCCGTCGCGCCGTCCACGCTGACGGTGTAGGTCGCGCCGTCGGCCGGCGTCCAGTTCAGTGTGGCCGTGCTCTTGGTGTAGTAGCGGCCCCCCGCGGCGGTGGCGCCGGTCACGGTGGCGCTCAGGGCCGGGACGGTGATCTGCTTGGCGGCCGTCCGGACGGCGGGCAGCGCGGAGTAGAGCTGCGCGCCGGGGCACGCGGTCGCGAACCCGTCGCGGTGCCCGGAGATCGTGTTGAACTCGACCTTCTGGCCGTAGGGGTACTTCCCGCCCGTCCCGTCGGGGGCGGCCGACGTCAGCGTCGTCTTCGCCGTGGGGTCGACCCCGGTCAGCCCGAGCTTCCACGCGGCGATCTTCGCGGTGCCGTCCAGGGCGGCCTTGGTGGGCGCGACGCCAGGGGTGGTCGGGTCGTTCGCGGCGGTGTAGGTGCCGAGGACGGCGATCCCGGTGGTGTCGGTGTTGAAGCCGTAGGTGTGGGCGCCGTGGACGGGACGGTCGGCGCCCCCGGCCCGTCCCTCGAAGATCGTGCCGCACTTGTCGACGAGGAAGTTGTAGCCGATGTCGTTCCAGCCCTGGCTCTGCACGTGGTATAGGAACACCGACCGGATCACCGACGGCGACTCGGTGCAGGAGTAGCCGTTGCCCGTGTCGGTGTGATGGACGAACGCGGCCTTGACCGAGGCGTCGTACTCCGGCGCCTCCTTGACGAGGGACTCGTCCGCGCCCCATCCGGCCCGCGCCACGATGGCCGGCTTCGGAGCGGTGACGGGGCCGGCGAGGGGCGTGGTCGCCGCCACCAGCTTCATCCCGGTCCCGCCGCCGGCCGGTCCCGCCGCCCGCGGCGTCGCCGTGGCGGCGGAGGCGCCCGGGTCGATCAGGTCGACGCGCAGGCCGTCCGGCAGCGTGCGGCCCTTCTGCCCGGTGACGCGCACGTCGACGCCGTTGGACGGACCGACCCACAGCCCGTTCGTCCCGCCGCGGCCGCCCTGGTCGGGGGCGTCGGCCAGTTCCGGCTCCAGGGTGCGCCACCCCGACCAGCGGCCGGTGCTCGCGTCCCGCGTGCGGAGCCGGACGGTCCCCTTGAGCTCCTCGCGCGGCTTGTTCCAGGTGACGCCGACGAGGCTGAACGGCTCGGTCTCCGCGGCGGGCAGCCCCTTGACCTTCTGGCCCGCGGCGGCCGTGGTGGCGAGGTCCGCCAGCGGGCGTGCGTGGACCCGTCCCGGCCCCGGCCGGGTCGCGGACGCCGTCGTCGCCGTCGAGGTCGACGAGACCGTCCAGACCACGGTTCCCGCCACCGCCACGGCGGCGAGGGACGTCCCGATCACAGTGCGCTTGAGCATTCTTCCCCGTTCAGATTCCGACCCAGGTGATCATTCAGCGTCAGGGTCGTGCAGAACGTTACAGCTCGCCGGCATCTGTCTGGCTCGCGCCCTCGGCAGGGCCCGCGCGAGGCAATGAACTGCCCAAACCCGTCCCCGAGGGCACTCGCCGCGCCACCGGCGGGTACTCCGGCCATGAGCCGATCGGGGGTGGAGGCGGTGCGCATCAATGGACCCGTCGCCCCCATGGCCGCGACCGCGATCGACCACATTCCCCGGGAGAAGGCCTGTTCAGGCGGGTGCCGCTACGAACCCAAGTTCGACGGCTTCCGCTGCGTCGCCCGCGTGAGCGAGGAGGGCGATGTCCAACTCTGGTCACGCCGCCTCAAGCGCCTGGATGCGGCCTTCCCCGAAATCGTCTCGGCCGTCTCCGCGACCATCCCGCCCGGCACGGTCGTCGACGGTGAGATCGTCCGGTGGGGAGGCGACGGCCGCCTGGACTTCTCCGCCCTGCAGCGCCGCCACGTCACCCGCCGCACCGGATCCCCGATCACCGAGCCATGCCACTACGTCGTCTTCGACGTCCTGGAGTCCGGCGGAACGGACCACCGCTCCGCCCCCCTCTCCTCCCGCCGCGCCGAGCTGGAGCGCGTCCTGCACGCCCTGCCCGGCACGTCCCGCATCGTCCTCTGCCCGCAGCTCCGCGACGTGGGCGAGGCCCGCCTGTGGTTCGAGATCCTCGTCGCGCAGGGCATCGAGGGCCTGGTCGTGAAGGCCGCGGGCGACCCCTACAAGGAGGGGAGGCGCGGCTGGTGGAAGGTGAAGCACCGCACGACGACCGAGGCGCTCATCGGCGGGGTGACCGGCACCCTCGAACAGCCGCAGAGCCTGCTCCTGGGCAGATACGCAGCGGACGGGACGTTGCGGGTCGTCGCCCGGACCGCGCTGCTGAATCCCCGGGCACGCGCGGCCCTGACCGGAGCCCTGTCCCCGGCGGGCGCGGACCATCCCTGGCCCGAACCCCTCCCCGCGGGCTGGGCGGGCGGCCTCCCCGCCTCCAGGGACCCGATCCACTACACCCGCGTGGCCCCGGACACCGTCGCGGAGATCAGCGTGGACGCCGCGGTGGAACACGGCCGCTGGCGGCACTCCGCCCGCTTCCTCCGCCTCCGCCGCGATCTGACCCCCGACGACGTCCCCCGGAACCTGAACCTGGAGTGACGCTCGTTCGCCGCGAGGAATCGGATCACTGATCGTGATCCCCTGGCGACTCTGCACCGATCTGCGGTAAAACAGACATCGATGTTCTTCTGAGCTTGTCGCCGGACGACCGGGATCCACCGATCCTCGCCAAGGGCTGCGGCGCCAAGGGCATCTCCAGTGCACGAGAGTCGACCTGAAAGGCATCGCCAGATGACACGTCCATCGGACGACAAGGACACGGCCGCCAGCGGACTCTCCCGCCGCAGGCTCCTCCGGGTGGGTGCCGGCGTCGCCCTCGGCGCGGGGGCCGTCGGCGCGGGCTGGGTCGGGTTCAGCCAGGACGGGCGGCAGGCCAGGGTGATGACGGCCGGCGGGCCGGGCGACCCGTCCAGCCCGACCCTCGCGACCAAGGTGAAGAACCTGAGCGGCCCGGTCGAGACCGGCCCGTTCGCCTCGCCGTGGACCGACCTCGGCATCCCCGTGCGGTGCCCCGACGGCACCATGCTGTTCGTCTGCGGCGACACCTTCAACGGCGACCACGTGCCGAACCCCGGCGAGCCCGCCGACGACTGGCGCGCCCCGGTGGGTCTGCGCTCCAGCAACGGCGACGTGAACAACCTGCGCATCGACGGAAGTGTCGGCGGAGGCCACGCCAGGGCCCTGGTCGACGAGCCGCACAACCCGGCCGGCCCCAACAGGGCCACGACGGCGATCCCGTCCGACGCGTTCGTCGTGGACGGCGTCATGTACATGCACCTCATGCGCGGCGTCATCTACGACACCCACCACACCGACTTCTGGCGCTCCACCGACAACGGCGAGACCTGGGAGTACCTGTGCCAGTGGCCGGGTGACCTGCACGGCGGCCAGTTCCAGCAGAAGACCTACGCGGTGGCCGACGACGGCTGGTGCTACGTCCTGTCCACGGTCTTCAACCGGGAGCGGGACTCGGGGATGCTGCTCCACCGGGTGCGCAAGGAGCGGCTCGGCGACCCGAACGCCTACGAGCCCTGGGGCTACGCCGACGGCGGCTGGCGCTGGGGGGCGCCTCCGACGACGGTCTTCGGCGTCCGCAAGTGGGGCGAGATCTGCTTCCGCGCCATGGACGGCAAGTACGTCCTCACCTGGCTGAACATGAACCCGGTGTCGATCCGGGCGATGGTATTCCCGCTCCCGACCGCGGACCTCACCAGGACGCTGGAGCAGACGATGATCGTGCACGCCGACCCGGAGGCGGCCAACTTCGTCCGCAGCCCCTACGGCGGCTTCGTCGTCCCCGGCTCGACGTTCGGCAACTTCCACATCATCGTCAGCCAGTGGTACGACCCGAAGAACTACCGGATCATGCAGTACAAGGTGAACATGCTCTCCTGAACCGGGACCGGGCGCCGTCCCCGGACGGCGCCCGGATCCGCCGAACCGCCCACAGCCGAGGCAGCGACCCGGCGGTGGGCGGTTTCTTCTTGACGTGCCGTCGCCGGCGGGCCGGGTGCTCCCCGGCCCGCCGGCGGACGGTTCTCCCGCGTGAACGAAGAGGATCAGGCGGTCTCGATGCGCTGGGCGAGCCAGTTCTCCAGGACCTCCAGCGCGGGGCGTCCGCTGCCGTCCACCGGGGCGGAGCCGTACATCACGTGCCGCTGCGTGCCGTAGAACACCGCCGCGTCCACGCCCTCCTTGACCAGGTTGCTCGGGTTGAGCCGGGTCTTCAGCAGCCGGTTGAGCGTGCCCTTGGGCAGCGGCACGCCGGCGACGTCCAGACCGTGCTCGGTCAGGTCGGTGATCTGGGGGATCAGGGAGAGCAGGTCGACGCCGTAGAAGGCGTTGAGCGACTTGACCGGATTGGCCGGGTCGATGGTCGGAGGATGCTTCGGGTCGAAGTCGTCGAGCTTGCCCTGGATGGCGCGCAGGTCGCGGGTCAGCCGGACCCAGTCGACGCGGTCGAGGATCGCCAGGGCCTCGCCGACGGCGCGCTCGGGGGAGCCGGGCGGCCACATCGCCAGCAGCGCGGCGAGCGGGGTGAGGTCGACCCGGTTGGCCGTCTCGGCCAGCGGCATCAGCCGGTCCTCGATCGCGACCAGGGAACGGTAGAGCCCCCGCGTGTCGCCCCGCTGGGCGTACACGGGAACGGCTCGCGCGGCGCGCTGGATGCCGCGGTAGTCGATCCGGCTGATCCCACCGATGACGTTGCTCGCCTGGGCCAGCAAAGCGACCGGCTGCAGCCCCTGGATGACCTTGGTGACCTTGGCCACCTGGTCGGCGGGCAGCCCGGTCAGCGGCGCGGCCTTGGCGGCGGCGGCGAGGGCCGCCCGCGCCAGCGCGGCGGTGTCCCCCGCCTTCGCGGCGGCCTGCACCGCGTCGAGGTCGGTGGCGAGCCCCACCAGGTCGGTGTTGGACAGCGCCTGGAGCACCTGGCCCGCGATCTGGTTCTGCGAGCCGGGCGGGGAGTTCAGCAGCGTGTTCACCAGGACGGGGTTGGCGACCGCCCGGGTGAGCGTCTGCAGCGGGCCGACGAGCCTCGCCAGGTCGCCCGCGGTGCGGGCCGCCCCGGCGGTGTCCTTGCCGCGCGCCTGGCCGGTCAGCGTCTTCACACCGTTCGGGACGGCGGTGAGGTCGGCCGGCTTGCCGTTGACGGTGCCGAGGTCGGTGGACAGTTCGCGCTCCGCCGAGCCCTGCATGTTGGCGATGCCGACCCGGCTCAGCACGGTGCCGAGGGTGGCGGTGAGCTCGTTCTCCTCCGGCAGGGCGCAGTAGAGGTCGCCCTTGAGGCACACGTTCGCGACCCGTCCGGACACGGCGCCGAAGCCCCCCGGCCGCGGCCCGGCGAGACCCCGGGTGCCGGGGAGCGGGTCACCGAGGTTCACCTCGCCCTTCGTCCCCCGGCCGGGGTCGGCCGCCGCTCCGCCCGCGAGGTAGGAGGCCGCCGGGATCGGTCCCTTCCCGGCCCCGATCTGGGCGGCGACGTCGCCGGCGACGTCCGCGCCCTGGCTGTAGCCGAGCCCGACGAAGCGGGTGCCGGGGCAGTCCCGGGAGATCTCCGTCATCGCCTTGCGGGCGGCGTCGATCCCGGTCTGCTTGGAGTCGTTGTAGGTCTTGCCCTGGTCGAACGCGGTCGCGTTGTAGCCGACCCAGTACGAGGAGATCCGGTCACCGAAACGCCGTTCCAGCGGTTCGGTGACCCCGCGGAGCATGCCGACCGGCGTGTTGGGGTCGGCGGCCGACGTGGTCTCCCAGGTCCCGGGCACGACGATCAGCTTGATCGGGGTGCAGGACATGGCCTCGGACGTCCGTGCCGCGTTGACCGGCCCGCCGGTGTTCAGCAGCGGCACCGCGGCGGCGGCCGCGACCGCTCCGGCCACGGCGACCGCGATCGCCGGCTTGCGGTAGCGCCGCCACATCGGCTCTCTGGCGTGCAGTCCGGAGCTCATCACTTCCCCTTCAGCGCGCAGTAGGCGTCCTGGGCCGCCGTCATGACCGCGGCGTCGACCTTGGTGGGGATCATGTTGTAGCGGTTGGTGGCCACGACGACCTGGTCCTTGCCGTCCGGGCTCGTGTACCACTGGCTGAAGTAGCCGAGCACGGCGCCGTTGTGCATCCACGCGTTGCCGCACGGGGTCTTCGCCATGACCACGCCGAGGCCGTAGGGGCGCTCGGGGGACGCGGCCTGCTCCAGCTCACGCTGCTGCGCGGGGGGAAGCAGGCGGCCGGACGCGAGCGCGCGGGTGAAGTCGGCGAGGTTCCCCTGGGTGGACACGATGGCGCCCGCCGCGCCCAGCACCTGGACGTTGGAGAACGAGATGTCCCGGATGGTGAAGTAGCCGTGCAGCCACTTCCCGTACAGCTTGGGGTCGGACTCGGGGTAGGTGGTGTCGGTGAGGCCGAGCGGCTTGATGATCCGGTTGGTCACCTCGACGGCCGGGTGGTGCCCGGTCGCCGCCTGGATGATCAACCCGCCGAGGATGTAGTTGGTGTTGGCGTAGTGGTACTCGGCGCCGGGCGCCGACAGCGCCTTGTTGGACGTGGCCGTCTTCACCAGGTCGCGCGGGTCCCACTTCCTGTAGGGGTTGATGTCGGCGACGTAGGACCCCGAGATCCGCAGGTCGTTGATGTAGTCGGGGAGCCCGCTGGTGTGGTTGAGCAGCTGCCGGATCGTGATCTTGCGGCCGTCGTTGCCGTTCGCCGCGACCAGGCCGGGCAGCCACCGGTCCACCGTGTCGTTCAGGGACAGCTTGCCCTCGGCCTCCAGCTGGAGCAGGACCGTGGCCACGAACGCCTTGGAGTTGCTGGCGATGCGGAACTTCGCCTTGGGGTCGGCCGGCACGCGCATGAACATGTCGCCGTAACCGGAGGCGGCGTACTGGGTGTTGTTTCCGCTGCGGGCCATTCCGATCACGCCGGGCAGTTTCTGCTCCGCCCGGAGCTTGGCCACCCGGTCCTGGAGGACGGCGCCCGCCCGCACACCGTTGTCCGCCTCGGTCTCGGCGCCCGCCGAGGCGACCGTGGCCTTCTGGTCCTGAACACCCAACGTCACCGCCGTCACGGTGGCGGCCGCCGCCACCACCGTCGCGCCGGCGCGGACGAGGAACTTCCGACTTCGCATTCGGTCTCCCAGACAATTCGACGATCTTGTCTGCGACGCTAGTGAGACCCGTTGAAATTACGATGACACGCGAATATCGGGAGCCGGTTCGCCCGGCCTGGCGCATGACACTTCATGGACATGCCGAAAACGCGCCGCACGGCTCTGGAGGCCGTTCGGCACACACTCTCGGATAAATGTAAAGTGAACGGCGGCTAAAAACGTGCGGGCGCGCTCGCGACGGCGACCAGATTCGCCCTGCCCGGGGCCTGCGCCTCCTCTGCGGCGAGTTCTCGCGCGAACAGCGCGAGCAGTCCGTTCAACCGGTACTGGTGGACGGCCGGCTGCTGCACGAGGTTCGCGTCCACCAGGTTCTCCAGCGCCCGCTCGGCCCCCTGTGCGGCCCAGCCGAGGGCGGCCGCCAGCGCCCGATGACCGGATCGCCCGTCGGGTGCCGTCCCCAGCGCGCGGAACGCTCGCCGCTCGGCGGACGGAAGCCGGTCGTAGGAGAGCCGGAACGCCCCTTCCACGCTCCGGTCCTCGGCCGTGAGCTCGCCCAGGCGGCGCCGAGCGTCGGTCATCCGGCGCACCAGATGCCCGATCGCCCAGGCCGGACGGCTCTGGATGCGCGCGCCCGCGATGCACAGCGCCAGGGGCAACCGGTCGCACATGGTCGCCAGCTCCCGCACGGCGACCGGCTCCGCCGCCGCGCGCTCGGCGCCCACGATCCGGGTCAGCAGCGCCTCCGACGCCTGCCGGGTGAGCGGCCCCAGCGAGACCCGGCGGTCCACGTCCAGGCCGACCAGCCGCCTGCGGCTGGTGATCAGTACCCGGCTGCCCGCCCCCGCGGGGAGCAGCGGGCGCACCTGGTCGGCGCCGGACGCGTCGTCGAGGACCAGCAGCAGGCGCAGCCCGGCGGTCGCGCTCCGCCAGGACGCCGCGAGCTCGTCCAGGTCGCCCGAACCGTCCCCGGCGCCGACGGCCCGAAGCAGCCGGCGCAGCGCGCGTTCCGGCGGCACCGCGCCCCGCCGTTCGCTGTGCCCGTGCAGCTCGACGAACAGGCAGCCGTCCGGGTGGTCGCCGCGCAGCGCCCGCGCGGCGCGCACCGCGAGCGCGGTCTTGCCGGCGCCCGCCACCCCGTCCACCGCCGCCACCGCGGGCCTGGGGCCGGTGAGCAGTGCCAGTTCGTCCTCCCGCCCGACCAGTTCGCCGACCTCCGCGGGAAGTTCGTCGGGGACGCGCCGCGCGGACGGAACCCGCGCGCTCGCCCCGCGTCCCGTCTCGTCCCGCGAAACGAGGTCCAGCGCCGCGTCGTCACCGCGCAGCACCGCCTGGTGCACGCGCCGCAGCCGCTCGCCCGGCTCCACGCCGAGGTCCTCCACCAGCCGGCGGCGCAGATGCGAGTACGCGGCCAGCGCGTCGGCCTGGCGGCCGCTCCCGTACAGCGCGCGCATCAGCAACGAGGTCAGGGACTCGCTGTGCGGATGCTTGGGTATCAGAGCGTGCAGCTCACCGACGGCGTCCTCGAACCTGCCGAGCTGGAACTGGCATTCCACCTTCTCCTGCAGAAGGGTGAGCCTGCGCTCCTCCAGCCGCAGGCGTTCCGCCTCCGCGAACGGTCCGGGAAGCCCGGCCAGCGGTTCGCCCTGGAACAGGCCGAGGGCGTCGAGGCAGGCGCTCGCCGCGGCCTCCAGGTCGCCGGACCTCCTGGCGGCGGCCGCCTCGTCCGCGGCCTCGTC
The DNA here is from genome assembly GCF_013409365.1 of Actinomadura luteofluorescens. NCBI lineage: Bacteria > Bacillati > Actinomycetota > Actinomycetes > Streptosporangiales > Thermomonosporaceae > Actinomadura > Actinomadura luteofluorescens. The sequence goes on along the minus strand of NZ_JACCBA010000001.1, from coordinate 4,356,620 downwards.
GAGCCGCATCACGTCGACCGCCGTCCCCCGGCTGACGAAGCGGTAGCCGCCCCGCTCCCGGGCGATCACCGGCTCCTGCGCGCCCTCGCCGAGCGTGCCCAGGCAGCGGCGCAGCCGATGGACGTACACCGGCACGATCTTGCTTCCCGAGCCGGGCGGCTCGACGCCCCAGACGCCGTCGAGCAGCTCCCGCTGGCTCACGGTCATGTCCGGGCGCAGCAGCAGCGCGGCCAGGAGGGCCTGCTGCCGGAGGGGGCCGAGGTCGAGCCGGGTCCCGTCGCGCCAGGCCCGCAGGGGGCCGAGCACGGTGAAGTCGAGCAGGCGGGGGGCCGGGTCCGGCATCGTGGCCGAGGTCATCGCCATCGCCATCATCAGACCGATCTCTTCGAACTGCTGATCAAGGACGATCCGCGCGCGCAGGGGGAGCAGTGCGGACCTTGGCATAACTTTGTAATGGGTAGATTATTACTATGTGATGGCGCGGTGCGGCGATTGGTTCAGACCCTTCGCGTGGCGATCGTCACGTCACCGCGCGGGGCGTGGCCGGCGGCCCCGGCGGGGCGCCGGCTCCTTCGCGGGCGCGCCGGCCGCCTCGACGTTCAGCAGCGCCTGACCGGCGGAGCGCTCGGCGGCCGCGCGCTCGTCCCCGAGCCCGACCAGCAGGTTGATCACATGCGGGCCGAGGATGTGCGGCACGCCGCGCCCCTCCTGCCCGAACACCCCCGCGGACTCCAGCAGCACGTAGCCGTGGATCATGCACCAGATCTGCCCGGCGACCAGGACCGGGTCGTCCCGGCGGATCCGCCCGGCGTTCATCGCGCGCCGCACCACCCGCGGCAGCAGCGCGAAGGCGTCGTTCATCTCGGCGGCGGTCGCCGGCGTGCCCTCGGCGGTGAGGTCGTGCCCGAACGACGGCAGCGCCCCCGGCGAGGCGATGCCGAACATCAGCCGGTAGCGCTGCGGGCTGGCCATGGCGAACTCCCGGTAGGCCAGCCCCAGGACCAGCAGGTCGGCCACCGGGTCGTCGGTGTCGGGCACCTGCCGCAGGTGCCGCTCGAACCGCGCGAACGCCTCCCGTCCGAGCGCCTCGTACATCCCGGTCATGCCGCCGAAGTGCGTGTAGACGGCCATGGTGGACGCCCCGATCTCGGCGGCGAGCGCCCGCGCGTTGAGCGCCTCCGGCCCCCGTTCCTCCAGCAGCCGCATCCCGGCCTCGACCAGCTTCTCGCGGGACCCCGCCGACGCCTTGGACATGACAATGTTATAGCGCGTTCGGCACGGTCGAACGGCACCTGAACAGCCATGTCTTTCTGGCGCGGCGCTCCTCGCGGGGTCAGGCGGTGGCGGAACCGCCGGTCCGCTCGGTGGACATGGTCGGGACGACCCTGAGGAAGGCATTGGCGATCTCCTCGTACCCCGCCGCGGTCGCGTGGCCATCGTCGCCGCCGCACTGGTACGTCCACGCGCAGATCCGGGCCACGGCCCGGGGGACGGCGCCGTACGGAGGGGCCTGCACCTCGGTGAGGTCGTGCCCGGCGAAGGCGCCGTTGACGTCCGCGACCCTGAACCCGGCGGCGAGGTAGACGCCGTGCTCGTAGGCGTTGAAGGTGTCGACGACCGGTATCGAGGCGAGGGCGGCGGCCTTGCCGCCCGACACCCAGGACGCCAGGCCGGGGTTGTAGTAGTTCATGGCGGCGTACACGGGTTCCCCGCCTCCCGCGAGGCGCAGCCGCGCGGTGATCTGCGGCAGGTTGGCGACCAGAGAGCCGACGCCCCGCAGCGCACAGGTCGCGTCGACGCCGCCGCCGGGCAGGCAGCCGTTGGTGTCGTTGGCCCCGATGTCCAGGGTGACGTACCGGACGCGGCCGGCGTGCGCCCTGAGGAAGGCCTCGGCGGCCTCCATCTGGGAACCGGCCGCATAACGACAGATGCCGCCCTTGAGCATCGTCGTGGTGGTCTCCCCGGGACACCCGAGTTTCACCAGTTCGAGCCGGGGACTGCGTGCCTTCAGCGCGGTGTGGAGCCGGTCGGTGTAGCCCTGATCGGTCCTGCCCGCCCCGGCCTGGACGCCCACGGACAGCGAGTCGCCGAGCGCGAGGTAGTACTCCGGACCGCTGGCCGAGGCGACCGGCCCCGCCAGGCTCATCCCCGCCACGGCGGCGACCACGACGGCGATCGATCTGACCAGCCCCATCCCCGCTCCAGCGACCCTTGGCACAAGCGCGCCTCACCCGGCGCGCACGTCACGAGGGCCACGCTAACAAACATCGCTGTCTATTTGAACCCCGGGCGGCCCGGCACGACCGGATCCCGGACGGCGCGGCCCGGTGGTTTTCGGGCCTCGCCGGGTGCCACGCTCAGGTGCGGAGCGAGGCCGCGAGGCGTTTCGGGGCAGAGAGCCGCCAGGCTTCGGTGACCAGCTCGTTCAGTTCCTCGGGGTCGACGCCGGCCAGCTTGATCTGTACCCACGCGAAACGTCCGCTGGCCCACGACGGGGCGAAGGTGCCGGGGTCCTCGGCGACGAGGGCGGCCTGCTCCTCCCGCGTGGCCTTGAGCAGGACGAAGCCCTCGTCCTCGTTCAGGTAGCAGAATCCCTTGTCGCGAACCCGGAAGCCGGTCAGGTTCGAGAACGCCTCGCGCTCGGTGACCTCCGGCAAACCGAGCACCATGGGCAGGAACTCCTCAGAACGCATACCCGAAGACCTACCAGCCAGGTCGGACGTTCCTCGGCTCACGGGATCGGCTCGTAGAACGAGTCGACGGCGGGCTGCCCGGTGTAGTTCGGTCCGGCCTGATCGTCGGCCCCCAGATAGCGGTAGGGGAACCGCACCTGCCCGTGCCCGCGGCGGGAGATGCGGCGGCGGGCGGAGTCGTAGTCGAAGCCTTGCGCGCGCAACTGGGCGATGAGGCGACGGCCGCTGGGAGAGCCGTCCGCATGGCGGACCGAGCGGGCGTCGAAGTTGGCGACGAACAGCCCGTCGCCGGTGAGCCAGGACGCGATGCGGCTCAGGGTGCCGAGCTTGTCGCCCAGGTAGTGCAGCCCGTGCACGCACGTGATCAGGTCGAAGCGGCCGTCGGGGACCCATTCGGCCACAGAGCCGCTGACCAGCCGCACCACGGTGGGGACGGGCCCCGGCGCGAAGTGGTCCACGAGGTCGAGCCCGATGATCTCAGCCCGTCCACCGAGGCCGCGCTCGGCCAGCAGCGCGGCCGCCTCGGCCGGGGCCCGCCCGCTCCCGCAGCACAGGTCCAGCCACCGCACGGGCGACGAACTCCCGGCGCGGACGCAGATCTCGGCGATCACGTCGATGCCGAGCTCCCTGCCGTAGCCGTTGGACCCGCTGAGCCTCCGCTCACGATTCATCGTGCAGTTCGCCACGACCGACGATCTCGCCAGTGCGGCATTATCGAGCAACCGCGTCACACACGGCATTATGGCCCACCCCCGGTCAGGCAGAGCGGCGCGCCGACCGCCCGGCCTCACAGACGTCATCATGAGCTATGGGAAGCGGACGGGTGCTGGGCGTGGACGCGTCCAAGACCACCTGGGCCGGCGTAGCGGAACGCCGGGCCCTGCTCGCCGCTGCCGGGATCACCCTCGCCGACCAGCTCGGAACAGCCGGAACAAAGGCGAAGCCCGACGACATCCTGGACGCGGCGGCAGCCGCCTGGACGGCCCGATGCGTCGCCACCGGCGAAGCCCGCTGCACCCCAGACCCACCCGAGGTCTTCGCCAACGAATTCCCCGCCGCCATCTGGACCTGACCCCAAAGCCGTGCGCCAGACAACGGCAGATGAATGCCGACTGTGCCATGTGGATGAGAACATGCGGCAATGCGCGTCGTGTCATGGAACCTGGCGTATCGCGGTGTCGCGGCGGCCGAACACCAAGGTGCTCTGTTAAGAGAGTTGGCCGCGGACGTGGTGCTGTTGCAGGAAGCCAATCCGAACTCGACCGGGGTGCTGCGGCAGGCCGCTGGCCTGGACTGGCTCATTCGCGCAGTCGACCTGCGCACCGCGATGCCCGACGATCGGCCGGCGCGGCGCCGTGGCGTCGCGATCGCCGGTCGAGGGCCGCAGCCGCGTTCGAGCTGGCTCTTGACGGAATGCCCGTTGCCTGAACGTGCCTTGTTCACCAGGGTGACCAGCGGGAACGTGACATTCACGGCCGGGGCTTATCATGCCCCACCTGGAGTCACCTGGGGTCTGGTGAAACCGCGCCAGGCCGAAAGGTGCGCCTCTTGGCTCGCGACACAAGCCGGGCCACTGCTGTTCGGTGCGGATGCCAACACGCCAGTGCTCGACGCGATCGACTTCGCTGATACCCGAACGCATTGGCATACGGGAGATCGGCACCTGCGGGGCGAGCCGGGAGATGATCTCCTTTGGGGGCCCGCCAAGGTGCACGCCCTTGACGATGCCTTGCGCCGCTGGCTCGACGACAGGCCGGAGACGCTCGCCGCACTGCGTCAGACCACCCCGCACGGCCCGCTGGCCATCACCCATCGCACCGGGCGCAGGAAGAACTCCCCGGGGACGGCGAGGCGTTTCGACTCGGTCTGGATCAGCCGTCACTGGACGGTGCGGGAGATCCGGCATCTCTACGACGAAGGACTCGCGGCCGGCAGCGATCACGCTCCGGTGGTCGTTGATCTGGACTTCGTCCCCGACGGGACCCAGGCCTGAACTGTGCCGCGACCATGAGCGGGCGTGGTCGTGAGGCGGTGAGTTGGTTCCGCCGAAGTGATCGTGACCGCTCCAGATCGGCGCCTTTGGGGGTCATGTTGCTTCGATGGTGAGGGTTCGGGCTACGGAGTGGTGGGCTGCTAGGCGGGCGGGGACGGCGGTGAGGACGGCCGTCACGGGGAGGGCGGCGAGAGCGGCGGCGAGGAGCGACCACGTGGGGGGCCAGACCGTGTTCGCCTGGCTGAACGGCAGGCACAGGACGAGGCCCATCGGGATGCCGGCGAGGGCGCCGGGCAGGGTCGGCAGCAGTTGGGCGGTGGACAGTCCGGCGGTGATCTGGCCGGGCGTGGCGCCGAGGGTACGTGCGACGGCCATGGTGTGGCGGGCTTCCTGCGCCGTGGTCCAGGTGATGGTGACGGTGTTGATCGCGGCGAGGACGATCAGCGCGGCGGTGACGCCGACGATCACATGGTGCTCCTGGGCGTCCCGCAGGCGGTTCGCCATGGCGGACCCCGGATAGCCCTTCACCGGCTGGGCGTAGATCACCACCAGGCCCGTGACCGTGGCCAGGGTGACCGCGGTGTTGCAGGCGTGCAGGAAGGCGCGGCCGGGCCGGCGGGCGATCAGGCGCAGCCCGAGGAGGAGCGGGGTCGGCAGCAGCGCGGAGACTCTCGTCGTCAGGGCCCGGTGCGGGGGCCGGCGCGCGGTGTCGGCGAGTGCGGCGACGGTCTCGGTGCGCAGCGCCCGGACGGTCGGGCCGAGGGTGGTGAGGCCCGCCACGGCCAGGGCGATGACGGTCGTGAGGGCGATGGTGTCGCCGCTCGGCCCGGCGGCGGTGGTCAGCAGGCTGGCACTGGGGTTGACTATCGCGGGCTCGATCAGCCGTGCGGTGATGAGCCCCAGCGCGTCGGCGACGAGCGCCAGGATCAGGTACTCGGCGAACAGGACGGCGGCGATGAGGCCGGGTGTGGCGCCGGCGGCCTTGAGCAGTCCCACGCGGCGGGTCTGCTTGGCGGCGCGTCCCGCGGCCAGCGTCGCCACGCCGCCGATGGACAGGAAGCCGAGCAGCCAGCTGCCGACGACCAGGATCGGCTGGCTGCCCTTGAGCATGACCGAGTCCTGTTCCGCTATGTGCTGCCAGGGCCTGATGTTCACCCAGGTGTCGGCGAACGCCGGGCCCACGGCGGGGGCCTGCCTGGTCAGGGCCGGGGCCGTCGCGGGGTCTCGCAGCTTCAGGTTGATGAGGGACGTCACCGGCACATCGGACGACGCCAGCGCCCGCGTGTCCCGTTCGGCCATCCAGACCAGGCCGCCGCCGTCGCTCGGCCCCCCTCCCGGGCCGATCCCCGGCGCCCACGGGTAGACCGAGTGGGACGCGGTCACGGCGATCCCGACGACGGGGACCCGGCGGCCGGCGACGGTGACGCCGTCGCCGACGCGGACGCCCAGGGCGGTGGCGAAGCCGCGCTCGACCACGGCTCCTCCGGGGCGGACCCAGCTGCCCGAGGTCAGCAGCGGCCGGTCGACCGGACCCGGCGTCAGGTCGGCGACCTGCACCACCGCGGCTCCCGTGGCACCGTGCGCCGTGAGGCTCGTGTAGTACTGGCGGTACGGCCCGCTGTGCGCGACCACCCCGGGCGTGTTCTCCAACGACCGCAGGGCGCCGATGGTGCTCCGGCCGGTGCCCGGTGAATACGCGACCACGTCCGCTCCGGCCGTGGCGGCCCGTGTCCGCTCGTAGAGCGTTTCGGTCGCGCGGTGCAGCGATCCGCCCAGGCTCAGCATCGCGGTGGCGGCGGCGATCGAGACGAGGAGGATCGCGGCCTGGGCGGGATGCCGCCGTATGTCTGCCATGACCAGGCGGAAGACGAGAAGGACGCGCCCCACGGCGTTCAGTCCCCCAGCCCGATCAGGTCGCCGAGCCGCCCGGTGCCGCCCGCCAGCCGGGTGTCGTCGACGAACGTCCCGTCCCGCATCGAGACCAGCCGGTCCGCGGTGGCCGCGACCCGCTCGTCATGCGTGACGATCACCAGGGTCTGCCCCGCGGACCGCAGGTCCTCGAAGAGCCTCAGCACATCGAGTGTCGCCGCGGTGTCCAGGTTCCCGGTCGGCTCGTCCGCCAGCACGACCAGCGGCTCGTTCGCCATCGCGCGGGCGATCGCCACCCGCTGGCGCTGTCCCCCCGACAGCTGCCAGGGCAGATGCCGGGCGCGCCCGCCGAGCCCCATCTGCTCCAGCAGGGCGGACGCGCGGCGCCTGGCCGCGCGCGGTGAGCGTCCGGCCAGGAGCGCGGGCAGTTCCACGTTCTCCGCCGCGGACAACTCCTCCACCAGGTGGAAGGCCTGGAAGACGAACCCCACCGACCGGCGGCGCAGCCGGGCCAGCGCCCGCTCGCTCAACCTGTCGATCCTCTGCCCGTCCACCCACGCCTCCCCGCGCGTGGGCCGCTCCAGGCCGCCCAACAGGTGAAGGAGTGTGGACTTTCCACAGCCACTGGGCCCCATCACCGCCAGCGACTGCCCCGCCGGGACGTCGAGGTCGACCTCATCGACCGCCCGGACAAGGCCCTGCCCTTCGCCGTGCTCCTTGCAAAGGCCGCGGACCTGCAGCACAGCGTCGCACTCGTTCATGCGTCCTCGGTTTCGTTCTCGATCCTCGACCAGACGCGCTCGCAGGCCTCCAGCCAGCGCAGGTCCGCCTGCAGCCGCAACGCGACGCCTTCCAGCAGCAGGCCGGCGGTCGACCCGTCCGGCTCGGCCAGCGCCGCGCGCTGCACGTCCCCCAGGCGCCGCAGCAACTCCCGGCGCTGGGCGTCCACCAGCTCCACCGGGTCGGCGAGCCGCGCCGCCGCCGCGGCGGCGAGTTTGAGATGGAACTCCGCGAGGTTCGGTTTGGGCCAGGCCACCTCGCCCATCCAGGCGGCCACCCGCTGCTGCCCGGCCGGCGTCAGCGCGTACACCTTGCGGTCCGGCCGGTCCGGCAGCCCGTCCGCCCGTTCGCAGGCGACCAGTCCCGCCTTCTCCAGCCGGGCCAGGGTCACGTAGATCTGGCCCGCGTTCATCGACTCCCCGAGCGGCCCGAGCGCCCGCCGCAGCCGCTCGCGCAGTCGGTACCCGTGCGAGGGCTCCTTCGCGAGCATCGCCAACACCGCGTCCTGCATGCACCACCCCTAACGGCTAGCTAATAGATAGCGGTTAGCTGTGGCGAGCGTCAAACAGGACCTCGCGGGGACGGTCACCGCCGGGTTCTGGGGTCCTGGGTGGGGTCGGCGTACATCGGCGGGCAGCCACGATCGCTCGCGTTGGCGCGCAGTTCGTAGTGCCAGGACTCGTTCCTGTAAATCTGGCACAGCCCGTACCTGGCCCCGTGTTCCGAGAGCCATTTCGCGGCATCCGGGTGACCAATGTCGACGGCCTTCCCTTTTACGTGAAGTGAGGTCGACGCGGTGGCCACCCAGCGGGCGGCTTCCTCCTCGGAGCCGTACTTGGAGACTGCTTCCCGAAGAAGCTGGTTCTGGTAGGCGGGGGAGCGCCAGCCGCTGTTCACGTAGAACTTGATTCCGTCGCCCGCGGCGTCCGTCGCGGCTTGGCGGAGGGCCGCGAGGAGGCGCTGATCGAGGCGGGCCACGGCCGGGAACGCGTTGTTGAAGACCGTCACACCGTCGGGGACGACACCGTCCCCCTTGCCGACCGGACCACGCCGAGGAGCGTTCTTACCTGGCCCGGCGCGCTGCTCACCGCCAGGAACATCCGGAGGTGACGCGGCGGAGGAGGACCAGGACGGGTACAAGGGGGGTGAAGAGTCCTGCGACCGGTAGCCGAGGGCCGAGCCGATCGCCGCCATGGCGACCAGCAGGCCGATACCGATAACCCAGTAAACCTTGCGGTGTGCTTTTCGTGGCGATGGCAGTATTGGTGACATGCCACTAGTCAAGGCAATGCGGCGTTGCCGGGACGTATAGAATTTTCGATATGTCGACGATATGCGCCGACTCGTAGAACTGACGTATGCCTGTGCCGAGCGCATCGACGACAGCGCGCCTCAGCCCCTGAATATAAGGGCCGCCGGCGCCCGCGCGTAGATGTTCTGGTCGGCGCCGATTCGATGACGTCCTGAAGACGCTCAGGCCGCAGTGCGCCACCAGCGGCGCGACGCCAGCGCGGCCAGTCCGGCGCCGGCGGTGTTGAGCAGGACGTCGTCCACGGAGGACACGCGGTCCAGCCGCAGGACGTACTGCGCGGACTCGACCACGACCGAGCAGGTCGCCGCGACCGCCAGGATCCGCGGTACCGACGCCAGTGCCGCGAACCGCACCGGGACGAGGAACCCCAGCGCCGCGAACACCAGGAGGTTGCCGACGATCTGGACCGTGTCCATCGTGAGCAGGTCCCGCAGAGGCACGAGGCTCAGGACCGCGCCGGACTCGTCACCCGGCAGCAGGATCATCCAGACCCACGGCACCGTCCCATAGACGATGCCGACCTCGGCCAGCGACATCCGCCACGACGGAGTGACACCGGAGGCACTCCGAAGGCTTGCCAGAGCCCACGCCGCCAGCCCTGCCAACGGCAGCGCGGCCACCGTGACGAGCACCGTCCCGTTGAACGTGTCGAAGCATCCGTGCCACCGCCCGGCCGTGCACGACGGCACGGCCATCATGAGCGGCCTCCGCACGACGAACACGGCGCTCACGATGCCGAGGGTCGCCAGGACGACAAGCACGATCCCGCCCGTACGGCGAGCCGCCACCGACATCGAGGCGTCAGGTTCCATGCGGCCAGTGGAGCCGGAAGCCTGTTGCGGCAACGTATGCGTTTTTCCATACGCCCGCGATACACCGCCTCCAGGACGAGGCCACCGTCCCGCCCGCCCGCCTGAACGCAGGTATCGCGCGTACCGCGACCTCAGCGCGCCGCGGGAGTCGAGTAGACGGTCGTGGGTCGGTCAGCGCACCTCGGCGACGGACTGGACGGCAGTACGCAGAGCCGCGCGGGTCAGCAGCAGAACAGGCCCGTCCGGATCCTTACTGTCCCGCACCGCCACCACCCCGACCGCACCCGCCAACTCGACGCAATCGCCGCCGTTAGAGCCGCTATGTGCGCTCTTGCGCCACGTAAGCCCCGCGAGCTCGACGCAGTCCCCGCCGTTCTCGCCGCTGCGGCCACCTTTGCGCCACACAAGTCCTGCCAGTTCGATGCAGTTGCCGCCGTTCTCGCCGCTGCGGCTCGCCTTGCGCCAGGTGAGGTTCGTCAGGTCCATTTCTCCAGCGCCTCTTTCAGCTTGTCCCGGGACATGTCTTCGGGAGGGCACTTGCACGTAACTCTCTGAGTGATTCGGAGAGCTTGGCCAGGTCGGAGGGGTGGTCGGTCGTGAGGGTTGCGGATGCTGTCTGCCGGCTGTTGCGGCCGGTTGCTGGGGTGGATGGGGCGCCTCGAACCGTCGTCTCCATATGGACGACGTCGCTCCAGTCCCCATGGGGTAGCCACGACGAATGCACTTCCCCTGCCTGCCTGCCTGCCGGACGGGCGGGCGGGCGGGGGCTGTCAGCGGGTGGTGAGGGCGGAGTTAACAGCGGTGCGCAGAGCCGCGCGGGTCAGCAGGAGGACGGGCCCGTCCGGGTCCTTACTGTCCCGCACCGCCACCGCCCCGACAGTTGCTCCCGCCACATCTGCCAGCTCGATGCACTCGCCGCCGTTGGGGCCGCTGTGTGTGCTCTTGCGCCACTTGGTGTAGGTCAGGTCCATCTCTCTTTGATGACCTTTCGGATCAGTTCACGCGACATCGCGTGCGTGAGCGCCTGGGAACGGAGCTCGACCAAGGTTCGCGCCAAGCTGGACAGATCTGACGGGTTGTCCGTGGTGATGCCTCGAATCGCTGTCTCGATGTACGCGACCTCGCTTCGATCCTCCATTGTCGCGACCACGAAGGCGCCGAGGACGCCTTCATGCTCACCACTTGACAACACTACTTGAATCGTGACGTTGGGCAACAAGCTCATCTCCAGAAGGTGTTCGAGCTGTTCCCGCATCGTCTCTGGGGTCCCCACGGGGTTGTGAAGCACGTGTTCGTTGAGCAGAAGCACAACGGTTGGTGGAGAGGAGTCCTTACCCTCGGTGAGGATGGCCTGGCGACCGATACGAGCGTCTGCGGCTTCCTGATTGCCGCGAAGCAGCGCTAGGGCGTAGGCCGGCGTCTGGGCAAGGCCTGGAATCACCGAGTGCTGCCAGCAGATCAGCATGGCGGCGTCGGCTTCGACCTGTGGCCAGTCGAACCAGATCGGTACTGGGTGTCCGTCCTTGTTCAGGTCTTCCCACAAGCTGATGAGAGAGCCGCCTGCATCTAGGTGCTCGTCCACGGCCACGACGAACGACCGTGTGGCGCGCTTCTTGCCGTTCTCGATGCGGCTGACCTGGGGACCGCTCACTTTGGTCAGATGAGCGATGGTCTCCTGCTTGACGTCTTTGGCCTCCCGCAGCCTTCGCATTTGACGGCCGAAGGCGACGAGGGCGGGGGCTTCTCGGGGGCGCTGGCGGCGTGGGGGCATGGCTCCTGCCTTTCGAAGGCATATGTCGAGTGGAGCATCTCGACTACCACTGGTTGCCGCTTTGCAGCGGTAGGCACACCATAGCCTGAAAGTAGCTCACTGTGTGCATAGGAACACACATAGTGAGGAGAAGGATCATGGGTGAGGCGGCGTGCAGCGCGAGCGAGATGGTGGTGAAGCAGGACCTCAAGGTCGTTGCGGAGGTGCGACGGTTCGTGCGGCTGGTCACCGGTCAGTGGGACATGGACGACTTCGTGCCGTGCCTGGTGGCGAGCGAGCTGGTCACCAATGCTCTCCGCTACGCGTCCGAGAAGGACGGCGACGTGACCTTGCGGCTGGATCGCACCGAAGACGGCGCGCTGTGGATGGAGGTCCAGGACGCCACCTACGACCTGCCGCACATGCTGAAGACGGACGCAGGCAGCGAGACGGGCCGCGGCCTGTTCATCGTCGACCAGTACGCCCGCTGCTGGGGTATCCGCGCCCTGGCCGGCGACGTCGGCAAGGTCGTCTTCGCGGTCCTCGATGCGTGATGAAGACCACCGCCCCAGCCGGCCGGAAAACCGGCGGACGGTAGGACGGCAGGTCGGTAAGGTCACGTGATGATGATCTTCGGCCCCACCGTTGACGTTCGCCCGCTGTTCCCGCGCGAACGGCGGGCCATGATCGACCTGATCAGCGCCCTGAGCCCCGCCGAGTGGGCGATGCCCACGGTGTGCCCGGGCTGGGACGTGCACGACGTCGTCGGTCATGTGCTCAACGACTACATGCGGCGCCTGTCGGGCAGCCGCGACGGGTACGGCGGCGCGATCTTCGCCGATGACGAGACGCTCCCCGCCTACCTGGCGCGTACCAACGAGGAGTTCGTCCGGGCGTCCCGCCAGCTCAGCCCGCAACTGATGATCGAACTGCTGGATCACCTGGGCCCGCGGCTCGACGCCTTGTGGGCATCACGAGACCTCCAGTCCGCCGCCGACCTCAACGTCTTCTGGGCCGCGACCGACATCGACAGCCCCGCCTGGCTGGACATCGGTCGCGAATACACCGAGTTCTGGGTCCATCAGCAGCAGGTGCGCGACGCCGTCTCCATGCCGGGCGCCACCGAACCCGATCTCATGGCTCCGGTGCTGGACATCTTCGCGCGCGGCCTGCCGCACGCCTTGCGGATGCACGACCGCCCCGAGAACACCACGGCGCACCTGGAGGTACTTGGCGCGGCCGGCGGGCGGTGGGGAGTGGTCCGGCAGGACGGACGATGGCAGATGACCGAACCTCTGGGGGAGGCGACTGCCCTCGTCTCGATGGACCAGGACACCTTCTGGCGGCTGGCGACCAGAGGCATCACCGAGGACGAGGCCCGTCAGCGATCGACGATGACCGGCGACGCCGACCTCACGACGGCCATCACAGCCCTGCTCGCAGTCATCGCCTAGCCCGGCCCAAGACATCCGGCACGGGCGTCGGAAAGACAGAACAGGGCCCGGCGGTGCACGCCGGACCCTGGGTTGCGCACATATCAGCAATCCACCTCAGAAGAACTTGAGGTCGACGTCGTTGTTCGTGTCAACGGGCGTTCCCGTTGCTGAATTTGAGGGCGGCCCGTCCGCGTTGAGAAGGGCTGCTGTTGGGGGAGACGGCCTTTCCCGCCGAGGGGGCGGGACGGCCGATCAGGAGCGGCCCTGTCCGCGGCAGGTCGGGCACTGGCCCTGGCTGGTCCAGCCGGAGCCGGTGCAGGTCCGGCACGGCTCCCAGGACGTGATGAAGGCGATGATGAAGTCGAACATTTCTGACTACAACCTTTGCTGTCTCTGGTCTTAGCCCGCTGTGAGGCAACCCGGGCCTGAATGCCCGGGTCTGCGCACGACCATACGACACCAAGATCAATTGACCAAATCAAGTGAAGTTTGTCACTGACGTTGTTGCGAAGCTTGCTTGCGGCCTTGGCTCCGGTGTTCCTGGGGCCAGGTGAGGACGTCGAAGCCTGGATCAGGCCGTTCGACGGCGGCGACTACAGACTGCTCGGCGACGGCAGGTCGTGATCTCCTTCACGGCGTCCCCGGTGAGCCGGTCGTCCAGCACGGGAAGGTGACCGCCAGCGCGGAACCCGCGAGGCGGAGCCTGTCTTGGGACGGGCCTGGACGGAGCCAGGGTGCGGTTCCCTGCAAGGCGATGGTCCAGCCCGCAGGCTGGACCATCGCTGGTGCGGGTGTGTCAGAGGCCGGCTGCGTCGAGCAGACGGCGAGTGATCGCCGACGGGCCGTCCACGGTGTCGCGCTTGACGACGATCTCTGCGCCTCCGTAGGCCACGGTCACCGGTTCCCCGGACGACCTGGCCTCTTCGAGCGCGTCGTACATGACATCGTCGAGGTGCACGTGCGAGTCATTCGGCACGTCGATTCGTTTCGCCATGGGTCTTCCATCCTTCCGTCTGGTTTTTCGTGGCGCCCGTTCCGATATGTCGGGCGCGCTACGGAGGCGACCGTCCGCGCCGGGCGGATGGGCGCAAGCAGCCCTGCTCGCGAGGCGGTTCCCCCGCCGGAGCGGCTGTTTCCGAGATGATCGGAGATCGCCCTGAGCGCTCGGGAAATGCATTCGCCTTGCCTGGACGGTCTGAGGCAGCATGGAAGCGCGGCGGCGTGGAGGGCGGGTGGCTGTGCTATTGGTGCGAGGTGGCTCCGGGGGCGGCCAGTCGGTCCGCCAGCAGGCGGTTCTGCTGGCTCTGCGCTATTACTGCGGTGTGCTGCGCCGTCAGTGGCGTATCTCGCTTCCGGCGATGACTTTGCCCGCGGTAGGTAATATCTGCCTGTTCTACCTGACCCCGCTGATGGTGGCCGCCCTGGTAGGGCACCTGGCCGAGGGCGGAGAAAACGACCTTGCCGCCCTCCTGCCGTACGTTCTCGGATTCGCCGGTTTGATGCTGGCGGGCGAGGCGCTGTGGCGAGTGGGGATGCACTTCCTCAACCGGGCGAACGGCCGAGGCATCGAATGGCTCGCGATCACCGGCATGGACGAGCTGCTCGCCAAGGACACCGCTTTTTTCCACGACAACTTCGCCGGTGCGCTGACCAAACGGATACTGAGCTTCTGCGGCGGCTTCGAAAATTTCGCCGACACCCTGACCTTCTCGGTCGTGGCGAACGTGATTCCGCTGTCCTTCGCCTCGGTGATCCTGTGGCGGTACCACCCGCTCCTGGTCGTCGTCCTCGTCGGGCTGATCGTCGTCACCGGCTTCCTCGTCATCCCGTTCATCCGCCGCAGGCAGGTGCTGGTGGACGAGCGCGAGGCGGCGAAGGTGCGGGTGTCGGGCCACGTCGCCGACGTGCTGACCAACATGGAGACGGTCCGCGCGTTCGCCGCAGAGGAGCGGGAGGCCGCCGAGTTCCGCGGCCGGGTCGCCGAGCAGCACCGCCTGGCGCTGCGCTCCTGGGATTACGCCAACCTGCGGGTCGACACGATCGTCGCTCCGATGTCCATCCTGACCAGCGCCCTGGGGCTGCTGGTCGCGGTGGCGCTTCGCGGCGGGCTCGGCGTGGAGGCGATCGTGGTGACGTTCTCCTACTACACCAACGCGACCCGGATCATGTTCGAGTTCAACCAGATCTACCGGCGGATGGAGAGCACGCTCACCGAGAGCGCGCAGTTCACCGAGCTGCTCATGACGCCGCCGACCGTCGTGGACCCGCCCGACCCGGAGCCGCTGCGTCCGGTCGACGCCTCGGTCCGCTTCGAGCGCGTGCTCTTCGCGCACGGCGACGGCCCGCCGCTGTTCGAGGGGCTGGACCTGGAGATCCCCGGCGGCGCCAAGATCGGCCTGGTGGGCCGGTCCGGCGGCGGCAAGACCACGCTGTCCCGGCTGCTCCTGCGGCTCATGGACGTTGACGGCGGCCGGATCCTCGTCGGCGGCCAGGACATCGCGCGGCTTCGGCAGAGCGACCTGCGCAACCTGATCGCGTACGTCCCGCAGGAACCCGCGATGTTCCACCGGTCGGTGCGCGACAACATCGCCTTCGCCCGGCCGGGTGCCACCGAGACCGAGATCCTCCGAGCCGCGCAGGCGGCGCACGTCACCGAGTTCGTCGAGAGCCTGCCGGACGGGTTCGACACGCTGGTCGGCGAGCGGGGCGTGAAGCTCTCCGGCGGTCAGCGGCAGCGTGTCGCCCTCGCCCGCGCCATCCTGCGAGACACCCCGATCCTTCTCCTGGACGAGGCGACCAGTGCGCTGGACTCCGAAAGCGAACTCCTCGTCCAGGAGGCTCTGTGGCACCTGATGCGCGACCGCACCGCGCTGGTCGTCGCGCACCGTCTGAGCACGGTCGTCCGCATGGACCGCCTGGTCGTCCTCGACCGCGGCCGCGTCCTTGAAGAGGGCTCCCACGCGGAACTCCTCCAGTCGCAGGGCCCGTATGCCCGGCTCTGGCACCACCAGTCCGGCGGCTTCCTCACCGAGGAGGCCACTCCGGACGCCGTGCACGCCGCCCCGCATGACCGGGACTCCCAGACGGTGACCGGCTGACGCCTCCCAGGCCGCCGCTCAGAGCAGGTCGGCCACCGCCGCGTGCAGGTCGAGTAGGGCGGGGATCTGCTGGGGCGGACGTCGGCCCATGCCGCATTCGGTCGCGATGCCGAACGTCTTCAGGACCCCGCGGGCCGCGGCGATCCTCGCGCGGGCGCCGTCGAGTCCGTCCGTGACATGCACGAGCCCAAGGAACAGGGTGGCCTCCGCCGGTAGCGACAGGTTCGCCAGCGGCGCGAAGTACGCCTCGTCGGCGCGGCCGCGCGGCACGGGCATGTGCACCCAGTCCAGGCGCCGCCCGAGGCCGTCGACGAGGCCCGCGGTGACGTCCGCCAGTTTGGACGTGTCGGCCGGCTCAACGAAATGCCGGTGCTCGAAGTCGCCGTAGCAAAGGTGGTATCCGAGTTCGGCCCCGTCCGGTACCGCGGCTCCGAGCCGGACCAGCCGCGTCACCGTCTCGGTCAGGCGGGACGGATAGTCGGTGCCGAACCAGGCCGGATAGACCTCCTCGAAGACGGCGAACTCGACCGCGGTGTCCCACTGGACGGCGAGGTCCGCGGGAGGGATCACGGCCAGGATCTCGTCCAGCTCGGCCAGCAGCCGGGCCTCGTACGCGGCCTCCAGCTCCGCCTGGTGCGCGCCGATGAACGCGGCGACCACGGCGATCGGTGTCGGCAGGCTGACCTGGAACCGCACGTCAGGCGGGATGACGCCGTCCGCGCGCAGGCGGCTGAACACCTGCCACGAGTCGAGCGCGGCCGCCGAGTACCCCAGCGGCCCGAAGACCACCGACGCCGGGTCGACGCCGGGCCTCGGCCGGACCCGCAGCGTGGGCCCGTACTCCGGGCCGGGCGGCGGCACCGTCTCCAGGTCCGGATGCGCCGAGAGTTTCGCCAACTGCCACACGACCCAGTTGTCCCGCTCGCCCGGTTCGCCGTCCGGGATCCGCCGCACGCGGCCATTGAGCGCGGTCGCGACCGCGCGGAAGACGGACTCGGAATCGGCGAGCGGCACGCTGCCGCAGAGGTGAACGGTCGATTGCACGGATGTGACTCCAGCTCTATGAGACGCCGCGAGGACGGGGCGGAAAGGGTCAGCGGCGGTCGGCGCCGAGGGTGATGGGGAGCGACAGCGGGCCTCTGGTGAAGAAGGACGGCGAGTAGGGGACGTCGTCCGGGTCGATCGCGAGGGTGAGGTCCGGCAGCCGCCGGTACAGCGAGGCGAGCGCGAGCCTGCTCTCCAGCCGGGCCAGCGGGGCGCCGATGCAGTACCGGGGGCCATGGCCGAAGCCGATACCGTCGCTCTGCTCGCGGGTGATGTCGAACTTGTCCGCGCTCTCCCCGTACCGTTCCGGGTCGAGGCCGCTCGCCTGGTACACCACGCCGACCGCGTTGCCCTTGGGGATGGCCACGCCCGCGATCGTCACGTCCGTGAGCGTGAAGCGGAAACTGGTCATCATCACCGAATGGCGGTACCGCAGGGTCTCCTCGACCACGTCGCCCCAGCGGTCCTCGTCCATCGCCAGCGCCAACTGGCCGGGATGCGCCGACAGCGCGGCGATGGCGTGCCCCAGCAGGTGGACGGTGGTCTCGTGCCCGGCGACCAGCATCAGCCACAGCACCGCGACCAGTTCGTCGGTGGTGAGCCGGTCGTCCCGGTCGCGGGCCTGCACCAAGCCGGACGTGAGGTCGTCGCCGGGGTCCACCCTTTTGCGTTCCGCCAGCTGGTACAGATACGTCATGAGCGCCCGCTGGGTCTCGAACGCCTCGTCCGGCGGGGTGGTGTGCGCCAGCAGAGCGGCCGTCCACTTCCGCAGCCGGGCCCGTTCCGGCTCCGGGACGCCGAACAGTTCGCAGATCACCGCCATCGGCAGCGCCTCGGTGAAGGCGGGCACCAGGTCGACGCCGTCGCCGGCCGCCACCACGTCGTCCAGCAGAGCGTCGATGAGCTCCTGGATCCGCGGCTCCATCGCCTGCACCCGCCCCGGGGTGAACGCCCTGCCGACCAGGCCCCGCAGCCGCCGGTGATCGTCCCCGTCCTTGGTGGACAGGTGGTCGCCCTGGACGATGGCGCGCAGCGGCCAGTCCTCGGGGATCGACCCGTCGTGCAGCGCCGGCCAGTGCCCCGGGTCGCGGGCGAAGGTCCTGTTGTCCCCGGCGAGGATCTCGCGGGCGGCCCTGTGGGTCAGCGCCAGGTAGGCCGGCACGCCGCCGGGGAACTCCACCTCGACCACGGGCGCGATCTCCCGGAGCCGGAGGCAGGTGTCGAGCGGGCTCTCGTCGAGGGCCGGAAACGCGGGCAGGCTCATCGTCACGGATTCCCTTCGTCGCACCCCGCCGGGCGGCTCTTCTGGCGGCGGACGGGCCCGAGTATCGCCGCGCGCCGACCGACCGGCCATGCTCACGGGCGGATCCTGCCCCGAACCAGAAATCGGACGGCACGAAAACAGACGACCGGCGGGCCCGCCGGAGGGCTTGACAGCGACCGCGTGGGGACGTTGGGTTACCGGGCGAGTGCGGGCTCACAGCGGAGGTAGCCCATGCAGTACCACTCCTGGACCACCGACCACACCGACGCCTGGCGCGATCTCAGCAACAGCATCCTGCCGATGGACCACCGCTTCCGGAACCCGGGACGCTGGCGCGCGGAACTCACCGTCCAGGAAAGCGGCGGCTACCGCCTGATGCGCTGGGATCAGCGCGGCGACCGGATCGCCGCCCGGACACCCTCGCACGTCCGCAGGGTCCCCGGCGACGAGCACTACTGGATCGTGATGCCGCGACAAGGCGTCTACACAGTCAGGCACGGCCAGGACGAAACACGGACCCCTCCAGGGTACGCCTCCGCGATGGGGATGGACGAGTCATGCTGGCTCTCCGTCCCTGAGTCGGAGGCCTACGCGTTCCAGGTCCCGCGCTCCGAACTCGACAACCACGTGGACTCGCCCGCACCACTGCGTCTCGTCCTCGACCTGAACACCGGTCTCGGCCGCATCCTCAGCGCCCTGATCGAAAGCACCCACGTCGAACGGGACAACCTGTCCGACCACGAGTTCCACGCGGTGTGCGATCGGATGACCGAACTGTTCTGCATGATCGTTCTCAAGGACGCGCGGCCGCCGGAAGCCCACCTCACCGACGTCGCCCGACTCGTCCGCGAATACGTGCGGAACCATCTCGGGACCGGCAAGCTCCCGCTCGCCGCCGCGGCCCACGCGCTCGGCTGGTCGCCACGCCACCTGCGCAACGCCCTCCACCAGACGGGCACCACCTACCGCGACCTGCGCATCGAGGAAACGCTGCGAGACGCCCGGGACGTCCTCCAGGACCCGGCGCACAGCGACCTCAGCATCAGCGACATCGCCTCCCGCGCCGGCCTCACTCCCACCTGGTTCTCCTCGGCCTTCAAAAGCCGCTACGGCGAGACCCCACGAGACTTCCGCCGCCGCAGACTCACCGAAATCCCCGCTCAGAGCGAGCCCGGTGGCATCCGGGACGTGGAGTGCGACGACCGCCGGCCGCGGCAGGCGCCGCGCCCGCCGCAGCCCCGTCTCATAGGTCCGGATCGCCGCGCCTGAAGGCGGTCACGGAGGCCGACCAGACGCGATCGGTCCCGGCTCCACCGACGGCGTGTGGCACCGATCTGACGGGGATTCTCCGGGCATTACGCACGACATTTGGGCGATCTAGGATAAATGGTCGTCCTGTCGGTTGACCTTGGTCCTGACGCGCATCAAGGTGAGCGGTGATGAACGGGTCAATGCCAGATCATGACAGAAGCACCGGCACCGGCTTGCAGATGCAGCATGTGGGGATCGCCGTCGCGGTCGGCGCCGTGCTGCTCGGGCTGCTCGTCGCGGTGGCGATCGCCGTCACCCCGGATGACGACGGCGGCGGGCCGGACAAGCGCGGGGCGGCCGCGCCACCGAGGTCGACCACGGCGGCGCCTTCCGCGCCCGCCGGCTCGGCCGCGCCGAAACCGTCCCCGACCATCACGGCGCCGGTCGTGCGCTGGCGGGGGATGGTGCTGCTGGCCGGGCCGCGGTCGCGGCGAGATCTGGACGCCAAACCGCCGCGTCTCTCGGAGCGGGACGGGGAGCCCGACATCCGGGGCGCCTGGCTCAGACCTGCGGTGGAGGCCGATTCGGATGCGCAGGTCGCCCTGATGCGTCCACGGAGCGAGCCGTCGGCGATCCAGTGCCGGGATGCCGCGGCGGCGGAGGGATCCGACGAGGTCAAGGTGGACGAGGATGACGTGGTCTGCGTATCGACCGGCGCGGGCCGGGTGGCGCGACTGACGATCGTGGACGCGCACTCGACCACCACGTCACCGATCGTCAGGGCGCGCGTGGTGATCTGGGACATGCCGGCGACCGGACAGTGACGACCGGCAGCCCCGGCGGTTCTTTCGAGCGCCGGGGCCGCCGATCCCTGCGACACTCCGGCTGTGGAGCCTTGCGCCCGCCCTCGGGACGGTCAGGGAGCCGTCAACGGGCCGCCGCACCGGCCCGACCGAACGCCTCCTGTGGGCCGCCTCTACCGCCGCACCGGCCGTATGAAGGGCCTCCCAGAGCCTCCAAGCCTGACGTGGGCGCGGTCGTCCTGGCCGCCTCGGCGGCGCCGACCGTGGTGGACGCGCGGGCCTAGCCGGGCTCCTTGATGCCTAGCGCCCGCACGATTCCGCCTGCCAACGACGTGATGATCCCGGGGTAGTAGAAGACGATCGCGATCACGATGCTGAGCACGATGAACTGAATGAACCGCGTGATCTCCCGGGTGAACAGGAAGAACAGGGCCACGATCCCGATGATCACCAGGAACAGCGGCCCGAAGATGTTGCGCAGCCAGTCGGCCAGATTCTGGGTGTTCGGGTCTTCCTTCGTCGGCTCGGCCAGCACTATGGCCACCTTCAAGCCCTGCAACATGTCGTCTCTGCTCCCTGCCCGGCTCCTGTGATCGCTACCATCTCACGCGGCCAGGGGTCCCACCGCGCAACCGAGTCCGCGCCGCCCGTCAGGGCTCGCCGGAGCCTTGCCGCGCGGCCGCCGTCCCGGCACCGTCGCGCCATTGTCCGATCCTCTCTCGCGTGTTCCGGGCCCAAGGTGCGCCGTTGGCCGTTTCCGGCAAAGCGCATCAGGCCCGGCATCGGCGGCCGGTCGTACGCCATGAACCGGATGAGGTACGCCCATCAATCGGTAACACTAACCCCGATCGCAGTGGATTCGCTCGGTCAAGTCCGACACGGGGCACCGCCATCGCCGGCACGCTGCGGTAACGCCCCGCGCATCACCGAAACGAACCCGGTCTCCCCGGGCGGGCGGAGGATCACTACGCCCCCAGGTGGCGCAAGACGGCCAGGACGCGGCGGTGGTCCGTGCCCGTGGGCGCGAGGCCGAGCTTGGTGAAGATGTTCGCGATGTGCTTCTCCACGGCCCGCTCGGTGACGACGAGGGACGCGGCGATCGCCGCGTTCGTCCGGCCCTCCGCCATCAGCCCGAGGACCTCCCGCTCGCGCGGGGTGAGGGACGCGAGCCCGTCGTCGCGCCGGGCGGCGCCGAGCAGGTGCGCCACGACCTCCGGGTCGAGCGCGGTGCCCCCGGCGGCGACGCGGTTCAGCGCGTCCACGAAGTCGTCGAGGTCGGACACCCGCTCCTTCAGCAGGTAGCCGACGCCCGCGGGCGAGCCCGCCAGCAGCTCGGCCGCGTACCTCGTCTCCACGTACTGCGAGAACAGCAGAATGCCCAGGCCGGGACGGACGCGGCGCAGCTCGATCGCGGCGTGCAGCCCCTCGTCGGTGTGCGTCGGCGGCATCCGGATGTCGACCACGGCGACGTCCGGCGCGTGCTCGGCCACGGCCGCGTGCAGCGCGGGGGCGTCGCCGACCGCCGCGACCACCGAGTGGCCGCGCAGCCCCAGCAGGTGGGCGAGGCCGTCCCGCAGGATCGCCGCGTCCTCCGCGATCACCACGCGCAGACCGGTCATGAGGTGGTGAGGGGGAGCGTGACGGTCACGGTGGTCGGTCCTCCCGGCGGGCTCAGCACGGACAGCTCGCCGTCCACCGTACGCACCCGCTCGGCCAGCCCTGCGAGCCCGCCGCCGGGACGGGTCCGCGCGCCGCCCCTCCCGTCGTCGGTGACCGTCAGCCGCAGCGTGCCGTCCCCCGGCTGGACGGCGGACACGGTCACCCGGCGGGCCGCCGCATGCCGTCCCGCGTTGGCCAGCAGCTCCGCGGTGCAGAAGTAGGCGATCGACTCGATCGCCGCGGACGGCCGGACCGGCAGATCCGTCTCCAGCTCCGCCGGGACGGGGCTGCGCGCGGCGACCGACGCCAGCGCCGCGTCCAGCCCCTGGTCCAGGACGGGCGGATGGATGCCGCGGACCAGTTCGCGCAGCTCGGCGATCGCCTCCCGGGCGCCGGTGCGCGCGGCGGCGACCAGCTCACGGGTGGGCTCGGGGGTGCCGTCCGGAAGGGTCTCCTGCAGCGCGGCCAGCGTCATGGTCAGCGAGACGAGCCGTACCTGGGCACCGTCGTGCAGGTTCCGCTCGATCCGGCGGAGCGTCGCCGCCGCGTTCTCGACCGCGTACGACCGGCTCCGCTCCAGGTCACGGATGCGGGCGTCGTCCGGCCGCGGGCCGAGCAGCGACCGCAGCACCGCGAGGTCGAGGCGGACGGCCAGCCGCACGGCCCGCGGCGCCACCGCCAGCAGGACGGCGCCGGCCAGCGCCACCAGCAGGCTGCGCTGCCACGTGTCGAAGTAGAACCCGCCGACGACCAGGCCGTGCCGGACCCTGCCTTCCGGGTCGCGCGAGGTGATCTCGTTGAGGTGCAGGGGGAGCTGGATCGGATAGGTGAGCAGAAGGAACCCGTACACCCAGGTCACGAGCACCACGGCGACGCCGAGAACGGCGAGCGGGAACCGGACGAGCAGGTGCAGGAACGCGCGGTAGCCGGCCGCGCCGTGCGCGTCCCGCACCCAGGCCCGCAGCCCGGCCCGCGACTGCGGCCTGCCGGGCGCCGGCACCCGCTCGTCCAGCAGGACGGCCGCGAGCCGGCGGTGCAGCTCCCCGAACCGGCAGGCGCCCCGCAGCACCGCCGCCGTCGCGGCCGATCCCAGCCGGGTGACCGACATGACGACCCCGAACGCGCCCGAGAACACCGCGTAGTACAGCCCGACCAGGGCGACGGGGGTGCCGGCGAGCAGGTAGAGCGCCTCCGTCCACGCCCGGCGGACGGCCGTGGCCCTCAGTACCTTTGTCACCGTCCCATTGTCCCGTCCGCCCTGCCGAGGACGCGGAGCATCAATCGGGCCTGGAACGTGGTGATGCCCCGCATTAGGGCGGGCATCAGCAGCAACATCACCAGCCCGCCCGCCGCGTGGACGGCCCAGGCACCGGCGAGCGTCGGGCCGCCCCAGGAGTCCTCCAGCGAACCGCCCATCCCGATGAGCCAGCGGGCCGGGTAGAGCAGGTTGAGCACGACGATCGCCCACCCGTACGCGGCCGCCAGGAGGGACAGGACGCCGAGCGGCAGCGAGAGGAGGGCGTGCAGGATCGTCCGGACCCGTCCGGAACGCGCGGACGGCATGTTCAGCAGACGGTGCGCGAGTGCCGGCTGCACCCGTGCCCCCGTGAGCGAGGCCAGTCCCGCGGGCAGGGCCGCGAACGCGTAGGCGGAGCGCCGCCAGAGCGGTGAGCCGAAGCGGGACCGGTGCGTGGCACGGGAGAGGAGGATCGCCATGGGACACCTTCCGAGCTGTGTTAACGGGTGTCTCCAGGCTCGTCTCCGGGGCGTCCTCGGGTCGATCGTGGAAGCAGGCGGATCGGGGTTCGGTTAACCTCACCCTCCCCGCGGACGCAGGGCGTGGGGAGCGAGATCCGCGGGGGCTCAGAGTCTCGCGGGAGTTCAGCATCTGCTCGCGGTCAAGCGGTCGAGCGGTCGAACAGGTGCGGCCTACGGTGCCTCTGCGGAACCGCAGAGGCACCGTAGGCCTTCATCGATTCACCTTTCGCTTGTCGCGTCAGGCGCGGCTCCAGAGCTGGTTGCTGCCGTTCCAGCACGAGTAGAGCTGGATCTGGGCGCCGTTGCCGGTGCCGGCGGCGTCCAGGCAGAGGCCGGACTGGACGCCGACGATGGACCCGTCGGAGTTGAGGCGCCATTTCTGATTGTCGCCGCCCCAGCAGCTGTAGATCTGGACTCTGGCGCCGTTGCCGGTGCCTGCGGCGTCCAGGCACTTGTCGCCGTAGACCCTGAGCTCGCCCGCGGAGGTGGCGGTCCACTGCTGGTTGGTGCCGCCGTGGCAGTCCCACAGCTGGATCTGGGTGCCGTCAGCGGTGCCGGCGTTGGGCACGTCCAGGCAGCGGCCCGAACCGACGCCCTTGATCGTCTCCCCGGACCCGGTAGGGGGCGACGAGGTGCCGTTCAGAGCGTTGAGGACCGAGGTGTAGGCGGCCTTCTTGCTGCCGTTGCCGTCGAACAGCAGGGGCGTCTGCTCCGAGCGCCACGAGTCGGTGTCGCGCACGCCCCAGACGGTGATGCCGAGGCAGCGCGAGACGGCCAGGCAGTCGTTGGTGACGCTGGCGTAGGTCGAGGCCGTGGCGCCCTGGATGTCCAGTTCGGTGATGGCCACGTCGACGCCGAGGGCGGCGAAGCTCTGCAGGGTGGTGCGGAAGTTGCTGTTGTAGGGGCTGCCGCTGTTGAAGTGGGACTGGAAGCCGACGCAGTCGATGGGCACACCGCGCTGCTTGAAGTCGCGGACCATGGCGTACACGCCCTGGGTCTTGGCCCAGCTCCAGTTCTCGATGTTGTAGTCGTTGTAGCAGAGCTTGGCGGACGGGTCGGCGGCGCGCGCGGTGCGGAAGGCGACCTCGATCCAGTCGTTGCCGGTGCGCTGCAGGTTGGAGTCGCGGCGGCCTCCCGAGTTGCCGTCGGCGAAGGCCTCGTTCACCACGTCCCACTGGGCGATCTTGCCCTTGTAGTGGGCCATGACGCCGTTGATGTGGTCGATCATCGCCTGCCGCAGGCTGCCGCCACTGAGGCTCTGCATCCAGCCGGGCTGCTGGGAGTGCCAGGCCAGGGTGTGGCCGCGCACCCGCTTGCCGTTCTGGACCGCCCAGTTGTAGACGCGGTCGCCGGAGCTGAAGTTGAACTGGCCCCGCTGGGGTTCGGTGGCGTCGATCTTCATCTCGTTCTCGGCGGTCACCATGTTGAACTCGCGGCTCGCGATCGTGGTGTAGGCCGAGTCGTTGAGCCTGCCGGAGGCGATGGCGGTGCCGAAGTAGCGGCCGCTCTGCGCCGCGGCGGCGCCGAGCGTGTTCTCCGCGGCGGTCGCCGGAGACGGAGCCACCAGGGTGGCCGCCGCGGTGAGCACCCCGAGGGCGCCCGCGAGAAGGGCCCGCTTGCGGACCCCGAACCTGTTCATGGCGTTCGTACGCACGTCTGTTCCTCCATGAATGAACGAGGGGTGGAAGCACGGAACACAGCCGTGAAAAGGACGCCGCGCTCCCTCGCGGGAACGCACACACCACCAGGGCGTCGCGGGCTCAGTGTGCGAGCCCCCGCAGAACTCGTCAATAGTTTTCACATTTTTCCACGGCCAATGCTCGATCATCGGTTCGCGATCCGGCAGCCGCCTCGACTTCGAAAGTTTTCGAAGGTCCGGGACCCTTGACGGTGCCTTTCCGCCTGTTATTTACTCCGGCCACCGCCACCCCCTCGACCGCCGATGGAGAGAAGGTCCCGCTCGAAGAAATTGTTAGCGCTAACATCCGCTCCAAATGGAAGGAAGAAGGTCATGTTGAGGACCGGTGCGGTGCTGGCATCGCTCCTGCTTTCGGTGCTCATGTCCGTGCTGAACCCGCAGCCCGCCCAAGCCGCGACAGTGGATGTGAACAAGTGGTACGTCCTGGTCAACCGCAACAGCGGCAAGGCCCTCGACGTCTACAACCTCGCCACCGGCGACGGCGCCCGCATCACCCAGTGGACGAGAAACGATCAGAACCAGCAGCAGTGGCAGTTCGTCGACTCCGGCGACGGTTACTACCGCATCAGGTCCCGCCACTCCGGCAAGGTGCTGGACGTCTACGACTTCTCCACCGCCAACGGCGGCTCGATCGTCCAGTGGGCCGACCTGAACGGCGCCAACCAGCAGTGGCGGCTGGCCGACAGCTCGGACGGCCACGTGCGACTGGTCTCACGCCACAGCAACAAGGCCCTCGAAGTACAGGGCGGCTCCACCGCCGACAACGCGAACATCGTCCAGTACGACGACTGGGGCGGCGCCAACCAGCAGTGGCAACTCGTCCCGGTCGGCGGCGGCACCACTCCTTCGTGTGATCTTCCGTCGAGCTACCGCTGGACATCGACGGGCCCGCTGGCGCAGCCCAAGTCGGGATGGGTGTCGCTCAAGGACTTCACCGTCGCCCCCTACAACGGCAGGAATCTCGTCTACGCGACGACGCACGACACTGGGACGAGATGGGGGTCGATGAACTTCGGCCTGTTCACCAACTGGTCGGAGATGGCTTCGGCCGGCCAGAACACGATGTCGAATCCCACCGTCGCGCCCACGCTCTTCTACTTCGCGCCGAAGAACATCTGGGTGCTCGCCTACCAGTGGGGTGGGACGGCCTTCTCCTACCGGACGTCCAGTGACCCCACCAACCCGAATGGCTGGTCGTCGCAACAGGTGCTCTTCTCCGGAAGCATCTCCGGCTCCGGAACGGGACCGATCGACCAGACGCTCATCGGCGACGGCACGAACATGTACCTTTTCTTCGCCGGTGACAATGGCAAGATCTATCGGGCCGGTATGCCGATCGGGAACTTCCCGGGAAGCTTCGGCACGACCTCGACAGTGGTCATGAGCGATTCGACCAACAACCTGTTCGAGGCCGTCCAGGTCTACAGGCTCCAGGGCCAGAGCCGCTACCTCATGATCGTCGAGGCGATCGGCTCGCAGGGCCGCTACTTCCGCTCGTTCACGGCCACCAGCCTGAACGGTTCGTGGACCCCGCAGGCCGCGACGGAGGGCAACCCCTTCGCCGGCAAGGCCAACAGCGGCGCCACCTGGACCAACGACATCAGCCACGGTGAACTGATCCGCACCAGCGCCGACCAGACCTTCACCGTCGACCCCTGCAATCTGCAACTGCTCTACCAGGGCCGCAGCCCCAACTCCGGCGGCGACTACGGCCTCTTTCCCTACCGTCCGGGCCTCCTGACGCTGCAGCGCTGACGGCACGACACGGGCGTGGCGGGCTCGGCCACAGGCCGGGCCCGCCCAGCCACCGCCGCCTGCTGGCCAGGGGGCGAACCCTGAATACTGTGGACCCGTGGCCTTCGAGGAACGGTTGGAAGCGCACCGGGTCGACCTGACCGGCTACTGCTACCGCATGCTGGCCTGCGCCGCCGAGGCTGAGGACGCCGTCCAGGAGACTCTGTTCCGCGCCTGGAAGAACGCCGATCGTTTCGATGAGCGCAAAGCCGGTCTGCGCACCTGGCTGCACAGGATCGCCACCAACGTCTGCCTGGACATGACCCGTAGCGTCCAGCGGCGCGCGCTGGCGATGGATCTCGGCCCGTCCTCACCCGCCGGCGCGTACCTCGGCGCGCCGTTGGGAGCCGCTGCCTTCGTGCAGCCGATCCCCGACCGGCTCGTCCTGCCCGTGGACGGTGATCCGGCTGAATTGGCCGCCGGTCGTGAAACGATCCGGTTGGCGTTCGTCGCCGCCCTGCAAGTCCTCCCACCGCGCCAGCGGGCCGTCCTCATCCTGCGTGAGGTGCTCTGCTGGACGACGGAAGAGGTCGCCGGGCTGCTCGACAGCACCCCGGCCGCGGTCAACAGCGCTTTGCAACGAGCACGTGCCACCCTGTCCGCTCGCACACGCGGCAGCGGCGAGGTCGACGAAGACCTGCTTGAGCGGTACGTCAAGGCGTTCACCACCTACGACGTCGACGGTCTGGTGGCGCTGCTCCACGAGGACGCCACCATGTCGATGCCGCCGTTCGCCTGGTGGCTCAGCGGCCGGGAGGCGATCCGCGCCGCCCTGCTGGGTGCGGGGGG
This sequence comes from Actinomadura luteofluorescens, assembly GCF_013409365.1. Classification (NCBI taxonomy): domain Bacteria; kingdom Bacillati; phylum Actinomycetota; class Actinomycetes; order Streptosporangiales; family Thermomonosporaceae; genus Actinomadura; species Actinomadura luteofluorescens. Next base: position 4,328,816 of record NZ_JACCBA010000001.1, on the reverse strand, counting down.
TGCCTGTGCCGACGACCGGCTGGTCCGCACAGCGGCCAACGGATCGCCGGCGTTCGCGCAGTACCGGGACGGCAAGGCGTTCGGCCTGGTCGTCATCGATCTCCGCGACGGACTGATCACGAACACGACGACCTACCTCGAACCTTCCCTGTTCCCGTTGTTCGGATTGCCGATGACTCCGGGGCCGCTGTCCCGTATGTAGTGCATGACCGACATCGTTCACATGTGGCATGACGAGCGCGGCAGCGGCGACCCGGTGGTGCTCCTGCACGGCGGGCTGACCGACGGCCGCTGCTTCACCGGCAACCTCGACGGGCTCGCCGGCACGTTCACGACCTACCTGCCCGACCGCCGCGGCCACGGCCGCACGCCCGACGCCCCCGGCCCGATCACCATGGAGCTCATGGCGCAGGACACGATCGCGTTCCTGGAGCATGTGGTCGGCGGCCCGGCCCGGCTGGTGGGCTACAGCGCCGGCGGGACGGTGGCGCTGCGGGTGGCGACGCGCCGCCCTGACCTGGTCGAGCGCCTCGTCCTGATCAGCACGGCCTACGACCTGGAAGGACTGATCTTCAAGCCGTCGGCGGACGGCGAGATGCCCGCGGAGCTCGTCGACGCCTACGCCGAGGTGTCGCCCGACGGCCGCGACCACTTCGCGGTCGTCATCGGCAAGATCGCGCACGCGGCCGCGACCGAGCCGAGCCCGGACCCGGCCGAGTTGCGCGCGGTGACGCCCCGGACCCTCGTCCTGTCCGGCGACGACGACCTGGTCACGCTCGACCACACGGTGGCCCTCTACCGGGCGCTGCCCACCGCCGAACTGGCCGTGCTCCCCAACGCCAGCCACCTACTCCTGATGGAACACGCCGAAGCGGTCCGCGCGATGGTCCTGGCATTCCTGACCACCGACGCAACCCCGACATACATGCCCATCGCACGCGCCCCCGAAGCGAAGTAGCCCTAGAAGGGTGCGGCATCAGAGCCAGGTTCGGCGGTCACCGGGACAGAAGAACGCCGATCACCATCACGAGCGCCAGCGCCATGAGGGGAACGAGAGCGACGATCGCGAGTTGGAGCAGGCAGCCCCGCTGCTTCACCGTGCCGGGAGCTCCGATGGCGCCCGAGAGATACAGGGCGGCGGGCCCGCGGTACTCCAGCTCAGACGGCTGCTCGGGGGTGAGAACCGTGGCGGCGACGCCGATCTGGCCGCCTCCCTGCGACACGGCAACGTGCACCGGTTTGTCCGCCGGGATCTCGAACGCCGCCCTTCCCCAGCGCTGGTGGTAGTGGGCACCGTCGATACCGACGGTGACGCCGGCCTTGGCGATCACCCCGCGGCGCGTGTGGAGCTGCAGGATCCGTGTGGGCCCGCTGCGACCGCCGGCGTATGGAATGGGCGTCTCGCTCATGCTCGCCATGGTTACCACGGCGCCCTACCGCCGAACCACCCCGAACGCACCCATACCCCCAACACCTTGTGACCTGCCTCCGAGGCAGATCATTCGGTCAGAGACCGCAGGTAGGCCATGAGGGCCTCGCCGCGCGGGGAGAGCCGGTAACCGGTCTCCAGGCTTTCGGTGAGGCCGAGGGCCTTGAGCCGGCGGACGTCGGCCTTGAAGGGAAGCTTGTCGCGGCCCAGACGTTCGGCCAGGTCCAGAGCGCGGAGGCCGGGGTGTTCCTCGATGAGGCGGAGGACTTCGCGGGTCCAGGGGCCGCGGCGGCTGCGGGTGTCGACGGCGTCCAGGGAGGTTTTGAGATCGGCCAGTTCCTGGTCGGTCAGGTCGGCGTTCGCGGCCAGCTCCGCTCGGGGGTCGGGGCCCAGATGGAGCATGACGCGGTGGTAGCCGCCCTCCTTGGTGCTCTTGGACAGGGCGGTGAGCAGCGCCGCGCGGTCGTCGAAGCCCGAACGCAGGGCGTCCTCCTCGGTGATCTCCTCCGGGGAGACGGCCGTGACCGAATCGATGACGATGATCCCCGCCCAGGTGCGCTGAGTGCTCCCCGAGCGAACCGGGGGCTTCCCCCAAACCCGGAAGACCCGGTCGATCCGCCCACCCGCGATCCCCTCAAGGACCTCCCGCCTGAACAGCATCGTCCCCTCCCGGGTGATACGCCTCTCCTGCAATCTTCCTCGGAAACACCGAAGAAAGGCCACAAGGCGCCCCGCTCCCCTTCCGCAGGACCGCGACGCGTCCGGCCCCAAGTGATCGTTCCGGGCCCGCCACGATCGCGACCAGCCCGCGCCCACGCACTGTCACCACCCGCGCGATATCGGCGTCCGGCTCGTGAGACCGCCCCGCCGGACGCGGCACGGGAACGAATGAGCGGGCGCCGGCCGCTCCGTCACCGCCGGCCGGGGCCGCGCCAGTACTGTTGCTCGCCCTTGTCCCGTACGACGATGCCGTTCCGTGCCAGCTCGCGGCGCAGTTCCTTGACGGAGTCGCCGGAAGGCGAGGACTTCAGGGCCTCCGCGCGGGCCGCGAGCAGTGCGTTCGCCAGTTCAGGCAGTTCCGGAGTCTTGGGGACCCAGATCCGGAACTCATCGTCGTACGGATCAGCGGCAACCCACATGTAACCGTGTTCGGTGAAGACGGCGGCCAGGCGCCGGGCGCTGAAGTCGCACTTCTCCCGGGCGATCTCCTCGCCCTTGAGGCCGAGCAGCACAAGCCGGTCCTTCTCCCGGAAGACGTGGCCGACCCGTTCACGGACGATCTCCTGGACGTGGCCCGTCCGCTTCAAGATCACCCGCTCGCCGGACACGGTGACGGAGATCTGCTCCAGGGAATCGAACAAGATCAAGGCCGCCCCTGCGAGCGCCCCCAGGGCGACCAGGCCGACGCCGAGCCACGGCTCGGGGATGGAGACCAGCAACTCGGCAGGGACCCGCATCGGCGCCCGATCAAGCCCCACCAGCCAGTTCGCCAGCGGATCGAGCAGCCAGGCGACGCCGCCCAGCAGCACCGCCGCCGCCGCGCACAGCGCCCCCTGGGCCCAGACCGAGCGGGCCAGCGTGGTGGAAGCAGGCATGGTCAGGACCTCCATGACGGCGCGACGATCCCCTCAGACCGGCGCAGGTGATGGTCGATGCGGGTCAGGAGGAGCAGCACGCCCAGCAGGAGGACGCTGTTGACGGCGTACTTGGCCGGATACGACGTCTCACCGAGCGGCTCGACCACGAAGGCCAGCGCCGCGTTGACCACGAGCGCGGCTCCACCAGCCGCCAGGACATGCCGGTGGCTCCAGCCGCGGCGACCGGAGTACCGAATCAGGCATCCGGCCGCTACAGCGAGGGCGAGCGCCGCCAGCGCCACCCCCGTCCAGGACGCTGGCGCCAACTGTCCGGTGCCCCACAGCATCACGGCGCCGCATCCCACCAGCCACGGCGGGGGAACCCAGCCCGACACGGGCGCGGACGGGCGGGGAAGAGCGAACGCCGCGATGCCCAGCAGCACGGCGCTCGCCGCGGTGACACCCAGTTGCGCCGGGCTCGCCATGAAGTCCCTGGTGTGCTCCCTGAAAATGATCGCCGCACCCAGCGCGTACAACACGAGCATCGTCGTGATACCGGTCCGTCCGAGCCATGGACGTCCCGCGTAGCGCGGCGCGCACGCCTCGACGACCGCGATGGGGGCGCCGAAACTCCAGATCACGTGGCCCGCGACGAAGCCCAGCAGATACTTTGCGCTGAGGCCTAGTTCCGGGATGTGAGTCGGCAGCCGGTCACGGTCCCAGGACGGCTCGTCCACGAAGTCGGGATTGAACAGGCTCTGGTCGATCAGCCCCGCCTGGACGAGCCCGAACGCCGCACTCAGCAGCACGATCGTCGCCCAGCCCCGGCCGGTGCGGCGGGCGGCCTCGCGAATGAGCACCGCGACGGTTCCGTAGAGCGGCGCGAGGATGAGCAGCCCGGCGAGCAGTTCCAGCGGACGCCCGATGATCTGGTCGTAGCCGATGAGGTACTCGGCGCAGATCGGGGACAGCAGCACCAGCGCCACCACCAGCGCCATCCGGCGCGGCAGCGAAGGCGGGCCGGGGACTTCCACATCCATGATCTCGAACCTAGAAGCCCGCCTCCCCGCCGACAGCCGCCCAAAGGCGATCGCCGACCGCTCAAAGGTCGATACGTGTTCAGGCTTTGGTAGCCCGAACGCCCCCACGTCCACCAGGCAGCCACGAGTGCAAGCAACGAGCCCAACCGAGCGCAGTCATCCAGCGCACCAACAACGTCGTCCGACTCGCAACGGAACCGGCGCGGCACCGAACCAGCGATGCCGGCACAGACTCATCCCCAGGTCGACCGGATCGGCGTCAACGGTCGCGAGAGCGTTGAGGCGAACGCGCCCGGCCGCGGCAACGATGCGCTCCGCAAGGCCAAGTACCTGATCTGGTACCGGCCCCCGTACCTCTACGTGAGCGCCATCGGGCTCCGACGCGACTTCCAGGTCGCCTTCGCGACGGGGGACCGATCCACCCTGATCGACGACATGATCCCAGCGTCCTGATCGTCTGATGCCGGGGGCCGGCACCCAGGTCGCGTGTCCAAGTTCAGCATCGCCATCGAACGTCCAGCCGGCGGCATGAGCGGGTGACGCGAGCCGAGCTCGCCCTGGTGAAATGCACTTCTACCTGACCGGATCGTTCACACGGGGAGAGCGTCTCCGGGGAAACCGTGGCACGGATGTACATCGCAGCGCATCATCCCGGCTTGGACGCAGGGGTCTCCGGCCATGATCTCAGCGGCTTCCTCGGCCGCCACGGTCATGATCGCGACGCCTGCCACGGTGTCGGAGGCGACTGGGCAGAGGATGGCGATCACCCCGTCGGCACGAAGCGAGACCATGCGTCGCTGATGCTCGAGCTCTATCGCATCCGCGCCGTTCATGGTTCGCTCCGGTGTCCACTGCAGGAGCGCCAGGCTGTAGGGTTTCGCGGTCGAAGCCAGAGCTTGGATCTGTTCGTCGGTCACCGTTGTGCTCATGATGTCTCCTTAATTCTGGATGCGCTCGGCCAGTGAGACGATAATTCCTTCAGGTCCCCGGACGTAGGCCATCCGCCACAAACCCTCGTATTCGCCGATGCCTCCTACCAGCCCGTAGCCGTCGGCTGCGGCCTGGTCGACGGCGGCCCGCAGGTCCTGGACCTCGAACGCGACGTTGCGCAGGCCCAGTTCGTTGGCCGGTGCGGCTGGTGAACCCGGGAGGTGATCAGGCCGTACGAAACTCGAAAGCTCCAACGTCGTTCCACCGCCAGGTGGTCGAAGCATGACGATTTCGGTGGCAGCGCCGGTCATGCCGATCACCGTGTCCAGGAACTCGCCTTCCACGGCCATCTTCTGATCGGCCTCCATGCCGAGGCCGACGAAGAACGCCGTCACGGTATCGAGGTCGGCAACGGTGATACCGACGTGGTCGAAGCGCGGTGAAAATCCCATGAATGCCTTTCTGTGCAGCCTGAAGATAATTGAAGCATTCGGTCAGCCGGTCGCCTAAGAGCAGCTGCACGTACGACCCCGAGCTCAAAGGACACGCGCCACCATCATCGGTCGAGAGGTTCGACCTCTCAACACCGAGGTGACGCCCGCACCCCTGTCCAGCCTGCATGCCCGATAGAGCAGAAAATCGTCATTGGTAAAGCGTTCGCAATACGCGACTTCGATAACCGTCGCAGTGCTCGTCTCGCCGACCACTGCGACATTTGCCCGCTCGGGGACGTGGCCGCCTCGCCGCGTAGCATCGGTTAAGTGCGAGGCGCCAAGGAGGGGTGCTCTCCTCTGGAACCCTGCCCTCAATTCGCCAAGTTGTGAGGCGTGCCCGTCGAAGGACTGGTTGAGCCGTATCCGGAATACCAGCGGCTCCGGCAACTGAGGCCAGCGAATGGGTGAACTTCCGTGCGGCCCGAGTTGAGTGCGGCAAACCACGCGGCGAGCACCTCTCGATTCACCTGGCAGCCTACCACCGACCATCCAGGACCACTCATCGGCAGAAGAGGACATCATCTCTGGATGCCAGGTGTCATAGCGTTCTGAGGGTTTCACCCGTCGCATCCACCCGCGAAGCGCGGGGGACACCACGGCGCGGTCAATGCCGGCCTGTGTCACCACAATGGAGCGGGAGAGCGCTCGCGGCTCTCCTCTCGTCGCCGTTGGCTTCTTCCACGGCCTAGCCACGCGGGGTCCGAAGTCGTACGAATACAGGTGTCGAGAAGTCCGTGGTCGCGTCCCTGACGAAGCCCCAAGGGCGGGACCAGTGCTGATTCATATCGACATGGCGGGCCCATCAACGGGCCAACCCCCGCAGGATGACCGGAGAGTCCAGGCTTGGGCGCTCCGGTCATCCTGTGGCTTCAGCCCTGCGTCGTCACTGCTGGGGTGGCTGCGGCATGTCGGCTTTCGACGGCACCGCCAGGTCTTTGTGGACGACGGTGAACCCGCCGGACAGGACGGGGGAGAACGGGGGCCGGTGCCATCGCGGTGCCGACCTGGTCGGGTTCGTAGGTCTCACCCTGAGGGTTGACGAGCATGTTGGCGTACTCCCAGGACATCCCGATCCTGTCTTTGGACCGGCCTGGCTTGCCACCGTGGTCCCGGCCGGCGTCGTAGACGCTGAAACCCTTGGTCATACCGACCCATGGCGGGCCCTCGCAGCCCTCGGGGGTCGGGGTGTCCTCGACGCACCACGTCTTGACGATCTCGGCGGTGATCGTGGCGTAGCCCGGGGACGTGATCAGCGAGTCGGCCCGGCCGATCGCGTAGAAGGTCCGCTTCCCCGGAGCGAAGTAGTGCTTGATCTTCACCGTGCCGGTCGCATCGTTCGGCGACCCGGTGATCGTCGCCCCGCCGGGGAGAACGCGGTGGTGAGTGAACGGAGCCTGACGGACGTCGAAGGTGAAGAAGCGGCGGTCCTTGTCGTCCTTCGGCAGGAACGTCATCCGGAACTCGCCGGACCCGGTGACGCTGGCGACCCTGGGCTTGTTCGGCTTGGTCTTGGCCTGGACCGCCCCTGTGGTCGTGGCGACCACGGCCGCAGCGGCTACGCCCACACCGAGGACAAGGACAGCAGCCTTGCGTGCGCGCTTCACGATCATCTGGAGGTTCTCCTTCTATCTGATGTTTCGACACTGAGCGGTGACGCAGGGGAGGGGATCGAGTCCGCGGACACGGCCAGAGCAGGGCGGTGGCGTCGAAGCTCCCGGGCGTGGGCCCGGTCCATGCTGAGAGCCGGTCAGGCCGCGCGGCGTCGCCGGTAGTAGTGGACGGTGACCGCGATCAGCAGCGGGCCCCAGAGCACGACCGGTGCGAACGAGGCGTTCATCAGCCACGCCCATGCGCCGGTCGGGGATCCGGGGCTGCGATGCGTCCAGGTGTAGAAGTAGCCGGCGGCGTACAGCAGCACCGCCACCACCCCCAACGTCGCGGTGGTGACCGCGAACCGCACCGACACGCGCCTGCCGCCGACGAACGCCATCCAGCGGGGGAACCGCTCCCCCCACGGCTGGATCAGACCGAGGGTGGCGAACGATGCGACCTCACTCAGCAGGATCAGGGCGACCACGTACGCCGAGCCCCAACCGGGGACGTGCAGTTCCACCATCGCCTCGTCGGTGAAGCCCATCCCGAACCCCCACGCCATCGGCAGCCGCCACAACGCCGACGGCAGCGTCGTCAGGGCCGCTGCGTGCGCCGCCCAGCGCGCCCACCTGGGCACACCCGGCACGGTGTGGAACCCCGCTTTCCAGCCGCCCCGCTGGACTTGGACGCCGGCGGACGCCGTTTCGATAAGAGTCGTCGTCATCGTGGCTCCTTGAGAGTGGCGCTCCGCACCCGATCCAGGCATGAACGACTTTGCCGGGATCGGGGGCCGGATCCCTCCCCCAGCCAGGTGGGTCGTGCCGTCTCGTCTCCCCCGTGAGAGCTACAGCCGCACGCCCCGCCCGACCAGGGACGACAAGTGGCCAAGAAGACCAGCTCGCCGCGCCACGCGGACGCGGGCGTCGTCGCCAGCCTCGGTCAGCCGGGCGGCCATCTGCTGCCAGGCCGCGTCCAGCGCCACGAAACGGGGCGTATCCGACGGAAATTCCTACAGGGGAAGGCGGACGGGCGTGGGGTCTTCCCCGTGAGGTCGGTGGGGTGCGGCGGATCGTCCGGGTCCTTGCTGTCCCCCACCGCCACCACCGCGCCGCCCACGTCCGTGAAAGAGCTGCTCACGGGTTCAGGGGCAGGCGGTGTCGCCAGGATGGTCCAGCCAGACGCGGTCGCCGGCGGGTGACACGGTCACGCCGAAGCGGTCCGGCCGGGGCCGCGATGGGCGGCCCACGCGCTCCACAGGCGCAGCGTGTAGGTGGCGCCGTCGTTCGCGCCCCCTGGCGCGCACACCCGGTAGCGCCCCCTCGCAAGGTCGGCGCCCACCGGGGCGTAGCCGATGGTCCGGGGGCGACGTCGGTTGTGGACCGGTCCCCGCGCCGGTCGGAGGCGTCCCAGTCGAGGCCGAGACCGTCCGACGCCACCAACGTGATCTCATTCGCGGACCACCGCAACCGGCGCAGCCAACACGCAGGGCAATCAAAGCCGAGACGGCCAGCACCCGCACCGGCCGACGACGAAAGCACTCCGCCGACATCCCGCGCACACCAGGCCAGGAAAAACGGACATCTGAAACGCGACAGGGACTTCGCTCAAGATCGCAATCTTGGACGAAGTCCCTGGTCAAAGTGGCGGAGGATCGGGGATTTGAACCCCGGATGGGCTTGCACCCAAACCGCATTAGCAGTGTCATTTAAGATTTGCTTTGGGGTAATTCACGGTGCTCGTAAGTCCACGCTTCCGCAGGTCAGCGGCTTGTGTAATGCCGCCTCATCGCCTGTGATCCATTACAGTTCGTGCGCACCCTGTGCTCACCAGCCGGTAAGGTCATAGAAGATAGCCGCCCGTCGTGCGAGCACTCACCGTGTTCACCGGTACGGCTCTGTCTCCAATCAAGATCCGGCCTCCGATGGGCGGCCCGGCAGAGTGTTGGCCTGGGCGGATAAGAGTGGATGCCGACCTCTGCGACTCTTCGCCTGCGAGCAGACTCTCGTCCCATTGTGGGTAGATACGCACGGTTGTGTTGATCTCGCGGAGGAAGCGGCCAGAACGTTCGTGGCTTGCATCGCCTGGTCTGCCCGCGCGCTCCGCGCTCGGCGCATGCAGGTCGTCGATGGGCCCGTCGAGCAGCTCTTTTGTGAGCTTGATGCTGACTTTTGACGAGGTCTCCGTACACCGCCTTCACATGATCGCGCTACTCGGCCGGTCGCGGTGGTCGCCCGGACGAGGGTGAGCCCGCCTTTCTGCTGGTCCTTCATTGACGCCGTTCGTATGCACGGCCCCCCATTGATCGAGTCGGTCACCGGATCAGCGTATGGAAGGCAGCTCCCCCCAAACCTTGCGAGCCCCGATGAGGAAAGCCGTGTGCGACCCGATCAGGTGATCACCTTGACGGCCTTGGATGATGTCATCACCCGACGCGCAGATGACGTATTCCTCGCTCCCATCACGGCCGAGCTCGAGCAGTCGTTCGCGGAGTTCGACCGCGCGGCTGTCATTCGTCACTAGGTTGTAAACGTGGTGGAAGCGTATCTGGCGGTAGTCGCGCCCGGGGACCCGGTGGGGTCCGTCCACCACGGTGCGGATTAGCATGAAATCCAGCTTCTCGATCCCGTAGACCAGTTCCGGATGACCGATCTCAGCGAGTTCCTCCACTAGTTCCCTGCGGAGGCACTCCGGGCCGCTTTCTCGATCCGCGCCTTTACGCACCCAGCGGGCGAACGCGGGCAACTTCTGCCGTGGTACGAAGCCGCGGAGGTCCGCGCGCATAGGGTCACCTTCCCTTGCGACCCGCTGGGGGCGGAACCCGATCCTCTCCAAATCAGGCTCGGCCGTGGAGCGGTACTTGCAGACACCCCCTGGAGGACCGTAGGAACCTGACGTATACGGGGTGTGGAAGAGAACGCAGAAGTCGTCGTCCCGAATCCGGAGCAGGGCAGACACCGACACTCGCGTCGTCCTGCGGTACGGCACCGCTCCCCACAGTAGGCGGAGATCGCGGCGGTTACGCCAGAACACCGCGGAAACCCCCGTGATCAGCGTTGCGAGGATCCCCGCCGCCACACCAGTGAGCACCTTTTCCTCGCAATCCGGCAGCGTGAGGGAAGGCGGGAAAGTACGGGCGTCAGGATATTTATGTCCGATTTAGAATATTTCCCCTGTGGCTCGCTGGCCAGGTAGCCCGCAGTTTGCCAAGCAGCTCAGTGCCTTCCAAGGTTAGTACTATCCGTTTTAGTGCGTGATCACAGCCGTTTGGCCACCCTTGGCCTGTCGGTGAACGTGATCTGGGGTCGCTCGGCCGCTACGGTTCGCAGCCAGGCGAGTCGCTCGCCGCGACCTTTCGCCGTGGTGCGTCCGCTGTCACTGGCCGGGCCGCCCGAGCCCACCTACCACTAGCCGGACCATGGCCGTACCCATCACCGATCCGTACAACTCAACGACATCAGCAGGCGACCAGCGGCATGACAGCGCGATCGCCATGTTGGCTCCTTACTCAGGAATCATGCAGATCACGGACGATCCGCGCTGCTACCTCTTCCGGGTCTTTGATGCCCGTTCCGCTGATCTCGACTTCCTTCTCACCGTCGCGCACGCGGATTCGAACGACCTTCCGGCGGGCGGCCGCCCAGGTCACGACACCAGAGATGAAGGCCGTGACAACACCCTGCGGCTCTAGCACGGCCTGGATAAGAGCGGGCACCGGTCCCATGTCGTCTGGTCGCGGTGGTGCGTGGCTGAGGTGGACCTCGAGACCCCGCAACGAGTCGTCTCTGCGCAACCACTGGTAGAGCGATCGAAGATCATTTTCGTCGGTAACCACAGCTACCTGCATGTTCATGCCACCCCGCGATCCCGCCTTGGCTGTCCTGCACGTTAGACGTGCGAAAGTCCGGCACGGTTGCGTTCTGTCGAGTGGCGGCTCGCGCGCGGCTAAACTGACTCATGGGACCAGCCGCCTCGTAGCGACGCGATCTTTTCTGGGGAACAAGTGGCCAAAGTTCGGGTGTACGAGCTAGCTAAGGAATTCCGCGTCGAATCGAAGATCATTATGCGACGCCTAGCGGAAATGGGGGAGCACGTCAGATCGGCGTCCAGTGTGATTGATGCCCCGATTGCGAAGAGGCTTGCTGCAGATTTCGAGCACAACCCCGAGTTGTACAAGAATGAGCCCACTGTATACGAACTAGCTGGTCGACTGAACGTGAGTGCCGAAGCAATCCTTTCGACGTTGACAGAATGGGGCCAAGGAGCTTACTCGGAGCACTCGACTTTGGACACTCAAATGGTGAATCAACTGAGTGCGGCTCATCGTCACAAATCCCTGACCGTCAAACCTCCACCCCATCGATCCATTCCTGCAGTCAGCTATGCTGTTCTCGATCAACAGCAAGTGCTCTTGGTTAACTCTGAAAATCCTTGCTTAAAGGTCGTTAAACGACTGCTTGACGGACTAGGGTTCCAGACGGTTACGGCAGATCTATACGAAGTCACTTCGGGCAACATAAGGCTGAACTCAATCTCCTGTATGATCCTTCTATTTCGACTAGATTCCAAAATGGATCATCAGGATGTTTATGAGGTGAGCGCTCTCCAGAACAGACCGCCTGCGATCTTGCTCGGCGACCCGTACAGTATCGCTATTAGGCAAGTCGCCGAGGCGTGCAAGTTTGAGGATGTTGTTGGGGTAAACGAACTCGATGAAAATGGCGCCCTGTTGCGCAAGAGTATTCAATATGCCATTTCTCTGCGCGAAGGTAGGCGTTTGAAGAATGGGCTCGACAAGTCCCGTAGTGGGCGTCAGGAAAACACCATGCGGGGACGGCTCCCGGACCGAGGGAAGTCATCGGTCATCCTCATGGGAGCAGCAAGATACAAAGATCCGGCGCTGCACGAATTGCCTGCGGTGAGAAATAACTTGACGCAGCTGGCGAGCGCTCTGAGTGATCCGCGCTTCGGGGGATTCGCCGGAGATCGTGTACACACTATTTTGAATCCTGAACTGAACGACGGTGGCGTCATATCGCAAATCGCTGAGCAGACTCAAGACGCTCTGCTCTTCTATTTCTCCGGTCACGGCCTTCTGGAGGCTGATGGGGAATTCTTTCTGGCATTGCGTGAATCTCGCGCCATGAAGCCTAGATTCAGCGCATTCCCCTACCAATGGATTAGAAGCATGATGCTCGAAAGTCCGGCTAGGAGCCGTATCGTGATCCTCGACTGCTGCTTCGCGGGAAGGGCAATGGAGGCTATGGCGGACCAAAGCTCGGCACTCGTTGGTCAACTCGATGTGGCAGGAGCTTATACCCTGGCGGCCACTGCGCCGAATCGCACAGCTCGCGCACCCAAGAATCATAGATACACTGCTTTTTCTGGGGAACTTATCCGTATCCTTTCCAGTGGCGTAGCTAATGCCGGGCCGTTGCTTAGGATCGCCGATATTTATGCGCCGTTGACCCATTCATTGCGAATGAGAAACTATCCTCTCCCGCATCAGCAAGGCACCGACACCGTCGCTGATTTGGCCTTGGTGAAAAACCGAGCAAGTTACTAGGCTCCGGAACCCGCTCGGCCGAAGCATGGCGTACGGTATCCCGTCCCCATGGACCGCTGGCGGCTGCTGCACGAGCTTCGTTCCCGAAGCGAGGACCCCCCAAGATCGCGGAAGGGTGGCGGGCCGGGGAGATCAGCTGGCACGCCCTTTCGCACTGGAACCGTCCTGGCCCGATCCCGAAGTCCACTGGCGGTTCCAGCGAGTGGTTGACCCCCTTCACGCTTGAGTCCGGCCTTGCAGAGAGCCGGCTACTGGGGGAATTGATCAATCGGATCCTTCAGGACTTGTCCTCGATCGCGGCAAGCATTTGAGGGCACGCATCGATTCACCCGTGCCCAAAGGCGACAGGGTGCAGGCTCTGCGCCGTCCGTGATGTTCGTGGCAGGAGGCGCCAGGCGAGGATCCGGACGTCGTCGAGCAGGCTAGCTGGCGGCTGGTCTAGGTCGAGGGTGTGCTGGTGGATGGTGATGCCGGTGTGGCGGACGCGGTGGGCTGCGTGCGGGGCGTTGCCTTTCGCGTAGATGAGGTGCCCGTCCGGGAGGTGGAGGGCGGTGCAGTAGGCGAGCATCTGATACAGGTCCGCGTCGGGGAAGCCATCGGGTCTTTCGGCCTTGTACTTAGCGTCGGCCACGGCTTGCGGGGCGCCGTCATCGGTGTAGTGGACGAAGTCGGGCACGATCCGGATCGCCTGACCCTCGTCCAGGTAGTGGGAGGCCCTGGAGTGCGCAGTAGCCGCCGCTCGCTTTGAGCACCTCGCGTAGGGCGACCGTGACGAAATCCTCGAAGACGCGTGCCATGTCGAGCAGGAAGCCGCTGACGGTGATGTCTCCGGCCCGGTGCTCCACGGAGATGCCCTGCAGAACGAGTTCGGCGAGACGCACCGCAGGCTGGTACCGGACGTTCAACCGCGTGGGGCGCCACACCGGTGGTTCGTGGCCCCGTCCGATCGGGCTGACGTCGGCCAGCCGGACACGCAGCCTCACAGTCGGCCGCGCAGATTCCTCGAAACACACCGCAAGCGGAGGAGGCGGTCGGTGGCGGTTCGCAAGAGCCGATTCTCGGCGATGTCGGTTGTGTACTCGTCGTGGACGATCTCAAGGGCGGGGAACTCACCGTGATGCCGCCGGAGTTGGTCGGCCTCTCGCAGTCGCCCGCGCATGACCAGGGAGGTCTCCTCGGTGGTGCGATACCCCTGAAGAAGTCCCTGGCGGAGGGCCCGGTCAGCTTGCTGCTCGAAGAGACGTGCGAGTGCGGGCAGGAGTTCGGGCTCCGCGTCGAGGGCCACGTCCTCGTCTCGCCAGCCCTTGGCGTCGAGCGCGTACCCGAGCAAGAAGAGCAAGCGGCGGATCGGTACTTTCGGCGTGATCCGGATGGTGAGGGTCTCGCCGCCGTGTGCAGTCACGGTCGCGACTCCGACCTTGCCCGCGGCCCTCACCCGCCACCGTCCGGACGCGTCCGGATCCGGCGCGGCCTCGACCACGCGTGAGGCAGCCACGGCCTGGCCGAGTGCTTCGGACAAGGGCAGCGACAGTGCCGCCCCGTGCTCGGTGAGAGCGATGTCCGTCATGCCTGTGGCGGAGTGATCGAGCCGCGCAGGGACTCAAGGCCGTACCTGTGCTCGACCTTCACGTCCTCTCCGTAGTGGTACTCCTCCAACAGCGGAAGGATCTTGGTGCGCCAGGTGCGCTCCAGCCCTCCGTCGCGGTACACGCCCGGCTTCATCAGGTAGGACGGACCGACCTGGAAGTCCGGGTCGGGGATCCGGCGGTTCAGTTCGTCCAGCAGGTCGGCGGGCTCGGTGCCACGTTCCTTGGCGGCGAGCCAGCGACGCAGCATCCCCTTGGTCGGTTCGGTGCGGGGGGACAGTTCGACGAACGCGAAGCGGCGGCGCATCGCGGAGTCCACGAGTGCGATGGACCGGTCAGCGGTGTTCATGGTGCCGATGACGAACAGGTTGGGGGGCAGGGCGAAGTCGTCGTTGGAGTAGGTCAGCCGCACCGACCGGTTGCGGTACTCCAGCAGGAAGTACAGCTCGCCGAACACCTTCGCCAGGTTGGCCCGGTTGATCTCGTCGATGATGAGGAAGTGCGGGACGTGCCGGTTGCCCTCACTGGAGGCGAGGTCAGCGAGTTCGCGCAGGGGGCCGGCCGTCAGCCGGAACGCGACCTGCCGGGTGTCGGGGTCCTCCTGCGGCCGGAATCCCTCGAAGAAGTCCTCGTAGGCGTAGGACGGGTGGAACTGCACCAGCTTGACCTGCTCCCGCCCGCCACCGAGGAACTCCGCCAGCTTCTGTGCGAGGTAGGTCTTGCCGGTGCCTGGCGGCCCGTAGAAGATGAGTTGCCGTTCGTCCCACAGCAGGTCGCGGACTTCGCGCAGCCAGGCTGCGTCGTGGATGAGCAGCTCCATCGCGAGTTTTCCGCTTGGCTCCGGGAGTTCCAGTTCCCGGCGCGCGGCGAGCGCGGGAACCGCACCATCTACTGTCTCCTGCGCCTCGTCCGCGAGGTCCTCATCGCTCCGGCCGAGCCCATCGATGATGGCCTGGACTGACGTAATGTCCGCGACGTTGTGCTGGATTGAAAGTTTTTGCTGTACTTCCTCGGGCAGCTCTTCGTAAGGGTGCTTGGTGCTTCGCCATTCCACCTGGCGTTGCAAGTTCAACCGGCCAGGCCCGAGATCGACATGTCCAACTGGGCCGGTTATCTCGCCGACGTACAACCCATTTTCGGAGAGGGTGCACACGGCATCGCCCGGCTTCATCCTGGACACAAAGATGTGGAACGCCTCGACCAGCTGACTACGCCGGCTGTAGGACGATGTGGACTCGTAGGCGTCTTCCACCAGACGGCGCAGCGCATCCTTGCTCATTCCCTGCTTGAGGTTCGCCCGCTGGAGCCGCGTTGCGGCGAGAGTCACGTATCCCTCCGTCAGCCACAGTCGCTGGACGATATCGGTGTCGGACGCGTGCGCCCCTCGGACGAGCCACGTGCGCCTCCGCCCCCATCCCTCCCGGGCGATGTAGTCCCCGAGCGGATGTCCTTCCGGGGTTTTCCAGACCACCTGTCCGTTGGAGTTGCGGCCGAGAAGGATCTCCGCGGCCGCCGATGCGGAGTTGCAGGTGATGTCACGGGTCGCCTCGAGGTAATCAGGCCACTTCGTGGACGTCACCAGCGCACCTTCGCTGATCAGCTCTTCGCGAGTTCGGTTTGAGGCCGCGTTAGTCTCATGGAACAACGGCGCGGTGTCGGGACGTGCGAGGGACCCGGCGAGCACTTTGAACTTTCGGCTGTTCTTCGTCCCCCGCTCGTTCAGCAGCCGCCCGTGCGCTAGGGGGCCGCCGTTCCGCAGGCGCAGATGGAACTTAGGGTTGTTGTCGGCCATCGGATTTCCTCCTCCTGTGCACTGGCTGCTGATAGGCGCGGCCAACCTAACACCGCTCCCGGACAGTCATGAGCCCTTCACTGGGAAGGGAGAGGACTGGATATGGAGGTACCGCCCACGAGGCGCCCGCCAGGGCTGCAGGTCGAGATGCCTGACGGGACGGGGTCATGGTTGTGTGAGTTTTGCGGCGGGTGTTAGCCGACGCTGCGGATTCCAGGTGGAAGAGGGGGCATCGTGCCGAAGACCGTCCAGTTGAGGACGTACACGATCAGGGAAGGCCTGCTTGAGGAGTGGGCGGCCAGATGGCGGGAGTCGGTGATGCCGCTGCGGTTGAAGCTGGGATTCGGGATCGGGGGTGCCTGGCTTGATCATGAGCGCAGCCGGTTCGTGTGGGTGATCTGGTACGAGGGGGAGGAGACGTTCGAGGAGGCGAACCAGCGGTACTGGGCGTCGCCGGAGCGGGAGGCGATGGGGCTGGACCCGTCCGAGTACCTGGTCGATCGGGACGTGCGGGTGGTCGAGCAGGTCTACTGATCGGGCTCGGGGAGCAGGTGGGCGAGGCGTTCTTCTCGCGCAAGGGGGCGGAACACGCGGGTCCCGGCCTTGGATTTCAAGGCGTCGAGGTCGACGTCGAAGGGCCAGAGCCGGGCGGTGCCGTCGAAGGAGGCGGATATGACGGTCTGGCTGTCCGGAGTCCAGTGACGGAGACGACCGGGCCGCGATGGACGCCGATCTCGGCGTAGGTCCTTCCCGCCCACAGACGGACGGTGCGGTCGTAGGACGCAGTGGCGATCATGAAGCCGTCGGGTGACCAGGCCACGCCGGCGACGCGGGCCTCGTGGGCGTCGAGGACGACCAGTTGATCGCCGGTGCTGGTGTCCCAGACGCAGCGCCGCCCACTGGCGGAACAGCGCCTCATGCGCGCCCTGCGTGATGGGCGTTCCCTCCCATACGTCGGTGACCCGCAGCCGGGCCTCCACGAAGCAGTGAGGACGCGTCGCTCGTCCTCGCTCGCGCTGCAGCGTTCAGGGAACTCAGGAATCGCGATGGTGCTTCAGCAGCCACTGTGCATGTGCTCGGACTTGAGGGGCGAGCCGGGCGTGGATGGGGTCGCGGTCGGCGGCCTGAAGGAGGATGGCTGCGACCGTGAGTTCGGCGAGCCGCCCCTCGCGTGTTGCCAGGACGTCGGCGAAGGTGTCGCGGATACGGGCGGCCAGTTCTGGGACGGGAAGGGTGTAGGCGTATAGGTGGGCGGCGTCGAATCCGTGGGGGGCCGGGCCGAAGCCTTCCCAGTCGAGGATGGTCAGTTCCGGACTGGTGAGGTTGGCCCAGTGGAGGTCGCCGTGGGCGAGGGTCCAGTGGTGGACGGTGGTGTCGACGCCTGCTTCGCCGAGATAGCGAGGGATGGTGCGGTGTACGTAGTCCTGGCTGATGACGCGTGGGCGGTTGTCCGGAACCGGTGTGGCGGCGACCGTGCTCGTAGCCCGCTGCAATCGGGACCACCATGCGTCGGGCAGGGCGATGTGCTGGGTGAGGTCCGGAGTCGGGGAGCAGACGGGCGCCGTTACGTAGGTGCTGAGCTCGGCTCGGTAGGCATACCCCTCGTTGACCCAGTCGGCTGAAGCCAGCAGCCGGGGGCGTGGGATCTCTCTCGGAAGTGTGGCAGCGGCTTCTTGAGTGCCGGTCCACAACTTTCCGCCCTCCTTACCGACTGGTGCTTCGAGCACTCGGAGCCAGGCGTTTTCGGAGGACGTTGTGACGGGGGCGCCGATGGTCCTTCCGCTATGGCCCCAGGTTTCGGTTGCGCCGTGGCTGGGTGCGCAGTCGAGCCGGATCGTCGCGCCGGCGAAGGCGGCGTGCATCCGTTCGCGGATGTCGGGATCGTCAGGCTCGAAGAACACGGCAGATGTCCTGGAGATGCGGGAGTTGAATGGCTGGACGCTGGAAGGCGTTGAGTGCTTCTCGCCAGTGTGCCGCAGTTGACGCCGAAAGCAGGGCTCCGGTGAGTCCAGGCGTGGAGGCCACTACCGCGAGCGTCGCGACGACCCGGGAGGACCCGGGCCTGATGAACTCGGCCAGGTCGGAAGTGACCAGCTCGATGAGTTCGCCGCCGTTCAGTGGGGCAGAGGCCCACACCTCCAGACCGGCCCCGGAGGCCTCCGCCACGGGACCGGCGCCGTGGAGGGCTTGGGCAACGGGTGTGAGTTCGATGAGGTTGACGGGTAGTTGGATCGCCCGCAGATGGGTTCGGGTGCTACCCGCCGCTCGTCGCGCTGCGGTGACGAGGCCTTGAACGGTGAAGGCGCCGCTGGTGAAGCCGCTCCAGGTGGCGATGCCGTAGCCGGCGATGTCGCCTTGGTGGGCGGCTTCCTCGAAGATCGTGAAGGCTTGGGTGATCCGCTTGAGTAGTCGGCTTCGGTCTCCGTGGGCGCCGTGTTCGGGGTTGTGCAGGTACAGCAGATCGAGTCGGCCGCGGCCCACCTCGGTGATGTTGGCGGTGATGCGATGTCGAAGGTAGGCGGGCGCTATGGAGTGGCAGGCGGCAGCCTCTTCGGAGGTGATGAGGCCCGCCTGTCGAGCGGCCTGGGCTTGGTGTCGGGTCATGTGGCCCGCCTTGGTGGAGATGCGCAGCCCAGGTCGGTCGGGTAGCAGACCGGCCAATTGAGCATGTGCGCTGCCTCGCGCGTAGACAGGCGCGGTGTCGATGACGGTGACTCCCGCCGCGATGGCGGCGCGGGCGGCGGCGGTCACGTCGCGGCATCGGTAGGTGCCCAGGCCGAGGACCGTCATCATGCTTCGCCCACGGCGATGATCCCGCTGCGCAACAACTGGTCGAGCAGGTCGACGGCTTGGTCGGTGGTGACGTTCGCGGCCTGGGCCAGAGTGCTGAGCGTGGCCGGCCGTCCGGAGATGAGCGCATCCAGGAGCGGGGTCGCTTGAGATGCGAGTGTCCAGCGTTGGCCGGCGGCCTCCAAGGTCAGGGTCTGCTCGGTGCGGTGCAGGACGGCCCGGGACGTCACGAGCCGGACGAGTAGATCGGGGTCGTCCTTGAGCCGCTCGTGCACCGCGTGTGGCAACGAGAAGCCGCCGCGAGCCCCGGAGGCGGCATCACGCGCGGCCAAATATGCATCGATCATCGAAGGGTCGTTGAGGCGTTCGACCAGCAGCTTGCTCATCTCATGGCACCAGACCGCCTGGGCGTCCGGGCCGGCCCGGCGCGGGAGGTCGGCGCGGACGGATGGCTGCGCACGTAGCTCGTCCACCACCCATGACAGCAGGTCGACCCCGGTGTGCGTGCCCAGCCCGCAGGTCAGGTGGAGCGAGTGCTGTCCGGTGGACACGGCAGCGGCGTGCCACCAACCGCGCGGGACATGCAAGGCGTCCCCGGCCTGGAGGACGAACTCATCGATCGGATGCTCGGGTGGTGTGTCGTCGAACTCGACGTCTCGATACAGCGGAGCGGGACGGGTGGGGCCGTAGATCCGCCAGCCTTTGGCTCCCGATACCTGGAGGACGATGACGTCGTGGTCGTCCCAGTGGACGCCGAAGCCTTCTCGCGCCGTCCAAGAAGCATAGGCGTTGACCTGCACGCCCGTCCGGAGATGGCGCTCGAGCGTGCTCACCATGGCACCAATCGGCGGATGCATTTCCTCGATCGCATCCAGAACCAGCGTCGCGCCGTTGCGGAGCTGCTCAGCGACGAGATGCGGCTGCGGAGCTTCCCACGGCGGCATACGCCGGTACGTCCGGCGCTGGCAGTACTCCGACGCCGGGATGGTGGCACCGTCGGCGGACAGCCGAAGACGCGGCGGCTCCAGCCGATGAGTGTCAAGGAGTTGGTTCAGTGCCGCCCAAGCCAGCAGACCGGCGAACCGGTCTCGGTCGGCGGACGATGCGGGATAGACCCGGTGGGCGCGGCCCAGGTCCTGAGCGAGGAACCGGTCCCCGCCCAGAACCTCGACGATCAAGTCGATCACGATCGTCGATCAGCCGTCGTTGAGGTCGGACTTGCCGGTGGACCCACCGTCGGACGGCTGGGTGGCGCGGCCACGCGCCGCGACAATCTTCTCCACGGCCACCACCAGGCCGCCTGCCTTGCTGTTGTCCACTGGAATCTCCCTTCCCGCTCCGCTCCGATCGGCGGAGCTGTCGGGCTACGCCTTGTGTCCCTCGGCGAGATCGGAACAGTGAACGAAGCCGTGGTTTGCTCCCGTGGGACCGACCCACGGACTCGTCTCGCTGATCGCCATGGCTTGCGGCTTGCGCGCCGCTACCCTCTGACAGGGGGTCTTCGGCGAGTCAAGGATGAATAGCGACGTGACCAGGCGTAGGTACTTCGACCCCGGATCGGTCCCCGTGGGTTTCTGGTGCCGAGAAGACGTCGCGCACGCCCTCACCCGCCGTGATGTCGGTCGGCTTTTCCGGCTCTTCCTCGATCAGTTCGCCGAGTGCACACAGACTCAACTGGCCCTGCTCACCCAGCATGATCGCTCTGACATCTGCAACTGGGTGCGGGGTACTCGCCAGGGCCGCGTCTCCGACATCGAGGTACTCACCCGTATCGCAGACGGCCTGCAACTCCCCGATCAAGCCCGGCTCCTGCTCGGCCTCGCCCCAGCCGGTTCCTTCGCCTTCAGCCCGAATCCAACTGGGGAGGCGGGCGAAGCCGCTCGTCTGGACGACCGAACGCGTCCAGCGGTGGCAGGAGACCGGCAAGGTACCTGGGCCGGTGATGGTCTGGACGCCCGCCCAGACGGGCGCTTTCCTCGACTTCATCGTGGACGAGCGGTTGTACGCCCTCTTCCACCTGGTCGCCTTCCGTGGGCTGCGTCGTGCCGAGGTCGCGGGACTGGCCTGGGCGGACACCGACCTCCAGGGTGCGGGCACGCTGACAGTCCGTGAGACGCGTCCTGGTTCCGAGAGCCAGGCCGACGAGTACGACGACACCAAGTCCGAGGCCGGCGAGCGCACCGTGGCGCTGGACGAGGCGACCATCTCGGTACTGCTGGACTGGCGGGCCGTTCAGGAACGAGAAAAATCCGCCGCTGGCCCCGAGGTGTGGGCGGACTCCGGACGGGTCTTCACTCGCGAGGACGGGGCACGGCTCCGTCCCCAGTGGATCTCCACACGGTTCGAAGACTTGATCAGGAAGTACGCCCTCGTCCAGGCCAAGCACTCCGTGGAGGGCTGGGCCATCGACAGGATCGCTCGTCACCACCGGATCTCTGTTCGCGCCGTCCAGGTGGCGACGGGAGGTGAGCCGCTGCCGCCGATCCGCTTCCACGACCTACGGCACGGAGCCGCGACGCTCGCCCTGCTCGGCAACGTCAACATGAAAGTGATCAGCGAGACTCTCGGCCACGCCCGCCACTCCTTCACCGCCGACACCTACACGTCGGTGCTCCCCGAGGTGTCCCGGGCAGCCGCCGAGGCGGTGGCTGCGGTCGTCCCTCGTAGGACGCGGCAAAGCACACCTGACGCCGCCAACGTGATCTCGCTTGCGGACCGACGCAACCGGCGCGGCCAACACGCAGGGTAATCAAAGCCGAGTCGGTCAGCACTCGCATCGTCCGGCCACGAAGGCACTCCGCCGACCTCCCGTGCACACCATGTGCACACCAGGCCAGGAGAAACGGACATCTGGAACGCGACAGGGACTTCGCTCAAGATCGCAATCTTGGACGAAGTCCCTGGTCAGTGGGCGGAGGATCGGGGATTTGAACCCCGGATGGGCTTGCACCCAAACCGCATTAGCAGTGCGGCGCCATAGACCGGACTAGGCGAATCCTCCAGGAGCCGTCAGGCCCAGGACAGGTTACCGGTTCGGCGAGCCAACCGGCAAAGTCTGACCCGCGGCTCCGACAGCATAGTTGGAAACACGTCCTAGCGCCGCGCTCCCGGGGCCGCGGGAGCGGATCGCGCCGGTCGTCAGCCGCCGAGCCGGAACCCGGTGAATCCGCAGGCCTCGGCGAGGTCGTTGCCGTGCTGCCGCATGCCCGCGAGGTCGGGCTGGCGCGGGGTCGTGCTGCCGGACTGCACCTGCCGCAGCATCGACGCGGTCTCGTCGAGGTCGCCCGCGAACGCGGTCGCGGCGGTCTCGACGTCCCCGCCGGCGCTCTGTCCCTCGGACCGCACCTTGGAGGCCGTGTCCGCGAACTTCTGCGCGGTGGCCGAGGCACCGCTGGGCGACGACATCGACATGCCGCTGGTGGAGAAGCTCCGCAGCTCCGTCTCGATGTTCTTGCAGGCGGTCTTCTTCTTCCCGCCGGCGATGGCGTCGACCGCGCCACAGCCCGTGGAACCGAGCATCAGTCCACCGACGGCGAGGACGCCGACCAGCTTGGTGGCGGACATGCGCATGGGGATTCTCCTTCAGGGGGTCGGGCTTTCGGACGGGCTACACCCTCCCAGGTCACACCCGCCTTAATCCTCCCTTTGGCGTACCTACCCCACCAAGGGTTCCGTGACTCAAGTCACACTGCGGCCCAGTCGCATCCGTCAACCGATTCGCGGTCAGGTCCCCGGAGCCGGTACAGTACTTCCGGCAGGCACCCGTAGCTCAACGGATAGAGCATCTGACTACGGATCAGAAGGTTAGGGGTTCGAATCCCTTCGGGTGCACCAGCTCAGAGGCCCCTTCCAGTCATGGAAGGGGCCTCTTGCGTGCGCCATGGGAGCCATGTTGGGAGCCACGGGATTCGATCAGGCCCCGGAGAGGGCGCCGCTCATGGCCTCAGCCGTCGCCCGCTTGTCGGCGACGAGCAGACGCCCACAGACGTGCTTGGTGGTCGCGATCGACGTGTGCCCGAGGATCTCAGAGACCATGTGCAGCGGCGTCCCTTGAACGGCATCAACGAGGCCCCCGAGTGCCGCCCATGCGGGTGCCAGTGGCCGAGTCCCGCGCGCTTGGCCAGCTTGGAGAAGGTGTGCGAGAAGTTGTTGAGATCCATCGCCGTCCCGACCTCGCTCGCGAAGATCAACCCGTGATCGTTCCACGGCTCACCAGTCGCGATCTTGGTTTCGGCCTGCTGTGCACGGAGTCGCCGAAGCTAACCGTGTCGCGGTAGTCGTCTTCCGCCGATTCGGCCACGGTGCCCGGCAGAATGCGAACCGACCAGCACTCCAAGAACGCATTAATCGTGAACCTGTCATCGTGAACCGTCCCGGCGTCCACCAGCTTGCGGAGGTTCCGGAGCTTGCCCGCCACCTCGTTGCGCGTCCGGCCCGACACCTTCTTAAGGACGCGACGGCTCCTCTCGGCATAGCCGAGATGGATTGCCCCCGCCAACGGTCGCCGTCCCTGTAGATCGAGTCCTCGCCGCTGCCCCGGTCGCTTGCTCATGCTGCGTCCGCTTCCTCTTCGAGCTGGGCAACGACCTCCGCGAGTGCCCTTGCCGGAATCCGTCAAGGGACGGCTGCGCTCAGGCCGTTGCGCGGCCCCGCGCCAGGCCACCTGGCGCGTGCGGTGTGGGCGCAGGTCACCGGACGGCCGCGCCGGACCGCGCGTCGTGTCCCCCCGGGTCCGCAGGTCGTCGGCGGACGCAAGGGACGCGCCGCCACCTCGCCGTAAATATGGTCGTCCGACCAGCCCCGCGTCATAGGAGCGGCGACGCCCGGGATCGGCGTCAGCGAGATCGTCGTCATCCTCGTCTCATCAGGGGTTGTCACGGCCTTCGTTGCGGGCTGGAGATCGCCGGAAGATCAGTCGGGCGTGCGCTACGGGGGAACTCCGTGGTTCCCAAGTCCCCTCCTGGGCTGGAGGACACTCCCGCGCGAATCTGTCTGTCACCGGGCACGCGCCGCTCGCGAGGAAGCGCCCTCCGGACAGGTTTGCGCGTCTGTCGTGGCAGGTGCCCCGTCCGGAGGAACTTCGCAGGGCTCGACGTCGCACGTGCGCGTTGAGAAGTGAGTTCGGACAACCTTCGCTGATCTCGTTCGGAGTCACCTTGCACCTTCGGTTGGACAGGAGTGCCTCAGCTTGGACTCAGCCGGTGGAGCACGCGCGAACGGTCGCGGTTCCAGCCGTAGACCTCGGCGCGGTCGGTGGAGGCCGTGGCCAGGACGGTCGCGCTGGCGCAGACGATGAAGCCAGGCTCGGCGTCCGGTGCGGGCAGGGCCAGGCTCAGGAACTGGGCATGGAATCGCTGCGGCACCTGGGCGAAGTCCAGCAGGCCGAGTCGTGTCTGCTCGTCTGCCGGCTGGAGGATCAGCGGGTCGTAGAGCGTGCGGAGCTTGACGGCTCGGACGTCTACGAACAGGACGTTGACGTGTTCGTCGCAGCCCGCGCCGGCATGGCCATGCATCAGCAGTTCGGAGTGGCTGACTCCATAGCGCCAGAGACGAAACGGCCGCTGCAACGTGAGAGTCTCCATGGCGCTGATCATGCCGGGCTGCGGCTTCCCCGAAAGGTCGATCCTTCTGACCCGAAGACCGCAAGACCCGGTTCCATCTAGGCCCGGAAGGTGCAGGGTTCGCGCGGGCGGGCAGCAGGTCGCGGGGAATGCTCTCGCCGGCGGGTTCACGATCGGCTTTACAAGCCGGTGATCGCGGCGGCTCCCGGGAGCCACACGGGTGGATGATCTCGAATTGTGGTGGACGACTCTGGGTAGCCCGGAGGTCAGTGGCCGAGCGTGCGGACTGTTCCGGACGGTCCAGCGATCGTTCGGGACCTACGGATCAGATGGATAGGGGTTCGAATCCCTTCGGGTGCACAGGCGGCGCAGAGGCCCCTTCGGATCTTGGAACAGCCTCTTGGTGTGCGTCAGGGCGCCCACGTTCTGAAGAGAGCGCTGTTGATGGCATCAAGGGGCGGGAGGTTGGCGTCCGGTGCGTTGTGAGCGCTTTCGGTCTGTGATGGCGGCTGCCAGGAAGAGGGCCATGGTGAGTCCGGCGGCTGCTTGGCCTGGGTGCTTCACCTGGTCTCGGGCTTCACCGCATCGGAGCTCGCGCTGAAGGTCGAACTCGCCGGTCGGATCGCTGCCTATCGGATGGTCATGGCTCGGAGAGCGGGAGAACCACACCGACCCGCAGCTCTGTTTGGCGGTGCCCACATAGATGTGCGTTGGCCAGAGGCCGAGGACTGCCACGGCGAGCAGCGAGCAGCATCCCAAGACTACGAGGAGGCGAGGTACGGACATCCGCCCATGATGGATCAAGAGGCCGCTTCCGCGGCACCGGTCGCGGTTGCCCCGGGCCCCGGCGGTCGGCCGATTG
This sequence comes from Actinomadura luteofluorescens, assembly GCF_013409365.1. Classification (NCBI taxonomy): domain Bacteria; kingdom Bacillati; phylum Actinomycetota; class Actinomycetes; order Streptosporangiales; family Thermomonosporaceae; genus Actinomadura; species Actinomadura luteofluorescens. The sequence continues at coordinate 4,303,599 of NZ_JACCBA010000001.1, read as the reverse complement.
CGATCGACGATCCGCTTCTGCGGTGACTGCGGGCCAAGGCTGCGGTCCCCTTTTCTGACGGCCGCAGGCGTCCTCGTGCTCGTTGCGTGGAACCCCTCCTGGTGAGGATGGGAACGAGCAGCCTTGACGACCCCGTGATGAGTCCTCGCGCCCGCACCCGTCATAACTACGACGGGACACGACGGAAGGATGACGTGATGAGTGCCAAGGCGCGGCTGGTAGGGCTGGGCGAGGTCGACGAGCCGGTGTTCTCGGGGATGGCGGAGCGGCATCGGCGGGAGCTGCACGTGCACTGCTACCGGATGCTCGGGTCGTTCGAGGACGCCGAGGACACCGTGCAGGAGACGTTCCTGCGGGCCTGGCGGCGGAGGGAGACCTTCGAGGGGCGGTCGACGTTCCGGGCCTGGCTGTACCGGATCGCCACCAACGCCTGCCTGGACCTGCTCGCCAAGCGCCGTCCGGAGCCCGCGACCGGTGGCGAGGTGCGGTGGTTGCAGCCCTACCCAGACCGGCTGCTGGACGAGTTGCCCGCGGGCGAGGCGGACGAGCCGGAGGCGGTCGCCGTCGCGCGGGAGACGATCGAGCTGGCGTACCTGGTCGCGGTCCAGCATCTCGCGCCGCGGACGCGGGCCGTGTTGATCCTGCGGGACGTGCTCGGCTGGCCGGCGAAGGACGTCGCGGAGCTCCTCGGGGACTCCGTGAACTCCGTGAACAGCGCGCTGCAGCGGGCCCGGGCCGGCATGCGGGAGCACCTGCCCGCCGAGCGGCAGGACTGGACCGGCGGTGAGGAGGACGCCGGGACGCGCGAGCTGGTGCGCCGTTTCACCGACGCCAGCGTGGCCACGGACATCGACGGGCTCGCCGCGCTGCTGCGGGACGACGTCCGATGCTCGATGCCGCCGACGCCGGGCCTGCGAGTCGGACGCGACGCGGTGGTGAACGACTGGGTCTCGGACGGCTTCGAGCGCCTGAAGGGGCTGCGCGCCGTCCAGACCTCGGTGAACCGGCAGCCCGCCGTCGCGTTCTATCTCTGGCGGGAGCAGGAGGGCGCGTACCTGCCGCTGACGATCGACGTCCTGCGCGTCACCGGTGGGGCGATCACCGAGATCGTCGTCTTCCATGACGACCAGTTCCCGCGGCTCGGGCTGCCGGAGCGCCTGCCCGCGGACGGCACGGAGTAGTCCCCGTGCGGACGCTCGCGCTGCGCGGCGGCGGGCGCGTCGCGGTGGTCGCGGCGGAGTGGCGCGACGTGTTCCTCGTCGTCACGCGCGGGCGGGTGCAACTGGAACTGCGTGACGGCGAGCCTGGGCCGGTCCTTGGACGGGGCGCCGGGTTCTGGCTCCGCGGTACAGGCGTCCGCGCCCTGCGCAATCCAGGCCGTCGCACGGCGAGGGTGCGCGTCGTCGCCCCGAGGTCAGGGCCGTCGCATGCCGGTCAACACATCCCGAACGTCCTGTGGAGGAACGCCATGAACAGCATGAACAACGCCGGGGCGGTAACACGCCCGGCATCGGGCCGGACCAGCCGCACCGGCAGGCTCGCCCTCTCCGGCTTCGCCGCCACGCTCGCGGCGATGGCGGCCACCACCCTCGCCGCCGCGCTCGCCCAGGCCGTTGGGGTCGACTTCGAGCTCCCGGACGGTGGCGAGTCGATCCCGTTGCCCGGGTTCGCCGTGGTGACCGGGTTCTTCTCGATCGTGGGCTGCGTCATCGCCGTCGCTCTGCTTCGTTGGAGCGCGCGCCCCGCCGAGCGGTTCGTGTGGACGGCGGTGTCGCTCACCGCGATCTCGTTGGTCCCGCCGTTCCTCTCCGGGGCGAACGCCGCCACCATCGTCGCTCTCCTCGGGCTGCACCTCGTCCCGGCGGCGGTGATGATCCCCACCTTGGCGAGGAGCCTTCGCACCCCGGCCGATCGTGGCCGGTAGCCGGGAGTCGGACGGGGTGCCGGGATCAGGTGGCGCAGAACGCTCTGACGCGCATCCAGGAGTTGTCGTCGATGACGTTCTTGACGTAGACGGTCCAGGTCCTGCCGTCCGAGCTCGGAAAGGTGTCGGTGATCATATTGCTGCCGCGCGGGGTGTTCTCGCCCCCGCCGCTCAGCACCTTCGTCCCCGCCGGGCAGGTGAGGGAGGCGTGCGCGCGGCCGCCCTTGCTGAGGCTGACCCCCTCGCCCACCTCGAGGGACCTGGTGATGCCGGTTCCGCAGACGTTGTAGAGCGTGGTGTGGAGATCCGAGTTGAGGGCGGTGTTGAAGACCGTGGTCACCCAGTCGTTGCTGGCGCCCGGGTAGGAGTCGAGCAGCCTCAGCCCCTGGGTGCCGTCGCTGCCGCCCGCCAGCGTCACCGTTCCCGCGGGACAGGTGTAGTTGAACTCCCTGCGGACTCGGCCGCGCGGGATGAGCTGGTCCTGCAGGTAGCTGAACCTGTATCCGGGGATTCCGCCGGCGCAGATCGCTTGCGTGCGGACGGTGGCGTTGAGCAGCGTCGAGGTGTTGACGAAGCTGGTCCTCCACCCGTTGTCGTAGATATCCGGATTGGACGAGACGAGTTCGATGCCGGTCGGCAGGAGCACGGTGTTCGACTCGCCGCCGCCGAGGACCACGGTCCCCGCCGGGCACTTCGCGAACGCCCCCTGGCCTTTACCCGGGCCCACGGTGACCGGATCGCCGGTGACGACCTGATACGTCGCGAGGGTTCGTAACCGCGTGGCGGTAGCGGCGTTGCCGGGTGATCCGCCGGCGGGGAGCAGCGAGACCGCCGCGACGGTCAGTGCCCCGACCGCACCGGCCTGGAGTAGCCGGTGAGAAGACGCATAGCGAGCCGGCATCAGCGACCTACCTCCCTTGAGGGTGACCGGCCGGGCCAGCCTTGCTGGACGGTCTCGACCACGCTGCCCCCACCTTCTCGGTGCGATCCCCCTTCTGTCGCTCTACCTGCGGGAACGTCCCAGATAACGTCTGGCGGTACTTGCCTTACCGGCACGCCGAGGGGCACCGCGTGCCGTGACGGCCGGCGGCGCCGGGCCGGGCTCGGGACGGAGAACTCGGTCCCGGACAGCTTCGTTGGAGTTTCGACGGCGGGGGACGCCGTCGGAGGCTGTGGTCGAGTGCGCCTGAGCCGGGCGTGACACTGCGCAGGGAGCGATTCGTGAAGCTGCGGGACGAGATCGAGACGATCCTGCGAGGGTGGCACGCCTACGAGGCGGACCGAGGGTCGGGAGACGTCATCGACTTCGATTGCGCGCCGACCAGCGCGACCATCGAGCCGGCGACCAGCCGTCTCGCGGTCTACGAACGCCTTGTCGATCTGCGTGCTCGGGCCGTCGAGGCCGGTGCCGGCCGTCTCACCACACGTCTGACCGCCGATCTCGCCTACCTCGGCGCCCTCATGGGTGAGCACGCGCCGCTGGACGACTACGTCCGGGCCACTCAAGGATGCGCGGCGGCCGGTTGGGGGGACGACTACGTCACTCACCGCGGTGACCAGGCCCGCCGGGCGTTCGACGCCCTCGGGGTCGGGTGGGGTTCCGAAACCCTGCGGGAGTTGAGGGCGGTCGAGGGGCCGATCGAGGCGGGCGAGGCACCGGATGCGATCAGGCAGGCCGCCGCGGACTTTGAGACCGCCGTCCGGCAGGCCACCGGCAGCCGGGCGCCGTTCAACCTCACCATCGAGACCGCCGAGGTGGACGCCTACTGGGCGTACTGGCTGGACGGTTCCGGGGACGATGTCCGGCTACGTCTCAACCTTCGCCGCGCGAACTTCACCGAGGTCGCCGCCCGCCAGTTCGCCCTTCATGAGGTCCTCGGCCACGGCCTCCAGAGCGCGAGTTGGACGGCGCGAGCGGCCGCCCAGGAGGTTCCTTGGGTGCGTCTGATGTCGGTGCACGCGCCGCAACAGGTCCTGCTCGAAGGGCTCGCGCAAGCGCTCCCCCTGTTCGTGGCCTCTGATGACGAACTACTGGTCGCCCGCACCAAGTTCGACCACTACAACCAACTCGTGCGCGCCGAGTTGCACTTGGCCCTCAACCAGGGGGTTGGCATCACCGAACTGGCCGAGCACGCCCGATCTCGCATGCCCTGGACGACGGAGGCCGCAATCGCCGACCTCCTCACCGACAGGGGCGCCAATCCGCAACTCCGCTCATACCTGTGGGCCTACCCCGCCGGAATCGACTGGTTCGCCAATCTCGCCGACGCAGACAAGGCCCCCAGGAAGGCCGTCCTACAAGCCGCCTACCGAGACCCGCTGACACCCGCGGATTTGGCAGCGCTCTGGCCGGCGGGTCCCGCTATAGGCGGCCAGGACGCCTGACCGTGCGGGAGGTCAGGTTCGGCGCCGGGGACGTCACACTGGCCGGCTCGCTCGGGGTTCCGGCCCGGGGCGCGGCGGCGGGCGCGGTCCTGATCGGGGGTTCGGGGCCGTCGGACCGGGACAACGACGGCTACTTCCGCTCGATCCGCCGATATCTGCTGGAGGCCGGGATCGCGGTCCTCAGCTACGACAAGCGCGGTGTGGGGCGGTCGTCGGGCCAGTGGCGCGCGGCGACGATGGACGATCTCGCGTCCGACGCGCTGGCCGCTCTGGCCTTCCTGCGTGCGCAACCTGCGGTGCCGGACGGAAAGGTCGGCCTGTTCGGGCACAGCGAGGGCGGCTGGGTGGCCCTGCGCGCGGCTGCCCGCGATACGCCGTCCTGGGTCATCACCAACAGTTGTCCCGGTGTGACTCCGGCAGAACAGGAACGCTACGCGGTGGCCAACGCCGTCAGAGCGTCCGACTCGCTTCACGACGTCGTGGCCCTTTACGACCGGCTGGTGGAGGCGGGGCGGCGTGATGCCGACTTCGCCGAGGCGAACCGGCTCGTTGCCGGTGCTGGGTACCCGCCAGGCCTGGCCGCCTTCTGGGCTGATGTCGACGCCGACGGTTGGGAGTTCCTCAAGCGCAAGCAGGATCACGATCCTCTGCCCGATGCGCTTCGGTTGCCGTGCCCGCACCTGGCGGTGTTCGGCGGTGCTGACGCGCTCGTTCCCGTCGCCGACAGCATCCGGCTTTTCAGCGCCGCCGCCTGTGACGGGGACCGCGACCACCGGGCGACGCTGACCGTGGAGGTGTTCCCCGGAGCCGACCACCGGGTGCAACGCGGGGGTGCCCTCGCCCCTGGCTACCTTCGAACCCTCGTGGAGTGGATTCACGCCGCGCGCTAGCGGTGTCCCCTGTCAGGTGGGGCGCCGTACTGAGGTCGTGTCGCTCGTCAGGGGCGAGCCGTCCGCCGACGTGGGCAGGAGGACGGGGACGCGGGCGCCGTCGTCGTCGACCAGGACGGAGTGCGGCTCGCCCTCCTCGAAGGCGTGGCGCTCCCCCCACTGCCGCAGCGTGACGATCACGGGGAAGAGGTCCTTGCCCGCCTCGGTGAGCGCGTAGAGGCGGCGCCTGCCCGAAGGGGCGTCGACCTGGGTGAGCAGGCCGTGGGCGGTGAGCTTGCGGAGCCGTTCGCTGAGGATGTTGCGGGCGATTCCGGTGCGCTGCTGGAAGTCGGTGAACGAGCGGGCGCCGTCCATCGCGTCGCGGATGATGAGCAGGCTCCATCGGTCGCCGACCAGGTCGGCGGTGCGGGCGACCGGGCAGCCCGGGTCCGTCCACCCGGGGCCCCGCCCGTCGGTCTCGTCGCCTGCCATCACCCCTCCAGTGAGTTGCGTATTGAAACCATTCTGACCTACGCTCCGTTCAGTTTCAAAATGAAACCAAACGGAGGTGGAGCTGTGCACGGGAGGACGAGGCTGCTGCTGGCGGCGGTGTGCGGGGTCGCGGTGGCGAGCGTCTACGCCGGGCAGCCGGTGCTGGGCGCGATGGGACGCGACCTGGACGTACCGGTCGACTCGCTCGGCTGGTTCGTGGCCGCCGGCCAGCTCGGCTATCTGGCGGGACTGGTACTGCTGGTGCCGCTGGGCGACATGCTCGACCGCGGACGCCTGATCGCCGCGCACCTCGGCCTCGTGGCCGCCGGAGCACTGATCACCGCCGCCGCCCCGGCCGCCTGGGCGGCGTTCGCGGGACTGGCGGTGGCGGGGTTGTTCGCGGTGGTGGTGCAGACGGCCGTCGCGTACACGGCGTCGGCCTCCCCGCCCGCCGAGCGCGGGCGCAACCTCGGCATCGTGACCTCGGGGGTGGTGATCGGCATCCTCGGCTCGCGGGTCGCCGCGGGAATCCTCGCGGACCTGTGGGGATGGCGGAGCATCTACCTCGCGTTGACGGCCCTCGCCGGAGTGCTGGCGCTGCTCGTCCTCACCGTGCTGCCCGCCGATGCCCGCCCGCGGACGGTCCGGTACGGGCAGGTCCTTCGGTCCCTCGGCGGGCTGTTCGTCCAGCCGGTGTTCCTCGGCCGCGGGCTGATCGCGTTCTTCCTGTTCGCGTCGTTCGGCACCCTGTGGAGCGGCATGGCCCTGCCGCTGGCGGGGGCGCCGTGGCACCTCAGCGAAGCGCAGATCGGGCTCTTCGGCGTCGCCGGGCTTGCCGGAGCGCTGGGCGCCGCCCGGTCCGGACGCTGGGGCGATGCCGGGCACGCGCGCCGGGTCACGGGCATCGCACTCGCTCTCCTTCTCGCCTCCTGGGCCGCGATCGGGCAGCTCTCGTGGTCGCTGCCGCTGTTGGTCCTCGGCGTGGTCCTGCTCGACTTCGCCGTCCAGGCCGTGCATGTGAGCAACCAGCACACGCTCACGACCGCCTACCCCGACCGCACCAGCACCGTCATCGGCGCCTACATGGTCTTCTACTCGCTCGGTTCGGCCCTGGGAGCGGCCGCGACCACGGCCCTGTACGACGCCGTCGGCTGGACGGGCCCCACCGTCCTCGGTGCGACGCTCACGCTCTGCGCCCTCGTCACCTGGGCCGTCACCCCTCGCACGACGGGACGGGACGTCACTCGTCCACAGCTCCAACGGGCGGAGAAGGTGTGACGGTCGTCAGCGCGGCGGTGTCAGCGGCGGGCGTGGTTGATCTTCAGGCGGCCCAAGCCCATGGTGCCGGTGATGCGGATCTTGGGACCGCCGGGACGGGCGGGACGGCGCGGGGTGTAGCGCGCGTCCTTGAGCCCGGTGTGCAGGCCGTCGAGCTCGACGATCGCGTCCCGCGGGACGGTGATCTTGGCCCGGCCGGTGCCGACCTGCAGTTCGATGTCGACCACGGGGTGCTCGATGATCGCCTTGGACAGGTCCAGGCGCACCTTGCCGAAGGCGGACTCGACCTTGAGGGAGCGCGGCACGCGCCAGGCGCCGCGGCGCTTGATCCGTCCGGTGGCCGCGCCGATCGTGGACGTGGTGCCCGCGTCCACGTCCGGGAGCGAGGCCAGGGGCGCCGCGAGGTCGCCGTGGGTTCTGGCGGTGAGCACCTGGTCGAGGCGCTCCTCCATCTCCTCATGCGTGAGGTGCCCGGTCGCGTACGCGTCCCGCAGGCGCTGCGCCGCGGTGTCACGGTCGTCGTCGCCGACGAGGCGCGCCAGGTCTTCCGAACGGGGGGCCACGACGCCACTCTAGCGCCGTCCGCGGTCCGGCCCGAGAAGGAGGACCCCGCCGCCCGGGTCAGTGGGTTTCGGTTCCGGAGACCAGGCGGTGCCTGAGCGGCTTGCCGACGCCGAGCAGGGTGCGGCCCGTCATGCCGTTGATGATCCCGGCGGCGGAGGCGTACCAGGCGCATACGGCGGTGAGGACGCCGAGATAGCCGCCGATCTTGACCGTGGTCTCGCTGGTGGCGAAGTTCCCGATGAAAAGGATGATCTCCGTGGCCTCCAGGGCGACGAACACCGCCAGGACGGCCTGGTTGACCTGGGTCGCCCAGAGCATCATGTAGGTGTTGAAGATCGCGAAGGCGAGGAGGATCCAGCCGAGGTCGTTGGCCTCCTGGGCGGGGGTCGCCTCACCGGCGATCAGGACGACGTACAGGCCGAGGCCGAGCCAGAAGCCGCCGTAGGACGAGAAGGCCGTCGCGCCGAACACGTTGCGATTGCGGAACTCCCACATGCCGGCCAGGATCTGGACGATGCCGCCGTAGGCGAGGGCGTAGCCCAGCCAGGCGTCGGTGCCGTCGGTCCACGCGGCGTTCTTGACGGACAGCAGGAACGTGGTCAGGGCGAAGGCCGCAAGGCCCAGGGGCGCCGGGTCGGCGATCGCGGACGGAGCGTGCGGGGCGGGCGGGGCGGGCTCTTGCTCGACGTGGGTCATGGTGCCTCCTCGCTGGAGTCCCATCGCCTTGTCTCGCACGGTCTCGGCCGGACAGGGATGGACGAAGGAATGCGGACAACGGACGTCCGGACGTCCCGGATGGGACCGTTATCTCCTCGGCCCTGTTGTGGATCATAACTCCGCGTGCGCGTCAGGTCAGGTGCCCTTTCGCGGGACATTTCCGGCGTATCTCCAGTAATCGCAGCCACCGCGATGACCAGGGCGTCAGGCAGTCCCGCGACATGGAGAGACGTTTGCATCGCGCAGGAGATATGCGGGGCGAATAAAAGGATCCTGCTGAATTGCGGATCGGTTGAACGGGAAAGCCTTGGGGAAGGCGTTGCCGACTACTTGACGACGGCGGGGCTGAAGGTGGGCGGGTCGCCGAGGTGCCCGCGGTGCGAGCGGGGGCTGCTGCCGTCGACGTCCACCACGCCCAGCTCGGCGCCGAGCTCGGCCCCGATGTGGACCTGCCCGCTCCACCGCATGAACTCCGGGTGCCGGGCGAGCGCGTCGATCACCCGTCCGCTGAACTCGGCGGACTCGGCCCCCGCGGCGAACGACCTGTACCGGTCGGGGACGCCCTCGAAAAGCGCCTTGTTCCGTTCGGTCTTCAGCAGACCCATCCACAGCGAGATGACGGCGACGTTGAAGGGCTCGAAATCGACCGCCATGTCGTGCGCCATCTTGTCGACGGCGGCCTTTCCCGCGCCGTAGGCGGGACCGTGCATGTAGCAGCGCCCGCCGAAGGACGAGGTGTTGACGACGAGGCCCGCCTTGTTCCTGACCAGCAGCGGAGCGGCGTGGTAACTGGCGACGTAGGCGGAGCGCATCCCCACGTCGAACATGCTCTGGAGCGCCAGCGGCTTCTCCCAGAACGGCCCTTCGCGGGTGAGGCCGTCCGGGATCGTGAAGGCGTTGTTGACGAGAATGTCCAGCCTGCCGTGCTCGCGCTCCACCCGCGAGAACAGGTCCGCGACCTGCGCGTCGTCGGAGTGGTCGCAGATCACGGGCACGCCGGTGCCGCCGCGGGCGCCGATCTCCTCGGCCGTGGCGAAGACCGTGCCGGGGAGGCCGGCGTCGCCCTCGGCGCGGGTCCGGCCCGTCACGTACACGGTCGCGCCGGTCGCGCCGAGGGCCAGCGCGATGCCCTTCCCGGCGCCGCGGCTGGCACCGGTGACCACGACGATCCGGTCTTCGGTCAGGCTCACCTGTCGCTCCCCGTGAGGAATCCGAGCATCGCCGCCGTGGTCTCGGCGGGCCTCTCCATCTGCGTCATGTGGCCGGCCTGCTTGATCATTCGGACGCCGCGGACATCGGCGTGATGATCGCCGAGCTTGTTCAGGGGGTCGTCGCCGTGCCAGCCCTCGAGATCGGCGTCCTGCTCGCTGCCGATGAAGTAGTACGGGACGGGGTTCTTCCGGTCGCCGTAGGACTTGCGGTACTCCCAGGAGAGGTCCATCGCCCGGTACCAGTTGAGCCCGCCGGTGAAGCCGCTGCGGCTGTAGGCGTCGACGTAGAACTCCAGTTCCGGTTCGGTCAGCCACGTCCATGGGAGCGGTGGCGTCTCAGGGAGGGCGTCGAGATAGGACGTTCCCGGAGGCTGCCGCCAGACGTCGAGGTAGTGGTAGTCGCTGGACAGCGCGTAGAAGACCTTGCGCAGGAACTCGCGGGGCGCGGCGGCGAGGTCGCGGTCGGCGACGCCCGGCTCGGCGAAGTAGTGGATGTGGTTGAAGTGGCGCCTGGCCTGGCGGGCGGCGAGCGTCAGGGGCGACTCGTCGCTCGGCGTGAAGAACGGGTTCTCCAGGCCGATGATCGCGGCGACGCGGTCCGGGTGGTGGTAGGCGAGGTCGTAGGCGGCGAACAGGCCGAAGTCCAGGCCGCTGAAGACGGCCTTCTCCTCGCCGAGGTGGTCGAGGAGGCCGGTGAGATCGCCCACGATCCGGTCGACGTCGTACTCGCGGTGGTCCCGGGGGCCGCCGGTGTGTCCCATACCGCGCATGTCGGGCGCGACGACACGGAAACCGGCGTCGGCGATGGGCCCGATCTGGTGGCGCCAGCTGAACCAGATGTGCGGGAAGCCGTGCAGGAGGACGACGAGCGGCCCCTCGCCCTGCTCCACGTAGTGGACGTCCAGGCCGTTGATTCGCGCGTACCGATGACTCCAGCCCGCCATACCGGGGTTCCTTCGGTTCGGGAAGCCGACCTTCGGACTGTGCAGGACGGCGCCCCCGGGCGGTACCGGGATGTCCCGCTCAGTGGGAACCCAGCGTGATGCGGACGATCGTCCCCTTGGAGGGTTCGGAGAGCAGTTCGGCGCGTCCGCCATGGGCGGCGGCGATGGCGGCGACGATCGGAAGGCCCAGGCCGGTGCCGCCCTGAGTACCCCTGTGGAAGCGCTCGAAGGCGCGCGCGGCGTCTTCCGGGGACATGCCGGGCCCCTCGTCCGCCACCTCGATCAGGCCGGGCGCAAGGCGGACGGTCGCGGGCGTTCCGGGCGGGGTGTGGGCCCGCACGTTGGCCAGGAGGTTGGCGAAGACCTGGCGGACGCGGGCCTCGTCGACGGTCGCCGTCAAAGTGTCGGGGGCGTCCAGCACGATGGGACGGTCGGGGGCGGCCGCGGTCGCGTCGGCCACGGCGTCGCGAGCGAGGGCGACGAGGTCGGTGCGGACGGGGTGCAGGGACGCCTCACGGTCGAGACGCGCGAGTTCGAGGAGGTCGGTGACGAGACTGTTCATCCGGCGTGCCTCCTCTTCGATGCGGCGCATCGCGTCGGGCAGCTCGTCCGGGCCGAGCGCGCCGTGCCGGTACAGCTCCGCGTAGCCCTGGATGGCCGTGAGCGGCGTGCGCAGCTCGTGGGACGCGTCCGCCGCGAACTCGCGGACGCGCGCCTCGGAGCGGCTGCGCGCCCAGAACGCCTGCTCGATCCGCTCCAGCATCACATTGACGGCGGACGCGAGACGGGCCACCTCGGTGCGCTGCCCGGGGCCGGGCATGCGGGCGCGCAGGTCGCCGCCCGCCGTGATGGCGTGCGCGGTCGCGGCCATCCGGCTCAGCGGCAGCAGGCCGCGGCGGATGAGCCACCGGCCGAGCACGAGCAGGACGGCGAGCAGCAGGGCGGCCGTCGCGATCTCCGACAGCACGAGGTTGCGCACCGCCGCGTGGATCTCGGTGAGGGGAGACGCCACGACGACGACGCCGCCCCGCCAGGGACGCGCCACCGCGCGCAGTCCGGGGAGGGAGAACGGTTCGAGGCCGCGGGCGCGGGCGGCCAGCTCGTCCCTGCCCAGCCGCTGCACCTCGCGGACGGCCCGCTCGGGCGCGGGCGCGTCGCCGCTGAGGACGCGGACCCGCCCCGCCGGGCCGACGGCCAGCACCACGAACTGCGCGGGGGCGACGCCCTGCTCGGGCAGGCCGGGACGCAGCAGGCGCGTCACGGCGCGGTCGCGGGTGGCCTGGAGCTGGCCGTCCACGCGGTGCATCAGGTACCCGTTCAGGACGAGCGCGCTGACCAGGCCCATGATCGCCAGCCCGGCGGTGGTGATCGCGAGCAGGCCGGTGAGCAGCCGGGCGTTGAGCGTCATGGCCGCAGCGCGTAACCCACCCCGCGCTGGGTGTGGATGAGCGGGGTGCCGAGCGGGTCAAGCTTGCGGCGCAGGTAGCTGATGTAGGTCTCCACGACCTGCGGGTTGCCGTGGTCCCAGCCCCACACCCCGTCGAGGAGCTGGGCGCGGGAGAGCACCATGCCCGCGTTGCGCATCAGGTAGGCGAGCAGCCGGAACTCGGTCGGGGACAGTTCGACGGGCACGCCGCCGCGCCGCACCGTCCAGTGCGCCTCGTCGAGTTCGAGGTCGGCGACGCGCAGCACGGGCCCCGCGGAGGGCTCCGGCGGGGCCGTCCGGCGCAGGACGGCCCGCACCCGGGCGATCAGCGCCTCGATCGAGAACGGCTTGGTGACATAGTCGTCACCGCCGAGCGTGAGGCCCGTGACGGTGTCGGACGGCGTGTCCCGCGCGGTCAGGAAGATCACCGGGACCTGGTCGCCGTCCGCCCGCAGCCGCCGGCACACCTCGAATCCGTCCAGGTCGGGCAGCATGACGTCCAGCAGGACGAGGTCGGGCCGCGCCTCGCGGACGGCCCCGAGCGCCTCCTCGCCCGTGCCGGCGGTGGCGGTCGCGAAGCCGTGGAAGCGCAGCGCGACCTCGATGAGGTCACGGATGTTGGCCTCGTCGTCCACGACGAGGACCCGCCGGGTCTCGCTCATCGGCTCCGCAACTCGCTCCCTCGCAGGGTCCGCGCCCGCACATCAGGCCTACCGCCCGAAACTACCCGGCGTGGGGGCGCCGGTGGACTAGCGGTGCTTGGGGACGCGGATCAGGCGCGCGGTCCGCGTGCCGCCGGAGCGCTCCCCGGCGACGAGCACCTGGTCGCCGCCGGCCAGTCCCTTGAGTGACGACTTCTCGCCGTTCTTGCGGACGCGGGTCTTGCCGTCGGACGTCCACGTCCAGGAGACGCCGTCGTCGCTGCGAACGGTCACCCCGGTCGCCGAGACAGCGGTGATCTTGCCGCGCTGCCAGGTGGCGAGGTGGAACCCGTCCTTGCGCTTCACGGTGGCCTCACCGTGGACGCCGCGCAGCGCGCGCGCCCGGCGGAACGGGTGCCCCTTGCCGGGTTGGCCGTGGCCCGCATGCGCCGTGGGCGAGGGGGAGGGGGCGGGGTCGTCGGCGAAGGCGGGGACGGAGAAGTAGAGGCCGAGCCCGAGCAGCCCGGCGGCACCGGCCCCGGCCGCGATCGTCTTCCGGTTGTTTCGCATGCCGCACATGTAAGCGGCCGCGCCTGGCAGAAGCCCACACGGAACCCTGGGAGAACCCTGAGAGTTCCCCGAACCCCACCCACCCCCAACCGGCACGCCCTCCCAACACGCAAGACCCCCTGGCGGGCACGGGCCTCTGACCGGCGCGGGCCTCCGACGGGCACGGGCCTCTGGCACGCACGTGTCCTCTGAGGGGCGTGAGCCTGCTCCGTGGCCCGGCCTGATCGGCACGAAATCCTGATCGGCGGGAGCTCCTGAGCGCGAGATGTGCAGATAGGAGCCGTGGTCAGTCGGCCTGGCTGAATATGGCTGGGCAGGAGTCTTCTGGCCCCTTGTGGTCTTGCTCTGGGCCTTCGTCGGGTGCTTCGAGCCGCCACCATCAGGGGCGCGTCTTGCCGCTCTCGGGATGCCGTGCGTCCAGGCGGCGCCGGGGGCTCAGATGGTGTCGGGAGCGGTCCAACTTGTGCTGGCGCGGGTCCAGCTCGTCCCGGGCCGGGTCCGGTGGGTGTTCGGGGCGGTCAGGTTGGTTGCGGCGCGGGTCCAGCTCGTGCCGGGAGCGGTCCAACTCGGGCTGGAGCTGGCGGCGATCTTGCTCTTCCGTATCATATACAGATGGTAATCAAGTTAAAACACAGAGTAAAGAGCAGGTGGTGGGCCCGATGGCGACACACCGGTGTGACCAGGGGAGCCGTCTGGTGACCGGCGAATCGGGGGACGGCCTCTACTCGGAGGTCAGGGTCTCCAGGACCTGGTCGCCGTACTTGGCGAGTTTGTTCTCGCCGACGCCGTTGACGCGGCCCAGTTCCGCCAGGGAGGTGGGGAGGGCGGTGGCGATCTCGCGCAGGGTCGCGTCGTGGAAGATGACGTAGGCGGGGACGCCCTGCTCCTTGGCCGTCGCGGCACGCCAGGCGCGGAGCCGCTCGAAGATCGGCATCGACTCGGCGGGGAGCTCGACCTGGGGCTTGGCCGCCTTGGCGGTCTTCGCCGCCTTCGCGGCGGGGCGTTCGGCCTCGCGGCGCATCATCACCTTGCGCTCGCCGCGCAGCACGCCGCCGCTCTCGTCGGTCAGGACGAGCGTCCCGTGGTTGCTCTCCACCGCGATCAGGCCCTGCGCGAGGAGCTGGCGGACGACGCCGCGCCACTCGACGTCGCGCAGTTCGGTGCCGATGCCGAAGACCTTCAGCGAGTCGTGGTCGAACTGGATGACCTTCGCGTTCTTCTTGCCGAGGAGGATGTCGACGATGTGGCCGGCGCCGAACTTCTGGCGCCGTTCGCGGTCGAGGCGGACCACGGTCGACAGGACCTTCTGGGCGGGGACGGTCGCGTCCCACGTCTCGGGCGGTGTGAGGCAGGTGTCGCAGTTGCCGCAGGGCTCGCCGGACTGGCCGAAGTAGTTCAGCAGCTGGACGCGGCGGCACTCGACCGTCTCGCAGAGGGCGAGCATGGAGTCGAGGTGCATGCCCTGGCGGCGGCGGTGCGCGGCGTCGCCCTCGCCGCCGTCGATCATCTTGCGCAGGTTGACGACGTCCTGCAGGCCGTAGGCGAGCCAGGCGGTGGACGGGAGGCCGTCGCGTCCGGCGCGGCCCGTCTCCTGGTAGTAGCCCTCGACGGACTTGGGCAGGTCGAGATGGGCGACGAAGCGGACGTCGGGCTTGTCGATGCCCATGCCGAACGCGATGGTCGCGACCATGACGAGGCCCTCTTCGCGCAGGAAGCGCGCCTGGTTCGCGGCGCGGATCCCGGCGTCGAGGCCCGCGTGGTAGGGGAGGGCCTCGATGCCGTTCTCGGTCAGGAACGCGGCGTGCTTCTCCACCGAGTTGCGGGACAGGCAGTAGACGATGCCCGCGTCGCCCTTGTGCTCGCTCTGGAGCAGGCGCAGAAGCTGGCGCTTGGCGTCGGTCTTCGGCTCGATCCGGTACTGGATGTTGGGACGGTCGAAGCTCGCCACGAAGTGGCGGGCCTGTTCCAGCTGGAGGCGGGACGCGATCTCGCCGCGGGTGGCCTCGGTGGCGGTCGCGGTGAGCGCGATGCGGGGGACGTCGGGCCAGCGTTCGTGCAGGCCGGACAGCGTCAGGTAGTCGGGGCGGAAGTCGTGCCCCCACTGCGACACGCAGTGCGCCTCGTCGATCGCGAACAGGGAGACGTCGCCCCGGTCGAGCAGGTCGACGGTCGCGGCGAGCTTCAACCGCTCCGGCGCCAGGTACAGCAGGTCGAGCTCGCCCGTCGTGAACTGGGCCTCGACCACGCGGCGCTCGTCGAAGTCCTGGGTGGAGTTGAGGAAGCCCGCGCGGACGCCGAGGGCGCGCAGGGCGTCCACCTGGTCCTGCATGAGGGCGATGAGGGGCGAGACGACGACGCCGGTGCCCTTCCGGACGAGTGCCGGGATCTGGTAGCACAGCGACTTGCCGCCGCCGGTCGGCATCAGGACGAGGGCGTCCCCGCCGGCGACCACATGCTCGATGATCTCCCGCTGGCCGTCCCGGAACGCGTCGTAGCCGAACACGCGCCGCAGGGTGTCGAGGGTCTCCGGGGTCTCAGGGGAAGTCACCGGGCCATACTACGAACCGCCGCGGACACCCGTCCCCGGAACCTTCACCTGTGGACGACCGCCTCCGCGAGCTCGGGGGTGAGCTCGTCGAGACCGTTCGCGACGTGCGCGGCCAGCGCCAGCGCGTCGGCCGCCGGCGGGTGCGCCGGGCGCGGGATCGCGATCACCGCCATCCCCGCCGCGTGCGCCGACCGCAGCCCGTTGCTGGAGTCCTCGATCGCGACACAGGCCCGCGCCGGCACCTCCAGCCGCGCCGCGACGGTGAGGTAGCCGTCCGGGGCGGGCTTGCCGTTCTCGACCTCCTCGGTCGACACGGTCGCGTGGAACAGGCCGTCCACCCCGAGATGCCCGAGCACGAGGTCGATCAGGGCGCGGGGGGACGAGCTGGCCAGCCCGAGCGGGCGGTACCCGGCCATCCGGCGGACGGCGTCCTCGGCGCCCGGCAGCAGGGGCGGCCCGTCTACGTACCGCTGCGACATCCGGTCGACCACCTCGTAGGCGACCTCCTCGGCCGTGACGCCGTCGACGAGGTCGGTGGCGATGTAGTCCGCCCACTCCTCGGTGCTCATGCCCATGAGCCGGTCCTGGGTGTCGGGCAGCCAGCGCCCGCCGCGCTCGGCGACGTAGCCGCGCCGCACCTCCTCCCACACCGGCTCGGAGTCGATCAGGACGCCGTCCAGGTCGAACACGATGGCCTGCACGGACATGGGGCCTCCACGGGTCTCGGGCGACGTCCCGTCACTACCCGCCGCGATCACATCGGAACCCGGTGCGGTCACTTCGGACGAATGTCATCTGACCAGCATTTATCCGACGAATGCGACATGATCGAGTTTCGGTCTGGCATGGTGGGGGCCCTCCGTTCCCCCTCCGGAGTCTCTCGCGAAGGAGATGTGCCCATGGTGTTCCTCGGTTTCCTCCTGGTCGCGGCCGCCATCACCGTCGGCGCCGGCGTCGTCATGGACAACACCGGCCCGGCGGACCTCGTCGTCTTCGGCCAGGCCGTCCCGGGCCTGGAGAGCGAATGGCAGGTGTTCCTCTCCGGCGCGGCCGTGTCCCTCGTCTTCCTCGTCGGCATGACGCTCGCCTACACGGGCGCCGCCCGCCGCATCCGCAACCGCCGCGACCTGCGCGACCTGCGCGAGGAGCACGAGGAGTCCCTGACCACGCTGGAGATGGAGAAGCGCCGCCTGGAGCGCGAACTGGCCCGCGTCCGGCAGAACGCGTCCCCTCGGAACGCCGCGCCGCGCGAGCCCGCCGTGCAGGGTGCCCGCGTGGCGGGCCGGGGGTCCGGCGCCCGCTCGCAGCCCGCCGCCACCTCCCCGTTCTTCGACCGCACCGAGTAGGACGCCCGCGCCGGGCGGGTCATTCGCGGTGATGACGGGAGTCTCCGCCCGGATCGTTTCTCAGTGGGATGACATGGCCGGTTCCCGGCCAGCATGATGCATGGCGTGCGAATTCTTCTCAAGGTCGTCGCCACCGCGGTCGCCCTGTGGGTCGCCACGGTCCTGATCGACGGCATCACGCTCGGCGACCAGACCACCGGTCGGCGGATCCTCACGCTGGTCGCGGTCGCCGTCATCTTCGGGCTGGTCAACGCCGTCCTCAAGCCGATCATCAAGACGCTCGGCTGCGCCTTCTACGTCATCACGCTCGGCCTCATCGGGCTCGTCGTGAACGCGCTGCTGCTCTGGTTGACGAGCGAGCTGGCGGAGGGGCTCGAGCTGCCGTTCCACGTGACCGGGTTCTGGCCCGCCTTCTGGGGCGCGATCGTCGTCGGCGTCGTCGGCTGGCTCCTCCACCTGTTCCTCCCCGACGACGACGACAAGGACCGGGACTAGCGCCTGTCTCGAAGGCGCCTCGGCCACGCGCGAACGCGTGACCTGCCCGGTGGAGCGAAGCCGAAGGCGAGCGGAGCCGGGCAGATCGCGAAGCGATGCCGCGTTCGCCCGGGACCGGTCACGTAGCGAGCCGCCAGGCGAGCGGAGTGGGCCGGGACGTGCAAACACTGCCGCCAGGCGAGCTACGTGGGCCGGGACTGTGAAACACGGACTAGTCCACCAGGCCGGGCGCGGCCGTCGAGGCGCGCTCGAACGGGCTCAGCTCCAGCCGCCCGGACGGCGAGCCCTCGTACTCCCGGTAGCCGGGCGGGCGCGTCCCGGCCGTCCCCACGAGGATCCAGCGGCGCGCCCGGACGGCCCCGATCAGGAACTCGCCGTCGGTCACCGTCCCCGCGTCCGCGACGATCAGCGCGTCGAACTCCTCGTCGCGGACGGTCAGCCCGGCGCCCGCCGGCGTCCCGACGACGAGGTCGGCGGTGCGGAGCAGGACCTCGCTGCCCGCCGCCCGGCCGCCCTCCAGGTAGCCGGTGAGCTCCTCGATCCGGGCCATCGCGCGGCGCTGGTGCGCGGGGACGGCCTCCGGGTCGTCGGCGGGGTCGGCGCCGCAGATCTCCAGGACGTTCTCCCGCGACCGCCCCTCGGCCGCCGCCACCGTCTCCAGCTCGGGCTCCAGTTCGGCGATCTCCGCCGCGGCCTCCTCCGTGCGGCGTGCCAGCTCGGCCCCGGTCTCCGCCGCGCGCGCCGCCGCGGCCTCCGCGTCCGACCGGGCCTGCGCCGCCGCCGCCAGCGCCGCCTCGCGGGACGTCCGCGCGGCGGTCGCCCGCTCCTCGATCGCCTGCGCGACCTGGTGCGCCGCGCGGGCCCGCAGGCCCGCCTCGGTGGCCCGCTCGACCGCCTCCGACGCCTGCCGCGCCTGCTCCTGGTGCTCGGCGCCGACCTTCTCCCGCTCCGCCGCGAGCCAGGTCAGCTCCGTTCCGAGCCGCTCCTGGGCCTCCTGCGCCGCCTTCAGCCGCGCCCCGCCCTCGGACACGAACGACGCCAGCCCGCGCCGCACCCGCTCCGCGTGCTCCGCCGCCTCCTTGGCCTCCCGCGCCCGCGTCGCCGCCTCGTCCGCCTCCCGCGTCCGGGCCTTGACCTCTTCGCGCAGGCCGCGCAGCTCCGACGGTGGCGACGCCACGTGCAGCCGCTGCCCGAGCGTCATCTTGCGGCGCAGCGCCGACAGCGCAGACTCCGCCGACACCAGCCGGTAGTACGCGGCGTGCCCCTCCGCCGCGGCGTCGGCGTCGGCCGCCGTCAGCCGGTGCGCCTCCTCGGCCGCGCCGGGCAGCGCCTCCCGCGCCCGCGCGAGCTCGTCGGTGAGGGACGCCTCCGCCTGCCGCGCGCCCTGCAACTCCGCCTGCGCCGTCTTGGCCCGCTCATCGATCTGGACGCACCGCGCGTAGGCCGCGTCGGCGGTCCGGGTCTGCGCCGCCGCCTCGGCGCCCGCCTCGTCCGCGGCCCTCTGCAGCCGCGCCGCCTCGGCCCGCGGCCCCTCCAGCTCCGCCTCGGCCTCCTCCTGGACGCCGGACAGCCGCTCCGCCTCGGCGTCGGCGTCGGCCGCCGCCTCCTGCGCGCCCGCCGCGGCGGCCCGCGCCTCCTCGATCGCGTCGGCCAGGCCCGCCTTCTCCGCCTCGAGCTGCTCGGCCCGCCGCAGGTTCTCCGCCCGGACGGACTGGAGCGCCGCCGCGTCCCGCGGCCACTGCTCCAGCGACATCAGCCCGCGCTGCAGCAGCCGCGCCTCCGTCTGCCACGACAGCCGCCACGCCTCCCCGACCGGACGGAGCGCCGCCGACCGCACCCGCGTCTCCGGCGCCGACGGACCCTCCTCGGGCTCCACCGGCTTTACGGACGGCAGCGAGGGCAGCGGCTCGGCCCTGGTCACTGCGGCCTCCGCCTCCGGGAGCGCGCCGGTCAGGGGCTTGAACTCGACCGTCCCGTTGGACCCCGGATCCCGCAGCGGCTCCTGCTCGGCGGGCGGCTCCTCGACGGGCGGCAGCGCCTGCGTCCGCACCGACCGCGCCTCCGCCGTCTCCGGCCGCGTCTCGATCAGCAGTGAGAAGACGTCGGGGTCGCCCTCCACGCCGCGCAGCAGCTCGGCGGCCCTCTCCGGGGTGGGGGCGATCAGCAGGGCCCGCCCGTCCGCCTCCGTGAGCTCCCTGACCGCGTCCCGGACGACCCGCGCGTCGTCGCCCTCGTCCACCTGGACGAGCCGCGGCGCCTCCGCGCCTTCCAGCGTCCCGGGCGCCACCAGGAACCGGGCGAGCACGTCCCAGTCCCCCGCGACCTGACCGTCCCGCAGCGCCCGGACCGCCCCGATGTGCGGCGCCCAGCCCACCGGCGGGACGTCCTCGGGCACCTCCCGCAGCCGCGCGTCGAGCCCCTCGTAGAACTCGGTCAGCGGCCCGTAGACGCTCTCGACCAGCTCACGCCAGCCCTCCTCGCCCGTCTCCGTCCCCAACGGAGGCGTCGGCTCGGCGACATCGATCGGCACGGTCCCGAGAGCCGCCCGAGGATCAAGCCCTTCCTCCTCGACACCCTGTGCCGGGACGACCGCGCCCTCTCCGTCACCAGACGGCTCAACCACGGGCAACTCGTGAACGCGTGTGGACTCGCTACCGGCGGGGTCTCCAGCGGCCAGGTCGGCAGGCCATTCCTGATCGGCCATGCCGTCGCCCTGCCCGCCGACAGGCGGCTCACCCAGGAGTGGCTCCTGAACGCGCGTGGATTCGCTGGCGGCGGGGTCTCCAGCGGCCAGGTCGGCAGGCCATTCCTGATCGGCCATGCCGTCGCCCTGCCCGCCGACAGGCGGCTCACCCAGGAGTGGCTCCTGAACGCGCGTGGATTCGCTGGCGGCGGCGTCCCCAGCGGCCAGGTCGGCGGGCGGTTCCTGATCGGCCACGCCTTCGGCCTGTCCGCCCGCAGGTGGCGTAGCCCCGGGCAGTTCGTGAGCGCGTGTGGATTCGCTGGTGGCAGGGTCTCCAGCGGTCAGGTCCGCGGGTGCCGGTTCCTGATCGGCCTCGGCGTCGCCCTGTCCGCCCACAGGTGGGGCAGTCGCGGGCAGGTCATGGGCGCTTGTGGATTCGCTGCCGACGAGGTCCCCAGCGGCCGGGTCGGCAGGCGCCGGTTCCTCGGCGGCTACGCCCTCGGGCTGTCCGCCCGCAGGTGGCGCGGTCGCGGGCAACTCGTGAGCGCGTGTGGATTCGCTGGCGGCGGGGTGCCCGACGGCCAGGTCCGCGGGTGGCGGTTCCTGATCGGCTGCGCCGTCGTCTTGGTCGCCGATCGGCGGTTCAGCCAGGGGTGGCTCGTGAGCGTGTGTGGCTTCGCTGGTGGCGGGGTCGCCAGCGGTCGGGTTGGCGGGTGGCTTCGGGGGGTCTGCATCGTCTGCCGCTGTCGTGTCGGCGGTCTCTGCCGAGTCTGGGGTCTCCAGGGGGCTGGCCTGCTTCGACTGCGCTTCCACTGCGGTGAGGTCTGGTAGGTCGATCGCCGTTGTGTCTGCGGCGGGTGCTGGAGCCGGGGGTGGGGTGTTCGTTAGCTCGGCTGGCGCGGCCGGGGTGTCGTTGGCCGGTGGTGTGGCGTCGGACGGTGGCTCGCCGGTTTCGGGCGGGGTGACGGCCGGGAGGGCCTGGGTGGCCTCGGCGGGCGGTTCCTGTTCGTCCACGGTGGGGAGGGGGACGGTGACCGTGGGGAGGTCGGAGTCCGGGACGTAGGGGGGTCCGGTGTTCTCGTCGGGTCCGTTGGTTTCCGAAGGCTGGTTCACGACGCCATCCCGTCCCAGATCGATCGTCCGGGGCCAGTATGTTCCCCTTCTGCTCCGGACTAACGTCTCACAGGTCGCGGGCTCAGCGATGTCCCGCCAGAGCGGCGTGATGATCTTCACCGGGGCGGGGTTCGGGGTCGGGGTGGACCACGGCTCCGGCCAGGCGGGGGAGGGCGTGCAGGAGGCTGTGCTCGGCGTCCACGGCGATCCGGTGGGCGTGGACGACGGTGGCGGCCGGGTCGACGATCACGTCGCATTCGGCGCGCAGACTGTGGCCGATCCAGCGGAGTCGGACGTCGCCCACGGCCCGGACGCCGGGCGTGGCGGAGAGGGCGGCTTCGGCCCGGTCGACCAGGGCGGGGTCGACGGCGTCCATCAGGCGGCGCCACACCTCGCGGGCCGTCTGCCACAGGACGGTCAGGATCGCCACCGTGATGAGCAGGCCGACGACCGGGTCGGCCCAGGGGGCGCCCAGGGCGACACCGGCGGCGCCCAACAGGACGGCCAGTGAGGCGAAGCCGTCCGTGCGGGCGTGGAGACCGTCGGCGACCAGCGCGGCGGAGCCAATGCGGCGGCCTATGCGGATGCGGTAGCGGGCCACCAGTTCGTTGCCCAGGAAGCCGACCAGTGCGGCGCCCGCCACGGCGGCCACGTGTTCCACAGGCTGTGGATGGGCCAGGCGCTGGACGGCGGTGTATCCGGCGACGGCGCAGGACGCGGCGATGGCCAGGACGATGACGACGCCCGCCAGGTCCTCGGCGCGGCCGTACCCGTAGGTGTACCGGCGGGACGGCGGGCGGCGACCGAGCAGGAACGCGATGCCCAGCGGGACGGCCGTCAGCGCGTCGGCGGCGTTGTGGAGCGTGTCGCCAAGCAGCGCGACCGAACCGGTGAACGCGACCACGGCGGCTTGCAGCGCCGTGGTCGCGCCCAGGGCCAACAGCGAAATCCACAGGGCGCGCATGCCCTGGGCGCTCGCCTCCATGGCCGAGTCCACCTTGTCGGCCGCCTCGTGCGAGTGCGGGCGCATCAGGTGGGTGAGGCGCCCTTTGTGCGAGTGCCCGTGGCCGTGCCCGTGGCCGTGACCGTGTCCGCTCATCCTCCGATGATGAACCGGAAAACCCGTTGCAGCACCTCGACACCTGCGGTGTTGTCGCAGGTACGCGGGCTGTGTCAGTGCGGGTTGGTGGCCAGAAGCTCCGCCAGGAGGTCGTCCAGGGTGACGATGCCGGTGAACTCGTCGCGGTCGTCGTTGACCACGGCGAGCTGGGCGCGGCCGCGGCGCATGCGGCTGACCGCGTCCAGCACGGTCGTCTTCGCCGTGAGGACGGGGGCCGGGTGCGCCAGCTCGCCCGCGCGGCGCTCGTCGCCCGGCTCGATGATGGCGGCCCGGACGTGGACGATCCCCGTCATCGCGCCGTCCAGGTCGCGGACCAGCAGGCGGCTGTGGCCGCTGGCCGTGGCGGTGCGGCGGATCTGCGCGGCGGTCGCGTCCGCGTCGATCGTGGTGACGGAGGTGGCGGGCACGACGAGGCGCCCGACCGTGGCCTCCCGCGCCGAGATCGCCCGGTGCAGCAGCTCGTGGTCGCGGCGCCCGATGAGGCCGAGGCGGCGGGACTCGCCGACGAGGTGGCTGAGCCGCGCCGGGTCGGTGTGGCTGTCCAGCTCGTCCTTCGGCGTGACGCGGATGAGCCGCAGCAGGGCGTTGGTCACGGCGTTCAGCGCCGACAGGATCGGGCGGGACACCTTCGCGAACGCGCGGAACGGCAGGGCGAGGATCATCGCCGACCGCTCCGGGTGCGCGATCGCCCACGACTTCGGGGCCATCTCGCCGATGACCATGTGCAGGAACGTCACGACGGCGAGCGCGCAGCCGAGCGCGATGGCCTTGGAGCCCGCCTCGGGGACGCCGAGCGCGTGCAGCGGCGGTTCGAGGAAGTGCTCGAACGCGGGCTCGGTGACGATGGCGAGGCCGAGCGAGCACATCGTGATGCCGAACTGCGCGCCGGCGAGCATGAGTGACAGCTCGCGGACGCCCGCGACGGCGGCCACGGCGGGGCGGCTGCCCTTGGCCGCGGCGCGTTCGAGCTGCGGGCGGTTGGCCGCGACCAGCGCGAACTCGGCGGCGACGAAGAAGCCGTTGCCGAGCAGCAGCGCGGCGGTGATCAGCAGCGAGGTCAGCGGGTCCACGCGACCTCCTCCTCGCCGGACGGGACGTCCGCGGGCGCGGCCGCGCGGATCAGGATCTTCTCGGCGACCCGGCGGGCCACGCTCACGACCTCCAGTTCGACGGCGCCGCCGTCCAGTGCGACGGTGAGGCGGTCGCCGGGGCTCGGCAGCCGCCGCAGCTCCGCCATGACGAGGCCGCCCAGGGTGTCGTAGGCGTCGCCCTCGGGCAGGTCGAGGCCGGTGAGGCGGCCGACCTCGTCGATGCGCATGCCGGCGTCGACCAGCCAGGACCCGTCGGGCCCGGACTTCGGGGCGTCCTCGGGGCCGTCGGTCTCGTCGGCGATCTCCCCGACGAGCTCCTCGGCGACGTCCTCGAAGGTGAGGATGCCGGCGAGCCCGCCGTACTCGTCCACGACGCAGGCGAACTCCTCGCCGGAGTCGCGCATGTGCTCGATGACGCCGTACAGCGGCTGGCTGCCGGGCACCAGCAGCGCGGGCCGGGCGACGGACCCGACCGGGGTGGACGGGTCGAGCGCGTCGTCGGCGACCTCGCGGACGCCCGCGACGCCGACGACGTCGTCGACCTCCGTCCCGTAGACGGGGTACGCGCTGTGCCCGGTCTCGCGGATCAGCGCGACCAGGTCGGCGAGCGGCGCGGTCGCCGGGAGCGCGCGGACGTGCGGGCGCGGCACCATGACCTCGTCGGCCGTGAGGTCGCCGAACGACAGGGCGCGGTCGAGCAGGCCGGACAGGTCGGCGGGCAGGTGCCCGGCGCTGTGCGACTTGCCGATGATGTCGCCGAGCTCCTCGAGCGTGGCGCCGCTGTGCAGCTCCTCGACGGGCTCGACGCCCACGGCGCGCAGCAGCCGCTCCGCCGCGCGGTCGAACAGCCGGATCAGCGGCCCGGCGACCGTCAGGTAGACGAGCGTGGACGCGGCCAGTACGCGCGCCAGTTGCTCGGCGCGGGCCAAGGCGAGGTTCTTCGGGAACAGCTCGCCGAGGAGCATCTGGATGAGCGTCGCCAGGACGAAGCCGGTCGCGAGGGCGATCGCGCCTGTCGCCCCTTCGGGGATGCCCACCAGGCCCAGCAGCGGCTGGATCAGCTCGGCGAGGGCCGGTTTGGCGATGAAGCCGACGACCAGGGTCGTCATCGTGATGCCGAGCTGCGCGCCCGACAGCATGAAGGAGACCCTGCCGATGACCTTGAGGGCTCTGCGGGCGGAGGTGTCGCCCCGTTCGGCGGCCTGTTCCAGGGTCGCGCGGTCGGCGGCGACGTAGGCGAACTCCTGGGCGACGAAGTATCCGGTGGCGGCGGTGAGGACGATCACCGCGAGGACTCCCAGTGCCGCGCTCAGCATGGGGCACCGGGTCTATGACTGGGGTCCGACACCGCGGACTCACCACTCCTCTCGTTAAATGACGTATCTGTCGTAACGTCACCAGGGACAACGAGGTTCCCCCTGCACAGGGTACGGGCACGTGAGGATCAGCGGAGAGCGGCGGTCCCGCGACGCGGACCTGTCGAGACGGAAAGCACCTTGTCTCGGTTAGTGTCACGGATCACACTTGTATGAGAGCGTACGTCCGATACTGGACCGGTCCGTGCTCCCAGACCGGCTCTGCGGGCATGCTCAGGGGGGACCGAGAAGACGATCGCGGGGCAGACGTTGGACCAGAGCGGGGCAGGGGCCGCCGCGCCCATGAGCCGTGAAGGCGTCGACCATGCCCTGCGCACGCTGCGGGACGAGCGCGACCGCATCGCCGCGAACCTCCTCGAACTGGAACGCCACGACGGCGGCCGCCTGCTCAAGGGCGCCCGGCTCACCGGCGAGACGTGGCGGCGCTGGGACGTTGCGCAGGCCCGGCTGGCGACGCTGTGGCGGCTGTTCGACGCCTACCAGCGGGTCCTGGACGCGGCGGGCGAGCTGCGCGAGCGGTCGCCCCGGCTCGACCCGGCCGCGCTGATGGAGCTGTCGGGCCTGCTGTCGGGCCAGTCGGTGGAGCTGCCCGACGGGCAGATCCCGCTGGAGCACCGGACGCTGCTCGGCCCGCAGGAGCGCCGCATCACGCTGGACGAGGCCGTCGCGATGATGTCGGACGCCTACGAGTTCGTCGCGGGCGAGATCACCGCCGCCGACGCCGCCTGGTCGGCGCTGCTCCAGCCGCTGGAGGACGCCGAGGAGAGCTGGCGCCGGACGGCGCGGCTGGCGCACTCGCTCGACGGCACCCGGCATCCGGAGCTGGACCGGGTCGGCCGCGAGCTGACCGCGCTCGGCCGGCTCGTCCGCACCGACCCGCTGTCGCTGGTCAAGGACGGCCACGCCGACACCGCCCGCCTCGACCGCGTCTGCGCCATACTGACCTCGCTCGGCGACGAACTCGCCGGCGTCGCCCGGATGCGCGAGGACTACGAGGAGCTCGTGGCTCGGGTCGCGGCCTCCGTCGAGGAGGTCGAGGAGACGGAGCGGCGGGCCCACGCCGCCCACGCGACGGCCCTCGACAAGATCCACTCCCCGAACCTCCCGGAGCCCTCGCGGGGCCTCGGCGCAGCGCTGCGCGACCGGCTCGCCGCCCTCGAACGGTTGCGCGAGGCCGGCCGCTGGGTGGAGATGGCGGGACGCTTCGCCGAGCTGGAGCACGCCGTCGAGGAGGCGCTGGAACGGGCGCGCGGTGACCTGCGTCTCAGTGCCGGGCTGCTCGACCGGCGGGGTGAGCTGCGGGGGCGCCTGGAGGCGTACCGGGCGAAGGCCGCGCGGCTCGGCCTGGCCGAGGACGAGCGGCTCACCGTGCTGTACGGGGAGGCGCGCGAGGTGCTGTGGACGGCGCCCTGCGATCTGCGCAGGGCGACCACGGTGCTGGCGGAGTACCAGCGAGCGATCAGGGCGTGCGAGAGCGAGACGGGGACCCGGCGATGAACCGATGCACCCAGCCCGGCTGCACAGGCGAGGTGGAGGCGGACGGCTTCTGCGACGTCTGCGGCATGGCTCCCGCAGTGGCACCGCCACCGAACTCGTCTTCGCAGCGGGCGCCCCAGCAAGCGCCCCCCGCGGCTCGGCCGGCGCCTCAGCCCGCGTCCCAGCCGGCGCCGTCCCATCCCGCAGTGCCGATCAATCCGTCGCACACCGGTCCGGCGCCCATCGGCCCGTCGCCGGGCGGTCCGGCGCAGCCCGCCCGGACGGCGGCGCCCGTGCGTCCGGCCGCGCCCGCGATGCCCGGCTACCCCGGCGCATACGGGCGGCCTCCGGGCTCGGCCCCGGCCGCCGCCCCCGGGCAGGCGCCGGTGACCACTCCGGCGGCTCCCGCGCCTCCCGCGGGCATGCCGCCGGGGTCGTCCGGCCAGAGCGGGCGCAGCGGGCAGGGGTCCTCGTACGGCAGCGCGCCGACGAGCGGGTCGGGCAGCGTCGGGTCCGGGCGGACGGCCTCGCGCGGCGGCACCCGGGGGACGGGCTCCAGCGGCTCGGCCAGGCGCGGGATGCTCGGCGCGGGGCTCGTCGAGGTGCCGCCGGTGCCGGCCCGCGACCCCGCCTCGGCGATCATGGAGAATCCGGAGGTGCCGGAGAACCGGCGCTTCTGCAGCAAGTGCGACGAGAAGGTCGGGCGCAGCCGGGGCGGCCGCCCGGGACGCACCGAGGGCTTCTGCCGCAACTGCGGCCACCCGTTCTCCTTCACCCCGAAGCTCCAGCCGGGCGAGATGATCGGCGGCCAGTACGAGGTGCTCGGCTGCCTCGCCCACGGCGGGCTCGGCTGGGTGTACCTGGCGCGCGACCACAACGTGAGCGAGCGGTGGGTCGTCCTCAAGGGCCTGCTCGACACCGGCGACGCCGACTCGCTCGCCGCCGCGACCGCCGAGCGCGCGTTCCTCGCCGAGGTCGAGCACCCGAACATCGTCAAGATCTACAACTTCGTGCGGCACGGCGAGTCCGGCTACATCGTCATGGAGTACGTCGGCGGCCGCTCGCTGAAGGACATCCTGCTCAGCGCCCGCCAGGCGCAGGGCGACCAGGCGTCGCTGCCGCTCGGCCAGGTCATCGCCTACGGCCTGGAGGTGCTGAGCGCCCTCGGCTACCTGCACGGCGTCGGGCTGCTGTACTGCGACTTCAAGCCCGACAACGCGATCCAGTCCGAGGAGCAGCTCAAGCTGATCGACCTCGGCGGCGTCCGGCGGGCCTTCGACGCGGACAGCCCGATCTTCGGCACGCCCGGCTACCAGGCCCCCGAGATCGGCTCGCAGGGCCCCTCGGTCAGCTCCGACCTCTACACCGTCGGCCGCACGCTGGCGGTGCTGAGCTTCCCGTTCCGCGGCTACACCGGGCGGCACCTGCGCAGCCTGCCGCCGCGCGAGGAGGTGCCGCTGTTCCAGCGGCACGAGTCCTACCACCGGCTGCTGCGCCGGGCCACGCACCCCGACCCGGCCCGCCGGTTCCAGAGCGCCGCCGAGATGGCCGAGCAGCTCACCGGCGTGCTGCGGGAGGTCCTGTCGGCGGAGGACGGGCGCCCGCGCCCCGCGCCGTCCCCGCTGTTCGGGCCGGAGCAGCAGACGGCCGGAACCGAGATCGTCGGCGGTCTGGACGGCGCCCGGGGCAGCGGCGGGGCGGCGCCGATCCTGGCCCCGGTGGAGCCGGCCGCCGCCGCGGCGGCGCTGCCCGTCCCGCTGGTGTACGCCTCCGACCCGGCGGCCGCGTTCCTCGCCGGGCTCACCGCCCGCGACCCCGCCGACCTGGCCGCGGCGCTGGCGTCCGCGCCGGTCGCGTCCCGCGAGGTGCGGCTCGCGCTGGTGCGCGTCCGGATCGAGCTGGGCGACCTCGACGGCGCCGCGCACCTCCTGGAGGACATCGCCGCCGAGGCCCCGGACGACTGGCGCGTCGACTGGTACCGGGGCGCGCGGGCCCTCGCCGGCGGGCGCGGCACCGAGGCCGTCGCGGTGTTCAACGACCTGTACGACCTCGCGCCCGGCGAGCAGGCGCCCAAGCTCGCGCTGGCGTTCTGCCACGAGACCCTGGGCGAGACGGCCGCCGCCGGCTACTACTACGAGACGGTCTGGCGGACCGATCCCACCCACGTCAGCGCGGCGTTCGGGCTGGCCCGAACTCGGCTCGCGGCGGGCGACCGGGCGTCCGCCGAACGCGTCCTCGACTCGGTCCCGCGGATCTCCAGCCACTACCTCGCCGCGCAGCTCGCCGCCGTCGCCACGGCCGTGCGGGGGCGCGGGGGCGCCGAGCTGAACGCGCCCGCGCTCGTCGAGGCGGGACGGCGGCTGTCGTCCCTGCGCCTGGACACCGAGCGGTCGGCCGCGTTCGCCGCCGAGGTGCTGGAGGCGGCGCTGACCTGGGTCCGCGCCGACCGGGGGACGACCCCGCCCGGCGTCCGGCAGCAGATCCTCGGCACCGACCTGGACGAGCAGGCCCTCCGCAAGAAGCTGGAGGACGTCTACCGCGTGCTCGCCAAGCTCGCCGACGGCGCCGAGCACCGCCACGCGATGGTCAAACGGGCCAACGCCGTCCGCCCGAGGACGCTCTTCTGAACATGAACGCGGATCAGCACACCCCCGTCGCGCTCTGCCGCACCTGCGGCGAGCCCGTCAACGAACGCGACCGCTTCTGCGAGGAGTGCGGGCGCCCCGACCCCACCACGCCCAGGACCCCGCCGCTCGGCACGGCCCTTCCGCACGCCTCGCCGACCCCGGCCTCCCGCGCGGCCCCGTTCGCGCCCAACCCGGTCCCCCGCCAGCGTGAGCAGCCGCCCAGCGCACCCCAGGCCGACCCGGGCGAGGGCACCGCGGCGGGGGGCGCCTGCGTGGACTGCGGCGTCGGCGCCGTCGGGGCGGACGGGTACTGCGAGCAGTGCGGGCTCCGGCAGCCGAGCGGGCGGGAGCACGTCGAGGCCGAGGCCGGGCGGTCCGGGGCGGCGGTGAGCGACCTCGGGCTGCGGCGCAGCCGGAACGAGGACGCGTTCGCGCTGGCGGAACTGCCCGCGGGCGTGTGCGCGGTCGTGTGCGACGGGGTCGCGACGGCGCCCGGGTCGGAGGAGGCGTCGCGGCTGGCCGCAGAGGCGGCGCTGGCCGTGCTGACGGGCCGGGTCCCGGCCGGCGCCGACCCGCGGGGCGCGATGCGCGACGCGGCGGCGCGGGCGGGCGAGGTCGTGGCGGGGCTGCCCGGCGATCCCGACTCCTCGCCGGCGTGCACGTTCGTGTCGGCCGTCGTGGACGCGGGCGGCATCACCGTCGGCTGGGTCGGCGACAGCCGCGCCTACTGGCTCTCGCCGGCGGGCTCGTGCCGGCTCACCACGGACGACTCGTGGGCCTCGTCCATGATCGAGCAGGGTGCGATGAGCGCCGAGGAGGCGTGGGCCGACCGGCGGGCGCACGTGCTGACCGCCTGGCTGGGGGCCGACGCGGGCCCGCTCGACCCGCACGTGGCGGCGTTCCGGCCGACGGGCCCGGGGCTGGTGGTGCTGTGCAGCGACGGGCTGTGGAACGACCTGCCGGAGCCGTCCGACCTCGCGGCCGTGGCGCTCACCGGCCGGGACGGCCCGCTGGACGCGGCGCGGCGGCTGGTGCGGGCGGCGCTGGACGCGGGAGGGCACGACAACGTGACGGTGGCGGTCCTTCGCTACCCGCCGCCAGGACCGAGCAGGGAGCGGGGCAGATGAGCGATTTTCCGGAGTTCGCCGTACGGGTGGACCAGAACCCCTACCTCCCGGCCGGCGGGCGGGAGATGCACGCGATCGTCTCGGTGGAGGCGCGCGCGTCCGGCGGTCCGGGCCCGGCGGCGGACGGCGGGCGCGCCCCCGCCGCGGAGATCATCATGATCGACACCTCCGGGTCGATGTCGTACCGGGGCAAGATGGCGGCGGCGAAGCGGGCGGCGCGGGCGGCGGTGAACGTGCTGCGCGACGGCGTGCACTTCGCGGTGGTCGCGGGCGCGAACCGGCCGCGGATGGTCTACCCGCAGGGGGAGCGGCTCGTCCGGGCCGACGCGGCGTCCCGGCGCGGCGCGGTGGACGCGGTGGGGCGGCTGGAGGCGGCCGGCGGGACGGCGATCGGGTCGTGGCTGCGGCTCGCCGACCGGCTGTTCACCGGGCACGACGCCGTCGCGGCGGGCGCCGTCAAGCACGCGATCCTGCTCACCGACGGCAAGAACCAGCACGAGTCCGACGAGGAGCTGGACGCCGCGCTGCGCCAGTGCACCGGCCGCTTCCTGTGCGACGCGCGCGGCGTCGGCACCGACTGGAACGTCGCCGAGCTCCGCAAGATCACCTCGGTGCTGCTGGGCGGGTTCCTGGACGTCCCCGACCCGGCCGACCTGGAGGCCGACTTCCTGGCGATGACGCGGGCCGCGATGAGCAAGCAGGTCGCGGACGTGACGCTGCGCGTGTGGACGCCGCAGCAGGCGCGGCTGCGGTTCGTCAAGCAGATGGTCCCCGCCGTGGAGGACCTCACCGCCCGCCGGGGCGAGTCGGGCCCGCAGACCGGCGACTACCCGCTCGGAGCGTGGGGCGACGAGAACCGCGAGTACCACCTGTGCGTGGAGGTTCAGCCCGGCGACGTGGGCCGGCAGATGCGGGCCGCGTGGGTGAAGCTCGTCGCGGGCGACCAGGTCCTCGCGTCCGGCAACGTCATCGCCGAGTGGACCGACGACGAGGCCAGGTCGACGCGCATCAACGGCCGCGTCGCGCACCACACCGGGCAGTCCGAGCTCGCCGAGGCGATCCAGCAGGGCCTGGAGGCGCGGCGGGAGGGCGACGAGGACACCGCGACCGCCCGGCTCGGGCGCGCCGTGGTGCTGGCGCGGGAGGTCGGCAACGAGCAGATCTCCAGTCTGCTCGACAAGGTCGTGGACGTGGTCGACCCGGCGCGCGGCACCGTGCGGCTGAAACGGGACGTGGCGAAGGCCGACGAGATGTCGCTCGACACCCGCTCCGTCCGGACCGTGCGAACCCGGCACGGCGACGCGGCAGGGGGCTGAGGCCCATGCCGGTCTGCCCGAGCGGGCACACGTCGCAGTCCACCGACTACTGCGACGTGTGCGGCGACCTCATGGACGGCGCGCGGCGCGCCGAGTTCGCCGAGCCCGCGCCCGCGTCCCCGCCCGTGCCCGCGCCGCCCGCCGAGTCCGCGGCGGCGGAGGAGCCCGCCTGCCCGCACTGCGGGACGCCGCGCTCCGGCCGCTTCTGCGAGGAGGACGGGTACGACTTCGAGACCGGCACCGTCTACACCGTCGAGTTCACCCCGGCGGGCACCGCGCACGCGGTGCCGCTGGTGCCGCAGCAGCGGGAGGGCAGCGCGCCCGTCGCCCCGCACCCGGCGCCGGTGCCGGCGCCCGGCCCGCACGCGCTGGTCATGGCCGACCGCGCCTACTTCGACTCGGTGGTCGCGGAGATGGGACCGGACGGCGGCGGGCTCGCGTTCCCGCCGTACTGCCCGGAGCGCCGCGTCCCGCTGCTCGGCGGCCAGGTCCGGATCGGGCGGCGCAGCGCCTCCCGCGCGCTGCTGCCCGAGATCGACCTCGGCGCGCCGCCGGAGGACCCGGGCGTCTCGCATCTGCACGCCGTCCTGCTCGCGCGGCCGGACGGCGCCTGGAACCTGATCGACCCCGGTTCGACCAACGGCACCACGGTGAACGGCGGAACGGAGCCGATCCCGGTGAACGTGCCGGTTCCGGTCGGTGACGGCGACCGCATCCACGTGGGCGCCTGGACGACCATCACGCTGTCCCTGCAGGAGGGCACGTCATGACGATGAGTCCCGCACCGCCGGCGGCTCCCGCTCCGCGCCCGCCCGCGCCGCCCGCGCAGCCCCCGGACAGGGCGCCCGCCGACCCGGGGCGCGGCGGCCGGCTGAGGACGTTCGTGCGCGGCAGATGGCTCAAGACGATCCCGGGCCGCATCCGCGCGCATGTCGTGCTCTGCGTGGCCGCGCTGGTGGCGCTGCTGGCCGTCCTCACCGTGGCCGTCGGCAACGCGCGCGACTCCGTCGAGACGATCGGGCACGACGCCGGTCCGCAGGTCGTCGCGACCGGCACGCTGTACTTCGCGCTCAGCGACATGGACGCGCAGGTCTCCAGCATCCTGCTGATCGGCCGCGAGCACGGCCTCGGCATCGGCTACGACGAGACCCTGCGCGTGTACGAGAAGCGCCGCGGGGAGGCCGACGCGGCGGCGGTGCAGGCCGCGCAGCTCGCCGGGCGCGACCCGGCGCTGCGGCGGACCGTCCAGGAGGTGCTGGACGGCCTCGGCAAGTACGAGCGGCTCGTCGGCCAGGCCATGCAGCTCGACGCGCAGTCGAACCACGCGCCCGGCGAGACGCCGGCGCAGGTCCTGGACGCCTACCGGCAGGCCACCGACCTGATGAAGCTGCAACTGCTGCCGAAGGCGTACAACATCACGCTCGACACCGGCGCGAACGTCCGGCAGTCGTACGAGACGAAGCGGTCCGCGGTGCTGACCGGGCGCACCTGGGTCGCCCTCACCGGGCTGGTCGCGCTGCTGCTCCTGGTCGCGACGCAGTTGTACCTGGTGCGGACGTTCCGGCGGGTGCTGAACCCGGCGCTGGTGCTGGCGACGCTCGGGACGGTCGTCCTCACCGCGGTCGGGGCGGGCCTGCTCACCGCCCACGCGGGGCACATCAGGACCGCCAAGGAGGACGGCTTCGACTCGATCCTGCAGCTGTCGCGGGCCCGCGCGATCAGCCACAGCGCGTTCGGGGACGAGAGCCGCTACCTCCTCGACCCCGGCCGCGCCGACACCTACGAGCAGACCTACCTCGACAAGTCGCTGTCGGTGATCTACCCCGACCTCGGCGACCGGCCGGTGAACCTGGAGAACTACTACGCGGGCCTGGAGGAGAAGGCCGGCGCGTACCGGCCCGGCCAGGCGTCGCCGTTCCTCGGCTTCTTCGGGGACGAGGCGCGGACGGTGGACAAGGGCCGGGAGGGCGACGCGCTGGCCAGGACGCTCGCGGCGTACCGGACCGTCCAGCGCAACGACGCGCGGATGCGGCAGCTGGCGTCGGCGGGGAACCGGGCGGGCGCGGTCGACCTGCGGATGGGCCGCACGTCCAACGCGATCCGCGACTTCGACGCCTACGACGCGGCGCTGAGCTCGCTGACCGCCGTCCACCAGGACGCCTTCGACAAGGCGATCAGGGACGCCGACGGCGGGCTGCGCGGCTGGAACGCGGTGCCGCCGGTGGCCGCCGTCGTCATCGCCGCACTGATCATCGCGGGGGTCCGTCCCCGGCTGGCCGAGTTCCGCTGACCGAGTTCCGCTGACGAGGAGATCAAGCCATGCGCGCGACCCGTGCCATCGCCGCCCCGGGGGCCGTCCTCGCCGCGGCGGCGCTGCTGTCGGCCTGCGGCCTCGGCGCCGAGGAGGAGCAGTCCATCGCCGACAGGGGCTCCCTCGTCATCGGCGTGAAGGAGGACCAGCCGGCCCTCGGCGTGAAGCGCCCGGACGGGACCTACGAGGGCTTCGACGTCGACGTCGCGACCTACATCGCGGGCAGGCTGGGCGTGCCGAAGAGCCGCCTGACGTTCAGGACGACGAACTCCTCCGTCCGCGAGGACGCGCTCGCCAAGGGCGACGTCGACATGATCGTCGCGACGTACTCGATCACGGCGAAGCGCAAGTCGAAGGTCACCTTCGCGGGCCCGTACTACGTCGCCCACCAGGACACCTTCGTCCGCGCCGACGCCGCCGCGATCAGGGACGTGCGGGACCTCAAGGGCAAGCGGATCTGCGAGGTGAAGGGCT
Source organism: Actinomadura luteofluorescens (assembly GCF_013409365.1). NCBI lineage: Bacteria > Bacillati > Actinomycetota > Actinomycetes > Streptosporangiales > Thermomonosporaceae > Actinomadura > Actinomadura luteofluorescens. The sequence continues at coordinate 4,269,475 of NZ_JACCBA010000001.1, read as the reverse complement.
CCAACTCCTGGCGCCGCGTGATCGAGGAGCGCAAGGTGGCCGCGAAGCCGGTCACGGTGGACACCTACGGCGCCTGCATGGACGCGCTCGCCGGCGGGAGGCTCGACGCGGTGTCGACCGACGACCTGATCCTCGCCGGGTTCGCCACCGGCCGCCCCGGACGGATGATCAACGCGCCGTTCACCGACGAGAAGTACGGCGTCGGCCTGAAGAAGGGGGACCTGAAGGGCTGCGAGGAGGTCAACCGTGCGATCACGGACATGTACCAGGACGGCACCGCCCAGCGGCTGCTGAACACGTGGTTCGGCAAGTCGGGGCTCAAGCTGACGACGAGCGTGCCCCAGTTCGAGGGCTGCACCTGACCCGCCGGGGCCGGCCCCGGGCCCTACGGGGTGGTGGAGGGGAAGGCGACGATGGCCTCCCGCAGCGTCTCGTGGATCGGGATGAACTTGTCGATCCCGGTGATGCGGAAGACCCGCTGGACGCGCGGCGGCAGCGCCACCAGCGCGAGGTGCGTGCCGTGCTCGGCGGCGCGGCGGTTGGCGGCGACGATCGCGTTCAGGCCGGTGGAGTCGCAGAACGTGACCTCGCGCATGTCGACGACCATCGGCTCGCCCGACTCGACGACCTCGAAGAGCGCGTCCTCGAAGCGCGCGCGGGACACCACGTCGATGTCGCCCTTCACGCGGACGAGCGTGCAGCGGTCGTCGCGCATCAGGCTGATGTCGAAGTCCATCGTCACCTCACGCCCCACTCCGGCGGTACCCGGCCATCTCAGGTGACTCCTCAGGATTGCGCACCCGTGCCCGCATTCCAAGCAGTTCCCGGGAAAAGGACCAGGTCGCCCGCCCGTGACCCGGACCGTAACGCGGGCCCGGACGCCCGTCTGATCCCCGGTCCCGACTGTACCTGACGATGCGCCCGGGGCATCCGGGTGCCTCCCGGGAGATCCGTTAAACGGGGCAATAACTTACCGAACAGAAACTTACTTGGCGGTAAGAAATGGCCGCGAATCCCGTCCACCCGGCCTTTGACCAGGTCTTGGACCATTCATGGCCCTCTCTGGGGCGGCAAAGGAGGATGCTGACCGGGGCCCGGATCGGTGCAGAGGTTACAGTGGCGGTGGCGAAATTCGGGAGGCTGGGTGTTCTACACGTTCATGACGCGCGTGGTGCGTCCGATCCTCTGGCTGCTTTTCCGTCCGCGGGTGGTGGGCGGCGAGAACGTGCCGAGCTACGGGCCGCTCATCGTCGCGAGCAACCACCTGTCGTTCATCGACAGCTTCATCATCCCCCTGGCGGTCCCGCGCCCGGTCACCTACATCGCCAAGGCGGCCTACTTCGAGGGGGGCGGGCTGAAGAACCGCTTCGTCCGCTGGTTCCTCACCAACCTCGGCCACGTCCCGGTGCGGCGCGGCGCCCGGCGGGCCGCCATGGGCGCCCTGGAGCAGGCCGCCGAGGTCCTCGAGAACGCCGGCGCGTTCGCGATCTACCCCGAGGGCACCCGCTCCCCTGACGGCCGCCTCTACCGCGGCCGGACGGGCATCGGCTGGCTCGCGCTGGAGTCCGGCGCCCGCGTCCTGCCGGTGGCGCTGGAGGGCACCGAGAAGATCCAGCCGATCGGCGCGGCGTTCCCGCGCGTGTTCGGCCCGCGCCCCACCGTGCGGATCGGCCCGCCGATGGACTTCTCCCACTACCGGGACCTGCCGCCCGCCAAGGCCCGCCGCGCCATCACCGACGAGATCGTCGAGACGATCCAGAAGATGTCCGGCCAGGAGTACGCCGCGGAGTACAACGAACGGGCCGAAACGGGCTGACCCGCGTGTCGCCGGGGGTGGTGCGCCCCTTCCGCGCCGTAGTGTCGCCGCCATGGCGCACAGGCTCCTCCCGGTCACGCTCCTGCTGTCGACGGCCGTCGCGGCCACCGCGTGCGGCGGCGACGCCGAGCGCGCCCGCCAGGTGCGCGGCACCGCCCGCGCCGAGGTGGCGGGCATCGGCTACACCTCCGCCCAGCTGGCGCAGGCGCTGCTCCAGCAGCCGTCCGGCTACCGGCGCGCGGGAGAACCCGACTGGGGCGAGTACGGCTCGCTGAAGGCCATCCAGAACGCCTCCAGGCTCCAGCGCGAGGCCGTCCTGGACAAGCCCAGCTGCGGGAAGTCCCGCCCGGGCGGCGACGTGGCCGGCGACGTCCCCGCCGCGCTCGTCTCGTTCACCGGCGGGCGCGGCCTGACCGCGACCGAGACCCTCATGAGCATGCCCGCCGCGGACGCCGAGAAGCAGGTCAACGCCCGCGTCCCTCCCGGCTGCCTGAGGTTCCGCACCCGGGTCGGCACCGCCTGGGCCGCGCACCGGGTGGCCGAGGCGCCCAAGGGCGAGATCGGCGAGGGCTCGCGCACCGTCGGGGTCGCCACCACCGGCGGCGGCGCCCGCACCCGGACCTGGTACGTCGTGTTCCGGGGCCGCCGTTACCTCGCCACGATCACGGTCTACGGGCCCGGCGCCACCCGCGCCGACGCCGAGCGCCTGGCCGGCGAGGCGCTGGCCCAGGCCGGCCGCGTCCTGTCCTGAGCCCCGCGGCTCGCCGTCCCCGCGGCGCAGCGGATAGCGTTCGCCGTACACGGCGCGGAGAGCGGCTCCGGGCGGACCGGGCCAGGGGGTGTCCTTGATCGGCAAAGAGGGCCGGGTGACCGGCCGGATCGGGCCCGGGCTGGTCGGCGAGGTCATGATCGCGGTTCGCGGCGGGGCGGAGGCGTTCTACGCCCATCCCGTCGACCCGCGCGACGAGATCGGCGTCGGCTCGATCGTCGTCGTGGTCGAGTACCACCCGCCCCGCACGGTGTACGTGGCACCCGCGCTGGCCCGCTGATCGTCCCGCGCGGACGTGGCCTGATGCGGACGTGAACATCCGGTTCGGAGACCGAACCGAATCCGCCTCCGCAGCGTCTGATGGGAAACGCGGACGGGTCTGACACTTCGGGCCGGCCGCCCGACCCCCGGAGGAGGAGGCCCGTATGCCCGTGATCGCCGTGGCGATCGGCGTCGTCGTCGCCATCATCGTGCTGATCGTTCTGTTCAAGATGGTGTGGCGGGTCGCCGAGCCGAACGAGGCCCTGATCATCTCCGGGCTCGGCGCGAAGTCCAAGCCGATCGACGGGGTGGACAGCCTCGGATTCAAGATCATCACCGGTAAGGGGACGTCCGTCCTGCCCGGCTTCCAGACGGCGCGCCGGCTGCGGCTCGACAGCCGCGCCGCGAACCTGGAGGTCAACTGCGTGACGCAGCAGGGCATCCCGGTCAAGGTCCGCGGCGTGGTCATCTACAAGGTCGGCGACGACTTCGTGTCGATCGCCAACGCCGCGCGCCGCTTCCTGGAGCAGCAGAACTCGATGGACGGCGCGATCCACGAGCTGTTCACCGGCCACCTGCGCTCGATCATCGGCAACCTCACCGTCGAGGACCTGATCCTCAACCGCGAGCGGCTCACCTCCGAGACCCGCGGCTCGGCCGCCGACGAGATGAGCAAGCTCGGCCTGGTCGTCGACTCCCTGCAGATCCAGGAGATCGACGACGAGACCGGCTACATCACCAACCTCGGCCGCCCGCACGCCGCCAGGGTCGCCGCCGCCGCCCGCATCGCCGAGGCCGAGCGCAACCAGGAGGCCACCGAGCGCGAGCAGGAGACCGAGCGGCAGAACGCGGCGGTCATCCGGGACACCGAGATGAAGAAGGCCGAGTACGAGGGCCAGGTGCAGCAGGCCGCCCAGCAGGCCCGCCAGGAGGTCATCCTCAAGGAGACCCGCAACGCCGAGCTGGAGGCCGAGCGCACCGAGAAGCGGCTGGAGAGCGAGATCCGCAAGCCCGCCGACGCCCGCGCCTACGAGCAGGTCAAGCTGGCCGAGGCCGAGCGCGAGGAGCGCATCTCCTACGCCCAGGCCGCCGCGACCGAGGTCCAGCTGAAGGCGCAGCGCGAGTCCGAGGCCATCCGGCTGATCGGTGAGGCCGAGGCAGACGCGACCCGGCGCCGCGGCCTGGCCGAGGCCGAGGCGATCAAGGCCCGCGCGGAGGCGCTGGCGGAGAACACCGACGCCGTCATCGCCCAGCAGCTCGCCGAGCAGTGGCCGCAGATCGTCGAGGCCGGCGCGGGCGTGTTCGGCAACGTCGACAACATGGTCGTGCTGAACGGCGCCCAGGGCGTCGAGGACATGCTCGCCAAGGCCCTCACGCTCGGCGGCACCGGCCTCGGCGTCGCCCGCCAGCTCCTGGCCGGGATGAACACCCAGAGCGCCCCGGCAGGAGCCAACGGCCACAACGGAGCCCCGGCCGCCACCGTCCCCGTCGAGATCCCCAAGGAGGACTAGGGCCTGGCTCGAAGTGGTCTCGTGCCCCGCGTGCGAACGCGTGAGCTGCCCGGTGGAGCGAAGCCGGAGGCGAGCGGAACCGGGCAGATCGCGAAGCGATGCCGCGTTCGCCCAGGCCCGGTCACGTAGCGAGCCGCCAGGCGAGCGAAGTGGGCCGGGACTGAGAAAACACAGGGCCAGGAAGGCCCGGCCCGCCGGGCCTTCCTGGTCTCGGCGGGGGGCCGGCCCCGCTAAGTTCGTTGCATGTCCGTGCCCCGGCTCGCCGTCTCCGTCGACCTCGTCGTGCTCACCGTCCGGGAGCAGCGCCTGTGCGCCCTGCGGTGGCGGCGCGACCGGGCGCCGTACGAGGGGGCGTGGTCGCTGCCGGGCGGCTTCATCCAGCTCGACGAGGACCTGCCGGTCGCCGCGGCCCGGCTGATGGCCGAGCGGGCGGGGCTCGCGGACGTGCGGATCCACCTGGAGCAGCTCGCCACCTACGGGTACCCGGACCGCGACCCCCGGCAGCGGGTGGTGAGCGTCGCGTACCTGGGGCTGGCGCCCGACCTGCCCGCCTCCAGCCGCGCCCAGGTGCTGTGGACGGCCGTGGACGACCTCCTCCACCACGACCGGGCCGCGTTCGACCACCGGCGGATCCTGGGCGACGGGATGGAGCGGGCGCGGGCGAAGCTGGAGTACACCTCGCTGGCGGCGGCGTTCTGCCCGCCCGAGTTCACGGTCGCGGAGCTGCGGCGCGTCTACGAGATCGTGTGGGGCACCACCCTGGACCCGCGGAACTTCCACCGGAAGGTGACCGGCGCCGACCGGTTCCTCATCCCGACCGACCGGACGACGACCCGGGACGGCGGACGGCCCGCGCGCCTCTACCGCCGGGGCGATGCCGAGCAGCTGAGGCCGCCCATGCTGCGGCCCCGCGGATGAGCTTTTACCTGGGGCGATGTTCCGAGCAGCGCCTGACCGTTGCTAGTTTCACCCCCTATGAACGGTGACTCGCCCGAAGTTCTCGGCCTGCTCGTCCGGGACATCGGAGAGGCGGGCGTCGCGGAGATGTCCGGTTCCCCGGGCCTCGCGGCGGCCGTCGACCAGCACGTGGCCAGCCTCCGCGACGAGCTCGGCGCGCCCGGCGAACCGCCCGGCGCGGACGAGCTGATGGGGTACCTGCACGGGTTCGCGGAGGACGCGTTCAACCGGGGATGGTGGCCGCGGGACACCCAGGACTGGGAGTTCGTCCGGATCGTGGCCGTTTGCTGGATGATGAGGAACGCTGCGTAGGCTGGGGCCCATCACCCCTGTGCAATCTGGAGGACAACGGTGTCCGAGGCAACCACACCCCGCTTCCGCTCCGTCCTCGACCGCTTCGTGGCCTACCGGCCCGGCAAGGTCGTGGTGTCGCCCGAGGGCCGCTCGTTCAAGCTGTCGTCCAACGAGTCGCCGCACGGGCCGCTGCCCTCGGTCGTGGAGGCGATCGGTGAGGCGGCGCGCAACATCAACCGCTACCCGGACAACAACGCGACCTCGCTGACCGAGGCGATCGCGTCGTTCTGCGGCGTCCCCGCCGACCACGTCGCGGTGGGCTGCGGTTCCGTCGGGATGACCCAGATGCTGCTGGAGGCCGTCGCCGAGCCGGGCGCCGAGGTCGTCTACGCGTGGCGGTCGTTCGAGGCGTACCCGCTGCTGGTGTCGCTGTCGGGCGCGACGAGCGTCCAGGTGCCGCTGCGGGACGAGACCCACGACCTGCGCGCGATGGCGGACGCCATCACCGAGAACACGCGGGTGGTCTTCGTCTGCAACCCGAACAACCCCACCGGCACCGCCGTCGGCCGCGCGGAGATCGAGGCGTTCCTGGACCGCGTCCCCGCGGACTGCCTGGTCGTCCTGGACGAGGCGTACCGCGAGTACGTCCGCGACGGCGACGTCCCCGACGGCCTCACCCTCTACGGCGACCGCCCGAACCTGGCGATCCTGCGCACGTTCTCCAAGGCCTACGGCCTCGCGGGCCTGCGCATCGGCTATCTCGTCGCGCACCCGCTCGTCGCCGGTTCGATCCGCAAGACGTTCCTGCCGTTCAGCGTGAACTCCGTTGCGCAGGCCGCCGGCGTCGCGTCCCTGGCCGCCACCGACGAGCTGATGGAGCGCGTCGAGGGCACGGTGAAGGAGCGCGACCGCGTCCGCGCCGCCCTCCTCGCCGACGGCTGGACGGTCCCGCCCACCGAGGCCAACTTCGTGTGGCTGCGCCTGGGCGACCGCACGATGGAGTTCTCCGCCGCCTGCGACGCCCAGGGCGTGAGCGTCCGCCCCTTCGACGGCGAGGGCGCCCGCGTCTCCATAGGCTCCCCCGAGGAGAACGACGCCTTCCTGACCGTCGCCAAGACCTTCAACCGGTAGCCGCCCGCCCGCCCCAGCCCTCTCCCGGTCCCGCGACCGTCCTCGACGTTGCGATCGCGTCCGAAGGCAGATTCGAGCGAAGCAAGAATCTGATCGCGCAGCGAGCCGCCAAGGCGAGTCGAAGCGATGCCAGCGATCGCCCGCGGTGCCCGACGATGGAGGGCCGCCAAGGCCCGAAGGAGGAGGGCACTGCCATCAACTCGTCTTCGCCGCGGGCCCTAGTTTCTCGACGATCAGGCGGTAGAGCTGGCGGGGGCGGCCCGGCTGGGGGGTGCGGTTCGGGGGGAGCGGCCAGGCGAGGCCCTCCTCGACCAGCGTGCGCAGGAGGCGGCGGGCCGTGCGGGGCGTGACGCCGAGCATCTTGCCGGCGTTCTCCGCGTCCACGATGAGGGGCTGCTCCTGGTCGCCGAGCTTGTCGGCGAGCCGGGCCAGGATCTCCAGGCCCTTCGGTTTGGCCTGCGGCTGGGCGCGCGGCGGCGTGCGCGGCGCGGGGACGAGCGCGCGGCCGTCGCGGTCCAGCGCGAAGCCCTGCGCCCGCTGGGAGCTCTGGGAGCGTGCCAGGGCGGCGCGGGCGTGGTTCTCCGCCTCGTGGGCCGTGCGGCCCATGCCGATGCCGACCTCGATGGCCAGGCCGAGCTCCTCGCGGACGCGTTCGACGAACGGCGGCGTCCGGAAGCCCTCGGTGGACGCGGTGACCGAGCCGCGCGTGGCGATGACGAGGTAGCTGTGGTCGTCGACGGGCCACACCGAGGCGTTCATCCGGTGCGCCTCCTGGAGGAGCACCCGGTGCAGGGCCAGCTTCAGCTCGTCGCGCCAGTAGCGCGGGGTGACGCGGCGCGGGGTCTCGCGGAGGGTCGGGACGTCGACCAGCACGACGACGAGCTGCGACTCCTCCAGGCGGTGGTGGGCGCCGAGGAGCGCGGCGGTCTGCAGGGAGCTGCGGATCGCGGCGCCGGTCGGCCGGACGCGGATGGTCGGGACGCCCGCCATCTCCATGCGCTCGGCGGTGGCGTGCACGCAGGTCATCGCGACGGTGGTGGCGCCGCGTCGCCAGAGCCGCTCGTGGAACGCGGCGAGCGTGCCGGGGCCCGCGGCCTCCTCGCGCAGGTGCACCTGCTCGGTGCCGAGGCTGATCTCGGAGTAGGCCTCCTCGACCTCGGCGCGGCCGAGCACGTCGATGCTCACCCTGGCCGGGTCGAAGCGCTCGTCGAGGGACGCCCGCAGCAGCGCGCCCTGCAGGGCGGCGCCGTTCAGCGGCACGTACGTGGCGGGCATCGTCAGGACGCCGGCCTTGCGCGCGAAGTCGTAGGGGACCGGGCTGGCGAACAGGCACACGTCAACGCCCGAGCCGAGGCGCACGACCTTGTCGGCCGCCTCCTGCTCGTCGCGGTACGCGGCGGCCACCAGCCTGCTCGGTACGGGGGTCGGGCCATGGCCCATGAGCATGACCCGTTCGACGAGGTCATGGGGGCCCACGACCCCGATCGTGAGGTCGGGGGTGACGGACCCCGTTCTCGCCGCCGTCATCGGTGATCGCTCGCTTCCCATCCGGCCTCTCGGCGGGGGCGCCGCCCCGGCCATCTGATCGCGCACGTTCCGCCCAACGGTTGACTCATGGCTTGACGCCCCTGCCTTCTGACCCAGCACCCGCAGTTCCCGTGCGATTCGACTTCCGGTCGACCCGCCTCCGGAAAGCGGAGGTGGGCCTTCTTGCCCGAGCTCCCATCCGCTTCGGCGAAGCGGAGGAGATCTCCTTCTAGCTGGCAGATCGGGTCAGGGCTACATGATGTGACACCCAGACGCGAAATCGAATCAAGAGTGCGGCGAAAAAGTAACCTACGCGACCCCCTGGTCAGTAATTTGTCACCAATCGGCCAGCCTTGATCCTGCATCTTCGGATGTCCGAAGTTGAAAAACAAGACCCGAAATCACGGCGGGGGTCCCTTCCTGACGCTCCTACGTACTGGAGGGACCCCTGCGGCGTCCGTTTGGTTTACGCGAGGGCCGAAATCCGGCGACCCGATCTCACCTGCTCCGGAAAGACGAGTGATCCGTCCAGACCGCGCGGCCGGGGGTCGCCGGTGATTTTTTACCGCGTTACGGTCCGGTCGATTCGGACCGTTCCACGCATGACTTCGCAGGTCAGAGAGTCAAGCTTCGCGTGGTAAGGAAGGTCCGTCCGAGCCGTGCGTAACCAGGCGGTAACGCACGGCTCAACGGATTTGCCGCCGGCCGTTACTCGGTCCGTCAGGGATCAACCAGGAGTTGGTCAGGCCTAAGGCCACATTCGGCCGATCGGCGCACGGCGACCCGGGACGGGCGGCGCCGCGGGATCTAGCCGACTTCCCGGACGATCTCGGCGCCGAGTTGGGAGAGGCGCTCGGCCGTGTGCGCGTGCCCGCGGTCGAGGTAGTAGGCGGAGGTGATGGTGGTCTCGCCCTCGGCGGCGAGGCCGGCCAGCACCAGCGCGCTGCCGCAGCGCAGGTCGTGCGCCTCGACCTCGGCGCCGCGCAGGCCGCGCGGGCCGTTGACCTTCGCGCGGTTGCCGTCCACCTCGATGTCGGCGCCCATCTTCGCCAGCTCCCCGGCCAGCTTGAACCGGCCGTCGAAGATCCGCTCGTAGATGTAGGACGGGCCCTCGGCCAGGCAGGACACCGCCATGATCGGCGACTGCAGGTCGGTGGCGAAGCCCGGGTACTCGTCGGTGATGACGTTGATCGGGCGGAGCGTGCGGTCGCGGCGCACCTGCAGGACGGCGCCCTGCTGGTGGAACTCCACGCCCATCTGCTCCAGCTTGTCGGCCGCGACGCCGAGGTGCTCCAGCGAGGCGCCGACGAGGCTGAGGTCGCCGCCGGTGATCGCGGCGGCCATCACGAACACGCCGGCGTCGATCCGGTCGGGCATCACAGTGTGCTCGACGGCGGTCAGCTCGTCGACGCCCTCGACCGTGATGAACCCGGTGCCGCCGCCGCTGATCCGGGCGCCCATCGCCTGGAGGATGGCGATGTTGTCCAGCACCTCCGGCTCCAGCGCCGCGTTCTTGATCAGCGTGGTGCCGTGCGCCAGCGCCGCCGCCATGATCAGGTTCTCGGTGCCGGTGTGCGAGGGGGTGTCGCAGTAGAGCGTGCCGCCGCGCAGGTCGCCGGCCTTGATGTGGATGATGCCGTCGCCGTTGTCGGCCACGTGCTCGGTGACCGTGGCGCCCATCCGCTTGAAGCCGTTGTAGTGGAAGTCCAGGTTGCGGCTGCCGAGGTTGCAGCCGCCGACGCCCTCGATGACCGCCTCGCCGAGGCGGTGCAGCAGCGCCGGGACGAACAGGAACGAGCCGCGGAACCGGGACGCGATCTCGGCGGGCAGCACGGGGCTGCTCAGCGTCGAGGCGTCGATCACCAGCGTGCGCTCGGTCTCGTGCAGCTCGGCCTTGGCGCCGATGGCCCGGGCCAGCTCCACCGCCCGCCGCACGTCCTCGATGATCGGGACGTTGCGCAGCACGGTGCGTCCCCGGGAGGCCATCAGCGAGGCGCCGATCATCGGCAGGACGGCGTTCTTCGCCCCCTGGATGAAGACCGTGCCGTGCAGCTGCCGGCCGCCGCGCATGCGGTAGCGAACCTCGTGGCCCATGCTCATGCCGCCTAACTTCCTCTCGGGTGCGGTTGCGTGTGCGATCCAGTTGGGAGCACGAGGGCCGAGCGTGCCTGACGGTGTCCCCCCGCTGCCGACGCGACCCCAGTAAACCATCGGGCCGGAGGTGTGGCGTCCGGCCCGGGCCCCGCGGGCGTCAGTCTGCTCGTTGAGACTTCCGGAACACGCCAAAGGTTCGCGTTCCCTGGGAAAATTCCCAGGGGGAGCCTAGGGGCGGCGGGCCCCCGCCGCCGGGGTTTTGAAGATCATCAGGGGGTGCGGGCCTCGACGACCTCCACCGGATCCCCCACCCTGAGCGTGCCGAGGACGCGCGGGACGCAGTTCTGGCCGAACTGGATGCCGCGGTCGCGGGTGCGGTAGGAGGCGAGCGTCCGCAGCGGCTCGCGGCCGCGCTCGGCGGTCCGCTGGTCGGTGGTGGTGATGACGCAGCGGGTGCAGGGCTTGACCATCTCGATGACGGCCTCGCCGACGCGCAGCAGGCGCACCTCGTCCTCGCCGTAGGGGCCGAGGCCCTCGACGACGAGGGACGGGCGGAACCGGTTCATCGGGAGCGGCTCGTCCAGCCGCGCGTTGAGGTCGGCGAGGGACTCGGCGGAGATGACCAGCAGCGGGTAGCCGTCGGCGAACATGACCTCGCCGCCGCCCCGGGCCGTGGGGCGCGCGCCGGTGAAGCGCACGAGGCGGCAGCCGGCGCCGAGCAGGTCGCCGAACCAGGCCGCCGCCTCGTCGCCCTGGTCGACGCCCCGGCACTGCGACCGCTGGACCGAGACCTCCCGCACCTCGCCCTCGTCCGTGGCCTTGTGGACGAGCCGCGGGGCGCCGGGGGCGTCCACCGTGAGGACCGTCCCGTCGTAGGACGGGCGCATCAGCGCCATCCGGGCGTGGTCGCGCTGGGACAGGAAGCGGCCTTCGGGGGTGACCAGCATGAACTCGCGGTCGAACGGCAGGCCGCGCTCGGTCAGCTCGGCGCCGCGCAGCGCGGTCCCGCCGCCGCTCTTGAGCGGGTAGGCGTTCAGCTCGGTCAGGGTCCCCTGCACGGCCCCTCCTACCTGAGAGCGGTCAGGCGGTCGAACATCGGGCCGAGGCGCTCCACGAAGCGCTCGGGGCGGCACACCTCGTCCAGGCGCTTCTCGTCCAGCGTGAGGCCCGCCTCCGCCGCGTGCACGCGCAGCGTCTCGCGGAACGGCGTGCCGGTCTCCCAGGTCTGCATGGCGGCCTTCTGGACGAGCGGGTACGCCTCGTCGTCGCGCGACATGCCCGCCTCGACCAGCTCCAGCAGGACGGTCGAGGTGTAGATGAGCCCGCCGGTCGACTCCAGGTTCTCCCGCATCCGCGCCTCGTCGACGACGAGTCCGGACATGAGGCGGTTCGTCAGGTTCAGCATGTAGTCGAGGGCGATGGAGGCGTCCGGCAGCGCGATCCGCTCTGTGGAGGAGTGCGAGATGTCGCGCTCGTGCCACAGCGGGATGCCCTCCAGCACCGGGACGACCTGGGCCCGCACGATCCGCGCCATCCCCGCCAGCCGCTCGGAGATGATCGGGTTCTTCTTGTGCGGCATCGCCGAGGAGCCCTTCTGGCCCTTGCCGAACGGCTCCCACAGCTCCCGGACCTCGGTGCGCTGCCCGTGCCGCACCTCCAGCGCGACCGCCTCGCACACCGTCGCCATGATCGCCAGGGACGACGTCCACTCGCTGATCCCGTCCCGCAGGACGACCTGCGTCGACACGTCCGCGGCCTTCAGACCGAGCTTGCGCGCGACGTGCAGTTCGATCGCCGGGTCGATGTTGGAGTACGTCCCGACCGCGCCCGAGATCGCCATCACGCCCACGGCCTCGCGGGCGCGCCGCAGCCGGTCGCGGGACCGGGCCATGGCGAACGCGAAGTCGGCGACGCGGTGGCCCCACACGTCCGGCTCGCCGTGGATGCCGTGCGTGCGCCCGACCCGCAGCGTCGCCTGGTGCGCCAGCGCGTGGTCGCGCAGCGTCGCCACGAGCGCGTCCGCCTTCTCCAGCAGGATGTCGGTGGCCTCGACCAGCTGCAGCGCGAGCGCCGTGTCGAGCAGGTCCGACGACGTCATGCCGAAGTGGACGTACCGGGCGGCCTCCCGGGGCTCGGTGTTGTCGGCCCACGCCGACAGGAAGGCGATCACGTCGTGCTGCGTCACCGCCTCGATGGCGTGCACGGCGTCCGGCGTCGGCGGCGGCGCCTTGCGCACCGGCTCCACCACCTCCGGCGGGATCGTGCCGGCCTCGGCGTGGGCCTCGACGACGAGGACCTCCACCTGGCACCACAGCTCGTACTTGTGCGCGTCGCTCCAGACGCGGCCCATCTCCGGAAGGGTGTAGCGCTCAATCACCCGACGATTGTCCCAGGCCGGGAACCGGCGCGTCCGGCCGGGTCGCCGCGTGTTCGAGCGCCAGCGCGGCGGCGATCACCAGGACCAGCGCGGCGATCTCGGCGGCGGCCACCCAGAGGCCGAGCGGGGTGACCGCGAGTGCGGCGGCGGCGGCGCCGAGCCGGATGCGGGACGGCCCGATGCGGACGGTCCGGCGGAACGCCACGTCGCCCGCCAGGTAGAGCGCGACGCCGCCGGCCAGCGCGAGCGCGGGACCGGTGTGCAGGCCGTCCCAGGCGTGCCCGACGGCCTGCCCCATGCCGGCCGCCGCGACGATGATCCCGACGACCAGCGGGATGTGGGCGTAGAAGTAGCCGAACATCGTCATCTGCGTGCGGCGCACGTCGTCGGCGGCGGTCAGCGACTCCTCGGCGCGCTCGTCGTCCCTGGCGAAGTAGCTCCACCAGACGGCGGCGGCGAGCGCCAGCCCGAGCAGCACGGCGACGACGAGGCCCGGGTCCAGGTGCGCGTGCTCGGCGCCCGCCCCGACCGCGATCACCGACTCGCCGATCGTGATCATGACGAGCAGCCCGTGCCGCTCGACGATGTGCGCGGGCTGGATGGTGAACAGCCCGCCCGGCGAGACGATGTACGGCTGGACGATCGGGACGACGAGCGCGAGCGTCCACAGCACGTACACGGCCGGTCCGTGGTCGAGGACCCCCGCGATGATGATCAGGACGGCCGCGAGCAGGTTGGCCGGCAGGACGCGCAGGATGTTCGGATTGCCCTGCGCGTACAGCGTCACATGGGCGAGCACCAGCACCAGGTACCCGAAGCCCCAGAGCACGCCGCCGCCCTTGAACGCCGTCGGGGTGGCCAGGGCCACCATGAAGAACCCGCCCATCCCGACCAGGAGCATCAGGCGCCGCCCCGCCGTCGTGGGCGTGAGGGTGTTGGTCAGCCAGGCGTAGCCGCCGTACATCCACCACAGGACGCCGAACATCAGCACGACCTGGACCAGGCCCAGCGCGTTCAGTTCCTTGACCAGCACGTGGCTGAGCTGGGTCACCGCGAACACGAACACCAGGTCGAAGAAGAGCTCCAGCGTCGTGACGCGGTAGACCTCTCCGCCCGCCGGCACGGAAGGGGATGCCATGCCTGACCCGCCTTGTATCGATGTAATCAGGTAATCATGGCACGGAGATCGCCTTCAGCGCGATGTCGGTCCGGTGGTGGGAGCCGCGCAGGCCGATCCTGGACACGGCCTCGTAGGCGGCGGCGCGGGCCGCGGCGAGGTCGGGCCCGGTGCCGACGACGTTGAGGACCCGCCCGCCGCTCGCGACGGGCTGCCCCTCGCCGCCGAGCGCGGTCCCCGCGTGCAGGACGTAGGCGCCCTCGACCGCGCCGGCCTCCTCCAGGCCGGTGATCTCGTCGCCCTTCGCCGGGGCGGCCGGATAGCCCTCGGCGGCCACGACCACCGTGACGGCCGCGCCCGGCCGCCATTCGAGGCGCAGGTCCGGGTCGAGCCCGCCGATCGCGCAGGCCTGGAGCAGCGTGGCGACCGGGGTGTCCAGGCGGTCCAGCACCACCTGGGTCTCGGGGTCGCCGAACCGCGCGTTGAACTCCACCACTCGCACGCCCCTGGACGTCAGCGCGAGCCCGGCGTACAGGACACCGACGTACGGGGTCTCACGTCGGCGCAGCTCGTCCACGGTGGGCTGGACGACCGTGGCCATGACCTCGTCCACCAGTTCGGGCGGCGCCCACGGCAGCGGCGTGTAGGCGCCCATTCCGCCGGTGTTCGGGCCCTCGTCGCCGTCGTAGGCGCGCTTGAAGTCCTGCGCCGGCAGCAGCGCGACCGCGTGCTGCCCGTCGCACAGCGCGAACAGGGAGACCTCGGGACCGTCCAGGTACTCCTCGACCACGACGCGGTCGCACGCGTCGGCGTGCCGCAGCGCCTCCTCGCGGCTCTCGGTGACGACCACGCCCTTCCCGGCCGCGAGCCCGTCGTCCTTCACCACGTACGGCGGGCCGAAGGCGTCGAGGGCCTCCTCGGCCTGCCCGCTCGACTCGCACACCCGCGAGTCGGCGGTCGGCACCCCCGCCGCGGCCATGACCTCCTTGGCGAACGCCTTGGACGCCTCGATCTTCGCGGCGGCCCGGTCAGGCCCGAAGCAGGGGATGCCGGCCTTGCGCAGGGCGTCGCCGACCCCGGCCACGAGCACGGCCTCCGGGCCGATGACGACCAGGCTCACCCGGAGCCGCGCGGCCAGTTCCACCACCGCCGTGCGGTTCGTCGGATCGAGCTGGTGGTTGTCCGCGATCTCTGCCGTGCCCGGATTGCCCGGGGCGCAGTGGAGGGCGGTGACGGCAGGGTCACGGTGCAGGGCGCGGGCGAGCGCATGCTCGCGGCCACCCGATCCAAGGACGAGTACTCGCACGTCGCGAGCTTACTGGTCCCCCGCCGCCCGCAGGGCGCGCATAACCCTTGCGCGAAGGGGCATGCAGCGGGGTGAGGCCGCCATCACACCGGGGATGTGTGAACCTCACCGATACGGGCGGCGTCCTACATATCGGCTGGTAGGCTGCCACGGGCTTGACCGCCCGGCGTCGAGGTGCCCGAAAGGAGGTGGTCGGGATGAGTCCTGGTGATACTTGCAGTTCGCCGGAGAACCCTCACAGTCCGAGCAGGACTGTTCCACCGTCCGCCTCCATCTGGCGCCCGGCCGACGCCCTCGCGCGCTCCCTTCGCTGACCAGCCTGGGTTGAGCGCGCACTGCGTGCGTGGCCGGCGGGTTAGGAGCACCTCCCATGGCCATGACACGAGTCCGCCCCAGCCGCGCGCTGTTCAAGACGCGCGGCCGCCCCAGCGGCGTGCAGGCTGCGAACCGCGATTCCGCCGTCATCGACTGGGCCGCCTACATCGACGGCCACCGCGTCTGCACCGCCACGGTCGCCGACGCCGTCCGCCTCGTCCGTGACGGCCGGCTCGTCCCCGAAGGCGACAGCGCCGGCTTCGTCTGGGTCGGCCTCCACGAGCCGTCCGCCGGCGAACTCTCCGACCTCGCCGAGGTCTTCGGCCTGCACCCCCTCGCCGTCGAGGACGCCATCCACGCCCACCAGCGCCCCAAGCTCGAACGCTACGACGACGTCCACTTCGTCGTCATGAAGACCGTCGGCTACGTCTCCAGCGGCCCCGGCGGCGCCGAAGTCGTCGAAACCGGCGAGATCATGCTGTTCTGCGGCCCCGACTTCGTCGTCACCGTCCGGCACGGCGCCCACGGCGCCCTCGGCCCCGTCCGCCGCGACCTCGAAAAGGACCCCGCCCGCCTCGCCCACGGCCCCGCCGCCGTCCTGCACGCCGTCACCGACCGCGTCGTGGACGGCTACGTCGGCGTCGCCGACGCCGTCATGGAGGACATCGACGAGGTCGAAGAGGCCGTCTTCTCCCCCGAGCGCACCGACGAGTCCCGCCGCATCTACCGTCTCAAGCGCGAAGTCATCCAGCTCAAGCGCGCCGTCGGCCCCCTCGCCGGCCCCCTGCGCAACCTCACCGGACGCCGCTTCGTCCCCGCCGAGATCAAGGAATACCTCCGCGACGTCGAAGACCACCTCACCCGCGTCCGCGAGCAGGTCGAGTCCTACGACGAACTCCTCAACCCCATCCTCCAGGCGCACATGACCCAGGTCACCGTCGCCGACAACAAGGACATGCGCAAGATCTCCGCCTGGGGCGCCATCTTCATGGTCCCCACCGCCATCGCCGGCGTCTACGGCATGAACTTCGACCACATGCCCGAAACCCGCTGGCAGTACGGCTACCCCATGATCCTCAGCGTCATCTCCCTCGCCTGCTTCGCCCTCTACAGAGGCTTCCGCCGCAACGGCTGGTTGTAGTTTTTTGCATTTCTCTCCTCCTTCGGGCCTTGAAGGCCCTCCATCGTCGAGTACTGCGGGCGATCGCTGGCATCGCTCCGGCTCGCCTGGCGGCTCGCTGCGCGATCAGGTTCTCGCTTCGCTTGAACCTGCCTTCGGACGCGATCGCGGCGTGTTTATTGCAGTGCTCTCCTCCTTCGGGCCCTGGGGGCCCTCCATCGTCGAGTACTGCGGGCGATCGCTGGCATCGCTCCGGCTCGCCTGGCGGCTCGCTGCGCGATCAGGTTCTCGCAAGCTCGAACCTGCCTTCGGACGCGATCGCGGCCCTTGAGGTTGTTGCGGGGTTGCGGCGGTGGCTGGGCGTCGTGCGTCAGACGGCGGGGGTTCGTGCTTGGAGGGTCTGGAGAACATCCGGGTAGTCGGTGACTATCGCGTCTACGCCCTGGGTCATGAAGCGGGTCATGTCCTCGGGGGTGTTGACCGTCCAGACGATGACCGGGAGGGCCGCTGAGTGGGCCTGGTCTATCAGGGCTTGGGTGGTGATCTCGTGTTCGGGGGAGACGGCCGTGGCGCCCAGGGCGAGGGCCGCGGCCACCGGGTCGGTCGGGGAGTGGCCTGCGAGCCAGGCGGTCTCCGGGGTCAGGGTCTTGCGTTCCATCAGGGCGACGCGGCCCAGGTCCGGGTAGTGGCGGCGGGCCTCGGTCAGGACGCGCCAGTCGAAGGCCAGGAGCTGGGAGCGCTCGGTGCAGCCGAAGGCCTTCATGACGGCCGCCACGGAAGCCGTCAGGAGCTCCACCTCTTCGTCGGTCCAGGACGGGTCCGTCTTGAGTTCGACGGAGAGCCTGACGCCGGTGGGGGCCAGTAGGGCGCACGCCTCCGCGAGCGTGGGGATGCGGGTGCCGGGCATCGGGGCGGACTCGCAGCTGAGGCCCGCGTCGAGCGTCCGCAACTGGGCGAGTGACAGTTCGCGGACGGGCCTGCCGAGATAAGGGTAGGCGGGGTCGCCCGGCCAGGCGGGGCCCGTGTCGGCGAGGACGGCCGGGGAGAGCACCTGGTCGTGGCCGAGGACGACCACGCCGTCCGAGGACAGGCCCACGTCCAGCTCGATCACGTCGACGCCGAGGTCGAGTGCGTGGGTGAAGCCGGGCAGGGTGTTCTCCGGACGGAGGCCGCGCGCCCCCCGATGCCCGTGCACCTCGACGGAAGAGATCACCGACCGCACGCTACCGCCCGTCACCGAACGCCCGGTGGAGAACGGGTGAGCGCAAGGGAAACGCCAGGTCAGACCAGGGGCCTCAGAGAAAGGGTCTGGTCGCGGCCGGGGCCTACGCCGATCGCGGAGATCTGGGCGCCGGACATCTTCTCCAGGGCCCGGACGTAGGCCTGCGCGTTGGCGGGCAGGTCCTCGAACTTCTTGGCGGCGGTGATGTCCTCCTGCCAGCCGTCCAGGTATTCGAGGACGGGCTTGGCGTGGTGGAACTCGGTCTGCGTCGTGGGCAGCTCGTCCACCCGGACGCCGTCGACCTCGTAGGCGACGCACACCGGGACCCGCTCCAGGCCGGACAGGACGTCCAGCTTCGTCAGGAAGTAGTCGGTGATGCCGTTGACGCGGGTGGCGTAGCGGGCGATCACGGCGTCGAACCAGCCGCAGCGGCGGTCGCGGCCCGTGGTCACGCCGTACTCGCCGCCGGTGGTGCGCAGGTACTCGCCCTGCTCGTCCAGCAGTTCGGTGGGGAACGGCCCGGACCCGACGCGGGTCGTGTAGGCCTTGAGGATGCCGATCACACGGGTGATCTTGGTGGGGCCGACGCCGGAGCCCGCGCAGGCACCGCCGGCCGTGGGGCTGGACGAGGTCACGAACGGGTACGTGCCGTGGTCGATGTCGAGCAGCGTGCCCTGCGCGCCCTCCAGGAGGACGACCTTGCCGTCGTCCAGCGCCTTGTTGAGGACGAGCGTGGTGTCGGCGACGAACGGCCTGAGGCGCTCGCCGTAGGCCAGGTACTCCTGGACGATCGGCCCGGTCTCGATGCGGCGGCGGTTGTAGACCTTCGTCAGGACCTGGTTCTTCTCGCGCAGGGCCAGGTCGAGCTTCTGCGTGAGGATGTTCGGGTCGAACAGGTCCTGGACGCGGATGCCCATCCGGTTGATCTTGTCGGCGTAGGTGGGGCCGATGCCGCGGCCGGTGGTGCCGATCCGGGCCTTGCCGAGGTAGCGCTCGGTGACCTTGTCGAGGGCGCGGTGGTGCGGCATGATCAGGTGCGCGTTCGCCGAGATCAGGAGCCGCTCGCAGCCGATGCCGCGGTCCCGCAGGCCGTCGATCTCCTGCAGCAGCACGGCCGGGTCGATCACCACGCCGTTGCCGATGACGGGGACGACGTCGGGCGACAGCACTCCGGACGGCAGCAGGTGCAGCGCGTAGCTCTTGTCGCCGATGACCACCGTGTGGCCCGCGTTGTTGCCGCCCTGGTATCGGACGACATAGTCGACGTCCCCACCGAGCAGGTCTGTCGCCTTGCCCTTGCCCTCATCTCCCCACTGGGCACCGACAAGAACGATGGCAGGCATGCCGTTCTTCCTTCCCACGACGAAGGCCCCGGTCGCCGCAAGCGCGAAGGGGCCTCTTGCGATCAAAGCGTACCCGCAGGCGGGCGACAAAGAAACCGGAGGCCGCTTCCCGGCCGTCACCTGCCCCGGCGCGGCCAGTAGTTCTCGGCGAACAGCTTCGCGACCAGCTCGCCGCGGCTCGACACGCGCGTCTTGGCGAACACGGCCTTGACGTGGTCGCGGACGGTGTGGGGGGGAGATGACCAGCTCGGCGGCGATGCCGCCGGTGGTCAGCCCGCGCGCGATCAGCTGGGTGATCTCCAGTTCGCGCGCGGACAGGCCGTACGCCTGCGCGATGACCGGCGCCATGTCGGAGCCGGCGGCCGGCTGGACGACCACGGCGGTGGGGCCGGGCGCGCCGGGGACCCCGTCCATGCAGGAGGCGTGGACGACGAGCCACTGGCCGTCGCGGGTGCGGATCCGGATGCGGGCCGCTCCGCGGTCGCGGCCGGCGGCGACGGCGCGGGCCTGCGCGGCGGTCCCGGCGAGCCAGACCGGCAGGGGCGGGCCCAGCGGCGACGGGACGGACGGGCCGTCCGGGAGGCGGGAGAGGAGGTGGCGCGCCTCGTCGTTGATCGAGAAGGGCGTGCCGGCCGGGTCGAACAGGATGAGCCCCGGGTCCTGGCCCGCGGCCGGGCCCGGCGGCCGGACGGGCCGGGCCAGTTCGCGGAGGCGGTCGGCGAGGGGCGCGGAGAGGCCCGCGACGAGGGCGACCTCCGAGGGGCCGAACGGCTCCCGGTCCTTCTCGCGGAACAGGCTGACGACGCCCCAGGGCCGGCCACCGGTCCGCAGGACGGCGCGGAGCTCGTCCCCGATCCCCTGGCGGCCGAGCAGCCTGCGGTACTGCGCGCTGCGGGCGGGCAGTCCGTCGGTGCTCGCCACGAGCCCGGCGGCCGGGACGGTGGCGCGGGCCAGGTCGCGGTAGGGCAGCACGGTCTCCTCCAGGAGCGCGCACTCCCAGTAGGCGAAGCACTGCTCGCCGCGCCCGAGGTTCTCGACCAGCATCGGGGCGGTGATCAATCCGGTCTCCGGGTCGGTGGCCGACCACGCGGCGGCCTGGAAGCCGAGCAGCCGTCCGAGCCGCGACGAGGCGCCCGCGAACAGGCCGGACGCGTCCGGTGCGCGTGCGGCCCCGTCGAGGAGGGCCCGCCGTTCCCGCTGGTCGATCACCGTTCCAGTCTGCCCGCCGTGCGCGGCGGGCGTACCCCCTCAGATGGGGGATCGCGGCCGGGGACGATCCCTCGCCCGCGGGGGATGGGGCGGGCGCGGCCGGGCGGCGAGGCTCGGCGGCATGGACATCGCGATCATCGGGGCGGGTGCGGCGGCCGTCGCGCTGCTGGACGCCCTCGACCCCTCGGACATCCGGTCCGTCACCGTCTTCGACCCTGCGACGCCGCCGTGGCACGGCCGTCCCTACCAGCCGGACCTGGACTCCGTGCTCGTCAACGCCCCGCCGGAGATCATGTCGATCCGGTGGGGGGACCGGGAGCATTACGCGCGCTGGCTGGACGGGGACGCGCCCGCCGGGACCCACCTCGACGAGCGGCTCGGCCGCCCGATCCCGCCGCGCGCCGTGTACGGGCGGTACCTGGTGGACACGGCGGAGGCCGCGCTCGCCCGGTTCGCCCGGACGGAGGTCGTCGACGCGGCCGTGACAGGAGTGTCCCTCGCAGACCGCCCAACCGTGCGAACGGCGGACGGACGCCGGTACACCGCCGACCGCGTCGTCCTGTGCGTCGGCGGGGGCGCTCCCCGCGACGGCTACGGGCTGGCGGGCGCGCCCGGCTTCGTCGCCGACCCGTATCCACTGCGGCGGACCCTCGCGGACGTCCCGCCCCGAAGTGATGTGGCGGTCATCGGGACGGGCCTGACCGCGGTCGACATCGTGGCGTCACTGGCCGCGCGCGGGCACACCGGCAGGATCAGCATGGTGTCGCGGAGCGGGACGCTCCCGTTCGTCTGGCAGCGTCCCGTTCCGACCGGCCTCCGGTATCTGGCGCCCGACCGCCTGCGGTCCCTGGAGGGGCCGATCGGGCTGGCGGAGTTCACCGACCTGATCCGCAGGGAGCTGGCAGATCACGGCGAGAGCTGGGACGCCCTCGCGGCCTGGATCGCTTCGGCATGGGAACGGGGCCCTGAGGCGAGCCTGCGCGAGCAGCTCGCCCTGGTGGACGCGCCGCAGCTCGGCCGCCGGATCGTTCAGGAGGCCGCGCACACCGCCGGTCCGATCGCGTGGCGGCTGCTGCGGGCACGTGACCGGGAGCGGCTCCGCGGCCGCCACTTCCGGACGATCACGAGCGTGGCCTCGCCGATGGTGCCCCGCAACGCCGCGCTGCTGCTGGAGCTGTTCGAGGCGGGGGCGCTGGAGGTGCTGCCCGGGATCGAGAAGATCGAGGCGGGGTCCGGATTCGAGATCACGCACGCGGCGGGCGTCCGCGCCGCCGACATCGTGATCAACGCGGTCAACCCGCCGCCGCACGCGGTCCCCCGGGCGGCCGAGCCGCTCGTCTCGTCCCTGCTGGCCGAGGGCGCGGTGCTGGACCCGGACGGCGGCCTCGCCGTCGACCCCGGCACGGGACGGGTCCTCGCCGGAGGTCGTCCCGATCGTCGACTGCACGTGGCCGGCGACCTCGCCGGCGGAGGCCCGTTCCTGGTGTCGGGCATCCCCGGCGTCGCCGCCCAGGCGTCCCGGGCGGCGCGCTCGATCGGTGGCGTCAGGAGCCGTTGAGGGCGTCGGCGGCCTCGGCGCTGCTGTCGCGGAGGAACGTCTTGCAGCGCTCGGCCTCGGACTCCTCGCCGATGGCGGCGGCGGCCCGGGCGAGGGCGTGGAGGGCGCGCAGGAAGCCGCGGTTCGGCTCGTGCTCCCAGGGGATGGGGCCGTGGCCCTTCCAGCCCGCCCGGCGCAGCTGGTCCAGCCCGCGGTGGTAGCCGGTGCGGGCGAACGCGTAGGAGTCGATGACGCTGCCCTTGGCGAAGGAGCGGTCGGCCAGCTCGGCCCACGCGCCCGGGTGGTCCGGGTGGCGCGCGGCGACCTCGAACGGGTCGACGCCCTCCTCCAGGGCCGTCCGGGCCTCGACGTTGTCCGGAAGTTCGGTCGGAGCGGGGCCGCCGAGCAGGTTCTGGGTCATGCCGGTCATGGTAAGCGGGCGCCCCCGTCCGGATTCAACCGGCCGGGGTCAGGCGGGCACGGGGAGCGGCAGGCGGAAGTGGGCGGACCCGCCGTCCCTCGTGGAGCGGGCCGCCGGCCAGCCGTTCCGGACGAACAGGAGCGCCTGCCGGTTGGTGAGGATGACGTCCGCGTCGAAATCGGTGATGCCGCGCCGCCCGGCGAGTTCGGACAGGCAGCCGACGAGGGCGCTGCCGAGGCCCCGGCGCTGCCAGGGGTCGGCGACCAGGACGGCGAGGTCGGCCCGCCAGGGTCGTGCCGCGTCGCGGGCGTACTCGGCGATGCCGAGGATCTCGTCCCGGTCGAGCGCGACGAGGGCCTCGCGGTGCCAGTGGTCGAGGCCCTCCAGAAGGCGGACGTAGTGGTCGGGGATGCGGGGCGTGCCGGAGAAGAAGCGCGTGTAGAGGCTGGCGGCCGACAGCCGGTCCGACATCCGGCGGAGGCGGTCGCGGTCGGTGACGCCGTACGGGCGGATCCGGACGTCGTCGAGCACGGCGTGGATGCGGGCGACGGTGCGCACATCGAGTTGCTTCACACAACTCATTGGAGCGCACAAAGTTGTGTGAAGCAACCTGAGCGAGATCGCCTCAGCCCGCCGGACGGCGGCCGAGGAAGGCGACGAGACGGTCGCCGGGCGACGCGTGCGGGCCGGGATCCAGCGGCTCGCCGAACAGCGGCAGGCGCCCGCACGGCGGCGCCAGCGCCCTCGACACGTCCAGGAGATCGGCGGCCAGGTCCGGAGGAATGGGCTGCCCCGCGCCCGTCGCCTGCGCGACGTCCCAGCCGTGCACGGCCGCTTCCAGGGCGCCCGCGCCGGCCACCAGCTCGCCGGGCAGGCACAGGTCGCCGATCGCCGCCGTCCCCGCGTCGCGGTCGGCGCAGCCGGGGAAGGCCATGGCGTGGCGGAGCACGCGGGCGGCGCGGACGCGCAGTGCCGACACCGGGTCGTCGGCCGGGTCGACCGCGACCGGGCGTAGGCCGACCCGGCCTCCCGCCAGGCCCTCGTGCACCGCCGCGAGGGAGTCGCCGACGTGCAGGAGCAGCATGGTGAGATCCCAGGCCGCGCAGGGTGTCGGACGGGTGAGCATCGGCCGCGTGACGGGCTGGACGGCGGTCAGGAGAAAGCCGATCGAGCGCTCCAGGATGCGCGCGTTCGATCGGAGGGGCGCCGATGCGCCGGTCGCCTCACGCATTCGGCTCCTCACCTCGCTGGGATGATCACCTGTATAGACCTTCGCCGCGGCGAGAAGTCATCGGTGGCCGCCCTTCGAAGGGGCCGGTGAAAGGGAGGCGCCGCCGTTCACGAGGGAAGACGCACGATCCGGAGGAATGCGGGAAGCACCCAGGGCCGCCGCCCCCGAATGACAATCTTCCTGCTCAGCACGGTCCGCGCCCTGCCGATCCGTCCGAAAAGCATCAGGTTGAGCGCCGTCGGGTCGAAGAACAGCCGCACGTCGGGACGGTCGCCGGGCTCTTCCACGGTGACGAACCCGTCGGTCATCGCCATCACCACTGGGGCGGTGTGATCGGAGCGGAACTCGACGGTGATCCGTCCGGTCGGCGCGGGGCCGTGGCCCTCCAGCAGCCGCCCGTACCCGTACTCGGTCACCCCGACGAGGAACATCTCGAAGAACGGGGCCGCCTCCTGAGGCGGGACGTCCCAGCGCCTGCGCAGGGGCCGGGCGATGTCGCGGCCGTGGATCTGGAGCTCGTTGAGCAGGTGCGCCAGGAGCCCGCCGAGCGGGACGTGCGAGCCGCCCAGCCAGGGCAGCGCCATCGCGGGATCGGCGTCCCGCGTCGCCGTCAGAAGGCGGTCGACATCGCGGAGCAGGACGTCCGCGAGGACCCCTGGATCGCGCTCGGGGAAAAGGCGCAGCAATTCCTCGTTCGCGGTGTCGACCGTATCGACGATCGTGCTCCGGACGAGGTCGTCGGTCACGGCCAGCGGATCGTCGCAACCGGCGGGATCGACCATCTGGTGATACATCCGCGCGAGGGTGGCGACATGCGCCGCCATATCGGTCACCGTCCAGGTCGCGGTGGCCTTCGTCCCGGATCCGGCCGAGGTCAGTAACTCGGCGAACCGGTCACCGGTCCCGCGCAGATACTTCCGGGTCGCCGCCCAGTTCTCTTCCGTGAGCCGAACCACCATGGCCCGATCGTCGCAATTTCCAAAAGGCCGGGCAAGCGTCCGGTCAGGCCGCCGCCGCCCGTGCGGTGGTGAACGCGGCCCACGCGAGGCATTCCAGCAGGCGGGCGTCCGCGCCGTCGTCGCGGCGGAACTCCGCGATGACCGCCGGGCCGACCCGGTGCGAGGCGAGCGCGGTCAGCAGCACGAGCCGCCCGGCGGGACGGTCCGGCGCGGGCAGTCCGGCCACGGCCTCGTCGATCCGCGCAGGCTCGGCCGCGCGCCCGTCCCACGCGGCGAGCTCGGCGGTCAGCAGTTCCCGGACCGTCGCCGGCACCGCCCGCTCGCCCGCCCGGTCGATGACCGCCGACGTGCGCGCGAACGCGGCGGCGATCACCTCGTTGCCCTCCGTCCAGGGCAGGTCGCCGGACGGCGGCGCGGGCGGCAGCAGGTCGAGGGAGCCGCCAGGGGCGTGCCGGGCGCGCGAGCCCGCGGCCATCAGGCGGCCCATCACCCGGCTGATCGCGCCGTGCGCCCTCGCCGGGGCGCTCGGGGGGAACGGCGACTCGCCCAGGAAGATGTTGACCATCCGGTTGTAGTAGTGGAAGGCGAAGGCGGTGCCGACGAGCTCGGGCGCCTGCTCGGGCGGGAACGGGCGCTCGGGAACCTCCGGCGTGCCGAACCGTACGCCCCACTCGGCGATCGCACGGATGCGCGGGTCGCCAACTTCGTCGAGCCTGCCCGCGGCGATCGCGGTGGCGTCGCGCCCGCGCACGAGGCCGTGCAGCGTGGTGCTGTGCGCCGCCACGCAGTAGGGGCAGGAGTTGCCGAGCGACACCGCCGCGGCGGCGGCCTCCTTGACCGCGCGCTCGGCCTTCCCCGTCGCGACCAGGGTCTCGCGCAGCATCGTCCACACGGCGGCGAGCAGCTCCGGGACGGGGGAGTGCAGGATCACCGGCGGTGCGAGGATGCCGAAGTCCCGTTCGACCTGGTCGTAGACCCGCGCGACCAGCCCCTGGGCGGCCGCGTGCCGGACGAGCGAGACGTGCGCGATCTGCGCCTCCGCACCGCGCCGCGCCGCCCGGACCAGATGGCTGTTCATCGCCGAACCACGCTGTGTTGATTCAGCCCCGGCCCACTTCGCTCGCCTGGCGGCTCGCTACGTGACCTGGCCTGGGCGAACGCGGCATCGCTTCGCGATCCGCCCGGTTCCGCTCGCCTCCGGCGTCGCTCCACCGGCCAGGTCACGCGTTCGCGCGGCATTGCCGAGGCGACTTCGAGGAAGGATCCCTAGGCACTGGGACCCGGACGGGGGTCGACGTCGGCGGGGCCGAGGTGCGCGCCGCAGGAGCCGCACGTGAACGAGGGGGTCAGCGTGCCGTCGCAGCCCCGGTGGCCGATGACCAGGGGAGGGCCGTCAGGCGCGTAGTGGCGGTCGCCCCACATCATCAGGGTCATGACCGCGGGCCACAGCTCCACGCCCTTGCGGGTCAGCCGGTACTCGTGGCGCTCCGGCCGCTGCTGGTACGGGACGCGGCGCATGATGCCCTCGTCGCAGAGCCGGTTGAGCCGGTCGGTGAGGACGTTGCGGGCCACGCCCAGGGCGTCCTGGAAGTCGTCGAAGCGCCGCACGCCCTGGAACGCGCTGCGGATGACCAGCATCGTCCAGCGGTCGCCCACGACCTCCAGCGAGCGGGCGACCGAGCAGTTCTGCGAGTCGTAGGTGCGGGGCAGTGCCACGCCTGCGAGCCTACCCGCGTTTCGTCAGGCAACGGGCTGGCCGGGGGCCGCACGGCCCCCGGCCCGCTCCGCTACTTCAGCTTCTTGCCGGCGGACTGCAGGTTCTCGGCGGCCTCGACGATGCGGGCGGCCATCGCGGTCTCCGCCGCCTTGCCCCACGAGCGCGGGTCGTACTGCTTCTTGTTGCCTACCTCGCCGTCGACCTTCAGCACGCCGTCGTAGTTGCGGAACATGTGCTCGGCGACCGGGCGGGTGAAGGCGTACTGGGTGTCGGTGTCGATGTTCATCTTGACGACGCCGTACGACACCGCCTCCCGGATCTCCTCCAGCGTGGAGCCCGAGCCGCCGTGGAACACCAGGTCGAACGGCTTGTCCTTGCCGTACTTGGCGCCGACCGCGTCCTGGATCTCCTTGAGCACCTCGGGACGCAGCTTGACCGAGCCCGGCTTGTAGACGCCGTGCACGTTCCCGAACGTGGCCGCCAGGATGTAGCGGCCCTTCTCGCCCACGCCGACGGCCTCGGCGGTCGCGAGCGCGTCGCCCGGCGTGGTGTACAGCTTCTCGTTGATCTCGTTGGCGACGCCGTCCTCCTCGCCGCCGACGACCCCGATCTCCATCTCCATGATGATCCGGGCCTTGGCGCACTCCTCCAGCAGCTCGGCGGCGATCCGCAGGTTCTCGTGCAGCTCGACGGCGGATCCGTCCCACATGTGCGACTGGAACAGCGGCTCCTCGCCGCGCGCCACCCGCTCCTGCGAGATCTTCACCAGCGGCCGCATGAAGCCGTCCAGCTTGTCCTTCGGGCAGTGGTCGGTGTGCAGCGCGATGTTCACCGGGTACTTGGCCGCCACGACCCGGGCGTACTCGGCCAGCGCGGTCGCGCCCGTGACCATGTCCTTCACCGTGGAGCCGGACAGGTAGTCGGCTCCGCCGGTGGACACCTGCACGATGCCGTCGCTCTCCGCCTCCGCGAACCCGCGCAGCGCGGCGTTCAGCGTCTGGCTGGACGTCACGTTGATCGCGGGGAAGGCGAAGCCGTCGCGCTTCGCACGGTCGAGCATCTCCGCGTAGACCTCGGGCGTTGCGATGGGCATTGTCAGCGTCCTTTCATACGCAGGGTGCCGCCGGGCATCCGGCCGGGCGGTAGCTCCCGGACGTCCGCGTACCCAGGGAGTGCCCAGGTCACGCGGTTTCCGGGTCGGGCATGCCGTCCGCGCTCAGTATCCCGCCTAATCGGAGCGTGGGGAAAGGTACGCTCGCGGTGTGGATCTCACTGCCCTTCCCCTTGACATCACCGAGTGGTTGCACCCCACCGCGTGGCTGCAGCTTTTCGGCACGTTCGCGACGATCGGCGTGCTCGCCATCATCTTCGCGGAGACCGGTCTTCTGATCGGCTGCATCCTTCCGGGCGACTCGCTGCTGTTCACGGCGGGGATCCTCACGGCGGTCTCGACCGTCAACGGCCAGGACTTCCAGCCGCTGTCGCTGCCCTGGCTGCTGATCGGCGGCCCGGTGGCGGCGATCGCCGGCGCCCAGCTCGGCCACTTCCTCGGCGCCCGCTACGGCCGCAAGCTCTTCGACAGACCCGACTCGCGGATCTTCAAGCAGGAGTGGGTGGAGAAGGCCGAGTACTACTTCAACCGGTTCGGCCCCGCGAAGGCGGTGGTGCTTGCCCGGTTCATCCCGATTGTCCGGACGTTCCTCAACCCGCTCGCCGGGATGCTCGGCATGGATTCGAAGAAGTTCTTCGTCTGGAACGCGATCGGCGGCATCGTCTGGACGGACGCCCTCTTCCTCCTCGGTCACTTCCTCGGGTCCGAAGTGCCCGACGTTGAGAAATACATCCTCCCGGGCGTAGCGGTCATCCTGATTCTTTCGGTCATTCCGATCATTCGGGAGGTCCTGAAGGGCCGCAAAGCGGACCACGGTCCGAATAAGAATGGTCCGGAAGAGTCCCGTCCGTCGCTCAGCGGTGACAGTTATCGCTAACCTCCCCATGTGGGACGTCACCGGTCGGACCCTAGGGGTCTCGCGCGCATACTGATCGCGGCCTTGGCCGTGATGGCCGCCTTGGCCCTGCTCATCGTCGGGGGCATGGCCCTGGTCAACGCGATCATGAGCGAACCCGACAAGAAGGGCCCTGCGGGGGCCTCGCCGTCGGGCGATGCCGGGCGCACCACGCCGAGCAGCAACGAGACCACGACGTCGCCCACGGCGCCGCTCCCCCTGGTCATCCGCGTGACCGGCCAGCCCACGACGGTGGTGGTCCGCGTCGCCGACGCCGGCGGCAAGGTGCTCGCCAACAGCACGCTCAACACCGGCGACACCCTCCAGTTCAAGGAGGCGCCCCTGCAGGTCGTCGCCCAGAACGGCGGCTCCCTGCAGGTCGCGATCTACGGCAGGCTCCAGCCGCGCCAGCCGAACGGCCAGCGCGCCCAGTGGCTCGTGAAGGCCCGCTAACCGAGACCGAGGTCGGCGACCTCGTAGGGGTGCCGGTACTCCAGGCCCTCCTCGGCGATCCGGCCGGCGGCGCCGCGCTCCAGGATCGTCGCGACCGCCACCACCTCCGCCCCCGCCTCGCGGAGCGCCTCCACCGCCGTGAGCACGGAGCCGCCCGTGGTCGAGGTGTCCTCCACCGCGAGGACGCGGCGGCCCGCCACGTCCGGCCCCTCGATCCGGCGCTGCAGCCCGTGGGCCTTGCCCGCCTTGCGGACGACGAACGCGTCCAGCGCCCGGCCCCGCGCCGCCGCCGCGTGCAGCATCGCGGCGGCCACCGGGTCCGCCCCGAGCGTCAGCCCGCCCACGGCCTCGTAGTCGAGGTCGGCGGTCTCGTCCAGCATGACCCGTCCCACCAGCGGGGCCGCGGACCCGTCCAGCGTCACCCGGCGGAGGTCCACGTACCAGGACGCCCGCTTGCCCGACGACAGCACGAAGTCGCCGTGCACCACGGCCCTGTCCTTGATCTTCTGCAGCAGTTCATCACGATCGCTCACGTGCAGAACCCTATTCACCCTGCGTACGCGCTCCGCCGCCGCCGTGTACGGTTCGCGGGGTGACACCCGGAACCCTCGTCCTGCTGCACGCCCCCGGCGCCACCGCGGCCTCCTGGGGCGACCTGCCCGAGATGCTCCGCTCGTACGGGCTGGACGTGGTGGCACCGGACGTCCCGGACGACGCGGGCCCCCGCTACATCGCCCGCGTCTCGCTCACCATCACCGCGACCGACCCGGTCCCGCCGCTCGTCCTCGTGGCGCACGGCGCCGCCGGCCCCCTGCTGCCCGGCGTCGGCCTGGCCCAGCGCGCCGCCCACCGCCCCGTGGGCGGCTACGTCTTCGTCGACGCCGATCTCCCCCGCCCGGCCCGGCACGACCACGACGCCCCGCAGGAAGACCTCCCCACGGCCCCAGATTGGCCCGAGGCGCCCTGCGGCTACCTCCGCACCCATTCGGACCGCTCCGCCTCCCCCAAGCACGATCAGGCCATCAGAGAGGCCCGCCTACGCGGCTGGCCCACGACGGAACACGAACCCCCCACCGCCGCCGCCCAATCCCTGAGCGAACTAATAGCCCGGTTGTGATTGTGTCTACCCAGGGGGGCGACCCCCTGGAACCCCCGTTGCGACGCAGGCGATCCTCACGCCGCCGTTGCGGTTAGTTGTGCCTGTGACGGCTTGCGTGGCGTCGCTGCGGTCGCCTGCGTCGGCGGGCATGCGCGTTGCGCTCGCTGCACTCGCTCCACGCGCTGTGTCTTTCCTGGGGGGCGACCCCCTGGAACCCCCGTTGCGACGCAGACGATCCTCACGCCGCCGTTGCGGTCGGTTGTGCCTGTGACGGCTTGTGTAGCGTCGCTGCGGTCGCCTGCGTCGGCGGGCATGCGCGTTGCGCTCGCTGCACTCGCTCCACGCGCCTGCCCGCGCCCCCGCTAGGGCTACGGCCCCAAGAGGGTTGAACCGTCCACGTTCAAAGGCTCTTGGATGTGCCACGCCGAACGCTCTTGGAGACGGAACCTGAGCCGGGGCGCGGGTCGTGCGGCTGGAAGGCGCTCTAAGCGCCTGGAGGTCGCTCGACCCGTCGAGCCGGGCGACCGCAGCGACACGACGCGAACCGGCACGGGCACAAAAAGCCTCAGCCGTGGCGTGAGGATCGCCCGGCTCGTGACGGGGGTTCCAGGGGGTCGCCCCCCTGGGGATTAAGAGTTCTTCAGGAGGTCGTCCAGGAGGGCGTCGTAGTCGTCTTCGCTTCGGCCCAGGTCTATGCGGGCGCGGTAGCGGAGGCGGAGGAGGGCTTCGAGGCTGTCCTCGGCGAGGGCGACGTCGTCCAGGCCCGGGGTGAGGGTGTCGGCGTCAGGAGCGGGGGCCTCGTCGGGGCCGCCGCCCATGCCGGTTCCCACGGCGCGGTCGCGGAGTTCCAGGACGACGTCGGCGCCGCTGGTGGGCCCATTCGTGGGCGCCGGTCGCGTCGCCCTGGGCGTAGAGCACCTCGGCCACGGCGCGGTACACCTCGGGGTCGCGCGGCTTGTCGGCGCGGATCTGGTCGACGAGGGCGCGGGCCTCGTCGCCGCGGCCCAGTTCGAAGAGCGCGTCGGCGAGGTAGGCGCGCGGGTCGCCGTAGGTCTCGCCGCCGTCCTCCATGGCCCTGCGGTACAGCTCGGCGGCCCTGGCGTGGTCGCCGGCGTGCTGCCACTGCTCGCCGGCGCGCAGCAGGACGTTCGCGCGTGACACTCCACCGGACACCGACTCGGCCAGCTCGGTCAGCCTGCGGGCCGCCGAGATGTGATCGCCGGTGCGCAGGGTGTCGAACTCCAGGTCGTCGAGATCGTCTTCCGTCACATGCGTCACGGTTCAACGCTACCCGGCACCGCCCGGCCGAAGCGGGCGAATCGATGATGATCGTGGAATACCGGTGCTAATGAGTGGACGTCAGGTCACCTGCGCGAACGTTCGAGCGCGTCCCAGAAGCCGCGGCGCAGGGCGTGGCGGACCTCGTCGTGCAGGAGGAAGTCGATGGGCAGCGAGGAGCCCTGCAGGAGCCGGGCCTCCAGGTCGGACGGCATGCGCGGCTTGCGGGCGAGGACGGCCTCCAGCCACAGCGCGGGGGCGTCGCGGGCGACGGACTCGCCGAAGTCCTGGCCTTCCTGATGGGCGGCCTTGACGGCGTCCGAGAGGGTCGGCGTCTGCTGCACCGGGAGGGGGGAGATCTGCTGCGGGCCGGTGTAGGGGCCGTGCTGGCCGGACGGCGCCGCCTGCGACTGGATGGTCTGCGGGGGAGGCGGCGGGGAGGGCGCCGGGATCGGGGAGGAGGTGTACTGCGGGCTGGGGGACGGCGGCGGCGCGGGCATCGACGGCGCCTGCGTCGAGGACGGCCCGGCCGCGGGGGCGGGGTGCTGCGGGAGCGGTAGCCCGCCGCTGCCGTAGGACGATCCGGCGAGCCCGCCGCCCGTGCCTCCGGGCAGCGACATGGGGCCGGTGCCGAGGCCGGTGCCGCCGGTCGGCGAGGACCCGCCGCCGAGCCCGCCGGTCATGGCCGGGCCGAGGTCGCGGACGGCCGGGGACGGGGCGGGCGTCGCGGGCGGGATGCTCAGCGGCGACGACGGCGGGGGCCCGTTGTTCGAGGTGTTCTGGAGCGGGCCGAGGGAGGAGGCGTGCCCGTTCGTGGCGCCGTGCCCGTTGGACAGCGGGCTCGTGCCGAGCGAGGAGCCGCCGTCGACGCCGGCGAGCAGGTTGACGTAGGGGCGCAGGTGGCCGGAGCCGATCTCGATGAGGTCGTCGCACTCCTGGCGCAGCACCCGGGAGATCGTCCAGTTGCCGTCGACGGCGACGTGCACGACCGTGACGCGGACGCCGAGGTCCTGGGCGTCCGCGACGACCTGGGCGAGGTCCTCGTCGCCGCTGACCAGGACGGCGTCGGCGAGCGCGTCGTTGCGGGCCAGCGTCATCAGGTCGCGGTGGATCTCGGTGTCGACGCCCTCGCGGCGGCCGGGCCGGATCCGGCCGAGCCGCAGCTTGAGGCCGGGCAGGTCGGCCAGCGCGTCGTGCTCGGGGTTGCGGCGCCCCTCGACCGTCGCCTCGTACCAGTAGCAGCGCAGCAACGGCATGCCGGTGCGTTCCCTGGCGAGGTTGCCGAGGAGTTGCAGGAGGCCGCCGAAGTCCCACGAGACGGTCTCGCGATGGCGCGTGCCGTGTACCGCCATGGCACCGTCGGCCAGCAGGTAGCCGGCGTCCACGAACAGCGCGCAGCGATCCATGCGGCACCGTCCTTCCTCAACACGGGAGCTCACAGCGTGCCCATTTCGGCGTAGCGACACCGGGCGCTTATAGCGTAGTGAAGCCCGTCTGCCCGGTAGGCCGTTACGGCGATTCGCCACTCTTTCATGGCAAGCCGCCGGTTGGCGACTCCTCGGTAACAAGGATTCGGAGCCGCGGCGGACGCTACCAGCCCTTTAGGCTCCGTCCGGCCCTTCCGAAGGATCTTTACGGGAAGAATCAGGTGGAGGGTTCAGTCCAGGCGTGCCCGCGACCCTCGCTTCAACCCCGGAAGACGGGCGTGACCGTGGGGAGTGCCGTAGGAGGCGGCGCGGTGCCGTATGGAGCGGATTTCGCCGCGCGGCGTGTCGGTGCCGAGGCGGACGCGCACCTCGGCCGACAGCAGCGGCACCCGCAGTTCGATGTGGACCAGCAGTCCTCCAGGACGGTCGATCGGATGAGGCGGGGCCGGGCTGGGCTTGGAGGGCCTCTCCACGCGCGGCGGTCTCACGTGGGGCCTCGGCGCCGGGCGGGGCGGCCTGGCCCGGGGTTCGGCCGCCACCGGGCGGACGGCGACGTGCCGCTTCACGAGCGGTTTCGCGGCGGGCGGCCCAGGTGCGGGTGGCTTCACGGCGGGCGGACGGGCGGCGGGCGGGGCGGCCGGCTCGGCGGCGGCCGGCGGGGTGCGCGGTGCGGGTACGGGCACGGGCCGGTCGTCGGACACGAGCATCAGGCCGAGTGCCGCCGCCGCGGCGGCGGCCGCCACCGACCCGGCGAGCACCTGCTGCTGCCGCTTGGGCAGATATCGCACCCACAGGAAGAAGCCGCCCTTGGACGCCAGGTAGGCGGTGCTCGCCGAGCCCAAGACGAGCGGGCCGAGGACGTCGCGCAGTGCCGTGTTCACCTGCGCCAGTTCCCCGTGCAGGCCCTTGCAGCGCTTGCAGCCGTCGAGATGGCGCTCGACCCTGCGGGAGTCGCGGCCCGGCAGCGCGTCGCGGACGTAGGCGCCGAGCTTGTCCAGGACGGGACGGCACGCGTCGCCGGAGTCGAGGCCGTTCAGGTGCATCTGGAGGTAGGCCAGCCGGAGCCCCTCGCGGGCCCGGTAGGCGAGCGCGGCGGCGCCGTTGGCGGTCAGGCCGAGGATCGGGGCGACGTCGGCGGGCTTGGCGTCCTCGACCTCGGTGTGCCAGAGGACGGTCTGCCACCGCTCGGGGAGCGACCGGAACGCCCGCGCGACCATCGAACGTTCCAACTCGTCGACCGCGGGGTCGGCGTAGGGCTCCTCGACGTCGTACGCCTCGATGTCGTCGGTGTGGTGGACGCGGCGGTCCGCGCGCTGCCGGTCGTAGACCGTCCGCCGCACGGCCGTGAGCAGGTAGGGCCGGAACCCGGTGTCGGGCCCGCCGCCGCGCTTGAGCACGGAGAGGACCTTGGCGAACGCGTCCTGGACGGCGTCCTCGGCGGCCTCGCGGCCGGCCAGATGGCCCGCGAGCCCGCGCGCGGCGGGCAGGTGCCGCTCGTAGAGCGTTCCGTAGGCGGCGTCGTCGCCCTCGCGGATCCGGGAGATGAGCGCGGCGTCGCTGGGCCCGGCGTCGCCGGCCTCCGTCACATCGTCCCCTGGCTCCATGCTTGCTCATTGTGACTGATTGACCACCTGTTGTCGCTCATTTTGGTCACAGATGTTCTGCGCGAGTCGCGTCATAGCCGGGACACCGCGCCGTTGGAGGGGTGTGGACGGCGTCTGGGCGGGGTCGTCCACGCGGGGGGTGCGTTCGTTTCATCGAGGGGGTGGAACGAACGCACCCGCCGTCAGGTGATGCCGGCGCGTCCCATCTCGGACATCGTGCCGCCGGTCCCCGGGGTCTCCCACCGCACGCCGCACTCGCGTCCGGACAGTTCGACGGTGGCGATGGCGTTGTCGAACCAGGGGCCGTTCGTCATCCGCCACCGGATCGGCGGGGCGGGCACCTTCGCCAGCTTCGCCAGGAGGCGGAACGGCCGGCCGGCGGACCGCGAGTAGGCGATGCGGTTCGCCCACCGGAACTTGCCCTCCAGCGGGTTGCGCAGCGGCGAGCAGACGATCTGGGTGATCTTCGACTGGGTGGCGGGCTCGGTGATCCTCGCCAGGTAGGAGTAGTGGATGTCGCCGGACAGGAACGAGATGCTCGCCGGCGCGGGGCCGCGCTCCCCGCGCCCGACGGCGACGACGCCGGCGGCGACGGCGCGGAACGACCGCTCGAAGGCGGCCCAGTGCTCCAGGTCGGCGGCCTGGCGGATCTTCTCGCCGACCGCCGCGCCGCGCCTGCCCCACGCGCCCTCGGCGACGGCCTCGTTCCACGACTCGGCGTGGTGGATCGCCATGGGCAGCAGGTAGGGGAGCGAGCTGGCGATGAGCAGGTGGTCCATGCCGCCCTGGCACCGGCCGTCCAGCCAGTCGAACTCCTCGTCGTCGAGCATGCCGCGCCGGTCGGCCGTGAGCAGGCGCGAGCACCGGCTGTCGACGACGATCAGGCGCGTGCCGGCCCAGTCGTGGGCGTAGCTCCAGCGCATGGTCTCGGGCTGCTTGTCGGCCTTCTCGGCGAACGCGTCCAGGACGGCGCCCGCGTCGCCGGTCTCCTCGGAGGCCGCCCGGACGGCCTCGAACACGGGATCGGACGCCCGGTCCTGTGGCGACATGTTCCCGAGGTGCTGGTAGATCCAGTACGACCCGATGCCGCCTGTGATGCGCGCCTTCCACCAGGGCTGGGCCCACATCTCCCGGCGCCACGTGTACGAGGTGTTCCAGTCGTCGCGGATGTCGTGGTCGTCGAAGATCGTGAAGGTGGGGACGGTGGACAGCAGCCACCGGACGGCCGGGTCGTCGTGCCAGGCGAGCTTGTAGAGCTGGGTGTAGTCCTCGTAGTCGGCGACCTCGCCGTCCGGCGGCGAGCCCGGCGCGCGGCGGCCGCTGATGAACTCGCGCATCTGGGGGGTCAGCTCGTCGGCGTACACCTGGTCGCCGACCATGAGCAGGACGTCCGGCCAGACGGTGTCCTCCCCGCCGGTCCGGAGCCGGTCGGCGAACGCGGTGAGGGCGTCGTGCCCGTACTCCTCGACGGTGCCGGGTGAGCGGCGGCAGGAGCCGAAGGAGATGCGCAGCTCACCGTGCTCGCGCAACGTCCTGATGTGGGACGGGGGGAACCCTGCGCCGGCCTCGGGCCAGACGGTCTCGCCGTCCGCCAGGACCTCGTAGGGGATCCGCGCCCCTGCTGCGAGCCCGTCGATCTCGACGACGGCGTAGTGGTGGCCGTGCGCGGTGAAGGTGCGGGCGGCGGCGTCCACCCCCTGCTCCCGGTTGACGACCCTGACCTCGCAGGGACGATCGGTCTCCACCCAGATCGTCGCGGTGTGGTGGCTCACGTGCCGGAGGTGGGGGCCGAGTACCAAAGCGGTCATAGAACGCCTCTCTAGCGGACGGGCGCCCTGTGTGTCCACACGCGGCCCGGTCGCATGCCGTGCATGCGACCGGGCCGCGTGGGCGGTGAGGGCTGCCGGGAGGAGTTGGCCCTGCTGCGGGCCCTGCTGACCCGGATGTCCGCGCAGCTCGCCTGACCCGGATGTCCGCGCAGCTCGCCTGACCCGGATGTCCGCGCAGCTCGCCTGACCCGGGCGCGCTACACCACAGGTCAGCGGGAGCCCAGGACCTCGTTCTCCTTCTCTGGGGCGAGGCCGAGGACGGGACGGTCGGGGCGCTGCGGTGCCGTGCCGCCTATCGACTGGAGCCAGGCCCAGGTGTCCGCGACCGTCTCCTGCACGGGCCTGCAACGCAGCCCTGCGGACAGAGCCTTGCCGACGTTGCCCTGGTGCAGCATGTCGTAGGTCTCCCCAGGCGGGAGCCAGGCGGGAAGGTCGGTCCACGGCTCGATGCCCGCTTCAAGGATCTTTTCCGGGGCCGTCCAGACGAGGTTCGCGCTCGCCCCGGTCACGTCGATGCAGGTTTGGAGCAGTTCGCGCATCGTCGTGTGGCCGGGCGGGCTGACCAGGTCGTAGGGTCCGCCGAGCGCGCGCTCGACGGCGTCCAGGGTCCAGATGGCGAGGTCCCGCACGTCGATGTACTGGAGGCCGGCGTCGCGCGGGCCGGGCGCGAGGACGTCGCCGCCTCGCGCCATGCGCGTCAGCCACCAGGGCAACCGCCCGATGTTCTCGTACGGGCCCAGGATGAGGCCCGCCCGCACCAGGAGGGCGCCGGCCCCGTACACGTCGAGCGCCGCCAGTTCCCCACCGCGCTTGGTCGCCGCGTAGTCGACCTCGCCGTCGTCCGGGGAGCCGTCCACCACCTCGGCTTCCTCGCCGAGCCCGGACGGTTCCGGAAACCGGTACACCGAACGGCTGGAGATGTAGACGTACCGTGCGACACGTCCTTCGAGCAGGCGCGCGGTGTCGCGGACAGCGGACGGTGCGCCGGACCAGGTGTCGACGACGGCGTCCCATTCCCCGTCCTCGAGTGCCTTGAGACCACCTTCCGCGGTGCGGTCGCCGTGCAACGATCCGGCGCCCTGGGGCGGCTCATGGCGACCCCGGTGGAAGACCGTGACGTCCCAGCCGCGGGCAAGGCCCTCTTCGGCGATGGCCCGTCCGACGAACTCCGTCCCGCCCAGCATCAGAAGCCTCATGGGGTGAACTCTGCCTTCTGTACGTTCTGTACGGAACGGCTGCACGCTCACAGCGTAAAGAGGCGCCTCCGCCGAGCCCCTTCTCGCGAAATCTCCTCCCGCCGGGTGTCGAAAACAGGGGGTGCGAAGTGTCGACAGGAAGAGAGGCGATGCAGGCGGAGGGGGAGACATGGACGCGGACACGCGCCGGTGGGCGGCGCTCGGGCTGCTCTGCGCGGCGAACTTCATGGTGGTGCTCGACTCGCAGATCGTGCTGCTGGCGCTGCCGTCGGTCGAGCGCGACCTGGGGTTCACCGGCGGCGGGGCGCAGTGGGTGATGAGCGCCTACCTGCTCGGCTTCGGCGGCCTGCTGCTGCTCGGCGGCAGGACGGCGGACCTGGCCGGGCGGCGCAGGACCTTCCTCGCCGGGACGGGGCTGTTCCTCGTGGCGTCGCTGCTGTGCGGGTCGGCCTGGAACGGCGGGGCGCTGATCGGCGCCCGGGTCGCGCAGGGGGTGTCGGCGGCGCTGATGGCGCCGAGCGCGCTGTCGATCCTGACCGCGACCTTCGCCGAGGGGCCGGCGCGGAACCGGGCGATCGCCGTGTGGGCCAGTGTGGGCGGGTTCGGCGCGACCGCGGCGCTGCTGGTCGGCGGCCCGCTCACCGGCGGGCTCGGCTGGCGGTCGATCTTCTTCCTGAACGTGCCGGCCGCGGTGCTGCTGCTCGCCCTCGGGCCGTCGCTGCTCGACGAGAGCCGGGGCGGGGCGCGCCGCGGCTACGACCCGGTGGGCGCGCTGACCGTGACGCTCGCGGCCTCGGCGACGGTGTACGGGGTCGTCCGGATCCCCGAGACGGGCTGGACGAGCGCCTGGACGGCCGGGTCGCTCGCGGTCGCGGTCGTCGCCGGGGTGGCGTTCGTGCTCGCCGAGTCGCGCTCGCGGGCGCCGCTCGTCCCGCTGCGCACGTTCCGTTCCCGCCGCCTCACCGGCGGGAACGTGGTCACGCTGGCCGCGGCGATGGCGGTGTTCGGGACGTCGCTCGCGCTGTCCCGGTACGCGCAGGACGTCCTCGGCTACTCGCCGCTCGCGTTCGGGTTCGCCACGGCGGTGCTGCCGCTCGCGGCGGTCGCCGGGTCGGCCGCGGCGCAGGCGGCGCTCCGGCGGGCCACCGTGCGGGCGGTCGCGCCGGCGGGGCTGGCGGTCATGGCGGCGGGCTGCCTCGTGCTGGCCCGCGTGCCCGCGGGCGGCTACGCGAGCGTCCTGCTGCCCGGCCTGGCGCTGCTCGGACTCGGGCTCGGGGCGTCCGGGGTGGCCGGGTCGGTCGCCGCGCTGGCCGGGGGCGCCGAGGGCGACGCGGGCCTGGCGTCTGGGATCAACACGGCCGCGTTCCAGTTCGGCGGCGCGTTCGGCGTGGCCGTCGCGTCCACCGCCGTCCTGTCCTGGGCGGACGGGACCGGGCCCGACGCCGGGTTCCGCGCGGCGTTCGCCGCCTCGGGCGGGATCGCCCTCGCGGGCGCCGCGGTCGCGGCCGCCCTGCTCAGGACGCCGGCCCGGCGACGAGTTTCCGAGCCGGTGAAGGTCACAACCCGATAGAGGAGGAACGATGCACTACCTGATGCTGATCTGCGGGAACGAGGAGTGGGAGCCGTCCCCCGCCGAGCTGGCCGCGGTGATCGCCGACACCGAGGCGTGGGTGAAGGAGATGGACGGCCGGGGCGTCCGGAGGTTCGGCGACCGGCTGCGCCCCACCGGCACCGCGACGACCGTCCGCGTGCGGGACGGCGAGACGCTGCTGTCGGACGGGCCGTTCGCCGAGACCAAGGAGCAGATCCTCGGCTTCGACCTGATCGACTGCGCCGACCTGGAGGAGGCGCTCGACATCGCGTCCCGGCACCCGTCGGCGCGGCTCGGGTCGATCGAGGTACGGCCGCTGTGGCCGTTCGGGGAGGACTGACGGAGACCGGACGCGCGGTCGCGGCGGCCTTCCGCGAGGAGTGGGGCCGGGTCGTCGCGACCCTCATCCGCATGACGGGCGACTGGGACCTCGCCGAGGAGTGCGCCCAGGAGGCGTTCGCGCGCGCCCTCGAACGCTGGCCGCGGGACGGGGTGCCGCGCCGGCCCGGCGCCTGGCTGACGACGACGGCCCGCAACCACGCGCTGAACCGGATCCGGCGCGGCAAGACGGAGACCGCGAAGCTCAGGGAGCTGGGGACGATGGCGGACACGTCGGCGCGGCCGGACCAGGGCGGTCTACCCGACGACCGGCTCCGGCTGATCTACACCTGCTGCCATCCGGCGCTGCCGGTCGAGGCCCGCGTGGCGCTCACGCTGCGCACGGTCCTCGGCCTGACCACCGGGGAGATCGCGCGGGCGTTCCTGGTCGCCGAGCCCGCGATGGCGCAGCGGCTCGTCCGGGCCAAGCGCAAGATCCGCCAGGCGGGCGTCCCGTACCGGGTGCCGCCCGCCCACCTGCTGGCCGAGCGCACCGCGTCCGTGCTGGGCGTCGTGTACCTGCTGTTCAACGAGGGGTACGCGGCGACCGAGGGCTCGGACCCGGTGCGCTCCGGCCTGTGCGGGGAGGCGATCCGCCTCGCCCGCCTCCTGCACGACCTGGCCCCGGACGACCCGGAGGTCACCGGCCTCCTCGCGCTCCTGCTGCTCCAGCACTCCCGGCACGCCGCCAGGACGGACGGGGCCGGCGACCTGGTCGCCCTGGAGGACCAGGACCGGAGCCGCTGGGACCGCGCGGCGATCGCCGAGGGCGCCGCGCTCGTGGACGAGGCCCTCCGCCGGGGCGAACCCGGCCCCTACCAGGTGCAGGCGGCCATCGCCGCGTGCCACGGCACCGCGCGCACGGCGGGCGAGACCGACTGGCCGCAGATCGCCGCCCTGTACGGGCGGCTCGAAGCGATGAGCCCCGGGCCCGTCGTCCGGCTCAACCGGGCCGTCGCGGTGGCGATGGCGGACGGGGCCCTGGCGGGCCTGGCCCTGGTCGACCGCGTCGAGGGCCTGGAGGGTTACCACCTGCTCCACGCCACCCGCGCGGACCTCCTGCGCCGCCTCGGCCGGCGGGAGGAGGCCGCCGCGGCCTACCGGGAGGCGCTCGCGCTGTCCCGCGCCGACGCCGACCGCCGGTACCTGGCGCGCCGCCTCGGCGAGGTCCGGCGCGCCGGCTGACGCGGTTGCGGACGACCCCCAACCGGCGGCGCGGAGGGAACCGATTCCGGGGGGCGGTGCTCCACACCGACCCTGACCGCCCGTCATACCGGTTGGTATTTATACCCCATAGATGATTGTCGCGGGAAATTTACGGATTGGCGTTGCGGGCGGCAATGTTCTGGCTATGGTCGAGTTCTTGCAACTCTCATTCGGTGGGGAAACGGGCTTGGGCATTGACGGATGCCTCGCGTCGATGATGACCATTCCGGGGGCGCGGCGGGTCACGCTGGTCGACTGCGCCAGCGGGCTCGCCGTGGCGGCCGCCGGCCGGGAGGACGTCCTCGACCAGCACGAGGACGCGGCCGGCGCGACCGACGTGGTGCGGGCGGTGCTGGCGTCGCCGGCGCTCAGCGCCACCGCGGCGGGGGACGACGTCGAGGAGATCATTGTTTGCGGCACGGACGGATATCACTTGATGGTCCTTACGGAAGCGAATCTCGACGGACATCTCTTCGTCCATTTACTGCTCGATCGGGAAACGGGGAACATCGCGCTCGCCCGGCTCCGCATGCGCGATCTCCTCGGCGAGATCACGGGCGGATGACATGGCGGACGCGAACGCGGGACGGGTCGCCGGCGCCCTGGCGTCCCTGGAACGGGAAAAGGCCACCGGCCTGCTGCGGGTGGGCGCCGACGGCGCGTTCCACGTCGACCGCGGGGCCGTCACCCTCGCCGAGAGCCGGCACGCGCCGGGGCCCGGCGACCTGCCGGACGGGCCCGACCCGGAACTGGCGGCGCTGCTCGCGATGTTCGACGCCGCCTGCCTCCTGCTCGCCTCGCGGGCCGAGCCGGAGTTCACCGAGGGGCCGCCGGGCGGCGGCCCCCGGCGGGTGACGGTGGCGACGCTCGTCCACGAGCAGCGCCGCCGCCGCGCCCTCCTCGACGCCGCCTGGCCCGACGGGAGCGTGGACGTCGCCCCGGTGGTGCCGGTCCGGCGCGTCACGCGGCAGCGCGTCATCCTGACCGGCCTCCAGGCGGAGATCCTGCTCAACGCAGACGGCAGACGCACCCCTCCGCAGCTCGCCCGCGAGCTCGGGCGGACGGTGTTCGCGTGCCTGCTCGCCGTGCGCGGGCTCGCCGCGGCGTCGCTGCTCCGGATCGGCCCGCCCGACGGGTTCGGCGCCGCGCCCGTCCGGGAGGCGCCCGCAGCGCCCGCAGCGCCCGCAGCGCCCGTCCGCGACGACGTCCCCGCCGGCTGGGCGCCGGCGGACTGGGCGCCCACGGACCACGACCTGCTCGTCCGGCTCCACGCGGCGCTGGTGGAGCTCCGCTGACCGTGCTGGGGACCGGGTGGCTCACTTGATCGAAAGGCTGGCGAAGGTGGCGAGACGAGCGGGGGCGGGCACGCCGGCCGCGGGGCCGGGCGCACCGGCCGCGGGCGCGGCGGCGGCGCGGGCGACGGAGCAGGCGGTCGCGGGCGAGCTGAGGTCGCTGCGGGCCCGCGTCCCGCAGCTCGGCGGGAGCCTCGTGGCCTCCGTGGACGGGCTGCTCATCGCGCACGACCTGCCCGGGTCGGTCGAACCCGCCGGCATGGCGGCCGTGACGGCGACGGGCCTGTCGCTCGCGCACCGGATCGCGCAGACCGCGCACGGCGGCGCCTTCCACGAGGTCGTGATCCGCGGCGTGGACGGCTACGTGGTCATCTACGCGGCCGGCCCCACCGCGTCCCTCACCGTCCTCGCCGACCCGGACGTCAACGTGGGCCGCCTCCACCTGGAGTCGCGGCCCGCCGCCCGCGCCATCGCCGCCTGCCTCACGGGCGCGCGCCGCCCCTGACGGCGCGCCGCCCCCCGACAGCGCACACCCACGAGAACACGACATTCACGACCAGGAAAGGGGAGCACGATGTCCAACCTCGACCTCGCCCTCAAGGACATGATGACGATCGACGGGGCCATCGGCGTCGCCGTCGTCGACTACAACAGCGGGATGGCCCTCGGCCAGCTCGGCAGCTCCAAGACCCTCGACCTCCAGGTCGCGGCCGCCGGGAACACCGAGGTGGTGCGCGCCAAGCTCCGCACGATGGACCAGCTCGGCATCCAGGAGGAGATCGAGGACATCCTCATCAGCATCTCCAGCCAGTACCACGTCATCCGGCCGGTCACGGGCCGCAAGGGCAAGGGCCTGTTCCTCTACATGGCCCTCGACCGCGCCCGCGGCAACCTGGCGCTGGCCCGTCACCGCCTCCGCGAGATCGAGGAAAGCCTCGAGGTCTGACCCGCCGCGGAGTCCGTCTCACAGCGAACAGCGGCAGAACCGTGAAGGCGGCCCCGGGGAGCCCGGGGCCGCCTTCACGGTCACTTCGTCAGGTTCAGATCACTTCGTCAGGTCCAGGCCGTTCGACGCCGGGCTCGTCGGCGCCGGGCGGCTCGACGGCTGGACGGTCAGGCGGTCGGCGGCCTCGTCCAGATCGACGACCACCTCGTCGCCGTCGCGGACCTCGCCGGACAGCAGCTCGCGGGCGAGCTGGTCGCCGATCGCCGTCTGCACGAGGCGGCGCAGCGGGCGCGCGCCGTACAGCGGGTCGTAGCCGGTCAGCGCCAGCCACTCGCGGGCCGCGGGCGTGACCCGCAGCGTGAGCTGCCGGTCGGCCAGGCGGTCGGCCAGCCGGTCCACCTGGAGGTCGACGATGCGGGTCAGCTCGTCGGTCGACAGGGCGTCGAACAGGATCACGTCGTCGAGGCGGTTGAGGAACTCCGGCTTGAACGAGTTCCGGACGGCGTTCCACACCGCCTCCCGCTTGGCCCCGTTCTCCAGCGCCGGGTCGACCAGGAACTGCGACCCGATGTTGGAGGTGAGGATCAGGATCGTGTTGCGGAAGTCGACCGTGCGGCCCTGGCCGTCGGTGAGGCGGCCGTCGTCCAGCACCTGGAGCAGGATGTCGAAGACCTCCGGGTGCGCCTTCTCCACCTCGTCCAGCAGGACCGCCGAGTACGGGCGGCGCCGGACGGCCTCGGTGAGCTGGCCGCCCTCCTCGTAGCCGATGTATCCGGGCGGCGCGCCGACCAGGCGGGCGACGCTGTGCTTCTCGGAGTACTCGCTCATGTCGATGCGGGTCATCGCCCGCTCGTCGTCGAACAGGAACTCCGCCAGCGCCTTCGCCAGCTCCGTCTTGCCGACGCCCGTCGGACCGAGGAACAGGAACGAGCCG
The DNA here is from genome assembly GCF_013409365.1 of Actinomadura luteofluorescens. Classification (NCBI taxonomy): domain Bacteria; kingdom Bacillati; phylum Actinomycetota; class Actinomycetes; order Streptosporangiales; family Thermomonosporaceae; genus Actinomadura; species Actinomadura luteofluorescens. The sequence goes on along the minus strand of NZ_JACCBA010000001.1, from coordinate 4,226,002 downwards.
GTCGGGCGGTCGGGGTCGGAGATGCCCGCGCGGGCGCGGCGCACCGCGTCCGACACCGTGCGGACCGCGGTCTCCTGCCCGATCAGCCGGTGGCCGAGGTCGTCCTCCATGCGCAGCAGCTTCGCGGTCTCGCCTTCGAGGAGCCGCCCCGCCGGGATGCCCGTCCAGGACGCGACCACGTCGGCGACGTCGTCCGGGCCGACCTCCTCCTTGACCATCGTGTCGCGGGTCTCGGTCGCCTCCGCCGCCTCCTCCAGCTGCTTCTCCAGCGCCGGGATCTCGCCGTAGACGAGCCGCGAGGACGTCTCCAGGTCGCCGTCGCGCTCGGCCCGCGCCGCCTCCCCGCGCAGCTGGTCGATCCGCTCCTTGATCTCGCCGACCCGGTTCAGCTCCGACTTCTCCCGCTGCCAGCGGGCGTTCAGGCCGCTCAGCTGCTCCTGCCGGTCGGCGAGGTCGGCGCGGAGCCGTTCGAGGCGCTGCCGGGACGCCTCGTCGGTCTCCTTCTCCAGGTTCATCTGCTCCATCTTCAGCCGGTCGACGGCGCGCTGCAGCTCGTCGATCTCGACCGGCCGGGAGTCGATCTCCATGCGCAGCCGGGACGCGGCCTCGTCCACCAGGTCGATCGCCTTGTCCGGCAGGAACCGGGACGTGATGTAGCGGTCGGACAGCGTCGCCGCCGCCACCATCGCCGAGTCGTTGATCTGCACCTTGTGGTGCGCCTCGTACCGGCCCTTCAGCCCGCGCAGGATCGCGATCGTGTCCTCGACGGTCGGCTCCCCGACGAACACCTGCTGGAACCGGCGCTCCAGGGCGGCGTCCTTCTCGATCCGCTCCCGGTACTCGTCCAGCGTCGTCGCGCCGATCATCCGCAGCTCGCCGCGGGCCAGCATCGGCTTCAGCATGTTGCCGGCGTCCATCGCGCCCTCGGCCGCGCCCGCCCCGACGACGGTGTGCAGCTCGTCGATGAACGTGACGACCTGCCCCTCGCTCTGCTTGATCTCGTTCAGGACGGCCTTCAGCCGCTCCTCGAACTCGCCGCGGTACTTCGCGCCCGCGACCATCGCGCCGAGGTCCAGCGAGACCAGCCGCTTGCCGCGCAGCGACTCGGGGACGTCGCCCGCGACGATCCGCTGCGCCAGGCCCTCCACCACGGCCGTCTTGCCCACGCCGGGCTCGCCGATCAGCACCGGGTTGTTCTTCGTCCGGCGCGACAGCACCTGGATCACCCGGCGGATCTCCGAGTCGCGGCCGATGACCGGGTCGAGCCGGCCGTCACGCGCGGCCGCCGTCAGGTCGACGCCGTACTTCTCCAGCGACTGGTAGGTGCCCTCGGGGTTCTCGCTGGTGACGCGGGCGTGGCCGCGCACCTTCTCGAACGCGTCGAGCAGCGCCTCCGGCGTCGCGCCGAACTCCTTCAGCAGGCCCGCCGCCGGACCACCGTCCGCCGCCAGCCCGACCAGCAGGTGCTCGGTCGAGACGTATTCGTCCTCCAGCTGCTGCGCGCGGTTGGCGGCCGTGTTGATCGACCGCTGGAGCTGGCCGGACAGCCGCGGCGTCGCCACCGTCGACCCCTGCGCCTTCGGCATCCCCGCGAGCCGCTCCTCCGCCCGCCTGCGGATCACCTGCCAGTCGGCCCCGACCGCCTCCAGCAGCGGCACCGCCGTCCCGTCCGGCAGCCCGATCAGCGCCACCAGCAGGTGCTGCGGCTCCACCTCGGGGTGCCCCTCGGCCGCCGCCCTGCGGACCGCGACCGACAGCGCCTCCTGGCTCTTCTGCGTCAGCTTGTAGTCCATGCCCCACCCCGTGCTCTGTTCCTTCTGGGGGACGACCCCCAGACCCCCGACAACCGCCTGTTCCTTCTGGGGGACGACCCCCAGACCCCCGACAACCGCCCTGTTCAGTCCGAGTTGCGCTCGTGCCACACGACGACACTCGTGCGCCTGATGGGTACGAGGTCGGCGCCGGGAGTGCCGCCCGGTTCGCCGTGCCGCCGCTGCTGCGCCAGCCGCGCCGCGACCGCACGGGTCGATTCGAGTTCGTTCGCGAGGTCCTCCAGCGCCGCGTGCGCCTTGGCGAGCTCCTCGCGGAGCCGCACGTTGTCGCGCTGCAGCTCCAGGATGTGCTTGATGCCGGACAGGTTGATGCCCTCCTCCTGGGAGAGCCGCTGGATCTCCCGGAGCATCACGATGTCCCGCATCGAGTAGCGGCGTCCCCGGCCCGCCGTCCGGCCGGGGGACACCAGGCCCATCCGGTCGTAGGTGCGCAGCGTCTGCGGGTGGAGCCCGGACAGCTGCGCCGCCACGGAGATCACGTAGACCGGAGTGTCGTCGCCGAAGGGATCCATGAAGATCACTCCTGTCTGGCCTGCTGGAGGAGGTCGGCGCGCAGGTCCTCGCCCGCGCCCGCCGTCCGGAGCCGGTCGAGCGCCTCGCGCGTCTGCTCGTCGAGCTTCTGCGGGACGTGCACGTCGACGGTGACCAGCAGGTCGCCCTTCGTGCCGTCGCGCCGCGGCGCGCCCCGGCCCTTCACGCGGAACTTCCGGCCGTTCGGGGTGCCCTCGGGCAGCTTCAGCGTGACGGGCTGCCCCTGGAAGGTCGGCACCCTGATCTCGCCGCCGAGCGCCGCCTCGGGGAAGGTCACCGGGACGGTCAGCGTCAGGTTGTCGCCGCTGCGCCCGAACACCTGGTGCGGCAGCACCTTGATGTTCACGTACAGGTCGCCGGCCGGGCCGCCGTTCTCGCCGGGCGCGCCCTTGCCCTTCAACCGGATCTTCTGCCCGTCCGCGACGCCCGCCGGGATGCGGGCCTGGATGGTCCGGGTGCCGGTCGCGCGGCCGCTGCCGTGGCAGATCGGGCACGGGTCGTCCACGACCAGGCCCCGGCCGCGGCACTCCTTGCACGGCTCCTGGAAGCCGAAGTTGCCGAGGTTGCGGGTCTCGTGCCCGGTGCCCTCGCAGCTCGGGCACACCCGCGGCACGGTGCCGGCCTTGGCGCCCGTCCCGCGGCAGCCGTTGCAGGCCGCCTCGCTGGTCAGCTTGATCGGTACGGTGACGCCGTTCATCGCGCGGCCGAACGACAGGGTCACCTCGGTCTCGACGTCCGCGCCGCGCCGCGCGCGCCGCGTCCCCGCCGTGCGGGTGGCCCCGCCGCCGCCGCGCCCGCCGAACAGGCCGCCGAACAGGTCGCCGATCCGCTCCCCGGCGCCGCCCGGCTGCGTCCCGCCGCCGGTCTGGCCGAACAGGTCGCCGAGGTCGAACCCGAAGCCGCCGCCCTGCTGGCCGCGGAAGCCGCCCGGCATCGAGCGCACCGCGTCGTACTCCTTGCGGCGCTTCTCGTCGGACAGGACGTCGTAGGCCTCCGAGACCTCCTTGAAGCGGTCCTCGGCGTCGGAGTCGCCCTTGTTGGCGTCCGGGTGGTACTTGCGGGCCAGCTTCCGGTAGGACTTCTTGATCTCCTCCTGGGAGGCCGTCTTCGCGACACCGAGGACCTTGTAGTAGTCCTTCTCCAGGTAGTCCTTGGTGCTCACGGCGCCCCGCCTTCTGCTATCGCCACTTGCCACATGTCTTCAGGCCCCTGCGGGGCCCGCCCTCGCGGGCGGGCCCCCCTGGGGATCATTCGTCCGTTTCGCCGTCCGCCTCGCCCGGCCCGTCGCCGGACTCGCCGGCTCCGGAGTCCGGAGCGGGATCGGCCACCGCCACGCGGGCGGGCCGCAGGACCCGCTCGCCGATCCGGTAGCCGGGCTGCAGGACGTCGGTGACGCTCGTCTCGGTCACGTCCGCCGAATGCGAGTGCATCAGCGCCTCGTGCACGACCGGGTCGAAGGGCTCGCCCTTCTCCCCGTACCGCTCCAGGCCGAGCTTGCCGGTGACCGCCTCGAGGCTCTCCGCGACGGACTTGAACCCGCCGGTGAGCTCCTCGTGGTCACGGGCGCGGCCGATGTCGTCCAGCACCGGGAGCAGCTCGGTCAGCACCTGCCCGAGGGCCTGCTCGCGGACCGCGACCCGGTCGCGCTCGACGCGCTTGCGGTAGTTGTCGTACTCGGCCTTCAGGCGCTGGAGGTCGGCGAGCCGCTCCGCCAGCTGGGTCTTCAACGCGGAGTCCTCCTCACCCGTGGCCTTGGCGCCGCCCCCGTCCACCGGGGCCTCCTGGGCCTGCGGGGTCTCCCCCGCCTGCGCCCGGACCTCCCCCGTCTCGGGATCGATGCGCCGCTTGTCGCGGATCACCGGGCCCTCCTTCTCCTCGCCCCCGTTGGGAGAGGACGTCACGACGCACCGCCCTTCTGGGGGACGCCCCCCAGACCCCCGGGGTGGAGGGCCGAAGATCCTCGCTTCGCTGCGGTCATCGGCTCACCGCCCTTCTGGGGGACGCCCCCCAGACCCCCGGGGTGGAGGGCCGAAGATCCTCGCTTCGCTGCGGTCATCGGCCCTCCTCCTTCGGCTTGTCCTCGTCGACGATCTCGGCGTCGACGACCTCGTCGTCCTGCGGCTCGCCGCCCTGGGCGCCGGCCGTCGGCCCGTGGTCCTCGCCGCCGGCCTGCGCGCCCTCGGGGTTCTGCGCGTACATGGCGGCGCCCATCTTCTGGCTCACCTGCGCGAGCTTCTCGGCGCTGCCCTTGATCGCGTCGACGTCGGTGCCCTCCAGGGCCTTCTTGACCTCGGCGATCGCGTCGTTCACCTCGGTCTTGAGCTCCGCGGGGACCTTCTCGTCGTTCTCCCGCAGGAACTTCTCGGTCGAGTACGCGAGGGTGTCGGCCTGGTTGCGGACCTCGGCCTCCTCCTTGCGCCGGCGGTCCTCCTCGGCGAACTGCTCGGCGTCGCGCATCATCTTCTCGATGTCGTCCTTGGGCAGCGCGCTGCCGCCCGTGATGACCATCGACTGCTCGCGACCGGTGCCCTGGTCCTTCGCGCTGACGTTCACGATGCCGTTGGCGTCGATGTCGAAGGTGACCTCGATCTGCGGGACGCCGCGCGGCGCCGGCGGCAGACCGGTGAGCTGGAACGTGCCGAGCTTCTTGTTGTACGCGGCGATCTCGCGCTCGCCCTGGTAGACCTGGATCTCCACGGACGGCTGGTTGTCGTCGGCGGTGGTGAACGTCTCCGACCGCTTGGTCGGGATCGTGGTGTTCCGCTCGATGATCTTGGTGAAGATGCCGCCCTTGGTCTCGATGCCGAGGCTCAGCGGGGTCACGTCCAGCAGCAGGACGTCCTTGACCTCGCCCTTGAGCACGCCGGCCTGGAGGCTGGCGCCGATCGCGACGACCTCGTCGGGGTTGACGCCCTTGTTCGGCTCCTTGCCGCCGGTCAGCTCCTTGACCAGCTCGGAGACGGCGGGCATCCGGGTGGAACCGCCGACCATGACGACCTGGTCGATCTCGTTCACCGAGATGCCGGCGTCCTTGAGCACCTGCTGGAACGGCGCCTTGGTGCGCTCCAGGAGGTCGGAGGTCATCCGCTGGAACTCGGCGCGGGTGAGCTTCTCGTCCAGGTGCAGCGGGCCCTCGGCGGACGCGGTGATGTAGGGCAGGTTGATCTGCGTCTCGGACGAGCCGGACAGCTCGATCTTGGCCTTCTCCGCGGCCTCGCGCAGCCGCTGCAGCGCCATCTTGTCCTTGGACAGGTCGACGCCGTTGGCGTTCTTGAACCGCTCGACGAGCCAGTCGACGACCTTGTTGTCCCAGTCGTCGCCGCCGAGGTGGTTGTCGCCGCTGGTGGCCTTCACCTCGACCACGCCGTCGCCGACCTCCAGCAGGGACACGTCGAACGTGCCGCCGCCGAGGTCGAAGACCAGGATGGTGGCCTCGTTCTCCTTCTCCAGGTGGTAGGCCAGCGCCGCCGAGGTCGGCTCGTTGATGATGCGCAGGACGTTCAGGCCCGCGATCTGGCCGGCCTCCTTGGTGGCCTGCCGCTGGTGGTCGGAGAAGTAGGCGGGGACGGTGATGACCGCGTCGGTGACCGTCTCGCCCAGGTAGGACTCGGCGTCCCGCTTGAGCTTCTGCAGCACGAACGCGCTGATCTGCTGCGGGTTGAAGTCCTTGTCGTCGATCTTGGTCTTCCAGTCGGTGCCCATCTCGCGCTTGACCGACCGGATCGTCCGGTCGACGTTGGTCACCGCCTGGCGCTTGGCGACCTCGCCGACCAGGACCTCGCCGTTCTTGGCGAAGGCGACGACGGACGGCGTGGTCCGCGACCCCTCCGCGTTCGCGATGACGGTGGGCTCGCCGCCCTCCAGGATCGCGACGACCGAGTTGGTCGTCCCGAGGTCGATGCCGACCGCACGTGCCATGTTTCTCGTCCTCCGTCGTATCCGGTGGTTATCGCAGCCCCGGTCGCCCCCGAGGCGCGGCCGGTTGAGTCTTCTGCCCGCTAGGTTGCCCGGCGACCTCGTCCTTGTCAAATGACTTGAGTCGACCGGACTCAACTTTGCTGACGACCTCTACAACAGGACGAGTGAGCGCCCTATTCCGGTTCCCGGCGATGCCCGTGATATCTGGATGCTCCGGACTTCTCTCGTGAACGCGATCGGCTCCTCCGGCTGATCAGTAGCGACGAGAGGAGTCTCGATGACACAGGGACGCTGGAGCCGGGCGCTGCTCGGCGCGGTCCTCACGGCGGGGGCGCTCGCGGCGGCGCCCCCGGCGCACGCATCACCCCCCGGACCCGGGGGTCCGGGCGGGCTCGCCCCCGGCCACTCCTGGAAGGTGACCCTCCTGACGGGGGACGTGGTCGAAGTGCGGACGGTCAAGGGCCGTCCGCCCCTGGTCTCGGTGACCCCCGCCGCCGGGAGGGAGGAACGCTCGTTCCGCAAGGAGGTCCGCCCGGACGGGCACGTCGTCGTCACGCCGATCGACGTCGCCGGCCTGGTCGGGCGGGTGATCGCCCCCGAGCTCTTCGACGTCACCGCCCTGGTCGATCAGGGCTATGACGACGCTCGCAGCAAGGACCTGCCGCTGATCGTCCAGGGCGGCAAGGACGCCCGCCCCCTGCCGGCGCTCGGAGGAACGCTCGACAAGACGCGGGACCTGCCGAGCATCGGCGCCGTCGCCGTGCGGCAGCCCAAGGGCGGCGCGAGCGTCCTCGGCAGGACGCTGGCCGGGATGCGCGGCCCTTCCTTGAAGGCGACGGGCGGGATCCGGCACATCTGGCTCGACGGCAAGGTCAGGGCGAACTCCGCCCCGGCCGCCGCGGCGCCCGCGGCCGCCCCCGGCGCGGGCCGGCTGGACCGCAACCTGCGGCAGGTCGGCGCGCCTCAGGCCTGGAGCGCCGGATACACCGGCGAGGGCGCGAAGGTCGCCGTCCTCGACACCGGCGTCGACGCCGGGCACCCCGACCTCCAGGGGCGCATCGCCGAGACGCGGAACTTCTCCGAGTCGGCCGACGCCGCCGACCGGGTCGGGCACGGCACGCACGTCGCCTCGACCGTCGCCGGAACGGGCGCCGCCTCCCGCGGCGAGCGCAGGGGCGTCGCCCCGCGGGCGGACCTGCTGATCGGCAAGGTCCTCGACGACGAGGGCTCCGGCACCGACTCCAGCGTGATCGCCGGGATGGAGTGGGCCGCGCCGCGCGCCGACGTCGTCAACATGAGCCTCGGCGGCGCCCCCACCGACGGCACCGACCCCCTCTCGCTGGCCCTGAACGACCTGACGAAGCGGCACGGGACGTTGTTCGTCGTCGCCGCGGGCAACGAGGGCCTGGTCGGGTCGGTCGGCTCGCCGGGCACGGCCGGCGCCGCGCTGACCGTCGGCGCGGTCGACGCCCGCGACCGCCTCGCGGAGTTCTCCAGCCGGGGGCCGCGCGGGCACACCGCCAAACCGGAGATCGTCGCGCCGGGCGTCGACATCATCGCGGCCCGCGCCGAGGGCACCGGCATGGGCACCCCGACCGGGGCGAACTACACCAAGGCGTCCGGCACCTCCATGGCCGCGCCGCACGTCGCCGGCGCCGCCGCGCTGCTCGCCGCACGGCACTCGGACTGGGGGCCCTCCCGGCTCAAGGCCGCCCTCGTCGGGACGGCCGACCCCGCGACCGGCGGCGACGCCTACGAGCGCGGCGCCGGACGCCTCGACGCGGGCGAGGCCGCGACCAGCCCCGTCCTCGCCACGCAGAGCATCGTCGACCTCGGCACGTCGCGGTTCCCCGAGCACGGTGCGCTGTCCGCGAAGCTCGGCTGGACGTCCCAGGCCCCGAGGCCCGTCCGCATGAGGCTGGGCGTGCGGGTCGTCGACCGCCGCGGTCGCGAGGCGGACGGCGCCGCGAGCGTCCCGCCCGCCGTGGACGTCCCGGCGGGCGGCACCGGCGAGGCCGCGCTGACCGTCGACGCGGCCAGGCTCGCCGGCCGTCCCGGCCTGTACACGGCCGTGGTGACGGCCACGGGCGGCGGCGCCACGCTCGAAACGCCCGTGACGTTCTACGTCGAGCCCCCGTCGCACGACCTCACGATCAAGGCCACGCCGCTGCCCGGCACCGACCCGGCGAACTTCTCCGCCTCGGCCACCGTGGTCGACTTGGCCGACATGGCGCTGTTCGCCGAGGGGGTCGACGCCACCGGGACGGCGAAGGTCCGCGTCCCGGACGGCCGCTACGCGGTCCTCGGCAACGTGGACGACTTCGGCGACTGGCGCTCGGCCCTGGCCGGCGACCCCGAGGTGGTCGTCGACGGGCCCACGTCCGTCACGCTCGACGGCGCCGCCGCCGTGCGGGTCGGCGCGCGCGTCGAGGGCGTCGAGACCGAGCAGGCGATGCTGTCCGCGGACATGGTCCGCGACGCCGGCCAGGGACTGTGGTGGTACAGCGCCTACTCCTTCGATCCCGCGAAGGCGCCCGTGTACGCCCAGCCGATGGACGGCGTCGAGACCGGGACGTTCCGCGCTTACACCAACCACCGGCTCACCGCGCCCGGGACGGTCTACGACGTCCTCCACCCCCTGGGCGCCGGGATCCCCGCCGACCTGACGCACGTGGTCACCGGCGCCGAGCTGGAGCGGATGACCCGGGTCGACCAGGAGTTCGCCGCGTTCGACGGGGACCCGGGCATCCCCATGAGCGAGAAGCGCTACGGCATCAGCCCGGAGGGTCTGCTGATCTTCGAGGGGAGCGGTGACGTCAAGCCCGGAACGTCCCGGACCGACTACGTCTCGACCGGCCCCGGCCTGCTGTGGGGCGACGAGGGGTTCGTCAAGTTCGGTGAGGAGTTCTGGGTGGACCAAGGGCCCTTCGGCGCGCTGGAGCCGGGCGAGCGCGTCTCCGACCGCTGGGGCCGCCAGCCGCTGCGTCCCGGCCCGTACTCGGGTACCGGGGTCACGCCCAGCGGCTGCGCCCGGTACCCCGCGGCCCGCACCGGGCAGAGCATGCGCGTCTCGCTCGTCGACCTCCAGACCCGTCCGGACGGCTTCGACTGCGCCATGCACGAGGTGAAGGGACACATGGCGCTGTTCGCGGGGGAGGAGAAGCTGGGTGAGAAGAACGGCCCGTTCGCCGAGTTCACCGTCCCGTCCAAGGAGGCGGCGTACCGGCTGACGTACGAGAACGACGCGTCGGCCTTCCTGCCGGTGTCGACCCGCACGTCGACGTCGTGGACGTTCCGCTCCGGTGAGCCGCGCGGCCACAAGAGCGCCAACCTCCCGCTCCTCCTCGTCGACTACGACCTCAACCTCGACCTGCGCAACCAGCCGTCCGGTGAGCCCGCCGTGCTCACCGTCGCGCGGATGGCGGGCTCCGGCGGAGCCGAGGTCACCGGGCTGCGGTTCTGGACGTCCGCGGACGACGGCGGGACCTGGCGGGCCGTCCAGGTGAAGGCCCTCGGCGGCGGGCGGTTCAGCGCGCCGCTCCCCGCGCCGGTCAAGGGGCAGGCCGTGTCGCTGCGCGTCACCGCGAACGACGCGGGCGGCAGCGGCGTCGACCAGAGCATCATCCGCGCCTACCGGGTCCGGTAGGCCGCGGCGCGAAAGCGGTGAGGGGTTCCGGGTGATACGAGGTGACCGCCATCCGCCACGGAAAGGCAGCACATGACAGGGGAACCCCTCACCGCAGACCCACCCCGGGGGCGGGCCGACCACTCGGGCGTCCTGCGGATGTCCCTGAACGACCCCGAACGGTTCGGCGAGATCTTCGACGCCTACTTCGCCGAGATCCACGGGTACGCCGCCAGGCGGCTCGGCCCGGACGCCGCGTCCGACGCCGCCGCCCAGACCTTCCTGGAGGCGTTCCGCGGGCGGGAGCGCTACGACGCCGCGCGGGCGAACGTGCGGACCTGGCTCTACGGCATCGCGACCAACGTCATCGGCAAGCACCGGCGCGGCGAGGTGCGCGGGCTGCGGGCCCGCGCGCGGCTCGGCCCCGGCCGGCACGAGGGCGGGCACGCGGACCGGGTGGACGCCCGCGTCAGTGCGCAGGGCCTGCGCGGCCCGCTGGCCGGCGCGCTCGCCGCACTCCCCGCGGGCGAGCGGGACGTGCTGCTGCTCGTCGCGCTGGCCGACCTCACCCACGAGGAGATCGCGGCCGCCCTCGGCATCCCGTACGGGACGGTCGGGTCGCGGCTCAGCCGGGCCAGGAAGAAGGTGCGCGCGGCGCTCGGCGGCACCGACCCCGCACAGGTTCAGGAGGACGACCATGGATGAGCTCAGCATGATCCGCGAGGCGTACGGGGAGCCCGCGCCGCCGGCGCTGCGGGAGATGACCGAGGCCCGGGCCCGGGTGTTCGAGGAGCCGGCGTCCCGCCGCCGCGTCCGGGTCGGATGGCGGTTCAGGGCCGGGCTCGGCCTGGTCGCCGCGGGCGCGGCCGTGGCGATCGCCGTGACCGTCACGGGATCCGGCTCGCCCGCTCCGCCCGCGGTCGACCTCGGCAAGCGGGCCGTGCTCGCGGCGGCGGAGAGGGCCGCCGCGCAGCCGACCGGCCGGTACTGGTTCTCCGACCAGATCCAGGGCCGGTCGTTCCTCATGCGGCCGGAGTCGGGCGAGTACGCGATCGTCGGCGCGCACAGCGAGGGGTTCCAGTGGGCGGGCGCCAGGACCGGTGACGGTGGGGCGTTCTACGGGCGGGACCTGCCGGCCCGTCCGCTCACCCCGCAGGACGCGGCCGCGTGGAAGCGCGCCGGGTCTCCGGGGACCTTCCGGGTCTGGGAGAAGGACCACTACTCCACCTACACGCGCGGCACCACGCAGTGGAAGGCGAACCGCGAGGGCGCGTCCCGGGGCGGCACGTTCCTCGTGGGCGGCAGGACGATGACGGTGGCGCGGATCCAGGAGCTGCCCACCGACCCCGGCGCGCTCGCGAAGATGTTCTTCGACTCCGGTGGGAAGGCCGGGGTCCCCGTCCCGGCGGGCCGCCCGATGAGCCCGTCCGACAAGATGCTGGTCACCTCGGACCTGCTGGAGCTGTCACCGCTGCCCCCGAAGGTGCGCGCGGGACTGATGCGGGCCCTCGCCGCGCAGCCCGGCATCCGCGCGGTCGGCCGGGCCACCGACCCGCTCGGCCGCACCGGCGTCGCGCTCGCCGCGGCCGACGAACCGGTGCGCGTGGACGCCGGGCTTGGCGCGCCACCGCAGGAGCAGGGCGAGTACCGCGTCCGCTCCGAGCTGGTGTTCGACCGGCGCGACGGCATGCTGCTCGCCGAGCAGCGGGTGCTGACGCGGCCCGGCGGCGCCTACCGGACGCGCGAGCCCGGCTTCGTGATCGGCTACTGGGCCGTGCGCGACTCGGGCTGGACGGACACCATGCCGAAGCCGCCCTCGGGGCTCCCCTCCTGACCTGAGACCGTGAACGCCCTCCGCCCTCCGCCCGGGCGGGGGGCGTTCGCGCGTGAAGGGTGATCGGGGGATCGGTTGAGAACCGGGTGACCGAGCACTCCCCCGACGACGAGGATCACCCCCATGGCCCACCACCACCCGCCGGATCCCGGGTCCCGGTCCGGTGCGGAGCCGGACGCGTCCGGCTCCGACGCCTCGGACGCGGCGGCGATCGTCCGGTCGCGGCGCGAGCCCGCCGCGTTCGCGGAGATCTTCCACCGCCACTTCGCCGCGATCCACGGGTACGCGGCGCGGCGCCTCGGCGTCGACGCGGCCGACGACATCGCCGCCGAGACCTTCCTCGCGGCGTTCGACAAGCGCGGCCGGTTCGACCCCGACCGCGGCTCGGTCCGCCCGTGGCTGTACGGGATCGCGACCCGGCTGATCGGGCTGCACCGGCGCACGGAGGGGCGCCGCTACCGGGCGCTCGCGCGCACCCCCGCCGAGCGCCTCCAGGACGGCCACGAGGACCGGGTCACGGCGCGCGTCACCGCCGGCGGCGCGGGCGCGGACCTCGCCGACGCCCTGGCCGGGCTGCCGCGCGGGGACCGGGACGTCCTGCTGCTGGTGGCTTTGGCCGACCTGACCTACGAGGAGGTCGGGCAGGCGCTCGGCCTCAAGACGGGCACCGTCGCGTCCCGCCTGCACCGTGCCCGGCGCCGCCTGAGGGAGTCGCTCGGCGGAACCCATCCCGCGCTGATCGTTGAGGAGACGCCCGCGTGAACGAGATCGACATGAACGAGACGGCCCGGGTCCGGCGGCTGCTGGGCGAGCCGCCGCCCCCGTCGGCGGAGGCGTCGGCGCGGGCGCTGGCCAGGCTGGAGGACGCGATGGCGCCGGGCGGGAGGCGCGCCCGGCCGTCCCGGACGCGCCCGCGGCGCTTCGGTTGGCCGGCCCGGCTGGGCACCGGGCTCGTCGCGGCCGGAGCGGCGGCCGCCGTCGCCATCGTGGCCACCGGCCAGGGCTCCCCGGGGTCGCCGCCGGACGCGCCGCCCGCCTCCGTCGACCTGGGCAGGCAGGCGGTGCTGGTGGCGGCGGACAAGGCCGCCGAGCAGCCGACGGGCAACTACTGGTCCGCCGAGAGGCTCAGCGGCCAGGCGTACGTGGTGCGGGCGAAGACCGGAACGTACGCGATCTTCGGTGCGCACGACGAGACGTTCAACTGGGCCGGCGCGAAGAAGGGGATGGGGGAGGCGTACTACAGCCGTGACCTGCCGGCGCGTCCGCAGACACCGCAGGACGAGGCGCTGTGGCGCAAGGCCGGATCGCCGTCGGCCATCCGCGTCTGGTCCAACGACCACTACTACACCTACAGCACCAGGGCGACGAAATGGCGGTCGGAAGGCCCCGAGGTCGGCCTCGACCCGCAGGGCGGTGGGACGTTCCTCGACAAGTCGGTCGAGGAGCTGCGGAACCTGCCGACCGACCCGGCCAAGCTCGCCGCGATGTTCCTGGACGACGACGCGATGGGGCGGGCGGCGGGCCTCGCCCCGAAGCGGGCGAAGGCCGAGAAGCTGCGGATGGGACCCGGGCAGCTCGCCACCCTCAAGATCATGCGGGTGTCGGCGCTGCTCGGCACCCCGCTCCCGCCGAAGGTGCGGTCGGGCTTGATGAAGGCGCTGGCCGCGCAGCCGGGCGTCCACGCGGTCGGCCGCGTCACCGACCCGCTGGGCCGCCGGGGCGTCGCGCTCGCGGCCGGCGAACGCGACGTCACGATCACCGGGGAGTACGGCACGCCGAAGGACGAGCAGGGGACCTACCGCGCCCGCCAGACGATCGTCTTCGACGAGCGGACCGGCGCGCTGCTGTCCCGGCAGTACGTGCTGACCCGGCCGGGCGGCCCGTACGCGCAGATGAAGCCGGGCTTCGTCATCGAGTACCAGGCTGTCCGCTCGGCGGGGTGGAGCGACGCCAGGCCGAAGCCGCCCGCGGAGCTGCCCTTCTGAACCGGCTCCCGGCCGGCTTCCGCCGCAGGCCCTCCGCCCGCTACTGGGCGGGGGGCCTGCGCGCTTCCAGTCCGTCGAGGACGCAGGCGAGCCCGAACGCGAAGCGGCCCTCCAGGACGTCGCCGGTCTCCTTCATCCAGATCTCGCGGATGTGGGACGCGAGACCGGGGCGCTCCCCGTCCAGCCGGTCCAGGTACGGGGCGAGGTTCTCGACCCATTCGGCGGCGGACGTTCCGGGCTGGGCGCGCTGCCAGCTCGCCTCGCTCCCGGCCGCGCCGATGACGTAGTCGACCACCGCCGACCACGCGTACTCCAGGTCGAAACCGGTGAACCCGGCGGACCCGAACGCGGCGAGGACCTCGTCCAGCACGCGGGTCGCGTTCGGGCCGATCATCGGGCGGCCGCCGAACAGCGTCACCGTCCACGGATGCCGGTGGATCATCGCGCGGAGGCTGCGCGCGTAGCCGGTCGCGGCGGCCCGCCAGCCGTCCCCGGACGGGACCTCCACCTCGGCCATGACGCGGTCGAGGGCGAGCTCCAGCAGCTCGTCCTTGTTCGCGACGTGCCAGTACACCGAGGTCGCGCCCGCGTTCAGGCGGGTGCCGAGCCGGCGCATGCTGAGGCCGTCCAGCCCCTCGGCGTCCAGCAGGTCGAGCGCGGCGTCGACGATCTGCGTCCGGCCGAGGGCGGGCCGGCCCCGCCGCGCGCGCTCCGGCCGCACCCAGACGGACGGCGCCCTGCTCTCCTCGCCCACCGGCATGCCTCCCTCGCTCTCGTACAGGGTACCGGGACTTGAACACTGTACGAGTTCGCTCGTACAGTGTGCGAGCCAACTCGAACGCTGTACGACAGGAGTGATCAATGGACGAGCCCCCGTCCCCGCATCCCCGGCGCTGGCAGATCCTCGGCGTGCTGTGCCTCGGCCTGTTCGTCGTCGTGGTCGACAACACGATCCTCAACGTGGCGATCCCGTCCCTGCTCCGGGACCTCGACGCCACCACGTCCGACGTCCAGTGGGTGATCGACGCCTACTCGCTGGTGTTCGCCGGGCTGCTGATCACCGCGGGCGGCCTGGGCGACCGGTACGGGCGCCGCCGCGCGATGCTGATCGGCTTCGCGCTGTTCGGGGCCGGGTCCCTGCTGGCCGCCTTCGCGGGAAACCCCGCCCAGCTCGTCGCGACGCGGGCGCTGATGGGCGCCGGAGGCGCGTTCCTCATGCCGGGGACGCTGTCGATCATGGCGGTGGTGTTCGGACCGGACGAGCGCGCCAAGGCGTTCGCGATCTGGGGCGCGACGTCCATGGTCGGGCTCGCCGCCGGGCCGACGCTCGGCGGGTTCCTGCTGGAGCACTTCTGGTGGGGCTCGGTCTTCCTGGTGAACGTCCCCGTCGCCGTGGCCGCCGTCGCCGGGCTGCTCGTCCTCGTCCCCGAGTCGCGCGGGCCGCGCCGCCGCCCGGACGTGCCCGGCGCCGTGCTGTCCACGGCGGGGATGTCGGCACTGGTCTGGGCGGTCATCTGCGGCCCGGCGCACGGCTGGACCGGCGCCCGCACGCTCGGCGGGCTGGCCGCCGGTGCCGCCGCCCTCGGCCTGTTCGCCGCGTGGCAGCACCGCAATCCCGAGCCGATGCTCGACCTGCGGCTGCTGCGCGACCGCGACTTCTCCGGGGCCGCCGCCATGATCGCGCTGTTCGGTTTCGCGCTGGCCGGGATGCTGTTCGCCCTCACCCAGCTGCTCCAGTTCGTGCACGGCTACGGGCCGCTCAAGGCCGGGCTCGCGCTGCTGCCCGTCGCCGTCTCCGCCGCCCTCGGCAACGGGCTCGGCGCGTCGCTGGAGGCGCGTTCCGGCGCCCGTCCCGCCCTCGTCGCCGGGTTCTCGGTCACCGCGGCCGGTTTCCTGGCCCTCGGGCTGACCGGACCGGACGACGGCTACGCCGCGCTCGCGATCGGGCTCGTCGTCCTCGGCTTCGGCGCCGGGCTCGGCACACCGCCCGCCTACAGCACGCTCATGGCCGCCGTCCCGCCCGAGGAGGCCGGGGTCGGCTCGGCGGTGAACGACGCAGGTCAGGAGCTGGGCAGCGCGCTCGGCGTCGCCGTCCTCGGCAGCCTCGTCTCCGCCGCCTACGCCCGCGACCTGCCGGGCTCCGCTCCCGCCGCCGCCCGCCACTCGCTCGGCGAGGCCCTGGCGATCGGCGACCCCGGCCTCGCCCGCGCCGCCCGCGACGCCTTCGCCCACGCGGTCTCGGCCGCCTCGCTCGCCGCGTGCGGCGCGATGCTGGCCGCCGCCCTGTTCGCCGCCTTCGTCGTGCGCGCCCGCCGCCCCGCGCCCGCGGAAGCGGCCCCCGAAATGAAGGCCGCCGAAACCGGGTGAAAGCGATCCGGAGGCACCGCGTCCGCGACTCGGTGAAGCGGGCCGTCAGGAGAGGAGGTCGGACGGGGCGGTGCCCGTCTCGGTGAGCGGCAGGCCGAGTGAGACACGCTCGGTCAGCCAGCCGCTCGGACGGTAACGCGGGTCGCCGGTCGCGTCGTGCATCTGCTCCAGGACTTCGAGGACCCGCTCGGCGCCCACGTGGTCGCCCCACTCCAGCGGCCCGCGCGGGTAGCCGAGCCCGAGCCGGACGGCGGTGTCGATGTCGGCGGGGCTGGCCAGCCGCTGCTCGGCGATGCCGCAGCCCACATTGACGATCGACGCCAGCAGCCGTGGCGCGACGGCGACGGGCGCGTCCCGCACGACGGTCACCGGCCGCCCCGTGGCGAGGAGGGCGGCGAGCGCCGCGCGGCCCGCCTCCGGGGCGAGCGCGGGCTGCACGGTGAGGGTGATCCGGTCGAAGAACCCGAAGAACCCGTCGATCCCCAGGGTCCGCTCCCCGGGGAGACCGTTGCCGACCTGGCTCGCGACGCTCATGTCCGTCGCGGCGTCGACCAGCAGGACGGCCTCCTCGGACGGTTCGTCACCCGCCTCGACGTCCACCCCGGCCTCGGACAGCAGCATTCCCAGCGTCTCGCGGTGCTGCGGCTCCTGGAACCAGACGGGCCGGAGGTCGGTGGCCGGAGCGCCGGGCTCGGCGGGTTCCTGCTTCTCCCCGTCCACGTACTTGTAGAAGCCCTCGCCGGTCTTGCGTCCGAGGAGCCCTGCCTCAAGCCGCGCCCTGCCGATCCTGGACGGACGGAACCGCGGCTCGGTGTAGAAGCCCGTCCAGATGGACTCCATCACCGGGTGCGACACGTCCATCCCGGTCAGGTCGAGCAGTTCGCACGGGCCCATCTTCAGGCCGAGGACGTCCCGCGCGATGCGGTCGATGTCCACGGGCTCGGCGACGCCCTCGGAGAGGATCTGCAACGCCTCCGTCACCAGGCCGCGCCCAGCGTGGTTGACGAGGAAGCCCGGCGCGTCAGGCGCGAGCACGGGAGTGTGACCGAGGCGCCTCACCAGGTCGGCGAGCGCGTCCGGGATCCACTCGGCCGTGCGCGCCCCCGGAATCACCTCGACGAGCTTCATCAGCGGCACCGGGTTGAAGAAGTGCAGCCCCGCCACCCTGGACGGGTCCTCCAGCGCGGCGGCGATCGCCGTCACCGGCAGCGAGCTGGTGTTCGTCGCGAGGACCGTGTGCTCCGGGCAGACCTTCTCCAGCGACCTGAACAGTTCCCGCTTGGTCTCCATGTCCTCCCGGACGGCCTCCACGACGAGGTCGCAGTCCTGGAACGGGGTGAGCGGTTCGCCGACCGGCCGGAGCCGCCCCTTCGCCGCCTCCGCGTCGGCCGCCGTCATGCGCCCCTTCGCGGCGAGCCTGTCGAACATGGCCCCGACGTACTCGGCCGCCTCCATCACGGCCCGCGTCCGGATGTCGGCCAGCTCCACCGTCAGCCCGCCCGCCGCGGCGAGCTGCGCGATCCCGCGCCCCATCGCCCCCGTTCCGATCACCCGGATCGTCGTCGCCCGGCCCGCCCACTGCTCCACGTCGCCTCCCGCGCTCGCCCAGCCCTCCGGCCCATGTCCCGGTTCGCCCATGGGTACCCAGCATTCAACCCTCCACTGGGCGGAAGCCCGCACTCCGCCCACCCGGGCGAGGGGCCGTACCCTGCGAAGTGCCCGCGACCCCATCCCGAGGAGCCCACCATGCGCGACGCGGTGATCTGCGAGCCGCTGCGTACCCCCATCGGCCGGTTCGGCGGGGCGCTCAAGACCGTCACGGCCGCCGAGCTCGCCGCCGCCGTCGTCCGCGCCCTGGTCGAGCGGACCGGCCTGCCCGGCGACGCGATCGACGAGGTGATCCTCGGGCACTGCTACCCCACCTCCGACGCCCCCGCCATCGGTCGCGTCGCCGCGCTGGACGCCGGGCTCCCCGTCACCGTCGGCGGCACCCAGCTCGACCGGCGGTGCGGATCCGGGCTCCAGGCCGTCCTGAACGCCGCCATGCAGATCCAGACCGGCGCCGGCGATGTGATCGTCGCGGGCGGGACGGAGAGCATGAGCGGCGCGCCGTTCTACACGACGGCGGCGCGCTGGGGCGTGCGCGGGCCGTCCCTCGAACTCCACGACGCGCTCGCGCAGGGCCGCGTCACCGCCGGCGGCGTCAACCACCCCGTTCCGGGCGGGATGCTGGAGACCGCCGAGAACCTGCGCCGGGAGTACGGCATCGGGCGCTGGGAGCAGGACGAGCTGGCGGTCCGGTCCCACGAGCGCGCCGTCGCCGCCCAGCGGTCGGGGGTGTTCGCCGAGGAGATCGTCCCGGTGACCGTCCGGTCGCGGAAGGGCGACACGGTCGTGGACACCGACGAGCACCCGCGCCCCGGAACCACGGTCGAGGGCCTCGCGGAACTGCGTCCCGTCCTCGGCAAGAAGGACCCCGAGGCCACCGTGACGGCGGGCAACGCCAGCGGCCAGAACGACGCGGCCGCCGCCTGCGTGGTCACCACGCCCGAACGCGCCGCCGAACTGGGCCTGCGCCCCCTCGTCCGGCTCGTGTCCTGGGGCCGCGCCGGGGTGCCGCCCGAGACGATGGGCATCGGGCCCGTCCCCGCCACCGCCAAGGCCCTGGACGCCGCGGGCCTCACCCTCGCCGACATGGACCTCATCGAGCTCAACGAGGCGTTCGCCGCGCAGGTCCTCGCCGTCACCCGCGAATGGGGCCTCAAGGACGCCGACTGGGACCGCGTCAACGTGCACGGCTCCGGCATCTCCCTCGGCCACCCCGTCGGCGCGACCGGCGCCCGCATCCTCGCCACCCTCGCCCGCGAGATGGACCGCCGCGGGGCCCGCTACGGCCTGGAGACCATGTGCATCGGCGGAGGCCAGGGCCTCGCCGCCGTCTTCGAACGCGTCTGACCCGCCCCCGGTGGCGCCCCCGCTGATCATCCTGGTTGTATGTCGCGGGTCACCAGGACCGATGAGTCCGCCGGGCAGCGGAAGGGAAGTGCATGAACAGGTTGGTGCGCGCACTGGTGGTGGTTCCCGCGACCGCGGTGCTGATCAGCGCCGGGGCGGCGGCCGTGACGGCGGGCGCGGCATCGGCCGCGACGGGCAAGCCGAGCGGCGCGCCGCCCGCCGAGGACGGCTCCAGCGTCTGGTGCGTGTCGACGAGCGGCGCGAAAGCCTGCTTCGCCGAGTACGGGGACAAGGTGTGGGTGAAGGACACCAAGGCGAACGGAGCGTCCGCCGCCGCCACGCTCCAGGACAACGAACCGTCCGCTTCGTGGTACCGGGAATGCTTCAACACCCGCGGTGCGGCGGGCGGCTGGGTGATGTGCGACTTCGACGTGCCGGAATACCAGAACGGCTACCTGTGGGCTGTCAACAACCCCTTCGTCGGCAGCCAGGCGTACACGAAGATCTACACCAGCGGCATCATCTGATCCGCGCCCTGCCTTTCACCGTGCCCGCCCTGCGGGCACCGTGAAGGCGACGGCGCCCCTCGCCCGAACACGAGGGCGGCCCGTGACGTCTGAGGGGTCATGAGTCCGAAGTGCGAACGATGTGACGGCCCGCTGGTCCCGGTCGAGTACGGCATGCCCGTCGACGACACGCCGTACCGGCGGCACGAACGCCGCGAGATCTACTACACCGGCGGCTGCATGGGCCCGCCCGCGCCCTGGTGGTGCTGGTCGTGCGAGCGCTTCGCCGACCCCGAGCCGCGCCCCTCGCCCTCGATGACCGTGGAGGGCTACCAGCTGTCCCTCCTCAACGACATTCGCGGTGTCAGCCCGTCCCTCCCGGAACTCCCGGCGCCCTACGACGATCCGCCGGAGGCCCTGGCGGAGGAGGCCGCCGCGTGGAAGACCCCCGACCTGCTGAAGATCAAGGACATGGCGGTGATCCTGGGCGAGCCGGTCAACGGCGGCCCCTCCCGGCACCGCTTCGCCCTCCCGCTCTGGCCCGACTTCTGGCTGGAGCACACGAGCATGGGCACCGGCTTGTGGGTGGAGCCCGAGAGCACGGAGATGCTTGTCGGCGGCTACGTCGTCGACAAGCGGTTCGTCCGCAGGTCGGGCGAGCCGATGCGGTCGGCCGACGACATGCGCCCCTGGTCGGTCCTGCGGACGGAGGCCGAGGCCTTCTTCGGCTGGGAGCCCACGCGGACTCCGAACGCGTACTACCACATCGTGCCGTTCGAGCTCGACGGCCGCCCGATGGAGGCCTGCTTCGTCCACGACCTCCTCGTCCACGTATCGGAGGCCTCGGAGGCCTAGAGCGTGTCCGCCGTCCAGGACGGGTCACGGCCGGTCATGGCGATGAGGCGGTCGAGCGCCGACGCGTCCGCGCCCACCTCGACGGCGGGGCCGAACAGGCCCGGGACGCCCTTGCCACCGCTCTGCTCGACGGACGGGGCGACGAAGGCGAGGCACGCCTCGATCTCGTCCGCGCCGGCGTCGTAGGGGCGGCCGAGGGCGCGGGAGACGTCCCAGCCGTGCACGACCAGCTCGTTCATCGCGACATGGCCGGCCTGATCCGAGGGCAGGTCGATGCCGCCGGCCTGGGTCATGCCCTGCCACGCGTCCGGGGAGCGCCACGCCGCCGCCAGCGCGTCGAGCCGCTCGGGGACGCGGGCCCGCCAGCCCGGGGCGAGCCGCGCGGCGTCGGCGGAGGGCGGCTGCGACGGGCCGTCCGGGAAGTCCTTCGCCGCCGCCCAGGTGAAGGCCAGGGTCAGGCCGTCCACGTGGTCGATGAGGGCGCCGAGCGGCATGCCCTCGGCGGGCGTCGGCCCGGCGAGCTGGGAGTCGCGCACGTCCGCCAGCAGCCCGGCCATCCGCCGGGCGGCGGGGCCGAGGTCGGGCATCGAGGTCATCTGGGTTCCTTCCGGTTCGCGTACCGGTGGACGGGACGGGGGTGGACGCGTCCCCTCCCGTGATATGGACTCGGGAACCGCCGGATACTCATCGCTGCGGGGGTAAGAGTTCAAGATCGAGGGTCAGGGCGGTCCGGACGTCGGCGCGGGTGGTTCTGACCAGGGGATGTGACGCGTAAGCTACTGCCGAGTAGTATTCGGGCCCCGGATGGAGAGCAGTCTGACGCGAGCCCTACGCTGGCTGCCATCGCCCGTACCCCAGGAGGACGGAACAGTGTTCTGGATCACGTTGGTCATCGGGCTCGCCGGAACGGCGGTCGCGCTGGCGCTCGCCGGGAGGCGAGTGCTGTTCCTGTACGCGATCGCCAAGAGCGGGCAGCCCGATCCCGAGAGGACGCTGCAGGTCAGGCGTGAGCCCGCCAAGGCCGTCGAGGGCCAGGCCGTCGAGGTCCTCGGCCAGCGCAAGCTGCTGAAGTGGACCCTCGCCGGCGTCTCGCACGCCGCGGTCATGTGGGCGTTCATCCTGCTGATCACCGTCTACCTGGAGGCGGCCGTCGCGCTGCTGTTCGGGCTGGACGTCAAGATCCCCGGCCTGCAGACCTGGCCGCCGATCGGCTTCGTCCAGGACACGATCGCCCTCGCCTGCACCGCCGGCCTGCTCGTCTTCACCGCGATCCGGATCAAGAACTCGCCGAAGCGGCTGGACCGCAAGTCCCGGTTCAAGGGCTCGCACCTGTCCGGCGCCTGGATGACCCTGTTCATGATCTTCAACGTGATCTGGACGATGTTCTTCTTCCGGGGCGTGGAGTGGGCCAGCGGCAACCTCCCCTACGGCAAGGGCGCCTACTTCTCCTACGCCGTGGGCCACCTCTTCGACGGCCTGAGCGACCACACGCTGGAGGTCCTGGAGTCCGTCGGCCTGCTGCTGCACATCGCCGTCGCGCTGATCTTCCTGGTCTTCGTCGTCCACTCCAAGCACCTGCACATCTTCCTGGCCCCGCTGAACGTCATGTTCAAGCGCCGCCCCGACGGCCTCGGCGCCGCGCAGCCGATGATGTCGGGCGGCAAGCCCCTCGACTTCGAGGAGGCCGACCCCGACGAGGACGTCTTCGGCCGCGGCAAGATCGAGGACTTCACCTGGAAGGGCTTCCTCGACATGGCGACCTGCACCGAGTGCGGTCGCTGCCAGTCGCAGTGCCCCGCCTGGAACACCGGCAAGCCGCTGTCGCCGAAGATGCTCGTCCTGGAGCTGCGCGACCACGCCCTGGCCAAGGCGCCCTACTTCACCGCGTCGGAAGAGGCCCGCAACGCCTTCACCGACGAGCAGAAGCTCGCCATGGAGGTCGACAAGGCCCTCGTCGGCGACGACGGCGTCATCCACCCCGACGTCCTGTGGTCCTGCACCAACTGCGGCGCGTGCGTCGAGCAGTGCCCGGTCGACATCGAGCACATCGACCACATCCTGGACATGCGCCGCTTCCAGGTCATGATCGAGTCCTCGTTCCCCTCTGAGGCCGGCGTCATGCTGAAGAACCTGGAGAACAAGGGCAACCCGTGGGGCATGTCCGAGATGAAGCGCCTCGAATGGGTCGAGGAGCTCGACTTCGAGGTCGACGTCGTCGACGACAAGGTCTCCGAAGACACCGAGTACCTGTTCTGGGTCGGCTGTGCCGGCGCCCTGGAGGACCGCGCCAAGAAGACCACCAAGGCCGTCGCCGAGCTGCTGCACATCGCGGGCGTCAAGTTCGCCGTCCTCGGCCCCATGGAGGCGTGCACCGGTGACCCGGCCCGCCGCCTCGGCATGGAGTTCGTCTTCCAGATGCTCGGCCAGCAGAACGTCGAGACGCTGAACGACGCGGGCGTCAAGAAGATCGTCGCGACCTGCCCGCACTGCTTCAACACCCTGGCCAACGAGTACCCGCAGATCGGCGGGAACTACGAGGTCGTCCACCACACCCAGCTGCTCGCGCACCTGGTCGAGGAAGGGAAGCTCACCCCGGTCACGCCGATCGAGGAGAACATCACCTACCACGACCCCTGCTTCCTCGGCCGCCACAACAAGGTCTACAAGCAGCCGCGCGACATCATGGCGACCGTCCCCGGAGTCAAGACGCAGGAGATGCACCGGCACAAGGACCGCGGCTTCTGCTGCGGCGCCGGCGGCGCCCGGATGTGGATGGAGGAGCGCATCGGCAAGCGCATCAACACCGAGCGCGTCGACGAGGCGCTGGAGACCAACCCCGACACCGTCTCCACCGCCTGCCCGTTCTGCCTGGTCATGCTGGGCGACGCCATCAACGAGAAGAAGAACGCGGGCGACGCCAAGGAGTCGCTGGAGGTCGTCGACGTCTCCCAGCTCCTGATCCGCTCCATCAAGGGCGAGGGCACCACCCCCGAGAAGGAGGCGGTCGCCGCCGAATAGGGGCGCCTGCCCGACGGCCCCGTCCCCGCTCCCGCGGGGGCGGGGCCGTTCCGCGTTCCGGCGGCGGTTGAGGGGGCGGGCTCGCTGGTAAGACCTGGGGATGGCCGTGCTCGTGTCCGTCCTCGCGTTCCTGATGACGCTCGCGGGCGGCCTCACCGCGATGCGCGTCCGCGACCACCGGCACCTCGTCCTCGGCCTCGCGGGCGGGCTGATGCTCGGCGTCGTCGCGTTCGATCTGCTCCCCGAGTCGCTGGACCTGACACGGCACCGCCCGTTCGGCGTCCCCGCCCCCATGATCGGCTTCGCGGCGGGGTTCGTGCTCCTGCACGTCGTCGAGCAGGCGGTGGCGATCCACCGCGCCCACGAGGAGGAGTACGCCCCGCACGAGCACGTCCACGGCTCGGGCTCCGGCGGGCTGCTCGCCGCGCTCGCCCTCGTCCTGCACAGCCTCGTGGACGGCCTCAGCATCGGCTTCGGCTTCCAGACCGGCACCGAGACCGGCGTGTTCGTGGCGCTCGCCGTCGTCACCCACGACTTCGCGGACGGGTTCAACACCTTCACCGCCGCCTCGCTGTACCGCCGCGACCGGCGCCCCGCCGTCCTGCTGCTGCTCGCCGACGCCGCCGCCCCCGTCGCCGGGGCCGCCATCGGCACGCTGGCGACCGTCCCGGAGGCCGTCCTCGGCCCCTACCTCGGCGTCTTCGCCGGCGTCCTGCTGTACCTGGCCGCCGCCGAGATCCTGCCCGAGGCGCACAGCGTCCACCCGCGGGTCATGACCCTGGCCGCCACCGGGCTCGGGCTGTTCGCCGTGCTGCTCAGCGTCGGGCTCGCGAGGTGAAGAAGGGCCGCCCGGAAACCCGGACGGCCCTTCTTCGGGAACGTTCTCGGCGTCAGCCCGTCAGCGACGTGGCGAAGCTCTGGTTCGTCTTCAGCCACGCGTCGACCGCCTGGTCCGGCTTGCCCTTGTACTGGTTCTCCATCAGGTCCTCAAGGGAGCCGAGCTGCTTGTCGTCCATCCTGAACTTCTTCAGCCAGCCGGTGACCTCGGGCTGGTCCTTGCCGAAGTCCTTGCGGGCGATCGTGTTGATGCCGTCCGGCTTGCCCATCGCGCCCTTCGGGTCCTGCAGGTCACGGATGGGGTACTTCGTGTAGGCCCAGTGCGGGCGCCACAGCGTGACGACGATGTCCTTCTTGGCGTCGATGGACTTCTTCAGCTCGGTCAGCATCGCCGCCGTCGAGGACGTCGTCACCTTGTACTCGTCCTTCAGACCGTACGCGGGGAGCATCTCCTCCTGCGACACCCGGTACAGGCCGGAGCTCTTCTCGATGCCGACGATCTTGCCGCCGTACTGGCCGCCCTTGCCCTTCAGGTCGTCGAGCGTCTTCAGCGGCGAGTAGTTCGGCACGGCGATGGTCAGCGGCGCCGAGTCGTACCAGACGCCGACCTTCTCCAGCTTGTCGCCGTACTGCTTCCAATAGTCCTCGTGCGTGCCCGGGAGCCAGGAGTCCACGAACAGGTCGACGTCGCCCTTCGACATGCCCGCGTAGAGCGGTCCCGTGTCGAGGGTCTTGACCTCCACCTTGTAGCCCTTGTCGGTCAGGAGCCGCTTCCACAGGGCCGTGGCGGCCTCACCCTCGGCCCAGCCCGAGACCATGCCGATGGTGATCTCCTTGTCGTTCCCACCCCCGCCGGAGTCGGAATCGCCGCACGCCGCGGCGCTCAGACCGAGCGTCAGCGTCAGCGCGGCGACCGTCAGGCCCTTGAACTTGGAGCGCATGCCCATCCTTTCGTTGGCTTGCATGGTGAAGTGGGGGGAGCGGGAAGTCAGTTGGACGTGCCCGCGGCGACCGCGACCGGGACGGGCTCGGCCGCGCGGCGCCGCGAGAACAGCGCGCGCAGCATGCCCGGGCCGTCGCCCAGGGCGCCGGTCAGGCGGTCCAGGTAGATCGCGAGGACCACGACGGCGATGCCGCCCTCGAACCCCTTGGCGACGTCCACCCGGTTGATGCCCTCCAGCACCTCGCCGCCGAGGCCGCCCGCCCCCACCATGCCGGCGATGACGACCATGGACAGCGACAGCATGATCAGCTGGTTGACCCCGGCCATGATCGACGGCATCGCGAGCGGGATCTGGATCCGGGTCAGGATCCGGCCCGGCGGCGTGCCGAACGCCTCGCCCGCCTCCACCATCTCCGGGTCCACGCCGCGGATGCCGAGCTCGGTCAGCCGCACCCCCGGCGGCATCGCGAAGATCACCGTCGCCACCACGCCGGGCACCGAGCCGATGCTGAAGAAGAAGATCGCCGGAATCAGGTACACGAACGCCGGCATCGTCTGCATGAAGTCCAGGACCGGCCGGACGATGCGGCTCACCATGTCGCTGCGCGCCGCCGCGATCCCGATCGGGATCGCCACCACCGTCGACACCAGCGCCGACACCAGCACCAGGGCCAGCGAGTCCATCGCCGGCTCCCACAGCTCCATGCTGTCGACCAGCGCGAACCCGAGGACCGTGAACAGGGCCAGCCGCCAGCCGCTCAGCACCAGCGCGATCACGGCCAGCACCAGCGTCAGCCCCAGCGGCGGCAGGATCGTCAGGACGTCCGTCAGCCCGTCCACCGACGCCTCGATCGCCGAGCCGATCCCGTCGAACAGCCACGCCAGGTTGTCGGTGCACCAGCTCACCAGGCCGTCGAACCACTCGCCGACCGGAACCCGGGGCAGCTTCATCGCCGCGTCACTCATCGCCGCCACCCTCCTTCGTCAGCGCCAGCTCCGGCTCGTCCTCCTCGACCATCTCCTCCACATGGGAGTTGATCGCGCCGAGCGCCGCCAGCAGCGTCACCCGGGGGATCACGCCGAGCAGCGTCCCCTTCTCGTCCGCCACCGGCACCGGCAGGTCGCTCTCGGCGACCCGCACGAACAGGTCCGCGACCGGGGTGTCCGGCGCCACCGGCTCCGGGTCCTCGGGGTCGATCAGGCCGTCGAGCGTCTGGACGTTCTCCTGCACCGCGTCCGCGATCACGGTCGCCCGCACCCGTCCGACGAGTTTGCGATCCCGTCCGACCACGAACGCCGCCGACGTCTGGTGCTCGCGCATCGTCCGCAGAGCCGTCCTCGGCCCGGTCGACGCCAGCACCGTGACCAGTGGCTTCTCCATCACCGAGGCCGCCGTCAGCACCCTGGTACGGTCCACATCCGCGACGAACTGGGCGACATAGTCGTTGGCGGGGTCGGTGAGGATCTCCTCGGCCGTCCCGATCTGCACGATCCGGCCCTCCCGCATCACCGCGATGCGGTCGCCGATGCGCATGGCCTCGTTCAGATCGTGGGTGATGAAGACGATCGTCTTGCCGAACCGGCTCTGCAGGTCCAGAAGCAGGTCCTGGACCTCCCGGCGGATCAGCGGGTCCAGCGCGCTGAACGCCTCGTCCATCAGGATGATGTCAGTGCCCGAAGCCAGCGCGCGGGCAAGCCCCACCCGCTGCTTCATTCCGCCCGACAACTCACCGGGAACCTTGTTCTCCCAGCCTTCGAGACCCACCAGAGCCAGGAACTCCCGGGCGGTCCTCTCTCGTTCATCCTTGGGAACGCCGCGGACCTCGAGCCCGTAAGCGGCATTGGCCAGAACCGTCCGATGGGGGAACAGCGCGAAGTGCTGGAAGACCATGCTGACCTTGTTCTGCCGAAGCGCACGCAGCGCCTTCGGCGGCAGCTTCGCGATGTCCTGGCCGTCGATCTCGACACTTCCGGACGTGACGCCGAGCAACCCGTTCAGCATCCGGATGAGGGTCGACTTCCCCGACCCCGACAGGCCCATGACCACGAAGATCTCGCCCTGCCGGACCTCGAACGTGGCGTCCACCACAGCGGGAGTGACCCCGAGGTCCCGGATCGCCGACATCTCGGCGCCCGCCTTGAGTTTTCGCTGCGCCTCCGCCGTCCTACGGCCGAAGAGCTTGGAAACGCTTTCCGCGCGGAGTACTGACACGATCTCCTTCCGGGTTCCCACGTCGATGCGCGGAAACGGGTCGCCTCGTCCGTCCAGGCGCCCGGGCCTCACGTAAAGAGGCTGTCAACCAGACGCCATGCCTGTGCGTCGCCCGAAACTACCCGGCCAGAGAACATGTTTCATCTTTTGGTGATTTCCGTCACGTTCGGGTTACGAACCGACTACACTTTCGTCCGGTGAAAGTTGAGGTACGACCGCGACGGTGTAGGGCCCCGCTGGTCCTGGTACCGCGACCCGTACTTCGCCGACCCGTAGGGGTACTCCGCCGGCGAGCTCGTCCGGAACAGGCACATCTGCCCGATCTTCATGCCCGGCCACAACTTGATCGGCAGCGTCGCCACGTTCGACAGCTCCAGCGTCACGTGCCCGCCGAACCCTGGATCGATCCATCCCGCCGTCGAGTGCGTGAGCAGCCCCAGCCGCCCCAGCGAGCTCTTCCCCTCCAGCCGCGCCGCGAGATCCTCCGGCAGCCCGAACACCTCGTACGTCGAGGCCAGCACGAACTCCCCGGGATGCAGCACGAACGCCTCCTCGGCGCCCACCTCCACCAGCCGCGTCAGGTCCGGCTGCTCCACAGCGGGATCGATGTGCGGATACCGGTGGTTCTCGAACACTCGGAAGTACCGGTCCAGCCTCACGTCCACACTGGACGGCTGAACCATGTCCGGCTCGAACGGGTCGATCTTCACTCGCCCGGACTCGAGCTCGGCCCTGATGTCGCGATCGGAGAGCAGCACCCCAGAAAGCTATCCCACGCCACGCCCCCACCGGCGATCCGGTACAGTAACCACAGCACGGGCGCCCCTCAGGCCGCCCACGCGGGTGTAGTTCAATGGTAGAACTTCAGCTTCCCAAGCTGACAGCGCGGGTTCGATTCCCGTCACCCGCTCCCAACGAAGGCCCAGGTCAGGGAGCAGCTCCCCGCTTGGGCCTTGATCGTTCTAGAGCCGCCCACAGGCCCTCGTGCCATTAGCGTGCAATTAGGCCACCGGCACCAGAGGCTGTCTGCACCACCGTCTCACCCTTCACCATCCAGCCTCCTTCCCGACCCTGGACGAGGGCGAAGCCCGAGACTCGGGCTGGGGCAACTGCCACGGCGAAGGCCTGGGGAGACGTGCCGAAGGTACTCTGGGCGAGTATCCGTACCGACCCGACCGGAGGCATCAGGAGCCATGCCCGCGATGACTCTCCCCCTGCCGTCCGGTGACACCTGGACCCGGGCGGACTACGAGGCGCTGCCCGAAGACCTTCCAGTACGCGTGAGCCTCATCCACGGAGAACTTGTCGTGAGCCCACGGCCCCGCCC
Organism: Actinomadura luteofluorescens; assembly: GCF_013409365.1. Taxonomy (NCBI): domain Bacteria; kingdom Bacillati; phylum Actinomycetota; class Actinomycetes; order Streptosporangiales; family Thermomonosporaceae; genus Actinomadura; species Actinomadura luteofluorescens. Next base: position 4,197,257 of record NZ_JACCBA010000001.1, on the reverse strand, counting down.
GATCCACCAGCGCATCGCGCGGCGCCTGGCGACCCGCATCGAAGACGCCGCCCCGAACGCCTGGCAGGTGGACACGGATGTGGACGTGCTGCTGGACGACGACGAGTTGGAACCGGTCGAGATCGCCCCGGACATCGTCGTGTACTCGTCCGAGCACGATCCCTATGAACGTCCTATCCATGCCGAGTCGGTCACCCTCGTCGCCGAGGTCGTGTCACCGTCGACCAAGCGTAAGGACCGGCGGATGCAACCGGCCCTGTACGCGGGAGCCGGCATCAGGCACTACTGGCGCGTGGAGACCGACCAGACCGCACCGGCGTTCGCGGTCTACACCTATGAGCTGGACGACTCCAGCGGCGCATATGTCGCCACCGGCGTGCACCACGACCGGGTCACTGCGACCCAGCCCTTCGCCCTCGACATCGACCTCAAGTCCGTTCGCGAACGCTGACATCGTGTAGGGCGTTGCAGCCCGCCAGGTCTCACCCGCCTGGAGACGCGCTGCCGCGGCTTCCGGTGCTCGGGCCGTGGCCGGCCCTGCGCTCCGGGTCCGCTCGCCCTCGGATGATCAGGTGCTGTCGCCGTACCGATCAGGACGAGGGAGCGCAGGTCAGGGGCTACGGCGGCGGGCCATTAGCGGGCCATTAACCAGGGTGATCGAGGGGTACTCACGGTCACTTGCGGTACGGCGTGACGCCAGGTCAGGGGTGCCAGCTGGCAGGTTCGGGGCTATTCCCAAGCTGACAGCGCGGGTTCGATTCCCGTCACCCGCTCCCAACGAAGGCCCAGGTCAGGGACATGATCCCCGATCCTGGGCCTTACTTTTGCCTGGTCGTCATCCCGGACGGGCCATCGTCACACGCGGCGGATCAGGCGAGGGTGTCGGCGGCGATGATTTGTCCGTCGCGAATGACCATTTCTGATTGGCGTGGTCCTGCGGCGCCAGAGCCGGACGTTGGTGTTGTCCGCCCGGCTGTTGGTGGCGTTCGACACGCGGGGTCGGGGCCGCTTGCCGGGGGTGGAGGGCGCGGCGGCGGGGGCGGTGGCGATTGTGTCAAGGCTTCACGGTCCCGGCGTTGATGGTGCGGCCCTGGGTGGTGTCGACGACGACGGGCGAGCCGTCCGGGATGATCCCGTGCAGGCGGCTGAGCAGATCCGGAACCGGGGGCAGGCCGTTCGGGGTGCGGACGGAGATGTGGAAGGTCTTGGACCGCGTCTGGACGTTGGTGACGATGGCGCCGGGGGTGGCCGCGAGCCATGCGGTGGCGGCGTGCTTGACCTGGGTTCGCCAGGCTGCGAACAGGTAGTTCGCGGCTGTGCTTACGCCGAGGGGGACGATGACGACCAGGGCGACGGCGCTGAGAACGAGGGCGGTTCGGATGCGGGTCGGCTCGGCCTTTGCGCCCAGGTAGCCGAGGGCGGCGAAGATGAAGGTGCCGGCGAGGACGAGGGCCAGCACGTTGGACAGGAACAGCACCAGCGCGCCCAGCGCGAGGCCGGGGGCGCCGTCGCCGAGGCAGACGCCGGCCACGACGAGCGGCGGTTCGAGGGAGATCGCGATGGCGACGCCGGGGAGTACGGCGGCGACGTTGCGGCGGGCGAGGGCGACGGCTCCGGCGAGGCCGGTCGCCATCGCGGCGATCAGGTCGGCCAGGCCCGGGGAGGTGCGGCCGGAGATTTGGCTGTTGGACAGCAGGTCGTAGGAGCGGGGCACCGCGAGCGAAGCCACCAGGCCGACGGCGACGACCGCGGCCGCGCCGCCCAGGACGAACCACCCTGCGCCGGTCCTGTGCCGTTTCACCAAGCCGAGCGCCATGCCCATGATCGGGGTGGCCAGGGGGGCGATGATCATGGCTCCGATGACGGTTGCGGTCGAGTCGGAGATCACTCCTGCGGCGGCGATGACGGCGGACAGCACCAGCATCGTCCAGTACGCCGAGTAGTTCGACGGGCGGTCGCCTGAGCGCAGGTCCAGTTCGGCGGTGAGTTCCTCCAGCGTCCGCCGCTGCGCCGCGGGGACCAGCAGTTCCCGCATTCGGGTCAGCACCGCATCACCGGGCCAGGATGAGACGGCGTGCCGCTAGGAGTCGGCCGGGTGAGGGCTTGCCTCATCGACGGGTCAGGGTGTGACGATGTCGAAGTCGCGGTCGACGTCGTCGAGGAGCCCCATCAGCGTGGTCACCACCCGACGGTCGCCGTCGACGTGGACGTCGCCGAGTTCTCCGGTGGCGACCATGCGGAGCAGTTGCGGTTTGGTCAGGGTCAGGGTGAGGTCGGCCGGGGTGCCCTCGTGGGTTCGGGTCTGGGTGAGGACGCCGTTGGCGAGGCTGAGCCGGACCTCGTCCTTGATGTCGGTGAAGACGCAGTCGATGGTCAGGCGGGTGTCCCAGGCGCGCTGGCCGTTGACGCGGATGGCGAGGGAATCGAAGATCTGCTCGATGCTCAGCGCCATGAGGACGTCCGGGGACGAGGAGTCGAGGGTGTTGGTGGGCTTGTCACCGCGCAGTTCGGCCGCGCCCTGGAGGTAGAAGTTCCGCCAGGTGCCGTTCTCGCTGCCATGGCCCAACTGGTCGTAGACCCTAGCGAGAAGCTCCCGTGCTTCGGTGTTGCCCGGATCCGCGAAGACGACGTAGTTGAGCACCTGCGCGGCCCAGCGCGTCTCGCCCGCCGCCAGAGCCGCCTCGGCCTTGGGAAGGACGCTCTGGGCGCCGCCCATGAACTCGACGTGCTTCTTCGCCGATTCCTCGGGCGGCAGCTCCCAGAGGTGGGCCGGGTTGCCGTCGAACCAGCCCATGTACCGCTGGTAGACGGCTTTGACGTTGTGGGAGACCGAGCCGTAGTAGCCGTGGGTGTGCCAGGCCCGGTCCAGCGCGGGCGGCATCTGGATCATCTCGGCGATCTCGGTGCCGGTGTAGCCCTGATTGAGCATCCGGAGCGTCTGGTCGTGGATGTAGGCGTACAGGTCCCGCTGCTGGGACAGGAAGGCGGTCAGCTCGCTGGTGCCCCAGGTCGGCCAGTGGTGCGAGGCGAACAGCACGTCGGACCCGGCGGCGAACGTCTCGATCGCCTCGGTGAGGTAACGCGCCCACACGCGCGGATCGCGGACGATCGCACCGCGCAGCGTCAGCACGTTGTGGAGGTTGTGGGTGGCGTTCTCGGCCATGCACAGGGCGCGCCGGTCGGGGAAGTGGAAGTTCATCTCCGCGGGCGCCTCGGTGCCGGGGGTCAACTGGAAGACGATCCGGACACCGTCGATCACTTCGTCCTGTCCGGTCTCGTTGATCGACAGCGTCGGCTCGATCAAGGAGATCGTGCCGGTCGACGTCGTCGGGCCGAGCCCGGCGCCGATCTGCCCGGTGGCGTCCCTGGGCAACTCCGCTCCGTACATGAAGATCGCGCGCCGGTTCATGGCGGTGCCGGCGTAGACGTTCTCGGAGACGGCGTGCTCCAGGAAGCCGGCCGGAGCGATGATCGGGAGGTCGGCGCCGTCCGGCACCACGCCGCGGACACCACCGAAATGGTCGGCGTGCGAGTGGCTGTAGATGACCCCCTTCACCGGACGATCCCCCCGGTGCTCCCGGTAGAGCGCCATGGCCGCCGCCGCGCACTCCACCGACAGCAGGGGGTCGACGACGATGACACCCGTGTCCCCCTCGACGAAAGAGATGTTGGACAGGTCGAAGCCGCGCACCTGGTAGATGCCGTCGGCCACCTGGTAGAGGCCGTGCTTGGCGGTGAGCTGCGACTGCCGCCACAGACTCGGGTTCGCCGTGTCGGGGCATTCGGCGTCGAGGAAGCCGTAGGCGCTCAGATCCCAGACGACCCGCCCCGAGGTGTCCTTGATCTCCGTCTGCGAGGCCGTGCCGACGAACCCTTTGTCAGCGTTGGCGAAATCGGTCCGATCCTCCATCGACGGCACAGCGTCCACGTTTCCCCCTCGGCGCGCGTTTCCTCAGCAACCAAGCACTTCCCTGGCGTAGCCCACGGCAGCACCGCGGACGCACCAAGAGACCTTCAATCGCCGCCCCTGGTGACGACTCGGCGCCCCCGACGCGCACAGGCGGACGGCGGGCGATTAACGGGCGATCAGCCACGGTGATCAAGGGGCAGTCACGGTCACTTGCGGTTTGAGCGGTGGCCGGGTCAGCCGCTGTGACGGCCGAGTTCGCCATGATTCCCGAGCTGACAGCGCGGGTTCGATTCCCGTCACCCGGGTGGCCCCGGGGTGCGCGGCCGCAGCGACTTTGGTGAACGCGGGGCGCTCCAGCGAAGATCAGCCGAGCGTGAACGTCCTGGCGCGGATACGGCTCCGGCTGGGAGTGTGGGTCTCATGGAGGACTTGAGAGACGCCGAGCGCCGACTCCAGGCCGCGCAGCTCGCTGGAGATGTCGAGGCGCTGGACCGGCTGCTGGACGATCGGCTGATCTTCACCTTCGGTGGGAACGTTCAGACCAAGGCGGACGACCTGGAGGTGCACCGCACTCGGACGCAGGTGCTGACGAAGGTGGCTGAGGAGGAGCTGACCGTGCTCGCCGATGGGCGCACCGGGGTGACCTGGTTTCTCGGCACCGTCGAAGGGACCGTCTCCGGGGCGCCGTTCGCGGCCAGGATGCGCTACACCCGTACTTGGCTACACGACGACACGCACGGCTGGCGAATCATCGCCGTGCACGCCAGCGTGGCCGATTAACGTAGCCGACATGTTGTAGGGCTTACCAATTAGCCCGTCGCTGACACGCACCCGCATCCGAACGGTCGATGGCGGTAACTCCGCCCGAACCGGCTCGCTATCACCGGTGGCCGTTCGGTTGCTGGTCAAGGGCCGATTCGTCGCACGCCGATGCCTCCCAGGGGCGAATCTGGCGCGGCAACGCCAGTGCGTTCTCGATCACGAGACGTGACAATCCCTGTATTAGCGTGCCGTTAGGCCCGGTGCGCCTGCCGCACCGTCGTCGCTCTTCGTCGTCCTTGTCCCGCCCAGCCTGAAGCAACGCCTCGAGGTCATCGGCGATCGTGGTCGCTCATGGCTGACTGGTGCTGGTGGCGCGGCGCGGTCTGTTCGTTGTCGGGGCCATGCGCCCCTTGACGGGCTACTACATTGGCCCGTTGTGAGTGACGTGATCGACTATGGCCGTTTCGCGGATCGGCTGCTCGCCGTCCGGCCTCGATGGGACCTGTACCGCGAGTTCCACGAGGAGTGGGGGTATGAGGTCCCTGAGGGAGAGCCGTCCTGGCCGCGCTGGTCCGAAGACGAGCACAAGGCGTATGTGCAGCGGCTCAAGGGGGAGTCGGCCACGGGTGAGGACGACCCGTTCAAGGACGTCGACCTCGCACTGCCCATCCCGAAGGCGCTGGACGAATGGTGGGACCTGCCGTTCAACTCGTTCACCCACACGCCGCGCCTGTACTGGACGAACCCGGTGTACCCGCCCACCGTCCGCCCCGACCCGTCGGGCTACGGCATCTCGGAGGGACTGCCCGAGGGCAGCCCCTTCATCCAGGGCGATGACGTGCGCGTCTGCATCTTCAAGGCGGAGAACCAGTACTGCAACGAGTGGGGCTACCTCGCGGCTGAGGCCGGGCAGGAGGACCCTCGGGTCCTGGTCGACGTGGACGACGAGGGCGGGTGGGCGCTCCAGGCGCGCTCGATCTCGGAGTTCTTCCTGCTGCTCGCGGTCCAGCGGCTGCCTACGTCGCTTGGCTGGGTCCTCGAATTCGGGTACGACGACCTTGAGGGCGGAACACCTATCGGTGAGCGGCTCGACAGGACGTACCGCGAGATGGGACTGCTGCCCTGGCGCGAACTCGGCGCCGACACTCACGCCTACGGCGGGCCGGACGTGATCATCCTGCACGACCGGGAGGGCACGGGGGACCACCCCCTGGTGATAGCAGGCCGTACTCGCGCCGCGTCGGCCCAGGCCGCGGACCTACTGGGACTCGAATGGTCCGATGACCTGCCCGAACCCCCCCTCGACCCCTTCCTGAGCCCGCCCGTTCCGCCCCGGAGGATTGTCGGAATCAGGCTAGGACGGAGACCAAGCGTCCAGGTCAGGCGCAGGGGCACCGCGTCATCAGGCTGCCATTAGGGGAACGGATGATCAGGGGGTAATCGCGGCCACTTGCTGTATCGCCGAAACGCCAGGTCAGGGCCAGGGACATGATCCCCGGAACTGGGCCTTGAGCGTTCTGCGGCTCACCACAACCGGCCGAGGCCGAAAGAGCCGCTTGGTCGTGCGCGAAGCGAGGCCTTCGCAGCCCCAGTCTCCGGTGTACCGGAACGCGTGTTCGCGCATCTGCCCGTCACATCGTCATTCGCCTCAACGAGCATCCCGGCTGAGAGGAGGCGGATCCGAGGGGGCTCGCGTCAATTCCCGGTGATCTAGCAGATGCCTGGCTGACGCACGGCCGAGGAGTTCGCTCCGAACGGTCAGAAAAGCAGCGGAGTATGGTCCGGCGTGGAGGTGATCATGGCGGACGTCCAGGCGACGGTGTGGGGAGACGGCCCGGCATCAGCGGTCTTCGTTCACGGGATCTTCAGTTGGGGCGCCGACGAGTTGTACGGGTTCGGCAATCAGCGGCCGCTGGAGGACGAGTTCCGGCTGGTCATGATGGACCGGCGCGGTCACGGGGCGAGCCCGGACATCGAGGGCAGTGACTATGAGACGGACGCGGACGACATCACTGTTCTGCTCGGCGACGGGGCCCATCTGGTGGCGCACTCCTACGGCGGTGCGGGCGCGATGCTGGCCGCCGTGCGCCGACCCGACCTGGTGCGGTCACTGACCCTGATCCAGCCCGGCACTCTGCGGCCCGCGGCAGGACATCCGGTGGTGGACGAAGCGCTGGAACGCGCTCGCGCCGGCACTGCGGGACTGCCACCGGAGATGACTCCGGAGGAGTACCTGCGGGCGTCCACCGAAGGCATCGGGATGCCTGTGCCGGAGGCCACGCCGGAACGCCTCCGGGCGGTCCGCGCTGCGATGCGCGAGCGGCCCTGCTGGGACGCCGAAATCCCCCTGGACCAGCTCGCCGCCGCGCCCTGGCCCAAGCTGATGATCTCAGGCACCTGGGAGGACGCCCCCGAGCTCTACCGCCGTTATGCGGGCGAGCCGCTCATCGCCGCCGCGGAGTTCATCGCCGAGCGGATCGGCGCACGCTACCTGAAGGTGCCCGGCTACTACCCGCAGGTACAACAGCCCAGTACCGTCAACGACGCATTGCGCGACCTCTGGCGGTGTGGGCCGGAGTAATGCACATGTGGGCATGGGACGTCGGCATCATCTCTCGACGAACTGAGCCGTGCAGAAGAGTCGGCTCCGGGCACGTCCAGCGGAGAGTCATGCGTGAGCCGGTCTCCGCATGATCCGGTCAGTTCCATCAGGACGACGGCGACGAGGCAGCCCGGTCCTCGGTGTGTGCTGACCGATTATCTTTCGGCGTCGTGCTCGTCTGTACGTCGAGAACCGACTTACAGGAGTCTGACGCCATGCGGAAACTGACCTTCGCCATGAACCTGAGCCTGGACGGCTACGTCGCCGCGCCGGGTGACGATCTCGGTTGGAGCGTGCCGAGTGACGAGCTGTTCCAGTGGTGGTCCGACCGGGTGGGGGCGACGGATCTGGCGCTGTACGGGCGCAGGTTGTGGGAGACGATGAGCTCTCACTGGCCGACCGCCGACCAGCAGCCCGGCGCCACCCCGGCGCAGATCGAGTTCGCGCGCCGCTGGCGGGACATGCCGAAGGTGGTGTTCTCCTCCACGATCGACAAGGTCGACTGGAACGCCCGCCTGGTCACCGGCGACGCGGTCACCGAGATCACCCGGCTCAAGAACGAGGACGGCGGCCCGATGGACATCAGCAGCGCCACACTCGCCGCGACGGCGATGCGGGCCGGGCTGATCGACGAGTACGTGCTGGTCACCCACCCGGTCCTGGTGGGCGGCGGCAAACCGTTCTTCACCGCGCTGGACACCTGGGTGAACCTGAACCTGGTCGAGACCCGGACGTTCCCCGACGGCGTACTCCTGACCAGATACGAGACCAGGCGCTGAGTACCCGACCTCGGGGCGGCCCGTGGGTCGGGCCACCAAGGATCTCGCGGCCCTGTGTTCCGGGGCGATCCTGATACCCATCCCGGATCACAGGCAGTAGATCTTGCGGTCGCTCGGTCTCTCCCTGGTGCCACCGTGACTGGCGGTCGCTTACCAGCTCCTACTTGTCGGCTGGCGCGTACACCAGTTCGAGGATTCCGGACGGGAAGCCTGTGCTCTTTACCAAGCGCAGGTTCACGGGCTGATCCAATTCGGGGAACAGCGGCGCTCCCTTGCCGGTGGCGGCGGGCAGCACCCACAGCCGGTACTCGTCAACCACGCCGAGTTTGATCAGGGAGTGCAGGAACGCGGTGCCGCCGGCGGCGACGAGGTCCTTGCCCGGCTCGGCCTTGAGCTTGGCGATCTCCTCCGCCGTGTCACCGCCGGCGATCCGGGTCTCGGGCCAGTCGGTGGCCGATTTCAGGGTGCGGGAGAACACGACCTTGGGGATCTCGTTCATTGGCCGGGCAGACGGGTGGTCGGAGTCGGGCCAGTGCCCGGCCATGATCTCGTAGGTGTTGCGGCCCATGAGGAAGGCCCCGGCCTCCCACAGCCGGCTGACGAAGTACTTCTCCTGCTCGGGGTCGTCGATGCTCATCATGACGTCCCTGATTCCGTTGTCCCCGTCAGCGCTCTTACCGTCGAGCGAGACGTAGTAACCCAGGATCAACTTCCGCATCCGATGCCTCCGCGTGCTTTCATCCGCGCCGGGACGGTCCCAGCAGTCACCAGCTCGATCAACTCGTGCTCAGTGGCTGATCACTCACACACTCAGACCGCCCGGTTCCCAAGAACTCATCGCACTCCGCGCCATCGGTACCTCGCGCGCGCAGTTGTGAGCCGCCACCTCCCCGTACAACCATCCGAGCGCCCCATCCGCAGGTAGGCGCTGATCGCGGGGCGTTGATGTTGCTGACCTCAAGCCATACGTGCCCGGCCCCCCGCTCTTCGGCGAAGTCGAAGGCGTGGCTCATCAAGGTCCGTCCCAGTCCCCGGCCTCTCCAGCCTGGGGCGACCTCGATGTCGCAGATGGTCAGGCGCCTGTTCCATGGTTCGAAGGAGCTCTCTACGAACCCGCACAGGTCGTCTCCGCTGTAGGCGACCACCGTCTGGCTCGACTCGGGATCGCGGTCGGCCCGGGTGTCCTCATCAGCTGGGAAGACCTTGTGGATCGGAGGGGTCACGGGAGTCTGGCGAAGCGTGAAGCCCTCGCCCGTTTCGACTACTTCGAACACGGAATCGTGATCGACAACCTACTGCCGTCCAAGCAGAAGGCGTCGTCCCGTTGCTGTGTCATCAGCAGCCTCTGACCGCTCAGTGTCATCGCCGCCGGCACCTCGCGCTCCCTTTGGCGGCGCCCACCCCCGCCCTGCGGCGCGTCGGATCGAGCACCACCACCGGCAGGAACAGCGCCCACAACTCGTCAGGCAAGAACCGCTCCACCATCTCCGCAGCCGCGAGCTGCCGCCTCTGTCGCACCCTCTCGGCGTTCGGGTGAACGAGCACAGCGGGCCGCGGCGAGGGTGGGGCGGGCCGCGGTCAAGAAGCCTGGGAACTCCCGGCGGGAGGACGGACCTTCGCCGAGGGCGGGTGGCCGATGAGTAGTTCCTTGACGAATAATTCTTTAACGAACTACCTTGACTCTCGTCCGCATCCGCTCGCGTGCCGGACGTGCGTGCGGTTCTCGATGGCGAACTCTGATGGGAGAAGCCTCATGCCCGAATCCCTGACTCCGCGCGAGGTCTTTCTGGAGCTGGTGCACGGTGTCTGCGAGGAGCGCTGGGAAGAAGTGATCGAGCTCTACGCCGAGCAGACCCACGTAGAGCACCCTTTCCATCCACTCGCGGCACCCGCGCTGCGATCGCTCGAAGAGTTGCGGGCGCACTTCGGGATCGGCGCACCGCCTGGCGCCTACACGGGGCACACCCTGCGTCGCCGGCCGGTCGGCATCACTGTTCACGAGACCGCGGATCCCGAGGTCATCGTGGGTGAGTTCCGGTACGAGGGGATCGTGGTGGAGACCGGTGAGCCGTTCACCGTTCCGGCTGTCTTCGTCATGCGGGTCCGCGACGGAAAGATCGTCGAATCCCGTGATTACCTGGACCACCTGCGCTCTGCCCAAGCGCGTGGTCAGCTGGACGATGTCCTCGCCGCCGTCAGGCAGCACCATGACTCCTGATCAGCGAGGGGGCCCGGCATGTTCGTCTTCCAGAGCAGAGATGCTCGGCGACGACACCGGCTCCCACGGCGCGCGACCCCCGGCTGAGACCAAGCGAAGCCTGGTCATCATGAAGCGCCAAGCAGACACGATGTGACGCCATGCCGCGACCAGTAGGAGCCCAAGGAGGCAGGGCGCTCGCGGACGTTTGTCAGGTGCATGCGGCATGCTCTGACCCATGGACGAGGACAGCTTCTGGCAGCTCATCGAAGCTTGCAGACCAGAAGTGCCTGACCCGGATGCCGAGCATCTTGCGGCCACGCTGACGACACGCCTCGCTGCCGGCCCCGTGGCTGCCGTCATCGGGTTCGCCGAGAACCTGTCGTGCGCGCTGTACCGTCTGGATCGCAGAGAGTACGGCGAGGACCTATCGGGCGACGCCTTCCTTTACACGCGCGCTGCCGTCGTTGCCGCCGGTCGCGAAGCCTACGAAAGAGTCCTCGAAGATCCGGCGGAGTTCGTCCCATATGTCGCCGACCTAGTATGGGCGGAGAGCCTGCTCTACGTACCTGACCGCGCCTATGCGCACCTCACAGGCGAGGAGTGGGACCGCAGCACCCGCTACTCGTACGAGTCCTACTCGAATACCGCCGGTTGGGCCGGTTGACGGACAGCGGTCGTGGCACCGAGGACATGCCCTCGGGCGGTCCGGTCGGAGCGGTCGCGCATGTTGATGAACCGCTGTCGTTTCCGTCCAAGACGGCCGCCGCGGTCGCGATCTAGCGTGGACCGAGCGGTTCGCCCGAACATGAGGAGACAACAATGCGTGACCTGGTCTACACCGGTTTCATGTCGCTCGACGGTGTCGTGGACTCGCCTGGCGGCGGGCCGGGGGAGGAGCACCGCAGCGGCGGCTGGGTGTTCAAGGACCTTGAGTTCGTCCCGGAAGCCTGGTCGCTGAAGGGTGAGGAGCTCGCCGACACGACGGCGCTGATGTTCGGCCGCCGCAGCTACGAGGCGTTCGCGAAGGTCTGGCCCGGTTCGGAGGACCACGCCGACTACAAGGAACTGCCCAAGTACGTGGTGTCGACGACGCTGTCCGATGACGCTCTCGTCGACGGGTGGGGGCCGACGACGATCCTGCGCTCGACCGAGGACGTCGCCGCGCTCAAGGAGGGCGAGGGCGGCGCGATCTTCATCCACGGGAGCGCGGAGCTGGCACGGCGGCTGTCGGAGGCGGGTCTGATCGACCAGTACAACCTGCTCGTCTTCCCCGTCCTGCTCGGTGCCGGGAAGAGCCTGTTCGACCGGGCCGACCGCGACAAGCAGATGCTGACGCTACGGGAGTCGGAGAGCTACTCGAACGGGATCCTGAAGCTCGTCTACGACGTCAAGCGCTGATCCAGGTCGAGGGCGATCGCGCCGCCGGCGCCCTCGCGCAACTGCCCGGCGGTGCGTCCGACGTAGGAGCGCAGCGCCCGGGCCAGGTGCGACTCGTCGAAGTAGTCGAGCTTGGTGACGACGTCGGCGGCCGGTTCGCCGACCGCGAGCAGCTCCGCCGCCTTGCGGGCGCGCTCGATCTGCCGGACGCCGCCGCGCGTCAGCCCGGTCACGGCACGGAACCGGCGTTCGATCGTGCGCCCTGAGACGGCCGGGCGGTGACCCCGCAGGACGTCGGTGACGAGCGGGTCGCGGACGACGATGCCGGTCCGGACGAGACGCTCGACGAGGCCCTCGGCGTCGTCGGGGCCGGGCTTCTCCCAGCGCTCGCCGTCCAGCCGGAACGTCCGGTGCGTGGTGTCGGGCAGCTCGATGCCGCCGTCGACCAGCGCCGCCGTGGGCACGGCCCGCAACGAGGTGCCCACGGCGAAATCGATGCCGGTGAAGGTCGCACCTTCTGGCACGGGCACTGTGCCGGTCCGGGTTTCGGGACCGGTGATTCCCGCGTACGCCCGGCCGTCCTGCTCCCAGAACACCAGGCCCCAGCGCACCCCTGCGACGGACGTCATCGTCGTGACCTGCTCGTTCGTGCAGGTCCACACGGTGTCGACCCACGGCGAGTCGGACCGGCGCGTCTCGAAGCGCAGTTCCACGGGCGCAGGATAGCCGCGTTGGAGAGCCGTGACGGTGCAGGGCGCTGACGCGTTGGGAAGGCCACGCCGGCCTGGCGGCGGCACGGCGCCGACGACGGCCTCGCCCCGATCACGGTCCAACCTCGGATGGCAGAAGCGCGGAGGGCTTCAACGTCCCAGCTCAGGGCCGAAGTGGCGCAACACGATCTCAGGGGAGGGACACGCCACGAGCGTGTGTGCGGAAGGCGGGCGAGCGCGGACGGTCTCCTTCGACCTGTCGCATGAACGCGCAGGTTCTTCCGCAAACCAGGAGGGCGTGATGTCCGAAAGTCAAGCAGAGTCCGAGAGGCGACTGAAGCTCCTCGCCAAGAGCGACCGGATCTACACGGCAGCTCTGGACGCAGGCAAGTCCCCCGAGGAGGCCGCTGAGGAGGCCGAGGCGGTACTCCCGGAGAAGTGAGACACGGCCCTCGCGGCCGTGAACACCGGCGGCCCTCCTCGCGGGGGGCCGCTCTTGGACGATGCTGACCGGAAGCCCGCCCCGCCTCAGTAACCAGCCGACAGGGTCGGCCTCGCCGGGTCTCCCAGCTCAGCTCGGTTCATATGGCACCTTCTGATGGGCAGCGGGTCAGGAGCTTGAGGTGCCGGCTTCTTGCGACCGACCAATCAGCTCCGCCATGCGGATGAGACGGCGAACATAATGTGCACCGTCGCCGCGCAAGCGGGGAAGGACCTTTTGGAGGTCGCAAGCGCAAGCCTGGATGATGCGGGCCCGCTTCACATCGAGCACCCCACGTCCCTGCAGATAGGACGAGATGCAGCCAGCCATCGCGCCATCAATCTCGACCACATCGCCGTCACTGTCATCGGCCTTGTACAGCTCTTCAGGCCAGGATGCGCTGAGGTGTTCGGCCCACAGCGCAGTGACCTCGTCAAGGACTGCCTCGTTCATTCGGCTGACGCTACGCGGTGGGCAGGAAGCGTCAGACGAAGCCGGCAACGCGGTTTCGATTCCCGTCACCCACTCCACGCAGAAGGCCCAGTTCAGGAGGCATCGTCAGCCGGGCGCCTGGCCGCGGCTCGGGTTCATGAGCCTGGGCCCTCCTTGTTCCTGCCCGTCAGCCCCGGCCCGCGTGCGCCGCCCTCGTCCTCCTGGTCGGCCTGGACGAGGACGGCGAGTCCGTCCGCGATGACACGTTCAGCGCAGTGGGACGTCCACGTCGGACGCGAGGCCCGCCGATCCTTGCCAGCGCAGCGCCATGAAGCCGGGAAGGTCCCCCATCAGTCCGTCGGTTCCCATGGCTCTCGCACCGGCAGTGATCAGGCGGCCTTGCCGCGGGCGATGTAGAGGTTCATGTTGGTGAAGTCGACGGTGATGTTGTAGGGCTTGAAGAAACAGTGAGAGAAGTGGCCGATCGCGTCGAATCCCGGCCCGTAGGGCCAGGGCACGTTGACCGGCATGTTCGGGTCCATTTCGCAATAGACGTCGTTGGCGACGGCGTCGCCGAGGCGGATCTCCTTGGGGTAGCAGGGGTAGGTGACGGTGGGATGGCTGTGGGCGGCAGTCTCGAAGGGGCGGTCGTAGTCGGTGCGGACGCCCAACTGCTCGGCCACCTCCCCGGGCATGCCCGCGGTGGCCTCGCCGCTGATTCCGCCGAAGTTCACGCCCATCACCCGTAGGCCGGAGCCGGCGATGCTGCCCGTGCTGCTGAGATCGTGGTCGCGGGACAGCCACAGTGGCAGTGGTTTGGCGCCCGCCCGTGCGGCGTCGGCGCGTACCTTCCTGGCCGCTTGGGCGGTCGGGCGGCGCAGGATCAGCGACCGGCCCGCGTAGTCGAAGGTGGTCAGCAGGTGGTAGAAGACCCACGTGCCGATCATGCCGTCGTTTTCGGTGTCGACGTCTTCGCCCGTCTCCGTCGCCGACCAGCCCACGGGGACGTTGCGGAGTTCGAGGCCGCCCAGATTGAAGGAGTCCAACACCCCGTAGTACACCCATATGGTGAGGCCTTCGAATTCGGACTTCTCCTTGTAGACGGGGCTCAGCCCGGCTTCCTTGGCCGCCGACGCGGTCAAGCTCAGGTTCGGGGCTCCGGTGTAGAACGTGAAGCGCTTCGGCGGTCCGCCGTTGACCGAGGCCTCCACCACCGGTGACGGATCCGTCTGCTTCCATGGCACACGGCCGATGTCGCCGTGAATCTGGTTCGCCTCGCCGCGGATTGCCGCGAACCATCGGGCGTAACCTTCCTCGCCGGCCGCCTTCCAGCGTGGTGCGGCGAGAGCGAATTTGTTCTGCCGGATGTAGCAGTCGCCCAAGAACTGGTTGGTCTCCTTGTCGTCGGGCGCCAACTCAAGGGCCATGTTGAGGTATTTCTCAGCCTCGGGGAACTTGTTGCCCAGTAGCCCGACGTAGCCGCGCTGGCGGGCCGCGCGCAGGTTCGTGGGGTCCTTCTTCAGGATCTCCTCATACGCGCGTCCGGCCTGCTCGAACTTGCCGGCCTTGAACAACGCGTCCGCGTCACCGCCGTCGGCTCGTGCCGTGGCCGCCCCGCCCAGCAGCGGCGCGGCCGCGGCGGCACCGGCCACCACGGCGGCGCCCCGGATCAGCGAGCGCCGGTCCAGTTCTCCGTTATCGGCCACAGCCTTCTCCCCTGCCCTGTTCGTCTTCTGCCGGGGACCATGCCCGCGGCGCGGACCGCTGTGGTCCGTGCCGCCACTGAAGACCGAAGCGGGTTGCGGGGGCGTATGCGATTCCCGATACGCCCGCGATACACCGGGACACGGATCCTGGCTGGTGCGGATCTTGCTCGTGTGACCCGTAGCGGAGCGTTCCGCGTCCCAGACCTACGATCGCCACAGCGCAGCTGAGGAGCAGCGGAAAGTCAGCCGTTGCCGTACTTCATTGGACAAGGCCTGTCCGACTGGGTCGGCTTGTCGAGCACGGCCCGCCGCATCGCGACGGCTGGTGGTTCGGGCCCACCTGCGTTCGGCGTACAGCAAGAGGCAAGCCGGACCGCTCGGTAGGAGATTTCGCCTCGCCGTCATACTCGGTCTATGGGAAAGAGCTACGAGCGGATAGACGGCAGGCTGCGCACCTTCATCGAGGCGCAGCACATCTTCTTCACCGCGACGGCGCCGCTGGACGGCGACGGTACCGTCAACCTTTCGCCCAAGGGGCTCAACGGCTCGTTCGCCGTGCTCGACGAGCTCACCGTCGCCTACCTCGATTTCGCCGGCAGCAATGCCGAGACCATCGCCCATCTGCGCGAGAATGGCCGCATCACGCTGATGTGGTGCGCCTTCGACGGTCCGCCCAACATCGTGCGCGTGCACGGCCGCGGAGAGCCGGTCTTCCGCGACGACGTGCGCTGGAGCGAACTGATGGGCCATTTCCCTGACATCGACCCGACCCTGCACGGCCTGCGAGCGATCATCGTGGTGACCGCCGAGAAGATCCGCGACACCTGCGGGTACGCCGTCCCGTTCATGACCTACGAAGAGGACCGTCCGCTGCACGCATCGCGCTTCGCGCGCGAGACCGACGAGTCGCTCGACGCGTACTTCCAAAAGAAGGAGCACGTCGCGGCCAGCATCGACGGCCTACCAGGGCTGCCGCTACCGCTACCGCCACTTCCCCCGGCCGTGTAGGACCCAGCCGGTGATTGCGGGCGACCGCGCCAAGGAGACGGCCCCTTCGATACCGGCCGGCCGATCGACTGCGGGCCAGGCCATCACGCGGTTTGAACGGCTGACGATCTAGCGGCCTAAGCGTGTGCCCGCGCTGAGCTCACCCAGCGATCCGGACGTGCAGGGCGCGTTTCGCATCGCAGGAGTCACAAAGGCATGCGAGCAGATAACTGAATTGTCGAAAAACGATCTATCGCTGCTGGAGGTGGGGAATCGTGACCGAGGACGAGGTGAAGTCGCTGACCGCTTTGTGGCGCACGCGATGGGGCGGCGCGCCGATCGGGTGCGCCCTGAGCGCACGGCATCCCGATCGCTGGGTGCGGTTTCACAGCCTGCCCGACTCCAAGCGGTATGCCGAGACGGAGCAGGAGTACGAGACGATCCTGGATCGCCATCACCGCGTCCTCGCCGAGCTCGGGGCGGACGAGGGCGTCTATGTGATCGCCGGATACTTCGCGGACGCGCCCGTCCAGGCTTCCGCCGGCCCGCGAACTCACGCCGGTGCGGTTCCATGGCTGACGATCGATCCCGATGAACACCCGTACGTCGAGATACCGCTGACGCTGCGGGTCGGTACGGCTCCCCTTCGTCGCACGGCGCTGGATCCGCTCCTGCGGTGCGTGGCCGACGACGAGCTCGGCCATGTGATCATCAGTCCGCTGGATCTCCGGTGGCTCTATCACCCTTATGACGGCGGAGCCGATGTGATCGCTCCGAGCGTTCGGGAGCGTGACGGCCTGAAGAGCCGCCATGCGGACTGGCTGCCCACACCTCCGTCACGGTTGTAGGAACGCGCCCATCTCCCGTGTGAACTCGGTCGGAGGAAGGGTGTTCCGGCGGGAGGACCCGCCGGAACACCTGGAGGTCCGCTGGGGCTCAGAGCCCCAGCAGCCTGCGTACGAGTACGAACGCCGCGACGCACACGACGAACGCGATGAACTTGTGCTTCTTCGCGTAGGCCTTGATGGCGGCCGTCACGCTCTTGTTCTCGCGGTCCTCGGTGAGAAACGCGTGGATCTTCTGCCCGGCCCGGACCGTCGCGTACCCCGCCAGGCCGCAGGCGGGCGCCATGAGCGTCAGGAAGCCCCCTGCCGCCAACGCACAGATCGCGATCACGA
Source organism: Actinomadura luteofluorescens (assembly GCF_013409365.1). NCBI lineage: Bacteria > Bacillati > Actinomycetota > Actinomycetes > Streptosporangiales > Thermomonosporaceae > Actinomadura > Actinomadura luteofluorescens. The sequence continues at coordinate 4,180,133 of NZ_JACCBA010000001.1, read as the reverse complement.
CGGCGACGATCCACTTGACCGCCGTCGTCGTCTGCCATGCTGCCGCGAGGCCCAGCAGGAAGGCCACGAAAAGTAGGAAGGCCATTGTCGGCCCCTTTCGTTTGTCGTAATACCCCTAAGGTGTGTTGCGAAGAAGACCGTCGTGGTTTCACCGCGAACGGCAAGTGGCGGTTGTGATCCCGCAGGTCAGCGACGGTGTGGTCCACGCGCGTGAGAGCACCAGGACGCCGGCGCCGCCCCCGCGCCGCTCGAAGGTTCGTGCCGTGAACTGCCCTGGCCGGTGGTGAGCCGGGGGTTCAGGTGGTGCGGCGGCCTGAGGCGACGAAGAACGGGATGGCGACGAACAGGCGGTCGTCGCGTGCCCTGGCGACCTGGTCGTCGAACCAGGCGCCCTCTCCTCCGATGCCGGCGAGGACCGGCAGGCATGCGGCGTCCGTCCACACGATCGTGTGGACCTCGACGGTGACGTCGGTGAATCCGTTGTCCAGCAGGAGGTTCCGGTAGCGGCGGGCGACGCGCGGGTGCGGCAGGGCGTCCGCGCGGGCGTGGACGAGGGAGCGCGTGAGTTCGGGGTCGTCGGAGTCGATGACGAGCGTGTCCCAGTCCTGGCCGATGAGCACCGCGCGGCCGTGGGAGGCCAGGACCCGCCGGGCCTCGGCGACGGCCTGCCCGGGTTCGGCGAGGGCGTGCAGGACCTTGTCGGCGCGGTAGCCGGTGACGGAGCCGTCGGCGAGGGGCAGCGCGGTGGCGTCGGCGACGTGGAACTCGCTCGCGGGCCGGCGTCCGGCGGCGATCTCGATCATGGCGGGGTCCAGGTCGACGCCGATGGACCGCGCCCCGCGCGCGGCCAGCTCGCCGACGGCGCGGCCGCTCCCGCAGCCGACGTCGACCACCGTGTCGCCCAGCCCTTCGTAGGTGCGTTCTCGCAGGTGGCGGGCTTGGGGCAGGTCGTCGAAGGCGTCGAGGACGGCGAGCAGCTTGGACATGGCCGCCATTGTGCGACTTAATGTCGACATGAAGTCAATCGGCGAAGTGGCGGCGCAGTTCGGGCTGCCGACGCACGTGCTGCGGTACTGGGAGGCGGAGGGGCTGCTGGCACCGGCCCGCGCCGGCGACCGGCGCCGCTACGGCGACGCCGACGTGCACCGGGTCGCGGCGATCCTGATCTCCAAGGAGGCGGGTTTCGGCCTCGCGGACATCCGGACGATGCTGGACGCCCGGTCCACGTCGGAGCGCCATGAGGTGACGGTTCGGCACCGCGAGAGGCTGCTGGTGCGGATCGCCCGGGCGCAGGCCGCCCTGGACATGATCGAGGGCGAATGCCCGCACGACGACATCATGACGTGCCCGCGTTTCCAGGGGCTTCTGGCCGATCGGCTGCGGTCGTCGGACGCGCCGGCATAGTCGACCGCAAGCGTCCGCGCGAATGAACCGTGACGCCGTTCGCGCGATGGGTCTGGGCCACCCGAGGCGCGCGAGCACATCGTCCTGGCGCCGCGCGCCGCAGGGCTCGGAGCCTGCGGCGGAACAGCAGAAAGCTCCTGGTGGCCGAGGTGTGCGCACACCCCGGCCGACCAGGAGCTTCCGGTGATCACTCTGTGCGGGCCGTGTTCGGCCTGTGAATCAGCCCGCGTGATCTGCGTTCGTCACCATGGCGCCGGCTCCGCCGCCTGGGTCGGCCCCGGTGCGGTGGCTTCCCGATGCCGGCGAATGGAGCGGCGGCTCACGGTGAGGTCTCGCTTCGGTCCGGCAGGCTCAGCCGCCGACCTTCCACTTGTAGGCGCCGTTCTTGTAGCCGCGGAGGATGACGTACGGCTTGTAGGTGTAGCGGTTCCCCGTGTAGTAGAACGCGCCCTGGGCGTAGGTCGTCACGTAGGCCCAGTTGCTGGGGTGGGTGGCCTTCTTCACCTTCCAGCCCTTCCACACCCACTTGTACTTGTTGTAGGTGTAGGCCTTCAGGTTGGCCCGGTAGGAGCGGACGGAGTAGCCGTTGTAGCACCAGTAGAGGCGGCTGGTGACCGCGATGATCCACTTGCCGTTGGAGGCCTTCCGGCCGCGGGTGTACTGGATGGTGCGGCAGTACGTGGCCGCCTGGACCGAGGCCTTCTCCTTGGCGGTCAGCGGCTGGCCCATGCTCTGGGCCTCGGCGATGAGCTGCTTCTTGGAGATCGGCTGCTGGCTGGTGCTGGTCACCTCCTTGCCGAGCTTGTCGGCGGGCTTGGTCTCCGCCTGCGCGGCCGGGCCCGCGGCGAGGACACCGGCGGCCAGGGCGCCGGAGAGGACGGTCACGATGGCGACACGCCGCATGTATTCCTCCATGCTTGGAAATGGGGGGAGCGTGCAAGGTACCGCAGTGAGAGACTGTCGGGGGCCGTTGCACCTTTCTCGCCTTATGTGATGCTTGCGACGCCGGATTGGTTCCGCGTCGAACGCAACCAATCCTGGCAGTTTCGGCGCCGGCGCTGTGACGCCCGCGGCCGGGTTGGGACGCGGGGTCGCCGTCCGTCCCAGAGACCCCTGCGCGGCCGCTGACGGGCCCCTCGGACCGAGTCCGAAATGTCGACTTTCTGAATCGCCGCGCTCACCGGTCCCGGCAGGTGGCGCCCGGGGTCCGAGGCGGCGTGGGCGTGCCGCTCCGGTGATGGAGGCTCCCTGAAGCGCATGCGTGGCGGCGAGCGGCTGCCTGTCCGGTGCCGCCTGTGAAACGGTAACGATTATCCGGCGCTCGGTGCCGGTCGCCCGGGTCCCCTGGGCCAGTAACTGAAACACCGTGAGGTCGACATGTCTACGGATTACATAGTTGCCGCCCTGACCTTCGTGGTCGTGCTGGTTTCCATGCTCGTCACGCACAACGTCGCCGACCACTGGGTCCAGCCCCAGGCCCAGTCCAGGGACAAGGGACTGCACGGCGTCCACATGTGGAAGGGGCGCCTGGCATGTCTGCGGCACGTCGCGTCGTACACCGCCTGCACGGCGCTGATCGTCGCCGTGATGTGGGCGCTCTTCGAGTTACGGGTCTCGCTGTTCAGCTTCATCCTCGGACAGCTGATCTCGGCGGTCACCCACTTCTGGGCCGACCGCCGGACCACCCTGCGACGCCTGGCCGAATTCGTCGACAGGTTGCAGGGGCTCAAGGATGAGGCCGTCGGGTCCTTCTACCAGCTCGGCGCCCCGCGCGCCGGGAAGGACGACAACCCCGCGCTGGGCGGCGGTGGTCACCGCCGGTCGTGGGTCGTGGTGGCCCATCGGGGGTCGATGCGGCCCAGCCAGGCGTCTTGATCATCTGCCAGGGGGCGTGTGAGCGGCAGCGGCAGGAAACGACAGGCGAAGGCCAGGCCGGCGTCGTCTCCATCGCCGCATACCTCGTGGTTCCACGCGTCCGCGGTGGTGGCGGGCACATGAAGATGGAGATAGGTGGTCCTGCGCGGCCGGCCGGTGTCGGGATGGGGCTTGTCTTCCACGCCGAGTGGCCCGACCACCGAGGCGGTGCGCAGGCCGGTCTCTTCGAAGACCTCCCGCAAGACGGCCTGTTCGGGCGTCTCCCCAGGCTGGACGCCGCCGGCCGGAACCTGGGTGCCGGCCTGAGGCAGGCCGACGTGGTCGAAGACAAGGAGCTCGGGGCCAGGACGGTGCCTGATCACATAGGCGGCGACACGGATTCTGGGTCGGGTCACCCGAGCATTGTGCGTTCGTGAGCCGCGAGTGTTGCTCGATTTTTGACAGCGGCCTGGATCTGGCCGGACGGCGGTGGACGGCCGGGATGGCACCGCCCTCGCCGGGCTCGGGAGGGTGGTTGGTGGCGGCGTGTCGCAGTGGGGGCGGTTTCAGGGGGTGTTCGGGGGATAGGGGAGCGAACGTGTAGTCGTGCCTTGGGGGAGGGTGTTATGAGCATGCCGCACAGGGCGGTCCATCGGCTGGAGAACGCGGAGGCCCTGGACAAGGTCGCCGAACCGCTCAGTTCCGTGGTGCAACGGGCGGTCCGGCCGCGCCTCGTCCGCGATCTGCTCAGCGGGACCAAGCTGGGGCACCCGCTGCATCCGGCGCTCACCGACGTGGCGATCGGCGCGTGGAGCATGGCCGGGCTGGTGGACGTCGCCGGAGGTCCCGAGGCGGAACCGGTCGCCGACCTGCTGACCGCGGCCGGAGTGGCCGCCGCCGTGCCGACGGCCCTGAGCGGGTTCAACGACTGGGCCGACACGCTGGGAGCCGAGCGCCGGGTGGGGCTCGTCCACGCGGGCGTCAACACGGCGGCACTCGCGCTCTACGCGGCGTCCCTCGGCGCGCGTTCCGGCAAGGCCAAGGCCCTCCGGTTCGCCGGCTTCGCGGCGATGGGGGTCAGCGCCTACCTCGGCGGTCACCTGACCTTCACCAGGGGCGTCAACGTCAACCGCACAGCGTGGCAGCAGGGGCCGGAAGAGTGGACTCCGGTACTGGCGGCGTCCGAACTCGCCGAGGGCGAGCACCGCACAGCGGACGCGGACGGCGTGCGTGTCCTGCTCTACCGGACGTCCACGAAACTGCACGCCATCGCCGCGACCTGCACCCACCTGGGCGGCCCCCTGGGCGAGGGGACGATCGAGGACGGTTGCGTCACCTGCCCATGGCATGGCAGTACGTTCCGCCTCGACGACGGCGGCATCGAGCGCGGCCCGGCCAGCGCGCCGCAACCGTCCTACGAGGCGCGGATCCAGAACGGACGCATCGAGGTTCGAGTCCCCCCACCGGGCACCCAGTCCGACATGGCCAATGAGGGCGCCCACCGAATGGGACGCCACCTCACTCGAACTCCGGCCGAATAAGGCGGCCGTGCCCGCCTAATCCGTGGGGGCCTCGGCCAGGGAGAGGCTGTTGCCGTCGGGGTCCAGGACGACGACGTGACGGACGCCGTTGCTGTAGGTCTCCACGGGTTCGTGCGTGATGCCGTGGGCGGCGAGGCGGGCCAGGATGTCGTCGAGGTCGGTCACGCCGAGCGTCACCATGGCCTGGCCGACGCGGTCGGCGCGCACGTCCCGGTGGTCGACGACCACCCACGCGTTCTCGCCGACCTGCCACAGATGCTCCCCGCCGATGACCTCGTCCGCCGGGCGCCCGAAGAACACCTCGAACCACGCCAGAGCCCTGGCCTGGTCGTTCACCGGCATGATGCTGTACAGGTCCACGCAACTCACTCCACTCGGTCGCTCGAGAAGGTGGACCGCCCGTGTGGTCGGGAGTCATCGGAGATGGCTCAGATCTTGGACGGGCGGCTACTCGGGGGCCGACCGTCGGCCGAGGAATCCGGTGAGGGTCTCGTGGTTGCGCTGGAGGCCCTCGATGCGTGCGTTGAGCGCCGTGAGTTCCCGGTCGAGGAGGTCGCGGATGCCGGCGCACCAGTCGAAGTCCGGCTGGTCGCTGCGGGTGCAGGGGAGCACCTGCCGGATCACCTCGGACGTCAGGCCCGCGTCCAGCAGCACGCGGATCTTCCGTACGGTGAGCACTGAATCGTCGCCGTAGCGGCGGTAGCCGTTCGAGCCGCGCTCGGCCTGGAGCAGGCCCTGCTCCTCGTAGTACCGCAGCAGCCGCGGGCTGACACCCGTACGGCGGGACAACTCCCCGATCAGCATGTCACCGTCCTGGATTGACCTTCTCACCAGTGTGAATGCCTAACGTCGTCCTGCAGGCGATCATTCCGCACGCTGGAGAAGCACATGACCACTCTTGCCGTCCAACGCAACGGCCGCGCGGCGACCTCCGACGAGCTCGCGCCGCTCGCCTTCGCCGGCTTCGCCCACTTCACCGCCATGCAGGTGCGTGGCGGCAAGGTCCGGGGCCTCGACCTTCACCTGGGACGGCTGCGGTCCGCCTCGATGGAGCTGTTCGGGAGGGCGCTGCCGGACGAGCGGGTGCGGTCCTACCTGCGGGCGGCGCTGGAGGAGGGGCCCGCGGACGTCTCGCTCACGGCCACCATGTACTCGTCGCCGGGGGAGTTCACCGCGGGCGAGAAGCCGGGTGAGCCCGAAGTCCTGGTCCGGACGGGGACGCCCGCGTCCGGACCGCAAGGTCCGCTGAGGCTGGCGACGGTCCAGTACGACCGGTATCTGCCTGCCCTGAAGCACGTCGGGGAGGTGGCCAAGACCCACCTCATGCGCCGGGCCGTCCAGGACGGCTTCGACGACGCCGCCTTCGTCGACCGCCGGGGGCGGCTCAGCGAGGCGACGATCTGGAACCTTGCCTTCTGGGGCGGCGACGCCGTGGTGTGGCCCGAGGCCGAGATGCTTCCCGGGACCACGATGGGCATCGTTCGCCGGCAACTGGACCGCCTCGGCGTCCCCCAACGCGTCCGGCAGGTCACCCCCGCCGACGTGCCGGGCCTTGCCGGCGCCGTGGTCATGAACTCCTGGACGCCGGGGGTCGCGGTCCACCAGATCGGCGCGACCCCCGTCCCCGCAGCCCCACACTTCCTGGACCTGCTGCACCAGGCCTACAAGGCCGAACCCTTCACCGATTTCTAGGCCCCGGGGTTCTCGCCGGGCCCGACTCCCTTCGGCCTACCACCTAGGAGATGCGTGCGGGCGATGGCCGCCTCTGACCGAGGCCAGGCGGGGCCGCCTCCCGGGCCCTCCCACCGCGTGTCCGAAATGAGATCTTTGTCGTGCATCAAGCTTCATTTGCCGGGGACAAAACGGCCCGAACGAACCTAAGGCAGACCCCCGAGGAGGACCCCCAATGCCTTGGCTGATGATCCTGGTGCTTCTGCTGGCGCTGATCCTGTTCGGCGTCGGCTTCACTCTCAAGATCCTTTGGGTCGTGGCCGCGATCGTCCTGATCCTGTGGCTGCTGGGCTTCGTGCTGCGCAGCGCGGGCCCGTCCGGCAAGCGCGGTCGCTGGTACCGCTGGTAACACCGAGAACGGCGCCGCCCCGTCCAGGTTCTGGACGGGGCGGCGCCGTTCGCGCGACTGGTGATTCGCGCGATGTGGAGGGCGGGACGCCCGGCGGACACTGTGGCCCCCTGACATCGTGGAGGTCACCGTGCGTTTCTCCCTGCGGGTTCCCTGGCGGCGGCTCGCCGCCGCGGCGGCGGGGGCGGGGCTGCTCGCCGCCCCGCTGTGCGCCTCGCCCCCCGCCCTGGCCGCGGCCTCCGGGCCCGTGGTCACCGTCCCGCCCCCGGGCGCCCACGGCTTCCCGTTCCTGGCGGCGGCCGAGGATCTCGGGTCGTTCGGGTACACCGAGAACGAGTACTTCATCACCGGCACCGCCACCTCGTACGCCAAGTCCGGCCTGTGGACGTCCGACGGCCGGTGGGACGTGCGGGCGTCCGGGCAGGCCCCTTACAAGACCAGGCTCCTGGTCCGGCGCCCCTCCGATCCGGCGAAGTTCAACGGGACCGTCGTGGTCGAGTGGCTCAACGTCAGCGGCCAGCTGGAGCTGTCCCCGGACTACTGGTTCGAGCGGGACGAGCTGCTGCGCGAGGGCTACGCGTGGGTCGGCGTCTCGGCGCAGTCGGTCGGCGTCAACGGCGGGCTCGGGAAGATCCGCGGGCTCAGGGGGTGGGACCCGGCCCGGTACGGCGGCCTCGTCCACCCCGGGGACGCCTTCTCCTACGACATCTTCTCCCAGGCCGGGCAGGCGCTGCGCAGCCCGGACGGTCCCGACCCGCTCGGCGGGCTCGCGGTGCGGACGCTGCTGGCGGACGGGGAGTCGCAGTCCGCCGGGCTCATGACCACCTACGCCAACGCCGTCCAGCCGGTTTCGCGGGTCTACGACGGCTTCATGATCCACAGCAACGGCGCGGTCGGGGCCCCGATCAGCGGCGAACTGTCCGACACGCTGTGGATGCCGAACCCGTCCCGGATCCGGACGGACCTGACCGTGCCCACCTTCGTGGTGCTGACCGAGACCGACGTCCCCCTGGCGGCGGCCGCGCGCCAGCCGGACACCGACCGGGTCGTGCACTGGGAACTCGCCGGCACCTCGCACGGCGACCAGTGGGCCTACCACCTCGGCCAGGCGACGGTGGAGAGGTCGGCGGGGGCGGACGCGCCGGCGCCCGACTGCGCGGCCGGCTCGGCCCCGTACAACGACGGGCCCGGCCACTACGCGATGAACGCGGCGCTGCGCCGGCTGGACGCGTGGGCGCGCGGAGGGGCGCGGCCGGCGAGCGGGGCGCCGCTCGACACGATCCTGCGCGACCCGCGCACCGGGCTCGCGACCGGGGGCGTGCGGCTGCCGGACGTCGCGGTCCCGACCCGGACGCTCACCGGGATGCGCGACACCGCGGGCAGCGGCGTCTTCTGCGGCCTCTACGGCGCCCGGGACCCGTGGAACGGCGGCGCCGATCCCTGGGACCGGCATGACGCGGGCGACCCGTCCGATCCGTCCCTTCCGTTCACGGCGGAGCCGGTGCTCAGCGTGCTGTACCCGACGCACGCCGGCTACGTGAGCAAGGTCCGGGCGGCCGCGCAGGCCTCGGTGAGCGCCGGCCACCTGCTCCCCGAGGACGCGACGACGATCATCGCGGCCGCGGAGCGCTCCGGCACCGGCGGCTGACTCCCCACCGCACGGCGGCTCCGTCCCAAGACCGATTCGGGACGGGGCCGTCCGCACATCGGATGAGCCCGGTGCGGGAAGAGAGATGGTGGAGGTGGCGAATGCCCGGAAGGTACGGTTCGCAGTTCGGCCCCGACATCACGTTCCTCGGGGTGCCGCGCTGCACCTGGTCCGACCCGTCGACGTACGAGGACGCCGACGTGGTCATCATCGGGGCGCCGTTCGACGGCGGCACGTCCCACCGGCCGGGAACCCGCTTCGGACCGCAGTACATCCGCCAGTCCTGCTATATGCCCCACGACGGCTCGCGTCCATCCCTTGCCCTGCGGGTCGACGGGCTCCGGGGCGACCTCACGGTCCGCGACGCCGGCGATGTCGAGATGTACTCCGGGGACGCCGAGCGTTCCGTCCGAACACTTCAGGAGGCGGTGTACGCGGTCGCCCGTACCGGAACGATTCCGCTCATCCTCGGCGGCGACCACACGATCGCGTGGCCCGACGCCGCCGGGGTGGCCGACCACCTGGGCGCCGGGCGGGTCTCGATGGTCCACTTCGACGCGCACGCCGACACGGGCGACGTGAACCTCGGTTCGCTGGTCGGCCACGGGCAGCCGATGCGGCGGTTGATCGAGTCCGGGGCGGTGCGCGGCGACCGGTTCCTGCAGCTGGGCCTGCGCGGGTACTGGCCGGGTCCCGAGACGCTGGAGTGGATGGCCGCGCAGGGCATGCGCTCCTACGAGATGTCCGAGATCGTCGCTCGCGGCCTGGACGAGTGCCTGACGGAGGCGTTCGAGATCGCCACCGACGCGTGCGACGGGGTGTTCCTGTCGGTCGACATCGATGTGTGCGACCCGGGCCACGCGCCGGGCACCGGGACACCCGAGCCCGGCGGGCTGACCGGGCGCGAGCTCCTGGACGCGGTCCGGCGCGTCACCTACGAGCTGCCGGTCGTCGGGGTCGACGTCGTGGAGGTCTCCCCGCCCTACGACAATGCCGACATCACCTCGGCTCTGGCCAACCGCGTCGTCCTGGAGGCGCTGTCGGGCATCGCTCGGCGCCGCCGCGACGGGCGTGACGGGACGCGGTGGGACCCACGCCGCCCCCTGCTCGACGGGCGCTAGAGGTCAGCGGCGGGCGAGGAGACGCTCGTCCGGCGCCGCCCGGTAGGGGAGGCTGTAGTAGGCGAAGACCTCGGGTTCGGCATCGGCGAAGAGCTCGCCGTTGGTGTCGATCCCCGGAGCGCCCTTGACCTGCTTCTTGTCGTGCGCGACGCGGAGGTGGTCCGGGCCCAGCGTGCATCCGGCCAGCGGCACGAAGACCAGGCGCTGCCGGGTCGGCAGGCCGATCCTGACCGTGGCGAACGAGGGCCGGTCGGTGAGCGTGTCGACGTAGACGGCCTCCAGCGGCCCGATCTTGCTCCCGGTCGGGTCGATCACGGTCCGGCCGCGCCATTGACGAATGTCCTCGATCTCGAACATGTCATGTCCAACCGTAGGTTCTCTGGTGTATTTACCCAGCTCACAGCGGATATCCCGGGTCTCACGGGCGGTGGAAGGCGTGGGTCTCCCCCGGGGCGACGTACGTGGCCCGGCCGGTCAGTCCACGACGCTCCAGCTCGCGACGGAAGTCGTCCAGGGGCGACTTCATGACGGCGTAGTCGTTGTAGTGGACCGGCACCGCGACCGCCGGGCGGATCGTCTCGACGACGTCCGCGCCCTGGGCGCCGTCCATGGTGACCACGAGCCCGCCGGGCAGCGTGGTGCCGCCCAGGTGGAGCACGGCCAGATCGATGTCGGAGGTGCGGCGGGCGATCTGCTGGATGCCGTCGAACATCAGGGTGTCGCCGGTGATGTAGAGGCGGAACCGCACGTCGCCGCTCACGGGGCCGAACTCCAGGAGGCTGCCCATGACCGGTGGCAGCAGCCACCGGGCGGGGGCCGGGGGCGTGCCGGCCCGGCATGGACGTGATGCGCAGCAGCGAGCCGTCCTTGACGAGGGTGTGCGACTCCCAGGTGCGCAGGCCGACCGCGTGGCGGAAGCGGTGCAAGCCCTGGAGGCGCCGGGCCGCGTGGGGTGTGGTGACGATGGGCAGGCCCCGGTCGAGTTTCGCGCGGGCGATCCGGTCCCAGTGGTCGCCGTGGAGGTGGGACAGGACGACGGCGTCCAGCCGCGGCAGGTCGCCGGCCTGGAGGGCGGGCTCGGTGAGGCGCCGGGAGGACAGCCCGAACCCGAGATAGGCGCGCTGCCCGCGATGCAGGAAGTTGGGATCGGTCAGCAGGGTGAACGGCCCGCAGCGCAGCAGTGTCGTCGCGTTGCCGATGAACCGCATCGAGAGCTGGCGTAGCGCGAGATCCGCTTCGGTTTTCATGCCTTTTCCCCCTTTGGGCCGGTCATGCCCGCCAAAGGGAGTGCGAACCCCGCGAGCGCGGCGGAGGGGGGCCGGAGAACCCTTGCGGAAGCGGCGCGGGAGGGTCGACCCTTGCTTCATAATTCGTGCATCACAAGTTGGCAAGGGAGCGATGGGTGAGCGACACCGAGCAGGTTCCGCCCGGAGTGGACACCACGGTCCCGACCCCGGCCCGGATGTACGACTACTACCTCGGGGGCACCGACAACTTCGAGGTCGATCGTGCGGCGGCGGAGAAGGTCCTGGCGAACATGCCGGAGGCCGGGGACGCGGCCTGGGCCAACCGCGGCTTCCTGCAGCGCTCGGTGCGATGGCTGGCCCAGCACGGGGTCCGGCAGTTCATCGACGTGGGCGCGGGCCTGCCGACGATGAACAACACCCATGACGCCGCGCAGGCGGTCGCGCCCGACGCGCGCGTCCTGTACGCCGACAACGACCCGATGGTGCGGGCCCACGCCGAGAAGCTGCTGGCGGGGTCCACCGGGACGGCGTTCATCACGGCCGACTTCCGCGACCCCGGCGGGGTGCTCGGGCACGAGGTCACCGCCGGGATGATCGACCTGACCGAGCCCGTCGCGCTGCTGGTCGTGGCGCTGGTCCACTTCATCCCGGACGACGACGACCCGTGGGGCATCGTCCGGGAGTACATGGACCGGCTCGCGCCCGGCAGCTACCTGGTGCTGTCCGCCGGCACCGGCGACCGGCAGGCCGACCGGGCGGTCGGCACGATCAGGGACGTCTACGCCAGGTCCACCGCGAGCGTCCAGCTGCGGTCGCGTGCGGAGGTCGAGCGCTTCTTCACCGGAATGGAGATCGTCCCGCCGTGGGAGGGGTCGGCGGCGAAGGTCTGCTACATCGGTGAGTGGGGCGCGGAGGACCCCGACGCGGCCGACAGCGACGGCTCGCGGTGGGCTTACTGCGCGGTGGCGAGGAGGGAAGGGTGAGGAAGCCGTCCGTCGAGGACCTGGGCATCGACCCCGGCGTCCTGGAGTGGCGGCGCTCGCAGACCGACGAGGGCGGCATCGAGGTCGCCTTCGCCGGCGAGTGGACGCTGCTGCGCACGTCCGGGAAGCTGATCTCGGTGTTCGACGAGAAGGAGTGGTCCTGCTTCCTCGACGGGGTACGGAAGGGGGAGTTCGACCACGCCGCTTCCTGAACCGGCCAAATCTGTGATTCACAAATTCGGAAGGCGTATGCTGATGCCGGCCGTTGGTCAAGGGAGGTGGCGCCGATGAGCGATGCTTACGGGGCCACCATCGCCAAGCGGGGGCTGGCACGCCGCTTGAAAGAGCTGCGCGTCGAGGCCGAATACACGGCCAATCAGGTCTGCGACCGGCTGAACTGGGGACGGGGGAAGGTCGGCCGGTTCGAGGCCAACAACTGGGTGCGGCCCGAACTCAGCGACATTCGCGATCTCGCGCGCATTTACGAGGGCAGCGATCTCGCTGAGTTGGAGGAACTGGCGGGCCGTGCGCGGCGGCGGGCCTGGTGGCGTGACTACCCCGAGGTGTTCGACAACGAGTTCCCGGGCTTCGAGAGCGACGCGTCGAGCATCAGGGTGGTCATGCCACTGGTCCTGCCGGGTCTTCTGCAGACCGTGCCGTACATGCAGGCGCTGCTGTCGGTCGGGACCAGGACGCCGGAGTGGCGGGAGCGCGCGATGCGCGCGCGGCTGCGCCGGCAGCAGATCCTCGATCGCGGGGACGGGACGGCGCCCGAGCTGACGGCGATCATCACCGAGGCGTCCCTGCTGTACGAGTGGGGCGAGCCCGGCGACCGGCGCGCCCAGTTCGCCCACCTGCTCGCCATGTCCGAGCGTCCGAACGTGGAACTGCGGCTGCTGCGCCTCGCCGACGGGATGCACCCGGGCATGTCCACGCTGGTCAACATCTTCCGGTTTCCCGGCGGCGAGCCGCCCATGGTCTTCCTCGAGAACGACGCGGACGTCCAGGAGGTCGGCACCCCCGACGACGTGGAGGCCCATGACGAGATCTTCGAGCAGATCCGCCAGGCGGCGCTCAGCCCCGCCGACACCGCGGAGCATCTGAGGAAAGTGATCTCAACTCTGGAGTAGCACCGACATGGACCTCTCTCAGGCGCGATGGGTCAAGGCGACCGCCAGCGCCAGCAGCAACGGGGGCTGTGTCGAGGTCGCCGATCTCGACACGGCCGCGGCGCTGCGCGACAGCAGGACGCCGGAGGCCGGGGCGCACGTCGTCTCCCGTTCCGTGCTCGCCGCGTTCCTCGATGACGTGCGGGCGGGCCGTTACGACCGCTGAGGCCGGGCCGCACACGAGATCCCCCAGGGCTGCACCCCTGGGGGATCTCTCATGTGTGCGGCCCTCTCTCAGGCGCCGACCACGCTACAGCGTGGGGGGCGGCCCGTCCCGGCACCCGCCGGTACACGCAGGTGACGCGGAGGCGAAGCGTGTTATGTGGGTATTTGGGTGCATCAGTGAACGTCTCACTCGCAGATGCAACTTTCTTGCCATGATGCGGGCCCGGTGGCCGAAGATGTGCGAGGCTACTTCTGTGATTCACACATAGCGACTCGCGAAGCAAAAGACTCATGTCGCGATTGTCTGAATGCGAATGTCTCCGCAACCCCGAGGGTGGGCGTCATGACGAAGGCCGCGACCATGTGCGAGATCCCCTGGAGACTGGAGGACGGCGGCTGCGCGGCACTTCCCCTGCCCGATGACGACTCCATCGCCCGCGTCGCCCGCTCCCACGTCACGGCCCTCCTCCCGGCGCTCGGCCTGTCCGTCCAGGACGTCCACGACATCAAGCTCATGGTCAGCGAGCTCGCCACGAACGTCCTGAAGCACGCCATGCCCCACGACGGCCCCTCGGGCGCCGAACTCTGGGTTTACCAGCGAGGCGACGGCCAGGGACACGACGAACTGGTCGTCAAGGCCTTCGACGCGCGCAGGGACTGGCGGCCCCGCGGCACCGCCCCCGGCCGGTCCGACCACGGCCGCGGCCTGCAGATCGTCGATCTTCTGACGCAGGGCCGGTGGGGCCACCACCCGTCCCGGTCGCGGCTGCGGACGCCGGCGGTCCGCGGCAAGGCGACCTGGTTCGCCCTGCCGCTCCCGCCCACCGTCCGCCGCCGCCGCGTGTGGAGGGTCGAGGGGCACTACGCGACCAAGGACCTCCAGACCCTGCTCGTCCAGCGGGGGCCTCGGCCACTTCGTGTCCGAGGAGGGCGCGGGCGAGACCGCCCTCACCGACGGCCGCGGCCTGAGCGTCTGGTGCGAGGCGGCCGCGTTCCGATGGCGCACCGGCTCCGGGCAGACCGGCGGACTCCCGCTCACCGACATCACCGAAGCCTGCGAGCGGATCGTCGAACTCTGCGAGGCCTCACCCGCCTCACCCGCCTGACCCGCCTGACCCGGCACGGCCGGCCCGGCGGCGGTGCACCGTCCTCCGCTCACTCGTCGGCCAGCGGCGATCCGGCCTCTCGCCCGCGGCGCGCCGGCATCCGGCGCAGCCCCACGAAGATCAGCAGGCCGCCCGCCGCCAGCAGCAGCACATTCATGACCCATTCATGGGACGCGTCCCGCAGGTAGACGGTCCCCGAGCGGCCGACGTCCCGGGCGCGGGCGCTGCCCCCCTCGCGCAGGCCCTTGCCGCTCCCGTACAGGGCCACGGTGGGACGTTCCACCGAGCCGTCGTCGGAGCGGAACGCCCCGCGCAGTGTGCAGGCCTCATGACCTGGGTGCCGGATGCAGCTCCGCTCGCGCGCGGTGAAGACGCCGGGGGTCCCCTTCCCGGTCTGCGACGCGCGGAGCACCGGCCCGGCGTTGGGTACCACCAGGAACATCAGGACCAGCCCGAACAGTGCCATGAGCACTCCGAACGGCGTCACGCCCCTAGGGCGCCGGGGCGGCGCGGTCCGCGACCTTTCGAGGGTCACCGTCCGTCACGCTGCTTCGGGGACGGGCCTGCGCTGGAGCGGCGCGGCGCACGAGCAGCGCATGGCCTCGCGCTCGGACTCGCTTGGCCTGCGGTGCAGGTACATCGCCACCACCATGGGGATGGTGACGAGCGTGTTGTAGAACAGGTGCAGTTCCACGCGCGGCACCAGGAGCTGGATGATGCTCGTGGGCGCGGGACGTCCGGCGATGTAGGAGTCGGACATCGCCTGCACCAGCAGCAGCAGGTGCTCGAAGTGGTGCCAGACCTGGATGCCGAGGGAGACCGCCCACCACGTGCGGGCCCGTCCGGTGAACCCGGGCAGCAGCAGGAAGAGCCCGATCAGCATGATCAGGGCGTAGCCGTAGTGCATCCATTCCGAGGTGACCAGCCACGGGAACGGCACGCCCAGCACTCCGCGCGCCTCGGGCACCGGCCAGCCGAGCACCCAGATCTGGATGGCCTGGACGACGTGCTCGGCCCAGTGGGCGATGACGATGAACGCGTAGACGTTCAGGGCCGCGCGGTGGTGACGCGTGTTGAGCAAATGCACCACTGACCGCAGCGTCCCGCGTTCTTCCAGTACGTTCGCCACCGGCGATCACCTTCCATGAGATGACGGGGACCTTCATCTCAAGACGTATCGCAGATGGGCCTCTTTCGAAATGCTCCCGTGGTCGGCCACAGGTGGACGGCGTGGCCGGTCCCGCCGGTCCCGCCGCGGCTCGACTTATGCCGTCCGATCCTGGATACTCGCGCGGCGCGGTTTAAGGGTTGCCCGAAAAAGGTCCCGCTGGCGGGACCTTTTTCGGGCGGGAGGCCGAGTCGGCGCAGGTCGGGCGTGCCGCGCTCGATCCCGGCGTTCAGATTCCGAGGATCCGTCACCAGTGGTACGAACTGCGAAGCGAATGCGGCCTCGCTGTCGCGAGAACTATTAGCGCGGGACATGTGCATTCTCGGCACAACCGAAATGCTGCCCGTTACGGCCTCGGCTTGACTTGCGGCGTGGGTTCACGGTGCGGCTCTTTGTTGCCCGGACCAGATCCGTCTTCCGCTTGAATCGAGGACGGTGCATCAGCGCGCGTCATGGGCCCCGCGTCTGACTTCGGCGGTGAACCGGCGAAAACCGGCCGCCGAGAGCATGAACCGAGTGCCGGAAGGGTTCTTGCTGTCGCGGATTCCGATAATGCCCGACAGCCGCGCGACCTCGACGCAGTTGGACTGCCCGCTGGTGCCGCTGCGGCTCGCCTTGCGCCAGGGGGTCATGCCCATCGCTCCAGTTCGGCTTCCAGGAGGAGCTTGGAAGGGCCGACCGGAGTGGCGATGTCGCTGATCGAGTCGTACCTCACGACCACGTCCTGGACGGCGATCGGGTCCATCAGGAACCGTCCGCGCGTCGTCGCCTCGTCATAGGCGAGATCGCGGTCGTCCACCGTGAGGACGGTGATCGGCCCGTCGAGGGCCCGGGTGGGCGCCGGCCTGGTTCTCGACCACGCGGATGCTGACCCGCGGCAGTTCGCCGAGCGTCAGCAGATGGGCGATCTGATCGCGCATGATCTCGCGCGAGCCGATCAGTTGCGCCAGGGCGGCCCAGTTCAGGAACGCGGTCACGCGGGGCGGCGTCTCCCTGTCGAAGACGGCGGACCTGCGTGCCATGCGCCGTTCCAGGTCGGCGCTCAGGTCGTTCGCCGGGCCGGCCGTCAGCGCCGCCCTGGCGTAGTCCGGGGTCTGGAGCAGGCCGGGGATCACCGTGGGCTCCCACATGCGGATCCGGGACGCGCGCCGCTCGAACGCGGCGAGGGACGCCAGCCAGTCGCCCTCGTCCGCCAGGCCGGCGAAGCCCACCAGGTTCGTGAACATCCCGCCGGTGTTCCAGAGGCGGTCGACGGTCTCGGCGTGGGTCGGCTTGAGGCGAAGCGTCGCGGACTCGTACCTGGAGACGGTCGAGCGGTCGCAGTCGAGGAGGTCGCCGAGGGCCTGCCCCGACATGCCGTTCGTCTCGCGGTGGCGGCGCAGTTGAACCGCGATGAAATGCCACATCGAGCGTGACGGGTCCAGTGAGTCCCGGGCGTGCATGGCCCCTCCGGTTTGTCGCAATCCATTCCGGAACGTAGCGAACCTATCGCGGAGAGTGCTGGCCGCGGGGCCGTATCAGCGCAAACGTCCGGAGGGGGTCACACCGATGCCGCCACCAGGGTGATCATGGACTGGGTCGAGGAGAGGACGCGGTGTGGGACGGGCTTATGTGGTGACCGGCGGCGGACGCGGCGTCGGACGGGCGATCGTGGAGCGGCTGGCGGCGGACGGCGGCCACGTCGTCGTCATCGAGATGGACGCGGCGGCGGTCGGCTGGGCGCGGGACCGGGCGGACGTGACGGCGGTCGTCGGGAGCGCGGCGGACGACGAGGTCGCGGAGCGGGCCGCCGACGCGGCGCAGGAGGCGGGGACGCTCGCCGGGTGGGTCAACAACGCGGCCGTGTTCCGGGACGCCGTCGATCCGTCCCCGAAGGAGCTGCTCGGACTCGTGGCGCTGAACTTCGACCCGGCGGTGGTGGGGTCCGTGACCGCCGTCCGGCGCTTTCTGGACGCGGGGACGGGCGGCGCCATCGTCAACGTCTCGTCGCACCAGGCGCGGCGTCCGGTGCGCGGCTCGCTGCCCTACGCCACGGCGAAGGCGGCGGTGGAGGGGCTGAGCCGGGCGCTGGCCGTCGACTACGGGCCCCGCGGCGTCCGGACGAACGTCGTCGCGCTGGGGTCGATCACCACCGAGCGGTACGAGGGGTTGCTCCGGCGGCAGGAGCCCGGGGAGGCCGCGCGCATCGAGGACGAGATGCGCCGGCTCCATCCGGTCGGGCGGGTGGGGCGGCCGGACGAGGTGGCGGCCGCCGTCGCCTATCTGCTGTCGGACGAGGCGAGCTTCGTCAACGGCGCCGTGGTGCCCGTGGACGGCGGCCGGCACGTGCTCGGCCGCGATCCCGAGGAGGCCTGAGAACCTCCGTGTTTCCCCGGACCACCTGGGACAACGCGGTAAGTGGGACGCGCGGCCGGGACCCGCGGTTGGCGTCCGGCCCGGACATGGCCAGAACCCCCCACCAGTCGGTGAATACCGGTACATCTAGGGATTCGTCGATCGGAAGGGGCGTCCAGGGGTGAGGAAGCTTCTCGTTGCGGGGGCCGCCGCCGTCGCGGTGGCGGGCGGGGTGCTGGTGGCGACGCCGGCGGAGGCCGCGAGCGCCGTGCAGATCTACCGGGTGTACTACGACTCGCCCGGGAGCGACAAGGGGTCGAACGCGTCGCTGAACGGCGAATGGGTGCAGCTGTTCAACACGTCGAAGTCGTCCAGGAACATGAAGGGCGTCAAGGTCCGCGACAAGACCGGGTACACGTACACCTTCGGCTCCTTCACCTTGAAGGGCCGCAAGTCGGTTTACCTTCACACCGGCAGGGGCTCCAACAGCGCGGCGCACCGCTATTGGGGCCGGAAAAGGTACGTGTGGAACAACACCGGTGACACCGCGTACCTCCTCTACCCCAATGGCCGGGTGGCGGACAAGTGCTCGTGGGGTCGGACGGGTTCCTCGAAGTACTGCTGAAAGGTCCGCGTCGCCCTGAGTGCGAGCCACCGGCCCTCCGGGGTCGGTGGCTCGCCGACGTTCGGGGAGGACGTCGAACGCTCACGCGACGCCGGGGACCGTCAGCCGCTGGGGAGTGAGAGGTGGCGAGGGTTCGCGACCGTCAGTTTGTCAATCACCGAAGCCCTTACCGCGGCCACGACCTCGTCCATCCGGTCGTCGAGGTCGCCCGCCCGAATGGCTGCCGCCAGATCGGCGTCGGTGGCGCATCCCAGAGGCTTCAAACGGTTCTGATGAGCGATTCTGTGGGCGTCGCCGAGAAGGAATTCCCTGCGGGCCATGCGCAGGGCGGACGCGGCGACGCGGGCATGGAAGCGGAGGCGGTCGTCGGGCTGCTCGGCCTCCGCGAGGAACGCCCCTACGGCGTCGATGAGAGCGTGCGCGTCAGGCCGGTCGTGCGGGGCGTTTTCTGGCGTGACCGCACTTTCCAACGGATCCGGGACGGTCGTCTGCTCCGTCAATCCCAGGGCCAGAAGCAGGTCGTGTTCCTGCTCGCAGACCTTCCGGCCCAGGACGGCGTACTCGATCGAAGGATCCGAACCGCTGAGGTAACGCTCGGCCTGGTGGCGGCACAGGATCGTCCAGCGGACGGTGCCGTAGACCTCCCACCAGTGGAGCTCTTCGAGCGTGGGCGGCACGCCCCCGGCGGCGGCGTAGCCGGCGAGGAGGTCGTCACGCGTCCCGAAGCCCCCGACGGGGTGCGGGGAGCCGAACCGCCACGCCTTCACGCAGAGCCAGCCGAGGTCTTCGGCCGGGTCGCCGGCATGGGTGAGCTCCCAGTCCAGGACGCCGGTCACGCCGCCGGGGGAGATCATCAGGTTCCCGTTGCGGAAGTCGCCGTGGACGACCGTCCGGCGGCCGGCCGCCGGGCGGTGCTCGTCCAGCCAGCGCAGCGCCAGCTCGACGGCGGGACGAGCCTCGAACGCCGCATAATGCTCCGTCAGGGCGGCGAGGGCGTCGTCGTCGGGCAGCCCTGGGACGGGCGACATCGTGTGCAGCCGGGCCAGGATGCCGCCCAGCTCGCGCGCCAGACCGGGACGGACGCCCGCGAAGCGCTCGTCGCGCAGCAGCCGGCGCGGGATGGTCTCCCCGGACAGCCGCTCCATGATCATGTAGGGGGTGCCGTCCAGGTCGTCCCCGTGATCGGCCAGGCCCGGGACCGGGACGCCGGCCCGCGCGGCGGAGGCGAGCAGGCCCGCCTCGCGGCCCATCGCCGCCGGGTCGGGGGAGCCGGGCCGGTCGCGGCGCAGGACGAGCGGGCGGCCGTCCGCGTCGAACGACCAGGTCTCCCGGCTGGCGCCGCCGGACAGCCGGCGCAGCCCCGTGACCTTTGCGCCGAGCCGGTCCGCCAGCGCGGCGGCGAGATCGCGGGTCGGTTCCATGGCTCTCCTAGTCGGGCAGGCCGAGGGCGCGGACGCTGAGGGTGTCCAGGGTCTCCAGGAGGCGTTCGGCGCCCTGCGGATCGCTGCCCTGGACGATCCACAGGTACAGGGAGTGGTCGACCATCGTGGCGAGGGCGCCCGCCGCCGTCTCCGCGTCGAGGTCGGGCGGGACGAGCCCCTCCCGCTGCCAGCGCGCGATCACCCGCGCGGACCGTCCCACCGAGGAGGCCCGGTGCTTGCGCCGCAGCTCCTGGAACTCCTCGTTGAACGTGGCGACCTGCTCGATGATCGCCATCATCCGGGCGTTGCGCAGGTAGGCCTCGTAGTAGGCGCGGTTGGCGCGGCGGACGCGGTCGGCGGGACCCGGCCCCGGGGACGGCACCAGCGCGTGGTCGGTCATCTCCTCGAAGAGCCGGTCGGCGACCTCCAGGAACACCGCTTCCTTGGTGGGGAAGTAGGTGTAGAAGGAGCCGTAGGCGACGCCCGCGTGCCGGGTGATGTGCGCGACCCGGGTCTCCAGGAAGCCGCGTTCCTCGAACACCTCGCGGGCGGCGGCGAGCAGGCGCTCCCTGGTCCGGGCGCCGCGCTCGGTGAGCGGCCGGCCGCCGGGATCGTCGCCGCTGGGCATCGCCTGGTTCCTCCCGCCGGGGTTGACAATCCCGGCAACGGTAACCGAGCATCAGGCAAGTTGATATGACTGTCAAGTCAACTTCCGTGGCGCACTCCCGCCGCAAGGAGGTTCCATGAACACCGAATTCGAACTCGGCGGCATCAACCATCTGGCGCTGGTGTCGTCGGACATGAAACGCACGGTCGACTTCTACTCCGGCGTCCTCGGCATGCCCCTGATCAAGACCATCGACCTGCCGGGCGGCATGGGGCAGCACTTCTTCTTCGACTGCGGCGGCGGCGACTGCGTGGCGTTCTTCTGGTTCCCCGACGCGCCGGACGGCGTCCCCGGCGTCTCCGCCCCCAAGGGGCGGCCCGAGCAGGGCGAACTCCTCAGCGCCGTCGGTTCGATGAACCACGTCGCGTTCCACGTCCCGACAGACAGGTTCGACGAGTACCGGCGGCGGCTCAGGGACAAGGGCGTCACCGTCAGCCCCGTCCTCAACCACGACGACAGCCCGCTCGGCGTCTCCGGCGAGGTGCACGAGGGCGTCTTCGTCCGGTCGTTCTACTTCCAGGACCCCGACGGGATCCTTCTCGAATTCGCCTGCTGGACGCGCACGTTCGACGCGTCCGACGTCTCCCACGAACCGAAGACCGCCGCCGACCGGACCGCCGGGAAGGACCAGCATGCCGCGACTGCGTGAGGTCCCGCGCGCCGAGGTCACCGACCCGCAGATCCTCTTCTTCTACGACCGGCTCTTCGCGCCCGACCGCGACCCGGCCGTGGACCACGGCACCGCGACCGGCTCGCCCGGCGACTGGTGGACGGTGTTCGCCCAGTCCCCGGACGTGTTCCGGCACGCCGTCCGCGGCTTCGCCCTGTACCGGGGCGCCGACCTCGACCCCGTCCTGCGCGAGCTCGGCCAGTGCCGGGCCGGGTGGGCGCGCGGCAGCCAGTTCGTCTTCTCCCAGCACTGCAAGCAGATGCGGGCCCTCGGCATGCCCGAGGAGAAGATCGAGTCCATCCCGCACTGGCAGACGGCCGAGTGCTACTCGCCCCTCGAACGCGCCGTCCTCGCCTACACCGACTGCCTCGTCCTGGACGGCGGCCGCGTCCCCGACGCCGTCTTCGGCGTGCTGCGCGAGCACCTTCCCGACAAGGAGATCCTCCAGCTCACCTACATCACCTGCATGTACGACATGCACGCGACGATGTCCCGGGCCCTGCGGCTGGAGTTCGACGACCGTCCCGAACCGGTCGTCGAGGTCGCGGCGCCCGAGGGGTACGGCGACCGCGACATCTCCTCCGACCTCACCGGGGAGGGCTGATGCTGTTCCCCGTGCCGGACCGCGTCCGGGACGTCCGCGACGCCGTCCACGCCTTCATGACCGAACGCGTCGAACCGGCCGAACCCGCCCTCAACGCGGGCGACCGGGAGAAACTCCTGAAACTGCGCCAGGAGGCGAAGGACGAGGGCCTCTGGGCACTCGGCCACCCCGCCGAGCTGGGCGGCGGCGGCATGCCGTTCCTCGACTACGTCTACATCAACGAGGTGCAGGGACGCAGCGAGTGGGGGCAGCTCGCCCTCGGCACGTTCACCCTCCAGGACTCGCTGATGCTGCACAGGTACGCGAGCCCCCGCTGGCGCGAGCGCTACCTCGCCCCGATGGTCGCGGGCGAGGTATCCCCGAGCTTCGCGATGACCGAACCCGCCTACGCGGGCTCCGACCCCACCCAGCTCCGGACGAGAGCCGTCCTGGACGGCGACCACTGGGTCATCAGCGGCCGCAAGTGGTTCACGACCGGCGCCGGCGAGGCCGCCTACACCACGGTCATGTGCCGCACCGAGCCCGAGGGCGCGCCCCCGCACCGCTCGTTCAGCATGATCGTCGTCCCGACGGACACGCCCGGCTACGAGATCGTCCGGGAGACGCCCGTCCTCGGCCTGAACGGCGGCCACTACGAGGTCGCCTACAACGACGTCCGCGTGCCGGCCGACAACCTCCTCGGCCCGCGCGGCCACGGCTTCGTCATCGCGCAGGAGCGCCTCGGCCCCGGCCGCATCTTCCACTGCATGCGCTGGCTGGGCCAGGCCCAGCGCGCCTTCGAGCTGATGTGCGCCCGCCTCGGCTCCCGCGTCGCGTTCGGCGAGCCCCTCTCGGCGAAGCAGCTGATGCAGCAGCACGTCTTCGACTCCTACACCGAGATCCAGGCCGCCCGCATGCTCACCCTCCAGGGCGCCGAGCAGATCGACGCGGGCGACCAGGCCCGCATCGAGATCGGAGCCATCAAGGTCGTCGGCGCCCGCATGCTCCACAACGTCATCGACCGCGCCATCCAGGTGCACGGCGCCGCGGGCCTCACCGACGACACCCCCCTCTCCCGCATGTACCGCCACGCCCGCGAGGCCCGCATCTACGACGGCCCCGACGAGGTCCACATCCAGAGCACCGCCAAACGCATCCTCAAAAAACTCGGCCGAGAGGAACCGGCCTAGGGCCTGTCCCGAAGTCGCCTCGGCCACGCGCGCGAACGCGTGAGCTGGCCGGTGGAGCGAGGCCGGAGGCGAGCGGAACCGGCCAGATCGCGAAGCGATGCCGCGTTCGCCCAGGCCCGGTCACGTAGCGAGCCGCCAGGCGAGCCGGGACTGTGAAACACGGCCTAACCCCGCTCGTTCGTACCGGTGGTGAGTTCGGTGAGGTCGGCGAGGACCTCGGAGGCGGTGATCGCGTCCAGTTCGGAGAACCGGAGTGGCCCGGCCTCGGCGCGCCTGCCGAGGCCGGCGTCCCGGCAGAGCCGGACGCGCTCGATCCGCTGTTCGGGCCGGTAGCCGATGTCGCCCACGACGATGCCCGGATCGACGTCGACGACGAGGGTCCGGCCGCCGGGTAGTTCCCGCAGGACGTTGAACTGGATGCCGTTGTCCTCGGCGCTGCCCCGCTGCCATCCGCGCGGCACCATGCCGACCAGCCTGCCGACCGGCACCGTGACGCCGTGGAAGCGCGCCAGCTCGGTGCCCGCGCGCTCGTCCCCGGTCAGCGCGTGCGTGGGGCGGCCCAGCTGCGGGAAGGGCTGGTTGATCTCGTAGGCGTCGAACAGCTCGGCCCACGCCTCCAGGTCGCCGGAGAGGTGCAGCGGGTGGGCCACCCCCACCCTGGCCGTCTCGGCCAGAGTCGCCTCGTCGTCCTGGAGGTCGGCGAGCGACCCGTCCTCGGCGACGCGGAACGCGCGGCCCTCCTCAGTGATCCACACCAGCCGCCGGGCGATGTGGCGCACCAGCGGATGATCGACGATGAGGGCGCGGAAGTCCGGGACGCTCCACCGGTGCTGCGCGGTCATGGCGCGTTCGAAGCGCCGGAGCCGCTCGTCCGCCACGGTCCGGACGTCCTTCTTCAGGGCGGCGAACCGCCGGTGGGCGGCCGGGGCCAGCTCCCCGTCGTCGCGGACGCCCGGCTTGGGGAGGCCGGCGCGCCGCCGGCCGTCTCCGTCGACGACGTACGGCCTGAGCCGCTCGTCGAAACCGGCGGTGAAGCCGCGCGGGCCGTAGTCGAGGAACAGCTCGCCCCTCTCGTCCAGCCCGAAGTCGGGAACGAGCCGGTCGCCCAGCTGCTCGGGGGTCAGCCCGAGATCCTCGGCCAGGGCGCCGACCCGCTCCTGCGCCTTCTTCCTGAGGCCCGGGTACCTGACCTTGGTGGTGATGTCGTGGAGGTGCATCAGCGCCACGTCGCCGCCGATCGCGATCAGGACGTCCAGGCCCCTGACCGCCTTGGCGTGCCCGCCGTCGCCCGGCCAGGCCTGGATCACCGGCGCGAACCTGCGCACCGTCTCGTCGTCGCCGAACAGCCCCAGGGCCGTCAGAACCCAGTCGCCATCGTCCACGGCGTAGCTCTGCTCGCGCAGGCCCGACAGCTCGAACAGCCGCCAGGCGAGTGCGGCGAGCGAGGCGGGGGTGCAGATCCTCCTGACGACGTCGAGGCCCGCGTACGGCTTGTCCGGCTTGGAAATGGAGAGCATGGTGACGATGCGGTCGACCGCGCCGGCGGGAAGCGCCCGGCCGTCCTCCCGAAGGAGCACCTGGGGAAGGATGTACGGGTCCTGCCAGACCGGACGCCTGGGCATCTCCGCTGGAAGGTCGTCAAGGGGGTCGGCGGCGAGCAGCGCCCTGGCGGCTTTCGCGGCCTTGGTGCCGTACTCACCGGCCACTTCGAGGATTTCCCCGTCGCCTCCGGATCCGGCGATGCGCCGAAGTGCGGTCTCCGCCCTGAACCTCTGAGGGCCGACCTTTCCCAACGCGACGGGAATGAGGGCACGGATCTGCGCCCGTTCCTCCGGCTCATTCGGCTGCCCGGCGGTGAGCGGCTGGAGCCCCCTGACGGTCACCCTCGTGAACAGGGGACGATCGCGCGTCCACGGCGGCTCGACCAGCAGCCTCGGCAGGGACTCCGCCGGGGCCTCCGGCACCCAGCGGGCGGCCGCCTCGCCGATGGACCCGACGACCTCGCGGGCCTTCGTGGACAACCGGGGCAGGAGCTCGGTAGCGAGGTCGGGCCAGACCGCCACGTGCTCGCGTAGCAGCCGGACGGCGTAGGAGGAGATCGGCGCGGGCCCCGACGCGGCCGCCTCGCCGAGCAGCCGCAGTGCCCGGCGGGGGAAGTGGCGAGCCGTCTCGATCACGGCCTTCTGCGCGTGCGGTCGGTCGAGGCGGTCCACGAGAAGCCGGAACGCCTCGTCCGTGCCCAGCAGGCCGAGGGCCCGCAGCAACTCGTAGGGGTCGCGTCCGGTCTCGGTCTCTTCGTCGGCGACGGTGGCGAGCGTCGGGGCCAGCGCGGGACCGACGCCTTCCACGGCCGTGGGAAGCACGCCCGGTCTGCCGTTGAGCCAGTACCACCCGCTCTGCCCGGCGAGCAGCGGGGGGAGCTGGTCGGCGGTCCCCATCGTGCACAGAACCATCATCCAGGTGTGCGGCTGCAAGCGGGGCAGGGCGGCGCAGAGCTCGTCGACCCATGCGGTCTGCGTCGGCACCAGGTACGCGGCGGCCAGCCGCCGCATGCTGTCGAGGCGGCGCTCGCCCAGCGCGTCGACGGTCCGCCGGTACTCCGGCTCGTCGGCGACCGCGAGAAAGCCGCGAACCCGAGCCGCGACCAGTTCGAGGCAGTCCAGCCCCCGGTTGTAGCCGGGGTCCTGCTTGTCGAGACGGCGGGGCCGGAAATGGCGCCGGTCCTTTCGCTCCTGCCAGGCGTAACCGTCGACGAATACGCCGCTCAGCTCGACCGTGGCCTCGGCGGCGAACACCGGACCGTGCTCGGCGATCCACGCGTCCGCGAAGGTGGCGAACGGTTCGTCGTCGTAGTCGTAGTCGTCCCGCAGAGGCCACTCCGCGGCGAGGCCGGCCGCCATCACGGCGGCACCCTGAGGGTTCGCCTCGCCCCTCAGGTACGCGCGGGCGGACTCGACCATGTCTCCGCGACTGCTCGGGCTGCCGAGCAGATGCTCGATCTCGTCGCGCGTCTCCTTCTCCCACTGCCGAACGGTGGAGACGGCGCCCGCGTCGAGTTCGAGCGAAGGTCCGTGCGTCCCTCCGCGACGCGGATGGAGTGCGGCGCGCCAATCATCAGGAATGACGAGAAGATTCTCGTTCTGGGGCATGCGGAGCAGATTAGTTTCGCCGCCCGACAGAATCAGGGAGGCGAGTCGCGTCCCTCTGCGTGTCTCAGGGCTGGAGGAGGAAGAGTTTCCGGTCGACGCGGTCGAGGGCGCCGCCGCGGCCGAAGACCAGGCCGGTGGCGAAGTCGACGAGGCGTTTGGCGTCGCCGTCCGGAAGGTCGGTCAGATCCATGAGCACCGGGACGCCCTTGCGGAAGAAGTGCCCCACGTACAGGACCTCGTTGTAGTTCTGGGGACGCAGCGACTTGACCACGGCCCCAGTCTGCCCGGCGCCTCCCCGGGGTCAAGTGACCCACGCCACAGGCAAGAAATCTCTCCCGATTGTCGATCCGCTCGTCCGCCGGGCGACGCGTTGGTGACGAGAGGGGATCGAGATGGGTAAGCACGCGAATGTCCAGGAGTACGTGGCGGACGTCCCGGAGGGACTGCGGGACGTCTTGGAGAAGGCCCTCGCGGTGGTCGGCGAGGCGATGGGAGTCGAGCCCGCGCTGTGGCACGGCCAGCCGACCTGGAGCCTCGGGGACAAGCCGGGGCAGAAGCCGGTGTGCTTCCTGAAGGCGTATCCCAAGCATGTGACGTTCGGTTTCTGGAAGGGCCAGCTGATCGAGGACGGCTCAGGCCGCCTGGAGGCCATGTCCAGGCAGATGGCCGGTGTGAAGCTGCGCGGTCCGGACGACGTCGACGCCGACCTGTTCGCCGGCTGGCTCAAGCAGGGACGCGACCTGGAGAAGTAGGTCAAGGGACCTTGACGTCAGGATCACTTGACGCGCACACTCGCATCATGGTCACTCCAGATGGGATCGAACGAGACATCACGCTGACGAGCGCGGCGGCCCGGTACGACGAGCTGTGGGTCCAGGACGCCGTGGGGGAACCGCCGCTCCGGCGCGAGGAGGTCCTCGAACTCCTCGCGCTCGGCGAGGTGATCGCGCGTAAGGCGGTCTACGGCCGGCAGCTCGCCGTCCGCTCGGCCCGCCGCGCGGGCGCGTCGTGGGCCCAGATCGGCGGCGCGATGGGCGTCAGCAAGCAGGCCGCGTGGGAGGCGCACGGCAAGTGGATCGAAGACCAGGCCGAACAGAACCGCCGCAGCGACTACCAGGGCCTCGACAAGGACCAGGTCGCCGCCGCTCGGCACCTGGCGGGTAACGCGGACGAGTAAAGGGCACAAGGGCCGCACCTCCACGACGCTGGTCGGCCGCAGGAGGGGGCATCGCAATATGCGCCAAAGAGTTTCTCTCCGTTAGCTGTGGGAAATCTGTGTGCTAGAGGGAACGGAGGCGATTGGCATGGAGGTCGTTCTTGAAATGACCCTGCCGAGGAACGCAGAGAGCGCACCGCTGGTGCGGCACACGCTCGACGCCTCTCTCCGCGGGCTCGGAGTGGGTTCCGAGGTCCGTGCCGATATCGCGCTCGCGCTGGGCGAGGCGTGCGCGAACGTCATTCAGCATGCCGCGGCCGGAATGGAGTACGAGGTCCGGGCGCGGATGGACGGCGCGAGATGCGTCGTGGACGTCATCGACGGGGGCACGGCGGACGGGGCTGACGGGGCCGCGGCGTGGGAGCGCGTGGAGGCGCCGCCGCTGGCCGAGCACGGGCGGGGACTTCGGTTGATGCGGGCGTTCACGGAGGGGGTTCAGATCGCCGGGCGCGCTCACCGGAACGGGTCGATCGTGCATTTCGAGAAGTCGCTGGCGAGCTGACGGCATGGAACGGCCCGGCGGGCTGGTGCCCGCCGGGCCGCGGCTCGGGACGCCGGTCAGCCGGTGACCGGGAGGTCGTGCTTGACGGGCTTCGGCGCGGGGGCCTCGGACGGGCCGTGCGCCGGGCCGGCGGGCTTGCCGCAGGTGGCGGACGCGACCCGGATGGCGCCCTTGTTGCCGGGCAGGGCCAGTTCCATGCCGGTGACGGCGAGGCGGCCGTCGGCCATGCGCTGCTGCTTGTTGAGGACGAGGGCCGTCCGGCCGAGGCCGTCCACGTCGACGGGGACGGTGGTGTTGGGCGGCGGGGTGGAGTCCAGGTGCTTTCCGGCGAGCGTGGCGCGGGCGAGGTGGGCGCCGCCCTGTCCGGCGGTGCACTTGGCGGTGACGGCGTCGGCCAGCAGCTTCGCGGACGGGACGGACAGGTGCGCGACCGCGGAGCGGGCGCGGGCGGCGGAGGCGTCGACGTCCAGCGCGGACGCCTTGACCAGCTTGGTGCGGTCCTCGCGCAGGAGGCTCTTGCTGACGCGGCCGGTGCTGGAGGAGACGGCGGGCACCGGCGGGACGGCGATCGGCCCGGTCACGGTCAGCCCGTACGCCGAGCCTTCGCTGCCGGGGGCGGCGGCGAACGCCGGGGCGGGGACGGCGGCCGCGGTGAGGCCGGCGGCGAGCAGCCCGGCCGTGGCGAACCGTTTGGCGGCATGGTTGTGACGCATGAACGTACTCCGATTCTCGTGAGGGCTTGAGGTGGTGCCGGCCGGTCAGGCCGTGATGAACACCAGGGAACCGAGCGGCACCCGGGACAGCGCCTTCAAGGCGTCCGCGGGTACGCGCACGCAGCCGTGCGTGACGGCCTTGCCGAACACCGAGGTGTCGGGCCAGCCGTGGAGTGCGACGGTGCCGGGACCGCCGCCGAAGGTGTCGAGGGTCGCCGAGTGGGTACCGAGTGGCAGGACGATGGGACTCGGCGTCTTCTTGGCCGGGGCGAGCGTCGCCATGACGAACGTCCGGCCGGTCGGCGTCGGGGTCTTGGCGTCGCCGGTCGCGACGGGCCAGTGGCCCACCGGGCGCGCGGACCTCTCCAGGACGAGGCGTCTGCGGGTGAGGTCGACGCGGACGGTGTAGGGGGTGTGCGCGGTCTTCAGCGCGGTGCCGGGAACCCAGCCGGTCGCCCCGTTGGGACGGCTCGGCAGGAGCACCCTCCGCCAGTCGCCCGAGGTCTCCACCACGGGCACCCAGGTGGGGCCGCCGAGCTCGGCGACGGGAAGGGTGGCGAAGCGGTGACCGGCCGGGCGGTCGAACACGGGCGCCGGGCTGGTGGGGTGCACGACGAGGCCGTCGGTGGCGCCGTCGGGCGTGGGGTCGGCCGGGGCGCCGCTGAGGTTCGTGTAGGTCGTGGCCTCAGGGACCTTGGCGGGCGCGGCCTGCCCGCCCTTGGTCCCGGCGGCCGACGCCGTGCCGTGCCCGGAGGAGGAGCCGCCGCATCCGCCGGCGGAGAGGAGCACGGCAGCGGTGATCCCGCCCGCGGTGACGGCGCGCAGGGAATGCCGAGGGGCACGTATGGTCGCCATGAGCGGGGATGTTAGTAGTGGTGAAGGCGGCCGTATCGAGAATGGCGAAAACGCTCCCGAGTCGGCTGCTGTAAATGTTGAAAATGCTCCATTTGGAAGGCGCTTTGCGGAGGGTCACGACTTTTCGGGGAAAACGGATTTCATGGACAGTTCACGCGAGCATCGAGAGGGAACCGCCGTCGTCGTCCGGGCGGGTGGCCGCCTCGTGGAACTCGGTGAGCCCCCACAGCAGCGCGGCCTGCGCGGCCGCCGGCATCTCGGCCAGCACGCGGGTGAGGTTCTCGCGCCGCCGCAGCCGGAGCCGGTCGAGGAGCGCCTGCCCGTCGCTGCTCAGCCGGACGGTGACCTGGCGCCGGTCGCGTCCCGGGTCGCGCGTGAGCAGCCCGGCCGCCTCCAGCCGGTCGCACAGCCGGCTCGCCGACGACACCAGCGCGCCGAGCTCGCCCGCGAGCCTGCTGATGTTGACGGGCCCCCGCTCCAGGACGAACAGCGCGCGCAGTTGCGTGGACGGAATAGGGACATCCGGGGCATTGTGGGCGCGCGACCACACGTTCAACAGGGTGGAGGCCGCATCGTCGAGCGCGGCCGCGTACTCCGCGGCGTCCTCACCCGACGTGGCCACCATGCCCTCCACTGTTACACACGACGTCGCCCACGGCATCCCGGGACCTGCGGGTCCGCCGGCCGCCGGGGCCGTGCGGCGACGAGGCGAGGATCGAGATGCATGGTGCACGCGGGGATGACGGGCCGTTCGAGGCGGTCAGGAAGGCGATCTGGGCGGCTCCGCCGAACGATGTCATCGCCGTCGCGGCCGACCTGCTCGACCGGCACGCCGGCGGCGCGGACACCGAGGTCCTGATGATCGACTACCGGCAGACGTTCCTCGTCCGGACGCTCTCCACCGGCGACGACGTCCCCGTGGACAACACGGCGCCGGGCCGGGCGTTCGCGTCGCAGCGGCCCGTCCAGGAGGACGGGGGCGGGCTCGCCCACCTGCCGCTGACCGTGAAGGGGGAGCGGATCGGGATCCTGTCGGTGCGGCTTCCGGACGGCGGGCCGCCCTGGCTCGACGACTTCGCCGGCGTGCTCGCCCGCGCCCTCAAGATCGCCGACGAGGCCACCGACCGGTACCGGCGCCTGCGGCGGCGGACGCGGTTGACCCTGGCCGCCGAGATGCAGTGGGACCTGCTGCCGGCGCCCGCCTACCGGGCGTCCGAGCTCTGGTTCGCGGGCCAGCTGGAGCCCGCGTACGCCGTGTGGGGCGACGCGTTCGACTGGGCCACGTCCGCCGACCGGTTCACGCTGACCGTCAGCAACGGGATGGGGTCGGGCACGGAGTCGGCGGAGCTCACCCATCTGGCGATCAGCGCGCTGCGCAACGCCCGCCGGTCCGGCGGTGACATCGTCGAGCAGGCCGAGCTCGCCGACGAGGCGGTGTTCGGACGGCACCGGGGCGAGCGGCTCGTGGACGCGCTGCTGCTGGAGTTCGAGCTCACCGACGGGAGGGTCCGGGTCATCGACGCGGGCTCACCGGTGATCAGCCGGATGCGGGACGGCGCCACGGAGCGGATCGCGTTCGAGGCGCAGATGCCGCTCGGCATGTTCGGCGACACCCGCTACGTGCCCCAGGAGTTCGCCGTCGAGCCGGGCGACCGGCTGGTCATCGTCAGCGACGGCGTGCACGGCGCCCGGTCGCCCGCCGGAGTCCTCTACGGGGACGCCGGACTGCCCCAGGCGATGCGCGCCACCCGGTTGCAGGATCCGCCCGAGGCCGTCCGCACCATGATCCGGCACTACGTCGGCTTCCACGGGGGCACCGAGCCGTCCGACGACGCCGTGATCGTGTGCGTCGACTGGACGGGCCGGGACGCGGAGGCCGGGAAGACCGGCCCGGAAGCCTGACGATCCCCACCGAACCGCCGCTCCGGCAGAAGCGCGAAGCCGACCGTCCCGACGGCCCTGGTCAGGTCGCCTGGGGGCGGTCGACCTGGTCTCCGGTGCTTTCCTCGCCGTCCTCTTCTGTACCGGCCGACGGCTGGGCGGGCAGCGTCCACCGGAAGGTGGTCCCGGTGGCGGCCTCCGCGTCCGGCTCGGCGTGCTCGCCGGCGGCGAGCCAGATGCGTCCGCCGTGGTACTCGACGATCTTCTTGCACAGGGCCAGGCCGATCCCCGTGCCGGTGTACTCCTCGCGCGAGTGCAGCCGCTGGAAGATGAGGAAGATCCGGTCGGCGTAGCGGGGGTCGATGCCGATCCCGTTGTCGGAGCAGCCGAACTCCCACTCGTCCCCGGTGCGGCGGACGTCGATGGTGACGCGCGGCGGCACGCCCTCCCGGCGGAACTTGATCGCGTTTCCGACGAGGTTCTGGAACAGCTGGACCAGCTGGGTGCGGTCCCCGGCCACGTCGGGCAGCTCCGCCACGTCCACCTCGGCGCCGGTCTCCTCGCAGAGCGTGGAGAGGTTGTCCAGCGCCTGCCGGACGACGTCGTCGAGGTCGACGGAGTCCTCGGGGCGCGACATCCGGCCCACGCGGGAGAAGCTCAGCAGGTCGTTGATCAGGGCCTGCATGCGCTTGGCGCCGTCCACGGCGAACG
Organism: Actinomadura luteofluorescens; assembly: GCF_013409365.1. Taxonomy (NCBI): domain Bacteria; kingdom Bacillati; phylum Actinomycetota; class Actinomycetes; order Streptosporangiales; family Thermomonosporaceae; genus Actinomadura; species Actinomadura luteofluorescens. Next base: position 4,148,130 of record NZ_JACCBA010000001.1, on the reverse strand, counting down.
CGATGTACTGCCGTCCGCGGTCGTCGAGCTTGTCGCCGTACCGGCGTTCGAGCATCTGGCAGAAACTGGCGACCTTGCGCAGCGGCTCCTGGAGGTCGTGGCTCGCGACGTAGGCGAACTGCTCCAGTTCGGCGTTGGAGCGGCGCAGTTCCTCGGTCTGCTCGTCGAGCCGGCGGGACTTGTCCTCGCTGGTGCGCCACTCCTCGATGATCCGGGCGCGCATCGCGTCGATGATCGCCGCCAGCTCGTTGATCTCCGCCGGGCCGGGGACGTCGAGGCGGTGCCCGAAGTCGCCCTCCGAGACGGCGCGGACGCGTCCGGTCAGGGTCGACACCGGCGTCAGCACGGTCCGGCGGAACAGCACGGCGAGCAGCAGCGCGGCGACGACGACCATGGCGAGCGCGGCGAACGTGGACCACTGGGCGGTCCTCGCGCGGGAGTTCAGCTTCGCGGCGGACCGCTCGTGCAGTTCGGTGATGCCGGCCTGCAGCGGCGTCATGTCGCCGCGCGCCTGGACGAGCAGGTGGCCCGCCAGCCGGCTCTCGCCGCGGTCGATGCCCTGACCGCCGGGTCCGGCGGCGACCCGGTCGGCGAACCCGGTCCGCCAGGCCCGCGAGTCGGCGGTCGCCTTGGCGAGGAGCCGGTCGACCTCCTCGTGGCCGGGCACCTCCGCGAGGAGGCGGCGCATGCGGGCGGCGGACGCCGCCTCCTGGCGCACGGCGGACCGGTACTGCTCGACGTGCTCGCGCCCGCCCTCCTCGGCGTACGCGCGGATGGCCGTGTCCTGGCCGGTGATGGCGGTGGAGAGCCGGAACTGCTCGAGCGTCGCCGGGTCGACGCGCTCGATCAGGACGTCGCGGGCCTGCTCGTTCCCGTACAGCGCCGTCCCGGCCTGCACGAACGCGGCCAGGAGGAGGGCGCCGAGGACGGCGGAGCCGACCCGGTAGATCTGGACGAGCCGGACCCGGCCCATCCCCTGCCCCTCGGGGATCTGCGCGCCGGGCAGCACGGCGCCCGGCCCGGCGGCGCGCGGCTCCTGGCCGGTCTCGGCGGATCTCGCGGTGGTCATCGGTCGTCCCCCCGGCTCAGCATCAGCAGGGCGAGGTCGTCGGAGAGGACGTCGCCGTTCAGCCGCTCGGCCTCGGCGATGAGCCCGTCGACGAGCACGTCGCCGCGCCTCCCTTCCTCGTGCGCGGTCCTGGCGAGGCGCAGCAGGCCCGCCATGTCGAGATGGCCGCCGTCCTCGCCGGCGCCCCCCTCGATCAGTCCGTCGGTGTAGAGCAGCAGCCCCCACTCGTCGCCGAGCTCCAGGTCGGCGGCGGGCCACCGGGCGCCCGGGAGCAGCCCGAGCGCCGGGCCCCGGGGCTCGGCCGGGAGGGCCTCCACGCCGTCCGGCGAGAAGAACAGGGGGCACGGGTGCCCGGCCCGGTACACCCGGGCGGTGCGCCGGTCGGGCGCGATCGTCACCATGCAGGCGGTCGTGAAGATCTCGTCGCTCCACCGCTCGTGCTGCAGGACGGTGTCGAGGGTGTCGAGGAGGCGCGAGCCCGTGTGCCCGCCGAGGACGAGCGTGCGCCACGCCATGCGGAGCCGGACGCCGAGGGACGCCTCGTCCGCGCCGTGCCCGCTCACGTCGCCGATGACGGCGTGCACGGCGCCGTCGGAGGTCTCGACGGTGTCGTGGAAGTCGCCGCCGAGCAGCGCCCGGTCGCGTCCGGGCCGGTAGCGGGTGTGGTGCCGCAGCGTCCGGTCGTGCAGGATCGGCACGGGCAGCAGGCCGCGCTCCAACCTGGCGTTCTCCCGGCTGAGGGCCCGCGCCTCGACGAGCTGCCGCTCGGACTCGTCGGCGCGCTTGCGCTCGATCGCGTAGCTGATCGCCCGGGTGAGCAGCGCGCCGTCCGCGTCCTGCTTGACGAGGTAGTCCTGGGCGCCTGCGGCGACGGCGGCGACGCCGACGTGCGCGTCGGCGAGGCCGGTCAGCACCAGCACGGCCGTGGTCGGCGAGTGCTCGCGCACCTGGTGGAGGGCGTCGAGCCCCTGCGCGTCTGGGAGGGACAGGTCGACGATGACGCACTGGATGTCGGGCCGCAGCGCGGCGAGGGCCTCGGAGAGCGTGGCCGCGACGGTGATCCGCAGACCGGGCTGCGCCTCGGTCAGGAGCTCCTCGAACAGGAAGGCGTCGCCGGGATCGTCCTCGACGAGAAGGAGGTGCGGGGATCCGGCGACACCGAGGAGCCGCTCCGCACCGCGACTGGGCATCGCGGCCATGTCTCAGCTCCTTCTGTCCGGCCTGGGCCGGGTCGATGTCAGGTGGGAGGCCCTTGCCATCGAGCAAATGTTAGAGGCATCGGGCGCCCGGAGGGCACGCGGAGCGGCGAAACGGCGCTCGTCCGGAGGAACCCGCCGCCCTTCCGGTAACGATGCCGCCTCCCGCGCCACTACCCCGTGACATGACCTGATCGGACGGACGGAGGAGCACGCGGTGGCAGACGAGGCCCCCGATGAACAGCGCTTCACCGCGATCTACGACGAGTGCCGCCAGCGCGTGTGGGCCTACGCCGCCGCCCGCGCCGGCGGCCAGGTCGCGGACGAGGTGGTGAGCGAGACCTTCGCCGTGGCGTGGCGGCGGCTCGCCGACGTCCCGGACCCGGCGCTGCCGTGGCTGCTCGGCGTCGCGCGCAACGTGCTGCGCGACGGGCACCGGGCGCGGGTGCGCCGCGAGTCGTTCGCGGCCGAGCTCGGGCGGTGGGCGCCGCGCCAGACGGGCGACGTCGCCGAGGACGTGGCGGAGCGGATGGCGGTGCTGCGCGCGATGGCGGCGCTGCCCGAGGGGGACCGGGAGATCCTGATCCTCATCGCCTGGCAGGGCCTGACGCCCCGCGAGGCCGCCCGCGTCGTCGGCTGCACGCCGGCGGCGCTGCGGGTGCGCCTGCACCGCGCGCGCCGCCGCCTGCTCCGCGCGGCCGAGGACGAGCAGCCGGACGCCCGAACGGCGTCCGCCCGCCCGGACCCGCCCCGGCCGCCCGCCCGGACCGACCCCGGACCGGGGTCGGGGGGTGCGGCGGCGCGAGCAGGACGTTCGCAGGTCGGAGTCGTCAAGGGAGAAACGGTATGAGCGGAGCGAACCGGGGGGTGCGGGGGGTCGTCCCCCCGCAGGGAAACGGTATGAGCGGAGCGGACCGGGGGGTGCGGGGGGTCGTCCCCCCGCCAGGAAACGGCATGAAGGATGTGATGCGGGTGTTGCGGGATGCCAGGCCTGAGGAGATGGACCCGGGTGCGCCGGTGGACGAGGGCGTGCGGCGGGACGAGCTGGCGCGGGCCATGGCGGCGCCGCGTGGGGAGGCGGCCGGGAGCACCGCGCCCGCGCGTCGGCGGGTGCGGCCGGTCTGGGGGCTGGGGCTCGCCGGGGCGGTCGCCGCGGGGGCGGTGGCCGCGGCGGCGGTGTTCGTCGCCCCCGGCGGGGACGGGACGGACCCGGGCGGGACGGGCGGAGGAGGCGGCGGCGAGCGGGTGCTCGACGCGCGGACCGTCCTGCTCGCGGCGGCCGAGAAGGCGGACGGTCAGACCGAGACGACGGGGGCGTACTGGCATCAGGTGACGGTCTCGTCCTCCACGTACACGGTGGGCAAGGGCGGCGGCGCCTACGCCGTGACGGTCAGGAGCAAGGCGGAGAGCTGGACGCCGAGCAGGCCCGGCGGCAAGGCGTTCGCCGCGGGGCAGGACCTGGGGGCCAAGCCCGCGACGAAGGCGGACGAGGAGGCGTGGCGGCGCGCGGGGTCGCCCGCGACGTTCAAGATCCAGATTCCGGTCGTGCCGGGGGGCAAGGGCCGCCTGAAGGGGTTCACGGCGAAGACCGCGCCCGGTCCGCGCAGCTTCAACGGCGCCGCGCTGGTCGACGGCGACAAGGTGTTCTGGCTCGGCCGCAACGTGAGCATGAAGGACCTGCGGGCGCTGCCGTCCGACCCGAAGCGGCTCAAGGCGGAGCTGCTGCGCTGGTACAAGGGCCATGACACCGAGTCGAACCGGCCGATGGCGTCGGACCGGTGGCTCTACACCGTGGCGCGCGGCCTGGTGATGGACATGCCGGTGAAGCCTGCGGTGCGGGCGGCCGCGTTCCGGATGCTGGCGGGGCTCCCGGCGGTGCGGTCACTCGGGAAGGTCACGGATCCGCAGGGGCGGACGGGGAACGCCATCGCGCTGGACGACAAGACGCCGCAGGGCGTGATCAGGGACGAAATGATCATTGATCTGGCGTCGGGCAATGCGCTGGCCGGGCTGAACGTCATGGTGGCGCCGGCGGCCGGGGCGAGCGTCCCGGCGGGGCGGACGATGAACTCCACCGCCCTGGTCGGCGCGGAATGGACCGATACCAAGCCGCGCTGACGTCATTGCGGAAGGGACGGTGCCGGCGCGGTGCCGTCCCTTCCCGGTGTTAGTGGCCGGGTTGTGATCACGCGCTTCTGGGGGTGCGGCGCGCGGTTTTCTGTGCGGCTTTGCGGCCCGCGGCGGCCGCCTTGGCGCGGTTCAGGCTGTCGCGGACCTTGGCGGCGCCGCGCGCCGCCGTCACGGTGTCCTTGGCGCGCCCGGCGTAAACGGCGAGCACCTCGGCGACGGGGGGAGGCTGCCATTCCTCCTTCGCCACGATCGGCAGGACGGGGACGGGTGCGGCGGCGGAGTTTCCGGACACGGGGTTTCCAGTCACGGGGACGAGCGCGAGATGGGATTGGCAGTGCGGGCACTGCACCCCCGGATGGGTGTCTCTGCTCATAACAACAATCATTACGCGTGGGTCTGACAAAACAACCCCCGCCTTTAGCGGGCCGTCCGGCGCTTATGTGTTGCGGGTGCCCGTGTGCGCGCCGCGGACGCTCCCCGTGCGGTTGTCGTGCCGGGTCCGGTCGTCGTGGCGGACCAGGGACGCGCCGCAGCACAGCAGCGCGATGATGACGGCGAGCCAGGCCACGGCGCGTCCCGCGCGCAGCCCGTATCCGCAGGTGATCCACAGAAGGTGCAGGCCGGCGCGGCGCCACGGGTCGCGCTCGCCGTGGCGGCGCATCTCCAGCGCGCTGTAGCGGAAGTCGCGGGCGAGGCGGTCGCGGTCGGAGTCGGCCGTGGCACGTGCCAGCGCCTGGTACAGCGCGCGCAGCCGGTCGTCGTCGTGGCCGGCGCCGCCGGCGATGTCCTCGGCGAGGACGGCCCGGTCGCGGCGGCGCCACGGCCGCAGCCGGCGCCGGCCGGGCGCGGTCGCGAACGCGCAGTCGCCCGTGATCCGCAGCGCGTCGGGCCGCCGCAGCCCGAGGAAGCCGCAGCCGCTGAGGTCGACGTCGGCGAGCAGCAGCCGGGTCGCGTCCGCGCGGCGCAGCGACAGGAGCCGGACGCCGGACGTGCCGGTCCCGGCGGCGTTCCCGGTGGTGGGCTCGGCGAGGCCCTGGATCGGATGGGCCAGCGCCCGGACGGCGGCCGGGCCCTCGAACACCGCGTCCTCCAGGTCGAGTTCGGCGTGCCGGAGCCGGAAGTCGGCCTCCCCGTGGACGATCGCGCCGCGGGCGATGACCTGCCGCGCCGCCGCGTGCACCCGCAGCCCGCCGTGCACGGTCGCGTCCGACAGCGCGATCCGGCCGCCCGCCGCCAGCGGGCCGAGCCAGGCGCCGTGCCGGAACCGCGCCCGCTCGAACCGGGCGTGCCGCGTCACCTGCACGCGCCGGAACGACACGTCGCCGCGGAAGCCGGCCCCCTGCATCGCCGCGTCCCGCCCGAACCGCGCGCGGTCGAAGCAGGCCGCGCCCATGAACACGGCGCCGCGGAAGGCGGCGTCGGCGTGCCACCGCGTCTCGCCGAAGAGGGCGTCGCCGGTGAAAACCGCCTCCTCGAACGAGGCGTGCCGGTGGAACCGGGCCTCGTGGAAGGACGCGTTGCGCCCGAAGCGCGCCCCCCGGAACGAGGCGTTGCCGAAGAACCGCGCGTCGTAGAACGACGCGCCGCCGAGGAAGCGGGCGCCGTCGAACGAGCTGTCGCCCTCGACGCAGAAGCCGCGCAGGCCCGCGTCGGCCGGCAGCACCGCCCCGTCGAACCGGGTCCGGCCGAGGTGGGGCCGCCCGTCGGGGCCGGTGACGGCGTCCAGCACCCCGTCCAGCAGCCACGGCGGGACGGTGACGCCGCGCAGGTCGAGGTCGGCGCCGGGGCGCAGCGAGTCCACGAACCGCTCGAACTCGCTGGGGCGCAGGTGGGCGGGGCAGGCGCCCGGGCCGCCCGCGGCCCGGCCGGTGCAGCCGTCGACGGCGGTGCAGCGCGGCCAGAACACCGTGGGCGGCGAAGCCTCGTGAGGAGTCACGGTCTTCGTTCTACCCACGCGGAGGCGCGCAGTGAAGGTCTCCCGGTGGCCAGGTCGTTGCAACCCCCCGGCCACGTTCGGCGACGGCGGCCGGAGCGGAGTGATCTGGGGGAACCACGGGAATGATCGACGTATCAGATACCTCGGCGGAACCCGCACGTTCGACTTTCGTTAACCTAGATCAGGGAAAATTCTGGCATGACCGTCAATCCAGGACATGTCCCCCCGCAATCCGAGGCGCTGCCCGACGACCGCTTCCTCGACCGGGAGGAGAGCTGGCTGAGGTTCAACCAGCGCGTCCTGGAACTCGCCGAGGATCCGGGCCTGCCGCTGCTCGAACGCGTCCGCTTCCTGTCGATCTTCTCCAGCAACCTCGACGAGTTCTTCATGGTCCGCGTGGCCGGGCTCGCCCGCCGGATGGCGACCGGGCTGGCCGTCCAGTCCGCCAGCGGCCGCCAGCCCCGCGAGGTGCTGGCGCGCACCGGCGTGGTCGCGCACGAGCTGATGCAGCGGCACGCGTCGTGCTTCCGCAAGGAGATCCTGCCCGCGCTGGAGGACGAGGGCATCGACCTCCTGCGCTGGGACGAGCTCGCCGAGACCGAGCAGGAGCGGCTGCGGCGGCTCTTCCGCGACCGGATCTACCCCGTGCTCACCCCGCTCGTCGTCGACTCCGCGCACCCGTTCCCCTACATCTCGGGCCTGTCGCTGAACCTCGCGGTGATCGTCCGCGACCCGGAGACCGACGCCACGATGTTCGCCCGGGTGAAGGTGCCGCCGCTGCTGCCGCGCTTCATCGAGGCGTCCCCCGACCGGTTCACGCCGCTGGAGGACGTCATCGCGGCGCACCTCGGGCAGCTGTTCGTCGGGATGGAGGTCGTCGAGCACCACGCGTTCCGGGTCACCCGCAACCAGGACCTGGAGATCGACGACGACATCAGCGAGGGCCTGCTGCAGGCGCTCGAACGCGAGCTGCTGCGCCGCCGGTTCGGCCCCGTCGTCCGGCTGGAGGTCGAGGAGTCGATCTCCGAGGGGGTGCTGGACCTGCTCACCTCCGAGCTGGGGGTGGACGAGGGCCAGATCTACCGCGTCGTCGGGCCGCTCGACCTCGGCGGCCTCGCCGCCATCGCCGACCTGGACCGCCCGGAGCTGAAGTACCCCCCTTTCGTCCCGTCGAAGGAGGCGCTGCCCGAGGACGTCAGCATCTTCAGCGCCATCCGTGAGCGCGACGTCCTCGTCCACCACCCCTACGACTCGTTCACCACGACCGTCCAGCGGCTCATCGAGGACGCCGCGACCGACCCGCGCGTCCTGGCGATCAAGCAGACGCTGTACCGGACGAGCGGCGACTCCCCGATCGTGGACGCGCTGATGAGCGCCGCCGAGGCCGGCAAGCAGGTCGTGGTCGTCGTCGAGCTCAAGGCCCGGTTCGACGAGCGCGCCAACATCGCCTGGGCGCGCAAGCTGGAGACCGCGGGCTGCCACGTCGTCTACGGGTTCGTCGGGCTGAAGACGCACTGCAAGCTCGCGCTGATCGTCCGGCAGGAGTCCGAGGGCCACCTGCGCCGCTACTGCCACATCGGCACCGGCAACTACCACCCGAAGACCGCGCGCCTGTACGAGGACTTCGGGCTGCTCACCGCCGACCCCGAGGTCGGCGAGGACGTCAGCGCCCTGTTCAACCACCTCACCGGCTACTCGCGGCAGAGCTCCTACCACCGGCTGCTCGTCGCGCCGAACAGCCTGCGCTCCGGGCTCGTCCAGCGGATCGAGCACGAGATCGACAACCGGCGGGCCGGGCATCCCGCCCGCGTCCGGATCAAGTGCAACGCCCTGGTGGACGAGGTGGTCATCGACGCGCTCTACCGGGCGTCGCGGGCCGGGGTGCCGGTGGACGTCTGGGTGCGCGGCATCTGCGCGCTGCGTCCCGGCGTGCCCGGCCTGTCGGACATGATCCAGGTGCGCAGCGTCCTCGGCCGGTTCCTGGAGCACTCCCGCGTGTTCGCGTTCGAGAACGGCGGCGAGCCCGAGGTGTGGCTCGGCAGCGCCGACCTGATGCACCGCAACCTGGACCGCCGTGTCGAGGCCCTCGTCACCGTCAACGACCGGGCCCAGCGCGACGACCTGCTCGCCCTGATGGACCGGGCCATGGACGAGCGCACCCACGCCTGGGCGCTCGACGCCGAGGGCACCTGGACGCGCAGCCGGGCCGGTGCGGGCGAGACCCTCCTGGACATCCAGACCCACCTGGTGAAGAGCCGCCGGTGGAGGACGATCGATGTCTGACGTCATCAGGGCCGCCGGCGCGCTGCTGTGGCGCGACGGACCCGAGTTCGCGCTGATCCACCGCCCCCGCCACGACGACTGGTCGTTCCCCAAGGGCAAGGTCGACCCGGGCGAGCACGTGCTGCGCGCCGCCGTCCGCGAGATCGAGGAGGAGACCGGCGTCGTCCCCCGCCTCGGACGGCGCCTCCCGACCGTCTCCTATCCGCTCGGCGAGCGGACCAAGCGGGTGGAGTACTGGGCGGCCCGCCCGGTCGCCGTGAGCGCGTTCACCCCCAACGAGGAGGTGGACGAGCTGGTCTGGCTTCCGGCGGAGGAGGCCGAGGCCCGCCTCAGCTACCGGCACGACGTCGACCTGCTCCGCGGGTTCCGCGAAGGCCCGCTCGACACCGCGCCGCTGGTGATCCTGCGGCACGCGCGGGCCGGGGAGAAGCGGGCCTGGCGGGAGGCCGACGAGCTGCGCCCGCTGGACGAGGCGGGCCGCGCCGAGGCGTCCGGCCTCGCCGGGCTGCTGCACTCCTACGGGCCCATGCGGACCGTGAGTTCGGCGACGGCCCGCTGCCTGGAGACCGTCCTGCCCTACGCGCGGCGCGTGCGCGTGCCCGTCGAGACGGAGGCGGCGTTCACGGTGGGCGAGACGAACCCGGACCAGGCCATGGAGCGGCTGCTGTCCATGGCGGGCACGCCGGCGGTGGTGAGCACGCACGGCGAGATCGTCACCGAGCTCATCGCCGGGCTGTGCCGGAAGCTGGGCGAGAAGGTCCCGGACGACACGTCCCTCGACAAGGCCGAGTTCTGGACCGCCCACCTGGCCGGCGGCACCCTGGCCGCCCTGGAACGCCACGGCACCTCGGCGGCCCCCTAGGACGGGTGCGCGTTCAGAACGAGGGGCCCAAGGTGCGTGACCAGGTGGTCGCCAGCTGGTCGCGGGCCTTCTCCGCCTCCGCCCGCTCCCCGCCGTAGAGGACGCCGATCGCGAAGGCGTCCGCGGTCGTGCGGGCGCGGGCCGCGGCCCGTTCGAGGTGCTCCATCGCGATCATGGCGTCCTGGTGGGCGCCGAGGACCTCCTGGATGCGCTTGGCGTCCTTGACCACCCGCTTGGCCGCCGCGCCCAGCACCGGGACCGCCAGCTCGGCCGCGTACCGGGCGCGCTTGGCCGCCTTGCGCGTCTCGTGGCGCGCGAGGTCGGGGTCGGCGGACGTCTTGATCGACGCGTAGTCCCCGGCCATCCGGTCCCAGGCCCGCGTGACGAGCGCGGGGAGCTCCTTGCGGGCCTTCTTCCCGGCGACGGCCGCCAGCGGCGGTTCGGCGACCAGCCGGTCGAGGGCGTCGAGCAGCGCGAAGTACCGCGCGTCCCTCAGCGCCGAGTTCAGATGCCGGTACGCGGCCCGCTCGTGCCGCTCCAGGTCGTCCAGCAGGAAGGGCGGCGCCTGCGCGAACCGCATCCGGAGCACCTCGAGGTCGCGGACCTCGCCGAGGGTCTGCGCCACCCACCGCAGCTCGGGCCCGAGCGGCGCGGTCCGCTCCGCGTCCAGGACGGGCCGGTAGCTGCGCAGGGCGCTGCGCGTCCTGCGCACGGCCACCCGCATGCGGTGGACGGCGTCCTCCTCGCCGAGCCGCGCCCCGGGGTCGAACCGCAGGATCGCCTCGACCTGCTCGGCGAGGTAGGCCATCACGACCTCGCCCGTCGTGATCGCGGGCGCCTTCCCGTTGCTGGTGGCCGCCGTGATCCGCGACCGGGCCTCGGCCCGCCGCCGCGCCGCCTCCGAGGGCGCGACGCCGTCCCCGAGCAGCCTCGCCAGCTTCGACGCCGACTTGGCCCTCTTCGCGCCGGCCTTGCGCAGGCGCTTGCCGACCGTCTTCAGCAGCTCCGGCGGCCCGGCGCCGAGTTCGACCTCGATCTCCCGCCACCGCTCGGGCTCGGCCTCGCGCCCGCGCCCGGTCACCAGGTCGTCGGCGACCTCCGCGAGGGCCTCGCCGTCCGCGCCGAGCAGGCGCACGACCGTCCGGCGGGTCTCCAGGGTCGCGACGGGGCGCAGCTCCGCCCCGCGGGTGTGCGCCGCGACCAGCCCGGCCAGGCGCGCCGGGACGAGCAGGGGCCGCCCGAGCGGCGCCCGGAACTCGTGCCTGCCGTCCTGCCCGGCCGGCATCTTCAGGTGCCAGCCCGCGTCCGGCCCGCCCCGCCGCCGGCGCAGCGTGATCCTGTTGGCCGCCAGGCGCAGGTCCGCGGTGTCGAAGTAGGTGGCGTGCAGCTCCCGGACCTCGGGCTCCCCGACCGACGCCACGCCCGTGAGCCCGTCCAGATCCGGCAGGACGAACCCGGCCGGGGCGTCGTACTTCTGCTCGATCTCCAGATGCCGCTCGGCCACGCGCTGCTCCTCCGGACGGGTGACAAATTGGGATACACACCCAGGTGACCAGCATTTCACGCCAAGGTGAACACCAACAGAAGCCTTTCCGGCCCTACGGGGCCAGGACGGCGCGGCAGGCCGTGACGATCAGCTCGTCCACCTCCGGCGGCGGGGGCCGGCGGTCGAGCAGGTGGCGGCGGACGGCGCCGTAGGGGACGTCCACCGTGGCGAAGACCACGCGGTCGCGGTCGGTGCCGCCGGCCCGCGCGAACGCGCTCAGCGCGTCCGCGGCCCGTGCGTTCAGGGCTTCGAGCGGGGCGGCGAGTTCGGCGGGCCAGGCGGCGGCGAGGTCGCGGCGGCGGTGCAGGAGCAGCACGGCGGCCTCGGCGGGGTGCCCGCGGCACCAGCGGGGCGTGTGCAGGGCGGCCGCCTCGGCGTCGCCCGCGTCCAGGGCCGCGACGAAGCCGTCCTGGAAGCGGCGGACGCAGCGGGTCCACAGGGTGGCGAGCAGCAGGTCGCGCGACCCGAAGCGGTGGTACAGCGAGCCGGACGGGGCGCCGAGGCGCTCGGCGATGGCGGCGATGGTCGCGGCGGCGGGCCCGCCCTCGGCCGTCACCGCCAGCGCCGCGTCGAGGATCCGGTCCTCGCCGAACTTGGCCGGTCTACCCACGCGCGCCCTCCGATGATAGTAGTGAGAGGATTCTAGAACACATCCTCTAAAAAGGAGCGGCCATGACGGCGTCCGAGATCGTCCGGGGTTTCTACACCGCCGCCCAGGCGGCCGACGCGGCGGCGATCCTCGCGCTCCTGCACCCGGAGTTCGAGGCGCACACGGCGCCCGGGCTGCCGTGCGGCGCGGGCGGCGCCTTCCGCGGCCCCGAGGAGACCCTCGCTCGGGTGTGGGGCGCGGTCTTCGCCGAGTTCGACACGGCTCCCTACGCCGAGACCTGGCATGAGACCGCCGACGGCCTTGTGGTGGTGACCGGACGCTACCGGGGGACCGCCAGGGCCACCGGCCGCTCGTACGAGGCGGAGTTCGCGCATCTCTGGCGTGTCACCGAGGGGCGGATCTCCTGGCTGCACCAGTACACCGACACGGCCCGGTGGCGGGACGCCCTCGTCCCGTGAACCGGAGCGGCGGGGCTCAGGCGAGGTGGTACTTCATCCCCATGTGGGACGGGCGGAAGCCGATCTTCTGGTAGAAGCGGATCGCGTCGGGGCGCTGGCGGTCGGTGGTGAGCTGGACGACGCGGCAGCCGCGGGCGCGGGCCCGGTCGATGGCCCAGGTGATCAGGAGCTGGCCGAGCCCGGCGCCGCGCTGCTCGGCGGCGACGCGGACGCCCTCGATCTGGGCGCGCTCGCCGCCGGTGTAGGTGAGGCCGGGGATGAAGGTGAGCTGGAGCGTGCCGGCGACCGCGCCGGCGACCTCGGCGACGACCAGGCTGTTGTTGGGGTCCTTCTCGATCGCGGCGAACGCTCGGAAGTAGGCCTCCGGTATCTCCTCACCCGGTGTTTCGCGGGTGGATCCCAGGGGATCGTCGGCGAGTAGCCGGACGATCTCAGGGAGATCGTCGACCGTCGCCTCGCGGAAGGTCACTTCTTGATCACTCTGCACACCTCCCAGGTTATCGGGGCGCTAAGTTGCAGCGTTCGCCCATGTCTTGTAGTACTACGTTGTGTAGTACTACGCTGAGTGGAGACCCCCCGGCTCGGACGGTGGTCTCACCGCGCAGGGAGAAGTCAATGCACAACACCGGCTCCATGCACAACACCGAGAACGAGGAACACTGGACCGACCACGCCATCTGCCGTGGCGCGGATCCCGACCTGTTCTTCCCGATCGGCTACGCCGCGCCCGTGCTCCAGGCACAGGAGGACGCGGCCAAGGAGATCTGTTCCAACTGCCCCGTGCGGGCCGACTGCCTCGCGTGGGCGCTGCGGGTGGGGGAGCCCGATGGCATCTGGGGCGGGACGACCCCCGAGGAGCGGCGCTACCTGCGCCGGACGGCCGACGCCCCGGCACGGCGGCCGCTGCCGGTGATCGTGGTGCGCGGCGACGCCTCCGAGTCGGAGCACGCGTCCGCCGCCTAGAGGCCGCATAGAGGCTTCTGGGGGCCCATCGAAAAGGCCACCGGCACCATCCGGCCGTCCCGTGCGTTGGGGGAGTCAGGGACGCAGAGACTTTACGGTGGCTGACATGAGCTTTACCCCCGACCGGCAACGTTCCGAGGGCCTGGCGAAGCACGGCGTCCGCGCCCTTGCGTCGGCGGTGCTGATCCTCACGGTGACCGCCGCGATGTGGGTGCTCGAAGCGGTCGACTACACGATGAACGGCTGGCTCGACCGGTTCGGGATCCAGCCGCGCGACGTGGACGACCTGCCCGACATCTTCACCGCGCCGTTCATGCACGCCGGCTTCGGGCACCTGACGGCCAACACGGTCCCGTTCCTCGTCCTCGGATTCGTCGCGGCGGCGCGGGGCATCGCCAGGTTCCTCGCCGCCAGCCTGATCATCATCGTGGTCGGCGGGCTCGGGGTGTGGTTCCTCAGCTCCGCCAACACCCTCGGGTCCAGCATCCTGATCTTCGGTTTCTTCGGCTACCTGGTGGGTCGCGGGATCTTCGAGCGGCGGCTGCCCGACATCGCCATCGCGGTCGCCGTCGTCGCGGTCTACGGGACGATGCTGCTCGGCGTCCTCCCGAGCGACCCGAGGATCTCCTGGCAGGGCCACCTGTTCGGGCTGCTCGGCGGCCTCCTCGCCGCGTGGTTCCTGCGCCGCGGCAAGATCGAGGCGCCTCGGGGAACGTCCGGTTAAATACCCTTTTGTTGTGAATGGAGCGCCATTCTGGCGACTCCATTGTTTTGTCGTCTCCAAGGCTCTTCTTGATCTTCGTCGGGTATCGGTCACCCCGAGGTGGGCGACCCGCCCACCAGGAGAAACGAGCGGGGGAGACAAGGGATGAGCGTGCGAAGGAAGATGGCCGTGGCCGCCGCGGGGGCGGCGGCGGGGGCGTTCGTCATGATCGGGGCAGGGACCGCGGAGGCGCAGACGGACACCCAGCTCTGCGAGTACCTGGTCACGGCGCCGCACGGGCTCAACGTCCACGAGATGCCGAACGTGCACTCGAAGATCGTGGGCGTTCTGAAGTACCACCAGAAACCGTGGGCCGACTGCAAGAAGACGGGGTTCACCGAGATCCGCGGCAACGTCCCGGTCCAGCTCCGTCACGGGTTCATCGACGTCAAATATCTGCACAAGATCCGTGTGATTCCCACCGGCGGCGTGGAGACGGGTGGGGGCGGCACCTCCGCCGGCATCTCCGCCGGCGCGGACTCCGCGCTCGCCGCGGCGGGTCTGGCCACCGTCCTCGCGGGCGGCGGGATCGCGCTCGCGGCACGGCGACGGGCGACCGCCCCCGCCTGACCGGCGGGGCGACGGCGGGTTACGACGACGGCCCGCCGTCGCGGTGAAGGGCGGCCGCGTCGCCGCGGCACGGCGACGCGGCCGTCAGCGGCCCGGGTTCGGCCGGACGGTGACGTCCGAGACGACCGCGTCCCGCGGCGTCTCCAGCGCGGCGACCAGCACGCGCGCGACCGTGGCGGGGGCGGCGAAGTCGTCCTCGGCGTAGGCGTGCCCCTCCTGGGCGCGCACGCTGCGCTGCATCTCCGTGGCCGTCCGGCCTGGGTAGACGGTCGTGACGCGCAGGGACGGCTCCTCCGCGCGCAGCGAGTCGGCCAGCGCGCGCAGGCCGAACTTGCTCGCCGCGTACGCCGACCACTCGGGGTTGGCGCGCAGCCCGGCGGTGGAGTTGACGAACACCACGTGCCCCTGGGCGGCGCGCAGCGCGGGCAGCAGCAGCCGCGTCAGCTCCGCCGCCGACACCAGGTTGACCGACAGGTGCTCCATCCACTCGTCGGCCTCGGTGTCGGCGACCGTCCCCAGATGCACCATGCCCGCCGCGTGGACGACGCCGTCCAGCCGGGCGGGGATCCCCGCCGCCGCGAGCCGCGCCTCGATGCGGCGCGGCTCGGTCAGGTCGAGCTGGATCGTGCCGATGGCCGCGGCGCGCGCCGGCGAGGCGACCGCCCCCGGGTTGATGACCTGCGTGGCCGCGTGCGCGCCCCCGCGCAGCGTCGCGGCGAGCTTGTCCAGGCGCTCGGCGGAGCGGCCGGTGAGAAGGAGGTCGTGCCCGCGCTCGCGCAGCAGCTCCGCCACCGCCGTGCCGATGCCGCCCGTCGCGCCCGTGATCAGATACGTGCCCATGGCGCCCCATTCTCGTTGATCCCCTACCCCGGATGGACGCCCAGGGCGCCCCGCCGGTTCGGTCCGGCCGCGCCTCAGTTCGGGCGCAGCACCCGCGTCGCGCCGGCGATCAGCGCCGTCACCAGCACCCACCCCGTCGAGACCAGCCCGTACGCCACCCAGCGCGACCAGTTCACCGCGTCGTAGGACAGCTGCTGCCCGAACGTGTCGAGCGGGATCAGCAGGTCCAGCGTGTAGATCAGCGCGTGGAAGGAGGGCAGCTCGTCCGGCGGCTTGACCGCGCGGGGATGCTCGATCGAGAACACCGTCGTCCCGACGGCCAGCAGCGCGGCGAACCACGCGAACGCCAGCCAGGGCCGGTAGCCGAACCCCACCGTCCAGTCGAGCACGTGGTTCCACGCCCCGGGGACCGGGTGCAGCCCGCGGCGGCGCGCCCGCAGCTTGGCGAGCTGGACCTTCCGTGCCAGGTCGTCGTGGCCGATGCTGTGGTACCAGCCGGCGAGCTGCTCGTACGGCTGGAGGTGGAACTCCGGGTCCCGCGACACCCAGCTGAGCCGGTCCTTGAACTCGGCGCCGCGCAGCGTCTGGTACGTCATGCCGTTCAGGTACAGCTCGTCCGGCCAGATGTCCGGATGGTCCATGACCAGGTCGATCCTGGAGTACGACAGCGACACCCGGCCCTTTATCCGCTCCTCCGGCCACAGCAGCAGCTCGTCGACCTGCATGTGGCTGGCGTGCAGGGCCATCCGGGCCGGGTCGGAGGAGTCGAGGCGGCTCCGGATGAACGACAGGATGCCGTTGACGCGGGCGCTGCGCAGGCGGATGGTGCCGAACGTGCTGAACCCGTGGCTCAGCTCGGCGGTGTCCTCGACGACGATGTTCTGCGCGTCCAGGGCGATGCGGCCCGGGTTGCTGAGCGTGGTGCGCTCCATGAACAGCCCGCCGTTCATCCGCGCGCCCACGAACCGCACCCCGCCGGTGATCTCGGCGTCCCGGATGAACGCACCGGCGTCCACGATGAGGGCGCCGCCCGAGACCGCCCACTTCTCGGGCGCGGACGCGGTGACCCGCGTCCCGTTCATCCGCAGGCCGCCGAGGATCTGCGCCCGCGGCAGCCGGACCTCCCCCTCGATCTCGGAGCCGGACAGGCTGAGGAAGCCGTCCACGCGCAGGCCGCCGCCGTCGAAGCCGGGCATCCGGCAGCCGGAGAACCGGAGCTGGCGCGTCTCGGCGTTGGCGAGCACCGGCTCCTCGACGAGCCGGCAGTCCTCCAGCAGCAGCTCGGCCTCGACGCGGCCGCCCGCGACGTCCAGCCGCCCGGTGACGTAGGCGCCGCGGAGCCGGACGGCCGCGACCGCGCCGGGACGCGGCGCGCACTCGCCGAGCAGCAGCCTGGTGATGATCTCGGCGCGGACGATGCGGTCGGGCAGGGGGCCGGCCGGGCGGTCGTCGCCGAGGACGACCGCCGAACCGGTGGGGAACGCCGTCCACAGGCGCCGTTCCGCGTGGCTCAGTCCGGGGGGCAGGGGCACGGGACCTCTTTCTACGCGGAGATCCCCTCCGCGATCAACATCGCGGAGGGGATCCCGTGAGCGGATGGACGGCTGGACGCCCGGTCAGAAGAAGCCCCGGCGGCGCCCGGCCTCCTGCATGAAGCCGTCGAGCTGCTGCTCCCAGTTGGTGTGCTCGACCGACGCGTAGTCGACCGTGAACCGGCTGAACGCGTCATGTCCCTCGGTGAACACCCCGCCGCGCTTGTCGAGCTCCAGCACGACCTCCATCGACTGCGGGTAGGACACGAACGTCACTTCGAGCTGCTTGATGCCGCGCGCGTACTGCGCCGGCGGGTAGAACTCGATCTCCTGGTAGAAGGGCAGCTCCTGGTGGACGCCCCAGATGCGGCCCTTCTCGCAGTCGGCGTTGCGGAACTGGAAGCCGAGGTTGGAGAACGCCACGAGGATGCGCTCCTGCGCGGGCAGCGGGTGGACGGCGATCGGGTCGAGATCGCCCGGGTCGAGCGCGCCCGCGACCTCCAGCTCCGTCGCGATCCCGACCGTCGTGCCGTGCAGCGGTCGCCCGTACATGTGGGTGAGCGGCGCCTCCCACGGGATCGGGAACTGGAAGGGGATGCTGTGCCGCGCGCCCTCCTGCAGGCTGAACCCGCCCGCGACCGGCATCTTGGCGTACTCCAGGTTGGAGGTGTACTCGTTGTCGCCCGACTCGACCTCGACCTTGGTGCGCAGGGCGAGGTTCACCGCCTTGATGTCGGAGTTGTGCTGCCCTCCGATGATGGCGATCTCGCCGGTGACGACGCCGCCGGGCGTCGTGTTCGGGTCGTGCAGAACCGTCTCGATCGAGGGGCCGCCGATGCCCATCGCCTGACGCAGCTTCTTGAAGACCAAGGTCCGTCCTCCCGTGTTCGAGCGACTCCCCGCGCTCTCGTCCCATAGACGCTGTTACGGGAGATTACGTTCCGGAGAACTCGGCTGACCTGCGGAGGCGGTGGCCGCTCCTGGCCGTTCGCGCTGCTCGCCGCCACCGCGGGTCAGTGTCGCCGGTCAGTGGCCGCCCCCGGCGAGGTTCAGCCCCACGACCCCGAGGACGATGAACGCGAGCGCGACGACCCGGGTCACGGAGACCTCGTCGCCCATGAAGAGCATGCCGAGGACCGCCGTCCCGACGGCTCCGATGCCGACCCACACGGCGTAGGCGGTGCCGACCTCCAGATGCTTGAGGGCGACGGTGAGCAGCCCGAAGGACGCTACGGCGAACACGAGGAACCCCGCCGACTCCAGCGGCTGGGTGAAGCCCTTACTGGCCTTCAGGCACAGGGCCATGGCGACCTCGAAGAGGCCGGCGACGATGACGAGGATCCAGGCCATGACGGCACTCCCGGATGACGAGACGACTACTGTCACGCGCCGTCTTCGCGTTCCGGGTACGGCGCACCTCGTCCGGGAGAGACCATCGCCCGAGCTGGGCGCGGCCCTCATCTTCGCCAACGGCCCCGAAACGCGGGTTGTTCCCCATGCACGCGTTCAGGACCGGCCCAGGGCGCGGTACTCCCAGCCCGCGGCGCGCCAGCGGGCGGCGTCGAGGGCATGGCGCCCGTCCACGACCCGTTTGTGCCGCACGACCCCGGCCAGCGCCTCCGGCTCGACCTCCCGGAAGTCCGACCACTCGGTCAGCAGGACGACCACGTCCGCGTCGCGTGCCACGTCGAACGCGCTCTCGCCGTAGGTCAGCTCGGGGAAGGCGCGGCGGGCGTTGCCGAGGGCGACGGGGTCGTAGACGCGCACGTCCCCGCCGAGTCCGTGGATGGTGCGCGCCACGTCCAGCGCGGGCGCGTCCCGGATGTCGTCGGAGTTGGGCTTGAACGCGGCGCCCCACGCGGCGACGCGCTTCCCCGCGAGGTCGCCGCCGAGCAGGTCCCGGACGAGGTCGACGGTGCGGGCCCTGCGCCGCCGGTTGATGTCGTCCACCTCGCGCAGGAACGACACGGCCTGGCCGACGCCGATCTCCTCGGCGCGGTGCGCGAACGCCCGGATGTCCTTGGGCAGGCAGCCCCCGCCGAACCCGAGGCCCGGCCGCAGGAACTTGCCGCCGATGCGGTCGTCCAGCGCCAGCGAGTCGGCGAGGTCCTTGACGTCGGCGCCGACCGCCTCGCAGACCTCGGCCATCGCGTTGATGTAGGAGATCTTCGTGGCGAGGAAGGAGTTCGCCGCGACCTTGACCAGCTCGGCGGTCGCGAGGTCCGTGCGGATCACCGGGGTGCCGAGGTCGAGGACGAGCCTGAACGCGGCCCGCAGCCGCTCGTGCGCCCAGTCGGACGCGACGCCGAACACCAGCCGGTCGGGACGCAGCGTGTCGTCCACGGCGAAGCCCTCGCGGAGGAACTCCGGGTTCCAGGCCAGCTCGACGTCCGTCCCGGCGGGCGCCAGCTCCTGCACGAGGCCGGTGAGGCGCGCGGCCGTCCCGACCGGCACGGTGGACTTGCCGACGACCAGGGCCCTGCGGCGCAGGTGCGGCGCCAGGGAGCGGACGGCGGCGTCGACGTAGGTCAGGTCGGCGGCGTCCGAACCGGCCTGCTGGGGCGTTCCCACGCACACGAAGTGGACGTCACCGAACTCCCCGGCCTCCGCGAAGGAGGTGGTGAACCGGAGCCGGCCCGAGTCGAGCGCCTTGGTGAGCAGCTCCGGCAGCCCGGGTTCGAAGATCGGGACCTCGCCCGACGCCAGCTGTTCGATCTTGTGGCGGTCGACGTCCACGCCGAGGACCTCGTACCCCAGCACGGCCATGCAGATAGCGTGCGTGGCGCCGAGGTAGCCGGTCCCGATGACGGTCAGTCTCGGGGCGGCCTCCTCCTCCTGCCTCATTGCGCACCTCCTCGTGCACCGCGGGTGAAATCGCGCCCGCCTGATCTTGCCACCCCCGCCGTGCGGGGCGAAGGAGGGTGCCACTCGGGGGGCCTTCGTGACTCGGGTCACGCCCTGGGGGAGGGCGTGGTATCGATGTGGCCTGTCTCCCGGAAACCGCCCGATCGGGGTGGTTGTCAGTGGTTACCAGCGGGTAGCATGATGACGAGTTACCGACCAGTACGCAGCGGGGCCGCCGGTCGCCGCCGGAACCAGACGGAGTCTCGAATGGGGCACTACAAGAGCAACCTCCGGGACCTGGAGTTCAACCTCTTCGAGGTGTTCAGGCGCCAGGACCTCCTCGGCAGCGGCCCGTACGCCGAACTGGACGAGGACACCGTGCGCAGCATCCTCGACGAGGTGAACCGGCTGGCCGAGGGCCCGCTCGCCGCCTCCTTCGAGGACGCGGACCGCAACCCGCCGGTGTTCGACCCCGCCGCGGGCACCGTCACGATGCCGGAGGGCTTCAAGAAGTCGTTCAAGGCGTGGATGGACTCCGAGTGGTACCGCCTCGACCTCGCCCCCGAGTTCGGCGGCAGCGGCGCCCCGCGCTCGCTCACGTGGGCCGTGGCCGAGCAGGTGCTGGGCGCCAACCCGGCCGTCTACATGTTCGCCTCCGGCCCCGGTTTCGCGCAGATCCTGTGGCACATCGGCACGCCCGAGCAGAAGAAGTTCGCCGAGCTGGCCCTGGAGCGGCAGTGGGGCGCCACGATGGTGCTGACCGAGCCGGACGCCGGCTCCGACGTCGGCGCCGGGCGCGCCAAGGCCGTCCAGCAGCCGGACGGCACCTGGCACATCGAGGGCGTCAAGCGCTTCATCACCTCGGCCGAGCACGACATGTCCGAGAACATCTTCCACCTGGTGCTGGCCCGCCCCGAGGGCGCCGGCCCCGGCACCAAGGGCCTGTCGATGTTCCTCGTCCCCAAGTACCTCGTGGACGTGGAGACCGGTGAGCTCGGCGAGCGCAACGGCGCCTACGTGACCAACGTCGAGAAGAAGATGGGCCTCAAGGTCTCCACGACCTGCGAGCTCACCTTCGGCGAGAAGCACCCGGCGATCGGCTACCTGGTCGGCGACGTCCACCAGGGCATCCGGCAGATGTTCCTCGTCATCGAGTACGCCCGCATGATGGTCGGCACCAAGGCCATCGCCACCCTGTCGACGGGCTACCTCAACGCGCTGGAGTACGCGAAGGAGCGCGTCCAGGGTGCGGACATGACGCAGATGACCGACAAGACCGCTCCGCGGGTGACGATCACCCACCACCCGGACGTCCGGCGCAGCCTCATGACGCAGAAGGCCTACGCCGAGGGCATGCGCGCCCTCGTGCTGCTCACCGCGTCCTACCAGGACGCCGTGCAGCTCGCCGAGTTCGAGGGCCGCAGGGACGAGGCCGCCGAGAAGGTCAACGACCTGCTGCTGCCGATCGTGAAGGGCTTCGGCTCCGAGCGGGCGTACGCGCTGCTCGGCGCGGAGTCGCTGCAGACGCTCGGCGGGTCGGGCTTCCTGCAGGAGTACCCGATCGAGCAGTACATCCGCGACTCCAAGATCGACACCCTGTACGAGGGCACCACCGCGATCCAGGGCCAGGACCTGTTCTTCCGCAAGATCCTGCGGGACAACGGTGAGGCGCTGAAGGTGCTCGTCGGGGAGATCCGGGCGTTCGCCGGCTCCGAGGCCGGCAACGGCCGCCTCAAGAACGAGCGCGCCCTGCTCGGCCGGGCCCTCGACGACGTCCAGGGCATCCTCGACCCGATGGTCGGCTGGGCGCTCGGCTCGATGGAGAACCCGAAGGAGCTCTACCGGATCGGGCTCAACTCCTCCCGCCTGCTGCTCGCCCTCGGCGACCTGATCGTCGGCTGGCTCCTGTGCCGCCAGGCCGAGGTCGCCCTGAACGCGCTCGGCGGCGGCGACGTCTCCGACTCTGACCAGGCGTTCTACACCGGCAAGGTCGCGGCCGCGCAGTTCTTCTGCCAGACCGTCCTGCCCCGCCTGGCCTCGGACCGCGCCATCACCGAGTCCACCACCCTGGACGTGATGGACCTCCCCGAAGACTCTTTCTAGCTGTGTTTCACAGTCCCGGCCCACTTCGCTCGCCTGGCGGCTCGCTACGTGACCTGGCCTGGGCGAACGCGGCATCGCTTCGCGATCTGCCCGGTTCCGCTCGCCTCCGGCATCGCTCCACCGGCCAGGTCACGCGTTCGCGCGCGTGGCAGAGGCGACTTCGAGACAGGCTCTAGCCCTCGCCTTTGAGGCCCTGCCCACCCGGGCAGGGCCTCACTGCGCAGCCGCCGCCGAAAAATATGGCGCACGTGCCGTGGAGGGTGTCGAGAACGCGGTGCCGGCTCCGTCCCAGGGTCACGAGCGGCCACTAAGCGGCCGCGTGACGAAGGAGAACCGGCGCCATGCGAAAGCTCAAAGTCCAGCAGTGGGTGACCGTCGACAACATCGTCGCGGAGGAGGACGGCGGGCTCGGCTTCGTGTCGGCCAAGCCCTTCTCCGAGGCCTCCGACAAGGCCTTCGAGGCGAGCATCATGGGGTTCATCGACTCGGTCGACACGATGATCCTCGGCGCGAACACCTACAACCAGACCAAGGACTACTGGCCGCACGCCGACGAGCAGGGCGAGTACGGCGAGAAGCTCAACAACCTCACCAAGTTCGTCGCCTCGTCGAAGCTGGAAGCCGCCCCCTGGGGCGACTTCCCCGCCGCGACCGTGACGAGCGACCCGATCGCCACCGTCCGGGAGCTCAAGCAGCAGAGCGGCAAGGACCTCTGGCTGTGGGGGAGCCTGAAACTCATGCGCTCCCTGATGGCCGCCGGCGTCGTCGACGAGGTCCGGATGCTGGTCTCCCCGGTGTCACGCGGCAAGGGGACGCGCCTGTTCGAGGATCGGCAGGACCTGAAGCTGGTCGAGGCCACCGCGTTCGACGACGGCGTGGCGCTTCTGCGCTACGAGATCAAGAACTAGGCAGGCCCGGGTGCGGGCGGCCGGGTCGGCCCGCGAGGTGCGCGCCGAGTGCCTCACGGTGTGGACGGCCGAGCGCCGCCCCGACCGGGCGATACCGGCGACGGCCGGTACCGCTGCGATCGGGGCGGCTGTGCGTCTCCAGGCCTGACGGGGCGGGCCGGCGGCTACTTCAGATGCCTGGTGAAGAACTGAGCCGCGGCGTCCCCCGCGTAGTGCGGGACGCCGGTGTGCCCGCCCATGTTGGCGTTCAGCATCTTCTCCTTGGAGCCGAAGGCGTCGAACAGGTCCAGGGCCGCCTGCCGGTCGTTCCCTTCGTCGTCCCATTGCAGCAGGACGTGCAGCGGAATGGTGACCTGGCGGGCTTCCTCGATGATGGAGCGGGGCACGAAACTCCCGGCGAACAGACCGGCGGCCGCTATGCGCGGCTCGACAACCGCCAACCGGACTCCGATGGAGATCACTCCCCCTGAGTACCCGACCGGGCCGCTGATCTCGGGCAGCGACAGGAGGGCGTCCAGGGTGGCCTGGCATTCGGGGACCGCCTGGTCGACCAGCGGAAGGATGAGCCGGTCCACGATGTCGTCGCCGACCGGCTCGCCGGCCTCCAGCGCCCGGCGCACGTCGGCGCGGGCCTGGTCCACGGCGTCGGAACCGGGCCGGTCACCGCTCCACGGGAGCTCGATGGTGGCCGCGGCGAAGCCCTCCGCCACGCTGTGCCGTGCCCGGCCCACCAGCCGGGGGTACATCCTGCGCATCCCGCCGGGGTGGCCCATCAGGATCAGCGGGACCGGCGCGGCCGCGGACTCCGGCGTCCACAGGATCCCGGGGATGTCGCCGAGGGTGAATTCGCGTTCGAGGACGCCGTCGTCAAGGCGCTGCTCGGAGGTGAAATGCATGGTCGTGCCTTTCGGGAGTGCTCATGAACGGCGCTCCCGGACGACCTACCGCCCGACCATGACCCCAGAGGGGAGCACCCATGTCGATACTGAGTTCACGGGTACCACCTCCTCGCCCTCTGGCACGGCCTCCAGAAAAGTAGCAGCGGCCACCGCACCCCGCCAACGGCTTTTCGGAGACCAACGCCCACCGACCCAAGTGAGCCGCAAGCCCCTCCTGACCCCACATCGACGCCCGGCTGCTGCTCGCTCGCCTAGGTTCTATATGGAATCCCACCGGCCTCCTCGGAGGTCGCTTGTCCGATCGCTGGGCCGCAGCCACCCCCGCAGGCCCCGCATGCCTATCTGAAGGACCCAGAGGTCACACTCGTGAACATCCGCACGACGCATCGCGCTCTCCTCAGCCGTCTGCTGCCCGCCGACGAAGTGGACGATCTCGCGGTGCGTCAGGGGCAATTCCACATGGTGGTCATCGGCTCGGACCGTGTCGTGTGCCTGCCCCGCACCCCGGCAGCGGCCGCCCGGCTGCCCGAGCGGGCGGCCGCACTACACGCGCTCGCCGGGCTCGACCTCGGCTTCCGCACACCTGAGCCGCTGCTCCAGGGCGGTGCGCACGGCACCGGCGAGGCACCGTTCCTGGTGCTCGGCCGCATTCCGGGGGAACCGCTGGACGCCGAGGCGCTCAAGGACGCTCAAGTGGCCGACACCGTGGCGGAGCAGTACGCCACGGTGCTGTCCGGTCTGGCCCGTGCCGGCGCCGGCGAAAGGGCACGAGCACTTCTCCCTCACGCAACGGGAGACCGGTGGCGGCAGTTCGCGGAGAGCGTGCGCGCTGAGCTTTTCCAGCTCATGTCCGACAGCGGACGCCTACGGGCCGAGCGGGAACTCGCAGCACTCGACGGCCTCCCCCACGTCACCCGAGCAGTGGTGCATGGCGACCTCGGCGCCGAAAACGTCCTGTGGGAGTGGACGCACGGCCTGCCGCGCCTCGCCGGAGTACTCGACTGGGACGATGTCGCCCTCAGCGACCCGGCCGAGGACTTCGCTGCCATCGGTGCCAGCTACGGCCGTGAGTTCCTGGAACGGGTACTCGCCTTGGGCAACTGGTCGGACCCCGGACTCCTTGACCGCATCACCGCGATCCGCAACACGTTCGCCCTGCAGCAAGCTCTCTACGCAATCCGCGACGGCGACGAAGAAGAACTAGCGGACGGCCTGGCCACCTACCACTGAGCCACACCAACGTCACCCCGCCGAACCCACACGGTCACGGCACTAGCAGGAGCCGCTCCGGTACGCCTCCAGACGCTCCTCGCCGAAGTCCTCGGCGACCTCGCGCACCTCCTCGTCGAGGCTTTCGCCAGCGCGTGCGCACAGCTCCTGGAGTGCTTCGTGCAGGCCCAGATGGTCGAGCAGTTCGGCCATGCGCCGGTAGACGTCGGCTTCGTCTTCAATCTCGAGCAGGCGCCAGACGGCTGGCGGGACGATCTCCTTCGCCTCTGACCAGGCCAACCTTCCCAGCAGGTTGCGGATCAGAAGGGTGTAACGGACTCGCAGGGCCTGGCCGAGCAGGTCATCGATCAGCGCTTTCGTCGCTTCCGTGCTCAGAATTTCTAGGAGGAGTAAGGCTTGTACCTCCTGCTCAGGTTGGCGCAGTGCTGACCGGAGTCGATCCTTCGTGCCTTCTCTGTCGATCCTTAGCGGACCCAGAGCGTGGTTCAGCCGATGGGTGGCTTCGAGGGCCTCCGCGAAGGAATCGCGGTCTCCAGCGGCATTCGTCAGGGACATGTCTTCTTTCACCTCATCCTATTTCTCGTCCACTCCCAGCCCAGGGCCACGACCCGGCGTGAACTCTCCTCCCGGGAATTACGGACGGGGTAAAACGGTGTCCCGGTGGAGAGGCTTCGAGCCTTTCCACCGGGACACCGCAAACGGCGGGGAGACTGAGCCTCTCCCCGGCGCAGATTTTGTGCGGATCATGCGAAACCGCACGAACTCTGCCGACCGGCCTGGATCACACGTAGCCGACCGGCCTTCTCAGGCGCTCGATCGTCCCGCGTAGAGTTCGCCACGTGACGATCTCCGCCTTGGGCTTCTTCGCGAGAAGGGCCGCCATGGCTGCGATCACGCTGATCCAGGTCATCCCGATGACCTGCCATGCCGTCGGGATCTTCTGCTCCATGATCAGGTCGACCAGCAGGCCGAGCAGCGGAATGACGCTCCACAGGATCGTGTAGACGGCGTCTCCGAGAGCCCCCCTTGCCCGGGTGTGCAGGTACCTGGGTATGACGACGGTCATCAGCGCCGTGCAGAGCAGCGGCAAGAGGACCTCCCAGGACCAGCCGGCAGACGGATCCTCGCCCGCCAGCATCGCCCACACGGCGAGGCCTACCACGCCCAGGCTCGTGCCCACTGCCTGGAACTGGTCGGTCTCCGCGCCGCCCCGCTCGACGAAACCCCGGGACAGCTTCATGTAGACGAGGCCGGAGAGAGCCGATCCGATGGACCAGATGACTCCCCACGGACTCGCCGTGATGTGCCATGCCTCGATGGAAACGGCGAGGCCCAGCACGATGAGCAGCGGCACCAGCGTCGCCGCGAACCGCTGCCCCGCCTTCCAGACCCCCGTCGAGTAGGTCATGGTCGAGACGGCGAACGTGATCGCGTTGATGGTGGCGAGGGCCGTCCCCGGCGCCATCATCGCCAACACGATCAATCCCCGGCCCGCGATGTTGCAGCCGGCGAAGGCGATGACGGCCGTCACGGTCTTCCAGGTGAACAGGAGCCGCACGGGCCGCGGCTCCTCGCGGCGGTAGGGACCCGGTACCTGGAGGCTGAACACCACCAGCAGAGCCGCCAGCACGGTGCCGTACTCGGCCATCGTGAGGATGAGGACGACCGTCGTGAACACGATGGTCGCCTTCACGGCTCGCCGGGTGTACCGGAACCGCTGGGACCGCGACCTCAAGGGACGGAAAAGCCCCAGGATCTGGAGCCTGTACGCCACCAGTAGCATGATCACCGCGCCGATGCCGTACTCGGCCGTCGCGACGACCAGGGCCGACATCGTGATGCTCTCGAGCAGGTAGTTCTTGAAGATCGATCGCCCGAACAGCTTCGAGGAACCTTCGACGAGGGTGAGACCCGCGCCCAAGGCCATGTTCTCCGGCCTCGCGGCCGGCTTCTTCTCCATTGTTCTGATCCCCTCAGACAGGCGCGCAAGAGGATCAGCCGTGAGCCGGTCCCCTGGAGATCGCGCCGATGGATGCGACGAGACTCCGCAGAACCGGAAAATTCTTCTGGTTTGTGAAGTTCAGGTGATCATATGCTCGACCTGCGGCGAATGGTGGCGTTCCAGCCTCTCGAGCGGATGAACGATGCGTGCGCCGCCCCTCGCCGTTTCCTCTGTCGGCCTGTTGCTCGTGGCCGGATGCGCCGATGCCGGCCGGGCCGTGAAGGTGGCTCCGCCGACGGTTCGCGCGGGCGCCGCTCTCCCCACCGTGCAGCCCCCGGGCGCGTACGCCAAGGAGGGGTGGTTCGGCGGCGCGGACGGCCTGGCCGTCTACCGCTGAGCCCGGCTTGCACCGCTACCAGGTGGCCGAGAACATGCGGTGCTTGAGCATGGCGTCCACCTGGGCAGCGGCACGCCCGGTGTCGCCGCACCGGGACAGGAAGCCGTGGCGTCTGCGCCCAGCCTCGTAGTAGGCCCATCCTCGGCCGGGCATGGCACGGACGGTCACAGCGACGCGGACATGCTCGTCGGGGCCGAGCGCGAAAATCCACAGCACCAGCGGCCGAACAGGGAACTCCTCGGCTTGGTAGAGCTTGATGTGCCGGTAGCCCTTGGCAGCAACGGCGACCGCAAGCAGGTCAAGATGCCGGGCCGCCGTGGCGCGCCCCGACCGCGTCCGCCATCCCAGCAGACGACGTTCCGCTCTGACACTCAACGGAGGCATCGTGCCCACACGACCTTCCCCTCCTCGTTGAGCGGTCGAACGCCCCAGTCATGGACGAGCTGCTCTATCAGCAGCAGCCCGCGGCCGCCCTCCGCGTCGTCGTCCTCGCTCCGCACGGCGGGTTCGTCCGGTCCCTGGTCCCAGACCTCGATCACGACCAGGTCGTCACGCACGTCGGGAAAGATCCGGAGAACGATGTGCCCGACACCGACATGGATGTAGGCGTTGGTCACCAACTCGGTCACCACGAGCCGTCCGACGAAGTCGTCTGCGATCCCCAGCTCCTGGAACCGATCCACGAGATGGCGGCGCGCCAGCGAGGGCGCACGATCGGACGGCGCCAACACCAAGGCCGGCGCCTCGGGCGCCAGCAGCGCTCCTGACATGGGTGTACCTCCAGCCCGAATGGCGGGCGATCCCGAACGGCACCCTCGAACATGAAGATCCCGACCCAGTCACCCTGTGTCATCGAACGACCACCATGAAGTCACATCGAGCCGTAGAATGGCCGGAGAGCGTTGAAGTAGCCACATTCCAGTAGCCGCCACTATTGGGCTACTAGCCTCGAAAAGGAGAGCGGCGGTGGCCTCAACTGGTAGCGCCAGGCCGAGGATCGATCCCGAGCTGGCTGGTTTCGGAGCGGTGGTAAAGCGTTGCCGCGAAGCAGCGGACATAAAGCAAGGCGAGCTGGCGAAGCTCGTCAACGTCGCGCGTTCCTACGTCAGCCACGTGGAATGCGGCCGGACAAAGTGCCGCCGAGACTTCGCCGAGCGCCTCGACCGAACCCTCAACACAGGCGGTGAGATCGTCGAGGCGTGGGACGACCTCCTGGAGAAGATCAAGCACGTCAGGTACCCGACCCACTTCGTCGCCTTCCCGAAGGCAGAGGCATCGGCCGACCAGCTCCGGGTGTACGAGACTCATCTCGTCTATGGCCTGTTTCAGATAGAAGCGTATGCTCGTGTCCTGCTGGTCGATGATGACGCGGTAGCCACCAGGATGAAGCGTCAAGAGCTTCTCTCCAGGGAGCCTCGCCCCATGATCAGCGTTGTTATGGAGGAAAGCGTCCTCTATCGGCAGGTCGGCTCGAAGGAGGTCATGCGCGAGCAGCTTGATTTCTTGATCGAGCTTTCCAGGCGCGAGGGATTGTTTCTCCAGGTGGCCAAGACCGCTCACTATCGAGGAACCCGGGCGTCGTTCACCATCGCGACCCAGCCGGATCGAAGCGAGATCGCCTACGTGGTCAAGGCAACCGGAGGCGAAGTAACGCGCGACCCGTCGGAGCTTGCAAGATTGAGCGTGGTGATGCATCTGCTGAACACCAAAGCGCTCAACACAGAGGATAGTAGAACTTTTATCAGAAAGGTGTTAGAGGAGAGATGGAGTTGAGTCGGCTGGATTGGAGAAGGGCATCCAAGAGCCATGAAGACGGAGACCAGTGTGTTGAGATAGCATCCGGCTCTGATGAAGTGTCTCTGCGGGACAGTAAAGACCCCGACGGCCCCAAATTGGTTGTCAGCAGAAGCGATTTTCGGTACTTCGTGAGCGTCCTTAAGGCCACTTAGGGTGCGATGCGCTGCACTCGGCGGATACTAACGAGTCCAAGCTCTTTCGCCAGGTTATCGAGTCGAGTTCCGAAAGCCCCCTGCCGTGGCTGTTCAGAAGACTCTCTCGATGAGATGTGGCGCAAAGCTTCAGCCTCTCGGTCGTCAAGGACCGACCCAAGCAATGAAGAAACGAATTTGTTCGTCGACTGGGACCACGGTTCGGCAATCGGCCGGGTCGATGATGTAGACCATGTTGCGGCGTTTCGACCGCTTAAACGGACTGAGCAGAATTTGTAGCCCTCGCCTGGGCGGAAGAATGTATAGCATGCTTCCGCCGCCCGTGTCCCTGGACATCCTCGATGGATGCGCATCACACCTTGCGCCGCTTACGCACAACTGGACGTCCTCTGCATCGGCGCTTCGGTGCATATCTTGAAACGCCGCGAATAGGTCGGCCGCTTCTGAATGCCACTCGCGCCCATCCTCGCTTCGAAATGTCAGACTGCCAGGGCGGGTCTTCCTCTGAAGCGGACACCGTCCAGACGCTCTGCACTCCATCCGGAGTCAGCGCGCTGCGGCGGTTCGCTGCGCTTCCAGCCATAGTCGTGCGGCATCGGCGACCTCGCGCACGAACTCGTCCAGCCACTCGCTCGACGGTTCCGACTCGTTGACGAGAAAGCGCAATAGGGTGGTCAGAGCGACAGTCTCCTGCTCGACGTCCGCTGCTTCAACGGGTTTCGCGTCCTCGGAAACAGTGGGATCCCCGAGGTGTCTGCGAATCAGGCTCTCCCCAATGCGCGGATTGATGTCCTTACCGGACTTCCGCAGAAGAAGTCGTACGTCCGCCACGTACCGGATGAGCTGGTTGATTTCATAACCTGCGGAGAATCTGCGCCTCACAGCGACGCCGAACGCGGCCTGTAGCATTTGTGTGTAGCCGGCCGCCGTTTGCGGCACCACGAGGTCGTCCTGAATCGTGAGCCATGCTGCCGGGCCGTCCAGCAGGTATGCGCGCAACGCGGCTTCATGTTCGGCCCCGATGTCAACGGCCGACCAGTCGATCACTCGAAGGTCTCCTGGGCCATCTGCCGGACCTTGGTCAAGAAGGCTTCCAGTTCCGCTTCAGTGAAGCCCTCGTCGCCGACGAGCACTTGGAGGAGGAACACCTTGGCCTTGAAGGAGGTGTTGTCGTCCACACTCTTCTTGGCGTCGACCGAAGCTTTGCCGAGCGCGATATTGATGAGGAGCTCGCCGACATCCGGCGGCACGATCTCCGGAGCGTTCTCCGATCGTTCCCGTGCTGCAACGACGAACTCGATGACTTCGCCATCATCGACTGGCGCTCCCTTGCCGAGGAAACGCCGGTGAACAGCCTCGAAGAACGCCGCCGTGACAAGCGCGTCAAAACCATCGGTCTCCGCTCGGGAGTGCATCTGACCGATCAGTTGTCGAAAGTCGTCCATGCGCCCTGTGAGCTGGGCACGCAATGCGTCTACCTGCTGGTCAGTTATCATCGCGCCGTCTCCTTGTAAACTCGTCTACCTTGCTCTTGCCGAACTGATAGGTACGCTCCACTACCATGAACGCGGCTACGGCCGCGATCGCGATGTCCGCGCCGTGCACCCCTTGGTTCGAAGCGTCCGGGGACGAATGGTATTGGGTGCTGGAACCTGTCTTCCCCTTCGGCGGGGGCGGCTTAGGTAGCGCCTCGCCGAGGTCCGAGGAGATATCGTTCACGTTCTTCTGCATGTCATCGGAGTTGTCCCGGAGGGCGCGCATAATGCGCTTTGAATAGTCTTCGTCCTCCGGATCAGATTCAGTGAGGTCCTGGTTCTCGTCGACGGGGGTGAGTTCGCTTCTGTGGGCGGCCCACATGCCAGCGGCGGCGGGGTCGAGGTCTTCGCGGGTCGGTAGGGAGGCGAATGGGTCATTTGCCTCCTCTGGAATCGAGGGCTCGGCCGGGTCTTCGGCTTTCCTATCACGGCCGTGCCCAGCGTCGTCGGTTTCGCCCATGCCTTCGCCTACCGCTCCCTGAGCACGGGTGTCTCTAGACTCCTGCGGCTCGGATCCGGAGTCGTCCTCAAGTTCTGCGGGCGGCTCCGGCTCCTCGATGGCGCCGTGTTCAGGTGGGACGGGCGGTTCGGGTTCTTCGATGGCGCCGGGCTCGGGTTGGAGGGGCTGTTCGCCGTCGGTGGGTGCGGGCGGGGCTTCGGCGTCCGGCTCCGGTTCAGGGGGCGGCGGGGCATCTCCGAGCTGCTCGCCGGTCTTGGCGTGGGGCTTTCCGTCCGCAACCTCGGGATTCGTTTCGGCCGGGCGTTCGACGTCCTCCGCTCGGTTGTCGAGGATGCCGTGGTCGAGCGGTTGAGCATCCTGCGGAGGTGTCTGTCCGGTGCCGTCGTCGGGCTCCGGCGTGACGTCGTCCGGCTCGTCGGTTTTGATCGCCTCCGGGACCGGCGGCTGGTCTTCCTGCGGCTTCGGATGGCTTGGATTGTCTTGCTTCGAAGCCTCGGTGCCTTGCTCGCCGAGTGGCTGTTCGCCGGGGGTCATCGGGGCGGCGTGGGGGTCGGGTGCGTCAGCCGTGGTGTCGGTGGTCTCTGCGCCCTGCTCACCGGCGGCGGACGGGGCTGCGCTGTCCGGTTC
The DNA here is from genome assembly GCF_013409365.1 of Actinomadura luteofluorescens. NCBI lineage: Bacteria > Bacillati > Actinomycetota > Actinomycetes > Streptosporangiales > Thermomonosporaceae > Actinomadura > Actinomadura luteofluorescens. The sequence continues at coordinate 4,116,478 of NZ_JACCBA010000001.1, read as the reverse complement.
GCGGTTGTCAGCGGGAGGTTCCGCCTCGCCGGGGCGCTTCATCGGTGCGTCCGGAGGGTCGGTGTCTGCCGCGTCCGCTTCGTTCTCGTCGGTTTCGAGCTTCTCGCCTCGGGCGATCGCCATGGAATCCGCGCGGGGTGTGCCGGACGTGCCTGGAGGCCGCTCGGCGGGGGGTTCGGGTGTGCCCGCCGTGGTCTCGGTGTCGTGCTTCTCAGCCGGAGTCTCGGGTTTTTCGCCTCGGGCGATGGCGAGGGAGTCGGCGCGGGGTGTGCCGATTCTGTTGGGGTCGTCGTTGGGGTCGTTGCTGTTCTCGGCTCGGATGCTGCGGGCGGGTGTCGGTGTCTCGCCCTTGTCGGCGGGGGGTTCTGGTTTTTCGCCTCGGGCGATGGCGAGGGAGTCGGCGCGGGGTGTGCCGATTCTGTTGGGGTCGTCGTTGGGGTCGTTGCTGTTCTCGGCCCGGGCGCTGCGAGCCGGTGTCGGCGTCTCGCCCTTCTGGTCCGTCCCGGACCCGCCTGGTTGCTGCGTGGCGTCGCGGCCTTCCGGGCCGGACTTCTGCCCGGGCGGGCCGGGCTGGTCGGTCTCCACCTTGGTGTCGGTCCTGGTGGGATGCTCGACGCCCACGCTTCAGCCCTTCCGCAGATGAAATCCGACCACGGTCAATGCGTCTCTCGTACTGCCGGATGTTTCCGAGTCGTGCGGGGCTGACGTCCGGTCACATCGACTGCCCATTGAAGCGTGATTGTCGGAGATTGGCACGCTTCGCTGATCACAGAGGCGAATGTCTCTTTCGAAACCACGGCGGACTCGTCGGCGGTCCGCGTCTTCGAACGCCGCTGCCGTTCGGCCGCCGTCGAACGACGGCATCGCGTGCCGGTAACTCTGCGGACTCGCAGCTTCGGCTCCAGGAGTGCGGTCGGCAAGGCCCCGCGGAGCGCCGGGGTTATGGCGGGGGGTGTCCCGGTTGACTACTGTTGCGCGCGTCCCTCGCCCGTCCCCCTTCCGAGCGGATGAACGATGCGTGCGCTGCCCCTCGCCGTTTCTTGCATCGGCCTGTTGCTCGTGGCCGGATGCGCCGATGCCGACCGCGCTGAGAAGGTCGCCCCACCCACTGTCCGCGCGGGCGCCGCTCTGCCCACCGTGCAACCTCCGGGCGCCTACGCCAAGGAGGGGTGGTTCGGCGGCGCGGACGGCCTGCACGCGCGCGTGGCGATCCGAGGAGTCGAGCGGCAGGCCGCCAAGTCGGTGCTGCGCTACAGCGTGACGTCGCTGGACTCGTCGGTGAAGTCCGTTCCGTTCGAGATCGCGCTCCTGGACACGGCCGGGCGCCGGCTCTACAAGCCGACCGGCACCACCAGCGGCTCCGGCTTCGCGCCCGGCACGACCCGCGAGATGTCCGCCGACTATCCGCCGATCCCGGCGACCGTCCAGAAGGTCACCGCGATCACGCCCGGGACGGCCGGCGAGTTCACCGGCATCCCGGTGAACTCCGTGTCGGCGACGCCGTCGGCACCGGGGACGCCGTCCGCGCCCGGGACGCCGTCCTCCTCGTCCGCGCCGCCGAGCGGGTCGGTGCCGTCTTCTCCGTCGGCGTCCTCCACTCCCTCGGTCGGGGCTGAGCCGCAGGTCGGAGCCGAGCCGTTCATGGCAGGCGCGCCGTCCCCGATCACGCCCTCCCCGTCGGCCACCTCCTCCCCGCCCAGCAGCACGCCTGGCGGGAACCCTGTCGACCTTTACGACATCGTCGAGGGGGAGAACCGGACCGTCTCGTCCGGCGGATCGAGTGTCACGGTCAGCTTGCGCAGCGATGCCCTGTTCGAGAGTAATTCGGGCAAACTGTCGAGTCGAGGCAAGGCCGTTCTGGGGGACGTCGCCCAGGAGATCAAGGCCAGGGCGGCGGGTGCGCTGACGTTCGACGGGCATGCCGGTGACGCGAAGCTGTCCGGGGAGCGGGCCCAGGCCGTACTGGACGAGGTGAAGGGCAAGGTCGGCGCCGGGTTCACCTATGCGGCCAACGGCAAGCAGGACGGTGACGGCGTCGACGTCACCTACCAGCTCAAGTCGAGCGCGTCAGGTTCCGTCCAGCCGGCCTCTTTCCGTGTGCGGGACGGTCAGAAAGTGGCATCCCGCACGGCTCCCTTTGGCGCAGCAAAGAGGCGCCTTGAGGTCAAACCCTTCTACCGGGACGGCGCCTACATCGTCGCCGTGTTCGACATCGTGAACGAGGGGCCTGGGACCACTCCGCCGGACGCCTCCTACCCGAACCCGAGTTATCCAGGCGGAGTGTTCGGAGCGTTCTCGATCCAGGTGCCGGGCAAGAAGGACGTCTATCGCGCCGTGCGTGTCGGCCCTCCGACGCCGGGCCGTCCCACCAACTACGTCGACGCCGGACGGGCCGTCTTCCGCACCGCGGTCAACGAGCCCGTCCGAGGCTTCGTCTACCTTCCCGCCCCGCCCGGCAACGTCACGTCCGTGACCTTTGACGCCGGGCCTTTCGGCAAGGTCGAGAAGGTTCCCGTCTCCTGAGTGGGGGTCGGCCCAGGGCCGACCCCCACAGAAACTGTCAGCGGCTCCAGGCGAGCATGCGGATCGGGTCTTCGAGCATGTCCCCGACGTCGCGCAGGACGCGGGAGCCCAGTTCGCCGTCCACCATGCGGTGGTCGAACGAGAGCGCCAGCGTGGTCACCTTGCGGATCGCGAGTTCGCCCTCGTGCACCCACGGCATGTCCCGGACCTGGCCGAACGCCAGGATCGCGGCTTCGCCCGGGGTGAGGATCGGAGTCCCGGCGTCCACCCCGAACACGCCGACGTTCGTGATCGTGATCGTTCCGCCGGAGAGGTCGGCGGGGGACGCCTTGCCCGCGCGGGCCTTCGCCGCCAGCTCGTTCAGGGCGTGAGCGAGGCCCGGCAGGTCGAGCTCGTGCGCGTCCTTCACCTTGGGGACGATGAGGCCGCGCTCGGTCGCCGCGGCGATCCCCAGGTTCACGTAGCGCTTGACGACGATTTCCGCGCCGTCGGGGCCTTCCGCCCACGTGGAGTTCACCATCGGGTTGCGCGCCACCGCGGTGAGCAGCGCGCGCGCCACGAGCAGTAGCGGCGACACCTTCACGTCCGCGAACTCGGGCAGCTCGCGGAGCCGTTTCACGGTCTCCATCGTCCGCGTCACGTCCACCTGGAGGAACTCGGTGACGTGCGGGGCGGTGAACGCCGAACCGGACACCGCTGCGGCGGTCGCCTTGCGGACGCCCTTGACGGGGATCCGCTCCTCGCGCGGGCCCGCCTGGACGGGCGCGACGGGAGCCTCGGCCCCGGCCTGCGCGGTGAGGACGTCCTCCCGCGTGATCGATCCCTGCGGGCCCGACCCCGTGATGGACGCGAGGTCCACTCCGAGATCCTTGGCCAGCTTCCGGACGGGCGGCTTGGCCAGCGGCAACCCGTTCCCGGAGGGGCTCGGACGGGGCGCGGGCGGCACCTGCGGGGCGGGCGCGGGCGCGGGGGCGGGCGCGGCCGGAGCCGCGGACGCCGTGGACGCCGCTGGGCCCGCGCCGTTGGCGGACTTGCGAGGACGGCGCTTGGTCGTCCCCTCCTTGACGCCGTAGCCGACCAGGACGGGCGTGCGTTTCGGCGGCTCCTGCGGCGACACCATGCCCGGCTCGTTGACGGTCGGGACGCCCTCCTCCCGGAGCGCGGCCGCCTGCGCCGGGGGCTCGGACACCGGCGTCGCCACGCCGCCCTCGCCGCCGGGGCCCACCGCGATGATCGGGACGCCGACGTCCACGGTCTGCCCCTCGGTGACCAGCAGCTCGGTCACCACGCCCTCGAACGGGCAGGGCAGCTCCACGATCGCCTTCGCCGTCTCGATCTCGACGATGGTCTGGTTCACCTCGACGGTGTCGCCGGGCTGGACGTGCCACTTGACGATCTCGGCCTCGGTCAGGCCCTCGCCCACGTCCGGCAGTTTGAACAGTTTCGGCTGGCTCACCGGCGTCACCACGCGAAGGTCCGGTCGACCGCGTCCAGGATGCGGTCGAGGTCGGGCAGGTAATGGTCCTCGATGCGGGACGGCGGGTACGGGGTGGAGAACCCGCCGACGCGCAGCACCGGCGACTCCAGCCGGTAGAAGCACTTCTCGGTGATCCGGGCGGCCAGCTCGGCGCCGTACCCGTTGAAGACCGGGGCCTCGTGGACGACGACGCAGCGTCCCGTCCGGTTCACCGAGTCGGTCGCCGTGCCGATGTCGAGGGGGTTCAGCGAGCGCAGGTCGATGACCTCCAGCTCGCGCCCCTCCTCGGCGGCGGCCCCGGCGGCCTCCAGGCACGTCTTCACGGCCGGCCCGTAGGCCAGCAGCGTCGCGTGCTCGCCCGGCCGCACGACCGCGGCCCGGTGCAGCGGCGTCCAGTCGGCCGCGCCCGCGTCGGTGTCGACCTCCGCCTTGTCCCAGTACCGGCGCTTCGGCTCGAAGAAGATCACCGGGTCGGGGGAGGCGACCGCCTGCTGGATCATCGAGTAGGCGTCCAGCGGGTTCGAGCACGCCACCACGCGCAGCCCGGCGGTGTGGGTGAAGTACGCCTCGGGCGACTCGGAGTGGTGCTCGACCGCGCCGATGCCGCCGCCGCACGGGATCCGGACGACGACCGGCAGCTCCAGCGCGCCGAGCGAGCGCATCCGCATCTTCGCCAGCTGCGTGATGATCTGGTCGGCGGCGGGGAACACGAACCCGTCGAACTGGATCTCCACCACGGGCCGGTAGCCGCGCAGCGCCAGCCCTATCGCCGTCCCGACGATGCCGGACTCGGCGAGCGGGGTGTCGATGACCCGCTCCTCGCCGAAGTCCTTCTGCAGGCCGTCGGTGATGCGGAAGACGCCGCCGAGCTTGCCGACGTCCTCGCCCATGACCAGGACCTTCGGGTCGTTCTCCATGGCCTTGCGCAGGCCCGCGTTGAGGGCCTTGCCGAGGGTCAGGGTGCTCACTTGGCCGCCTCCTCCTCGAACGACGCCAGGTAGGCGGCGAACTGCTCCTGCTCCTCGGTCATCAGGGGGTGCTCTTCCCCGTACACGTGGTCGAACATCGACAGCGGCTCCGGGTCGGGGAGCGCCAGGCACGCCTCACGCAGTTCCCTGGTGATCTGCTTGGCCTCGTCCTCGATCTTCTGGAAGAAGCCTGCGTCCGCCAGGTCGCCGCGCACCAGATACGCCTTGACGCGCTCGATCGGGTCCTTGAGCTTCCACGCCTCCTCTTCGGCCTTCAGCCGGTAGCGCGTGGGGTCGTCGGTCGTGGTGTGGGCGCCCATCCGGTACGTGTACGCCTCGACGAGCGTTGGGCCCTGCCCTGTCCTGGCGTTCTCCAGGGCCTTCCTGGTGACGGCCAAACAGGCGAACACGTCGTTGCCGTCCACGCGGATGCCCGGGAAACCGAAACCCTGCGCGCGCTTGTAGAGGGGGATCCTGGACTGCCGTTCGAGGGGCTCGGAGATTGCCCACTGGTTGTTCTGGCAGAAGAACACGATCGGCGCGTTAAAGACCGAGGCGAAAACGAAGGATTCGTTCACGTCGCCTTGGGAGGTCGCTCCGTCCCCGAAGTAGGCGATCGTGGCGCCGGCGGACGGGGTGCCGAGCACACCGTCCCTCTGGACGCCCATCGCGTACCCGGTGGCGTGCAGCGTCTGGCTGCCGATCACGACGGTGTACAGGTGGAAGCCGTGCTCCTTCGGGTCCCAACCGCCGTGGTTGATGCCCCGGAACATGCCGAGGAGCTTGAGCGGTTCCACGTCCCGGCACCAGGCGACGCCGTGCTCGCGGTACGTGGGGAAGACCATGTCGTTGGCGGACGCCGCCCGCCCGGAGCCGATCTGCGCCGCCTCCTGCCCGAGCAGGGACGCCCAGAGGCCGAGCTCGCCCTGCCGGGTGAGCGCCACCGCCTCCTGGTCGATGCGCCGCACGATCACCAGGTCGCGGTACAGGCCGCGCACGTCCTCGGCGCTGAGGTCCAGGGGGTAGTCCGGGTGCTCGACGCGCTCGCCCTCGGGCGTGAGCAGCTGGACGAGTTCGGGCTCGGCGACCTTCGGGGTGTCGGGCGCGCCGCGCACGGAGTCGATCGTCATCGATGACACTCCTCGTTCGGGGCCGTCACGCGGGGTCGCCGCGCGGCCGGCCGATGTCGACGGCCCCGTCCCCGGTAAGGGACAAAAGCCGCAATGCCATCGTGGCAGACATCACACCCTGCGATGCAAGCCCCCGCCACCGCGATGCGAGTCCCTCCACCGGAGGTCCTACCCCCGGCCCTACCCCGCGACCCGGACGTGACGCACGTTACGTCCGCTATTCCCGGGAGAGCGCCCGCGTCGCGCCGGCCGCGACCGTCAGGCCGAGGAGCAGCCCCCCGGCGACGATGAAGTTGGCGATCCACTGGTAGACGCCCTTGGGTGCGAACTCCATCTCCTGGCCGAGGCTGCCGATCGGCAGGAGGAGGTCGAGCGTGTAGAAGAACGCGTTGAAGTGCGGCTTGTGGCCGTCGTCCAGGACGTCGGGCCGGTGGATCGAGAAGACGATCGTCCCGAAGGCGAGCAGCCCCACCAGCCAGCTCGCGGCGCGGAACGGGCGGTAGCCGTAGCCGACCAGCCCGTCCTGGAACCAGCCGACGATCTTGCGGGGGACGCCCTGCGTCCTGCGCCGGTCCCGGGCCTTGGCGAGCAGGACGGAGCGCCCGTCGGCGTCCAGGCCGAGGGAGCGGTAGGTCTGCGCGAGCCGCTCGTAGGGCTGCGGGGCGTAGCCGTCGGTGTCGCGGCGCAGCCACGCCAGCCGCTCCCGGGCGGTGAGCGGCGGCTCGAGGGTCTCGTACTGGAGCCCGTCGAGCTGGAGGTGCTCCGGCCAGGACGCGGCGTCATCGCGCAGCAGGTTGATGCGCGCGTAGGACAGGTCCGCCGTCCCCTTGATCGGCTCGGCGGTGCGCAGCAGGAGCTCCTCGGCCTGGAGGCGCTGCAGGCCGAGCGCCGTCCCCTCGTCGTGGAGCAGGCGGGCGTCGCGCAGGCTGAGCTGCCCGGTGACGCGGGCCCCGGAGAAGCTGACGGCGCCGATGGCGGTGAACCCGTCCGAGCAGTAGATGTCGGTCTCGACGGCCAAGTCGTCGGCGTTCAGGGCGGTCCGCTTGGGGGCGGACAGGCGGGCGCCGACGAACGACAGGTAGCCGCCGACGCGGGCGCCGCGGAGCCGGATCTCGCCCTCGGCGCTGAACCCGCCGTCGCAGAACACGTTCGCGGCCACGTCCAGGCGGCTGGCGTACAGGGCGGCGCCGGACGGGTTGTACAGCCGCGCGCCCCGGAAGATCAGCTGGCCGCCGACGCGGGCCCCCGGCAGCCGGACCTCGCCGTTGGCGGCGAACCCCTGGTCGCAGTAGACGTTCGCCTCGACCGAGAGGCGGTCGGCGAGCATCGCGTCCCCGCCCGGGTTGGACAGGTGCACGCCCGACATGTTGAGGATGCCGGTGATGTTCGCACCGTCCAGCCACAGGCCGCCGTTGATGCGGCTGCCCTCCAGCCACAGGTGGCCGTCCACCCGCGTGCCGGAGGCGATCAGGCCCGGCAGCCGGCAGCGCATCAGGTGGACGCTGTTCATGCTCGCCCAGTAAAGGTGCGGCGCCTCGTCGAAGTCGCAGCCGGTGAGCGCCAGCGGGACGTGGACCTCCGCGTGCCCGAGGTTCAGCGAGCCGGTGATGCGGGCGCCGCCGAGCCGCACGGCGGCGACCTGGCCGGGCTCGGGCTCTACCGCGCCGACGAGCAGCGCGACGAGGACCTCCGCCCTGACCATCCGGTCCCGCCCCCACCGGTCCGACCGCGTGATGTCGTCCATCGCCTGGTCGCCGGACGACAGGTCGACGGATTCGCCCTTGGGGAACGCCTCCCACAGGCGGCGTTCCACGGGCGTGAGGTCCTCGATGTTCATCGGCAGGCTCCGGGGGTGCTGATGGCTCGTGATGGGCCATGGTGCCGTACGCTTCAGGATCGTAAGCAAAAGCGCAGATCAGTGAGGGGGCGACCGTGGCGCGTGTCGTCGTGGACGTCATGCTCAAGCCGGAGATCCTCGACCCGCAGGGTCAGGCGATCGCCCGCAAGCTGCCGCAGATGGGGTTCGACGGGGTCGTGGCCGTCCGGCAGGGCAAGCGGTTCGAGGTGGAGCTGGAGGGGGACGCCGACGAGGCGGCCCTGGAGAAGGTCGGCAAGATCGCGGAGACGCTGCTGGCGAATCCGGTCATCGAGAACTACGAGGTTCACGTTCTGTAACCGTCCGGCACGTGGCCGGGACCGGCCTCGCGGCCGGGGCCGGCGGCAGAACGCCGCTCGGTTCCCGGTCGTGACATGGCCCGTTCCAAATGGCGGACCCGCGACTGTGGCGATTACGGAAGATTCCTCCGGGGAACTGTTAGCTGCGTTGAGTCGTCGAGCACGCTCCGGGACCGGGGGCACGGTCGGGACGCCCGGAGCATGACACGAGGTGTCCGGGTGGATATGAGGTTCTCGCTCGCGCTGCCGCGCGACGCGCTGAGCATCCCGGTGGTCCGGCGGGTGACCGGCGAGGCCCTGCGGGGGCTCGGCGTCGCCGAGGACTGCGTCGACGACCTGCTGGTCGCGATCTCCGAGGCGTGCACGAACGTCATCGAGCACGCCCGCGCGAACGGCGACTACGAGGTGACCGGGCACGTGGACGACGGCACCTGCATGCTCAAGATCATGGACTGGGGGCGCGGCCTGCGGTCCGCCCCGCCGGAGCCGGAGGCCCTGAGCGAGTCGGGACGCGGGATCAAGCTGATGCGCGCCCTGGTGGACGACCTGGACATCGACTCCGCACCCGACCGGGGCACCGTCGTTCACCTGCGAAAGCGGCTGACCTGGAGGGACGGGGCCCTGGTACGGCGCCTCGACCGCAGCCTCATTCCCAACGCCGGGTAGATTGGGACCTGCGCGCGGGGGAATGCGACGCGCATCGGGGTTGATCGGCGGAGGAGATCCCGATCGTCTCGGCCGCACCTCATTTCGGAGGAACAGAACAGATGGACGCTGCCCGGGTTGGGATCATCACCTTCCCAGGTTCCCTTGACGACAAGGACGCCGCACGCGCGGTGCGGCTGGCCGGCGCTGAGCCGGTCGCCCTCTGGCACGGCGACCATGACCTGCGGGGGGTCGACGCCGTCGTCCTGCCAGGCGGGTTCTCGTACGGGGACTACCTGAGGGCCGGGGCGATCGCCCGGTTCGCGCCGCTGATGGCCGAGGTCGTGGCCGCCGCAGGCGACGGCCCTGCCGGTCCTCGGCATCTGCAACGGGTTCCAGGTGCTGTGCGAGTCGCACCTGCTGCCCGGCGCGCTGCTCCCGAACGCGGGGCTGCACTTCGTCTGCCGCGACCAGCGGCTGCGCGTCGAGAACGCCGAGACCGCCTGGACCTCCGAGTACAACGAGGGCCAGGAACTGGTGATCCCGGTGAAGAACCGGGACGGCCGCTACACCGCCGACCGGGAGACGCTGATCGAACTGGCCGACTCCGGCCGCATCGTCGCCCGCTACCTCGACCTGAACCCGAACGGCTCCCTGGACGACATCGCCGGGATCTGCAACGAGGCCGGCAACGTGGTCGGGCTCATGCCCCATCCCGAGCACGCCGTCGAGTCGCTGACCGGGCCGTCCACCGACGGGCTCGGCTTCTTCACCTCGATCGTCAAGAGACTGGTCAACGCATGAGTGAGCAACGGCCCCACGCTTCCGGAAGGGCTACCCGAGACGAAGACGAGCCCTCGATGGAGTGGCTCGGCGAGCTCAAGTCCGACGCGGACGACCCGGAGCTCCAGCCCATCAACCCCGCTGTGACGCAGGGGTTCAAGGCCATCCTCGAAGAGGACCAGCCCCCCGCCCTGCCCGGCTCCCAGGACCCGGCCGCCGAACCGGTCCCCGGGCCCTTCACCGGCCCCATCCCGGTGCTGAACGACGAAGAGCCCGTCCAGGGCCCCGCGCCTTCCGAGCAGGTGCCCGAGGAGTTCACGCGCGCCCTGGAAGAGGAGCGCTCTGGCGGCGACCCTACGTCCACCGTCGCGGACCCGACGCTCACCGTGCCCGACCTGAGCGCCTTCGCGGCACCGCCGCCTCCCCGGGGCACGGGATCCGGCCCGCAGCGCGTAGCCGGTCCCGGCACGGGCCCGCAGCCCGCCGTAGGCCACGGCACAGGCCCTCAGGCTGCGGTAGGCCCCGGCACGGGCCCGCAGCCCGCCGTGGGCACCGGCACGGGCCCGCAGCCCGCCGTGGGACGGAACACGGGCCCGCAGCCGACCGTTCGTTCGAGCAGCGGCCCGCAGCCTCTCATCGACCTGAACTCGGGCCCGCTGTCCCAAGGCCCCAGCACCGGCCCCCAGCCTCCGGTAGGCCACGGTACGGGCCCGCAGCCCGCCGTGGGCCACGGCACGGGCCCTCAGCCCGCGGTAGGCCCGGCGCCGGGCCCGCAGCCTGCCGTGGGCACCGGTACCGGCCCGCAGCCCGCCGTTGGACGCGGAACGGGCCCCCAGCCCACCGTGCGCCCGGGTACCGGCCCGCTGCCCGCCGTTGGACGGGGAACGGGTCCCCAGCCAACGGTCGGCCGTGGCACGGGCCCGCTGCCCGCCGTCCGCCCGGGAACGGGCCCGCTGCCTAGGATCAGCCCAGGAACGGGTCCTCTGCCCGCCGTCGGCTCCGGTACCGGCCCGCAGCCCGACGTTGGACGCGGAACGGGCCCGCAGCCCGCCATCGGCTCTGGAACGGGCCCCCAGCCCGCCATCGGACGGGGAACCGGTCCGCTGCCCGCCGTAGGACGGGGAACGGGTCCGCTGCCCGCCGTCGGCCGTGGCACCGGCCCGCAGCCCGCCATCGAGGCGCCCGCGCACTACGACCAGGGCACCGACACGGTCGCCGTTGCCGCCGCGTCTCCCGAGCGTCCGCAGCCGTACGCCGAGCTGGGGATGAACGAGGAGGAGTACCAGCGCGTCCGCAACATCCTGGGACGCCGGCCCACCTCGGCCGAGCTGGCGATCTACTCCGTCATGTGGAGCGAGCACTGCTCCTACAAGAGCTCCAAGGTGCACCTGCGCCAGTTCGGCGACAAGGCACCGAAGACCGACAAGCTCCTTGTCGGCATGGGCGAGAACGCCGGTGTCGTGGACATCGGCCAGGGCTGGGCGGTCACCTTCAAGGTGGAGTCGCACAACCACCCGTCCTACGTCGAGCCGTACCAGGGCGCTGCTACCGGTGTCGGCGGGATCGTCCGCGACATCATGTCGATGGGGGCGCGCCCCATCGCCGTCATGGACTCGCTGCGCTTCGGCCCGGCCGACGCCGCCGACACCCAGCGCGTCCTGCCGGGCGTCGTCGCCGGCGTGGGCGGTTACGGCAACTCCCTGGGCCTGCCCAACATCGGCGGCGAGACGGTGTTCGACGCCTGCTACGAGCAGAACCCGCTCGTGAACGCGCTGTGCGTCGGCGTGATGAAGCACGAGGACATCAAGCGCGCCGTGGCCCCCGGCCCCGGCAACCAGGTGATCCTGTTCGGTGCCCTGACCGGCCCGGACGGCATCGGCGGTGCGTCCGTGCTCGCCTCGGCCACCTTCGACGAGGAGTCGCACCAGAAGCGGCCGTCGGTCCAGGTGGGCGACCCGTTCATGGAGAAGCTGCTCATCGAGTGCTGCCTGGAGCTGTTCCGCGAGGACCTCGTGGTCGGCATCCAGGACCTCGGCGCCGCCGGGGTGTCGTGCGCGACGACGGAGCTGGCCGCGGCCGGCACCGGCGGCATGCACGTCGACCTCGACACCGTCCCGCTCCGCGACGAGACGCTCCGCCCTGAGGAGATCCTCATGAGCGAGTCGCAGGAGCGCATGATGGCGGTGGTGGAGCCCGCCAAGGTCGAGCGCTTCATGGAGATCTGCGCGCGCTGGGAGATCCCGGCCACGGTGATCGGGACGGTCACCGACACGCGCCGGCTGGTCATGACGTGGCGCGGCGAGACGATCGTCGACATCCCGCCGGTCACGGCCGCCGACGAGGGCCCCGTCTACAACCGTCCGCTGGCGCCCCCGCACGACCTCGGCGCCATGCAGTCCGACACCCCGGGTCGGCTCACCCGCCCGTCCAACGGCGACGAGCTGCGCCGGACCGTCCTGTGGCTGGCCGGGTCCCCGAACCTGGCCGGCAAGACGTGGGTGACGTCCCAGTACGACCGGTACGTCCTGGGCAACACCGTCATGGCGATGCCCGAGAACGCCGGCGTGGTCCGCATCGACGACGAGTCGGGCCTCGGCATCGCGCTGTCCCTCGACGGCAACGGCCGCTACACCCGGCTCGACCCGTACGCGGGCGCGCAGCTCGCCCTGTCGGAGGCGTTCCGCAACGTCGCCGCGACCGGCGCGCGGCCCCTGGCCGTGACCAACTGCCTGAACTTCGGCTCCCCGGAGGACCCGGGCGTCATGTGGCAGTTCTCGCAGGCCGTCACGGGTCTGGCGGACGGCTGCCAGTACCTCGGCATCCCGGTGACGGGCGGCAACGTCAGCTTCTACAACCAGACGGGCGACACGCCGATCAACCCGACCCCGGTCATCGGCGTCCTTGGCGTCCACGACGACGTGCGCCGCCGGGTGAACATGTCGCTGGCCACCGACGGCGCCACGATCGCCCTCCTCGGCGAGACCCGCGAGGAGTTCGGCGGCTCGGAATGGGCGCACGTCGTCTACGGCCACCTGGGCGGCCTGCCGCCGCTGGTCGACCTGAAGGCCGAGGCGGCGCTGGCGTCGGTGATGGTCGCGGCCGTCCGGGACGGCCTGGTCAACGCCGTGCACGACCTCTCCGACGGCGGCCTCTCGCAGACGCTGGTGGAGTCGTGCCTGCGCGGCGGCCTCGGCGCCCGCATCACCCTGCACGGCGACCCGTTCGTCTCGCTGTTCAGCGAGTCGGTGGCCCGCGCCATGGTCGTCGTCCGTCCGGGCGCCGAGTCACGCCTCGCGGCCCTGTGCGAGTCGGCGGGCGTCCCGGTCAGCCAGATCGGCGTGGCGGGCGGCGATTCCCTGCAGGTGACGGGTCGCGGCCCCGAAGGCGACCAGCAGGAGCTGTTCAGCATCGGCCTCTCCGAACTCCGCGAGGCCCACGAAAGAATGCTCCCCTCCTACGCCGACTGATTCGAGCACCGGAGGGCGCCCCCGAACCGGGGGCGCCCTTCGCATGTCAACGCAGGCCTCTAGTCCTGGCGACGGGTGAGCGCCTGAGCGACGACGACCCGATCTCCGTTGAACGTCACCGACGGAGACCCGTGCAGCTCATAGCCAAGGTCGAGCGCCTCACTGACCCGCCAGCAGAACGTCTCATCATCCGGGCCAGTCAAAACCCGATACCGCGGCAGCTCCCGCTTTTCACCCATGCCGAGACCCTAGAGGACCGGGCCCTGTAAGCCCTGCGACCGCACCCCCGGCCAGCCCCCATCGGTCGCCACTGAGGCCCGGCGCAACAGCCAGCACCGCCCGAGCAAGACGACCCCACGGCAGCCGCCCTGCCTGATCTCCCACCGGCTCTTGTGCTCTGGCACCATCTGACACGTGCCCGATCTCTCGTGGGACGACGTACGCGACTTCTTCGATCCCGAACTGATGGGCTCGCTGCCCGATGTCGTCATCGAGGGGACCGGTGTTGAGGACTGGCAGGCGGTCTTTGACCTACTCCGCTCAGAAGACTGGGCATATGAGTACTCCATAGATGGCCAGGTGCTTTCCCTGCCCGCCGCGAGCGAGGTCTTCGCAGAGGGCCGCGAGGTCTGTCCCGCGTTGCAGGTCCGGCCTTCACCGGGGTACTGCTGAACTTCTGGCCACATGAAAGCACCAGCGTCGACTTCGACATCGATCTCAGGGAGTTTCAGGGCCAAGAACGGCTGGACCTGCTCTGCGGCCTCTTCCGAGTCCTCGGCCGACGATTGGGCAAGCCGGTGGCGATGGCGCCGGAGGGCGACCCTGGCCATCCGGTGCTCGGCTATGACGTCACTGCCGATCGGGTCGTCCTGCTGGCCGGCCCAGTAGAGGCCCCGCCCCGCGCCGGTCCGAGCCAGGCGGTCCGGTAACCGCCGTATCGTCTCCAGCGGCAGAGCGTACGGGGTCCTTCGGCCGCGGGCGAAGGCCACGAATGCTCGTGGCACGGCATAAGCCTGTCTCTATGCTTCTCGCATGGTGTTCGCCTTCACCGCTCGCGCCGCCGCAGCGGAAGCCTACGAAGACGATGAGACTTTCGTAGCCGGGGTGGCTGAGCAGGAGAATGGCGGAGGTCGCGAACTGACCTTTATGTGCTGCCTGCACGAGCCTGATGAGCAGGACATCGCGCTTGGAATGGATTCCTACTGCCTCGTCACGGCGGACCAGGGCACCGTCTACGGCGGAGTCAAAGAGGTGCGCCTGAAGGATCGTGTCCTCCGTGTCGTCGTGGATTCCAGCAATCTGGAGGCGCTGGGGCTGGACGACGCTGAGATAGAAGTGACGCTGGACGTCGACGACGAACGCATCGAGCGACTACGGGAAGGGCTGCGGCGCATCCTGGCCTACGGGCGTCCCAGCGATCGACCCGCCATCCTGGCCCTCTGACAGCAGTCGTGGCAAGACGTCGAGACCAGGTCTTCTCGCACGCGGTGGCGGGCCGGTTCGGAGACCGGCGTGGACTATTCGAGGGCCAGTGCCCTGGATGCGCACTCTCGGGAGATCCCGTGAGCTGCGGCTCTGGCTGGAGCCAGATACGACCTAGAAGACCGAGATGTGGACGTGGTCGTAGTGGTTGGCGGTGACGCCGCCTCGGTTCTCCATCGAGCGCCAGCCCGGGCTGCGGAGGTCGTAGATGCGTTGGCGCCAGATGATGTACTTGATGCCGAGGGCGCTGGCGTGGGCGATGGCGTAGGCGGCGGTGCGGTCGCCCAGGGACTGGGCGCTGCCGGAGGCCATGACGCCGCCCGTGGTGACCATGAAGTCGCAGGCGCGGCCGCTGCCGTGGTCCTGCGGGTCGCCGGTGGAGCGGAAGCAGCCGATCGTGGGGAACGGGCCCATCTCCAGGTCGATGGTGTTCTTCACCTTGAGCATGCGCGGGGTGACGCCGCCCATGCCGACGCTCGGGGACTCGGGCTTGTACTTCTTGACCAGGGACTGGATCTGCGACTTGCGCCGCCTCAGGTCCTTGATCTCCTTGTTCAGCTCCGTCATCTTCTGCTGGGGCCGCCTTGCGGGCCGCGAGCTGGTCGTTGACGAGCTTCTGGATCTGGGCGACCTTGCCCGCCTTGTTCTGGGCGAGATGGCTGACCAGGGTGGCGTTGCTGAGCAGGTCGGAGGGGTTCGCGTCGGCCAGGAACGTGACGGTGGGGTCCTCGCCGTTCGTCATGTACTGGGACGCGGCCAGCTGGGCGACGACCCCGCGGGCCTCCTGGAGGTCGCGCTGGAGGTTGTTGGACTTGTCCAGCGCCTTCTTCGCGGCGTACTCGGCGTCCTTCAGCTTGGCGAGGTCGCCGCCGTACTCCTTGTCGAGCTGCTCGATCTGGCGGTTCAGCTTCGCGAACTTGCCGCTGTCGCCCGGGTCCAGGGGCAGGGACGCCGGCGCGGCCGCGGACGGCGTCGCGGAGGCGACCAGGGGCACCGCGGCGGCGAGGGCCACGAGAGCCGCGGCGGCGTGGCGCCGGCCACGGCGGCGGTCAGCGTGCCGACGGGTGGAGGCGGGGGTCTCCACGTGTTCTCCTCTCGTCATGGCCAAAGGTCAATGGACGTTAAAGAGCCGTCTGCCTCGCCAAGGGTAAACCCTGCGGTAATGGGACGTGGCGAAGGCGCGAGATGCCCGGCTCCCTTGCTGGGAGCCGGGCCATCTTACGTGACGGGACTCACAGCTTGCCCTTCCACAGGAGCCTGTTGGGCTGCGAACGCAGACCCTTGAGGGTGTGGGTGGAATTGTCGTTCAGCACCTTCTGCACCGTCGGGAAGGTGGCCTTCGGGTGGGTCGACAGGTAGAGGGCGGCGACACCGCTGACGTAGGGGGCGGCCATGGACGTCCCGCTGAGCGCCTTGCTGCGGTTGCCGGGCCAGGTGGAGTAGACGCCGTAGCCGGGGGCGTTGATGTCGACGCACTTGCCCCAGTTGGAGAACGAGGCGCGCGTGTCGCTCTTGGTGGTCGCGCCGACCGCCATGACCCAGCCCGCGCCGGCCGGCGAGACCTTGCACGCGTCGACGTTCTCGTTGCCGGCGGCGACGGAGGTGAACACCCCGGACTTGGACAGGTTCATCACGGCGGTGTTCACCGCGGTGGACTTGGGGCCGCCGAGGGACATGTTCGCCACGGCCGGCTTGGCGGCGTGGGTGCGCAGCCAGTTGGCGGCGTCGACGATGTCCGACATCGAGCCCTCGCCGTTGCAGTCGAGGACGCGCAGGGCGCGCAGCTTCACGGACTTGGCGGCGCCGTAGGTCTTGGAGCCGATGATGCCCGCGACGTGGGTGCCGTGCCCGTTGCAGTCGCGTCCGTCGCCGTTGAACCTGCTCGCCGCCCAGGCGATGGAGGCGCGGCCGCCGAACTCCTTGTGCCCGACGTCCAGTCCGGTGTCGACGATGTAGGCGTTCACGCCCTTGCCGGACGACTTGTAGGTGTAGGTCTTGGACAGCTTCGCCGACCGCTGGTCGATGCGGTCGAGGCCCCAGGGCAGCGGCGCGCGCTGGGTCGTGGTGGCCTTGACGATCTGGTCCTGCTCGATCGCGGCGACGCGGTCGTCGCGGCGCAACTTGTTCACCTGGTCGTCGGTGAGCTTCGCGGCGAAGCCGTTCAGGACGCCGTCGAAGCGCCGGACGCCGGTCGCCCTGACCTTCTTGGCGGCGGCGTCGGTGGACGCTCCGGTCTTCAGGGTGACGATGTAGCGGCCGGGCACCGGGGTGCCCCCCGCCGCCGTCACCTTCACCAGCGACGACGAGTCGTCGGCGAGCACCGGGAGCGCGGCGGCGGCGCCGAGGCACGCCGCGACCGAGCCGACGAGCAGCAGCCTACGGTGGACAACCCGCAAAGCGCCTCCTTCTGCAGGGGAGCGCGCGCAGGCGTCCCGCCCATGATCGATGGTTTCGATCGAGGGGAAACCTTAGCGGAACTGTCCTGATAAGAGGCGACAAAATGGACGCATTGCCGGAGGTGGCAGAAGCAGGTCAGCCCCGGCTGAGCCGCCCCCCGTAGCCGAGGCTCGTCCCCGGCTTCGTCCAGGTGTACTGGAGCGTCCCGTCGGGCTGCCGGGTGACCTGGACGATCCCGGACGTGCACGGCTTGCCGATGTCCAGGTTCATCTTCAGCGCGCTCTCGGTGCCCCGGGCGAGCCGCAGGGTGCCGTCGCAGTTCTCCCGCGGGTACAGGGCGCGCCCGGTCGTCCCGCCGGTCTGGAACGTGATCTCCACGGGGAAGGACGCGTTGCGGCCCGTGTTGACCACCGTCCCCTTCCACGTCCCGGCGAACGAGGCCGGGATCGTGGTCACCGGGCGGTTGTCGGACGTGTTGGTGCTGTCGGACGGCGACCCGTCGTCGTCCGCCTTCAACTGCGGCCACAGCACCAGGGCGATGATGGCGACGCCGACGCTGACGCCGATGACCAGCGACAGCGCCAGGCCGAGGACGTGGTTGCCGGGGCGCCGCATCTTCGCGAGGGCCCCGAACGGCGAGGAACGGTTGGGGGAGCGGTGCCCGCCGCTGCCCTCGCGCCCCTGCCCCAGCCCCGGAATGAGGGGGTTCGGGGCGGTGGGGTCGGCCGGGGGCATGTCGACGGCGTCGAACGTGGCCGTCCGCTCGGGGACGGGCGCGTCGAACGTCGCCGTCCGCTCGGAAGCGACGGCGTCGAACCGCGTGGTCTGCTCCGCCTGGTCGCCACCGCCCGTCCGGGCCTGCTGCCCGGGCCGGTTCGTGCCGACCGCGTCGAAGGTCGTGGTGGCCTCGAACGCGGCGGGGTCGAGGTCGGCGGCGGGCGGTTCGGGCTCCCGCTCAGGCTCCGGACGCGCGCGGCGGGAGCGCGCGAGCTTCCCGAGCAGCGGCACGGATGGCGAGGCGGAGTCCGCGACCGGCCCCGACGGCGAACCCGGCGGCGGTCCGAGCACGGGAGCCGGCGGCGGTCCGAGCACGGGAGCCGGGGGCGGTCCGGGCACCGGACCTGGAGGCATGGCAGGGCTCGGCGTGAATCCGGCCGGAGGAGCGGCTCCCATGGGGTTCCCCGGCGCTCCCATGGGGGAACGCGGCGGCGGCGTGACCCGTGGCAGGTTGTGGCGGACCATCACGCCCGTCGCGAGGGCGCGGCCTTCCTCGACCATCGAGGTCGGCAGGCGCTCAGCGAGCGCGCTGCCCTTGCCCAGCAGCCGTTCGAGGATCGTCCTGGCCATCGGACGCTCGGCCGGGTCCTTGGCCAGGGCGGCCTCCACCACCTCGCGCAGGGAGTCGGGCACTTCCGACAGGTCGGCCTCGTCGTAGACGATCCGCTGCATCACCTCGGACGGCGAGCCCTCGCCGAACGGCGGCCTGCCCGAGGCGGCGAACAGGACGGTCGACGCCCACGCGAACACGTCGGCGGCCGGGCCGATGCCCATGCCGCTCAGCTGCTCGGGGGACTTGTAGGCGGGGTCCTCGGTCATATGGCCGCGGAACGCCACGTTCACGGCCTCCATGGCGTGGGCGATGGCGAAATCGCTCATCCGGGGGCCGTGCCGGCCGAGAAGAACGTTCCCGGGTTTCAGATCATGGTGGACGGCGCCCGCGCGGTGGACGGCGGCCAGGGCGACCGCCATCCCGATCGCCACGCGTTCCACGACGACGACGCCGCGCACGCCCTCCTCGTCCACGAGCTGCTGGAGGGACGGCCCGTCCACCCACTCGCTCACCACGTAGGGGCGGTCGCCCTCCACGTCGGCGTGCAGGATCGCCGCCGTGCAGAAGCCGGTCACCTTGCGGGCCGGGGCGAACGCGTCGGCGAAGCGCGACCGCGCGACCGGCTCGCCGCTCAACCGCACGTGCAGGACCTTCACGGCGACGGGTCGTCCGGACGGGTCGCTGCCGAGGAAGACGGCGCCCTGCTCGCCCACGCCGAGCCGTCCCGTGATCTCGAACGATCCGAGCCGTCTCGGGTCACCCGGCTGCAGGGGCAGCGCCTCGGGCATCTGACGAACCTCCGTCTCCTCCGGGGACGGCGTCCCCGGCCTCCCCGTTCCCTGCGCCCCCATGCCTGGCACCGGGGTCCTTTCTACCGCCTGCGCGGCACCGAGGATGACCCGGTAGCGTTTTGCGCGATGCCGCGAACACCGCTTTCCTCCACCGTGCTGAACGAGCAGCGCGCCGCGCTCGGGCTGGCGCCCTACACCGGCGCGGACGAGCCCGCCGCGCTGCGCCGCGCGGCTCTGGACACGGTCCTCGCCGGCGTCGAGGCGGGAGCCGCCGAACCGAGCCGTCCGGTGGTCAGGGGAGCGGTGCGGTACCTGCTCGACCGGCTGGCCGAGCTGGCCCCGGGACGTTCGGTGGAGGTCCGGGTACCGCCGCACGCCGCCGTTCAGTGCATCGACGGCCCGCACCATACCCGGGGTACGCCACCGAATGTGGTGGAGATGGACGCCGCCACGTGGATCGCGCTCGCCACCGGCCGCCTCACCTGGGAAGACGCGGCGTCGAACGGCCGCGTCCGGGCGAGCGGCCCGCGCGCCGACCTGACACCCCACCTCCCCCTCCCCCTCGACTGAAGGCGGCCCCGCGACTGACGGCGGCCTCGCGACTCGGTGGGGGAGGCGCGCATAGCGTGCGCGGGTGACGCGGGCCTTACCGGAGGTGATCCCCGTGCTGATCGCGCACTGGACGTTCGACGCCGGCACCGTGGACGGCCGCCGGGCCGCCGACACCGCAGGAGCCGCCGCCCCCGCCGCCGAGCTTGCGGAGAACGCCCGGATCGTCCCCGGACGGGACGGGGAGGCGCTGTCGCTCGGCGAGAATGACCGCGCCGTGATCCCCGCGGCGCCGCAGCTCGTCCTCAGCCAGATCTTCGGGTTCGGCCTGGCTTTCTTCGTCCGAGTCGACGAGGGGCCCACGGGCGAGTGGCGCAGCCTCCTCTACAGGCCCGTCGCCGAGAACGACGCGCGCGGTCTGGGCCTTTGGCTGTACCCGGACGCGATGAGGCTCCGCGTCCAGCTGTTCACGGTGAAGGGCCCCGAGTACGTCGACAGCAAGGCCCGGCTGGCCGTGGGCGAATGGGCGCACATCGCCTTCGTCGTGGACACCCGGGGCATGGCCCTCTACATCGACGGCGAGAAGGACTCCGCCGTCTCGCTGGAACATCCCGTGGTCACCCCGGCCGGGCCCTTCTACCTGGGCAAAGAGCCTGCCAAGCCCGGTTTCGGCGGCCTCGTCGACGATCTGCGCGTGTACGCCTCGGCGCTCGGGCAGGAGGCCGTCCGTTCCCTGGCCGACCAGCCGGGCGCCTGAACCCCGGCGTCAGGGGGTCGCCTGGGCGAACGGGAATTCGCGTTCGACGCAGTTCCGCCGCGACACGTCGTCCGGGTACCGGGCCGCGTCCCCGCACTGGGCCGCTTTGCTCAGCAGCCAGAAGAGCGTCCCGGAACCGATCAGCAGGGCGATCGCGGAGCAGACCACCCCCACGAGGGCGGGGCGCCGGTCGGGGGCGCGGCGCACGAGCGCCACCGTCCCGAGGACGAGGCCCACGAGCGCCGGGATCATCCCCGCGAAGCACACCGCGAGCCCTGCCAGGCCGACGATTCCGAGCACCTGGGAGGACCGCGCCAGGGTGCTCCGCCTCGGCGGAGCGGGGGGCGAGTAGGTCCGGTACCCGGGCATGGTCATGCGTTCCTCCACGTGTCGTCCCCCAGATTCCCCCGCACCACGTGATCCCCGTGGTTTCGGGGAGTAAAGGTCGGTTAAGGAGATGCCACCGATCGGAGCAGGTGAACCGGGCATCTAGACTGGCGAACGTGCCTCTCCGTGACGGACGTCTGAGCCACGACATCGATCCCTCCGACCGTGCTCCGCAGGACGCCTGCGGCGTCTTCGGCGTCTGGGTCCCCGCCGAACAGGCGGCCCGGGCCGAAGTGAGCAAGCTCACGTACTACGGGCTGTACGCGCTCCAGCACCGCGGGCAAGAGTCGGCGGGCATCGCCGTGAGCGACGGCTCGCGCATCGTCGTCTTCAAGGACATGGGCCTCGTCGCCCAGGTCTTCGACGAGTCGGTGCTGAACACGCTGCGCGGCCACATCGCCGTCGGCCACTGCCGCTACTCCACGACCGGCTCGCCCACGTGGGAGAACGCGCAGCCCACGTTCCGGTCCACCGACGACGGCGGGCTCGCGCTCGTCCACAACGGCAACCTCATCAACACGCCCGAACTGGCCGCGCGGCTGGACCCGGGCGAGTTGACCGCCACGACCGACACCGAGGTCCTCACCGCCCTGCTCGCCGCCCGCGGCCAGGGCGGCGCCCTGGAGGCGGCGCGGGAGATCCTCCCCGCGACCCGCGGCGCGTTCTCCCTGGTCTTCATGGACGAGGGGACGCTCTACGCGGCCCGCGACCCCGAGGGCATCCGGCCGCTCGTGCTCGGCTCCCTGGAGGACCGCGGCTGGGTGGTCGCCTCGGAGACGGCCGGGCTCGACATCGTCGGCGCCCGGTTCGTCCGGGAGATCGAGCCGGGCGAGCTGATCGCGCTCGACGGCGAGGGCGTGCGGTCCGAGCGGTTCGCCGAGGCGCGCCCGAAGGGCTGCCTGTTCGAGTACGTGTACCTGGCGCGGCCCGACACGACGATCGCCGGGCGCAGCGTCCAGGCCACCCGCGTCGAGGTCGGGCGGCGGCTGGCCCGCGAGCACCCCGTCGAGGCCGACATGGTCATCCCGACGCCCGAGTCGGGCACGCCGGCCGCGATCGGCTACGCCGAGGCGTCCGGCATCCCCTACGGCCAGGGCCTGGTCAAGAACTCCTACGTCGGCCGGACGTTCATCCAGCCGTCCCAGACGATCCGCCAGCTCGGCATCCGCCTGAAGCTGAACCCGCTGCGGGAGGCGATCGAGGGCAAGCGCCTGGTCGTGGTGGACGACTCGATCGTGCGCGGCAACACCCAGCGCGCCATCGTGTCGATGCTGCGGGACGCGGGCGCCGCCGAGGTGCACGTGCGGATCTCCAGCCCGCCCGTCGCCTGGCCGTGCTTCTACGGCATCGACTTCGCGACCCGGGCCGAGCTGATCGCCGGGAACCTGTCGGTGGAGGAGATCCGCGACTCCATCGGCGCCGACTCGCTCGGCTACGTCTCCCTGGAGGAGCTGATCTCCGCCTCGCAGATCGCGAAGGACGAGCTGTGCCGGGCGTGCTTCGACGGCCAGTACCCGATCCCGGTGGAGCAGGACGCCCGCGGCAAGCACCTGCTGGAGGCCACCCGATGACGGACCGCCCGACGACCTCCTACGAGGCCGCAGGCGTCGACATCGCGGCGGGCGAGCGCGCCGTCGAGCTGATGAAGTCCCGGGTGGCCCGTTCGCGGCGGCCCGAGGTCGTCGACGACGTCAGCGGGTTCGCGGGGCTCTTCGACGCCTCGGCACTGCTGCGCTACAAGAGGCCCCTGCTCGCGACGTCCACGGACGGCGTCGGCACCAAGGTCGACCTGGCGCGGCGCCTGGGCGTCTACGACACGATCGGGCACGACCTGGTCGGCATGGTCATCGACGACCTCGCGGTGTGCGGCGCCGAGCCGCTGTTCATGACCGACTACATCGCCTGCGGCAAGGTCGTCCCGGAGCGCATCGCCGACATCGTCGGCGGGATCGCCGACGCGTGCGCTCTCGCCGGCGCCGCCCTCGTGGGCGGCGAGACCGCCGAGCACCCCGGCCTGCTGGAGGCCGACGAGTTCGACGTGGCGGGCGCCGGGACGGGTGTCGTCGAAGCCGACCGGATCCTCGGGCCCGAACGCGTGCGGGCGGGCGACGTCGTGATCGCCATGGCGTCGTCCGGGATCCACTCGAACGGGTACTCGCTCGTCCGGCACATCCTGGCGACGACGGATCTGACGCTGGAGTCACGATCGGCCGATCTCGACCGTCCGCTGGGCGAGGAGCTCCTCACCCCGACGCGCATCTACGCCAAGGACTGCCTCGCCCTGGCCGAGACCGGAGGGGCGCGGGCGTTCGCGCACATCACGGGCGGCGGGCTGGCGGCGAACCTGGCCCGGTCGCTGCCGCCCGGGGCGGACGCCGTGCTGGACCGCTCGTCCTGGGAGGTCCCGGCCGTGTTCCGCCTGCTCCAGGCGCACGGCGACGTGCCGCAGGCCGAGATGGACAAGACGTTCAACCTCGGAGTCGGCATGGCCGCGATCGTCGCCCCGGACCGCGCCGACGAGGCGCTCCGCCTGCTGACCTCCCGCGGCGTCCCGTCCTGGGTCCTCGGTGAGATCACCGAGGGAACCGGCGAAGCGACCTTCCGCTGATCCGCCGGCCTGCGGACCCCGCCGCCCCACCCGACCTCGCGGACGGGGCTGAACGGGACGCTGAGCCCCTCCCGGACCTCTCAGGGCAACGGAGGCATGCCGGACACCGAACGCGGCCCGTGGGGTCGCTCAGCGTGAGCGGCGGCCCCCGGACCTGGTCCGGCCCATGACAAACGCCACCGCCCGGCGGTGCGGGCGGTGGCGTGCTGTCTGCCGGTCAACCGGAGGTGTCGTCCTTGCGGGTCTCCGTGCCGTAGTCATCGGCGTAGTCGGCGTACTTCTCGGCGAGCTCGTCATAGGAGTCTTCGCCGGAGTCGCTGACTCCTAGTTCATCCTTCAGGCGGTCGAGGTCCGTGTTGCCGGTGCTGTATTTGAGCTGCCGGGCAACCTTCACCTGCTTGGCCTTGGCTCGGCCGCGACCCATTGGCTCGACCCCCTCGATGGTCAGGGCTTTCGTGGGCCCATCAACGCGCGCGTGTACCACACGAACCGGTGCCTGATGAGCCATGCGTCAGTCACGGGTACAACCGTACCCGTTTTGCGCCTGGCTCGGTACATCGACGGTACGTGGCGGCGCCCCTGTTGCTGATGACAACAGTGTATCCGGTGGTCACGTGAACGTGCGAAGGCCACCGTGGGACGGTCGTACGCCGCCCCACGGTGGCCCTCACAACGGTTTTGCAACGGTCTAAACAGGTCTAGGGAGTGCACCCTCCGCCCGCGCCTTCCGCGAGCTCGGAGGCCGTACCCCGCGAAGCTCAGAGAAGGATGCCGCGCAGCCTGCCGACCTCCGACATCCGCCGCTCCGCGAGGCGGTCGGCGGCCACCGCCGGCGGGACGCCCTCGTCGGAGGCCAGCGCGAAGATCTTCCGGGTGGTGTCGTAGATGCCCGCGGCGCGGGCCTTGGCGCGGTCGAAGTTGAAGCCCTCGATCTCGTCCGCGACCTGGATCACGCCGCCGGAGTTCACCACGTAGTCGGGCGCGTACAGGACGCCGCGGTCGGCGAGGCGCTTCTCCACGCCCGGGTGGGCGAGCTGGTTGTTGGCGGCGCCGCAGACGACCTTGGCGCCCAGCACGGGCACGGTGTCGTCGTTGAGGGAGCCGCCCAGCGCGCACGGCGCGTAGACATCGAGCTCCGTGCGGACCATGGCGTCGGCGTCGGCGACCACCTCCACCTCGGGGTGCAGTGCCCGGACGCGGTCGACGGCGGCCTCGTCCACGTCGCAGATCACGACGTCCGCGCCGTCCTCGCGCAGGTGCTCCACCAGGCGGTGGCCGACCTTCCCGACGCCCTCCACCCCGACCCGCCTGCCGCGCAGCGTGGCCTGGCCCCACACCGTCTCGGCCGCGGCCCGCATGCCCTGGAACACGCCGAACGCCGTGAGGATGGACGAGTCGCCGGCGCCGCCGTGCGCGACCGTCCGTCCGGTGACGAAGCGGCACTCGCGCGCGACGATGTCCATGTCCTCGCTGAAGGTGCCCACGTCGCACGCCGTGTAGTACCGGCCGTTCAGCGACTGGACGAACCGACCGTAGGCCCGCAGCATCGCCTCGGACTTGTCCGTGGCGGGGTCGCCGATGATGACGGCCTTGCCGCCGCCGAGGTCGAGCCCGGCCAGGGCGTTCTTGTACGCCATGCCCCGGGACAGGTTCAGCACGTCGGCGAGGGCCTCTTCCTCGGAGCCGTACGGGTAGAAGCGGGTGCCTCCCAGGGACGGGCCCAGCGCGGTGGAGTAGATGGCGATGATGGCGCGCAGGCCGCTGGCCTCGTCCTGGCAGAAGACGACCTGCTCGTGTCGGGGTTCGGTGCCCTTGTGGGGCGCCCCGAAGACATTAGGCACGGTAGTGCCCTCCTCTCTGTCTCTAAGATCAGCCTAGGGCGCGCGATGGCGCCACGCCCGACCGAATCTCATGTCACGATGCGATTCTCATGTCACGATGCGATGGTGCTTCCGTACGCGGCGTACCTACGGGTTTATGAACCGGTGACCGCCTTCCCGGAGCCCGCGCGGACCCTGTGGACGGTCTACGCCGACTCCAGGCGCCGTCCCAGGCGGATCCACGCGCTCGGGGCGGAGAACCGGGAGGCCGTGCTCAGGCTGACGGGCTCGCCGCCCGAGGTCGTCCCGGAGCGGGAGAGCAGGGACGCCTACGTGCGGCGCCTGGAGGACATGATCTACGTGTGCCCGTGGGGGACGCGGCTGCGCTCCTGGCTGGCCTTCGAGCGCTTCAGGGACGAGCACGCGGCGGGCGTCGCGGCGGCCTTCGTCCCGCCGCCCCTGTCCGAGCGGGTGCGCAGCGACTTCGAGCAGTGGAAGAACGCCGGCCGCTCCCTCCGCCCGCACATCCTGACGAGCACCTGGCACGTCCCGCTGGACTGGTTCGTGCCGTTCGCGCGCGGCGAGCGGTGCCTGACGCTCGGCACGCCGGGGACCGGCTACCGGCCGCCGGACGACACGGCCGAGGAGCCCGCGGCCCACGGCCCGGCGACGGCGGCGCCCGTGCGGACCCTGATCTACGTCACCTCGATGGGGGAGGCGCGCCGCCGGGTGGCGGCCGCGCTCCCGGTGGTGCGCGAGAATCTCGGCGAGGGGACGGAGGACGTCTACCTCCTGTCGGCGGGACGGCTGGACACCCTCGGCCGGTGGCTCGGCGAGTTCCATCCCGGCGCGCTCGTGGAACTCGACTACGGCGGGCTCGTCCATCTCCTGGACGACGCCACGCTCCGTACGGACGAGTCGGTCGCGGAGATGACCGTGGCCCTCACCGGGATGGAGCGAGGTGAGGTCGAGCTGACGGTCGCGATGTACAAGCGTCTCCTGGCCCGCTGGCGCCCCGTGCGGGCGCTGGAGGCCGCGAACTAAAACAAATTTCCCGAATCCGCGCGCGATACGACTATACGTGTCGCTAGAATCACGCAGCGTGACCCAGCCGTCGCCGGACATGCACACTTCCCCGCTCTCGCGGGGATGTTTGCACGCAACTACCGCCAGGAACTTGCTTGTTGCGCTGAGTGGTGGCAAGGTTACACGTTGTGATGTCATAGTGGCTCTTTCGGGCCATAGGGGACATCAGTGACCACGCGAGGATCAATCGCAGGATCGCTGTCATCGGTCCACGGAGGAGAGGCCGCAAACATGTCAGCACGTACGCCAGAGGCCGAGCCCCTGCTGACGCCGGCGGAGGTGGCGACGATGTTCCGCGTCGACCCCAAGACCGTCACGCGCTGGGCGAAGGCGGGAAAGCTCACGTCGATCCGCACGCTCGGCGGGCATCGCCGGTACCGCGAGGCGGAGGTGCGGGCGCTGCTCGCGGGAATCCCGCAGCAGCGTTCGGAGTAGGCACGCCGACCGGCAGGGCTCCAGCGGAGCCCTCCGGACGCACAGCGCAAGAGGGGGGCGGCCAGGAGGCCCTTGATCGGACCTCGCGCCCGAGATACGTGCGGGGACCCGCTCAGTGGTCTCCTGGCCGACACGGGACCACGGTCATCCGAGAACCGTCGGTCCCGAACGCCGAAGTCGCGCTGTCCCTGGGACGGGCACCAACCCGCTCCCGGGGACAGAGCGCACACTCCCAAAACAACGCCCCAGTTCCGGCGATCGCACAGGTTTCGGACAATGCGTCTCTCCTGAGAGACGCGCAGGTTGCGGACGACGCGTCTGTCACGGAACGCACCTGGTCTGAGCGGTGCGCCGGTTGAGGATGCCGCGCCGGTGCGAGGGACGCGCCCGTCGCGGGACGTGGTTTGGTTGCGGGGGGTGTGTCCGGTTGTGGACGCGGGTGAGTTGGGTGTCCGAAACTCCGCGCACGTCAGCGCGATAACCGCAGGTCGAGCGGTTAGTGGTTCGTCTCCGGGCGGCTAGGGCCTGTCTCGAAGTGGCTCAGCCGCACGCGCGAACGCGTGACCTGGCCGGTGGAGCGAAGCCGAAGGCGAGCGGAACCGGGCAGATCGCGAAGCGATGCCGCGTTCGCCCAGTACCGGTCACGTAGCGAGCCGCCAGGCGAGCGAAGTGGGCCGGGACTGTTGAAACACAGCCGCCAGGCGAGCGAAGTGGGCCGGGACGTTGAAACACGGCCTAATGGTTCATCTCTTCGTGGGCCAGGCGGTCGAACAGGGCGCCCGTGCCCGGGTCGTGCCTGCCGGAGACCTGCATGATCACCACGAGCTGGTCGACCAGCAGCCGCTCCAGATCGGGGCGGGACACGTCGCGGTTCTCCAGCCAGTCCAGGCCGGCGGTCTCCACGGTCGCCATCCAGCAGCGCAGCGTGATGCGCAGGATCGGCGGCGGCACGTCGACGTCCAGCGAGTGCAGGATCCGGTCCAGCAGCAGCCGGCGGATCCCGTCCACGATCTCGCCGGCCTCGCCCGAGCGGTCGGCCGGCCCGCCGCGCAGCAGCGCCGTGTACCCGGCCGCGTGGCTCTCCACGAAGTCGAAGTAGCGCTTCAGCGAGATCCGCAGCCGTTCGAGCGGCCTGCCCTCCGTGGGCGGTTCCAGCAGTACCGACAGCTGCTTCGCGGCACTGCCGAGCGCCGCGATGTACAGCTCGTTCTTGCCGCCGAAGTAGTGGTAGACCAGCGCCCGGGAGGCTCCCGCCTTCGCCGCGACGTCGTCGATCGAGACGTCCTCGGGCGAGCGCGTGCTGAAAAGCTGCAGCGCCGCCTCGATCAGCTCGTCCCGCCGTTCGTCCACGCTGAGCCGGCGCCGGCCGCGCCCGCCGCTCGGCCGGCCGCGCGCCTTCGCACCGGCCATCGCACGATCTCCCACCTGGGCAGGGTATCCGAGCCGGGCGCCGTCGGGGCGCACACCGAGCGCGACGCCGGCGGGCCCGCCGCCGGTTCCCCGCCACGAGTGTGATCCAGAACACCACAGGCCCGAACCACCATTGTCGGATGCCCGTTACTCAGTGTCGCGGCGGTATGGGGGGAAGGCGCGGCATCATGGCATCTCCTCCTGAGCGGAGGGCGGTGCGCCGAATCCCTCACCGGGGCGCCGCCGCGGCAGGTCCTGCAGGTTCCCCTGGACGGAGTGCCATGTCAGCAGATGAAGCAAATCCCCCGCACGACTTGCAGGGAGAGGGCGCGGTGCCTCGGCCGCGCAGCGAGCCCTCTCCCGCACCGCGCGACGAGGGCAGGACGGTGCCCGCGCCGAAACCGACCATCCGCAATGTCGCTGAACGCGCGGGAGTGTCCAAATCGCTCGTCTCGCTGGTCATGCGAGGGTCACCGCATGTGAGCGAACGCCGGAGACAGGCCGTTCTGCAGGCCGCCCGGGAGCTCGGCTACCGCCCGAACGCGGTGGCGCGCAGCCTGGTCGAGGGACGCACCCGGCTGATCGGCGCCATCGTCGCCGACCTGCACAACCCGTTCTTCGCCGAGTTCCTGGACGGGCTCCAGGAGAGCCTGCACGGCGCGGGGCTGCGGATGCTGGTCGGCAGCGGCCGCTGGGACCCGATGTTCGAGGCCGAGGCGGTCGAGGCGTTCCTGGAGATGCGGGTGGACGGGCTGGTCCTGCTCAGCGTCGTCCCCGAGTCGCTCAAGGAGGCGGCCGCCAGCGTCCCCGTGGTGGTCGTCGGCGAGCGCGACGTGGTGGGCGTCGACATCGTGGTGGACGACGACGAGCTCGGTGCGAACCTCGCCGTCGACCATCTCGTCCAGCACGGCCACCGCCGGATCGCGCACATCGAGGGCGCGCGCTCCACCACCGCGCGCTACCGCCGCGCCGGCTACGAGAAGGCGATGCGGCGGCACGACCTGGCCGGCGAGATCGTCGTCGAGCCCGGCGACTTCACCGAGGACGGCGGCTACCGGGCCGCGCTCTCGCTGCTGCGCCGCGACGCCCGGCCGACCGCGATCTTCGCTCCCAACGACCTGGTCGCCACCGGGGCGCTGTCGGCCGCCGACGAGCTCGGCATGCGGGTCCCGGCGGACCTTTCGATCATCGGCTACGACAACACCCACCTCGCGGCGATCCGGCACATCTCGCTGACCAGCGTCGACCAGCCGCGCCGCGACATGGGCCGGGTGGCCGCCGAGATGCTCACCGCGCGCATCGGCGACCCGTCCCGCGCCGCGCGGCAGAAGCTGGTCGTCCCGCACCTGGTGGTCCGCTCGACGACGGGGCCCGCGCCCGCCCCGTGACCCGCCTGTGCGCCGCCGCAGGACGTCCCCCCGCCTTCTCCTCGCTCCCGCCAAGCCCGGTCCGTGCCGTGATCCGCGCGTCGTGACGCCCGCCGCCCTGGCCGGTGACGCCGCGTCCCGCGCAGCTCCGCCCCGTGCCGCCGCGGCCGTGCTCCCGAGGTCCGTCGTCCTGTCGGCTCGCCGCTGACGCGTCCCACGATCGTGGCGTCATGGTCCTCGACGTCGTGCATCGTGCCGGCGCCGTCGCCCGGGGCCGGTTATGGCCGGGGTACGGGGACGGTCGATCGTTCGTCGAACCGGCGCGCGCCGGGTAAGGGGCTGGCCAAACCTGCCGCATTCCCCGGGACGGGGCACGCGGCCAGGTGGTTAATGGGACTTCACCGTCGGCGGGCGGTCCCGGGCGGCCTCACGGAAGGCCGCCGGGACGGTCCTGCCGGCGGTCGGGAGAGGGTCCGTTCACCAGAGGGGAACAGGTCGTGCGTGATCCGGAACTGGTGTCGTGCGCGCAGCGCGCGGCGAGCGAATTGGAACGCGCGTGGTCGGAGTGGCGGCACGCCCGCGGCCTCGCCGAGCAGGTGTCGGAGTCCGTCGCCAGCTACGTTGCCCATTCGATCGACCACCCGTGGGGGCGTCCCCGCGTGGTCCTCGGCCTGGACGCCGACGAGGCGCGCGCCCTCGCCGCCCTGCTGGGCAAGGAGGACCCGCTGCGAGGCTGATTTTCCCGACTCCGTTTGACGAACCCGTACCGGTGTGCAGACTGTCAGGGTCGGTAACGAAGTCATCACGGAGGAAAACGGCCTGTGCGGATTCATCGGGGCGGCCCCGCGGTCGCCGGTATCGCGCTGTGCCTGGGCGCGCTCGTCGCGTGCAACGGTTCCTCCGGGACGTCCGGCGGCGGCGAGGCGGCCGGGCCGCCGACGGCCGGGGCGGCGTCCCCGGGCGCCGGGGGCGGCAAGTCGCCCGCGTCCGCCCAGGGTGACGCGCGGTCGCTGGACGGCAAGGTCATCGTGATCGACCCCGGGCACAACGGCGGCAACGCCGACCACCCGTCCGAGATCAACCGGCAGGTGAAGATCGGCAACGGCAGCAAGGCGTGCGACACGACCGGCACCGAGACCAGGGCCGGCTACACCGAGCACGCCTTCACCTGGGACGTGTCGAAGAGGCTCGCCGGCATCCTGAGGTCCCGGGGGGCGAAGGTCTCGCTGACCCGCAAGGACGACAAGAGCGTCGGCCCCTGCGTCACCGAGCGCGCCGCGCTCGGCAACCGGCTCAAGGCGGACGCCGCGCTGTCCATCCACGCCGACGGGGCGTCCGCGTCCGGCCACGGCTTCCACATCATCGAGCCGCTGTCCATCGGCCGGAACTCCGAGATGGTGTCCGGCTCCGCCGAGCTGGGCGAGGCGCTGCGGAACGCCTATCACGAGGGCACCGGCATCCCGTACTCCAACTACCTCGGCAAGAAGGCCATCGACCGGCGCGACGATCTCGGCGGGCTCAACATGTCGACCGTGCCGAAGGTCTTCATCGAGTGCGGCAACATGCAGAACAAGGGCGACGCGGACAAGCTGTCCAGCGCGTCCTTCCGGCAGCGCATCGCCGAGTCCCTGGCCGAGGGCTTCCAGACCTACCTGGGCTGATCCCCGGACGGCGATCCGGGACGCGCGCCCGGCCCGCAGCGGGCAGGATGAGCGGATGCCTGATCTTCGTCGTGTGCGCGAACTGCTGCTCGGAGCCGGTTACACCGTCGCGGGGGTGCGCGAGTCGCTCGGCCCGGTCGCGGGTGGGGCGCTGGCGCGGGACGAGATCGTGCCCGCGCTGCGGGCGACGGCCGGCGGATCGCCCGTCGAGGCGCTGACGCGGCTGTTCTGGCTCCAGGTGCCCGTCCCCGAAGGCGCGGTCGCCTCGGACGATCTGGTGGCGGCGGGGCTCGCCGAGGTGTCGGGCGGGCAGGTGCGGGCGCTGCTGCGCGTCGAGCCGCTGGAGGCGGTGGACGGCGACGGGCACGCCGGTTATGCCGTGTCCGATCTGAAGGTGCGGCCCGGGGACGGGCGCCTCCCGGCGGACGATCATGTGGTCGGAACCGGTGGCGCGTCCGGCAATCTCGCCCGGTTGGTTATCCACAGGCCTGTGGACAGCGTGCTCGATCTGGGCACGGGATGCGGCGTCCAGGCCGTGCATGTGGCGGGACGGTCGCCGGGTGCGCGCGTCACCGCGACGGACGTGAATCCGCGGGCGCTGGAGCTGGCCGGGATGAGCTTCGCGCTGTCCGGCGTGGAGGGCGCCGAACGGCTGTGCGGGTCGCTGCTGGAGCCGGTCGAGGGCCGCCGCTTCGACCTGATCGTGTCGAATCCGCCGTTCGTCGTCGCGCCGCCCGGCGACCGGCGGTTCACCTACCGCGAGTCCGGGATGGCGGGCGACGACTTCTGCCGCCGCCTCGTCGAGAACGCCTCCCGCTACCTGAACGACGGCGGATATTGCCAGCTCCTGGCCAACTGGCTGCATGTCGGAGGGACTCCCTGGGAGGAGCGCGTCGGCGCGTGGGTGGACGGCTGCGACGCGTGGATCGTGCAGCGCGACGTCCAGGATCCGGCGGAGTACGCCGAGTTGTGGCTGCGGGATTCCTGCGAGGCGGGCACGCCCGAATACCGCGCCCGGTACGGGGCGTGGCTCGACGAGTTCGAGCGGCGGAACGTCACCGGGATCGGGTTCGGCTGGATCACGTTGCGGCGCAGCGAGCGCCCGGCCGTCCGGATCGAGGAGCTGCGGCACGCCGTCGAGCAGCCCGCCGGCGCCTACGCGCACGAGGTTCTCGACGGCCTCGTGAGAGCGGAAGAGTTTTCCACAGCCTGTGGACGACTGCTCGCGGCGGCGCCCGGTCTCGTCCAGGAACAGATCGGCCCGCCCGGTGCCGAGGACCCGGAGCGGATCGTCCTGCGGCAGGCCGGCCGGCTCCGCCGCGCCGCCGGCGTCGGAACGGTCGAGGCGGCCCTCGCGGGGGTCTGCGACGGCACCCTGCCCCTCGATCCGCTCCTGGACGCCATCGCCCAACTCACGGGCATGGACCCCGGCGAGGTCCGCGCGCACGCCGCCGCCGTCCTGCCGGAGCTGATCGCCGACGGCTTCTTCGCCTAGCCCGGGGGAACGCCCCGGGTCAGCCGCGGGCCTCGTCCAGAGTGCGGAAGGCGCTGCCGCGCAGGCGGCGCGACAGGTCGCGGTTGACGCGGTGCGCCCAGAGCGGACCGCCGTAGATCATCCCGGTGTACCCCTGGACGAGGGTCGCGCCCGCCCGGACGCGTTCCCACACGTCGTCGGCCGTCTCGACCCCGCCGACGGAGATCAGCACGAGCCGCCCGCCCGTGCGGGACCGCAGCCGGCGCAGCACCTCGACCGACCGCTCGCGCAGCGGCGCGCCCGACAGCCCGCCGGTCTCCTTGACCAGCGCGGGCGGGCTGAGCAGGGCGTCGCGGCCGATGGTGGTGTTGGTCGCGATGATGCCGTCGAGGCCGAGTTCGAGGGCGAGGTCGGCGACGGCGTCGACGTCGTCGTCCGCCAGGTCGGGTGCGATCTTCACCAGCAGCGGGACGCGGCGGGCGGAGGAGCGGTCGGCGGCCTCGCGCACGGCCGTCAGCAGCGGGCGCAGGTGCTCGACGGCCTGGAGGTTCCGCAGGCCCGGCGTGTTGGGGGAGCTGACGTTGACGACGAGGTAGTCGGCGTGCGGGGCGAGCCGCTCGGTGCTCGCCACGTAGTCGGCGGCGGCCGAGGCCTCCGGGACGACCTTGGTCTTGCCGATGTTGGCGCCGACGACCACTCCCGGAGCCCGCTCGGCGAGCCGCCGCGCGGCGGCCTCGGAGCCCTCGTTGTTGAAGCCCATCCGGTTCACGACCGCCCGGTCAGGGACGAGCCGGAACAGCCGCGGGCGCGGGTTGCCGGGCTGCGGGCGCCCGGTCACCGTCCCGATCTCGACGTGGCCGAACCCGAAGGCACCGAGCGCCGCGTAGGCGACGGCGTCCTTGTCGAACCCGGCGGCGAGCCCGAGCGGGCTCGGGAAGTCCAGCCCGAACGCGCGGACGGCCAGCGCCGGGTCGCGCGGTGCGAACAGCCGCCGCAGCAGCGGCACCGCACCGGGCACCGCCTGGATCGCACGCAGAGCCCGCAGGGTCAGATGGTGGACGCTCTCCGCCGAGACGCGGGCGATGACCAGTGAGAAAAGGAGTCTGTACATCACTCACCAGTATCCCAGCAGCCCTTACAAGAAATTCGTTTGAGGCCCACCGAACCGGCTGCCACCCTGACCGCATGCTTCTCAATGCCGAGGCCACCGCTTGGTGGCCCACTCCCCAGCGCGTCTACCGCGACCGTCCCGCCGCCGGGTCCGGCCGGGACGCGATTCGCGTCTGAGCTGCGCGCTCCCGCACGGCCGGACCTGGGTGCGACCGACCACGACACCCAGCCGGACGGGAGATCACCATGTCCAAGAGCCGAGGCCGCAACGGCATGCTCGGCGTGGGCGGCCAGCGTAGGAACCTGTCGCGCGGAGAACTGCGCGGCGGCAAGGCGCGGGCAGCCGACGGCGAGGCCGCCAAGGCGGCCGAGAAGAAGAAGGACCTGCTCCGCAAGATGCGCGAACGCACCGAGCAGCGCACCACCGACACCGACGAGTAGCGAACGGAACGCGCTGGTCCCCTTGGGGGTCAGCGCGTTCTACTTTCCGCGGAAGGTCCGGCGGAGGGTGAGGCGGACGTCGTGGGCTGCTTCTCGCATCGTGCGCCGTGCCGCGCGTAGGGGGTCTCGTACGGTGACTCGCCAGGTTGAGCGGACGCCGTGTCCTATCGGGCGTAGGACGCTCTGCCGTACCCAGCGGGCCGGGGCGACGACCAGTACCCGCAGCGGGACGACGACGAGCGTTCGCCAGAGCCAGCGGAGGATCCGGGCGGCGAGGCGCCAGGTTCCCATGGCCCCGGCGACGATCGGGGCCAGGAGGTAGCGCCAGATCGCCCGTGCGGGCACGACGATCAGGACGCGTCCCAGCCAGGCCAGGAAGCGGCCGATCAGCCGCCATGACCACGCCACCGCCGCCGCGAGGGCGCGCCAGCCGGTGGCGAGCGCGCCGCCGAGCGCGACCAGGAGGGTGAGCGTGCCGCGGCCGAGCCAGGCGAGGCCGGCCCAGAGGGCGCGGGCCAGCCAGGCGAGGCCGAGCAGCGGCGGGCGCAGGACGTAGCGCCACAGCAGCACGGCAGGCAGGACGACGAGCACGCCGATCAGCAGGCCGATGCCCTTGAGAAGCAGCCCGAGACCGCGCCCGAGGACGCCGAACAGCCAGGCGAGCCCGCGGCCGAGGACCTGGAGCGGACGGAGCACGAGGAACGCGAGCAGTCCTCCGAGGCCGCGTCCGATCAGGGCCAGGAAACGGCCGATCGGCGCGATGAGGACGCGGTGGATCCAGCGGGCCAGCCGTCCGGTCCCGCGCCCGACCCACCGCAGGAAGCCGAGGACCACGACGACGGCGAGCCAGCGCAGCGGCCGGACGAGCAGGAGGTCGAGCAGCGCGGCGATGCCCCGTCCGATGGCGGCCAGCAGCCGTCCGGCCGGAGCGAGCAGCCATCGGTACAGGGCGTTCCAGGTGCCGCGGAGCATCCGGCCGAGGAGCCGGGCGAACCGGCCCGGCACCCGCATGAGAACGTTCCACGCCGCGCGGACACCGCGGGCAGCCAGCACGGCCAGGTCCCATCCGAGCCGCAGCGGGACCACGACGATCAGCGCCACCACGCGAGCCGGCACGACGATCCACGCCGGCCCCGGACGCGCCGGTACCGGACTCCGCTCCTGTACCGAACCCCGCTCCGGTACCGGCGCCGGGGGACGTTTCTTCGTGAGGTCGACCGGGCCGTCCGCTGAGTCGTTTCCCGTGGTCACCGCAGCCTTCCTCGTCCGCCGCCGCAGGCATGCGGCACAAGCATGGGACTCGGCGCGAGGGTGGCCGGTTCCAGGCGGTTGAACCCGCTCCGAGGGGTTCACCGTATTCCTCCTCGATCCGGGAGAGCGGCGGCTCCACCTCGATCGACGTGCGGGACCTGGAACCGGAGCCGGGGCCCAGGACCACCTGGAGGACACGACATGAAATTCCCACGTTGGGCGATCCCCGCTGCGGCCGCCCTCACGGCGTCGGGACTGGTGCTGAGCGGGTGCGGGCAGGAGAAGGCCGGCGGGAAGCAGAACGCCGCGGGCACCCAGGCGCAGGCGCAGCCGTCGGCCGAGCCGTCCGAGTCGCCCGCCCCGGAACCGACCGTCCTGGAGGTGGCCAGCGTCACCAAGCTCGGCAGGGTCGTCACCGACGGCACGGGCATGACGCTCTACCGCTTCGACAACGACACCGCCCGGCCGCCCGCGTCGACCTGCGCGGACGCGTGCGCCAAGGCGTGGCCGCCGGTGTGGGCGGGCCAGGGGAACACCGAGGTCAAGGGCGTCCAGCAGTCGCTGGTCGGCAAGGTGAAGCGGCCGGACGGCAAGTGGCAGGTCACGCTGGGCGGGTGGCCGCTCTACCGGTTCGCCAAGGACCGCAGCCCCGGCGACACGAGAGGCCAGGGCGTGGGCGGCACCTGGTACGCCGCGGCCCCGACCGGCAAGAAGGCGGCCCCGCTCAAGCAGGCGAACGGCAACCGCTGGAAGGGCTGGACGGTCGTCAAGGCCAAGCGGGACCCGAAACTCGGCCTCATCCTGACCGACGGCAAGGGCATGACGCTCTACCGCTACGACAAGGACAAGAACAAGCCGCCGACGACCAACTGCTTTGGCTCGTGCAAGAAGGCGTGGCCGCCGGCCGTCTTCAATGGCTGGAAGCACCTCAAGCTGGAAGGCGTCTCGAAGAAGGTCGTCAACTTCATCGAGCGCAAGGACGACGGCAAGTGCCAGCTCACCATCGACGGCTGGCCCATGTACTACTACGAGCAGGACAAGCAGCCCGGTGACACCAAGGGCCAGGGCGTCGGCGGGGTCTGGTGGGCCACCACCCCGACCGGCAAGAAGGCCGTCGGCACGGGATCCGGCACCGGTGACGGGGGCGGCGGCGGAGGCGGCGGCTACGGGTCGGGCGGCGGTTACTAGAGCCGTTCACCACGCCACATCCGCCCATCAGGCGAAGGCGCGGAGGGAAGCGCGGGCCGGTCGGGGCCCGCGCTCTCTCCGCGCCTTCTCGCGCCGTGAATTCTGATCACGTGAAGGCCCGGGTCACCCCATGCGGAGACCAAGATCCTTTGCCTTCCGATTACTCTCCGGATCTCGACACTCACCCGATCCGGTGGTCGAATGGGGGACCAATCCCGCCGAGGGTGCGGCCCGGCGAAGTGCCCGCGGTCCGGTGGGACCTTCGGGAGGCCTCATGGATGAGCGAGCCGATCGAACGGAGAGCGACCAGGCGGGACGGGCCCGGCCCCGGGAGAGGGCGGCCGGGCGGCACGGTCCCGCGGAGCGGGCGCGATCGGCTTGGCTCAGGGGCGCGGTGGCGCTGGCACTGCTGGCCGGCGGGCTGACGGCCTGCGGCGACGACGGCGGGACGCCGAAGCTCACCTGGTACGTCAACCCCGACAACGGCGGTCAGGCGGCCCTCGCGAAGTCCTGCACGCAGGCCGCGGGCGGCCGGTACCGGATCGAGACGTCGCTGCTTCCGAGCGACGCGACGCAGCAGCGCGAGCAGCTGATCAGGCGGCTGGCCGCCAAGGACTCCGGGCTCGACCTCATGAGCCTGGACCCGGTGTTCGTCGCCGAGGCGGCCAACGCCGGTTTCCTGCGCCCGTTCACCAAGGGCGAGGCCGCACCGCTGACCGACGGCGTCTTCGCCCCCGCGGTGCAGAGCTCGATGTGGGAGGGCAGGCTCTACGCGGCGCCCTTCTGGGCCAACACGCAGCTGCTGTGGTACCGCAAGTCGGTGGCGAAGAAGGCGGGCATCGACCCGAACGCCGCCGACTTCACCTGGGACAAGCTCCTCGACGCGGCCGTCCGGACGAACACCACGATCGGCGTCCAGGGCAACCGGTACGAGGGCTACATGGTGTGGATCAACGCGCTGATCGCCTCGGCCGGGGGCCGCATCATCAGCGACGCCGAGAAGGGCGACGACGCGCGCATCGACATCGACTCGCCGGCCGCGAAGCAGGCCGCGTCGATCATCCGGAGGCTCGCCCGGTCCTCGGCCGCGAGCCCGACGCTGTCCACCGACATCGAGGAGCAGTCCCGGGCGACGATCAACGGCGCGCGCGGCGGCTTCCTGCTCAACTGGGGCTACGTCTGGCGGGCCGAGAAGGGCGACGCCGACGCGGGCGCCATCGGCAAGAACGTCGTCGGCGACCTCGGCTGGGCCCGCTACCCGCGGGTCGACCCGCGGCAGCCGAGCAAGCCGCCCTTCGGGGGCATCGAGATCGGGATCGGCGCGTACAGCAAGCACGAGACCCTCGCCGTCGAGGCGACCCGGTGCATCACCTCACCGGCCAACATGAAGCGGTACATGCTCGACGAGGGCAACGTCGCCGCCCGGCCGGCGATCTTCGATGATCCCGACATCCTCAAGGAGTTCCCGATGGCCCCGCTGATGCGGGACTCCATCGCCGCGGCCGCGCCCCGCCCGGCCACCCCCTACTACGCCGACCTGTCCGGCGCCGTCCAGAACCGCTGGCATCCGCCCGCGTCGGTGAACCCCGCGACGACGCCGCGCCGGTCCGCGGAGTTCGTCCGGGCGGTCCTGAGCGACCAGGCGCTGCTCTGAGGGAAGGCTCGGAAAGGAAGGTGTCCGGATGACGTCCGCAGAAACGGCGCCGAAGCTCGGCCGGTCCGGCAGCGCCCCCGCCCCCGCCCGCGCGGAGATCTCCGACCGCGGCCGCGCCGAGCGCAGGCTCGGGCTGCTGCTCTCGCTGCCCGCCGTGGTGGTGATGCTCCTGGTCACCGCGTACCCGCTGGTCAACGCCGTCTACCAGTCCCTGTTCAGCTACCGGATCACCGCGCCGGAGGACCGGCACTTCGTCGGGCTCGGCAACTACGCGACCGCGCTGTCGGACGCCCTGTTCTGGCAGACGGTGCTCACCACCCTGATCATCACCGTGGCGACGGTGGGGGTGGAGCTCGTCATCGGATTCGCGCTCGCGATGGTGATGCACCGCGCCGTCTTCGGGCGGCGGACGGTGCGGACCGCGATCCTGCTGCCCTACGGGATCGTCACGGTCATCTCCGCGTTCGCCTGGAAGTACGCCTTCGACGTCCAGTCGGGGTTCGTCAACTCCTGGTTCGGGCTCGGCGACTTCGCCTGGTTCTCCGACCGCTGGGCGGCGCTTTTCGTGATCGTCCTGTCGGAGATCTGGAAGACGACGCCGTTCGTGTCGCTGCTGCTGCTCGCCGGGCTGGCGCAGGTGCCGGCCGACCTCGGCGAGGCCGCGACGGTGGACGGCGCGACGGCGTGGCAGCGCCTGAAACGGGTCACGATCCCGAACATGAAGGCCGCGATCCTCGTCGCGGTGCTGTTCCGGACGCTGGACGCGTGGCGGATCTTCGACAACGTGTTCATCATGACGTCCGGCCAGGAGAAGACCCAGGTGTTGTCGTTCCTGACCTACCAGCAGATCATCACGCGGACCGAGCTCGGCCTCGGCAACGCGGTCGGGGTGCTGCTGTTCCTGTCGGTGGTGCTGATCGCCGCCGTGTTCATCAAGGGGTTCCGCGTGGACCTGTCCCAGGTGCGAGGTGATCGCTGATGGAGTCGGCGCGCTCGAAGTGGCTGTGGGTCGCCGCCTCGCTGCTGATCCTGGTGTGGACGGCGTTCCCGGTCGTGTGGATCGTGATGCTGTCGTTCAAGCAGCCCAGCGAGATCGGCAACGTCCAGGGCTTCTTCCCGAAGACCTGGACGTGGGAGAACTACGAGACGGTCTTCAGGACCGACCTGTTCACCTCGGCACTGATCAACTCGATCGGCATCTCGCTGATCGCCACGTTCGTCGGGGTGGTGTTCGCGACGCTGGTGGCGTACGCCATCGCGCGGCTGGAGTTCCCCGGCAAGCGGCTGATCCTGTCGTTCGCGCTCGCCATCGCGATGTTCCCGGTGGTGTCGCTGGTCGGGCCGCTGTTCGACCTGTGGCGCACCATCGGCCTGTACGACACCTGGCCGGGCCTGATCATCCCCTACATCTCGTTCGCGCTGCCGCTCGCGATCTGGACGCTGTCGGCGTTCTTCCGCGAGATCCCGTGGGAGATGGAGCAGGCCGCGCAGGTGGACGGGGCGACCACCTGGCAGGCGTTCCGCAAGGTGATCGTCCCGCTGGCGGCGCCCGGCGTGTTCACCGCCGCGATCCTGACCTTCTTCTTCTGCTGGAACGACTTCGTCTTCGGGATCTCGCTGACCTCCACCGACCGGGCCCGTCCCGTCCCGGCGGCGCTGGCGTTCTTCACCGGTGAGTCCTACTTCGAGCAGCCCACCACCGCCATCTGCGCCGCCGCCGTCGTCGTCACGGTCCCCGTCGTGATCATCGTCCTGGCGTTCCAGCGCCGCATCGTGGCCGGGCTGACGTCCGGTGCCGTCAAAGGCTGAGAGGGAGACATGGCCGCCATCACCATGAAGAACATCGTCAAGCGGTACGGCGACGGTTTCCCGGCCGTGAACGACGTCTCCCTGGACGTGCGGGACGGCGAGTTCATGATCCTGGTCGGCCCGTCCGGCTGCGGCAAGTCCACGCTGCTGCGGATGATCGTCGGGCTGGAGGACATCACGTCCGGCGAGATGCTCATCGGCGACCGGGTCGTCAACAAGGTCGCGCCGCGGCAGCGGAACCTGTCGATGGTGTTCCAGAACTACGCGCTCTACCCGCACCTCAGCGTGTTCGAGAACATCGCGTTCCCGCTCCGCCTCGCGAAGACCGAGGGCGACGAGGTGCGGCGGCGCGTCAACGAGACCGCCGAGCTGCTGGAGCTGACCGAGCACCTGGACCGCAAGCCCGCGAACCTGTCCGGCGGGCAGCGGCAGCGGGTCGCGATGGGCCGCGCGATCGTCCGCCAGGCCGACGCGTTCCTGTTCGACGAGCCGCTGTCGAACCTCGACGCCAAGCTGCGCGGGCAGATGCGCACCGAGATCTCCCGGCTCCAGCGGCGCCTCGGCGTCACCACCGTGTACGTCACGCACGACCAGACGGAGGCGATGACGCTCGGCGACCGCGTCGCGGTGCTGCGCAAGGGCGTCCTGCAGCAGGTCGGGAGCCCGCGCGAGCTGTACGAGGAGCCGGTCAACCTGTTCGTCGCCGGGTTCATCGGGTCGCCGTCGATGAACTTCCTGCCCGCCTCCGTCACGACGGACCGTTCCGGCGACGGCGTGTTCCTGGAGACGCCGCTCGGACGGTTCGAGCTGCGCGACGCGCGCAAGGCCGCCGCGAT
Source organism: Actinomadura luteofluorescens (assembly GCF_013409365.1). Classification (NCBI taxonomy): domain Bacteria; kingdom Bacillati; phylum Actinomycetota; class Actinomycetes; order Streptosporangiales; family Thermomonosporaceae; genus Actinomadura; species Actinomadura luteofluorescens. Next base: position 4,075,467 of record NZ_JACCBA010000001.1, on the reverse strand, counting down.
CGGCGACCGGTCGGTCGTGCTCGTCGGGATCCGCCCGGACCACTTCGAGGACGCCTCGCTCGTCGGCGAGGACAAGCAGGCCCGCGGCAGCCTCGTGCGGGTACGGGTGGACGTGACCGAATGGCTGGGCAACGAGCTGTACGCCTACGTCCCGTACGAGGCGCCCGAGGACCTCGCGGCCCGGCTGCGTGATCTGTCACGGGAGCTCGACAGCGACCAGCTGCGGACCCAGGCCGTCGTGGCGCTGGACGCCTCCAGCACGATCGCGCCGGGGCGCGAGGCGGAGTTGTGGATCGACACGACGCGGGTGCATCTGTTCGACCCGTCCACCGGCGACAACCTGACCCGCGACGAGGAGCACGTCGCGCAGCTCGACAGGCTCGCCGAGGAGTCGCGCGCCGCCCACCGGGAGGCGCTGCGGGAGGCCCGGCACGAGCCGTCCGACGACGCCGCGGACGAGACGCCCGTGACGAAAACCTGAGCCGGCGCACTCGTCCCAAGAGGCAGGAGAAGCACCGCCGCAAAATCGAGCGCCCGCGGTGGCTGCACCCGCGCGTCCGCACCCGCGTGGCCGGCCCCGGCCAACATCGCCCATCCTCATGGCCCGCACCGGTCCGGACGCCAAGGAGATCCAGGCCCGCCGCCTCCTCGACGACATCGCCGCCTACCGCTGCCACCTCAACGCGCCCGCGTCGGCCCGGCCCAAGGATCTGACAGAGACCGGCCGTCCTCCTGACACGGCCGGTTGATCTTTCTGGCACGATCGGAGGCATGTACGAGCGCTTCGCCCACGAGTACGCCTCCCATGCCGAGGACAGCTCCTACAACGCCTTCTACGACCGTCCCGCCGTGCTCGGCCTCGCGGGGGACGTGGCCGGCCTCACGGTCTTCGACGCCGCGTGCGGTCCAGGCCTCTACGCGCGAGAACTGCTGGACCGCGGCGCGGGCGTAGTCGGCTGCGACGTGAGCCCCACGTTCGTCGACATGGCCTTGAAACGCACCAGGGGCCGCGCCGACCTGCGCGTCCACGACCTGTCCACGCCCGTGGCCTGGATGCCGGACGCCTCCGTCGATCTGGTGGTGCTGGCGCTGGCCCTGCACTACTTCGACGACCGCGTCGCGCTGCTGAAGGAATTCCGCCGCATCCTGTCCCCGGGCGGAGCGGTCGTCCTGTCGACGGAGCATCCGATGGCGGGATGGCTGCGCCTGGGCGGCTCCTACTTCCTCGAAGAGCCGGTGGAGGAGTCGCTGAGCCCCGAACGGGACTGGCCGATCCGGGCGTGGCGGCGCCCCCTTACTGCGATCTGCGCCGAGTTCCGCGCGGCCGGATTCCTCATCGAAGAGCTCCTGGAGCCGCGTCCCTCGCCCGAGATGGCCGACCGCTACCCCGAAGACCACGCCAAGCTGGAGCAGTCCCCCGCCTTCGTGGCCTTCCGCCTGGTCCCGGCACGCTCCTGACCCCGTCGCCCGGACGTTCGTCAGGGTCAGCCGACCGGGTCGTCCTGCACGTTGTAGGGGCGGCAGCCGTGATGGTCGGCGCCGGATGCGAGGCCGTCGCTGCGGACCAGGTGGTCGGTGCCGTAGCCGCGGCGCTGCTGGTAGGCCCAGTAGCCGCGGCGGGCGGGCCCCGTCCACCGGTCGAAGACCAGAACCTCGCGCACGTCGGCGCCGCCGCTCGCCTTGATGACGAGGTCGCCGGGGAGCAGCGACGCCATCGGGATCCGCCTGCAGTAGGACGCTTCGAGGAGCGCCGAGTTGGGGCCGGGCTTCGGCAGCCCGAGCGCCATCGACGCATACCCGGATCCGTCGGTCCGGTAGCCGTGGTAACCGGCGTTCTGGTCGTACGGCACCCGCCGGGCGCTGTGTGGATGCCACGACCTCGTCCGGGCCAGGACCTCACGGCGGCTGATCACCTTGACAGGCCGCCGTGCCGCCTCGGACGGCCGCGCACCCGCGTCCCCGGCCACCGGCGGCGTCTTCAACGCCGCCCCCAAGGCCACCCCGGCGCTCCCGGCAACGAGCGTGCACCCGGCAACGGCCCCAAGAAAAAGCAACCGCCGCGACCGCACCCGCCCCGCCAGCCCGCCCGGCCGCGCGGATTCAGTACCACCCAAACCACCAACGGCCGCAGCCCCACCGACAGTCGCAGCCCCACCGACAAGCGCTGAACCAGGGACGGCCGCAGCACCACCGGCGGGCACGGCACCACCGGCTGGCGCAGTATCAGGGACGGGCGCCGCACCAGGGAGGGGTGCCGCATCACCGGAGGGTGCAGCGTCAGCGACGGTCGTCACATCAGGGACGGTCGTCACATCAGGGACGGGTGCCGCATCAGCGACGGGCGTCGCACCACCGGTGGGCACGGCACCACCTGCGGGCGCATCATCAGCGACGGCCGTCGCGCCTGCGGGGGGCGCTGGGTTGTTCGGTCCGGTTGGGTGCGGCGCGGCGGCAAGGGGATCGGCTGCAGACGCCGCCTCCGTCGCGGACGGGGTCGAGCGCCGAGCCTCGTCCGCAAGCTCCCAAAGCACGGCGAGGCGGCGCGCGTCCGCGCTGCACAGGTCCGCGAGTGAGGTGACGGCGTCGACCGGGATCCACGTCTCGCCGCTGAGCCAGCGGCTCCAGGACGAGCGGCTGGCATGCGTCCTGCGTTCCAGGGCGCGCAGATCGAGCCCGGAATCCTCTTTCAATGCGCGCAGTTCGGTGAGCAGGATGCGTGCCGCCTCAGGCAGGCCGTCGGGCAGCGGAGTCGGCGGTCGTCTTCGGCTCATTGCTCGTCTCCCTCGGGCAGGGCTGGCCATTATGCCCAGTTCCCCCTGCGCCGGTAAGAGGACCAAAGCTTGATCACCCAGGGTTCGTGAATAAACACCCTTTGTGACCGCCTCATGCATTCCGTGTTGTCTCGTTGTCCCGCGCAACCCCTTGCTGGGACGGCGTTCTCGCAGTTCGGAAGCGTCCCGTGCGTCCCGGTGTCCCAACCTTTTCGGCGGCCTTGCCGAATGGCGCGAGGTGATCCCTATCGTGTGCCGGGTCGATCGACACCCCCGAACTCGGCGCCCAACGGGGCGCAATTCCCGCACAATTCACGGAGGATTGTCAATGCCTTCCCCCCGGACCGTTCTCCTCGGCGTCAGCTCGCTGGCGCTGGCCGGCGGAACCGCCTTCGGCCTGTACGGCGTGTCCGCTCCTGCCGCGCACTCGGCGCCGGCGCAGGGCGTCCAGCTCCAGGCGGCGGACGCCAGGGTCGCGGTGGCGGCCGTCCCGAAGGTCACCCGGGACCAGGTGATCGCCCGGGCCAAGACCTGGCACCCGCACACCAGCAGCCGCGTCCCCTACAGCCAGTCGAAGACCCACGGCGGCTACCGCACCGACTGCTCCGGCTACGCGTCCATGACGCTGCGGCTCCCCAAGCCAGGCCCCAACACCGTCGGCCTGGCCTCGTCCACCTACAGCAAGCGGATCTCGATGTCGCAGCTGAAGAAGGGCGACCTCATCATCGACGCGATCGGGAGCAACACCACCCGGCACGTCGTCATCTTCGAGAAGTGGACCAGCAGCAAGCACACCGCCTACTGGGCGTACGAGCAGCGCGGCGGCTACGGCACCGACCACCGCACCCGCACCTACGGGCTGTCCAGCGGCAGCCAGTACAAGGCCTACCGCCCGAAGAACCTCACCTGACCTGACCCCGCAAAGCTCCCGCGAAACGCCCGGCCGGCTCCCCCTCTCCCGGCCGGGCGTTCCGCCACGCACAAACGGACCGCGCCCCTACTCGCCCGCGCCCCTACCTGCCCGCGCGCCTGCTGCCCGCGCGCCTGCTTGGCCATGCGTGCGTCTCACCGTGTTCCCTTGGCTGCGCGCCCGGTCCGCGGCGTTCCAGCTTCGCCACGTTGAGCCTCGCCACGCGCCTGCTTGGCCGTGCGCTCGATTCGCTACGTTCCAGCTCCGCTACGTTCCAGCGCCACGCCCCCGCTTCGTCGCACGCCCGCTTCGTCGCACGCCCGCTTCGCTGCGCGTCTGCTTGGCTGTGCGTCTGCTTGGCTGTGCGTTTGCTTGGCTGTGCGCTCGGTTTGCTGCGCTCTTGCTTCGCTGCGCGGCGGTGTTGGCGCGACCGTCTCGGGGGACTAGGCGGGTGTTTCGGTGATCTTCCAGCGTCCTACCTCGCTGTATTTCGAGTCGTAGATGGCGGATCCGTCTCCGGGCTTCAAGTCGTAGTGCCGGACGTTCCCGCCCCAGTAGCGCAGGATCCGTCCCAGTTCGGCGATGGCGTCTTCGGCGACGGCGCCCTCACTCAGGTCCACTTCGAGAACGAACTTCATGCGCGTGCCTCCCTGTGATCGACACCTTCAAGGGTGTCATTGAAACTCCCAGTGAAGGTTCAGCAGCCAAAGCGCTGATTGAGAGCCGTTAACCCTCAACTCGGCTGCGGATGCACTCCGGAGCCTCCGCCACTTTCGTGTTAGTCTCGATTATCGTGAAAAGGACCTACACCATGCGGGCCCGCGCGCAGTCGGCGGATGAGACGCGGCGGCGGGTGCTGGACGCGGCGGTGCGGCTGCTCGGCTCGCGGTTGCGCTCCGACATCCGGCTGGAGGACGTCGCCGCCGAGGCGGGCGTGAGCGTCCCGACGGTGCTGCGGGCGTACGGCAGCCGCGCGCGGCTCATCGAGCTGGCCCTGGAGAAGGTCCTGGAAGGCATCGGCGCCGAGCTGCGGCAGCCCGAGCCGGGGGACGTTCCAGGCTCGGTCTCGGCGTGGTTCGACCACTACGAGAAGTACGGGGACGCGGTGGTGCGGAACCTGGCGGACGAGGCCGACCCGGCGGTGGCGCCCATCGTCCAGATCGGCAGGACCCGGCACCGGCGGCATGTCGAGAGGCAGCTCGGTCCACGGCTGGACGCGGTGCCCGAGGCGCGGCGGGCGGTGGTCGTCGACGCGCTCGTCTGCGCCTGCGACGTCTACACGTGGAAGCTGCTCCGCCGGGACATGGGGCGGTCGCGGACCGAGGCCGAGGCGACGATGGCCTTGATGATCGAATCCCTGCTGGGAGGGGTGTGACGATGGCGCGCTGGCTGCTGCTCACCTGGGACGGGGCCGGGAACCAGGGGCCGATGACCGGCCTCGCGCGTCACCTGAAGGCGCGGGGCCACGAGGTCACGGTCGCGGGCTATCGCTGGCAGCGGCACCGGTTCTCCGAAGCCGGGTTCGGGTTCCGGCCCCTTCCACGCGCCGACGCCGGCTATCCCGCCGCGCCCCCGCCGGAAGGCTGGCTGCCCGCGCTGGTCGACGCCGTGTGGGCCTGCTCCGCGCATGTGGAGGACGTTTCCGGGCTGCTGGCGGACGGCGCCTACGACGGCGTGGTCGCCGACTGCCTGATGTTCGGTGCGCTGGCGGCGCTGGAGGCGTCCCCGACCCCGGCGGCGGTCCTGGTGCACAGCGCGCCGGGTGCGCTCTGCCCGCCGGGCGGCCCGATGGATCAGATGCTCCTGCCCGTGGTGAACGCCGTGCGCGGCCAAGCCGGGCAGCCGCCGATCGGCAGGCTGTGGGACGCCTGGGCGCCGTTCCTCCCGCTGTGCACCACCATCCGCGACCTGGACCCCTTCGCCGACGAGGCGCCGCCGTCGTTCGACTTCATCGGTCCGGTCCCTGACGAGCAGCCGCCGTCCGACCTCCGCCTTCCCTGGCCCGCGGACGACGCCCGCCCGCTGGTGGTGGCCGGATTCTCGACCGGCCCGGCATGGGACCAGACCTCGCGCATCCAGCGCACCCTTGACGCCCTCGCCGACGGGCGCCATCGCGTCCTCGTCACCAGCGCCATGACGGACGTCGCCGGGTTGCGGGTGCCGGGTGACGCGGTCGTCCTGCCGTGGGTCCCGCATGCCGAGGTGCTGCCGCACGCTGCCGCGGTCGTGACGCACGCCGGCCACGGGACCGTCACCGCCGCGCTCGCCCACGGCGTGCCGATCATCGCACTTCCGAATCCGGCGGCCGACCAGCCCGCCCTGGCCCGGCGCACGGTCGAGCTGGGCGCCGGGATCGCGCTCGACGGGGAGAGCGCCCGGCCGGAAGAGATCGCGGCGGCCGTCCGCGCCGTGATCGAGGACCCGTCGTACCGGGCGGCCGCGACCGCACTGGCCGGACGCCTCCGCGCCGCACCGGGCCCGGCGTACGCCGCGGAACGGCTCGAACGGCACGCGCGGGCCTCGGGTCGCGGTGGCGCGGCGTCGCGCGCGTAGGCGTCAGCGGAGCTTCTTCACCAGCTGCTCGAACTCCAGGTCGCCGCGCTTGGGCAGGCCGAAGCGCTCGTCGCCGTACGGGAACGGGCTCGTCTTGCCGGTCCGGGCGTAGCCGCGCCGGACGTACCAGGCGATCAGGTCCTCGCGCAGGCTGATCACCGTCATGTGCATCTCGGCCGCGCCCCACTGCTCGCGCGCCCTCAGCTCGGCCTCGGCGAGGACCCGGCGGCCGAGCCCGCCGCCCTGCACGGACGGGCTGACGGCGAACATGCCGAAGTAGGCGTGCCCGCCACGGTCCTCCAACTGGCAGCAGGCCAGGAGCGCGCCGTCCACCTCGGCCACCAGCATCACCGCCTGCGGGTCGTGCACCACGGCCGCGACGGCGTCCGGGTCCGTGCGCTGCCCGTCGAGAAGGTCGGCCTCGGTCGTCCATCCGGCGCGGCTGGAGTCCCCGCGGTAGGCGCTCTCCACGAGCGCGACGAGCGCCGGGACGTCGTCCGCCGTCGCCGTCCGGAAGATCGGTTCCATGCTCCCCACCAAGTCCGTGCCACCCACCGGCCCGTGGTCACCCGCCAGCCCGTGGTCACCCACCAGCCCGTGGTCACCCGCGGGCGCCCACCGGCACACCGCTCACCTGCCCGTGCTGCCTATCAGGTGCGACTCTAGCCGGGCCGTGCACCCGTCGGCCGGGCCGTGCACCTCCCAGCCGGGCCGTGCACCTCCCAGCCGGGCCGTGCACCTCCCAGCCGGGCGTGTGGTCTTCAGTCGGTTGCCTGGTCGACGCGGCAGTCCGGGCCGAGTGGGCGGGTGATCGTCCAATGCCGGTGGAAGTGGCATTTGGCCATCTTCCAGCGGCCGTCCTCGACCACGTATTCGTCCTCGTACTCGCCGGTGCTCACCGACTCGGTGCCGTCCTCCAGGTTCACCTGGCGGAACTTGAGCGTCCAGCGGCCCGACGCGCGCGTCCCGTCGTGCACGACGATGTCGGGGTGCGTCGCGTGGTGCATGTCGAGGATGACGTTCCTGCCGTCGACCTTCCGGAGCGCGATCGACTCGAAGACCTTGACCATGCCCTCCCCGTCGTCGAACGCGCCCAGCCGCCCGTAGTCGATCGAGGCGCCGGAGGCGATGAAGCAGGCGCGGAACCCGTCGGGGTCCTTGGCGTCGCAGGCCCGCAGGTAGCGGTGCTTGAGCGCCTTGATCTCCTCGATGGCCTCCAGCCGGGCGACGCGCGCGGCGAGGTCGGGACTCGGGGGCTGCGACATGGTGGCCCGACCTTCGCCGACGGAACGGCCGCTCGTCCAACCGCTGTCCCGGTGAACGGGAGGTCGGCGGACCGTCCGCGCGCGAGGCTTCAGGATCGTCCTACGGGGGCCAGGTCCGGTACAGGATCGTCCTGCCGGAGGGAGGCCAACGGCATGAGCTTTCGCGAACGCCACCACATGCTGGACGCGGGCGAAGCCGCCCTTCACGTGGTCGAACAGGGCGAGGGCGTCCCGGTGGTGATGTGTCACGGCTTCCCGGGCCTCTGGTTCAGCTGGCGGTGGCAGCTTCCGGCGCTGGCCGCTGCGGGCTACCGCGCCATCGCCCTCGACATGCGGGGATACGGGCGTAGCAGTCGCCCGTCTTCACCGCAGGCCTACGACCGGCGGCACACCGTCGCCGACCTCGTCGGCGTCCTGGACGCCCTGGAAATCGACGAGGCCGTCTTCGCGGGCCACGACTTCGGCGCCGCGCTGGTCTGGGACCTGCCGCAATGGGCCCCGGGCCGGGTCAAGGCACTGATGCAGCTGAGCGTGCCGCGCATGCCCGTCTCGAAGCGTCCGCCTACCGAGGTGTATGCGCGGATGGCCGAGCAGCACTTCGTCCATGTGCATTACTTCCAGAAGGAGGGACCTGCGGACGAGGAGTTGGGGGCCGCGCCGGACCGCTTCCTGGCGAATGTCTTCTGGGCGCTCAGCGGCGGCTACCGGTACCTCGACATTTGGCAGCACCCGAGTGAAGGCAACGGATACCTCGATGTGCTCCCCGAAGCTCCGCCCCTGCCATGGCCGTGGTTGTCGCAGGACGAGTTCGCCTACTACGTCCAGGAGTTCCGCCGGACGGGCTTCACCGGTGGCCTCAACTGGTACCGGGCCTACGACCACGTCTGGAACGAGAAGCAGAACCGTCCGGACGAGCCTGTAACGGTCCCCACGATGTTCCTCGTGGGGGAGCGTGACCCCGTCCTCCAGATGATGGGGTCCGGCGCGCTGAAGCAGATGGGGGCTCAGGTGCCGGGCCTGCGCGATGTCCACGTCATCGAGGGTGCCGGGCACTTCGTCCAGATGGAAGCGGCCGACCAGGTCAACGCCGCCATGCTCGCCTTCCTCGCCGACCTGTGACCGGCACGCCCTGTCAGCAGGGACCGTCGTCCACGGAGGTGGTGACCGAGTGGCTCCAGGGCTCGCCGCCGCCGAGGTCCAGTTCGTTGTCGACCGTGACCGTGAGGCACACGGGGTTCTTGCCCTTGCGGTTCGTCAGCTCGTACTTGTCGCCGCCCGCCGAGCGGATGTGCACGTTGCCCCCGCCCTCGTCGTTCACGGCTTTGTAGATGTCGGACAAGGTGCCGAAGGACGACCCGAGTCCCGACGACGGGCCCTCGTCCAGCCGTGACGCCGCGGCGTAGGCGACGGAACTGACCTGCTCGGTCGAGTAGGTCCGCGCGTTCTCGACGCCCAGCAGGACGCCCGCGGTGACGAGCAGCGCGACGGCGCCCGCGAACGCTCCGGCGCGACCCGTCGCGAGCGCGGCGTCGGACGGCTCGTTGGCCTCCGGGTTCCGGTACTGCCAGGCGCGGGTCTTCCAGTAGACGGTCCGCTGGTCCATGCATCCGAGGACGAACATCGCGACCGCGACGAGGAGGACGAAGACGATGAGACCGGTCATGCGCGTCCTTCCCGTAAGCGGACCCGCTGATCGGACGCACGGGGACACGACCCAGTTCATGTCCGCCCCCGCCGCCCGCCCGCACGGGACGAACGGCGATCAAGCCGACCGAGGACTCAGGGGGCGGGGAGGATTCGGCCGGTGACTTCTCCGAAGCCGATGCGGGTGCCGGAGGGGCCGGGGGCGGAGGCGGTGATCGAGACCTCGTCGCCGTCCTCCAGGAAGGTGCGCGGCTCGCCGCCGACCGTCACGGGCTCCTTGCCGCCCCACGTCAGCTCGATGAAGGCGCCGCGCTGGTCCTTGGCCGGGCCCGAGACCGTCCCGGAGGCGAACAGGTCGCCGGTGCGGGACGACGCGCCGTTCACCGTCATGTGCGCGAGCATCTGCGCGGGCGACCAGTACATCTCCCGGTAGGGCGGACGGGAGACGACCTGCCCGTTCCAGGAGACGGCGAGGTCGAGGTCCAGGCCCCACGGGTTCTTCTCCCGCAGGTAGGGCAGCGGCTCGGGGTCCTGCGGCGGCGTGGCGACGCGGGCGGCCTCCAGGGCGAGGAGCGGGACGACCCAGTGGGAAACCGACGTCGCGAAGCTCTTCCCCAGGAACGGGCCGAGGGGGACGTACTCCCATGCCTGGATGTCGCGGGCCGACCAGTCGTTGACCAGGACGACGCCGAAGACGCGCTCGTCGAAGTCGTCCGCGCTCACCGGGTCGCCCAGCGCCGAGCCGGTACCGACGACGAAGCCGACCTCGGCCTCGATGTCCAGGCGGCGGCTCTCCCCGAAGGTCGGAGCGGTCTCGCCCTTGCGCTGCCCGCTCGGGCGCACGATCGGCGTCCCGGACGGAACGACCGTCCCGGCGCGGCCGTGGTACCCGACCGGCAGGTGCTTCCAGTTCGGCATGAGCGGCTCGGAGTCCGGGCGGAACAGCCGGCCGAGGTTGGACGCGTGGTGCTCGGAGGCGTAGAAGTCCACGTAGTCGGCGACCTCGAACGGCATGTGCGGGGTCACCGCGTCGAGGGGGTGGACGGCCTCGTCCGGGACGTCCTCGGAGACCAGGTCGAGGACCTGCTCGCGGACCTCGACCCAGCGCGCGTGGCCCTGCGCCATGAACGGGTTGAGGGACGGCGCGGCGAAGACGTCGTCGCCGAGGCCGGCGGCGAGGTCCACGACGGAGTCGGCCACGCGGACGCCCACGCGGGGCGCCGTGCCCGGTGTCGAGAACACGCCGTAGGGGAGGTTGGCGAGCCCGAAGAGGGAGCCTTCGGGGATCGCGATGCGGGTCATCGGGAGGTCTCCAGAAGTGCGGACCCGAGCAGCCCGAGGTCCGCGAGTTCGGTCAGGGGGTCGGTGATGCTGCACGTCCCGAACGACAGGAAGCGGGCACGGGCCGCGGCCGTGCGCGCCTCGCCGAGCCCCGCCACGCGGGCGGCGACCGACGGCGCGTCGCGGTCGGCCAGGACGGCGGCGAGCTCCGCGCCCGGGCGGCCGCGCAGGGCGGCGTCGGTCGCGAGCAGCAGGTTCAGGAAGCCGTGCTGGTGGAACCCGGTCTCGGGGTCGGTGTTCCGAACGGGATGGTGCAGCCCCGCCGTCGCCTTGAACGGCACGCCCGCCTCCACGACCGACGTGACGGCGGCGGCGAGTTCGTCCGGGCCCGGGTACAGGTGGGCCTTCACCCCGCCGGTGCGGAACTTCGCACGGTCGCCGCGCGCGGCGACGGCCTCGACGAAGGCGGGGCGCCGCTCGTCGCGCGGGATCTCGACGTACACGGGCACGCCGGGGCGGCCGAGCACGCGGAAGAACTCCTCCGGGTCCATGCCCGGCGGGACGGCGACCTCCAGCCCGCGCACCTCGACGGGCAGGTCGGCGGCCACGCCCACCGCCTTCGCGGCCTCGCAGGGGCCGTTCGGCGCGGTGATCGACAGGTCGAGCGGGTCGCCGCCGAGCAGCGGGTACAGCGCGTCGAGCGCGGTGGCGGGCAGCACGAGCGGGCCGACGAGGGCGGCGTAGGGGGCGGCGCGGTGGTCGCGGTGCGCCGGGACGGCGTCGGCCAGCGGCGCGAGCCCCGGCGGGAAGACGGCGGCGTCGTCGCACAGGCCCACCGCGAACGGGGGGATCGCGAACGGGGGGATCATCGCCGCCCCGCCCACGTCCAGGCGTACGCCTCGTCCTCGCAGGCCAGGCCGCCCTCGCCCAGTTCGAGCGGGCGGAAGGTGTCGACCATGACCGCCAGCTCGTCGAAGAACTCGACGCCGATGCTGCGCTCGTAGGCGCCGGGCTGCGGGCCGTGCGCGAGGCCGCCCGGGTGCACCGAGACCGAGCCCTGCCCGATGCCGGAGCCCTTGCGCGCCTCGTAGTCGCCGCCGCAGTAGAACATGATCTCGTCGGAGTCCACGTTCGAGTGGTAGTAGGGCACCGGGATCGACAGCGGGTGGTAGTCCACCTTGCGCGGCACGAAGTTGCACACCACGAAGTTGTGGCCCTCGAACACCTGGTGGACGGGCGGCGGCTGGTGGACGCGTCCGGTGATCGGCTCGAAGTCGTGGACGCTGAACGTGAACGGGTACAGGCAGCCGTCCCAGCCGACGACGTCGAACGGGTGGCGCGCGTAGGTCAGGCGGGTGCCGGTGATTCCGCGCGACGTCCGGTGCTTGACGAGGACCTCGACGTCCGTGCCGTCGGCTAGGAGGGGCTCGCCGGGGCCGTGCAGGTCGCGCTCGCAGTACGGGGCGTTCTCCAGGAACTGGCCGTAGCGCGACAGGTAGCGCTTCGGCGGTGCGACGTGGCCGGTGGCCTCGATCGCGTACGCGCGCAGCGGCTGGTCGCCGGTCGGGAGCCACCGGTGGGTGGTCGAGGTCGGGATGACGACGTAGTCGCCCTGCTTCGCCTCCACCGTCCCGAAGATCGTCTCGACCGTGGCGGTGCCGGACTCGATGTAGACGATCTCGTCGCCGGTCGCGTTGCGGTACAGCGGCGAGTCGGCGGCGGACACGACGTAGGAGAGCCGGACGTCGGCGTTGCCGAGGACGACCCGGCGGCCGGTGACGACGTCGGTCTCGGACCACGTCTCCTTGGGGAACAGCTCGTGCAGCTTGAGGTGGCGCGGCCGCAGCGGATGGTTCGGCGTCGTGCCCTGGTCGGGGACGTCCCAGACCCGCGAGTCGACGATCGCGGACGGGATCTCCCGGTGGTACAGCAGTGACGAGTCGGAGGAGAAGCCCTCCTCGCCCATCAGTTCCTCGAAGTGGAGCCGCTCCTCGCCGTCCCCGTGGCCGATGTGACGGTGCTGGGTGTGGCGTTTCGGCGGCACGTGGCCGACCCGGCGGTAGTGGGCCATGCTCTCTCGCCTCCGATGATTAATGCATTAACTACTTTCTGCCGACCCTAAGGCTGTTCTCCCTCCGAAGGGAAGGCCCCAATCAGCGGGGCCCCGATCAGCAAGGCCCCATCAGAAGGCCCTGATCGACCATGCCCCGATCGGCAGGGCTCTGATCAGCTGCGTTCGCGGACGTCGAACGAGCCGCGCCCCGCGATGAGCTTGTCGAGCAGCATGACGAGCATCCGCTGCTCGGTCTCGGTGAGCACGTCCGCCCACTGCCGCTCGCGCTCGTTCTGCCCGGCGAAGATCTCCAGCATGGCGTCCTGCCCCCGCTCGGTCAGCGCGAGGATCACCGACCGGCCGTCCCGCTCGCCGGGGCTGCGCACCAGCATGCCGTCCGCGACGAGCGTCTTGACCAGGTTGGACACGGCGGCCCTGCTCATCCCGGCCAGCGTGGCGGCCCGCCCGGGCTCCAGCGGCCCGGCCAGCCAGGTCACGAACAGCAGCCGGAACGCCGACCAGGAGTGGCCGCGCGGCCGGTGCACCGTCGACTCCAGGTCGTAGGTCACGATCGCCGACGCCCGGTTCAGGGTCAGCAGCAGCCGCGTCGCCAGCCGGTGCCCGAACCCGAACTCCTCCGAGAGCCGCCGGCCCGCGAGATCGACGAACGACCAGAAGTCCAGCTCCTCCCCGCCCTCGGTGCCCATGCCCGCGCCCGCGCTCATCCGCTCGCCGCCCGCCCGATCTAGTTCATGGATTGACTATTTAACCCCCGTGGGGCGCGAGTGTCAGCCAGTCCAGCCCGCAGCCGGTCTCAACCGCAGAGCCTTCATCGCAGAGTCTCCATCGCGGAGTCTCCATCGCGGAGTCTCCATCGCGGAGTCTCCACCGCGGAGTCTCCACCGCGGAGTCTCCACCGCAGCCGGTCTCGGCCGCAGTCGGTGTGGGGCGGGTCGGTGTCAGGGGTGAGGCATCGGGCATTGGCGGAGCGGAGGCAAGTACCGGGAACTCAGCGGGGGAGAGGCCGATGGCGACCGTCGCCGACCAGTTCATCGAGGTGCTGCGGCAGGCCGGCGTCCGGCGGATCTACGGGGTGGTGGGCGACAGCCTCAACCCGGTCGTGGACGCCGTGCGGCGGACGCGGGGCATCGACTGGGTGCACGTCCGCAACGAGGAGGCGGGCGCGTTCGCGGCGGCGGCCGAGGCGCAGACCACGGGACGGCTCGCCGTGTGCGCGGGCAGTTGCGGCCCCGGAAACACGCACCTCATCCAGGGCCTTTACGACGCGCACAGGTCGGGTGCGCCGGTGCTGGCGCTGGCGTCGCAGATCCCGAGCGTGCAGATCGGCAGCGGCTACTTCCAGGAGACGCACCCTGAGCGGCTGTTCGTCGACTGCAGCCACTTCTGCGAGCCGATCGTCACTCCGGAGCAGATGCCGCGCATCCTGCGGACCGCGATCCAGCACGCGATCGGGCTCGGCGGCGTCTCCGTGCTGACGCTGCCCGGCGACGTCGCGGGACGTGAAACGGCCGGCCCCACCGGCGAGCACGACTTCCTCGTCCAGAAGGGGATCGTCCGGCCGCCGTCCGACCAGGTCGAGCAGCTCGCCGGGGCCCTCAACCGGGCGCGGAAGGTGATGCTGTTCTGCGGCTACGGCGTCAGGGACGCCCACGCCGAGGTGATCGAGCTGGCGCACCGGCTACTCTCCCCGGTCGGCCATGCGCTGCGCGGCAAGGAGTGGATCCAGTACGAGAACCCGTTCGACGTGGGCATGAGCGGCCTGCTCGGCTACGGCGCCTGCTACGAGGCGATGCAGGACGCCGATCTCGTCCTCCTGCTCGGCACCGACTTCCCCTACGACCCGTTCCTGCCGGGAAAGAACACCATCCAGGTGGACGACGACCCGTCGAAGCCGGGGCGCCGCACCCCGCTCGACCTCGCCGTCCACGGGGACGTCGGGGAGACGATCCGGCTCGTTCTGGACAAGGTCGAGCAGAAGCGCGACCGCTCCTACCTCGACGAGATGCTGCACCGCCACGCGCGGGCGCTGGAGAACGTGGTCTCCGCCTACACCCGCGACATCGACCGGCACATCCCGATCCACCCCGAATACGTCGCCGGCGTCCTGGACGACCTCGCCGACGACGACGCGATCTTCACCGTGGACACCGGTATGTGCAACGTCTGGGCGGCCCGCTACCTCACCCCCAACGGGCGCCGCCGCGTGATGGGCTCGTTCGTCCACGGCTCGATGGCCAACGCGCTCCCGCACGCCATCGGCGCGCAGTTCGGCGCGCCCGGACGCCAGGTCGTGTCGATCTCCGGCGACGGCGGTCTCGGCATGCTGCTCGGCGAGCTGCTCACGGTGCGGCTGCACCGCGTCCCCGTGAAGATCATCCTGTTCGACAACGCGTCGCTCGGCATGGTGAAGCTGGAGATGATGGTGGACGGCCTGCCGTCCTACGAGACCGACCACGAGCCCGTCGACTACGCCGCGATCGCCGAGGCGGCCGGCATCGAGTCGGCGCGCGTGGAGCGCCCGTCCGACGTCCGCACCGTGATGGAGCGCGCGCTCGCCGCGCCCGGCCCCTACCTGGTGGACGTCGTGACCGACCCGAACGCCCTGTCCATCCCGCCGCGCATCACACCGCAGCAGGTGAAGGGCTTCGCGCTGTCGGCGGGCAAGACCGTCCTCACCGGCGGCGTCGGCAAGATGCTCGACCTGGCCCGCAGCAACCTCCGCAACATCCCCCGCCCCTGACGGGCCGGGAAGCGCTGGAACCCGGCGGTCTGGCCGTGGCCTCTACACGAGTTCGTCCCTCGGCGTCCGGGGCTTGTATCGCTCATCTGGGACTTCGAGGTCTTCGAGCGGCCGGCCGCCATGGCCGGGCTCAGTGGAACTCGCGGGCCATCTCGGTGAGGGTCTCGGCCGCGACCTCGGCGAGGGGGCGGACGGGCTGCTCCTCGATCCAGGTCAGGGACGCGATGCGCAGCGCGGTCATGAAGGCGCCCGCCATGACGCGGGCGCGCAGGCGGGGGAGGCCGTCCCGGGAGGCGATCAGGTCGGCCAGGGCGCGCTCGAACTCGGCGTAGGTGGCGAGCTGCCGCCCGAGGACGGACGGGTGCTTGCGGGCGAGGCGCGTCTGCGCTGCCCACTGGGGGTCCAGCTCGCCGGCCTCCGCGTGCAGGGCGTCCAGTGAGGCGCGCAGCGCACTCCAGGACGATTCGCCGGACGGGCGGGACGCGAAGGTCTCCAGCACGGCGTTCATCCGCTGCTCGTCGCCGTAGAGGAGGGCGTCCTCCTTGCCGGCGAAGTAGTTGGAGAAGGTGCGGCGGGACACGCCCGCCGCGTCGGCGATGGCCTCGACGGTGACCTCGTCCAGGCCGTGCTCGACGGCGAGGCGCACCGCGGCCTCGTGCAGGGCGCGGCGCGTCGCCTCCTTCTTGCGTTCGCGCAGCCCGCCGGTGCTCTCCATGGTCGCACCAGCCTAGCGGGCAAAAAACTGCCCAGCGCGAAATTTTGCGCAGTGGGAATAAAGTGTCCGGGCCGGGGGTTGATCCCCTCGTTCCCACCTCACCGAGCGGCGCACTCCACCCGGAGGGGCTCATCCCCTCGGAGGCCCACTCCACCCCGGCCCACTTCACCCGGAGGCGTTCCTTGACCGAGCAGGTCCCCGCGAGATCGGCCCCGATGTCGCACCGCCAGATCCTCGAAGCGCTCAGCGGCCTGCTGCTGGTGCTGTTCGTGGCGATGCTGAGCAGCACCGTCGTGTCCACCGCGCTGCCGCAGATCATCGGCGCGCTCAAGGGCAGCCAGTCGCAGTACACCTGGGTCGTCACCGCGACGCTGCTCGTGTCGACCGCCAGCACCCCGATCTGGGGCAAGCTGGCCGACCTCTACGACAAGAAGATGCTGCTCCAGGCGGGCGTCGGCATCTTCGTCCTGGCGTCGGTGGCGTCCGGCTTCGCGCAGAGCACCGCGCAGCTCATCGCGTTCCGGGCCGTGCAGGGCCTCGGCGTCGGCGCGCTGCAGATCCTCGTCCAGATCATCATGGCCGCGATGATCAGCCCGCGGGACCGCGGCCGCTACTACGGCTACCTCGGCGGCGTGATGGCCGTCGCCACGGTCGGCGGGCCGCTGCTCGGCGGCCTCATCGTGGACTCCGCGCTCGGCTGGCGCTGGTGCTTCTTCATCGGCGTGCCGTTCGCGGTGGTGGCCTTCGCGCTGCTGCAGAAGACCCTGCGGCTCCCGCACGTCCGGCGGCCGAACGTGAAGATCGACTACCTGGGCGCGACGCTCATCGCCGCCGGCGTCAGTGTCCTGCTGATCTGGGTCACCTTCGTCGGCGAGAACTTCGCCTGGCTCTCGTGGCAGACCGCCGCGATGGCCGGCTCCGGCGTGGTGCTGCTCGCCGCGGCCGTGTGGGTCGAGTCCCGCGCGGCGGAGCCGATCGTCCCGCTGGACATCGTGGCGCGCCGCAACACCGCGCTCGCGATCACGGCCAGCCTCGCCGTCGGCATGGCGATGTTCGGCGGCGCCGTCTTCCTCGGCCAGTACTTCCAGATCGGGCGCGGCTACAGCCCGACCAAGGCGGGCCTGCTCACGTTCCCGATGATGCTCGGCGTGTTCGGCGCGTCCACCGTGGCCGGGCGCTTCGCCAGCAAGACCGGCAAGGTCAAGCCGTACATCCTCGCCGGGACGGTCGTGCTGACCGCCGGGTTCGGTCTGCTGGCCACCATCGACCACCAGACCTCGCTCGTCTTCATCGGCGCCGCGATGTTCCTGGTCGGCGCCGGCGTCGGCATGACGATGCAGAACCTCGTCCTCGTCGTGCAGAACTCGGTGCGCCTGCACGAGATCGGCGCCGCGAGCGGGACGGTCACGTTCTTCCGCTCCCTCGGCGGGACGGTCGGCGTCTCCGTGCTCGGCGCCGTCCTGGCGAACCAGGTCGCGGACCGGATCGCCGACGGGCTGCGCAAGCTCGGCGTGAAGCCGGGCGCGGGCGGCGACGCGGGCACCCTCGACATCGGCGCGTTCCCCGCGCCCGTCCAGGAAGTCGTCCGGGCCGCCTACGGCGACGCGACCGGCCACATCTTCCTGATCTCCGCGGCGATCGCGATCGTCGGCATCGTCGCGGCGGCCTTCCTCAAGCCGGTGACCCTGCGCGACAGCCTCGACCTCGGGGACGCGCCGGAGCCCGCGAAGCGGGACGTCCCCGCGCCCGCCGCGGAGGGCCGCGCGTTGTCAGGCTCCTGACAAAAGCCCGGCCGAAGAGCTGGGTCGAGTCAGAAGAGGACGAAAGCCTCCGTCCGTACGGTCGGTAACCCCAACCCCGTACCCCGGAGGCGGTAGATGAGCGGACGATCGGAGTTCGGGCGCCGCGCGGTGTCGGCCGGGCGCGCGGTGTCGGCCGGTCGGGTGGTGTCGGCCGCGCGGGCGGGCGGGATGTTCGCCCGCAGCGGCCTGTGGCGTCCCGGCCCGCCGCTGCGGGTCGCCCGCCAGCTCGGCGCCCTGCGCCGCTGGGGCACCCTGCTCGGCGGGACGCTCGCCTCCGCCGCCGCCCGCGACCCCGGCGCCGTCGCGATCGTCGACGACGACGGGGAACTCACGTACGCGGAGGTCGACGCCCGCACCGACCGGCTCGCCGCCGCCCTCACCGCCCCCGGCTCCGCCCCCGAACATGGGGCCGCGCCGCGCGTAGCCGTCCTGTGCCGCAACCACCGCGGCATGGTCGAGGCGCTCGTCGCGTGCAGCAAGCGCGGCTCGGACCTCGTCCTGCTGAACACCGGGATGAGCACCGAGCAGCTCGTGACCGTCCTGCGGCGGCAGGAGGTCGAAGTGGTGATCGCCGACGCGGAGTTCGCCGGCTTCATCGCGGCCGTGCCGAAGACCGTGCGGGTGGTCACCGCCGGCGGGAGGGGCTCGGAGCTGGAGAACCTCATCGTCACGGCGCCCGCCGCGCCGATCGGCCCCCCGGCCAGAGCGGGCCGGACGATCGTCCTCAGCTCCGGCACGACCGGCCGCCCCAAGGGCGCCGACCGGCACTCGCGCCCCGGGCTGTCGCCGCTCACGTCGATCCTGTCCCGCCTCCCCTACCGGGTGCACGAGCGGATGTTCATCGAGGCGCCGCTGTTCCACACCTGGGGCTACGCGATGCTCCAGATCGCGGTCTCGCTCCGCGCCACGATCGTCCTGCGGGCCCGGTTCGACCCCGAGCAGACGCTCCGCACGATCGACCAGACCCGCGCGACCGCGCTGGTCGCCGTCCCGGTCATGCTGCAACGCGTCCTGGACGTGCCGGAGGCCGCGCGCCGCAAGCACGACACGTCCTCGCTTCGGATCGCGGCCGTCAGCGGCTCGGCGCTGCCCGCGACGCTCGCCACCGCCTTCATGGACGAGTTCGGCGACGTCCTCTACAACCTGTACGGGTCGACGGAGGCGTCCTGGGTGACCATCGCGACGCCCGCCGACCTGCGAGCCCGCCCCGACACCGCGGGCACGCCGCCGCCGGGGACGCGGGTCGCGGTCCTGGACGACGAGGGCGCCCCCGTCCCGCCCGGCACCACGGGCCGGATCTTCGCCGCGAACGAGCTGCTGTTCGCCGGCTACACCAGCGGCGACACCAAGGAGATGCGCGACGGCCTGATGAGCCTCGGCGACGTCGGGCACCTCGACGAGCAGGGCCGCCTGTTCGTGCACGGCCGCGACGACGACATGATCGTCTCGGGCGGGGAGAACGTCTTCCCCAGCGCGATCGAGGAGGTGCTGGAGAGGCTGCCGCAGGTGCGGGAGGTCGCGGTGGTCGGCGTCCCGGACGAGGAGTTCGGCCGGCGCGCCGCCGCGTTCGTCGTCCTGCGCGAGGGCGAGACCCTCGACGAGGACGCCGTCCGCGCCCACGTCCGCGACCACCTGGCCCGCTACGCCGTCCCACGCGACGTCCACTTCCTGGACGCCCTCCCCCGCAACCCCACCGGCAAGGTCCTGCGCCGAGCCCTCCCCACCTGAACCCCACTCGAGCCACCCCGGACAACACCCAGTCAAACGCCCACCGGCGAGGCCCGTGGGGACGTGCGGCAGGCGGGGATGTGCGGCTGGCGGGTCACACTGCGGCGGGTGGGCGGTGGCCGTCGAGGATGAACCAGAGGCGGGTGCGATGGGGGGTCTGGTCCAGGCCCCATTCGCCGGCGAGGGCGTCGATGACGGTGAGGCCGCGGCCGTGGTCGAGGCGGGGCGGGCCGTCGGGGTCGGCCTGGGCTGGGCCGTCGTCGGACACCTCGACGTGGAGGCGTCTGCCGTCGGTGGCGATCGTGACGCTGATGAGTCCGGAGCCGTGCAGGATGGCGTTGGCGACGCCCTCGGCGGTCATCAGCTCGACGTCGTCGAGGAGAGTCTCGTCGGCGAAGACCTTCGCGGCGCGCTCGCGGACGGCGCGGCGGGCGCGGCGGCCGCCGTCGCCCTCCCCGGTGAAGCCGATCGGTTCGCCGAGCCGTTCCATCCTCTCGGTCACTGCATCACCACACTCGGTTCAGGTAGCGTTCCGCAATCATTCACCTGCGCTGAGTGACCGGGCAACGCGACGTACGCTTTGATCTTGGCCTTTCCGGGACAGGTCGGCCTTAGGTGGCGGAGCTTACGGCAGGAGTCGCCGCTCCAACCGCACATCATGAAAAACATCTCCGTCGCGTGGGGCACTACTCACCCGGGCGCACAAAACCGGGATTATCTCCGTCTTCCAGCGAGAATCACCGCACACCTTCCTCATGTCACGCTGGGGCCCCACCCCTGGGAGGAACGCCATGTACGCGGTCGTCCTCGCCTGCGCTGCGCAGGTCGTCTACATCGTCGCTTACGTCCTGTTCAAGACGGCCGCGGGGCGGATGGACCCGCTCTCGGGTCGCCACGCGCTGCACGCCGCCGGGCTTCTCGTGCGGAGCCCGCGCTGGCTCGCCGGTCTCGCGGTGCTGATGGCGGGCTTCGGGCTCTCCGCGACCGCGCTGGTCGCCCTGCCCGTCGCGGCGACGCTGCCCGCCTACGGGCTCGGCCTCGTCCTGCTGCTGGTCGTTGGCATGAGCGGCTTCGGCGAGCGGCCCACGTCGCGCGAGTGGCTCGCCGTCCTCATCACGGTCGCCGCGATGGTCACGGCGGCGCTGTCGGTGCTGCCGGTGCCGCCAGGTCACGGCGGGGCCGTGCCGGACCGCCTCGGCGCCGCGGCGGCCGCGCTGCCGCTGTGGAAGGCCGCGCTGGTGTGCGTGCCCTCGCTGGCGGTCCCGCTGTGGATGTTCTGCGTGCGCGACCGCGCGGTCGGCGGCCGGCACGCGCGCCCGCTGACGGGCATCGCCTACGGGATCGGCGCGGGCGTCCTGCTCGGCGCGACCGAGGTCTTCGGGGAGGGCATGGCGATGATGTTCGCGGCGGGCCGGGCGGCGGACGTGCCGTCCTCGCCGCACCCCTACCTGTTCCTGCTCGCGGGCGTGCTCGGCGTCGGGCTGCTGTCGATCGGCCTCCAGCGCTGCCGCCTCACCGTCATCGTCACCGTCGTCACGGTCACTGCGAAGACGCATCTGCTGCTGTCGGCCACGCTGCTGTACGCGGAGCCGTGGCCGCGCGAGCCCGTGCCGTTCTGGCTCCGGGCCGCGGGCGTCGGGCTGGCCGTACTGGCGCTGCTGGCGTTCCCCCGTCACGAGCGCCGGGCCCCGCTCGCTCCCCGCGGCCAGACGTCCCCGGGATCGGACGAGCCGCGCGAGCTGCCCACCGTCCTGCCATTGCGGTCGCACACGCTGCCCGTGGTGCCGCCGTCCCGTCCGGGCGGGGCGCCGCCCGTGCCGCCGTCCCAGATCAGCGCGCCTCCCGGTGGATGGCCGGTGGCGAACCGGCAGACCCACCCGGGCAACGCCAATCTAGGCAGTGTCAAGATAGAGTGGAGGTGATCCCGAGAGAAAGGACCGCGTGATGGCGGAGGACCCCGGCTTCGCACGGCAGATGTGGCACCAGCTCGAACCCCTCCACGCCCTGTTCTGGTACTCCCCGGAGGTCTTCGCGGAGGCGCGCGGGCTTGGCCATGACGTGGAGACGCGCTGGCCGAGCTACTTCGCCTGGCGTGCCGCACCGCTCGGCGCCGCGGGCAGCCGGGCCGTGTCGGCCGCCTTCTACAGCTTCAGCCCGCGCATGGTGGCCGAGCACATCCCCGCCGCCTGGACGGTCGCGCCGCCCGACCGCGTCCTGGAGGCCCGCATGCGCGCAGTCGACAGCATGTATCGCGCGCTTCTCGGCGACGGGATCGGGGCGCCGGACCTGGCCGAGGCCGCTGAGCTGGCCCGGGCCGCCGTCGAGGCCGCGAGCACCGCCGGACGCCCCCTCGCCGCCGCCAACGCCGACCTGCCCTGGCCGGACGAGCCGCACCTCGTCCTGTGGCACGCCATCGGCATCCTGCGCGAGCAGCGCGGGGACGGGCACGTGGCCGCGCTCCTCGCCCGCGGGCTCGACCCGGTCGAGGCGCTGGTGTCGTTCGCCTCCGTCGGGGCCGCTTCGGTGGAGACGTTCGCGAGCCGCGGCTGGACGGGCGAGGAGTGGGCCGCCGCCCGCGACCGCCTCGCGTCCCGCGGGCTGGTCGACGCCGAAGGCGCCGCGACCGAGCGGGGACGCGAGCTGCGTGACGACATCGAGCGGACGACCGACGACCTCGCCTACGAGCCGTGGCGGACGCTCGGCGCCGCCAAGGCCGACCGGCTGGCGCAGCTCACGATGCCGATCCTGGTGAAGGTGCTGGAGACCGGCCTGATGCCCGCGCAGAACACGCTCGGCATCGGCAAGGTCCAGGCGCCGTCCCGCTGAGTCAGCGGGACGGGAGCCGCCAGGCGGTCCCCTCCAGGCGGCCCGTGTTGCCGAGGTCGATCGGCCCGTTGGCCGGGACGACCACGACGGGCCGTCCCGGCGCCGGACGGACCTCCAGGTACTTTCCGGCCACCGCCACCGTGTTCGCGTCGGTGACCGTGTTGCGCCAGACGATCACGAACTCGGCCTCGCGGCCCGGACGGATCGTCAGCGACTTCGGCCCCGCGTCCTCGACCTGCCTGGTGCCGGGCACGGTCGTCACGTCGAAGGGCTGCTGCTTCTCGTCGAGGACGCGCAGCGCCGGGTAGCCGTTCAGCCGGTACGGGCGGCTCCCGCAGTTGCGCAGGACGATCCGAGCGGCGCGCACGCCCATCGCGGCGTCCGGCTCGTTCATCGAGACGGCGATGCCCTCCGGCGTGCAGGGAGCCGGCGGCGGCGGCGAAGGCCGCCGCTGGACCGCGGGCATGGTGGGAGGCGGCGGTGTCGCGGCGGCGGGCCCCGTGGTGGATCCCGCGCCGCGCCCCCCGGCGTGTCCCGCGCCGGGCACGGCGGCGGTGCCGCACGCGCCGAGGGCGAGCGTGCCGAGGGCTGTGCCCGCTGCGCCGATCAGGCGGATACGGGTCCGCTTCGTGACGTTCACTCGCAGATCATCGCAAATGTCGGAGGCTGCGGGGGCGGGCGGGCCCGCGAGGCCGCACCACCGGGCGGTGCGGGGCGGAAGCGGGACGGCGCGACCGGAGGTGGGCGGCGCGGAGCGCGATCTCGATGCCGAACCGGGCCTCCGGGTCGGCCAGCGCGTCCCCGAGGATCTGCTCGATCTTGCGCATCCGGTACCGGACGGTCTGCGGGTGGATGTGCAGCCGCTCGGCGATCTCGGCGGCCGTGCCGCGGGTGACGAGCCAGGTCCGCAGGGTCTCGGTCAGGCGGTCCTGCTGGCCCGGGGTCATGCCGTCCAGGACGCCGAGGCGCCGCCGGGTCAGCTGCTCGACCAGCGCGGGGTCCGACAGCAGCCACAGCGTCACGAGGTTCTCCTCGCACAACGTCACCGGCCCGTCGAGGACGCCGTCCAGCGCGAGGCCGAGCGCCCGGCGCGCCCAGCGCAGCGAGTCGGTGGCCTGCCCGGCCGGCATCGCGAGACCGACCGCGATCCGGCGGCCCGGAAGCGCCTCCTCCAGCATCGCGCGGCGCTCGGGCGTGAACGGGCCGGGCAGGAGCAGGTGCGGCTCCGGGCACTCCAGTTCGGCGAGGACGTCCTCGTCCAGCGCCGTCCAGACGCAGTGGGCGGCCGGCTCGACGGCGACCAGCGTGACCCTGTCCGGCAGGGACCACCCGGCTCCGTCCGCCGCCGACTCCAGTTCGACGGCGGCAGTGGGATCGGCGCCGTCCGGGTCGGCGGCCGCGAGGAGGAGGCGCAGCAGCCGCCGGCGCCGCTCGTCCAACGCGAGGATGGGACGCGCCTTGGCGTGCAGGTAGCCGTCGAGCGACTGCGCGGCCAGCTCGTCCATGTAGGTCAGCAGCGCGTCGGCCAGCCGCGACAGCACGGCCGAGGAGATGTCGTGGCGCGGCGCGACCTTCATGACGCGGCGCCACGCGACCTGCCCGCCGATCCGGTACGCGGCCTGGAGGCTGTCCATGCTGCGGCCCTCGTGCGCCTCGTACTGGCCGAGCATCCGCGCCGTCCCGGCGGAGTCGTCGCCGGACGGCGGCCCGCCCGGCGCGGCGATCCTCTCGGCGAACACGGCCAGGTTGCGCTCGACGCCGAGCCGCAGCACGTGGCCGTAGGGCCCGTCGAGCGGCCGGGCGTACTCGGGGATGGCGCGCCGGATCTCGGCGACGATCTCCTCGGCGAGACTCGGCAGCTCCGGCCGGATCAGCTCGGCGAGCCGCGGCGGTAGGTGCGCGTCGGGAACGCCGGACGCGACGGCTCGGTTCATCGGCACACCTCGGTGCTTTCCATCGGCACACCTCCGTCTGCCCAGCTGTGCAGCGGGACGCCCCGACCGTACGCACCGCACGCACCCTTCTTCTGTAGGGCGAAGGAACAAAACCCCGCGACCACTGCTCACCTGCTGACAACCGAACACGCTGTATGCCTGGCGTGGTTGCGAGGAACCGGGGGTCAGGCGCAGAAGGCGGTGTCGGCCGCCTTAGTGAGGTCGGTCCGGAAGGTCTTGTCGTACTCCAGCTTGGACTCGTTGTAGGTGATGACGGCCTGGCTGCGTCCGTCGGCGCTGGTGTAGGTCCATGTGCGGTAGCCGGGGAAGCCGCCGTCGTGGCCCCACGCGTATCCGCAGGAGAACTTGATCCGGGCGACGCCGAGGCCGTAGTCCTCCACGATCCCGTCGTCGTCGACCGGCCGGACGTTCCGCAGCTCGCGCATCTGTTTCGCCGGCAGCAGCCGTCCGGTGAACAGGGCGCGGTGGAACCGGGCCACGTCGTCGACCGTGCTGACGATGCCGCCGGACGTCCGCGCGCTGGACGGGCTGATCTGCGTGCTCACGTCCCCGTAGTCGTAGTAGTACCCGTGCACGTACCGGCCGGGGAACGAGGGGTCGGCCGTCGGGTAGGACGTGTGCCGCAGCCGGAGCGGCGTGAAGATGCGCCGCTGGAACTCGGTGCCGACCGAGCGCCCGGTCGCCCTCTCGATGATCATCCCGGCCAGGATGTAGTTGGTGTTGGAGTAGTTCCAGTCCGTGCCGGGCGCGTACAGCGGCGGCTTCTCCATCGCGATCGCGACGAGCTCCTCCGGCGTCCAGGCCCGCGCGGGGTCGGACATCACCCGCGGGTCGGGCGTGTAGTCGTTCAGCCCGCTGGTCTGCGCGAGCAACTGCCGGATGGTGATCTTCGAGCCGTCGTTGCCGTGGCCGGCGACGGCGCCCGGCAGCCATCTGTCGACGGTGTCGTCCAGCGACAGCCGGCGCTCGGCGGCGAGCTGCAGCACGACCGTCGAGGTGAACGACTTGGTCACGCTCGCGATCCGGAACAGCAGCCGGTGGTCCATCGGGGCGCCGGTGGCCTTGTCGGACACGCCCGCGGTCACGTGCGAGACGCGCCCGCCGCGGCGGGTCATCACGATCACGCCGGGCGCGCCGTCGGCGACGAGCCGGTCGGCGGCGGCCCGCACCTTCCGGTCGAGCCCGTGCGGGCCCCGTGCCGGGCCGCCGCCCGCGGCCGGGGTGGCGCTCGCCGCCGGGGCGGCGACGAGGGCCGCCCCCGCGAGAAGGGCCGTACCGGCCATGAGGGCGGTGGCCGAGGCGGTGACGGAGATGCGCGACATGGGGTCCTCCTGGAAGGTCGTCCGCTGAACGTGATCAAGCCTTCCGGGCGGCGCGCGCGGCGGCACGGGGCCCAGAACCCGAGCGGGGGGTGTAGCTGACGACACCTGCCGGAGTGGGCCTCCGGCTGTATATTCGACATCGACTCCAATAGCAGGAGGTGCGCCATGCCGGTCGCCGTGCCCGACGCCGAGGTCGCGATCATCGGGGCCGGGGTGAGCGGGATCGGGATGGGGATCGCGCTCCAGCGCGCCGGCATCGACGACTTCGTCATCCTGGAGCGCGCCGGTGACATCGGCGGGACGTGGCGCGACAACGTCTACCCCGGCATCGGCGTGGACGTGCCCGCGCAGGCGTACCAGTTCAGCTACGCCCTCAACCCGCGCTGGAGCAGGGTGTTCGCCCCCGGCTCCGAGGTCAAGGAGTACCTCGACCGGCTCGCCGACCGGTACGGCATGCGCCGCCACGTCCGCCTGCGCACCGAGGTCACCGAACGGGTCTGGGACGAGGGCGCCGGGCTCTGGCGCCTGCGGACGCCCGCCGGGGAGGTGACGGCCCGCTTCGTGGTCAGCGCGATCGGCGCGTTCGTCGACCCCAAGCCGGCAGGCATCGCGGGCCTCGACGACTTCGAAGGGACGGTGCTGCGCTCGTCAGGCTGGGACCACGGCTACGACCTGACCGGCAGGCGGGTCGCGGTCATCGGGACGGGCGCCAGCGCCGTCCAGATCATCCCGGAGATCGCACCCCGGACCGCGCGCCTCGACGTCTACCAGCGCACCCCGATCTGGGTGGGCCCGAAGCTCGACGCGCCCGTCCCGCCCCCGGTGCGGTGGCTGTTCCGGCGTGCCCCGCGCGTCCAGGACGCCGTGCGCCGGGCGGCCACGCGCGGCGTCGAGAAGGTCCTGGTCGACCTGGTCGTCGGGCACGGCAAGGCGCCGTACGTCGCGCAAGGCGGCGCGCGGCTGGCCCGGTCCCTCTGGTACCGGACGCAGGTCAAGGATCCCGACACGCGCCGGAGGCTGACCCCCGGTTACGGCCTCGGCTGCAAGCGCCCGTCCGTCTCCAACACCTACCTCAGAACCTTCAACCGGCCGAACGTCGCCCTGGTCACCGACGCCATCGACCGGGTCACCTCCACGGGCGTCCTCACCGTGGACGGTCGCGAACGCGACGTGGACGCCTTCATCCTCGCGACGGGGTTCCGCCTCGCCAGCGATCCGGAGGTCTACCGCCGGACCCCGGTGCGCGGCCGCGACGGTTTCGACCTCGCGACCTTCTACACCGAGAACCGGCTCGCGTCCTACGAGGGCATCAGCATCCCCGGGCTGCCCAACCACTTCATGATGTTCGGGCCGTACGGCTGGGTCGGCGGCACCTGGCACCAGCTCGTCGAGACGACGTCGGCCCATGTCGTCCGCGTGCTCCAGGAGGCCCGCCGCCGGGGCGCGACCTCGGTGGAGGTGCGTCCCGAACCGACCGAGCGCTGGACGCACCGCATGCGCGAGCGCCTCGCCGGCTCGCTGTGGGCGACCAACGGCTGCGCCACCGCGAACAGCTACTACTTCGACCACCACGGCGACACCCCCTATCTGCGGCCGACGAGTGCGGCGCAGGCCGCGCACGCCGCCCGCACGTTCCCGCTGGACGACTACGCCTACTCGGCCCCCGACACGTCCCCCGCGTCCGAGGAGAGGTCCGCATGACCCAGCACCCCATCCAGACCCGCCGGGTCGCCTTCGACCACCCGAAAGGGTCCCTGCGCCGCCACTACGTGGACGGCGACCTGGTCATGAGCCACCTCGTGGCCCTGCTGTCGGCGACGTTCCCCCCGGGCGAGGACTTCTTCGTCCGGTCGGTGCGGCACTACCGCGACCGCATCACCGACCCGGATCTCGCCGCCCAGGTGCGCGGCTTCATCGGGCAGGAGGTCGTCCACGGCCGCGAACACGACCACCTCAACACGACCCTGCGCGCGATGGGCTACCCGACCCACCGCATCTCCGCCGTCGTCAAGCGCGACCTCCGCCTCGCCGACCGCTTCCTGCCGCCGATCGTCCGCCTCGGCTTCACCGCCGGGCTGGAGCACTACACCGCGACCGCGGCCGAGTGCCTGCTCACCGACCCGCGCGCGCAGAAACTGCTCGGAGACACCAGCGTCCGGTCGATCCTGCTGTGGCACGCGCTGGAGGAGTCCGAGCACAAGGCCGTCGCGTTCGACGTCTTCCGGCATGTCGGCGGCACCGAGCGCACCCGCGTCCGGACCATGCGGGTCATCAGCGCCGGGTTCCTGTTCCTCAT
Organism: Actinomadura luteofluorescens; assembly: GCF_013409365.1. Lineage (NCBI taxonomy): Bacteria > Bacillati > Actinomycetota > Actinomycetes > Streptosporangiales > Thermomonosporaceae > Actinomadura > Actinomadura luteofluorescens. The sequence continues at coordinate 4,047,585 of NZ_JACCBA010000001.1, read as the reverse complement.
GGTCACCGGCACGTTCATCTCGCTGCTGGGCGACCCCGCGACCTACCGTCCCGGACGGCTGCGCCGCAGCCTCGTCGCGCTGCGCCACTCGCCGTTCCTCAAGCGCGACGTGATCCGGAGGCTGCGCGCCTACAACGAGCCCGGCTTCCACCCGGACGACTTCGACAGCACCGACCTGCTGGAACGCTGGCGCGAGGAGCTCTTCGGCGCCGAGGGGACCCTCACCGCCAACCTCAAATGACCGCCTTCCGTCCGGTTCTGGTCACCGAGGGGTGATGACGGTGCGGTCCCCGTCCGGCTCGTAGGCCACGACCTGGACGACCGGCAGGCGGCCCGCGTCGCCGTCGCGCGGGCCCGGCACCACGAGCAGGGGAGCCTCGCCCCGCCCGTCCGCCGTGTCCTCGTGGGAGCCCAGCTCGCCGATCGACCTCAGCCGCGCGACGCCCGGCCCGGCCGCGGCCACCAGCCGCCAGCGCCGAGGCGACCGCCACCACACGGCGGCGGCCGACGTCGCGCCGGACGAGACGCGGTCGCTGTTCGTCCCGCCCCGCTCGGACAGCGCCCGCCCGTCCTCGGAGATCAGGATCGACGTGCCCGGCGCGCCCGACGAGACCGAGTCCACCGTCAGCAGGGTCGCCCGGCCGCCGCCGTCGGGCAGCTCGCCGCTCCAGAGCCGGCCCAGCCGCAGGTCGCCCGACTCGCTCAGCGTCGCCGCCCCCGCGCAGGCGACCGCGTTCAGCGCCGCCCACGCGGACCGCGCCTCCTGCTCCAGCCTCTTCTGTTCCGGCGTCCCCCGCTTCGGAGGCACCCGCCTCTGCGGCTCCTGCTTCGGCGGCTCCTGGTCCGGCGCGTCCCGGAACCACACGCGCGGCGCCGCCGACCGCGGATCGTTCGAGGCGAGCTGCGTGATCGTCTGCATCCCGGACGTCATCTGGAACACCAGGTAGTTCTGGCAGCGCGGCGTGAACCAGTTCCACGGCAGCGGCGCGCTCAGCCCGTCCCGGACGGCCACCGGCTGCCACTCCGGAGACCGCCCCGACGGCACCGCCACCCGCACGTCCAGCAGCCATGGCGGAACGAGGTAGCGCCACGTCATGCCCACCATGACGAGCTGCCCGGCGTCCGTCCCGAGCTTGCGGACCGACTCCACGCCCCGCGACCGCCGCCGCTCGAAGTACTGCGCCACGCTGGGCATGTCCCGTGGTCCGGGGGAGTCGCGCAGGACAACGAGGGACGCCCCGTCCACCGTCCCGGCGTACATGACGGCGACGCGGCCGACCGGCGGATCGCGGCGATCGCCCCGCCACGCGTCCGCGGCCCGTCGCAGCAGCGCCGCGTCATGGAGCAGCCCGCCCTGGGACGGCCACTCCTCGACGGTCGGCGCGCTGGACGCCAGCCACGCGCGCGCGCCGATCAAAGTGGGCGTGCCGTGGCCCTCGTCCGTCCGGGAGAAGACGGTCGCGGAGACCGCCAGCACCACCGCCGCGACCACGCCCGCCGCGGTGACGCCCACCATGGAGGCACGTCTCGCTGGCGGGACGGTGACCGGCGGGCGCAGCCGGACGAGGTCGGGCTCGAACGCCTCGATCTCGGCCCGCTGCCCGGCCTCGTCCAGTCCCGTCCGGGCGTCCACGGCGTCGACGACGCGGTCCACGTCTTCGAAGCGGATCGCGAGATGTCCGCTTAACTCCGCGACGACCTCGGGAGCGGTGAGGCCGTCCCGATACAGCAGATAGGCGAGCCGCTCGTCCGGCGGAAACTCCGGCAGAGCCGCCCGGACGGGGCCCGGCTCGATCCGCGCGGGCTCGAAGAGGAGACCGTGCAGCCGGTGCCGCCCGGTCGGCGGATCCGTGAGCAGGATCGTGACGAGCCGCGCCCGCTTGGCCGGATATCCACCGCGCCGTGCCCGCATGGCCCCGGCGGCGGCCCGGCGAGCGCGCGAGAGCGGGTGGTCACCATCGTCCAGCGTCAGGTAAGCGAGCCGCAGAAGGCGGCCGTAATGCTCGCGTTCCACCCTTGGCACCGCCCCTCTTCTCTTTGCATTGTGCGCCATGGGCGGCGACCACGGGGCGCGGCCGGGACGCGGTCCCCAGGGAGCAGGAACCACGCCCCGGCCGGGAGCTTGCTCATGACGGGAGCAGGGGAGCGGTCAGAAGCGGGCGCCGGTCAGAAGTGCAGGATGTGGCCGCCGGTCTGGACGTTGGCGCAGACGGCGTTGGTGTAGCGGGCGCTGGCCGAGACGGGCGTGCCCCGCCACAGCCCCTGGACGGTGGCGACGACCGGGCTGTAGTACGTCGGGCAGCCCGCCGGCAGCGGCGGGATCTTCCGGAAGTCACCGCCGGCCTTGATCAGGTCGTCGCAGGCCGCCGCGGCGTCGGGATGGGTGCCGCCGGCCGGCTCGCACTCCAGCGTGACGGACTTGGGAGCCGGGCCCGTGCTGATCTCGGGTGCGACGCTCACGGTGAGCCGGGTGGCCGCAGCGGCGTTCGCGGGCACGGCGTTCGCTGGCAGGGCGTTCGCGGGCAGGGCCGAGGCCGCCACCGCGCCGAGGGCCAGGACGGCCCCGCCTAATGCGGCGCGCATTCTGTACTCCACTTTGAGAATCTCCTCACCTCGAGACGGACAAACGCACAGCGATTAGAGCACGATGATTGGCACGTTCCCGCGTCCTGAACCGGTCATGACCACAAGAGGTTCCCCTCTTCCCGCCCCAAAATGATGATCTTGTATAACCGCAAAGGGCCCATTCCAGCCGCCGATGGACGGCGACTCGGCCGCACGCTACGCCGCAACCGGCCGAGGAGACGATCCGGGATCGGACCGAACGATCACCCCGGCGAACGCATGGACGCCTTGGCCGGGCGCAGGGGCCTCGGGTCGCTCGCCGCGGTCGAGCCGGTGGTCCGTGCCGAGACGAGCATCGAACGTGAATGGCGTTGACATTGAAATCGCATCGCCGTCGAATAATTGACGATTGTTCACGTTCTGTTTGATCATCCTCTCATTCGCTCTTCGTGAATCCGGCCTCTCCGCTGGCCGGGCCCCCGCACGAAACGGAGTTCCGAATGAGAAAGCCCCTGCTCGCCGTCCTGGCCGCGGCTCCTCTCGCGGCCGTCCTGGCCACACCCGCGCAGGCGGTGACCCCCAACGCTCCCCTCACCCTCGCCGCACCCGGTCAGGGCGTCAGCGGCCAGTACATCGTGACGCTGAAGTCCGGCGTCTCGGTAGGCAAGACCGCTTCCAAGCACGGCATCCGCACCGGCCACCGGTTCGGGAAGGTGCTGAACGGCTTCTCCGCGAAGCTCAGCTCCGACCAGCTCGCCCAGCTTCGCCGGACGCCCGGTGTCGCGTCCGTCGAACAGGACGCGGTCGTGCACCTCGCCACCACGCAGCAGAACCCGCCGTCCTGGGGAATCGACCGCATCGACCAGGACAGCCTCCCGCTCTCCAAGAGCTACACCTACAACGCGGCCGGGTCCGGAGTGACCGCCTACATCATCGACACCGGCATCTACCCGTCCCACCCGGACTTCGGGGGCAGGGCCAGCAACGTCTACGACGCCACGGGCGGCAACGGCGTCGACTGCAACGGCCACGGGACGCACGTCGCGGGGACGGTCGGCGGCACCACCTACGGCGTCGCCAAGAAGGTGAACCTGCGCGGCGTTCGCGTCCTGAACTGCCAGGGCAGCGGTACCAACTCCGGCGTCATCGCCGGCATGAACTGGGTCGCCCAGAACCACAGTGGCCCGTCCGTGGCGAACATGTCGCTCGGCGGAGGTTACTCGTCCTCGGTGAACTCGGCCGCGAACAGCCTCGCGAGCTCTGGCGTCTTCCTGGCCGTCGCCGCGGGCAACGACAACGGCAACGCCTGCAACTACTCGCCGGCCAGCGCGAGCAACGCCACCACCGTCGCGGCGAGCACCAGCACCGACGCCAAGGCGTCCTACAGCAACTACGGCAACTGCGTGGAGCTGTACGCGCCCGGGACGGGCATCACCTCCACCTGGCTCAACGGCGGGACCAACACCATCAGCGGCACGTCGATGGCGACCCCGCACGTCACCGGTGTCGCCGCGCTCTACAAGTCCGCGAACGGGGACGCGTCCTACAGCACGATCCGCAGCTGGCTCGTCAACAACGCCGTCAGCGGAAAGATCACCGGAAACCCCTCCGGAACCCCCAACCTCCTTCTGAGCAAGCGCTCCCTCTGAAAACCCACGTCGATGGGCCGCCAGGACGGCGGCCCATCGACGCTGCGGCGTCTCAGCAACAGAGACGGCCCGCGTTGGGACGGCTCAACGGTGCAGCGCTCCGCGCACGGTGATGCCGTGCCGTGTGCGCAGCCGCCGCAGCTCCCACATCGCCACAGCGGTGACGGACAGCGGGGCGCCCAGGATGAACGCCAGCCGTACCCCGAGCGGGGCTCCGCCGTAGGCGCCCTGGAACACGTCGAAGATGGCGACCTCCCAGACGAGCAGCGTCGCGAGGAGCGGCGGGACCGTGTCATGCAGGTCGGCGGTCCGGAAGACGTGCACGAGTGACTGCACGATGCCGTAGAGACCGAACGGGATGTACCACAACGAGAAGGCGCCGATCGCGAACAGCAGCACCACCCGCCATGGCGATGCCGTCCAGTCCGTGTCCTCGGACACGTAGCCCATCCCCGTGGCCAGCCTCGGCGCTGCGAGTGTGACGATCAGCGTGATCAGCGCCACGGCCGGCTTGACCGCGCGGCGCAGGAACAGGCGCCGGTTGGGCGGACGGGCCGCCGCGATGAAGACGACGACCGCGATCGGGAACGTCACCGCCAGCGTGATGAGGGTGGTACGGATCTGGGCGAATCGGTCGTCCAGCACGGCATTGGCGTCCGAGGCCAGCCCGTAGGAGAACAGCATCCACGTGACGGCGACCAGACCGACGACCGTCCGCCAGATCTGCGCCTTCTTCACCACCGGGTCGTGCACACGGTCCTGCCGGGACGGCGTGAAAACCGCGTTCCCCACGGCGATCGGATTGAAGAGACGCCCAAAGGTCATCCGCCGCCGCTGCCTCGGCTGCCACGGCCCCTGCTGTTGCTGCCAAGGCCCTTGGGGCGGCGGCCCCTGGTGCCAGGGCCCTTGGGGCGGCGGCCCCTGCTGCCATGGGCCTTGCGGCGGCGGCCCGGGCTGCCACCCCGGCCCCGGCGCCTGTCCTCCTCCATAGGGATTCACCGCGCCCCGCCTCCGCTTCCGCCCATCCCCGCGTCCTTCCCGTCGCCGAGCCCAGAGGTCACGAGGAGAATACGCAAGATCTCAGCGAGTGAAACAGCTTTTTTCACCCACAACCACCCACCGCGCCAACCTCCCCACCCAAACACCACAACCCCACACCCCCACCGCCCTCCCATCCAGACCCCTGCGGCCCCTCACACCCCCACCACGCCGCCCCGCCCCGACCACGCCGCCCCCCGCTCCGACTACGCCGCCCCCCGCTCCGACCACGCCGCCCCCCGGCCCGACCGCACGCCTTTGCGCCCAGCCCGCACCGCCACCCGCACTCCCCGACCGCACCGACCTCGCGCCACGGTTTGGTCGACCTCACACCGAGTTCGTGCTCCTACCGCGCGCGTCACGGTTGCGTCCCATCGCGTCGCGCTCGCGCCACGGTTGTGCCGAGCCCGTGCCGAGCGCGCGTCACGGCCGCCCCCCTTGCACCCTTTCGTGCCGAGCCCGCGCCGAGCCCGTACCACGGCTGCCGCCCTTGCGACCTCGCGCGGCGAGCCGTGCTTCGACTGCGCTGCCCCTTGGGCCGCAACTACGCCGACGCCGCGACCGCGTCGCGCTCGCGCCCGGTTGCGTCGAGCGCGTGGTAGGCGCGGTCGTTCCTTCCTTGCGCGAGAACCGAGGTTGGCGGGCGCAGCTGCCGGGGCTTGCTGGTTGCTGATCTGTTTTCGCAGGTAAGGCGCAATCTTCGGATTTAGGCGCGATTTCTGTTATCCGTACGCGGCGGTCGGGTCTCCCAGGTGTCCGACAAATCCCTGGAAACTCGGAAGGCAGGCTGACGTGAGCGAGAGGAACAACGCGGGGTCGAGGCGGAGTCCCCGGACGCGTCGCGGGAGCTACGGGCGGGCGCCGCGTCCGAGCGGGCGTTGGTGGGCCGCCGTCGGCGCGAGTGCGAGCGTGCTCGCCCTGACGGCCGGGGTCGCCTACGGCGTCTCGGGCTCTTCCGACGCGCCGGCCGATTCCACTCCGGTCGCCGACCGCGCGGCACCCGCGCCCGCCCCGTCGTCCCCCGCCTTGGCGTCCCCCACCAGGAGGAACGTGCCGAACGGCAAGCCCAAGGCGTCCAAGAATGCCCAGCGCTCGACCGTCGCGAAGAAGCCCGCGAAGCGTACAACGAAGCGTCCGGCGAAGAAGAGGCGGACGACCACACCGGTGCCACGTTCCACGACGCCCGGCGGTGGCACGCTCGCCCAGCAGGTCGTCTCCCTGACGAACGCCGAGCGCGCCAAGAACGGCTGCGGGGCCCTGACGGTCGACTCCCAACTCCAGGCCGCCGCGCAGGGCCACTCCGACGACATGGTCGCCCGCAACTTCTTCGACCACACCAACCCCAGCGGCAAGAACCCCGGCGACCGGATCACCGCCGCCGGCTACCGCTGGTCCACCTACGGCGAGAACATCGCCTACGGGCAGCGGACGCCCGCCGCCGTCATGTCCGCGTGGATGAACAGCTCCGGGCACCGGGCCAACATCCTGAACTGCCGGTTCAAGAACATCGGCGTGGGCGTCACGCTCAAGTCCGGGACGCCGTACTGGACGCAGAACTTCGGCACCCGCTGAGGTGCGCGGGCGTGCGCGCCGGGGCCGTCACAGGCTGGCCCCGGCGCGCACGCCTCACTGCGGGGAGGCGAATCACTGCGGCGGGCACGCCTCACTGCGGGGAGGCGAAGTCCTGCGTCCACCAGGGGCCGCCGGCGCCGGACACGAAGCCCACGCCGATCTCGGTGTAATCGCAGTTCAGGATGTTGGCGCGGTGGTAGGTGCTCGTCATCCAGCTCGACACCGCCGAGGACGGCGTGGCGGCGCCCTGCTGGATGTTCTCCGCCCAGGCCCGCCACCGGTATCCGGCGGCGGTGATGCGGGCGCCCGGGTCCTGCCCGCTCGCGCCGTCGTGGGAGAGCACGCGGCGGGCGGCCATGTCGGCGGAGTGCTTCTGGGCCGCCCTCGTCAGCATCGGATTTTCGCGCAGGGGGCGGCAGCCGTGCCGCGCTCGCTGGATGTTGGCGAGCCGGATGACCTGCCGTCCCGGACTGAGCGGCGGCTTGGACGTCTTGCGCGGCTTGGGCGAACGGCGGGTCCTGGACGGTGTGGGCGACGGGTCGGGGGAGACCGGCGTCGCGCTCGGGGTGGCGACGGGCGTGCTCGGGGGAGCGGCGGACGGACGCTGCTCGTCGCCGGGCATGGCGAAGAACCAGACGGCCACGGCGACCGCCGCGACCACGGACGTCCCGGCGATCACCGCATTGCGGGCGCCGTGCGACGCGTGCAGGGCGACGTCCGCGCCCGACAGCTTGAACCCCGCCAGTTCGGCCGCCGAAAGATGGGCCGGGGGCGGGACGAGGACCATGCCCGCGAGCAGCACCTCGGCCGGGGCGAGCCTGTGCCGGTGCGCGCGGCAGGCGTCGCAACCGCGCGCGTGCCGCGCGATCCGCTTGCGCCACACGGGCGTGGGCCGTCCATTCCACGAGGACGTCAGCTCGGCGAGTCCCGGGCACGGCGGCGTCGCCGCGAGCGCGCGGACCACCAGCCGCCCCGTCTCCAGTTGCTCCTTCATCCGGTTCACGCGCACGGCCGCGTGCCGCCGCTTCACGTCCAGGGCGGCGGCGAGTTCGGCGCGGGTCAGCTCGCCCGAAACCTCTAACCACCACAGCGAGAGCAGGTCCCGGTCGGCCGGGTCCAGCCACCGGGTGGCCTCGGCGATCTCCTTGCGCTGTCCGGACAGCCCGAGCCGGACGATGGTGATCTCGACGAAGTCGCCGTCCGGATCGGGGATCTCGTGCGCCGCGTCCAGGCCGACGGCGGGACGTCTCCGGTTCGCCGACCAGCGCCGCCGCACCTGGTTCATCGCGATCGCCACGAGCCAGGACCGGAACCGCGACGGGTCGCGCAGGCCGCCGAGGCCGTTCAGCATCCGCAGCATGGTGTCCTGGACGACGTCGTCCACGTCCGCGTGGCCGTCCAGCGCCCGGCCGACGACGTTGTACACCAGGGGCAGGCAGCCCGACACCAGCCGTTCCCTCGCCGCCGCGTCCCCCGCCTGCGCCGCCGCGACCAGCCGCTCCTCGCCGCCGTCCATCCGCATCCCTTCGCCCCACCGGACCGAACCGCTCGGCCACGTCAGAAGAGACCCCGCCGCCCTCCCGTCGATTACAGGAAAAAGCGATTACAGGAAAAAGTAGGACATGCTCAGGCGGGCGGGTGGTCACCCCCGGGCCTACGGCCCGCCGGTCGTCTGGAGACGGCCGAGTTGGTGCCGGACGAGCGCGTCGGCCTCCTCGGCGGTGATCTGTCCCAGCAGGAGTTGGGTGGCGAGCCCCTGGACGAGCGCGACGAGGAGCAGGGCTTCGCGCTCGGCATCGTCGCCGGACGGTGACGCCCCCTGGAGCGTCTCCGCCACGGCGGACACGATCAGCTCGTGCCCCTGGCGGTGGCGGGCGGACGACTCCGGGTGGCGCAGGGTGTGGTGGAAGAAGGCGGCACCGACCAGGGCGGTCGCGCGGCGCTCCTCGTCCACCGGAAGGAGGGCCATGAGCAGCGCGTGGAGCGTGGCCGTCGCGTTCGCGGTATCGGGAACGCGCCCGATCGCGTCCCGGACGTGCCGGTCGATCCGATCGCGAAGAGCTGCGGCGGCCGCGGCGAGGAGATCGTCCTTGCCCGGGAAGTAGTGCTGGATCCGGCCGACGGACGTCCCGGCCTCGGCGGCGACCGCGCTCATCGTCACGGCCGCCGGCCCTGCTTCCGCCGCGATCCGCCACACGGCCTCGGCGAACTCCGCCCGCCGCCGGTCGTGGTCAACCCGCCTTGGCATGCGCGCCTCCTTTTGCAATACGATCATATTGCCAACGAGGGGGTGCGCCATGCCAGACCGGATCGGCCGGTTCAAGTCTCCGGACGCGGAGCGACGCTTTCGGGCCACCTACGCGGAGGGCATGCGGCGCCTGCCGTCCCCGGTCGAGACCCACGACGTGCGCACGGCGTTCGGTGAGGTTCGCGCGTACCGGTTCGGTTCCGCCCCCGGCTTGCCGCTCGTGCTCCTGCACGGCGCCAACGGGACGACGGTTTCCTGGGAGCCCAACATCGAGCCGCTCGCGCGGCGGCGCACCGTCCTCTCCATCGACCTTCTGGGCGAACCAGGCGCCAGCACCCAGACGGCCCCCATCCGCAGCGCAGACGACCAGGCCGCATGGCTGGACCAGACACTGGAGGGCCTCGGCCTGGCCCGCGCTCACCTGGCCGGTGTCTCGATGGGTGGTTGGACGGCCTGCAACCTGGCCGTCCGCCGTCCTGAGAGGGTGGCCTCGGCGACCCTGCTCGACCCCATCAACACGCTTGCCCGCATGCCGCTCGGCCTGATCCTGCGCACGATCCCCACCCTGGTCCCAGGCTTGTCGCGGCGGGCGACGCCCCGCTTCCTGCGCTACATCGACGGCCAGGGCGCGGACCCGCTCGCGGACCCGGTCGGCCGCGTCATCGACGCCGCGATGCGCGGATACCGCAAGGCGACACCGCAACCGGCGCTGTTCAAGGACGCCCAACTTCGCTCACTGAGCATGCCGATTCTCGCCATCGTCGCCGGCCGCAGCGTCATCCATGAACCCACCACCGCCCGCGACCGAGCCCAGCGACTGATTCCTCACGTCCGGGCAGAGCTGTGGCCGGACGCCACGCACGCCATCTCGGGCCAATGCGCCGACCGCGTGAACGAGCGCGTCCTGCAATTCACCGAAGAGGCCGACTCACACCAATGAGGCGTCGCGTGGCCTAGGACCTGCTGCGATGCGCGTGATGGACTCTTGGACCATCTCCAGCGCCGCTGCTCGTTCCTGGTCGACCATGTGGGCCGGTCCATACGTGATGACGGGGTCGAGCACCTGGTAGCCGACGAATTCCAGCATTCCGCGATGGATGTGGAAGAGGAAGTCGTCCATGGAGCCGAAGATGCCAGGCTGGAACATCTCGCTAGGCCCGCCGGTCGTGAACAACAGCATCGCTCGTTTTCCTGCGAGCGCCGCGTCGCCGAAGAGGCCGTAGTCCCCTCCGAAGACCGCGCCCATGGCGAAGACCCGGTCCACCCACCCCTTGAGGATGGCGGGCAGCGAGAACCACCAGAGCGGAAACGACAGCACCAGCAGGTCGGCGTCCAGCAGCCGGTCAAGGTGGGCCTGGACGGTCGCGTCGAGCGTCCCGTCCTTGACCGCGCGCATCTGCTCGGCCTGCGGCTTGAAGTAGCCCTCCGCCGATGCGAAGTCGTCGCGGGCGAGGGTCGGCGCCCAGGCGTCGGAGTAGAGATCGAGGACGTCGACGCGGTAACCGGCGTCGCGCAGGGCCTGGGCCGCGGTGGTCATCTGGGCGGTGCTGAACGAGTGGGGCTCGGGGTGAGCGTGGACGATCAGGGCGACGGGAGCAGCGTCCGAGGTCGACATGAGAAAATCATATCGACATATCGCGATTCGTCAATCAGATGGTGACGGTGACCGCCTCCGCCAGTCGCGCCAGCCGCTCCTCGTCCCGCCGGTAGTGGGTCCACTTGCCCACCCGGGTGGGACGCACGAGCCCGGCCCGTTCGAGCGTGCTCATGTAGCTGGAGACGGTCGACTGGGCGAGCCCCGCCTTGGCCTGGATGTGCGTGACGCACACGCCGACCTCCCGGCGGTCCGCGATCGGCTCCCACTCGCCGAAGTGCCGCTCGGGGTCCTTCAGCCACTGCATGATCTGCAGACGGGCGGGGTTGCCGAGGGCCTTGAACACCTCGATCAGCTCCTCCGACCCCAACTCCGCCGCAGCGCCCATCAGCCGATCCCCTTCGTCCGGTCAAACCGACAGACCACGATATCTCGATATCCAAGCCATGCGAGTCCGTCGCTCCCGAAGGCCGGCCGCGCCGTCGCCTGAGGTCAGGCGAGGCGGTCGGCCTTGGTGAGGAGGTAGCGCTGCTCGACCTGGTTGTCGGTCAGGGCGGCCGCCTGGCGGTACAGGTCGGCGGCGGACGCATGCTCGCCGGTCATCTGCAGAAGATGGGCGCGGACGGCGCGTTCGCGCTGCCGGGTGAGGGGGTCCCGGTCCAGGTGGTGCCGGCTGTTGAGGTCGTCCAGGAGGGCCAGACCCCGGACCGGTCCGTACGCTTGGGCGACCGCCACCACGCGGCTGAGCATGATCGGCGCGGTCGGGGTGAGGCGTTCGAGCCAGAGATACAGCATCGCGATCTGCGGCCAGTCGGTCTCCTCCGGCGACGCGGCCGCCGCGTGCACGGCGGCGATGGCGGCCTGGAGCCGGTAGGGGCCCGCCGCGCCGCGATTCCAGACGCTGTCGATCAGCTCGGTGCCCTCGCGGATCAGGTCGGGGTCCCAGCGCGTGCGGTCCTGCTCGTCCAGCGGCACCAGTTCGTGGTCGGCGCCGGCGCGCGCATGTCGGCGGGAGTCGGTGAGCAGCATCAGCGCCAGCAGTCCCGCCGCCTCGGCGTCGCCGGGGAGCGATGCGTGGAGCATGCGGGTCAGCCGGATCGCCTCGCTGGTCAGATCGACGCGGGCGAGTTCCCGGCCCGCCGTGGCCGTGTAGCCCTCGTTGAAGATCAGGTAGAGCACCCGCATCACGGCGGCCATCCGGGCGTCCCGGTCGGCGTCGGTCGGGGGAGTGAAGCGGGCACCGGCGCCGGCCAGCCGCTGCTTGGCGCGGCTGATCCGCGTCCCCATGGTGGCCTCGGTCGTGCCGTGCGCGTGCGCGATCTCCGCGGTCGTCAGGCCGCCGACCGCGCGCAGCGTGAGCGCGACCTGGGACGTGGTGCTCAGCGCGGGGTGGCAGCACAGCATCAGCAGGGTGAGGCTGTCGTCGACCTCCTGCGGGGGACCGGCCTGGCGGGCCGGTTCCCGCAGGGCCGACTCGGACATCCCGGCCTCGTGCTCGCGCCGTCGCCGGGCCTGGTCGGAGCGGAGCAGATCGACCATCCGCCGGTAGCCGATCCTGATCAGCCAGCTGCGCGGGTCGCTCGGCACGCCGTGGACGGGCCAGTCCCCACTGGCGGCCAGCAGCGCCTCCTGGACGGCGTCCTCGGCGATGTCGAACCGGCCGAAGCGCCGCACCAGGGCGCCGAGCACCTGCGGCGCCTCCGTGCGCAGCAGACGTTCGACGTCGCCGTTCACCCCGTGAACTCCTCCCCCATGATCGGCCGGATCTCGATCGGCTCCCCGAGCACCTCGACGATCCGCGAGGCGATCTCCACGGCGCGTTCCCGGCCGGCGACGTCGATCACGGCGAAGCTGGCCAGAACCTCCTTGAGCTCGGCGAACGGCCCGTCGGTCGCGACCACGCCGTCCGGCGCCCTGCGGACCGTGACGCTGACCACCGGATGCCCGAGTCCTTCGGTGGTGACGAACTCGCCGGTCTCGGTCAGCTCCTGCTCGAACTTCTGGTACTCGGCGAACGCCGCGAGCGCCTCCTCCGACGGAGTGTCGGCCGTCGCGGCGTCCCAGGCGGCGGCCGGGGTGTAGCTGAGCAGCAGGTACTTCATGATGATTCTCCCCTTGGTTCCAGAGTGCGCGGGCCGGGTGACAGGTGTATAGCCAGGTCAGCCCTGGTGCATGTCCCGGCGCCGCAGAAACAGCGCGACGACGGTCGTCCAGGTGAAGGCGACCAGGCCGTTCAGGGCGATCTGCAGGCTCATGTGATCCGGTGACATGGGCACCAGCAGCACGAGCGCGACGGCGCCGTGCAGCACGGCCGGCCACACGGCCCGCCGACGCACGCACCGGACGGTCATCATGACGGCGGCGATGGCCAGGGCGGTGAAGGCGACCGCGGCCGCGACCGAATGCCCGACGCCGTGCCAGGACATCTGGTCGACGGGCCCCTCCGGGGTGCCGACCGGGAAGCCCTTCTCCGGATCCATCGGCAGCAGCCCGGCGGCGACCAGCCCGACCCCGAAGATCGCGACGAGGACCGGCACGGCCCGCCGGCCGATCCCCTCGGTGATCGTGTGCTTGAGGCCGACGGCCAGCGCGACGCCGCCCAGTCCCGCGAGCACGAACGTGACGATCTGGATCCAGCCGAGATCACCGGTGGCGAGCTGGCTGATCGGGTGCCGTCTGATGTCGAAGCCGTCCCGCAGGACCATCTGGGTGACGGCCGAGCCGAAGAACAGCGGCCCGGCGAGCGCGCCGGCCATCAGCGCGCGGGACGTGCGGCGGTCGGCGTGGGCCGAAGGGGCGGTGGCGGTGACCATGGGATTCCTCCTCATCGATGGGTCTCGCCGCTACCTCGGGACCACCGCCGGAATCTCGACACCGCCCTCAAGTGACCTACGTCACACAGGTGTCATGTCGGAACGGGTCAAGCCGTTCCGAGGTACCGGCGAACATCCACTACAGAGGAGGACGTGATGTCCGAGACCGCCCCGAACGAAACCCCCATGAACGAAACCCCCATGGACGAGCCCGAGCCGCCGAGCACCGAGGTGAAGGCCCTCGACCGCCTGGTCGGCACCTGGAAGGTCACCGGCGGAGCCGAAGGAACCGTGCGCTACGAGTGGATGCCCGGCCGCTACTTCCTGCTCCAGCACGTCGATCTCACCCAGTTCGGCGAGCCCGTCACAGGCATCGAGGTGATCGGCAACCTCCGCCCGTTCGGTGAGCCCGCCGGGGAGGACGTGATGTCGCGGTACTACGACTCGTTCGGAAACACCTTCGACTACGTCTACGAGCTGACCGGCGACCAGCTGACCATCTGGGGCGGCGCGAAGGGCAGCCCCGCCTACTTCAAGGGCACCTTCAGCGCCGACGGCGACTCCCTCGCCGGCGAGTGGGTCTACCCGGGCGGCGGCGGATACCAGTCCACCATGACCCGCATCTGACACACCCCACCCAGCGCCGTGGAGCGCCGGCCCGTCCAACGGGCCGGCGCTTTTCGCATACCGGGATAAAGAATCGCCGACCTCCTAGATGAGAACTGCTTTCACGGCAGCCTGTCCGGACTTGCCCGCTGCGGTGGGAGACGGACGGTCCCCGCTGCAAGGCCGCACAAGGCGGCAAGGCCAAGCGCCTGAAAACCAGAGAAGGGATTTCTCGCTATGAGTGAGATGCCCGACAGGCTCCGAGACGGCTTGCCGAAGCCGGTCGTACTGGAGACCAGCCGAAAGACCGCGGGCTGGGGTCTCTTCACACCCCACCCGGAACCCGTCCTGACGGTGCAGCCCGGTGCGTGCGTCACCATCAAGACCGTCAGCTGGGTCGGAGCGACCGTTCCCGAGGGACCGGTCGCCTACTTCGAGGCACTGGGGGTGCCTGCCGACCAGGTGTTGCCCGAACTGCTGGAAGTGGCCACGATTCCGCGCCCGGAAGGGTCCAGTTGCCACATCCTCACCGGGCCGATCAGCATCGAGGGCGCCGAACCGGACGACGTGCTGGAGGTCCGCGTCCTGGACGTCTCGCCGCGCGTTCCCTACGGCGTGCACATCACCGGCCCGGACTGCGGAGTCCTCGGCGATCTGCTGGAGAGGCGGTCCACCCGCCTGTTCCGGCTCGACCCCGAACAGCGCTTCTACCCCTTCGGGGGCGGCATCGAGATCCCCTTCAGGCCGTTCGCGGGGATCATGGCGGTCGCGCCACCGACTTCGGCCGGCACCGTGTCCGCCAACCCGCCCGACCGGTGGGGCGGCAACATGGACTTTCGCGACCTCGTCGCGGGTTCGACCCTCTACCTCCCGGTCTTCCAGCCGGGCGGCATGTTCTACACGGGCGACACCCACGGCGCACAGGGGCACGGCGAAGTCAGCCAGACCGCCATCGAGCACTCCATGGCGGTGACCGTCCAGTTCCTCGTGCACAAGGGCGGCGCCTTGAAGTTTCCGCGCGCGGAGGACGCCGATCACGTCTGGTGCATGGGGATCCACGAGGACCTCGACGAGGCCATGAGGATCGCCAACCGGGAGGTCGTCGACTACCTCATCGCCGTCATGGGGATGCGGGACGACGAGGCCTACAGGTTCTCGGGCCTCCTGGCGGACTTCAAGGTCGCCGAGGCGGTGAACGGCAACAAGGTCATCGTCGCCGAGGTCCACAAGGACCGGCTGCGCCCCCTACTGGGCGGAGCCGACCTTCCCGTTGTGGGCGGCGGACTGCACTAGTCCGCCGGCCCTTCCGTTCAGGACGGAGCCGCAGGTGCCGTCCTGGGGCAGGGAGCGCCGCTGTGTGACAGCGGCGACCACAACAACAAGGGTGAGTCACCCTGAGGTTCACTGAGCTGTAGCACCGTGGGCCTTTGCTTTAGCGCGTCCCGGCGGAAAGGCGGCATCGAGCCGCCCAACGCCGGGACGTTTCTCCTTCCAAGAGCACCTGTGAAGACCGCTCCCAGTTATCAGCGCGCCCAAGCCTTGCCTCAACCCCGCCCTTGGCGGGAGCCACCGCAACTGATTCTCCGCGTGGTGTCCTGCCCCTTGCGGTCAGGGTGGTGTCCGGCCATAGAAGGCGTCGACCTTGGTCTGGACCTCGTCGGACGGCGGGTCGAGGACGCAGCGTCCTCCGAGCTCGACGAGTTCTTCGTCCACAGGCTGGGTGAGGATGAGCGAGTGGTGGCGGCCGTGCAGGACTTCGAGCGGGCGAGCCAGCTTCAGGGTCAGCAGCATGGAGGCGCTACCGCACGCCTCGTCCTCGCCCTTGCCGATGCGCGGCGCCCAAAGCCGGGCGCGGACCCGGCCCGCGGGTTCGTCCATCCAGGCCCAGACCTGGGTGAAGTCCTCCCCGGCGGGCAGCCCGGTCAGCGCGTCGATCTCCTCGGCGTCGTCCATCTGGTAGTGCCGCCAGGGCTTGGACCACGACGCCGGGGCGGTCAGCCAGACGGTGCCATCGGAATCGCGGCGGCATGAGACGCGGCCTGCTTCAGGGGTGATGGCGGCGACGTGGAAGCCGAGGTGGTGCAGGACCTCGACCGTGGCGAGCGAGGGATGACCGCCGAAGCGAATGGGCGACCCATAGTTGCTGTGGATGCTCACCCGGCCCTCGGCGGCGTCGTGGACGAACACGGTGGCGGGAACCGCGAGATCGTCCGCGAGGTCCTGACGCTGCTGGGACGTCGCCGTCGCGCCCTCCGGCTCGACCACGACCAACGCGGGATTTCCGTGAGCCCCTTCAGAGTTCACGAACGCCCGCGCCAGCATGCACGTTGTCATGAAACGGCAACGTAGCAGGCACTCCACCGACTACCACGCGCCAGGTGACACAGGGCGTCGCAGCTCCCAGCAGAACCGATGGCACAGTGCGTCCCCGGCCTGATCGCGCAATATCTCCCTATCTTCTGGTTCGCACGTGTTGCAGGGGAGAGGCAGGGGCAGGGCGACATGGCTATCCCGCCCCGCGAGGCCTAAAGGGCCGCCGGTGGACGCCCAAGGTCGCCGAGAGAGTCCTTGAGCCGTTCTCGGGCCGCTTCAAGACGAGCGGTGCAGTCAGGCATGAAGATCTCAGCCAGCGACTATCCAACGTTCCGGAGATCTGAAGGATCGGCGACCACACTGCTCGGTCTTCGTTCACCAGCCTGTCGAACTGCTCATTGGCCTCCATCCGGTCGAGCCGGTCGGAGAGCACCAACGCCTGATCACGCGTGAGCCTGATGGTGAAGTCGTCCTCGGACACAGGTTCATACATCACATCCATGTCGTCAGACGTCGCTACGTCCGGGGCTGCTGGGAGGAGGCTGCGGGAGCCGACCAACGATCGGCCCGCCGGCAGGCAAACGCAGGCGCCCAGGGCGCGAATCGGATTTCGGTCCCATCGGACTCCGACTATCGCGGTGGTGACAGTAATCAGGCTTGGTATCGGCGGGTGCTCGACCGCCAGTTCGATAAACTCTGTGTATGTGTTCGGTCACGGATATGGATCTAGGTGAGGCGTCCACCACGGAACTGGTGAACGCCCTCGCCGCGATCGCCTCCGAACTGGCCGCACGCACCGCTCCGGAGTCTGCCGCGGAGTGCATGGAGTTGGCCGAGACGTTAGCGGCCGCCTCCGACGTCCAGGAGAGTGCGCTGGTCGGGTTCATCGCCCGGGTCGACGAGAGCGGTGAGCTGCGCCGCTGGGGCTTCCCTTCCGCCCAGGCGTGGCTGAGGTCACGGCTGGGTATGCGCGATCAGCGCGCCAAAGAACGCATCACCCTGGCCCGGCACCTCCACCGGCTGCCCGCGGTCACCGAGCTGCTGGCCAGAGGCGAGTTGTCCTACGGCTATGCCACGACCGTCGCCGACGCTGTCGCCCGTCTCGACGATGACGACTGCGCCAAGGCCGAGATCCTGCTGCTGGACATGGTCGGCCAGGGCTTCTCACCCGGCAAGGTCGCCGCGTTCGGTCGCCGCATCCGCGAGGTCATCACCGAACGCGACGGACACGACCAGGCCCCCCCAGGACGCGCAGCGCGGGTATGAGCGGTCCTGGATCACCACCACCCGCTCCCTGGATGGTGGCCGCTACATCAACGGCTGGCTCAACCCCGAAGACACCGCCATCTGGGACGGCACCCTGGCCCCCCTCGCCAAACCGACCAAACCGACCAAACCGACCGGACCGACCGGACCGGCTGGACCGACCGGGCTCGACGACCCTCGCGACCTGCCAGAGCGGACCGCCGCCGCACTGACCGCTGTTCTGTCGGGCGGGCACAAGGCCACCAAGGTCACCCTCATCTGCGACCTGGACACCCTCACCGGCAGCCACACCCCCGCCCGCCTCACCGACGGCACCCCCATCCCCGCACCACAAGCCCGCCGCATCGCCCTCTCAGCCGGAGTGTCACCCCTCCTGCTCGCAGGCGGCCACACCCCCCTCTACCTGGGCCACAAGGTCCGCTTCGCCACCACCGCCCAACGCCAGGTCCTGGAAACCCTCTACCCGACCTGCGCAGTCCAGGGCTGCGAGGTCCCCGGGACGCTCTGCGAAGTCGACCACATCAACGGATGGGCCCTGGGCAACAGCCCCACCGACATCGACAAACTCGCCCTGTGCTGCGGATGGCACAACCGCTACAAACACACCAACCCCCACCAAATCCACATCACCCACAACCCCACCACCGGCCGTTTCACCTACCGCCTCCTCCCACCACCCCACACACGAACTACCGACCCACCAACAGCCAGCCCGCAAACAGTCGATCCACGAACCGTCGATCCACGAACCGCTGGCACAGAGATGGCCGGCCCAGGAACAGCCAACTCACCAATGGTCGACTCCTTGACGACCGCCCCACCGACGACCGCCCCACCCGCATCCGACCCGCCAACAGGTGACCGGCGAGCAGTCGTCCCGCGAGCAGGTGACCCGCGGACGGTCGTCTCGCCTGCAGGTGGCCCGCCTGCAGGTGACCCGCAGATAGTCGAGTCGCATGTGGTCGAAACGCGAGCAGGTGACCCGCCAACAGCTGTGCCGGGAGGAGGTGGCGTGTCCACGACCCTCAAAAGCGCCGCATAGAACTTGCGTGGAAATCTGGCAAGGTGCGCCGTCAAGGCATCGACTGGTGCCGGAGATCTAGACTGACGCCAGTTGATCAGTGGCCCCACTCACATGCTGGAGTTCAAGGTCCGCCCGGTGCTGCTGACCGGCTTGGCCGGGCTGTGCTGGCAGTCAGATTCACCTGAGCCAGCGCAAAGGGGTCCTTGCGGTCGTCCACACGAGCCCCGATCGTCACCACCGGGCATAGCCTGCGCGTTCACGCGGCTGAAGAGTTGGGCGCGAAGCTCGCGGGAGAGGGGGCTCCCGGCGTGGGTGCCTTTCTGCCTCAGATGCCGGACTTTTCGGCGAGACCGACGAAGGCCAGGAAGCGCCCGACCTTGCGCGCGTTCCGACCCTGCCGAGCTTCACACTCTGGGAATCAGCCTGGGGATGGCGGGACGAGACGCTTTCGGAGGGAGTCGAGCGTGACTCTGCCGATGTCGGTATCCACCGCCCAGAAAGTCCATCCGTTTTCGGAACCCTTGGTGACGTAGTCCGCCGCGCCCGAGGGGCTGGCGAAGAGGCGCCCGTCGTACTCGATGCGGCCGTCAGGCAAGACGGTTGCCTCTGCTGGACGAGCGGGGCTGGTGGAGACGATCTTCGCTTGTGCTTCGAGCAGGCCGGCGGCAAGGAGGTCTCGCACTGTGCCATGGATCTTTCGCCTGAGTCTCTTATTGCTACCGCTCGATACGCGCGGCGGCGGGAGAGTCGGTTCGAGCTTCGCGCTGGCCACCGAGGCGTCATGACCGAGGAGGCGCAGCACGCGGACGAACGGCATGACACAGGATTCGAGCATCTGGCGATCGTGTGGCGGGAGTGTTTCGTCTACCGGACGGCGAATGTTGTGGAGGCGGGCGTTCGAGGCGGCGTCGAGGAGGTCGTACAGGCGTCCTTCCAGCCATCCGACTTGGGCCGAGTGGAAGCCGTACCTGGTGTCCCTGCGGACGAGGACGGCGCGCGACCAGTGGTCTTTTTGGCTGAGGTGGGTCGACAGGCGAGATCTGATGCCCGCAGGGGCCTTGCCCACGTAGACGCCCCAGGTGCCGTCGGAGGCGGTGGGGTCGAGGAGTGCGTAGACGCCGGCCACGTCCCAGTCGGAGCCGATGGTTCTGGCCCCAGCGCGTTCCACGATGGCCATACGCAGGGCGACGTGATCGATGTAGACCTCGATCGGCTCCTGGGCCGATCCGGGGATGACCACGTTCGTCGCCAGGCTGTCGACTGCGCCGATCTCCAAGATTCCCTCCCGACTCCTCAGGCATCGTAAGGCCGGCTGCCGCGTGTGTAGTGCAGTTGAATACTCCCGAACGCCCAAGAAGCCCGGAAGCTATGGGTGTATGCCCAAGAGTCCCGTCGTCTAGCCGAGTGGCATACGCGCGCGTCACCCCACCGCCGGGAAGAATGGGGGCGAAGCAGATATCCCGCAACGTTCGTCGCAATGCTCGGGGTGCGGGATGATGAGACACGGCCCACTCGTTCGGGGAGCTGGCACGGCGTTCGCGGAACTTCGATTTCCTGCTGCGCCATGAGCCGCTTCTGGTGGTGGACGGTGCGGCGGCCGAGACCTATATCTACAGCGACCCCGACGCGGCCACGGGCAAGGCGCTCTGAGTAGGACGGTCAAGGCTTGTGCGTGGCTTCGCCACGCGTCGGGCGGGACGCTCATGCTTCTGCTCCCATAAGGGTGTCGGCGATGGCGTCGGAGATGGGCAGGGGGTCTGCGTCAGGGTCGGTAGGGTTGCTTGTCGCGGAGCAACGAGTTCTTCCGCCCCTACTCTGACCCGTGTGACACCGATGCTCACTCGCCGCGCGCTCAACCGCGCCACGCTCGACCGGCAACTGCTGCTGGCCCGTTCGACACTGCCCGTGGTGGAGGCGGTGGAGCATCTGGTGGGTCTGCAGGCGCAGACGCCGCACTCGTGGTACGTGGGCCTGGGCGTACGGCTGGAGGACGTGCGCCCGGAGCAGATCGGGCAGCTGCTCCTCGACCGGCAACTGGTGCGCATCGCGTTGATGCGTTCGACGATCCACTTGGTGAGTGCGCGCGACTGCCTGTGGCTGCGCCCGCTGACCCAGCCCGTCCTGGACCGCGACCTGTTCTCCAACCACACCCACGGCGAACCCGTCCAGGGCTTGGACATGGACGAGTTGGTCGCCGCCGCCCGGCCGTTGGTTAAGGAGAAGCCGCGTACGAGCAAGGAACTCGGCGCGCTGCTGGCCGAACACGGCCGGGCGGCGGGATGGGGCGACCGGCCCCCGGCGTCGCTCGCGTACGCGGCCCGCAACAGGATGGCGTTGGTGCAGGTGCCGCCCCGGGGTGTGTGGGGGCGAAGCGGGCCCATCGCGCACACGACTGCCGAGGTGTGGCTGGGCCGATCTTTGGCGGCCGACGCGTCCCTTGAGGAGATGGTCCTGCGTTACCTGGCGGCGTTCGGCCCCGCGTCCGTGAAGGACGTGCAGAAGTGGTCAGGGCTGACGCGGTTGCGGGAGGTGGTGAACCGGCTGCGTCCCCGCCTGGCCGTCTTCACCGACGACGACGGGCGTGAACTGTTCGACGTCCCCAACGCTCCCCGGCCCGATCCCGACACCCCCGCGCCGCCGCGTCTTCTGTACGACTTCGACAATCTGCTGCTGTCGCACGCCGACCGCGGCCGCGTCATCACCGACGCCTTCCGCGCGCAGAACTACGCCACGCGCCGTCCACTGCCCGGCGTAGTGCTCCTGGACGGGTTCACCGCCGGTGACTGGCAACTGGAACGTGAACGGGACACCGCGACGCTGCTCGTCCGGCCCTATGAGCAGCTCGCGTCGCGAGACAAGGATGCGCTGACCGAGGAGGGTGAACGGCTCTTGGACTTCGCCGCCGCCGACGCCGCCACTCGCGACATCCGCTTCGAATCCTGATAGGTCGCCGTTTCACCGTTCCGGCTTGCTTAAGGTGGTCGGCGCTGGGCGGGCCTCGCCTTCGAGCGGTCGATTCCGAACGTCGGTCGAAGGCGGAGGCCGTCCGCGTTGTCGGGAGGGTCAGAGGTCCAGGTCGCCGCGCTTCACGCGAGTGATGAGCTGGGTGAGGCTTGTGGGGGAGACGGCGAGGTGGCCGGCGTCGGGTGCCTTGCTGTCCCTGATGCCGCGTCCTTCCGCAAGTGCAGCAACCTGAACACAGTCCTGTCCGCCGTCAGCGCCCGAACCACTCCGGCTTGATTTTCGCCACACGGGGCTACTCATTTCACGGCCTCCATCAATTCGCGCAAGAGACTCCGGGTCGAGTCTCGGGACAGGGCGTCATCCCCTATCAGTCCGAAGCGTAGTCGGTACTTCCTGATCTTCGCCGGATCAGATACGAGCCGACCACCCTCGACCGCTGCTGACCAGGCATGCTCTTTTCGGCCTACCTCTAGGATCGTGAACGAGCCGTCCACCCCGGCATGTGCGGCCTTGTACTTGGGGAGCGCTCTGACGACCACCCTTCGGCGATGGCTGAGGTCAAGCAAGTGAGCGAGTTGCGCACGCATGATCTCCGGCCCCCCTACAGGATCTCGAGAACTGATTGCCGCACGAAGATGCGTAGTTCCGGCGGGTCGACGCGGTTCCAAAGCTCTTGCCGCTCCATGCGGATGGCGACCGCGGCCTCGACGTCCTCCACCACCTGTGCGCCTTCGATCAGCGCACGCGCATACTGCTCGGTCTGGAACAGCGCGTGAATCACTAAGGCGGAGTAGATGCTGATGACGTCGGCCTGCTGCTCGTACTTGGTGTAGGCGTGAAACCAGTTCGGATCATATGCCGATTCGGCATATCGCCGAAGTCGGGCAAAATGCCCCCGAGTCCTCCAAATCTGGTCGAGTATTTCTGCCTTCTCTTTCGAGAGATTTGTGGTGCCCGATTCATAGTTCGAAACCGTGAAATCGTCCACACGTAAGACGTCGGCCAGTTGGGCCTGTGAGAGATTGCGCTCCAGGCGCCATATCCGCAGGTCGCTGGCCAGCCAATGCCATGGGTTGTTTTCTGGATCAAGCTTGTCGGCCTTCGGCATTCAAGATCCTCAATCTTGGGATTCCTGAACGAAACGCGACAAGCGTAGCCGGTGGCGGGAAGGTGGGGCAGGGTTCAGGGAGAAAGGCGGTCCGAAATGAATGGCATTCGGGACATGCGGGACAAGCGTCCGTCGGACGCGTCGAATGAGTTCGCGCTTCGGTGGCGGGCCTATCCGGAGAGCGTGTATCTGACGCGGTCGCTGGTGTCGCAGGCGTGTGAGGCGTGTGAGGCGTGGGGGCTGGGGCGGCTCGACTATGTCGGCCGGACGATCATGTCGGAGCTGGCGACGAATGCCGTGGTGCACGCCGTCGAGGGGCATGAGATCCAGGCCTGGGTCACGCTCGTGGACGGTGCCGTCGAGTTCCGGGTGTGGGACCCGTCCCATGCACCGCCCGTCGTGCCGGAGGCCGATGCCGAGGCCGAGGGTGGACGGGGCCTGATGATGGTGCGGCTCTTGGCGACCGGCGGCTGCGGATATCGGCTGATCAGCGGCAGTCGCGGCAAGGTCGTCTGGGCGCGGCTGGCCCTCTAGGACCCCCGCCCGTCCGGCGAGCGGACGCACCCGACCCCCTGGGGTGCGGCCGCGCTTCCCCCGCCTCGCCGGATGGGCGGGCTCGACGTGGGCGGTGGTGGGACGCCCGAGCCGGTACGTCATTGCCTAATCGGACTGCGGTCCGTTATCGTCCCGAGTGAAACCGGACCGTGGTCCTATTCGATTGGAAAGGCACTGGCATGACCGCACTCATCACCCGTGACGAGCTGAAGGCGGCGATCGAGACGGGCTCGGTGACCGTCCTCGACACCCTGGGCGGGGAGTACTACGCCGAGCAGCGCCTTCCCGGCGCCGTCGAGCTGGTCCCGGCCGACGTGGACGCCCGGGCGCCGGCCCTGCTCCCCGACCGCGACGCCGCGATCGTCACGTACTGCTCGAACACGGCGTGCGGAAACAGCGGCCAGGTCGCCGACCGGCTCACCGCCCTCGGCTACACCAACGTCCGCAAGTACCGCGAGGGCATCCAGGACTGGGTGGAGGCCGACCTCCCCACCGAGTCCGCCTGAGACGGCGGGGAGGGCGGCGCGGAAGCCGCTGCCTTCCCCCGATCGGGTCACCATCGGGCGATCGCGGCCTCGTGGGGTTGCTGGAGATTCAGCCGGGCCCCGGCCACGTGAGAACGCCGTGACCGGGGCCCCTGGATCAGCTATCGCGGAATGCGCCCGCTGTTAGTTGCGGTAGCGGAAGACGATTCGGCCGCGGGTCAGGTCGTAGGGGGAGAGCTCCACCAGGACCCGGTCCTCCAGGTAGATCTTGATGAAGTTCTGGCGCATCTTGCCGCTGATGTGCGCGAGTACCCGGTGTCCGCCCTCGAACTCCACGGTGAACATGGCGCTGCGCAGGCACTCGACGACCTTGCCTTCGAGTTCGAGGCCGTGCTTGTTCCTCGTCATCGGACCAGCTCCAGGTTGCTGGACACCGACCGGGCCCCGATGCTCTCGATCAGCGCCGAGGCGGCTTGGTTGGACTCGTGGACTTCGGTCCAGGCCTCGGTGAACCCGGAGTGGTGCAGTCTCTCCAGTGCGTGGGCCAGCAGCGCCCGCGCGATGCCTTGGCGCTGCTCAGCAGCGCGGACCGCGACCAGGCCGATGCGCGGCCGGATCACCGTCACCACCCGGATCAGACCCAGGTATCGGTCCGGCGCCGCGGCCACCGCGTACTTCGACGGGTCGACGATGGTGTCGTCTGCGGGGCGGGGAAGCACCTCCGCGGGCATCGACTGCCACCACCCGGTGGTCGCCTCGACCTCGTCGCGGATGGCGCGGTCCACCAGCCGCAGCAGGCCCTCGTCCGCCTGACCGGCGGGCACGATCGTCACGCCTGGAGGCGGCGGGACGTCGGCGAGCCCTGTGACGCGCGGGTCGGTTGGGACGGCGTACTCCCACTCGCGGCGCCGGATCGTGAAACCGGCCCGCCGCCACCTGTCCGTTAGTTCGACGTCGGCTTCGTCGACCACCGTGTACAGCGGCGCCGGCAGTTCCGGGAGCATCGCCTCGGCGAGCTGGTCGAAGGCGGTGTCGTGCCAGGCGTCGATGCTGACGAACAAGCGTCCGTCGGGCCGGTGTGCCGCATACCCACGGCCGACCACCAGGTCGTCGTCCAGTGCATGCCATTGCCTGTCCGCGACGCGCGTGATTTTCACCGCGTGCTCGCTCAGGCCGGATGTAAAAGGTTTTGGGTTCATCGGAGTCTCCTTCAGGAGTGCCTCGATTTTCAGGCGCTCCTGGCGACACCGATCGTCAGCCGCCGGACCGTGACGGGCTGAGGGAGCACCCATGGGTGACAGGGTTCACGGGTCTCACCTCCTAGCGACGTCTTCACGGCCGAGCAGGACGGTAGCAACCGGTCGCCGCCTCCCTCAAACCCTTTTTATGCATGGGTGGTGTCTAGTCGCGGGCGGCGACTAGAGCCGTCGGGGACGGTCTCGTCGCGGCCATCGTGGTGAGGGCGGCGGCCACGGCGGAGAGGGCCAGGAAGACGACGGTCAGCAGGCCGAGCAGGTTCCACGGGACGGCGAGGACGCGGACGCCCTGCATCTTCGGGAAGAAGCCCGCCAAGGCCCCCGCCGCGACCAGGGAGCCCAGCGTCAGGCCGATGAAGGTGACCGCGGCGGACTCGATGACGGCCATCCGGACGACCTGGGCGCGGGTCAGGCCCGTGGCGCGGGCGACGGCGAACTCGGTGCGGCGTTCGGCGGCGGCGATCACGACGGCGTTGATGACCGCGATGGCGGCGTACAGGCCGGACATGCCCATCAGGACGGACATGATCCCCGTGGTGCCGCGCTGCTGGTCCGCCACTCTGGCGTCGGCCCATTGGCGGAGGGTGCGCACCTCACCGAGCCTGGCGCCGCGGATCCGGGTGGCGACCGCCTGCGGCGATGTGCCGGGGGCGACCTGCACCAGCGTCTCCGTGGGCGCGTCCGCGAGCATCTCGGCGGGGACGAGTTCGCGCGGCACCAGGAAGTTGTCGCTGCCGTTCTCCAGGACTTCCGGCAGGCGCGCGACGATGCGCAGTTTGAGCTTGCGGGAGCCGATCCGTGCCGTGACGTCGCCGTTGCGGACGCCTTCGGCGGCCAGTTGGGGGCCGATCGCGATGGTGCGGCCGTGCAGCGCGTCCAGGGAGCCGGAGCGCAGGGTGAGGCGGTGGGTGCGCCGGTAGGCGGTGGCGTCCACGGCGGTGATGCCCGAGTAACGGGTCTGCCGGTAGGAGCGGCCTTCGATGCGGTGCCGGGACGTCACCGACATCTCCACCGGGCTCTGCGGGGACGCCACGGCGACGCCGGGGATCTCCGGGATCCGGGCGGCGGCGGCCCCCTTCGAGGTGACCACCAGGTCGGCGGCGGTGAGCCGTTCGAGGTCGGCGCCGGTGGCGCGGGCCAGCGAGTTCAGCGCGCCGGTGAGGCCGATCAGCAGGCCGACCAGGACGATGACGGGCGCGGCCGTCGAGGCGCTGCGCCGTACCGCGTCGCGCAGGTTCGCCTGCGCGAGCTCGCCGAGCACCCCGGTGCGCAGCACCGTCCCGAGCGCCCGGCCGACCAGCGGGACGGCGAGCGGGCTCAGCGCGCTGAGCGCGATCGATCCGAAGATCGACACCGCCATCCCGAACAGCAGGGCGCCGAGCAGGTCGGCGCCGTGCCCGGCCGAGATCATCAGGATCGTCAGCGCGAGGGAGGAGACCCCCGACAGCCAGCGGCCGACCGTCATCACGCGGGTCGCGCGCGGGGCGCCCCGCAGGGCGTCCAGCGGACGGACCCGGGCCGCGCGGTAGGAGGCCGACAGCACACCGAAGATCGCGACGCTGATCCCCACGCCGGGCGACATCAGGAGGACTCCGGCGGACCAGCGCGGGGAGAAGCCGCTGGGGAGCAGCCCGATGCCGACCAGCAGCCGGGCCTGGAGCCAGGTGCCCGGCACGCCCAGCAAGATCCCGACGACGCTGCCGGCGAGCCCCAGCAGGAACGCCTCGCCCAGCAGCAGCCTCACCAGTTGGGGACGGCTCCCGCCGAGCATGCGGAGCAGGGCCAGATCCTTGCGCCGCTGCTCCACGGCGAACGCGAACGTCGAGCCCACGATGAACACCGCCAGGAACATCGCCAGCGGTGTGGCCATGCCCAGCAGCGTGGCGGCCCCGACGTACCCCTCCCGGATCTGCTCGGCCGTCCGGCCGGAAGTGCCCGGCGGGATCTTCGGCTCGCCCGTCGAGAGCAGCACGAGGACCGACGACTGCACCAGCGCCACGCCCAGGGAGACGGTCAGCAGGGCCCCGGTGAACAGCGGCCAGCGGTCCCGGACGGTGCTGGCGGAGATGCGCAGCACGCGTCAGCCCTCCAATCGGGTGAGCCGCTCGGCGACCTGGGCGGCGGACGGACGGATCAGGCGGTCGGCGACGCGGCCGTCGGACAGGAACACGACCGCGTCCGCGCTCGCCGCCGCGACCGGGTCGTGGGTGACCATCACGACGGTCTGCCCGGCGGTGTCGACCATGCGGCGCAGCAGCCGCAGGACCGTCCGGGCCGATCCGGTGTCCAGGGCCCCGGTGGGTTCGTCGGCGAACAGCACCGAAGGCCGCGTCACCATGGCGCGGGCGATCGCCACCCGCTGCTGCTGCCCGCCCGACAGCTCGCGCGGACGGTGCCGCGCGCGGTCGGCCAGACCGACGTCGGCGAGGGCGGCCCGCACGTCCTTGCGCGAAGGCCGGGCCCCGGCCAGCTTCAGAGGGAGCGCGACGTTCTGCTCGGCGGTGAGCGAGCCGATCAGGTTGAAGTTCTGGAAGACGAACCCCACGGCGCGGCGCCGCAGCGCGGTCAGCGTCGCGTCGGTGGCGTGGGTGACGTCCTGCCCGGCGAGCAGGACGTGCCCGGAGGTCACCCGGTCCAGGCCCGCGGCGCAGTGCAGCAAGGTCGACTTGCCCGAGCCCGATGGGCCCATCACGGCGGTCCATGAACCGGCGGGGAACGTCACGCTGACGTCGGTCAGCGCCTGCACTCGTGCTTCCCCCGTCCCGTAATGCCTGCTCACCTGGTACATCTGCACCGGTGCGACCGGGACGGCGGCATGCGCGCGGGCGGGATCTGTGAGTGCAGGACCCGTCGTGGTGGGATTCGTCATCGCAGGGCCTCCTATCGCAGGCCCTGTCATGGGCGGTCCCGTCATTGGGGGGTCTGTCCTTGCCGGTTCTGTCATCGCAGGGTCCGTAGGTCGAGGCCGCGTGCGAGGGCCTGGTAGCCCGCGTCGTTGGGGTGCAGCCCGTCCTGGTAGACGTAGGAGAGCCGGGGGCGGTCCGGGTCTGCGGGGTCGGCCATGATGCGGTCGGCGTCCAGGACGGCGTCGTAGGCGCCGCTGGTCCGGATCCAGTGGTTGACGGCGTCGCGGTTCTTCTCGACCTGGGGTGTCCAGACGGGGAAGAGGGCGCCCTTCATCGGGATGATGGTCGTCCCGACGACCTTGAGGCCGCGGGCGCGGGCGGCGCGGATCAGTTGCCGCTGGGCGGCGATGACCTGCGCGGCGGTCGCCGGTCCGCCCGGCCGCAGGCAGGGGTCGCCGGGAGTGACGCGGATGTCGTTGGCGCCCAGGTGGACGATCACCGCCCGCACGCCGGGACGGTCCAGGACGTCGCGGGCGAAGCGGGCCGTGGCCTTCTCCCCGCTGCACGCCGAGTCGTAGCGCAGCCGGTTCCCGCCGATGCCCGCGTTGACGACACCGAGCGGGTTGCGGGCGGCGGCCAGACGTTCGGCCAGCGCGTCCGGGAGTCGCGCGTCGGCGCCCGGCGCGGCTCCGACGCCGTCGATGAGCGAGTCTCCGAACGCGACCACCGTGCCCGCGCCGTTCCCGCCCGCGCGGGCTCCGCCAGTGCCGTTCTCGCTGGCACCGCCGTTCTCGCTGGCACCGCCGTTACCGCTGGTGACCTCCACGCCCGCCAGGTAATACAGCGCGTCGGTGGAGGCGGTGTAGGCGCCGGCGCCCTCGTCGGACAGGTGGTCGCCGGGGGCGCGGTAGGCGGGCTGGGTGGTGAAGCGGTGGAAGGTCGCGGGCCCCGTCGCGCCGGTGAACCGCAGCGTCACCGCCAGCTTCTCCAGCGGCGCGGTGGCCAGCGGCACCGGATCGCTGGCGATCTCGGCGCCCGGCGCCACGGTGGCGGACCGCGTCCCGTCGAAGGTCAGCGCGGCCGTGGTGCCCGGCCACGCCTGGGCACCGCCCGCCGAACGGGCGACGGCCGCTGCGGCGACCCGCAGCGGCCGGGTCCCGTACAGGTTGGACAGCCGGATCCGCACCCTCGCGCCGCCCGCGCTCAGACGGACGACCTGCCTCAGCGAGTGGTCGCCGAAGCCTTCCACCGACCAGTTCGGCCCCTCGTCCTCGCCGCCGGCGATCGGCCGCTGCATTGCCGCGCCCCAGCTCTGAGACCAGCCCGCGGTCTGGTGGGGCGCGGTCCGGTGGGACGCTGCCTGTGCCGCGCGCTCGGCGGGACGGGGCCAGGCGTATCCGATCCCGCCGATCAGCGCTGCGGCGGTGACGCCGGCCAGGGGCGCGACCATCCGTGCGGGGAGCTTTCGTCTCATGCTCCGATCCCACCGCCGAGGCACCAGCGGCCGCATCACGGTGATCCACCAACTTGGTGGTATGCCTAGCACTACCTCTGCGTTCGTGGAGGCCGGGCACGTCGCGGGGTCGGCTAGCGTACGGCTGTGCCGAACGACCCGCCGCCCACCCTTCTTGCCGCGATGGGACGCCGCGGGTTCCTTCTGACGGCCTGGCCCTGGCGCGCCGCCGGCTACCTGCTGTCGACCGTGGCCGTCGTGGTCGCGGCGGGTCTGCCGCTGGCTCTGCTCGGTATGCCGCTGCTCCTGGCCGCCGTCTCCGACGCCGCGCTCGGCGAGCGGGCGCTGCCGGCCGTCCTCGGGCTCCTGCTGGTCGCCGGGCTCGGGCCGGCGGCGACCATCCCGCTGACCGGGCTGGAACGGCGACGGCTCCGCATGGTGGACGTCCGCCCGGCGGGCCCGGGGCATCGGCGGCCGCCCGAACGGGGTGTCCTGCCGTGGCTGCGCACCCGCTACACCGAGCCGGTCACCTGGCGCGCGCTCGGGTACTTCATGCTGCTGGCTGCCGCCGTCCCCGTCCTGTACGCGGCGCTGCTGTCCGCGCTGGCCTTCGAGTTCGGTGCCGTGACCGCCCCGCTGATCCTGCTCGGCGGCGACGGACCGATGGTGCTCGGCCCGGTGAGGATCGCGACCTCGGAGGCCGCGCTGCCCTACGCGGTGGCGGGGCTGGTGCTGCTGCCCGCCGTCCCGTACCTGCTGGCCCTGGTCGCCGGGGCGCAGGGCGCGCTCGCCCGGGCGCTGCTGCGCAACGGCTCCGGCGGGCGGCTCCAGGCGGAACTCGTCGAGGTCGCGCGGTCCCGGGCCCGGCTGGTCGACGCGTTCGAGGCCGAGCGCCGCCGCATCGAACGCGACCTGCACGACGGAGCCCAGCAGCGGCTGCTCTCGCTGACCCTGAAACTCGGGATCGCCCGCGTGGACCTACCGCCCGGATCCCCGGCGGCCGGCAGCGTCGCGGACGCCCACGCGGAGGCCAAGCTGCTCATGACCGAGCTGCGGGAACTCGTCCACGGGATCCATCCCCGCGTCCTCACCGACCGGGGCCTGGCGGCGGCGCTGCGCGAGCTGGCCGACCGGTCCCCGCTCGCCGTCACCGTCGAGGCCGACCTGCCCGGACGGCCGCCCCGCCAGGTCGAGAGCACGGCCTACTTCGCCGCCGCCGAGGCGCTCACCAACGCCGCCAAGCACAGCGGCGCCGACCGGGCCGCGGTGGTCGCGCGCCTGGCCGGCGGCGTCCTCACCCTGGAGATCACCGACGACGGCGAGGGCGGCGCCGACCCGGCCCGCGGCACCGGGCTGACCGGCCTCGCCGACCGGGTGGCGGTGATCGACGGCAGACTGCTCGTGTCGAGCCCCGCCGGGGGCCCGACCCTCGTCCGTGTGGAGCTGCCTTGCGAACCGAACCGACCGCCGTCCGGATAGTCCTCGCCGAGGACGGCGTCCTGCTGCGGGAGGGCCTGGCCGGGCTGCTGGCCAGGTTCGGCTTCGACGTCGTCGCCGCCGTCGAGGACGCCGAGGCCCTGCTCGACGCCGTCGCCGAGCACCGCCCCGACCTGGTCGTCACCGACATCCGGATGCCGCCGGACTTCTCCGACGAGGGGCTGCGCGCCGCCGTCCGGCTGCGCCGCGCCGACCCGGGCCTCGCGGTGGTGGCGCTCAGCCAGTACGTCGAACTGAGCTACGCCGCCGACCTGCTCGACTCCGGCGACGGCCGCCGGGTCGGCTACCTGCTCAAGGACCGGGTGGTGGACGTCGCCGACTTCGTCGCCGCGCTGCGGCAGGTGCTCGACGGTGGCACGGTGGTGGACGCGCAGGTCATCCGGCAGCTCATCGGCCGCCGCCGCGACCCGCTCGCGGCGCTGTCCCCGCGCGAGCACGAGGTCCTCGCGCTGATCGCCGAAGGGCACTCCAACGCCGCCATCGCCCGGCGGCTGGTCGTCACCGACACGACCGTGGGCAAGCACGTCCGCAGCATCCTGGCCAAGCTCGACCTTCCCCAGACCGACGACACGCACCGCAGGGTCCTCGCCGTCCTGACCTACCTCCGCGGCCGTCCCCCCGCCCCCGACTCCCGCTGAGCTTCGTGCGGCCCGGCGCATCTCGAAAGCCCGGGACGATGGAGCCAAAATCCCCGTGGACATGCCGCCGGTGCGGCTTATGCTCGCGGAAAGCGCCGATTCGCCAAGGGATGGATGCGCCGTGGAGTAGACGCGCATGGAGTGGATGTGGAATCGCCAGGTGGTTCTTGCTGCCCTTGCCTCACTGGGCGACAAGGGCGAGTTGGGGCCGCCGTGCCGGTTGGAGGAGCTCCTCGACCTGGAACGACGTCTCGATGTCCGTCTTCCTGAGTCGTACCGCGACTTCGTCCTGCGGGTCGGTGACGGGGGTGCCGGTCCGGGGCACGGTCTGTGGCCGCTTCGCCGGTCTGCCAAGTGGGCGGATCGCGGTGTCTACGCGCCCCGGTATCTGGCCACACCGTTCCCGTTCACCGCTCGCGTTCCCGGCGAGCGTTTCGAGGAACTGGACGAGCACGCGGATTACGAGGACGCGCTGACCGGATCAATGATCATCGCCGAGATCGGGCATGGGGCGTACTTCCGGATGGTCGTGACCGGGGCGTCCCCCGGGCGGGTCTGGCGCGACGAAGTGCGCGGCCTTCGCGGCGCGCTCACCCCTGGCCTCGACTTCGCCGACTGGTATGCGAACTGGCTGCTGCGGCTCGGCGCTCTCAAGGGAACCCCTGCCGGTCGCCGCCGGCTCGTCTGACCGGCATCTCGGGCGCGGTCGGTGACCGTGGCCGGCGAGCCCGGACCAGCTTCCTGATCCTCGGGCCGCCGGCGCGCGGTGCGAGGTGGGGCCGGTCCGGGGTCGCGGCCGCGGTCTGTCAGACGCTGTGGGCGGGCGTTCCAGGCGGCAGGTCCGGGGCCCCGGCCTCCTCGGCGTCGGGCTGGTTTTCAAGCACGGTCTGGTCTTCGAGCACGGGCTGGTCTTCAGGTGCGGCCTGGTCTTCAGGTGCGGCCTGGTCCTCAAGCACGGCCTGGTCCTCAAGCACGGCCTGGTCTTCAGGCGCGGGCTGGTTCTCGGGGACGGTCTTGTCTTCGGGGACGGGGTGGTGCTCGGGGCACGGGGTGTTCATCAGGACGGCGACGATCAGTGCGCCGGCCGCGAGGATCCCCGCGGACCAGGCGCCGGCCGCGCCGAAGCCCTCGACCAGTGCCTGCTTGGCGACGGCCGGGCTCGGGCCGTGCGAGGCGTGGGAGACCAGGTAGTCCGCGGTGGCCGCGGTGGCGATGGTGTTGAGCAGCGCGGTG
This sequence comes from Actinomadura luteofluorescens, assembly GCF_013409365.1. Lineage (NCBI taxonomy): Bacteria > Bacillati > Actinomycetota > Actinomycetes > Streptosporangiales > Thermomonosporaceae > Actinomadura > Actinomadura luteofluorescens. The sequence goes on along the minus strand of NZ_JACCBA010000001.1, from coordinate 4,014,862 downwards.
CCGATCGAACCGCCGATCTGCTGCGCGGTGTTGACGCTCGCGGAGGCGATCCCGGAGTCGCCCGGGTCGACGCCGTGGGTGGCGTAGTCGAGGGACGCCGGCATGATCATGCCCGCGCCGAAACCGAGCAGGAGCTCGGCGACCAGGACGCCGGCGGCGTAGGGGGTGCCGGGCTCCAGGGTGAGCATCCACAGCATCCCGGCGGAGCTGACGAGCATGCCGGGGACGATCAGCGCGCGCGGCGGGACCCTGGGCAGCAGCCGGGTGGTGAGCCCGCCGGCCGACAGCAGCACCGCCGCGGCCATCGGAAGGAAGGCCGTGCCCGTTCTGATCGGCGAGTACCCCTTGACGACCTGCATGAAGTACGTCAGGAAGAGGAACGCCCCGAACATCCCGATGACAGCGAGGCCCACGGCCAGGTAGGCGCCGCCGCGGGTGCGGTCGGCGATCACGCGCAGCGGCAGCAGCGGCTGCGGGACGCGGCTCTCGACGAGGGTGAACGCGGCGAGCAGCACCGCGCCGGCGGCCAGCAGGCCGATGACCTTCGCCGAGCCCCAGCCGTCCGACCCGGCCCGGCCGGTGGCGTACACGATCGCGACCAGACCGGCGGTGACCGGCAGCACGCCGAGGAAGTCGAACCGCGCCGGGCCGGGGTGCCGGGACTCGGTGAGGATCGCGAACCCGCCGACCGCCGCGATCACGGCGATCGGGATGTTGATGTACAGGCACCAGCGCCAGTCCAGGTAGTCGGTCAGGGCCCCGCCGGCCAGCAGCCCGATCGCGCCGCCCGCGGCGGAGATGGCGCCCCAGATCCCGAACGCCTTCGCGCGGTCCTTCGGTTCGGTGAACGTCACGGCCAGCAGCGACAGCGCGGCCGGGCCGAGCAGCGCGCCGAACCCGCCCTGCAGCGCGCGGGCCGCCAGCAGCATCTCGAAGTCGGCCGCCGCGCCGCCGAGCGCCGAGGCCCCGGCGAAGCCGAGCAGGGCGATCAGGAAGGCCCGCTTCCGGCCTGTGTAGTCGGCGATCCGGCCGCCGAGCAGCAGCAGGCTCCCGAACGCGAGCGTGTACGCGGTGATGATCCACTGCCGGTCGCCGTCGGAGATCTGCAGGTCCCGCTGGAGCGACGGCAGCGCGATGTTCACGACCGTCCCGTCCAGAACGATCATGAGCTGGGCCAGGCCGATGAACGGCAGCGCGGCCCAGCGGCGCGAGCCGGCCGGCGGCGCGGGCGCCTTCGTGGTCGCCATGACTTCGTCCTCACTCGTGGTGTGGCATGCCGCGCGAAATCGTTCGCGGGCCTCCTGACGAACACGAGACACCGGCGGCCGGGTCTTTCTGACAGTTCCCTCATGTGAGCCGCACCACGAACCTGTTGCCCGCCGAGGCGGTGAGGCTAGGGCCTGTCTCGAAGTGGCTCAGCCGCACGCGCGAACGCGTGACCTGGCCGGTGGAGCGAAGCCGGAGGCGAGCGGAGCCGGGCGGATCGCGAAGCGATGCCGCGTTCGCCCGGGACCGGTCACGTAGCGAGCCGCCAGGCGAGCGAAGTGGGCCGGGACTTTGGAACACAGCCTAGCCGCGGTCGGGGGCGGTGGTCTCCGGGGGTGTTTCGGGCTTGGTGTAGAGGACGTCGCGGGCCTGCTCCACGGCGCGGGTCAGGCTTTCGCTGACGAAGTCGAGGAAGCGGGCGGCGTTCTCCAGGCGGGTGCCGGCCGGGGTGCCGCGGCCGAGGACGGCGACGCCCTGCCGCGCGGCCTCGCTGAAGCGGTCGTTGTCCCGGATGCTGCGGATCATCGACTGGTACCAGAGGTCGTTGTCGACGACGTAGCGCTCGCGGCGGCCGTCGCTCTCGCGGCGGATGAGTTCCAGGCCCGTGAGGAGCGTGACCGCCTTGGAGACGGACGCCGCGCTGACCTGGAGGCGCTCGGCGAGTTCGGAGGCGGTGAGGCTGGTGTCGGCGGTGTAGAGGCAGCCCAGCACCCGGGACGCCATCTTGGGCAGGCCCGACGCCATGACGATGGTGGCGATGGTCTCCTGGAACTCCTGCACGGCCTCGGCGTCGCGTCCGTAGGGCTGCGGCGCCGCCTGCGCGCCCCGGGGGGCGGCCTGGGTGCGCCGCCGGGTGCGGCGCTGGGTGGCGTGGTGGGCCAGCTCGGCGCGGTAGCCGGCGGGGCCGCCGTTGCGCATCACCTCGCGTGTGATCGTGGAGGTCGGACGGTCGAGGCGCCGGGCGATCTCGGCGTAGGCGAGGCCGTCGGACAGCCCTGCCGCGATCTGCTGGCGCTCCTGCTGCGTGAGCCTGCCTCCGGGCATCACGACCCCCTTCGATGCCCGCGCGGGGCGATGGCGTTGCCGAGTGTTCCCTGACGCCGCAAGCATAGCGTTCACCCCTCGTACATTGCAACGAACAAGGGTCCGGTCGTTGCGTTAGATCAAGACTCGTTGCAATGATTATGTGACTCTGACCTGCAAAGATGCTGCTCCAATGCAAAGTTGTTGTTGCCTACTTCTGGAAAGCAACGTAGCTTTTCCATTGTTCGAAACGACCAGCCGCAAGGCCGAGCGCAAGGAGAGCACGATGCAGAAGTTCGACACCCCCGCCCCGATCGCCGCCGTCCTGGACGTCCCCGCCGGGCGGGTCCAACTCATCGCCGCCGACCGGGCGGACGCCGCGGTCGAGGTCCTGCCCGCCGACGCCTCCAAGGGGCGCGACGTGAAGGCCGCGGAGCAGACCACGGTCGAGTTCGCCGACGGCGTCCTGCGGATCGCGGTCCCGGTGACGAACCAGTACCGCGGTTCCGGATCCGTCGAGGTGACGGTCCAGCTGCCCACCGGTTCGCGGGTCGAGGGCAAGGCGGCCGCCGCCGAGTTCCGCACCGTCGGACGGCTCGGCGACGTCGCCTTCGAGGGCGCCTACCGGTCGATCAAGCTGGACGAGGCCGCGAGCGTCCGCCTCACCGCCACCGACGGGGACGTGGAGGTCGGCCGGCTGGGCGGCCCCGCCGAGATCAGCACCCAGCGGGGCGACATCCGGATCGCCGAGGCCGCGGGCGGCAAGGTCGTCCTGAGCACCCAGTCCGGCGACATCTCGGTGGGCGCCGCCCCCGGCGTCTCGGCCTCGCTGGACGCCGGCACGAGCCACGGCCGCGTCACCAACTCCCTCAAGAACGACGGCACCGCCGGACTCGACATCCACGCCACCACCTCCCACGGCGACATCGCCGCCCGCAGCCTCTGACCTGCGGCCTTACCGAAACCCCCCAAGGAGCAGCACCATGACCGACCTGGCCATCGCGGCGACCGGACTGCGCAAGTCCTACCGCGACAAGAAGGGCGAGAAGGTCGTCCTGGACGGCATCGACCTGTCCGTCCCCGAAGGAACGATCTTCTCCCTGCTCGGCCCGAACGGCGCGGGCAAGACCACCACCGTCCAGATCCTGTCCACGCTGATCCGGGCCGACGCGGGCGAGGTCCGGGTCGCGGGGTTCGACCTCGGCCGCCAGGCCGACGACGTGCGCGGCGCGATCGGGGTGACCGGGCAGTACTCGGCCGTCGACAAGCTGCTGACCGGCGAGGAGAACCTCCTCCTCATGGCCGACCTGCGGCACCTGCCGAAGAGCGAGGGCAGGCGCAAGGCCAAGGAACTGCTGGAGAAGTTCGACCTGGTGGACGCGGCGGGCAAGCCGGCCTCCACCTACTCCGGCGGGATGCAGCGCCGGCTGGACCTGGCGATGACCCTGGTCGGCGACCCGCGCCTGATCTTCCTGGACGAGCCCACCACCGGCCTCGACCCGCGCAGCCGCCGCGCCATGTGGGGCATCGTCCGCGACCTCGTCCGCAGCGGCGTCACGATCTTCCTCACCACGCAGTACCTGGAGGAGGCCGACGAGCTCGCCGACCGCATCGCCCTCCTCGACAACGGGCGGCTGATCGCCGAGGGCACCTCCGAGGAGCTGAAGCGGCGCATCCCCGGCGGCCACATCCTGCTGAAGTTCGGCGACCCGGGCCGTCTCGACGCCGCCGCGCTCGCCCTCGGCGCCGGCACCCCCGACCCCGAGGCGTTCGCCCTCCAGGTGCCGAGCGACGGCAGCGTCCGGATGATCCGCGACGTGCTCGCCGTCCTGGACGACCACTCGATCGAGATCGACGAGATGTCGGTGCACACGCCCGACCTCGACGACGTCTTCCTCACCCTCACCGGCCGCCAGGCCGACAGCAGCACCGACAGCAGCACCGACGGCAGCACCGACTCCCAGGAGGCCCTCCGATGAGCACCCTCGCCCTCGCCGCGCGCGACTCCTCCACCATGGTCCGGCGCCAGCTCAAGCGCATCGTCCGCTACCCGTCGATGACCGTGCAGCTGATCATCACGCCCGTCATCATCCTGCTGCTGTTCGTCTACGTCCTCGGCGGCACGCTCGGGGAGGGGCTCGGCGGCGGCCGCGACGCCTACGTCAACTACGTCGTCCCCGGCATCCTGCTCATGACGGCCGCGACCGCCGCGACCGGGACCGCCGTCATGGTCGCCACCGACATGACCGAGGGCATCGTCGCCCGCTTCCGCACCATGCGGATCTCCCGGGCCTCGGTCCTCACCGGCCATGTCGTCGCCAGCGTCGTCCAGCAGCTCTTCGGCATGGCGGTCCTCGTCGGGATCGCGCTGGCGATCGGCTTCCGCCCGAACGCCTCCGCCGTCGAATGGCTGGCGGTCGCCGGGATGCTGACCCTGTTCGCGGTGGCCATCACCTGGCTGTCGGTCGCCCTCGGCCTCAAGGCCCAGACCCCCGAGGCCGCCAGCAACGCCCCGATGCCCCTGATCCTGCTGCCCTTCCTCGGCAGCGGCTTCGTCCCCACCGACTCCATGCCCGCCGTCCTGCGCTGGTTCGCCGAGTACCAGCCCTTCACCCCGATCATGGAGACCGTCCGCGGCCTCATGCTCGGCACGCCGATCGGCAACAGCGGCGCCATCGCCACCGCCTGGTGCGCCGGCCTCGCCGTCCTCTCCTACCTCTGGGCCAAGCGCACCTACAACAAGGCGTGACCGTGAACCGGCCGACCAGGGCCGTCAGACCGAAAGGTCTGGCGGCCCTGAACGCTTTCGCGCCCAGAACAGCGCGTGGCCACTGCCGCCGTCCGGGACGAATTGCTGTTCGGTAACCTCCAGGCCGTTCCGCTGGAGCCAGGCCCGGTAGGTGGCGGCGTCGGTCTGGCTCCACCACATCGTGGCGGTGCCGCCTAGCCAGTCGTCGGAGCTGCCGGTCCAGGCGTCCTGGCCGGTGGTCGCCAGGAGCCGACCGCCGGGACGGAGCCAGCGGGCGATGTTCTCCAGGAGGCGCGGCTGCCGGTCGAGCGGCATGTGGATCAGCGCGTAGAGGCAGACGACGGCGTCAAAGGACGTGTCCGGAAGGTCCAGCGCCGTGGCGTCAGCCCGGATGAAGTCGGCACCGGGGACCAGCGCTCTGGCGCGCTCTATCTGGACGTCGCTGACGTCCACGCCGGTCACCTGGTGCCCGGCGTCGCTCAGGCGCCGCGCGACCGGGACACCGCAACCGCATCCGACGTCCAGGACCTGCCCGCGTTCGGGCAGACACGCCAGCAGGTCGTCCAGCCAGCCGTCGTACTGGCCGCTCGTGTCGTCGTCCCCTCTGTAGAGGCGGGACAAAGCGTTGTAGCCGGAACGCACCACTTCGGTGGGGTCGATGCCCATGACAGGCAGGCTAAGGGGCGCACGCGCAAACGAGACGGCGGACGGCAGCGAGGTGGCCTGAGCGTCGACGAGGAAGAGCACGCGCGAGTGGTGGATGTGGGGCCGCGCACTCGGTGCCCGGGGAGTGGCTGATCGCCGCCCGGGTGGAGGACTTCGGCTTCGGCTGGTTCGGCGCCGGTGCGCGGCCCGAGGCACTGTTCGCGCTGGACGACCCGGGTTCAGAATCCGATGGTTTCGCGGAGGAGGAGGACGGTGCCGCGTCCAGGCTGGAATTCCGCGTTGAGGATGAGAAGGCGGTTGACGGCGCTGGGCGTCCCATAGGCCTTCAGGGCGCGGGCGTTCTCCAGCGGCAGGCAGTGGTCTTCGACGCGGCGCAGGGCGGCGGTCAGGTCGGGGACCACCTTCTGCGCCCCGGCGATCCAGATCGCGCGGGCGGCGCCGCCGGAGTAGCCGGGCAACTGGCTTCCGCTGCCCGAGGCGATCACGAGGGAACCGGTCTCGGTGACCGCGTGGACGCTGCCCACGACGACATCGGGGCTGGCGCACAGCCGCCGGATCTCGTCCGACCGGGTGGCGCGGTCCATGGTCAGGACGCGCGGCTTGACGGCCGCGTACCGTCCGCTGTCGTTGATGTCCTCGTCGAGACCGGACAGGCGGAGCGTCTCGCTGGCCCCGGTGAACACGCTGGCGCCCTCGGGGATCAGCTCCCTGACACGGGTGCGCGCGGCGGCGGCGTCATCGAGGATCTCGACGGTGAAACCGTGCGCGGCCAGCGCGGCGGCCGCCCGCTCAAGGCGCTGCGCGGACGCCGGTTCGGTGAAGGGTGTCGACGGCACAGAGGTGGTCATGATGTCGCTGGGCTCCTGTTCGCTGGAGGGTGGGTCCGTCGCAGGGGTCGACAACACGGGCGACCAGAATGTGAGGCGCCGGCCGGCCTGACATTCCGGGGTGCTGCCTTGTCGACCTGGTGAGGGCGGAAGCGACCAAGGGGGAGTTGTCGGCACCATGACCACCCGATCCGGGCAGGGACGCGGCCGGACCGACCCGGGCCTGGACGCGATCATGAGCGAGCGGCGGCGTCTGATCGGCCTCGCCTACCGGCTCCTGGGCTCGCTGGCCGAGGCCGAGGACGCCGTGCAGGAGACCTATACCCGCTGGTACGCCATGTCCCGGCAGCAGCAGGACGCCATCGAGTCCCCCGGCGCCTGGCTGACGACGGTCGCCAGCCGCATCTGCCTCAACCTGCTCGGCTCGGCACGGGCCCGGCGAGAGACCTACGTCGGCGACTGGATCCCCGAGCCGCTGCCCGAACGCACGGGATGGATCAGCGGGCGGCCGGACGGTGCGCCCGCCGACCCCGCCGACCGGGTCACCCTGGACGAGTCGCTCAGCCTGGCCTTCCTGGTCGTGCTCGAATCGATGACCCCCGCCGAGCGCGTCGCCTTCATCCTGCACGACGTCTTCCGCCACCCCTTCGCCGAAGTGGCCGAGATCGTCGGCCGCAGCCCGGCGGCGTGCCGGCAACTGGCCTCCTCGGCCCGCCGCCGCATCCGCGTCGCGCGGCCTTCCGCGACACCGACCGCCCAGCGCGCCGGCGTCGTCAGGGCGTTCATGCAGGCGTGGGAGGCGAAGGACATCGATGCCCTCGTCCGCCTGCTCGACCCCGACGCCAAGGCGACCGCTGACGGCGGCGGCCTCGCCATCACCTTCCTTGAGCCCATCGAGGGCGGCGAGCAGATCGCGCGCGCCTGGATCGAACTCGCCCGGCACAGGCCCGACGACATGACGTTCCACGAGCGGACGGTCAACGGCCAGCCCGGACTCGTCGCCCAGCAGAACGGCGCCATCGTGACGGTCTTCGCCTTCCAGATCGAGGGCGACCGGATCCAACGCATCTGGGTAGTGCGCAACCCCGACAAACTCCGCCCCTGGACGGCGGACTGAGAGGCCCCATGCCGCCGAGCCCGCTGCTGCCTGCTGCTTGACTGCGGACGCCCGCATGGCTGCCGCCGGGCTGCGGGACGTTCGCTTGGGGCTGCTGCTGGGCGGCAGGGTGTCTGCTGGTGCTGCTTCTGGGCTTTGGGGGTTCGCTTGTTTTCGTGGTGCGGAAAACGCGCGTTGCGGGACAGGGGTGTTCGGGAACTTTATCGTTTGGTTCTATAACGGCATTCGGGTTCCCGGGGAAGGGCGTAAGAAAACTCACAGGGTTGAGTAATCGGGCCCCTTTCTTCGTCGCGGACTTGGTTCATCCGGCGGTTCGTCGCTCATTACGGTTCTTCTCCCCGTCCACGCCGTAGCGAAGGGGGAGTATGGTGACCGCCTCCGCAGCGGTGGAAGAACCGGCGTCCGCGATCGACGCGCCGGCCGGTCGGCGCGCGTCCCTGTGGGGCCGGGGCGGGCCGGTGCTCGTCGCGGCGTTCGCCGGGTTCCTGGTCTTCCATCGGCTCGGCACCCCGCACGCGCTCGTCTGGGACGAGACGTACTACGCCAAGGACGCCTGGGCGTTCCTGCACTACGGGGTCGAGCACAACTGGCGCGTCGGAACGAACGGCGAGCCCGCCAACTTGTATTTCATCGCCGGACACCCGGTGGCGGGGCTCGCGGGCGGTGGCGAATGGGCCGCGCATCCGCCGCTCGGGAAGTGGCTCATCGCCGCCGGAATGGCGGTCTTCGGCTCCGGCCCGTTCGGATTCCGGTGCGCGGCTGGTGCGGCGGGGGTGCTGGCGGTCCTGCTGCTGGCCCGCATCGCCCGGCGGCTGACCGGTTCGACCGTCCTCGGGTGCGCGGCCGGGCTGCTGCTCGCGCTGGACGGCTCGTGGCTGGTGTCCAGCCGCGCGTCCATGCTCGACATCTTCCTGCTCGTGTGGGTGCTGGCCGGGTTCGGCTGCCTCGTCGCCGACCGGGACAGGACGCGGGACGCCCTCTCCGCGCGTCCTGATTCCGGGCGGCTTGGCGGGCCGTTCGTCTGGCATGGGTGGCGTCTTGCCGCTGGGGTCTGCTTCGGCCTTGCCTGCGCCACGAAATGGTCCGGCGTCTACGTGCTCGTGTTCTTCTGGGTGCTGGCGCTGATCTGGGACGGGAACGCGCGCAAGGACGCCGGGGCCGTCCGGCCGTGGCGGGGCGTGTTCAAGCTCGACCTCCTGCCGTCGGTGATTCAGGTGTGGGTCGTCGCCGGGGTCGTCTATCTGGCCAGTTGGTGGGGCTGGTTCGCCTCTGGGACGCCCCTGCAGAAGGCACTCTTCGGGCAGAACGTCCCGGGGTTTCAGCGGCGGTGGGCCGAGGCGCATCCGAGCGGCCTGTGGCCGTCGTTCCTGGATCCGCTCCGGTCGCTGTGGCACTACCACGCGATGACTCTGGACTTCCACAGCGGCGTGACGCAGGCGAACCCTGCCCAGTCGTGGCCCTGGCAGTGGCCCGTCCTCGGGCATCCGGCCGTCATGTGGCGCACCTCCGTGCCGCAGGGACGGGACGGCTGCGGCGCCGCGAAGTGCGTCAGCGAGATCTCCCACCTGGGGACGCCCGCCATCTGGTGGTTCTCCGTCGTCGCGCTGCTCGGCATGGTGGTCTGCGCGTTCGCGGCGCGCGACTGGAGGGCCGCGGCGGTCGTGGGCGGCTACCTCGCGAGTTGGCTGCCCTGGTTCCCCGCCGCGCTCGCCGGCCGGACGATGTACTCCACCTACGCGCTGCCGATGCTGCCCTTCGCGATCCTCGCGATCGTCCTGCTCTTCGACGGCGTCTCCGCCCCCTACCGGGACCGGCCGGTGCCGCGCCTGCTGCTCGGCGCCACCGGCGCCGCCTACCTCGCGCTCGTCGCGGTGAACCTGGCCTACCTCCTGCCGATCCTCACGGGTCAGCCCGTCCCGGAGGCCGGCTGGCAGGCGCGCCTGTGGCTCCCCGGTTGGACGTGACCTCTCGCCGGCCCGCACATCCGCAGCAGCCCAGGGCCCGCAGCGACTCAGGTTCCGCAGCGACTCAGGTTGCGCAGCAGTTCAGAGAGGTGATCGACGATGAGGACCCCGGCCCGTTGGAGGCTCGGCGCCGTGACGGCCGCCGGGCTGGGCGCGCTTGTGACCGGGTCGCTGCCGGGCGGCGCGGCGCAGGCACGGGCGCAGGAGGCCGACGCCGTCCTGACCTACGCGTGCCGCCTGCCATCCGGGACGTCGCAGGAGGTCGGCGTCCGAGTCCGGGGGACGTTCCCCGCGACGGGGACGGCCGGGCGCCCGGTGCGGCCGGGGCGCGTCACGGCGACCATGACGATCCCGAAGGCCGCGGTGCCCGAGGTGGGCGCGCTCGGTGGTGCCGCCGTCGTCGGCGCCGCGGAGCTCGGCGTTTCCGTGCGGCAGAACGGGATGGCCGCCGCCGCGGCTTGGCCGGGGCTCACGACGCCCGCCACCCCGATCGCGGACGGCGCCGACCTGGTGCTGGCCGCGTCCGGGGACGTCCCGCCGGTCACGCCCGCCGGGACCGGAGACCTCACGTTCACCGCAGGGAAACTGGCGTTGGAGTTGAGCCCGCGCGACGTCCACGGCGGGGTCCCCAAGGACGCGAAAGCGCCGATCACCTTCGGGTGCGAGCCTTCCGGGGAGCACGTCCTCGCCACGGTGCCCGTGCCCGCCGGGACGGCTCCGGCGACGCCCGCACCGCCGAAGACCGCACCGCCGAAGACCGCACCGCCGAACGCCGCGCCGCCGAAGACAGGGAACCGGACCGCCGCCGAGGCGCCCGGCGGGACCCCGGCCGAGTGCGGGAAGTTCACCGGGCCCAACGACGACTGGTACTCCGGCTGCGTCTACCTGTCCGGGTTCTCCAATGTCACCAAGCTCAAGGGCGCCGCGATCCTCAACGACCCGGAGTTCGGCCGCCCCGCCCTCACCAACCTCGTCTACTCGCTCACCGACACCGGCGCCTCCGTCCGGCAGCGGTTCGTCTCACCGCTTCGGTCGCGGTCGACGTTCCTGACCTTCGGTTTCATGCCGACGACCGCGACGATGGAGATGACGCAGCGTCCCCTGAAACCCGGCGAGGACTACGGGACGTTCGAGGCCGTCAGCGACATGCAGACGGGCATCCAGTCCGTCAACGCCCACATGCGGATGTCGATCCGCATCTCGGACGTCTCCGTCAACGGGACGCCGCTGGACGTCGGCGAGAACTGCCGCACCGCGACGGACGCCGACATCGTCCTCAAAGGCCAGATGACCAGCGTGCTGGAAGGCGGGACGCTCGACGGCTCGTTCCGCATCCCGCGCTTCACCGGATGCGGCGCCGGCGAGGACCTCGGCCCGCTGTTCAACGGCACCGTCTCCGGCCCCGGGAACCTGCTGCGCGTCAGCCTGGGCGCCACCTGCATCCCGGACGCCGACATCAGCTGCCCACCAGCCGTCCCCACCCCCGCACGCACCACCCCACCCCCTACCCACTGATGACAACCACATCGGTTGGACGAGCGGCCGTTGCGCGACTGGCTGCTGCGCGACTGCCTGTTGGATGACACGGAGGGAACGTTGTGACCGATTCGCGACCGAAGGACCAGTGGCGTCGCTGGATTGCCGAGAACCTGTTGCTCGGCAATCCGCCGGAGGTGATTCGCGCGGCGCTGGGCAGTAACGGGTTCACCGAGGAAGAGGCCGCTCGCGAGGTGGCCGGTGCGCTGGCGAGCCCCTACGTGCTGGGTGCGACCCGCGTGGCCAACCGGCTTCGCAAGCGCGAGTGGACGCTGACCGTCTACGGGCGGCTCGCCCGGATGCGCGCGGACGGTGGTGAGATCGTCCGGCGGGAGCGGCTCTCCCGGGACGAGTTCTTCGAGGAGTACTACTTCCAGAACCGTCCCGTCATCATCACCGGAATGCTCAAGTCGTGGCCCGCGCTCACGAAGTGGGACTTCGACTATCTGCGCGAGACGTGCGGAGGCAACGAGGTCGAGGTGCAGTTCGGGCGCGAGTCCGACGAGAACTACGAGATCAACGGGCCGAAGCACAAGAGGCTCATGCCGTTCCGCGAGTACGTCGACATGGTCGAGGCGGCCGGGACGACCAACGACTTCTACATGACGGCCAACAACGCGTCCCGAAACCAGCAGGCGCTGGACGTCCTGTGGGACGACATCGACCCGATCTCCGAATACCTCGATGGCGACGACGTCAGGGGGCGCAGTTTCTTCTGGCTCGGTCCGCCCGGCACGAAGACGCCCTACCACCATGACCTGACCAACAACTTCATGGCGCAGGTGATGGGCCGCAAGAAGGTCAGGATGGTGCCGATGCACGACACCGCCCACGTCTACAACACGCTGCACTGCTACTCGGAGGTCGACGGAAGCGACGTCGACTACGACAGGTTCCCCGCCATGCGCAAGGCACAGGTGCTGGAGTGCACGCTCGCTCCAGGGGAGCTGCTGTTCATCCCGATCGGGTGGTGGCACTACGTCGAGGGCCTCGACGCCACGATCACGATGAGCTTCACCAACTTCCTGAAGTACAACGACTTCGCCTCGGACTACACCACCTACCAACACCTCTGATCTTTTCGCGCCCGTGATTCGAGCGCCGGATGACAAAGCTCGGAAATGTTGTCGTCCGGCGATCGAATGCTGCCCGGCAAAGGGCGGAGAAGTGTTGGAATGTGCGCACTCGACGACACTTTTCAAAAGCCGTTGGACGGTGAGCGTGAAGGTCGTCCTTTTTGTCAGTCGACCGTGGAGACTCGCCCGAGGGCGGCCGGTAATTTACCGCCTCGAAACGTACGGGAAATCTGGTTCCGGACGAAAGGCAGAAAGTTGGACGACAAGCTCGGTTCGCGCAAGCGGCGCACGGCCAAGGGCCTCGCGACCGCGGCCATCGGGGGCCTCGGCCTCTCCCTGCTCGGCGTCGTCGGCGCCGGCCCCGCCCTGGCGGACCCGATCCACCAGACGCTGAACTTCCACTGCGTCTTCCCGCTGATCGGCAACCAGCCGCTCACGGTCGACATCGACAGCGACTTCCCGTCCAGCATCAAGGTCGGGGAGCTGTCGCCGCCGTTCCACATCAAGTCGACGGCGCACATCACCGGCACCATCACCAACGGCCTGCGCGCGGTGAAGGCCGTCACGCTGGAGGGCACGGCCTCCGCCGACTCGGTCGTGTCGGTGCCCGAGGACCCGAACCTGCCGGTCGCGACGGACGTCGTCATCAACAAGGTCGACATCCCGCAGCAGGCCGGGGCGACCTGGGACCTGGTCGCCGAGGGCGACGCGCCGCAGCTGGTGTTCAGCCAGACCGGCGAAGGCAAGATCACCATCGTCGGGCTGACGCAGCACATCAACCCGAAGAAGGCCGACGGCACCGAGGTGTGGGCCGGCGGCAAGGACGTGACCTGCACCAAGGACCCGGGGCAGGACGAGCCGTTCGCCCACTTCACCATCACCGACGGCGGCACTCCCACCCCGACGCCGACGCCCACGCCGACTCCCACTCCCACGCCGACTCCCACTCCCACGCCGACCCCGACGCCCACGCCTACCCCGACTCCGACCCCCACTCCCACGCCGACGCCCACCCCAACGCCGACGCCCACCCCCACGCCCACCCCGACTCCGACCCCCACCGGTGGTGAGCACTACGACTTCACCCTGTCCGGTGAGACGTTCGTGAAGGCGCCGAACGGCAAGGCGCCCCTGACCGGTTCCGTCGGGGCGGACCTGAACCTGGACACGGGCGCCGTCTCCGCGGACCTGAAGCTCGCCCCGACCAAGGGCAACTTCCAGATCCTCGGCTTCCTGCCGGTGACCGCCGACATCGGCCTCGTCACGCAGGGCCCGACCACCGGCCTCTACAAGGACGGCCAGCTCACGACCAACAGCAAGGTCATCACCAAGCTGACGTCGTTCAACGTGTTCGGCGCCATCCCGATCGGCGGCGGTGAGAACTGCCAGACGACCGAGCCGTCCGACGTCCAGCTCCAGTCGCCCGCGGGCGAGTTCTTCGACCCGGGCGTCGGCGGCAAGATCAGCGGGCGGTACTCGCTGTCGTCGATCGACCAGTGCGGGCCGCTGACCGGCATCCTCAACCTCTTCACCGCCGGTGACGGCAACACCATCGACCTGACCCTCACGCCCAAGGCGTGACGGCGGCGGTGAGCTGACGGTCAACCAGGGCGGGCCCCCGCCGCGCCGCGAAACGCGGACCGCCGCGGGTGCGGCGGGGCCCGTCCCCCACGAGGCGAGGTCGACAGGTGACGAAGAAGAAGAGAACGGGCGCCGCCCTGGCCCTGGCCGCCGCCCTGCTGGCGTCGAGCCTCGCCGGCGCGGGCCCCGCCGCGGCGGGGCCGGCCACCCTCGGGCTGGACTACCACTGCACGTTCCCGCTCCTCGGGCCTCAGCCGGTGCACGTGGAGCTCAGCGCGGACGTCCCTGACCGGGTCACGGTCGGCGAGGTCATGCCGGGGATCGTCGTCGACTCGGTGTCGGCGGTGGGCGCGGAGTCCGCGCGGGGCCTGCGGGCGCTGTACGCGACGACGCTGGAGGGTCACGCGCTGGCCGACGCGACGCTGACCGTCCCCGAGATGCCGGACGGCCTGCCCGTCGAGGTCGACTCCGCGCTGGACGGGACGCCCATCCCGGCGTCCGGCGGCTTCACCGTGAAGGGGCGCGGGACGGCGCCCGACCTGACGTTCACGCAGGCCGGGCCCGGCAAGGTCACCGTCGGGAACCTCGTCCTGACCCTGACCCCGCGGACGGACGACGGCGGCGCCTCCGGGCTCGGCACGTTCGAGTCCGAGTGCACGCAGGACCCGGGGCAGGCCAACGTCCTCGCCTCCTTCGAGATCGTGGACAAGGACGGCGGGCCGGGGGCGGCGCCGTACTCCTACACGCTCAAGGGGTCCTCCACGATCAAGGCGTCCGGCGGGACGTTCCCGCTGACGGGCGCCCTGGACGCGAAGGTCGACGGCGGCGCGGTGACCGGCGGCCTCACGCTCGACCCGTCCAAGGCCCGGTTCCAGATGCTCGGCTTCCTGCCCGTGACGGCCGACGTCACGTTCGCCGCCGAAGGCGGGACGACCGGGACGTACAAGGACGGCGTCCTCACCACCACCTCAAAGATGTCCGCGCGCTTCCCCACGTTCACGGTGTTCGGCTTCCTGCCGGTCGGTGGCGGCGACGCGTGCCGGACGTCCAAGCCGTCCGGCATCACGCTGACCTCCGCCGCCGGGTTCGACCCGAAGGCGGGCGGCGCCCTCACCGGCGTCTACGAGCTGGCGCCGATCGACGGCTGCGGCGCCCTGACCGGCGTGCTCGGCTCCTCCCTCGCCGGGCCTGGCAACGCGATCACCATGACGCTCACCCCGAAGCCCAGCGCCCAGACGCCGAGCAGCCCGAAGAAGACGAGCTAGGAGCAGGCGATGCCGAAACACAACTACCGGCGCACGGCGCTCCTCGCCTTCGCGCTCGTGCTGCTGGCCGCGCTCTGCGCCGTCCCCGGCTCGACCACGCCCGCTTCGGCGGCGCCGGTGACCGATCCGGGGCCCGCCGGGGACGCCTTCTACACGCCGCCTTCGCCGCTGCCGTCCGGGTCCCCGGGTGACGTCATCCGGGCGCGTCCGGCGAAGGCGGGGCCGCCGGCGGCGCGGTCGCTCGCCGACGCCTGGCAGGTCATGTACCTGTCGACCAATGCGCTCGGCAAGCCGACCGCCGTCACGGGGATCGTCCTCGTGCCGAAGAAGGCGGACGCGGCGAAGGCTCCGATCGTCGGGTTCGGCCCGGGGACCAGCGGCCCGGCGTTCCGGTGCGCGCCGTCCAGGTTCATCGACCAGGGCGCCTTCTACGAGCAGGCCGCGCTGAACGAGATGCTCGGGAAGGGCTACGCGGTCGCCGTCACCGACTACGAGGGCTACCACGAGAGCCCGGCGACGACCTACGTGGTCGACTCCATGGGCTACTCCGTCATCGACGCGGTCCGCGCGGCGCAGCGGCTCACCGAGACGGGCCTGTCGAAGGACGCGCAGGTCGCGTTCCGCGGCTACTCGCAGGGCGGCGCGGCCGCGATGTGGGCGGGGCAGAAGCAGCCGGAGTACGCGCCGGAGTTGAAGCTCGCGGGCGTCATCGGCGGCGGCGTGCCGTCCGACCTGGCCGCCGTGGGCCTGCCGCTGGAGGGGCAGGACCCGTTCGGCTTCCTCCTCTACTCGATGGTCGGCATGGACCACGCCTACCCCGAGCTGGACCTCGCGTCCTACCTCAACGACGCCGGCCGCGCCATGGTGGACGGCCTGGAGGGCGGCGCCTGCACGCTGGAGCTGCTGCTCGACTACAAGGGCAAGACGATCCCCGACTACTTCACCACCAGCCCGTTCGCGACCGAGGCGTGGCTGGACCGGGTGGCGGAGAACCAGCTCGGCGCGGAACCCGTGAAGGTCCCCGTCTTCCAGTACCACTCGGTCTCGGACGAGATCGTCGCGTACGGGCAGGCCAAGCAGCTCCGGGACGACTACTGCAGGCTCGGCGTCCCCGTCACCTGGAAGACGTGGGACGGCGTCGGCCACATCACCCTCGTCTACCGCGGAAATGAGGACGCGTCGGCGTTCCTCGCGGACCGCTTCGCGGGGAAGCCCGCCACCTCCAACTGCTGAACCCCGACCGCTGACGGCACGGTCACCCACCCCCCGAGAAGGAGACAACCATGGTTCGGCGATCCGTCGCCCTTGTGGCGCTGGCCTCGGCGGCCGCCTTGTCCGTGGCCGGATGCGGCTCGGAGAAGAAGGACGGCCCCGAGGTCGCCTGGGCGGGCAGGGCCTGCGGAGTCCTCACGAAGAGCGCCCCGATGCGGGTGCCGAAGCTGGACGGCGCGAGCGTGCTGAAGTCCAAGGCGTCGCTCGTCCAGCTCCTCGACGGCATCTCCGATCGGATGCGGGCGCTGGAGACGAGCCTGTCCGGGCTCGGCGCGCCACCCGTCGACAACGGCGACGCGCTGTTCTCCACCACCATGAACAACCTCACCCGCACGCACTCGACCGTCACCACCGCGTCCAAGAACCTCAAGCGCGCGAAGGTGACCGACAAGCGGTCGCTGCAACGGGCCGTCGACCAGATGGGCAGGGCGTTCGGGCAGTACAGCGGCTACCAGGGGCCCGAACAGGACCTCCGGAAGAACCCGAAGCTGGCCGCGGCCTTCGCCAAGGCACCGGCGTGCAAGAGATGAGCCCCCGTCAGGAGGTGCGGGCATGCCTTCCCTGGCCGCGTATCCGCTGAGCGCGCTGCGCGAGGCGGGCCGCATGTTCGCGCTCGGCGCCACCGTGTTCGGCATGGCGTTCCGGCGGCCGTTCCAGGTCCGCGAGTTCGTCGAGCAGTTCTGGTTCATCGCCAGCGTGACGATCCTGCCGACGGCGCTCGTGTCGATCCCGTTCGGCGCGGTGACGTCGCTGCAGGTCGGCTCCCTCACGCAGCAGTTCGGCGCGCAGTCGTTCACCGGCGCCGCCAGCGTCCTGGTGGTGATCCAGCAGGCCAGCCCGATGATCGTGGCGCTGCTGGTGTCGGGGGTGGCGGGCTCGACGATCTGCGCGGACATCGGCGCCCGGACGATCCGCGAGGAACTGGACGCGATGGAGGTGCTCGGCGTCTCGCCCGTGCAGCGGCTCGTCGTCCCGCGCGTCCTCGCGTGCGTCGCCGTGGCGTTCCTGCTGAACGGCCTCGTCTCGGTCGTCGGCGTCGCGGGCGGCTACTACTTCAACGTCATGATGCAGGGCGGGACGCCCGGCGCGTACGTGGCGAGCTTCTCCGCCCTCGCCCAGCTCCCCGACCTCTACGTCGGCGAGGCGAAGGCGCTGCTGTTCGGGTTCGTCGCCGGCATCGTCGCCGCCTACCGGGGCCTGAACCCGAGGGGCGGCCCGAAGGGCGTCGGCGACGTGGTGAACCAGTCGGTCGTCATCACGTTCCTCCTCTTGTTCCTGCTCAACCTCGTGATCACCGGGATCTACCTCCAGGTCGTCCCGCCGAAGGGAGGGTGAGCGTGAGCCTCGTCTCGCTGAGGGGGCGGGCCTCCGGCCCCGCCGGCTGGTTCGCGTGGCTGGACCGGCCCGGCGACCAGGGCGTCTTCTACGTCCGGGCGCTGCTGTGGACGCCGCGCGCCGTCCACCGCTACCGCCGGGAGGTGCAGCGGCTGCTCTCCGAGGTCGCGTTCGGCAGCGGCGGCCTCGGCGTGGTCGGCGGGACGATCGGCGTGATGGTCGCGATGACCCTCGCGACCGGCGTCGTCGTCGGCATGCAGGGCTACTCGGCCCTCCAGCAGATCGGGACCTCGGCGTTCACCGGGTTCGCGTCCGCCTACATCAACACCCGCGAGATCGCCCCCGTGGTGTCGGGCCTGGCGCTGTCGGCGACGGTCGGCGCGGGGTTCACCGCGCAGCTCGGCGCCATGCGCATCAGCGACGAGGTGGACGCCCTGGAGGTCATGGGCATCCCGTCGCTGCCGTACCTGGTGACGACCCGGATCGTCGCTGGCGCCGTCGCGATCCTCCCGCTGTACGCGATCGGGCTGCTGTGCGCCTACCTGGCGTCCCGGGAGGTCACGGTCTTGTTCAACGGGCAGTCGGCGGGCACCTACGACCACTACTTCGGGCTGTTCCTGTCGCCGGTGGACGTCGTCCTGTCGTTCCTCAAGGTGCTGGTGTTCAGCGTCCTGGTGATCCTGTCGCACTGCTACCACGGCTACCGCGCGGCCGGGGGACCGGCCGGGGTGGGGCGCGCCGTCGGCCGCGCGGTCCGCACGTCCATCGTCCTGATCAGCGTGAGCGACTTCTTCCTCAGCCTCGCGCTCTGGGGCACCAGCACGACGGTGAAGGTGGCCGGGTGAACGCCCGCGGGGCCGTGGGCAGGCGGCTGGCGGGGGTGGCGTTCCTGCTGGTTCCGGTGCTGCTGGTCTGGCTGTCGATCGCCGTCTACGGCAAGAGGTTCACCGGCGTCGCCTGGGTGACGCTGCGGACGGCGAGCGCGGGCAGCGAGATGCGCCCGCACGCGGACGTGAAGCTGCGCGGCGTGGTCGTCGGCGAGGTCCGCGAGATCTCCTCGGACGGCGGTGCCGCCACGCTGAGGCTCGCGATCCAGCCGGACAAGGTGCGGCTGCTGCCGCGCAACGTGTCGGCGCAGCTCCTGCCGACGACGCTGTTCGGGGCGCGGTTCGTCGCGCTCGTCCCGCCCGCGCGGCCGTCCCCCGAGCGGCTCACCGCCGGGAGCGTCATCAGCCAGGACCGGTCGGCGAACGCGATCGAGCTCCAGCAGGTGATGGACGACCTGTATCCGCTGCTCACGGCGGTCCGGCCGGCGGAGCTGGCGGCGACGCTCACCGCCGTCTCCCAGGCGCTGGACGGCCGCGGCGCCGACCTCGGCCGGACGATGGCCGAACTGGACGCCTACCTCAAGAAGATCAACCCGAGCGTGCCCGCCCTCAACCGCGACATCAGGCTGCTCGTCGAGGTGAGCCGCGGCTACACCGAGGCCGCGCCCGACATCCTCCAGGCGCTCCACGACTTCGCGTACACGAGCCGGTCGCTGGTCGAGCAGCGCAACGACCTCGCCCGGCTGTACGCGTCGGTGACGGACGCGTCCCAGGACCTGGGCGACTTCCTGCACGAGAACTCCGGCAACGTCATCCGGCTGTCGGCGGCGAGCCGCCCGACGCTCGAACTGCTGAGCAGGTACTCGCCCGAGTACCCGTGCACGCTGCGGATGCTGAGCGATTTCGTCCCGGTGATGGACAAGGTGCTCGGCAAGGGCACCGGCCGGCCCGGCCTGCACGTGAACGTCACGACGCTGCCGTCCAAGGGGCGGTACGTCCCGGGCAAGGACCGCCCGCGCTACACCGACCGGAGCGGCCCGCACTGCTACCCCGTGGGCGGAACCGCCGTTCCGAGGTCGGCGCCTCCGGGCGCGGCCACCCCCGTCGCGGTGGCGCCGGGCGCGCTCGGCCTGCCGAACTCGCCCGAGGAGAACCGCCTCGTCAACGAGCTGCTCGCACCCGGGCTCCAGGACGTCCCGGAGGCGTTGCCGGACTGGAGCAGCGTCCTCGTCGGGCCCGTCTACCGGGGCGCGGAGGTGAGGATCAAGTGAACCGGAGGGCTCGCGTGAACCGGACGGCTCGCGTGAACCGGGGCGGTTTGGCGAAGCCGCTGATCAAGTCGCTGGCGTTCGTCACGGTGACCGTGGTCGCGACCACGATGCTCGCGCTCAGCATCACCCGGACGGGCGGCGGCGACACCGTCTCCTACCGGGCGCGGTTCACCGACGCGTCCGGGCTGCGCGAGGGCGACGGCGTCCGGATCGCGGGCGTCGAGGTCGGCCGGGTCGGCGGCATCGAGGTCGTGGACCGCCGCGTCGCGCTCGTCTCGTTCTCCGTCGAGCGGGGGCGGCGGCTGCCCGCCTCGTCCACCGCGACGATCAAGTACCTGAACCTGATCGGGCAGCGGTACGTCGAGCTGGGGCGCGGCGCCGGGACCGGCGGGACGCTCAGGCCCGGCGCCACCATCCCCGTCGAGCGGACGGCGCCCGCGCTGAACCTGACGCAGCTCTTCAACGGTTTCCAGCCGCTGTTCCAGGCCCTGTCGCCGCAGGACGTGAACCGGCTGGCCGGGTCGATCGTGCAGGTGCTGCAGGGCGAGGGCGGGACGGTCGAGGGGCTGCTGTCCACGGTCGGGTCGCTGACGCGCGGCATCGCCGACAAGGACCGGGTCATCGGGCAGGTCGTCGACAACCTGAACGCCGTCCTCGACACGATCAACGGGCGCGGCGACGACCTCGGGAACCTGATCGGGACGCTGCGGCGGCTCGTGTCCGGGCTGGCCGCCGACCGCACGTCGATCGGCGAGGCGATCGGCGCGCTGGACGACCTCGCGAGCACCACCACCGGCCTGCTGCGCGACGGCCGCGAACCACTCAAACGCGACATCGCGCAGCTCGGGCGGCTGTCGGAGAACCTCGCGGACGACTCCCCGAAGGTCGAGTCGTTCCTGCGGCTGCTGCCGGTGAAGATGACCGCGATCGGGCGCATCGCCTCCTACGGGTCGTGGATGAACCTCTACCTCTGCGAGGCCGACCTCAGCGGCGCCGCCTACCGGCAGTACCCGGGCGAGGAGCATCCGCCGCCCACCGGTGTCCCGCTCACGGCCGAAAGGTGCGGCGCATGAAGAGACGTTCCTCCGCGGGCCGGCAGCGGCCGAAACCCGTCCTGCGGCTGAAACCCGTCCTGCGGCTGAAACCGGTCCGGGAGCGGAACCCGGTCGCCGTGGCGGTCGTGTCGCTCGCACTGATCACGGCGCTGGGCCTGCTGGCGTTCAACGCCCGGGACCTGCCGGTGATCGGCGGCGGCACCCGCTACACCGCCGAGTTCGGCGAGGCCGCCGGGCTGCGTCCCGGCAACGAGGTGCGGGTCGCCGGGGTGAAGGTCGGCGAGGTCACGGGCGTCCGGCTGGACGGCGCGAAGGTCGCCGTCGGGTTCCGGGTGCGCCGCACGTGGATCGGGGACGCCAGCACCGCCGCCATCGCGATCAAGACGCTGCTCGGCGACAAGTTCCTCGCCGTCGACCCGCTCGGCGCCCGCCCGCAGGACCCCGGCCGCCGCATCCCGCTCGACCGGACGACCTCCCCCTACGACGTGACGAAGGCGTTCGAGGACCTGGCGGGGACGGTCGGGCGGATCGACTCGGCCGAGCTCGCCGCGAGCCTGGACGCGATCTCCACGACGTTCTCCGGGACGGCGCCGAGCGTCCGGCGGGCACTGGACGGCGTCTCGGCCCTGTCGAAGACGATCTCGTCGCGGGACGCGGATCTGGCGCGGCTGCTCGCGAACACCCGGCAGGTCACCGGGACGATGGCGGGCCAGAGCGCGAACGTCGAGGCGCTGCTGCGGGACGGGAACCTGCTGCTCGGCGAGATCCGGCGCCGCCGCGAGGCGATCCACGCGCTGCTCACCGGCACGCAGGCGCTGTCGGAGCAGCTCATAGGGCTCGTGGACGACAACCAGCGGCAGCTCGACCCGACGCTCCGCGCCCTCGGCCGCGTCACCGACCTGCTGCGCAAGAACCAGGACGACCTCGACAGGGCGCTGAAGACGGCCGGCCCCTACACGCGGCTGCTCGGCAACACGCTCGGCAACGGGCGCTGGATGGACGGTTACCTGTGCGGGCTCGTCCCGAAGGAGTACGGGGCCAAGGCACCAGACAAAGGGTGCATGCCGCCAAAGCAGGTGACTTCCGGGGGGCCTGGGGGGTCGTCTCCCCAGATGAGAGGAGTGGGTGGGTGATGCTGCGCCGCTTGAGTACCCCGCTGGTCGCCGCCGGGCTCGCGTTGGCGGTCGCCGCCGGTGTCCTGGTCGCCCTGCGCGACCCGGGCGGGACCCGGATCACCGTGTACTTCCAGAGCGCCGTCGGCGTCTACAAGGGCTCGGACGTGCGGGTCCTGGGCGTGAAGGTCGGCACGGTCGAGTCCGTCCGGGCGGAGGGGACCCAGGTCCGGACGGTGATGACCGTCGACCGCGGTGTGGACGTCCCGGCCGGAGCGAAGGCCGTGGCGGTCGCGCCGAGCCTGGTGGCCGACCGGTACGTCCAGCTCACGCCCGCCTACACGGCCGGCCCGAAGATGACGGCCGGGGCGGTGATCCCGGCCGAGCGGACCGCGACGCCCATGGAGCTCGACAAGGTCTACGACAGCATCCGCAAGCTCGCCGCCGACCTCGGGCCCAAGGGCCTGAACAAGGACGGCGCGCTGTCGCGGCTCCTCGAAACGGGCGCGGAGAACCTGAGCGGCAACGGGCGCGACATCCGCACGACGACGGAGCGGATGGCGCAGGCGGCCAAGACGCTGTCCGGCTCGCAGAAGGACCTGTTCGCCACGATCCGCGGCCTCCAGACGTTCACGACGACGCTGAAGACGAACGACGGGCAGGTCAGGGAAGCGGAACGGCAGCTCGCCGACGTCTCCGGCTTCCTCGCCGACGACCGGCAGGAACTGGACGCCGCGCTGCGGGCGCTGGCGGAGGCGCTCGCCAGGGTCAAGGCGTTCGTGCACGACAACCGGCGGCAGATCGCCGGGAACGTCGGGAAGCTCGCCGGCATCACGCAGTTGCTGGTGAAGCAGCGCCGGTCGCTGGCGGAGGCCCTGGACGTCCAGCCGCTCAACGCCACGAACATCCTGAACGCCTACGACCCGGCGACGCGGTCGCTGATGGGGCGGCAGAACCTCGGCGAGCTGGCCCCGCCGCTGCCGGTGGCCGGGCCGCGGAAGGCGGCACCATGATCCGGCACGCCCTGACCCGGCACGCCCTGACCCGGCACGCCCTGACCCGGCACGCCGTGTGGGCGGCCCTCGCCTGCGTGGGCCTCGGCGGCTGCGGGTTCTCGGGTGCGGCGGACCTCCCGCTGCCCGGCGGCGCCGACCTCGGCGACCACCCGTACACGGTGCGGGCGCGGTTCGCGAACGTGCTGAACCTCGTCCCGCAGTCGGCGGTGAAGGTCAACGACGTCGCGGTCGGGCGGGTGGTGAAGGTCGCGCTGCCCCGGGACGGCTGGACGGCCGAGGTCACCATGAAGGTCGACGGCGATGTCCGGCTCCCCGCGAACGCCTACGCCGAGCTGCGCCAGTCGAGCCTGCTGGGGGAGAAGTTCGTGCAGCTCAGCGCCGGCCCGCCGGGCGGTGCCGAGGCCGGCGCCGGGCAGGGCGCACTGGCGGACGGGGCGGTGATCCCGGAGTCCCGGACGAACCGGAACCCCGAGGTCGAGGAGGTCTTCGGCGCGCTGTCGATGCTGCTGAACGGCGGCGGCATCGCGCAGCTCCGGACGATCAACGTCGAGCTGAACCGGGCGCTCGGCGGCAACGAGCCGCAGGTCCGGTCGCTGCTGGAGCAGGCCCGCGAGCTCGTCGGCGGCCTCGACGCGAACAGGCGGGGGATCACTGACGCCCTCGACGGCCTGAACCGGCTGTCGGCCACGCTGCGCGCCCGCGGGGACCAGATCGGCGTCGCCCTCGACGACATCGAACCCGGCCTCGCGGTGCTGGCCGAGCAGCGCGGGGCGCTCGTCCGGATGCTGCGGTCGCTGGACGAGCTGTCGCGGGCGGCGGTCACGACCGTCCGGCGGAGCAGGGACGACATGATCGCCGACCTGCGCGCCCTCGAACCGACGCTGCGCAGGCTCTCCGACGCCGGCCGCGACCTGCCGGACGCGCTGCAGGTGCTGGTGACGTATCCGTTCACCGACGCCGTCCTGCCCGCGGTGAAGGGCGACTACCTGAACGTGTACCTCCAGGTCACCGCCCGGCCGGGGACGCAGGTCGTCCCGCCGATCAAGCCCGCGCAGGGGGACTGATGCTGACCGCGGCCACCAGGGTCAAGAACCTCGTGTTCCTCGTCGCCGGCCTGCTCGCCATGGGCTACGTCGGCCTCTTCTACGCCGATCTCGGCGGGTACGCCGGCTACCGCGACTACTACGTCGTGCGGGCCGACCTCGCCGAGGCGGGCGGCCTCGCGGAGAACGCCGACGTCACCTACCGGGGCACCTCGGTCGGACGGGTCGGCGCGCTGCGCCTGACCGGCGACGGCGTGCTGGCCGACCTGAAGATCAAGAAGTCGGCGCCGCGGGTGCCGGCGCGCACGCGGGCCGTCGTCGCGAACCGGTCGGCGATCGGCGAGCAGTACATCGACCTGCGCCCGGCGACGAGCGCGGGCCCGTACCTGGCGGCCGGCTCGGTGATCCCGCGCTCGTCCACGGCGGTCCCGGCCCCGGTGACGGACCTGCTCACCAGCGTGAACGCGCTCGCCTCGTCCGTCCCCACCGACGCGCTGCGGACGGTCGTCGGGGAGCTGGGCCAGGCGTTCGCCGGGCAGGGCCCCAACCTCCAGGCCCTCCTGGACGGCACGCGGTCGCTGACCCGCGCCGCGAACGAGAACGCCGGGCCCACCACCGCGCTCATCGGCGACGGCGAGACCGTCCTGCGCACCCAGGACCAGGAGGCCGCGTCGTTGAAGGCGTTCGGCCGCAACGCGCGGCTCCTTGCCGAGCAGCTCCGCGAGTCCGACCCGGCCTTCCGGAAGCTGGTGTCGGCCGCGCCGGGCGCGGCGGGCGAGTTCCGGACGCTGGTGCGCGACCTCGACCCGTCCCTCAGCGTCCTGGTCGCGAACCTGCTCACCACGTCCGAACTGCTGGAACCCCGGGCGGACGGCCTGGAGCAGCTCCTGGCGAAGCTGCCCGCGGCGGTCTCCACCGGCATGTCGGTCGCCCAGGGCGGGAGGCTCAACTTCGGGATGGTCACGACGTTCTTCAACCCGGCGGACTGCACGAGCGGCTACGGCGGCACGAAGTACCGCAACGGTCTCGACACCTCGCCCGCCCCCGCGCTCAACACCGCCGCCCGCTGCGCTCTGCCGCCGTCCAGCGGCGTCAACGTGCGCGGCGCGGGCAACGCTCCGCGCCGTCCGGTCCCGGCTCCGGCGCGGGCCGGCTCGGTGCTCTCCGCCGCATCCCCCGGCCTGCCGGGGGCGCTTGCACTGCCCGGTGTCGCGGACGGCCCCACCGGCATGAGCGGCCTGCTCGGCGTCGAGGCGGCAGGCGAATGACCGCGATGACCGGGCGGAAGGCCCGGAGGCGGCGGGGCGGACTCCTCGCCGGGTGGGGGGTGGCCGGGTGGACGGCGGTCGCGGCCGCCGTCGTGGCCCTTGCCTGGTCGGGCTGGACGGCCTGGCACGGTGGGCCGGACGCGCGGAGCGGGCCCGAGCGCGCGCGGGACGTCGTGCTGCGGAGTGCGCGGGAGCAGATCGCCGCACTCAACTCGATGGATCCCGCACGGGTGGACGCGGGGCTGCGCGCCTGGCGGGACGCCTCCACCGGCGCCCTGCACGACCAGCTCGCCCGGGACGAGCCCCAGAACCGCGCCAAGATCGGCCAGTCGCGGACCACCGCCGCGGCGACCGTCACCGGAGCCGCCGTCACGTCGCTCGACGTCCGGGAGGGCAAGGCGAAGGTCATCGCGTCCGTGCAGGTGAAGCTGGCTTTGAGGGACGGCGCGCCCACCTTGCAGCGCAAGCGGTTCGAGGCGGGGACGGTTCGCACGCCGTCCGGGTGGAGGCTCGAATCGCTCACCGCGATCCCGGTCGGTGCGCGATGAGGCGGCCGCGCCGGCTCACCCGGCCGTTCTCCGTCGCGCTTGCCCTCGCCGTGCTCGCGCTGGCCCTGCGTCCCGCCGCCGGGCCGGCGCGCGACCTCCTGGACGGCGAGGAGAACCCGCGCGACACCGCCGTCCTGGACGACGTCGCCACCACCGAGGTGATCGGGGACGTGTCGACGGCTCTCGCGCGGGTGTTCAGCTACGCGCCGGACGACGTCGCCGCCGCCGAGCAGGCCGCGGGACGGGAGCTCTCCGGCCGGGCGCTGGACGAGTACCGGCGGCTCTTCGTGCAGGTCAGGCGGCAGGCTCCGGCGCAGCGCGTCACGCTGACCACCCGCGTCGCGCGCGCCGGAGTCGTCTCGCTGACCGGCGACACCGCCCGGCTCCTGGTCTTCCTCGACCAGACCGCCACCCGCGCGGGCGCACCGGACGGGACGCCCGCC
This sequence comes from Actinomadura luteofluorescens, assembly GCF_013409365.1. Taxonomy (NCBI): domain Bacteria; kingdom Bacillati; phylum Actinomycetota; class Actinomycetes; order Streptosporangiales; family Thermomonosporaceae; genus Actinomadura; species Actinomadura luteofluorescens. The sequence goes on along the minus strand of NZ_JACCBA010000001.1, from coordinate 3,988,602 downwards.
GCCGCGCAGCTCATGGTGACCGCGCACCGCGCCCGCGGCCACTGGACGATCACCGCTCTCACCTCGGTCTGAGAGGGCCCGCATGCCAGACGAGAAACCCCGACGCTCAGCCCGGACCCCGCTCAGACCGGATGACACTCCGCAGCGGACGGCGGGCGCTCTGCTTGTTCTTGCCTTGCTGTTCGCCGTCTGGGCGGGCTGGGCCTGGTACTCGGCGGCGCATGACGATGCCCGTGCCTACTCCCGCGTGCGCGACGACGTCCTGGAGGCGGGGGAGCAGGGCGTCCAGAACCTCAACACGCTCGACTACCGCTCCCTCGGACCCGGCTTGAAGACCTGGCAGGACTCCACCACCGGGGACCTGAACCGGCAGATCGCGCAGGGCCGTCCGGACTTCGAGCGGCGGGTCGCCAAGGCGCGGACGATCACCAGGGCCCGCATCCTGGACGCCGCCGTCGCCGAGCTGGACGAGCGCTCCGGCAGGGCCCGGATGCTGGTCGCCGTCGAGATCACCGTCACCCCGCCGGACGGGGACCCGGCGACCAGGCAGAGCCGCCTTATCGGCGAGCTGACCAGGACGTCCGGCGGCTGGAAGCTCAGCCGGCTGGGCCAGGCACCCGCGGAGGGCATGTGACATGACGGGAGTTTCGTGAAATGGCCGGACAGACCGTAGGGATCACCGCGTGGTGGCGGGCCCGCGCGTCCTCGCCCGTCGTGCTCGGCCTCGCCGCCGTCCTGGTCGCCGCGCTCGGCGCGGGGGCGCTCCGGCAGGCGGACGGCCTGCGCGACGACCCGTCGGCGCGCAACACCGCCCTCACCGACGGCGCCGCCACCAGCGAGGTCAAGGGCGCCGTCGCCGACATGATCGGGAGGGTGTTCTCCTACGACTACGCCGATCCCGGGCGGACGTCGGAGGCCGTCCGCGCGTCCCTCACCGGCGACGCCGTCCGCCAGTACGAGGCGGTCTTCGGGAAGGTCCGCGAGGACGCCCCGAAGGCGAAGACCGTGCTCAGCACCCGCGTCACCGACAGCGCCGTCACCACCCTGACCGGGGACCGCGCCGCCGTCCTCGTCTTCGCCGACCAGCAGACCACCCGCACCGGTGACGGCGCGAGCACCCACGCCCCCGCCGTGCTCACCGTCACCGCCGCCCGCCACGACGGCCACTGGAAGATCACCGCACTCGACACCTTCACCCCCAAGAAGGAGTAACCCGGGCGGGCCCGCCTCCGCATATTGAGGTCGGCCTGGGACGGTGAATTCGTCCGGCTCTCATCCGCAGGGTGGGAGCCGGTTTCTCTTTGTCGCCGTGCGGGCCTTGCCCGTCGTTGGCCGCCCGCTGAGCTGGAGATTTGTTAGATGACTCCAGGAAAGAGCGCGGAACAGGTTATTTCGGCGACAACCCTTCTTCTGGGGGTTCCGCGAAGCTGGGGAAGCGTTCCGCGGCTCGGCGGGCGTTCGGCAGGGGGGAACGGCGCATGGCGCGAAGCGGGTTGGACGTGGGCGCGTTCGAGGCGGTGCCCGTTTGGGTGGGGCGGCGGCTGCGGCAGCACGTGGACCGGGCGGCGGACGGGCTGCTGGCCGAGCTGCGCCGGGGCGACCCGCAGATCGGCGAGGAGGAGGCCGGGCGCGCCCGCGCCGGGATCGCCGCGGGGATGCGGCACTTCTGCGACCTCGTCGAGGACCCGGGCGCGGGCTGGGAGCGGGTCGCCGCGTTCTACCTGCGGGTCGGGCGGCACCTGGCGCGCGACGGCCGCGACCCCGTGGAGACGCACCAGGCGCTGCGCCGGTCCGCGCTCGTCGCGTGGCGGACGCTCGGCGCCGTCCCCGGCGGCCTCGACCTCGACCGCGCCGCGCTCAGCCTCGTCGTGGACGCCCAGTTCTGCTACATGGACGCCGTCGCGGAGGTGCTCGCCGCCGGGTACTCCGCGGAGGTCGCCGAGCGCCGGGACCGCCGCGAGGAACCGGGCCGGCGGCGGCGCGGCGCGCGGCTGCTGCGGCTGCTCCTGGCAGAGCCGCCCGCCGACCCGGCGCGGATCGCGGCCCTCGCGGCGGACGCGCGCTGGCCGCTGCCCGCGACCGTCGCCGCCGCGGCCGCCCGGCCGCGGCGTCCGGGCCCGGCGCGGGCGCCGCTCGCGCTCCCGGACGGGCTGCTGGCCGACCTCGCCGCGCCGGAGCCGTGCCTGATCGTCCCCGGCCCGGACGGGAGGGGGCCCGGCCTGCTGCCCGAGGCGCTGCTGCGCGAGTGGATGGTGGCGCTCGGCCCCGCCGTCCCCGTCGAGCGCGCCGCCGGCTCGCTGCGCTGGGCGCGCGAGACCCTCGCCCTCGCGACCCGCGGCGTCATCCCGGACGGCGGGCTGATCCGCAGCGCCGAGCACGTTCCCGTGCTCGTGGTGTCGCGGGCGGGGGAGCTGATCGACGACGCGGCCGCCGTCCGGCTCGCGCCGCTGCTGGCCCTCCCGCCGCCCCGGAGGGAGAGGCTCGCCGAAACGCTGCTGGCCCTGCTGGAGCACAATTTCAACGCCGCCGACGCGAGCCGCAGGCTGCGCGTCCATCCGCAGACCGTCCGCCATCGCCTGCGCGCTTTGAAGGACCTTTTCGGGGACGAACTGCGTGACCCGCGGCGGTGCCTGGAAATGGAGCTGATCCTGCACGCGCGAATGGTCAACGGCGACCTCGGCCGGGCGTCCGCGCGCTGATCTGCGGGCTTTGTCACTCCGCTGACAAACACGGTTTCCGAAACGCTGCGTCGCGTGCATGGCGCGCGACGCTCCGGGAGGCCACACTCGGCCCCTTCGTTCCCCCGACGAAGGTGGTGTGCGCGGTGCCCGACGGTTTCGACTTCGACGTGATCGTGGTGGGTTCGGGGTTCGGCGGCAGCGTGTCGGCCCTGCGGCTGGCGGAGAAGGGCTACCGGGTCGCGGTGGTCGAGGCCGGGCGCCGCTTCGACGAGGACACGCTGCCCAAGACGTCGTGGCGGCTGCGCAAGTACGTGTGGGCGCCGCGCCTCGGAATGCGCGGGATCCAGCGCGTCCACCTGGTGGGCGGCAAGGCCGGCGTCCTCGTGCTGGCCGGGGCGGGAGTCGGCGGCGGCTCCCTCGTCTACGCCAACACCCTCTACGTCCCGCCGGAGCCGTTCTTCAAGGACCGCCAGTGGGGCCACATCACCGACTGGCAGGACGAGCTCGCACCGTTCTACGACCAGGCCCGCCGCATGCTCGGCGTCACCGTGAACCCGCTCGTCACGCCCGCCGACGAGGCGATGAAGCGCGTCGCCGACCGGATGGGTGCCGGCGACACCTACCATCCGACGCCGGTCGGCGTGTTCTTCGGCGACAGGCCCGGCGAGGACACCGCCGACCCCTACTTCGGCGGCGCGGGACCCCGCCGCACCACCTGCACCGGCTGCGGCTCCTGCATGATCGGCTGCAAGGTCGGCGCGAAGAACATGCTGACCAAGAACTACCTCTACCTGGCGGAGAAGGCGGGCGTCCGCGTCATCCCCGACACCACCGTCACCGCCCTGGCGCCCAGGGAGCCCGGCGGGTACGAGGTGACCGTCGAGCACACCGGCCCGCTCCGCAAGCGCCGCCGGACGCTGACCGCCGAGCATGTCGTCCTCGCCGCCGGGACGTACGGGACGCAGCGCCTCCTGCACCGGATGCGCGCCGCCGGCCGCCTCCCGCACCTGTCGCCGCGCCTCGGCGAACTCACCCGCACCAACTCCGAGGCGCTTCTCGGCGTCGAGCGCATGACCGTCTGGCACCGCGCAAAGGACGTCGACCACAGCACCGGCCTCGCCATCACCTCGTCGTTCCACCCCGACGACAAGACCCACATCGAACCCACCCGCTACGGCGCGGGCAACAACGCCATGGGCGTCATCCGGACCCTGCTGGTCGACGGTGGCGGCGCGCCCCGCTGGCTGAAGTTCCTCGGGCAGGCCGCCCGGCACCCGACCGTCATCCTGCGCGGGCTGTCGCTCAAGGACTGGGCGAAACGGACCGTCATCGCCCTGGTCATGCAGACCGCCGACAACTCCATCACCATCGGAGAGAAGCGCGGCCGCCTCGGCCGCCGCAGGCTCGTCGCGCGCCAGGGCGACGGCGAGCCCAACCCCACCTGGATCCCCGTCGCGCACGAGGCCGTCCGGATGCTCGCCGAGGAACTCGACGCCACCCCCGGCGGGACGTGGTTCGACCTGTTCAACATCCCGACGACCGCGCACTTCATCGGCGGATGCGTCATCGGCGAGACGCCCGAGGCCGGCGTCGTCGACCCCTACCACCGCGTCCACGGCCACCCGGGCCTGCACATCGTGGACGGGTCGGCGGTCACCGCGAACCTCGGCGTCAACCCGTCGCTCACCATTACGGCCCAGGCCGAGCGCGCCATGGCGTTCTGGCCGAACCGCGGCCAGAAGGATCCCCGTCCCGAGCCCGGACGGCCCTACGAGCGCGTCGAGCGCGTCCTGCCCGACCGTCCCGCCGTCCCGCCCACTGCTCCCGCGGCACTCAGGTGACGTGTTCCCGCCACGCCGCCACCGCCGCCTGCGCGGTGACCGCCGCGCAGATCGTCCTCGCGGTCTGGGGCACGAACTTCCCGGAAGCCCCGTACGCGTTCGTGGCGTCCTCCGTGGCGGGCGTCCCGCTGCTGCTCGCGCTGCTGGCCACCGCGTCGCTGGTCGCGTCCCCCGGCCCCCGGCACGGCGCCCGCCTGCTCGGCCGCGCACGCGTCGCCGGAGCCGCGGCCATGGCGGGCGTCCTCGTCGCGCTCTCGTCGCAGCCGCTGTTCAGCCTCCTCCTCCAAGGCGACCTCGGCGTACCTGGTCAGATGGATGACCCCGATCGGTTCTACCGCTTCGCGCAGATGTGGAGCCGCCTCCAGCTCGTGGCCGTTCTGGTCGTCGCCGTGCTCGCCTGCGCCGCCCTGTCGAGGTCCGGCCAGGGCCGCCGAACCTGCGCGCTCCTGGCCCTGGCGGGCCTGCCGCTCCTCATCCGCGTGGCCCCGTTCCATGTAGGGCCGTACGGCGCCGCTCCGGTACTCACCCACCTTCTGGTGGAGAGCCTGGCCGGTCTCGCCGTGACGATGCTCTGCGTCCGCCTTGTGGAGCTGCCGCTCAAGAGCAGGGCCTCCGGCCGGCCCGGCAAGGCCTGACCGCGCCGGGTCCTCGCGGACTCGGGCCCTTGGCCTGCGGATCGCGGCGTGCCGGAGGGCTACTCCTCGGGCCGGGCTTCCTCGGGCTCGGCCGGGGGGTCGTCGATCGCGCGGCGGGTCGCCTGGTGGACGCGGACGGCCAGGATCGCGCGGGCGAACCGTCCGGCCAGCTCGCCGTCCATCAGCTCCGGGACCTGGTCGACGCCGACCAGGCCGCCCGGCTGGACGGTGACCGCGCCCACGTCGCCGATCCGGACGCCGCGGCCGTCGTCGAGATCCTCCATGGACGGGAGGTCGAGCGCCGCGCGGAGCGTGTCCTGCAGCGCCCGCACGGTCGCGGCGTCGCGCTCGATGCGGATCTCGGCGGCGTCCGCGCGCTCCTCGGCCCGGTCGGCCCGCGCGCGCTCGCCGTCGATCCGGGCGTCGGCCGTGTCGGCGAGCTGCTCGGCGCGCTCGGCGCGCGCGGCCAGGTCGGCGGCCCGCGCCGTCGCGGCGTCGCGCTCCACGCTCAGCCCCGCTACCTCGCCCTGCACGACGCTCAGCTCCGCGCGCAGCCGCCGCTCCGTCTCGGACGCGGCCTCCAGCTTGGCGCGCGCCTCCGACAACTCGGCCCGCACGTCCGCCAGTTCGGCCCGCACGTCCGACAGGTCGCTCTTGGCCGCGGCCAGCGAGGCCTGGTCGTTGCTCAGCCGCGCGGCCAGGGCGTCGCGTTCGCGCTCGGCGTCGTTGCGCGCCTGGTGCTCGGTGCTCCACGCCGCCTCGGCGCGCTTGCGGAGCCCCTCGGCGTGCGCGGCCTCGTTGGCGGACGTGGCACGGGCCTGCTGGTGGGCGCCGGCCTCCTTCCACGCGTTGGCCTCGCTCTCCTGGGCCGCGATGATGCTGGCCTGGGCGGCGGCGAGCCCCTCGACCAGCTCTTCCTGCGCCGCCACGGCCTCCAGGCGGGCGGCCTCGGCGCGGGCCTCGGCCTCGCTCGCCAGGACGTCCGCCTGGGCGGCCTCCCGCCGCGCGTCCCGCGCCTCGGCGAACGCCTTCTCCGCGCCGGCCAGCACGTCGCTGACCTCGCCGTCCAGCCGCACGCCCAGCACGCCCGCGCTCTCGACGAGCTGGGCGACCAGCCCGGCCAGCCGCTCCACGTCCTGCCCGAACGCGCGGACCGGCGCGGGGACGGTGCTCGCGGCGCGCTGCGCGGGCTCGTCCGCGGCCACCGGAGCGCCGCCCGGCATCCGGATCGGCGCCGTCAGCACGCCGTCGTCCGGGACCTCTTGATCTTCGCGCACGCGAGCATCCTAGTGAACCACCCGGTTTCGCACCTCCCCCGCGAACAGGTCCATATCGCTCAGCCGAGGAGGCCGCGCTCGTAGGCCGCCGCGACCGCCGCCGCGCGGTCCCGGACGGGACGTCGTCGCCGAATCGGCCGCCCGGCCGTCCCTGGGCACCCGATGAGCCGACCTCCGATCCACCGATCGGTGGATTGCGTCCGCCGCCGGTGCTTGAATTCGGGCACACGAACGGGGAAGTGGGGGCCAGATGGTGGACGAGGTCATCGCCCGGTTGGAAGCGCTCGCGGCGGATTCAGGCGGACGCGTCGAGCTCGCGCCGCCGGTGAGCGGCGAGGAGATCTCCTCGTGGACGATGAGGGTGCCCGACGACTTCCGCGCGTTCCTGGAACGGACCTCCGGTTTCACCGTCGGCGGGCATCCGCACGTCTTCGACTTCAACCTCCCCGACAACCATGAGCCGGTGGTCAACGAGTACTGGCCGCTGCAGGACGAGTCCGCGAGCTGGATCCTCCACAGCGACGGCTCCGCGACGACGTACTACGTGGACGTCGATCCTGAGAGCGGCGCGTGGGGCCGCGTCTTCAGCTTCTGGGAGGAGCCCTACGCCCGCATGGTCGCCCCAGACGTCCTGACCTGGGTCGACAACGTGGTCACGGGAACGCGCCTCGCCCTGGAGACGGCGCAACAGGGAACCGATCTGCGCCGCGCGTTCTCCGAGTGGCTCTACGGCGCCGAGGGCTCCCTTTCCCGCCACCCCTCGGACGTCGTCGAGCCCATGCCGGTCGTCGAGGCTCGAACGTCCGACGACGCGCTGGTGGCGGAGATAGCCTCCGGCCTCCCGGACGACGCCTTCCTGGCCGACCTGCGGACCGCCGGGTATCCCACTGAGGTCCCGTTCGCCCGCGTCGTCCCCGCGGGAGAGGTCGTCACCTACACCCGCTTCCACAACGGAAGCTTCCTGGCCGCGGCCCTCGTCCCCGATCTCTGACCCACTCTCGCCGGACGTCCGGCCGGGGTGACCGAGCACAAATTTCTTCAAGCCCGGGACGTGCCCGTGCTAGCAGGCTGGTCGCACGCGGGGCGCCACGGCGGCCCCGCGCTCGTTCCAGCCATGTTCGTCAGCAGGGGGTTTCCCATGTCCGTCCTCAACGCCCTTGGCGCGGTCATCATCGACTGCGCCGACCACACCGCGCTGGCCGAGTTCTACCGGAAGGCCACCGGGTGGGAGGTCAGCTACGGCGACGACGACGTCGTCTACCTCGGCAACGGCTCCGGGCCGCAACTGGCGCTCCAGCGGATCGAGGGCTACCAGCCCCCCGTGTGGCCAGGGCCCGCCAAGCACGCGCACCTGGACTTCACCGTCGCGGACGTCGAAGTCGCGGTGAAGGAACTGCTCGCCCTCGGCGCGACCCGCCCCGACACCCAGCCCGGCGCGGGCGAATGGACCGTCCTCATGGACCCGGAGGGCCACCCGTTCTGCATCGCGGCAGGCGACTGACCTGCGCCGGCCCTGATCGCCGACGCCCGGCCGGAGCGGATCACCGCTCCGGCCGGTCGGCGGTGACGATGGCGTCCACCAGGCCCGGGAAGACCTCGCCGACCTCGTCGCGCCGGAGGGCGTTCATCCGCGACGTGCCGACGTAGTACTGCCGGATGAGCCCGGCCTCGCGAAGGATCCGGAAGTGGTGCGTGGCCGTGGAGTTGCTCACGGGCAGGTCGAAGGCCCCGCAGCGGATGTCGCCGGAGGCCTCGTGGAGCTTCGTGACGATGCTCCGCCGCACCGGATCGACCAGTGCCTCAAGGATCTGCTGCAACGGGATCGTCCGGACGTCGGGGTGCGCCGGGATGCGGTCGGCCTCCATGGCGGCCATAGTACGACAATCATCAAAGTTTGACAGCCATCGTACTTAGGGGTTCAGTGGACCGACCTGCTACGAGGAAGGTCCTGCGCGATGGCCAAGACGGTGATGTTCCACGAGCTCGGCGGCCCCGAGGTGATGAGACTCGAAGACGTGGAGGTCGGTGATCCGGGCCCTGGCGAGCTGCGCATCCGTGTGGAGGCGATCGGTCTCAACAGGGCCGAGGTGCTGTTCCGGACGGGGAACTACATCGAGCCGGTGAAGGCCTTCCCGGCCAGGCTGGGCACCGAGGCCGCGGGCGTGGTGGAGGCGGTCGGCGAGGGCGTCACCGCGTTCCTGCCAGGGCAGCCGGTCAGCACGGTCCCCGGGTTCTCGCAGAACGAGTACGGGATCTACGCCGAGCGGGCGATCGTGCCCGCCGCGTCGGTGCTGCCCCGTCCCGAGGGACTCGGCGCGATCGAGGGCGCCGCGGTGTGGATGCCGTACCTGACGGCCTATGGCGCGCTGGTCGAGGTCGGCGGGATGCGGCCGGGCGACACGGTCGTGCTGAACGCGGCGTCCAGCAGCGTGGGGCTGGCCGCCATCCATGTCGCCGACCGCATCGGGGCGACGCCGATCGCTCTGACCCGCACCGCCGCGAAGAAGGAGGCGCTGCTCAAGGAGGGCGCGGCCGAAGTGATCGTCACCGGGTCGGACGACGTGGCCGGACGGGTGCTCGCGGCGACCGGGGGCCGGGGCGCCGAGTTCGTCTTCGACGCCGTCGCGGGCCCGGGCGTGACGGACCTCGCCAGGCTCGTCGCGCCCGGCGGGACGCTCCTGGTGTACGGGGCGCTGAGCGGCGAGCCGACCCCCTATCCGGGCATCGACCTCGGCATGCCGGCGCTGAACATGCGCACGTACACGATGCTGGAGACGGCAAGGGACCCCGAGCGCCTCCGCCGCGCCGCCGCCTTCGTGACCTCCGGCCTGCGCTCCGGCGCGTTCCGACCCGTGATCGACCGTACGTTCCCCTTGTCCGAGATGGCCGACGCCCACCGCCACCTGGAGTCGAACACCCAGATCGGCAAGATCGTCGTCACCGTCCCCCGCTGACGCCCCGCGGCCTCTCCGGGGGCGGCCTCCGCCGTCGCGGGACGGTCAGTCGTCCGAACGGGCGCTCGCGCCGTCCTGGCCGCGGTGGCGTCGCCGGGCGGACCAGGCGCCGGCGTCCTCGCTGTAGCGGACCAGGAACCGGGCGAACTGGATGCGTTCGGCCGGATCCCACGCCGCCGTGATGTCCTCGAAGGTCTCGCGCTGCGCGGAGGCGAAGCGACGGCGCTCGGTCTCTCCGGCGTCCGTGAGTTCCAGGACGGTGCGCCGGCTGTCCGCCTGGGACGCGGCTCGCCGCAGGAGCCCGTCGGCGATGCAGGCGGCGACGGTGCGGCTGGCGACGGGCTGGGTGACCCCCATCTCGGCGGCGAGTCCGCCGACCGTCATCTCTCCGGGCGCGTTCGCGACCACGTTCAGGACGAGGTTGCGCGTGAGATCCCCTCGCCCGCCGGAGGTGCGCCGCCGCAGCTGCGACAGTGCGGGCCCGACCTGGTCGAGGAGGGCGCCGCCGTCGGTTCCCGGGTCCCGTGGGGAGTCGTCCATGCGGCCATCCTACGGAGTCACTGTCGAATGCATATACATGACGCGATGCATTTGCATAGCAGGTGCTATACATTTGGGTGGTATCAGGTCGCAGTCCAGGAACGAGGCAAGCCATGTCCATGACCGCTATCACCGGTGCCCAGGTCTTCGACGGTGAGAAGACCCTGGGCGTGACCACCGTGCTCGTCGAGGACGGGCGGATCGCCCGCATCGGCGGTGACGTCCCAGAGAACGCTGAGATCGTCGACGGCAGCGGGGCTACGCTCCTGCCGGGCCTGATCGACGCCCACGTCCACACCGGCCGGGAGTCGCTCGCCCTCGCGCTGCGGTTCGGCGTGACGACCGAGCTGGAGATGCAGGGCCTCCACACGCGCGGCAACCGCGGGGACATCAGCGAGGACGACACCCTCGCCGACGTGCGTTCCGCCGGGTTCGGCATCACCCCGCCGGGCGGCCACCCCAGCGAGCTGTTCCCGGAGGGCTTCCGCCCCGGGCCGCCCCCGGGCGTGAAGCCGGCCGGGCAGCCGCCGCTCATCCCGTTCTCCACCACGCCCGAGGAAGCCGTCGCGTTCATCCCGCAGCTGATCGAACGCGGCTCGGACTACATCAAGTTCATGGTCGACGACGGCAGCGTCGAAGGGCACCCCGGCCTTCCGATGCTCGACCAGGCCACCCTGAACGCGGGCGTCGCCGAGGCCAGGAGGCACGGCATGCTCACCGTCGCCCACACCCTGACCGTGGACGCCACCCGCATGGCCGTCGAGGCGGGCATCGACGGCCTGGCCCACCTGTTCATGGACCGGCCCCACACCGACGAGATCATCGAGATGGTCAGGGACTCCGGGGTGTTCGTCGTCCCCTGTGTCGTCCTGAACGCCTCCATGATGGGGATCACCGGCGGCGATCTCGCCGACGACCCCCGCGTCGCCTCCCGCCTGGACGCCGCCTGGGACACGACGCTGCGCTCCAGCTACGGCCACTACCCCCAGGGCGAGATCGACGACGTCCTGGCCACCGTCAAGGCCCTCAGCGACGCGGGCGTGGACCTGCTGGCGGGCACCGATGCCGCCATGCCCCTGCCGTTCCTGGGCGGGATCGCCCACGGTGCGAGCGTCCACCACGAACTGCAGTACCTGGTCCGCGCCGGACTCGACCCCGTCCAGGCCCTGCGCGCGGCCACCTCCGTCCCCGCCCGCCATTTCGCCCTCGATGACCGCGGACGCATCACCGAGGGACTGCGTGCCGACCTCCTGCTGGTCGACGGCGACCCCACCACCACCATCTCCGACACCCTCAACACCCGCGCCGTCTGGCGCCGCGGCACCCGCCTCGCAACCTGACCCCCACCCGCGCGGATCCGCCAAGCGCACGCACCTGTCTCCGGTGCGGCGGGGTGCCGTTCTAGGATCGCCGGGTGCACGTCCGATCCCTCGCCTTCCGCACGGATCTGCTGCTTCGCAGGCTGGCCGGTTCCGTCGTCATCGACCATCCGTCCCACCTCGTGGTCCGGACGCCCGCCAACCCGCACTTCTGGTGGGGCAACTTCGTGCTCGTCCCTCCCCACGCGCTTCCGGCCGCTCCCGATCTGTTCGCCGCGGAGTTCCCCGAGGCGTCCCACCTGGCGATCGGGGTGGACGGGACCGAGGGGGAGACGGGACCGCGCGCAGACTGGGAACGGCGCGGGATCACCGTCGAGATCGACACGGTCCTCACCGCCACCTCGCTCCTGCCTCCCGCATCTCCGGCGCAAGCCGACCTGCGCGCGCTGACCGGAGCGGACTGGGAGCAGGCGGCGCGACTCCGGCACGCGTGCGACGAGTCAGAGGCGTCGCCCGAGAACACCGCGTTCGTGGCGGCGAAGCTCGCCGAGGAACGGCGGCTGTGCGAGGCGGGCGACGCCACCTGGTTCGGGGCGTTCGTGGACGGCGAGATGCGCGCGGGCCTCGGCATCTTCCACGACGGCCAGGGGCTCGCCCGCTACCAGCATGTCGAGACCCATCCCGCTTTCCGCCGGCGCGGCCTGGCCTCCGCACTCGTCCACTTCGCAGGGGTGGAGGCCATGCGCAGGGGAGCCGGGACGCTCGTCATCGTCGCCGATCCGGCCGCCGAAGCGATTCGCGTCTACCGGTCGCTCGGCTTCACCGAGACCGAACGTCAGGTCAGGCTCCAGCGCGTTCGCGGGGACGCTGCTTAGCCCGGGGTTCGGAGTTCGGAGTTCGGAGTTCGGAGCGAGTGTCCGGTGGGTGGGGCGACGGCCCCGCCTTGTCCAGCTTTATAGACAGATGCGTCTATATAATGTCCGGGCCAACCTTGCCGAGCTGAGGAGAGTCGATGCGCGGTGGTCTGGAGCTGGCCGGGCGGTATCGGCTTGAGGCGCCTCTCGGCAAGGGCGGGATGGGGGAGGTGTGGCAGGGCGTCGACCTGCGGTTGCGCCGCCCGGTCGCCGTGAAGATCCTCACGCTGAGCGGGGCCGTCGACGGGTCCGGGGTCGCGCGGTTCCGGCGGGAGGCGGAGATCGCCGCGACCCTGGACCATCCCGGGATCACCACGGTGTTCGACGTCGACGAGCACATCGACGGGGGACTGCGCCTGCTGTTCCTGGTGATGGAGCTGATGCGAGGGCGCGACCTGGCCTCGGTGCTGCACCAGCGCCCGGCGGGGCTGCCCGTCGCGCAGGTGACGGACTGGGCGGTGCAGATCCTCGACGCCCTCGACGCGGCCCACCGGCGCGGGGTCGTGCACCGGGACATCAAGCCGGCCAACCTCTTCCTCACCGACACCGGGCAGGTGAAGGTCTGCGACTTCGGGATCGCCCGCCTCGCCGACGCCACCAAGATCACCGCTACCGGGTCGTCGGCGGGGACCCCGGTCTACATGGCGCCCGAGCAGATCGAGGGCCATCCCGTCGACGAGCGCACCGACCTGTACGCCTTCGGCTGCGTGCTCTACCAGCTGCTGACCGGGACCACCTGGGTGGACACCGACTCGAGCGCCGGCGCCATCCTCTACCAGCACCTCAACAAAGCCCCAGTACCCCCGCGAGCCGTGCGACCCGACATCGACGACCGCCTGAGCACGCTGGTCCTGGACCTGCTGGCCAAACAGCCCGGCGCCCGGCCGAAGGACGCGACCACCGTCGCCGAACGCTTGCGCGGCCTCGGCCCTCGCCCCCCGTTTCACGGCGAGCCCGCAGGTCCGTGGCAGGCCCCTCCCGAACAGCGCGGCGGGTACCCCTGGGCTCCACAACCCCAGGCGGCGTACCGTCCCACGGCGGCCATGGAACGCGGCGGAGGCGGCACCGCGATCGCCGCGATGACGCTGGCCCTGCTGTGCGTTCCAGGACTTCTGCTCCTGCTCGTCAGGTTCAACTACGAGCTGGGCGTGCCCGACTCACCCGGCGTGGTGCTGTCCTATGTGAATCTGGCATCGGGCTTCGCGGAGCCGGTCGCGCTCGCCGTCGGCGCGTGGCTGCTGTCCCGGCGCAGAGCGGGAGGACGCTGGACGATCGCGATAACCGCCGGGTCGGTGGCCCAGCGCATGTGCGGAAGGGGGGACGAGTACGGTTGGGGTCCCGTGGCGTTCGTCTTCATCCTGGCGACCGCCGCCCTGATCATGGCCGTACTTCCGTCCACCGGCCGCTGGTGCCTGCGACGAGACTAGCCCGTAGTCCGGCGGACGTACTGCCTGCGCGAGGGGCCGGGGCGCACGAAGGAGACTCATGCTCACCCTGGCGCGAATCGCCGAGGCCCCCTCTGTGCTGACACGCCATCTGGAGTCGTGGGACGGTGCGCGTCTCCTCTTTCGTCCCTTGGCCAGAACCGACGCCGAGAGTCTGGCCGGTTTCCTCGCCGGGCTGTCTTCTGAGACCCGCAGGTTCAGCACGTTCGACGGCTACGACCTGGCCGCCGCCCGCGAATTGTGCGCGGCGATCGCGCGCTACGACAAGCTTCGCCTGGTGCTGGAGGAAGAAGCGTCCGCCAGGATCGTAGGTTTGCTGGAGTTCAGCCTTGCGCTGACACAAGGGGATGTCGAACGCTATCGCCAAGCCGGAATCCATCTGAATGAGGAGACCGACTGCCGGTTCGGCCTCACCCTGTCCGACGACCAGCAGAGCAAGGGGTTGGCGACGCTGGTCTTTCCGCTCATCTGCGAGGTTGCTTGGCGGCTCGGAAAACGCAGAATCATCCTTTGGGGCGGCGTCCTGGCCGATAATCCCCGCGCCATCCGCTTCTACGAAAAGAACGGATTCCAGCGGGTCGGTCCCTTCACCGGGCCGGACGGCCGCACGTCCCTGGACATGATCCTGGACATCGTCCCTCCGCCGGCGGGCACGCCACCGAGCCCTCGCTGACGGGCCGCCGGGTGAGGTGCTCCCGGATCGGCTGCCCGCGCCGGACAGCGGGAACCGGATGTGGGCGGCTCGGCAACAACGGGTGTCCCGACCCGAAGCCGAGAGGCCGTGAATGAGCACTGCGAGTGAAGAGGACGCCGATGACGCCTCCGTCATCAGGCGGTCCCGGCAGGAGCCCGAGGCGTTCGCCGCGGTGTTCCGCCGGCACGCCCCCGACATCAAGCGGTACGTGATCCGCCGGCTGGGCGCCGATGCCGCCGAGGACGTGGTGGCCGAGACGTTCCTGGCGGCCTTCCGGCAACGCGACCGGTACGACCTGTCCCGTCCGAACGCCCGGCCCTGGCTGTACGGGATCGCCACCAACCTGATGGGCCGCCATGTGCGGGCGGAGGTGCGGCAGCTGCGCGTCCTGGAACGGATGGGCACCGACCCGGTGATGGAGCCGTTCACCGAGCGCAGCGACGAGCGGCTCAGCGCGGGGGCGTCCAGCAGGGCGCTGGCGAGTGCGCTGGCCGCGCTGCCGAGGGGGCACCGCGACGCGCTGCTGCTCGTCGCCTGGGGTGATCTCAGCTACGCCGAGGCCGCGCAGGCGCTGGGCGTGCGCGTCGGGACGGTGCGGTCCCGCATCAACCGGGCCAGGCAAAAGCTTCGCAGGCACCTCGGTGCGACCGAATCCGTGATCTACGTCAGTGAGGAGCCCGTCCATGAATGAGATGACCGAGCTTGAGCGGTTCCGCTCGGACGTTCCCGAGCTCGACCTGACCGACGTGCGGGCCGAGGAGCACCGGCTCCTGAGCGCCATGCGGGACGTGGCCCCCGAGCACGGTCGTTCCACCGGGCGGCGTGTCTCCCGCCGGGGCGTGCGGCTGCGGATCGGTCTGGCGGCGGGGCTGGGCGTCGCCGCCGCCGCGGCCGGGGTCATCGTGGTCAACGCGGGCGGCGAGCCCGGCTCACCGCCGGTCGTGCACACGATGCCGGTGGCGTCGGTGCAGGTCCTCAAGCGGGCCGCCGACCACGCGGCCAGGTCCTCGGAGCTGCACCCTCGTCCCGGACAGTTCCTGGTCTTCGACTCGCGGACGATGGACACCGTCGAGAGCAACTCCGGCGGTCGCCAGGAACGGTACCTGGACCGGCAGGAACGGAAGATCTGGCTGCCCGTGGACGGCGACGCCACGCACGGCGTCCTGCAGTCCAGGACGCTGGAGCCCAAGCCGTACCCGGGGTGGCCCGTCCCGGCCGAGGCCCGCCAGAACGTCGGACGGAGCTCGAGGTCCAAGGCCGCCGACTTCGACGACCGCGCCGAGCACCTGCGCAACGACTACGCCTACCTGAGCCGCCTGCCGGCCGATCCGGCGAAGATGTACGACCACCTGTACATCGGCCTGGGCACCGGCCCCGCAGCCGACGCCACGGCGTGGCAGAACGTCGGCGGCATGCTCACAGAGGCCTACATGCCCCGCGCGCAGCGGGCCGCGCTGTTCCGGGCGGCGGCGTCCATCCACGGCGTCACCACCGTCGGCCGCGCGGTGGACGCGGCAGGCAGGACCGGTGTCGCCGTCACGCTGGACCCGCCCGGTAGCGGCAGCCGCGAGGAGTACATCTTCGACGACGAGACCTACGAGTTCCTCGGACATCGCAGCGTCGTCACCAAGGCCCAGGAGGCGGGGGCCCCGGTCGGGAGCGTGCTGACCAACTCGGCGCAGCTGAAAGTCTCCATCGCGGACAAGCCCCCAACGGTGAACTGAGCCCACGGCGCGGTCGGGGCCGGTGAGCCTTACCGGCCCCGGCGCCGGCCCCGGCCGCGCCCGCGCCTTGACGGGAGAACGTTGCTCTCTGACCCGTTTCGCCCGAAAAGTCGTGCGGTGGGGAGCTCAGGACCGGTCAGGACCGGTCAGGACGTCGTCGCGATCGAAACGAGCGCCACTGCCGCTACTGCGGCGCACAAGAAACCGGCGATCACGAAGGCGAGCCGGTAGGGATGCTGCTCGATCCAGGACACAAGGCCCGGATACGTCTTGGCGAACTCCTTGGCGCTGACGGGACCGTCCGGCCCGCTGCACGGCACGTCGAGCACGTCCACCAATCGGGAGAGATCCTCGCGCGGGTAGAGGCTGCCCTGCACTCTGACGAGAAGAGCGCGTTGCGCGTCGAGCACGAACAGGCTCATGCCGGCCCCTCCGCGCGGCGCCGTGATGCTCGCGCGCACCACCTCTGCGATGCGCGAGCGCGGCAGGCGCTTTCGGTAGAACAGTCCTTGGACGACGAGTTCGTGGGCCGTCAGGCTGATCCGAGCGCTGAGGAGGGCCCCGATCGCCAGGGGGATCATCACGGCGAACAGACCGCCCACGATCAGGGCGAACACGGCCGGGGCATCACCGATCACGATCGCGGCGACGATGCCCGCGGCGGCCACCGCGATGACGACCAGAACGATCAGCCCCGCCCGGAAATCCGGCCGTATTACGAGCTCATCCTGAACCTCGGCCACGCCGCCATCGCCCCCTCCGGCTTCTCAAGAGCTTGCCGCATCGGTGGCGGTGCTCCGGCCGCGCGGAACCGGTTCCTGCTTTTGTGGGACGTGTGCATATGCGGTGGCCCTTGCCCCGCGCCTTCGCCTCAGGCTCATCAAGGCCGCCGCCGGACGGGCCGGAACGTGGTCGGGTTCAGGTGGTGCGTGAGGTCACCGGCGTGCCGCGGCACGTTCATCCGGAGAGGGCGTCGACACGGTCTCTGACGTCGGCGTATGCGTTCTCCGCGTCCTGGACGATCGCCTTCGGGGTTCGGCCTTCGCGTCGTTGGAGGTGGGTTTCGGCGATGCGGGCGATTTCGGGTCGTGGGCCGGTGTCCTCGTCGATGTCCTCGTCGGATGTGTACGCCATGGCGGCTTCGAAGGGGCCGACGCCGGCGGCGAGCAGGTAGAGCAGGTCGCACAGGTCCTTGGCGACCGGGCCGACGTCGCCTTCGCCTCCGAACAGCACGACGGGCTGCTGCTCGATCGGGAGGCCTTCGTGGACGCGCCAGAACGCGACCCGCCCGCCGCTGCCGTCCGTTCCGAACGCGCGGAACTCCCGGTCGGCGTCGTCGCTGCCGGTCCAGGACGCGATCGCATCCGGCTCGAAGCGGTCGAATGTCTCGAAGTCGAGCCCGTCGAGTCCGGAGGCGTCCTGGTGGGCCTTGAGCGTGCGCAGGGCGGCGGGGACGGGGTCGTCGGGCTCGGGAGCCGGCCAGAGCGGGATCGTTCGGGCATCCGGTGTCACCACCCCCAGCCGTTCCGGGTCGTTCTCGGCGCGTTCGTTGAGGGTCAGCAGGAACCAGATGAACCGGCCGTCCTCGTGGTACCGCACCTCGAAGGTGCTCTCGTCGTCGCGGCGCAGTACGTGGACGACGTTCCCGTACTCCGCGACCATGCTGTCCAGCGCCCGCGCGCGGGCCTCAGGCTCGGGCAGCGCGACCGTGAGGCCGTCCCGCACCGGCGCCGGGTAGGACTCGGTGATGTAGACCTTGGTGACGTAGCCGATCACCGGACCGCAGCCGCGCACCCGGGATGAGGGGTAGCGGCCGGGGACTCTCACCGTGGCCCTGTAGGCCATCTCCCACCCTTGCTCGGGGACGCCCATGCCGTCCCAGCCGTCCCTGGTGGGGAACATCGGCGGTGGACGCAGACCGTGGGCCCGGTGCAGCTCGGCCAGTCGAGGATCGTCGGTGCGGCTCCCGAGCAGGCCTTCCAGCAGGGCGAAGGGCGGCGAAATGATCACACCTGGACCGTAGTGGCACGCGCGTCCACACGGAGGGTCCGGATCCACTCCGGGCCGTCTGATCCCGCTCGGTCTCGGCGGTGGCGAGGAGATCCCGTTCCAGGAATGGCCGGCGATCAGACTTCGTGCCGCCGATTCCCGTCGATGTGGTCGCGCTCTGTACTGTCTCTGCTGAGCCCGTGCGAGTAAGCGGGAGCCTACGTCAACTCCTTGGTCGGCGACGTCAGCGGGGAGGATGTCGTAAGGGCCGTCATGCTGGGCGGTACCGTCGGCGCCTTGTTCGCCATCATCGCCAGCGTGACCATCGTCATCATCGCCGGCGTGGACACCGTCATCCTCGGCAAGGTCGCCTCGTACACCTGGCTGGGTACCGGCCTCGCGATGCTTGGCCTGAGCGGCTTCATGTTCGTCTTCGGCGGCAAGGGGCCCCTCGCGTGTGCCACGGGCCTGGGCCTCCTCGCGGGCGTCCTCGCCGACTACATCGCCGGCCGCACCGGCACCGTCAGCGCCGCTGGAACAGTGGCGCCGCAGGGGCAGAACCCCCAGTCCTCCGGTGATGCTTCGCAGAAGTAAGGCCGGAGAACCGACACCCATCGGCGGCCGGGACCCTGTTCCCGGTCGCCGACCCGTTCGACGGCCACCGCGCCACCCGGGTACCGGCGCACCGCGCCGGGTTCATCTGGTCAGGACACGATCTCTGACAGGCGCCGCCTAGGCGATCGCGTCTGCCGCCGCCTGCGCCGCCGTCCACCTGCCACCGCCGTCTCGCCGAACGAGGCGGCGTCTCAGGCGACCTTGGTGATCTTGCATTCGATGCCTGCGGGCCCGATCGGAGTCTGCGCCGCGGAGGTTCCTCCGAAGGTCTTCGTGCCTCGAACCTCGAAGGTTTGCAGGCCGACCCGCTGATGAGAGGCCGCGTCCAGAACCTCGACGGTGACCGAGTAGCGCGTCGCGTCGCCTGTGATCGTGCCGCTGATCGTCACCGTGCCCTGCGATCCGGCCGCATTCACCTGGCAATCGACGTTGGCCCTGTAGTTCTTCGGGCCAAGGGACGGGGTGTTCCCTTCCAGCGCACCGATCGAGTAGAGCACGGCGAGCAGTCCTAGGAGCCCCGGCAAACCCAAGGCGATGATCAGGAAGGTCTTCCGCCTCGGGCGGGGACGCGAGCCGTACTCGTCATTGGCCATGGTCCACTCGTGAGTAGGCATCGCTGTCCCGTCACCCCGGTCGATCCCGCTGAACAAAGTCTGTGCAGGTCAGCATATGGCGCAATATGCGTGGTTTGATCTTGTTGGTCTGTCGCGGGCGTCACCACCGTCGGCCGCGCGGTGGACGCGGCAGGCAGGACGACACCACTCCTTCTCAGGATGCTCAGGAGCCTGCCGCATCTACGGCGATGCTCCGGCCGCGCCCTCCTGGGACGTGTGGCATGTGATCCCCCTCCCGCACGGAGAGCACGAGCGGCGATGATCAGCCCTCTCGTCGGGACGCGGGACGATCGCGATCACCGCAGGCGCGCAGGCGCGGTGGCGCTCGGTGGCGAAGCCTTGGTGACGGTGACGCCGTTGGCGTGGTGGATCAGGCGCTCTTGCGGAGAGTTCGCTTTCCGCAGTTGGGGCTGATCTCCACGGCCGGTTCGTCATATGTGTAGCGGCCGGGGATCCTCACGGTGGCCTTGTAGGACATCTCCCAGCCGTGCTCGGGGACGCCCATGCCGTCCCAGCCGTCCCTGGTGGGGAACATCGGCGGTGGACGCAGACCGTGGGCCCGGTGCAGCTCGACCAGCCGAGGATCGTCGGGTGCGGCTCCCGAGCAGGCCTTCCAGCTAGAGAGCTTCAATAGTTAGAGTTACCGACTGTGTCCTTGCGGTGACTGGCCTGCGGGGTGGGGGCGGGTTACCTCTGGTGGATGCGGTATGGCGAGGGCGGCGGGTTGACCGCTGCGGAGCGGGCGCGGCGGGAGGCGCTGCGGCGAGAGGTGGCCGGGCTCTTCGAGCAGGGCTGCCTGTCCGATGCGCAGATCGGGCGCCGGTTCCGGGTGTCGCGGATGTCGGTGAACCGGTGGCGGCGGGCCTGGCAGACCGGAGGGACGGCGGCGCTGGCCTCCAAGGGCGCCAGTGGCGCGAAATGCAAGCTGACCCACCACCAGGTGAAGCTCCTGGAGGAGGCGTTGGAGGCCGGTCCGGCCGCGCACGGCTGGACCGAGGACCAGCGGTGGACGCTCGCGCGGATAGCCGAGGTGATCTGGGAGTTGTTCGCGGTCTCCTACACCCTGGCCGGTGTGGATGTGCTGCTGCACCGGATCGGGTGGAGCGTGCAGGCACCCTCCCGCCGCGCCGCCGAGCGCGACGAGGGCAAGATCGACCGGTGGCGGGCGGAGGTGTGGCCAACGGTGGAAACACCGCGGCGGACCTGGGCGCCTGGATCTGCTTCGAGGACGAAGCCGGCCAGGGGCTGAGGCCGCCCAAAGGCACCACCTGGGGACGACGCGGACGCACACCGGTGGTGCGTGTCACCGCCCGTGGCACCCACCGGGTCTCGCTGGCCGCACTGGTGGCCGTCAAACCCGGCCGGCGGCCCCGGCTGATCTACCGGGCGCACGCCTACCACGGCCGTAAAGACGAGAAGAAGGGGTTCGACGAAGGCGACTACATCCGCTTACTGGACGCCGCTCACCAGCAACTCGGCGGACCGATCGTCCTCGTGTGGGACAACCTCAACACTCACCGCTCGGCCCGGATGCGCCGCTACCTGGCCGCCCGGGACTGGCTCACCGTCTTCTACCTGCCGCCCTACGCCCCCGAACTCAACCCCGTCGAAGGCGTCTGGGCACACCTGAAACGGTCCCTGGCCAACCTCGTCAAGCACACCATCGACCAGCTCATCACGCTCATCAAGACCCGCCTGAAACGCATCCAGCACCGGCCCGCCCTACTCAACGGCCTCCTCGCCCACACCCACCTACCACTCTGGTAACCCCAACTCTTAAAGCTCTCTAGGCGAAGGACGGCGAGGTGATCACGCCTGGACGGTAATGCACGCGCGTCCACACGCGGAGCCCGGATCAACTCCGGGCCGTCTGATCCCGCTCGGTCTCGGCGGTGGCGAGGAGATCCCGTTCCAGGAATGGCCGGCGATCAGACTTCGTGCCGCCGATTCCCGTCGACGCGGTCGTGTTCTGTACGGTCTCTTCCGAGCCCGTGTGAGAAAGCGGGAAAAATCTAAAGCAGGAGAGAATCATGAAGGGTCTCACGAACCTTCTCACCGTCCTCGTCGCCGCGCTCATTGGCGGTGTGGTGGGCAGCTTGGTCCTGGTCGTCTCCATGGCCGGCGACATCTACGGGCAGGAAGTCGCAGCGGTCGTCATGGTGGGCGGTGCCGCCGGCGCCTTGTGCGCCGTCATCGCCAGCGCGTTCATCGTCTTCTTCGGCAAGACCGCCTTCTACTCCGCCCTGGTGGTCGGCATCGCGTTGCTCGGCAATGGCGCCTACCAGTTCGCCCTCGGTCATGACGGGACTGCCATCGCCTTCGGCATCGGCCTGGCCTGCTTCGCGGGCGTCCTCGCCGACTCTGTCGCCCGCAGCGGCGGCACCGTCCGCGCCGCGGGAACAGTGGCCCCACAGGGGCAGAACTCCAAGTCCTCCGGTGGCGCTTCACAGAAGTGAGGCCGGAGAACCGACACCTACAGGCGGCCAGGACTTAGTTCCTGGCCGCCCGATCGGTTTGACGACCACCACGCCACCCGGGGTGGTCAGACCGACATCAGGCAAACACCGGTCTGAGCGAGCCCCGGGGCGGATGGGGGGCGGCCCTCCGCGCGGGTGTTCCAGGCGGAACCCCAGCACGGTCGCGCCCCGCCACCGGCCTCCAGCGCCCGATCCTCTTACGGAATCGATCAGCTCATCGGCCCCCTGTAGCCGATCAACCGTGCCGGGTCGGCCGATAGGTCAGCACCTGCGTGTGGGCGTCAAAAGTCCGGGCGTCGAGCAGCTCCAGGTCGAAGTCGTCCGCACCGTCGAAGATCCGGTCAACACCCGTCGCTCCGGAGATGACTGGGAAGACCGTCACCTCGATGGTGTCGATCAGGCCGGCGTTCAGCAGCGCCCGGTTGAGTTTCAGGCTGCCATGGGAGCGCAGCGGCACGTCGGATTCGGCCTTGAGGCGCGTTACCACCTCGACGGGATCGCCGGACTCGATGGTCGTGTCCGGCCAGTTCAGCGGCTCGGTCAGCCGGCTGGAAAGCACCGTGACCGGGGAATCGAACATGCGCGTGATCCACCCGTCGAACAGGCTGCGATCGAAGCCTGCGGCGAGGAACGGCGCGTTCGACGTGTAGGTGTTGGCCCCGAGCACCATGCGCAGCGGGTCGCGGTAGGCGGCGGCGCGGTGCGCAAGGAATTCGGGGCCCTGCTTGCCCCAGTAGCCGCCCCAGTCGCCCTCGTGGTTGGCGAAGCCGTCGAGCGTGGAGAAGATGTCGAAGGTGTACGTGGCAGTCACGGTGTCTCCCTGCGGGAAGTCGGTCGCGCCGCGCCTTGCGGCGGCCTCACCCCTGCTACGAACACCACCGCCCCAACCCGACACGCCTCCCGGATTTCTTTCGAAAATCTTCCGGGCTCTTGCGGACTCTTCCGGGCTCTTGCGGATCGAGGGTGTAGCTCTCGGCGCGCCCTGCCGCCTCGACGAGCTCGGCTTGGAGGTGAAGGGCCAGCGGACCGGCAGGGCCAGGGTGGAGGAGACCGCGAAGGTCATCGGGTCGGGCTCTAATTGGCCGTTCAAGGCCAGGATGCGAGGTGCGGATGTGCGGTCTCGGGCGTGGGAACTCCAGGTCGGGACCGTCGGGTTCCAGCATCATCCCGATGTTCAACGCGGCAGGGTGTCTCGCTTGGCCCGGCTGAGGAGGACGGCGAAGGCGCGGGGGGTGAGGGTGAGGTGGCCTGCGTCGGGGGCTTTGCTGTCCCTGATGGCGATCGCGTGGGGAAAGGCGGCCAGCTCGACGCACTGGCCGCCGGTTTCGTCGCTGCGAGTGGATCTGCGCCATGGAAACAGGGCGAGTTCCACGCAGTGGCCCCCAGTCTCGTCGCTATGTGTGGATTTGCGCCAGGGAAGACGGGCGACTTCCACGCACTGCTCGGAAGTTCCCTGGGTGCTTTGGCTGCTCTTGCGCCACACGGGGCGGTCTTCCGTCACAGCGTCTCCTACCTCGTTCCGTGTCCGCAGGCGACTGGGTCAGTGTGGGAGTCTGTCCAGTTTGGCGCGGGTGAGGAGGTCGGCGAAGGCGTGGGGGGTGAGGGTGAGGTGGCCTGCGTCGGGGGCTTTGCTGTCCCTGATGGCGACCGCGTGGGGGAGCGCGGCCAGTTCAACACACTGGCCGCCGGTCTCGTCGCTGTGAGTGGACTTGCGCCAAGTGATCATTTCATCAGTCCTAGCATGTGCTTGATCAGCGTCCTCGACTGGTCCTCCGGAAGCGCAAGCGCCCCAATTCGGTCATAGCTTACGCCGAACTCTCGGATTTCCGGAGGGCGTTCGACCAGCCGCCCCATGCGTCCCGACTCCAGGTAAGCGACCTCGGAGTCTCGCGTGGTCATGAGGCTGAGCGAGCCACTCACTCCCGGCCATCCTGCTGAAACGGGAAAGATGCGCAGGCTTACATGCTCGAACTCCATCATTCGGAGCAGGTGGGAAAGTTGACCGGACATCACTTCTGGCCCACCCACCTGCCACCACAGGACCGTTTGCGCGAGTATCACCCAGAGGTGGGGTGGGTTCGCCTCGTACAGGCGTTCCTGCCGCTGTAGGCGATCTTTCACGGCGCTCTCGACGTCCTCAACCACGCCGCCTCTTCGGAACAACGCGCGAGCATAACTCTCGCTCTGGAGCAGACCGAACACGACGTCGGATGTGTAGTTCCTGATGGACGTGGCGTCGCGCTCGTACTGCAGGAAGGCGCCTACGCGTGGGCGGTCGTGGCCGTCCTTGGCGTGTTCGGCTAGAGATGTCAGTAATCCTGCCGTCCTCCATGCCTCGTCCAGCGGAGCAAGGTTGGCCTGGTGAGGTCGCCGGCGGCCCGCCTCCCAATTTGAAACATGCGACCGGGAGGCGTTCGCCACCTCCCCGACCTGCTGGCACGTCCAACCATGGTGCAGGCGGAGAAGTCGCAGCTGAACGGCCACGAGGTCCCAGAGTGATGATCGCGGATCGAGAGAGTCGTGGCTTTCCATTGCTGATCCTCCCGGAGATCGTTTGTTTTCGGTGCCGGTGAAAGTGTGGCCAAAATAACCCGGGGATCCCACTGTTGTCTCGACAAGCCAGTGAAAAGAGGGTGGTGGAAATGGCGTTAGATGCCGTGGATGCGGGTGAGGTGGACATTTCTTGTCTGGCTGACCGGACCGTGCCGGGGATGGTGCCGACGGGGGTCGGGTTGCGGCTTTCGGAATGGAGGCTCGGGGTGGTGGCTGACAGCGTTCTGCTGATCGTCGCGGAGCTCGTCACCAATGCCGTGCGGGTCGCGGGGGAGCGGGAGATCCGGGTCAGGTGCGTGCGAGAGGTTCGGGGCGTTCTGGTGGCCGTGTGGGATCCGGCTGAGGAGAGGCCGGTGACTCGGCCGCTGATGGGGCCGGGGGACATCGGGGCGGACGCTCGGGCGCTAGACGACGGGTATGACGACGGGACCGGCGGGTGGGGGTTGCCGCTTGTGCAGGCGCTGGCGTCCGCGTGCGGGGTGACCGGGACCGCGCCCGGCAAGTGGGTGTGGGCGAGGGTCTCGTGCTGAGGCGGAGGCGCAGGGCCGTCCGGTATCTGGATCTGCTGGCGCTTGCGGTCGGGGCGCTCGGGTGGCGGTGCGTGAAGCTCTATGGGCGCGAGTTCCCTACGCCGCTCCTCTGGGTGTACGCGAGTGGGGTCGCGGAAGACGTGGGCGTGGTCGTGAGGGCACGGGCCGTTGGCGGTGCGTGGGTTTACCAGGACGTCCAGCGCGGGCGCGTCCTCTTTCCTTGCGGGGACGCCAAGGCTGCGGCGGAGCGGGTCGACTCTGTTCTGAAAGGGCGGTTGTTTCCGGCTACGTGGTGAGGCGGTGGCGTAGGCGGCGGATGTTGCGTTGGATCAGGGTTTCCTGGAGGGCCACCGCTGCCAGGGCCAGGGCTGCTTCGGCGCCGGCCTGGGCTATCTCCTCGGGGGTCGGCGGGGCTGCCGGTTCCGTGGACGGGTCGTGGCGCAGGTCCTCGAGGTCGCCGACTATGTGCGCCGGGGTGTTCTGGAGGGTGGCCAGGTCTTCTTCGGCCCATTCAGCTAGGCGGGCCTGCCATTCGGGTGGGGCGGCGACCTTGTTGCCGCGCTTGGCACGTGACTGGAAGCGGGCCGTGACGGCCTGGCGGATCAGGTCGGCGTTCTGGCCGCTCCAGGACGTCTGGCGTATGGCCGCGTTCATGGACGACAGGACCAGTGTCTCCGGGGCCGTCAGGCCCGTGTGGGCGCGGTCGGTGGGCATGGTGGGCGGCTCGGCGAAGGAGGGGAGGTCGATCGCCTCGGCGAAGCGTTGCCACAGGAGGTGCGGGGGTTTGCCGGGGGTGGTGACGACGCTGACGCGGGTGGCGCCTGCGTCCGACCAGCGTTGGGCCAGGCCGCCCAGGTGGAACGCTCGCCACAGGTGGGCGGACCGGTCGGTCTCGATGTGGTCCCGGCCCCTCTCGCGCTCGGCGGCCAGGCCGGTCAGGTAGCGCTCGAAGCTCACCGAGCGGCCGTTGCGGATGTGCTGCTGCCAGAGGGAGGGCAGGGCCCAGCCCAGGTTGCGGGCCGTGATCACGACCTCGACCTCGTCGGCGCCCAGCGCGTCGAGAAGGCGGTGGATCGCGGGGGTCCGGATGACCGAGAGGGCCTCGGCGGACAGGAGGGCTGTGCCGGGCCTCGACTTCACGTCGTCCAGCAGGGTCTGCCAGGAGGAGGTCTCTTCGGACGCGCGGTCTTGCGAGACCCAGGGGAACTCCGTTCCCAGCAGGCCGTAGCTCGCCCATTCGTGGTTGGCGACGGTCCGCTTGCCCCGGGCCCAGTCAGGGCTGACGGGGTAGCGGACGCCCGCCTTGACGAGTGCGTCGGCGTTCGCCTGGAGCACGTGTTGCAGGAACGTCGTGCCCGACTTCTGCACGCCGATGTGAAGGATGATCCTCGCCGCCACCCGGGCACTCCCTCCGCGACCTGTCGGTCACGAAGGGTAGTGGCCCGGACGGCTCAGGCGTGGGAGGTGGTGATGGGCTTGCCGAGGGCGCCGCCGCTGGTCCACTTGGAGAAGGGGAGCTGCCAGTAGCCCCAGCCGTTCGTCCACTGGAGGCTGCGCTTGGTGCCGGTGATGGTGACGAGGTCGCCCCGGTAGGACCAGTGGAAGAACCACTGCGCGTCGTTGGCGGGCGAGCGCACGCAGCCGTGGCTGCAGTTGCGGTTCCCGAGGCAGGTCGGGTCGTCCATGTTCTGGTGGATGTACTCGCCGCTGTTGGAGATGCGGGTCGCCCACGGGACCTTCTCGTCGTACCAGCCGGGGTCGCCCTTCTTCTTGCCGGGCGGGCGCATGCGCTCCAGGCGGACGTGGTCCATGGTCAGGTGGACGCCGCTGGTGGTGAGCAGGTGGTCGACGCCGTCGCCCTGGACGTCGCCGCCGCTGCCGAGGCTGACGCCCCAGGTGCGGACGGTCTGGCCGTTCTTCTTCACGACGGCGCGGTGCGTCCTGGCGTTGATGTTGACGACGTGGGAGTCGCCGATCTTGAAGGTGCGGACCGTGTCGCGGTCGCCGAAGACGTTGTCACCGATCTTCAGGCCGGCGAAGTGGACCTTGACGGTGACGGTCTGGCGCGCCTTCCACGGGTGCTTGGGACGGAAGACGACCGAGGGCAGCCCGTTGAAGGACTCGCCCGCGCTCAGCCAGCGCCAGGCGCCCTCGGTGGGCGTCGTCGAGGAGATCTCGATGGCGCGCTCGATGGCGGGCTTGGCCTTCTCCGGGACGGCCTTGTTGAACTGCACGAAGACCGGCATCCCGGTGCCGACCGTCTCGTTCTGGCTCGGCACGACGTTGTTCACGCGGGTGGCGGCGGTCGAGCGGGTGGTACGGAAGGCGCTCGTCGCGGTGACGGACTTGCCCTTGTCGGACGTCGCCGTGGCCGACACCTGGTAGCTGCCGCCGGGTTGCAGCGTCCAGTTCGAGCGCCACTTGGTCTTGTCGGACGACAGGCTGCCGGGGACGTCGACGCCCTTGAGCTTCACCGAGACGTCGCCGAGCTTGCCGCCCGCGGCCATCACGGTGACGCCCTGGTCGGGACGTGCCTTGCCGTCGCCGTTCGCCGGGGCGATCGTCACCTGGGGGGCGCCGTCGTCCCCCTTCGTGGTCGTCCCGCCGCCGCCGTCGCCACCGCCGCTGCTCCCGCCGCACGCGGTCGCCAGGCCCAGGACGAGGGCCATCACCAACGCCTTACCTCGCACCGTTCTCCCTCAACAGCCCGCCGGGTCCCGCGCGACGCGGGTCCGGCAACAAGATCGAATACGGAACGGCCTTTATTCCGCCCCGCCCGGAGGCGGGACGGCCGGTCTCGGCGTCCGACTCACCTATAGACGTCCATGGTCTCGCAGAGGTTCGCATGCGGTGACCACTTCGCATGATCTTTCTGAGGCCACGGTCGTGCGGGGGGCCGTGGGAAACGTCCCGTCGATCTTCTCTTCAAGACTGCGGCGGCCCCGGTTAAAAGCGGCGATTTGCGTTCTGACCAGGTGCGATGCTGATCCCTGGCCGCCTGCGACGGCCCCGCAAGGTGCTTGTCTGTGAAGGGGACGCGCGATGAGAGCCCAGGGGCTGAGTTTCTCCGTCGACTCCGGCGCGGTCCCTCCGGAACTCCTATCGGCGGGCGGCCGGCGGGTCGCTCCGCGAAGGGCGCGGATTCTGGCCGGGCTGTGCCCGGCGGGCCTCGCCGTACTGGACGGCTGGACGATGGGCTTCGCCGTGTCCCTCACCGGGGGCGGCGCCCTACCGGGCCTCGCCGCCTTAACGGTCGTGGCGCTCAACGGCGCGGGCGGGCTGTACCGGGCGCGCCGCGCCCCGTCCCTGCTCGCCGACGCGCCGCCGCTCCTTCTCCGCACGCTGCTCGTCTGCGGGATCGCGGCGCTGCTGCGGGCGGACGCCCCGGCCTGGCTGTGGACGGCGGCCCTGTGCGGGACGGTGCAGCTCGGCACGCGCGGGTTCGTGAACGCGACGGTCCGGACGTACCGGAGCCGCCGCACCCGGGCCCGCTCCGCGCTGGTCGTCGGGACGGGCGGGACCGCCGCGCACGTGCTCGACGTGCTGCGCGAGCGCGGCGATCTCGGGCTCGCGGTGGCCGGGCAGGTGTCCGCGGGAGATCCGGAGGGGCCTCCGGGCGCGGCGCCGGTCCTCGGGGAGACCGCCGACCTCCCGTCGATCGTCGAGGCGCACGGGATCGAGACGCTGGTCGTCGTCGCCGAGGACGTGCCGCCCGACCGGCTGGACGCGGTGCTGCGGATGTCGTTCGGGCTGCCCTGCGAGACGCTGCTCGTCCAGCCGCCGTCGGATGTCGTCCCGGTGGCCCAGGGGCGGCGCGAGTACCTCGCCGGGCTGCCGTGCGCGCGGGTCGAGTGGGGTCTGCGGGGCCCTGCGGCCCGCTGCGCCAAGCGCGTGCTCGACGTCGTGGTGGCGTCCCTCGTCCTTGTGCTCGCGCTGCCGCTGCTCGCGGCGTGCGCGATCGCCGTGCGGGCCGAGGGCGGCCCCGGCGTGCTGTTCCGGCAGCGGCGGATCGGGCTCGGCGGCGAGGAGTTCGTCCTGCTGAAGTTCCGGACGCTGAAGCCCGCGGACGAGCGTGAGGCCGACACTCGCTGGACCGTCAAGGACGACGAGCGGATGGGCCGGGTCGGCCGGTTCCTGCGCGCCACGTCGCTGGACGAGCTTCCGCAGCTGTGGAACGTCATCCGCGGCGACATGAGCCTCGTCGGGCCGCGCCCGGAGCGGCCCCACTTCGTGGAGCAGTTCTCGCGCACCTGCCCCGGCTACACGGCGCGGCACCGCGTCCCGGCCGGGATGACGGGCTGGGCGCAGATCCACGGGTTCCGGGGCGACACCTCCATCGAGCTGCGGGCGAGGCTCGACAACCACTACATCGACCACTGGTCGTTCACCGGCGACCTGAAGATCTTGCTGCTGACGGCGCGGGCGATGCTCTTCCGGGACCCCGCATGACGACGCACGCCGCCGCCGTCCTCTTCCTGGCCAGGCCGCTGCCGAGGCGTCCGAGCCTGCTGATCGCGGTGACCGTGGCGTGCGCGGGGATCCCGCCCGGCGCGCAGGGCCTCGGGGCCGGCCCGCAGGCCACCGCGGGGGACCTCGCCAGTGCCGTGCTCGTGCTCGTCGCGGTCGGGATGCTGGTCACGGGCCGGGCGCGGATGCCGCGCCGGGCCCTTCCGGCGTTCGGGCCGCTGGTCGCGGCGCTCGCGATCAGCACCGTGCACTCGGCCGACATCGGCACCAGCCTCGCCGGGTTCGTCCGCGACCTCCAGGTCTTCGTGCTGGTGCCGCTCGCCGTCGTCGTGCTCGTCCGGGACCGGCGCGACCTCGCGACCGTCTGCTGGGCGGTGCTCGGCCTCGGCCTCGCGGAGGCGGTGTACGGGATCTGGCAGGCGGTCACCGGGAACGGCGCGTCGATGGGCGGCCAGAACATCCGCGCGGTCGGGACGTTCGGCGCGCTCGACGTGATGGCCATGTCGATCGTCGTCGGGTTCGCGTTCCTCGTGCTGACCGCGTTCGCGCTGACGGCGCCCGGGCACGGTGCCGCCGCCGTCCCGGCCGCCCTCGCCGGGATCGCCGTCCTCGGCGCCGCGCTGGCGCTGGCGCTCAGCCGCGGGACGTGGATCGCGCTCGGCGCCGCCGCCGTCCTCACCCTGGTGCTGTTCGACCGGTGGACGGCCGTCAAGGTGCTGACCTGCTGCGGCGCGCTGATGCTCGTCCTGCTCGGCGCCGCGGGCGGCGGGTCGCAGGCCGTCGTCGAGCGGGCGAAGTCGACGGTGGGCTCGGTCAGCCACCCGGACCAGTCCGTGGACGACCGGTACAACCTGTGGGCGGCCGCCGTCAGGATCTGGGAGGACCACCCGGTCACCGGCGTCGGGGTGAAGAACTTCCCGGCCTACCGCGACACCTACGCCACGATCGAGCTGTCGTCCGGCAGCGAGACCGACGACCCCGTGAACGGGTACGTCCGGCAGCCGCTCCTGTCGCCGCACAACGAGTACCTGCTGTTCCTGTCCGAGCAGGGCGTGGTGGGCCTCGCCGGGTTCGCCGCGCTGCTCGCCGCGATCGTCGCCGGGCTGTGGACGCGCCGCGACGCCCGCGACCCGTTCTGGCTCGCGAGCGTCGCGCTGCTGGCGTTCCTGCTGATCAACTTCCTGTACGCGGACCTGGGCGGGCCCACGTGCGCGCTCGTCGGCGTCATCCTCGGCCTCACGGCGGCACGCGCGTTCGGGTCGGTCGAAGCCTCCTCAACTCTTCCCGGGAGGACGCCGTGACCGAGCGCAGCGAGCGTCTCCCCTCCGGTTCGGTGGGACGGGCCGCGATCGTGTCGGGGGTGCTCATCGCCGCGGGCACCGGGCTGGGGTTCCTGCGCGACCTCGTGATGGCGGACCTGTTCGGCGCCAGCGGCAGCACGGACGCGTTCCTCGTCGCCTGGACGATCCCCGAGACCGTCTCGCCGCTGCTGATCGAGGACGCCATGGCCCTGCTCATGGTCCCCGTCGTCACGCGGCTCCTCGCCGGCGGAAACGGCCTGCGCCCCCTCGTCGGCACGGCCCTGCCCCGCATGGTGCTCGGCCTGTCGGCGGTCGCCGGGGCGCTCGCGGTCGCGGCGCCCGCCGTGGTGGACGCCCTCGCGCCCGGGCTCGCCGAGCAGGGCCCGGCCGTCCAGTGCGTCCGGCTCACGGCGGTCACCGTCGTGACGTTCGGCGTCGCGGGCTTCATGAGCGCGACGCTGCGCGCCCACCACCGGTTCGGGCCGCCCGCCGCCATCTACCTCGCCTACAACGTCGGCATCCTCGCGCTGATCGCGGGCCTGTCCGGCGCGGTCGGCATAACCAGCGCGGCGGTCGGCGTCGCCTGCGGAAGCTTCCTGATGGTCGCGGTGCAGCTCCCGGCGTTCCTGCGCTGCCTGCGGGGCGCGCCCGGGGAACGGGGCGCGGCGCCGTCCGGGAACGTGGACGTGCGGCTCGGGCTGGCGGCCATCGCGCCCATCGTCGTCTACACGGTCACGCGCCAGTCGCAGGTGTTCGTGGAGCGGTTCCTCGGGGCCGGGCTGGCCGCCGGGTCGATCTCGCACCTGAACTACGCGCAGAAGGTCGCGCAGGTGCCGATGGTGCTGTCCCTGCTGATCGTGACGGTGACGTTCCCGAGGCTCGCCCGCGCGTCGGCGGACGGGGACACCGCGCAGGTCGCCCGCCGCATCCGGCAGGACCTCGCCGTCGCGAGCGCGATGGTGCTGGCCGCGACCGCGTTCCTGGTCGCGTGCGCGCCGGCCGTCATCCGGGTGCTGTTCGAGCACGGCGAGTTCACGTCCGCCGACACCGCGAGCACCGCGGCCATCCTGCGCGTGTACGCGCTCGGCCTGTGGGGGCAGACGACCGTCGGCCTCGCCGCCCGCGCGTTCTTCGCGCAGAAGAAGCCGACCTGGCGCCCGGCGGGCGTGCTCGCCGTGGGGCTGGCCGCCACGGCCGCGATCGGCGGCGCGTTCGCCGCGTCCGCCGGGACGCTCGCGCTGGCCGCCGCGAACGCCTCCGGGATCACCCTCGCCGCCGTCCTGATGCTGGCCGGGCTGCGGCGCGGCGTCGCGCCCGTCCCGCTGCGCCGGATCGCCGCCGACGTGTCGCGGCTCGCGCTCGCCGCCGCGGGTGCCTGCGCCGCGGGCGCCTGCGCGGTGGGGATGCTCGCCGCCGGGGCCCCGGGCACGCCCGCGCTCGTCCGGACGGTGGTCGGCGGCCTCGCGGTCGCCGCGGTCTTCGCCGTCCTCGCCGTCCTGGCGGGCCCAGACCTTGTTGCTCCATGGATCGCTTCACGGCCGCTCGGTGGGCGCCACCGGCGTGGCCGCACCGAATCGGGGGACAGCAGTGAGCAAGCCGACAGAACCCACCTCTCTCACGGAACCGACCGAACCGGCCCAGCTGCCAGGACCGAGGCGGACGGCCGAGGGCATACGGCACGCGCCGCCGGTACTGATGTACCACTCGGTCGACCACTTCGATGAGGACCCGCACCTGGTGACGGTGTCGCCCGCGCGGTTCGGGCGGCAGATGGCGTGGATGCGGGCGCGCGGCCTGCGCGGCGTCGGCATGCGCGAGCTGCTGGACGCGCACGCCGCCGGACGTTCCCGCGGCCTGGTCGGGCTCACCTTCGACGACGGGTACGCCGACTTCGCGACCCGGGCCGTCCCCGCGCTGGTGCGGTACGGGTTCGGTGCGACGGTGTTCGTCGTGTCCGGGCGGATCGGCACCTACAACGCCTGGGACGACGGCCCGCGCAAGCCGCTCATGACGGCCGAGCAGATCCGCGCCGTCGCCGACGTCGGCATGGAGGTCGCCTCCCACGGCCGCCACCACGTCTCACTCCCCGAGACGGACGACACCGAGCTGCGCGAGGAACTGGAGGAGAGCCGCGCCGTCCTGGAGGACCTCGTCGAGGGCCCCGTCACCGGCTTCGCCTACCCCTACGGGCACGCCACCGCCCGCGAGGTCGAGGCCGTGCGCGCCGCCGGATACGACTACGCGTGCGACATCCGGCCCGAGGAGCCTGGACGGCACGCCCTTCCGCGCACCTACGTCGGCGACCGGGACGGCCCGCTGCGGCTCCGCGTCAAGCTCGTCCGCCACGAGCTGCGCCGGAGGAGCCGCGTGTGACCCGGGTCCTGCACGTCATCACCGGGCTGGAGCATGGCGGCGCCGAACGCCAGCTCGCGCTGCTGCTGCGCCACCTGCCGGTCTCGTGCGAGGTCGCGACCCTCACCCGGGCCGGCGCCCTCGGCGCGGAGATCCGCCGCTCGGGCGTGCCCGTCCACGAGATCGGCATGCGCGGCAACCGGGACCTCGGGGCGCTGCCCCGGCTCGCCCGGCTGATCCGCCGGGGGCGGTACGACGTCGTCCACACCCATCTCTACCGGGCGTGCGTGTACGGCCGGATCGCCGCGCGCATGGCCGGGACGCCCCGCGTCATCGCCACCGAGCACTCGCTCGGCGAGGGCCACATCGAGGGGCGGGCCACGACGCGCGGCGTCCGGGCCCTGTACCGGGCGACCGAGCGGCTCGGGTCCGCGACCGTCGCGGTGTCGCCCGCCGTCGCCGCCCGGCTCCGCGCCTGGGGCGTGCGGCCCGGCCGGATCGTCATGATCCCGAACGGCGTCGACGCCGCCGCGTTCGCGTTCGACCCGGCCCGCCGGGCCGCGACGCGCCGCCGCCTCGGCATCGGCCTGGACGAGCCCGTCGTCGGCGGCCTCGGGCGGCTCGTCCCGACCAAGCGGTTCGACCTGCTGGTCGACGCGGTCGCGCGGATGGACGGCGTCCGGCTGTTGCTCGTCGGCGCGGGCCCGGCCCGGGACGCGCTCGCCCGGCAGGCCCGCGAGCGCGGCGTCTCCGGCCGCGTGGTGTTCGCCGGGGCGACGTCGGACGTCGCGGGCGCCCTCGCCGCCATGGACGTGCTCGCCGCGCCGTCCGTCCAGGAGACGTTCGGGCTCGGCGTCCTGGAGGGGCTGGCCGCCGGGCTGCCCGTCCGCTACACCGCCTGCCCCGCCCTCGACCGCCTCCCGCCCGGCGACGCCCCGGACGCCCGCCGCCTGCCCTCCGACGCCGGCGCCTGGACCGCCGAACTCGCGCGCGTCCTGCGCGAACCCCGCGACCGGACGCGGGTGCCGCCGGCCGTCGCCCGCTACGCCGTCGCCGAGCGGGCCGCCGAGCTCGCCCGGCTCTACCGCCCCGGCCCGTTCGCCGGCGGGGCCGAACCGATACGAGAAAGGGCTCAAGATGCAGCGACGTGACGCCAGGAGGAGGCCGCCGAGACCGCCGAGATCGGTGCGGCGGGCCGGCCGGCTCGGCCCGGCCGCCCGGCGCCTGCGCGGATGGTCCATCGCGGCGGCCCGGCGCTTCGGCCTGCCCGTCGCGTTCGTGCTCGCCGGGTTCCTCGGCGGGCTCGGCTACGCCGTGTTCGCGCCCACCACCTACACGGCGACGGCGTTCGTCCTTGTCGTGGACGCCGGGGAGGGCCAGTCCGGCCCCGCGGCGGTCAGCTTCGCGCAGGCGTTCGGGCGGCTCGCGCCGCTCCCGGAGACCCTCGCCTACTCCTCGCTCCCGCTGCCGGACGGGGAGAGCGGCTCCACCCGCGCGCACATCCAGGCGTCCACCTCGCCGGACACCCCGCTGATCAAGCTCGCGGGCAGCGGCCGGACGGCCCGCGAGGCCGCCGCGTTCGCCAACGCCGCCGCCGACGCGCTCGTCCGGTACGGGACGTCCCACCGCTCCGACACCGGCGTCCGCGTCGCGCTGATGACGCTCGCCGAACCGCCGGCCGAGCCGTCCTCGCCGAACCTGCCGCTCGGCGTCGCCGTCGGCACCGCGTCCGGGATCCTGCTCGCCGGGCTCGCCGCCGCCGTCATGAGCGGACGGCGCGGGCGGGCCGGCCGCCGGGAGAGGGGCCGCCTCCCCGCGGCGGCGGGAACGGCCGCCCTTCCCGGTCCCGTCCCCACCGGCCGCGTGGAGGTGGGGTCGTGACCGTGACCGCGCCCTCCCGGCTCGCCGCCCCCGGCGCCTCCGCCGAGTGGACGGCCGAGGTGCACCGGGAAGAACAGGCCCTCATCGCCCTGGCCGACGACCTGCGCGACCTCTACGACCGCAGCCCGGCCGCGACGCCCTTCCAGACCTACGAGTGGATCAAGTCGTGGTGGGGCTGGTACGGGACGCGCGGGCGGCTGCGCCTCGCCACCGTCCGGTGCCGCGGCCGGCTCGTCGCGGCGGCGCCGCTGGCGGCGGGCGTCCGGCACGGGTTCCCCGTGCTCGTCCCGATCGCCGCGGACCAGAGCGACTTCACCGACGTGCTCCTCGACCCGGCCTACGCCGACGGCGCCGTCCGGCACCTCGCCCGGGCCCTGCTGGACGAGCGCGGATGGTGCGCGCTCGACCTGCGGGAGGTCCGCCCCGGCTCGGCGGCGCACCTGGTGGCGGCGCGGTGGCCGCGGCGGGCGTGGCGGACGCCGTCGTCGGTGTGCCTCGAACTGCCCGCCGGCGACTCCGGCTCCGAGACGGGCATCGACGCCGTCCTGGACCGGCTCCCGCGCCGCACCGCCGGGAAGATGCGCGCCAAGCTCCGCAAGATCGACGTGCGCGGCATCACGGCCGAGAGCGTCCCGGCGGACCGCGTCCCGGACGCCGTGCACGCGCTGCTCGACCTGCACACCCGGCAGTGGCGGGGCCGCCCGATCAACCCCGAGCACACCCGCGAGCGGTTCCGCCGCCATCTCGCCGAGGCGGCCGCCGGGATGGTCCGCGACGGGCGCGCCGCCGTCCTGCAGTACCGGTGGGACGACCGGCTCGTCGCCGGCGACCTCGTCCTGATCGGGCACCGCCACGTCGGCGCCTACCTGTACGGGGCGCTCCCCGACCTGCGGTCCCGCGTGGACGTCTCGCTGATGATGCTGCGCGAGGACCTCGCCCTCGCCCGGGACCGGCACCGGCAGAGCGTCAGCCTGCTGCGCGGGGACGAGCCGTACAAGCTGAAGTGGCGGCCGACGCCCGTCCGGAACGAGCGGATCATCCTCGGGCGGACCGCCGCGGCCACCGCCTACGCCGGGCTCGCCCGGACCCGCGCGTACCTGTCGGAGCGGCGGCGCGGCGGGCCGGGGACGCCCGCCGGACCGTCCGGGAGCCCGTCCCCGCTGCTCCATGACTGACCCGCGGGACGGCACCCCGCTGCGGATCCTGCACGTCAGCCAGCCGAACGCGGGCGGGGTCGCCGTCTACGTCGGGCAGGCGGCCGGCGACCAGCGCCGGCGCGGCTGGGAGGTGGCGGTCGCCTGCCCGCCGGGCGGCGATCTGCCCGAGCGGTGCATGGCGGCGGGGGTGCCCTGGCTCAACTGGGACGCCGGGCGCGCACCCGGCCCCCGCACCCTGCTGGAGGCGCTCAGTCTCCGCCGCCTGGTGAAGGGATTCGCCCCGGACGTGGTCCACCTGCACTCCTCGAAGGCGGGCCTGGCCGGGCGGCTGCTGCGCCGCCCCCTCGGCACGCCCACGATCTTCCAGCCGCACGGCTGGTCGTGGCTCGCCGCCACCGGGCGGCTGGACGCCCTCAGCCGCCGGTGGGAACGCGTCGGGGCCAGGTGGAGCGACGCCCTCGTCTGCGTCGGGATCGGCGAGCTGCGCGAGGGCATGCGCGCGGGCGTGCGCGGGCCGTACCGGCTCGTCCGCAACGGCGTCGACCGGCGCCGGTTCGCGCCCGCCGACGCCGCCGCGCGCGTCGCCGCCCGGACCCGGCTCGGCCTGGAGGCCGCCGTGCCGCTCGCGGTGTGCATCGGGCGGCTGACCCGGCAGAAGGGGCAGGACGTCCTGGTCGCGGCGTGGCCGGGCGTCACCGCGCGCTGCCCGGCCGCCCAGCTCGCCATCGTCGGGGACGGCGAGGACCTGGACCGGCTGCGCCGCGAGCGCGTGGCCGGGGTCCGGTTCGTCCCCGCCGTGGAGGACCCGCGCGATTGGCTCTCGGCGTCCAACCTCATCGTGCTGCCGTCCCGGTGGGAGGGCCTGCCGCTGACCGCGCTGGAGGCGCTGGCCACCGGGCGCCCCCTCGTCGGGACGGACATCCCGGGCATCACCGAGGTCGTCCGCCCGGGGCTGGGCGCGCTGGTGCCCATGGAGGACCCCGGCGCGCTCGCCGAGGAGATGGCCGGGCGGCTGCTGTTCCCCGGGATCGCCGAGCGGGAGGGGCGCGCGGCGGCCGCCGCGTCCGCCGCCTACGACATCGGCCGGACGGTGGCGCTCCTCGCGGCCGTCACCCGCGACGTCGCCGGGTTCGGGGAGACTCCCGCGGAGGCCCTGGTGGACGCGCGGGCGGTGGCGGGAGGCGCCGTCCACGGCGGCGTCACCGGCTTGGCGGGCGGCTTCGAGGGAGGCTTCGAGGGAGGCTTCGGGGGCGGCTTGATCGACGGCTTGCTGGAGGGCGCCGTGGGCGGGGCCGGCGGTGTCGGCGGGGTCGGCGGAGAGGGCGCCGGCTCGGCCGAAGCCGGGGCCGCCGGGGTCGTCGGCACGGCGGGCGCGGAGGCGGCCGGCGTCGGGGTGAACGGTCCCTTGCCCGGTGGCGGCGGGGCGGTCACGCCACCGAACAGCTCCCGGTAGGCGGCGGAGGAGCGCGGGTTGCCGCCGCCGCACGACCAGACCCCGTGCGGGCAGTAGTCGGTGATCGACTGGTAGACGACGTCGTGCGACATGATCCAGTCGTGCATCCCCCGGACATAGGCCGGATTGTCGGAATTGCGAAACAGGCCCCATTCGGGAAAGGACAAGGGCTTGCCGTGCGCGGTCGCGAACTCCGCCTGCTCGCGCAGCCCGTACGGCTCGTCAACGAAATCCTGGAATGACTTTCCCTCGGGTTGGTCATAACTGTCGGAACCCATGATGTCGACGACGTCGTCACCCGGATAGCACTCCGTCCACGGGATCGCGTCCCGCCCTCGCGACGGCGCGAAATCGAAACGGAAACGCGCGCCCCGCACGCCGCGCATGGTGCCGACGATCCTGCGCCAATACGCCTTCCACGCCGACGGATCCGGGGCGCACCGCCCGGCGTAGACCTCCCCGTTCATCTCCCAGCCGAGGACGATGACCGCGTCGCCCACGCCCAGAGAGACCAGCCGCCGGGCGAGCGTCCGGTAGTGGTGGTCGAACGTGCCGCGCGCGCCGCCGCGCAGCAGCGAGGCCAGCACCGGCACCGGGATCCCCGCCTCGTTCGGCGCCATCATCGGGACGTTGACCACCAGCATGCGGCGCTGGTCGGCGGCCTTCCAGTGCGCCCACGCGGCCAGCATCCCCCGCGGCCCCTCGATCGCCGGCCAGTCGTCGCCCGGCAGGTAGGTGCGCCCGACCGTCACCGTCGAGCCGAGCCAGCGCTCGAACCGGGCCACCCGGGCCACGCCCTCCGGACCCGACCCCAGAAACGCCCCCAACGGCACATGTGCCGTCCATCGGTGAATTGCCCGGGGCTGCTGCCACGTCACCAGTGCCGACGCCATCAGCGCGAACAACACCACGGATGCGGCCAGAATAGGAGGGAGCGGACACCAGAACGGCGACCTTTTCCGCCGGGGTTCGAACGGCCGTCCTGCCGAATGGATATCCGCAGCTCGCATGCGTATCGTATGCCCTCGGGCGCCCGCCGCGAAAAAGCCGGCCGGGTGGAAATGTGAAAATTTACCGTGGGGAAGGGATGCCGTGCGCCGCGATACGAGGGAATGGGCCTGAACGAATGTTCTTCGACAGCCGGCCGCGGGCCGCCCAGCCCCGCAACGCGCGCCTCGACCCGGGCCTTCCCGTCCTGCTGCTGCGCACCGACCGCAACCTGTTCCACCACGGCACCCTCGCGGCGATCCGCAGCCTCGGCCGCGCCGGGGTCCCCGTCCACGCGATCCTGGAGGGGCGCGGCAACCCCTCGTCCCGGTCCCGCTACCTGTACCGGGGGCACCCCTGGGGCCCGCCCGCCGCGAAGCCGGGCGAACTGCTGCTCCACCTGCGGGCCGTCGGCGAGCGGATCGGCCGCCCCGCGCTCCTCGTCCCGATGGACGACGCGGGGGCGATCTTCGTCGCCGAGCACGCGGACGGCCTCGCCCCCCACTTCGTCTTCCCCCGCCAGGACCCCGGCGTCCCTCGCGGCGTCGCCGACAAGGCCCGGCTGCTGGAGGCGTGCCACCGGTACGGCGTCCCGTGCCCGCCGAGCCTGACGCCGGAGTCGGACGCCGACATCGACGAGGCCGCCGCCGCGCTCGGCCTGCCGCTGATCGCCAAGTGGGCGCGGCCGTGGCGGCTGCGCCCCGGCATGCGCAGCACCACGCTGGTGCCCACGCTCGGCGAGCTGCACCGGCTCTTCGCCGCCACCCGCGACCGCGACCCGGGCGGCGACGCGGGCCCGCTGATCCTGCAGCGGCGCATCCCGCCGGCGGGCGGCGACTGGTTCTTCCAGGGCTACTTCGACGAGAACGGCGACTGCCTGTTCGGCGGGACCGGCCGCAAGCACCTCGCGCACCCGCCGCAGGCCGGCCACACGGTCGCGGGCGAATGGGTCGCCAGCCCCGAGCTCGAACGCCACGCGGTCCGGATCGTCCGGCTGCTCGGCTGCCGCGGGCTCGTCGACCTCGACTTCCGGTTCGACGCGGGCGCCGGCGTCCACCACCTGCTGGACTTCAACCCCCGCATCGGGGCCCAGTTCCGGCTGTTCACCGACGGGAACGGCCTCGACCTCGCGCGCGTCCTGCACCTGCACCAGTCGGGCCGTCCCGTCCCCGACGCGCGGCCCGCCCCCGGCCGCAACCTGCTCGTCGAGAACCACTACCTCGCGCGGTCGGCCCGGCGCCCGCGCCACGAAAGGCCTCCGCGTCCCGCGCAGCCACCGCGCCCGCTGCGCGAGGCCCTGCGCCCGCTGCGGGAGACCCTCCGCCCGCTGCGGGAGGCCGACGAGTTCGCCTGGTACGCGGGCGACGACCTGCCGCCCTTCCTCGCCATGGGGCGGCGCAGCGCGCTCCGCGCGGTCGAACGGCTCCGCACCAGGTAACACCACGCACACACGGGGGGAATGGAACATGAGCGACTCGGCCAGCGACGTCGTCATCGCCGGCGCCGGGCCCTACGGCCTGTCGACCGCGGCCTACCTGCAGAACCTCGGGCTCGACGTCCGGGTCATCGGCGAGCCGATGCGGTTCTGGGACGCGAACATGCCGCTCGGCATGTACCTGAAGTCGGAGCCGTTCGCCTCCGACCTCGGGGCGCCGCAGGCGGGCCTGCGGTTCACCGACCGACACCCGGGCTGGCGGATCGGGCAGCCGATCCCGCTGGAGACGTTCGTTGAGTACGGGCGCTGGTTCGCCGCCGAGGCCGTCCCGGGCACCGAGGACGCGCAGGTCGTGAACGTCGAGCAGGGCATCGCGGGCGGCTACCTCGTCACGCTGTCGTCCGGCGAGGCGATCGCCGCGCGCGCGGTCGTCGTCGCGGTCGGCGTCGGGCCGTTCGCGCACATCC
Organism: Actinomadura luteofluorescens; assembly: GCF_013409365.1. NCBI lineage: Bacteria > Bacillati > Actinomycetota > Actinomycetes > Streptosporangiales > Thermomonosporaceae > Actinomadura > Actinomadura luteofluorescens. The sequence goes on along the minus strand of NZ_JACCBA010000001.1, from coordinate 3,948,300 downwards.
CGGAGCAGCTGGCGGGCATGCCGTCCTGGCTCGTCTCGCACAGCAGCGCCCACAGCGACCTCGGCCTGTTCACCGGCAAGGAGGTCGCGGTCGTCGGCGCCGGGCAGTCCGCGCTGGAGACGGCGGTGCTGCTGGCCGACGCGGGGGCACGGCCGCACCTGATCGCCCGGCGCCGCGTCCTGGACTGGAACACCGTCCCCGAGGAGCACCGGTCGCCGCGCGACCTGCTGCGTGAGGGCCCGCGGTCCGGGCTCGGCACCGGCTACCGGACGTGGCTGTGGGCGGAGCGGCCCGGGATCGTCCGGTACCTGCCGGAGCGCACCCGGCGGCGGATCGTCCGCGAGACGCTCCCGCCGGCGGGCGCCTGGTGGCTGCGCGACCGGCTGGACGAGCGGATCCGGGTCTCGACGGGCCGCATGCTCGCCAAGGCCGTCGAGCAGGACGACGGCGTCTCCCTCACCACCACCGACCATGAGGGGCGCCGCCTCGTCACGGAGGTCGAGCACGTCATCGCCGCCACCGGGTTCGTGCCCGACGTCGAGCGGCTGACCCTGCTCGCGCCCGAGCTGCGCGACCGCATCACGACCCGGCTCGGCTCGCCGGTGCTCAGCCGCGACTTCGAGGCGTCCACGCCCGGGCTCTACTTCGCCGGGCTCGCCGCCGCCTCCACCTTCGGGCCGGTCATGCGGTTCGTGCACGGCGCCGACTTCGCCGCGCGGCGGATCGCGCACCACATCGTCCGGCGGACGCCGCGCGTGCGGGTGCCGGCGAGCCGCCCGGCGGGCTTCCTGGAGCCGGGAACCTCCTCCCAGCGGTGAAGGATCCTCCTCCGGGCCGGCGGTGCGCCTCAGGGCGCCCGCCGGCCTCCGGCTTTCCGGGACCGGCCGGTCGTCACCCCCAGGGCGGCCGTGCCCGGCGGCGCGCGCGCTCGGCCCTGGCGACGGCCACGGACCACTGCAGGCGCGAGTAGAGCGTCCACGCGCCGCACCGGCCGCGCGCGGGCGCCGCGTCCTGAGCGGTGGAAACGGCGGAGAGCATGATCAGGTCGGCGTCGGCGCGGGTGACGAACCGGCGGGTCTCGCGCCTGGGGCGCTGGGAGCGCGCGGGCAGCAGGCGCGCCATCGCGGACGAGGGATCGATCATCGGAGGCTCCTCGCTGAACGGTCAGGAGTGACCGCCTGTTCACTGAATGTAGCGCACCGATACCGTCCGCCATGCTTCTCCCGGACGCCAGGCATGGGGCCGGTCCCTCCCGGTCACGCAAGGGTGCCGGAACCCCGAAGAAAGCGCACCCGTCTCGGCAAATAGCAAGAGCCTGACAAAAAGGGCGATGTGCACCGGGAAACCGGCCGCGATAAAAGCCGGATTAATGCCAAGGTAAATGATGCGGAGACACGGCGGGAGACCGGGCAATGGCCCCTTGATCGGTTCCGTCGCGGTGCTACGTTCTTGCCGTCCAGAACGACCCGGGCCGGAAAAACGGCCTCGGCGACGAGGGGAAGCGGCTGTGCACACCGAACCGATCCAGCGCGGGGCGAAGCGCCCGCAGGGTCGGCCGCGGCACGCCCTCCCGTCCGTTCTGGTGCGCCTGGTCGCCATCGCGGGCTTCGTGTTCGCGGGATGGCTCACGCTCTCCGCGCTGACCCACTCCGCCTTCGCCGCCGAGCGGAACGCACACCCCGCCGCCGGCCCGAACGCCGTGCGCAACGACGGCGACCTGCTCGGCCAAACCCCGCGCGTCGCCAACCTGGACGCCGCCGCCGAACTCAACCACCTCACCACCACCCACAACCGCCGCTCAACCCCGAAGGCCCACCGCAACGGCCAGGCCGACCACCAGCGCAGCCAGACCCACCACAAGGTCGGTAAGGCCCACCACAACGGCCAGGGCCGTAACGATGGTCAGGGGCGCCAGGACGGTCAGGTCCGTAACGACGGTCAGGGTCGCAACGACGGGCCGGTCCGCCAGGACGGCGGCCAGGTTCGGCAGAGTGGGCGGTTGGAGTCGTCGGTTGGGGATGCCTTGGGGGCCGGGGCCGTTCCCGGTGCTGTTTCTGGGGTGCGGGAGATCGGCGACCAGCCTGTGCGGTATCTGCGGGCGCGGCAGCAGGATGTGCTCGACGGTAAGGACCGGGCCGTTCGGCAGGTGCGGGACGTGGCCGACGAGGCCGGTGTTCCGGGGGTGGGGGTGCCCGACCTTCTGCAGGGGCGTCCTGTCATCGGGGGGCTCGTCCACCGAGTGACCGAGCAGCAGTCCCTCCTGAACGACGGCGCGACGCCCGGGGTCCCGCAGGGGCCGACGGCGCAGCGCGGCGTCGACCGGGTCCGGGACGAGGCGGCGCCCGTCGCCAGCCCGCGTGCCAGGTCCGCCGCCATGCCGTTCACCGCGGTGGCCGTGGGCGCACCGGCACACGAGAACGTCACCCCTTGCCCGGGCTGCGGCGACGACCGCGCTCCTTCGCCCGGTCCCGCGCTGCCGTCCGGTCAGGACGGTCCGCGCGGAGGCGGCTCGGCGGGCGGGCACCCGTTCGCGCCGATCGCCGACCTGCTGAACCGCCAGTACCCGGCGGCGCCGTCCGGCGCGGACCCGGGCACCTTCCGCCGTACGGCGCTGCGCGACGTCGCCGCGCCCGGCGGCCCCTCCGTCGTCCCCGACTAGAAGCCCCCGCCCGGCCGTGAACGGCCGGCTCACGGCGGCCGCGTGCGCGACGCACGCCGCCCGCCCTCACCTCGATCTTTCCCGGAAGGCACGGCCGCGCCTGGCCGCTGCCAGTCCTGCGCCCACCCGGATGGTGCAGCGCAGCGATCACCACCGATCACCACCGATTCGCAAACACCGACAGGAGCAACACATCATGCGCATCTGGTCCAGGAACACCGGCCGCGCCGCTCTGGTGGCCGCCAGCGCCCTCGCCGTCGGCGCCGCCTTCGCCACCGCGGTCCCGGCCAACGCCGACGAGTCGTTCGGCGGAGGCCACGGCGGCCACGGCGTCGACATGACGAGCGCCGGCAACTTCGGACTGCTGAACGGCACCCAGGTGTTCGCGCCGATCAGCATCCCCGTCAACGTCTGCGGCAACGCGATCGCGGTCGCCGGGCTCTCGCGGGCCCAGTGCAAGGGCGGCGCGTCCGTCAAGAGCAACCACCGGGAGGCCGGCTCCGGCTACCGGACGGCCGGCGACTGGGGCGGCGGCGGCTGGGGCGGCGAGCACGGCGGCCGCGGCGTCGACATGACGAGCGCCGGCAACTTCGGACTGCTGAACGGCACCCAGGTGTTCGCGCCGATCAGCATCCCCGTCGACGTCTGCGGCAACGCCGTCGGCGTGCTCGGCGCGGCCCAGGCCGCGTGCAAGGGCGGCGCGTCCGTCAAGCGGCACGGCGACCCCAAGGTGAAGATGACGAGCTCCGGCAACTTCGGCGCCGCGAACGGCACCCAGGCCTACGTCCCGATCAAGGCTCCGATCAACGCGTGCGGCAACGCCGTCTCGCTGCTCGGCCTCGCGGAGGCGCAGTGCAAGGGCGGGGCGACCGTCGAGGAGGGGCACGGCCACAAGGAGCTGCCGCCCACCCTGCGGACGCCCAAGAAGAAGAAGCCGTACAAGCCGTCCAAGCACCGTCCGGCCGCCAAGCACAAGAAGCTGCCCTCGACGATGCGCTCGGAAGGCCAGCGCATCGCGAACACCGCACCGGCGACCGCTCCGAACTACCGCCGCGCGGACGCCCTGCCCGCCGTCAAAGGGTTCGTGGACGGGCTCCGGCGCGCGGTGAAGGTGCCCGGAGTGGACGTCAAGCCCGGTCAGATCGGCCCGAAGGTTCCCGCGGGCAAGGACGCGCCCGTCACCCTCGGCTCTCCGATCCTGCGCTGAGCGCGCGTCGGCCTGGATGACGATCCGCGGCCGATGAACAGCGGAGAAGGGGCGGCAGACGTGCCGCCCCTTCCCATGTCACGAAGTCCCGAGCTATGGAGAGGGGAGCCATGCTCGACCGAAGGTCCCTGTTCGCGGCGGCTCTCGCCGCGTGCTGCGCGGTGCCCGTCCTCGGCGCCGTGACCGGGGCGCGGGCGGCGCCGGCGGCGGCCACCGCTCCGGCGGCGGTCACCGCGGCCCGGCCGCGGACCGGCGCGATGATCGCGCAGATCCGGATCAGGCGGATGGGCCTGAAGATGGGCGTCAGGCAGGGCGTCAGCGAGGCGGTGCTGCGGCGCGGCGTCGGGCACTACCCGGGGACGGCGCTCCCCGGGCGGGTGGGCAATACCGTCCTGCTCGGCCACCGGACGACCTGGCGCGCGCCGTTTTACCAGCTCGACAGGGTGCGGCGGGGCGACCGGATCGTCCTGCGGGTGGGCCGGAAGTCCTACGTGTACCGGGTGCGGACCAAGCGCGTCGTCGACCCGCGTGACCGGCGGGCGCTGGAGCCGGTGCCGTTCAAGCGGGCCAGCGCGCCCCACGGCCGGTACCTCACGCTCGTCACCTGCACGCCCAAGGGTTCGGACCGGCACCGCCTCGTCGTGGTCGGCAAGATCGACTCAAAGCGCTGACCCGTCCGGTCACGCTTCGCGGCGGGACGCTGGGACGGTGCGTGCGGCTCGCGCCGCTCAGCGTCCGCCGTAGAGGGCGATCAGCCCGTCGTAGTCGCCCTTGCCGAGCGTGGCGGGGCCGTTGTCGCAGGACGCGAGGGACGGCGTCATCGTGAGCATGCGGTGCTCGGCGCCCTCGACGTGGGAGAGGCCGAAGACGTGGCCCGCCTCGTGCGTCGCGACCGCCTCGGCGGAGTAGCTCCCGGACGGGCACGTCCCGCCGGTCCACCACCGCTTGCCCTGCGCCTGCACCGCCATGTCCGTCTCGACCGTCGTCGGGCCGGAGAACCACGAGCAGGTCGCCGCGAGGACGGGGGTCTCCGCGCTCGGCATGGCCAGCCAGCCGAACGTGTTGGCCCGGTCCCGGGTCCCGCAGGCGGCCGCGCCGGTCACGTTCGGGGGCCGGCTGCTCTGGCCCGCGTACCGCTCGGTCACGTCCGGCGGAGGCGTGAAGCGTCCCGCGCTCGTGCAGTCGGTGCGGGCCTCGGCCAAGGCGGCGATGCCTCTGGCGATGGGATCCCTCGGCAGGCCGGCCGTCCCGGCGTAGTAGCTCCACTGGACGGCGGTGCCCTTCGGCCACTTGCTGGACTGGGGACGGTACGCGCCGTCCTGGCAGGCGGCCGCCGGCGCCCGGAACTGGCGCGGCCTGCCCTGCGGCACCCGGTCTCCGTGCGTGCCGATGCTGATCTCACCCGCCCGGGAGTCCACCCCGATGCGAAGCTCGGCGGCGCCGTCGGTGCGCAGCGTGTAGGCGATCAGGGAGGTCCCGTCGGACGGGACGGTCGCGGTGAGCCCGTTCGCGCCGCGCACGGTGCGGCCGCGCAGGTCGCAGTCGGCGATCTTGATCTTCTGCGGCATCGCGCGGGCGGTGAGCGTCCCGCCGGGCTTGCACCAGGTGGGCGGGCGCCGGACCGCGGCGGCCCCGGCCCCCGTGAACGCCGTGCACGCCAGGGCGGCCGACACCGCCGCCGCCAGGGGGGCGGGCCCCGCCCACGGCCGCCGGGCCGCCCGAGAAAAGTCGCGCATATCGGTTCTCCGATGCTGTGGGAACGTCCCTCGCAGTCTTCGCGCGGAGCGGGGCGGGGAAAACCGCGCCCGGATAAAATGATCACCATGTTGACCAAGGTGTCATTCGCAAATGAGTTACTTGTGGGTTTATGTCGGAAAAGGTGCGGTGGAGAGGGCAGGGTGGTCGTCGTAAATATGAGGTAAATCGTTCTCTATATTCCTGCAAACGTGTTTATGGTCACCGCGTCCGGAAAAGCAGCAGGTAATGCGGCAACTCGGGATCAACTGAACACCGCTACCGAGTGGCGGGCTCCACCTCCCCCCGGCCCCCCGCCGTCCGGGAGCGTTCACGGAAGCGGAGGTGCTCAACGTGCAGACGCAGACACAGGTGCGGGAGCTCATGGGGATGAGCGTGACCGACACCAACGGGACGAAGGTCGGCACGGTCAAGCAGGTCTACCTCAACGACGACTCCGGGTCCCCGGAGTGGGTGACCGTGCACACCGGCTGGTTCGGGATGCGTGAGAGCTTCGTCCCGCTGTCCGGGGCCCGCAAGGGCCAGGACGCCCTGCAGGTTCCGTACGACAAGGAGACCATCAAGGGCGCCCCGAACGTCGACGCCGACGAGCACCTGTCGCATGCGCAGATCGTGGACCTGTACCGGCATTACGGAGTGCGTCCCCCGGGCGGCCGCCGCACGGGCGGGGAGACGGAGACGGGCACCACCGAGACGACCGAGAGCGCGGGGACGGAGAGCACCGCCGAGGCGGGCGAGACCACCGGGGGTCAGGGCGCCGCCGAGACGAGGGCCGCCGCAGAGACGTCCGGAACCACCGGAACCACCGGAACCGCGGGGACGACGGGCGCCGCCGGGATGGCCGTCCACCCCGAGCGCGGCAAGCGCGGCACGGCCGGTGAACGGTCCGCCGGGCGGACCATGCCGCCCCAGTCGGCGCGCGAGGGCGCCGAGGCGCCGATGACCGAGATCACCCGGTCCGAGGAGCAGATGCGCATCGGCACCGAGCGGCACGAGTCCGGCCGGGTCCAGGTGCGCAAGTGGATCGAGACCGAGATGGTCGAGCAGACGATCCCGGTCTCGCACGAGGAGATCCGGATCGACCGCGAGCCCATCGCCGGCGGCCGCCCCGACCCTAAGGTGACGATCTCCGAGGCCGACCAGGAGATCATCCTCTACGAGGAGCGCCCGGTCATCTCCAAGGAGACCGTGCCGGTCGAGCGCGTCCGGCTCCGCACCGAGCAGGTGCAGGACGAGCAGACCGTGCGCGGCGAGCTCCGCAAGGAGCGCATCGAGGTCACGCGCGACGACGGCGCCCGCGGTCCGCACGGCGAGGAGCGCGGGGAGGGCGGCGGCTCCGCGTGACCTGATCCAGAACCACCCCGGATGACGGAGCGTCCCGCCGGTCGATACTCACCCGCCGGCCGGCGGGGCACCCGTTCCGGGGTTTCCGCGGCCGCGGGCCCCGTGCGGAGGCCCGCTGGCCGGGTGTGGCCAGCGGTGCCGGAGTTGCGGCATGTTCCGGCGGGTGCCCGTCGTGGACGCACAGCGGCCGGACGGGTGGGCGCATGCCCGCCACCCGTCCGACCGGCTTTGTTCGGCCCATGATTCAACGTGTGAACTTAGTGGCCGTCAAGCCCTCTTCCATGTTTTCCACAAGGCCGCGGCCGGACCCGTGAAGATCCGTTGACAGCCGTCCGGCGGCGGGGGAGGTTCCAGGTGACGTCGCCGGCGCGGGGTCATGGCCGTCCGGGCGAGCCGTGACCCCGGCGTCCGGCCGCGCGCGGCCCGCCGGGCCGCGCGGCGTCCTTCGGAGCGACCCAGGAGGGACGAGTTGCCACACTCCCGCAGACGTGCCATCGCCACCCGGATCGGGCGATCACTGGTCGCGCTCGCGACCGTCGCCGCCCTTCCGTCGGCCCTCGCGGCGCGGCCCGCCATGGCCGACGCCCCCCGCACGGCCCCGTACCTGAACCCGCGGCTGCCGGTGGCGGAGCGGGTGAAGGACCTGCTCGGCCGCATGACCGTGCAGGAGAAGGTCGGCCAGATGGCGCAGGCCGAGCGCGGCGCCATCGACGGCGACCGCGACCAGATCACGAAGCTCGCCCTCGGGTCGGTGCTCTCCGGCGGCGGGTCGACCCCCGCCGACAACACTCCCGCGGGCTGGGCGGACATGGTCGACGCCTACCAGTCCAAGGCCCTGGCGACGCGCCTGAGGATCCCGCTGCTGTACGGGATCGACTCGGTGCACGGCCACAACAACCTCATCGGCGCCACCGTCTTCCCGCACAACATCGCGATGGGCGCGACCCGCGACCCCGGCCTCGTCCGCCGGGAGGAGCAGATCACGGCCGTCGAGACGAGGGCGACCGGACCCCAGTGGGTGTTCGCCCCCTGCGTCTGCGTCACCCGTGACCTGCGGTGGGGACGCGCCTACGAGAGCTTCGGCGAGGACCCGCGCCTCGTCGTCCAGATGGAGACCGGCCTGGAGGGGTTCGAGGGGCGGCGCAAGAGCGACCTCGCCACGAACCGCCACGTCCTGGCGACGGCCAAGCACTACGCCGGTGACGGCGACACGGTGTTCGGCTCGTCCACCAGCGGGACGTACACGATCGACCAGGGCGTCACCGTCACCGACCGCGAGCACTTCGCGGCGGTCGACCTCGCCCCCTACGTCGTGGCGGTCAAGAAGTACGGCGTCGGCAGCATCATGCCGTCGTTCTCCAGCGTGGACTGGAAGGAGGACGGCGTCGGCAACCCGGTCAAGATGAGCGCGCACAAGGAGCTGCTGACCGACGTCCTCAAGCGGAAGATCGGGTTCGACGGCTTCCTCGTCAGCGACTGGGAGGCCATCCACCAGATCCCGGGCGACTACGCCACGCAGGTCCGCACGTCCGTGAACGCCGGCATGGACATGTTCATGGAGCCCTACAGCACGCCGCAGTTCGTCCAGACGCTGCTGGCGGAGGTGCAGGCGGGCCGCGTGCCGATGTCGCGGATCGACGACGCGGTCAGCCGCATCCTGAAGGCGAAGTTCGAGCTCGGCCTGTTCGAGCACCCCTACACCGACCGCGCCAACGCCAAGACGATCGGGTCGCCCGAGCACCGCGCGGTCGCCCGGGAGGCCGTCGCCAAGTCGCAGGTCCTGCTGAAGAACTCCGGGAACGCGCTGCCGCTGCGCAAGGACCGGCGCGTCTACGTGGCCGGGGCCAACGCCGACGACATCGGCAACCAGGCCGGCGGCTGGACGGTCACCTGGCAGGGCTCGTCCGGCGCCATCATCCCGGGCACGACGATCCTGGACGGCATCAAGCAGAACTCGTCCCACGTCACCTACAGCAAGGACGCGTCGGCGCCGACGGCCGGCAGCGACGTCGGCATCGTGGTCGTCGGCGAGAAGCCGTACGCCGAGGGCGTCGGGGACGTGGGCAACGGCCACACGCTGAACCTGTCCGACGCCGACAAGGCCGCCGTCGACAAGGTCTGCTCCGCCATCAGGACGTGCGTGGTCCTGGACGTCGCGGGACGCCCGCAGATCGTCACCGACCAGCTGGCGAAGACGGACGCGTTCGTCATGTCCTGGCTGCCGGGCAGCGAGGGCGCCGGCGTCGCCGACGTCCTGTTCGGCAAGCGCCCCTTCACCGGCAGGCTCTCGGTGAGCTGGCCGCGCAGCGAGGCACAGGAGCCGATCAACGTCGGCGACCGGGACTACAGGCCCCTGTTCCCCTACGGCCACGGCCTGAAGACCCGCGTCCACCACTGACCGGCGTCCGGCGCCGGGGGCCGGTCGCCGGCCCCACCCCCAGGGCGGCCGGCCCCCTTCGCGCGAGGCCCCGCAGGTCACGGGCCCACCCTTCCCTGGCCCGGTTTATCCCGCTTCGCATTGGTGAGGCTGCATCCAGCGCCCGACGGGCGGAGCGCTCTGCTGATCGGCACAAGGGGAGACCGGGTGGAACGGGAGCCGCGGACGGCGTTCGTCCTCGGGGGCGGAGGCGTGCTCGGCGCGCACGAGGTGGGCATGCTCCGGGCGCTGCGGGAGTCCGGCGTCCGCCCCGACGTCGTGGTCGGGACGTCGATCGGCGCCCTCAACGGCGTGTTCGTCGCGGCCGGGCCGGACTCGGCGGTCGAGCGGCTCACCAGCCTGTGGTCGGACGAGTCCGTCCGCGACGTGTTCGGCTCGCCCGTCCTCGCCCGGCTGTGGAGGCTCGCCCGGTCCGGCACGCACCTGCATTCGGGCGAGCCGCTGCGCCGCATGCTGGACGAGCTGCTCCCCGTCCCGTCGTTCGAGGACCTGGAGGTCCCGTTCCAGTGCGTCGCCGCCGGGATCGAGACGGCGATGGCGCACTGGTTCACCGAGGGCCCGCTGATCCCGGCGGTGCTCGCGTCGTCGGCCGCGCCGGGGCTGCTGCCGCCCGTCCGGGTGGGGGAGCGGCACTACTACGACGGCGGCCTCGTCCACAGCATCCCGGTCAGCCGGGCCGTCATGCTCGGCGCCACCGACATCTACGTCCTGCACGTCGGCCGGATCGAGCGGGACCTCGCGCCGCCGCGCTGGCCCTGGGAGGTCGGCCTCGTCGCGTTCGAGATCGCGCGCCGGCACCGGTTCTTCGAGGAGATGGCGACGCTCCCGGACGGCCTGACCGTCCACGTCCTGCCCGCCGGGGCCAGGTCGCAGAAGGCCGGAGTCGACCTCACCCAGGTCCGCTACAGGAACGCGTCCGGAATCCAGGCTCACATCGACCGCGCCTATCAGGCATCTTTGAAGTACCTGAAAGAGCGAGCGTGAGATGCTGCCACCCCGTTTCGTGCGCCGCCTGGTGTGCACGCCACTGCTGTTCGCCCTGACCCTTCTGGTCGTGGTGCTGTTCCCGGTCGCCTACGCGGTGACGTCCCTGGCCGGACGCGAGCGCAGGCGGGCCCAGCGCCTGCTCTGGTTCACCCTCACGTGGGGGACGCGGGAGACGGCGGCGGTCCTGGAATGCGGATGGTTGTGGCTCCGGCGCCGCACGCACGACGACCGGCACTACGACATCATCCGCCGCTACGTCGGCGCCCTCTACACGTCCGCGCAGCAGCGCCTCGGCCTGCGCGTCGAGGTGGACGGCACCTGGGACGGCACCGGGGGCGACCGCCCCCTGATCGTGCTCAGCCGGCACGCCGGGCCGGGCGACGCGCTGCTGATCGTCCACCATCTGCTGTCGGAGTACCGGCGCCGCCCGCGGGTGGTCATGAAGGCGCTGCTCCAGTTCGACCCCTGCATCGACATCGCCGCCAACCGGGTGCCGAACGTGTTCGTCACCCCCGGCGGCGCCGCCGATGCCGTCGGCGGGCTCGCCGAGGGGCTCGGCCCCGACGAGGCGCTGCTGATCTTCCCGGAGGGCGGCAACTTCTCCCCGGAGCGCCGCCGCCGCGCGATCCGCCGGCTGGCCCGGATGCGCCGCGCGGACGAGGCGACCCGCGCCGCCGCGATGCGCAACGTGATGCCGCCCCGCCCCGGCGGCGTGCTGGCCGCGCTCGACTCCGCCCCGTCCGCCGACGTGGTGTTCGTCGCGCACTGCGGGCTCGACCACATGGCCACCGCCGGGGACATCTGGCGGCGCGTCCCGCTGACCTCGCCCGTCCAGGCCCGCTGGTGGCGGGTGCCCGCCGAGGACGTCCCCCGCGACCGCGACGCCCGCGTCAGCTGGCTCTACGAGAACTGGGAGCGTGCGGACGCGTGGATCAGCGCGCAGCGGGCGCCCGCGCCGAAATGAGATTCCGGCGCGCCGTACCCGAGTGACATCATGGACGCATGGGCGATGAGGGGTCCGTGCGGGTCGATCTGTGGATCTGGTCCGTGCGGCTGCTGAAGACCCGCTCGATGGCGACGACCGCGTGCCGGGCGGGCCACGTCCGCGTGAACGACCAGCGCGCGAAGCCGTCCACCGCGGTCAAGCCGGGGGACGTCGTCCGGCTCCGCCACGACGGGCGGGAGCGGATCGTCGTCGTGCAGAAGCTCGTCCGCAAGCGGGTCGGCGCGCCCGCCGCCCAGGAGTGCCTGATCGACAAGAGCCCGCCCCCGCCGCCGCGCGAGGCGCTCATCCCGATCGGCCGCCGCGAGCGCGGCGCGGGCCGTCCGACCAAGCGCGACCGCCGCGAGCTAGAACGCGTCCTCGACCGCTACCGCATCCTGAACGAGCCGCCGAAGGACGACTAGGGCGGACCGGCGTAGCGGCGTTCCGACTCCAGCGCCGACGCCACGTCCCGCGGGTAGCTGCGGCGCGCCCCGAGCAGTAGCAGGCCGTTGGCCAGCAGCGGGAGCAGCGCCAGCAGGAACACCCGGTCCAGGCCGACGCCCGCCGCGAGCCCCGCCCCGAGCACCCCCGACAGCCAGCCGAACAGCACCGGCGCCGCCGCCTCCCCGGACATGCGCACGATCGTCCGGATGGCCTCCGCGCGTCCCCACAGCCGGAAGTGGACGACGTCCAGCCGCACGGCGTCCAGCGGCGGGTTCGCCGCGGCCAGCGCGGCCGCGCCGAGCGTGAACAGCGGCAGCGCGACCAGCGCCCGGTCGGTGAGCAGGGCGGGCAGGAACAGCAGCGCCGACGCGGCGAACGCCGCGGCAGGCACGCCGACCCGCGCGGTCACCGTCCCGCGGCGCAGGAGCCGGTCGGCCAGCCGCCCGCCGGCCAGCACTCCGGCGAGCGCGGCCGCCCCGGCGACCGGCAGGAAGGCCGACAGCCCGCCCCGCCCGACCGCGTACCGCTCCAGCACGAAGACCAGCCCGAACGTGCGCAGTCCGGCGAAGAAGAAGTAGCCGGCCGCGGACGCCAGAATGATGATCACGTTCGTACGGATGGCGAGCACGTAGCGGGCGGCCCGCACCAGCGTCATCCGCTCGGGGTCCTCGGCCAGGACGTTGCGCGGGTCCGGCCGCACGCCCGCCCTGTCGACCTGCCGCTGCGCGAGCTCCTCCCCGCCCCGTCCGCCGGACGAGCCCTGCGCTCCGCGCGCCGGTTCGGGCAGCATCCTCCACAGCAGCACGGCCAGCACGAGCCCCAGCGCCGCGACGAACCAGAACGAGACCCGCCAGCTCGCGAACGCGGCGATGTTGCCGCCCGCCAGCAGCCCGAACCCGACCCCGATCAGCTCCCCGGCGAGGATGCGCCCCCAGGTCGCGGCCCGCTCCTCGGGCGGGAACAGGTCGCCGATCAGCGACGCCACCGTGGGCCCGGCCGTCGCCGTCACCGCGCCGAGCACCACCCGGGACGCCAGCAGCCACCCGTACGACTCCGCCAGCCCGCCGGCGACCATCGCGAGGCTCCACAGCACGACGCTGCCCGCCAGCAGCGGCACCCGCCGCACCCGGTCGGTGAGCTGCCCCACCGGCACCGTCGCGATCGCGCCGACCCCCGCCGGCACGGCCGTCAGCACTCCGACCTGCGTGTTGCCGATGTGCAGCGAGCTGCGCAGCTCGTGGACGATCGCCCCGATGACCCCGGTGTCCGCCGCGTTCAGCGCGAGGACGCAGGCCATCAGCACCACGATGCGCGCCCGGCGCCTCCCACCCAGCCGGTCCGCCAGTGCGGTGCCCACCCGCCTCCACGGCCGCGGGGCCGACGCCGGTGCCATGGCGCTCTACTGCCCGTGCGCGGCCGGGGTATGTTCGCCGCCGGCCACGGTGACCTGGGGTTCCGTGGTCCGCGTCCCGCGCCGGGACGTCAGTCTCCGCGCGCGCCGGCCGGTGGGGCGATGAGCGCGTACATCAGCAGGATGCACAGCGCGATCGTCAGCACCGACCAGATCGGGAACGCCGCCAGGAACGCCAGATGCCCGATGGCGGCGAGGAAGGCGAACGCGACGCCGACCACCCGCGCCCACATCTTGCCGGTGAGAATCCCCACGCCGACGACGATCTGCAGGGCGCCGAGGACGAGCCAGTACCAGCCCCACGCGGTGAAGTCGAAGACCAGGATCTGGTTGGAGTTCACGACGTAGTAGCTGTCCTTGAACAGGGCCACCACCCCGTCGATGACGTTGAACGCGCCCACCACGATGGAGAGCACTCCCGCGAAGGTGAGCCATCCGGAGAGCTGGTAGTTCCGACGTGCCGAGACCGACGGGCCCCCGTGGGTCATCCTTGTCGTCATGAGACCTCCCGATCGAGCTGCAAGTTCATGTCGGGAAGTCCCCTTTTATGCGTATTGGGGAACCATGGTGCCAAGGCATTTGACGCCGCCTTGAAGTAAACGTGGAGGCAGTGTGCCCCTGGCCGCCCGCCCCCGCCGAGCGCACCCGGTCACGCGGGCTCCGCCAGCTCGGCGATGATGCGCTCGATCTCCTTGAGCGCGTAGGCGGCGATGGCCCGCTGGCCGGCCTCGGCGTCCTCGCGCGTCTCCTCCAGGTCGCCCAGCACGATGATGTTCTCGTCGTTCAGCGTCGTCGCGGGCGCGGTGTAGTTGAAGCTGCCGGCGATCACCAGCCGCTCGTCCACGACCATCAGCTTGTGGTGCACCTTCCGCACCCCGGTTCCCCGCCTGTTCGCGAACAGCTCCACCCCGGCGGCCTTCAGCGGCCCGGTCGCGGCCCAGTCCTGGACGCCCTGCCCGTGGTCCAGCACCCCGCGGATCCGCAGCGGGCCCGCGAGCCGGATCATGGTGTCGTCGATGCCGGACGAGCGGGCGAAGGTGAACATCGCGAAGTCCACGCTCGCGGACGCCTTGAGCATCTGCTTCATGATCTCCATTTCGGGCCCGTGCCGGGGCGCGAAGAGCGGCTTCACCCGCACCCGGCCCAGCCGGAACTCCGCCGGACGCGCCTCGACCCGCTCGTGCAGCGCCCCGAACGTCCCCGACCGCATCCGCAGGAACTCCTCCAGGTACAGGGACGCGGCGCGCTGGCCCCGCAGCACCACCACATGGTTGAGGTTGTTGCCCGCCTTGCCAGTCCCTGCCGGGTTGGTCCCCGTGTCGGTGAGCGTGAAGTTCGCCGACCCGGTCAGCACCGCCGCCGTCGACTCCCCGGCGTCCCGCACGATGAACTTCTGGTGGAAGATCGCCGAGTTCAGGTCGGTGATGAGGTCCACCCCCGCGCGCAGCAGCGCCGCGTAGATGAGCCGGTTCTCCTCGTTGGCCCCCGCCGCCGCCCAGGGGTCCGCGGCGGGCCGCTCCTCCCGCAGGTAGTCGCCCTCCAGAATGATCTGCACCCGCACCCCGGCCGCCCGCGCGGCGAGGACGGCGTCCGCGACCGCCCGGGAGTCGAGCTCCTGCACCGCGATCCGCAGCGTGTGCCGCGCTCCGCCGATGAACTCGCGGATCACCGCGTCCAGATCGTCGGGCCCGCCGAGCGACGTCGGACCCGCGTGCAACTCGATTCCGCCCACCCGTACCGGCATGGCGCCCCCAAATCCGCGACCGCCTCGCTGGCAGCATTCCCCGGCTCGCCCGCTCTCCACCGGCCTCGACGTGGCCACTCTCGACCCCCGTTGTACAAGAGTCATTGCGCAATAACTCTTGTGCATGTCACCATGGCGGCATGACCGACCCGGACGGCGTGCCCACGGTGACCGACTCCCGCGTGCTGGCAGCGATGTCGCACCCGCTCCGCCGGCGCCTCCTGGACGTCCTCAAGGTCTACGGCCCGTCCACCGCGAGCGCCCTCGCCGACCGGACCGGCCAGGCCGTGGCCAACATCAGCCACCATCTGAAGGTGCTCGCCGCAGCGGACCTGATCGTGGAGGCGCCGGAACTCGCCCGGGACCGCCGCGAGCGCTGGTGGCGGCTCGCGGCACCGGAACTGCGCTGGGTCACCGGCGACTTCGACGACGACCCGTCCCGCCAGGCGGTGGCCGGCGCGGCGGTCTCCCTCGCGCTCGACCGGCAGATCGGCCTGGTCCGCGCCTGGCACGCCGTCCGGGAGCAGCGGGAGGCATGGAACGGGGCCGCCTTCTCCGTCGACAAGTGGCTCCACCTGACACCCGCCGAACTGGGCGAACTGGAGCGGGAGATCCTCGCGCTGCTCGACCGGTGGGGGCGGCGGGGCGTCCCGGACGACGGGCAGGCCCGCGAGCCGGTCTTCCTGTTCGCCCACGGCGTCCCCGCCGAACCGTGACACCGTGACCGCCGTCGCCCCGGCGCGCGTCGGCCTGCGCGGGCACCGCGACTTCCGCCTGCTGTGGATCGGCCAGGCCACCGGCAAGCTGGGAAGCAGCGTCACCAGCGTGGCCCTCCCGCTGGTCGCGGTCGCCACGCTCGACGCGAGCACCCTCCAGGTGGCGCTGCTCTCGGCCGCGGCCTGGGCGCCGTGGCTGCTCGTCGGCCTTCCGGCGGGCGCCTGGGTCGACCGCCTGCCGCGCAGGCCGGTGATGCTCGCCTGCGACCTGCTGGCCCTCCTGCTCTTCCTCAGCGTCCCGGCCGCCGCCTGGTTCGACCGGCTGACCATCGTCCACCTGGCGGGCGCCGCGCTGGGCGCCGGCTGCGCGAGCGTGTTCTTCCAGACGGCCTACCAGGTCTACCTGCCGTCCCTGCTGGACCCCGGCGAACTGGCCGAAGGCAACGCCAGAGTGCAGGCGACCGAGGCCGCCGCCCAGGTCGGCGGCCCCGGCCTGGCAGGACTGGTCACCCAGCTCGCGGGGGCGGTGAACGCCCTCCTGCTGGACGCGTTCAGCTATCTCGTCTCGGCCGTCTGCCTGCTGGCGATCCGGACGCGCGAGCCTCGCCCCGCCCCCGCCCGGCGCGGGACGCTGCGCCAGGAGATCACCGAGGGCCTTCGCTTCGTGGCCCGCGACCCCTACCTGCGGGTGCTGACGCTGTTCTCGGCCGCCAGCAACATCTGCCTGTTCGGGTACCAGTCGATCCTGGTGGTGTTCCTCGTCCGCGAGGTCGGCGTCACCCCGGGCACGGTCGGGGCCCTCGCCGCCGCGACCAGCCTGGGCGCCGTCCTCGGCGCCGCCGCGGTCCCCGTCCCGTCCCGCCGCTTCGGCGCGGCCCGCACCCTGCTCGCCGCCGAGATCGGCGCCGCGCCGTTCGGCCTGCTGATCCCCCTCACCGGACCGGGGGCGGGGCTGCTTCCGGCGTTCGCCGGCGGGTTCGTCATCGCCGCGGGCGCCGCGGCGGGCAACGTCCTCAAGGGAACCTTCCGGCAGACCTACAGCCCCCGTCCCCTGCTCGGCCGGATCACCGTGAGCATGCAACTCGTCAGCTACGGCACCATCCCTCTGGGCGCCCTGGCGGGCGGTGCCCTGGGCACGGCCCTGGGCGTCCGTCCCGCCATGTGGATCACCACGGGCGTGCTGGCACTCACCGGCCTGATCCTCCTGGCAGGCCCCTTCCGCCATGACCGGGATCTCCCGGCGCACCCCGGCTGAGCGTGGGTCAGTCTTGCGATCCGGGTTTGCGCGCCAGCACGAGCCGCCCACGCGGACCGCCGTCCTCGCGCGTGCCCAAGGCATCCAAGGGGACGGTCGTCACACGGAAACCGGCAGCTGCCAGGTCGCGCCGGAGCGCCTGCAGCGGACAGGTCCGGTAGTACATGACGAACGGGGGACGCCACACCGCGTTCCGGACGCGCATGACCAGATCGAACCCGAGCAGCGCCCAGTACAGGCGCGACGCGACGGGGGGCGGCGCTCCGACAGGAAAGGCGAAGACTCCGCCGGGCCGCAGCGCGCGATACACCCCGGCGAACACCGCGGGCCGCTCGCCGGGCAGCAGATGCCCGAGCGCCCCGAAGGTGACCGCGAGGTCGAAGGCCCCATCGAAAGGCAGGGCCCGAACATCGGCCCGCACCCACCCCGCCTCCGGGTGCGCCTGCCGCGCCTGCGCAAGCATCCCCGCGCTGAAGTCGACCCCCGTGACGCGCCCCTCGCACAAAGCCCCGAGCACCCGCATGCCCGCGCCCGTCCCGCAGCACACGTCCAGCCCCTCACCGAACGGCCCGTACGCCCGCAGCGCCTCGGCCGACGCCTCAAGAACCTGGTCAGGCGTCCGGAAGGGCGTGTAATCGAACTTGGGAGCCAGCAGGTCATACCCGCGCTCGACAGAGGACAACGCCTGAACCGCCAACTCCCGAAGGGAGGGCCCCCGCTCCGAAAACACCACTCGACCCTACTTCCGTCGTCGCTCGTCATCCTGCGAACCGATGGGAGGGAAAGCGCGGCCGCCGGCCGCGCCCTCCCCCCGGTGGTGCTCGGCGACCTACGAGGCGCGGCTGACGAAGGACCAGCCGATCTTCGCCGTATCACTCAGGATCTTCAGATCCCGCTCCAGGCTCGCGCAGTGCGCGTCCTGGATGTCGCACTCGGACCGCCGGAGCAGGAACTCCTCGCTCAGCGGCTCCAGACCGATGCTCACGTTCCCGAACGTGCTGTACATGCCGGGCCTGCCGATCGTCGCCGCCCAGCTCCACTCCTTGTACACGGAGCGGGGCAGGACTTCTCTCATCAGCTCCCGGTCGAACTCCAGCAGGGGACGCGGGTTGGCCATCGACATGTGGCCGCGGAACACGTGGTGCACCTCCAGGAACTGGTCGAAGGTTCCCTTGCGCAGGATCCTCCCGCGACGGGACGCCCGAGGGTCGTTGGAGCCGAGGCTCGCGTCTAGACCCTTGCCGTCCCGCATCGTCCGGACATGGACGAGCTTGAACGGCACGCCGTCCCTGCCGATCCGCCACTGCCGGAAGATCGGCGCCCGGCCGTCCTCCAGGAACATCAGCGCTGCTCCGACGGCGGCCGTGGGCACGTACACCGGTGAGAGCGCTGTGGCGATCAGTAGGTCCAGCGTCCGCTTCTCGGCACTGAGCGTCCAGGCGGGACCGGTCAACCCCGCTCCAGGGAGATCCGAGACCGATTCCCGGATCGCTGTGATCCTTTGCTGCAGTACATGCAGCGACTCTTGTTTCTTCATCTCGTTTGTGGACGCCAGGTCTTGGGCGCCCCTCCTTCGTCCCCTACCGTCCCGGCGGACCAATAGGGGGCCACCTATATCGGTCGCTCAATACATCCATTTTTCGGGCGACCAAATATTGGGCCACCGCCCGGACCGGGATGCTTTCGGAGCCGCGCTGCCAGTTCGGGAGCCGGATCGGTCAGGGCCGTACGGGGACGGGCGGGATGTCGGCCAGGCAGGAGGTGCCTCGGATCTTCAGGCCGCGGATGAAGCCGGTCTGTATCGCGGCCACGCAGCCGCTGGGTTCCTGTTCGGCCACGTGACCGACGTTCGGCACCTCGACGACCGTGGCGTGACGGAACTGGCGCGCGGCCTGGCGGCCCATGCTGGTCGGGGTGTTGGCGTCCAGGTCGCCGGAGACCACCAGGACCGGGACGTCGGGGAGCGGGCCGTCGGTCGGCTGCACTGGGCCGTGGCGGTCGGGCCAGCGGATGCAGGCGTTGCCCTGGTCGTAGCTCATGCTGGTCCAGGCCGTCTTGCCGAAGGGCCAGTAGGTCCGCTCGGACAGTGCCGCGCGTCCGGCCGAGAACTGCCGGAGCCTGGTGGGGACCGGTGCTCGGCGGTTCCACAGGGTCGGGTAGTCGTTGCACATCACGGCCGCGGCCAGTTCGGGATTGAAGGGTTGCTCCTCGGCGCGGCGGAGCGCCGAACCGCTCAGCGGGGATGTCTGCCGGGCGGCGTCGACCAGCGCCGTGTCATCGGCGTGCAGGGCCTTGCGGACCATGGCGGGCAGGTCGCCGATCCCGGCGGGGGCCGACTTGGCCGAGTCGTAGATGATCGCGGCCAGTGCGGTGTCGTCCAGCAGCCGCCGCTGACCGTCCAGCGTGTAGGGGATCGGCCGTGCGCGCAGCCGCTGGGAGAGCCGCGCGGTGTCGCGCAGGACCTGGTCGCCGTCGCAGGCGCCCGCGCTGCGCCGGCACATCAGCCGCAGCGCTCGGCGGGCGGCGCTCGCGTTGGGGCGCGCCCACATGTCGAAGTCGAGCGGGTAGGCGCTGGAGAGCACCACCGAGCGCACCCGGCCGGGATGACGCTGGGCGTAGACGGTCATGAGGTAGGTGCCGTAGGACTCCCCGAACAGGTCCAGCCGCCTGATCCGCAGCCTGGCGCGGACGGCGTCGATGTCGTCGGCGGTCTCGGCCGAGCTGTAGCCGCGCGCGCGGACCCCCAGCGTCCGGCCGCACTCGCCGACCGCCCGGACGAACCCGTCACGGGTCGCGGGCAGCGAGCCGAGGGCCCCGCAGGTGACCGGATCGGAGCGGTTCACCCCGCGCGGATCGACCAGCAGCAGGTCGTGGTCCTCCAGCAGGCCGCGGAACATCCGCGCGTACCTGGAGGCGGACGCGATCGCCGAGTCGCCGGGGCCTCCCGGGTTGATCGTCACCGTTCCCCCGGCGGGACGGGACGTGTCGCGGTGTCCGATCAACGTGTAGGCGACGGTGGTGCTGCCGAGGTCGGGACGCGCCCGTACCAGCGGCACCCGCACCGTCCCGCACACCGCACGGGCCACCGGCACGCAGTTGACCGACTCGCTCCGCGGCGCCTGCTGAGGCGTCCCGGCTCCCGCCGGCGCGGCGGCCATGCCGCCGGCCGCGACCACGGCGAGCGCGGCCGCCGGCAGTCCCACCACTCTGGAGATCAGTTGCATGCACGGAGAATGAACGCCGGCCCGCCGACCGCGCATCGCCCCGCAAGGGGAACCCCCCACCCCTACCCGAGAGTGATCGAACCGGGCCATGGCGCGCCGCGCGGCGGTCGTGGGCGACACGTCACCGGGCTGGTCGGTCCGGGACGCTGCTGGTCGGTCCGGGACGCCGCTTCCCGCGCGTCAGGTGGGTGGTTCTTCGCGCAGGGCTCTGCGGAGGATCTTGCCGGAGACGCTCTTGGGCAGTTCTTCCTCGATCCGTACTCGTGCCGGCGCCTTGTAGACGGCCAGCCGCTCGCGGCAGAAGGCGCGCAGTTCCTCGGCGGTGACGGTGGCGCCGGGCCGCAGGCTGACATGGGCGTGGACGGTCTCACCGCGGTAGGGGTCGGGGACGCCGATGACGGCAGCCTCCCGCACGTCGGGGTGCTCGTACAGGACGTCCTCCACCTCGCGCGGCCAGATCTTGTAGCCGGCGGCCACGATCATGTCCTTCTTGCGGTCGACCAGGTAGACCCAGCCCGCGGTGTCCATGAAGCCGACGTCGCCGGTGAGCAGCACCCCGTCCGGGAAGGAGGCGCGGGTCTGCCCGGGGTTGCGCCAGTACCCGGCGGCGACCTGCGGGCCGGTGATCGCCAGCTCGCCGATCTCGCCCGGCGGGAGGGGCTCTCCCCGCTCGTCGCGGATCTCCACGTGGACGCTCGGCAGGGGGACGCCGATCGCGAGGGCGCCGGACGCCTCGTCGACCGGCGCCGTCCTGCCGAGCGGGACGGCCACGGCGGCCGATGTCGTCTCCGTCAGCCCGTAGGCGTTGTGGACGTAGGTGCCGAACGCGTCGGCGAACGCGCGCACCGTGGCCGCGGGGACGGGGGCTCCGCCGCTGAGGACCTTCGTCAGCGAGCTCAGGTCGCGGTCGCGGGCGGCGGGCTCGTTGAGCAGCGCGATGAACGCGGTGATCGACCCGATGGTGAAGGTCGGCCGGTGGTGCTCGACGAGGGCGGCGGTCGTGGCGGCGTCGAAGCGGTGGGTGAGGACGAGCGGCAGCCCCGCGCCGAGGCCGAGGGCCAGGTGCATCGCGAGGCCGGTGATGTGGAACAGCGGGGCGATGGTGAGGACGGAGTCGCGCTCGTCCAGGCCGATCCAGGCGCGGCAGGCCGCGACCTGGTACGCGAGGTTGCGGTGGGTGTTGATCGCGCCCTTGGCGGGGCCGGTCGTCCCGGACGTGTAGCTGAGCAGCGCGGCGTCGCCGGGACGGGGGGAGACCGGGGCCCGGGGGACGCCGCCCTCATCGAGGATCGCGAGGACGTCGTCCGGCTCCTGCGGCCACGGGCCGCCCAGGTCGCCGGCGAACGCGCCGCCGCGGGAGTACAGGACGTGCTCTGGGGCGCCGCCCGCGGGAAGGGCCGCGACCTCCGCGCGCGCGGAGGGGTGGGCCACCAGGACCCGGGCGCCCGAGTCGGCGAGCAGGTGGGCCAGTTCCCGCGCCTTGTACATCGGGTTGACCGGCACGACCGTGCCGCCGAGTTTCCACACGGCGAGCACGGCCAGCACGCAGGCGGGGGTGTTCTGCAACGCCACCGCGACCCGGTCCCCGGCGCCGACGCCGCGCCGTTCGAGTCCCGCCGCGAACGCGTCGCTCAGCCTGTCGGTCCCGGCGCGGTCGAGGGTCGCACCGAAGTAGCGGATTTGCGGTGCGTCCGGGCGGGCGGCGGCGTGGCGGCGGAACATCTCCACGACGTTCTCCGGCCCGGGGTCGATCTCCCCGGGGACGCCCTCGCCGTACAGGGAGTGCCAGTGGGGGCTCACGCGGTGACTCCCTTCGACGTCCGGTCCGGGCGCGGCTCCTCGTCGATGCCCAGGTGCCGTGCGATGGTCGCCGGGTCCCGCTCCAGCTCCTCCGGGGTGCCCTCGGCGACGATCGCCCCCCGCTGGACGAGGCAGGCGTGGTCGGCCAGCGGGAAGGCGAGCGCGGCGTTCTGCTCGACCAGGAGCATCGTCATGCCCGAGGCCCGGATCGCGGTGATCGCGGAGAAGACGGTGTCCACCATGGCGGGGGACAGGCCCATCGAGGGCTCGTCCAGCAGCAGGACGGACGGGGCGGTCATCAGCGCGCGGCCGATCGCCAGCATCTGCTGTTCGCCGCCGGACATGAGCGCGGCGGTCTGCGCGCGGCGCTCGGCCAGCCGGGGGAACAGGTCGTACACCTCGTCGACCAGGGCGGTGCGGCGCCGGCCGCGGGCGTAGGCGGACAGGTCCAGGTTCTCCTGGACGGTGAGGCACCCGACGACCATCCGGCCCTCGGGGACGAGCGCCAGCCCCCGGCGGGCCACCCGGTGGGCGGGCATGCCGGTGATGTCCGCCCCGTCGAACAGGACGCGTCCGCCGGACGGCCGGAGCAGTCCGCCGATCGCGCTCATCGTGCTCGACTTCCCCGCGCCGTTGGCGCCGAGCAGGGCGGTGACACCGCCCTTGCCGATGGCGATGTCGAGGCCCGCGACGGCGCGGATGGAACCGTAGGTCACCTCGAGCGACTCGACGGTCAGCATGGTGTGGCCCCTTCCTCTCATTTGCCGAAGTACGCCTTGCGCACCTCGGGCCGGCGCAGGCAGACGTCGGGGTCGTCGCAGGCGATGACCTCGCCCGACGCCAGGACGGCGACCTGGTCGCAGATGGTCTGGATCAGCCGCATGTTGTGCTCCACCACGACGATGGTGGTGCCGTCGTCGCGCAGTCTCGTGATCAGGTCCCCGATCCCGCCCCAGTCGGCGGCGTTCATGCCGGCCGTGGGCTCGTCCAGCAGGAGCAGCCGGGGGCGCGACGCCAGCGCCCGCGCGATCTCCAGCCGCCGCTGGTCGCCGTAGGGGAGGGTCTCGGCGAGCCGGCCGGCGGCGTCGCGCAGGCCGACGGCGTCGAGGGCTTCGAGCGCCCGCTCCCGCAGTTCGCGGAGTTCGGCGCGGGCGCGCGGCGTCCCGGCGAGCCCGCGCACGCTGCCGACGCGCCGGTGCCGGTACGCGCCGGCCAGCACCTGTTCCAGGACGGTGAGGCCGCGCAGGAGCCGGATGTTCTGGAACGTCCGGGCCACGCCCTTCCTGGCGAGGGCGGCCGCCCGCAGGTCGTGGCAGGCGTCGCCGAACAGGGCGATGGAACCGGCGTCGGCGGGCATCAGGCCGCTGACGATGTTCAGCAGCGTCGTCTTGCCCGCCCCGTTCGGGCCGGCGATGCCGAAGACGGTGTCGCGCGGGACGGTGATGCCGACGGACGTCAGCACGTTCAGCCCGCCGAACCGCTTGGCCAGCCCGTCGATGACGAGGGCGTCCCCGGTCATGACCGCACCTCCACGGGTCCGGCCGCGGCGCCGGCCGCCGGGGCGGCGGGGGCCCGCCGCTCCCGCAGCCTGCGCCAGCGCAGCGGGTCCACCAGCCCGCCCGGCACCCAGATCATGATGACCAGCAGCAGGGCGCCGTTGATGATGGACTGGCCCTGGCCGACGAACTGGTTGACGTACACCGGCAGCCCGGTGAAGACGACCGCGCCGATGACCGACCCGAACCAGTGGTACGCGCCGCCGAGGACGACGCAGGCGATGACCGTGACGGCCAGGTCGATGTAGAAGGTGTCCGGGTCGATGTAGCGCAGCAGCCCGGCCTGAAGGACGCCGGCGACGCCGCCGAGGACGCCGCTGATGACGAACGCGGCCACCTGGACGCGGCGCACCCGCACGCCCATGGTGGCGGCGGCCGTCGGGTCCTCGCGCGTCGCGACCGCCGCGGTCCCGAACCGGGACCGGGCGAGGCGGGCCAGCAGCAGGCACGCCACCGCCACGACCAGCACGAGCTCCCACAGGTGGACCTCCGCCGGTACGACCTCGCCCGCGGAGCCGCCGGTGAGGTCGCCGAGGTTGACCACGATCACCCGGGTCACGAGGATCAGGGCGACCGTGGCGAGCGCCATCCAGTGGTCCGCCAGCCGGATGAGCAGCACGCCGGCCGCGCCGGCCAGCACGCCGCCGCCGATTCCGCCGGCGGCCAGCGAGGGCCACAGCCCGAGCCCCGCCGACGACATCAGGTGCGTCGCGGTGAACGCCCCGACGGCGGCGAAGCTCACGGTGGCGAAGCTGAGCAGCCCCGCCCACAGCGTCACGTACGTGCTGAGCGCGAGCAGCGCACCGGCGAGCGCGAACTCGACGGCGCTGGTCAGCAGCGTGAGTTGGGTTCCCATCGCTAGGCCCTCCCCAGTTCGACGGTCCGGAACAGGCCGCGCGGCCGGGCGACCAGGACGACGAGCAGCAGCCCGAACGTGATCGCGTCCTGGAAGGAGTTGGAGATGTACTGGGCCGACAGCACCTGGACGATGCCGATCATGAACCCGCCGAACGCGGCGCCTCGCGCGTCCCCCATGCCTCCGATGACGACCGCGGCGAAGCCCTGGAGCAGCAGCCCGTCCCCCAGGGCGAAGGTGAAGGTCTGGTTGTCGGCGTAGAGCACCCCGGCGAGCCCGGTCGCGGCCCCGGCCAGCGCCGCCGCGGTGAGGATGGCCGTGCGCGGGTTGACGCCGCCGAGCATCGCTGCGCCGCGGTCGTGTCCGACGGCGCGGATGGCCGCGCCCAGCCTGGTGTGCCGGAACAGCAGGTGGATCAGCGTGGTCACCGCCACCGCGCAGACCACGGCGATGATCTGGGTGGTCAGCACCCGGACCCCGCCGATGTGCAGGAGGCCGCCCGGCACCGTGCCGGGCGGGAAGCCGAGGGGGGCGGCGCCGGTGGCCAGGCTGGCCACCTCCCGCAGGGCGATCCACAGCGCCACGCTGGTGATGATCGTGCCGAGCAGCTGCTCGCCGCCGCGCGAGCGCAGCGGCTGGAAGGCGACCTGGTCCACCATGACCGCCGTCAGCGCTCCCCCCGCCATGCCGGCCACGCAGGCGACGGCGAACGGCAGCCCGAGCTCCGCGACCGCCCAGTAGGCGACGAGCGCGCCCCAGGTCGCGTAGACGCCCTGCGCGAGGTTCAGGATCCGCATTGTCGAGAACACCACGCCGAAGCCGACCGCGAACAACGCGTAGACGGCGCCGAGCGCGATGCCGTTGATGAGTTGCTGGACGAACAGCATGCTCAGTTCACCGGGCCTTTCAGGAAGCACTCCGGCCGGACGGCGTCCATTCGGTCTGGCGTCCGTCCTTGGTCCAGGTGATGTGCACGATGCTGTCGGGGGCGTGGAGCTGGCCGTTCTCGAACCGCACCGACCCGTAGATGGTGCCGTCGAGGCTCTTGATGTTCGACAGCGCCTTGGTGACGCTTTCGCGCGTGACGTCCTTGCCCGCGTTCTTCGCGGCCGTGGCCATCATGTACGCGGCCATGTAGCCCTGGGCCGCGTAGTCGTCGGGGTCCGTCCCGTACTTGGCCTTGTAGCTCTGGGCGAACTTCTGGCCCTGGGCGCTGGCCTTGCCGGCGAAGAAGTAGACGGGGAAGGGGACGTCCGCGAGCGTCTGCCCGGCGGCCTTGAACGCCCCGGGGCTCCCGATCGTCTCGGCCGTCACGATCAGCCCCCGGTAGCCGCGGCTGCGCAGTGCCTTGATCAGCGAGATGGACGACTGCTGGAGCGCGGCGATGACGACGGCCTCCGGGTTCTTGGCCATGAGCTGGCCCGCCGCGCCGCTGAAGTCGGTCTGCGCGGCGAGGGTGTTGACCGTTCCGAGGTCCCGGACCCCGGTTCCGGCGAAGCCCTCCTGGAAGCTCTTGAGCTGGGAGACCCAGCCGGAGTTGTCCTGGGTGACCGCGTAGGCGACCGAGGCGGGCTTGGCCTGCGCGACCACCTTCCGCGCCAGGCTCCGGTTCGCGTCCTGGGGCAGGGTCGTGGTGCGCACCACGTACGGCGGGTCCTCCAGGCCGAGGTCGGTGGCGCCGTAGATGTCCAGCGGCAGCTTGGCGGCCGACGTGATGGGCTTCACCGCCCCGGCCACCGGCGACAGGATGCAGCAGATCGCGCCCACGACGCCCTGGTCCCCGGCGAGCTGCTTGGCCTGCTCGACGGCGCGCGCCGGGTTCTCGGCGCCCTCCTTCCTCACCAGCTTGATCTTGCGTCCGCCGCCCAGGTAGTCCTCCTGGTTGAGCTGGTCGATGGCCAGCTGGGTGCCGTTGCCGAAGGTCTGCCCGGCGAAGGCGACGGGCCCGGTGGTCGCGGTGATGAAACCGATCTTGATCTCGCCGCTCTGCGTTCCGCTGTCGCACGCCGCGGCCAGCAGGAGGGAGGCGGCCGTGGCGACGGCGAGCGCTGCGCGCCGCCTGCGGCGGACGGTGGGTCGTGCCATGGGGTGGTCTCCTCGGAGAAGGCGCCGTCAGGCGGCGGCGAGATAGTCCCGGTAGCGCCGGACGGTCTCGGCGACCGCGGCGGGATCCTGGTCGGGGTACCAGCAGGTCGCGGGCGTGGTGGCGAGGGTGACGCCGTCCGGTGCCGCGGAGCGCAGGGCCGGGAGGTTGTCGGCCAGCATGTCGTCGGGCCCGGCGCAGATCAGCGCCGGCACCGTGAGCTTCGGCAGCCGGTCCCGGGTCGGGTACCGGAAGGCCGCCGCGTAACTGAGGTGGTAGGTCGGGCCGCTCTGGAGAAGGCCCACGGTCCAGTCGTGCAGTTCGCGGGCGCGCGGGACCCGCAGCGGACGGTCGGCTGCGGTCCGGTCCCGGTACCACGGCCAGAACAGGAACATGTCGTGCCGCATGCCCCACGCCCGCACCAGGTGGGAGCCGAAACGGTCCGCCCGCAGGGGCGGCAGGTAGTGCTCCAGGATGTCGGCGGTGAAGTCGGGCGGCAGCAGGGGCGGCGCCTCCAGGACGGCGCGCCGCACCAGGTCGGCTCGGCGCACGCACATCTCCAGCGCGATCAGTGCTCCGGTGTGCGTGCCCCAGAGGAACGCCGGGCAGCCCGCGTGCCGCTCGGCGACCTCGGCCATCACGTCGGCGAGCCGGCCGATGTCGATCCCGTCGCGCCACGGCTTGTCGGATTCGCCGTTGCCCGGGTAGTCCGGGGCGATCACGTGGAAGTCCTCGGCCAGACCGCGCATCAGCGGTTCGAGGAGCCCCGCCGACCCGGGTGCCGAATGCAGCGCGAGCAGGGGCGGCGCCGCCGGGTCTCCCGCGAGGCGCACGTGGATCTGCCCCACCGAGGTGTCGGTGAACGCGCGCCGGATCGCCGTCTCCCGGATGACGACCGGGCTGGACGGCGTCCCGCACGCCTGACCTCCGGCCAGGGGCAGCGCCCGCCGTGCGCGGTCACGCGCCGCCTCCGGCCTGTCCGGCGACGTCCCGTCCGGCGTCTCGGGCGCGGGGTGCCCGTGGGCCTTCGACAGCCTGCCGAGCCACTCGTGGACGGATGTCGGGCCGGTGCCCTCCGGGTTGACCTGGGCGGTGACCGGACGGCCGCCGGCGAGCGGGTCCTCGCCCGCGCGGCACCAGGTCTGCCACAGTGCGGTGAAGGCCTCGGGCCGCTCCGCGAACGCGACGACGGTGCGGTCCAGCGCGGCCGGGCTGGGCAGTTCGGCCCGTCCCGGCACCGTCGCGCGCTCCGAGCCCGGCGCGAACAGATGGGCGTTCCGCACCGTCTGCCACAGCCGAGACAGGTGGGTGCCGTCGCCGCGCGGCGTGACGTCGGGTGGCGCGGTCTCCCGCGCGGCTGTGAGATGGCCGCGGTCCACCTGGACGAGTTCGCGGCAGCCCGGGACACGTCCCGCGACGGCCGCGGCCAGGTCGCAGCTCATGTCCAGCCCGACGACGGTGTGGACGCCCAGGGCGCCCGCCACCTGGGCGAGCGCGTCCGCGGCCGCGCCGACGCCGTCGGCCGCTCCGGGCGCGGACCCGCCCACTCCCGGCAGATCGGCCACCGCCACCGGATGCCCGGGCGCGCAGAGCGCGATCTCCTCCGTGAGCGGCCGGCCCGACCAGCGGATGCCCGGCAGCACCAGCACGCCCGGACGGTCGTCCGTGAGCCAGACGCGGATCTGGCCGTGGCCGGTGTCGAAATGGCGTCCCCGCATGTCAGCCCTCCGCCGGCTTCCGGCGGGCGTGCTCGCGCAGCAGCAGGTTCAGGCTGCCGCCGGCCTCGATGACCTTGACGACGCGCTCGCTGGGCGGGGAGCCCGCCAGCTCGGTGCCGTCCGCCAGCCGCACCCGGGCCCTGCGCCAGTCGACCTCGACGGCGTCGAACCGCCGCACGGCCGAGGCGATGCCCGGCACGGTCACCAGCGGCATCCCGTTGTAGGTCTCACCGCGCCAGAAGCCGGGGGAGAACGACTCGGCGAGGACGGCGCTGATGCCCGCGTTCCGCAGCGCGACCAGCGGCGGGTAGTGCGGGTGCCCGTAACCGAAGTTGCGTCCGCCCACCACCACGTCCCCGGGCTCGACGCTGTCCACGAAACCGGGGTCGAAGGCCCGCATGCAGACGGCGCGCAGCTTGTCGGCGTCGTAGTACTTGATGTTCTCCACGCCGACGATCAGGTCGACGTCGAAGTCGTCGCCGAACACCCAGGCGACGCGTCCGCGCAGGACGCCGGGCACGACGGGCGCCGTCACGCCATCACCTCCCGCGGGTCGGTGATGCGGCCGGCCACGGCGCTGGCCGCGACGGTGTAGGCCGATCCCATGTAGATGTCGGCGCCGGGGCTGCCCATGCGCCCCGAGATGTTCAGCACCCCGGTGGAGATGCAGCTCTCGCCCTCCTGGAGCGGCCTGGCGTAGCCGAAGCAGAAGTCGCAGCTGGAGACGGCCACGTCCGCCCCGGCCTCGCGCAGCACGTCCAGCAGCCCCTCCTCCTCGGCCTGCCGGTGGATGACCTGCGAGGTCGGGACGACGTTGAGCTGCACGCCGGAGGCGACGCGGCGGCCGCGCAGGATCTCGGCCGCGGCCCTGATGTCCTCGATCCGGCCGCTGGCGCAGGAGCCGATGAACGCGCGGGTGATGGGCGTCCCGGCGGCCTCGTCCACGCCGAGGGTGTTGGCGGCACGGGCCGATCCGGGGAGCACGACCCTGGGGCGCAGGGTGTCGAGGTCGATCCGGTGGGTCGCGGCATAGGAGGCGCCCGGGTCGCTGGACAGCGGCTCGAACTCCGTGCGGGCGACGCGCCGGGCGTACTCCAGGGACAGCCCGTCGGGGTTGAAGACGGCCGAGACGGCGCCGGTGAACATGGCCATCCCGCACAGGCCCTGCCGGCGGCCGATGCTCATCGCCTCCGCGCCGGGGCCGGTGAACTCCATGACCTGGTGCGCGCAGCCGTCCGCGCCGACCCGGGAGATGATCTCGTGGATGAGGTCGCGGTTGTCGACGCCGGGGGCGAACGCGCCGGTGAGGTCGAAGCGCGTGGAGGCGGGCACGTCCAGGAAGATCCGGCCGCTGACCCAGGCCTCCAGCAGGTCCCGGCGCACGCCCCAGCCGAGGGCGCCGAACGCGCCGAGCCCGCTGATGTGCCCGTCGAAGTGGATGAGGAACGTTCCAGGCAGCGCGTACCCCATCTCGGCCGCCACCTGGTGGCCGATGCCGCGGCCCTCGTGCACGGTGATGCCGTAGAACTCGCCCCAGCGCCGGGTGACGTCGTGGACCTGCCGCTCGCGGCCGTCGCCCTTGGACAGCATGTGGTCGATGAAGATCAGGTAGCGCTCGGGGTCGTCGACCTCGGTGATCCCGAAGTCGTCGTGCATCTGCTTGAACATCAGGTCGGTGTAGCCGGGGAAGTCGTAGGCCACCATGTAGTCCGGCCGGAAGGCGTGGTTCTGCCCGGCGCGCACGCCGTCGAGCCCGGCCGCGCGGGCGAGGATCTTCTCGGTGATGGTCCGCGCCGTCCCGGCCGGGGGCGCGGGGTCCTGGTCCGTGCTGGTCATCCGCACTCCCTTCTCAGGCTCCGGTCGCGGGCAGGTACTTCTCCTGCGCCTTCTCGATGTCGGCGAAGCCGATCAGGTCGACGAAGTCGTGGTGGGGGAGCGCGTCCGCGCTGACCTCGGCGGGCGGCTCCCCGGACCGCAGCCGGCGGAGCGTCGCGCGCATCGCCCCGGTGGCGGACAGGAGGATCTGCGTGGGCAGGAGCGCCAGCCGCACGCCGACCTCGCGCAGCACCTCCGGGGTGAAGTCGCGCTCGACCCAGGTGGACGCGGTGAGCGTGGCCATCAGCGGGACGCCGGCGCGCTCGGCGCAGGCGGCCCACTCGTCGACGCCGGTGAAGGTCCTGGTGACCGGCATGATCATCTCGGCGCCCGCGGCGGCGTAGGCCTCCGCCCGCTCCAGCGCCTCCTCGCCCGCCGTGTCGGTGCGGGCGATCACCACCAGCCGGTCGCCGGCCGCGTCGCGGACGGCCCGGATCTTCCCGGCGGCCTCCTCCAGGGAGATCACCGGGACGGGGTCGCCGACGCAGATCGGGCAGCGCTTCGGGGCCTCCTGGTCCTCCATGAAGACCGCGGCGACCCCCGCGTCGGCGAACCGGCGGGCCGTCCGGGCGGCGTTCAGGGCGTTGCCGTAGCCGGTGTCGATGTCGGCGATGACCGGCAGGTCGCTCGCCTCGGCGATCCTGCGGACGGCGTCGAGGTTCTCCGACATCGTGTACAGCTCCGCGTCGGGCAGGCCGAGTGCCGCGGAGATCGCGAAGCCCGAGGCGCAGAGGGCCGGGAAGCCGGCCTGCTCGGCCAGGCGGGCGGTCAGCCCGTCCCATACGCCGGGGGCGAAGACCACGTCGTCTGCCATCAGTTCACGGAGGCGCGTCGCTGTCATGGCCAGCCTTTCCGGATAGCGGAACAGATTTCGGGGATGACACTAGATACCGGTTTCGTGGCTGTCAATGAGTTCGATCCGGCGAGATCCGATCAGAAGAGGGCTGGTCAAAGGGATTCGGCGGGAGTGTTGACGGCGCCGAAGCTCTCGTGTGATAGTCCGTCATCCGGAACATCTTCCGATCGATGCGCGGCTGGGGGAGCACATGGACACGTTCTGGCCGGGGCTCGGCGCGAACTGGGGCCGCTGGGGGGACGAGGACGAGCGCGGCGCGCTCAACCTCGCCGGACCCGAGCGCGTCCGCGCCGCCGCGGGCGGCGTCCGCACCGGCCGCGCGATCTCGCTGACCAGACCGCTCAGGAACGGACTGCCGGCCTACTACCCCCGCGCCGGCGACACCGCCTTCGAACACCAGATGATCACGTGGTGGGGCTCCAACGCGGGCGGCGACGTCCAGGCCGCGAGTGACCGGCTGACCTCCGAGTGCCACGGCCTGGAGATCACGCACATGGACGCGCTGAGCCACATCGGGCACCGCGGCCGCGGGTACGGAGGCCGCGACTTCGCGTCGATGACCGGCCCGGACGGCGCGGCCCGATGCGACATCACGGCCGCCGTCCCCGTGGTGACCCGCGCCGTCCTGGCCGACATCCCGCGGCTGCGCGGGGTGGAGCACCTTCCCGCCGGCACGGCCGTCGGCCACGACGAACTCGCCGCCGCCGCGCCCGGCCTCGGCCCGGGCGACGCGCTGATCGTCCGCACCGGCCGGTGGAGCGCGCCCGCGCCCGCGCCCGCCCCCGACTCCGGCGACCGGTACGGGCACCTGTCCGGCCTGCACCCCGACGCGCTGCGCTTCGTCGCCGACCGGGACGCCGCCGTGGTCGGGACGGACGGCCCCGGCGACGCCTTCCCCGTCGCGGTCGACGACTGCCGGCTCCCGGTGCACGTGCTCGCGCTCGTCTACCTGGGCGTCCACCTCGTGCACAGCATGGCGCTCGACGAACTGGCGGACGCGCTCGCCGCCGAGGGCCGCGACGACTTCATGCTCGTCATCGGCCCGCTGGCCGTCCCCGGAGGCACCGGCTCGCCGGTCACCCCCGTCGCCGTGCTCTGAGGGCGAACGGTGCTCCACCCGAAACGCAGCCCGTCGAGGAGGCACATGCCCCCCGCCACCACGGCCGAGAGGTGAACATGGAACGCACCGTCGACTTCCTGTGCGTCGGAGGCGGCCTCGGCGGCCTGGCCGGTGCCGTCCGCGCCCACGACCTCGGGGCGGACGTCCTGGTCGTGGAACGGTCCGACATGGTGGGCGGCGTGGCCGCCTACAGCGGCGGCTTCGTCTGGGTCGGCGCCAGCGGCCCTGGCCGGCGGCGACGACTCGCTCGCCGCGACCGAGGCGTACATGGACCACGTTCAGGGGGAGGGCCGTCCGGTCGACCGCCGCGCCCGGCGCGCCTACCTGGAACTCGCCGTCGAGGCCACCCGGTGGTACCGCGCGGCCGGCGTGCCGTTCGAGGTGATCCGCGACTGCCCCGATCTCTATCACCCGGCACCGGGATCGACCGCCGAAGGGCGCCTGCTGGAGTGCGTCCTCCCCGGCGCGGCCCTCGGCGCCTGGCGGGACAAGCTGAGGCCGAGCCCCTACTACGAGATCGGCGTGCCGCGGAGCGACATCTATTCCGCGCGTGCCCTCGACCCCGCCGACGACCGGCGGCGCGGCGCCGAACAGGACCTGCTCACGCACGGCTCCGGCCTTTCGGCGGCGTTCGTCCGCGCGGCGCTCGTCGAGCGCGGCGTCGACTGCCTCCTGCGGCACCGCGCGACCGAGCTCCTGACGGACGGCAACGCGGTCACGGGCGCGGTCCTCGAAGGGCCGGACGGACGCGTGACGGTGAGGGCCAGGCACGGCGTGCTGATCGCCTCCGGCGGGTACGGCTACGCCCCCGACGCCGGCGAGCTGGAGGACGTCCCCGCCCTCGTCGAATCCGCACCGCCCGTCGTGGAGGGCGACGCCCTGCTGCTGGCGCAGCGGGCGGGCGCGGCGACCGTCCGGGGCGCCGACCCCTTCTTCAGCGTGGGCTTCCACTTCCCCGGGGAGACCCACCCCGGCAGCGACGTGCCGCTGTGCCGGCCGCTGCTGGAGCATCTCGGACTGCCGCACTCGATGATCGTCAACCGGGACGGGCGCCGCTTCGGCGACGAGAGCTACTACGGCGCGCTGATCGGGGCGCTGCGCCGCTTCGACGGCAGGAACAAGCGGTGGGCCAACCACCCCTGCTGGTTCCTGGCCGACGAGGAGTTCCACCGCCGCTACCGGCTGGGACCCTACGGACCGGGGGACCCCTGGCCGGACTCGATCGTCCGCGCGGACTCGCCGGAGGAGCTCGCGCGCGCCGCGGGCATCGACCCCGACGGGCTGGCCGCGACTTTCGCGACCTACAACGGGAACGCGGAACGCGGCGAGGACCCGGAGTTCCACCGCGGCTCCCTCCCCTTCATCCGCCGCGCCTACGGCGATCCCCTCCACACGCCCAACCCGAACCTCGGCCCGCTCGCCACACCGCCCTACTACGCCCTCCCCCTGTCGATCGTCGGCTTCGGGATGGGCACGCTCGGGCTGTGGATCGACGGCCACGCCCGCGTCAGACGGCGGGACGGCTCGACGGTGACCGGCCTCTACGCCACCGGCAACGCCGCCGCCACCAAGGAGCTCAAGGGCTATGTCACCGGCCTCGCGAACGCGCGCAACCACACCTACGCCTACGCCGCGGCCACGCACGCCCTGAGCTCGCCGCCCCCCAGGGATCGATAGAATCGGAATATGGACCGGATTACGGAACGCTCAGGGAGGTCAGATGGCCTCCGATGACCAGGAGGGCCCGGGCGTCGACCCCAAGAACGTCGTGGTGTCGGTGCTCAAGGCCTGCCAGCTCATGGAGAGCTTCACCCGGGAGAGACCCAACCTCACCCTCGCGGACCTCACCGCGGCCACCGGCATGAACAAGACCACGGTCCACCGGCTCGCCGCGACACTGATCCAGGCCGGCTGGCTGACCCGGGGCGAGGGCGCCACCTACCGGCTCACCATGCGCCCCTTCCGCGTCGGCGCCGTCGCGCTCGCCGAACTGAGCCTGCGCAGCGAGGCGGTCCCGTTCCTGCGGGGCCTGGCCGACCGGTTCGGCGACACCGCCTACCTCATGATCCCCGGCCCCGACGGCGCCGTCTGCGTCGACATCTTCCAGGGCAACAACCCCGTACGGGTCAACACGGTCGGCGTCGGGACGGTCCTGCCGTACCACACCGCCGCCGGGCCGGTGGTCATGCTCGCCTTCTCCGCCGAGCTGCGCGAACGCTGGCTCGCCCGCACCCTCGACCAGTACACCTCGCACACGCTGGTCGACGCGGCGACCCTCGAGGAACGGCTCGAAAAGATCGCCCGCGACGGCTACGCGATCAGTGAGGAGGACTACCTCTACGGCGTCGGCGCCGTCGCCGCCCCCGTCTTCGACGCGCAGGGCGAGCTCGCCGCCACCCTCAGCCTGGGCGGAGTCAACGACGGCTTCCGCGGCAGCCGCCTCCTGGAGATCATCGAGGGCGTCACGTCCTCCGCGCGCGAACTCTCCAGTCGCCTGGGCCACTGACGCGCCGCGCCGGCGCGCCCGCCTCCAAGCCCCCCGTCCCGGCGGCTCCACGCACCATGCCCGCCCGCCGGCTCCGCACAGCATGCCCGCCCCCGGGCGCAACCCGAGAGGAACCCCATGGAAACCCCCCGCTACACCGCCGTCGCCACCGCCAACGGCCGGGACGGCCGGGCCGTCACCTCGGACGGCCGCCTCGACGTGACCCTCGCTCCACCGCGCGAGATGGGCGGCACCGGCGACGGCACCAACCCCGAGCAGCTGTTCGCGGCCGGTTACGCGGCCTGCTTCGCCAGCGCTCTCGGCGCGGTCGCCCGCTCCGCCCGCCAGGACGTCCGGGACGTCTCGGTGACCGCCGAGGTCGGACTCAACGGCGACACCGAGAAGGGCTTCAGCCTGAGCGTCGTCCTCCGCGTCGAACTTCCGGACGATCTCACCGGCGGACGGGAACTCGTCGAGCGCGCCCACCAGGTCTGCCCGTACTCCAACGCGACCCGGGGCAACATTCCTGTGGAACTCGTCCTCGAATAACCCACCGGAGGCCGGCGCCGCGACCCCTCAGAGGGTGGGGCGGGTGGCC
Source organism: Actinomadura luteofluorescens (assembly GCF_013409365.1). Lineage (NCBI taxonomy): Bacteria > Bacillati > Actinomycetota > Actinomycetes > Streptosporangiales > Thermomonosporaceae > Actinomadura > Actinomadura luteofluorescens. The sequence continues at coordinate 3,913,185 of NZ_JACCBA010000001.1, read as the reverse complement.
TGCACGAAGGCGACCCGGCCGAACCTCAGCTCGGCGTGCGCGACCTCCCTGGCGTCGTCGAATCCGGCCTCGGCCAGCAGTGCGACAACGCCGTCGCCATGGTCGCTGGACATGACCTGGCCGTGTGCCGCCTGGGAACGCTTGAGCCAGGGCAGGTGCCGGAGAACGTGCGCGAATCCCCCGCCGTGGCCATGCGCGTGGTGGTCGCCGTCCGCGGGATGGTCTCCGTGCGTGGGATGGTCTCCGTGCGTGACATTGGACGAGGGGCCGCCGAAGTCGGCGATGGTGACCATTCCTCCAGGTCGAAGGGCGCGCAGCGCGTCACGCGCGAACGCGCTCCGACCCTCGTCATCGAGGTGATGCAGGGCCAACGACGAGACCACATGATCGACCGAGCCGTCCTCCGCGGGAATGCGGTCGGCGTATGCCTGAGCGAGAGTGAGATCGACGCGGCGGCGCCGCGCCTTGCGCGCGGCCCTGCGAAGGGCGTCCGCGTCGGGGTCGAGCCCGGTCACCCGCGCGGCGGGCTGGGCCGCGAGCACGGCGAGCGACAGGTTGCCCGTGCCGCAGCCGACGTCTACCACCGCCTGGCCGGGCTCGATGCCGGCGAGTCCGGCCGCACGCTCGTGCAGTGCGCGGACACCGGCCACCCTGGAGAAGACGTCATAGAACGGGAGAAGCCAGGTCTTGCCCGCGCCGGGCAGGAACGGGCGGTCCCGCTCCTCCGGGGTTCGCTGGTCGAGGATGCGTACGTTCACGGCTGCCCCTTGTCGTCCTGTGGCCGGTCCGTCCCGCGACGAGCCCGGCGCAGACCCTGGTGTGCTCACCTCCGAGTCTTGGACATTCCGCGGCTGGCGAGCAGGACATACGTTGGCAGTCATGGGACATTCTTCGGTCGCCCCCTCGCCGGGGTCCCCGTCGAGGCTGCGGACGGTACGGCTCGACGGGACGCCCGTGTACCGCTACCAGCAGCGCCCCGGCCTGCCTCCCGTCTCGGTGGTCCGCTTCGACGCCGGAGCCGCCCACGCCGACCTGCCGCCGGACCACCGGCACGCCCACGACTTCCTCGTCCTCGTCTACGTCGAGGAGGGCGCGGGCTCGGTCGCCATCGGCGGCGCCGAACGGCCGCTGCGCGCCGGCGAGGTCCACGCGGTGTCGCCCGGGCAGGTCATCGGCGTCGCGGACGTCGCCGAACTCGGCCGCAGCCGGGCGTGGTCGGTGGCGTTCACTCCGGACGCCGTCCCCGCCCTGGCCTCGGTCTCCCCGCTGACCTGGACGCACCACCCCCTCCTCGCCCTGTTCGCCTCCGGCGCGGAGCCCGGCCGGGTCGCCGAACCCGACCGGGCGACCTGGTCGGCGCTGCTGGCGGACCTGGCCGGGGAACTCGCCGACCCGGGCCGTCTCGGGGCGCGCGAGGCCATCGCCGCCACGCTCACCCGGCTCCTGGTCGCGGCCGCGCGCCTGGCGCCCTCCGCCCCCGGCGCTCCGGACCCGCTCGTCGAGCAGGTCTTCGCCGAGATCGAGGCGACGTTCCGCGAACCGGTCTCCGCCGCGGACGTCGCCCGCGCGCTCGGCTACACCCCCGGCCACCTCACGACCGTGCTCCGGAGGCGCACCGGCCGCCCCCTCCTCGAATGGATCACCGAACGGCGCATGATCGAAGTCCGGCGCATGCTGCGCGAGACCGACCTGCCGCTCGACGCCGTGGCCGCCCGGACCGGCCTGCGCGACGCCACCTACCTCGTCCGCCGCTTCCGCAACCGCTACGGCGTCACCCCGCAGCGATGGCGCCGCGCCGAGCGGGCCTGGCCGGTCTAGGACGCACCGTTCCCGGCGGAGGCCGTGCGGATGGGGGACCTTCGTCCACTGCTCACCAGGACGGCTCATGTGCTCGGCTGGAAGGAGATGGGGTCGCAGGGCGACCGGCTCGCGCGGCCAGGCACGACGATTCGGGGGAGGCATTCATGGAAACCGGAATTCTGATCAGGTGGGGCGCCCCGCGGCCGGGACGCGAGAAGGACTCCCTCGACCTCTTCCAGAAGTCCGTCGACTACTACCGCGGCCTCGTCGCGGACGGGAAGCTCGGCTACTTCGAGCCCTTCATGCTCGGCAGCGGCGACTCCGAGATCGAGACCGGCTTCTTCATCATCAAGGGAGAGGTGACCCAGGTCTTCGAACTGCTCGACGATCAGCAGCACCGCGATCTGATGGCGCAGGGCAGCGTGCTGGTCGAGCACTACCGCTTCGACATGCTGGCCGTCGGCGAGAGCATCAAGCGGTGGGTCGGCGACTACAAGCGAGGTCTCTCGGCCGCCGGGGTCTAGCCCGACCGCGTCAGGGGCGCCGGCCGGGAGCGGCGCACCTCAGCCTTGCCGGGCCGGCCGAATGGTCAGGTCCCCGATCTCGACGTCGTCGGGCTGGTCGACGGCGAAAGCGATCGCCCGAGCCACCGCCACGGGATCGATCCCGAGATCGGCCATGTTCCGCCTGGCCTGCTCGCGCACGGCCGGATCATCGACGGCGTTGTCGATGAGCTCGGTGCGGACATAGCCGGGGGAGATCGACGTCGTCCGCAGGACCCCGTCGGTGCTCTCCTGCCGGAGGCCCTCCAGGAGGGTGCGCACCGCGTTCTTCGTCCCGGCGTACACCGCCTGGGTAGGGACGATCTTCAGGCCCGAGGTCGAGACGACGGTGACGAGGTGGCCGGCGCCCTGGCGGCGGAACACCGGCAGGGCCGCGGCGATCCCGTGCAGGATCCCTTTGACGTTCACGTCGACCATCGCCGACCAGCCCTCGACGTCCAGATCGGCTACGGGACCGATCCTGCTGATCCCGGCGTTGCCGACGAGGACGTCCAGGCGGCCGAAGCGCTCGACGGCGAGGGTGACGAGCGACTGGAGGTCGCCGGGACGGGTGACGTCCACGCGCGTGGCGGCCGCCTCGCCGCCGGCGGCCTCGATCTCGGCGACCAGCCGGTCCAGACGCTCCGTGCGGCGGGCGCCGAGGACGACGGCGGCGCCGAGCGAGGCGAGGTGGCGAGCCGTCGCCTCACCGATCCCGCTGCTGGCGCCGGTGATGGCGATGACCTTGCCCTGGACGGTCATGAGGAACCTCCGCACTAGAATGGGACACATGTCCGGTTATACCGACAACCTTAGCGGACACGTGTCCGCTTCCGCTCCGAGCGGTGGAACGCGGCGCGCGGACGCCCAGCGCAACCGGGAGCGCATCCTCCAGGCGGCACGCGATCTCGTGCACGAGCCGGGGGAGCTGAAACTCAACGCGGTCGCGAAGGCCTGCGGTATCGGGCAGGGCACGCTGTACCGGCACTTCCCGACACGCGAGGACCTCCTGGTCGAGGTGTACCGCCATGAAGTGGAGGAGCTCGTCGCCGCCGCTCCACGTCTGCTGGAGACCCACCGCCCGCTGGACGCGCTGGCGGCATGGTTCGACCGGGTGGCCGCCTACGCCCGCGTCAAGCGCGACGTGTTCGCGGCCGTCGAGGCGGCGACATGGCGCGACCTCGCCGCCCACAGTCTCGGCCCGATCGGTGAGGCGGTGGAACTACTGCTGGCCGCCGGCCGCTCGGCCGGAAGCGTGCGCGCCGACGCCGAGGCCCGCGACGTCATCGTGCTCATCAGCTGGCTGTCGCGGCTGGACGACGCCGAACTCGACGCGCGAGGCCCGCGGTTGCTGTCCATCCTCGTCGACGGCCTCCGCGCCCACCGTCCCTGAGGCGAGCGCTCGCCCCGAGACCTGCCCGGTGACTCTCGCCCGCCCTGTTGATCAGGGTTGCCGCTGGTAGGGTGCCCGGCAATCCGAGGGGGCGATCATGAGTACTGCCGGGCAGCAGCAGGGCACCAGGCCGAGCGCCAACCGTCCGGCGAAGGTGAGCCTGTTCCTCGCCGCCGCCGGTATCGCGACATTGGCGAACTTCGCAACGGGCATCGCCTGGATAAATCCGGCCGTCTTCGTCGGACTCGCCGTTCTGTGCGCGCTGGCGGCCATCATCGCCGGCCATGTCGGACGCTTCCGGGGCCGCCGTCTTGACGGGGACGGCCGAGGAATGGCGCTGCTGGGAATCGTCCTCGGCTGGCTGCTGATCCTCATCTGCCTGCTGGCGGTCATCGCGGTCCTGGGCCTCATCGCCGGCCTGGCCGTCCTAGTGGACGGTGCCGACTCCACCTGACTCCACGCGACCCCGCCCCTGTTCACGTTCTGGCCACGCACACGGTGACCGCCGCGGTACCGCGCGAAGAACCGGCACCACAGAGAAACGGGGGCCCGGCTGGTGCCGGGCCCCCGTTACTGATGCGGACAGGCTTGGGCCTCTCCGCGACGGACGTCTCAGGCGGAGCCGGAGTCGCCTGGAGCGCCCCGATCCGCAACGCTGTTGGTTGCGACCGCTTCCATCCACTACGAGTCCTACGGTGCGCATGTCGCCGAGTTCGGAGTTCCGGCTGTGCTTTTCGACGTCACCCGCGGCGAACTCGCCGACATCTTCGGCGAGGACCGGCTGGTGACGCTGCCCGCCACCGCCTTCCCGCCCTCCGCCGTGGACACCGAAGGCGCCCGCCTCCTGCAAACCGTCGGCGTCCCCACCGGGACGTTCTGGCTGCGCGAGCCCGACGAGAACTCCGGTCGGCTGCCCGTCCTCCAGGACGTCGTCGACGCTCCGGTGGACGCGGCCGAATGGCCCGTCATCGGCTGGCTCCTCAACGCCCACCTCGCACTGGACCCCAGCACTGGCAAGGTGCACGCATTCGACCCCGACGATGAGACCGCGGAGGAACTCCACACGGACGTCTCGTCCCTCATAGGTGTAACCTCCCGCTTCCAGCGCCTGCTGGAGGAATTCACCTTCACCGGCGACGAGGAAGCCGAATTCGAGCGCCTGGAGGACGAGGTCACACGCATCCGCCAGGAAACGTCCAGCATCGACCCGCTACCCTTCCGGCACGACGAGACCGCCTGGTCGATCGTCGGCGACGAGATCGCCATGGGCCAGCGCTTCACGGGCAACAGTCCTGGAGCCCGCTCGCGTTGACCGAACTGTCCGTTCCCGCAGACCTGGCCCACCTGGTGGCCGGAAGTTGGATCCTGGATGGCGGCGCAGGCTGGTCAACACCGTGCTGTGCCCGTCGGCCCACCCGGACGCGCCGGCCGCACCGCGCGCGGACCCCGCCCTGCTGCGCGGCGCCATCGAGGAGGTCCTGCGGTTCCTCCCCCCGACCGGTGGCACCGACCGGCCGGACCGCGCACCCGGCCACCACCTGCCTCGGCGCCCACCTGGCCCGACACCAGGTCGCGATCGCGACAGGCGAGCTGCTGCACCGACTGCCCGGCCCGTGGTCGGTGAGCCGGATCGAAACGGCCCGCACCCCCGTCGGCATAGACGTACTCGACCTCGCCCTGGCCGCCCCGAGCACCTCGTGACGTCCGCCGCCGCGACAGGCGAACCCCAGCAAGGATCGAGCGTCGGCGCCTGCAGAAGCGCGGACCAGCCAGGAGACGAGCCGATCCATAGCCACCCCGGAAGTCCCCCGGGAGAGGGAGCCGGTTCGCCCCTCCGGGTGGTCACCCGAGCCTGGGGATTCGTGATTGTTGAGAGCGCGCGACACCCGCTACGGCACGGAGAACTTGATGCCCCTGACACGATCGATGCCGGCCACGGAGAACGTCACAGCGTCCGAATCCCTCTCGGGCGTTCCCCGCTGGGCAGTCTGGTGCGCCTGGACGACCGTCCTGTGCACGGTGCCGTCCGGCGTGTGGCGAATGGCGCTCGGCTTCGGCGCCGATGTCGGCTTCACCGGCAAGCTCGGCGAGATGTACACCGGCGTCGACATCATGGTGTACGTCCTGACCCTGACGGTGGTGTCACAGGCTGCTGCGTTCCTCACCCTGGGACTGATCCGGCCGTGGGGGCAGACCGTGCCTCGGCGGATCCCGTTCCTCGGCGGCCGGCGGATCCCGCCGCTCGCGGGGATCATCCCGGCCGCGCTCGGCGGCACCGCGGTGACCGGTCTTTGCCTCGCCCTGGTCCTGCCCTCGGGCGGGCCCCTCGCCAACCCTGAGTTCCCGCAGGGTACGGCAGGTCTGATCATGGACGTCTGCTACGCGCCGCTCCTGCTGTGGGGACCGTTGGTCCTCGTCCTCACCGCGCACTACGCTCGCCGCCGGTCGGCTGCACCTGACCTACGTCACACCGCGTGACAGCAGCCCGGCGCCTGCGGGGCGCTCAGGTCCACATCGGCGGCCGAGACCTCACCGATGTGGACCCGTTCGAGGCCCGCGCCCACCTGGCCGCTCGCCCCGGAGCCCTAGGTCACCACTTACTGGACCAGTAGATGGCGTCCATGGCCACGCGGATGGGCGGGGCGCCGTTCCGGATGTGCTTCCAGCCGCCGTCGTTCAGGCTGTAGTTCAGCCGGTAGTGCCCGGAGGTCCTGGTGCGCAGGTCGCTGTGCCGGAGACCGGCGACCGGGGCGTAGCGCACCCGGTGCTGGGCCCCGATGAGCTCGGCCGCGGAGCTGGAGGAGTTGACCGCCTCGTCCCGGTCGGTGGCGATCAGCGTCCAGTCGGTGCCGCCCTCGGCCTGGGGCAACTGCGGGCCGAGCCAGTTCAGGAACGAGTTCGTCCCGCTCATCTCCCGGCACTGCCTGTTGGACGCGCAGTACGTCGGCAGGATGGCGCCCTTGTGCGGCGTGCCCAACGTGACCACGTCCTGGACCAGCAGCTTGGGCGGCCAGCCCGGCTCGTGGCGCGCGTAGCCGGCGATCGCGGCGCGGGCGACCAGACCGCCCATGGAGTGCGCGACGATGTCGACGGTCTGGCCCTTGGACGAGTAGTTCTTGTAGATGTTCTGGGCCAGGTTCCTGCCGAGATCCTTGATGGAGGTGTCGTTCGACCCCTTGGCGATCCGCACACAGCCCTTCGGATTGTCGGTCGAGTAGTAGCCGACCCGGTGGAACTTGCCCGTCCAGCCCCAGCCGCGCATCGCGTCCTCCGCGCCGCTCCACTTGCTGGCGCATCCGGTGTCGGTGACCTTCTGCCGGTACCCCTTGATGAGGTAGACGGGCGTGTTCGCCGAGTCCCCGCTGACGCGGGTGGCACCGGCCGCGATCTGCGCGGCGCTGAGGCTGCCGGCCGCCTGGGTGCTCTTGGTGCCCCCGGCGCTCAGCCTGGTCTCCCGAGCGGACGTCGCGTCGCATGCCACCAGTCCCAGGCCGGTCGTCACCACGAGGCCCGCGGCGGCGAAGGCAGCTTTTCTCTGGATGCTGATCGCCATGATTCATCTCCCTTTTCGGTAACTTGTGGAGAAATTACTCGGGGTGAATCGTGGGTGGGGAGGGCTTAAAGGCCTCAATGCGCCAGCGGAATTTTGGGGCCCTAGGGCTCTAGTGGGATGGGCCCCCACTCAGCGGGCCCGGGAGTGCTGGTCCGTGCAACCAGCCCTAAGGTAGCAGATCTGTGCAGGTCAGAGCCGTGTAGAGCTGTCCCGCAAAAGTATCCGTCAGCGTCCAACCGGTACCCGCTTGCCCCAGCCTGAGTGAGCGCGCCGACAATCGAACGCCGTAATAGATGAACCGGCCGTAGCCTGAGCATCAGATTCGCATGGAACCAGAGAGGGGCCAGAGAAACGCCCCGAAGAACTCCTCCGAGCATTCTCGGGAGTTGCTCACCGAGTCCCTGACAGCCATCAGCGCTAGGCGGTTCAAGGCATCGCCATAGCCGTCACCAAGATCGCCCGTCTCAGGCCGTTCGTCCGCGCCCAACGTCAAGTCGCTCCGAGAGGCCGCCTGCCCGGCGACCGCTGGGGGTCGCCCGTGAAGACTTGGCGAACGTACCCATCCCGCACGATCGGCATCCGGTTGACCTGTGGATTTGCCGTATCAGGCTGGCTGACGGGTGCCTGAGGGTTATCAGGTGGCCCCCGGCGCTGGCTGCTCATACCCTCAGCATCGTGGGACGGGCTGTGATGCGGGTGATGCGGATCGATCAGGTGGCACGTGGCTAGGCGGCGCTACGTGGCTCGTGGCGTCCCCGGTGGCTACCGCATCTGGGACAACCGCCGACGCAAGTGGTGGGGAGACGTCTATGAACTGTGTCCGGACGACCTTCTCACCGAACTCAACGGCGATGCCGACTACCAGAAGGTGACTGCCCTCCTCCGCCGCTACCGGGCGTTGAAGCGATAGAACGCGTGATGCGCCGTTGATCGGCGTCCTGGCGACACCAGGCAGGGGAAGTCACGGGACGAGCTTGGCCAGGCTGCCGCGAGGGCCCAGTTCGATGAGGCCGCACGAAATGAAACACATCTGCGTCTCCCTGCTCCCAGACCTTGGCGGACAGCGCACGTCGGCGGATAGATAATCGAGCACAGCGACATTGAGGCGACCATGACGGTCCCAGACCTGAGTCCGGGGCTCGTTTATGCATTTGAGGGGCGTACAGGGAGCGCTCTACCGTTGGCTGATGCGCTACCTGCCGATGTCTTTGGCGCTGGGGGCTTTGCGTCGCGGACGCCCGATAGAGCAACTCCTCGGTGGTTTCGCGGAAGCCGGACGCCGAGGAGTGAGATTCGTCGTGATCACCCCGATTCCCGCCGGCGTTTGCTACATCTCGTGTACGACGGTCGAGGACACGATGGAGCTAGACAGGCACGGAGGCCTGCTCTATCCGAGCGAAAACGCGTTCTATCCAGGGGACGCGGACAGTGAGGGTGCCCGCACAGTGGGCACCGCCTCAACACCGGAGGCGGCCATTGAGCTGGCAGAGCGAGAACTGAACGCTGATCCGCGCTGGTGGGTCAACCTCGGGATGCTGGGCTACGAGTACAGGGACTACGTCGCAAGAGGCCGTCCGCTCGGCCCGTGGCAGCCCTCATAAGAGGCCCGCGGTGGTGCCCACCGAGGTCAGACGGTGTCTGACGTACGCCCGTGGCGCCGGTCGGATGCGGTCAGTGCCGTCAAGGTCTCCGTCACCGATCGCTCCGCGAACGTCGTTCTTTCAACCGCCGAACGTGCCGCTCGTGCTGCCCGGCCCGGCGCCGCTGGGCGCGGTCGATGAGCAACGTTCGCGGGTCGGCCGCCAACTCGTACAGCTCGACTTCGAACGGGTCTGCGTCGTACTCGATGAGACGAGCCAAAGTGTCTCGATCTTGCTCGGCGGTGATTCGCCGGCGCACATGTTCCCGCCAGAGGTGCTCGCTCGCCTCGGCCTCGTCCATGCCCCGACGATAACTGCTTCCCGCGCCACGAACAGCCGGATACAGCCACCGGCACACAGCCCCTGCCGCGACCGGCCTCATCTCCCTCACCCCGACGGCCAGGGCGGACGGAATGGGGCCGTCATTCGAACAGATGACGGTTCGAATCGCTCCAGACGAGTCGGCGGTCGAGTTCTTCCAGCAGACCCTCGCGGACCCACGTGGCTTGCGGCTCGTGCCCTTGAGAGGCCAGCCGGCGCACCAGGTCGATGAGCGAGTCCGAGGGGTGACCGCCATCGTCGGCTCGCACACCTCGACCCCGAACAGGGCGGCACCGCCGCTCGTCCGGTCATCGCCACCGGCGCCTGGAAGGGGCGGGCCCCTCCACCCGTTACCTGGTCGAGCGACCGGGACTCCTGCCGGCGACAGCTCCAGGAGTCCAAGGCGCGCAGGCGGGGCGTCGGTTGGCACCCGAAATCGGAGACGGACCAGCGGCCGGCCCGGCCGCTGGTCACGCTCGTGTTCAGTGCAGGCGGGCCTTGCGCAGCAGGCCGACGAGGCCGTGCGTCTCGTCGTTCGGGCCGGACGAGAACCAGACGGCGTCGGTGCCTCCGGTCGTCGGCGTCCCGCGCAGGAGCGACCACAGGCCGTCGATCTCGATCGGGCGGCCGTCTGGCCGGCGCAACGCGCCCCGCCAACGGCCATGCCGGGTGAAGGCGTTGATCCGGCCGTCGCCGAAGTTGCCGACGAGGACGTCTCCGGCGAAGTCGCCGAATGATCGGGGCGCGATCACCAGCCCCCACGGCGCGTTCAGCGGACCACGGGAGGCGAAGCGGTGATGGGATCGACCGAACCGCCGGTACTCCACGACGAAGCCGAGCCCGGGGCCGGGGACGTCGTCCTCGGCGTCCGCATCCTGCTTGGCGTAGGTGACGAACACGGAGCGGCCGAGGACGGCGACGTTGAACGGCGCGAAGCCTCGTGGGATCGACGGGTCATTGAAGCGCCCGCCGGGCAGCCTGAGCCGCCGGAACCTACCGTCGAAGACGTCGATGCGTCCGTTGTGGAAGTCAGTCGCCAACAGGAACGCCCCATGGCGGGTGTGCAGCAGCGCCAGTCCCTTGTAGATAGCGCCTCGCGCGCCCGCCACGCGGACCGCGGTGGTCCCTGTGTTGCGGTTCCATGCGGTGATCGCGCCGCTCTCGCTGCTGAAGATGAAGGTGGCCGGCGCACCCTTCACCGCGAAGTCGGCGGTGTTGTTGAACACCTCTCCGGTGGGCGCGCCGCCCTCGACGGTGACTTCCAGTCGCTGCTTCGTCACGCCTTTCGCGCCGCCCGCGTACACGGTGGCGACGCCGGTGCCGTTGTTGGCGGCCCACAGCGGCCCGGTCGGGCTAAGCGCCAAGCCCCATGGGTTGACGAGCTTGGGGTCCTGAAGAGGCGCCCGGCCCGGGATGTCGGAGATCAGGTCGGTCTCGGTGAACCGGGTGTGCCACCCCAATCCGTCGGCGCGGTTCGGGGTTTCGGCGGACGCGGGACGGGTCGGGGCCATTCCTGCCAGCAGGGCTAGGGCAGCCATGAGCATACCTAGAGGTCTTCGCATTCAGATCTCCCTGAATCGATCAGCGGGTCCGGTCGGACCGCGGCGATAATTACCCCGGGCAGGTTCGGCGAATCCGGCCGCCGCACCACTCGACGGAATCCTGACCAACGACGACGGCCGCTTTACGTTCTGGGGCGATCAGTGCACCGCCCCAGTAAAACCGAGCCCGAGGAACCAACCTCATGAGCCGGAACAACCAACTCGGCCCGCCCGGACACCCCACTCGCGGGCTAAGCTTCAGAAAGGCAGGGCAGAGGGCCGTCCACGGTCAGAGCACCAGAAGCCCCGCGGCAGCGATCGCCCCGCTTGGGTGCGCCCAACCACGCACGGTGATCGTCTAGGACCTCAGCCATGGGATCGGCGCGCGAGCCAGGAGATTGGTGCGCTCTCACCGAGCCTCGGTGGCGGCGTCAGATGCCCACACCTTTGCAGTAATCACTCTTACTGGATTGGTCGGCCACTGGACATCGCGATCTGCTCCGCTATAAATCTCGCGAGAGAAATTCTGCGGGCTAGATCAACATCATGTATTCAAGGGGTCTGGCCCCGCTCAGTGTGGCGTCAGGGTGTCCTTGGCCAGAAAGGTCAGCCCGAAATGTCGCCGAGAAGGCGCGCGAACCCGGCCTCGCCCGGTCCGGCGCCGCCGACCAGGACGAGTGTGGTCGTCGCGGTGCTGCCGCTCGTAGCTCGCGCCTGTTGGCGGGGGACCGCCAGACCTCTTGCCTGCGCCGGTCGCTGCCAAAAAGAGATGCCCCGGGCCGTGTGGCTCCGGGGCGTTGTCGCTGGTCTTGGTGGTGGGCAGGGGCGGGGTCGAACCGCCGACCTTCCGCTTTTCAGAAGTAGCAACCACCCTGTGACCACCCCGCCGACCAAGGTCAGACGGTGCCCGACGTGCGCCCATGGTGCCGCTTGGTGGCCGTCGTTGCCGTCAACGTTGCCGTCACTGTCCGGCCCTTCGACCTCGCGCTTTCAACCGTCGGACGTGCCGCTCGTGCTGCCCGACGCGGCGCCGCTGGGCGCGGTCGATGAGCCGCGTCCGCGGGTCGGCCGCCAGCTCGTACAATTCGACCTCGAACGGGTCGGCGTCGTACTCGATGAGACGAGCCAAGGTGTCTCGATCCTGCTCGGCAGTGACTCGTCGGCGCACCTGTTCCCGCCAAACAAGCTCGCTCGCCTCGGCCTCGTCCATGCTCCGACGATAACTCCTCGTTTCGCCGTGACCACCTGGATGCGAACCACCGGCACCCCCCCACCTCACTACCGCCCACCCCAGCTACACCGTGCGCCGACGTATGCCCGCGTAAGAATCTGTGAGCCTCTGTTGCGGTACTCCGCTGCTGTACAGCTACCGACACGATCCGCCGCGCTGACTCAGCTGACCGTCTGCTTTTCAGAAGTAGCACTTACCCTGTCGCCGTGATGTCTACCGAGATTGGACGGTGTCTCGCGGCTGACTCTGGTGCCCCGTGTACGTGGCTGTTGTCGTCAGCGCTGTCGTCACTCTCACTGTGCTTGACCTCGCCTCTTCTCGCCATGCAGCCCTTCTGATCCATAGCAAGATCAGCGGCGTCCACTCTTGTTCAGATCCGTCCCCTCAGCTGTCGGTCGGCTATTTCTCGTCCCACACTTGTCCGTGATCGTCCAAGGTCGTTATAGCGCCCCGTTAGCACACTCACGTCCCCGGACCGCATGATTCGCGCTCCCCCTCGTGCCCATTCTCCTGAGTAACCTTGGCCCTGCTGCGGAGCAGATCGCGGTCGGTAACCGTCCTGGCGTCACGTAGCCAGGACGGTTACCGCCGACTAGTCAGAGTCTGACCAACGCTCCCTGTCGTACGGGAGGAGCCATCCGGAGACCTCACCTGCGATTCCCCGTACTTCAGCTTCGGCAGTGTTGGACCGAAGCGGGAGCACATAGAGGTAGCGCCACCGGGCGGTCTTCTGAACCGCTTTGAGGTACTCGCGAACGTGTGATGCCAAACCCTCGGGGTCCTTGGGGCGGCAAACCGAGCCGACGTAGCAGACCTGGTTACGTTCATCCGCGGCTATGTAGACCGCGGCAGACGCCGTGGGCATCTCTTCGGGGTCGATCTCATAGGGTCCAGGGCAGGGTCTGAGAAGGTGATGTCCACAGATCCTGGACAGCGCGAGGTAGGTCTCGTTGTCCATCAGGCTGGGTCCTGATTCTCTGGCTCGTCGTCCGCGAAGGGATTTGTTTGCCCATCGAAGGCCGCCCCGTACCAGGCGTTGGCCCGTTCGAAGAGCTTGTACAACTGCTTGCTCATCAGCAGAGCGGCTTCTCGGCCTGTCGTCTCGATGAGTCGGTCACCGCCCGAGTCAACGATTCCCTCCACGTCACGCATGCTGCTCTCCATGTTACGCAGACTGTCCCGCATGACCTTGACCTTGTGCCTGAAGCGAGTCTGGGCATCGCCGTTGGAAGGGCCCGTGTTCGAGGTATCCTTCGGGGCGATCTTGACGCGGAGGCGTTCGTTAGTGATCGGGATTTCCTCGCCCGTGGCGTCTTGGCGTGGTAGGCCCTGAGCGTCGATCAAGCGAGGCGCACGACCATCGCGGTCGTCTTCCACGGCCTGGCGAAGCTGACGGAGGCCAAGGTCCAACCCCAGGAGGTCCTCCATCAACTCGCGTGAGGTACGGCGATCGCCGCCGTCTCCCATGTCGTGGCGACCCCCGCCAATCTTGTTGTGCTTTGCCAGCACGTAGGCGGCGCGCACCCACAGTTCAGTTCCTGCCGACCCGCCGACCTGGTCTTCCGCCAGTTCCTGGGCCGCGGCGGCATAAAGAGCTTCGGGAGATCTGCGCGACGGCTTCCAAGTGCGCGTGCTGAGGTTCGTCGGCAGAGCATCGATGAAAGTCTTCCGGAACCCAGCTACTGCCCTGTCTGGTGCAACGCCGAGCAGCTCACGAACCACGAGTTCGACACCCAGAGGAAGCTTGGTGTTCCCACGGACTTGCCGGTTTCGCTTGGCACTGCCGTCGGCTTCGTCCAGTAGGACAAGGGCAATCGGGTTGCGGATGGCGTTATGCGCCTGAGGGTCATTCGTCGTGAAGAGGTGGACGAGACGGGCGGCTCTGTGGTCCCCGTGAGCGGGGATCTTGTGGGCTATCGCCTCGGCACGAGTGAGCCGGCCGCCGAGCCAATCGGCCTCAGCATCGGACCGGATGGCGCCTGCCTTCCGCAACGCACCCAGACATTCTTCGGCGAGGGAGGTGAGGCGCGACGACTCCGTCCACTTCTTCTTCGGGTTGAGGTGATCCTGCGCTACCCGAGCCTTGATCGCCTCAGCGAGATCGGTACTGTCAGGTGCGTCCTCCTCGACCCCGATGACCAGCTCGAACTCTGTGATCGCACACCGGATGGCTGCCTTCTCCGATTCCTCGATCTCGGCGGCGTCCTTGCCGGCAAAGCCGTTGATCTCGTCAACGTGCTGCTGCATCGCCGCGGCGTTTCGAGGCAGGCCAAAGAGGGCGTCCTCCGCCGTCAGGCCGAGGTGGTAATGCGCATGGCTTACCCGAGACGATCCCTCGCGGACGAAGACGTGGGTGGTCGGAGCTTCGTCCGGGTCCTCATAGATTACGGTCGTTGCCACCCCGATGGGCGGGTCCATGATGCCCTGCTCGGCGATGCTCGGGTGTGGCTCGTTGCGGGATCGGGTCGTCTCGACCGTCCACTCAAGCTGCTCACCCAACGCCGTCCGGCTCTTGGCGCGGATAGCCATCTCGCCGACCCCGTGGACCCGCGCAGATGGCAGTCCGACTGGCGAGATTCCGAGGGTCTCGGCGATCGCGAACTGGACGTGATCGGCGTTTCGGGGGTTCTCTGTGTCTGGGGTAATCCGACCTGACCAGACACGGCCCGTAATGACCAGCAGATAACCGCCGGGGACGCGGCGCCGCTGAGGATGGGCGACCTGCGGCACCACAGCCTCAGGATCGACCCAGATGGTCGACAGCGCACTAGCAGCAGCGTCGCTCATTTCGTGCTTCTTGAACGCCGCACGCAGTTGCCGATAGGCCGCAGGGCTGGCGAGCTCCGGCAGGCGCCGAAGGGGGCGCGTAAGACGCGCAAGATCGTGCGGTTCGGGCGCAGTGCTGGTCATGGTGGCCTCCGCAGGCTCCCATTCCTTTCGGGAACCGTTCCCGCAAGGTTGAACGGCGGGAACCGGAGACGCCGAACCGGCTCTCGCTTCTCCACACCACGGATCAGGGCCCGTGAGCAGAGAGCGGCAGAGAAGCAAGATCTACACCCGCTGGTTCGACCTCCGGCGCTCATCGGCGCCTGTGGCGGGTCTTACCGTCCTGCTTCTAGAGTCGGCGCTCCGAAGAAGACACGGGTGCAACGTCTGCTTCAACGTCACTGGGGGATCGTACATCGGGCACCGCGCCCTTGCGGCTTGGATTCTGTATCTGTTGTGGCGCGCACATGGACTAGGCAGGCAACTTGGGCGCCTAATGGGCGCGGACGACCGTTGGTTGCCACCCCTCGCCATGGCGCATCGGAGAAACAAGAAGGCGCCCGTCCGTGTTGTCGCAGGTCGGACGCTGTTTCCTGCAGCATATGGAGGTGGGTAGGGGCGGGGTCGAAGCGCCGACCATCCGCTCTTCGAAAGTAGTAACCACCGTGAGCCTTTTTCAGCGGCAGTTCGATGTGCGCTGATCACAGCATGATCGCGGACGGTGTGGGCGGTGCCGGACGTCAAGAAACCCCTGGTAGGACGGTTGGTCTCTCACAACGTCCCGTCCCCACCAGAGGCCTCACATGCTTTTGTACCGTGCTTCGCTGCCGTTGTCGCGCCGGACCCTGGCCTACGCCACCGGTGTCGTCCGCCGCCACCGCCAGGCCCTCGGCAGCAGGGGCCGGTGCCTGCCCCCGGGCATGCAGGCTCTGATGACCTTGGTCTACCTGCGCAAGGGCGAGACCTACGCCGAGCTGGGCGCCGGATTCGGCGTCTCCACCGCCACCGCGTGGCGCTACGTCAACGAGACCGTCGACCTTCTCGCCGCCCGAGCGCCCAAACTCGGTGCGGCGCTGGCCAGAGCGGTCAAAGCCGGGCTGCCTTACCTGGTGCTGGACGGCACGTTGGTCTCGATCGACAGGGTCGCCGCCGACCGGCCCTACTACTCGGGAAAACACCGCCGCCACGGCATGAACCTCCAGGTCATCGCCGCACCGGACGGGACCTTGCTGTGGGTGTCGGGACCGCTGCGCGGCTCGGTCCACGACCTGACCGCGGCCCGGATCTGGGGCGTCGTCCGGGCACTGGCGGCCACCGGGCTGCTGGTGCTGGCCGACAAGGCCTACCAGGGCGCCGGCGCGCACATCCTCACGCCCTACAAGGGACGCGACAAGCCCGAACCGCAAAAGGACGCCAACCGTGCACACGCCAAGCTCCGCGGCCCCGGCGAACGCGCGAATGCCCAGCTCAAGTCATGGCGAATCCTGCGGAAGCTGCGCTGCTGCCCCCACCGCGCCGGACGCCTCGCCAAGGCCATCCACACCCTGCAACTCCGCGAGACCGCAGCACGCTGAAAAAGGCTCCGTGATCACGTGCGACGTGCCGAGGTAGACGGTGTCCAGCGGCTGTCGGTGGTGACCCGTGTGGGACTGTTGTCGTCAGGGCTGGCGCCAGCTTCGTCGGCTCTGCCTTCGGCTTCGAGCCGTCGTCCTTACTGCTGCAGCGACGGCCTGCACCTGGCCCCTACAGGAACCCGGCGCCCTCCGAGCGGCCATCGCCGCGAGGTCCCGGAGATCAAGATAGGCGCATCTCCCTTCGAGGGACCGTTTCACCTGCGCGGACATGCAGTATATGATGATCTATTTTTTTGGCCCATCGATCTTCCGGGTATCAGGAAGGTCGGGTGCGGGAGTCACCGGGTCGTTCTCACGAGCACACGACCAGAAGTGGCCGTCCAGGGAGAACTTCGGGCGAGCATCGTCGGGTGAAACAGTAACGAGGCGGGTGGAGATCCATTCACCCTTGATCGGTACCGGTAGTCCGAGCGCGCGGGCGGCGTGCGGATGTGACCCTTGGTGACCCAACACGATGATGCCCTCCGGGCGCAGATGTATCCGTGCGTCGCGGGCTCGCTTCGGTGAGTCGTCCTGCTGGCCAACGGTCAACACTGTCTGCCGGCCGACGATCCGTCCGTGCACCTCGCGGAACAACTGATTCAGACGCTGCTGGCCCGACGAGCGTCGGTGTGGCAGCGAGGCAGTGAGAATCCGCTCGCGCACTTCGGCATCCAGGTGGCGCAGCAGGTTTGTCGGCAAATCTGTCTGAAGGCCGCCCCAGAGCCAGTACACCTCAGACTTGGCGCTGTCCGAGAGCTTGCGCTTGTTGTCTCGGTTGTATGCACGCACGCGGTCGCCGTTCGCATCCGGCTTCTTCTTCCAGCGCAGGCGCTCATCGGTGATCCGCACGATGCCCGCGGCCCACTGGCTCGTGTCGTCATTCATCCAGGTCACGACCGCCGCATGGTCGGCACGACCACTCCGTTCGCCGTGGTCAGGACACAGATACATCTCCATCGGGATCTCCCAGCCACCGAGATCCTTGGAGAACTTGCAGTCGACGTCGAGGCCAGCGATGGACCAGTCGAGGTCCCTGCCGTTCGCGATCTCGAACTCCTTGGTGAGGTTCACCTCAACAGCCGTGCCGAGATACGTCTTCTCGGTCTTCGTCAGGTGCTGGTACGCCCAGCGCCCCGTCCGCTGGCCATCGAGCAACTCATCAAGGGAGTCACGCAGCGCCCACCGAAAGCGCTCTCGCGCCCCAGGCTGGTTGTCGAACCACTCCACGAACGGGGCGAGGCCATCAGCAACCTGCTGTGTAAGACCGGACTGAATCCGCCACTCACGCGGAATCTTGCTCATAGCCTCGCGTGGGAGATCCCAGGTGCGGAACATGTTGCGGCGCGAGTGCATCGCCGCCAACGCTCGCGAGTCCTGAGTGGCATCCTGCGGGAACGGCAGGGTTGCTTGAATCGTCACGCACAGCAGTCTGGCAGCAGGCACCGACAGCCCGACCGTCAGAGGGTCCCGGCCAACCTTGATCCGGATGTCCGAAGCTCACGAAGCTGCTCCGCCGACGCTTCGCCCTCGTCGATAGGGGTGCCCTCACGCGGCTGCATGTCTATGCTGACCACCAGTAGGACATGCATGAGATATGCGTCCCGACTATACGGATGCATTCGACAGTAGAGCCTTCTGATCCGTAGCAAGGTCAGCGACGTCCAGAACCGTCCCCACACATGCTCTGACCAGGGCCACACCCTCCCGCATGTCCATACCCGTCCAAGGTCATCCGGCCCCGTTGTTAGCACGGCCGTTAGCACGTACACCCGTCCCGGAGGGTGCGCCCGCGCGAACGGCGAGACGGTGTGACAGACGGATTCGCGCGGGCGTGCCCTCCGGCCCGCGGGGGGCTGGGGGTCGCGAGACCCCCGCTTCTGGCACGTCCAGCCTGCTCTGATTCGTCCTGAGTGGCGGTTGTTCCGTCTGGGAGGGAAAATCAGCGCGACCTGGTCCAGCTGACCCGGATGAGCAGACCAGGGCTGGCCATGACCTCGACGGAGCCGGGATCTTGTTCCTAGGCTCGGAGTGTTCACCGGCAATCAAGGCGCCAAGAATGGAGTCGTGCAAGCTTAACCCAATAGAGATTTGAAAAAGATAGCAAGTTATGCAATAATTAAATGTTAAACATGGGAGGGGTTGAGTGAACGATAAGGTCATGGCTCTGTATGAGATGGCCTTTCGCGACCGCTATCAGGAGTGCTTCGAAGATGAGTTCCAGGAATTCTTTTCGGAGATTATGGAACGAGCACACCCGGATGGCGACTTCGTTCGCGTCAGGCCTTGGGGTCGACAGGGTGACGAGAAAAATGATGGATACATAATCTCCTTGCGAACTGTGTTCGCCGTGTATGCCCCGCGCAAACCTACGGCAGCGGGTGCCAAGAAGAAGATAGAAAGCGACTTCAAGGGCTGCCTTCCACATTGGAAGAATTATATTGACCGCTGGATCTTTGTACACAATGATCGAGAGGGCGTGGGGCCGACGGTCCTCAAGACGATCCTCGATCTCAATAAGGAGCAGCAAAACGAAGTAGCGTTCCCCTGGGGCAGGGAAGCTCTGGCTGAGCGAGTCAGGGGGCTAAGTCATAGGGATCTCCGAACTCTCTTCCCAACGGTTCCGACAATCGCTGACTTCGTTGATGTTGGCATGGAGGAAATCCAGCCAGTTTTAGATCACCTGGAGCGAGCGCGCGTTCCGAGTGGCGGCGATCTGCGTCCGGTTCCTGAAGATAAGCTTGAATATAACCAATTGTCCGACGCGGTAGGGCAATTGATAAGGCTTGGTTCTACGCCCGCCCGGACCGTTCGCGCTTATTATCAGCGCGTGAGTGACGAACTTCTTAAGGATCAGACGGCACGCGCGTTTGCGGACAAGTACCAAGAACTGCGCAGATCTGGCCTAGATCCGGATGCGATATATGAGGATCTCCGGAGATGGGTGATCGGGTCGGATATTGCGACGCCCACGCGCCATGTGGCCGTGTACGGTGTTCTGGCTTACTTCTTCCAGGAATGCGACATATTTCTCAGACCACCAGAGGAGGGCTAGAGGTGATCCTACCGACTAAAGGTATCGGCGCTGATCGTGCCCTTCTCACTATCGGTGCCCGGATCATTGAGGAACTTGATGAGGCGGCAACGGTCAGCGGTATTTGGTATCTCGTACGGCACGGCAAAAGCGAAGACAGAGACGCTCCCCCTCTTACCTTCGACTGGTTCGTCCTCGCATTGGATCTCCTATACGCGACGGGCGCTATTCAGCATGGTCCAGCCAACACGCTTAGGCGAGCCCGATGATCACTAGAGTTTTCAGCTCTCTGCCCTCATTTAAAGAACTCGAACTCCACCCGGGTCTCAACATTCTCCTTGCCGACGTAACCCCTCAATCCAAGGAGGTAGACACTCGCAATGGCGTAGGCAAAAGCAGTCTCATAGAATTGCTGCATTTCCTTCTAGGGGGCAATGCGGACCCATCCAGCCTGTTCCGCAACGAGGCGCTGGCTCCGTATGAGTTCGGTATTGAGCTACAAGTTCCAGTACCACCGAACACCGATAATGATACTGACCAGCCTACTATTCGCGTTCGTCGCTCAGGATCTAACCCAGCTAAGGTAACTGTCGACGGCTGGGAATCCGTTGTCGGCTCTCCGAGCGCCATAATCCCGAACACTGTCTGGAAGACCCTGCTAGCGAGGCATTTCTTCGGTCTCCCAGAACAGCCCGCCGGCGGGCCCTCAGCCCGTTCGATCTTCTCTTACCTTGTCCGCCGTGAGCGGAGTGGCGGATTCCAAGAGACGACTAAACACACCTCTCAACAGTCAACAGCAGATCAGCAGGTCAATCTTGCCTACCTACTCGGACTTGATTGGACCATTTCACAAGGATGGGATGCTGTAAGACAACGGGAGAAATCCCTTAGAGAGTTGAGGAAGGCCGCCCGCGACGGGGCGCTCGGTGAATCGATTGGCAAGACAGCGGAGTTGCGGGCGGCTTTGGCCGTTGCCCAAGCTGGGGTCTCACGGCTCACTGAGCAGATCAGCAGTTTTCGTGTAGTCGATGAGTATGCAGAGTTGCAGGGACAGGCAACAAAGCTCAGTAGGAGTATCTCGGATCTCAATGACGAGAATGTTCTAGATAAGAGATATCTGGATAAACTCAGCGATGACGCCCGGACGGAACCCGCTCCGGATCCCGAACGGCTGCGGCTACTCTACGAGCTTGCTGGCGTCGAACTTCCAGGAGTAGCGCTGAAGTCTTACGAGGACGTTCGCGCTTTCCACGAATCAGTAGTTTCTAACAGACGTGCTTATCTTCAGGAAGAGGTAGCGGCCACGGAGGCTAGGATCTCTAGACGCGAGCGAGAGCTCAAGGAACTCGACTCTCGCCGATCAGAGATAATGATCTTGCTGCAGGCCGGCGGAGCACTCGAAACTTTTTCCGAGTTGCAGAAGGAATTGGCGCGCCGCGAGGGTGAAGTCGAACGTTTGAGTCAACGGTATGCCACCGCTGAAGCGCTTGAATCCCAGCAAGTCACTCTGGGGCTTGAGCGTCAGAAGCTACAAGAGCGTCTTCAGCGAGATTTTCGTGAACGGTCGAATGGCCTCAGCCGGGCAACCGTGATCTTTCAGGAGATGTCCAATTCTATCTACGGCGATCGAGGCGGACTACTTGTCATCTCGGGGACCGAGAACGGCCCGCAAATAGGCGTAACCATTGATGGTGAGCGCAGCAAGGGAATCACGAATATGCTCACCTACTGCTTCGACCTTACTTTGATGAAAATCGCTGTGCCAGAGTACCGTTGTCCCCCGTTCGTGGCACACGATAGTCATATCTTCGATGGAGTCGATAGCAGGCAGATCGGTGCCGCATTGCGCACTGGTTACGCGGAGGCACGTGATGTCGGTTATCAGCACCTTGTGACGCTTAACAGCGACAATCTGCCAGATAACCTGGACCTCCCGCTAGATTCAATCGTGCTCCCGGTACGCCTGACGGATCAGTACGAAAGCGGCGGCCTCTTCGGCCTCAGGTTTCAGTGAGATTGCCCGATGCAACACGCTGTACGGCGGACGGGCGACGTGGCGCGGCGGGACCGGACGGGACAGGGCCGCATGCCCGGCGCGCCGGGGCGGGCGGCCGCCGGCGGCCGCGGAGCGGGCGCCCTTGACAACGTTGTCCGACCTGAGCGAAAGCCGCGCACAGCGCAGGGATACGAGAGCGTGATCCGGCTTTACCTCATCCCGGAACTGGGCAAGAAGCGGCTCGGCAAGCTGGCCGTACGCGACGTCCGGGCCTTCATCAACCGCGTTCGGGCGCAGTGCCTCTGCTGCAAGCACGGTGTTGATGCGGCCCGCGATGTGTCCCGGTGCTGCGCCCTCAAGGGCGGCCAGTGCTGCGAGTCTCACCCGTCCGTGCGGATGGTCCAATTGATTCACGCTGTGCTGCGCAACGCGCTGGAATCGGCTGTCCGTGAGGAGGTCATCCCGCGCAACGTAGCCAAGCTCGTCAAAGTCGGTGCGCCAAAGTACAAGGTGAACCGCGGGCTCACGGTCGACCAGGCGCGCGACGTCCTCAAGGCGGCCCGCGACGAACGGCTCTATGCGCTCTACGTCCTGGCGCTCTGCCTCGGCCTGCGGCGCGGTGAACTGCTCGGCCTGCGCTGGGAGGACGCCACCCTCGTCGGTTGCCGGACCTGCGACGGTGAGGGCGGCGAGGTAGACGGGGCTGAGTGCCAGAACTGCGCCGGTAGTGGAGTCGAGAGCGCCACGCTGGAAGTCTCGCGGACGCTTCAGCGGGTCGGGGGAGCGCTACGGTTCGTCCGTCCCAAGACCGACGACTCCGAGCGAAGCATCCCGTTGCCTCCTGTCTGCATCACGGCCCTGTGCGAGCACAGGGTGAAGCAGGCGGCCGAACGGGCGGACGCTTGGCAGGACTGGGAGGACAACGGCCTCGTCTTCCCGTCCCGACGCGGTACACCCATGGAGCCGGACAACCTTCGCCGTAGCTGGGGCCGCGTCCGCGCGGCGGCCAGCCTGGAGTCGATGCGCTTCCACGACATGCGGCACACCTGCGTCTCACTGCTGCTCCATCTCGGCATCGCGCCCAATGTCGTCCGGGACATCGTTGGTCACAGCGACATCGAAGTGACGATGACGATCTACGCGCACACCTCGCTTGACGACAAGCGCGCGGCGCTCCGCAAGTTGGGGGATGCGCTCGGCTGACCTGAAGCTTGCTGTTCTGGGGTTTCGTAATGATGCGAAGCCCCCAGAACCTCGGTGGAATCAGCTCCAACGACGCTATGTTGTGCGCTTGTGAACCTTGCAAGTGGCGAGGATTTAATGAAGGGCTTGGCATGGACGAGTGGATTCAGTGCCTGGAGCAGGTGGTCAGTAGGCATCGTCGGCGACTGGCTGCGCTGACTGGGCAGTCTGAGAAGACCCGTCAGTACGCTGACTGGGCCAAGGAGGGCCACTCCTCGGCTATCTGGGTCAAGTACGTGCCCGGGGAAGCTCGCAAAACGGTGACGGGCCTGGGCTCAGCAGAGCAGGACTTCGCATCGGAGATTGCGGAGGTCATCTCTTGGCGTGAAGACCCGATCGTGTACCGGAGGAACTATGGCCACGTGGAGGTGTTTCACGGTCGACTCAGTTGCGGCTGGCTGGGCGACTTCTGGTCTAAGCAGCTTCTTGGCGAGGCCCAGAAGCAGGGTTTGCGACCTTGCGTCGCGTGTGGTGGGGAAGCGTTGGCAACTCGACGATTGATGGTTGCCTCGTAGACGTTGCCGTCAGGGTTGCCGTCAAAAGGCCCGGAACCATGAATGGTTCCGAGCCTTTTGGCTGGTCAGATGTGGTGGGCAGGGGCGGGGTCGAACCGCCGACCTTCCGCTTTTCAGGCGGACGCTCGTACCGACTGAGCTACCTGCCCAGGACGCGTGGTGGTGCGTCTGGCGGTCCTGACGGGATTTGAACCCGCGGCCTCCACCTTGACAGGGTGGCGAGCACTCCTAACTGCTCCACAGGACCTTGCGTCTCCGAGCCTATCGGCTCTGGAGGGGTGTCTTGGCCGGTGTGCCCGGCGCTTGGCGACGTCCGAGAGCATACGCGATGGCCGAGTGGGTCGCCAACTCGATTACCCCGGGCGGGTGAGGGGACGATCCGGGCGGGGAGAAACAGGACGGACAAGAGTGTTTCGTGTTTGTGCTTGGGGCTCCTACTCTGTCCGAGTTGCGCAACCGTGCGTGATCGGAGGGTGGCGCCGGATCCCCCTGTGGGGACGGCTGTAGAGAGGAGGCCGCGTGGTCGCGAAGCTCCCAGACCAGAGCGCGGAGGACTACCAACGCGGGCTTGGTACCCGCCAGATCCAGATGCTGGCCATCGGCGGGACGATCGGCACCGGGCTGTTCCTGGGGGCCGGGGAGAACATCGCCAAGGCCGGGCCCAGCCTGATCCTGACGTACGCCGTGGCGGGGCTGGCGCTGTTCTTCGTCATGCGGGCGCTCGGCGAGCTGCTCACCTACCGGCGGGCCGAGGGCGGGTTCGCCGGATACGCCAGGGAGTTCCTGGGGCCGTTCTGGGGGTACGCCACGACCTGGACGTACTGGATCATCTGGGTGACGACCGGGATGGCGGAGCTGACCGCGGCCGGCAAGTACATCCAGAAGTGGTGGCCGGGCGTCGAGCAGTGGCAGACGGCGCTGGTGGCGCTGGTGGTCCTGTTCGTGGTGAACCTGATCTCGGTGAAGCTCTTCGGGGAGCTGGAGTTCTGGTTCGCGATGATCAAGGTCGCGGCGATCGTGATGATGATCCTGGTCGGGATCGGGGTGCTGGTCTTCGGGTTCAGCGACGCGGGGGACACCGCGCGGGTCGGGAACCTGTGGGACCACGGGGGCGTGTTCCCCGAGGGGGCCGGGGCCACGATCATGACGCTGCAGATGGTGATGTTCGCCTACCTGGGCGTCGAGCTGGTGGGCGTGACTGCGAGCGAGGCCAAGGACCCGGAGAAGAACATCCCGCGGGCGATCAACGCGCTGCCGGTGCGGTTCGCGCTGTTCTACCTGGGGTCGCTGCTGGTGATCCTCGCGGTGGTGCCGTGGACGGCGTTCAAGGGCGGGGCGAGCCCGTTCGTGCTGGCGTTCGACCGGATCGGCATTCCGGGCGGCGCGGACATCGTCAACTTCGTGGTGCTGACGGCGGCGCTGTCGTCGTGCAATGCGGGCGGGCTGTACTCGACGTCGCGGATGCTGCGGACGGCCGGCGTCAACGGTGACGGTCCGAAGGTGCTCGGACGGCTCAACGGGCGCGGCGTGCCCGTCCTGACCGTCGTCATCTCCGCGCTGGTCATGGGCATCGGCGTGGTCGTCAACGCGGTGGTGCCGGACAAGGCGTTCGAGTACATCACCTCGGTGTCGACGGGTGGCGCGCTGCTGGTGTGGACGGTGATCCTGCTCGCGCACATGGCGTACCGGCGGCGGTCCGCGGCCGGGGAGCTGCCGAAGGCGCCGTACCGGATGCCGTGGGCGCCGTACACGAACTGGGCCGTGCTGGCGTTCTTCGCGTTCGTGACCGTGACGATCGCGTGGGAGGCCGACACGCGGATCGCGCTGTACGTGATGGCGGCCTGGGCGGCGCTGGTCGTGGTCGGCTGGCCGTTCGTCCGGCGCAGCTCGCAGGAGGCGCGGGTGCCGCTGCCGCTGGCCGAGGAGAGCACGAGCGCCTGAGTGAGGGCATCCCACGGCGGGACGGCGCCCGCCGTGGGATGATCCTTCCTGGAGGTTCCTTCCCTCCGGAGGCGCACGTGACCAGCAGGCTTGAGATCCGGGTGCGATGGGTCCTGCTGTTCGTGGTGGGCGTCGCGAACATCATCGGATCGCTGGTGGTGCTGCTGTTCGCGACGTTCGTGGTCCCCGACCCGCCGCTGGACGACCGCGACTACGTGCATCTGGTGAACGCGGTGGCGTTCTTCAGCTATCCGGTGGTCGCGGCTCCGGCGGCGCTGCTGTGCGGGCTGTGGCTGTGGCGTCCGGTGGTCACGTTCGTCCGGGACGGGGGAGAGCCCGACCGGCGGCAGCGCCGGGCCGTGCTGCTCGGGCCGTTGCGGCTGACGCTGCTCGTCGGGGCGCTGTGGGCGGTCGGCGCGCTCGGCTGGGCGGCGCTCGACCTGGTCCTGTTCACCGGGCGGCTGGCGGTGAAGACGGGGCTGACGTGCCTGCTCGGCGCGGGCACGACCTGCACGATCGTCTACCTGCTGTCGGAGCGGCTGCTGCGGCCGGCGGCGGCGCTGGTGCTGGGCGCGGAGCGTCCGAAGCGGCTCCGGCTGCCCGGGGTGACGACGCGGGTGATGCTCGCCTGGGCGCTCGGGACGGCGATCCCGGTGTTCGGGCTGATCTGCGTCGCGATCGCGGCGCTGGCCTCGCCGGACATCAACGTCACCCAGCTCGCGATCACGATCCTCGGGCTCGGCGGCGCCGCGCTGCTGGCGGGGGTCTGCGTGATCTACATGGCGACGCGGGCGATCGCCGACCCGATCAAGGCGGTGCGCAGCGGGATGGCGCAGGTCGAGCGGGGCGACCTCGGCGCCGAGGTGGACGTGTACGACGCGAGCGAGGTCGGGCAGCTGCAGGCCGGGTTCAACCACATGGTCGCGGGGCTGCGCGAGATCGAGTGGCTGCGCGACCTGTTCGGGCGGCATGTCGGCGAGGAGGTCGCCGACCTGGCGCTGGAGCGCGGCGTCGTCACGCTGGGCGGCGAGACGCGGGAGGTGGCCGTCCTGTTCGTGGACCTGACCGGGTCCACCAGGCTGGCCGACACGCGCGGCCCCGACGAGGTGGTGGGGCTGCTCAACCGCTTCTTCGGCGTCGTGGTGTCGGCGGTGGCCAGGCACGGCGGCTGGATCAACAAGTTCGAGGGGGACGCGGCGCTGGCGATCTTCGGGGCGCCGACGCAGGTGGAGGACTCGGCGGGCGGGGCGCTCGGCGCGGCCCGCGAGCTGGCGGTGCGGCTGCGCGCCGAGGTGCCGATGCTGGACGCGGGGATCGGGGTGTCCGCGGGCCCGGTCGTCGCCGGGTACATCGGCGCGGAGGAGCGGTTCGAGTACACGGTGATCGGCGATCCGGTGAACGAGGCGGCCCGGCTCAGCGACCTCGCCAAGGACGAGGAGGGACGGGTGCTCGCCTCGGCGGCCGTCCTGGAGCTGGCGCACCTCGCAGAGTCCGACGAATGGGATCTCGGACGTTCGGTGACGCTGCGCGGGCGGAGCCGTCCGACACGGCTGGGCACGCCGCGCCGCCACGCGCTTCCCGTGATCCCCGCTCCGCGGCGCGAGCCGGAGCCGGGGCGCCCGCTCCGGCGCGGCAGGAGGCTGCTGTTCGGCGCGCTGGTGCTGGCGAAGGCGGCCAAGAGCGCGCGGGCCGCCGGGCCGGACGGCGGCGAGGAGCCCGGAGGTCATTCGGGCGGCCCGGCCGTGTCTGACTCGTCCTGACGGGACCCGATGCGTATCGTCACCTTCGGTACACAGTCTGCTACCGATCCGTAACTCCGGTGTCACCGGACGGGCCGAGGGTTGGGGCGGACAGCCCCGGCTCCCGAGAGGTGACTGATGCACCGGCGGAATCGTCTCGCGCTCATCGCCGTCCTGGCCACCGCGGCCGTCGCCGTCCCGGCGGCGCCCGCCGACGCCCGTCCAGGCCCCGACCCGCTCCTGTCCCTGCTGCCGGGCGCCCCGGAACCGCGCCCGCGCACCGCCCCCGCCAGGGCCCCGGATCCGGACGCCGGCGTCGTGAACGTCGCGCACCGCGGCGCGTCCGCGTACGCGCCGGAGAACACGCTGGCGGCGTTCCGGCTCGCCCAGGCCAAGCGGGCGGACATGTTCGAGCTGGACGTCCAGGAGACCAAGGACCACCAGCTCGTGATCATGCACGACACCACCCTGGCCCGGACGACGAACGCGGAGGAGGTCTACCCCGGCCGCGGTCCCTGGAAGGTCGCCGACTTCACCCTCGCCGAGATCGGGAGGCTCGACGCCGGGGGCTGGTTCGCGCGCAAGTACGCGGGCGAGCGCGTCCCGACGCTCGGCCAGGTGCTGGCCGCGATGCGCGACCGGGGCCTCGGGCTGCTGCTGGAGATCAAGAGCCCCGAGCTGTACCCGGGCATCGAGGGGCGTATCGCGGCGGAGCTGCGGAGGTCCCCGTCCTGGCTCCGGTACGACCCGCGGGAGCGGCGCCTCGTCGTCCAGTCGTTCGACTGGGAGTCGGTGCGGCGGTTCCACGCCGTCCTGCCGAAGGTGCCGACCGGACTGCTCGGTACCCCGAAGGCCGCGGACCTGCCGAAGCTCGCGAAGTACGCGGACCAGGTCAATCCGCCCTTCGCCGGCCTGACCGAGGACTACGTCGACGAGGTGCACGACGCCGGGATGGACCTGCTCACCTGGACGGTCAACGACCCCGGCGACATGGAACGGGCGATCGACCTCGACGTGGACGGGATCATCACCAACAGGCCGGACGTCCTGCACGGCGTCGTGGACGGCTCCGCCGAGCGGGCGGCCTGATCAGGCGGGCCACCGGCGCGCGCGGGCGATCAGCGCCCGCGCCGCCGGGCCGCGCGGCCCCTCGGCGCGCCAGGCCAGGGCGATCCGCCCGGTCAGCCGCGGCCGGACGACCGGGAGCGCGCGCAGGTCGTCCGGGCGGTCGCGGGCGGCGGACTCGGGCAGCACGGCGACGCCGAGGCCGTGCGCGGCGATCTCCGCGAGGACGGGCGGCTCGCCCGCCTCGAACGCGACGCGCGGGCGCAGCCCGGCGTCCGCGAAGGCCCCGTCCAGGACGGACCGCAGCCCGGTGCCCCTGGGCAGGCAGATCAGGTTCTCCTCGGCGAGCGCCCGCAGGGTGATCGTGGACCTGCGCGCCAGCGGGTGGGCGCTGGCGACCGCGGCGACGAGGTCCTGCTCGATGACGACCCGCGTCGCGAGACCCTCGGGCGGGCCGGCGCCGAGGCTGAGGAACGCCAGGTCGATCCGCCCGGTGCGGAGCCCCTCGGTCAGGGTGGCGGAGTCCTCCTGGACGACGGTGATCTCGACGTCCGGGTGGTCGCGGTGGAAACCGGCCAGCATGCCGGGAAGGTCCAGCGACCGGATCCAGTCGATCGTGCCGATCGTGACGTGCCCGCGGAGCAGGCCGGTCAGCTCGTCCACGGCCAGCCGGGCGCCCTCGACCGCCGCCAGCGCGGCCCGCGCGTAGGGCAGGACGGCGGCGCCGACCTCGGTCAGCCGGACGGTCCGGCCGGAGCGGTCGAGCAGCGGCTGGCCCAGTTCCCGCTCCAGTTGCCGGATCTGGGCGCTCACGCCGGGCTGGGCGACGTGCAGCCGGGCCGCGGCCTTGGTGAAGCCGGCCTCTTCCGTCACCGCCACGAAGTACTCAAGCTGGCGCAGCTCCATAACCGAGCATGCTAGCCGGGCTGCTTTCCAGTGCCCGGGCTTCTGCCTGCCCGGTCGGTCCGGCAACCATTTCTTTTGCCTGTCTTGGCCGCATCTCTGCTGTTCGGAGGACTGATCCCGGCGTGTGCGGTGATTACCTCACCTGCGGGAGGTCGGGTGGACGGACGGCGCACATGGTCCATACGGGTGCGGATGACCGTTATTGCCGGGACGGTCACCGCCGTGATCTGCGTGATCGTGACGACGCTGATCCTCGTGGAGGCGCGCGGATCGGAGACCGACTCCGCCCGCGGCGAGGCGACCGCGGCCGCGCTCCGGCTGTCGTACACCCTGCGGCGCGGGTCGGTGCCCGGCCGGATCGACGGGATTCCGGGCGTCATGCTGCAGGTCATGGACGAGCGGCGGCGGGTGATCGCGGGGACGCCGGGACGGGTGCCGGCCCGGCGGCCGCTCGCCGGCTTCGTCCCGTCGGAGACGCGCGTGTACAGCACCCGGAAGGTGTGCTCGCCGGTGCGGCGCCACCGGTGCCTGTGGGTGATCGGCTTCCGCGTCTTCAAGCCGGGCGGCGACTGGCTGATCTACGCCGCCGTCCCCATCGTCCCCTGGTACGTGAGCCCCGGCCTGCTCATGTTCCTGGCCAGCGTCTCGCTGCTGGTGATCCTGCTGGGCTGCCTGCGCGCCTGGGCGACGGTGGACCAGACCCTCGCCCCGGTGGACGCGATCCGGGCCGAACTGGCGGAGATCACCGCGCACCGCTCGGGACGCCGGGTGACGGTGCCGGAGAGCCGGGACGAGATCAGGCGGCTAGCGGAGGCCGCGAACGCGACCCTGGACCGGCTGGACGGCGCCCTCGAACGGCAGCGCAGCTTCACCTCCGACGCGTCCCATGACCTGCGCAGCCCCATCGCGGCCGCGCGCGCCCAGATCGAGGAGGCGCTGCTGTTCCCCGACGACGTCGACTGGCCGCGGACGGCGCGGAGCGTCCTGCAGAGCCTGGAGCGGCTCCAGGCGATCGTGACGGACCTGCTGCAGCTCGCCCGGCTGGACGCCGCCGCCTGGCAGGAGGTCGAGACGATCGACCTCGCCGCGCTGGTCACCATCGAGGTGGCGAGGTCGGACCGGACGAAGCGGATCGTCCCGCACCTCCAGGAGAGCGTGACGGTGCGGGGGGACCGGCTGAGGCTCGTCCGCCTGCTGACGAACCTGCTGGACAACGCCGAGCGGCACGCTGAGTCGCGCGTCGACATCACGGTGTCGCGGGAGGGCGACACCGCCGTGCTGGAGGTCGTCGACGACGGCGCGGGCGTCCCCGAGCGGGACCGGGACCTCGTGTTCCAGCGCTTCGCCCGGCTGGAGGACAGCAGGGCCCGCGACCCGGGCGGCACCGGCCTCGGCCTGCCGATCGCCCGGGAGATCGCCGAGCTGCACGGCGGCAGGCTCACCATCGAGGACAGCGAGCGAGGCGCCCGGTTCGTGCTGCGGATACCGCGCAACCACGACGGCCGGCCGGTCGACTAGCTGTTCTGTCCCGTGAGGTTGGGGACGCGGCTGGCGGGTGTTTCGAAGCCCAGGCCCGCTTCGCTCGCCTGGCGGTTCGCTACGTGACCGGGCCGTGGAGGGCGTGGACGTGGAGAACCCCGCGGCGCCGGTGCGCGCGGGGTCGTGGCTGGTGCGGCCCGCGCGGGGGACGGGCCGGCGTGCGGCCGGTCAGACCGCGGGATGGGCGGCCAGGCCGCGCAGGTGGATCCACCCTTCGAGACGGGACTCCTTCACCCGGCAGGTGATCCGCTCGTACTCGGCGGCGGTCACGCGGCCGGGGCTCGGGACGATCACCGAGTCGTAGACGAACCGGGACGCGATGACGCCGAGGTCGGCGCCGGTCGCGGCGAGCCGCTCCTTGAGCGGTCCGGCGTCGAGGAGCCGGGCCGTCGTGATGATGGACGAGCCGGACACGCCGGGCGGGTCGGGCATCACGGGCCCGACGTTCACCGCGACCCTGAGCTGCACGCGCACGGCCCCGGCCGCGCGGTGGTTGTGGCGGCGCAGCCGCACGCCGAGCGAGACCAGCATGGGGTCGATCACGGTGGCCGTCGGGACCTGCGGCGGGATCACGATGAGCGCGCCGTCGCCCCGGTCCTCGACGTGGCAGGCGTCCCAGGGGACGCCCGACTCGTCGAAGGCCCCGCGTAGGGCCCGGTACATGGCGCGGCGCACGCCGATCCGGTCGGCGTCGTTGCGGTCGGGCGAGCTGAACCCGGCGACGTCGGTGTACACGATGGTGCAGTTCTGGCCGGCCCAGGACGGGGCGTCGGCGTCCGGGAGGACCATGGGCTGCGTCGGCCGTTCGCCGACCGTCTCGACGACCGCCTCCAGGGCGGGCTGGAGAGAGCGGGCGGGCTGCAGGGTGTTGGCCGGCTGCAGGGTGTTGGCCGGCACGGTCCGGCACGGGACGGTCGGGGCGGCGCCGGAGCCGTTGATCGCGGCGGCGGGCTCGGCCTTGTAGGTCGCGCCGCCGGCCCGCGGGTCGGGCGCGGCGTACGGGGCGGCCACCACGAACGGCCCGGCCATCGCGTACGGGTAGTTCGGCACCACGGGCAGCTGCGCCATGGCGTACGGCTGCGGCGAGCCGTACTGCGCCGCCGGTCCGTACGGGTGCGCCGCGCCGCCGGGATGGTGGGCGCGCTGCGGCGGCCGGCCTGGGACCTGCTCGGTCATCCGGTCGTACATCTCGCGTTCGAGGACGGCGACCACGTGCGGGTGGTCGCTCAGGTAGGCGACGAACTCCTGCGTGGTCAGGCACAGGACGTGGAGGGCGTCCATGGCGACGACGGTCGCCGAGCGGCGGCGCAGCAGCAGGGCGGCGCGCTCGCCGATGATGTCGCCGGGCCCGCGGAAGGCGACGAAGCGCTCGCGGCCGTCCCGCTCCACGGAGATCCGCACCGAGCCGGCCTTGATCACGAAGGTGTGGTCGGCGTCCTGGCCCTCGGTCCACAGCACGGCGCCGACCGGGTGGACGACCTCCCGCGCGAGTGCGAGGAACGCGGCGCGCTCGATGGTGGTGAGGCCGTGCCAGAACCCGGGCCGCCGGGCGGACTCGGCCTGCCGGAGGGACCGCTGCCGCGGGACGATCCCGGTAGGGACGATCTTGTCCGGGTCGTGGTGGCGGGCGTGCTCGTTCATCGGCTCACCCGCCGGGGGCCCGGCCGGGCGGGCGGCGGCGAGCCCGCCGGACTCGTGGGGTGGACGGCGGAGGTGGGGGACGGTACGTGCTGTCTGGACATGTCAGGGACCCCATGCCTCGAATCGCGACTCCGTGGTCCGCCGGGATACCGGGTAGGTCCGGTATGGCCCGCGGGTGACCGGAGTCACATCACCTATGGTCCGCACCGCGTGGTCGCGGTTAGACTAGATGAGTCCGCAGAGACATTTTGGCAGGTCAGCCCGGATCTTTCTGCGTCCTCGCAGAAGGTGGGGCGATCGGCCCGGCTGTCTCAGCGGCCCCGGGAGTCGCTCTCCGCTCTCCCCCCGATCGTCGTGGCTGCCAAACCGCTGATCGGCGGGAAGCGGCGGGCGACTCTGTTGTCTCGCTGGCGTCGCTTCTTCTGGTGTTCCTCGTCCGGTGCCGCCTTTCCGGCGTCGCCGGAGTCTCCTCTCCCCTTGCGGCCTCCCCGTGTGGCGCGTGGCGGGCCTTCTCGTCCCCGCCGGCGGCCGGCCCGTCTCCGCCTGCGTCTCGCCCCGGCCGCGGTGCGCCGTCCCCGGCCGGGTCTTCACCCTGTGTTCAACTTCATCCGTGCTCGGATGTTGCAGTGCGACTCGTTGCATCGCGTCGTCTGCTAATCTGCTATGTAGCACATTACAACAGAGTCCGACGGTATGCAGCACTCTGGAAGCTACCGACGCGAGTTTTGGGCGATATGGCGGGGTCTGGTGGGCGGAGCGAAGATCAGATGTCCGGGACATGTAGCGTCGTGTGGGGGAGTGGGATGCCAGGTCCCCGTCTGCCATGTAGCATCCAGTTGGGTGGCATGCACTACTCAGAGTGAGCGAACCAATGGTCAGTGACCAGGGCCCCATAGTCCAGAGCGCGCTGCTGCGCACCGAGCTCGTCCGCCTGCGCAAAGAGAAGAAGCTGACGCAGGAACAGGTGGCACGGC
The DNA here is from genome assembly GCF_013409365.1 of Actinomadura luteofluorescens. NCBI lineage: Bacteria > Bacillati > Actinomycetota > Actinomycetes > Streptosporangiales > Thermomonosporaceae > Actinomadura > Actinomadura luteofluorescens. Next base: position 3,880,193 of record NZ_JACCBA010000001.1, on the reverse strand, counting down.
AGCTCGAGTGGTCCCCGTCCAAGCTCATCCGGGTGGAGGGCGGCAAGAACGCCATCACCCGCACCGATCTTCAGGCCCTGCTCACGGTGTACGACGTCACCTCTGAGGGACGCCAGGAGCGGTTGCAGGCGCTCGCCCGGGGTGCGCGCGAACCCGCCTGGTGGAACGCCTACCGCGGCGATCTGGACCCGAACTTTCTCGCTTATGTCGGGTATTCCGCGGGTGCGGCCTACATCCGGCAGTTCCACGGGACGGTCGTCCCCGGGCTGATCCAGACTCCCGAGTACGCCGAGGTGCTGTCCACCGGCAAGGTCTCCGAGCAGGCGAGGGTGCTCGCGGCGAAGCTGCGCATCCAGCGCCAGCAGGAGTTCGCCAAGCGGCAGAACCCGCCGCGCCAGCACTACATCATCGACGAGGCCGTCATCCGCCGGCATGTCGGGATCGGGACCGACCCGGCGATCATGCCCGCCCAGCTGAACCACATCGCTGACGTGTGCGAGCGTGACGATCTGGTGACCGTCAGGGTCATCCCGTTCAGCACGGGGGCGCACCTCGGGCTGGAAGGGCCGTTCAGCCTCCTGGAGTTCGACGGCGACCTCGACGACGTCCTGTACCTGGAGGGGCGGTCGGGCGCCAGCGTGATGATCCTCGGTGAGGACGACCGGGTCGCCGAGTACCGCGAGACCTTCGAACTCCTGCTGGACCAGGCGCTGCCGGCGGACGAGTCGGTCGCGATGATGCGGCAGGCCGCCGAGACGCTCATGAACTGACCTCGCCCGCGACCGACCCGACCTGGAGGTGACCGCCGCATCCGGCATCCACAAGGCGAGTGGCCGACATAGCACACAGGGTGATCTTGTGTTCCCTTGTAGGCGGGATAACTAGAACCGTTTACACTCGTGATCGGGAAATTTTCCACAAGGTCGTGGTTTGTCGTGCCCTACTTGGCCGCCTGCCCCCGCGCGTGTTCCTCGCCCTAATGGCGGGTGAGAGCGCACGCGTCGGCAACGGATGGAGGTTGGATGGTGTACCGGTCGACCCCGAGGGTGGTGCTGAACTGGCGCAAGAGCAGTGCGAGCGGCGGCGAAAGCCAGTGCGTCGAAGTGGCGGCCTCCGGGCCGTCGGTTCTGGTCCGCGACTCGCGCAACCCCTCCGCCGGCTTCCTCGCCCTCGCCCCCGCTCAGTGGCAGGCCCTCCTGAACACGATTCAGAACGGGGACCTGGACGGTCGTTGAGTCGTTGGACTCAATTTTCCCGCCTCTCTCAGGAATTGTCGAATACCACGACGTTGTGACGTACTGATTGGCGACTCTTGATAGGGCCGCGGGCGGACGGGCGGTCGCGGTTCGCCCCTGGTCGAACCCTGAACCGACCCTGAATCGCCCCTGATCACCCTGTTCCGGTGCGGGGACCGCACCTAGCTTGATCGTCAGCGGTCCCCCGCCACGGCCGGGCGGGGGACCGTCGCCCGCCTTCGAGGACGCGGGCCTCTGACGTCCCCGCACCGGAAGGATCTCCATGCTGCGCAGAAACAGGCTCGCCGTCCTGGGCGCGGCCGCGGCAGGGACCGTGACGCTGGCCGGCGTCGCGCTCCCCGCCACCGCCTCGCCCGCACCGCGCTCGCCGTCCGCCATCGGCTGGCGCGCGTGCGGCGACGACGGCAAGGCCGAGTGCGCGACCCTGCGGCTGCCGGTCGACTGGTCCCGGCCGGACGGCCCCACGTTCGGTCTCGCCATCGCGCGCCGCAAGGCCCTCGACCCGGGCGCCCGCGTCGGCACGCTCGTGTTCGGCCCCGGCGGGCCCGGCGACTCCGGCGTCCAGCGCGTGACCAGGGTCGAGAGCGGGATCGACCGGTTCAGCGACCGGCTGCGCCGGCGCTTCGACATCGTCAGCTTCGACCCGCGCGGCATCGGCGCCAGCCATCCGGTGACCTGCTCGGCCGACCTGCTCAGGGCCGCGCCCTCACCGATGATCAAGAGTGCCGCGCAGTTCCAGGCGACCCTCGACCACAACGCGCGGGTGCGGGCCGACTGCCGCGCCCGCACCGGGCCGCTCTACGACCACGCCGACACGCTCAGCACCGTCCGGGACGTGGACGCGATCCGCGCCGCCCTCGGCGAGTCGAAGCTGACCTTCCACGGCAGCTCCTACGGCACGCTGCTGGGCGAGATGTACGCCGAGACGTTCCCGCGACGCGTCCGGGCGATGGTGCTGGAGAGCGTGGACGACCACAGCGTCCCCGACGCCCGGCGCTTCCTGACGTCCGAACTGGCAGCCGCCCAGGACTCGTTCGACCAGTTCGTCGCCTGGTGCGGCCGCACCCAGGAGTGCGCCCTGCACGGCAGGGACGTCCGGGCCGTCTGGCGTGACCTGCGCGCCCGCGCTGCCCGTGGGGAACTGCCCGACCCCTCTTCGCCGGGTGCCGCGCTACCGGAGTTCGGCCTCGTCCTGATGGCCTACAAGAGCTTCTACGGCCCCGACTGGGCGGAGCTGGCGTCGAGGCTGGCCGCGCTGGACGCGTCCGCGCCCCTCAAGCCCGGCTCGCGTCCTGCCGCCGCCCCGGCGGCGGGTGAGACCGCCACGGACCCCTTCACCGCGCAGTTCTGCTCCGACTGGAGCCTGCCCGTCCGCGACTACGGCGAGTACGCGAGCCTCATGCGGCGCACGGAGAAGGTCGCCCCCGACATGACGTTCGCGCGTCCCGTCATGGCGATCTCCGCCTGCCTCGGCTGGCCGCAGCCCGTCCGCAACCCGCAGCACCGCCTGCGCGTCCGCGGCAGCGCGCCGATCCTGCTGTCCAACGCCGTCCACGACCCCGCCACGCCCTACGCCTGGGCGCAGAACGTCGCACGGCAACTCGGCCCCGCGGGACGCCTGCTCACCTACGAGGGCGCCGGCCACGGCAGCTACAACCGCGGCCCCTGCATGCAGAACGCCATCGACGCCTACCTGACCTCCCTCACCCTCCCCCCGCCCGCCACCACCTGCCCGGCGGCCTGACCCTCCACCGAGAAGGCGAGGGGACCGGTGTCACCGCGAGCCGGTCCCTTCGCCGCTCTTGTGCGACCGCCATGGTTTCCGTGTTTTCCACGTGAAGCGCCGCGATCGCGCGGATGAGCATTTAAATATGGGGGGATTTGTGGCGGCTACTCGCCGGTGTATTCCAGATCGATACCCCGCGGTCGCCCCCCGCGCCACCGGGCCGCGCGTCCATTGATGGACGGCGGAACGCGACGGAATTCGGACGGGGCGATCGATGGCGCGGACACTCCTGGTCGAGATCTTCGACCACGATGCCGATCCGGTGCGGCTGGACCAGCTCAGCCGCAACCTCCTCAGGGACCTGCGAAGACTCGGACTGCGGACCGATCGGCGACCGGTCGAGGCGCCCGCGGGAGCGAAGGCGGCATCGGCGGTCGCCATCTCGACGCTCGTGGTGGGCCTCGCCGGAACGGCGGCCTTCAAGGCCTTCGTGAACGGTGTCTTCGAATGGGTCGGCCCCCGGAGAGGGGGCCTGAAGATCAGTTGTGGCGACAGATCGGTGGAACTGTCCGCGGCGACTCCGGGGGAACGGCGGGAACTGCTCGAATGGCTGCTGGCGTGCGACGGGGAAGCAGGGGACCGGAGCCTGGACGGCCGAGGAGACTAGCGCTTCTCGTGGCGTCGGACCGGTACGAGGATCCGGGGCTCGGCTCGCTGCGGTCGCCCGCCCACGACGTGCGGGCGCTGGCGGCCGCCCTCGCGGACCCGCGCATCGGCGGGTTCGCGGTGGAGGACGTCTTCAACCGGCAGGCTCACGAGGTCAACGCCGCGATCGAGGACTTCTTCTGCGACAAGCAGCCCGACGACGTCCTGCTGCTGTACGTCTCGTGCCACGGGGTCAAGGACGATGCCGGACGCCTCTACTTCGCGACGACCAACACCCGGGTCAAGCGGCTCGGCTCGACGGGGATCGCGTCGGCCTTCGTGAGCGAGCAGATGTCCCACAGCATGTCGCGCAACATCATCCTGCTTCTCGACTGCTGCTACAGCGGGGCGTTCGTCGAAGGCATGGTGGTGCGCGGCCCGGGCGGCGTCGGAATCAACGAGCGGCTGAGCGGCTCCGGCCGGGCGATCCTCTCGTCGTCCTCGGCGCTGGAGTACGCGTTCGAGCTCGACCGGCAGCGCGTCACCAAGGAGATCTCCCGCTACGGCACCAGGGAGGAGGGCGGCCGTCCGTCGATCTTCACCGAAGCCCTGGTCCGGGGCCTCGTGACCGGCGAGGCCGACCGCGACCGGGACGGGCGCATCTCCGTCGACGAGCTCTACGACTACACGTACTCGCAGGTCACGGCCGTGAACCCGAATCAGACGCCGACCAAGTTCTCCGATGTCAGCGGTGAGTTGATCGTCGCCCGCAGCCCCGGCACGCTCCGGCCCCCCGAGCTGCCTGAGGAGGTGCGTTCGGCGGCCGGCCATCCGCTGGCGTCGGTGCGCGCCGCCGCCGTCGGCACGCTCAAGGATCTGGCGCTGGCCGGGGACGAGGCCGGGCTGCTCGCGTACGAGCGGCTGAAGGCGCTGCTCGGAGACGACAGCCGCACGGTGGCCGGCGGCGCGGCCGAAGCCGTCGCGGAGATCGAGCGGGCCGGCCCGTTCCGCGAGCGGCACCGGGCCCCGGTCCTGCCGCGGCCTGGCCCAGAGCCCGGCGGGGTGTGGACGCCGCCCGCTCCGCCGCCGGTCCCGGCGCCGCGCCCTCCCGTGATGGCGCCGGCGGGCGCCACCGGGGTGGAGCCTCTTCGCAGCCGTTCGGTTCTGGCCTACTTCATGCCGTTCTTCAGCAGCTTGACCCTCATGTTCGGCAGAAGCCGGGACGTCCGGTACCACGCGATGCAGTGCGCTCTCATCGATGCGCTGACGGTCTCCTACTTCATCGCGATGATGATCCCTTTCGTGATCTACAGCGGGCTCCGGTACGGCTCCGCCCCGGTGCCCGATGACGACCCCTTCCTCACCGCCTTCATGGTGATCTTTCTCGTCCTGCCCTGCGCGCTGCGCGGCTACTGCCTGATCCAGCTCGCCCGGCGAGGGTCGGCCCGGATCAGGTTCCTCGGCGCTCTGGCACAGCGTGTCGCCTACGGCGGGCGCCGGCCGGACGGGCGTCGCGGCGACCTCGGCGGCCGCGCCGCGACGGGCGGTCAGTAGAGGAAGGGAGACCGACGCTCTCGGCGTCAGTACGTGGCCGCGCGTCCACCCGGGAGCAGGGCGGGCGCGCGGGCCTCGTCGTCGTCCAGTCGATCGGCGGTGGCCCGCTGGGCGCGCGTCGCGGCGGTGATCTCGGCGAGCGAGATCACGGAGTGATGTCCTCGGGCAGGAGGGTGGCGAGTTGTTCGGTGGTGAGTTCGGCGCCGGTGTTGGCGAGTTGTTCGGTGCGGCGGGCGTGGGCGGTCACCGCGGAACGGAAGAGTTTGTCGATCTCGCGTCCGTTGCCCTCGCGGAACCGGTCGCGGTTGGCCGCCAGGTAGGTGGTGAGGGCCTGCTGGGTGGGTTCCGGGACGCGGTAGTCGGCCGTCTTGGCCTTGCCCAGGAAGATCGAGACCAGGCCGTCGACCTCGTAGGGGCGGAAGGTGAGGGTGCGCGCGAAACGCGACGCCAGGCCCGGGTTGGTGGCCAGGAACCCCTTCATCTCCGAGGTGTATCCGGCCGCGATCACGATGACCTCGTCGCGGTGGTCCTCCATCAGCTTGACCAGGGTGTCGATGGCCTCCTGCCCGAAATCGTGGCCCGAGCCGCCCGGACGCGACAGGGAGTAGGCCTCGTCGATGAACAGGACGCCGCCGCGGGCGCGTTCGAAGACCTCGCTGGTCTTCTGTGCGGTGTGTCCGACGTACTGTCCGACCAGGTCGAGGCGTGCGGCTTCGACGACCTGGCCTTGTGCCAGGACGCCCAGGGCGGTGAGGAGTTCTCCGTAGAGGCGGGCGACGGTGGTCTTGCCGGTGCCGGGGGGGCCGGCGAAGATCAGGTGGCCGGTGAAGGGTTCGGCCTCCAGGCCGGCGGCGCGGCGGCGCCGGGCCGAGGCGATCAGGTCGAGCAGGTCGCGGATGTCGCGTTTGACCTCGTCCAGTCCGGTCATCGCGGCCAGCCGCGCCAGCAGGTTGCCGACCTGGTCGGGGTCGCGGGCCTCTCCGAACCGGGCGGCCAGGCCGGTGTCGACGTCGAGGTCTTCGGCGATCAGCCGGGACAGCTCCTCGCCGGAGGGCAGTTCTTCCATGTCGGCCAGGCGTTGCGCCTGGCGTTCCACCGCCGCTTCGAAGACGCGGCGTGCGGCGCGGCCGTTGCCGAAGGAGGCGTCGCGCTTCATGGAGGTGAAGTGCGCCAGGAGCGCGGTGCGCGCGTCCTCGGCGAGCTGGTAGCCGTCCTTGTCGGCCTGGGTCTCGACGATCTGGACGAGTTCGGCTGGGCTGTAGTTCTCGAACTCCACCGTGCGGGAGAACCGCGAGCTGAGGCCCGGGTTGGCGGCGAGGAACTCGCGCATCTCGGCCGAGTATCCGGCAGCGATGACCACGACCTCGTCGCGGTGGTCCTCCATCAGCTTGACCAGGGTGTCGATGGCCTCCTGCCCGAAGTCGGTGCCGGTCGCCTTGCGCGACAGCGTGTAGGCCTCGTCGATGAACAGCACACCGCCGCGAGCGCGGTCGAACACCTCGGTCGTGCGCAGCGCCGTCCCACCGATGTTCTCCGACACCAGATCGGCCCGGCTGACCTCGACCACCTGGCCCTTCTCCACCACACCCAGCGCTGCGAGGATGCCGCCGTACAGCCGCGCCACGGTGGTCTTACCAGTGCCGGGCGGGCCCGCGAAGACCATGTGCCGGCCCTTCGCCGAACCCGGCGGGAGCCCCGCCAACCGCCGCTGCTCGGCCACCTTCTGCAGATTCGCCAGAATGCGGATCTCACGCTTGACCCCGGCCAGACCGATCATCGCGTCCAACTCGGCCAGCAGCACGTCCGCCGACGGCCCGCCGGTGCCCTCCCCGGGCGGCGGCACCGTCCTGGGCTTCGCCGCGGCCGGGGCCTCTTCCGCCTGCGTCGGCACGGTGACCTGCGCGGTCGTCCCGGCCTGCGGGCCGCCGTCGAGCTTGTCCGGCCGCTGGTTGCGCTCGCTGATCAGGCCGCTCACGTCGATGTGCGCGCCCTCGCCCGCGATGACGCCCGCGCCGTGGTTGTCCACCACCGTGCAGTTGCGGAGGGCGAGCCGGCCGCCGCCCTCCACGCTCACCCCGGCGAGCCCGCTGCCGCTGATCGTCGTCCCGTCCAGCACGACGCGCGCGCCGGAGGCGAGCCCAGCGCCGATCTTCCCCGTGTCGCTGATCCGGCCCCGGACGAACGTGACGTCCGCGTGCGCGATGAGGGACAGGCCGTTGGTGCCCGCCCCGTTGATCTCGCAGTCCTCCAGGAGGGCGACGCCCTTCTCGACGACCACGCCGGTCCGCTGCGGGGCCTCCATCCTGATCCGCCGCGCGGTCAGCGAGCCGTTGGTCGCCACCCACAGCGCGTCGGCGCCCGCGTCCTCGATCAGGCAGTCCTCCGCGACCGCCTTGCCCCTGTCCAGAGCGATCAGGGACGACTGGCCCGAGCTGTGGAACGCGCAGTTGCGGATCGCCGCGTCCGCGCGGTCGTCCACCCGGATCCCGGCGCTCGTCGGGCCGCTGATCGTGCACTGCTCGATCAGCGGGCGCGACCCCTCGGTCACCCAGATGCCGTGGCCGCCCGCGTCGCTGATCCGGCACGCCCGGAGGGTGACCGTGCTGCCGCTGCGGATGGCGATCGCGTTGCCCTCGGCTCCGGTGACGGAGGTGCCCTCCACGATCCCGGACGCGGCGGCGTACACGATCGCGCCGTCCTGGACCTGGCACTGCTTCAGCGCCAGTTGCGCGCCGGAGGCCGCGCGCACGGCCACGTCGGAGCGGCTCACGAACTCGCAGTGCTCCGCCAGGACGCTGCCCTCTGCGGTGTCCAACGCGAGGCCCTCGTCGCTCCAGTTGCGGACGATGAGCCCCTGGAGCGTCACCATTCCGGTGACCTCGATCGTCGCGTCCGTGGCGCCGTCCAGGGTGACCGTGCCCGGCCCGCCGACGGCCGTCAGGACGAAGTCGCCCGAACTGCGGAACCCTGTGTTCGGATACGAACCCGGCTCGATCAGGATGTGCCGCCCGGCGTCGGCGTAGGGCACCGGCGCTTGCAACGCGTCCAGTACCGTCCGATACGCCCGGGGGGAGGAGTGTGACACGACCAGACGCTGCAACGGGCCTCCTCACGAATCACCGTTCATGGTGCCATGAGGCGAGGTGTGCCCGCTTTGCTCAGCGGACCCCGCGCGGCCTGAACTGGACGCTGATCCGGGGGCCCGTCACGCGGGCGCTCTTCGGAATGGCGTGCTCCCACGTCCGCTGGCAGCTCCCGCCCATGACGATGAGGTCGCCGTGGCCCAGGTCGCGCCGGATCGCGGGACCGCCGCCGCGCGGGCGGAGCAGCAGGCTCCTCGGGGTGCCGACCGACAGGATCGCCACCATCGTGTCGTGCGTGGAGCCGCGCCCGATGGTGTCGCCGTGCCACGCCACGCTGTCGCGCCCGTCCCGGTAGAGGCAGAGGCCGGCCGTCCGGAACGGCTCGCCGAGTTCCGCGGCGTAGTGCTCGTCGAGCGCCGCCTTCGCCTCGTCCAGGACGGGATCGGGCAGTTCCGCCTTCTCGTCGTAGAACGCCAGGAGGCGCGGGACGTCGACGACCTTGTCGTACATGCGCCGCCGCTCGGCCCGCCACGGGACGGACGTGAGCAGCCGCTCGAACAGCGCGTCCGCGTTGGGGATCCAGCCGGGCAGGACGTCCACCCACGCGCCGTGCTCCAGCGGCGTCCGCCGTACCGCGCTCAGAGGCCGCGGACCGCTCTCGTCCGTGCCGTCCAGCAACGACCCTTGGAACATTCCCCCACTGTACCGGCCCGAGTCAAACACATGTTCGATCAATGGTGGGGTGGGCGGCCCGGTCAGCGGCGGAAGACCACGGCCAGGACGCGCAGGGAGAGGACCGAGCAGACGACCAGGCCGCAGTAGCCGAAGAACTGGAAGAGCGTCACGTCCCGGGTCATCGCGGGGCCGTCCTTCAGGCCCAGCAGCATCACCGCCATCACCCCGGCGGTCGACGCGAGGATGGTGAGCAGGACCTGCTGGAGGAGGCCGGTGACCGTGCGGCGGTCCGACTCGTCGGCGAACAGGCGGACGTTCACGCTCAGCCGGCCCGCCTCCGCCGCGGCGGTGATGCGGTCGAGGCGGCGGGGGAGGCGGCGCAGCATCGGGAGCAGGTTGAGCAGTTCGTCGTTCGCGGCCTCGCGCAGGGAGCCGGGCTGGAGCCGTTCACGCAGGTAGGACTCGCCGAACGCGTGCGCCTCGTTGACGATGCCGAAGCCGGGCGCGAGCTCGCTCAGGCCGCCCTCCAGCGTCGCGAGCGCCCGGAACACCGCCGCGATCTCCGCCGGGACGGCGAGGTCGAACCGGGCGACCAGGCGGAAGAGGTCGGTGAACATGGCCAGGTCCGGGCTGGTCCCCGGGCCGAGGTGGCGGGCCATGAAGGCGCCGAGCGCGCGGGCGAGGGCCTGCTCGTCCAGCTCGTCCGGACGGGCCACGACCTCCAGGAACGCGTCGGTCACCGCGGTCGCGTCGCCCCGGTTCATGGCGAGAAGCATGCGCTGCAGGCAGCCGCGCAGCTCGGTGTCGAGCCGCCCGACGGAGCCGAAGTCGATCAGGCCGAGGCGGCCGTCGTCGAGCAGGAGGATGTTGCCGGGGTGCGGGTCGGCGTGGAAGACGCCGTCCTGGACGATCTGGCGCAGCACCGTGTCGAGGAGGGTGCGCGCGAGGCCCGTCCGGTCCAGGCCCTCCGCGTCGACGCGCGGGCCGGCCTTGCTGAGCGCGACGCCGTCCAGGCGCTGCATGACGAGGACGCGGCTCGTGCAGAGGTCGCCGTGGGGGCGGGGGATGACGACGTCGCCGCCCTTGGCGGTGGCAGCGACCGAGGCCATGTTGCGGGCCTCGACGCGGAAGTCGAGCTCCTCGCGCAGCGCGGCCGCGAAGCCGGCCGCGAGGTCGACGACGCCGAACGACCTGGCCCATCCGGCGCGGTCGTGGAGCGTCCGGGCGAGGCGGCCGACGATGTCGAGGTCGCGCTCGACCACCGCGCGGACGCCCGGCCGCTGGATCTTGACGACGACCCGCTCGCCGGACCGGAGCGTGGCCCGGTGCACCTGCGCGATGGACGCGGCGGCGAGCGGGGTCCGGTCGAACTCGGCGAAGACGTCGCCCGTCTCGCCGAGCTCCTCGCGGAGGACGCGCTCGATGTGCGGCCACGGGACGGGGGCGGCGCAGTCCTGGAGCCGCCCCAGTTCCCGGACGAACTCCGGCGGCAGGACGTCCCGCCGCGTCGACAGCACCTGCCCGAGCTTGACGAACACGACGCCGCCCTGTTCGAGGGCGTGGGTGAACGAGCGCGCGGTGTGCGCGTTCGGGCGGGCGCGGCCGCGCAGGTAGGGGCCGAGGCCGTGGCGCAGGAAGATGAACGAGATGCGCCGGTAGCGGCGGGTGCGGGCGATCCGCGACCGCACACCGCCGAACCAGTAGAGCGGCGAGGACACGGTCCCGGTCGGGACGAACGCCTCCCACAGCACCAGGATGGTCATCGAGACGAGGAGCGCGCACGCGAAGCCGAGGCAGACGAACCACGTCAGCGGAGCGGGATCCCGCTCCGGGCGCAGGTCGCCGATCAGCGCGCTGATGATCGGGCTCGCGACCGCCTGCCCGACCGCGCCCGCCACGAGCGTCCGGAACAGGGGGAACCGGGTGTCGAGCAGGCTCCTCGCCCCGTACGCCATGACCCAGGTGTTGATCGCCGTTCCGATGAGGAAGGCGACGACCGTCGCCGAACCGTTCATTCCCGCCGCCCGCGCACTCGTCCGTCCATGTCACGGGGGACGTTAGTGATCGCGGAGGCGGGCGCTCCTCCCGCCGGAGGGGGAGCCGCTCGCCCGCACGGGGGATCAGAGCTCGCCGAGCAGGTCCCGGAGGAAGGCCGTGGTGCGGGCGGGGCGGGCCGCGCGGATGCCCAGCAGATCCATGATCTTCTGGTAGCGGACGGCCTCCTGGCCCTCGGGGTAGCGGGCGCCGGTCAGCTGCTCCAGGTAGACCACGTCGTCGAGGTCGTGCTCGGCGAACCGGACGATCGTGATCGGCCCGCCCAGCGCCAGGTGCCCGCCCGCCGCGAACGGCAGCACCTGCACCTTCACGTTGGCCAGCTCCGACACCGCGATCAGGTGCTCGATCTGGCCGCGCATCGTCCGCGGCCCCCCGATCGGCCTCCGCAGCGCCGCCTCGTCGATCACCGCCCAGAGCGTGGTCGCGCCGGTCGCGCGGTGCAGGATCTCCTGCCGCCGCATCCGGAGGGACAGGCGCCGTTCGAGGCCGTCATAGGCCGCGTCATGGTGTTCCAGGCCGATGACGGCCCGCGCGTACTCGCGCGTTTGGAGAAGGCCGGGGACGTACTGCACCTCGTAAGCGCGAATCGTCGCCGCCGACTGTTCCAGGCCGAGATACTGCTCGAACCAGCCCGGCACGATATCGCCGTGGCCCTGCCACCAGCCGGGCTTCTTCGCCTCCCGGACGAGCTGGACGAAGCCATTCCGCTCGTCCTCGTCCTCGACGCCGTAGAGGGTGAGCAGGTCGAGAACGTCGCGGATCTTGAAGCCGTGCCGTCCGAGCTCCAGCCTGCTCATCTTGGACGCCGAGCCGCGGATCACCTCGCCGGCCTCCGCCCGGCTGAGACCGTTCTCCTCGCGCATCCGCCGTAACCGCGCCCCGAGCTGCATGCGCAACGCGGTGGGACTCGCCAGCCGATTGTCAAGCACCAGTTCTCCAGCGTTCCGTACGTGGGTCCGGCAATACGCTCGGAGGGTCTCACAGGCAATGGTGAACGCGCAGGAGACCTCTCGACAGAGATACGTATCTGGCGCCGCCGCTTTACAAATCCCGCCATTGTGTTGAACGCGCGGGCGGGAGCGTTCCAGGAGGGGTCAGCGGCGCGGGACGAGCAGGTCCAGATCGGCGCGCGTGACCCGGGCGTCTCCGGCGATCCGGTCACGGTCCGAGCCGGCGCCCGCCACGACCTCCAGCGCGCGGGTCAGCATCGTCGGCTGCTCCAGCGGGCGGGCCTGGCCCGGCTCCTGGCGCCGCCAGCCGCGCGAGCTCAGCGCGCTCATCGCGTTGCGGTACACCGGCTCGGTCATGATCCCGAGCGTGCGGGCCCGGTAGAGCAGCGCCGCCATGCTGACGCCCCAGGACGCCTTCAGCTCCGCGAGCCGGTCCCAGTCGGGGCCCGCGGGCAGCTCGCCGGCGATGTCGGCCTCCGGCATGAGGAACTCCGCCGCGAACCGGTGCGCCTGGTCCTCGACGATCTTCTCGCCGGGCTCGGCGTCGGCGTGCATCACCAGGTGCCCCAGCTCGTGGGCCGCGTCGAACCGGTTGCGCCAGTAGTCGCCCTTGGCCGGGTTGAAGAACACCATCGGCCTCGGGTGGACGCCGACGCTGAACGCGTCGACCCGCTCGGCCGCCCGCGGCAGCACGAGGACGATCACGCCGTGGGACTCCAGCAGCCGGACGACGTGCGGCACCGGCCCGGCCCGCTCGACCATCGACTTCCTGGTCAGCCGGGCCGCTTCGGCGGGCCCAGGGCCGGCGATCTCCTCCGGCGAGACCGGGTACTCGGGAAGGTCGACCTCGGGCAGGTCGACGAGCCTTTCGAGGACGGCGACGACGTCGGTGGCGATCCGCCCGTAGGCGAGCGCCTGGTCGCGCTCGATCTGCGTCGTGGACCGGAGCGACCGGAAGTGGGCCCCGTCCATGGAGACCGGGCTGCGGCCGCTCTGGAAGAACTCGACGGGCACGCCCAGCGCGATCGCCAGCCGGCGCAGCGTCGGCTCCTCGGGCCTCTGCACGCCCGCCTCGTACTGCCCGATCGCCTTCGGCGTCGTCCCCACGGCCTGCGCGAGCTGGTTCTTGCGCAGGCCCCTGAGCCGCCGGGCGAGCGTCAGCCGCTCGCAGTCGAACAGCACCCCGCGCCACCTTCTGCTAGGCCGTCTTCGTCTCCCCGCGGAGCCGCATCGGGACGTCCTCTTCCCGGTCGTCCCACAGCGGCATCGTCCGCTCGACGAGCTTACGACGTGGATCGGGCCCGATGGTGTCGTCCAGGGGTTTGACCCAGTGCCAGGCGGTGCCGCCGTCGGCGTTCCACCGGGGGCGGCCCAGGAAGAGCTCCATCTCCAGCGGCGCCTCGGTGGCGCTGTGCGCGAGCACCAGCGTCACGACCCCGGGCGTGTCGCGCGCCTCGATGCCCAGCGGGAGCACGAGCTGCGGGTCCTCGACGTAGGTCTGCCGCGCCACGGCCTGCTTGGTGGGGCTGTCGCGGTCCCACCGGATGCCCCGGACGTTCCCGAACTCGTGCCGTTTGAGAAGGACGCGGTACGGCCCGTACCGCCAGCCGGGGGAGCCGTTCAGGTCGTCGCGGACGACCTGCGGCTCGGCCTCGAAGACCCGGTCGATCTGCGACGCCAGCGCGTCGAAGGCGCCGACCCCGTACGTCCGCTCCGTGAACCCCGCCGCCCGGCTCAGCCCGCCGAAGACGGCCAGCGTCGCCTCGCGGTGGGCCTCCCGCAGGGCGTGGAGGAAGCCCGCTGCCAAGAGCTCGTCCCAAGCGTCCCTGTCCTCAGCCACGTCTCGACCATAGCCAGGGCCTCCGACATTACGAGCAGCCCTCGAACTCGGGGACCTCTTGGACGAGCGTGAGCCCGCTCTTCCCGAACCACTTGTCCAGCAGGCGGCGCGCCGTCCCGTCCTGGTACATGGTCGTGATGGCCCGGTTCACCGCCTCGCACCCGTCCGCGTCGTCCTTGCGCATCCCGACCCCGTACCGTTCGTCGGTGAAGGGCGCGTTGACGATTCTCAGGTCCGGGGCGGCGAACCCGGCGAGGACCAGGTCTCCGGTGGAGATGGCGTCCACGGCCCCCGACCGCAGCTTCGCCACGCAGTCGCTGTAGGAGGAGCCCGGGACGAGCTTCGCGGGGATGCTCAGGCCGACCACCACCCGCTCGGTCGAGACCGACCCGCTGGCCTGGCACATCCTCCGGCCCGCCAGGTCGCGCACGCTCCGGACGCGGGTCTCGCTCCGCCGCACCATGACGTCCTGGTGAGCGACGTAGTAGGGCCCGCCGAAGGCGACGAGCCTGGCCCGGTCCGGGGTGATCGAGTACGACGCCAGCACCAGGTCGACGGCGCGCCGGCTCAGCAACTGTTCCCGGTCGTCCGATCTGACCTCGCGGAACGTCACGTGGGACGCCCCAAGATGGCGGGCGATGTAGCCGCCCACATCGACCTCGAACCCCTGGAACACTCCGCCTTTCCGCAGCCCGAGCCCGGGCTGGTCCGACTTGACCCCGACCACGATGACGTCCCGGCGGTGGATCGAGGCCCTGGCGGTCGCACATCCCACCAGCGCGAGTGCGAGAGTTAGAAGCACGAGAATGGCGCGCACGAACCATGACTAGCGAGAGGAAACGGCTCCACGGTGAACGCGGGGTGACCGCGGAATGCCGCTGGATGAACCAGGCGGACTCCCTTGCGGTCGCCGCTCGCGCCGAGTCGCCGAAAGGCCGACGGCCGCCGAGGCGATTTGCCTTCGGCGGCCGTCGGGCCAATTCCCGGGAGTCAGCCGTGGACCCTGTGCGTTCCGTGCGCCAGGCGGCGGGCGGCGCTCCGCTCACCCCGGAGCGTGACGACGCCCATCGTGAGCAGCCAGTAGCTGAGGATGGCGCCCAGGGAGGCGGTGGTGCCCCAGCCGTTGGCGGCGTAGAAGAAGGCCGGCTCGTTGCCGAAGAAGAGCGAGGGAATGAAGGCGACGTTGATCGCGGCGAGCACGTAGGCGGACATGCCGGTCCAGCGCGGCAGCGCGCCGGTGCTCCGCACCGCGTAACCCAGCGCGACCAGGAAGAACGCCAGCAGCATGCGCCCGATGGACCCGTACAGGATGTAGGTCCCGCTGACGGAGATGGTCGGGTCGATCGGCTGGTCGGCGGCGATGACGGCCCCTGCTTCGAGCCCGCTGGAGACGAGGGTGACGAGAACGTAGGCGAGCCCGGCGGCGAAGGCGAAGTTGCCCGCCCATTCGTACCGCGCGTCGACGCTCTTGACCAGCTCGCGGAAACCCGTCACGAAGAGGAGCAGGAATCCGAGGGCCAGGATTTGCAGGAGGAGGCGGGAAAGGACGTTGGAGTCCGGCGGCGGGCCCGAGTAGACGAAGTACAGCGGGACCCCGACGATGAGGGCCGCGGCGGAGGCGAGGCCGGTCCAACCGGTGAAGCGCCGGGCGAGAACTGTGTCCACGAGAGTGCCTTTCTCAGGGGCGAGCACGAATCTGCATCTGCGGAACACTTTGCCGGGGCGGGACATGGGCTGTCCGTGGGCGTGCCCCTCCCATCGCGGTGGAGTTATGCCTACCTTCGCGCGGCCGCTCCCTCAGAGCGCCAGGTACTCGTGGACCGAGCGGACGGCCGTGGCGCCCTCGCCGACCGCCGACGCGACCCGTTTGATCGAGTCCTTCCGCACGTCCCCCGCGGCGAAGACGCCGGGCATGCTCGTCTCCAGCGGCATCGGGTCCCGGTCGAGGGGCCAGCGGGACGGGGCCCGGTCGTAGATCTCGCGGCCCGTGAGCAGGTAGCCGTGCTCGTCACCGGCGATGCCGTCCGGGAGCCACTCCGTGTGCGGCTCCCCTCCGATCATGATGAAGAGCGCGCCGGCCGGGACCCGCTCGGTGGTGCCCGCCGCCCGGTCGGCGAGCGTCAGGGACCGCAGGCGTTCGCCGCCGCCGCAGCCGACCACCTCGGTCCGCCGGCGGACGGTGATGTTCGGCGTCGACTCGATGGCGCGCACCAGGTAGGTCGACGCCGACTTCGCCAGGCTTTCGCCCCGGACGACCAGCGTGACCGTGCGGGCGTGCTTGGCCAGGTGCAGCGCGCCCTGGCCCGCCGAGTTCCCGGCGCCCACGATGAAGACGTCCTGGCCCCGCATCGCGCGGCTCTCGCCCACGGCCATGCCGTAGAACACGCCGGAGCCGACGAGGGCCTCCAGGCCGGGGACGCCGAGCCGCCGCCAGTCGACGCCGGTGGAGATCAGCACCGCGCGTGCGCTGACCTCGGTGCCGTCCACCATGCGGACCACCCGCCGGTCGCCCCGGCGTTCGAGGCCGACCGCCTGCTGGGCGAAGACGATGTGCGCGCCCATCAGCCACGCCTGCTCGCAGGTCCGCTCCATCAGGTAGCCACCGGCGATGCCGTGGGGGAACCCCGGATAGTTCCTGATCATCGGGCTCGTCCCGGCCTGCCCGCCCGAGAACGCCCGTTCCAGCAGCACGGTGTCGAGCCCCTCGGACGCCGCGTACACGGCCGCCGTCAGCCCGGCCGACCCGGCGCCGACGATGGCGACGTCGCAGACCTCCAGGTCGTTCTCGACGCTGACGCCGATCGCGCACGCGAGGTCGGGGATCTGCGGGTCCACGTACGCCCGGCCGTCGTAGCGGATCACCACGGGCAGCCGTGACGCGTCGAGGCCGGCCTCCCGCAGCAGCCGCCGCCCGGTCTCCTCGCCGGGCGGGTGGACCACGAACGGCAGGTTGAAGCGCGCCATCACGTCGCGCAGCCGCAGCATCCGGGGGTCGTCCAGGTCGGCGACGACGCGGAACAGTTCGAACGTCGGCTCCTGCTCCTCCGTCCACGAGGACAGGAACTCGCTCACCGCGCGGTGCATCGTCTCGTCGTTCGTCCACGGCCGGACGAGGTGGTAGTCGGCGTACCCGAGCGCGATCGCCTGGACGGCCGGGCTGGTCGAGGTGTAGTCGCGGTCCACCATCAGCACGCGCTTGGCGTTGGGATACAGCTCGTGCGCCCGCGGCAGGACGTCGGCGCAGGCGTCGTCCACCATGAGCAGCGCGACGGGCTCCTCTGCCCGCGTCATCTCCTTCAGCGCGTCGCATGCCTCTTCGGGCGAACTCGCGCCCTTCACGGTGAACGCCTCGCCCAGCCGTCGCGTGAGGTCGGCGAGCAGGACATGCCGCGAACCCGCGTCGTGATCTACGACGAGTATGACCGGTGCCATCACCTCTACCAGCGTAATTGCCGCTGGCGGGCCGGGACGGCGACGGCGAGGGCCTGGCCGGCGGGACGGCCTCCCGGGGGTCGGGGCCGTCCCGATGCCCGCGGGCGTCCGCTTCCCCTACCGGGCACTGGGATCCCGGCGCGGGGGACTTGGTGGATCTCGCGCGGCCCGTTGGCACCGGTCCGGCGGGTACCGATCAACTGATGCCAACCTTTTGCCGGATCTTTGGCCCGGCCGGAGCGGCACACCCCGGCCCGTTGACCCGCCCAAGAGGTAGAACGTGTTCTTGTGTTTTGCGGGTGGAGCTAGGAGGCTGGGACGCATGGATCTGGTTGCGCTGGAAGAGATTCGGCGGCTCAAGCACCGGTACCTGCGGTGCGTC
Source organism: Actinomadura luteofluorescens (assembly GCF_013409365.1). Lineage (NCBI taxonomy): Bacteria > Bacillati > Actinomycetota > Actinomycetes > Streptosporangiales > Thermomonosporaceae > Actinomadura > Actinomadura luteofluorescens. The sequence goes on along the minus strand of NZ_JACCBA010000001.1, from coordinate 3,862,595 downwards.
GACCTGAAGCTGTGGGACGAGTTCGCCGGGGTGTTCACCGAGGACGCGGTGGCGGAGTACGACACGCCCGTGCTCGGCGAGACGCTCAGGCTGGAGGGGCGGGACGCGATCGTCGAGTACATGCGGTCCAACCTCGGACCGGACAAGATCAGCGCTCACACCGCCGGATGCCCGGAGATCGAGATCGACGGGGACCGGGCGACGGGGATCTGGTCGCTGGACGACACGATCATCCTCCCGGGGGGCCCGGCTGCTCATCCGGGGCGCCGCCTTCTACCACGACGTCTACCGCCGGGACGGCGGCGCGTGGCGGGTCGAGAGGACCGGGCACCGCCGGACCTACGAGTACATGGTGTCGCTGGACGACGCGCCGAGCCTGAAGTTCACCACCTCCCATTGAGCGGGACCGCGGCATTGCCCCGCACTTAGAACGCGTTCTAGTCTCCGTCCCGCCAGAGCACGGCCTCGCGCCCGCGATCCGAGGAGAGCCCGGTGGCCACCGACCCAGCCGAAGGCAGCACCGACCGCGTGGGCGCCGCGACGCGCTCGTTCGCCGACGCGGTCGTGGAGGCGGAGCGGATCATCCGCGCCGCGCCGCACGTCAAGACCGACCAGGACCTCGCCGAGGGCCTCGACTACCTGGCCGGCAGCATCAAGGCGTCCCTGCACATGGTGGGTGCCTACCAGCGGGACTATCCGTTCTTCGCGTCGTCCACCGGGCCGTACACCAAGCTCGGGCTCGACAATCCCGACACGCTGTACTTCCACGCCTACATCCGGGACGACGCCGAATACGTCGTGACCGGGCGCCGGGGCACGACCGCCGACCTCAGTTTCCAGGTCATGAACGGCGACTACTCGCCGGCGAAGTCGCCCGACAGCCTCACCGCGTTCGACGACCGGGAGCTGGACATCGCCGCGGACGGGGCGTTCCGGCTGCGGTTCGGCCCGCCGAAGCGGGACGCGGGGCCCGGGTACGTCGCGCTCGCCCCCGGCTCCGCGATGCTCATCGTGCGCGAGGTCTTCAGCGACTGGGAGAACGAGAGACCGGGAGAGATCCGCATCCACCGGGCGGACACGCTCGGGACGTCCCCGCTGCCGGTCCCGTCCGACCGGATGGCCAGGCGGTACGAGATAGCGGGCAAGATGCTGGTGTCCAGGATCCGCACCTTCCTGGCCTTCCCCGAATGGCACTACCTGCAGTTGCCGGTCAACACGCTGACCGAGCCGCGGCCCACGCCCGGCGGGCTGGCGACGCAGTTCTCGTCCGTCGGCCACTTCGACCTGGACGACGACGAGGCGATGGTCGTCACGGCCCCGGCCGCCGACCGCGCGGTGGCGCCCTACCAGGGCTTCCAGCTCGGCAGCATGTGGTACGTCTCGCTCGACTACATCAACCACCAGACGAGCCTCACCGCCGACCAGGCCCGTGTGGACGAGGACGGCATGATCCGGTACGTCGTCAGCGAGCGCGATCCCGGGCTCGCCAACTGGATCGAGCGGACCGGGCACCGCCGCGGCTACCTGCAGTTCCGCTGGCAGCGGCTCACCCGGGACCTCACGCCGGAGGACGGGCCGAAGGTCGAGGTGGTCCCGTTCGAGGATCTGCCGCGCGTCCTGCCCTTCCACGAGAGCCAGCGTGTCGGGAGGCGGGAGTGGGCGGAGCGTATCGCCGCCCGCCAGACCGCCGTCGCGAAGAGGATGCTGGGCTGATGGGCGCGGGACTGCTGGACGGCAAGGTCGTCGTCATCTCCGGCGTGGGTCCGGGACTCGGCCGGGGCCTCGCGCTCCAGTGCGCGAGGGCCGGGGCCGACGTCGTGCTCGCCGCGCGCAACGAGGAGCGGCTCGCCGAGGTCGCCAAGGAGGTCGAGGAGCTCGGGCGGCGGACCGCGACCGTCCCGACCGACATCCGGGACGCGGCGGCCTGCGAGCGGCTGGCCGAGGCGGCGCGGGAGGCGTTCGGCCGGGTGGACGGCCTGGTCAACAACGCCTTCGCCACCCCGCCGCTGACCGATCTGACGAAGGTCGACCTGGACGCGGTGCGGGCGGGCTTCGAGACCAACGTCCTCGCCGCGCTCCATCTGACCAGGCTGTTCGTCCCGGGGCTGGAGGAGTCCCGCGGCTCCGTCGTCATGATCAACTCGGCGGTGCTGCGGCACTCCCGGCGGACGTTCGGCGCCTACAAGATGGCGAAGGCGGCGCTGCTGGCGATGGCGCAGAACCTGTCCACCGAGCTCGGGCCGCGCGGGATCCGCGTCAACACGATCGCGCCCGGCTACATCTGGGCGCCCAACCTCAAGTGGTACTTCCACCACCTCGCGGAGAAGCGCGGCGTGACGGCGCAGCAGGTCTACGACGAGAACGCCGCGACGACGGACCTGCGCAAGCTGCCCGAGCCCGACGAGGTCGCCGACGCCGCCGTGTTCATGCTGTCGCCGCTGGCCCGCGCCGTCACCGGGCAGTGCCTGGACGTCAACTCCGGCGAGTGGCACCACTAGGAAGGGCGGACCGATGACGAACGGTCGCGACAGCGTGGGGACCGTCGAGGACCTGCACGCCTCGGCCAGCAAGGTCACCGGATCGGACGACTTCGGCGGCGGCGAGTACCTCGACGGCCTGAAGGTGCTGCTGGAGTCGCTGGCCGCCGAGGCCGGGCTCACCCCCCTCGGCAACAGGGCGCAGCGCGCGATGCTGCGCGGCGCCCTGGCCGCCCGGCAGTTCTCCGAGACGGCCTGGCGGCGCCACCCCGAGCACGCGGACGCCCCCGTCGAGCGGCCGATCTTCGTGACCGGCCTGCCCCGCACCGGGACCACGGCGCTGCACCGGCTGCTCACCGCCGACCCCGCGCACCAGGGGCTCGACCTGTGGCTGGCGGAGGTGCCGCAGCCGCGCCCGCCGCGCGAGACCTGGGCCGACGACCCGGTCTTCCAGGCGATCGACGCCGGGTACCGGCGGCACCACGTGGACAACCCCGAGTTCATGGGCGTCCACTACATCTCGGCCGACTCGGTCGAGGAGTGCTGGCAGCTGCTCCGGCAGAGCATGCTGTCGATCTCGTTCGAGTGCCTGGCGCACCTGCCGTCCTACTCGTCGTGGCTCGCCGGGCGGGACTGGACGGACGCCTACCGCAGGCACCGCCGCAACCTCCAGCTCATCGGCCTGAACGACCCCGGCCGGCGCTGGGTGCTGAAGAACCCCAGCCACCTGTTCGCGCTGGACGCGCTGCTGGAGGTCTACCCCGACGCGCTGATCGTCCAGACGCACCGCACGCCGCGCACGGCGATGGCGTCCATGTGCAGCCTCGCCGCGCACGCCACCGCGGGATGGTCGGACGTGTTCACCGGCGCGGTGATCGGCCGCGACCAGCTCGACCTGTGGGGCCGGGGCCTCGACCTGTTCCGCGCCGAACGGGAGCGGCACGACCCGGCGCGGTTCGCGGACGTCCACTACGACGACTTCGTCCGCGACCCGATCGGCACGGTCGAGTCCGTCTACGCGCGGTTCGGGCTGCCGTTCACGGGCGACGCCCGCGCCGCCATGGCGAGGCTCCACGGCGAGAGTTCCACCGGCGCGGCGAAACCCGCCCACCGGTACTCGCTCGCGGACTTCGGCCTCACCCCGGAGCAGGTCGACGAGCGCTTCGCCGACTACGCCGCCGGACTCCGGTGAGCCGCGGACCCGCCTGGCGGCGCGGCGCCTCCGCGTCTAGCGGGTCGGCTCGGGTGCAGGCCACGGAACGGGCTGCGCGGGCGACGTCCGGGCCGCCCGGTCCGGCCCGGGCATGAACAGGCCGGCGAGCGCGCCGGCCAGCGACAGCGCGCCCATGAGCGTGAGGGCGGGGCCGAAGCCGTCGGAGAAGGTCCGCGCGGTCCCGTAGCCGCCCTCCGCGGTGAACACCGCGGCGGCGACCGCCACGCCGAGCACCGCGGCGAACTGCCGCAGGGCGTTGAAGACGCCGGACGCCTTGCCGATCTCCCGCGCCGCGACGGAGTTGATGACCGCGGTCTGCGCGGCGGGCATCGCCATGCTGATCCCGGCGCCCGCGATGACCATGGGCGCGACCAGGTCCGGGTACGCGGCCGACGGCCCGGCGACGAGGCCGATCCACCCCATTCCGATGCCCTGGAGGGTCAGCCCGGCGGCGGTGAGGGGCCGGGCCCCGACGCGGTTCACCAGCGCCCCCGCGGCGGGCGCGACCACCGTCACGGTCGCCGTCCACGGGACGAGCTGGAGCCCGGCGGTCATCGGACCGGCGCCGAGGACCGTCTGGAGGAACTGGGCCATGAAGAAAAGTGAGCCGTACAGCGCCGCGTACATCAGGAGGCCGGCGGCGTTGCCCGCGGAGAAGCCGCGCGAGCGCAGCAGCCGCATGGGCACCATCGGCTCCCGGACGCGCAGCTCCCACGCGACGAAGGCGGCCAGCAGCAGGGTCCCGGCCGCCAGCGCGCCGTCCACCTCGAGGGCGCCCCAGCCGGAGCCGTTCGCGCGGATCAGGCCCCAGACCAGCCCGAGCGCGCCGCCCGTCACCAGCAGGACGCCGCCGAGGTCGAAGGAGCCCCCGCCGCCGCGGCTCTCCGGGACGTACCGGAGCACCAGCGGGATGACCGCCAGCCCGATCGGCACGTTCAGCCAGAAGATCCACTGCCAGGCCAGCCCCTCGGTGACGACCCCGCCGACCACCGGCCCGGCCACCACCGCCAGCCCGGTGACCCCGGCGAAGACGCCGAGGGCCCGAGCGCGCCGCGAGGGCGGGAACCCGGCGCTCAGCAGCGCCATCGCCAGCGGCATCACCAGCGCGGACCCGCACCCCTGGACGGCGCGCGCGGCGATCAGCCAGCCGATCCCGGGGGCCGCCGCGCAGGCCGCCGAGGCCGCCGTGAACAGGCCGAGCCCGCTGACGAACATCCGCCTGCGCCCGAAGCGGTCGCCCAGCGCGGCGCCGGTCATCAGCAGGACGGCGAAACTGAGGCCGTAGGCGTTCACGGTCCATTCGAGCTGCTCCATGCTGGCGGCCAGGTCCAGCCGGATCCTGGCCAGCGCGGTCGTCACCACTGTCGCGTCCAGCGCCACCATCAGCGACGCCGTCGCGGTCAGGCCGAGCAGACCGCCTCTTGTCTTCTGCGCCATGCGCGTTCCCTCCGGGTGGTCAGGCGACGTTCGCCATCGCCTGTACAAACCGGCCGCGCGGGCGGTATTCAGCGGGCGGAGGCCGACGAATCCGGCCCCGGCCGCCGGTCAGTACATGGGGAGGTGCGTCCTGTGAAGACCGATGAGAGAAATGCCGGACCCGAGGAGTTCGGACGGATGACGGACCCGTTCCGGCGGGAGTTGCTGGCCTACTGCTACCGGATGCTCGGTTCCGTCCACGACGCCGAGGACCTGGTCCAGGAGGTGTACCTGCGCGCCTGGCGGTCGTACGCGGGCTTCGACGGCCGGGCGTCGCTGCGCACCTGGCTGTACCGGATCGCGACGAACGCCTGCCTGAACGCCCTGGAGCACAGCAGCCGGCGGGTGCTGCCGTCCGGTCTCGCGTCCGCGTCCGACGACGTGCCGCCGCCCGGGTCGCGCGCCCCGGAGGTGCCCTGGCTGGAGCCGCTGCCCGACCGGCTCGTCGGCGGCGTGCCGGAGGATCCGGCCGCGGTCGTGGCCGCGCGGGCCGGCCTGCGGCTGGCGCTGATCGCCGCGTTGCAGTACCTGCCGGCCAGGCAGCGGGCCGTGCTGGTCCTGCGGGACGTGCTGGGCCGGCCCGCCGCGGAGGTCGCCGGAATACTCGGGATGACCGGGGCGGGGGTCAACAGCACGCTGCTGCGCGCCCGGTCGCGCCTGGAGCGGCTGGTCCCCGCCAGCGACGAGATCGTCGAGCCGGACGAGCCGGGGCGCCGGGAACTGCTCGACCGGTTCGCCAGGGCCTTCGAGACGGTCGACATCCCCGCGCTCACCCGGTTGCTCACGGAGGAGGCGGCCTGGGAGATGCCGCCCGTCCCGCACTGGTTCGCCGGCCGGGAGGCCATCGGCCGGCTCCTCGCCGCCCGGCTGCCGCTCGGCCGCGACCCCAACCTGCTCGTGCCCGTCCGGGCGAACGGCCAGCCCGCCTTCGGCGCGTACCTGCGCGGCGAGGACGGCGTTCTGCGCGCGCATTCCGTCATGGTCCTCACCCCCACTCGTTCCGGAATCGCGCATATTTCGAGCTTTATGGACCCATCCCTTTTCGATGGCTTCGGCCTTCCCCGCGTCCGGGACTGATCGTGTGCGCTCCGCCCGCCGCACCCCGCTTTTACGGGGCGCGGCGGGCGGGTAGGTCACGGGTCAATCACCGCAGGTGCTCTTTGGGGGACGAGCCCGATGACGAAAGCGCTGCCGCCCACCAGCCGGAATCGTGCGAGCCTGGCGTATCGGCTGAGATATGCCGCCCAGAACCCGGGCAAGATCGGTTCATATCTGTCGCGAGTGGCACGAGATCTGAAATTCCGGGCCTCCAGCCGCGATCACGTCGCCTACTACCGGGCCGTCATGAGGGCGGACGCGGCCAGGAGCCCGGAGGCCGCCGTCGGCAGCCCGACCCGCGAACGCTGGCTCGCCCTCGGCCAGATGCAGTTCGACTACCTGCTCAGGCACGGCCTCAAACCGGACGACCGCCTCCTGGAGATCGGCTGCGGCAACCTGCGCGCCGGCTGGCGGTTCATCGACTATCTCGACGCCGGCAACTACTACGGCATCGACATCTCGCCCGACATCCTGCTCGCCGCGCAGCACACCCTGGTCCGCAACGACCTCCGCGAGAAACTGCCGCACCTGACGCTGGTCGACGACCTGAAACTGCGCTTCCTTCCGGGGGCGCACTTCACGGTCGTCCACGCGCACAGCGTCTTCAGCCACTCGCCGCTGGAGGTCATCGACGAATGCCTCGCGAACGTGGGGCGCGTCCTGGCCCCCGGCGGTTTCTTCGACTTCACCTTCGACCGCACCGAGGGGACCGAGCACCACGTCCTGCGCGAGGACTTCTACTACCGCACCGAGACCCTGACCTCGCTGGCCGAGGGCCACGGCTTCACCGCCCGCTTCATGGACGACTGGGAAGAGCTCCCGCACGGCCAATCCAAGATCCGCGTCACCCGGTGAGGGGCCGCCGCGCCCCTCGTGCGGACGTGCGGACGTGCGGACGTGCCCGGCCTTTACGTGCGCGAGGGTTTGGTCCGTTCCGCTCCGAGGGATCTTCGGCAGGTCGGGGTGGCCTCAGATCGGGGAGACGATGAACTTCGCTCAGACCGCGCGTGCCGTGCTCGTCCCGGCCGCGCCGGTGCTGCTGGCGAGCGCGCTCCTGGCCGGTTGCAGCGACAACCCCATAGGAACGGACGTGTCGCCCGCGGCCGGGGTCGCCGGGCAGGTCGGGCAGGTCGGCATCCGCAACCTCTTCGTCCTCGGCGGTGAGGGAGGGCAGACGATCGGGCAGGGCGGGTCGGCGCCCGTCTACCTCACCATGGTCAACTCGCCCAGCGACACCGAGAGCCGCAACGCGTCCGGGAGCGCGGCCCCCCGCACCGGGACCGACACGCTGACGGCGGTCTCCACGCCCCAGGCCGCGTCCGTCGAGATCGTCGGCGGGTCCCTCCAGCTCCCGGCGGGCCAGGACGTCCAGGTCGGGCCCGCACCGAAGATCATCTTGCGCGGGCTCAAGCAGCCGCTGCAGTCGGGGCAGTTCGTCCCGCTCACCCTGCGCTTCCAGCACGCCGGCAGCGGGTCCCTGAACGCCCCGGTCCAGGCGCGCCAGGGCGAGCTGCAGAGCTACTCCCCGGCGCCCTGACGCCGTGACCCTTCCTACACCCCGCCACCTGCATCATCCGGGCGGGGGAGGGAAGGCAGAGGCGGTGTGGGATCCCCCCAGGCCTCCGTCACCGAGCAACGCCCCCGGAGGCTCCGCACGGCCGATCTGAGGACCATGATTCTCTTCACCAACGCCAAGGCCGGTACGCACGACGCCCAGACCTTGGACAGGGTCGCCGAGCTGCTCCGGGACGCCGGGCGGGAGGTGACCGTCTGCCCCTGCGTCGCGCCCGACGACCTCGATGCGGCGCTGGACAAGGACCGCGAGGCGGTCGTCGTGGCCGCCGGCGGGGACGGTTCCATCAACCGCCTGGTCAGCACCCTGCACCGGCGCGGCGAGCTCGACCGGACGGTCGGGCTGCTGCCGATGGGCACCGGGAACGACCTCGCCCGCAACCTCGGCATCCCGCTCGACCCCGACGCGGCCGTCCGCCTCCTGCTGGACGGCGGGCACCGCGAGCTGGACATGATCGTCGACGAGGACGGCCGCGTCACGCTCAACGCCGTGCACGTGGGCATCGGGGCCTCGGCCGCCGAGAGCGCGACGCGGTTCAAGAGCACGCTCAAGGTCGCGGCGTTCCCGCTGGGCGCGGTCATCGCGGGCCTGCGGCACTCCGGGTGGCGGCAGCGGGTCGAGGCGGACGGCGAGCTCGTCGCCGAGGGCAAGTTCCTGATGGTCGCGCTCAGCAACGCCCCCGGCATCGCCGGGGGCTCCGCCCAGCTGGCCGCGGACGCGCATCCGGGGGACGGAAAGCTGGAACTGGTCGTCTCCGCCGCCACCGGCCCCATCGCCCGCATCGCCTACGCCCTGCGCCTGCGCGACGGCAGCCACCGCTACCGGGACGACGTCCTGCACACCACGGCCCGCAAGGTCACGATCAGCGGCCAGGAGTTCCGGAGCAACAGCGACGGCGAGGTGTCCGGGCCCTACACCAGCCGGTCCTGGACCCTGCACCCCGCCGCCTGGCGCCTGATCGCCCCGCCCAGGCCGGCCTGAGGCAGTGCCGCCGCGGAGCCGCCGGCGGAACGGTCACGCGGTGGTCTGCTGGCGCGTCCGGACCGGGACGAGCGGATGCAGCTCATGCGTGCCGGGCCGTACGAGCGCATACGAGCTCTCCGGTACCTCCGTCCAGGCACCCTCCAGGTGGTGGATCGGCTCGGACACGACGAACCGCGCGTCCGTCCCGAGTTGCTGGAGGACGTCCAGCGCGGGATAGAGCCTGCGAAGCTGGGCGATGTCGGTGGAGTAGAAGAGCGACCTTGTGCGTCCCAGGCTGGAGTAGCGGAACACCCAGATGGATTCGCCCTCGCTCGTGGCCACCGTCATCTGGAGCGGATCAGGCACCCCTCGGTGCCGCGCGAGGTCTTCGACGAGGCCGATGACGCGGGCCACCGCGCCCGGCGGATCCTCCATCAGGCCGAAGGTGAGCGCCAGGTAGAACAGGGCCTCGGAGTCGGTGGTGCCCTCGACGTCGGGGTAGAGCGACGGGTCGACCGCGAGCATGACGTCCCGCTTCAGCAGGGGGAAGTCCGTGATGGCCCCGTTGTGCATCCACAGCCACCGCCCGTGCCGGAACGGGTGGCAGTTGCTGCGCTGCACCGCGGCGCCGGTCGAGGCCCTGACGTGCGCGAACAGCAGCCGGGTGCGGATCTCCCGGCTGATCTCGCGCAGGTTCGGGTCGTTCCAGGCGGGGAGGACGCTCTTGTACACGCCCGGGTACGGCTGCGCCCCGAACCAGCCGATGCCGAAGCCGTCCCCGTTCGTGGTCTCCTCTCCCAGCCGGGCGTGCAGGCTCTGGTTGATCAGGGAGTGGGCCGGCCGGAAGAGCAGGGCCTCCGCCAGGGCGGGATCCCCGGAGTAGGCCATCCACCTGCACATCGCCACCCACCTCGCATCGACTCGCCGCCCTGACGGCCGGAGGCCGTCCCGAGATTCGGCCAGGGCTGAACCCCCCTTTTGCTTCCTCCCTACCCGCTGGGGCCGCGCGCCACCAGGGGAGGGCCCGCGTGGCCCGCGAAGCCCGGGGAGGGGCCGGACGCGCTGCACCGCGGGCACGTGTCGCCGGTGTGCCCGCGGTGCGATGCGGTCGGTAGAGAGCCGGACGGTCAGAAGACGAAGCAGTCCACGTACCGGGTCTCCCGGCTCAGCGCGGCGGGCGCGAACCCGCCCGCGTTGCGGGTGACCTGGGCCGCCTCGGTCGAGTGCGGGGTGGTGCTCTGGCAGGACGTCGGCGAGCTGTGGCCGGACATCAGGTAGTCACAGCGTCCGTTGCGGTTGTCGGGCAGGCCGAGGGCGTGCCCGAGCTCGTGCGCGGCGATCCTCGGCGGGTAGAAGCCGTCGTTGACCGCCTCACGTCCCATGTAGATGGTGGCGCGGCCGAAGCCGTTCATGTAGGTGCGGGGCCAGCCGTTGTCGGCGTAGACCTTGATGGTGGCCTGCGAGCCCGTCGCGGCCTTGAGCTGGATCGCCGGCACGGCCGCGTTCCAGGCGGCGGCGCCCTGGTCGACGGCCGACCTGAACTCCTGCGCGGAACCGGCGTCGTAGTAGATCGTGCGGACCGCGACCGGGGCCGCGGCCGAAGCCGGCTCGACGGCCAGCGCGGGCACCAGGAAGGACAGCCCGAGCGTGACGGCCAGCGCGACCATCATCTTGCGGAGGGACATGGGGAACTCCTACGGGGGTGGGGGTGCGGGGGTCAGCGGCCGATCTGCTGGTTGATCCATGACAGGTACGGCGCGATGCCGGTGTAGAGCGTGGTGGTGGCGCACTCGCCCATGTTGTCGCCGGGGCCGTGGGTCTCGCCGACGAGCGTCCAGTCGCCGCGGGTGCCGACGACGGCCGGGCCGCCGGAGTCGCCGTGGCAGGCCGAGTGCGTCCGGTCGCCCGAGACGCACACGTCGTTCGCGGTGCCGCCGCCGGCCGCGCACCGGCCGCTGGGCAGGATCGTCAGGTCGATCTCCTGGAGGACGGTGGCGGTCCTGCAGCTCGGCCAGCTCATGCAGCCGAAGCCGAGCAGCCGCACGGGGGTGCCCGCGGCGGGGTTGGACTGCGCCATCCTCACCGGAGCCGACTGGGCGGGGGTGGACAGGTGCATCAGCGTGAGGTCGGTACCGGACCGGGTGGTGCGCCGGTCGATCTGGCGGACCTCGCCTCCGGAGTTCTTGGAGGTCGAGCCGATCCGGGCCTGCGACGCCGCCCCGCAGTGGTTCGCCGTGACGATCCACTGGGACGCGACCAGGCTGCCGCCGCAGCCGTTGCTCAGGGACACCATCCAGGAGTACGTCTCGGTGGCGTTGTGGCCGCCGATGATCGGCACACCGCCCTCACCGGCGGGCTCGGCGGCGTTCGCGGACGTCACACCGCACATCGCGAGCGCGAGGGCGCACGCGACCAGGGTCGCCTGCATCAGTCTGCGCATGACGGGTCTCCAATCGGGGGGATTCATGCCGCCGGGGCCGTCGCGCTCGTGACCAGAGCGGGGGGCGCGACCCGGAACGGCGGGTTCGCTCGGGGTGCGAAGGCCCGTCCCGGGCCCTCCGGTGCGGCCGTCGTCTTCTCGCGGCCTGGACTTGCGAATGGTCGGGCACGACACCGATGAGCCGGGTGGTTCTGGGAGCTGCCCATCGTCGGCCCCGCCGCGGGCGGGCCGCGCTCGCCATGGCATTTCTTGCCAGGCTTGCGAGGAAAGGCGTTCGCGAGAAAGATGACGGCGACCGGCATGAGCCGGACCCGCATGCTCCTGCGCATGCGGCGGCGTTCCGGTCTTCTCGCGGGGACCACAGCTACGGGAGAGTAGTTGAGGAAAACGAGCCCTTTCTAGCAGGTGAAAAGCACTAGATGTTCAATGTGTATTTCGAGGGGCGTAGAAACCCGGCGGTTCCAGCGCGTTCACCCGGCGTTCGCCGTGCGCGTCCGCCCGTCGGAGGGGGCGGGCGGCCCCCGGGCGCCTCGGCACGGTCAAGCGCCCTTCCGTGAACGGTCGCGACGAGTAAAAGAACAACTCCCCGCATCGCCCAACAAATCGGGCCGATTGCTTCGCCTTTTTGCCCCCTCCCTCCGTTTCCTTTACCCGCGATTTGCTTTTCGCATGGGTAACTATTCACGACACGGAATACCGACTGCCGTGTGCTCACCACAAACTGTGGTGTTCCGTCTTAGTCGGACAAGTCGCCCGCGCCCATGATGACGAAAGGGGAGCAAGGTGAACTACGGAGAAGAGCTACGACGAGAGATCATGTCGGAAGGGACGACCCCGCTGATCGGGGTCTTCGACATGTTCTCCGCCTCCGTCGCCGCGCAGCACTACAACGGACTCTTCGTGTCCGGCTTCGGCTTCGCCGCGTCGCACTACGGCCTTCCCGATATCGGCTTCATCGCCTGGCCCGACATCGTCGCCTTCGTGCAGCGGCTGCGGCTCGCCTTTCCCGGGCGGCACCTGCTCGTGGACATCGATGACGGCTATGTCGACCCCGAGGTCGCCTGCCACGTGATCGAGCAGCTGGAGCTGATCGGCGCGTCCGGCGTGATCCTTGAGGACCAGCAGCGGCCGCGGCGCTGCGGGCACGTGGACGGCAAGCGGATCCTGCCGCTGCCGGAGTACCTCGACAAGCTCGACATGGTGCTGCGGACCCGGCGCGACCTCGTCGTGGTCGCCCGCACCGACGCCGGCGAGGAGGACGAGGTCCTGGCCCGCGCCGAGGCGCTGGCGCGGACCGACGCCGACGTCGTCCTGGTCGACGGCGTCCGGAGCGTCGAGCAGATCCGCCGGGTCCGGACGGTGATCGGCGACAAGCCGCTGCTGTTCAACCAGATCGCGGGCGGGAAGTCGCCGCGCATCTCGCTGCCGGAGCTGACCGAGCTCGGCGTGAACGTCGCGATCTACAGCACCCCGTGCCTGTTCGCCGCTCAGAGCGCCATGGAGGAGGCGATCGTCCGGCTCAAGCGCGACGACGGCCGCCTGCCCGAGCACACCGCGGGGAGCGTCGGGGTCCGGGAGTCGCTGGCCCTGCTGGAACGCAACATCAGCCGCAACCACCCCAGGCCGGAACTGGCGGGCCTCCTCGCCTGACCCGCGTCCGGGCGGCCGATGGCGGCACGTCACGAGAGGCAGAGGGCCAATGCGCACCATCTCCGCGACGCTGGCGCGGCTGCACATCGACCCCTACATCGCGGCGATTCTCTGTTCCGTGGGAATCGCCGCGGTGTTCCCGGCCGGCGGCTCCCTCGCCGCGGGCCTGGACCGCGCGGGCACGGTCGCGATCACCTTGCTGTTCTTCCTCTACGGTGCGCGGCTGCGCACCGTGGAGGCGCTGGACGGGCTCCGGCACTGGCGCCTGCACGCGGCGATCTCGTCCGTCACGTTCCTCGTCTTCCCCGTACTGGGGCTCGCCTGCGCGCCGCTGACCCCGGCACCGCTCAGTGAGCCCCTGTACGCGGGGGTGGTGTTCCTCTGCGTCCTGCCGTCCACCGTGCAGACGTCGATCACGCTCACCTCCATCGGACGGGGCAACGAGGCGGGCGCGATCTGCAGCGCCTCGCTGTCCAACCTGCTCGGCGTCGTCCTCACCCCGCTGCTGGCCGCCGCGCTCATCTCGGCGGGGGACGGCGGGTTCTCGCTCGGCTCCGTCCGCGACATCGCGGTCCGGCTCCTGCTGCCCTTCCTGCTCGGCCAGGCCGCCCAGCGCTGGATCGGCGACCAGGTCCGGGCCCGCCGGCGGGCGCTGTCGCGCTACGACCGCGCGGTGATCCTGCTCGTGGTCTACACGGCCTTCAGCAAGGGCGTCGTCAACGGCGTCTGGAACGACCTCGCGCCGGCGGAGCTCGGCACTCTGACAGTCGTCGTCGCGGCGTTGCTCGCCCTCGCGCTCGCGGCCACGGGACTCGTCTCGCGCCTCGGCGGCTTCTCCCGGCCCGACCACGTCGCGATCCTGTTCTGCGGCTCCCAGAAGAGTCTGGCGAGCGGCCTGCCCATGGCGGCGGTCCTGTTCGAGGACGCCCGCGTCAGCACGGTCGTCCTCCCCCTGATGCTCTACCACCAACTCCAACTAGTGGTGTGCTCCTGGCTCGCCCAGCGCTTCGCGTCCCCCGAGCCCAGCACCGTCACCGCCTGAAAAGGACGTCATGCACCGCCTTCTCATCACCTTTCTCCTGGCCGTCGCCGCCTTCACCGCCACCGGCGCGCACGCCGCCTCGGCCTCCGCGGCTAACCCTCCGAACATCGGCGTGAACGCCCTGAACACCTACAACAGCGGCGACGACGCCGGAAACGACAGCTGGCTGGAGATCGACCGCTCCCTCAACATCGCCAAGGGCGACGGCAGCCCCGGCAGCGACATCATCAACGAGGTGAGCGGCGCGTCCAGCGGGATGTCCCCGGGCTCCTCGAACGGCTCCCTGACCGGCACCTCCACCGACCTGGCCCCCGCGGAGTCCGACGACGAGTGAGCGGGCCGCCGCCATGGTCGAGGCAGTGGTCAGACCAGGAAGACGAGCATGGCGGCGACCGCCACGTCGACCACGCCGCAGGCTTCGGCGTAGGAGCGGGACACCACCTTGCCGAGCTTCAGGTGGACGGCGTCCCACACCCCGTGGAGGAACCAGCCGGCCGCCACCAGGTAGCGGCCGAGATCGGGGTCCACCGCGAGGCCCGCGAACGCGATCGCGCCGAACCCGAGCATCCCCGCCGCCTGGACGCCGAAGACGGCCCGCCCGTTCGGCGCCCCGGCGACGGCCCCCCAGACCAGCAGGACCAGAGCGGCGGCCACGATGACGGCGGACATCGGGACCGCGTCCAGCGCGCCGATCACGACCATGGCCGCGACCATGGCCCCGATGACGGGCCAGGACGCGCCGCGCCGGCCGATCCGATCGAGGATCAGGTATTCCAGGGCCAGCAGGAGTATCAGCTCGCCGAACCCGGACACCGCCTCGTCCAGGTCCCCGAGCCCGCCGACGAAGATGAGCGCCGCGGCGGCGAGGGCCACCGCCGTCGGCCAGCGCCGAGCCAGCGCGTGCCCCCGGCCACGATGCGTGGTCTCCTGTCCTTGCACGGGTTCCTCCTCTGGTTGGCGACGCCTTTCACCCTCGGGCGGCGCGAAGGTCCCCGGTAGTGACGGACAAGCACGTGCGCGAATGACATCTGTCATGCGGATACAGGACAGATGACACCCGCCCGGGAGGCCCGTCCGCTGGAACAATGACGGTGTGCGCACAGGGGCCGACGAGACGGGGCTGGCGGGGTTCCGCCGCTACACCTGGTGGGCGGTGCCGGGCACCAACGTGGGCGTCCTGATCCTCTTCACCGGCCAGTGGATCCTGGACGGCGACGTGCCGATCCAGCCGCGCGTCCTCAGCGCCGCCGCGCTGCCGGTGCAGGTGGCGGCGGTCGTGGCGCTGCTGAACGCGCGGTTGTCGGCCGGCGCGCGGCCCCGCCCGCCCGCGGGCTGGCCGGCCGCCGGAGCGCTGGCCGCGCTCGTGCTCGCCGCCTGCCCCCTCGCCGCGCGCGACTACGGGCTGTGGCCGATCGCACCCGCGATCATGACGGCGGTCGCCGCGACCTATCTGGACCGCCGGAACCGGCGCCGGCTGATCGCCGTCGCGGTCCCCGCCGCGGCGCTGCCCGGCATGCTCGTCAGCCTCCTGAGCGGGGACGGCGACCTGCCGTACGCCGCGCTGTTCCCGCCCGGGATCACCGCGTTCGTCATCTGGGCGGTACTCGGCCCCCTGTGGGCCTGGGACATCGCGGGACGGCTGGACGAGGCGCGCCGCCTGTCCGCCGAACTCGCCGTCAAGGACGAGCGCCTCCGGTTCGCCGCCGACCTGCACGACATCCAGGGCCACCACCTCCAGGTCATCGCCCTGAAGAGCGAGCTGGCCGCCCGGATCGCCGAGACCGACCCGCGGCGCGCCGCCGCCGAGATGCGGGACGTCCGGGAACTGGCCGCGGACGCCCTCCGCGACACCCGCGCGGTGGTCCTCGGATACCGCCGCACCAGCCTGGACGACGAGATCGCCAACGCCACCCGGATCCTCGCCGCCGCGGGCATCGACGCCGGCACGACCGCGGAGCCCGCCGCCGTCGGCGACACCGCCCGGCACCTTCTGGGCCTGGTGATGAGGGAGGCGACCACCAACCTGCTCCGCCACAGCCGGGCGCGCAGCGCGTCCGTCGACTACCGCGTCACCGGCGGCGTCGCCCGCCTCCGGGTGGGCAACGACGGCGCGTCCGAGCCCGGCGCCGCCCCCGGCACCGGCCTGCAGACCCTCGCCGGCCGGCTGCGGACCGCGGGCGGCGACCTCACCTGGACCCGCGACGGCGAACGCTTCGAGCTCGTGGCGTCCCTGCCCGCCGCGACCGGCGAGGCCCGATGATCCGGCTCCTGATCGCCGACGACGAGGACCTCCTCCGCAGCGCCCTCGCCTCCCTCCTCGCGCTCGAAGACGACCTCGCGGTGGTCGCCGAGGCGGCCACCTCCACCGACGCCGTCCGCCTGGCCCGCGAGCACGCTCCGGACATCGCGGTCCTGGACCTGGAGATGCCGCCCGCCGACGGCCTGCGCGCCGCGGAGGAGATCAGGGCCGAACTGCCGACCCAGATCGTCCTGGTCACCCGGCACGCCCGTCCAGCCGTCCTGCGCCGCGCCCTGGCCGCCGGGGTCCGCGGCTTCGTCCCGAAGACGACCTCGGCGTCCCGGCTCGCCGAGATCATCCGCGATGTCGCCGCCGGCCGCCGCTACGTCGACCCCGACATCGCCGCGGCCGCGCTGACCGAGGACGACTGCCCCCTCACCGACCGCGAACTGGAGGTCCTGCGCGCCGCCCGCACCGGGGCCTCGGTCAACGAGATCGCCGCCGAGGTCCACCTGGCCCCCGGCACCGTCCGCAACTACCTCTCCACCGCCATGGCGAAACTCCAGGCCCCCACCCGCCACGCCGCCGCCCACCGGGCCTGGCAGCAAGGCTGGATCTGACGCACGCCCCGCTCGCCGGGGGCGGCACCTACGTCCGTGGGCGGGGACGGGCCTGCTGCTCCGTCTGTAGTCGCGGGTCGAAGACCGAACGTCAGGCTGAGGCTTCGGGACGCCGCGGTCCCTAGCGTCGAATCGGCGGGTGATCCCGTCCTTGTTCTCGAACCGGTGCCGCCGGAAGGCGGACGTGATCAGACGGGCGGTCATGATGATGGCGGGTTTCCGAAGCGTGCCCCCTGTGCTCAGGGGCGTGTGCACCGCGCTCGCGGCGGTCTCGGCCACGGGGGCGCTGATGGCGTGCCGTTCGCCGCACGAGCCCGCGCCGCTGACCGTGCGCGTGGACGCCGGAAGCGTGCGGGGCATCGCGAAGGGGGAGGCTCGGCAGTTTCTCGGCATCCCCTACGCCCAGCCGCCGACCGGTGCCCTGCGCTGGACGTTGCCGCGCGAGCCGCGTCCTTGGAGCGGTGTGAAGGACGTGGGAAAGCCGGGGAAGGACTGCGCGCAGGGCTCGCCGGGGCCCAAGAACCCGTCCAGTGAGGACTGCCTCTATGTCAACGTCACGGCCCCGCGCGAACACCACGGTTCCCTGCCGGTGATGGTGTGGTTGCACGGCGGCGGCTTCACCCAGGGGAGCGGGAAGGACTACGACGCCGTCCGGCTGGCGACCGAGGGCAAGGCCGTGGTCGTCACGGTGAACTACCGGCTCGGGATGTTCGGCTACCTCGGACTTCCCGGGCTGGCCGGGTCGGGCGACTTCGGGTTCGCCGACCAGATCGCGGCGCTGCGGTGGGCGCGGCGCAACGCCTCGGCGTTCGGCGGGGACCCGCGGAACGTCACCGTCTTCGGCCAGTCGGCGGGAGCGATGTCGACCTGCGCGCTGCTCACCTCGCCCGCGGCCAGGGGACTCTTCGACAAGGCGGTCATCTCCTCGGGCTCGTGCGGGCTGCGCTGGCCCGCCGGCGGCCTGTTCCCCGGGGCGCCCGCCGACCGGCCCTACGTCCCCGTCGCCCAGGGGCAGGACGACGGCCTCGCCGCCGCCGAGGAACTGGACTGCACCGGCGCGGGCGCCCTGGCCTGCCTGCGCGGCAAGACCACCGCCGAACTCCTCCCGCACTCGCCGTCCTTCGCCGACCACCTCGCCTACGGGACCCGGCTGCTGCCGCGGGACCCCGCGGTGGCGCTGCGCGCGGGCGCGTTCGCCCACGTTCCGGTGCTCATCGGCGGCACCCGCGACGAGGCCCGCTCCTTCGTCGCCGGCGCGATCCAGTACGACCCGGAGCTGATCACGGCCAGGACCTACCCGCGGCTGCTGAAGGAGGCGTTCGGACGCCACGCGGGCAGGGTCGCCGCCCGGTACCCGCTGTCGCGGTTCCCGTCCGCCGGGCTGGCCTGGGCGACGGTCCTGACCGACGCGTCCTGGGCCTGCTCGACCCTGGCCGGAGCCCGCGACCTCGCCGCGCGCACGACCGTGTACTCCTACGAGTTCGCCGACGAGGACGCGCCCAACGTCAACGGCCTGCACGTCCCCGACGTCCCGCAGGGCGCCGCCCACGCCACCGACCTGCCCTACCTCTTCGACCTGGGCGGCAGGGACCTGCTGGTGAACCGCGAGCGCAAGGGACTGGCCCGGACCATGGTCGGCTACTGGAGCGCCTTCGCCCGCACCGGCGACCCGAACCACCGGGGCGCGCCGCGCTGGCGGCCCGGCACCGCGCCGCTGAGCCTCGCGCCGGGCGCGATCCGGACCGTCGACGCCGCCGCGGAGCACGACTGCGGGTTCTGGGCGACGACGGCCCGGTGACCCCGGCGGGGCTCCCGGTCGCGGGACGTCGCCGGTCGTGCGCGCTGCGATGATGGGCGGGCCGCCTCCGAGGGAGCCTCCATGACGATCAAGGTGCTCGTCGCCGACGACCAGGATCTGGTCCGGGCCGGATTCTGCATGATCATCGATGCCCGCGACGATCTGGAGGTCGTCGGCGAGGCGGGCGACGGCGACGAGGCCGTCCGGGAGGCCGCCCGCCTGCGCCCCGACGTCGTCCTGATGGACGTGCGGATGCCCGGTACCGACGGCATCGCCGCCACCCGGCGGATCACCGCCGCCGCCGACCCGCCCAAGGTCGTCATCCTCACCACGTTCGACCTGGACGAGCCGCTCTACGCCGCGCTGCGGGCCGGGGCGAGCGGCTTCCTCCTCAAGGACGTGCGCCCGCCGGAACTGGCCGACGCGGTCAGGGTGGTCTCCCGGGGCGAGGCGCTGCTGGCCCCGACCGTGACGCGCCGGCTCCTCGACCGGTTCGTGGCCGTCCAGCCCGCCGAACCCGTCCGGCCCGCGAGTCTGGCCCGGCTGACGGACCGCGAGGTGGAGGTGCTCACGCTGGTCGCCCGCGCCGCCTCCAACTCCGAGATCGCCGGGTACCTGTCCCTCGCCGAGGCGACCGTGAAGACCCACGTCTCGTCCGTGCTGCGCAAACTCGGCGCCCGCGACCGCGTGCACGCCGTGGTGATGGCCTACGACCTCGGTCTCGTCCACCCCCGCCCCTCACTCTGAAGTCGCATCCGCAAGACCCCCCGCGCGACCGAGGCCCGGTGGATTCGCAGCGTCCTAACCTGATCACAAGAAGTGAGCGGGTCAGGCCATCACCGGAGGCGGGCGATTCCATGTTCAGGTCACGACGGGTGCACGAGGACGAAGAGTGGGAAGGCGTCGTCGCCGGCAAGTCCCGCAACATGCCGGACGGGTCGAATCTCTACCACTACCTCAAGGTCACCTTCACCGACGGCAAGACCAAGAAGATCCGCGTCGACGGCTCCCTCTGGAACGCGGTGAGCCCCGGCGACGAGATCGTCAAGCGAGCCGGATCCGACCCCGCCAAGAAGTAGCGGCGCCGAACCCACGATCGATCATCGGAGGAACCACATGCGCAAGGTCGTGCTCTACCACCTGATGTCGCTGGACGGCGTCGCCTTCGAGGACGGCGACTGGCTCGCGGACGACGGTCCGCAGCTCGTCGACTACCTGAACCGGGTCATCGCCGCACAGGACGACGTCCTGCTGGGACGCGGAACGTACGACTACTGGGTCGGGCACTGGCCCAAGTCGGACTTCCAGCCGTTCGCCGACTTCATCAACGGCACCCACAAGCACGTCGTCACCTCCAGCGCGTTCAGCGAGGAATGGGCGAACTCCACGCGGGTCACCACGGACGTCCACGACTACGTCACCGCCATGAAGGGGGAGCCCGGCGGCGACATCGGCCTCCACGGCAGCATCGAACTGGCCCGCTCGCTGCTGCGGGCCCGGCTCGTCGACGAGTTGCGGCTGGTCGTCGCCCCTTCGGTGGTCGGACACGGCAGGCGGGTGTTCGACGGCGACGGCGTCCAGCCGTGGAGGCTGACCGAGGTCGAGCGGGGCAAGAACGGCACGCTTTTCCTGGACTACAGCCGCTGACGGGTCGCCTCGGGCGGTGGGCTCGTGCGGCCCCTGCGGCTCGCGCGGGTCCAGGGCCAGGTGATCAGGGCCCAGCCGAGCAGGATGACCAGCGCCTCGACCAGCACGTACCAGGGCCAGGGCCCCATCAGGTCCAGGACCGAGCCGGTGCCGGGCTTGGCGTTGAGGTACCCGTAGTTCGTCCCCGCGCTCAGGTTGAAGACGAACGTGGCGACGGCCCACGCCACCGTGACGGCGACCGCGAACCCGTAGCCGCCCCGGTCCGGCCGCATCCCGAGCCCCCAGGTCAGGTACACCGCGGACCACACGATCATCAGGTGCATCCCGAAGAAGCCCAGATAGTCGATGCCGGGATAGTCCGCGCCGTTGAGCGCGGGGGTGAGCAGGCCCTGGACCGACAGGGTGAGGCCCCAGTAGTACGTCAGCGCGAACCAGCGGCGGCCGAGCGTCCACAGCGCCCCCACCGAGGCCACCCAGGCCACGTCGCACAGTTGCAGGGGCAGCGAACCCCCGAGCCGCCACTGCCCGGGGAGCAGGGTGTGCGCCTGCGTGCCGATCATCACGTACACGATCGCCAGCGCGTACGCCCTGCTGAAGCCGCGCGCCTGGCCGCCGAACTCCGAACCCGGCTCCGCGCCCGCCCGCTGGGCGCGTCCGAGGAGCACGAGCCCGGCGCAGCCGATCGCGAACAGGCCGAGCGCCGCCCAGTGCGAGGGCCCGTACGGGGCGAAGCGGCCGTCGACGGTCAGCGGCATGCGGCGATGCTAACCGCACCGGCGGCGGCTCGGCGCCGTCGCGGCGCCGGTCTCAGAGCAGGGACGCGGAGTGGTCGGGGACGTAGGTCTGCATGTCGCGCGGTGGGCGCTCGTAGCCCTTGGGGGGCGGCCGCTCGGGAAGCGCCAGGTCCGGCGGCTCGACGGTGCGGTAGGGGATGCTCGACAGCAGGTGAGCGATCATGTTGATCCGGGCGCGCCGCTTGTCCTCGCTCTCCACGACGTACCAGGGCGCCTCGGGGATGTCGGTGTGCACGAACATCTCGTCCTTGGCGCGGGAGTAGTCCTCCCAGCGGGTGATGGACTCCATGTCCATCGGCGACAGCTTCCACCGCCGCATCGGGTCGGCCAGGCGGCTGCGGAAACGGCGCTCCTGCTCGGCGTCGCTCACGGAGAACCAGTACTTGCGCAGGAGGAGCCCGTCCTCCACCAGCAGCCGTTCGAAGATGGGGCACTGGTGGAGGAAGCGCGTGTACTCCTGCTTGGAGCAGAAGCCCATGACGCGCTCGACGCCCGCCCGGTTGTACCAGGAGCGGTCGAACAGGACGATCTCCCCGGCGGCGGGCAGGTGCTCGACGTAGCGCTGGAAGTACCACTGGGTCCGCTCGCGGTCGGTCGGGACGGGGAGCGCGACGATGCGGGCGACGCGGGGGTTGAGGTACTCGGTGACCCGCTTGATCGTGCTGCCCTTGCCGGCCGCGTCCCGCCCCTCGAACACCACGACGACGCGGGCGCCTTCGCTGCGCACCCACTCCTGGAGATTGACGAGCTCCGCCTGGAGGCGGGCGAGTTCCGGCTCGTACACGCTCCGGGGCAGCCGCTTGACCTTGCTCATGGGGAGATCCTTACCCCGAGGAGGGACGCGTTCTCCGCCCCCGGCCAGGTCAGGTTCTCCCGGTCCAAGCCCGATGCCCGTGGGGCGGTGCGCGGCCGGGGGCGCTGATGGATGATGGCGTCATGGAGCGAGGCCGTGCCGTTCTGATCGTGACGTGTGGGGTCGTGGTGGTCCTGGCCGTGGTGCTCGGAGCGCTGAGCTGGGAGCAGGCGAACAAGATCGCGACGTCGGCGTCGGCGCTCGCGGGGGTGGCCGCGGTGGGCGTCGGGGGGTGGGCGGCCTACGCAGGTTCGGCGAGGCGCGGCGTCCGCGTCGCGGACTCCGGCCGGGCCGTCTCGGGCCCCGGCGGCAACGCCGTCAGCGGAGTCCGGGCGCCGGCGGGGCAGGGCCCGGGGGACATCGCGGTGGAGCGCACCGGTGACGCGGACGCCTCGGCCGGGGGCGACGCGGTGTCCGGAGCCGATCTGACCGACGACTGATCGGGTGGCGGTGAAGAAGCCGAGAGGGTCGGTCCGAGGGTCCGGTGCGGCGAGCGCCGACCACGGCGGCGTCGCGATCTCCGGGGTCCACATCGGCGACGTCCACACCGCCGCGTCGCCCCTGGCACGGTCGGCGTACCTGCATCAGGTGCGGAGGATCGCTCCCGCGCGGCTGCTGGACCGCGACGACGAGCTCGCGGAACTGGCCGATTTCTGCACCCGGGATTCCGGGCCTTCGTGGGCGTGGTGGCAGGCTCCGGCCTGGTCGGGCAAATCGGCGCTGCTGGCGTGGTTCGTCCTGAACCCCCCGCCGAAAGTGCACGTCGTGTCCTTCTTCGTGACCGCGCGTTGGGCCGGCAACAGCGACCGGGCCGCGTTCGCGGACGTGGTGCTGGAGCAGCTGGCGGAGGCGGCCGGGCAGCCCGTCCCCGCGTTCCTGACCGACGCCAATCGCGAGGCGCACCTTCTCGGCCTGCTCGACGAGGCCGCTGCGCGGTGCCGGGAGGCCGGTGCGCGCCTGGTCCTGGTGGTGGACGGGCTCGACGAGGACCGCGGGGCGACGACGGGGCCGGACGCGCACAGCATCGCCGCGTTCTTCCCCGTCCGGCCGCCCGAGGGCGTGCGGGTCGTGCTGGCCGGCCGCCCGCACCCGCCCGTCCCCTCCGACGTCCCCGACGACCATCCGCTCCGCGATCCGGGGATCGTCCGGTCCCTGGCGCCGTCGGAGGCGGCCCGCGTGGTCCGGGTGGACGCGGAGCGGGAGTTGCGGTCCCTCCTCCACGGCACGGAACTCGCCAGGGATCTGCTCGGACTGGTCGTGGCGGCCGGCGGCGGGCTCACCAGTGGCGACCTGGGAGAGCTGACCGGCGTGCCGGTCGTCGACGTCGACGACCGGCTGCGCGCGGTGACCGGGCGGACGTTCTCCACCCGGGCGAGCCACCTGCGGCCCGGACCTGGCAACGAGGTCTACGTCCTCGCGCACGAGGAACTGCAGGACATGGCCGTCGCCCACCTCGGCGAGGAGCGTCTGGAGGCGTACCGGCAGCGGCTCCACGCCTGGGCGGACGGCTACCGCGGCCGGGGCTGGCCCGCCGGGACGCCGGAGTACCTGCTGCGCGGCTACCACCGGCTGCTGGCGAGCCGCGGCGATCTGCCCCGCACGGTCGCCTGCGGGACGGACGGGGCCCGCCACGACCGGATGCTCGACATCACCGGCGGCGACGTCACCGCCCTCGCCGAGATCGGCGCCGCCATGGACCTGATCTGCGCTGGTCCGGAACCCGATCTGGAGGCCATGCTCGCGCTGAACATCGCCCGGGAGCGGCTGACGGAGCGCAACGCCGAGATCCCCGTCGAAGTGCCCGCCGCCTGGGCCGGTGCCGGCCGGCCGGCCCGTGCCGAGGCGCTCGCCGGCTCCGTACCCGACCCGGACCGGCGGGCGCGGGCTCTGACCGGGGCGGCCAGGGCCGCGGTGGCGGTCGGCGACCTCGAGTGGGCATGGCGCTTCCTCTCTCAGGCCGAGGTCGCGGCCCGTTCCATCGCCGGTCCGCGGTGGCGGACGGCCGAACTGTCCGGGATGGTCGAGGTCGCTGGGGCCGCAGGCGACCCGGGGGCGGCACGGAGGCTCGCCGAGGAGGCCGCGGGCGCCGCCCGGTCCGGGCCCGCGTCCGATCTCGACTCGCAGGCGGAAGGGTTGGCCGGGGTGGTCGCCTCGCTGGTGGCGGTGGGAGAGCGCACGCAGGCCGAGACGATCGCGCGGTCCATCCCCGAGTCGTCCTGGCGGAGGATGGCACTCGCCGACGTGATGGCGGCCGCCGGCGAGTTCGACGAGGCGGCGACGCTCGCGGACTCCCTCCCCCTTCCGCGGTGGCGTGCGGAGAAGATGGCCGCGGTCGCCGCGGTCGCCGGGGCCGTCGGTGATCCGGAGTGGGCCCGGCGGCTCGCGGACCGCGCCGAGGCTATCGCTCGTTCCCCGCTCGACCCGCAAGAGCGGGGAGCCGTCCTCGCGGCGGCGGTGGAGGCCGCGACGGCCGCCGGTGACCTGGAGCGGGCCCGGCGGCTCATCGACCAGGCCGTGGCGGTCGCCCGCACCATCGCCAACCCGTACGGGCAGGGGCAGACGATGGCCGGGGTGGTCAGGGCCGCCGCCGGCGCGGGACGGCACGACCAGGCCGCGGCCCTGGCCGTCTCCATCGCCGACGACCACTGGCGGCCGCGGACCCTGGTCGAGGTGGTGAAGGCGGTGGCCGCCACCGGGGAGTTCGACGAGGCCGAGTCGATCGCCCGCTCCGTCCTCCACCAGAGCCGGGCGGCCGCCGCCCTCGCCGAAGTGGCCGGGGGCGCGGGGGCCGCCGGTGATCTGGAGCGGGCCCGGCGGCTCGCCGCCGACGCCGAGACGCTCGCGCGTTCGGTCTCCCTTCGTCCCTGGTTCGGTGCGGTCCTGATCGAGGCCGTGGGAGCCGCCGGTGATCTGGAACGGGCACGGCGGCTCGCCGACGAGGCCATGGGCGCCGTCCGCTCCGAACGCGACCGTCGCGGGCAGGCGATGCGCCTGGGCGAACTGGTGCGGGCTCTGGCGGCGATCGGGGAGCGCCGCCACGCCGAGACCATCGCCCGCGCCGTCCCCGACCCCTACCGGCAGGCGCGCGCGCTGGTCGAGGTGGCCGAGGCCGCGGACGCCGCCGGGGACCGGGCACGGGCGCGGCGGCTCGCGGCCCAGGCGGTGACGGCCGCCCACCTGGTCGCCGACCCGATCTGGCAGTCGGAGGCCTCGGGCGCCGCGGTCGCGGCCCTGGCGTCCTTCGGTGACGTCGACCAGGCCGCGGCCGCCGCCGACTCGGTCCCCGACCGGAACCGGCGGGCCGGGGCGCTGGCCGCGGTGGTCCGGTCCGCGGTGGCCGGCGGCGACGCGGAACGCGTCCGCGCGTGCGTCGACCGCTTCGAGGCCGCGCTCTCCGACGTCTCCGACCCGATCGCGCTGGCGTCGGCGCTGACCCGGGCGGTGGGGGCGCCGGCCGGGCGGGATCCGCACCGTTTCGCCGACCGGGCCGAGGCCGCCGCCCGTGCCGTCCCCGATCCCGGCAGGCGCGACATGGAGTTGAGAACGCTGGCCAGGGCGGTCGCCGCCGCCGGTGACCTCGACCGAGGGGAGGACATCGCCCGTTCCGCGACGTCACCGGGGGAACGGGTGATGGGGGTGACCGAGGTGCTCAAGGCGGCGGGGGCCGCTGCCCCGCCCGCGTGGGCGCGCCGCCTCATGGACCAGGCCGAGGACACCGCCCGGTCGAACCCCCTGCCCGTCCAGCGGGCGAACGCGCTGGCGTGGCTGGCCGAGGGGGCGGTCGCGGTCGGCGATCTCGACCGGGCCGAGGCCCTCGCCCTGGAGATCTCCCATACCGGCTGGCAGGCGCAGCGGTTCGTGCTCGTGGCCGAGTCGGCCGCGCCGGACAGGGCGCGGCGGCTGCTCGCTCTGGCGCTGCGCGCCGCCTCGTGGTCCCTGAGTCTGAAGGCCCTCGCGAGGGTCGAACCCGCGGCCGTCAGCGCCGCGGTCGATGACCTCTGGACCGGGTGACGCACGGCGCCGACCGAGCCGGTTCCGCCCCGCCTACGGGGTCGCGGACTCCAGATAGGGCGCGAGCAGTTCGTGGGCGAGGCGGCGGGCCGCGCGTTCGGCGAGGCCGTCCTCGATCATCCGCGTCAGGGCGTAGACGATCGACTGGACGAGTTCGGCCGTCCGGTCGGGGTCGGAGGCGCCGTGGTCCGTGAGGGCCGCGCGCAGCGGCGTCTGGAGTTCGTCGTGGAGCAGCCGGCTGGAGTTGGCCAGCGTGTCGGTGCGTCCGGTGGCCGCGAGGGCGCGGGCCAGCGCGTGGTCTCCGCGGGCGACGAGGCGGAGGTTGGCGTAGACGTAGGCCAGGACCCGGTCGCCGGGCGTCCTGGCCTTGCCCATCTGTGCCTCGACGAAGGCGGACCAGCGGGGGAAGGTGTCGACGATGAGGGCGTCGAGCAGATCGTCGCGGGACTTGAAGTAGGCGTACACGCTGGAGCGGGCCAGCCCGGCCCGGCGGGCGACGTCCGCCAGGCCGGGGGCCCGCTCGGCGTCCTCGGACAGCAGGGCGCGGGCGGCGTCGAGCAGCGCCGCCCGCTGCGCGGCGCGGTGCTCCGCCACGGTCGGCGCCTGGATCTTCGGCACGCGGCCCCCTCCCACCGGTCCCGCCGTACTCGCCGGACGGCCCGGCCGGGGCGTCAGGCGAGCGCGGCCAGGCGTCCGTCGATCATCTCGTACACGGTGTCACAGTGTTCGAGAACGTCGTGGTCGTGGGTCACCATGATGGCCGCCACGCCGCGCTGCTCCGCCTCGCGGGCGAGCAGCCGGACGATCTCGTGGCTGCGCGCCCGGTCCAGGGCGGCCGTGGGCTCGTCCACGAGCAGCACGCTCGGCCCCGTCACCAGGGCCCGGGCGATGCCGACCCGCTGCCGCTCCCCGCCGGACAGCTGATGGGGGCGCCGGTCGGCCTTGTCCGCCATCCCCACGTCCTCCAGCAGCGCGAGGGGGTCGCGGCCCGAGCGGGCGCGGCGCGGGCGGAACCGCAGCGGAAGCCGGAGCTGGTCGGCGGCGGTGAGCGCCGGGACCAGGTTGCCCGACTGGAAGACGAACCCGACGTGCTCCCGCCGCAGCCTCGCCCTGGCCCTCGCCCCGGCGGCCGTGATGTCGAGCCCCGCGAGCGTGACCGTGCCCCGGTCCGGGCGGGCGAGCCCGCCCGCGACCGCGAGCAGGCTCGACTTCCCGGCGCCGGACGGGCCGACGATGGCGGCCAGCTCTCCGGGGCGCACCGCGAGATCGACGTCGTCGAGGGCCTGGACGGTCTCGGAGCCGTCGCCGTGGCGGAGGCAGACGCCCTCCATGACCAGGCCCGGGCGGTCGGTCGCGCCGGCCTCGGGCGGCCCGGCGGTCGGCGTGGTCCGGCCGGTCATCGGTTGCCTCCAAGGGCGGTGGCCGGGTCGATGGACGCGATCCGGGCGACGGCGGCGCCGGCGCCGGCGAGCCCGAGAAGGACGAGCCCCGCGGCGGCGGCCGTGACGCTCGGGGCGCTGAGGGCGAACGGCATGCCGCCGCCGGTGATGAGCGAGCCGAGGCCGACGCCGATCCCGGCGCCGATCGCGACGGCGGCGACGAGCAGGAGGAACGCCTGGGTGAGCGCGTCGCGGAGCAGCCACCCTCTCGACGCGCCCATGGCGCGCAGCACGGCCACCTCGTGCTTGCGCTGGATCGCCCAGACGGCGAAGAACGCTCCGACGACCAGGGCGGAGATCGCGTACAGGAACACCTGGATGAGCTGGAGCGTGGACGTCTCGGCCGAGTAGCCGGGCGAGGCGCCGTAGGAGTCCTCCAGAGCGAGGCTCTCGGTCCGGGCGGCGGCGTCGCCCGCGGCGAGGTCGACCGAGGCGCCGGGCTTCGCGCGCACCGCCACGGCGGTGATCTCCTGCGCGGCGTGCGCGGGCACCGGGTCGCCCGGGGCCGCTCCGGCCTTGATCAGCTGCCAGGTCCGCAGGGGGACGTAGGCCACGTCGACATGCCCGAAGGTGTTCTGCCGGGGCGTGGCGCCGACGACGCGCAGCCTCGTCCCGAGCCGGGCGACGGTGATCGTGTCGCCGATGCGCAGCCCGGCGTCCAGGGCCGTGCTGCTGACGACGACACCGTCCGCGCTCCCCAGGCGCGAGCCCTCGCCCACGCCGGGCGACAGGAACGAGTCCGGCGCCACCCCGAACAGCGCGAGGTCGATGTCCACGCCCCGGTCGCTCTTGGTGTTGACGAGCGTGTTCCCGTAGGGCGCCGCCTCCGCCACACCCGGCCGCCCCCGCCAGGCGTCCACGGCGGACACGTCCACCACGCTCCGGGAGAAGGCGGAGTCGTGCTGGACGCCGCGCTCGAACGCGAAGGAGGTGACCGGCAGGTTCTGCAGCCCGGACACGCCGTCCCTGACCAGCCCCACCGACAGCCCGGACAGCATGACCATGAGAACCGCGATCAGGCCCACGACGGCGCCCATCAGCCCGAACCGGACCTTGGCGAACCGCAGCTCACGAAGCGCGAGGAACATCAGCCCCACACCCCGGCACTTGTCGACATCATGTCGTCAAGATACCAACACGGTGTCGCTAACCTGCCCCGGGGGCCATGGGTGGCCCGGAGTGCGGTCAGGTCTCGTCCGGGGCCGGGTCCTGTGTCCGGTCGTAGTGGTCGAGGATCCTCGCCATCGTCGGCAGATCGATGCGGTCGGCCCCCTCGAAGCGCGAGCGGACGACGTCGGGGAAACCGGCCGGCGTCGTGCATCTGATCGAAGAGAGCGACAGGGAGGAGCCGTCACCCAGCACCACGTCACCCGTGCCGTCGGCAGGTCGCCCGACGACGAGAACGGCTCCGACGTCGGAGTACTTCGGCACGCGGTGCGGTTGCCTGCTGTTGACCCGGTAGACCCAGTCGAACCGGGCGCTGGCGAGTTCCTCGATCTCCCGCACGCCCGAAGGAAAGGACCGCCCGTCCCGGAGGAGTTCTTTGTAGCCGACATCCTGGTACAACCCGGGGGGCCACGTCGTCGTGGAGACCAGCAGCACTTTGAATCCGCACACGACGGCGACGGAGAAGGGGCCCTTCTCCAAGCGAAAGAAGCGAGCGGCCGGAAGTTCGGAGGGTAGATCGCCGAGCCCCGGCAGCCGGGAGTCCTCGTAGGGCTCGCCGAACCAGACCGTGCTCGCCGCGGTTCCGGCGATCGCCCGGCACCGCGCCCAGTCGCTCAGCATCAAGGACTTCATCCCGGACTCATAGGAGTGGATCCACCTGGTGCTGAAGGCGGTCGTGAAGGAGACCAGGCCGGCGAGGGTCCAGAACAGCATCAGCCAGCGATCGCCACCGGCGCCGGTCACTGCCCGGACGCCGTAGAACAGCAAGGCGATGAGCAGGGCGACCGCGGTCAGCAACCCTCCGAACAGACCCGGCCGGTCCGGCAGATCATCTCCCTGCCCTGCCGAGGACCGCCGATCCGGGTAATCCCATTCGGAGATGGTCATCGCGCCCAGTGCGTAAGCGCCGACGACGACGCAGAACAGCGTGAACCAGCTGTGGCGCGCGGGCAGTTGGTACCAGAACTGACAGGCATTGATCAGGAACCACGCGGGAGCGGACGCCATCGCCGTCCGCACGATCCAGGCGCGCGGCTCGCGGACCTCGGGCCAGGTGAACAGCTCCGGGTCGGGTCGCCGCCCCTTCGTCGCGCGGGGGCGCGGGATCGGGGATGGGGGCGCGTCGCCGGGGCGTCGGTCCGAGGCGGTCTCCCGCGTACGCGCCGGAAGGGGTCGAGCGCCGGTGGGCCCGTCCAGGCCGTCGCGAAGCGCGGTGAGCCGGTCGCGGAGCAGGGCCGCGTCGGGCCTCTCGGCCGGATCGACCGCGAGCAGTCGCAGAAGCAGCCGCTTCAGCCGCGGTGGGATGTCGGGGTGGGCCGAGCAGAGTTCCCGGGAGATGCCGTCCGGCGACGTGCTGGAGGCGTGCTTGCCCGTCAACAGCACGAAGAGGGTGCGGCCCAGTGCGTACATGTCGGCACGAGCATCGATCGCGCCGGGGGACTGCTCGGGCGCCATGTACTCCGGGGTCCCGGAAACACCCCGGACGGTGATGGCCGTCGTTTCGGGCAAGCGCGCGATGCCGAAATCGCAGATCTTCACGCCGCCCCCGGCCAGCGCCATGAGATTGCCCGGCTTGATGTCCCGGTGCACCAGGCCTTGGGCGTGCGCGTACGCCAGCGCGTCGGCCACCTCGATCGCGAGGTCCACGACCCGGTCGACGGGCAGGCCCCCGGGGCTGGCGTCCAGGAGGTCCCGGAAGCTCCGCCCGTCGAGCAGTTCCATCACCACGTACGGGGCCCCGTCGTGCCTGCCGAGGTCGTAGACCGCGGT
Source organism: Actinomadura luteofluorescens (assembly GCF_013409365.1). Lineage (NCBI taxonomy): Bacteria > Bacillati > Actinomycetota > Actinomycetes > Streptosporangiales > Thermomonosporaceae > Actinomadura > Actinomadura luteofluorescens. Next base: position 3,832,325 of record NZ_JACCBA010000001.1, on the reverse strand, counting down.
GATCCCCGGATGCTGGAGCCTCCCCGCGGTCCTGGCCTCCCGCCGCAGTCGCGCGAGCAGTTCCGGCGCCGCGTCCGAGGGCACGTCCACGGGCACGAGTTTGATCGCCACCCGGCGTTCCAGTTCCAGATCGAGGGCCGACCAGACCTGCCCCATGCCGCCCTGCCCGAGCACCTCCACAAGCCGATATCTCCGGTTCAGCTCCTGCCCAGGTCGCGGCACCACGTCCCGTTCCCGCCCTTCGCCGTCACCCGCGCCGCACGGTCGGCCGATGCTGCGGTGAGTGATCTTCCGTGTACTCAGCATGAGTCTTTCCGGAAAACGCCACCGCGTCCAGAGCAAGAGCGGACGGCGCGTGCGGGCTGCGAGGACGCCTGGAGCCGGACGGCCCGTCAGTACGCTGAGCACTACGGGACCGCCGACCGGCCGCGGTGCCGGTGGGAGCCCAAGCCGACAGGCGCGCGCGAGGAGCCGACGAATGCACTCAGCCCTGGACGAAGGGGCCCACCCCGGTGTCGCGCGGGAAAGATTGCGGCACGTCTACTGGATCGGCGGCGGCAGTGGGGCCGGGAAGTCGACCATCGCGCGGCGCATCGCCGGCCGGTACGGGATGCGCCTGTACGACACCGACGCGGTCATGCCCGACCACGCCCGCCGCATGCCCGCCGAACGGGCTCCCTACCTGCGCGACTTCGCGGCCATGGACATGGACGAGCGGTGGGTGGCCAGGAGCCCGCGCGAGATGCTCGACACCTTCCACTGGTACCGGGGTGAGGGATTCGACCTGATCGTCGAGGACCTTCTCGCCCTTCCCGCCGACCGCCCGGTGCTGGCCGAGGGGTTCCGGCTGCTGCCCGACCTCGTCCGGCCCCTGCTCACCGAGATCGGCCACGCCGTCTGGCTGCTGCCCACGCCCGGGTTCCGCCAGGCGGTGTTCGACGACCGCGGTGGGCCCGCGTGGGGGTTCGTCGCCAGGACGGCCGACCCGCCGCACGCGCTGCGGAACCTGCTCCAGCGCGACGCCATGTTCACCGACCGGCTCACCGAGCAGACCCGGGACCTGGACTTGAACGGGCTCAGAGTGGACCCCACGGTCACCGAGGAGGACCTCGCACGCCGAGTCTCCGCGGCGTTCGGCCTGGACCAGTAGAACGAGGGAACGACGGCCCGGCCGTCCGCGACGTCCGGACGGCCGGGCCTGGCGGGTCACCCCTTGACGGTCAGCAGCGGCCGCAGCTCGACCACCGGGTCCGCGACGCGGGCCCGTCCCAGGCTGGACACCACGGGGCCGATGTCCTTGTACACCCACGGCGCCTCCTGCTTGAGGTCGCGCCGCCAGGCGGCCATGACGTCCGCGCGGCGCGCCACCGCGGGATCGCGGTGGTCGAGGGGCGTGACCACACGGAACTCGGCGAGGAACGCGTCGAGCTCGGCGTCGCCGGCCCGGGACGCCGCCCCGCGCGGAACGCGGCGTCCGGCGCCGTGGCACGCGCTCGCCAGCGTCCGCGGGTTGCCGTGCCCGCGCAGCACGTAGCTGGCCGCCCCCATCGACCCGGGCACGATCACCGGCTCGCCCCACATCGCGTACGGTCCGCCCGCCATGTCGGCGTACCCGCCCGCGGGCGTCGCGCCCTTGCGGTGCACCACCGACCCGTCGTCGTCGCGCCACAGCAGGTTGTGCGGGGCGTCGTAGACCAGATCGGCGGAGAGGGCGCCGCACTCGGCGGCGAGCCCCTGGCGCAGCATGAGCGAGAGGAAGAACCGGTTGCCGACCGCGAAGTTCGCGGCGTTGCCGAACGCGTCGAGGTAGCGCCGGAGGACGGCCTCGTTCCGCTCGCCGAGGAGGATCGGAAGGATCTTGTTGTCCGGCTTCGGGACGCGTGCGGGCCAGGCCCTCCTCGCCTGCTCCAGGCCGTCGGCGTTGGCCTGGTGCCCCAGCGAGAGCGAGCCGCTGTGCACCATCAGGACGACCTGCCCGAGCTCGAACCCCCAGGCGTAGGCGGCGTGCCGGTCGTGGACCGACGCGACGTACTGGAGCTCGGCGAAGTGATTGCCTCCACCGACGCTGCCGATGATGCTGTCGTAGCTGGTGCCGCCCGCGCTGTCGATCCAGTCGCGGAACGGTTCGGCGGTCGTGGCCGGGTACCGCTCGCCGTGGATCCGGCCCGGCCGCCCGTCCTCGGGCCGGTGCTGCGACCAGACTCCGCCCGCGCGATCGCCCGGAACGCCGAGCAGGCCGGGCAGCCCGTCGCGCAGCAGGGCCTCCCGCTGGACCCCCGACAGCGCGATCCGCCGGCCGCCCTCGAAGAACAGGTGCCGCAGCCGCCCTTCCAGCGCGTCCAGGCGGGGACGGACCTGGTCGACGGTGAGCGAGGTCGTCTCCAGCCGCATGCCGCAGTTGACGTCGTTGCCGACCGCCTGCGGGATCAGCGCGCCGGTGGTCCGCAGCACGGTGCCGATCGGGATCCCGGCACCCTTGTGCAGATCCGGGGTGAGCGCGACGCGGTCGATGCGCGCCTCCCCGCCCCCGGTCGCGTCGGCGAGCCGCGCCAAGGTGCCGGCGGTTTCGAGCACGGTGAGGACCTCCTCGACCGCGCCGGGCTCTATCGGCACGTCGGCGCCGGCGCAGATGTCGACGGGGACGTCCCAGCGGTTGGGGAGATGGAGCCAGTCGTCGTCAGTACGGACGAGGCGAGAATCCTGCTGGAGCGCGGTCATGAGCTTCCCTGGTGGCTGCTGTGTTTCGGGCATGGGTCACAGACGTGGTCGTCCAGAACGGACGCACGGGACATCGCTCAGCAGGCGATGGACTCCCCGAGGTTCAGCAGCCGCGAGGTGGGACGAACAGTAGCCGGGCCGCGCAGCCCGGCCAACCGAATATGCGTTCCGGACGGCCGCGCGGGCGGCCACCTGGCGGCACGCGAACGGCGGGGAGGCAGAGCCTCCCCGCCGCCGGGTCACTCAGAGTCGGCCTTCCGACTCTGGATCACCGCCGCCCCGCAGGAGGCGACGAGGATCAGGCCGATCGCCGCCGACCCCAGCGGGCCGGGGGCGGTGTGCGCCGCGAGCATCCCCAGGAAGGTCCCGAGGAGGGTCCGCAGCGGGGAGAGCATCACGGTCGTGGACGCGAGAAGGCCTCTGCCGTAGGCCTTCACCATGACGACTCCGTTGAGAAGCGAGAGGAACATGCCGCTGCACGCGCAGATCAGCAGATACAGCCAGTAGCCGTCCGTCACGCCGGTCCAGTCGCTCTCGAACGCCCACGCGCCCAAAGCGAGGATGACGAAGGCGGGGATGGAGGCCAGAGTGTTGATCTTTCCGCTGACCTCCGTGCCGAACACCTCCATCTTCCTGCTGTAGTAGGCGTACGTGGCCGCGGTGAGGAACAGGATTCCGAGGCCCAGCCCCCAATCCGGAACGAGCCGGCCGAGGACGTGGATCCGCGGTATCGCGTCGGTGAAGGCCCGTCCGCCCGCGCCGCCTGCTCCGCCGGCCGTGTCGGCGGCCAGGGTCCAGATGCCGAGCCCGGCGAGGACCGGCCACATGGCGGTCGAGTATCTCCCGTTCCTGGCGTCACGCACGACCCTGGGGCCGACCAGGAAGATGGCGCTGAACAGGAACGAGAGGGGCTGCAGGAGTTGTAACTGAACCCACCTCAAGCCGTTCTGGTAGGCCATGTTGTTCACTCCCATGCTGATGCCCAGGAGGAGGGACGGCATCCATACGGACCAGTGGCTTCGCAGCGACGGTCTGAAGAACAGCCACAGGACCGGCGTGCCGAAGAACACCGAGACGCAGGCCGCCGTCATCGGTCCCACGTTCTCGGTCACGCCCGTGAGCGCCAGGATGAAGCCATTGGCGACACCCGCCGCGTTCGCGGTCATGACCATCGCGAGCACCCTCTTGTCCGCAGCGCGGAGATCGCTTGACAGCGTCCCCAGATACCTGCGGACGCCTGCGAGGAGATCTCGCGGGCGCCAACTTTTCCTTGTCACGGGAACCCCTTTGTTTGTTGGGGCGCACAAAGGGATCCCGGTGACGTCTGCCCCGGCCCTTCGTGCGCCCGCTTTCGCGGACGACTGAAGAGCCAGGGGCTTTTCAGTTTTGATTGCGCGGCGATCTTATCAGGAGGGTTCCCGAGGAAAGGGGGGCAGAATCCGCCGGAGAGGCCGCCCGCCCGAGCCGCCCGGCGTGGTCGCGCCGCCGCCCGCGCGGGTGGAGACAAATGTGGCCAATGCGCTGTTGACTCGAAGGTCGTCGTTGCTATCTGTTGAAGATCGTAACTTTCCGACGGGTTCGAGAGGCGCGCGATGGGGGCTGGCGGATCGGCGGGGGCACGGGGGCGGCGGGCGCGCGAGGACGCGCTGGAGCTGGCGCGGCGGTCGCGGGAGGCCTACGAGCTGGCCGGGCGCTTCGAGGCCGCGGCCGAGGCGGAGCGCCGCGTCGCCGCGACGCTGCTGAGCCTGACGGCCCTGGGCTGGCGGTTGCTGGTCGACCGGCGCTGGCCGGGCTCACGGTCGGCGAACGTGGACATGATCACCGTGGGGCCGGGCGGGGTGTTCGTCATCGACGTCAAGCGCTGGCGGGACGTGCCCCGGGTCGACGACGGTCGCCTGACGGCCGGTGCGCAGGACCGCGACGGTGAGGTCCGCAAGCTGCTGGCCATGACCCGTACGGCGGAGGAGCAGGTGGCGGCGCTGGGACTGTCCCCGGTCGCGGTGCGTCCGCTCATGGTGTTCGCCGGCCACCGTCTGGACACCGAACTCGGCCGCGTCCGGCTGCTCGGTGACCCCGATGCGGTCAACGCCCTGGTCGCCGAGCCGAAACGGCTGACTCCGGCCATGGTGCGCGCGGTCACCGCGCATCTGGAGGAGGCCTTCCCCGCCTACGAGACCACCGTGCTGGACGAGCGGCCGCGTGCCTCGACGTCGTCGGACACGGAGGGGGAGGCCTTGTTCGCCGTGGAGGAGGTGGAGCAGGCGGCCATGGAGTCGCTGCTCCACGCGCCGATCGAGCAGTGGATGACGTTCTTGCACGCCGACCAGGTGGCTCTCGCGCGCCGCGACTGGAGCGGCCCGGCGCGTATCAGCGGCCCGGCCGGAACCGGGAAGACCGTCGTGGGTCTGCACCGCGCCGCGCACCTGGCGGCCCGCGGCACGGGTCGGATCCTGTACGTCACCTACGTCAACAACCTGCCGCGGGTGCAAGGGCAGTTGTTCCGCCGGATGGCGGGGACGTTCGCCGACCGGGTGGAGTTCACCAGCCTGCACGCCTGGGCGCAGGCGTTCCTGGCCGATCGGGGCGTCCACGTACCGCTGAAGCGCGACCGGGCCGCGGACGCGTTCTCCCGTGCCTGGGTGAGCGTGGGCCGCGACAGCCTGCTCACCGAGATCGACCCCAATCCCGGGTACTGGGAAGAGGAGATCCATTACGTCATCAAGGGCCGGGGCCTGTCCAGCCTGGACGAGTACCGCTCCGTCGCACGGTACGGCCGCCGCACCGCGCTGCAGACGGCGCACCGGGAGGCGGCGTGGCTGCTCTATGAGGAGTACGAGATGCTGCGCGGCGAACGCGGCGTCTGCGACTTCAGCGACGTGCTGCTGGCGGCGCTGGCGGAACTGAGCGAGCGCCCGGCCGATCCGCCGTACGCCGCGGTGATCGTCGACGAGATCCAGGACCTCACCCTGACCGGCGTCAGACTGCTGAACGCCCTGGCCGGGGACGGCCCGAACGGCCTGCTGCTGATCGGGGACGGGCAGCAGGCGGTGTATCCGGGCGGGTTCCGGCTCGGTGAGGCGGGGATCGGGATCAAGGGCCGCGGCGCGGTGCTGCGCACCAACTACCGCAACGCCGCCGAGATCCTGCAGACCGCGATGGAACTGGTCTCCGACGACCCGTTCGACGACCTGGACGGTCCGAGCCCCAACGGCCGCCGCAGCGTCGACCTGACCTACCACGATGGAAGGGTGCTGCGCGTGGAGGCCGCCGACGGGGCCGACCACGACCAGCGGCTGGTGGAGGCGATCAAGGAGCTGGCCGACGGCCCTGGCGCGTTCGCCGACATGGCGGTCCTGTGCCGCTCGTTGAAGGAGATCGGCGACTACCACCGGCTGCTGACCCGCGCGGGCATCCCGGTCCTGCGGCTGGAGAACTATGACGGGCGTCCGGTCGACGCCGTCAAGCTCGGCACCTACCGGCGCGCCAAGGGTCTGGAGTTCAAGTACGTCTTCCTGCCCCACCATGACGCCGACCTGCCCGCCTCGACCAAGGAGGCCGCCGCCGACCAGGAACGCGCCGAACTCGCCCGCCGCCAGCTGTTCGTCGCCATGACCCGCGCCCGCGACCTGCTCTGGCTCGGCTCGGTCACCGGCACGTCGGGCCGTGCCCGGCGAGAAGATCGCCGATCTCGGTGAGCACCCGCCGGAGGAGCGGGGACGCTCTCCGTCTTTCGGTCGTGTACCCCCTACCGGATTCGAACCGGCGCTACCGCCTTGAAAGGGCGGCGTCCTAGGCCGCTAGACGAAGGGGGCCCGTGGTGGCGGACATGGTCGCCACTCGACTCGCCAAGTCTAGAGGACGTGGCGGGGCGGCGTGCAAACGGTTACCCCGGAGAGGGGGTGCGGGACGGCGTGACGGTCGGGGACGGGGTGCGGGACGGCCAGTCGGACGGGAACTCCGAGGGGAACGGGGACGTCGGGGACGCGGGCGGGGACGCGGCCGGGGGCTGGGGCCTGAGGGCGCGGTCCGGGGCGGGTTCGAGGTGGCGTTCGATCTGCGCGGAGGTGAGGCCGAGGCCTCCGAGCCGGAGGTCGTCCCAGCCCTGGAGGCGGTGGCTGGCACGGCTGAAGTAGAGGACGGACAGCTCGATCGGGGTGGGCTCCTCGTGTTCGAGGCCGCGCAGGCCGGCGCCGCCGGTGGAGCCCTGGACGAACAGGCGGGTGCCGGTCGGCAGGAGCTTGGTCGAGCGGGCGTGGGTGTGGCCCGCGAGGACCATGGGGGCGACACCGGAGAAGCCCTCGCCCTCGGAGGGGTCGTGGGTGACGACGAGGTCGGGGAGTTTGCCCGCCTTGCGGAGTTCGTCGGCGTGCCGGAGGCCCTCGGCGCGGAGCTGGTCGGCGCCGACGTAGTCGTCTCGGGTGCTCTTGTCGGGGGTGAAGCGGGGGTCGCCGAGGCCGTAGACGCGCAGGCCCGCGACCTCGCGGGTCCCGCCGCCGTCCAGGACGATGGCGTTCTTCTCCCGCGCGACGGCCTTCTGGGTCTCCTTGGAGTCGTGGTTGCCGCGGACGTAGACGTAGGGGACCTTCAGGCCGGAGATCTCGTCGGCGAACTTGTCCTCGGGCTTGCTGCCGTGGTCCATCAGGTCGCCGCTGTCGATGATGACGTCCACCTTGAACTGGGTGCTGACGGACTTGATCACGTTCCAGGCGGCGGGGTTGAGGTGGATGTCGGAGACGTGCAGGACGCGGATGGTGGACGGGTCGGGCTCGTAGGTGGGGAGGGTGGAGGTGGTGGCGTACAGCTCGGAGATGTTGCCGACGAGGCGGGCGAGCTGGGCGCGGTAGGCGGAGAAGCGCTCGACGATGCTGCGGGCGTCGCCGACGACCTGCGGGGCGTTGGCGAGCAGGCCGGTGTAGCGGGGCTCGGCGATGGACTGGGGGTTGAACGTCCCCCAGGTGACGAGGGTGAGGGCGACGAGGCCCGCGGCCGCGGAGCCCAGCCCGAGCAGTGCGCGCCGCCAGGAGCGGAACAGGACGAGGGACGCGAGGAAGCTCGTGGCGAGGCCGATGAGGACGGCGCGCAGGAGGAGCTCGGAGAGGCCGTGCCGGAGCTGGCCGCCGATCTGGTCGGTGAGCCGGTCGAGTTCGGTCTCGTCCTCGATCAGCTGCTTGGCCTGGTCGGGGCGCAGGTCGGTGAGGCGCGCCTCCAGGGAGACGGGCCCCCCGTGGGTGTCGAGCCGGAGGGAGCCGAGCGGGGGCAGCTTCAGGACCGTCCCGCCGTGCAGGGACGGGTGCAGGGTGAGCTGGACGTCCGCGGGGCCGACGGGGGTGACGTAGCTGCCGCCGGCGAGGAGGCCGAGATAGCCTCCGGCGAGCCCGACGACGATGACGAGGGAGAACCGCGTCCAGCGGCTTTCGAGGGCGGGCCGGGCGCGGCGGGTGACCGGCGAGCAGGCGGCGCGGACGCGCGCGGCCTGTGCGCGCACGGCGGCGAGAGCCTGGGTCGACGCGGCGCGGACCTTGGGCACGTGTTCCCCTTCTGTCGAGCAGAATGATCGGTGTGATGGAGTTGTCGCGAGAGGCGTTCGAGGACCTCGTGGCGGAGGCTCTCGACAGTGTGCCGCCCGAGCTCACCGCCCACATGCGCAATGTCGTCATCGTCGTGGAGGACGATGCGCCGGAGCGCGGCCTTCTCGGCCTGTACCAGGGCATCCCCCTCACCGAGCGGGGCGACTGGTACGGGGCCGTCCTGCCCGATCACATTTCGATCTACCGCCACGAGATCCTCCGTATCTGCGACACCGCGGAGGACGTGGTGGAAGAAGTCCGGATAACAGTCGTACACGAGATCGCGCACCACTTCGGGATCGACGACGAGCGGCTGCACGAACTCGGATACTGATTCGGGAAATGCGCACTGTAGGTCACGCAACTGCCACGCAGCGTGAGTTAATAGGGGAGGGCGCCCGGCACCGGGCGGGCTGAACTGGAGCGTGCGTGGCGGGAAGGCAGACCGGCCGGCATCGTCGACCGCCGGATGAGCAGGCGACCTACCGCGAGGTGTTCGCGGTGGGTGAGTTCCGCGCCCTCTGGCTCGCGCAGGCCCTGTCGTTCGTCGGCGACCAGCTCGCGCAGGTCGCGCTCGCCGTGCTCGTGTACGACCACACCAGGTCGACGCTGCTCACGGCGCTGATGTACGCGCTGACCTACCTGCCGCCGATCGTGGGCGGGCCCGTGCTGTCCGGGCTGGCCGACCTCTTCCCGCGCCGCACGGTCATGGTCGTCTGCGACGTCCTGCGGGCCGGGCTGGTGGCGGTGATGGCGCTCGTGCCGATGCCGGTCGCGGGCCTCGCGGGGCTGGTGTTCCTCACGGTGCTCCTGGGGACGCCGTTCTCCGCCGCCCGCGCCGCCGTCATGCCGGACGTGCTGGAAGGCGACAGGTATGTGGCGGGGTCGGCGATCGCGAACGTCACCCAGCAGATCACGCAGGTGCTGGGCTTCCTCGTGGGCGGCGCGGCCGTCGCCGTCGTCGGGACCTACGAGGCGCTCGGGCTGGACGCGCTGACGTTCGGCGCGTCCGCCGTCGTGCTGATCGGCGGGCTGCGGCGGCGGCCCGCGCAGCGGCGCAGGGAGCTCCAGTCGCTCGGGCTGTGGCGCGGCACGCGCGACGGCGTGCGGCTCGTGTTCGGCGATCCGGTGCTGCGGTCGCTGGTGCTGTTCGCGTGGCTGTGCGCGTTCTACGTGATCCCCGAAGGCCTGGCCGTCCCGTACGCGGCGACGTTCGGGGGCGGCGCGGTGACGGCCGGGCTGCTGCTGGCGGCGATGCCGGCGGGGATGGTGGTGGGCTCGCTGCTGTTCAGCCGGTTCGTCCGCCCGGCGAGCCGGCTGCACGTCATGGGGTGGATGTCGATGCTGGCGTGCCTGCCGCTGATCGGCGCGGGCGCGCATCCGCCGCTGTGGTGCGTCGTCGCGCTGTGGGCGCTGTCGGGCGTCGGCGGCGCCTACCAGCTCGCCGCCAACACCGCGTTCGTGGGCGCGGTGCCGGCGTCGGGGCGGGGGCAGGCGTTCGGGCTCGCCCAGTCCGGCATCCTCGCAGGGCAGGGCGTCGGCATCCTCGTCGGCGGCGCCGCGGCCCAGGTGCTGGGGCCGGAGACCGTGGTGGCGCTCTCCGGCGTCCTCGGCCTGTCGGCCGCCGCCATCCTGACCCTGGGCTGGAACCAGGTTCGCGGAGGCGTCATCGCCGGGTCCCGCGAGCACGTCGAACCCGTCGTCGTCACCCCCTCCTCCGGGGGCGGCGACGAACTGTCCGGCATCCCCGCGTCCTAGGGCCTGTCTCGAAGTGGCTCCGGTCAAGCGCGCGAACGCGTGACCTGGCCGGTGGAGCGAAGCCGGAGGCGAGCGGAGCCGGGCAGATCGCGAAGCGATGCCGCGTTCGCCAAGGCCCGGTCACGTAGCGAGCCGCGAGGCGAGCGAAGTGGGCCGGGACTTTGAAACACAGCCTAGGCGTGGGTGCGGTTCTTGTTGACGGCGTCCTTGCCCTTCCGCACCGCGTCCTGGACGGTCGGTGAGTCGCTCGCCTTCTTGAACAGGTCCTCGGCGACCGACTTCTGCGCGCCCTCCTCGGGGATGAGGAGCCACGCGATCGCGTAGAGCGCGACGCCCGCCCCGCCGAAGAGCGTGAAGACGGCCAGGCCGAGCCGCAGGAGGTTGGGATCGACGCCGAGGAACCGGCCGGCACCGGAGCACACGCCGGCGATCATGCGTCCCTCGTGCGTGCGGCGGAGCTGCTTGCCCGTGGTCTTGTCCATGTCCATGCCTCGATCATGCCCACCCGAAGGTAACTCTGACATCCGGATTCGCCCTGATTCATCCCTGATCGGACCCCTGCCCGGTCAGGGTCGGGTCTCCGACGTACCCTCGTCGCGGACGGCCCCCGACGGAGGAGACCCCGCATGGACGTGCTGCGCGTGGACGACCGGCTCACCGACGAGGAGCGGATGGTCCGCGACACCGTGCGCGCCTTCGTGGCGGAGAAGGTGACGCCGCACCTGGCGGGCTGGTTCGAGGACGGGACGTTCCCCGCGCGCGAACTGGCCCCCGAGCTGGGCAAACTGGGACTGCTCGGCATGCACCTGGAGGGCTACGGCTGCGCCGGGACGAGCGCCGTCGCCTACGGGGTCGCGTGCCGGGAGCTGGAGGCGGCCGACTCGGGGCTGCGCAGCTTCGTGTCCGTCCAGGGGTCGCTGGCGATGGCGGCGATCCACAAGTACGGGTCGGAGGACCAGAAGAACGAGTGGCTGCCGAGGATGGCCGCCGGGGAGGCGATCGGCTGCTTCGGGCTGACCGAGCCCGACCGCGGCTCCGACCCCGGCGGCATGCTCACCCGCGCCGTCCGGGACGGCTCCGGCTGGGTGCTGGACGGCGCCAAGATGTGGATCACCAACGGGTCGATCGCCGACGTCGCGGTGGTGTGGGCGCGCACCGACGACGGGATCCGCGGCTTCCTCGTCCCCAAGGGCACCCCCGGGTTCACGGCGAGCGACATCCACCGGAAGCTGTCCCTGCGGGCGTCGGTCACCTCCGAGCTGGTGCTGGACGGCGTGCGGCTGCCGGAGTCGGCGATGCTGCCCGGCGTGAAAGGCCTGAAGGGCCCGCTCGGCTGCCTCTCCGAAGCCCGCTACGGGATCCTGTGGGGCGCCGTCGGCGCCGGACGGTCCTGCTACGAGGCGGCCGTCGACTACGCCAAGACCCGCGAGCAGTTCGGCAAGCCGATCGGGTCGTTCCAGCTCACCCAGGAGAAGCTCGCCTGGATGGAGGTCGCCCTCGGCCAGGCAGGCCTCGTCGCTCTGCACGTCGGGCGGCTCAAGGACGAGGGGAACGCGACCCCGCAGCAGGTCTCGTTCGGCAAGCTCGCGAACGTCCGCGCCGCGCTGGACGTCGCCCGCGAGGCCCGGACCGTCCTCGGCGCCAACGGGATCACGCTCGAATACCCGGTCATCCGGCACATGAACAATCTGGAGAGCGTCCTGACCTACGAGGGCACCCAGGAGGTTCACCTGCTGACCCTGGGGAAGGCCGTCACCGGGCTGGACGCCTTCCGTTAAGCGTTGCTTGAACGCTGCGCGTAGGGTTATTCACTGGACGTCCTGCATCCGACCTGGGCAGACTCGCCCGGTCAAGCGATCTACACAAGGGAGCGGCATGAGAGTCGGCATCGTCGGGGCCACCGGACAGGTCGGGGCCAAGATGCTCGAGATCCTGGCCGAACGGGGATTTCCGGTCGACGAGCTGCGGCTCTTCGCCTCGGCGCGCTCCGCGGGCCGCAGGCTCCCGTGGAACGGCACCGAGATCACCGTCGAGGACGCGACGGCCGCCGACTACACCGGCCTCGACATCGTGCTGTTCTCCGCGGGCAAGACCACGTCCAGGGAACTGGCCCCGAAGGTCGCCGCCGCCGGAGCCGTCGTGATCGACAACTCCTCGGGCTGGCGCATGGACCCGGACGTCCCGCTGGTCGTCGCCGAGGTCAACCCGCACGCCGCGACGCAGCGCCCCAAGGGCATCATCGCCAACCCGAACTGCACCACGATGGCCGCGATGCCGGTGCTGCGCCCCCTGCACGCCGAGGCCGGGCTGACCGCCCTCGTCGTCTCCACCTACCAGGCCGTCTCCGGCAGCGGCCTCGCGGGCGTCGCCGAGCTGCACGACCAGGCGGCCAAGACCGTCCAGACCGCCGACCGGCTCACCCATTCCGGGACGGCCGTGGAGTTCCCCGAGCCGTCGGTCTACGTGAGCCCGATCGCGTTCAACGTGCTCCCCATGGCGGGCTCGATCGTCGACGACGGCCGCGCCGAGACCGACGAGGAGCAGAAGCTCCGCAACGAGAGCCGCAAGATCCTGGAGCTGCCGGACCTGAAGGTGTCGGGCACCTGCGTGCGCGTCCCCGTCTTCACCGGGCACTCCCTCCAGGTCAACGCCCGCTTCGAGCGCCCGCTCAGCCCCGAGCGCGCCAGCGAGCTGCTGGCGGGCGCGCCCGGCGTCGTCCTCTCGGACGTCCCGACGCCGCTGCAGGCCGCCGGCCAGGACCCCACCTACGTGGGCCGCATCCGCCGCGACGAGACCGTCGAGAACGGCCTCGCCCTCTTCTGCTCCGGAGACAACCTCCGCAAGGGCGCGGCCCTCAACACCGTCCAGATCGCCGAACTGGTCGCCGCCGAGGCCTAACGGCGCCCCCGCACCTCCAGCGTCTCGAGTAGGGCGGCGGTGCTCCGCGCGATCTCCTCGACGGCCCGGTCGAACGCCTCCGCGTTGTGCGAGGCGGGCGCCCGGAACCCGGAGATCTTCCGCACATACTGGAGCGCCGCCGCCCGCACGTCCTCATCGGTGACGTCATCGGAGTAAGGCGGACGAAGCGTCTTGATACTTCTGCACATGTGTCCAGCATGCCCGCCCCCACCGACAACCCGCACCAGACCGAAGCGCCCCCATCCGCAGGAGCAGACCCGGGGCCGACACCGTTGCCGGGGCTGACCTCAGCCCCTGCCGCAACCCCGCAACGACCTGAAGGGTTGCGATCGCGTCCGAAGGCAGGTTCGAGCGTGCGAGAACCTGATCGCGAAGCGAGCCGCAAGGCGAGTCGGAGCGATGCCGGCGATCGCCCGCAGTGCCCGACGATGGAGGGCCGCCAGGCCCGAAGGAGGAGGGCACTGCAATAAGCACGAAAACGCCCCTCTTGGCATGTGGCCAAGAGGGGCGTTCTCGGGCGGGGGGCGGGCCCCGTCTCGCTGGTGAACGGCCCTGGGGGTGGGGGTCGGGCTGTTCACGAGTTGATCGCGGCGGGTGGGAGGGTGTCAACGGATCCATCCGCCACTGGATTTTCAGTTGTGTGAACGGGGCCGTGCAAAACTCTGAAACCGGCCCCTGGCCTGCGGCTACTTGGTGATCTTGAGGTTGTCGAGGCCGGCCTCGACGAGGCTGCCGGTGCCGTTGTCGGCGGCTTCGGCGATGATGCGGACGGTCTGGCCGGCGTAGGCGGAGACGTCCGCGGTCTGCGTCTGCCAGGAGCCGGCCCGGTTGGACGCCGCGCCCGCCTGGTTGAGGACGGTCGTGGAGCCGTTCGGCCCGACGACCCGCACCCGCAGGTAGTCGTCGGTGGAGCTGTTGTTGAGGTGGGCGAGGTACCAGGAGAACGACAGCGTCTTCGAGCCGGCCGGCAGCGCGATCGCGGGCGACTGGACGGTGGTGGTGCCGCCGTCGAGGTCGTTGGTCCCGGCGTCGGTTCCGGCGGCCGCGCCCGTCACGAGGGCGCCGCTGCCGCCCGCGGCGGCGAGCTGGAGGCTGGTGCCGGAGTAGCTGGTCGGCTGCGGGGTGCCGCGCTCGAAGGCGCCCGCGGTGGCGGTGTCGGTGCCGTTCGGGTTCGCGGTCCAGCCGGTGCCCGATTCGAGGTCGTCGGAGAAGACGGTGTCGCCGGGGGGCTCCGTGGTGCCGCCGTCGCCGCCGAGCGTCCAGACGGCGTGGGCGATGGCGTCGGCGTTGCGGTCGAGCGCCGTGTCGTCGATGTTGGACGTGGTGTCGCACGACGAGTGGTAGCAGCGGTCGAACGCGACGCCGGCCTGGCCGCCCCACAGCTGCGCCTGCTGGGTCGTCTTGCGTCCCTCGGCGCCGGTGAACAGGCCGCCGGCGGCGATCCCGTACCGGATGAACGGCCCGTAGTCGGAGCGGCCGTCGAACGCGGTGTCCTGGACGGGCACGTTGATCGACTGGAAGTGGGCGCGCAGCGTCTGCTCGATCTCGGCGGATCCGGCGGGGCCGCCGCTGCCGCTGGAGCCGTCGCCGTCGTAGGCGAAGTAGCCGGGGTTGGGGGAGCCGACCATGTCGAAGTTCAGATAGCCCTTGATCTTCGACCGCTCGGTGGAGGGGAGGTTGTTGACGTAGTTGGTCGAGCCGACGAGGCCGAGCTCCTCGGCGCCCCACCAGCCGAACCGCAGGTGCCGCTTGGGCGCGTACCTCTCGCGGGCGACGGCGAGGGCGACCTCCAGGTTCGCGGCGGAGCCGGAGCCGTTGTCGTTGATGCCGGGCCCGGCCGTGACGCTGTCGAGGTGCGCGCCGGTCATGAGGACGTTGTTCGTGTCGCCGCCGGGCCAGTCGGCGATGAGGTTGTAGCCGGTGGAGCCGTTGTAGGTGAACGACTGGACGCTCGTCTGGTAGCCGGCGGCGTCCAGCTTGCCCTTCACGTAGTCGATCGAGGCGCGGAAGCCGGTGCGGCCGTGGGCGCGGTTGCCGCCGTTGGCGGTGGCGATGCTCTGCAGCTGGGACAGGTGCGCCTTGACGTTCGCGAGCGGGATGTCGGGGGCGGCCAGCGTGGCGGGCGCTGCCGCCGCGCCCGAGGGGGCGAGCAGGGCCGACGCCGCGAGGGCCGCCGCGCCCAAGGCCGCGATCATGCGCGATCTCATGCGTTCCTCCAGGTAGGGGCGCGGCCCGCGACGGGGGAGCGGGCCCCGTCACGGGCCGCGGGCGGGGGGCGGTCAGGCCTTGGTGACGGAGACGTTGTCGATGCCGGCCTCGACGAGGCTGGCGGTGCCGTTGTCGGCCGCCTCGACGAGGATGCGGACCGACTGGCCGGCGTAGGCCGACAGGTCGTACGTCGCCGTCTGCCACGCCCCGGCCTTGTTGGCCGCGGCGCCGCTCTGGTTCAGCACGGTGCTCGACCCGTTCGCGCCGACGACGCGGACGCGCAGGTAGTCGTCGGTCGAGCTGTTGTTGAGGTAGGCGAAGTTCCAGGAGAACTTCAGCGACAGGGTGCCGCTCGGCAGGCTGATCGCCGGGGACTGGACGCTGCTGACGCCGCCGTCGAGGTCGTAGGTCCCGGCGTCGGTTCCGGCGGCCGCGCCCGTCACGAGGGCGCCGCTGCCGCCCGCGGCGGCGAGCTGGAGGCTGGTGCCGGAGTAGCTCGTCGGCTGCGGGGTGCCGCGCTCCCAGCGGCCCGCGGTGGCGGTGTCGGTGCCGTTCGGGTTGGTCGTCCAGCCCGTCCCGGACTCGAGGTCGTCGGAGTAGACGGTGCCGGGCTGGCCCTGCCCGACGGTCAGCGTGTAGGTGGCCGTGCGGTCGACGGACGCGCCGTCGGCGAGAACGGTCAGCTTGTAGGTGCCGTCAGCGGTCCCGGCCGGGACGGTGACGGTCATCGTGGACGACTGGCCCGAGGTGATCGTGGCCGGGGAGAACGACGCGGTCGGGCCGGACGGGCTGCTCGTCGCCGACAGCGAGACCTGCTGGGCGGTGCCGCCGGTGGTCTGGGTGGCGACCGTGGCGGTCGCCGTCCCGCCCGCCTGGGCGCTGCCCGAGCCGGGGCTCAGCGTGACCGAGAAGTCGTTCTGCTGGGTGCCGCAGGACGCCTCGCCGCTCTGCGCGGGGACGTTGATCGCGCTCCACGCGGCCTTCACCGCGTTGCACTCGGTGGCCGAGCCGGGGAACAGTTGCAGCGCCGCGTTGATCGTCTCGACGCGGGCGCGGGCGTGGCTCCAGCTCGTCACCTTGCGGTTCAGGCCGCCCATGAAGATCTGGCCGGCCTTCTGGATGCCGATGCCGGTGACGGTGGAGCTGTTGCAGGTCGGGCTGGTCGGGTTGCCGTTGCTCGGGTTCGAGCCCTCCGCGAGCAGGTAGAACCAGTGGTTCTGCGGGCCGGCCGCCGCGTGCACCTCGGTGCTCGGGATCGAGGACGAGTAGCAGTTCGGGTCGCCGAGCGCCGACGGGTTGTACATGTTGCGGATCGGGCCCTGGCCGACGAGGTCGACCTCCTCGCCGACCAGGTAGTCCGGCGGGTCGAGGGTGGAGGGCTCGTTCATGTAGTGCTCGGTCAGCGCGCCGAAGATGTCGCCGGCCGACTCGTTCATGCCCCCCTTCTCGTTGCCGCTGCCGCCGCTGTCGCCGCCGGGCGTGGTGGTGAAGACGGCGTGGCCGTTCTCGTGGCCGACGACGTCGACCGAGGTGGCCTGCTTGGTGCCGGCCTGGTTGTGGCCGAAGTTGGTGTAGCTGCCGTTCCAGTAGGCGTTGACGTCGTTCAGGCCGACGCGGAGCGGGAAGCCGCCGCCGCTGCCGTTGATGCCGTTGCGGCCGAGCCAGGAGCCCAGCATGTCCCATTCCTTCTGGACCGCGTAGAGGGCGTCGACGCAGGCGGTCTCCAGGTCCGTGCCGCTGCCGCTGCCCCAGGCGCTGTCGGTGCCGGTGTAGGCGGAGCCGTTCTGGCCGCCGCACCGGATGCCGGAGCGCTGCGGGTCGGTCATGGACGTGGCGGCGGTGCTGAGGTCGACGGTGCCGTGGTAGTAGCTGCGGTCGTCGGCCGCGTCCCGGACCTCGTCGTAGGTCTTGACGACCTTGCCGGACCTGGCGTCGACGAACACGTGCAGCTTCGTCGGGGCCTTCTTCTGGGTGCCGCTGACGACGGTCTCGTAGACGAGGCGTCCCGTGCCTTCGGCGAGCACCGTCAGGCGGGGCGTGGAGGCGGTCTCGACCTTGGACACGCGGGTGCGCGAGGTCTCGGCGGCCTGCGCCGCGCCGACCGACGCCTTGGTCGACACGTCGAGCGTGCGGGTCTGGTCGACGGAGGTGCTCAGCACGCCGCCGCTCGCGTTGGTGGTGACGACGAAGTCACCGCCGTAGACGGGCAGGCCGTCGTAGGTGCGCTCGTAGGCCACGTACTGGAGGCCGCGCAGGCCCGAGGTGACCCCGCGCCGGACGATCCTGTCCTTGGGGGCCTTCTTGAACGCGGCGGGCTTCGCCGCGACCAGGCGGTCGGCCGAGGCGGCGGCGACGGTGCGGGGGTCCGGCCTGGCCGGTGCCGCGGGGGCGGTGCGGGGTGTCGCACCTGAGGCGGGCGAGGACATCGCCACGGCGAGGCCGACGGACAAGGCCGCCGCCCCGATCGCGGTCTGGTGTCTCACGGGGGTGCTCCTTCCACGTGCCGGACGGGCGGAGGGGGTGGGCACGCGGAGGCCCTTGTAAGAGCGCTCCAGGTACCGCCGCCCGCCCGGCGGGGGGTTTGGATGGGGGACTCATCCGGATGAGCTGACCCGAAGTGCACCCTGGTTCGAGAAAGGTGTCAATAAATCCATTTAGTTCTGGATTTTCAATTCTGTGGAATGTGTCGCTGAAACCAATGGAATTCCGTGGCGGAGCAGCGCGGACGGGCCGGGCCGATGGATCGGCCCGGCCCGTCCGGCAGGGAACCACGGGGGCGGCGCGCGCGTTGAGACGCCCGGCCCGCCCGGGTGGGGATCAGGGGGCGATGCGGTGGCAGAGCCAGGACAGCGCCAGGGGGTAGCGGTAGTCGATGCCGCCGTGGCCGGCGTCGAACAGCTCGAAGTGGATCGCGTCCTCGGCGACGCCGGCGTCGAGCAGCGCCCGGTGGAACGCCTGCGCGCCGATGTCGAGGTACCACTCGTCGCGCGTGCCGCCGTCGATCCAGATCGCCCGCTGCGAGCGCATCGCCTCGGCGTGCTCCGGGACCATCCGCACCGGGTCCCAGGCGAGCCAGCGGTCCCACACCTCCGGGCGGAGCACGCCGGTGACCGGGTCGAACGGCAGCTCGGCCGTGCCGTCCTCGCGCGCGGAGTAGCACAGCGCCATGCCGAGGATGTTGAGCAGCTCCATGTCCTCGGGCTTGGTGAAGGAGGTGCGGCTCCTGAAGTCGTCCCACCAGCGCCCGATGTCGCCGTCGTACTTGCGCAGGTGCCGGACGCACTTGGGGAACTCGGTCAGGTAGCAGTACTCGAACAGGGCGTCGCCGGCGTGCGTGGCGAGCGCGCCGAACAGGTCGGGACGGAGCATCGGCGTGATCATCGCGCCGTAGCCGCCGCTGGACTTGCCGCTGATCGCCCGGTGCCCGGGCGCGTCGAGCGTCCGGTAGTGGCCGTCCACCCACGGGACGATCTCGTCGCAGATGTAGGAGTGGTAGCGGCCCGTGCCGGGGGAGTCGACGAACTGGCTGCCGCCGTGAGCCGTCCAGGCGTCCACGAACACCACGATCGCGGGCGGGGCCTCCCCGGAGGCGAACACCGCGTCGGCGGTCTCGGGGAACGGCCGCCGGTACGGCATCCGGTTGCGCCAGATCCCGACGTGCCCGGTGAACCCGGTGATCACGTAGACGCTGGGGTAGCGGCGGTCCGGTTCGTCGTCGTAGCCGGGCGGTACGTACACCAGTACCGGCCGTTCGTGCGGGTCGTCCAGCGGGTTGCCGCGCAGCAGCTCGCTGCCGACGACGTGCTCTTCGAGGCGGCCGGCGAGATCGGCGGACCACGGCTGCATCGCGTACTCCCTCGTCGCAAGCGGATGATCAGCTCGACGCTAACCCATGGCCGGGACGGGGCCGCCGGGCCGGGTGTCACACCGCGGCCCGGTCCTCCGTTCCTACTGTCGAAGGAAGGAGACGAAGATGACCGACAACGCCGCACTCCTGAGGGACCTGCACCGCCCGGGTGACCCGCTGCTGCTGCCCAACGTCTGGGACGCGGGGAGCGCGAAGATCGTCCAGGAGGCCGGGTTCCCGGCGCTCGCCACCGCGAGCGCCGCCGTGGCCGCCATGCTCGGCTACCCCGACCACGAGGGCGCGCCCGTGGAGGAGATGTTCGCCGCCGCGGGACGCGTGATCCGCGCTGCGACCGTCCCCGTCACCGTGGACGCCGAGGCGGGGTACGGGCTGCGGCCCGGTGAGCTGGTCGAGCGGCTGCTGGCCATCGGAGCGGCCGGCTGCAACCTGGAGGACACCTATGCCGGGGAACTGGCCGCGCCGGAGGCCCAGGCGGAGTACATCGCGGCCGTCCGGGAGGCGGCCGGGGACGCCCTGGTGATCAACGCCCGGGCCGACGTGTTCGTCGCCAAGGTCCCGGACCCGGTCGAGGACGCGATCGCGCGGGGCCGGCTGTACCTGGAGGCCGGCGCCGACTGCGTGTACCCGATCACGGCGCCGCCGGACGCCGTCCCGGCCCTGGTCAAGGGGATTCCGGGCCCGGTCAACGCGAACAACTTCCCGGGCACCTCGCTCGCGGAGCTGGCGGAGATGGGCGTCGCTCGCGTCTCCTACGGCCCGATGCCGTACCTGCGCGCCCTGGACTCGCTGAAGGAGTTCGCGGGCCGCGTCCTGGCGAAGGAGAACCCCTACGCCTGACCTGGTCGGCCGCGCGGCAGGGGTCGCCTGACCCCGGCCTCCGTGCGGGCCCGCCTTGCAAGTGCGCACTTACGATGGCACAGTGAGACGAAATTCGACTCGTTGTATCAATCGTGGGCGCAGGCGCGAGCCCGTACGGAGGTGGGGCCGGCATGACCGCGACCGTTGAGGGCACGCCGCCGAAGATCGTCCTGGACTCGATCAGCGGGGTGGCCCTGGCCGCCGCTGCGGCCAACGTCGTCATGCAGCTCTCCCGTCTCCCGATCGGGCACGGCGTCGCCGAGAGCACGGTCGACAGCGGCCGCGTCGACAGGCATCCGCTCAAGCGCGCCCGCACCACGCTCAGCTACATCGCCGTCGCCATGCTCGGCACCGAGACCGAGCGCGAGGCGATGCGCCGCGAGGTGAACCGCGCGCACCGGCACGTCCGCGCGAAGGAGCCCGTCGCCTACAACGCGTTCGACCGCGAACTCCAGCTGTGGGTCGCCGCGTGCCTCTACGTGGGCATCGAGATGATCTACACGACGCTGTACGGGAGGCCGTCGCCGGACCAGGCCGCCGACCTGTACCGGCACGGCGCCCGCTTCGGCACCACGCTGCAGGTCACCGAGGACATGTGGCCGCCCGACCGGGACGCCTTCGAGGACTACTGGCGGGCGGGCCTGTCGAAGATCGAGATGGACGACGTCACCCGCGGCTACCTGCGCGACCTCGCCGGGATGCGGTTCCTGCCCGCCCCCGTCCACTGGACGTTCGGCCGGTTCCACCGCTTCCTGACGCTCGGCTTCCTGCCCGAGCCGTTCCGCGACGAGCTCGGCCTCCCGTGGACGCCCCGCGACCAGGCGCGCTTCGACCGCTTCGTCCGCGTGCTGGCGGCGGGCAACCGGGCCCTGCCCCGCCCGGCCCGCGAGTTCCCCTTCAACCTCTACCTCCGCGACGTCCGCCGCCGCATCAGGACCGGGCGCCCGATCGTGTGACCGGGGTCCTCAGCGGGACGGGTCCTCCGCGTCCCCGGCGGCGCTCTGCGGAGCGGACGGCCTGATCTGGAGTTCGAAGTCGCCCTTGTGGCGGATGACCCCGGCGATGACGGCGTCCTCCAGGACCTCGGCGCCCTTGTGCTGGCGGCGCATCATCGGGTCGGAGCGCACGTCCTTCGCCAGCGCGACGCACAGCAGGATCAGCACGATCGCGAACGGCAGCGCGCCGATGAACGTGATGTTCTGGATGCCGTTCAGGGCCCGGTCCCCGCCGATCACCAGCATGATCGCGGCGACCCCGCCGGTCATCGCGCCCCAGAAGATCACGACCCAGCGGGACGGGGAGGTCGAGCCGCGCTGCGACAGCGTGCCCATGACGATCGACGCGGCGTCCGCGCCGGACACGAAGAAGATCGCCACGAGCACCATGACGACGACCGCGGTCACCGCCACCCAGGGCAGGTGGCCGAGGACGTTGAAAGTGATCTGCTCCTCGGTGCCGTTCCCGAACGGGTTCAGGCCTTTGCGCTGCTGGTCGATGGCCGTCCCGCCGAAGATCGCGAACCAGACCACGCTGACCGCGCTCGGTACGAGGATGACGCCGCCGACGAACTGCCGGATGGTGCGGCCGCGGCTGATCCGGGCCAGGAACATCCCGACGAACGGCGCCCAGGAGATCCACCACGCCCAGTAGAAGATCGTCCAGCTGGACAGGAACGCCTCCATCTGCGCGCCGCCGGTCGCGCCGGACCGGGACGCCATCTGCCCGAAGTCCTGGAGGTAGACGCCGAGCGAGGTGGGCAGCAGCTCCAGGACGAACACGGTCGGACCGGCCACGAACACGAACACGGCGAGCACGACGGCCAGCACCATGTTGGTGTTGGACAGCCACTGGATGCCGCGCGCGACGCCCGACACCGCCGACACCACGAAGCAGACCGTCAGCACCACGATGATCAGCACGAGGACGGTGGTGCCGAGCGAGGAGATCCAGCCCGCCTCCTGCATCCCGGTCCTGATCTGCAGCGCGCCGATGCCGAGCGAGGCGGCCGAGCCGAACAGGGTGGCGAACAGCGCGAGGATGTCGATGACCTTGCCCGCCGGGCCGTCGGCGCGGCGGCCGAGCAGCGGGAAGAACGCCGAGCTGATCAGCTGGCTGCGCCCCCGGCGGTAGTGGCTGTACCCGATCGCGAGGCCGAGCACGGCGTATATGGACCACGGGTGCAGCGTCCAGTGGAACATCGTGGTCGCCATGGCCGTCTCGATCGCGGCCTCGCTCTGCGGCGGGTCGGTGCCGGGCGGCGGCTCGACGAAGTGGGTGAGCGGCTCGGCCACGCCGAAGAACATCAGCCCGATGCCCATCCCCGCGCTGAACATCATCGCGACCCACGAGACGGTGCGGAACTCCGGCTCGTCCCCCTCCCGGCCGAGGGGGATGCGCCCGTACCGGCTGAACGCCAGCCACAGCGAGAAGATCACGAAGCCGGTGGCGGCGAGGACGAACAGCCAGCCGAGGTTCGTCAGCAGCCAGTCCAGCATCGCCTCCGCGGCCGAGCTGAGGCCGCCGGTGTCGGCCCCGCCCCAGATCACGAACGAGGCCGACAGCACGGCCGCGACGCCGTAGACGATCCAGTCGGTACGGGGGCGCCCGCGCTTGACGAGGCTGACGGGCTCGGTGCCGGGGTACTCGTCCCGCTCGCCGGGCTCGGGCTCGATCCTCTCCATAGCCCGGTGTCCTGCCCGGAAGTTCACCGTGCAGCTACGCGGCGCGGCGATCCGTTCGCAAAATCTTTCGGCTCGGGGAACCCCGCGTCCCGGCCGCCGGACGTCAGGTGCGCGCCTTGTTCACCGCGTCGACGAGGTCCTCGACGTCCGCGAGCGCGGTGCGGTGGCTGATGACGCAGGCGCGCAGGGCGGCGCGCCCGTCCAGCCGGACGGGGCTGATCCACGCGCGCCCGCTCTCCACCACCGCGCGGGCGAGCGCCTCGTGGCGCTCCCACGTTCCGTCGCCGGGGTCGGCGAAGCAGACGACGGGGAGCGGGGTGTCGTTGACGATCTTCCAGCCCGTCGCGGCGAGCCCCTCGCGCAGCGCGTCCGCCAGGCCGGCGTCGCGTTCGAGCTGCTCGGCGTAGCCCGCGCGGCCCGCGACGGCGAGGCTGAGGAACAGCTTCAGGCCCATGAACCGGCGCGACCACTGCTGGCTCGACGTGTAGGGGTCGACGGTGCCCTGGATCTCGTCCGGCATGTAGGACGTGGTGACCCTGAAGGTCTCCGCGAGGCCCTCCGCGTCGGTGGTGAGCAGCGCGCCCGCGCCCATCGGGACGCTCAGCCACTTGTGCGCGTCGAGCGTGATCGAGTCGGCGCGCTCGATGCCGTCCAGGACGGGGCGCAGCCGGTCCGACAGGGCGGCCGCGCCCCCGTAGGCGGCGTCCACGTGCAGGCGGAGCCCGTGGTCCTGGCAGAGGCCGGCCAGGTCGTGCAGCGGGTCGATCACTCCGGCGCCGGTCGTGCCGGCCGTCGCGACGACGAGGAACGGCAGGTCGCCGCGTGCGCGGTCGGCGGCGACCAGTTCCGCCAGCCGCGCGGCCTCCATCCGCAGCCCGGGCCCGGCCCGGACGAGGCGGACGGCCTCCCGGCCGATGCCGGTGGCGTGCGCGATCTTCAGCCAGGCCAGGTGGCTCTCGGCCGACGCGTACAGGAGCGGACGGCCGGGCAGCGCGCGCAGCCCCTTCTCGCCGTACTCGGGCCAGGTCCTGGTGAGCGCCAGGAGCACGGCCGTCAGGTTCGCCTCGGCGCCGCCGCTCGTGAACGACCCGGCGACCCGTTCCGGCGGGTGGCCGAGCCGACCGCCGAGGAAGCGCAGCAGGTGCGCCTCGATCTCCGCGGCGGCGGGCGCGTGCGACCACGCGGCGAGCTGCGGGTTGAACGCCGCCGCGAGCGTCTCTCCGACCACGCCCATCAGGGTCGGCGCCGGGTTGAACAGCCCGAAGTAGCGGGGATGCGTGGTGTGGACGGTGGCCGCCCGCAGCAGCTCCGCGACCCCGTCGACCGCCTCGCGGGCGGCGACGGGACGGGCGAAGTCGTACGCGCCGACCGCCGCTCGCAGCCCGTCCACGTCCACGGGCGCGCTCACGTCCCGGCCGGCGGTCCGCTCGCGCTCGTCCCGCAGCAGGTCGACGACCTGCCGCCACACGCGCTCGGCCGCCTCCGGAGGCGGGTCGAAGGAGGCTCGTCCAGAGGGGAAGTCGTCCATGCGTCCGAGCCTGGCGCGCCCCGGTCCCCGCCCCAAGTGGCAGAAGTGACCGTCATCGCTAAATTAGTGACATGCACACGCTCGCCGTCGCGGTCACCGAAGGAGTGCCGATCTTCGAGCTGGCGATCCCGTGCGAGGTGTTCGGGTACGAGCGCCCCGGGCTCGCCGACTCCTGGTACGACTTCCGCCTCTGCGCCGCCCCCGGCACCCGCACCACCGCCGGGTTCGCCCCGCAGGCGGAGTACGGTCTCGACGCCCTCGCCGAAGCCGACACCGTCGTGGTCCCCGCCTGCGCGAGCGTCGTCGACGAGCAGCCGCCGGACCTGGTCGACGCCGTCCGCGCCGCGCACGGCAACGGCGCCCGCATCGTCTCGCTGTGCACGGGGGCGTTCGTCCTCGCCGCCGCGGGCCTCCTGGACGGTCGCCCGGCGACCACCCACTGGATGCACGCGGGCCAGCTGGCCGCCCGCTACCCGGAGGTCCTGGTGGACGCGTCCGTCCTCTACATCGACGACGGCGACGTCCTGACCAGCGCGGGCACCGCCGCGGGGCTCGACCTGTGCCTGCACGTCGTCCGCAACGACCACGGCGCCGCCGTCGCGAGCGCCCTGGCCAAGCGCCTCGTGATGCCCGCGCACCGTCCCGGCGGCCAGGCCCAGTACATCGACGCGGCCGTCCCCCTGGCCGACGCTGACGAACTGGGCCCGCTCCTCGACTGGGCGCGCGGGCGCCTGCACGAGCCGCTCACCGTCGCCGCCCTGGCGAGCCGCGCCAACGTCACCACCCGCACGCTGATCCGCCGCTTCCACGCCGCGACCGGCACGACCCCCATGGCCTGGCTGCGCGGCATCCGCATCGACCACGCGCGCGAGCTCCTGGAGACCACGTCCCTGCCCGTCGGCGAGATCGCCGAGCGCTCCGGCCTCGGCAGCCCGGCCAACCTCCGCCACCACTTCACCCGGGCGGTGGGCGTCCCCCCGACCGCCTACCGCCGCGCCTTCGCCCCCGACGGCGCGACCCGGAGTTAGAAGACTGGAGCGCCGTTTCGGACGAGCTTCCAGTTCTCGACGTGGAACGTCGCGGGGTCGATGGTGCCCGCGGCGGACGCGTACTCGACGATCGCCTCGCGGATCGCCACCTGGGCGTTGTAGACGACCGGGGCGGTGGCGATGTGGGGGAAGCCGCCGCCGCCCGACTGGCGGTAGTTGTTGACCGCGACGACGAACTTCTGGTCGTCGGCGACGGGCGTGCCGTCGTAGGCGAGGCCGGTGATGCGCGAGCCCTCGGGCTTGGCGATGTCGACGTCGTAGGTGACGCCGGAGAACTGGTCGTAGTTGTAGTCGGGACGGTTGTTCGCGTTCGTCCACGAGGCCGGGTCGACGGGGGCGCCGGGGTCGACCTGCTTGAAGTACCGGGCCGAGTACTCCAGGTACGCCCTGATCTGGGAGCCCGTCAGGATGCTCGCCAGCAGCGTGTTGTCGTAGATGTAGAGGCCCGCGATGTCGCGGATCGTGACCTTGCCGGCGGGGAAGGTCGCGGCGCGGCTGAAGGGCGCGGCGATCGAGACGACCGGCAGGGACGCGTTCTCGGTGCCCGCGACCGCCTCCCTGACCTTCGCGGTCTGCACCTGGTGGACGTAGTCCAGGATCGCGGTGTCCTTCCAGCACGACTCCGCCGCCGACATCTCCTCGGTGGAGGTGGCGACCTCCTCGTTGACGTAGGCGACCACCGCGTCGTGCTGCTCCTTGACGAGGGCGACGAGCGCGGGGTCCTCCTCGACCGTGTTGCTGTTCACGGTCGTCGCCGACTTGCCGGTGACCTTCCAGCGGCCCCGCTCGTGGACGAGGGTGAGGTCGAAGACCGACAGGCGCTGGCCCCAGCACTTCGGCTCGCTCATCACGACCGTCCGGCCGGTGGCCTTGTTGGTGACGAACCGCTCGGGGATCTCCAGGTGCGCGTGCCCGAACAGGATGGCGTCGATGCCCGGGACCTGCTCGGCGACCAGGGCGGCGGCGTTCTCGACGGGCAGGGCGTCGCCGTAGGACGAGGTGCCGCTGTCGCCGGAGTGGGCGCTGACGACGACGACGTCGGCGCCCTTCGCGCGGATGACCGGCACCCAGCGCCGCGCCGTCTCCACCAGGTCCAGGAAGTCGAGCTTGCCGGAGACATTCGCCTTGTCCCAGATCGCCACGCCCGGGTTGGTGAGGCCGAGCAGCCCGACGCGGATCGGCGGGAAGCCGTGCACCCGCATCGTCTTGATCATGTACGGCCGGTAGGCGGGGCGGCGGGTGCCCGCGCGGACGGCGTTGGCGGCGAGCACCGGCGCGTCCATCTGCTCGATCCACCGGTTCAGGAACGGGAGGCCGTAGTTGAACTCGTGGTTGCCGAGGGCCACGGCGTCGTAGCCGACGGCGTTCATCTGCCGCGCCATCGGGTGGATCCCGCCCGTCGTCGTGATCGGCTCGACGGAGGCGTAGTAGAAGCCGAGCGGGGTGCCCTGGACGGTGTCGCCCGCGTCGAAGAGCAGGGTGCGGTCGCGCCCGCGGGCGGCGCGGATCCGGTTCACCAGGCTGGACACGCGCGCCAGCCCGACCACGTTGCCGCCGGCGTCGGTGTACTCGGCGTCCTTGTAGTAGTCCCAGTCGACGGCATGGCTGTGCAGGTCGGACGTGCCCATGACGGTGATCGTCACGGAGCGGCCGGGGGCCGCGGCCCGCGCGGACCCGGGCCATCCGGCCAGGGCGAGCGCGCTCGCGGCGGTGAGGCCGCCGAGGACCTGCCTGCGGCTGACGTCGGGCACGCGGCACGAGCACCAGCGCGGCTCGGGGGCCTTGGGGCTGTTCTGCATGACGCTCTCGTTCCTTCGGCGGAGGGGACGGCAGAACGATAGAGGCGCAGCTCACGATCGCTTTCGGCGAGATCCTCCGATCCTTGGGCGGATTCGTTGGCAGTCCTTGTGCACGACGCCTGACCTGGGGCTATTTGATCTTGTGCCGGAGGCGTGCGGACAGCGGCCCGCCGCGGCCGGTAGCGTCCCTCGGGCCAAGATCAACTCGACCGATCGGAGCTGTCCTTGCGGACGCGCGACAGGATGACGACGGGAACCCGGGGCGGGCTCGCCCGCGCGGCGGCGCTGGCGGCCGGCGCGGTGCTGGCGGGCGGCGCGCTCGCCGGGCCCGCGGCGCACGCCGGCGAGCCGCCGCCCACGCCGAAGATCATCGGCGGGACGCCGGCCGACCAGGCGTACCCGTTCATGGCCTCCCTGGAGTACGAGCGGAACGGCAACCCCGACTCGCACCGCTGCGGTGGCGGGCTGATCGACAAGGAATGGGTGGTCACCGCCGCCCACTGCGTGACCCAGGCGGGCCAGAACGGTGCCCCCTACTCGGTGATGGATCCGGGGCTGTTCCACGTCCGGGTCGGGTCCAGCGACCGGACGCAGGGCGGCAGCGTCGCCAAGCTCAAGGGGATCGTCGTCCACCCCGGCTACCAGTACCTGGACGACCGTTCCGAGGGGAAGGACATCGCGCTCCTGCACCTCGACACCGCGGTGCCGCAGGCGCCCGTCCGGCAGGCCACGACCATCCCCGCGCCGGGGACGCCCGTCCGGCAGATCGGATGGGGCTACACCTCCACGACTGACAGCGACCCGAGTCAGCTGCCCGTGCAACTGCAGCAGCTCGACACGAAGGTGATCTCGCCGGCCACCGAGAAGTGCCAGGTGGACGCGAACGGCGACGACGCGTGGGGCTACCGCGACCACGACATCTGCACCGACAACCCCGAGGGCGTCCGCGGTCCCTGCGGCGGCGACTCGGGCTCGCCGCTGCTGATCAAGGTGAAGGGGCGCTGGGTCATCACCGGGGTCGACTCCCGCGGCGTCGGCGACGTCTGCGGCGAGACGCCCGACCTCTACACCAGCGTCGGCTACTACCACCGCTGGATCGCCGGCGTCATCGGCTGATCCCACCCCGCGCGAACGCCCGGTCAGGCTCTGCCCGACCGGGCGTTTCGTCGTATCGGGGGTACCTCGCTCAAGGGGACGCGTGTCCGAAACCCGGGGCCCGGCCGGTGTGGCCTGCGTCACAGTGATGCCAGGGTGTCCCGGTAGCTAACTGCTTGAACGTCTTTGTGGCTTTTAAGTCAGTATTGCCGTGTTTAGCGTTTCGTGCTCCTCTATTTAAGGCAATGTCTGATTGCGGACCATCGCCGGCCGTTTCCGCGCCGCCGTCCGCCCGCCCGCCGTCGACCCGCCCACCGAACCGTTCAGCCACCGAGCCGCCAGCCATCGAGCCGCCAGCCACTGAGCCGCCCCACGCAGCGACAGCGGAGGTCCGGATGCGCAAGGAGACGCTGGAGAGCTTCGTCCTCGGGGACGTCCTCCGGTCACAGGCGCAGGTTCACCGAAGACAGACGTTCCTCAGATTCCGCGACGGGGAGATCAGCTACGGCGAGGTGGACGCCGCCGCCGACCGGCTGGCCCGCGCGTTCTCCGCCGCCGGCGTCGCGCGCGGCGACCACGTCGGCGTGATGCTCCCCAACTGCGCCGACTTCGTCCACGTCATCTTCGCGCTGGCGCGGCTGGGCGCGGTCGCCGTGCCGATCAACATCGCCTACCGGAGCGAGCTGCTGCGCCACGTCCTGGACAGCTCCGACTCCCGCTGGCTGATCGTCGACGGCCCCTACGCCGAGCGGCTCGTCGAGATCGCCGACCGCCTGCCCACGCTGGAACGGGTCGTCGTGCGGGACGCCGCCGGGGCCGGGGTGCTGCTCGACCGGCTCGGCAAGCCCGCGCGGGAGATGTCCGCCCTCCCGGCGGACGGGACCGGGCCGGTGACCGTGAAGGTCGGCTTCGGCGACATGCAGGCGATCATGTACACGTCCGGCACGACCGGGCCGTCCAAGGGCGCGATGGTCCCGCACGCGCTCGCGCTGACCTGCGCCTACGACTCGCTGGACTTCCTGGACCGCTGGGGCAAGACGGTCTACTGCCCGCTCCCGCTGTTCCATGCCGCCGCGCTCTGGGACGGCATGCTGTCGGCCCTGCTCGGCGGCGGCTCCATCGCGATCGTCGAGCGGTTCAGCGCGTCGAGGTTCTGGGACGACGTGCGCCGCTTCGACGCGCAGGTGTGCATGAGCGTGTTCTCGATGATCCCGATCCTGCTGAACCGCCCGCCGACGTCCCGCGACCGCGACCACCGGCTGGAGACGTTCTACATGGGCAAGTCCAACCTGGACGAGCCGCTGCGGGAGCGGTTCGGCGTCCGGTCGGTGGAGACCTACACCAGCACCGAGGCGGGCATCGCGACCGGCAGCCCGTACGGGGAGTGGCGGCTCGGCTCGTGCGGCCAGGCGCACGAGGAGCGGTTCCAGGTGGCGGTCGTGGACGAGTGCGACCGGGAGGTCGGGCCGGGGGAGCCGGGCGAGCTGGTGCTGCGGCCGAAGCAGCCGTTCGTCCTCACGACGGGGTACTACGGCAACTGGGAGGCCACGACCCGCTGCTTCCGCAACATGTGGTTCCACACCGGAGATCGGGTGTGGCGCGACGACGACGGGTATTTCTACTTCCTCGACCGGATGAAGGACGCCATCCGCAGGCGGGGGGAGAACATCTCGGCCTTCGACCTGGAGACCGAGATCAACCGGCATCCGGCCGTGCTGGAGTGCGCCGCGATCGGCGTGCCCTCGGAACTGGAGGACGAGGACATCAAGGTGTCGGTCGTGGTCCAACCGGACACCGGGCTCGACCCGGAGGAACTGGTGGCCTACTGCGAGGAGCGGCTGCCGCGCTCGATGGTGCCGCGCTACGTCGAGTTCATCGACGCGCTGCCGCGCACCCCGACGGACAAGGTCGCCAAGTACAGGCTGCGGGCGCAGGGCGACGGCGGGATCACCCCGACCACCTGGGACCGGGAGGCGAGCAACCCGTGAACTGGGACGACACTCCGGAGCAGGCGGCCTTCCGCGAGGAGGTCCGCGCCTTCGTCGAGGAGCGGTTCCCCGCGTCGTACCGTCCGGCGGGGGACGAGGAGCAGAGCCTCGAACCCGAGGACGTGTCCGGCTACAACTGGCCGGTCGACCGGGTCGCCGGCGACTCCGAGCGCCGGGACGGCGCGCGGGCGTGGGCGGCGGCGCTGGCCGAGCGCGGCTGGATCGCGCCGCACTGGCCGCGCGAGTACGGCGGCGCGGGGCTGTCGGCGCTGGAGGAGTTCGTCCTGCACGAGGAGATGATGCGGGCCCGGGTGCCGACCGTGAACGGCATCGGCGCGTTCCTGCTCGGCCCGACCCTGCTGGTCCATGGCACCGACGAGCAGAAGGCCGTCCACCTCCCGCCGATCGCGGCGGGCGAGGCGACGTGGGCGCAGGGCTTCTCCGAGCCGGAGTCCGGCTCCGACCTGGCCTCGCTGCGCACCCGCGCCGTCCGGGACGGGGACGAGTACGTCGTCGACGGCCAGAAGGTGTGGACGTCCCTCGGCCAGTACGCCGACTGGCTGTTCGTGCTCGTCCGCACCGACCCGTCCGCGGAGCGCCCCCACCGCGGCATCACGTTCCTGCTCGTCGAGGCGGACGCGCCCGGCGTGACGATCCGCCCCATCACCGACGTCCGCGGCGCGGCGCCGTTCTGCGAGATCTTCTTCGAGGGCGTCCGGGTGCCGGTGGCGAACCGCGTCGGCGAGGAGAACCGCGGCTGGTACGTGGCGATGTCCGCGCTCGGCTTCGAACGGGCCGGGATCGGCGCCACCATCAAGTACGAGCACGCCCTCGCCGATCTGGTGACCTGCCTGAGGTCGCCGGAGGGGGCGCGGCACGCCCGGCGGAGCCCCGCGCTGCGGCAGGAGATCGCCCGCCGGCGGACCGAGATCGCCGTCCTGTACAACCTGGCCCGCTACACCGTGTCGAAGCAGGCGGCGGGCGACGAGCCCGGCTTCGAGGCGTCCGTCAACCAGCTGTTCGGGGCCGAGCTGCACCAGCGGCTCGCGCGGACGGGCGCGCTGGCGTTCGGGCGGTCCGCCGCGCTGTGGGAGCGCGGCGGCGCGCCCCTCGACGCGGTGTTCACCCACATGCGCCGGGACTCGGTCGCGTCCACCTTCCTCGGCGGCACCACCGAGATCCAGCGCAACGTCATCGCCACCCGGGGCCTGAACCTGCCCCGCGGCTGACCACACACGGGAGGAGCGCACGCACATGCCCGACGAGAACGGTTACGAGACGGTCGACCTGCGGATCGAGGAGCGGGTCGCCTGGCTGACGCTGAACCGGCCGGACAAGCTCAACGCGCTGACGCCCACCACGATGACGGAGCTGCGCGACATCTTCACCCGCGTGGACGACGACGAGGACGTCTGCGTCGTGGTGCTGCGCGGCGCGGGCGAGCGCGCGTTCTGCGCCGGCATGGACCTGTCCTGGTCGGAGAAGCTCACCCCGCGCGAGCGGATCGAGCAGGGCCGGCTCGGCGAGAAGACGTTCGCGATGATGGAGCGGCTGTCGGTCCCGGTGATCGCCGCGGTGCACGGCTACGCGGTCGGCGGCGGGCTGGAGCTGGCGCTCGCGGCGGACTTCATCATCGCCTCCGACAACGCCAAGATGGGGCTCGTCGAGATCACGCTGTCGGCGCGGCCCCCGTACCGCCCGAAGATGACCGAGGACGGCGACCCCGACCAGCCCGAGTTCGGCGGGTCGGCCCCCGGCTGGGGCGGCGTGAAGCGGCTGCCGGAACGGATCGGCAAGGCACGCGCCAAGGAGCTGCTGTTCACCGGCGCCCGCATCGGCGCCGAGCGGGCGCTGCGGCTCGGCCTGGTCAACGACGTGTATCCGGCGGAGGAGTTCGACAAGCGGATCGGCGAGCTGGCCGAGCGGATCGCGGCGATGAACCGCTACAACCTGCGGCTCGTCAAGGAACTCGTCACCTACGGCTACGACTGGATCGAGCCCCACCCGAGCTAGGAGGACCCGTGCAGATCTACCGCATCGATCACGTCGCGCAGGTGACCCCCGACCTCGACACGCAGGTCGCCCTGCTGGAGGGGCTGTTCGGGTTCCGGCGCGTCCGGGGCTGGGACAACCCGGCCGAGGGCGTGCGCGGCGCCCGGCTGGAGATCCCGGGAAGCCGCGGGCAGGCGTGGGAGGTGCTCGCGCCCGCCGGCGACGGCTCGACGTTGCAGACGTGGCTGGACGAGCACAAGGGCCGCCCCGGCCTGCACCACGTCGGCGCCGAGGTACCCGACCTGGAGGCCGTCCGCGCGGAACTCGAGGTGCGCGGCATCAAACCCACCGACTGGGCGTGGGGACGCTGGCTGGAGGCGTCGCTGAGCCCGCCCGAGCACGGTCCCGGCGTCCTGTGGCGGCTGCGCGGGCCGGGCGGCCTGGACATGTGCGGCGACACCGCCGCCTCCACCGCCGGGACGTCCGAGCCGGACGGCCCGTCGCTCGGCGTCGTGGCGCTCGACCACATCTGCCAGGCGTTCCACGACCGGGACGTCCTCGCCCGCTGGTACCACGACCTCGCCGGGTTCGTGCAGGTCTGGCGGACGGCGGACGAGGAGCATCCCGACATGGCCGACCTCGTCCTGAACATCCCCGGCTCCACGATCTGCTGGGAAGTGATCATGCCGCGGGGGGAGGACTCGTTCATCGACCGCTTCCTGGAGCGCGGCGGCCCCGGCGCCCACCACGTCACCTTCGAGGTGGCCGACTGGGACGCGGCCCTGGCGGCCTGCGACCACCACGACGTCCCCACCTTCGACGACGAGGAGGGCGTCACCGACGGCGCCGCCTGGAAGCACACGTTCGTCCACCCGAAGCACACCGGCGGCATCCTCGTCCAGCTGTTCTGGGAGGAGCGGCCGGGCGTGTGGGTCCGCTCGGACAAGGTGCCGCCGCCATGGACCTGAGCCTCACCGAGGACCAGGAGCTGATCGCCGCCACGGCCCGCGAACTCCTGGAGTCCAAGGCCGCGACGGCGGGGGCGCGGGCCCTCGACGGCGACCCGGCCGGCTACTCGGCGCCGCTCTGGAAGGAGATGGTCGAGCTCGGCTGGACGGGCCTGGCCTTCCCCGAAGAGCACGGCGGCGTGGGCGGCGACTTCCTGGACGTCTGCCTGCTCTTCGAGCAACTGGGGTACGCGCAGGTCCCGAGCCCGCTGCTGGCCTCCGTCGCGTGCTGCGGCATGCCGGTCGCGCGGTTCGGGACGTCCGCCCAGAAGGAGCGCTGGCTGAACGCCATCTCGGACGGCCAGATCGTGACCGCCGCGCCGCTCCCCTGGGACCGCCCCGGCGAGGGCCCGGTCGCGTCACGCTCCGACTCCGGCTACGTCCTGGACGGCACGGCGACCTTCGTCCCGTTCGCCGCGTCCGCCGAGCACATCTTGCTGGTGGCGCGTCTGGACGGCGAACCGCACGCCTTCTGGGTGGACGCCGCCGACGTCACCCTGAAGCCGTTGGGGACGGTCGGCCACGACCGTCCCTGCCACGCCGAACTGGACGGCCTCTGGGTCCCCGGCGACGCCGCCCTGGGCCCGGACGCCGCCGCCGCGATCTCGCTCTTCGGCGCAGCCGCCACCTGCGCGGAAATGGTCGGCGCGGCCCAACGCGTCCTCGACATGACCGTCCAGTACGCCACGGAACGCGAGCAGTTCGGCCGCGCGGTCGGCTCGTTCCAGGCCGTCCAGCACCACTGCGCGAACATGGCCATCGACGTCCTGGGCTCCCGCTTCACCGCCTACGAGGCGATCTGGCTCCTGTCGGTGAACCGGGAAGCCGCCCAACAGGTCTCCATGGCCAAGGCCTGGGTGAGCGAGGCCTACGAACGCGTATGCGCCCTAGGCCACCAGGTGCACGGCGCCATCGGCTTCACCCAGGAACACGACCTGCACCTGTTCTCGGAACACGCACTGTCGGCGTCCCTGGCCTTCGGTGACGCCGACCTTCACCTCGACACCCTGGCCGACACCCTCGACCTTCCCTGACCACGGCCTGACGCCCGGCCGGACCCCGGCCGGGCGTCAGCCCAACGCGACCTCCGCGAGGGGTTCCCACCGGTAGAGGTGTCCGTCCCTCACCTGCGCGACCAGGTGCGCGGCGCCGACGCGCAGAGGTACCGACCCGGGAGCCCGATCGAGAGCCTTGACGATGGGCGCGGCCGGCCCGTCGGCATTGCTGTAGGCGACGGAGACGTGCGGCGTCCAACCTGGGTCACCGTCGAGCGAGTGCACTCCCACGGTCTCTGCCGCGGCCTGGCGCATCGCCCGCCGCACCGGATCGAGCCCGCGCTCCGGACGGATGCCGAGCGCCACCCCTTCGCTGTGCACCCACAACCGCCCGACCTCCACCTCGATCGGCGCGAGGGCCGCCAGCCGGCGTCCGGCACCCGCGACGAGCGCCTCGACCCGCCCGCTTGGGATCTCGTCCTCGAACCCGACGATCTGGGTGGTCATGTGCAGCCACTCGGCAGGAACGAGGTCCAGCCCGTCCACCCCGGCAAGCCTGTCCTGGTAACGACGGACCAGGTCCAACACCTCCTCCTGCCCGTGGGGCAGGAGGTGCCAGAGCAACATCCGCCGCCCGGGCCGCATCCCCGGCAGCCACCACCAGTGATCAGTCATCCGCTCGGGCATCGAGTCCACAGCCCCTCCAGAACGCTCAGCGCCAGCATGACGGACGCACCGCGTGGGACGGGCGGAGTTCGGGTGTGTCTGAGTACACCGTGTGGGGCGGTCTAGGTTCACCGGGGGACGGGTGTGTAGGTCGATGGTGGGCGGGCTCCGGCCTTTCTAGCGTCGTGGGCATGAAGATTCGCTTTGTGGGCACCCGCATTTCGCGGGTTCTGGTCGGTACCGCGCTGGTCGTGTCGGGGGCGGGTTGCGCCGCGTCGTCCGGAGGGCATGCCGTGGCCGCCGCCGGACGGTCGGACGCCGCCGGCGGGCGGGGGACGGTGGTGTCGGTGACGCCGGTGGTTCACATGTCGCGGGCGCAGGTTCGCGCCTACCTGGGCGGTGAGGGGCTGGCGTCGCGGCCGCGCGGTGGGGTGAGCGGCTTCAAGGTCCTCTACCGCACCGTCTCCGCGACCGGCCGGCCGACCGTCGCCAGCGGGGTCGTCGTCCTGCCCAGCGGCGCCACTGGGGCGTTGCGGGCCGTCAGCTTCACCCATGGGACCCACGCCGGACGCAGTACCGCCGGTTCGGTCGCCGCGGACGGGCAGAGCAGGATCGCGGCGGTCTACTACGCCGCCGCCGGATACGCAGGGGTCGCCCCCGACTACCTCGGACTCGGTGAGGGGCCTGGAGCGCATCCCTACCTGGACGCCGCCTCGGAAGCGTCCGCGTCGCTGGACATGCTCCGCGCCGCCCGCGCCGTCGCCACCCGGCAGGGCAGAGGTCTGGAGCGGGGGGTGCTGGTGACCGGCTTCTCGCAGGGCGGTCAGGCCGCCATGGCGCTGGGACGCCAACTGCAGAGCGGGACCGACCCCTACCTGCGGCTGGGCGCGCTGGCCCCGGTCAGCGGGACGTATGACCTGCGGCGCGCCCAGCTCCCGGCGTCACTGCGCGCCCAGAGCTCGCTGGACTCGCGGGTGTCGGCGTTCAACCTCGCCTACGCCACGGTGGCCTGGAACCGGTTCCACCATCTCTACAAGACGCCCTCGGAGGTCTTCCAGGCGCCTTATGACACCACCGCGGAACGGCTCTTCGACGGCAGCCACGATGAGTCGGACATCTTCCCGCAGCTACCCGCGAGCCCCGAGGAACTGCTGACCCCGCGCTACCTGAACTGGCTCAAGCATCCTTCCGGCGCGCTCCTGCGGGCGATCCGCGCGGCGGACGGCACCTGCGACTGGGCACCCGACGTCCCGGTCCGGTTGTACGGCGCGTCCGGCGACGAGCAGGTCACTTTCGACAACACGCGCAACTGCGTTCGCACTCTGCGCGCCCACGGAACCCGCCCGCAGGTGGTCGACTACGGCACCGGCGCCGGCACCGACCACTTCGCCACCCTCCACCGCGCACTGCCCGACACGCTCCACTGGTTCCAGACCCGCACATGAGCTGAGCAGCCATGGCAAAAAAGGGGTCCTGGCCGCATGGCGGCCAGGACCCCCTTAGAGGAGCTCCCGAGATTCATCGAGAGGAGAGCTGTGAAAGCAGTTGTTTACCCGTAGTAGACCCCACTGCAGTACGTGCAGATCTTGAAGCCCTTCGTGTGGTGGTCCACCAGGTTGTGGTTGCCGTCCGGGCTCGAAGGGCAGTCCCCCATGCATATCGGAAGATTGGAGGACTCGGGCGGCTTGTCGAACGGTGTCTCGGGCGGCAGGTCGGACTGCGACTCGAGCTCCGGCTCCATCAAAAGCACGTTGTGACTCCCCAGTTTGTCTACTGGTCCGCGTTCGAGGCGCGGCACCAGGCGTGCATGGAGGACTGTCCGGTGCGACGCCGGGCGGCCAGCTTCAGGTAAGAAAAATGTCGCGAATGTGGGGCTTGTCACACAAGCTGGATATTGAGATAATGAAAAATTTTCCAAGTAGGCAAAGTGAGGGAGAAGGTGGAGGACGGCCCGGTTCGGCGTAGGTTTGCCGGATGAGTGTGGTCGTCGCCGTGGCCGCGGCGCTGGTGGTGACCTGGGTGCCGGCGTTGCTGTGGGGGCGGCGGCATCGGCGGCGGGGGGATCTCGGGGGGCCGGAGCGGCGGGCGACCTTCGAGACGCTGCACACCGCGTCGCGGGCGGCGCCGGCGTTTCGGGCGGGGTTGACCGAGCAGGGGGCGCAGAAGGCGGCCCGGCATCTGCGGGCGCTGCTCGGGTGCGAGGCGCTCGCCATCACCGACGGGGAGCGGCTGCTGGCCTGGGACGGCGAGCACGACCATCATGCGGTGGACGGGCCGAGGCATGCCGAGGTCACGCGCGGAAACGGGCGGACGCAGGTGCACGACGTGGAGTGCGACCGGCTGGACTGCCCGATCCGCCGGGTCGTGGTCGTGCCGCTCGCCACTGACGACCGGGTGGTCGGGACCCTGGCCGCGTACGGGGAGGACGTTCCCGCCGGGCTGATCCGCGCCGCCGAGGAGGTCGCGCAGTGGGTGGACGCCCAGCTCGAACTCGCGGAGCTGGACCACTCGCGGACGCTGCTGATGGAGGCGGAGATGCGGGCGCTGCGGGCGCAGATCTCGCCGCACTTCGTCTACAACTCGCTGACGACCATCGCCTCGTTCGTCCGGTCCGATCCGGAGCGGGCGCGGGAGCTGCTGCTGGAGTTCGCCGGGTTCACGCGGTACTCGTTCCGGCGGCACGGCGACTTCACGACGCTGGCGGAGGAGCTGCGGTCGATCGACCAGTACCTGCTGCTCCAGCGGGCCCGGTTCGGTGAGGAGCTGCGGGTGACGCTGCGGATCGCGCCCGAGGTGCTGCCGGTGGCGGTCCCGTTCCTCTGCTTGCAGCCGCTCGTGGAGAACGCCGTCCGGCACGGGCTCCAGGACCGGTCCGAGCCCGGGTCGATCACGATCATCGCGGAGGACGCGGGGGCCGACTGCGTGATCAGTGTGGAGGACGACGGGATCGGCATGGACCCCGAGGACGTCCGCCGCCTGCTGTCGGGGGAGCGGCCCGAGCCGTCCGCCGACGACGCGGCCGGGATCGGGCTCGCCAACGTCGACGCGCGGCTCCGGCAGGTGTACGGGGACGAGTACGGCCTCGCGGTGGAGACGGGGCCGGGAGCCGGGACGAAGGCCACGGTGCGGGTGCCGAAGTACCGGCCGGGCGTCACCGCCTCTTGACGCGGTGCGGTCAGTTGACTGGAATGTGGCGAATGGCGGCGGAAGGGCGGTGCGGTGTCCCTGCGTGTCCTGGCGGTCGATGACGAGGCGCCCGCGCTCGACGACCTCGTCCACCTGCTGCGCGCCGACCCGCGCATCGGCGAGATCGACACCGCGCGGGACGGGGCCGCCGCGCTCCGAAAGCTCGACCGGGCCCTCGCCGAGGGGCGTCCCGTCGCCGCCGTCTTCCTCGACATCCGGATGCCCGGCCTGGACGGCACCGTCCTCGGCCGCGTCCTCGCCCAGTTCGCCCGCGCCCCGCAGATCGTCTACGTGACGGCCTACGAGGAGCACGCCGTGGACGCCTTCGAGATCAAGGCGACCGACTACATCCTCAAGCCGGTGCGGCCGGAGCGGCTGGCCGTGGCGATCCGGCGGGTGACCGAGGCCGCGGGGGAGGCCTTCGGGGAGGACGGGGCCGCGCCGGAGCCGGCCGAGCCGGAGGCCATGCCCGTCGAGCTGGGCGGGGTGACGCGGTTCGTCGCGCCCGGGGAGGTGCTGTACGTCGAGGCGCAGGGCGACTACGCGCGGCTCCACACGCCGGGCGGCAGCCATCTGGTGCGGATCCCGCTCGCCGCGCTGAGCGAGCGGTGGAGCGGCGCCGGGTTCGTCCGGGTGCACCGCAGCCATCTCGTCGCGCTGGCGGCGATCACGGAGCTGCGGCTCGACTCGGGGCGCTGCACGGTGGTCGTGGGCGGCGCCGAGCTGCCGGTCGCGCGCCGGCACGTGCGCGAGCTGCGCGACCTGCTCGTCCGCCGGGCGAGGCGGTCACCCTGAGCGGGCCGGACGCGCGGGACGTCGCGCCCGGGCGGACGCTGGTCACCGGGCCGCGGACCCGGACGGTCCGGCGGCCCCGCTACCCGGTGACGCGGGAGATCGACGAGCAGACCGGGCTCGGCGAGGCGTACATGCGGTCGCTGGTGCGCGCCCAGTGGCGCCTCGCGGCGCGGTTGTGCCTGGTCCTCGCCGTGGTGGTGCTGGGGCTGCCGCTGCTGTTCGCGCTCGTCCCGGCGGTGCGGGAGCGGGAGGTGTTCGGGCTTCCGCTGCCGTGGGTCCTGCTCGGCGGGCTGATGTACCCGTGGTTCGTCGCGTGCGGCTGGTGGTACGTGCGGCAGGCCGAGCGCAATGAGGACGACTTCGCCGATCTCGTCGACCGGGCCGACCGGCCGTGAGCGCCGCGTACGGGCTCGCGGGCGTGCTGCTGGTGGTCGTGGCGACCATGCTCGTCGGCGTGCTCGGGGTGCGGATCTCCCGCACCACGTCCGACTTCTACGTCGCGTCCCGGACGGTGACGCCGCTGCGCAACGCGTCCGCGATCGGCGGGGAGTACCTGTCGGCCGCCTCGTTCCTCGGCATCGCCGGGCTGATCCTCGCCTACGGCGCCGACATGCTGTGGCTGCCCGTCGGCTGGACGGGCGGGTACCTCGTGCTGCTCGTCCTGGTGTCGGCGCCGCTGCGCCGCGCCGGCGCCTACACGCTCCCGGACTTCGCGGAGGCGCGCCTGGAGTCGATGGCGGTGCGCCGCGTCGCGAGCGTGTTCGTGGTGCTGATCAGCTGGCTGTACCTGCTGCCCCAGTTCCAGAGCGCCGGGCTGGTGCTGCGCACGGTCACGGGCGCGCCGGTGTGGACGGGCGGCGTGCTCATCGCGGTCGTCGTGGCGGCGAACGTGCTGGTCGGCGGCATGCGCAGCGTCACGATGGTGCAGGCGTTCCAGTACTGGCTGAAGCTGACCGCGCTCGCCGTGCCGCTGGTGTTCCTGCTGATGGCGTGGCGGTACGACGGCGCGCCCGGCCTGTCGTCGGACGTCCCTCCGCGGTTCGGCGACCGCACGACCGTCGCGGTCGGCATGGCGGTCACCGTCGAGGTCACGGCGCCCGTCCAGGTGACCGTGGACGGACGGGTCGACGGGCGCGCCCACTCCGGCGCCCCCCTCGTGCTGGGGCCCGGATCGCACCATTTCGACAAGGACACGTCCGTCACCTTCCCGGCGGGCGCCGACGTCCCGCACGTCAGCGGGCGCCCCGCCACCACGGGCCGGGAGTGGGCGCTGCCGCTGGACGGGCGCGACCACTCCCTCTACGCCACCTACTCGCTGATCCTCGCCACGTTCCTCGGGACGATGGGCCTGCCGCACGTCCTCGTCCGCTTCTACACCAACCCTGACGGGCGCACCGCACGCCGTACGACGGTCGTGGTGCTGACGCTTCTCGGCGCGTTCTACCTGCTGCCCGCCCTGTACGGGGTGCTCGGACGCCTCTACACCCCCGAACTGCTGATGACCGGACGGGCCGACGCCGTCGTCCTCACCCTGCCCGGACGGCTCATCGGAGGGCTTGGCGGTGACCTGCTGGGGGCGCTGGTGACGGGCGGGGCGGTGGCGGCGTTCCTGTCGACGTCGTCCGGCATCACCGTGTCGGTCGCGGGGGTGCTGGCTCAGGACATCCTGCGCGGCGGCGTCCGGTCGTTCCGCGTCGGGACGCTGCTCGCCCTCGCCGTCCCGCTGGGCCTGGCGATCGCGGCCCGGTCCCTCGCCGTCGCGGACGTCGTCGGGCTGGCGTTCGCCGTCGCGGCGTCCACGTTCTGCCCGCTGCTCGTCCTCGGCGTCTGGTGGCGGCGGCTCACCGTGCCGGGCGCGCTCGCCGGGCTCGTCCTCGGCGGCGCGCTCGCCGGGACCGCGGTCGTGGTGACGATCGCCGCCGGACCGCCGTCCGGGCTGCTCGGGGCGCTGCTCGCCCAGCCCGCCGCCTGGACGGTCCCGATCGCGTTCACCGTCATGATCCTCGTGTCGCTGTGCACGCCCGGACGGATCCCGCGCGGCGTCGCGCGGATGATGGTGCGCCTGCACACGCCGGAGTCGCTCGACGTCGACCGGGGCACGTGGAGGCCCAAGCGGGTGTGACCGTTCGTCGCGCGAGAACGACCGCTCGGCGACGCGGGCGACCTTTGAACGACGGTGAACGGCGGCTTGTCGCAGCCCTGCCGCCGACCCCTCGTCCGCTCCCAGCAGGATCTTTACGGTTGCGCGTGACCGGCGTCACAACCGAGGAGGGGTGGGCGTGTCCGTCGACAAGAGCGCCACCGGCACCGTCTATGAACGGTTCCAGGGCACCACGGAGTTCCAGGAACTCCGGCGCAGATTCCGCCGATTCGTGTTCCCGATGACCGCGGCGTTCCTCAGCTGGTACCTGCTGTACGTCGTCCTGTCGGGGTGGGCGCGGGACTTCATGGGCACCGAGCTGTTCGGGGCCGTCAACGTCGCCCTGGTGTTCGGGCTGCTGCAGTTCGTCTCGACCTTCCTCATCGCCTACCTGTACGCGCGGCACGCCGAGCGGCGCCTCGACCCCGTCTCCGACGAGATCCGCGCCCGCATCGAGGCGGAGGCCGCCCCGGCCGCGGAGGACGCCAAATGAGCAACGAGACCCTCTCGATCATCCTGTTCCTGGTGTTCGTGGCGGCCACCCTGGCGATCACCGTGTGGGCGAGCCGCAACACCCGCAACGCCACCGACTTCTACGCCGGCGGGCGGTCGTTCTCCGGCGCGCAGAACGGCATCGCGATCGGCGGCGACTACATGTCCGCCGCCTCGTTCCTCGGGATCGCCGGGCTGATCGCCCTCTACGGCTACGACGGGTTCCTGTACTCGATCGGGTTCCTCGTCGCGTGGCTCGTGGCGCTGCTGCTGGTCGCCGAGCTGCTGCGCAACTCCGGCCGCTTCACGATGGCGGACGTGCTGGCGTTCCGGATGAGCCCGCGCCCGGTCCGCACCGCCGCCGGCGTCTCCACCATCGTCGTGTCGATCTTCTATCTGCTGGCGCAGATGGTCGGCGCGGGCGCGCTGGTGTCGCTGCTGTTCGGCTTCACCAGCGACTTCGCCAAGGGCGCGACGATCGCGCTGGTCGGCGTGCTGATGATCGTGTACGTGGTGTTCGGCGGGATGAAGGGCACCACCTGGGTGCAGATCGTCAAGGCCGTCCTGCTGATGACCGGCGCCACCCTCATCACGCTGCTGGTGCTGGGCAAGTTCGGGTTCAACCTGTCCAGCCTGCTGAACGACGCCGCCGACCAGAGCGGCAAGGGCGGGGAGTTCCTGGAGCCGGGGCTGCGCTACGCCACCGAGAAGCAGGGCCTGGAGGGCAAGCTCGACCTGATCAGCCTCGGTCTCGCGCTCGTCCTCGGCACCGCCGGGCTGCCGCACATCCTGATCCGCTTCTACACCGTCCCGACCGCCCGCGACGCCCGCAAGTCGGTGCTGTGGGGCATCGGGATCATCGGCGTGTTCTACCTGCTCACCCTGGTCCTCGGCTTCGGCGCCGCCGCGCTCGTCGGGTCCAAGGAGATCGCCAAGGCGAACCCGGCCGGCAACACCGCCGCCCCGCAGCTCGCCCAGCGCATCGGCGAGATCGTCTTCGGGGACGCGGGCGGGACGATCCTGCTCGCGGTCATCGCGGCGGTCGCGTTCGCGACGATCCTCGCGGTCGTGGCGGGCCTCACGCTCGCCTCGTCCTCGTCGTTCTCCCACGACCTGTACGCCCACGTGTTCAAGAAGGGCAAGGCGTCGGAGCGCGACGAGGTGCGCGTCGCCCGCATCTCCGCGTTCGTGATCGGCGCGGTGGCGATCGTCCTCGGCATCTACGCGCAGCGCCTCAACGTGGCGTTCCTCGTCGCACTCGCCTTCGCGGTCGCGGCGTCGGGGAACCTGCCCGCGATCCTGTACAGCCTGTTCTGGAAGCGGTTCAACACCACCGGCGCCGTCTCCGCCATCTACGGCGGTCTCGGCTCGGCCATCTTCCTGGTGGCGTTCTCGCCGGTCGTGTCGGGCTCGGAGAAGGCCCTGTTCACCGACTCCGACTTCAGCTGGTTCCCGCTGGAGAACCCCGGGATCATCTCCATCCCGTTCGGCTTCCTGTGCGGCTGGATCGGGACGCTGCTGAGCAAGGAGTTCAACGCCGCCAAGTACGCCGAGATCGAGGTCCGCTCCCTCACGGGCGCGGGCGCCGAGCCGGCGGCCGAGCACTGAGAGCCGCCGCGCGGAGGGGCGCCGCCCCCGCCCGCGCGGCTCGCGGTCCCGTCCCCTTCTGCCCCCGCGGGGACGGGGCCGCTCTGTGTCCGGCGTCAGGCCGGCTTCGCCTCGCGGGCCTTCCACGCGCGCCCGATGGTCCGCATCAGCGTCGGGTACACGAGGGTGTACCGGAACGGCAGGATGGCGGCCATGTAGGCCTTGCCGAGCAGGCCGTTCGGCTTCACCAGCACGGCCATGTGAGCGCGGTGCCCGCCGGCGCCGTCGGGGACCCAGCCGATGTGCATGACGCCGTGCACCGTCCGGTTGGCCATCTCGGCCGCCCACTCGTTCTCGGTCAGGTAGAGCGGCCGGAACGGCAGCGAACGGGGGGCGGGGCCCGCCGGGCGGCCGCGCAGATCGTCCGGCAGCCGCTCGCGCAGCGACCGCACCCGCCCGTCGAGCCCGGAGTCCTCCTTGTCCCAGCCGAGCAGCCGCCCGAGCCGCCAGCGGATGGCGAAGAGCACCCCGGCGACGCCAGGCAGATGGTTCTCGCTTGAGGTCATCTGCTCCAGCAGCT
This sequence comes from Actinomadura luteofluorescens, assembly GCF_013409365.1. Lineage (NCBI taxonomy): Bacteria > Bacillati > Actinomycetota > Actinomycetes > Streptosporangiales > Thermomonosporaceae > Actinomadura > Actinomadura luteofluorescens. The sequence continues at coordinate 3,788,849 of NZ_JACCBA010000001.1, read as the reverse complement.
TCGGAAGGTCGTCCGGCCCGCCGGAGACGGGCAGGGCCCACACGTCCTCGAGCCGGAAGCCGGACGCGATCTCGTGGATCCGCCAGGGACGGCCGGTGTGCGCGCTCGCGGGGAGCTTCATCGCCAAGCACCTCCTCGGTGGGCGGGACGCGCCGCGCGTCCGCCTCGCGTTCAAATATACGGCACCGTATGAATCGCCTCTGGAGGGGGAGGCGATAATGGACCATGCCCGCCGTCATGCGCACGCCACGCAGCAGCTGGATCGAGCAGGGCCTGAAGGCCCTCGCCGCCGGCGGGCCCGACGCGGTCCGGGTCGAGGTGCTCGCCCAGGCGCTCGGCGTGACCAAGGGCGGCTTCTACGGCCACTTCCCCGACCGCAAGGCGCTGCTGGACGCCATGCTCGACCACTGGGAACGGCAGTCCGTCGACGACATGCGCGACCGGGTGGAACGCGAGGGCGGTGACGCCCGCGCGAAGATCCGGCGGGCGGGCATGCTCACCCGGGCGGGCGACCACCTGCACATCGACCTGGCCATGCGCGACTGGGCCCGCCGCGACCCGGCCGTCGCCGAGCGCGTCCGCCGCGTGGACAACCAGCGCATGGACTACCTGCGCGAGCTGTTCGGCACCTTCTGCTCCGACCCCGACGAGGTCGAGGCTCGCAGCATGCTCGCCTTCTGCCTCCTGGTCGGCAGCCACTTCCTCGCCGCCGACCACGGCGCCCGCACCCGGAGCGAGGTCATCGAACGCGCCGGCAGCCTCCTGCTCGGCACCGACTGAGCCTCTCGGTTCACAGGGCCTCCTCGCGGGGTGTCACCTCCTGCGGAGACCAGTGCGGGTCGCGGCCCAGGAGGGCGGCGATGTTGTCGATCGCGGGGCGGGACGGGTCTTCGGCGAGGGGTGGGCGGTAGGCGCCGTCCGGGCCGTTGAGGGGGCTGCCGGGAGCGGTGTTGGCCCGGGCGAGGGGCAGGGCGGCCTCGGTGATCCGGGACGGGGTGGCGGGCGTGGTGCGCAGGGCGCGGGCCAGGTCCCAGCGGTGGACCAGCATGTCGACCGCGTGGATGCCGAGCACCCACGCGGTGGACAGCGGGCCCAGCCGGGGCATGGTGACGGTCTCGCCCGCCCGTTCGAGGACGGCGAGGCAGCGGGCGGCGGTCAGGGCGAAGCCGTCGCGCGGGTCGCCGGCCGGTTCGAGGGGCGGCAGCGCGGTCCGTGCGATGGCCTCGTGGCGCTCGTTCATGTGGTGGAGCAGGTCCGCGACCGTCCATCCCTCGCAGGGGGTCGGGTCCGCCAGCGCGGCGTCGGGGATCAGTGCCACGTCGTGGCCGATGAGGGCCAGGGCCGTGGCGTCGAGATCGAGCAGGTCGGTCATGTCGCGTCCCATCTTTGGCGAACGTTCGTTCGCCAAAACCATAGCGTACGGCCGTTCGCTAAACTGGCGGGCATGTCTCCTCGTCACTCGGCGGCCGAAGCCGCCCGGACGCGCGAGCGGATCGTGCGCGCGGCGGTGCTCGACGCCTCCCTGCTGGGGCTGGAAGGCCTGACGGTCGGCGCGCTGGCCCAGCGGCTCGGCATGAGCAAGGCGGGCCTGGTCGGCCCGTTCGGGTCGCGCGAGCGGCTGCTCATGGCGGCGCTCGACCAGGCCTGCGAGATCTTCCGCGCCGCGGTCACCGGCCCCCTGGAGGGGCTGCCGCCCGGGCCGGAACGTCTGGGACGGCTCATCGACGGGTGGGTGGAGTACCTGGCCGACTGCCCGTTCCCCGGGGGCTGCTTCATCACGGCCGCCACGTCCGAGCTCGACGGGCGGCCGGGGCCGCTGCGCGACCGGCTGCGGGAGATCGTCGCGTCCAACCGCGGGGCGCTGGCGGCGGAGGTCGCCGCCGCCCAGACCGCGCTGCCGGGCCCGCACCGTCCGGCGGCGGAGGTCGCCTCGACGCTGATGGGCCTGTCGATGGCGGCCAACCAGGAGATCCAGCTACTGGACGACCCCTCGGCCGCGGCCCGTGCGCGGGACGCCATGCGCCACGCGGCCGGGCTGCTCGGATCTTCTTAAATCTGTGGAAAGAGGACGCGGGTTGCCGGGAGGGTTGGGGGGTGGGATACGGAGAGGTCGGGCGGCCGCGGGCGCCGGTCATCGAGCTGGCCGACCGGCGGGCGCTGGAGCGGTGGCGGCCCGCCGACGAGGAGGTCGTGGCGGCCGCGCGGGCGCTGAAGGAGCGGGCGCTGCTCGAACTGGGGATGACGCACAGCGCCGTCGCGTCGTGGCTGTTCAGCAAGTGCCACCACCAGGTGCCGACCACGGCGGTGGACACGGCGGCCGTGGTCGCCTCCGGCGACGGGTCCTGCCTGCTCCTCTACAACCCCGAGTTCTTCGTGGGGATCGGCGGCGAAGGGGTGCGGTTCGTCCTGTTCCACGAGGCCCGGCACCTCGTCCAGCGGCACCTCTTCGCCGACGCCGACCTGCGCAGCGACCCGGTGTTCACGCTGGCGTGCGAGGTCACGATCAACCATGTCGCGATGGTGCGGCTCGGAGCGGACCTGCCCGAGATCGGCGGCTCGCCCGTGGGGATCTCGCCTCGCGGCGTGTACGGGTCCTACGCGGAGGACCTGCGGGAGCAGGGCGTCGAGCCGCTTCCGTTCGAGGAGTGGGCCGAGACCGACATGAGCGTCTACCGGGAGCTCCGGCGGATGCGGAACCCGCCGGGCACCGGACGGGCCGCCTGCGTCCACGTGATCGTCGATGTGCTCGACCAGGAGACCGCCGGGCGGGTCGGGGACGACGTGCTGCGGAGCGTGCTCATCGCGGCGCGGCGGGGCGACCGGGTGGCGCGCGACGAGCTGCTCGACCTGCTGCGGCGCACCGAGGGGGCCACGGAGGGCGTCGACAAGATCTGGGGTGACCTCGGGGCGCACGCCCTGCGGGGCGCCACGTCGGCCACGCGGCGGGTGGAGTGGTGGCAGCGGTGGCTCGTGGACGTCCTCGCCTCGAAACTGGAGGAGGGGGAGCGGCTCGTCTACCCGAAGAAGCGCGGGGCGGTGCTGGCGGCGCTCGGGCACGAGCCGATGCTGGCGCGCCGCGGGCCGCAGCGGGTGAAGACGCTGGTCATCGCGCTGGACACGTCGGGGTCGATGCCGGACGGCCTCGTGGAGTGGCTCGGCGAGCTGGTCGGCCGGATCGACGGGGCCGAGGCCGAGTGGGTCGCGTTCGACGGCTCCGTGAAGCCGTTCCGGCCCGGGGAGCCGCTCCGCGGCGGCGGCGGGACCGACTTCGACGCCGTCCGGCGCCACGTGGAGGGACGGGACGAGCCCGCGGACGCCGTCATCGTGGTGACCGACGGGTACGCCGACCCGATCGTCCCGGCGGACCCGGGCCGGTGGATCTGGCTGATCACCTCCGGGGGCGACGAGTGGCCGGAGCGGCGGGGGATGGCCTGCCACCGGGTCCGGTCGGAATGGTGAGCTTTGGGCTACGGTGGCGGCTCATGGCCTCCCCTTCCAGGACCCGAGCCTTCGACATCGCCCGCTGCACGGCCGGCCTGCTCCGGTTCGCGACGCCCGGCGAGATGGACGCGCTGCTCGGCCATCTCCCGAAGAGCCGCGTCGAGCAGGCGGTGCACAGCTTCGGGCGGCCGAACCGGGTCGTCCTCGAAGCCCTGCTGCGCCGCGGCCGGCCCAGTGACCTGGACCTGCTCGTCCAGCACGCCTTGCTCGCGGGCGACCCGCCGCAGCTGCTGGGGCGGCTGCTCGACCTGGACGACCCCGAGGTCAACGCGACCCTGCTGACGGCCGAGGCCGCGCTCGGGCGCATCCCGCGGAACCTGCGGCGCCAGCTCGCCCACCAGACGTCCCGGCGGGACGGCGTGACGCCGCTGCCGCTGCCCGCCGAGGTGCGGCGGACCCTGCTGTCCACGCGGGGGCAGGAGCCCCTCGACCACGCGCTGCTCTACGCGGCCGACCCGGAGCTGGCCGGGGACGCGCTGCTCTACCTCGGCGCGGGCGCCGATCCGCACGGCGCCGCCCTGGCCTGCCTGACGCTGCTGGACGCGGACCGGCGGACCGAGATCCGGCAGCTCGTCGAGGAAGGGCGCCTGCCCGCCTTCCGGTGGGGACCGGAGGAGTCCGAGCCGAGCGTGCTGGCGTACGCGCAGGCGGCGCTGGCGAGCGCGGAGGGGGAGCGGCGGCTGCGGGAGCTGTCGGAGCGCGTGCGCCGGCCCGAGTTCCTCCGCTCGGTCGCCGAGATCGCCGACGTGGACGGCTGCGAGCCGTGGCGCGGGAGGCCGCTCGTCCGGACGGTTGTGAACCGCCGCCACCCCTGCGTCCCGCGCGTGGGCTGGGACGCGGTGCTGGCGGACGAGCCGCGGCGCAGGGCGGCGGAGGGGCCGTTCCCCCTGCGCGCGGCCCGGTTCGTGGCGAGGCGCACCGACGCTCCGCTCGACCTGGCCCGGATCGTCGTCGCCGACCATCCGGACCTGGCCGTCCTCCTGCCCGACCCCGCGCCCGAGGTGCTCGCCGACCTCGCCGCGGCGGGGGCGGGCCCGGACGTGATCGTCAAGGTCGTCGGGAACGGCTTCGCCGCCGGGACGCTGACCGCCGGGTTCGTCACCGAGACCGTTCCGGAGCCCGCGCTGCGCGCGGTCGCCGAGACGCTGTGGATCCCGGGCCTGCGCGGCACGGCGCAGGTCAGGGCGCGGCTCGGGCTCGACGGGGACGTCGCCCTGACACCGCGGTTCGTCGACGAGACCGGCCACGGCCGCAAGCACCGTCTCCGCGAACCCGGCGTGTGGCACCACTGGGACCCGGTGCTCGCTTACGGCATAGAAGCGGGACGGCTGTTCACGGGGGACGGGGAGGTCACCGCCGATGCCGTGCTCGCGGCGGCGAACGTCAACGCCGTCCTGGTGGCACTGGATGTCAATCCCGCCCTCGACGAGGTCGAGGGCAGGCCCGACCCGCGGGTGCTGCGCCGCCTCGCCGAGCACGTCGACCGGCATCTCGGCGGGCGGCCCGAAGCGTGGATGGTGGCGCTCAAGCTTCTGGAGGACGGGTTCGTCGGCACGCTGCCCGAGCTGCTGGCGACCGCCGGAGCCGTCTCCAGCTGAGCGGTCACCAGTTGACGACTTGGTAGTCCTTCAGCAGGCAGCCGCTCGGCGGGTCGCCGTCGCGCTCGCCCAGCACGATCGGGTGGTAGATCCGGGCGGCGGCGTCCACGACGTCGAGCGGCGGGCGGAACCCGGCGGCGGTCCGGCGCGCCCGCGCGGGCTCCGGCTGCTGGTCGGTGAACCAGCCCGGATCGACGCTGGTGACGTGCACGCCGTGCCCGGCCAGCTCGGACGCGGTCGTGCGCGTCAGCATGTTCAGCGCCGCCTTCGCCATGTTCGTGTGCGGATGCTCGGCGCCCTTGTACACGCGGTCGAACTGCCCCTCGACGGCCGAGACGTTCACCACGTACCGCCGCGGATGCCGCGAGAGCTCCAGAAGGGGACGCAGCCGTCCCAGCAGGACGAACGGCGCCGTCACGTTGATGAGCTGGACCTCCAGCAGCTCGACCGGGTCGACCTCGTGCACCAGCCGGGTCCAGGAGTTGACCGGGGACGGGTCGGGGAGCAGGCCGGCGACGTCGAGCGCCCCGGCCGGCAGGGGCACGGGCGGCGCGGCGGGCGCGGGGAGCGCCGCGCGATCCTCGCCCGCCAGCAGCTCCGCGTACGACTCCGGCGGGTGGCGCAGCGTCTGCGCCGCCAGGTTCACCAGGATGTCGAGCGGCTCGCCCGCCTCGACGAGCGCGTCGCACCACCGCACGAGGGACGGGAGGTCCCGCAGGTCCATGCCGGCGACCGTGAGGCGGTCGTGCCAGTCGGCGCGGTCGGCGACCTCGGCGAAGCGGCGGCGCGCGTCGGCGGGGAACCGGGTCAGGGCGGTCACGGCGGCGCCGTCCCGCAGCAGCTTGAGCACCAGCTCGAACCCGGCCTTGACCCGCCCGCCCGTGACGATCGCGCGGCGTCCCGCCAGGTCGGCCCGCGCGTGCCGGTGCCGCCGGTGCTCCCGCGCGCACGGCGGGCAGAGGCGGTGGTAGAACGCGTCCGCCTCCCGGAAGTGCGCCTTGCAGACGTAGCAGGCGCGCAGCCCGCCCGTCACCGTCCCGGACGGGACGGCCTCGCGCGGCGGCTCGGCGGGCGCGCCCTCCACGCGTGCCGCCGCGCCGGTGGCGGTCGCGGCCAGCATCCGCGCGTCGGCCGCCGCGCGCCGCAGCCGGGCCGCGGCCCGCTCGCGCTCCCGGGCCCGCCGCACGAACGCGCCCGCCGCCGCCCGCACCCGCGCCACGTCGGGGTCGCCGTCCGGCGCGTCCGCCAGCTCCGCCAGGACGCGCAGGCAGGTCCGCACATCGTCGTCGCGCATGCGCACCATTTAAGACCCGCGATCTCCCGCCCCGCGACCTCGCCCATCAAGATCACAAAACGGCACGGTCGTGCCCGAACCGTGAGAAGTCTGTCGCCGCCTGCTGTTAGCGTCCGTCCAATGAAGGCTGCCGATCTTGAACAGGCGCTCCGGGACGACCCCGGCGACCTCGCCTCCTGGCGCGCCTACGGCGACCGGCTGCGGGAGCGGGGCGACGCCCGGGGGACTCTCATCGAGCTCCGGCAGCGCCGCGACCGCACCCGTCCGGCCGATCGCGAGGCCCTGGACCGCGAGATCGCCGCGCTCGAGGACGAGCACCGGCGGAGCTGGGACGCGGGGCTGCCGGAAGGAGCGACCGTCCTGGAGCGCCGGTACGGGTTCGCCACGAAGGTCGCCGTCGAATGGTCCGGCAACGCGCCCGCGTCGATCGAGCAGGTCGTGCAGGCCCCCTTCGTGACCGCGCTGCGGATCGCGCCCTCCGACGCCCAGGAGCGGAGCGACCTCCTCTGGGACGAGGACCCGTCCGAACCCCCGTGGCCGGTGCCGTCCCCGTCCATCGACACCGGCGCCTTCGCGACGCTCGACCTCGGCCGGATCGTCGAACTCGATCTCTCGTACCTGCGCATCGGCGCACCCGGTGCCGAGGCCCTCGCCGTCTCGACGTACTTCCGCTTCGTGGCGTCCGGCGCGGGCGGCCCCGGCGCCCCGGCGGGGAGGGGGCGAACCGAGGTCCTCGACCTGCGGTACTGCCGCGTCGGAGACGCCGGCCTGGCAGCCCTCGCGGCGTCAGAGGGCTTCGCCGGTGTCCGCCGCCTGCACCTCCAGCGGAACCTGCTCTCCGCCGAAGGCGTGAGCGCGCTGCATCTCCTCACCGGACTGGTCGAGCTCGACCTGCGCTACAACGCGATCGGCGCGGAGGGGGTGGAGGCCCTGCTCGCCGCGCCCTTCGCCGGCTCGCTGGAGCGGTTGCTGCTGTACCGCGACGACGTCGGAGAGGCCGGCGCGAAGATGCTCGCCGACGCACCGCACCTCCCGCCCGCACTGCGCAGCTACTGGAGGAACGTGTGAGCATCGAGCTCCGCGACGGCTTCTTCGCCCTCTCGAACGGCCGGGCCCCCGCGGAAGAGGTCGACCGCTACCGCGCCCTGGTCGACGCCACCGACACCGAGGCCGCGACGACGATCGACGGGCTGGCGGCGAGCTGGCACCCGACGGCGAGGTTCAAGGCGGTGCGCTTCGTCGACGCCGAACGCATCGACGCCGGTGTACGAGATCTGTTCGCGCGGCCGAGCGAGAACGCGCCGTACCTCGCCGCCGTCTTCGTCGATCCCCGCGAGTTCTCGTTCCGCACGTTCGAGAACATCCTCCCGCTCGACCACCGGTTCGCAGGCGTCCCGCTGGAGCTCGAGCTGGCCGGTCGCGACGAGGTCGCCGAGGGCGTCCAGGCGTTCTCGCTGCGGCTCCCCGACCCGGCCCGGGCCTGCTTGGAGCAGCTCGACTCGCTGGACCTGTACGTGCCGCCGCTCAACGCGGGCTCGCGGGGCGGCGACCGGTTCATCTTCCACTCGGCGCTGCTGGCCGAGGCCCTCACCAGCGCGGTGGCCGAGGCGATGCCGCAGCCGGCCCTCGACGGCTTCTCGCACGTGAACCCGGTGTTCCGCTGCAACCGTTTCGAGCCGGGCGACGCCGACTTCCACCGCCACCTGGACACCCCCTACTACGACGCCTCGCGCCGCCACGTCTCCCGCTACACGGTCCTGCTGTACCTCACCGGCGGCTCGGCCGATCCCGCCCTCGCCCTCGAAGGCGGCGCCGCGTTCGAGACGATCGAGCCCCTCACCTGTGTGATCTTCGACCAGCGGTACGAGCACGAGGGCGCGCCCTACCGCGACGGCCGCAAGGTCTTCCTGCGCACCGAACTCGTCTTCACCGATCCGGACGTCGCGCACGATCCCGAGATCGGCGCGCTGTTCAGCAAGGCCTGCTACCTGACCGGCGAGAGCGTCTTCGCGCCGGAACTCGCCCGCCATGCCGACGCCTACTACAACCGGGTCGCCGCCGCGCACTGGAACGGCCTGGCGACCGGCGCCGGCCGCGAGCCCTTCGTCCACAAGCAGTTCCGCGGCGTGCACTTCGTCGCGAACGGCTACGACTTCTGGTTCGCGAAGAGCGACGAGACGACGCTCGCCGAGTGCGCCGCCCTCACGCTGCTCGACTACTTCAACTGCAAGCTCGGCGACGAGGCCTTCCGCACCCTGTGCGACTCCGAGGTGATCGAGGCCGACGGCACGGACTGGATCCCGGCCTTCCTCGGAGACAGGCGCGGCGAACCGGCGGTCGCGCCGTTCGACAAGTCCCTGCTGTTCCCGGCGCCGGAGGCGCCCTCCAGCGACGGCCTGCCCGACTGCGCCTGCATGATCTGCAGCGGGAGCGTGGTCGGCCCGAACTTCGAGACCTCGCGCAACGCCAAGATCATCGAGCACTACACGCGCGCCCAGGACTCCGCGAAGGCCGACATCCTGCCCGCGCCCGTCCTGATGCTCGGCGAGGACGTCCACCTCGATCCGGAGATGTTCCTCGTCGAGGGCAACCGCATCCACGTCCTCGGCAAGGAGGCGCCGGCGCCGGTGAACTTCGCCGCCTGCCAGGGCGGCCCCCGGTTCCCGGACGCGGAGGACTTCATCACCCCCGCGGCCAAGGTCGGCGTGGCGCACTTCCTCGTTCCGCCGATCCTGTTCGCCGAGACCGCCGACACCTACCACCTCAAGTTCGACTTCTTCCGCAACACCTGGATGGCGAAGCACGAGCAGTCCACCGTCACGGTGCCGATGATCCGTCCGTTCGACATGGACGAGACCGGCTACGAGTGCATGTGCGAGTGCGACTGTGACTGCGGTTGCGACGAGGACGAGTGCCTGTGCACCGACGACTGCGAGGAGTGCGGCTGCGGATGCGCCGAAGAGGATGACGAGGACGGCGAGGTCGAGGAAGCCGGCGAGTAGCCTCGCCGCGGCCACTCGGACGGTTCAGGCGCGGCCGTTCGCGGACAGTTGGGCCATCCGCGCCAGGGCCGCCACCCAGAAGCGCTGGCGTTCCCGGGTCTGCCCGACCAGGTAGGTGGCCCGCAGTTTCGGCGGCAGGTACGGCAGCAGCCGGGCCACCACGTCGAGATGCCTTTCCAGCTGCGACACCTCGGCGTTGGAGAACACCTGGTGGACCAGATCGGTGTCGTCGGTGCCCTCCCGCGACGTCTCGGCCGCCTTCGCCAGCCGGGCCTCCCACCCGGCGCGGTCCTCGGCGATCTCCACCAGGCCGATCCGCCGGCGGTCCGCCAGCCGGGCCTCCAGCCCGGACAGCGGCACCGGGGCGTACTCGCCGTCGCCGAGGTACATCAGGCCGGGCTGCAGCGGCATCTCCGCCCGGTGCAGCTTGATCAGCCGCTCCATGGTGCGCTTGGTGACCCAGTCACGGCCCTCGTCGTCGATGTCGTTCTTCCACCACTCCAGGACCGTCTCGGCCGTCTCGCCGTAGGTCGAGATCAGCCACTCGTTGGCCGGGATGTCGTCCGGGTGGACCTCGTAGCTGACCGTGAACCGGCTGGCCTGCGCCACGTTGTTGGCGGCCACCAGCAGCTTGCGGCCCAGATGGTAGGGAGGGTTCTGCAGCGCCACCTGCGCCCGCAGGCCGGGGAGCCGGCGCCCGGCGAGCGTCCACTCCTGAGTGATCTCCATGAGCCTGGCGAAGGCCGCCTTGTCCTTCGGCCGGTTGTACTCGTCCCAGATCAGCACCCTGGGCCTCGGGTCGAGCAGCGGCCGGGCGAGCATGGTCTCCAGCGACCCGTCCCGGGTGGGCACCGGCACGCACAGGTCCTCGACGCTGGTCACCGGCAGCGAGAAGTAGACGGGCTCGTGGCCGGTCTCCTCCCGGGCGATCTGCTTGGTGATCTCCGTCTTGCCGCATCCCGGCGGGCCCTGCAGGAGGACGGCCCAGCGGTTGGCGACCGCGGCCCGCAGGATGCGGCGGACCGGGTCGGCGACGGTGGCGGGGTTGCCCGCCCCGACCGCCGCGGCGATGCCGTCGAGCACCTCGGCCGTGCGGTCCCGGCCCGGCCGGCCGTCCCGATCCTCCTCCGCCAGCGCCAGCCGGCGGCCGTTCTGGATCGGCAGCCCCCAGGCGAGGGGGAAGCCGGCGCGGGCGCAGTCCAGGACGTGCTGCAGCGTGCGCGGCGAGAGCAGGTGGCGCAGCTCCGGGCTGAGCGCGGCCCAGTCGCGGAACACCTCACGCAGATCCCAGTCGGGATACCGCTCGGCCAGCGCGGCCCGCCACGCGGTGTCGTTCGCGGTCAGCCGGAGGGTGACCATCCGGTCCAGGATCGCCGGGTCGGACCGGCGGACGCCCGTCTCGGCCAGCGACTCGTTGTCGGTCAGGAACACCCCGACGCAGCCGAGCTCGCGCAGGTCGTACTCGCCCAGGCTCCAGTCGCAGGCGATCTGCATCAGCTGGGACTGCACCGCGTTGCCGGCCTGCAGCGAGTCGTCGATGAGCAGGACGAACGGCCTGCCCGGGACGAGCTGCCGCATGACGAGCTGGCGCAGCACCAGCTCCCCGCTGCGGTCGTCGCGCACCGGGGCGTTCACCAGCAGGTCGTCGGGGGAGAGGTTGGCGGCGGGCACGACGACCAGGGCGGTGCCGGGAAAGCGCTCCGGCACGTACGAGACGAACGTGGAGGTCTTGCCGATGCCGTGCTCGCCGAAGATCTGCCCGGTCTGCCCGGTCGAGATCATCGCGTCGATGAACTTCTCGAGCCTCGTGGCGGGGCCGTGCTCCGGTGGACCGGGATAGGTGGCGGTGGGTCTCCACAGCCGTCCCGCAGCCGTCACTGTTCGGTTCTCCTCGCTCATCGCCCGGACGTGACCCGGTGGCACGCCATCGGCGGGCGGTGGTGGTCCGGCCAGTCGTCGCCGCCGTCGGTGATCAACCAGATCCAGCGGCCGGGGGCGGCCGGGGTGACGTGCGGCGCGCGGCCGTCGGTCACCATGATGACCGCGTCGGGTTCGGTCTCGAACCGCCTGCCGTCGACCTCCAGCCGGCCCTCGGCGTAGTCGACGACGTTCTGGAAGTCGGTGCCGCCTCCGCCCGCCACCCGCTCGCCGGGAACGAACGGCGTCACGACACCGTCGAAGCAGAGCCAGTGGCTCTCCACCCCGTCGGTCGAGCCGACCAGCGTGGTCAGCCAGTCGATCACGTGGTCGGGCATCGATCCCGACGTGTCGATGGCGACGAGCATCACCTTCGTCCGCTCCGGTCCGCGCCGGACCAGCATCGGGTCGTGGCCCAGGGCAAGCAGGACCGCGCCGTGCTTCTTCGGGTAGACGAGGCGGTCGCCCTCGCTCAGCTTCGAGGCGAGCACGTCGGTCAGCCACCGCTGCCACCAGTCGACCCGGCGGGTCTTCGGGGTGACGCCGCGCAGCCTGTCCAGGCCCAGGCTCCCCCACAGCCGCTCCAGCCGCTCACCGCCGTCCGCCGTGCGGCCCGCCAGATCGAGGAGCTCGCCGCGCGCCGCCGGGTTCCCGCGCAGCGCGGCCTGCATCACCTCGCGCAGGACCTCGCCGCCCAGCCGCTCCACGGTCTCCGCGTCCAGGGGAAGGTCCCGCCGTCCAAGCCGGTCGCCGTGCCTCGTCTCGCCGGGATCGTCGCCGCCCAGGTGGACGCAGTACGCCGTGACGGGTTCGCTGAGCGCCTTCATCCGGCGCAGCTCGCCGTACACCGTGAGATCGGTGTGGCTGAACTCGTCGTAGGGGAGCGGCGCCAGCCCCTGCCGCCGCAGATCGTCCCGGTACGCCTCGTAGACCAGGTCGGGGTCGACGCCGACCGGCTCCCGCTCCCCGGCGCCGGACGCCGTGCGCGCGGGGACCGTGGGCAGGCCGGACCGTCCCAACCGGCGCAGGGCGACATGGTTGATGGACACCTCGGCGGCCATCGTGAACACCGGGTCGGAACGCAGCTCCTCGTCCACGTGGAGGTGCCGGTGCATCAGATGCCGGGCCTCGTGGAACAGCACGAACCCGACGCCGTCGTAGTCCAGCTCCAGGAAGAAGTACGGGTTGTAGAGCAGGGCGCAGCTTCCGTCGCCGGTGGCCGTCACGGCCGCCGTCGGGATCGCGGTGGTCGGAATGTGGTGATGGCACTTGGCGTACAGCCAGGACGCCACCACGCTCTGCCCCGCACCGAAGCCCAGCAGAACGGACTCCTTGCGCCGGCGGGCCTGCTCGACCACCTCCGGGTCCGCGGCCTCCTCCGCCAGGAGCCGGCGGAGGCCCCCGGTCGCGCCCTTCCCCGTGTAGATGGCGTTCTCCGATCCCGCCCTGTGACATCCGGAGCCAGGAACGATAGCGGGCCGATACGACAGGCTCCGGGCCGCGGCCGGGGGAGCGGCGGCGGGTCAGCGGGTAAATCGGGTGATCCGGACGTCTCCGGACCGGTGTACTTGACGCATGAGCATGCCGGACGGGCCGCGGCTGGCCCGCTTCATCGACACGATGATCGAGCTGGGGATCACCGGGCAGGTCTTCGGCGAGCACGGCATCGGCAAGACCTCCACGTTCTTCCACCACGTCAGGCGCCGCGAGGGCACCGCGCTCGTCTACGTCCCCGCGGCGAACCTCACGCCGGACGACCTGCTGGTCAACGCGCCCGTCCGGCAGGACGGGGAACTGGTGCTGCGGCAGCTCATCATGGGGCAGCTCAAGCCGGGCAAGCCGTTCGTGCTGCTCATCGACGACTCGCTCCAGGCGGGCGCGACGATCCAGTCGCAGCTCATGCAGATCGCCTGCAACTGGACGCTCGGCGAGCACGACCTGCGCGCGCTCGGCTGCGTCGGGGTGTTCCTGACCGACAACGAGACGCTCACCGAGACCGCCGCGCTGCGCACGGACCCGGCCGTCCTGGACCGGATGGCGACGCTGCGGGTCACCGCAGCCGACACCGCCTGGCGGGCCGCGCTGTCGCGCAGGTTCCGCGGCGTCGACCTCACCGGCGTGTTCCGGGTGTGGGCGTCGCTGCCCGCCGAGCTGCGCAGGCTGCTGTCGCCGCGCACGCTGGAGCACGTCCTCGACTGCGCGCTCGCCGGGTTCCCGCTCGCCTGGGGCCTGCCCCTCGTGGACGGACGCCGTCTGCCGCTCGCCGCCTCGGACAAGAAGCGGGGAGCCGACCAGGCCCCCGAGATCCTCGGCCGCATCGCCGCCGAACTGCGCCGCGCCGGGGCCGACGTCCCGAACCCTGCGCACGTGCCGGACGCCGTCCGCCGGGTCGTCCGCGCGGCGATCGAGCGGCGCTGGGCCGTGCTCGTCCAGGGACCGCCCGGCTGCGGCAAGACGGAGGTGGTGAAGGAGGTCGTCCGGGACGAACTCGGCGCGGAGCCGCTCTACTTCTCTCTGCCCGTCACCAACGTGGAGGACTTGTGCGCGCCCGTCCCGGCTCTGGACGGAACCCTCGACAACCTTTTGTCGGGCCCGTTCCTGGAGCCGGGCGACAAGGCCATCGTCTGGGACGAGTACAACCGTCCCAAGGACAAGGCCACCTTCGCCCGCCTCATGGAGGTCACGCAGGAGTGGTCCCTGGCCGGACGGCGCATCAAGGATCTCCGTGCGCAGATCGCCTTGCAGAATCCTCCGTACTACCTGGGCCGCAAGCTGCTGGTGTCACGCAACACCATCGCGCAGGCGTCCCGCTTCACGGTCTCGCTGGAAATCGAGCCAGATGACATTCCGGCGAACGAATGGCTTATTTCCCGTTACGGCGGGGTGGCGGAAACCGTCCTTGAGTGGTGGAAGAACGACATCGACGACGAGGGGCGGCAGTGGATGACCAAACGCACCCTGGAGCGCCTCATCCGCCTGCACGGCACCGGGCTGCCCCTGGACGTCGGCAAGATGTACCTGGGCGACGGCGACTACGCGCCGGTCTCGCTCACCGCCCTCGAGGCGCGGCTGGCCCGCCGGGAGGTGACCGGCCTGCGCGAACTTGCCGCCGACCTGGACGTCTGGGTGGAGCGGCTCCGCGCGGCCGGGGACGAGGGCTCGGACGCGACCGACATCGTGCACCGCGTCCTCGCCAACGCCGAGCTGTCGCAGCTCCGCCGGCACGAGGAGGCGGCCGCCCGGCTGGCGCCGCTGCTGCCGCCCAAGCTGAAGGCCACGTACCTGTTCGGAGCCGATCCGGAGCGGCAGCGGTTTTGGACGGGCGTCTTCATGGGAGGTCTCCAGGGGGGATAGATCGGCAAACGTCCTCGCCACGGTCCGACTTGGCTAGAATCCGTCCGTCAGACAGGCTTCCGCCGAGAGTGCGCATCTTTGTCCGGTCGCGATCTGTCCCCCGCGAGGAAGCCCTTGCTCATCGTCCTGCCCTAAGGAGCCTGTGCATGCCCGTGGAATCGGAAAGGCCCGTCCCCGCGGCGAGTCCCGTGATCGGGGAGGCCGAGATCGAGGCGGCCGTCCGCGTGCTCCGCAGCGGGCGGGTCGTGCAGGGCCCCGAGGTCGCCGCGTTCGAGGAGGAGTTCTCCGCGCTGGTGGCGGGCCGCCACTGCGTCGCCGTCAACTCCGGGACCTCGGCCCTGCACCTGAGCATGATGGCCCTCGGCATCGGCCCCGGCGACGAGGTGATCGTGCCCTCGTTCACGTTCGCGGCCACGGCCAACGTCGTCCGCCTCGTCGGCGCCGAGCCCGTCTTCGTCGACATCGAGCGCGGCTCGTTCTGCGTCGACCCGGACGCGGTCGCCGCGGCGGTCGGCCCCCGCACCGCCGCCATCATGCCGGTGCACCTGTACGGGCACCCGGCGGCGATGGACCGCGTCGGCGCGATCGCGCAGCGGCACGGCCTCGCCGTCGTCGAGGACGCCTGCCAGGCGCACGGCGCCGCCCACGGCGGCACCCCGGTGGGCGCCCTGGGCACGATCGGCTGCTTCAGCTTCTACCCGACCAAGAACATGCACGCCCTCGAGGGCGGCATGATCACCACGGCCGACGCGGAGACCGCCCGGACGCTGCGGCTGCTGCGCAACCAGGGCATGGAGCAGCGCTACGCCAACGAGATCGTCGGCGCCAACGTGCGGCTCACCGACGTCGCCGCGGCCATCGGTCGGGAGCAGCTCAAGCGGCTGCCCGGCTGGACCGAGCGCCGCATCGGCAACGCCCGGTTCCTGGACGGCAAGATCACCGGCGCGGTGGTGCCGCCGGTCGCGCCCGGCGTGCGGCACGTCTACCACCAGTACACCGTCCGCGTCGCCGGCGACCGGGACGCCTTCCAGCGGCGCCTCGAGGAGCGCAAGGTCGGCAGCGCCGTCTACTACCCGAACCCCGTCCACCGGCTCCGGCCGTTCCTGAAGGACGGCGCCCCCGACCCGCGCTGGGACCTGCCCGAGACCGAGCGCGCCGCGACCGAGGTGCTGTCGCTGCCGGTGCACCCGTCCCTCGCCGACGACGAGCTGGCGCGCGTGGCCGACGCGGTCAACGCCGCCGGGGCCGCGTCGTGAGCGCGCTGCGCGCGGGCCTGGTCGGGCTCGGCGTGATGGGACGCAACCACGCCCGGGTCCTGTCCGGGCTGCCCGGCGTCGACCTCGTCGGGATCGTCGACCCGGCCGGGCGTCCCGAGGGCGCCCCGCACGGGGTGCCGCTCATGGCGTCCCTCCAGGAACTGCTGGACGCCCGCGTCGACTACGCCGTGGTCGCCTGCCCGACGGCGCTGCACGAGGAGATCGGGCTCGCGCTCGCCGAGGCCGGCGCGGGCGCGCTGATCGAGAAGCCGCTCGCCGACTCGGTGGAGGCCGCCGAGCGGCTGGTGACGGCGTTCCAGTCGCGCGGGCTCGTGGCCGGGGTCGGCCACATCGAGCGCTACAACCCGGCGCTGCAGAGCATGCGGAGCCGGCTGGAGGCGGGCGAGCTGGGCGAGGTGTTCCAGGTCGTCACGCGCCGCCAGGGCCCGTTCCCGCACCGGATCGCCGACGTCGGCGTCGTCAAGGACCTCGCGACCCACGACATCGACCTGACCGGGTGGGTCACCGGCCAGGACTACGTGTCGATCTCCGCGCACACCGTGGCGCGCAGCGGCCGCCCGCACGAGGACATGGTCGCCGCCGTCGGGCGGCTGACCGACGGCTCCATGGTCAACCACCTGGTGAACTGGCTGAGCCCGCTCAAGGAGCGCACCACCGTGGTCACCGGCGAGCGCGGCTGCTTCATCGCCGACACGCTCACCGCCGACCTCACGTTCTACGCCAACGGCGAGGTGAACACCGAGTGGGAGGCGCTGCGCGCGTTCCGCGGCGTCTCCGAGGGCGACATGATCCGGTACGCGATCCCGAAGCGCGAGCCGCTGCTGGTCGAGCACGAGCGCTTCCGCGACGCGGTCCTCGCCGGCCCCGGCGGATCGGCCCCGGGCGACGTCGTCACCCTGCGGCAGGGCCTGCGGACGGTCGAGGTGTCGGCCGCCGTCCTGAAGTCCGCCCGTCTCGGCGAGACGGTCACGCTGCTCCCAGGGGAGGTGCTCGGTGCCGTCTGACGCAGCCGCCGGGGTACCCGACGTCACCGTCGTGGTCGCGGTCTACAACACGATGCCGTACCTGACCGACTGCCTGAACTCGCTGGTCGGGCAGAGCATCGGCCCCGGCCGCATGGAGGTCGTCGCGGTCGACGACGGCTCCACCGACGGCAGCGGCGCCGAGCTGGACCGGTTCGCCGCGGAGCACCCGGACGTCATCAGGGTGCTGCGCCAGCCGAACTCCGGCGGCCCGGCCGCCCCGAGCAACCGGGCGCTGGACCACGCGACCGGCCGCTACGTCTACTTCGTCGGCGCCGACGACCACCTGGGCCCCGAGGCGCTGGAGCGCATGGTCGCGGCGGCCGACGAGTGGGGCTCCGACGTCCTCGTCGGGAAGATGGAGGGCGTCAACGGGCGGGCCGTCCGCCGCCCCGAGCTGTTCGCCGAGAACCGCCCCGAGATCGACCTGTACGACTCGGTGCTGCCGTGGGTGCTGTCGAACTGCAAGCTGTTCCGCCGCGAGCTGGTCGAGCGGCACAAGCTGCGCTTCCACGAGCACATGCGGATCGGCAGCGACCAGCCGTTCACCCTCGAGGCGTGCGTGCGCGCCCGCCGGATCTCCGTCCTCGCCGACTACACCTGCTACTACGCGGTGCTGCGCGACGACGGCGGCAACATCACGCAGGGCGCCGTCCAGGTCCACACCCGGCTCGAATGCGCGGAGAGCCTGTTCGGCGTCGTCGCCGACCTGATCGAACCCGGCCCGAAGCGGGACGCGATCCTCAGGCGGCACGCGCGCTGGGAGCTGACCATGCCGACGCGGGAAGGGTTCCTCGAACTCGACCGCGCGGCGCAGGAGGACGTCGCCGCCCGCGTCGGGAGCCTCGTCGAGCGGTACGTGACCGACGAGGTCCTCTATACGCTGCCCATCGTCCGCCGCGCCCGGCTCCGGCTGGCGCAGCTCGGCGAGGTCGACCTGCTGTGCGAGGCGATCCGGGACGGGGTCGCCGAGCGCCCCTACCTGATCGCGCTCAAGGACGGCCGCACCTACCTCGCCTACCAGGGCTTCGAGGACCCCCGCCTCGGGCTGCCGGACGACCTGTTCGAGATCACCAAGGGGATGCGCAAGCGGCTGTCCCAGGAGGCGCGGACGGTCGCCGTGCGGCGCGACCGCGACACGGTGGAGATCACCGTCCGGACCCCGCTCACCGGCCCCGAGGCCGCCGACCCCGCGACCGCCCGGCTCGCGCTCGCCCCCCGCGGCGACGGCGAGACCCTCGACCTCGACGAGTACACGACCCGCGAGGCGCGCGAGGACGGCCTGCACGTCACCGCCCGGATCCCGGGGGTGCTCACGGCGGCGTCCGGCAAGGCCCGGCACGTACTGAGGCTGATCGTCCGCGCCGCCGGGGAGACGCACGACGTCGCCGTGCCCGCGGCGGCGCCGGTCGTGCCCGACCCGCGCGGCGAGCTCTTCTGGCACCGCGCCAGGCCCTACCGGCTGGCGGTGGCCGGCGACGACCGGCACGGCACGATCATCGAGACACGTCCGGTACGTCCGGCCCAGGCCGTCGCCCAGCGGGTCCGGCGCGTGACGTCCCTTGGAGGTAGGTAGCACATGCGGATCTGCGTGGTCGCGCTCGGCAAGATCGGCCTTCCGCTCGCGGTGCAGTTCGCCCGCAAGGGCCACCGGGTGATCGGCGCCGACGTGGACGAACGCGTCGTGGCCGAGGTGGGCGCCGGTCGCGAGCCGTTCCCCGGCGAGGCGGAGCTGGACGTCCACCTCGGCGAGGCGGTGCGCGCCGGGCTGCTCACGGCGACGACCGACACGGCGGCGGCGGTCGCCGAGTCCGAGGCCGTCGTCGTGGTCGTGCCCCTGTTCGTGGACGCGGAGGGCGTCCCGGACTTCGGCTGGATGGACGCCGCGACGCGCTCCATCGCTCAGGGCCTGCGCCCCGGCACGCTCGTCAGCTACGAGACGACGCTGCCCGTCGGCACCACCCGGGACCGCTGGGCCCCGATGCTGGCGGAGGGGTCCGGCCTCACCGCCGGCGACGGCTTCCACCTGGTGTTCAGCCCCGAGCGCGTGCTGACCGGACGGGTGTTCGCCGACCTGCGCCGCTACCCCAAGCTCGTCGGCGGCGTCGACGAGGCGTCGGCCCGGCACGGCGTCGAGTTCTACGAGCAGGTCCTCGACTTCGACGAGCGGCCGGACCTCGACCGCCCGAACGGCGTCTGGGACCTCGGCTCCGCGGAGGCGGCGGAACTCGCCAAGCTCGCCGAGACGACCTACCGGGACGTCAACATCGGCCTCGCGAACCAGTTCGCGCGCTACGCCGACGCGGCGGGCGTGGACGTCATGAAGGTCATCGAGGCCTGCAACACCCAGCCGTACAGCCACATCCACAAGCCGGGCATCGCCGTCGGCGGCCACTGCATCCCGGTGTATCCGCGGATGTACCTGTGGAACGACCCGGACGCGACCGTCGTCCGCGCCGCCCGCGAGGCCAACACGGGCATGCCCGAGTACGCCGTCGGCCTCCTCGCCGACGCCTACGGCGACCTGACCGGCGCCGGGGTCCTCGTGCTGGGCGCGGCGTACCGGGGCGGCGTCAAGGAGACGGCGTTCTCCGGCGTCTTCCCGACGGTGGAGGCGCTGCGCCGGCGCGGCGCGGTCCCGTACGTCTCCGACCCCCTGTACACCGCCGGGGAGCTGGAGGCCCTGGGCCTGCCGCCCCACCGCGGCGAGTCGGTCACGGCCGCGATCGTGCAGTCCGACCACGCCGCCTACCGCGAACTCGGCGCGGACGACCTGCCGGGCGTCAAGGCCCTGGTCGACGGCCGCCGCGTCACCGACGCCACCCGCTGGCCCGGCGTGCACCGCGTCGTCATCGGCGCCCCCGACGCCCGGACCGGTTCGTAGCCGCTCGCTGACCGCTCGGGCCGGTCCGCGCAAGCGCCCCGGCCGACCGCGACTGGAGATCCGAATGCAAATCGAAGACGAGACGGTTCCCGGCGGGCCGTCGCGCGGCCGCGTCGTCATGCTCGTCGACAACGACGTCGTGCGCGACTCCCGGGTGCAGAAGGCCGCGCAGTCGATGGCCGACTCCGGGTGGGAGGTGCACCTGCTCGGCAGCGCGCGGGGCAAGAGGCGCCGCTCCTGGAGGATCGGCGGCGCGCGGGTGCGGCTCCTGCCGGTGCAGCACGTGCTCCTGCGCGACCGGCACGGCGTCCTGCGCGCCACACTGCGCCGCCCGCTCGCCTACGGGCACCCGAAGGTGGCGGACTACCGGCGGCGGCTCGTGCAGTCCCGGCGCGCCGACCTCGCCGCCGCGCGCCTCGACCGGAACTCCCGCGGCCCGGCGCGCAAGGTGTGGCTGCTGGGCCGGCGGGTCACGGCGAAGTTCCAGTCGCGGTGGGTGGCGCTGCGGGTACGGCAGACCGAGTCGCTCGCCGCGGCCCGCCTCGACCCGCGCTCGCCGGTGGAGCGGCTCACGATCGGCTTCTGGCTGAAGGTGCTCGGCGACCGTGCGTGGCGCGTCCTGAACCGCAACCTGTGGGACTGGGACAGCGCCTACGGCAAGGTCATCGACAGGCTCGAACCCGACATCGTCCACGCCAACGACTTCCGCATGCTCGGCGTGGCCGCGCGCTCGGTGCGGCGGGCCCGCGCGAAGGGCCGGAAGGTGAAGCTCGTGTGGGACGCGCACGAGTTCCTGCCGGGCATCCGCCCCTGGGGCTCCGATCCGCGCTGGCACCCCGCCATGTGCGCGTACGAGCGCGAGTACGCGGGCGACGCCGACGCGGTCGTGACCGTCTCGGAGGCGCTCGCCGACCGGCTGGTCGAGCGGCATGGCCTGCGCGGCAGGCCGACCGTCGTGCTCAACGCCCCGATCACCGGGGGCGAGCCGAGCACGTCCGATCCGGTTCCCGACATGCGTGAGATGTGCGGCGTCGGGCCGGACACCCCGATCGCCGTCTACAGCGGCGCCGCCGCCCCGCAGCGCGGCCTCGACATCATGATCGAGGCGCTGCCGCGGCTGCCCGGGCTCCACGTGGCCCTGGTCGTCTCCTCGGCGGGGTCGGAGTACGTCCGCGGCCTGGTCGCCCGCGCCGCCGAACTCGGCGCCGCGGACCGCGTCCACACGCTGCCCTACGTGCCGTTCGACCAGGTCGTCCCGTTCCTGGCGACGGCCGACGTCGGCGTCATCCCGATCCACCACTGGCCCAACCACGAGATCGCGCTGATCACGAAGTTCTTCGAGTACTCGCACGCCCGGCTGCCGATCGTCGTGAGCGACGTGGAGGCGATGGGCGACATGGCGAAGGCCACCGGGCAGGGCGAGGTCTTCCGCGCCGAGGACCTCGACGACTACGTGCGGGCGGTCGAGGCCGTCCTCGCCGACCCGCGGCGGTACCGCGCGGTGTACGACGACCGGCCCGAACTGCTCCACGAATGGACGTGGGAGGCGCAGGCCGAGATCCTGGACGGCGTCTACTCCAAGCTGCTGCCGTCCGCCGCGAGGCCCGCTCCGGGCGCGCCCCCGGCGGATCCGGACGACCAGCTCATCGGCGCGCAGGACTGACGATGGCGGCGGACAGCAGCGCCGGCGCCGGCGTGGCGGTCGTCACGCCCTGGTATCCGAACCCGTTGCAGGAGTGGGCCGGATCCTTCGTCCGGTCGATGGTCGAGGCGACGGCCCCGGGATGCGGCGACGTCACCGTCTACCACACCGAGGCGTGGCTGATGCGGCAGCCGGCGGAGGAGGTCGAGGCGGCGCGCGAGGCGCACCGCCGCCTCCTGCCGGTCGCGCTGCACCCCGCGCCCGACGTCGCGGGCTCGCGGCTGGTGCGCGTCCCGGTGCCGACGGTCCCGGACTACACCTTCGCCGAGCTCGCGGTGCAGCACGCCAGGTGGCTGCGCGAGGCGCTGGGCGGCGAGCCGATCCCGGCGCCCGTCGTCCACGCACACGTGGGGCTGCGCGGCGGCTGGACGGCACTGGAGAACGCCCGCCCGGACGCGCGGGTGTTCGTCACCGAGCACGCGTCCTTCCTGGACAAGGTCCTGGAGCAGCCCGACTCGCGGGAGATGTACGAGCGGGTCCTGGAGCGCTGCACCGGCTTCCTCGTGGTCACCGACGTGCTGCGGGACACGCTCGCCGAGGCGTTCCCGGCGCTCGCCCACAAGATCGAGATGATCTCCAACCCGATCTCGTTCGGGGAGCCGCGCGAGCGTCCCGTCACCGAGTTGCGGCGCTGGCTCTACGTCGGCACCCTCGTCGAGCGCAAGGGCGTCGGCTGGCTGCTGGAGGCGTTCGCCGAGTGCCTCGCCGAGGACTCCGGGCTGACGCTGACCATCGCCGGGCCGGGCGTGCTGGCCCAGCAGCTCAAGGAGCGCGCGGCGGAGCTCGGCGTCGAGGGCGCGGTGTCGTTCACCGGCGCGGTCGCCCCCGACGAGGCGGCGCGGCTCATGCGGGAGCACGACCTGCTCGTCCACCCCGCCCGGTGGGAGACCTTCGGCGTGACGATCATCGAGGCGGTGGCGGCGGGCCTGCCGGTGCTCGTCACCCGCTGCGGCGGCCCCGAACGCACCCTGGCCGGCATAGAAACCGCCGCGGGGGAAATGATCGACGTCGAGGAGAACTCGGGCTCGATCGTCGCGGGCTACCGCCGCCTGCGGGACCGCTTCCCGGACGGCCTCGACCTGGCGAAGGCCCGCGAGATCCTGGACGGGCGATTCGGATACCGCACGGTGGCCGAGGCGCACCACCGGCACTGGTTCCCGGAGGCCCGAGCGGACGGCGCGGCCGCCGGAGCGGACGGCGGGCCCGAAGCGGAGAACGACGGTGCCGCGAACGGGGGAGAAGAAGCGTGAACGTGCTGTTCGTGGCGCTCGGCGCCTCCCGCCGGCCCGCGGTCGTCCGGGAGGCGGCGCAGGTCCTCGCGGACGGCGGCACCGCCGCCGTGCTGGTGCGCAAGACCTCGACGTGGGCGAAGGACCCGCTTCCGGACGGCGTCGACGCCGTCGAGCTGCCCGCGCTCGAACGGCGCTACCGTCCCGCCGCGGTGCGGATCGCGCTCTTCCGGATTCCCGCGCTGCTGCTGCGCGTGTGCTTCCCCGGGCCGCTGCGCGCGCTGGGGAAGCGGATCGACTCGGCGTACCGCAGGCGCGTCGCCCGGCCCGTCGACCGGCGGCTGGCCCGCCTCTACCGGCGCGACGCCGGTGCGGTGCGCCGCAGGATGGTCGAGCGCGAACTGCTGCGCGGCCGCTCCATCGACCTCGTCGTCATCGCGGACCCGCAGTCGCTGGTGACCGTGTCCGAGCTCGCGGAAACGATCACGGACGCCGGAGCGGCGCTCTCCTACTCCATCGCCCATGAAAGGTCCCCGGCAGGCTGAGCCAGAGGATGACTCGATGACCGAACGCCGCCCACGCCTTCTCTATCTCGCCTTCTACTTCCCGCCGTCCCGCGCCAGCGGCGTGTACCGGCCCCGGGCGACCGCGAACCGGCTGACCGAGCTGGGCTGGGACGTCACGGTCTTCGCGGCGCCGCTCCCGTTCCTGTACGACACGATCGGCTCGGTCGACGACAAGCTGATGGAGACCGTCGACCCGCGGATCACGCTGGTGCGCCCGGACCTGAACCGGTTCGTCTGGCAGACGGACCTGCGCGAGTACAGCCGGTTCCGCGGGGCGTTCCCCCAGCTGGCCCAGTCGCTGTACACGTGGGGGCAGAAGCACGTCTTCCCGGAGCACTACGCGTCGTGGGGGCGCGACTCCGTCCGGCGCGCTCTGCGGATGCACGCGCGGCGCCGGTTCGACGTGGTCCTCGCGACGGGGAACCCGTACTCCTCGTTCGCCGCGGCATGGCTGTTCCACAAGCTGACCCGCACGCCCTACATCATCGACTACCGCGACTCCTGGACCCTCGACCAGTTCAGCGAGGAGCCGATGTTCGACGAGGACCATCCCGCCTGGCGCTGGGAGCGCCGGGTGCTGCGGTCCGCGGCGAACTCGCTGTACGTCAACGACGCCCAGCGCGCCTGGCACGCCGAGCGCTACCCGCGCGCGGCGGACCGCATGATGACCGTCCTGAACGGGTGGGACGCCGACACGCTCCCGCAGAGCGCCGCGCCGCCCCCGGCCGCCCGCGCGACGACGGACGGGCACGCGCCCCGCTTCTCCTTCGTCGGCACGGTCACCGACAAGCAGCCCATCGAGGAGCTGATCGAGGGGTTCTCCCGCGCCCGCGCGCACTCGGACATGCGGGCCGCCACCCTGAACTTCTACGGCTACTTCGGGTTCTTCCAGGGCACCGACAACAAGCTCCGCAAACGCTTCGCGGCCGCGGCCGAGGCGGCGGCCGAGGCCGTCACCGCCCAGGAGGTCGGGGGCGGGGCGGCGATGGCCGAGCAGGCGGCCGCCGCCGAGGACGCGGAGGCCGACGAGCAGCTGCTCGCCCCCGGCGTCCACCACCGCGGTCCGGTGTCCAAGACGGCGCTCGCCGACGTCTACCAGGACTCCGACGTGCTGGTGTTCCTCAACGGGGGCGGACGCTACGTCACCTCCGGGAAGATCTTCGAGTACATGGCGGCGGGACGTCCCATCGTGTCGGTCCACACGCCCGGGTCGGCGGCCGAGGAGCTGCTGCGCGGGTACCCGCTGTGGTTCAACCCCGGCGGGCTCGCCCCGGCCGACATCGCCGCCTCGATGGTCGCGGCGGCGAAGGCGGCCGCCGGACTGGACGAACGGCAGGCGGCCGAGGCCCGCGCCTACGCGGACCGGTTCGAACGGAACGTGACGCTGGAGCCGCTCGTCGGGCGGCTCGACGAGCTGGCCGCCCGCAGGCGCGGCGTGGGCGGGTGACCATGGTGGGAGACGGTGACGTGCACGGCGCGCAGCCGCCGAAGGTGCTGGTCCTGGCCATGGACCCCAGGCTGGCCATGGACCCGGCGCCCGCCGTGCCCGCCAAGCGCCAGCACAAGCGGGTCATCGGGCTGGCCGGGCACTTCGCGGAGGAGGGCGCCCGGGTCGACGTGGTGACCGCCGAGCCGGACGGCTGGGCGGGCCTGGACGAGCGGGTGCGCCTGCACCGGCTCGACAGGGCGGAGGCCCGGCACCCGCTGCCCTGGCTGGAGCACACGTTCGTGATCAGGGCGCCGCGGGTCGCCGTCCGGCCGGTGGCGCGGGCGGGCCGTCTCGGCGCCCGCCTGGAGCGCGCCCGGAGCCGCGGCTCCCGCGCCGTGCACCGGCGGCTCTTCGTGCCGTTCTACCGGCACGTCCGGCCGCACGTGCTGGCCCGCATCGCGCGGCGGCGCGTCCTGCGCGAGATCGACACGGGCGGGCTCGTCCGCGTCATCGTGATGGACCGGACGTCGGTGCCGCTCGGCCGCCGGCTGGCCCGCCTGCACCCCGACCTCGTCGTGACGACGCGGCAGGAGCGCAGCCTCGACGCCAAGCCCTGACCGGCCGCCCGCCGCCCCCGGGCGGGTCAGCCCTTCTCGGTCAGGACCGTCGTCTCCGAGCCGTCGCCGGCGGGCGCCTCTACGTAGATCTCACCGGTCCGCGGGCACTCCCACGTCCCCCCGGAACGCTCGGTGAGCCGGGCGCCGGCCTTGCCGACCCAGCCGATCCGGCGGGCGGGGACGCCCGCGACCAGCGCGAAGTCGGGGACGTCGCGGGTGACCACCGCGCCCGCGGCGACCATCGCCCAGCGGCCGACGCGGACCGGCGCGACGCACACGCTGCGGGCGCCGAGCGAGGCGCCCTCGGCGACGTGGACGCCGACCGCCTCCCAGTCGTCGCCGCGCTTCAGCCTGCCGTCCGGGTCCACCGAGCGGGGCTCGCGGTCGTTGGTGAGCACGACGGCGGGGCCGACGAACACGCCGTCCTCCAGCACGGCGGGCTCGTAGACGAGCGCGTGGTTCTGCAGCTTGACGTTGTCGCCGATCCGCACGCCCGCGCCGACGTAGGCGCCGCGTCCCACGATGCAGCCCGCGCCGAGCCGGGCGCCCTCGCGGATCTGGGCGAGGTCCCACACGGTGGTGCCGTCGCCGAGTTCCGCGCCGGGGTCGACCTGGGCGCTCGGCAGGATGCGGTGACTCATTCGGTGCCTTCCATGCGGATGTTCAGCGGGTGGATGCGGGTCACGGCCGCGGCTTCGTGCCCCCGCCCGGGAGCAGCCGCCGCCAGGTGCGCCGCGCCAGCGACCCCATCGGCGCGGTGACGTGCACGGTCGCCGTCCTGCGGTCCATCTTGACGTGCACGCGGCGCGGCGGCACCACCGACGCGGTCACCGGCCCGAGGACGCCGCCGCCCTCGGCGGGCAGACGCACCGGGACGGGCTCGCCCGCGCCGTCGACCGCGAAGCGGGCCCGCCAGCGGCCGGGACGCGCGCCCGCGAGGGAGAGGTCGGCGCGCAGGTGCGACGGGTCGTCAGGCGCGGCCTCCAGCGGCGCGCTGATCGTCGTGCCGTCGTCGGCGTGGTGCAACTGGACGCTCATCGCGGGGCCGTCACCGAGGACGGGCGGCGCGTCGGCCCGCACCCGGACCCGCCGCCCCGGCCCCCAGCCGACCTCGACGTCGCCGAAGTCGGCGGAGGTGAGGGAGGCTCCGGCCTCCAGCGCGAGGGGCTCGCCGGCGCGCGCCCGCACCGGGCGCAGGAGGCGGGTACCCGCCAGGGCCGCCCGCGGAAGGGGCAGGTCGCGCGGCCTGACCAGCGGAACCGTCCGCACGTGCCCGCTGAGCGACACCTCGATGTGCAGCGTCCAGCGGCCGTCCGGCAGGTCGGCCGCCTCCGGGCCGACGGCGGCGGTGAAGGACGCCTCGACGCCCTCGTCCGCCGGCGCGGCCGAGACGGTCTCGCACTCCACCGCGCGGCGGCCGCCGTCGCCGTCCTCCAGCAGCAGGCGGACCGTGGGGCTTCCCTCGTCCACGTCGCGAACGACCACCCTGCCCCCGGCCAGAAGGGCGCCGTCCTCCCAGGCCAGGCGCGTCAGGGCGGGCAGGACCACCAGGGGCGCGGGGCTCGCGAAGCACGCGTCGGGGATGCGGACGGCGGCGTCGCGGAAGAACGGGTACTTCAGGTAGGCGCGCCCGTCCTCCAGGTGGAGGCGGGGCCGCGACCCGCCGCGGCGGAACCGCAGGACCTCCAGCAGCTCGTCTTCGAGATCGTGCAGGACGCAGTGCCCGATCACCCGGTGGAGGGGGTGGGCCAGCTCCCGCTGCGCGGGGGTGTACCACTCCTCCAGCAGCTCGCGGCAGCCCGTGAGGGTGACCTTCCGGTCGTCGGGCGAGGAGTCCAGGTACAGGCGGTCGAGGCGGCCGAAGACCTCCAGCCGCAGGTACCGCCGGTTCAGCCGCTCCCGGGTCTCGCCCGGCTCGGTGTGGTCGGCGACCTGCCGCATCGCCCGGCCGATGATCGCGTACAGGTCGGCGGGCGGGGCGCCCGCCCCCTGCGTCGCGCTGGAGCCGTCCTCGCGGGCGGCCCAGTAGTAGCAGTCGTAGTCGGCGAGGACGGAGACGCCGCCGGCGTTCAGGTAGGCGCCGGCGGTGAAGAGCTGGTCCTCGTGGGCCACGAGGCCTTCGGTGAAGCGGAGCCCCGCCCGTTCGACCAGGGACCGGCGGAACAGCTGGAGCGCGGCCATCGACATCCGCCCGAACAGGTCGCTGCCGGGGTCGAGCACGTGGGTGCGCTCGACGGACCGGTCGAACACCTTGGGCGCCTTGCGGCCGCCCGTCCCGACCTGCTTGCCGAGGACGATGTCGGTGCCGTTGCGCTCGGCCATCGCCGTCATGCGCTCCAGCGCCTCCGGGCCCAGCCGGTCGTCGGCGTCCAGGAAGAACACGAACGTCCCGGACGCCAGTTCCAGGCCCCGGTTGCGCGGCGCGCCCGCGCCGCCGGAGTTCGGCTGGTGGACGACCGTCAGCCGGTCGTGGGCGCGGGCGAGCTCGTCCAGCAGTTCGCCGCCGCCGTCGGTCGAGCCGTCGTCGACGGCGATGACCTCGACCTGCTCGGCGGGCAGGGACTGGGCGAAGACCGACTCCAGTGCCCCGCCCACCGTGTCCCGGCACTGGTACACCGGAATGATCACGCTGACCAGGGGTTGCGTCATGGTCCCTCTACGCTCGGGTGGTGACTGTGAGGGCCACTTTAGGCGTGCTCGGGGGCCGCCGTGACCGCTCGACCGGAGATTCCGTACATCGTCGACCGCGGGCCGGCCTGCGCGAGCGCGTCGACGGCTGCGGCGAACCGCGTCATGGCGTCCGGGTGCTCCGGGCCCAGCAGGTAGTCGCGGAGCGTGCGCCGCTCCGCGGCCAGCGGGTCCTGGCCGGGCGTCGCCGCGACGGCGAGGATGTCGGTCAGCTCGCCGCAGCCGGGGCTGAGCAGGTAGGCCGCCGACGCGGACGGGAACTCGGTCTTGAAGAGGTTCTCGTCCATGCCGTCGGGGTTGGCGACGACGTACGGCTTCAGGCTCGGGATGTAGTCGGAGATCACGCTGGAGATGTCGGTGATCAGCATGTCCGACCGGTTGAAGCACTCGTAGAGGGAGGCGTCCGCGCCGGTGACCACCTGGTGGCCGGCCGCGCCGCTCCGGTTCGCCTGCTCGATCATCCGGATGAGCCGGGCGTGCACGGCGGCGGCCTCCGGCAGCCGCCGGCCGGTGTAGGGGTGCGGCCGGTAGATGACGCGCAGCCGCGGCCCCTGGTCCAGCAGCGTCCGGACGATCCGCTCGCCCATGCCGAGCAGGGAGCTGTAGCCGTGCTCGCTGTCCCAGCCCTCCCAGGTGGGCGCGTACAGGACGGTGGGGACGGGCCCGCCGGACGGCTCGGTGGTGATCTCGCCGAGCTGCGGGCGGCCCACCTCGACGATGGCCTCGTCGCGCACCCCGGCGTCGGAGTTGTGGTAGCGGTCGCGGCCCGCCGGGCCGGCCACCCACACCTCGTCGAAGACCTTGCTGACCGGGTTGGAGCTCGGGCCCTTGTCGCTGTCGCCGTGCCCGACGAACACGTGCTTGATGTGCTCCTCGCGGAGCAGGTGGAGGTTCTTGCCGGTGTTGCCCGGGTAGAGCGCGACCTTCACGGTGCCGAGGTCGAAGTTCATCATGTCCTCGGCCCGCGTGACGCACACGACGGGAAGCGGGGTCGGCGCGAGCGCGCCGACGACCTCGGGGGAGCGGACGAGGACCATCGCCTTGCGGTCCAGGCGCTCCAGCGTCTCCAGCCACATGTTGGCCTGGTAGACGGTCGTGGCCGGGCCGGTGAAGTACAGGACGACCTCGGGCTTGTAGCGGTCGACGCGGCGCTGCACGTCGTGGCCCGTCCGCTCGGCGTTGAGGAGGGCGCGCATCCGGCGCAGCCGCGGCAGCTGCGCGGACGCGACGGCGATCGCGACGGCCGTGGTGCCGAGGAGCCCCGCGACCACCAGGACGGGGAGGCCGAGCAGGAGCCCGGCGGTGCCGAACAGCAGCGGCAGGAGGTCGGCGTGGCTCTCCAGCAGGAGGGTCAGCCGGGCCTGCCGGGGGGTGGCGGGAACGGGCAGCGCCGGCTCGCCCTGCCCGAGGTTGCGGGTGACGAAGGGGAGCCGGTTGACGCGGCGCGAGGCGACCGCGCCGGCGAGGGTCGCGGCCCGGATCCAGTCGACCAGCAGGAGGCCGACGGCCGCCAGGACGACGGTCGGCCTGCCGGCGTCGCCCGACTGGACGAGCAGCAGCACCAGGGCCGCCTGCCGGACCAGCACCCGCGCGCCCGGGCTCATCTGGCCCCAGCGCAGCGGCCTGGCCGCGTCCGGCAGCGTCCGGCCGACGGCGAACTCCGCCGCGTAGCAGAGCACGGCGGCGCCGAGGAAGGCCCAGGGCCACCCGGCCGCGGCCGCCCCGATCAGCAGCCCGAGGGTGACGGGCAGCCACAACACCGATGAGTACCGCATGAGAGCCGAGTACCGGGAGACGAGACGCCGCACGGCACACCTCCGTCTGTTCAGCGCCTGAGGGGTGGCGCGTTGTGGAGAGGGGAAGGGGGGACCTGCGCCCGCCGGGCCGGGCGGGCGCGTGCGGGGGTGGGGCGGTCAGCCGGAGCGGCCGCCGCTGAGGGGGTCTTCACGGCGCACGTCGATGACCTGCCCCGTGAGGCCGGACAGCAGGACGTTGAGGGAGGTGCGGGCCACCTGGTCGGCGCTCAGCAGGGTGTGCGGGGGCTCCTGGCCGAACGCCGCGGTCCGCATGGGGGTGCTGGTCCGCTCGGGGTTGATGCAGTTGATCCGCACCTTGTCGCCGGACCACTCGTCCGCCAGCGCCTGGGTGAGGTTCACCGTCGCCGCCTTGGCGGAGGAGTACAGGCTGTAGTCGGCGCGACCGCGGGTGTAGGAGCTGGAGGTGTAGAGCAGCAGCTGCCCGCCGGTCTTGGCGAGGTAGGGGAACGCCGCGCGCGCGATGTGGATCGGCGCGAGGTAGTTCACCCGCAGTGCCTCCTCGATCGCCTCGGGGTCGATGGCGTCGAGCCGGCCGATCCGCAGGATGCCCGCCGTGTTGACGACGAAGTCGACGCGGCCGGTCGCCGAGTAGGCCTGCGCGAGCGCGCCGGCGACGTCGTCGGGCCGCTCGACGTGGGTGCGGGTGGCGCCGCGGCTGTAGCCGAAGACGCGGGCGCCGAACCGCTGGGCGAGCTCCGCGATGGCGGCGCCGATGCCCTGGCTGGCGCCGAACACGACCATCGTCTTGCCGCCGAGAGCCGCGGCGTACTCGTCCTCGGTCAGGTCGGGGGCGTCGGAGGAGGCGAGCTGGAACAGCTTGTCCGCGACGAACATGTCGACCGGCTCGGTGACCTTCATGTTGTGCTCGTCGCCGGGGACGACGTAGATCGGGGTGCCGGGCAGGTAGCGCAGCACCACTGTGCAGTCGTCGGTCGCCTCGAAGTTCTCGTCCCGCCAGGCCTTCTCGTAGGCGTCGCGGATGGTGGCGAGCCGGAAGCCCTGCGGGGTCTGCCCGCGGCGCAGGTTCGCGCGGCGCGGGACGTCCACGATGACGTCCTCGTCGACCTGGATGATCGTGTCGGCGGACGGGATGGCGACGTCCACCGCCCGGTGCTCGCGCAGCGCGGCCACGCAGTCGCGGATGATGCGCTGCGACAGCAGCGGGCGCACCGCGTCGTGGAACAGCACGCTGGTCGTCTCGGCCGGGTGGTCGGCGAGGGCGTCGAGGGCGAGCTGCGTTGTCGCGTTCCGGGACGTCCCGCCGGGCAGCACGGCCTTGACCTTGGTGCAGCCGGCCCTGCGGACGCAGTCCGCGGCGTCCTGGAGGAAGCCGGGGTTCATCAGGACGATGATCTCGTCGACGTCGGGGGCCTCCTCGAACACGCACAGCGTGTGCTCGAGGATCGTCTTCCCGGCGATCTTGAGGAGCTGCTTGGGGGTGCTGAGACCCATCCGCTGTCCGCTGCCACCCGCCAGGATGACGGCTACGACGCGATGCTCACCCTGCGGCGCCATGACCAATGCGACCGTCCTTCTTCTTCATGGCAGCCGGAACGGCGGCCGGAAACCGAACGTGATGCAGTCACCCGTGGGGATCTGGGGGTGCGGGCGGCACGGCTTTCGCAGGGCTGGTGATCCGCACAGGGGGGAACTGCCGCCTAACTGTACCCGGTCTGTAGAACTTTGAGGCGAATTCATCGACGTTCCAGGCTCCTGTAACCCTTGCGTGACGGGGCCTGTGGCGCTCCGTGCCATGATCGTTACGGCCCCGGGGCGCCCGCGCGTCCGGCCCCGGTCTCACCGGCCGAAGAGCGGCCTCATGTCGGGCTCGACGGCCCAGCGGGTCACGCGGCGCACCGGGGAGGTGCTCAGCACCGTGACGATGACGAAGCCGGCGAGGAGCGCCGACAGCACGCCGGGGATCGTGTCGAACCAGGCGAGCTCGTGCCAGCCCTCGAACGTGAAGAGCCGCATCAGGAAGCCGTGCAGCAGGTAGCCGTAGATGGTCGCGGCGCCGAGGTCGCTGTACCAGGTGCGCCGGGACGGGGTGACCGCCAGGAAGGCCAGGATCAGCACCGTCCCGGTGAGCAGCAGCGCGGCGCGCATCACGGTGCCGGTGAACTCGTCCACGCCGAGGTCGCCGTTGGAGGTGTCCCAGTTCAGCCAGCGCGCGTTCATGTGGTCCTGGGTGAGGTAGGCGCCCGCGAGCGCGGCGGCCAGGAGCGCGGCGCCCGTGATCCGCGCCCACGGCCGCCGGACGATCTGGAGCACCTCCGGGGACAGCCTCAGCCCGAGGACGTAGAACGGCGCCAGCCCGAGGATCCGGTACAGGTCGAGCGTGCTCCCGATGTCGGACATGTAGGCCAGGAGGGCGATGAGCACGGCCGTCGCGAGCGGGAACCTGAGCCGCCGCCACACCGGGGTGAGCAGCCGCCACACGAACAGCGCCAGCAGGAACCAGGTCAGGTAGTAGGGGTCCAGCACGTCGAACTGGAAACGCCGCCCGTCCACGCCCCAGGCGAACAGGCTGTAGGCGCACTGGAAGATCAGGTACGGCGCGATGGTCGAGCCGACCAGCCGCACGGCCTTGTCGTCGGTGAGGGTGAACCGCTTGGACAGGTATCCGCTGATCATGAGGAACAGCGGCATGTGGAACAGGTAGATGAAGTTCCAGAGCGCCGCGGCCACCGGGACGTCCCGCAGGCCCGACAGCGCGTGCCCGCCCGCGACGAGCAGGATCGCCAGGTACTTGGCGTTGTCCAGGTGCGGGTCGCGTCCTCGGGGAGCCGCGCCGCCCGCCGTCCGCGGCTTGTCCTGCGGGCGCTCGGCGGGGGACGCCGCCGGGGCGGGGTCCGGAGCCGCCGCCTCGGCGGAGCCGGGAACCGCCACGACGGACGCCTCGGGTGTCTGTGTCATGAAAGATCTCTGATCCTGGGAGGGGCTCGTGGAGCATACCTAACGAAATCCTCCGGAATCCTCGGAGTCACAGCACGCTTCCGCGGCGTCACGGGCGGGCGTCACGGGCGGGCGCCGCGGATCCGGCCGCGCATTTGGAGGGCTCCGCCGTGCGCAAGATCCTCTGAGGCGGGTAGACCGGCCGTTACCGGTAGGGAGCGGGGACGGGGAGAGGCATGGGATACGGGAGGTCCACCCGGCAGGGGGTGGTGATCGTCGCCGGCGGCACCGTGCTGCTGGCCGGGGTCGCGCTGCTCGTGCTGCCCGGCCCCGGGCTGCTGCTCGTGCTGGCGGGCCTGCTCATCCTCTCCCGGGAGTTCCCGGCGGTGAACCGCTACGTCGAGCCCGTCCGGGAGAAGGCGATCCAGGCGGCCGAGGACAGCGTGACGTCCTGGTGGCGCCTCACGGGCTCGGTCCTCACGGGGCTCGCGCTGCTGGGCGCGGGCGTGGCGTGGGGCCTGGTGGAGGAACTGCCGCTCAGCGGATGGAGCACGGGCTCGGGGCTCATCCTGTCCGGCTTCATCCTCTTCGGGCTCCTGTTCTGGAGCTGGCGGCGGGTCAGGGCCCGCCGCGCCGAGACCTTCCCGGAGTGACGGGCCGGGCGGACGGCCCGCCGTGGCCGGGCCCGGCCACGGCGAATTGTTCCGCCGGGTTGATCCGCCGGCCGCGCGCCGCCGTGCAAGGGGTATGGGCATCCTTCTTCGTGTACTCGTGGCCGCCGGACTCGCGGCCGACGCCGTCGTGCACTGGCGCTTCGCGCCCGACATGGCCCCCGGGCCCAACACCCCGAGCGACGTCATCCCGGGAGACGACCTGTTCTACGGCCAGGCGATCGCGGCGGCGGTCGCGGCCCTGCTCGTGCTCGTCTGGGCGCGGAGGTGGACGTACGCGCTCGCGTTCGTCGTCGCGGCGAGCGCGGCCGGGGCCGTGCTGCTGTACTACTTCGTCGACTTCGGGCAGCTCGGTCCGATCCCCCGGATGTACGACCCGCAGTGGTACGCCGACAAGACGATCAGCTTCACCGGGGAGGCCGTCGCCGCGCTCGCCGCGCTCGCGGGGTTCCTCACCGTCGGCAGGAAGGAGCGCGCGGAGTCCTTCTCGGCCGCCGTGCGGTGACGCGTCCGGGCCCGGGCGGCCACCGGGTGGACCTGGCGGCCCCGGGCCGGGGCCCTTGACCCGGCAAATGAACGCTCGTTTAATTCTGGTATGGGGCGTATTGCGGGCGTCACTCGCGCGGAGACGCGGGAGCGGCTGCTCAGCGCCGCGGCCGACGAGTTCGCCCGGCGCGGCTACGACGGGACGCGCGTCGCCGACATCGCGCGTGCCGCCGGGGTCAGCAACGGCGCCCTGTACGCGCACTTCGACTCGAAGGCGGAGCTGCTGGTGGCCGCGCTCCGCGCGCACGGGCGGCGGCTGCTAGCCGACCTGTTCGACGCCGACCCGGACCGTCCGGTCGTCGAGCTGCTGCTCGCCATCGGGCGGGGGCTGCCGAGGCGCCGCGACGCCCGCGCCCACCTCGTCGTGGAGGCCCTCGTCGCGGCCCGCCGGGACGAGGAGGTCGCCCGTCCCATGCGCGACTACGTCGGCGAGCGCGGCGACTGGCTCGCCGGGCTCATGCGCATCGCCCAGGCGGGCGAGGAGATGGACCCGGCGCTGTCGCCGGACGCGCTCGCCCACCTCTGCCTGCTGCTCGGGATGGGAAGCGCGCTCATCCCTCCGGACATGCACGCCGTCGGGGACGAGGAGTGGGCCGCGCTGCTCGCGCGGATCGTGACCGCGCTCGCGCCGCCCGGTCCCGCCGCCGCCCTACACGGGAGGAACACGATGAAGGTGCAGATCGACCCGAAGCGCTGCCAGGGGCACGGCCGGTGCTACGACCTGGCGCCCGGCCTGTTCGGCGAGGACGACGAGGGCTACGGCACGGTCCTCGGGGACGGCGCCGTCCCCGAGGGCGGCGAGCAGGAGGCCCGCCTCGCGGCCGCGAACTGCCCCGAGCGGGCGATCGACGTCCTCGGGGAGGCGTGAGATGAGCGCGGACGACCGCTTCGGCCGGAGCTTCAGGGAGGAGCGGGAGAGCCGCCCGCTCGGCAGGCGAAACGAGATCGTCACGGGCCCGGTCTCCGACTGGGCGACCGACTTCTCCCACCTGGAACCGGAATGGGCCGCCGACCCGTACCCGATCCAGGACGACCTGCGGCGGCGCTGCCCGGTCGCCCGGACCGAGCGGTTCGGCGGCGGCTGGCTGCCGACCCGCTACGAGGACGTCGCGGCGGTCGCCTACGACACCGAGCACTTCACCTCCCGCTCGGTCGTCATGAGCAACTTCCGGCCGCCGCGCGAGGTGGCGCCGGTCGGCGTCACGCCGCCGATCTCCTCCGACCCGCCGTTCCACCACGACGCGCGCAAGCTGCTGCTCCCCGCGTTCAAGAAGTCCGCGGTGGCGCGGCTGGAGCCCGCGACCCGGGCGTACTGCCACGAGCTCATCGACTCCTTCGAGGGCCGCGACGTCGTCGACGCCGCCCACGAGTACGCGCAGCACATCCCGATCCGCGTCATCGCCGACATGCTCGGCTTCCCGCCCGAGGACGGGCCCCGCTTCCGCGAGTTCGTCGAGAACACCCTCGAAGGCGTCAACCTCCCCCCGGACGAGCGCATCGCGCGCATGGACAAGCTGTTCGACTACCTGCTGGAGCAGATCCGCGACCACGTCGCGAACCCGCGCGACGACCTCACCACCTACCTGATCGAAGCCGAGCTGTACGGGCGCAGGCTCGAACCGTCCCACGTCTCGGGGACGATGGCGCTGCTGCTCATCGCCGGGATCGACACCACCTGGAGCGCGATCGGCGCCTCGCTGTGGCACCTGGCGAGGACGCCCGCGGACCGCGAGCGCCTCGTCGCCGACCCGTCGCTGGTGCCGACCGCGATGGAGGAGTTCCTGCGCGCCTTCGCGCCCGTCACGATGGCGAGGCTGGTGCGGGAGGACATGACCTGGCGCGGCGTCGAGATGAAGGCCGACGACTGGATCCTGCTGTCGTTCCCCGCCGCCAACCGCGACCCGGCGCAGTTCGACCGGGCGGACGAGATCGCCATCGACCGCGAGGTCAACCGGCACGCCGCCTTCGGCCTCGGCATCCACCGCTGCGTCGGCTCGCACCTGGCCCGCATGGAGCTGCGCACGGCCCTCGAAGTCTGGCTGGAACGCGTCCCGTCCTTCACCCTGGCCGATCCGGCGGCGGTCACCTGGGCCGCCGGCCAGGTGCGCGGCCCCCGCACCCTCCCCGTCCGCATCACCTAAGGCGTTCGGCCAGCCGGGGGAGCAGGCGGAGGGCGTTCGCCCGGTCGACGGCGCGGTGGGCGCGGTCGTCCAGGACCGGGTCGCGGTCGAGGTCCCGGGTGTTGAGCGCGACCTCGCGAGCGGAGTTGGCCGGCCAGTCGGTGCCGAACAGGACGCGGTCGGCGCCGACGGCGGCGATCAGCGATGGTGCGGCGTACGGGGAGACCGGCAGGGCCGTGTCGTAGTGGAAGCGGCGGAGCGCGGGACGCATCCTCGCCGGGAGCGGGCCGCCGTCCTCGCGCGCGGAGCGCTCGGCGCGTCCCGCCATGTACGGCAGGAACCCGCCGCCGTGCGACAGGATGACCGACACCCGCGGATACCGGTCGAGGGTGCCGGAGGCGATCAGGTTGAGCGCGGTGCGGGTGGTGTCGAGCAGGTAGTCGGCGAGCCAGTCCCCGACGCCCGGCGCCTCGGCCAGGCCCTTGGGGGCGACCGGGTGGGCGAACACGACCGCGCGCCGCTCGTCCAGCTCGGCCCACAGCGGGTCGAACATCGGGTCCCCGAGGTAGTGCCCGGCGGCCGAGGTGTTGAGGAGCACCCCGTCCGCGCCCAGGTCGTCGAGCGCGTGGGCGAGCTGCCGCACGGCCAGGTCCGGGTGGAGCATCGCCACGTTGGCGAAGAAGCCGAACCTCGTGGGGTGCTCGCGCACCAGCTCGGCCAGCGACTCGTTGCACACCTGGACGCCCGAGACGGCGAGCCTCCGGTCCAGGAACGCCTCGGCGGGCACCGGCGCGGAGGCCACTCCGGCGGCGATGCCGTTGGCGTTCATCGTCCGCAGGGTGCTCGGCAGCG
The DNA here is from genome assembly GCF_013409365.1 of Actinomadura luteofluorescens. Classification (NCBI taxonomy): domain Bacteria; kingdom Bacillati; phylum Actinomycetota; class Actinomycetes; order Streptosporangiales; family Thermomonosporaceae; genus Actinomadura; species Actinomadura luteofluorescens. Next base: position 3,751,868 of record NZ_JACCBA010000001.1, on the reverse strand, counting down.
TCCACCGGGCCCAGGACGGGCCGCCGGTCGGCGGGAGGAGCCCCTGCTCGACCGCCCACTCCCGCATCCGGGGCGGGACGGCGTGGTGGTGGGTGTCGATCCTGCCGCGCGACCGCCGGGGGGCGGCCGCGGCCGCCTCACCCGCCGGAACGGCGGCCGCGGCCGCCTCACCCGCCGGAACGGCGGCCGCGGCCATCGCCAGGCCGGTCACCTGGAGGGCGCGGCGGCGGGTCGTCTCGGGCATGCGGGTCTCCTTCGATCGTTCGATGGGCCGCCCACCATGCTTTCTCTCATGAGAAAGTCTCAAATGAGACTATATCAAAGCCTCTAAGCTCGGGCCATGCTCGACGACCTGCTCGAACGCGTCCTGTCCGAGGACGGCGACCCCGCCGACCGGCACGTGGGGCTCGGCATGCTGCTGGCCGCCGCGCACAACCGGAGCCGGGCTGGCATGAACGACGAGCTGCGCCCCCTCGGCGTCGACGTGCGCGGGTTCGGCATGCTGCTCGCGCTGGAGATGTACGGGCCGTCCAGCCAGCGGCGCCTCATCGACCTCACCGGCATCGACAAGTCCACGATGGTGCGCATCGTCGACGAGCTCGAAGCCGGCGGCCTGGTCCGGCGCGAGCGCGCCCCGCGGGACCGCCGGGCCCACTCGATCAGCCTGACCCCGGACGGGACGCGGGCGCTGGAGGGCGGGCGCCGCGCCGGCGCCGCCGTGGGCGAGCGGATCTTCGGCCGCCTCGACCGCGACGAGCGCGACCGGCTCGTGGAGCTGCTCCGCCGGATCGCCGAGGACGAGGGCTGAGCCGAACCGCCGCCGGGACGGCGTCGCGGAAGGGAGAGTGTCGTATGCGAAGGCCATGGCGCTGAGTAAGAGAGAGGTCACGCGGTAGACAAGGCGGCAGCGCCGTACGGGAGAGTGCACATGATCTTTTTGCCGGGCCGGTCGTCATGAGCAGTGCGGACGAGGTCGTCGTCCACGAGACGCTCCCGTCCCGCGTCCTGATCGGGCCGGGAGCGAGCGATCTCGTCGCCGGCGAGGTCGCGCGGATCGGGGCGGGGAGGGTGCTGCTGGTCGCGGCGCCGTCCGCCGCCGGGCCCGCCGACCGGATCGCCGGGGCGCTCGGGGCCCGGCTCGCCGCGCGGTTCGACCGTCCGGCGCCGCACACCCCCGTCGCCGTGACGGCGCGGGCCCTGGAGGCGGCCGCGGGCGCGGACTGCGTCGTCACGGTCGGCGGCGGATCCGCGATCGGCCTGGCCAAGGCGGTGTCGGCGCGGACGGGGATGCCGCAGGTCGCGGTGCCGACCACCTACGCCGGCTCGGAGATGACGCCCGTGCTGGGGGAGACCGAGGACGGCGTGAAGACCACGCGCCGCGCCGCGACGCTGGCACCCGGGACGGTCGTCTACGACCCCCGGCTCACCCTGGGCATGCCGTCCGGGCTGACCCGCACCAGTGCGATGAACGCGCTCGCCCATGCCGTCGAGGCCCTGTGGGCGCCGGACGCCACGATGGTCACGGACGCCCTGGCGACCGAGGCCGCCGCCGGCATCCTCGGCGCGCTGCCCGAGGTGCTGGACGACCTGACCGGGCAGCAGGGGCGCGCGCGCCTCCAGTCCGCCGCGTGGCTGGCCGGGACCTGCCTGGCGCAGACGCGGATGGGGCTGCACCACCAGCTCGCGCACGTCCTCGGCGGCGCGTTCGGCCTCCCGCACGCCGAACTGCACACGATGCTGCTGGCGCACGTCATGGCGTTCAACCTGCCGTCGGCGCCCGCCGCCTCGGCCCGGCTGGCCCGGGTGGCCGGGCCGGACCCGGTCGCGGTCGTCGCCGCGCTGGCCCGGGCGCACCGGGGCCCGACCCGCCTGTCGGCCCTCGGCGTCCCCCGCGAACGGCTCCCCGAGATGGCCGCGCGGGTGGCCGCCGACCCCTATCCCAACCCCCGGCCGCCGGACGCCGACGCGGTCGCGGAACTGCTCGACGCGATGTGGTGAGCGGCCGGTAGCGAATATTCCTCGCAATGTTCGAATGCGAGCCGCTGTCCTCCTACGGTCAAGGGGACGGTCAATGGAATCCTCTATTCTTAGCGTATGTCCACTTCCGGTCCGGAGCCCGAATCGAAATCGGTTCGGGTTCTGATTGTCAGTGACAATCCTGTCTCCCGGATCGGGTTCGCGGCGCTGCTGGACCCGGTGCCGCACGTGGCCGTCGCCGGCGGCGCGCCCGCCGACCGCGCCCCGGCCGCCGTCCGCGACCACGCGCCCGACGTGGTGCTGCTGGACGCCTCGCCGCCGCACCCGGGCGCCGTCGGGCGGCTGGCCCGCGCCGCGGCGGCCGTCCGGATCGTCGTGGTGACCGCGACGCAGGACCCGCACGTCCTCGTGCAGGTCCTCGCCGCCGGGGCGCACGGCTGCCTGACCTACGGCCACTTCGAACCGGCGGACCTCGCGGACGTGCTGCTCGCGGCCGGGCGCGGGGAGTCGTCGCTGTCCCCGCCGGCGGTCACCGCGCTCGTGCGCTGGCTGCACGACGGGACGCGGCGGCTCCCGCCGGACCGGCAGGGCCCCGGGCTGACGGCCCGGGAGGCCGAGATCCTGGACCTGATCGCCGCCGGGCTGACCAACCGGCAGATCGCGCGGCGCCTGGTCATCGCCGAGAAGACCGTGAAGAACCACGCGCACCAGATCTACAGGCGGCTGGGCGCGGCGGGCCGCGAGCACGCCATCGCCCGCTGGCGGGAATTGCGCCCGGCGCCCGCCGGCGGCGGTGCGGACATCCCCTAAGGCCGATCACGGGCCGCGGTAAACCGATATCCGCAGGCCCCGCGGAGTCCTAGGACCGGTCCCGGTCCAAGACGGGACCCCTCCCGCCTTTACTTGCCCGTTGCGGTCCCGCATGCTCTGGTCGTCCGGTTCGAAAGAACCAATTGCCTTTTCTATTCGGGATGTGAACGGTGTTGAAATTCAGTCGCCGTCGTCGCGTGCTCCGGGAGGCCCGGTGAGCGTCCTCCGCCGTCCCGCTCTCGGCGTCCTCGGGGCGCTGGCAGCGACCGCCCTGGCCCTCGGCCCGCAGCCCCCGGCTTCCGCCGCGGGCCCCCGCGTCGACCTGCGGGTGCTCGTCGTCACCGACGGCGGCGCCTCGGTGTCGGCCGCCGCGGACCAGCTGAAGGCCGAGGGCGTCCCCCACACGACCGTCGATCTGCGCGACTCCGGCCGGCCGGTGATCGACGAGGCGTTCCTGTCCGGCACCGTCGACGGTGCGCCGCGCGCCAAGTACCAGGCGGTCGTGCTGCCCAACGCGGCACCGTTCTCCAACACCGCCGAGATGACCGTTCTCGCCGACTACGAGAAGCGGTTCGGGATCCGCCAGCTCGACTCCTACGTGTACCCGTCCTCCACGGTCGGGATGAACACGCCGGGCTACTCCGGCAACCTGGACGGCACCACCGCCCAGGTCACCGACGCCGGGCGCGGCGACGCGTTCCGCTACCTGCGCGGCCCCGTGAGGTTCGACGACAACGCCGCCGACGTCGGCGAGAGCTACGGCTTCCTGGCGACGCCCCTGCCGGACGACCCCGCGACCGGGACGTCGTTCCAGACGTTCCTCACCGGGACCGTCCAGGGAAAGACGGGCACGCTCGGCGGCGTCTACAACCACGACGGGCGCAGCGAGCTGGTCCTCACCTTCAGCGCCAACAGCGACCAGTGGCAGTTCCGGACGATCGGCCACGGCATCGTCACCTGGCTGACCAAGGGCGTGCACCTCGGCTACAGCCGCAACTACTTCGGCGTCCACGTCGACGACGTGTTCCTGCCGGACTCGCGGTGGAGCACCGAGGACGACTGCACGCCCGGAGAGGACTGCCAGGGCCCCACGTTCACCGAAGAGATCCGCATGAAGCCCGAGGACGTCGCGTTCGCCGACCAGTGGCAGACGCGGCGAGGGTTCGCCCTCGACCTGGCGTTCAACGGCGACGGCAGCGACGACGAGATACGCGAGAAGGGCGGCGACCCCCTCGCCGACGCCTTCGTCGCGGCCCGCGGAAAGTTCCGCTGGGTGAACCACACCTTCGGCCACGCCTTCCTCGGCTGCCAACAGGACCTGCGCATCCGGCCGTGGACGTGCGTGAAGGACCCGGCGACCGGCGAGACCCTCTACGTCGGCGCCGACGACATCAGGAAGGAGGTCACCAAGAACATCGACTGGGCGACCGCCCACGGCATCTCACTCGACACCGACGAGCTGGTCACCGGCGAGCACTCGGGGCTGCGGATCCTGCCGCAGCAGCCCGACGACAACCCCAACCTGGCGTCCGCGCTGGCCGGTGCCGGCGTCAGGTGGACGGCGGGCGACGCCTCCCGCGAGAGCGGGCAGCGGGAGCTCGGGAGCGTGCGGACGGTCCCGCGCCATCCGCTCAGCGTCTTCTTCAACGTCGCGACGGAAGCCGAGGAGGTCGACGAGTACAACTACATCTACACGCGCCGCGCCGACGGCGGCAGCGGCCTGTGCGAGGACCATCCCGACACGACGACGTGCATCACGCCGCTGGACCCCGCCACCGGGTTCACCTCGCACATCGTCCCGACCGACACGCGGATCACGCTGTCGCACATCCTGGGCAACGACCCGCGCCCGCACTACGCGCACCAGTCGAACCTCACCGAGGGCCGCATCCTCTACACGCTGCTCGACCGGGTCCTCGCCGACTACCGCGCGGTGTTCGCCGACGACACCCCGGTGACGAACGTCCCGATGTCGGCGGCGGGCGCCGAACTGCTCCGCCAGGACGCGTGGCGCGCCGCGCTCAAGAGCGGCGCCGACGTCACCGCCCACCTGCAGGACGGCAAGGTCACGGTCAGGGCGCCCGACGGCCTCGACGTGCCGGTCACCATGCCGGAGGGCACCCAGGAGGGCGGGGCGCCGTTCGGCCGGGCCTACGCGGGCGAGCGCTCGGACTACCGGACCGGGGACGTCACCCTCACCCCGCCCGGAGCCTGACGTTGGAGATCACCCTGGTGACGGAGGGAACGTATCCGCACAACTACGGTGGCGTGAGCGTCTGGTGCGACCAGCTCGTCCAGGGCATGCCGGAGCATGCCTTCCACGTCCGGGCGCTCACGACCACCGGCTCGGAACCGGTGGTCTGGGACCTTCCCGCTCACGTGACCGCCGAGTCCGTGCCGATGTGGGGGCCGTCCGGAGGGCGGCCCCCGTCCCGCGGCGCGGCCCGCCGGTTCGAGCGGCTCTTCCGCTCCTTCCTCGAGGCGGTCCTCGCCCCCTCCCGGGACGCGGACGTGTTCCCCCACATCCTGCGCGGGCTGTTCGAGTTCGGGCGGACGAGCGACCTCGGGGCGGCGATGCGCGCCGAGGGGCCCGTCCGCTGGCTCATGGACGCCTGGACGGCCCGCGCGGACGAGTTCGACCGGATCGGCGTCCGGCCCACCGTCCACGACGCGCTCACGGCGATCGACCTGCTGGAGCACCTGCTGCGCCCGCTGACGGTCCCGCCGCCGCGCGCCGACGTGACGCACGCGGTGTCCAACGGCATCCCCGTGCTGCCCGGCCTCGCCGCGAAATGGACCTACGGGACCCCGCTGTGCCTCACCGAACACGGCATCTACCTGCGGGAACGCTATATCGGGATGCGGCGGTCGCCGTTCTCCCATCCGGTGAAGGCGGCGGTGCTCGGCTTCATGCGCCTGCTGTGCGCCGCGGGCTACCGCTCGGCCGACCTGCTCACCCCCGCCAACCTCTACAACCAGCGGTGGGAGGTGAGGTGCGGCGCCGACCCCGCGAACATGGAGACGGTCTACAACGGCGTGGACCCGGCGAGCTTCCCGGCGGCCGGTGCCGAACCCGCCGGCCCCACCCTCAGCTGGGCGGGGCGCGTCGACCCGATCAAGGACCTGGAGACGCTGATCCGGGCGTTCGCGCTGGTCCGGGAGGAACTGCCGGAGGCGCGGCTGCGGATGTTCGGCGGCACCCCGTCCGGCGGGGAGCGGTACCGCGCCCGCTGCGAGGAGCTCGTCGCCGACCTCGGCATCGCCGGGCAGGCGACGTTCGAGGGGCGGGTCGACGACATCCGCGACGCCTACGCGGCGGGCACGGTGGTCGTCCTGTCGAGCATCTCCGAAGGCTTCCCCTACACGCTGATCGAGGCGATGACCTGCGGCCGCGCGACCGTCGCGACCGACGTCGGCGGGGTGCGGGAGGCGGTCGCCGACACCGGCCTGGTCGTCCCGCCGCGCGCGCCCCGCCAGATGGCGGACGCGTGCCTGCGGCTGCTCGGGGACGAGGTGGCGCGGCGGCGCCTCGGCCGCGCCGCGCGGGAGCGGGCGCTCGAACTGTTCACCGTCGACCGCGCGATCGACGCGTTCCGGGAGATCTACGCGGGGCTCCGCGCGCCCGGCGGCGCGCACCGCCCCGCGGCCGAGGCGAGGCCGGCGTGAGCGCCTCGGTGGAGGGCCTGCGCGAGCGCATGGCCGACCTGTGCGCGGGCGCCGTCGACGCGCTGGAGGTCACGGCCGGGCTGGAGGCGGAGGGCATCAACGACGAGGCGGCCAAGGACTACGGCCATCCGGACGTGTTCGCGCTGGCGGAGGACCTGTACGCCCGGACGCCGCGCCGCCCGCCGCCGCCCGAGAGGACCGAGGCGCCGTGGCGGCCCGAGCCTCTGCGGCACCTGCTGCGCGGCGTGCTGTTCGGCCTCCCCGGGCTCTGCTACGTCTCCGGAGCGCAGGTGCTGGACGGGACGGGCGCGGGCGTCCTCCTGGTCTTCTCGCTGCTGCTGTCCTGGGCGTTCAGCCAGGGCACGGCCTACCTCGGGTACATCCGGCTGGGGCTCATGGACCGGGCTGCGGCGTCCGGCGTCCTGCGGTACGGGCTCGCGGGAGGGACGCTGGTCGTCGTCCCGGCCACGGTGGGCACGGGCGTCCTCGTGGGAGCGGGCACGATGGCCACCGCGCTGTCCGCCGGGCTGTCGGTCTACCTGCTGTCGGCCACGGCCGTGCAGGTCGACGGCGCCGAGGCTTGGCTCCTCCCGGCGCTGCTCCCCGGCGTCGCCGGGGGGACCCTCTACCTCGCCGGGGAGGGACGGCCCGCCGCCGTCTGGGGCGCGTGGGCGGTGTCGCTCGCGGCCACGGTCGTGCTCGCGCTCCTCCGCACGCGCGGCGCCGGACGCCCCAGGGTCACCCGCGCGGACCTCAGGGCGGCGCTGCCGTTCGCCCTCTTCGGGGTGCTGACCGGCGGGCTGCTGACCTACACGCTGCTGTGCGCGCTGGCGGGCCGTCCCGTCCCGTCGGGGACCACGACGGTGGCGGTGCTGTCGCTCTCACTGTCGATGGGCTGCGCCGAATGGGTCCTGTACGCCTACCGCCGGCGCGTCCACCACCTCCTGCGCTCGCACACCGGCATGGCCGCGTTCACCCGCGCCGCCCGCGTCGCCCTGGCCCGCGCGCTCGTCCAGTACCTGGCGGCGCTGCTGGCGATCATCGCCGTCGCCGGGGTCGTCGCCCGCTTGCCCGCCACGGCCGTCACCGCCGTCACGCTCGGCGGTTTCGCCGCGCTCGGCTGCGCGTTCTTCCTGGCCCTCGTCCTGCAGGCCACCGGCCGCGTCGGCGCCGCCCTCGCCGGATACGCCTGCGCCCTGGCCGCCGAGGCCGCGGCGACCCTCGCCCTGCCGGACGCGGCCCCGGCCACGGTCCAGCTCGCCGCCTCGTGCGGGCTGCTCGTCCTCCTCACGACCCACGCGGGCCGCGTCCTGGCCCGCGCGACCTCCCATCGATGAAGGGCAGACAACCGATGCAGAACACGGTCGCCGTGACGGGAGCCGACGGGTTCATCGGCTCCCACCTGGTCGAAGCGCTCGTGGAGCGCGGGCACCGCGTCCGGGCCATGGTGCAGTACAACTCGTTCGCGTCCTGGGGCTGGCTCGACGACGTCGCGCCCGGCGTGCTGGAGCAGGTGGACGTGGTGCCGGGCGACGTCCGGGACCCGGCGTCGGTGCGCGGCCTCGTCCGGGGCGCGGAGGCCGTCTACCACCTGGCCGCGCTGATCGCGATCCCGTACTCCTACCGGGCGCCCCGCTCCTACGTCGACACCAACGTCACCGGGACCCTGAACGTCCTGGAGGCCGTGCGGGACGAGGAGACGCCGCGGCTCGTCCACACCTCCACCAGCGAGACGTACGGAACGGCGCGGCGCGTGCCCATCGACGAGGCGCACCCCCTCCAGGCGCAGTCCCCGTACGCGGCCACGAAGATCGCGGCGGACAAGCTGGTGGAGAGCTACCACGCCTCGTTCGGCCTGCCCGCCGTGACGCTGCGCCCGTTCAACACCTTCGGGCCCCGGCAGTCCGCCCGCGCGTTCATCCCCACCGTCGTCGCCCAGATCGCCGCCGGGACCGGGGCCGTCGAGGTCGGGGCGCTCGAACCGACCCGCGACTTCACCTTCGTCCGCGACACCGCCGAGGCGTTCGTCGCGCTCGGCACGGCGCCCGCCGGGGACGTCGTCGGCGGCACGTTCAACTCCGGCACCGGCGTGGAGATCTCCATGGGCCGGCTCGCCCGCACCATCGCCGGCCTGATGGGCGCCGACCCCGAGTTCCGGTGCGCCGCCGACCGCGAGCGCCCGGCCGCGTCGGAGGTGATGCGGCTCGTCTGCGACAGCGGCCGGCTGCGCCGCGTCACCGGCTGGCGGCACCGGCACACCCTCGAAGAGGGCCTCAAACAGACCGTCGAATGGTTCCTCGACCCCGCCAACCTGGCGCGCTACCGAACGTCCACCTACACCATCTAGTGAGGCACCGTCATCATGCACGCCGTCATCCTCGCGGGCGGCAAGGGAGTGCGGCTGCGCCCGTACACGACGACCCTTCCGAAGCCGCTCGTCCCCATAGGCGACGAGTACTCCATCCTGGAGATCCTGCTGCACCAGCTGTCCCGGCAGGGGTTCACCACCGTGACGCTGGCCATCGGGCATCTCGGGCACCTGATCCGCTCCTACGTCGGTGACGGGAGCCGCTGGGGGCTGCGCGTCGACTACGCCTCCGAGGAGGCGCCGCTCGGCACCATCGGACCGCTGCTGACCATGCGGGACCGGCTCCCCGACGAGTTCCTGGTGACCAACGGCGACGTCCTCACCGACCTCGACTTCGCCGGGCTGCTGGACGAGCACCGGGCGACCCGGCCCCTGCTGACCGTCGCCACCTACGCGCGCAAGGTCGACATCGACTTCGGCGTCCTCACCACCGTCGACGGGCGGGTCGTCGAGTTCGCCGAGAAGCCCACGCTCGACTACCAGGTCAGCATGGGCGTGTACGGGGTGTCGGCCGCCGCGCTCGCCGGGTACGAACCGGGGTTCCCGCTCGGGTTCGACGAGCTCGTCCTCGACCTGCTGGCGGCCGGGCGCCATCCGCGCGAGTACCGGTTCGACGGATACTGGCTCGACATCGGCCGGCCCGCCGACTACGACCGGGCCAACGCCGAGTTCCCCGCGCTGCGCCCGCAACTGCTGGAGGGCCGCGTCCCGGCCTCCCGGCCGTCATGAGCCGGATCCTGCTGGTCGGCGCGACGGGGTTCGTCGGCCGGCACGTCCGGGCGCGGGCGGCCGCCGCCGGACTCGACGTCGTCGCGGCCGGACGGTCCCCAGGGCTCGGCGGCCTGCCGCTGGACCTGACCGCCGGCCCCGGCGACGTGGCGGCGGCCGTCCGGCGCGCCGCACCGGACGCGGTCGTCAACTGCGCCGGTGCCACGCACGGCTCCCCGGCGGACCTCGTCCGGAGCAACGTCGTCGCCGTCGCGAACCTCCTCGCGGGGGTGGCGGCGGCGCCGGAGGGCGTCCGGCTCGTGCATCTCGGCTCGGCCGCCGAGTACGGGCACGTCGAGCAGGGCACGCCCGTCTCGGAGCTCGCGCCGCCGCGCCCCCTCGGCCCGTACGGGGTCACGAAGCTGGCCGGGACGGAACTCGTCCGCGCCGCGACCGGGCTCGACGCCGTCGTCCTGCGGGTGTTCAACCCCGTCGGGCCCGGCGCCCCCGGCACCACGCTGGCCGGCCGGCTCGCCACCGAGCTGCGCCGCGCGGCGGGCACCGGCGAGGACGTGCGGGTGGGGCCGCTCGACGCGAGCCGCGACCTCGTGGACGTGCGCGACGTCGCCGACGCGGTGGTCGCCGCCGTCCTCGCCCCCGCAGGGCTGCCCGCCGTGCTGAACGTCGGCAGCGGGCGGGCCACGCCGCTGCGGGACCTCGCGGCGCAGCTGCTGCGCGTCGCCGGGGCGCGGAGCCGGGTGCTGGAGGCCGCCGCGGGTTCGGACCGGTCGGCGGGCGTGGCGTGGCAGCGCGCCGACATCCGTGCCGCCGGCCGGGCGCTCGGCTGGGCTCCCGTCACCGACCTGACGACGTCGCTCCGGGACCTGTGGGCGGAACAAAAATGAGCGGCAGCGAACCGGGGGTGTGGGGGGTCGCCCCCACAAGGGAGCAGAGATGAGCGGCAGCGAACCGGGGGTGTGGGGGGTCGCCCCCACAAGGGAGCAGAGATGAGCGGCAGCGAACCGGGGGGTGTGGGGGGTCGGCCCCTCACGAGGGAGCAGAGCATGGGTGGAGTGGGCCTCGCTTCGTCGGTGGCCGTGCCGGCGTACTTCCATCCCGGTGCCGGCTACTGGACGGATCTCGCCGACCCTCGTCTCGGCGCCGTCGTGCTGAACGTCGACAGCGGCGCGGGCACCGTCCGGGACAGCGGGTTCGCTGACGTCGCGCACCGGACGTCCGCCGCCGGGGTGCGGCTCGCCGGGTACGTGGACACCGCGTACGGGCACCGCCCGCCCGCGGAGATCGAGGAGGAGGTGCGCCGCTACCGCCTCTGGTACGGCGTCCGGGCGGTGTTCCTCGACCAGGTGCCGGCGATGCCCGAGCACGTGCTGCGGTACCGGCGCATCGTCGCGGGGGTCCGGGCCCGGGGCGCCCGGCATGTCGTCCTCAACCACGGCGTGTACCCCGACGAGGCGTACGCGCGGCTCGCCGACCTGCTCGTCACCTTCGAGGGCCCCTGGTCGGCGTACCGGCACGTCCGCGCGCCCGCGTGGGCGACGCGGCTGCCGGCCGGCCGGTTCTGCCACCTGGTCTACGCGGCGCCGCGGCCGGTTCTCCCGCGCGCGCTCGCACGTGCCCGGCGCTGCAACGCGGGCGTCGTGTACATCACCGACCGGACGGGAGCGAACCCGTGGGACGGCCTGCCGGAGTACTTCTCCAGGGAGCTTTCCCTGGTCTACGCGGGGGGCTGATGTGGCCGTGTCGATTCTCTGCGATGGTCCGGCCGGTGCCCTACGCTCACACCCCATGCGTGGACCACTGGTGCGAATCACGTCCGTCCTGGTCGCCGGGACGTCCCTGCTCGCCGCTCCCGCCATGCACCCCGCCGCTCTCGCCACCGCCAGGGCGGGCACGGCCGCAAAGGGAGATCTGGGCAAGGACCTCGACGCCATCCTCGCCGACGGCCGGCTCAAGGGCGCCACCGTAGGCGCGGTGGTGCGCGACGCCCGGACGGGCGCCGTCCGCTACTCGCGCGGCGCGACGGCGCCGGTGATGCCCGCCTCGAACATGAAGCTCTACACGTCGGGCGCGGCTCTGTCGCTGCTGGGCCCCGGGTACCGGTTCCGCACCGGCGTGTACGCCCGGGCGGTGTCCGGGACGACCGTCAAGGGCGACCTCTACCTCAAGGGCACCGGCGACCCGACGACGCGGGCCGCCGACTACGACCGGCTCGCCGCCCAGGTCGCGGCGCGGGGCGTCCGGCGCGTCGAGGGCGGCCTCGTCGCCGACGACACCTGGTTCGACGCCGTCCGCACGCCCTCCCACTGGGACCCCACCGACCTCCAGTACTACTACGCCGCGCAGACGTCCGCGCTGACCGTCGCGCCGAACGACGACTTCGACGCCGGCTCGGTGGAGGTGTCGGTGCGGCCGGGCGCCGCCGAGGGCGCGCCGGTCGCGGTCGGGCTCGCCCCGGCGACCCGTACCGTCAAGATCGACAACAGGGCGGTCACGGGCGCTCCGGGGACGCCGTCCACGCTGGCGGTGAACCGGGCCGAGGGCGCCGGCACCATCGTGGTCAGCGGCTCCTACCCGGCGGGCGCGGCCGCCTACACGACCCTGCGCACGGTCGAGAACCCCAGCCTGTACGCGGCCGACGTCTTCCGGAGCGCGCTCCGGAAGCACGGCGTCCAGGTGAAGGGGGCCACCGAGCGCGGCAGGACGCCGAAGCGCTCGGCCGTGCTCGCCGCCCGCTCCTCGATGCCGCTGTCGCGGCTGATGGTGCCGTTCCTCAAGCTCAGCAACAACATGGTCGCCGAGACCCTGGTCAAGGCGATCGGCCGGGAGAAGGCGGGCAAGGGGAGCTGGACGGCGGGGCTGCCCGTCGTCGAGAAGTACGCGCGCGGGCAGGGCGTTCCCATCGCACGGCTGAAGATGGCCGACGGATCCGGCCTGTCGCGCGAGAACCGCACGACCGCGCAGGACGTCAGCACCATTCTGAGGAAGGCGCAGGGCGCGCCCTGGTTCGGCACCTGGTACCGCGCGCTGCCGGTCGCCGGCGACCCGGACCGCCTTGACGGCGGCACCCTGCGGTCGCGGATGCAGAACACCCCGGCCGCGGGCAACGTGCACGCCAAGACCGGGACGCTGACCGGCGCCTCCGCTCTGTCCGGCTACGTCACCGACGCGTCCGGGCGGCGGCTCGTCTTCTCGGTCGTGCTGAACGGCTACCAGGGCGCGGCGCCCAAGGACATCGAGGACAGGATCGCGATCCGGCTGGCCGGGGGAGACCCCGCCGCGGTCCGGACGTTCCGCGCCTCCGGGAACGCCCCGCAGCTGGAGTGCTCCTGGATCGGCCGCTGCTGATCGCCTGACCCGGCCGACCACCGGCGGGGCGCGCGGCCGGACGCGCCCCGCCGGCGCGGGTCACCCCTGGTTCCGCGGGACGTAGAGGCGGACGTCGTCGACGTACGCCTCGCCCTCGTAGTAGTTCAGGTGCGGGTCGCCGATGATGAAGGAGTCGGGGTAGGCCGAGCCCTTGGGCCAGATGTGCTCGGTCGTGTACGTCCCGGCGGGCCCCTTGTGGACGAGGCTGCGGTCGAAGCGGCCGTCGTACTCGCCCGGCGTCTGGTTGTAGTGCCAGATCGGGCGCCCGTTCTCCACGAAGTCGTGGTGGACGCGCAGCGTGGTCTGCCCGGTGTGCAGGAACGGGCCGCTCATCTCCAGCGTGTACCCGGTGCGGTCGCGCTCGATGGCGAACCGGTAGGAGGCCTTCGGCATCAGCTCCGGCCTCAGCTCGGCGCTGGTCAGGTGCCCCTCGAACCGGCCGCCCGGCCCGTACCGCCGGTCCATGGACGCCTCCCCGCACGCGGTCTTGGCGTAGTACTCGTTGCTGATGTTGTTGTTGGCGGTCTCGCGGAACAGGTCGCCGCGCGGGAACAGGGCGTTGATCCCGTTGAAGGTGCCGTCGAACGTCCGGTACATCCTGCGGGTCTTCGGGTTGCAGGTCGCGGCGTCCTTCCAGCGGGCGTCGTCGCTGTAGTAGCCGTCCATGATGACCTTGCGCCGGAAGTGGATGCCGGGGTTGCCGTGCGGCGCCGGGTTCGCGTGGTCGAGGATCGTCAGGTAGTAGAACCCGTTCTCCCGCGTCACGTCCGGGTACTGGCAGCGGGACCTGCCCGGCAGCGCGCCCTGGAACGTCCACGGGTAGCGGGTCTTGCACGGCTCCCTGGTGTAGCCGTTGTGCCTGCCGCCGTAGTCGAACGTGCCGCCCCGCTTGCCGCCGAACTGGAGGCCGCGCAGCGTCATCTCCACCCGGTAGTACCGGGGCAGCGCCCTGGTCGGCCGGATCAGGACGCCCGCGTCCCAGCTCGGCTCGGAGATCCGCGCGACGCGGTGCCCGCCCGGCAGCGTCACGGCCGACAGCCCCGGCCGGGAGTCGGGACGCCCGTCGCGGTCCTTGTCGACGGCGGCGACCTCCGCCGTCAGCCACCCGTGCCGCCCGAAGGCGACGCGCTTGCGGAACACGTCGAGGGTCTTCATCTGCCGCTCGAACAGTGGCCCGCTGATCTTCTTCCAGACCGCTCCGTCGTCGTCGAACGCGTCGACCGCCCACGGGCTGCGCGGCCCCTGCGGGTCCAGCCGCCACGGCGCCCCGTCGACGCGCAGCGGCCGGTCGAACTCCTCCTGCGCGACCAGCTTCCACCGGCCGCCTCCCGCGGCCCCGACCGACCACCCCGCGGACACGACCGCGGCGGCGGCCGTCCCGACGGCCACGCCCGCCACTCTCCAGCTCGTCCTCAAGACGCACACCCCTCCCGCGGAGCGCGGCCGCGCTCCGCCCCCGAACGTCGCAACGCATCGGAATTATACGAACACGGAGGGTGAGGGGGGTGGGAGGCTGAGCCCCGACGTCGTCAGCGCTGGGAGAGGTACCGTTCGGCCGTGTCGCGCAGGCGCGCGTGGACGCCGTCGTATGCGGAGACGCCGGGCAGAGCGGTCTTGGGCATCTTCGCGAGCATCGTGTAGTTGGTGTCGACGACGTTGCCCGCCGGGGCGAGCGCGGCCTGGCTGACCAGCTGGTAGGCGTCCAGCTCGTCCAGGCCGAGCAGCGCGGACGTCCAGGTGACGAGGTCGTGCTGGCTGATCCGGAACGCGTCCTCCAGCGGGCGGGCCGAGCCGGTCGACATCAGGTGGAGGTCGTCCTCCAGGCGCGGCCAGGCCGGTGCGGCCCCCTTGACCAGGTCCACGACCACGACGGTGTCCATCGCCGCCTCCACGGCGGTGCCGCAGACCTCGCCCTCGCCCTGCCGGCAGTGGCCGTCGCCGATCGAGATCAGGCCGCCCGGCACGTTGACCGGGAAGTACGCGGTGGTGCCCGCGCGCATCTCCGGGGTGTCCATGTTGCCGCCGTGCGCGCCCGGCGTGATGCTCATGATCACCTCGTTGGCGGCGGGCGCCACGCCGACGGTGCCGTGCATGGGGTCGAGCGGCAGCTCGATCTCCAGGTCGCTCTCGCGGGCCCGGAAGCGGCAGATCCCGCGGGCGGTGTCCACGTCGTACATCCACACCCGCTCCGGCAGGGCCGGGTGCAGCATCGCCGTGGCGTGCGTCGCCGTCAGCGCCCCGAAGTGCGGGAACGTGGACGAGACCGCCCAGTCGCGGGCGGGGCGGATGTCGGCGAAATGCACCGCGACCGCGTCGCCCGGCTCGGCGCCCGCCACGGCGATGGGGCCGGTGACGGGGTTGAGGTAGGGGAAGGCGCACACCCGGCTCGGCAGGTCGTCCACCCCCCGGACCGCGCCGCCGAAGCAGTCCTCGGTCGTCAGCTCCACGACGGTGCCGGGCGCGACGGTGAGCGCCGCCTCCCGTCCGCCGAACGCGAAGCCGGGCTCGGTGTCCCTCATCGGGACCACGTCGAACGTCACTTCTCGTCCTCCTCCTCTGCGATGCCGGCCAGGGCCGGACGGCGGTGGGTGACCAGCAGCCCGACGAGCAGCACGACCCCGAGGCCGAGCCACAGGAAGCCCAGCTCCTGCGCGGCGACCTTCGCGTTGACCACCACGTAGCCGAGGATGCCGAAGCCGATCGCCGGTGCGATCAGGTGGCGCCACCAGTCCCGGCTGCCGGACCGGACGACGTAGTGGACGACGACCGAGACGTGCAGCACCAGGAAGGCCGTCATGGCGCCGAAGTTGACGAGCGAGCTGAGCAGGGTGATGCCGTCCTCGCGCTGCTCCATGTAGAGGCCGAGGCCCAGCGACACGGCCGCGACCAGCAACGTCGCGTTGACCGGGACCTGCCGCCGGGGGTGCACCCTGGCGAGGAACCTCGGCAGCTGCCGGTCCCGCGCCATGGCGTACAGCAGCCGGGACGTCGCGGCCTGCGCGACCAGGGAGTTGGCGAAGCCCCACGCGATCGCGGTGGCCAGCGCGGTCAGCTTGGCCAGCCACGCGCCGCCCGCGACCCGCGCGGCGTCGTAGAACGCGGTGCCGTCCGCGTCGCCGTCCTTGATCAGCTTGTCGGGGTCGGCGACCAGCAGCGAGGCCACCCACGTCTGGACGATGAAGAGCACGCCGACCAGCAGCAGCGCGGCCACCATGGACCGTCCGATGGCGCGGGCCGACTCGCGGTTCTCCTCCGCCAGCGTGGAGATGCCGTCGAAGCCGAGGAAGCTGAGGACCGCGATCGACACCGCGCCGAACACCAGCCCCCACGAGAACGTCCCGCCGTTGTAGATCGGGCTGAGGCTCCCCCCGCCGTGGCCCTTGCCCTGGGCGAGCGCCACCAGCCCCACCGCCAGGAAGATCGCCAGGATGACCAGCTCGGCGACCAGCATGATCCGGTTGATCCGGGCGGTCATCTCGATGCCGAAGAAGTTGACGACCGTGTTGAGCACGACGAACGCGATCAGCCAGAGCCACACCGGGACGTCCGGCACCAGCGAGTTCATCGCCACGCTGGCGATCAGGTACAGCAGGGCCGGGACCAGCACGTAGTCGAGCAGGATCATCCAGCCGGACAGGAACCCGACCGGCGCCGCGATGCCCCGCCCGGCGTAGGTGTAGACCGATCCGGCCATCGGGAACGCGCGCGACATCTGCGCGTACGAGCCGGCGGTGAACAGCATGGCCAGCATCCCGACGGCGTAGGCGAGCGCGACCATGCCGCCCGAGCCCTGGAAGACGCTGCCGAAGATGCCGAACGGCGCGATCGGCACCATGAAGATGAGCCCGTAGACCACCAGGTCCCGGAACGTGAGGGAGCGCCGCAGCTCCTGGGTGTACCCGTAGCGCTCGATGCCCTCCGGCGGCGTTGGGTCGACGGCCATGCTTCCTCCTCAGCCGAGGACGCGGGTCGTTCCCGCTCAGCGAACCCTAGAGGCAATCTTTTCAAATGAAAAGATTTGATCCGCACAGATCTCAGAGGCGGGTGACGACGGTGAGGTCCAGGCCGTCCGCCCTGGCCAGGTACCCCTCCGGGCGCGGCGGGCCGAGCGGCGCGGCCGACCAGGCGCGCCGCGCGACGGGGTCGGCGCCCGCCAGCAGCCGCGCCGACGCGGCCCGCCCGTGCCGCGCGGTCAGCATGCCCGCGGCGGCCAGCGCCGCCAGCAGGTGGACGCCGTCGTAGCAGCCCTCCGCGTAGGCGTCGAGGACGGGCGCGGCCTCGCCGAACACCGTCCGGTACCGCTCGGCCAGCGCGAGCTGCCGGTCGTCCCCCTGCCCCGCGAACGACCGCATCGCCGAGTACAGCTCCCCGGTGTCGTCCCCGCCGGCGGCGAGCAGGACGTTCTCTTCCAGCGCCCCGGACAGCCGGACCACCCCGGCGGACAGCCGCGAGCCGGCGAACACCCGGTTGAACACGGCGAGGTCCCGGCCGACCAGGCTGAGCAGGATCGCCTCCGCGCCCGTCCGCGCCAGCGCGTGCACGACCTCCTCGAAGCGCGCCTCCGGGTCGTCCCCGGCCGCCCACGGGAAGGGGACGAGCCGGTCCAGCACCACCTCGCCGCCCGCCGACCGGACCAGCCGCTCCGCCGCCCGGTGCACCGCCCGCGGCCAGATGTAGTCGCTGCCGACCAGCGCCCACCGCCGCAGCCTCAGCCGCGCGCTCAGCCAGCGCAGCGCGGAGCCGAGCTGCCGCTCCGGCGAGTCGCCGAGCAGCACCACGCCCTGCCGCCGTGGCCCGCCCTCGTGCGGCGGCGTGAACACGTACGGCGCCCGCCCGGCGAGCGCCGCCTCCAGGCCCCGGTGCACGTCGCTCGTGTGGAACCCGACGAACGCCTGGACGAGCCCGGCGTCGGCGAGGAACCGGGCCTCGCCCGCCACCGTGCCCGGCGCCCGCCCGGCGTCCACCGGCACCAGCTCGACGGCCCGTCCGGCCGCGCCGCCGGAGGCGTTGACCTCGGTCGCGGCCAGGCACGCGGCGCTCATCCCCGACGGGCCGGTGAGGCCGAGCGGCCCCGACAGCGGCAGCAGCAGCCCGAGCCGCAGCACCGCCGGGTCCGGCCCGGTGACCAGCAACCCCGTGCTGTCCCGCACCACCGCGCGCATGACCGCCGAACCCCTCATGACCAGGCCAAGTATGCTCTCCCCACGGGCGGCTGGCGAGGGAGGCACCGGGTGGTCGAGCGGCACGGAGCGGCGGCGCGCGCGGCGCGGACCGAACTCGTCGACCTGCTCACCCGCACGCAGCGGGCCCTGGCCCGCGATCTCGGCGCCCGCCTGGAGGAGGAGGGCGCGACGGTCGAGCAGTGGCGGGTGCTGCGCGCCCTCGCCGAGGCCGACGACGTCTCGATGGGCGAGCTGGCGCTCATCGTCGAGATCCCGCATCCCACCCTGACCCGGCTCGTGGACGCCCTGGCCGACTCCGCCTACCTCTACCGGTCCCACTCCAGCCGCGACCGCCGCCGGGTGTCGGTGCACGTCTCCGACCTGGGCCGCGCCAAGCTGGAGCGGCTGGAGGCGCTGGCCCGCGGGCACGAGCAGGCCCTCGCCGAACGGCACGGCGACACGATCGAGAACCTGTCCGCCCTCCTGTCCGACCTCTGGAAGGGCATCCGCTGACCCTGCGGGCGGAGGCCGATCCGCCGGCGCGATCCGTTGGCCGTATGCGCTTTGTCGGGGTTCAGCCGTAGGGTCGGCGCATGTCGCGGCGGCGTTTCGATCAGGCCATGCAGCTCATGCGGACGAGGGAGCCGCGGGTCCGGGAGGACGCCTTCGACTTCCTGCGCGAGCACGCCGACGCCTACGTCGGCGAGCTGATCGCCGAGTTCGCGGCGGAGCGCGACGACCCCGGCCTGCGCTGCTGGCTGCTCGAACTGATCGCCGAGGCCCGGTCGCCGGAGGCCCTGGAGGTGTTCCGCGACCAGCTGGAGAGCCCCGACGAGCCGCTGCGGTTCTGGGCGGTCCGCGGCCTGGAGATGCTCGACACCCGCGCGGCCGAGGACGTCCTCGAACAGGCGCAGGCCAACGGCTGGATCTCCTAGCGCCGGGACGGGCGCGAGCCGCCGGGTTTCGGACTTCGCCGTGAGGCCTCTTTCGCGGACGCCCTGCTCGCCGTTTCCGACCCGGTGAACAATCTCGTGTCGTTCGCGGCCCGGTTCGCAGGAGGACGTTCCGAGCCCGCGGGTGCGCCGATGAAACGATCTCCGGCGCGGTCGCGGGCCTCTTTCGGCGGCGGCGCAAACGACGTTTTCGGGCATTGATCACTTTACCATCTCTTGACCTGGAATTTCGGGCAGGCCGACCATCGATGCGTTAACGGGGATGCGAGGAAAGGGGTACGGGGGAGCGGCGGCGGCGCGCCATTGATCGCGCTGCCCGCATTCCCCCGTCCGTCCTTTCCCGGACGGGAGAAGGCCGTGAAGGTTCTGCTCGTCGAACCACCGATCATGGATTACCGCGGCGGCGGCCGGCGGACCGGGGAACTGCGGTCCATCGCGATGGACGCCGTGCGGGAGTGCCCGCCCTACGGGATCTACCTGCTGGCCTCGGTGCTGCGCGCGGCGGGCCACGAGGTGGTGCTGGCCGACCTGATCGCCGCGGCGGACCACCGGCTCACGGCCTGGGCGGCCGATCTCGAGAACTGCGATCTCGTCGGAATCGGCGCCACGTCGATGTCGTGGCCGACCGCGCGCGTGGTGATCCAGGAAATCCGGCGGGACCGGCCGGACGTGCCGATCGTCCTCGGCGGGATCCATCCGACCATGTTCGACGAGTACATTCTCGGCGCCTTCCCGGTGGACTACGTGATCCGCGGCGAGGCGGAAACGGGTCTGCCCGCGCTGTGCGCCGCCATTTCCGAGGGGACCGGTCTCGACGGCGTCCCGAATCTCAGCCGGCGGGAGGCCGACGGAACGATCAGGCGGAACGCCCTGGCGCCCAAGATGGAGGCGGAGCGGCTGGCGGAGTTCCCCGTCCCCGACTACGCGGAGGTCCCGGCCGGCGTCTACAAGGGGCTGGCGATCGAGTCGTCGCGGGGCTGCGCCTTCGACTGCTCCTTCTGCAGCACCTCCTACCGGCGCACCTGGCGCGGCCTGCGGCCCGAGGCGTTCGTCGACCGCCTGGAGGCGGTGCTGCCGCACCTCGACCGCACGCTCTACCGGACCGTCCACATCATCGACGACGAGTTCTCGATGAACCCCCGCCGGGCGACCGCCATCGCCGAGGCCATCGCCCGCCGCGGGCTGAGCCCCCTGCTGGTGTACGACTCGCGCGCGACCGACCTGCTGTACGAGCCGTACGTGCCCGCCATCGCGCCGTTCACCTGCCAGTTCCTGATCGGCGCCGAATGCGGGTACGACGAGGGGCTGAAGCTCGTCGGCAAGGGCACGACCTGCGACATCCTCGAACGGGCCGCGCGCCGGCTCCAGGAGTTCGGCATCAGCGACCGGGCCGACTTCTCCTTCATCCTCGGCCTGCCCTGGGAGACCAAGGCCGAGGTCGAGAAGACCATCCGGTTCGCCGTCCGCCTGCACGCCCTGTACGGCGTCCGGATCCTGCTCCAGTGGTACTGCCAGATCCCCGGATCGAGGCTGTGGCAGGCCGACCGCGCCCGGGGCGTGGTGAACGAGACCATGTACGACGAGTTCGGCTTCTTCCGCGACCTCTACCTGTTCCGGTCCGGCGTCCGGCTCACCCCCGAGGAGATCTGGGAGATCGGCGACCTGGTCGAGCAGCTCAAGGCCGTGGCGCTGATCCGCACCCCCGGCCGCCGCATGATCGAGTTCGCGTTCCCCCAGGCGATCCACGACTTCTACCCGCGGACGGTCCTGCGGCGGCCGGGCACCGGCCTGCGCGGCCTGCGCGAGGTCGCCCGGGCGCCCAAGCCGCTGCGCGCGTCCGACCTGCCGCCCGAGGCCACGGCCCCGGCCCCTGCCCCGGACGCGGAGCGCACCGGGCCCGTGCACGTCGGGATCCCGCAACGCCACTTCATCGGCACGGACGACGATCCCGTGCCCGCCGGCTCCGACTGGGGGCCGGACTCACTCATGCGCTAGCGAGAGCGGAGACGACCATGACGACCCCATTCCCGATCGGCGAGGGCATCGGCATCGACGCCGAGACCTTCGCGCGCGCCCTCGACGACCTGATCACCCGGCCCGAGATGCGGGACCGCCTCGAACACGACCCGGCGGGCACGCTCGCCGGCCTCGGCGTGCGGGTCTCCGACGCCGAGCGGGCCGAGATCGCGGGGCGGCGCCTGTCCGAGCTCGTCCCGCGCGAGGTCCCGGGGGCCCGCGAGGGGGTCGGGCAGGTCGCCGAGACCTACGTCCACGTCGGCGTGGACGTCGCGGTCTCGGTGGTGGTCTCGTTGTCCGTCGCCGCCGAGGTCGAGAACGTCCAGCAGGAGATCGAGGCGCGGAGCATGCGGAAGATGATCGAGCGCCGCGGGCCCGGCGCGGCCTGACGGCGGGAACGGGGAGGAGGCGCGCCATGAGCGAGAACCTGGACGAGACGCGCGAGCAGGTGCGGCGGGTGCTGGCCCGCGCCGTGAGCGAGCCGGAGTACGCCGACGCGCTGCGCCGGGACCCGGGCCGGCTGCTCGGGGACGCGGGCGTCGTGGAACCGATCATCGAGGACCTGACGCGGGAGCTGCGGCTCGGCGAGGGGCCGTTCGGCTGGTCGGGGCGGGCGCCCGAGTCGGACTGCGCCTTCACCTGCGACGGGATCTCGTGCATCGTCACCATCTGCGGATGCGTGCCGTTCACCACGTGATCCGGTCCAGGGTGGAGGGGGAGCGCGCCGGGGCCGGCGTCCCCGGGCTGCTGCGGGCGGGCCTGCCCGGCGCGGTCTGGGACGTCGAGGAGAACGGGGTGTGGGTCCGCGCGACCCGGCGCGGGCCGGCGGACCGCCCCGTCCAGGGGTGGAAGATCCACGTGTCGGCGCACGCGGGCGGCGCGGAGGAGGCGCTGCGCGCGGTGCTCCCGGTCCTGGCGGCGGGCAGGGCCGACTTCAAGCTGGTCGGGACCGCCGCCGAGCTGGACCGGATGAACCGCGGCGAGCTGGGCCTCACCCAGGTCGGCAAGTGGCTGACGGTGTATCCCGACGACACGGCCGAGGCGGTGCGGCTCGCCCGGGAACTCGACCGCGCGACGCCCGGCCGGGCCGGTCCGCGCATCCCCGCCGACTATCCGCTGCGCCGCGACAGCGCCGTCCACTACCGGTACGGGGCGTTCAAGCTCATCCCCCTGCAACTCGAACCGGGCCACGTGGTGCCGGGGCTGTACGACGGCCGGGGCCGGCTGGTGGTCGACGACAGGCGCAGGCACGCCCCGGTGACGCTCGATCCGTTCGAGGCGTCCGGCGCCGCCGAGCGGGGCGACACCGCGCTGGAACGCGCGCTCGCCCGCCGCTACCACGTGGTCGCGCGGCTGCACTGGACGCCGCGGGCCTCGGTGCACGCGGCGGTCGACCTGGAGCGGCTGCGGCAGTGCGTCGTCAAGTGCGTGGACCGCCGGAGCGAGGGCGCGGCGGAACGGCTGGCGCACGAGGCGGCGATGCTCCGCAGGCTGCGGGGGACGGGGGTCTGCCCGGAGCTGTACGAGGTGCTGGTCGACGGTCCCGGCGGCGCCCTCGTGATGGAGGACGCGGGCGGTCGCAACATGGAGGATCTGCTCGCCCGGCGGATGCGGCTGGGCCTGCTGTACGGCGACAAGGAGATCCGGTCCGTCGGGCGGCGGCTGCTGGCCCTCCTGGAGCACCTCCACCAGGAGGGGATCGTCTACCGCGACCTGAAGCCGTCGAACGTGATGACCGACGGGAGCGGGCGCCTCCGCCTCATCGACTTCGAACTGGCCCACGACATGCGCGACCCGGAGCCGCCACCCGCCGGGACGCGCGGCTACCTGTGCCCGTACCGTGCGGCCGAGGGCGGGCCTCCGGAGCCGTCGGACGACGTCTACTCGCTGGGCGCGTTCCTGTACTACGCGGCCACCGGCGCCAATCCGAGCCACGCCCCCGAGCCGTACGACCTTCCGAAGCGGCCCGTCCGGCTGCTCAATCCACGGGTGTCCGAGGCACTGGAGTCGCTGATCCTTCGCTGCCTGCGCGCGGACCCCGGCTCACGTCCGTCCCTGGCGGAGGTCGGACGCCTGCTGCGCTGCGCGCCGACCCGCATCGAGCCGTTCACCCCGGAACCTCGCCGCGACGCACTCGAAACCGCGCACGCCCTGGCGGACGCGATGTGCGAGGACGCGCATCCCGCAGGCGCGGGCCTCGCCTGGACCAGCACACACCCCTCTGCGCTGGGGCTGCCGCACCGCTTCCTCCACATCGGCGCGGCGGGATGCGTCCTCGCCCTCGCGGAGGCGGTCGCCCGGTTCGGCGCGCAGCGGCATCGCGACGTCCTGTCGGGAGCCGTCGAGTGGCTTCGCTCCTCCGCGCCCTTCCCGGGCGCCGTCGTGCCCGGCCTGTACGTCGGAGAAGCCGGTGTGGGCGCCGCGCTGCTCCGGGCGGGCCAGGTGCTGGACGACGCCAAACTGGTCGAGGACGCGGCCCGGATCAGCGACGCGGTCGCCGGGATGCCCACCGGATCGCCCGACCTGATGAACGGGCGTGCGGGCATGCTCCGCTTCCACCTCCTCGTCCACCAGGAGACCGGGGACCGGCGGCACCTGGCCCACGCGGAGGCGGCGGGGCGCGCCCTGGTGTCGGCCGCGGAGTCGCCCGCGCCCGGGACGGCGTGCTGGCGCATACCGGAAGGCTTCGGAGAACTCGGCGGGAAGGCCCACTGCGGATACGCGCACGGCGCCGCCGGGATCGCCGACAGCCTCCTCGACCTGTTCCTCGCCACGGGCGACGAGAGGTTCGCCCGGACGGCGTCCGCGGCGGCGCGCTGGCTGACGGGACGGGCACGTCCGGCCCTGCCGGACGGCGACGGCCGCGAATGGCCGAGCGCCGCCGAGGGGTCGGCGGGCGTCTGGTGCCACGGAGCCGCCGGCGTGGGCCGGTTCCTCCTCAACATGAACCGCGCCTGCCGCATGGACGACCTCTGGTGGCCGCGGGCCGCCGCGTCGATGGTGGCGCGCGGCGCCCGCTGGCTCGGGCCGTCCTACTGCCACGGGCTGGCCGGAAGCGTCGACTACCTGCTCGACATGTACCAGCACACGCGCGACCGCGAGTACCACCGCCAGGCGACGGCGGCGATGCGGCTCCTGGACGCGTTCGAGACCCGCGCCGGGGACGGCCGCGTCCGCTGGCGGAGCGACACCGCCGGCTGCGTCACCCCCGACTACATGGTCGGCTACGGCGGCGTCCTGGTCACGGCCCTGCGCTACGCCTCCGCGGACACCGCCGCCGGGCAGCTGACGCTCGACGGCTTCCGGCGCGAGGCCCCGGCGGCCGGCCCCCCGCACCCCTGACGGCGCAGGGGGCCGGCCAGTCCCGGCCCCCTGCGCCCCCGAGGTCACTTCAGCCGGGCCTCGATGGCCTCGATGATCCGCGGGCGCATCTCGGCGGCGCGGACGACGGCGTCGACGGAGCCGACCTCGACCGCGCGCCGGATGTCGTGCACGCGGTCGAACTCCGCCGCCACCTCGCCGAGCTTCTCCGTGCGGACCGACGCGCGCAGCTCGTCCAGCTCCGCCGTCAGCGCCGCGCGGCCGGGCCCCGAGGACGCCGCGACGCGGCCCTCCAGGTCCCGCACCCGCGGGTCGGCGGCGGTCCGGGCGTTGACGTCGGCGGCGAACACCGCCGCGGCGGCCGGGGCTCCGCCGAGCACCGACGCGAACGAGCCCTCCAGCGCGAGCACCGTCATGTTCGGGTTCAGCGCCTTGGAGAACACCACGAACGCGCCGCCGTGGTACCGGGAGATCACGCAGAACACGATCGGGCCGCGGAAGTTGACGATCGCGCGGCCGATCTCGGCGCCGTACTCCAGCTGGAGCTGCCGCATCGACTCCGGCGAGCCGTCGAACCCCGACAGGTTCGCCAGCACCACCAGCGGCCGGTTGCCGCTGGCCGCGTTGATCGCCCGCGCCGCCTTCTTCGACGACTTCGGGAACAGCGTCCCGGCGGTGTAGGCGTCCGGGCCGTCGGTGGGCGGGAAGCCGCGCCGCGGCACCGACTGCGACTCGATGCCGAGCAGGCACACCGGCATGCCGCCGAGGTGGACGTCCTGCACCACCGCGGTCTCGGCGTCGGCCATGCCCGCCCAGCGCTCCAGCACCGGGTGGTCCTGGTCGGACAGCGCCCGCATCACGGTCCGGATGTCGAACGGCTTCTTGCGGTCCGGGTTCGCCGAGGCCGAGAAGATCTCGCCGACCGTGGTGAACTCACTGCCCTCCAGGACGTGCGGGAAGGCGGAGACGTCGCGGTCGAACGGGTCGGTCGTGCCCGCGCGGCGCGGCCCCGGCTCCCCGGGCGCGACGTAGGTGTGGTCGTAGTGCGACATCAGGACGTCCCGCGCGGCGATGAGGTTCGGCGCCCAGTACTGCGCCTGCCCGTTCGGGCCCATCACCCGGTCGTAGCCGCCGATGCCGAAGTTGTCCTCGGCCGAGACGCCGCCGGAGAAGTCGAGCGCCTGCTTGCCGGTGAGCACCATCGCCGAGTCCGGCGTCATGATCAGGACGCCCTTGGTGTGCATGAGCATCGTCGCCTCGGCGTTCCAGTACGGCTGGGCGCCGACGTTGATGCCCGCGACCACGACGTTGATCTCGCCGCCGTCCTGGGTGAACTCGACGATCCGCTTGAGCGCCGCGGCCACCCAGTCCATGTTCTCCGTGCCCGACTCCATGGAGATCCGGGCGCCCGAGGACAGCGCGTACCACTCCAGCGGCACCCGCATCCGCTCGGCCAGGTCCAGCGCGGCGATCACGCGGCGGCACTCGGCCTCCGACAGCGCGCCGAGCGACTTGGTCGGGTCGCCGAGCAGCACGACCCGGGTGACGCCCTGCGGGTGCCGCCGGGTCGGCTTGGTGACGACGCCCGCGACGATCGCCGCGGTGTTGCGCCCCTTCGGCCGGTCCACCGGGACCAGGACGTTCGCGTCGTCGAGGTCGTGCTCGACGAAGTCGCCGAGCAGGCCGGTCAGCTCGTAGGGGTACACGGTGTTGCGGCTGCTCGCCCGCAGCACCTTCTGCCGGTAGCCGTCGAGCGGCTCGACCGGCGCGTCCGACGGCTCGCCGACGGTCAGCCGGGTGCCGCCCGTGGCGTCGAAGGAGATCCGCACGGCGATCTTGACGGGCCGGCCCGTCCGCGGGTCGCGCTGCCGCGCGATCAGCAGGACCTCCTCCAGCCCGGCGCCCGCCGCCGTCGGCAGCATGCGGCCCGCGAGCCGCTGCAGCTCCGCGCGGGTGAGGTCGCTCGTCGGCCAGACGTAGATCACGATGCGGTTGGTGGGGAAGCGCTTGGTGGACGGCCGCCGCGCCTGCGCCCGGCGGATCGAGTCCAGGCAGGTGGCGAGGGTGTACTCGGCCGTCGGCAGCGAGCGCAGCCTCCCGTCGCCGTCGCGCAGCGCGGTGAGGTCGCGCACCTGCGCGAACGCGACGAGCCGGTCGTCGGACGGGTTGTCGCGCGCCACGCACTGGAAGAGGTAGACCTCCTCGTCCGAGGACGGCAGCCGGGTGAGGTCGAACTTGTGCAGCCGCTCCATCTGCATCCGCTGCGCGATGAACGGGTGCAGGCCGCGGATCAGCCGCTCCTCGGTCATGCCCCCTGTGGGGGGACGACCCCCCACACCCCCCGGATCGCTCCGCTCATCCGTCCCGCCGCCCTCGGCCGGGCGGAACGTGAAGTGGTGGTGCATCACCGCGCCGCTGCTGCCCGCGACGGTGGCGGTGAGCCTGCGGACCTGCGGCGGCAGCGGGTGCGCGTTGACGACCTCCTGCAGCGCGGCGGCCATCGCGTCGAAGTCCTCGGGCTGCCGCTCCCAGGAGAGGTAGACGTCGGCGTCGACGGCCTCGTCGCCGTCCGCCAGCTCGGCGAGCCCGCGCAGCGCGGCGCCGAGCCCGTCGAAGCTCACCGCGCAGGAGACCAGGCGCGAGCCCGCGTGGTCGGCGACCGTGAACGTGCGGCCCCCGGCCTCCCGGGTGCGGACGCCGGTGAGGTCCTTGTTGCCGTAGTACCGGCGGGTGAGCACCTCCAGCAGCACGTCGTTGCCGCGGTTGCCGCGGACGAGCCGCTGGCCGAGCAGCCGCACCAGCGGCTCGGTGCTGCGCACCATCTCGGCGATGAGCTCGTCGCGCTCCGGCGCGTCCGGATGCGCGTCCAGGTGCCGCAGGTTGCGGCGGACGCGGGCGTAGACGGCGGCGCGGTTGCGGCGCAGCAGCGGCTGCGCGAACCAGGCGAACACCACGCCGCACGCGAGGTCGTAGACCACGGGGAACCGGATCTGCGTGGCGGAGATGAGCCGCTCCAGCGCGAGGCCGGCGGACTCGCGCAGCGCCTCGTCCGGCGGCGGCTCGCCCAGCCACTCGCGCAGCAGCGTCGCGACGACCGAGGCGTCGGCGGACGCCCGCTGCTGGGCCAGGAAGATCCGGAACACCGCCGCCTCGAGCTCGGGGGAGCGCTCCAGGTCGGTGACGCCGTAGTGGCCGAGCGCCTTGGCGAGCTTGGCCTGGAACGCCTGGGGCAGCCCGGCCCGCTCGACGTCGAGGCTCTGCAGGTAGGTGTGGAAGTACTCGCGGGCGCTGTGCACGTGGCCGCCGTCGGTGCCGTCGCCGCCCGCCGGCCGGTTGCGGCTCAGCTCGGCGAGGTCGGCGAACACGTCGATCAGCCCGAGCTCCTCGGCCACCGGCCGGTGCCCGTCGGCGGCGGCGGTCCGGCGCGCGGCGAGGTAGTCGTCCAGGGCGCGGCGCTCGTCGTGCGGGTCGACGTCGAAGCCGAGCAGCAGGCTGCGCAGGTCCTCCTGGCCGCGCGCCGCGCGCTCGCGCGCCGGGACGGCCCCGGGCGCGGCGGGCAGGTCCAGCTCGACGGCCCCGGCCGCGGCGACGTCCGCGACCTCGGCCTCGTCGGCGAGCGGCTCCAGCCGCAGCAGCGGCGCACCCGTCTCCACCTGGCTGCCGACGGAGACGACGCACTCCTTCAGCCGCGCCCTGAACGGCGCCCGCAGCACCGTCTCCATCTTCATGCTCTCCAGGACCAGCACCGGCGCGCCCGCCTCGACCTCGGCGCCGACCTCCAGGGGAGTGGCGACGACCAGCGCGGGCGCGGGCGAGCGGACGACGCCGCCCTCGTCGCGGCTGACCCGGTGCGCCACCCCGTCCACCTCGACGAAGTGGACCGGCCCGTGGGTGCCGGTGAGCAGCCGGTAGCGGGAGCCGTTCACGGTGATCTGGCCGAGGTGCCGGTCGAAGCGTTCGAGCTCGACGTCGGCGGCGCGGACCTCGCCGCCCGCCTCGACGGCGACGCGGAACCGGTCCGCGCCGACCCGGGCCACCCGCACCCGGTAGCCGGCGCCGCGCAGCTTGAGGTCCAGCGGCCGGCCGCTCTCGTGCCGCGCCTGGGGGCGCCCGCCGGACGCCGTCGACAGCAGCCGCCGCCGCTCGGCGCCCTCCGCCTCCTCATAGGCCTCGATGGCGGCGGCCGCGAGCGCGACGGCGGAGTGCCGGTGGGTGACGAGCCCGCCCTCGGCGCGGACGCGGTCGATCCAGCCGGTGTCGGCGCTCGCGTCGATCACCTCGGGCCGGTCGAGCAGGTCGAGCACGAAGCTCTTGTTCGTCGCGCCGCCCTCGATGATCACCGTGGTCTGGGTCATCGCGCGGCGCAGCCGGCCGAGCGCCTCGTCGCGGTCGCGGCCGTAGGCGATGATCTTGGCGATCATCGAGTCGAAGTCGGCGGGGATCGTGTCGCCCTCGCTGACCCCGGTGTCCACCCGGATGCCCGGCCCGGCGGGCAGGTCCAGCCGGGCGATGCGGCCCGGCGAGGGGGCGAAGTCGCGGTCGGGGTCCTCGGCGTTCAGCCGCGCCTCGATCGCGTGCCCGCGCTCCGCCGGCGGCGCGCCGTCGAGCCGCCCGCCGGAGGCGACGTGCAGCTGCGCCTTGACCAGGTCGAACCCGGTGGTGGACTCGGTGATCGGGTGCTCGACCTGGAGGCGGGTGTTGACCTCCAGGAACGCGAACATGCGGTCGCCGGGGTGGTAGAGGAACTCCACGGTCGCCGCGCCGCGGTACCCGACCGCGACGGCGAGCCGCTCGGCCGACGCCTTCAGCTCGGCGGTCTGCTCGGCGCCGAGCACCGGCGACGCCGACTCCTCGATGACCTTCTGGTTGCGGCGCTGCACCGAGCAGTCGCGCACCCCGAGCGCCCACGCGCTCTCCCCGTCGGCGATCACCTGGACCTCGACGTGCCGGGCGCCGGTGACCAGGCGCTCCAGGAACACCACGCCGCTGCCGAACGCCCGCGCCGCCTCCTGGCTGGTGCGCTCGTAGGCGTCGGCCAGCTCGGCCTCGCTGGTGATCACGCGGATGCCGCGCCCGCCGCCGCCCGCGGTCGCCTTGAGCATCAGCGGGTAGCCGATCCGCGCCGCCGCCGCGATCGCCTCGTCCAGGGTCTCGACCGCGCCGCGGCTCCACGGCGCGACCGGCACGCCGACCTCCTCGGCGATCAGCTTCGCGCCGATCTTGTCGCCGAGCCGGCGCATGGCCTGCGCGCTCGGCCCGACGAAGGTCACCCCGATCCGGTCGCACAGCTCCGCGAACGCCGGGTCCTCCGCGACGAAGCCCCACCCGACCCACGCGGCGTCGGCGCCGGACTCCACCAGCGCGCGCTCCAGGACCCCCAGGTCCAGGTACGGCCGGGCGGACGCGGGCCCGAGGTCGTAGGCGAGGTCGGCCTCGCGGACGAAGGTGGCCGTCCGGTCGACATCGGTGTACAGGGCGACGGTCTCGATCCGCGTCCCGCTCTCCGCGGCGATGTCCCGTACGGCGTGGATGAGCCGCATCGCGGCCTCACCCCGGTTCACGATGGCGACACGACTGAACACCCGACCGAGCCCTCCTCTAGACGATGTGCGGCGCCGGGCCACGGCGCCACCCGGACACATTCACCTTTCCGCCCAGAGAGCGGCGGCGCCATGCCGCCGACAACGCACGCTGCGCCGCTGTAGTTGTAGGAAACCTGCAAAACCGGTCTCCCGCACCGCACGAGCGAGGGGATCAGGATACGGAAACCGGCTCCGGTTCCCGACGGGGTTCGTTCCTGGCCGGACGGCTGCCGAAGCCTGACAGGATCGCCTCCAGCAGCGGCAGCGCACGGCCCGCCCTCCGCGCGCGGATGACCAGGTCCCAGGCGGGCTCGAACTTCTTCCACCCCCCGGCGTAGGCGACGTGCCGGCTCTTGCCGCGCAGCGTCGGCTTGGTCGCGGCGCCGCGCAGGATCGAACCCCAGCGGTAGAAGTCGCGGTAGGCGCGCCAGTAGCCGTCCTCGAGCTGCTGGGCGGTCATCTTGGCGGGCTTGAAGACGACCGTGCGGGTGTCGTACCGGTCCCAGTCGGAGTGCAGGAGCCGGTCGGCCCGCTCCATGCGGCTGTAGAGGCGCGTGCCCGGATAGGGGGTCAGGATGTGGAAGGTGGCCGTCTCGATGCCCTGGCCGACCGCCCACTCGACGGTGCGGTCGAACACCGACGGGTCGTCCTCGTCCATCCCGAACACGAAGCTGCCGTTGACCATCACGCCGTTGTCGCGCAGCCGGCGCACCACCGCGCCGTAGTCGCGGTCGATGTTCTGCCACTTGCGCTGCTCGGTGAGGTTCCCGGCGTTGACCGTCTCGAAGCCGACGAACAGGCTCCGCAGCCCGGACTCGACGGCCTTCTCCAGGAGCCCGGGGTTCAGCACCGCCTTCACCGTCCCGGCCGCCTGCCAGAGCCGTCCCATCCCGCGCATCCCGTCGAACAGCGCCGACGCGAACCGGGCGTTGCCGAACAGGTGGTCGTCCAGGAAGTACAGGTGCCGCCCCGGCAGCCGGTCGATCTCGGCGAGCGCCGCGTCGACCGTCTGGGTGTAGAACGACTTGCCGCCCTCGAAGAACGCCTCCTTGTAGCAGAAGTCGCACACATGCGGGCAGCCGCGCGAGACCACGATCGAGTTCGGCACGAGGTAGCGCTCGCGGGCGATGAGGTCGCGGCGGATGGGCGGCAGCGCGGCGAGCGTCCGCTCGGAGGAGTCGTAGCGGGCCGCCGGGCGCCCGGCGCGCAGGTCGGCGAGGAAGCGGGGCCAGGTGTCCTCGCCGGGCCCGCAGAAGATCGTGTCGGCGTGCCGGGCCGCCTCGTCCGGGAGCGAGGTGACGTGCAGCCCGCCCAGGCAGACGTGGACGCCCCGGGCGCGGTAGAGGTCCGCCAGCTCGTAGGCCCGCCGGGCCGAGGTGATGTAGACCTGGATCACCACGAGGTCGGGGTCGTCGGAGGTGTCGACCTTCTGCACGTGCTCGTCGGTCACCGTCACCTCGTCGTCCGGGTCGAGGTACCCCGCGAGCGTGGCGAGCCCGAGCGGCGGGAACAGCGAGTACTTGATCGGACGGAAGAACGGCGAGGTCGCCTCGGTCAGGGCCGGGAGGATCATCTTCACGCGCATGTCTCATTGGACGCCGTCCCGTCGCGCCGGTGGCGTCCGTCGTGTGCGGATCGTGTGGAGATCCCGTGCGGGCGGAGCCCCGGAGCCAGGACGAGGGTGACGGCCACCGAGGCGACCGCCATGATCGCCATGGCGGCGGCGGGCGAGGTCACCTGGGCGACACCGCCCGCCAGCGCCGCGCCGACGCCCTGCATGGTCAGCATCCCGGACGAGTGCAGCCCCAGGGCGTGCCCGTGCATGGGGACGGGCGTCAGCGCCATGAGGCGCTCCTGAATCAGCAGCGTCGACCCGTAGCCGATGGAGGCCAGCAGCACGGCGGCCGCGCCGAGCGGGAGCGGCGGGCCGGCGGCGAACAGCAGGTAGGGGCCCGCCAGCAGGAGCAGCAGGGGCACGCTCAGGCGCCCGCGCAGGCGGCGGGGGACGAACCGGCCCGTGGCGGTGTCGCCGATCAGCATGCCGATGCCCGCGGCGGCGAGCAGCGGTCCCGCGTGCCGCGGCGAGTAGGAGACGAAGAGGGCCTCGCAGCCGACGATCAGGCCGTTCGGCACCCACATCGCGAGGTAGGCGTACCGGCGCGGCACCGAGGAGAGCAGCCGCACGGTGGTCCGCCAGGTCTCGCCGGGGCTCGGGCGCCCGGCGGCCCGGGGCGGGCGGCGGCTCAGGCCGGTGACGGCCACCAGGGCGGTGAGCAGGTAGAGCGCGGCTCCGGTGAGCAGGGCGCCCCGCGGCGAGAGCGCGACCACGAGGACGCCGCCGACGGCGAAGCCGCAGATCTGCGTCAGCCCCGCCGCCATGTTCAGGACGGAGCGCCCGAGGAGGAACCCCTCGTCCGGCAGGATCTCGCTCAGGAGGCCGTAGCAGACGCCGCTTCTCAGCGAGGCGACCAGTCCGAGGCCCGCGACGACGGCGAGGAGCGCCGCCGGCGGAAGGCCGGGAACCGACAGGACGGCGGTTCCCGCGCCGAACAGCAGGGCCATGCAGGCGAGCGCGGTCCTCGGCGGCAGGCGGTCCGCGGCCGACAGCAGCGTCAGCGCGCCCGCCATCTGGGCGAACGAGCCGCCGAACATGCTCAGCGCCGCCAGCAGCGGCGAGCGGGTCGCGTCGTACACCAGCGTGCCGAGCGCCAGCCCGCTCACCGTCTGCGCGGACTCCTGGACGGTGAACGACGCGAAGAGCGGCGTGTACTCCGGGGCGCGGAAGAGATCCCGATACGTGCGCATGGTCGACAGGCTCGGGGCCGCCGCCGGGCGACCGGTAGAGTTTCGCGAGGAGGCGAAACGTGAGCCTGTGGACGGTCAACGCGGACACGCTCGCGAGCGGCCGCTTCGTGGTCTCCGCCCTGGCGGAGACCACCGCCTGCGTGAAGCTCCTGGAGAAGGGCGCCGCCGCGCATCCGGGGGAGCGGGCCTGGCTCGACGCCCACCTGCCCGCCTACCACTTGATGCTGCGGCGCGACCCGGTCACCGCCGATCTGCTGGACGCCGCCCTCGGCGCCAGGACCCGCTGGAACGCCGACTTCCTGACGCCCCCGCACCCGGGCGCGGGCTCGCCGCCGTTCCAGGAGGAGCTGGAAGTCGTCCGCCGGACCCCGCCCGAGCGCGCGTACGCCGACCTGGAGGTCTCGTACGGCGGCCCGCTGCCCGCCGAGCTGCGCCGCCCCGACGCGCCCGAGCGGATCGCCGGCCTGTTGGAGTGGGTGTGGACGCACACCGTCGAGCCGGACTGGGAGCGCCGCCGCCGCGTCATCGAGGCCGACGCCGTCGCGCGCGCCGGGCAGCTGGGCCAGGGCGGATGGGCCGCGGCCCTGGACGACATGCGCCCCGGTATGCGCTGGCTCGGCGACGGCCGCCTCCAGATCGACGCCTCCGACTTCCCGTCGCGCGACATCTCCGGCGCCCGGCTGCTGTTCGTCCCGGTCACGCCCCGGACGGGCTGGGTGGCCTGGAAGGAACCGGACCCCGACCGGTACGCGATCGTCTACCCCTGCTCGGCCCCGCTGGCGGGCGCGGGCGAGGCCACGGTCCCGGAAGCACTCGAACGCCTCCTCGGCCCGGGGCGCGCCCGCGTTCTCATCCTGCTCGCGACGCCGCTGAGCACCACGCAGCTCGTGGCGCTGACCGGCCAGGGGCTCGGCTCGGTCGGCCGCCACCTCAGGGTTCTCCACGACGCCCGCCTGATCGACCGCCGCCGCGCCGGACGCTCCGTCCTCTACTACCGGACGGCCACCGGAGAAGCGCTCGTGGAGGGCACCCGCCGCCCGGACGCTCCCCGCGGTCGCTACTGGGGCACTCCCTGATCCTCGCCCTTGGCGGTCTCGGACGACTCGCCGGTGAGGTGGTGCAGGGTTCCGGTGATGTCCAGGAGCCGGTCGAGCTGCGCTCTCCGGCCGGTCAGCGCGAGCCGGACCCCGGCCGCGGACGTCCGGCGGTGCACCATCAGCAGCGCGGCCAGCCCGGCCGAGTCGCACATGCCCATCCCGCCGCAGGCGAGCTCCAGCTCGCGGACGTCGGGGTTGTCCTCCATCTGCGTCCGGACGGTGGCCACCAGCGTGTCGGCGGTGTAGAAGTCCAGATCACCCTCAATCTCGATCCGCAGCGCACGCGTCCCGGCCAGGGTCGCGACCACGCGCAGCGGAGTATCGGGAACAAAGGCGGTCATCAGAAGAATTCCTCCATGGGTGCCCCGGTCCTCAGGCCGGGGAGGAAACGTGCTCTAGTGGAGCAGGACGGGAAAGCCGGGGCGTTTCGGCGTGTGGCGACCTGGTCGTGGTCGGCCGGTGGTTCCCCTCCACCAAGCTGTGCGGAACCTGCGGAACCGTCCGCGAGGGGTTGCCGTTGGACGTCCGCGAGTGGACGTGCGGGTGCGGCGCCGTCCATGACCGTGACGTGAACGCCGCGCGCAACATCCTGGCCGCCGGGCTGGCGGTGACCGCCTGTGGAGACGGTGTGAGACCTCAACGGGATACCTCCCGGACGAGGCGGTCGTCGGCGAAGCAGGAAACCCAGCGGGCGACCGCTGGAACCTCTCGCCTGTAGGCGGAGGAGGAAGTCAAGCAGTCCTTCCTTCGGCGGGATCGCTCACCGGGCTCGGGGCGGTGTCGGCGGCGTCCGGCAGTGGCTGCCGGAGAGTGTCACAGGCGCGGGACAGCAGGTCCGCGGCCCGGGGATAGTCGACGAGCTGCTCGGCGAGCAGGTCCAGCCCGGGCAGGAGGCTCCGGGCGGGCACGCCGCGCGCGCCGAGGATGCCCGCCGTCCAGGTGATGAACCCGGTGAACAGGTCGGGGTCGTCCACGTAGAGGGCGGTGCCGAGGAAGTCGACGATGTGGGCGATGTCCTCGGCGGTGTGGCGGAGCTGCTGGTCGGTGTAGTCCGCCATCGCCGGGAAACGGGCGGGCAGCTCCTTCATCACGTGCCGCACGAGCCCGCGCGCGGTCCGGCTGATCTGCGTGTACTCCTGGTCGGCCAGGTGCGGCAGGTCGTCGACGACCTGGTGGACGGGCGGCGGCTTGCGCAGCGGCCCCTCCGCCAGCCGGTCGGCGGCGGAGCGGGCGTCGGGGGCCCAGCCGTCGGCGCCGAGCAGGGCGGCGTACCGGCCGTCCGTTCCGTACGCGGCGCCGCCCACCAGGACGGGGGTACCGGTCGCCTGGCAGGCGGTGATGGCGGCGTGCGCGGAGGGCAGCCGGGTGGCGATCGAGGACGACAGCGCCACCACGGCGGGGTTCGTCCGGTGCACGTGGGCGATCAGGTGCGGGGTCGGCACCTGGGCGCCGAGGTAGTCGACCTGCCAGCCGCGCAGCCGCAGCACCTCGGCCAGGATCCGCGCGGGCAGCGCGTGCCACTCCCCGTCGATGCACGCGACCGCCACCCGGCCGCGCGGCCGCTCGGCGTGGCGCGCGAGGGTCTTGCGGACGGCCGGATGGTGCGCCAGCGCCGCGATCGTCCGCTCGTTGATCGCGGTCGCGGTGTGCTCCTGCGCGACCGTGAGCCGGTTCGCCGCCCATTCGCGGCCCACCCGGGCCTGCAGCGGCGCGATGATCTCCAGCAGGACGGTCTCGGCGTCCGCCCCCCGGTCGAGCGCGGTCGTGACGGCGTCGGCGGCGGCGTACTCGTCGCCCGCGATGACGGCGTCCCAGAGTCCGTCCGTCGCCGCGTCGAGCCCGGGGGGAGGCCCGTAGTGACGTGCGGGTCCGGTCACGCGGTGAACCTCCCCGGTCCCTGCCCCCCTACGGCGCTCAGGTGGAAGCGCCGGGGAGCGGTGATGGCCACCACGGCCATGTCGTCGTGCTTGCCGGTGCCCACCCATTCGGAGGCGAGCATGTGCACCCGCTCGACGAGGGCCTCCGGGGGCATGCCCCCGCAGTGGGCGAGCTCGACGCTCAGCCGGTCGTCGCCGAACATCTCGTCGCCGAGCGGGCCGCCGACGGCCTCGGTGATGCCGTCGGTGTAGAGCAGGCACGTGTCGCCCGGCTCCAGCAGCACGGTCGCGGTCCTGGAACTGATCTTGTCCAGGACCCCGATCAGGGACCCACCCGTGTCGGGGGTCTCGACCTCGCCGCCGGCCCGCACGATCAGCGGGCGGGTGTGGCCCGCGCTCGTCAGGCGCAGCCGCACCTGGTTGCCCTCCCGCCGGACCGAGGCCAGCACTAGGGTCACGAAGCGGGTGGACTCGCTGCTCAGCAGCGTCCCGTTCAGCAGCTCCAGCACGCGCTTGTGGTCGTCGGCCAGGGGGAGCAGGGCCTGCAGCGTGTTGCGGATCTTGCCGGTGAGCACGGCGGCCTCCAGGCCCTTGCCGCACACGTCGCCGAGCACGACCAGCGACTCCTGCTCCGGGCCGGAGCCCGCGGCCGCCGGGTGCAGATCGTAGAAGTCGCCGCCGACCCGCTCTCCGGCGCCGGACGGCCGGTAGCGGGCCGCCAGCTCCACCTCGCCCAGCTCCCGGGTGCGCGGCGGCAGCAGCTCGCGCATCAGCGTCTCGGTGATGGACGCCTGCTCGGCGTACACGCGGGCGGCCGACATCGCCGCGCCGGCCCGCGCCGCGAACAGGCGGGCGATCATCTCCTCGCCCTCGGAGAAGGCGCGCTGCCCGCCGCGCCGGAGCAGCACCAGCGCACCCGCGGGCACGCCGTGCCCGGGAAGCGCGGTCACCACCATGGCGGCGAGGTCGCCCAGGTCCGCGCGGAGGATCCAGGGGGGTGCGGCCGTCGGGTCGAGCCAGCGGGAGGGCACCGGCGGGAACCCCTGCATGGCCTCCGCGAGCCCGGGGACCTCGGCGGGGTCCACGACGAGTTCCTGATGGTCGACCCGGCCGTCCGGGCCGCAGTAGGAGATGGGGAAGGCGCGTCCGGAACCGGGTGCGATCACCAGCGCGGCGTCGGCGAGGTAGCGCGCCGCGAGCTGGACGGTGACCTCCATGCAACGTTCCAGGTTCAGCGACGACAGCAGCTGGCTGGACGCTTCCGCCAGGAAGGCCGTGCGTTCCCGCTCGTCGGCGAGTTCCCGTTCCAGCCGCCGGTGCTCGGTGACGTCGAACAGCCACCAGACCGTCCCCGGCGGGGTTCCAGGACCGTCGGGGCCCTCGTCGGGGACGCCGTGGGCCTCGAAGGCGCGCTCGCCGATGGCGCCGTGCGCGACCGGCCGCGACGTACCGGGATGGGACAGGTCGGCGTCGGTCACGGTGGCGAGGGGGGCGCCGGTCAGCGCGTGGTGCGCGTCGGCCAGCCAGCCGGGCGCCGCGTCGTCCAGGGCGGTGCCCGGGATCATGCCGAGGAGCAGGCGCGCCGCGTCGTTGAGCCGCGTGACGGTACCGCCGGGATTCACGGCCAGCGCGGGATACGGACCGGGCCCCAGCGCCGGGTCGAGCAGGCGCCGAGTGCCGTCTATGCCTTGAGTCAGTTCCATCACGTCGCAGCCTGCGGCGGGACCACTTCCTTCCTGAGCTGAGCCGCCAAACAAGGATCTTGTCCTCGTCACCACCCTAACCGGAACAAGACAGTTGCCGAAAGGCAAAGATTCGTTCGACCTCGTCGGCGGGCCCCGGTCGGCCGGAGTACGACCAGGTCAGCCGGGGGGCGGCGCTTCAAGATCGGCGCCTCAGGAATGTCCGCCGCGTTCCGGGGTAGCCTCGCCTCAACGGGAGGTTGAGTCTGGTGATGGACGCGGTACAGGACGGGAATCATACGTCGCTTCGACTGTGGCACGACCCGCAGGACAGGCTCCGAATACGCGTCGAGAACCGCGACGACTGCATTCTCGTGCATGTGGAAGGTGAAATCGATTACCTCACGGCCGACGCCTTCCGGGAACATGTTCTTTCTCACGCGACGGCCGAATGGCGGATCATCCTGGACCTCCAGGATGTGAGGTTCTGCGATTCCTCCGGGCTGGGGGCGCTGGTGGGCCTGTGGAAGGCCGTCACGGCCCGGCAGGGCCGGCTGGTCCTCAGCCGCCCGAGCCCGGTGTGCCACCGGATCCTGCAGCGCACGGGCCTCGACGCGCACATCCTGATCAGCCCGACGCTGCGGCACGCTTTCGCGAAGGTCGCCGGCCGGGCCGGCGCGCAGCCCTCGCCATTGGTTCCCAACGCGCGCCAGGACGCCTCCTGAAAGGAGCCGTCCGGGCGAGCGGGACGGGTTCGGCGCCTTAGGCGAATACCGCCCGGTACCACCTGTCCCGGTGGCCGCTCTCATATCTCGATCAGGCCATATTGCTACCGGGTCGCGCGCCCGGCGCGGCCGGGGCCCCGGGGCCCCGGCCGCGAGACGGGCGTCACTTGGGCGGCATCAGGACGCTGTCGATGATGTAGACGGTCGCGTTGGCGGTCTGGACGTTGCCGCACACGACGTTCGCGTCCTTCCCGACCGTGTACGAGTCGCCCGAGCCGCTGGTCTTGAGCATGGCGCCGTTCAGGGTCTTGAAGTCGCCCGTCCCCAGCCCGCTCGGCGAGACCTGCTGGCCGACCACGTGGTAGGTGAGGATGCTCGTCAGCGTCTTCTTGTCCGACATGACCTTGTCGAGCGTCTCCTTCGGGATCTTCTTGAACGCGTCGTTGGTGGGCGCGAACACGGTGAGGTTCTTCGACGAGTTGAGCGTGTCGACCAGACCGGCCTCCTTCACGGCGCTGACCAGCGTGGACAGCACCGGGTTGTTGGACGCGGCGGTCGCGACGGGGTCGGCGGACATGCCCTGGAAGCTGCCCTTGCCGGACGCCGGGACGGCCGAGCAGGCGGGCCCGAACGGCTGGCCCCCGGTCGGCGCCTCGCTCGTCGGGGCCGCCGGCGCGGACGACCCGGCCGGGGCCGCGGCGGCGTCGCCCTTGTCGTCGCCGGAGCAGGCGGCCGTGCCGGTGGCGAGGGCGGTCGCCGCGAGGACGCCGGCGACGATGCGGTTGCGGTACATGGTGAACTCCTTTGTCGGAAACTACGGTGGACCGGATGCGGTCGTCCGTCGAGCGGG
The DNA here is from genome assembly GCF_013409365.1 of Actinomadura luteofluorescens. Classification (NCBI taxonomy): domain Bacteria; kingdom Bacillati; phylum Actinomycetota; class Actinomycetes; order Streptosporangiales; family Thermomonosporaceae; genus Actinomadura; species Actinomadura luteofluorescens. The sequence goes on along the minus strand of NZ_JACCBA010000001.1, from coordinate 3,712,882 downwards.
ACTGGTCGCGTGCGGGGGCGGTTCAGGTCACGGTGACCACCACCGAATGCCATCCCGTGGCGCCGTCCGGAAGCGGCGGGGCGCGGTGCCCGGGCTGCGTGTGCCCGGTCCCGTCGGTCGCGCGGCAGCGGAGCGTGTGGGAGCCGGGGGCGGCGTCCCACTCGGCGACCCACTGCCGCCACGTGTCGAGGCCGGGGACGGGCGCGAGCCGCGCCTCCCGCCAGGGTCCGTCGTCGACCTGCCACTCGACGGCGTCGACGCCGCGGTGCTGGGCCCACGCGGTGCCCGCGACGGCGACGCGCCCCGCCTTCACGCCGGCGAGCGGCTTCGGCACGTCGATGCGGGAGAACGTCTTGATCGGGGCTTTCTCGGCGTAGCCGCGCTCGGTCCAGTACGCGCGGTCGGTCGCGAAGCGCGTGACCTTGAGGTCGACGACCCACTTGGTGGCCGAGACGTAACCGTAGAGGCCGGGGACGACCATGCGCGCGGGGAAGCCGTGGGCGATCGGAAGCGGCTCCCCGTTCATGCCGACGGCGAGGATGGCGTCCCGCCCGTCGAGGATCGCCTCGATCGGGGTGGACAGCGTCATGCCGTCGGCCGAGCGAGACAGGATCTGGTCGGCGCCTGAGTGGATCCCCGCCCTGCGCAGCAGGGGCGCGAGCGGCGCTCCCAGCCAGCGGGCGTTGCCGGCGAGGTCGCCGCCGACCTGGTTGGACACGCACGACAGGGTGATGTCGCGTTCGACCAGCGCCTCGCGCAGCAGGTCGTCGAACGACAGCTCGACGGGACGGCCGACCATGCCGTGGATGCGCAGCGTCCAGTCGCGCGGGTCGACCTGGGGCAGGGTGAGCGCGGTGTCGACGCGGTAGAAGTCCCGGGCGGACGTGTGGAACGGCGTCATCCCCGCCGCCCGCACCTGCGCTCCCTGGGGCACCGGGCGCGCCGGACTCGCCGGGCGAGGCAGCCGCAGGTCCGCCCGGACGGAGGTGACGTCGCCGCGGCGCAGCAGTGCCCGCCCGGATACACCGCCGGCCGCGGCAACGCCGATCACTCCGGCCCCGGTCAGCAGCACGCGCCGCCGATCCACCTCCGTTCCGGGGCCGGTGTCCTTGGGGCGGGCGGCGCGTACCAGCGCGGTCAGCGCGGCCATGCCCGCCAGCGCGCCGACGACGGACGGCGCCGCGTCGGCGGGCCCGGCGATCGGCCGGGTCAGTGCCGCGACGACCCCGACCGCTCCGAAAGCACCGAGCCCGGCCAGGCCCCACGAAAGCCGACGCCGGCTCAACAGCCCGATGACCAGGGCCGCTAGGGTGATCCCGGCGCCGAGGCCGATGAGCAGCACCGTCTTGTCGTCGCTGCCGAAACGGCGGATCGCGAAGTCCTTGAGCCACCCCGGGGTGAGGTCGATGAAGCCCGCGCCGACCGCGAGCAGCGGCGAGGACGACGCCCGTCCGAGCGCACCGGCGGCCAGTTCCGCGACCCCCAGCGCGGCCGCGCCGGCCGCCGCCCCGCTCAGGGCGGCGGTGACCGGACGCGGTGGCTCGGTCGCTCGTTCGTCTGTCACAACCGGTGTTCGGGGCCGGACGGCAGATGGATGGGTCGAAATTTCATCGGGATCCGAACCCATCCGTCCGGCCGTCCGCACCGAATCATCAGTGTGGAGATGAACGAAGCGGGCATCGGACCGCGCCCGGTGGGGGCGGTCGGCGTCGAGCCGCCGGACCTGGCCGAGCTGCTCGGCCGCGTCGCCCGCGGCGACCAGGAGGCGTTCGGGGACGTGTACGAACGCCTGTCCGGGCCCGTCTACGGGCTGGCGCTGCGGATCGTCCGCGATCCCGCGCAGGCGGAGGAGATCGCGCAGGACGTGCTGGTCGAGCTGTGGCGCAAGGCGTCGCACTACCGTCCGGAACGCGGCAGCGCGACGTCGTGGGCGCTGACCGTGGCGCACCGCCGCGCCGTCGACCGGGTCCGCTCCAGCCAGGCCGACCGCGACCGCGAGGAGCGCGCCGCCGCGCCGGGGCCGGAGTACGACGAGGTCGCCGAGGAGGTCGGCGTCCGGCTGGAGTACCAGCAGGTGCGCCGCTGCATGCGGGGCCTGACCGAGACCCAGCGCGAGTCGATCAGGCTCGCCTACTACGGCGGCTACACCTACCGCGAGGTCTCCGAACTGCTCGGCGTCGGCCTCGCCGCCGTCAAGACCCGGATGCGCGACGGACTCATCCGGCTGCGTGACTGCCTGGGAGTGCAGCCATGACCCACGACCTGCATGAACACGACACGCACCGGCTCGCCGGCGCCTACGCGCTGGACGCGCTCACCGAGACCGAGCGGCGCCGTTTCGAGCGCCACCTGCGGGGCTGCCCGGCCTGCGCCGACGAGGCCGCGGGGTTCCGCGAGACCGCGACGCGGCTGGCGCTGGCCGCGGCGCGGCGCCCGCCGGACGAGCTGCGCGGACGGGTCATGGCGGAGATCGCCCGGACCCGGCAGTCGCCGCCGCTCGCCCGCCGCCCGCCGTCCCCCCGCACGCGCGGGCTGACCTGGCTGGCCGCCGCGGCCTGCCTGGTGCTGGCGATGGCGGGCCTCGGCGCGGCCTGGCACCTCCAGCGGTCCGCCGAGCACGAGCAGTCCCTGAACCGGCAGGTCGCCGCGGTGATGAGCGCGCCGGACGCGCACACCTCCACCGTCCGGACGCCGGACGCCGCCACCGTCACGGTCGTCTCGTCGCGCTCGCTCGGCAGGGCCGTCGTCACGACGTCCCGGATGCCGCGCCTGCCGTCGGCGAGGACGTACCAGCTCTGGTGGCTCGGCCCGGCCGCTCCGCGCTCGGCCGGGACGATGAACCCGTCGGGCAAGGACCGGCCTCTGATCGCCTCGGGCCTCGGCGACGCCCGGCGCATCGGCGTGACCGTCGAGCCCGCGGGCGGTTCGTCCCGGCCGAGCGGCGCCCCGATCCTGACCCTCGGCGTCGGCTGAGGGCGCGAGACCGGCCCGCCGCCGGATGAGACGACCTTCCGGCGGCGGGTCTCCCATGTCCGTTCCGGCGCCGCTCCACCGGTGCTAACTTGGTCATGTGACCAACTTGGCCGATCGACCAAATTCACCGCGCGGCGACCGCCGCCGCCGGCAGCTGGTGGACGCCGGGATCGCGCTGCTGGGCCGGGAGGGCTGGCCGGGCGTCTCCACCCGCGCGGTGGCCGAGCGCGCCGGCACCAACCCGGGCCTGATCCACTACCACTTCGGCGGGCTGGCCGGGCTGCACGCGGCGATCTTCCGGCAGGCCACGGACCTGATCGTCGGGCCGATGGTCGCCGAGCTCCTGGGAGCGCCGGACGAGCGCGCGGCGCTGGAGGCGATGCGGCGCCAGCTGGCCCAGGCTCCGGCCGACGAGCTCGGCTCCCGGCTGGCCGCGGAGCTGATCGTGGGCGCGATGCGCGACCCGGCGCTGGGCGCGGTGCTGCGCGACGAGCTGCGGGAGGCCCGCGCGCAGATCGCGGACCGCCTCCGTGCGCTGCATCCGGACTGGCCCCCGCGCCGCCTCACGGGCGCGGCCACCCTGATCACCGCGGCGATCGACGGGGTGATGTTGCACTACATGATCGACGACGCCCTCCCGGTCGGCGACGTCCTGTCCGCGGTGGACGACCTGCTGGAACAGCGGAGCTAAGGATCCTCGGGACCCGCCGTCCCGACCTCGGCAAGGAGAGAGTCATGGAGATCATCGACAGGCCCGCGCCGCCGACCGGACTGCGCCGCGTGCTGTGGCGGCTGCCCATCCGGCTGTACCGCGTGGGGCTCGGGCCGCTGATGGGGCGCCGCGTCATGCTGCTCACGCACACCGGCCGCGTCTCGGGCCTGCCGCGCCAGGTCGTCATCGAGGTCGTCCAGAAGGACGAACGGGGCTACGTCGCCGCCTCCGGCTTCGGCCCCCGTGCGGACTGGTACCGCAACGTCATGGCGAGCCCGGACGTCACGCTCCAGATCGGCGGGAGGCGCGTCCAGGCGACCGCCTCCCCGATCCCGACGGAGGAGGGCGGCGAGATCATGGCCCGGTACGCCCCTCGCCACCCGGCCGCCGCGCGGCAGCTGTGCAAGCTCATGGGCTTCGCCGTCGACGGCAGTGCCGAGGACTACCGCCAGGTCGGCCACCACATCCCGTTCGTGCGCTTCGTCCCCCGCCGCGTGCCCTGACGGCGCAGCGCGCCGTAGGTCCGCAGGATCGCGGGGACGAGCGCGTACACGACGGTGGGCACGACCACGCCGGTCACCACGAGCGTTCGGAGCGGCAGGGAGAGCGAGCCCAGCAGGGGGCCCAGCAGCAGCTGCGTGGCCATGATCATGAGGTACACGGCCAGCCAGGTGAACGCGGCGCGCAGGTGGATCGACGGCGCCGCGGCGGCGGGGGGCGTGGGGCGGACCGGGGGCATGGCGTCTCCTTGCGGTTTCGATAACTCCAACTCGTGAGTTGGAGTTTGCCACGACCGGCGGCAGATTCCAACTCATTAGTTGGAATCTTCGGTATGCTCGGGCCATGGCATGGGACACCGCGAAGACCAGGCGGCTCATCCTGGACGCCGCGGTCGGCGAGTTCGCCGCCCACGGCCCCGAGGCCGCCCGCATGGACCGGATCGCCGCCACGGCCGGGGTGAACAAGGAGCGGATCTACTCCTACTTCGGCAACAAGCGGCAGATGTTCGCGATCGTCCTCACCACGGAGCTGGAACGCCTGGCCGAGGCCGTGCCGCTGGACGAGAAGGCGGCCCGCGACCTCGGCGAGTACGCGGGCCAGGTCTTCGACTACCACCGCGCGCACCCGCACTTCGTCCGGCTGCTGCACTGGGAGGGCCTCCACAGCGCCGGCGAGGGCCCGGTGGCGGCCGAGGCCGAGCGGACCGCGCACTACGCCGAGAAGATCGCCGCGCTGGCCAGGGCGCAGCAGTCGGGGGACCTGGACACCCGGCTGGCGGCCCGGGAACTGCTGTACTCCGTCATCGTCCTCGCCGGCTGGTGGTTCGCCACCCCGCAGCTCCGGCGGATGCTGATGCCCGACCTCGACGACGACCCGGACGGCCAGCGCGCCGCACTCGTCCGCATCGTCCGCCGGCTCGGCGACCCCCCGCACTGACCGGCGCCGGCGTCAGGACGCCCGGGGTCACGCGTCGGGGACGACCAGGCCCGTCTGGTAGGCGACGACGACCAGTTGCGCGCGGTCGCGCGCCCCGAGCTTCGCCATCGTGCGGCTGACATGGGTGCGCGCGGTCGCCGGGCTGATGAACAGTTCGGCCCCGATCTCCTGGTTGCTCAGCCCCCGCCCGATCAGGGCCAGCACCTCCCGCTCGCGGCCGGTGAGCGGCGCGAGCCGGTCCCGCGCGTTCGTCGACGCCGTGTGCCACGCGGTGAACTTGCCGATGAGGCGCCTGGTGATGCGCGGCGCGAGCAGCGCCTCTCCGGCGGCGACCACCCGGATGGCGTGCAGGAGCTCCGCCGGCCCGGCGTCCTTGAGCAGGAAGCCGCTCGCCCCGGCCTGCAGCGCCTCGAAGACGTAGGCGTCGGTGTCGTAGGTGGTGAGGATGAGGATCCGGACGTCCTCCAGCCCGCGCGTCGCGGTGATCCGCGCCGTGGCCTGGATGCCGTCCAGCCTCGGCATGCGGATGTCCATGAGGACGACGTCGGGACGGGCGGCGCGGGCCAGGTCGACGGCCTGCGCGCCGTCGGTCGCCTCCGCGACCACGGCGATGTCGTCCTCGACGTCGATGAGCAGCTTGAACCCGGACCGCACGAGCCCCTCGTCGTCGGCGAGCAGCACCCTGATCGGTGCCGTGGACGGCGCGCTCACGGTGCCGCCTCCCGCCGCGGGCCGGCCGGCGCGAGGGGGAGCCGGGCCGCCACCTCGAACCCGCCGCCCGGAGTGGGGCCGGCGTCGAGTTCGCCGCCGAGCAGCCGGCAGCGCTCGCGCATGCCCAGGATCCCGTGGCCGGGGCCGCCCGGGGCGCTCGCGGCGCCGTCCCCGGTGCGGCGGCCCTCGTCGGTCACGCGGATCTCCAGGACGTCGGTCCCGGGGTTGAGCGCGACCGTCACCCGGGTGGGGCCGACGTGGCGGATCACGTTGGTGACCGACTCCTGGAGGATCCGGTACGCCGCGCTGCCCACCGCGCTCGGCAGCGGCGCCGCGGGCGGGGACGCCTCCAGGGTGACGTCCAGCCCCGCTTCGCGCGCCTTCGCGGTGAGCTCGTCGATCTGGTCCAGGCCGGGGTGCGGTGCGCGGCCGTCGCCGTCGTCGCGCAGGACGCCGAGGACGGCCCGCATCTCCCGCAGCGCCCGGGAACTGGTCTCCTCGATGGTCCGCAGCGCTTCGCGCGCCTGCTCCGGGCGCTTGTCGAGCACGTGCGCGGTGACCCCGGACTGCACGTTGATGATCGCCACCGCGTGGGCGACGGTGTCGTGGACCTCGCGGGCGATCCGGAGGCGTTCGGCGTCCACGCGCGCCCGCGCCTCCTCCTCGCGGGTCCGCTCGGCCAGTTCCGCGCGCTTCTCGGCCTCGGCCGCGATGACCCGGCGGGACCGGACGGACTCGCCGAGGGCCGCGCTCATGACCGACGCGCCGATGCGGAAGAACACCCAGCCGATGGCGGCGCGCGGTTCGATGTCGGCGGCCGTGTACAGCCATACGGCGGCCAGCACGGTGATCCCCGAACCGGCGATCACCAGCGACCGGCGCCCGTCGCCGTAGGCCGCGAGGGTGTAGAGGGAGACGAAGAGCGCGAGCCAGCCGGGGCCGTCAGGGAAGCCGGCACCGTAGTACGCCAGGCTGGCGAGCGCGGCGACGGCGAACACCGCCACCGGCCACCGGCGGCGGGCGAGCAGGGCGAGGCCGCTCACCACCAGCAGCGCGTAGCCGAGTTCTCCCAGGTCGGCGAGCGGCCGCGTCGCCCCTTCTGCGGCGACACGGGCGACCGTCCCCTGGACCTGCATCACGGTGACGAAGAGCGCGAGCAGGACGTCATGCGTCACCGCTCGCAGGGAGAACGTCCCTGTACGGCGTTCCATGCCGGAATCCTACTGTCGTGGTGCGGGGACGCTCCTGCGCTCAGGCGCGTGACCTGCTCCTCCGCCAGGTGGAGCGGGCCACGGTGCCGCGTACGCCCGAACGCGTAGGCGCGGCCGTCCCCCGTCAGACGCGGCGGGCGCCCCGCCGGCGCGACGATCGCCGCCATGAGCGAGCAATCCGCACACCCTGGACCGGACGGCGCACTCGCGGCGCTGGCCCGCTTCTGCCACCGGCGCCGCCGCCTCGTCCTCCTGGCCTGGCTCGTCGGCGTGATCGCCGTGGCGTTCGCCGGCTTCGGCTACGGCGCCCCAACCGACAACGACTTCTCCGGCGGGGACTCCGGTTCCGCCAAGGCACAGGAGCTGATCCAGAAGCACTTCCCCGAGCGCCGGGGCGACACCCTGACCCTCGCGATCAAGGCGGCGAAGGGGATCGACGACCCCGCCGCGCGGCGGCGGATCGAGAAGGTCGTCGCCGAGCTGGACGCCTCACCGGTCACCGGGCCGGTGACCTCGCCCTACCAGGACGGGAACCTGGTGACGCGCGATCGCCGCATCGCCAGGACGACCATCCCGCTGACCGACGCGGAGGCCAAGAAGTCCGACGTCAGACCCCTGGTGGACGCGGTCAAGGACGCCTCCGGCGACGGCGTGACGCTGGGCCTGGGCGGCGAGCGGGCGGAGAAGGCCGAGACGCCCCAGCAGGGCCCGGCCGAGGGCGTGGGCCTGCTGACCGCGGCGGTGATCCTGTTCATCTCCTTCGGATCGCTGGTCGCGATGGGCCTGCCGATCGCGACGGCGCTGACGGCGATCCTCGGCGGCATCGCCCTGATCAGGCTGGTGGGGCACCTCGTCCCGGCGCCGGACTTCACGGTGCTCGTCGCCGCGCTGGTCGGGCTCGGCATCGGCATCGACTACGCACTGTTCATCGTGACCCGCTACAGGGAGGCCCTCCAGGACGGAGACGACCCCGAGGGCGCCACGGCCAAGGCCATCTCCACCGCCGGGCACGCCGTGCTGTTCGCCGGCACCACCGTGGTGATCGCGCTGCTCGGCCTGGTGGTCATGGGGCAGCGGCTGATGACCGGTGTGGCCATCGCCGCGTCGGTGACGGTGCTGGTCACGATGACGGCCGCGGTGACCCTGCTGCCGGCGCTCCTCGGCTTCACCGGCCGCCGGATCGACTCGCTGCGGCTGCCGCGCCGCGCGTCCCGCCCGCGCACCCGCGAGCACCGTCCCCCCGCCGAGCGCTGGGCCGGCGTGGTGCAGCGCAGGCCGCTGGCCGCCGCGGTCCTGGCCGGGACGGGCCTGCTGGTGCTCGCCGCCCCCGTCCTGTCGATGCGGCTGAGCCTGCCCGACGCCAGCGTCCAGCCGCACGACCGGAGCAGCCACACCTCCTACGCGATCCTCTCCGAGGGCTTCGGGCCCGGCTACGGCGCGCCCCTGATCTTCGCCGCGCGGATCGGGTCCGCGGACGCCGATCTGCGTCCCGTCGTCGAGGCGGTCCGCCGGACCGAGGGCATCGCCTCCGTCACGCCGCCCCGGATCAGCGCCGACGGCCGGGCGGCCACGTTCATGGCCTTCCCCGCGACCGGCGCCCAGGACGAGGCCACCGCCGACCTGGTGCACCGGCTGCGCGACGACGTCCTGCCCGGGGCGCCGGGCGGCGGCGGGATCCAGGTGGGCGGCCCGAACGCCGGCGCGATCGACATCGCCGAGGAGGTCGGCTCCCGCCTGCCCCTGATGATCGGGGTCGTCGTCGCCCTGTCCCTCGTGCTGCTGGTCGCGCTGGTCCGGTCGGTCACGATCGCGGTGCAGGCCGCGGTGATGAACCTGCTGTCGATCGGCGCCGCCTACGGCGTGCTGGTCGCGGTCGTCCAGTGGGGGTGGCTGGGCGAGGCCTTCGGGTTCCCGACCGCCATGCCGATCACGACCTGGGTGCCGATGATGATGTTCCCGCTCCTGTTCGGCCTGTCCATGGACTACGAGGTCTTCCTGATCTCGCGGGTCCGGGAGGAGTACGAGCGCACCGGCGACACCCGGACGGCCGTCACCCGCGGGCTGGCGCGCACCGCCAAGGTCATCACGGCCGCGGCCGCCATCATGATCGCCGTCTTCGGGACGTCGCTGCTCGGCCCCGACGTGTCGGTCAAGCAGATCGGCCTCGGCATGGCCGTCGCCGTGCTCGTGGACGCCACCATCGTCCGGATGATCCTCGTCCCCGCGGTGATGGAGCTGTGCGGCGGGGCCAACTGGTGGATGCCCGGGCGCCGCAGGCCCGTCCACGCTGGAGAGACCCCCTTGTTGGAGGCGGGTGCTCAGGAGACGTCCGGCACAATGGGGGCGGGACGGAGGTGACCGCGTGTCCGCACTCGGAGGGGCGCTCGAACGCTCCATCATGGACGTGCTCTGGGCGGCGCCCCACCCGCTGCGGATCCGTGAACTGCTGGCCGAGTTGAACGAGAACGCGGACAAGGCGCTGGCCTACAACACCGTGCAGACCGTGGCGGAACGCCTGGCGCAGAAGGGGCTCGTCCGCCGCACGCAGGACGGCACGGCCTTCCGCTACAGCCCGACGCGGCCGCAGGAGGAGTACGCGGTCGAGCTGATGATGGACGCCCTGAGCGAGGCCGCGGACCACGGCGCCATCCTCGCGAGGTTCGCCGAGAGCGTCCCGCCGGAGGACGCCCGGCACCTCCTGGACGCCCTGCGACGGCGTACCGCCGGCGAGGACGCGTGACCGTGATCCTCCTGGTGGCCTGCCTGGCCGGTTCGGTGGTCCTGCTGGGATGCGCGGCGGGTCCCGCCCTGGATCTGCTCCGGCGCTCGGCCGTCGGCCCGGGGACGGCGATCGCCTGCTGGGCGGCCGCCCTCGCCGGGACGACCATCGCGGCGGCGGGGAGCGCGGCGGCGGCGCTGCTCGCGCCGCCGGGCCCGGGCCACGGGTTCCTGTCGCGGCTGCGCGACTGCCTGCCCCATCACGGCCGTCTCGCCACCGTCGCCGCGGCGGTCGCGACCGCCCTCCTCGCCGCCGCGTGCGCCGCCGTCCTCGCCCGCGGCCTGCCGAGGCTCGGCCGGGCCGTGCGCCACCGCCGCCGGCACCGGGAGATGCTGCGGCTGGTCGCCGGCGAGGACCGGCGCCATCCGGACGTCCTCGTCCTCGACCATCCCGTGCCGGTGGCGTACTCGCTGCCGTCCCGGCACCGCGCGATCGTGGTCAGCACCGGGGCGCAGCGGGCGCTCAGCGCCGAGGAGCTCGGCGCCGTCCTGGCGCACGAGCGGGCGCACCTGCGCCAGCGCCACCATGTGCTCCTGCTGGCCCTGGACCTGGTCCACGCCATGCTGCCGTGGCTGCCGACCGTCCGGCGCGCGAAGGCGCGGCTGCCGCTGCTGCTGGAGATGGCCGCGGACGACGCCGCGGTCCGCGTCCACGGCAGGAAACCGCTGGTCGGCGCCCTGTGCCGGCTCTCGGCGGCGCCGACCGGCGCGGGGGCGCTCGGGGCGGCGGGCGCGCCCGCCGCCGGTGCGCTGAGGGAGCGGGTGCTGCGGCTGGAGGGCGCCGCTCCGCCGAGGCCGCGCCGTGCCGTCCGGCTCGCGGCCGGCCTCTTCGTGGTGGCGGCGGTCGTCGCGCCGCTTCTGGCCGGGGCCGCGGCGATCGCCGAGCTGGCCGCCACCTGCTGAGACGGTATGTGGCTTTTGGGGAAATGCTCCGCTTCGGTGGCGAACCGACCGTAAACCTCCTACGCTCCGTAGGAGGTCACGGTCCGACGTCCCCGCCGGGGACGGCCGGCGACCGCGCCGAATCCCGCGGACGGCTCCGTCCGGGGAACCGGGGACCCGATCTTCAGGGGTGAATCCGTCCCGCGCGGACGGAAGGGCGACTCCGGCCCGAACCCGTCAGCTGACCCGGTAGGCGTTACAGGAGAGGACACCGCATGCAGCGACGAGCTGCCGGCCCCCGAACGACAGCCCGCCGCAGGATCCGCACCGGCCGGAACGTCACGGCGTGGACGGCCGCCTTCGCGCTGTCCGCCGGGCTTCTCGCCCCCGCGCCCGCCCACGCCGAGCCCAAGCCGACGCGCAAGCAACTGACCGCGCAGCAGGAGAAGCTCGCCGACGAGGCCGAGAAGCTCAGCGAGCAGTACAACGGGCTGCGCGAGCGCCTCAAGCAGGCCGAGCACGCCGCGAAGACGGCCAGGAGCAGCGCCCTGCGGCAGCAGAAGGCCCTGGACGAGGCGCGCGAGCGCATGGCGAAGATCGCCGCGGACAGCTACAAGAACGGCCCCGCGGACCCGGCCATCGGCTTCGCCTCGGCCTCCGACCCGCAGGCCGTCCTGGACCAGTCGGCCACCCTCAACTACTTCGCCAAGCAGAACGACACCCGCATCACGCAGATGCTCCAGGTGATGCAGGGCGCCGACCGGTCCCGCAAGGCCGCCGAGCAGCGCGCCGCCCAGGTGCGCGCGCTCACCGGCGAGGCGAAGAAGAAGCGCCGGGAACTCCAGGTCAAGCTCAAGAAGGTCGAGAAGCAGCTCGGCACCTTCAACACCGCCGGCTCGCGGCCCGGCTCCATCCCCAACATCAACTCCGGCGGGGCCTCGGCCAAGGCGATGACGGCCGTCCGGGCCGCCCTGGCCCAGCAGGGCGTGCCCTACTCCTGGGGCGGCGGCAACGCGTCCGGCCCGAGCTACGGCACCGCGCAGGGCGCCAACATCAAGGGCTTCGACTGCTCCGGCCTGACCCTGTACGCCTACGCGCAGGTCGGCATCACCCTCGGCCACTACACCGGAAGCCAGTACAACGCCGGCACCCACGTGAGCATGAGCCAGCTCAAGCCCGGCGACCTGGTGTTCTTCCACAGCGACCTGCACCACATGGGCATGTACATCGGCAACGGCAACATGGTCCACGCGCCGCAGACCGGCGACGTCGTCAAGATCGCCCCGATCGCCGGCCGCCCGTTCGCCGGTGGAGTCCGTGTCGCCTGACCCGGTGTCGCGTGTTCCGGGGTCGCGTGTTCCGGGGTCGCGTGTTCCGGTGACCCGCCGGTGACCGCCGGTCACGCTTCGCTACCCTGGTTCCCGGGATGAGCATGCACGTCGGCGGCCTCCCCGGGCGGGGCGGCGCGAACGCGGAACGGCGGGTGGGACGGCTGAGGCGATCTGTGCGCCGGGACGTCCTCTCTCTGGCGTCCGGCCTGCTCGTGCTTCTCGGCCTGCTGGCGATGCACGGCTTCCAGGCCACATCGAGCCCGGCCGGGATGAACGGCGTCCCGCTGACGTCCATGGCCGCCGGGCACGCGGTCCCCGTCACCGAAGCGGTGACGGGGCACCGCCCGCCCCAGGGCGACCGGTCCGGCGACCATCACTCCGACCGCCACCCTGACCATCCCGGCGGCCAGGTCTGCCTGGCCATGCTGACCCTGTTCGCGCTCGCCCTGGCCCTCCTGGCCCTGCGCCTGCGAAGGTCGCCGCCAAGGGCCGTGTCGAGGCCGGCGCGGGTGCGGATCCTGCTGGTCGGACGCCCGCCGCCGAGACCGTCCCTGCACGGGTTGAGCGTGCTGAGGCTGTAGGAGGTCCAGCGGCGCCCGGGATCGGACGCCGCCGCCGACCCCTGATCACAGCACTCGGCACGGAAGGCCTACCACCATGAAGCGAGCGTTCGCGCTCCTCACCGTCCCCGCCCTGGCGATCGCGCTGGCGGCGTGCGGGAACGACGAGGGTTCGACGGGGCACCCGGCGCCCTCGCACTCCATGCCCGGCCACTCGGCGTCGCCGGGCGGCGCGCAGGCCGGACCGCACAACGGCCAGGACGTCATGTTCGCGCAGATGATGATCCCGCATCACCGGCAGGCGGTCGAGATGGCCGGCCTCGCCGCCACCCGCGCCTCGTCGGCGCAGGTGAAGGCCCTGGCCGCCGACATCAAGAAGGCGCAGGAGCCGGAGATCCAGCAGCTCAGCGCGTGGCTGAGGAGCTGGGGCTCCCCGGTCCCCTCGCCCGGCACGTCCGGGATGGGCGGCATGCACCACGGCGGCATGGACGGCATGGACGGCATGATGAGCGAGAAGGACATGAAGGAGCTGGAGGCCGCCAAGGGCAGGGCGTTCGACAAGGCGTTCCTGGAGATGATGATCGAGCATCACGAGGGCGCCGTGGCGATGGCCAGGACCGAGGAGTCCGCCGGGCGGTTCCCGCCGGCCAGGCAGCTGGCCGGAAAGATCATCTCTTCCCAGACCGCCGAGATCGCCAAGATGCGGACCCTGCTGAAGCAGTAGCAGTCCGGCCCCAGGCGGGCGGGGCTCCGGCCCCGCCCGCCTGGTCGGCACCGGGTCAGGGTGGGCGGATCAGGCCGCGCCGGGTGGCGGCGGCTACGGCGGCCGTGCGGGAGTCGACGCCGAGCTTGGCGTAGATGTGCACCAGATGGGTCTTGATCGTGGTCTCGCTCAGGAACAGCCGCCTGCTGATCCCCCGGTTCGAGAGCCCCTCGGCGACCAGCCTCAGCACCTCCAGCTCGCGGGCGGTCAGCGTCGCGGTGGGCGAGCGCATCCGGCCGAGCAGGCGCGAGGCGACGCTCGGCGCGAGCGCGCTGTCTCCGGCGGCGGCCGACCGGATCGCGGTGAACAGCCTGTCCGGGGGCGCGTCCTTGAGCAGGTAGCCGGTGGCGCCGGCCTCGATGGCGGCGAGGATGTCGGAGTCGGTGTCGAACGTGGTCAGCACGAGGACGCGCGGCGCGCCCGCCCCGGCGGCGGTGATCTGGCGGGTGGCCTCGCTGCCGTGCATCCCGGCGCCGAGCTGCAGGTCCATCAGCACGACGTCGGGGGACAGGCGGCGCGCCTCCTCGACCCCCTCCCGTCCCGTCGCCGCCTCGCCGACCAGCGCGAAGCCGGGCTGGTCGGCGAGCATGGCGCGGATCCCGGAGCGCACCACGGGATGGTCGTCCACCAGCAGGATGCGGATCGGCCCGCTCATCGCCGCTCCTCGGCGCCGGGCAGCGGCAGCGTCGCCACCACGGCCGTCCCCTCCCGCGGGGCCGACTCGACGGTGAGCGCGCCGCCCAGCGCGCGGGCGCGGTCGCGCATCGCCCGCAGCCCGTAGCCGGTGCCCGCCCCTCCCTCCGGCCGCCGCCCGCCGCTCGCCGCGGGGTCGAAGCCGCGCCCGTCGTCGAAGACGTCCAGCACCACCATGTCGTCAAGATAGGTCAGGGTGACCCCGACGTTCTCGGCGCCCGAATGCCCGGCGGCGTTCCCCAGGGCCCCCTGGGCGATGCGCAGCAGCGCCACCTCGTAGTCGACCGGGAGTTCGGCGGGAGGCCCGGACACCTGGAAGCGGATGCGGGCGGTGGAACGGGCGTCCGCCGACTCGGTGATCCGGCGCAGCGCGTCGGGCAGGGAGGACCGCTGCAGGGCGGGAGGGGCCAGCTCGCGCACGAAGTTGCGGGCCTCTTCAAGGTTCTCCGCGGCGGCCTGCTCGGCCTCCGCCAGCCGTCCCACCGCGGCGTCGCGGTCGCTGTCGAGGTCGCGGCGGGCGGCGCGCAGCAGCAGGATGATGCTGGACATCCCCTGGGCGAGCGTGTCGTGGATCTCGCGGGCCAGCCGCTCGCGCTCGGTGAGCCGTGCCGCGTCCGCCTCCGCCCTGAGGAGCCTCTCGCGGGTCCGGACCAGGTCCTCGATGAGCCGGCGGCGCTGCTCGCTCTCCCGGTAGAGCGCCCGGTAGGCGAGGGCCATGAGGGTGGCGACCGAGGCGCCGATGCTCGGGCCCAGCACCTCCGCCAGCGTGACCCCGCCGCCGTGCCAGGCCACGGCCCCGATCGCCGCGCCCGTCAGCAGCACCACACCGGGCAGCGCGGCGGGCAGCGGCAGCAGGTGCAGGTAGAGGAAGAACAGCGGGAAGGCCAGCCAGACGAAGTCGGGAGAGGACGCGGCCAGCCCCGCCCAGGAGGCGGTGAGCAGCGCGAGCCACAGCCGCGCGGGAACCGGACGGGCGCGCCGGTCGTGCCCGGCCCAGACCACCCCGCCGACGTAGAGGGCTCCGAGCGCCAGGCCGCCCGCGGCGATCCCCGCCCGCCCGTCGTGCAGCGTGCGCACCAGGGCGATCGCGAGCAGCACCAGGAAGGTGCCGTGCACGGCCCAGCCGAGCAACCGCATCGCGGGCGAGAACAGATCGTTCGGCATTTCTCACTCACAGTAGGCGACGGATCCGCGAGCCGCATCGATCGAAAGGTTGATGTCCCGGCGTCCGGAAGAAGGCGATCCGCCCGTCCCGGCGCACGATGTGCCGGGCGCGGTCCGCCGCGCACGCTGGGAACCGTCGGTTTCGGGATGATGACGTGGAACGGGGGCGCACGGTGTTCGTGGCACTGCGAGACCTGCGGTTCGCCAAGGGGCGGTTCGCGCTGATGGGGTCGGTCGTGCTGCTCATCACGCTGCTGGTGACGATGCTGTCCGGGCTGACGGCCGGCCTCGCGCGCGACAGCGCCTCGGCCATCGAGGACCTCCCCGCCGACCACATCGTGTTCGGCGGGGAGACCTCCTTCGCGGGGAGCCGGATCGACCGGGCGGCGGCGTCGGGCTGGCAGGACGTCGCGGGCGTGAAGGCCGAGCCGCTCGGCGTCTCGATGGGCCGGATGTCCTTCTGCCCGTCCGGGGACCGCGGCGCACCGGCCGCCCTCTTCGGCGTCGCCCCGGGGAACCGGGCGCACCCGCCCGCGCCCGGGCAGATCGTGCTGTCGGCGGAACTGGCCGACAGCACCGGGCTGGCGGCCGGCGACAGGGTCGACGTCCTCGGGCACGGGCTCACCGTGGCCGGCAGGGGCGGCGCGTCGTCCTACAGTCACGCGCCGGTCGCCTGGCTCGACATCGACGACTGGCGCGCCCTCGAACCGGGCGGCGGCGACCGGGCCGCGACCGTCCTGCTGCTGCGCGAGACCGGGCATGCCGATCTCGGCGCGGCCGACCGGCGGCTCGGCACCACCACCCTCGCCCAGGGGGACGCCAAGTCCGCGATCCCGTCGTTCTCCTCCGAGAACGGGTCGCTGCAACTCATGCGGGGGTTCCTGTTCGCCATCTCGGCGCTGGTCATCGGCGCGTTCTTCACGGTCTGGACGATCCAGCGCCGCGGCGACGTGGCCGTGCTGAAGGCGCTCGGCGCGAGCACCGGCTACCTGCTGCGCGACGCGCTCGCCCAGGCCGTCCTGGTGCTGCTGGCCGGGGCCGGGCTCGGCGGCGCGGCCGGCGGGCTCGCGGGGCTGGCGATCGGGGACGGGGTCCCGTTCGTGGTCTCGGCCGCCACCACCGTGCTCCCCGTCGCGGTGATGATCGTGCTCGGGGCGGCCGGCGCCGCGCTGGCCATCCGCAAGATCACCTCTGTCGATCCGCTGACCGCGCTGGGAGCCGCACGATGAGCCTGGCCCTCACCGACGTCGTCCTGACCTACCCCGACGGGGACCGCGCCCTGACCGCGCTCGACCATGTGGGCCTGGAGGTCGGGCCCGGCGAGTTCGCCGCCGTCGTCGGCCCGTCCGGGTCGGGCAAGTCGAGCTTGCTGGCCGTCGCCGCGACGCTCATCACCCCCGCGTCCGGGACGGTCTCGGTGGCGGGCCGGGAGACCACCGGGCTGCGTCCCGCCGAACGGACCCGGCTGCGCCGCGACCACATCGGCATCGTCTTCCAGCAGCCCAACCTGCCGGCCTCGCTGACGGCCCTCGACCAGCTGACGGTGATGGCGCACCTGGCCGGCCGGTCGCCGCGGCGCGCCGCCGGCCGGGCCCGCGAGCTGCTGGCCGCCGTGGACCTCGCGGGCCTGGAGCACAAGCGGCCGCACCAGATGTCGGGCGGCGAGCGCCAGCGCGTCAACATCGCCCGCGCCCTGATGAACGGCCCGGAGGTGCTGCTCGTGGACGAGCCCACCAGCGCCCTGGACCACGTCCGCGGCGAGCAGGTCGTCAAGCTGCTCGAACGGCTCACCCGCGACCGCCGGCTGGCCACGGTCATGGTCACCCACGATCTGGCCAGGCTCACCGCCGCCGACCGCGTGTACTCCATGACCGACGGCCGCCTGTCCGCGCCCTCTGAGGCGTAGCGCCGAGCCGAATCCCGGCTCGTCCCGAGTGCTCAGCCGCGGTAGGTCTCCAGGAGGCGGAGCCAGATCTCGCTGATCGTCGGGTAGGAGGGGACGGCGTGCCAGAGGCGGGAGATGGGGACCTCGGCGGTGACGGCGATCGTGGCCGAGTGGAGGAGTTCGGCCACGCCGGGGCCGACGAAGGTGACGCCGAGGAGCGTCTCGCGGTCCAGGTCGACCACCGCGCGGGCGCGGCCCTGGTAGCCGTCGGCGTACAGGGAGGCCCCGGAGACGTCGCCGATCTCGTAGTCGACCGCCCGCACCCGGCGTCCCTCGCGGGTCGCCTCCTCCAGGGTGGGGCCGACGGCGGCGACCTCGGGGTCGGTGAAGACGACCTGCGGCACCGCGCGCTCGTCGGCGGTCGCGACGCTGCGTCCCCAGGCGGCGGTGTCGAGGGGGCGCCCGGCGGCGCGGTCGGCGATCACCGTGCCGAAGATCCTTCCCTGGTACTTGCCCTGGTGGGTCAGCAGGGCGCGGCCGTTGACGTCCCCGGCGGCGTAGAGCCACTCGCCGGGCACGCCGGCCGCCAGCCCGGTGGAGTCGACCTCGATCGACCGGCCCGGGGCCAGCCCGACCGTGTCCAGCCCGAGGTCGTCGGTGGCGGGCCTGCGGCCGGTGGCGAACAGGACCTCGTCGCAGGTGACCGTGCCGCCGTCGTCCAGGGTGAGCGTCACCTGCCCGTCGCGGCGGGCCCCGGTGACCGAGGTGCCGAAGCGCAGATCGATCCCGGACGCGCGCAGGCTCTCGGCCACGGACTCGCCGGCGAACGGCTCCATCCGCGGCAGCAGGCGCGATCCGCGCACCAGCTGCACCACCTCGCTGCCGAGCGCCCGCCAGGCCGTGGCCATCTCGCACGCCACCACGCCGCCGCCGACGACGGCGAGCCGCGGCGGAACCCGCTCGGAGGACGTCGCCTCGCGGCTGGTCCAGGGGCGCACCTCGTCCAGGCCCGGCAGGCCGGGCAGGGCCGCGCGGGTGCCGGTGCAGACCGCGACGGCGTGGCGGGCGGTCAGCACCCGCCGCCCGCCGTCGGGGGTCCGCACCGCGACGCGCTTGGGGCCGTCCAGCCGCCCGTGGCCGCGCACCAGGACGAGCCCGGCCCCGTCCAGCCACGCGACCTGGCCGTCGTCCTTCCAGTGCGAGGTGAACTCGTCCCGGCGCCTGAGGACGGCCTCGGCGTCCAGCGGACCGGTCACCGCCTCGCGGGCGCCGGCCAGCCGCCGCGCGTCGGCCAGCGCGGCGGCCGGGCGCAGCAGCGCCTTGCTGGGCATGCAGGCCCAGTACGAGCACTCCCCGCCCACCAGCTCGCTCTCCACGACCGCCACGCTGAGCCCGCCGGCGTGCGCCCGCTCGGCCAGGTTCTCACCCGTCGGCCCGGCCCCCACCACCACGACATCGAACTCGTCCATGTCCCCCAGCCCTTCCGGTCGGCCGCAGTCTCGTCCCCATGGATCCTGCCGGATTCCGCGGCGTTCGGCAGGCAGGCCCCCCGGCCCCCGGTGATCGCGGACCGCCGAGGGCCGGTCCGCCCGGTCCCCACCGTTTCTGCTACAAAAGTAGTTTCGAGTCGCCCGAGGTTGCGGAGGGCGGGGACGACAGGGGAGTCCGTGAGCGCCGAAGGCAGTACCAAGGCCGTCATCACCGCGCTGGGCGCGAACCTGGGGATCGCGGTCACCAAGTTCGTGGCGTTCGCGCTGACGGGTTCGTCGTCGATGCTGGCGGAGGCGATCCACTCGGTGGCCGACTCCAGCAACCAGGCGCTGCTGCTGGTCGGCGGGAAGCGCGCGGAGCGCGACGCGACCGAGGAGCATCCTTTCGGGTACGGGCGGGAGCGCTACATCTACGCGTTCCTGGTGGCGATCGTCCTGTTCAGCCTCGGCGGGCTGTTCGCGCTGTACGAGGCCTGGCACAAGATCAGCGATCCGCACCCGATCGAGGAGTGGCAGTGGGTGCCCATCGCCGTCCTGCTGGTGGCGATCGTCCTGGAGGGAGCGGCGCTGCGCACCGCCGTCCGGGAGTCGAACCGCAGCCGCGGACGGTCGAGCTGGGTGCAGTTCGTCCGCCGGTCCAAGTCGCCCGAGCTGCCGGTGATCCTGCTGGAGGACACCGGGGCGCTGATCGGGCTGGTGTTCGCGCTCGCGGGCGTCGGCCTGACCCTGATCACCGGCGACGGCGTCTGGGACGGGATCGGCACCGCCGCGATCGGCGTGCTGCTGGCGGCCATCGCGATCGTGCTGGCCACCGAGGTGAAGAGCCTGCTCGTCGGGGAGTCCGCGACCCCGGAGCACCTGCGGCTGATCAGGCAGGCGATCGTGGAGGGCCGGGACGTCCCGGCGGTGATCCACATGCGCACCATGCACCTCGGGCCGGACGAGCTGCTGGTCGCCGCGAAGATCGCCGTGGACCTGAGCGACGACGCGCGGGAGGTCGCCGACGCGATCAACGACGCCGAGGCCCGCATCCGCGCGGCGGTCCCGATCGCCCGGCTGGTCTACCTTGAGCCGGACGTGCTGCGCAAGGGGGGCTGAGGACGGTGTCGCGAAGGCCGCTCGGGCAGTTGGAGGCGGAGGTGCTCGCCGCGCTGGCCGGGCTGGGCGGGACGGCCAGCACCGCCGAGCTGGTGGAGCGGCTGGACGGTGATCCCGCCTACACGACGGTGAACACGATCCTGCACCGGCTGCACGACAAGAGGCTGGTCTCGCGCACCCGGGCGGGACGGCACTACCGGTACCGGCTCGCCGTCGACGAGTCCGAGCTGGTGGCGGGGCGCATGCGCGACCACCTGCGGCACGCCAGCGACCCGGGGAACGTGCTGAACCGGTTCGCGCGGTCCCTCACCGCCGAGGAGGCGCGGAAGCTGCGCGAGTTCCTCGACCTTCCGGAGGACGGCGGGTGAACTGGTTCACCTTCCTGCCCCTCGCCATCATGCTGACGCTGAGCGCCGCGCTGGCGAAGGCGCCGTCACGGCTCCACCCGTCCTGGTCGGCGCGGCTGCTGGCGACGACCGGGGCGATGACCGCCGTGGCCGCGCTCGGCACCGGCTTCTTCGTGGCCGTCAACTACGCGGCGACGCTGGCGCCGTCCGCCGCGGCGCACGTCCCCGAATGGGCGCTGTTCGGGGACGACCGTCCGGTCCCGGACGCGGTGGGCGTCCCGGCGGCCGTGCTGTCGGCCGCCGGGCTCGCGGCCGCGGGCAGGGCCGCCGCACGCTGGGCGGCCGCCCTCCGCACCGCGCGGGCGGACGCCCGCGAACCGCTCGACACCGACGTGCCGATCGCCGTGGCGGTCCCCGGCCGGCATGGCGGGGTCCTGGTCTCCCGGGGCCTGCTGCGCGACCTGACGTCCGAGGAGCTCCACGTCGTCTTCCAGCACGAGACGTCCCACCTCAGGCACCGGCACCACCGCTACCTCGCCGCCGGAGTCCTCGCCTCGGCCGTCCTGCCGCCGCTGCGGCCCCTGGCCGCCCGGCTGCGGCTGGCGACGGAGCGCTGGGCGGACGAGGACGCCGCGGAGGCGACCGGCGACCGCGCCGCCGTGGCCCGGACGATCGCCAAGGTCGCCCTCGCGCACCCGCGCGGCCCGGGGCCCGTGAGCGCGTTCGCCGAGTCCGGGATCGTCGAGCGCGTCGAGGCGCTGCTGGGCACGCCCCCGGCCAAGAACGCGGTCACCGGCCCGCTGCTGTTCATGGGCAACGGCGTCGTCACCGGCTCGCTGACCGCCGCGACCCTCCAGCTGGACCATGTCCTCGTGTCGTTCCTGGTGTCGCTGCTCGCGTTCCGGTGACGGGCGCCGTCCGTCAGAGCTCGAACTCGGCGGGGTCGAGGCCGACGGCGAAGCACGCCTCGCGGACGACGGCCTTCTCGCTCTGGTCGAAGTGCCCGTCGGCGCCGCCGATCACGATGCCGATCTGGATGACGGCGCGGGCCTCGGCGGGCTTCTTCTTCGCCTTGCCGATGTCCTGGAGGACCGCGACCTTCCCGAAGTCGAAGTCGGCGGTGAGCTTGGACACGTAGTCGTTGAACCGCCGCTGCAGGTCGTCGGCCGGAAAGTTCTGCAGCACCTCGTTGGAGGCGATCAGGGACGCGGTCCGCTGCCGTTCGGACGGGTCCACGCTGCCGTCGGCGGCCGCGACCAGCGCGCACATGGCCATGCTCGCGTCGCGGAACGCTCCGCTCGTCAGTTCGTTCTTCTTGCTGAGCAGCTGCGTCTGCATGCTCTGGGTGGAGGCACGCAGCTTGTCCCAGAAAGGCATCGTCTTCCTCCGCTCGTCGGTCGTCTCTCCGACCATAGCCTTACTGCTACAAATGTAGTAGCCGGGGCCCTCTCACTCCTCCTCGAAGCTCTCCACGGCGTCCTCGTACGCGTCTTCGTACGCGTCTTCGTACGCCTGCTCGTAGGCGGCCGCCTGGTAGGCGTCCTGGGCGGCCTGCCCGCTCACCTCGGCGAAGGCGTCGCCCACCGACGGCTCGTCCTTCTCCTCCTCCTCCTCCTCCTCCTCGTCGCCGAGCATCTCGCCGACGACGGCGCCCGCCACGAACCCGGCCGCCAGACCGCCCGCCGCCCCAGCCGCGACGCCGCCCCAGCCCGGCCCGCCGCGTCCTCCGGAGTGGTCGCCGTGGTGGCCGTACGGCTCCTGGAATCCGTGGGACCCGTGGCTCCCGTGGGCGAACCCGCCGTGGAGGTGTCCGGCGACGGCCCGCAGCCAGCCCTCCACCTGGTTCTCCCAGTCCATGTGCAGGGCCTGGTCGTGGGAGACGTGGAAGCGGCCGAAGACGTCGTCGCCCTCGGAGAAGACGTTCCCGCGCCGATCGGCCTCCAGGATCACCACGAGCCCGTGCGGGTCGGACACGAAGGTGAGCTCGACCTCGGCCATCTGCCCCTCGTACCGCGGCGGCGCGAAGAACTCGATTTCCTGGTAGAACGGCAGCTCCTGGTGGACGCCCGCGATGTGCCCCTCCTCGACGTCGGCGCTCTTGAACATGAAGCCCAGCGTCCCGAAGGCGTCCAGGACGCGCTGCTGGGACGGGAGCGGGCTCACCGAGACCGGGTCCAGGTCGCCGGAGTCCACCGCGCCGGCGACTTCGAGTTCGGTGCGGACGCCCATGGCCATGCCGTGCAGGTGCTGCCCGTAGACCTCGGTCACCGGCAGTTCCCAGGGCAGCGGCATCTGGAAGGGGATCGCCTGGAACTGCCCGGCCCCCAGATGGAGACCCCCCGTGATCGCGCCCCGGTGGAACTCCCGGCTCCCGGCTCCCTCGTGGTCGCCGTGCTCGTACTCGGCCCTGGTGACCAGGCTCAGCACCACCTGGTGGACGTGGACGTCCCGGTCACCGCCCTGCACCCGCACCTCGCCGGTCAGGAGATCCCCCGGGCGGGTGTGGGAGGCGGCGAGAACGGTCTCGACCGACGGCCCGCCCACACCGAAGGCGCCGAGCAGCTGCTTGAAGACCATGAGGCCCTTTCTCCCGTCGTCATCCCCGCGGCCGTACGGCCGGCCGCTAGTTACTACACTTGTAGCAGATGGCGCGGCGCTCCACCCGGTGTACCGTGGAACGCGGAAACTCCACCCCGCTCCCCGCGCCCGCCCCTGCTCCCCGGGGTTGCGGATAAATGGCTTCCCTTAGCGCGGCGAATGAGTTAAAGTGTCTTTCGGTGTGCCGGGAAGTCTGGTCGGCGAGACAGGATACGTCTCCGATCAGGAGGGTCTATGACTCCCCGGCACTATTTGTGTGCGCAGGAAGCGCAGGAAGCGCCGCGCCCGCGCGCCTCTCGCCCCCACCGCCGCCCCGCCCGCGGCCGGGTGTTCTGGGCGCACGCCTTCCCGGATAGCTGACCGGGACCACTTCTTCACCTGACGAAGCCTTTTTTCACGGCCGGGCCGGCCGTATTCGCCGCCCCGCCGGGTTCCTGACGTCTCGACGCGGAAGCGTGCATTCACATGGGCGAATTCACCGATGTCGCGCTCGGTTTTCCGACCGCGCTTTTCAGTTTCTCTCTCCTGGTCGTCGCCGGGTACTGGACGCTCGTCCTGCTCGGCGGGCTGGGAGTCGACCTTCTCGGCGCCGGCGCCGATGCCGACACGGGGGCCGGCGCCGGCGCCGAGGACGGGTTCGCCGCGGAGCGGCTCGCACCGCTCGGGCTGGGCGGCGTCCCGGCCACGGTTGCGCTGTCGGTGCTCGTCGGCCTCGCCTGGTTCGTCAGCCTCGCCGGATCGGCGCTGCTGGACGGCGCCGCCGCCCGGGCGCTCCTCCTCCCCGTCGCGCTGGCCGCCGCCTGGGCCGGGACGCGGGCGGTCGTCCTGCCGTTGCGGCACGTCTTCCAGGACCGGGCCGAGACGTCGCTGCGCGACTTCGTCGGCCTGCCGTGCGTCATCCGCACCGGGCGGGTCGGCCCGGACTTCGGCCAGGCGGAGGTGACCGCCCCGGACGGGTCGTCCGCCATCGTCCAGGTGCGGCAGCCCGCCATGGACGTGCCGGTGGCGGGCGCCGCGGCCGGCGCCGGCCTCACCGCGGGCAGCACGGCACTGATCTTCGATCTCGATCCGGACGGCCGGTTCTTCTGGGTCATGCCGCACGACACGGCCCCCGGCCTCCGTTAAGACCCCGCGCCACCCTCCCCTCCCGCAGACAGGGATCCCGATGGACACCATCACGATAGGAGCCGGTGTGCTCCTCGCTCTCGCGCTGCTCGTCACCCTCGGCCTCGTGCTGATGGTGACCCGGTTGTTCCGCAAGGTCGACCAGGGCCGCGCGCTCATCGTCTCCAAGCTCAAGAAGGTCGACGTCACCTTCACCGGGGCGATCGTCCTGCCCGTCCTGCACCGCGCCGAGCTCATGGACATCTCGGTCAAGACAATCGAGATCGAACGGACCGGCCGGGACGGGCTGATCTGCAAGGACAACATCCGCGCCGACATCCGCATCACGTTCTTCGTCCGCGTCAACAAGACCGTCGAGGACGTGATCAAGGTCGCGCAGGCGATCGGCACCGAGCGCGCCAGCAGCCGGGAGACGCTGCAGGAGCTGTTCGCCGCCAAGTTCTCCGAGGCGCTGAAGACCGTCGGCAAGCACCTGGAGTTCGCCGACCTCTACACCCGCCGCGACGAGTTCCGCGACCACATCATCCGCGTCATCGGCACGGACCTGAACGGCTACAGCCTCGAGGACGCCGCCATCGACCACCTGGAGCAGACGCCCCTGCTCTCGCTCGACAGTTCCAACATCCTGGACGCGCAGGGCATCCGGAAGATCACCGAGCTGACGGCGATCGAGCACGTCCGCACCAACGAGCACGCCCGCAACGAGGAGAAGGAGATCACCCGCCAGAACGTGGAGGCGCGCGAGGCGATCCTGGAGCTGGAGCGCCGGCAGGCGGACGCCGAGCTGCGCCAGGAGCGCGAGGTCGAGACCGTCCGGGCCCGCGAGACCGCCGAGATCGAGCGGGTCAAGGCCGAGGAGCGGCTGCGGGCGCAGGCCGCGCACATCCGCACCGACGAGCAGCTCGGCGTCCAGCACGAGAACAAGGACCGGGAGGTGTCGGTCGCGGCGAAGAACCGGGAGCGGGTCCTCGCGATCGAGAGCGAGCGGATCGAGAAGGACCGCCTGCTGGAGGTCATCGCCCGCGAGCGCGAGACGGAGCTGACCCGCATCGCGGCGGACAAGGAGGTCGAGGCGGAGAAGCGCGAGATCGCGGACGTCGTCCGCGAGCGGATCGCGGTGGAGCGGACGGTGGCCGAGCAGGAGGAGGCCATCAAGCGGCTGCGCGCGGTCGAGGAGGCCGAGCGCGACCGCCAGGCGCTGATCATCCACGCGGAGGCGGAGGCGCAGGAGAACCTGGTCAAGGACATCAAGGCCGCCGAGGCGGCGGAGGCGGCCGCCGTGCACCGCGCCCGCGAGGAGCTGACGCTGGCGCGGGCCCGGCAGGAGACCGCCGAGCTGGACGCGCAGGCGAAGACGAGGCTGGCCGAGGGGATCCGCGCGGAGGCCGCGGCGACCGGACTCGCCGAGGTCCAGGTGCGCGAGCGCGACGCCGACGCGGTCGAGAAGGTCGGGCGCGCGGAGGCCGCGGTCGCGAGGGAGAAGGCGCTGGTCGAGGCCGCCCGGATCCGCGAGAACCTGAAGGCCGAGGCGGAGGGGCTGACCGAGAAGGCCGGCGCGATGGCGGCGCTGGACGAGGCGTCCCGCGAGCACGAGGAGTACCGGCTGCGCCTGGAGGCGGAGAAGGACGTCCGGCTGGCCGGCATCGAGGTCCAGCAGAAGGTCGCGGAGGCGCAGGCCACCGTCCTCGCCACCGGGCTGGAGCACGCCGACATCAGCATCGTCGGCGGCGAGTCCGTCTTCTTCGACCGCCTGGTCGGGTCGATCGCCCTCGGCAAGAGCGTGGACGGCTTCGTGCAGAACTCCGAGGTCGCGCGGGCGGTGGCGGGCCCGTGGCTGGACGGGTCGGCGAGCTTCACCGGCGACCTGTCGCGCCTGCTCGGCGCGGTCGACACAGGCGGGGTGCGGGACCTGACCCTTTCGGCGCTCCTGCTGCGCCTGATCAAGTCGGGCGGCCCGGACACCGCCGGCCTCCAGGACGTCCTGGACGCCGCGCGCCGCCTGGGCGTCGCCGACGCCCCGCTGTCGAAGGTCAACGGCACCGGGCTCACCGCCGGTCTCGCATCCGGCTGACGAGGCCTGGCCAAGGGACGTGACGGGCCGCGTGCGCCGCGGTGGACGGACGGGAGACAGGTGGGCGTGGACATGACAGAGCCCGGCGGGACCGGGACCGGGACCGGGACCGGACCACGGCACGCGGAGCCGGACCACGGCACTTACGAGGTGCTGCGGGCGCGGCTGGCCGGGCACGCCGGCGAGCTGGCCCGCCGCGCGGAGGCGCTCAACGCCCGCAGGCTGGAGGTCTTCGGGGGCTCGGACCTGCGGCAGGCGGGCACCGAGCGGATCCGCACGGCGGACAGGTGCGTGCCCCGCGACATCGTCGCGCTCGGAGAGGTGATGCTCTTCGGCCACAACGTCGTCCCCGGCCTGCGGCCGGAGACGTCGGTCGGCGACGTCTTCTCGCTGCACCGGTTCACCCGCGGCGAGGACGGCATCGCCTTCGTCCGGGCGGGCCCGGACGCGGTTCCGGGCCTGCTGGACGACCCGCGCTTCGTGCGCGACTTCGCCGACATGTACCGGTACTACCGGCAGGCACGGCTGCTCCAGCTGCGGCTGGTGGACGGCCGGCTGCTCGCCGTCTTCCAGACCGGCCCGCGCCTGTCGGACCTGCGCGTGCTGCGGTGGCGGACCGCGCCGGACGGCGGAGTCGCCTACGAGGACAACCAGGGCGAGCGCGACCACGCGTTCCCTCCCGCGCACGACGTCGACTGGATCGAGGCCACCAGGGACGACCACGTCGCCGGCCGGCACCCGCACATCTCGATCGAGGGGGAGGTCTTCGTCGCGACGGCCGGCGGGACCCTCACCGTCAAGACCGAGGACGACACCGCGACCGGCGAGGGGATCTACTCCGAGCCGGTGGACGAGCCGCTGCAGTCGCTCGCGGACGCCGACGTCCTGCACGCCCGGGTCGGGGCGCTGATCCTGCTGCGGATCAGGCCGTACAACGAGTCCGCGTGGCGGCACCTGGTGTTCAACGTCCGCACCGAGCGGGTGGTGCGGGTCGACGGGATCGCGCAGGCGTGCCGCCGGCTGCCCGACGACCACGGGATCGTCTTCCCCGGGGGCTACCACCTGGACACGGGCGCCGCGAAGACGTTCGACACCGACGTCACGGGCCTGGAGTACGAGCGGGTCGTCCGCTCTCCCAACGGGGAGGACGTCCTTTACGTCTTCCACTCGCGGGAGGACGGCCGGTCGTCGCTGCTGCCCTACAACGTGATCCGCAAGCGGGTCGCGGCGCCGATCACCTGCCACGGGTACTCGCTGTTCGACGACGGGACGCTCGTGGTGATGCGGGCGCTCTCCGACGAGCCATCCCGCGTCCACCCGGTGCAGATCTGGGCGACCCCGTTCACCTCCGACGCGTACGCCGCCGCCCAGCCCGTCGGCACGGGCCCGCTGGAGCGGGTCGGCAACGCCGACCTCGTGCGCGGCGTCTCCGAATGCCTGTCGATCAGCCGGACGGCGGCGGAGACGTCCCCGTCGACCAGGGCGTTCGAGGCGCTGATCGCCTCGTGCACGCGCGCTTCGGACCTGTACCCCTGGCTCGGCGACGAGCGGCTCGGCGACCTCGCCGCGCCGCTCGCCGACGTCCGCTCCACGGCCGCCCGGGTCCTGGACGAGTACGAGAAGGTCCGCGCGCTCACCGAGCAGGCGGCGACGGCCGTCGCGGAGGCGGCCGGGCGGCAGGCGGCCCTGGTCCGCCGCGCCAGGACCGAGGCGCCGCGGAGCGCGGACGGCTGGATCTCCCGGCTGGCGGAGTTCCGCCGCGCCCAGGGGCACCTGGAGACGCTGCGCGACCTCCGCCACGCCGACGGCGCCCGGATCGACGAGCTCTCCCAGGAGGTCCGGGCGGAGCTGGACGAGGCCGCGCGGCAGGCCGTCGAGCACCTGCGGGGCGAGGACGCGTTCACCGGCTACCACGCCGAGGTCGAGCGCATCACCGACGCGGCCCGCGCCATCGAGACCGCCGCGGACGCCGCGCCTCTGGCCGGGCTCCTCGACGCGCAGAACGAGGGGCTGGACGTCGTCACCGAGGTCGTCGGCGACCTCGACATCGCGGACGCCACCGCGCGGACCGCGATCCTGGAGCGCGTCGGCGAGGTGCTCGGCGGCCTCAACCGCGCCCGCGCCGTCCTCGACGGCCGCCGCCGCGACCTGCTCGCCCGCGAGGGAAACGCCGCGTTCGCCGCCGAGCTCGCGCTTCTGGACCGGTCCGTCGCCGGAGCCCTGGCCGCCGCGGCGACGCCCGAGGACTGCGACGCGCGGCTCGGCGGCCTGCTGCTCCGCCTGGAAACGCTCCAGACGCGCTTCGCCGAGCTGGACGACTTCCTCACCGAGCTGGAGGCCAGGCGGACCGAGCTGTACGAGGCGTTCTCCTCCCGCAAGCAGACGCTCCTGGACGAGCGCGCCCGCCGGAGCGACCGGCTCACCGAGTCGGCCGAGCGGATCCTGGCCGGTGTCCGCCGCCGCGCCGCCACGCTCGCGTCCCCGGACGAGGTCACCGCCTACTTCACGACCGACGCGACGGTGCTCCGGCTCCGCGCGATCGCCGGCGAGCTGCGCGCCCTCGACGACGCCGTCCGGGCCGAGGAACTGGAGGGCCGCCTCGACGCCGCCCGCCAGGAGGCCGGGCGCGCCCTCCGCGACCGCCTCGACCTGTACGGCGACGACGGCGCGACGATCCGGCTCGGGCGCCACCGGTTCGCGGTCGACACCCGTCCGATCGAGCTGACCCTCGTCCCGCACCGCGACACCGTCGCGTTCGCGATCACCGGGACGGACTACCGCGCGCCCGTCCACGACGCGGACTTCGCGGAGACCCGCCGCTTCTGGAGCCAGAGCCTCGTCTCGGAAACGGCGGAAACCTATCGCGCCGAGTACCTGGCGGCGTCGGTCCTCGCCGGTGCCGACCCCGATGACCTGCGCCGGGCCGAGGCCGGCGGCCGCCTGCTCGCCCTCGTCCGGGACGCGGCCGCCGACCGCTACGACGAGGGCTACGAGCGGGGCGTCCACGACCACGACGCCGCCCGCATCCTGGAGGCGCTCCTGCGCCTGCGCACCGAGGCGGGCCTCCTGCGCTACCCGGGTGCGGCGCGCGCCGCCGCGCAGCTCTTCTGGACTTACGGCCCCGACGAGGCCGAGCGCGCGACCTGGACGGTCCGCGCCCGCTCGCTCGTCCGAGCCCGCGAGGCGTTCGGACGGCCGGGCGCCCTCCCCGCCCTCACCGAGGAACTCCGTTCGGCGGTCGCCGCGTTCGCCGAGCTCAACGCCGTGCCCGCACCCGACCCGCTCACCGCCGAGTACCTGATCGAGGAACTCGCCGCGGCCCCGGACGGCTTCGTGACGAGCCAGGGCGCCCGCACCCTGCTCAAGGACTTCGCGCAGGCGCTCGGCGACGTCTCCCTGGACGAGGACCTGCGCGGCGCGGGAAGCCTCGCCGCGCGCCGGCAGCTCGCCGAGGCGTGGCTCTCCGCCTACCTCGCGACAGGGGCGGACGGCGACCCGGCCGACCTGCCCGAGGCCGTTTCCCTGCTGCTGTGCCCGTCGGCCCGGTACGACTCGCCGGCCGCGCTGACGGCCACCGTCGGCGACCTGCTCGGCCGCCACCCGCGGATCGACGACCGCCGTCTCGGCCTGCGCCTGGACGAACTCCTCGCCCGCACGCACCGCTTCCGCACCGAGCGCGTCCCCGCCTTCCGCTCCTACCAGAAACAGCGGAACGCGCTGGTGGCCGCGGAGGAGAGGCGCCTCGGGACGGCCGGCCTCCGGCCCCGCACCATGAGCGCGTTCGTCCGCAACCGCCTCATCGACGAGGTCTACCTTCCCCTCATCGGCGACAACCTCGCCAAGCAGCTGGGCGCCGCGGGCGACGGCGAGCGCGCCGACCGGATGGGGCTGCTCCTGCTCGTCTCGCCGCCCGGCTACGGCAAGACGACCCTGATGGAGTACGTCGCCGAGCGCCTCGGACTGGCCCTGGTGAAGGTGGACGGGCCGGCCCTCGGGCACGGCGTGACCTCGCTCGACCCCGCCAGGGCGCCCGACGCCACCGCCGCCCGCGAGGTCGAAAAGATCAACTTCGCGCTCGACATGGGCACCAACGTCCTGCTCTACCTCGACGACATCCAGCACACCTCTCCGGAGTTCCTGCAGAAGTTCATCCCGCTCTGCGACGCCCAGCGCCGCATCGACGGAGCCGCACGCACCTACGACCTGCGCGGCAAGCGCTTCGCCGTCTGCATGGCCGGGAACCCCTACACCGAGTCGGGCCGGCGCTTCCGCGTCCCCGACATGCTCGCCAACCGCGCCGACGTGTGGAACCTCGGCGACGTCCTGTCCGGCAAGGACGAACTGTTCGCGATGAGCTACATCGAGAACGCCCTGACCTCGAACCCCGTGCTCGCGCCCCTCAGCGCCAGGGACCGCGGCGACGTCGAGCTGCTCGTCCGCCTGGCGGACGGGGACCCGGCCGTCCACCCCGACCGCCTGTCCCACGCCTACTCCCCGGCCGAGCTGGACGACATCCTGTCCGTGCTCGCCAAGCTCCGCCGCGCGCAGCAGGTGGTCCTGACGGTCAACCGCGCCTACATGGCCTCCGCCGCCCAGGACGACTCGTCCCGCACCGAGCCGCCGTTCCGCCTCCAGGGCTCCTACCGCGACATGAACAAGCTGGCCGGACGCATCCTCCCGGTCATGGACGACACGGAGCTGCAAGCGGTCATCGACGACCACTACCGGGCCGAGTCCCAGACCCTCACCTCGGACGCGGAGGCCAACCTCCTCAAGCTCGCCGAGCTCCAGGGCACCCTCACACCGTCCGGGGCCGAGCGCTGGACGGAGGTCAAGGCCGCCTACCGGCGCTCCCGGACACTCGCGGGGAACACCGGGGACCCTTCCGTCGGCGCCCTGCTCCACCTGGCCGACAAGCTGTCCGCGATCGAGGCGGCCCTCCGCGACGGTCCGCGTCCGCTCCGCCCGTGAGGGCGGTCGTCACCACTGCCGGTTCAGGTCCGCCTTGCCGCCGGTCACGAGGCTCGACGGCGGAACGTCGTCGGCCACGACGGCGCCGGCGGCGACCACGGAGTCACGGCCGATGCTGACGCCGGGCAGGATCGTGGCACCGGCGCCGATCCACACGTTCTCCGCCACGTCGATGGGCCCGCCGGTCAGCCACTCCCGCCGCTCCCCGGGATCGACCGGGTGGCCGACGGTGATGAACGTGGCCTTCGGCCCGATCATCACGCGCTCCCCGAGCCGGATGCCGGCGTAGTCCAGGAACGTGCAGTTCTGGTTGATGAACACGCGCTCGGCGAGGTCCAGTCGGAGGCCGTGGTCGGTGTAGAAGGGCGGGTAGATCGTGACTCTCGCCGGCAGCGGCCTGCCGAGGATCCGCCCGAACAGATCGGCCTTGCCCGCCTCGTCCTCGAAGGGCAGGACGTTCAGGCGGGAGGTGAGCTCGGTGGCCCGCAGGACCCTCTCCGCCATGGCCTGGAACTCGGTGCTGTGGATGCGCATGAGACGGTCGCCGGGCATGCCGCGGTCCTTTCGGTGTGCCGGCTGACGAGGTTCACCGGTCGGTGCCGCCGTGCGGCGACGCCCACGACGGGAGCCAGACCGTCCCGGAGAGCTTCGGCAGGCCTTCGAGGTAGCTGATGAATCCGCGGAGTTCCGGGTGCGGATTCGTGCCGGGGAGGATGAGCGAGAGCGGATACGCGAAGGTCGGGTCAACGACGGGGATCCGGCGCAGATCGTGGTCCGCCGGCCAGACGTAGCGGTCGCGTGCCCCGACGAGGGTGGCCACGTCCGCGGAATCCGCGAGGGTGTCCAGGAGCACCTCGTCCCCGAAGTGCGGGCCCGCCGCGTCGATGCGCAGGTCGAATCCGGTGGCGAGCTGGTCGTAGAACTCCGCCCACTCGCTCCGCGCCGCGATGCCCGGCACCCAGATCCGGTGCCTGCGCAGCTGCCGCGGCGTCAGCCGTCGCGCCGCGGCGAGCGGGTGCCGCGGGCCGACGAGCAGTTCGAGCGGGGAGTCGAACGCGCGGATCATCCGCATGCCGGCCGGCAGCGCCGCCGGGTCGGTGACGGTGCGGAACGACGCGTCGATCTCGCCGGCCTCGACGGCGGCGACCGCCGTGCGCGGGTCGTCGACCCTCAGGGTCACCACGTCGAGGTCGGTTCCGGGACGCGACCGCCAGTAGTCGTGCAGGACGACGGCCTGCGCGCTCCGCAGGCCGAGGACGTCGATCCTGAGGGCCCGCGACCCCGGCCTGACCGCGGCGACGGCGCGGTCGACGCCCGCGACGATGCTCCGGGCGTGAGGGAGGAACGCCTGACCGTCGAGCGTCAGCTCGACGCCTCGGGCGGTCCGCGTGAACAGGCGTACCTCCAGCCGGCGCTCCAGGGCGGCGATCCGCTTGGAGACCGCCTGCTGCGTCACGCCCAGCTCATCGGCCGCATGCTGCAACTGCCCGAGCTCGGCCGCCCGGACGAACGAGCGCAGCCCCTCGGTGTCCACGCGCCCACCCTAGGCCCGCACAACCGATGGTTGTAGCTGGCCTCCGACCGGTTGTCCGGTCGCGCTCCGGCGGGCCGGCGGCCGGGGGCTCAGCCGTGCAGCACCTGGGCGCTGAGCTGCTTGAGGTGGGCGTTGGCCCAGCGCATCTGCCGGAGGGTGTCGGGGTGGCAGCGTTCGACCAGGCGCAGCAGCGCGGTGTCGCGGTTCCCTCTGGCGGCCTGCGCGATCATCTCCCAGTCGAGGGAGACTCCGGCGGCCTGGACGTGGACGTGCCGCAGGTCGTGCAGGAGCGGCATGCCGGGCGGGCCGCGGTGCCCGACCAGTTCGCCGCCCTTCCCCCGGAGCTTCGCGCCCAGCCCGGTCTCCAAGGGGTGCGCGGTGCCCAGGCGGGCACCGTACCGGCCGCCGATCTCGGCGAGCTCGCGCACATGCCGCTGGGACCAGGCGGACAGGTCCCGGGCCACGTGGTGGATCTCGTGGTCGCCGGTGTGGCGTTCGGAGACGCGCAGCAGATCCTGGGCGAGAGCGCGTTCGCCGTGGTGCAGCCCCCGCAGGGCGAGGCCGATTCCGTTCATCGCGGCTCCTCATGGGCCATCGCCGTTCGGCTCCGAGCCGGTCCGGCTTCGCCGGCCCGGTCGGCGGAGGAGGGTCCGCCGCCGCGCTCCAGCAGCCGGAGCGTGGCGACGCCGGTCTTGAACAGCGGCTGCTTGGAGGCGGGGTCCCAGTCGGTGATCGTCAGTTCGTTGGCCGCGCGCGTCCTGGCGGCTCCCTCGGGCAGGTCCCAGTAGCCGTAGTGGAACGGCAGGAACAGGACACCGGAGCGTATGCCGGTGACGCGCACCGTGGCGTGCACGACGCCGCGCGGGCTGGAGACCTCGGCGAGGTCGCCCTCCCGCATGTCGTGGGCCTCGGCGTCGGCGGCGCTCATCTCCACCCACACCTCCGGAGCGGCGTCCCGCAGCTGCGGCGCGCGGGCGGTCTTCGTCCGGGTGTGGAAGTGGTGGACGGTGCGGCCGGTGATCAGGTGGAACGGGCGGAGCTCGTCCGGCGCCTCGTGCGGCGGCAGGTAGCCGGCCGACCTGATGACGGCCTTGCCGGACGGGTTGAGGGACCGGTACTCCACCTCCTCGACGGGGGCGCCGGTGACCAGGTCGCGGCCGAAGCTCTCGCAGTACTCGGGGGCGGCCCAGAAGCGGCCGCCGGAGTACAGGCGTTCGGTGCCGTCGGGATGGTCGCGGTCGCAGGGCCATTGGACGCCGCCCGCGGCGCGGAGCCTCTCGTAGCTGAGGCCGGTGTAGTCGCACGGGCGCCCGCGGCTGCACTCCTGCCAGGCGCGGAACGCCGACTCCGGGCCGGTCCAGCCGACGAGGGGAGTGCCGTCCCTGCCGGTGAAGCCCATCCGCCCGGCGTAGTCCAGGAAGATCTCCAGGTCCGGGCGCGCCTCGCCGGGCGGCTCGACGGCCTTCTCCGAGAGGTGGACGGTCCGGTCGGTGTTGGTGAAGGTGCCGGTCTTCTCGCCCCAGGCCGCCGCAGGCAGGACCACGTCGGCCAGCTCGGTGGTCTCGGTCGGGAAGATGTCCTGCACCACCAGGAACAGCCGCTCCTGCGCGAGGACGGACCGGATCCTCGCCAGGTCCGGCATCGAGACGGCCGGGTTCGTCCCGCTGATCCACAGGAGGCGGACCGACCCCTGCTCGGCGAACCGGAAGATCTGCATGGCATGGGTCGGGGGCGCGTGGTGGGGGATGCGCTCGGGCTCGACGTTCCAGATCCGGGCCAGGTCGGCGACGTGGTCGTCGTTGGCCCAGTTCCGGAAGCCCGGCAGGTCCCCGTCGGCGCCGCATTCGCGGGTGTTCTGGGCGGTGGGCTGCCCGTTCATCTGCAGCACCCCGCAGCCGGGGCTGCCGAGCATCCCCCGG
Organism: Actinomadura luteofluorescens; assembly: GCF_013409365.1. Classification (NCBI taxonomy): domain Bacteria; kingdom Bacillati; phylum Actinomycetota; class Actinomycetes; order Streptosporangiales; family Thermomonosporaceae; genus Actinomadura; species Actinomadura luteofluorescens. Next base: position 3,678,629 of record NZ_JACCBA010000001.1, on the reverse strand, counting down.
ATCAGGTGCAGGTTGTTGACCTGCACGGCGGCGGCGGTGGCCTGGTGCGACTGGTAGAACCCCTGCAGGACGGTCGACACCAGCCGTTCGGCGCCGCCGAGCAGCCCCGCGGCCCGGCGGATCAGCTCCTCGGGCACGTCGCAGATCTCCGCGACGCGGCCGGGCGGGTACTCCCGGACGCGCCGCTCCAGTTCCTCGTAGCCGACGGCGTGGGCGTCGACGTAGTCGCGATCGATCCTCCCCGCCGAGATGATCTCGTGCAGCAGGCCGTTCATCAGCGCCACGTTGGTCCCCGGACGCGGCGCCAGGTGCACGGCCGCCATGCGCGCCACGGGCGTCGACCGGGGGTCCACGCAGATCACCCGCGGCGGGTCCGGGCCGGCCAGCCGGTCGAGCATCCGCATCCACAGCACGGTCTGCGTCGCGGCCACGTTGTGCCCGAACAGCGCGATGACGTCGGCGTGGTCGATGTCCGCGTACGTGCCGGGCTGCCCGTCGCACCCGAACGACTCCTTCAACGCCGCCGCGGCCGTCGCGGTGCACAGGCGGGTGTTGCCGTCCAGATGGCTGGTGCCGATCCCGGCGCGCGCGATCGTCGTCAGCGTGTAGTACTCCTCCAGGAAGAGCTGGCCGCTGGTGTAGAAGCCGAACGCGCCGCTGCCCTGCTCGTCCAGCAGTTCACGGCTCCGGCGGACGACCGCGTCCATCGCGGTGTCCCAATCGGTCTCCACCAGCGTGCCGTTCCGGCGGACCAGCGGACGGGTCAACCGGTCCGGCGACGCGCCCGCCTGCCAGGCGTACAGATCCTTGGGGTCGAGGCGTCCCCGGTTGATCCGGTCTCCGGCCGCCCCGCGGACCCCGACCATCCGGCCGTCCTTGACCGCGATGTCCATCCCGTCCCCGTTGGAGTGCAGGATCGACGCGGTCGGCACCCATCGGTCCACGTCCCGGGGTGTGATCCCCTCCTCGAGGAAGGTGTCGACTCGGACGGGCCAGTCCTCGCCCGGACCGTAGGGCGTCCTCGTCCCCCAGGGCTCGGCGATCCGATCGATCCGCGCCATCCGTGCCTCCAAGACCTCTGGAGTTAGGACTCATCCCACTGCCCGCCACCGCGAAACATCCGGCCCTCCCGCCACGCCAGGGTGCCGAGCGGCCGGGGAGCCGCCGCTCCGTGGCCGGTCAAGGGGTGTAATGCCGGATTGCCCGTTTATCGCCTATTTGGTGCTAGTGGGAATTCCGGTCGGTCCGATTATGACCGCAGTTTGCCTATCTTTCGGAAAAGCCTTGACGGAAGGGGTGGTGCCTCTCATTCTGGAATGTTTCGTTTCGGAAAGCAGAAGGGAACCGCCATGCCCGACCCCTCCGCGGCACGGCCGTCCGCGCCGCCGCCCCGTCCCCTGCCCGTGCTCGTCCTCGCCGACGTCAGCGGGAGCATGGCGGAGGCGGGGAAGATCGACGTGCTGAACCGCAGCATCGCCGCGATGATCAGGTCGTTCGCCGACGAGGACACCGTCCGCGGTGAGATCACGGTCGGCGTGGTGACCTTCGGCGGCGGGGGCGCCGCGCTGCACCAGCCGCCGGCGCCGGCCGCCGAGGTCGTCTGGGAGGACATGCTGCCCCGGGGGCGCACGCCACTGGGCGAGGCGCTCGACCTGGTGAACGAGTTGCTGGCCGACGAGGACGTCATCTCCCGGCGGGCCTTCACGCCGACCCTGGTGCTGGTCTCCGACGGGCTGCCGAACGACGACTGGCGGGGCTCGCTCGAGCGGCTGCTGGCCTCGCCGCGCGGAGGTAAGGCCGTGCGGCTGGCGGTCGGCGTCGGTCAGGACATGGACGACGAGGCCTTCGACGTCCTGCGGGCCTTCATCGACGATCCCGTGATCCAGCCCGTGCGCGCCGACGAGGCCCACCTGCTGTCCCGGTACTTCTCCTGGGTCACCATGAGCGTCACCGCGAGGGCCCGCAGCGCCCGGCCGAACGATACGTCCCACATGTCATTCGACGAGCTCGAGGACCTGCTGGGCTGAGACGGACGGAGACGTCGGCGACATGCGTGTGGTGAAGGACGAGCACGGACGGCCGCTCCAGCTGACGCGCCTGCTGGGGACGGGCGGGCAGGGCGAGGTCTGGGCGGCGGGCGACCGCGTGGCCGTCAAGGTCCTCCGGGCCCGGACGCGGCGGGCCGCCGAGCGGCTGCGGCAGCGGCTCCGGACGGTGAGACGGCTCGACCTCGACGGGCTCGCCATCTCCCGTCCGCTGGCCATGCTCGCGGAACCGGACGTGGGCTACACGATGGAGCTGCTCGGCGACATGACCGCTCTGCGCGTCCTCGCCAACCCGCCCCCGCGCACGGATCTCGTGGACTGGTACGGGGAGACGGGCGGGCTGCGCCGCCGGCTCCGGCTGCTGGCGAGGGCCGCGGACGTCCTGGCGGCGCTGCACGCCCGGGGCATCGTCTACGGCGACCCCTCGCCCGGGAACATGATGGCGTCGGCGTCCGCCGAGCACTCCCAGGTGTGGCTGGTCGACGCCGACAACCTGGAGGTCGAGTCGGTCGTCCCCGACGAGTCGTTCACGACACCCGGATACGGCGCGCCCGAGGTGGTCGCGGGCCGCATGGGCATATCCAGTCTCAGCGACGCCTACGCGTTCGCGGTCATGGCCTTCGAGACGCTCGCGCTGGTGCATCCCTTCCTCGGCGACGACGTCCAGGAAGGCGAGCCGGAGGAAGAGGAGCGGGCGTTCGCGGGCGAACTGCCCTGGATCGACGATCCCGGCGACGACCGCAACCGGTCGAGCTACGGGCTGCCCAGGCGGGCCGTCCTCACGCCGGGCCTCAGGACGCTGGCGGAGCGGACCTTCGGCACCGGGCGATCGCATCCGGTCGAACGGGCGACGGTGGCCGAATGGCGCACCAAGCTCCAGACCGCCGCGGACCTCACGCTCACGTGCGCGCAATGCACGCAGACGTTCATCGTCGGATCCGCCGCCTGCCCGTGGTGCGGCGCCAGAACGCCACGGCAGTTGATGGGCTTGATGCATCTCGCCGTCCCCGGAGAGGAGACCTATGCGGGGACCCGCGACGGCCTTGCGATCCCGCCGCGCGAATGGCTGTGCGTGACCGCGCGCACCGCGCAGTTGGCGCCCGACGCCGACCAGGACCGTCCGATCGCCTGGCTGTGGTGGGAACCGGGAAGCGGGCTGGCCGTGCGGAACAGAGGTCGTGAACCGCTGTGGCTCAGCCGGCGCACCGGTGGTTCCCCGCGCGTCGTCGAGCCGGACGGCGAGCTGACCGTTCCGGTGTACGAGGACGTCCCGGAGTGGAGCGTTCACTTCGGCCACCGGTCCCAGCTCCACCGGGTGCTGCGGTTCCGCCTGCTCGGAACGGACCGGACATGAGCGCCCCGGGTCGCGGCAACCGCGCACCGGCGCCCCGCGGATCGTCCGGCACCGTCACCGAACCCCTGCCGGGACGTTCGGACTTCGTCTGGCTGCTCTGGGACGGCGCCCCCGACGCCCTAGAGAATCTCGACGACGGCTGGCACGAGGTGATCCTGGCCAAGATGCCGACGGGCCAGGTGGTCGCCGGCGTCGGCGGGACCGTCCGGGGCGGAGTGAGACCGGACGGGGAGCAGGATCGCGAACGCCTGGCGCGGGCGATGGCGAACCGCGCCCGTATCGCGGTCCTGTCGACGCGCAAGGTGGAGAACGAGGGGCGGCGGCGTCGCCTCCGGATCGGCCTGGACGTCCACACCTACGAGCAGGCGGATCCGCTGGAGCCGCAGTCCGTCGGCGTGGGCGACCGGGTCATGGACACGGTCGGGAGATGGGACAGGAGGCTCAGGGACAGGCCGGACGAGATCGTCCGGTGGCTCACCGAGCGCCTGCTGCTGCCCCCGAGGGCGGACGCGGGGCCGGAGGCGCCCCGCCGTCTGGTCGTGTCCATCGGCCTGAGCGACCCGAGCGCGCCGACCGGCTACCGGATCCACGGGCGGGGCGTGACCGGGGACGTCCGGACGGAGGACGGACGGCTGGTGCTGCACCGCCTGCGCCGCACCGGCGACGCGGAGGGGCAGGGGCCGCTGCGGCTGACCGAGTGCCGCCTGGAGTTCACCGACGTCTCGCGGGCCAGCGAGGCGCACGCCGAGATGAAGCACCAGCTCAACCGGCTGGCCACCGGCCAGGGCTTCCTGGCCATGTGGCACGAGTACAACCGGCTCGAAACCCGGTTCGTGCGGCGGCAGGTGCGCGATGTCGGTTTCGGGCGCTACACCGAGCGCGAACCGCTCGGCGACGGCGTCTACCGGTTCCGCGTCGACGCGTCGTCCCACCTCGACGACCAGGAGCTGACGCTGACGGAGCGGGCCCGGCGGGGCCTCGACGCGCGGGAGACCCTGGAACTGGAGGCCGCCCAGACCCTGCCCGAAGCCCTCGCCGCGGCGGACGAGGAGGACGCCTCGGAGTGGGCGCTGATCGGCGACCGGCTCGGCAAGGGCGTGGTCAGCGGCACCGTCGTCGCGGCGGACGTCGCGGCGGGCACGATCGACCTGAGGCTCGTGGAACTGGGACGCCGGCGGGTCTCCGGAGTGGGACGGGACTTCACGGTCGCACCTCCGCCCCAGGGCTTCCTCTACCGCTCGTTCCGCGGCGACCGGCGCCAGATGCAGCGGCGCAAGGCCGCCTTCGACCGGATCCTCGCGGACGGGACCAGGATCCCGAACCTGCTGGCGCTGTTCGAGGGCAAGACGGTCAGTGCGGATCCTCCCAGAAGGACGACCAGGGCGGTCTCCGCCGCGGTCCGCGACTGCTTCCGGGGCGGCGAGCCCACCCCGATGCAGGAGCGGGCGCTGGAGGTGGCCCTGAACACGCCCGACATCGCGGTGATCCAGGGCCCGCCCGGCACGGGCAAGACCCAGGTGATCACCGCCCTGCAGACCCGCCTCGCCGAGGAGGGCCGCGGCTACGCGCGGCTGCGCGGCAGCATCCTGCTCACCAGCTTCCAGCACGCCGCCGTGGACGAACTGGTCGAGCGTTCGAGGGTGTTCGGCCTCCCGGCCAACAAGGTGGACCGAGCCGGCCGCGGCACGACCGTCCAGACGGACCGGTGGCTGCAGGAGACGGTCGACTGGCTCACCGAGGAGATCGACACCGACTCCTTCGGGCGGGCGCTCGGCCTGCTGCGGACGGTGACCGCCAGGGCGGCCGGCTACCTGCTCACACCGACCCCGCCGGAGGAGACCGCGCGCCTGCTGAAAGAGATCGAGGAACTGGCGGGCGAACTGCTCCCGACCGGGCTCACCGACCGGCTGCACGGCACGCGCCGCCGGCTGGAGACGGCGTCGCGGCCCGTCCCGTTCGACCTCGACGACGACCGCGAGCTGGCGGTCCGGGCGCTGCGCGGCGTGCGGACCCTCGCGGAGTCGTTCGCGGACGACGGGCCCGCGGCGGCGGCGAAGGCGCTGCGCCGGGTCCGCGCGCTGAACGGGCAGGACGCCGGTCACGCGGCCGATCTGGACCTGCTGGCCAGGGCCGCCTCCTGGGACGTCGACGAGCCCGTCCCGTTCCTGACCGAACTGGCGGCGGCACGCGACCGGTTGCTGGAGGCGCTCCGGCCGGCGACCGGGCCGCAGGCGCCCGTCGCCGCCGACCCCGACGTGGAGGACCTGCTCGCCGAGATCGCCGAAGAGCTCGAAGAGCGGGTGCGCGACTCCGGCGAGAGCGGCCCCCAGCTCGCCATGCTGGACTACCTCGAAGGGCTGCGCGGCGACCCGGTCGCCGTCGAGTGGACCCTGCGGGCCTACACCGCCTCCTACGCGGCCACCTGCCAGCAGGCCGCGTCGCCGACCGTCGCGGTGGCCAAGGAGGAGACGCGGATCGAGGACGTCGTCTTCGACACCGTGATCATCGATGAGGCGGCCCGCGCCAACCCGCTCGATCTGATGATCCCGCTGATCCACGCGGGCCGGCGCATCATCCTGGTCGGCGACCACAACCAGCTGCCGCACATGCTGGAGCCGGAGGTCGAGCGGCAGGTGGAGCGGCTCGACGCGGGCGTGCGGGGAAGGCTGCGCGAGAGCCTGTTCCAGCGCCTGTTCGAGAACCTCAGAGCTCCTGGCGCCTCGGTGGATCGGGTCGTCACCCTCAACGCCCAGTTCCGGATGCACCGGACGCTCGGGGCGTTCGTGAGCCGCTGCTTCTACGACGGGATCCTCGAATCGCCGCGTCCGGACGAGGAGTTCGCGCACGCTCTGCCCGGCTACGAGGGCGTGCACGCGGCGTGGATCGACGTCCCGAACGGCCGGGGCGCCGAGTCCGGCAAGCGCAGCAAGCGGCGGCGGGCCGAGGCGCGCGTCATCGCCGACCAGCTGGAGCGGCTCCTGCCGTCGGCGCCGGACCTCACCTTCGGCGTCATCTCGTTCTACTCCGACCAGGTGGACGAGATCTGGCGGGAACTGGTGGCGCGCGACCTCGCCCGCCGCACCGACCAGGGATACGAGCTGGTCAGGGGGCTCCAGTACGACGCCGGGGGCCGCCGTCTGGACCGCCTGCACGTCGGGAGCGTCGACGCCTTCCAGGGCAAGGAGTTCGATGTGGTGTTCCTGTCCACGACGAGATCATCGCCTCCGGCCGGTCCGCCACCTGCGGGCGCCGCCCATGACCGCTGGGTGCGGCGCCGCTACGGCCACCTCACCCTGCGCAACCGGCTGTGCGTGGCGATGAGCCGGCAGAAGCGCCTGCTGGTGACCGTGGGCGATGCCGCGATGTTCGAAGGGCCCGCGGCTCCCGCGCAGGTCGGGCCGCTGACCGAGTTCCTCCGGCTGTGCCGTTCGGGAGGTGAGCATGGCACCGTCCTTTCCCCGTAGCGCGAGGATCGTCCAGCTGTGCCCGGCGCCGCCGCGGCGCGACGAGCGGATCTGCGTGGCCTTCCCGGCGTGGGCGCACCGCGTGACCGCCCCGGTCCTGCCCCGCCGGGGGCTCGATCTCTTCGAACGCGTCGTGCTGGGGCTCTGCCACGCGGGCGTCCGGGAGCCGGACCTGATCGCGGCCCGGATCAACCTGCACGTGCGGCTGTGCGCGCACATCGTCGACCAGGCCGTCCACCACGGGCTGCTCGACCGGCAGGGGGAGCTGACCGAGCAGGGGAGGCGGGCGCTCCGCACGGGCGGCGTCGCCGAGGAGACGTCCTGGTCGGTGAGGTACGTCTTCCAGTCGCCCGAGGCCGGCGGCGACCTGTGGCCCCGCACCGCCGAGCGGCTCGCCGACGCGCATGTCACGTGGCGGGCCCCGGGCAGGGCCGGGCTCCAGCTCGGCACCACGGGCCACCCGGACCACGTCGAGGCCGCGATCGTCGACATGGCCGACGCGGGGACGGAGGCCGCCCCCGGCCGGCCCCGTCCGGAACAGGTCATCGAGGTCGCCCGGCTGGACCGGGACGCGCGGGAGGCCCGGCGGGTGCGCGAGTTCGAGCGCGGCCAGGGCCTGGCGCCGGTGGCGCGGCCGGGCGAGACGGCGGGCGCCCGCCCGGGGCCGGGCGGGGACCGGCCGCCGGATCTGGACCGGATCGCCTTCATCGACGCCCCCGAGCCCGTCCTGGTCGTTGGATTCGCCACGGCCGACGGATCCGGGGAGCTGGTCGCGCACGACCCCTTCGGCGTCGGGAGCAGTGCCATGTTCGGCGAGCTGCTGGATCGGTGCCTGCACGACGGCGGGCCGCTCGCGGAGCGGATTCGCGGCGTGACCCGGACGAAGGCGGAACGCGCCGAGCGCACCTACCGGCAGGCGGACGCGACGGCGCGCGCCCACGTCGAATCCGTGCTCGTCGCCGAGTTCGGCGCGTCCGTCCGGAGTGACGAGGACGCCTTCGACCTGATGACCGAGGTGGACCTCGCCGTAATGCTGGGCGACCAGGCGGGTGCGCTGGAGCGCGTCGTGCACGCGACGCACCGCCTGTACGAGGAGCTCTTCCGCCGCCTGGCGCGCGGCTATCCCGTGTCGGTGGACTCCGTCCGGGCGATCTCGCCGACCGAGACGCTGCGACGGTCCGCCATCGAGGAAGCCGCCCACCGCGTCGGTTTCCAGACGGTCCCCCGGCTCTTCGACCAGGATCTTCGTGAGGCCGCCAGGGGATCGAGTACGGGGAAGGACCTGCCCTTGAGGAAGGCCGGCGCCCTGGCCCTCGTGGCGGCGCACCGGAACGCGGAGCATCCCCTGCACCGGCTGGCGGCGCGGCGTCCCGACCTGCTCAGTGCGCTCGCCGCGCTCGGCACCATGCGCAACCGCGTCTCGCACGGAGGAAGGGACCCTTCCGCCGCGCAGGACGCGAAATGGTGCCGCGAGCTGGCCGCCCTCGCCGTGCCGGAACTCATCCCCCTGCACTGACATCCATTCCGCTCCAAGGAAGGACGAGTAGTTCACGATGGCCAAGAAGCGCCCCGCCCAGGCGCGTCGGCAGACGCCCCAGCGCCGGACCAGGCCGGCCGCCGCCAAGCCGGTGAATCGGAAGGCGGCCGAGGAGGAGGCCGAAGCGCGACGTCCCGAGGCGATGGCCGCCGTCGGAGGTGAGGACTCTCTGCCCGCGCCCGCGGAGCCCCCGGCCGGCGGAGTGGACGACGGGGCGGTCGCCACCGAATGGCAGAAGGCCGCCGAGGCCGTGGCCCTGTTCAAGCAGGCCGCCGAGCGTGTGGACGAGACGCGGCAGGCCCTGGAGCGAGGAACCGAGGAGGCGGCCGAGCGTCTCGCCGCCATCGAGAAGGACGCTCAGGAACTGGCCGCGCAACTGGACCTCGTCCAGAAGAGGACCGGCGAACTCGACGAGCGGGAGAAGCGGCTGGTCGAAGAGGAGCGCGAACTCGTCGCCGCCAGGGAACGAGCGAAGGAGACCGCGCTCGCCGAAGCCCGGAAGGCGCTGGAGAGCACCCGGCGAGAAGTCGAGACCCGGCAGCGCGAGCTGGCGGAGGAGCACGCCCGCACCCGCGCCGCGCTCGGCGCCGATCTCGAAGTGCAGCGCCGGGAACTGGCCGGGCGGACGGAGAAGCTCACCGAGGAGCGGGCGCGCCTGCGGGAGTTCGAGGTCGAGCTGAACGCCCGGGACGAGGACCTGGCCGATGCGCGCGCGCTGCTGATCGAACGCGTGGAGCACGCCGTCGCCGCGGCCGTGGAACGGGCCGAGCTGCGGTCCAGGGAGCTGGAACAGCGCTGCAGGGCGCTCCAGGATCACACCGCCGACATGGAGAAGGAGCGCGACGAGCGGAACCGCATCGACCGGGCCTTCGGTCATCGGCCGCCCGGCGATGTGCTGAAGGAGCTGCAGGAGCTGCGGACCGAGAACTCCGCCCTCCGCCTCCAGCGCCAGGTGCCCGAGGACGTGACGGAACGGCTCGCCAGGCTCCAGGAGGCGGAGCGCGGCTGGCGGGAGGAGCGCGCGGTGCTCGTCGCGGACAACGAGCGGTTGCAGCGGCAGCTCACCGGCCATCAGATCACCGCCCTGGAGCTCGAGCGGCTCAAGGTCACCAAGGAGGCCATGGAGGCCTCGGTCGGCGCCTACCGCGTCCGCGTCCAGGAACTGCACCAGGACATCCAGAGCCTGACGGCGCGGAAGGAGGGCGAGTCGCCCTTCCCCGAGTGCCGCGCGATGGACGCGCAGCACGACGAGAGGCGCGACGACCTTCTGGGCCAGGTCCCGCAGCTGGACAGTTTCGTCTACTGGCTCCGGAACTATGTCGCCCAGCAGTACCGCATGTTCTACGCCGAGGAGGACCTGATCCTCTTCCTCGGAGGGCTGGCCGCGTCGCGGCTGCATCTCCTCCAGGGGATCAGCGGCATCGGCAAGACGCAGCTGCCGATCGTCTTCGCCAAGGCCCTCCAGGCCGAGACCGCTCTCGTCCCGGTGAGCGCCGACTGGCGCACCCCGCAGGATCTCGTTGGGTACTTCAACGCCTTCGAGCGCAGGTTCTACGAGTCGCCCTTCACCCAGGCGCTCTACCGGGCCGGATGCCCCGCCTACGCCGACCGTCCGTTCTTCGTCGTACTGGACGAGATGAACCTGTCGCACCCGGAGCAGTACTTCAGCGAGGTCCTGTACCAGATAGGACAGACGAGGAAGCCGGACGGCGCCCCGCCCAGCCTGGAGCTCATGACGACCGAGGTCCAGCCGGCCCCCCGAGGGCTCGTGGACGGCCGCAAGCTCGTCATCCCGCCGAACGTGTGGTTCATCGGCACGGCCAACCACGACGAGACGACGGTGGCCTTCGCCGACAAGACCTACGACCGTTCGCACGTGCTGGAACTCCCCGCCCGCCCCCAGATGTTCGAACCGGACCCCGTCCCGCCGCTGCCGGCTCCGCCGTCGCTCGGCGCCCTCGAAGCGGCTTTCGAGCGCGCCCGCCGGACGCATGCGCAGGCCGCGCAGAGCGTGTTCGCCTTCCTGGACGGCGAGCTGCGGGACCGCCTCTTCCGGGACTTCCGGATCTCGTCCGGGTCCCGGACCATGAAGTACCTGGAGGCGTTCGTCCCGGTCGTGTGCGCGGCGGGCGGCGGCCAGGGGCAGGCGGCCGACCACGCGTTCGCGACCCGCGTCCTGCGCAAGCTGCGCGGCCGGTTCGAGATCCCGTTCGATCTGATCCAGGGACTCCGCGACGATCTGCCCGGGCTCTGGGCGCCGTTCGGCACCGTCCCGCACAGGTCGCTCGAACGGCTCGACGAGGAGATCCATCTGCGGAGGGGCGTCTGACATGCCGGTGCGGATCTGGGACCGGCTGCTGGGGCGCGAGGTGGAGCGGCCGCCAGGTGGGCGCATGACCCTCGGCAGGCTGTTCTTCGCGCCCGGCGGCCGCCCCCTCTTCCTGAACGCGACGGCCGTGCGCCCCGGCCGGTACCTCGCCGCGGACGGGACGTGGACGCTGTGGGACGAGACCCGGCATCACCGTGACGAGGGCGACTTCGGGCATCACGCCATGCCCGACGACATCACGACGTACATCGTCACGGCCATCGGCAGAAGGCTCGATTCGCTGGTCGCGGGGGACGTCACCGCGGAGGAGTGGCTGTCGGAGACTCCGCTGATGGGCGGGGCCGACATGGACGAGCGCCTGCGCCCCCGCGAAATCGACGAGGTGATCGAGCGCTGCCTCCCGCATCTGCGCGCGGCTTGCCATCTGCCCGTGGCCCGACTGCGGGCGGTGAACCGGCTGGTGCCGGCGTCGCAGGTACGGCGCGTCACTCCCGCCGCCATCACCCGGCTCACCGCCCGCAGCGAGGACTGGGCGGCGCTGCGTCCCGACGGCATTCGCCCGGGACGCCTCCTCGACCCTGCGCGCGAGACCGATCTGGACTTCTACGAGAACCGGGTGCTCGCCAGGCTCGTCGGCCATCTCTGGGACCACGTGCAGGGACGGTTGGCCGAGGTCGAGCGGATCGAGGCCATGCTCGACGACGTGAGCACCTACGCGGAGGACGCGAGTGGACGCCCATGGCGGGTGAGCCGGTACATGTTCCTCCTCATCGAAGGCCTCGTCGAGAGCAGCACCCGGCGTACGAGGGCCAAACAGTTGAGGGAGGGCTTGGAGAGGCTCCGCAACGCGCTGGTCGAACTTCGCGGGCCGACGATCCTGCCGGGAGTCCACCGTCACGCCGATGTCGGCACCGTCCTGCGCACCACCAACGTCTTCACGAACGACGACAGATACAGGCGAGCCGCCGAACTCTGGCGGGCGTGGGTCGCCGCGAAGAGCGGGAACGGTCCGCCCGGGACGACCAACGACCGGATCCAGGAGTGGTGCGAATCGTTCACGCTGTACACCGGCCTCCTCCTCACGCATGCGCTGGCGCAGTTGGACCTGGTTCCGGAAGGCTCGTTCGGGCCCGGCGGAGAGGTTTCATGTGGCGGCCGGTACCCGGAGGCCGTGGGCCTTCAATGGGAGCAGGCAGGAACATTCGTGCTCTGCTGCGGAGACGAACCCGTGTTGCGCGTCGTTCCGGTCGCGCACGCGCTCGTCGCTTCGGAGCAGCCGGGCAGGGTGTCCCAGGAGATCGAGGCGATCGCCTCCGCGGCCACGACGGAGCCGCGCACGCTGATCGTCTACCCCGGGCAGCGCGAGACGCGCGAGAAGCTGCCACTCCACGTTCGGCTCAGGACGTTCCAGGGCTGCGAGGCGCCCGCTCCGTCCGGCGGCGCCCGGGCACTGTCGCTCCTTCCCGTGTCACCGTTGGAGATCGACAGCGTGACGCGGCTGGCGCGCAGCCTCCGCTGGGCCCTCGCCCAGCACCTGTTCGCGCGATACCCGGCACGCGTCGACTGCCCGGCCCGCTATGCGAACGCCATCGCGGAGGGGACGGACTGGATCGTCACGAGCGCGAACGGCCTCTCCGTCGTGAGGCCGCCCGCATCCCATGAACTCGCCGCGGTGCGACGCCGGATCGGGACCCTCGGCCATCGCTCCGCCCAGTTCATGCAGCGCGGTGACAACGCCGAGCTGGTCGACCGGTTGCAGGCCGAGGTGAAGGCCGCTGCGGAGAGCCTGGCGGAACTCGCCCGATGCCCCCTCTGCCGGAACGCCTCAAGCGATCCCTCCCGAACCTTTCAGGTGCGGGACAAAGCCACGTTCCGCGGCTCATGCGACGTCTGCAGAGCAAGCTGGGAACTGAGGCGGTGCGGTTCGTGCGATCGCGGCTATCCGGTGCTGAACGGTAACGGCCGAGACGAGGGTGTCCCCGTCGAAACCGACGGGGACACCATGGACCACAGGTTCGGCAGCGAGGCCCTCAGCGCTCAGTGCTGGGTCAGAGGCGCGGTGGCCTACTGCCCGCACTGCGGCGAATGCAGCGAAGCGAGGGCACTGAAGAACCCGCGATGCCGGCGCTGCACCGGTGACGGCCACGCGGACCAGGTCACCCGAACATGACGCTGTGCGGGAGAGGACTCGTGAAGGTCCTGGCCTCGCCGGGACTGAGGGTGATGCCGGCCGGTTCTTCGCAGAGCCGGTCAAGGAAGAGGGTGGCGCGGGCGTCGGTGCGGTTGGCGGCGCTGGTGGCGCCCTGCAAGAGCAGCCGGCACTCGCCGTTGTCGGGGTCCTCGATCTCCACGTCCCCCGAGTCGGGGGAGTGGTAGAAGAAGGTCCCGGTGGCCCGCGCACCGACGGTCGACGCCGACGCGAAAGTGAGAGCGGGAGCGGCCGACACCAGAACGGCGCCCGCGACGGTCAGCGCGGCGCGTAAGGGCATCCTCATGAGTCCTCCGGGGGGAAGTGACGGGGGGGGAGCCCAACGGTACGGACCAGGCCGCTGAGTGACGATCGCCCTGCTGGCACGCCTGCGTTCGCGCCAAGGTGACAGAACCATCACGGAGTGTGATGAGGCGAGCGTCCCGTGCCGTAAATGATCTCTGTCGAGTCTCTCGGCGCGTCCCGGCGTCACCGGACGGACGGCGTCACCGGACGGACGGCGTCACTGGTCGGACGGTGGGTATCTGTGCAGGTGCGACCGGAATGTGGGGGGCGTCGAAGGGAGGGACTGTGGCTGCCCAGGAGGAACGCGAGCTGGTCGTCGAGGCGGCGGGCAGGCTCTTCGTGCAACTCGGATACGACGGGACCACGTTGCAGATGATCGGGGAGGTCGCCGGGATGAGCCCGCCGGAGATCAGCCGCCTCGTGGGGGACAAGCGGCAGATCTACCTGGAGGTGATGAACCGGTACTACAACGCCGAGGCCGCCCACATGAGGGCCGTGATGGAACGCGTCCCGCCCGACCTGCCCGGCCTGCACACGCTGGTCGACCGGTACCTGGACTACTCGGTGGCCCATCCGGAGATGCGGGCCCTGTGGGTGCACCGCTGGCTCCGGGACGCGGCCGACGTGCAGGACGTCGAGAGCCTGTACCGCCCGTTGATCGCCGCCGTGGTCGAGATGTTCAGGGGCGCGGTGCGCGCCGACTACGACCTCGAACTCGGCCTCTGGAACATCATCTGGATCGTGAACGGGTTCATCCACGTGGGCATCGTCGACACGGACGGCGAGCGGCGCTTCGCGGACCACCCGCCGACCCTTCGCCGCTTCCGCGCCTACATGCACGACATGCTGGAGCGCAGCGCCCTCTGAGCCCCCGGAAGCGGTGATCCGGGACGCCCGCCGGCCGGAATAATCACGAGGATGAGCCGAGATCCACACGTTGAGGACGCCCCCGCCGCCGCTCTGCCCGCCCTGCTCGTCCAGCCGCCCTGGGCCGGCGGGACGAGGGAACCGGTCGTCCTCAAGCTGAAGCCGCCGAAAGAGCCGACCCTCGTCCGCTGGGCGCCCGGCCGGCGGGAGGAGTGGCTGGAGGCCCCGTACAAGTACGGGCAGGCGCGCATGCCAGAGGACACCGACTGGGACGAACTCGCCGCGTTCTTCGCCAGCGGCGACGCTCTTCAACTGTGGAAGCCGCGCGAGTGGCAGTCCAAGTCGCGGTTCGAGCGCCTCTACATAGGGCTCGTCATGCAGGCGCCCCGCGAACTCGGCGAGAAACTGCTCGCGGACGAACGCTACTGGGACGCCTTCCCCGACTTCTCGAACGTCAGTGCCGACAGGGGTGCGGTGGCGCGCTATGAGATGGCCGCTTACCCGCTGGTGATGCACCAGCTGAAAAAGAAGAAATGGAGCGTCTACGCTCTCGAACCCTTCCTGGACCACGCCGTCGCCCAAGGCATGATCAAGGACTTCGGTGGCGACGGGCGCAACCATGCGCAGGAGGCCTGGTACGAGGTGCACGGGGTGGAGGCCGTCCGGCTGACGATCCCGGACGCGCTGCGCAAGCCGGGCCCCAAGCGGGATCGCGCCGAGGCGGCGCTGCGCTGGGTCGCGGAACGGCACGGCCACGACGTCCTCGTGGAGGCCGCCAGGTACTACGGGGACGAGGCGGTGCAGGCGGTCTCGCGGCTGCGCACCGACCCGCTCGACGTGTACCCCGATCCGCTGCCCGACCTCCCGGAGGGCTGGGACCCCGAGAAGCTGCCGCGGCTCCTGCTCCGCCAGCGCCGGCAGGCGCTCCCCTTGGCCGCGACCCGGCATCTGCTGACGATGCTGTCCATCTCGGAGAAGCACAAGCCGTACCCCGGCGTGCCCTTGGTCGTCGCCCCTCTCGACCCGGAGTCGCTCGCCGAGTTCGCCTGGGCCCTCTACGAGGCCGACCGCCATCCCAGGCTGTGGGCGTCGCCCGGTGTGCAGTACGCCCTGGCCGAGTTCGGCGACGAGGGGACCGCCGACCGGCTCGCGCCGATCGTCGCACGGTGGTCCAGGGCCTACGTGTGGGAGGCGGGCGGGCAGTCCGCGCTGAACCTGTTCCACCGGCTCGGCACCGACCCGGCGCTCCGCCATCTCGACCGGCTCGCGAACAAGGCCGAGGACCAGAAGTGGATCGGGCGGTCCGCGCGGGAGCTGCTGAAGTACGCCGCCGAACGGCGCGGGCTCACCCAGGAGCAGCTCGCCGACCGGCTCGTCCCCGATCTGGGCCTGGACGCCGACGGCTCCCTGACGCTCGACTACGGGCCGCGCCGCTTCGTGGTGGGCTTCGACGAGGAGCTCAGACCCTTCGTCGCCGACGAGAGCGGCAAGCCCCGCAAGACGCTGCCGAAACCGGGCGTCAAGGACGACGCCGCCCTCGCCCCCGCGGCCCACGCACGCTTCACCGGCCTCAAGAAGGAGGTCCGCACGGTCGCCGCGGACCAGATCAGGCGCCTGGAGGCGGCGATGGCGGCCGGGCGCACCTGGACGGCCGGAGAGTTCGCCTCCCTGTTCGTCGAGCATCCGCTGATGCGCCACCTCGCCCGCCGCCTGGTGTGGTCGGCCGGCGCGGACACGTTCCGGGTGGCCGAGGACGGGACCCTCGCCGACGTCCACGAGGACGCCTTCACGCTTCCCGGCGACGTCCAGGTCGCGCTGCCGCACCCGCTCGTCCTCGGCGAGGCCGCCGTCCGAGCCTGGGCCGCGATCCTCGCCGACTACGAGATCCTGCAGCCGTTCCCGCAGCTCGGGCGTCCCGTCCACACCCTCCGGGAGGACGAACGGGGCGGCGACCGCCTGCGGCGCTTCGAGGGCGGCACCGTCCACTTCGGCAGGATCCTCGGCATGACGTCGCGCGGCTGGGAGATCGGCGAGAAGGAGACCGGCGGTTTCCGCCGGCAGATCATGCGCATGACCCCGGACGACCGGCACGTGATGGTCACCTTCGAGCCCGGCATCCGCGTCTTCGACCCCGAGGAGCATGCCGAGCAGCACATCGGCCGCGTCATGCTCATGACGGGCCGCCACTCCGGCAGTCCGCTCGCCTTCGGCGAACTCGACCCCGTCGCCGCCTCCGAGGTCATCGCCGACCTGCACCGCCTCACCGAGTGAACCGGCGCCCTGACAAATCGAAGCCCCTCCGCGAAACGGGTCTCGCGCACTTATCGAGCCCGGCGAATGGCTTTTCCAGCGGTGCTGTAATCCGTTCGCCCCGCACATGCGTCAAGCAGTTGTCAATGCATGATCACACCCACTGTGAGGAGATGGATGCATGCCGCGACGCGGGCTCGGCGCACACATTGTTCTACCCATGGCGGCCATTGCTGTAACGATGCAGATCGCGCTGGCTCAGGCCGCCGGCGCTGAGTCGGGAGTGGCAGCGGACCCCGTCCTCTCGCTCAGCCGGGTCAGTGTCAGCAGCGCCGGCGCGGAGGGGAACGCCGACAGCGGGCTGGACTCGGACTGGTCCAGGTGGGGTGGCGCTGTGAGCGGCAATGGCCGCTACATCGTGTTCACTTCCGCGGCCACCGACCTCGTGCCCGGCGACACCAACGGCGTACCGGACGTCTTCATGCGCGACCGCTGGACGCGCAGGACCGAGAGGCTGAGCGTCTCCGGCACGGGCGCGGAGGGGAACGGGAAAAGCTCCGACCCCTCGATCAGCGCGGACGGCCGCTACGTCGCGTTCACCTCGCAGGCCTCCAATCTGGTGGCCGGCGACGCCAACGGGACGTACGACGTCTTCCTGAAGGACCGGTGGACCGGTGCCGTGACCAACCTGCACGTCGACAGCGACGAGGACCAGGGAAATTCCGCGGCGTACTCGCCGTCGGTGAGCGCCGACGGCCGCTATGTCGCCTTCAGTTCCAGTTCGGTGAACCTCGTGCCCGGGGTCGACAACGGCTACCACAACGTCTACCTCCGGGATGTGGCGGCGGGAACCACCGAAGCGGTCAGCCTGAGCACCGCCGGCGAACCGCTCTGGGAGTCCAGCAGCGAGCCGTCGATCAGCGCGGACGGCCGCTACGTCGCGTTCACGTCGAAGGCCTCGAACGCCGTCCCGGACGACACCAACGACACGTATGACGTGTTCGTCCGGGACCGGACGGCCCTGACGACCACGCGGGCGAGCCTCACCGTGCCGGGCGAGCAGTTCACGCTGGGCAGTGGTTCACCCTCGATCAGCGCGGACGGCCGCTACGTCGCCTTCGGCGGCGCATCCGACGACGGGACCTCCCACGTGTACCGCCGGGACCTGCGGAGCGGCACGACCCGGCAGGTCAGCGTCGGCACTGGAGGCGCTCCGGGCAACGGTGACAGCGCGTGGCCCTCGATGAGCGCGAACGGACGCTTCGTCACGTACGAGTCGCGCGCCACGAACCTGACCCCGGATGAGGACACGAACGAAAAGATCGATGTCCTCGTCACGGACCTGCTGACCCAGGCGACGACGCGGGTGTCCGTGAGCGCCACGGGCGAGCAGGGCGACGGCCGCAGCGAGGCCATGGGGATCAGCGGCGACGGGCGCACCGTCCTGTTCGGGTCGGCCGCGTCCAACCTCGTGGCCAACGACACCAACGGCTCTGGTGACGCCTTCGTCAGCACCCGGGCGTGACGGGTCGGAACGACTGACAGAAGCGGCCCGCACGCACATCGCGTGCGGGCCGCCGGCCTGTTTCAGTCCCGGCCCACTTCGCTCGCCTCTGGCTTCGCGGCACCGGGCAGGTCACGCTTTCGCGTGCGTGGCCGAGGCCACTTCGAGAAAGGCCCTAGGTCACGGCTTTGCGGGCTTGGTCTCGCCGTGGGTGCGCCACCAGTCGGCTGCCGCGTCCACGTCGAGGCCCGTGGTCCAGAGGTCGGCCGGGTTGTCGGGCAGTAGGCGTTCCCTTACCGCGTCCCGCATGGGGTAGGGGACCGTGGCGCCGGTCGCGGAGACGTCTTCGTCCAGGATGTCGGCGGGGAACCGGCAGACCGCGACGGCGTCCGCCAACCCGAATCCCGCACGTTCCGCCAGATCGCGGACGGTGGCGGCGGCATCGATGGGCGCGGGGCCGCGATCGGCCAGCAACCGGATGAGCCGGACGACGCGGTCGGCGTCGCCCCAGCAGGGAACCGGGGCCCGGGCCGCCTGCCAGCCGGGCGGCCCGTCCTGGTCGAACTCGCCTCCGGGCGCGTACTCCACGGCCGTCGCGGTCCGGTCGCGCCGCTGGTAGTCCAGGATCAGCAGGGCGCCGCCGGGGGTGCGCCAGAGCTCCCCGGGCGCCTCCTTCTCCAGCCGCCTGTCGACCATCTGGTGTTCGGCGCGGGTCTGCCCCTCGGCGCCCGCCGGAGTGAGGCGCAGCATCCGGCAGGAGCCCGTGCCGTCGCCGATCGGAGCGTTGGCCCAGAGGCGCAGGACGTCGAGGATGCGTTCGCGCTGCGAGTCAGGAGTCCACGGCAGGACGGCCGGGAGCGCGTAGCCCGCCAGGGTGTCCGGCTCGACGCCCACGTAGGCCCGGGGCGGCAGGGAGACCGTCCGGACGAGGTAGGGCTCGCCGGCCTCGGGCTCGTCGTTCGTCGCCGACTCCAGCGCGCGGGCGATGAGGCGCTGGCGCACGAGCCATCTCGTCTGCGCCGCGGTGCGCTCGAAGGGGAGCCCGGTGGCCGGTGAGACCAGCGCGGGCAGCGCCGGAGGCTGGGGACGGCCGATCCGGTTCCGCACCTCGATCGCCAGAAGGAGGCACTCGGCCGCGGTGCGGGCCGCCGCGAGGACGCCGTCGCGCAGGGGCGGCGCGGTCACCTCGGGCAGCACGGCCTCCAGCGCGCCGGCGGCCGCGCGCGGTCCGGCCAGCGCCGCCTCCAGCAGGCGCGCCGCCCCCTCGCGGCCGAGCCGCCGCAGCGCCGCCGACCCGGCCGGGTCCGCCGGGTCCCGCCGCGGCCACCAGCCGGGCGGCGGCACGAGCCCGCCCTTGGTGCTCATGACGGGTGAGAAGGGCAGCCGGGCCGTCCGGGTCCCGTCGGGGGCGGTGACCGTGATCGCGCCGCGGCCCGACCGGACCTCGCTCGGCCCGGCGGCGCCCGGGAACGTCACCTCGGCGGTCCCCGGCGCCTGGGGGCGTGCGGTGGCGGTGTCGGGGTCCAGGGTCAGCGCGACGGTCTGGCCCGTCTGCCCCTCGACCCGGAAGGACTGCCAGACGCCGTCCTTCACCCGTGACAGGACGGCGGTCTCGCCGTCGTACCAGGGCAGCATCCCGTCGGGCAGTTGGGGAAGCCTCACCCCCAGGGAGTCGTCGCCGCTGACGGACGCGTAGGCGTGCCAGGACCGTTCGGTGACGGTGAGGTACCCGAGGTGCTGGATGATCGTCCGGCCCGCTTTCGGTGACTTCGACGGCGTCCCGTCACCGGGCACGCCCAGTTCGGCGGGAATGCCGCCGCGCAGAGCCGCCAGCAGGGCGTCCACGGGGTCGGCGGGGTCGAGCCCCTCGGCGACGCCGGGCTCCAGGTCGAGGAGACCTCCGCTGCGGCCGGTGAGCCGCACCAGCCGTTGCAGCGCGGTGTGGAGGAAGGGCAGGTCCGGGCGGCCCGCGTCGGCCTTCCAGCCCTCGACGGCTTCGCTGAGCACCTCCCGGGTCTCCGGCAGGTCCCAGAGCGCTCTCACCGTGGCCGGGTAGTCGACGTTGCCGTAGTACCCCATGTCGCGGACGAACGCGTCGAGCAGGGCGGCGAAGCGGTCGCGTCCTTCCGGCCCGGACGCCACGTCCGCGGCCTGCTGCCCCGCGTCGAAGTTCGAACCCCACCAGCGGGGCGCGTCGGTGCCCATCTCGTTCTGGGGAAGGATGTTCCGGTAGTCGCGAGGCGGAAGCGCCGGGTCGGTCTCGTCGCCGTACACCACCTCGGCGTCCGGGAAGAGGCGCTCCCCCGCCTGGTCGGCTAGCTCCAGCAGGACGGCGGCCGCGCACCCCCGTCCGTCGTGGCCGAACCAGTGCGCCGACAGGTGCGCCCCCGCGCCGCTCGCGGCCAGGCACTCCAGCCACATCTGCCGGATCTCCTCGGCGACCTCCTCGCCGCTCTCCTCGTCGTGGTGGGCGGAGTCGGGTTCGGCGGCGATCAGCCGCTCCATCAGGGCGTCGTCGCGTCGGGCCACCGCGGCGAGCGGTTCGCGGGCGGCCGCCCAGATCTGGTGGGACGCGACGGGCATGAGCCCGGCGCGCAGCAGCCGCTCCGCCAGGAACTCCTCCTCGTCCCGCTTCTTGATCTTCGCCGCGCGGGCCAGCGTGCGCAGGTCGGGGAAGATCCGGGCGTACGGGATGAGCCCGGCGTCGAACCCCGCGCAGATCACCGCGCGGAAGCGGGCGTGCGCCTCCTCCGCCGGGAACTCCGCGGCGAGCGTCTTGGCGTAGTCGCGCAGCGCGGCCGGTCCGACGCCGCCCGCGGGCACGAGTTCGAGGAAGACGTCCTGGACCCGGTCGAGGTCGAGCAGCGCGGGATGGTCCTTCTCGACCTTGCGCGCCTGCCCGAACGCCCAGAACGCGAGCTCACTCTCGCCCGCCCGCACCAGTTCCCGGCAGGGCCTGCTCGAAGAACGGCGCCAGTTCGGCGGCGGGCAGCGGGTCCGCGGCCTTGGTCAGCATCTTCTTGGCGCCCTTGGGCCCGGCGGCGGCGAGGTCCGCCGGTGCCGGCACTTGCGGAAACTGAGTCATCTCGTCCTTCGTCCCTGCTTTCCTGAACGACCGCGAAACCCTGCGACGGCCCGCCTCCATGATCGGTTCCGCAACACGGGAACGGACCGCGACCTCGGTCGCGGGCGCCGCGCACGACATGTCCGGTCAGTGGCGGGAGAACTCGGATCTGATCTTGCCCGACCAGATGAACGGCTGGACGCCGAACCAGACCAGGCCCAGGAGCATGAGAAGGGCGATGAGGGCGGCGTGGCGGTCCAGGTCCAGGTCCAGGCCTTTTCCCGCCGCCCAGTAGATGGGCATGACCCAGAGCAGGGCCACCAGGCCTTCGACGAGCACGGCCACCGTGAGCAGGGCGAAGCGGGCGGGCGGGGCCGTCACCCGTCCGGCGAGCGATGGGTTCGCCGCGGTGAAGGCGAACATGAACGCGAGCGTGCTCAGCGTCCAGGAGATCTCAAAACCGATGTTGGGCTCGATGACCGAGACGGTGCCGGACGTTCGGTACACGTGCACGATGAGGGGTTCCAGATGGAGTCCGCCGAGGATCGCGAACACGAGGACGAGGACGAGCGTCGGCCTGTGCGGCAGGAACCAGAGCCCGCACATGAGGACGAACGCGGCGACCACTGGTAGCAGCAGGATGATCCGCTTACCCACGTCCGTGTCCAGAGGGAAATCCCCACTGGAATCGCTCCATGGCGCGGCGAGGAAGACCAGAACGGCGAGCGCGGTGAACAGAAGGGCGGCTCTGACGAGGACCGTTCGGTGGCGGGGGAGCGGGATTTCTCTGGAAGGCGGGTGGAGGAGTGCGGTGCGGTGCGGGCGGTGGGGGATGGGCGGTCCGGCGTCGGCCGCGGTGGCGGCGGCGTCAGCGGTGGGGTTCAGGGCGGCGTTGAGCAGGTCGCGGACCTGGGCGGGTGAGAGGCGGTCGTCCGGTTCCTTGCGGAGCAGTCCGTTCAGGACCCGCGCCAGCGGCCCACCGCACCGCGGCGGTGGCGGCTGCCGG
Organism: Actinomadura luteofluorescens; assembly: GCF_013409365.1. NCBI lineage: Bacteria > Bacillati > Actinomycetota > Actinomycetes > Streptosporangiales > Thermomonosporaceae > Actinomadura > Actinomadura luteofluorescens. The sequence continues at coordinate 3,656,715 of NZ_JACCBA010000001.1, read as the reverse complement.
GTGGCGATCGCGACGAAGACGGCTCCATGGCTGGGCCCGTCGAAGGGACGGCGCCCCTCGACCGCCGCATACAGGGTGGCGGCCAGGGACCACAGGTCAGAGGCCGGGGTGACGGCCTTGCCCTCCACCTGTTCGGGGGACATGTAGGCGGGCGTGCCCAGCACCATCCCCGACCGGGTGATGGTGACGTCGCCCTCCAGCGCGGCGATGCCGAAGTCGGTGAGCAGGACCCGGTCGCCTTCGAGGAGCACGTTGGCGGGCTTGACGTCGCGGTGGACGACGCCCTGCGCGTGGGCGGCCGAAAGGGCGTCCAGCATCGCGAGCCCGATCGCGGCGACCTGGTCCGGGGGAAGCGCCGGCCGCTCGGCCAGCAGCTGTTCGAGGGAGCGCCCGCGGACCAGCTCCATGACGATCCAGGGACGGCCGTCGTCGCTCGTCACCCGGTCGTAGACGGTGACGATGCCGGTGTGCCTCAGGCGCGCGGCGGCGCGGGCCTCGCGTTCCATCCGGGCGTACCAGACGCGCCGCTCCTGGTCGGTGGCCTGTTCGGGCACCCGGAGCTCCTTGACGGCGACCTCGCGGTCGAGGTCGATGTCATGGGCGCGCCACACCGAGCCCATGCCGCCCTGGCCGATCCGGCCGAGGTTCCGGTACCGGCCCGCCAGCACCCCGTCACCGTCCCAGCCCATGAGCAGAACCTATCGGTGTGAAACGGCCGGAAGAAGGTGTTCCGACCAACTGGCAGACAACTGTGTCTGCGTGACCGCACGAGGCCGACCGGCGAGCCGGTCCCTCTCATTGGATGTTCGAACCTTGCCGACGAGACCCTCCCGAAATCGTGAGATCACGACGCTGACCGGCAATGATATGTAATTCGATCCTGATCGGTGATTGATATCCATATTGGACAGGAGGGGTCGCGCGATGATCGAGTGACCTCATGATCAAGCCTTCTTCCGGAACTACGCGCGTCCGGCTGGGTGCCACCGCCCTCGCCGCGCTCACCCTCTTCGGCACCGCCGCGTGCGGCGCGGGCGCCCAGGACTCGCCCCCGCGCGGCGCCGCCGTCGTCGCCGCCACCGATCAGATCCGGCCCGGCGTCACCGTACGCGACGATCTGCTGGCCGTCTTCGACGCGGCGGGCGTGCACGGCTCGTTCGCGCTGCTGGACGTGAAGACCCGGAACACGACCGTGGTGGACCGGCGGCGCGCCGAGACCCGGCTGGTGCCCGCCTCCTCCTTCAAGGTCCCGCATGCGCTGGTCGCCCTGGAGACCGGGGTGGTCAAGAGCCCCGACGAGGTGATCCCCTGGGACGGGACGCCGCAGCCGTTCCCCGAATGGGAGCAGGACATGACGATGCGGGAGGCCATCCGCATCTCCAACGCCGCGGCGTTCCAGGTGATCGCCCGCCGTATCGGCCTGAAGCGCGAACGGCAGTGGCTCCACCGGTTCGGCTACGGCAACCGCCAGACCGGGCCGAAGGTGGACCGGTTCTGGCTGGACGGCCCGCTGGAGATCTCGGCGGTGGAGCAGACCCGGTTCATGGAGCGGCTGGCGGCGCAACGCCTGCCCGCCTCGCGCGAGCACCAGCGCACCGTCCGCGACCTGATCAAGCAGGAGGAGAAGGACGGGTACAAGCTGTACGCGAAGTCGGGCTGGCAGAACGCCCCCGGCCCCGGCACCGGCTGGTGGGCCGGGTGGGTCGAGCGCGACGGACGCGTCTACACCTTCGCGCTGAACCTCGACGTCGTGAAGGACGGCGACGCCGCCAAGCGCGCCACGGTCTCGCGCGAGTTGCTGCAGCGGCTGAACGTGCTGCCCGCTGCGTGAGCATCCCCTTTCACGGGCCACCTGATCGCCCCATCGAACCCGTCCGGCTGGTACAAGCCGCACCGATGGGTAAGGGGCGGGAGGGTGGCCTTAGGGGGAGCTGTGCGTGTAGGGGCTGTTCAGACCGTCCTGCCGGAACATCACTACGACCAGCGTGAGATCACCGAGGCGGTCGTCGAGGCGACCGCGGCCGATCGGCGGGTGGTGGAGCGTTTCCACTCCGCCACCCGGGTGATGGGCCGGTACCTGGCCCTGCCGATCGAGAAGTACGCGAACCTCGACGGTTTCACCACGGCGAACGGCGTCTACGCCGAAACCGCGCTGGCCCTCGGGGAGCGGGCCGCCCGGGGCGCGCTGGAGGCGTCCGGGGTCGACGCGTCGCAGGTCGACCAGCTGGTCTTCTGCTCCTCGACCGGGGTCGCCACCCCCTCGCTGGACGCGTCCCTGGCCCAGCGCCTGGGCCTGCGGGACGACGTCAAGCGGGTACCGATCTTCGGGCTGGGATGCGCGGCCGGTGCCGTGGGACTGTCGCGGCTGTACGACTACCTGCGCGCGTGGCCCGACCAGGTGGCGGTGCTGGTCTGCGTCGAGTTGTGCTCGCTGACGGCGCAGCGCGACGACGGCTCGCTGGCCAACCTGGTGGCCAGCGGCCTGTTCGGGGACGGCGCCGCGGCCGCCGTGGCGGTCGGGGGCGACCGCGAGACCGGTCCGGGGCTGCCGGTCCGCTGGGGGCCGCAGGTCGTCGCGACCCGCAGCAAGCTCTATCCCGGCACCCAGCGGCTCATGGGATGGGACGTCGGTGAGCACGGCTTCCGGATCGTCCTGGCCGCCGACCTGGTCGACCACGTCGAGGCGACGCTGGCCGGCGACGTCACCGCCTTCCTCGGTGAGCACGGTCTGTCTCCCGGCGAGGTGACCTCGTGGGTCTGCCACCCCGGGGGGCCGAAGGTGATCGAGACGATCGCCGAGGCCTTCGCCCTCGGGAACGGCGAACTCGACCTGACCTGGGAATCCCTGCAGAGGGTCGGCAACCTGTCCTCGGTCTCGGTGCTCAACGTGCTGCAGGAGACGATCGAACGGCGCCGTCCGCCGGACGGCGAACCCGGGCTGCTGATGGCGCTCGGCCCCGGGTTCTCCGCCGAACTGCTCCTGCTGCGCTGGTGAACCCGTGATCGGGTTCACGCTGCTCATCGCGCTCGTCGGGGCCGAGCGGATCGCCGAGCTGATCGTGGCGCGCCGGAACCAGGCCTGGGCGAGGAGCAGGGGCGGTGTGGAGTACGGCCGCGGGCACTACCTGGGGATCGTCGCCGCCCAGGTCGGCCTCCTCGGCGGCGCGCTGCTCGAAGCGCGGCTGCTCGACCGCCCGTTCGTCCCGATCCTGGGCTGGTCGATGCTGGCCCTCGCCGTCCTGGCCCAGGGGCTGCGCTGGTGGTGCATCGCCACCCTCGGCAGACGGTGGAACACCCGCGTCATCATCGTCCCGCACCTGCCGCTGGTTGACCGGGGCCCCTACCGCCGGCTGCGCCACCCCAACTACGTCGCGGTCGTCGTCGAGGGCATCGCCCTGCCGCTGGTGCACACCTGCTGGATCACCGCCCTGCTGTTCACCGTCGTGAACCTGGGCCTCCTGAGAATCCGCATCAGGACCGAGAACACCGCTCTGAACCACGCCGCCGGCACCACTCCCGCATGAGGCGCGCCGCCCCGAGGTGACCATTTCATCGCGAGGCCTTGACGCGGTGCCGGTACCGCCGCCGCCCACGGAGGGAACGTATCCGGCGGCAGCGCACCGGTGAGCGGAGGAAGCGCACGCGGGGGAGAGGCGTCATGGCGAAGGGCTTCAAGGGCAGGATCGCTCTGGACATCCGTGATTCGGAGCCGGACTGGGAGCCGTTCCTGTCCCCGTGGGCGCCCAAGGGGTCCCCGAACGTGCTGGTGATCGTGTGGGACGACGTCGGGTACGGGACGATGGACTGCTACGGCGGCCCGGTGAAGACGCCGACGATGACCCGGATCGCGAACCTGGGCCTGCGCTACTCGAATTTCCACACCACCGCGCTGTGCTCGCCGAGCAGGGCCTCGCTGCTGAACGGCCGGAACGCGACGTCGAACGGAATGGCCACGGTCGCCGAGTTCGGCGCCGGTTTCCCCGGGATCTCCACCCGCATCCCCGAGGGGAACGGGTTCATCTCCGAAGTCCTGGCCGAGCGCGGCTACAACACCTACTGCGTCGGCAAATGGCATCTGGCGCCCGGGTGGGAGACCAGCATGGCCGCCTACAAGGGGCGCTGGCCGCTCGGGTGCGGGTTCGAGCGGTTCTACGGCTTCCTCAACGGCGAATCGAGCTCCTGGTATCCGACCCTGGTCCACGACAACCACCAGGTCGCCACGCCGGGGACGCCCGAGGAGGGCTACCACATAGCCAAGGACCTGTCCGACAAGGCCATTCAGTTCATCCGTGACGCCAAGGCCGTCCAGCCGGACAAGCCGTTCTTCATGTACCTGGCGCTGGACGCGGCCCATGCGCCGCACCACGTCTTCACGGAGTGGGCCGACAGGTACAAGGGGGTCTTCGACGAGGGTTACGAGGCGATCCGGCCCGAGATCCTGCGCCGTCAGAAGGAGATCGGCCTGTTGCCCGAGGACACCGAGCTCTCCCCGATCAACCCGCACGGCGAGCCGGACGCGACGGGCCCGGCGGGGCAGCCGTGGCCGGAGCTCGACACGGTCCGTCCGTGGGACTCCCTGAGCGAGGGGGAGCGGCGGCTGTTCGCCCGGATGGCGGAGGTCTTCGCCGGCTACGTGTCCTACTCCGACGACCAGCTCGGCCGGGTGATCGACTTCCTGGAGTCCTCCGGCGAGCTCGACAACACGATCATCGTGGCGGTCTCCGACAACGGCGGCAGCGGCGAGGGCGGCCCGGACGGGACGTTCAACGAGTGGCGGTTCTTCAACGGCCTGCCCACCCCCGCCGAGCTGTCCCTGGAGCACATCGACGAACTCGGCGGCCCCACCTCCTACAACCACTACAACACCGGGTGGGCGTGGGCGTTCGACACCCCGTTCCCGTACTGGAAGCGCTGGGCCGGGTACGAGGGCGGCGTCGCGGACATGTGCCTGGTCGCCTGGCCCGCCAAGATCAAGGCCCGCGGCCAGGTGCGCCACCAGTACGTCCACGCGGTCGACGTCACGCCGACGCTCTACGACCTGCTGGGCGTCGAGCCCCCGGAGGTTCTGAGGGGACGCCCGCAGAGCCCGATCGAGGGGCGGAGCTTCGCGGCCTCCGTCACCGACCCCTCGGCGCCGGGGAAGCTCACGCAGTTCTACGCGATGCTGGGGCAGCGCGCGATCTACCATGACGGGTGGCTGGCCTGCACCGTCCACCCGCCCCTGAGCGGCTGGGGCAGGTTCGAGGAAGACGAGTGGGAGATCTACGACCTCACCCGCGACCGCGCCCAGAGCACGAACCTGGCCGCCCGGGAGCCCGAGCGGCTGGAGCGGCTCAAGGGCCTGTGGCACTACCACGCCGGCCTCTACAACGGGCTTCCGCTCGACGACCGCACCGCGTTGGAGCAGACCCTCGCCGAACGGCCGCAGGGCACACCGCGCCGCGACCGCTACGTCTACTACCCCGACTGCGCGCCGGTGCCCGAGCAGTCAGGCGTCATGACGAACGGCCGGTCGTACACCATCGTCGCCGGGGTCGAACTCCACTCGGACGACGTCGAGGGCGTCCTGTTCGCCCATGGCGGTGTCTCCGGCGGGCACAGCCTGTACATCAAGGACGGCCGCCTGACGTACGCCTACAACTGGGTGGGCAGCCGCCTGCAGGTCGTCACCGCCGACCTGTCCCTTGAGCGGGGCAGGCACACGTTCACGGCCGAGTTCAAGGCCGAGGAACGTGGCACCGACCCCGAGATGCCCGGGATGTCGGGCCTCCTCACCCTGTACGTGAACGAGCGCCAGGTGGCCGACGCCCGCATCATCACCCAGCCCAGCTACTTCTGCCCCGTCGGGGACGGGATCTGCGTGGGCCGTGCCGACGGCTCGCCCGTCACCCCCGACTACCGGCCGCCGTTCCGGTTCACCGGAGGCGCCATCGACAAGGTCGTCATCGACGTCTCCGGCGACCGCTTCATCGACCACGAGGCCGAGGTGCGCGGCTGGCTCATGGTCGACTGACCGCCTCGGCGAACGCGTACCGCGCGGACTCGGGGCAGTCGCCGCTCGTGACGCCGGGTCAGAGGCCCGGAGGGGATCAGGGACGGTCCGTGTGGGCGCAGCCGGCGGTCGCACGGCCGGAGACGCCGGCGAGCACCAACCGGAGCTCCGCCAGTGAGCCGTCCAACGCGGCACGCTGGTCAGTGGTGCGCGCGATGTCCAGGGCTGTTTCGCAGATCCCGCCGTACAGCAGCGAGGTGGCGGGATCCAGCGGCCGTTCGGAGATGCACCCGGCCTCGACCGCGATGGCCAGCCCGCGCCGCATCTGGTCCTTGCAACCCGCCTGGACGTCGCGCATGGCGGACCAGCCGAGCGCCCCCGGCGCCTCCAGCAGGGTGATCCGGCGGACGTCGGGCTCCAGCGACGCCTCCAGCAGGGCGCGGCAGCCCGCGAACACGCCGTCCCACGGATCCCGCTCGGCCCGGAACGCCTGCCGGACGACGGCGGCGAGCCTCTCCTGCTCGGCGGCGTAGACCTCGCGGAAGATGTGCTCCTTGTTGCTGAAGTGGTGGTAGAAGGCGCCGCGCGTCACCCTGGCCCTGGCGCAGATCGCGTCCAGGGTGGTGGCGGAGAACCCGTCATCGACGAAGAGCTCACGAGCCGCCGCGACCAGGGCGCCCGTCGTCGCCCTGGTGCGTTCCTGCTGGCTCCGGCGCGCACTCGTGTTCGCTGCCATCCGCGTCTCCTCCCGACCCGGACGAGAATAGAAGAACGGCGACGAATCCGAGGACGTCGGCGTGGCCGGGCATGCTCGACCGGCCGGGTCACGAGCCGCACGCGTCCTGGAGGAGGACGTCCGCCAGTTCGCCCGGTGCGGTGACCATGGCGTCGTGGCCGACGTCCAGGACCGTGGCCGCCCAGCCGTGCTCATCGGCGAGCCGGACGAACGGCATGGGCCCGCCGGGCGTGCAGAGCACCGCGCGGCACGGGATCGCGTCGACGGCCCCGGACAATCGGGTCGGCTGGGAGAACGTCCGCCGCGGATGGGGCGTCAATTTGGATTCCAGCCATGCGACCTGGTCCGGTTCCGTCACGCCGACGGTGGCCGCGGGCGCGGGCGGGACGAGGCCGTCGACGGTGACCGATTCGATCCAGTCGCGGAAGAAACCGGGGGCCACGTCGTCCAGCGACTCCCCGTCGCGGCCCGCCCAGGCGTCGACCATGGTGATGCGGGCGACGCGTTCCGGCATGCGGTCGGCGGCCTCGCGCACGACGAGACCGGCGTAGCTGTGCCCGACGAGCACGACGTCCCGGAGGCCCTCGTAGGTCAGCAGGCCCGAAAGGTCGTCGATGTGCGTCCGCAGGCCGATCTCGGGCCCCGCCAGGTGCGCGCGCTCACCGAGGCCGGTCAGCGTCGGGGTGTGGACCTCGTGACCGGCGGCCTGCAACCGCGCGGCCACGTGACGCCAGCACCAGCCGCCGTGCCAAGCACCATGAACCAGCACGTACGTCGTCATCGCGTCGCCTCTTCCGCACGCTCGCGCCAGGCGGTGAACTTCGCCGCCGCGGCCTCTGTGGACAGTCCGAGCTGCTCGCACATCTGATGGAAGTCGAAGAAGAACCGCTCATGCGCGATCAGCTCGTCCCGCACGGTCCAGTGGCAGGCGAACGGCAGCGCGAAGGACCTGCCCGTGGGTTCGATCCCCACCAGGCTCTCCACCATGGTGGCCCGGACCGTCCCGGCGCCGACGGCCAGCTCACCGGCCTCGACCAGGTACTCCAACTTCACGCCGTAGTCGGGGAAGGTGCGCAGGAACGCGGTGTTCTGCCGGGCGACCTCGTCCCAGCCGGTCGCGACCGCCCCGAAGGCGATCGTCTCGAAGACGACGTCCGGGTGACAGAACCGCATCGCCGCCGGGACGTCGGCGCGGCTCTTGGCCCGCGCGTACGCCCGTACGACCGCGGTCGGCGTGACGTGCTCCTCGGGCATCCCCGTGCCTCCTCGTCTCACGCGGGCTCGCCGACGGCGAGCACGATCTTGCCGGTGGTGCGGCCGCCGTCGATGCGGTCGTGCGCCGCGGCCGCCTGCGCCAGCGGGAACACGGCGTCGACGTGCACCTTGAGCCGTCCGGCGGTGACGAGCCCGGCCAGCGCGCCGAGCCCCGCGCCGTCGGGGTCGACGAGGTAGTCCACGGCGCGCACGCCGAGCTCGCCCGCGCGCTCGTGCAGCCCGGGGGTCCAGGCCGCCTGGCCGCTGACCAGGACGCCGCCGGGCCGCAGGCATTCCAGCGCGTCGAGCCCGGCCCGGCCGCCGAACATCTGGATGACGACGTCCACGTCCCGCACCGCGGCGGACACCTCGGCCGTGGTGTAGTCGACCACCTCGTCCGCGCCCAGCCCGCGGACGAAGGCGTGCTTGGCGGCGCTCGCGGTGCCGGTCACGTGCGCCCCGCGGGCCTTGGCGATCTGGACCGCGAGGTGCCCCACGCCGCCGGCCGCGCCCGCGACCAGGACCCGCTGTCCGGGCGCGACGGCGGCGACCTCGACGAGCATCTGCCACGCCGTCAGCCCGGCCAGCGGCAGCGCCGCCGCCTCGGTGAAGTCCAGGCCGTCCGGCATCCGGGCGAAATGGCGGGCGGGGGCGGTGACGTACTCGGCGTAGGCGCCCGCCGCCCGGGGGAACCACGGCATGCCGAACACCCGGTCGCCCGGCCGGAACCGGGGCGTGCCGTAGCCGGTCTCCACCACCTCGCCGGCGACGTCCCAGCCGTTGATGAACGGCAGGTCGAGCACCCGGTTGTACGCCTGGCCGCGGCGCGTGTAGACGTCCACCGGATTGACCCCGGCCGCCACCACCCTCACGAGCACCTCTCCGAAGACCGGTGCCGGTCTCGCCACCTCGACCAGCACCATGGTCTCGGTGCCTCCCCATGCCGTCTGCCGTACCGCCCGCATGAGCGTCCCTCCCTGGAAAGATCACACAGGAGAGTACATACATACGCCATGTATGTAAATTCCGAAGGAGTGTCAGCCCCGATCCCTAGAGTTCTCGCTCATCGAGGGCGATGGACACGCGAACCTGGGGAGCGGCATGGGAGCCAAGACGGCGCTGCTGGCATTCACGGACGGCCATGTGCGGTCGGCGCTGGCCGGGGCACCGCCCTCAGGCCGTGCTGAGGCCGAGAACCTCGTCCGGCGGATTCATCCGGGCTACGCGATCGAGCGGATCGCTGACGGCACGCTCGATGACACCTACCCGCCCGACGACGTGACCTACGCCCTCGCGCTGCCCGGGACGGATCTGCTCATCGACCACAGGCCCGTGCTCGACCGTCCGTCGGAACTACCCGAGCATCTGCGGCGGCTCGGGGAGGGGCGCCGGATCGTCCTGCACTGGATGCACTCGGTCGTCGACTGGCTCGCGTTCGCGATCTGGGAGGACGGGACGCTGGTGCGCTCGCTGAGCCTCTCCCCGGACAGCGGCATCATGGAGAACATCGGCGATCCGCTGGAGTTCGAGCGCCCGTACTGGGCCGGCGAACGCGCCGTGGAGCCGGATCCGGCCTGGGACGACGAGGAGCCGTATGCGCTCCCGTTCCATCCGCTGGAGATGGGCGAGGACGCGTTGCGCTTCCTGTTCGGTTTCGTCCTCGAAGGCCTCCCGGAGGACACCGATCTCAACGCTGAAGAGATCCCCATGTACGGGTTCAAGGTGACCGATCCAACGGGACGCGAGCAGGCCGAACGTGAAGCCGCCTACGCCGAGGCGATCGCGAGGATGGGCCCGCCCCGGCGCTTCCGTCTGGGCCCCGACGGGAAGATGCAAGAGATCGGCATCGACGGCCTCTGACCGCCCGGAGCGGTTCAGCGCGGTGCGGAGAACCAGCGGCGCGGATGCCGGGTCAGGCTGTAGCCCGCCACGGCCGTGACGGCGGCGAGGACGCCTCCGCCGATCGTCCACCACCACCGGCTCGACGGCCAGGAGAACCAGCCCCTGACCCGCTCCGCCGGTTTCGGCGCCGAGTTCACGGGGCTCGCCGAGGGCGCGGTCCCCGGGGCGAGCGTGGCTCCGGGGTCCACGGCCGGGGACAGCGGCGCCTTCAGCTCCGCGCCCGCCGGCCGGGCGTCCCCGTCCTTGGCGCTGATCCGCACGTCGGCCCGGATCGGCAGGCCGAGGTCCTGCTCGGGGAGGCCGCTCGCCGCGAGGCGCAGGTAGTAGGTGCCGGGCAGCGGGTCGTCGGCCCACGGCTCGGCCCACGCCCGGACCTGCCGCAGTGTGCAGCGGAGCCTGACGCTCGCGGCCCCGGCCGCCGCCGTCGCGTTCTGCGGACCGGCCGTGCACGCCTGGCGGCGCCGCAGCCCGTCGAAGACGTCGATGGTGTACGTCGCGGCGCCGTGGCGGCTCGCCGCGGGGGGCAGCGTCACCGTCACCGCGATCCGCCCGGTCTGCCCGGCCGCGGCGGCGAACGACCAGTACAGGTAGTCGCCGGTCGAGGCGGGCACGCGGACCGGCTGCCCCGGTTCCACGGTGGTCGCGGTCAGGAAGGACGTCCCCGCGGTGCCGACCGTCGGCCGCGGGCTCGGCGAGGTGTCCGCGGCGGCCGGCGGGGCGGTCGCGGGCAGGACGGCGCAGGCCGCGGCCGCGGAGGCGAGGAGGAGGGGGGTGCGCATGGTCAGTTCTCCTTCCAGACGGCCACCCGCCACCGGGCGAGCCACCCGGTGACCAGGCCTGCGACCAGGCCCGTCCCGGCGAGCACGAGCAGCAGCAGCCAGCCGCGGCCGAGGTCCGGCTCGCCCGGCGCGTCCGAGGACGGCACGAGGTCGACGGTCAGCTCCAGCGGCATGCCGGGCGCCGTCCGCACCGACGCCGGGGCGGAGAAGGAGTTGCTCACCACCAGGCAGACCGGCGTTCCGCCGGAACCGCCGTCCGGCGAGGGCGAGGCGGAGGCCTCGGTCCGCTGGTCCGACCAGCGCAGGCCGGTGGACCGCACGTCGGTGCGTCCGCTGCCCGCGTCCGTGCCGCGGACGAGTTCCTGCCCGGCCCCCGACACCGCGCGCAGCAGCACCCCGTGGTCGGGGTTCAGGGTCCGGTCGAGCGACACGCTGACGGAGGCGCGCAGCTCCTGGCCCGGGGCCACCGACACCCGGTACCAGCGGTGCTCGCTGAACCGTTCCCGGTCGGTGTACACGCCGGGTGCGAGCGTGGGCGCGCCGGCGCACCCCGCGGTCCCGGCGACCTTCTCGGGAGTCCTCTTGTAGGTGCTGCCGGCGCGCTGGACGAGCTGGTTGAGGCGCCCGGTCAGCTCCTCCTCGTGCTGGACGGCGGTGTAGGTCCCGCCGGTCGCGGCGGCGATGCAGGTGAGCTGCTGCCGGACCTTGTCGTTGAGGGTCAGCCCGAGGGTGTCCACGACCAGGTGCGTGCCCTGGGACGCGAGCTGGCGGGCCACCTCGCAGGGGTCGGGGGGCGAGCAGGTGTCCTCGCCGTCGGTGATGAGGATGATCCGCCGTGTCGTCTCCCCGGCGCCCAGGTCCCGGGTCGCCGCGCGGAGCGCGAGCCCGATCGGCGTCCAGCCGGTGGGGCGCAGCGTCGCGATCGCCGCCTTCGCCCGCGCCTTGTCCACCGGGCCGACCGGGGAGATCTGCTGGGTGTCGGTGCATCCGACGGCCTTGCTGCTGCCGGGGAACCGGTACCGCGCCCCGAGCACGCGGATGCCCAGTTGCGTCTCGGCGGGCAGGGAGTCGACCACCGCGCCGAAGGAGTGCTGGGCGACCTCCATCCGGCTGCGCCCGTCGATGTCGCGGGCCCGCATGGAGCCGCTGACGTCGAGCACCAGTTCGACCTTGGGCGGCTCCGCGGGACCGCCGTCGTCGGCGGCGGCGGGGGGCGCGCCGAGCAGTGCCGAGGGGGCGAGCAGGGCGAGCAGACCGCCGCCCGCGAAAGATCGTTTGGAGAGCACCAGGGGATCCTAATGACGCCCGAGGCCCCCCGAGACCAAGATCGACCAGACCACTCCGGGTCCTCCGTCCCCCGTGCGGAAGGGGCGCAGGCTAGGACGGCTCCGCCAGGCGTGATCGGGTGCGGGCAGGCGCCGACGGCGGGAGGGTGTCGAGGACGTCGGCCAGGGTGACGCCGGAGAGGCTGTCCCGCCAGGCCTGGTGCGCGTCGGCCATCTTCGCGGCGAGGACGCAGGGCTCCCGGCACTCGGCGGCCGGCAGCGCCCCCCGGCCCTGCCGGCGGATCTCGCGGCACTCGTACGGGGAGGACGTGCCGTCGACGGCCTCGACGATCTGCAGGAGCGTGATCTCGGAGCCGGGCCGTGCGAGCCGGAACCCCCCGCGCGGGCCCGCGGCCGCGGTGAGCAGTCCGGCCTTGACGAGGGCCTTCAGCTGCTTGGCGAGATAGGGCGCCGGCAGGTCGTAGTACTGCGCCAGCTGCGCCGTCGACGCGCTGACTCCCGGATCCAGCTGAGCCAGCGTGGTCGCGCAGTGCAGGACCCATTCGGTGCTCCCAGGCAGCTTCACGACACGAGCCTATCGCAGACATCATGGATCTATTTAGTCCATGATAGGCTCCCGATCACCAGACAAGGGAGGCCGCCATCATGCGGATCGCCGTCGCCGGCGCGACCGGGAACATCGGAACCCTCACCGTCGCCGCTCTCCAGCGGGACGGCCACGAAGCGGTGCGCATCAGCCGATCGCTCGGCGTGGACCTGACGACAGGCGGGGGCCTTGACGACGCGCTGGCCGGCGTCGAGGCGGTCGTCGACGTCACCAACAGCACCGCGGCCGACCCGGCCGAGACGGTGGCCTACTTCGGTGCCGTCACGCGGAACCTGCTCGCCGCCGAGGAGCGCGCCGGAGTCGGCCACCATGTGCTGCTGTCGATCGCGGGGGTCCACCGCATCGAAGGCAACGCGCACTACGCCGGCAAGCGCGAGCAGGAGCGCCTGGCGGCCGCCGGCCCGGTGCCGTGGACGATCGTCCCGGCCACGCAGTTCCACGACTTCGCCGCGATGGTGACGAGCTGGACCGAGCAGGACGGGGTCGCCACGATCGCGCCGCTGCTGGTCCAGCCGGTCGCGCCCGCGGACGTCGCCGACGTCCTCGCCGAGATCGCGACGGGCCGGCCGCAGGGGCGTTACAGCGATGTCGCCGGGCCCGAGCCCCAGGACCTGGTCGACATGGCCCGCCGCACCAACGAGGCGCGCGGCCGCACGGTGAAGCTCGTGCCGACGTGGTCGACGATGTTCAGCCTTGAAACGGCCGGCAACGCCCTCCTGCCCAGCCCGGACGCCCGCATCATGCCGACCACCTTCGACCAGTGGCTCACCGAACAGCGCTGAGAGGCTAGTCGGCGTCGCGGGCGCGGTCGGCCAGGGCCTGGTTCATTTCCAGTTCGCGCTCCTCGAGGTTCCATTGGCCTGCTTGGGAGGCCTGGTTGGTGACCCAATAGACCATGGTTCCGTCGTGCAGGATCCGGCTGTAACTGGCGAAGGACCAGTCGTTGCCGCCGTTGTGCCACGCGACCCGGCCGTCCTTGGTGTGCAGGACGCCCCAGCCGTAGCCGTAGGCGGCCTCGGTCTTGGGGATCCGGGCGTGGGGCTCGAACATCTTGGCCTTGGCGGCGGCGCTGAGGATCGTGTCGCCGAGCAGCGCGCGATGCCATTTGAACATGTCACGTCCGGTGGACAGCATGCCGCCGTTGCCGCGCAGGTACCAGTACGGTCCGTCGGCGGCCCAGGGATGGTCGAACGGCCGGCCCTGGCTCGCGCCGTCCTCGTCGTACTCGACGCTCACCTCTGACCGGGAGAACTTCGGCAGCACGTAGCCCGTACGGGTCATTCCCGCCGGTGCGAACAAGTACTTTGCCAGGAACCGCTCGTAGCTGGTTCCCGACACCTTTTCGACGATGGCGGCGAGCACGCTGAATCCCGTGTTCGAGTAGTGGAACTCCTCGCCAGGGCGGGAGACCAGCTTGGACTTCAGCGCCTTGGCCAGCATCTCGTCGCGGGAGACGGGCTCGTAGTCGTCACCGAGCCCCTCGGCCAGCCCGGCCGTGTGCGTCAGCAGGTGATGCAGGGTGATGCCGCGCTTGTCCGCGGGCACCGGGCCGAGGATCGTGCCGATCCGGTCGGTCGTCCTGAGCCTGCCCATCATCTCCAGCTTCATGATGGCGGCCGCGGTGAACTGCTTGGTGATCGACATGACGTCGTGGACGGTGTCGCAGGTGGCCGGGGTCCCGGCCGTCCGGTCCGCCAGGCCGAAACCCTTGCAGTGCACGAGCTCGGTGCCGCGGGCGGCGACCACCGTCCCGCCCGGGCCCTTGGGCAGCGTGCGGTCGAGGTAACTCGCGATCGATCGGTCGACGGGCTCGGGCGCGCTTCGGGCGGCCCTCGGCACGCCCACGGCGTCGCCGCCGCAGCCCGCGGCGGCCAGCGCGGCCGTGAGCGCCATGGCGAAGGGGAGCGGATTGATCCGTCGCATGCGACCTCCAGAACAGTCGTGTGGGATGCGCCAGAGGCTGGCCGAGGCAGGCCGCGACGATCAAGAGGTCATGCTGTTCGAGCTTGTGCGGGACGCTGTACGGCCTGTTCAGGCTGGGGCATAGTGGAGCGATCGACGAGCATCGGGGTGAGAACGTGACCGCATCGCCACCGTCACCGGACGTGGCCACCGACGAGGGCGAGTTCATCGCCGCGCTGCGCCGGCTCAAGGCCTGGTCGGGTCTCAGCTACCGGCAACTGGAGCGCCGGGGCCGCCGAAGCAGGTCGCGTCCTGCCCTACTCGACCGCGTCCACGGCGCTCGGCCGCAAGAGCCTGCCTCGCGAGGAACTCCTGGTCGCCTTCGTCCTGGCATGTGGGCTGGACGACGAAGAGGCGGCGTCCTGGGTCGCCGTCCGGAAGCGCATCGCGGTCGGCGACTACGTCGCCGCGACGGCGCCGAGGGCAGCCCGGAGGCCGCGGTGGCGTCCCGCGCTCGGCTTGGCCGCGGCGGTGCTGAGCCTGGCGCTCGCCGGCGGTGCGACGCTCCCCATGAAGGTCGGCGAAGAGGTCGAGACCGTCCAGGCCACCGTGGGAAAATGACCCTTGCGGGACGTCGAGACGCCGCGCCGTAGGAGGCGCCTCGATGCGGAGCGTTCACGGACGCCGAGCCGAGTCCGCATCACCGCCGCCGGCCTTGCCGATGGAGCGCAGGTAGCGTTCGCCCAGGACGGCGAGATGGTCGATGAGACCGGGCGGTCCCGTGACCTCGAAGTCGAGTCCGAGCATGCCGATGTACACCGCGATGGTCTCCAGGCTGTCGGCCCCCGTCACGAGCACGCACTGCTCGTCGCTGACCGACTCGACCACGCCGACGGTGGCGTTGATACGCGACAGCACCTCCTGCGCGGAGGCGAACACGGTGATCCGGGCGTGCACCTTCCAGCCCGTCGAGGCGACGTCGCGCAGGACGAAGCTCGTGTAGTCGAGCCCCGGCAGCGGGGTCGGGGTGAACACGCGATGGGTGGGCGTGCGCGGGGCGATCCAGTCGACCCGGAACGTCGCCCAGGCGCCGGTCTGCGGATCGCGTCCGACCAGGTACCAGCGGCGCGTCCAGTTGACCAGCCGGTAGGGCTCCACGAGCTTTTGCCCGGACGTCGCCGCCGTGCCCGAGGGCAGCTCGCCCGGCCGGTCGTCGGCCCCGGTGGTGTAGTCGAAGCGGAACCATTCGTGGTCGCGGACGGCCGTCGCGATCTGGGCCAGGACCGCCGCGTCGACCTCCGGGTCCTCGACGTTGGAACCGGTGTTGTGCGGCCCCTGCGACGTGGACTGGTGGATCGCCGCCACCTGGCGGCGCAGCCGGTGCGGCAGCACCTGCTCCAGTTTGGCCAGGGCCTGGGCACTGCTGTCGCCGATGCCGCTGATGCCGGTCGCGGCGCGCAACCCGATCGCGATGGCGACGGCCTCCTCGTCGTCCAGCAGCAGCGGAGGCAGCTTCGTGCCGGCGCCGAGCGAGTAGGAACCGGTCGTGCCGCGCGTGGCGTCCACGGGATACCCGAGCTCGCGCAGCCGCGCGATGTCGTTGCGGATCGTGCGACCGCTCACGCCGAGGCGTTCGGCCAGTTCAGAGCCCGCCCAGGACGGTCGTGACTGCAGGAGCGAGAGCAGGGCGAGCAGCCTCGCCGAAGTTTCCAGCATGTTCAGCATGATGCCGCATCATTAGGAATCAGGTCTTCCTATATGGGTTCTACTGTGAAGACATGACGACGACGAACACCGCTTCCTCCGAAATCCGTCCCTTCCGCGTAGAGATCGCGCAGACCGAACTCGACGACCTCGCCCAGCGACTGGCCAACACCCGGCTGCCCCGGCCCGCCGCGGTCGACAACTGGGACCTCGGCACGCCGAACGGCTACCTGCGCGAGACCGTCGACTACTGGCGCAACGACTTCGACTGGCGGCGGCAGGAGGCGCGGATGAACGAGTTCCCGCACTACCTCACCGACATCGACGGCCAGGAGGTCCACTTCATCCACGTGCCCTCCGCGGAGCCGGACGCCACCCCGCTGCTGCTCATCCACACCTACCCCGGCTCGTTCGTGGACTTCCTCGACATGATCGGCCCGCTCACCGACCCCGTCGCGCACGGCGGGCAGGCCGAGGACGCGTTCTCCGTCGTCGTCCCCTCGATCCCCGGCTTCGGCTTCAGCACCCCGCTGGCCGACGGGGACTGGACGATGGCGCGGGTCGCCCGCACCTTCGACGCCCTCATGCGCAAGCTCGGCTACGAGACCTACGGCTCGCACGGCAGCGACGCCGGCACCATGATCTCCCGGGAGCTCGGGCTGCTCAAGCCGCCCGGATACCTCGGCATGCACGTGCTGCAGCTGTTCTCCTTCCCCTCGGGCGACCCGGCCGAGTTCGCCGGCTTCGGGCCCAAGGAGTACGCGGCGCTGGAGCACATGCAGTGGTTCCAGTCGGTCGGCGGCTACAACGCGATCAACGCCTCCCGGCCGCAGACCGTCGCGGTCGGCATCGCGGACTCGCCGGTCGGCCAGCTCGCCTGGAGCGAGCTGTTCAACTCCTTCGGCAACGGCACGAGCCTGGTGACCCGCGACCAGATCCTCACCCAGGTCACGCTGTACTGGCTCACCAACACCCAGGCCACCGCGGGCCGCTACCACTACGCCGAGGCGCACTCCGGCGCCGAACCGGCCATCAACACCGCGCCGACCGGCGTCGCGGTCTTCGCCGACGACTTCCAGACCATCCGCTCCCTCGCCGAGCGCGACAACACCAACATCGTGCACTGGAGCGAGTTCCCCACCGGCGGCCACTACGCCTCCCTTGAGGCCCCGGACGCGGTGACCGCCGACCTACGCACCTTCTTCGCGGCACTCCGCAAGGGGTGAACCCCCGACAGTGGCGGGAGCGGGCAGACCCCGCTCCCGCCACTGTGCCGTAGGACGCTCCCCCCGGTCCGCTGTTCACTTGTGCTTGCCCTTCTTGCGTTTGGGTGCCCTCTTGGCGGGTTTCAGTGGTTTTTTCGGGGGCGGGCCGTGGCGCTCGACGGCGGACTTGTGCTCCGGGGACGGCCTCGGAGATGCGCTACCTGCCGATGGCGCCGAGGTGGACACGGTCGGGGACGGCGTAGGTCGGTCCCCATCTGAGGCGACCGCCAATCCGATCCCACCTGCGATCACGACCGCGGCAGCCGCGGCGCCCGCGACGATGCCGTAGTGCCTCCACGAACGGATTCTCGGTGGGGGCGACGGCAGATCGACGACGGGCAGCCGGGCCGTGGAGGTGACGGCGGTCTCCGGTGTGGGCGGGTCGGCGTGCCAGGGACGTTCCGCGAACCAGGCGGCCACCTCGGGGGCCGTGGGGCGCTGCTCGGGCCGCTTGCTCAGGAGCCGCATCAGATAGTCCTCGAACGCGCCTGGCAACCCCGGGCACGCGTGCCGGGGCGGCACGGGAGCGGCGTCCACGTGCTGGAACACGACGGCGGCGGCGCTGTCGCCGTGGAACGGCGGCCGCCCGGTCAGCAACTCGTACAGGACGCAGCCCAGGGAGTACACGTCGGAGGGCGCGCCGGCGGGACGGCCCAGGCCCCGTTCGGGCGCCAGGTAGGTACTGGTGCCGATCACCTGGCCGGTCATGGTGAGCGCCGCCGACGCCTCGCCGGTGAACCGTGCGATGCCGAAGTCGGCGATCTTCACGGTGCCGTCGGCGGCGAGCAGCAGGTTCCCCGGTTTGATGTCGCGGTGCACGACGCCCTGCCGGTGCGCGGCGGACAGCCCGGCCGCCGCCTGCGCGGCGATGCCGGCGACCCGCGCCGGCGTCATGGAACCGCGCACGGCCCCCTCGCGGGCGAGGCTGTGCCCGTCGACGTACTCCATCACCAGGAAGAGCCGGCCCTCGTGGGTCCCGAAGTCGTACACCGCCACCACATGCGGGTCACTGAGACGGGCCGCGGTCTGCGCCTCCATCAGGAACCGCTCGCGTGCCTGCGGGTCCGGCGCAGTCGTCAGCAGCAGCTTGACCGCGACAGTCCGCTCCAGGCTCTGGTCGGTGGCGCGCCAGACCTCGCCCATCCCTCCCTTGCCGATCGGCTCCTCCAGTAGATACCGCCCCGCTACCAGCACCCGTCCCCGATCCCTCGTCCCCGCCAGCCCACACCCGGCCCGACACGCAACCCCCCATGAACAGCGCCAAACCCAAACGGAACATCACACCAGGCCCCGCCCGAGGCTGGAGCCGATCACAGCCCCCGCAGTGAACCTCAGACGTCGAACGAGGACTTCTATGATCGGCGTCTCATGACCAACGCATCAGAACTCAGGCGGCTGCTGGTCCCTCTTACCTCTGCCTCCGCCTATCACCTGCGCATGTCGGTCGGTCACGATCCTCTGGTCTCTCCGGCTCGCCTGCTGCACGCTGTGGTGTCCGCTCCGGACATGCCACGCGGCCACCGCCCGGTGCCATTTAGGGCGAACAAACAGACAGACACTGGTGTCTGACTGAGAGGATCATCTGAGTTCCACCGGCAGCGCGAGGAGAGCCATGGCCGAGCCGCTCCAACCCGGCGACCCCCGCCAGCTCGGCTCCTTCTACCTTGACGGACGGCTCGGCGCGGGCGGCCAGGGTGTCGTCTACGAGGGGTACGGGCCCGGCGGTGAACGGGTCGCCGTCAAGGCCCTGTACGGGGTCCACGACCGCGACCGCGAGATGCTCCGCAAGGAGACATGGGCGTGGCGGAAGGTCGCCGCCTACTGCACCGCCAAGGTCCTGCACGCCGACCTCGACGGGCCGATCCCGTTCGTCGTCAGCGAGCACGTCGCCGGGCCGAACCTCCGGCAGGCCGTCGAGCGCGCCGGGCGGTACGGGCCGGACGAGCTGCGCCGCCTGGCGATCGGGCTGGCCACCGCGCTGGTGGGGGTGCATCGCGCGCGGGTCGTGCACCGCGACCTCAAGCCCGAGAACATCCTGCTGGCCCCGGACGGGCCGCGCCTCATCGACTTCGGGATCGCCCGGATCGAGGAGCAGCCCACCACGACCGGCCTGCTCAAGGGCACCCTTCGGTACATGCCGCCGGAGCGGTACCGGGGCGAGCACGGCGACGCCAAGGTGGACGTGTGGGGCTGGGCCGCGGTCGTCCTGTTCGCCGCGACCGGACGGCACGCCTTCACCGGCGACACCCCGCCCGTGATCGCGCGTCAGGTGGAGACCCACCACCCCGACACCTCCGTGCTGGAGGAGCCGCTGCGCTCGCTGGTGGCGGCGTCGCTGGCGAAGGATCCCGCCGACCGTCCCGACGCCGAGGACCTGCTTCTCGGCCTGGTCGGAGCGATCGACCTGGAGGAGGCCACCCGCAGGGCCGTCCCCGACGACCGGCCCGCGCCGCCCGAGCCCTCCCGCGCCGAACTCGCGGAGGTCGTGTTCACCGGCCTGGGCGTCCGCGAGCAGGAGGCCGTGCCGCAACTGCTGCTGCGGCTGGTCGCGCCTGGCGAGCGCGCCGAGGACACGCTGCGTTCGGCGCGCCGGGACGAGTTCTCCGACGGCCAGGTCGACGACCGGGTCGTCGACCGCGTCCTGCGCGACTTCACCGGTGCGGGCGTCCTGGTCTGGACGGACGGGACCGTCACGCTGTCCAGCGCCGCGCTCATCCGCGCGTGGCCGAGGCTGCGCGAGTGGGCCGACGCCGAGCGCGCGGGACTGGGCGTCCACCAGGACCTCGTGGACGCCTCCCGGCTCTGGCACGGCCACGGCCGCAAGCGCAGCGACCTCTACCAGGGACGGCCCTGGAACGCGCCCAGTCGTGGGCCGCGACCGGCCGCCGCCACCTGACCCTCAACCTGGTCGAGCGCGGCTTCCTGGACGCGGCCGCCGACCTGTCGCTGCGCCGGGGGCGGCTGCGCGCGCTGATCAGCGTCGGCCTGTCGGTCCTGCTGGTCATCGCGATCGGCGCGGCCGTCGTCGCGATCGACCAGCGGCGGACCGTCGTCGGGCAGCGTGACCGCGCCGCGTCCGCCCAGGTCGCGGGGTTGGCGCAGTCGCTGCGCCGCAGTCGTCCGGACCTGGCGCGCAGGCTCGCCGTCGCGGCCGGGTCGCTCGCCGACACCCCCGAGTCGTGGTCGGCGCTGGCCGCGGCCCGGCACCAGGTGGAGCGGCTGTCCGTCCGGCTGCCCGACTTCGACGCGATGTGGTCCGACCTGGACGGCTACGGACGCCTGCTGGCGGTCAGGACCGGCATGGATGACGGGAAGATCGACGTCTGGGACCTGTCGAGGCGCACCCGGATCGGCTCCCTCCCCGGTGCCGTCACCGACTACTCGGACCCGGTCGTCGAGAACGTGGACTTCGCCCCGGACGAGCGGTCGCTCGTCCAGCACCGTCCCGACGACGCGGGCAGGTCCCTGTCCTTCTGGGCCCTCTCCCCGATGCGGCGGATCCGGGAGGTGCGCGGGGAGCCGTGGGGGGCGGTGGCGTTCCGTCCGGACGGCCGGGCGGTGCTCTCGGGCCACACTCTCGTGGAGTTCCCGTCCGGGAAGGTGCTGCGGCGCGGCTCGACGGTCCTGGAGGCGGGCCGGTACAGCGCGGACGGGTCGATGATCTTCGACGGCCCTCCGAGCTCCGGGGCAGCGTCTCCTTCTACGATCCGGTCACGCTCGCCCGCACGGGATACGTCCTGCGCACCGGGGACCTCACCCCGACCGGCCGCTACTCCCTGCCCGTGCACGACGCGAGGGACCGGGTGCTGGCCGTCGCCTACGGCGAATCCGGCTCCGACGGCGAGATCAAGCTGTGGGACCTGCGCACCCGCACCCCGCTGGGAATCCCGCTCACCGGCCACCGCCGCACGGTGCCGGCGATGGCGTTCACACCGGACGGCCGGTCGCTGGTCAGCGTGGACTCCCTCGGCGGCTTCCGCACCCATGCGGTGGGGCCCGAGCGGCTGCGGGCCGAACTCTGCGAAACGACCGGCGGACTCACGAAAAAGGAGTGGAAGGCCAACATTCCTGACGTCCCGTACCGGAAGACCTGCTGACCCCGGAGGGCGGACGGAATAGAACAACTTCGAGCTCGGTAATCTCCACAGCCCGCCGAGTAATAGGAATCCAATGACTTAGAACAATGCGTTTAGTGGTGGTCCGCGGCAGGTACGGCTCATGGGCGAGAGGAGACCTCTCCCGAGAACGGAGCGACGCCTTGCAGCAAGCCGGACGGATCCCACCTCAGGTCATCACGTCGCTCTCGACGCCCGAGCAGGTGGAGACGCATCTGGGCACTCTGGAGTTTCCGCTGGGCAGGCCCCACCGGCGAGACCGCCGACCGCGTCTACGACCATCTGGACTATGTGCACGCCGTTCGCGCGTTCCTCGACGCGTACTCCGGGGTCAATGTGTGGGCGGCGCGCAAGGGCTTCCTCGATGCGGGGATCAGGGACCACGACGTCCTGCTCTTCTCGGAGTTCATGGATCCCGAGACGCTCGTGCTGACCGGGAACGCGGACACCGTCTACTTCGTGACGTTCCTCGACCTGACCGAGGGGCCGCTGGTCGTGGAAATGCCGCCCCTGTCCCTCTGTTTCGTCAACGACATGTGGTTCCGCTGGGTCGCGGATCCCGGTATGGCAGGGCCGGATCGCGGAGCCGGCGGCAAATACCTCTTCGTCCCGCCCGGTTATGAGGGTCCACTTCCGGAGGGCGGTTACTTCACGCAGCCGACCCGCACCACGCGGCTCCTCCTGGGCGGGCGGGCCTTCCTGGAGGGCGACGACCCGGGGCCGGCGGTCGGGCGCATCAAGGAGGGGCTGCGCATCCACCGCTACGCCCCCGGGTTCTTCGGAACCAGCATCGGGGAGATCGTCACGGGGGGCACGGCCCCGCCGGCGCCGTGGACCGCGCAGACGTGGACCGCCGCGCTCCGCAGGCCCGACCCGCCGCGCTTCGTCGAGGGCACCGGGTTCGCCGTGAACACCGTCCCGCCCGCGGACGCGACGTACTTCGACCTCGCGAGCGAGCTCGTGCACGATCAGCCGGTCGAGGCGCTCGACCCCGAGATCGCCGGTGCGCTGGCCGCGATCGGGATCGCCAAGGGACGGCCCTTCCAGCCGGATCCGCGGATGCGGAAGATCCTCGTCGAGGCGGCCGCGGTGGGGAACGCGACGGCCCGCACCCTCGCGTGCCGCCTGCGTCCGGACGAGGGGGCGCACTTCTACGGTGCGTCCTCCCAGTGGATCAACGGCCTGCTCCCGGCCGGCTACGACTTCATGACCCCGCCCCCGGACATCACCGACCGGGGCGTCGAGCTCCGTGCGAGCGACGGCGCCCGCAAGCTCAACCTGCGGAACTGGTGGTGGTACCTGGGCGTGGGCATCAGCCCGGCGTTCACCGCGCCCCTGCCCGGCATCGGCTCGCAGTACCTGTTCGCGTGCGCGGACCAGGAGGACCGGGCCCTTGACGGGGGCAGGCACTACCGTCTGGTGCTTCCGCCGGACATTCCCGCCGCCCGTTTCTGGTCGTGCACCGTCTACGACAACCAGACCCGCTCGATGCTCTCCACGCCGCAACGCTTCCCCCGGGCCGGCAGCCAGGACTATCCGACCCCGGCGGCGACCGCCGACGCGGACGGCACGACCACGGTGCACTTCGGGCCCGACCGGCCCGGCGGCGTACCGGAGGGCAACTGGATCCAGACCGCGCCGGGCAAGGGATGGTTCGTGGTCCTGCGGTTCTACAGCCCTCTGCAACCGTTCTTCGACAAGACCTGGCGGCCGGGCGAGATCGAGGCTGTGGGCTGACCCAGGAGGAACGCGGTGCCTCACGTGAGCGACGCGCCCAGCCCGGGCATATCGGCTGAGACCCTCGCGTCGATCAGCGTCCCGGACCGGCTGGAGACCGTGTTCGGCGAGATGGACTTCTTCGACGGCCTGCCGCTGCCCGACACGGTCACCCGCGGCTATGACGCGCTCGACCTGCTGCGGGGGATCGAGGTCTTCCTCACCTGCCTGCCCGGCGCAGCGATGGTGGCGATGCGGCGCGGGCTGCGGAGCCTCGGCATCGACTCCCGCACGATCGGCTACACGGCTCCGCGCTGCGGCTCCGCGCCGTTGATGCTCACGGCGAACACCGAGACCGCGTACGGGCTGGCCTTCCTGGCGCTCGACCAGGACGGCCCGACGGTGATCGAGGTGCCGGAGGGCTCGCTGAGCGTCGTCGACGACCTCTGGCAGCGCTACGTCGCCGACATGGGGATCGCCGGACCCGACGGGGGCAAGGGAGGCAGATACCTCTTCCTGCCTCCCGGCTACGACGGCGACGTCCCGGACGGCTACTTCGTCTCGCGGTCGCCGACCTTCTCCTGCTGGGCGGCCCTCCGCGTGCTGGGAGGCGTCGAGAGCCTGCTCAGGACGCGGATCTACCCGCTCTCGGACGCGGCCGACCCGCCCGGGCAGCGCTTCGTGAACTTCGCCGACTCCGCCTTCAACACGGTCCCCGCCAACGACCTCTCGTTCTTCGAGGAGGTCGACGAGATCGTCCAGGAGGAACCGCCCGAGGCGCTCGACCCCGAGCGCGCGGGGCAGCTCGCCTCGATCGGCATCGTGCCCGGCACGCCCTTTCGACCGGACGACCGCATGCGCTCGATCCTCGGCACCGCCGCGCAAATCGGGTCGGGCCTCGTGCGGACGCTGACCTTCAAACCCCGCGACCCGAGCTTCTACTACTATCCGGGCGGCTCCTGGAAGAACATGTTCCCCTCGGGAAGCCACGAGTTCCTCTCGCCGCAGGGTGCGCGCCTGCTGGACGCTCGCGCCGTGTTCCACCACGGGGCGCTCGTGATCACGCCGGCGATGGCGGCGGCGACGGTCGGGGCCGGATCGCAGTACGCCTACACGGCGGAGGACTCCACCGGCGCCTGGCTCGACGGCGGGAGGAACTACACGCTCACCCTTCCCAAGGACGTCCCGGCGAAGAACTTCTGGGCCGTCGACGTCTACGACCCCCAGACCCGGTCGCTGCTGCGCACCGGCGACCCCTACCCGAGCGTGAACAGCCTCTCCGGCGCCGTGCGGGCCGAGGACGGCGGCGAGACGGTCGTCCACTTCGGCCCGGCCGCGCCGCCCGGCAGGGAGGCGAACTGGATCCAGACGGTCCCCGGCAAGGGATGGTTCGTCGTCCTGCGCCTCTACGGTCCGCTCGAAAGCTGGTTCGACCGGAGCTGGCGGCCGGGCGAGGTCGAACCGGCGTGAGGTAGGGGGCCGTGGGCGAAGCGATCGGGCAGATTCTGTCGTACGGCGTCGGAGTGGCGCTGAGCCCGTTCCCGATCATCGGTGCGGTGCTGATGCTCGCGACGCCCAGGGCGCGTACCAACGGGCCGGCGCTGCTCCTGGGCTGGATCCTGGGCCTGTCCCTGGTCGGCGCGATCGTGCTGCTGGTCTCGGGCGGCGCGGGGCCGAGCGACCAGGGGCAGCCTGCCGACTGGGTGAGCGCGCTCGACCTGGCGCTCGGCGTGCTGCTGCTGTGGGTGGCGGTGAAGGAGTGGCGCGGCCGTCCGCGCGGCGACGAGGAGGTCTCGTTGCCGACGTGGATGCGCACGGTCGACTCGTTCACCCCCGCCAAGGCGGGTGCGCTGGGGATCGCGCTGTCCGCGCTCAACCCGAAGAACCTGCTGCTCGTGATCGCCGCGGCGGCGGCGATCGCGCGCACGGACGTCCCGGCCGGAGCGCAGGCCGCGGCGCTCGCGGTCTTCGTCGTGATCGGGGCGCTCGGGACCGGGGCGCCGGTCGTCCTCTACTTCGCCCTGAAGGAGCGCTCCGCGCACATCCTCGACGGCCTCAAGGTCTGGATGGAGCGGAACAACTCGGCGATCATGACCGTGGTCTGCCTGATCCTCGCCGCGAAGCTGGTGGGCAACGCCATCAGCGACCTGTCCTCCTGACGGGGCCGGGCATGCTCGGGCTGTTCCCTTCGCTGCGGGGGTACCGGCGGCGATGGCTGAGGCGGGACGCCCTGGCGGGGGTGACGGTGTGGGCGGTTCTCGTGCCCGAGGCGCTCGCCTACGCGACGATCGCCGGCGTCTCGCCCGTGGTCGGTCTCTACGCCGCGCCCGCGGCCCTGATCCTGTACGCCGCCTTCGGCAGCTCCAGGCACCTGGTGGTCGGGCCGATGGCGGCGACGGCGGCGCTCTCGGCGGCGATCGTCGGTGAGGCCGCGGGCGGTTCGGGTGCGGACCTGCGCACCGCGATGACGGCGGCGCTGGCCGTCACGGTGGGCGTCGCGGCGCTCCTCGCCGGACTGCTGCGCCTCGGCTTCCTCGCCGGTTTCATCTCCGAGCCGGTCCTGAAGGGCTTCATCGTCGGCCTGGCTCTGACGATCATCGCGGGCCAACTGCCGAAGCTGTTCGGCGTCGAGGGCGCGTCGGGGGACTTCTTCGAGAGGATCTGGGCCCTGATCGGCGATCTCGGCGGAATCAGCGGCCTCACCGCCCTGGTCGGCGTCGGCAGCCTCCTGCTGATCCTCGTCCTCAAGCGGGCCGCCCCGTCCGTGCCCGGCTCGCTGATCGCGGTGGCGCTCGGGATCGCGGCGTCGGCGGCCTTCGATCTGGAGGACCGCGGCGTCGCCGTCGTCGGCGCCATCGAGACCGGGCCGCCCTCGTTCGGCTTCCCCGACGTCTCGGTGGACGACCTCGGCGCCCTCGCCGCCGGAAGCGTCGGCGTGCTGCTCGTCGCCTTCGCCGAGGGGCTCGGGGCGGCGAAGAGCTACGCCGTCCGCGACCACTACGAGGTCGACGCCGACCGCGAGCTGATCGGGCTCGGGGCCGCCGGCCTGGGCGCGGGCCTGTCCAGCGGCATGGTCGTCAACGGCAGCCTCTCGAAGACCGCCGTCAACTGGACGGCGGGCGCGCGCACCCAGCTCTCCGGGGTCTTCGTCGCCCTCCTCACCGTGATCACGCTGCTCTTCCTCACCGGCCTCTTCGAGAGGCTCCCCGAGGCGGTGCTCGCGGGAGTGGTGGTCGCGGCGGTGGTCGAACTCGTCGACATCCCCTCGCTCGCCGCCCTCTACCGCGTCTTCACCCGCAGGCTCGGCCAGGCCTACGGCGTCGCCGCGCGGCCCGACTTCGCCGCCGCGGTCGCCGCGATGCTCGGGGTGCTGGTCTTCGACACGCTGCCCGGCCTCTTCATCGGCATCGGTGCCTCGCTGCTCCTGCTCCTCTACCGCTCCTCGCGCCCGATCATCAGCGAACTGGGGCAGCTGCCAGGGAACGGGCACTTCGCCGCGCTCGACAGGCACGCGGACGGCCGCGGGATCCCGGGAGTGGTCGTGCTGCGCGTCGAGGGGGGCATCTACTTCGCCAACGCCGAGCGGATCCGGTCCACGGTGCGGAGTGCCGCCGGACGGGAAGGGACGACGGCGGTCGTGATCGACGCCGAGACGGTCCCCTTCGTCGACGTCAGCGCGGTGCGCATGCTCGACGAGGTGGCCGAGGAACTGGAGGCCCGCGGAGTCAGGTTCCTGCTGGCAGGCGACGTGGGCCAGGTTCGGGACGTGTTGCGCACCGCCGAAGCCAGGGCGGAGTTGAGGCACGTCTATCCCACCGTGCGGGCGGCCGTGGACGCGGCGAGAACCGGAACATGACGCAACCGCAGCTGTTCCTTGCGCGATTCAACGCGTGGGGCGACCGAGTGCTTCTTCCGTGATGTCCAGGCGGTGATATCCATCGCCATGGTCGTACAGGTACAGGTGAGGGCCGTGGGTGTCGAGAACCTGCCAATCCCGCAAAGGGCCTGCCGGTCCGACGATTTCCGCGGCGTCCAGCCACCGGATCGCACCGTCGATCAACGCGCACCACGAAAGCCTGTCGTCGGGCCCGGCGAGCAACAGGTGGTCGCCGGTGAAGGCGAGTGCGCGAACGTCGTCCACCGGGCACGCGTACTCGGCCGTACGGTCGGCCTGTATCCGGACCAGTGAGCCGCTCCGGTACGCCCAGGTGACTCCCGCGTGGCTGTTGACGGCGTCGTCGAGGCATGCGATCCCCGAGTCCCACAGCCAGGTGCCGTGCGGGTCCCGACGTACCAGGCTCAGCGAGTCGGGCCAGCCTTGCTCGCCGTGCGTGGTCCAGATGGTGCCGGAATCGTCCGAGACGATCCGCTCGATGTCATCGCCCAGCGCGAAAGTGCGCCGATGCGTTCCGTCCGGGCCGAAGACGTGGGCGTTACGGGACTCCCAGCGGCCGTCGATCCAGGGGAGGCAGGGACAGGCGACCAGCAGTTCACCGCGCGCCAGCAGAGCGATCAGCGGGTAAGAAACGGGAAGGCAGGACAGTTCCAGCCGATGCCATTCATGCGCCACGTAGCTGTAAAGCACCGCCGGACAGGACGGCGGCGGCCGGTAGAACGGCAACGAATTGTGGCCCGGCCCACGGACGAAGCCTCGCGCCAGACCGGGTTCGCTGGTCGCCAGAACACCGATCACGCCCTCCGCGCCGACCGTGTACGACAGCCCGACTTCGTCGTCCGTCAAAGGCGCGGACGGAGCCACTCGCTCGGCGAGGAGGACACGCATCTGCACAATCTAGGCAACGATCGAAAACGAGGCGGCCTCTTCGCACGCGGCAGGCCCCTGCGGGCGGGCCTGGCCGGGGCGCCGGTCTCAGGCGAAAGGCGGCGAACCGCTTCCGACCAGCGTGACGACGTCGGACCAGGCCTCCGAACCGCCGAGCGTGACCTGTGCCTCGCGGCCGTCGGGAAGCCTCAGCGTCTGGTCGGCGGGTCCGTCGGCATCGAAGTCGGCGATGGTCGCGGTCCCGGACCACTCCCGCTGCTTGGCGCGCAGATCGACGTAGACCTCGACCTCCGCTCCCTCACCGCTGATCAGGGTGGCGGGCCCCCTGTAGCGGCTCACGCCCGGGCCTTCTCATCGAAGCGGGTCTGAAGTGTGTTCATGAGAACGCACCATAGTGCGAAGGTCGGACGTTCCCGATCGGGAGAACCGGAGACACGCGGCTGCGGCCCCCGGCCCGTGCCGAATATCGCCCACGCGTGTCGCCTGGTCAGCCTGCCTGGGGGAGATACCCGCGTAAGGTGCTGCCTAGGGTGTGGCCACACCCTCTTCGCGAGAGGTACCCGGCCCATGAGGCTCGAACTCACCAACTACGAAGCCCTGCACGGCTGGGGCGTCGTCAACAGCAGCGCCGGATGGCATGCTCAGCGCAACCGGAAGCCCCCGGCGGCCGAACAGGCGGTCGGAGACATCCTCTTCACGGCTTACGACTGCCGGACCAGCACCACGACCACGGTCGAGTTCAGCGATGACGAGCGCGAGAGCCTTGCCGAACTGGTCAGCGACCACATCCAGGCGTGGGTGAAGCGCGGCCAGGAGAACGCCGCGACACAGCACCTTCGCTCGCTGGTCGTGAAGCTGGGCGGCTGACACGCCCACGCCGGCCAGCCCGTAACGCAAGTTCCGCGTCCCCGACGACGCCTTGCGAGTGCGGTTTTCCGCAGGGGAGCCGGGTGGCCGTCCCCATGGGCGGCAAGAGGCCCGGCTCCGTAGCGTCCCCCCATGATCAGAATCTCTCGATGGACGGCGTTCGCGGTGTCCAGCGCGACGGCGGCGACCCTCGCGACGGCCATGGCCGTCCTCGCCGTGCCCGGCGCGCATACGGCTCAGCCACGGTCGAACCGTGCCCCCTCGTCCCAGGACGGCTTCCAGGGGATGCTGGACGACCTGGTGAAGACCAAGGCGGCCACGGCCGTCCTGCTCCGCGTGCGAACCG
This sequence comes from Actinomadura luteofluorescens, assembly GCF_013409365.1. Classification (NCBI taxonomy): domain Bacteria; kingdom Bacillati; phylum Actinomycetota; class Actinomycetes; order Streptosporangiales; family Thermomonosporaceae; genus Actinomadura; species Actinomadura luteofluorescens. The sequence continues at coordinate 3,627,461 of NZ_JACCBA010000001.1, read as the reverse complement.
CGGGCGGTGGCGAGTGGTCCGGCGCGGCGGGCCTGTCCGACGTCCGGACGGGACGGCCCGCCGACCCGGCCGGGTACTTCCGGATCGGCAGCGTCACCAAGACGTTCGCGGCGACCGTCCTGCTGCAACTCGTCGACGAGCGACGGCTGCGGCTCGACGACCCCGTGGCCGAGCACCTGCCCGGCGTCGTCCCGGACGGGGAGCGCATCACGGTGCGGCAGGTCCTCCAGCACACCAGCCTGCTTCGCGACTACATGAGCGACCCGGGATGGTCCACCAACCGCTGGCGCGGGGCGCAGCGGTTCCGCGCCTACAAGCCCGACCGGCTCCTCGCGCAGGCGTTCCGCACCCCCGCCCAGAACCCCCCGGACGTCACCTGGAGGTACTCCAACACCAACTACGTGGTCGTGGGGAAGCTGATCGAGCGGCTGACCGGTCGGCCCTACGGCGACGAGGTGGAACGGCGCGTGCTGCGTCCGCTCCGGCTGACCCAGACGATCGTTCCCGGCGACCGGCCCGGGCTCCCGCGCCCGCACGCGCACGGCTACGCGCTGCTGCCGGACGGGCGGACCGTGGACGCCACCCGCATGAACCCTTCCCTGGACTGGGCGGCGGGCGAGATGATCTCCACCACCCGCGACCTCGGCCGGTTCCTCGACGGGCTGCTCGGCGGGCGCCTGCTGTCGCCGGCGACGCTCGCCGCGATGCGCGCCGTGCACCCCACCGGCGCCGGTTTCGCCTACGGGCTCGGGCTGCAGGAGTACAGGCTGCCCTGCGGCAAGCGCATGATCGGGCACAGCGGTCAGCTCATCGGCTACACCACCTACGCGCTCCGCTCCGACGACGGGCGGCAGATGAACCTGTCCGTCAACCTCGGCTCCTCCCCGCCCTCGGCCGACAAGCTGTATGCCTTCGCGGGCAAGGTGTTCTGCTGACGGCCGCCGCGTCGACCCGGCGCCACCACTCCTGACCGGCCGATGGGGGCACGGCCCGGCCGGTCGGGGTATTGACGCCGGGTAGGGGAAAGGTCCGGCAGGCGAGGTGCCGGCGGGTGGGCTCGGAGCGCCGTCGGCGTTCAGGGATCCGGATGGGGGCGCTGAAGTCTTGTTCGCCTCGGTTACGTCATGGGTGGCCGGGTTGTCCGGACCGGTCATCTACGGGGTCGTCGCGGGGCTCGTGTTCTGCGAGGACGCGCTGTTCTTCGGTTTCGTTCTGCCCGGTGAGACCGCCGTCGTGCTCGGCGGGGCGCTGGCCGCCCAGCAGAAGGTCTCCGTCGTGTGGCTCGCCGTGATCGTGGTCCTGGCGGCGATCGCGGGGGACTTCGTCGGCTACCAGATCGGACGCCATGTCGGGCAGCCGATCCTGGACAGCCGTCCCCTCCGCCGCCACCGCGACCGTGTGGACGGTGCCCGCGACCTGATCCGGCGCCGGGGCGGTGCCGCCGTCTTCGTCGGACGCTTCGTCGCGTTCTTCCGCGCGATCATGCCCGCGCTGGCCGGAGTCTCGCGGATGCCGGGCCGGGTGTTCCTGGCCTACAACGCCGCCGGGGGTCTGGTCTGGGGCGTGGCCTTCACGCTGCTCGGATACTTCGCCGGGCATGCATACGCCCGGGTCGAGCATGTCGCCGGGCGGGTCACCGCGATCGTGATCGTCGTTGTGGTCGTCCTCGCCGTCGTCATCTGGCGGCTCCGTGAACGCAGGCATCGCAAACGCGATGGCGACAGCGGTGCGGACGACCGTTGAGAACGCCATGCTTCGCGCCGGCCATTCCGGTGAAACCTCGCGCGTCTCCGACGCGGCGAAGCGTCCTCAGCCCTTGGCCAGGCCGCCAGAGAGCGCGATGACCACGGCCGGTCGTTCGATCCGGGTGAGGACGACCCCAGCGATGTCGGTGGCGAAGTAGTGGGAGTCGCTGAAGTAGTCGGGGGCAGTCCTCGCCTGGTCGGCAGGCTGTGGCCAGCGCAAAGTCGGCTGCGGCGCCGACTTCCCCCGCGGGAGGGAACAGGGCACAGGCGATCCACGCTGGCGGGGGAGCCGGCCACCAGGTGCGGAACGGCACGTTTGTGCCAGGACGGAGATCACCAGGCCAGACGGGCCGTGATCGGCCCTTACTCCAGGAGGTTGTGATGACCACGCTGTTGCCTCGCCCGGTAGGAGACGTCTCGCGGTCCGGGAACCGGACGTCGCCGTGGAGGACCGTTCCAGGGGTGCCCCGGTGGGCCGTGTGGGCCGCGCACGTCATCGCTCTGGTGAACGTGCCGTCGGGGCTGTGGCGGCTCGGCCTCGCCGCGGGGATCAGCTTCGGGCTTGACCCTCACGCCGCGTGAGGGGCGACGGTAGATCCCCTCGTCGAGGCGTGTTCGGATCTCGTGCCGGGCAGCGTGGCCGGGCCGAGGGATACGCCGTGGCGTACTCGCGACGTCGAGGTGACCACCCCCGAGGGCACGCGGGTCGTGTTCACCTGGCAGTGACCCGGTAGCGCCGCGGAATCGCGCCCCGCAGATTGGGGCGTCTCTTCACGTCCGGCGGCGCTTTTGGCGGCGGTGCTGCTTGGGGGTGGAGCGCTGGCGCGGCGGCTTCTTGGTGGCGGGCCGCTGTTGGGCGTTGCGGCCGCGGGAGCTGTTGGGGGTGCGGCCGCGGACGATGCCGATCAGTTCCTCCATGAGGTCGGTCGTCTCGACCTCGAGCCAGGCCAGGCCGATCTGGGATTGAGGAGCGTCGGTCACCGTGCGGTAGGTGAGGTCTCTGCGGTGGTGGAGGCGGGCCAAAGACTGCGGGAGCAGCAGGGTGCCGGTCCCCGACGCCACCAACTCGATCGCCTCAGCGGTGTGCTCGGGACGGGTGAAGGCCGGCTGCCCGGGGCGCTCGTCCCAGGTCAGGACCTCGTCGAGCGGCTCGAACACGTCCTCGTCGGCGAGATCGGCAAGCTCCACCTCCTCCGCCGCGGCCACCGCGTGGTCCTTGGGCACCACCACGACGGTCGTCTCCAGGTACAGCGGGATCACGTGGAGGGCCTCGCGGTCGACGGGCAGGCGCACGAACGCCGCGTCCACATCACCCTTGCGCAGCAGGGGGACGATATCGGCGGCGGGGACCTGCACCAGCCGAAGCGGCACGTCTCGCACCCGCTCGGCCCACACCCCAGCCCACTTCGCGGGCGTCACCCCCGGCACGTAGGCCAGCCGGAACTCACCTTCGGTCACTCCCTCAGCCTAGTCACGTCCGGGCAGCCCCCTTCCGCTGGCTACCCTTGAGTCATGAGCACGTCCAAGGCGAAGACCCCGCAGACCATGAAGTCCGCGACCGCGGCCAAGAAGCTGGGGATCCTGCTGTCGGCAGCGCCCGCCGAGTTCCAGGAAGGCCCTGTCTCCCGGGACGAACTGAACGCGCTCCAGGCCAACCCGCCCGCATGGCTCACCGACCTTCGCCGCGAGGGCCCCCACCCCCGCCAGGTCGTCGCCACCAAACTCCGTGTCTCCGCCTCAGGCCTGGCCCGCGGCGGCATCACGGGCCCCCTCACCACCGCCGAGATCGAGGATCTGAAGGCCGAAAACCCCGAGTGGCTGGAACGCGAGCAAGCCACCCGAGCCAAGGTCCGCGAAGAGGAACTCCGCCTCAAGCAGCAGCGCACCAAGGCCTGACCCAGAACCACTACGGCCCGCACGGCACGACGGGGGGTGACCGGGTAAGGGGCCACAGGATGGGCAGGAGGACCGTGAGGTCAAACCGCCCATCCGGGGGGCCGTTACGGAAGGTGGGGGTCTGGTGACTGGTGCCGTGGTGGTCGTCGGTGCCGGCCTGGCCGGGCTGGCGTGTGCGGTGAGGCTGCATGAGGCCGGGGTGCCGGTGCAGGTGCTGGAGGCGTCCGACTGGGTCGGGGGCAGGACGCGGACCGATATCGTCGACGGATTCCGTCTTGACCGGGGGTTCCAGGTCTTCAATACGGCCTATCCCGAGGCCAGGCGTGTCCTGGACATCCAGGCCCTGGACCTGAGGCCGTTCGCCTCCGGTCTGCTCGTCTTCCATGAGGGACGGCGTGAGCGCGTGATGCTCCCGTGGAGGCACCCCCGGCATGCGCTGAGCGGCGCCCTTGCCGATATCGGCTCCGTCCGCGACAAGGCCGCGGTGGCCGCGATGACCGCTCGCGACCTGACGTTCCCCACCTCGCGGATCCTGCACCAGACCGACCGCGGCACGGCCGCGGAGCTTCGCCACTGGGGCATTTCCGACCAGATGATCGAAAAGCTGCTGCGCCCGTTCCTGGCCGGAGTGCTGCTGGAACGGGAACTGGAGACGTCGAGCCGCTTCTTCCACCTGATCTGGCGGTCGTTCGCACGCGGCACGATCGGCGTTCCCGCTCTCGGGATGGGACGGATGGCGGAGCAACTCGCGGCGCGGCTGCCGGACGGAGCGCTGTCGCTGGAGACCGCCGTGCGAGCGGTCACCGGCGAGGGGGTGCAGACCTCCGATGGGAAGACGGTCGAGGCCGATGCCGTCATCGTGGCGACCGACCCCGCCCAGGCAGCCGCCCTCGTCCCCGAGGTCGAGGCGCCCGTCATGCGGGACGTCACCACCTTCTACCACTCGGCGCCGAAGTCCCCGCTGGAGGAGCCCGTGCAGATCCTGGACGCCGAGGGGATCATCACCGACACCCTCGTGCTCACCGACGCGGCGCCCGAGTACTCCGCCGACGGCCGCGCGCTCATCTCGACCTCCGTGCTCGGGATCGATACCGACGAGTCGCGCGTGCGCGGGCGGCTGGACGAGATCTACGGTGACACCGCCGCGTGGGAGCTGATCGCCACTTATCCGATCAAAGGCGCTCTTCCGGCGATGCTTCCGCCACTGCGGCTGCGGCGCCCGGTGCGGATACGCAGGGGCCGCTACGTATGCGGAGACCACCGCGACACCGGATCCATCCAAGGCGCCCTGGTCTCCGGCCGCCGCGCCGCCGAAGCCGCCCTGGCCGACCTGCCCGACTGAGCCGCGTGGCCCTCGCCGTCGAACTCAGGCCAGGCGGGGAAGCCGGCCGAGCAGCGTGCGTCACTGCTCGGCGGCGGGCATGGGTTTGCGGGGCTTCGGCGGCGTGCCCCGGACGGCCGCGTGGACGATCTCCGCGACGTTGTAGCCGAGGACGCCCGCCAGGTCGGTCACCCCCGGCGTGCTGAGGACCGCGTTGACCTCACCGGCCTCCAGGCCGCCTCGCCAGCGGGCGTCCTCCCGGGGCTTCGCGTCGTTCCAATACGCCCGGGCATGCCGCACGAAGTCCTCCGCCTCCGCACGCCCGGGACCGTCGAGCCGCCGGATGTGCGTCTCGAGCTGCTCTCTTCCCACGTACGGGACGAAGGAGCTCCAATTGCCGCCGGTGTCGTGGATCCTCGTGTTGTCGGGCTCGGAGTCCAGCGGGAGGTGCAGGAAGCCGGCCAGCCGCTCCAGTGACCGTTCCGGGCGCGCCATGTGGTCCTCGTAGCGGACGACCATGTGCGGCAGACCGTACGTGTTGGCGGTGCGGAGGGCGTCCACGTACGTGTCCCGCCAGATGCCCGCGCCCCGCCACAGCGGCTCCCCCGTCCGGTTCCGGTGGCTGATCGCGAAGGCGATCGGGTTCCGCGCCGTGACGATCACTTTCACGAGTGCCCGGTTCGCCGGGTCGGCGAGCTGCTGTTCGATGGCCTGCCGGAGCCACGCGACGTACTTGCTTCCGTCGACGATCACCGAAACGCCCAGCGACTGGGCGAAGCGCCGGTGCATGCCGGGGATGTCGCCGTACGACACCCGCTCCCGGAGCGCGTCCGTGAAGTGCCGGCACTCCTTGCCGAGCAGCGAGCAGGGCCCGCAGTTCCGACCGGCGTTCTTGTGGCTGTACTCGGGCATCTGCGTGAAGTTGTTCAGCTCGCCGACGTAGTGGGCGTCCCGAATCCGTGTGGTCATGTCGCGCCCGAGCAGGGTCGAGCCCGAGAACAGCGTGCCGACGACGAAGACCGAGGTCGGCGCGCGGTCCTGCCCGTCGCGGAACCTGGACCGGAGGTTCGCGAGCCGGCCAGGCTGAACGGGGGTCCCTTGCTTCTCAGCGTCCATGTTCACGCTCACGGGAAAGATGAGTACCAGCCGGCCGGAACGAGATGACCGTGCAGAGCATTCTGCCCGCTACCGCCGCCCACTTCGAGCGGCCCGGCCAACCTCCTGCCCAACGTGAGCCCGTCGCCGCCGCTTCCCTGCGGACTTCGGATCTTCCACCCGGTACGCCGTGACGACGGCAGAAGGCGAAGGTTGGCCGGATCGAGGCGAACGCCGATCCGCCGCTGTACTGGGCGATCAGCCAGACCAGCCATGTCCGCCCTGCTTTTTCGCCCGTACTGTGGGGACCTCACCTCGACAACGAGGGTGTGCTCGACCCGAACACGTCCCCTGGATCGTCCCCGCCCGTCCGGCATGACGAGCGGCCCGGTGCCGGCGACTTCACCGATCAGTAATCCTTCGCCACGTCGTCAGTTCTGGTAGCCCCTCGCCACCCGCGGAAGGATTGACGACCATGACCGACGCCAGCCTGCCAGGCGCCGACAGGGCCGCGTTCATCGCGGCGGCCCGCTCACATGACACGGCACGGTTCGCGCACATCACGGAGCGCTACCGGCGTGAGCTGCAGGTGCACTGCTACCGGATGCTCGCGAACTACGAGGACGCCCAGGACATGACGCAGGAAACGTTCCTGCGGGCGTGGAACAAGCGGGAGACCTTCAAGGGTCACGCTGCGCTGCGGACCTGGCTGTACCGGATCGCGACGAACGCCTGCCTCGACTTCCTGGAGAAGCGCAACGACCGCACACCCGTGCCTGCCGAGCTGCCGGACGCGGGCTCGGAGGTGCGCTACCTGCAGCCCTACCCGGATCGGATGCTTCCGGAGGACCCGCAGGAAGCGGTGGTGGCGCGGGAGACGATCGAGCTGGCGTTCATCGTCGCCGTCCAGCACCTGCCGCCGCGGCAGCGGGCGGTGTTCATCCTGCGCGACGTCCTCGGCTGGCCGGCGTCGAAGGCCGCGGACGCCCTCGAACTGACCGTCGCATCGGTGACCAGCGCACTGCAGCGGGCGCGCGTGACGATGCGCGAGCAGCTGTCCGACCGCCGCCTCGACTGGCGGAGCCCCGCGACGCACGAGCTGTCGAATGACGAGCGCGGCGTGGTGAAGTCGTACATCGACGCCCATGAGCGCAACGACCTCGACGGGCTGATGGCCCTGCTGCGCGACGACCTGCGCTTCGCGATGCTGCCGGACACCTTGATCGTCACGGCCGAGGACGCGGTGGACGGCTGGGTCTCCGGCGGGCTCTTCCAGCGCGGCCGCGACGACTGGCGCTGCGTCGCCACGACGGTCAACCGCATGCCTGCCGCCGTGCTGTACCTCCGCGCCCCCGACGACACGGAATACCGTCTGTTCAACATCGCGGTCCTGCACATCGTCGACGGGAAGATCGCCGAGCTCACCGGGTTCGACGCCACCGACAAACCGTGGCTGAGCCTGCCCGCGACGCTGTGACCAGGCAAGTCGTCCGCCCTAGGAGCCGAGCATTTGGCCAGTGCTCATCACCTCGTCTCGTACCTGGTCAGGAGTACGCCGTCGGGGAACGTCCGGGTCTCGACCAGGTTCAGGTTCACCCAGGTGTCCAGCGCGGTGAAGAACGGTTTGCCGCCACCCAGCAGGACCGGGTGGGTGACCAGCACGTACTCGTCGATCAGCCCGGCCCGCATCGCCGTCGCGGCGAGTGTGGCGCCGCTGATGTCCATGAGGCCACCGTCCTCGTTCCTGAGCCGGGTGATCTCGGTGACCGCGTCGCCGGTGACCAGGCGGGCGTTCCAGTCGACCTTGTCGATCGTGGAGGAGAACACCACCTTCGGCATGTCCCGCCAGCGGCGCGCGAACTCGATCTGCGCCGGGGTGGCGCCGGGCTGCTGGTCGGCGGTCGGCCAGTGAGAACTCATCGTCTCCCACAACCTGCGCCCGTACAGCGCCAGATCCGTCGCCCCCACCCGGTCGGACCACCACTGGAACCACTCGTCACTCGGCACGCCCCAACCGATATCGTCACCGGGCGCGGCGACGTAGCCGTCCAGGCTCAGGTTCATGCCGTAGGTCAGTTTCCGCATCGTGCCAGCCTTCCGTGAGTCGATCTCACACCTAAAGACGGGCGCGGCGCGCAAAGCTAATCGGTGCGCGATCTGCGTCCGCAGACAGTCCTCGCGTTCCGCACGGTCCGCCCTTCCTGGCCACTGGCGCGTTCACTCGCTCGTGGGTACGGCCTCGAAGCGTGCGAGGGTGCGCCGGCCGGCGACGATGGCAGCGAGTGCGGCTGTCGCGGTGCACAGCGTGACGATCTGCAAGAAATCGGCCCAGGGCAATGCCAGAGGTGGATGGTCGATGACGCGGCTCAGCGTGACGTGCTGCAGTCCGAGCACCGCCCCCGCGGAGAGGATGGAGACCAGGGTGCCGACCGCCACGGCCAGCACCGCCTCGCTGACGACGATGCCGACGATCTGCCGGTGGGTGGCGCCGGTGAGGCTGAGGGCGCCCATCTCTCGCCGTCGCGCGGAGACGCTCGTCACGAGGGTGTTGACGAGGGCCAGGAGGGCGTAAGCCATCACGATGCCCAGGATGACGACGTTCGCGAGATGCGAGTCCTCCTTCTCGGCCTGGCTCGCTTGGGCCACGTACGTCGAGACGGGCTCGATCCGCACGCCGGCCTCGCGCAGTTCTCTCAGCTGTGGTGTCGCGCTCCTGCCGGGGACGGTCCGGAGGAACGCTGTGCCGGACGGCATGCTCCCTGGGAGCTCGCTGGGCACGTAGGCCGCGCCGCCCCCGAGCACTGAGTCGACAACGGCGGCGACGTGCACGGGAACGGGACGACCGTTGCCGGCCCGCGCCACGAGCGGCTGGCCGATCCGCAGGTCGGCGGAGGCGGCGAGGTCGCGGCTGACCACGATGGCACCGGCGGGTAGCGCGTCGAGCGAGCCTTGCCGCACACGTGGCGTCACCACGTCGCCGAGAGCGCCGAGGTCGACGCCTCGCGCGTCGACCGCGTCGAGGACCGTGCCGTCCTTCGTGGCCAGGGTGACGACCTCGTCGATCACTTCGACGCTCCGGATGCCGCCGGCGTGGCGCAGGGCGGAGACGGCTGGGAGATCGAAGGTTCCGCCGAAGTCCGGAGTGGCGACGAAGTCGGCCTGGATCGAGGCGGTGCGCTCGCGGGCGGCCGCGTCCCGGCCGGAATTCTGCATGCCGATCATCCCGCCGAACATGCCGACGGCGAGGACGACCGGCGTCACGATGGCAGCCACCCTGCGTCCGCCGTTGAGGGTGCTCTGCCGCAGCACCAGCGCGAGCGCGCCGAAGCGCATCAGCGGCCAGGTCACGACCCGTGCCACTGGGCGGACCAGCACCGGCGAAAGAATCGCGAGACCCGCCGCGCAAAGGACGGGCACCTCGAAGTAGGTTCCCGGATTCGCGGCGCTCGAGGGGCTGATCACGGCGAACACGAGCGCGACCGTGATGGCGACGACCAGGATCAGGCCGCCGAGTATCCACCGCACCGGAGACATCACGCGGGGCGAGGCCATCGTCTCCCGCAGGGCGTCGAGCGGCTGGGCGCGAGACGCGCGCCATGAGGCGGCGGCGGAGCCGAGCACCGCCGCTCCGATGCCGACCAGGAACGCGATCACCAACGCCACGGGGTGGAAACCGACGTGGAACCACTCCGGAGCCAGGTGGTTCGCCACCATCCAGGACCGCAGCAGCAGGCTGGCGGGGATCCCGAGCAGGCATCCCAGCAGTGCCGCGGCGGCGCCGACCACCACGGTCTCCGCACGGACCATCCTTCGGATCCGCGCGGGCGAGGCGCCCACCAGACTCAGCAGGGCCAGTTCGCGCGACCGCTGCTCGACGACGAAGGCGAACGTCGCGATCAGGACGAACACCACCACCAGGACCGACAGCCCGGTGGTCATCTGCACTACGGACCGGGCTCTGCCGAGACCGCCGACGGCGGCCGGATCCGCCACCCGCCGCAGGTCGCCGTCGAGTACTCCGGCAGTTTCGCCGGACACACGAGCGCGAACCGCGGAGGCCGGCGCCTGGACGGCCACCGCGTTCACAGCCGGGGACAGTCGAGCGGCCTCCGCGTCAGTGAAGAAGACCGCGTCCTCGAACGACTTGCTCCCGGCCGCGCCGACGACGGTGTACCACGCCGTTCCCAGCGGTGTCGCCACCCTGACCCGTTCGCCCAGGTGAGCGGAGCCGGTGTCGTCGGCCGCCACGACGATCTGGTGGTCATCGACCGGCCGATGCCCGGAGAGCAGCTTGTAGGAGGCAAGGGACGACGAGGACCATCCGTGGCCCACGGCCTCGGTCCCGGACCCGGTCGGGCTTCGAACCGCGAAGCTGCGATCCACCACGGACGGGCCTGCGCGCTGTGCCCGATTCACGGTCTCGCGGGGAAGGCCTGCCGGTGCCGGCAACGGCGTCCCGAAACCGTCGACCGGGACGACGACGCTCTCAGCCGCCGCGAAACGCTGTGGCCCTGGCGAGGGTGTACTCGTGGTCGCCACCAGGACATGGATGCTGGCGGCCGTGATCAGCGTCCCGACCGCCAGGGCCACGAACGCCCCCACGAAGCTCGACCAGCGCTGCCGCACGCTGGCCAGTCCCAGCTCCCAGGTCAGCCGGTCAATCCCGCGCACCGATGGCTCCCATCGCGTCGGAACGGGCCGGCTCGTGCCCACCCTGACCATCAGCCCATCGACCGGACTCCAGCAGCGTCATGCGCGCGGCGATCTTCTCCGCGCTCGCACCGGCCAGCTCGCCGACGAGACGTCCGTCGGCGAGGAACGCCACCCGCTGGGCGTGCGCCGCGGCCACGGGGTCGTGCGTCACCATGATCACGGCCGTTCCGCTCTGCGCCACGGTGTCACGCAGCAGGCGGAGGACCTCCCGCGACGAACGGATGTCCAGAGCGCCGGTGGGCTCGTCCGCGAACAGCACCCGAGGCCGGGCGACCAGCGCACGCGCGACCGCCACCCGCTGCTGCTGGCCGCCTGAAAGCTGTGTCGGCAGGTGGTGGGCGCGGTCGGCGAGTCCCACACGGTCCAGTGACCGTGCCACCTGGTCCGGGTCGGGTACGCGGCCCGCCAGCCGCACCGGCAGCTCCACGTTCTGCTTCGCCGTCAGCGTCGGGATCAGGTTGAACGCCTGGAAGACGAACCCGGTGTGGTCACGCCGCAGCTCGGTCAAGGTCCGCCGCGGCAGCCGCGACGGATCCTGGCCGGCCAACAACACCTGGCCTTCGTCCACACGGTCCAACCCGGCGGCGCAGTGCAGCAACGTCGACTTGCCGGAGCCCGACGGCCCCATGATCGCGGTGAACGTTCCACGCCCGAAGTCGAGCGATACGCCGTCCAGGGCAGCCACCTCGGCCTGACCGGCCCCGTAGCGGCGAACCACGTTGTCCAGCCGCACCACCACCGGGAGGGCGTCCACCGGGGCCGGGCCGCCGCGATTCCGGCGTCTTCCTACAAGGCGCACTGCATCTCATTTCTGCCGCGTCGTGGGTGTCGCTCCTCGAACTCGACATGCCGGCGAGCTCGCGAACCGCGTGTCTCAACTCTTGAGGTCGGTGGCACGCCTCGCCATTAGGGAGCACCCCGAGCGATCCCCGATCTTCTCGGCCGTCCTTCTCAGGGTTGTCCCGCAGACGCGTGGTGCCCGTCCACGACCCCCGTGACGACGCCGCCGCAGCCAACGTGGGTGCAGCTGTGGCCGGGCACGCGGCGCCATCCGTCGAACTCGAACGCCCTTGATCGCCACCGATGGACTGACAGATACTCGGCCGGCCGGCCGCGCGAGGCGCTGGTGACATGACACACCAGGCCCGACTTGCTTAACTATGGAAGATCTTGTCGTTACTGTCGTACCTCAGGGTCGGCGAAGCGGTCACCGGAGGTAGCGATGAGGTCCGGACGGTGGATGCTCGTCGCCTGGCTGGTCATAGGAGCGCTCGCAGCGGGACAGCGCCACTACTACACCCAGTTCGACGGCAGCTGCGCCAGAATCGCCACGATCGGAATCACCTTGGCCTCCGGTCCGCTCAACTACATCGGTCTCAACCCCACCGCCAACTGCAAGGTCCCCCAGCCGAGCAAATGACAAGCCGGGCTCTACGACCGCGTCATCGTGAGGCCCTCTGACGGCAGCTTGAGCTTCCCCCCGGATGCGCGGACACCCTGATGTCCCCCGGTTTGCGCGAAGCCCGTTCTCGGATGGCTCCCGACCGTCCCCACCCGCCGGGACGGGCTCGACCCGCGCACCGCGCGGGGGAAGCTGCCCCGGATCCTCTGCGTCCAACTCCACGAGAGCGAACTCCTGGAGAAGCAAGTACGGCATTAACCGCCGCCGGGAGCTTCCCCCGCGCGCGCGGAGCCGACTGCCTTTTGCTCGCGCTCCCTGGGCGGCGGGTGTTGGACGAGGCCGGTCTTGCCCTCAAGTTTGCTTGAGGTTTTACGGTGCTCACATCAGCCGACATTCAGGGGGACCCGAACATGACCACCCAGCACATCTCCGCCGCGCAGCCCGCCGCCTACTGGACCGGGCTGGCCTACGAGTCCCTCATCTCGTTCATCCGGGCCCAACTGGCCGAGATCGGCTTCACCCAGCCCCAGTTCTGGCTGCTGCGCAACCTGTCGAAGAACGACATCTCACCCGACGGCCACGGCATGACCATCCCCGAACTCCAGCAGGCCATGAGCTCCTACATCAGACCGGAAGACGACCTGAAGGCAGAGGCGGAGGTCCTGCTGGAGCGCGGCTGGATCACGCGCGACGCCGACGGACGGCTGTGGATCACCGAGCCGGGGGACAGGGCCCGTGCCGACGTCAAGGAGCACGCGCCGGCGATCGGGGTCCGCATCCACCAGGACATCGATGACGCCGACTACGCCACCACCCTGAAGGTGCTCAAGCAGCTGATCCACAACACCGGCGGCGGCCCCCCCGGCCTAGCTGCAGAGGCGTAGACCGGGAGCCTGCGGGTCTCCAGCCCAGGTCTCTGACAGACCGCGATAGCGCCCCTCGGCCCTTCGCGGTGAGCCGACACGGACCGTCGACGACCTTTTGGCTTCGTCTCCAGCGGATCCACCTGGCTGCGTGGACGGAGCTTTCGGCATGCGCGGCGTTGTCGACGGTGCATGGGCCGACGGTCGAGGAGGAACAGCGGTGGCATGGACGCGGTGCCACCGCTCCACGCTTCGACAGTTCGCAGCAGGTGGGATCGACATCACCGGTCGGGGGCTACGTCCAGGCGGGATCACGGCCGGTCAGGCCGAGGATGCGGTCCAAGGCGGGTGCGTCGGCCGGCACCGCGACCTGCGGTCCGTACATGCCCATCTCCCGGCCCTGCTCCACGTTGGCGAACACCGTGTCGTGCAGGTGCGCCAGCAGGTCGGCGGGCAGTTCCAGCCGCTGCCCCGTCGCGACCGCCAGGTCCCAGGCGTGCATGGCCAGCTCGCCGACGATCATGTCGCCCAGGACGGGCGCGGGCAGCGTGTGCGGCGTGCCCATGCTCGTCTCGCCCTCCCAGGCGCTCGGCGGCGCCCACGACGAGGTGATGTCGTCCAGCAGGTCGAGCAGGCGGCCGCGCCAGTCGCCGGCCGCCAGGTCCACGTCGGACTCGGCGGCCGCCGGCTGCGGAACGGACTCCTTGCGGCCGCCGCCGGCGAGCGACGGCCCCCAGAACAGGAGGTGGTTGACCAGTGCCCGCACGTCGTACTCCGTGCACGGAGTCTTGTCGGCGAGCTGGTCGTCGGTGATGGTGCGGACGACTGCGGCCATGGCATCAGCGGCGTCGGACAGATGTGACATGGCGGCGACGCTAGGGGACCCGGGCCGAGGGGTATTGGACAAAGGCGACATACACTCTGCCGTGTGGAGCGGGACGTTCGTGAGCTGCGCGGTGCGTGGACCAGGTACCAGCGCCACACGTTCCACGACCCGTCGCCGGCGCTCGCGCCATGGGTGGAGCGGTACTGGGAGGCTCGCTGGGACTACGCCGAGCCCTACCGGCAGAAGATCGTGCCGTATCCGAACGTGCACCTGTCGTTCGGCGGCGGCCGCGCGGACGTCAACGGCGTGTGCAGCGGCTACCAGATCAAGGTCCTCGAGGGCCGCGACCAGGTCCTCGGCGTCGCGTTCCGGCCGGGCTGCTTCCGCCCGTTCCTCGGAGCCTCCGTCTCGACGATCACCGACCGCGTCGTCCCGGCGGCCGAGGTGTTCGGCCCGGACCTGCCCACGACGCTCGACGTGCCGACCGTGGAGGCGTTCCTGCTGGAACACCTGCCGGACGACGACCCCCGGGTGCGCCACGCGGTGGCCGCGGTCGAGCTGATCGCCAGGGACAAGGCCGTGACCAGGGTCGAGCACCTCGCCGGTGAGCTCGGGCTGAGCATGCGGGGGTTGCAACGGCTCTTCGCGGAGTACGTCGGCATCGGGCCCAAATGGGTGATCCGCCGCTATCGCCTGCATGAGGTGACCGCACGCATGGCCGCCGGCGGGGCGATCGACTGGGCCGCGCTGGCCGCCGACCTCGGCTACGTCGACCAGGGCCACTTCATCCGCGACTTCAAGGGCATGTTCGGCGAGCAACCGACCTGGTACGCGAGGCGGTATTAGGATTCCGGGGCCTGTGCGGACCGGATCCTAACGTCATCACCCCTGGGATCCCGGACGGGTTCGCCCCCGTCGTCCGCTACAGCGACGGGAATGAGCCGGCCGCTGGCGACGCATCCGACAGCATCACCGAGGCCCTGCTACGCCTGACCGAGCCGCCCGCCCCGCTTCCCGAGCCTGGGGTAGAGGGTTTCGAGCAGGTCGGCGGCGGTGTGGTAGCGGACCCTGAACCCGGCGTGCACCGCGGCGACGCCGAAGGCGACCGGAGGCTGTGGGATTTGCCGGTCCCGGCCGGGCCGACCGCGCAGGAGTTCTCGTCGGGGCGTTGACGCCCCCTGGTTCACCTGCGTGAAGCCCCATAAAGGACTCGACAAAGCCAGTCCACCCCTGAAACTCCGCAGGACCATATCGCGCCGAAAAGGGCTCCGTGTAACCTTGATCAACACCGCGGTCGGTTCGAGTGTGGAATCCGTCCGCGGTATGGCGCCGTGGTACTCAAGTCCGGGTGTATCTCCGCATCCGGCCTGGAACCACGTCTCGTGATTGCGCTGTGGTCAGGTCATGGTCCGAGGAGGGCGAGCTCTGCTGATCCGCGAGTCTGTGCAGGTCACACAGGGGTGAATGATTAACACGCCCACTGCGGTAAGCATGATGTTCCTTGCACTCTCTGATCGGCCGAATGACCATGACATATGCCCAAGATCCCGGTGATTCGGAAGGTGGTCCATGGCCTGTCGCAGCGGATGAAAAGAACATCGGCGCGCACTTGACCGCCGGATCCTGGCAGCTTCCCCCCTTGCCCCTGGCAGGACGACCCGTGAGAGCGGACACCATGACGAATGATGTACTGCCGACGAATCATCTGCTGGCTCTGTCGACGGACGAGTTCATCGCCGGCTTCGACGCGGTCGCGTCCAAGTTCGACTCGGCGACCTTCCCGCAGCAGATCCTTCCGCCCGACAGTTGGGCGCTCCTTGTAAGGGCCGGGGTCCGGCTTCCGACTCTGCCCAAGCAGTACGGGGGGCGAGACAGCAGCGTCGAGATGTGCCGGATCGTCGAGACGGCCTCTGAATGGAACGTGGCACTCGGCGTCTACGTGATAGTCAACACGGCACTTGCGCTTCTACCGGTGGTGAAGTGGGCCGGTGAAGAAGCCAAGCAGGAGATGCTGCCGCTGTTCGCCGGCGGCGATCCCCTGATGGCCGGGCTCGCCGCCACCGAGCCGGGCGCCGGCTCCGCCCTCTCCGTCATGACGACCACATTCGAGGAGTGCGAGGGAGGCTACCGGATCCGCGGCCGCAAGCACTGGCAGGCGCTCAGCTCCTCCGCAGACTGGTGGCTGGTCCTCGCGAAGAACGCGCACCGTAACGAGTACGGCTACTTCATCGTCAGGCGGAGCGAAGGGTTCCGCACCGTCGAAATGTACGAGGCGCTCGGCCTGAAGTTGCTGGACTACGGGGTCAACGATATCGATGTGACCGTCCCTCGGCACCGGCGGATCGATGCCGAGGAGACGGGCCTGAACTCGGTGGACGTTTTCCTGGCGTCGCGAGCGCTGCTGGCGGCGGCGGGGGCCGGTTTCCTGCGCCGCATCAGCCGGGAGGCGCACGCGTACGCGGAGGGCCGCCAGATCGGGCGGAAGTCGCAGTCCAGGATCGGGTTCGTGAAGTACAGGCTCGCGGCCATCGACACCTCCTCCACCATCTGCGAGGCTCTCAGCCACTACTTGCAGACGACGGTGGACTTCAAGAGCGACCTGGCTCCGGCGTTTCCGGCCGTGCAGGCTCTCAAAACCGTCGCGACCGAGCGGATGATCAGCGCGGCCCAGCATTATCAGCAGCTGACCGGCGCTGAGGGATACCGCTGCGGATCGCCCACCAACATCGCCGGTCAGGCGTTCCTGGACACACGGGTCTTCAGTATCTTCGACGGCAACAACGACATGCTCAGCCAGCAGCTGACCGCGCACTGCCTGACCCGGCGGTCCGGTCGGCCTCTCAGCGGGTTCCTGGCCGACTGGCCGCTCACGGCGCCCGCCGTCGCAGCGCTCCAGGAGGACCTGGGGTTCCTCGATCAGCGCTTGGGCCAGGCTCAGCAGGTCCTCGCCGGCCGCGCGATCGCCTACCTGATCGCGGTCGCCCATGTCCTGAAGTGGGCTGAGGAGACCGCCGCAGATCCGGCACGGGTCCGGCCCGCCATCGAGTTCCTCAGGAATGACATCGTCGGTGTCGCCGCGGAATTCCGGCTGCTGGCCACCGGAATACTCGACGCCTACGGGCCGAAGAGTCGGGTTTCGTGACCCGCGGCGGCGGCTTGAGCCTTGACGGTCTCATCGCCGAGTAGGCCCGGAGAGCGGCGCCGGGATCGCCCCCGGCCCGTTCTCCGGACCTCTCACCGGACCCGCCAGGCGGCTAGCTCGGCAGGCCCTCGCGGCGGTGTATCAGGTCCGCGAGGTCGACCGCCCGGCGCTTCAGGAGATCCAGTCCGGCCCTGCCCCACGGGCGCGGTTCGCTGTCCACGACGCAGATCGTGCCGAGAACCGTGCCCGTGCGGTCGGTCAGCGGAGCTCCGGCGTAGCTGCGCACCATGAGCTTGTCGACGATCGGATTGCCCGCGAAACGCGGGTAGTCAAGGACATCGTCCAGGATCAGGGCCTTGCGCCGGACGACGACATGCGGGCAGTAGCCGGCGTCGAGGGGCACTCGCGCCCCGAGGACACCACCCACGAGTTCGGCGGCGGCCGGTGGCGTGTAGACACCGCAGATGAACTGATCGTCGCCGACGAGGTTCACGAAGGCCACCGGTGTGCCGGGAAGCCCGACGAGCTCCTGCGCTTCCATCGCGACTCTGCGGGCGAACTCATCGAATTCGCCCTCCCGTGCCTGTCCCAGGCCGAGTTCCCGGAGGCGCTTCACGCGCTGGGCCGCTTCACGATCGGGCGGCATCAAGGGACGGGCCGAGAACGCCCCGGCCTGGTCATTGGATGAATATGTCACGGAGGCCTCCATTTATGACCGACTGCGAAGATGGGCACGCTGATTTAGCGGATTTCGGGCCGAGAACGAAGCGGCGGGACCGAATTGAGCGTTCTCCATGTGTTGGAGTTCTGTCAGGCAGGGACTGCGGGGGCGCCTGTGAGGAGATGCCGGATCAGGGCCCGCAGCGCGGAAATGGCGGAGGTGTGGTCCCGTGCGTCGCACAGCACGATCGGTACGCGCGGGTCGAGTTTGAGAGCGGCCCGCAGTTCTTCGGATCCGTAGCGGAACGCGCTGTCGAACTCGTTGACCGCGACGAGGAACCGGGTCCCCCGGCTCTCGAAGAAGTCGACCGCCTCGAAGCAGTCCTCCAGGCGGCGGGTGTCGGCGAGCACGATGGCGCCCAACGCTCCGGCGCTCAGCTCGTCCCACATGAACCAGAACCGTCGCTGCCCCGGTGTCCCGAACAGATAGAGGACGATCCCGTGCTGTTCGATCGTGATCCTGCCGAAATCGAGCGCCACGGTGGTGGTGGTCTTGTGCTCGACCCCGCCGAGATCGTCGATGCCGACGCTGGCCGAGGTGATGAGCTCCTCGGTGCTCAGCGGCTCGATCTCGCTCACCGCGCCGACGAACGTCGTCTTCCCCACACCGAAACCGCCCGCTATGAGGATCTTGACCTGAGTAGGGAGCGCCTCAGACTCGTTGTAGGCCATCGAGCAGTTTCTCCAAAAGGGCTCGGTCGGTGGGATCGGCCGCGGTCCGCGGCGCGTGTGCGGTCATCACCTGGCTGTCCACCAGATCGGAGATGAGGACTTTGGTGACCACCACGGGAAGCCGCAGATGCGCCGCGACCTCGGCGACCGGGGTCGGCTTGCGGCACAGCTCAAGCGCTTTGGCATGCTCTGGATCCATGACCGGGGGATGCCCGTCGGCCGCCACCACCAGGGACAGCATGTCCAGGTCGACGGTCGGGTGGGTGCGGCCGGCCGTCACCGCGTACGGGCGTACCAGCAGCCCGGCGGCTTCGTCGAGCCAGAGCTCATCGTCGCCGGTCGTCAAAACGCGCGGCTTCTGTCGCTCGTCGCGGCCGTCGACCGTGCCGCGGTGTCCAGGAAGGGGCGGACGGCCTTGATCAGCCGGGCCATCTCAAAACCCACGACGGCCGGGTCGGCCTCCGCCCGGGCGAGCACCGCGAGCACGGAGTTGTAGCCGGCCCAGGAGATGTACAACTGGCTGGACTTCAGTTCCGTGACGACCTGCCGCACCTCATTGCTGTCGTCGAACTTCGTTCCGGCACTACGCGCTATGGAGAAAAGCCCCGAGGCGAGCGCGGCGAGATGTTCTGCGCTGGCGCGGTCAAAGCCGTCGGCGGCTTTCATCATTCCGTCGGACGACAGCAGCACGCTGCCGCGAATGACCGGAACCTGTTCGCCGAGCCCCCGCAACAGCCAAGCAAGATCTCGACCCTGGTTCGGGGAGGCAACACTCAACGGAAACTCCTTGTCGTGTACTTATCGTCAGTTCGCATTGTCGGGGTCATCGGCGGAGTCGTTGTATTCCTGGGCGCCGCTGTGCAGACCCTTCTTGAAAGCGGCCATGAAACCGGGATTGTATTCGACTTCTTGATCATCCCGCTGGGGAGCGGGCGCATTGAGCAGTTCGGGCACCAGGCTGGTCTGGGCCTGGCGTTGCGGCAATGGCGGCCGCTCGCCGGCGCCGCCCGGAAAGCCCGGCCCCGTTCCGGAGTCCGGCGCGGTTCCGGGGCCCGTCATGGCCGCCGGGGCGCCGGACGCGGGCAGGGGAGGGAGCCGGTGCCGGGAATCCTCAGCCGCCGAGGGCACCGACAGGGAGGCGCCGAGCGGATCACGTTCGTCCAGCGGCAGACTCTGACGGGTCTCGACGCCCTGCCTGGAGCCGGAAACGCGCGCCGGCAGTGGGGACGAGAGGCTCGCGTCGGGTCGTGCCCCGGCGGCCACCGGTTCCGCCGGGGGCCTCGCCTCCGCCTCCTCCGCCTCCTCCGCCTCCTCCGCTTCGCGGCCGTCCAGTTCCTGCGGAACGACGACGATGGCCTGGGTGCCGCCGTAGACATTGCCCTGGAGCTGGACGCGGACCTTGTGGCGGCGAGCGAGCGCGGATACCACCAGCAGTCCGATCCGCCCGTCCTTCAGCAGTTCCTCAGTGTCGGCCCGATCGGGATCGGCGAGCAGCTCGTTCAACCGCCGCTGGTCTTCTCGCGGGATGCCCAGCCCGCGGTCCTCGACCTCGACGGCCATGCCCGCGGCAACTCTCTCGAAGCGAATGAGCACCTGCGTTTGCGGCGGCGAGAACTTGGTGGCGTTCTCGATGAGCTCGGCCAGCAGATGGACGACGTCCGCGACCGCGCCACCGTCCAGGCTCCCCTCGACCGGAGGCACCACCTTGACTCGGTTGTAGTGCTCCACCTCGGCGATGGCCGAGCGCAGCACCTCGTACACCGTCACAGGCTTGGTCCACCGGCGGCGCGAAGCAGCTCCGCCGATCACGGCGAGGCTCTCAGCCTGGCGACGCATGCGGGTGCTGAGGTGGTCGACCCTGAACAACCCCTTGAGAAGGTCTGGATCCTCGACCTGGTTCTCCAGCTCGTCGAGACCCTGGATGGCCCGATGCGACAGCGACTGCATCCGCCGGGCCAGGTTGACGAAGACCGCGACCCGGTGACTGCTTTCACCGGCCGCATCGCGGCTTGCGGCGCCGACCACGGCGTTCCAGGCCGCGCTCTGCGCCTTCCGCAGCTCGTGCACGAGCTGCAGATAGGAGTCGGCGTTGACGGGGGGCGGGAAGTCCTCGCTGATCGGGGCGGCCGTCCCGCCGGCGCGGAGCCCCTCGGCCAGCCGCTGCAGGTCCCGCCGCCCCTCAAGGATCAGGAATCCGAGCTCGCCGAGCCGCCGCTGCATGTTCTCCTGACCCTGGAGGGCCGACTCGGAGAGCCGCCGCTGCATCTGGCGGGTCGCCGAGTCCGCCGCCACGAAGGCGGCTCCGAGGGTGATCACCGCCCCGGCGGTCGCCATGATCAGCACCAGCCGCGCACCCTGGGTCACGTCGGTGCCGTCGTACACGACCGCCACGGCGGCCAACCCGAGAAAACCCACAATCACCGCGGGGAGCACGGAAATGGACAGGTGAAGCGCTCGTATTTTGTTCTGTCGATGCGTACCATGGGCTACTGACCTGCGGGCTCGCCGGACATTCTGTTGCTCGGCACCGGTGGTGGATTGGAAGAAATCAGGCATCGGCATCCTCGGTGCGTCGACAGCAGTTCGCGACATTGGTTAATGCGGACTCTCGTGTGGGCACAACCCGTAGCTAGGCTGTCACAACCCCCCAAGGTGGAAGCGCGGATTGCCGAGATTGCCAGGATCAGTGCCCCTGATTAGGGGTATTTGTCCCCATAAGTCCACTTTTGTGACGGATGTCGACCTGTTGGCAGAGCGAGCGCACCATGGTCCGCGCCGGCGTGGCGACCGTAGAGACGGCGGCGTGACCGGGCGGGCGCTGGGCGTGGAGGGAGACCGGCGGGATCCGGTGCAGGAACGCCAACGCCTAGATGTCGAGCCCCACAAGTCTCCCCAAGAACCGCGCGTCCGCTCCAGGGCGACAACGGCCTCCCTTCACGAGTTGATCGACTGCGCGGTGCTGTGCGTCCAATCGGCCGACCTCGCTCTGACCTGGCCGATCTGGAGATCACCGGCTGACTGCTCGGTCACGCGTGAACAGCGCCGCTCGGCATGGGGCGGATACCGGAGCACCTTGCGGCCCGGCTGCCGGACGGAGCCCTGTCACTGGCGACCGCCGTGCGAGCTGTCACCGCTGAGGGGTTGCGGACCGCCGACGAAGAGACGTTCGGGGCCGATGCCGTCATCGTGGCGACCGAACCCGTCCGGGCCGCCGCCCTCGTCCCGAGATCAGGCGTCCGTCACGGCCCAGCGGGAAGGTCTCCCTTCGGGGCGGCGCCCGACGGCCGACCCCCAGCCGCTCCGCGGAGAAAGGAACCCCCATGCCATGCAGCGTCGGCGTTCGTCCAGATCCTCATCCTGATCGGAGCGGTCGCCGTCATCTTCTCGGCAGGAACGGTCTTCTTCAAGTACACCGCCAGGCGTCGCCAAGAAAGGTGACGCTCTGTCCCAGGCGCCATCGCCCTGCGGCCCCCTGCACTTCCGGCGGTTGTTCGATGGCGCCTCTTAGGTCGGCAATCGCCTAGTGGTGGCGGCGAAGTGCGGCATCGACTCGGGTCTTGAAGAGGAAACTGGGCATCATTTCCGCGTAATCAGTAGTGGGAGAAATGGCTCAGCTTTAGGCTGTCAGTGCCCGTCTTAACTGCGCCAGCGGATCGTCTCCCTCTCCAAAATGACTCCTCTTCACGTCGCCAGTAGCGGGGGCCGTGCCCTGCCACTACCGCCGTGCGTGGGCAGGTCGCGAGAGGGGACAGGCCCCCAGGGGCGGTAGATATGGCCCCGTGGCGCTCGCAGAGGTGGCCGTTGACAGCCCGGGGCGTGCCCGCGAGCCGACGGAGTCACTGGCTGGGCCGACCATCGAACCTCCCCCGCGGGCGCGGGGGCGACTGCCCTTCCTCTGCTCGCGGCCGGCGGCGACGCCCCGGACGAGCCCGCGGTTGCGGCACGGGCCCGCCGGCACGGGCCCGGCGGGCCCGTGCCGGCGGAGTGAGCGGCGAGGCGGTGCAGGTGCGGGTGAGCGGAATCAGCGATGGAGGGTGTGGTGCGCACCATGGTGGACGGGGCGCGGGTGGTGGGGGGCGGCAGGGATGGTTGCCGCGCCGTTGTTGTGCGTCGAAGGCACCGCTGACCCGGTCGTGCCGCTGCCCTCGTTGAGGCGGTGTGCGCCGAACACGACCAGGGCCCAGGCCAGGCAGGCGAACGCGGCGGTGTGCAGGAGCGCTCGGACGGTGTTCCCGATGACCCACTTGTTCTCGAATTGGTCGCGCACGGTGGCCAGGTGGTCGATGTGCTGGGGGTCACCGGCCTTGGCGAGCTGGTCGTTGAGGGGGACGTTGACTCCGGTGGTGACCATGAAGGCGATCAGATAGAGCGCGAGCGCGGCGATGAGCCAGGGCATGGCCGGCCGGCCGTGGCCGCGCCAGGCCAGGAACACCGCCAGCGCGATCAGGGGGATGGATCCCATGAAGGGCAGCATGAAAGCGGGGTTGAGGATCGCCTTGTTGATGCCCTGCATGGCCTCGATGAGCGTTCGGTCGGAGGATCGGTTCAGGCCGGGCATGACGGCGTAGGCGAAGCCGGTGAACAGCCCGGCCATGAGCCCGGTGGAGATGAGGGCGGCCAGCATGGTCGCGGTCTGCAGGATCTTCATATCGCGTCCTTCGAGGTCCAGATGCCGGTGGCGGCGGTGTCGTCGGCGTAGTCGGAGAAGTCGCGGGCCGGGCGGCCCAAGACCTGCTGGACGCCGTCGCCCAGGTGAGCGTTGCGGCCGTCCAGGACAGTGGTGAACAGGTAGGTCAGCAGGCCGGTGACCTCGTCCGGGACACCTTCGGCCGCCAGCGCGCGAGAGTAGGTGTCGACGGGGACGGGCACGTAGGCGATGTCGCGGCCGGCCGCTTGGCCGATGGCGGCGACGGCTTCTGCGAAGGTGAGCAGCCGCGGTCCGGTCAGTTCGTATGTACGGCCGCTGTGCCCGTCCTCGGTGAGGACCGACGCGGCGACGTCGGCGATGTCGTCGGCGTCGACGAACGGTTCGCGCACCTCACCCGCCGGCAGCACCACCTCGCCGCTCACCACCGGGTCGAGGAGGTAGCTCTCGCTGAAGTTCTGGGCGAACCAGCTGGCGCGCAACACCGTCCAGTCGGCGCCCGAAGCGGCAAGCGTCCGTTCGCAAGCGAGCGCCTCGTCCTCGCCGCGCCCCGACAGCAGCACCAGACGCCGCGCGCCCGACTCCACCGCGAGTTCGGCGAACGCGCCGATCGCCTCTGGCGCACCGGGGGCGGCCAGGTCCGGATAGTAGGCGACGTATACCGCGTGCACACCGTCGAGCGCGGGCGCCCACGTCGCACGGTCCGCCCAGTCGAAGGGCACCCCGCCGGATCGCGAGCCGATCCGGACCCGGAGGTCGCGTCCGGTCAGCCGCTGGACGACGCGTCGTCCGGTCTTGCCGGTCCCGCCCAGGACAAGGGTCAGATCACGGGAAGTCATAGGGGCTCCTCAGCTTCCGAAACGGTGGCCGCGCCGTTCTGGCCACACCACAACCATCGGGTGCGCAGGGATCGTCAACAACAGCCGATCGTGCAAGGATCGTTAACCTGGGGGTTGACGGCTGGGGGCATGGTGGAGCAGCGCGAGATCGAAATCTTCCTGACGGTCGGCGAGGAGCTGCACTTCGGCCGTAGCGCCGAGCGGCTGCGGGTCTCGGTCGCGATGGTCAGTAAGACGATCAAGAAGCTGGAGCGGGCGGTCGGTGCCGCGCTGTTCGACCGGACCAGCCGCCGGGTGGCGCTGACCCCGATCGGCCGGCGGCTCTACGACGACCTGCGGCCCGCCTATCAGCAGATCCTCGACGGCATCGAACGAGCGGTCGCCGCCGGCCGGGGCATCGACGGGCTCCTGCGCGTCGGCTTCATCGGCACCGCCACCGCCCAGTTCGTCCTCCACGTCGTGGAGTCCTTCCACGCCCGGCACCCGGCCTGCCAGGTGCGGATCGAGGAGACCCGGTACACCGACGGCTTCGCTCCGCTGCTCGGCGACGCCGTCGACCTCATGCTCACAGCGGCCCGGGCCCCGGGGCCCGACCTTCGCGAAGGCCCGATTCTCTTCCACGAGCCGCCGATGCTGGCCGTCTCGGCCAGGCATCCCTTTGCCCGCCGTTCCTCGGTCTCCATCGAGGACCTCTCTCGCGACAAGGTCCTGCGCCCGCGCGGCGTCCCCGCCGAACTGGACGCCCTCACCACCCCGACCACCACCCCCACGGGCAAGCCCATCGAGCGGGGCACGGAGTTCGGGACCGTCCAGGAACTGCTCGCCCTGGTCGGCGCAGGCCGCGGTATCTTTCCGGTCCCCACGCACGCGAGCCTGTACGACGGGCGCCCGGACGTCGCCTACGTACCCATACGCGACGGCCTTCCATTCGAATGGCGGCTGACCTGGCGCACGTCCGCGGAGACCAACCGCATCCGCGCCTTCTGCCAAGCCGCCTGCGACTTCGTCGCCGCCAACCCCAACCCGCTTCTAGGCCCGGTCGCGGGCTCTGCCACATCCTGAAGCGGCCGTTGCCTCACCGACCTCAAGCCCGATCGGCTCCTGCGCCGCTCGACGCCTGTTGATCTTTTGAGTCGAGATAGGGACTAAGTAGGGCGAACCGGGTGGCGGACAGGCCGGGCGCTCTCGTGTCTGCCCTGGTCGGGCTGGGTGGGTCGCGTGGGACTCGAACCCACAACCTACGGATTGATAGTTCAAAAACTGTCGTATCAGCGCGGCCTGCTCAGTGTGGGCCTGTGTCGATCCGTCCCCGTCGAGTTCGATATTGGTACCGCACGGTGCCGCCGCGTGCCGCTCCGGTTCGGAACCGCCGAGCCGACGGCGAGCCGACGCAGCGGTTCAGCGGACGCCGGGCACCTCACACCTCCAGCACCTGCACTCCGGCATCCGCGAGGGCCGCCCCCGTGTCCGGATCGACCGGAGCGTTCGTGATGACCACGTCCAGGTCGGTGGCATCGCAGACCTTCGCCATGCCGGTGCCCGGGAACTTGCCGGCGTCGGCGACGAGGACCACCTGCCCGCTGGCCGCGATCATGGCTCGTTTGACCGGCACCTCGACCACCGTCGTGTCCATGACGGTTCCGGTCGGCCGTATCCCGCTGGTGCCGAGGACGAGCCGGTCCGCGTGGATCTGCCGCAGGTTGTCCTCCGTCAGGTAGCCCACCAGTGACCGGTAGTCACGGCGCAGCATGCCGCCGAGAACGACGAGTTGGACGTGCTGGTCGTCGGCCAGCGTCTCGACCACCGGGAGGCTGCTGGTGACGACCGTCAGCGCCCGGCCCCGCAGGTGCCGCGCCACCATGTGCGCGGTCGTGCCGATGTCGAGCAGCACGGTCTCGCCATCCTGGATCAGCTCGGCGCAGCGCAGCGCGACGGCGTTCTTCTCGGCGGGCCGGACCTCGGCGACGTCCGTGAAGGGGTCGTCATGGCCCTCGACCGGCATCGCACCGCCGTGCACCCGTTTGAGCAGGCCCTCCTCGTCGAGCTTTTGCAGATCGCGGCGTATGGTGGCGAGGCTCGCCGCCAGGCGCTCGGCCAGCGTCTCCGCCGTCACCGGCCCTTCGGAGCGCAGGACGCGGAGGATCAGCTCATGGCGTCGGTCCCGGAGCATGCGTCGACCGTACTCGCGCAAGACCGATCACCACCAGACATTCTCCGTCACGCTCCTGCGCGCCGGCTCTCGTGGGCGCACGACCCGACACGCGCTCCCCACCTGCCCGCCGTCGCGGCGAACCGACCGACGCCTCCGACAATTTCAAGCAAAAACGCTCACACATGTGAACGATCCTGACGACTCTTGCGTGCCTCGTCCCGCCCGGGGCACAATTCAGCGCACTGCCCGCCCGGGCGGAGGCCATGGGCGGGACGCCTCGTTGCCATGGAGGGTGCGCGATGACCGGACTGAAGCGACGTACGGGGAAGGGTCTGGTCTCCCTCGTGACGGGCGCCGTGCTGGCGCTCGCCGTGGGCACGTCCGCCGCGAGCGCGGACGCGGGCGAGGACAGGACCGCGCGGGCCCGTGCCACATCGGCCGTCGACGCGATGATGGGGTTCTACGACCAGGCGAGCGGACGCTGGCAGCCCGAGAGCCCCTGGTGGCAGTCGGGCAACGCGCTCCAAGCGCTCCTCGACTACATGGCGCGGACCCGCTCGACCCGGTACATGCCCCAGGTGAAGAACACCATCGAGCTTCAGCGCAAGCCGCTGCCCTGGTGGCCGCAGGGCGACGGCGAGTTCCGCGCGGACTCCACCGACGACACCGGCTGGTGGGCGCTGGCGATGGTCCGCATGTACGACCTCACCCGCGACACCAGGTACCTGAAGATCGCCGAGACCGACGAGGCGTACATGCGCCAGTACTGGGACGACACCTGCGGCGGCGGCATCTGGTGGGACCTGCCCGGGAAGACCTACAAGAACGCCATCAGCAACGAGCTGTACCTCAAACTGGCCGCCTCCCTGCACAACCGGATCCCGGGCGACACCGAGTACCTCGCCCGCGCGCGCCAGACCTGGCGCTGGTTCGCCCGCAGCGGGATGATCAACGGATCCCACCTGGTCAACGACGGCCTGGCGACGCAGAGCGGAAACTGCGGCAACAACGGCGGCACCACCTGGACGTACAACCAGGGCGTGGTCCTGGGCGGCCTGACGGAGCTGCACCGCGCCACCGGCGACCCGTCCCTGCTCGCCACCGCCCGGCGGATCGCCGACGCCGTGACCACCGACCCGGGCCTGTCACCGCGCGGAATCCTCACCGAACCCTGCGAGGCCGCCGCCACGTGCAACTCCGACCAGGCGGCGTTCAAGGGCATCTTCGCGCGGAACCTCGCCGAACTCGACCGCGCGCTCCCCGGCCACCCGTACCGGAACTACCTGACGACCCAGGCCCGCTCCGCTTTCACCTACGGCCGGAACAATGCCGACCAGTACGGCCTGCGCTGGACGGGCCCGTTCGACCAGGCCGACATCGCCCGCCAGGAGTCCGCCGTAAGCCTGCTCACCGCCGTCCTCTGACCACTGAGCGAACGGACTCGCCCGCCCACGACGCCGCCGCCACATCCGCCACGCCACGTGAACACCGGCCGGCGGGAGATGTTCGCCGCGATCGTGCACGACCATCAAGCCGAGGGGCGGCGGATCCGGAAGGCGACGCTGAACCGGATCCGCTCGACACTACGCAGCGCACTGAACACCGCGCTGCGGGAGGGCCTCATCAGCGAGAACCCGGCGGCGCGGCGGCCGCGGGCGGTGGTGTGGACCGCCGCCCGAGTCGAGCCCTGGGAACGGACCGGAGAGCGTCCATCGGTGGCGGTGTGGACGGCCGAGCAGACCGCCGCGTTCCTGCACGCCACCCGCGACCACCGCCTGTACGCCGTCTACCGCCTGAACGCGCTGCGCGGTTTGCGGCGCGGTGAGACGGCCAGGCTGCGCTGGGTGGGTGTGGACGTGGAGCACGGCACCGCGACCATCTGCGAGCAACTACAGCGGCGGAACGGCCGTCTGACGGCGCGTCCGTCCAAGACCGCGCTCAGCGTCCGCGTCATCGCGCTGGCCCGGGCCATGATCGCCACGCTAGGTGCCCACCGGGACCGGCAGCAGGCCGAGCACCGGCTGCCGCCGGTGCGGCTGCGCGACCTGCGGCACGGCGCGGCAACGCTGGCGGCGGGGGTGGAGTTGAAGGCGGTGCAGGAGATGTGGGCCAGGTCGGCCTCAGACAGGCCTCTGGCGTGATCCTCAACGTCCGCCAGGACGACTGTCTACCCGTCTTACGGGGAGGTCAGGGTGGCCATTACGCGGTCCGGTTCCCAATGGGCGCGGAACGAAGTGATCAGGCCGTCGTCATCGACGGTGTAGACGGTCAGGCAGTCGATCGTCGTGGTGGTCCCGCCGTCCAGCGTCGCGGTGATGGTGACGACGTTGGCGCAGGCGGGGCCGTTGGCGAACGAGTCGCTCACCCGGAAGTGGAACTTGCGCACCCGGGCGATGTTCTCGTCCCAGAACCGCTCGATCCCGTCCGGCCCCCGGTGCCCCTTGCCCTCGGGATCGAGCATCGAGGGGCCGACGGGATCCTCGATGACGGCGTCCGGGCCGAACAGCGCGAGCCACTCCTGCTTGCGCCCGCCCGCGGCCGCGGCCATCGCCGCGCGTACCGCCCGGCGCGCGGGGTGGTCTCCGTCCGGCGCGTCCCAAGTGACTGTGCCCATGGCAGAAACTGTAACGTGTTCTCATATTTGCAGCACTGTGCCCCCGCGCCGCCCACCCCGCCCCACAGAGCCAGCAATGCTGCGGCGGCCCTCGGAGGCGAACCGTAAGGCGTTCAGGGGTGTTCGTAGCCCCATTCCTTGCCAGCGTGCGGCTTCGTCCGCCGTCGTCGGCGAGTTCCGCGCCGGTGCGGATGAGCGGGCTGCCACGCACGAGTGATTTCAGGCCAAGGCCCGCCTCAGTTCGGAACCGCCTGGGCATGTTGTCGGGCGGCAGGTCGCGCGACACAGCGAGCGGGGCGTGACCGCTGCCCTCACCCGCGAGGCCACACCCACCTGGCGCCGGACCTGACCTGGAACTCGGTCCAGAGACGGCAAGGTGCGGACGGGAGTGAACCGAACAGGTGTCAGTTGGAGGGAGCTGCCGGTTCTGTGGCGAGTTCGGGGTCTTGAGTGTGCGGGGTAGGAGGCCGTTGAAGGCCGGTGCCTTCGATGTCGACGTCGGGCAGGAGGCGGTTCAGCCATCTGGGCAGCCACCAGGCGGCGTGGCCGGTGAGGGCGAGGATGGCGGGGACGAGGGTCATCCGTACCAGGAAGGCGTCGGTCAGGATGCCGGCGGCCAGGCCGAGGGCGATGGGTTTGAGGGTGAGGTCGTCGGTGGTGACGAACCCGGCGAAGACGGCGAACATGATGAGTGCGGCGGCGGTGATGACCCGGGTGGCGTGCTTGGATCCGGCCGGCACGGCTTCGCGCGGACGGCCGGTGTGGACGTACTCCTCGCGAATTCGCGAGACGAGGAAGACCTGGTAGTCCATCGCCAGGCCGAACAGCACGGCGATCACCACGATCGGCATGAAGCTGAAGACCGGTCCGGTGGTGGCGACGCCGAACAGATCGGCGAGCCAGCCCCATTGGAAGACCGCGACGACCGACCCGAACGCGGCACCAGCCGACAGCAGGAACCCGGCCGCAGCCTTGACCGGGACGAGGAGCGAGCGGAAGACCAGTAGCAACAGCAGCAGCGAGAGCCCGACCACGACGGCGGTGAAGGGCGCCAGTGAGCCGCGCAGTCGGTCGGAGACGTCGATGGCGGCGGGGGTGGAGCCGGTGACCAGGACCTGTGCGCCTGCGGCGGTGCCGAGTGCGGGGGTGCGGGCGCGGATGTCGCGGACGAGCCGCTGGGTGGCCTGGGTGCGCGGGCCTTGGGAGGGAACGAGGTTGAGGACCGCAGTGCGCCCATCGGTGCCGGGCTCGGCGTCGCTGACCGAGATCACGCCGGGCAGGTCGAGCCCTTCGGCGATCTGGGCGGCGGCCCGTACCGGGTCGCCGCCGCGGCGGGTGTGGACCAGCACCAGCAGCCGGCCGTTGTTGCCGGGGCCGAAGGCGGTGGAGATCAGGTCGTAGGCCTTGCGCTGGGTGGAGGCGGGGTCGGCGGTGCCGTTGTCGGGCATCGCCAGCTCCAGCTTGAGCGCCGGGAGCGCCATCGCCCCCAGGGCCAGCAGCACGGTCGGGATGGTGAGCAGTGGACGGCGGGTGACCAGGCGGGCCCAGCGCAGCCCGCCCGCCCCGGCGCGTTCGGACCGGGCGGCGCGGGAGCCCGGCCGGGGGCGCAGGCGGTCGCCGGCCAGGCCGAGCAGGGCGGGCAGCAGGGTGATGGCGGCTGCCACCGCCATCAGTACGGTCAGCGCGGCGGCCAGGCCCATGACGGTCAGGAACGGGATGCCGACCACGCTCAGACCGGCCAGCGCGATGATCACCGTCAGGCCGGCGAAGACGACGGCGCCGCCCGCGGTCGCCACGGAACGCGCCGCCGATTCTTCGGCGGCCATCCCGTCGGCGAGTTGGGCGCGGTGCCGGGAGCCGATGAACAGCGCGTAGTCGATGCCGACGGCCAGGCCGACCATCAGCGCCAGGCTTGGGGCGGTGTCGGAGATGGTGGCGAGGTTGGAGGCCAGCAGCAGTCCCAGCAGCCCGATCACCAGCCCGGTGATCGCGGTGACCAGGGTCAGTCCGGCGGCCAGCAGCGACCCGAAGGTGACCACCAGCACGATCACGGCGACGGCGACGCCGATGACCTCGCCGATGCCCGCGTGCATGCCGGCGGTGCTGTAGACCGACCCGCCGACCTCGGCGCGCATACCGTTCGCGCGGGCCGCGGCGGCGATGTCCTCCAGCGCGGTGACGCTTGCGTCGTCCAGGACGTCCCGCTTGATCGGGTACAGCACCTGGGCGAGCGCGGTGCGGCGGTCGGCCGAGATGGTCCCGGTCTCGAACGGGTCGGTGGCCTCGGCGACCTGCGGCGCCGTGCCCGCCTGCCGGACCGCGTCGCCGATGCGGGCCCGGTGGGCCGGGTCGTCGACGGTGGTGCCTGGCGGGGCGGCGAACACCAGCTGCGCGGTGACGCCGGTCGCCTCGGGGAGGGAACGTTCCAGCAGGTCGATGCCCTGCTGGGATTGCGAGCCGGGGATGGTGGCCTCGCTGTCCAGATGCGAGCCGAATGCGGCGAAACCGCCCCCGGCCAGCACCAGCAGGACCAGCCAGCCTGCCAGAAACCGCAGGCGGTGGCGGAACGCGGTCCGCCCGAGCCGATAGAGCAGGGTCGCCAACGAAGGTCCTCTCAGAGATGTGTACCAGTGCGTCAGGTGCGGCTGGTCGGGAGCAGCAGCGCGGTCAGCACGGCGCTGAACGCCTGCTCGATGACATCGGCGGTGACGGCCTCGGGGTCGGCGAGGTGCTCGTTGACCAGACCGTTGGTGAGGCAGTGCAGGATCAGCCCGGCCAGCTCCGGCGGGACGGCCGGGCCGGTGCCGGTGCGATCGGACACCTCGGCGACGGCCCGGGCGGCGGTGTCGCGCTGCGCGCGGCGCATCGGGGCCAGCACGGCCCGGGTCTTCTCGTCGCGGGCGGCGCGGGCGGCGAACTCCAGACCGAGCTGGCCGTGCCCGGTGTCGGTGACGATTCGGGCGGTGATCAGTGCGGCGACCCGCTCGATCAACGCGCCCGTCTCGCCGCCGCCGTCGATCTCGGCGGTCACCGTGGCCCGCTCGTCCTCGGCGCCCTGGCTGAGGACGGCGCCGAACAGTTCCTGCTTTCCGCCGAAGTTGGAGTAGACGGCGCCCTTGGTGAAGCCGGCGGCGTGGGCGATGTCCTCGATCCGGGCGTCGTCGTAGCCGCGTTCGGTGAACACTCGCACCGCCTCGGCCAGCAGCCGCCGCCGGACCTCCTCGCGTGGGACCCGCCTCGCGGGCCCTCGGTTGTCGGTCATGGCCGGACCGTAGCATACTTTAGGTATTCAATACTTTCGGTATCGACTGTGGAGATCCGTTGACCACCTCATTCCGTCGCGTCCTCCCACCGGCCGCGGGAGCGCTGCTCCTGCTCGCGGCCCTCACCGGCTGCGGCGCCTCGGCCGACGGCGCCCGACCGGAAAGGCGCTCCTTCGGCCCGGTCGGCGACCGCCTCACGATCGTCAAGGACTCGGGCGACCTGGACATCCGGCCCGCCGACGTGGACAAGGTCCAGATCACCCGCCGGTTCGACCGATGGGCGCTCATCGGCGGCGACCCGTCCGCGACCTGGAAGCTCACCGGCGACCGGCTCACCCTGGCCACCGACTGCGGTGCCCTGATCGGCGGCTGCGCGGTGCGCTACCAGGTCCTCGTCCCCCGCAGCCTCGCTCTGAACATCGAGGGCGACAACGGAACGATCTCGGCCACCGGCCTCAGCACCGCGCTCGGCATCCGCACCACCAACGGCGCGATCGCGGTCACCGCCGCCACCGGCCCGCTCGTCCTGCGCACCGAAAGCGGCGAACTGCGCTCCTCCGCCACCCGATCAGAGCACGTCTCCGCCTCCTCACAGAACGGAAACGTCGCCCTTTCCTTCGCCGCCGCGCCACGGCAGGTGGCGGTGAAGACCGAGAACGGCGAGGTGGACATCACGGTCCCGCGCACCTCCTACAAGGTCACGACCTCCACAGACGGCGGCGACGTCCACACCGACCTTCCCAACGACGCCGTCGCCCCACGCTCGATCACCGCCCGCACCGACAGCGGAGCGATCACTCTGAAAACGGCAGCAAGCCGTTGACCCTCGTCCTGGACACCGTGCGTCGGGGACGGGGGGAATACGCGACATCAGGGAACCATCCCCGCGTGCGCGGGGCCGAGACCAGCATCGGCAACCCGGGGAGCCCGATCCGGGAACCATCCCCGCGTGCGCGGGGCCGAGACTTGCTGGCCTGCGACGCTGTCAGTGAGGGCGTCGGATTTCATTCGGTTGGTTCGTGGTCATGGCCATGGCTGCCGATGGAAAGTCTTGCTTGGTGTGGCAGCCGAGCGTCTTCGGAGGCCGTGTCGGGTTGTTGGCTTAGCGCGTATGAGTCGAGGGCGGGAGAGGCATGCCGTCGCCCGCGTCGTGTTCTGGACTGTGCCGTGCTCTCCATGACTCACTTATGGGAAGCCCCTGCAAAGCTGTGTTGCTGACTGCGCCGGTGGTCATGGCCGTCGATCCTGTGGGCGGTATGACCGGCTTGAGTGTGTGAGGGCTGCCGGGCCTTGAGGCGCGACCAGGGAGGAGGTGGGCCCGGATCGGGCCGCCGAGCCGCCCTGGAGCCGACATGGGGACGAAGGGGGGGCAAACGCGGCGGCGGACAAGCCTGGCATTCTCGCGTTTGCCCTGGTCAAGCTGGGTGGGTCGCGTGGGACTCGAACCCACAACCTACGGATTAAAAGTCCGGAGCTCTGCCAATTGAGCTAGCGACCCGTCTTGGCAAGGGTACCGAGATCGACGGGGGGTTCGCGACGGGGTTAGGGGGTGGGGGTCAGGTGGACGGGGAGGTGCTTCAGGCCGTTCTGGAAGTTGGAGGCCAGGCGGACGGGGGTGCCGGTGAGGGTGACGTTGTGGGGGAGGAGTTCGCGGAAGACGGCGCGCATCTGGGTGCGGGCCAGGTGGGCGCCCAGGCAGAAGTGGGGGCCGAAGCCGAAGCTGACGTGGTCGTTGGGGGTGCGGGCGATGTCGAAGCGGTCGGGGGAGGGGAAGACGGTCTCGTCGCGGTTGGCGGAGGCGTGGTAGACGACGACCTTGTCGCCGGCGTCGATGTTCTGGCCGCCGAGTTCGAGCGGTGCGGTGGCGGTGCGGCGGAAGTCCATGACGGGGGGCCAGAAGCGGAGCATCTCCTCGACCGCGGACGGCAGGAGGGACGGGTCCGCGCGGAGGCGGGCGAGTTCGGCGGGGTGGTCGAGGAGGGTGAGCAGGCCGCCGGGGATGCCGTTGCGGAGGGTCTCGTTCCCGGCGACGGCGAAGAGGAAGAACATGTTCTCGAACTCGTGGGTGGTGAGCCCGCCTTCGAGCATGCGGGACATGATGTCGCCGGACGGGTGGGAGCGCTTCTCGGCGGCGAGCGCGTGCGCGTAGGAGAACATGTCGGCGAGGGCCGGGTAGGAGCGCGGGTTGACGGGGCGGCCGTCGGGGCGCAGCGTCTCGGACGGGCGGTGCTTCATCGCCTCGCGGGCCATGGGGCTCATCGAGGCGGCGTCGGCGGTGGAGAGGCCGGCGTAGTCGGGGTCCTGGTAGCCGATGACGCGGGACGCCCAGTCGTAGAGGAGGCGGCGGTCGGACTCGGGGACGCCCATGATGTGGGCCAGCGTCCAGACGGGGAGGTCCGCGGCGAGCTCGACGAAGTCGGCGTCCTCGCCGAGGGCGGAGGACACGAGGGTCCGCGCCCGCTCGTTGATCGTGTCCTCCAGGGCGCGGACGGCGCGGGGGGTGAACGCGGCGGCGACGATGCGGCGGAGGCGGGAGTGGTCCGGCGGGTCCTGGTTCAGCATCATCGCGCGGACGAAGGCGAGGTCCTCGGGCGTGTCGGGGTCGCGGATCTGGGTGGCGCCGAGGTTCGAGGAGAACAGGTCCGGGGAGCGCAGGACGTGCTTGACGTCGGCGTGCCGGAAGACCGCCCAGAAGCCGGGGCCCGCGGGCCAGGGGCCGACGGCCGGTTCGCCGACCCAGGCGACCGGTGACGCGGCGCGGAGCTCGGCGAACGTCGCGTAGGGGACGCCGGCGGCGTAGGTGGCGGGCAGGAAGATCTCCTCGTGCATGCCCTCAGCGTGCATCATGACGGGGTGACGTTGAAGCCTGAAGAGATCCTCCGTGACAACTTCGCCCCCTGGGTTCTCGATCTGGGTCTCGTGCCCGAGGAGGTCGGGGACGGGAGGGCGGTGCTGCGGCTGCCCTGGTCCGACCGGCTCGCCCGGGAGGGCGGCGCGCTGTCGGGGCAGGCGCTGATGGCGGCGGCCGACACGGCGGTGGTGCTGGCGGTGTCGGGGGCCAAAGGGTCGTTCGTGCCGATGACGACGGTGCAGCTCAGCACGACGTTCCAGCGGCCCGTGACGGGACGGGACGTGCTCGTGGACGCGGAGCTGTCGAAGCTGGGCCGGACGATGGCGTTCGCGGAGATCGACATGACCGCGGACGGGAGGACCGTCGCGCATGCCAGCGCGGTTTACGCCATCATCGGCTGACATGACGCGTACAGAGAAGGTCGTCGTTCCGGACGGCGAGTTCGACCTGACGGTGTGGGGGACGCGCGGTCCGGGGATCCTGCTCCTCCAGGAGATCTTCGGGGTCGGCGACTACATGGAGGCGGTCGCCGAGGACCTGGTCGCGCTGGGGTTCGTCGTGGCGGCGCCCGACATGTTCTGGCGGATCGAGCCGAACTGGTCGACCGCGCACAACGAGGAGGCTCTGCCCAAGGGGATGTCGATGGCCTCCCAGTTCGACTGGGAGAAGGGCGTGGGGGACGCCGTGGCGGCGCTGGGGGTTCTCAAGGGGCTGCCAGAGGTGGGCAGGGTGGGCGTCTTGGGGTTCTGCTTCGGCGGGACGCTCGCGTACCTGGTGGCCGCCAACGCTCAGGTCGATTCGCTCGTCTCGTTCTACGGGTCCGGTGTGCCGGACATGCTGGACAAGCTCGATGCCATCGAGGCGCCCACGCAGTTCCACTTCGGCGGCGACGACGCGTACATCGCCCGTGAGGACGTCGCCAAAGTGGAACGTGCGGTCGGGCAGAGGGAACGCATGGAAATCCACGTCCAGGAGGACGGCGGCCATGCGTTCCACAACCGCAAGGCGCCGATGTTCTACCAGCCGGAGCCTGCCGCGCGCGCTTGGCGGCTCACCGAGGAGTTCCTGCGGCGGACCCTGCCGGCTTAGTGCCTGTCTCGAAGTGGCCTCGGCCACGCGCGCGAACGCGTGAGCTGGCCGGTGGAGTGAGGCCGTAGGCGAGCGGAGTGGGCCGGGACTTCACAACACAGCAGGCCCCGCGCCGGGCGGGCGGCGCGGGGCCTGGCGTGCGTCCGGGGTCAGGTACCGGGGCGGACGGCGCCGTGGAAGTTGCGCTTGTAGTAGCCGTTCAGCTTGATCTTCTTGACGCGCTTGCCGGAGCTCGGCGCGTGGATCATGTAGCCGTGGCCGGCGTAGACGCCCATGTGGGTCCTGCCGCCGTAGAAGAACAGCAGGTCGCCCTTGACGGCGCCCTTCCAGGAGACCTTCTTGTGGACCGCCTTGTAGATCTGCTGGGTGGTCCGGGGGAGCTTCACCCCGGCCTTTCGCCAGGATCCGCCGGCCAGCCCGGAGCAGTCCCAGGAGCCGGGGCCCGTCCCGCCGTAGCGGTAGGGGTCGCCGATCTGCTTGGCCGCGTACTTCACGGCGTAGTCGGCGCGCTTCCTCTGCTTCGCGATCCGGGCCTGCTTGGCGGTGAGGGTCTTGGTGGTGACCGTCGCGGTCGGTGCGGCGGCGAGGGTCGTCCGCTGCGGCGCCGCGGCCTGCACAGGCCCTGCCGCCAGGACGGACGCGCCGAGCGCGGTGGTCGTGGTGAGCACGAGCCCGCCCACGGTGAATCCGGCCTTCAGGGGGTTTCGAGGGGTATGCAGAATGTCTCCAGACCTCGCGGTTGATGCCTACCGGGCAGCCGTCACCCGCCGGATTTCTTCGGAGGGTTCGAGATGCCGCAGCCGATTTCGCAGCGTCATTGAGGGGAGACGCAGAGAAATGGCGGCTGCTTCCGGTTCCGTGCCTCTCGTCTGCACGGATTCGGCGTCCGACGAC
Source organism: Actinomadura luteofluorescens (assembly GCF_013409365.1). Taxonomy (NCBI): domain Bacteria; kingdom Bacillati; phylum Actinomycetota; class Actinomycetes; order Streptosporangiales; family Thermomonosporaceae; genus Actinomadura; species Actinomadura luteofluorescens. The sequence continues at coordinate 3,590,719 of NZ_JACCBA010000001.1, read as the reverse complement.
GGTTTCCGGGCGGGGTCCCTGGAGGGGACGACCTGGGGGTCCGTGCCTGGCCTCCGGTGAGAGGCCGGGCGCGCCGCCGCCGCGCGTCGGTGTGCGTGTTCTGTTGTCCGGGCGGCTCGGGCGCCGCATGAACCGGGCAGGAAGCTAGCCAGCGGCGAACGGCGCTGGCAAATCACCCGCCATTTCTCCACGGTGCCGGCGGTCCGTTTGAGACGCTGGTCCAGCGCTCTGCCAGCACTGATCAGCAACCCCTTTCGTCATTTGTGAAGTGAGTCACAAGCGCCGGAAAAGCATGATCAATTTATTGGTCTGTGATGCGCCGCACAGTCGGGGGCGGGCCGGGGGTTGCCGGATCTGGCCGTGTCCGGCCATTGACGGGGGCCCGCGCGACCCCTGTAGTGCGAAGGAGATTCATGTCCGTCTCCGGAGGGAGTCCCGTGTTCGGCAGGCCCCGCAGAGCACGCCCCGTCCACCTCCTGTCGGCCCTCGCCCTGGCGGCCGCCCTCGGCCTGACCGCGGCGACGCCCGCCACCGCGGCCGCGCCCCCCGCCAGGCCCGCCACCGCCAAGTTCCCGCCCGGATTCCTCTGGGGCGTCGCCACGTCCGGCTTCCAGAGCGAAGGCTCCTTCCCCGACAGCAACTGGACGAGGTACGCCGACCGCAAGGCCACCGGCGTCACCGACCCGTACGGGAACTCCGTTGACTTCCGGCACCGCTACCCGAGCGATCTGAAGCTCGCCAGGGGGCTCGGCGCGAACGTGTTCCGGACGTCCGTCGAGTGGTCCCGCATCGAGCCGCGCCGCGGCCACCGCGACCCGAAGGCGATCGCCTACTACGACGACCTCGTCCGCCGGATCAAGGCGACCGGGATGCGTCCGATGCTGACGCTCGACCACTGGGTGTATCCGGGCTGGGTGGCCGACCAGGGTGCCTGGGACAACCCCCGCACGCAGGACGACTGGCTGCGCAACGCCCGCTTCGTCGTGGACAGGTACAAGCGGCAGGGCGTCGTCTGGATCACGTTCAACGAGGCCAGCGCCTACATCTACAAGGAGTTGACGGCCCGCCCGATGGACCTCGGGCAGATGATGACGATGCGCGACGCGCTGGTCAGGACGCACCGCGCCGCCTATGACATGATCCACGCGGTGGACCCGGGCGCCCCTGTGTCCAGCAACGTCGCCTACGGGTCGCCCGTCAACGGCATCTTCGACGCGGCCCTGTTCAACGAGGTCACCGACAAGCTCGACTTCATCGGCATCGACTACTACTACGGTGCGAACCTGCAGAACGTGACCGCGGCCTACGCGCTCATGGGCGAGTTCTGGAGAATCGACCCCGAGCCCGAGGGCCTGTACTACGTCCTCAGGAACTACCAGCGCCGGCTGCCGAACCTGCCCATCTACATCGTCGAGAACGGCATGTCCACGGACAACGGCAAGCCGCGACAGGACGGCTACACACGCTCCGACCATCTGCGCGACCACATCTACTGGATCCAGCGCGCGATGGCCGACGGCGTGAAGATGATGGGCTACAACTACTGGAGCCTCACCGACAACTACGAGTGGGGCAGCTACCGGCCGCGGTTCGGCCTCTACACGGTGGACGCGCTGACCGACCCGTCCCTGGCGCGCCGTCCGACCGACGCCGTTCCCACCTACCGGTCGATCATCGCGAACCGGGGCGTTCCCGCCGGTTACGTGCCGGTGCGCAAGCCCGGCTGGTGCTCGATCGAGGACCCCGTCGCCACCTGCCTCGGGACGACGCCCACCCCGCCCGCCGCCTACCGCCGCGCCGGGTGAGGAGCCGGGCGCGACTCCGTCAGCCCGGGTGGATCTCACCGCCGGCGGGCACCAGGGTCTGACCGGTGTAGTAGGACGACTGGCGGTCGGAGGCGAAGAACACGTAGGACGGCGCGATCTCGTCGGGGTCGGCGGCGCGTCCCATGGGCGCCTGCTTCCCGAAGTCCTCGACCTTCTCCTCGTCGAACGTGGCGGGGATGAGCGGGGTCCAGACCGGGCCGGGCGCGACGCAGTTGACGCGGATCTCGCGGTCCATGAGGTTCTGGGCGAGGCAGGTGGTCAGCGTCATCGCCGCCGCCTTGCTGGCGGAGTAGTCGATGAGCGTCTTGTTGCCGCGCAGCCCGTTGATGGACCCGGTGATGATGACGGACGACCCGGGCCCCATGTGGTCGAGGGCCTCCTGGACGGTCCAGAACAGCGAGAACACGTTCACCTCGAACGTCCGCCGCAGCTGGGCGTCGTCGATCTCGCGGACGTCCTTCACCGGCGTCTGGGTGCCGTGGTGCAGGACGAGCAGGTCGAGGCCGCCGAGGTCGCGGACGGTGTGCGTGACGATCTCGCGGGCGTGCCGCTCCTCGGCCAGGTCGCCGCCGAAGGTCACGCAGCGCCGCCCGGCGGCCTCGACGAGGCCCGCGGTGTGCCGGGCGTCGTCATCCTCCTCCAGGTAGGTGATCGCGACGTCCGCGCCCTCCTTGGCGAACGCGACTGCCGTCGCGCGCCCGATGCCGGAGTCCCCGCCGGTGATCAGCGCGCGGCGCCCGTCCAGCAGGCCGCTTCCGGTGTAGCCGCGCATCTCGTCGCGCGGTTCGGGCGTCATGTCCCCGGTCCGCCCGGGGTAGGACTGGCTCTGTGCGGGACGCTCGCTCATGGGGTTCGGGTGCCCTTGCCACGAAGCAGCAAACGTTCCCTATTGTGACTCCGGAGTAACATCGCGCCTCCGCAATCCGCAGGGGTGTGAGCAGAGCGCGCGACGGCGTCTGGATAGCATCACCCCGAACCACATTCGGTCCCTCACGTAAGGTGTCGCTTATGGACCTGAACGGAGTTTCCGCCGTCGTATCCGGTGGCGCGAGCGGCCTCGGTGAGGCCACCGTCCGCGCGCTGGCCGCCGAAGGCGCCAAGGTGGTCATCGCCGACCTGAACGAGGACAGGGGCAAGGCCCTCGCCGACGAGATCGGCGGCGTCTTCGTCAAGACGGACGTGTCGAACGAGGAGCAGGTGCAGGCCGCGGTGCAGGCCGCCGTCGACTCCGGCGCCCCGCTGCGCGTCATCGTCAACAGCGCCGGCATCGGCTGGGCGTCGCGGACCGTGGGCCGCGACGGCAGCCCGCACGACCTGGCCTCCTACGAGACCGTCATCCGGATCAACCTGATCGGCACCTTCAACCTGATGCGGATCGGCGCCGCGGCCATCTCCAAGACCGAGCCCGCCGACGAGGACGGGCTGCGCGGTGTGGTGATCAACACCGCGTCCATCGCCGGCATCGAGGGACAGACCGGGCAGATCGCGTACTCCGCGTCCAAGGGCGGCATCATCGGCATGACGCTCCCCGCCGCCCGCGACCTCGCCGCGATCGGCGTCCGGGTCAACACCATCTGCCCCGGCATCATCGACACCCCGATCTACGGCGCGGGCGAGGCCGCCGAGGCGTTCAAGGCCAAGCTCGCCGCCCCCGTCCCGTTCCCGAAGCGGATGGGCAAGGCGTCGGAGTTCGCCCACCTGGTCAAGTCCCTGATCGAGAACGACTACATGAACGGCGAGACGATCCGCTTCGACGGCGGTATCCGCTTCCAGCCGAAGTGAGGCCCTGAATGACCGACGCTGTATCGCCCGAGGGGGGACGACCCCCCACGCCCCCCGGCAACGACGCTGTCCTTACCGAAGAAGACGGCGCAGTCCTCGTCATCACCATCAACCGCCCGGAGGCCCGCAACGCGGTCAACGGCGAGGTGGCGAAGGGGATCGCGGCGGCGCTCGACGAGCTCGACTCCCGCAAGGACCTGTCCATCGGCATCCTCACCGGCGCCGGCGGGACGTTCTGCGCCGGCATGGACCTCAAGGGCTTCCTGACGGGCGACAACCCGACCGTCGAGGGACGCGGGTTCGCCGGCATCACCGAGCGCCCGTCGGCCAAGCCCCTGATCGCCGCCATCGAGGGCTACGCCCTGGCCGGCGGCTGCGAGGTGGCGCTGTCCTGCGACATGGTCGTGGCGGCGCGGGACGCCCGGTTCGGGCTGCCCGAGCCGAAGCGCGGGCTGGTCGCCGCGGGCGGCGGGCTGCTGCGGCTGCCGCAGCGCATCCCGTTCCACATCGCCATGGAGATCGCCCTGACCGGCGACAAGTACCCGGCGGAGCGGATGGCCGAGCTCGGGTTCGTCAACCGGCTCGCCGAGCCCGGCGGCGCGCTCGCCGCGGCCAAGGAGCTGGCGCTGAAGGTCGCCGAGAACGCCCCGCTGGCGCTGGCGGCGACCAAGAAGGTCATCGTCGAGTCCGCGGACTGGACGTCCGACGAGGCGTGGAAGAAGCAGCAGGACATCACCCTGCCGGTCTTCATGTCCAAGGACGCCCAGGAGGGCCCGGCGGCCTTCGCCGAGAAGCGCAAGCCGAACTGGAGGGGCGAGTAGCCCTCCGGCGACACGTCGGCACGCAGAACGCCCGGAACCGCTCGGTTCCGGGCGTTCTGCGGTCGCGGCTCGGACGGCTGGACCACCCGGTCCGCGCTGTCAGAATCGTTGATCATGCAGCTCGACAGTCAGAACGCCGTCGTCCCTCTCCTGCGGGCCACCCTCCGGCAGGACCCGGGGGCCGCGCCAGAAGGCCCTGCATCGGCCGACCAGATCATCGCGGCCATCCGGTCCGGCCCGGAGGGCGAGGAAGGGCTCGGAAGGCTCGCCGTCGGCACCGCGGTCGCCGCGGGGATCGTGACCGAGGAGTGGGCGTCCGCGCGCGGCCGCTCCGTGGACGACTTCCTCAAGCTCCTCCCGAGGCACGCGCCGCCCGGCGCCGAGCACGTCCCTGAGGTCGTCCAGGCCCTCTTCGACCCCGGCCCGCGTCCCTTCTTCGTCGTGATGGGGGACCTCGTCCGCGAGGGCCGCGTCGGCTTCCACGAGCTGATCCTCACTCTCGCCGAGTACGCGGCCGGCCTGATGACCGACCTGGAGAGGGACGGGGTCCGCACCGCCGACGAGTGCCTGGCCGAGGTCGAGGCCGCCCTGAGCGACTGGGCCGCACGCGACTGAGCCGGGGCGGTTCGCGACCGCCCCGAGCGGCGGGGGGTGAGGCGAACCCGGGCCGGGTAGAGATCGGGACGCGATCATCGGCATGCCCGTTCGGAGAACAGGGAGCTGCGTCATGCGTTCGGGGTTCATGCGGGTCACGGTCCTCTCCACCGTCGCGATGCTGGTCGCGGCGGGTGTTCATGCCCCGCAGGCCCTCGCGCGGGAGAAGGCGGAGGATCCCTGCCAGGCGCTCAGCCAGGGGAAGACGCGTTACGGGGCGGGCGCGGCGCGGCACGTGGTGTTCGCGGTGGCGGCCCAATACGGGACGACCGAGGTGGTCGTCACCGAATGCGTCCGGACGGGGCGCACGTGGAAAGCGCTCCTGACCGCGCCGGGGCATGTGGGACGGAACGGCTACGCCGAACCGGGGGCCAAGCGGGAGGGGGACGGCAGGTCGCCGACCGGCTCCTACACCCTGACCGAGGCGTTCGGCGAGGCGGACCCCGGTACCCGCCTCCCCTACCGCAGGCTGCGGGAGAGCGGCGACTGCTGGGGGTCGACGATCGGCGACCGGCGGTACAACCGCTACTACCGGGGCGCGTGCCTGCCCGCCGACGAGGACCTCTCGCGGATCATGGCGAGCGGGCCCTACCGGCAGGCCGTGGTGATCAACTACAACCGGCCTCCGGACTCGCCCGTCGTCCAGGGGAACGGGTCGGCGATCTTCATGCACGTCGGCGCGGGGCAGACCGCGGGGTGCGTGTCGATGGCGCGGCCCGTCCTGGAGTCCGTGATGCGGACGCTGCGCCCGCACGATCGGATCATGATGGGGACGAGCCGGGCCCTGTTCCGCGCCTGAACGGAGCGCGGGCGTTGTGACGGGATCGTCCGCTGGCTATCGTCGGGGGCGGCGTCCGAGTCCTCCTGAGGGGAGCGAGTCATGGACGTCCTCGCCGCACCGCCGGTGGTCCGCCCCGGAGCACCGCCCGAGCTGGCAGGGCGATCCGCACTGCTCGCGTCCGTGGAGTCCCGTATCGGGCGGAACGGCAGCGTGGTGCTGACCGGGCCGAGCGGTATCGGGAAGACGGCGCTGCTCGAAGCCGTCGGCGCCGCGGCCGCGGGACGCGGGGAGCTCGTGCTGCGGGTCGCGGGCACCGAGACCGAGCGGTGGGTGCCGTGCTCGGGGCTCGCCGAACTGCTCGACCAGCTGCCGGGCGCGCTGACCGCCGAGCTGCCGCGCGAGCGGCTGTCCGGGCTGCCGGAGCCGCATCCGGCGGCGTCGTCCGACCATGTCGCGTGCCGGCTGGCGTTCCGGGGCCTGCTCGCCCGGTGCGCCGAGGAGCGGCCGGTGCTGCTGCTCGTCGACGACGCCCAATGGCTGGACGCCGAGTCCGTGCACGCCGTCCGCTACACGGTCGGCAGGCTCGGCCCGCGCGGGGTGCGCGCCGTCGTGGCCGGGCGCTGGCCGGACGGCTTCGCCGCGGGCGACACCTGGACGCCCGCGCCGGACGCCGCGCACCTCCCCGTCCCGCCGCTGGAGCCGGACGAGCTGGCCGAGATGTTCGACGGCTACGGGCTCCCGGTGCGGGTGGTGAACACCCTGCACGCCGACTCCGGCGGCAACCCGTACCTCGCGCTGGCGCTCGGCGGCGCGTTCACCGGGCGCGTCCCGCGGCACTGGCGGCCCGCTCCGCTGCCGCAGCGCGTGCGGGCCGTGATCGCCGAGCGGCTGGCGCGGCTGCCCGAGGGGACCCGCGAGACGCTGCTGACGGCGGCGCTGGCGATCCGGCCGACGGCCGACCTGCTGCGCCGGGCCGGCCGCGCCGAGGCCGCGCGCGACATCGGGCACGCCGCCGGGCTGGGGCTGCTGATCGCCGAGGGCGGCGGGATCCGGTTCACCCCGCCCGCGGTCGGCACCGTCCTCGCCGAGTCCGCCGACGCCCCGCACCTGGCGCGGGTCCACCGGGCCCTCGCCGAGGCGGTGCCGGACGCGGCGGGACGGGCCCGGCACCGCGCCCTCGCCGACCCGGGTCCGAACGCCGAGCTCGCGCACTCGCTGGTCACCGCCGCCGAGCAGGCCGTCCGGCAGGGCTCGCACCGGATGGCCGCCGAGCTGTACCTGCTGGCCGCGGACCGCTCGCCCGCCGAGCCCGCGGCCGAGCGGACGGAGTGGCTGGTGGCGGCCGCGGAGACGGGGGCGAGCGGCGGCCTGCCCGACCTCGCGCACCGCGCCGCCGACGCCGTCCTGGCCGCCGACGCCACCCGCGCGCAGCGGGTGCGGGTCAGGCTCGCGCTGCTGGACCTGTCCGGGCAGGGCCTCACCGAGATGGGCGAGCTGTTCGCCGCGGCGCTGGTGGACGCGGAGGGCGACCCGGCCCTGCTCGGGCAGGTGCGGCTGCGGATGGCGCTCGGCACCCTCGTGACCGGCGCGCCCGGACGCGCGGAGCAGGAGGTCGACGCCGCGCTGGTGCACGCGTGCGACACCGGCGACACCGACCTGGAGGCGCGGGCGCTCGCCGTCCGGGCGAACATCGCGCTGATCGAGGGACGCGGCGACTACGCGGGCGACCTGGAACGGGCGCGGCGGCTTCCGGAGCCCGCACTGGACGGGCGGCTGCACATGACGCCCCGGTACCTGGCGGCGTACTGCGCCATCTTCGAGGACCGCCTCACCGAGGCCCGCGCGGAGCTGCTGCGGCTGCTGGCGCTGGTGGAGCGCGGCTCCGGCGAGGAGGTCGTGCACGTCCTGCGGAACCTGTCGGAGGTGTCGGCGCGGACGGGCCGGTGCCGGGAGGCGCTCGACTTCGCGGACCGCGCGATGCGGGTCACCGAGCAGGCGGCGCTCAGCCCCGGCCCGGCCTGGTACCACGGCGCTCTGGCGGAGCTGGCGGGCGGCGGGATCGACCGGGCGGTCGCCCTCGCCGAGCGCGGAGTGCGGGCGTCCGAGCAGGAGAACGACGTCATCTTCCAGAGCCGCCTGCTGCACGTGCTGGGCGTGGCCCAGATGCGGAGCGGGGACGTCCGGACGGGCGTGGACACCCTGCGGCGCATCGAAGCGCTCGGCCAGGACCGCTGGCTGCCGTCGCCGATGGTGCTGCCCTGGCAGTGCGACCTCGCGGAGGGGCTCGCCGTCCTCGGCGACACCGGGCGGGCCGCGGAGCTGATCCGGACGACCCGCGCGGCCGTCGGGTACCGCGGCGCGGGCGTCACCGGGCGGCTGGACCGGGCGGAGGCCGCGGTGCTCGCCGCGCGCGGCGAGCCCGACGCGGCGGTCGCGCTGCTCAGCGAGGCCGCGGCGCTGTTCGCGCGGCTCGGGCAGCCGCTGGAGGCGGGGCGCTGCCTGCTCGACCAGGCCCGCGTCGAGCGGCGCCGGCGGCGCGGCGCGCCCGCCCGGCGGGCGGCCGAGGACGCCCTGGAGATCTTCTCGCGGTGCGAGGCGCGGCCCTGGATCGAGCAGGCGCGGCACCGGCTGTCGCGCCTGGAGACGGGCCTGCGGGACGGCCCCGCCGCGCCCGGTTCCGTCGCGCGGGCGTCGCTGACGGAGGGGGAGCGGCGGATCGCCGTCCTCGTCGGCCAGGGCGCCACCAACCAGCAGGTGGCCAACCGGCTGTACCTGAGTGTGAAGACCGTCGAGGCGTCCCTCACCCGCGTCTACCGCAAGCTCGGCATCCGTTCCCGGGCGCAGCTCGGGTCGCTGCTGGGCGGCGGGCCCGCCGGTCCCGGGGCGTCGCCGCCGCACTAGGGAACCCTCGTCCACCCCCTGGCCGTGTAGGGGTTTCCCTTGCCGTCCGGGCCGCCTCCCTACACCTGAGGTGCAGGGGGAACTTTCCGGTGACATGCCGGATATGCCGTGTCATCGTTCCCGAGGCAACCCCCCACTCCGGAGTTCCGCGGCCCCACCGGGCCACCGGAGCGCTCCCCATCGGGCGTCCCCCGGGACGGCCGGCAGACAAGGAGTACCCCCGTGAGATCCACGACCCCCGGACGCGCCCACAGGCGCGTCGCCCTGAGCACCACCCTGGTCACCGTCGCGGCCATGGCGGTGCTGAGCCTGCCGATGGGCCCGGCGTCGGCCGCACCCCCGCCGGCGCCGAAGGGCCACCCCGGCCAGATGCCGGCGAAGGTGAGCGCGCAGGAGTACAGGACGCTCGTAGGCCAGGCCAAGGCGCGGCAGGACGCGACCAGGACCGAGCTGAAGCTCGGCGAGAAGGTCGGCCTGAAGGTGAAGACCGTCGTCAAGGACCAGGACGGCACCACCCACACGCACTACGAGAGCACCTACGACGGACTGCCCGTCCTCGGCGGCGACCTCATCGTGCACCGGTCCAAGTCCGGATCGATCGAGCGGGTCTCCCAGGCGCTCACCAAGCCGCTCCAGGTGGAGACCGCGCCGAAGACCCTGGTGCCAACCAAGCCGAACACGCCGAAGGCCGAGGGCAGCGTCGCCCCGCGCAAGGTCGTGTGGGTGGGCGAAGATGGCGAGCCCGTCCTCGCCTGGGAGACCGTGGTCGGCGGGACGCAGAAGGACGGCACGCCCAACCGGCTGCACGTCCTCACCGACGCCGTCTCCGGCAAGAGGATCACCGAGTGGCAGGGCGTGCAGACCGGCACCGGCAGGAGCCAGTACTCCGGCACGGTCCAGTTGGGCACCAGCTCGTCCGGCGGCAGCTACGTCCTGCGCGACACCGGCCGCGGCAACCACGACACGACCAACCTGAACCGCGCCACCTCGGGCCGAGGCACGCTGTTCTCCGACGCCGACGACACCTGGGGCGACGGCACGGCGAGCAACAGCCAGACCGCCGCGGTCGACGCCGCCTACGGCGCCGGGGAGACCTGGGACTTCTACAAGACCGTCTTCGGCCGGTCGGGGATCCGCGGCGACGGCGTCGGCGCGTACTCACGCGTCCACTACGGCACCAGCTACGTCAACGCGTTCTGGGACGACAGCTGCTTCTGCATGACCTACGGCGACGGCCAGGGCAACAGCAAGCCCCTGACCGAGCTGGACGTCGCGGGCCACGAGATGACGCACGGCGTCACGTCCAACACGGCCGGCCTGGTCTACCAGGGCGAGTCCGGCGGCCTGAACGAGGCGACGTCGGACATCATGGCCAGCGCCATGGAGTTCTGGGCGAACAACTCCAGCGACGTCGGCGACTACCTCATCGGCGAGAAGATCAACCTTCGCGGCGACGGCGCGCCGCTGCGGTACATGGACCGTCCCAGCAAGGACGGCTCCTCGCTGGACAGCTGGTCGCCGAACGCCGGGAACGTGGACGTCCACTACTCCTCGGGCATCGCGAACCACTTCTTCTACCTGCTGTCGGAGGGCAGCGGCACGAAGGTGATCAACGGCACCACGTACAACTCGCCGACCTCCGACGGCAAGCCCGTCACCGGCATCGGCCGGGAGAAGGCCGCGGCGATCTGGTACAAGGCGCTCACCGAGGAGATGCGCCCGACCACCAACTACGCCGACGCCCGCCGCTCCACCCTCGCGGCCGCGTCGAAGCTGTACGGGCAGTCCAGCGCCGAGTACGCCGCGACCGCGAACGCGTGGGCCGGCGTCAACGTCGGCAGCCGCGTCAGCGACCCGGGCCCCGGCGACCCCGGCCCCGGTGACCCGGGCGACCCGAGCGGCAGCTGGGCCGCGGGCACCGCCTACAACGCCGGCGACGTGGTGACCTACGACGGCGCGAGCTACCGCTGCCTCCAGGCCCACACCGCCCAGCCCGGCTGGACCCCGCCCAACGTCCCCGCCCTCTGGGAACGGGTCTGACCGACCCCGCGCGCCGCGGTGCTCCCCCCAAGCACCGCGGCGCCGCGCCGTGGTCTGCGCCGCGCTCTACCTCGCGCCGCGCCATGACTTGCGCCGGGTTGTGGGGGTCAGAGGTAGGCGGTGGTGTTCTTGACGGTGCCGAACCTTGGGAAGGTGCGCCGTACGGCGAAGTCGTGTTCCTCGGCGGTGCGGTCGGACATCGCGTCCGCGACGAACTCCAGGTCGTAGCCGTGGTCGCTCGCGACCCGCGCGGTCGACTCCACGCCCATGCTGGTGACGAGCCCGCCGAAGACGAGCGTCCGCACTCCCCGCTCCCGCAGGCGTTCGTCGAGGTCGGTTTCGTGGAACGCGCCGATCGTCCGCTTCACGACGACGACGTCGCCGGGCTCCTCGAGTCCGGGCGCCAGCTCGCTGCCCGCCGGCTGCTCGGCGATGTTCGGACGCTCGACGCGCACGAGCACGACCGGCCGCCCCTGCGCGCGGAACGCGCCCGCGAGCGCGCGGCAGCGGTCGAGCACGTCCTCTCCGGAGTGGGGGGCGAGCGGCAGCGCCACGATGCGCGGCATGAGGTCGATGAGGACGAGCCCGGAAGACATGAAGATCATTTTAGGGCGGTCCCCGGGACGCCGGGGGTCAGTCCCAGCGGGCGCCGCGCTGGCGCTTCACGCTGCTGCGGCGCTTCTTGTTCTCCAGCCGCCGCTCGTTGATGCCGCGGGGGACCTTCTTGGGGATGCGCTTCTTCGGGGGAGGGGCCGTCGCCTCGGCCAGGAGGGTCGCCAGGCGGGTGCGGGCGGCGTCCCGGTTGCGCTGCTGGGAGCGGTACTCCTCGGCGCGGATCGTCAGGACGCCGCGGACCAGGCGGCCGGACAGGCGCTCCAGGGCGCGGGCGCGCAGCGGCTCGGGGAGGGACGGCGAGTTCGCGACGTCGAAGGAGAGTTCGGCGGCGGTGGCGCTGGTGTTGACGTGCTGCCCGCCCGGCCCCGACGAGCGGGAGAAGCGCCAGCCGAGCTCGGACTCCGGGATGGAGACCGAGCCACGGACGTGGATCTGGGCGGGCATGCCCCCCATTGTCGCAGGGAAGGATCGGTCCGGTCAGTTCAATATCGGCCCCGTCGCTCCCGTGCGTCCCACTGGCGACAACTGAAAGTACTTACTTACACTGGGCGCCATGACCGTGCTTGCCGATGAACGAGGACTCTTCCAGGACGGCGACCTCATCCGCGTCATCACGCGGGAGGGCGTGCTGATCGCCGCGGGCGGGGCCGCGTCGCTGCTCCAGACCGCGCATCCCAAGGTCGCGCAGGGCGTCTACGACCACAGCTACACCGCGGCCGACCCGCTGCGCAGGCTGCGGAACACGATGGGGTGGCTCTACGCGGTGCAGTTCGGGACGCGGGAGGAGGCCGAGACCTTCAGCGCCCTGGTCACCAGGGGGCACGCGGCCGTCACGGGCCCCGACTACGAGGCGAACGACCCGGAGTTGCAGGTGTGGGTCGCGTCCACGCTGTTCGCGGTGGCGGTGCAGTTCTACCAGCTGGTCTTCAGGCGGACGTTCACCGACGCGGAGCTGGAGGAGTTCTACCGGCAGACGAAGGTCTACGCGACGATCCTCGGCTGCCCGGAGGCGCGGATGCCGGAGACCTATCCGCGGTTCCGCGAGTACTACGCGGACATGCTGCGGAGCTTGGAGATCACCGACGCGTCGCGGGCCATCGCCGAGCAGGTGCTCGACCCGAGGCTGCCGGGCGGGCCGCTGCACGCGCCCGGACTGGCGGCGATCCGGCTGCTCACCGCGGGGCTGATGCCCGCGCCGATCCGCGAGCAGTACGGGTGGACGTGGGACGCGCGGCGGGAGCGCCGGTTCCGGCTGCTGGTCGGGGTGATCGCGCTCGTGTATCCGCGCCTCCCGCTGCGGGTCCGCACGCTGCCGCGCGAGTACTACCTGCTCACGACGCGGCGCATGCTGGCCAAGCTGAAGCGCCGCCCGGCGGTGCGGGTGCGGGGCCGGTAGGACGGGGTTGAGCGGCCGCGTGACTCACAGGCAGGTCACGCGGCCGCTCTCCCTTGCTCGGTCCCCCCGCCCGGCCCGGCCGGGAGGACCTACCGGCCCGGATCGCCGTCCGCCGCCCGCTCCCCCCAGAGCCCTGGCCGGACGGCGTCCCGGGTCAGACCGATGCGCCGGCGATGATCGCGTCGGCGGCCTTCTTGGCGGAGTCGACGGGGATGGCGAAGCCGACCCCGATGTTCCCCGAGCTGCTCCCGGACGTGGCGATCGCGGTGTTGACGCCGATCACCTGGCCCGCGGCGTTCACCAGCGCGCCGCCGGAGTTGCCGGGGTTGATGGCGGCGTCGGTCTGGATCGCGTTCTTGATCACGGTCTGCTGCTGCCGCGACAGCCGCCCCTGGAGCCCCGGCGGGAGCTGCTGCTGCTGGTCGCCGCCCTCCTGGATCTCGCGGCCCAGGGCGCTGACGATGCCGGACGTCACCGAGCCGTCCAGCCCGAGCGGGCTGCCCACGGCCAGGACCTCGTCCCCGACCGAGACGCTGCGGCTCGCGCCGAGCGTCGCGGGCTTGAGGCCCGACACCCCCTGCGCCTTGACCACGGCGATGTCCTCCGCCTTGTCGGCGCCGAGGACCTGCGCCGGCGCGGTCCTGCCGTCGCTGAACCTCACCGCGACCTGCTGGGCGCCCGACACCACGTGCGCGTTGGTGAGGATCATCCCGTCCGAGCGCAGGACCACGCCCGAGCCGCCCTCCGTGCCGGACGCCGTCTGCGCCTGGATCGACACCACGCTCGGCTGGACGGCGGCGGCGACCTGCGCGGTCGTGCTCTTGGAGCTGACCCCCGAGACGGCCGTCGGGCTCGCGTAGACGGTGCTCTCGTGGGTGAGCGCCAGCACCACGCCCGCGCCGGCGCCGCCCGCCCCCAGGGCCAGTGCCATCGCGGCGCCCACCGCGGCGAGCTTGCGCCGCGTCGTGCCGAACGGGCCCGCACCGGCCGTGCCGGGGCCGGACGGCCCCGGGCCGCCGAACATCCCCGACGGGGACGGCGGCGCCGGCTGCTGGGGCGGCGGGACGTTCCCCGTCCACCGCGGGTAAGGCTCGAAGCCGGGCCTGTCAGGCTCCCCGGGCCGTGCGCGTCCGCCGGGCTGTGCGTGTCCGCCGGGCTGTGCGTGTCCGCCGGGCTGTTCGGGTCGGCCGGGCTGTTCGTGGTGGCTCGGCTCTCCGGGTCTGCTGGGCTCCCAAGGCTGCTGCTGCGGCCGGTCGGCGTTCATCGGATCCCCCTGTCGCTCTCTCACCATGAAGAGTGCGCCCCGGGTCTGCAGGCCGCCTGGAGCCAACCTGAAAGTGTGCTGAACGCCTACATGTCATAAAAAAGCGGCCGAAGGGGCGTCCCTTCGGCCGCGCGGACCGGCCGTTCCGAAGCTGGCCAGGGCGCGGCCTCCCGCTCCCCGTCGAGACCGGGGCGCGCCCTGTGGATCCATTGGAACCCACGATCCTGAACGTTCGCTGAATGCCGCCTCTAGTCTTCCGCCAGGGGCAGGACGACCGAGAACGTCGCGCCCTCGCCGGGCGTGGAGTCGGCCCGGACGACGCCCTCGTGGGCGGCGACGAGCGCGGCGACGATGGCGAGGCCGAGACCGGCGCCGCCGTCGTCGCGGGAGCGGCCCTCGTCGGAGCGGTAGAAGCGCTCGAAGACCCGCTCCACCTGGTCGGGAGCCAGCCCGGGCCCCTGGTCGGCGACCGCGACGACCGCGGCCGGCTCGTCCCGCAGGGTGCCCGGCGACAGCCGCACCTCGACCGGCGTGCCCTCCGGGGTGTGCGTGATCGCGTTGGCGAGCAGGTTGCCGAGCACCTGCCGCAGGCGCGGCTCGTCCCCCCGCACCTGGTACGCCAGCCCTCCCTCGACGGTGAGGTCGATCGTGCGCTCAGGTGCCAGGACTCTCGCCTCCTGGACAGAGTCGGCGGCGACGGCGAGCAGGTCCACCGGGCGCCGCTCGATCGGGCGCTGGCGGTCCAGCCGGGCGAGCAGCAGCAGGTCCTCCACCAGCAGGCCCATCCGGGACGCGGTCTCCTCGATCCGGCCGATCAGCCGGTCCAGCTCCGCGGGGGAGCGGGCGGCGCCCTGCCGGTAGAACTCGGCGAACCCGCGGATCGCGGTCAGCGGGGTGCGCAGCTCGTGGCTGGCGTCCGCCACGAACCGCCGCATCCGCTCCTCCGAGCGCAGCGCCGTCTCCTCAGAGCGCCGTGCGGCCGCCTCCGACTCCGCGCGCGCCCCGAACGCCGCCTCGATCTGCCCGAGCATCGTGTTCAGCGACCGCCCGAGCCGGCCCATCTCCGTCCCCGGGTCAGCCTCCGGGACGCGCCGGGACAGGTCGCCCGCCGCGATCGCGCCCGCCGTCTCCTCCACCGCCGCCAGCGGCCGCAGGCTGGCCCGCACCACGCCCACGCCGACCACCGCCAGCACCGCCAGCACCGCCAGCCCGACGATCGCGTCGATCACCACCAGCCGCTGCACGGTCCGGTCGATCTCCTCCAGGCTGAACGCGAGCACGATCACCGCGCCGCCCGGGATCGGCTCGGCGAGGATCCGCCACGTCGACCCGCCGGTCCCGGTCACGGTGAACGGCCGGTCGACGTGCTTGTTCAGGTCGGCCGGCAGCCGCGGGTGGCCGGACTCGCTCCACGCCGGGTTCTGCCCGAGGGAGCGGCCGTCGGTGGTGCGGACCTGCCCGTACATCTCGCTCGGTATCCGCACCGTGATCCGCGTCTGCCCGCTCTGCAGCTGCGGGACGACCTGGTCGATCGCCCGCCCGACCGAACCGCGCAGCTGGTCGTCGGCCCGCCCGACGAGGTACTGGCGCAGCACGGACGCGCCCGCCGCGCTCATCACCAGCATGCCGAGCGTGACCAGGACGAGCATCCCGGCGATCATCTTGACGCGCAGCGACGTGCGGGCCCACAGCCGCGCGAGTCCGCCCGCGGGCGCCGCGCCGCCGGCGCCCCGCGCCGCGGGAGCCGCGGCGGCCGCCGGGGCCCGCGTCGCCATCAGCCCGTTCTCGACGGCTCGCGCAGCACGTAGCCGACGCCGCGCAGCGTGTGGATCAGCCGCGGCTCGGTGTTGTCGACCTTGCGGCGCAGCGCGGACACGTACGACTCGACGATGCCCGCGTCGCCGCGGAAGTCGTAGTTCCACACGTGGTCGAGGATCTGCGCCTTGGACACGACCCGCCCCGCGTTGGCCATGAAGTAGCGCAGCAGCTTGAACTCGGTCGGCGACAGCTGGACGGGCCTGCCGCCGCGCCACACCTCGTGGCTGTCCTCGTCCAGCTCGATGTCGGCGAACACCATGCGCGGCGGCGGCTCGGTCAGGCCGCCGCGGAACCGCCGCAGCACCGCCCGGATGCGGGCGATGACCTCCTCCAGGCTGAACGGCTTGGTGACGTAGTCGTCGCCGCCGATCGTCAGCCCCTTGATCCGGTCCTGGACGGCGTCCCGCGCGGTCAGGAACAGCACCGGGGTGTGGTCGCCGCCGGACCGCAGCCGCCGCGCGACGTCGAACCCGTCGATGTCGGGCAGCATCACGTCTAGCACGATCAGGTCGGGACGGTGCCGCCGCGCCGACCGGACCGCGTCCGCGCCGTTGGTGGCGGTGATCACGTCGAAGCCGGTGAAGCGCAGGCTTCCGGCGAGAAGCTCCAGGATGTTGGGCTCGTCCTCGACGACGAGCAGCGTCGCCTCCGCCGCCCTGCCGCCGTTCGCCGTACGTTCGACCACTGGCACAGTCCCCCTCCACATCATCGCAGAGGTTGCCATCCCAACCTGAACGTCCCCTGAATGCGGGCCGAGAACAGGTTGAGCGCCCGCGCCGGAGCAGGCGGTTCCCGCCGGACCGCGCTCGGGCCGTCCTCGCCGGGCGACTACTCGCGGATCGCGCGGATCGCCCGCATCGCCTCGCGGCGGGCGTCCCCCGACAGCACGTCGATGTAGACCCGGCCCGCCAGGTGCCCGCATTCGTGCTGGAGGCAGCGGGCGAAGTAGCCGGTGCCCTCGACGCGGACGGGCCTGCCCTTCACGTCCACGCCCTCGACGACGGCGTGATGGTGGCGGGGGGTGTCGAAGCGCAGGCCGGGGACCGACAGGCAGCCCTCCGACTCGACCACCCGCTCGCCGTCGGCGGCGACGAGCGTCGGGTTGACGACGTGGCCGACGTGGCGGCGGCCCCGGTCGTCCTCGACGTCGTAGACGAAGATCTGCAGGGCGACGCCGATCTGGTTGCCCGCGAGGCCGGCGCCGTCCTCCTCGTACATGGTGGCGAACATGTCGTCGACGAGGCGCTCCAGGGACGCGTCGAACGTCCGGACCGGGTCGCACTCGGTGCGCAGGACCGGGTCCCCGAGAAGCCTCACCGGGCGGGCGGTTCCGCGCGGATGGGTCCGTGTGCTCACGAACAAGATCCTATATAACGCCAGATCCCCGTAAACGCCGCGGGCGGTGCGCCCGGCCTGCTCAGGGCCGGGCGCACCGCCCGCGGCGGCGTGCCGCCTACAACTCGATGGGGCCGCGCTGCTGCGGCGGGATGGGGGTGGTCGCGGGGCCGCCGGAGTCCTCGTCCGGGCGGGCGGGCTTGGCCTGTGGCGGGACCTGCGGCGCGGGGGCGTCGGAGGCCGGGGACGGCTCGGGCTTCTTGACCGGCGGCGCCGTCTGCGGCGGGCTCGCCTGCGGCGGGGCCGCCGGCGCGGGGCTCGCCTGCGGCGGGGCCGCCGGCGCGGGGCTCGCCTGCGCGGGCTTCGGCTGTGCGGGGCTCGCCTGTGCCGGCTTCGCCTGCGCCGGGCTTGCCTGGGCAGGGCCTGCCTGGGCCGGGCTCGCCTGCGCCGGAGCGGCGGGGGCGGCGGGCTTGGCCGGGGCGGGCTTGGCGGGGGCCGGGGCCGGCTTGGCCCCCGTCGCGGGCGCGGGCTGCGCCTGCGGGGCCTGCTTGGCCTGGGCGCGGGGAGCGGGGCTCTGCCGGACGGCGTCCTCGACCATCTTCTCCAGCGGGCCGGCCTCGTTCTCGGCGGTCAGCAGCCGGTGCAGCGTGTCGCTGATCTCGGTGAGGCGCTGGAGGGCCTGGGTGTGGTTCTTGGTGAGCGCGGTGAGCCGCTGGGTCGCGCCCTCGTTGATCACACTGGCGCGGCGCTCGGACGCGGTGAGGGTGCGCTCGGCCTCCAGCCGGGCGCTGGTCACCGTCTGCTCGGCCTCCTGCTTGGCGGACGACAGGACGCTGTCGGACTCCTTCTTGGCGGCGGCGAGAGCGTGGTCGGCCTTCTCCTGCGCCTGGGCGAGGTTCCGGTCGGCGTGGGCGCGGGCCTCGTCGATGACCCGCTTCGACTCGTGCTCGGCGTCCTTGCGGATCTCCTCGCCCTTGGCCTCGGCCTCGGCCAGCTTCTCCTGGGCCTCGTCCTCGGCCAGGTTGATGATCTGCCGGAGCCGGTCGCTCAGGTCGTCGCCGGTCGGCTTGCGGGCCTCCCGGACCTCGGCCATCTCGCGGCGGATCCGCTCGACCTCGTCCTGTGCGCGGGCGAGCCGCGCCTCTAGTTCACGGTGCTTCTGCTGGGCGCGGGCGATGTAGTCGTCGACCTGGCGGCGGTTGTAGCCGCGCATGACGATCTCGAAGGACTCTTCTTGGAGGAGGTTCGGCAGGATTTCGGCTTCGTTGCTCATGATGCCTTGGGGGTCGTTGGCGGGGGTCGGCGCCCCGTCAGGGTCGGTTGAGTTGCGATCCTCACCCGCCGGTGAGCGGCCCACGGTGGGAAACGTCAGGACGACTCTTGTCCGGTCCACCCTATTCGCGCAACCGGAACGCACTTCTCGCTGCCGTTTCGTCACACGGACGTGCGCGACAAACTATCCAATCTACGGATAAATCGCTCCACCCGGGGGCGGCTACCATCGGCGCCATGAGCTACCTGGGAGCGTTGGGCGAGGACAGGCCGGAGATCGACCCCACGGCGTGGGTCGCGCCCGGCGCGGTCGTGGTCGGACGGGTGACGCTGGGCCGCGCGTCCAGCGTCTGGTACGGCTCGGTGCTGCGCGGCGACGACGAGGAGATCATCGTCGGCGAGGAGTGCAACATCCAGGACCTCAGCTGCATGCACTCCGACCCGGGCATGCCCGCCGTCCTGGAGGACCGGGTCAGCCTCGGCCACAAGGCGATGGTGCACGGCGCCCACGTCGAGACCGGCTCGCTCATCGGGATCGGCGCCATCGTGCTGAACGGCGCCCGCATCGGCTCCGGAACGCTCATCGCGGCTGGCGCGCTCGTCCCGCCGGGCAAGAAGATCCCGTCCGGCGTGCTGGTCGCGGGCACCCCCGGCAAGATCGTCCGGGAACTGACCGACGACGACCGCGCCGTCCTGCGGTACACGCCCGAGGTCTACATGCAGAAGGCCGAACGGCACCGCGCCGCCGAGTGGGCCTGAACACCCGGGCGGTGCTTCGCCCTTGCCTGGTCCGGCCGTTTCCCTCCCTCTCATAATTCTCTGACCTGCGAAAACGCGAGGAAACGGCCGCTGGGGGGAACCTCGGCCGGATTCTGCTGACTACGATGACCATCGTGGTGTGGGGACCGGGCTATGGCAGCGCTCCGCCGCCCAGCCCCCAGGCGGGGCACGATCCGTTCACGGAGGCGGAGCGCGACACGAGGGCGATGGTGGCCGCCGCGTGGTGGCCGTCGGCGCCTCCGCAGCAGCGCCATCACGCCATCGCCGGCCGCATGCTCGTCCTGCCGGACGGGACGTGGTGGCTGTTCGGCGCGTGGGCCCGCTGGTACCGGCTGCACCCGTCCGACGGGCAGTGGTACCTGTGCCCGCCGCCGCGCATCCCCTCCGTCCGGATGGCCGCGAGGCCCGCGCAGCAGGGGGCCGGGCAGATCCCGGCGCTGCCGCCGCACGTCATCCCGGCCGGGCCCGACTTCTCCTACGACCCGCCGTCCGGGCTGCCCTTCGTCGCGCACGGGTTCGCGACGGAACTGACCTCGCGGGTCCGCTCGACCGTCGAGTCCGCGGCTACGCTGGCCGCGCCCGACTACCCGCACTGGTGGCGGGAGTTCACGAGCGAGACGCCGTCCACCGTCGCGGTCGCCTGGGGCGTGATGCTGTGGTGCTCCGCCGCGCCCGCGTTCGACTCGCGGCTGGACGCCCAGATGCTCGACCTGTGGAAGCCCTACCGCGCCAGGCCCCTCCCCGACGTGGACGGTCCGCGCTGGCTCACCCCGCCCGCCCTGGAGACGCTGGTCGCGCTCTACGCCGAGCGGCTGCGCGCCAGCCGGGTGGACGCCGCGGTGGTCGTCCTGCGGACGATGTGGGCCGTCGCCAGCGCGCTCCGCGACGACGTCCGGTTCCAGGTGAGGGCGGACGCGCTGCTCGCCATCCTCGGCACGACCCTGTCCAACCCGACCGTCGACTACGGGGCGCTGCCCTACGGCGACCAGGCGATCGTCCAGCAGTGGCTGACGCGGTGCCCGCCCAACCTGGTGCCCGCGCTGCGGAACGAGAGCTCGCCCGGTGACAACTTCCGGCACGCCTTCTACACGCTCAGCGAGCTGATAGCCGACCTGTCGGGCGACCCCGCCGAACCGGCCTACATCGAGCCCCGGCTCGTGGCCGCCGCGCTGCTCGCCTCCGATCTGGACGTCGTCCGCAAGGACATGGTGGGCACGATCGTGCCCTGGCTCGACCCGGAGATCCGCTACACCGTGCAGGCGGTGTCGCAGCAGAAGGGGCATCCGCTGCGGCGGCTGTGGCCGCAGGACATGCGGCTCCCGGAACCGCTGCGGTCGGCCGCCGGATCAGGTCCGGGCGCCGAGTCGCTGCTGGCCGCCATGTACGAGGTCGACCTGGCGTGGTGCCGGCTCGGCGGCATGCCCGCCCGCCCGCGCGGCTTCCCCGTCCCGACCGCGGTCGTCGCCGGGATCATCGGACGCAACCGGGCCCGCGCCACGGCCGCCGCGCCGACGACCACGCCGCCGCCCAACCCGGCCGCGCCGCAGCCGTCCCCGTTCAACATGCCGAGCCAGCCCGGCATCGCCCCCGGCGCGTCGCCGCAGGAGGCGTCCGGGGCGAACTTCGCGCCGTCCGAGCCCGACCGCCCGTTCGTCCAGCCTCCCGCGCAGCCCGGCTGGGAGAACGCGCCCGGCCCGGCCGCCGGGCATGCCCAGGGGCCCGTGCCCGGCCAGGGCCAGCAGGCCGCGTTCGCCTCCCCGCCGGCCCCGGGGTTCGCGTCCCCGGACCCGGTGATGGGCGGCCACTCGCCCGCCGAGGACGACAAGGACGACGGCAACGTGGCGCCGCCGTACACCGAACTGGGGTTCCAGCGTCCCGGTGCCGGTGCCGCGCCGCCTGCGCCCATGCAGAATCCAGCGCCCATGCAGAATCCGGCGCCGCCGGCACCCATGCAGAGCCCTGCGCCGCCTCCTCCGGTGCCGGGCCCGCCGTCGCCACCGCCTTCGCCCCCGGTCCAGCCCGCCGCGCCCGAGCCGGTCCAGGCGAGCCATACGCCCGCGCCCCCGCAGGAGCTCGGCGGCTTCTCCCCACCCGAGGAGGAGCAGGACGAGAACTTCGTGCCGCCGTACACGGTGCTGGGATACCAGCCGGCGGGTTCCGCTCCGCCGCCCCAGCCGAACGTCCCGCCGGGCCCGGCGAACCCCGCGCCGCCCGCGCCCGACCCGCATCAGCAGCAGCCGTTCAACCCGTACGCGACGCGCGTGGAGGGCCAGGGCGGGCCTCCGCAGCAGAACCAGCCGGGTCAGCCAAGCCCGCCGAGCCAGCAGGGTCAGCCGGGCCAGCCGCCGGGGACGCGCATCCTCGGCCCGGGCGACCTCGAAGACGCCCCGCCCGGACCCGTGCCCCCCGCTCCCGGCGGCGGGCCGGGGACGAAGGTCATGTCCGGCACGATGGTCGGCGGCTTCGACTTCCTGGACGACACGCCGTCGCCCGACCAGCCCGTCCACGAGATCCCGCCGCCGAGCGACCGCAGCACCCGCCGCGTGCTGGAGCGGTTCGGGTTCGGTTTCGTGTACGGCGAGCACGACGCGGCCGTGCTCCTCGGCGACCTGAAGGCGCAGGCCGAGGAGTGGAAGGCCCCGTCGGGCGACGACGTCGAGCGCACCCGCGTGGACGGCGCGCCCAGCTCGATCAGGTCCGGTGTCCCCGGCGTGCTGCTGGTCGGCGCCCCGCACTCGGGCCAGCGGCGGCTCGCCCGGATGATCGCGCTGACGCTGGCCAACGCGGGGCTCGGCGACGGGTCGATCCGCGCGCACGACGCCGAGGACGTCCGCAACGCCCCGCCGGAGGGGCTCGGGCGGCTGCTCGGCCAGCCGGGCCCGGTGATCCTCTTCGAGCGGCTGGACGTGGCCGTCGCCGGCGCGTCCGATCCGGTCGCGCTGGTCGGCGCGGTGCGCCGCGCCCGCCGCGACCCGGTGAACACCACGCCGGTGATCGCGACCTGCGAGCCGCGCGCCTACAAGCGGCTGCTGCAGGACCATCCGAAGCTCGTGCAGGCGTTCCGCGTCCACCGGCTGCCCGACTTCGGCGACCTCGACAACCGGATGACGCTGCTGCACCTGCTGGCGGAGGAGCGGCGCGTCACGATCGGCGCGGCGGCCCTGGAGGTCGTCCGCGCCGACCTGGAGCGGCTGCGCGGACCGGGCGACCTGGTCAACGCGCGGCTCGTCGAGGCGTACCTGGACCAGGCGGCCCAGCGGAACATGGAGCGCGCCGGGGCGTCCCACGACCGGCTCGTGCTGACCCCGGACGATCTCGCGGGCGTCGCCGAGGGCATCGAGCCGGCGCTGCGCCCGCCGGGCGACATCGACGGGTACCTGCACCGGCTCGACCAGCTCACCGGCCTGGAGGACGTCAAGGCGGCCGTGGCGGAGCTGGTCGACGAGGCGGGGCTCGCGGCCGACCGGGCCCGGTACGGGGTGTCCGGCGACGGCGCGCGGCACCTGGTCTTCACGGGGCCGCCCGGCACCGGCAAGACGACCGTCGCCGGCCTCGTCGGCGGCGTCTACGCGGCGCTCGGGCTGCTGAACTCCGGCCACGTGGTCGCCTGCCGCCCCGTCCACCTGGCGGGACGCGACCGGGTCGACACCGAGAACCGGGTGGCGGGCATGATCGAGCAGGCGCTCGGCGGCGTCCTGCTCATCCAGGAGGCGTACCTGCTCGACCGGTCTCCCGCCGTGGTGGGGGAGCTGCTGCGCCACATGAAGCGGGGCGCGGAGGGCCAGGGCAGGGCCCGGTTCATGGTGGTCTGCTCCAGCCCGGCGGCGGAGATGGAGGGCTTCCTCGCGGGCAACCCCGCGTTCCGCGCCGAGTTCGGGCGGACCCTGGAGTTCACCGGGATGGGCGACCGCGACATGGTCCAGCTCTTCCAGAGCTACGCCGAACGCGACCTCTACATGCTGGACGAGGAGCTGCGCGTCGAGCTGCTCAACCGGTTCTCGCGGCTGCGGGACGACCCGCAGTTCGCCTACGCGCGGACGGTCCGCGCGCTGTTCGACCAGACGGTGGCGCGGCAGGCGGCCCGGCTCGCGGGGGCCGACGTCAACGCCGCGACCGTGGCCCGGCTGACGGTCCGCGACCTGCCCGAATCGCCGCTGGAGCAGATGCTCGGAGGCTTCCACCAGGGGACGCAGCCGGGGTTGCGGCCCGGGTTCCCGCAGGAGCGGTGACCGGCCCGTTCGTCCCATGGGCAATGGGTCATAGGCATCAGATCGGCACCACCTGGGAAGGCTAGCCAGTCCGGGGCGCGGCTCCCGAAACCGGTGTGTGCGGCCGTGCGGCGGCGCATGCGGACCTCCCCCGGACGGGCAGGGCCGAGGTGGCCCTCGAATGGCCCTCTTGGGTCATGTGCCCGTCGCGACGAGACGCGTAGCCTCGACGACGGGTGTGGGGAACGAACGGAGGTGGACGCGGTGCGCCAGAACCTTGATCTGCGCGTCCACGACCGCGTTGCGCTGGATGAGATCGAACTCTATGCTGAGATGCTCGGTGCGGTGGCGGACGCGGAGCGGCCGCTGACCATCGCCGAGATCGACTTGGTACTCGGAGTGCGGTCCGGCGACGCAGGTCGACGTGAGCTGACGCCACGAGATTGAGCACCGTTACCGGGGACGCCGTTTCGGGGCGTCCCCGGTTCGTCATTTCAGCCCCGCCGTAGCTCGCCGCCCAGGTCGCGGCACTGTAACGAATCTCACTCATGATCACCCCTGTCGGTGCGCTCAGGCCCCCGGAACGGCCCGAAACGGCGGACGTTCCTCCAGATAGGGGGCTTCTCGCGGGGTATGTACCTCCTGATCTAGGGCAACCTTGTAGGTGAGAGGATGGCGGACAGCAGCCGAAGCCGGGGCAAAGGTTCTTTTTACGGCTGGTTGCGCCTACGATCCTCAGCGGACTGTTCCGGCACATCAGGAGAACGACGTGCGCTTGCGTCTCACGCCGCGTGAGGACAGCTTCTACGACATGTTCGCCGACTCGGCGAACAACCTGGTCACCGGCGCCAGGCTGCTCGTGGAACTCATCAGCGACGGCGCCGACCGGGCGGCGATCGCGGAGAAGATGCGCGCCTGCGAACACGCAGGCGACGAAAACACCCATGCGATCATGCGACGGTTGAACGAAACGTTCATCACGCCCTTCGACCGTGAGGACATCTACCGGCTGGCCTCCACGATCGACGACGTCATGGACGAGATGGAGGAGGCCGCGGACCTCGTCGTCCTCTACAAGATCGACGAGTTCCCCAAGGGCATCGTCCACATGGTCGAGGTTCTGGAGCGCGCCGCCGAACTGACCGCCGAGGCCATGCCCCGGCTGCGGTCGATGAAGGAGCTCAACGAGTACTGGATCGAGATCAACCGGCTGGAGAACCAGGGCGACCAGGTCTACCGCAAGCTGCTGGCCCAGCTGTTCAGCGGTGAGTACGACACCCTGACCGTGCTGAAGCTCAAGCAGATCATCGACCGGCTGGAGGACGCCGCCGACGCCTTCGAGCACGTGGCGAACACGGTCGAGACCATCGCGGTCAAGGAATCATGAGCGCTGCCGAGGACCCCGGCGCCACCCTCACCAAGGAGTCCCCGGCCACCGCCGAGACGCTGGGCGAGCAGGCGACCCGCCGGGTGAGCGGTCGCGCCTGGCTGCTCCTGCTCGCCGGCGTGCTGGTGGTCATGGTCGCGGGCGCGCTCGGGCTCCGCTCGGGCGCGCAGATGGCGGTGCTGATCCTCGTCGTCGTGGTGGCCCTGGTGTTCGACTACACCAACGGGTTCCACGACGCGGCCAACGCGATCGCCACGGCGGTCTCGACCCGGGCGCTCACCCCGCGGGTGGCGCTCGGCATGGCGGCCGCGATGAACATGATCGGTGCCCTGCTCGGCGTCGGCGTCGCCAAGACGATCAGCGAGGTGATCACGCCGCCGACCGGCCTGCACGGCCTCACCGTCGTCGCTGCGGGGGTACTGGGCGCGATCACCTGGAACCTGATCACCTGGTACTTCGGGCTGCCGTCGTCGTCCTCGCACGCGCTGATCGGCGGGGTCGTCGGCGCCGGGCTGGCCTCGCTGTCGGAGGTCAACTGGTCCAGCGTCATCGACAAGGTCGCGGTGCCGATGGTGCTGTCCCCGGTGGTCGGGTTCTGTCTCGCCTACCTGGTCATGGTCGCGATCCTGTGGATCTTCCGGCGGTCCAACCCGAGCAGGGTCGGCCGCCGGTTCCGCATCGCGCAGACGATGTCCGCGGCGTCCCTCGCGCTCGGCCACGGGCTGCAGGACGCCCAGAAGACGATGGGCATCATCGTCCTCGCGCTGGTCACGACCGGGCACTCGGACGGCAAGTCCGTGCCCTGGTGGGTGATCATCGCGTGTGCGGGCGCGCTGTCGGCCGGGACCTACGCGGGCGGCTGGCGCATCATGCGCACGCTGGGCCGCAAGGTGATCGAGGTCGATCCGCCGAAGGGGTTCGCCGCCGAAGCGACCGCCTCGGTCGTCCTGTACGCGACCGCCTTCATCTGGCACGCTCCAATCTCCACCACCCACACGATCACCTCGGCGATCATGGGGTCGGGCGCCACCAAGCGGCTCTCCGCGGTCCGCTGGGGCGTCGCCGGCAACATCCTCGTCGCGTGGGTGCTCACGATGCCCGCCGCCGCGGCGGTCGCGGCCGTCGTCTACTACGTCGTCCACTTCTTCGGCGCGTGATCTCGGGGGCCACCCCATGATCTCGACGCCGGGCCGACATGCGCGTGGCCCGTGCGCCGGACGCCCCGAGGCGTCCCGGCACACGGGCCACGCCCGTACTCACTGGTCTGAGTTCGTGCTCACTTACCCGAGATGCGGTTCAGCGCGGGCGGGGAGATCGTCCCCTGGGCGGCGAAGTAGGTGACGAACGCGTCCAGGTCGATGGCGCCGAGGACCTGGTCCTTGCCCTCGGTGAAGACGGAGAAGCCGTCACCGCCGCCGAGGAGGAAGTTGTTCGCCGCGACCTTGTAGACGGCGGACGGGTCGACCGGAGCCCCGTCGATGGTGATCGCCGAGACGCGGTCGCCGACCGGCCGGCCGCGGTCGATGGCGAAGTGCAGGTTCGCCGACGGCTGGAGGATCTTCTCGCCCGCGGTCGTCCACTGCTGCTCCAGGAGCGCGTCGACCTGCGCGCCGGTCAGCGACGTCACGCCCATCACGTTGCTGAACGGCTGCACGGCGAACGCCTCGCCGTAGGTGACGACCCCGTCGCCCTCCGAGCCGCTCGCCTTGTAGACGAGATCGGTGCGGACGCCGCCCGGGTTCATCAGCGCGACCTGGGCGCCGAGGTCCTTGGTCCCGGCGAGCTGGCCGTCGGCGATGACGTCGCCGAGCGCGGTCTCGCCCGCGGCGGACGGGGCGCGGGTCAGATCAGCGGTGATCTTGCCGATGGGCTTGTCGGCGATCACGGAGACCCGGTCCTTCCAGGTCTGCACGAACGTCTGCGTCGCCGGGTCCGGCGGGACGTCCCGCGTCACGACGTGGTTGTCGGCGTTGACCGAGGACCGGACGATGTCGCCGGTCCGCCGGTCCACCTTGAGGTTCACCTCGGTGATGACGCGGCCGAAGGAGGAGCCGGAGGAGAACAGCCGCGCGTGGCCCGCCGGGTCCTTGACCGAGCACACGTACTGCTGGTGGGTGTGCCCCGACAGCACCATGTCGATCTCGGGGTCGGCCTGCTGGGCGATGCGCGTCCCGGCGCCCGGCACGACGCCGCACTCGTCCGGCCGCTCGCCCGACTTGACCTGGTCGCCCTCGTGCACGAGGACGACCATCGCGCGGACGTGCCGGCGCTTCAGCTCGCGCGCGGCCCGGTTCGCGGCCTCCACCTCGTCCTGGAACCTCAGGTCCTTGATGCCCTCGGCCGTGACGATGTTCGGGGTGGTCTTGGTGACGAGCCCGATGAAGCCGATCCGGACGCCGTTGACGCGGCGGATCGTCCACGGCTTGATCGCGGGCCGGTCGTTCTTCTTCAGCAGGACGTTCGCACCGAGGTAGTCGTACTTCGCGCCAGGCCACGTGCCCGCGGGGGAGCAGCCGTCGACGGGGTGGCAGCCGCCGTTCTGGATGCGCTGCAATTCCTGGTAGCCCTCGTCGAACTCGTGGTTGCCGACCGCCGACGCCGTGACGCCGACGTCGCCGAGGAACTGCACGGACGGCTCGTCGTGGTAGGCGGCCGAGATCAGCGGCGAGGCGCCGATCAGGTCGCCCTGCGCGACGGTGAGGGTGTCGCGGTTGCGCAGCTGCTTGAGGTGGGCGGCGGCGTAGGCGGCTCCACCGGCGGGGACGGCGTTGCCGTTCTCGTCGATGGCCGTCCCCGAGCTTCCGGACGGGGGTTCGAGGTTGCCGTGGAAGTCGTTCAGCGCGAGGAGCCGCACGGACGCGGTCGGCGCGGGGCGCGCGGCGGCGGGTTGCGCGGTCACGCCCACGACCGTCAGCCCAGCCGCGGCGCAGGCCAGAAAGGTGCGTCGTCGAATCATTCTGAGGAAGCTAGAGTCACCCGGCATACGGAACCCGGCGACCCGATGACGTTTCCATGACGAATTGACCAGGACAACACCGTGATCAGGGACGGGGCCAAGACGGCGCGGTGGTCTGGGTGGCGCGGTGGTCTGGGCGGGCCGTGATCCGGGGCGGGGCTGTGGTCAGGGGCGGGGATGTGGTCAAGGCGGGCGGGGCTGTGGTCAGTCATGGGGCGGGTGGGCGTTCGCTTGGTGGGTGGTGGTGGCGGCATAGGGTGTGGACCGTGAGTGAGCTGCGGGCGCGCGGGACGCTGGGGGACGCCGAGGTGGCCGGGGCGCTGGATCTGGCCGCGGCCGCGAGCGAGGCCGACGGGGTGGGGCCGCTGTCCGAGCACGCTCTGCTGGCCCTGCGGGGCGGCCGGTCCGGGCTCGCGGTGACCGACGGCGGGGCCGTCGTCGCCTATGCCCACTTCGATCCGGCTTCCGCGGAGGAGCCCGCGGCGGGCGAGCTGGTCGTCCATCCAAAGCACCGGCGCCGGGGACACGGACGTGCGCTGCTGCGCGCCCTGCGGGACGAGGCCGGCGGGCCGCTGCGGGTGTGGGCGCACGGTGATCTCCCGGCCGCCGCCGCGCTCGCGTCCGCCGAGGGGATGGAACGTGCCCGCGCGCTGTTCCAGATGCGGCGCCCTGCGGCCGATCCGCTGCCCGAGACGCGCGTCACCGAGGGCGTGACGGTCCGCGCCTTTGAGCCGGGCCGTGACGAGGCCGCCTGGCTGGAGGTGAACGCCCGCGCGTTCGCCGACCACCCGGAGCAGGGCGCCTGGACGATCGACGACGTCCGCGAGCGCGAGGCCGAGGACTGGTTCGACCCCGCCGGTTTCTTCCTCGCCGAGCGGGACGGGCGGCTCGCCGGCTTCCACTGGACGAAGGTGCACCCCGGCGGCGTCGGCGAGGTCTACGTCGTGGGCGTCGACCCGTCCGCGCAGGGCCTCGGACTCGGCCGCACGCTCACCCTGCGGGGCCTCCACCACCTGCGCGACATCGGCATGGACCAGATCATGCTGTACGTGGACGAGTCGAACGCAGCAGCCGTCCGCCTCTACGAGTCCCTGGGCTTCACCCGCCACGCCGTCGACGTCATGTACGCCACCACCACCGCATAAGCCCCACCACCGCACAAGCCCCAGGCCTCGGCGCCGCCACCGCATAAGCCCCCACCGTCGTGTGAGCGGCGGGCGTCGGGGTGTCGCGCCGTTCGGAAGGCGCCTGTCAGCTGGGGAATCCCGTGGTTACCCGGATGTCGGTCGGCCAACCCTCCTTGGTGTCGGCTCGACCGGGATTTTGGGCTGGTGAGCTGCGATGTTAACCCGGCGGCCACGGCAAATCGGGGCATTCTTCGCAACTGTGCTCGTCTGCGTTCATTTGCCGTTCACCTGGATCGGGGCGGCTGGTCACCTCGCCTGCCTAGCGTCGCATTCGACGGCGAACCCGTCGTCCGGTCGACATGGGCCGGGGCGGCTCGGGGGACCCGCCCGACGAAACTCAAGGAGACCCTCCGGTGAAGAACGGTTCCCGACTCGCCGCCCTCGGCGGTGTTGTCGTAGCGGGGGCGCTGGCCCTCTCCGCCTGCGGGAGCGACAACAACACGACGGCGAGCTCCAGCGCTGCGCCGTCCGGCGACATCGACTGCGCGAAGGCCAGCGTCAACGCTGCCGGGTCGAGCGCGCAGAAGAACGCGATGGAGGAGTGGACGAAGCTCTACTCGTCCAAGTGCGCGGGCGCCAACCTGAACTACAACCCGAGCGGCTCGGGCGCGGGCATCCAGGCGTTCACGAGCGGGCAGGTGGCGTTCGCCGGCTCCGACTCGTCCCTCAAGCCCGAAGAGGCCACCGCCGCGCAGAAGCGCTGCCAGGGGAGCAACGCGCTGAACCTGCCGATGGTCGTCGGCCCGATCGCCGTCGTCTACAACGTGCAGGGCGTGGACGGCCTCAAGGTCTCGCCCGAGACGCTCGCGAGCATCTTCTCCGGCAAGATCAAGACCTGGAACGATCCGGCGATCGCCAAGGAGAACGACGGCGCCAAGCTGCCGTCCGAGCCGATCAAGCCGATCTACCGCTCGGACGAGTCCGGCACCACGGAGAACTTCACGAACTACCTGCACACCACCGCGCCGAAGACCTGGACGTGGGAGAAGGCCAAGAAGTGGCCGAACTCCACCGGCCAGGGCGCGCCGAAGTCCGACGGCGTCACCAGCCAGGTGAAGAGCACCGCGGGCGCGATCTCCTACGTGGAGATGTCGTACGCGGAGAACAACAAGCTGCAGACCGCGCACGTCAAGAACGGCGCGGGCGAGTTCGCCGAGCTGTCGCCGGACAGCGCGTCCAAGGCCGTCGCCGGGGCGCAGGTCGTCGGCACCGGCAACGACGTGGCGCTGAAGATCGACTACGCGACCAAGGAGCCGGGCGCCTACCCGATCGTCCTGGTCACCTACGAGATCGCGTGCGAGAAGGGGCTGCCCTCCGAGCAGGGCAAGTTCGTCAAGTCCTTCCTCACCTACACCTCCAGCGCGGACGGCCAGAAGATCCTGACCGACAAGGGCTACGCGCCGCTTCCGCAGAGCGTGCTGACCAAGGTCCAGGCGTCCGTCAAGGCCCTGTCCTGACAGCAGAAGACGGGAACCGCAGCCCCGCCGCCGAGCACTTCGGCGGCGGGGGCCGACGCGGGTTCCGGCGACATGATCGAAGGAGGACGTCCCGTGACGAGCGAGACCGGTGTCGGCGCGGCCGCCGGCGTCGACCGCCGAACCGCCGCGAGCCGGATGAGCACCGGACGGGCCGGAGACAAGATCTTCGTCTCGGCGGCCCGCGGCTCCGGCATCATCGTGCTGCTGATCATGGCCGCGATCGCGGTCTTCCTCGTGTGGAAGGCCGTCCCGGCGCTGCAGGACAACAAGGCGAACTTCCTGACCGCCGAGGAATGGAACCCGAACGCGGCGCCGCCGAGGTTCGGCATCGCGCAGCTCGCGTTCGGGACGGTCGTGTCGTCGCTGCTGGCGATGCTCATCGCGACGCCGGTCGCGGTCGGCATCGCGCTGTTCATCTCGTTCTACTCGCCGCGGCGGCTCGCCTCCGGGCTCGGCTACGTCGTGGACCTGCTCGCGGCGGTGCCGAGCATCGTCTACGGGCTCTGGGGCCTGGCCTTCCTGTCGCAGCACATGGAGGGGATCAGCAAGTTCCTGAACGGGGCGCTCGGCTGGATCCCGCTGTTCGGCGGGGACTCTCCCGGCAAGAACTCGATCTTCACCGCCTCCGTGGTGCTCTCGATCATGATCCTGCCGATCATCTCGTCGATCTCGCGCGAGGTGTTCCTGCAGGTGCCGCGCGCCAACGTGGAGGCCGCGCTCGCGCTCGGCGCCACCCGCTGGGAGACGATCCGGCTGGCGGTGCTGCCCTACGGCCGCTCCGGCATGATCGGCGGCGCCATGCTCGGGCTGGGCCGCGCCATGGGCGAGACGATCGCGGTCGCGATGGTCCTCACCTTCGTCCCCGGGATCAACATCCACCTGCTGGAGAACGGCGGCGCCACGTTCGCCTCCAACATCGCCAACAGCTTCGCCGAGGCGTCCAGCACCGGCCGCGGGGCCCTCATCGCCTCCGGCCTGGTGCTGTTCGTGATCACCCTGCTCGTGAACATGGCCGCCCGCGCGGTCGTCGCGCGCCGGAAGGAGTTCGTGTGACCGCCGTCTCCACCCGCAAGCCCGACCCCGGCGCCCGGCTGGCGCCGCTGTCCGCCGGGCGGAAGATCAAGGACCGGGCCGTCCAGGGCCTGGTCTATCTCGCGTTCGCGCTGGCGCTCATCCCGCTGGTGTCGGTGCTGTGGACCGTGGTCGTGAACGGCGCCGAGCGCCTCGACCCGACGTTCTTCCAGTTCTCGATGAACGCCGTCAGCGGCAGCGACGCCGGCGGCGGGGCCTACCACGCGATCATCGGCACGCTGGAGCAGGTGCTGATCACCAGCCTGATCGCCGTGCCGATCGCCGTGCTCACCGCCGTCTACCTGGTGGAGTACGCCGGCAACGGGCGGCTCGGCAAGGTGATCAGCTTCACCGTGGACGTGATGACCGGCATCCCGTCGATCGTCGCGGGGCTGTTCGTGCTGGCGCTGTGGCTGCTGACGTTCGGCTTCGACTTCTCCGGGTTCGCCGGGTCCCTCGCCCTGACGATCCTGATGATCCCGACGGTGGTGCGGGCGACCGAGGAGATGCTCAAGCTCGTCCCGAACGACCTGCGCGAGGCGTCCTACGCGCTCGGGGTGCCGCGCTGGCGGACGGTCTGCTTCGTCGTCCTGCCGACCGCGATGACCGGCATCGTCACCGGCGTGATGCTCGCCGTCGCCCGCGTGATGGGCGAGACCGCGCCGCTGCTGCTCACGATCTTCTTCACCAAGGCGATCAACAACGACCCGTTCCACGGCGCGCAGGCCTCGCTGCCCACGTTCATCTGGGAGCAGGCCTCCGACCCGAACCAGCACTCGATCGACCGGGCCTGGACGGGGGCGCTCGTGCTGATCGGAATCATCATGCTGCTCAACCTGGCCGCCCGGATCGTCGCGCGGCGCAAGGCGCCCGCGGGGCGCTGACCCCCTCGACAGCCGCGCATATGCGGAGCCCCCTGATCCAGAGAAAGGAACCCTGACCCCATGGCCAAGCGGATCGAGGTATCCGGGCTGCACGCCTACTACGGCGGCGTCCACGCCATCGAGGACATCTCGATGACGGTCGAGCCGCGCTCGGTGACGGCGTTCATCGGGCCGTCGGGCTGCGGCAAGTCCACGTTCCTGCGCACCCTGAACCGGATGCACGAGGTCATCCCGGGCGCCCGCGTCGAGGGCAAGGTCATGCTGGACGAGGAGGACCTGTACGACTCGTCCGTCGACCCGGTCGCGGTGCGGCGCGTGGTCGGGATGGTGTTCCAGCGGCCGAACCCGTTCCCCACCATGTCGATCTACGACAACGTGGCGGCCGGGCTGAAGCTGAACGGCGTCCGCCGCAAGGGCCGGCTGGACGAGGTCGTCGAGGAGTCGCTGCGCGGCGCCAACCTGTGGAACGAGGTCAAGGACCGGCTCGCCAAGCCCGGCGCCGGCCTGTCGGGCGGGCAGCAGCAGCGGCTCTGCATCGCGCGGGCGATCGCCGTCCAGCCGCAGGTGCTGCTGATGGACGAGCCGTGCTCGGCGCTCGACCCGATCTCCACCCTCGCGATCGAGGACCTGATCGAGAAGCTGAAGACGCAGTACACGATCGTGATCGTCACGCACAACATGCAGCAGGCGGCCCGGGTCAGCGACCGCACCGCGTTCTTCAACATCGCGGGCACGGGCAAGCCCGGCAAGCTCATCGAGATCGACGACACCAGCAAGATCTTCGCGAACCCGGAGCAGAAGGCCACCGAGGACTACATCACCGGCCGCTTCGGCTGATCCGCCCGGCGCGGCGGGCGCCGACCGTCCCGCCGGGACGGACCACCTGCATCTCTTCGTTCGGTGGAGGCCATTTCTTCACACTTCCCGGTGTCGTGGGCGGTGCCGGCTTCTTCGGCAGGGCATTGCTCATATAGCTCGGCGCTCCTGTGACCGGGAAGCTCCGGGTGGTGGGTCGTGGTCGTCTACGCGCTCGGGTGGAGGAGAGATGTGCAGGCCCTCAGTGCTGGGCGCGTCCATGGCCGCGGTCGGCATGGTCGCGGCCCTTGGAGCCGGTTGCGGCGGCGGGGAAGTCGCTCCTTCCCCGCGCACCACGGCAGGGCACCGCAGTCCGATCGAGCACGTCGTGGTCATCTACGGGGAGAACGTTTCCTTCGACCACTACTTCGGGACGTATCCGAAGGCCGCCAACACCGACGGCACACCGTTCCATGCCGCTCCGGGGACGCCGAAGGTCAACGGCCTGAGCGGAGAACTGCTGACGAGGAACCCCAACCGGTACGGCCCGAAGCGGCTCGGTCCTTCCCAGGCACTCACCTGTGACCAGGACCATGGGTACGCCGCAGAGCAGAAGGCCGTCAACGGTGGCCGCATGGACAAGTTCGTCGAGTTCACCGAGCGCGGTGAGTGCAGCGGCCGGTCCCTCTTCGGTGAACCCGGCCTCGTCATGGACTACTTCGACGGCAACACGGTCACCGCCATGTGGAACTACGCGCAGAACTATGCGATGAGCGACAACTCCTGGGATTCGGTGTTCGGGCCGTCCACCCCGGGCGCCCTCAATCTCGTCTCGGGCCAAACGCACGGCGGTTACGCGGTCGATCCGAGGACGCACGAGAAGGTCTCGGATCCGTCCGTGGTCTCCTCTGCGGACGGGGAGGGCGTGGGGACGGTCATCAATGACCCTGATCCGGCGTTCGACGACTGCTCCGGCGACAACCATGCGTCCGACGGCAATCTCACCGTCATGACCGGTCGCAATATCGGTGACCTTCTGAACGCGAAGCACGTGACGTGGGGCTGGTTCCAGGGCGGGTTTCGTCCGACCGGCGTGAGGGACGGCTACAAGGTCTGCGGTGCCGCGCACGCCAATATCGGCAAGAACCGGGTCGTCGACTACAGCCCGCACCACGAGCCGTTCCAGTACTACAAGTCGACGGCGAACGAGAAGCATCTGCCCCCGTCAGGGGTGGCTGCGATCGGCCACACCGACCAGGCCAACCATCAGTACGACCTGGCCGATTTCCACGCCGCGCTCGCCGCGCACCGGATGCCGTCCGTCTCCTTTCTGAAGGCCCCGGCGTCCCAGGACGGCCACGCCGGCTACTCCGATCCCCTGGACGAGCAGAGGTTCGTCGCGTCCACCGTCAACGAGATCGAGAAGTCGCCCGAATGGGCTTCCACGGCGGTGATACTCGCCTACGACGACTCCGACGGCTGGTACGACCACGCCCCACCGCGCATCACGAACGGTTCGAACGACCCCGCGCAGGACGGGCCGGCTTGCCGGAAGGTCAGGGCGCTCGGCGGCTACCAGGACCGCTGCGGGCCCAGCCAGCGGCTGCCCCTGATCGTGATCTCGCCGTACGCCAGGGTGAACCACGTGGACCATCGCCCTCTGGAGCAGGCATCGATCCTGCGCTTCATCGAGGACAACTGGGGCGCCGGCCGTATCGGAGACGCCTCCTTCGACACCCGCGCCAATGCGTTGGACTCGATGTTCGACTTCTCCGGCGCGCGGGCGCCCCGCGTCCTCATCGACCTGGACACCGGAGCGGTCGCCGGGAGGCCCTGAACGCCCTCTGGCCGGCCAGTCAGGGCGAGACGGGTCCAGGACCACCACCGGAATGTCGCGTTCGGAGGTGGCCTGGTAGGTGTCGTAGAGGGGGAAGACCGCGGTCATCCTGGCCCAGAGCGGTGGCTTCCTGTGGAGTGGTGGTGCGGGCCTGTGCAACGAAGGAGCTGGCCGGCTCCGACCGGAGGCACCTTCGTGACTTGCTCGCACGTGTTCTGACCGGGCCGCCGACGGGCGTGGACGCGGCATCCGGCTGAGGCGGCGAGGCGGCATCTCGGCGCGCGCTCTCAGGGCTGGCTGCTCGGGCGTTGGGGTGGTGGGGCTGGCAAGGATGCGTGCCGGCCGGACGGCCCCCACGCCCGGCCGGCGCGCACGTCACCGACCTGTGCGGTCGGGCGCGGGGGTGCTGGTGTTGTGGATCAGTTGCCGGAGCACCTTCAGGGCGGTGACGTAGTCGGCGTCGTCTATGCCCCGGTGGATGAGGTCGCGGATCGCGGGGGCGTGCTCCTTCCACTCGGTTCGGGTCTTCTCTCCCGCCTCGGTGATCCACAGGCGTCCGTCGCCGTCGCGGGTCGACCAGCCGTGCTCCAGGAGGACCTTCGACTCGGCCTCCAGGTCGTCCTCCGGCCGCAGGTAGGACTTCATGGCCTCCCGCAGTTCGGGGATGGTCATGCCGTGGCCGTCGGGCGAGAGGTCGTTCTTCGACAGGTTGCGGAGCAGCCAGAACTGCGGCTGCGTGAAGCCGAACTCGGCCTGCCGGGCTCGGGTGAACGCGATGAGGGCCTCGTAGGCCAATCCGGTCCAGTAGGCGGCCGGCTGGGCGGCCAGTTCGGCGTCGGAGACTTCTCCGGTCTTCATGTGCGGTGTCCCCCCATTAGTTGATCACTGGTACGGGGACCGTAAAACCTGAAGTGAAGTTGAGGTCAAGGCGTCGAGGGCCGTGCCGCGGGCGGGAACGGCCGCGATCGCGGTGGGAGCGCCGGGAACCAGCCTGGTTCCCCGAGCGTCGGACGGCCGGAAAACGTCCGACGAGAAGGAGCGCCGTGTTCGACCAAGTCTCCACCGACGTGCCGCCGCCCGACGAACTCTGGGCTCAGGGCGTGGTCAAGGCCATGATGGTTCCCTACCTCGACGACTGTTCCGGGCAGGTGCTCGTGGACGGCGGCACTCTGCGTACCGAGGACATCGGAAACGGCTACTGGGCCCTGCGCTGGGTGGAAGGCGGACGGGCGCTGCTCTACGGGTACGACAACGACGCCTCCGACACGCACATCCAGGATCTGCCCGTCGACCTGCTCGCCGGTGGCCCCGCGTGGCTGCCCTGGGCGTGGCTCCAGGACCTGCTGGTCAACGAGGACTACTCCGTGGCCTTCCTGCGCTGGTGGGACGGCTCGTGGGGCGGCCCCCCGCTTCCCGACCACGTGGACGACGGGCTCGCCATCATCCTGGCCGACGGGGCCGAGCGCATGGACGAGTTCATCGACGAGGACGGCTCGCCGTCGGCGCTGGCCTACCAGGACCTGATGCGCGCGGTGACGGCCGGGAACGTCGAGCGTCCCGTCGTCGAAGCGCTGCTCGCGGCCCTGGACGTGCAGGACGCCGACCCGCGCGAAGCGCTGGACGTGGCCGCCCGGGCGGGTGTCACCCGGGAGGAGGGGCTGGTGGAACTGCCCGCCGGCGACGGCGAGCCGTCCGACCGCTGGGTCCCGGTGTTCTTCCACGACCACCTGCCCACGGTGACGGCCATGGCGGAGCGCGAGGGCATCGAGATCGCCGAACTTCCCGGCTCTGAGCCGCCCACGCTGAAGGCGCCGCCTCGCTTCTGCTTCAACAGCACTTCCGGGGCCTGAACGCCCTTCCCTCAGGGGCGGGTGCTGGTCCTGCGGATGAGGGACCATGCCGGTGTCCCGGAGGCCGGTCGGCCTAGGGCGACCTGGGCGCAGGCCGCGCCCTGGTCGCGCAGGGACTGGGCGACCGTGGTCAGGCCGAGCCGGGCCGCCACCGCCGCGTCGTCCCAGCCGGTGATCGCCACGTCGTCGGGGACGGCGCGTCCGGCGGCGCGGGCCGCGCGGACGACTCCGGACGCCTGCTGGTCGCTCATCGCGGCGATCGCGTCGGGTGGTTCCGCGGAGGCCAGGAGGGTCGCCGCGATCCGCTCCGCCTCGGCGGCGTCGTTGCGGGCGCATACCGCGATGGTCACGTCGCGCCAGGCGAAGCCGGCGTCCTCGGCCGCTCGGCGGTAGCCCTCCAGGCGTTCGCGCGTCACGGGGAAGGTGACGTCGGGGAGGGCCGCGCCGTTGGTGATCGCGGTTCTCCGGTCCCGGGAAAGCGGGAAGCTGACGATGGCGGGGCGCTCGGCGCCCGCCCAGGCGGCGGCGCCGATCGCGCCGGCCGCGGCGCGGTCGTCGATGCTCACCAGGCCCATGCCGTCGACCGCCGGGCCCCCGTGGACCACCGCGGGGCGCCTGGTCGCCCGGACGGCCGCCAGGACGGGGTCGTCGTCGGACGTGGTCCACACGATGAAGCCGTCGACGGCGGCGTCGATGATCCGGGTGGCGTCGTCCGCGGCGCCCGTGGCGGGGACGATCGTCATGCCGTAGCCGTGATCGGCGCAGACGCCGGCGATGCCCGCCAGGAAGGACACCGCCGCCGGGTCCTCGAACGCGTAGCTCAGATGCTCGCCCATCACCACGCCGAGCGTGCGGGTGCTGCCCCGGCGCAGGGACCGGGCGCTCGGGTCGGGGCCGGCGTAGCCGAGTTCGGCCGCCGCGGCGAGCACCTTCGATCTGGCCCGGTCCGAGACGCGGTTCGGACGGTTGTAGGCGTAGGAGGCGGTCATGACCGATACGCCGGCCCGTTCCGCCACCTGGGCCAGGGTCACGCGCTTCGCGCCTCCGGACGGTTCCATAGGGCCGCATGCTACTTGTGTATCGTTACACAAATGAAGGTCGAGGCATCATGGCGCGCTTTCGCGGGGTTCGCCGCGTTCGGGGTGTTCTGGGGGGTGTGGGGCGCCGGCGTGCCTCGGGTCCAGGAGCGGGCGGGGATCGGGGACGGCGCGCTCGGCCTCGCGCTGCTGTTCGTGGGGGCGGGTGCCCTCCCGGCGATGCTGCTGATGGGGCGGGCGCTGGATCGGTGGGGGCCGGGAGTGGCGGGCGCGGCCATCATGGCGCTGGGCGGGGCCGGAGTCGTCGTGGCGTTCGCCGCCGTGAACCTGGCCGGCCTGTGCCTAGGGCTCGCCGTGGTGGGCGCTTCCAGCGGGGCGGCCGACGTGGGCATCAACGCGATCGCCGGACGGGCCGAGAGGGACGCCGGGAAGGCCGTCATCACCCGGGCCCATGGCGTCTTCTCCGGTCTGGTGGTTCTCGCGAGCCTCGCCAGTGGGGCGGCGTCATCGCTGCCGTTCGTGGTGCCCTTCGTGGTGGCAGGTGTGGGTTGTCTGGCCGCCGGGGTGTGTCTGTGGGCGTCCCCCGGGGGCTTCGTCGGTCGGCGTGAGGCGGTGGCGCCGTTGGGGCGGCGCCGGATCGTCCCCTTGGTGCTCGTCGGGGTGCTGGGGGCGCTCGCGTTCGCCAGCGAGAACGCGCATCAGAGCTGGAGCGCGGTTTTCGTCGACGACGAGTTGCGCTCGGGCGGGCTCAGTGCCGTCGCGCCCGCCGTGTTCGCGGGGACGGTCGCTGTCACGCGGTTCTCAACGGGTGGGGTGAGGGCCGTCCGCGGAGCCCTTCTCGCGGGGGCGGCTGGGGCCGCGGGCGGGGCCTTCGTCATCTCGGTCGCGTCCACGCTGGCGGTCGCCGCGATCGGGCTCGCGGTCGCCGCCGCCGGGACCGCCGTGCTGTTCCCGACACTGCTCCGCCTGGTCGCGCGGAACGTCGAGGACGACTACCGGGGCCGCGCGACGTCGGTCGTCACGACCGTGTCCTACCTCGGGTTCCTCGCCGGGCCCGTCTATGTCGGGCTCTGGGCGGACGCCGTGGGGCTGCGCGGGGCCATGGTCGCGGTCGCCGCGCTCGCGGTCGTCCTGTTCGTCCTGGCTCCGGTGCTGCTCCGTCTCAGCGGGTTCGCCGGAGGAGAGCGCGGCGCTCAGGCGCGGGCGGGCGTCTTCTCCTCGGCGTCACCCGGGCGGTGGTCGGGGACGAAGCGGTAGCCGACGTTGCGGACGGTGCCGATCAGGGACTCGTACTCGGCGCCGAGCTTGGCGCGGAGGCGGCGGACGTGGACGTCGACGGTGCGGGTGCCGCCGAAGTAGTCGTAGCCCCAGACCTCCTGGAGGAGCTGGGCCCGGGTGAAGACGCGGCCCGGGTGCTGGGCCAGGTACTTCAGCAGCTCGAACTCCTTGAACGTCAGGTCGAGGACGCGGCCGCGGAGCCGGGCGGTGTAGGTGGCCTCGTCGATCGTGAGGTCGCCGCTGCGGATCTCTCCCGGGACGTCGTCGGCCTCCGCGCCCGCCGCGGCCCGTCCGACGGCCAGGCGGAGGCGCGCCTCGACCTCGGCGGGGCCGGCGGTCTGGAGCAGCACGTCGTCCAGGCCCCATTCGGAGCTCAGGGCGGCGAGGCCTCCCTCGGTGACGATCGCGAGCAGCGGGCAGTCGAGTCCGGTGGTGCGCAGGAGGCGGCACAGGCCCTTGGCCTGGACCAGGTCGCGGCGGGCGTCCACCAGGACGACGTCGGCAGGTGGAGCGTCGATGAGCGCGGACCCCTCGGCGGGCGCGACGCGCACGGAGTGCAGCAGAAGTCCCAGCGCCGGCAGAACCTCGTCGGAGGGCTCCAACGCGTTGGTCAGCAAGAGCAAGCTGCTCAAGTGCCGCCTCCCGTCTCCAAAAGACGTAGGACCCAGGCGGCTCATCCCCAAGACCGGCGCACGGCCGGGACTCGAAGACGAGGCGGCCATGCAGGGCCTTTCGGATGAACTCCATGGCCTCGTCGCCCGGATCCCTCACCCCTGAGCATAACCGAGGTGCCTCCGGCGGCCATGTCTCGACCTGGCCGGACCGTGTCAGCGGGAGATGAGAGTCTGTAACCATGGCCAAGGGAACGATGCGGTACTGGGCGGCCGCCAAGGCCGCGGCGGGGACGCATGAGGAGCCGTACGACGCGGCGACGCTGGCGGACGCGGTGGCCGCGGCCGGTGAGGGGCGCGGCGACGAGTTCGCCCGGGTCGTCGGGCGGAGCTCGTTCCTGGTCGACGGGGATCCGGTCGGGACGAGGCCGCACGCGTCCGTGGCGCTGCCGGAGGGCGGTGTCGTGGAGGTCTTGCCGCCCTTCGCGGGTGGCTGATCTCACAGCCGGGTGATTTTCTGGCCTGAGAGGTCATTCTCCTGGGCGACCCTTTGTGGGCGGTTTGTTCACTATCGTGTGGCGAACGCATGCCGCAGCCTAAGGAGAGACATGCGGAAAGTACTGCTGGTCCTGCTGATCCTCGTGGCCGCGGGGCTGGTCGCCGCGGACCGGCTGGGGGTCCGGGTCGCTGAGGACAAGATCGGCGAGCAGGTGGCCGCGCAGTACAACCTGCAGGAGCGGCCGGACGTCACGATCCACGGCATCCCGTTCCTGACGCAGGCGGTCGGCGGCGAGTACAAGCACATCGAGGTGGGCATCGGCGACTGGACGCAGCAGGGCGTGACCGTCACCGGCGTCAAGGTCGACATGCGGGGCGTCGACGCGCCGCTGTCGGAGGTCACCAAGGGCAGCGCCGCCAACGTGACCGCGCGAACCGCGACCGCCTCGGCCGTCGTCCCCTACGACGTGATCCAGAAGCAGGCGCCCAAGGAGGTCAAGCGGATCGGGCCCAAGGGCGACGACCTGTCGGTGGACCTGACCGGCAACCTCCTCGGCCTCTCCCTGAACGGCACCGCGGTCGTGGAGGTCAAGCCGACCGCCAAGGGCATCGCGATCACGCCCGTGTCGGTGGGGTCCAACGGCGCCGCGCAGATCCCGCTGGCGCTGGTGAGGCAGAGGCTCACGTGGGTGGTGCCCGTCTCCGACCTGCCCGTCGGGTCGCGGATCAGCAAGATCCAGCCCACGCCGGACGGGCTGCGCGTGGCGGCGACCGCCGAGAACGTCCGGCTGAACGATCTCCAGGCGACCGCGCCGAAGTAATCCCGGAACCTGTGAACCGGTCCGGGGAAGCGTACGTGACAGTGGTGTGGGACCGACCGCCGACGAGGGGCTGCTCCGCGCCCTGTACAGCGAGCACGGGGGCGCCCTCCTCGGCTATGTCCTGCGGCTGACCGGTGGAGACCGAACCCAGGCAGAGGACGTGGTGCAGGAGACGCTGCTGCGCGCTTGGAAGCATCCGGAGGCGCTGGCGGGGCGGCCCGTACGGCCGTGGCTGTTCACGGTCGCGCGGAACCTCGTCGTGGACGCGCACCGCGCCAGGCGGGCCCGGCCGCCGGAGACGGGCATCGACGAGCACGTCCTGATGACCGCCGACGGCTCCGACGACATCGACCGGGCGCTGGAGTCCTGGACGGTCGCCGAGGCGCTGGCGGGTCTCAGCCCGCCGCACCGGGCCGTGCTGGTCGAGACCTTCTACCGGGGACGCTCGGTCGCGGAGGCGTCGAAGACGCTGGGCATCCCGCCCGGCACGGTGAAGTCCCGCACCTACTACGCGCTGCGGGCGCTCAGACTCGCGCTGGAGGAGCGGGGGCTGGCGCCATGACCGACTGCACGGAGGCGCGTACGGCGCTCGGGTCCTACGTGCTCGGCGCGCTCGATCCCGGTGAGCGGAGCCGGCTGGAGGCCCATCTGGAGGGCTGCCCCGCGTGCCGGGACGAGCTCGCCGGGATGGCCGGGCTGCCCGCGCTGCTCGGACGGGTCGACGAGGCGCAGCTCGAACGGGTCGCCGGGCCGCCGCCAGAGCTGCTGGACGAGCTGCTGGCCAGGGCCGCCGAACGGCGGAGGGGACGGTTCGGACCGCTGGGGCGCCTGTCCGGAGGGCGCGCCGGATGGGCGCCGCCGGCCGCCGCCGCATGCCTGCTGCTGGTCGTCGGGGGCCTGTTCGGCGGCCTGCTGTTCCCCTCGCGGACGGACGGCCCCGGCGCCGGGCCGCCGCCGTCCCCACCGGCGTCCACCTCGGCCGCGCCGGTGGTCGCGGGCGAGCGGATCACCGCGAGCGACCCGAGGAGCGCGGTCAAGGGCTACGTGGTGCTCCGCCGGAAGGCGTGGGGGACCGAGGTGGAGCTGCACCTGGC
The DNA here is from genome assembly GCF_013409365.1 of Actinomadura luteofluorescens. Classification (NCBI taxonomy): domain Bacteria; kingdom Bacillati; phylum Actinomycetota; class Actinomycetes; order Streptosporangiales; family Thermomonosporaceae; genus Actinomadura; species Actinomadura luteofluorescens. The sequence goes on along the minus strand of NZ_JACCBA010000001.1, from coordinate 3,548,442 downwards.
CGGGGTCCCGAAGGGGTCGCACTGCCGGCTGCTGGTGATCGCGCGGGACGGCCGCCGGGACGCGCTCGGCAGCTGGTACGTCCCGTACGACGAGGGTTACGGTGAGTACCGCGGGTCCACGATGTTCCCGCGCGGCCAGCTGTTCTCGTTCGAGGTCGTCGGCCTGGACGGGCGGCCCCTCCTCACGATCCCCACCTGACCGGGGCCGCCGGGCAGGCGGGAGGACGCGGGAGGAAAGTGGCGGGAAAGTGGTGGGCCGCGGGAAGAACGCGCAGGCCCCGGGGGTTGTCACTGGGGATGATCGGAGCACTGACCGCAGCGGGCGTCCTCCTCGCCGCCACGGCGTTCGGCCTGGTGAGGCGGCGCCGCGACGGTGTGCTGCGCGCCCGGCGGGAGGAGGGCGAGCAGGTGGGCGAGACCGTCGGCCCGGACGACATGGGCGCCGAGCTCGGCGAGAAGGCCACGCTGCTGCAGTTCTCCAGCGCGTTCTGCGCGCCGTGCCGGGCCACCCGCCGTGTCCTCGGCGAGGTGAGCCAGATGGTGGAGGGCGTCGCCCATGTCGAACTCGACGCGGAGGCGCATCTCGACCTCGTCCGGCGGCTGAACGTGGTGCGGACGCCGACCGTCCTCGTGCTGGACGCCGCCGGCCGCGTCGTCCGGCGCGCCGCCGGCGCGCCCCGCAAACCCGATGTCATCGCCGCTCTGGGGGAGGCCATCACATGAGCCACTACATGAGCAGCAGCCTCATGACCTGCGCTAAGACGAATGTCACTGTCTCGCAAGGCGAGACGGATGTGACAGCCCGTGGATTGTCGGCTTAACATCGTGTCCGTGCGTTACTGGACAGAGCAGATGCTCACGAAGCGCCGCGCGGTCGATTTCTGCCGCGTGGCCGCCTCGCTCTGTCGCATGGCCTGAGGCATCGAGCCCGTCCGCCCCCGAGCATTTCTCCTTCTAGCTCGTACGCACGCTTCCACTCCGCCAGGAGCACCCCGATGCAGGTCGATCCGCGTGGGCCGCGCTTCGGCGCCTATGTCACCACCGTCGTCCTCGTCGTGGTGCTGGTGACCGGAAGCTGGGCACTGCTCGCCGCTCAGGCCGTCGTGTTCGCCATCGCGACCTCCCTCGGCCTTCGGTACGCCCCGTACGGACTGGTGTTCAAAGTGCTCATCCGTCCCCGTCTCGCTCCGCCCAGGGAACTGGAGGACGAGGCCGCGCCCCGCTTCGCGCAGGGTGTCGGGTTCGCCTTCGCCCTCCTGGGCACGGCCGGGTACGCGACGGGGACCACCTGGCTCGGCATCGGTGCCACCGCCCTCGCGCTGGCGGCGGCGTTCCTGAACGCGGCGTTCGGGTTCTGCCTCGGCTGCGAGATGTATCCGCTCTTCCGCCGCATCACCGCGAAAGTCCGCTCCGAAGGGAAGGTTCCCGCATGAGCCGCTCAGACGTCCTGGTGGACACCGACTGGGTCGAGGCCCACCTTGACGACCCCGGGCTCGTGCTCGTCGAGGTCGACGAGGACGTGTCCGCCTACGACAAGGGCCACATCCGTGGCGCCGTGAAGATCGACTGGAAGACCGAGCTGCAGGACCCGGTCCGCCGCGACTTCGTCGACAGGACCGGCTTCGAGCAGCTGCTGTCGAGCAAGGGCATCGCGAACGACGACCTCGTCATCCTGTACGGCGGCAACAACAACTGGTTCGCCGCGTACGCGTACTGGTACTTCAAGCTGTACGGCCACGACAGGGTGAAGCTCCTCGACGGCGGCCGCAAGAAGTGGGAGCTGGACTCCCGCGAGCTGGTCACCGACGTCCCGACGCGTCCCGCGACCGAGTACACGGCCAAGGACCAGGACCTGTCGATCCGCGCCTTCCGCGACGAGGTCGTGGACGCGATCGGCAAGCAGAACCTGATCGACGTCCGCTCGCCGGACGAGTTCAGCGGCAAGCTGCTCGCCCCGGCGCACCTGCCGCAGGAGCAGTCGCAGCGCGCCGGGCACGTGCCGACCGCGGCCAGCATCCCGTGGTCGAAGGCGGCCAACGACGACGGCACGTTCAAGTCCGACGAGGAGCTCCGCGCCCTCTACACCGAGGCCGGGGTCGACCTGGGCAAGGACACCATCGCCTACTGCCGCATCGGCGAGCGCTCCTCGCACACGTGGTTCGCGCTGCGCGAGCTGCTGGGCCTGGAGAACGTGAAGAACTACGACGGTTCGTGGACCGAGTACGGCTCGCTCGTCGGCGTGCCGATCGAGCTCGGCGCAGGCAAGTAAGTCCCGCAGCACCACACTTGGAGGAACCATGACCCAGGGCTGCGCAGCGCCCGAGCAGACGGCGCACCTTCCGGCGACCGTCGACCTGAACAACGAGGCCGTCATCCAGGGGACCGTCACCCGTGACGGCGCCCCGGTGTCGAGCGCCTACGCCCGCCTGCTCGACTCGTCCGGCGAGTTCACCGCCGAAGTGGTGACGGGCGAGGAGGGCGTGTTCCGCTTCTTCGCCGCCGACGGCGACTGGACGGTCCGCGTCCTGGCGGCCGGCGGTGTGAGCGTCGACACCGGCGTCACCGCGAAGACCGGCGAGGTCGCCGGTCTCGAAGTCACGATCTGACCCGGGCCGGGTCCGCGAACCCCGCCGTCCCCCTCGGGGGCGGCGGGGTTCGCCGTGTCCGGAGCGGCCGGCGTTGTCTTCCGGCCGGTCGCCGGTCTTCCGGTCAGTTGCTGAACGTCAGCGTGTTGGTGACCTCGACGCCGAGTTCGCCGGCGGTGGCGAAGACGCTGCCCGTGCGGTCGCCCGTCGGGCCCCCGTTGGACCAGTACGACTGGGCGTAGATGACCGTGGACCCCTGCGCCCAGGTCCGCGTCCAGTACGCGGGGTCGGCCTTCGGCTGCGGGAGCCCGCTGGCGTCCGACGGGGTCAGCAGCTTCGGCCAGCCCTCCTGGTTCGTGTAGCCCTTGACGAGGGACGCGTCCGTGGAGGTGGCGAACCTCAGGATCGAGACCGAGGTGATGATCTGCTTGGACGGGCTGGCGTAGACGGCCGAGTACATGCTCCCGACGCACGGGTGCCGGCGCAGCGCGGGCAGCAGCACGGAGTTCGCGCGAGTGGTGCACGACTCGGTCCGCGTCCCGGCCTGCGTGAACATGTTGCCCTTCGCCGTCGTGATCGTCCGCTTGAGGACGCCGGACGGGTCGACCGCGCCGCCGCTGGAGTACGAGGGGGAGGGCTCGGTCGTCGGCTCCGTCGTGGACCCGTAGGACGGCAGGCGCGTCGTGGACGGCATCGACACCGGCCGGACCGGGTCGTCGTCATCGCCGCTGAAGACGAGGACGGCGAACGTCCCCGCGACGGCCACGACCAGCACCGCGCCGACGACGAGCAGCCACACGAGCGTGCTGCCGCCGCCGCGCCGCGGCGGCGGGTACGGGGGCGGGAATCCGGGCCCGCCGGGCATCGGGGGCGGGCCGGCCGGCGCGGCGGGCGGCGGGAATCCCGGCCGACCGGGCTGCTGGCCGGGCCAAGGTGGGGGGTTCATGGTCGCTCCGGGCGTTTCACGTGCGGGGTGCCGACTGAGGTCGGACCAGACTATGGGTGGTGAATGGTGATTTCACGGCTGATTTCCCATATACAGATGACCGCATCCGTACAGCCGTTCCACGGCGGGGCTTCCGGCGCGTGAGAGATAGATCACGCCGCCGTCGGGTTGCGGCCCGCCTCGATTCCCGGACTAGGCCCAGTCGCGCGTGAGGTCCAGGTCCCAGGGGACGAGGTTCCACGGGCTGCGGGGCTCGGCGGCGAGCTCCTCGACGAGCCGCTCGTACTCGGCCTGCGCCTTGCCGCCCCCGCCCGACCAGAGCAGCCGTCCCTGCAGGTAGCAGGTCGCCATGTCCTGCCAGGACGTGTACCGCCGCTGGATGTCGAGCGCGAGCGGGAGCATCCGGTCCCAGCAGTACTCCTCGGTCAGCCAGCCGACGATGTGGCCCCACCGGTAGAGCATGAGCGCGCGCCCGTAGTCCCAGATCAGGAACCGTCCCACGTTGGCGCGCAGCGCCGGGTCGGCGAGGGCCTTCAGCCGGTGCAGCTCCTCCGCGGCGTGGCTGCGGTCGTTGAAGAGCTGGTGGAGGAACAGGGCCAGCTCGGCGCCCTCCTCACTCGCGTCCGCGCCCGGCTCGTCGCGCAGCAGCGGCGGGACGAGCCGCGCGTACGAGCCGCCCTCGTCCCCGTACCGGACCCGGACCAGCTCGATCAGCCGCTCGACGAACGGGGGCTCCAGCCGGTCGCCGGCGATGAGGCCGTCGACCTCGCGCAGCAGCGACTCGTACTCCCGCCGCGCCTCGGGGGACCGGCCGGCGAGGTGGGCGTCCTGCGTGAAGTCGGCGCGGTGCCCGTCCTGGACGAGCCAGTTGACGGCGCCGAGGAGCTGCTCCAGGTCGTAGGCGCCCCAGGGGTCCTGGAGCAGGTCCTGCGCGGCGCGGCGGTCGGCGGCCGCGGCGGACGCGCCGGGCGCGGCGCCGAGCCGGTCCACCCGGAACCCGTTGACGGCGCCGTAGGGGGCGCCGGCCGCGATGATCCAGCGCTGGACGGGGGTGAGGTCGCTGCCGTGGGTGAGGACGCCGTTCAGGTCGGGCGTGGAGATCAGCTCCCAGAGCCGCCGCTGGAACTCCTCGGCCTGCCGCTCCTCGCTGCCGAAGAACCCGGCGAGCTGCTTGCGCAGCGCCGGGTGCCGGACGTAGAGGCGCCGGAAGAACCGGCCGTTCTTCCACACCAGGTGCTCGGGGCGCAGGTCGCCGAACGGGATCCGCGTCCGCCGGTGGACCACCGCCTGCTCGGCGAACCGCAGTTCGAGATCCGACCAGAGGGCGGCCAGCGGGGTGAAGCGCAGCAGCAGGACGAACCCGGCCACCAGGGCGAGCAGGACGGCGCCGGGGGCCAGCGCCCACCGCGCCTGGTCCTGCAGACCGGTCAGCGACAGGACGGCGCCGGTCAGGAGCAGCGACACGCCGCCCGCGCCGAGGCCGAGGAACCAGCCGGTCGTGAGGATGAGGGACCCCTCGATGCGGAGCACCGCCTCCTCGTCGTCGAACTCGAACGACCCCTCGGCGAGCGTCCCTTCGACGGCCCGCTCAAGCGCGTCGAGCTGACCGGCCTCTTCCATGGGCAGGACCGTACAGCATCCCTTACGGGTAGATCATCTACTCTGTGCCGGGTTCGCGGGGGCGGCGCGGGCCGCCGCCGCGGGCCTGGCTCTTTCTCGTGACGCCCGTGGCGCATGTCCAATCTGTGCTGAAATGTTCCGGATGCAGCGAGCCGTCGCGCCCCCGCCCGTGTACTACGCGGACAGCGCCCCGACGCCACCGGAGCCGCCGGTGCGGGGGCGCCTGTGGCGCATGCTCGGCTGGGTGTCGATCGGCCTGTCGCTCGTGCTGGTGGCGGGCAGCCTCACCGCCTACGGGTTCTGGCGGCGGCTCGACGGCCAGATCGACCGCGAGAACGTCGACGGCAAGCTCGGCGAGCACCGGCCGCCCAAGCTGAACAACTCGCTGAACATCCTGATGATGGGCTCCGATAGCCGCGCCGGGGAGAACGCCCGCTACGGCACCGAGGCCGGGCAGCGCTCCGACACCACGATCCTGCTGCACATCTCGCCCGGCGGGCAGAGCGCCATCGGCGTCAGCTTCCCGCGCGACTCGATGGTGCAGATGCCGCCGTGCAAGCGCCGGAACGGCACGACCGTCCCGGCCCAGTTCGGGATGATCAACGCGGCGTTCTCCAACGGAGGCCCGGCCTGCACCTGGCGGACGATCGAGTCGCTGACCAAGATCCACATCGACCACTACGTCGAGGTCGACTTCGCCGGGTTCAAGCGGGTCGTGGACGCGCTCGGCGGCGTGGAGATCTGCGTCCCCCGGCGGATCGACGACCCCAAGGCCGAACTGCACCTGCGGGCCGGCCGCCAGACCGTCCACGGCGACCAGGCCCTCGGCTACGTCCGCACCCGCTACGTCCTCGGCGACGGCTCCGACCTCGACCGGATCAAGCGGCAGCAGGCGTTCATGGCCTCGGTCGTCAAGAAGGCCACCGACAAGGGGATGCTCTCCGACCCCGGCCGCACCTACGCCTTCCTCTCGGCCGCCACCAAGTCCATCAAGGCCGACAGCGGGCTCACGCTCTCGGTGATGCAGAAGCTCGCCGGGTCCCTGGGCGGGATGAGCGCCGGGAAGGTCCGCTTCGTCACCGTCCCGGTGGAGGCGTTCCCGCAGGACAAGAACCGCGTCCAGTTCGCCCAGGCCGCCGCCGAGCCGCTGTTCCGGGCCATCCGGGAGGACAACAAGCTCCCGCAGCCGGAGCCCGTCCCCGCGCAGAACAAGGTCCAGCCCGTCCCGCCCGCGCAGGTCAGGCTCGGCGTCTACAACGCCTCCGGCACCGGCGGCCTCGCGCAGCGGACGGCCGACCAGCTCGCCGAGCGCGGCTTCCAGGTCGTCAAGGTCGGCACCGCCAAGAAGACCTTCCCCCACACGCAGATCCTCTACGGGGCGGGCGCCGAGCGGCAGGCCGCGCGCGTGGCGATCGCGGTGCCCGGCCACCAGGCGCGGCCGTGGGCGTCCGCCAGGCCCGGCTACGTCTACCTGATCGTCGGCAGGGACGGGGCCGCCCTGCGGGGGCTGGGCCCGATGGTCCCGAAGATCGCGGGGGAGATCCGCGCCGACCGCGCGGTCTGCGCGCGGACCTGATTCCGCACCGCACGTGATCTGACGGTCCCTCACCGGTATCTTGTCCCGCGCAAACCATCAAACGGTTCAAAGCGTCCCACCTAGGACGGCGCCTCCCACCCTCCCCCCGACCAGGCCCCCGACCAGGCGCTCGACCCGGCCCCGCACGGTGCTCCTCGGCCGCCACGCTCCCCCCGGAACGGATGCATGCAGCCCGAACCCTTCACCCTGCTGATGACCGTCTACGGCGGTGATCGTGAGGAGCATGTCCGGGACGCCTTCCGCAGCGCCGTCCACCTCCAGACCCTCCGCCCGGACCAGGTCGTCCTCGTCCAGGACGGGCCCGTCCCGCCCGCGCTCGCGTCCGTCCTGGGCGAGCTCGTGAGGATCAGCCCGGTCGAGGTCGCGTTCGTCCACCTGGAGCGCAACCGCGGCCTCGGCCCCGCCCTCGACGCCGGGCTGCACGCCGCCCGCCACGACATCGTCGCCCGCATGGACGCCGACGACTACTCGATGCCGCACCGCTTCCAGACGCAGGTCCCGCTGGTCCGCGCGGGCGCCGACCTCGTCGGCGCGGGCCTGCTGGAGTTCGGCACCGACATCACCGACATCGTCGGCCGCCGCATCCCGCCGAGCGACCCCGCCGACATCGCGCGCTACTCCCGCCTGCACGACCCGTTCAACCACCCCACGGTCGTCTACCGGCGCAGCGCCGTCGTCGCCGCCGGCGGCTACGGCGACCTCCCCCTGATGGAGGACTACTGGCTGTTCGCCCGCATGATCGCGGGCGGTGCGCGGATCGTGAACGTGGCCGAGCCGCTCGTCTACTACCGCGTCGGCGCCGGCGCCTACGAGCGCCGCGGCGGACGCGACCTGCTGCGCTCCGAACTGCGGCTCCAGCGCGAGATGCTCCGCGAGGGCTTCATCTCCCAGCCCCAGTACTGGCGCAACGTCATGGTGCGCGGCGGCTACCGGCTCGTCCCCACCCTGATCCGCAAACCCTTCTACCGCGCGGTCGTCGCCCCCTACGGCGCCCGCCGCAACCGCCTGCGCGACAGGGCCGGCGAAGGCCCCCGCCTCGCCGTCCCCTACATCCCGCGCCACGCGCGCCCGGCGGGCGGCGGTCACCAGGGGCTCCCCGACCTGGACGCCGCCCCGCCGCAACCGGAGAAGTAGCGGGGCGGCGCGCGGTCTCACCGCACGGGCCGGGTCACCGGACGGGCCGGGTCACGGCACGGGCCGGCTCCACAGGACGGGCTGGGCGCCGCCCGAGTCGGCGCTGCGGCCCACCCCGAGCAGCGTGTTCCCGAAGGCGGCGAGGCCGGTGATCTCCTGGTCGCCGACGCCGCCGAGGCCGGTGCCGCCGGGCGTGGAGGCCTGCCAGGACGAGCCGTCCGCGGACGTCCACGACACCACGTCGGTCGCGCCCGCGCGCCCGGTGGTGCCGGTCGCCGCGAAGCCCTTCGGGGTCGCGGCCAGCGCGGTGACGCTGACGGTCGTGTCGCCGCTCGGCGACGCCAGGGGACGCCACGTCCTGCCGGCGTCGGCGGACACGTAGCCGAGCCAGTCGAGGCCCTTGGGGGTGGCCGCGACTCCGGTGGCCACGAGGGTGTTCCCCTTGGCGGCGACATGGGTCAGGTGGCCCTCGGTCACCCCGGACCCGGGGAGCTGGAGCTCCTGGAGCGTCCACCGCTGGCCGTCCGGCGACAGCCACACCGACGGGTGGTTGCCCTTGCCGTCCCGGCTGCCGCCGACGGCGGCGTACCCGAACGACCCGGACGTGACGTCCAGCATCCAGCGGCTCGCGGCCTTGGTGCCCGCCATCATCTTCGGATCCGCGCCCGCGCCCCGCGCCCAGTTCTTCAGGTCGGGTGAGTACCAGGTCGCGACCGAGTAGCCCTGCGTGCCGACGACGACGTAACCGGCGGAGCCGGCCGCCGCGGCGGCCGTGACGGGCGCGCCCTGGCTGTTCGCCGCGAACGCGGGAGCGCCGTCGGCCGCCTGCCATGTCGCGCCGTCCTTGGAGGTGACGACAAGGGGGCGGCGCGGCGCGGACTGGTCGTAGCCGACCGCCAGCCATCCGGCGCCGCCGGCGGCGACGTCGTCCAGCTGCTGCGGGCCGGGCCGGGTGAACGCGGCGCCGAGCCCCTGCGCGGCCTTCCAGGACGCGCCGTCCTGCGACGACCAGACGGCGGCGTCACCGCTCGCACTGCCCACCGCGACCGTGAGGCCGTTCGTGGCGGCCACCGCCCGCACCGCGTGGTCGGGCCGGATCGCGCCGGGGATCTTCGCCAGATCGACGGGGACCGCGGCGCCGTTCGCGTCCCACACGCCGAGCATCGGGTCCAGGTCGCCGCCGCCGGGCTCGCGGCCGACCAGCACCGTCTGGCCGCCCGCGGCCGCGGCGCCCAGCACCTCCCGTCCCGCCTTCGACTCGGCTGAGCCGGCCGCCTTCCAGGCGGCGCCGTCCGCGGTGCGCGCGAGCAGCACGTCGGTGCCCCGGACGGTGACGGCCGTGAAGCCCCGGCCGTCGGAGACGATCCCGTTCGTGCGCTGGTAGCCGGCCGGTTCGAGCTTGCCGGTCCTGGTCCACGACCTGCCGTCCCTGGACGTGAAGGCCTGGCCGAACAGCTTCCCGGACGCCGACATCTCGCGCATCGCCAGGAAGCCCGACCCGCCGCCACCGCCGATCATCAGGCCGCGGCTGCCCTTCGGCGCCGGCACGTCCGACGTCGACCACGTCCGGCCCGCGTCGTCGGAGCGCCACACCTTCCGGTAGGGGCCCGGCTTCTTGGAGTCGGGCGTGATGAGCCCCTCCAGCAGGATCACATCGCCGTTCGCCGCGGCCTCGACCAGGGAGAACCCGCCGTTCTGGACCTGGAGGCCGATCTGGTCGCCGACCCGTGCCTCCCACCGGCGCCCGTCGCTCGACAGCCACACCGCCGGACGCGCGTCGCTGAAGTCGCCCTTCGGGGAGTTCTCGCCGACGGCGAGGAACCCGCCGCCGGTGCCGACGATCCGGGTCACCCGGTCGTGCGGTCCGAAGACGTCGCCGACGGCGTCGGGCTGGCGGCGCCACTCCTTGCCGTCCTTGCTCAGCCACACGGCGCCACCGCCGCCGGCCCGGCTGCCGACGGCCACCCAGCCGCGGCGCGACGCGCCGACCGCCTCGGGGACCCCGCCGGGCGGCGCGAGGCCGCCGTCGGTGTCCTGCTGGTCGACCGACGTGAAGGTGCGGCCGCCGTCGGAGGAGACGAGGAACAGGCCGCGGGAGTTCTGCGGGTCGGTCTCGCCGCCGACCGCGACCACCGTCGAGCCGCGCGCCGCGACGCCGGTGACCTGCTGGTCGCGGCCGTCGGTGCGGGCCGCGGCGTCCACCGGGAACAGCGCGCCCGCGAGCTTGGCGCCCGCGCCGCCGCCATCGTCGTCGCTGCCGATCAGGCCGGGGACCACGAGCACGCCCGCGGCGACCAGTGCCACGGCGGCGAGCCCGCCCGCGCCGATGAGCAGCGGCTTCTTGATGCTCCTGCGGGGACCCTTCGGACCGCTCGGCCCTCCGGTCCGCCACGGCTCGTCGATCGCCGGAGGGGGCGCGATCGGGTGGACGGCCTCCGGCCCGGGAGGCGGCGTCCCGGGGACCTGCTGCGCCCACGGGAACGGCTCCGCCGCCGGAGGGCCCTGCGGGGCCGGGGGAGCCTGCGCGCCCGGGATCTCCTGCGCCCACGGGAACGGCTCGGGGGCCGGACGCGCGGGGGCACCGGGGATCTCCTGCGCCCACGGGAACGGCTCGGGGGCCGGGGGAGTCTGCGAGGGGGACGGAGGCGCGGGCTGCTGATGGGCCGCCTGCTGGTGAGGGGCCTGCGGGGGTGCGGGCGGCGGGGGCGGCAGCTTCTCGATGCGGGTGACGTCCGCCATGTCCTGCTCGTAAGGAGGAGGCTGCTGGCCGGGGGCCTCGATCCACGTCACGTCCGCCGCGTCCTGCTCGAAGGAGGGGGGCGGCTGGGTGGGGGATTCGATCCTCGTCACGTCCCCCGTGTCCTGCCCGTAGGAGGGGGGCGGCTGGGTGGGGAACCCGCTCTTCGTCACTTCCCCGGTGTCCTGCCCGTAGGAAGGGGACGGCTGGGTGGGGAATTCGGTCCTCGTCACGTCCCCCGTGTCCTGCCCGTAGGTGGGAGGCGGCTGGGTGGGTGACTCGATCCTCGTCACGTCCGCCATGTCCTCCTCGTAGGAGGAGGGCGGCGGGAGGGGGATCTCCGTCCTCGTCACGTCCGCCGACTCCCGCCCGTACGGGGAGGGCTGCGCGGGGATGTCGGTGGACGTGGCCGGAGCGTCCGCGACGGGAGCGGGCAGGGCCGGCGAGCCGGCCTCCGCGCCCGCGCCGCCGTTCTCCGCGGCGCTCTCCGCGGAGCGGCCGGCAGCGGGCTTCTGCCTCTTCGGCAGGATCATCGTCTGGTTGACGTTGGGGTCCACGACGGTGCGGTCCGCCATGTCCCCTTCCGGGTCGTCCTCGGGGGAGTCCTCGGGGAAGTCGTCGCCCTCGGGATCCTCTTCGAGGTCGTCCTCGGGGTCGTCCTCCGGATCGTCCGCGGGGAGCAGCAGCGGACCGGACGAGCCCTGGTCGTCCATCCAGCGCGGCGGGGGAGGCGTCTGCCCGGGTTCGGGACGCTCACCCTCGTGGTCGTCATCCGGCTTTCCGGTTGGAGTCACGCCCTCTCCCAGCTTCCGGTCACTCTGCACGTGTCACCCTGCACATCGCCCTGGCGCGTCCACAGTCGTCAGCGATGATAGCGGCGCATAAAGGACGGAATTCCGTCACCGGCTCCGGCCTGCGGGCGTGCAGCCGGACCCCGTGCAGTGGGTCAGCGCGTACAGGAGGTCGGACAGGTGGCGCCGCCGCTGCTCCGGCAGCCCGGCGGCGATGTTGTTCAGCTCGTGCGGATCGCGGACCCGGTCGTAGTACTCGGTCTCCCCGCCCGTGTACTCCACGTACAGCATGTCGCCGGTGCGGATCGCGTTGTAGGTGGTCGGCGATCCGGGCGCGGAGTCCTGCCGGTCGGGGTCCAGCGGGGACGGCGGCGGCTTGACGTGCTCGACCAGCGCCGACTCGCGCCAGCCCGCCGGGGAGGCGCCGCGCAGGAAGGGGACGAGCGACCGGCCGTCGGTCGTCGCCGGCGGGCGCACGCCCGCCAGTTCCTGGAACGTCGGGGCCAGGTCGGTGTTCTGCGCGATCTCGCGGACCTTGCGCCCCGAGGGGACCCCCGGCCCGACGACGATGTAGGGCACCCGGATGTCGGTGTCGAACGCGGTCATCTTCCCGCCGGCCAGCCTGTGCTCGCCCAGGTGGAAGCCGTTGTCGGAGCCGAACACCAGGTAGGTGTCGCGGTCGAGGCCGCGCTCCTTCAGCGCCGACCGGATACGGCCGATCATCTCGTCGACCGACTGGACCATCCGCACCCGGTCGCGGAAGCCCTGGTCGATGCGGCCGATCCCCGGCCTGCGCAGCAGCGGATGCGACCGCAGCCAGGACGGCTTGTCGCGGATGTCGGCCTCGTTGAACGACGGCGGGCGGGGCGCCGTCAGGCCGCCGAACAGCCCGGCGTGGCGCGGCGCCGGGACGAACGGCCCGTGCGGCGCGAACGTCGCGATCTCCATGAAGAACGGCCGCCCGGTCTTCCCGGACCGCTGGACGAACTCGACGCCCTTGTTCGCCAGGACGTCGGTCAGGTAGTCCTGCGGCCGGGCGCCGTAGTGGACGAGCCGGCCGTTCTCGTTCAGGTTGTAGTTGTACTCGGGGTAGCCGTTGCCGCTGACGTGCCATTCGTTCCATCCCGGCGGGACGTACGGCTTCGTGTCGCCCTGGGTGTCGTTGGGCTGGTAGCCGTTCATGTACTTGCCGAGCAGCGCCGTCCGGTAGCCGGCCTTCTGCAGGGACGGGGCGAACGACGCCTGCTCGCCGCCCTTGTCCTTGAAGACCTCGTAGCCGCCGTCCGGTGGGAAGTTCGTGCGGACCCCGGTGTTGTGCGGGTACCGGCCGGTGAAGATCGTGGCGCGCGAGGTGCAGCAGAGCGAGTCGGCCATGATGAAGTCGTCGAAGGTGAGCCCGTCCCGCTGCATCTGCACCACCTGCGGCATGTGCGCGACGAGGTTCCAGGACAGGTCGTCGGTCAGGACGAACACGATGTTCGGCTTCTTCGGGATCTTCGTCGCCTTCGGCGCGGAACGCTCCACCGGCTGGAAGAGGCAGCCGGTCGCTCCGAGGACGCCGAGCAGGCACAGCACGGCCGCCAGCCGCCGATGTCGGATCAACCCCCGGGTCCCCTCCGTGATGAGCGTGTCCCTTCCGTGAAGAGCGCGTCCGTGATGAGCGCGTCGGTGAAGAGCGTGTCGGTGATGAGACGGCCGGGCAAGCGTAACGATCCGGACGCCGGTCGCGCATGCGGCGGCCGTTGGCCCTCCCGCCTCGGTTGTTGGCATGATGCGGGGTGCCATGAGGTGGACGAACCGGGACCCGCGGGCGCTCGCACCGCTGCTGCCGCTGGTCGCGGGGGCCGCGATCAGCGCCCTGGTCGCGCTGGTCGTCTGGCTGGCCGTGACCGTGGCCCCGCCGCCCGGCGAACCGGGCGCCCGCCCGCAGGGCGGCCCCGCCCGGACCGGCCCCGGCGCGTCCGCGGGGGCGCCGCAGCCGAGCCCGGCGGGCACCCCGGGGGCGATCGACCCGCCCGGCTACTCGCCCGCCGAACCGGTGATCGACGGGTCCTTCGCCGACCCCACCGTGATCAAGGTGGCGGGGACGTACTTCGCCTACGGCACCAACAACGCGGACGCGATGATGCCCGTCGCGACGGCCCCGTCGCCGACGGGCCCCTGGAAGACCTCGCCCGGCGACGGCCTTGCCCGCCTCCCGGCGTGGGCCGCCGGGGGCTGGACCTGGGCCCCCGAAGTCGTCGCGCCGCGCGGGGGATCGGGCACCTACGTGCTGTACTTCTCCGCGCGGCGCAAGGACGGCGACGAGCAGTGCGTCGGGGTCGCGACCGCGTCCTCGCCCGCGGGCCCGTTCGTCCCGCAGGAGGGCGGGCCGCTGGTCTGCCCGCTGGACCTCGGCGGCGCGATCGACCCCGCGTCCTACATCGAGCGGGACGGCGCCCGCTACCTGCTCTACAAGACCGACGACCAGAAGACGGCCGCGATTCACCTGGTCAAGCTGAGCCCGGACGGGCTGCGCACGGCCGGCCCGGCGAAGCAGATCCTGGGCCGGTCGGCGGACGAGCCCGTCCTGGTCGAGGCGCCCGACCTGGTCCGGCGCGGCGGGAAGTACGTGCTGCTGTACTCGGCGGGCTGGTACTTCAAGTCGAACTACCAGACGCGCTACGCGGTGGCCTCGTCGCTCGAAGGGCCGTACGTCAAGGGCGGCCCCGTCCAGTCCACCGGCCTGTACGGCGGGAAGGTCGAGGGGCCGGGCAGTGCGGACGTGTTCGGCGACGGCACCGGCGACTACCTCGTCTTCCACGGCATCCTCGACTACCGCGGCGGCTCCAGGGTGACCCGCGGCATGTACGTCGCCCGCCTCGGCTGGGACGGCGCGCGGCCCGCCGTCCGGGGCGTCCCCGTCCGGTACGAGGCGGAGCGGGGACGGCTGAACGGCTGCGTCTCGGCGCTGGCGCGGCCCAACGCGTCCGGCGGTGCGGCGGTCGGCCCCTTCGCGCGCGACGACTGCCGCGTCGAGGTTCCCGTGTTCGCGCCCACCGCCGGGAGCTACTCGGTCCTGACCCGGTACGCCAACCGCTCCGGGCGCGACTCCGACCTGGAGATGTCGGTGAACGGCTACGCCGCGACGTCCGTCCGGCTGCGCGCCACGGCGGGCGCCGGCTGGGCGTCCGTCACGGCGACGGTGGAGCTGGCCGCGGGCTGGAACACGGTCGGGCTGCGCCGCCTGGACGGGCAGGGGCAGGTCGACTACCTGGAACTGCGGTAGGGGCCCGTCCGCTCGAACAGGGCGAGCCAGCCGCCCCTGTAGGTCCACGTCCCGGCCTTCCGCCAGGGCCCGGCGGACTGCACCGCCCGCTCCCGCCGTTCGATGACCGGGCCGTGCGGGTCGAGTGACCGGTGGTCCATCACCCACACCCGGTCCGCCCGGGCGAGCCTCGGCGGCAGCTCGCGGGGGAGCAGGTCGCGGCCCTTGAGGTTGGCGGCGGTCACCGGGTCCGTGCGCATGCCGGCGTCGCGCAGCCGTCCGAACGCGCCCGGATAGGTGGCGGCGCTCCAACGGGCGCTCCCGGCGAGGTAGACGACGGCGTCCCCGGGCCGGGCGTGCGCGCGGACGACGTCGGCGGCCGCACGCATGTCGTCGGGGCGGCTGTCCTGGCGGCGGATGTAGTCGTGGGCCGGGAGGGACGGGACGGCGAGTGCCGCTGCGGCGGCGCACACCAGGACGGTGCGAGCGGCGGGGCGGCGGGTGACGGTGAGCAGTCCGGCCACGCCGGCGCCGGCGAGCAGCGCGACCGCGGGCAGGCAGTAGGTCGTGTACCGGTAGTAGAAGACCGGGTCCGTCACGTTGGAGACGAGGAGCAGCAGCACCGTTGGCACGAGCGCCCACGAAAGCGCGACGGCGGGCAGTGAGGCCGTGGGGTGCGGGCGCGATGCGCGTCCCAGCACGCTCGTCACCACGCCGAGCAGAGCGAGCGCCATGACCGGCGCGACGAGCGCGCGGTCCCCGGTCAGGAACTGGAGCTGCGCCCACGCGACGTCCCACGAGGGCCGGGGGAGCCATTTCACCTGGCGCTTCTGGTCCTGCGCCGCGACCGCCAGCACCACGAGCGGGGCGGCGGCCACCGAGGCGGACGCCAGCCAGCGCAGCCACACCCCGGCCTTGGGACGGGTCAGCAGGACGGTCACGCCGTGCGCCGCGAGCAGCAGGGCTCCGTCCAGATGCAGGCACCCCAGAACCGCGACCGCGGGGGCGTAGCCCGCGAACCACGGCCACCGGCGCTGCTCGTCCCGGTCGAGAGCCCGCACGAGCAGGTAGGTCGCGAGCACGGCGACCGCCGCGGTCATGGCGTAGGAGCGCGCCTCCTGCGCCCACCGGCTGGTCTGCGGCCCGGCGGCCCACGCCAGCCCGGCCGCGAGCCCGGCCGCCGGGCCGAGGCACCGCCGGCCGATGACGGCGACGCCGGCCGCGGCCGCCGCCATGGCGAGCGCGCCGGGCAGCCGCAGCGCGAGCGCGTCCGTCCCGAACGCCGCCACCCACGGCTTCATGATCATGTAGTAGAGGGCGTGGACGAGGTCCAGGTGCGGGAAGACGCGCAGCATGTCGCCGTACGACCGGGTCGTCATGCTGATCGTGGCGGCCTCGTCCAGCCACAGCGACGGGGTGCCGATGCCGGCGAGCGCCACGGCGAGCGTCAGCGCGGCGCAGCCGATGGGGGCCGCCGGCCCGGCGAGCAGGCGGGTGACGCGCGCCGAGCCGTCCCGCGGCCGGTCACCCGTCGCGATCATGGCGGCGGCCGTCGTGAGGTAACGAGATGTCGGTCTCTCCCAGGGCGCCGGTCTCCCGCAGGATCGCGGCGGTCGGCCTCGGGCGGGTGAGCAGGCCGTCCCTGACGCCGCGGGCCAGGGCGCGGCGCAGCACCGCGCGGTCGGAGGACCCGGCGAACGTGCGCGCCCATCGCCGCACCGTCGACCCCGCGTACAGCGCCCGCTCCGGCGGTGCGAGC
The DNA here is from genome assembly GCF_013409365.1 of Actinomadura luteofluorescens. Lineage (NCBI taxonomy): Bacteria > Bacillati > Actinomycetota > Actinomycetes > Streptosporangiales > Thermomonosporaceae > Actinomadura > Actinomadura luteofluorescens. Next base: position 3,532,026 of record NZ_JACCBA010000001.1, on the reverse strand, counting down.
CCGCGGCTCCCCGTGAACAGCCAGATCTTGTTGCGCACCTCGTAGAAGAAGCGGTCGCCCGGATCCGCGTCCGCCCCGCCGAACTCCCGGGTCTTGTGGACCACGACGCTGCCGGGGCAGAGCAGCCCGCGGCGCCCGCGCAGCAGCCGCGTCGTGAACTCGAAGTCGTCGTTCCAGAGGAAGTAGTCGGCGACCGGCAGCCCGCGCTCGCGCACCGCCTCCGCGTCCACCAGCGCCGACACGAAGGAGGCGGACCGGATCGGCACGCAGCCCGCCGCGCGCGCGAGCCGCGACTCGGCGGCCGTCGCCCGCGGCTTGGGACGGGGGGTGTTCATCGGGTGGTCCCGGCCGTCGGTCCAGACGACGCGGCTCGCCACGAGCACGGGTGGACCGTCCTCCTCGGTCGCGGCCCTCTGCCGCGCGTCCAGCAGGGCTTGGAGGGCCTCCGGCTCGGGCACGGTGTCGTCGTCCAGCAGCCAGAGCAGATCGGCCCCGCCGCCCATCGCCCGGGCCATCCCGGCGCTGAACCCGCCGGCCCCGCCGATGTTGCGGGGCAGGGCGAGCAGGTCGGCGCCCGGGAACCGCTCGGCGACCATCGCGGCGGTGCCGTCGGCGGACGCGTTGTCGACCACGGTGATCCGGTCCGGGGGGCGCGTCTGGGCGCCGAGCGCGGTCAGGGCCTCGTCGAGCAGGTCGCGCCGGTCGTAGGTGACGACGACCGCGGTGACGGACGGCCCGCCGCGGCTCTCCGGGCCCCGGTTCACGGGTTGCGCCTGCCCGTCGCCCGGCGCGCGGCGCGCTGCAACGCCGGCGACGGCGAGGCGGCGGACTCCATGAGCCGCTCCAGGTTCTCCTTCACGCCCGTCATCTCGCTGTGCAGGTGGGCGAGCCCGACGCGCTCGCGCGCCAGCGACAGCTCCTCCAGCAGGTGCGCCACCACCCCGACGGACGCGGTCGCGACCAGCTCCTCCGGGACGTCGCCGGGAAGCATCGCGGCCTCCGGGGCCCGGGACGTGGTCAGCTCGTCCAGGTCACCGGCCACGTCGTAGCCGGAGGCGCGCAGCGACTCGGCCAGCTCGCGGGTCCGGCGCGCCGCCCAGTCGGCGTGCCGGGCGGGCAGCCCCATCCCGGTGCGGACCGTGCCGGCCGGCTCTCCGGCGAGGCGCGCCGATCCTCCTTGCCTGGCGAGCCCGTGCCCGAGGAGGTGGTCGTGGACCAGGCGCTCGTAGTCGCCGCCCAGCGCCGGGCCCATCCTCTCGTTCAGGCGGCGGAGCAGCTCCGCCTCGACCGCCGACAGCGGCTCGTCCCCCGGGATGCCGCCGAGGTCGCACACCCCGTCCGCGATGCCGGCCAGCGTCCGGAACCTGTCCCACATCACGCCGGCGCGCCCGCCGGGCGGCGGCAGCGTGAGGACGTGGACGCGCTCCCGCGGCACCGCCGACCCCCAGGTCCGCAGCACCCGCACCGGGTCGTGCAGGCCCCAGAACATCTGCCCGTAGGGTTCCGGCGCGTCGATGCCGAGCGCGACGAGATCGTCGACGAACCGCTCGAACGTGATGGTGTGCGCGTGGCGGATCTGCTCCTGCCAGTCGAGGATCAGCTGCCAGCCCAGGTCGCGGGTGGCGAGGACCACGTGCACCTCGGCCGGCTCCAGCGCCGAGACCGCCCGCTCGACCTGCTGTTCGGTCGCTCCGCCCAGCAGAGGCTGGGAGAAGACGACGGTGGGGCCGTCCCAGTCGCGGGCGCGCCGCACGACGCGGTCCCACGCGCCGTCCCAGGCGGGGTCCCGATGGCCGCCCCAGCTCATCTCGCGCAGGTCCATCACGGCCGCGAAGTGCTCCTGCGGTCCGGTGACCGGGTAGCAGACACCGGCGTCGCCCAGCCGCCGCCGGTTGCTCCACAGCGCTCGGTGCAGGAAGGCCGCCTCGGCCGTCGGTGCCCCGACGTGCAGATAGACGGACTTACCCGGGTCCCCCATGCGGGCGCTCACCTCGTTCTCGTCTCGGCGTCGGGCCGTTCCGTCCCGCCCTGGATCCTGCGGTAGGCGCCGCGCAACCGGAGCGCCGCCGGGTAGCGCTCCCGCGCCGTGCGCTTGGCCCGCTCGACGAACGGGGCGGCCTCCTGGACGAGCCGTTCCGTCGTTTCGAGCAGGCCGGCCGATTCCTCGCGCAGCATGTCGATCTGGTCGCGGACGGGGTGACCGGCGCCGGGCACCGCCTCGGTCCGCTCCCGGCTCTCCCGGGCGCGCAGCAGCAGCGCCGCGATCGCGTCGACGCCCGCGTCCGCCATCTCCGCCCAGCGGGCCTCGTCGGCCGGCGGCGCGGGCGCGGTTCCGAGAGCGGGCCCGGACGCGGCCGACGGCATCAGCTCGTACAGGTCGCCCACCACGTCGTAGCGCGCCGCGCGCAGCGCCTCGACGGTCTCGACGGCCCGTTCGGTGGCCCACGGGACGTGCTCGCGCGGCAGTTCGATCCTGACCGGGTACGGGCGCCCGGCCAGCACCTGCTGCGCGAGGTGGAGCTTGACGTCCTCGTTGTAGGCGTGCCAGCCGACGCGGTCGCCGAGCGTCTCGTTGAGGTGCAGCAGGAACTGCGTCTCGCCGAGCCCGAGGGACGGGTTGGCGAAACTCCGGGACAGGTCGTAGTCGTCCGGGGCGAGGCCGGTGGCCGCGCAGAAACGCCGCCAGAGCAGGTCGCGGGGCGCGCCGGGCCTGGGAAGCGTGACGACGTGGACCCGCTCCGGGGGCAGGTTCTCGCCCCAGCGGCCGAGCACCGCGACGGGATCCTGAAGCCCCCAGAACAGCCGCGCGCTCTCGTAGGCGCGCCAGTCCTGCCGCCGCAGCGACGTCACGAACTCGGTGAACGAGGTCGTGAAGCGGTTCTTGACGTCCTCCTGCCAGTGCGCCGGGATCTGCCGGCCGAGGTCGCGCGCGGTGAAGACCACGTGAACATCGGCGAAATCGAGGTCGGCGACGGCCTGGCGGATCCACCGCGGCCGCGCGGGCGCGAACAGCTCCTGCGAGATGATCACGGTGCCGGGCCAGTCGCGGGCCTCGGCGACGAGGTCGCGCCACGCGCCCCGCGTCGCGGGATCGGACGCCTCGCGGAAGAACGTCCGCCGCAGGTCGAACGCGGCGCGGACGTGCGCGGCCTGGTCCCGGCCCGGGTAGAGGACGCCGTGCGCGCGCAGCCGGTCGCGGTTGTGCCACAGCACGTGCTGGAGGAACGTCGTGCCGCTCTTGGCGGCCCCGACGTGCAGGAAGACGGAGGGGCGCGGGCTGTGCGCCGCACTGCCGGGAGTGGGTGGGGCCACCGCGATCCTTGGCTTCCTGCGCCGGTACCGAACGAACGCCGGGTATCTTAGCCGCATTCCGTACCAAGGGATTCGGCCGGCGCCCCCGTGCGGCCAGGTCCTTCGCTCCCCGCACGAGTCGGATGGACACCCTCCAGTGAACGTTGATCTCGTGGTGGCCGGTGCCGGGTTCTTCGGCCTCACGGTCGCCGAACGGTGCGCGGCCGGGCTCGGCCTGCGCGTGCTCGTCCTCGACCGCCGCGACCACATCGGCGGGAACGCCTACAGCGAGGCGGAGCCGGAGACGGGCATCGAGGTGCACCGCTACGGCGCGCACCTGTTCCACACCTCCAACGAGCGGGTGTGGGAGTACGCGAACCGGTTCACCGCCTTCACCGGCTACCGGCACCGCGTGTACTCCACCTACAAGGGCCGGGTCTACCCGATGCCGATCAACCTCGGCACGATCTGCGCGTACTTCGGCCGCGTCTTCACCCCCGACGAGGCGCGCGCGCTCATCGCCGGGCAGGCCGCCGAGATCCGCCGTCCGGCCAACCTGGAGGAGCAGGCGATCTCGCTGATCGGGCGCCCGCTGTACGAGGCGTTCATCCGTGGCTACACCGCCAAGCAGTGGCGGACCGACCCCCGCGACCTCCCCGCGGAGATCATCACCCGGCTGCCGGTGCGCTACACCTTCGACAACCGGTACTTCGACGACACGCACGAGGGGCTCCCGGTCGACGGCTACACCGCCTGGCTGGAGCGGATGGCCGACCACCCCAACATCGAGGTCCGGCTGAACACCGACTTCTTCGACCTGCGGGACGACCTCGCCGGCAACGTGCCCGTCGTCTACACCGGCCCGCTGGACCGCTACTTCGACTACGCCGAGGGCGAGCTCGGCTGGCGGACGCTGGACTTCGAGACCGAGGTCGTGCCGACCGGCGACTTCCAGGGCACCCCGGTCATGAACTACGCCGACGAGGACGTCCCCTACACCCGGATCCACGAGTTCCGGCACTTCCACCCCGAGCGCGCGGGCTACCCGTCCGACCGGACGGTCATCATGCGGGAGTACTCGCGGGCCGCCGCGCGCGGCGACGAGCCGTACTATCCCGTCAACACCGCCGCCGACCGGGCCCGGCTGCTCGCCTACCGTGAGCTGGCCAGGCGCGAGGACGGCGTGCTCTTCGGCGGGCGGCTCGGCACCTACAAGTACCTCGACATGCACATGGCCATCGCCAGCGCGCTCACCATGGTCGACAACAGGCTGCGTCCCCATTTCGGCGAGGGCTCGCGTCTCACTAGCGGAGGTATGGACGAGTGACCGAAAACGCCGAGACGTCCGGGAAGACAGGCGCCGCCCCCGGGATGCGGGTCCTGCAGCGCGTCGTGATGCCCGTCGACCGCGACCTGGACGTCCTCAAGCTGTACGTCGAGGGGGAGATCGCCCGCGGGGCGGAGGCCCTCGCCGCCGAGACGGCCGCCGAGGCCGCGGCCCCGGCGGACGCGGCCGAGGGCGCCGGCCGGCGCAGCGTGGTCGTGCCGGTCGGGCGCCGGGTCTCGTTCGCGACCTACTTCAACGCCTTCCCGGCCAGCTACTGGCGCCGCTGGACGTCGGTGGAGGAGGTCGTGCTGCGGGTCCGGGTGCGCGGCCAGGCCACCGTCATCGTCTACCGGTCCAGCGCGAAGGGCCACGTCCAGCGGGTCGACTCCGTCCGCGTCGACTCCGAGACGTCCCGCGAGGAGACGTTCCGGCTGACGCTGCGCCCGTTCATCGACGGCGGCTGGTACTGGATGGACGTGCTCGCCGGGGAGAGCAACGCCGTTCTGGAGCGCGCCGACTGGTGCGCCGACACGAGCGCCACCGGGCCCGTCCGGCAGGGCCGGGTCAGCCTGGGCATCACCACGTACAACCGCCCGGGCTTCTGCGTAGACCAGCTCGTCGCGCTCGGCGGCGCTCCGGAGGCGCTCGACGTGGTGGACGCCGTCTACGTCGTCGACCAGGGCAACCAGCGCGTCCGCGACGACGAGGGCTTCGAGCGCGCCGCCGCACTGCTCGGACCGAAGCTGCGCGTCATCGAGCAGGGCAACCTCGGCGGGTCCGGCGGCTTCTCCCGGGCGATGGACGAGACCCTCAAGGCCGGGACCAGCGACTACGTTCTGCTCCTGGACGACGACGTGGTCACCGAGACCGAGGGCGTCCTGCGCGCCGTCGCGTTCGCGGACTTCGCCCGGACGCCGACGATCGTGGGCGGCCACATGTTCAACCTGTTCGTCCGCTCGCAACTGCACGCCTACGGCGAGACCATCGGACGGTACCGCTGGTGGTGGGAGGAGGCCGCGCACACCAAGCGCGAGCACGACTTCGCCAAGGCCCCCGACCCGAGCCCCCGCGCGCGGACCAGCTCCGGGAGCCTGCTCAGGACGAAGTGGCTGCACCGGCGCGTGGACGTCGACTACAACGGCTGGTGGATGTGCCTCATCCCCACCGACGTCGTTCGCAAGGTCGGGCTGTCCATGCCGATGTTCATCAAGTGGGACGACGCCGAGTACTGCGTCCGCGCCGGCGAGGCGGGCTTCCCGACCGTGACGCTGCCGGGCATGGCCGCGTGGCACGTCCCCTGGCAGGACAAGGACGACGGCATCGACTGGCAGGCGTACTTCCACGAGCGCAACCGCCTGGTCACCGCCCTCATGCACTCCCCGTACGAGCGCGGCGGCAACCTGCTCAAGGAGAGCTTCATCATCTCGGTGAAGCACGCGCTGGCCATGCAGTACTCCACCGCCGAGCTGATGCTGTCGGCGATCGAGGACGTGCTGAGCGGGCCCGAGCACATGCACGCGGGGATCGTCTCGAAGCTGCCGGAGATCCTCGCGTTCCGCGCCGACTTCCCCGACGCGCAGAACCGCGCGAGCCACGAGGAGTTCCCGCAGGTCCGGCGCGCCAGGCCGCCGAAGCGCGGGCGCGGGTTCAAGCCGCCGCGCGGCACCGTGAACGTGCTCGCGAGCGCGATGCTCGGCACCGTCAGGCAGCTCCGCCCGGTCGAACCCGGCTCGCGCGGCAACCCGCAGGCCGTCGTCCCGCACATCGACCGGCACTGGAGCCTGCTGTCGCAGGTCGACAGCGCGCTCGTCTCCTCCGCCGACGGCACCCGGGTGGCCTGGTACCAGCGCGACCCGGAGCGCTTCCGGGCGCTGCTGCGGCGCACGTCGCTGCTGCACGCCCGGCTCGGCCGCGAGTGGCCGGAGCTGAGCCGCCGCTACCGGGCCGCGATGGCCGACCTCGCCTCCGCCGAGGCCTGGCGGGCGACGTTCGACGCCGCGGCCGGCCCGGACGGGGGCGGCCCCGGCGGGGGCGGGTCCGGATGACCGTCGCGCCGTTCCGGGTGGACGAGGGGCTGCGGGCGCCGGGAGGGGACGGCGGCCTGCGGCGGACGTTCCGCGAGACGTACCTGCTGCGGCTGCTGGTGCGCCGCGAGCTCAGGGCCCGCTACAAGGGCTCGCTGCTCGGCCTCGGCTGGTCCTACGTGCGGCCGGCGGTGCACTTCGCCGTCTACTTCTACGTCATCGGCGTCTTCCTCGGCATGGACGACCGGGTCGAGAACTTCCCGGTCTACCTGTTCTCGGGCATGGTCCTGATCAACCTGTTCACCGAGACGCTGCACTCGACGACCCGCTCGGTGACGGGCAACGCCGCGCTCGTCCGCAAGGTGTTCCTGCCGCGCGAGCTCTTCCCGACCGCGTCGGTGCTGGTCTCGCTCGTCCACTTCCTGCCCGGGCTGATGATCCTGCTGGGCGGGGCCGTCGCCGCCGGGTGGCGGCCGGCCCCCGCGGAGCTGGCCGCGGCCGCGTGCGGGTTCGCGATCGTCATCGTCCTCGGCTTCGGGCTCGGGCTGTTCTGCGCGGCCGTGAACGTGTTCTTCCGCGACCTGGAGCAGGTCGTCGACATCTCCATGATCGTCATCACCTGGTCGGTGCCGATGATCTATCCGTGGACCCACGTCCAGACGCACGCGCCCGGCTGGGTGCTGGACCTCTACCTCGCCAACCCGCTCGTCAGCGCCGTCTCCCTGTTCCAGCGGGCCTTCTGGCACCCCGGGACCGGCGGCGACTTCGCGTTCCCGCCCCACCTCTACGCCCACGCCGGCATCTCCCTGGCCGTCAGCGTGCTGGTGTTCGTCGCCGGGCACGCGGCGTTCTCCCTCATGCAGGCGCGCTTCGCGCAGGAGATGTAGCCGTTGACCTCCCCGCACCCGGCCCCGGCGATCGTCATCGACCGCGTCACGAAGAACTTCACGCTGCGGCACGCGCGTTCGATCAAGGAGATGAGCGTCCGCGCGCTGCGCGGGCAGCGCCTGTCGGACCGGTTCCGGGCGCTCGACGAGGTCAGCCTCACCATCGGCCAGGGCGAGACCGTCGCGCTCATGGGGCTGAACGGGTCCGGCAAGAGCACCCTGCTCAAGCTGATCTCCGGGGTGATGAGCCCCGACGCCGGGTCGGTCCTCGTCCGGGGCCGCGTCGCCGGGCTGATCGACGTCGGCGCCGGCCTGCACCCCGAGCTGACGGGCCGCGAGAACGTGTTCCTCAACGGCGCGATCCTCGGCATGCGCAAGGCCGAGATCGCCCGCAAGTTCGACGCGATCGCCGATTTCTCCGGCGTCGGGCGCTTCCTTGACGACCAGGTGAAGTTCTACTCCTCCGGCATGTTCATGCGGCTGGCCTTCTCGATCGCGGCGCACACCGAGCCGGACGTCTTCCTCATCGACGAGGTGCTGGCCGTCGGCGACCCGCCGTTCCGGGACAAGTGCCTGGACCGCATCCGCGAGCTGCGCGGCGAGGGCCGGACCATGGTCGTCGTCGCGCACGACATCAGGATGCTCGTCGGGCTCTGCGACCGCGGCGTCACCATGCGGCAGGGCCGCGTGATCTTCGACGGGCCGACGGAGGAGGCCGGCCGGCTGGTTCGCGAGGACCGCGCCGCCCGCCGCGCCGCCGCGCAGGCCGGAACGGCCGCAGCACCGGGAGTTTCCGGGGGAATCGGAGATCTCGGTGGATAGGGTGTCCCGAGCCGCGGCCGGGGGCCGCGCACGCCGGTGCAGGACCAGGGGAGAGGTGCGGCGTTGACCAAGCAGCAGACCGGCAGCCCGTTGCTCGACGACGTCCATCGCGTCATCGCCGACCGGGCGTGCGCCGTCCTGTCCCTCGACGTCTTCGACACGGTGCTGTGGCGCCGGGTGCCCCGCCCCACCGACGTGTTCGGCCTGCTCGGCCCACGGATGCGGGAGGCGGGCCTCTGCCCGTCCTGGGTGACGGACGCGACCCTGCGCCGCATGCGGATCGCCGCCGAGGACTCCGCCCGCCGCGGCCGCGACGCCCTCGGCACCGAGGTGTCGCTCTTCGACATCTGGCGCGCGATGCCGGACGGGATCTTCGGCGACGCGACCCTGGAGGAACTGGTCGAGGCCGAGGTCCGGCTGGAGCGCGAACTGACCGTCGTGGACCTGGACGTCGCCGCGGTCGTCAGGGCGGCGCGCGAACGGGACCTCCAGGTCGTCCTGGTGTCCGACACCTATTTCACCGAGGACCAGCTGTCCCTGCTCCTGGACCGGCCGGAACTCGGGCCCCTGGACGGCGTGCGCGTCTTCCGCTCGAACCAGCACGGCACCGGCAAGGCTTCCGGCCTCTGGGAGATCGTGCTGCGCGACCTCGGCCGCGGCCCGGAGCAGATCGTGCACATCGGCGACCACGAGATCGCCGACCACGAGGTGCCCGGCAAGCTCGGCATCCGCACCGTGCACTACCGCAGGCTCGACGACCCCTACCTCGACGTGCTGGGACGCGAGAAGGAACCCGTCGAGCCGTTCGGCGACCACGCCCCCGACCTCGACGACCGGCACGGCGACTTCGGCCTCACCAGCCTGCGCGCCAAGGCGGTGCACTCCGGCGTCCCGTTCACCACGTCCGCGCTGGACGTCGCGTGGCGGTACGGCGCGGGCGTCCTCGGCCCCGTGCTGACCGGCTTCGCCGAATGGGCGGCGTGGCGGGCGCACGAGACCGGCACCCGCCGGCTGTGGTGCCCGATGCGCGAGGGCGAGCTGCTCTCCCGGCTGATCAACGAGGCGGCGAAGGCGCGCGGCTGGGACGTGCGCGCCGCCCCGGTGTGGCTGTCGCGGTTCACGACCTCGCTCGCCGGGCTCGACCCCCACGACACCGCCGCGGTGCACGCCTTCGTCCGCACCGGGTACCGACTGACCGTCCGGCAGGCCCTGTCGGTCCTGGAACTGCGACCCGGCGACGTGCCCGGCCTCGCGACCGAGCTGGACACCGTCATCGACAACGGCGACATCGCCGAACGGGTCGCCCGCGCGCTGACCGAGACGCCGCACCTGTGCAACCGGCTCGCGGTGACCGTCACCGCCGCCCGCGAACGCCTGATCAAGTCGCTGCGGGACGCGGGCGCGCTCGACGAGGAGGCGATCGCCGCCGGCGATCTGACGCTCGTCGACCTCGGCTGGGGCGGGACGATCCAGCGCCAGCTCGCCCGCGCCCTGGAGATCGCCCGCATCGACGTCAGGCCCGCCGGGCTCTACCTGGCCACCGACGGCAGGGCCGAGCGGGTCGCCATGGCCGGGCTGCGCGCCGAGGGCTACCTGACCCAGTGCGGCCACCCCGCGAGCATCGCCGCGACCATCACCCGCAGCCCCGAGATCGTGGAGCAGTGCGTCAACGCGCTGTGCGGCTCCCTCATCGGCTACACCGAGGACGGCGCGCCCGTCCTCGGCCCGACCGCCGACTCGCCGTCCCAGAACGCCGAGCGCAGGACCGTCCAGGACGGCGTCCTGGCGTTCCAGCAGATGTGGAACAGGTACGCCGCCGCCTCCGACGGCGCCTGGCCGGACCTCGCCCGCCCGCCGGCGGCGCGGAGCCGGCTGGCGCGCATCCTGGTGGCCGCGCTGGAGTCGCCCACCCCCGACGAGGCCGCCGTCTTCGGGAACTGGACCCACGAGGACAACTTCGGCTCGTCCCTCGTCACCACCCTGCTGCCCGCCGACCTCAAGGCGGCCGTCCCGTACCTGTCGCCGGGCGACCTCGGCGACCTGCACATGCGCGACTCGTTCTGGCCCGCCCTGATCGCCGCGTCCGACACCGGGCTCGGCGCCATGGCGAGGGCCGTCGCCGACGGCGCCATCGACGCGGAGGCGTTCGACCCCTCCGGCGAGAAGCACGAGACCCGGCTGCGGTACCGGACGGCCGACGACCGGTGGCACGACCCCATCCGGCGCCGCGTCCGGATCAACCACAACGGCCTGTCGTTCTGCCGGCTGTCGTTCGAGCACCACGACACGATCGACATCTCGCTCGCGATCCCCGGCCGTCCCGCCATCGTGCGGGTCGACTGGATCGAGGCCCGGGTCATCGCCGGCGGGCGGCGGCGCGAGCAGGTGCTGCGCTGGGACAAGCCGGAGGACTTCGTCGGCCTGCACTACGCCGACTGCCGCTACCTCGGCGGCAACCTGATGGAGTTCGACACCTCCTACGCGGCCGTGTGGCTCCCGCTGGCCCGCCGCGCCGGGGTGCCGGCGGTGTCGTCCGGGCAGGTCACGATCGCGTTCGCGATGCTGCCCCAGTCGGCGACCGGCATGGCGCCGCGCATGCCGGTCGACCGCAGGGCCGAGCGGGCCGCCCGGGCCGCGCGGCTCACCGATCGAGTCCGCGAGGAGTACCGGAGCGCCGGCGTCCGAGGGATCGCCGCCGGAGCCGGACGAGTGGCCAGGAGGAAGCTCGGTGACACGTGACTTCGGGGCGGCCGTGACCGGGTCCCCGGACGACCCGCACGAGCAGGCCCGCACCGCCCGGGAGCAGCCGCTGCTGCTGCACTCGATGGCGGTGTTCCGCGAGCTGTTCGAGACGATCTTCCGCTGCCGCGACGTCGGTGTCGTCGTCGAGGTCGGCGTCGAGTCGGGGCAGGTCAGCGCGGTGTACGCCGACCTCGGCGCGACCGTCCACTGCGTCGAGCCCGCGCCCGCCGACGAGCTGCGCGCCGTCCTGGACGGCGACCCCCGCCTGAACCTCGTGGAGGGCCTGTCCCCGGCCGTCCTGCCCGAGCTGCCGGTGGCGGACCTCTACATCCTCGACGGCGACCACAACTACGCCGTCGTCCGCGAGGAACTCGCCTGGATCATGGCGAACGCCCCGGACGCGGTCGTCGTCCTGCACGACGTGCTGTGGCCGTGCGGGCGCCGCGACTTCTACTACCAGCCGTCGCCGGTCCCGCCGGAGGACGCGCACCCGTCCACGTCCGACGGCCCGACGGTGTGGCACGACGACCTCACCCCGGCGGGGTTCGTCGGCGACGGCGCCTACACCGTCGCCGAAGGGGCAGGGGGACCGCGCAACGGCGTCCTCACGGCCGTCGAGGACGCGCTGGACGAGGCCGGCGACTGGCGCTTCCAGATCGTCCCGGCGGTGTTCGGCTTCGGCGTCCTCGCCAGGACGGGCGCGCCCGCCACGGACGCCGTCTTCGAGGCTTTGGCGCCCTACACGTCCTCGCGCCTGCTCGCCGCGATGGAGAACAACCGCGTCGCCCTCTACACCCGCGTCCTGCAACTCCAGTACGAGGCGGCGGCCCGCACCGACGACGCCACCCGGCTGACCGAGACCGTCAACGCCCAGCAGCAGGAGATCGCCCGCCTGCGATCCGAACTCGACCGCTCCACCGCCGAGCTGGCGGCGCGGCGCCGGGAGTCCCAGGAGCACCGCGAGGTCCCGGCCCGGCCGGCGGCGCCGGACCCCGAACTGGGGGAGGCGATGTCGCATCTCGGGCGAGCGCTCTCCGCCCGCCTGCGCAGGACGCCCCCCGGCCGGGCGCGATGACCTCGGCGTCATCTCCGCACGCACGACACTTCAGGAGAGGGAGTCAACGATGACGGACTACGTCGCGAGCGTGGCGATGCACGAGAAGACCTGGGGGACGTTCCTCGAACCCGACCCCGCCCTGGAGGACGCCGAGAACCTCCACGAGAGGCTCGGCATCCCCATCCTGAGCGGGCACCACGCCGACCTCACCGTGTTCAAGGGACACAACTCGGTCTTCGACCGCATCGCGACCCGGGCCAAGGACGTGAACCTCGCGTACGAGGACCAGTGCAGCGCCCAGCACTACTACGACGTCTTCAGCTGCGTCGAACGCGAGCACGGCACGGTGACCCGCCTCGTGGACGTCGGCGTCTTCATGGGCGGTTCGGCGACCGTGCTCGCCGGGTGCGTCGAGCCGATGGGGCTGGAACTCGACCTCGTCGACGTCAACCCGGTGTTCCTCCAGTTCGCCCGGGAGCGGGTGCGCCGCGTCTTCCCCCGCGCCATGACCCGCGTCCGCATGTTCCACGGCGACCTGCCGACCTACGTCGCGCGGGTGCTGCGCGCGGACACGGGGACCCGCGCGCTGATCCACCACGACGGGGCGCACGACTTCAACCAGGTCGTCAAGGACCTGAGCTCCCTGTACTTCGCCCGCGACCGGATCCACGGCGTCGCCCTCCAGGACACCCACCTGCGCGGCGAGATCGGCTACTTCAACTTCGTGGACGCGGCCGTCTACGCCATGTTCGGCGTCGACGTGAAGTACGAGGCGCTGGGCTCCCGGTACCCCGAGGGCTCGCCGGTGACCGCGCCCAACCAGTGGAACGGGAACTACTTCCTGGCCGACACGCCGGAGGGGATGTACGTCCCGTTCGACGGGGTGAAGTGGAAGTACCCGCATCCCACGATGGAGCTGGAGACGTTCCTGCCGGTGAAGGCGCCGCCCGCCGGCTGAGCGTGGCCGGATCCGGCCATCCGCGCGCGGCGGCGTGTCCGATCTTTCCCGCGGGCTGACCTGGTGACCGATTTGACGAGCGCGACGGGTCGTCCGCGGGGGTCTTCCATTGAACGTGGCGCGGGAACGCGGGAAGCTCTTTACCCTGTGCTGTGTAGGAAACCGACCGTAAGCAACCGAACCGGCCACCCCCAGGCGTTCCCCACATTCCCGCGACTCCCAGGGGTCTCTCGACGTGACGGACATGGCGAGCGGGTCCGCGATGGCGCGGCTCACACAGGCCGACCGCGTCTACGTGGGCTGGCGCTACGCGCAGATGCACCCCGACCCGGGGCCGCCCCCCGACCGGCCTGAGGAGCCCGCGCGGCCGCCGCTGCCGCCGCCCGCCCGGCGCCCCGGCGAGGACATGGCCGGCAAGCCGCTGCGCATCGCGTTCGGCGGCACGCTGGTGTTCGTCGGCCTGTTCCTCGTGTGCGGCGCCGCCGGGGTCATCCCGTGGGCGTTCGCCGCCGTGGCTCTGCTGGCGTGCGGCGTCGTCCTGGCCATCACCGGCGGCGCCCTCTGGCGGGACGAGCGAGGCGTCCGCGAACGGATCGCCCACGAACGGGACGCGGAGGCGCGCGACCGGGCCGCACGCGAGCGGTCCCGCCGCAAGGCCGACGAGGCCTACGCCAAGAAGCGGGCCGAGTGGGAGCGCCGCCAGTCGGCGTACGAGAGCCAGCGCGAGTGGTACCCGGTGGCCGTCCCGCCCGGCGTCGACCGGGTGGACGTCGTGGGCGGCACGCTCGCCGGGTGGTCCGCGGCCGTCACGACGATGGGCGCGGCGAGACTCGCGGTGGGCGCGCGGCTGACCGTCATCGACCTGTCCGAAGGCGCGGTCGCGCACGACCTCCTCCGGCTCGCGTCGAACCGCGGCGACGACCCCCTCGTCTGGGTCCTGCCCGCCGACCTGCCGCGCCTGGACGCCACCCGCGGTCTCAACCCCGAGGCGCTCGCCGACGTGCTGTCCCTGGTCGTCAGCGCGGGCGAGGAAGAGGGCGGCACCCGCGACCTGTCGTTCGACAACTCGATCCTGGAACGCCTCATCGAGGTCCTCGGCCCGGACACCACGATCCCCAGGATCACCGCCGCCCTGCGCGTCCTCGCCCAGGTCGGCGACCCCCGCGACGACCTGCGCAAGGGCCTGCTCACCGACGAGCAGCACGAGCGCATCGCGACACTCTTCGGCCGCGACGCCACCGACCGCATCGTCGTCCGCCGCGCGTGGGCCCTGGAGGCGCAGCTCCGCAAGCTGGAGAAGCTCGCCACCGAACCCGTCCGCCTGCCGCCGTCGCGACTGCACGTGGTGTCGATGGACCGGCGCGCCGGCGTCCTGACCAACCGCATCCTCGGCACCTACGTGACGACCGCCCTCACGCACCGGATCCGGGAGTCCCCGCCCGGCGGCCGCTGGGACCACACCCTCTTCCTCTGCGGCGCCGAGAAGCTGCGGGGGGACGTCCTGGACCGCCTCATCGACGCCTGCGAGGCCACCGGCACCGGCCTCGTCCTGATGTACCGGTCGATCCCCGGCCACGTCCGCGAGCGCCTCGGCCGCCGCGGCCACGCCGCCGTCGGCTTCATGCGCCTCGGCAACCCGGAGGACGCCCGCGTCGCCGCCGAGCACATCGGCGCCGGCCAGCCCCTGCTCGTCGCCGAGATCACCGACTCGGCCGCCGAGACCCTGTTCGACGTCGCGGGCGAGACCTACGCCAGCACGGTCGCCTACGCCCGCCCCCACGGCGACGGCCTCACCGACCCCGTCTGGACGCCGCTGCCCGCCCCCGCCGCCGACGACTCCGTCCTGGTGGAGGGCATCAGCTCCGCGACGGCCTGGGGCCGCACGGTCGCCCGGCCGCGTCCCGACAAGCAGCGCTTCCGCGAACTCCTCATCGAGCCCCTGCAACTCCAGGAGCTCCCGCCCACGGCCATGGTCTTCACCCACTCGGGCGCCACGGGCCGCCGCACCCTCCTGGTGGACGCCAACCCGGGCATCATCACGCTGCCGACCGCCCACTCCATGGAGTTCGAGGAGTACCTCCGCGAACAGCAGCAGACCCCAGAGCAACCCGAACCCGCCAAGCCCGAGCCCCCGAAGCCCCCCGAACCTCCCGAGCCGCCGCGCCTCCCCAAGGCCCGCCACGCCCTCCCCAGAGGCACCGCCCCCCGCCCGACCCGCAAGGTCCCACCCCTGAAACCCAACGGCCGCCACAAGGCCAACCCCCCGTCCACCCCCTGACGACGCGCATCACCATGCTGCTCTGATGCTGAACCGACGACTGGGATGGTGACACCCACCGTGGAGCCGGAACCGCGCATGCGGGAACTGCTCGCACCGCTGATGCGGGACGCAGATGTGCGCCTTTACCTGCGCATCGAGGTGAAAGGTGGCGGTGCGGTCGATCCCGCGGACCTGGTGTATCCGATCATTTTTTCTCCTGACTTCGATCGCGGTCCCTATCAGGACGCAGAACCGAAACGCCCTTCCACGGTGGCCGAACTTAGTTCGGAATTGTTCCTCGTAGACGTGCCTCCGATGCGACTGGTGCCCTTCCTTCAGATGCTGCTGACCACGGACTTCGCTTATCTCGAGTCCCGTGCTTCGCTGTCGCAGCAGGAGGCCGAATCGATCGCCAGGAAGGTGGTCGACCTTGTGGGCGCCGATGCCCGCTGGTGGAGCAACGTCGAATATCCCAAGTGGGCCTGGGAATACGGAGACTTCAGCGGCGATTTCGGCGCGAATCCGCTCACGGGCCACACCTACGACTGCGCAATGGTCGGCGTCGGTGATTCCGTTGCGGTTGCCTTTCTTGCATATTCTGACGACTGAGGCAGGCCGTGCCGCGAAGCGAGATCCGGCTGGCCAACTTGCCGTTTGAGAGGTCTGGCTGATGGTTGACTCGATCCTCCTGGAGGCTCTCAGCGAGGTCTTCAAGCCACTGGGGTTTCGAAAAAAGTCGGCAAACTGGTACAGGGTGTCCGGCGATCTCTACTGCGTCGTCAGCGTCCAGCAGTCCAGTTGGGGTGGGTCCTGCTATGTGAATATCGGATTCGCTCCGGCGGTCAAGGTCAGAGCTGGATGGCTCCCTGAGTCTAAGTGTCTTGTCAGGTTCAGAGTGGACGCACTCGCCTCCATTTCTCGTGAAGGTCTCGACCT
Source organism: Actinomadura luteofluorescens (assembly GCF_013409365.1). Taxonomy (NCBI): domain Bacteria; kingdom Bacillati; phylum Actinomycetota; class Actinomycetes; order Streptosporangiales; family Thermomonosporaceae; genus Actinomadura; species Actinomadura luteofluorescens. Next base: position 3,515,722 of record NZ_JACCBA010000001.1, on the reverse strand, counting down.
CCTATCTGGGGAAGTCGCGGAGGCGCGTGAAGAGGGCGACCTTCGTGTGGATCTCGTCGAGAGGGTTGTATCTCCGGTAGCGCAGGCGATCAATTCAATTGAGAGCATTCAGGATCTGAAGTCTCTGCTGCACGCGAGCGTTAGCGATCAGGTTTTCATTCATAGCGAAATCAGGGATAAATTGCTCGCAAAGTGTTAGTGAGACGCCCCTGACCGTGGCGGTGACGCCGATGTCGGCGTGGCCGAGAGGATCGCCCTTGCGGTTCCACTCGGCGTCGAGCCGCCACGCCCTCCCCAGAGGCTCCGGCGACCGCCCCGCTGGGTTCCACCCCTGAAACCCGCCGGCCGCCGCGAGGCCGACCCCCGTCCACTTCCTGACGCTCCTCGTGGTCGAGGGCGCGGGGCGTCCGGGCGGCGCTGGGATGGTGCGGTGCTTCCCGGGATCGGCGGTTGCCGATCTTGATCTTCCGGGGACAGTTCTGGGAAACGTGGCCAGACAGGCCATGGATCTCCACGGGAATGATCCATGGCCTGATCGGCCATGGACCGTCCCGGCCAAGCCGGGAGCAGAAACCAAATGAGATTGACATATTGGTCCCAGCTCAGGGACCCCGCTAAGGGGCGGACCTTCATGCTGGGTTCGCTCGCGATCGTCGGTGCGGGCTTCGTGTTCACCCGTCCCCTGCCCTCCATCCAGGGAACGGTGGGGATGACCCTCTTCGGAGGGGGCTTCCTCATCGTCTTCGCGATGCTGCGGGAGGGACTCGGGGGACTCGACCCGCGTCGGCTGACACCGACCCAGAGGAAGGGAATGCTGCGGCATTCCGTGACCTCTTCGCTCATGAAGATCGGAGGACCGCTCGCGTTCGCCGCGATCGGCGCGGGCACCTACTCCTCCATCACCACCTTGGGCAGCCTTCTCGCAGGGGCCGCCCTGACCTCGATCATGGGGCGTTGGCTTCGCGTCATCGTCATCCTCGGGGTGCTCCAGGCGACCAATGTCCTGGCGGAGCCCGGAAACGTGAATCTCCTCGGGCTCGTCGCGGCGTTCGCCGCGGCGACCCACCCGTTCGACCTGCCGAACCAGGCGAAGTTGATGGGGGAGAAGCGCGACCAGTGCGTCGCTCAGGCGAACGTCATCTGCCTGATCGTCGTCCTCCCGGTGTGCATCCCGCTCTCCGGCTACCTCGGCGCACCGATCGGGGACTGGAAGTGGGGCTACACCGAGATCGTGGCGATGGCGATGGCAGGGCTGCTGGCGACGGCGCTCGCCGCCGTCATGCAGACCCGCGCGTCCAAGTACATCAGCCGCTCGGACATGGGCGCCTGGGCAGCGACCGCCCCTGCGGTGCAGCCGATCGTGGCCATGCTCGTGGCCCCGTTGGTCTCGCTGTTCATCCAGGTGCCGACGCTCATCCCGGACGCCTCCCAGTGGACGGCGTTCGCGATCGTCGCAATCGCGTCGACCTACGCGGTCAAGGTGGACTCGGCGGCGGCTCAGGCTGCCGATCCCACTGAGAAGACGCAACGGAAGGTGCTGAGCAGGGAGTGATCCCAGGCGGCGGCGCCGCGACGTTGAACGTCGAGGCGCCATCGCGCACCCGCAAGGAGAGGGGACCCGGTCCACCGGGTTCCCTTTTGCGTTCCAGCCACAGCGCCCGATGCCGGCCACCGAGAGTCGGTGTTGCCGAGGGCCAAGGGGTGGTCAGCGGGGCGTGGGTTTGGTGATCACGGCGGCGCGCAGGGCCGCGCGGGTGAGCAGGAGGACGGGCCCGTCCGGATCCTTGCTGTCCCGCACCGCGACCGCGCCGGCCGCGTCCGCCAGCTCGACGCAGTTGCCTCCGTTGAAGCCGGTGTAACTGCTCTTGCGCCAGTTGGCGTTCGTCAGGTCCATCTCTCCTGAATGACCTTTCTGATCAGGTCGCGTGAGGCGTATGCCGTGACGAGATGGGGTGGATCAGCGGGCTGTGGGCGTGGAGTTCACGGCGGTGCGTAGGACTGTGCGGGTGAGTAGGAGGATGGGTCCGTCCGGGTCCTTGCTGTCCCGCACCGCCACCGCGCCGGCCGCGTCCGCCAGCTCGACGCAGTTGCCGCCGTTGGACGTGCTGTAGCTGCTCTTGCGCCACTTGATGTTCGTCAGGTCCATTTCTCTTGGACCACCTTCCTGATCAGTTCGCAGGACATGTCACCTGTGAGCGTCCGCGCGCGGAGGTCGACCAGGGTCCGCGCCAGTTCGGAGAGGTCCTCGGGGTTGTCCGTGGTGATGGGGCGTATCGCTGTCTCGACATAGGCGACCTCGCTGCGGTCAGCCATCGTGGCGATCACGAATGAACCCGAGTTTCCGTTGTGCTCGCCGCTTGTCAAGACTACTTGAACTGTGACGTTGGGCAATAAACTGAGTGCTATCAGGTGCTCCAGCTGCTCCTTCATTGAGCCTTTTTCAGCGGCAGCTTCGGAGGCGCTGGTCACAGCATGATCGCGGACGGCGTGGACGATGCCGGACGTCAAGAAGCCCCTGGTAGGACGGTTGATCTCTCACAACCCCCGTCCCCACCAGAGGCCTCGCATGCTTTTGTACCGTGCTTCGCTGCCTTTGTCGCGTCAGACCCTGACCTACGCCACCGGTGTGGTCCGCCGCCACCGAAGGGCCATCGGCAGCAAGGGCCGGCGCCTACCCCCGGGCATGCAAGCACTGATGACCCTGGTCTACCTGCGTAAGGGCGAGACCTACGCCGAACTGGGCGCCGGATTCGCCGTCTCCACCACCACCGCATGGCGCTACATCAACGAGACCGTCGACGTACTGGCCGCCCCCGCGCCCAAACTCGGCGCGGCGCTGGCCAAAGCGGTCAAGGACGGCCTGCCGTACCTGTTGCTGGACGGCACCTTGGTCTCGATCGACCGGGTCGCCGCCGACCGGCCCTACTACTCGGGGAAACACCGCCGCCACGGCATGAACCTCCAGGTCATCGCCGCACCGGACGGGAGCCTGCTGTGGGTGTCGGGACCGTTGCGCGGGTCAGTTCACGACCTGGCCGCGGCCAGGATCTGGGGCGTCGTCCGGGCACTGGCCGCCACCGGCCTGCCGGTGCTGGCCGACAAGGCCTACCAGGGCGCCGGCCCGCACATCCTCACGCCCTACAAGGGACGCGACAAGCCCGAACCGCAAAAGGACGCCAACCGTGCACACGCCAAGCTCCGCGGCCCCGGCGAACGCGCGAATGCCCAGCTCAAGTCATGGCGAATCCTGCGCAAGCTGCGCTGCTGCCCCCACCGCGCCGGACGCCTCGCCAAAGCCATCCACACCCTTCAACTCCGCGAGACCGCATCACGTTGAAAAGAGCTCATTGTCTCCGAGGTGCCGACCGGCCGGTGGAGCGCCTGTTCGTCCACCATGATCACGAGGGTGGGCGGGACCGTCCTGTCACCGCCGGTGATGATCGCCTGGCGGCTGATCCGGGCCTCTACGGCTTCCTGGTTGCCATGGAGGATCGCCGAGGCGTAAGCCGGAGTCTGCGCGAGGCCGGGCATGACCGACTGCTCGTAGCAGACGAGCATCGCCGCATCGGCCTCGATTACGGGCCAGTCGAACCAGATGGGCACGGGGTGACCGTCCTTGTTGAGGTCCTCCCAGAGGTTGACGAGGGCGCCCCCAGCTCCCAGGTAGTCGTCCACGGCCACCGCGAATGCTCGGGTGGCGCGCCGTTTGCCAGCCTCGATCTTGCTGACCTGTGGCGCGCTGACCTTGGTCAGGTGAGCAATGGTTTCCTGTTTGACCTTTTTGGCCTCTCGCATCAGCCGCATCTGACGACCGAAAGCGACGAGGGCCGGGGACTCGCGTGGACGTTGTCGGCGGGGGGACATCCGGGCCTGCCTCTCCTTGGAACATGCCAATTGCGATTCAGCCATGCCAGCACCTGCCAAGCCTGTTCTGGCATGCAAATCGTAGCTTGGATAGTGGCTCACTGTGTGCTTTAGAACACATACAGTGAGGAGATGGATCATGGGTGAGGCGGCGTGTCACGAGAACGAGATCGTGGTGAAGAACGATCTCTCGGTCGTTGCCGAGGTGCGGAGGTTCGTTCGGCTGGTCACCGGTCAGTGGGGCATGGACGACTTCGTGCCGTGCCTGGTGGCGAGCGAGCTGGTCACCAACGCTCTGCGCTACGCGTCCGCTCCCGATTGCGGCGTGACGTTCCGGATCGGACGCAACGACGACGGTGCGCTGTGGCTGGAGATCCAGGACGCGACCTGCGAGCTGCCCCGCATCCAGTACGCGGACACCATCAGCGAGGCGGGCCGCGGCCTGTTCATCGTTGACCAGTTCGCGCGCTGCTGGGGCGTCCGCCCCCTGGCCGGCAACGCCGGCAAGGTCGTCTTCGCGGTCCTCGATGCCTGAAGACCAGTGGACGGATCTACCCTCGTCCGCCCTCTCGCTCGTCATTCGGGAAGTGGGGGCGGTCGGGGGCGGGAAGCCATTGGGCGTGGGGACGGTAGTGGTCTTGTACGTGGGCGACGAAGCCTGCGAGGGACGGGTGGCGGTTGGCCTCGTGCCACATCAGGGACCAGGGGTAGGCCGGGGTGGGGTCGGTCAGGGCGATCTGGACGACGTCCGGGTGGCCGGGGAACTGGGTCTTGTTGCCGAAGGTGATGAGATCGGGGGAGGCGCCGATCCTTTCCATGATGTGGTCCTGGCCGAAGACCGGGCCTGAGGCGTCGATGTGGACGCCGAATTCCGCGCTGAGATGGCGGTAGTAGTCCGCCCATTCGCTTTCCGGCGCGTTACCGGGCATCCATGCCGTCAAGCCCGAGAGCTCTTTCATCGGCACCTGGCGGTGTTCGGCGAGGCGGTGCCGGTGGCCGACCAGGATGGGGATGGGCTCCAGGGCGGCCGGGACGCGCTTGATCCCGGGTGGGAGAGGCGCGGTGACCCGGCCGAAGGCGGCGTCGATCGAGCCGTCGGTGAGGGCCGTCCAGCGTGAGCCGGTGCCGCGGGAGACGACGATGTCGACTTCGGCGCCGCCGGTCTCGTAGAAGGAGCGGACGATCTCGATCGGGGCCGCGTTGTGGCCGAGAACGTCGATGCGCAGGGCGCGGCGGCGGGCGCGCAGCATCGCGGTGGCCTGGTCGGCGAGGCCGATCAACGCGCGGGCCTGGGGGAGGAAGGCCGCCCCGTCCTCGGTCGGCCTGGCGCCCGCGCGGGAGCGGTGCAGCAGCGGGACGCCGAGGGCCGCTTCGAGCTTGGCGATCCGCTTGGAGACCGCCTGCTGGGTCATGTCCAGGCGATCGGCGGCATCGGTGAACCGTCCGCCGTCGACGACGGCGAGGAAGGCGCGGACGGCACCGAGGTCCAGATCCATCAACAACTCCTGGTTGTCATAGTCCCGCGTGTCGGTTGTTGGACGCTGCGCGGCCGTTTCGGGTCTGATGCCGATGCCGGGAATCAGTGGGACAACGCGGAGGAGTGTAGATGGGGCCGTCGGCTGAACCGGGCGCATCCCTGCACAACGGGGCCCTTGGGGTGACCGATGAGGTGGAGATCCCTTTGAGCGGGGGCCGGATCACCGAGGGCGTCGTCCGGGTCGGCGACACGGTGCGGCGCCCGGTGGGGCCGCACTCACCGTTCGTGCATCGGCTGCTCCGGCATTTCGAGGCGGTGGGCTGCGACGCCGCGCCCAGACTGCGCGGGACCGATGGCCGGGGCCGCGAGATCCTCAGCTTCCAGGACGGTGAGACCCGGACGGAGTTCAGGCCCCGGGAATGGACGTCCGCCCAGATCACCGCTGCGGCACGGCTGCTGCGCCGGCTGCACGACGCGAGTGCGGGCGCGGTGATCGCGGGCGATCAGGAGACCGTGTGCCACAACGACTTCTCCCCGCTGAACGTCACCTTCGTCGATGGCCTGCCCACCGCCGCCTTCGACTTCGACCAGGCCGCCCCCGGCCCGCGAACGCGTGATCTCGCCTACGCCGCCTGGTTGTGGTTGTTCGGCGCTGATGCCGCCGCGCCCCTCGACCGGCAGGTGGGCCTCCTGCGCACCTTCCTCGACGTGTACGGGCTTGAGGACGAGCGGCGGGAGGGCTTCGGCGCTCTCGTCGTCGGCCGGGTCGAGGACGAGCTCGCCATGCACCAGCGCGCCGGCCGGATCACCGCCCCCGACACCTGGCTCCACCAGGAGATCGTGTGGTTGAAGGACCACGCCGACGCCATCGACCGCATGCTGCGGATCCGAATCTGAGAAAGGCTACAAGGGCGAGCGCGGATGCTCCGGCAAGCCTCGGCTGGCCACCCCCAGGCTGACCCGGCACCGGCAGCGACCCGGCGGTGTCCAGGGTCGTGGTTGGCAAGGCGACTTCGCCTCTGGGAGGGGCGGGTTCTTCCTGGAGGGGCATTGGCGTGGGGGGTGGGGGCGGGGTTGGATGCTGGGGTGACTATGCCCCCTGGTTCGTCTGGTGCCGGCAGACCGCCCCTCGGGTGGGGGTCCGGTGGGCCGCCGGTCGCTGCGCAAGGCGCGCCGTTCGTGTTTCCGGGGCCTTGGTATCGGATCCAGGCGATCCCGAGTCCGCAGCGGGAGGCGTCTGCGGAGTGGGACTTCGTCAGCGTGCTGCCCGCGGCGCTGTCGGCGGCGCGGCTGGGGAGGCCGTTCGTCGTCGGGTGGCTGTCGGCGGGTGGTGGGGCGCCGCTGGAGCTGATCACTAATGCGGGGCCGATCGGGACGCCCGAGACCGGGGCCGAGACGTACGGGCTGCTGTTTCCGAGTGGTGCGCGGGGTGTGCCGATCGGGGACGGGTGGTTGCGGCAGGCCGAGCGGATGGAATGGACGCGGTGTCCGGGGCGCCTCGCCCCGCAGGGGTCCGGCTCTGGGCCGGGGCTGTTCGAGGCGACGCTCGTCACGTTGATGGAGCGGCCGTTCGGGTGGTTCGTGGTCGCCGATCCGTGCGACGAGCGAATGATCGACGCCGAGATGCGCGAGCTGCACCACGAGTTGCGGATGTTGCGGCGGGGCGAGGACGAGCATGCGCGGCTCGCGGTCGCGCGGGCCGATCGGCGGCTCGCCGAGCTGGACGCGTTCCGCGAGGCCGGGCTCTGGCAGGTCCGGGTGGTCGCCGGGGCCGCGTCGCAGGCGGAGCTGGGGCAGATCGCGCCCGTGCTGGTCGGGTCGATGGAACTCGGGCACCATCCGTACCGGCTGAGGTCGGGGCAGGGGAGCGGGTCCTTCGCGGAGATGCTGGGCCCGGGGACGGCGCCCGCGCCGGCGCGGCCGATGGGCGAGGCGGAGCAGCGGTTCCCGTTCACGGCGACGGCCGGGGCGCTGGCGGCGCTGGCGGGGCTGCCGCGGCGGGAGGTCCCCGGGCTGCGGGTGCTGGACGCCGGGTACTTCGACGTGACGTCCGAGACCGCGCCCGCGAGCGGGGAGACGCAGATCGAACTGGGCGCCATCCTGGACGGCCAGGACCGCGAGGTCGGGCGGTTCGCCGTGCCCCGCTCGACCATCAACCGGCACGTGTTCGTCACGGGCGCGACCGGCGCGGGGAAGTCGCAGACCGTCCGGCACCTGCTGGAGCAGCTCACCCGGGCCGGGGTTCCGTGGCTGGCGATCGAGCCCGCGAAGTCGGAGTACGCGGCGATGGCGGGGCGCATCCAGGACCTCGGCGGGCCCGTCACGGTCGTCAACCCGTCCGACCCGGACTCGGTGCCGCTGTCGGTGAACCCGCTCGCGCCGGAGCCGGGCTACCCCGTCCAGGCGCACATCGACATGGTGCGGGCGCTGTTCCAGGCCGCGTTCGACGCCGAGGAGCCGTTCCCGCAGATCATGGCGCAGGCGCTGCAGCGCGTCTACGAGAACAACGGGTGGGACGTGGTGACGGGCGGCGGCGTGCCCGGGTCGCGCATCGGCCCCGCGGTGCCGACGCTGGAGCAGTTGCAGAACGCGGCGCTCCAGGTCATCCAGGACGTGGGCTACGGGCGCGAGCTGATGGCCGATGTGCAGGGGTTCGTGGACGTGCGCCTGAGGTCCCTGCGCATCGGCTCGGCCGGACGGTTCTTCGAGGGCGGCCACCCCGCCGACATCGGCGGGATGCTCCGCGACAACATCGTGCTCGCCATCGAGGACGTCGCGAACGACGAGGACAAGGCGTTCCTCATGGGGACGCTCATCATCCGCATCGTCGAGCACCTGCGGATGCGGGAGCGCAAGCGCGACCGTGCCGCGGGGCCGGCGCTGCGGCACGTCATCGTGATCGAGGAGGCGCACCGGCTGCTGCGCAACCGCGGGCCGGAGCGCGGCAGCTCCCACGCCGTCGAGCTGTTCGCCGGGATGCTCGCCGAGATCCGCGCGTACGGCGAGGGGATCATCGTCGCCGAGCAGATCCCGACGAAGCTCGTCCCGGACGTCATCAAGAACACCGCGCTGAAGGTCGTGCACCGGCTGCCCGCGTTCGACGACCGGCACCAGGTCGGCGCGGCGATGAACCTGGACGCGGACCAGTCCCGCGAGGTGGTGTCGCTGCGTCCGGGCGTCGCCGCCGTGTTCGCGGACGGCATGGACCGCCCCCTGCGCGTGCGGGTGCCGCTGGGCGAGGGCCGCGAGGCGGAACTGCCCGGCCCGCCCCCGCCCGTGGACGGACGGCGCTCCCCGGCGTGCGGATGCGAGTGCCGGTCGGGCCGCGCCTGCACCCTGTACGAGCTGCGCGAGGCGGACCTGATCGCGGGCGACGCGGAATGGGCGTGGCTGCGCCTGTGGGGCGACACGCTCGTCCTGGCGCATGTGACGAACCGTCCGATTCCCTCCGTCCCGCCCGAACTGGGGCGCGCCTGGTCGCGGCGGGCGCCCCGGCTGCGCGAGTGCGCGCTGGCGACCGTCCTCGAACGGGCGGTGTCCCGGCGGTCGCGGGGGCTGCGCACCGCCTTCCCGCCGGGGGACCTCACCGCCGCCGTCGCCGAGGTCGCGCAGCGGCTGCTCGGCGGCGGCCCGCCCGGGACATCCCCCGGACCTCAATGGGTGATTCCGCAGGTCAGATGGCTGCACGAGCTCGACAGGCTCTTCCCCTACGGGGACGGCGCGCCCGACAAGCACGCCCTCGCGCCGCCCCTGGACTACCAGCTGCCCGGTCTCAAGCAGCCGCCGGACGCGAAGCTCGGCCACCGGCTCCGCGCCCTGCGCCGCCACCCGCTGTCCATGGAGCTGGAACGCAACCGTCCCATCGCCGCGACCGCCCTCTACGGCGACGACGACACCGGCTTCTTCAAGGACCTGGCCGTCGTCGCGATCGGCTTCGACGAGGACGAGCAGATCGAGCACGTCGCCGAGACGATGCGCGTCACCGGATGGCTGGAGCCCGTCCTGAGCTGGTACGACCGCTTCGTCACGCCGTTCGAGGACCCGTCCAAGGGCCTCGCGTTCCTCAACCCGCAGGCCGAGTGACTCAGATGTCGCCTTCGGTGCGGGCGGGAAGGCCGGCCTTCTGGGCGACCGGGTTCCAGTAGCCGATGAACTCGCTCTTGGCGGAGCTGGCGCGCTGGTTGACGTCGGCGACCTCGCTGTCGGACGGGCAGCCGGGCGCGCCGTCCAGGTAGCGCTGGTTCGACTCCGTCGACGCCTCCAGGGCGCGGACGAGCGCGGCCTTCATCTCCGCGCCGTTGTCGAGCGCGCTCACGTCCAGCGCCCGTGCCTTCTCCAGCTCGCCGCGCCGCGAGTCGAGGACGCGCTGCACGCCGCTGACCGGGCAGCCCTGGGTGACGACGGAGCCGAGCTCGGAGCGGGTGCCGCCCATCTCCTCCAGCAGATCGTTGACGGCGCCGGCCTGCGCGTCCAGGTCGCCGCTGCTCGCTGGGCTCGCGGACGCGGCGCTCGGGCTCTGCCCCGTGGACGGCTCGGAGGCCGCGGGCGGCGAGGTGCTCGACCCGCTCGGCCAGAACACGATCCCCAGCGCCACCCCGAGCAGGAGGACGACGCCCGCCGCGCCCAGGAAGTAGGGCAGCATGCTGCGCTTCGGCGGCGCCGGAGGCTGCCAGATCGCGGGCTCGGACCACGGCTCGGCCGCCCACGGCTCGGGGGAGAGGTGCGTCGTCCGCTCCTCGCCGGGCGTCATGTGCAGCGTGTGCTCGGGACGCGGCTCCCACTGGACGGGGCTCTGGTCGGCCCAAGGCGGCGGCACCGGATCCCGCGGCACCGGCACCCCACCCGGAGCGCTCTCACCCGCCTGCCCGCCCCCGTAAAGGGCACCGCCGTAGGGGTCGCCCCGCAGCGTCGCGTCGTCTCCGCTCGCCGGTGCGCCGCCGATCGGACTACCGCCGTAAGGAGCGCTGCCGTAGGGGTTGCCTTGGAGGGTTGCGTCTTCTGCGTTGGGCGGTGCGCCGCCCATTGGGCCGCCGCCGTAAGGGGCGCCGCCATACGCGTTGCCCTGGACGGTCGCGTCGTCTCCGCTCGCCGGTGCGCCGCCCATCGGGTTGCCGCCGTAGGGGGCGCTGCCGTAGGGGTTGCCCTGGATGGTTGCGTCGTCTGGTTCTGGCGGGGTTCCCCCCGGCGGGGGGGTGCGGTACGGGGTGTCTTGGACGGTCGCGTCGGCCTCGTTCGGCGTCCAGGTGCTGGGCGGGGCGCTGAACGGGTCGCGGGTCGTCTGGTCTTGGGCTGTCGTGTCGCCGGCCCCGGCGGTGTTGTCCTGGGCCGTCGCATCGGCCGCGCCCGGCGGGACGAGGGGCGCGTCGCAGAGCGCGCACCTCGGCGACGACGAAGCGGACTCGGTTCCGCAGTTCGGACACCGCATGACGGCCCCCTGCCCGGTGAGTTCGAACGGTCAGAGAATACTGCGTGACCGACCGTTACACCCGTTTCCAGCTACGTTGCGGCTGCTCGGTCTTCTTCGCGACCGGGTTCCACAGGACGACGAACTGCTTCTTCGCCGCGGTCGCGCGCCGTTCGGCGTCCGCGCGTCCGGGTACCTGCGCGGCGCTCGGGCGCGGCTTGCCCTTGCATTTGCGCTGGTTGGCCTGCGCCCACCGCAGCAGCACCTGGTCGACCTGGAGCGACGCACCCAGAGCCTGGTTCAGGGAGCCGCGCAGCCGTTCCCCGTTCGCCAGCTTGTCGACCTTGAGGCCCTGCGTGCGGTGCATCTGGTTCGTGCGGCGCTGCGCGACGGTCTGGAACCCCTGGATCGCCTGCGGGAGCGTCTTGCACTTGCCGGCCCGGCCGAGCGCCCCGGCGAGGACGCGGCGGGTGGCGACGCTGTCGTTCAGGATCGCGTTCAGCGCCGCGGCCTGCTGCTTCATCTCGGGCGGGATCGCGTTCTTCTGCGCGACCTGCGTCTGGGACGCCGCGGGCGACGGGTCGCCGCCCGTCGGCGCGTCGTCACCGGAGGGCCACGCGACGAAGGCGACGGCGCCGACCGCGACCGTGACCAGCGCGGCGACGGCGGCGATCAGCGGCTTGCTCGTCCCGCTCTTGTGCTGCCCCGGGTGGCCCGGCCCGCCCGGCGGGAACTGGCCCGGCGGGTAGCCGCCGTACGCGGGGTCGCCCGGCCCCATCGCGCCCATGGGCTGCATGCCGGGGCCCATCGGACCCTGATGCATGGGGCCCGGCTGCATCGTCTGCGTCGGGCCCGGGCCCATGTTCCCCATTCCGCCCATGGGGCCTATGCCGCCCATCGGGCCGGGGGTGCCCATGGGGGAGCCCGAGTCCATCCGCGTCCGGTCGAGGTCGTCGCCGAAGCCGTGGGCGCCGGGCATGGCCAGGCCCGCCCCGGCGCCGGGGGCGATCTGCGTCGCCTCCGCGTCCGGTAGGGCGGGGAACTGCGGGCCGCCGGGAGGTTGCTGCCCCCACGCCTGGGTGGCGTCGGTGTCCGGTGCCTCGGGCTTGCGCGGCTGGGCGAACCACGAGTCCGGGACGATCGACTCCGTGCGGGGGGCCTGGTCCTGGAGCCCGAACGAGTTCGACGGCGAGGGCGGGGCGGGCTGCTCCGCCGCGCGCGGCGCCTGCCGCCCCCACGAGGGCGGGGAGGCCGGGGTGCTGAAGGCGCCGGAGTCGTCGTCCGCGTCGGGGTCGAACGTCCAGGCCGCGGTGTCGTCGGGGTCGTGGGCCGGCAGCGGGGAGGCGACGGCGGGCGTCGGCGCCGAGGCGGTCGCGGGCGGCTCCACGGGCAGCCGGATCGGCGGCTCGGCCGAGAGCTGGATCGGGGGCTGCGCCGGGGGTTCGGGCGGGCCCGCGGCCCAGGACGGCGGCGCCGTCATCGTCCGGTCGCCGATCGCGTCGGCGCCGGCCGACACGCCCATCGCGGTGCCCGCCGGAGCGGCCTCCGCGACCGGCGACGCCAGCGGAAGGGCGGGCCCGACCGAGTACACGTCGATCGGGGCCTCGCAGTGCGAACACTTGCCGAGCGTCCCAGGCGTGTCATTGCCGCACGTCGGACACTGCATCGCTCAGACCTCGCCTTTTAGCCGCTTGTCCACGCTTGCGATCCAGGCCCGCCGCCCGGGGCGGGCACCGCTCCCCGCGATCATCAGCGGGGCTCCCGACAAAAGTAGTGGGTGACGCCGTTCTTGGACGCGTGGTTGGTAATCCGGCGCACCGCAGTCGGAGGTCGCACGCAATCACGACATGTCGGTACTGGTCAAGATTGCCGCCGGTGGTTTACCGGGATCGTTGTGATGCTGCTCACATTGTGCACCGGGGCGGCGGCGGACGTCCCCCGAACCGCCCGGCGCGCCGCGAAAGCCGCAGTCAGCGGCTAGGCTCGGAGCGGTTTCCCGGCGCATCCAGAGAAGACGGAGTCCATGAGCGATCTTCCGCTGCGTTCGCAGCTGGCCGTCGCGCTCGGTCGTACGGCCGCCAAGATGTCCCGTATGGCGGGCCGCGGGGACGGCTCGGTGATCGGCGGCAAGGTCGGCCTCCGGCTCGACCCGGAGCTGCTGACCAAGCTTGCCAAGGACCGCAAGCTCGTCCTCGTCAGCGCCACCAACGGCAAGACGACGACGACCCGGCTGATCACCTCGGCGATGACGCCGCTGGGCGAGGTCGCCACCAACGCGTTCGGCGCGAACATGCCGACCGGTCACGTGTCCGCGCTGGCGTCCGCCCCCTCGGCCCGCTACGGCGTGCTGGAGTGTGACGAGAAGTACGTCCCGATGGTCCTGAAGGAGACCGGGGCGAACCTCGTCGCCCTGATGAACCTCAGCCGCGACCAGATGGACCGCGCCGCCGAGATCTGGCTGCTGGCCGGCAAGTGGCGGCGCGCGCTGGAGGCGTCCCCGACCAGCCACGTCATCGCCAACTGCGACGACCCGCTCGTCACCTGGGGCGCGTCCACCGCCAAGAGCGTCACCTGGGTCGCCGCCGGCCAGCACTGGCGCGAGGACTCCTGGTGCTGCCCCGAGTGCGGCGGCCCCCTCGACCGGCAGGACACCGACGAGGACAGCGACTGGCGCTGCCGGCAGTGCCACTTCGCCCGCCCCCGCCCCGACTGGGCGCTGCGGGGCGACACGATCACCGCGCCGGACGGCCGGGCGTACTCGCTCGCGGGCCTGTCCCTGCCCGGACGCGCGAACCGCTCGAACGCCCTGATCGCCCTCGCGGTCGTCGCGCAGTTCGGGGTGGCGCCCGAGCAGGCCCTCCCGTTGCTGTCGCAGGTCACCTCCGTCGCCGGCCGGTACACGACCGTCGAGCACCAGGGGCGCTCGATCCGGCTGCTGCTGTCGAAGAACCCCGCCGGATGGCTGGAGGCCTTCGACGTCCTGCAGCCCGCGCCCGGCCCCGTCGCCCTGTCGGTCAACGCGCAGGGCCCCGACGGCCGCGACACGTCCTGGCTCTGGGACGTCGACTACCGCATCCTGCAAGGCCGTCCCGTGTGGGTGACCGGCGAGCGCCGCATCGACCTCGCCGCACGGCTGGAGGCCGCCGAGGTGTCCTTCACGGTGGTGGACGACATCGACCAGGCGGTCATGGCCGTCCCGCCCGGCCACCTCGACGTGATCGCCAACTACACCGCCTTCCAGACCATCCGAACGAGGTACGGCCGTGTCGTCTGACCGCATCAAAATCGTCTGGATCTACCCGGACCTGCTCAGCACCTACGGCGACCAGGGCAACACGATCGTCCTGGAGCGGCGCGCGGCGCTGCGGGGCATCCCCACCGAGACCGTCAGCCTCCGGTCGGACGAGCCCGTCCCCGCCGACGGCGACATCTACCTGCTCGGCGGCGGCGAGGACCGGCCGCAGATCCTCGCCGCGCAGCGGCTGCGGGGCGACGGCGGCCTCGCGCGGGCCGTCCAGTCCGGCGCGGTCGTGTTCGCGGTCTGCGCCGGCTACCAGCTGCTCGGCCACGAGTTCGGCGGCGAGGAGGGCCAGCCCGTGCCGGGCCTCGGCCTGCTCGACATCCGCTCCGGCCGCGGCGAGCAGCGCGCCGTCGGCGAGATCGTCGGGGACGTCGCGGGAGAGCTGAACGTCCCGCGCATCACCGGCTTCGAGAACCACCAGGGCGTCACGCAGATCGGCCCGAACGCGCGCCCGTTCGCGAAGGTGCTGCACGGCGTCGGCAACGGCGACGGGAACGGCTTCGAGGGCGCCTACAGCGGCCGCGTCCTCGGCACCTACATGCACGGTCCGGCGCTCGTCCGCAACCCCGGCCTGGCCGACCTGCTGCTCCGCTGGGCCGTCGGCAGGGACATCCCCCCGCTGGACGACTCCTGGGCCGGCCGCCTCCGCGAGGAGCGCCTGCAATCCGTGATGAGCTGACCCACCCGGGGTGGACGGCCGGGTTCGTCGGTTCGGGTGACTTTGGGTCTGGTGCGGGGGGCCTCGTGCTGCGACCGTGACGGTCGTGATCTGCTGCCGGCCCTCCCGCCGGGCACTCCTGCGCTGGAGTGCCGTCGTCGCGGGCGCCTCGCTCCTGCCCGCCGTCGAGCCGCTGTCCGCGCGCGCTTCGGACGACGTCCAGCCGGTGAACCTCGAACTGGTCACCGTGACGGAGACCACGGCCGTCCTCACCTGGTACACGGGCGCCCCCGGGACTGACGACGGCCTGGGGCGGATGGAGCCCGCGCCGTCCGATGCCGAGGTCCTCTACGGCACGCACCCGTCCCGCCTCACCGGCGTCGCCCACGGCCCGTCCGGCACCCCGTACCACTACGTGGAGCTGACCGGCCTGGAGCCTGGGCGCACCTATTACTACAGAGCCCGCTCCAGGGGACGGGACGCCGCGCCCACATGGCTGGCCGCAGGCCAAGCGGCGGGCACTCCCTATGGGGACGTCTTCGCCTTCACGACCCCGCAACCGCCTCCGGGGCGGCACCTTTTCTCGGTCGCCCTCTGCAACGACCTTCACCTGGGTGAGACCGTGGCCGGGCTGGTCGGTCAGCTCCCATGGATCAAAGGCATCGAGCAGGTTCCCGGCCATCCGCCCTATCCCGAGGTCATGGCGAAGGCTCTGATCGCCGACGCGCGGGCCAGGGGCGCGCACTACCTCCTCGCCGCCGGGGACGTGTCGAGCGAGGCCGCCCCCGCCGACCTCGCGAGCGCCAGGAGCATCCTCGACACCTTCGGAACCCTGGGCGACGACTACCTGATAGCCCGCGGCAATCATGACCGTGCGCACTCCGGGGCGCCGTACGGTGCGTGCAGCCCCGGCGAGCACCAGGGAAACGACTGCTTCAAGGACGCGTTCTCGACGTCCGGCCGGACGTACTTCTCCCACGACCTGCGGGGACTGCGCGTCATCGGGCTCGACACCTACGACAGGCCCGGCGACGGCGGTGACTCCGGCGGCCTCTCGGCGGAGCAGCATGCCTGGTTCGAAGCGGAGTTGAAGAAGGACCCCGAGCGCCCCACCATCGTCTTCGGCCACCACCCGCTGTTCACGGAGAACGACCCGCTCGCCATTACCGGGGCCCATTCCCTCGACGCGGGCCAGTCCCTGCGAATCCTCACGGCCTATGGCCGGACGCCCGGCGTGTTCCTTCACCACGCGGGCCACACGCACCGCAACCAGCGTTCCGTCTTCCCGCTCGCGCCCAGGGTCGTCCAGCAGGAGGTCGGGGCGGTCAAGGAATACCCGGGCGGATTCACGCTCCTGCGCGTCCACAGCGGCGGGTACGCGCTCAACTTCTACAAGACCCGCAGCGACGAGGCCCGCGCCTGGAGCGAGCGCAGCCGCCAGGAACTCTCCGGCCAGTGGCCCCAGCTTTCCCTAGGCAACCGCACCACCGACCGCAACACGGTCATCAACCGCGACCTCTCAGGTCTTGGCTAATCGTCCTGGCGCCCCGGCGGAGCGTTCGGCGATGGTTCGCTGGTCTGAGGCGGTGGTTTGGGTGTGATGCGGACAGAAGCCGCGGTCTTGGGGGCTCAGCTGATGGTCTGGGCGCCTCGCTGGAAGGCTTCGGTGAAGGCTCGCTGGCCCAGGGCGGCGGTGGCGGTGGACGTGATGCGGTCGACGTCGCCGCGTTCGGCGGGTGGGAGGGGGGCGTTCACGCTCCGGCGGGCCGCGTCGGCCTGGCCGAGCAGTTCGGCGGCTCGCATGGCGTCGCCGGCCAGTGCCGCCGCGCCCGCCAGGCCCTCCAGGGACAGGGCCAGTGCGCGGGGCTCGCCGATCGAGCGGGCGATCTCCAGGCCGCGGGTGTGGTGCGCCAGGGCCTCCGCGGCGTCCCCGCGCAGCTCGGCGGTGAAGCCGAGTTCCGCGCGCAGCAGATGCTCCCCGATCTCGGACGAGTCGTACTCGTCCCGGATGCGGTGCAGGATCTCCCGGGCCGTGTCGAGATCGCCCGAGCGGCGCGCCCCGAGGGCGAGGCCCATCAGCGCGTGCGTCTCGCTGAACCGGTAGCCCTGCTCGACGGCCATCGACCGCGCCCGCTCGTGCAGGTCGCGCGCCCGGTCCCAGTCGCGCGCGAGCAGGGCCAGGCGGCCGAGGCCCGACAGCCGCGCGGACACCTCCGCGCGCAGGTCCAGCTCCTCGGCGATCCGCAGCCCCTCGCGCTGGAGCCGCTCCGCCGCCGCGTAGTCGCCGTTGATCTCGGCGAGCATCGCCAGCGGCGACACGGGTTGCAGCCGCCCCCAGCGGTCGCCCAGCTCGGTGAACAGGGCGGCGGCGCGCCCGCCCGCGTCCGCGATCACGTCGAGGCGGCCCCGGACGAGCGCGAGCGTCGCGCGGAGGCCGAGCGCGGCGGCGGTGCCCCAGCGGTCGCCGGCCTCCTGGAACAGGCGCAGCGCGTCCTCGTTGGCGCGCTCGCTCGCGTCCGGGTCCCCGGCGTGGTAGAGCCCGTGCGCGTAGAGCCAGAGGGCGCGGCCGCGGCGCACGGGGTCGGGGATGCCGTCGCCGCCCTGGGCGACGAGGGCCGTCCGGTCCCCGGTCAGCAGTGCGAAGGCGGCCCGCAACAGGCGCAACTCGGTGGCCCCCGGTGCCGCGTCCAGCACCGCCGACAGCGTGCGGTGGGCCTCGTGCAGGCGGCCCCGCAACAGCCACCACCAGCACAGCGCCGTGCCGAGGCGCACCGCCTCCGCCGCGCCGGGACGCCGCAGCGCCTCCTCCAGCGCGACGCGCAGGTTCGCCGAGTCGGCGTCGAGACGGTCGAGCCAGGCCTGCTGCTCCGGCCCGCGAAGGTGCGGTTCGGCGCGTTCGGCGAGGTCGAGGTGGTGGCGCAGGTGGCGGTCGCGGGTGCCGTCGAGGTCGCCCGCCTCGCGCAGGCGCTCCATCGCGTACGCGGCCACGGACTCCAGGAGGCGGTAGCGGGGGCCGCGCGGCCCGTCCACCATCACGACCAGGGACCGGTCGACCAGCCGGGTGAGCAGGTCGAGGACGTCCTCGCCGCGGACGTCGCCGCCCGCGCAGACGGCCTCCGCCGCGCCCAGGCCGCAGCCGTCCGCGTGCACGGCGAGCCTGCGCAGCACGGCGCGCTCGGACGGGCCGAGCGGCTCCCAGCTCCAGTCGATCATCCCCCGCAGCGTCCGCTGCCGGGCCGGCGCGCCGCGCGGCCCGGTGGTGAGGACGCCGAACCGGTCGGTGAGGCGCCGCGCCAGTTCCCGCGCGCCGAGGGCGCGGACCCGGGTCGCCGCCAGTTCCAGCGCGAGCGGGACGCCGTCGAGGCGGCGGCAGATCTCCGCGACCGCCGCCCGGTCGGCGTCCAGGGAGAAGCCGGGGGCGGACGCGGCGGCGCGGTCGGCGAACAGCCGCACGGCGTCGTCCTCCCGCAGCGGCTCGACCAGGTACACCGTCTCGCCCGTCAGGCCGAGCGGCTCGCGGCCGGTGGCGAGGATCCGCAGGCCCGCCGCGCCGCGCAGCAGCCGCTCCACCAGTGCGGCCGCCGGGTCGACCACCTGTTCGCAGTTGTCGAGGACGAGCAGCATCCGGCGGTCCCGCAGCGCCGCCGCCAGCCGTTCCACGCTTCCGCCCCCGCCGCCGGACGTCCCGGCCGCCGGGACGCCGGGCGGGACGTCGTCGCGGAGCCCGAGGACGGCCGAGATCTCCTGCGCCAGCGCGGCGGCGTCCCCGCGCTGGCCGGCGAGTTCGACGAGCCGGACGCCGTCCGGGAAGGCGTCCCCGGCGAGCCGCGCGGCGGCTTCGAGCGCGAGCCGTGTCTTGCCGACGCCGCCGGGGCCGGTCAGCGTCACCAGGCGCGCCGGGCCGGCGACGAGCCGCCGGACGTCGTCCAGGCAGCGGTCCCGGCCGACCAGCTCGGTGAGGGAGGCGGGCAGGTTGGAGCGCGACGCCCGTTCCGGTGGTGCGAGTGACGCGTCCTGCCGCAGGATCGCCTCGTGGAGGGCGGCCAGTTCGGGGCTCGGGTCGAGGCCGAGGTCATCCGCCAGCAACTTCCGCAACTCGGTGTAGGCGGCGAGCGCCTCGCCCTGCCGTCCCGCCCGGTACAGCGCACGCATCTGCACGGCCCGCAACCGCTCCCGCAGCGGGTGCCGGGCCACCAGGTCGGCGAGTTCACCGGCGAGCAGGAGGTGCTCGCCGGCGTCGAGCCGGGCCTCGGCCTGCTCCTCCAGGACGGCCAGGCGCTGGTCGGCGAGGCGGTCCGCCGCCGCGCGCGCGAACTCCTCGTCCGCGAAGTCGGCGAGCGCCGGTCCGCGCCACAGGCCGAGCGCCTCGGTCAGCAGCGCGGCGCGCTCCCTCGGAGCGTCCAGCGTGCGGGCTCGCGCCGCGAGCGCGCGGAACCGGTCGGCGTCCACCTCGTCGCCGGGCCCGTCGAGGCGGAGCCGGTACCCGTGCGCCTCGCGGACCACGCGGTCGCGGCCGAGGGCGCGGCGCAGCTGGGACACCTTGGCCTGGAGCGCGTTCGCCGGGTTGCCGGGCAGGTCGTCGCCCCACAGGTCGTGGACGAGACGGTCGGCGGAGACGGGCCGCCCCTCGTGCACCAGCAGATCGGCGAGCAGTGCCCGGACCTTCGCCTCCGGGATCCGGACGGGAGCCCCCTCGCCGTCCCGCACCATGAGCGGACCGAGCACGCCAAACCGCATGCCAGCACGGTACTCGGCGGCGGCATGCCGACCGTCAGCGGACCGTCAGCGCATCCGAAGCGCCGCCCGGCACAGTCGCGGCATGCGAACCGCGGAGAGAACGACCGCTCCGGACGAGACGTCCGACCGGGGCCTGCCCCTGCCGGCGCTGCTGGCGCTGGCGACGGCGGTCTTCATCACGAGCCTGACCGAGACGCTGCCCGCCGGGCTGCTGCCCGCGATGAGCGCGAGCCTGCACGCGAGCGAGTCCGCCACCGGGCAGACCGTGACGATCTACGCGATCGGGACGGCGCTGACCGCCGTCCCGCTGACCGCGGCCACCGCCGGGTGGCGGCGCCGCCGCCTCCTGCTGACGACCGTCGCCGGGTTCGCCGCCGCCAACACCGTCACGGCCCTGTCGACCCACTACGCGCTGACCATGGCGGCCCGGTTCGCGGCCGGGGTCGCGGCCGGTCTCGCGTGGGCGCTGCTGGCCGGCTACGCCCGCCGCCTCGTGCCCTCCCACCTGGAAGGACGGGCCATCGCCGTCGCCATGGCGGGGATCCCGCTCGCGCTCTCCCTGGGCGTCCCCGCCGGGACGTTCCTCGGCGCGGCGCTCGGCTGGCAGGCGGCGTTCCTGACCATGACCGGGCTGACCGTCGTCCTGCTCGGCTGGATCAGGGTGTCGGTCCCGGACTTCCCCGGACGCCGCGCGGGAGAGCGGACGGGCGGCCAGAACGTCCTGCGCGTCCCCGGTGTGGCGGCCGTGCTGTTCGTGACGCTCGTGTTCGTCCTCGCCCACACGATCCTCTACACCTACATCGCCGCGATCCTCGACGGGCTCGGCATGGGCTCGTCCACCGACCTCGTCCTGCTGGCCTTCGGGGCGGCGTCCCTGGCCGGCATCTGGGTGGTCGGCGCGCACATCCACCGCCGCCTGCGCGCCCTCATGATCGCCGGGACGCTGCTGGTCGCCGCTGCCGCCGCCGTCCTCGCCCTGTGGGCGGACGCCCCCGTCCTCGTCTACGCCGCCGTGGTGCTGTGGGGCCTCGGCTGGGGCGGCGCGCCGACCCTGCTCCAGACCGCCGCCGGGGACGCGGGCGGCGACGCCGCCGACGCGGCGCAGGCCATGCTCGTCACCCTCTGGAACGTCGCCATGGCCGGCGGCGGCATCGCCGGAGGCGTCCTGCTGCACGTGTCCGGCTCGGCCTCGCTCGCCTGGAGCACCCTCGCGCTCCTCGCCCCGGTCCTCGCGGTCGTCCTCGCCGCCCGCACCCACGGATTCCCGCGCACCGCCGACCTCTCGCACCACCGCTGAGTCCTCTCACCACCCCTGAGTTCTCTCACCGAAGGGACACGACCATGGAGACCGCGCTTCTCGAACCGGCCCGACTCGGCGGACTCGTCCTCCCGAACCGCCTGGTCATGGCCCCGATGACCCGCAACCGCGCGGACGCCTCGGGCGTCGCGACCGGCCTGATGGCGACCTACTACGCCCAGCGCGCCACCGCCGGGCTGATCATCGCCGAGGCCGCCACCCCCAACGCGGTCGGCCAGACGTACCCGAACATCCCCGCGATCCACGCCCCTGCCCACGTGGCCGGATGGCGGCGCGTCACCGGCGCCGTCCACGACGCGGGCGGCCGCATGTTCCTCCAGCTCCAGCACGGCGGACGCGTCGGGCACCCCGACAACAGCGGCCTGCACCCGGTGGCGCCGTCGCCCGTCCCGCTCCCGGACACGATCCACACCCCGTCCGGAGCGCGGCCCGCCGTCGTCCCCCGGGAGATGACCGCCGCCGACGTCCGCTCCACCGTCGCCGACTTCGCGTCCGCCGCCCGCAACGCCGTCGACGCGGGCTTCGCCGGGGTGGAGGTGCACTCGGCGAACGGCTACCTGCTGCACCAGTTCCTGTCCCGCGCCACCAACCGCCGCACCGACGCCTACGGCGGCCCGGCCGAGGCGCGCATCCGGTTCACGGTCGAGGTGACCCGCGCCGTCGCCGACGCCGTCGGCCCGGACCGCGTCGGCGTCCGGATCTCGCCCGGAGTCACCGCCAACGCCATGCACGAGGACGATCTGGACGACGTCTACCCGGCCCTCGTCCGGGCGCTGGCGGAGATCTCCCCGGCGTACCTGCACGTCGTCTACGCCGACCCGGACAGCGCCCTCTTCCACACGATCCGCCGCATGTGGCCCGGAACGCTGATCGCCAACCCGGTGCTGCCCGGCGTCACCACCGAGCACGTCGCCCGGGAGGCCGGCCGCCTCGTCGCCGCGGGCGCCGACCTCATCGCCCTCGGCCGCCCGTTCCTGGCGAATCCCGACCTCGTCGAGCGGCTCCGCGTCGGCGCGCCGCTGAACCCCGTCCGGGAGCAGCACCTCATGTACACGGGCGCCGCGACGGGCTACACCGACTACCCGGCGATGGATCTCGTCGCGCGGCGGTGAATCTCGTCGCGCGGCGATGAGTTTCCGGGCCGTCCGTGGTCATCCCCTTCGACCGCCATAAAGGAGATGACCATGGACCTGCCCCAGGGCGACGTGCGCCTGCTGGAGACCGACGTCGCGAAGCGCCTGCTCGACTCCACGATCCCGGCCCGCCTCGCCTTCACGGCCGTCGACGGGACGCCCCGCATCATGTCGACGTGGTTCACCTGGACCGGTGAGGAACTGGTGATGGCGACCTACGTCCACTGCCCGCCGATGGGCATCCTGCGCCCGGCCGCCCGCATCCGCGCGCTCCGCGAGCGTCCCGACGTCGCCGTGAGCATCGACACCGACACGCAGCCGCCGGAGGTGCTCCTCCTGCGCGGACGCGTCTCGATCACCGAGGTGGACGGCATGGTGCCCGAGCAGGCCCGGTCGGCCCGCCGGTTCCTGGGCGAGGAGGGCGGCGCGGGCTACGTGGCCGGCGCCGACCATCCCGAGACCCGCATGGCCCGCATCGCCCTGCGCCCCACCTGGGTCGGCGTCATCGACTTCCGGACCCGCCTCCCCAGCCTCATGGCGCACTGAGACACGGGTCAGGTCGGGTTCTCGGGGCGCAGGAGTCGAGGTAGGGGGCCAGTTCCCTGGCGACGGTGCGTAGCGGGCGGACGCTCTGTTCTGCTCTGGCCAGGAGGATGGCGCCTTCCAGGGAGCTGACCATCAGGGTCGCCAGGGCGGTCGCCTTGCGGGGCGGGACGCCCATGGCGGCCAGTTCGCGGGCGATCGGCTGCCGCCACGCGGCGAACGCGGCGGCCGCGGCGGTCCGGGTGGACGTCACGGACTCCGCGCAGTCGACCGTGGCGGCGGCGACGGGGCAGCCGCGGTCGAAGCCCGTCGCCTCGAACTCCTCGGTCCACTGGCGGACCATCGCCGCGAAGAGCCGCCCCGGCGTGGGGCGCGCCATGGCGGCCATGAAACGGGCGATGCGGGCGCTCGCGTAGCGTCCGGCCCATTCGACGGCCTCGTTGACCAGCTGTTCCTTGCCGCCGGGGAAGTAGTGCTGCAGCGAGCCGCGCGGCGCCCCGGCGTGCTCGGCGACCTCGCGCAGGCCGGTGGCGGTGACGCCGTCGCGGCGGATGAGCTGCGCCGCGCTGAAGACCATCCGCTCCCGCGGGCCCCGTTCGCCGGTCGCCACGATCGCCCCCTGTGAGGAAAACTTCGCACGCTATTGCCCTATCTACCTGGATCATTATCATGACCACTGTCATAACTCGCAAGCTCTGGAGGCGACGGTGGGCAGCGACGCCGGTTTCATCGGCCTCGGCGTCATGGGGCAGCCCATGGCGCTCAACCTCGTCCGGGCGGGGACCGGCCTCGTCGTCTGGAACCGGACCGCCGCCAAGTGCGAACCGCTGCGCGCGGCGGGTGCGGTGGTGGCGGACGACCCCGCCGGCGTTCTCCGCCGCACGCGGGTGGTGTTCCTCATGCTGGCCGACGGCCCCGCCATCGATTCCGCGCTGGGGCGCGGCACCCCCGGTTTCGCGGCGAACCTGCGAGGACGGATCGTCGTCCACATGGGGACGACGTCACCGGACTACTCGCGCGGCCTCGAAGCCGACGTCCAGGCCGTCGGCGGACGGTACGTCGAGGCGCCCGTGTCCGGATCGCGGGGTCCGGCCGAGTCGGGGGAGCTCATCGCGATGCTGGCCGGGGAGCCTTCGGCCGTGGACGCCGTCCGGCCCCTGGTCGGCCCCATGTGCGGCGAGGTGTTCGCCTGCGGGCCGGTTCCGCAGGCCCTCCAGATGAAGCTCGCCGTCAACCTCTACCTGATCACCATGGTCACCGGGCTGGCGGAGGCCTTCCACTTCGCCGAGCGGCACGGCCTGGACCGGCGGCGCCTGCTGGAGGTGCTCGACGCCGGGCCGATGGCCAGCACCGTGTCGCGCGCCAAGGGCCGCAAGCTCCTCGAACACGACTTCGCCGTGCAGGCGTCCATCGCCAACGTCCTGGACAACAACCGCCTCATCGCGGATGCCGCCCGCGCCGCGCGGCTCGCCTCGCCCCTGCTGGACGTGTGCCACGCCCTCTACGGCGAGACCGCGGCGCTGGGGCACGGCGAGGCCGACATGGCCGCGGTCGTGCGCGCTCTGGAGGCCCGGACCGCCGCCCCGGCGACCGCCGTCTAGTGCGGCCCGAATTCCCTTGTCCGCCATCGCGGCGCGGTATTACCGTGCCGAAAGTGGATCACTTCTCACGCTCGTGGACGGCCCTGCTCGCGGCGGTCGCCGGCCTCCCGGACGAGGACTTCGCGCGCCCGTCCGGCTGCGCGGGCTGGCTCGTCCGGGACCTGGTGTGCCATCTGGTCATCGACGCCCAGGACGTCCTGATCACCCTGGTCACCCCCGCCGACGGCGAACCGACCGTGGACGCGGCGACCTACTGGAAACTCGTCGAGCCGCCGACCGGCGACGACCCGCTCGACGCGCTCATCCCGCGGCTGGCCGCCGCCTACGAGGAGCCGCGGCTGCTCAAGTTCCATCTCGACGACGTGGGTTCGGCGGCGGGCCGCGCCGCGACCCTCGCCGATCCCGCCGCCCGCGTCGAGACCCAGGACGAGGTCCTGACGGCCGGCGACTACCTGTCCGCCTACGTGATCGAGTGGACGCTGCACCACCTCGACCTGATCGCGCACCTGCCGGAGGGCCCGGAGCCGCCCGCCGAGACCCTCGCGGCCGCCCGGGAGCTGCTGGAGAGGATCGCCGGGGATTCCTTCCCCGCCTCGTTCTCCGACGAGGACGTGCTGCTGGTCGGCACCGGACGCCGCGCGCCGACCGGCGCGGAGGTGGCCGAGCTGGGCGGTCTCGCCGCGAGGGTTCCCTTCGTCCTCGGCTGAGCGGGGCGGGCTCAGCCCCGTATCGGCAGGTCGTAGAAGCGGCGGACGCTGGAGCCGACGCGGTCGAGGTCCGTCCCGTAGATGTGCAGGGAGACGGCGGTGGCGTCCCCGAGGTTGCGCACGCGGTGGATGTCACCGGGCGGCGCGAAGCCGCTGACCTCGCCCGCCGGGTTCGGGTTCGCGCCCGCCTCGATCAGGGCCGTGCCGTCGTCGGAGAGGGTGTAGAGGTCCTCGTGCTCGGCCCCGGCCAGGACGCCGAACACGCACCACGTCACGTGGTCGTGGACGCGGGTCTCGGCACCGGGCTGCCACACGATGGCCATCATCGAGAACGAGCCGTCCGGTTCCACGTGCAGCATGTGGCCGCTGGAGGTGCCCGGCTCGCCGACGAGCTGGTCCGGACGGAGCAGCTGTCCTGGGGACGGGAGATGCTCGCGCAGCGCGCCGGCGACGCGGTCGGCGGTGTCCTGCCAGTCGGCGCCGCGGGCGGTCGCCGCGCGCACGGCGGCGGTCAGGATGTCCAGGTCGGTGGCGGGTCGCGCGGTTAGGGTGGTCATGTCGTCCTCCTCGTACCGGGTCGCCTCCAGCCTCGTCGCCGGGGAGGTTCGCCGTCATCCGTGGCCCCCGCGGAGCACCACGGATGCCGCCACGGAAAGGGGCCGCGGTGGCGGAGCACGTGTCCGAGCGCGAGGCCGAGGTACTGGCCGCCCTGGGCGCGCGGATGTCCAACGCGCAGATAGCCCACCGCCTGCACATCTCGGTGCGGACGGTGGAGAGCCACGTGTCGTCGCTGCTGCGCAAGTACCGCGTACCGGACCGGTGGGCGCTGGCGGAGCTGGCCGGCTCCGGGGCGCGGGACCCCGGCCGTGTCGCGGGCCTTCCGGCGTCCGCCACGACGTTCGTGGGCCGGGACGCCGAGCGCGCCGCCCTGCTGGCCGCGCTGGAGGAGGCGCGGCTGGTGACGCTGCTCGGACCGGGCGGCGTGGGCAAGACCCGGCTGGCGGCGGCGGTCGCCGGCGACGCCGCCGCGCTGTTCCCGTCCGGCGGCGCGTTCGTGGACCTCGTCCCCGTGCGCGCCGGGTTCGCGACCAGGGCGGTCGCGACCGCGCTCGGGGTGACGGAGGGCTCGCACCAGCCGCTGGAGGAGGCGGTCGCCGCGCGGCTCGGCTCCGGGCACTGGCTGCTCGTCCTGGACAACTGCGAGCACCTGATCGACGAGGCCGCCGCGCTCGCCGGGCGCCTCCTCGCCGCCTGCCCGGGTACCCGCGTGCTCGTGACCAGCCGGGAGCGGCTCGGCGTCCCGGGGGAGCGCTGCGTGCCGGTGGCGCCGCTGGCCCTGGGCTCGGACGCCGAGCGGCTGTTCCGCGACCGCGCGCTCGCCGCCGATCCGCGGTTCGTGGCGGAGCCCGAGGTGGTCGCGGAGCTGTGCGCCCGGCTGGACGGCATGCCCCTGACGATCGAGCTGGCCGCGGCCCGGGCGGCGTCGCTCGGCGCGACGGGGCTGCTCGCCGCGCTGGAGGACGCGCTGCGGCTGCTGTCCGGCGGCCGGGGCGGCCAGGAGCGGCACCGGTCCCTCGACGCGGTGCTGTCCTGGAGCCACGACCTGCTCGCGGACGAGGAGCGGGCGCTGTTCCGGCGGCTCGGGGTGTTCGCGGGGGCGTTCGATATGGAAGCCGCCGCCGCGGTGGGCGGGGACCGCGCGGGCGTCGCCGACCTGCTCGGCCGGCTGGTGGACAAGAGCCTCGTCGTGCACGTGCGCGGCCGGGTCAGCCGGTGGCGGCTGCTGGAGACGGTCCGGGCGTTCGCGCTCGCCCGGCTGTCCGACGCCGGGGAGCAGGACGGGACGAGGGCCCGCCGCCTCCGCTGGGCCGCGGCCGCGGCGTCCGCCGCCGAGGACCGGCTCGGCGACCCGGGGTGGCGGGACGACTTCGACGCCATGGCCGCCGACCTGCGGGCCGCGCTGGCCTCGCCCGCGCCGCCGGACGACGCCGGCGCGGGCGAGGTGACGTACCGGCTGGCGAGCGCGCTGGCGCACCTGACGTTCGCCCGCCGCAACCTGCTGGAATCCTTCGCGCACTACCGGACGGCCGCCGCCCTCGCGCGGGACCCCGGCTCGGCGGCGCGGGAGCTGCGGGCCGGGGCCGGATGCGCGCACGTCAGCACCACGTCCAACCAGCACGTGTTCGACCTGCTGCTGGAGGCGGCCGAGCGGGCGCGGCGGGCCGGGGACGAGCGCGGCCGGGCGGTCGACCTGGCGCGGGCGGTGGAGACCGCGTGCCGCTTCCCGGAGGCGTTCGAGACCCGCGTGCCGCGCGAGCGCCTGCACGACCTGTTCGCCGAGGCGTCCGCGGCCGGGCACGGCGGCGACCGCGAGGTGGCCGCGCGCGTGGCCGTGGCCCGGGCCTGGCTGGCCGGGCCGGGCGAGGCCGTCCCGGACGCCGGGCTCGCGGCGGCCGCCGTCGCCGCCGCGCGGGCGGCGGGGGATCCGGTGCTGACCAGCTCCGCGCTGTGCGCTGCGGGCACCGCGGCGCTGCGCGCCGGGCGGCTGCGGGAGGCGAACCGGATCACCCGGGAGCGGCTGCGCCTGCTCGCGTCCATGGACCGCGACGACCCGTACTGCGCGCCGGAGGTCTGCAACACCTACGGCCGCGCCTGCATCTACGCGATCATGGCCGGGGACCTGCGCGGCGGGATGGAGGCGGCGCGGGCGGGCATGGAGGACGACCTCCTGCGCGACACGCACATCACCGCCGGCCGCCTCGTCCAGCCGCTGGCGCTGACCGGGCGCTTCCGCGAAGCGATCGGGCACGGCGAGCGGATGTGGGACCGGTGGGAGCGGGCCGGACGGCCGGCGCCGCGCTGGATGCTGGCGTCGGTGTGCGCGACCGCGTTGGCCTGCGGGATGTCCGGCGACCGGGAACCGGCGGCGCTGTGGCGGGCCCGGGCCGCACGGGTGGCCGGCGGCCCGGCGGCGCCGGTGGCCTTCGTGGACGCCCGTCTCGCCCTGCACGACGGGCGCTTCGACGACGCCGAGCCGCTCGTCCGCGAGGCGTTCGCCGCCGGGACGCCGCTGGACCCGTACCTGGCGTACGCGCGGGCGGCGGGCGCGGAACTGGCCGTGGCCGCCGGGCTGCCCCGCGCGGCGGAACTGCTGGCCGAGGCCGGTCCGCTCGGCGAGGAGAACCGGTGGGCGGCGGCGTGCCTCGACCGCGCCCGCGCCCGTGCCGAGGGCGACGCCGACGGCCTCGCGCGAGCGGCCAAGAGCTGGGACGCCCTCGGAGCCCGAGCGGAACGGGACGTCACACGACGG
Organism: Actinomadura luteofluorescens; assembly: GCF_013409365.1. Taxonomy (NCBI): domain Bacteria; kingdom Bacillati; phylum Actinomycetota; class Actinomycetes; order Streptosporangiales; family Thermomonosporaceae; genus Actinomadura; species Actinomadura luteofluorescens. The sequence continues at coordinate 3,487,669 of NZ_JACCBA010000001.1, read as the reverse complement.
CTACTGGCCCAGCCCTAACGCGGCCAAAGAAGTTCTCCGGATCGGCGATGGAGGCCAGGATCTGACCGCCTTGATTTCTACCGTGGTCTCGCAGGTGAACGACACGAACGAAGGCGGGAACCATGAACGTTGACAATGCGCGGGCGGTCACCGGGGAGCGGGCGGACCTGCTGGCGGAGCTCGCGAAGGCGCGGCACTTCCTCCGGTTCACCACGCGGGACCTCACCGACGAGCAGGCCGGGCGGCGGACCACGGCGAGCGAGCTTTGCCTCGGCGGCCTCGTCAAGCACGTCACGTCCTGCGAGCGGGGCTGGGTGGACTTCATCCTCGAAGGCGCCTCCGCGATGGGCGACTTCACCCAGATGACCGAGGAGGACTGGAAGCGCCGCGCGGACGAGTTCACGATGCTCCCCGGCGAGACGCTGGCCGGGGTCCTGGACGCCTACGCCGAGGTGGCCAGCCGGACCGACGAACTCGTCCCGACCCTGCCCGACCTGGACCTCCGGCACGAGCTGCCCAAGGCCCCGTGGAACACCGACACGCACTGGTCGATCCGCCGGGTGCTGCTGCACATCACGGCCGAGACGGCCCAGCACGCGGGCCACGCCGACATCATCCGGGAGTCGCTGGACGGCGCCAAGAGCATGGGCTGAGCCCCGGTCAGCGGGCGCTCGGCTCCTCTTCGCGGGGCTTCTTCTCCCGGCGGCCGCGCAGGGAGCCGGCCTTGGCCCTCTCCTCCGGGTGGTGGTGGACGCGGACCAGGCTGGCACCGGTCGTGAACAGCAGGATCACCAGGATCACGCCCAGGGAGAGGGGCGTCGGGATCTCGGGGACGGACGTGGAGACGTCCTGGTGCAGGAACTCCAGGATCAGCTTGCAGCCGATGAACGCGAGGATCACCGACAGGCCGATCGACAGGTAGACGAGGCGTTCGAGCAGGCCCTCGATGAGGAAGTAGAGGGCGCGCAGCCCGAGCAGGGCGAACGCGTTGGCGGTGAAGACGATGAACGGGTCGTCGGTGACGCCGAACACGGCCGGGATGGAGTCCAGCGCGAACAGCACGTCCGTGCTGCCGATGGCGACGAAGACCAGCAGCAGCGGCGTCATCACGCGCTGGCCGTCCTCGTGGGCGAGCATCCGCCCGCCGTGGAAGTCCTGGCTGACCGGCAGGATCCTGCGGGCGCGGCGGACGAGGAAGGTGTCCTCCACGTCGGGTTCCTCGTTGCGATGCCGGATGAGCTGGACCGCCGTCCAGATCAGGATCAGCCCGAAGATCAGGAACGTGAAGGAGAACAGGTTGATCGCGGCGGCGCCGACCGCGATCAGGACCACCCGCAGGAGCAGCGCCGCCGCGATGCCGAACAGCAGCGTCTTCTGCTGGTACTCGGCGGGCACCGAGAACTTCGCCATGATGATCACGAAGACGAAGAGGTTGTCGACCGACAGGCTCTTCTCCACGATCCAGCCGGAGAAGTACTCGGTGCCCGCCGCCGACCCGGCGAGCATCCACACCGCGCCGCCGAACAGGACCGCGACCGCGATGTAGAACACCGACCAGAACGTCGCCTCCCGGATGTGGACCGCGTGCGGGCGCCGGACGGCGACCAGCAGGTCGAACACGAAGAGCGCGATGATCAGTGCGATCGTCGCGCCCCAGGCCCATGCGGGTATGTCGGCCATCCGGCGGCTCCAGTCTCGGGGGCACGTCGGCAGTCCTATTTCCGTTCTCCGGGCGTTCTACCGCCATGGCCCGCTGCCCCGGCCGCGAGCTCCCGGCTTCGGGAGCAGGGCGAAAGCACTCAGGCGGGCCTGAGTACCCGCACCGATGCCGCCGGACCTGGCGGGCGGCCATGCTTCGGCCATGGACACCTCGCGCTGGCGCCCGCCCGCCCTCGCCGCCAAGGCCGCCCTCGCCGCGCTGCTGGCGCTGGCCGTCGCGTTCCCCGGATGGGACCGGTTCGCGGACAAGGCGATGGGCGTGCGGGTGGCCGCCTACCCCGCCGCCGTCATGATCGTCACGCTGGTCTGGGCGCTGCGCGGCCGGGAGCGGCCCTTCCCCTGGGACGTCGACCTCCTCGTCACCGCCCCCTTCGTCGTGGACGTCGCCGGGAACGCCGCCGACCTCTACGACACGGTCGGCTGGTTCGACGACGCCTGCCACTTCGGGAACTGGGCCCTGCTGAGCGCCGCCGCCGGTGCCGCCCTGCGCCGCTGGGCGGGCCTCAGGTCCTGGACGCTCGCCCTGACGTGCACCGGTCTGGGCGCCGCCGCGGCCATCCTGTGGGAGTTCTTCGAGTACGGCGTCTTCATCCTCGACACCCCCGAGACCGTCACGATCTACCGTGACACCATCGGCGACCTCATGCTCGGCCTCGCCGGCTCGGCCGCCGCGGGGCTCGGTCTGGGCCTGCGGAGCGCACGGCCGTCGCGTCCCGGGGCGGGTGGCCGGGCGAACCCGGGCCCGGACGTCCTCCTCGTGTCAGTACACGAGGGCCTGGACGTCCGGAAGGGTGATCTCCTCGACGAAGGTCGGGGCGCCGGCGATGCGGACGCCGGGCAGGACGTCGTCCGGGCCGATCTCGCGGCGGGCGGCGCACTGGGTGCAGAGCGTGACGCGGCCCGCCGCGAGGATGACGCCGAGAAGGTCGTCCAGGGGAGTGGCGTGGGGCAGTGAGAACCCGGCGGCCCGTCCTGGCAGCGCGAACCACGCCGACTCCCCGGTCAGCCAGAGGGAGACCGGGACCCCGCTCGCCGCGGCGGCCGCCGCGACCGTGAACGCCTGGTTGCAGCGCTCGGGGGCGTCCGCGCCAGCCGTCACCTTGATGACCAGTGGTCTTGCCATGAAGGCACTCTAGTCCGGTGTTCCGCGTAGCATCCTGCGATGTGGCCGGGTTGGTGAACGCGGGAATCCTTGTCGTCGTCCTGGGGCTGATGGCGGTCGCCGCCGTCCTCCTCGTGATCAAGCTGGGCCGGCTCCGGTAGGCCGGACGCCTCAGCCGAGGTAGAGGTGGTCGAGGGCGACGACGGCCGCGCAGGCGAGGAAGACGGCCGCGCCGCCGCCGTACCCGATCCCCATGAACATCACGGCCCGGCGCCGGTACTCGCGGCGCGTCCGCGTGCTGATGGCGTACTGGCCGGTCTCCTTGTCCTTGCCGACGGAGCCGCCGGTCGCGGTGCCGAGAACGAAGAGCGGCCGGTCGGCCGGCAGGATCCACTCCTCGTACCGGTACTCGGCTACCTCCCCGTCCACGCCGGGCAGGTCCCCGTTCGCGGGGCGGCGCTCGTCCATCGTCCGGACGGCGCCGTCGACGGCCGCGGTGGCGGGGTCGATGACGACGTGCCCCGTCCCGTCCCGCAGAGGGAACGGCGTCGTCGACCTCTCGTCGACGAAGACCCGCTTGCCCGTCTTCGTGCTGGCCGTCGCCTTCGTCTTGTACCAGGCGCAGGGGCGGCCCGAGAACGGCGCGGGCTGGACGGCGAGGGCCGTCCCGCTGACCTGGCACGGGACGCCGTCGTGGAGCCCGGCGAGGCCGGCGCAGTCGGTCTGGACGGCGCGACGCAGGTTGCGGAACCGGATCCGCCAGACCCAGCCCGCGGCCAGCAGGCCCGCGGCGATGATCAGCGGGACCACCATGCTCATGGTGAGGGGCGTCACGTCCCCATGGTCGGGGCGCCGCCCGGCTCCGGACAGGGACGCCGGTCCCGGACCGGAGGGGACGGCGCACGGGGACGCGCACGGCGGCGCGCGCCGCTACCCTCGGTGCCCATGGACGTTGAGCTGCACCCCGACCTTGAGCCGCTGAAGTTCCTCCTCGGCACCTGGGAGGGCGCCGGCGTGGGCGGCTATCCCACGATCGAGTCGTTCAACTTCGGCCAGGAGATCTCGTTCACGCACGTCGGGAAGCCGTTCCTGATCTACGCGAGCCGGACCTGGAAGATCGAGGAGGACGGCACGCTCGGGCGTCCGCTGGGCATGGAGACGGGGTACTGGCGGCCGCGGCCCGACCACCAGGTGGAGGTCACGCTGGCCCACCCGACGGGCATCGTCGAGATCTACGTGGGGGACGTGGCGTTCAACCGCGTGGAGCTGCACACGGACGTCGTCGCGCGGACGGAGTCGGCCAAGGAGGTCACCGGCGGCCACCGCCTCTACGGGCTGATCGGCGAGGACCTCGGCTGGGCGTACGACATGGCGGCGATGGGGCACGAGCTCCAGTCGCACCTGTCGGCCCAGCTGAAGAAGGTCTCCTGAGCGGCGGAGAGGGCCGGTCCCGGAGGTGACCGCCCGGACGGGCCCCGGACATGATCGATCCCCGGACCTTCCCGCCGGGTGGCGGGGCGACGGACAGGACGGGTCCATCGGTCCGGGGACCGGGTAACTGCCTGGTATTCGCCGGTCACCGTCGCGACCGGCTACCTCTGCCCAGTGGGCGGAGGATCCGAGGCGGAACGGCGACTAGCGGACAGTCACCTCGCGAGTCCTACAAGCAACCATTGGTTAGGACCACCTCCTTTCGCGCGTATCCCGAACGTATGCGACGCCCGCGCGGGGAGGCAAGCGGATTTTCCGTGAGCTGAAATCGGACATCCGGACCGTCGCCGCCCGGGATCTGGAGCCTGTCTCGAAGCGGCCTCGGTCAAGCGCGCGAACGCGTGAGCTGGCCGGTGGAGCGATGCCGGAGGCGAGCGGAACCGGGCAGATCGCGAAGCGATGCAGCGTTCGCCCAGGCTCGGTCGCGTAGCGAGCCGCAAGGCGAGCGAAGTGGGCCGGGACTTCGAAAACACAGCGAGCCGCCAGGCGAGCGAAGTGGGCCGGGACTTCGAAAGCACCGCCTAGACTCGGTGCATGGTCGAGTCGTGGCAGGAGGAGCTGCGGGCCAAGGGCTACCGGGTGACCCCGCAACGCCAGCTGGTGCTCGAAGCGGTCACCAACCTGGAGCACGCGACCCCCGAGGAGATCTGCACCGAGGTGCAGCGCACGGCCCGCGGCGTGAACATCTCCACCGTATACCGGACGCTCGAACTCCTGGAGGAGCTCGGGCTCGTCAAGCACGCCCATCTCGGGCACGGCCCGCCGAACTACCATCTCGCCGCCGAGGCCGAGCACATCCATCTCGTCTGCCGGGGCTGCCACACCGTGGAGGACGTCGACCCGCGCGCGGCGGCCGGCCTGGCCGACGTCCTGGCGCGCGACTTCGGCTTCGAGACCGACGTCCACCACCTGACCGTCTACGGGCGCTGCAAGGACTGCCGCGAGGCGTAGCCGGGCGGCGCGATCCGCCGGTCCGCGACATAGTCTGGACGGCATGGAGAGCCCTCTGCTGCAGTCGCCCGGAGCCGTCGCCGCCGACGCGCCCGACCAGGAGGTCGCCGCGCACTACGGGGACCCGGCGCGGGAGCAACGCGCCCTGGAGGACGGGACGGCGTTCGTCGACCGGAGCAACCGGGGCGTCGTCCGCGTCTCGGGGCCCGACCGGCTGAGCTGGCTGCACAGCCTGCTGAGCCAGCACCTGGACGGGCTGAAGCCGGCGGAGCCGACCGAGGCGCTGCTGCTCGGCCCGAACGGGCACATCGAGCACCACCTGTTCCTCGTCGACGACGGCGAGGCCGTGTGGGCCCACGTCGAGCCGGGCGCGGCCCCGGCGCTGGTGGAGTTCCTCGACCGGATGCGGTTCATGCTGCGCGTCGAGGTCGCCGACGTGTCGGACGAGTTCATGGTGGTCACCGGGCCGGGCGGCCCCGACGACGGCCGTCCCGCCTGGCCGGACGTCGCGGGCACGACGACGCGGATCGTCCCGCGCGGCGAGTTCCCGGAGGGCCCGAAGCCGGCGGGGATCTGGGCGTACGAGGCGCTGCGCATCGCCGAGCACCGCCCCCGGGCCGGCCTCGACACCGACCACCGGACGATCCCGCACGAGGCCGGGTACGTGGAGACGGCCGTCCACCTGAACAAGGGCTGCTACCGGGGACAGGAGACCGTCGCGCGCGTCCACAACCTGGGGCGGCCCCCGCGCCGCCTGGTGTTCCTGCACCTGGACGGCAGCGTCGACCGGCTGCCCGCGCACGGCGACCCGGTGGAGGTCCCCGGGGGCCGGACGGTCGGGTTCGTCGGGTCGGCGGCGCGGCACCACGAGCTGGGGCCGATCGCGCTGGCGCTGGTCAAGCGGAACGTCCCGGTGGACGCGGAGCTGCTCGCGGGCGGCGTCGCGGCGGCGCAGGAGGTCGTCGTGTCACCGGAGACGGGCGCGAACGCGCAGATCGCTCTGCGCCGCCGGCCCGCGAAACACGGGTAGCAGCCCGACCCTGGGACGAATATCGTCTGATAAGACGATTTCTGACCGACCGCCGCCCGGGGAAGGTGGATTCCTACCGATGGTCCCGAACCTGGGGAAAGGGGAGCCGCCCGCGGCGCGGAGGGGAGGGACCCGGCGCCGCCCGCGCCGGGAGTCCGCCCTGACCTGGTGGGCCCTGTTCGCGGCGATCGCCGGGATCGCGTGGTGGCAGCACTCATGGCGCGTCGCGCTGCTCGGCCTGCTCGCCTGGTGCCTGTACGAGTTCGCGCTCGTCCCCACCCTGTGCCGGGTGCTGACGCCGAAGGGCGCCGCCTGCACCGAGCGCACCAGAGGCCGGCTGTTCGCCTGCGGCCCGGCCCACCAGCGGCTCCGCAACGACGCGCTGTGGCGGCTCGCCGGGCTCCGCAACCCGTTCGAGCAGGGGCCCGTCGGGGACGAGAGCGACACCGGGACCGTCGTGGTGTCCTCGGGCGTGCGCGGCCGCCTCGTCCCGCAGGACCGCGTCCTCATCCTCCTCGCCGCCGCCGGGACCGTCACCGCGCTCGTCGGCATGGTCTACGGGTTCCGCTGAGCCGCGCGCCCGGCCGGCCGCGCGGTCAGACGTCCAGGATCAGCGTGATCGGCCCGTCGTTGACCAGCGCGACCTTCATGTCCGCCCCGAACTCCCCTGTCTCGACCTTCGCGCCCAGCTCGCGCAGCTCCCGGACCACCGCGTCCACCAGGGGTTCGGCGACGGGACCGGGCGCGGCGGCCGTCCAGCTCGGACGGCGGCCCTTCCGCGCGTCCCCGTAGAGAGTGAATTGGCTCACGACGAGCAGCGGCGCGTTCACGTCGGAACACGACTTCTCGCCGTCCAGGATCCGCAGCCCCCACAGCTTGGACGCCAGCCTGCGGGCGCTTTCCGCGCCGTCGTCGTGCGTCACGCCGACCAGGACCAGCAGTCCCGGCCCCTCGATCGCGCCGACGACGCGCCCGTCCACGGACACGCTGGCCTGGCTCACCCTCTGGACTACAGCACGCATGACCATGCATTCTGCCGAACATGGGAGCAACGACGCTCATCACGGTGGCGCCCACGGGCGCGGAGTCCGCCAAGGCGGACGTTCCGGCCCTGCCCGTCACCCTGGATGAACTGGTCCGGACGGCCGAGGAGTGCGAGGCGGCCGGCGCGGCCGTGATCCACGTGCACGTCCGCGACGACGACACGCGGCCCACCCTCGACCCGTTCCTGCTGCGGGACACGGTGACGGCGCTGCGGGAGAGCACGGGCCTGATCGTCCAGTTGTCCACGGGCGGCGCGGTCACCGACCCGTACGAGGACCGGCTCCGCGTCCTGGATGCCGGGCCCGACATGTGCTCGCTCACCTGCGGGACGGTCAACTTCGGCGACGACGTGTTCATGAACCCGTGGTCGTTCATGGTGGAGCTGTACAAGCGCACCCAGGAGCTGGAGGTCGTCCCCGAGTTCGAGCTGTTCGACCTCGGGCACATCACGTCGCTGCGCCGCCTCCTGGACAAGCACGGGCTCCCCTACGGCGGCCACGTCCACTGCGACCTGGTGATGGGCGTCCCGGGCGGGATGCCGGGCGACGCCCGCACCCTCGTCGCCGCCGTCGAGGCCCTCCCGGAAGGCGCCACGTGGTCGGCCACCGGCATCGGCCGGACGTCCCTGCCCGTCCTGTTCGCGGCCCTGTCGGCCGGCGGCCACCTGCGGGTCGGCATGGAGGACACGGTCACCTTCGCCAAGGGCCGCCCGGTCACGGCGAACGTCGAGCTGGTGGAACGCGCGGCCCAGGCGGCGCACCTGGCCGGGCGCCCGCCGATGGCGCCCGCCGAGGCCCGCACCCTCCTCGCCACCAGACCCCGCTGACCGGCGCGAGCACCCCTCCGGGCGAGTCAAGCCGGGATGGGGCAACCTGGCCGTTTTCGTGGGGCCGGGTGCCGCTTTCATGGGGTACGCCGGGTACTTGACCTTCGGAGATGCCGTCCGGGGCGGGGAGAGCGCCGGTGGCTCCGGTGTCGTGGTGATGGAGGGGTGCGGTGGACGTCAATCCTGTGCTGGTCGAGGTGGAGCGTTCCGGGTTCGTGGAGTCCCGGCACCGGGGGGCGGCGATCGGGCTGGCCGCCGACGGGGGCGTCGCCTTCCGGGCGGGGGAGACCGGGGCGCCGATCTTCCCCCGGTCGGCGAACAAGCCGATGCAGGCGGTCGCGATCCTGCGCGGCGGGCTCGAACTCGGCGGCGAGCTGCTCGCGCTCGCGGCGGGCAGCCACTCCGGTGAGGACTTCCACGTCGAGGGGGTGGAGAAGATCCTCGCGGGCGCCGGGCTGGGGGCCGGCGACCTGCGCTGCCCCGAGAGCTGGCCGATCGACCCCGCGGCGCAGCAGGAGGTCGCCCGGACGGGCGGCGGCCAGTCCCGGCTGCGCATGAACTGCTCCGGGAAGCACGCCGCGATGCTCGCCACATGCGTCACGGCGGGCTGGCCCACCGACTCCTACCTCGATCCCGGCCACCCGTTGCAGCGGATCGTCCGGGAGGTCGTCGAGGAACTGGCCGGGGAGCCCGCCACGGCGGTCGGCGTGGACGGGTGCGGGGCACCGCTGTTCGCCGTGTCCATCGCGGGCGTCGCGCGGGCGTTCCGGGCGCTCGTCCTCGCCGAGCCGGGCACTCACGAGCGGCGCGTCGCCGACGCCATGCGGACGCACCCGCAGTGGACGTCCGGGACCCGGCGCGAGGAGCGGCAGCTGATGGACGCCGTCCCCGGCCTGCTCGTCAAGTGCGGCGCCGAGGGCGTGGACGCCTTCGCGTTCGCCGACGGGCGCGCCGGCGTCGTCAAGATCGACGACGGGGCGATGCGGGCGCGGACGCCCGTGACCGTCGCGCTGCTGCGGGCCCTCGGCGTCCACGACGGCACCGACCGGGTCGCCCTGGACGAGCTGGCGACCGTCGAGGTGCGCGGCGGGGACGGCGTCGTCGGCGCCATCCGCCCGGCACCAGGCGTCTTCGACCGGACCGCCTAGTTCTTCTCCGGCAGCAGACGGTCCACCATCGTCTCGATCAGGGCGCCGGTGTCGTAGGGCTCCGTGATGGCGGGGGCGGTGAAGTCGTCCAGGAGCAGCCCGGCCATCGTGAAGTAGAGCAGGCCGACGCCCGTGGCGTCGCCGGGCAGGCCCGCGTCCAGGTGGTAGCGGACGATCTCCTCGTGCTCGGCGGTGAGGAAGCCGCCGAGCTCGGCGTGCAGTTCCGGGCGCCGCGTCGCCTCCAGCCGTAGCTCCAGCATGGCGAGGTAGCCGGGCCGGTCGGCCCGCATGCGGCCGAGGAGCTGGCGCATCAGCTCGGTGACCAGCGCGTGCGTGGGCGCCTGCCGCATCGTCTCGGCCAGCGCCTCGGGATCGGGGGTGAGGCGCTCGCGGGTGCGGTGCATGACCTGGGTGAGCAGGTCGGCGCGGTTGGCGAAGTAGTTGGTGGCGGTGCCGGTGGGGACGCCCGCCTCGGCGTCGATGGCGCGCAGCGTCAGGCCCCGCGACCCCTCGCGGGCCAGGACCTCGATCGCCGCGTCCAGCAGGGCGGCCCGACGGGCCGGGTTGCGTCGCACTGTGACCTCCATCACACCAGCTTGCAATCACTGCAAGTGCAGTACTAAGTTCAAACCACTGCACTTAGAGTACATCAAATCCAGTGTCGAGGAGATCGCATGCGCGCCCGGTCCACCACCCCTTCCGCACTTCGCCTGCCCCAGAACCGCCCTGCCCTGCCCGCCCGCGCGGGACGTCCCGGCTGGGACCGGCACGTTCCGAAGCCCCGCAGCGTTCCGCGGCCGCGGCCGCCGCGCAAGCCCGGCTCCGCCCGCTGACGCGCGGCCCGCTTCCCTTCCGTACACCACGCCTGAAAGCGAGCACCGCATGCGCAAGCTGGTCTACTACGTCGCCGCCACCCTCGACGGCTACATCGCCGGGCCGGAGGGGCAGTACGACTTCATGCCCTTCGAGGGCGAGCCGGCCGAGATGATCAAGGCCGAGTACCCCGAGAGCCTGCCCGCCCACGTCCGCGGCCCGCTCGGCATCGCCGACGCGCCGAACCGGCACTTCGACACGGTCGTCATGGGGCGCGGCACCTACGAGCCCGCCCTGGCCGCCGGGATCACCAGCCCGTATCCGCACCTGGAGCAGTACGTCGTCTCGGCGACGATCAGGGTCGAGGACCCCGCGGTGACCGTCGTCCCCGGCGACCCGGTCGGTCTGGTCCGCGACCTGAAGGAGGGGGACGGGCTCGACATCTGGCTCGCGGGCGGCGGGAAGCTCGCCGCCGCGGTGGCGGACGAGATCGACGTGCTGGTCATCAAGCGCCACCCGCTGGTGATCGGGTCCGGGATCCCGCTGTTCGACGGGCCCTTCTCCGTGGCGGCGTTCACCCCGGCCGACACCCACGCCTTCGACTCCGGGCTCGTCGTCACCGTCTACACGCGCGCGGAGCGGGGCCCGGCCTCCCGTCCGGCGGGCTAGGGCCCGTCTCGAAGTGGCCTCGGCCACGCGCGCGAACGTGTGACCTGGCCGGTGGAGCGAGGCCGGAGGCGAGCGGAGCCGGGCGGATCGCGAAGCGATGCCGCGTTCGCCCAGTACCGGTTACGTAGCGAGCCGCCAGGCGAGCGGAGCGGGCCGGGACTGTGAAACACGGGCTAGAGGGGCTCGGGGTCCTTGGGCGTCTTGAGGTCCTCGAACTCGCCCTTGAAGATCGTCTGCTCGTAGAGGACGCCCTCCGGCCACGGTTTCCTCGGCTCCCGCCCGGGCTGGGGGTTGTCCTTGCGGAACTCCAGCGGCTGGCCCTCCTTGGCCGGCGGGTAGCTGTGCGAGAACATCCCCGGCGCGTAGGTGTAGTAGCCGCCCTGCTCCATGCCCCGCTGGTTCAGCTGGTTGTTCCTGCGGGAGCAGTGGAGCTTCCTGGACGAGGCGGCGCGCGTCGCGTACACCCAGGCCACCAGGGCGCCGATGATGAAGAACGGAATGATCCAGACGAAGTAGCGGGCGCCCGTGGGGGACGTGTTCGCCAGCACGGGGTCGGCGACGATCGTGGCGAGCAAGGCGGACCACCTCCCGATGGCGCGGACCGGACCACGCCGGTTCAGTTAGGGATGTGTCCGCTGGAACCCGTGTTAACCACCTCGGGCGCCGGGGCGGCGGGCGCGCCCACCGTGCGGAGCCGTCCGGCGGGCAGTCCCGGGACGGCCAGGGCGGCGCAGACGGCCAGCACGCCCAGCATCGGAACGGTCCAACCGCCGGTGGCGTCGTGCAGCGCGCCGAGGGCGAGAGGGCCGAGCGCCGCGATGACGTAGCCGACGCCCTGCGCCATCCCCGACAGCTGGACGGCGACGTGGGCGTCGTGCGCGCGGAGCCCGATGAACGACAGCGCGGTCGCGAAGCCGAGGCCCTGGCCGAGGCCGAGGACCACCGTCCAGGCCCACACCGAGCCGATCGGCGCCCAGGTCACCCCGGCGAAGCCCAGCGCGGTCAGCGCCACCGTGGCGATCACCAGGGGGCGCTGGTCGCGGGTCCGGCGGGCCAGCACCGGGACGGCCAGCGACCCGACCGCCTGGACCGCCGCCACCAGCGCCAGCACGTAGCCGGCGGACGCCGCGTCCATCCCGCGGTCCTGGCAGAGCGTCGGCAGCCAGCCGATCACCACGTAGGCCAGCAGCGACTGCAGGCCCATGAACGCCGTGACGTGCCAGGCCAGGCGCGACCGCCACACCAGCGCCGCGACGCCGCGCGGGGGCGCGGCGGGCGGGGCCGAGCGGGCCGCGTGCGCCGCCCGCCGCGCCCTCGGCAGCCACAGCAGCCCGGCGAGCGCCGCCGGGATCGCCAGCAGGCCGAGCGGCAGCCGCCACGACGCGCCGAACCAGTCCTCCACCGGCACGGCGAGCCCGGACGACAGGGACGCGCCCGCCGTCACCGCGACCGTGTAGACGGCCGTGACCGTGGTGATCCGGGACGGGTGGTCCCGCTTGATGATCGCCGGCACCGCGATGTTGCCGATGCTGATCGCGATCCCGGCGACCAGGGAGCCGGCGAACAGCGCCGCCACGCCGCCCGGCAGCCGCAGCAGCAGCCCGGCGACGAGCAGCGCCATCGCGCACACGAGCAGGGTCTCGCTGCGCGGCGGGCGGCGCAGGAAGGCGGCGAGGAGGCCGTAGGAGCCGAAGAACGCCAGCGGCAGCGTGGTGAGCGCGCCCGCCGCCGTCCCGGACAGCCGGAAGGCGTCGCTGATCTCGGTCAGCAGCGGCCCGACCGCCGCGATCGCGGGCCGCAGGTTGACCGCCAGCAGGACGATCATCAGCAGGGCGACGGCCAGCCCGGCGCGCCGTCCGGTCACGCGTCCTCCCCGGGCGTCCCGGCGTCGCCGAGCAGGGACTCCAGGACGGCGAGGGTCGGCTCCACGACGGCGGCGGCGGCCGACGCCGCGGCCTCCGGATCGCCCGCCGCGATCGCGTCCAGCACGGCGCGGTGCCGGGCCGGGCCCGCCTCGGGGACCTCGCGGTCCATCCTGATCGCGCGCATCGACTCGTGCAGCCGGTCGATGAAGAACCGCATCGCCTCGATCAGCACCGGGTTGCGGGACGCCTCCGCGACGCCGAGGTGGAACCGCGCGTCGGCGGCGCCGAACGCGTCCGGCTCGGTGGCCTCGTCGCGGGCGCGGAGCAGCCCCTCCAGCCGCGCCAGGTCCGCGCCGGTGCGGCGGCGCGCCGCCAGCCGGGCCGCCTGGACGTCGTAGGCGAGCTGCACCTCGAACACGTCCCGGGCGGACGCGCGGGACACCCGGCGCAGTAGCGGGCGCGGGTCGGCGCTGCTGCGCACGTATGTCCCGTCGCCGCGCCGCACCTCCAGCACCCCGACGTGCGACAGCGCCCGGATCGCCTCCCGGACGGCCGGACGGCTCACCCCGAGCTGCGCCGCCAGGTCCAGCTCGGCCGGGATCCGCCGGCCGACCGGCCAGGCGCCCGCGCTGACCTGCGCCTGGAGCTGGTCGAGCACGGCGTCCACCGTCGATCCGCCCGGTACGGGACTCAACGCCACGAAAGCCTCCCTCGTAAGATGTCAGACATCTTACGAGCAGACCGAGTCGACCGTTAAGACCCGCGGTGGCGGCCGGGAGGGGTCTCGGCCGCCACCGCGGGCGTCTACGGCGCCCGCCGGCCCGGGTGCGGGGTCGCCTGACCCGGCGGGCGTCGCGTCCTCTGCGCCGGCCTCCGCGTCAGCGGAGCCGGGGAAGGCCGAATCTGCGGCGGCTCCTGGCGGGCGGCTCGGCGCGGACCTTCCCCGCTTCGGCCCGCTCCCGCGTACGGGCCGCCTCCTCCTCCGCACGTCCCCGCTCGATATGGGCCATGACCTCGCGGTGGGTCACCGACGGGGCCGGATCGCGGCGCGTCCGCTGCGCCGGGCTGCCCATGATCACACCGCCCATGACGGGCCCGCGGTGCGGCAGGCCGTCCTCGGCGCTGGGGTAGTGGTGGCGCTTGCGCGACGTCGTCAGCACCACCGTCACCCAGCCGATGAGCGCCACGAAGATGACGGCCGGGCCGACGGCCATGAAGGCGGCGTCCCCCAAGCGGTCGGATCGGGCGAGCACGGGGACGGCGAGCATCGCAGCGGCCACCATGAGGCGACACCTCCTCGCCCAGGCTTTACCCGGCGTCAGGCCGTTAACCGCCGGGGGCCGTCACAGCCCGCGCGACTGGGAGATCGACCCCGACGTGGCCAGCGTGAACGTGCGCATCGACTCGGCGAACTTCGACAGGTCCCATTCCGCCGGGCCCTCGTACCAGTAGAGGTTGTCGGCGCCCGTCGCGCGCTCGCCCGCGTCCTCGACCGTCTCGGCCCACTTCGCCACGACGTCGAACACCACCGCGTACGGCAGGAAACGCGAGAACAGCGCGATCCGCTGGCGCGCCGCCATGGAGCCGTCGTCGGGGATGGCGCCGCGTTCCAGGAACGCCCGGAAACCGATCGTGTGCGCGAGCACCGTGGCGCCGCGCGCCGTCTTCGCCGGCATGTACTGGCCGCCATAGGCCAGCGCCGCGCCCGCGATGATCAGCGCGAGCCCGGCCAGCGCCCACTCGGTGGTGAACGCCAGCGCGACCGTCCCGGCGATGCCGGCCAGCGTCACGAGGATGCCCGCGACCGTCCACCGGGACCGGACGGTGTCGGGCCGCCGCGCGAACCAGCCCTGCTTCACCACGTCGTCGTACATCGCGGACCTGACCTGTGCCAGCTTCGTCGCGAACGTCCCGCCGAGCTCCGACAGCCGGACGGCGTCCCGGGCCGACCCGTCGGGCGCGGTGAGCAGGGCGTCCAGCAGGATCCGCTCGTAGGGGAGCAGGTCGGTCTGCGGGCGGTCCAGGCGGCGCAGCGCCCAGTCGAGGCGGCCGGTGACGGCCCGGTCCTCCTCCTCGATCAGCAGGTAGCCGCGCACGGCGAGGTCGACGATCGTCGCGGTCACGTCGATCACGTCGGCCTGCTCGTCGATCAGCGTGCCGATCTGTCCGGGCCGCACCCCGTTCGGCGGCTCGAACTCCGTCCCGGCCACCGGCACCTGGTCGCCCTCGGCGGCCCGCTTGCCGACGGTCCGCGCGTCCCGGCCGCGCAGCAGGTAGAGGGCGAGGACGCCGCCGCCCAGCAGCACCAGCAGGCCGGCGAGCGCGGCGCCGGTCACGGCGTTGACGGAGAACGCGGTCGCGACCGTGTGGCGGCGCTCGTAGATCGCGCGCCCGCCCGTCGTCCCGGAGGGCAGGCCCGCGACGACCGTCAGGTACTCGCCGGGCAGCATCCCCTGCTGCGCGAACACGCCCTGGGTGTGCGTGTGGTTCGTGTAGTACTGCGTGCAGCCGATCGTGCTGCCGATCGGCCCGGTGAAGCAGTTGACGTTGCGGATCATCGCGCCGCCGTCGACGGTGGCCTTCGCCTCGTCCAGCGGCACCTTCCAGCCGCCGACCACCGGCCAGCGCAGCTCCTCCGCCGCCCCCATCCGGGTGATCGCGCCGCGCACGTCGTACTCCAGGACGATCGTGTGGTCCCCGGTGAGCTTCCGGTCGCCCGCCACCCTGACCGTCGTGTTGAGGCCCGCGCCGGACGCGGTGGCCTTCGACGGCCCGCCGTCCGGGCTGGCCGCCCGCAGGTTCTCGATCTTGTAGACGCGGTCCTCGGTGAGGCTCTCGTGCACCCGGGTCGGGTACGTCCGCTGGAAGCCGTCGTGCCCGGCGAACCGGTAGACGATCGTCTCCTTGACCCTGACCGTGCCGCCCTGGACCGCGGTGAGGACGACGTCGTCCTTGAGCACCCGCTCGGCGGCGGCGAGACCGGAGGCCGCCGCACCGGCCGCGGGCGCCCCGCCGACCTCGGCCGCGACCGCGGAAGTGCTGGTCAGCAGGGGGAAGGCCAGCGCCGCCGAGACCGCCAGGACCGCCGGACGCGACCGGAACATCGCCGCAAGAGCAGACATGGCCGCAAATGGTATCGGGAATGCGTGCGATGATTCTGCGCTATGGCAGGTCATTACCCCCCGCCGCCCCCTCCGCCGCCGCCACCGGGACCCCCCTACGGCCGGCCGCCGTACGGTGGGCCGCCGCCGCAGGGGAGACCGCCGTACGGCGGGCCGGGATACGGGTCTCCTGCCTACGGGCCGCCGCAGTACCGGTACGTCCCGATGCGCCCGCCGCCGCGCCGCAGCGCGGGCGGGACGATCGCGGGCATCTTCGGCGGCCTGACGTCCCTGGTCGTCCTGGCGATCCTCGGGATCTCGCTGTTCGGCGGGAGCCAGGGCGCCGCCGGCGGGACCGGGACGTCCACCACCACGTCCGGCGGCCCCTCGACGCCGCGGGAGAAGGCGACCAACAGCAAGATCTACAAGACGGGCCCGCTGACGCCGGTGAGCTGCCGCCTCCCGCCGATCCAGCCGTCCGCCCAGTCCATGCGCGGGTTCATGGACACCCTGAGCGACTGCCTGGACTCGGCATGGACCAAGCAGTTCACCAAGGCGGGCATCGCGTTCGACAAGCCCGACCGGGTGTTCTGGGTCGAGCCGGGGCGCAGCCCCTGCGGCTCCTACCCTGCTCCCGGCGCGTCCGCGTTCTACTGCCCGGCCAACAACACGATGTACGTGGGGCTGCGGCACGTCGTCGAGACGTCGGGCGGGGAGCCGCTGTCCCACTACGCCGTCTACGCCCGCGTGATCGCGCACGAGTACGGGCACCACGTCCAGGACCGGGCCGGGATCCTGCTCTACGGGGACGGCCAGATGGAGTCCGGCGACACCGCCACCCGGACGGAGGCGAGCCGCCGCATCGAGCTGCAGGCCCAGTGCTTCGCGGGCGCGTTCCTCGGCAGCGAGCGCACCACCCTCCCGATGACCCGCGAGCAGTACACGGCCATGATCAACGACGTGCTGGGCAGGGGCGACGACCGCCAGCCGCCGGACAAGCGCGACCACGGCTCGGGACGCCACTACGCGGGCTGGGTGATCACCGGCTTCAACGGGCGCGACCTGACCGTCTGCAACACCTGGATCGCGTCCCCGTCCAAGGTGAGCTGACCTCCCGGCCCGGTTCTGAGCTCCTCGCGCAGGGGCGGTTGAGTGCCGGTACTCAGGCCCGGGACGCTGGCGGGCCGCAGACTCGTCCCATGACGACCTCCAAACCGCCCGCGCAGGCCGGTTCCTCCGCGTTCTTCGTCCAGGCGGCGATCTCGTTCGCCGTCTCCAGCACCGCCGTCGCCGTCGGGGTGGCGTACCTGCCGGTCAGCGCGTGGGTCCGCGCGTTCCTGGCGCTCGGCCTGCTGTACGTGATCACGTCCACGTTCACGCTGGCCAAGTGCGTCCGCGACCGGCAGGAGACCCAGGCCATCAGCACCCGGGTCGACCAGGCCCGCCTCGACAAGCTGCTCGCCGAGCACGATCCGTACGCCGCCCCGTCCCTGTGACCCCGGCCCCGGCCCTTCACCAGGGGCCGAAGCGGCCCACCGCGACGAAGACCGCGAGCGCGAGGTAGACCAGGTTCAACGCCACGAACCTGCCCTCTCCGCGCCGGCCGTGCGTGACCATCGCGCCGACCATCAGCAGCACCCAGCAGACGGCCGTCACCGGCACCATGACCGGTGCTACGCCGACCGCGGCGGGCAGGATCAGGCCCGCGGCGGCGAGGAGTTCCAGGCCGCCGAGCGCTTTCACGAAGCCGTCCCCGGCGTCCCCGGTCCACTGCCCGCCGGGGGCCTCGGCCAGCTTGGCCGTGGGCACGAAGACCTTGGTGAAACCGCCGGTCAGTGCCACTGCCGCCAGCAGCCCCGCCCCGATCCACAGCGCTGTGTTCATGAGCTTCCTCCCAGGTGGACGAGTGGTTCGTCCGCAAGACACCGGCGCCGCGACCCGCGTGACTCCCGGGGTGCGTGACCTGCGCCACCTGGCATTTACGTCATGTGAGGCGATTCACCACAAAGTGCTAGCTATGGTGCTTGCAATAGCAAGCACCATGACGGAGAGTGGAGACATGGCGAGTTCGAAGGTCGGCTCCATCGGGGAGTACATCCGGGAGCAGCGGACGCGGGCGAAGATCTCGCTGCGCCAGCTGGCGGACGTGTCCGGGATCTCCAACCCGTACCTGAGCCAGATCGAACGCGGCCTGCGCAAGCCGAGCGCCGAGATCCTCGCGCAGATCGCCAAGGGGCTGCGGATCTCCGCCGAGGCGCTGTACGTGCAGGCCGGCATCCTGGAGGACCGCGAGGCCGACACCGATGTGCAGGCCGCCGTGCGGGCCGACCTCGTCCTGACGGAACGGCAGAAGCAGGTTCTGCTCGACATCTACGCGTCGTTCCTCAAGGAGAACGAAGCCAGCGGCGTCCTCGGCGCCGAGCCCGATGCGCCCGCCGAGACCGCCGAACCGGAACAGACCGGCCCTGAACAGGCCGGACCAGAGCACAAGGGAAAGGAAGAGGTCGGATGACGCTGGCCAGCAACCTCCGCGAGAACAAGGCCGTCTACGCCGTGGCCGGCGCCGGCGACTTCGCGGTGGAGAAGATCCGTGAGGTCCCCGAGCAGGTGACCAGGTACCAGGGCGAGGTCCGCGAGACCGTCGACCGCTACCGGGTGCAGGTCCGCGAGACCGCCGCCCGCTACCGCGGCGAGGTCTCCCGGTACCAGGAGCGCGTGGACGCCAGGGAACTGCCGGGCGCCGCCGTCGCGTACGCCACGCACTTCGGCACCCGCGCCTTCGAGTTCATCGACGAGCTCGCCGAGCGCGGCAAGAAGGTCGTGCACCGCGAGGCCTCCGAGGTCGCCGAGATCGCCGCGGCCGACCAGGCCGCGCCGAAGCAGGCGTCCAAGGCCCGCACCGCGCAGCGCCGGACGGCGCAGAGCCGGGCCACCGGGCAGTCCCGCTCCACCACGAAGAAGTAACGGCGTCGAGCGATCGGGCCCGGCCGGGAACACCCGGCCGGGCTCCGTCGTCCCTACAGGTGCCCGTTCCATCAGGCCGCACCGGTGGACGGTGCGCATAGGGTTGCGCTGAGGGAAGACCCGCGTGCGACGAGGAGTCGCCGTCCGAGACGAGCAGGAGCGCTGATCGCCGATGTCGGGCTTCAACGTGCTGGACTACTTCTTCTGGCTGCTGCTGATCATCGCGTTCGCGATGGAGGCCTGGGCGCTGGTGGACTCGCTGACCGTGCCCGTGAACGCCTACGCCGCCGCGAGCAAGCAGAGCAAGAAGCTGTGGATGATCATCCTGATCGTCGCCACCGTGGTCGGCGCCGCGTACGCGGTCGCGCCGGTGGCGCTCGGCGCCAGCCCCATCGCGCTGCTGCTCGGCATCCTCCCGGTCGCCGCGTTCATCGCCGCCGCCGTCTACCTGGCCGACGTCCGCCCGGCCGTCGGCCCGTACAAGAAGAACAACGGCGGCCGCGGCGGCTCCCGCCAGGGCCCCTACGGCCCCTGGTAACCCTGCGCCCTCGCGCCGGCGGCTCTAGGGTGACGGCATGAGCGCGGAGACCCTCGGACGCACCACACGACTGGAACTGGACGACCAGGCCCTCCGGGAATGGGAGGCCGTCGTCCTCGACGCGGGCCCGGACGGCATCGTCCTGGACCGGTCGGCCTTCTACCCGGGCGGCGGCGGCCAGCCCCCGGACCACGGCGTCCTGCTCTGGCAGGGCGTCCAGACTCGGATCGCCGGCGTCCGCAAGGGCGGCGACCTCGTGCTCGTTCCCGCCGAGGGCGACCCGCTCCCGCCCGCCGGCACCGTCGTGCGGGGCGCGGTCGAGAACGAGCGACGGACCGCCCTGATGCGCACCCACTCCGGCCTGCACCTGCTGTGCGGGGTCGTGTTCCGCGACTACGGCTGCCTCGTCACAGGCGGGAACATGGAGCCGCTGTCCGCGCGCATGGACTTCGACCTTCGCGAGGTCCCGCCCGGGTTCAAGCAGGCCGTCGAGGACGCCTGCAACGCCGAGGTCGACGCCGACCGGCGCATCGACGTCAGGACGCTGCCCCGCGCCGAGGCGTTCGAGATCCCCGACATCATCCGGACGGCCACGAACCTGGTGCCGCCGGAGGTGCGGGACGTCCGGATCGTCGACATCGTCGGGCTCGACACCCAGGCCGACGGCGGCACGCACGTCGGCTCCACCAAGCAGATCGGCCGCATCACCGTCGCCAAGGTCGAGAACAAGGGCCGCGGTTTCCGCCGCCTCCGCATCAAAATCAGCGACTGACCATGACCGACGCGAGCCGCCCTACGCGGGTGGGGTGGGTGGTTGCTTCTGGGCGTGGTGCCAGGCTTGGGTGAAGCGGTCGGGGAGTGGGCGCCAGATGAACGGGGTGTGAGTGTCCTCCGCTTCGGCCGCGGTCTTCAGGTCGGTCTTCCATGTTTCCTGGGGCGGTGGGCCCTGGGTCCACAGGCCGGGGAGGAAGATCTTGCGTCCGGCGCCCCGGTGCTCGTGCCGCATCACCAGGTCGCGGGCCACCAGGGGGTCGGCGGCCTTGCGGAGGCGGGCCGGGGTCCAGCGGTTCCACGTGCGCACGTTGCGGTCCGTCGGGTCGGCGAGGGTCAGCAGCTGGAGGTAGAGCGCGGCGGAGTCCGGCGGGACGTCCAGCCGCCCGGCCACCTCCTCCACCAGGGACGGCGCCGACGCCGACGGGTCGGCCTCGTAGGCCCCCTCCGGTAGTGCGCCGGAGCGGATGCGGTGCGCCATGGCCTCGGCGCCCTTCCCGCGGAGCAGGCGCACGCGTTCGAAGGCGTGCCTGCTGTCGCGGGACGCGTCCACCACCTCGGCCAGGCGCTCGGTTCGGGCGTCCACGCCGTAGGCGGAGGGGCGGAAGAACAGGCTCGCGAGCCGCTGGTGTTCGACGAGTGAGGCGACCGTGAGGCCGTCGTCGACGTAGTCGACGGTGAGTTCGCTGGGGCCGCGGTAGGGGACGGTCCCGAACCTGTCGGTGATCGCGTCCAGCCCCTGCGTCCCGACGTCGAAGAGGCAGGCCGGCAGCAGCAGGCCGGGGTGCGCCAGCCGTCGCAGCAGCAGGTCGTAGGCCGCGGGTGCGCCCTCCCGGACCGGGTCACCGGCGGGAAGCTCCTCGTAGGACCAGCGGAGCCCGAGCAAGACGGCTTCGATCAGATTCCGGAGCTGGAGCGTCTCGGCGGCCGGAACGCACTTCTGGTTCTTGTACCTGGGGGTGTCGTCGGACTCCAGCCAGGAGTCCAGGTCCTTGGTGAGCAGCGGGACGGCACCGGGATCGGCCAGCCATTCGCACAGCTGGGCGCCGGTGACGTTCGGGGCCACCTTCTCGGCCGCCTGGATGGTGCTGAGGGGGGCGACCGCCTTCGTGCCGAATCGCTGCTGCCACGCCTGGGCGAGACGTAGCGCGACCTCACTGAGGCCGCCGGGCGCCCACAGCTTCTCGGGGTCCTGCGGGAGAACGTCTGCGAGGAGTTCGAGCCGGTCCTCGTCGGTGTGTCCTTCCATGTCGCGGAACCAGGCGTCTTCGAGGTCGCCGAGCGTCACCTTGAGGGTCTTGCGCGCCTGCGGGGTCGGCTTGCCGCCCCTGGCGTTGGGGTGTCCGAGAAATCCGCACAGCGCCACACTCGCGGTGGCACGGGACAAGCCGGTCTTCCCGGCCAGCAGGTCCACGGCCTTGCGATCCCAGGGCGCCGGGCCCTTGGCGCGGACCAGTGCGATCAGCCGGGTGAGCTGATCGGCGGTACCCCAGCCAAGGGGCGCGTCCGTGACGCCCACGACCCTGCCGAGAGCGGGCGGGTCGCCCTGCCCGAACGCGCGGTCGAGGAAGGACAGCTCCGGATTCTTGCGGGCGACCCATTCCGCGTCGGCGCCCCCGATCGCGACGGCCGCCCCGTGCTCGTCCCGCGCGGCGGTGACGCTCGCGGCCACGCGTCCCCTGCGCAGCCGGACGGCCGGATCCGCCATGGGCGTGCCCGACCAGAGCTCCAGAAGGGCCAGCAGCGTCTCCCGATGCTGATCGGCGGTGGCGGGCGAGACGGCCCGCAGCGCCACGGCCCCGATCCGTCCGACCAGCGGCGCCCACGGACAGGCGTCGGACGTCTGCGCGGCCGCGGCGGACGCGGGGTCCAGCGCTCCGGCCAGGAACCGGCCGGCCATGTCGATGTGGGCGAGGGTGCTCCCGGACAGTCTGCCGAAGCCGGATCTCGTCACGAGTTGGCCCAGCACGATCTCCACGTTGTGCTCATGCTCGGAGAGTCGCGCGCGGTCGTCCGTCTGTCCTGTCTCGTCTGCCACAGCCGCAGTTCTACATCCCGCCGGGGACATTTACCGATCTTTCGCCCCATCCGGTCGGCCGGACGCGGGGGCTGAGCCGGGCACCGGACGGCGGGCGCCTCCGCCGGCCGGTGCCCGGCGGTTCAGGGGGAGGGACGCGACAGCGCGTCCACCGAGACGAGGCCGTGCTCGACCAGGTCCACGGCGCGGTCGAGGGCGGTGCGCATCGACAGGGGGTCGTAGCCCTCGCGGCGGCAGTGCGCGACGACCGCCTGCATGCCGCCGACCGCGATGCCCGCCGCGGCCACCGCGTCGATCTCGGAGATGCCGGGGCACAGCTCGCGCAGCAGCGCCTCGATCGCGTCCTGGGCGTCGGTCATGCGCTGCAGCGCCCGGGCGCGCAGGGCGGGACGCTCCAGGATGAGGGCGACCTGGACGGGGCCGTAGTCGCGGTGCTCCGCCGCGATCGCCTCCAGGACGGCCACGATGCTGCGCCGGATCGTCTCCATGGGGGACTCGCCGGGGGTGCGGCGCAGTCGCTCGGCGACCTCGGCGAGCCGGTCGTCGATCTCGGCGAAGATCACGTCTTCCTTGGAGGGGAAGTAGCTGAAGAACGTGCGGGGCGAGACGTCGGCGGCGGCCGCGATGTCGGCGATCGTCGTCTCCTCGTAGCCGCGCTCGGCGAACAGGCGCAGCGCTGCCGTCGCGATGGCCTGCCGCGTGCGCATCTTCTTGCGCTCACGCAGCCCCGGCCGGCCGGCGTCCTCCTCCATGTGACGGACATTACCATGGCTGCAAAGTTGCATCTGTTGCAAAACTGCATGCGGTGGGTGTTTTCTGCGGGCATGGCGCGATTCCTGGAGGCACTCGGGCGGCTCTGCGTGCGACGGCGCCGCGCGGTGTTCGAGCTCTGGGTCGCCGTGATGCTCGGCGCCGGCGTCCTCGGGCTGATGCACGGGGGCATGTTCGTCCAGCAGAGCACGCTGCCCGGCACCGAGACCCAGCGCGCCCTCGACACGCTCGGGCAGGACTTCCCGGCGATGACCGGGCCGACGGCGACCGTGGTGTTCCACGAGACGCGCCAGGCCGGTCCCGCCGACTGGAGGGTCGCGCTCACCGTCGGCCAGTCGATCGAGAACATCTCCAAGCTCGACCGGGTCGCGTTCGTCGAGAACCCGTACGCGCAGGGGATGGGCGGCCTGAAGGACGATGCCGCCGTCGTCGTCCGGCTCAACTTCACCGGCACGATGAGCGACGTCGGCCACGACGACCTCGACGCGCTGAACCGGGCCGTGGAGCCCGCGCGGATGGCCGGGCTGGAGGTGAAGTTCGGCGGGATCGTCGCGATGATCCTCAACCAGCCGAAGGGCGGGCCGCAGGAGGGCGTCGGGATCCTGCTGGCGATGCTCGTCCTGCTGCTGGCGTTCGGCTCGTTCCTCGCCGCGGGCATCCCGATCGTCGTGTCGCTGTGCGGGATGGTGGTGGCGTACTCGCTGATCCACTTCCTCGCGTCGATGTTCCAGATCGCGCCGACCGCGCCGATGGTCGCCGCGATGCTCGGCATCGGCGCCGGGATCGACTACGCCCTGTTCATCGTCACGCGCTACCGGCAGCAACTCGCCGAGGGCGACGACGTCGAGACCGCGGTCGGGCGCGCGATGGCGCACTCGGGCCACGCGGTCGTGTTCGCCGGCGGCACCGTCGTGTTCGCGATCTGCGGGCTGTTCCTGTCCGGGATCGCCTTCATCGGACGCATCGGGATCGCCGCCGCGCTGGCCGTCGCCATCATGGTCGCCGCCGCGCTGACCCTGCTGCCGGCGATCCTCGGCGCCCTCGGCCCGCGCATCGACCGCTACCGCCTGCCCCGGGTGCGCCCGGACCGCGCCTCCGCCCGCTGGACGGCCTGGGGACGCCACGTCGACCGCCACGCCTGGCCGTACGCGATCGTCGCGACGCTCGTCCTGCTGACGCTGTCCGTCCCGACGCTCAGCCTGCGGTTCGGGGTGATGGCCGACAGCATGTCGTCGCCGAAGATGGAGGCGCGGCAGGCCTACGACATCGTCGCCGAGGAGTTCGGCGCGGGCCATTACAGCCCGTTCATCGTGGTCGCGAAGGTGCCGGGCGAGGAGAAGCGCGCCAAGCCGAAGCGCGTGGTCCCGACCGTCAGGGGACGCGGGGGGCTGTCCGGACTGACGGGCCCGGCGGCCGCCGGGCCGAGCCCGTCGCCGGAGCCGGCCCGTCCCAAGGGCGCGCCGGACATGAGCAAGAAGCCCGACAAGCGTGCGGTCCTGCTCGGACAGGAACTCCAGCGGAAGCTCTCCGAGGTGCCCGGCGTGGTGTTCGCCGGGGAGCCCATCGTGACCGGGACGACGGCGATCGTGCAGGTCGTCCCGCGGGACGCGCCGCACGCCGCGTCCACCACCGACCTCGTCCACCGCCTGCGGAACGTGGAGATCCGCGACGTGCGGGAGGCCCATCCCGGCACCCGGATCTACCTCGGCGGGGAGAACCCGGCGATCATCGACATCGCCGCCACGGTCGGGGACCGCATGCCGACCGTGGTCGTCGCGGTGGTGGGCGTCGCCGTCCTGCTGCTGGTGGTCGCGTTCCGGTCGGTGATCGTCCCGCTGAAGGCCGCGCTGATGAACCTGCTGTCGATCGGGGCCTCGTTCGGCGTCGTCACGGCCGTCTTCCAGTGGGGCTGGGGCGCCCGGCTGCTCGGCGTCGACCAGGCCATCCCGATCATGTCGTTCATCCCGCTGTTCATGTTCGCCCTGATCTTCGGGCTGTCCATGGACTACGAGGTCTTCCTGCTGTCGCGGATCAAGGAGGAGTACGACCGGACGGGCGATCCGCACGAGTCGGTCGTGACCGGCATCGGGGCCACCGCCCGGCTCATCACCTCGGCCGCGCTCATCATGATCTTCGTGTTCGCCAGCTTCGTCCCGCAGCCGGACCCGATGGTGAAGATGATGGCCCTGGGGCTGGCGGTCGCCGTCGCCATGGACGCGACGATCGTGCGCCTCATGCTCGTCCCGGCGCTGATGAGCCTGCTCGGCCACGCCAACTGGTGGTGGCCGGGCCGCTCCCGCCCGGCCGCGCCGCCGCCCCCGGGTCCCGTCCCCGAGCAGCTGGAACTGGAGCTCACGACCTGACCTCGGTCAGGGACCCGTCAGGGGATCTGCTCCACGCGGACGCCCGGCACGGACGTGTAGAGGCCGGGGTCGGCGGTGACCAGCGGCCAGCGGCGCCACCGGGCGGACCAGGCGGCCTGGGCGGCGTCCATGCCGAGGTTCGGGATCGTCGTGACGAGCAGGCCGGTCTGCTGGGCGATCACGTCGTCGAGGTCGTCGACGTGCACGACCTGCATGCCGGGCAGGCGCTCCAGCACGGCGCGGCCGTGGTCGGGGACGAGCTGCCAGGCGCGGGCCAGCGACGTCGCGGGGATGACGATGGTGGCGTGCTGGGCGATGGACGCCCGGAGCCGGGCGCGGACGTAGACGGTCTTGCCGGTCGCGAGGTCCAGGAGTGCGGTCGCGTCGAAGACGTGACCGGTGATCACGCGACGTCCCGGCGGGACGAGGGGCCGCCCTCGACCAGCCGGTCGACCATGGCCTGCTCGTCGGGGCTCGGAGGCCCGAACAGGTCGTCGAGCTGGGACGCGTCCCGCAGGTAGGCCAGTTTCAGCCGCGCGCCGTCCGCGAGGAATCCCGACACCGAGGCGATCTTCTTGTCCTCGGCGAGCCCCTGGAGCGTGGCGGCCAGCTCGTCGGGCAGCGTGATGTTGAGTCTCGCCATGGGGCACACGATACACACTCCGATCCCCTCCAGTGTGTACTCGGGGCGTCTCGGCCTTCGCGGGACGCAGGTCGGGAGATTCGGCGGTGAAGTGTCGATCTGGCCGAAGTCCGTTCGTGTAGAGGGCGGAACACAGGTGCCCGAAGAGGACGGTGAGGAAGATGGACGAAGTACGGACGCTGCTCGACGGCCGTGGACTGGTCGAGTCGCCGCGCTGGCACGGCGACCGGTTGTACTTCTCGGACTGGTCCGCGGGCGAGGTCGTCGCGGTCGGGCCGGACGGTGCGGACGAGGTGGTGGCGCGGGTCGCGTCGCTCCCGCTGTGCACGGCGTGGCTCCCGGACGGCCGGATGGTGATCGTCTCGTCGCCGGACGGGCGGTTGCTGCGCCGGGAACCGGACGGATCCCTGGTCACCCACGCCGACCTCGGCAGGCCGGGCTGGAACGACGTCGTCGCCGACGGGCGCGGCAACGTCTACGTCAACCGTGCCGGCTTCGACCCGATGGCGGGCGAGGAGTTCGCGCCCGGGGCGGTCGCCCTGGTGCGGCCGGACGGTTCAGTCCGTGAGGTGGCGGACGGGATCGCGTTCCCCAACGGCATGGCGGTGACGCCCGGCGACTCCACGCTGATCGTCGCGGACTCCTACGGCGGCTGCCTGGTGGCCTTCGACATCGGGGCGGACGGGGAGCTGTCCGGCCGCCGGACCTGGGCGGAGCTCGGCGACGGCGTCCCGGACGGCATCTGCGTGGACGCCGAGGGCGCCGTCTGGTACGCCGACGTCCCCAACCGGCGGTGCGTGCGCGTCGCGGAGGGCGGCGAGGTGCTGCGCGTGGTCGACCTCGACCGCGGGGGCTTCGCCTGCGTCCTGGGCGGGCCGGACGGCACCACGCTGTTCGTCACGGCCGCCGAATGGCGCGGCATGACCGAGGCCGAGCCGGTGACGCCGGGCAGCGGCCGCGTCCTCGCGGTCGAGGTCGACGTACCGGGCGCCGGACGGCCGTGACGGCCACGCCGGGGGCCGGCCCGGTCCCCGGCGTGGGCAGAATCGCCTGCCATGGACATCTACGACGCCATCCACCGCCGACGCGACGTGCGCGGCGAGTTCACCGGTGCGCCCATCCCCCGGGACGTCCTCGACCGGGTCCTGGAGGCCGCGCACGCCGCGCCGAGCGTCGGGCTGTCCCAGCCGTGGGACTTCGTGCTCGTCAGTGATCCCGGGATCCGGCGGGCCTTCCACGGGCACGTCCAGTCCGAGCGCGCCGCCTTCGCCGCCACGCTGACGGGCGCCGCAGCCGAGCGCTTCGCCCGGATCAAGATCGACGGGATCCTGGAGTCCAGCCTGTCGGTCGTGGTGACCTACGATCCCGAGCGCGGCGGACCGGCGGTGCTCGGCCGGCACGCGATCGCCAACGCGGGGCTGTACTCGGTGTGCCTGGCCATCCAGAACCTGTGGCTCGCCGCCACCGCCGAGGGCCTCGGCGTCGGATGGGTGTCGTTCTACCGGGAGCCGCACCTGCGCGACCTGCTCGGCATCCCGGAGACGATCCGCCCGGTCGCCTGGCTCTGCCTCGGCCCCGTCACCCACCTGGAACAGGTTCCCGATCTCGAACGGCATGGCTGGCGGCGGCGCAGGGCGCTGGACGCGGCCGTCCATCACGATCGCTGGAAGGAACCGGCGGGCTGACCCGGAGGCGGATCGCCGTGTACGCCAGGAAGGACAGCCCCGCCAGCAGGTAGCAGTTGGCGAGCGGGGTCAGGAGGACGTGGAAACCGTACTCGCGTGGGTCACCGTTGTGGGGCGTCCACCAAGGGGGCGAGACGGCGAACAGGATGTAGGCGGCCAGAGCGCTCTTCCGATGGCCGTTGCGGAGGAGCACCGCCAGCGCCGGGACGATCCACACCCAGTGGTGCGCCCAGGAGATCGGGGAGACGAGCAGGCCCGTCGCGCCGGTGACCGCCGTCGCGCTCAGCCAGTCGCCCCGCCTCGCCCAGAGGGCGGCGACCGCGAGTCCGCAGACGCCGACGGTCAGCGGGACGGTCGCATACCAATCGCCGACCTCGGCCGTTCCCCGCAATATGCGGGTCAGCGCGCCATAGGGCGATTGGTTGCTGATGTAGGCGACGCCTACACGTGAGGTGTCGTAGAAGGTGTTCGTCCAATACTCGCGGGATGCTTCCGGGGCGATGGCGTAGGCAAGGAAAGTGCAGACGGCGAAGGTGGCGGTTGCGGTCACGGCGTCCTTCGTGCGCCTGCTCAGCAGAAGCAGGACGACGAAGACGGCCGGCGTCAGTTTGATCGCGGTCGCTATGCCGACGCCGATTCCGGCCGGACGGCCGCGTGCGACGCGATGAAGGTCGGCGAGGACCAGGCCGAGCAGGATGAGGTTGACCTGCCCGAGGAAGAACGACTGCCAGACCGGTTGCAGGAGCAGGCCCGCCGCCACCGCGACCACGAGGGGAATCCAGCGACCGGCCATTCTCACCGTCAGCGCGCACGCCCATGCGAAGGCCGCCAGCGAGGACAGTTGCCACAGCATGCGGGCGAGGAGGAGCGGCAGGGCGGCAAGAGGAGCGAACAGGGCGGCCATGAAAGGCGTGTTGGTGAAATAGTGCCCGGCGAGCTGTTCCCGGTAGAGGTGCGAGCCGTCCGTCATGACATGCCCGCCCAGCCAGTAGATGCGGAAATCCAGCGAGTCATAGGCGGCGGAGAAGACGACGATTCCGAGGACTTCGACGGCCAGAACGAAAGGTGCCCAGCGTTTCACGCGGGCAACGCTTCCGGTGGAGGCGCCCGCCGCGCATCGGGCCGCAGGACACATTGGCGAAAGGCGCTTGTAGCCCGCGGGATTACGCCTCCGGGCCAATGTGCCGGGACGGGGCCGGCGGTTACGATCGCCGCATGTCAGCCCTGTCGATGCGCCGCGTGGGCCGCGGCACGGGGACGGTACTCGCCTGGTGCGGCGCCGCCGTGTACCCGGCGGTCCTGTTCCTCACGTTCTCGCATGGGAGGTCCGCCCTCCACCAGTTGGAGATCCCCGCCTCGGCCGGGCTCACGGTCCTCCTGCTCCTGCTGCTGCGGCGGCGGGCGCTGACCGCCCACGCGATCCTGCTCCTCGCCTGGAGCTTCGCCCTGCTGTCCCTGCCGGCCGGAGGGGTCGCCGGCCTGCTGGTCCTCGTCACCGACGTCTCGTCCGGCTACATCGCGGCGACCCGCACGCGGAGGGTCTCCGTCCCCGTCGCGGTCACGACGTGCCTCCTCCAGGCCGCGGCCGTCGCCGCGTCCCTGCACGCCGACGAGTTCCTGCTGATGACGGTCCTGCTGGCGGCGGTGGTCACGTACATGGCGGGGAACGCGGTCAGGACGCGGAGCGCGCACGCCGAGGCGATGCGGGAGCAGGCCACCGCCCAGGCCGTCGCCGCCGAGCGGCTCCGGATCGCGCGGGAGCTGCACGACATGGTCGCCCACAGCATCGGGATCATCGCGATCCAGGCGGGCGTGGGCGGGCGGGTCATCGACACCCAGCCCGCCGAGGCCCGCAACGCGCTCGACGCCATCGAGGCCACCAGCCGCGACACGCTGTCCGGGCTGCGCAGGATGCTCACCGCGCTCCGCAGGGACGACCCCGGCGCGGCGCCGCTCGGGCCCGCCCCCGGCCTCGGCGACCTCGGCCGCCTCGCCGAGGCCACGAGGGACGCGGGCATCGCGGTCGACCTCCGGACGGCGGGCGAGCCGAGGCCGCTGCCGCCGGACGTCGACCTGTCCGCCTACCGGATCGTCCAGGAGGCGGTCACGAACGTCGTCCGGCACGCGGGCACCGATCGCTGCCGGGTGACGATCGGCTACGGCGACGGGGAACTGGCCGTCGAGATCGAGGACGACGGGCACGGCGGAGTGGTCGGCGCCGGATACGGACTCGCCGGGATGCGGGAGCGGGTCGCCCTGCTGCGCGGCGAGTTCGCCGCGGGCCCGCGTCCCGGCGGGGGGTTCCGTGTGGCGGCGCGGTTCCCGGCGCCGGCGGCGGCATGACGATCCGCGTCCTGCTGGCCGACGACCAGCCGCTGATCCGCGCCGGGCTGCGCGTCCTGATCGCCGACACCCCCGGCATGGAGGTCGCGGGCGAGGCCGGGACCGGGGCCGAGGCGGTCGGGCTCGTGGCGGAGACCGCGCCGGACGTGGTCGTGATGGACATCCGCATGCCCGACATGGACGGCATCGAGGCCACCCGCCGCATCCGCGCCGCGGGGCCCGGCACCGCCCGCGTGCTGATGCTGACCACGTTCGACGACGACGACTACGTCTACGGCTCGCTCCGTGCGGGCGCCAGCGGGTTCCTCGTCAAGGACATGGCGCTGGAGGAGATCCTCGCGGCGATCCGCGTCGTCGCCGGCGGGGACGCGCTGATCGCGCCGGGCGTCACCCGGCGGCTGATCGAGGAGTTCGCGGCGCGCCCGCGACCGGCCGCGGGGCCGCCCCGGCGGATGGAGGGCGTCACCGAGCGCGAGCGGGAGGTGCTGACCCTCGTCGGGCTCGGCCTGTCCAACCAGGAGATCGCCGGGGAACTGGTCATCAGCGTGGCCACCGCGAAGGCGCACGTCGCGCGGCTGCTCGCCAAGCTCGGCGCCCGCGACCGCGTCCAGCTCGTCATCACCGCCTACGAGTTCGGCCTGGTCGCGCCCCCTACGGGCGGTAGTACTACCTGACGTGGTCAGTCACGCGGGCGTCGGATAATCTGGGGTGCGTGAAGGGTCTGGGAGAGCTTGAACGCACGGTCATGGAGGTCCTGTGGGCGCGGGAGGAAGCCGGGCACCCGGCGGCCACCGCGCGGGACGTGAGCCGTGCCCTCGCCGACGACCGGGACCTCGCGCACACCACGGTCATGACCGTCCTCGACAGGCTCGCGAAGAAGGGCTTCCTGGAACGCGAGCGCGACGGGCGCGCCTGGCGCTACCACCCGGTGGCGAGCCGCGAGATGTACGTCACCGAGCTCATGCTCGGGGCCCTGAACGAGACCGGTGACCGCGACGCGGCGCTCGCGCACTTCGTCCGCTCCGTGTCGCGGGGCGAGATCGACGTGATCCGTGAGGCCCTCGCGGGCCTCACCGGCAAGGAACCTCCGGCATGACCGGCACCGCCCTGCTCGCATTGATCTCACTGGGGACCGTCGGCGGGGCGCACCTGCTGTCCCGGGCCCGGTGGACGTGGCGCACGCCCCGGATCGGGATCGCGCTCTGGCAGGCCCTCGGGCTGTGCTGGGGCGTCGCCACGATCGGCGCCCTGCTCGGGCTCGCCCTCCTGCCGTACCGCAAGGGCGTCCTCGGCGGGCTGCCCGGCCTGTACGACGACCAGGCGGCCCGGCTCAACCCGGGGCAGGTCGCGGCCCTGCTCGCCGCGATCAGCCTGACCGGCGTGCTGCTGGTCATGCTGATGTTCGCGGTGCTGCGGGTCGTGCGGGCCCGGCGGCGGCACCGGGCCCTGCTCGCGCTGGTGTCGCGCCGCGACTCCTCGGTGCCCGGCACCCTCGTCCTGGACCACCCCGGCGCCGCCGCGTACTGCGTGCCGGGCGTCCGCTCGTCCAAGGTCGTCGTCAGCGCCGGGACGCTGGAGCTGCTCGACCGCGGCGAGCTGGCCGCGGTGCTCGCCCACGAGCGCGCCCACGCCCGCGAGCGCCACGACCTGGTGCTGCTGCCGTTCGCGTCGCTGCGCCAGGTGTTCCCGCAGTTCCGGCTGGTCGGACGGTGCCTGGACGCGGTGGAGCTGCTGATCGAGATGGCCGCCGACGACCGGGCCCGGCACGGCCGGCCGCCGCGCGAGCTGGCGACCGCGCTGCTGCGCTTCGCAGCCGCCCGCCCGGCCGCCGCTCCGTCCGGCACGCTCGGCGTCGCCTCGCACAGCGACATCCCGGTGATGGCGCGGGTGAACCGGCTGCTGGAGCCGGAGCCGCTGCCCCGCAGGGTCCGCCTCGCCGCGTCGGTCGCCGTCCCGGTCATCGCCGTCCTCCCGCTGCTGCTCTTGGTCCTGCCTCACTAGTTTTTTTGCAGTCCCGGCCCACTTCGCTCGCCTGGCGGCTCGCTACGTGACCGTGCCTGGGCGAACGCGGCATCGCTTCGCGATCTGCCCGGTTTCGCTCGCCTTCGGCTTCGCTCCACCGGGCAGGTCACGCGTTCGCGCGTGGCCGAGGCCATTTCGCAGCACGCCCTGACCCTCCGGCGGCGGCCGCCGTGCCGCTAGTCGGCGAGGACCGTGCCGTAGAGGCGGTCGACGCGCAGGCGGATCACCAGCCGCCGGTCCTTCACCATCTGCTCCAGGAACGCCCGCTCGTCCGCCGGGTCCTCGAAGCCCGGCGTCATCGCGAGCAGCTCGCGCCCGGTCGCGTCGCCGGGCTCCTCGCTGACGGGGGACAGCTCGGCGGAGCCCTCGGCGACCGCGAACGACAGGTTCCCGGGGCCGGACGCGTGCAGCGCGGCGCGGGGGTCGCGCAGGAGCTGCTTCACCTTCGCCCGCCCGTCCGTCGTGGAGATCCGGACCACGCGCTCGTCCGGATCCCACGTGTAGACGACCGTGGAGACGTGCGGGTGGCCGCTCTTCCTGTTCGTGGCGAGGACGCCGAACTGCTGCTCGCCGAGGAGGCGGGACAGGTCGTCGTCGCCGATGGGCTTGGGGCCGGGTCCCTGTCCGGGGCCGTACTCGGTCATCGTGGTCTCCCTCGAGGTGGTGGGGCGGATTCAGACGGCGGTGGGGACGGACTCGACGGGCGCGGCGCCCGCCACGGGCGCCGGGCGGCGCAGGACGAGCAGCGACACCGCGAGCGCGGCGACCAGCAACCCGGCCGAGACGGTGAACGCCAGGTGGTAGCCGCCGGTGAGGGCGGCGGCGGTGTCCCGCCCGTCCGCCCGCAGGGACTCGACGCGGGACGCGGCGAGCGTGGTCATGACCGCGACGCCGAGCGCCATCCCGACCTGCTGGACGGTGTTGAACAGGCCGGACGCCAGCCCGGCGTCCTCGGGGCGGGCGCTGGACATGCCGAGCCCGGTCAGCGAAGGCAGCACGAGCCCGCCACCGGCGATCAGCACGAACACGGGGAGCAGGTCGGTGACGTAGTTCGCGTCGACCGGGACGGTCGTGAGCCAGGCCATCGCGCCGATCAGCAGGACGAGCCCGGCGACCAGGACGAACCGCTCGCCGAAGCGGTTGGAGAGCCGCGCGGACACCAGCAGCGACACGGCGCCGATCGACACGGCCGCGGGGAGCATCGCGAGCCCGGTGCCGAGCGCGCTGTAGCCGAGCACCTGCTGCATGAAGAGGGCGACGATCACCTGGAAGGAGAACATCGCCGACAGGGTCAGCAACTGGACGAGGTAGGCGCCGGAGACGTTGCGGGAGCGCAGGATCCGCAGCGGCATCAGCGGCGTCGCGGCGCGGGCCTGGCGGACGGCGAACCCCGCGAGCAGCAGCACCGACACGGCGCCGAGGCCCAGCGTGTGCCCCGACAGCCATCCGTACCGCTCGACCTTGACGACCGTGTAGATGCCGAGCATCAGCCCGGAGGTGACCAGCACCGCGCCCGCGATGTCGGCGCCGGCCGACAGCCCGATGCCCCGGTCGCGGGGGAGCGCGGGGAGGGCGAGCAGCATCACGGCGAGGCCGATCGGCAGGTTGATCAGGAAGATCCAGTGCCAGCTCAGCGCGTCGGTGAGCACGCCGCCGAGCACCTGCCCGATGGACGCGCCCGCCGCGCCGGTGAAGCTGAACACCCCGATCGCCCTGGTCCGCTCGCGGGGGTCGGTGAACAGCGTCACGATGATGCCGAGCACGACGGCGGAGGACAGGGCGCTGCCGACGCCCTGCAGGAACCGGGCGGCGATCAGCAGGCCGGACGTGGTGGCGGCGCCCGCCAGCACCGACGCCGCCGTGAAGACGGCGTTGCCGGCGAGGAACAGCGTCCGGCGGCCGACGAGGTCGCCGAGCCTTCCGGCGAGGAGCAGCAGTCCGCCGAGGGGGATCAGGTAGGCGTTCATGATCCAGCTGAGCCCGGCGGGGGTGAAGCCGAGGTCGTCCTGGATGGCGGGGGCCGCGACCGTGACGATGCTGCCGTCGAGGATCGTCATCAGCATCGTGGCCGACAGCACGCCGAGCGCCGCCCATCGGGAGCGGAGCGGGGAGAGCGAGGGGGAGGGCATTGGTCATCTCCTGTCGGGAAGGACAAGAGAGACCGTAGCAGATAGTTCCGTTGCAGACTATCTAGGACGGTTTCACTTTCGCCGCTCGCGCGCCCGCCGGGCCTGCGCCGGGGCCTCCGGCGGGGTGGCCAGATGCCCGGCGACCAGGGTGTTCAGCGCCCGGACGAGCGCCTCGCGCTGATCGTCCGGCAGCGATCCGAGGGCCGCCGCGTGGACGCCGTCCACGAGCTCCTGGCTGCGGGCGGCGACCCGCGCGCCCTCCTCGGTGACGGCGACGATCCGCGCCCGCCGGTCCCGGGACGAGGGGCGCCGCTCGGCGAGCCCGGCCTTCTCCAGGGCGTCCACGGTCACGACCATGGTGGTCTTGTCCATGTCGCCGAGCTCGGCGAGCTGGATCTGGGTGCGCTCGTCTTCGAGGGCGTGCACCAGGACGCAGTGCATGCGCGGGGTCAGCCCGATCTCGGCGAGCGCCGCCGTCATGCGGCCGCGCAGCACGTGGCTGGTGTGGTCGAGCAGGAACGACAGGTCGGTCTGCGTGCGTGCGGGGGCCATCGAGGTCATGCGTCCAGCCTACCCAAGATGGTTTCGTTCTAGATTATCTGGCAGCCCTCGCATCGCGTGGGCTAGCATGAAGGGGTGAAGCGCACCGCATGCCTCGGCTGGTGGCCGTCCTAGGACGGCCACAGTGACGCATGCGATCGGGCCGTCCGCTGGACGGCCCTTTCTCCTCCTCGGTGAACCGGGCCGGACCGGCGGGACGGCCGCGGACCCGACGAGGAGGACCCCATGGACATCACCCCCGAAGCCCGCAGCCGCGAGCTGGAGGAACGCATCGCGGTCGACCCCGGAGCCTTCCGGATCCTGACCGGCGACCGCCCCACCGGCCCGCTGCATCTCGGGCACTACTTCGGCACCCTGGCGAACCGGGCGCGGCTCCAGCGCGCCGGCGTGGAGCTGTTCGTCCTGGTGGCCGACTACCAGGTGCTCACCGACCGGGACGTCGCCGACCACCTCTCGGACTATGTCGAGGGCCTGGTCGCCGACTACCTGGCCGCCGGGATCGACCCGTCCACGGCGACGATCTTCCGGCACAGCTCCGTCCCCGCGCTCAACCAGCTCATGCTGCCGTTCCTGTCGCTGGTGTCGATCGCGGAGCTGAGCCGCAACCCCACGGTCAAGGACGAGATCGCGACGTCCCGCCAGGCGGCGGTCAGCGGGCTGATGTTCACCTACCCCGTCCACCAGGCCGCCGACATCCTGTTCTGCAAGGCGAACCTCGTGCCCGTCGGCAAGGACCAGCTCCCGCACCAGGAGGTCACCCGGACCATCGCGCGCCGCTTCAACGAGCGCTACGGGCCCGTCTTCCCGGTGCCGGACGCCCTGCTGTCGTCCGCCCCGCTCCTGCTCGGAACCGACGGACGCAAGATGAGCAAGAGCCGCGGCAACGCCATCGCCCTGTCCGCCACCGAGGACGAGACGGCGCGGCTGATCAGGCGGGCCGTGACCGACGCCGACCGGACCATCACCTACGCGCCCGAGACCCGCCCGGAGGTCTCCAGCCTGGTGCTGCTCGCCGCGCTCTGCCAGGACCGCGACCCGCACGCCGTCGCCGCCGAGATCGGCGACGGCGGGTCGGCGGCGCTGAAGAAGGTCGTGACCGACTCGGTGAACGAGTTCCTGCGCCCGATCCGCGCCCGCCGCGCCGAGCTGGCCGCCGACCGCGCGTACCTGCGCGGCGTCCTGGCCGCGGGCGACGAGCGCGCCAACGCGGTCGCCGACCGCACGCTGGCGGAGGTCAGGGAGGCGATGGCGTCGTGAGGGCGGGGCGCCTCAGCGCGGGGCGAGGCCGTTGAGGACGGCCGCGACGAGGTCGTCCACGGCCTCCGGCGGCACGCGGTGCGCGAGGCCCTGGCCCTGGAACAGCAGCGACAGCACCGGCTCGTGGCAGGCGCCGACGATCATCGAGGCGGCCGCCTCGACCCGGGCGTCCGGGGCGAGGCGGCCGAGGTCGCGCTCGCCGCGCAGGTAGGAGGCGAGCCGCTCGTTCC
The DNA here is from genome assembly GCF_013409365.1 of Actinomadura luteofluorescens. Classification (NCBI taxonomy): domain Bacteria; kingdom Bacillati; phylum Actinomycetota; class Actinomycetes; order Streptosporangiales; family Thermomonosporaceae; genus Actinomadura; species Actinomadura luteofluorescens. The sequence continues at coordinate 3,451,595 of NZ_JACCBA010000001.1, read as the reverse complement.
AGGTGCCGCCACCGTCGCTCAGCGCGGCGAACCGGGCGAGGACGGCCGGGCGCCCGACCAGCCCGGTCAGCGCGGGCAGCAGCCCGTGGTGCAGGGCCAGGCCGTACGCCACGTACGCGCGCAGGTTCTCCTCGACCGTGCCGTCGCCGGGCTCGGGCAGAGGGCCGAGGGGGCGCATGACCGACTCGGCGTGCGCCCACAGCGCGTGCGCGAGCAGCTCCTCCTTGTCGGCGAAGTGGTTGTAGAGGACGCCGTCGGCGACGCCCGCCTCCCGCGCGATCGCCCGGACGGTCAGGCCCGCCGTCCCGCGCTCGGCGATCATTCGCTCGGCCGTGGCGATCAGGTGGTCGCGCAGGGTCCGGTCGCCGGCGCCCAGCGCCGCCGCTCTTCTAGGTGACATCACCCCGCATCGTAATGAGCGAGCTCGAACCCGTGCGCGGCGAGTCCGGGCAGGAAGTCCGGCCCGACGGCGTCCTCGATGTGGTGGACGCCGGGCGGCGTGCCGTCCAGGCCCCGGACGACCATCGCGGCGGCCAGGCCCGTCGCGCGGCTCTGCCGCCGTCCCGCGAACGAGCGCACCGTCCCGCCGGACGCGACCGCCACCGCGAACCCGTCGCCGCCGATGTGGACGCGGCGGAACGCGGCCCGCAGCGGGGCCAGGTCGCGGAACGGGACGAGGCGGGGGAGGAGCGCGGTCATGGCGCGCGAGTCGAGGCAGAGCCCCGTGCGGACGCGTCCGGGGAGGGTGTACTGGTCGGAGAACGGGAAGCGGTGCACGGTCCGGACGCCGTAGGGCGCGGGGAACCGCATCCGCCACGACTCCCCGAGGCCGGCGAGGGAGTCGAGCGTCCAGTCCACGGCGGACGGCCCGTGCCGGTCACCGGCGCCGATCAGGACGCCGATCTCGACGTCCCCGCCGCCGGCCTCGCGGGCCAGCAGGTTCGTGACGCCGGGAGCGAGCCCCACGCTCAGCACCGCGGCGGCGTTCCGCCCGGCGGCGAGCCCGTCCAGCTTCTCGATCCCGGCGAGCACCGCATGCGACGCGGACACGTCGACGTAGTGGACGCCCCGGGCGAGGCACGCCTCGGCGACCCGCGCGTTGCCCGTCTCCGCGCACATGACGACGGCGTCGGCTGCGAGCCGCCCCGGGTCGTCGCTCCGCAGGTCGAACCGCAGCGGGAGCGCGCCCGCCACGGTGCGGGCCTTGGCGAGGTCGCGCCCGGCGGCCACCACCTCGGGGACGTGCCCGAGCAGCCCCGCGACGACCTCCCGGCCGACCGCGCCGTAGCCGCCGAGGACCACGACCCTCCTCATCGCCGCGCCGTGACCAGCCACGCGGTGCCGCGCAGGCGGACGGCGCCGTCGCGCTCGAAGGGGCGCATCGCCTCGACCAGCGTGTCGCGCACCTCGTCGCCCGCGCCGTAGTTGTAGTGGATGGGGCCCCATCCGGCGAAGAACTCGCCGGCCTCGCGGGCGTCACGTCCCCAGATCTGCTCGGCCTCGACCCTGCGGCTGGACACGCCGTGGAACCCGGCGGCCCCGAGGATCTCCCGGACGCGGCCGGTGTCCGCGAGCGACAGCGGCCCGCCGTCGTGCCCGACCGGGGCCCGATCGAGGGGCGGGAGCGCGGCCATGATCGCTCCCATCTCGCTCTCGGCGAGCGGCGTCATGCACAGGAACGCCAGCCGGCCGCCGTCGCGCAGGGCCCGCCGGACGTTGCCGAACGCGGCGACCGGGTCGGTGAAGAACATGATCCCGAACCGGCTGACGGCGACGTCGAAGCCGCCCTCGGGGAACGGGTGCACCTGCGCGTCGCCCCGCTCGAAGGCCACGTTCGCGACGCCCTCCTCCGCGGCGAGGGAGCGGGCGCGGGCGAGCATCGGCCGGGACAGGTCGACGCCGGTCGCGGCGCCGAGGGACGCCCGCCGCGCCGCGAGCCGGGTGATCTGCCCGTTGCCGCAGCCGATGTCGAGGACGCGGTCGCGCGGCCCGATCGCCGCCGCCTCCAGCAGGGCGTCGTTGAACCCGCCGTTCATGGCGTCGTACCGGTCGTGGTTGTCGGCCCAGTGCTCGCCCTCGTACCCGTTCCACGCCTCCGCCTGGTGGGTGTTGACGATCTCCGTCATGACTCTCCTTGTTGTGAACGCATGTTCATGAACGTGTGTTCATAATGGAGGGCGGGCGGTCTCCGCGTCAAGACGGGAAAGGCTCGGGGTGTAGAACGGAATTCTTCGTTCCCCTATCATGGGAGCCATGGAGACGGCACGAGCGCCCATGAGCGGGCGGAAAGCGCAGGCCGCGCGCAACGACGAGCTCATCAGGGAGGCGGCGCGGGCGGTGTTCACCGCCGACCCCGGCGCGCCGATCTCGGCGGTGGCCGAGCACGCCGGGGTCGGGATCAGCGCGCTGTACCGCCGCTACAAGAGCAAGGAGGACCTGCTCCAGAAGCTCGCCGACGAGGGCATGGACCGCTACCTCGCCGAGGTGGAGGCGGCCCTGGACGACGACGGCGACGCGTGGGAGGCCTTCACCGCGTTCATGCGCCGCTGCCTGGACATCGGCGCGGGCTCGCTCACCATGCGGCTCGCGGGCGGCTTCGAGGTCACCGAGGCGATGAGCCGCAAGGGCCGCGAGATCCACGTCGCGACGCAGCGGCTGCTGGAGCGCACCCGGGAGGCGGGCGCGCTGCGTCCCGAGATCGAGGTCGGCGACGTCTCGGTGATCCTGGAGTACCTGCACGGCATCCGGATCGGCGACGATGAGCGGATGAACCGGCTCCGGCACCGCTACCTGGCGCTGATCCTGGACGCCATGAACCTCGCGGATCGGCACGAGCTGCCGGGTCCGCCGCCGAGCTGGCAGGAGCTGGTCACGCGCTATGACGACTGAGCTGGGACGACGGGCGCTCAACCGGGCGCTGCTGGCCCGCCAGCTCCTGCTGGAGCGGCGCGCCATGCCCGCGCTGGAGGCGATCGAGCATCTGGTCGGCCTCCAGGCGCAGGCCCCGAACCCGCCCCACATCGGGCTGTGGACCAGGCTCGCCGACTACGCGCTCGACGAGGCCGGGGAGCTGATCGCCGACCGCCGGGCGCTGCGGATGGTGCTGATGCGCGGAACGCTGCACCTGGTCAGCGCCCGCGACGCCCGCGCGCTGCGGCCGATCACCCAGGTGATCCTCGACAACTACCTGAAGGCGCGGGCGGCCGAGCTGGAGCACCTCGACCTCGCGGCCCTCGTCGCGTGGGCGCGGGCCCTCCTGGAGGAGGAGCCGCGGTCCGACAAGGACCTGCGCGCGCTGCTGGCCGAACGGTGGCCGGACGAGGACCCGGCGCTACTGGCCTGGGCCGTCCGCTGCCGGCTGCCGCTCGTGCAGGTCCCGCCGCGCGGGATCTGGGGGTCCTCGGGGATCGCCCGGCACACGACGCTGGAGAACTGGCTCGGGCCCGCGGTGCCCGACCCGTCCCTGGACGACGTCGTGCGGCGCTACCTGGGCGCGTTCGGGCCCGCGAGCGTCCAGGACGTCCAGCAGTGGGCCGGCCTCACGCGGCTCGGCGAGGTCGTCGAGCGGCTCAGGCCCGAGCTGGTCGCCTTCCGCGACGAGAACGGCCGGACCCTGTACGACCTCCCGGACGCGCCGCGGCCCGGCCCGGACGCGGAGGCGCCGGTCCGGTTCGTCCCCGACTTCGACAACCTGCTGCTGTCCCACGCCGACCGGGCGCGGATCATCTCCGAGGAGCACCGCAAGCGCGTCTTCACCGTCAACGGCATCATCCGCGCGACGTTCCTCGTGGACGGCTTCGTCCACGGCATGTGGAAGATCGAGAAGGGCCGTGGCGAGGCGACGCTGCGGATCGAGCCGTTCGCCCCCGTCCCGGGGCCGGAGCGCGCCGCGCTGGAGGAGGAGGGCATGCGCCTGCTCGCCTCAGCCCACCCCAAGGCGAAGTCGCACGGCGTGGAGTTCGGCTAGCCCTCGCGGGCGCACGGCGCCTCGCGGTCGGGGTCGAGCGAGCCCAGCAGCGCGTGCAGGATCTCGCGGAACTCCAGCATCTGCTCGCGGGTCAGCGGGTCGAACAGGTGCCGCCTGACCTCGGCGACGTGCCCCGGCGCCGCCTCGGCGAGGACGGCGAAGCCCTCGTCGGTCAGCCGGGCGATCGTGGTGCGCCGGTCGGCGGCGGGCTTGCACCTGCTCACCCAGCCGGCCTCCTCCAGCCGGTTCACGGCGTGCGACAGGCGGCTCGGGGACGAGTGGACGATCTCGGCGAGCTCGGTCATCGTCAGCGCGCGGCCGGGCGCCTCCGACAGCATCGCCAGGATCATGTAGTAGGTGTGCGGCAGGCCCGAGTCGCGCTGGAGCTGCCGGTCGAGGGCCTCGCCGAGCAGCCGGGACGTCCACAGGAAGGCGCGCCAGGTCTCCTGCTCGTCGTCGTCGAGCCAGCGCGGCACGGTCGTCGTCTCGCCGGTGGTGTCGCCGGTCATCGTCTCGGCCATGCCCCCATGCTACCCGGCACTTGAACCCTCAAGACTTGAATGTTCAACGAAATCGAGTATGGTTGAACTCTCAAGTAAGGGGAGGACGCTCATGACCAGGATGCCGGTGCTCTACCTCAGCCACGGCGCGCCGCCGCTGGCCGACGACGCCCGGTGGACCGCCGAGCTGGCCCGCTGGTCGGCGGAGCTGCCGAAGCCGGAGGCGATCCTCATGGTGTCGGCGCACTGGGAGGAGGCGCCGCTGAGCATCGGCGCCACCCGGCCGGTGCCGCTCGTCTACGACTTCTGGGGCTTCCCCGAGCACTACTACACCGTCAGGTACGACGCCCCCGGCGCGCCCGCCCTCGCCGACGACGTGCGCGGGCTCATCCCCGGCGTCCACCAGGACGAGGAGCGCGGTCTGGACCACGGCGCGTACGTCCCGCTCGTGGAGATGTATCCGGACGCCGACGTCCCCGTCCTGCAGATGTCGATGCCCACCCTGGAGCCCGAGCGCCTCTTCGAGGTCGGGCGGAGCCTCGCGCCGCTGCGCGACAAGGGCGTCCTCATCGTCGGGAGCGGCTTCACCACGCACAACCTGCGCGAGATGCGCCCGGACCCGGACGCGGCGCCGCCCGCGTGGTCGGCGGAGTTCGACGAGTGGACGGACCGGGCCGTGCGGGGCGGAGACGTCGACGCCCTGCTCGACTTCCGCGCCAAGGCCCCGGCCGCGCGCATCGCGCACCCGCGCACGGAGCACTTCGCGCCGCTGTTCGTGGCGCTCGGCGCCGACGCCGACGCCGCCTCGCGACGGCGCTCGGTCATCGACGGCTACTGGCTCGGACTGGCCAAGCGCTCGTTCCAGTTCGGCTGACCGGGGGTCAGTCGGTCCGGACGGGCACGTCCATCCGCGCGAAACCGGTGCGCCAGGACGCGACCCGCGGCTTCCACCCGAGGCTCAGCGCCCTGGCGTTGGACGCCGGACGCCCCGTCGCGGCCGCGTGCTTGCCGGCGCTGCCCGGAGAGGGCGCGCCGAGCGCCGCGCTGTAGACGGGCAGCCAGTCGGCCGTGGTCGCCGGCTCGTCGTCGACGATGTTGACGACCCCCGCGGGCCAGTCCAGGGCGGCGAGCGCCGCCGACGCCGCGTCGTCGGCGTGCACGAACGACGTCCAGGACGGCGCCTCGCGCAGCACGCCCGCCCGCACCCGCTTGGCGATCGCGCCGTCGGGCGCGTACCAGGTCCCGGGGCCGTAGAGCGCGCCGTAGCGCAGGACGACGCCGTGCGGCATCTCGGCGACCGCGCTCTCCAGCGCCGCGATGCCCGCGTAGGGCGGCAGGTGCGGGTCGAGCGGGTCGGTCTCGACGGCGGGCGCGTCGCCCGGCACGTACAGCTAGGCGATGCTCTGCGCGACCATGGTCCGCACGCCCGCGCCCTTCGCCGCGTCGACCAGGTTGCGGGTGCCCACGATCCGCAGGCGCGAGTTGGCCTCGAAGTCCTCGGCGCTGAGATCGGTGAGCTGGTGGACCACCGCGTCGGGGCGCTCGGCGGCCATGACGTCGCGCACCGCGGCGGCGTCGAGCACGTCCAGCAGGACCGGCGCGGCGCCGAGGTCGCGGATCATGCCGGTGCGTTCGGGTCGGCGCGTCGTCCCCGCGACCTCGTGGCCCGCCCGGACGAGCAGCGGGATCAGCCGGCGGCCGACTACTCCGGTCGCTCCGGCGAGGAGAATCTTCAAGGGGGTACCTCCGCGACTGTCACGCCATCGTGCATCGTCTGATGTGGGTCTGCCAGCACTGGTCACGCCCGGCGTTCCGCATGGACACCCCCCTGCGTCCGGCCGGACGAAGTCGGACGGGCCACACCGCCCCCCGGCGGCTCGTCCGCCATGAGCGTACCGCCGGGAAGCGCCCGAACGCGTTTCGCGTGCGCCGCGGGCGAGAATTCTTGTTCTCTGACGGGATTCGGCACTGCGAAGGATCGGCGGCACATGAAGATCACTCTTGTCCAGGGCGACATCACCGAGCAGACGGTCGGCGCGGTCGTGAACGCGGCGAACTCGTCGCTGCTGGGCGGTGGCGGGGTGGACGGCGCGATCCACCGCAGGGGCGGCCCGGAGATCCTGGAGGAGTGCCGCAAGCTCCGCTCCTCGCATTACGGCGGCGGCCTGCCGACCGGCCAGGCGGTGGCGACGACGGCCGGGCTGCTGCCCGCCGGATGGGTGATCCACACCGTCGGCCCCGTGTACTCCTCCTCCGAGGACCGCTCCCACCAGCTCGCCTCCTGCTACCGCGAGTCCCTTCGCATCGCCGACGAGCTGGGCGTCGACTCGATCGCCTTCCCCGCCGTGTCGGCCGGCATCTACGGCTGGCCCATGGACGACGCCGCCCGCATCGCGGTCGGCACCGTCCAGGGCACCCCGACCCAGGTGATGGACGCCCGCTTCGTCCTTTTCACCGAGGCCGCCTACGACGCCTTCGAGCGCGCCGTGGGAGCGCTCTAGCGCCGTCCGGGGGAGCGCTCAGCCCTCGTCGTCGTCCTCCTTCGGCGGAGGCACCACCAGGACCGGGCGGTGGGCGTGGTGCAGCACGCGGGTGGACACGCTGCCCAGGATCACCGACCGGGCCCCCGCCAGACCGCGCGAGCCGGTGACGACGAGGGAGGCGTTCAACTCCTCCGCGACGTCCACGATCGCGGCCCACACCGGCCCGCCGCCGCGCTCGGCGCGGACCGCCACGTCGGTCAGCCCCGCCTTGGCGGCGATGTCGGCGCCCTGCTGGGCGAGCCGTTCGGCCTGCTTCTCCTCCTCGTACTGCTCGCCCTCGTCGAGCCTGCCCGCCACCGGCACCGCGGCGGCCAGGGGCGCCCAGGAGATCTGGGTGAGCAGCGGCTCCCACACCGTCATGATCACGGTCGGTCCGGCGCGCAGGTGCCGCGCGACGTACTCGACCGCCGCCCGCGCGTCGTCAGAACCGTCGTATGCGATGAGAACTGTCATACGATCAACTTCTCCACCCCCGCGCGCCGCGAACGCGAACGCGGAGGTCAGTGGCGAATCTCTCAGGCGCGGGACGGGGCGCGGCCGGTCCCGGGCGGGCCCGCGAAGGCCTGCGCGACGTCCAGCCAGCGGTCGGCGTCGGGGCCGGTCGCGGCGAGGGCCAGGTCGGCGCGGTGGCGGCGCTGGGTCACCGCCTGGCAGAAGTCGAGGGCGGGGCCGGTGACCGACTGGCGGGCGTCCGGCGGGCCCCACGTCCACTCGTCGCCGTCCGGTCCGCGCAGGGCGACGCGGAACTCCTCAACGGGTGGCTCCAGGCCCCGGTTGCGGAACGCGAAGTCGCGGGTGCGGACGCCGATGTGCGCGACGTGCCGGAGGCGGGACGTGGGCGCCCGGCGCTCGCCGAGCGCGTCGGCGACGTCCTCGCCGTGCGCCCAGGTCTCCATGAGCCGCGCGGTCGCCATGGACGCGGCGCTCATCGGCGGGCCGAACCAGGGCAGGCGCGTGCCCGGCGGGACGGCGGCGAGGGCCTCGACCATCCGGCGCCGGCCCTCCCGCCAGCGGGCGAGCAGGCGGGCGGGCTCCTCCACGGCGCCTTCCCGGGCGCCGGTCTCGACGAAGCCGCCGGGGTCGGCCATGGCCTGCTCGACGATCCCCGCGAACGCGGCGGCGTCGGTGGCCGCCACGACCGCCTGCGCGTCCGTCCAGGCCAGGTGCGCGATCTGGTGCGCGATCGTCCAGCCCTCGGCCGGGGTCGGGTCCGCCCAGCGGCCGGCGGCCAGCGGTGCGACCAGGGCGTCGACGGAGTCGCCCTCGGCGGCGAGGTCGGCGAGCAGGAGCGTCAGGTCCGGCATCCCGCCATGATCCCGCGTCGCGGGGCCCGGGGTACAGGGCCGCGCGGGAACCCGTTCAGCCGAGGAGCGCGCGGGCGGCTGCGTAGTCGGCCTTGCCGTTCGGCAGCCGCAGCCCGCGGTCGGTGCGGACGAACGCCTTCGGGATCTTGTAGCGGGCGAGACGGGCGGCGCACCCGGCGCGCAGCTCCTCGTCGGACGGGGCGCCGGACGGGCCGACCACCGCGACGATCTCGGTGCCCCAGCGCTCGCTCGGGCGGCCGACCACCAGCGCGTCGGCGACGCCGGGCAGGCCGCGCAGGACGGTCTCGACCTCCTCCGCGAACACCTTCTCGCCGCCGGTGTTGATCGTGGTGGCCTCGCGCCCGTGCACCTCGACGGTGCCGTCGGCGAGGAGCCGGGCCCGGTCGCCCGCGACGACGAGCCGCTCGCCGTCCACGGTGAGGAACGTGGCCGCCGTCTTCGCCGGGTCGCCGAGGTAGCCGAGCGGGATCGCGTCGCCGCCCTTGGCCAGCCAGCCGAGCTCGTCCTCGCCGGGCGCGAGCCGCCGGGACCGGTCCGCGCTGAGCACGGCCGTGCCCGCCGCCGCGCGGAACGTCCGCGCCTCCGGGCCGTGCCGGGTGACCTGGAATCCGCTCTCCGAGGAGCCGAGGACGTCCACGAGCCGGGCGTGCGGGAGGAGTTCGAGGAGCCGCGCCTTCACGCCGGGGCTGATGCCGGCGGCGGAGTTGATCAGCGTCCGCAGCGAGCCCAGGTCGTGCGGGCGCGCCTCCAGGGCCGCGACGATCGGGCGGGCGAACGCGTCCCCGACCAGCGGCATCCGGGTGGCGCGCTCGCGCTCGGCGGTGGCCATCAGGTCGGCGGCGTCCAGGCCGTCCACCCGGTCGGGGAACACCACGCAGCCGCCGCCGCACCAGCCGCCGAGCGCCGACCACGTGCCCCCGCCGTGCATGAGCGGCGGACCGACCAGCACGCGGACGTCGCCGCGGACGGCCCGTTCGACCGCCTCGCCGAGGTCGGTGACGGGCGCGCCGTCGCGGCGCCGCATGCCGAGCGGCCCGGCCATCAGGTCGCCGATCCGCCACAGCACGCCCTTCGGCAGCCCGGTCGTGCCGCCGGTGTAAAGGATGTGCAGGTCGTCCGGGTCCGGAGGGACGGGAAGCGGCTCGGGGGACGCCTTGGCGAGCGCGTCCTCGTAGTCGAGCGCGCCGGGCAGGAGATCCGCGCCCGAGTCGTCCGCCACCTGGAGCAGGAGCGGGCCGGTGCCGAGCCTGCCGGCCACCCGGCCGATCACGCCGGCGAACCGCGCGTGGTAGAGGACGGCGGCCGGCCGGGCGTCGGCGAACAGCTGGGCCAGCTCGCCGTCCACGTACCGGTAGTTGACGTTGAACGGCGCGACCCGTGCCTTGTGCGCGCCGACCAGCCCCTCCAGGTACTCGGGCCCGTTGTGCAGGTAGAGCGCGAGATGGTCGTGGGGCGACTCCCACGGCTCGCGGGCCGCGCCGCCGCCGTGCACGCCGAGACCGCGGTCGTGCAGGACGTTCGCCAGCCGCCGCGTCCGGTCGGTGACCTCGCGCCAGGTCATCCGGCGCTCGCGCCACACCAGGCACTCGCGGTCGGGGATCGCGGCGGCGATGGCCTCGTGCAGGGTCGCCAGGTCGAGCATCGGCACTCCTCCGGGGGACGGGGCGTCGGCAGCACCGTAACCGATGACTTACCGAATCTGGTTCAGTGGGTGGGATCTCACGAAGTGAACTGACGTACGAGGCATAGGGCGGGACCCCCGACAATTACCCGGTGCCCCCTGTTTCGAGGCCGCGGGGGGAGGTGACCCGCGGCACCACGGCCCCCAACCGGCTGCGCCGGATCGACCGCTGGATCGCCGCCACCCAGACCGCCGCGCTGCGCTCGGACGCGCGGCCGCTGGCCGTCGACCTCGGCTACGGCGCCTCCCCGGTCACCACCTTCGAGCTGTACTCGCGGCTCCGCCCGGTGTCGCCGCGCCTGGAGGTCGTCGGCATCGAGATCGAGCCGGCCCGGGTCGCCGCCGGGGTCGCCTTCGCCGCCGCGACCGGCCCCCACGAAGGGCTGTCGTTCCGGCGCGGCGGTTTCGAACTGCCGGTGCCGCGCCCGCCGGTGCTGGTCCGGGCGCTCAACGTCCTGCGGCAGTACGACGAGGCGGCGGCCTGGCGCGCCTGGGACGACCTGCGCGCGCGCCTCGCCCCCACCGGCGTCCTGGTCGAAGGGACCTGCGACGAGATCGGGCGCCGCGCCGTCTGGGTGACGCTCACCAAGGACGGCCCGCGGACCATCACGTTCGCGGCCCACGTGCGCTCGCTCGAACGGCCGTCCGCGCTGGCCGAACGGCTGCCCAAGACGCTCATCCACCGGAACGTGCCGGGCGAGCCCGTCCACGGGTTCCTGACCGCGTTCGACCGCTGCTGGGACACCGCGGCGCCCCACTCGGTGTTCGGTCCCCGCGCGCGCTGGGTCGAGGCCGTGTCGTTGCTGGCGCGGACCCATCCCGTCCTGGCGCGGCCCCCGTACGGCGGCCGGAACCGGTGGCGCCTCGGCGAGGTCACGCTTCCCTGGAGCGCCGTCGCGCCCTACTCGCGGTGAAGCTTGTGCGGCGCGGCCTGGACGCGCGGCTGGACGTCGATGCGGTCGATGTTGACGTGCGGCGGGCGGGTGACGGCCCAGGCGACGCAGTCCGCGACGTCGTCGGCGACCAGCGGCTCGGGGACGCCCTCGTAGGGCTTGGCGGCCTTCTCCTCGTCCCCGCGGAAGCGGACCAGCGAGAACTCCTCGGTCTTCACCAGGCCCGGCGCGATCTCGGTGACCCGGACCGGTTCGGCGACCAGTTCCAGGCGCAGCACCTCGTTGACCGCGTAGGCGGCGTACTTGGCGGCGTTGTACCCGCCGCCGCCCTCGTAGGGGGCGTGCCCGGCCAGCGAGGTGATGTTGACGATGTGGCCCGCGCCGCTCTCCACCAGCTTCGGCAGGACCGCCTTGGTGACGCGGGCGAGGCCGATGACGTTGCTCTCGTACATCGACCGCCAGTCGTCCAGGTCGGCGGTCGCGACGCTGTCCAGGCCGAGCGCGCCGCCGGCGTTGTTGACCAGGACGTGGCAGGCGCCGACGGCCGCCGCGAGGGCGTCCACCGACTCCTGCGAGGTCACGTCCAGGGTGAACGCCGCGATCCGCCCCGCGCCCGGCACGCTCTCGGCGATCTCGCCGGCGAGGGCGTCGAGCCGGTCGCGGCGCCGCGCGGCGAGCACGACGTTGAACCCCTCGGCCGCCAGGCGCCTCGCCGTGGCCGCCCCGATACCGCTGCTTGCTCCGGTCACAATCGCCGTCTTGCGCATGCGTCCAGTCTTCCGGGTGGGTGAGCGTGGATCGGCAGAGTAAGCCAGAACGGCAGCCTATCCGCGCGCCGGGCACGGGTGAGGTGCGTCACTGTGGCGGGCGGCCGCGCTTGCCGCCCTTGCTGAGGGAACACGGAACCCGGTCGATAGGTTGCACTGTCGGAGGTGGTGTCGGGTGTCGCGTCGTATCAGCCGGGTTGCGACAGTGAGTGTGCATACGTCCCCTCTGGACCAACCGGGCACCGGCGACGCGGGCGGCCTGAACGTCTACGTCGTCGAGGTCGCCAAGCGGCTCGCCGCCAGGGGCGTCGAGGTGGACATCTTCACCCGCGCGACCTCGCGGGCCCTCCCGCCCGCCGTGGAGCTCGCGCCGGGCGTCCTCGTCCGCAACGTGGTCGCCGGGCCGTTCGAGGAGCTCGACAAGGCCGAGCTCCCCCGCCACCTGTGCGGCTTCACCTCCGGGGTGCTGCGCGCCGAGGCGGCCCACGAACCCGGCCACTACGACCTCCTCCACACGCACTACTGGCTCTCCGGCCAGGCCGGCTGGGCGGCCAAGGAGCGGTGGGGCGTCCCGCTCGTCCACTCCATGCACACGATGGCCAAGGTCAAGAACGCGGCCCTCGCGGACGACGACAAGCCCGAGCCGGCCGAGCGGGTCCTCGGCGAGGAGCAGGTCGTGGCGTCGGCCGACCACCTCGTCGCCAACACCGCCAAGGAGGCCGGGGAGCTCGTCGGCCTCTACGGCGCCGACCCCGCCCGCGTCGCGACCGTCAGCCCCGGCGTCGACCTCTCGCTGTTCCGCCCCGAATCGCCCCTCATCGCCCGCGGCGCCGGCCTCCTGCCGCACCGGACCGGCCCCGCCCGCCGCCGCCTCGGCCTGCCCCGCGACGCCTACGTGCTGCTGTTCGTCGGCCGCATCCAGCCGCTGAAGGCCCCCGACGTGCTGCTGCGCGCCGTCGCCCGCATGCTCGCCGACGACCCGGCGCTGCGCTCGCGGCTCGTCGTCGCCGTCGTCGGCGGCCCGAGCGGCTCCGGGCTGTGCCGCCCCGCGGGCCTGCAACTGCTCGCCGCCGAACTCGGCATCTCCGACGTCATGCGCTTCGAGCCGCCGTCGCCGCAGCACGAGCTGGCCGACTGGTACCGCGCCGCGGACGTCACCGTCGTCCCGTCCCACAGCGAGTCGTTCGGGCTCGTCGCCGTCGAGTCCCAGGCCTGCGGGACCCCCGTCGTGGCGTCCCGCGTCGGCGGCCTGTGCACGGCGGTCGCCGACGGCGAGTCCGGCGTGCTGATCCCCGGCCACGACCCCGCCGACTACGCCGCCGTCCTGCGGCGCCTGCACGCCGAGCCCGGCCTGCACGCCCGCCTCGCCCGCGGCGCCGTCCGCCACGCGCGCGACTTCGGCTGGGACGCCACCGTCGACCGGCTGCTCGAGGTGTATACCGGTGCCATGCCGGCGCCGGCCGCGGCCGTGCGGGCCACCGTATGAGCCGAGCCGACCGGGGGCGCGGGGGAGCCGCCCCCCAGAGGGGGGAGCGCACATGACCATCGCCGAGACCATCCGCGAGACGCTGAGGTCCAACGAGCTGGAGTTCGAGGAGCCGCGCGAGGACGCGTTCTTCGTCAAGCTCCCCGGGCAGCACAAGCTCGCCACCATGACGTGGCTCATCGCCGGCGACCACTCGCTGCACGTCGAGGCGTTCTTCTGCCGCCGCCCCGACGAGAACCACGCCGAGTTCTACCGGTTCCTCCTGGAGAAGAACGGCCGCATGTACGGGGTCGCCTTCGCGCTGGACGACGTCGGCGACGTCCACCTCGTCGGGAAGGTCCCGCTCGAGTCGGTGTCCCCGGAGGAGATCGACCGCCTCCTCGGCTGCGTCCTCACCTACTCCGACGAGAACTTCGACAAGGCGCTGGAGCGCGGGTTCAAGTCGTCCATCCAGCGCGAGTGGGACTGGCGCGTCAAGCGCGGCGAGAGCCTCGCCAACCTCCAGGCCTTCGCCTCCTTCGCGGACCCGGCCAACCGCGAGTGACCCGCGCGGGGCCGCTAGGCTCTGGTGCCATGGCGACCCTGGTATTGCTCCGGCATGGCGAAAGCGTCTGGAACGCGGAAGGGCTGTTCACCGGCTGGGTGGACGTCGACCTCTCCGCGAAGGGCGAGAGCGAGGCGACCAAGGGCGGCGACCTGCTGCTCGACGCCGACATCACCCCCGACGTGCTCCACACCTCCCTGCTGAAGCGGGCCATCCGCACCGCCAACATCGCTCTCGACGTGGCGGACCTGCTCTGGATCCCGGTGAAGCGCTCCTGGCGCCTCAACGAGCGCCACTACGGCGCCCTCCAGGGCAAGAACAAGGCGCAGACGCGCGAGGAGTTCGGCGAAGAGCAGTTCATGACCTGGCGCCGCTCCTACGACACCCCGCCGCCGCCCATCAAGGACGACGACCCCCTGTCCCAGGTCAACGACCTGCGCTACGCCGAGCTGCCGTCCGAGCTCATCCCGCGCTCGGAGTGCCTCGCCGACGTCGTCGACCGCATGCTGCCGTACTGGTACGACTCGGTCGTCCCCGACCTGGCCGCCGGGAAGACCGTCATGGTCGCCGCGCACGGCAACTCGCTGCGCGCCCTGGTCAAGCACCTGGACGACATCTCCGACGAGAAGATCGTCGGCCTGAACATCCCCACCGGCATCCCGCTCGTCTACGAGCTGGACGACGACTTCTCCCCGCTCAAGCGCGGCGGCGAGTACCTCGACCCGGCCGCCGCCAAGGCCGCCATCGAGGCCGTCAAGAACCAGGGCGCCGCCAAGGGCGGGAGCGCCGCCAAGCCCGCCGCGAAGGCCCCCGAGCCGAAGGACGAGCGCAAGTCCAGGCGCGGCAAGCGCAAGTAGCCGCGGAGGGGCCGCCCCCGGCGGCCCCTCGCATGCCGGACGCGGACCGGCGAGGTCACCCGGAGCCGGCGCTCGCGGGAACGGCCGCGCGGTCGCCGCGGTGAATGTGCACGGCCACGGCGAGCCCGGCGACGGTGAGCGCGGCCGCGACGGGCAGGAGAGAGCGCGGGCCCGGCCCGTCGATCAGCGTCCCGCCGAGCCAGCCGGCGAACGCGGCGGCGACCTGGAACGCGGAGGCGTTCACGGCCACCGCCAGCGTCGGGGCCGCGCCCGCCGAGGTCAGGACGCGGGTCTGCATGCCCGGGAGGATCGCGAAGGCCAGCAGGCCGAGCGCGAACGTCATCACGGCGGCGGGCGGCCGGGCCCCGCCGACCGCCCAGAACAGCGCCAGCGCGGCGGCCAGCGCGCCGAGGAGCCAGGCCAGTGACGGCATCAGGGCCCGGTCCGAGAGCCTGCCGCCGAGGAAGTTGCCGGCGACCGCGCCGGCGCCGTACACCAGGAGCAGCACCGGGACGGCGCCCTCGGGGAACCCGCCGACCTCGGTGAGCAGCGGGGCGATGTAGGTGAAGACGGTCACCACGCCCACGTTGCCCAGCGCGGTGAGCGCGATGGCCAGGCGGACGTCCCGTCCCGCGAACACGCGCAGCTCGCCCCAGAGCGGACCGGTCGCGGCGGCGGGCAGGGCGGGCACGAAGCGCAGCACCATGAGCAGGCCCACGGTGGTCAGCGCGGCGACCGAGCCGAAGGTCGCCCGCCAGCCGAGGGTCTGGCCGATCACGGTGCCCAGCGGGGCGCCGAGGACGATGCCGAGGTTCAGCCCGAGCGCCACCTTCGCGATGGTGGAGGACTCCCGGCCCGCGGGGGCCATGGAGGCGGCGGTGGCGATGGCGACGGCGAAGAACGTGGCCACGACCAGTCCCGCGGCGAACCGCGCCGCGAGCAGCACCGGGTAGTTCGGCGCCAGGGCGGAGCCGAGGTTCCCGAGGACCGACACGGCGATGAGGCCGATGACGAGCGGTTTGCGCGGCACCCGCGCGGTCAGCACGGTGACGACCGGACCGCCGACGATCATGCCGAGCGCGTAGGCGCTCACCAGGCGTCCGGCGGCGGGCACCGAGACGCCGAGGTCCGCCGCCACGTCCGGCAGGATGCCCGCGATGACGAACTCGCCGGTGGTCAGGCCGAAGACGACCAGCATGAGGGACAGGAGGGAAGGGGGCACGCGCGACTCCATTTACTTCGAACTCGGATGATGCGAATTAGCAATATCATGATTCGAAGTACAGGCGCTACACTCGGGGCATGCGCGAGCAGATGGAACGGGACGTGTGCAAGCTGGTCCACCGGTTCGCGCAGCGGCTCGACGTCCACGCCCGGCGGGTCGCCGACGAGGTGGGCATGACCGCGGCCCAGGTCGTCGCGCTCCGCGAGCTGTCCGAGCCGATCACGGCGCGCGAGCTCGCCCACCGCATGGCGTGCGAGGCGTCGAACGCGACCTTCCTGGTCGACCGCCTCGAAGGGCAGGGCCTCGTCGAGCGCCGCCCCCACCCCACCGACCGCCGCGCCAAGCAGATCGTCCTCACGCCGGACGGCGAACGCTGCCGCGCCGACGTCCTCGAACGGCTCGACGCCGACTCGCCGCTGACCGCGCTCGCCCCGGCCCAGCAGGAGTCCCTGCGCGACCTCCTCCGGTCGCTCCTGGGAGAGTCCGCCTAGCCGGCGACGCGGCTAGCGGGTGAAGGTGAGGCGGGCGGCGCGGCCCTTCTCGCCCGCCGCCCAGCAGCCACCGTCGGGCGCGCAGTCGACGGTGTCGAAGCTCCCGGTGTCGAACCGGGTCCAGGTGCGGCCTCCGTCGAGGGTGCCGTCGCTGCCCGTGGGGCCCACCGCCAGCGCGGCCGGGCCCGCATACGCCGGCCACACCGCGCCCGACCGGTACTCGGCCGGCGGGCGGTGCGCCGGACGCCACGTGCGGCCCCCGTCGCTGGTCGTCGCCGCGGCCGCCGGGGACGGCTGCCCCGGCCGGTAGTCGCCGCCGACGGCGACGCCGTGCCGGGAGTCGCGGAACGCCACCGCGAACACGCCCTGGGACGCGCTGGACGGCAGCGGCGTGTCGGCGACGGTCCAGGTGAGGCCGCGGTCACCGGAGTGGAACACGCGCGACCGCGACGCCCCGCCCGTCGCCAGCCACACGTCCCGCGACCCGTGGCTCACCAGGCACTGCCCGCTGGCGGCGAACCCGGCCTCGCCCTCCAGCGCCGGGGGCATGCCCTCGGACGGCAGGACCCGCCAGCTGCGGCCCGCGTCGCCGGTGGAGATGATCCGGAACCGGCCGTCCACGGGGTCGCTGACGGCAAGCCCGTGCCTGGAGTCGAAGAACGTGACGCAGTCGTAGAACGCCCTCGGATCGTCGTTCTCGAAGCCGAGCGTCCAGGTGGCGCCGCCGTCCGAGGTCCGGTAGACGCGGGACGCGTCGCCCTCGCCGATGGCCAGCACGACCGCCCGCCGCGCGTCGAACGCCTCGACGTCGCGGAACTCCAGGCCCCGCGCGCCCGCCGGGGCGACGTCGCGCCACGTGCGGCCGCCGTCCGTCGTCCGCAGCACGGTCCCGCCGCTGCCCGCCAGCCACGCGGTCTCGCGGCCGACCGCCGCGAGGCCGCGGAACCGCGCCTCGCTCCCGGTCGGCGTGAGCCGCCAGGCGGGCCCGCGGGCCCCCGGCGACTGCCGCTCCGACGCGGCGCCCGGCACCCCGAGGGCGGCCGCCATCACCGCCCCGCACACCCCGGCCACCGTGATCGCCCGGCCCAGCGCCCGCATCGGTCCCATGACGCGCAAGCTAACGAACGTTGATCAAGCCGTCCAGACCCGCGGGGCCCGGGCCGCGCCGGCCGGTTCAGGCCGAGTCGATGATCTCCTCGGGCCGCTGGCCGGTCACCAGGTAGACGACGTTCTCCGCGACGTGCACGGCGTGGTCGGCGAAGCGCTCGAAGTAGCGCCCGGCGAGCGTGATGTCGACGGCCGGCTCGACGCCGTGCCGCCACTTCGGGGACAGCAGCATGTCGAACAGGCGGCGGTGCAGGCGGTCCATCTGGTCGTCGTCGGCGTCCAGCTCCAGGCCCATCTCGACGTCCTGGGACGCGATCACGCTGCCCGTCTTGGCGATCATCCGCTCGGCGATCTGCCCCATCTCCAGGACGATCGCCTGCAGCTCGGGCGGGACGGCCGACTCGGGGTGGCGGCGCCGGGCCGTCTTGGCGATGTGCACGGCGAGGTCGCCCATGCGCTCCAGGTCGCCGCTCATCCGCAGCGCCGTGATCAGGGTCCGCAGGTCGCCGGCGACCGGCTGCTGGCGGGCCATCAGGTCGAACACCGTCGCCTCGATGGCGGCGTCGATCTTGTTGACGTGCTCGTCCCCGCTGATGACCTCCTCCGACAGCCGCAGGTCGGCGTCCAGGAGGGCGGTCACCGCGCGGGCCATCGCGGACCGGACGAGGCGGGTCATCTCCACCAGGCTGTCGGTGAGGGAGTCGAGTTCCTCGTGGTAGGCGTCGCGCACTTGAGAATCCTTCGATGTGAACGGGCGGGCAGGGCGGACTCGCCCACGCCACACTTTGCCCCACGGGCGTGAACGCATCCGGAGGGAAAGGTGAACTTTCGGGTAACGAGAAGGCGCTGACCAGGCCAGGCGGGAAGCGTCGCTCCGAACGCCGCTTACGATCCGAGGTGTGGAGGTCGAGATTGTCGCGAGCCTCACCGGGCTCGCCGGGCTCGCGATCGGGCTCGCGACTGGATTGGCGGTGCGGGTGAGCGAGCGTGCCCAGCGGACGGCGGTTGCGACGAACCCGGTGGGCAGCCTGCCGCCGGGCGTCGCCTCGGTGCTGAGCGTCCTGCGGTCCTCTGCCGTCGTGGTGGACGGCGAGGACCGGGTGCTGCGGGCCAGTTCGGCGGCGCGGGCGTACGGCCTGGTCAGCGGCGACCACCTGGTGGTGGACGAGGTGATCGCGATGACCCGGCTCGTCCGCCGCGACGGGGAGATCCGCGAGATCGAGATACAGGTCGGCCCGAGCGGCGGCCGCCGCCGGGCCGAAGGGCGCTGGTTCGCGGTCCGCGTCGCGCCCCTCGGGTCGCACGGGCTCGTCCTCGTGCTCGCCGAGGACCTCACCGACATGCGCCGCACCGAGGCGATCCGCCGCGACTTCGTGGCGAACGTCAGCCACGAGCTGAAGACCCCGGTGGGCGCCCTGTCCCTGCTGGCCGAGACCGTCGAGGGAGCCGCCGACGACCCCGAGGCCGTCCGCCGGTTCGCCGGCCGGATGCAGTACGAGTCGGTGCGGCTGAACAACCTCGTCCAGGACCTGATGACGCTGTCGCGCGTCCAGGGCGACGAGCCGCTGCCCGAACTGACCCCCATCACCCTCGACGAGGTGATGGCCGAGGCGCTCGACCGCTGCCAGATCAAGGCGGTCGCCAAGGACATCCAGCTCGCGTCCGGCGGCGAGGACGGGCTGCGGGTCCGCGCCGACCAGGAGCTGCTGGTCACCGCGCTGCGCAACCTCGTCGACAACGCCGTCGCCTACAGCCCCGAGCACACCCGGGTGGTCGTGTCGACCCGCCGGTGCGACGAGACGCACGTCGAGATCAACGTGACCGACCAGGGCATCGGCATCCCGGAGGCCGAGATCGAGCGGATCTTCGAGAGGTTCTACCGGGTCGACCCCGCCCGCTCCCGCCAGACCGGCGGCACCGGCCTCGGCCTCGCCATCGTCAAGCACGTCACCAGCAAGCACGGCGGCGACGTCACGGTGTGGAGCAAGGAGGGGCACGGGTCGACGTTCACGATCCGGCTCCCCCTGATCGACACGCCCCGCCGCCGGACGGCCGGCGCGACCGCCTATCAAGCCCCAGAGAACACCGCCCGGGAGGCAACACCGTGACCCGCGTGCTCGTCGTGGAAGACGAGGAGTCCTTCAGCGACGCACTGTCGTACAACCTGCGCAAGGAGGGCTTCGAGGTGGCCGTCGCCGCCACGGGCCCCGACGCGCTGGACATCTTCGAGCGCAACGGTGCCGACCTCGTGCTGCTCGACCTGATGCTGCCCGGGCTGCCCGGCACCGAGGTGTGCCGCGAGCTGCGCGCCCGTTCCAGCGTCCCGGTCATCATGCTGACCGCCAAGGACAGCGAGGTCGACAAGGTCGTCGGCCTGGAGCTCGGCGCCGACGACTACGTCACCAAGCCGTTCTCCACCCGGGAGCTGATCGCCCGGATGAGGGCCGTGCTGCGCCGCCAGGGCGAGGTCGAGGAGCCGACCCCGGCGACGCTGGAGGCCGGCCCGGTCCGGATGGACGTGGAACGCCACGTGGTCAGCGTGGGCGGCGAGGCCGTCCAGCTCCCGCTCAAGGAGTTCGAGCTGCTGGAGGTGCTGCTGCGCAACGCCGGCCGCGTCCTCACCCGGATGCAGCTGATCGACCGCGTGTGGGGCGCCGACTACGTGGGCGACACCAAGACGCTGGACGTCCACATCAAGCGGCTCCGCGCCAAGGTCGAGGAAGTGCCGTCCACCCCCCGCTTCATCGTCACCGTCCGAGGCCTCGGCTACAAGTTCGAGCCCTAGAGACGAGGGCGAGGACCCGGCGGCGTGCCGCCGGGTCCTCGCAGGTGGGTCTAGCGGTTGATCCGGGACCAGGCCGCGAGGCCGCCCATGGCCATGGTGCAGGCACAGCCGAAGCCGAACAGACCGCCGACGTAGGTGTTGAAGAAGAGATCGCCGACGAGGATGCGGTCGAAGAACGCAGACCCGCAGACGGCCCCGACGACGCCCCCGACGACGAGGTTGAGGCCCATCGTGACGAGGACCTCCACAGCGGCGAGCGCAGTGGGCCAGGTGAAGCCGACGCCGTCGGCCAGATTGATGATGCCGCTGACGGCGACGAGGATGCCGGCGCCCGCGGCGGCGCAGATGGCAAGGGCGACGAGGCCCTTGAAGCCGAGGATGCCGTTCTGGTCGCCGTTGCTCATGACGGCGGCGCAGATGCCGGTGATGACGGCGCCCGCGATGACGAGGACGGCGCCGATGACAGCGCTGCGGATGAAGGCGGCGCTGCGGACGATCATGAATTTCGTCATTGGAAGACTCCCGGTTTGTGGCGCGCGCAGGTACGCGCGACTCGATCCGGCATCTACCGTCCCAAGGCGAGGGGATCGCGCATCCATGACTCCGGCCACGTCCCGATGTCGAAGTTCGATCGGCGGCAGAAATGAGGAACGGCCCGTCCCGGGTGGGACGGGCCGTTCTCTTGTATGTGTGCCGGGGCGGCGGGTCAGCCGGCGGCCGGGGTCTCCGTGGTGGCCGGGGTCGGCGACGACTCCGGGCCGCCCTGCTCGGCGCCCGGGGACGGCGACGCGCTCGCCTCACCGCCGGGGGTCTGGCCGGGCGTCTGACCGGGCGTCTGACCGCCGGGGGACTGCTGGCCGCCGGGGGACTGCGGCGTGGCGGGGGTCATGGGCAGCGGGTAGCCGCTGAACTCGTCCTGCCGCGCGACGACGGGCACCTGGAACTCGACGGATCCGGCGCGCTCGAACCGCATCGTCAGCGGGACCGTGGCCCCGGCGAGCAGCTCCTTGCCGAGCTGGGGCAGCACGATCAGCGGCTGCTCCCCGCCGGTGCCCGGCGTGGCCGACGGACCGCCGCCCTGCGGGCCCGTCGTGTTCTGCGAGGTGGGGGTCTCGGACACGTTCGGCGTCGCGCCCTGACCGGTCGGCTCGGGGGTAGCGCCGCCGGAAGGCGCGGCCGGGCCGGAAGGCGCGGCCGGGCCGGAGGGCGTGCCGCCGGTCGGGGTGGCGCCCGGCTGCTGCGTCTTCTTCTTGCCGCCCTGCTGCTGCTGTTGCGGGGTGGGGGTCGCGGAAGGCTTGCCCAGCAGCTTGGTGAAGCTGCCCGTCCCGTCCGGGGCGGCGGGCGGCAGGGTGAGCGCGCCGCCCTGGATCTTCGCCTCGGCGCCGAACGCCGGGCTGCTGACCGAGACCAGGCGGTCCTGCCGGCCCTTCACCTGGTTGATGACCACACCGTAGAGGGCCAGGGACGTGCCCGCGGGGACGGGGCGTCCCGCCTCGGGAGCCAGCAGGAACATGTGGCGCAGGTCGATCTGCGCCGCGCCCGGCTTGTCCTTCGGCACCGACACGTTGACGCCCTCGGTGAGCTGGGTGGGGGCGGCGGACTGGGGCTTCTCGCCGGCGCCGCAGCCGGAGACCACCGGCGCGATGGCGACGGCGCCCGCGACGGCGAGCACGACCATTCGACGGCTGTTTCGGATCACGGCGGCGGTCTCCTCGCGAAATATCAGATGAAGAGGTGGCTTCAGGAAGTTGTGAGGCTGGCGTGAGATACGCCAGGGGAAGCGTAGCGAGGTCCTGCCGGTGACCCCTCCCCGGGGTGGCCGACACGCCTGGCGCTGGATGCCTAACCGGAGCCGAGACTCTTGATCTTCACGGTGAGCTCGGGGCCGGGCCGGGGCGCGCGGACGACCTCGGTGACCAGGCCGTCCGGCTGCACGAAGACGGCGGTGATGCCGGTGCCCGTCGGGCCGGGCGTGCCGGGGGCGGGCGAGTAGGCGCCGGCCAGGACGCCCGCGCGGTCCTCCAGGATCTGCGGCGTCCCGTTGTGGGCGGTGCCCGCGCACGCCTTGAGTTCCTTGAGCGGCATGGGCTTCCTGTCGCCCGCCGGGCGCGGGTCGGCGACGAGCCAGAAGGTGAGGGTGTACTCCTGCGTCCGTCCGGCCAGCTCCGCCACCAGGCCCTCGCACCGGTACCCGGGCGGGACGACGGCGATCACGCCGGGGCGCAGGTCCCGCAGGGGCTTGGAGGCGCGGCCGGCGGTCACGAGGTCGACCCGGCGGTCGGGCAGCAGCCCGCCGACCCTTCCGGGGCTCGCGGTGGGGCGCGGGGCCAGCTGGGCGGTCGTCGGCCGGGGCGCGGGACGGGGACCGAACGCCGTCATCAGGACGCCGCTCAGCAGCGCGACCAGCAGCGCGCCCGCGATGATCGGGACGGCGACCCCGAACCGGGTCAGCGGGCGGTACAGCCGCCGCGCCCGGGCCCTGCGGCGCCGCCGGCGCCTCTCCCGGTGGTAGGCGGCGACGTCCCGCTCCAGCTCGCGGGCGTCATCGGGCACGACGACGTCAACGCGTGGGAGCCCGTAGTCGTCGGGCTCCGGGTCGCCGCCGTCCGGCCTCACGCGGCACCTCCCTCGCCGATCCGGTGTTCCCGCGGGACGCGCGTCCCCATGCCGTGTCCTATTAAGACCCTTCCGGGCGCTTCGTACCCGCGCGGCCCAGGGTGCTCACATCCCAGTATGGAACCCGTCCGCACCGCCGGCGGAACGAGGCTTGTAACCAGGGGGCGCTTACCGGTAAAGGCGCGGGGGCGAGATCGCGGTGTTCTTCCGGCTACGCTGGGTGGGGAGAACTGGTCGGCGATGCACCATTAAAGGGGTTTGTCAATACCTCAATATGTGGCTTGACCTGCGCATTTGTCGGGAAGGCGGGTTCGGGCACGCTCGTTTCCGTGCTACCCTGGTTCTAGCGGAAGGGGTACTTGTCACATGACTTTCCAGGTCGGCGACACCGTCGTCTACCCCCACCATGGGGCTGCTCGGATCGAGGCCATCGAGACTCGCACCATCAAGGGTGAGGACAGGACCTACCTGGTCCTGAAGGTTGACAAGGGTGACCTGACGGTACGGGTCCCGGTCGAGAACGTCGAGGACGTGGGCGTCCGGGACGTCGTCGGCCAGGACGGGCTGGAGAAGGTGTTCGAGGTGCTTCGCGCACCCTACACCGAGGAGCCCACCAACTGGTCCCGCCGGTACAAGGCGAATCTTGAGAAGCTCGCCTCCGGCGATGTCAACAAGGTCGCGGAGGTCGTTCGCGACCTCTGGCGGCGCGACAAGGAGCGCGGGCTGTCCGCGGGTGAGAAGCGGATGCTCGCCAAGGCGCGCCAGATCCTGGTCAGCGAGCTCGCGCTCGCCGAGAAGACCAACGAGGACAAGGCAGAGGCCCTGCTCGACGAGGTCCTGGCCAGCTGAGCGGCCGACCGCGTTGAACCAACGGCTCCCTCGGGTGGGCGTCGGTACCGACGTCCACCCGTTCTCGTCCGAGCCCCGGCCCCTGTGGGTCGCCGGGCTCGAATGGCCCGGTGAGGGCCACGGTCTCGCCGGGCACTCCGACGGCGACGTCGCCGCGCACGCCGCCTGTGACGCGCTCCTGTCGGCCTGCGGTCTCGGTGACCTCGGCGCCGTCTTCGGCACCTCCGACCCGCGCTGGTCCGGCGCCTCCGGCGTCGTCCTCCTGCGCGAGGTCGCCCGCCTCGCCGACGAGGCGGGCTTCACCATCGGCAACGTCTCCGTCCAGGTCATCGGCAACCGTCCCAAGATCGGCAAACGGCGCGCCGAGGCGGAGAAGACCCTCACCGAGGCCCTGTCCGGCGCCCCGGTGACCGTCTCCGCCACCACCACCGACGGCCTGGGCCTGACGGGGCGGGGCGAGGGCCTCGCCGCCATCGCCAACGCTCTCGTTCTCCCTCCCCCGTAACGGGCGCCTACGCCAGGGCCGGGAGGACGGTGCCCGTCACCTCGCCCAGGGCGATGCGGGAACCGGAGGCGCCCGGAGCCTGCGCTCGGAGCGTCACGGTGTCGCCGTCCTCCAGGAACGTGCGCTCCGTACCGTCGTCCAGCAGCAGGGGCTCCTGGCCGTTCCAGCTGAGCTCCAGCATGCAGCCGCGCTCCCCGCGCTCGGGGCCCGAGACCGTGCCCGACGCGAACAGGTCGCCCGTGCGGAGCGGGGCGCCGTTCACCGTGGCGTGCGCGAGCTGCTGCGGCGGCGTCCAGTACATCGACGCGAACTTCGGCCGCGCCGCCGTCCGGCCGTTGATCAGGACCTCCAGGTGCAGGTCGAGGCCCCACGGCTCGTCGCAGCGCAGGTAGGGCAGCGGCGCCGGGTCCTGGACGGGCGGCGGGACGCGCGCGGGCTCCAGCGCCGCGACCGGCACGACCCACGACGAGACCGACGTCGCGAACGACTTGCCTAGGAACGGGCCGAGCGGCTGCGACTCCCACATCTGCAGGTCGCGCGCGCTCCAGTCGTTCACCAGCACGAACCCGAACACGTGGTCGCGGAACGCGGAGGCCGGGACGCCGCGCCCGGCGGGGGAGGGGACGCCGACGACGAAGCCGACCTCCGCCTCGAAGTCCAGGCGCCGCGACGGGCCGTAGGCCGGCTCCGGGGCGTCTGCGGCCCGCCGCTGCCCGGACGGCCGGATGATCGGCGTTCCCGTCGGGTACACGGTCCCGGAGCGGCCGTGGTAGGCGACCGGCATGTGCTTCCAGTTCGGCGGCAGCGGCTCGCCCTTGGGCCGCAGGATCCGTCCCGCGTTCGTCGCGTGGTGCTCCGAGGAGTAGAAGTCGACGTAGTCGGCCACCTCGAACGGCCTCTGCATCTCCACGTCCGCGACCGGGATCAGGTGCGGCTCGACCCGGCCGCGGTACGCCTCGTCGGTGAGGAGCTCCGTCACCCGCTCCCGGTTCGCCTGCCAGGCGGCACGTCCCGCGACCATGAAGGCGTTCAGCGACCCGGAGGCGAAGTACCGCCGGTCCTCCACCAGCCCCGCGGCCGACATCTCCGCCAGGTCGAGGACGCGGTCGCCGATGGCCACGCCGACGCGCGGCAGTTCCCCCGGGCGCGAGAAGACCCCGTACGGCAGGTTCTCGATGCCGAAGCCGCCGCCCTGGCCGCTCTCGACCCACGAAACGGTCGTCATGAACCCATACCTTCCCCCGCCGCCTCCCTTTCACCCGGTGCGGCCTGATCAGCCCCGGCGGAAGGAAAAGGAGACTTCCAGATCAGTGCAAAGGCCCCGGAGGCCGTGCCGGGCTCCCTAGAGGGGCGGTCTCGGCGTGGCCTCGGTTGCACGCGAACGCGTGACCTGCCCAGTGGAGCGAAGCCGGAGGCGGGCGGTGGCCTCGGCCACGCACGCGAACGCGTGACCTGGCCGGTGGAGCGGAGCCGGAGGCGGGCGGTGGCCTCGGCCACGCACGCGAACGCGTGACCTGGCCGGTGGAGCGAGGCCGGAGGCGGGCGGTGGCCTCGGCCACGCACGCGAACGCGTGACCTGGCCGGTGGAGCGAAGCCGGAGGCGAGCGGAGCCGGGCAGATCGCGAAGCGATGCCGCGTTCGCCCAGGCCCGGTCACGTAGCGAGCCGCCAGGCGAGCGAAGTGGGCCGGGACTTTTGAAACACAGCCCTAGTCGGCGGGTGGGACGGGGCCGCTGCGGAAGTTGCCCGACGGCGGCGGGTTCCAGTCATCCCTGGCCGCACGGTCGTCCGCGCCGGAGTCTCCGGCGTCGGGGTCTTCGGCGCGGTCGGCGGGCGGGCCGTCGTGATCGTCCTCGTCGGCGTCCTCGCCGGCGTCCTGGGGCGGGGGCATCACGAGGTCGGGGCGGGTGGTCGCGGTGGCAGGGGGCTCCTCGGCGGCGCGGTCGCGGCCCCGGACGAGTTCGACGTCCGTCGGCAGCAGGTCCGGTACCGCGTCCAGCGGGGGGCGCGGCTGCGGCAGCGGGTCCAGCGGCGGCGCCGGCTCCGACGACAGGCTCTCGTCGGCGGCGAAGGGGGCGAACTCCTCCGGCGCGGGCGCGGGCTTCTCGGCGGCGGGCCACTCGGGCTCGTCCTTGAACGGCAGGATCGGCCCGCGCCGCATTTCGGGCTCGGGCTCGCTCACCGGCTCCGGTTCCGGCTCTGGTTCCGGCTCTGGTTCCGGCTCGGCGGGCGCCTCCAGCGCGAGCGGCGGCGCCGCGGGCCCGAGGACCTTGACGTGGCCGCGCTGCGCCTCGACCGGCGCCTCGTCCCCGGCGGCGGGCCGCGCCACCCGGATCTGCTTGACCATCGTCAGCCACAGCCAGACGGCGATCACGAGCATGGCGTGCGGCGCCACCGCCACGCCCGTGCGGACCGCGTCGTCCGGCAGCGGGCCGAACCCGCGGACCGAGTGCTGGACGGAGACCGCGGCGCCCCCGGCGAGCAGCAGGACCAGCAGCGTCCAGCGCGGCAGCCGCGTCCACCAGCGGGCGTTGCGGGTGACGACGAGCGACAGGATCGTCACGGCGGTGAGGGTGTCGGCCATCGCCGGGTACAGCGGCGCCCACCGGCGGCTCACCCCGCCGGCGACGGCGAGCTCGCGCAGCACGTCGTAGGTCAGCGCGAACGCGCCGCCCGCGAGCGCGGCGACGACGAGACCGGCGACGGCGGTGAGCAGCCGCCGCTGCACGGGCGTGTAGGAGGGCCGGGTCGGATCAGTCGGCATGTCTCTCGTTCCGGATGGGAGGGGTCCTCCGCCGAGATTAACGAGCCGGGACGCCGCCGAACCGCAAGTTCTTCGTGATCACTGTGACGCTGCGCACTATAAGTGGGGAGACGTACGGTATTGGTGATGACAGGGCAAGGGAGGCAGTGATGGCGTGCGGCAGGTTCGTGCGTGTCACGCGGGCCCGCGCGGCCGGGTAGCGGCGTCGTGGCGTCCCCTCGGGACCGGCTCGGCGAACCGGTCCGGATCTTCGACGGGCGGGCCGCCGCCCGCCGGACCTGGGCGTGGCTGGCCCTGCTGTGCCTGGCCGCCGCGGCGCTCGTCCCGGCGGCCGTCGTGTACCTGCACGCCCGCGTGTGGTGGGTGGGCGTCCCGGCGCTGCTCCTGTCGATGGGCTACGCGGCCGCCGCCGGATGGATCGCGGGACGCGACCGTCCGCGCTTCCGGGGCCGCGTCGCCGCCCTCCACACCGGGGGCCTGGCGGTCACCGGGCAGGGCGGCGGGGCCCGCACGTGGGACGAGTTCGTCTCGGTGACGGTCGCCGGCGTTCCGGGCGGGCCCGGCGGGCGCGTCCGGTGGTGCTTCACGGTCGTCGCCGACGACGGGAGCGTGCTGCGGCTCGGCGACGACATCCCCGACGTCCGGACGCTCGGCGTGGCCGTCGCCCAGGAGGTGACCGCCCGGATCGTCCCGCGCCTCCTGACGTCGGTGGAGGCGGGGGAGTCCGTCCGGATCGGCCCCTTCGCCGTCGACCTGGACGGCGTCGAGAAGGACGGCGAGCGGCTGCCGTGGAGCGCCGTCCGGGACGTGGTGATCGGGAGCGGGATGGTGACCGTGCGCGCCCGCCCGGGCCGGGCGGATCTGGCGACGGTCGCCTCCCGGATGCCGGACGCGCTAGCGTTCAACGTCCTGTGTCACCAGGTCAGAGACCTGGTCGAAGATTTCTGAAGATTTTTTCGGCGGGGATGTCGAGAACCGGCCGGCCGCTCCGATCGTCCTGCGAACGGGCCCGGAGACGGGCCGCACGACGACGAGGAGACCACCGTGAAGTACATGCTGCTGATCTACAACCGTCCCGGCTTCCTGGAGGAGCTGAGCGAGCAGGAGCGGACCGCGCTGTTCGGCGAGGTCGAGGCGATCATGACCGAGCTGTCGGAGTCGGGCGAGCTGGTCGGCGGGGCGGCGCTGGCCGACCCGTCCCTGACCAGGACCGTGGCGGTCAGGGACGGGCGGCCGGCCGTGACGGACGGCCCGTTCCTGGAGGCCAAGGAGCACTTCGCCGGCTACGTCAGCGTGGACTGCGAGACCGAGGAGCGGGCCCTGGAGATCGCCGCCCGCTGGCCGGACGTCAAGTACGGCGGCTACCTGGAGGTCCGGGCGATCATGCAGGACTCCGGGACGGAGATGTGAGGACGCCCCCGGCCGTCGAGGACCTGCTGCGCGACCTCGCGCCGCAGGTGCTCGGCACGCTCGTGCGGCGGCACGGCGCCTTCGACGCGTGCGAGGACGCCGTCCAGGAGGCGCTGCTCGCCGCCGCCGTCCAGTGGCCGGGGGAAGGCGTTCCGGAGAACCCGCGCGGCTGGCTGCTGACCGTCGCGACCCGGCGGCTCACCGACCAGTGGCGCAGCGAGCGGGCCCGCCGCGACCGCGAGGCGGCCGTGGCCGCGGACGAGCCCGCCGAGCCCGGCCCGGATGAACACCGTGCGGCCGACCGCGACGACACGCTGACGCTGCTGTTCCTGTGCTGCCATCCGGCGCTGTCGCCGTCCTCGCAGGTCGCGCTGACGCTGCGGGCCGTCGGCGGCCTGACGACGGCGCAGGTCGCCCGCGCGTTCCTCGTCCCGGAGGCGACGATGGCGCAGCGGATCAGCCGCGCGAAGCAGAAGATCAAGGCGGCGGGGGCGCGGTTCGCGGCCCCGCCGCCGGACGAGCGGGACGAGCGGCTGCGGGCCGTCCTGCACACGCTGTACCTGATCTTCAACGAGGGGTACACCGCGTCCAGCGGGCCCGACCTGCGGCGCGCGGACCTCACCGCCGAGGCGATCAGGCTCGCCCGGGCGCTGCACCGGCTGCTGCCCGGCGACGGGGAGGCGACCGGGCTGCTCGCGCTGATGCTGCTCACCGACGCCCGCCGCGCGGCCCGCACGGCGGGCGGCGGGCTCCTGGTCCCGCTCACCGAGCAGGACCGGACGCTCTGGGACCCCGAGCAGATCCGGGAGGGCGCCGAGCTGATCACCGACGCGCTCACCTGGTCGCCGCCCGGCCCGTACCAGGTGCAGGCAGCGATCGCCGCCGTGCACGCCGAGGCCGCCCGGCCGCAGGACACCGACTGGCCGCAGATCCTCGCGCTGTACCGGGTGCTGGCCCACCTGGCGCCGAACCCGATGGTCACGCTGAACGAGGCCGTCGCGCTGGCCATGGTGGACGGGCCGTCCGCCGGCCTCGACCTGCTGCGCGCGCTGGACGGCGACACCCGGATGGAGGGACATCACCGGCTGGCGGCCGTCCGGGCCCATCTGCTGGAGGCCGCCGGCGACGCGCCGGCCGCGCGGGAGGCGTACCGGGACGCCGCCCGCGGCACCACGAGCCTGCCCGAGCGGCGCTACCTCGAGTCCCGCGCCGCCCGGCTCAACGAAGGAGACAGCGATGGGAAAGCTTGAGGTCCCCGGCGCGACCCTCTACTACGAGGTGCGCGGCTCCGGGCCGTCCTGCTGCTGATCTGCGGCGGCATCGACGACGCGGCGGGCTTCGCCGGTCTCTCCGGGCCGCTCGCCGACCGGTACACGGTCGTGACGTACGACCGGCGCGGCAACTCGCGCAGCCCGATCGACGGGCCGCCGGAGCGGCAGCGCGTAGAGACGCACGCGGACGACGCGTCCCGCATGGGCGGCGGCGAGGAGGAGGGGCCCGCGGAGCAGGAACCGCCGAGCCCGGAGATGCAGGCGATGTTCGCCCGCTTCGAGAAGAACACCGACTTCTTCGTCGGGTACGAGGTGCCCGGCTTCGGGCGGTACGAGCCCGATGTGGAGGCGCTGCGCGGGTCGCCCGTGCGGATCGTCCCGGCGGCGGGGGCGGATTCCGTGGGCGAGCCGCCTCACCGGGCCGCGCTGGAGCTGGCGGAGCGGCTCGGAACGTCCGCCGAGATCTATCCCGGCGACCACGGCGGCTTCGGCCCGCACGCCGCCGAGTTCGCCGCCCGGCTGGCGGAGACGTTCCCGGTGGAATGACCCCGCGGGACGGCCGGATGGCAGAGTCCGGCCTGTGCGATGCGCCACGTAGCCGGACGCCGATCCAATAACCTGAACCCGTGAGCCTGCGCCTTTACGACACCGGTACCCGTAGCGTCCGCACGTTCGAGCCCCTGGAAGAGGGCCGCGTGGGGATGTACGTGTGCGGTGCGACCCCGCAGGCGGCCCCCCACATCGGGCACCTGCGCTCGGGCGTCATCTACGACGTCCTGCTGCGCTGGCTGCGCGCGTCCGGCTACGAGGTGACGTTCGCGCGCAACGTCACCGACGTCGACGACAAGATCATCGCGGTGTCGGCGGAGCGGGGCGTGCCGTGGTTCGCGGTCGCCGAGGGCAACCAGCGCACCTTCACCCAGGGTTACGACCTGCTCGGCTGCCTGCCGCCGACGATCGAGCCGCGCGCCACCGGGCACGTCCCGGAGATGATCGTCCTGATGCGCCGGCTGATCGACAAGGGCCACGCGTACGCCGCGGGCGGCGACGTGTACTTCGACGTCAAGTCCTGGGCGGACGAGTACGGCGCGCTGTCGAACCAGCGGCTGGAGAACATGCGCTCCGCCGGCGACACCCCCAACGAGGACCTCAAACGCGACCCGCGCGACTTCGCGCTCTGGAAGGGCGCGAAGCCGGGGGAGCCGTCCTGGGAGACGCCCTGGGGGGACGGGCGCCCCGGCTGGCACCTGGAGTGCTCGGCGATGGCGACCCGCTACCTCGGCCCGGTGTTCGACATCCACGGCGGCGGCGTCGACCTGATCTTCCCGCACCACGAGAACGAGATCGCGCAGTCCCGCGCCGCGGGCGACGGCTTCGCGCGCTACTGGCTGCACAACGGCCTGCTCACCGTGGACGGCGAGAAGATGAGCAAGTCGGTGGGCAACGTCGTCCTGCTGCCCGACCTGCTGGGCAAGGCCCGTCCGGTCGAGGTGCGCTACTACCTCGCCTCGGCGCACTACCGGTCGCTGATGGACTACACCGACGACGCCCTCGCCGAGGCGGTCTCCGCCTACCAGCGCATCGAGGGCTTCGTGACGCGGGCATCGGAGCTGGTGGGGGCCGGGTCGCCGGCCTCCGTCCCGGCGGCGTTCGCTTCCGCGATGAACGACGACCTGGGCGTCCCTCAGGCGCTCGCGACGCTCCACGAGAACGTCCGGGAGGGCAACAGCGCCCTGGCGTCCGGCGACCGCGACGCGGTGCGGGAGCGCCTGGCGGCCGTCCGAGCGATGGCGGACGCCCTCGGCATCGACCCGCTCTCGCCGCAGTGGCGGACCTCGGGCGAGGACGACCTGCGCCCCGTCGTGGACGCCCTGGTCAAGGTGGCGCTGGAGCAGCGGCAGGCGGCTCGCGCCCGCAAGGACTACCCGGCGGCCGACGCGATCCGCGACGGCCTGTCGGAGGCCGGCGTCCTCGTCGAGGACACCCCGCAGGGCCCCCGCTGGGAGCTGAAGCGCGGCTGACCGTGCATGGCGCACCCCGCGCGGCGGATAAAATCGAGCGTTCGCGGGGGTTCGTCGCCGTCCGCTGAGATCTTGAGCCGCCCGGCAGGGGCGAGCACGCAATCGTCGCGAGGGGCGTAACCGACAATGGCCAAGAACAAGGGCAAGGGTCCCACCCCCAAGGCCGAGGACCGGCACTGGCACGGCAAGCGCCAGAAGGCCCGCGCCGTCAAGAGCTCCAAGCGCACCGGCACCCCCACGCTGGGGCCGGGCGCGCGCGCCCAGAGCCAGGCCGAGAACCGTCCGGCCGGGCGTCCCGCGGGCGCGCGCCGCGCGACCGGCGAGGTCCCCGAGCTGGTCACGGGCCGCAACCCGGTCGTCGAGGCGCTGCGCGCGGGCGTCCCCGGCACGGCCCTGTACGTCATGTCCGGCAACGACGAGCGGGTGCGCGAGGCGATCCAGATCGCCGCCGACCGCCGCATCCCGCTGCTGGAGACCGGCAAGAACGAGCTGGACCGGCTGACCGACGGCTCCGTCCACCAGGGCATCGCGCTCCAGGTCAAGCCCTACCGGTACGCGCACCCGGACGACCTGCTCAAGGGCAAGGCCCCCCTGGTCGTCGCGGTGGACGGCATCACCGACCCGCGCAACCTCGGCGCGATCGTGCGGTCCGCCTCCGCGTTCGGCGCGACCGGCGTGGTCGTCCCGGAGCGTCGCGCGGCGGGGGTCACGGCCGGCGCCTGGAAGTCGTCCGCCGGCACCCTCGCGAACATCCCGGTCGCGCAGGCCACGAACCTCTCCCGCCAGCTCAAGGCCTACCAGAAGGCCGGCTGCTTCGTCGCCGGCCTGGACGCCGCCGGCGGCGTGACCGTCGCCGACCTGGAACTTGCTTCGGGGCCGTTCGTGCTGGTCGTGGGCTCGGAGGGCAAGGGTCTCGGACGTCTCGTCGCCGACACCTGCGACATGCTCGTCACGATCCCGATGCCGGGCAGGGCCGAGTCGCTGAACGCCGGAGTCGCCGCGGGCATCGCCCTGTACGAGATCAGCCGCCTGCGCGCCTGAGATCGGAAATAATCTCAACGTTCAGATAATTGACGTTGAGGTGAACCAGACGACAGCCCTCCCGGCACCGGCCCTGCGCACCCGCTACGCCTCCGACCTCGTCCTCGCCGCCCTCGCCCCCGCGAGCTGGGGCACCACCTACGTGGTCACCACCACCCTCCTGCCCGACGGCCGCCCCCTGCTCGCCGCCACGATGCGGGCCCTGCCCGCCGGGCTGGTGCTGCTCGCCGCCACCCGCCGCCTCCCGCGCGGCGACTGGTGGTGGAAGTCGATCGTCCTCGGCCTGCTGAACTTCGGCGCCTTCTTCCCGCTGATCTTCTTCGCCGCCTACCGCCTCCCCGGCGGCGTCGCCGCGACGATCGGCTCCGTCCAGCCCCTGGTCGTGGCGCTGCTGTCGATCGGCGTCCTGCGGATCCGCCCGGCCCGCGCCGTCCTGTACTCGGCCCTCGCCGGCACCGGCGGCGTCGCGCTGCTGACCCTCGGCGCCGACGCCCGGCTCGACCCCCTCGGCATCGCCGCCATGCTCACCGCGACGTCCCTCATGGCCACCGCGATCGTCCTGGCGAAGAAGTGGGGACGCCCCGAATCGCCCCTGGTCATGACCGGCTGGCAGCTCACCGTCGGCGGCATCGTCCTCCTGCCGCTCACCCTGGTGCTCGAAGGCGCCCCGTCCTCCCTGACCGGCGAGAACCTCCTGGGCTTCACCTACCTCGGCATCGTCGGCACCGCGATCGCCTACGCCCTGTGGTTCCGCGGCATCGACCGCCTGCCCCCGACGTCCGTCTCGCTCCTCGGCCTCACCAACCCGATGGTCGCCACCCTCGCGGGCCTCGCGATCCTCGGCCAGACCCTCACCCCGTGGCAGGTCGCCGGCTTCACCATCGCCCTGGGCGCCCTCGTCGCCGGCCAGACCCTCAACCGGAGACCGAAGCCCGCCGCCTCCTGAGGAACGCGAGCTCGGCCTCGTCCTCCGTACGCCTCATCGCCTCGCCGTAGGCCCCGGCCGCCTCCGCGTCCCGCCCCAGCCGCCGCAGCAGATCAGCACGCACCGCGTGGAACAGGTAGTACCGGCCCAGCTTGAGCCGCTCGACCAGCTCCAGTGCGGCCCCGGCCCCCTGAACCTCACCGACCGCCACAGCCCGATTGAGCGCCACCACAGGACTCGGCGCCACGACCATCAACTGGTCGTACAGCTGGAGAACCTGATCCCACCGAGTGTCCTCGGCGTTCGCCGCATCACCGTGCACCGCGTTGACGGCCGCCTGGATCTGGTACGGCCCCGGCCGTCCGATCCGGAGGCACCGCCGGACGAGCGCCTGCCCCTCCTCCACGAGCTCCCGATCCCAGAGCCCGCGATCCTGCTCGGCCAGCAGTACCAGCTCCCCGTCCCGCCGCCGGGCGTCCTTGCGGGACTCGACGAGCAGCATCAGCGCCAGCAACCCCAGCACCTCGGGCTCGTCCGGCATCAGCTCCCGCAGCACCCGCCCCAGCCGGATCGCCTCGGCCCCCGACTCCTCGCGCCCCCCGTACCCCTGGTTGAACACCAGGTAGACGACCGCCAGCACACCGGCGAGGCGTCCGGGCAGCTCCTCCTTCTCGGGCACCCGGTACGGAATCCCGGCGTCCCGGATCTTCGCCTTCGCCCGCACCAGCCGCTGCGCCATCGTCTTCTCCGGCACCAGGAAGGCCCGCGCGATCTCCGCGGTCGACAGCCCTCCGAGCAGCCGCAGCGTCAGGGCGACCCGCGCCTCCATCCGCAGCGCCGGATGGCAGCACGTGAAGATGAGCCGCAGCCGATCGTCCTCCACGACGGACGCCTCGACCGGCTCCGCCGCGTTGACCAGCACGGCCTGCGCGTACTTCCCGGCCCGCGCGGCCTCCCGCCGCAGCCGGTCGATCGCCTTGTTCCGCGCCGTCGTGATGATCCAGCCCGCCGGACTGGCCGGCGTCCCCTCGTCCGGCCACCGGCGCACCGCCTCCGCGAACGCCTCCTGCACCGCCTCCTCGGCGACGTCCACATCGCCGAACACCCGGACCAGCACGGCCACCGCGCGCCCGTGCTCCTCCCGGAAGACCCGCTCGATCACCCCTCGCCCTGGAACGGCCGCACCTCGATCGGCAACCCGGTCACCTGCGTGAACCTGGCCGCCACCTTGAGCGCCGCGTCCAGGTCCGCCACCCTGATGACGGCGAGGCCGCCGATGTGCTCCTTGCCCTCCGTCCACGGCCCGTCCGTCGCGATCACCTCGTCCCCCCGCATGGACACCACGGTGCTCGCCTCCGGCTGCTCCAGCCCCCGCCCGAACACCCAGCACTCCTGCCGCTCCAGATCCCGCCGGACCTCGGCGAGCCGCGCCATGATCGGCTCCAACACCTCCGGCGGCGGCACCTCCCCCACCGGCTGGATGATGTTGAGCACGTAGGACTTCATCTCTCCTCCTCCACGAACCCCTGCCCCTCTCCTTCCCCGCGATGCCCACCCGTG
The DNA here is from genome assembly GCF_013409365.1 of Actinomadura luteofluorescens. NCBI lineage: Bacteria > Bacillati > Actinomycetota > Actinomycetes > Streptosporangiales > Thermomonosporaceae > Actinomadura > Actinomadura luteofluorescens. The sequence goes on along the minus strand of NZ_JACCBA010000001.1, from coordinate 3,416,463 downwards.
CGCACCCCACCCCCAGACGAACGGGCCCCCACCAGATCGACACCCACCCCAGAAGAACTCCCCGTATCCCCCCGAGCCCCCAAGTCGACTACGATGCGGGACGAGCCCGCCGGCGTAGCTCAATTGGCAGAGCATCTGTCTTGTAAACAGAAGGTTAGGGGTTCAAGTCCCCTCGCCGGCTCCCAGCTCAAAGCCCCCTTCCGGCTGTTGGAAGGGGGCTTTTGCTAACGGGTTTGCTAACAGCCGACTACGCCGCGCCGTCGATCCTCTCGGCGAAGATCGTGGCCGCTTCGGCGAGCTGCTCGTTGACGACGTGCGCGTAGACCCGAAGCGTGATGGCGGGGTCAGCGTGCCCGAGCCGGGCCGCGACGACGTGAACGGGAACGCCCGCCAGGAGCAGAGTCGTCGCGTGGACGTGGCGGAGGTCGTGAAGCCTCGCGTGGGGGAGAGGCGTTACGCCGTCCGCTGCGTTGTGCTCTTTGATCAGCGTGGCCATAAGGGACGAGACCGTGTCCGGGTGCACCGGCTCACCCCATCCCGTGGCGAACACGTGGCCGTCCTCTGCGCCCTTCCAGAACTCACCGGCCTTGAGCTTGTCGGCGAGCTGGCGCTTCCGATGGGCCTTGAGGACGTCGACCGTGCCGGGGTCGAGGCTCACGACCCGGGACCGGCCGCTCTTGGTCGTCCCCTCGATGCGCTCGCCGGCGACGAACCCCACCGACCCCTTGATGTGGATCGAGGCTCCAGTTACCGCCACCTGGAGCAGATCCACCCGCCCCATCGCGTCGGCGGCCGACAGGCCGACCGTGATCACCGTGTGTCCGTCGCGGTCGACCTTGACCTCGCCCGTCTCCTGGTTGAGCACCTTGGGACGCGGCGCGGAGACGCACACGAAGATGAGGGCGGAGACGTCGACAGGAATGTTGCGCATGCTGAGTACACCTCTCGTCCGCCTGCTGAGCAGGCGTTACGGACCGAAGGGAGCACACGCCGTCAGGACGAACGAGGTAGCATCGAAGCGCCAACTAGGGTGCTAACCGCATCCGGCCTGGGCGGGTCTCCCGCTCAGGCCACTTTCATTAGTGGCCTGTTTCGCCGTCCAAGAGCGGCCTTCCCGCCCCTGAAACACGAAGAGCGTTCGTGTTGGGCCTTCACCTCCATCAGGAGTGCTTCAGCGTCAACACGAACGCTACCCGGTACTCAGAGGTTCTTCTAGTACTTGGAGTACTAGAAGACGTACTTTTTCTACGCGCCCACCCTCTCCGCGAGTTCTCGCAGGTCGGACGAGGGCGGATCCTGCATAGTCAGCAGATCGGACACGACCTGACGCACGGCCCGATGGTTCCGTACCTGCTCCGGCGTGATCGACTCCGCCTCCAGCAGGGCCGCAACAGCACCATCGACCTGCCGCCGCTGGGCGTGCGCACGCGCGAGGTCGACTTGCAGCCTTGCCCCACGCTCACGGGACAGCGTCGAGGTATCGACTTCGCTCCCGGCCCGAAGAGCGTGGCCGGCGTCGCCCAGCTCTACCGCCACGGTGACCTCATGCAGGACGACGTTCGCCGGGCCGAACTCGGTGTTGTAGTCGTTGCGACCGCTCCCGAGCCGTTCAGCGACCTCACGAGCCCGCGCCAAATGCTCATACGCTACGTCCGCCTGATTGAGCCGAGCCGCAGCCATAGCCCGCTGCAACGTCAGCCCACCCCACAGGGACATGGCTTCCGGCTTGCCCTGGTCGACAAGGAACCACAGCGCGTCAGTAGCCGTCCGGGCGTTCTCCTCGGCCTGGTCGAAGTGCCGCGCTCCCAGGAAGACGAACCCGAGCCGGAAGGCGCCGGCGGCCATCATCAGCGGATCACCCGCACGCTCGGCCGCGACGATGGCGCGGTCAGCGGCAATCCACGAGGCTTCCGGTTCGTTGAGCTTGGACAGGGCCGCCGAGCAGGCTTGATAGGTCGCCGCCAGCAGGTTGAACAGTTCTGCCCGCCGCTCCTCCGGCGCCGATCGCACCGCGGTTTCCAGCGCTGGCACCAAGCCCCGGAGCAAGTCAGCCAGCTCTACATAGTGGCTCTCATGCGCCAGTTCCCAAGCCCGGTCCACCCGCGGCTTGATCTCCGCCGTCGGCGGGACTGGAGCCGAGTGCAGCATCGCCCGAAGCGAGTGAGCGCCCGACAGCACCAGCCGTAGCTCGGCCGACCCCGGCATCTCCTCGCTCGACGCGGCGACAACCGGAGCCTCGGCCGCCAACTCCGAGAGCGGAAGCTCCAGCACCTCGGCGACCTTCTCCAAGACCGACATGCGGTCGACCTTGCGCACGCCGCGCTCCACCTGGGAGACCCAGGCAACGGACCGATCGATCAGCCGCGCCAGTTCAGGCTGAGAAAGCCCGCGCCGCTTCCGCTCCTGTGCGATCCGCCGTCCGAGCGCCCGTTGATACTCAGTGCTCACCCTGTCGTTCCCTTGCCTACCTGGAGGCCCAACCAGTCGACCTCCACCGAGGCGAGCAGGTCATCACGGGCACCGAGAAAGCGCCGGACGTGGTCCTGCTCCTCGTGCGCGTCGAAGGCCGCCCGGTCCCGGTACAGCTCATAGAAGATCCTCTGCAGCGGCTGCCCGTCGACCTTGTGCACCGCGTAGATCAGCGTGCCCGGCTCTTCCGTTTCGATCTTGCCGATCGTCTCGGAGACCAGCTGGTCGAACTTACCGGCGCTCTCTTCGTCCTTGCAGGTGAACCGGACCATCAAGCCGAACATCGGCACCCTCCTTCGTCGCCTCTACGAGATCAGTACTTATTGTGCGGCGCAAGTACGCGAAGTGGCTTGTACTTGAAGTACTGTACCCGTACTTTGAATACCAATCCAAGTTGGTGGGCTCTGACCAGCAAGATCACCGCGATGAGCTGGCCGATCAACCTCGCAGAAGACCGTCCGAAGGAACCCTTATGCCCGTTCCCCCAGACGCCCCGACGCCGGACGCGACAGACACCCATCCACGTCCACCGGGCGGCAACCCACGCGAATGGCGAGACGCAGCACTCGCCTTGATAGCCGCCCTGGATCAGCGCGGCTTAACAGCCAAGCCATGGGGACACGCCGCGGTGATGGCCGTGAACCTCGCAGGGGAGCCGGCACCCGACAACGCCCTGGGCCAGGCGCTGAGCCCCGGCCTGCGCCAAGAGGTCAGGTGCCACCCCCACAACCCCGACCGCGAGCTGTGGTGGCACTGGGTCTGGTCCGGTCCGACCCGCGGATCCGAGCCGGAGCTTGAACCTCTGTGCCCGCTGTGGGAGACCGAACTGGCCGCCGACCGCATCGGACGCGTCCTCGCCCTCACCAAGGAGAGCGACGCATGATCGACGAGTCCGCCATGACCCTGCGGCTATGGGGACGCCGAGCCCGCCGCTTCGTCCGCTGGTTCGGCACCAGAGACCGCCAGGACCGCAAGGCCATGTGGCACCTAGACCGCCTCGCCGAAGCACTCGCCGCCCAGGGATGGCGCACAAGACGACGCTTCCACGTCTCCCCGGCAACCCTGCGCGTCGGCCCCACCAAGCACGCGCCAGCCACGGAGGAACTCAGCGCCACCCACTTCGGCCGATGGGTCTACCTCACCCGCAGCAACCCCCAACCCATCCCCTGCGCCGACCTGGACCAGGCGGTCACCGAGGTCGAGCGCATCCTGTGGGGCCGGCTTCACCAGTCGAGCCCCCGGAAGGCCCGTCACCATGAGCGGCAACGCTGAGACCAGGCGGGCAGCCCGAGTCCTCGCGGAGATGTTCCCCGGAGTCCAAGCCTGGTACGGCGAAGCGACAGGGGAGTGGTGGGCGATGATCTCGCTACCGACCGGGGACCGCCTACTGTCGGCCCCCGACGTCCACCAGCTGCGCGAGCAGATCACCCTTACGAAGGCGTGGCCATGGCGTCAGAGGTGAACACCCCCGACCACTCCCCGCACCACCCAGGCATCGCCACGCGATGCCCGACAACCTGTCTCGGCGTCCACACAGTCGGCGACCTGGTCACCCTCCTCATCACAGCCGCTCGCACGGCTTCCCCAGACGCCACCCACGCTGGCCGCGCCCGGCACACGGGGAGCTGCCCCCCTGTCCTGCCTTCACCTGTCCGTCAGAGTCATCAACGCCCTCAAGTACGCCGACACCCCACCGCGGACCATCGGCGCCCTACTCCACATGATCCGAACCGACCAACTGACCGAAGTCCGCAACATCGGCCGCCGCAGCCTCGCAGAGGTCCACCAGGCCCTCACCGCCACAGGCTTCGACGTCGGCCATACCAACCTGATCTAGATCCGCACACGGCCCCTGTGTTGCCGCCGCAAGGCCCCTGACCAGGCAACCCGGGGGCCGAAGCATGTCCGGAAACCAAGATCACCAGAGGTCCCGCCCCCGTGTGCAAGCTCGGTTGATGGTTGACGTTTTGTGTTCGGGTGATGGTTGACGCCGGTCCTAGGTTTCGTAGGTGATGTGGCCGCTTGCTCGGCGGCGGTTGACCTCCTTGATCAGGGTGCGGGGGTGGATGGCCAGTTCCTGGCCTGCGTGCAGGATGCGGAACTGGGTGTCTTCGCAGATCACGGTGACGACTTTGCCGCGGTGGGTTTGTCCGAGGTGGAGTTTGCAGCCGGCGACCATCAGCGTGCCCTGGCTGGAGACGACCCGCTGAACTGCGGCGGGGCCGGTTTCGGCGAGGGGGGCGGGGTCGGCGGCGCGGGCGCCTTGCAGGCGGGCGCGTTGGTCGCCGGTCAGGGGGCTGGGCCGGGTGCAGGCCAGTGCGCCGTCGTCCAGGACGTGGATCAGGTGGGGGCCGATGCGCAGGGTGAGGCGTCGGCCTGCGAGGGGGAGGCCGACGCTGATCTGTTTTCCGGCCAGGGAGACCAGTCCGGCGGTGTTGACGGTGCGGTCGGCCTCGACCACGGCATCGGCGGGCAGGTCACCGGCGGGCAGCGCGGTGGCCGGCGACGGGCGGCCGGGGCGTGCGCCGCGGGCGTGGAGTCGGCGGAGGTCGTCGCTGGTGAGGGTGACCGGGTGGGTTTTGATGAGCTTGCCGTGGTGGAAGACGTGCAGGGTGGTGGTGCTGACCCAGACCGTCACCTGCCGACCGGCCAGGGTGGGGCCGAGCCAGATCTGTCGTCCGGCGGCGGTCATGTTCCCGCTGGCCGGGACGGTGCGGTCGAACTCCACCGCTGCCGGGACCGCTGCCGACAGGGCGGGGGCCGTGGGCGGACCTGCGGTGGGCGGGCCGGGGGTGGTGGGCACCGGCGCCAGGTCGGCGGGCAGCCGCAACGGCAACGACGCCGACATGTTCTGCCCGGTGCCGGGCCGGGTGGTGAAGCGGGCGGCGGGGGTGGCCATGTCCAGGGCCTGGTGGGGGCGGGCAGTGTTGTAGTCGGCGACCCATGCGTCCAGGGCGTGCTGGGCGTGGTGCAGGCTGGGGAACGGGGCGTGGACGGCCAGGAACTCCTCGCGGACGGTGCGGTGCCAGCGTTCGACCTTGCCGGTGGTGGTGGGTGAGCGGATCTTGGTGTGTCGGGCGGTGATGCCGTTGTCGCGGCAGATCCGTTCGAACAGCACCTCGACCGGGCGGGGGCGGGTGAACCGGCCGGTGAACTGCTTGCCGTTGTCGGTCAGCACCTCCTCGGGCGCCCCGTGCTCGGCCAGGGCGGCGGCGAACGCGGCGCAGACCGCGCGGGCCGAGGCCCGCGACACCAGGCGGGCGATGACGATGAACCGGGAGTGGTCGTCGATGCCGCTGACCAGCTTGACCTCGCGGCCGTCGGTGAGCATGACCCCGCCCATGATGTCGATCTGCCACAGCTGCATGGGTGCGTCGCGTTCCCACCGCTGATACGACGAGCGAGGACGGCGCCGCCCACGGGGGACGACCAGGCCGTTGCGGGCGAGGATCCGCGACAACGTCGCCGTTGAGGGCACCGGATCCACGCCCCGGCGGGCCAGCTCATGCGCCAGCCGGGCCGGCCCCCACCGCGGATGGGCCCTGCGCAGTTCACACACCAGCGCCTCCACCTCGGCCGCCGTGCGATGCGGGCAACTCGCCGGCCGGTGCGACCGGTCCGCCAACGCCGCCAGCCCACCGGACCGATACCGGCCCAACCAGGCGTGCACACTCTGCCGCGACACTCCGTACCGCTCGGCGACCTCGGTCACCGGGCATCCTGCCTCTACTTCCAGCACAGCGCGATACCGCTGCTCCACGACGCTCAGCTCCACCAGCGCCAACCCGACCTCCCCGCGACCGATCCAACGATCACGCGAAAGCCAAGCCAGCCGACAGGGCGTCAAGCATCAACCGATGCCGGAGTGTCAAGCATCAACCGAGGAAGGACACAGAGGTCCCGCCCGCCGGATGAGGACTTTCTCTACGTCTTCAAGGGCGCCCGCAAGCGGGCGCCGGGGCGGCCGTGCCCGGCTCTGCGAGCCGGGCATGCGGCCTGTGCCGTCCGGTCCCGTCTCGCAGCCCGGTCACGGCCGCCCCCAGCAATCTCGCAGGCACCCAAGGGACGAGAGCAAGCCACCATCGGTCAAGGGTCGACTGACCGGCTGGCAGCCGCTCCAGCTCGTCGATCGTCCTCGGCTGCATAGCGATGCCGCTCTGCTTGGGTCCGGTGTAGAACGACATCGCCCTGACCACGTGCGGCTTGGCTCTCGAAGAGGGAGGCCGCCCGGTCATGAGCTTCCGCAGCCAGGAGGAACGACACTGCACTGGCTTCCACGGCTTGCTCAGCCCGAACCTAACTCTCTCCATGCCGTCCGGAGAAGACCTGTCGGCCAGTGGCGCGCGCTGTGCCCATTCGGCACGCATGGTTGCCACAGCACGGCCGGTGCGCCCACGATGGGCGCCATGAAGCTGACGACGATGACACAGATCACCGTGGACGGTGTGATGCAGGGCAACGGTCACGCGACCCCAGAGGAGTTGGCGAGCGGGTTCACACGGGACGGCTGGGCGCTCGGGGCATTCGCCGATGACACCGGCGAGATGATCACCAAGACCTATCAGCGGGCGGACGCGTTCCTGTTTGGGCGGCGCACCTACGAGATGTTCGCCGAGACCTGGGGCACCCGGCCGGAGATGCAGGCGCACCCCATCGGGGTCGCACTCAACGGGGCGGACAAGTACGTCGCATCGAACAGTCTCCAGCAGGCGTCGTGGGGACCCGTCACGCTGCTGTCCGGGGACGCGACCGCGGCGATCAGGGAACTGAAGAAATCGTCATCGGGCGAGATCCAGGTGCACGGGAGCGCGACCCTGATCCGCTCGCTACTGGCCGCCGGCCTTGTCGACGAACTGACGCTGCTGGTGGTTCCCATCCTTCTCGGACAGGGCATGCGGCTGTTTCCAGACGATGGACCCGACGCCGCACTCGAGGTCATCAGCTCCCACACCGACGCAAAAGGCGTCGGCGTGCACGTCTACCGGCCGACCGGACAACCGGATTACCACCCGGCGCGGCCTGCATAGGCAGACCGGCGCAGCCGATAGTTCGGGACGAGGAGGTCGCGCTGGTGAGTCTCTCCGCACTGACTCTGTGGGCTGGGTTCCAGTGGTCAACTGGCCTGGAATGGTGATCATCGTTGAGGCTCACGCCGCTGCGGGGTGGGCGGCTAGCCTCCGGCGAGACAGGCGTGGGGTGACCGGATGCTCCGTCAGAACTTTCGAGGGAGTCGTTGCGGGCTTGGCGAAGCGGACACACGCCGGTCGCCGCGTGCGGCTTGCTAACGCGGGTGCTAACAACGGCCCTGGATGACATTGGACATGGGTGGAACCGAGGAGTCCAGAAGAGGATTACCTAGCAGGTCAGCGGACAGATCTGGATGCGCGTGGACGTCGCCGATCTCCCTTGTAAACAGAAGGTTAGGGGTTCAGTCCCCTCGCCGGCTCGTGCAGGTCAGGCCCCTGTTCCGATCTTGGAATGGGGGCCTTTCGAGTTTCGTTTCGGCGCCTACCTGTCCAAAACCTGTCCGCCTCGTCACGATCTTGCTTTCCCTGCCCTCTTCGCGGCCGACTCGGGCGGCACCGTCAGGAGCTGTTCTGCAGCCCCGTCTGGACGCCAGGCGGGCATGGGTATGGAGGTCCTCGGTGATCCTGGTTTGGAGTGCCCGAGTTTGTCGCTGACGACCTACACCGCCAGGCCGGCTTCCAGCGCGAGCGTCGCCGCCGTGTGCCGCGCCTCGTGCAGCCGGATCACCGGCACACCCGCACCCCGGTGCACCCAGATCCACTCCCGACTCACCCAGCCCGGCGGCCAGCGGCGACCCGTCCTCGCGGAGGGCACGAGCGCCCCGCTCTCCCGGCCGCTTCGGCGGTGCGGGAGCGGGGCGTTCTTCGCGTGTGGTGGATTGTTGACGTTTGGTTAAGTCGTCAAGCGGCCGCCATGAGAGGGGTGTAAAGGCCTTGCCGGGGTCGTAGGCGGTCGCGATCGTCGCAAGTTCCAGGTCGCCGGTATTTCCCCCGAGGCCGCCGCACCGAGCATGCCCCAGGGCGGCTCGACCTGAGGCTGAGCCTTCCCACGGTCGCCATCCGACCGAGTGGCATCCCTGCGCACCGCCGGCGGTGCGCAGGGCGCTCGGCTCACCGCCGTCACCTTCGTCGCCTCATCCGCGCCCCGGCGAGCGCCTTTGTCGGGTCCGCCTCGGTGGGAGGCGCCGCGCTCACGGCTGGCCCCCGGCGGTACTCCCTGATCTGCGTGGGTGTCGCAGATCAGCCCACGTCGAGGCGTGCTCGGCCGGTCATCCAGCGGCGATTGGGCAACGATTTCGGGTCTGTCTCGTACCGTCCCGCCGGTCTTGGCGCGAACCGCGCGACAGCCCGACCCACGACATCCGGACGGGTTCCTGAACGGGGACGCCCGCCCCATGTCCGGTCGTCGCACGCGCGCCCGTGTCGCGGAAGGTGACGGTCGGCGGCGTCGGGGCCAGCCCCGCCGTAAGCGTCGTGCCCGATGCGGTCGTGGATCAGCCGTCGGTGACCCAGTCCATGTGCTCGATCCAAAGGTCGAGCAGTGCTCGATCTCCTTGGACGTTCAGCGTCGGGGCCTTCCTGAGTGGGCGACGCCTGCTGAGCACGAGCAGTAGCTCGCTGGCCGGGCCGCTTACTACGACGTCCGCCTCGGTGTGGGTGTGCTCCAGGACGACCCTGTCGGCCTCCCGGCGGGCCAGCCACTCGCCGGACGCGTCGGTGGCGTGGAAGTGCAGGGTCTGGCCGCTGCCGCGCATCGCATCGGCGAAGTCCGGCCTGTTCTCCCAGTAGCCGCGAGAAGTCATCGTGTCCAGCCAGTCCTCGACGGCCGCGACGGCGGGCTCCGGTTCGAGTTCGTACCGCGTGCCGAGAGCGGCGGCCGCGTCCGCGCGATGTACGCAGGCCTCGCCGAACAGCCGACGCGACCAGAACGGGACACCCGCGCCGGCGCCGGACGGATCCCACACCGGCGTGTCATCGGAGACCGAGGCGAACGCCTGCTCCGCCTCGGCCGCGCCGTCGGTCAGCCAGGCGCGCCACTGAGTCGGATCGGTCGGCCCCGGTACGTAGCCGGCGTACGCCCTGCTCGGCTCGGTCATCCGCTCGCCCACCAGCATGGTCACCATGCGCTGTACCGAGCCGACATGGTCGACGAGATCGGCCAGTGTCCATTTCGGACAGGTCGGCACCGGGGCGATCGCGTCCCGGCCGTCCACCCAGCCGGCGAGCGTGTTCGTCTGTTCGACGACTGCCTTCAGATACGCGGATGTGTTCATCGCTGCACCTCCAGGTGCTTCGTCGATGTCATGCGATCGGTGCCTTCGCGAGTAAGCACCACGCCATGGACAGTGAGATGCCGTCGTTGGCGCGCCGGCCGGAACCGCCTGTGCGGGGCCGCCGGCGGCGCCAAGCTCCAGCCACTCCCCTGACGTGGGCGCGTCGAAGAGCCGTCGGTGGCGATTCGATCGTGGTTGAGGGCCTTTCCCATGTTGATGAGGCTAGAGGCCGGTCCGCTACGTCGGTATCAGTCGAATTACTGGCGTTTGAGCCGTCGGCCACCGCGGAGCGGATACCGGCCTAAGGATCTCATCCTCCACCTCGCCGAAATTCAGCTCACCGCCGAGTGACCAGCGGAGCCGGGGAGCGAACTCGGGAACGTGCGGGACGATCCGGGCCTCATCGCGCAGCGACCGAGCCACGCGCGTCGGTGTCCGGCGAGACCTTCCGAGCCGCTTTCACGAAGAGCCGACCGCCCGCGGCGTGCACGGTGGCGGCGACATCGACTTGGTTCACGGCCGGCGCGGGCTCGACTTCGCGGATCCTGACGTAGGCGGCCGGGTCCTTGCGGGCCTCGCTGCGGATCTGCCCCCGCGGGTCCTTGACGGCCGCGGCGTGCGGGCTGGCCGCCCGGTCGAGGTGATGGTCGTCGGAACCTCCAAGCGCGCTGCGTGCGGGTGGTGCCCGCGACTCCGGGTGCGCGCTACGACCCGGGGCCGCGGGTCCTGGCGGCGCTGGGGCTGGCCTTCGGTGGCGTGCCGATCGCCTTGCCTGCCTGGATGATCGAAACGGCGCCGCGTGCCGTGGAAGCCGCCTCGGTCCTTTGGGTGGCGGTGTTCGACCTCTCGGTCGGCCTTGAAGCGCTTGCCGGGGGCGTCGTCGACGACTTGATCGTGAGCTTCCGGTGGTTTGGTGGCCGGCTTGGGGGTGTCGGTGGCGAGGGTGGCGATCGTCATCTGAGGAGGCACGTCTGAATCTTCGGGGTTGTTGCATGCCGATATCGGCATATGATGAGGTCATGGCACGGGCAGCGACGACGTCGGACGTGTTCAACGCGATCGCCGAGCCGCAGCGCCGGGAGATCCTGGTGCTGTTGCGGGAGGGGGAGCGGTCGGTGACCGAGTTGGCCCGGGAGTTGGGGATGACCCAGCCGGGGGCGTCCAAGCACCTGCGCGTGCTGCGGGAGGTCGGGCTGGTGCGTGACCGCAAGGCGGGAAAGCAGCGTCTCTACGGCCTGGACGCCCGGGGGCTGCGGCCGATCCATGAGTGGGCCGGCGGGTTCGAGCGGTTCTGGAACGAGAGCTTCGGCCGGCTGGACGCTTACGTGCAGGACCTGAAGCAGACAAAGCAGGAAGAGGAGTAGCCGATGAGCGCGACGGGACGGGGAGCGTCGGCGCGGTCCGCGACGGCCGACCGCGAAATCGTCATCACCCACGTCATCGACGCCCGACCGGAGTTGGTGTTCGAGGCGTTCACCGAGGTGCGGCACCTGTCGCAATGGTGGGGACCGGAAGGGTTCACCACCACCACGCGAGCGTTCGAATTCCGAGTCGGCGGTGAGTGGGAGTTCGTGATGCACGGACCGGACGGGACGGACTACCAGGAGTGGATCTCCTGGACCGAGATCGCCCCGCCGGAGCGGATCGCGCTGCTGCACGGTGAGTCCCGCAACGACCCGAACGCCTTCGAGTCGGTCCTGACGTTCGAGCCCGACGGCCCCGCGACCCGGATCGAGATGCGCACGGTGTTCCCGACCAAGGAACTGCGCGACGAGGCGGCCGAGAAGTACCACGCGGTCGAGGGCGGCCAGCAGACCCTGAGCAACCTGGCCGGCTACGTCACCGAGATTCTTCGGAAGGGAACGGAGGGCTGACGGTCGGGAAGGTGCTTGAGGGCGAGGAAAGTCAGCAGTGAGAACGATCCTGCTTCGGGGTCGACGCGTGGGACCTCAGCCTGGGGCGAGCCCGGCTGGTAGCCAACGATGACCGGGTGAAGCGGCGGTCGAACCTGACCGGCGTCCACACGATCGGTTTCACAATCGCAATCACTAGATGGAGTTCATGATGTCGGATACCACCTGCCATATGTCGATCTCACTGGACGGCTTCGTCGCCGGACCTGACCAGAGCCGAGAAAGCCCCCTGGGAAACCGGGGACGAGAGCTGCACGGCTGGCACATCGGCGACCCTCGGGCCAACGATGCGGACAGGATCGCGAACGGGTGGCTGATGCGCCCGAGGGGCGCATACGTCATGGGCCGCAACATGTTCGGCCCCATCCGCGGGGACTGGGATGAGGACTGGTCGGGCTGGTGGGGCTCCGAACCGCCTTACCACGCGCCGGTGTTCGTACTGACCCACCACCGCCATGATCCGATCCCGATGGCCGGGGGAACGACGTTCTACTTCGTCACCGACGGCTTCGACGCGGCTTACTCCGCGGCGTGCCAGGCCGCAGGCGACAAGGGCGTGGACATCGCCGGCGGCGCCTCGACCGTCCGGCAGGCGCTGGCAGCCGGGGTGATCGACGAGCTCACTCTCGACATCGCGCCCGTTCTGCTCGGTTCGGGCGAGCGGATCTTCGACGGAGTCGACTTCGACTTCGAGCCCGTCGAGGTGCTTCACTCCCCGCTTGCCACCCACATCCGCTACCGCCGTATCAGCTGACCCTCGGGCCCGCCGCCGCGCTACGCCGCGCCCCTGAACCGGGCGATCGGTTTGGTGGTGGTCTGGGCGACCTCGCTGATGATCTGGTCGGCGAGACTGATGCGGAAGGTGCCGTCGGTGCCTTCGATGGTCACGGTCACGGTCGCTCCGGCAAGGCCGATTCCGGCCTGGATCTTCTGGTCGGCGATGACGACTTGACCGCTGCTGCTGACGCGGTGCTGCACCCGGATCGGCTCGGCCGCAGGTGAGGCCCGAGGCAGACCGGCCGGGCCCCGCGGATGCGCGTGATGTCGATGGCAGTGAGCGGGTAGGGCGGGGCCCGCCAGGGCAGGGTTTGCCCGTCGATCAGATGCAGCACGGAACCGTCGATGCGGACGGCTGGGCGGCATCTGGCCAGGTGGTAGCCGACCGGGTGCTGGCGGCCGCCCAGTTGCTGTCTACCAGTTGAGATCGCCAAAGGGGGCGGCGTTCTGTTGCTGGCGTGGGCGCGCTTGGCTGGCCTGAGCGTGCGGGGTGGGCTCGGGTCGCGCATCGCGGTGCGTCCGCTGGCGCTGGCCCGACTGCCCACTGCGGGATTCCGTCGCCGTCTCAGCTGTCCGCCGACTCCGTCAGGCCCATGCTGAAGGCGAACGTCTCGACGAACTCCCGGTAGGTCGGGTCCGTCTCGCTCGCTGCCAGGGTGGCCAACTCGTCAACAACTCGCTGCTTGTCCGCGTCGGAGAGTTGGTCGAGGAGGTGAGCGACGTACTCCTGCTGCTTGAGCGCCGTGTCGTCGTCCAGCACCGTTTCGTCGCAGGTCTCGAAGAACCAGGTATACGCGATCACGGCTCTGAGTAGCTGGGTGACCAGTTGAGGGAATTCGCTCACCCCCGCATCTCAGCAGGCACCGCCGACAGGCAGCAGGAGTTTGGCTGGACGGCTGCGTGGCTCCCCGGACTTGAGCGGCTGAGGGTGCGGCGGCCAGAACTCGACGAGGGTGCTGCGTTGTAGTTGCTGGCCGGTGCTGAACTCCGCCGGTTCGAAGTTGGCGGCGCAGGCCGGACACCTCTCGCCTTTGCACATGCTCATGAGCAGGATCAGGGTGCACGCGGCCGCTAGTGGGTCGTTGCCCACGTGTGGACGACCGGAGCTGGCGCGTCTCCTCTGTCGTCCAGGAGTCACCCATGATCCGATTGCGGTCGGCGAGCGCGGCATCATCGGCGGCCTGGTGGCTCGGGCGACTGCTCTGTCGAGCCGCCCAGGGATGTTGGAGCAGGCGGTGGCGTCGGTACTTCCTGGACGCGGAAAAGCATTGCGAGCTGGTGAAACGCGAAGTGTCAATCACCGGCAACAGGCTTGGGGTCGTGCGCTGGGCGGTCGAGGCGCCGCTATGCGCATGGGGTGGCGCATCTCATAAAAGGCCCGCTGCTTACCCAGACGCCTATCTGTCGTCGTGCAAGCCGTCCTCGCGTTCCATCACCAGGAGTGATGAGGATGGAATCGGTTCGTGGGTGGCAATGGGGTTGTCGACCTCGGTATTGCCCAGCGAAAGCGGGATCGATGATGGGGAGAACGCTGTTCCGGTTAGAGCGTTCCGGGCAGAACGTCATCTGGGCAGCTGGGCTCTGGAGCGGCTCCATCCGTGTGCAGGCGCAACCATCGACACCGCCTCCGGCATGCATCGGAGGAGCAGACCGCGTCCCGTTGGTGCCGCATCGGCTGACGGTTCCTGCTGTTCGGGCGGCGATGCTCAGGCTTCATCGGGGTGAGCGTTATGTACTGGGGCCCGGGGTCGTCATGAGGGCAGCTCAGGGCGCACCGGCGATCGGCCGTGTGGGTGCAGGGAGGTCGGCAGTTCTCTGACAGGCGCTGACTTCCGTCCGGTGGCTTGGGGCTCTGCTGGAACGAGCGACAGTCGAGCCGTGCTCGAAGATCTCAGAGACTTCCGGGGCGCCCGGTCGAGTCGCCGGGCTTTGGTGGGTGCAGTGAGAGCGTGAATCTGGCCGGATCCGGTCTGTTTGACTCCTGACCCTTTCGCGACATCGGCAAACGCTGGCCTGCGTGCCTTGAGCGCGCGGGCGGCCGCATGCTCGGCGATCTTGTTTGGGCTGCCCTACGCCGCGGGCTGACACGAATTGGTGGTCGCGCCGCCTGTTCGCGTTGCGGGCCGCCACTCGCGCGCCGAACAGGGCTTCATTTCCAGTCTCCGAACCAGGTCACGGTTAAAGGATCGGTCGTTTTCGGGGGCCTCAAGCGCGATTCCCGCCCTTCAGGCCCTGGCCGGTGCGGTGTCTTGCGTTCGGTCTCGGGTGGCGGACGGTTTTCAGCAGTGGCGGAGAAAAGTAGGGCGCCACGCAGCAAACAAAAATGGAGTGAATCCATGAGTTCGGCATGTGAAAAGTCCGGTCGAGACGACGCTCCTCTCTACCTGGGGGGAGACGTTCGTTCCGTCATCCAGACGGATGAGGGGCGAAAAGGCTGGGACGCTCTTATGGGGTGCCCCGAGCGTGCAGTCCTGCTGTGGGACCTCAACGGAGCGACGCTGGAACTCGCTCCTCCCGGGGGACTCCCGCGGCTCGACCCCGACGTCCGTCGGGAGCTCCCCCGTATGGGGGCGCGGTACGCCGTCAACGGGATCCTGACGGGATGGGCGCACAGCCAGGTCAGCGAGATCGGCCTGGCCGTCCCCAACTGTCACGTCTGGGGGCAGCTCGCCAGCGAGCACTGGGACTGGAGGACGCAGACCCGCCGCGAGCTGGTGGCGCCTTCGTCCGGGCTGAGCATGGCCCACGCGAAGCTGCACGAGGTGGTCAAGGCCCTGCGCCTGGACACCGAGTGCATCTACGCCAAGTCCCACTCGCTCGCCTTCCTCTACCCGGTCGACACCGACCGGGGGGTGGTCGAGGAGCTGCTCGGTGAACTCGGAGAAATCGCCGAGGCCGCCGGGGACCTGACGCTGCTGCAGGACCGCGGCTTCGTCAAGCTCGCACCCGCGGGACTCGACAAGAAGGTCGCGCTCCAGCGGATCCTCGACGAGTGCGTTCCGTTCGAGCCCTCCGTGATCATGAACGCGGGCGATATGCCCGACAGGGTGATCATGGACGAGCTCGACCGGAGGCGTCGCGAGGACGGCACGCCGACGCTCAAGGTGGGCGTCCGCAACCTGCGGGACGGGGTCGACCTGTTCGTGCCCGGCCCGCCGCAGGGCGTCCTTCCGTTCATCCGAGCGTTGGGGGGCGCATCCGTCTGATAGCGCCGGCTCCGTAGTCGATCCGACTGCGGGGCCGTCGCCCCCAGCTAGTGGCCCCCGGACATCCGGGGGCCACTACCGTTTGCACTCCGCCCGGGTCACGCCTCGGGTTCGATGCGTCTCAGGGCCTGCCTGGCGCGTTCCGCTACGTCTCCCTCGCCTGCGGCGTAGTCGCGGAGGACGGGGAGGGCGGGGCGGGCCGCGTCGCCCATCAGGCTGATGTCGTACAGCGTGCGCACCGGATCGTCGGGGATCTGCTCGATCAGTACGGGGAGCGCTTCGCCGGCGTCGCGGGTGGTCTTCCAGAGTGCGAAGGCCGCGGCCGCGCGGGCTGGTTCGGCGGGGTCGTCGCGTAGGGCGCGCAGGGCGGGGACGGCCGTCTGGGCCCGGGGGCCGAGTTCGCCGAGCCAGTCGCAGGCGTTGGTGTCGAAGCGCCAGCCGCGGCGTCCTGCCCGGCGGCCGAACTGGCGGCGACGCTCCAGGACGTTCAGCAGCAGGTCGACGACCTCCGCGTCGGATCGTTCGCCGAGGCCCATCAGTGCGCGGATGGCGGCGAGGCCCGTCTCGGGGTCCGGGCCCGACGCGACCCGCCGGAGGACGGCCAGCGCCTGTTCGTCGGCCAGCCCCCATCTGCGTAGGAACATGCAGCACGCGCCGGCGGTCTCGAGGTCGCCGCTGTCGGGGACGGGGACGTCGAGCCGCGGGATCATCCCTTCCAGGACGGCGGTGACCTCGGGGACGGCCTGTTCTCCGCCGCGCCATTCCTTGGTCCACGACAGCAGGGCCCCGGCGTCGGCGGCAGTGGGAGATCCGGCGAGCCGTGCTCGGACCTGCGGCCAGAGGTGCTCGGCCAGCGCCGATGCCGCGCGGAACCGGTGCTGGAGTTGGAGGTCCAGCTCGCCGTGGCTGATCAGCTGCTGGAGCGGGGGCACGCATCGAAGGTCCTCGCGCCGGGTGAGTGCGATGAGCGCTTTCTCCGACACTTCGGAGTCGTCCAGACAGGCGGCCAGGGCATCGGCGTACGCGTCATGGGACGGCAGATAGTTCGTGGCCGCGGCCGCTCGCCTTACGGCGGGCTCTGGGTGCCGGAGCATGGACGCGACGGCGGGGGCGTGTTCGGGGAACCGCTGGAACAGGCGGTCTGCGGTGTTGATCAGCACTCGGGCGGCCGCCGCGTCCACCTGGCCGGTCCTCAACCGCGCCAGCATCCGGCTCAGCCAGCGCGAGTGCAGGTCGGGCGTGGGGTGAAACCAGCCGTCGACGGCCTCGACCGAACCGTGCGGCGGGAGGCCGGTCCATTCGGGATCGCCCCAGGCCAGTTCGGCAAGCGCCGATCCGGCCTCGCCGTCACAGAGGGCGAGCGCGTCGAGGACGGCGTCGTCCACCGTCTGAGGGCTGTGCAGCAGCAGGCCGAGCGCGGCGCCCAGCGCGTCGGACGGTTCGCTGTCCAGGTGGCGGCGCAGGTAGTCATGGGTCAGGGGGTACCGGCCGAGGGCGAGGAGCAGCGCGAGCCTGGTCGGCGCGTCCGGTTCGCTCGCGCTCCTGGCGCGGAGGCTGGGCACCGCATCGTCGGGCAGGTCCAGGTAGACGAAGACGACGGCCAGGATCCGGCGGATCCGCGCCTCCGGATGGGCGAGCCGCTCCAGCAACGCGGCCGGCTCCGCGTTCGCGGTGGCGCCCAGCCGGCCGGCCCACTCGCCGAAGATGAACGGGGCTTCGGCCTCCACGTTCAGGTCGGCCAGCAGCGCGTCCAGTGCCGCACCACTGCGCCGGCCGGGTTCGTCCAGGTCGACGTCGAAGTCCCGGTGGACCACTGCCTGCCAGTCGAACCCGATCACTGATCCCACGCGCGCACTTTAGCTGGCCGAATCCATGCCCGGTCGGCGCTCCTGCTGATGAATCGGCGGTGCGCGCTCGGGACGACGGGGCCGTTCCGTGAGGCGACGACGGCGGTGTCCCTCGTTGGGCGACTGGCAGCCGGGCCTATTTCCAGGACGGTTCTGTTCAGCGCTCGCACACCGTCGAGCAAACAACTCAAACGCCTCACCTAGGGAGATTCGACATGGAACGTCGTCTCGCCATGAAGCACACACGCAGGCCCGTCGTCATCCACGGCGGACCCGCTGACGTGGTCATCGTCATCGAGGACCGCGAAGAAATCGAGGTCGTCCTCGACTACCGCGGACGCGGCCTCACGAAGGTGCCCGGCCAGGCCATCCTGTTCTCCGATACCTACGACGACAAAGTGAACGGCCGTCATCGGCGCGGCCTGTCACGGATCCAGACGGTCACCGTCCGCCTGCCGCTCAGCGTCCGCCAGTTGGACGCGACCAGCAGAGGCACGATCAACGTCGAGGGTCCCGCGGAGTGGGTGTTCCTGGACGGCCGCAAGGGCATCACGATCGAAGAACTGACGCTCGGCGCTCTCAACTCCGCGTCCGGCCCGATCGACGTGGGCAGGGCCGCCGGCAAGGTCCACCTGTACACCCGTGGCGGGAAGGTCGGCGTCCGGGCCGACCGTCCCACCGAACTCGTGATCAGTACGAGGGGCGGGGACGTCGAGGTCTCCGGCCGGTGGGACGAGGACGCCCTGGTCATCCGCGAAGGGTGCGGGGAGGTGACCCTCGACAGGGGGTGATCCATCCGCCACCCGTACGACCTGGGGTTCCGGCGCCGGCCGGCACCTTCTGAACACGCGGGGCCCGGCACTTCGCCGGGCCCTTGCGTCATTTCCTTCCATCAGGCGCAGGATGCTCGGGCCTGCTAAGTACGCTTGCCTTATGCGGATTGTCGCGGTCGCCGATACGCACACTTTTCATCGCGAGCTCGCCGTCCCCGAGGGGGATGTCTTCGTGCATGCCGGTGACCTGTGCCGGCACGGCAGGGACCTCGAAGAACTGGAGGACGCCGCCGACTGGATGCACGCCCTTCCGCATCGGACGAAGGTGGTCGTCGCGGGCAACCACGATTGGATGTTCCAGAACGAGCCCGGGCGAGCTCGCGCCGTCCTGGCCGACCGTGGCATCCGCTATCTGGAGGACAGCGGAACGGAGATTCACGGCGTCACGTTTTGGGGCAGTCCCTGGCAGCCGGAGTTCAACGAGTGGGCGTTCAATCTTCCTCGGGGCCGTCCCCTCGCGGAGAAATGGGCCATGATTCCGGACGGCGTCGACGTCCTGGTCACGCACGGGCCTCCGCTCGGAATCGGTGACGCGAACGCCTATCCCGGACGCCACGGTTGTGCGGACCTGCTGGCCCGCGTGCGGCAGATCCGCCCCAGGCTGCACCTGTTCGGTCACATCCACCAGGACGGGGGACTCTGGCGCCACGGGGAGACGACTTTCGCCAACGTCACCACGTGGGAATGCGAGCGCGGCCCCACCGTCGTCCGCCTGGAGGCCTCGGGTGCCGTGGCCGAGACCGTGCCGCCAGCACGAACCCGCTGAACGCAGCCCGGTGGTGGAGTTGAGTGTGTGGCGGCCGGGCGGCTGAGTACGGGTACTCAGGCGGTGGCGCGATGACCTCGGCAAAGTGGCGTCCGAGGTGATGTCAATGAAAATGGACCAGCAATCTCCGGGACCCGCCGCCGGTTCGACTGTCGCGCCGGTGGCCGACGAGCTGGAACTCCGTATGTCGTCCGAGGCGGACCAGGAGTGGATCCGCCGTCTCCGGCACGAGGTCTACGCGCGGGAACTCGGCCAGCACGCCCCCAACGCGGCCGGCCTGCTCACCGATGATCTCGACGGGAGCAACGTCTACATCGTGGCGGTCCGCCGGGGCGAACCGGCCGGGTTCATCAGCGTGACGCCTCCGTGGGCGGGCCGCTACTCGATCGACAGGCATCTGCGGAGGGACGGGCGTCCGGCGCTGAGAGAGGACGGCCTGTTCGAGATCCGGATCCTGGCCGTCGACCCGGGGCAGCGGGGCGAGATGATCGGCAGGCTGCTGATGTACGCGGCGCTGCGCTGGGTGGAGGGGCACGGAGGCCGGAGCATCGTGGCGCTGGGCCGGGTCGAGCTGCTGCCGATGTACCTGGAGCTGGGGCTCGCGTCCACCGGCACGGCGGTGCGCTCGGGGGCCGTCGACTTCCAGCTCCTGACCGGCGACGTCGCCGACCTGACCGGGCGGACCCTGCGGCGGCACGGGCCGCTGCTGCGCGATCTGGAACGGACGGTGCGCTGGCGGCTGGAGGTCGCCTTCCTGCCCGGGGACGAGTCCTGCGCACACGGGGGCGCGTCCATCGAGGCGCTCGGACGGGGGTTCGACACCCTCGACGCGAACCGCGACGTGGTCCCCGCCGACGTGCTCGACGCATGGTTTCCGCCGGCTCCCGGCGCGGTCGCCGCCCTGACCCGCGGGCTGGACTGGATCGCGCGCACGTCTCCGCCGGTCCGGGCGGACGGGCTCGTCGAGGAGATCGCGCGGCGCCGCGGCCTGCCCGGGGACGCCGTCGCCGTCGGCGCGGGCTCCTCCGACCTGATCTTCCGCGCGTTCCGCGGGTGGCTGGACGCCTCCAGCCGGGTGCTCCTGGTCGACCCCTGCTACGGCGAGTACGCGCATGTCGTGGAGCGGGTGGTCGGCTGCCGCGCGGACCGGTTCCCGGTGCGCCGCTCGGAGGGCTGGCGGATCGACCCGGAACGTCTCGAACGCGCCCTGCGGAAACGCTATGACCTCGTGGTCATCGTCAATCCCAACAACCCGACCGGGGTCCATCTCGACACGGCCCGGCTGCGGAAGGTGCTGGAGAACGCACCGGACGGGACCAGGTTCTGGATCGATGAGACGTATGCCGGTTACGTCGGCGCCGGGGAGACGCTGGAGCCCTACGCGGCGGAGGCCGGCAACGCCGTCGTCTGTACGTCGCTGTCCAAGATGTATGCCCTGTCGGGTCTGCGGGCGGCCTATCTCACCGCGCCTCCGCCGATCGTGGAGGATGTGCTCCGCTGGACCCCGCCGTGGGCGGTGAGCCTTCCCGCCCAGATCGCCGCGGTGAACGCGCTGCGCGATCCGGCGTACTACACCGCCCGGTGGGCCCAGACCGCGGTGCTGCGCGGCGAACTGGCCGCCGCGCTCGCCGAGGCGGACGAGAACCTGCGCGTCAGCGAGTCGGTGGCGAACTTCGTCCTGCTCACGCTGCCCAGGGGTGGGCCCACGGCGTCCCGGCTCGTCGACCGGTGCCGGCGGCAGGGCGTGTTCCTGCGGGACCTGACGCCGATGTCCCCGGCGTTCGAGGGCAGGACGGTGCGCATCGCGGTACGGGACGCCGCGGCGAACGCCCGCGTGGCGATCGCCGTCGCCGAGGCCCTGCGCGTCCCGCCCGGTGAGGCGTGACCGGGGTCGCGGACCTGGTCCCTTACCTCGCCGGCGCGCTGTTCGCCGGCGGCATCGCGGTCGGGCTGTCCAGGCGCCGGGAGTACATGCTCCGGTGGTGCGCCTGGGCGGTGGGCGTGCCCGTCGTGGTCGCCGCCCTGTACGTGGGCCCCGGTGGTGCGGCCGCCCTCGCCGCTTCGGCGGGGGTGGCCTGCGCCCTCGAATACGGCGGTTTGGCCGGCCTTTCCCGGCTGGACCGTGCGGCGCTTGCCACCGCCGTGCCCGTGGCGCCTGTGACGGCCTGGTTGGCGCCCGATCATCTGCCCCAGGTTCTCGCCCTGACCCTCGTGGCCGTCGCCATGGTGCCGGTGCTGGCCGGTGACGCGGCCGGCGGGCTCTCCAGGCTGTGTTCCGGTGTGCTGGGAGTGGTCTGGTTCGCGCCGCTGGCCGGTGTGGTCCTGCTCGGCCCGCAGGTCCTGGCGTTGTTCGCCGCGGTGTCGATCGCCGACATCACCGCCTCTGTCGGCGGCCGGTCGCTCGGCGGGCCGGCCCTTTCCCGGCTGTCGCCGTCCAAGCACTGGAGCGGCCTGCTGGCCGGGACCGTCACGGGCCTCGGGACGCTGGCCGTGCTCGGTGCGTTCACACCCGCCTGGGCCGTCGCGGTGGCGGTCGGCGCCCCGCTGGGGGACCTGCTGGAGTCGATGGTCAAGCGGGGTGTCGAGGCCAAGGACTCCGCCTCGTGGCTGGCGGGCGCCGGCGGCCTGCTCGACAGGCTCGATTCTCTGCTCCTCGTCCTCGTGCTCGCCCTGGCACTCGGCTGAGGACCGCCGGCCGCGCCGCCTTGGGGAACCCATGGTGATTCGTTGGGCGAGAGTTGCTCGGCAGCGGGCGCACGGCGGGTTGTTCCCTGATCTCGACTCCATTACGGTCCATATCTGAACGATTACTCTATGTAGTTGCATGTCGGAATCGGGGAGAGCCATGTCGATCAGGCATTTCATCGGCGGCGCCGTCGCACTGGGCGCCGTCGCAGCCGGGACGTTCGGCGGCGCGGGGACGGCCTACGCGGCAGCGCCGGCCGCCGCGGTCACGGTCCACGGCGGGCACGGCGGGCACGGCGGGCACGGCGGGCACGGCAGTGCCACGGCACCGGAACGGGTGCTGTCCAACAGCGCGCTCGTCCGGGCGTCCAAGGCTCTGGTGCACTCGGCGCGACGGCACGGGAACCAGTACGTGACGATGGTCATCATGGAGCGGGCCGGCACCATCCGGCTCGTGGTCCGCACCCGGAAGGCGGGCCCGCAGACCTACGAGTCCGCCAAGCGCAAGGCCTATACCGCCGTGGCCTTCGGCCAGCCGACCAGCGCCCTGACCGGAAACGAAACGATCAAGCAGATCCCCGGCACCCTCGTCCTGCCCGGTGGTGTCCCCGTCAAGTACAAGGGCTTCCCCATCGCCGGCATCGGCGTCGGCGGCGCACCCGACGGCCGGATCGACGAGGCCATCGCCAACGACGTCCTCGCGGCCATCGGCCGCTGACAGGGAAGCCCACCGGCGACTTGTCCGACTCCCAGGCCGGGGTGGTCCGCAGTGTCCGCGGCTCCGCCCCGGTCTGACCCTTGCCACAAGGACGCCCGGGAACGAAAAAGCGGCCCACAGGGGGCCGCCTTGTTTCGTGTGCCAGGGCCCTGCCGAGCCCTGGTGGCTTCACTTCGAGCCGCGGAATTCCTCGGGCCCGTAGTGCTTGAAGAGCAGGTACATCACCAGCATGAGGCCGCCGCCGCCGACGCCGGTGACGATGTCGGACAGTCCGCCCGCGCCGTTGCCGGCGTTGATGGCGATGACGATGACCGCCGTGAGGACGGCGGTGCCGGTGACGAGGTGCTTCGTGGCCTCCTCGGGGTGGTTCCCGAGGCGCTTGATGATCCTGTAGCCGCCGAGGACCAGGCCGGCCCCCAGAGCGACGCAGATGAAGTGGGCCCCGTCGCCGAGTACGTAGACGATGAGGGCGATGAAGAACGCGACGGTGAGAACGCCGCGGTTGCGGTTGATCATCGAGATGATGTCGTTCTTGCGCATGGTTTGTATTCCTCCGTTGAGGGGCCGTGCTGAGCACGGCCGTGAGAAGTCAGGTTTGTCGGGGTAAGTTCGCGCTGAGCACGCCTGCGGTACTGACCGTCCCAAGGAGCGCTCACTGCGCAAGCGTCTGGGACGCATCGCTTCGCAGAGGTCGCTGACCTCTCTCGGGCCGTACCGCCACCCCGGCCTCAGGAGAACGGACGGAGCCGCCGGCGCCGGCTGTTCGAGCGTGCGGCCAGAGATCGGACGCCGCCCCCTACGGCTCCGGCCGCCGACCGCGGGCGCACCGGGTCGGTTCGATCCACAAGCCTGAGACCGACCCGAAGTGTCGGGCTTCGGGCAATACTCTGCGCCAATTTTCATCGAGACCTACGTCTCGAAGCGGCTGCTTGCCCCGAGGCGGAATCCCGGACGGTGGATGGTGGCGACGCCGCCGTCGGGAGTATCACTTCCAAAGGCGTCGACCCTGCGCATTGCTTGGCAATGCGCAGCCATCACGAACAAAAGGAAGGTCACGAAAGTGAACCTTGGAAGAATAAGGCGTAACAAATCGCCGGAGCGGCTCTATCGCCGCCTCGGTCACTTCTACGGGTGGGTGGTCCGTCACCCCCGCCGCGCCGCGCGTTGGCTCGCCGGACACCCCCGGCGTGCCAAGGCGTGGATCGTCACGACCGTGGTCGGTTCGCTCTGGCTGCTCGCGGCCACGTCGGCGCACATCGCCGGAGCGATCTTCCAGCGTACGACGACGGCCGTCATGCAGCCGCTGACGGCCGACCACCAGCTGGTGGCGGTCCAGGCCACCACCGTCACCTATCTGTTCAGCGCCCCGCTCTACTGGGTGCTGCTCACGGCGGGACGGCGGCGACTGCAGGAGAACCGTCTCCTCGACGCCGTGCCGCACACCGAAAGGCGTGATCGGATTCTCTCCGGTCTCTCGCACGCGCTCCGAAGGTGCCCCCCGGCGCACAGGCTCCTCTCTCGGTTCATTGAGAAGGAGAAGAAGCACCGGTGGGTGCTGACGGTCCTGCCCTTCCTGGTCGGGTTCGTCAGCGCCAACCTTCTGGCGCAGTTCTACGTGACGAGGCTGCCGTTCTCGGCGGGCAACGCCATCACGACCCTCGGTCCGATCACCATGGCCATGGTGATCGCGTGGAGGGCCGACAGGAAGGGGCTTCCGCTGCTCCTGCCGCTGATGTCGGCGGTCGGGGGCCGCGCTGATGATCCCCTGGGGACAGCGCATCGACCTGCTCGGTGTGCTGGCCGCCCTGGCCGGCGCGGTGTCCTCCGCCGTCATGGTCTCGGGCGGAAAGGCGATGGCCCATGCGGGAATCCTGCTCAAGGGAACGGGCCTGTCCATGGTGGCGGGTCTGCTCCTCGGAGCGCCTTCCCTGCTCTGGCTCCCCTGGAGCGGGGGCATCGGGGAGATCGCCATCCGCGGGTCCATCGCCGGCGTCCTCGCGGTCGCCGGAAGTGCCCTGTACTGGCTCGCGCAGTCGCCGCTCCACCTCCCGACGAGGCTGGCCGGTGCGCTGTCGGCCAACGGGCCGGCGCTGACCAGTGTGGTGGGGCTCGCCCTGCTCGGCCAGGACGTCGTCATGATCACCATGATCGGGATCGCCACGATCCTGGTCGCGTCGGTGCTCAACGCCGCACTGACCGGCTCGAAGGACGAGGAGGCCGCGGAGATCGCCAAGTACAACTGACAGGCCTTCGCCGGGAGGTCCGGTACTGAGGGAACGCCAATGGTGTTCCCGGGTTCAGGACCGGAATTCTCCGGCGCGGGAAATCCAGGCCTCCGGCAGGCGTATTCGCCGAGCCAGGAGGTGAACGGGCGCCTTTAGGCGGGGCGCCCGCCGCGTTGCAGCCCCGGGGGAATCCTCGGGGCTGCGTTCGTGAACCGCGACGGAAAGGACTGGCTCCCCGCTGTCGCGGGGAGCCAGTGGTCTGCTCTGGGACGCGGGCTCAGAGCCGCTCATTCCTTTTCGCGGCCTCTGCCGCCTCCTTGGTCTCGTACGGCCCGGAGGCGATCTTGTTGGTGCCGATCTCCAGAATCCACCATTTACTTTTCTTGCGCTTGCGAACGTGCGTGGCCACGCTGTTCTCTTGCTTTCTCTTGTGCCACCGCCCGCACCTGGCGCGGACGGTCATTCCTTCCTTACCGTGCTGTTCTCGTATCGGGGTGCAAGCGCGGCGGATCAGGGCGGCGCACGATCGTGTGAGGAGCCGGGCCGGGCCGTCCGGCCGGTGTGGGACGTGCCGGCCGGACGGCAGGGAAAGCGTGGGGGAGTGCCTTAGGCCCAGTCGACCAGGTCGACGGTGTCGTTGTCGGACGGCGGCTCCTCCAGGGACTGGCCGGCGTACAGGGGGCGGGCCTTGCCCTCGTTCGCGTCGATCAGCACGGCCATGCTGTGGGTGTTGTTGACCCAGGAGGAGACGTTGTCGGCGGCGGTGCCGTCGCCCATGGGCAGGTCGTTGAGGTCGACCCTGTAGCCGGCGCCGATGCCGTAGGCCGGTCCCCGCCGGTTGTAGTGCTGGTAGAGGCAGAGGGTGGCCGGGGGGGCAGCCCTCGGCGTCGTTGAGCTTGACGACGCCGGGCGGCAGGTCCGCCAGGGCCGGCCGGGTCGTGACGGTGGCGGCCTGGGCGGAGGTCGAGATCGCGGGGCCGAACGCGGTGGAGCATGCGGCCAGGGCGGTGGTGGTCACCAGGAGGCGCGCTTTCCAATTGGCCATGGGGGCTCTCCGTTTCGTGTCACTTGATTTGCTGCGACGATTACGTCGCGCGACCAGATTTGCACGGAGAGTGATGGCATGTCAGTGAGTGAAGATGGCCTTATGTGGTCGTAACGCGACACGCTGTCAGCGTCCGCACAGGGCGTCCGGGAGGGCGGCCTTCATGGCTTCGTCCAAGGCGGGGCCGCCGCCCGGGTTGAGGTTGACCATGACGGTGGCCTGCCTGCCGTGCGTGGTGGCGCCTGTGCGGACGCTGAAGCCGAGCATGTCGCCGTCGTGGCCCCAGAAGCCGTCCTTGCAGGTGGACGAGTTCTCGACGGGGATCCACTCCAGCCCCAGACCGTATTCGGAGCCTGAGGTGCGGCCCGTGGGGCGGGTGGCCAGCATCTCCCGCAGCAGCGCCGGCTCCAGCAGGCGTCCTCGGAGGACGGCCGCCAGGAAGCGGTTCAGGTCGGCGGCGCTGGAGATCATGCCGCCCGCGGCCCCGCCGACGGTCGGGTTGAGGCGGGTGACGTCCACCAGTTCGGACTGCGGCCGGACGTAGCCGCGGGGGTGCGGTCCCGGGATGCCCGGAGCGTCCGTCGGTGCGAAGGTGTCGTGCAGTCCGAGCGGGCGGATCACGCGCTCGCGGATCTCCTCGCCCCAGGGGCGCCCCGTCACGGTATCGATGATCATCCCGGCCAGGAGGTAGTTGGTGTTGGAGTAGCCCCAGCCCTTACCGGGTTCGAACTCCCGTGGGTGCGGCAGGGCGATGTCCACGAGTTCGCGGGCTTCCCAGTGCCGGAGCGGGTCCTTGAGCACGTCCAGCGGCGACAGGTAGTCCAGGACGTCCGGCAGCCCGCTGGTGTGCTGGAGCAGCTGGCGGACGGTGATCTGCCGCCCGTCGTTGTCCGCGCCGCGCACCACGCCTGGCAGGTAGCGCTCCACAGGGGCGTCCAGCTCGATGCGGCCCTCGCCGACGAGTTGGAGGACGACGGTGGCGACGAACGGCTTCGTCAGGCTGCCGATCCGGAAGCGGCTGCGGGGGTCGACCGGGGTGTTCGTGCGGGTGTCGGCGACTCCGCCGGTCGCCGTCAGGCTGCCGTGCCGGCCGTGGACTCGCACGAGCGCCCCCGGAGCGCCGTCCGGACCGCTCAGGCTCTCCACCACCCGCCGCAGGTCGGCCGGGCCGGGCGTGGACGCGTTCGCCGGGGTGGTCGAGGCCCCCACCGCCAGGGCCAGGACGACGGCTACTGCGCTGCGGGGCAACAGGTTTCTTGTGAGCATGCATCGGGACGATAGGAAGCGGCTGTACGAGCGCACATCCAGCGTGTGAGCCATCCGTGCCCTCATCCGCTAGGGGGAAGTGATGGCTTGTCGTGGGTTGGGACGGTTCCTACGGTTGAGGCATGGACGAACGGGGTGTGCGGGGGCCGGGGCCGGTCGAGGCTGTTCGGTGGTGGGGGCGGATGGCCCGGAGTCCGCTCGACACCTACGGGGCCCTTGCCAGACGCTACGGGGACGCCGTGCGGGTGCCGTTCGGACGGAACCGGGCCTTCTTCCTGCTGTCGCGTCCCGAGCACGCCGAGCGGGTCCTCGTCGCCAACCAGGACAACTACGTGAAGGCGTTCACGTATCGGCCGCTCCGGGCCGTCCTCGGGGACGGGCTCCTGACGAGTGAAGGCGGGACGTGGCGGCAGCACCGGCGGGTCGTACAGCCGGTGTTCGCGCAGCGGCATGTCGTCGGGTTCGCTTCACAGATGGTCGACACTGCCGCGAAAACCGCCGAACGGTGGCCCGACGGCGTCGCGCTAGACGCGGCAGGGGAACTGCGGCGGCTCACGTTGGGCATCGTGGGGCGGGCGTTGTTCGGTAGCGAGCTTGAAGGGGAAGCCGAGAAAACGGGGCGAGCGCTTGAGGCGCTCCAGAGGGCTGCCGTGGTCGGGACCTTCTTGCCTGGGGCTACCGCAAAGCGCGGTGTGTATCAGCGGGTCCCGGGGCTTGGGGGTGCACTGGTGCACCTTGACGGCATGGTCCAGCGGGTCGTGAAGGGCTCGTCCGGTGGCGAACTGTTGAATCTCCTCAAGGAGAGTGGCCGGTTCAGCGAGACGGAGCTGCGGGACGAGGTTCTGACCCTGCTGCTGGCCGGGCACGAGACCACCGCGGCCTCGCTTGCGTGGACGTTCATGCTCCTGTCGAAATACCCGGCGGCCAGGGACCGCCTGGAGGACGAGGTGGACGAGGTCCTCCAGGGCAGGGAGCCGAAGGCAGAAGACGTCGACCGGCTCCCGTGGACGAAGGCCGTCCTGTCGGAGGCGATGCGGCTCTATCCGCCTGCCTGGACCATCGAGCGTGACGCCCTGGAAGACGACGAGGTCGCGGGAGTGCGGGTGCCGGCGGGTTCGACGGTCGCCGTGCCGCCGTATCTGATCCATCGCAACGCCGAGGTCTGGCCCAATCCGGAGGGTTTCCAACCCGAGCGGTTCATGGGGGAGCAGAAACATCCCCGGTACGCGTATCTGCCGTTCGGCGGTGGGCGCCGCATCTGTGTGGGCGCCGGTTTCGCGATGCTGGAGGCGACGCTGGTGCTCGCCACCATCGCCCGGACGCACCGGCTCGACCTGGTGCCGGGTGTGACCGTGCCCGTCCGTGCGGAGATCACGTTCCGTCCCGCCGGGGCCCTTCCGATGCGGGTCGTCAGGAGGTAGACCGCTCAGGCGGGCCGGATGTTGTGGTTGCGGTGGAACACGTTCTGCGGGTCGTAGGCGCGCTTCACCTCGCGTAGCCGCCGGAAGTCCTCCGGGGTGTAGGCGGTGGCCGTCCTGGACGTGTCGTGCAGGAAGTTCAGGAAAGAGCCACCGGTCGCGAAGGCTGCGAGTGGTGCGGCGTCGCCGGCGGAGCCGTCGATGGTGAGGGAGAACGGGACGTCCCGGTGCCCGACCGGGCCTGCGTCCAGGGCGGGACGTGCCATAGCGCCGCCCCAGTGCCGGACCTCGATCCCGGACGCCTCACTCTGGGCGATCGCTGAGATGAGTGCGTCGGGTAGGTCGGCGTAGAGATGGAAGTGAAGAGGCGGGGTACCGCCCAGCGACTCGGTCTCGGCGTAAGGCATGGTCCGGAAATCGTCCTGCAGCGGCGGCCCCGCGACCTCTAGTAGGGAACGCAACGCGCGAGCGCCTTCCGTGGCGGTGCCCGCATAGACGGCGCGGACGGCGACGACCCGGCCGTATCCAGCGTGGTTCGCCAGTGCCACAGAGACGGTGAGCGCGTCGGGGCGCGTGGGAGCCTCGTCCCGGAAGCGCGAGAGCACGTCGGCGGCCCGTTCGGCCGGGAACAGTGCGATCCCCGCGTAAACCGTCGAGACGGGCTGGAGCCGGAACTCCAGGGACGTGACGACGCCGAAGTTGCCGCTGCCGCCGCGCAGGGCCCAGAAGAGGTCGGGGTGGCGGTCGGCGTCGGCGGTGAGGTGGCGGCCGTCGGCGGTGACGAGTTCGGCGCGCAGCAGGTGGTCGGCGGCGAAGCCGAACCGGCGGGACAGCCAGCCGACGCCGCCGCCGAGGGTGTAGCCGGTGACGCCGACGGAGGCGTGCGAGCCCGACAGCGGCGACAGGCCGAGCGGAGCGGCGGCGGCGATCACTTCGCTCCAGCGGGCGCCGGCCTCGGCGCGGGCGATGCGGCGGGACGGGTCGACGAGCACGCGGGACATGCGGGACGTCCTCAGCAGCAGCCCCTCGTCCGGCGGGACGACGGTGCCGTGCCCGGTGGCCTGGACGGTCAGGGGCAGCCCGCGCTCGCGGGACGCGAGGACCGCGGCGCGGACGTCCGCGGGGCGGGTGGCGTCGACGGTCAGCGGCTCGGCGGTGCGGGTCGGTGTCCGGGTTGCGGTGTCCATGACCTCTTCCTTTCGGAGGTTTTTTCTCCACCTATTCGCACCGTAGCACTAGTCGGAGGTTTTGTCTCCACTTAGTGCCGGACGTGGCATAGAATCGGAGGACGGGCCTCCACTACGCTGGGGCTCATGGGTACGAAGCAGCGGCCGCTGCGGGCCGACGCGCGGGACAACCGCGACCGGATCCTCGCCGCCGCCCGTGAGGTGTTCGTCGAGCAGGGGCCGGGCGCGCCGCTGGAGGAGATCTCGCGCCGCGCGGGCACCGGCATCGCCACGCTCTACCGGCGCTTTCCAGACCGGCGGACGCTGACGAGGGCCGTCGCCCTGGACGCCCTGGAGCGCACCAGGGACGAGGTCAAGCGCGCGCGGGACGAGGAGGAGACCGCTTTCGCTGCCCTCGTCCGCTACATGCATCGCGTGCTGGACATCCGCATCGGCGCCGTCTTCCCCGTCCTGCTGGACCACATCCCGTTCGACGACGAGGAGATCGCCGCCACCCGCGAGGAGGGCGTCGCCGTCATGCAGGAGATCGTCGCCGCCGCCCAGAAGGACGGGGACCTGCGTCCGGACGTCACCCACGGCGATGTCGGGATGCTGCTCGTGCGGCTGTCGCGCCCGCTGCCGGGCCCGCTGCCGAAGGAGACGGGCGAGGAGCTGGCGCACCGGCACCTCGACCTGCTCATCGACGGCCTGCGCGGTGGACGTCCCGGTGAGCTCGGCGGACCGGCGCTGACCTTCGACGACCTGCGGTCCCTGGGGGACGGCCCGGAAAAGTGACGTTCGGGCAGTAACGGGCACAGGCCAGGACATGAACATCTCAGGCATCATCTCCGCGATCGTCATCGGTGCGATCATCGGAGCGCTCGGCCGGCTGCTGCTGCCCGGCCGCCAGCCCATCGGCGTCCTCCTGACCGTGATCGTCGGCATCGTCGCCGCGATCATCGGGACGGCCATCGCGCAGTCGGTCGGCGTGGCCACGACGAAGGGGATCGACTGGATCGAACTGGTCTTCCAGATCGGCCTGGCGGTGATCGGCGTCGCGATCGTCGCCGGCCTCCGGGCCAGGCGCGGCCATCGCCGCTACGAACGCTGACGGCCCGCAGGCCCCGTCCACAAGGCTCGAAGCACCTGTCGCACCGCTGACCTGGGCGGTAGTGGTCACCTCTCCCATGCGCCGGCCATGTGGCCGCCTCCGGCCGCCGCCATGCGGATCTCGTCAAAC
Organism: Actinomadura luteofluorescens; assembly: GCF_013409365.1. Taxonomy (NCBI): domain Bacteria; kingdom Bacillati; phylum Actinomycetota; class Actinomycetes; order Streptosporangiales; family Thermomonosporaceae; genus Actinomadura; species Actinomadura luteofluorescens. The sequence continues at coordinate 3,385,589 of NZ_JACCBA010000001.1, read as the reverse complement.
CGTGCTTGCGGTCGGCGAATCTTTGCTCTCATAGGGCGACCGAAAGGACGCGGAGAGTGACGAAGGGCGGGGGAGACCGATGGCGGGGGGACTTGCGCCCGTTGCGGGACATCAGAGGTTCCTGCTGTTGCGGAGACGGTTCCGGCGGGCGGCGGTCGTGGTCACCGCCGGATTCCTCGGCTGGTATCTCGTCTTCGTCGGGCTGGCCGCGTTCGCGCGCGGGTTCATGGCGCGGACGATCGCCGGCAACGTCAACGTCGCGCTGCTGCTCGGGCTGCTCCAGTTCGTCTCGACGTTCGCGCTGACCCTGGGGTACCTGGCGTACGCGCGCCGCCGGCTGGACCCGCTGGCCGGTGAGCTGCGGTGACGGGGCGGGCGCTGACGTTCGGGCTGTTCCTGGCGTTCATCCTGATCACGCTGGCCATCACGGTGCGGGCGCGGGCGACCACGCGCGGCGCCGACGACTTCTACGCGGGCGGGCGGACGTTCACCGGACCGCAGAACGGGATCGCGCTCGCCGGCGACTACATGTCGGCGGCCTCGTTCCTCGGCATCGCCGGGATCATCGCGCTGAACGGCTACGACGGGTTCCTGTACTCGATCGGGTTCCTGGTGGCGTGGCTGCTCGCGCTGCTGCTGGTCGAGCTGGTCCGCAACGCGGGCCGGTTCACGATGGGGGACGTGCTGGTGCGCCGGGTGCGGCGGCAGGCGCCGGTGCGGCGGGCCGCGGCCGTGTCCACCGTGACCGTGTCGGTGTTCTACCTGCTCGCGCAGATGGTCGGGGCCGGGGCGCTGGTGTCGCTGCTGCTCGGCATCCATCGCGGCGAGCGGTTCCTCGGGATGGGCGCGGCCACCGCGAAGACCGTCACGATCGTGGCGGTGGGCGCGCTGATGATCCTCTACGTGGCGTTCGGCGGGATGAAGGCCACGACCTGGGTGCAGATCATCAAGACCGGGCTGCTGATGGCCGGGGCGGTGGTCCTCACGGCGCTGGTGCTCGGCAGGTTCGGGTTCGACGCGGGCGCGATGCTCGGGTCGGCCGCCGACGCGAGCGGGAAGGGCGAGGCGTTCCTGCGCCCCGGGCTCCAGTACGGGCAGGACGTCCCGGGCGACGCCTACCGCACCGTGGTCAACAAGCTCGACTTCATCAGCCTCGCGCTCGCCCTCGTGCTCGGCACGGCGGGCCTGCCGCACGTCGTCGCGCGGTTCTTCGCCGTCCCGGACGGGCGGGCCGCGCGCACGTCGGTGTCGTGGGCGATCGGCCTCGTCGGCGTCTTCTACCTGATGACGCTCGCGCTCGGCTTCGGCGCGGCGGCCCTGGTGGGCCGGTCGGCGATCGTCGCGCAGGACCCGTCGGGCAACACCGCGGTGCCGCAGCTCGCGCAGGCCGTCGGGGAGCACGTCGGCGGACGGGCCGGCGGCGACGTCCTGCTGGCGTTCATCGGGGCGGTGGCGTTCGCGACGATCCTCGCGGTCGTGTCCGGGCTGGTGCTGGCGTCGTCGACGTCGCTGGCGCACGACTACTTCGGCCAGGTGCTGATGCTCGGCCGCCCGCGCGAGTCGCAGGAGGTCGCGGTCGCGCGGTTCGCCTCGTTCCTCGTCGGCTCCCTGGCGATCGTCCTGGCGGTGGTGGCCCGCGACCTGAACGTGGCGTTCCTGGTGGCGCTGGCGTTCGCGATGGCCGCCTCGGCGAACGTCCCGGCGATCGTGCTGTCGCTGTTCTGGCGCCGGTTCAACGCGGCCGGGGTCGTCGCGGGCATCTACGGCGGCCTGGTCGCGTCGCTGGTGCTGGTCGTCTTCTCGCCCGTGGTGTCCGGCAAGGTCGATCCGGTGACGGGGGAGAGCCTGTCGCTGTTCCCGGCGGGCGTCGACTTCCACCTGTTCCCGCTGGAGAACCCGGGCCTCGTCTCGATCCCGATCGGGTTCGCGTGCGCGGTCGCCGGGACCTTCGCCGGACGGGAGAAGGCCGACCGGGACCGCTACGACGACCTGTCGGTCAGGGCCCTGACGGGTGCAGGATCACAGTGACCGGGACGCCGCGCACGGGTTAGCATGCCGTGCCCGGTTTGATTACCCGCGAGTACGGAAGGCTGATCCGGGAAGTTCCGCGCTGTCCGGGACCGTGCCCTAATGTGCCGAGTGCCCGGGCCAGGGGCGGTTCGCGTGGCAGAATGTCACCCGCCGTGGAGCACGGTGGTCAGCCAGAAGGAGGGGCGGCGTGTCCGAAGCCGGTCGGCGCCGTCCGGCGCAAGCCCGACCGGCCGTGCCGTGGCTCCGGCTCGGCGCCCGGACGACCGCGGCCCTCGCCGCCCTCACGCTCGGCGCCGCCGTGGCGGTGCCCGCGGCGATCGTCTCCGGCACCCCGGCACGGGGCCGCACCGTTCGCGGCGCGTCGGCGGGCGCCGTGGCCGGGTCGCTGCTGAACGCCCCGACCGACCAGATCCGCTCCCGCGAGTGGCACCTCGACGTCCTGCGCGCGCAGAAGGCGTGGCGGTACTCCCGGGGACGCGGCGTCACGGTCGCCGTCCTCGACACCGGCGTGGACCGGCGGCACCCCGACCTCACCGGGCGCGTCGTCACCGGCCCGGACCTGACCGGCGGCGTACGCCGTCCGGGCAGCCGCTACTGGGGCCTGCACGGGACGTCCATGGCCAGCATCATCGCAGGTCACGGCCATGGCCCCGAGCTGTCGCAGGGCATGATGGGCGTCGCGCCGCTCAGCGGCGTCCTGTCCGTCCGCGTCACGCTGGAGAACGACGACCCGCTGCGCCGCGACAACGGCCAGCAGTCCGGTGCCGGCGGCGACCGCGACGCGGTGGCCCAGGGCATCCGGTACGCCGTCGACCACGGCGCCGGGATCATCAACATGTCGCTCGGCGGCGGCCGCCAGTCCTACAACGGCACGCCCTCGCAGGAGAAGGCGATCCGGTACGCGCTCTCCAAGGGCGTCGTGCTCATCGCCTCCGCCGGCAACGACGGCTCCGGAGCGAACCGCAGGAACTTCCCCGCCGCCTACCCGGGCGTGATCGCCGTCGGCGCGCTCGACCGCCGCCTGCGCCTCTGGAAGGACAGCAACCGGCGGTCGGGCGCCGCCGTCTGCGCGCCCGGCGTCGAGATCGTCAGCGCGGACGCCAGCAACGGCTACGTCGTCGGGACGGGCACCAGCGCCTCGTCCGCGATGGTCGCCGGGGTCGCCGCGCTCGTCCGCTCCCGCTACCCGAGGCTGAGCCCCGAGGAGGTCCGGCGGGCGCTCGTCCAGGGCTCGCCCGCCCGCCCCGGCCACCCCACCGGCTCGCCCGAGTGCCGCGGTCCGGTCGACGCGGTTCGCACCCTCGTCGCCGCCAACCAGATCAACAAGACCTCCAGCGGGCCGGTGGAGACGCCGCCGCCCCCGGCCTCGACGCCGCGGCCGGCCGCGCAGCCGTCCGGCCGCGACTCCGGGGTGCTGTTCCCGCTCGTCCTCGGCGGCGGCGGGCTGCTGGTCGTCCTCGGGCTCGTGCTCGGGTGGCGGCAGCGGCGGCGCCCCGAGGAGAACCCCGCCGACACCGACGCCGTCGCCGACTACGGCCTGCCGTCCGCCCCGGCGGCCCCGCGCGAACCCGCCGTCGTGCCCGCGGCCCCCGCCGAGACGTACGCGGCGCCCGTGGTCGCGCCGGTCAACGCGCCCCTCTTCCAGAACAACGAGGTCTTCCCGGGGCCGGCGACCGTCCAGGAGCCGCCGCCCCCGGGTGCCCTGCCGCAGAACGGCCCGCTCTGGGACGCCCCGCAGCCCGAACCCGGGCCCGTCGCCTTCGCGCCGCCGGAGTCCGGTTTCGCCGACCCCGCACCGCCGTCCGGCTGGGACGGGGGGCCGCCGCGCCCCGTCGAGCCGAAGGGGCCCCCGATCATGCCGGGCGAGCTGCGCCCGTTCGTCCCCGACGAGTTCAACGCGGGCGGGCACGGGACGCGCAACGGGCACGACCCCCTGAACGGGCCCGTGAACGGGCACGACCCCCTGAACGGGAACGGGCCCCTCAACGGGCATGACCCCCTGAACGGGCATGACCCCCTCAACGGGAACGGGCACAGCGGCGCCCCCCTCAACGGGTCGGCGCGCGACGAGCCGCCCGGCCTCGATGACGACGAGTGGGACGCCTTCCGCCGCGGCGCCCTGGAGGTACCCGACCAGCCCGAGCCGGGCACGGCTCCGCTCTCCGCGGTACCCCCGGAACCGCAGGACGAGCCGTCGCCCCCGCCCGTACCCCGCCCGGACGAGGGACCGGCCGACGCGTTCCCCGACGGCCCGCCGCCCGGCCTCGGCGGCGCCGAGCCCCCGGAAGGCCCGTTCCCGCCGCCGGACCCGGCCGACGGCGAGCCGCGCGGACGGCACTCGCGGAGGCCGCGTCCCGGCGAGGACGAGGACTACCGGCCGCCCTGGTGGTGAGCGCGGTACTCCGGCGGGCGTAGCGCGAGTGCCTCCGGCCAGACGATGCGGCCCCCCGTACCCCTCGCCGAGCATCGACTTATCCGAACACAGGAAGGTCGATGAACCATGTTGACGACGTTGGCGACACAGGCGGCCGCGATGCACCCGGGCGGCTGGCACGACGGGGACGCCCCCGCGTTCTGGCCGGTCTTCCCGATCACGTTCGGCCTGTTCTGGCTGGCCGTGCTCGGCGCCGCCTTCTACTTCATCCGCCGCCGCGTGCACGACGGCGCCGCGGCGGCCAAGGCGGCGGCCGACCCGATGACCAAGGCGCGCTCGGTGCTCGCCGAGAGGTTCGCCCGAGGCGAGATCGACGAGGACGAGTACCACGTCCGCATGTCCGCCCTCCGCAACAGCGACTGAGAGCGCGCTCGCGGGGCAACCCCCACACCCCGGAGGCCGCACACCGGTCAGTCGGCGGCGGCTTCCTCGAAGATGCGGTCGATGCCGTCCGGGTACATCGGTGCCTGGACGGCGGCGTCGGCGAAGCGGGTGAGCAGGCGGGCGAACTCGGTGCGCTCCCGCTCCGACCAGTCGGCCATCAGGTCGTCGAGGTAGGCGCGGCGGAACCGGTCGGAAACCTGCTTGACGCGCCGGCCGGACTCGGTCAGGCCGAGGTTGGCGCGGCGCGCGTCGACGGGGGAGGGACGCCGGGACACCAGGCCGGCGTCGATGGCGTGCCCGACCAGGCGGCTCGCCGTGGACGGGTCGATCTCCAGCCGTTCCGCGACCGCGCCGACGGTGACCTCGCAGGACGGCTCGTCCGGGGGCGCGCAGGCGGTGAGGGCGGCGACCGCGTTCACCACCATCAGGTTCGACAGCTGCAGCGGGCGCCCGTCCGTGGCGGTCTGGGCGCGGACGCGCTTGACGAGGTCGGGCTTGGCCCACACGCGGCGGAGGTGGAACAGCGCGGTCGCGATGTCGGTGAGGACGCCGTCCGCGGCGGATGCGGAAGGGCTCCCGTCCCGGGGCGCGTCCCGCTCGGCGGGCCGTCCCGTGGCGGAGGTCTCCGTCGCCATGCAAGGTCTCCGTTCCGGACGCGGACGCTGCGGATCATCCACTCTAACGTATGCAAAATACATATGTTGCGGCCCCGTGGGAACGCCGTTCCCCGTGAGACACACGGAGCGGAAGAGCCCCAGGTGAACGGGGATGTGATGCACTGAACCACCGGCATCCGTTCACCGGGATCCGCCGGAACTTGTCCGCCCGGACGCGTAGCATGGCTCCCGCCCGAACCCGGACGACCCGGGATCAGTAACCACAGAGGGGACCTGATGCGAGCGGCGAACGCCCCCGGTGACCCCCGCGGTGAGCTCCCCCCGCAGGACCGAGCCGACGACGACCGACCCCCGGCCGACCCCGGCGCCGACGACGCGGAGGGCGGGGCGGACGACGCCGCGTTCAGCGCCGGCGGGCTCTCCGAGCGCGACCGCCGGATCCTCGCCTTCGAACGGCAGTGGTGGAAGTACGCCGGCGCCAAGGAGCAGGCCATCCGCGAGACGTTCGACATGTCGGCGACGCGGTACTACCAGCTCCTGAACATCCTGATCGACCGGGCCGAGGCGCTGGAGTGCGACCCGATGCTCGTCAAGCGCCTGCGCCGGATGCGGACACAGCGGCAACGCAGCCGTGCCGCGCGGCGGCTCGGCATCCGGCCCTGACCTGGCCCACCATGGGGCACGTGAACTCTCCCCGCTCAATGACCGACGCAGGCACCGAAGGCCTCGACGCCCTCCGCGACGACCCGGCCGGGGCCGTGCTCGGCTTCGACTTCGACGGCACCCTGGCGCCGATCGTCGCCGACCCGGCCGCGGCGAGGGCCCACCCGGACGCCGCCCCGGCCCTGGCCCGGGTGGCGCCGCTGGTCGGCTCGCTGCTGATCGTGACCGGACGTCCCGCCGCCGTGGCCGTCGAGTACGGCGGATTCGAGGGCATCGACGGGCTCATCGTGCTCGGGCAGTACGGGCTCGAACGCTGGGAGTCCGGCACCCTGACCGTGCCGGAGCCTCCGCCGGGCGTCGCCGAGGCCCGCGCGAAGCTGCCCGGAGTCCTCGCCGCCGCCGGCGCCCCGCCCGAGACGTTCGTCGAGGACAAGGGCCAGGCGCTCGCCGTCCACACCCGCAGGTGCGCCGAACCGCAGGTCGCGCTCGACCGGCTGCGCAGCATCCTCGCCGCGCTCGCCGAGCGGACGGGCCTGTCCGTGGAGCCCGGACGGTACGTCCTCGAACTGCGGCCCCCCGGCATGGACAAGGGCAAGGCGCTGCGCTCGTTCATCGACGACCGCGGGACCCGTCCCTCCGCCGTGCTGTTCGCCGGGGACGACCTCGGCGACCTCGCCGCGTTCGACGCCGTCGACGCGCTGCGGGCCGAGGGCGTGCCCGGCGTGCTGGTGTGCAGCGGCTCCACCGAGGTCACCGCGCTCGCCGGGCGGGCGGACCTCGTGGTCGACGGGCCCGCCGGCGTGGTCGACCTCCTCGGCTCGCTCGCCGAGTCCCTCTCCTGACTCCCGCCCCGGCCCCTCGGCGCCGTCCCGGGGCGCTGGGGGCCGAGGAGTTGTTCGCCAGGTGATAAGAGTCACGGCTCGACTTGTCGTATCTCGCGAGACTCCGGGGGCCGGTGTGGAACGGGGGGTCAATTAGGCCAAAATATGGTGAATTGTGGTGAGTGCGGTTCGCGGGGGAGCCGCACGAGGGGACATCGGGAGGCGAGACGGTGGACACGGAGCCGGGACTTCCGCGCCGTCCGGACGAGATCAGGCACACGCCCTCCCAGGGCATCCCGAGGGCCACGCCCAGGGAGGGAACGCCGGTCCGACCGCCCGGCGTCCCCGTACCGCCAGGCCCACCCATCCCACCGGACGCCCCAACACGCCCGATAGTCCACACCACCCCACCCGCACCCGCGCCTGCACCGCCCGCGCCTGCACCGCCCGCGCCCGTACCGCCCGCGCCCGTACATGGCGCGCCCGCACGGCCCGAGCCCGCACGGCCCGCGCCTGTACCGGCTGTGCCTGTACCTGCCGCGCCTGCACCGCCCGCGCCTGCACCGCCCGCGCCCGTACCGCCCGCGCCCGTACATGGCGCGCCCGCACGGCCCGAGCCCGCACGGCCCGCGCCTGTACCGGCTGTGCCTGTACCTGCCGCGCCTGCACCGCCCGCGCGCGTACCTGCCGCGCCCGCACCAACCGCGCCTGCACCGGCTGCGCCTGTACCTGCCGCGCCGGTACATGGCGTGCCCGCATCGGCTGCGCCCGCGCCTGTACATGCCGCGCCCGCGTCGGCTGCGACTGTGCCGCCGCGCGTTTGGGGTACGCCGCCGCAGTCGCGGCCTGAGTCGCTGCGGTCGCATCCTGAGCCGTCGCGGACGCATGCTGAGTCGCTGCGGTCGCAGGCTTGGTCGCCGCTTGGCGGGGCCGAGTGGGCTGCTGTGCCTGAGGCGCAGGACGCCTACTCCGAAATTGAGGAGCGGTCGTCGACTACGGGGCCGATGGGTGTCCGCGAGACCAGCGGCGTCCAGGTGCGGCTGGGGTCGCGGGAGAGCGAGCGTGAGCGCCGGGAGCGGCGGCGCAAGGGACGCCGTAGCGGTCTGGTCGCGGCGGGCGTGCTCGTCCTGGCCGGGCTGGTCACGGCCGGGCTCGTCCTGACGCCCGGCTCCGGCGACAAGGGCGAGACGCAGGCGGCCCCCGCCGCGGGCGAGCGGGCGCCGGGCGGCGCCGTCAAGCCGCCCCCCGCGGGCTCGCCCATCACGGTCGGCACCGCCGACGGCTCCAGGTACCGGATCGCCGCGGTGACGTCCGGGATCAGCGACGGCGTGGTGACGACGTTCCAGTCCACGCCACCGTCCGGGACGGCGTTCCCCTACATCGAGTACATCCTCAGCAACCCGGGCGGCGGGAAGGTGCTGCTCGACTTCCCCGGGGACGTGTTCGTCCGGCGCGCCCTCGTCACGCCGGCGGCGCGGGGACGCTGCATGCCCCAGGCGGGCGTCCCCGAGGCCCTGTGCACGCCGCCGACCGACAGCCAGGTCGTGCGGCGGCTCGCGGGCGGCGCGCTCGTCGCGGGAGAGGGCGGCGACAAGTACCTGCCGCCGGGCGCGTCCTACCTGGTCCGCGCGACGGTGGACGTCCCGGTCGACCGCGGCGTCAAACGCTCGGACATGGCCCTGTACGTGTGGAAGCAGCTCTACATGGCCGACCGGCTCGCCAGGCAGGCGCCCTTCCCGAAGGGACAATGAAACCGCCGTGACCCGGTCGGTCACGGCGGTTCCGGTCGTGCTTCCCTAGGCTCACTCGGCTTCGGGGTCATCGGCGAGGATCCCGTAGAGGCGGCGGCGGGCGTCGTTGACCACGTCCAGCGCGCGCGCCTTCTGCGCCTCGCTGCCCACGGCCATCACCTGCTGCAGGGCCCCCATCAGCTGGCCGACGGCCTCGCGTCCGCGCAGGACGTTCTCCCCGGCCGCCTCGGTGACCTCGTCCCAGGGGGCGGTGGTCTGCGCCGACGCCTCCTCGCGGCCGGTGTCGGTGAGGGAGAACAGCCTCTTGCCGCCCTGCTCCTCGCTGCTGACCAGGCCCTCGTCCTCCAGCATCTGGAGCGTCGGGTAGACCGAGCCGGGGCTCGGCCGCCAGACGCCGCCGGTGCGGCCGTCCAGCTCCTGGATCATCTCGTAGCCGTGCATCGCCCGCTCGGCGAGCAGGGCGAGCAGCGCCGCGCGGACGTTGCCGCGCCTGGTGCGCCGTCCGCGTCCACCGCGTCCGCGATGGCCGGGGCCGAAGCCGGGTCCGCCGGGTCCGCCGGGACCCCACGGGCCGAACGGGTCGCCGCGGCGCCCCCGCTCCTTGGGGCCCATGAAGCCGCCGCGCCTTCTCATCGTGTGCTCGTGCATCGCGGTCTCCTTCTCATGTTGATCGGTTGCGATGCTTCGACGATATATCGCTAACATGTCGCGATGCAACAACTGTGACGCACATCACTGCGAGGCATGCCCGCGCGGAACGGAACGAGGCGCGGAGCGGGTGGCCGCTCCGCGCCTCGACGCGCGGTCTTCGTGGTACCGGTCCGGGCCCGGGATCAGGGGCCGGTGACCTTCAGGTTGTCCAGGATGTCCTTGGTGGCGTCGCGGGCGTCGGTCTCCTTGACGCGGATCCACAGCCCGAACTTGCCGGACTTGTCCTTGAGGCCGACCTCGGTGACCGACGGCGTTCCGTTCTTGCACGCGGTGAAGCGCGTGATCGTCCCGCTGAGGGCGCCGTCCGGCGTGGTGTAGTTCTCCGGGGCGGCCTTCGTGCACTGCGGGTGGACGGCGGCGCCCGGCGGCGGGAGCTGCCCGGCGCGCAGGTCGGTGGTCACACCGACGAACACTCCGGGGGCCTTGCCGTTGCCGAGGAACGCGGCCTTGTCGGGCGTCGCGCGCAGCACCGGCCGGGGCTGCCCGTCGGTGAGGCCGACGGTGGACGGCGTCCACGTCTGCTGCTGCTCCTGCTTCGGCCACGCCTTCGGCACCGCGACCTTGATCTTGCCCGAGGCGTCGGCGACCGCGACGAAGTCCTTGGGGACCGCCGCCTTCTTGTCCTTGCCGTCCTTCCCGCCCTTGCCGTCGTCGCCGGAGAACATCATGCCGAGCGTCAGCCCGCCGACCACCGCGACCGCCAGCACGACCGCCGTGATGATCAGCGGCGTGACGAACTTCTTCGGCGCGCCGCCGCCCCGCGGCCCGCCCTGCCCGCCGCCCTGGACCGGCCCCGGCGGAGGAGGCTGGAAACCGGTCGGCGAGGGCCCGTAGGGCTGCTGACCGCCGGGGCCCATCTGCTGCTGCATCGGAGCGCCCTGCGGAGCGCTGTTCTGCGGCTGCTGGGTCGGGAACACGGTCGTCTTGTCGTCCTGCGGCTGCGCTTGCGGCTGCGCTTGCGGCGGGGGCTGGTAGGCGATCGTCCGGTCTTTGTCGTTGTCCGGGGTCGTGGGGCTCTCCACCTGGCTGAACGGGGCGGAGCGCCCGCCGGGACGGTCGACGACCGTCACCTCCTCGGACGACGGACCGGGCGGGACGCGCATCTCGGACGTGTGGAGGTCGTCCTCGCCGGGCTGGTCGAAACGCGTGCGCATGTCCGGCGGGGCGCCCTGGCCCGCCGCCGCGGCCGCCGGGGCAGGGCCGGGCTGCTGCACCGGAGGGGGCTGCTGCGCGGGAGGGGACTGCCGCTTGACCTGGGCGCCCTCGCGGTAGAAGTCCTGGACGGTCGCGTCCGCGTCGATCTGCGGCTCGGGCGGCGCGGGCACCGCCTGGACGGGCGCCGGCGCGGCCTGCGGCGGCGCGGCTTGCGGCGATGCGGCCTGCGGCGGCGCTGCCTGCGCGGACGTCGGACGCAGCGTGGACAGCGCCTCGGCGAACGCCTCGGCGGTCGGCCACCGCTTCTCCCGCTCGACCTCCAGCGCCCGAAGGACCACCTGGTCGAACGCCGGGGGCAGGCCCTCGCGCAGCTCGCTCGGCGCCTTCTTGACCGGAGCCGGGCCCGGTGCCCGTCCGGCGAGCATGTGGTACGTCAGCGCGCCGAGCCCGTACACGTCGGCGCGGATGTCGAGCCCGCCGCCGAACCGCGCCTGCTCGGGCGACATGTATCCGGGCGTGCCGACCGGGAGGGTGAACGCGCCCGACGCGTGCGCGAGCGCCTTGGCGAGGCCGAGGTCGGCGATGAGCAGCTTCTCGCCGCCGTCCGGCGTCGACTGGAAGAGCACGTTGGACGGCTTCAGGTCGCGGTGGATGACGCCCAGCGTGTTGATCACCTCGACGCCGTAGGCGATCTGCTCGGCGAGCGCCACCGCCTCACTGACCGGAAGTGGCCGCTCACGCATGCGATCGCCGAGCGTCCCGCGGTCCGCGTACGACATCACGAAGTAGGGGCGCCCGTCGGGGAGCTCGCCGATGTCGTGGACGCGGACGAGGCGCTCGGAGTCGGCACGGCGCAGAATCCGGGCTTCCTCGAGGAACCTGTTGCGCACGTCCAGATCGTCGATCAGGCTGCCGTTCAGGACTTTTATCGCGACCTGGGACTCGAGGGCGTCGTCGTGCCCCAGCCATACAGAGGCGAACGCCCCCGAACCCAGGACGCGATCGATCCGGTAACGGCCTACTGATGGTGGGAAAGACACTCCCGTATCATCCCAACAACGGGGTGAGCGCGCGAACGAGCATTGAGGCGGCATGGCATTCGACGAGAGGACCGAGGAGCTGGCGGTCAAGGCCGCACAGGGTGACCAGGGCGCCCTGAACGAGCTCCTCCGCAAGATCGAGCCGGACGTGCTGCGGCACAGCTCCCGGTTCCTGCCCTGCCGGCAGGACGCCGAGGAGGCGTGCCAGGACGCGTTGCTCCAGGTCGCGCGGAACATCCACCGGTTCGAGGGCCGGTCGCGGTTCAGCACCTGGCTGCACGTCGTGGTCGCCAACTCCGCCCGCTCCACCTACCGGTCGCTGAAGCGCCGCTCGGTCGAGCAGGCGGGCGAGCTTCCGCAGCAGCGCCCCGACCCGCGCCGGACGAGCGTCATCGCCGGCTCCCGGGTCGACATCCTGGACGCCATGGAGGATCTGGAGGCCCGCAAGCCCGACCTCATCCAGGCCCTCGTGCTGCGGGACGTCTCGCAGCTGGAGTACGCGGAGATCGCCGAGCAGCTCAAGCTCCCGCTCGGCACGGTCAAGTCCCGCATCCACGAGGCGCGCAAGCAGGTGAGGCAGACGCTCGGGGAGTCCTACACCTGACCCGCCGGCCAAGGGTGGGTAATCGGACGGTAACAGTGGGTGCAGAACCCGGGTCCTGAACTGGGCTTCTGCACCAGCATGCGGTGCATGCCACCAGGACCGGCCCTCCGCCACGATCGTCCGATCTTCATTTTCGGCTGCCCCCGTTCGGGCACGACGCTGCTGCGGCTGATGCTCCACTCGCACGCCCGCATCGCGATCCCGGCGGAGACCCGGTTCGTGCTGCCCGCCTATACGGCGAGGTGCGACTACGGTGACCTCAACGACAGCAAGAACAGACGGATGCTCGCGGAGTGGATCGTCGGGGAGCGGTCCACCAAGGTGCGGGCGCTCGGCATGGACGCCGACGGGCTCATCGAGGAGATCGCCGACGGCCCGCCGACGCTCGGCTCGGCGATCGGCATCGTCTTCCGCGCCTATGCCCGCCTGCACGGCAAGCCGCGCTGGGGCGACAAGCGCCCGAGCTACTCCCAGCACGTCGGCGCGCTGTTGCGGATGTTTCCCGACGCCCAGTTCGTGCATCTCGTCCGGGACGGCCGCGACTGCGTCGCGTCGCTGATGGAGATGCCCTGGTTCGACGCCGACATCCACCACGCCGTGTCCGCCTGGCGGGAGACGATCGACCGCGGCCGCCGGCTCGCCGAGCGCCTCGGCCCCGACTCCTACTACGAGCTGCAGTACGAGCGGCTCGTCGCCGACCCCACCGACGAGCTGACCCGGCTCTGCGGCTTCCTCGGGGAGGACTTCGACCCCGAGATGATCCACCCGGAGGGCCTCGCGAAGCGGATCGTCCCGACGAGCAAGAAGTGGCACGGACGCACGCGCGACGCCGTCACCACGAACCGCGTCGGCTCGTGGGCCGAGCGCCTCGACGCCTGGGAGATCAGCCTTGCCGAGGCCGCGTTCGGCGAGCGTCTCGCCGAGTACGGCTACGAGCCCAGCGGCCTGCCGAAGCCGTCCGCGGCCCAGCTCGCGCGCTTCACCCGCACCGCCGCCCACCGCCGCATGGCGCAGAGCAAGGCCGCGCTGCGCGAGCGCTGGAGGCAGCACCACGAGCCGAACCCCGTCGAGTGCCACCTCGCCACCGAGCGGTCCACCAGCACCGCCCCCTGACCGGACCCGCGGCCCCCCCCGCAGAGCAGCACACCGCTCCCTCACCACGAGAATTAGGGCCTGTCTCGAAGTCGCCTCGCCACGCACGCGAACGCGTGACCTGCCCGGTGGAGCGAAGCCGGAGGCGAGCTGCACCGGGCAGATCGCGAAGCGATGCCGCGTTTGCCCAGGCCAGGTCGCGTAGCGAGCCGCCAGGCGAGCGAAGCGGGCCGGGACTGTTGAAACACAGCCGCCAGGCGAGCGAAGTGGGCCGGGACTGTGAAAATACGACCTAGTCCAGTGCGGCGAGCTGGTCGGCGAACCAGCGTTGCGGGGGCAGGGCGGTCGCGGCGTCGGCGAGGCGGGCGCAGCGCTCGGCCCGCCGGGCGCGCGGCATGAGCAGGGCCTGGCGCAGGGCCTCGGCCGTCTGCGACACGTCGTAGGGGTTGACCATCAGCGCGTCCTCGGAGAGTTCCGCGGCCGCGCCCGCCTCTCGCGACAGCACGAGCGCGCAGCCGTGCCGCGACAGGACGGGCCCCTCCTTCGCGACCAGGTTCATCCCGTCCCGGATCGGGTTGACGAGCAGGACGTCGGCCAGGCCGTAGGCGGCGAGGGAGCGCGGGTAGTCGTCGTTCACCTGGAGGATCAGCGGGTCCCAGTCGGCCGTGCCGAACTCGTCGGTGATCTGCTCGGCCATGCGGCGGACGGCCTCGGTGTACTCCCGGTACTCGGGCAGGTCGTAGCGGGACGGGTAGGCGAACGCCAGGTGCACGACGCGGCCGCGCAGCTCGGGATGGTTGACGAGCAGTTCCCGGTACGCGGCGAGCCCGCGCACGATGTTCTTGGACAGCTCCGTCCGGTCGATCCGCACGATGAGCTGGCGGTCGCCCACCTGCTCGCGCAGTGCCTGGGCCCGTTCGACGACGTCCTGCTCGGCGGCCCGCCGGCGCAGTGCCGTCCCGTCCACGCCGAGACCGTGCACGCCCACGCGCGTGGTGTGACCCGAGCAGGAGACGGTGCGGGCCGCGCGGTCGACGCGGGCGCCCGGCAGCAGCTCGCAGCAGTCCAGGAAGGCCGACGCCCACCGCTCGGTGAGGAAGCCGGCGTGGTCGGCGCCGAGGATACCGAGAAGGACCTGCGCGCCGATGTCGTCCGGGAGCAGCCTGAAGTACTCCGGCGGCGCCCAGGGGGTATGGGAGAAGTGCACGATCTTCAGGTCGGGACGCCGGTCGCGCAGCATCCGCGGGGCCAGCGACAGGTGGTAGTCCTGGACCGCGGCCTTCGCGCCCTGGGCGGCGTCCCGCGCGAGCGCGTCCGCGAAGGCCGCGTTGTACGCCTCGTAGGACTGCCAGTCGCGCCGGGAGCGGGCGTCGAAGTGCGGGCTGCGCGGTGTGTCGTACAACAGGTGGTGGACGAACCACAGCGTCGAGTTGGCGACGCCGTTGTAGGCGCGGTCGAACGTGGCCGCCGGGATGTCGAGCATCCGCACCGCGGCCCCGCCGGTCTCGTATCCGGCGAGGTCGAGACGTCCGTCCGGGGAACGGCGCGCGGCCGTGCGGTCGGCCTCGCCGAGGCTCGCGCACACCCAGAGAACGTCCGCGTCGCCGCCGGTCGGTGCCCGCTCCGTCCCGGCCGGGCGCGGCGGGCCCGGGTCGCGCGGGGCGCCCGTCACGGCGGCAAGGCCCGACACGAGTCCGCCGCCGCCGCGCCGCATGGTGAGCTCGCCGTCCTCCGACAGCGAGAACGACACCGGCCCCCGGTTCGAGGCCACCAGCACTTGGCTCATAGGGGAAGGGTCTCAGTTGCGGCGCGGGCGCATCACAGTGACCCGCGAGGTGACCGGCATCGCCCGCGCTTCTGTCCGTTCCGCCCGGTTAGTCATCCGCCCTGGGGGTATCCGGCGGCAATGAGCAAGTCCGAGACGACGAAAACGGTGCTCGTCGCCGGTGCAGCGAACCTCATCCTCGCGATCACGAAGCTGTTCGCCGGCCTGCTGGCCGGGTCCAGCGCGATGCTCGCGGAGAGCGCGCACTCGGTGGCGGACACCCTCAACCAGGGCTTTCTCTACACCTCGATCCGGCGCAGCGAGCGGCCCCCCGACCGGCACCACCCCTTCGGATACGGCAACGAGCGGTACGTGTGGTCGCTGCTCGCAGCGTTCGGCATCTTCGTGGCCGGCGCCGGGTTCTCGATCTTCGAGGGCGTCCTGACCATGACCGGCCACGGCGGCGGCGGGACGACGGTGTGGCTCGCCTACGCCGTCCTCGGCCTCGGCGCGGTGCTGGAGGGGGCGTCCTGGATCCGCGCCTTCTACCAGGCGAAGAAGGAGACGCGCGACAGCGACCGCGACCTCGTCGAGCACGTCCGCAAGTCGCCCGACGTGACGTTCAAGACCGCGCTGTTCGAGGACACCGCGGCGATGGTCGGCCTCGCCCTCGCCGCCGGCGGGCTCGCGATGCGCCAGATCACCGGCTCGGAGTTCTGGGACGGGCTCGCGTCCGCCCTCATCGGAGTGCTCCTGGTCGTGCTCGCCTTCTCGATCGGCCGGGAGAGCATGGGCCTGCTCATCGGCCGGGCGGCCGACCCCGCCGAGCAGCGCAGGATCCGCGCCGAGATCTGCTCCGCGCCCGGCGTGACCGGCGTGGACGAGCTGCTCACCATGCACTTCGGCCCCGAGCAGATCCTCGTCGCGGCGAAGGTGCACTTCTCCGACGACATCAGCGCCGACGAGGCCGAGGACGTCGCCGGCGAGATCGACCGGCGGCTCCGCGAGAGCGTCCCGACCGTCCGCCACGTGTTCCTCGATCCGACCCAGCGGGTGATCAAGACCACCGCCGGGTAACGTCTCACTCGCTGGACCCACCTGTCTGGCATCCGGTCAGTTGATGTAAAGTCACGCATACGAGCTCAAAGCGCTCGTGATCGACAACTTCATAACGCTCATCCAGAGGGGTGCAGGGAGCACAGTGGCCGACGGGCCGGTCTTCCAGCTCAGCCCTCACACAACTTCATAACGCTCATCCAGAGGGGTGGAGGGACCGGCCCTGCGAAGCCCCGGCAACCACCCGGCTGCGGCGCGTCGCGATCCTGCGAGGCCGGCCGGGAGATGGTGCCAACTCCGGCCTGCGACCAAGGTGGCGCAGGGAAGATGGGGAGAAAGGCCTCGCCCTCATGGCACTCACGCCTGCCACAGACCTCGGACCGGCTACCGCTCTCGTCTGCCGCGAATGCGGCTCTACTCGCGATCTCGGGCCCTTCTACGCCTGCGAGGAGTGTTTCGGCCCACTGGAGATCGCCTACGACTTCGACGGCGTCACCCGGGAGGCCATCGAGTCCGGGCCGCGCAACATCTGGCGGTACCGCGGGCTGCTGCCCGTCCCGCCGAACGTCGCCGACACCCCGAACACCGAGCCGGGCCTGACCCGCCTCGTCCGCGCCGACAACCTCGCGGAGAGCCTCGGCCTGCAGAGCCTGTGGGTGAAGGACGACAGCGGCAACCCGACCCACTCGTTCAAGGACCGCGTCGTCGCCGTCGCGCTCGCCGCCGCCCGCGAGCTGGGGTTCAAGGTGCTGGCCTGCCCGTCCACCGGGAACCTCGCCAACGCCGTCGCCGCCGCGGCGGCCCGCGCCGGGATCCGCAGCGCGGTGTTCGTCCCGTCGAACCTGGAGTCCCAGAAGATCATCACGACGGCCGTGTACGGCGGGACGTTCGTGACGGTCGACGGCAACTACGACGACGTCAACCGGCTCGCGTCCGAGATCGCCGGTGAGCAGGAGGACTGGGCGTTCGTCAACGTCAACGTCCGCCCCTACTACGCCGAGGGCTCCAAGACGCTCGGCTACGAGATCGCCGAGCAGCTCGGGTGGCGGCTGCCGGACCAGATCGTCGTGCCGGTCGCGTCCGGCTCCCAGCTCACCAAGATCGACAAGGCGTTCCAGGAGCTGATCAAGCTGGGGCTGGTCGAGGACCGGCCGTACCGCGTCTTCGGCGCGCAGGCCGCCGGGTGCGACCCGGTCGCCGCCGCGTTCAAGGCGGGCCACGACGTCGTCCGCCCGGTGAAGCCCGACACGATCGCCAAGTCCCTCGCCATCGGCAACCCCGCCGACGGCCCCTACGTCCTGGACGTCGCCCGCCGCACCGGTGGCGCCGTCGAGGACGTCACCGACGAGCAGGTCGTCGAGGGCATCCGGCTCCTGGCCCGCACCGAGGGCATCTTCGGCGAGACGGCCGGCGGCGTCACCGTCGCGACCCTCCGCAAGCTCGTCGAGGCCGGCACCCTCGACCCGGGCGCCGAGACCGTGATCATCAACTCCGGGGACGGCCTGAAGACCCTGGACGCCGTCGCCCCGGTCGTCGCGCCGTCGGCGAACATCGCCCCGTCCCTGGAGGCGTTCCGCGCCGCGGGCCTCGCCTGAGAACGAAGGAGCAGCATGAGCAGCGTGTCCGTCCGTATCCCGACGATCCTGCGGACCTACACCGGTGGCGAGTCCGAGGTGAAGGCCGAGGGCGCGACCCTGCGCGCGGTCGTCGCCGACCTCGAGGCCAGCTACTCCGGCATCTCCGGCCGCATCCTCGACGACGCCGGCAAGATCCGCCGTTTCGTGAACGTCTATGTCGGTGACGAGGACGTCCGGTTCGCCGAGGGCCTCGACACCCCGACGCCCGAAGGCGCCCAGATCTCGATCATCCCCGCGGTGGCGGGCGGCTGACGCCCGTCTCGTCCCGCAAGCCCCGGCACGTCCACCGTGCCGGGGCTTTTCCTTTCAGATCTGGCCGATTCCCCATTCTCTGGAACGCCAATGGCCCGGTGGATACCGGATTGGGTGACTGTTCTTCCCGTCCGGCTAAACGGGCATGGAGAAACCTTTAGCGAGCGCCAGTTTCGCGGCTTCGATCTTGATCACCGCCACTCCGTCACTTGGGTTTCTCGCTGGCCGCGCCCTGGAAGATTGATCCCGGAGTGGCGTTCCCTGGAGCGCCGATCGGCATACGAGAGTGAGGAAAGGCATGAAGCGCATTTTGCGCACGATGGCCGTGACCGGGATAACGATGGGAGCGGCCGTCCTCGCGGCTCCCTCGGCCATGGCCGACATCAACTTCTACGCGGTGGAGAAGGCGTACGTGGGGCACAACGGCCCCACGTACATCAGTGAGAAGGGTCCGGGCGACCTGATCTACACCGACATCACCAAGTCGCCCAAGGCGGCGCCGGTGATCGGGAACAAGCCGGTGAAGACCGGTGACATCACCACGAAACTCCACGGCGGGAAGCACAACACGGCCGTGACCGGCGTCGAGGGCTCCGAGCAGGAGGCCACCAAGGTCGCCCTCGCCAAGGCCGCCGAGCACGAGGCCGCCGAGCAGCAGGCTGCTCCCCAGCAGGCCGCTCCTCAGCAGGAGTCTCTGCAGGCCGCCCCGGAGCAGGGCGCCCAGCAGGCCGCTCCGCAGCAGGACGCGCAGCAGGCCGCGCCCGAGCAGGGTGCCGAGCAGGCCGCTCCGCAGCAGGGCGAGCAGCAGGCTGCTCCCCAGCAGGAGGCCCAGCCGAACGCCCCGCAGCAGGACGCGGAGCAGGCCGCTCCTCAGCAGGACGCGCAGCAGGCCGCCCCGGAGCAGGGTGCCGAGCAGGCTGCTCCGCAGCAGGACGCGCAGCAGGCCGCGCCGGAGCAGGGTGCCGAGCAGGCCGCCCCGCAGCAGGAGGCTCAGCCGAACGCGCCGGAGCAGCAGCAGGCCGACGCCAACGCCCCGCAGGCCGGGCAGCGGCTGGCCACCACGGGGGACCACCCCAAGCCGGTGCACATCCACGCGGTCGAGAAGTCGATCGTCGGCCAGAACGGCCCCGTCGCCAACAGCGAGAACGGCTCGGGCGACGCGATCTTCACGAACCTCAGCGGATCGCCCCGCTCGAACGTCTACGCCGGCAACAGCGCGACGATGACCGGTCCGATCAGCACCAAGCTCCACGGCGGCAAGCACAACACCGTGATCAACGCGGTCGCGGGCCCCGAGCAGGAGTCCACCAAGAAGTGAACCGCGGCTCATAGCAGAGCACCGCAGCACCACGGCCGCTCCGGCCCGGTCACGCATCGAAGCCGGAGCGGCCGCCCAATGTCCGGACCCGTTTGCGGCGGCCCTTTGCCCGGGAGCGAAAGAACATCCTCACCATTCGCCACACTCCGCAGAAGCGGCCCACCGGGCCGTGGTGACCCCGGTGCATCGGGCCGCCGCAAACGCCGCCGCATCGACTGGACCGGCACCGAAGATCCGTGTCGAACATGCGCCGCGAAAACGGCGGCGCGGGCAGTCGTCGGTTCGATGGCGGCCGGCATGGGCGGCGCGCCGGCACGGGCCCTCACCGGGTGGTGAGAACTCGGTAGCCTCCTGGCCCCCCGTCCGCCCTCCCCTTCCCCCGGCCCGGCGTCGGCCGGATGACGGCCTCGTGAACACCCCCGACGGGCGACCGGCCCGCTACGCCACCGGCGAATTTCGGGCCGGCCCGTGCCACGTGAGGCGCGCCCACCGGCCCGCCGCGAGAGAACTTCCTGGACGTCCCGCCGCTGGTCAGGGCGGGGCAGGGCGGCTGAGGGAGACACCCGTGGGCGAGGATGTGTGGCGCTTGCACTCGACGGGGTAGAGTGCTAAACAAACATTGGCACTCTGCTGTGGAGAGTGACAACTTCACACAGTCATGGGTCGGGGCGATGAGGCCTCAGGCCGGCGGCGGAATGGAAGTCGTCGGCGGGGCCGTCCGTCGCGGGCGTCGGCTCGATCCGTCTAAGCCACCTTGTTCCGGGAGGACTGGAGCCTATGGCTGCAAAGATGATCGCGTTCGACGAGGAGGCCCGTCGCGGTCTCGAGCGCGGCATGAACCAGCTCGCCGACGCCGTGAAGGTGACCCTTGGTCCCAAGGGCCGCAACGTCGTGCTGGAGAAGAAGTGGGGCGCTCCCACGATCACCAACGACGGTGTGTCGATCGCCAAGGAGATCGAGCTCGAGGACCCGTGGGAGAAGATCGGCGCGGAGCTCGTCAAGGAAGTAGCCAAGAAGACCGACGACGTCGCGGGTGACGGCACCACCACCGCCACCGTGCTGGCCCAGGCGCTGGTGCGCGAGGGTCTGCGCAACGTGGCCGCCGGTGCGAACCCGATGTCGCTCAAGCGCGGCATCGAGGCCGCCGTCGAGCGGGTGAGCGAGGAGCTGTCCAAGCTCGCCAAGGACGTGGAGACCAAGGAGCAGATCGCCTCCACGGCCTCCATCTCCGCGGGCGACCCGCAGATCGGCGAGATGATCGCCGAGGCGATGGACAAGGTCGGCAAGGAAGGCGTGATCACGGTCGAGGAGAGCCAGACCTTCGGTCTGGAGCTCGAGCTGACCGAGGGCATGCGCTTCGACAAGGGCTACATCTCGCACTACTTCGTGACCGACCCCGAGCGGATGGAGGCGGTCCTCGAGGACCCGTACATCCTGATCGTTCAGGGCAAGGCGTCGGCGAACAAGGACCTGCTGCCCGTCCTCGAGGGCGTCATGCAGTCCGGCAAGCCGCTGCTGATCATCGCGGAGGACGTCGAGGGCGAGGCCCTGGCCACCCTGGTCGTCAACAAGATCCGCGGGATCTTCAAGTCCGTGGCCGTGAAGGCCCCGGGCTTCGGCGACCGCCGCAAGGCCATGCTGGGCGACATCGCCACGCTGACCGGCGGCCAGGTCATCAGCGAGGACGTGGGTCTCAAGCTGGAGAACACCACGACCGAGATGCTGGGCCGCGCCCGCAAGGTCGTCATCACCAAGGACGAGACCACCATCGTGGACGGCGCCGGTGACGCCAACGAGATCGCGGGACGGGTCAACCAGATCCGCACCGAGATCGACAACACCGACTCCGACTACGACCGCGAGAAGCTCCAGGAGCGCCTGGCCAAGCTCGCGGGCGGTGTCGCGGTCATCAAGGCCGGCGCCGCGACGGAGGTCGAGCTCAAGGAGCGCAAGCACCGCATCGAGGACGCCGTCCGCAACGCCAAGGCCGCGGTCGAGGAGGGCATCGTCCCCGGCGGTGGCGTGGCGCTGCTGCAGGCCGGCACCAAGGCGTTCGACAAGCTGGAGCTGTCGGGCGACGAGGCCACCGGTGCGAACATCGTCAAGCGCGCTCTCGAGGAGCCGCTGAAGCAGATCGCCGTGAACGCCGGCCTCGAGGGCGGCGTCGTGGTGGAGCGGGTCCGCAACCTGACCCCGGGTGAGGGCCTGAACGCCGCCACCGGCGAGTACGTCAACATGTTCGAGTCGGGCATCCTCGACCCGGCCAAGGTGACCCGGTCCGCGCTGCAGAACGCCTCGTCGATCGCCGCGCTGTTCCTGACCACCGAGGCCGTCATCGCCGAGAAGCCCGAGAAGAACCCGGCCCCGGCGGGCGGCATGCCCGACGCCGGCGGCATGGACTTCTGAGCGAGTCCGCGGTACGCACTTCCGAGTGCATGTGAAAGGGGCGGTTCCTTCGGGGGCCGCCCCTTTCCGCGTCCGTGGGGCCCCGTCCGGGCGAGGCGGTGCGCGACGGGGCGCCAGGGAAGCGGGCGGAGATGGCCGCGCGGATGCTCGGTGGCCGCCGGGCCGAAAGAAGATTGTTTCTCGTACGGCCACCTCGGGCCGCGCCGGTGCAGGTCAGTGAGCCCGGCGCGGGCGCGGTGGTTCCGGTGGGCGGAGACGGGCGCGCAAAGAGCTTCCCCTGCGGCCCGGTGCTTGGCAGGATCGCCGGTTGGAAGGCGCGCCGCCCGAGGGTGCGGGCGCCGGCAAGGTGAACAAAGAGGCGGGTCGCCGATGCGGCCGATGAGGCAGGAGAACACGTGAGCGAAGTGTTCAGCTCCCCGGTGCTCAGGGTCGAACAGCCTCGCAGGGGACCGTTCGCCAAGTCGCGGTACAAGGTGCTGGACGAGGGCGGGACCGTCGTCGCCATCGCGGCGCCGACCGACGACCAGGGCGGTGCCGCGGTCATGCGCGGCCTGTTCCCCGGCAAGTCGAACCTCGACGCCCGCGCCGTCCTGCTGACGACCCCCGACGGCGACCCCCTGTACGTCGTGGACAAGCAGAGCGGCCGGGAGTACACCGAGATCCTCCGGCCGGACGGAGAGCGCGTCGGCTCCTTCGTCACCGAGAGGGTCGGCCGCCGCTACGTCGTCTACGACGACGACGGGACGCTCATCGGCACGGTCGACGTCGACGTGCCGCGCAACAACTTCGAGGTGAAGGACGCCGACGGCGGCAAGGTGGCGCACGTCCGCAAGAAGTGGGCGGGCCTCGCCACCCATCTGCTCACGACGGCCGACCGGTACGCGGTGGAGATCTCCGATCCCGTCCGGGAACCGCTGCGGACGATGGCGGTCATGACGGCCATCGTCATGGACATGAACCTGCACGAGGCCAAAGAGATCACCTGACCGGCCCGGCGGTCGCCCCATGGAGGGGTTCCCGGTTCCCGCGAGGCGAGGTACGTTCCGGTCGTGCAGGCCATGTCCGGGCGTCCGAACGGCTGGTGGATCTCGCCGGCGATCCCGACGATCGCGAACTGCGCGCTGGCCGTCCTCTGGGTCTTCTCGGCCCTCGGCGGGTGGGGCGACGCCGCCTTCTGCGGTGAGGGAGAGGGCCGCGACCCGGGATGCGGGGACGGATTCGAGGACGCCGTGCGGCTCTCGGCACCCGTGGCCGTCCTCGCCGCGGCCGTCGCCGTGACCGCCTGGTCGATGCCCGGGGTCCGGCGCAGGCCCTCCCGGCTGGACGTCACCCTCACGGTCGCGGCCTTCGTCTGGGTGATCGCAGAAGGGGTGCTGTTCGTCGGCGGATACCTGGCCAAGCCCTGAGGCGCGCCGAACGGTCGGCGTTGCCGGAAAGAAACCTCGGCCGAGTGAATGCGATGTTCGAGCGGTGCGAGCGGGGCGGACCAGGACAAAACCCGAGGTAGGTCGGATGCCGGGGCGGCTCCGACCGGGCGGAACGAGCGCGCCGGCGCCATTGACACGCGCGAGCCGGTTTGACGTCACCCCGTGTTGGGCATACTGTTCACTTCGCCCCACGGGAGTGCGGGACGCCTCACGGCGGCCGGCCCGGGGGGAACCATCCTCGACCAGCAGACGCGGCCTCGTCGCGCCCGCATAGTTGTGATGGGTCGGAAAGGTTCGATTTGACAATCGGGCCGGATCTGATGAAATAGCACCACCGCCGGAAAGGGACCGCGCAAGCGGAACCGGAATGGCGTATCGGAAAAGCCCGGAATTGACAGTCCGGGCGGACCTGATAAAGTAAGTCGAGTCGCCCCGGAGCGGGAAACGCGAAAGCGGATCCAGCGCGGTGGGTGTCCGTTTCTTGAGAACTCAACAGCGTGTTAAAAGCCAGTGCCTTTATCGGCTCGGTCATTGATTGGCCGGGTCGCCCCGTGCCGCCCTGCTTTGTGGGGTGGTGGGGATTTCTTTGAGGCAATGCCGTCCCCTTTGTGGGGATGGTGATGCTGGGATTGTTTCCTGAGGTTTGGCTGGTCGGGGTTCGCCCCCTGGCTGGTCGTTGGACCTTGATGGAGAGTTTGATCCTGGCTCAGGACGAACGCTGGCGGCGTGCTTAACACATGCAAGTCGAGCGGAAAGGCCCCTTCGGGGGTACTCGAGCGGCGAACGGGTGAGTAACACGTGAGCAACCTGCCCCTGACTCTGGGATAAGCCCGGGAAACTGGGTCTAATACCGGATATAACCACTGGTCTCATGATCGGGTGGTGGAAAGTTTTTCGGTTGGGGATGGGCTCGCGGCCTATCAGCTTGTTGGTGGGGTGATGGCCTACCAAGGCGACGACGGGTAACCGGCCTGAGAGGGCGACCGGTCACACTGGGACTGAGACACGGCCCAGACTCCTACGGGAGGCAGCAGTGGGGAATATTGCGCAATGGGCGGAAGCCTGACGCAGCGACGCCGCGTGAGGGATGACGGCCTTCGGGTTGTAAACCTCTTTCAGCAGGGACGAAGCTAACGTGACGGTACCTGCAGAAGAAGCGCCGGCTAACTACGTGCCAGCAGCCGCGGTAATACGTAGGGCGCAAGCGTTGTCCGGAATTATTGGGCGTAAAGAGCTCGTAGGCGGTTTGTCGCGTCTGTCGTGAAAGCCCACGGCTTAACCGTGGGTCTGCGGTGGATACGGGCAGACTAGAGGCAGGTAGGGGAGAATGGAATTCCCGGTGTAGCGGTGAAATGCGCAGATATCGGGAGGAACACCGGTGGCGAAGGCGGTTCTCTGGGCCTGTACTGACGCTGAGGAGCGAAAGCGTGGGGAGCGAACAGGATTAGATACCCTGGTAGTCCACGCCGTAAACGTTGGGCGCTAGGTGTGGGGTCCTTCCACGGATTCCGCGCCGCAGCTAACGCATTAAGCGCCCCGCCTGGGGAGTACGGCCGCAAGGCTAAAACTCAAAGGAATTGACGGGGGCCCGCACAAGCGGCGGAGCATGTTGCTTAATTCGACGCAACGCGAAGAACCTTACCAAGGCTTGACATCGCCGGAAAACCATCAGAGATGGTGGGTCCTTTTGGGCCGGTGACAGGTGGTGCATGGCTGTCGTCAGCTCGTGTCGTGAGATGTTGGGTTAAGTCCCGCAACGAGCGCAACCCTCGTTCCATGTTGCCAGCACTTCGGGTGGGGACTCATGGGAGACCGCCGGGGTCAACTCGGAGGAAGGTGGGGATGACGTCAAGTCATCATGCCCCTTATGTCTTGGGCTGCAAACATGCTACAATGGCCGGTACAGAGGGCTGCGATACCGTGAGGTGGAGCGAATCCCTTAAAGCCGGTCTCAGTTCGGATCGAAGTCTGCAACTCGACTTCGTGAAGTCGGAGTCGCTAGTAATCGCAGATCAGCAACGCTGCGGTGAATACGTTCCCGGGCCTTGTACACACCGCCCGTCACGTCACGAAAGTCGGCAACACCCGAAGCCCGTGGCCCAACCACCTTGTGTGGGGGGAGCGGTCGAAGGTGGGGCCGGCGATTGGGACGAAGTCGTAACAAGGTAGCCGTACCGGAAGGTGCGGCTGGATCACCTCCTTTCTAAGGAGCACCAACTGGCCCGCGTTGACCTTGGGATCTCTCCGGAGCTCCTGGGTGCGCAGGTCGGTGGCCGCCGTTGACAGCGAGTGTCTGTCAGGTGGCTGCTCATAGATGTGGAGCACTGGCTACTCAGCTCACCGCGTGTGTGAGCCGGCAAGTACCGTCCTTCGGTTTCGGCTGGGGGAAGGGGAACGGCGGTTTCAGGCGGGTGGCGGGTTGGACACGCTGTTGGGTCCTGAGGGAACGGGCGCGAGCTCGACCTCGGACTACGGGACCAGGACCACATTCCTTGATTGGGGTGTGGTTTTGGTGGGCCCGGTTGTTTTTTGAGAACTGCACAGTGGACGCGAGCATCTCTGGTAGATGACGGACTCGCAGAGGCCTTCGGGTTTTTGTGGGTTTGTTGTTTATCTGCGATTTGTTCTGATCGTTTTGTGTGTTCAAGTTTTTAAGGGCATACGGTGGATGCCTTGGCATCAGGAGCCGATGAAGGACGTGGGAGCCTGCGATATGCCTCGGGGAGTCGGCAACCAGACTTTGATCCGGGGATTTCCGAATGGGGAAACCTGGCACCCGTCATGGGGTGTCGCCGCCTGCTGAATGTATAGGCAGGTTGGTGGGAACGCGGGGAAGTGAAACATCTCAGTACCCGCAGGAAGAGAAAACAATAGTGATTCCGTGAGTAGTGGTGAGCGAAAGCGGAGGAGCCTAAACCGTGCGCGTGTGATAGCCGGCAGGCGTTGCGTGTGCGGGGTTGTGGGACCACCCTGGTTCAGCTGCCGCTGAATCGAGGAGTTATAAACCGCTGGGATAGTCGAATGGCTTGGGATGGCCGACCGTAGACGGTGAGAGTCCGGTAGACGAAATTCGAGTGGCTTCTGGGTGTGTTCCCGAGTAGCACGGGGCCCGTGAAATCCCGTGTGAATCTGCCACGACCACGTGGTAAGGCTGAATACTTCCTGATGACCGATAGCGGACCAGTACCGTGAGGGAAAGGTGAAAAGTGCCCCGGTGAGGGGTCGTGAAATAGTACCTGAAACCGTGTGCCTACAAGCCGTCAGAGCCTCCTCAGCAGGGACTTGTTCCTTGTTGTTGGTGATGGCGTGCCTTTTGAAGAATGAGCCTGCGAGTTATGGTGTGTGGCGAGGTTAACCGGTGGCGGGTAGCCGTAGCGAAAGCGAGTCTGAATAGGGCGTTTTTAGTCGCATGCTGTAGACCCGAAGCGGAGTGATCTAGCCATGGGCAGGGTGAAGCGCCGGTAAGACGGTGTGGAGGCCCGAACCCACCAGGGTTGAAAACCTGGGGGATGACCTGTGGTTAGGGGTGAAAGGCCAATCAAACTCCGTGATAGCTGGTTCTCCCCGAAATGCATTTAGGTGCAGCGTCGCGTGTTTCTTGCCGGAGGTAGAGCTACTGGATGGCTGATGGGCCCTACCAGGTTACTGACGTCAGCCAAACTCCGAATGCCGGTAAGTGAGAGCGCGGCAGTGAGACTGCGGGGGATAAGCTTCGTAGTCGAGAGGGAAACAGCCCAGATCATCGGCTAAGGCCCCTAAGCGTGTGCTAAGTGGGAAAGGATGTGGAGTTGCTGTGACAACCAGGAGGTTGGCTTAGAAGCAGCCACCCTTGAAAGAGTGCGTAATAGCTCACTGGTCAAGTGATTCCGCGCCGACAATGTAGCGGGGCTCAAGCACACCGCCGAAGCCGTGGCATTGACACGTAAGTGTTGATGGGTAGGGGAGCGTCCTGTATCCGGTGAAGCCTCGGGGTGACCCAGGGGTGGAGGGTGCGGGAGTGAGAATGCAGGCATGAGTAGCGAATCACACGTGAGAAACGTGTGCGCCGGATGACCAAGGGTTCCTGGGGCAGGCTAATCCGCCCAGGGTAAGTCGGGACCTAAGGCGAGGCCGACAGGCGTAGTCGATGGACAACGGGTTGATATTCCCGTACCCGCTGGTATGCGCCAACGCTGAATCCTCTGATGCTAACCACCCGAACCATGCTTCGGGCCTTCGGGCTTGTTGTGTGGGGAGCGTGGGGCCCGAGGGGGTAGTAGGTGAGTGATGGGGTGACGCAGGAGGGTAGCTCAGCCCGGGCGATGGTTGTCCCGGGGTAAGGCTGTAGGGAGAGAGATAGGTAAATCCGTCTCTCACGTATCCTGAGAGCTGATGCCGAGCCGTTTTAGGTGAAGTGAGTGATCCCATGCTGCCGAGAAAAGCCTCTAGCGAGTGTACCGGCGGCCCGTACCCCAAACCGACTCAGGTGGTCAGGTAGAGAATACCAAGGCGATCGGGTGAACTGTGGTTAAGGAACTCGGCAAATTGCCCCCGTAACTTTGGGAGAAGGGGGACCTCGCCCGGTGATGGCATTTGCTGTCTGAGCTGGGTGGGGTCGCAGAGGCCAGGGGGAAGCGACTGTTTACTAAAAACACAGGTCCGTGCGAAGTCGTAAGACGCTGTATACGGACTGACGCCTGCCCGGTGCCGGAACGTTAAGAGGACCGGTTAGGGGGACTTGTTCCTTCGAAGCTGAGAATCTAAGCGCCGGTAAACGGCGGTGGTAACTATAACCATCCTAAGGTAGCGAAATTCCTTGTCGGGTAAGTTCCGACCTGCACGAATGGCGTAACGACTTCCCCGCTGTCTCAACCACAGGCCCGGCGAAATTGCAGTACGAGTAAAGATGCTCGTTTCGCGCAGCAGGACGGAAAGACCCCGGGACCTTCACTATAGCTTGGCATTGGCGCTTGGAGCGTCTTGTGTAGGATAGGTGGGAGACTGTGAAGCCCAGACGCCAGTTTGGGTGGAGTCATTGGTGAAATACCACTCTGGTCGTTTTGAGCGTCTAACCCGCACCCGTGTATCCGGGTGGGGGACAGTGCCTGGTGGGTAGTTTAACTGGGGCGGTTGCCTCCCAAAATGTAACGGAGGCGCCCAAAGGTTCCCTCAGCCTGGTTGGCAATCAGGTGGCGAGTGCAAGGGCACAAGGGAGCTTGACTGTGAGACGGACGTGTCGAGCAGGTGCGAAAGCAGGGCCTAGTGATCCGGCACCTACGTGTGGAAGTGGTGTCGCTCAACGGCTAAAAGGTACCCCGGGGATAACAGGCTGATCTTCCCCAAGAGTCCATATCGACGGGATGGTTTGGCACCTCGATGTCGGCTCGTCGCATCCTGGGGCTGGAGTAGGTCCCAAGGGTTGGGCTGTTCGCCCATTAAAGCGGCACGCGAGCTGGGTTTAGAACGTCGCGAGACAGTTCGGTCCCTATCCGCTGTGCGCGTAGGAGAATTGTGAGGGTCTGTCCCTAGTACGAGAGGACCGGGACGGACGAACCTCTGGTGTGCCAGTTGTCCCGCCAGGGGCACGGCTGGTTGGCTACGTTCGGTCGGGATAACCGCTGAAAGCATCTAAGCGGGAAGCCTTCCTCGAGATGAGTTCTCCCACCCCGTCAGGGGTGTAAGGCCCCCGGTAGACGACCGGGTTGATAGGCCGGAGATGGAAGCGCGGTAACGTGTGGAGTCGACCGGTACTAATAGGCCGAGTGGCTTGAACACACTGAACGTTCAGAGTGAATTGCTGCGAGAGATTGTTCGCGTCCCTGTGTGGTTCCCAGGAAACAACTGGGTTCCCGTGTGTTGTTGATAACTGAATTTTTTCGAGCCGAATGGTTCGGACGTGGATTTGCCCACCTGCGGGTGGTGCGTTGAGACGTTCGGTGGTTTTGGCGAGGGGGAAACACCCGGTCCCATCCCGAACCCGGAAGTTAAGCCCTTCAGCGCCGATGGTACTGCATGGGAGACCGTGTGGGAGAGTAGGACGCCGCCGGACATATATTGGAAAAGGCCCCGCCGTTATCGGCGGGGCCTTTTTCCGTTTCCTGGCACTGCGCGCTGTTAGTCTGCGCGCCATGGATCGCCTGTTCGCCCGGGTCGTGGACGGGCGCCTCCGCGTCTACGAGGTCGGGGCCGCCGCGGAAAAGCCCCTCCAGGAGGTGTGGTCCGTTCCGACTGGCCGAGTGTCGCGTACTCGCCGGACGGCACGCTGGTCTGGGTGTACCGGCCGGATGCGATGGCCCGGCGTGGGACCCCTGACACGTGGGTGGTCCTCGACACCCGCTCCGGGACGGTCCGCGGGCAGGCCGACGTGGCCTTCCACGAGTGTCCGAGCGGCGACGTGGTGCTGAGCCTGCCGGTCGGGGCGTTCGGCCACGACCCCGAGGACGCGGCCTTCGACGCGCATTCCCGCCATTCATACGATCTGGAGCCGCTGGGGGACGGCTCCTGGCTGACAACGGACCCGGAGGGCCGGCCAGTCCGCTGGATCGACCGAAGGCAGAACGGGTGACACCTCATCCGCCATACCCGTAAGGGGCCCGCGGGCAAGGCGGAGCCTGTGCCGGCGCGCCCCCCTCGGCGGGTGGGCGGTGCTCAGCGAGCCCGTCAGGGAAGGGAGCACCACCCGCGGTGAGGCGTCAGAACTCGTCGCCGGCGAGGACGGTGTCGGCGTCGACGATCCGGTACGCGTAGCCCTGCTCGGCCAGGAAGCGCTGCCGGTGGGCGGCGTAGTCCTGGTCCAAGGTGTCGCGTGCCACGACGGCGTAGAAGCGTGCCCCCGCGCCGGACGCCTTGGGCCGCAGGAGACGCCCCAGCCGCTGGGCCTCCTCCTGCCGGGACCCGTAGGCGCCCGAGACCTGGACGGCGACGGACGCCTCCGGCAGGTCGATGGAGAAGTTCGCCACCTTGGAGACGACCAGGACGCCGATCTCGCCGCTGCGGAACGCCTCGAACAGCCGCTCCCGCTCGCGGATGCGGGTCTCGCCCTTGATGACCGGAGCGTCCAGGAGCGAGCCCAGCTCGTCCAGCTGGTCGATGTACTGCCCGATGACGAGGGTCTGCTCGCCGCGGTGCCGGTCGACGAGCGCCTGGATGAGCTTGGTCTTGGTGTCGGTGGTGGCGCAGAAGCGGTACCGCTCCTCGGGTTCGGCGGTCGCGTAGGCGAGCCGTTCGGAGTCGGTGAGGGTGACGCGCACCTCGACGCAGTCGGCGGGCGCGATCCAGCCCTGCGCCTCCATGTCCTTCCACGGCGCGTCGTACCGCTTGGGGCCGATGAGGGAGAACACGTCCCCCTCGCGGCCGTCCTCCCGGACGAGGGTCGCGGTGAGGCCGAGGCGGCGGCGGGCCTGGAGGTCGGCGGTCATCCGGAAGATCGGCGCGGGCAGCAGATGGACCTCGTCGTAGACGACCAGGCCCCAGTCGCGGGCGTCGAAGAGCTCCAGATGCGCGTAGGCGCCCTTCCGGCGCGTCGTCATGATCTGGTAGGTGGCGATGGTGACCGGCCGGATCTCCTTCTTGGTGCCGGTGTACTCGCCGATCTCGTCCTCGGTGAGGGAGGTGCGGCGCAGCAGCTCCTGCTTCCACTGGTGCGCGGAGACGGTGTTGGTGACGAGGATCAGCGTGGTCGCCTGGGCGCGGGCCATGGCGGCGGCGCCGACGATGGTCTTGCCGGAGCCGCAGGGCAGGACGACGACGCCGGAGCCGCCGTGCCAGAACGCCGAGGCGGCCTCGCTCTGGTAGGAGCGCAGGTCCCAGCCGTCCTGGACGAGGGAGATGGCGTGGGCCTCGCCGTCCACGTAGCCGGCGAGGTCTTCGGCGGGCCAGCCGAGCTTGAGCAGGGCCTGCTTGAGGGCGCCGCGCTCGCTCGGGTGGACGGCGACGGCGTCGTCGCCGACCCGGTCGCCGATCATGCCCTTGATCTTCTTGGCGCGCATCACCTCCTCCAGGACCGACCGGTCGGAGGACGACAGGATGAGGCCGTGCACGGGGTCCTTCTCCAGCCGCAGCCGCCCGTACCGGGCCATGGTGTCGGCGACGTCCACGAGCAGGGCGTGCGGGACGGGGTACCGGGAGAAGCGGATCAGCGTGTCGACGACCTGCTCGGCGTCGTGGCCGGCGGCGCGCGCGTTCCACAGCGCGAGCGGTGTCACCCGGTAGGTGTGGACGTGCTCGGGCGCCCGTTCGAGCTCGGCGAACGGGGCGATCTCCTTGCGGCAGGCGTCGGCCAGCTCGTGGTCGACTTCCAGCAGCAGCGTCTTGTCGGACTGGACGATGAGCGGACCGTCGGTCAAAGCAGAAGCCCCCGTCGGGTTTCGGAAGATCGATGCCTCGTCCGGACAGTGGCATCGCTGCCGCACGCTACCCGAGCGGCGGCGGCGCTTCGCGCGTTCCGGAGAGGACTGGGGTCTTCAACGCCCCGGCGGCCGCCTTTATTGCGTGCGGGCGGTCCGGGCGCGCCGGTCAGATCCCCCCGGAGGAGCCGTAGTCCGGCTCGGACATCGTGCCGATCAGGATGTAGACGATCAGGAAGGCGATGCCGATGAGGATCGACGCGGCGAAGAGCGACCAGCTCCAGATCGTCAGCCTCCGGGCGGACGGCGGGTCGGTCTGGACGCGGCCGAGGGCGATCGCCGCGGTGATCACGCCGGGGATCGCCACGATGTTGCAGCACAGCACGATGGCGACGGCGTTGCAGACGAGCGCGGCGATGGTGGAGCCGTTGCTCGTGGCCTGGTAGGGGACGCCCGGGGGCCCGTAGCCGTATCCGTATCCGTAGCCGGGCTGGCCGTAGCCCGGCTGGGTGGTGTAGCCGTAGCTCTGCCCGTGCGGCTGCCCGTAGGCGCCGCCCGTGTCCCAGCTCTGGTCTCCGCCGTAGGGGTCGTCCCAGCCCGACGGCGGACGCCCTCCGTACCCGCTCATCGGGAGCCTCCTCGCACCATTCGCCCGGACACGCTACCCCGTCCGATCAACACTTGTTTTGACCGTATGCGAGGTTCGCCGGTTCCCATCGTTTCCGGCGTCCGGTTCCGGACAGCGGCGGGCGTCGCCGGGACGGTTCAGGAGGCGTCGTCGAGTTCGGAGACGCCGGTGATGCGGTGCAGCGCGAAGCGGTGCACGGCGGCGCGGGTCGCGTCGTAGCCGGTGAGGAAGCCGCCCTCGACGCGGACGGGTTCGACGATGCGGCTGGACGCCTGCCCCTGCTGGTCGAGGTAGCCGATCCAGACGCGGCCGCCGCGCTCGACGGCGCCGCGCAGCCGCTCGACGGTGGCCATCGCGGGAGAGCGGGGCGGTTCGCCGGACGGGGCCTGCCGGGCCTGCTCGGCGCCGTGCCGGGACGCCTCGTCGCCGGCGCGCAGCGCCCGCACCGCCGCGGAGATCATCGAGGCGTCGGTGCGGTCGTCGGGACGGAACCGGACGATCTCGGCGGTGGGCGGCGGGTCGGCGCGCTGCGCGTCCGGCCGGGTCACGATCACGCCGCCGCCGGGCGCCTCGGCGACCGGGGCGAGGCCCATGGCGCGCAGGCCGTCGAGCAGGTCGGCGCGCTGCAGCCCGGACGCCAGGACGGTCGGGGCGAGGCGGTACAGGCGCAGCGGCGCGGCGCGCCGGTCGGCGAGGATCTCGTCGAGGGTGGCGGGCGCGTCGGTCCGGACGTAGGACGACAGGGCGCCGACGCGCAGGTGGCCGTGCCGGCGGGCGACGTCGTCGATCAGGTAGAGGAGCGGCTGCGGGAGCGGGGTCGCCGAGTGCCGGGTGAGCAGGTCGGTGACGTCGGCGGCGGTGCGCCCCGCGTCCAGGGCCCGGCGGACGGACTCGGGGGTGAAGCGGTACACGGTGGCGCCGCCGGTGGACTCGACGTCGGCGGCGAGCGCGAGCTCCCGGGCGAGCTCGGTGACCAGCGGGCCCGGCGCGACGGCGGTCAGGTCGGCCTGGACGAGGATCTCGTCGACGGGGTCGGGGAGGTACTTCTCCAGCGCGGGCTCGGGGTCGTCGCCGGCGAGCAGGTCGCGGCCGAACGGGGCCAGCTCCCCGAAGCCGGTGAGGCCGAGGGCGGCGGCCTCGCGGAGCGTCCAGCCGACGAGGCGGTCGCGGGCGGGCCCGCCGTGGCGGGGCCGCAGCCACGCGAGCCGGGCGCGGAGCGCGTCCTCGCCGACGGCGACGCCGCGGTCAGCGCCGGCGAGGACGTCCAGGACGGCGCGGCGGGTGGACGGTGCGCTGCTGCGCGTCATCGCCTCGCTGAGGGCGTTGATGAGCCGGTCGCGGTCGTCGCGGTCTCCGGCGAGCCCGGCGGCGCGGTCGGACTTCAGCCAGCCGCGGGCCAGCTCCGTCCAGCGCCCGGCGGTGTCGCGCATCAGCCACAGGTCGTAGGCGGGGGTGGGCAGCCACTCGCCGTCGAGGTCGCCGCTGCGGGTCAGCAGGCCTGCCGCGTAGGCGACCTCGACGAGCAGGGCGGCCTTCCACTCCGGGACGTCCAGGAGCGTCGCGGCGGCGCGCAGGTCGCGGACGGCGAGGCCGCCGCTGCGCAGGACGGGCGGCGGTTCCAGGCCCCAGCGCTCCAGCAGCTCCTCGATCAGCCGGACGGCGCCCGCGGCCTCGCCCGCCGCGGCGCGCACGACCACGTCCTCGCGGCGCGGCCCGGCCGCCGGGGTGAGCGGGGGCGGCTCGGCGGGGACGTCGCGGAGCAGCACCCCGCCGCGCAGGTGCAGGGCGACCTCGCGGGGCAGCGTGACGGTGCGGTCGTCCTCGGCGGCGAGGAGGCCGCGCGCCAGGAGCCGCTCGATGGGGGTGGTCGCGGTGTCGAGCCGGACGGGGCGGCGCGCGTCGGCGACGCGCCCGACCGGCGGGCCCCACGCGAGCTGGTCGAGGGCGGCCCGCGCCTCGGGCCCGGCGTCCTCGATCAGGGCGGCGGGGTCGCTCAGCAGCTCGGTGAGCCGGGCGAGGAGGCGGCCGGAGTCGGCGAAGCCGCGCGGCGCCTCGCCGTCGAGGTCGGTGACGAGGTCGGTGAGCCGCTCGGCGGGGTAGCCCGCGAAGACCTCCCGGACGGGCGGCCCGAGCCCGGCGGGGTGCGGCAGGCTCTGCCGGACGCCGGGCGCCGTGGCCGGGGCGCCGTCCCCCCAGGCCAGCGCGAACCGGCGGAGGGTGGCGAGCGCGCCGGAGGTCTGCTCGGAGGTGGCGCCGAGGGCGGCGGCGAGCGCGTCCGGCCCGGCCGGGGCGGGCAGGACGAGCAGGGCCTCCAGGACGGCGAGGGTGAAGCGGTCGAGCCGGTCGAGCGCGCGGGACACGGCGGTGGGCGTGGCGGCGCGGGCGGCGAGCGCGGTCAGGTCGGCGGGGACGGGGGCGAGCAGTTCGGGACGCGCGGACAGCAGCGCGCGCAGTTCGTCGTCGCCGCGCGCCCGCAACCAGTCCGCATACGTTTCCATGCCGTTCCCCAACTTTAAGTCGCGTGCATGCCGCA
Source organism: Actinomadura luteofluorescens (assembly GCF_013409365.1). Classification (NCBI taxonomy): domain Bacteria; kingdom Bacillati; phylum Actinomycetota; class Actinomycetes; order Streptosporangiales; family Thermomonosporaceae; genus Actinomadura; species Actinomadura luteofluorescens. The sequence continues at coordinate 3,350,940 of NZ_JACCBA010000001.1, read as the reverse complement.
GGCACGCGGGCCTCCAGGTTAGAGGCCCGCGCGAGGTGGGGAACTCGGCCGTGCCGCGATCAGGTGGCGGGCGTGCGCTCCAGGTGCACCAGCCCGAGGCCGAGCCGAGCCCAGCTCTCCACGAACCGCTTCTCGTCGATGCGCGTTGGGGGCTCGTACATCGCCTCGTTCGCCAGCCAGTAGTTCACCACGGCGCCGCCGAGGATCGACGCGACCGCCGGCCAGTCCTCGTCGGAGCCCTCGAACTCGGGCTGCGCCGCGAGCCAGGTGGCGATCCCGTCGTAGAGCGGGTTGACGATGCCCTCGCGCATCTCCGCGACCAGGTTCGGGAACTGGTCGAGGTCGCGGAACAGGACCCGGATGAGGTCCTGCTCCTCGCGCATCTTGGCGAGCCCGGCCTGGCACGTCATGCGCAGCCGGGTTTCGAGCGGGCGCTCCTCGAACGCGGTGGACTGCGTGAGGACGTCGCTTATCTGCCGGCGGGTCCGCTCGATGTGCTCGCGGATGGCCGAGGAGAGCACTTCCTCCTTGGACCGGAAGTGCCGGTAGAGGCCGCCCGCGCCCGGGGACAGGCCGGCCGCCGCCTCGATCTCGGCGACCGACGTCGCCGCGTAGCCCCGGTCGGCGAACAACCGGAGCGACTCGGTCACGATGCGATCGCGCGTAGATGTCGTCATGGTGATGAATTCCTCCGCAAGAACAGTAAGGCATGTTCACGCGGCGGGCCGCCCGGTCGCGCGCGGCGCGCCCGAATCCGTGATGCCGCTCGCGGCGGGCCGCCCGGCGACTAGAGTTCCTTCGTCCGCGCCCCGTCGCCGGAGGGGCGTCGTCGGAAAGGTCGGCGATGTTCAAGTCTCCGCGGAAGGCGGCCGACGGGGCCTTCCTGCCCGAGGACTTCGTGGTGCCCACGCTGGTGGCCGGACCCGACTTCCAGATCCGTCCGATCACCGTGCACGACGTCGTCAAGGACTACGGCGCCGTGATCGGCAGCCTGGACCGGCTGGCCGGGCGGTTCGGGCCCGAGTGGGGCTGGCCCGACCGCGAGTTCACCTTCGAGCAGGCCCTGATCGACGTCGCGTGGCTGCAGAAGCAGGGGCAGCTGCGGCGCTCGTTCAGCTACGTCGTGATCACACCGGACGGGGAGCGGCAGCTCGGCCGCATCCACGTCGCCCCCTCGGACCGTCCCGGCTCGGACGCGGTGGTCGTCTTCTGGGTGCGCGCGGACGAGGAGAACTCCGTCCTGGAGAAGGAGCTGGAGGGGTTCGTCCGCGAATGGGTCGGCACGGCGTGGCCCTTCGACAAGGTCCGCTTCCCCGGCCGCGACTGACCCGGGCGGCGACTAGCCCAGGCGGCGGACGAGGCCGACGAGGATGCGTCCGACCACCAGGTAGACGAGGGCGGCCAGACCGTAGTTGACGGCGACCTCCACCTTGGGGTTGTCCGGCTGGAAGACGTCCTTGAACTGCCAGCACAGGTCGGTGGCGCGGTCCCCGAACCAGCGGACGAGGTCGTTGGCGGTGTTGGCCTCGAACGCCACGAAGACGATGTGCACGGCCAGGATCGTCACCACGAGCGTGGTGACGATGGACACCGCCGCCGCGAGAAGGCCGACGGCGCGGCGGCGCGCAGCGGCGGCGGCGGGGATCCGGCGGGCGCGCGGGGCGCGGTGGTCACCGCCTGGCTCGGTCTGGGTCCCTGCCATGTGCGGCCTCCTTCACCGGGTCGGGGCGATGCGTCCTTGGGGCGGGGATGGTGCGTTCGTGTGCTGTGTTTTCCCTGGTCAGGTGGTTTGTGGTCGAGGGCCCGGGTATATCCGCAGCACGGTCCCGCGCTCTCCTACTCGGATCCCGTCGCATCGCCACTACCAGGAGAGCGCGGGTCCTTGCGTGTGTCCAGCCCCCTTACCCTGTGGACGTGCTCGATCTTCCCTCCTCCGCGCCGTCCCGCGACGGCCTCGCCATCGGTTTCGACCTCGATCTGACCCTCGCCGACACCCGCGCCGGGATCAGTGCCGTCTACGCGGCCCTGGCGGCGGAGACGGGCGTCCCGATCGACACCGGCCAGGTGGTGCGGCGCATCGGGCCGCCGCTGGAGGAGGAGCTGGCGTACTGGTTCCCGCCGGAGCGGGTGCCCGCGATGGCGGCGCGCTACCGGGCGATCTACGCCGACGTCGCGGTCCCGGCGACCGTCCTGATGCCGGGCGCGGCCGCCGCGCTGGAGGCCGTGCGGGCCCGCGGCGGGCGGGTGGTCGTCGTGTCGGGCAAGAACCAGGCCGACACCGAGCGGACCGTCCGGTTCCTCGGGCTGGCGGCGGACGCCGTGGTGGGCGGCCTGTTCGGCGCCGACAAGGGCGCCGCGCTGCGCGAGCACGGCGCCGGCGCCTACATCGGCGACCACACCGGCGACGTGGACGCCGCACGGGCCGCGTCGGCGGTGGCGGTGGCCGTCGCGACCGGCGCGTTCGACTCGGCGGCCCTCAGCGCCTACGGCGCGGACGTCGTCCTGCCGGACCTGCTGGCGTTCCCCGGCTGGCTCGGGGGCTTCGGGGCGGGCTGAGCCGCTCCCGGCGGGCTGAGCTGGGCGGCGATATTCGGATGCCGTTCCGGGACGTCCGGGATAGCGTCGATCGCGTTGCCCCGTAGGCGTCGCGGGGGCCCCCGGCATGTTCACCGGCCCGCTGCGAGGCACTAATCTTGGGGTCGATTCAGGACGATTACCGAACGAGGTCTCCGGTGCCGACTGGCAAGGTCAAGTGGTACGACTCCGACAAGGGGTTCGGCTTCCTCACCCGCGACGACGGCGGTGAGGTCTTCGTGCACTCGTCGGCGCTGCCGGCCGGGGTCACGACCCTCAAGCCGGGCCAGCGCATCGAGTTCGGCGTGGTCGAGGGGCGCCGCGGTCAGCAGGCCCTGCAGGTGCGGGTGCTGGAGACGCTGCCGTCGGTGGAGAAGACCATCGCCAAGCAGCGGCGCAAGAAGCCCGACGAGATGGTCGTCATCACCGAGGACCTGATCAAGCTGCTGGACGGGATCTCCAACACCTACCGGCGGGGCAAGCACCCGGCGCCCGCGGAGGCCAAGAAGATCGCCATCGTGCTGCGCGCGGTCGCCGACGACCTGGCGCCCTGACGCCTCCGGCCGCCCGGGCGTTCCCGGGGGTCAGGCGCGCATCTCGTGGTGCGCGTCCTTGAGCGGGCCGGCGGGGTCGGGCCGGCCGGCCGCACGCCGGGCTCCGGCCTGCCGCATCACCAGCAGCCCGGACGCGAGGGCGAGCGCCGCCGCGACGGTGGCGAGCGCGAGCCGCCCGTCCGCGACGATCGACATGCCGAGGCCGAGCAGCCCGCCGAGGACCCAGCTGAGCTGGTGCAGGGTCTCCGACACCGCGAAGGTGGACGAGCTCACCTCCTCGCCGATCTCGCGCTGCACGACCGCGTCCATGGACAGCTTGCCGAGCACCTGACCGAGCCCGGCCGCGGTCGCCACGGCGAGGGCCGCCCACAGCCCGAAGAACGCGGCGCCCGCGGCGGTGACGCCGGTGACGGTCGCCAGCGTCGCCGACACGATGAACCGCGGCGCCCGCGCCTTCATCCAGGCGCCGAGCGCGGTGCCGATCAGCCCGCCCGCGCCCGCGCACGCCGCCAGCAGGCCGAGGGCGACATGGTGCGACACGGGGTCGAACCGCTCCTGGCGCAGCAGGAACGCCAGGTAGATGATCAGGAAGCCGGAGAACGCGCGGAGCACCGCGTTCGCCTGCATCGCCTCGGCGACGACCGGGCCGACGCGCGGCAGCGCCCGCCACCGGCGGCGCGGGGCGGCGCTCTCCGCCGCCCGTTCGGCTTCGGGGACGTCCACGTGCCGGGGCAGCCGCACGGTGAACACGGCGCCCAGCAGGAACAGGACCGTCCCGATGCGCAGCACCCAGCCCGGCCCGATCAGCACGGCGAGCCCGGCGCCGACGGGCGCGGTGATCGACGCGGCGATGAGCCCGGCGAACGAGCAGCGCGCGTTCGCCGTCACCAGCGAGATCTCGTCCGGCAGGACGCGCGGGGTCACCGCGGCCCGCAGCACCCCGAAGGCCTTGGACAGCACGAGCACGCCGAACGCGGCCGGCAGGAAGGTGACCTGGTCGCCGTGCGGGAGCGCGCTCGCCAGCGCCCAGCACAGCAGCGCCCGCATCACGAACGTGCTCGCGATCGCGTACCGGCGGACGTGCCTCGCCCGGTCCAGCGCCGGGCCGATCAGCGGCGCGACCAGCGCGAACGGCGCCATGGTGACGACGAGGTAGAGGGCGACCTGGCTGCGCGCCTGGTCGACGTCCAGGCCGAAGAACAGGGTTCCGGCGAGCGCGACCGTGACCAGCGCGTCCCCGGCGGAGTTGAACGCGCACGACTCGATCAGGCTGCCGAGCCCGCTCCGGCCGGCGCCCTGCGCGTGGGTGACGCGGCGGGTGAGCCGTCCCGTGCCGAGCGCGGCGGAGCGCGCTGCGCGGCACGCCCGCGCCGCACCACCGGTGACGGCGCGTGCGGACCGACCCGCCCGTGTCCGCTCTGCCATGCGCCCTGATCTCTCCTCGCGGTCGGCCCGGCTCGGGACCGGGGGCGGCCATCGGAGTCCTCGACTGAGGGTACGTTCCCCGCTGGAATGCCGGATCACCTCGCGGACGGCGCCCGCCTTGTGCGGGTCACGTGCCCGCATGGGCGAGAATTGACATGTGAGCCCACAGCGCCAGTCCAGCCCCGCGCGCTCCGCCGCCGCGCGCACCACGACCGCGGCCGCCCGCCGGCCCCGCACACCCGCCGTCGACTCCGCCTGCGCCGAGGCGGTCGACCTCGCCCGGGAGGCCGCCGAGGACACCGCCGGCCAGACCCGGGTCGGCGAGCACCTCGGCCTGCGCGCCGAGGGCGACCGGGTGGTCACCCACTACTTCGTGTGCCTCGACCCCGCGTACACCGGCTGGCGGTGGGCCGTGACGGTGACCCGCGCGTCGCGCGCCAGGAACGTCACGGTCAGCGAGTGCGTCCTGCTCCCCGGCGACGACGCGCTCCTCGCGCCGCCGTGGGTGCCGTGGCTGGAGCGGCTGCGCCCGGGCGACCTCGGCCCCGGCGACCTGCTGCCGACCGCGCCCGACGACGTGCGGCTCGCGCCCGGCTTCACGCAGGTGGACGAGTCGACCGACCGCGAGGCCCAGTGGGAGCTCGGCCTCGGCCGCGTCCGGGTGCTGTCGCGTGAGGGCCGCGACGAGGCCGCCGCCCGCTGGTACGACGGCGTCGCCGGGCCCCGCGCCCCTATCGCCGCGTCCGCCCCCGCCCAGTGCTCCACGTGCGGCTTCTACGTGGTGCTGGCGGGCGCGCTGCGGCAGGTCTTCGGCGTCTGCGCCAACGAGTACGCGCCCGACGACGGCCGCGTCGTCTCCGCCGACCACGGCTGCGGCGCGCACTCCGAGGCCGTCTCCCTTCCGGCGGTGTCCGAGCACAACCCGCCGGTCATCGACGAGCTCGGCTACGAGGTCGTCCCCACCGGCGGTGACGAGGACGCCGCGTCCCTCGACGACGAGGCCCTCGGCCACAGCTGATCCCATGGAGGACGTGTTCGGCGCGCGGGCGCTGCGTGAGCGGGTCCTGCGCGCCTGGGCCGAGTCCCCGGCGCGCTTCCGCGAGGACGCCAACGCCGAGGAGGACCACGCGCTCGGCGGCTACCGCGACCGCGTGGTCATCGAGCTGGCGCAGAACGCCGCCGACGCCGCCCGGCGCGCCGCGGTGCCCGGCCGCCTCGCCCTGACGCTGCGCACCGGCGGGGAGCCGCTGCTGATCGCGGCGAACACGGGGGCGCCGCTGGACGCCGCCGGCGTGGAGGCCCTCTCGACGCTGCGCGCCTCGGCCAAGCGCGACGAGCCGGCCACCGCCGGCCGCTTCGGCGTGGGCTTCGCCGCCGTCGTCGCGGTGTCCGACACCCCGGCCGTCGCGTCGGGGACGGCGGGGGTCGAGTGGTCGTCGGTGCGGGCCAGGGAGCTGGTCGAGGGGATCGCGGGCCTGGAGGAGGAGCTGGGGCGGCGCGGCGGGCACGTGCCGCTGCTGCGGCTGCCGTTCGCTCTGGAGCGGGCTCCCGAGGTCCCGGAGGGCTACGACACGGTCGTGCGGCTGCCGCTGCGGGACGAGGCGGTCGAGCCGGTCCGGCGGCAGCTCGGGCAGGTGGGGGCGGCGCTCATGCTGGCGCTGCCCGCTCTTGAGCACGTCGAGATCGACGTCGACGGGGACGTCCGGACGCTGACCGCCGAACGGCGCGCCCCGGGCGAAGTGGTCATCGACGGCGGCCTGTGGCGGACGGTCGAGGAGCACGGGGAGCTCCCAGCGGAGCTCCTGCGGGACCGTCCCGTGGAGGAGCGGGCCCGGCCGTTCTGGCAGGTGCGGTGGGCCCTGCCAGAGGAGGGGCTCCCGGAGGGCACGCCCGGCGTCCTGCATGCGCCCACCCCCAGCGACGAGCGTCTCGACCTGCCCGCGCTGCTCATCGCGTCGTTCCCGCTCGCGCCCGACAGGCGGCATGTCGCGCCCGGTGCGCTGACGGACTTCCTCATCGACCGGGCCGCCGAGGCCTACGTGCGGTTGCTCGGCGAGCTGCCCGTCTCCCCAAGGGTGCTGGATCTCGTGCCGGGGCCGATCGCCGCCGGGGAGCTGGACGCGCGGATCCGGCGCGTGGTCCGGGAGCGGCTCCCGGAGGCGCCCGTCCTGCCGCACCGCACCCGCGGGCGCGACGCGATCGCCGTGGACGCGCCCGCCGCGTTCGTGGAGGTGCTCGGCGGCGGAGACACCGGTGGCGACGCCGTCGTGGGCGGCCTGCTGCCGCCGGAGTGGCCCGCGCGGAGCCCGGCGCTGGCGGCGCTCGGCGTGCGGCGGGTCGAGCTGGCCGACGTGATCGACGAGCTGGCCGCTGTGGACCGGGAACCGGCGTGGTGGCATCGGGTGTACGAGGCGCTCACCGGAGCCGCCACGGACGCGCTGGGAGCTCTCCCGGTGCCACTGGCGGGAGGGACGGGGCGCGTGGTGCGGGGGCCGCGCGGGCTGCTGATCGCGGACGGCGTCGATCCCGCGGGCCTGGACGTGCTGGGGCTGCGCTTCGTCCACCCGGAGGCCGTGCACCCGCTCCTGGCGCGGCTCGGCGCGGTCGAGGCCGGCCCGCGGGCCGTGCTGGCCGACGCGGCCGTGCGGGCGGCCGTCGAGGAGTCCTTCGACTCCGACGACCCCGACGCGGTCGCCGAGGCCGTGCTGGGACTGGTCGCGGCCGCGCACGCCGATCCCGGCGACGAGCCGTGGCTGGCCGAGCTCGCGCTGCCCGGCGACGACGGCGAGCTCTACCCGGCGGGCGAGCTGCTGCTGCCGGACAGTCCGCTGCGTGGGCTCATGGCCGACGACGCCCCGTTCGGCGTCGTGGACGGCGAGGTCCTGGAGCGGTGGGGCGCGGAGACGCTCGCGGCCGCCGGCGTCCTGGACGGGTTCGCGCTGGCCAAGGCCGAGGACGTCAACCTCACGGGTCTCGCCGACGAGGCCGAGAGCCTCGACCTCGACGACGAGGACCTGTGGGCCGACGAGGTGCTGCGCCGGATCGGCGAGCAGGACCTCCCCCCGCTCGTCCCCGAGTTCACGGCGGTCCGCGACCTCGAACTCGTCGACGACTGGGCGGCGGCGCTCAGGGTCCTCGCCGCACCGCCGTGGCGGTCCGCGATCGTGGACCCCGCCCATGTCGCCCTGCACACCGGGCGGCGTGTCGCCGTCCCGTCCTACACGGCGTGGTGGCTGAGCCGCCGTCCCGTTCTGGACGGCCGCAGGCCGGGGGAGTTCCGCCTGGGCGGCGATGAGGCGCTGGCAGGGCTGTACGACGTCGCGCCCCAGGGCCTTGACGAGCATCTCCTGCTCGCTCTGGGCGTCCGCACGTCACTGGTGGAACTGCTCGACGAGCCCGGGGGCGCGCAGGAACTGCTCGATCGCCTGGGCGATGCTCAGCGTCCGGTGGGGCGGGCCCAGTTGGGCGGGCTCTGGACGGCGCTGGCCGACGCCCCGGACGCGGCGGTCGAGCCGCCCGACCGTGTGCGGGCGGTCGTGGACGGCGACGTCGAGGTGGTCGACGCGGCGGACGCCCTCGTCCTCGACGGCCCCGACGTCCTTCCCCTCCTCGAAGGGCAGCCGCTCGTCATCGCCGCGCAGGGCCGCGACGCGCGCCTCGCCGAACTCCTGGACCTGCCGCTCGCCGGGGACGAGATCCCGGGGGTGGTGGAGTCGGACGGGGTGGACCGTCCCGTCCCGGAGGTCGTCAGGGCGGTCCTGCCAGGTGCCCCCGGCGAGTACCTCGCCCATGAGCGCCTCATCGTGGACGGCCAGGAAGTCCCGTGGTGGACGAGGGACGGCCGGATCCACGCGAGCGGCGCCGCCGGCCTGGCGCGGGCCCTGGCGTGGTCGGCCGGGCACTGGGGCGACCGGCTCCTGCTGGAGGCCGTCCTGCGCGCCCCCGAGACCCTGCCCGTCCTGCTCGCCGAGGACGACCTGGAGCCCTAGCGAGGCCCGGCGGGCTTCAGCGGGACGCCTCGCGCTTGGCGGCGCGGTCGGCCTCCTGCCGGGCCCGCCCGGCCTGGAGCCTGGGGACGTACCACACGCCGAACAGCCCGATCCCGATGCCGACGCAGCACACCCACAGCCACCAGCGGTCCTGCGACGGCAGTCCGACGATCAGCAGCACGACGAGCGCCACCGCCCAGGCGAGCGCCCCTGCGGCCGCGACGCGGACGTCGTTGGTCTGCATCGGCGGCGGGTCCGGGCGGCGCGGAGGGCTCATGCGCTCAGGCTACGCGGCCCCGGCCCGCCAGTCCGCTGATGACCATCGTGATGAGCAGCTCATAGCTGGCCTCCAGGTCCGCGGGCAGCCCGAAACCGCCCGCCGCCTCCAGGACGGCGAACCCGTGGACGGCCGAGCGCAGGCAGCGCGCCGCGTGGACGAGCTCCGGCCCCTCCAGGGCGTAGCCGCGCAACGCCCCGTACAGGATGTTCAGCAGCCGCTCCGCGGCGTCGCCCGACGGGACGCCCTCCGGCTCCGCCGTCTGCTCCATCGCCCCGTAGCGGCCCGGATGCGCGACCACGTACGCCCGGTAGGCGTACATCAGCGCCCGGACGGCGTCGTCGCCGGACCGCCCGAGCGCGGCCTCCCCGAGCCGTTCGGCGAGCTCCTCCAGGACGCGGGCGGTCACCAGGTGTCGCAACTCGGCGAGATTGCGGACATGCTTGTACAGGGAGGGGGTCGCGACCCCGGCCCTTCCCGCCACCGCCGCCAGCGTGAGGGCACCGGGGCCCTCGGCGTCCACGACGGCGACGGCGGCGTCCACGACCGCGTCGGGCGACAGTCCCGCACGGGGCATCGCGACCTCCTCTAAATCTCTTTAGCTGTAAGGCTAAGAAGATTAGCGACAGTGTCAAGTGGCGGCGTGGCAGCATGGGCAGCACAGGAGACCGAGGACGATGACAATGCCACCGATCCGGGGCCGCACGGCGTCCGCGCCGGGGCTGGCCGAGGAGCTGCGCATCTCGATCGCGCGGCTGTCGCGCCGGCTGCGCACGCTGCGGCCGTCCGCGGCGGGCGAGGCGAGCACGCTGTCGCTCACGCAGTTCGCCGCGCTCGCCGCCATCGAGCGGCACGGGTCGATGACACCGCGCGAGCTGGCCGACCACGAGAAGGTGCAGCCGCCCTCGATGACCCGCGTCATCGCCTACCTGGAGGATCGGGGGCTCGTCGCGCGCAGCCCGCACCCGACCGACGGGCGCCAGGTCGTGCTGAACGCAACCGACGAGGGCGCCGCCCTGCTCGCCGACGAGCGCCGCCGCAAGGAGGCCTGGCTCGCCCTGCGCCTCAGCGAGCTGACCGACGAGGAGCGCGAGATCCTCCGCCGCGCCGCCCCCGTCATCGACAAGCTCAGCCGTTCCTGACCCCGCCGCCAAGGCGCGCGGGGGCAGCTGTCCGCTTGATCAGGTTTTCTCGCGCTTGCCGGAATGCGGGCGTCGCGATTACCGTTAGCCTTGGTAATGACTTCTGCTAACGAAACCCCCGACGAACCCGAGGGGCCCGCGACGCGCGGGGCCCGCGGGCGGCGGGCCGCACACCCGGCCCGGACCGCCGCCCTCGCGAGCCCCGCCCGCTCCCGCCGTCGCCGCCCCTCCCCGCGTCCCGCCGCGCACGCGCCCGCCCGCCCCGCCGCGCGCCCGGACGCCACCGCCTCCACCGCGCCCGCCGCGCCCACTGCCCCCGCCGCGACCGTGACGGACAAGGCCGGACCGTTCCAGGAGGCCGTGGCGGACGTCCCGGAGCCCACGCCCGCGCCCGGACCGGACGCCCCCGGGACCCCGAGCCCGGAACGGCCCGACCGCGCCGAGACGCCCGAGGAACCCGCGGAGCCCGAGGAGCCCGAAGGCCGCGCCGGCATGTTCCGCTCCCTCCGCAACCACAACTTCCGCCTGTACACCGCGGGCCAGGTCGTCTCCAACACCGGGACGTGGATGCAGCGGATCGCGCAGGACTGGCTCGTCCTCGATCTCGCCCACGGCAGCGGCACCGCGCTCGGCATCACGACCGGCCTGCAGTTCCTGCCGATGCTGCTGTTCGGCCTGTGGGGCGGCGTCATCGCCGACCGCTACTCCAAGCGCCGCGTGCTGATGCTGACGCAGGTGTCGATGGGCGTGCTCGCGCTGATCCTCGGCCTCCTCGCGATCTCCGGCACGGCGCAGGTGTGGCACGTGTACGTGCTGGCGTTCGGGCTCGGCGTCGCGACCGTCGTGGACAACCCGACCCGCCAGACGTTCGTGGTCGAGATGGTCGGCAAGCGCGACCTGCCGAACGCGATCGCGCTGAACAGCGCCACCTTCAACGGCGCGCGGCTGCTCGGCCCGGCCGTCGCCGGCGTGCTGATCGCGCTGATCGGCACCGGCCCGGTCTTCCTGGTGAACGCGGCGTCGTTCGGCGCCGTCCTGCTCGGCATCTACGCCATGCGGGGGGACGAACTGCACCAGGCCGCGCCGGTTAAGCGCGCCAAGGGCCAGCTCCGCGAGGGGCTCCGCTACGTGCGCGGGCGCCGCGACCTGATGCTCGTGCTCATCCTCATCGGCTTCCTCGCCACGTTCGGCATGAACTTCAGCACTACGGTCGCCCTGGTGGCCAAGGAGGTCTTCCACAGCGACGCCTCCGCGTTCGGCCTCGCGTCGAGCATGCTGGCGCTGGGCGCGCTCAGCGGCGCCCTCCTGGCCGCCCGGAGGGTGGCCCGGCCCCGGCTGCGGCTGCTGGTGGTGATGGGCCTGGTGTTCGGGGCGCTGGAGGTCCTCACCGGCCTGATGCCGACGTACTGGTCGTTCCTGGCGCTGCTGGTGCCGACCGGCATCGCGATGATGACGATCATGACGGCGGCGAACGCGTCCGTCCAGCTCGGGGTCGCGCCCGAGATGCGCGGCCGCGTCATGGCCCTCTACATGCTGGTGTTCCTCGGGACGAACCCGCTGGGCGCGCCCGCGGTCGGCTGGCTGGCCGAGCACTTCGGCGCGCGGGCCTCCCTCGTCCTCGGCGGGCTGGTCTCCGTCGTCGCCGCCCTCGCCGTGGGCGCCCTGGCCGCGCGGTGGAGGGCCGACGAGCGCCGGGTCGCCGCGCGGTAAAGGGCCGCGCGCGGTTCATAAAACCGGCTGTGTACGGCGATTCGGTTGGCCCTATTTGCGTGACAAGGAACGCCGCCTGCTGAAAGGCTGGCGGGGTGGCCCTGTGGAAGCGTTCATGAGGCTTTTCGTGGCGCTCGTCCCGCCGCCGGACGTCCTGGACGAGCTCGCGGAGGCCGTCCGGCCCCATCTCGGAACGGTCTCCGAGCTGCGCTGGATCCGGCGCGACCTGCTGCACGTCACGCTGACGTTCCTCGACGAGGTCGACGACCGCACCCTGGAGCGCCTGCTCCCGAGGCTGGAACGCGCCGTCCGCCGCCATGAGCGGATGACGCTGTCGCTGGCGGGCGCGGGCGCGTTCCCCGGCAACGGCGCGCACGCCCGCGTCCTGTGGACGGGCCTGTACGGCGACCGGCGCGCCCTGGCGAGGCTCGCCGCCTCCACCACCGCCGCGGGCCGCCGCGTCGGGACGATCCCCGACAAGCACCGCGGCTTCCGCCCGCACATGACGCTGGCGCGGTCCCGGCGGCCGGTGGACGTGCGGTCGCTCGTCGAGGCGCTGTCATCGTTCGCGGGCATGCCGTGGACGGCGGACACCGTCCAGCTGGTGCGCAGCCACCTGCCGGGCAAGGACAACACCCAGCTGGAGTACGAGCCTCTGATGGCGTGGCCGCTGCGTCACAGCTCCGGCGGGGGAGGGGCGGGGCGGTCGGCGTCCGGCGGGCCCCAGGGGACGCCGTAGCGCTCGCAGGCGCGGCGCAGCTCGCCGAGGTCGGGCGGGAACGTGATCTGGCGCAGCACCCGCCCGGACGGCCCCCACACCACGAGCCGGGGCATCCGCTCGACGGCGTCGTCGATGCCGACGCCGCCGAGACGGTCGCGGGCCAGGTCCCACTCGACCCGGCCGCGCCGGGTGACGACGGCGACCCCGGCGGACGACACCCGCAGCTGCGACCGGTTGCGGTCGTACAGCCAGTAGCCGAGAAGCCCGATCAAGAGCCCGGCCGGCATCGACCACAGCGCCGTGGCGTTGAACCCGCCCAGGTCGGGGCCGAGCCACACCGCGCCCAGCAGCGCCACCGCCTCGCACAGCAGGACGCTCATCCCGTAGGTGCCGACGCGGGACCGGCGGGTCGCGTCGAGGACCGTGCCCGGCGCGGTCACCGGGCTGGGCGGAGTGTGGACGGGGAAGACGAGATCGGGCTCGCCGGACGGCTCCGGCCGGGACGCCGCCCCCTCCTGCGCGACGCCCTGCGCCGGCAGGGCCGCGGCGGGCGCCGGGTCGGGGGCCGACAGCGAGGACATGGCCGAGTGGAACGCGGCGCTCAGGTAGGCGTCGTACTCGGCGTCGTTGACGGGGAGCCCGGCGCGGCGGGCCGAGTCGCGCAGGTCGGTGCGGGAGATCCGCAGCGACGACAGCGGCGCCGAGAAGAACTCGTCGCCGTCGGAGTCGTACAGCCGGACCCAGGCGTGCCCGGAGACGGTCAGCAACTCGATGCCGCCGATGCGGTCCTGGGGCATCTTCAGCACGACGTCGCCGGCGGCGTCGGCCCAGCCGAGCCCGTCGCCCTCCACGACCAGGCGCCCGCCGGGCACCTGCGCGAAGATCTCCGGCAGCCCTTCGAGCCCGTAGTCGGGACGGCGCGGCGACCGCGCCCCGGGGGTGATCACGCGGTAGCCGTGGTCGTCGAGGGCGTGCGCGAGCTGGAAGCCGTCCAGGCCGTGGGCGGGCAGCCGGGCCACCAGCTCCAGCCGGTGCCCGAACGCCAGCGCGGCGAGGTCGGCGCGGCGCGGCTCGCCGCTCACCGGGTCCAGGCGCAGGCCGGGCCCGACGACGACCGCGGCGACGCTCTCGGCGCGCAGGTCCTGGGTCTCGCGGCGGCGGCCGGGGCGGGCCCGCACCAGCAGCCGCTCCGCCGTGATCGTCCAGCGGACCTGTGCGGCCCGCAGCAGCCGGCGGCGGGCCGCGAGGACGCCGCCGATCGCGGCGAGCGCCCAGCAGCCCGCGGCGAGCCGGGCGCCGAACTCGCCCGTCCCGTCCAGCGCGATCCGGACGATCATGACGGCGCCGAGCACGGCGGTGAGCGCGCCGAGGAGCACGATCCGGCGGCGGCTCGGGAGCGGCTCCGGCGTGGCCAGCCGCTGCTCGTCGGGTGCCGCGCGGGACGCGCGGCGGGAGAGCGGCTCGGGGGGCGGCTCGTGCGCCGCGGCCAGCAGGGCGGCCTCCTGGTCCAGCAGCCGCTTCTCGGCGGCGTGGTCGCGCGGCAGGGGGCCGCCGCCGGGGACGTCGTCCTCCAGCCCGGACACGCGCAGGGCCTCGTCGAGCGCGGGGTCGAGCAGGTCGGAGGCCTCGCCGTCCAGGACGTGCATGGGGATGCCGAGCCTGCGGGCCGCCACGAACACCGCGAGCGGCTCCAGGCCCATCGCCGTCATCCCGCCCACGGCGGTGCGGCCGAACCGGTGGAAGACGGTCAGGACGCCGTCGCCGGTGGTGATGGCCAGGCCGTCGAGCCGGGACCGCTCGTAGGAGACCATCGTCAGCCCGCCGGGGCCGACCCGCTCCAGCCCGGCCGCCGACAGCCGCCAGTACGGGCGCGGGCGGCGGCGGCGCGCCTCCGGGACCGCCCCGAGCAGCCACGGGAACGCGGCGACGGCGCCGATCAGCGCGGCCCACAGCCACACCGGCCGGATCGGCAAAAGCGCCAGCGCCACCGCGAGGACGGTGAAGGGACCCGCGGCGACGGGGCGCCACCGGCCGCCGGATCCCGCGAGGCCCACCAGCTCATGCTCCACAGTCCGCATCCTCACACGGGTCCCCGCGGGACCGTCGCCCCCTTCCACGATCCGGTCGCCCTCCGGAACCGACATCCATCGCGCCGGTCAGGTCCGGGCTCCACCGCCGTCACATGAGTCTCACCGGTCGCGTGAGCACGCCGCCGCCGTCTCACCGCCGCCGCCGCACCAGGCCGTAGCCGACCGCCGCCGTGATCCCGAGGGCGAGGAACAGCGCCATCCGGGTGTCGGCCGAGTCCAGCCGGCCGTCGGTGGCGTCCTTCCCCGCGCCCGCCGCCTTCCCGGGGGAGGGCGCCGGGGCCGGGCGCGCCCTCTCCGGCAGCGGCAGCCGGTACACCGGCTGGTTCCTGCCCTCGGAACCCACCAGCAGCGACCTCCCGTCGGCGGTGTAGGTCACTGACTCGCCCTGCTTCTGGGCGGGCACGCCGAGGGACTCGATCGTCTTGCCGGGCCGGCCGTCGGCGCCGACCGAGTACAGGCGGGCGCCGAAGTAGGTGCGGATGACGCAGGTCCGCCCGTCGGGGGCGAACGCGCCGTCGGTCGCGATCGCCGGGGCGTCCCCGACCTTGCGCAGCACGTTGAAGCCGCCGGTCCGCAGCCGCGCCGGCGCCTCGTAGATCTTGCCGCCGAACAGCTTGCTGACGATGTAGAGCCGGTTCGTGCGCGGGTTGATCATCATGGTCTCGGCGTTGCGCGGCCCGTCCTCGTACTTGATCCGGAACCGGGTCGCCGGGAGCGTCCGGCTCACCAGCCGGGTGGGCTCGGTGATCCGGTAGACGGTCACGTACGGCCAGGCGCCGCCGAGGTTGTCGCCGATGTCCGCCACGAAGATCGCCGGACGGCCGCGGCCGTCCTTGCCGATCGCCATCGCCTCCCAGTCGCGGGCCCCCGCGCCGGCGAGCGTGAGCACGGCGACGACCCGCCCGTCCGGACCCAGCGCGTAGACCTTCGGGACGCCGCCGGAGTCGTTGTGGGTGTAGACGACGCCCGGGTGCAGGGCGCTGGCGGCCAGCCCGCTGGACTCGGTGATCCGCTCGTCCCTGATCGTGAAGGCGACCGTGTCGCCGCGGGCGGTGCCGGCGGCGGCGGTGCCGGCGGAGGCGGGGGTGGGGCAGAGCAGGCAGACCGGGGCGCCGGCGAGGGCGATCGCGGTGCCCGCGCGGACGGCGGTCCGGCGTGCTGACATGGATCGATCATCCCCGTTCCGCGCCCCGACGATCACCTGATCCGCGCCGCTCAGCCCAGCAGCGCCCCGACGACCACGGCCAGGATGAGCGCGGTCAGCACGGTGGGCAGCAGCCATTGGGGCGCGCGGTTCACGCCCCTGAGCTTATTCGGCCTCCCGGCCGTCTCGAACCGTCCACCCATGATCTGCATCTCATCCCGAGGGCAGGACCGGCGCCGCGAAGAGCGCACCGGAGAGCGTCCAGGGGCCGAGCGAGTACTCGCCCCTGCGCGACCGGCGGACGATCATGATGCCCAGGGCCACGAGGCCGCCGGGCAGGCAGGTCGCCAGCAGCCCGATCACCCGCGCGTCCCGCCCTAACCGGCCGAGGCGGAGACCGAGCACGCCGGACGGCCTGACGTCCCCATCCCGATCCCGGCCGGGACCAGCAGCATCGGGTCGGGCAGGCGACGGACGGGTTCCCGCACGTCGCTGATTTCCAGGGCGGCGCGCATGCGGCGCTGGTCGCGAATGGTAAACCGTACCTTTACAGCTTTATTCCGACCTGGTCAGATCCTTGAATCCGCCAGGTCGGACCTCACCGTGCCGCCGGCCCGGGGCCCCCGAGCATCGTCTCTGGCGGCGTGCACCGCACGAAGGAGGTCGGAAGAGTGATTCGTCCACGGCTGCTGCTCGTGTACCGCACGAAGGACACCGGGCTGCTGGGCAGCGGAGCCGGGGTGATCGATCGCACCGGCCCCGTACCGCGCCTGCTCATCCGTACCGATGAGGGGTTAGTAGTCCACGACGTGACGGCCGAGGGAGCCCGGTCCGCCGATCCGGTGGCCTTCTTCCCCGGTCGCGCCAGTGGACGGCCGATCATCGGGGCCGGTCCGGTCGCCCCGGACCTGTCCCACGCCGTGCTCGTGGACGCGAGTTCCTACCGGCTCGTCACGCGGGACGGGACGCTGCTGTGGGAACGCCCGGAGGCGGGCCCGGCGGGCAACCCCGTCCGCTACGTGCGCTGGGTCCAGCCGTCCGGGGCCGAACCGCGGGTGTGGCTGGCCGTCCCTCCCGACCCGGCGGCGGCCGGCGGAACGGACCCGCACAAAGCGATCGACCTGGCGCTCTTCAGCGTCGCGGGCGACGAGATCGACCGGCTGACCGTCCCGATCGGCGGCCGGCAACGTTCGGTCGACCTCGTCGTGGGGCCTGACGCACGCCCCTTGGCGGTGGGCGTCCGCGTCGCCGCCCGGGCGACGACCTTCCGGGTCGGCTCCGGCGGCGCGGTCCCGCACGCCGCGGATCGCGCGCTCCTGGACGGCGACCTCTCCGGCTCCGGATTCGTCACCATCGGGCTGAGCGACAGCGGCGACACCACCGACGCGCGATGGCACGCCGCCCGCGGAGACGGCACCGCCACCATGGTCACCTGCGCCGACCTCCTCGCGTCCGAACAGGACACCGAACCGGTGCACATCGCCCCCAACCTCACCAGCCACAGCGGCGGCCATCTGAGCGACGATCTCCTGCTCCTCGCAATGGAGGACGCCTATGACGAGATCGAGACCGAGCTCTTCGGCGCGGAGCGCTGGCGCCCGTCCAGCCACTGGCTGGTGAGCTCCGGACGGCCGCTGGGAATGATCGCCTATCCCGACCAGAGCCACCCTGACGACCTCACTCCGGCCGTGCCGTTCAGAGACGGGACGTGGCTGACCCATGGACGTGACGTGCTCTACCGCTGGGGCCTCGACCGCTGAGCGAGGCGGGCCATTCCGCAACTGATCCGACTCACACGGTCAGGTTTCCGTACACCGGCTGGCGTGGCCGCGGCCGCCGCCGGAGGTCACGCCCGGTGGACGGGGCCTCGAACCGTCCGCCCATGGTCCGCATCTCATCCTGCATGTGCGGATTGTTCGGGATGGTGCGCTCGCCGTTCGCGGCCGACCCGGGTCGGGCGTCGGACGTGTTCGTCATGCTGGGCGCGCTCGCCGAGGAGCGGGGGACCGGCTCGGCCGGCCTGGCGCTGCTCGGCGCCCAGCCGGGGCTCGGCGGGGCCGGCGGCGCGGGCTGCCGGGTGGTGAGCGGGCGCGGCGGGTTCTCGGGGGTCTGGCGGCCGGAGCTCCTGTCCGAGCTCGACCGCGCCGCCGTGGCCATCGGGCACACCCGCCGGGCGGCGCCGGGCTCCCCGGCCGAGATCATCGGGGTCGTCCAGGCCCTGGCCGGACGGGGCGCGCTGGCGTGGGTCGAGCGCGACCGCCCCACCGAGGTGCACCTGGCGCGCGGGGCGCTCAGCCCGCTGACCATGGCGGTGGACACCGACCAGAACATCTACTGGGCGTCCGAGCCGCGCTGGTTCCGGGAGGTCGAGCGGCACACCCGGGTCCGGTTCGCCACCGTCGTGCTGCTGCGCGAGGGCGCCTACCTGAAGGTCGGCATGGAGCGGCGCCCCGGGCGGCGCGACCTGCCCGAGGTCCTCGCGACGGCCTTCGCGCCCGCGGCGCGGGAGACCGGAACGGGCCCGCACGCCGGGACGTGCTTCACGCCGGCCGGCGCCGAAGGGGACCGCGCCGGCCTGCTCCAGCGCGTGGTGGAGCGGGCGGGCGGCACCGGCGGTCTGCTGACCGTCGCCTGAACCGGCCCTCGGGGGAGCGGCGTGGCCCCCCGAGGGCTCCGGCTCGTCTCAGAGGCGCTCGACGACGTAGTCGACGCAGGCGGTCAGCGCCTCGACGTCGCCCGGGTCGATCGCGGGGAACATGCCGATGCGCAGCTGGTTGCGGCCCAGCTTGCGGTACGGCTCGGTGTCGACGATGCCGTTGGCGCGCAGCGTCTTGGCCACGGCGGCCGCGTCCACGTCGTCGTTGAAGTCGATCGTGCCGACGACCTGCGAACGCTGCGCCGGGTCGACCACGAACGGCGCCGTGTAGGACGTCTTCTCGGCCCACGTGTACAGCCGCTGGGACGAGTCGGCCGTGCGGGACGTCGTCCAGCCGAGGCCGCCCTGACCGTTCATCCACTCGATCTGCTCGGCGAACAGCAGCAGCGTGGCCACGGCCGGGGTGTTGTACGTCTGGTCCTTGGCGGAGTTGTCGACGACCGTCTTCAGGTTGAAGAACTCCGGGACGTACCGGTCGGACATGGCGATCTCGTCGATCCGCTCGAGCGCCGCCGGGGACGCGAGCGCGACCCACAGGCCGCCGTCGGCCGCGAAGCACTTCTGCGGCGCGAAGTAGTAGACGTCGGTCTCGGACACGTCCACGGGCAGGCCGCCCGCGCCGGACGTGGCGTCCACCAGGACGAGGCCGTCCCGCGCGGTCGTGCCCTCCGGGCGCCTGATCGGCATGGCGACGCCGGTCGAGGTCTCGTTGTGGGTGAGCGCGTAGACGTCCACGTCCTCCTCGGCGGACGCCTCGGGGTGCGTTCCGGGCGGGCTGGAGATGACGGTGGGGTCGCCCAGCCAGGGCGCGCCGGTGGTGACCTTGGCGAACTTGCTGGAGAACTCGCCGAAGGTCAGGTGCTGCGACCGCTGGCGGACGAGGCCGAACGCGGCCGCGTCCCAGAACGCCGTGGTGCCGCCGTTGCTGAGCAGGACCTCGTACCCCTCGGGCAGCGAGAAGAGCTCGGCCAGCCCCTCCCGGACGCGGCCGACGAGGGACTTCACCGGCTTCTGCCGGTGCGAGGTGCCCATGTAGGTCGAGCCGGACTCGGCGAGGGCGGCGAGCTGCTCGGGACGGACCTTGGAGGGACCGCACCCGAAACGGCCGTCGGCGGGCCTGAGATCGGCGGGAATGTCGATGGTGGGATTCGCGCTGTCGGTCACTCACCCGAGGCTATCTGACCTGCGGTGGAGATCGTGGGCCGAGTTCACATGCCGAGACGCCGGCGGCGCCAGGCCCAGGTCAGCAGGGCGACCAGGCCGACGGCACAGGCGCCGCCGACGACGGCCGGAGGGTAGATCCAGGCGTCGCCCCTGGAGCGCGCCTCCACGGCCGTGGTGGCGGAGTCGTAGGTGAGGAACGCCAGGAAGAGCGCGGCGACCGCGACGGCGATCCGCCCGGCGACGGCGTTGGTGGCGCGGCGGCGCTCCTCACGCTCCGCGTCGAACCGCCTCAGTGCCTGCGCCGCCTCCGCCGCCTCCGAAACGGGGGCCGCGGGGCGCGCGACCGTGCCCGCCGCGGCGCCGGCCGCGGGGCCGATGTCGCCCTCGAGCGGTTCGTCGTCTCCGGCGGGGGCTTCTCTCATGGCGCCCATGATGACAAAGTGGCCGGGTTTCGGAAACCGGCGCATGATCAGTAAAAGGTTTCGATCCGATCGGCCTTTCGCCGCGTCCAAATCTGAAACGGGCACGGAAGGCGCGACTCGGGGGAGCGGCCGGGCAGAGGCGGGCGAGACACGGAAATGAGGCGTGGCGCATGGCGGGCGACGGCGACCGGATCCTGAGCGAGGATCGGCTGCGCGGGGTCCTCGACCTGTTCGAACGCCTTCGGGAGCGGCCGGCGTGGCGGTGGCGGGAGCGGCTGCGCCCCCTGCTCCTGCTGCTCGGGCCGGAGCGCGCCGCCTCCCACGCCGCCGAGATGCTCAAGTCCCGCTGCGAGGACGAGCGGGCCCCGGTGTCGCACATCGCCGCCGACACGCCCGCCTCCGACGTCGCGGGCGTGCTGCGCGAGGCCAAGCGCGAGCTGTCGCAGCCGAGCAGCCGCGCCCGGGGCGAGCCGGCGCTGCGGTTCCCGCTGCTGGAGATGGCGCTGTGGCTGCGCGACCTGCGGGAGATCCGGCTGGCCGGCGACCGCCCGCCGCCGCGCGGCGCGTCCTCGTCCGAGCGCGAGAACCACCTGCTCGTGAGGCGGCTGACGCACCCGCCGGTCGGGGACAACGAGAACGCGCGCCGCCGCGAGCTCAACCGGGTGATCCGGCGGCGCGGGCGGGACGTCCTGCGCGACCTCGAAGAGGTGCCCGGCAGGCGCGCCACCTTCTTATCCTTCCTGGAGCAGATCGCTCCCATCGGTATCGCGGTCGTCGCGCTGATCAGCGCCGGGACGGCGGCGGCGCTCGACCTCGCCTCGGCGGTGTTCGCGGCCGTCATCGGCCTGGCGTTCGTGACCGTCCAGATCGTCGCCCGGACTCGCGGCTGGTACGGGGTGCGGCGGTTCGGCTGGTTCCTGCGCCAGCCCTACGTCGACCGCGACTCCACCGGCTTCCTCGGGTTCGCGCTCGGCGTGTTCGACCCCCGCCCGGTCGAGCCGGACGACCACGGCGAGCAGCTCGACCTGCTGCTGGTCGCCGCGTTCCTGGAGGACCTGCGCCGCAACTACCGGCGCGACTACCGGCGGGCCGCGTGGGCCCGGGTCCGGTACCCGGTGCTGATCTTCGAGCACCTGTCCGCCGGGCACCCCGGGGTGGCGTTCGTGGAGCTGGCCGAGCGGGTCCGCGCCGACGGCCAGGCGAGCGGGCGGCTGCCCGGGTTCGATCCGCTCATCGTCGTCGCCGGGGTCGACCCGGCCGCCCCCGCGGGCGCCGACCCGTCCGGGCCCCGGCTGCTGGAGCGGCTCGCGCGGGCCGTCCGGGTGGACGTGGCGTCGGACGAGCCGCAGAGCGTCATCGCCGCGCGCGGCCTGTGGGACCGCTACACCCGCGAGCAGCGGCGCCTCGGCGCCCTCGGCTCGCGCCGCGAGCTGCGCGTGGACATCACCCGCGACCCCGGCGGCGACCTGCCGCCGGTGCGGCCGGTGCGGCGCCGCCCCCGGCTCGCCCATCCGGCGCTGCCGTGGATCGCCATGGTCGCGGTCGCCGCCGCGTCCGTCTCCGTCATCTCCGTGCAGGTGGAGCGGTACTGCTCGCCGTTCGACATCAGGCGGATGGAGAACGGCGAGTGCGTCGGGATCACCGACGGCTCGTACCGCTTCGGCAAGGACTCCGGCGGCAAGAACAACGACAACCGGCTCAACAAGGTCCTCCACCAGATCGAGTCGCTGAACGACCACGTGATGGAGTCCGGCACCCGGTACGCGACCGTGGTCTACCTCGGCCCGGTGACCGCCGACCCGGCGATCAAGAACAAGCGGATCGACCTGCTCGCGGGGGTGCAGGGCGAGCTGATCGGGCTGGCGATGGCGCAGAAGCGGTTCAACGACGCGGCCGAGGGGGACGACCTGCGGCTGCGGGTGCTGGTCGCCAACGCGGGCGCCAAGTTCCGCTACGCCGAGGACGTCGCCGAGCAGATCCGCGCGCGGGCGCTGAAGGACCGCACCATCGTCGCCGTGATCGGGTTCGAGCAGAGCCGCCGGCAGACCCAGCAGGCGATCAAGCTGCTGGCCAAGTCGGCGCTGCCCCTCATCGGCACCGCCAACAGCTTCGACGGGACGGCGCTGCTCGAAGGGGACGCGGGCTACTCGCCGTACTATTTCCGGCTCGCGTCCCCCAACGCCCGGACCGCCCGGCACGCCGCGTACTGGGCGCGGCGCGGCGACGTCGGCGGCAGGAAGGCGGACGACGCGGTCGTCATCTACGACGGCGACGAGGACGACGTCTACAGCGCGAACCTGGCGGCCGACTTCCAGCGGTCGTTCCGGCCGGGAAAGGCGCAAATGCGCCCGTACCGGGATCCGGGCGAGCTGAACAAGTCCGTCAGGGAGGTGTGCCAGAAGCGGCAGCCCGACCTGTTCTACTACGCGGGGCGGTCGGACGAGTTCCGCTCGTTCATCAACGTGCTGGAGCTGTTCTGCCCCAAGGAGCCGAAGCCGCTGGTCCTGGCCGACGACGAGATCGCCAAGTACGTCAGCGACAACGCCGGCGAGCTCGGCCGCAGGGGCACCTTCGACCTGTACTTCACGCCGCTGGCCGCCCGGGAGGCGTGGACGCGGCGCTGGATCGGCGACCAGCCCTTGCAGCCGTTCTACTCCGACTACGACCCGGCCCTCAAGGAGATGACCGACGACGACGACGCGTCCGGGCAGCGGCCGTCCATCACCCGCGCCGCCGTGAGCTACGACGCGGCGACCCTCCTGGCGACCGTGGCGAGCAGGGTGTACTGGCAGGAGAGGGCGCTGCCGTCGGCGGGCTCGGTGTTCGCCGCGCTCAACGACCCCGACCACGACGTCCTGCCCAAGGGAGCGAGCGGCGCGCTGCGGTTCGGTCCCCGCAGCGGCGGCCACCAGGTGGTCGACCGGCCGGTGATCCTCGCGACGATCCAGCGGGACGGGACGACGCAGGTCACGCAGGTGTGCGGCCGCCTCGTCCCCGGCGGCCCGGGCGGCGCCGACTGCCCGCCGGAGGACGAGGGGGCGGGCGCCCCGGAGAAGTGACCCGGGCACGGCAAAGGCCCCCGGTTCGACCGGGGGCCTCAGGCGCGTCGGGTGCGGGGGGCGGGCCGGATCAGCCGCCCTGGCGCTTGAGGACCTCCGCCGCGCCGGCGACCTCGTCGAGGGAGCGGGTGCCGGGGCCGGTGTAGCGGGCGCTCGGCCGGACGAGGCGGCCGGTGCGCTTCTGCTCCAGGATGTGCGCCGCCCACCCGGCGGTGCGGCCGCAGGTGAACATCGCGGGCATCATCGAGGTCGGGACCTCGGCGAAGTCGAGGATGACCGCGGCCCAGAACTCGACGTTCGTCTCGATCGGACGGTCCGGGCGGCGCTCGCGCAGCTCGGCCAGGGCCGCGTCCTCCAGGGCCTTGGCGGCCTCGAAGCGGGGCGCGCCCAGTTCCTTGGCGGTGCGGCGCAGCACGCGGGCGCGCGGGTCCTCGGCGCGGTACACGCGGTGCCCGAAGCCCATCAGCCGGTCGCCGGAGTCGAGGATGTCGGTGACGACCTTGCGGGCGTCGCCGAGCTGCTCGACCTTCTCGATCATCGGCAGGACGCGGGCGGGGGCGCCGCCGTGCAGGGGCCCCGACATGGCGCCGATCGCGCCGGACATGCTGGCCGCGACGTCCGCGCCGGTGGAGGCGATGACGCGCGCGGTGAAGGTGGAGGCGTTCATGCCGTGCTCGGCGGCCGAGACCCAGTACGCGTCGATGGCCCGGACGTGCTTGGGGTCGGGCTCACCGCGCCAGCGGACCATGAACCGCTCGGTGATGGTTCCGGACTCGTCGATCCGGTCCTGCGGGACCATCGGCTTGCCGACGCCCCGCGCGGACTGCGCCACGAACGACAGCGCCGTCACCGACACGCGGGCGAGGTCGGCGCGGGCCTCCTCGTCGGAGATGTCGAGCAGCGGCCTCATCCCGTACGCGGTGGCGAGGGTGGGGAGGGAGCTCTGCACGTCGACCCGCACGTCGCCGGAGGTGACCGGGAGCAGGTGCGGGTCGGCGGGGGCCAGGCCCGGGGTGAAGCTGTCGTCCACGAGGAGGCCCCAGGCGTCGCCGAAGGAGACACGCCCGACGAGTTCCTCGATGTCGACGCCCCGGTAGCGGAGGGCGCCGCCCTCCTTGTCCGGTTCCGCGATCTCCGTCTCGAAGGCGACGACTCCTTCGAGACCGGGTTTGAAGTCGGACATGTGTCGTCCTGCCTTTCGTCCCGTGTGATAAGGCGGTGCCGTGCCATTGAACCCTGCCCGCCTTACTGACCAGTACCCCGGGGTCCTGCAAGTTGCACAGGGCCCGGAAGTGAGAGGCTCTGACGCTGTGGATTCCCCAACGCCGGACCCCGCACGGCTCCGCAGATCCTACGAGGTGGGCGAATTGTCCGAGTCGGCGCTCCCCGCCGAACCACTCGCCCTGTTCGCCGCCTGGTTCGCCGAGGTGCACGCCTCCGGGCTGGCCGAGCCGAACGCGATGATCCTCGCGACGGCCTCCGCCGACGGGGTCCCGAGCGCCCGGACGGTCCTGCTCAAGGGCTACGGGCCGCAGGGATTCCGGTTCTTCACGAACCTGACCTCCCACAAGGGCCGCGACCTCGCGGAGAACCCGCGCGCGGCGCTGGTGTTCCCGTGGCATCCCCTGTACCGGCAGGTGCGGGTCGCGGGACCGGTGCACGAGCTCCCGCGCGAGGAGACGGCCGCCTACTTCCGGACCCGCCCGTACGGGTCCCGGATCGGCGCGTGGGCCAGCGAGGACCAGTCGGGCGTCATCCCGGGGCGCGAGGTGCTGGAGCGCCGCTACGCCGAGGCGGCCGAGCGCTGGCCGGATCCGGCCTCCGGAGAGGCCGGGGCGCCGGAGGGGGACACGGCCGGCGCCGTCCCGCTGCCGGACTTCTGGGGCGGCTACCGCGTCGTGCCCGAGTCGATCGAGTTCTGGCAGGGCCGCCGCGACCGGCTCCACGACCGGATCCGCTACCGGCGGGCGGCCCCCGGGGACGCGGAGGGATGGGCGGTGGAGAGACTGGCTCCGTGACACCGCCGGTTGGAACGGTCCGCCGCAGGCGCCTGCGGGGGCTCGCGATCGACACCCGGCCGCTGGGCCACCCGGCCTACCGGCGGCTGTGGCTGGGGCAGGGCGTGTCGTTCGTCGGGTTCCAGGTCACCGCCGTCGCCGTCCCCGTCCAGGTCTACGACATGACCCGCTCGTCGTTCTGGGTGGGCGCCCTCGGCGTCGCCAACCTCGTCCCGCTGATCGTGTTCGGGCTGTGGGGCGGCGCGGTGGCCGACCACATGGACCGCCGCAGGCTGCTGTTCGTCTCGTCCTGCGTCATGTGGGCGGCGACGCTGCTGCTGCTCGTCCAGGCTCTGCTGGACGTCGGCAGCCTCGCGCTGATCATGGGCGTGGTGGCGGTCCAGGCGGTCGGGTTCGCGGTGTCCTCGCCCACCCGCAGCGCGATCATCCCCCGGCTGATCGACCGGCCGCTCGTCCCGGCCGCCAACACCCTCAACTTCACCGCGAGCCAGTTCGGGATGCTGTCCGGGCCGCTGTTCGCCGGCGTCCTGCTGGCCCACTGGCACTACGCGGCGGCCTACGCGCTCGACGCGGTGCTGTTCACCGTCGTGCTGTACGCGGCGCTCCGGCTCCCGCCGATCCCGCCGCTCGGCGACATCACCGGCACGCCCGGCCTGCGGTCGGTCTTCGACGGGCTCCGCTACCTGGCCACGCAGCCGGTGCTCCTGATGTCGTTCGCGGTGGACGTCATCGCGATGGCGGTCGCCATGCCGCGCGCCCTCTTCCCCGAGGCGGCCGAGACCCGGTTCGGCGGCGAGGGCGCGGTCGGCTACCTGTTCGCCGCGATCGCGGTCGGCGCGTTCCTCGGCGGGCTGTCGTCCGGCTGGATCGGGCGGATCCACCGGCAGGGGATCGCGCTCGTGGCGTCCATCGCCGTCTGGGGGCTCGCCGTCGCGGGCGCCGGGCTGGCCGGCCGCCTCTGGCTCGCGGTCGTCCTGCTCGCCGTCGGAGGCGCGGCCGACCTGGTGTCGTCGGTCTTCCGCCAGTCCATGCTCCAGACGTACGCCCCCGACCGGATGCGTGGACGGCTCCAGGGCGTCTTCACCGTCGTCGTCGCGGGCGGCCCCCGGCTCGGGGACGTCCGGGCGGGGGCGACCGCGAGCGCCGTGGGGGCGACCGCCTCCTGGGTCGGCGGTGGCCTGGCCTGCGCCGCGCTGGTCATCGCGGCGGGGTTCGCCGTCCCCGCACTCCTCCGCTACGACACCCGCACCGCCGAGACCGTCCAAGCGGGGCCGGTGCCGGTGGAGGACTGAGCCGCCGTCAGCCGAGGGCCGAGGCGGCGATCCTCAGATCGTCCAGCAGGCCCTGGTAGACGACCTCGCGGTCCTCGGCGCGCAGGACGGCCGACGGATGGATCGTCGCGAGGAGGCGCGCGACGCCCTCGCCGGGCGGCTCGTCGGCGATCTCCCGCGCGGCGGCCGGGGTGCCGATCGTCTCCAGTCCGGGCATCGGGAGCAGCCGCCCGCGCTGCCGGGTCACCCGGAACGACGAGCCGAGCAGCGCCCTGCCCGCCGTCGCCCCCAGCGCCACGACGACGGCCGGGTCCAGGAGCCGCAGCTCCGCGAGGAGCCAGGGGCGGCACGCCCGCATCTCGCCGGCGTTCGGCGGCTCGTGGATGCGCCGCTTGCCGCCCACCTGTCGCTTGAACTTGAAGTGCTTGACGGCGTTGGTGACGTAGACGTCGCCGCGCTCGATCCCGGCCTCCTCCAGCGCCCGGTCGAGGACGCGCCCCGCGGGGCCGACGAACGGACGTCCCGCGCGGTCCTCCTGGTCACCGGGCTGCTCGCCGATGAGCAGCATCCGCCCGTCAGGGGAGCCCTCACCGAAGACCGTCCGAGTGGCGTCCCGGTAGAGCCCGCAGCCCCGGCAGTCGGCCGCGGCACGGCGCAGCGCCTCCAGGTCGGCCCGTTCCTCGGGCGTCCCGGGCAGGAAAGGTTCCGCGTCAGGGGAAGGTTTCGCGTTCATCTCGCGTTTCCCCGTACCCGGCTTCAGGGGGATATTCGCAGGGCCCGGCGATGTGGGGCCCGAGCAAGTAGACTCTTGCCCATAAGACTGGAGGGAGCTGTGACCTCACACGGCCTGATCGATACCACGGAGATGTATCTCCGGACGGTCTTCGAGCTGGAGGAGGAGGGGATCATCCCCCTTCGCGCGCGCATCGCCGAGCGGCTCTCCCAGAGCGGTCCGACGGTGAGCCAGACGGTCGCGCGCATGGAGCGCGACGGGCTCCTGCGGGTCGAGGGCGACCGGCACCTCGAGCTGACCGACAGCGGGCGCGGTCTCGCCACGCGCGTCATGCGCAAGCACCGCCTCGCCGAATGCCTCCTGGTCAACGTCATCGGACTGCCCTGGGAGGACGTCCACATCGAGGCGTGCCGGTGGGAGCACGTGATGTCGGAGGACGTCGAGCGCCGCCTGGTCGCGCTGCTGGACAACCCGACCACCTGCCCGCACGGCAACCCGATCCCCGGTCTGGACGAGCTCGGCGGGCACGGCGACGACGCCGACGAGGCGCCGCTGGCGGTGATGACCGCGGTGGCGAGCCCCCAGGGCGCGGGCGCGGTGATCCGGCGGATCAGCGAGCAGGTGCAGAGCGACAGCGACCTGATGCTTAGACTCAAGCAGATAGGGATACAACCGGGACGAGAGGTGATTCTCCGGGCGACCGACGACGGGGTACGGGTGATCGGTGACGACGAGGACGACAGTCCCGCGACGGAACTCTCACGCGGCATCGCCGAGCACGTCTTCGTCAGCAGGCGCTGACGCGGCCGGTGTGTGCACCCCCGCCTCGACGGTCTATACCGAAGATCTCCATAACATCGCGTCTTTCGGGCGTATCCCGGCGGCGGGTTCGTCGTTCAATACGACGAGGCAACCACGTAGGACGTCCGTGCCGCGACGCGCGGTGATCATCGGGGCGAGGATCGGGACTGGTATCGGGATGGGGAGATGAACCACTGGGGGGAAGCGCCTGACGAGGCGCACCTGCCGCCCGAGACCGTCCTCGCGCAGATGGAGATGGCGGTCATCGTCTGCGACCGCTTCAGCAACATCATCTACGGCAACTCCTTCGCCCGGCAGCTCTTCGGCTTCGGCGGCGACGCGATCATCGGCCACTCCATCCTGTCGCTCGGCATCGCCGAGGAGGACCACGAGCAGGCCACCGAGCTGGCCAAGCACGTCCTCAAGGGCGGCGTGTGGGAGGGCACCTTCTGCAACCTGCGCGCCGACGGCACCACCGTGTACACGCGCGCGCACGCCGTCCCGCTGCGGCACCCGTCCGGCGCCGTCGACGGAGTGGTGATCTTCGCGCGCGAGGCGCTGCGCTCCAACCAGCGCGAGCAGGACCGCTACGGCCTCATGGAGCGGATCGGGGAGCGGCTCGCCGGGTCCCTGGAGCTGGAGAGCACGCTGCGCCGCGTCGCCGACACGCTCGTCCCGCAGTTCGCCGACCACTGCTTCATCGACCTCTACAGCGGTGACCGCCTCTACCGGCGGGTGTCGCGGCACGCGGGCGGCTGGGAGCCGCCGCCCGGCACCTGGGCGGAGGTCGGCGAGCCCGTCTCCTACCCGCCCGGGCACTTCAGCGCCAAGGCGATGGACCGCCGCGACGCCGTCCTCGTCGAGGACATGATCCAGCACCGGTTCACCGCGCCGAGCGAGTCGTCCCAGCGGCTCGGCCACGAGATGGGCATCACCTCGGTGATCTCCGCGCCGCTGCTGGTGCGCGGCGAGATGCTCGGCGTAATGAGCCTGGCGCTGTCGAACCTGTCCAAGCGGCCCGACCCGCACTACGACGGCTTCGACCGCGACCTGCTCGGCGCGATCGCCAGCCGGGTCGCGCTGGCCGTCGACAACGCGCTGCTGTTCGAGGAGGAGCGCGAGACCGCGCTCGCCTTCCAGAAGCACCTGCTGCCCGGCGACCGGCCGCCCCCGCTCGACGGCCTGCAGATCGCCTGGCGGTACGAGCCGGCGCGGCCCCTGGAGTCGCACGGGCACGGCATCCAGACGCAGGTCGGCGGCGACTGGTACGACGTCATCCCGCTGTCGGCGGGACGCGTCGGCCTCGTCATCGGCGACGTCGAGGGGCGCGGGGCCCGCGCCGCCGCCGTGATGGGCCAGCTGCGCGCCGCGCTGCGCGCCTTCGCCCAGGACGACAAACCGCCCGCCGACATCCTGCGCAAGCTCGACGAGTGGGTCCGCACGATGACGCGGCCCGAGCGGATGCGCTCCGGCTGGAACAGCGACGACCTCGTCCGCCCACCGCTGGTGTCCTGCACCTACTTCGTCTACGACGCCTGGTCGCGGGTCCTGGAGTTCGCCAACGCCGGGCACGACCCGCCCCTGCTGGTCGTCGACGGCGAGGTCGGCGAGCTGGACTTCGAGAGCGAGGGCGGCATGCTCGGCCTGCGCGCCCCCGGCATGGGCGGCGAGCTGCTGTTCAACGAGGAGTCGGCCGAGCTGAAGCCGGGCTCCACCCTCGTCCTCTACACCGACGGCCTGATCGACCGGCGCTCCAAGGACGACGGCGACTACCACACGCGCGAGGAGGCGCGGGAGCTGGTCCGCGCCGCCGTCGCCGAGGTCGCGCGCGGCGGGGTCGAGGCGATCGCCAACGCCGCCTACGACGCGGTGCCCGGCGACATCGCCGACGACGTCGCGATCGTGGTGATCCGCACCGCCGCCGAGGAGCTGGCCGTGGAGGAGCGCACCTTCACCGCCGAGCCGATCATGGTGTCGGAGGCGCGCCGGATGGCTTCCGACGCGTTCGCGACCTGGGGCATGCTCGAAGAGCAGGCCGAGCTCGCGTGCCTGCTGGTGTCGGAGGTCGTCACGAACGTCGTCCTGCACGCCACCGCCACGCCGTCGCCGCGCCGCGAGATGGTCGTCCCGGTCCCGGCCGGGCCGCCCGGACGCGGCGGTGAGCCGCTGGGCGCGCCGCCGCCGGTGCAGTTCAACACCGACTTCGGCGCCCTGGACGCCGATCCCTTCGAGGGCGGCGCGTTCGACGAGGACGACTGGAACCTCGGCGCCGACCTCGGCCGCCGCGAGCCGCCCACCAAGGAGTTCCGGCTCCGGCTGCGGCGCGGCGCGGACGCGATCTGGGTCGAGGTGTTCGACTCCGACATGCGGCTGCCGCGCATCCGCAGCGCCGGCGAGACCGACGAGGGCGGCCGCGGCCTCTACCTCGTCGACCAGCTCGCCACCCGGTGGGGCGCCCGCCCGACGTCCGACGGCAAGGCCGTCTGGTTCGAGCTGCCGCTGAACCCGGGGTGAGCCGGTGCGCGCCTGGGTGGTGGAGCGGCCGGCCCCGATCGAGACGGGGCCGCTGCGGCGCGCCGAGCGCGACGCGCCTTCCCCTGGCCCGGGCGAGCTGCTGGTCCGCGTGCTGGCCTGCGGTGTCTGCCGGACCGACCTGCACGTCGCCGAGGGCGACCTGCCCGTCCACCTGCCGGGAGTGACGCCGGGTCACGAGATCGTCGGGCTGGTCGAGTCGGCGGGCCCCGGCTGCCTGCACGGGCCCGGCGACCGCGTCGGCGTCGCGTGGCTGCGCGGGACGTGCGGCGCGTGCCGGTTCTGCCGCCGTGGGGCCGAGAACCTGTGCCCGTCGTCGGTCTACACCGGCTGGGACGCGCACGGCGGCTACGCCGAGTACGCGCTGGCCGTCGACGCCTACACCTACGCGCTGCCCGCCGAGCTGGACGACGTGCGCGCCGCCCCGCTGTTGTGCGCCGGGATCATCGGGTACCGGGCGCTGCGCCGCGCGGCCCTGCCGCCGGGCGGGCGCCTCGGGATCTGGGGGTTCGGCGGCTCGGCGCACCTGGCCGCGCAGATCGCGCTCGCCGAGGGCGCCGACGTGCACGTGTTCACCCGCAGCCCCGCCGCCCGCGAGCTGGCCCGCGAGCTCGGCGCGTCCTGGGCCGGCGACTCCTTCGACGCCGCTCCCGCCCCGCTGGACTCGGCGATCGTCTTCGCGCCCGCGGGCGAGCTGGTGGCCGCCGCGCTCGAACGCCTCGACCGCGGCGGGACGTGCGCCGTCGCGGGGATCCACCTGAGCGACGTGCCGCCTCTGGACTACCAGCGGCACCTGTTCCAGGAGCGGGAGGTCCGCTCGGTGACGGCGAACACGCGGGCGGACGGCGAGGAGTTCCTGAGGCTGGCCGCGCGCCTGGACGTCGCCGTCACGACGCACCCCTACCCGCTGGACGAGGCCGGCCGCGCCCTCGCCGACCTCGCGGCGGACCGCTTCACCGGCGCCGCCGTCCTCGTCCCCTAGGAGCTCGGCTCCGTCGCGCCGCGGGCCCGGGGCCGGGCACGCCGCTGAGCTCGGCGTTCTTCGTGAGCCGCGCCTCCCGGCGCCTTCCGGCGGCGGCGCGGAACCCCTATTGACACTTCGTCTTCCATGCCGTTGGATCGCTCCATACTCACGAGTAGCCCAGATCGTTCCGGCCGGCTCGGGAGGCCCCCCGCCGCTTTCCCCCTGCGAGAGGACCCCTGTGTCGTCAACGTTCAAGCGGCTGGCCGTGCTGTCCCTGTCGGCGGGTCTCGCCGCCGCCCTGGCCGCCGCGCCCGCGGCGTCCGCGCGGACCGCCCCGAAGCCGAGCGCCCGGGCGGCCGCGGACGGGCCGCCCGCGACGCTGGACCTGTCGGACTGCCCCGACGTCCTGCCGGTCGGCGCGGACCCCGCGAACTGGTACTGCAACGTGCTGGTGACCAGCGGCGGCAGCATGAAGATCGGCAAGATCGACCAGCAGATCACCGCGCCGATGCGGATCACGATGCTGGCCGGCTACGACCCGAAGACCGGTGCTGAGATCTCCAAGTTCGTGAAGATGCGGAGTACGGCGATGAGCGTGGCCGGCGGCGCCCTCGGCATCCCCGGGACCGAGAGCGTCCCGCTGTTCGCGCTGAAGGTGAAGCCGCAGTACGCCGGGAAGATCGACCTCGACATCCCCAACCGCAAGACCCGGCTGGCGCTGAAGCTGAAGCTCGTCAACCAGCTGCTGGGCGGCACGTGCTACGTCGGGTCGAACGCCGCGCCGATCAGCCTCGACCTGGACCTGAAGGAGATCACGGGGGCCTCGGGGCCGGACGGCACCTTCTGGGTCAGGATCAACTCGACCGACGACACGTTCGCGGTGCCGAAGACCAACGGGTGCGGGTTCGCCGCGCCGATCGCCGACCTCCGCGGCGGCCTCCCGTCCGCGTCCGGCGCGAACCACGCGCAGCTCATCTCATACTTCGGCGGCAAGGGGTACTCCGAGATGTACCCGAAGATGGCCGTCCGCAGGAAGTGACGGCCGCACGCTGACGACGGGCCCGCGCCGAGCTCCCCGGCGCGGGCCTTCGTGCCGCTCCGCCGGTGCGCGGGCCGGTCGCGCTAGGAGATGGGTTCCGCGGCGACGTGCGCCCAGGACTGCGTGAACCAGAGCTCGCCGCCGATGACGCGCGGCTTGGCCCCGGTGCGGGGGCCGCCGTCCACCTCGTCGAGCATGGCCGCGCGGATGCGGTCGGCCGCGCCGTCGTCGCGGGCCCCGGCGAGCCACGGCTCGACGGGGCGCTCCACGGTGAACACGTCCAGCCGCCGGATGCTGCCGCCCACCGAGGTGATCATCTCGGTGAGCCGGGCGATCGACGGGGTGCCCGGATGGTCGGGGTCGCGCAGGCGCTCGATCCGGTCGCGCTCGGGCCCGGCGAGGTTGCCCCGGACGAGGTCGGCGACGACCACCCGCCCGCCCGGCCGGCACACCCGCAGCAGTTCCCGCAGCACGTCGCCCGGATCGCCCAGGTTGTAGAGCGAGAAGCGCGCCGTGACCAGGGAGAACGTGTTGTCCCGGTACGGCAGCGCGGTGGCGTCCGCCTTGATCGGGACGCGCGGGGCGGGGCGCGCGGGCCGCGGCCGCGGGTCCTCGCGCGTCATGGCGGCCGGGGGCCTGCGGCCCGCGCCGCCGCCGTCGCGCCGCTCGTCCGGGCCGCGCGCGCCGCCGGTGATGCGGACCGGGCCCGTCCCGAACTCCACCGTCTCCATCCGGCCCGGCCTGGCGGGGCCGGGCGGGGGCGCCACGGGCGTCGCGTCCACCGCGGTCACGTGGTGGACGTGCGGCCCGAGCGCGGCGGGCATCGGGCCGCGCCCGCGCGCGACGTCCAGGCACACGTCGCCGGCATGGGGTTCGACGAACTCCAGCAGGCGCCTCAGATGCGGGGCGATCGTGCCCCCGGTCTCCTGGACGGCGGTCGCCGGATGCGGCACGGGTGCTCTCCCTCGGCTCGGCCGGCTTCGCCGTACGGGGTCCCGTTCGCGTCCACCGTGCAGGCGCGTGCCGGGGGGATCCCGCCCCGGTCGGGCGGGGCGCGTCGGCGCCGGCGGGCAGCGAACGGGCGTGAAGCCGGTTTCGCCAGTTATGACTCCCCGAAGGGCCGGGAGGTTCGGAATCGGCCCCGGAAATTCACTCGCCGTGCATGTCCGCCGGTCACTTCCGCAGGTGCTGGCCGAACAACGCCAGCACGACGATGACGAACACGATGATCACCGCGGCCCGGCCCGGCATGGGCAGCCGGAGCCGCACCGCGGCCCAGCGCACGCAGAACGCCGCGAGCAGTGACACGACGATGAGAGTGAGGATGCCTTCCATGGCCACCTTCGTCCGGGGGAAGTGCCGCCTTCCTGAACCCTAGACGTGTAAGGAGGGGGTTACCCGCCGGTTCGGAGCCGGGGGCGGGCCGATACCCTCACCTTCGTGGCAGATGCGAAGGAAACAGACGGCCGGGACAGGGTGGACGAGATGGCGACCAACCTGGCCCGCGGCCGGGTCGCGCTCGGGCTCGCGGCGCTCGCCGCTCCGAGGCTGACCGTGAAGCTGATGGGCCTCGGCGGCGCCGCCGACCCGGGCCGCGACTACGTGGCGCGGATGTTCGCCGCCCGGGAGATCGCGCTCGGCGCGGGCTACCTGCTCAGCGGCGACGAGTCCGGGCGCCGGCTGTGGGCCCGGATCGGCCTCGCCGTCGACTCGATCGACGTGATGAGCGGGCTGAAGACCCGCAAGGGCGTGCCGCTGTGGGTGACCGCGGGCGCGGTGGCGGTCGCCGGCGGGGCCGCCTCGATCGGCGCCGCGAAGGTCGCCCGCGACCTGGTGAGCTAGGGCCTTTCCCCTCGGGGCGCTCGCCTGGGCCGGGTGATCCCGACCGGCTCGTGGGTAGGCATCTCCCCGCACGTACCCGGTACATGGGCGGCGGCAGGGGGGCGACGGCATGACGGCGACGGCGGCGGCGCGGGACGAGCGGGCCATGCCGAAGGGCAGGGACCTCTACGTCGTCCTCGGCGCCCTCATGCTCGCCATGCTGCTGGCGGCGCTGGACCAGACGATCGTGTCCACCGCGCTGCCGACGATCGTCAGCGAGCTCGGCGGGCTCAACCACCTGTCGTGGGTCGTCACGGCGTACCTGCTGTCCTCGACGGCGTCCACGCCGCTGTGGGGCAAGCTCGGCGACCAGTACGGCCGCAAGCGGCTGTTCCAGGCGTCGATCGTCATCTTCCTGATCGGGTCGGCGCTGTGCGGCCTGGCGCAGGACATGACGCAGCTGATCGTGTTCCGCGCCCTGCAGGGCCTCGGCGGCGGCGGGCTGATGGTGCTCGCCGTCGCCATCGTCGGGGACGTGGTGCCGCCCCGCGAGCGCGGCCGCTACCAGGGCCTGTTCGGCGCGGTCTTCGGCGTGGCCAGCGTGTGCGGCCCGCTGCTCGGCGGCTGGTTCGTCGACAACCTGACCTGGCGCTGGGTGTTCTACATCAACCTGCCCATCGGGGTGGTGGCGCTGGCGGTGATCGCCGCCGTCCTGCACGCGACGGGCGAGCGGGAGCGCCACCGCATCGACTACCTCGGCACGCTGCTGATCGTCGGCTGGGCCGTCGGGCTGGTGCTGACGGCCACCTGGGGCGGGACGCGCTACGCCTGGGCGTCCGCGCCGATCATCGGGCTGGCCGCCGGCTCGGTGGCGCTGATCGGCGTGTGGCTGCTGGTCGAGCGGCGCGCCGCCGAGCCGATCATGCCGCCGGCGCTGCTGCGCCACCCGGTCTTCGCGCTCGGCGCCGCGATCAGCTTCGCGGTCGGCTTCGCGATGTTCGGCGCGCTGACGTTCCTGCCGATCTTCCTTCAGGTGGTGCACGGGGTCTCGCCCACGCTGTCGGGCGTCTACCTGCTGCCGATGATGCTCGGCATGCTGCTCAGCTCGATCGGCTCCGGCCAGCTGATCACCCGGTTCGGCCGCTACAAGATCTACCCGATGGTCGGGACGCCGATCATCGCGCTGGCGCTCTACCTGTGCTCGGCGCTGGACGAGAACTCCACCACCCTGAGCATGAGCCTGCGGTTCGCGCTGCTCGGCTTCGGGCTCGGCCTGGTCATGCAGGTGCTCGTGATCGCCGTCCAGAACGCGGTGTCGTACCAGGACCTCGGCTCCGCGACGTCCGGTGTCACCTTCTTCCGGCAGATCGGCGGGTCGTTCGGCGTCGCGGTGTTCGGCTCGATCTTCAGCAACCAGCTCGCCGGCCATGTGGCGGACCTGGCGCGGGTCCTGCCGCCGGGGTTCGACCCAGCGGCCGTCCAGGGCAATCCGAGGCTGCTCGACCGGTACCCGGTCGCGGTGAAGGACGCCGTTCTGCACGCCTACGCGCAGTCGATCGACTCGGTGTTCTTCTGGGCGGTCCCCGTGGCGGCGGCCCGCGTTCGTGCTGACCTGGTTCCTGCGCGAGGTCCCGCTGCGGGAGACAGCGCAGACGCCCGACTACGGGGAGGGCTTCGGCGCGGCGCCGACCGTCCGGTCGTCAAGGCATGAGATGGAGCGCGCCCTGAGCGAGCTGATGCGCCGGGACGCCAGGGCCTTCGAGATGTACGACCGGCTGGCCGCGTTCTCGGGCGTGTCCCTGCCCGCGGGCAGCGTCTGGGCGTTGTGCCGGATCGCCAAGGACGGGACGGTCACCGGCCAGGAACTCGCCGACCGGGCGGGGGTGCGGGTCGAGCAGGGCCGCCCGTACGTCGACCGGCTCGTGGACGCCGGCTACGTCCAGCGGCGCGAGGGGGTCCTCGCCGTCACGCCGTCAGGGCGGGACGCCGCCGAGCGCCTGTTCGTCGCCCGGTGCGAGGGGCTCTCCCGGCATCTGGACGGCTGGGCTCCCGAGGAGCATCCTGAGCTGGCGGACGTCCTGTCGCGGCTGGCGGAGGCGTCCCTCGGCGACGAGGCGGACGGCGAGGTGCTCGGGCCCGGCCCGCGGCCCGCGGAGCGGGGGGCCTAGGGTCCCCGAGACCCACCTCACAGCGCGTTGCGCCGGGAGGGATGTAATCTCATACCGACTAACCGAATCACACTCGGTTTCGGGACGGAACCCCAGATTTTGGAGGCGTAGTGGCCGAGGCGTACATCGTCGGCGCGGTCCGTACCCCCGTCGGTACCAAGAAGGGCGCTCTCAAGGACGTCCACCCCGCCGACCTCGGGGCGCACGTGCTCAAGGAGCTCGTCAACCGCACCGGGGTCGACCCCTCCGGGGTCGAAGACGTGATCATGGGCTGCGTCATGCAGGTCGGCCCGCAGTCGCTGGACATCGCGCGCACCGCGTGGCTGTCGGCCGGGCTGCCGGAGAGCGTGCCCGGCGTGACCATCGACCGCCAGTGCGGGTCGTCCCAGCAGGCGATCCACTTCGCCGCCCAGGGCGTGCTGTCGGGCACCCAGGACCTCGTCGTCGCCTCCGGCGTCGAGCAGATGGCGGTCGTCCCGATGGGCTCCTCCGTCGCCATGGCCCTGGAGAAGGGCATGCCCTTCCCCTACGGCGAGGGCTGGGCCGAGCGCTACGGCATGCAGGAGATCTCCCAGTTCCGCGGCGCCGAGCTGATGGCCGAGAAGTGGGGCTTCACCCGCGAGGACCTGGAGAGGTTCGCGCTGGAGAGCCACCAGCGCGCCGCCAAGGCCATCGAGGCCGGCTACTTCGACCGCGAGATCGCCCCCATCGCCGGGCTGTCCAAGGACGAGGGCGCCCGCGCCGACACCACGCTGGAGAAGATGGCGGGGCTCAAGACGCTGCGCGAGGGCGGCCGGATCACCGCCGCCGTCGCCTCGCAGATCTCCGTCGGCGCCTCCGCGGTGCTGATCGCCTCCGAGGAGGCCGTCAAGCGGTACAACCTCACCCCGCGCGCCCGCATCCACACCCTCGCGGTGTGCGGCTCCGACCCGGTCTACATGCTGACCGGCCCGATCCCCGCCACCGAGAAGGCCCTGGACCGCGCCGGGCTGAAGATCGACGACATCGACGTCTTCGAGGTCAACGAGGCGTTCGCCCCGGTCCCGATGGCGTGGGCGCACGACACCGGCGCCTCGCTGGACAGGACCAACCCCAACGGCGGCGCGATCGCCCTCGGGCACCCGCTCGGCGCGACCGGCGGCGTCCTGATGACCAAGCTGCTGCACGAGCTGGAGCGCACCGGCGGCCGCTACGGCCTGCAGACGATGTGCGAGGGCGGCGGCCAGGCCAACGCCACCATCATCGAGCGCATCTGAGTCCGTCGAGGCACCGCCCCCCGGAGCCCGCTCCGGGGGGCGGTACCGTTCGGAGGTGGCCGGGGACATGTACGAGACGATCCTGTATTCGGTGGACGAGCGGATCGCGCGGATCACGCTGAACCGCCCCGACGCCCGCAACGCGCTCAGCGACCAGATGATCGGCGAGCTGCTCGACGCGTTCGAGCGGGCCAGGGCCGACACCGGAGTCCGGGTCATCGTCCTGACCGGCGCCGGGGACCGGGCGTTCTGCGCGGGCGCCGACCTCGGCGGCCTCGGCCGGGCGCAGGCCGACGGCCGGTCGGTCGCGGACGCCGGCGCCGTCCGCGACAGCGCCCCCTTCCGGCTCTTCACGGCCTTCCCCGGGCTCGGCAAGCCGATCATCGCGCGGCTGGCCGGGCACGCCGTCGCGGGCGGCCTCGGCCTCGCCGCCGCCTGCGACCTGGTCATCGCGGCCGACGACGTCAAGCTCGCCACGCCCGAGGTCAACGTCGGTCTCTGGCCCATGATGATCATGGCGATCATCAACCGGAACGTCGCCCCGAAGCACGCCTTCAAGCTCTACTACACCGGCGCCCGCGTCACCGCCGCCGAGGGCCGCGACATCGGCCTGGTCACCGAGGTCGTCCCGCGCGCCGAGCTGGACGCCCGCGTGGACGAGCTGGCCCGCCTGATCGCGTCCAAGAGCCCCGTGGGCCTGCGCCGCGGCCGCGACGCGTTCTTCGCCATCGAGGGCCGCCCCCTGGAGGACCAGGTCGCCCACCTGCTGTCCGAGCTGGTCGAGCTGACCGGCACCGAGGACGCCAAGGAGGGCATCACGGCCTTCCTGGAGAACCGCCCCCCGGACTTCCAGGGCCGCTGACCAGCCTAGGCCGGCGCGAGCTCGGCCAGCGCGAGGTGGAAGAGGACCTTCAGGTCGCGGGTGCGCCGGGAGAACGGCTCCTCCAGCATCGCGGAGACCTCCTCGTCCCATGCGGCCGCGGCGAGCGTCAACTCGCGGACGGCGCCGCCGTCGCCGGACATCAGGGCGAGCGCGAGATCGAGAGCGGGGCTCGGGCCGTCCACCCGGTGCCGGAACTCCCGGAACTCGGGCCGCGGCTCCGCGCCGGGACGGACGGCCGCCAGGACGATCAGCCAGGCGCGCTCCGTCGCGGGCAGGTCCGGCCAGAGGGCCAGCAGGCCGGGAAGGCGGTCGATGACCGCGCGGCAGGCGGCCGCCTCGTCCGAGTCGGGCTCGCCGGTCTCCGGGACGGGGTCGATCGTGGCGATGTAGGCCAGGTGGATCAGCAGGTGGAACCGGTACGCGGGGAACAGCCGCGGCGCGCGGACGAGCTGGACGAGGAAGCCGATGGTCTCTGGAGTGCAGTCGTAGCAGGTGTCCTGGTGGACGACCGTGCTGAAGTACTCCTCGACGGCCTCCTCCCACCCCTCGTCGTTGGCGGCGAGGCCCCGCAGGATGTCCGGGACCTCGTCGGCCGGTCCGTAGGCCCCGGTCAGAGACGACCAGTCGATGTCGTCCAGACCGTCCAGGACGATCGGCTCGCCCGTCGGGCCGCCGGACGGCTCCTGCCTGCCGAGGCCGTGGACGATGGCCGGCGCGGGCGTGCGGGCGGGCTCGCGGGACAGGACGGCCACCCGCAGGTCGCGGACGTCGCCGGCGCTCCGGTCGCAGACGCCCTCACCCTCGGGGAAGAAGCGGCGGGCGGTCTCGGGAAGGGCCATCGAGCACGAGAGGCGGCCGCCGAGCCCCTCGGCCAGCGCCGCGACGGCGCGGTGCTCGGCGGCCGCCCACCAGCGCTCGTCGTCGTCCGGATAGGGGCCCTCGTCGAGGCCGTCGACCCGCCACCCGGAGTCGGTCGTGGTGTCCGGGGCGACGCGCACGAGCGCGTGGCCGCGTCCGGCGAGCGCCCGGGCCCCCTCACGGGCGGCCGCCTCGTCCGGGACGAAGAGGCTGTAGGTGGTGGCGTGCCGCGGAGCCGTGATCATCGGGCCAGCCTAAGGGTCGCTCTCCGACATTCCGGGTGTGAGACTGCGCGGTGTGGAGATCGAGAAGGCCGTCCGGCGGATGGGACTGGCGGACACCTACAGGGACCGCCACTGGGACAGGGCCGTCAAGGTGACCGACAACGCCGTCCAGAAGGCGGAGCCGGAGTGGCTCGAACGGCTGCTGGCGGCGTTGCTGGAGGTCGGGGAGCCGACCCACCCGATGCGGTACGGCTTCGAGGTCGCGTTGCGGCGGCTGGCGAGCGCGCCCGGCGGCGCGGAGCGCACCGCGCGCGTCCGCGCCCTCGCGGCCGAGGGGCTGGCGTGGGGCGGCGACCTTCGCTACAGCCTGCCGGAGGTCGCGGAGTGGCTGGCCTGCGCCCAGCCCGCCGAGCATCTCCTCGCGGTGTTCGACGACGCCGAAGCGTCGGACGAACTCGCGGCCTGCCTCCTCCAGGAGACGGCCCTGCGCCACGACGCGGCGTCCGCCGCGGGGTTCGCCGGGAGGCTGCGGGACGCCGGGCATCCGCTGGCGAACCTGCCGCTTCGCCCGGTCGGGGCCGAGCGGCATCTCGGGCTGCCCCGGCATCCGGGCCCGGCCGGGCCCTGGCGCCCGCCCGGCGAGGGGGCGCCGGAGGCGCCGGGGGCCACGGGTCTCGACATCGGGGTGGCGGCGGTCGACTGGCCCGACGCTCGGCAGGCGTTGAGCGCCTACCGCAACTGGCCGTCGGGCGCCGATGCCCTGGAGGCGGGGCTGTTCCGGCTGGACCGCCCGCTGGCCCCCGCCGACTTCGGTGCTTCGCTGCTCCGCCTCCTGCCGGCAGCCAGCACCGGTGCCACCACGGCCGGAGTGCGGCGGGCGACCACCGTCGACGTCCTGCGGACGCTGTTCGGCGGGGCCGCTTCCGGCGGTGCTTACGGGCCCCGCATGCACGGCGCCTATGCGCGCAAGGCGTCTTGGGAGTCGCTGGCGGCGCTGGCGGACGTCCAGGAGGCCGACCCGGCGGCGGTCGAGCGAGGCGCCGACCGGTGCACATGGCTCTTCTACGGCTCGGACTGGCATCTCCGGGTCGTCCCGCCGCTGGACGTGGGCATCGCGGCCCTGCGCCCCGAGCGGCGGACGGTGGCCGTGCTGGCCGTCACCGACTCCGACTGATCTTGCGAGCGGCCAGGAAGGCGTCGATCTCGGCCTGCTGGGCGGCATCGAAGGCGGCCCTGGGGAGAAAGGCGGCGGGCTGGTCGTTCACGTACAGCAGCCAGAACTCCGGGGTGGGGTACACGTGGGAGAACATGGTCCACCGCATCTCCGTGGTGGACTCGTCCGTCCGGCAGTCGTAGCCGCTGTCGGTCACCCGCACCGTCGTGGGGACGCAGAGGAACGAGAGCATCCGCCGCGCGCGCCTGCGAAGCCACCACGTCCCCGCCAGGGGGCTCAGGACCGCCGCCACCAGCGCGCCGATGCCCATTCCCGGGTCACCCGCGGCGAACCTGTACGCCGCGCCCCCGAGCAGGACGATGACGAGAACCGCGTACAGGACCGTGAGCTGCCGCTTGAAACCCTCGGTGAACGCCCGGGTCACCTCGTCCTCGGTGGGCTGGTACTTGACCGAGATGTCCACATTGCCGCCTTCGCTGTGAGTGTGGATCATCCTTTCCGGGCTCGCTCACCGGCGCAACCGCACGTCAGCGGGCGGACGCGCGGGTCTCCGAAGGGGTGCGGCCGAAGCGGGCGCGGAAGTGGCGGGCGAAGTGCGCCTGGCTGGAGAAGCCCCAGCGGTAGGCGACGTCCGCGATGGTCGTGCGGGCGGTGCGGGGGGAGGCGAGGTCGTCGTGGGCCCGCTGGAGGCGGCGCTCCAGGATGTGCCTCGCCGGGGTGGTGCCGGCCGCCTCGAAGATCCGGCCGAGATGCCGTACCGACACCCCCAGCACGCCCGCGACCTGCCCGGGGGTGAGGCGGGGGTCGTGCAGGTGCCGCTCGACGTAGTCCTCGGCGACGATCAGCTGGGTCTGGTACGCGGCGGGCGCGGACCGTCCGCCCGACCGCTCCGTGGCGAGCATGCGCAACAGGTCGAGGACGTTCCCGCGGGACTGCGCGCCCGGCTTCTCCAGGACGGACCGCAGCGCCACGACCAGTTCGCCCTCCCGGGCGGTCCCGCGCCCGAACAGCACGGGGGCGGGGACGCCGCCCGCCATGCACCGCTCGACGAACAGATCGCGGGGGACGTCCACGAGCAACTGCCGCATGGACGAGGAGAACCCGAACAGGTAGGGGCGGCGCGTGTCGTAGAGGACGAGGTCGCCCGCGGTCGCGGCGAGGCAGCCGTGCTCGTGCAGGAACACCGCCTCGCCCTCGACCAGCAGGGTCGCGAACACCGAGTCCTTCGGCGCCGACCTGGCCACCTGCGGGGTGCGCTCCACCGCGTGGGCGTTGCCGCTGATGTCGGCCAGCCGGACGTCCCCGAGCCGGAAGTTGGCCTGCCGGGCCAGCAGCCCGTCCTCGGAGTAGGAGGTGCACGACAGCCCGACCAGCGCCCTGCGGTTGTAGTCCTCCCAGAACTCGATGCGGTCGCGCGGGTCGACCTCCTCCGTGCTGGCCTCGGAGATCATCGGTGCCGGCATGGTCCGCTCCTTCTGCCGCGGGGCGCGTCCCCGCGACGGAGCCTACGTCGTGACGCGCGCCGTGCTCATCGGAAGAGCGAGTCGATGAGGTCCGCGCCCAGCCCGACCGCGTCGTAGTGCCTGCGGCACATGTCGATGTAGTCGTGGACGTCGAAGAGGCCTTCGGGCTCGCCGTTCTCGTCCAGCCAGATCAGCGGGCCCTTGACGATGAACAGCGTCTTCATCGGCTCCTCGTGCTCGTAGGCGACGAGGGTGTGCCCCTCGCCGGGCGCCTCGTAGACGAAGTCGCCGGCCGTGGCCGTCCAGGGGCGCTCCAGGTATCCCCACTTGCCGGAGATCGTGTAGGCGAACACCTCGTGGGGGTGGTAGTGCCGGTTGACGAGCCCGGCCTCCTTGGACCGCAGGACGTCGGACCAGGTGTTGTCCTTCACGTTGATCCACAGCGGCCGCGACCCGACCGTGTCGGTGAACGGCACGTAGTACCGGTCGTCGTCGGTGGCGACCTTCGGCAGGTACACCTCCGGCAGCGCGTCCGGCTTCTGCGAGTTCTCGATCGGCCTGAGGTTCTTCCAGAACTCCGGACCGGGGGTCTCCGGCATGGGAACGGCTCCTCTCGCGGTGCGTCTTCTCTCGCGGTGCGTCTTCGCGAGTGAACCCCCTGCGCGGGCCCCCGGTCTTTCCTGTGGCGGACGCCGCCGTTTGCGCATCGCGGACATCGCACGGGCCCCGACCAGGCCGGACAGGTCCGCTCCAGCAATGTGCAACCGCAGGGTTGCGTCGCCGGGTGCCTATGTGCAACCCTGAGGTTGCACCAACGGGACGAACGGGAGAGCAGCCAGATGAGTGAGAACCGAATTGAACGTGAAACCCTGATCGCGGCATCCTTGGACCGGGTCTGGTCGCTGGTGGCCGACCCCGGGTTCTGGGTGGCCGACGTGCCGGGCCCGCCCGGAGGGGCCGCGGAGGGCGAGTCGATGGTGGTGAAGAACGCCGAGCACGGCGACTTCCCCGTGCGCGTGGAGAAGGTCGAGCCGCCGACCTACGTCGCCTACCGCTGGGTCAGCGCCTTCCCGGGGGAGGAGCTGCGCGACGACAACAGCACCCTCGTGGAGTTCACGCTGACCCCCGAGGGCGGCAAGACGCGGCTGCGCGTCGTCGAGAGCGGCTTCGCCGCGCTGGCCGGATCCGACGACCTGCGCCGCAAGGCCGTGGAGGACAACACCGGCGGCTGGCCCCAGG
Source organism: Actinomadura luteofluorescens (assembly GCF_013409365.1). Taxonomy (NCBI): domain Bacteria; kingdom Bacillati; phylum Actinomycetota; class Actinomycetes; order Streptosporangiales; family Thermomonosporaceae; genus Actinomadura; species Actinomadura luteofluorescens. The sequence continues at coordinate 3,307,569 of NZ_JACCBA010000001.1, read as the reverse complement.
TGCTGGACGCCTTCAAGACCCGCGTCGAATCCGCGTGACCGACACCCCCGACGACGGCGCCGCGCCGGTCGACAGCGTCCTCGCCGCGCTGGCCGATCCGACGCGGCGCCGCCTGCTCGACCTGCTCGCCGAACACGGCGAGGCCACCGCCACGACCCTCGCCGGGCGCCTCCCGGTCTCGCGGCAGGCGGTGGTCAAGCATCTGGTCGTCCTGGACGCGGCCGAGCTGGTCTCCAGCAGCCGGGTCGGACGCGAGGTGCGCTACGCGGTGCGGCCCGCCGCCCTGAACGCGACGGCGCGGTGGATGGCCTCCCTCGCGGCCGACTGGGACCGCCGCCTGGCGAACGTCAAGCGCATCGCCGAAGAAGCCGAGCGCGACGCCCGCTAGCCGCCCACGCCATCGGCCGCTCACGGCCGTCTCACGCCGGACGCCCTGACCGTCCTGCGCTTTCGAACCCCCTTGCGGAAAGGGCTCCTTGCCATGCCCACGGAAACGACCCCGCCCACGGAAACGACCCCGCCCACGAAGACCGCGTCGCCCCCGCGTATCGGCGGCAGGCAGCGGCTGATCCTGCTCGTCCTGCTCGGCGCCGGGTTCACCCTCTCCGTCGACTTCTCCATCCTGAACGTCGCCCTTCCGATGGCGGGTGAGGGCGTCGGGCTGGGCGCCGACGGCCTGCCCTGGATCACCGCCGCGTACGCGCTGCCCGCGGCGGGCTTCACGCTGGTGTTCGGCCGGATGGCGGACCTGTTCGGCCGCCGCAGGCTGTTCCTCTCCGGGATGGCGCTGCTGACCGGGGCCTCGCTGCTCGGCGGCTTCGCTGCCGGCCCCGAGACGCTCCTGACCGCCCGGGCCCTCCAGGGGTTCGCCACGGCGATGGCCACCCCCGCGGCGCTCTCCCTGATCACCAGCACGTTCGCGGAGGGCCCGCTGCGCGAGCGCGTCCTCGGCCTCAACGGTGCCCTGCTCTCCGCGGGCTTCACCGTCGGCGCCCTGGTCGGCGGCGCCCTCGTCAGCCTGCTGAGCTGGCGGGCGGCGTTCTTCATCAACGTCCCGGTCGCCGTGGCCGTGCTGGTGGCCGCCCCCGCCCTGATCGGCGAGAGCGTCCGCCCCGCCCGGCTGCGGCTGGACCTGCCCGGCGCGGTGACCGTGACCGGCGGCCTGCTCGCCGCGATCTACGCGGTCATCGAGCGGAACGTCCCCGCCGCCGTCGCGGGCGTGCTGCTGCTGGGTGCCTTCTGGGCGATCGAACTGCGCTCGCCCGCGCCGCTCGCCCCGGTGCGCATCCTCCGCCGCCCCACGGTGAAGTGGGGCAACTACGCGGGCCTCGTGGTCTTCGCCATGGAGCCCGCCATGATCTTCCTGATGACGCTCTACCTGCAGAACGTCCTCGGCTTCACGCCGCTGGAGACCGGTCTCGTCCTCGGTGTCCCGGGCCTGGCGTCCGTCGGCGCCGGAGTGATCGCAGGGCGCGTCATCGGGCGCTTCGGCGGCCGGGCCGTGCTGAGCTGCGGCCTGGCCGTGCAGGGCCTGGCGACCCTGCCCCTGGTGTTCCTCGGAACCGACCGGACGGCGCTCGCGATCCTGATCCCCGCGCTGTTCGTCGGCTTCTTCGGGCACGTGACGTGCATCGTGGCGTACACCGTCACCGGCACCTCCGGGCTCCCGGACGAGGAGCAGGGCCTGGCGACCGGGCTGACGCTGATGACCCAGCAGGTGGCCATCACCATCGGCATCCCCATCCTCGGCTCGGTCGCCGCGACGCGGAGCGTGGAACTGGCCGGCATCCACCTCGCCCTCGGCGTGGACGTGGCCGTGACCCTGGCCAGCGCGGTCCTCGTCTGGGCAGGCCTCCGCCCCCGCGGCTGACAGGGCCGGGCGGTGCGGAGGTGGGCTTTACCCGCCCGGGGGAAAGGTGCGGGTGTGGGGGACTGGTTCACGCGCGAGATCGCGGATGCCGGGCGGCTCCGGCTGTTCTGCTTCTTCGTGGCGTTCATCGCGGCGTTCCTGTTCATCCGGTTCAGCGTGCGGATGATCCGGCGGCAGGTGCGGTGGTGGCCCGGGAACGTGACGCCCGGCGGGCGGCACATCCACCACGTCGTGTTCGGGCTCGTGTTCATGTGCGTCGGCGGGGTGGGCGGTCTGGCGATCACCGACGACTCGTCCGGGTGGGCGGCGGGCGCCGCGGCCGTGTTCGGGGCGGGCACCGCGCTCGTCCTCGACGAGTTCGCCCTCGTCCTGCACCTCCAGGACGTCTACTGGAGCGAGCAGGGCCGGCTGTCGGTCGAGGTCGTCTTCATCATGATCGCGCTCTGCGGGCTGATGCTGCTGGGCCTGCGGCCGCTGGGCGTGGACGACGCCGCCGGGGACGGGTTGTGGGGCATCGCGGCCGTCCTGCTGTTCAACCTGTGCGTCGCGGTGATCGCCCTGCTCAAGGGCAAGGTCTGGACGGGCGTCATCGGCCTGTTCATCGGGCTCGTCGCGATCGTCGGGGCGATCCGGCTGGCCCGGCCGGACTCGCCGTGGGCCCGGCGCCGCTACGCGGAGGGGTCCCGCAAGGAGCGGCGGGCGCTGACCCGCGAGCGCCGGTACCGCCTCCCCGTCCAGCGCCTCGGGGACCGGCTGAGCGATCTGATCGCGGGACGCCCGTCCAGCAAGGGCTAGGGCCTGTCTCGAAGTCGCCTTGGCCATGCCGCGCGAACGCGTGACCTGGCCGGTGGAGCGAGGCCGGAGGCGAGCGGAGCCGGGCAGATCGCGAAGCGATGCCGCGTTCGCCTAGGCCCGGTCACGTAGCGAGCCGCCAGGCGAGCGGAGTGGGCCGGGACTTTGGACACAGCCTAGGCCCACCGGGGACCGGGAGCGCGGGCCCGGGTTGCCGCGGCCCCGCGGACGCGGACGGTCACCGGTGCGGGATCGACCCGCAACCGACAAACAAGAACAGGAGAGACGCGCGATGAACCCAGAACTGGACAGGTTCAATCTCACCGGCCCGTCGCCGGTGGCCGTTCTCGCCAGGCGCTTCAGGGACGCGCTGGAAGCCGCCTTCGGGGCGCAGTACCGGTGGGTGGACCCCGCCATCCGGCCCTCCCAGCACGCGGACCTTCAGGCCAACGTCGCGCTGGCGCTGGCCAAGGTCCTGGAGCGCAACCCCCGGGAAGTGGCACGGGAGCTCGTGGACCGGCTCGACGTCGACGACGTCGTGTCGGCGGTCGAGATCAGCGGGCCCGGCTTCATCAACCTGACGCTGAGCGGCGAGTGGATCGCCGAGCAGCTCCAGCGGATCGCGGCCGACGAGCGCCTCCGGGTGCTCAGGGCCGTGCAGCCGCAGAAGGTCGTGGTGGAGTACTCCTCACCCAACGTCGCGAAGGTGATGCACGTCGGTCACCTGCGGACGACGATCGTGGGCGACGCCATCGCCCGGATCCTGGAGTTCCTGGGACACGAGGTGGTCCGGGACAACCACATCGGTGACTGGGGCACGCCGTTCGGCATGCTCATCGAGCACCTCCTCGACTTCGAGGGGGGCACCGATGCCGGGCTCCGCGCGTTCGTGAGCGACACGGGCGCCTTCTACAAGGCGGCCAACGCGAGGTTCAAGTCGGACGAGGGGTTCGCCGGACGGTCGCGGCGGCGGCTCGTCGCCCTCCAGCAGGGCGACGACGAGACGCTGCGGTACTGGCAGCGCCTCGTGGACGTCTCCTTGCGTTCCTACAACGCGTTGTACGAGCGGCTCGGCGTCAGGCTGACCGCCGACGAGGCCATGGGGGAGAGCTTCTACAACGGGCTCCTCCCCGAGATCGTCGACGAGCTGGAGCAGCGCCGCCTCGCGGTGCCCAGCGAGGGCGCCCTGTGCGTCTTCCTGTCGGACTTCAAGGGCAGGGACGGCAAGGCCAAGGCGGTCATCGTCCGCAAGAGCGATGGCGGTTACAACTACACCACCACCGATCTCGCCACGATCGCCTACCGGGTCGCCGTCCTGCGCGCCGACCGGGTGGTCTACGTGGTGGGCGACGAGCAGAAGGAGCACTTCGAGCTGCTGTTCGCCGTCGCGGAGAAGGCGGACCTCCTGCTCGGGGGTACCGTGCTCGAACACGCCAAGATCGGCATGGTGACCGACCCCGCGACCGGCGGCAAGCTGAAGAGCCGCTCCGGCGACGCGGTCCCGCTGTCCGCACTGCTGGACGGCGCGTACGAGCGGGCCGCGGCGAAGTTCGACGAGAGCGGTCGCGGCGAGCGGTTCGACGCCGAGACCCGTGAGGCGATCATCCGCGACGTCGCCATCGGCGCGGTGAAGTTCGCCGACCTGCTGGTGGCGCGGAGCAGCAAGTATCCGTTCGACCTCGAACGGATGATCGCGTTCACCGGCAGGTCCGCCGGCTTCGTGCAGTACGCCGGCGTCCGGATGAAGTCCGTCCTGCGCAAGGGCGGGCTGACGCCGGAGTCGGCCACGGGCCCGATCGTGATCGGGACCGAGGAGGAGCGGAACCTGGCGCTGCACCTGCTGGACTTCGGCATCACGCTGGAGGAGGCGGGCGCGGCGGCGGCACCGCACCTGGTGGCGGAGTATCTCTACGGCCTCGCCACCCGCTACACGGCCTTCTACGAGGCCTGCCCGGTGCTCAAGGAGGGCGTCGACGAGGAGACCAGGGCGTCCCGGCTGGCCCTGTGCGCGGTCACGCTGCGCACGCTGGTCACCGGCCTGGAGCTCCTCGGCGTCCCCGCACCCGACCAGATGTGAGGGACGTGTTCTGATCATTGACCGTGTCCGTCCGGCGCCCCGGCGCCGGGCGGACACGACGACGGGGAGGCCCGCCGGGCCTCCCCGAGCAGTCGGCGGGCCGCACCCCGCGCCGGTCGCTTCCGAGCGACCGGCGCCGGGCGTGCGGCCCGTTCTTCTTCGCGGGGCGGCGGCCGCTCCCGCGAACCCTTCGCGACCAAGCGCTCGCTTGACTCCGGACGCGGCGCAGCGGCACGGTGATGGTCCCCGACACGCGAGGAGCACCATGGCGCCGCTGGACGGACTGCGCGTCCTCGATCTGACGATGTGGCGGCCCGGGCCGTACGCGACGCAGCTGCTCGCCCAGCTCGGCGCCGACGTGATCAAGGTGGAGCCGCCCGGCGGGGAGCCGATGCGGATGTTCCGCGACCATTTCGACGTCCTCAACCGGCACAAGCGTGGCATCGCGCTCGACCTCAAGACCGCGGACGGGCTCGCGGCGCTCACCGAACTGGCCGGGGACGCCGAGGTCTTCGTCGAGGGGTTCAGGCCGGGCGTCGCCGAACGGCTGGGCGTGGGCCACCAGACCCTCAGGGCGCTCAACCCGCGGCTCGTCTACTGCTCCCTGTCCGGGTACGGGGCGGCGGGCCCGCTGAAGGACGTTCCCGGGCACGACGTCAACTACCGCGCCCACGCGGCCGCGCTCCCGCCGGGCGCCGTGTCGCCGGAGGCCGACGAGCTTCCCCTGGCGGACATGGCGGCCGCGACGATGGCCGCCTTCGCGATCACCGCCGCCTGCCTCAAGGCCCACGAGACGGGGGTCGGCGACCGCATCGACCTCGGCATGGCCGACGTCCTGGCGCACTGGGTCGGCACCGTCCCGGCGGCGACCCGGCGGTCGGGCGTGGGGCCGGTGCCCGGTTACGGCGTCTACCCCACCAAGGACGGCCAGAAGATCACTATCGGCGTCGTGTCCGAGGAGAGGCTCTGGGCGGCGACGTGCCACGCGCTCGGCATCGGCGAGCACGCCGCCGTCCCGTTCGCCGAGCGGCTCCAGCGGATCGGCGAGCTGGACGGCGCGGTCGCCGCCGCCGTCGCCGGGCTCACCCGCGAGGAGGCCGTCGAGCGCCTCACGCGGGCGGGTGCCCCGGTGGCGCCCCTGCTGACCCGCGCCGAGATGCTCGAACTCGATCACTTCAGGTCGCGCAGGGTCCAGGAGGAGGGCCCGGTCCGGACGGCCGTCCACCCGCCGCTCGCCCAGGGGGCGGCCCCGGAGCTGGACGAGCACCGGGGCCAGGGTTGGCGTCTCACGAAGTGATACTCGGGTGGGAATGTCCGATCCCTTTGGCATGCTTGTGACGTGAACGCGCGCGCGATGAGTCCCGTCCTGATCGGCAGGTCGGCCGAGCTGCGGCAGTTGCGGGCCGCTCTCGCCGCCGCACCGGGCGCCGTGCTGCTCGGCGGCGACGCCGGGCTCGGCAAGACCCGCCTGATCAGGGAGTTCGGCCGGGACGCCGACGCCAGGACGCTGGTCGGCGGCTGCCTGGAGCTCGGTTCCGACGGCCTGCCCTTCGCGCCGTTCACCACCGTCCTGCGCGGGCTCGTCCGCGACATCGGCATCGAGGGCGTCGCGGGGCTCGTCCCGCGCGGCGACACCGGCGCCCTCGCGCGGCTGCTGCCCGAGTTCGGGGAGCCGGAGAGCGACGCCGCCTCCGGCGAGGAGCGCGCCCGGCTGTTCGAGGTCGTGCTGACGCTGCTGGAGCGGCTCGCCGAGCGCGGCCCGGTCGTGCTCGTCATCGAGGACGCCCACTGGGCGGACCGTTCCACCCGCGACCTGCTGGCCTTCCTCATCCGCAACCTCGGCGCCGCCCCGCTGCTGGTCGTCCTGACCTACCGGTCGGACGAGCTGCACCGCACCCATCCGCTGCGCCAGCTGCTCGCCGGGCTGGAGCGGCTCGAACGCGTCCGCCGGACGGAGATCGGCCGGCTGGCCCGCGCCGACGTCGCCGCGCTCGTCACCGAGCTGCTCGGCCAGACCCCGCCGCCCGGCCTCGTCGAGCGGATCGAGGCCCGCAGCGAGGGCAACCCCCTGTTCATCGAGGCGCTGCTCGACGACGACGGCACGCTGGCGTGCGAGCTGCCCGAGTCGCTGCGCGACCTGCTGCTGGCGGGCGTCCAGCGGCTCCCCGAGGAGACGCAGGACGTCCTGCGGGACGCCAGCGGCGGCAGCACCCGCATCGAGCACGCGCTGCTGGCGGCGGTGTCGCGGCTCGACGACGCGGCGCTGACCCGCGTCCTGCGGCCCGCCGTCGCCGCCAACGTCCTGGTCGTGGACGGCGACGGCTACGCGTTCCGGCACGCCCTGATCCGCGAGGCCGTCCACGACGACCTGCTGCCGGGCGAGTTCACGCGCCTCCACACCCGCTACGCCGAGGCCCTGGAGAAGGAGCCCGGGCTCGTCCCGGCCGGGCGGCTCTGGGTCGAGCTGAGCTACCACTGGACGCAGGCCCACGACAGCACGTGGGCGCTGGTCGCGTCCTGGCGCGCCGCGAGGGAGGCCCGCAAGGCGGTCGCCTACGCCGAGTGCCTGGCGATGCTCGAACGCGTCCTCCAGCTGTGGGACAAGGTCCCGGACGCGGCGGAGCGCATCGGCGCCGACCACGTCTCGGTCCTGGAGGACGCCGCGAACGCCGCCGACCTGGCCGGCGAGTTCGACCGCGGCATCAAGCTGACCACCGCCGCGCTGAAGGAGGTCGAGGCCGCCGCCGGCGAGCGCGACACCGCCCGCTGGGCGGCGCTGCTCGAACAGCGCGGCCGCATGCTCTACCACGTGGCGCGCCCCGGCTTCATCGAGGACCTGCGCGCCGCGGTGGACGCGCTGCCGGCCGACCCGCCGACCATCCTGCGCGCCCGGGCCCTGTCCACGCTGGGCAACTACGTGCGCATCACCACCTCCATGGACGAGGCCCGCGAGGCGGCGCTGGAGTCCCTGTCCATCGCGCGCGCCCTCGGCGACCCCGTCGCGGAGACCGAGGCGCTGATCACCCTGTTCTGCGCCCACACCGACTACGAGGACGAGGACCGCCTCACCGAGGTGGGGCAGACCGCCGAGCGCAGCGGCAACCACCGGGTGCTGCTGCGCTACTACGTGATCAGGTCGCACTTCCTGGAGGGGGCCGGACGGCACGAGGAGGCCGCCGCCGTCGCCGGGCACGGCGCGGAGCTGGCACGCCAGTGGGGCGTGGCCCGCACGCAGGGAACGTTCCTGTCCATCAACGAGGCCGAGCCGCTGGTCTCGCTCGGCCGGTGGGACGAGGCCCTGGCGGTGATGAACCACGCCATGGAGCAGGACCCCGCCATCACGACCCGCACCTCGCTGCTCGTCCTGTCCGGCTGGGTGGCGCTCGTGCGCGGCGACACCGCGACGGCCAGGGCGCGGCTGGCCAGGTCACGCGAGATCATGAAGCTCAAGCTGAAGTGGATGAAGACGCAGGACTACTTCAGCACCCTCTGGCTGGAGGCGAACATCGCCTTCGCCGAGGGACGCCCCGAGGCCGCGCTGGCGGCGCTGGAGCCCGTCCTCGAACACACCGGCATGCCGGACGACGCCCGCTACGCGTGGCCCGCGCTGATCGTCGGCGCGGCGGCCTGCGGCGAGCTCGGCGGCGCCGCCGAGGACCACCTGCGCCGCCTGGAGGAGCGCGCCGCCGCCCTGATGACGAGCGGCCCGCTCCAGCACGCGCACTGCCTCACGTTCGCCGCCGAGCTGTCCCGGGCGCGCGGCATCCTCGACCGGGCCGCCTGGGAGGAGGCCGCGGCCGCGTGGGAGGCGCTCGCCAACCCCTACCACCGGGCGGGGGCCCTGTCCCGCGCGGCGGAGGCCGCGCTCGCGGCCGGCGACCACGAGGCCGCCGCGGCGGCCCTGCGCACGGCGGCCGAGATCACCGAGGCGCTGGGCGCCCGGCCGCTCGCGGACCGGGTCGCCGACCTGCTGCGCCGCACGCGGATGCCCCGCCGCGGCGACGCCTCCGCGCCGCTCGGGCTGACGCCCCGCGAGTTCGAGGTGCTGCGCCTGGTCGCCGAGGGCCGCAGCAACCGCGACATCGCCGAGGCGCTGTTCATCTCGGTGAAGACGGCCAGCGTCCACGTGTCGAACATCCTCGGCAAACTGGAGGTGGCGAGCCGCGGCGAGGCCGCCGCGACCGCGCACCGGCTGGCCCTGTTCGCCACCCCGAAGGTCGGCGCCTGAGCCGCGCGCCCGGGGTCGCCTGATTCACGGCGGGGAACCTCCCCTCCCGGATTCCCCACCGCGAACCGTCGGACCACACGGGAACTTTCGTGGCTGGCCTTTCGGGGACGCGGCCCGCGGAAGCAGGCGGTGCTTCTCCGCCCGGAGAGGCGGACCGGGACCCCGTCCGGCCACTGCACAGTCTTGCGGTCCCGGGCCGGGACGGCGAGGCGGGACATACCGTTTCGGCGTCAAGAAAAAAGCGACGGGGACGGGCCACCGGTGGTGACCCGTCCCCGTCCGCGCGAGGAACGCGCCGCTAGCGCGGGACCCGCGCGACGCAGAAGACCGTCTGGCCGAACGGCGGCTTGACGAAGCGTTCGATGGTGCGGGTGAGCGGCACCACCGTCCGGTCGTAGATCTTGACGAGCTTGGGGTCGGGGTAGCCGGCGCCGCCGCGGCGGACCGCGAACCACCAGGCGATCCCGCCCAGGAAGTTGATCGGCTTGAGCACCTCGGGGACGAGCCCGGCCTCCCGGACCGACGCCTCCAGCGTGGCCGGTGTGTACCGGGTGACGTGCCCGACCTTGCGGTCGAAGTCGCCGTAGAGCTGCATGTAGCCGGGCACCCAGATGACGATGCGGCCGCCGGGCTCGGTGACGGCGGCGAGGTCGCGCAGCGCCTGGACGTCGTCCTTGATGTGCTCCAGGACGTTCATCATCACGACGGTGTCGACCTTGCGCCGGATCGTGATGTCGGCGGGCAGGGCCAGGTCGATGACCTCGACGTCGTCGTTGCCCTCGTAGCGCTTGCGAAGCTCGCCGACGCAGTACGGGTCGTTGTCGCTGACGACGAGGTAGTCGAGGCGCCCGGCGAACTGCTCGGAGAAGTGCCCGAGCCCGGAGCCGACCTCCAGCATGGAGCGGCCGACGTGCGGGGCGACGGTCTGGTACTCGTACTCGCGGTAGTTGCGGGCCTCGTCCCCGCCCAGATGGTTCTCCAGCGCGCCCTCTCCGGCGGCGGGCTGGACGACGTCCCCGTCAGGGGCGGGCCCGGCGGCCGGTCCGGCCTTCTTCGGGCCGCTGCCGAGGAGGCTGAGGAGGGTGCCTGCGATGGACTTCTTCTGACCAGATGACTGCATTACTTCCCGCTCGCTGGGTGCGTTGGCGTTCGGCTTCTCGTTCGCCGGACCGTTCCCCCGCCCCGTCGGGACGGCTCGATCTCTGGCGCGAAGGTCGGGTCAGTCTACTCCCGCGCCGAAGCCGGACGCCCCGGGACGGCGGGACGCCCTCTCGCGCCGGCGGCCCGCCGGGCATGTCGTGCCCGATCTCCCGCCGGGTCAGCCGATGGTCCGGTGCACGTCCTCCCGCCCGCTCGGGCCCGGCTCGGACGGCGCGATCCACGGCCCCGGGATGGACGGGTCCAGGACGCCCTCCTCCACCCAGGCGAAGTCGCCGGCGAGGACGGCCCGCGCGAGCTTGACGTCCATCGCGTCGGTGTTGCGCCACAGCCCCTCGAACAGCTCCTCGACGCGGACGCGCGCCTGGCGGCAGAACGCGTCGGCGAGCAGCAGGGCGGACTTGCCGGGCGCCGTGGCCGGCCCCGTGCCGTTCGCGCCCGTGCTGCCGAGCGGGCCCTCCGCGGAGGCGTCGGCGTGGGCGCGGACGCAGACCGCGCTCATCGCGAACAGTTCGGCGCCGATGTCGACCATGCGGCCGAGGAACCCCTGCCGGTACTCCAGGCCTCCCTGCCAGCGTCCCGCCGCGTAGAAGGTCGACCGGGCCAGCTTGCGGGACGCCCGCTCGACGTAGCGCAGGTGCCGGGCCAGCGGGCCGAACTCGGCGTAGGCGTTCGGGCGGTGCCCGGCGCCGGTGACGAGCGTCGGCAGCCAGCGCGCGTAGAACCCGCCCGCCTTCGCCGCGGCCCGCGCCTTGCGCCCGGTGGACGCGTCCGGGTCGATGATGTCTCCGGCCACCGACAGGTGCGCGTCGACGGCCTCGCGGGCGATCAGCAGATGCATGATCTCGCTGGAGCCCTCGAAGATCCGGTTGATCCGCAGGTCGCGGAGCAGCTGCTCGGCGGGCACGCCCCGCTCGCCGCGCGCCGCCAGCGACTCGGCCGTCTCATAGCCGCGGCCGCCGCGCAGCTGCACCAGCTCGTCGGCGACGCGGCACGCCATCTCCGACGACCACAGCTTGGCCAGGGCCGCCTCGATCCGGATGTCGCCCCGCTCGTCGTCGGCGAGCTGCCCGGACAGGTCGAGCATCGCCTCCATCGCGTACGCGGTCGCCGCGATGAACGCGATCTTGGTCGCGACGGCCTCGTGCTCGCCGACCGGCCGCCCCCACTGCACCCGCTCCCTCGACCACTGCCGCGCGATCCCGGCGGCCCACTTGCCGCCCGCCGCGCAGATCGCGGGCAGCGACAGCCGCCCGGTGTTGAGCGTGGTCAGCGCGATCTTCAGGCCCGCGCCCTCCGCGCCGATCAGGTTCGCCTTCGGGACCCGCACGTCGTGGAACCGCGTGACGCCGTTCTCGATGCCGCGCAGCCCCATGAACGCGTTGCGGTTCTCGACGGTGATGCCGGGCGTGGCCATGTCCACGATGAACGCGGAGATGCCGCCGCGGTGCCCGTCCGACTTCGGCACGCGCGCCATCACCACGACGAGGTCGGCGACGACGCCGTTGGTCGTCCACAGCTTGACGCCGTTGAGGACGTAACCGTCCCCGTCGGGGACGGCGGTGGCGCGCAGCCGCGCCGGGTCGGAGCCGACGTCGGGCTCGGTGAGCAGGAACGCGCTGACCTCCCGGGCGCAGCGCGGCAGCCAGGCGTCCTTCTGCTCGGGCGTCCCGAACATCTTGACCGGCTGCGGGACGCCGATCGACTGGTGCGCCGACAGCAGCGCCCCGAGCGCCGGGCTGACCGACCCCACCACCATCAGCGCGCGGCCGTAGTAGAGCTGGCTGAGCCCGAGCCCCCCGTACTTCTCGGGGATCTTCATGCCGAGCGCGCCGAGGTCGCGCAGGCCCCGCACGACCTCGTCGGGGATGCGCGCCTCCCGCTCGATCCGCGCCGGGTCGACCTCGGCGGCGCAGAACGCGGAGAGCTTGGCGAGGAACCCCTCGCCCTTCGCCCGCTGCTCCGGCGACGGGCGGGGGTGCGGATGGATCAGGTCGAGGCGCAGGTCGCCGAGGAACAGCTGCTTGCCGAAGCTCGGCAGCCGCCATTCGGCCTCCCGGGCCTCCTCGGCCACCTTGCGGGCCGTCCGCTCGTCGACGTGCTCGTGGGTTCGCTGGCTCATGTGATCGAAGTTTCCACTGGTCGGAGGCGGAAACCCCGGCCGGCTACACGGTCGCCATGTCCTCGAACATGTCGCGCAGGATGAGGAGCCCCTTGGTCAGGGTCTCCCGGTCCGTGGCGAACGACAGCCGGACCGAGCCCTCACCGCCGAACTCGCTTCCCGGGCGGACCGCCACCCCTCGCTCGCGGGCGGTGGCGGCCACCTGCACCGACGTCAGCCGCGGGTCGTGCCCGACGAACGCGTAGAAGGTGCCGTCGGGGGCCCGCAGCCGGGTGCCGGGCACGCCGTCGAGCAGCCGCGTCACCAGCTCGCGTCGCTCCCTGTACTCGTCCAGCATCTGCCGCACGGTCTCCTGGGGCCCGGTGAGAGCCGCCAGCGCCGCGTGCTGCACCGCGGTGTTGAGCGGACCGGCCATACGCGTGTGCACCACCGCGGCCGCGGCGACCACGTCGGGCGGTGCGACGAGGTATCCGATGCGCCAGCCCGTCATCGCGTACGTCTTGGAGAACGTCTGGACGTACAGCACCCGCTCGGCGAGGCCGGGGATGTCCAGCACGGAGGTGAACCGCCGGGGGTCGTAGACGATCTGGTCGTAGGCCTCGTCGGCCAGGACCAGCAGGTCGTGCCGCTCGGCGATGTCCCGCAGGCCCTCCAGCTCCTCCGCCGAGTACACGACGCCGGTCGGGTTGCACGGGTTGCAGATCGCGACCATCCGGGCGCCGGGAGCGGCCGCGGCCACCGCGTCCAGGTCCAGGTGCAGGTCGTCGCGCTGCGGCACGAGGACGGGCTCGCCCCCGGCCATCCGCACCAGGTCGGCGTAGAGGGAGTAGGTCGGGACGGGGATGACGACCCGGTCGCCGGGGTCGACGCAGGCGAGGATCGCCGCGGCCAGGGCTCCGCTGCCGCCGTGGGTGACGAGGACCTGGTCCGCCCCCCGCCCCGGCCGGCCGGGGCCGCCGGCCTGCCGGGCCAGGGCCTCCCGAAGGTCGGGGGCGCCGTTCCAGGCCGCGTAGTGGGTGGCGCCCGCCTCGACCGCGGCGGCGTGCGCCGTGCGGATGTGCTCGGGCGTCGCGAAGTCCGGCTCGCCCGACGCCAGGGAGATCACGTCCGCCGGCGGGCGGGTGGAGGGCCGCAGGGAGTGCCGGAGGACCTCCCGCACGCGGTCCGATGAGGTGAAGGCGGTCACGGGCGCTCCTGCTGGCTCATTGCTGACGTTTCCGGTGAGGTGGGGGAGAGGTCGCCGTAGATGTCGGGCCGCCGCTCGCGGGCGACGTCCACGGTGCGGCGGGCATCGGCCAGGGGCCGGTGGTGGAGGCGGGCGCGGACCACGGGATCCCGCGGACCGTGGGCGCCGGTGAGGATCTCGCCGGTGGGCCCGGTGACCACGCTGCGGCCTGCGAAGTCCGCGCCGTGCTCGCTGCCCAGACGGTTGGCGAGCACGTAGTACGCGGTGCTCTCCCACGCGCGCGTCACCGCGCGGTGGGCGAGGATGTCCGCGGGGACGCCCGGGTCGGGGGCGTAGGCGAAGACGCAGACCAGGATCTCGGCGCCCGCCACGACCTGCCTGCGCGTGGCCTCGGGGAACCGCGAGTCGTGGCAGACGGACAGACCGACCCGGCCGAGGCCGGTGTCCAGGACGTCGAACCGGTGCCCGGAAGCGAAGTACTTCGGCTCCTGGTCCCACAGGTGCACCTTGCGGTGCGCGCCGATGGTCTCGCCGTCCGGGCCGATGAGGAGGAGCGTGTTGTACAGCTCCTCGCCGCCCCCGCGTTCGGCCAGGCCGACGATGACGTGGGTTCCGGTCTCGCCCGCGACGCGGCCGAGCGTCTCGGTGGTGCGGCCGGGGATGGTGTCGGCGGCGGCGGCCAGCCGGCGCCGGAAGTCGTCGCCGTAGTCCGGCGGGAGGTAGCCGGTGGTGGCCAGCTCTGGGAAGACGACGAGGTCGGTGGGCCGGGCGGCCGCCTCCGCCCGCACGGCGGCGGCCATGGCCTCCAGGTTGCCGGCCGGGTCGAGCGGGCGCGGATCGAACTGGACGATCGCGACGTCGACGTGGTCCTTCATGCCGTGCCGCCTTTCACAGGATCGTCGAGAGGAACCCGCGGGTCCTCTCGTGCAGGGGGTCGGCGATCACGTCGCGGGCGGGGGCCGACCTCGACGACGCGGCCCTCGTCCATGAAGACGAGGCTGTCGCCGGCCTCGCGGGCGAACCCGGTCTCGTGGGTGACGACGATCATCGTCATGCCGGTGCGGGCGAGGTCGCGGATCACCGCGAGGACCTCGCCGACGAGCTCGGGGTCCAGCGCGGAGGTGGGCTCGTCGAACAGCATCACCTTGGGGTCCATCGCGAGGGCGCGCGCGATCGCCACGCGCTGCTGCTGCCCTCCGGAGAGCTGCCGGGGATAGCTGCCCGCCTTGTTGGCGAGCCCCACGTCGGCGAGGAGCTTCCTGCCGGTGGCCTCCGCTTCGCCCGGCCTGACCCCCTTCACCCGGATCTGGGCGGCGGTGACGTTCTCCAGCACGGTCATGTGCGGGAAGAGGTTGAAGTGCTGGAAGACCATGCCGATCTGGGACCGCTGGCGGCAGACCTCCCTGCCGCCGAGGTGCTGGAGGCGTCCGCCCCTCCCCTCGCGGTAGCCGACGAGTTCCCCGTCGACCCGGATGCGCCCGGCGTCGATCGTCTCCAGGTTGTGGATGCAGCGCAGGAAGGTGCTCTTCCCGGACCCGGACGGCCCCATCACGCAGACCGTCTCGCCGCGCTCGACCGTCAGCGACACGCCGTTGAGGACGGGCGTGGCGCCGTAGGACTTGTGCACGTTGTCGGCGCGCACCATCGGTTGCTCCATGCGGCCCTCCTCCTAGAGCTTCCGCAGAACGGGCATGCGCCGCTTGAGGGCGGCGAAGCGGTCGATGCCGTCGTCGAGGTGACCGCGTGAGAAGTACCGCTCCACGTAGCGCTGGCCGATCGAGAGGACCGTGACGAGGACGAGGTACCAGATCGAGGCGACGATGAGCAGGGGGATCGTGCCGAAGGTGCGGTTGTAGATGGTCTGGGCGGAGTGCAGGAGTTCGGGCACCGCGATGACGCTCGCCAGGGCCGAGTACTTGAGCATGGCGATGATCTGGTTGCCGGTGGGAGGGACGATCGCCCGCATCGCCTGCGGGAGCACGATGCGCCGGACGACCTGGACGGGCGTGAAGCCGAGCGCCCTGGCGGCGACGGTCTGCCCCCGGTCGACCGAGAGGATGCCCGCGCGGACGATCTCGGCGTAGTACGCCGCCTCGTTGAGGCTCAGCCCGATCACGGCCGCGGTGAAGGACGTCATCACCCGGTTGCTGTCGACGGAGGCGAACTCCGGTCCCCCGAAGGGGATCCCCAGCTTGAAGTGCGGGTAGAGCGTCGCGATGTTGTACCAGAAGATCAGCTGGACCAGGACGGGCGTGCCCCGGAAGAACCAGACGTAGGCGCTCGAGGCGAGGTAGGCCGCCGAGTTGTTCGACAGGCGCATCACGCCGAGGACGATCCCCAGCGCGATGGCGATGAGCATCGACAGGGCGACGAGCTGCGCCGTGACGGCGGTGCCCTTGAGGATCTCGGGCGCGAAGAGGTACTGGCCGACGACGTCCCATTCGAACCCGGGATTGGTGAACAGGGCGTGGGTCAGCCACACCGCCACGAAGGCCACGAGCAGCCAGGCGATCCAGTTGCCCGGTTCCCGGGCGCGGCCGGCCTCGACCGGTGTCGCCTCGCTCGGATCGGGGTGCGGGACGATCTCGTGGGCGCGCGGGCGGTTCGGCCGCCCGCCCCCGGAGGCGGACGGCCGCGCGACGTCAGGACCCTGTTTCATTGCGGATCTCGCTCGTCTTGAGGGCCTGGTCGGTGACCTTCCACCTTTCGAGGATCTTCTGGTAGGTGCCGTCGTTCATCAGGGACAGCAGTGCGGCCTGCACGGCCTTTCCGACCTCGGGCTGCTTCTTGGAGTAGGCGATCCCCGAGAGGGTGCGGGACCCGGGAATCGTCTCCTTGCCCATCACCAGGCCGTTGCCCGAGGTGGCCGCCACGTACTCGCCCACCGCGCGGTTGGTGAGGAAGACGCCGCGCTTGTTGCCCACGGCGAGGATCGTGGCCGCGCTCTTGTCGAAGACGTGGATCGTCATCTTGGGCTTGCCCTTGGCGGCGCACTCCTTCTCGGAGTACTGCCGGGTGAAGTCGAGCGGCCCGGTCCCCTGGGTGCCCACGAAGGTCTTCCCGCACATGTCGCCCGGGGTGACCTGGGGGGAGTAGTCCTTGTGCTGGATGATGCCCAGCGTGTTCTGGATGTAGTCGACGAAGTTCACCGCCCGGAGCCGTTCGGGTGTGGTGACGAGCTGGCTGACCGCCACGTCGTAGCGGCCGTTCTGCACGCTGGGGATGATGGTGTCGGCGCCCAGGTCGGCGATGCTGGTCTTCAGGCCGAGCTTCTTGCCGATCGCCTGGACCATGAGGACGTCGATGCCCGTGGTCTGCCCGCTGTCGTCCTTGTAGGAGAACGGCGGCCAGTCGAGCTCGCTCGCCACCTTCAGGGTGCCGGACTTCTTCATCGCCTCCGGCAGTTCGGCCTGCGCCTTCTTGTCGACGGCTATCGCGTCGATCTTGAGGGCCGCCCCGGTGTCGGGTCCCTTGCCGTCCTCGGCGGAGGTGACTCCGCAGGCCGTCAGGGCCACCGCCGCGGAGACGGCCAGGAGCAGCGCGCGGTCACGTCGTGGAGAGTGTCGCAGTACGTTCATGAGGTCCTCGTTCGGGTGGTGCCGCGTCCTTGGGGCCCGGCGTAGGTGGACGGCTCGGGCGTGGTCCAGCCGTCCAGCAGGGACGGGTCGAGATCGAAGATCTCGATGTGCAGGGGTCGGCAGTGCTCGGTGGTGTCCTGCGCGCCCGGCCCCCAGCGGGGCTGGGACAGGTCGCCGCCGCGGCAGTTCGACAGCGCGCACAGCAGGGGGATCTCGGCCAGGAACTCGATGTGGTCGCCGGCCTTCGCGGGGGACGCCGCGGTGTAGTACTTCCCGTCGACCAGCCCCGTCAGCTGGAAGACGTTCAGCACGTCGTGCACGTCCATCTCGCCCAGCCCGAACGGCTCCACGGCGGAGACGAGGTTCGTGTGGCAGTGGTCGTCCACGTCCTCGCCGGTCAGCAGCTTCTTCATGTGCGGGTCGCAGCGGGAGCCGAGCAGGTCGTGGCAGCCGCCGCCGTACTCGTCGACGCCGTAGGCGACGCTGTCACCGGTGATCGTCAGCATCGGCCGCAGGTAGGGCAGGCAGGACCACAGGCGGTCGCCGGTCGTGACGTGCGTCCCCTGGATCTGGCGGGTGCGCGCGGCCCAGAACCGCTCGCGCGGGTTCTCCGCGTTGAAGAAGTTGAAGTCGCCGACCTGCGGGCCTTCGGGCGTCGACACCCGGCAGACCTGGCCCGCCTCGACGCGCCACGCCTTCCCCGTGCGGATGGGGAGGGTGAACTCCTCGACGAGGGTGCGCCGGTCGGTCGCCTTGCCGATCGCCTCGTACATCGCGGTGTCGGTGTACTTGTCCGGCAGGATGCCGGTCGGATAGATCGGCTCGGGGCGCTGAGAGGTGGTCATTCGCCGTCTCCGCTCGTGATGGTCATGACGAGATTGCCCATGTCGTCGACCCGGACCGATCCGGAGGGGCCGACGACGACCGTCGACTCGGTCTCCTCGATCAGCGCGGGCCCGCTGACGGTGCCGCCCGGGGCGAGGGCCGCCCGGCGGTACACCGGTGTGTCCGTGTAGTCGCCGATCTCCGCGAAGTACGCGGGGCGGGAGCCGACGGGGTCCGTGGAGTGCGCGGTGGCGCCGGTGGCCAGTTCCACGGTCTTCACCACGGGCGAGGAGAGCGCGCGCAGCCGCCAGGAGATGACCTGGGCGGGCATGTCCTTGAGGACCCGGTCGAACCGGGTGCGGTACTCGGTCTCGAAGGCCTCGACCAGGCCGGCCGTGTCGTGGCCGCGGACGACGTCAAGCGGGATCGGCACCGTCAGCTCGTATCCCTGGCCCACGTACCGCATGTCGGCCGCGGCCTCCAGCCTGACGTCCGCGGGGTCGACGTCCGCCTCGTCGAGCTGGGCGCGCGCCTGGCCCTCCAGGTCCTTCAGGACGGCGTCCACGGCGTCCCAGTCCGGGTCGTCGAGGGGCACGACCAGCGACGTCGTGCACTCGACGGCACGGGGCGCCACCAGCATGCCGATCGCGGACGCGACGCCGGCCCCGCGCGGGAAGACGACCTCCCCGATGTGGAGGAGCCGGGCGACGTCGTAGGCGTGCACGGGCCCGGCCCCGCCGAAGGCGACCATCCGGTAGCGGCGCGGGTCGCGCCCCTGCTCGGAGATGTAGAGGCGGGCCGCGGTCGCCATGGCGTTGTTGACGACGTCGGCGATGCCGGCGGCCGTGGCGCGCCTGTCGGTGCGCAGGCCTGCGGCCAGCGCGTCGAGGGCCCGTCCCGCGGCGGCGGTGTCCAGCGTCATGGCGCCGCCGAGGAAGCTGTCCGGTGCGAGGTAGCCGAGCTCGAGGTCCGCGTCGGTGACGGTGGGCTCGGTGCCGCCCTTGCCGTAGCAGGCGGGGCCGGGGACGGCGCCGGAACTGCGCGGGCCGACCTTGAGCAGCCCGAGGTCGTCGATCCAGGCGATGCTGCCGCCGCCGGCGCCGATCTCGATGAGGTCGACGGTCGGGACCCGGACGGGGAACCCGCTGCCCCGCTTGAAGCGGTGGGCGCGGGCCACCTCCATCAGGTGGGTGCGCGCGGGCGCGCCGTCGTGGACCAGGGAGACCTTCGCGGTCGTGCCGCCCATGTCGAACGCGACCACGTCCTCGAACCCGCAGGTCGTCGCCATGTGGGCGGCGGCCATGGCGCCGGCGGCCGGTCCGGACTCGACCAGGGCGATCGGCCGCTGCGAGGCGGCGCGGGCCGTGGTGATGCCGCCGTCGGACAGCATGATCATCGGTGGGGTGCCGAGCCGGTCGGCGAGCCGCCGCAGGTACCGGGTGGCCAGCGGCTGCACGAAGGCGTTGGCGGCCGCGGTGGAGAACCGCTCGTACTCCCGGATCTCGGGCGCCACGTCGGCGGAGGCGCAGACCGTGAGCTCGGGGAACGCCTCCCGCAGGATCTCGGCCGCGCGCCGCTCGTGCACCCCGTTGCGGTAGGAGTTGATGAACCCGACGGCGACCGCCCGCACGCCCTGGTCGAGGAGCCGGCGTCCGGCCTCGCGCACGGCGTCCTCGTCGAGCGGCTCGACCTCGGAGCCGTCCGCCCCGATCCGCCCGTCCACCGTCAGCCTCAGGTGCCGGGGCACCAGCGCCTCGGCGCGGCGCAGGAACAGGTCGAAGGTGTCGTAGCGCAGCTCGTTGGCGATCTCCAGGACGTCGCGCCAACCGGTGGTGGTGATCAGTCCGGTCGGTGCGCCGCGGCGCTCGATCAGCGCGTTGGTGACGAGGGTCGTGCCGTGCACGACGAGCGGGGCCCCGCCGAGGGCGTTCAGGCCGTCGATGATGGCGTCGGTCGGGTCGTCCGGGGTGGTGGGGAGCTTGTGCACCTCCACCACGCCGCGGACGGGGTCGTGGACGGCGACGTCGGTGAACGTACCGCCGACGTCGACACCGGCGATTCTGGGTTCCTGGATCTCGTTCACAGTCCGTAGACCTCCCGGGCCGCGCTCTCCGAGACGAGTCCGGCGTGGACGTCGGCCCGGACGGAGTCGCGGTCGCGCTCGGCCGGGTCGCCGTAGCCGCCGCCGCCCGGATAGTCGATGTTGATCCGGTCTCCCGGACGGATCCTGCTGCGTCCCTTGAGCGGGAAGCCGTCGCCGCGGCCGTTGACCGTCACCCGGGAGGCTCCGCCCGGGTGGCCGCCGAGGATGCCCTCGGGGCGGTTGCGGACGTGTTCCACGAAGAGGGACAGGGTGCACTCGCCGGGGGCGAGCAACTCGATCTCGACGTTCTGCCCGAGCCCGCCGCGGTACTTGCCCGCGCCGCCGGAGTCGGGGAGGAGTTCCTTGCGCCGGATCCGCAGCGGAGCGGTGGCTTCCAGGGCCTCCATGGAGCCGGCCTCGATGTTGGAGGGGAAGCACGTTGTGGACAGGCCGTCGGCGACCGGGCGGGCCCCCATCCCGCCGTTGATGAACGGGATGGCGGTGAACTGCCTCCCGGACTCGTCGCGCGGGCCCGAGATCACGGCGCGCAGCGACGGTGCGCTGCCCGATTCGGCGATCACCCGGTCGGGGATGACGGGCGCCAGCGCCTTGTAGAGGGTGATGGCCAGGCAGTGGCCGACGAGCTGGCGGGCGTTGACCGGCGCGGGGTAGCGCGGGTTGAGGATCGAACCCTCGGGGGCCGAGACGGTGATGCAGCGGTAGGAGCCCTCGGCGCGCGGGGTGTTCGGGTCGAGCACGCACTTGAGCGGATAGCAGGTGTACGCGTCGGTGTAGGGCTTGACCACGTTGAGCGCTCGCGTCACCTCGGGTGAGGTGCCGGTGTAGTCGACCGTCATGGCGTCGCCCCGGACGGTGACGGCGACCTCCAGATGGACGGCCTCCCCGTCCATCGTCCCGTCGAGGTCGTGGGCGGCGCGGTAGGTCCCGTCGGGGATCGCGGCCACGGCCCGGCGCATCGACTGCTCGGAGAGCCGGCAGATCTCGCCGGAGATCTCGTCGAGGGACTCGACGCCGGTCTCGTCGGCGAACTCGACCAGGCGCTGGGCGGCGGTTCTACCGGCGGTGACCTGCGCCATCAGGTCCCCGACCACCTCGACCGGCATGCGCAGGTTCGC
Organism: Actinomadura luteofluorescens; assembly: GCF_013409365.1. Taxonomy (NCBI): domain Bacteria; kingdom Bacillati; phylum Actinomycetota; class Actinomycetes; order Streptosporangiales; family Thermomonosporaceae; genus Actinomadura; species Actinomadura luteofluorescens. Next base: position 3,286,514 of record NZ_JACCBA010000001.1, on the reverse strand, counting down.
CCGCAGGATCCTCAGCAGCGTCTCGTTGAGTTCGCCCTGCTCGATGAGCAGCATCGGCGGGATGAACATGCCCTCCTCGTAGACCGAGCGGGTGTCGGCGGACCAGAGGGCGCCGCTGATGTCGGCCATGTGGGCGATGCTGCCGGTCCAGCCGAGGAGGCGGCCCTCCCTGAAGACCGGGGCGACGACCGTCACGTCGGGCAGGTGCCCGGAGGTGATCCAAGGGTTGTTCGTGCAGGCCACATCGCCGGGGCGCCACTGGTCGGCGGGGCGCCAGGCGAGCATCTCCGCGAGGGTCACGCCCATCGTCATGTTGAAACTCGGGATGCCGATGGTGTTCTCGGCGATCGCGTTGCCGCGGGCGTCGAAGACGACGCAGGCGAAGTCGTTGGACTCCGTGACGATGGGCGAGAAGGCCGTTCGTTTCAGCGTCGTCGCGGCCTCGTCGGCGATGGCGATCAGCCGGCTCCAGAGGATCTCCAATGTGATCGGGTCGATGCGCGCAGAGGGCGCCAGCTCCTCGTCGGCGGCGCCGATGTCGACTGCGGTCATAGCCCACTCCCTCCGTTGACCTGGGTAAAGGTGGGTGGCCCTATGGTTGGCGCGCCCCCGGCGCGCTGTCAACTATTCTGGCGAACAATTTTGTGCACCCAGATTGTTGACAATCCGTCGGCCACCTCACATGCTGAAGTCGGCCCGCCGCTCGAGGCGCCCCGCCGCACCCCCGAAACGTCCTCCCGGGTCGGCGGGCGAGGAGCCCCCAGAGATGAGGTAGAGCATGTCCACACGTCCGCCGGAGAGCCCGGCATCGCTTCTGGTCGTCAGCGCCCACGCCGGCGACTTCGTCTGGCGCGCGGGAGGCGCGATCGCGCTGGCCGCCGAACGGGGCGAGAGAGCCACCGTCGTCTGCCTGAGTTACGGCGAGCGCGGCGAGTCCGCCCGCGCCTGGCGTGAGGGCAGGCGGCTGGACGAGATCAAGGAGATCCGGCGCGCCGAGGCCGAGAACGCCGCGAAGGCCCTCGGCGCGGAGGTCGTCTTCCTCGACGCCGGGGACTACCCCCTGCGGGAGACCCCCGAGCTGGTCGACCGCCTCGTCCGCGTCTACCGCGACGTGGCCCCGAGCGTCGTCCTGACCCACACGCTCGCGGACCCCTACAACGGCGACCACCCGGCCGCCGCCCGCATGGCCCTGCAGGCGCGCGTGCTCGCCCAGGCGATCGGGTACGACGCGCCGGGCGACCCCCTCGGCGCCCCGCCGGTGTTCTGCTTCGAACCGCACCAGCCGGAGATGTGCGAGTTCCGTCCCGACGTCCTGCTCGACATCACGTCCACGTTCGAGCGCAAGCGCGCCGCGATGGAGTGCCTGCCCGCCCAGCAGCACATGTGGGACTACTACACCGATCTGGCCCGGCGGCGCGGCGTGCAGCTGAAGCGGAACGCGGGGCCGAACCTCGGCCTGCCGCACGCCACGATGGGCGAGGCCTACACGCGGCTCTACCCGCAGGTCACGGGGGCGCTGGCATGAGCGGCGGCCGGATCCGGGAGGAGTCCTGATGGAGAACGTGATCGTCACCGACCCGCCGCGCGCCCCGCTGGACCGGGTCGACGCGCTGGCCGCCCACGGCGTGGCCACCGTCCACGAGGCGCTGGGCCGCGCCGGGTACCTCGGGCCGGGCATCCGGCCGGTGCACCTCGGCTCGCGCATCGGCGGGACGGCCGTCACCGCGCTCTGCTGGCCCGGCGACAACCTCATGGTCCACGCCGCCGTCGAGCAGTGCCGCCCCGGCGACGTCCTGGTCGTCGCGACGACCTCGCACTGCGCGGACGGCCTGTTCGGCGAGCTCTTCGCCACCGCGCTGATGAAGCGGGGGGTGCGCGGGCTGGTCACCGCGACCGGGGTCCGCGACGTCGACGACCTGCACCGCCTCGGCTTCCCCGTGTGGTCCGCCGCGGTCAGCGCGCAGGGATCCGTCAAGGCCACCGGCGGGTGCGTCAACACGCCCGTCGTCATCGGCGGGCAGACGATCCGCCCGGGGGACGCCGTCCTGGCCGACGACGACGGAGTGGTGTGCGTCCCCCGGGCCGCGGTCGACCGGGCGCTGGAGGCCTCCCAGGCTCGCGCGGACAAGGAGGAGGCCGCACGCGCCGCCTTCCGGGAGGGCGAACTCGGCCTGGACCGGTACGGGTTGCGGGCCACGCTCGTCCGGCTCGGCGTCCGCTATGTCACCGCCCAGGAGTACGCCGCGGAGCGCGCGGCCGAGGACCGCGCGCTGGGGAGCGCCTCGTGACGGAGGCAACGGCGGACGGCGGCGTGCCGTGCATGCTCCTGCGCGGGGGCACGTCCAAGGGCGCGTACTTCCTCGCCGGCGACCTTCCCTCCGACCCCGCTGAACGGGACGATCTGCTGCTGCGCGTCATGGGCACGCCCGACCCCCGGCAGATCGACGGGCTGGGCGGGGCGACCTCCCTGACCAGCAAGGTCGCGGTCGTCTCGCGCTCCACCCGTCCCGGCGCCGACGTCGACTACCTCTTCCTCCAGGTGGGTGTGGACGAGGCCGTGGTCAGCGACCGGCAGAACTGCGGCAACCTCCTGGCGGGGGTGGGGCAGTTCGCCGTGGAGCGGGGGCTCGTTCCCGCCGGCGACCCCGAGACCGTGGTGCGCGTCCGCATGGTCAACTCCGGCAGCGTGGCCCGCACGCGCTTCCCCACCCCGGGAGGCGCCGTGCGGTACGCCGGCGGCACCGCGATCGCCGGCGTCCCGGGGACGGCGGCGCCGGTCGTGCTGGAGTTCGCCGACACCGTCGGGTCGGCGACCGGGCGGCTGCTCCCCACGGGCAGCGTGCGGGACGTGGTCGACGGGATTCCCGTCACCTGCGTCGACAACGGCATGCCGGTGGTCGTCGCCGCGGCCGCGTCGTTCGGCCTGAGCGGCCACGAGTCCCACGATGCGCTGGCCGCCGACCGGCGGCTGCTGGAACGCGTCGACCGGTTGCGGATCCGGGCCGGTGCGCTGATGGGGCTGGGGGACGTCACCTCGTCGTCCGTCCCGAAGACCACCCTCGTGGCCGAGCCGGGGGACGGCGGCATGCTCGCCACCCGGACGTTCATCCCCGTCAACCCGCACACCGCGATCGGCGTGCTGGGCGCCATCTCCGCAGTGACCGCCGTGCGCCTGCCCGGCGCCGTCGGCCACGACCTCACCGCGTCCTGGCCCGCCGGCGGCACCCGCGTGGACGTCGAGCACCCGACGGGGCACCTGGTGATCGAGGTGGACGTCGACCCGGCCGCCGAGCCGCCGGCGGTACGGCGCAGCGGCGTCGTGCGGACGGCGCGCAAGCTGTTCGACGGGACGGCGTTCCCCCGCGGCTGAGGCGCCCGGCCGCCGGCGGCCTCACTCGGCCGGGAGCGGTCCCAGCGCCAGCTCGTCGCCCTCGCCGAGGGCCCTGATCACATCGAGGACGTGCTCGCGCATGGCCGCCTCGGCGGCCCCGGCGTCCCCGCCGGCGACGGTCGTGATGATCCGCAGATGCTGGGGCAGGGACTCTCCCGGCCGCCCGGGGCGCAGGGCCAGCCGGAAGCGGTGCCGGACCAGCTGCGCGTGCATGCCCTCCAGCATCTCCATCGCGACCGGCTGGGCCGCGATCTCCCGGATCCGGGCGTGCAGCCGCTCGTTCAGCTGCGAGTACCGGAGCGGGTCCCCGTCCCGGACGGCCGCCTCCATGCTCGCGCCGATCGCGCGCAACTCCCCGGCCTCGTCCTCGGTGACGTTCTGCGCGGCCTTGCGCGCGCACAGGCCCTCCAGCACCATGCGGCACTCGTACATCGCGATCGCCTCGGCGACGGTGATCACGCGGACCCGGGCCCCGCGGTTCCTGATCCGCTCGACGAGCCTCTCGGCGGTGAGCTCCACCAGCGCCGTGCGGACGGCCGCCCGCTTCACCTGGAGCAGTTCGGCGAGATCGCCCTCCACCAGCCGCTGCCCCGGGGCCATCTCGCCCGCGAGGATCAGCGCGCGCAGCCGGTCGGCCGGGCTCTGGTCATCGGCGGCACGACCGCTCCCTCGGGACACCAACGGGGACTCCCCTCCGGATGCCCGCCGGGACTCGACGGGTGCCTATATTCGCACCAATATTAGCGCCATTTTCTCCGGCACCGAGGGCGCGGGGGTGGTTCGCGTCGCGGCCCGGGGCGTCCGGACCACCGGGTCAGCGCGTGGCCAGGCCGTCCACCTCGGCCGCGAAGAGCTCCGCCGGGTCGAAGCCCATCCCGGCGAAATGGCCCGCGAGCTCCAGGGACAGGACGCCGTGGCAGCGGGTCCAGAACGTCAGAGCAAGGTGCAGGGCCGCGGGCGGCGCCGGATGATCGCCCGCCCAGTCGCGGTGGCCCTCCAGATGCGCGCCGAACGGCGTGGCGGGCTCCTCCGGGGAGGAGGCCGCGCAGGCGTCGAGCAGGATCGCCATGATCTCGTCCGATACGGCCGTGGTGTCGTCCGGCGCGTGGTAGCCGGGCACGGGGGTGCCGTAGACGAGGAAGTACCGGTGGGGGTCTTCCAGGGCCCAACTCCGCACCGCGTGCGCGAGGCCCGCCAGTCCGGCGCCCGCCTCGGACGCGGAGCGCAGCGTGCCGGCGAGGCTCCGGTACGCGTCCCGGACGAGTTCGGTGATCAGCTCGTCGCGCCCGGCGTAGTAGCGGTAGAGCGCGGGCCCGCTCATGCCCATCCGCTTGGCGATCGCGTTGAGGGAGAGCGCGGACGCGCCCGCCGCGGCGATCTGCTCCCACGCGCGTTCCTTGATCTCCGCACGCACCTGCGCCCGGTAGCGCTCGCGCGGGCTCCCGGTCTCCGCCGCCGCCATGACGGGCCCCTCTCCGCCGCCGAAGCTACACCGCCAAGAATTAGTTAGAAGGTATCACCGAACCCGTTGACGCCCGGCGGGCCGTGCGGTTATAACTTCTAACGAAAGCAGGAACTTCTATCGAAAGGAACACAATGTCCAGTCGTCCCTTCCCGGTCCCGTCCGGCCGGCGGACGCGCGCGACCGCGCTCACGCTCTCGCTCGCCGCCGCCGGCCTGCTCGCGGGCACCGTCCCCGCCGCCCACGCCGCTCCGGTCCATGCCGCTCCCCGCCACGACGGGGCCGGGCCGCAGTGCCGCGGGGAGGGCGTCGACCCCGCCGCCCGCATCCGCTACCGGACCGACGTCCTGATCAAGGCGCCGCTGAGTACCGTCTTCAAGCTCCAGACGGACGTGGAGCGCTGGCCGGACTGGCAGCGGCCCGTCCTGTCCATGGAGCGCCTCGACCCGGGCCCCCTCCGCAGAGGGTCGCGGTTCCGGTGGACCACGCCCGCGCCCCCCACCCCGACGACGCCCGCCACGACGCTGACGATCACCTCCACCGTCCGGCAGCTCCGGCACGGCGGCTGCATCCTGTGGAGCGGCCCCGCGATCGGCGAGGGGATCCGCATCGACGAGGGCGTCCACCTGTGGACCTTCACCAGGGTCAGGGGAGGCGTCCGCGTGCACACCGAGGAGACCTGGACCGGCGACCAGGTCGAAGCGGACGTCCCCCTGGCCACCGAGATCCTCGGGCAGGGGCTGCGCGCCTGGCTGGACGACCTGAAGGCCGCCGCCGAGGCCCGCGCCGGCCACCGTCGGTGACGAGGCGCCGTCGGTGACGAGGCGCCGCCGCTACTGGGCGGCGAGCTCGGTGGTGGCGCGCCCGCCGTTCCAGAGCTCGGCGACGTGATAGGCGAAACGGTCGTACAACCCGTCTTCCTGCTGCCGCCTTATGTGGAACATCGGGGAGTCATGGCCCACGAGAAAGGCGAGATGCGGCGTGACCAGCAGTTCGTCGTCGAAGACGAAGACGCTCATGGCGATGTGCTCGTCACCGAAGCGCATGTCGATGCCGGGGGTTTTCAGGATCTTGGCCAGCTCGTCGAGAGTGACCTTGATCCGCGTGCTCACGGTGAGCGGAACCGATTCGAGTTCCTCGCGGCGCCGGGTGGTCTCGCTTTCGGGATCTCCGATCAGGAACCGGATCTCGCAACCGCGTTCGGCCTTGCGGCGCAGGGCGGCCCCGAGATTGGGGATCTCCAGCCAGAGGAAGTAGTTGGTGTAGCCGGCGAAGGTCAGTTCCCTGGTCGCTCCGCTGATGAGGCGGCGCCAGACGGCTCTGGGGCAGGCGGAGCGGTAGGGGTACACCGCGACGACCTCGCGGTCCGCTCCGGTCTTCATGTTCTTGCGGATGGCGTCGGGCCACAACATGCCCTCATCAACTCCCAAGGCGTCCGAGGCCGCCCAGCGGTGACGCGGGTGTGGCGTGCGACCTTCCTCGGCCACCCACCGGGCCACCGTCTTCGCGTCCACCTGACATGCTTCGGCGAGATCCCGCTCCGTCAGTCTCGCACGGGTCATGGCCTGTCGTAGCGCGTCATTGGTCACGCCTGCAACCCCTCTAACGGACGGGCGGGACGTTCTCAAAATTAACTCGAGAACGTTCTGGACGTCCCGGGAACGGTGTTCATTCGTCCACTCTCCGTGACCGATCCTCGAGTTTCGAGACGAGGCGGGCCCGGGCGCGGGAGATCACCCGGCTGGGCCCTTGACCGGAAGGGCAATTCCGGCCATGGCGGATATCGCGGGCGACCTGCTGAAGAAACCGGCGGAGGCGTTACCGGAGGGGCGGGACCGTGCCGGGGCGGCCGGGTGAGCGCCCGCGCCGTGGCCGGCCACGGGCTGGACACGGCGTTCCTGGCGGCGTGGACGGCTCCGGCCCAGGTCCGGATGCAGCTGTCGCTGCGGCTCGCCTCCTGGGGCATGACCGGGATCGCCGGGGACGTGGCGCTGATCGCCAGCGAGCTGGTGACGAACGCGGTCCGGCACGCGGGCGACGGAGAGATCCGCGTCCGGTTCACCCGGGAGGCGCGCGGAGTCCTCCTGGAGGTGTGGGACGCCTGCGACCGGCGGCCGGTGTGCAGGCGTCCGGCGCCGTCCGCGGACGCCCCGCCGCGGACCCCGGCCCCCGACCCGGGCTACGACTACGGCATGGGCGGACGCGGCCTGCTGATCGTCGAGGAGCTGGCGGCGCAGTGCGGCGTGGTCCCCACCGAGCCGCGCGGCAAATGGGTCTGGGCCCGGGTCGCCCTGTGAGGAGTTCCGGGCGCGGGCGTGCAACCTTTCGCGGGGGCCGGCGCATCAGGAAGGTGTGGAGCAGTCGAGGAGCGCGCGGTCCGCGAGCCGTGACGAGGAGTTCACCGCCTACGTGACGTCGCGGATGGCTTGGTTACGCCGGGTCGCGTACCTGTTGTGCCAGGACTGGCACCGGGCGGACGACCTCGTCCAGTCCGCGATCACGCGCCTGTACCTGCACTGGCGGAAGGCGTCGGCGGCCGAGAACCTCGACGGCTACGCGCGGACGGTGCTGGTCAGGGTGTTCCTCGCCGAGCAGCGCGGCGGCTGGCGGCAGCGGGTCCGGGTCGTCGACCGGATGCCGGACGAGGCCGCCGAGTCCGCCGACCACGCGGGCCGGATCGACCTGCGGTCGGCGCTGGCGGCGCTGCCTCCGAGGCAGCGGGCCGCCGTGGTGCTGCGGTTCTACTGCGACCTGTCGATCGAGCAGGCCGCCGGCGTCCTGGACTGCTCGGCCGGGACGGTCAAGAGCCAGACCGCGCGCGGTCTGGACGCGCTGCGGCGCGCACTGGAGCCGGCATGGGATCTCGCGGAAGGGGAGAAGCCGGCATGAACGACCTCAAGGAGAGGCTGGAACGCCTCGCGGACGCCCCCGCCCCCGCCTCGGCCGTGGACGCCGCGGCCGCGGTGGCGCGGGCCCGGCGGATCCGGCGGACGAGACGGGCGGCCGCCGCCGCGGTCGTCGCCGTGGGCGTCACCGCGGCCGTCGCGGTGGTCGCGCTGGTCCCGTCGTCCGGTGACCGTTCGAGCGGGGTGGTGGTCACGGCCAAGTATCCGAGCCCGCTGGTGGAGAAGGCCGCCTTCGGGTGGCTGCCCCCCGGTTACGCGCGGACGCGGGTCACACAGGACGAACAGCGTGCGACGGTGTTCACGGCGTCCGCCGGGCGCGGGCCGGGGAGCATGGCGATCGAGCTGAGCGTGCTCCCGCCGGGGGTGCGGCCGGGCATCCCGCGGCTGCCGGGAGGACGCAAGGGGCGCCTGACGAGGGCGGCGCCGGTCAACGGGCGCCCCGCCTACTGGTCGATCAAGCCCGGCGGCCCGGGGTCGGCCCAGGTGGCGGCGGAGTTCCGGTGGGAGTACCGCCCGAAGGCCTGGGCGCTGCTGTCGGTCAACGACCGCGCCGTCGCCGACCCGGCGACCGTCCAGCGCATCGCGGCCGGGGTGGGCTTCGGCGGCGGGCGGCCGGCCGCGTTCCCCGTGCGCGTCACCGGGCTCCCGGCCGGGCTGAAGATCACGAGGGTCTGGGCCGGCACGCTTCCGGACGCCATGTTCTCCTTCGCCGTCCCCGGGCGGGACGGCGAGCTGATCATCTCCCTGACCCCGGCCCGTCCGCGCGGCCGGTCCTCCGACGCCAACACGACCGTCGACGGGCATCCGGCGTTCGACACGCGGATGCCGCACCCCGGGCCGACGATCGGCCGGGTGCCCGCGGCGAAGTCGCAGATCCTCAATGTCTACGGGGTGCGGGGGTTCGACGTCGGCCTCCAGGCGACCGGGGAGCCGCTGCGCCGCCTCCAGGCCGGGGGCGGGCTGACGGGCCTGTACCGCCGGACCACTCCGCTCGGCGCCGACCGGGCCCGCTGGACGACCGAACCGCTGCGCTGAGCGCCTGTTTTGTGCCTGAGGCGTAGTTCGGCGATGCTTGGGGAGTGTCAACGGAGACTCTGAACAGCGCCGCCGAGTTGCGCGCCTTCCTGCACGGTCTGCCGGGTGTGGACCAGGTCGGTGCGGAGGAGCGGGCGGGGCGGCTCGCGTCCCGGTCGATCAAGGCGTCGGCGAAGGCCGAGGCGATCGATCTGGCGATCTCGATGGTGGATCTGACCACGTTGGAGGGTGCGGACACGGCGGGGAAGGTGCGGGCGTTGTGTGCCAAGGCCGCGCACCCCGACCCGTCGGATGCCTCGGTGCCGAAGGTGGCGGCGGTGTGCGTGTATCCGGACATGGTCGAGGTCGCGGTGCGGGCTTTGGCCGGGTCGGGGATCGGTGTGGCGAGTGTGGCGACGGCGTTTCCGTCGGGGCGGGCGCCGATGGAGGCCAAGCTGGCCGATACGCGGGCGGCGGTGGCGGCGGGCGCGGCGGAGATCGACATGGTGATCGATCGGGGCGCGTTCCTGTCCGGTGACTACGGCAAGGTGTTCGAGGAGATCGTCGCGGTCAAGGAGGCGTGCGGGCCCGCGCACTTGAAGGTGATCTTGGAGACGGGTGAGCTGGCCACCTTTGACAATGTGCGGCGGGCGTCGTGGCTGGCGATGCGGGCGGGGGCCGATTTCATCAAGACCTCGACCGGCAAGGTGTCGCCGGCGGCGACGTTGCCGGTGACGCTGGTGATGCTGGAGGCCGTCCGTGACTACCGGGCCGCCACGGGGCGGCAGGTCGGGGTCAAGCCCGCGGGCGGGATCCGCACCACCAAGGACGCGATCAAGTATCTGGTGCTGGTGAACGAGACCGCCGGCCCGGACTGGCTGACGCCCGAGTGGTTCCGGCTGGGGGCGTCGTCGGTGCTGAACGACCTGCTGATGCAGCGCCGCAAGCTGGCCACCGGGGTGTATTCCGGTCCCGACTACTTCACGCTGGACTGAGGGGCATGACTGTGTTCGATTATGCGCCGGCGCCTGAGTCCCGTTCCGTGGTGGACATCCGCGGCTCCTACGGGCTGTTCGTCGACGGTGAGTTCACCGGCGGGCACGGCGAGCCGTTCAAGACGATCAACCCGGCCGATGAGAGTGTTCTGGCCGAGGTCGCCTGCGCGGACGAGGCCGACGTGGACCGCGCGGTGCGGGCCGCGCGCACCGCCTACGACAAGGTGTGGGGCCCGATGCCGGGGGCCGAGCGGGCCAAGTACCTGTATCGGATCGCGCGGATCGTGCAGGAGCGGTCGCGGGAGCTGGCGGTGCTGGAGTCGATCGACAACGGCAAGCCGATCCGCGAGTCGCGGGATGTGGACGTGCCGCTGGTGGCGGCGTGGTTCTTCTACTACGCCGGGTGGGCCGACAAGCTGCGCCATGCCGGGTTCGGGCCCGATCCCAGGCCGGTGGGGGTGGCGGGGCAGGTCATCCCGTGGAACTTCCCGCTGCTGATGCTGGCCTGGAAGATCGCCCCGGCGCTGGCCTGCGGCAACACCGTGGTGCTCAAGCCGGCGGAGACGACGCCGCTGACGGCGCTGCTGTTCGCCGACATCTGCCGCCAGGCCGAGCTGCCGCCCGGCGTGGTCAACATCGTCACCGGCGCGGGTGAGACCGGTCGCGCGTTGGTGGCGCATCCGGGGGTCGACAAGGTCGCCTTCACCGGTTCCACCGACGTCGGACGGCAGATCGCCCGCACCCTCGCCGGGACCGGGAAGAAGCTGACCCTGGAGCTCGGCGGCAAGGCCGCCAACATCGTCTACCAAGACGCCGCGCTCGACCAGGCCGTCGAGGGCATCGTCAACGGGATCTTCTTCAACCAGGGCCACGTGTGCTGCGCCGGGTCGCGGCTGCTGGTCCAGGAGTCGGTCGCCGGCGAGGTCCTGGAGCGGCTGAAGGCCCGGATGGCCACGCTGCGGGTCGGTGACCCCCTCGACAAGAACACCGACGTCGGCGCGATCAACTCCGCCGCCCAACTCGCCAGAATCCGCGAACTGTCCGATGCCGGGGAGGCCGAGGGCGCCGAGCGCTGGTCGCCGCCCTGTGAGCTGCCGTCCCAGGGGTTCTGGTTCGCGCCCACCCTGTTCACCGGAGTGGCGCAGTCGCACCGGATCGCCCGCGAGGAGATCTTCGGGCCGGTCCTGTCCGTGCTGACGTTCCGCACCCCCGACGAGGCCGTCACCAAGGCCAACAACACCCCCTACGGGTTGTCGGCGGGCATCTGGACCGAGAAGGGGTCGCAGATCCTGTGGACCGCGCAGCGGCTGCGGGCCGGGGTGGTGTGGGCCAACACCTTCAACAAGTTCGACCCGGCCTCCCCCTTCGGCGGCTACAAGGAATCGGGGTTCGGCCGCGAGGGCGGACGCCACGGACTGGAGGCCTACCTCAATGCCTGACCGTCTGGCCGTGCGCAAAACCTACAAGCTCTACATCGCCGGGGCGTTCCCCCGATCCGAATCCGGCAGGTCCTACCCCGTGACCGACCCCAAGGGCCGCTTCCTCGCCAACGCCTCCCACGCGTCCCGCAAAGACGCCCGCGACGCCGTGGTCGCCGCCCGCAAAGCCTTCCCCGGCTGGTCGGGGCGCACCCCCTACAACCGCGGCCAGATCCTCTACCGGATCGCCGAAATGCTCGAAGGCCGCCGCGACCAGTTCACCGACGAACTCCGCCACACCGGCGCGTCCAAGAACACCGCCGCGGCCGAGGTGGACGCCGCCGTCGACCGCTGGGTCTGGTACGCGGGCTGGGCCGACAAACTCGACGCCGTCGCCGGGGCCGCCAACCCCGTCTCCGGGCCCTTCTTCAACTTCTCCACACCCGAACCCACCGGCGTCGTCGCCGCCATCGCACCCGACTCACCCCTCCTCGGCCTGGTCTCCGTCCTGGCCCCCGTCATCGTGTCCGGCAACACCACCGTCGTAGTCGCCTCCGAACCAGCGCCGCTACCCGCCATCACCCTCGCCGAAGTCCTGGCGACCTCCGACCTGCCCGGCGGTGTCGTGAACCTCCTCACCGGCCACCGCACCGAACTCGCGCCCTGGCTGGCCGCCCACATGGACGTCAACGCCATCGACCTCACCGGCGCGCTCCCCGAGCACGTCCAGGACCTGGAGGACAAGGCGACCGGGAATCTCAAGCGCGTTCTTCGCCCCGCGGGCGACTGGTCCGAAGAGCCCGGAACCGCACGCCTGACCGCGTTCCTGGAGACCAAGACCGTCTGGCATCCGGTGGGCGTCTGAGCTGATATGACGCTGCGTGTGTAGAGGGTCACGAAGTGTGGAATAGATCTCCCCGTAACTGATCACAGTGGGGGGAGATCAGTGCCTACCAGAACCGCATCGCGTACGGCGAGCCGAGGGTCGGCCGCCCGTACGAAGAGCACATCAGCGACCAAGTCCACCGCCGCGAAGAAGCCGGCGACGAGACGGACCTCGGCGGCGAAGGCGCCGTCGCGGTCCACGACCAGCCGCACGACCACGACCAGGAGCACCGCGGCGAGGAAGCCGGCGGCGTCCAGCCGCTCGGTGTCGTCGTCGACGGCCGCGACCCGCGTCACCAAGGCCGCGAGCCAGGCCAAGACCGCCGCGACGCAGATGAAGTCGGTGGCGACCAAGGCGTCCTCGTCGGCCAAGGCCATGACGGCGATGACCAAGGCGATGACCAGCGCGACCAAGGCCATGTCCGACGCCGCCAAGGCGATGGACGCGGCGGCGAAGGTCATCACCACCACCGCCAAGTCGACGGGGACCCGCGCCACGACGGCGCGCAGGACCACGGCGGCGAGCCGGACCGGCACGAGCCGGACCACGGCCCGCAAGTCCACCACGGCGGCGTCGAGCCGGTCGAGGACGACGGCGGCGGCCCGGACGGGCGCCGCGAAGACGTCCACGGCGCGCAAGACGACGTCCAGGGCGGCCACGTCCCGGACGGCGGGCGCGGCCAAGACGACGGGCACCGCCAGGACGTCGGGCACCGCGAAGACGACGGGCGCCGCCAAGACGGCGGGCACGGCCCGGAAGACGGCCGCGCCCAAGTCCCGGACGAGCGCCGCCCGCAAGTCGACGTCGTCGCGGACGTCCGCGAGCACGAAATCGGGCACCGCGAAGGGGTCGGCCAGATCGGGGACGGCCAAGTCCGCGTCGTCGGCCCGCAAGACGCCCGCGCGGACGCCGGCCGCGCGGACGGCCGCCGCGCGGCCGGCGCCGCCGCCGCCCGTCGTGGAGCCGAAGACCAATTCGCTCCAGCACTCGACGCGGACGGACGGCGGGTTCCTGAGCGGGCTCACCGACGTCGGCCGCGAGCGCTGAGACACCGATGGACGAGAAGGACATCCTGGCCCGCATCGACGAGTATGTGGGGGAGGAGCGGCGGCTCCGCGAGCGGTACCAGCGCGACGAGCTCGACCGCGAGGAGGAGCACCGGCGGCTGGAGCGGCTGGAGGTCGCGCTCGACCAGTGCTGGGACCTGCTGCGCCGCCGCCGGGCCAGGCTGGAGGCCGGTGAGGGCCCCGGCGGCGACGAGGTCCGGCCGCCGGACGAGGTCGAAGGCTACCTGCAATGACGCCGCCTCGGCCGAGGCGCCCGCTGCGGTTCGGCCTGTCCCTGGCCCCGGACGCCTCCGCTCCGCTGCTCCGCACCGCGCAGGAGGCGGACCGGTGCGGGCTCGACCTGCTCGGGATCCGCGACCGGCCGTACCGGCGCGACACCGCCGACGCGCTCGCGCTGATGGCGGCCGTGCTGGCCGGCACGTCCCGGATCCGGGTGCTGCCCGCGGTGGCGTGCCTGCCGCTGCGACCGCCCGCCGCGCTCGCCAAGGCGATCGCGACGATGGACCGGCTCAGCGGCGGCCGCGCCGAGCTCGGTCTCGGCACGGGGATGGAGCCGGGCGGCGTCGAGGCCTACGGCGGGCCGCGCCTTGACGGTGCCGCGTCGCGCCGCGCCCTGGAGGAGGCCGTGCAGCTCATCCGGCTGCACTGGAGCGACCAGAACGGGCTGCGGTTCGCGGGCGAGCACTACCGGTTCGCGGCGGCGCAGGCGGGCCCGGCGCCCGCGCACCAGATCGGCATCTGGCTCGGCGTCACCGGGCCGCGCGGCCTCGACCTGGCCGGGAGGGTCGCCGACGGCTGGATCGCGCCGTCGTCGCTCGTCCCGCCGAAGCGGCTCGCGGACGGGCAGCGCCGCCTCGACGAGGCCGCGCTGAGGGCCGGCCGGGAGCCCGGCGAGATCCGCCGCGTCTACGTCCTCGAAGGGGACGTCGACGGGCGGGAGTCGCGGGGCTTCCTGCACGGCCCGCCGCGCCAGTGGATCTACGAGCTGACCGAGCTGGCCGTCGGGCACGGCGTCGACTCGTTCCTGTACGGCGGCGATCCCGAGCAGCTCCAGGTGTTCGCCATGGAGATCGTCCCGGCCGTCCGGGAGCAGGTCACCCGCGAACGGGCCGGGCCCGCGCAGGGCCCCGCACAGGCGGAGCCGCGGCCCGAGGCTCTGCCCCGGGCCGGTCAGCCCTCGCCCCACGGCACGAGCGTGCCGTGACGCGCGGCGCCGCGGCCGGCGCCCGCCTCACATGCGCTCGGGGGTGGGGACGCCGAGGAGGCCGAGGCCGGTGACGAGCGTGCGCAGCGTCGCCGCGCACAGCGCCAGCCGCGACGCCTTCGTCTCCTCGTCGGGTGCCTTCAGCACCGGGCAGTTCTCGTAGAACGTCGTGTAGGCGTCGGCGACCGAGTAGACGTAGCTCGCCAGCCGGTGCGGCTCGGCGGTCTCGCCGGCCTGCTTCAGCACGGCGCCGAACCCGAGCAGCTCCAGCGCCAGCGCGCGCTCGGCCGGGTGGGTGAGCGTGATCGGGCCGGTCGCGTCCTCGGGGGCCAGGCCGCCCTTGCGGAAGATCGACCGGATCCGCGCGGCCGCGTACTGCAGGTACGGGCCCGTCTTGCCGTTGAACGAGATCATCCGGTCGAAGTCGAAGGTGTACTCGCTGTCGCGCGCCACCGACAGGTCGGCGTACTTCACCGCGCCCATGCCGACCGCCTGGACGATCCCGGCCCGGGTCGCGTCGTCGAACGGCTCGTCGTGCTGGATCTCGTCGAACACGGCGCCGGCCCGCTCGACCGCCTCGTCCAGCAGCTCCGACAGCTTGACGGTGCCGCCCGCCCGGGTCCGCAGGATCTTGCCGTCGGTGCCGAGGACGTTGCCGATCTGCGCGTGCTCGGCCCTGACCTCGTCGTTCAGCCAGCCCGCCATCCGCGCGACGGCGAACACCATCTGGAAGTGCAGCGACTGCGGCGCCCCGACCACGTAGACCATCCGGTCGACGTGCTCGGTGTCGACCCGGTACCGGATCGTGGCGAGGTCGGTGGTGGAGTAGTTGTAGCCGCCGTCGCTCTTGCGGATGATCACCGGGAGGGGCTCGCCCTCCCGGCCGGTGAACCCGGGCGGGAACGCGCACAGCGCCCCGTCGCTGATCACCGCGATGCCCTTGTCCTCCAGCTCCCGGGCGGTCGGGGCCAGCAGGTCGTTGTAGTAGCTCTCGCCCTTGATGTCGTCGTCGGTGAGGGTGACGCCGAGCCGCCCGTAGACGGAGTTGAAGTACCGCTTCGACACCTCGACGAGGACGTTCCAGAGCCGCAGCGTCTCGGCGTCGCCCGCCTGGAGCGCGACGACCCTGCGCCGGGACCGGTCGGCGAACGCCTCGTCGCCGTCGAACTTCTCCCGCGCGGCCTGGTAGAAGGCGGTCAGGTCGCTGACGGACGAGTCGTCGCGCGCGGCGGCGTCCTCCCCGAGGTCGAGCAGGTGCTCGATCAGCATGCCGAACGGGGTGCCCCAGTCGCCGACGTGGTTGTCCCGGACGACCTCGTGCCCGAGGAACGCCAGGATCCGCGCGATCGCGTCGCCGACGATCGTGGTCCGCAGGTGCCCGACGTGCATCTCCTTCGCCACGTTCGGGGAGGAGTACTCGACGACGACCTTCTGCGGCTTGTCCGCGAGGGGGACGGCGAGCCGCTCGTCCTCCAGGGCCCGCTGCGCCTCGCCGGCGATCCACCCGTCGCTGAGCGTCAGGTTGATGAACCCGGGGCCGCTGACCTGCACGTCCGACACGACGCCCGCGGTGTCGAGGTTCGCCGTGATCTCCTCGGCCACCTCTCGCGGCTTGCGGCCCAGCTTCTTGGCCAGCGGCAGCGCCACGTTGGCCTGAAGGTCGGCGAACTGCGACGGCCGGATGACCGGGTCGGTGTCCGCGTACGACGGTCCGAAGGCGGCGCTGATCGCGGCCTGGACCCGGGCGGCGAGTACGAGTTGCGGATCGGGCATGTTCCAAGGTTATCGGCGACGCGCCGAGGCCCGGAATCGGTTTGCGCGGGGCTAGGCAGTGTTTCAACAGTCCCGGCCCACTTCACTCGCCTGGCGGCTCGCTACGTGACCGGTACTGGGCGAACGCGGCATCGCTTCGCGATCTGCCCGGCTCCGCTCGCCTCCGGCCTCGCTCCACCGGCCAGGTCACGCGTTCGCGCGCGTGGCCGAGGCCACTTCGAGACAGGCCCCTAGGTCGCGGCGGGCGGTTCGTTGAGGTCGGGGACGGTGTCGGCGGCGGGTGAGGGGATCTCCGGGACCTTCTCGCCGGGCCTGTCCGCGGCCCTCTCGGCGGGCCTGTCGCCGTCGCGCTCGCCGTGCGTCCAGCGCCCGAACCGGGACGTGCGGGTCGCGGCGACCTGCTCGCGGATCCGCTCGACGATCCGCCCGGCGGCCAGCCGGTGCGCCAGGTCGCAGGCCGAGGTGATGGCGCGGGCGCGGGACGCCCCGTGCGCGATCACGACCGTCCCGTTCAGGCCGAGCAGCACGCCGCCGCCGTAGGTGTCGGGGTCGAGGCGGTCGCGCAGCTCCTGGAGGCGGCGCCGCTGGAGCAGGGCGCCCATCCGCGCGGCGGGGGTGGAGGTCATCGCGTCGCGGATCTCCGCGAACGCGGTCGCGACCGTGCCCTCCACGGTCTTGAGCGCGATGTTGCCGGTGAACCCGTCGGCGACGATGACGTCGACGCGCCCGCTCAGCAGGTCGTGGCCCTCGACGTTCCCGGCGAACTCGATGCCGTGGCTGCCGGTCGCGAGCAGCTCGTGCGCCCGTTTGGTGAGCTTGTTGCCCTTGCCGGGCTCGGTGCCGATGTTGAGCAGGCCCACGGACGGGCGGTCGACCCCGAGCAGGATCTGCGCGTACGCGGTGCCGAGCGCGGCGAACTGGACGAGCCCCTCCGGCTTGACGTCGGCGGTGGCGCCCGCGTCCAGCAGGATCGTGGGGTGCGGCCGCGTCGGCAGCGCCACCGCGATCGCCGGCCGCATCACGCCCTGCTGGCCCTTGAGCCGCAGCCGCGACGTCGCCACGACCCCGGCGGTGCTGCCCGCCGACACCAGCGCCGACGCCCGCCCCTGCTTGATCAGATGGCAGGCGATCGCGATGGACGAGCGGGGCTTGCGCCAGCTCGCGAGCGCGCCCTCGCCCATGTCCAGGGCCTCGTCGGCGTGCACGATGGGGATCGTGCCGAGGACGCCGTGCAGGTCGAGCTCCCGGCGGATCCGCGGCGCCCGCCCGACCAGCACCAGCCGGACGCCGTGCTCGCGGACCGCGGCCACCGCCCCCGCGATGATCTCCTCGGGGGCGTGGTCGCCGCCCATCGTGTCCACCGCGATCGGCAGCGGGCGCACCGTCGCCGGGCGGCGCGACGCCTGGCGCGGAGCGGCGCTCCTGGCCGGCGCGGGGCCGGACTCCGGCGGGCCCGGCTCCGCCGGGCGAGGCGTCACGGGCCGCGACGGCTCGCCGGTGCCGGTCATGGCCGCTCCAGGAGGACTAAAGGAAACACGGTGGGCCGCAAGAACGCAGCTCATCGCATCGTATGGCGTCCTTTCGCCTGCCTTGGCGCCCCACGCCCGGAGTGGCGATCCTCACTGCCGCGGAACTAACAGTCCCGGCCCACTTCGCTCGCCTGGCGGCTCGCTACGTGACCTGGCCTGGGCGAACGCGGCATCGCTTCGCGATCTGCCCGGTTCCGCTCGCCTCCGGCCTCGCTGCACCGGCCAGGTCACGCGTTCGCGGGCGTGGCGAGGCGACTTCGAGACAGGCCCTAACCCTCCTGTTTGCGGCAGTCGGCGCCCAGGCATGACGCGTTCTCCACGACCGGCCGTCCGTTCACGAGGATCGTGTAGTAGTTCTTGCGCGTCTCCAGCTCACCGCTGCCGAAGACCTCGACCGGCTTCTCGTCCGAGGTCATGCCGGTGCAGGACACCCGCATCTTCTTCTTCGTCCAGCCGGGCAGGTCCGCGCACCGCAGCGGCGCCCCCAGCCGCACGCCGTGCTTGTGCAGCTCGGCGGTGGCGGTCACGGGAAGCGCCTTGCGCAGCGCGGCCTGCGTCTTGTACTGCAACTCCTGGCCGCCCGACAGCAGAAGGAACGCGCCGCCGCCCACTACGGCGATCACGAGGAGTGCTGCGGACCCGAGGATCAGGGCCTGCCTGCGGCCGATCCTGAGGCGCGGCATCTTCACGCTGGGAATCTTCACACCCGCTACGTCACCGACGGTACGGGGGTGTATGCACTGCGTGTTTGGTTTTTCCGTTCCGTATGCGGATTCCTTGCCCGGTCAGCCGTTCGGGTGCTCGCAGCCGAGGCCGAGGCACTCCTTGCGGAGCACCTCCCGCCCGCCGACGGTGACCACGTAGGCCTCGAGTGGACGTTCGGTGTCGGCGTCGTGGGCGACCCCCTCCACCACGACCGGCTCCCCGGTCGTGGTGCGGGCCGTGCAGTCGACGCGCACCACGGAGTCGGTCTCGCGCCCCGGGGACTCGCAGTCCGGGCGCTCCCGAAGCTTGATGCCCTGCGCGTCCAGCTCGTCGACGACCCCGTCGGAGACGGCGTTGCGGTACGCCCCGTCCGAGATCCTCTGCATGACCTTGCAGCCGGACATCGTCACGGCGAGCAGGAGGACGAGAACGGCGGCGGGAAGGCGTCTCATGCGGCCCCCTCCATCCGGCGGAGGCCGGCGACCGCGTCGGCCACCGCGTCGGGACGGTCGAGGGGGACCATGTGCAGGGCGTCCGGAAGCTCGATCCGACTGCCGAGCGGGGTCATCTCGGCGAGCCGCTCGTGCGCCTCGGCCCATGCGCGCTTGCGGTCGTCGCCGTCCACGTCGCCCAGTGCGGTCACGACGGCCAGCGGGACGGGCGGGAAGGGGCGCCGCTCGCGCAGCCCCGCCAGGTCGGCGGCCATCTCCCGGTAGGCCAGTTCCTCCGCGAGGACCGCGCCGAGCACCGTCCCGCGCCCGTACACCGACCGCACGACCTCCTCCGGGACGGCCTCGTCGCGGCGGCTGGTGCGCCTGAGGACCATCCGCCGGCCGAACGGCCCGGCGGTCCTCGCCAGCCGGGTCGCGCCGAGCACGGCGCCCGCCGCCGCGGCGAGCGGGGCCAGCGCGGCGGCCAGCCGCACGGGCACCCACGCCTCGCCCTCGTAGCTCGGGTCGAGCAGCACCATGCCCCGCACGAGCCCCTGGCGCGTCCTGGCCAGCGCCTCGGCGGCGAACGCGGCCATCGAGTGCGCGAGGACGGTCACCGGCCGGCCGGCCCGCTCCGCCAGCGCCCCCATGACGGCGGTGTCGCGGCGCAGCGACGGCGGGGCGGCCGCGGCGGGGCTGAGGCCGAGGCCCGGACGGTCGTAGGCGATCACCCGGTGCTCCTCGCGGAGCAGCGCGACGGACGGCTCCCAGTCGAACCAGGCGCCGCCCAGGCCGGAGCTGAGCAGCAGCGGCGGGCCGTCCGCCGGGCCCGACTCGACCACGTGCACCTGCTCGCGGCCCACGTTCACGATCTCGCCGGGGCCGCGGCCGGCGCCCCCGTCCGTGCGGCTCACAGGCACGCCCCCTCCCGCGCGTCCGACACGTCCCGTGCCTCGCGCGCCGCCTCCCGCCGGTCGGAGTACAGCGCCCACGCGATGGTCAGCAGCCCCAGGCACAGGATGCCGATCTGGACGCGCTGGACGATCCCGAGCCACTGCCCCACGTACATCGCCACCAGCGTCCCGAGCGCGGCCACCGACTCGGCGAGCGCCAGCAGCCAGCCCCAGCGGGCCAGCGCGGGCCACCAGCCGTACCGGCGCGCGGCCAGGGACAGCAGCAGCAGCGCCGCCACCCCGCAGACGATCACGGCGCTGCTGGTCACCGAGTGGAACTCGTGGGAGAACGACACGTTCTCGGAGCGTTCCCGAAGGGCGCACCAGGTCTCCAGGCTCGGCGCGCAGTCCAGCGGGAAGGACGCGTCGCCGATGGCGCACACGCCGAACAGCCCGAGGAAGACCCACCCGGCGGTCGCGAGGGGCTTGCGCGTGAGCCTGCGGAGCGTCCCGGCCGCCACCAGGATCGACAGCACGCCGGTGATGAGGTCGCCGGCGCTGTAGACGAAGTGGAACGGCTGGTCGGAGGCCGAGAGTTCGCTCACATAGCCGTTGAAGAAGTCCAGCTTGGGGCTGAGGAGGTTCTCCAGCACGAAGCTGGCGTAGGTGACCGACGCCAGCCCGGCGAGGACGATCAGGTGCATGGGGACGGCACCCGGCCCGCCCCGCTGGTCAGAGTTCACCCGGCCCCCTCACGCCCGCACGCTCCGGTGCGCCGATCGGTCCTACCCGCCCCCAGTATTTCCGAACCGGCCGCAGGTGTGTGACCTGGGGCGGCCCTAACCGAGTATCCGCTGGCCCAGGACTTAACGGGGGCTGACGGAGAAGTTGACGTCCCGTAGTCGTTGGACAAGACATGGGGCGTCAACGATGATGACGAGGTTATTTGCCGGGATCGTCCTGACCTTGGCTTTGTCAGTGACGCACAGGGGGTATTAATTCGGCATGAAGCCACCCCAAACGGTTGAATGGGGGTGGCCCGAGCAGTCCTGATCACGGTTCGTGACGGCGCGCCCGGGCGCGCTTCCCCGCTGACAGCAAGGAGAACCAACACGTGACACTGGTGAACGACGCGGCTCCCGCAATGCGATCGACCGGTCGCAAGTTCCGCGCCTTCACGGCGAAGCACCTCGACGAGCTCACGGCTCGCGCGGGGCTGACACCCGCGCAGCGGCTCGCGACCCGAGCGGTGGCGACGGTGCTGCCGTTCCGGACGAACGCCTACGTGATCGACGAGCTCATCGACTGGTCGGCCGCGCCCGACGACCCGATCTACCGCCTCGTCTTCCCGCAGGAGGACATGCTCCCCGCCGAGGACGTGGCGCACCTGTCGGACCTGCTGAGCCGCGAGGCGCCCAAGGCGGAGGTCGAGGCCGCCGCCCACCGGGTGCGGATGAAGCTCAACCCCCATCCGGCGGGCCAGATGGAGCTCAACATCCCGAGCTTCGGGGACGGCAAGATCCCCGGGATGCAGCACAAGTACGACGAGACGGTGCTGTACTTCCCCAAACAGGGCCAGACATGCCACGCCTACTGCACCTACTGCTTCCGGTGGGCCCAGTTCGTCGGCGAGGCCGACCTGAAGATGGCCGGTGACGAGCCCACCGCGCTCCGCGAGTACGTCCTCGCGCACCCCGAGGTGACGAGCGTCCTGTTCACCGGCGGCGACGCCATGATCATGGGCGAGCCGGTGCTGCGCCGCTACGTCGAGCCGCTGCTCGACCTCGACCAGCTCGAATCCATCCGGATCGGGACCAAGTCGCTGGCCTACTGGCCGCAGAAGTTCGTCACCGACCCCGACGCCGACGACATGCTGCGGCTGTTCGAGCAGGTCGTGGCCTCGGGCAAGAACCTGGCCTTCATGGCGCACTTCACCCACCCGCGCGAGCTCGAACCGCTCATGGTCGCCGAGGCGTGCCGCCGCATCCGCGACACCGGCGCGATCATCCGCACCCAGGCGCCGCTGATCCGGACGATCAACGACGACGCCGCCGCCTGGGAGAGCATGTGGCGCACGCAGACCCGGATGGGTCTCGTCCCGTACTACATGTTCGTCGAGCGCGACACGGGGCCGCAGGACTACTTCGCCGTGCCGCTCGTCCGGGCGCACGAGATCTTCCGCGACGCCTACGCGAACGTCTCCGGGCTGGCGCGGACCGTCCGCGGCCCGTCCATGTCGGCCACGCCCGGCAAGGTCTGCATGGACGGGGTCGTGGAGATCGCGGGCCAGAAGGCCATGGCGCTGCACTTCATCCAGTGCCGCGACTCCGATCTCGTCGGCAAGCCGTTCTTCGCGCAGTACGACCCTGAGGCCGTCTGGCTGGACGACCTCAAGCCGGCCTTCGCCGATCGATTCCCCTGGCAGAAGTGACCGCCGTGGCGTGTTCGCCCGCCGCAGGGCGAACACGCCACACCCCCCTCAGCGAAGGGGCCGGTGGAGGAAGAGGCAGGCGATCAGCGTCGCGGCGCCGCACAGCACCATGACCTGACCGGGCGCCATCACCTCGCCCAGGGCGCCCGCCGCGCCGATGCCGGCCGCCTGGCCGGTCATGAGGCCGCTGCCGTACAGGCCGATCGCCTGCCCGCGGACGTCCTCGGGCACGGCGTCCACGAGCCGCCGCTGGACGGGCAGTTCGTAGCCCAGCCCGAACGTCCCCACCGCCATCAGCGCGCACGCCGCCGGCAGGCCCGGCCCGAACGCGAACAGCAGGAGCGGCGCGCCGGTCAGTGCTGCCAGCGGCAGCGCGAGGCGGTCCCGCAGGTCCGGGCGGACCCAGCGGCCCGCGACCAGGTTGCCCGCGAACATCCCGGCCGCGGCGGCCGACAGCAGCAGCCCGGCCGCGTCCGGGCGTCCCAGCTCTCCCGCGTAGGGGACCGCGACACCCTCCGCCGCCACCGACAGTGAGATCGGCAGCCATCCGGCCAGGAGCAGCCCGCGCGTCGTGCGGCGGCCCAGAAGGAACCGGTTGGTCTGCCATGTCGCCCGCGCCGTCCCGGTGGAGACGGCCCGGGCCGGTGCGGGAGCGTCCGGGAGGCGGAAGCGGGCGAGCCCCGCGGCCAGCGCCGCGCCGGCGGCGGCGAGCCAGAGCGTCCCGGAAGGGGCGAGCACCGACAGCAGCAGCCCGCCGGCGGCCTGGCCGGCGATCTGGGCGCCCGCGCTGGTCATCGAGAACAGGGACCGTCCGAGCACGTAGCCGTCCCCGGGCAGCAGGACGGGCAGCCGGGCCTGGACCGCCGCGCTGCCGACCGGGGCGAACAGCCCCGCCGCGACGAGCAGCGCCATGATCATCGGCAGCGGGAGCCCGCCCACCGCGAGGACGGCCGTGACCGCCAGGCGCAGCAGGTGGTAGCCGGTGAGCAGCCGCCGCGCCGGGACGCGGTCGGCGAGCGAGAGCAGCAGGGCGCCGCCGACCACGTACGGGAGCATCCCGGCGGCGAAGACGAGCGCCGCCGCGACCGGCGAGCCCGTGCGTTCGAACGTCTGGACCGACAGCGCGATCGTGCGGACCGAGTCGCCGCCCACCTGGAGCGTCTGGAGGGAGAACAGCGTCCGGAACTCGGGGACGCCGAAGACGTCGCGGTACCGCGCGGACGTCGTTGCAGGAGCGGACATGACGGCGACTCTGCGGCCGCCGGCCCCGTCCTGGACAATGTTTCGGGGAGGAGCGAAACATGTACCGCATCGTGGTGGGACCCGGCGACCTCGCGGCCAGCCGCTTCGGGGTCGCCCCGCTGATCGAGGTGCACAGCGCGCTCGGCGTGGTCGCCGGCCGGATGCCGGTCGGGCCGCTCGGCCCCTGGGCGGAGCGGGTCCGCCCGGAGTACCGGCGGGTGGCCGGTGACCCGGCCCTGCGCGCGCTGGCCTTCCTGCGCCGCCCGCACGGGTACATGGCCGACTTCGTCGTCCCGCCGCCCGCCCGCCCGAACCTGACGGTCGCCGATCAGCTGGTGACCGTGCGCGCGACGCCGCTCGCCCAGGCGCGCCGCGAGATCGCCCGCAACCTCGCGGGGCTGCCGGAGCCGGACGCGGCCGTCCGGGACGTGCTGGAGGCCCCCGACGTCGTCGAGAGGCTCGCCGCGGGCCTGGAGACGGCCTGGCGCGCCCTCCTGGAGCCGGACTGGCCCGTGCTGCGCTCGATCCTGGAACGCGACATCGTCCACCGCGCGGGACGTCTGGCCGCCTACGGCTGGGCGGCGGCGCTGGACGGCCTGTCCCGCAAGGTGCGCTGGCGCGACGGCGTGATCGAGGCCGACATCCACGGCGACGCGACCTACCGTCTCGGCGGCGCCGGGCTGACGTTCGTGCCCGTCGTCTTCGCCGAACTCGGCGCGGCGCTCGAACAGGACTGGCCGTACACGCTGATGTACCGGGCCAGGGGAGTGGCGGCGCTCTGGGAGAGCCGGGAGCCGCGCGACGAGGACGCTCTGGCCCGGCTGGTGGGCCGCACGCGGGCCGACCTGCTGTGCCTGCTCGCCGAGCCCGCCACGACGAGCTGGCTGAGCGCCCACCTGCGGATGAGCGTCGGCGGGATCGGTGACCACCTCGCGGTACTGCGGGGGTCCGGACTTGTCACGCGCGAGCGCAGCGGCCGTTCCGTCCTCTACCGCCGTACGGCCGTAGGGGACGTCCTCATCGGAACAGACTGAGGCCGTCCCGGGGAGCGTCCCGGGACGGCCTCGTGCGGCCGCTCACGCCCGCCCGTGGCGGGTGCGGGGCAACAGGACGGCCGCGGCCACCAGCCACAGGAGGCCGCCGAACCGGATGACCGGCAGCAGCGGCGCGAACCCGTCGGCCAGCAGCGCCAGCGTGGACAGCATCCCGGCGGCGGCCAGCGCCAGGCCGGTCCAGGTCAGCGGTCGCGGCAGCAGCCCGGCGAGCAGGCCGGTCACCGAGACCCCGGCCACCAGCATCGCGAAGCCCGCGCCGTAGAAGGGCCCGCCGGCCAGGAAGGACAGGTCGGCGAGCGCGCGGGCGAGTGCGGGGCTCGCGTCGTCCGGCAGCCGCCCGCCCGTCCAGGCGGCCATCGCGCTCAGCGTCAGCGCGACCGAGGCCAGCAGCCCGCCCGCCATCGTGATCGCCGAGCCCGGCGCGGTGATGCCGAGGGCGCGCAGCCTGCGGTACAGGACGGCGGCCAGCAGCGCCAGCGGGATCGCCGAGGCCAGCAGCAGCCACGAGCCCGCCCTGATCGCGGTGCCGTGCTCCCGCGCGTACCGCAGTACCTCGGCGCCCGTCGCGTCCGGATGCGGCGTGGCGCGGTTGGCGATCACGTATGCGACGGTCAGCGCGGCGAAGGACAGGACGGGGACGAGCAGCGGCGGCCCGGACTGCGGCCGGCGGCGGGACGGGGCGGAACGCTCCGGAACGGATGCGGTGGTCATGAGCTCTCCTCGGTCGGTTCATCGCTATACACTCGATAATGATTACAAACCAGAACGATTGTCAAGCGGCTATGATGTACCCATGGGTACGAACGATGAGGAGCTCCGCCTGCCGGTCCAGGTCGGGGTGGCGTTCCTGCTGGCCCAGCTGGGCGCGCACGGGGCCGGCCGGTTCGCCGAGCGGATCGCGGAACTGGACCTGACCCCGCCGCAGGCCGGGCTGCTGCGCATGCTGGCCGCCGCCCCCGGCCGCAGCCAGCGGGAGCTCGCCGACCAGCTCGGCATGCCGCCGAGCCGCTTCGTCCCGTTCGCGGACGAACTGGAGCAGCGGGGGCTCATCGAGCGCCGCCGCAACCCCGAGGACCGGCGCCTCTACGCGCTGTACCTGACCGACCAGGGCTTCGTCCTGCTCGCCAGGCTGGCGGAGGCGAGCGCGGCGCACGAGAGGGAGATGTGCCAGGCGCTGTCGCCGGACGAGCGCCGGGAGATGAAGGCGCTACTGGAGCGCGTGGCCGAGCAGCAGGGGCTCGGCAGGGGCGTCCACCCCGGGTTCCGGCGCCTCAGGCCGGGCCACAGACCGGGGTGAGACGCGCGAGGCCGTCCCGGAACCCGGGACGGCCTCGGAGTGCGGGCGGCGTCAGACGCCGAACTCGGCGACGATCGTGGCGCGCGCCAGAGTGTGGGCGGTGATGTTGAAGCCCACGACGGCCGGGGACGTGTCCGGGCCCAGGCCGAGCGACTCCACGTCCAGCGCGTGGACGGTGAAGACGTAGCGGTGCGGGTCGCCGGGCGGCGGGGCGGCGCCGCCGAACGCCCTGATCCCGTAGTCGTTGCGGGCGTGCACGCCGACCTTGGAGTCCTCGGTCCCGGCGCCCGTGGGCAGCTCCGTGACGCTCGCGGGGATGTCGAACAGCGACCAGTGCCAGAAACCGCTGCCGGTCGGCGCGTCCGGGTCGTAGCAGGTCACCGCGAAGCTCTTCGTCGCGTCCGGGAACCCGGACCAGCGCAGGTGCGGCGACTCGTTGCCGCCGCCGAAACCCCA
Organism: Actinomadura luteofluorescens; assembly: GCF_013409365.1. Lineage (NCBI taxonomy): Bacteria > Bacillati > Actinomycetota > Actinomycetes > Streptosporangiales > Thermomonosporaceae > Actinomadura > Actinomadura luteofluorescens. Next base: position 3,260,359 of record NZ_JACCBA010000001.1, on the reverse strand, counting down.
GTCGTCGAACACGTGCCGGTCCGCGAGCCGCTCGCCCTCGGCGATGTCGTCGCTGGCCACCGCGAACGAGGGGACCTCGGGCAGGTGCTCGTGCGGGAGCGGGGGCTTGCCGGGCATGGCGACCTCCTCCATCAGGATCATCGTGACACCCCATCTCTACCAGGGGGCGTACGGCCTTGCCGGTCCATGCCGCCCCGCGCCGTCACTTTCCGGTGCGGGGCACGTGGCGGGGCGCGCTACTTGCCGGTCGCCTCGATGTAGGCGGCGATGACCTCTTCGGGGTCGCCGTCCATGTGCATGCGGCCCTCGTCGATCCAGATGACGCGGTCGCACATCTCCTTGACCGTGTCGAGCTGGTGCGCGACGAGGAACACCGCGCCGGCGTCCTTGCGCAGCTCGTCGATGCGGCGCTTGCTCTTCTTCCGGAACTTGGCGTCGCCGGTGGCGAGCGCCTCGTCGATCAGGAGGACGTCGTGGGTCTTGGCCGCGGCGATCGCGAACCGGAGGCGGGCGCCCATGCCGGAGGAGTACGTCCGCATGGGGTACTGGATGAAGCCCTCCTTCAGCCCGGCGAACTCGACGACCTCCTTGTACTTGGACCGGGTCTCCGCCGGGGTCATGCCCATGGCGAGGCAGCCGAGCACGATGTTGCGCTCGCCGGTGAGGTCCTTCATCAGGGCCGCGTTCACGCCCAGCAGGGACGGCTGCCCGTCGGTGTAGACGCCGCCGCTGTGCGGGGGCAGCAGCCCCGCGATCGCCTTCAGCAGCGTCGACTTGCCGGAGCCGTTGGTGCCGATGATGCCGACGGCCTCGCCCCGGTACGCGACGAACGACAGGCCCTTGATCGCGTGGACCTCGGTCATCGACGGGCGGTGCTTGCGGCGCAGGACGCGCGAGAACGCGCTCGCGGCGTTGCCCTTGCCGCCCGCGCCGTACACCCGGTAGACGATGTGCAGGTCGTCGACGACGACGATCGGTTCCCGGGTCGGGTCGATGGCGGCGGTCCCGCGGACCTTCGTGTCAGCCACGGCCGTAACGCTCCTCGGCACGGTAGAAGAACAGGAATCCGCCCACCAGCATCACCGCGGCCCAGACGATCGCGTAGAGCCACAGCTGCCCCGTCGAGGTGGCGTGCGCGAGCCCTCCGACATAGTTCCGGTACTCGCCGAGCAGGACGTGCCGGCTCAATTCCACGTACACGTACGCCGGGTTCAGCTGCAGCAGCTCGCCCAGCCACGGGTAGTCGGCCAGCCGGGTGCCCGGCTTCATCAGGGACGGCAGGCTGAAGATCACGCCGGACATGTAGAGCCAGGTCCGCATGACGAACGGCAGCAGCTGCGTGATGTCGCGGTTGAACGCCCCGAGCCGCGCCATGACCATGCTGATGCCCACGTTGAACATCAGCTGGAGCGCCATCACCGGGACGAACAGCAGCATCTGGAGGCTGAGCGGCTCGCCGAAGGCGAACACGATCACGAACAGCACGATCAGGGCGAGCAGCAGCTGCTGCAGCTCCACGATCGCGATCGCCAGGGGCAGCGTGGCGCGCGGGAAGTGCAGGGCCCTGATCAGCGACAGGTTGTCGCCGACGGACTTGGAGCCCGACGTGACCGACCGCTGAGTGAACCCGAACAGGAAGACGCCCGTCACCAGGAAGGGAATGAAGTCGGGCACTCCGCGCTTGGTGTCCAGCAGCAGACCGAAGATCAGGAAGTAGACCCCGGCATTGAGCAGCGGGGTCAGAAGTTGCCACACCTGACCCAGTCGGGAGTCGGTGTACATCGATATGTTCTTGGCGGATGCGAACGCCCAGATGAAGTTCCGGCGAGCCCACACATCCTGGATGTACTTGCGCAGCGGGGGGCGCGCAGCGCTCTGCCTAAGCCCGTATCGTGCGGCGTAGTCGGCCAGGGTTCCGTTCACGTGAGGAGGCTCCGCGATCGTCCCGACCGACTCGCCACCCGGGGTTCCGAGCCGTTCCGGGTGACTCATGCCGCGAAGCCTATTGCAGTCGCTGAGTCCAGAGTGACGTTCGCCCGCATGTGACCCCCGATTTGAGATCTTTACGGAATCATGTCGGCCTCCCTGGGGATACCACGGAACATGCGCGTCAACCATTCACGGCGCACTCATGTGCCGTCACGGTCCGTCACCCGGCGCCGGTCGCGGCAGGCCCAGGAGCACCGGGCCTGGCCGCAGCGCGTCCCCCTCCTGCGCAGGCTGGGCCGGATGGACCGGTGGGCGTTCGATCAGGTCGCGGCGGCGCGGCTGCGCGGGCTGGAGTACGTCCTGCCGCGGCTGTCGCGGTTCGCCGACCACGGGGTGCTGTGGTTCTCGGCGGCCGGCGCGATGGGGATCGCGGGACGGCCCCGGCTGCGGCGCGCGGCGCTGCGCGGGGCCATCGCGATCGCCGTGGCGAGCCCCGCGGTGAACATCGTCGGCAAGCAGGCCTTCCGCCGCAAGCGCCCCGTCGTCGACCTCGTCCCCCCGATCCGGATCCGGTGGAAGCTGCCGACCTCGCACGCCTTCCCCTCCGGGCACTCCGCCTCGGCCGCCGCGTTCGCGACCGGCGTGGCGCTGGAGGCGCCGGCGGCGGTCGCGGTCCCGGTCGCGGCCACGGCGGCGGCGGTGGCCTTCGCCCGCATCTACACCGGCGCTCACTATCCGGGCGACGTCCTCGCCGGGCTCGGGATCGGCGCGCTCGCCGGGATCGGGACGCGGATGGTGTGGCCCGCCCGCCCCCCTGTGGCGCGCCTGGCCCCGGCCGGGGACGGGGACGTGCGCGTCGCCCGGGACGGCCGGGGCGTCGTGGCCGTCGTCAACCTGGGCTCGGGCCCCGCGGCCGGGACGGACGCGGGGATCCTCCCGAGGCGCTCGGAGCTCGCGCTCGCGCTGATCGAGGCCGAGCTGCCCGCGGCGGAGATCGTCCGGCTGGAACCGGGCGCGGACGTCGACAAGGCGTGCGCCGAGGCCGCCGAGCGGGCCGACGTGCTGGCCGTGGTCGGCGGCGACGGCACCGTGAGCGCCGCCGCGCGGGCCGCGCTGGGCCGCGACGTCCCGCTCCTGGTCGTCCCCGGCGGGACGTTCGACCACTTCTCCCGCGCGGTCGGCGTGGAGACCGCGGCGCAGGCGATCAGGGCCTACCGGGAGGGCCGGGTCGGCCGCGCCGACGTCTCCTACGTGACCCCGGTGTCCGCCGAGGCGGGGGACGAGGCGGAGCAGGTGTTCCTCAACACCGCGAGCATCGGCGCCTACACCGAGGTGGTCGAGCGGCGCGTCCGGCTGGAGGGGCGGATCGGGAAGTGGCCCGCGCTCGCGGTCGCCGCCGTCCGCACGCTGCGGCACTCCGAGCCGGTGGAGCTGATGGTGGACGGCAGGCGCCGGCGGGTGTGGCTGGCGTTCGTCGGCAACGGCGTCTTCGGCTCGTGGGGCGCCGCGCCCACCTGGCGCGAGCGCCTCGACGACGGGAAGCTCGACGTCCGCATGGTCACCACGGGGAGCCGGGCGCCCCGCGTCCGCGCGGTCGCCGCGATCATCGTTGGCCACCTGCGCGTCACGCCCGGGTACCGCTCGTGGCGGACCACCGGCATGGAGGTCGTCTCCCCGGGCGGTGAGCTGCGGCTGGCGCGCGACGGGGAGGTGGCGTCGCTGCCGCGCGCGGTGCGCTTCGGCAAGCACCCCCGCGCGCTCCGGGTGTTCACGGTTCATGCCCCGATGGCCGGGTAGGGCACGGGACGCCCACGAAGGAGGAGATCACACGATGACGAGCCGTGACCTGGGAGTCGCGCCCGGCGACCTCAGCGACGACGACCTGTTCCGTGAGCTCGGCCACCTGTACGACACGAGGCTGGACGCGCTGCGGCACGCCGCCGACCAGGCCTACGGCGAGCACACGCGGCGCATGAACGAGCTGGAGGCCGAGTACCTGCGCCGGCGTCCCGGCCGGGAGATCGACCCCGAGCGCATGCGCGCCGGGGCCCGCGCCCGCTGACGGCGCCCGGCGCGCGCCCCCCGCGCCCCGCCGTCCCGCAGGGCCGGTGTTGTTCGGACGTTCGTTCTGTTCGGGTAAAGGCGCGGGCGCCCGCCGCGGGGAAGCGGCAGGGTCCGTGAAAGATCCCGTTGGGATCCTCGGGGGGTGTGGTCGGTGGGGCGGATCGGGCCTGGGCGCCGTCGGGAGGGGCGGGGGCGCCGCGAGCGGCTGCGGCGCGGCGTCCGGCGGTGGTGGCCCATCGCGGCGGGCACCGCCGCGTCGGCGGGTCTGCTGCTGGGCGTCTACCTGGAGGGCCCGCGGCTCTCGGGGGTGTCGGCGGCGCTCAGCGTGCCGTACCGCGACGGGCCCGGTCGGGGCGGGCCCGGGCGGCTGCCGCCCGAGCGCCTGATGAGCACGTTCACCACGCGGTTCGCGCCGGGCGAGCCCCGCGTCCACAACATCGAGCTCGCCGCCCGGACCCTGGACGGACGGGTCGTCGAGCCCGGCGCGACGTTCTCGTTCAACGACGCCGTCGGGCCCCGCACCAGGGGCCGCGGATACGTGCCCGCGCCCGCGATCATGGGCTCCCGGCTGGCGGACGACGTGGGCGGCGGCATCTGCCAGGTGTCCACGACGCTGTACAACGCGGTGTTCCTGGCCGGGCTGGACATCCGGAAGGCGCGCGCCCACACCCTGTGGATGCCGGAGTACCCGGAGGGGCGCGAGGCCGCGGTGTTCTATCCGCAGCTCGACTTCACCTGGAGGAACGACACCGGCGAGCCGGTGCGGATCCAGGTGGCCTACTCGGCGGCGTCGGTGACGGTGAACCTGTGGGGCCGGCGCAGGTACGAGGTGCGGTCGCGGACGTCCGAGCGGTACGGGTTCAGGCCGTTCGAGTCGGAGGCCGGCCGCGGCGGCGAGTGCATTCCCATGACGGGCCGGGAGGGCTTCGAGGTCGACGTGTGGCGGACGCTGCTGGCCGACGGGCGCGAGGTGCGCCGCGAGAGGTTCCACACCGAGTACCGCCCGCAGCCCGAGGTGGAGTGCCTCTGACCCGCGTGGCAGGGTGGGGTGTATGGACGGAACGTTCGAGCTCGGACCGCAGGACGGGCGGCTGCTCGTCCGGACGGGGCGCAGCGGGCTCGGCCGGCGCGCGGGGCACGACCTCACCATCGAGGCCACGCGCTGGTCGGCGGCGGTCGAGGCGCGCGAGCCCCTGGACGCCTCGTCGGTCGAGGTGACCGTCGAGGTGGAAGGGCTGGAGGTGCGTGAGGGCGCCGGCGGCGTGAAGCCCCTCACCGACCAGGACCGCGCCGAGATCGTGAAGAACCTGCGGAAGGTCCTGGACGTCCGGCGGTATCCCCGGATCGTGTTCGCCTCCACCGCGGTCGGCGAGGACGGCGTCGAGGGCGACCTGACCATCATGGGCCGCGTCAAGCCGGTGCGGCTCGCGGCCGCGCGGGACGGCGACCGGGTGCGCGGCGGCGTCACCGTCGAGCAGAGCCGCTGGGGCATCAAGCCCTACTCGGCGTTCTTCGGGGCGCTCCGGCTCGCCGACGAGGTCGAGATCGAGTTCGACGTCCGCCTGCCCGCCTAGCCCCCGCGCAGGCCCGCGCGGGTCCCGCGCGGGCCCCGTCCGGGGCTCCGGCCTCCGGGTTCTCCCCGCCACTGAAGATCGAATGCATTAGGGTGCATGATCACCGCATTCCGGACAATCGATCTTCAGGGGGCCGCGGTGGCGGAGCTGAGCAGGCGGAACTTCGGCAAGGCGGCGGGCCTGGTGGCCGCGCCGGCGCTGCTCGCGGGCTGCGCCGGCGGCGGGTCGGGGTCGTCCAGGACGGCGCAGGCGGCGGCCGCCGCCCGCACGTGGGGGGTGACCGGCAAGGCGCTCGCCGGCCTCGGCGGCTTCGACGCCACCATCAAGAGCTTCATGCAGGCGCGGTCGATCCCCTGCGGGCAGCTCGCCGTCGTCCGCAAGGGCAAGCTCGTCCTGTCGCGCGGCTACACCTACGCCGAGGCCGGCGCGTTCAAGACGCAGCCGACCTCGCCGTTCCGCATCGCCAGCATCTCCAAGCCGGTCACGGCGACGGCGGTGCTCCGGCTCGTGCAGGACGGGAAGCTGAAGCTCACCGACCGGGTGGCGACGCTGCTGGGGCTGTCCACGACGGCCGACCCGCGCCTCAAGGACGTCACGGTGCTGCGGCTGCTCCAGCACCTCGGCGGCTGGGACCGCGACATCTCGCCCGACCCGATGTTCCGGGACGCGGCGATCGCCAAGGAGCTCGGCCTCGCGCTGCCGGTGTCGCAGGCGAGCATCATGAAGTACACGTCGCGGCGTCCGCTGGACCACGCGCCCGGTACGCACTACGCCTACTCCAACTACGGGTACCTGCTGCTCGGCCGGATCATCGAGAAGGTCACCGGGAAGAAGTACGAGGACTACGTCCGGCAGACCGTGCTCGCGCCCCGGGGCATCACGCGGATGCGCCTCGGCAAGTCGCGCACCAAGGCCACCGGCGAGGTCCCGTACTACTCGACCTACACCGGCGCCACCGTGTTCGACAACAGCGGCACCAAGGTGCCCTTCCCGTACGGCGCGTTCAACCTGGAGAACATGGACGCGCACGGCGGCTGGCTGGCCACCGCCATGGACCTCACCCGCTTCGCGGGCGTCTACGACGGCGGGACGTCCGTCCTGTCGTCGACGTCCATCAGCCGGGCGTTCGCCAAGCCGGAGATCGGCGTCAACGCCGACGGCTGGTACTACGGCTGCGGATGGCAGGTGCGCCCGGTGACCGGCGGCCGCAACACCTGGCACAACGGGAGCCTGGCCGGGACGTACACGCTGCTGGTCCGGCGGTACGACGGCCTTTCGTGGGCGGTCCTGTTCGACCAGCGCCAGGAGGGCTCCGCCGCGAACTACGGCGACATCGACTCGCTGCTGCACAAGGCGGCGAACGCGGTGAAGACCTGGCCGACCGGCAACCTGACCTCCACCTACTTCTAGCGCGGCGACCCGCCTCTGGCGCGGGCCGCGCGCGCGTACTGGTCGTCCAGGCTGCGCGGGAACGGCATCATCCGGTGCCGTTCCCGCCAGGGCGCGTACTGCCGGACGGCGTTGAACCCCGCCGCGGTGACGATCCGCTCGACGTTCGGGCCCGGCACGCAGGCGGGATAGACGTCCAGGTGGACGACGTGCGGGGGCAGGCCGTCCGGTCTCGCGGGCGACACCAGCGTCATCGGCGGGCGGACCCGTTCCAGCGACGCCATGTCCTGCGCGTAGGCGACGAGCTGGAGCGTCTCCGCGTCGGGGCCGCTGTGCACGATGAGCCAGCCGTCCACGTCGACCGGTTCCGACGGGGGATCGGCGAGCGCCAGCGGCACGACCTCGTCCGACACCGCGCGCAGGTAGGCGAGGTGGGCGGGGTCGAGTTCCTCCAGGACGAACGTCCGGTCGAAGCGGGGCGGGCTCGCGGGGAGCAGGGGCCGGTAGGCGTCCCAGCGCAGCAGCCGCGCCAGATGCGTCGTCCTCGTCCCCGAGGGGAATCCGGTCAGCTCGCCCCCCAGCCCGGCGGGGAACGCGTCCACGATCACCTCGTCCGGCGGCGGGGCCGCCGGATCGGCGGTCTCCACGACGTTCCAGCCGCCCGCCACGCGCGGGTCGGCCGCGAACCGCGACCCGGTCACGACGGTGACCGGCCCTTCCCGCCCGAGGGTGTGCAGGACGGCCCGGAGCCGCGTCAGATGCCCCAGCCCGTCCCCGGCCGCGTAGCAGACGATCAACGCGTCTCGTCGAGGACGGCCAGGTAGCCCGCGGTCTCGGCGGCCGGGGTGAAGTCGCGCCGGATCCGTTCGGCGCCCGCCGCGCCGAGCTTCGCCAGCTCCTCCCCGCCCGCCCGCGCGGCCCGGTCCACCGCCGCGCGGCACGCGTGCGGGTCGCCCGCCGGGAAGGTGAACCCGATCTCGTCGTCGGCCACGTCCGCCAGCCCGCCGGCGTCCGACGCGATCAGTGGCACGCCGAGCGCCGCCGCCTCCAGCGCCACGTTCGGCATCCCGTCGTAGAACGAGGGGAGCGCGACCAGGTCGCAGCTCGCGTAGACGGCCGGAAGGTCGTACCGCTCCAGGAACGGCAGGAACGAGTGCGGGACGTCGCGCTCCGCGAGCCACTCGCGCACGGAGTCCTCGACCTCGCCGACGAGCAGCAGGTGGAAGGCGCCGGTGCGGCGCGACGCCGCCAGGGCCTCCAGGAAGAAGCCGACGCCCTTCTTGACCTTGAGCTGGCCGATGAGCCCGATCGTCCGGCGCCCGGGGGCGACGTTCTCCTCCCGCCACGCCCGGCCCCGCTCCCGCTCGGACGGCAGCACCCGCCACTGCGCGGTGTCGACGCTGTTGGCGACGAACGCGACCGCCGCGTCCGGGGCCAGCGCCGACACCAGCGGCGCGTGCGAGCGCGCGACGACGCACACGCGCGAAGAGGCGCGCAGCGCGTCCGCCAGCACGCCGCGCCGCCGCATCGAGAAGGCGCCCACGTCGATGTCGTTGCCGCGCAGCAGCGTCACCAGCGGCGCGCCGAGCAGCGCGGACAGGACGGGCGCGGCGAGCATCGCGTGAACGCCGCCGAACGCCACGACGTGGCTGTATCCCGTCAGGTTCTCGGCGGTGATCGTCGTCCACAGGCGGCGCAGCGCGTGCTCGGAGTCGTCCCCGAGCGGGGCGGTGACGAGCCGCCCGCCGTGCTCGCGCGACACGCCCCACGGCCGCGACCGCCGGGTCAGGTGGGCGACGTCGACCTCGGCCCCCGCGTCGCGCAGGCCCCGCACGATCCGGTCGCACGACTGCGCCATGCCGCCCCGGCTCGGCGGGTAGTGCTCGGTGATCCACAGGACGCGGGGCCGCATCAGCTGTCCACGAAGCCGGTGTCGTCGTCCGGTCCCCAGTCGCCGCCGTAGGAGTAGTCGTCGCCCGGGTTGAACGCGCCGCGGTCGTACTCGTCGAACGAGGAGTACCAGTAGCCGTCGTTGTAGCTCTGCGAACTGCCGCGGTAGTACTCGCGCCGGTACCCGCGGGTCCAGCCCGGGTGGTGCGGGTCCTGCGTCCGGTAGCCCTGCGCCGCCGCGCATTCGGGGCACAGCGCGTTCGGGCCGGCGTGCGCGCCGCAGACGGGCCGGCCGCACTGCGGGCACGCCGCCACCGCGGACCGGCCGCAGCGCCCGAGTACGAAGAACCCGGTGGTCACGGTGCAGCGGTTCATGTGGTCCTCCTCGCGGCCGTGCCGGGCGGCGTCCACCGGAACGGCTCCGTCGACACCTGCAGGATCCGGTCCACGAGGATCCTTTCCTCCACCGGCCCCGGGAACTTCCCGCTGGCGCGGATCACCAGCCGCCTGCCCTGCTTCACCTGCACCCGGACCCAGCGGGGCGGCGGCGAGGAGGGCCGCCGGACGGCCGCGTCCTTGGCCAGCCGCCGGGTGACCCGCACGAGCTGCACCGTCTTCGACTTGCTCTTGAACTTGACCTTGCCGCGCGCGTTCCTCTTGCGGTACTTGCGGTTCCGCACCCGGTCGGTGACCGAGAGCTCGACGACGCTGCCGTCGCGCAGCTCCGCCCGGATCCGCAGCCACGGGTCGATCGCGTACCACTGCTTGAGCCCCGAGATCGGGGGCCGGGAGGGGAGGTCCTGCACCGGGCCGTTCTTGTCCGGGACGCGCGACCCGCGCATGTCCGCGGACACCGACAGCACCCCGTCGGGCGGCATGTCCGCCGACAGCACCCGCAGCAGCGGCACGAGCACGCCCGGGACCCGCCCGTGCAGCCGCCACCGGCGCCGCCGCACGTGCGCCCCGTGCTGCGCGAGGCTCTGGATCACCGGCTCCCAGTCGTCGCGCCGCAGCGAGACGGAGAAGCCCTGCTCCAAGGTCAGCGCCCTGTGCAGGGGATGGAACCGCTCGATGGCGGCCTTCTGTTTACGCCAGAACATGACGAACCACCTATCGACCCCGTGTCAGCGTGCGGTAGACCTCGGTCAGCCGGGCGCGCGACCGCGCCCACGTCAGGCTCTCCTCGATGTGCGCGCGGCCCCTCCGCCCCATCGCCGCGGCCTCCTCCGGGTACTCCAGCAGGATCCGGACGGCCCGGGCCAGCTCGGCGGGACGGTCCGCCGGGACCAGCCGCCCGTGCCGCCCGTCCGCCATCAGCTCGCGGACGGCGGGCAGGTCCGAGGCGACCACCGGGACGCCCGCCGCCATCGACTCGATCACCTTCAGCGGCGCGCACCCCTGGTCCAGGTTGCGGGCGCAGCCCGTCAGCGGCGCCACCGACACCTCGGCGTGCGCCAGCCACGCGGCGACCTCGTGGTGCGGCAGCGCGAAACGCCAGTCGACCCGCTCGGCGACGCCGAGGCGCTCGGCCAGCCGCCGCACCGGCTTGGCCCGCCGCTCCGGGACGGACGCGCAGACCACCAGCCGCAGGCCGGGCAGGTCGGCGAGCCGCGCGAAGGCGCGCATCAGCACGTCCAGGCCCTGCCACGGCTGCAACGCGCCCACGTAGACGAGGTACCGCTCCGGCGCGCCCGCGGGGCGCTCCGGCCTGTCGCGGACGTCGGCGCCGTTCGGGACCAGGTGGATCCGGCCCTCCGGCACCCCGAGGCCCCGGACGGCATCGCCGATCACCCGCGACGGCACCACCACCGCGTCGCTGCGCTCCAGGCAGAACCGCTCCAGCTCGCGGATCTTGCCGAGCGTGGCGGGCGCGGCCCACGGCCAGGTGTGACTCATCTCGATGGACGGCAGTCCGTTGACCTCGTACACGACCGTGTGGCGCCGCCCGTCCGCGACCGCAGGAAGCGCGCTCCACGGGTCGCGCACATGGCAGACCTCCAGCGTCTCCCAGTGCGGCCGCAGGTGGGCCGCGACCCAGCCGGAGAACGCCTCGGCCCGGTCGATCAGGTTGGGGATCGCCGCGTCGAACCGCGCGACCTCCCGCGTCCCCTCCCGCTGGTAGCGCGGCAGGTCGCCGCCGCCGATCGCGGCGAGCAGCCCGCCCTCGAACCGCGTGAACAGCTCGTCGGCCATCTGCGCGATGTGGACCGCCGACCCCTTGCTGGACGGGAACCGGTCGAACGCGACGTACGCCGCCCTGTGCCGCAGGGGCCCCTGGTGCCTCATCCGATCGCCGCCCCCTCCGGCACGTTCCGCAGCCCGCGGTGCCAGGCGATCTGGTCCGCGAGCCCCTCGGCCAGGTCCGTCGCGGCCGTCCAGCCGAGCAGCTCCCGGGCGCGGGCCGTGTCGGCCCAGGTGCGCGTCGCGTCCCCGGCCACGGGCGTCTCGCGCCGGATCTGCGCCGGGACGCCCAGCGCGCCGGTGAGCATCGCGATCGCGTCGCGGACCGCGACGTGCTCGGCGTGCCCCACGTTGACGGCGACGCCGGGCGCCAGGTCCTCGGCCGCCGCCGCCAGCGTGGCCGCGACGACGTCCCGCACGTGCGTGAAGCTCCTGGAGCTGCGCCCGTCCCCGAACACCGGCAGCGGCCGCCCGTCGAGCGCCGCCTCGACGAACCGGTGGAACGCCATGTCGGGCCGCTGCCGGGGCCCGTAGACCGAGAAGTACCGGAGCAGCACCGTCCGCAGCCCGCTCGCGGCGGCCGTCCGCGCGAGCCGCTCCGCCTTCGCCTTGCTCACCGCGTACGGGCTCGCCGGCTTCAGCGGATCGTCCTCCCGGTTCGGCCGCGGTCCCGCCGATCCGTAGACGGACGAACTGGACGCGACGACGACCTTCGGCCGCAGCCGGGGCGGCCGCTGCACGCAGGCCGCCAGCAACCGCCGCGTCGCCGCCACGTTGTCCCGCTCGACGAGCGCCCTGCCCCGCCCCCACGAGTCGCGCACCCCGGGACGTCCCGCCAGATGCACGACGACGTCCGCCTCGGAGACGGCGGAGAGATCGTCCAGCGCCAGGTCGATCTCGGCGGCGACGACCCCCGGCCTGGTCGCGACCCTCGCCCACGTCCGCCGCGCGAGGCCGGGACTCAGCGAACGCCCGGGCGCGTCGACGGCCAGCACCTCGTGCCCCGCCCCCGAGAACGCGTCCACGACATGGCTCCCGATGAACCCCGCCGCACCAGTGACCACCACCCGCACCCGGGCACTTTATCCGTCGCCCCCCGAAGTAGGACAGGGCTCTCGTCCCCGCTCACATGGGACTCTCCGCCGGGACCGTCCAGGAAGCGCGGAACGAGGGAACCGGCCGCTCTGTTGTCACTACTTAGAGTTAGTTTGCCATTACGCAGGGGCATGAGGCCGTTGTACTGATCAGAGCGCTCTCGGGGGGAGAGTTCGTGAAACAGACCTACAAGTTCGTAACCGTGGCATTCGCGGGCATCGTCGGGGTCGGGGTCGCCGGGGGGACCGCACTGGCGTCGGCTCCGAGCACGGCCGAGGCTGCGGACCAGGCGGCGCACGCCGTCCGGCCCGCCCTCGACCAGTACGCCACGGGCAAGGTGACCAGCCGGCACCGGCTGGCGGTCCGGTCCCGGCCGACCACACACTCCAAGCGGGTCTACTGGCTGAAGCCCGGGCAGCGGTTCTACATCAAGTGCTGGACGCGCGGCCAGAAGGTCGGGCACACCCGCGTCTGGTACCGCATGGGCTACAGCAGCCCCAAGGACTGGGTCACCGCCAACTACGTGAAGGTCATCAAGGGCCACGTCCACCACTGCTAGCCGGACCAGGGGCCGGGACCGCACGCGGCCCCGGCCCGCCCATCCCGCGGTCCAGGTCGCCCCGGTGGCCCCGCGTCCCGACCTTTCCGGCCGCCGGATGTTGTGATATTCAGGCCGGGCGGCTCCACTGCGTGACGGCGCCGCGCCCGCGGTCGCGAGCAGGGCGGAGACGATGGCGAGCACCGGTCCGCTGACCGAGGCCTTCGGCGACCCGGGCCGGGCGGATGCCGCGAGTGTCCCGCGGCGGCTGGTCGTGGTGGTCTTCGACGGCGCGCTCATGGGCAGCATGTCCTTCGCCTGCGGAGTGTTCGACATCGCCGCGCACTACGGCGCTCTCCCCGGCATGGACCTGCGGATCGTCGCGGGCGAGCCCGGCGCCGCGATCGTCGGCGGAGGGCTGTCGTGCGCCGTCCCGCACGACTTGGCGGCGATCCGCGCCGCGGATCTGGTCGTCGTCCCCAACCTGCCCCAGCCGACGGCCGAACACCCGCCCGAACCGGCGCTGGAGGCCGTGCGCGACGCGCACGCGCGCGGCGCGCGGGTGGCCGGCCTGTGCAGCGGCGCGTTCGTGCTCGCGGCCGCCGGTCTGCTGGACGGCCGTCCGGCGACGACGCACTGGTCCGTCGCGGCGCGGCTGGCCGAGCTCCATCCGGCGGTCCGGGTCGACGCGTCGGTCCTGTACATCGACGACGGGGACGTGCTGACCGCGGGCGGCGGCGCCGCCGGGATGGACCTCGGGCTGCACCTGATCCGGTCCATGCTGGGCACCGCGGACGCCAACCGGGTGGCCAGGGCGATGGTGGTGCCGCCGCACCGGCCCGGCGGCCAGGCCCAGTACGTCGAGGCGCCGGTCCTCGACCTCGACGCCGCGGACCCGGTGGCCGAGACGATCACTTGGGCGCTCGAACGCCTGGACACGGCGCTGCCCGTGTCCGCCCTGGCCCGCCGGGCCCACATGAGCAGGCGCAACTACGACCGCCGGTTCCGTGAGATCACCGGCTGCGCGCCCGCGCAGTGGCTGGCCCACCAGCGCGTCATCCGCGCGCAGCAGCTGCTGGAGACGAGCGACATGCCGGTCGACGAGGTCGCCCGGCGCTCCGGGTTCCCCTCGGCCCCCGCACTGCGCGCACGTTTCCGGCAGGTGGCCGGGGTGAGCCCCACCGCCTACCGCGAGACGTTCGCGCACCGCTCCGTGTCCGGCCGCGGTTTGTCCTGAAACCGTCGCCCGTCGGCCGGAATCGACCTCACGGCCGAGCGGGACGGCGGACGAGAATCAACATCACCGGAGCCCGCGCCGCCGCGCGCCGCGCCACCGGACCCCGCGCAGGCAAGCCGACGGAACCCCGCATGAACAGAAGGGAACCCCCACACCCATGCGCTCCCGAGGTCTCACGCTCGCGACCGCCGCGCTCCTGGCGGGCGCCGCCCTGTCCGCGCCCGCCTCCGCCGCTGCACCCGCGGACCCCGGACGATCCGCCAGCGGTCTCAGTGACACGGCCACCTTCAACACCCCGCCCGGCAACGAGATCCTCACCCACCTGCTGGACCTGATCCAGAACGCCGACCCGGGTTCGACGATCATGTTCACCGCGTTCCGATTCGAGGAGCCGGTCATCGCCCAGGCGCTGCTCCTCGCGTCGAAGGCGCGTGGCGTGAAGGTCCAGCTCCTGGTCGACGGCGGGGCGCCCGAGGCCGAACACGAGGTGTTCACCCAGCTCAAGACGGCTCTCGACGAGGACGGGAATGACGAGACCTGGGCGCGTTACTGCCGACAGGTGCTCGGTGCTCCCCCGTACCCCTCCTGCCAGGGGACGAACGCGATGCACAACAAGTTCGTCCTGTTCTCCGGTACCAAAGGCGCGTCCAACGTGGTCTCCACGGGCTCGGCGAACATGAGGAGATCCTCCGGCAGCGATGCCTGGAACAGCTGGTACACGCACGTCGGGGACGCCAACCTGTACAACCGCTACGCCGGCTACTTCGAGGACCTCCAGAGGATGGAGGGGCGGCCCGACTACTACGACGACAACCCGCCGATGATCACCGGCAACATCAAGAGCTACTTCTACCCGCGGGCGGTCGTGGACGGCGACCCGGCCGCGAACGACACCACCGTGCACACCTTGCAGGCGACCAGCTGCCCCGGCAAGATCCGCATCGCGAACTGGTCGGTCACCAGGAGCGCGATCGCCAAGGAGCTGGTCAAGAGGGCCCGCGAGGGGTGCAGCGTCGACGTCGTCGCCCGCAAGATCCACAAATCGGTCTGCGAACCGCTGGCGAAGGCCATGAACGAAGGCGCCCCGGTGCGGATGTGGGCGTACAAGCAGAACGAGGACGACGCCCCGAACTACGTCCACACCAAGGACATGATGATCGAGGCGGGCTACCCGAACACCACGAAGCCGGCCACGGTCGTGTTCACCGGCAGCGCCAACCTGAACCACGACTCCCTGGAGAACAACGACGAGAACTCCATCAGGATCATGAACGACAAAACCGTCTACACCCAGTTCGTGAGGAACTTCGACCAGATCACGAGCCACGCCGAGACCTCCGGACAGGGCTTCCAAATCCAGAGCGCCGATGACTGCGGGCGCGCCTATCCGCAGGGGTAGGCCTCTCTGACTCCTCGCACGTGAGGGGACCCGCGTGGCTCAGCGGGGGCGGGCCACGCGGGTCTCGTCCCAGACGGGTTCCGCCGACTCGTAGACCGAGCCGTCGGACCCGAAGACGAGGTGGCGGTCGAAGGCGCGGGCGAACCAGCGGTCGTGGGTGACCGCGACGACCGTGCCCTCGTAGGACTCCAGCCCCTCCTGGAGCGCTTCGGCGCTGGCCAGATCGAGGTTGTCGGTGGGCTCGTCCAGCAGGAGCAGGGTGGCGCCGCCCAGTTCCAGGAGCAGGATCTGGAGACGGGCCTGCTGGCCCCCGGACAGCGTCTCGAAGGGCTGCTCGGCGCACACGTTCAGCTCGTAGCGCGTCAGCGCGCTCATCGCGTCGCCCCGCAACCGTGCGTGCTCGGTCATGACGATCTCGCACGGGGTGCGCCCGGCCAGGTCGGGACGGGCGTGGGTCTGCGCGAACAGGCCCGGCACCACCCGCGCCCCCAGGCGGGCCACGCCGGTGTGCGCGACGGGCTTCACCGGCGTCGCCCCGCGCGGAAGCGCCTCCGCGACGGCCGCGAGAAGGCGCAGGAAGTGCGACTTCCCGGAGCCGTTCGAGCCCAGGACGGCGACGCGCTCGCCGTACCAGACCTCGGTGGCGAACGGCTTCATCAGCCCCGTCAGTTCGAGGTCCTCGCAGACCACCGCGCGCTTGCCGGTCCTGCCGCCGCGCAGGCGCATCTTCAGGTTCTGGTCGCGGGGCGGGACCTCGGGCGGCCCCGCCTCCTCGAACTTGCGCAGCCGGGTCTGCGCCGCGCGGTAGCGGGACGCGAAACCGTCGTTCACCGTCGCCTTGGTCCGCAGGGTGTTGACCAGCTCCTTGAGCTTCGCGTGCTCCTCGTCCCAGCGGCGCCGCAGCTCCTCCAGGCGCTCGTTGCGGTCGCGGCGGGCGGCGGCGTAGGTGGCGAACCGGCCGCCGTGGATCCACACCCGGGCCGCCTCGACGGTGACGATCCGGTCGGCGGACCGGTCGAGCAGCTCGCGGTCGTGCGACACCAGCAGGACGGTCTTCGGCGTCTCCCGCAGCCGCTCCTCCAGCCACCGCTTGCCCGGGACGTCCAGGTAGTTGTCGGGCTCGTCCAGGAGGAGGACCTCGTCGGGGCCGCGGAGCAGGGCTTCGAGCGCGAGCCGCTTCTGCTCGCCGCCCGACAGGGTGCGGACCTCGCGCCACCGGCACGAGTCGTAGGGGACGCCGAGGGCCGCGACGCAGCACGCGTCCCACAGCACCTCGGCCTCGTAGCCGCCCGCGTCGCCCCAGCCCGCGAGGGCCGTGGCGTAGCGGAGCTGGGCGGGCTCGTCGTCGCGCTCCATCATCACCAGCTCGGCCGCCTCCACCGCGGCCGCCGCCTCCCGCACCCGGGGCGGCGCCAGCGACAGCAGGAGGTCGTGCACGCTCGACCCGTCCCGCACGCTGCCGATGAACTGGCGCATGACGCCGACGCCGCCGCTGTGCGCGACGGTTCCGGACTGCGGCGCCAGGTCGCCCGCGATCAGGCGCAGGAGCGTCGTCTTCCCGGCCCCGTTCGGCCCCACCAGGGCGGCCGTGACACCGTCGCCGACCCGGAAGGAGACGTCGTCGAGCAGCATCCGCCCGTCCGGCAGCACATGGCCGACATGGCCCACCTCGACGTGTCCCATGCCGCCAAGTCTCAGGAAGCCCCGCTCGCAACGTCAAACGGATTTCCCCGCCGCCCGGCGCCCGGACGCGAGCCCACGCGGATCGATCCGGCGGCTCAATACACCAGATCGTCCGGCGTGCCCGTCCAGACACGTTGGCGGCTGGTCGCTTCTTCGCCTGGGGTGTGCGGCTCAGTCGGCGATGTGGGCCAGATCAGGGATGTGCGCGGCGGCGATCCGGGGCCTGGCAGGCGGCTGGAGAAGGAAGAGCTTCTTGTCCAGCCGCTCCATGCCCCCGCCCCGCCCGCAGATCAGCCCGGCGCAGAAGTCCACCAGTTGCCTGGCCACGTCGTCCGTCAGTTCGGTGAGATCCATCAGCACGGGGTCGCCCTTGCGGAAGAAGTGCCCGACGTGGAGCACCTCGTTGTAGTCCGTGGGGCGCAGCGTTTTGATCACGGATCAAGTTTCCCCGCGCTCCGGCGTGGCGCAAGGCCGATCCGCCATCTCGTGCCCGGCGCACAAGGGCGAGCGGTGACCGGTCGCGATCCGCTACCGAGTCCAGGGCGATCTTGGAGGTGTCGCGGGTCGGACGCGCGGTGACCTCGGCGAGGCCGCGGTGTGCGGAGGGGCGGGAGTTCTGGACGATCTTCTATGTGCCGCCAGCCGGCATGAAGGACGCGAAAAACCAGATCCCCAAGGAGTGCGTCATGGAACGTTCCCTCACCGCAGACCGCGACTACCTCGACGGCGTCGGCCGGCTCGTGGTCCTGGGCATGGACGTCGACGTCGTCATCCACGCCGAAGAGGACCGCGACGAGGTCGACGCCCGGATCGAGGCCGTCGGCGGCGCGTACGAGGTCGAGGCCGCCCGCGCCGAACTGGTGCGGTTCGGACCCGAACTCGACCTGGAGCTCTTCCCGGTGGCGATCCGCTCCGGCGGGGGCTCGCCGGACCTGGACGCGGTCGGTACCGTCACCTGTACCGCCGACCACGGCAGCATCGCCGCCGCCGTCGTCAACGGACCGGTGGCGCTCGACGGTGGCCGCGTCACCGTCGGAGCCCCCACCCCGGTTCCGGCCAGGGAGGAGGGCCACCTGACGGTCACGCTCAAGGTGCCCCGCGACTTCTCGATCACCGTCCGTCTCAAGGGCGGCGACATCACCACCCACGGCGTGCCGCGGAGCAACGCCCGGCTGCACACCGACGCCGGAACGGTGGCCCGCCACCAGGCGTAGGACCACCGGAACGGCACACCCGAGGGGCCCGGCCACGCCGGGCCCCTCACTCCGTCCGGCGGCACACCGTCCGGGGGACGCGGGAGCGCGTCCGCGTCCGCGGCGGCGGCCTCCGTGGCGAAGGTGACATGACCAACGCCGATGGTCAGTACCCTTGTGGCCGTGAGTCGAGAAGGTGTGACGCCGCAGAGCGAGGATTTCTCCGCCTGGTACAACGAGCTGGTGGTGCAGGCCCAGCTCGTCGACCGCGGACCGGTTCGCGGCACGATGGTCATCCGCCCGTACGGTTACCGGGTGTGGGAGCTGCTCCAGGCCGACCTGGACCGGCGCATCAAGGACGCCGGGCACGACAACGCCTGCTTCCCGATGTTCATCCCGGAGTCCTACCTCAAGCGCGAGGCCGAGCACGTCGAGGGCTTCTCCCCGGAGCTGGCCGTCGTCACGCACGCCGGCGGCAAGGACCTGGAGGAGCCGCTGATCGTGCGGCCGACCTCCGAGACGGTCATCGGCGAGTACATGGCCAAGTGGATCGACTCGCACCGCGACCTGCCGCTGCTGCTGAACCAGTGGGCCAACGTCGTCCGGTGGGAGATGCGGCCCCGGATGTTCCTGCGCACCACCGAGTTCCTCTGGCAGGAGGGCCACACCGCCCACGCCGACGAGGACGACGCGATGCGCGAGACGATGTGGGCGCTGGACGCCTACGCGAGCCTCGCGCGGGAACTGGCGGCGATCCCGGTCGTGTCGGGTGAGAAGACGCCCGGCGAGCGGTTCGCCGGCGCCGTCCGCACCTACACGATCGAGGCCATGATGCGCGACGGCCGGGCCCTGCAGTCCGGCACGTCCCACTACCTCGGCACGAACTTCGCCAAGGCGTTCGAGATCCAGTACCAGGACGAGGAGGGCAGGCTCACCCTCGCCCACACCACGTCCTGGGGCATGAGCACCCGCATGATCGGCGGTGTGATCATGACGCACGGGGACGACAAGGGCCTGGTGCTGCCGCCGCGGCTCGCGCCCTACCAGGTCGTGGTCGTGCCGATCGGCCGCAAGGAGCAGGGCGAGCAGGCCGCAGCGGAGGCCCGCCGGCTCGGCGCGGCGATCAAGTCGATGGGCATCCGGGTGCACGTCGACGACAACCGCCCGCAGCTGACGCCCGGCTTCAAGTTCAACGAGTGGGAGATGCGCGGCGTCCCGATCCGCATCGAGCTCGGCAAGCGCGACATCGAGAACGGCGTCGCGACCGTCGTCCGGCGGCTCCCGACCGTCGAGGGGCAGGGCAAGGAGCAGATCCCGCTCGACAAGGTGCCCGAGGTGCTGCCCGGGATGCTCGCCGACTTCCAGTCGTTCCTGCTGGCCAGGGCCGAGAAGTTCCGCGAGGACAACACCGTCGTCGTGGACGGCTGGGACGCGTTCGTCGCGCAGGTCGCCACCGGCTGGGCCCGCGCGTTCCACTGCGGCGACACCGGCTGCGAGGACGACATCAAGGCCGAGACCGCCGCGACCCCGCGCGTCATCGCCACCGACGCGCCCGAGGAGACCGGCGTCTGCGTGAAGTGCGGCCGCCCGTCCGCCTACGGCAAGCGCGTCATCTTCGGCCGCGCCTACTGACGCCGCCTCCGAGCCGGGCCCGCGGGGCGGCGGGCCCGGCTCCGGCCAGCCGGAAATCTGGACGTTTCGGATCAATCGTCGGTCCGGGTAAGACCAACGGCATCGAAAGGGAACGGCACGTCCTTCTCACGGGGTGCTCTTCGACGCCGTGAAGGCCCTTATTTCCCCCTGACGGGATCCACCGCCGGCGATTTGGCTTCTTGGAGAGACAGCGGAAGGGTATATACCGCTGCGGTCAGTGGGCCGCAGCGCTCCCCTCAACGCATCCAAGGAATTCTGATGAAGTTCCTCCAGAAATATCGCTGGGTGGCCTTGTTCCTCGGCCTTGTGGCGGCGACCGGCGGTCTGCTGGCCGTCCGCGACGACGCCCCGGCCCCCGTGAAGGACGGGGCCCCCTGCCCGAACGGGACCAAGGTCCTGTCCTGGGACACCGGGACGGGTCTGCCGGCCGACGGCGTCCCCATCGGACGACTGGTCCAGATGCAGTGCCCGACTCCCGCCGGGATCGGGCACGACTAGATCCCTGTCAGCAGGTCATCCCCTCGCACCCCTCCGTGCGTCAAGGGAGATGAGTTCGCCGCGTCGAGGCCGGTGGACTGGCAGGACCCTGACCAATGCCAGAAGGGGCGGCGCTCCATGAACTGCCTCTTCCCCACGATGCCGTCCACCGAGGGCTCAGTCGGTTGACGGTCGCTTTCCGGACCCTTGGAGCGTGCGACGCACGCTCCAAGGGTTCCCTCCACCTGGGCGATCCGCGCGTCAGAGGTCCTCGGTCTTCCGCGCGCGCCCTTCCGCGCGGCGCCGCGTCAGGTACGGCTGGACGAACCACGCCCACCCGCACAGGAGCACCGCGACCACGATCGTGGCGGCGGTGGCGGCGGCCTCGTCCGACAGGGACTGGACGACCAGTGTGGTCGCCGCGGTCATCGAGACGCCCAGCGCGAAGGCGCCGGCGATCCCGAACCGGTTCGCGCGCCGGATCAGCAGCGCCTTCTGCCCGAGCCGGAACAGGATCCGGTGCTGGATGACGGGCGCGATGAAGCAGACGGACGCGAACCCCGCCCCGAACAGCGCGACGTAGAACAGCGCGCGGCCCAGTTCGCTGACCTTCGTGTCGAAGCTCGCCGAGAACGGGACGGTCAGCAGGAACGCGAACAGCACCTGCACGCCGGTGGTCGCGACACGGAAGCCCTGGAGGAGCTCCATCAGCTGCCGGTCCAGACGTTCGTGCTCCGTCTCGTTGCGGGGCTTGTCCGAGGGGTCGACGCTCATGGATGCCGTTTACCCCGGCAAAACGCCCATCAGTCGCGCGGCTGAAACGTTCTAGTCGAGCGTCGGCGGCTCCACCCGCAGCGCGAGAATGGACACGTCGTCGCGCAGGTCGCCGTCGCAGAAGTCGAGCAGCGCCCGCTCCACCCCGCCGAGCATCTCCTCCGGCGGCTTCCCCGCGTGCCCGGCGAGAGCCTCCAGCAGCCGCTCCTGGCCGAACTCCTGCCGCGTCATGTCGCACGCCTCCAGGACCCCGTCCGAATGCAGGATCAGCGTGTCGCCGACGGCGAGGTCGATCGTGTCGAGCCCGGCCTCGAAGTCCTCGAACAGGCCGAGCGGGACGCCGCCGCGCGACGCCGACCTGATCACCCCGTCGGCGCGGACGACGATCGCCGGCGGGTGGCCCGCGGTGCCGAGCGACACGATGATCCGCTCGGTCTCCAGCGTCAGGTTCGCCATCACGGCGGTGACGAACCGGTCCTCGTCCAGCAGGGCCTCGTTCACGGTCGCGAGCACGTCGCCGGGACGGGCCTTCCACCGCGACGCGAGCCGGACGCAGTGCCGGGCGGTCGACGTCACGGCCGCCGCGTCCTCGCCCTTGCCGCACACGTCGCCGAGGACCAGCCCCCACCCGTTCTCGGTGCGGAACACGTCGTAGAAGTCGCCGCCCACCTCCGAGCCGTGGGTGGACGTCAGGTACCGGGCGGCCACGCTCACCCCGGGGATGGAGGGGAGCGTCTTCGGCAGCAACCCGGCCTGCAGCGTGTCGGCCACCTCGGCGCGGCGCCGGTAGAGCCGCGCGGCCCGGATCACCAGGGCCAGGTAGCGGCCGAGCCGCTGCACGACCCCGAGGTCCATGAGGTCGAACGGGCCGTACTCGCCGCTGGCCGCCAGGGTGATCGTGCCGATGGCGCGGTCGCCGTCCTCGATGGGGACGCTGAGCACCGACGTCACGCCGATCTTGCCGCACACCGGCAGCCCGTCCGGGCACATGCCGAGCACGTCGAGGTTCTCCACGTGCGGGCGCAGCGCGCTCTGCCGGGTGACGAAGAC
This sequence comes from Actinomadura luteofluorescens, assembly GCF_013409365.1. Taxonomy (NCBI): domain Bacteria; kingdom Bacillati; phylum Actinomycetota; class Actinomycetes; order Streptosporangiales; family Thermomonosporaceae; genus Actinomadura; species Actinomadura luteofluorescens. The sequence goes on along the minus strand of NZ_JACCBA010000001.1, from coordinate 3,238,233 downwards.
GTCGTGGGGAAGCGTGTCCTCGGCGGGGTCGACCTCTTCCAGCATCCTGGCGGCCTCGACGGACCGCTCGTCCTCCGGGCCCATCACGACCTGGCGGCGCAGCGCGGGAGCCGCGCCCGCCCTGGTCGCACCGCCCTGCGCGCCCCCCTGCGGTCCGCCGCCGGGGCCGGTCAGGTCGATGAACGCCCAGTCCGCCAGCTCCGCGGCCAGCAGCCGGGCGCAGCGCCGCACGGCCACCGTCTCGTTGAAGACCGGCTCGTCCAGCAGCAGCTCGCTGGCGGTGGCGAGGACGTCCATCCGGTGCACGATCGTGGCGACGGCCTCGTCGTCGCCCTGCCCGCCGTCGGCGGCGCGCACCCGGGCAGCGCCCGCCGCCTGGGCCCTGGACGCCGCGGCCCCGCCGTCGTCGGCGGGCGTGGTCGTCGGCCCGGCGGCCACCACGACCATCGGGTCGGGCTCGCCGCGGATCCACACCCGCGCCACCGTCAGCACGGCGTCGATCGGATGGTCGCGGCCGAGGAACCGGACGCTGACGCGGCGCCGCTGCCCCGTCCGGATCGCCGCCGCCAGCTGCGACCGGACCGCCGCCCGGGTCGCCATGTCGCAGAACGCCGTGAACTGCTTGCCCGACACGTATCCCGCCGACGTGCCGAGCAGCATGGCCGCCTGCCGGTTGACCCGGCGGACGTTCGTCGTCCGGTCGAGCAGGAACAGCGGGACGGGGGCGTCCTGGAAGACGGTGCGCAGCACGCGCCGCTCGTTCTCGGCGGCGGCCGACCCGCCGGGCTCGCCGGACTGCTCGCCGCCCATCGTGCGCAGCACGGTCAGCGCCAGCTCCAGCTCGACCAGCGCCGCGTCCAGCGTGGCGCGCAGGTCGGGCTCGGGCACGCCGGCGGCCTGGCGCAGCTCGCCGATGCGTCCCTCGAGATCCGAGATCTCCCGCAGGAGGGTCTCGGGCTCAAGCTGGTCAGGCCGATCGTGCATCTGGTCTCCTTTCGTCCGCGTCACCACGGTGGAACCAGGCGGCTCCCGCCCGTCCCGGGCCGGACACCGTTCTACGGGGCCGCTTCACGCAGCCTATGCTCCCCGCCCGCACCTAGGGCAGGCCCTGGTGACCGACGATACGCTGGGCGAGCGCGGTGAGCTTCACGTGGCGCGTCTGTGAGATGCGACGCATCTCGGCGAATGCCTCGTCGGCGTCGCAGCCGAGCGCGTGCATGAGAATTCCCTTGGCCTGGTCGACGACCGCCCGCGCCTCGACGGCGGCCTGGAGCTGGACGGCGGTGCGGTGCACGTCGTCGTACTGCTGGCTGTTCGAGAAGGCCGCGGTGCCCTGCGCGACCAGCAGGGACGTGATCGCGTGCCGCTCGGGCCCGAGCGCCTTCGGCGTCACCCCGTACAGGGTGAGCGTGACGAGGACCCGCGGGCTCTGGTGCGGGGTCGTGGCGAAGCAGCGCACCCCGCGGCGCAGCATGTCCGACATCGCCTCGGGCCAGCGGGTCTCGGCGAGGATGTCGTCGGCGGTCAGCGCCCGGCGGTCGGCCACCACGTCGAACAGCGGCCCGTGCCCGCGGGACAGCTGCCGGTCGGTCACCTCGGCCAGGTCCGGATGGCTGGCCGCGGCGGCCAGCGGTTCGGGCCGGTTCTCCTCCGCGCCGGCGCGCCCGTCCTGGAGGGGCATGTCGGGCATGCCGCTCGCCCGGTCGGGCAGGCCATGAGGGCTCGGCAGCGCCCACCGCACGCTCGCCGCGCCCGCGCACCCCGGCACGGCGCGCGCCGCGAGCTCGGTCACCCGGTGCAGGGTGCCCACGTCGGAGGACTCTCCGACCATGCCCAGCCGGGCGATCTCCAGCGCGAGCTGGTCCGTCAGGACCGTTTCGGTGGACGTCACCTTTCCGAGAGTAGCCTGCCCCGGGGGATGCGCAGGCGGGCCCTGCTCGGCCGTGCGGCCCTGGTGCCTCATGGGGTGTCCTAGTTGTTGGGCGGCGCCTTGCTGATCTCGGGAAGGGGCCCGGAGTCGCCGTTCGCCAGGGCCAGGTCGCCGATGCACACGATCCCGACGGGGTGGTGCTCGGCGTCCACGACCGGCAACCGCCGGACGGCGTGCTCGCTCATCAGCCGCGCCACGGTGTCGGTGTCGTCCTCGGGGTGGACGGTGGTCAGCTCGGCCGTGCAGACGTCGCCGAGCGGGGTGAGCGAGGTGTCGCGGCTCTCGGCCACCGCGCGGATCACGATGTCACGGTCGGTCACCAGTCCGCAGAGCCGTCCCGCGTAGGTGACCAGCACGTCGCCGATGCCCTCGTCCCGCATGATGCGAGCCGCCTCGTAGAGCGTCGCGTCGAGTGGCAGAGACTGGGGCGCCGCCGTCATCACGTCGCTGACCCTCGATGACATAGCGCGCACATCCTCCCGAATAGCCAACGCCTCGCGTGGCCTGTGTGTGCGCGCCCTACCCACGGTCGGCAGCCCTATTCGGACGGTTTGCGAATCGGCCGCCGACCTGCGCCGGGTCAGAACGCGAAGACGGTTCCGGTGCGCGACTGCATCGCGCAGTCGTTGCCGTACTCGGCCTTGAAGCGCGCGGGCCTGCCCTTCCACCGTCCTTCGGCGCGGGCGATGACAGGGGCGTGGACGGCGGTGCACATGCGGCCGTCCGGCCGGTGCTCGAACCGCCCGCCCGACCCCTCCAGCTCCAGGCAGGCCCGCTGGGCTTCGGGGTGCTCGCCCCCCGGCGGATCGCAACGCAGCGTGACCGTCCTACTCCCGGACGTACTCCCGCCCGGATGCGTGACGGAAAGCCGCAACGACGTCTCCGCCCCAGGTGGCGCGGCGGGAATCAGGGCGACGACCGCCCCGACGACGACCGCGCTGAACAGGTTCGGCATACACGACTCCCGAGTTTCCGAGGGACGTCGCACAACGTATCCGACCCATAACAGATCGTGCAGGCGAACGCACACCCTCTATCTCCGAAGCAACCCCCACCCGCCCGCCCGCAACAACCTCAACACTCGCGATCACGACCGTGGCGACGCTGCAACTGCATCAGGCCGGAAGGAGGAGGGCGCCAAAAATAGACACCCCACTGACCCCGGCCACCTCCGCAACCACGCAACGACCTCAATGGTTGCGATCGCGTCCGAAGGCAGGTTCAAGCGAAGCGAGAACCTGATCGCGCAGCGAGCCGCTAGGCGAGTCGAAGCGATGCCAGCGATCGCCCGCGTTTTTCGACGATGGAGGGCGCTCAGCGCCCGAAGGAGGAGAACTACGCCGCGAGACTGAGCGATTCGCGGAGTTGCTTGCGGCCGCGGTGGAGGCGGGACATGACGGTGCCGATGGGGGTGCCCATCAGGTCGGCGATCTCCTTGTAGGGGTAGCCCTCGACGTCGGCGAGGTAGACGGCGTCGCGGAAGTCCTTGGGGAGGGCGCGGAGGGCGGCGACGACCTGGGAGTCGGGGATGCGGTCGAGGGCCTCGGACTCGGCGGACCGGAAGCCGGAGGCGTGGGCTTCGGCCTGCGCGATCTGCCACTCCTCGAGTTCTTCGGAGCCGGCGCGCTGGGGCTCGCGCTGCTTCTTGCGGTAGGTGTTGATGAAGTTGTTGGTGAGGATGCGGTGCAGCCACGCCTTGAGGTTCGTGCCTTCCTGGAACTGGTGGAAGTTCACGTAGGCCTTGGTCAGCGTCTCTTGGACGAGGTCCTCTGCGTCGGCGCTGTTGCGGGTCATGCGGACGGCGCTGATGTAGAGGGGGTCTGCGAGCGGCAGCACGTCGCGCTCGTAGCGGCGCGCGTCGTCGGTCGTGGCGTTGCCGTTGGCGTCGCGGCCGTTGTCGCCCTTGGCGTTGCGGTGGACGGGCGTGGTGACAGCGGTCATCGTCGCTCCCCGTGGTTGTGTCCCCGGTGGACGGGGACGGTTGCCTGGCGCGTGGTCGGGGGCACGCGCGGGCAGGGCGGTTGAACGCCCCCCGTCGAGTGGTACGTGCCACCGTTCCCGGCGGGTTCGGTGTGGCCTCGGCCTCGCTTGGAGGGTGGGCCGAGGGTTCGGCGCGCTTCGGCTGTGCCAGAGCGACCCCGTTGCCGGGACGTCGCGGGCGTGCCCGATCGAGCGCTTCGATCCGCCGGTGGGTCTTCCTGCCCTGTAAGACGCATGGAACGAGCCAAATGGTTGCCAGGGTTCTACGTGGCCTCCATCACATCAGGTCGTTTCTTGGTCAAAGTGGTGCTGATCGGCCGGTATAGAGCCCGATCCCCCGGGAGCCCGCGCGCGGCGGGTCCCGGGGGACCGGGGTGAGGGGTTAGTCGAGCAGGTGGTTCAGGGCCTTCACGGTCAGGGCGCGTGCCTCCGGGGTCTGCTCCAGGCCGAAGCCGAGGAGGACGCTGTCCCTGGTCGCCACCGCGGAGACGGAGTCGATCAGGGCCTGCGACCGGACGAGCTCGGTGCCGTTGCCGGGGCTCCCGGCCGGGGCGCCCTGGACGGCCCAGGGGCCGAGACCGGTCTCGAAGCCTTCGGCGTCGAGCGGGCCGCCGGTGGTGGTGAGCCTGGTGTCGTCGACGAACAAGCCGGTCCCGCCGGTGGCGGGGTCGCTGACGTAGGAGATCGACACTTCGACCTTCTTGCCCGCGTAGGCGGCCAGGTCGAACGCGGCGGGGACCCAGCCGTCGGAATTGCCCGTGAAGGCGTTCCAGGCACCGGACGTCCCGGTGCCCCCGCAGGGGTTGCCCCGGGTGAGGTAATGGCCGAGGAACGGATGCATGTCGATGAGGTAGCCCTGCTCGCACTGTTCAGGGACGGCCGTGCTCGTCCGGCCGTTCTTGTCGGGCAGGGTGGTCCAGTCCTCGGCGCCGGTGGTGTGCGCCTCGACGATGACGTTGTCGAAGCCCGTCTCGGTGCTGTAGGAGAGCTGGGCCTGCAGGGTCGGGGCCTGGGCGGCGGTGACCGAGGACAGATCGATCGTGCGGGTCAGGCGCCGGTAGGCGCCGTCCTGGTGCGGTCCCGCGACGTACCACTGGCCCTCGACGGGTTCGGTGGGTGCGGCGGCGCCGGTGTAGTCGCCGGCCTTCCAGCTGGTGAACTGGGGGAAGCCGGCCTTGGGCAGGACGGTCGAGGTGACCTGGAACCCGCCGGCCTCGTTCACCGGGTTGGCCGGGGTGCCGGTGAGCTTGGACGTGACGCCTTCGAGCGGCGGGGCCGTCCCGGCGAATCCGGTGGGGGAGCCGACGCGCTGCCTGTCGTAGGCGCCCAGGTAGTACTGGAAGAAGTCGTCCGACAGCAGTTCGCAGTCGTCCCGGAAGTTGCCCGTGACGACGCAGGGCTTCTCGGGGTGGCCCTTCAGCCCGTAGTAGATGCCGCCGCCGTTGAGCCGGCTGATCGGGCCGTAGTAGCCGGTCGTCTCACCGGTGTGGAGCAGTTTCCCGCCCTCGTTCAGGTAGGAGCGGACGGACAGCAGCAGGTCCTTCTCCCGGTCGGCGACCTGCGAGTCGCGGGCGTCGCCGAGGAAGGTCTTCACCGGGTCGTCGGCCGCGTCCTGCGTGAGCCGGTTGTCGCCGAGGTACCAGACGACCGCCTTGAAGTGCTTCATGACGCCGAGGTCGTGCGGGACGCCGTCCCGGTCGATGTCCCAGACGAGCGGCCGGTGCTTGGCGGCCTTGACGAGGTCGGCGTACTGGGGGGCGTACCGGGGCTTGTTCGTTCCGGCCGGATAGGTCGGGTTGATACCCGTGTAGTCTTCGTCCGCGATGACCAGGACATCGGCCTTCTGCTGGTCGCGCACTGTGTAGGTGAAGTGCTTGCTCTCCACCTGCTTGTGGCCCTTCCTGCCGGTGAACCACGCCTCGACCCTGTCCCCGGGCCGCTGCCCCGCGACCTCGCCGCGGAACTCGGCGTAGTAGAGGTCGTTCTCGCCGCCGAACCGCTCGCCGCCGCGCCATTCGCGCACGTGGGCGCGCCGGACCCGGCCGCCGTCGATCCGGTAGCGCAGCTCCTTGGCCCGCAGCGACCTGCGGATCACCGCGGCGACCTCCTGGGAGGGGCCGTAGGACGTGCCGAACGCGTCCGTCTCGAAGTCCGGCGCGGTCCGTCCCACCGAGGAGACGGGTTCGTCGGGGGTGCGCGCCGACTTGCCGACCGACAGCGCGAACGGCAGGTTCTTCTGGAACTCGCGGGCGATCAGCGCCTCGTCGTCCGGGAACTCGAAGTCGCTGGCGCAGTCGCCCGGCTCCCACGCGTCGTCGGGATCCTCGTTCGCGGCGGTCGTGCAGGTCGCCATCTCCGGCGTGATCGACAGGGAGCCGTACACGTTGTCGGCCTGGCCGTCGGTGTCGCCGTTCGTGGTGTAGAGCTGGGCGCCGAGCTCGGGCGTGTAGCCGGGGACGGCCGGATGGTCGATGTCGCCGAGCAGCGCGTCGTGGATCGCGTCGTCCGGGCTGCGGGTGAGCGCCTGCCAGCCGACGCCGTGCAGGAGCAGCTGGGCGGCCGAGTGGTAGTTGACCAGGTAGGTGGGGCGGAGCCGCTTGTACAGGCCGAGCTGCGCCTTCGTCTCGGGCTCGGATCCCGCCGCCTTGCCGCGGTAGGTCTGGTTCGCGGGCTGGTCCGAGGAGCCCTCGTTGTCGTAGCCCCACTTGTAGGGGAAGTTGCGGTTGAGGTCGACGCCGTCGGCGCCGGTGATCCGGCCGTCGCCGTCGTTGTCGCGGGTGTTCTTGCGCCAGAGCCGGAAGCCGTCCTTGAACGTCAGGTCGTAGCCGTCCACGTTCACGACCGGGACGAACCACAGGTCCGTGGTGTCAATGATCTTCGTGACCGCGGCGTCCGCGCCGTACCCGTCCACGTAGTGGTGCAGCAGCCGGCGGACCATCTCCGGAGTGATCCACTCGCGGGCGTGCTGGGCCGCCTGGTAGACGACGACGGGGCGCCGGCCGTCCCTGAGGCCGCGCACGTCCCTGCTGACGCGCACCGCCGTGATCGGCTGCCCCTGGCCGGACGTCCCGACGTCCACCGCCGTGGCGATGGACGGATGGCCGGCGGCCACCTTGAGAAGCTCCTCGCGGATGTTGCCGGGGCCGCTGTAGGGACGGAAGACCTTGGGCGCGGCCAAGGCCCGCTGCCGGGCGTCCTTGCCGTTCACCTTCCTGACCGAGAGGGCGAGGCCCCGCGCGTTCAGCGCCGCCGCCTCGGTGCCGCTCATGACCGCCTCGACGTGGACGCGGTCCTTCCGCGCGCTCCTGGAGAAGCGGACGTCCTCCCGGTCGAGCGCGGAGCGGTTCAGCAGCCGCACCTGGTCGGCGGTGAGCTCGGCGGCGTAGACGTCCACGGCGGCGCCGGACGGGGACGCCTTCGGGGCCGCGTGCGCCGGGGAGGCCGCGAACGTCCCGATCAGGAGCGCGGCGGCGGCGAGGACGGGGGCGAGTCTTCGCCGCGGTCCGCGCCGCGTCAGCGGTGTGCGGTGCCGGAAAGGGGTGCGCGGCGGTAACGGTGTGCGCGACATTGCGCCTCCTGGCAGGGATCACAACGGGGGCTGCGCGATCGTCTGCCGAGGGGCAAAGGGTGTCAATGGGGCGTTAGTGCCTGATGCCCGCTTTCGGTCAGGGCGTGGTGAGATGGCCCGCCAGGACGGCCTCGACCAGCCGGGCCGCGAACTCCTCCGGCGCGGCCGGGAGCCCGGCGCCCGCCGCCACCGCATCCGCGCCCGCGAGCCGGGCCAGGAAGGCGTGCTGCTGGCAGCCTCCCAGCAGGGCCGCGGCGATGAACGGCGAGGGCGCGCCGTCCGCCAGCCGTCCGGCCTTCCGCTCGGCCTCCAGATACCCGATGAGGGCCGCGTGGCCCATCACCGGACCCGCCGCCGGCCCGCCGGACGGCCCCGCCGGGGGACCGCCGGGCGCCCCGGGAGGCGGCGGCTCGCCGGTGTGGCCACCTCTGGTCCAGGCACGCGACTTGGCGGCGGTCGCGTTCTGTGCTTTTCCCGGGCCGTCGCTCCGCAGCCACGCGATCAGCTCCGGATCGGCCAGGACGGGCCCGGTCATCGGCAGCAGCTCGCCGTAGAAGCGGACCATCTCCGTCGCCAGGCGGGTGAGGTTCTCCTCCACAGAGTTCTGCCCGACCGATCCGGCGAGCTCCGCCATCGCGGTGCGCGCGGTTCCGGTGACCTCGGCCAGAGCCGCCGCGAAAAGCGCGGTCTTGTTCGCGAAGTGGTTGTAGAGGCTGCCCTCGGACACGCCCGCGGTGCGCGCGATCTCCTTGGTCGTCGCGGCCACGATCCCGCGCGACTGGATCACCGTGACCGCCGCGGCCAGGATCCGGTCCCGCATGGGCTCCGTCCGTGTCGCCAACCCGTTCCACCTCGCTTCCCCGCTGGACGTTAGCACGGTCCGCGACCAATGAGTGAGCGCTCACCCGGAGAGGTTCGGCGGATACCGAGCGAACCGCCCGCACAGCCTGTAGTTTCTCTTTCACCGTGTGTTGCCAGGAGGCTTGCGCGCGTCGTTCCACTCGGGGGAGGGGGACCGCATGGTGATCGCGGATCTGCTGGGCGTCACGAGGATGACCGCCGTCACGGTGAACGACCGCGGCCGCATCAGCCACTGGGACGATACCGCCGCCGACCTGTTCGGCGCCGCGCGCCCGCAGGCCCTCGGCCGCCCGCCCGGCGATCTCCTCCGGCTCCCCAGGGAGCACCGCGGCGCCTTCGAGCCGGAGGCCTTCGGGCAGGTCTGGTGCGGCGCCTGCACCCTGCGACGGGCCGACAACGGCGAGCCCGCCGAGATCGGCTGGTGGATCTACCCCGTCGAGGGCGCCCCGGGCGACCACGGCGTCCGGGTCCTGGCCCTGGCCGCCGACCTGCGCAGGCTCCGCCGCGACGGGATCGGCATCACCGTCGGCGACCTCCTGCTCGCCCCGCCGGGCGTGCCCGGCCCGGCCGGCGCCGCCGCCCTCCGCCCGGCCGCCGTCCGGCTGCTGCGGGTCGAGCCCGCGCTCGCCGGCCCGTCCCCGGACGGGCCCGACCCGTTCGCGGGCCCGTTCGCCGACCGCCTCGCCGAACTCCTGCCCGCGCTCGACCCCCTCGTCTTCGGGAAGATCGCCTCGCAGGTCCTCGGCCTCGGCTGCCCCGCGGTGTCGCTGGGCCTGACCATCCGGCTGCCCATCGTCCCGCACACCGAGGCCGCCCCGGCCCCCGCGCCGACCGTCCCCCTGCCCCGGCCGCTGACGCGCGCCCCCGCGGACCGGCCGCCGCGCGCCCGCCGCGACCTCTCCCACGCCCTGGAGCCCCTCGCCTTCCTCGGCGCGGCCGGCGAGCAGATCGGCAGCTCGCTCGACCACCTGCAGGCCGCCCGGACGCTCGCCGAGGTCCTCGTGCCGCGGCTCGCCGACCTCGCCGCCGTCGAACTGCTCGAAAGCGTCGTCACCGACTCCGCGCCGCCCGCCGACGAGGTCGACGAGACCACGCCGATGCGCCGCGTCGCCGTCGCCCACAACGACGAGGCCGGACGCTGGGACGAGGCCGTCCCCGAGGGCGAGCCGCTCTCCGTGCCGTCCCGCACCCCGTTCGTCCAGGCCATGCGCACCGGGCGGCCCGTGCACATCCCCCGCGTCGACGACGCGCGGGCCGGCCGGCTCGCCGCCGCGTTCGGCGCCCGCGACCTGCGTCCCCTGTTCACCGGACGCGCGCTGCTGGTCGTCCCGCTGATCGCCCGGGGGCGCGTGCTCGGCACGTTCATGCTGCTGCGCAAGCCCGACCGGCACGGGTTCGACCAGCTCGACCTCGCCATGGTCGACGAGCTGGCCCGGCGCGCGGCGCTCTGCGTCGACAACGGGCGGCTGTACCGGCGCGAGGTCCAGGTCGCCGAGGAGCTCCAGCGCAGCATGCTCCCCGACGACCCGCCCGACGTCGCCGGGGCCCGCGTCCGCTACCGCTACCGGCCCGCCGAACAGGCCGCCCAGGTCGGCGGCGACTGGTTCGACGCCATCCCGCTGCCCGGCTGCCGGCTCGGCATCGTCGTCGGCGACGTCATGGGGCACGGCCTCACCTCCGCCGCGATCATGGGCCAGCTGCGCACCGCCGTCCGCACCCTGGCCGCCGAGGAGATGCGGCCCGACCGGCTGCTGCGCCAGCTCGACGGCCTCGCCCGCCGGCTCGGCGAGGACTACCTCGCCACCTGCCTGATCGCCGTCTACGACCCGGTCGAGCGGCGCTGCACGGTCGCCAGCGCCGGGCACGTCCCGCCCGTCCTCCGCACGGCGGACGGGGAGAGCCGCGTGCTGCCCGTCCCGCCGGGCGTGCCCATCGGGGTCGGCGGCGAACCGTTCGAGACGGTGGAGTTCAAGGTCGAGGACGGGTCCCGCCTCGTGCTGTGCACCGACGGCCTCCTCGAACGCCGCGACCGCGACCTCGACGCGGGCCTGGAGGAGCTGCGCGCCCGCCTGGCCGAATCGACCGCCGACCTCGACGGCACCTGCGACGACCTGCTCGACCGGCTCGCCGGGCCCACCCCCGCCGACGACATCGCCATCGTCGCGGTCGGGTTCGACGGCATCCCCCTCGACGACGTCGTCACCTGGCAGCTCGAAGCCGTGCCCGGCAGCGTCCCGTGGATCCGCGCGCAGGTCGGCGCCCGTCTCGCCGACTGGGGCCTGCACGACCTCGCCGAGACCGCGCGGCTGCTCGTCAGCGAGCTCGTCACCAACGCCCTCGTGCACGGCGCGGGATCCGTGGGCCTCCGCCTGATCAGGGGACGCGGCCTGCTCTGCGAGGTCCACGACGACGGCGCCGACATGCCGCACCTGCGGCACACCGAGGCCACCGACGAGTCGGGCCGCGGCCTCCAGCTCGTCGGCCACCTGGCCGCCCGCTGGGGCACCCACCGCACCGCGGGAGGCAAGGTCGTCTGGTTCGAGCAGCGGGTGCCCCGGCGCTGACGGCGTGGTCGTGGGCGCGGCTCCCGGCTCCCGGCCGTGTGAGGTAACTGTCCCGTTCGCGCCAGATACTTTCCAACGTCCGCTTCGTTCTGATCGAAGGGTCGCCGTTCGCCGAGGCCGCCGGGAGATGAGTTGGGTGAGAAGCTGACGCTGCCGGTCCCCGAGACGCTCCACGGCACCTACGCCGTCGCGCTCGCCGAGCCGCTCCGCGACCCCGCGGCCCTCGCCCGTGAGGAACTGCTGCGGCGCACCGCGCCACCGCTCCGCGACCTCGTCCTCGGCATGCTCGGCAGCCCCATGCTCACCCTCGACCAGCGCCCGGCCGACGGCTTCCCGCCGCTCCCCGCCGACCTGCTCGCCGTGTACGGCGGCTCCCCGGCCGAGGTGGAGGCGGTCGCCGCCGCGGCGCACGTCCTCGCCGTCCGCGCCGCGTACCGGCCGGGGCGGCCGCCCGCCCACGAGTGGGCGGCACGCGCCGTCGCGGGCGCCGTCGGCGCCGCCGCGTCCGCCCCGGTGATCGACGTCTTCACCCCGCAGGTCCTCGCGCACGACCGGCTCTTCGGCTCCCTCCCGGGGCCGGGAGGCGCCGTCCGGCTCACCGACTGGATGCTCCTGCCGCACACCACCGGCCGGGACGGCTCCTACATCACCACCAGGGGACTCGCCAGGTTCGGCCTCCCCGAACTGCAGACCGAGCACGTCCCGCCGGGCCTCATCGAACCCTGGGGACGCCTGCTGAACGGTCTCGCCCACCACGTCCTCGACCTCTGGCTGGACGAGCTGCCCGCCGGCGAGCAGCCCCTCGTCGTCGAGATCCCCGACGTCGTCTCCGTCGGGCTCCGCGACATCGCCGCCGCTCAGGGCGCCGACGAGCCGGCGCGGCGCGAGGTGCCCGTGCGGCTGCGCCACGGCCCGGGCCCGGACCCGGTCCTCACCGTGCTGCCCGCCGAGGACGGCCCGGACCGCCTCCGCTCCCTGTGCGCCACGCTCTTCGGCTCCCGATGAGCTTGCCTACGACCTTGCTCTGAGCGCAGGATCGACATCGTGAGATTCGGCCCGCGTGACCGTCGCACCCCACAGCCCGAGGACCCCGGACCCGAGGAGGCCGGCCCCGAGACGACCCCCCGCCCAGGCCCCTACCCCGAAGACGTCCACGTGGCGGGCAAGGGCGCCGCCCCGGAACCGGCCCCGGACGAGGCGCCGTCCGACTGGGTGCCCGTCCAGCCCCCGCCGGAACCCGAGAACGAGCCCTGGACCCCCCACCCGCCGGTGCCGCCCCCGGCCCCGCCGCCCGTCGAGACACCGGCGTCCCAGGAGGAGTCCCTCTGGGTGACACGCGAGACGCCCCCTGGATTCGGCGTGGGCGAAGCCTCGCCGGGCGAGCCCTGGACGCCCCAGGAGACCGGCCCCGCGCCCACGGGGCGGCACGCCCGAAGTGACGACGAGCCGTTCCTGCCGGGGAAGGGTCTGGCCGCCGCGCCGCCCTCGGCGACCGTGCCGGACATCCCGGCGCCGCAGTGGGCGCCTCCGCAGCCGCCCGGCCCCATGACCGACCCCGAACGTCGCAAGGCGATGGCGGACGCGTTCGTGGCGGAGTTCGTCGGCAGCACCACGTGGCAGGCGACGCTGGCCGTCCTGGAGAGCGCGTTCCCCGGACTCGGCATGGCCTCGACGCTGTCGCGCAGGACCGACGAGCTGTGGCGGACCATGGACGCCCTCGACCGGACGGCCGCGGCCAAGCTCGGCGTGCCGGTGTGGCTGGACGACGCGGGCATCGTGCTCGACCTCAGCGCCCGCCTCGGCGTCCGTGCGGTGCGGACGCCGTCGCACGGGCTGGCGCGCCCGCCCCGCGCCTCCCGGCCGTACGCGGGGGCGTTCGTCATCGACACGCTCGACCCGCTGCGCTACCACCGCGCGGTCGGCGGGCCCCGGGCGCCGCGCGACCTGCCGGGGGAGGGGACGCTGCCGGCCCCGTCCGCGTCCGAGGACGACGACAGCGGCGTCGTGATCGTCGCGAACCTGACGTCGGCGGGCGTGCGCGTGCTGGACTCGGCGGCGCTCTGGCGCTACGCGGGCCGGGTGGTCACCGGCACGGTGCACGAGGCGGGGCGTCCGGAGACCCGCGTCCGGGCGCGCCGGGCGCTGCGGGCCCTGCGGCGCGTGGTGGTCGTCGACCCGGACCTCGGGCTCGGCCTGTGCCTCCAGATCGACGCGGCACGCGTCCCGCGGTGCCTGCTGGCGTTCAGCGTGGACCGCACGGACGGAGCCCCCCGGTTCGTCCGCCCCTGATCAGTCGTCCGAACGCAGCCAGGTGAGGTCGCGCTGCCGGTCGGCGGGCAGCTCGCGGATGTGCTCGACGAGCCGCCACGGCTCGGTCGGCGGCGCGCCCTCGTCCGGCAGCACCCCGCACAGCACCGCGCTCTGCGTGCTGACCGCGACGAACGGCCCGAACCGCGCGACGCCGCCGCCCCGCAGCGACGCCAGCTCGGTGAGCAGCACGGTCACCGCGGCCGCGTCCTTCGGGTCGTAGAGGCCGCGCACGTAGGAGAACAGGTCTTCGGCGAGGACGTCGGGGCGCCGCCCGGACATCTGGTAGACGGTGCCCCAGTAGGTGCCGGTGGCCTGCTCCGACCGCTGGTCGCGCAACCGGACGCGGAGCCCGCACTCGGCGGCGCACTGCTCGTAGGCCTCCGCGAGCAGCGCCTCGCTCTCCCCCTCCTCGCTCAGCAGCGCCCCGGTGACCACGCCCTCCTCGCGGTCGAGCCGGTCGAGCATCTCGCGGTGCAGCTCCTGGACGTCCTGCTCCACCGCGTCGAGGGTCCGCGCGAGCGCGTGCTGGGAGTCGCGGTCGAGGTCGATGCCCGAGAGCTCGTCCGACAGGTCGCCGAACTGCTTCTCCAGCCGCTCCACCCGCCCGGTGACGGTCTCCAGCCTCTCCGCGACGTCGGACGCCGGCGCCTCGGGCTGCGGCGGCGGGATGGGGATGCCGACCGGCTCGGTCGCCTCGTCCACCACCCGCTTGAGCACGTCGTGGTCCCGTGCGAGATCGTTCAGCTGTTTCCGCAGGTTGCGCAGCTCCGCCTGGGCTTGCGGAAGCCGCTTGTCGGACGCCAGGTAGAGCTCGCGTCCGGCGATCGCGAGGCAGAGCAGAACCAGGACCACGGTGGTCATGTGACTCCTCGGAGGCAGGCTGCGCTCACGACGATAACCACCCCCGGCCGGGTTGGCCGAGTGCGCAGCGGATCCCGTCCGAAACGCCCTTTTTTCCTTTACCCATCGTCTCCCCGGCTACCCCCGGAAGATCAGCCGAAGAGGCCGCCCAGGAGGCCGCCGAGGATCTCGGCGGCGCCGCCCGCGAGCTCGCCGGCCACGTCACCCGCGATGTCCCCGGCGATGCCGCCCGCCGCGTCCGCGATCACGTTGCCGGCGACGTTGCCCGCGTAGCCGGCGAGCGCGTTGCCGAAGGCGTCCACGGGGGCGCCGGCGACGTAGCCCGCGACGTTCTGCGCGTATCCGGCCGCGTCCAGGGCCCCCATGGCCATGCCGCCGGCGACCCCCGCCGCCGCGACACCGCCGACGAGCCCGGCCGCGGCGACGCCGTGCCCGAGGTGGCGGTGCCCGTGGTAGCCGGGCGGACCGTGGTGGACGTGCGCGGGCGGCGGATACGGCGCGGGCCCCGGCGGCGCAGGCGGAGGCGGCCCCCCATGCGCGGCGGGCGCATACGGCACAGGCCCCGGCGGCGCGGGAGGTGGCGCCCCATGAGAAGGCATCCCATGCGCAGGGGACGGCGCCCCATGCGAGGGCATCCCATGCTGAGGCGCAGGAGGCGGCGTGCCATGGGGCGGGGTCCCGTGTGACGGCATCCCGTGCGATGGCATCCCATGCTGGGGCGCAGGAGGCGGCGTGCCATGGGGCGGGGTCCCATGCGAGGGCATCCCGTGCGATGGCATCCCCTGTGACGGCATCCCATGACCGGGCATCGGCGAATGCGCGGGGGGCGGGAAGCCGTGCCCGGGCGCTGGGGGCATGCCGGGCGGGCTCGGCGCGTAACCCGGATCGGCCACCGGCGCAGGCTGCCGCTGACCAGGAGCAGGCGCGGGCGGCGGGAAATGGTGGTTGCCGTGCGACCCGTACTCGGCGGGCCCGCCGTAGGCCGCCGCGGCCTGCGGCGGAGGCGGCGGGAAGGCCGAGTGCCCGCCGGGCGGCGGCAGCGGCGCCTGCCCGGGCGGCGGCGGGGAACCCTGAGCCGCCGGGCCAGGCCGCGACGACCGGGGCAGCGCCACCGCCGCCTCCAGCCACTGGCCGATCTTGGCGTTCCAGTCGGTCTCCGCGGCCTCGGCGTGCGGCACCTGGAACACGCCGAACGACTCGTCCTGCGGGGTGTCTCGGTCCTCGGCGCGCAGGACGAAGGCCATGGCGCGCGGGCTGGCGACGAAGGCCAGCCCGACCTTCTCGATCCGCCCCTGGTGCGACGGCGGCGGGTTGAGGTGGATCTCCTGGTGGAACGGCAGCTGCTGGGACACGCCCCGCAGCTTGGACGACTCGAACGTCACGTTGGTGATCTGGAAGCCGAGCCGGGCGATCGAGGCGAGGACCCACTGCTGCGACTCCAGCGGCTCCACCGAGATCGGGTCGATGTCGCCCGGGTCGGGCTGCCCCGCCACGTCGATCTCGGTGCACATCCCGATGGTGAAGCCGGGCAGCTCGTGGCCGAGAACGGTCGTGAACGGCAGCTCGTAGGGCAGCGGGATGGAGAACGCCAGGTCGCGCTGCCCTCCCGCGTCCAACCGGAATCCGCGGGTCAGCGCGCCCCGGTACACCTCGGGCCCCGCGGTCTCGCCGCCGTGGTGCCGCATGCGCGGCATCAGCGCCAGCGTGACCTGCCGGATCTCCGCGGGCCCGGCGCCGCCGCGCAGGTGCACCTTGCCCGCCACGACCCCGCCGGGTTTGCAGTTCGGCTCAGCAAGGATCGTGTCGACGGACGGTCCACCGCCCGCCATCTGCCCGTAGGACACCGGCCGTTCCCCTCTCCCGCCGCGAGGCGAAACACCCCGCGCCCACCACCCGCGCGACCCGGGCCGCGCGCACCAGAAACTTAGACCCCCTCAACCATGCCACCGGTTCACCCCGCCGGGACCAATCCCCCAATTTCCCACCGATTGCCTCGACGCGCTAGACAGGCGCCAGCACGCAAGCGCACCCCAAGAAGCCGCGCAAGCGCGTTCGCAAGGCCCTCCCCAACCTGCCGAGAAGTCTTGACACAGGATCGCCACGCGCGCCTGAACGCGCGCCCAGCCGCCCCAAGAAGAAACACCAAGCCGACCCATCAGGTCGCCGCGGCCCCGAGACGACGTAGACGGCCGTCAGCACGAGAGCGCGGTCCACGGAGCCGCACAGGTTGGTTCGCAGGGGGTTTCCCCAACCTGGTGGAGTGTTTTGGCGCAGGGTGCTGCGCGCGATTGAGGGCGCGTGCGTGCGCTGTCGCTTCAAGGGGTGCGCCGGGCCGACGCCCGTCGTCTCGGCGAGGGGACGGCGCAGGTGGGCGTCGGCGCGGGCGTGCTGCGTCAGTTCGTGGACGTGCGCGGGTTCGTTTGAGGTCCTCTCCAGCCTGGCAGGTGCCTTTGGCGCAGGGTGCTGCGGGCGATTGGGAGCGCGTGCGTGCGCTGTCGCCTCGAGGGGTGTGCCAGGGCGGCCTATCCGGTCGTCTTGGGGGGACGGCGTGTGCGGCTGGGGAGTCGGCACGGCGCGCCCCTGTCGTGCGGTGCGGTAGGGGATGCCCAGGGTGGAGGGGGGCTTCGCATAGAGCCGCGCCTAGAGATGGCGGGTGGCAGCTCGCGCCCGTGGTGCCCGGTTGCTGGGCCGGGCGGGGCTCGTGACGGCGTCGGGGCTGTGGCCTGGTCGGGTAGCGGCACAGGGGCGCTCGGTCGTGGGGGCGCTTTGCGCACGGGACGCGCTTCGGGGTTGCGGATGGCGCCTTGTTGTGTCCGGTTGCTGGGCTGGGTGGGGTCTGGGGCGGCGTCTGGGCCGTGGGTGGCGTGGGCCTGGGGCGTGTTGGGGTGCTAGGCCGCAGGGCGGTGGCGCGTGTGGGGCCTTGTTTGGGCTCGCGGTTTTCACTGCACGCGCGTTGCGCCCTGCGGGGGCGGGGTCAGGTCTCCTTGGAGGTGACTGTGACGGGGGCGTAGGCGAGTTTTTCCAGCGGCTCGCGGATTTGGGCGGCGTCGCCTACGGCGATGATGGTGAGGGCTTCGGGGTCGATGTGCTTGCGGTAGGCGCGGGCCACGCCGTCGGGGGTGGAGGCCCGGACCGCGGCCAGGTAGGCGCTCGGGTAGTCGGCGCCCAGGCCGTTGGCGGACACGTCGGCCAGCTCGGCGGCGACGGCGCGGGCCGTCTCGTACTCGGCGGGGGCGCGGTCGGCCAGGGCGCGGACGGACGAGCCGTGCTCCTCGGCGTCGATGCCGCGGGACACGACGCCGCGCAGCTCGGTGAGGGCGTCGGCGACCGCGTCGGCGGTGACCTCGGTGTGGACGGCGCCCTGGGCGATGAACACGCCGCAGTGCCGCATGCGGAGCAGGCCGGCGCGCATGCCGTAGGTGTAGCCCTTCTCCTCGCGCAGCACGGCGTTGAGGCGGGACGTGAGGCCGCCGCCCAGGACGTGCGACGCGACCATCAGGGACGGCCAGTCGTGATGGGAGCGGTCGGGGACGCCGTGGCCGAAGCTGAGGTAGGTCTGCACGGAGCCGGGGCGGTCGACCACGACGATGCGGGCGGCGGACTCGGGCAGGACCCGGTCGGCGGTCGGGAGCGGCGCGGCGGAGCCCGCCCAGCCTTCCAGGGCGGCGGCCAGGGCGCCATCGGCGTCCGTGCCGGCGAGGTCGCCGGCGACGACCGCGGTCGCCTCGGCGGGGACCACGGAACCGTAGAAGTCGCGGACGTGCGAGCCCTGCAGCGCGCCGACCGAGTCGGGGGTGCCGCCCGTCGGGCGGGAGGCGCGGGCCTCCGCGGGGAAGAGGACGGCGCGCAGCTCGCGCATGGCGCGGGTGCCGGGGTCGGCGTCCTCCTGGGCGATCTCCTCCAGGCGCTCGCGGACCAGGCGCCGGACGTCGGCGTCGTCGAGGGCCGGGCGGCGCACCACCGAGGAGAACAGGTCGAGGGCCGCGCCGAGCCGCGTGGTCGGGACGTCCAGCGCGATGCGCAGGGCGGTCAGGTCGGCGTGCGCGTAGAGGCTGGCGCCGAGCCGCTCGAACGCGGCGGTCAGCGCGGTGCCGCCGCCGGGCTCGGTGCCCTCCAGCAGCGCGCGGGAGGCCAGCGTCGCGACGCCGTCGAGGCCGGACGGCTCGCGGCCCGCCCCCGCGTGCAGGACGAGGCGGACGGCGGCGAGCCGGCGGCCGGGCAGGTCGCAGCGCAGCGTCGCGGGGCCGGCCGGGACGCGGCCCGCGGTGCCGGCCGGGAACGCCCAGGCCGGGACGGGCCCGGGGACGGGGCGGGGCTGCAGTGCAAGGCCGCTGCTCACGAGGTGCCTCCGTAGGTCAGGGCGGTGCGGGCGCCCGGGGCCAGCCAGCGGCCCGCCATCTCCTTGATCGCGTCCCCGGTGACCGCGGCGGCGCGGCCGGGGGCGGTGAAGGTCCGGGACGGGTCGCCGAACTGCGTCGCGTTCTGCGACAGCGCGTTGGCGAGGCCCGTCACCGTCTCGGTCTGCTCCAGGAAGCCGCGCTCGGCCTGGGCGGTGGCGCGGGCGGTCTCGTCGGCGTCGGGGCCGTGCGCGGCGAACCGTTCGAGCTCCTCGTCCAGTACGGCCGCGATCTTCTCGGGCTGCGGGCCGACGGCGTCCACGATCGCCAGGGACTGGCCGGACGCGAGCCGGGTGACCCCGGCCCACACCTCGGTGGCGATCTGGTCGCGCCGCACCATCCGGTCGTAGAGGCGGGAGCCGGAGCCGCCGCCGAGGATCTCGACCGCGAGTTCGGCCGCCTCGATGTCGTCGCCGCCGTCGGTGGGGAGCGGGAACATCGCGAAGTAGGCGGGGGAGGGGACCTCCTCGTCGAGCGTCTCGCCGCGGACGCCGGTCAGCGGGTCGAGCCCGCCGGGGCGCGCGGCGGGCTGCTCCGGCCCGGCCGGCAGGCCGCCGAAGTAGCGCTCGACCGCCTCCAGCGTCTTCTCCGGGTCGACGTCGCCGACGACGGACAGGACGGCGTTGCCCGGCGCGTACCAGGTGGCGAAGAAGTCGGTGCAGTCGTCGAGGGTGGTGGCGTCCAGATCTTCCATGGAGCCGATCGGGGTGTGCGCGTAGGGGTGCCCCTCTGGGAACGTCAGCGCGCATAGGCGCTCGAAGGCCGTCCCGTAGGGCTGGTTGTCGTAGCGCTGGCGCCGCTCGTTCTTCACCACGTCGCGCTGGTTGTCGAGGTTGGCCTGGGTCAGCGAGGCGGGGAGGGTGCCCATCCGGTCGGCCTCCAGCCAGAGCGCGAGCTCCAGGTGGCTGACCGGCACCGTCTCGTAGTAGTTCGTGCGCTCGAAGGACGTGCTGGCGTTGAACGCGGCGCCGGCGCTCTCCAGCAGGGCGGCGTGCTCGCCCTCGGCGACGTTCGCCGACCCCTGGAACATCAGGTGCTCGAAGAGGTGCGCGAGGCCGGTGCGGCCGGCCCGCTCGTGCCGCGAGCCCACCCCGTACCAGATGTTCACGGCGGCCAGTGGTACGACGTGGTCTTCGCAGACCACCACGCGCAGGCCATTGCCGAGCGTGTGCTCATGCAGCGGCTGTTCTGCCACGGAGCGCTCCCGTCCGTTCGATGGGCCGGACAGCACCGCGCGCGTCGGGAGGCCTCCCAGGCGGCGGGCTTGATCTCGGTCTCACCGTACCGGGTGCGCCCGGCGCGGGGAGCGCCGACGGAAACTGTGGATAACTCGCACCAGAGAAAGGGGGCGAGGGCGGGCGAAGAGGGATGAGCGAGCGCGGGGGCTCAGGGCGCGGCGGCCTCGTGCGCCGCGATCGCGTCCTCCAGCGACCGGTGCAGGACGAAGATCTTGGTGAGCTGGGTGACGTGGAAGACGCGCCGCACCCGGTCGTTGACGCCCATGAACGACATCGAGCCGTCACGTGCCCGCAGCCGGTGGTAGATCCCGACGAGCACGCCCAGGCCCGTGGAGTCCAGGAAGGTCACCTCGCCGAGGTCGATGACCAGGTGCGAGCCGCCACTGTCGATGATCTCCAGCAGGGACTCGCGCAGGCGGGGGCTGGTGAAGACGTCGATCTCACCGCTGATCTTGACGACCGTGAGGCCCTTCTCGACGCGATGCTCGACGGCGAAGTCCACCGGTGCTCCTCTCTGCCCCTCGCCTCGTCCAACCCTGGAGAAGTTCTAGGGCCTCGTCGGGGGAACTATTTTGTTACCCCGGTCGCGCGCTGTTACGCCCGCGGATTCGATCGTGTCCGTCAGGGGGACCGGAAGAGGGCCCAGACGACCTTTCCGTGCGCGAGGGCGCGCCACCCCCACCGGACGCTGAACGACTCGACGAGGTGCAGGCCGCGTCCGGTCTCGGCGATGTAGTCGGGTTCCTTGCGGCGGGGCGCCGTCCGGCTCGCGTCCATGATCCCGCAGAGCAGCCACGGTCCCTCGTGCCCGAGGCGCAGCCGGATGGCCGTCGGCGCGGAGCCGAGCGGGTCGGCCGGGTCGTCGTACACGCCCTCGCGGTGCACGTCGTCGCCCGGCCGCCCGCCGGCGGCCTTCCCGCTGTGCCGCAGCGCGTTGGTGACCAGCTCGGAGACGACGAGGCCGACGTCGTCGGCGAGCTCGGACAGGCTCCACTCGGCCAGCCTGGAGATCGCGAAGTGCCGGGCCTCGGTGACCGATTCCGGATCGGGCTCGACGAGGAACGAGACGGTGGAGCCCCGGAGCTCCGTCAGCGCCGTGACGGCGGTGTCCAGGCGCGGCGGCAGGTCGAAGGCCTCCGGGACGGGCGTCGAGTGCCCAGCCTGGGCCCGTGGGTCGTCCGGCCCCGCGAGAGGGCCGAGCTCCCACCGCGTGTCGTCGTGCGCGTGGCGTGACGTCATTCCACCGGACCCCGCAGAGTGATCTCGTTGTGCAGCCGTGGCTCGGAAGTCTCGTGCGTTATCCTGCGCATCGTAGCGTGCGAATGCAAGGCCCAATGCACGTGCATCCGCGTCGTGAGGGTGTGGGCCGACGCGGATCGCACGCGGGAGATCGGAGGTAACCGCAGGACGCTGAGGCCAGTGGCACACTAGGTTCGCTGTCCGCCGAATAGCCGGGAGGTTGGGCGTGACTCCAGAGACGCCGGGAAGCGGGTCGACGGTCCGTCGGATCCTGCTCGGGTCGCAGCTTCGCCGTCTGCGCGAGCAGAAGGGCGTGACCCGTCAGGACGCCGGCTACGTCATCCGCGCGTCGGAGTCGAAGATCAGCCGTCTTGAGCTCGGCAGGGTCAGCTTCAAAGAACGAGACGTGGACGACCTGCTCACGTTGTACGGCGTCGGCGACAAGACGGAACGCGAGGCGCTGCTACAGCTTGCGCGGGAGGCCAACACCCCCGGTTGGTGGCACCGGTACAACGACGTGTTGCCCGGCTGGTTCCAGACCTATGTGGGCCTGGAGGAGTCGGCGGCGTTGATCCGCACATATGAACTGCAGTTCGTCCCGGGACTGCTGCAGTCGGAGGGGTATGCGCGTGCGGTGATCCGCCTGGGCAACGCCGGGGCCGCCGAACACGAGATCGACCAGCGCGTGGAGCTGCGCCTGCAGCGTCAGGAACGCCTCACGGGCGCGGAAGCGCCGCGCCTGTGGGCCGTTGTGGACGAGGGGGCGCTGCGGCGCCCCATCGGCGGACCGGAAGTGATGCGGGGCCAGTTCGAGCACCTCATCGAGATGTCGAAGCTGCCCAACGTCACCATCCAGATCATGCCGTTCAGGTTCGGAGGCCACGCGGCCGAGGGGGGCGCCTTCACGATCCTGCGCTTTCCCGAGCAGGATCTGCCGGACGTGGTTTACGTCGAGAACCTCACCGGCGCGATGTACCTGGACAAGCGCGACGACGTCGACACCTACCTGCAGGCGATGGAACGCCTGTGTGTCGACAGTGCGACCCCGGAGCGCACCGTCGAGCTTCTCGGTGATCTTCTCAGAGAGACATGATGCTCCAGACCGATTACGACAACGGGATGTCGGCCGCCGAGCTCCTCGGAGCACGATGGCTGAAGTCCCGGCGCAGCAATTCCCAGGGGAACTGTGTGGAAATCGCCGAACTGCCCGGTGGGCAGGTGGCGATGCGCAACTCCCGCCATCCCGAGGGTCCGGCCCTCATCTACACCCGCCCCGAGATAGAAGCGCTCATCCTTGGAGCCAAGGACGGCGACTTCGACCATCTCATCGCCTCCCGTAACTGATCCAGCAGCGGCCGGGTCGGCACCGGTGCACCCGAACGTCGACCCGACCTCCGCAGGAGACACAGGCCACCCCAGGCGCGAGGGTGGCCTTGTTCATGTCAGGCCCGGCTCATGCCGGGCCCGGGTTTCCCGCAGGCCCGGCGCTGAGCGTCAGCCGCAGTTGCCGTAGGGGGCCGTACCGCCGTTGCCGCCGAAGCGGACGCACGTCCCGGGCGCGCTCACGTAGACCGGCCCCGCGTACCAGGCGAACGAGCCGCTGTCGCTGACGGCGCCTCCGCCCTTCTTCTGGACCCAGGCGGAGACCGGTGACTTCGTGCCGACGTGCTTCGACTTGATGGTGACGGCGCAGTTGTACTTGGTGGAGTTGCTGTAGAGCAGGTAGGCGACGCCGCCGGACACGTTCATGGAGCGCAGGACGTAGTACCCGCTCCCCTTGCCGCCGCTGTTGCACGCGGACTGCGGCGTGTACTTGTTGGGCGGTTCCTTGGGAGGCGTCGAAGTGCCGCCGCCGGTGCCCCTGGTGGGGGTCGACCCACCGGGCTGCTTCGGCGAACCCGGTTTCGGGGACGCGGTGGGGTTCGCGGGGCTCCCGCTCTTTCCGGGCTTCGGCTGTCCTGGTTTCGTCTTCGCCGGGTTCTGGGGGCCGCCGGCCGCGCCGTTCGCGGAGCCGGTGTCGCCCCCTACGCCATGGTTCTCGTCGGACGCCGAGGTGGACCGGCCCTTGTCGCCGCTCGGCCGTGTCGCGGCCCACGCGGCGCCGCCCGCGATGACCAACGCCACCGCCACGGCCGCCGCGATCGGAATGGCGAGCCGTCCGCGTCCCCGGCCGTCCGACCCGTGGTCGTTGGACGGTGCCGGAGGAAGCGGCGGCGGCATCGCCGGCGCACCGTGACCGTGGCTTTCCTGGCCGCCGTGGCCGCTCGGAGGCGGTGTCTGCTCTGCGAACGGACGCGGCTGCGGGGCCGTCTGCTCACGCGGCAACACCGCCCCGGCCGCGCCGCCGACCGCGCCACCGGGTGCGCCACCGGGTGCGCCACCGGGTGCGCCGCCGACCGCGCCACCGACCGCGCCACCGACCGCGCCACCGACCGCGCCACCGACCGCGCCGCCGGGCGCGCCGCTGGCCGCGCCGACCAGCCGCTCCTGGGCCTCGCGGGCGGTCGGGCGCAGCGAGGACTCCTTGGCCAGGCACGCGAGGACGAGTTCGCGCATCGGGCTCGGCAGGTCGCCGAGATCCGGCTCGCCGGTCAGGATCCGCTGCATGACCGTGGCCATCTCGTCGTTGCCGAACGCGGGACGTCCCGTGGCGGCGAACGCCATGGTCGTGCCCCAGGCGAACATGTCGGCCGCAGGGCCGACCTGGTCGCCGGTGAAGTGCTCCGGGGCCATGTAGGCGGGGGTGCCGACGTTCTGCGTCTCGCCTGCGGCGCCCAGCGCGCGCGCCACGCCGAAGTCGATGACGCGTGGGCCGTCCGGGCCCATCATGACGTTGCGCGGTTTGAAGTCGCGGTGCACGATCCCGGCCTGGTGGATCGCCGTGAGCGCGGTGAGAGTGCCTACCGCGAGCCGCTCCAGGGCGCCGCCCCGGCGCGGACCTTCCGCCCGCACGATGTGGAACAGCGACAGGCCGGGCACGTACTCGCTGACGATGTAGGGCTGGTCGCCTGCGACGTCGGCGTCCAGGACCTGCGCGGTGCAGAAGCGCGCGACGCGCTTGGCGACCTCCAGTTCCCGGACGAAGCGCGCGCGGGCGGACTCGTCCCCCGCGAGCCTGCCGTGCAGCAGCTTGATCGCGACGAGGTCGTCGGGGCGGCTGCTTCCGGCCTCGCCGCGCGGGCGCCCCAGGAAGACCGCGCCTTGCCCGCCCTCGCCGAGGCGACCCAGGATCTCGTAACCGCCGAGCTCATCCGGGTCCCCCGACAGCAGCGGATGGGCGTCCGGCATCGTCCTGTCCGTCACACCACTCGCTCCCCGTAGTTCCGCATCGTCCCAGGACCGTTCCGCAAGACTATGGCCAACGATGGTATGCGGTCGGCAAAGCGGGTGATCAAGCGATGGTGGCCGCGGGCAGCTAATGGGACTATAGTCCGGTTGAATGTCAGGGGAGGAGGCGATGATGGACCGTCGCCCGGCCGGTGCGAGGCGCGTCGATCTGGAGTTGATGCGGACCCCGCCGCCCAAGGAGCGCGCCGACGCCGCTCGCAACCGCGTGAAGGTGCTGGATGCCGCTGCCGCCCTCTTTGCCCGGCACGGGGTGGAGGCGGTCTCGATGGACGCCGTCGCCGCCGAGGCGGGCGTCGGCAAGGGCACGCTCTTCCGCCGGTTCGGCGACAAGGCGGGCCTCGCCGTCGCGCTCCTGAACGAACGCGAACGCGAACTCCAGGATGCGATCCTGTCCGGGCCGTCTCCCCTGGGCCCGGGGGAGGAGGGCGCGGTCGTGGCCCCGTCCGAGCGGCTGCACGCCTTCGCGGACGCCTACCTGAACTACGTGCTCGACCATCTTTCGCTGGTCCGCATGTCGGAGACCGCTTCGCCGGGCGCCCGGTACCGGATCGGCGCCTACGGCTTCTGGCACCGGCATCTGACGATCCTGCTCGACCAGCGCGGCGACGCCGTCCCGGACGGAGAGGCCGCCGCGCACGCGCTCCTGGCCGTTCTCGGCGCGGAGCACCTCACCGCGATGGTGGAGAGCGTGGGCACGGAACGCACGCGCGCCACCGTCCGCAAGTTCTTCGAGATGGCCCGCGCCTAGCACGGCGACTTCCGCGTCCGGCCGGGCTCGATCCGGCGCAGGAAGCACGAAAGCCCCCGCGTCGCGGGGGCTTTCTCATGCCTGACCGGAGGTGCGGCCGGGCGGGGTGTCAGGCCGGGTCGGGTGTCCGCCGACGGCGGCGGCTCTCCGCCCGGCCCTGCACGTTGCCCGGTGGACCCTCCGGGGCATGGTTGCGTTCCAACTGTGCGGCGACCGCGAGGGCGCGGAGCGACGTGGTTCTCACGTGTTTGCGCTCACTGTTCGAACGGGTGCGGGGAATGCTGCTCGGCACGGTTCACCTCCATGGGTCGCTGACATGAGTGCTACCCGGCTGGCGGGATCTCGCACGGTAGTTGCAACCGCAAGATCCTTCCGGCTATTCCGAGTGATCGTTCCGTTTAGCGGGCGACCGGATCCGGCCCCGCGCCCGCGGCACGCCGCCACGGTGGGCGAAACTTTCCCCTCTTTTCACTTTACGTATCATCTGTCCCTTTGTTCTCGTGGGCGGGCGGGGCCGTCCGGACCGCGCGACTGGGTAGGTATCCGAGGATCCGGTTCGCCCACGGGTTCGTCCCGGCAGGAGCGGCTCAGCGTGGAGCCCAGGAGGCCGTCGGGCGCGGCCGGACGCGCCCGCACCTCTCCTGGGAGACACACGTGATCAGTAAGCTGCTCGTCGCCAACCGTGGCGAGATCGCCGTGCGCGCCTTCCGCGCGGCGTACGAACTCGGCATCGCCAGCGTCGCCGTGTACGCGCACGAGGACCGCCTGTCCCTGCACAGGCAGAAGGCGGACGAGGCGTACGAGATCGGGGAGCTCGGCCATCCCGTCCGCGCCTACCTCGACGTGGACGGGATCGTGGAGACGGCGCTGCGGGTCGGCGCCGACGCCGTCTACCCCGGGTACGGGTTCCTGTCGGAGAGCCCCGAGCTGGCGGCGGCGTGCGAGCGCAACGGGATCAAGTTCGTCGGCCCGCCGTCGCGGGTGCTGAGCCTGGCGGGCAACAAGATCGAGGCGGTCGCGGCGGCGCGGCGCGCGGGCCTTCCGGTGCTGCGCTCGGCGACGCCCGAGCCGGGACGGGAGCTGGAGGCGGCCGACGAGGTCGGGTTCCCGCTGTTCGTGAAGGCCGCGGCGGGCGGCGGCGGGCGCGGGCTGCGCCGCGTCGACCACCGCGAGGAGCTGGAGGCCGCCGTGGACACGGCGCGCCGCGAGGCCGAGAGCGCGTTCGGCGACCCGACGGTGTTCCTGGAGCAGGCGGTGGACCGTCCGCGTCACATCGAGGTGCAGGTCCTCGCGGACGGCGCCGGGCACATCGTCCACCTGCGCGAGCGCGACTGCTCGGTGCAGCGCCGCCACCAGAAGGTCGTCGAGATCGCGCCCGCGCCGGGGCTGGACGCGGAGACGGTCCGGCGGCTGTGCGACGACGCGGTCAGCTTCGCCCAGGAGATCGGCTACGAGAACGCGGGAACGGTCGAGTTCCTTGTGAACGACCGTGGTGAGCACGTCTTCATCGAGATGAACCCCCGCATCCAGGTCGAGCACACCGTCACCGAGGAGGTCACGGGCGTCGACCTGGTGCAGAGCCAGCTGCGCATCGCCGGCGGCGAGACGCTCGACGACCTCGGCATCGCGCAGGACGGGGTCAGCGTGAGCGGGTTCGCCGTGCAGTGCCGCATCACGACCGAGGACCCGGCGAACGGCTTCCGTCCCGACACCGGGAAGATCTCCGCGTACCGGTCCCCGGGCGGCGCCGGCGTGCGGCTCGACACCGGCACGGCCTACGGAGGCGCGATCATCTCGCCGCACTTCGACTCGCTGCTGGTGAAGCTGACGTGCCGCGGCCGGACGTTCGAGGACGCGGTGCGGCGGGCGCGCCGGGCCGTCGCCGAGTTCCGCATCAGGGGAGTCGCGTCCAACATCCCGTTCCTGCGGGCGCTGCTGGACGAGCCCGACTTCCGCGCGGGGGGCGTCACCACGTCCTACATCGCCGACCATCCCGACCTGCTCACGGCCCGATCCAGCGGCGACCGCGCGACGCGGCTCGTCCGGTACCTGGCGGACGTCACGGTCAACAAGCCGCACGGCGAGGCGCCCACCGACCTGGACCCGGCGACGAAGCTGCCGCCGCTCGACCTCGACGGGCCGTTCCCCGAGGGCTCGCGTGACCGGCTGCTGGCGCTCGGCCCGCGCGCGTTCGCCGAGCAACTCCGCAACCAGGACGCCTTGGCCGTCACTGACACGACGTTCCGCGACGCGCATCAGTCGCTCCTGGCTACGCGAGTACGTACGTATGACCTGCTGGCAGCCGCGCCCTACCTCGCCCGGATGACGCCGCAGCTTCTCTCCGTCGAGGCGTGGGGTGGGGCAACCTATGACGTCGCGCTCCGGTTCCTGGGCGAGTCGCCCTGGGACAGGCTGGCCGCGATCCGCGAAGCAGCACCCAACCTGTGCATCCAGATGCTTCTGCGTGGCCGCAACACCGTCGGCTACACGCCGTACCCCGACTCGGTGGCTCGGGCCTTCGTGAAGGAGGCGGCCAGTACGGGAGTCGACATCTTCCGTGTGTTCGACGCCCTGAACGACGTGGACCGCATGCGTCCGGCCATCGACGCGGCCCTCCAGACACACGCGCTGGTGGAGGGCACGCTCTGCTACACGGGCGACCTGTCCTCCCCGGACGAACAGCTCTACACGCTCGACTACTACCTGCGGCTGGCAGAGGAACTGGTCAACGCGGGGGTCCACATCCTCTGCATCAAGGACATGGCCGGCCTGCTCAGGGCGCCCGCCGCGCGCACCCTCGTCGGGGCCCTCCGCGAGCGGTTCGACCTGCCGGTCCACCTGCACACCCACGACACGGCAGGCGGGCAGATCGGCACCTACATCGCCGCCATCGAAGCGGGTGTCGACGCCGTCGACGGGGCCGCCGCGCCGCTCTCGGGCACCACGAGCCAGCCGCCGCTCCAGGCGATCGTGGCCGCGACCGACTTCACCCAGCAGGCCACCGGGATCGACCTGGACGCGCTCACCGTCATGGAGCCGTACTGGGAGGCCGTCCGGAGGCTCTACGCGCCGTTCGAGATGGGGCTCCCATCGCCTACCGGACGGGTCTACCGGCACGAGATCCCGGGCGGGCAGCTGTCCAACCTGCGGCAGCAGGCCGTCGCCCTCGGCCTCGGCGACCGCTTCGAGGAGATCGAGCGCCTCTACGCCGCCGCCGACGCCATCCTCGGGCGGCTCGTGAAGGTCACCCCGTCCAGCAAGGTCGTCGGCGACCTGGCGCTGCACCTGGTCGCGGCGGGCGCCGACCCGGACGACTTCGCCGAGAACCCGGACCGCTACGACATCCCCGACAGCGTCATCGGGTTCCTGAACGGCGAACTGGGCGATCCGCCCGGCGGCTGGCCCGAGCCGTTCCGCGCCAAGGCGCTCGCGGGGCGCCAGTACACGCCCGCCCGGGCCGAACTGGACGGCGCCGAGGAGAAGGCTCTGGCCGGCCCAGAGGTTCGCGACACGCTCGACCGCCTCCTCTTCCCCGGCCCGGCGAAGGACTACCGCGAGGCCCGCGCCGCCTACGGCGACCTCTCCGTCCTGCCGACCGGCCCGTTCCTGTACGGGCTGCGCGCCGGGCACGAGGTGGCGTTCGACCTCGAACCCGGCGTCCGCGTCCTGGCCGGGCTGGAGGCCGTCGGCGACGTCGACGAGGCGGGCGTCCGGCAGGTCATCTGCTCGGTGAACGGCCAGCTCCGGACACTCTCCGTCCGCGACAAGTCCGTCAAGTCCGATGCGCCGCCGGTCGAGCGCGCCGATCCCGCCGAGCCCGGCCATGTCGCCGCCCCCTTCGACGGCTCGGTGACGCTGCGGGTGTCCAAGGGCGACGAGGTCGCCGCGGGGGACGTGGTCGCCACCATCGAGGCCATGAAGATGGAGGCGGCGATCACCGCTCCGGTCGCGGGCGCGGTCGCCCGGCTGGCAGTCCCGGAGGCGACGCCCGTCCAGGCCGGCGACCTCCTCCTGGTCATCCGGGAGGGCGCCTAGATCGTCTTGCGGCCCTGGGGCGCCGGCCGGGTCGCGTAGGTGCCCAGGGACGGTTCGAGCAGGTCGAAGGCGGTCTTCGCGGTCTCCGCGAGGGCCGCCTCGATCTCCTCGTGGGTCTCGCCCCGCACGGTGCGGCGCAGGGCCTCGCCGAACAGGACGCGGTGGGCGCCGCCGAGCTGCGCGGCGGCGAGGCGGGGGAGGGCGTCGCCCGGGCCCGCTCCGGTCTCCTCGGCGAGGACGGCGGCGAGGGCGTCCTCCCGCTCCTCGTGGAACTCGCGGAGCCGCGCCACCAGCGCCGGGCTCTCAGTGATCATCCGGGCGAAGTCGGGACCGGAGAAGCCGATCACGGCGTCGTGCCGCCGGACGGCCTCCAGGAAGGCCCGGCGCAGCGCGGCCAGCGCGGACTCGCCCGGCTTCCGCTCGGCGACCGTGCGCGCGAGGAGGGCGACGAACACCTCGTGCAGGTCGAGCGCCAGGTCCTCCTTCCGCGGGAAGTAGTTGGTGACGGTCATCTTCGCCACCTGCGCCGCCGCGGCGACGTCGGCGATCGTCACGCGGTCGAAGCCGTGCCGCAGGAACAGGCGGGTCGCCTGGTTCGAGATGCTCTCGCGCGTCTGCTGCTTCTTCATCTCCCGCAGTCCCATGCCGCCATCCTCTCATAATTCGACCTAAGTTCGTACTTGACACATACTTAGGTCGGTTCCAAGTTTGGCTCGCGAGCCTGACGGGTACCGAGACCGGGTGACCGTTCCCTCCCGGCCGCCGGACGAGCAAAGGACACAGCCCTGAACGCCAGCCACGCGCCGAGCGCAACCCCCCGCTCCACCGTGAACCTCGTCGACCCGATGAAGGACTACCTGTCCCGCATCGGGCGCACCGCGCTGCTCACCGCCGAGCAGGAGGTCGACCTGGCCAAGCGCATCGAGGCCGGCCTGTTCGCCCGAGAGCGCCTCATGACCCTGGGCGACGAACTGAGCCTCCAGGACAAGCAGGACCTGGAGTGGATCGCCGCCGACGGTGCCCGCGCCAAGGAGCACATGGTCGAGGCGAACCTGCGCCTCGTCGTGTCGCTCGCCAAGCGCTACATGGGCCACGGCCTACAGCTGAACGACCTCGTGCAGGAGGGCAACCTGGGCCTGATCCGCGCCGTGGAGAAGTTCGAGTACCGCCGCGGCCTGAAGTTCTCCACCTACGCCGTCTGGTGGATCAAGCAGGCGATCAGCCGCGCGCTGGCCGACCAGAGCCGCACCATCCGCATTCCGGTGCACGTCGTCGAGGTGCTCAACCGGATGACGCGCGTCCGGCGGCGGATGATGCAGGACCTCGGCCGCGAGCCGACCTCGCAGGAGCTGGCCGTCGAGCTCGACGTCACGCCGGAGAAGGTCGAGTGGCTGCGGCGGCAGGCCCGCGAGCCGCTGTCCCTGCACACGCCGCTCGGCGAGGACGGCGACGGCGAGCTCGCCGACGTCATCGAGGACCCCGAGGGCGGCGACCCCGCCGACGTCGTGGCGACCTCGATGCTGCGCGGGCGGCTCGACGCCGTCCTGGAGACGCTCACCGAGCGCGAGGCCGGCGTCATCTCGCTGCGCTTCGGGCTGTCGGGCGGCGAGCCGAAGACCCTGGAGGAGGTCGGCAAGGTCTACGGGGTGACGCGTGAGCGCATCCGGCAGATCGAGTCCAAGGGCATGCACAAGTTGCGCCACCCGTCCCGCCGCGAGACCCTCGCGGACCTGCTCGGCTGACCCGCGGGCCGGCGCGCCGTCGGGGCCGCACGACCCCTCCGGCGTGCCCGCCCCCGGGACGTCAGGTCGCGGAGCCGGGGCCCGAGGCCAGCCGCCGGGCGAGTTCGTCGCGCTCCCGGGTCAGCTCGGCCACCTCGTGCTGGAGCTCGAAGATGCGCCGGATCGCCGGCAGCGTCATGCCCTCGCCCATCATCGAGACGACCTCCTGGATGCGGCCGATCTCGTGGCGGCTGTAGCGGCGCTGCCCGCCGGTCGAGCGCTGGGGGGACACGACCCGGTGGTCGTCGACGCGGCGCAGGAACGCCTGCTGGACGTCCAGCATCTGCGCCACCTGCCCCACCGTGAACAGCGCGGCGTGCTCGTCGTCGAACGGCAGGTTCATGGGGGGCCTCCTCGGCGCCGGTGCGGTTCCGGCGGACTGCCGGACCATGCGGGCGGCCCCGGCCCGCGCGGCACGCCGAGGGCCGCGCGGGCCGGGGCCGCCCGGACGTCGCGCGTCAGTTCCTGATCGCCTTCCGGCCGCCGTCGGACTGCTGGACGGCCACCTTCCGGGGCCGCGCCCGCTCCAGCACGGGGATGCGGACGGCGAGGACGCCGTTGTCGTAGGCGGCCTCGATCGCCTCGGCGTCCAGGTGCTCCGACAGGTAGACGCGGCGGGTGAAGGCGCCCATCGTGCGCTCGCGGACGAAGACGCGCTCGTCCTCGCCGAACTCCTCCTCGCGGCGCGCGGTGACCGTGAGCACGCCGCGGTCGACGGTGACCTCGATGGAGCCGGGGTCGACCCCCGGCAGGTCGAACCGCAGGACGACGTCGTCGGCGCGGCGGATGCCGTCCATCGGCATGCCGGCGCCGCCCTGGCCGGCGGCCTGCCGGACCGCCCGGTCGAACTGCCGCTCGAACTCCTGCACGAACGGGTCGATCGACGTCAGCAACATGGTCCATCACCTCCGAAGACCTCGGCGCCTGGCTGAGCGCCGATTACCTGTTCCTCGTACAAGAGGAAACTTGCAAATCCAGTTATAAGAAACCGGAGGGCCGATGTCAAGCTCCTGTCGCCGCGACGTCCGGTGGCACGTGTCGTCTCCGACCCGTTTTGGTGGCTCCGGGGCCGCTTCCACCCCCGAGGTGAGAGAGTGGATGATCTAGAAGAGGCTCCTTCGGGAACGCGGTCGGCGCGGAGAGACGGGAACGATGGCCAGAGGGCTGGGACGGCTGACGGCGCGCGGCGCCGTCAGGGGCGCCGCCGCGGGTGCGGCGCTCGTTCTGACGTTGGCGACCGCCCAGGTCGCGGCGACGGCGGCCGGGCCGGACGTGGGTCCGTCCGCGATCGCCACGGCGCTGCCGCCCACGGTCCCGTTCGATCCCGCCAAGCTGCGGGCCACCCTGGATGCCACGCACGACGCCGGCATGTACGGGCTGTTCTCCGGGGTCCGGGACGGACGCACGGCGTGGGACGGCGCGGCCGGTGTCGCGGACGTGCGAACGGGCCGCCCGGTCACTCCGGGCATGCGTCAGCGCGTCGGCAGCATCACCAAGTCGTTCGTCGCCACCGCGATCCTCCAGCAGGTCGAGCGGGGCCATGTCGACCTTGACGCCCCGGTCGGCCGCTACCTGCCCGGCCTCGTTCCGGGACGCTACGGCGAGCAGACGACCGTGCGGATGGTGCTCGACCACACGAGCGGCATCGGTGACTACGTCTCCGCGGCGTTCCCCTCGCTGCGGGAACTCTCGGCCGACAGCCTGGACGAGTACCGGTTCCGCAGCGTCCGGCCCGCGCAGCTCATCGCGTGGGGGTTGCAGGCGCCGCGCACGGGAGAGCCGGGGGAGCGCTGGTCGTACTCCAACACCAACTACATCATCGCCGGGGAACTCCTGGAGAAGGTGACCGGGACCAAGGCGGAGAAGTACATCACCCGCAACGTCATCCGCAAGGCCGGGCTGAAGCACACCTACTTCCCGTCCTCGTCCTGGATAGCGGGCCCGCACCCGCGGATGTACGAGTCGCTGTACCAGCACGTGACGCCGCCCCGCGACTACAGCGCCTTCGACATGAGCTGGGCGTGGACGGCGGGCGCTCTGGTCTCCACCATGGACGACCTCAACCGCTTCTACCGCAGGCTCCTCGCCGGCGACCTCATCGGGCCCGACGCCCTGGCGCAGATGCGGCGGACCGTTCCGGTGAAGGACGCGGACGGCAACGTCCTGATGAACTACGGCCTCGGGCTCTACTCCCTCGACCTCCCGTGCGGGACGTTCTGGGGCCACGACGGCGCGGTCTTCGGCGCCGGGACCCAGTCCCTGACGTCCGCCGGGGGCGAGCGGCAGATCTCGCTGGCCTTCAACCTGATGAAGTACCAGCAGCTCAGCGCCAGCGGCACGCCCGTCCCGCACCCGATCGACAACGCGCTGGCCGCGCACGTGGTGGAGGCGCTGTGCGGCAGCCGGCCCGCGACCGGCACGGCCCGTCCCGCCGCGCAGGTGCGGTTGCTGCCGCTCCAGGCCCTCCGCGCCGACGGATGAGGCGCGCCGGAGGGCGTCAGGCCAGGTCGGACGGGTCGGTGTTGGCGCCGCACAGGACGACCACGACGCGCTCCCCGGCGGACGGGCGGTAGGCGCCGCAGCGCAGCGCGGCCACGGCGGCGGCCGTGCCGTGCTCGACGACGAGCCGGTACTCCTCCCACACGAACCGGCGGGCCTCGATGATCGCCTCGTCGGTGACCAGGACGGACCGCGCCCCGGTGCGGGAGGCGACCGCGAACGCGATCTCACCGGCCCGGGACGCGCCGAGGGAGTCGGCGGCGACACCCGACACCTCCACGTCCACGGGACGTCCGGCGTCCAG
Organism: Actinomadura luteofluorescens; assembly: GCF_013409365.1. Classification (NCBI taxonomy): domain Bacteria; kingdom Bacillati; phylum Actinomycetota; class Actinomycetes; order Streptosporangiales; family Thermomonosporaceae; genus Actinomadura; species Actinomadura luteofluorescens. The sequence continues at coordinate 3,204,570 of NZ_JACCBA010000001.1, read as the reverse complement.
GGCGCGTTCGAGGGTCGGGGCCGTCACGGGCTCGGCGCCCACGACGCGCGCCCGCCCTTCGAGCGCGGCGGCGACGCCCGCCATCAGCCCTCCGCCGCCGACCGCCAGCAGGACCGTGTCGGCCCCGCCGCCGGTCTGCTCCAGCACCTCCAGGCCGAGCGTGCCCTGGCCCGCGCACACCTCCGGCAGGTCGTAGGCGTGGCAGAACAGCGCGCCGGTGTCGGCGGCGCGCTTGGTGGCGGCGTCCTGCGCCTCGGCGTACCGGGTGCCGACCTGCACGACCGCGGCGCCGAGGGCCCGCAGCCGCGCGACCTTCACCGCGGGCGCCGTCTCCGGCACGTACACCTCGGACGGGACGCCCGCCCGCGCCGCCGCGTACGCGAAGGCCAGCCCCGCGTTCCCGCCGGACGCCGCGACGACGCCCGCCTCCGGAAGCCGCCCCTCCTCCCGCGCGGCGAGGATGTGGTTGAACGCACCGCGCGCCTTGAACGACCCCGTGTGCTGGGTCAGTTCGAGCTTCAGCCACATCCGCCCGGCGGGCGCGAGCGGCTCCGGCTCGACCTCGATGATCGGCGTGCGGCGGACATGGCCCGCGACCCGTTCCGCGGCGGCCTGGACGTCTGAGCGATCGATCACCGGTCTCCCTCCGTGGCATCAGTACCCAACACCAGTTTGGGACATGACCACCGATCGGGCCACCCGGCCCTGACCGGTCGAGCACGCCTCCGTCAGCGGCTCGTGCGGGGTTGGTCAGCGGGCGCGGCGAGTCTTCTCATCGGCGCGGGAGACACGTCCCGCCCGACTAGGGAGGTCCCCATGAAGAACGTCCTCATCTCGGGTGCGAGCATCGGCGGCCCCGCGCTGGCGTACTGGCTGCGGCGGTACGGGTTCGGCGTGACGGTCGTGGAGGTGGCGCCAGGGCCGCGGGCCGGCGGGCAGGCGATCGACGTGCGGGGTCCGGCGCTGGAGGTCGCCGAGCGGATGGGCGTCCTCGACAGGATCCGCGAGCACCGCGTCGAGATGCGCGGCATGTCCATGGTGGACGGGGACGGCAACGAGCTGTACCGCAGCGAGGAGTACACGGTCACCGGCGGCGATCTGGACAGCCCCGACGTGGAGATCCTGCGCGACGACCTGTCCCGGATCCTGACGGAGGCGGCCGGCGACGGCGTCGAGTACCTGTACGGCGACTCGATCGCCGGGCTTGAGCAGGACGGCGACGGCGTCCGGGTCATCTTCCACAGCGGGCTGATCCGCACGTTCGACCTGGTCGTCGGCGCGGACGGCGCGCACTCGGCCACGCGGCGGCTGGTGTTCGGGCCGGAGAAGGACTACCTCACCCACCTCGGCACCTACCTGGCGGTGTGGACGGCCCCGAACTTCCTCGGCCTGGACCGCTGGCAGGTGTTCCACCAGGTGCCGGGCAGCAGCTGGGGCGGCGGCGTGATGAGCGTCCGGGGCAACGAGGAGGTCCGCGTCTACCTGGGGTTCGAGTCCGAGCGGCCGATCGAGTACGACCACCGCGACACCGCCGCGCAGAAGAAGATCATGGCGGACGCGCTGGCCGGCGGCGGCTGGGTGCTGCCCGAGCTGGTGGAGACGATGTGGGACGCGCCCGACTTCCACTTCGACTCGATGGCGCAGATCCGCATGGACTCCTGGTCGAAGGGGCGGGTCGTCCTGCTCGGCGACGCGGGCTACTGCGGGTCGCCGCTGTCCGGGCAGGGCACGAGCATGGCCATGGTCGGCGCGTACGTGCTGGCCGGGGAGCTGAAGGCGGCGGGCGGCGACCACCGCGCAGCGTTCGCGAACTACGAGAAGGAGCTGCGCGGGTACGTCGCCGCCAACCAGGAGCTGGCGCTGACCAACAAGGCGCGGGTCGAGGCCCAGCGCGACGCCGAGATGGGCGCCGAGACCGAGGTCGTCGACTTCCAGGACTTCGGGGAGATCGTCGGCTCGTTCACGGTGCGGGACTACTGAGCGAGGCGGCGCGGTCCAGCAGGACCCGGCGTTCGGGCGCGTTGCGGGTGAGCTCCGCGGCGCGCTCGAACTGCGCGCGGGCCTCCTCCGGGCGGCCGAGGCGGGCGAGCAGGTCGCCGCGGACGCTCGGCAGCAGGTGGTAGCCGCGCAGGGCGGGCTCGTCCACCAGCGCGTCGGCGATCTCCAGGCCCTTCTCGGGGCCCTCCGCCATGCCGACCGCCACGGCCCGGTTCAGCTCCACGACGGGGGACGGCGCGACGCGGGCGAGGACCGCGTAGAGGGCGGCGATCTGCGCCCAGTCGGTGTCCTCGGCGGTGAGCGCCTGCGCGTGGCAGGCGGCGATCGCGGCCTGCAGGACGTACGGGCCGGGCGGCTCCCCGATCCTCTTCGCGCGCAGCAGCGCCTCGAACCCGCGGTGGATCAGGAGCCGGTCCCAGCGGGCGCGGTCCTGCTCCGGCAGCGGGACGGGCTCCCCGGACGGCCCGGTGCGGGCTCTGGTGCGGGACGCCTGGATCTCCATCAGCGCGACGAGCCCGTGCACCTCGGGCTCGCCTGGGGCCAGCTCCGCGAGGACCCGGCCGAGGCGCAGCGCCTCGCGGCACAGGTCCGTCCGCACCCACGCGTCGCCGGCGCTGGCGGCGTACCCCTCGTTGAAGACGAGGTAGACGACCTCCAGCACGGACGCGAGCCGGGCCGCGCGGTCCGGTCCCTCGGGCACCTCGAACGGGACGTTCGACTCCGACAGCGTCCGTTTCGCCCGGACGATCCGCTGCGCCACGGTCGCCTCGGGGACGAGGAAGGCGTGCGCGATCTCCTCGGTGGTGAGGCCGCCGAGCATGCGCAGCGTCAGCGCGACCCGCGCCCGCGCGGACAGCACGGGGTGGCAGGCGGTGAAGATCAGCCGGAGGACGTCGTCCTCGATGCGGTCGTCGTCCGGAACGTCGATCTCCTCGGGCGGCGCCTGGGTCTCCAGGTCGCGGCCGATCTGCTCGATCTTGTCGTCGAGCCGCCGCAGCCGCCGGATCCGGTCGACGGCGCGGCGCTTGCCGACGGCCATGAGCCAGGCGCCCGGGTTATCCGGGACGCCCGACTCCGGCCACTGTTCGAGCGCGGCGACCAGCGCGTCCTGCGCGAGTTCCTCGGCGAGCCCGATGTCGTGCACCATGCGGGCGAGACCGGCGATGATGCGCGCGGCCTCCAGCCGCCACACCGCGTCGATGGTCGCGTGCACGCCCGTGCTCCGCGCGGGCGCCTCTCGCGCCCCGGGCTCGTCCGATGCCGTCACGCCGCCGATGAGAGCACCCGCACCGGCCGCCGCGCAAGCTCGGCGGACGCCCGCCGGCCCGTTTCGGGGTCAGGCGCCGGGGATGTCGTCCGGCCCGAACACCTGCTGGATGACGCCCTCGCCGTCGCCGACGATCGCCCAGAACCGCTTGGACAGTTCGATCGCCTCCTCGCGGGTGCCCACCTCGATGAGCGCGAACCCGACGACCGTCTCCTTGGCCTCGGCGAACGGGCCGTCGAGGACGGTGACCTTGCCGCCGGACGACTTGATCCGGGTGCCGCCGGGCTCCAGCCCGCCGGTGGCGAGAAGCACCCCGCTCCGGGACATCTCCTCGATGAACCTGCCCATCTCCGTCTGCAGCTTCTCGTCCGGCGGCCCGGCGGGGGCGGAACCGTCGTCGGTCGTCATCATCAGGAACCGCATGTCGTCTCCTCTGTTCAGCGGCCGGTCCCTCCCGGCCTGTCACGAACGCGTCGAAGAAGGTGTGACCGGATCGACATCCCAGCCGAAATCTTCCGGATTTTTTTCCTGCCCGTATCGTGCCAGGTCACGGCGCTGCCGGACCGGACACCACCGTAGATACGCCGAGATGCCCAGCAAAGAGGACATTCCGGACTAGTGGGCAAGTGACTCTCCAACGAGTAACTTCATCCGGTGGAAAGTTTTTTCGCGCGTCGAGGAGGGCGTCCCATGGGAGTACCGGCGGACGACCGCGCCCGGGTCGCCCAGGACCACCGGACGGCGGGCCCGACGGTGCTGCGGATGCTGGTCGGCGCGCAGCTGCGCCGCTACCGGGAGGCCGCCGGCATCTCCACCGAGGCCGCCGGGTACGAGATCCGCGGCTCGCACTCCAAGATCAGCCGGATGGAGCTCGGTCGCGTCGGCTACAAGGAGCGCGACGTCGCCGACCTGCTGACCCTCTACGGCGTGACCGACCCGTCGCTGCGCGAGCCGCTGCTGGAGCTGGCCGAGCACGCCGGCGCGCCGGGCTGGTGGCAGCCGTTCGGCGACGTGATCCCGTCCTGGTTCGAGCCCTACCTGGGGCTGGAGCAGGGCGCGGTGCTCGTCCGCGTCTACGAGGCCCAGGACGTCCCCGACCTGCTGCAGACCAGGGACTACGCCCGCGCCCTGATCGCGGCCCGCCACCCGGAGGCGGGGTCCGAGGAGATCGAGCGGCGGGTGGAGCTGCGGATGCGCCGCCGCCGCGTGTTCGAGCGCCCCGACCCGCTGCGGCTGTGGGCGGTGCTGGACGAGGCGACGCTCCGCCGGACGGTCGGCGGCCCCGCCACGATGCGCGCCCAGATCGGGCATCTGATCGAGATGACGGAGCTGCCGCACGTCACGGTGCAGATCGTCCCCCTCGCCTCGGGCGGGCCCGCGGTGGAGGGCGGCCCGATGACGCTGCTGCGGTTCGCCGAGCCCGAGCTGCCCGACGTGGTCTACCTGGAGCACCTCACCAGCGCGCTCTACCCGGACCGGGCCTCCGACATCGCCCGCTACCGCGACGCCCTGAACCGCATCGGCGTCCAGGCCGAGCACCCGGACCGCACCCGGGCGATCCTCCAGACCGCCTTGGCCCGGCTCGTCTAACCGCCGCGCTGGACCGTCCCTACCGCGCGGTGGGGACGTAGGTGGCGATGATGACGCCGGTCGTGAAGACCTTGGTGTCGGACAGCTCGAACGTGGCGGAGAACTCGTCGGCGTTGAGCAGCTCGTCGGTGCCGCGGGGGCCGACGAGCACCGGGTGGATCCACAGGCGCAGCTCGTCCAGCAGGCCGTGCTCGACGAGCGTCCGCGTCACCGGTCCGAATCCGTACTGCAGGATGTCCTGGCCGTCCTGCTCCTTCAGCTTGGTGATCTCGGCGACCGCCTCCGCCCGCGGGATCGCAGTCGTGTCGCCCCAGCCGGGCTTGCGGAGGGAGTCGGACACGACGTAGTGGGGCAGGCTGTTCATCCGGACGCCGAAGTCGCCGGTGGCCTCCTCCATGGCCGGCCAGGCCTGGGAGAAGCCGTCGAACGTCTTGCGTCCCATCAGCACGGCGCCGCAGGAGAACAGCAGTTCCCTGGCGTAGGCGGCGGCCTCGTCCTGGAAGTAGGCCGAGGTCCAGTTCTGCGGGTTCTCGATGACGCCGTCGAGCGACACGTACGTCGAGTTGATGATCTTGCGCATGGTCTCCTCCGTCAGGGTGATCGTTCGCCTTCCGGCGCGGTGGGACCACTGTGCGCGAGAGCGTTTACCGCATCCTTACGCTTCCTTTCCGGCGGCCGCCCCGAGGCGCCGGCGGACGGGTTCGCATTAGGGTCGGAAGATGCGATTCGGGCTGCTCGGGCCGCTCGCGGTCTGGACCGACGACGGCGGGCTCGTCCCCGTGCCGGGGCTGAAGGTGCGGGCGCTGCTGGCGGACCTGCTCGTGCACGAGGGCCGTCCGGTGCCCGCCGACCGGCTGGTCGACGACCTGTGGGGCGACGCGCCGCCCGGGAACCCGATGGGCGCGCTGTCGGCGAAGGTGTCGCAGCTGCGCCGCGTCCTGGAGGACGCGGAGCCGGGCGCGCGGGCGCTGGTGGAGTCGCGCCCGGCCGGATACCTGCTCGCCGCGGCCACCGAGCAGGTGGACGCCCGCCGCTTCCGGTCGCTGGTCGAGCGGGCGCGCGGGGCGGTGGAGCCGAAGGAGAGGGCGGCGCTGCTGGCCGAGGCGCTCGGGCGGTGGCGCGGGCCCGCGCTCGCCGACTTCCGGGACGAGGAGTTCACCCGCGCGGCGGTGGCGAGGCTGGAGGAACTGCGGCTGACCGCGCTGGAGGAACACGCCGAGGTGCGGCTGGAACTCGGCGAGCACGGCGTCCTGGCGGGCGAGCTCGGCGGCGCCGTCGAGGAGCACCCGCTGCGCGAGCGGCTCAGGGCCGCGCACATGCGGGCCCTCTACCGGGCCGGACGGCAGAACGAGGCGCTGGAGAGCTTCGAGAGGTACCGGGTGCTGCTCGCCGACGAGCTCGGCCTGGACCCCGGATCGGAACTGGCCGAGCTCCAGCGGGCCGTCCTGCGGCAGGACCCCGGCCTGGGCGGGCCCGCCGCCGCGCCGCCGCCGCGCCCGCGGTCGAACCTGCCCGTCCCGCCGACCGAGCTGATCGGGCGGGACGGCGCCGTCCGGGAGATCCGGGCCAGGATCGGCACCGACCGGCTGGTCACGCTGACCGGCCCGGGCGGGGTGGGCAAGACGCGCCTGGCGATCGAGACGGCGGCCGGGCTCGCGGACGCGTTCGGCGACGGCGTGTGGATGGCGGAGCTGGCGGGGCTGGAGCGCTCGACCGTGCCCGACCTCGCGGAGGTCGTGACGGCGATCCTCGACATCCGGGACGCGCCCGGCGCGCCCGCCGCGGCGCTCGACCGGCTGGCGGCGGCGCTCGGCGCCCGGCGGCTGCTGCTCGTCCTGGACAACTGCGAGCACGTGGTCGAGCAGGCCGCCGAGCTGGCCGGCCGGCTGCTGCGCGGGGTGCCCGGCGTGCGCGTGCTGGCGACGAGCCGGGAGCCGCTCGGCCTGCCGGGCGAGGTCGTGTGGGCCGTCCCGCCGCTGGACGTGCCGGGCCGCGGCGACGACCCGGCCGCGTCGAGCGCGGTCCGGCTGTTCGCCGAGCGGGCGCGGGCGGCGTCGCGGAGCTTCCGGCTGGACGGGGACACCGCAGGGCCGGTCGGGGAGCTGTGCCGCAGGCTGGACGGCATCCCGCTCGCCCTCGAACTCGCCGCGACCCGGGTGCGGACCCTCGGAGTCGAGGGCCTCGTCGAACGGATCGACGACCGGTTCCGGCTGCTGTCGTCCGGGCACCGCGGCGCCCCGGCCCGGCAGCGCACGCTCACCGCGGTGATCGACTGGAGCTGGGACCTGCTGACCGGGCCGGAGCGCGCGGTGCTGCGCCGGCTGTCGGTGCACGCCGACGGCTGCACGGCCGACTCGGCCGAGGCGGTGTGCGCGGGCGGGGACGTCCCTGACGCGGAGGTCCTCGACGTCCTGGTCCGGCTGGTCGACCGCTCGCTGGTCGTGATGACGGAGCGTCCCGGCGAGGGCCCCCGGTACCGGCTGCTGGAGTCCGTCGCCGCCTACGCGGCCGCGCGGCTGGCGGAGGCGGGGGAGACGCGGCGCGCCGAGGCCGCGCACGGCCGCCACTACCTGGCTCTGGCCGAGCGCGCGGCGGACCTGCTCACCGGGCCCGAGCAGGCGCGCTGGATGGCGAGGCTGGACGCCGAGGCGGCGAACCTGCGGGCCGCGCTCGACACCGCCGGGTCGGCCGACGCCGCGTTGCGGCTGGTCAACGCGCTCGCCTGGTACTGGTTCCTGCGCGGGCGGCTGACCGAGGCGCTGCGGTCGCTGGAGGCGGCCCTCGCGCGGGACGGCGGCTCGCCGGACCTGCGGGCCCGCGCGCTGACCTGGCGGGCGGGGCTGGCCGTGCTCAAGGGCGCCCCCGGCGACTGGAAGGCCCGCCGCGACGAGGCCCTCGCGCTCGTGGACGCCACCGGCGACGACCGCCTGAAGGCGTGGGCGCGCTGGTTCCTGACGTTCGCCCGCGCCGAACTGGACGACACCGGCGAGGGCGCCGCGCGGCTGGAGGAGGCTCTCGCGGGGTTCCGCTCGTCCGGCGACCGGTGGGGCGAGGCGGCGGCGCTCGTCCAGCGCGCCATGCACGCCCACGCGCGCGGCGAGCCCGCCGCTTTGGAGCGCGACGCCGGACGGGCCGCCGTGCTGTTCGGCGAGGTCGGCGACCGCTGGGGACGGCTCCAGGCGGTGGAGTGGCTCGGCGGGCTGGCGGAGCTGACCGGCGACTACGACAGGGCCGAGCGGCTCCACCACGACGCGCAGCGGATGGCCGAGGAGCTGCGGATGTGGCCGGACGTCGCGATGCGGATGGCGTGGCGCGGCTGGATCGCCTACCTGCGCCGCGACCACGTGTCCGCGCGGCGGCTGTTCGGGCGCGCGCGCCGGGTCGCCGTGGAGCAGGGGTTCGCGCCCGCGGTCATGTTCGCCGACATCGGCCTCGGGCTGGCGGCGCAGCGCGAGGGGCGGCCGGAGGACGCCGAGGACCGGCTGCGGCCCCTGCTTGCGGCGGCCTCGCCGGAGGAGTTCCCGCCCCTGTACCTGCCGATGATCCAGACCGGGCTGGGGCGGGTGGCGGAGGCGCGGGGCGACGCGGCGTCCGCCGTGCGGTACCAGCGGGACGCGCTGGCCGTCGCGATCAGGCTGGCCGCGCCGCGCGACCTGGCGGGCGCCCTGGAGTGCCTGGCCTGCGCGCTGGCCCTCACCGGACGGCACGGGGACGCGGCCCGGGCCCTCGGGAAGGCGGCGGCGGTCCGGGAGGCGGCCGGCGTGCCGCCCGGCCCCGTCGAGCAGGACGACATCGACCGGGCCGCCGCGCTGATCGGGGACGGGGCCGGCCCGGACGCGTTCGCCGCGGGCGCGGCCCTCGATCCGGTGGAGATCCTGCGCCGCGCGGAGAACGTCCCTCCGGAAGGTGCGTCCGTATGGGCGGACCGGTAGGGCGCGGACGGTCGGGTGGCGCGGCAGTGCCTCCCGGGACGGGGGAGGTGTGGGCGATTCGTCCTTATTGCAAGAAGGTTGCGAATGGTCGCGGAATCATCACGACCCCTTGTGGCCCCCCTCACACAGGATGATCATGGCCCATCGTGGGGCGACGGGGGTTGGTGCTCAGCCGGATCATCGGCGACCGGACGCTGGTGCTGGCCGCCTGCGCGACCGCGCTGTTCGCCACGACCGTCCTCGCCGCCCTGGTCGGCTACACCGGTTCGGTGACCCGCGAGGGCCTGCGCCGCACGCTCGCCGACGCGACGTTCGAGTCGGTCGGGACGACGCTCGGCACGCACGTCCCCGCGAACGGCCTCCCCAAGGTGCAGAGCCAGGTCGACCGGGCACTCCGCCAGATCTACCGGGACGTCCCGCTGGCGGTCTCGATGAGCGTCCGCAGCGACTCCTACACGCTCCCCGGCCAGGAGAAGAGCGACCACCCCGACCTGACGGCGTTCGAGACCTACACCGGGATCGAGAAGCACGCGCGGCTCACCGAGGGACGCTGGCCCGGCGCGGCCTCCGGCTCCGGCTCCGGTGAGGTCGAGGCGGCCCTGCCCGGCGCCGCCGCCCGCGCGATGCACGCCGGCGTGGACGACGTCCTCACGCTGCACGGCCGCGTCGACAAGAAGTCGGTCGTCAAGGTCCGCGTCGTCGGGCTCTTCGACGTCCCCGACCCGCAGGACTACTTCTGGCAGGACGACAAGCTCGTCACGACCGGCGTCGAACGGCTCACCTATACGAGCTACGGGCCGTTCGTGGTGCCGCCCCAGGTGTTCGCCGCCCGGTTCACCGGCACCGGCTCCGAGGCCCGCTTCACCGTCCTGCCGGACCTGCGCGGCGTCGAGCCCGGCGAGCTCGGCCCCCTCGGCGACCGCGTGGCCGCCGGCGGCGACACCTTCAGGAAGGCCGGCGACGGGGCGCAGTTCAGCGTCGCGACGGACCTGCCCGACCTGACCGCGCAGCTGCGCACCGCGCTCCAGGTGGCGCGCTCCACGATGCTCATCCCGGTGATCCAGCTCGTCCTGCTGGCGGGCTGCGCGTGGCTGCTGGTCGCGCGGCTGCTCGCCGACCACCGGCGCGGCGAGGTCGCGCTGCTGCGCACCCGCGGCCTCGGCATGCGCCAGCTCGCCCGGCTCGGCCTCGTCGAGGGCCTGCTGATCGTGCTGCCCGCCGCGGTGTTCGGCCCGCTGCTGGCCGGGCCGCTGCTGCGCCTGGCCGGGCACGCGCCCGCCGTGCGGGACTCGGGGCTGCGGCTGGACGCCGGGCCGCTCGCGCCGCTGTGGACGGTCTCGGTGCTGACGGCGCTGGCCTGCGCCGTCGTCCTGACGGTCCCGACGCTGCGCGGCGCCAACCGGACGTTCGTGGAGGCCCAGGCCGGCATCGGGCGGCAGGGCCGCGGCGGCCTGCGCGGTTCGGGCACCGACCTGGCCCTGCTGCTCGTCGCCGGGCTCGCGATCTGGCAGCTCACCCGGTACGGGGCGGACGGCGCGGGCGGCGACGGCGCCCCCCGAGGCGGCACGGGCGGCGGCACGGGCGGCGGCACGGGCGGCATCGACCCGTTCATCGTGTCCGGCCCGGCCCTGGCCCTGCTCGCCGGCGGGGTGCTCCTGCTCCGCTTCGTGCCGGCCGTCTCCCGCGTGGCCGAGCGGGTCGCGACCCGCCGCCGCGGGCTCGTGGCCGTCCTCGGCACCCGGCAGGTCGGACGGCGCCAGCTCCGCTACACCGGCCCGGTCCTGCTGCTGGTGATGGCGATGGCCGTCGGGGTGCTGTCGGTCACGACGATGGCGACCTGGCGGCGGTCCCAGACCGACCAGGCCGACTTCCAGAGCGGCGCCGACCTGCGGCTGTCCGCCTCGTCCAGGGAGGGCGGCCCGGAACCGCTCGGGCAGGCCGGACGGTTCGCGGCGCTGCCCGGCGTCTCGGCCGCGACCGGGGTCCTGCGCATGGACGCCGACCTCGGCACCGAACCCGCGACGCTGCTCGGCGTGGACGCCAGGGCGATCGGCCCGCTCCTGCGCGTCGGCCCCGGCCTGCGGAAAGACCTGCGGCTCGGCGAGCTGGCGCGTGCCCGCCCGGCCGTCCCGGCCATGACCGTCCCGGGCGAACCGAAACGGCTGCTGTTCGACGTGCGCCTCAGCCGCTCCGGCCCGGACCCCGAAGTGCCCCCCGACTACGTGCCGCCCCTCGGCGAGGGCTACAAGTTCGTGGTGACCGTCGTGGACGCGCGCGGGCTGACCCGGCAGGTGACCCTGCCCGGAGTCGAGGCGGACGGCAAGGCGCACACCCTCGCCCTCGACACCGCCCAGCTGGCCGGGCGGGACGGCGTGCCGTCCTACCCCCTGTCGGTCCGCGGCGTCCACTTCGACTACGACGACAACAAGATCTCGGGCAGGCTCGTCCTGGAACTGCGGAGCGTCACCGGCGAGGGCACCGGCCCGGCCGCGCGTCCCGCCGGGGCCCGCTGGGACGCCTTCGCCGGGCCGCAGGACCTGGAGCACCCGCTCAGGACCCGCGTCACCGACTCCGGGGACGCCCTCGCGACCCTGACGATCCCCTCCTCGCCCACCCTCGACCGCCAGGGCTTCTACGGCTACGCGACCGGCACGGCCGTCCACGCGATGCTCGGCACGTCCACCCCGCCCTCGCACGACGTCAAGAACACCGACCTGCTGCCCGCCGTGCCGGGCGTCATCACCGAGGAGATGGCGAGCCGCGCCAAGGTCGGCGTCGGCGGCACCGTCACCGTGAACACCATCGACGGCGACCAGCCCGTCAAGGTCGCGGGGATCGCGCCCGCCCTGCCGAGCGTGCCGCCGGGCAGGCCCGGCGTCCTGGTCGACCTGCCCACCCTCACCCAGTCGCGGCTCGCCGTGGACGGCACGGCGGGCGACCCCATCACGCCCCGCGAGTGGTGGGCGTCGGCGCGCGGCGGCCGCACCGCCCCGGCCGTCCGGGACCTCGCCCGGCACCCCGCGTGGGGCGAGGTCGCGGCCGACCGCGTCGAGACGCGCTCCCGGCTCCGCGACGCCCCGCTCGGCGCGGCGCTCCAGGGCGCCCTCGTGCTCGGGTTCGCCGCGGCGCTGGCGTTCGCCGTCATCGCGTTCGTGGTGAACGCCGCGGTCACCGCGGGCGAGCGGTACCGGGAGTTCGCGGTGCTGCGGGCGCTCGGCGTGCCGCCCCGCCAGGTCGCCGGGATGCTCGCGATCGAGCAGGCCTACCTCGTCGGGCTCGGCCTGCTCGGCGGGACGGTCCTCGGCCTGGTCGTGGCGCGGCTCGTCGTCCCGCACATCGTGCTGAGCGTGCAGGCCGCCGAGCCGTACCCGCCCGCCGACCTGGTCGTCCAGTGGCCCGTGGTGCTGGCCGTCGCCGGCGGGGTGGCGGCGGTGCTCGGGCTCGTGCTCGCGCCCGTCGTCCGGACGCTGCGGCGCCGGAACCTCGGCGCCGGCCTGCGCGTGGGGGAGGACCGATGAGAAGTGCCGGGATGCGGCTCGTCCGCGCGCAGTGGGCGCCGCTCACCGCGCTGGCCGTGCTGACGCTGGTGTCGGCGCTGCTCGCCGTCGCCGTCCCGTCCCGGACGACCGCCGGGTACGACGCCGCCGCGGCCGCGGCGGCCGGTCCGGGGGCCGACATCCACGTGAAGGGGGAGGCGGGCGGCTCCGCCGCCTTCGCCGCCGTCCCCAGCGACGCGGCCCTGAACGCCAACGCCCTCGCGTGGCGGGACCGGCTGCCCCCCTCCCTGGCCGAGGTGACGGGCGAGCCCGAGTCGTCGGTCACCTCGCCCTCCCAGGCCGTCGACGGCGAGTTCCGCAGGCCGAGGCTCCTGTACCTGGGCTGGGAACCGGGCGCATGGCGGCGCATCCGCGTCGTCTCCGGCGGCTTCCCCTTCAACAGGACGGGCCAGACGAGCGGCGACATGAACGCGATGGTCGCCAAGCGGTACGCCGACCAGCTCGGCTACAAGGTCGGCGACCGGATCGGACTCGGCGGCCTCACCGTCCGCGTCAGCGGCCTGTACGAACCCGTGAACGCCGCCGACCAGTTCTGGGGCCCCCGCGCCCGGATCCTGCACCCCACCATCGAGTACATGCCCCAGACGACCATCGAGGCCGACGCGGGCACGGCGCTGATCGACCCGGCCGCGTACTCGCGCCTCACGCGCGACCCGCGCCTGAAACTGAACTACGACTGGCGGTTCCCGCTCCGCACCGGCGTGGTCAGCGCGGAGCAGGTCCGCGCCATGACCCGCGACCTCGACGCCTTCCGCTCCGCCGTGGAAGGGCGCGCCGACCTCTTCCCCTGCGAGGTCTCCACCGCCCTGGACAACCGGCTGAAGGAGTTCGCCGGACGCCTCCGCACCGCCCAGTCGGTCGTCGGCCTGGCCTTCGGCGGGCTCGTCGCCGTCGCCGCCGGGCTGCTGCTGCTCGCCGCCGGGCTGCTCGGCGAGCGGCTCCGGCCGATCCTCGGCGTGATGCGGGCGCGCGGCGCGTCGCTGCGCCAGCTCGCCGCGCCCGCCTGCGGGCTGACCGCGCTCGCCGCCGTCCCGTCCGCCCTGCTCGGCTACGCGGCCGGACGGCTGCTGGACGCCGGACCGCCGCAGGCCGCCTCGCTGTACGCGATCGGGCTGCTCGTGGCGGCCGTGCTGGGCCTCCCGGCGGCCATGGTCCTGCGGGAGCGCGGCGGCGGCCTCGGCTCGGTCACCGAACGCCGCGACGACCTCGTCGCGGCGCGCCCCTCCCGGCGGCGGCTCGTCCTGGACGGACTGCTGGTGGTGCTCGCCGTGGTCGGGGTCGTGCTGCTGCGCGAGCGGGGCGCCTCCTCCGGCACCGACCCGCTGGTCGCCTCCGTCCCCGCCCTGCTCGGCGCGGCGCTCGGCGTGCTCGTCCTGCGCGCCTACCCGTACCTGCTGCGCGCGGCCGGGCCGATCCTGCGGCGGCGGACCGGCGCCGTCGCGTTCATCGGCGTCGCCCGCGCGTCCCGGCAGAGCCTCGTCGGCGCGCTGCCGCTGGCCGTCCTGCTGCTGGCCGCGACCATCGCCGGCTTCACCTCCACCGTGGACACCGCGCTGCGGACCGGGCAGGAGCGCGCCTCGTGGGCCGAGACCGGCGGTGACGCGCGCGTCGACGCCGAGTCGCTGGACGACGCGGGCCTGCGCCGCGTCCGCGCGGTCCCCGGCGTCACCGGCGCCGTCCGGGCCCGGGTCATCGCCCGCGCCTCGTCCGCCACCGACCCCGCGCCGCTGACCGTGGTCGGCGTGGACCTCGACGCCTACCGGAGACTCGCGCCCGAAGTGCCCGGCATCCCGGACACGGACACCGGCGCGGGCGCGCTGGTGTCCCCGCTGGCCGCCCGCACCCTGGGCCGGGGCGCCGTCACGCTCAGCCGCGCCGGCATGGACCCGGTGACGGTCAAGGCGTCCGCCCAGATCGAACGCTTCCCCGGGCAGGAGAGGAACAGCGCCTTCGTGATCGTCCCCTACCGGACGGTCGCCGGCGCGACGGGCTTCCCGTCCCAGGTCTTCCTCACCGGCCACGACATCGACGCCAAGGCGCTGCGCGCCGCCGTCCCGGGCGACGACGTCGTCATGCGGCGGCAGGTGCTGCGGAACATGACGGGGCTGCCCCTGGTGTCGGTCGTCCACGACACCTTCCGGGACTCGGCCGTCGCCGGCGGCGTGTACGGGCTCCTCGCCGTCCTGCTCGTCCTCGTCGTGGGGGCCCGCGCCCGCGGCCGGATGATCGCCCACCTGCGCGCCCTCGGGCTGAGCCGCCGGCAGAGCCGCCGCCTCGCCCTCGTCGAGCTCGCGCCCGTCCTGCTGTGCGCGGTCGGCGCCGGGTGGGTGCTCGGCCTCCTGCTGCCGGAGATCACCGGGCCGGTCGTCGACCTGCGCCCCTACACCGGCGGCTTCGCCGTCACCGCGCACGTCCCAGGGCTCCCGGCGCTGCTCGGCCTGCTCGCCGCGCTCCTGCTGGCGGCCGCCGCCGCCGTCGCGGTCGACCGCGCCTTCGACACCGACCCCGGCAACGCCCTGAGAACGGGGGAATGATGACCGAAACGACCGACCTCGCCGAACTGGAGCGCCGCGCCGCCGAACGCGGCCCCGTCTACGGCGAGGGCGCCCACATCGTCTGCGACAACCTGGTGCGCATCTACAAGACCGACGGCGTCGAGGTCGTCGCGCTCCAGGGCCTCGACCTGCTGATCGACCCCGGCGAGCTCGTCGCCATCGTCGGCGCGTCCGGCTCGGGGAAGTCGACGCTGCTGAACATCCTGTCCGGCCTGGACGTGCCGACCGCCGGCGTCGCCCGCGTCGCCGGCTCCGACCTGCTCACCATGGCGTCCAAGGAGCGGCTGGAGTTCCGGCGCGAGAAGGTCGGGTTCATCTGGCAGCAGACGTCCCGCAACCTCCTGCCGTACCTGACCGCCGCGCAGAACGTCGAGCTGCCGATGAGGTTCGCCGGGCGGTCGCGCCGCGCGCGCGCCACCCGTGCCGCCGAGCTGCTCGGCATGCTGGACGTCGGCGACTGCGCGGACCGCCGCCCGGCCGAGCTGTCCGGCGGCCAGCAGCAGCGGATCGCGATCGCCGTGGCCGTCGCCAACGAACCCCAGGTCGTGCTGGCCGACGAGCCGACCGGCGAACTCGACACCGCCACCGCCGCCGGGGTGTTCGCCGCCCTCCGCCGCGTCAACCAGGAGCTCGGCACCACCACCGTCGTCGTCACCCACGACGCGCAGGTGTCCGAGCGCGTCGACCGGACCGTCGGCATCCGCGACGGCCGCACCAGCGTCGAGGTCCGCCGCCGCTCCGAGGAGGACGGGACCCGCGTCGTGGAGGAGTACGCCCTCCTCGACCGCGTCGGCCGCGTCCAGCTGCCCAAGGGGTTCACCCAGTCCCTGGACATGCGCGACCGCGTCCGCCTCGCCCTGGAAAGCGACCACGTCGGCGTCTGGCCCGACCGGGAGGAGACCCGATGACCGCCCCGATGGTGGCCGTGGAAGGACTGGTCCGGACGTTCCGGACGGGCAGGATCGAGGTTCCGGCCCTGCGCGGGGCGTCCTTCACCATCGCGCCGGGCGAGCTCGTCGCCGTCCGGGGCCGCTCGGGCTCCGGCAAGACGACGCTCCTCAACCTCATCGGCGGCCTGGACAGCCCCGACGGCGGCACCGTCCACGTCGACGGGCGCGACGTCGGCGCGCTCTCCGAGGACGACCTGCTCGCCCTGCGCCGCGACGACATCGGCTTCGTGTTCCAGTCGCACGGCCTCATCCCCGTCCTGTCGGCGGCCGAGAACGTCGAGGTTCCGCTGCGGCTCGTCCGCACGCCGCCCGCCGAACGGGACGAGCGCGTCCGCGTCCTGCTGGGCCTCGTCGGCCTGGCCGACCACGCCCTGCAGCGCCCCTACGAGCTGTCCGGCGGCCAGCGCCAGCGCGTGGCGATCGCCCGCGCCCTCGCCAACCGCCCCCGCCTGCTCCTCGCCGACGAGCCCACGGGCCAGCTCGACTCCGAGACCGCCGCCGCGATCATGCCGCTGCTCCGCGCCGTCGTCTCCAGCGAGGGCGTGACCGTCCTGGTGGCGACCCACGACGAGTCCCTCCTCGCCGAGGCCGACCGCGTCCTGACCCTGGAGGACGGCGCCGTCACCGAGGCCTCCGTCCCCGCCTGACCCTCGCCCGCCGAGGCCTTCCACGCCGGCGGTTCCCGCCCCCTTGCCGGGGGCGGAGCCGGGCATGTCCTGTTTGTCCCGTTCCAACGAGTGCGGCGGTAACCCGCGAGACAGGCTTGCGAGGTGATCGTCGGGGGAATCGGTATCGGGGAACAGGAGGGCTCGATGGCGACCGTTGTGCTGGTGGGGACGCTCGACACCAAGGGCGCGGAGTACGCGTGGCTCCGCGACCGGGTGCGCGAGCTGGGCTGCGACACCGTCCTCGTGGACGCGGGGGTCGGACCGTCCGACGTGGAGGCCGACGTCTCCGCCGAAGAGGTCGCGGAGGCCGGGGGCACCTCGCTCCAGGCCCTGCGGGACGCGGGCGACCGGGGCGCGGCCGTCACCGCGATGGGGGAGGGCGCGGCGGTCGTCCTCGCCGCCCTCGACCGGGTGGACGCCGTGCTCGCCGTCGGCGGGAGCGGCGGATCGTCCATCGCGGCGCGGGCCGTCCGGGACCTGCCCATCGGGCTGCCCAAACTGATCGTGTCGACGATGGCGGCGGGTGACGTCGAGCCCTACGTGGGCGCCAAGGACGTCACGCTCACCTACAGCGTCGTCGACATCGCGGGCGTGAACCGGCTGTCGCGCCTGATCCTCGGGAACGCCGCCGCGGCGGCGGCCGGGATGGCCAAGACGCACGCCGTCCCGGAACCCGCGGCGGACGGGCGGCCCCTCATCGGGGCGTCCATGTTCGGGGTCACGACCCCGGCGGTGGACGCCGCCCGGGAACGGCTGGAGGAACTGGGCTACGAGGTGCTCGTCTTCCACGCGACGGGCGCCGGAGGGCGGGCGCTCGAAGGGCTCGTGGAGAGCGGCCTGCTGGCCGGGGTCCTCGACCTGACAACGACCGAGATGGCGGACGACCTCGTCGGCGGCGTCCTGTCCGCGGGACCCGACCGGCTCACGGCGGCCGGACGGCACGGCGTCCCGCAGGTCGTGGCGCCCGGCGCCCTCGACATGGTCAACTTCGGGCCGCGCGCCACCGTCCCCGAACGGTTCGCCGAGCGCCTGCTGTACGTCCACAACCCGACCGTGACGCTCATGCGGACGACACCGGAGGAAATGGGCGAGCTGGGACGCAGGATGGCGTCCAAGCTGGCCGCCGCCACCGGGCCGACCGCACTGTTCGTCCCGCTCAAGGGCGTGTCGGCGCTGGACGCCCCCGGCATGCCGTTCCACGATCCGGTGGCGGACGTGGCCTGCTTCATGGCGCTGGAGGAAGTGGCGGAGGCGGAGATGCTCGACATGCACATCAACGACCCGGAGTTCGGCCGGGCGATGGCCGACCGGCTGCACCGGCTGATCTCGGAGGGCGCGCAGTGAACCGCGAGACCGTCCTGTTCCGGCTGAGGAGCACCGTCGAGGAGGGCAGGCCCGTCATCGGCGCCGGCGCGGGCACCGGGCTGTCCGCCAAGTGCGCCGAGGCGGGCGGCGTCGACCTGATCATCATCTACAACTCGGGCCGCTACCGGATGGCCGGACGCGGATCGCTGGCCGGCCTCCTGCCCTACGGGGACGCCAACCAGATCGTGGTGGAGATGGCGTCGGAGGTGCTGCCCGTCGTCCGCGACACCCCCGTCCTCGCCGGGGTGTGCGGCACCGACCCGTTCCGGGTCATGCCGGTCTTCCTCGACCAGCTCAAGGCCATGGGCTTCGCGGGCGTGCAGAACTTCCCGACGGTCGGGCTCTACGACGGCGTCTTCCGGCAGAACCTCGAAGAGACCGGCATGGGGTACGACCTGGAGGTCGAGATGGTGCGCCTCGCCCACGAGCGCGGCCTCGTCACCGCCCCCTACGTCTTCGACGAGGACCAGGCGCGGGCCATGACCGAGGCCGGCGCCGACGTCCTCGTCCCGCACGTCGGCCTCACCACCAAGGGCAGCATCGGCGCCGGGACGTCCCTCACCCTGGACGAGGCGGTCGAACGCGTCCAGGCCATGCGGGACGCCGCGGCCGCCGTCCGTCCCGACGTCCTCGTCCTGTGCCACGGCGGTCCCATCGCCGAACCCGACGACGCCGCCCACGTCCTGTCCCGGACGGAGGGCGTCGTCGGCTTCTTCGGCGCCTCCTCCGTCGAGCGGCTCCCGACCGAGAAGGCCGTCACCGCGCAGGTCGCGGCCTTCAAGAACCTGGAGATCTGATGCTGAGGAACCCCGGTGACGTGGCGACCGCGACCTTCGACTGGGGGTCGATCAAATGGTTCGTCACCCCGTCCGCGGTGCCCGGGGCGGGCAGCACGCTCGGCGAGGTGATCGTCAACCCCGGCAAGGGCCACGCCCGCCACCACCACCCGAACGCCGAGGAGGTCATCTACGTGATCTCCGGCGAGGCCGCGCAGATGGTCGACGATGGCGAGCCCTTCCTGATCCGCGAGGGCGACGCCGTCCACATCCCCAAGGGCGTCTGGCACTCCACCTACAACATGACCTGGCGCCCTCTCCGCCTGATCGTCACCTACACCCCCGGCGGCGAGGAAAAGGCCCTGGAAGCCGCCCCCGACCACTGCCTGCACGAACCAGGCGCCATCCCCGAATGGCGCCCCGCCTGACCAACGACACCCCACCCCCAAACGGCACGCACGGGTCAGGTGCGGGTCCAGGCGGCTAGGCCTTCTTCGGTCAGGAGGAGGTCGAAGGCGGCGTCCGCGGCGCCGGTCAGGGGGCCCTGCGGGCCGAGCGTCGAGGGCAGGATGGGCGGCGGTGCCGCGCGGCGGTAGCGCATCAGGGCGGCCGTGTAGCCGGTTTCGAGGGCCGCGGGCGCCGTCGCGGCCAGGTCGGTGGCCAGGCCGGAGAGCGTGACGACCCCGGGGTCGAGGGCGTTGGCGAGGGCGCCGATGCCCCGTCCCAGCGCGTGCGCGGCGGCGCCGGCGGCCGAGCGGGCCGCCGGGTCGGAGGCCGCGGCGGCGATCACGTGCCCGGCCGCCGTGCGCGGGTCGCGGGGTGCGGGACGGCCGAGCGCGCGGGCCATGGCGCGGCCGTCGACCTCCAGGTCCCAGCAGCCGCGGGCGCCGCAGGGGCAGTGCAGCGAGGGGTCGCCGAACGGCATGTGGCCGAACTCGCCGCCCGCGCCGGTGGCGCCGTCCACCGGCCGTCCGTCCACGACGAGGATGCCGCCCACCCCCACCTCGACCGTCAGGTGCAGCACGACCCGAGTTCCCGCGCCCGCCCCGCGTCTCGCCTCCGCCAGCCCGGCGAGCGAGGCGTCGTTGCCGACGAGCAGCGGGATCCCGGGCGGCCGGAGCGGGTCGAGGTCCACGTCGCGCCAGCCCATGCCCGACGCCTGGACGACCGTGGTCGCGCTGACCGTTCCCGCGACGCAGGCGGACACGGCGCGGAGCCGGTGGCCGTAGCGGGCGTGCAGGACCGACACGCGGTGGCCGAGCGTCCCGAGGACGTCCGGGGTGCCGGAGTGGCCGCCGGTCTCCTGCGTGACGACGCGACCGCCCAGCTCGACGCAGGCCACACGCCACCGCTCGTGGCTGATGTCCACGACGCACACCAGCGGGCCGTCCCTGTGGGGCACGAGCGCCGGTGAGGGGCGGCCGCGCCCGCCGGTCAGGGCGGCGGCCTCCTCGTCGATCAGCCGGGACGCCTTCAACCGGCTCGTGATCTCGGTGGCGGACCCGCTGCTCATCCCCAGCGCCCGGGCCGCGTCCGCGCGTTTCGCGGACGGGTGCGCGTGGACGTGGCGGAGCACGGCCAGCGCCCCCTGGCTGCGCAGGGCGCGCGCGGAGTGCGCGGTCATCGGCTCCATGGGTGACATCCTGGCGTGCCCGACTTATCCTCGCCCTACGAGTTTAATAGGGGAGGCGCGATGAAGCCCGCCGACACGGGTCCGGACACCGGGCGGACAGGGGAGACACTCGGGCTCTACGCCGCCTTCGGATGCCTCGGCTACCTGCTCACCGCGCTCGGCGCGATCCTGCCCCAACTGCGGGAGGAGCGCGGCCTGCCCCGCGCCGAGGCCGCCCTCTATCCGTCCGCCTTCGCCCTCGGGCTGGTGATCGTTGGTCTGGTCGGGCACCGCCTGGCGGCCCGGCTCGGGCGCTACGCGATCCCGGCGGCCCTGACCGCCCTCGTCGGCGGCGCCGCCCTCCTGGCCTCCGCGGGCGGACGCCTCGGAACGGCCGCCGGCGCCCTGGTCCTCGGCCTCGGCGGAGCGGGCCTCGTCCAACTCGTCCCGGCGGCCCTGCGCGCCGCGCACCGGGGAGATGGAACGATCCAAATCGGCGAGGCCAACGCGGTCTCCAGCGCCGCGTCCGTCCTCTCCCCGATCCTCATCGGCGCCGCACTGGCCCACGGCCTCGGCTGGCGCCCCGCCTTCACCACCCCACCCCTCCTGGCAGCCGCCATCCTCCTCATCTTCCTCACCCGCCCACCCCGCCACCGCCCCGCCCAACCCACCCAAACCCCCGCTCCTCCCACCCCCAGTTCTCCCAGCGCCGGTTCTCCCAGCGCCGGTTCTCCCAGCGCCGGTTCTCCCAGCGCTGCCCCTGCCAGCGCTGCCCCTGCCAGCGCTGCCCCTGCCAGCGCTGCCCCTGCCAGCGCTGCCCCTGCCAGCGCTGCCCCTGCCAGCGCTGCCCCTGCCAGCGCTGCCGCTCCCGCCGGTGCCGCTCCCGGCGCTACCGCTCCCGGTGGTGCCGTTCCCGGTGGTCCCGCTCCCGGCGCTACCCCTTCCGGTGGTGCCGTTCCCGGTGGTGCTGCTCCCACCGCTGCCTCTTCCAGCGCCGCCGCTCCCGCCGGTGCTGCTCCCGGGTCGGTGGGTGTGGAGGTCGGTGGTGGGGTGGGGTTCTGGGGGCGGTGGGGGGATCTCGTGTTGGCGGTGGGGGTGGAGTTCTGTCTGGTCTTCTGGGCGGCGGACTTCCTTGGGAGTGTCAAGGGGCTGGGGGCGGGGGGTGCGGCGACGCTGTCGGCGGGGTTCGTGCTCGGGATGGCCGTCGGGCGGGCGGCGGCGGGGCCGGTCGTGCGGCGCGGGGGGCGGCCGGACCGGCTGCTCGCCCTCGCGGCGGCCGTCGGGATCGGGGGGTTCGTGGTGCTGTGGGCGTCGCCCGCGCCGGTCGCGGTCGCCGGGCTCGTGGTGACCGGGCTCGGGGTGGCGCTGCTGTATCCGGTGATCCTGGGGCAGGCGCTCGCCGCGCGGCCGTCCGAGCCGGCGTGGGCCGCGGCGCGGTGCGCGCTCGCGTCCGGGGTGGCGATCGGCGTCGCCCCGCTCGTGCTCGGGGCGCTCGCCGACCTGACCACCCTGCGCGCCGCCGTGCTCGTAGCGCCCGCCCTGCTGCTGGTGCTGCTGGCCCGCTGCGGGCGGCGGCTCAGAACGGGATCGGCGTCGTGACCATGCCCGCGTGGGTGAGGATCGTCCCGGCGTCGTCCACCGGCGGGTGGATCTTGTCCATGATCCAGCGCTTGACCCACTTGCCCTCCGCGCCGTGCAGCGCGACGAGCCGGTCCCAGCCGCGCGTGTAGACGGCGCCGGCCGCGCCGAGGTCGACGTCGGTGACGTAGGGGGCCGGGGCGAAGTCGATCAGCGGGACGCCGAGGAGGTCGGCCGCGGCGTTGTGCCCGGCCGTCTTGCCCATCGGGGTCGCGTGCTGGCAGCTCTGCATCGTCAGGCGCCCCTCCTCGGCGCGGGCGGCGGCGACGTCCCCGGCCGCGAAGACGGCGTCGTGGGCGCGCAGGTGCGCGCCGACCTTCAGGCGGCCCAGGTGGTCGCGCTCCCCGGGGATCTGGGACGTGAGCGGGTTCGCTTCCAGGCCCGCCGTCCACACGACGGCGTCCGCCGGGATCGCGGTGCCGTCGGCCAGCATCGCGCCGCCCTCGGTGACCTCCGTGACCGTCGTGCCGAGGCGGCACTCGACGCCCAGCCTCTCCAGCGCCACCTCGATCACCGGCCGCGGGCCGGGACCGAGGTCGGGGGCGATCTCCCCGGCCCTCTCGACCAGCACGACCCGCCCGCGCCCGGCCAGCTCCGCGGCGATCTCCAGCCCGGCGAAGCCCGCGCCGACCACGACCGTCGTGCCGTCGCGGCCGCGCAGGTGGCCGCGCAGCCGCAGGGCGCCCGGGAGGGTGTCCACGTCGAACATCCGCTCCGCACCCGGAATCCCCGGCCGGACGAGACGGCTCCCCGCGGCAAGGACGAGCCGGTCGTACCCGACCTTCCGCCCGTCCGCGGTGACGGTCCGCTCGTCCACGTCGATGTCCTGGACGGCCGCGCGCATGTGCTCGACGCCGACCGGCTCCAGGATCCGCTTCAGCGCGACCGTCGCCCGCTCGGGCTCCGGCTCGTACAGCCGGGGCCGCAGGACGAGATCGTCACCGGGTGCGATCAGCGTGATCCGCAGGTCCCGCGTCCCCCGGACCCGTGCGGCCGCCGCCGCGCTCCACACCCCGGCGAAACCCCCACCGACGATCACTACGTGCGCCATGTCCGTCTCCTCGTCTCGATACGCGCCAGGGAGACAAGGCAGCGCCCGCACATGTGACCGCGCGGGCTACAGATGGCGCAGCTTGTCCGGGTTCGCGATCCGGTGGAAGGCCGTCACGCGACCGTCGGCGATCTCCAGCGTGTCGACCCGGACGACGCGGCCGTCCCGGCGGGTCTCCAGGGCGAGTTCGCCGCCCACCTCGACGAGGGCGACGCGGTCGGTCCGGGACCGGGCGGCGACGCCCACCAGCAGGCGGGCGATCCGGTCCGCGCCGGTGATCGGACGGCGGGACGCGACGGCCCTGCCTCCGCCGTCGGCGACGTAGACGGCGTCGGGGTGGAGGAGCCGGACGAGGCGGTCGATGTCGCCGCCCTCGGCGGCCGCGCGGAACGCGGTGAGGACCCGCTCCCGTTCCGCGCGGCTCGCCTTCGGCCGGGCCTCGCGTGCGTCCGCCACCCGCCCGCGGGCCCGGGACGCGAGCTTGCGCGCCGCCGCCGCCGAACCCCCGAGCACCCCCGCGACCTGGGCGAACGGGACGTCGAACACGTCGTGCAGGACGAACGCCACCCGCTCTGCCGGCGTCAGCTCCTCCATCACCAGCAGCATCGCGGTGCTGACCGAGTCGTCCACGATCACCCGGTCGGCGACGTCCGGGCCGGTCAGAAGGGGTTCGGGCAGCCACGGCCCGGGGTACTCCTCGCGGCGCACCCGCGCCGACTTCAGCACGTTGTAGGCGAGCCGGGCCGCGATCGTCACGAGCCACGCGCGCGGGTCGCGGACGCCCGACCGGTCGGCGCCGCAGGCGCGGAGCCAGACGTCCTGGACGACGTCCTCCGCCTCGGCCACGCTGCCGAGCAGCCGGTACGCGGCGCCGAACACCGCCGGGCGGTTGGTCTCCCAGTCCAGGTCGTCCACGTACGGGGAGCCTACTCGTCGGCGAACGAGCAGTCGGCGGGGTTGTCCGGCGGCTGGAAGTCACCGGTCGGAATCTGCAGAGGCGCGTCCTTCACCGTGTACCCCTTGAGCCATTTCCCGAAAGGACCGGAACTGTTGGTGCTGAACGGCGCGGGCCCTGAACCCATCTGCTGGCACTGCGAGAAGACGACGCCCCAGGAGAAGCCCATCCGGTCGAACTTGTGGCCGCGCGGCGACTGGTAGAACGTCAGGTTCGCGCGCTTCTGGTTCGCCGGGATCCCGTGCTCGTCGTCCTGCCGGATTCCCGACACGACGGCGACCGGCCCGGACGCCATCACGTAGTCGACCTTGATCGAGCCCCAGTGGTGCCTGGACGGCCCGCCGGGCTCGTCCGGCGAGTAGTGGTCGAACTTCACCGTTCCGCGCGCGGCGCCCATGACCATCTTGCCGTCGACGAACTTCCACGGGCCCCCGTGGGCGTCCACGATGAACCGCCGGTACGGGTACTCGGGGTCGCCCGGGTACTTCACCCATGCGTCCCCGGTGACGTGGGACTCCTTCGGGAGCGGCGCCTTGTCCTGCGCCATCGCGCTGCCGGTGCCGACCGCTCCGGCCGCGCAGAGAACGGCCATTCCGGCGACCGCGGAACGCCTTTTCCGTGACATGTGGATTCCTCTTTTCCGCGGGTATCCCTTGCCCGCTCTCCACACGTTCTCAGCGCCCGCCCGGCCGTTCTTCCCCCGTACGGGCGATGCCGCTCGCCCGTACGGCGGAGAGTCAGCTCACTTTGCCGCGGACGTAGACCCAGGCACCGTCATGCCGCACGAACCGGCTGACCTCGTGCATTTCCCCGGGCTCCGTCCCCGTCAGGTAATGGGCGCGGAACTCCACGAGGCCCCGGTCGTCGTCCGGCCCGCCGCCCTCGGTGCGGACGATCTCCAGCCGCGTCCAGCGCGTCCCGTCCCCGAACCCGATCCGCTCCGGCCGGGTCGCCGGATGCCAGGTCGCGAGCAGGTACGCCTCGTCCTCCACCGCGAACGCGCTGAACCTCGACCGCATCAGCCGGACGGCCGTCCCGGCCGCCTCCTCACCCCGGTGCAACGGCCCGCAACAGTCCCGGTACCGGGAGCCGACCCCGCAGGGACATCGTTTCGCCACCCTCCGATTCTGCCTTGCGGGGCGGCATCCGCGCGGCGACGATGAGCGCCATGTCCGCACAGCGACCCCCCGAGATCGACACCTCCCGCCCGCATCCGGCCCGCATGTGGAACTACTGGATCGGCGGCAAGGACTACTACGAGATCGACCGGCAGGTCGGCGAGCAGGTCGCCGCGGCGTTCCCCAGCGTCGGCGACGTCGCCCGCCACTCCCGCGTGACGCTGGGCCGCATGGTCCGCCACCTCGCCGAGCGGGAGGGCGTCCGGCAGTTCCTCGACATCGGGACGGGGCTGCCCACGCACGACAACACCCATGAGGTCGCCCAGCGCGCCGCCCCCGAGTCGCGCGTCGTCTACGTGGACAATGATCCGCTGGTCCTCGTCCACGCGCGGGCGCTGCTGACCGGGCGCCCCGAAGGCAGGACGGACTACATCGAGTGCGACGTCCGCGACCCCGGCCGGATCCTGGCCGAGGCCGCCCGCACCCTCGACTTCGACCGGCCGATCGGCCTCATCCTGTTCGGCATCATGGGCAACGTCGTCGACGACGGCGAGGCGCATGCCATCGTCCGGCGGCTCCTGGACGCCCTCGTCCCGGGGAGCTTCATGGCGTTCAACGACGGCACGGGGGTCGTCGACCAGAAGGGCCGCGAAGAGGCCATCCGGATCGCCGTCGAGCAGGGCTCGACGCCCTACGTCGTCCGTACTCCCGAACAGATCGCCGAATTCTTCGCCGGCCTCGAACTGCTGGAGCCGGGAGTCGTCTCCACGTCCCGCTGGCGCCCCGAGGCCGTGCCGTTCGGCATGCCGGACACGGTTGACGCCGCCTGCGGTCTGGCCCGCAAACCCTGACCCGGCGGACGTGTCGCATCCGGCGGCCCGCCGATCGTCTAGGAGGTGAAGCCCCCAGCGATCACGGAGGAGTACGCCATGGACATCGTGGTGCCCGGCATCGAGGCCGCCCACCCCGGCCACGCGAGCTGCGACCTGCCCGGCGGGCCGCACCTGATGCCCGACCTGTACGCGACCCTGCCCGCGAACTGAGCGGCCGGCCGGAAACCGAGGAGGTGGCGCACGTGAAATACGTTCTCATGTTCGTCGAGACCGAGGAGTACGCCAGGGAACTGGCCGCCATGGCCGACGGTGAGCGGCAGGCGGCGTACGAGCGGGTTTCCGAGTGGTTCGCCCGGTATTCCGCTCAGATCAGCCACCACGCGCATCTGAAGCCCGCGCACACGGCGACCACCCTGCGCCTGGACGCCCCGGACCCGCTGATCACCGACGGCCCGTTCGTCGAGGGCAAGGAGGTCGTGAGCGGCTACGCCGAGGTCGAGGTCGCCGACCTCGACGAGGCCCTCGCCCTCGCCCGCGCCTGGCCCGCCTGCCCGGTCGTCGAGATCCGCCCGCTCACGTGACGGAGGAGGCCCACGCCGAGCTGGCCCGCGTGGTGAGGGAGCACGCGGGCCGGCTCACGGCGTCCCTCGTCCGGACGCTCGGCGACTTCGCCGCCGCCGAGGACGTCATGCAGGACGCCGTCGAGACGGCGCTGAGACGCTGGCCCGAAGAGGGCGTTCCCGATCATCCGGACGCCTGGCTCCTCACCACCGCACGGCGCCGGGGCATCGATCTGCTGCGCAGGCAGGCCAACTACCGCGACAAGCTCGCCCTGCTCCAGTGGCCGGTGCCCGCCGACCCGGGCGACCGGCTCAGACTGATCTTCACCTGCTGCCATCCCGCGCTGCCCGTGCCGGCGCAGGTCGCGCTCACCCTGCGCACCGTGTGCGGGCTGACCACGGCACAGATCGCCGCCGCCTTCCTCGTCCCCGAGGCGACGGTCACGCGGCGCGTCACCCGCGCCAAGCGCAAGATCACCGACGCGCGGATCCCGTACCGGATCCCGGCGGACGCCGAACTCGACGCGCGGATGAGGCAGGTCCTCGCCGTCGTGTACCTGCTGTTCAACGAGGGGTACCTGACCAGCGGCGGCGACCGTCCGCACGCCCGCGACCTCGCCGGCGACGCCGAATGGCTGGCCGCGAGCCTCGCCTGGCTGATGCCGCGCGAGCCCGAGGCGCTCGGCCTGCTCGCCCTCATCCGCCTCCACCAGGCCCGCGCCGGCGCCCGCTTCGACGGCGGCGGCCACCTCGTCCCGCTGCGCGACCAGGACCGCGGCGCCTGGGACCGCGAGTCCGTCGCGGAGGCCGCCGCCCTGATCGCCCGCGCCGCCGCGATGGGACGGCCCGGCCCGTACCAGCTCCAGGCCGCCATCGTCGCGTGCCATGCCGAGGCCCCCACCTGGGACGACACCGACTGGACGCAGATCCTCGTCCTGTACGACATGCTGTTGCGCATGGCGGACACGCCGATCGTCCGGCTGCACCGCGCCGTCGCCGTCCGCTATGTCCTGGGCCCGGCCGCCGCGCTGGACGCCCTCGCGCCGCTCGCCGAACCCCTCGACGGCCACCACCTGTTTCACGCCGCCCGCGCCGAACTGCTGCGCGACCTCGGCCGCCGCGTCGAGGCCCGCACCGCCGACCGCCGCGCCCTCGCCCTGGCCGGCAACCCGGCCCAGCGGGCCCTCCTGGCCGAGCGCCTCGCCTGGACGTGAGGCCCGCGGGTCCGCGATGCGCTCGCCACCCCGGGCCTCAGTCCAGCAGCAGGCCCATGTAGTACTCGTTGATCCGATGCCCCTGGACGTCCAGCGCGGCCCGCCGGAGCCCCTCCACCTGGAAACCGCAGTTCAGGTAGAGCGCCAGGGCGCGGCGATTGTGCTCCATGACGGTGAGTTCCAGACGGCGCATCCCGCGCGTCTGCGCCTCCCGCAGCGCCTCCCGCATCAGGGCCCCGCCCAGCCCCCGTCCGCCGTGGCCAGAACGCACCCCGGCCACCACGTAGCCGGTGCGGCGGGCCCTGGCGAAGGGGAGCACCGACACGTCGACGTACCCCACCGCCGCGGGTCCCTCCAGCGCCACGACCAGGTACGACAGGTCGCGGCCCTCGGCGCGGGCGGCCAGCCGCAGCTTCAGCGGTTCGAGGTCCGGTTCCCGCTCGCCGGGCTCCAGGAGCATGAACTCCGTCTCGCTGTCCAGTATGTGCTGCAATTCCACCAGAGTGGACGCATCGCCTGGACGCGCGAGCCGGATCAGCGGATCGGTATCCGTCACACCCCCAGTGTGTCAGATGTAAATGCCTGCCATTTCCAACTAAACACCACAACCACTCCCCAGATCGGCAAGAAACGAGCCCTGGACCGGTAACGACATCACCTCCCGGCCATTACCTTTCGCGGACCGTCCGCGGACGGGGGCTCGTCCAACGCCGCGGGCCCGGAATCCGGTGGATTCCGGGCCCGGTTCCGGCCTCCGGCGCGGGAGCGCGCGCGTCCTTTCGGGAGTCCGTGGGGTGGGACCGACGCGATCAGTAGTTCGGGTTGTTGGCCGTGGGGATCTGGATGCTGATCGGGAGGTTGCCCCCCGACAGGAAGAGCAGCGTCCCCAGGCGGATGATCTCGTCGAAGGCCCAGTAGACCTGCAGCAGGCCGGGGGGAGCGTCCGTGATCTTGAGCAGGCCCTCCTTGATGGCGACGAACGTCGGCCAGAAGGCCTCGAAGACCGGGTCCCACACCGGCTCGCGCGGGATCTGCAGCCAGCCGCAGATCTCGTCGCCCAGCATGTAGCGGGTGAGCGCGCCGAGGATGTGCGTGGTGAGGATGCCGCCGTCGATGGTGACGCCGAGGTGGAGCAGGATGTCGGCCAGCTTGACGCCCTCGGTGGTGGGGGCGAGGACCGGGTCGAGGACCTGCGCGGCCTGGGAGTTCGCCTCGTCCCACGAGCCCGGGATGTACTCGTCCAGGATGCCCAGCATGTGCGCGGTCAACTGCCAGGAGTGCAGGAACGCGGCGGACTCGTCGGCGGGGATCGGGACCTTCCACCTGGTGAGCTGCTTCATGACCGTGGTGGGCAGGCTGTGCCAGGTGACCATCATGTCCGCCTGGCTGATCGGGATCTGCTCGTCGGCGACCTTGGTCCAGTACGGGGACTGGGGCAGCAGGTGGCGCACGCCCGCGTGCGCCAGCCGCGTCTTGACGCAGGTGACGATCATCTCGCCGTCGGGAAGGAAGGCGTTGCGGGTGCCGATGTCGTAGCCGAGCTTGGCGGTCTTGGTGATGCGGTCCCTCATGTCCGCGCCGCCCTTGGAGTAGTAGACCGCGCGCGCCTCGTGGGGGATGACCGTGCTCATCATCCCGCTGGCGAAGCCGTAGCTGACGCCGAGGTAGGTGCCCCGCTTCTGGTTGAACTTGTACGCGGTGGCGAGCTTCGTCTGGTCGGCCCACGACGGGAGTTGCCGGGCCTTCTCGATGAACGCCTTCAGATCCGCCGGCAGCCCCGCCGGCAGCGCCTGGCCGTTCTTGGTCCAGGTCTTCAGCAGCATGTTGACCTTGGGGACGTCGCCCCGGTCGATCAGCGAGGCGACCAGCGGGTCGGCCTCCTCGTCCCAGACCCACCGCGGGTCGACGCCCTTGCCCGCGCCCACGACCGATCCCTTGGGCGACCACGTCCACAGCGGCCGGGCCTGCGCGGGCGTCGCGACGCTCAGCGCCCCGAGCGCCCCGAGCACCCCGCCCGTCATCAGCACGTTGCGCCTGCTGGGTTGTTCCATGCCTTTCCCTCCTCGGGCCGACGGCGACTCCTGGTACGATGAAACGCATCGTGCTTCTGCGTATCAGGATCTGGCATCATGAGAGCACACCGTGGCGTCCGTCACAAGACCCTTCGTGACGTACATGGACGATTCGGGCAGAATCTGTGTCTCGGGAGGGCATCGTGGAACCTGTGCTGTCGTTCCTCATGGCGTCGTCGGACTCGGGATCGTTGCTGGAGAGCGTGTACGTCGAGGCCGTCGAACAGGCCGACGAGGTGGACGAGGCCGACGAGACCCGTTCGCGCGTCCTCGACGCCGCCTACGCGCAGTTCTGCCGGATGGGCATCCAGCGCTCCACGATGGACGACGTGGCCCGCCGGGCCGGCGTCTCGCGGATCACCGTCTACCGGCGCTTCGCCACGAAGGACGCCCTGGTGGAGCAGGTGGTGCGGCGCGAGTTCCGCCGCTACTTCGACCGGTTCCTCGTCGACATCCAGCAGGCCGAGACGGCCGCCGACCGGGTGGTCCTCGGCTTCGTGAGCTCGCTGCGCGCCATCCGGGGCAACCCGCTGATCGGCGGCCTGATCGCCACGGAACCGGACCTCCTCCTGCCGTCCCTGACCGGCGACGGGGGCCGGACCCTCGCCACCGTCCGCCGCTTCGTCGCCGACCAGCTCCGCCGCGAGCAGCGCGCCGGCAACGTGTCGAGCGACCTGGACACCGACTTCGTCGCCGAGATGATGGTCCGCATCTCCGGCTCCCTCCTAGCGGTCCCCAGCCAAATCATCGACCTGGACGACGAAACCCAGCTGGCCGCCCTGGCGAACCGCTTCCTCGTCCCCATGCTGGAGCCGAGAGAGCCCCGTCTCGACCGCCCCTGACCCGTCAGATCCGGCCCTCGGGGTCCGGTCGCGGCCAGCGGATGGGGCGTCAGAGCGGACGCGCCGCGGCCGCAGTGGTCCGATTACGGGCGACGAAGTGTGGAGCGAACGCCAATCCACTGATTTGAATTCTGAGGGCGAATTTGTGACGTCTCCTTGACGTCTAACATGCATGCGCTAGCATGATCCTTGCGGCAAAAGGCCGTGAAGGAAATCAAACCATGAATGGAAGTGAGTCGCTATGGCGACTAACTTGAGCAAACAAGGCATAAGGGAGCGGGAAGCCTCTCTGGAATCGGTCCTGAACACCAAGGGGCTTTTCCAGTTCGCATCCCGGGCCGAACGGGACGCCGTGGCGTCCGCCCTCCGCGACGCGTACGACGCCGCGTGGGAGACGATCGCGCCGTTCTACGTGAGGGCCGTGCACCGCATGCTCGAAGACATTCGGGCAGCGGCCGCGGCCGGAGCGATGATCGCCTCGGTCGGCCGCGACGGCGAGAACTGCCGCATGATCGTCCTCGCCTTCGAACCGGGCCTGGACGTCATCGAGATCCCCGTCAACCGCGGCATCGTCAGGAGCGCGCTGGCGGATCTGAAGCAGAACCACGGCAGGACCTTCCCCGAGCTGGACGCCATGCTCGGAGGGATCAAGTGGAAGGCCCTGTCCCCCGAAGAGATCGCCGACGCGGCCGGGAACCTGACGGCCCTCCTGCGACGGCTCGGCCTGCCCGTGGACGAGCCCGACCCCCCGCGGGACATCATCCTGCTCGACAACGGAATGCGCGGTACGACCCGTGCGGCCCTGAAACAGATCTACTGGGCGCGCGCCAGCGGGACCTTGGTGCGCGGGCTGTACGTGTTCCGGGCGGCGGCGTACTTCGACCCGCACCCGGACGCCGACCGGGGGTACGTGTTCGACCTCGACGCGGCCGGCACCGACGGCGGCAAGAACATGCTCGTGCTGCCGGACGACCCGTGTCTGGAAGGCCTGACCTTCCGGGCGAACGACGCGCTCGTGCTGATCGAGGTCCTGACGGGCGGGCCGAAGCAGACCCCGGACCGGATCGACGCCCACGGTCACCCCGTGCAGGGGCTGATGCGTGATCGTCCACCGGCCAGGGGGATCAACCCGGTGCACCGGTCCGCCCGCTACACGGATCCTCGGGTCCGCGAAGGCGTGCTGCGCGTCGTCCGCGAGGCCATCGGGAATCACGCGCGGTTCGCGGCCCTTTGCGAACGGCGGGGCGCAGACGTCCAGGAACTGCTGCGCCCCGGCCACGAGCGAATGGTGCGGAACACTCGTGACTGGATCGTCGGAGACCTGGACGCCATGCATCCGGGGCTCCGTGAACTCGCCGTCACGTACTGCTGGCGGACCGCTCTGTGGGACGTGAGCGTCAAGCTCGCCGACGCCATCGACGCCGCCGGCCTTCCGGCCGAAAGCGCGCTGACCGTCTGGACGGAGTTCGACGCGCTGCGAGATGACGCGGCCAGGAAGGCGTTCGTCGAAAGGCTCGCCGAATCGCCGCGAGAAAGCTGATCGTGCGGCAGTCTCACGGCCAGGACTGACCCGGCCCGGCCAGGCTTAGGCCTGCCGGGCACTCGACCCATCCATCGGAAGGCCGGTCGGCGTGCTCGTACGCCGACCGGCCTTTTCTTGTGGTCCGAGGCCGGCAATTCGGTGACCGAGGCTGGACCGGCTATGCGCCTTGCCTCGACTCGGCGGCACCCCCGGATACGGAGCCACCACTCGATGGGCGTGATGCCGGTGAGTCCGACGGGCCGCTCAGGTTGCCTTACGGCCCCGGCACCGTACGGTCTTGATCAAGTCCTGCTCAGCAGGGCCCCTGCCTCGTGCAGTTCGTGACCAAATCCCGAAAGGGCTGGTGATCATCATGATCCCGACCAACGACCGCCCCCTCGAGCTCTCCCGTCCCGGGGCCGGTTTCCCCCCCATCCGCTACACCGGGCCCGCCTTCACCGGGGTCGGCTTCGCCGGGAGCGGCTTCACCGAGATCGACCTCACCCTGGTGAAGCTGATCGTGGTGGAGTACGACGCGGTGTGGATCCCCGTGCTGGACCTCACCACGATGCGCGTCACCGTGGTGAAGTACCTGGTGGCGAGGGTCACCGTGCGGCGGATCGCCATCCTGCGGACCACCGTCGTGGAGTACACGCCGGTGGGCTGCTACGTGCGGGAGTGCGTCACGCTGAAGTACCTCCGGGAGGAGTACACCCGGGCCGGGTACGACTGGGTGGAGTACACCGCGCGGCTCTCCGCGATGACCTGGCGAGCGTGGTGACAGAGCCGTAGGCCCCTGGCCTGCGCGACTCCGTCGCCAGGAGCACCAAGAAGGAGGGGACGCCGACACGGCGACCCTTTCACGGCCCCGGCGTGAAGCCGGCGGTCGACCGTGAACCTCGGCTCCGTCGAAGGGGCCGAACTCTCACCCGAAGCGCGCCGTCCTGCATTGTGCGCTTTCAACAAAGCGGCCCTTCTCCTCCGGGAGAAGGGCCGCTTTCGTTGCGGTACGAGTGCGCGACGTTCGATCGCAGATTTCGGGAGGACACAGGAGCAGCACCGGCGCGGAGGCGGAGACCGACACGGAGCCGCGCCCACCTCAGACCGCGGTAACCCGCCAGGCGTCCACGCGCTGGCCGCAGGCCACTCGCGGTGGTCGGAAAAGCGCCTCCGGCAGGATTCGAACCTGCGGCACCCGCTTTAGGAGAGCGGTGCTCTATCCCCTGAGCTACGGAGGCGTGTCGTCGCTCGCGGGTAGAGCGTAGCGGACGGCACCTACAGGGTAGGGGAAGGGGAGCCGTGAACGCTCCCTGTTATGTGCGCCGGGCCCTAGGCCGGGAAGGGGCGGTGTGGGTACGCTTCCGTTCCGTGACGGGACGGCATCGTGGGCAGCCTAAGGACGGGGACGCCGGGGACGCGGTGGTCGAGGAATCGCCGCGCGGCAGGCGGATCGCGGTCGTCGCGGCGGCGTTCGCGGTGCCCGTGCTGGTGGCTTCGGTGCTCGCGTTCGGGCTGCGGGAGGAGCCCGTCCGGGAGCGGCCGGAGTCGGCGGGACCGCCCGCGCGGAGCGAGGCGCCGGCGGAGCCGGAGGGTGAGCCGACGATCGGGACGTACGTGCCGCCGGCGGCGGAGCCGCAGGTGGTGACCAGGCCGCCGAAGCGGGCGCCCAGGCCGGTGGTGACGCCACGGAGGGGGACGCCCACTCCGGCGCCTTCGCCGTCCGTGCGCGGACGGCGGCCGTGCCCCGCGGGCTGGGAGGACGTCTGGTGGATGCGCCGGTGGTGCGAACATCACCGAAGTCGCTGAACCGGTTACGGACAGGTCATCGTAGAACCTGTAGTAGCGTTCTGCCGCTGTTCCGCTTTTGGGCATCTGGAGGAAAACCACCGTGCCGAACCCCCGGTCGGCGGCGCTGACCGCGGTCTTCCTGGTGATGACGACGCTCTCACCGCACGGCGCCGCGAACGCGGCCGCGGGGGCCGACCCGCTGGAGTCGCTGCGCCGCGAGGCGACGAAGGCGCGCACCGAGCTCGAGAAGGCCACCGAGAAGATGGAGACCCGGAAGAAGGACCTGGCCGGGTCGCAGGTGAAGCTGCGCGCCACGCTGAAGGATCTCGCCGGGGCCGAGGCGGAGCTGAACCGGATCCGCGAGCCGCTGGCCAGGCTCGCGAACACCTCCTACCAGCAGAGCGGCGCGGCCGGCTCCATGGCGATCTTCGGGGGCGGGGATCCGAGCACGGCGCTGCGGTCGACGGCGGACGTGACGCTCATGGCGAGGTCGCAGCAGGCGCTCGTGGAGCGTGCCGACGAGCTCCAGGACCGGCGGCAGCGGCTCGCCTCCACGGCGCAGGAGCTGCAGTCGCGCAACGCGGTCGAGCAGACCCGCCTCCAGCAGGAGGTGGACGGGTTGAAGAGCCGGTCGGCGCAGCTGACCAAGCAGCTCAACGCGATGCTCGACAAGCTGGCGGTGACGCGGCAGAAGCGGCTCGAACTCGGCTGCGACAAGTCACTGGCGAAGGAGTCGAAGAAGTTCCCCAACGGGCTCATCCCGTCGAAGTACCTGTGCCCCCTGCCGCAGAAGAACGGCCACAGGCTGCGGGCGGACGCGGCGCTCGCGTTCTACAAGCTGAACGAGGCGTACAAGCGCAGTTTCGGCCGCGACATGTGCGTGACGGACGCCTATCGGAGCCTGTCCGACCAGCATCGTGTCTACGCGCAGCGGCCCGGCTTCGCCGCCGTCCCCGGGACGAGCAACCACGGCAAGGGCCAGGCGCTCGACCTGTGCGGTGGTGTGCAGAGTTCGGGTTCCGCCCAGTTCAACTGGATGGAGGCCCACGCCGGGAAGTACGGATGGATCCACCCGGCCTGGGCCTACAGCAACCCCTTCGAGCCCTGGCACTGGGAGTTCGGGACGGAGAACGGGTGAGCCGGGCCGCTCGGCGTCATCGGGCGGACGGCACCTCGTGGGCGGGGACGACCTCCGCGGTGCAGTAGCGGCAGCGGCGGGCCTTCACCGGGATGTCGCTGAGGCACTGCGGGCACTCGCGCTCGGTGGCCTCCTTGCCGCGGTCCATCCGCTCGATCAGCTTGGTCGTCGGGAGCACGACCAGGAAGTAGACGATCAGGGCGGTGATGAAGAATGCGACCGCCGAGGTCACGAAGACGCCGTACGGGAACGTGGTGCCGTTGATGTCGACGGCCAGGCGCGTGTAGTCGGGCTTGCCGCCGAGAAGCGCGATCAACGGGGTGATGAAGGAGTTCGCGAAGTCCTTCACGAGCCCGGCGAACGCCGCTCCGACGACGAACGCCACCGCCAGTTCGACGAGGTTCCCGCGGAGGAGGAACTTCTTGAATCCGCTCATGCCGGCTCCAGGGAGTGTCGGGGGTCGCGCCCCTGGCTGTGGGGCGCATCAAACGGCTACGGATCGTAATGAAGTCATCCGTGATTAGCCAAGTCGGCGCACCTCGCGGAGGTCAGGTGATGGTCAGGGCCAGGGGCGCGGCGGCGCCGGCCAGGGCCATCGCCTGGGGACGGTCGGTCGCCAGGACGACGAGGGCGCCGTCGCGGGGGTCGTTCTCGTCCGGGGCCGGGATCGCTATGACCGGGACTTCGGAGACCACCACGCGGGCCGCGTCCCAGCGGGGGCGGGCGCCGGGCGGGCCGTTCGCGGGGTCGGCCTCGGGGACGGTCAGGACGTCCACACGGTCGCCGGGGTGGACGAGGCGGGCGGCGCCGGCGTCGGCCAGACGGACCGGCGTGGCGACCGTGCCGGGGCCGTAGCCGCGAAGGAGCGCGGCGCCGACGACGCGGGCGTCGGTGAGGGGTTCGCCGCGGCGCATGGGGCCGGCGAGGACGCGGCCGGCGCCGCCCGTGCGGAGCGCGCCCGACGGGACGGCGGACGGCGGCAGGTCGAGGCCGCGAAGGTCGGACGGGGCGAGGGGCGTTCCGGCGGGCAGGTCGCGGGCGGCGGCGAGGACGCGGACGGACGGCGGCGGGCCGGGCCGCAGAGCCAGGAGCGCCAGGCCCGCGGCGGCCGCGGCGAACAGCGCCGCCAGCGGCCGCCGCAGGCGGGATAAGCGGGCGCTCACGGCAGTTCCAGGGGGAGTTCGATGCCGTCAAGGACGGTGGCGCAGCCGCAGGTGCGCTCGGCGGGCAGCGCCTTGACGACGTCGCCGACGACGCCGCGGAGCCGGTCGATGTTCTCGCCGAAGACGCGCAGGACCTCCTCCATCGTGACGCCCTCGCCTTCCTCGATGCCCGCGTCGAGGTCGGTGACGAGGCAGAGCGAGGTGTAGCAGAGCGCCAGCTCGCGGGCGAGGACGGCCTCCGGGTGGCCGGTCATCCCGATCAGCGTCCACCCCTGCGCGGCGAACCACCGGGACTCGGCGCGGGTCGAGAAGCGGGGGCCCTCGATGACGACGAGCGTGCCGCGGTCGACCGGGTCCCACCCGGAGGCCTGCGCGGACTCGACGGCGGCGCGGCGGCCCGCCGGGCAGTACGGGTCGGAGAACGAGACGTGGACGGCGGCGCCCTGGTCGTAGTAGGTCTGGTCGCGCCCCGACGTCCGGTCGGCGAGCTGGTCGGGGACGGCCAGCGTGCCGGGCCCGAGGTCGGGGGTGAGGGAGCCGACCGCGCACGGCGCCAGCACCTGGCGGACGCCGAGGGACCGCAGCGC
Organism: Actinomadura luteofluorescens; assembly: GCF_013409365.1. Classification (NCBI taxonomy): domain Bacteria; kingdom Bacillati; phylum Actinomycetota; class Actinomycetes; order Streptosporangiales; family Thermomonosporaceae; genus Actinomadura; species Actinomadura luteofluorescens. The sequence continues at coordinate 3,167,819 of NZ_JACCBA010000001.1, read as the reverse complement.
CCACAGGTTGGCCCGGTAGGGGATCTTGTGCGGGGGGAAGCGGTGGTCGCGGCCGTGCCGGGGGACGAAGGCGACGCGGCGGCCCGCGAGCTCGCCGACCGCGATGGGGTCGCTGGGCGGGCCGTAGGGGGTGTCGACCCGCACCTCCTCGATGTCGTCGAGGAACGAGTAGAACCCGGAGCCGCCGATGACCCCGATCTCGGCGGTGGGTTGCGACGGGGAAGCCGAAGTGGACATGCCGCCGACCCTAGCCACCCGGGCGCCGTGCCCGGCAGACCGTCCACCGATTGTGGATAACTCCGCCGCCGCATGACGAAGGGCCCGGCGGGAGCCGGGCCCTTCCGCGTTCTCGGGCGTCAGCCGACCGGGTCCAGCACCTTGGCCGGCGCGGCGGGCGCCTCCTTGGCGAGCCGTCCCGGCGTCCAGATCCGCCGCCCGATGTCGTAGGACAGGGCGGGCAGCAGCAGCGACCGGACGACGAGGGTGTCGAGCAGGACGCCGAACGCGACCGCGAAGCCCATCTCGACCATGAACACCAGCGGCAGCGTGACCATGGACGCGAAGGTGGCCGCGAGCACGAGCCCGGCCGAGGTGATCACACCGCCGGTGACGGTGAGGCCCCGCTGGATGCCGCGCCGGGTGCCGAGGGTCTGCGACTCCTCCCGGACGCGGTGCATCAGGAAGATGTTGTAGTCGACCCCCAGCGCGACCAGGAAGATGAAGGCCAGCAGGGGGAATCCGGAGTCGGTGCCCTCGAACCCGAAGACGTGCTCGAAGATGACCGCGCAGGCGCCGAGCGAGGCGAGGAACGACAGCACCACGGTGCCCATCATCAGCAGCGGCGCGACGACGGCGCGCAGCAGCGCGATGAGGATGAGCAGCACCACGGCCAGCACGATCGGGATGATGACCTTGTTGTCGCGGGTGGAGGCGCGCTTGATGTCCAGGTATGTCGCGGTCGTGCCGCCGACCTTGGCGTCCGCGGACGGGACGGCGTGCACCGCGTCCCGCAGCCGGTCGATGGTCGCGCGCGCGGCCTGGCTGTCGGCGGCGTCCTTCAGCGTCGCCTCGTACTTGACCAGGCCGCCGGCGGTGACGGGGTCGCTGACTTCGGCGACGCCCGGCGTCCCCCGCACGGCCCGGGCGAGCTGGTCGGACGCGGGGGCCTTGCCGATGACGAGGGCCGGGGAGCCGGAACCGGCGGCGTAGTGCCGTGCGATGACCTCCGAGCCCTTCACCGAGTCGGGCTTGCCGGTGAACTGGCCGGCGTCCGACAGGCCGTCCGCCTTGAGCGAGCCCAGCCCGAGCGTGAGGACGATGAGGCCGAGCATGGTCACGGCCCAGAGCGCGCGCGGGCGCTTGCCCACCATCCCCGCCACACGGCTCCAGACGCCGTGCTCGGCCTCGTAGGCCTCGGGCTCCAGGTACTTGGCGTCGTAGCGGGGGATGAGCGGCCAGAACAGCCAGCGGCCGCAGATGACCAGGAGGGCGGGCAGGAGGGTCGTCATGGCGGCGAGCGCGGTGAGGACGCCTGCGGCGGCCACGGGGCCCATCCCTGCGGTGGAGTTCATGTCGGCGAGCAGCAGGCACAGCAGGCCGACGGCCACGGTGGCGGCGGAGGCGATGACGGCGGGCGCGGCGCGGTGCAGCGCGTAGGCCATGGCTTCGTGCCGGTCCTCGTGCCGGTGCAGTTCTTCCCTGTAGCGGGCGACGAGCAGCAGCGCGTAGTCGGTGGCGACACCGAAGACGAGGACGGTCAGGATGCCGGCGCTCTGGCCGTTGACGGTGAGGTCCGCGTACTTGGCGAGCAGGTACACGGTCGACTGGGCGAGCCCCAGGGCGAAGACGGCGCTCAGGACGGGGACGAACCACAGCACGGGGCTGCGGTAGATGAACAGCAGCAGGACGATGACGACGAGGCCGGCGGCCATGAGCAGGAAGCCGTCCAGGCTCTGGAAGACCTCGAACTGGTCGGCGCCGCCGCCTGCGGGGCCGGTGACGTGCGAGGCCAGTCCGGGGGGCCCGCGCTCGGCGAGGTCGCGCGCCTGGTCGACGGCGGCCGTGAGGTCCTCGTCCGTCAGGGGCACGAGGGTCTGCAGAGCCTTGCCGTCCTTGGACGGGAACGGCCCCTGGGCCTTCTGCGCTCCGGGCAGCTTCTGGAAGGCGGCCACGTCGGACTCGGCCTTGGCCTTGTCCGCCGCGGTGATCCCGCCGGACCGCTCGTAGACGATGACGGCGAGCATCGTCTCGTCCTTGCGGAACCGCTCCTGCAACTCCACGACCCGGGTGGACTCGGCCCCGGCGGGCAGCCAGGACGCGGCGTCGTTCTTCTCGACGTCGCCGAGCTTGCCGGCGAGGGGGCCGAGAGCGGCCAGCAGGACGACCCACAGGGCCAGGACGGCCCATTTCGTGCGCCGTCCGGCGATCAGTCCGGCCAGGCGGTGTGTCCGCGGCCTCGGGGGAGCCGGGCTAGGTGCGCTCATGGTTCCTCTCCTGGTGTGCACCGGGCGATATTGAGATATGTCGTGTTCGCCGTAAGAGTCTCTCGTTGTCCGAGAGATGTCAAGTAATATCGCGAATCACGGAAGCGCCGCGGGTGGCGGGCTTCACGGGAGGGCCCTTCCGATATGAGGGGGTTCCTCCCTGTCTCCTCTATCGTCGCGAACCGCATTACCCCGCGCCTCCGGCGTCAGGACGGACCTGCGCTACGTCCCATGAGGCAAGCGAAAGCCGCCGCCTACCCCTGGAGATGTAGGCGACGGCTTCCGGATACGACGAAAGCCGGGGGATCCGAGCGGATCCCCCGGTGCGAGCGGAGATGCCTAGAAGGTCAGGCGACCTTTTCGGAGGACGACGACTTGCCGGTCGAAGAGGACGACGACGAGTCGGAGGACTTCGAGGACGAGTCGGACTTGGCGGAGTCGCCCGAGGAGCCGCCCGAGTCGCCGGAAGAGCCGCTGGACGACCCGTTGGAGGAGCCGTTCGACGACGCCCCCGCGGTGGTGGACGACTTGCCGGAGCCGCGGCTGTCGGTGCGGTAGAAGCCCGAGCCCTTGAAGATGATCCCCGCGGCGGAGAAGACCTTGCGGAGCCTGCCGGTGCACGCCGGGCACTCGGTCAGCGCGTCGTCGCTGAACTTCTGCACGACCTCTAGAGGCTCGCCGCACTCGGTGCAAACGTACTGATACGTCGGCACGGTTCCTCCTCGCTGACTCAGCCCGGCGCGAGCCGGACTGGCACTCACTCTAGACGACTGCTAATGGTACCCATGCGTGGAACAGGATTCGCCCCCGGGATGTTCCCAGGCGGCGCGCCGTGAGACCAGGGCATGGCAAAGGCCCCGGCACACCGCAGGGGTCACTGGCCCTTCTCGCCGAACCAGCCCGCCAGCCTGCCCTTGCGGCTGACCGCGCGCAGCCTGCGCTCGGTGGCCTCGCGCACCTCGGCGGTGGTCACGACCAGCAGGGTGTCGCCCGCCTGCAGGGGCGTGGTGGGCTCGGGCACGAAGCTCGCCCCGTCCCGCACGACGAGGGTGATCGACGCGCCGGGCGGCAGCCGCAGCTCGAAGATCTCCACGCCGTTCATCAGCGAGTCGGAGGGGATCCGCACCTCCAGCAGGTCGGCGTGCAGCTCCTCCAGCGGCGCCGCCTCGACGTCCAGCTCGCGGGTCTGCTCGTCGCTCCTCAGCCCGAACAGCCGCGAGGCCAGCGGCAGCGTCGGCCCCTGGAGCAGGGTGAACACGACGACGATGTTGAAGACGATCGCGAAGAGCCGGTCGGCGTGCTCCACCTCCGCGACCATCGGGATGGTGGCCAGGACGATCGGGACGGCGCCCCGCAGGCCCGCCCAGGACGCGAAGAGCTTCTCGCCCCACGACAGCCGGAACCCGATCGTGGACAGCACGACCGACAGGGGGCGGGCCACCAGCAGCAGGACGAAGCCGACGATGAGCGCCGGCAGGATCTGGCCGGGGAGGTCGCCGGGGTCGGCCAGCAGGCCCAGCATCACGAACAGCCCGATCTGCGCGAGCCATCCGACGCCCTCTGCGAAGCCCCGGGTGGCGGGCCGGTGCGGCAGTCGCGCGTTCCCGAGGACGAGGGCGCTGACGTAGACGGCGAGGAACCCGCTGGCGTGCATCAGGGAGGCGGCCCCGTAGGAGCCGATGGACAGCGACAGGACGGCGATCGGGTAGAGGCCGGACGCGGGGAGCGCGACCCGGCGCAGCGCCTGCGCGCCGAGCCAGCCGATGGCGACGCCGACGATCCCGCCCGCGACGAGCTCGTAGACCATGACGCCGAGCAGTTCGGCGAGGTTGGGGGCGGTGGTGTGGGCGCTGAGCGTCACCACGATGATCACGACGGGGGCGTCGTTGAAGCCGGACTCGGCCTCCAGCAGGCCCGTCAGCCGGGACGGCAGGGGCAGCCGGCGCAGCACCGAGAACACCGCGGCCGCGTCGGTGGGGGCGAGCACGGCGGCGAGCAGGAACGCCGGGCGCCACTCCATGCCGATGAGCCACATGGCGGACAGGGCCACGACGAGGATGCTGATCAGCGTGCCGAGGGTGGAGACGCTGAGCGCGGCCGGCACCGAGGGCCGCACGCGCCGCCAGCTGGTGGTGACGCCGCCCTCGGCGAGGATGAGCACGAGGGCCGCGAGGCCGAGCGTCTCGGCCAGTTCCGCGTTGTCGAAACGGATGTGGAGGGGGCCGGACTCGCCGACGAGAAGGCCGAGACCCATGTACGCCAGCAGCGTGGGGAGGCCCGCCTGATGCGACAGCCGGACCGCGACGATGGCGCTGAGTACGAGCGTGGCCCCGAGGAGTAGCCAGATGTCGAGGTGCACATCCCACCCTTCGGGGTCGTCAAAGTTGATCGTTTAGGAATCCTACAGATTCACGGGCGAATCGCATATTTACGATTGAGGGATGGCGTGTCCGGGATGGCCGCTATCGGCGGATGACCTGCGGATTGATCCCGTTCACTACGTTCTGTACGTCTCGTCCCTGTACGGCCGCGGTGACGTTGTCGCGCACCGTCCCGAGCAGGTTCAGCTGCGACTGGACGGACGCCCCCGCCGTGTGCGGCGACAGCAGGACGTCCTCGCGGGAACGCAGCGGATGCCCCTCCGGAAGGGGCTCCTGCTCGAACACGTCCAGGGCCGCCCCGGCCAGGCGTCCCGACTCCAGCGCGGCGAGGACGGCGCCGTCAGGCGCGATGCCCCCGCGCGCCACGTTCACCAGCAGCGCTCTGTCCGGCAGCAGGGCGAGACGCTCCGGACCTATCAGCCCCCTTGTCTCCTCGGTCAGCGGCAAGGCGAGGACGAGGATGTCGGACGTCGCCATGAGGTCGTCCAGTTCCCGGTACGTCGCCGCCGCCTCTGGACGCCGCCGCCTCGTCCAGTACGAGACCGCGCAGCCCAGGGCCGCGAACAGCCGCGCGGCCTCCGCGCCGATCGCGCCGAACCCGACGACGCCGACCCGCTGCGTGTGGATCTCGCGCGGGCCGAGCGCCGCCATCTCCATCTGCGGCCATCCGCCCGCGCGGACGGCCCGGTCGCCCCGCGCGAGGCTGCGGCACAGCGCGAACGCCGCGCCGACCGCCCACTCCGCGACCCCGCGCGCGTTGAAGCCCGCCGCGTTGGCCACGGGCACGCCCGCCGCCGCCCACGCGGCGACGTCGATGCTGTCGATCCCGACCGCGGGCATCTGGACGAACGACACCCGCGGCGCCGCCGCCACCGCCTCGGCGTCCAGCGCCAGCCGGCCGGTGAAGTCGCCGATCACCAGGTCGGCCCCCGCGAGCGCGGCGAGCAGGCCCGCCCGATCCCTGGCCTGCGGGAACGTCACCTCGGCCGCGTCCCCCAGCGGCGCGAACAACCCCTGGACGATCTCGTCCGCGATCGGGGGCAGGGAAAGGATCCGCCACGGCGCCGTCATCTCGTACCTCCCGTCGGGCCCTGCTCGACCGCGTCCCCCATCCGCGATCTTGGCCCTCTCACTCTACGAGCAGGGCGGCGTCCGCGGGCAGGTCAGCCCAGGCGGACCAGCCCCCGCGACGGCGTCACCACCGCCCGGACGCGCTGGTCGTGCGGCTCTGCGGGCACGCCGTCCACCAGCTCCCCGTCGTACAGCAGCGCCGCGGTCAGGATCGCCGGGCCCACCCGCGCGAGCGCCCGGTCGTAGGAGCCGCCGCCGCGGCCGAGGCGCACGCCCGCCCGGTCGACCGCCACCGCGGGCACCAGCACGACGTCCGCGCTGGCCACGGCCCCGGGACCGCGAGGAGGCTCGGACGACTCCAGGCACCCGCGGGCCCCGGGGACGAGCGAGTCGGGTCCCTCGTAGGAAGCCCAGTCGAGGTCGCCGTCCGGGAGCAGGCGGGGGACCAGCACGTACGTGCCGCGCTTCCACAGCGCGAACAGCAGGCTTCGCGTGTCCGGCTCGTCGCCTATGGAGACGTACGCCGCGATGGTCCCGGCCATCTCCACCTCCGGGACCGACAGCAGCGCGTCCCGTATCGGGCGCGCCGCGCCGGAGCGCGTCTCGGGCGGCATCGCCGCACGTCGTGCTAGCAGTTCGGCCCGGAGGCCGGTCTTCGTGGCGATGGGGTGCACGCTGTGGTCCTCGCGGATGGCTAGGGTCGTGTATATGGCCGACATTGCACCAGTGCTCAAAGCGGTCGTCCCGGCGGCCGGCCTCGGTACCCGATTCTTGCCCGCGACCAAGGCGACTCCCAAGGAAATGCTGCCCATCGTCGACAAACCGGCGATCCAGTACGTCGTCGAAGAGGCGGTCGACGCCGGGCTGTCCGACGTCCTGATGGTCACCGGACGCAGCAAGCGCTCCATCGAGGACCACTTCGACCGAGCGTACGAGCTGGAGGAGGCGCTGCGCGCCAAGGGCGACGACGAGCGCCTGGAGGCCGTGCACGAGTCCAGCGATCTGGCGATCATGCACTACGTCCGGCAGGGCGAGCCGCGCGGCCTCGGGCACGCGGTGCACTGCGCCCGCCAGCACGTCGGCCGCGAGCCGTTCGCGGTGCTGCTCGGCGACGACATGATCGACGCCCGCGACAAGCTGCTGCAGCGCATGATCGAGGTGCGCGGCCAGCACGGCGGCAGCGTCATCGCGCTGATGGAGGTCGAGCCCGACCAGGTGTCGGCGTACGGGTGCGCGGCCATCGAGGCGACCGGCGAGGAGGACGTCGTCCGCATCTCCGACCTCGTCGAGAAGCCCGCCGCCGAGGAGGCCCCCAGCAACTGGATCATCATCGGCCGCTACGTCTGCGACCCCGCGGTGTTCGACGTCCTGGAGAAGACCCCGCCCGGCCGCGGCGGCGAGATCCAGCTGACCGACGCGCTGCGCACCCTCGCCGACATGCCCGCCGACCAGGGCGGCGGCGTCTACGGGGTCAAGTTCCGGGGCCGCCGCTACGACACCGGCAACAAGCTGGAGTACCTGCGGACGGTCGTCCAGTTCGCGGCGGAACGGCCCGATCTGGCGCCGGAGTTCCTGCCGTGGCTGCGGGAATTCGTCCGGACGCAGGACGGCGTGGGCGACACAACGGATTCGTGACGACGCGTCAGACTGGGGCCGTGGCTATGAGAACGGTCGACGAGCATCTGACGGAGATCCTCGGCAGCGTGGCACCGCTGCCGCCGCTTGACCTGGCACTGCTGGAGGCGCAGGGCACGGTGCTCGCCGAGTCCGTGTCCGCGCCGGTGCCGCTGCCGCCGTTCGACAACTCCGCGATGGACGGCTACGCCGTCGTCGCGGCGGACATCGCGCCGGCCACCGAGGCCGACCCCGTCGTGCTGCCCGTGGTCGGCGACATCGTCGCCGGCGACTCCGGCGTGTCGGCGATCCGGCCGGGCCTGACCGCCCGGATCATGACGGGCGCGCCGCTGCCGGCCGGCGCCGACGCCGTGATCCCCGTCGAGTGGACGGACGGCGGCAACGCCACCGTCCGGATCTCGCGCGCCGCCCCGCCGGGCAACTACATCCGCCGGGCGGGGGAGGACGTCCTCGCAGGTCAGGTCGTCGCCGAGGTCGGCACCCGGCTCGCCGCCCCGCAGATCGGCATGCTCGCGGCGATCGGACGGTCCCGGGTGACCGTCCGGCCGAAACCGCGCATCGTGGTCGTCTCCACGGGCGACGAGCTGCGCGAGCCGGGCACCTCCCTGGCGCCCGGCCAGATCTGGGAGTCCAACAGCTTCATGCTCACCGCCGCGGTGGTCGAGGCAGGAGGAACGGGGTTCCGGCAGGCCACGGTGCAGGACGAGCCCGCCAAGGTCTTGGAGATGCTTCACGACCAGCTCGTCCGGGCCGACGCCATCGTCACCACCGGGGGCGTCTCCATGGGCACCAGGGACGTCGTCAAGGAAGTGCTCACCGGCACCGGAACTGTGGAATTCCACAAGGTGCGGATGCGTCCTGGCAAGCCGCAAGGGTTCGGCCTCCTGGAAGGCACTCCCGTCTTCACGCTCCCGGGAAACCCCGTGAGCGCGTACGTGTCGTTCCAGGTTTTCGTCCGTCCCGCCCTACGGGTCATGCAGGGGCTGCCGCCCGAACCGCTGCCCACTGTGAGCGCCGTCGTCGCCGAAGACATCAAGTCTCCTGCGGGGCTCCGCCACTTCCTGCGAGGCAGACTCTCGTTCACCAGGGGCTTCTACACCGTCACCGCGGCCGGCGTGCAGGGCTCCCACCAGCTCGGGTCGCTGTCGTCGGCCAACGCGCTCATCGAGATTCCGGAGGACGTCGAAGCCATGCCGGCCGGTTCGCACGTCGAGGTCATGAGGTTGCCGTCATGAGCGCCATGGGGTCCGAGTTCACCCACCTGGACGACAAGGGATCGGCCCGCATGGTCGACGTGTCGTCGAAGGACGTCTCGACCCGGACGGCGACGGCGACGGGGTTCGTCCGCCTGTCCCCCGAGTGCGTCGCCCTCCTGCGTGCCGGCGACATCCCCAAGGGCGACGCCCTGTCCGTCGCCCGCATCGCCGGGATCATGGGGGCCAAGCGCGTGCCCGACCTCGTCCCGCTGTGCCACCCGATCGCGCTGCACGGGGTCACCGTCGACCTCGCCATCGCCGACGACGGCGTCGCGATCACGGCCGTGACCCGCACCGCCGACCGCACCGGCGTGGAGATGGAGGCCCTCACCTCCGTCACCGTCGCCGCGCTCGCGCTGGTCGACATGGTCAAGGCCGTCGACCCCGCCGCCGTGATCACCGACGTCCGGGTCGAGGAGAAGACCGGCGGCAAGACGGGGGTGTGGCGGCGTTGATCAGGGCGATGGCGGTCACCGTCTCCAACCGCGCCGCGGCGGGCGTCTACGAGGACCGGTCCGGCCCGGTGCTGGTCGAGATGCTGGAGGACATCGGCTGCCAGGTGGACGGCCCCGTCGTCGTCCCCGACGGCGAACCGGTCACCGGCGTCCTGCGCGACGCGGTCGCCGCCGGCTACGACGTCGTCGTCACCTCCGGCGGCACCGGCCTCACCCCGACCGACCAGACCCCCGAGATGACCCGGCCGGTCATCGAACGGGAGGTCCCCGGCATCGCCGAGGCCATCCGCCTGGAGGGACGCGAGAAGGTCCCCGCCGCGATCCTGTCGCGCGGTCTCGCCGGCATCGCGGGCCGCACCCTCATCGTCAACCTGCCCGGCTCGACCGGCGGCGTCCGCGACGGAATGACCGTGCTGGCCCGCGTCCTGCCGCACGCGGTGGACCAGATCAACGGCGGCGACCACCCCCGCCCGCCGGCCTAACACCGCTCCCGCGCCGCGACCGCCGGACCCTACGCCTGGATGACCTGGACGCCGGCCTCGGTGAAGGCGGCGATCTCGGACTCGGGCGCCGTCCCGTCCGTCACCAGGACGTCGATCTCGTCGGTGCCGCAGATGCGGGCGAACGCCCGGTGGCCGACCTTGGTGCCGTCCGCCACCACGACCACCCGGTCGGCGCGCTCGGCCATCAGCCGGTTCACGACCGCCTCGCCCTCGTTGTGGCAGGTCGCGCCGTGCCGCGCGGTCACCCCGTTCACCCCGATGACCGCCACGTCCAGCGTCACGTGGTCGAAGATGCCGGTGGCGAGGGGCCCGGTCAGCTCGTAGGACTGCGGCCGCGGCACCCCGCCCGTCAGGACGATCTTCACGTGCGGCCGGACGGCCAGCTCGTTGCCGATGTTCAGCGCGTTCGTCACGATCGTGATCGCCGGGGTCGGCCCCTCCGCGTGCAGGTCGGCGCGCGTGGCGAGCACCCGGGCGACCTCCGACGTCGTCGTCCCGCCGTTCAGCCCGATGATCGACCCGGGTTCGGCCAGCTCGGCCGTCGCCGCCGCGATCCGCTGCTTCTCGGACGCGTTCCGCGCCGCCTTGTACCGCAGCGGCAGGTCGTAGCTGACGCTCTGCGCGACGGCGCCGCCGCGGGTGCGGGTCAGCATCTGCTGCTGCGCGAGCTGGTCGAAGTCGCGGCGGATCGTCGCGGCCGACACCCCCATGCGCAGGGACGCCTCCTCGACCGTCAGCCGCCCGGCGTCCGCGAGCAGTTCGAGCAGCGCGTTCCAGCGCTCGTGCCGGGTCACACCGGCCCCCTTTCCTGCGGGTGGACGGGACTCCAGGGAGGTGGTCATCCGCGGATTCTAGCCCTGCGCGCCCCTGGTCTTACCTGAGCGTTGCGGCCATGGAACAATCACTAACGATCATATGCGTGCATTGGGGGATTCCATGGCGAAGCCGGACGACGGCGCCGTTTCGTTGGCCAACGCGCGGATCGTCCTCCCGGACGGCGTCCGCGACGGCGCCCTCCACATCGCCGGCGGCACGATCGCGGCCGGTCCCGGCACCGGTGAGGTGATCGACCTCGCCGGACGGTACGTCGTGCCCGGCTTCGTGGACATGCACGTCCACGGCGGCGCCGGAGCCTCCTACCAGCTCGGACGCCCGGACGAGGCCCACCGGGCCGCCTCCTTCCACCTCGCGCACGGCACCACCACCACGATGGCGAGCCTCGTCACCGGCGACCCGGACGAACTGGCCGGCGCCGTCGAGGGCCTGGCCGGCCTCGCCGCCGACGGCGTGATCGCGGGCGTCCACCTGGAGGGCCCCTACCTGGCCCCCTCGCGCTGCGGCGCGCACGACCCGGCGCTCCTGCGCGCCCCGGACCCCGCCGAGTTCCGCCGCCTCGTCCGCCTCGGCCGCGGGCACCTGCGCATGATCACCCTCGCGCCCGAGCTGCCGGGCGCCCTCGACCTCGTCCGGGAGGCGGTGGACGCGGGCGTGATCGCGGCCGTCGGCCACACCGACGGCACCGGCGAGGCCGCGCGGGCGGCGTTCGACGCGGGCGCCCGCGTGGCGACCCACCTGTTCAACGCGATGCGCCCGCTGCACCACCGCGAGGGCGGCCCGGTCGCCGCCGCCCTGAACGACCCCCGGATCACCGTGGAGCTGATCAACGACGGCGTCCACGTGGAGCCCGCCGTGGCCCGCCTCGTGTTCGCCGCCACGCCCCGCGTCGCGCTCATCACCGACGCGATGGCCGCGGCCGGGATGGGCGACGGCGACTACCGCCTCGGCGTGATGGACGTCGAGGTCCGCGGCGGCCGCGCCGTCCTCGCGGGCGGGACGTCCATCGCGGGCAGCACGATCACCATGGCGGACGCCTTCCGCCGCGCCGTCGCCGACGTCGGCCTGCCGATCGAACGCGCCGCCGAGGCCGCGTCCCTCACCCCGGCGCGCGCCCTCGGCCTCGACGCGCGCGTCGGATCACTGGAGCCCGGCAAGGACGCCGACCTCGTCGTCCTGGACGACGACCTGCGCGTCGACTGGGTGATGAAGTGGGGCCGCCGCGTGTGACGGTGGTGGCCGAACGTCCCGCGTGCCCGATTTCTCGGGGACAATATGGCGTTCAGACATCCGACCAGGGAATCATGGAACCGTGGAACGTTTGCGGGGATGGCCGGTCACCCTGACCGAGGGCCCTGTCGGGCTGCGCCCGCTGCGGCACCGCGACGCCGCCGTCTGGCGCGAGCTGCGGGTCCGCAACGCCGACTGGCTCCGGCCCTGGGAGCCCACCAACCCCGAGACGCCGCTGTTCCGCAGCGGCCTCGGACCGTACGTCAGCATGGTCCACACCATGCGCCGCGAGGCCCGCCACGGCCTCGCCCTGCCCTGGGTCGTCACCCACGAGGACGACTTCGCCGGCCAGCTCACCATCGGCGCGATCGTCTGGGGTTCGGCGCGCTCCGCGCAGATCGGCTACTGGGTCGACAGGCGCGTCGCAGGCCGCGGCGTCATTCCCACCGCCGTCGCCCTCGCCGTCGACCACTGTTTCTTCACCGTCGGCCTGCACCGCCTCGAAGCGAATATCCGTCCGGAGAACACCGCGAGCCGCCGCGTCGTCGAAAAACTCGGATTCCGCGAAGAGGGAATTCGGCGCCGCCATCTGCACATCGACGGAGCCTGGCGCGACCACATCTGCTACGCCCTCACCGTCGAGGACGTGCCCGGTGGCCTGCGCGCCCGCTGGCTGGCAGACCGGAAACAGGCATTTCCCCGGCGCACCTGAGCGGCCCATGACTTTCCCGCCGTAAGAATCCTGCGATCGAGAAGTCCCGGCAAACGGAGAGTAACGGCGAGATCGATCTCGCGACACACCGCCCCTTATGCTCGTCAACCTCTGACAGCCCCTCGTACCGTGCGGGGCGTGACCCTGCTCCCATTGCACGTTCGCGCGCCGAAAGTCGGCCCGCCTGCCGAGCGTGCCCTGGAACGGTGGGGCCGATGAGCAGCGCCGTCCTTTACCTCGCGATCGTCGCCGTCTGGGCCGTCGTCCTGGTGCCCATGTGGCTGCGCCGCGACACCGAGACCACCGGGATCTCCCGCCTCCTGCACAAGCGTCCCGACGAGCCCGCCGCCGAGGACGACGGCGACGAGGAGGAGCCGCTCCGCGACGAGGAGGCCCCCGCCCCGCGCCGCCCGGTGAGCCGCGCCACCGTCATCGCCCGGCGCCGCCGCCGCACCTCCGGCCTCGCCGCGCTGCTCCTCACCTCCGTGGCGGTCACCGCCTCCGGCCTCACGCCCTGGTGGATCATCGTGCCCCCGGTCCTGCTCCTGGCCGGCCACCTGGCGCTCTTGCGCGTCGCCGTGGGCATGGACACCGCCCGCCGCCGCGCCGCCGCCCAGGCCCGCGCCGCGGCCCGCACCCGCGCCCTGGAGGCCCGCCGCGCCGCCGAGGCCACCGAACCCGCCGAGGTCATCGAACTCATCACCCCCGACGAGGTCTTCGACCAGTACGCCGCCGACCGCCGCGCCGTCGGCGAATAACCGGTGCGCGAGCACTCCCCGATGTTTGCTAACCTTACGGAGTCCTCGGGGCTGTAGCGCAGTCCGGTAGCGCACCTCGTTCGCATCGAGGGGGTCAGGGGTTCAAATCCCCTCAGCTCCACCGAGAACACCCAGGTCAAGACCCTGATCGGAAATCATCCCGATCAGGGTCTTACTCGTTCGTCATCAGACGCCATCGGGGTTTCCCCACCACCAGATGCCACGGTGCGGCCACGAGCCACCAGGCCGCTCCGACACGTCCCAGGCGGAGCAGGCGCGGATCACTACAGTTGGCTACCCTCACGCAGCGCCAGCGGTACCGTACGGTGCGTGCCTAGCCCATTCCCCTCTCTGAAGGCGCCGGCCATGCTGAGGGTGCTGCAGAAGCTCGGGTATGAGATCGTCCGCCAGAGGGGATCTCACAGACGACTGGAGTGCGAGGGAAGGCCCCCGATCACCTTCGCGTTTCACGACAGGCGGAGCCTGACACCCACCGAAGTGCGGGACATACTGGTGAAGCAGGCAGAGCTCAGCTGCGAGGAGGCGTTGGAGGTGGTGCAGGGTGGCTGAAGTGATCCACTTGATCGTCAGGTCGGTGGAGGACGGCCTGTACGCGACTTCGCCGCAGGCTCCGGGGCTGGCCCACGGCGTGTCCTCGCTGTCCGAGCTGCGGGCGGAGATCGACGAGGTCCTCGCCTTCCACTTCGACCGGCCAGGGCCGTTCCACGTAGTAGAACACCATGAACGCCACTACGAGATCGCCGGGGGCGAGCTCGTGATCCGCATCGCGCTCGATGAGCACCGCAAGGAGCGCGAAGAGGTCTACAAGAGGCTGGGACGGGCGCTGACGGTGCAGGACCAAGCTCGTTCACTCGTGGCGACTTCGGTCAATCGCGTTGGTGAGGCCGTCTACGTGTGCGCTTTGCCTTCTGACACCATTGGATGGCTGGCGGAGCAGTTCGACCCCCGGGGAGACGCCCTGACGATCGCTGTAGCCGTCGCCGAGCCCTTCATCGTCACGGTGCCGTTCAGGTACGGCGAGGAAGATCCAGTGCTCGGCACCGTTGGGATCACCCAAGAGGGCTACACGCTGCGGTCCACACTGGGCGAAGTCCTCCGCGAGACCCCGATCGTAAGGCCGGTAAACGGCCCCCATCCGATCGTCGCCTGAACCTCGCTCCCGCGGCAGGAAAACGGCTCGGTCGACAGTCTCGATAGCCCTGGTCCCCGGGCCACGGTCGCAGAGGCCTGAGCTCTTGTGCAGCCGAGTTGGTCGACGCCGAGTGAGGGACGCGGTGATGTCCTGCAGGCGGTGTCGGGACGCGCGGCCTTAGTTGCGCCCGTACGGGCCATATCGGACCGGTTAGGCTCCGGCCATGGCCTATATCACGGACTTACTGGCCGCGGTCATCGCCGTGATTGGAACGGTGGCGGGATCCATCTACTCCCAGCGGACGGCGCTTCGAAGCAGGCAGCAAGAGTTCGACCTGGCCAAGATTCAGCGGCAATGTGCTAGAGGCTGCCGGGGCCGTGAGGGGGCATCTCGGTACTTTGTTCTCTATGGCCAGGCGGCTGGAGTCCGGCGATACAAGGGATGGCGACTCCTTCGATGCTGCCTTTGCTTATGGTGAGCGATTCTGGAGCCGCATCGAGTATTTGCGCTCAGTGATGCGCTTCGATCTGGGGATCGCTGATGGAGACCCCCAGGTCGGGCGAGCCATCGGTTGCGAGAGAGCGAGATCCTAGAGACGTAGGTGACAGTCGGGACAGCGCTGGAGTGGCCGGATCTCGCTGAGGATAGATGCTCACCGCGATGGTGCTGTTCGGGTTTGGGGGCGCTCCTCCTGGCGAGGGTTCTTGGGCCTTGGGCTGTTGGGATGCTGCCTAGACTCGGGGCATGCTGAGACTCGGCTTCCCTGTGATCGGTGTGACCGACCTGCCCCGGGCCGTGGCGTTCTGGACGTCGGCGCTGGATTTGAAGCCCGTGTCCGAGTGGGAGAGCCCGGGTTGGCGGACACTGGAACATGCGGATGGGTCAGGCCGGGCGCTCGGTCTGATGCGCAGCGAATCGCCCGCCGAAGCGCACCCGCGTATCCACCTCGACCTGTTGACGGACACCACGGACGAGCAGGAGGCCGAGGTCGAGCGACTGATCGGGCTGGGGGCCGTCAGCGTCGACTGGGACCTGTATCCACCGGACCCCGACTTCGTCGTCCTCGCCGACCCGGACGGCAACATCTTCTGCGTCGTGCATCTGAGCCGGGCCCCGTCCGGTCCGTCCTGACCATCCCTGGACGACCGCTCGACCGAGGCGGTTCATGAGCATGGCATCAGGGCCGGGGTCGGCCGGTGATCGAGGACGAGTCGGGCCACAGCACAGCCGCACGGTGGTGCGGGCCATTTCCGTGAGCTCGGAGAAGGTCTGGCCCATGTCCAGGGGGCTTGGGCTGGGGACGTTTGCGCTTCGAAGTTCCTCACGAGCCGGGGCGCGCTGCGGTGGGGGTGGGGAGGGGGGTGGTGCGGATGGCGTTCAGGCGGTGGCGGATGAAGTTGTCCTGGTGCCGGCCCCAGGTGTCGGGCTTTGTGGGGTGGGTGGTCTGGTCTGGGTGCTTTCGGTAGAGCCAGGTCACGGTGGGTTCTTGGTAGCCGTCGAAGACTTCGCTGAGTGCGATGAAGAGGGCTACGTCCTGCGCGCGGGGGAGGGCGCCCCAGCCGCCGAAGGCGCGGATCAGGTCGGTGGGGGCGACCAGGCCGGCGCAGGCCGCCTGGCATAGGCCCGTCTCTTCGTACAGGCGGCCGATCGTTCCTGCGGGCACCATGCCGCAGGGGTAGGCCAGGGGGTAGGGGACGCGTTGTCCGTCGATCAAGTCGTCCGCCTGGCCGATCGTCCAGCCGATGCCGGGATGCTCGTCGAAGGCGGGGATGAGCGTCGCGAGGCCGTCGGGGAGCAGGACGTCGTCGTAGTCGAGTACGGCGACGAGGTCGCCGCGTGCCCGGCTCAGTGCGAAGTTCCTGGTCGTTCCGGTGCCGAGCTGGGCGCCGTTCGCCTCGTAGAGCGCGCCCGGGCACAGGTCGCGGGCGGTCGGGGTGTCGCCGTCCTCCTGGACGAGCCATTCGAGGTCCCAGCCGGCGGGGAGGCGCTGGGACGCGACGCCGGCGGCGGCCTGGCGCAGGTAGTCGGGGACGGGTTTCCGTACGGCGGTGATGATCGAGATCAGTGGCATGGCACTCCTCCTCGTCCGGGCGCGCGGCCTTGATCATCACATGGTCCGGGGTGGCGGCGGCCTCTACAGTGCACAGATGGACGTGAGCGCGATGCTGGAGCGGTACGCCTATCCGGAGACGGCGCCGTGGCTGCGGGCGAACATGATCGCGTCGCTCGATGGGGGGATCCGGTACCAGGGGAGCACCAGTGCACTCGGGTACGCGGGGGACTGGGCCCTCATGCAGGGGCTCAGGACGCTGGCCGACGTTGTGATCATGGGGGCCACGACGGTTCGGGAGTACGGGGCGTATCCGTCGGAGGCGTCGAAGCTGGCCGTCGTGTCGCGGAGTCTGCGGCTCGATTTCGACGGGCCGCTGTTCACCGAGGCGCCCGCGCCGCCGGTCGTCATCACGTGCGGCGCGGCCCCGGCCGAGCGTCTGCGCGAAGCCGAGAAGCACGCCGAGGTCATGGTGTGCGGTACCGACTCCACTGACTTGGGCATGGCGTTGCGGCGGCTGGCCGACAAGGGTTACCGGCGCCAGCTTTGTGAGGGAGGCCCGGTCCTGCTGGCTCAGATCGCCGCCGCGGGCTGGCTGCACGAGCTGTGCCTGACGTTGAGTCCGGTCATCACCGCCGGTGACGCCGCCCGTGTCTTGGATGGTCCGAGTATCGACATGCAGCGCATGGAGTTGTGCCACGCGTTCCAGGACGAGAACTATCTCTTCCTGCGGTACCGCATGGCCGAGCGCTAGACGAGGTTGTGGCGGACGTAGGCGGGTGGACGCCAGCCGAGGATGCTTTCGACCATGTTCACCGCCGCCTTCGCCTCCGCGACATCGTGAACCCGGACGATGCGTGCGCCGCTCATGATGGAGACGACGAGGGCGGCGATGGTGCCCTCGACGCGGTCCTGCTGGTCTCGCTCCAGCGTCTCGCCGATGAAGTCCTTGTTCGAGACCGCGACGAGCAGCGGGTAGCCGAGCTGCGCGATCTCCGGGAGACGGCGGGTGAGTTCGAGCGAGTGGTAGGTGTTCTTGTTGAGGTCGTGGCCGGGGTCGATGATGATCCGGTCCGCCGGCACGCCGTGCTTCTCGGCGAGGGCGGCCCGCCGGCGCAGGAACTCGGCGACCTCGGTGACCACGTCGTCGTACCGGGGGCGGGGGTAGGGAGTGCGGGGGTCGGCGAGGCTGTGCGTGATGATGAGCGTCGCGCCGGCCTCCGCGACCGCGTCGGCGAGGGCGGGGTCGTGCAGGCCGCTCGTGTTGTTCAGGACGTCGGCGCCGGCGGCGAAGGCGGCGCGGGCGACCTCGGGCCGGTACGTCTCGACGGAGATCACGGCGTCCGTGCGGGAGCGGGCGCCCTCGATGACCGGGACGACACGGTCGATCTCCTCCTCGATGCTCACCGGAGGCCCCGGAGCGAAGGGGACGCCGCCGATGTCCAGCCAGTCGGCCCCGCGGGCGAGTGCGTTCTCCGCCGCGACCAGAGCCTTGTCCAAGGCGAAGGTGCGGCCCCGATCGTGAAATGAGTCGGGAGTGCGGTTGATTATCGCCATCACGGCGACCTGTCGCGAGAAATCGAACGCGCGCCGCCCGATCGTCCGTTCAGGGCAAATTAGCTCGGGACGGTAGACAGCGTTCTTTTCGCTCACATCAGCCACCTAGGTTGAACTCGGCGCCAGCATAGCAAGGCGGTGCGCGACTACCTCTCCGTTCGCACGCGTCGCCTGCCCACGGTGGTGACGAGCCGGAGGAGAGCGAAGAAGACCAGAGATCCGCCGACTACCAGAAGCATGGAGAGCGCCCGTTCCTCGAGGCCGTGCGACTTGATCACCACCGCCCCAGACCCGGCGATGAAGCCGACGAGAGCGACGAAGAGTCCGAGGATCTCCACCATCTTGAGCAGGCCGGACGAGACCATCTCCTGCGCCACGTCGACACGCTGGGCCAGCCTCAGTGAGGCCTCGTCGAGCCGTTGTTCGAGCTGGGCCGAGGCCGCCGCGATCCGCTCGTCCACCTGGGCGGTGATGGAGTCCGCGACGGCCTGGGTGTTGCGTTCGATCTGCTTTTGCAGATCCTGGGCCAGAATGATCGAACGGCGCTCCTGGGTGAACTGTTCATGCACCAGAACGTCGCCCGGGCCGAGGTCGTCTATTGCCCTGTCTATTTCGTAGAGCCCGTCTTCGAAGCGGCCGAGTTTCCGGTACGCCGTCGCGCGTCGGTAATAGACGATCGCGTTTTCCTGGCCGCGCGCCATCATCTCGTCGGAGAGGGTCAGCATCATCTGCGGCTGTTCCGGCAAATGGTCGGCGAAATTGATGCCCGTCAGGAGCACCTGGTTGCTCTTGTCGTCCGCGTCGGGGGCCTCGACGGCGCGCTGGTACATGCTGGGCCCGTTCGAGGTGCGGGCGCCGAGTGCGGCGAAGGCCGCGAAGCTCAGTACGAGGGCGTCACCGTCGAACTCGGTCAGCCAGTCGAGGCATTGCCGGTGGAGCTGCGCGAACTTGAAGTCGAAGCGCAACCGCTGGCCTTGGATGTAGGCAAGGCACAGCCGTGCGGTATGCGAGTTGCCGGCTGCCAGGACGCGCGCCCGGTCGGTCTCGTCCAGGTAGCCCTGACCGTTCTTCCGCGCCAGCCAGGCGAGGTCTGTGGCCGCCCGCCGGATCTGCCGTACGGAGAGCCCGAACTCTTCGACCCGTGAGACGAACTCGTCCACCCATGCCGACGGAGGGCCGGCGGTGGCCGCCGCGAAGTGGTCGACAAGGACGGACGCCTTCTCCACGTCTGACGCCGTCCCCATGCGGTCCGCGAGCTGGTCGCTCTCGGGGCTCTGCCGTTGAGGCGGGACGCCGTTTTCCATGAGACCCCTTGCCGTCCGAAGCGACTTGACCCGGCCCAGCAGTCTAGGCCGCGGCGGCTGGACGGCCTGACCGGCCGCCCGTCCCGGCCCTGGCCCTCGATCGGAGGCGGGAGGGCATCATCAGAGGGCGGAAGGGAAGATAAGCCCGCATGATCGCTGGCAGCAGTCCCGAGCCCGACGAGGCGACCGTGAAAGCCGTAGGCAAGCTGAGCGAGGCCCTGGAGAGCATCGAGCGCGCCAGGGGCCATCTGTACTCATGGCATCAACTCACAGGCAAGGCGGACTTCGAATTGGGCGACGCGGCCGAGCTGCTCGCCGACGCAGGGCACCGGGACCTCGCCGAAGAACTGTCGCGCGAACTCGTAGGCCGCAACGTCCTCCCGGACCGTTGGAGCTTCCAGGCGATCGAGGAGTACGACGACACCTACTACGAGCCGCTCCGACGTTATGAGTCGCGCGTACGAGAGTTGCTGACCGCCGGCAGACGCCACCTCCACGAGGCCCGGCTGAAGGAACAGCGGCGCACCCACGGGCACCCGCACCACACGTCCGCGCCGGGCAGGGAGTAGTCGCCCCTCAAGGCGGCCGGGGCGGACGGGGCGGCCGGGAAGAGGAGGAGTTCCCGGAGCAGGTGCGCTCCGGGAACTCCCGACTGTCGGGCGCGTCCCCTACTCGCACTTACGGGTGCTGCGGACGAAGACGCTGCCGTGGGTGCAGTTGTCTCCGGCGCTCTCGGACAGATCGACCGAGCCGCCGCCCTTGAGGAAGACCTTCCAGTGGTCGGTCTGCCACAGGCGTGAGCTCACCTGCGCCTTCCCGGCGGAGGGAGCGGGTGAAGAGGTCTGGACGTTCGGGACGCCCGGGGAAGTACCGGGCTCGGTGCTTCCTTTCAGCTCCACGCCGCCGCCCATCACGAGGAGGACCGCTACCGCGATCCACCCGGCTGTTCTTCTTTGCATTGTCATCGCTGGCCGCCTGCTCCGCTCCCGCGGAGCACACTTGGCACCAGCCCTCCTATGACGACGACCGTCCCCCGAGCAACAGGATCGGCAGTTCCGGTCCCTTGCCGGGAAGTTCTCCGGAATCGGAACAGGTGCCCGGAAAGCAGAACGGTGGGGAGGCAATGCCTCCCCACCGCGGGTGCGGGGCCGTCGGCCCCGCGGTGCTGCCGGGCGGCGCGGTTCGCGCGCCGCCCGGCGGTTCGGCCGCCGTGCCCCTGGGCGGGCCCGGCTGCCGTCTTCCGGCTCCGAGCCGTCGGCCGTGCTACCGCCGACGGCGCAGGAGCAACCTGTCCAGTTCGACGGTGTTCGCCACGATGGCCACCACGATGGCCGCCATGCCGACCGCCACGAACCAGCCGGGGACCTCCCCGAGGAGCAGCAGTCCGACCGGCAGGCTCATGATCGGCTCACCGGCGGCGAGGACGCCGAACTTCTCCTTGCCCAGGAAGCCGATGGAACGCGCCTCCAGCACCGGAGCCACGCACGCCGTGCACAGTCCGGTCAGCGTGGCCAGCAGGAGGATCCGGGGCTGGAACCAGTCCAGGCCCCCCGCCACCAGCCAGCAGGCCGCGCCCGGGATGGTGAGCAGGCCGGCCAGGGCCAGCCCGATCGTCTCGGCTCCCCGGTCCTCCAGCTTCTCGACCGCACTGACGTTCACGGCGAAGCAGATCGCGGCCGCGGCG
This sequence comes from Actinomadura luteofluorescens, assembly GCF_013409365.1. Taxonomy (NCBI): domain Bacteria; kingdom Bacillati; phylum Actinomycetota; class Actinomycetes; order Streptosporangiales; family Thermomonosporaceae; genus Actinomadura; species Actinomadura luteofluorescens. Next base: position 3,146,753 of record NZ_JACCBA010000001.1, on the reverse strand, counting down.
GCGAAGGCGTAGCCGAGCAGGTCGGCGTGCGACTCCTCCTGGAGCGACATGATCCACAGACCCGCACCGGCCAGGACGGGCCAGAACGCCGCGAGGAAGCGGGCCTCGCGGACCGCTCCCCAGACCGCCACGGCCAGCGGGCCGCAGAACGCGATCGCGATCACCGTGGGAAAGCTGCTGATCCGCTGAGTCGCGGCGACCAGCAGCGGCAGGTAGAAGATTCCGGAGATCCCCAGGCACGCGATCGGCCAGCGGACCGACTTGGCCGAGGCGCGCGCCCGCTGGAACTCCTTGGCGACGCTGTTGTCCTTGGACGACCGAACGTCCCGGGCGAACAGGACGGCGGCGTAGCCCGCGAGGAACAACCCGCCGAAGATCGCCCCGAGCGCACCGGGGGCGAAGGGGAATCGCTCCTGGTCTTCGGCGCCCAGCGCGGAGAAGGCGTCTCCGGTGACACAGAACAGCAGTCCTAGCAGGCCGACACCGACCCCCAGGAACGTCTTCCGTCCGATCAACCTCACTTTGGACATGAGGCAACGACCTTTCGTTTGGCTCTTCTCCCGGAGAACCGGGAGGCAGACGGCTTCCGCCTGCGGTACAGACCGTGTTCGCGTTACTGAAAATGACAACTGTTATCGCCATCACACCGTCTGGTTCCGGAGACGGAGACCAGAGGGCGCGGCGAGCGCCGGACGGCGTGGGGGGCGACGGCAATACGGCCGTCTCGCATCGTGGGACGGTGATCGGTGCTTGCCGGACAGGGGTGGCGGGGCTGGCTAATCTATCGACTTGGTAGGATTTTCACTCCTGTACCGCTCACCCCTTCCGTTTCATGAGGTCTGCCATGCCGCAAAGTCGTCCGTTCGTCAGCCTGGCGACCGACTTCGGTGCGGCGTACACGGCGATCTGCGCCGGGGTGGTGTACGGGATCGCCCCGGACGCGAACGTGCTGGTGCTCAGCGACGAGATCACGCCGTTCGACGTGCGGGAGGGGGCGATGCTGCTGCGGCAGGCGCTGCCGTACCTGCCGGTGGGCGTGCACGTCGGGATCGTGGATCCGGGGGTGGGCACCTCCCGCCGGCCGCTGGCGATCGCGACCGGGCGCGGCGACGTGCTGGTCGGGCCGGACAACGGGCTGCTGGTGCCGGCGGCGGAGGTGCTCGGCGGGGTCACCGGGGCGTACGCGCTGGAGAACCCGGCCTACCGGCTGCCGCAGGTCTCGACCTCGTTCCATGGGCGTGACGTCTTCGCTCCCGCCGCCGCGCACGTCGCGGCCGGTGCGGACGCGGCGGACCTCGGCGCGGCCGTCGAGCCGCTGCCGCTGGACGTCCCGCCCCCGGTCGTCCGGCCCGGCGAGCTGACCGTTCCCGTGCTGTACACCGACCGGTTCGGCAGCCTGGTGCTGGGCGCGGAGCCCGGCGACCTGGCGGCCGCGTTCGGCTCCCTGGAACCGGGCACCCCGTTCGACGTGGAGTGGAACGTTGCAGACGGACCGTCCAGGACCGCTCGCGTCCCGTTCCAGCTCACCTTCGGCAGCGTCGCGGTCGGGGAGCCGCTGCTGTGGACCGATTCGTCCGGATGGCTCGCCCTGGGCGTCAACCAGGGACGCGCCGCCGACGCCCTGGGCCTGGCCGGCGCGCGGATCCTCACTCTGCGCGCGGAGCCGCGTCCATGACCCTCGAAAACCCTCACCGCCGGAGGCATTTCCTGTGATCCGCCGTCCCCTCGTGGCAACGCTCGCCGGTGCCGCCGCGCTCGCCCTCGCCGTCAGCGCCTGCGCTCCGCAGGACGAGGACTCGGGCGCCTCCGCGAGCAAGAGTCCCGCCTCCTGCGCCAAGGACAAGCTGCCGCTGAAGGCGCCCGGCAAGCTCACCATCGCGACCGACAAGCCGGCGTTCGAGCCGTGGTTCAAGGACGACGACCCGTCCAACGGGCAGGGCTACGAGGGCGCCGTCGCCTACGCGGTCGCCGGGAAGCTCGGCTTCACCAAGGACGAGGTGGTCTGGAAGACCCAGTCCTTCGAGTCGTCGTACGCGCCGGGGCCGAAGACCTTCGACTTCGACATCAACCAGATCTCCGTCACCCCCGCGCGCGAGAAGGCGGTAGCGTTCAGCGACGGCTACTACGACGTGCAGCAGGGCATCGTGACCCTCAAGGGCGGCAAGTTCGAGAACGCCAAGTCCGTCGCGGAGCTGGGCAAGGCGCGCATCGCGGTCCAGGTCGGGACGACGTCGCTGCAGGCGGTGAAGAACCAGATCAAGCCCGCCGACGAGCCGAAGATCTTCAACACGCAGATCGACGCGGTGAACGCGCTGAAGAACAAGCAGGTGGACGTGCTGGTGGTGGACCTGCCGACCGCCTTCTACGTCACCGCCGCGCAGATCGACGACTCGAAGATCGTCGGTCAGCTGCCGCAGTCGCAGGGCGGCGTCACCGAGCACTTCGGACTGCTGATGGAGCGGGGCAGCGGGCTCGCCGGCTGCCTCGACCAGGCCATCGGGCAGCTGAAGTCGTCCGGTGAGCTGGCGAAGATCCAGCAGCAGTGGCTGACCGCGTCGGCCGGCGCGCCCGTCCTGAAGTGACGGCGCAGACGGGCGGGCAGGCCGCCTGGGTCAAGAGCGAGCGGCAGCTCGACCGGGAGCGCCGGCGCCGCCGCGCCGACGTGCGGTCCGGTTCGGTGGCCGCGGCGTCGACGGTGCTGTGCGTCGTGGTCGCGGTCGTCGTGGTGGTGGGGTCGCCCGGCTGGCCGCGCGTGCACGAGACGTTCTTCAACTGGGGCGAACTCACCGGCGCGTTCCCCGACGTGCTGCGCGGCTTCTGGCTGAACGTGCGGATCTTCCTGATCGCCGAAGTGCTGATCCTGGTGCTCGGGCTGCTGGTCGCGCTCGCGCGGGGGCTGCGGACCCCGCTGCTGTTCCCGCTGCGGGCGCTGGCCGTCGCCTACACCGACGTGTTCCGCGGCATCCCGACGATCCTGCTGGTGTACCTGGTCGGGTTCGGGCTCCCGGCGCTGCGGCTGCAGGGCGTGCCCGAAAGCCCGGCGGTGCTGGGCGGGTTCGCGCTCGTCCTGTCCTACGGGGCGTACGTCGCGGAGGTGTTCCGGGCGGGCATCGACTCCATCCACCCGAGCCAGCGCGCCGCGGCCCGGTCGCTGGGCCTCAGCAAGGCCCAGAGCCTGCGGTACGTGGTCCTTCCGCAGGCGGTGCGCCGGGTCGTCCCGCCGCTGCTCAACGACTTCGCCTCGCTGCAGAAGGACACCGCGCTCGTCGCGGTGCTCGGTCCGCTGGAGGCGCTGCGGCAGGCGCAGATCCACTCGGCCGAGACCTTCAACTACACCCCCTACCTGGCCACGGCGGTGCTGTTCATCGCGCTGACGGTGCCGATGGCCCGGTTCACCGACCATCTCGCGGCACGCGCCGAACGCCGCCGCGCCCCCGGAGGCGGACGATGAGCACACCTCTGCTGCGCATCGAGGGCGTGTGGAAGACCTACCACGCCCACCCCGTGCTGCGCGGCGTCGACCTGGACGTCGCGCCGCACGAGGTGGTCTGCCTCATCGGCGCCTCCGGATCGGGCAAGTCGACGCTGCTGCGCTGCGTGAACGTCCTGGAGACCGTCGACGACGGCGCGATCTTCCTGGAGGACGACGACATCACCGACCCGGGCGCGGACCCCGACGAGGTCCGCAAGCGGATCGGGATGGTGTTCCAGTCCTACAACCTGTTCCCGCACATGTCGGTGCTGGACAACATCACCCTCGCGCCGCTGCGCGTCCACAAGCGCCCGAAGGCGGAGGCCGCCGAGCAGGCGCACGATCTGCTCAAGCGGTTCGGCCTGGCCGACAAGGCCGGCGAGTACCCCGACCGGCTGTCGGGCGGCCAGCAGCAGCGCGTCGCGATCATCCGGGCCATGGCGACCCGCCCGAGCCTGCTCCTGCTGGACGAGGTGACCTCCGCGCTCGACCCCGAACTCGTCACCGAGGTCATGGGCATCATCCGGGAGCTCAAGGACTCCGGCATGACGATGATCCTGGCCACGCACGAGATGGGCTTCGCCCGCGACATCGCCGACACCGTCTGCTTCCTCCATGACGGAGTCCTCCTGGAACGCGGCCCGGCCGAGCAGATCTTCGAAGAGCCCACCGAGCCGCGCACCCGCGAGTTCCTGAGCCGCGTCCTGGAGTCCCGCCGCATCTGACCCCCGCGGTACCCGGGACGGCCGTCCCGGGAGACCGGCCGCCGCGCGCTCTGACAGGCGGCACCCCCGTGTGAACGAGGGTGCCGCCTTTTCGCGTTCATGACGCCCGCGCCCGCCGTGTGATCTGCGTCGTTTCCCAGCCGGCCGCACTGCGCCTGCCGCCCTTCTCCACACGGTCTTCCCTGTTCCGGCCTCGCGCCGGGACATGTCCAGGTTCCTCGGAACCGGCGTGTCCTGGCGCGGTCTGCCAGAGCACGCCGTGATCCAAGGGATCACAGCCACCTCCGTCCTCGCGGCGGGGGGTGTCACAAAGGAGAAGATCGTGTACGGCGTAGTCGTACTCGTCGAATTGTTGATCCAACAGATCGGCTGGGCCTTCAACACCCTGGCCGATCCGCTCGCCAGCGGGCTGGTCACCGGCGCGGTCGGTGCCCTCTTCCTCGCGGGCGCCGTGGTCGTGTGGACCCGCAGGCTCCTTCCCTTCCGGGCGCTCACGGCCTACGACCGCGTGATCGTCCTGCGCCTCGGGGCCGGCATCCTGGTGCTCAACGCGGCCTACCCGTACGGGGCCCAGACCCTGGGCATGGGGACGATCATCACGATGTCCGCCCTGGGGCCGCTGTGCTGCAAGGGCAGCAACCTGTGGAGGGTCGTGCGGCATCGCAGGAAGATGCCGAGGCGCGTTCTGCGGAACGCGTCCCTGAACATCGGGCTCCGCGTCGTCGCGTTCCTGGGCGTGATGGCCGTCAACAACCCCCTTGCCGAGTTCAGGCACTTCGACAAGGAGGCGGTTTTCGGGCTCGCGTGCGGTGTGCTGGGAGCGTGGTCGTTCTGGAACTACCTCAGCTGCGTCTACGACGACCACTACACGCTGAAGGAGAGGCTCAGGATCCTGTCGGTCGCGGACCTGCTCGCGGTTCCCTTCACCGCACTCGCGGTGTGGGCCATGAGCCCCGTCCTCGGCGGAGGGTTCTCCGAGCTGTCGGGGAAGGTGCTCCTGTGGGGCTCCATCGCCGGCGTCCTGTCCTTCACGGTGCCGACGCTCATCGGCGCCTGGGTGGCCGACAAGATCTCGGAGGACGCGTCGGGCGTGTTCTACCTGTTCGACAGTCTGATGGGCACCCTCGTCGGCTTCGTCGGGGCCCTGCTCGGCGTGCTGAGCGCGGTGCAGGCTCCCGACAGCTGGGGCTGGGGCGGAATGGCCCTGGTCCTCCTCGCGGCGATCGTCGCCGCGAGGAACCCGATCATCGAAGTGATCCGGTCGGAGGGCCGGTTCGTCTTCATGAAGGGGGGACAGCCCGCCTGAGGCTCCCACCGGCCGAGCGGGCGGCGGCGTACGCGCCGCCGCCCGCCCGGCGTCATCACCACCCGTGGGGAGGGGCCGCCGCCCCTCCCCACACTCGTCCGCTCAGTGCCCCGCATCGAACGCGAACGGCGGGGAGGTGGGCCTCCCCGCCGCCGGGTCAGTCAGAGCCGGGTTTGCGGCTCTGGATCCTCGCCGCCCCGCAGGAGGCGACGATGATCATGCCGATCGCCGCCAGCCCCAGGGGGCCGGGAGCGGTCCGTGCCACGAGCATCCCCAGCGCGGTCCCGAAGAGGGTCCGCAGCGGGAGAAGCATGGCGTTCGTCGATGCCAGGAGCCCCTGCTCGTAGGCCCTGATCAGAACGACGGCGCCGAAGAGCCCGCCGAACATTCCGCTGGCCACGCAGATCAGCAGGTAGGGCCAGCGGCCGGCGGTCATGCCTTCCCAGCCGCCTTCCATGGTCCACGCGCCTACGAGGAGGATGGCGAAGACGGGGAACCCGGAAAGGGTGTCCACCTTCCCCTTGATGCTCTTGTCGAGCGTCTCCAGGCGCTTCTGGGCGAAGGCGTACGTCGCCGCCGTGGCGGTCACGACGCCCACCCCCGGGACCCAGCCGGGAATCTGAAGGTCCAGAACACGGAACCGCGGGACGGCGGCGGTGAAGAGCCCTCCGCCCGCACCGCCGGACGTGTCCCTTGTCAGGGCCCAGATGCCCAGCCCGGCGAGGACCGGCCACAAGATGGTCGAGTAGGTCTTCCTCCGAACGTCTTGGACGACCTTCCCGCCGAGCATGAAAGCCGCGCTGAACACGAAGCCCAGCGATTCCATGACCTCCAGCCGAACCCATCTCAGGACGCACTGGAAAGTCATGCTGTTCGTTCCCAGAGCGGTGCCCAGCAGGAGGGCCTGCTTCCAGACGGGCCAGCGGCTCCGCAACGACGGCCGGTAGAAGTACCAGATGACCGACGTTCCGGAGAGAGTGACGACGAGCGCCGTCGTGACCGGTCCAACATGTTCGGTCACGCCGACGGCCACCAGGAAGTAGCCGTTGAGCGCACCCGCTGCATTGGCGAACACGGCCATCGCGAGCACTTCTTTATCCTTGACACGGAGATCGCCGGACGGCGGTCCCATGCGCATGCGAAGCCCTGCGATCGAATCTCGCAGGCGCCCTGTTTTGTGATTCACGGGATCCCCTTGGGTCGCGGGGCGCGCGAAGGATCCCGAGAACGTTGTCCCGGCTCCTCGTCGCGCCCGCATTCGCGGAGCGACTCAAGAGCCGGGACGGCTCTTCAGTTTGATGGTTCTCCCGCCAATCTACCGCCGCCCACCTGCGGGCATCCAGGTTCGAAAGGGCAGGAGCGGGCACCGGTCCTGCGAGAGGTCCTCTACGGTCTGGGTATGGCGGACGAGACTGAGCGGCTGGCGGGTTTCCTGTACGAGATCGGGCTCCTCAAGCGCTACAGGCGCACGGGCTGGCTCGTCGCGGGGGTGAGCGCCCCGGAGAGCATCGCCGACCACTCGTTCCGGACGGCGATCATCGCGAGCGTCCTGGCCTCGATGGAGGGCGCCGACCCTGGGCGGGCCGCGCTGCTCAGCCTCTTCCACGACAGCCAGGAGACGCGCCTCACCGACCTTCCTCACGCGGCCGGGCCGTACGTGGAGAAGGCGCCCAACGAGCGGGTCACCGAGCACCAGACCCGCGGCCTGCCCGCGGCGGTGGCCGCGATGATCACGGGTGTGGTCGCGGAGTACGAAGGCGGGGACAGTGCCGAGGCGGTGTGCGCCCGCGACGCGGACAAGCTGGAATGCCTCGTCCAGGCCATCGAGTACCGGGAGCACGGCAACCGGAACACCCAGCCCTGGATCGACAGCTCGCTCGCCCGGCTCCGGACCGCGTCCGCCCGGCGTCTCGCCGAGCAGGCCCAGAAGACCGGCTCCCTCGACTGGCTCGCACGCGCGCTGGACGGCGACGCAACCTAGACGTCCTCCGGTCGGGGCGGTTCGGCGGTGTCGCGTCTGGACGGGAGGGCCAGGGAGACGGCGGCGATGGCCGGCAGCATGAGCGCCATGAGAAGGAAGGCGTTGCCGTAGGCGTTCGCAAGGGACGCCGGAGCGGTGGTGTGACCTGCGGTGGCGGCGGTGAGGGAGGCCAGGCCGAGAGCGCCGCCGACCTGCTTCGCGGTGTTCATCAGGCCTGAGGCCGCTCCGGCGTCGCTCGCGGGAACGCCCGAGGTGACGGTGGTGGTCAGGGGAGTGTTCAGCAGCCCGCCGCCGATGGAGACGAGGACCGCCGGGCCGAGCACGGCGGAGAGGTAGCCGCCGTCGGCGGTGATGCGGCTCTGCCAGAGGAACCCGGCGGCGGCGGCCAGGGCGCCGGCGACGATGAGGACGCGGTCGTCGGCGCGTTTCATCAGCCACGGCGTGACGCGCAGGCCGACGGCCATCGTGAGCAGGGTGTGCGGGAGGAAGCCGAGGCCGGTCTGCAGCGCGGTGTAGTTCAGGACGTCCTGCATGTAGAGGGTCAGGAAGTACCACATCGGCACCTGGAAGCAGGCTCCGGCGAGCAGCATCGCCGCGTTGCCGGCGGAGACGGCCCGCAGGCGGAACAGCCGCGGCGGGATCAGCGGTGCGCGGGCCAGGCGTGTCTCGATGACGATGAAGGCGGCGAGCAGGAGGACGGCTGTGGCGAGGGCCGACGCGGTCACGGGGTCGTCCCAGCCGCGCGGCCCGGCCCGCATGATGCCGTAGGCGAGCAGGGCCAGCCCGGCGGTGACCGACGCGGCGCCGGGAAGGTCGAGGCGGGCGGTGCGCCCGGCCTGGCGAGGGGAGCCGGGGAGGCGGCCGGTCAGGGCGAGCGCGGCCGCGCCGATCGGGACGTTGACCAGCAGGATCCAGCGCCAGGACAGCGACTGGGTGAGGACGCCGCCGACGAGGTTGCCCGCCGCGCCGCCCGCCAGGCTCACCGCCGTCCAGACGGCGAGGGCGCGGGTGCGCCGGGGGCCTTCGGGGAACGTGGTGGTGAGGACGGTCAGGGTCGCCGGGGCGAGGACGGCGGCGCCGAGACCCTGCGCCGCGCGCGCCGCGATCAGCAGGGCGGGCGCGGTCGCCAGCCCGCCGGCCAGGCTCGGGACGGCGAACAGGGCGAGGCCGGCGGTGAAGACGCGCCTCGTCCCGTAGAGGTCGGCCAGACGGCCGCCCAGCAGCAGGAATCCGGCGAAGGTGAGGGAGTAGGCCCCGGCGACCCAGGGGAGGCCGGTGGCGGTCAAGCTCAAGGATCTCTGGATCGAGGGCAGCGCGACGTTCACCACGGAGACGTCCAGCACGACCATGAACTGGGCGGCGCAGGCCAGGGCGAGGATCACCCGGTGCGCGGGCGGGGCCGCGGTCCGGGAGGCCGCGAGGCCCTCGTCCGGTCCGGCTCGGGTCATCCGGTCTCCCTGGCTTCAATCCAATGTGGTCACATCGTTTTGCTCGGCCCAGGCTAGGTTCCGCTAGGCTGAGGCGTCAATTCGATGTGATCACATTGGAAAGGGGATCGGGTGACGGAGCGGCGGACCCGCGGGCCGGGGGTGCGGCACGAGGCGCGGCGACAGGAGATCGCCGACGCGGTGCTGGCGGTCGTCGCCGAGCACGGGCTGCCGGCCGTGTCGCTGACCGAGGTCGCGGCGCGGGCCGGGGTGTCGGCGGGACGCGTCCAGCACTACTTCCCCACCAAGCACGAGCTCGTCGAGGCCGCGTTCGAGCGCGGCAACGAGCTGAGCGGCGCCCGCATCAGGTCGCTCGTGGGCGAGGACCTCGAAGGCGCCGCGCCGCGCACGGTGCTCACCGTCGTCCTGACCGAGCTCATCGCCGGCGATGCCGAGACGCGGGCGCGCCTGCGCGTCCGGCAGGCCTTCACCGCCCTGGCCCTCACGGACGAGGCGATCGCGCGGCGCATGCGGGCGGACTACGAGCACTTCCACGGGCAGGTCGCCGAGCTTCTTCGCCGGGACCGGGAGGCCGGACTCCTGCCGGGGAGGGTGGAGCCCGGCGGCGCGGGCGTCGACCTGGTCGCGCTCGCCGAAGGCCTGGCGTACTACGTCCTGATCGGGGTCACTCCGCCGGAGACGGCACGCGACCGCATCGTCTCCGCGATCGCCGCCCTCTACTCAGAACGGCCCGGACACGAGTAGCGGGAAGCTGGTCAGTCCGGGACGCCTGCGGCGAGCATGGGGGTGAGGGTGAGGTCGGGGTATTCGCGTTCGATCGCGCGTACTCGCCACTTGTCGACGAAGACCGCGATGTACGAGCCGTCGAGGGTGCGGGTGAGCACCTCGATGCCTCGGCGCCCGTCGAGCGTCTCGGCGGACTCCTTGTCGGTGATGCGGGCGGTCGTGTAGTCGAGGCGGGACAGCTCGACCGGCGCGCCGAACTCGTCGGCCATCCGTGCGGTGAACACGTCGAACTGGAGCGGGCCGACCGCGGCGAGGACGGGGGCCTGGTCGCCGCGCAGGTCGCTGCGCAGCACCTGCACGACGCCCTCGCTGTCGAGCTGGTCGATGCCGCGGCGGAACTGCTTGGCCCGGCTGTTGTCCTTGACCCGCGTCACCATGAAGTGCTCGGGGGCGAACGCCGGGATCGGCGGGAACGTCACGGGCGTCTTGGTGTACAGGGTGTCGCCGACGGTCAGGCCGGAGGCGTTGGGCAGCCCGATCACGTCCCCCGGGTAGGCGGCGTCCAGCGTGGAGCGGTCGCGGCCGAAGACCGTCTGGGCGTACTTGGTCGCCAGCGGACGCCCGGTCGGGGCGTGGGTGAGGGTCGCGCCGCGCTCGAACCGGCCCGAGCAGACCCGGATGAAGGCCAGCCGGTCGCGGTGCGCCCGGTCCATGCCCGCCTGCACCTTGAACACCTGCCCGGAGAACGGCGCCGTCACCGGGCGCGCGTGGCCTGCGGCGTCGGTGCGCGCGGACGGCGCGGGCGCCAGGCGGCGCACGGTCTCCAGCAGCGCGCTCACGCCGAAGTTGGGCAGCGCGGCGCCGAACAGGACGGGCGTGCAGGTGCCGGCGGCGAAGGCGTCAATGTCGAGGACGGCGCCGATCTCCTCCAGCAGCGCCAGCTCCTCGTTCGCGGTCGCCCACGCCTGGCCCTCCTCGGCGGCGGCCTGGTCGGCGGGGACGCGTTCGGCGACCGCGCGGGTGGCGCCGCCCGGGGTGCGGCGGAACCGGGTGTAGGCGCCGTCGGCGCGGTCGATCAGGCCGCGGAAGTCGCCGGCGATCCCGACCGGCCAGTTCAGCGGCGCCGGGTGCAGGCCGATGCGCTGCTCGACCTCGTCCAGCAGCTCCAGCGGCTCGCGGCCCGGCCGGTCCCACTTGTTGACGAACGTGATGACGGGGATGCCGCGGTGGCGGCACACGTCGAACAGCTTGAGCGTCTGCGCCTCCAGGCCCTTGGCCGAGTCGAGCAGCATGATCGCCCCGTCGACGGCGGCCAGCACGCGGTAGGTGTCCTCGGAGAAGTCGGCGTGGCCCGGGGTGTCGAGCAGGTTCAGCAGGGCGTCGCCGAACTCGAACCGCAGCACCGAGGAGGTGATGGAGATGCCGCGCGAGCGCTCCATGTCCATCCAGTCCGACCGCACGCCCCGCCGCCCGGCCTTGCCGTGCACCGCGCCGGCCTGCTCGATCGCCTGCGCGTGCAGGGCCAGGGCCTCGGTCAGCGTGGACTTGCCCGCGTCCGGGTGGCTGATCACCGCGAACGTCCGGCGGCGCGCCGCCTCCGCCGCAACGTCCTCCGCCGTGCCGATTCCGGCGCTCACCGCGCTCCCCTCTCCGACGACCGTCCCCGCATACTCTAAGGTCGATTTCAACCTCGATGAGATATGCGGCCCCCCGACCGGGCCGCGACCGGCCGCGCTCCGGCGCGCCTGACGGGGCCGCTACCCGCCGGAGAGGTGCGGGGCGGTCGTCGCGTGGAGGGCGAGGGAGAGCTCGACGGCGCTGTCGACGACGGCGTCGAGGTCGTCGCCCAGGCGGCCGTCGGCCCACTGCCCGGCCAGCTCGGTCATCGCGCCGGTGAACATCGTCGCGGCGACGACGACGGGGAGCCGCGGGCTCTCGGCGCGGCTCATCGCGAGGACGCCGTCCAGCAGGGCGGTCTGCGCGGCGCGGCGGCGCTCGGCCAGCACCTCGTTGCCGCGCGCCTCGGCGAACAGGACGCGGCCCCGGCGGGGGTCGTCGCTGATGAAGCTCAGCACGCCGCGGATGCCGGCGCGCGTGCGGACGTCCGGGCGGGGGCCGGCCTCGTCCAGGGCGCGTGCCAGGACCTCGCCGAGGGCGGCGGCCTCCCGGTCGTAGACGGCGGCGAGCAGCTCGCCGGTGTCGGCGAAGTTCTCGTAGAAGTAGCGCGTGTGCAGCTCGGCCTCGCGGCAGACGGCGCGGACGGTGAGCGCGGCCTCGCCCTCCTCGCCGAACAGCCGGAACGCGGCCCGGACGAGCATGGCGCGCCGCTCGTCGCGGCGCCGGCTCGCGGGGACGCCGGCCCACCGCGTGGACGCGACCGTGCGCGTGCTCGCCATGCCGGTCACCCTACCCCGGTGGGCCGCGGCGGCCCCGAAGTCTGGACACGGGTGTACCCAGACACTTACTCTGGCTACACCTGTCACCAGAATGGGCCGGGAGTGCGGCATGCCATCGAAGACCAACATCATCGCGGCGCGGTTCGAGCGGGCCTTCGACGCCGACATCCGCTCCAGGTTCTTCCGCGGGCTGGAGTTCGCGGGTCCGGAGGGCGACCCTGGCTGGTTCGGGCCCGGCAGCGCGGTCTGGTACGTCCACTCGCACCTGCCGACCCTGCTGCTCGGCCTGGTCGGGGCCGCCTACATCGAGGGCCTGGACCCGAGCATCAGCTGGATGGCCTACGACCACTCCCGCATCCCCGAGCGCGTCGACGGCGTCCCGACCGGCGGCATCGACCCCGAGGGCGCGGCCGTGCGGCTCGGGCACTCCCTCTCGTTCTTCATCGGGACGGCCTACGGCTCCACCGCGACGGCCGAGCGCCTCGCCCGGACCGTCCGCGCCATGCACCACACGGTGAAGGGCACCCGTCCGGACGGGCTCGCCTACGACGCCGACGACCCCGAATGGCTGCGCTGGAACTACGCGACCGTGGTGTGGGGGCTGGCGACCGCGCACGAGCGCTACCACCGCCGCCCGCTCAAGGGCGACGACCTGGAGCGGTACTACCGCGAGTTCGTCCGCGTCGGCGAGGCCCTCGGAGGGACGGACCTGCCCGCCACCAAGGCGGACGTGGCCGAGTGCCTGGAGTCCTACCTGCCGCGCCTCGCGATCACCCCGATCAAGGCGTTCGGGACGGGGCCCAACCTGCGCGACAGCAAGACCAAGCCGTGGGAGCCCGGCAGCCCGTTCATGGACTGGGCGGCCCGCGACATGCTGCCGGAGTGGGCGCGCAAGCTCGCCCTCTACCAGCCGCCCAACCCGGTGACGCTGCGGCTGCGCCGGACGACGCTGTGGGTCGTCCTCAACGCCCTGCACGACGCCACCGGCCCCCTGCCGGAGTTCCGCCAGGCGCGGGCGCGGGTCGCGGCGGGCGTGTCGGCGCCGGTCGCCTCCACCGCGCCGGTCGCTCCCGACCCGGTGCTGTCGCGCGCGGAGGTGGAGGCCGGCGCCTGACCCCGGTTCCCGGACGCGGCGTGCGGGAAAGCGATCGACAGGGCCCACCCCCTCGCCCCGGACGGTAACCGAATGCCATTCTGGTGTTCTGGACAGGACGGAAGCCTGGAGGGGCCATGGCGATCGCCATCAGCGACGAACACCGCGAGCTGGCACGGACGGCGCGCTCGTTCCTGCGCGACCAGGAGGCGCGGGCGGCGAACCGCGCGCTGCTGGACGCCGAGAAGGAGACCCTGCCCGCCTTCTGGGCGGAGTTCGCCGCGCTGGGACTGCTCGGCCTGCACCTTCCCGAGGAGCACGGCGGCGGGGGAGCGGGCCTGCCGGAGCTGGTCGTGGTCGCCGAGGAGCTCGGCCGCGCCGCCGCGCCCGGCCCGATGCTGCCGACGATGATCGCGTCCGCCGTCCTCGCCGCGTCGGGCGACGGGGAGCGGCGGGCCCGCCTCCTGCCCGGCCTCGCGTCGGGCGCGACCCCGGCGGCCCTCGGGCTGGACGGCGCGCTCACCGTGACCGGCGGCGCCGCGACCGGGGACGCGGGCGTCGTGCTGGGCGGCGGCCTCGCGGAACTGCTCGTCCTGCCCGCCGGCGACGACATGGTCGTCGTGCGGGCCGACGCGCCGGGCGTCGCGGTCGAGGTGCCCGGCAACCTGGACCCGTCCCGCCGCTCCGCCCGCGTGCGGCTGGACGGCGCCGCCGTGGAGGTGCTCGCCGGGGCCCGCGCCCGCGCGACCGCCGTCGCCCGGACGCTGATGTCGGCCGAGGCGGTCGGCGGCGCGCTGGAGTGCGTCGAGACCGCCACCGCGTACGCCAAGGTGCGGCAGCAGTTCGGGCGGCCGATCGCGACGTTCCAGGCCGTCAAGCACCACTGCGCGAACATGCTCGTCGCCGCGGAGCTGGCCACGGCCGCGGTGTGGGACGCGGCGCGGGCCGCGTCCGGCCCGCCCGACCAGTTCGAGCTGGCCGCGGCCGTGGCGGCGGCGCTGGCCCTGCCCGCCTTCACCTCCAACGCGGGCCTGAACATCCAGGTGCACGGCGGCATCGGCTTCACCTGGGAGCACGACGCGCACCTGCTGCTGCGCCGCGCCGCGACGCTGGAGGCCGTCGCCGGGCCGCACGCCGCGGAGCGGGACGTGACCCGGCTGCGGGCGGCCGGGGTCGCCCGGGAGGCGAGCCTCGACCTGCCGCCCGAGGCCGAGGCGCGGCGCGCGGAGATCCGGGCGCTGGCCCGGGAGATCGCCGCGCTGCCCGAGGCCGAGCAGCGCGAGAGGCTGATCGAGACCGGCTACGTCCAGCCGCACTGGCCGCGCCCCTGGGGCGTGGCGGCGAGCGCCGGGCTGCAACTGGTCATCGAGGACGAGTTCCGCGCGGCGGGCGTGAAGCGCCCGCAGCTCGGCATCACCGGCTGGGTGATCCTCACGCTCGTCCAGCACGGCACGCAGGACCAGATCGACCGGTGGGTGCGCCCCGCGCTCACCGGCGAGGAGGTCTGGTGCCAGCTGTTCAGCGAGCCCGAGGCCGGGTCGGACGCGGCCGCCGTCAGGACCCGCGCCGTGAAGGTGGACGGCGGCTGGCTCGTCAACGGCCAGAAGGTGTGGACGAGCGGCGCCCAGTACTGCCGCTGGGGCTTCGCCACCGTCCGCACCGACCCCGACGCGCCGAAGCACTCCGGGGTCACGATGGTCGTCGTCGACATGCACCACCCGGGCGTGGAGGTCCGGCCGCTGCGCCAGACGACCGGGACCTCCGACTTCAACGAGGTGTTCTTCTCCGACGTGTTCGTCCCGGACGCCGACGTCGTCGGAGCCCCCAACCAGGGCTGGACGGTCGCCCGCGCCACCCTCGGCAACGAGCGGGTCAGCATCGGCGGTGGTGTCGGCGGCCCGCCGGGACCCGACGTGTTCCGGCTCTACGCCGAGCACGGCGACCGCGTTCCGGCGGCGGCCGAGCGCGTCGGCGCGTACGCCGCCGAGGAGCAGGCGCTGCGCCTGCTCAACCTGCGGTCGGCCGAGCGCGCGGTCGCGGGCGGCGAGCCGGGCCCCGAGGGCAACATCACCAAGCTCGTCCTCGCCGAGCACGGCCACGCCACCGCCGCGCTCCTCGCCGAGTTCGCCGGGCCGCAGGTCGCGTTCACCGACGGCCTCGGCCAGTTCGCGGGCCTGATGCGCCTCGGGTCGCGCGGCATGTCCATCGCGGGCGGCACCTCCGAGATCACCCGCAACCAGATCGCCGAGCGCATCCTCGGCCTGCCCCGCGACCCGCTGATCCGCTAGGACGGCACGGCCCCGGCGCCGCGGCGCCGGGGCCGGACCCGCGTCAGGACCGGCGGCGGTTCCCCGCCTCCAGGGACGGGTTGCCGGTCCCGTGCCGGATGCCGGCCATGTCGGTACCGGGCGGGACGACCTCGTCGATGGCGTCGAGGGTGGCGGCGTCGAGCCGGACGTCGGCGGCGCCGAGCAGGTCCTCCAGCTGCGCCATCGTCTTCGGCCCGATGATCGTCGAGGTGATGGCCGGGTGCTCGGCCACGAAGCCGAGGGCCAGGTGGGTCAGCGAGAGGCCCGCCCCCTCGGCGATCTTGGTGAGGCGCTCCACGGCGTCGTAGCGGGCCGAGGCGCTGGGGTCGACGTCGACCGTGCGGCCCGCCCACGCCGAGTTCTCCGACGGCGCGAAGCGGGCGCCCTCGGGGGCCTGCTCGCCGCGCCGGTACTTGCCGGTGAGCCAACCGCCGGCGAGCGGGCTCCACGGGATGACGCCCATGCCGTGCCGCCGCGCCGCGGGCAGCATCGACTCCTCGATCGACCGCGAGAAGATCGAGTACTGCGGCTGCTCGCAGACGAACCGGACGCCGCCCCGGCGCTCGGCGGCCCACTGCGCCTCGACGATCCAGTCCGCGGGGAACGACGACGACCCGACGTAGAGCACCTTGCCCTGGCGGACGAGGTCGGTCAGCGCGTCGAGGGTCTCCTCGAGGTCGGTCTCCCAGTCGCGGCGGTGCATCTGGTACAGGTCGATGCGGTCGGTGCCGAGGCGGCGCAGGCTGTCCTCCACGGCGCGGACGATGTAGCGCCGCGAGCCGCCCCGCGAGTTGCGCTCCTCGCCGAGGGGGAAGAAGAACTTCGAGGCGAGGACGACGTCGTCCCGGCGGCCCTTGAGGGCCTTCCCGACGATCTCCTCGCTCTCACCGGCCGAGTACATGTCGGCGGTGTCGATGAAGTTGATCCCGGCGTCCAGCGCCCGGTGGATGATGCGTTCGGAATCGGCGTGGTCGGGGTTGCCGACGGCGCCGAACATCATCGCGCCGAGGGTCTGGGTGCTGACCTCGACGCCGGTACGGCCGAGCTTGCGGTACTGCATGCGTGCTCCTCGTCAGTCGCTCGCGCAGAAGGCTAGGTGCTGGAGCGCGCTCCAGGTCAAGGCCCTGCCGTCGCCTCGTCGAGCCAGTCGTACCAGGCGTCCAGGCCGTCGCCGCGGGTCGCCGAGACGGGCAGCACGCGCAGCCCGGGGCACAGCCGGCGGGCCGCGTCCCGGCAGGCGTCCACGTCGAAGTCGACGTGCGGCAGCAGGTCGGTCTTGTTGAGCAGCAGGACGTCCGCGCCGCGGAACATGTGCGGGTACTTCAGCGGCTTGTCGTCGCCCTCGGTGACGGACATGAGCACGACGCGGGCCCGCTCGCCGAGGTCGAACAGCGCCGGGCAGACGAGGTTGCCGACGTTCTCGACGAACACCGTGGATCCGTCCGGCGGGGCCAGCGCGGCCAGCGCGCCGGCCACCATCGCGGCGTCGAGGTGGCAGCCGGCGCCCGTGTTGACCTGGACGGTCCGGGCCCCGGCGGCGGCGAGGCGCCGCGCGTCCAGCAGCGTCTCCTGGTCGCCCTCGATCACCGAGATCGGGCGGTCCCGGCTCAGGTCGGCGACGGTGCGCTCCAGCAGCGTCGTCTTCCCCGAACCGGGGGAGCTCATCACGTTGAGCGCGGCGATGCCGCGTTCGGCCAGCCACGCCCGGTTCCGGCCGGCCAGGTCGTCGTTGCGGGCCAGCACCTTCTGGCCCAGCGTCACGACGTGCCCGTCCTCGTGCCCATGCCCATGCCCGGGGACCGGGTCGTGGACGTGGATGCGCCCGGCGGCGTGGCCGGGGCCGTCCCCTGGGGCCGTCAGGGTCGTCAGGCGCGCGGCGTCCTCGCCGTCGCAGCCGCAGGTCTCACACATCGTCGGCGACCTCCACCGCTTTGATCGTCAGGTCGGCGCCGCCGCTGATCACCACGTCGGCGCTGCCGCACGGGCACATCGCGAGCGGGTCGCGCGCGGGGAACGAGACCCCGCAGGCGGCGCAGTCGCCGACGCCCTCCGGCTCGGTGATGTCGAGCCGCGCGCCCTCGACGCACGTCCCCTCGCCGGCCAGTTCGAAGCAGAATCGCACCGCGTCCGGCATGACTCCGGAAAGTCTCCCTATTTCGAGGTGGACCACCACCACCCGCGAATCGGGCAATTGGGTGGAAATTGCCGCGATGACGCTCTCCGTCACGGCCAATTCGTGCACGCGCCCTCCCGGCCCGCTTCCATTGTCCCAGCGCCGTTCTGCTGCCCCGATCTTCCCAGCTCAAACGGTGTGTTTACCGAATCGGGGAAACGGCTTGAGGGGCTTTTCGGGCGGTGTTTCGCGCCGTTCCCGCAGGGCAACCGCATGGGTGATGACCTTCAGCCGGTCGAGGGGGGAAGCGATGACGAGCGCGGCTCCGGCGCAACCGCTGACGGACGAGATCCACATTCTGTGGACGTCCGAGGGAATGAGCTGCGACGGGGACACGGTCTCGGTGACCGCGGCCTCGCTGCCGAGCATCGAGGACGTCGTCCTCGGCGCGATACCGGGCCTGCCGAAGGTCCACCTGCACAACAAGGTGCTCGCCTACGAGAACGGCGACGAGTTCATGGAGGCGTTCCGGCAGGCCGCGCGCGGCGAGCTGGCACCCTTCGTCCTCGTCGTCGAGGGCTCGATCCCCAACGAGAACATCAACGGGGAGGGCTACTGGACGTCCATGGGCAACGACCCCGAGACCGGCGAGCCGATCACGCTGAACACGTGGATCGACCGGCTCGCGCCGAAGGCCTGGGCGGTCGTGGCGATCGGGACGTGCGCGACCTACGGCGGCATCCACGCCATGGCGGGCAACCCGACGGGCTGCATGGGCCTCGCCGACTACCTCGGCTGGGACTTCCGCTCCGCGGGAGGGCTGCCGATCGTGAACGTGCCGGGGTGCCCCGTCCAGCCGGACAACTTCATGGAGACGCTGCTCTGGGTGCTGCACCAGGCCGCCGGGCAGGCGCCGGTCATCCCGCTGGACGACAAGCTGCGCCCGACGTGGCTGTTCGGCAAGACCGTGCACGAGGGCTGCGACCGCGCCGCCTACTACGAGCAGGCCGACTTCGCGCGCGACTACAACTCGCCGAAGTGCCAGGTGAAGATCGGATGCTGGGGCCCGGTCGTGAACTGCAACGTCACCAAGCGCGGCTGGATGGACGGCGTCGGCGGCTGCCCCAACGTGGGCGGCATCTGCATCGGCTGCACCATGCCCGGCTTCCCGGACAAGTTCATGCCGTTCATGGACGAGCCGCCCGGGGCGAGCCTGTCCACGACGCTGCTGCGGTCCTACGGGCCGTTCATCCGGAAGATGCGGTCGATCACCAACAAGAGCGCGAACCGGGAGCCGAAGTGGCGCCACAACCGGGAGAGGCTGACCAGCGGCTACCAGCCCCGCTGGCCGCACCAGTGAGCGACGGCCGCGCCGGTGGGCCGCCCCACCGGCGCGGCAGGGCCTGACCAGGAGAGACGCAGGGCCTGACCAGGACAGACACGGACGCAGAACGGCCGCGCCGAGGGACGGCGGCCGGGCGAGGGAACAGGGGCGAGTCATGGAGCGGGGCGAGTCATGAAGCAGGGGACGCAGGCGCGAGGCGAACGGGCCGCCACGCAGGCGGGACTCGTCGAGGTGGCGTTCGACCCGATCACCCGGATCGTCGGCAACCTCGGCATCTACACCAAGATCGACTTCGCGAACGGGCGGGTGGCCGAGTGCCGGAGCACCTCGTCCATCTTCCGCGGCTACAGCGTGTTCATGAAGGGCAAGGACCCGCGCGACGCGCACTTCATCACCAGCCGGATCTGCGGCATCTGCGGCGACAACCACGCGGTCTGCTCCATCTACGCCCAGAACATGGCCTACGGGATCAAGCCGCCGCCGCTCGCCGAGTGGATCGTCAACCTCGGCGAGGCCGCCGAGTACATGTTCGACCACACGCTGTTCCAGGACAACCTGGTCTTCGTCGACTTCTGCGAGCGGATGGTCGCCGAGACGAACCCGGGCCTGCTCGCCACGGCCAAGAACACCGACGCGCCCCGCGGCTCCGTGCACGGCTTCCGCAAGATCGCCGACATCATGTCGGCGTTCAACCCGTTCGAGGGCTCGGTCTACAAGGAGGCCCTCCAGCTCAGCCGCATCACCCGCGAGATGATCTGCCTGATGGAGGGGCGCCACGTCCACCCGTCCACGCTGTACCCGGGCGGCGTGGGGACGGTCGCGACGCCGCAGGTGTTCACCGACTACCTCGTCCGGCTGACGCGCTGCCTCGACTTCGTCAAGCGGGCCGTCGCGATGAACGACGACATCTTCGACTTCTTCCTGGAGGCGCTGCCCGGCTACGACCAGGTGGGCCGGCGGCGGACGCTGCTCGGCTGCTGGGGCGCCTTCCAGAACCCGGACGTGTGCGACTACGACTACCGGCACATGTCGGAGTGGGGGCGGGCCGCCTACGTCACCCCGGGCGTCGTCGTGGACGGGCAGCTCGTCACGACGGACCTCGTCGACATCAACCTCGGCATGCGGATCCTGCTCGGCAGCTCCTACTACGACGACTGGGCCAACGAGGAGACCTTCGTCAAGGAGGACCCGCTCGGCAACCCGATCGACCAGCGGCACCCCTGGAACCAGACGACGCTGCCGAACCCGCAGAAGCGCGACCTCGACGGCGGCAAGTACAGCTGGGTGATGAGCCCGCGCTGGCGCCACCCCGAGACCGGCGACCACCTCGCGCTCGACACCGGCGGCGGGCCGCTCGCCCGGCTGTGGGCGACCGCGCTGGCCGGCGAGGTGGACACCCCGTACGTCCGCTCCACAGGGCACAGCGTGCAGATCGACCTGCCGAAGACCCCCGGCATGCCGGAGGTCAACCTGGAGTGGAAGCCGCCGCAGTACGCCAACACGATCGAGCGCGACCGGGCCCGCGCCTACTTCATCGCCTACGCGGCGGGGATGGCGCTGCACTTCGCCGAGAAGGCCCTCGACGAGGTCCGGTCCGGGCGGACGAAGGTGTTCACCGACTTCGACGTCCCGGACGAGGCGATCGGGTGCGGGTTCCACGAGGCGGTCCGCGGCGTGCTGTCGCACCACCTCGTCATCCGCGACGGCAAGATCGCCAACTACCACCCGTACCCGCCGACGCCGTGGAACGCCAGCCCGCGCGACTCCTACGGCACGCCCGGCCCGTACGAGGACGCCGTCCAGGACCAGCCGATCTTCGAGGAGAACGGCCCGGACGACTTCAAGGGCATCGACATCATGCGGACGGTCCGCAGCTTCGACCCGTGCCTGCCGTGCGGCGTGCACATGTACGTCGGCAATGGCCGGACGATCGAGAAGCGGCACTCCCCGATGTTCGGCGCGCAGGAAGGCCACTGATGGGCTGGGACGACGAGCGCGTCCGCGAGCACGTCCAGCGCCTCGAAGGGCTGCTCGACGGGCTCGACCCCGGGGGGCACCAGGCCGTCCAGGCGCTGGTGGAGCTGTACGGGGAGGCCCTCGGGCGGGTCGTGCGGCTCTGCTCGGACGCCTCGACGCTGGCCGGCGACGAGCTGGTCGGCCACCTGCTGGCCATGCACGGCCTGCACCCCGAGGCGCCGGAGGCGCGGGTCCGGCGGGCCCTCGCCGCGCTGGAGGGGTTCCTGGCCAAGCACCGCACGACCGTGGAGCTGACCGGGACCGACGGGGACGCGGTGCGGCTGCGGGTCGCGACCGAGGGGCGCGCCGCCGCGCCGCGCCCGGTGCTGGACGCCGTGGAGCGGGCGGCCCTCGCCGCGGCGCCGGAACTGGAGCGGGTCGAGATCGAGGCGCCCGCGCCGGAGAAGGTGCTGATCACCCTGGACCAGGTGCGGAGCCGCGCATGACGCCGGAGCTCCGCACGCCGAGGCTGGCCGCGCTGGCCTCGGCTCCGCCTCGCCCGGTGCCGCCGCCGGCCGGGGCCGCGGAGCGGTGCGAGCTGTGCGCCGCACCGCTGCACGACGCGCACCGGCACCTGCTCGACCTGGAGAAGGGCGAGCTGCTGTGCGCGTGCGGGGCGTGCAGCGTCCTGTTCGACGGCCAGGCGGCGGGCGGACGCCACTACCGGCTGATCCCGGACCGGCGGCGCGAGCTGACCGGCTTCCGCCTGGACGGCCCGCTCTGGGCCGGTCTCGGCATCCCGGTCGACCTCGCCTTCTTCTCCGTCTCCGGGACGGGCGAGGTCACGGCCCGCTATCCCAGCCCGGCGGGGGCGCTGCACGCGGACGTCCACGCCGGGAGCTGGCGGCGCCTGGCCGAGGCCAACCCCTTCCTGGCGGAGCTGCGCCCGGACGTGGAGGCGCTCGTCGTGCACCGGGCGCGGGACGCGGCCGAGCACTGGATCCTCCCGATCGACGACTGCTACCGCCTCACCGCGCTGCTGCGCGAGCACTGGACGGGCTTCACCGGCGGCGAGGCGGTCTGGCATCACATCGGCGCGTTCTTCACCGAGTTGAGGACGGCCCAGGCGGCCACCGAGGAGATGAGGGGAACACGATGATCAGAGTGGGGAAGCCCGACGTCTCTCCGGACAAGCCCTCGCACACGCGGGGCGTCCGCGAGGGCAACCAGACGGGCAACTACGACAAGCAGGTCGGGCATCTGCCCGACGGCACGTCCACCGCGGCCCGCTCGACGGGGATCAACCCGGAGACGCACGGCCCGATCCTCGACTCCATGCCGAACCTTTCCCCAGCATGAGCGCAGCGATCCGGGGGGCGTGGGGGGTCGTCCTCCCTCGAAGGAGCAGAGCATGACCGGGACACCGGAGCTGGGGCTCGATCTGCTCGGCATCGAGCCGGAGGCGTTCGCGGCGACGCCGACGCTGAGCCTGCGGATCGGGCTGCGGCGGCTGGACGGCGGGCCCGTCCAGTGCGTGCTGCTCACCACGACGGTGACGATCGCGGCGGCGCGCCGCGGCTACGACGACGCCGAGCGCGACCGGCTCGCCGGGGTGTTCGGCCCGCCGGAGATGTGGGACCGGTCGCTGCGCGGCCTGACCTGGGCGCGGGTCGGCGCCACCGTGCCGACGTTCCGCGGCGCGGCGGAGGCGACGCTGTCCCTGCCGTGCGGGCACGACATGCAGGTCGCGGCCGACCGGTACCTGCACGCGCTCGGCGGCGGCGACGTCCCGCTCGACCTGGCCTTCAACGGGACGGTCTTCTATCCCGGCGAGGACGGCGCGCTGCGCACCGGGCAGATCCCGTGGCATCACGAGGCCACCGGCGACCTGCCCCTCCAGGTGTGGCGGGACCTCATGGGCCGCTACTACGGCACCGCCCGCTGGCTGCGGCTGGACGACGACTGCTTCGGCCGTCTGTCGGCCTACCGGGCGCGCCGCGCGCACTCCTCGTTCGACGACACGGTCGACGAACTGCTGCGCCACGCCGAGAAGCGACGCGAGGAGGAAGAGTGGACCGTTTAAGGGCGATAGCGGACACCGTCCTCTACGAGGGGTACCTCCTCTGGCCGTACCGCCGGTCCGCCTTGAAGAACCGGCAGCGCTGGACGATCGGGGGCGTCTACCCGCGCGGCTACGCCGAACGGAACCGCGACCACTGGACGGTCCACGCCGAGTTCCTCCTCGAAGCCGGGCCCGGCGCGGACGTCGAGGTCACGCTGCGGTTCCTGCACGCGGTGCACCGCCAGGTGATGCACGGTGACAGTCCCGTGGACGAGATCCGCGTCGGCGACGAGATCTGCACCACCTGGCAGGAGGCCCGGGAACGGGAGTTCTCCAGCGGCCCGATCGCGGTCGAGCGCCTCGTGCGCGCTCCCGTCCAGGTCCCCATCGAGGCGGCCGCGGGCACCGAGGAGGAGCCCGTTGACGGCAAGGCGTCGTGCAGCGGCGGCGGTGTGCGGTTCGTCCGGTCGTGGGGGCGGGTGAACGGGCGCGTGGAGGTCTCGGCCGTGCCCGCCGGGGACGGCGTGGTGCGGCTGCGCGTCGAGGTCGTCAACACGGGCGCCGCCGATGAGCGCGAGGACGCCGTCCGCGCCGGGATGCTGTGCGCGCATGTCGTGGCGCACACGGGCGGCGGCGCGTTCGTCTCGCTCACGGATCCGCCGGAGCGGCTCGCGGAGGCCGCGGCCGGGTGCGGCAAGGACGGCCTGTGGCCGGTGCTCGCCGGGGAGCCGGGCAGCCGCGACACCGTCCTCGCGGCGCCGATCGTCCTCTACGACTGGCCGCAGGTGGCGCCGGAGAGCCCCGGTGACCTGTTCGACGGGACGGAGATCGACCAGCTGCTGATCCTCAGCGTGCTCAGCCTCACCGAGGACGAGCGGCGGGAGGTGGCGGCGACGGACCCGAAGGCGCGGCGGATCCTGGAGCGGTGCGGCGCGCTGTCGACCGGTGAGCTGCTCGCGCTGCACGGGACCCTGCGGGATCCGCGGAGGGACGTCTGGTGAGCGGGGAAGGCGAGAGCGCGGGCGGGCGGGGGACGGCTCCGGGGAGCCGGGTCCGGCTGCGGCCCCGCGGCGGCGCGGACATCTTCGACCTGGCGCTCCTCGGGCGCACCGCCGTCGTCGAGCGCGTCGAGGAGGACATGGAGGGCGGGGTGCACCTGGTCGTCGCGCTGGACGACGACCCGGGCCGCGACCTCGGCCCCTACAACCAGCTCGGGCACCGCTTCTTCGTCCGGCCGGACGAGGTCGAGCCGCTGCCCGGTGAGGCGCCGTCCCGCACGGTGCTCGTCGCGGGGATCGGGAACGTCTTCCACGGCGACGACGGGTTCGGCGTGGAGGTCGTCCGGCGGCTGCGGGCCCGTCCCCGGCCGCCCGGCGTGGACGTGGTCGACTTCGGCATCCGCGGCCTCGACCTCATGTACGCGCTTGGCGACGGGTACGAGGCGGCGGTCCTGGTCGACGCGGCGGAGCGCGGTCACGCGCCCGGCACCGTGTCGCTGGTCGAGCCTGGGCCGGACGACTTCGGCGGCGTCGCCGTCGACGCGCACGGCCTCGACCCGGCGCGGGTGCTGCGGCTGGCCCGGGACAACGGCCGGGTCCCGCCGCGCATCCTGCTCGTCGCGTGCGAGCCGTCGGCGCGGACCACGGACGCCACCTGGGAGATGAGGCTCAGCGCGCCGGTCGCCGCGGGGGTCGAGGAGGCCGCCGCGCTGGTCGAGCGGCTGCTGGCGGAGGAATTCACGCAGGAACTCGCGCAGGAGGGAGCGGGGGGATGAACAAGAAGAAGCACTGCGGCCCGGGCGCCGTCCGGCCGGGCGCCGTCCGGCTGATGCTCGGGCTGGTCGCGGTCGTCGCGATCGCGGCGATCGTCAAGGAGATGCCGGCGCTGCGGCGGTACCTCAAAGCCGAGTCGATGTGATCGGGGACGCGGAGCGGACGCTCATGACGACGATCGAGCGGCGGCTCGTCGGCCATCTGAAGGACGCGCACGCGCTCCAGGAGCACGCCGAGGCCGCGCTGAGCGAGATGCTGACCGCGGCGGCGGACGAGCCGGAGCTGCGCCGGCCGCTCGGCCACTACGCCGAGCGGTCGCGGGCGTACACCAGGGCGATCGAGGCGCGGCTGCACGCGCACGGGTCGTCCCCGAGCATCGCGCGCGACGCCGGGACGCTGCTGGCGTCGGTGCTGGAGGGCGGCATCGGCCACGGCCACCGCGACCCCGTGAAGCACATGCGGGACGCCTACGTCGCCGTCCACCTGCAGATCGCGGCGGGCGAGACGCTGCGGCGCCTCGCCGACCGCGCCGGGGACGGCGAGACGGCGGGGATCGCGGCGGCGATGTGCGAGGACGCCCACGCGATCTCGCACGAGCTGTCGGACCGCTGGGACCTCGCCGTGGACATGTCGCTGCGCGCCCGGCACGCCCCGCCCGCGGGGGACGGCCGGTGACCGCCGCCGTGACGGAGGTGTTCCGGCGCCGCGCCGCGCCGGGCGCCGCGCTCGCCGGGGAGGCGGGCGCCATCGCCGCGGCCTGCCACGCGATGGCGGCCCGCTTCCACGCCGGGGGACGCCTGCTCACCTTCGGGACCGGCGCCGCGGCGACCGACGCGCAGCACGTCGCGGTCGAGTTCGTGCACCCGGTGATCGTCGGCAAGCGGGCGCTGCCCGCGCTGTCGCTCACCGGCGACGTCGCGACGCTCACCGGCGTCGGCGCCGGCGCGGGGTTCGACGAGGTGTTCGCCCACCAGGTCCGCTGCTTCGGCGGCCCGGACGACATCGCGTTCGGGATCTCGCCGGACGGCCGCTGCGGCAGCGTCCTGCGCGCCATGGAGTGCGCCCGGGACCGCGGCATGCTGACGGTCGCGCTGGCGGGCGGGGACGGGGGGGCGCTCGCCGGGACGGTCGAGCACCTGGTCACCGTGCCGTCCGGCGACCCGCGCGTCGTGAAGGAGGTGCACGTCACCGCGTACCACGTGCTGTGGGAGCTGGTGCACGTGTTCCTGGAGCAGCCGGGCGTGCTCGGCCAGGAGGTGACGGCGTGAGCGGGTGCACGGGCGACCACTGCGTGACCTGCGCGGACGAGGCCGTCCCGGTCGTCGTCGCGCGGCTGCTCGGCGACGGCCTCGCGGACGTCGACGTCGGCGGCGGGCGGCTCGAACGGGTCAGCGTGGCGCTGGTGGACGCCGGGGTCGGCGACACCGTGCTCGTCCACGCCAAGGAGGCGATCGGGGTCGTGGCGACGTGACCGACATGCTCTATCCCTTCCTGTACGCGGGCGGTTCGGGGCTGGACACCCTGCTGGAGGACGTGCGCCGCTCGACGCGTGAGAAGGCCGACGAGATCGTCCGGCTGCGCGAGGCCGTCCTGGAGCGGTACGGCGAGGACCTCGCGGCGTGCGCCGCGCGGATGGCGGGCGCGTTCCGCTCCGGCGGCCGGCTCTTCACGTTCGGCAACGGCGGCAGCTCCACGGACGCGCAGGACGTCGCCGCGCTGTTCCTCAACCCGGGCGGGTCCGCGCGGCCGCTGCCGGCGCTGGCGCTGACGACCGACGTCGCCGTGGTCACCGCGCTGTCCAACGACGTCGGGTTCGAGGTGGTGTTCGCGCGGCAGCTCGCCGCGTTCGGGCGTCCGGGCGACATCGCGCTGGCACTGTCCACCAGCGGGAACTCCGACAACCTGATCGCGGCGCTGCGGGAGGCGGCGCGGCGCGGGATGACGGTGGTCGGGCTCGCCGGATACACCGGGGGGCAGATGGCGGAGACGCCCGGCCTGCACCACCTGTTCACCGTCCCGTCGTCGTCGGTGCACCGCGTCCAGGAGGCGCAGACGACGATCTACCACGCGCTCTGGGAACTGACGCAGCTCGAACTGGCGGGGGAGGCCTTCTGATGTGCCTGGCGATACCGGGCGAGATCGTGGAGATCATGCCGGACCGCCCGGTGGCGAAGGTGGACGTGACCGGCGTCCGGCGGGCGGTGAACATCGCCCTGCTCGACGGGGAGCGGCTCGCCGCCGGCGACTGGGTCCTCATCCATGTCGGGTTCGCGATGTCCAAGATCGACGAGGACGAGGCGCGGGCGACGCTGGCGCTGCTGGAGGGCCTCGGCGAGGCCTACGACGACGAGATCGACGCGCTGCGGGAATCGAGGATCGACTGATGCGCTTCGTCGACGAGTACCGGGACGCGGAGCGGGCGAGGGCGCTCGCGGCCTCGATCACCGCGCTGTGCGAGCCCGGGCGGCACTACAAGTTCATGGAGGTGTGCGGCGGCCACACGCACACCATCTACAAGCACGGCCTGGAGGACTACCTGCCGGAGGGCATCTCGCTGGTGCACGGGCCGGGCTGCCCGGTGTGCGTGATCCCGATGGGGCGGGTGGACGACGCGATCCACATCGCGTCCCAGCCGGACGTCATCATGACGTCGTTCGGGGACATGATGCGGGTGCCGGGCGGCAGGGGGTCGTTCCTGGACGCCAAGGCCGCCGGCGCGGACATCCGGATGGTGTACTCGCCGCTGGACGCGCTGAAGATCGCCGAGCGGAACCCGTCGCGGCGCGTGGTGTTCATGGGGATCGGGTTCGAGACGACCGCGCCGTCCACGGCGATGACGGTACTGCGGGCAGCCGCCGCGGGAACCCGGAACTTCTCGGTGTTCTGCAACCACGTGACGATCCTTCCGGCGATCAAGGCGATCCTCGACTCGCCGGACCTGCGCCTGGACGGCTTCCTCGGCCCGGGCCACGTGTCCACCGTGATCGGCTGCGGGCCCTACTCGTTCATCACCGGCGACTACGGGAAGCCGCTGGTCGTCGCCGGGTTCGAGCCGCTGGACATCCTGCAGTCGGTGCACATGCTGCTGGCCCAGCTCGCCGAGGGCCGCTCGGAGGTCGAGAACCAGTACGGGCGGGTCGTCCCGTGGGACGGCAACCCCCGGGCGCTGGAGGCGATCTCCAAGGTCATGGAGCCGCGGCCGTACTTCGAGTGGCGCGGCCTCGGCTTCATCTCGCACTCCGCGCTCCGGATGAAGGAGGAGTACGCCGCCTTCGACGCCGAACGCGTCTTCGACATCCCGGGCGGTCGGGTCGCCGATCCGAAGGCGTGCCAGTGCGGCGAGGTGCTCAAGGGCGTCCTGAGGCCGTGGGAGTGCAAGGTGTTCGGGACGGCCTGCACGCCGGAGACGCCGATCGGGACGTGCATGGTCTCGTCCGAGGGCGCGTGCGCCGCGTACTACAACTTCGGCCGCTTCACCCGCGAGCGGATCAGCGAGGTCGGACGGGGCGGCGGGGCGGACCGGGCTGGGGAGCCCGGCGGGGTGAGGGAGCCGGTGCGATGACCGTCCGCGAGGAGCAGGTTCTGGAGCGCATCGAGCGCGCGCGGGCCCGCAAGGCCAGGCTCCGCGAGGACACGATCACGCTCGCGCACGGTGCCGGCGGCAAGGCCACCCGCACGCTGGTCGAGGCCGTGTTCCGGGAGTCGTTCGCCAACCCGCTCCTGGACCGGATGGACGACTCGGCGCGGTTCGCGGTGAACGGCGCCGACCTCGCCTTCACCACCGACTGCCACGTCGTGTCGCCGCTGTTCTTCCCCGGCGGCGACATCGGCGACCTGGCCGTCAACGGCACCGTCAACGACCTCGCCGTCTGCGGCGCGAGGCCGCTGCACCTGTCGGCCGGGTTCATCCTCGAGGAGGGCTTCCCCGTCGCCGACCTGCGCCGCGTCACCGAGTCGATGCGGCGCGCGGCGGACGCGGCGGGCGTCGACATCGTCACCGGCGACACCAAGGTCGTCGAGCGCGGGAAGGCCGACGGGTGCTTCGTCACCACCGCCGGCGTGGGGGTCGTGCGGTCCCGGCTGAGCGGGGAGATCCGCCCCGGCGACATCGTGCTGGTGACGGGCCCGGTCGGCGAGCACGGCGTCACGATCATGCTGGCGCGCGGCGAGCTGGACCTGGAGGCCGACGTCGTGTCGGACACCGCGCCGCTGACCTGCCTGCTCGCCGATCTGGCCGACGCGTGCCCGGGCGGTCTGCGCCGGATGCGGGACGCGACCCGGGGCGGCGTGGCGACCGTCCTCAACGAGCTGGCGTCGGACGCCGGGGCCGCCGTGGTGGTGGAGGAGGACGCGATCCCGGTGCGCCCGGCCGTCCGGGGGGCCTGCGAGCTGCTCGGGATCGACCCGATGTACGTCGCGTGCGAGGGCCGCGCCGTGGTCGTGGTCGCCCCCGAGTGCGAGGGGGCCGCGCTGGCGGCGCTGCGGGCGCACCCGCTGGGCGAGGAGGCCGCCGTCATCGGGCGCGTGACGGACGACCCGTCCGGCCTCGTCCTGCTGAAGACGGCCTTCGGCGGCACCCGCATCGTGGACCTGCTGGTCGGCGACCCGCTACCGCGCATCTGCTGACCGGCGCGGCCCGCGGCCGGCGCCGGCGAGCGTGACGAGCAGCGACGCCGCCGTGAGCGCGGCGCCGAACCACAGGACGCTCCTGACGCCCAGGTGGTCGGCGAACAGCCCGCCGAACAGCGCGCCGACCGCGATGGAGGTGTTGTAGGCCAGGGTGTTGAGCGACATCGCGGCCTCGAACGTCTCGGGCGCGGCGGCGAGCGTCATGTTCACCTGGCACAGCTGCCAGGCACCGAAGGACACTCCCCACACGACGAGCAGGACGACCGGCGCGGCCGCCTGGTGCCCGACGGCGAGGAGCAGCAGCAACGAGGCCACGAGGCCCGAGCAGGCGGTGATGAAGGTCGCCCGCAGGTGCCTGGTCGCGGTGTGCCCGGCGATGAAGTTCCCCACGGCGCCCCCGATGCCGTAGGCCATCAGGAGCCCGGTGATGGAGGCGGACGAGGCGCTCGCGCCGTCCTCCATGAACGGCCGCACGAACGTGTACGCCCCGAAGTGGCCGAGGACGAACAGCACCACGGTGACCATCACCGTGCGCAGCCGCACGTTCGTGACCAGGAGGGCGAACACCTCGCGGACGGGGACGGCGTTCCGCGACGGCAGGGACGGGACCACGACGGTGACCGCCAGGAGTACCAGCGCGCTGAGGCCGCTCCAGATGAGGAACGTGGTCCGCCAGCCGGTGAGGTCTTCCAGGAACGTCCCGAGCGGCATGCCCACCACGGCGGCGATCGAGATGCCGGACATCACGACCGCGGCCGCCCTGCTCGCGTGCCGTTCCGGGACGAGGCGCATCGCCATGCTCACGCCGATGGCCCAGAAGACGCCGTTGGCGAAGCCCATGGTGAGCCGCGTGGCGAGGATCAGCGGAAAGGCGGGGGAGAGGGCGGTGACCAGGTTCCCCGCCGCCAGGACCACCAGCAGCGCCGGCAGCAGGACGCGGCGGTCGACGCGCCTGCTCCACGCCACGATGAAGGGCACGCCCAGCCCGGCCGAGACGCCGTACACGGTGACCATCAGCCCGGCGACCCCGACCGAGACCCCGAGGCCGGCGCTCACGGGGGTGAGGATGCCGACGGGCATCAGCTCGGTGGTGAGGAAGGCGAACAGGCTGGCCGTGATCGCCGCGACCCCCAGCCATTCTCGAAGGGCCGAGGGCGGGCGCGCGCCCTGGGCGGCCGCACCGCCTCCGGTCGTCTCGCCGGTCGTCGTGTTCGTGTTCACCCCCGGAGTCTCGCCCCGGCCGGATCAATGAGTCCAACACATGTTCGTCATCCGATTGATCGCGATACAAGATGGATCCATGGAGCTCCAGCAGATGCGCTACGTGGTCGCGGTGGCGGAGACGTCGAACTTCACCCGGGCGGCCGAGCGGTGCCGGGTCGTCCAGTCGGCGCTGAGCCACCAGATCGCCCGGCTGGAGCGCGAGCTCGGCACCCGGCTCTTCGACCGGACCAGCCGGCGGGTCCGGCTGACCCCCGCCGGTGAGGCGTTCCTGCCCGCCGCCCGGCAGGCCCTCGACGCCGCCGACCGGGCCCGCGCCGAGGTCGCGGCGGTCTCCGGGGAGATCCGCGGACGGCTCGCCATCGGCGCCATCCCCACCGTGACGGCGGTGGACCTGCCGAGCGCGCTGAAGGATTTCCACGTCCGCCATCCGCAGGTGCGGGTCACGTTGCGCGTGGGGGGGAGCGCCGAAATGGCCGAGCGGGTGCGGCAGGGCACGCTGGACCTCGCTTTCCTCGGGCTGCCGCGCAGTGCCCGGCCGAAGGGCGTGCACGGCCGCGTCCTGGCGCACGGCGAGCTGGTGGCGGTGGTCGCCCCCGGGCACCCGCTGGCCGACGCGGTGGACGTCGGCCTGCGCCGGCTCTCGGACGAGGTGTTCGTCGACTTCTCCGCGGGCACGGCCGGGCGGGCCCAGTCGGACGAGGCGTTCGCCGCCGCCGGGGTCGGCCGTGACGTCGCCTTCGAGGTGACGACCCCCGACCTCGTGGTGCGGCTGGTCCGGCTGGGCCTGGGCGTCGGCATGCTGCCCGCCGCCTTCGTCACCGGGCTCGCCGGGCTGCGCGTCGTCGAGCTCCGTGATCCGCCCACCCGGGTGGAGCACCTGGTCTGGAGCCGCCTGGGGCCGTCTCCGGCCGCCACCGCCTTTCTGGAGGCCCTGGACGTCCCGGTGGCGCCCGCGCCGCCACGTCGCGGGACGCCGGAAACGTCGCCCGAGGAAAGGAACGGAGCGCCGGCGGACGCCGCGCCGTGAGCCACTCGGGAAGCGTCCACACCGCCGGGCGACGCATATATCGCCGCTCTATGGGCGGACGAGTAAAACCGCGCATCGAGTATTGCCCAGGAAGGGCATGGCCAGCCCGGAACGCCCATTGAAAGCACTCGAACGTTCAACCACTTCCGGTGCATGCGGCGGGAGAATAAACGGGCGGGGCCGAGCCGGCGCCTGAGGCCGACACGCCTTCGGCGCCGGGGGAACAGGAGGCCCGGACGGGTCGGCGTGAGGGGCCCATGTGACTGCTGGGACGCCTGTGACCTGTGGTTTTCAAGTGCTGTTGAGGTTCGTTTGAGCTTTCTTCCAGGGGTCGCGGGTAGTTCGCGGGCCATGAGGGGGGAGTCGTGCAGGCCCATCTTCGTGCTCGGGTGCCCGCGCTCGGGGACGACGCTGCTCCAGCAGATGCTGCACTCGCACCGGCACATCGCGTTCCCCTCCGAGACCCGGTTCGTGCACATTTCCTACGACATCCGGCACCGGTTCGGCGACCTGGAGCGGCCGGGGAACCGGCGCGCGCTGGCCGAATGGATCACCGCCGGGGAGGGCACCAAGTTCGGGGTGCTGCGGCTGGACGCCGCGGCCGTGGTCGAGGAGATCGTGCAGGGGCCGCCGACGCTCGGGTCGGCGATCGCGGCGGTGTTCCGCGCCTACGCGCGCCGGCACGGGAAGCCGCGCTGGGGGGACAAGCGGCCGAGCTACTTCCGCCGGGTGCCGATGCTCCGGCGGATGTTCCCCGACGCCCAGTTCGTCCACCTCGTCAGGGACGGCCGGGACGCGGTGAGCTCGCTGACCCGGATGCCGTGGTTCGACGGCGACATCTACGCCGCCGCGCTGACGTGGCGGGAGGCGATCGACATGGGCGCGCGCCTCCAGACCCGCCTGGGCCCGGACACCTTCTACGAGTTCCGCTACGAGGACCTGGTCGCCGAGCCCGAGGGCGCCCTGACGAGGCTGTGCGCGTTCCTCGGGGAGGAGTACGACCCCGGCATGACGGGGGCGTACCGGCACGCGCGGCAGACGGTGCCGTCCGCGCGCAAGTGGCACCTGGGAACGCACGAGGCCGTGCACGGCCGCCAGGTCGGCGCCTGGCGCGAGCGCCTGGAGGGGTGGGAGGCGGACCTCGTCCAGCACGTCCTCGCGTCCCGGCTGCGGCGGCACGGCTACGCGGTCACGGAGGGCGGGCGTCCGGGGGCGGCTGCGCTCGCAAGATTCCACCGTCTCGCGGCGCACCGCTGGAGGGCCCGGCATGCGCAGGCCGTCCGGGACCGGCTGGCGGTGGAGCGAGAGCCCAACCCGGTCGTGTCGTGGCTGAACGGTCCGGTAAGCGTGTCCTGACAGACTGAGGGCGCCGACTGGATGGACAGATGGCCCTTGCCTTCAGGTAAGGGTGCCTCGGCCGGGCGGCACGGGACTCGCCCGAAGGGTTGTCCGAAACTCTCCTGGAACGTGCCCGGTTCGCGGCCGGGGCCGAGGGGCGCCGGGGCGAGGCTGACTATGGAACGGCGCAGGTAGCGTGCCGCCGGGAGTCGCGCGGGGGAGAACGGGTCGGTGGGGCGCGCGGGGCGGCGGGTCCGCGACCGCCCGCGTTGGGCCCTTATCGGAAGTGGTTACCGGTAAGTAACTTATCGCCGTTTTTACCGTACCACTGACTGGGTTTACAGGACGGAGACACCCCCGTGTCCGATCGTTCACATCCGGATCGAGACACGCCAACCATTTGGCTGTATCTTGCGTGTTGCTCGTCTTCCGTTACCAATCGCGATTGTTTCGATGATCCTCTGACATAAGGAGGAGTGGCGGTGTCCCGATCGGAAATAATTTCCCACGACGAGCTGCAATCGTGGCTTCTTGACAAGATCGCCTTCTACCTCGACAGGCCTGTGGAAAACATCGACCCCGGGGTCGAACTCGCCCGTTACGGGGTCGACTCGGTGTACGCGATCAGCATCATCAGCGACATCGAGGACCACCTGCAGGTGGAGGTCGACGTGGCCGAGGCGCGGCGCCGGGAGA
Organism: Actinomadura luteofluorescens; assembly: GCF_013409365.1. Taxonomy (NCBI): domain Bacteria; kingdom Bacillati; phylum Actinomycetota; class Actinomycetes; order Streptosporangiales; family Thermomonosporaceae; genus Actinomadura; species Actinomadura luteofluorescens. The sequence goes on along the minus strand of NZ_JACCBA010000001.1, from coordinate 3,113,135 downwards.
CGGTGGCCGACCTCACCGACTACCTGCTCGACCTCGTCGCGTGATGGCCGACCGGCCCCCCGAGGCGGGCGGCGGCGGCGCCGGGCCCGCCATGGTGGTGCTCGGCGACAGCGTGGCCGAGGGCCAGGACGATCCGGACCCGGCCGGCGGGTGGCTCGGCTGGGCCGGACGGCTGGCCCGTCACCTGGGGATTTCCCGCGAGGAGATGCTCAACGCCTCCGACCCGGGAGCGACGGTCGAGGACGTGGTCCGCGACCAGCTGCCCGCCGTCCGCGACCTGGCGCCGCGGCTGGTCGTGCTCGGCTGCGGCATGAACGACGCGCTGCGCGGCTTCGAGCGGGAGGCCGCGGCGCTGCGGCTGGCGGAGCTGTTCGGCTGGGCGCGCGGGCGCGGCGCGGTCGTCCTGGCCATCCCGGTGCCGCGGCCGCCGCTGCTGGACATCTCGCCGATCTCGCAGTTCCGCAAGAAACGCACGGTGCAGCGCATCCACGATTTCAATGCCGAACTCGACCGGGTTTCACGCCTGTTCGGAATGGCGTTCCCGGAGCGGGACACGGTGGCGAGGGTCGCCGATCCCGCGATGTGGAGCGCCGACGGAATCCATCTGAACCCGGATGGGCACGCCTATGTCGCGGAAGTGATGGCGCAACTCGCGGCAAGCCTGCTCGGCGAGCGGGTGAAATGAGTCACGGGGGCCGATCCAGCAGTCTGGGAGACTGATGAAAAGAGCATATTCCGTCGCTCGCGCATTCCGTTCGCCGATGCTGCTGTTCCTGGCTCCCGTACTGGTCGTGCAGGCATGGCGGACGGTGCGGCGGACACCGAGGCTGGACCCGGCGACCGGGGACGAGCAGGGCTTCGTCGCCGGCGCCGACCCCGGGCGGGGCCCGGCCTTCCGGGTCGTGGTGATCGGCGAGTCCACCGCCGTGGGCGTCGGCGCGTCCCGGCACGCCGAGGCGCTGCCCGGCTTCCTGGCGGAGGAGCTGGGCGAGCGGCTGCGGCGCAGCGTGGCCTGGTCGGTCTCCGGCCGGAACGGCGCGACGGCCCGGCGCATCATCGGCGGGCTCGTCCCGCCCGCGAACGGCTCCGCGCCGAACCTGGTGGTCGTCACCGCGGGCATCAACGACCTGCTCAGACGGCGTCCCCTGCGCCGGTGGGCGGCGGACGTGACCGAACTCGTCGCCCTCCTGCGGGGCCGGTTCCCGGAGGCGACGGTGCTCGTCGCCGGGATGCCGCCGGTGCACCGGTTCCCCGCGCTGCCGCGGCCGCTGCGCTCGGTCCTCGGCGCGCGGGCGCGGGCGATGGACCGGATCACGCGGGACGCGGCCGAGGCGGGCGGCGCCGTCCACGCTCCCATGGACGAGACGATGGCCCGCGACCCGCGGCTCTTCGCGGCCGACGGCTTCCACCCGTCGGCCGCGGGCTACCGGGCCTGGGCGCGCGACCTCGCCCGCGCCGCCTTCCCAGCCCCCGCTCCCGCCACCGGACCCGGCGCCGCCGGGCCCGGCGAACCGCCACAGGACACGCCCCCCGCCGGAGCCGTCCCGCCGAGGACGGCCGACTGACCGTAACGGCAAGCGAAGGGAGCAGCTCGGATGACGGTTCCCGGAACGTTCCGATCGGCGGTGGAGGCCAAGGACCTCGCCGCCATCACCGGTGCGCTGGACCCCGGCATCGAGTTCCGCAGCCCGGTGATGGTGAAGCCCTACCTGGGGCGCGACGCCGTCGCCGCCCTGCTCGGCGTCCTGCTGGAGGTCTTCGAGGACTTCCACTACACCGACGAGTTGGTGGGCGTCCCCTCGGGCGGGACGAACGGCGCGGGCCCCCCGGCGCAGGCGCTGGTCTTCAGCGCCAGGGTGCTGGGCAAGGACCTCCAGGGGCTGGACCTGCTGAGGTTCGGCGAGAGCGGGCTCGTCACCGGCCTGACCGTCATGGTCCGCCCGCTGCCCGCGGCGATGACGCTCGCCCGGGTGGTCGGCAGGCGCATGGAGGACCCGAAGAACGCCGACGACGCGGGGGGCCCGTCCGGCGACACCGCGCAGCCATAGGGAGCCGACCCGTTCAGGAGTCGCGGCCCGCGAACAGGAAGGCGCGACCCACACAAGGGAGTCGAAGGAAAAATGGATAGCAAGGTCCCCGCACACCCCGTGCACCCCGTCCGCCCCGCCCACTCCGCCCCCGGGGCCCACGCTGAGAGCTCCGTCCATCCCGCGCATCCCGTACACCCCGGCCCTTCTGAGAACCCCGCGTCCGAGACGTCCTCCTCTGAGAGCCCAGCGCCCGAGCAGCCCGCCTCCGAGGGGGCCGCGCCCGGGCGGCACCCCCGCGAGAGGCTGGCGCCGGCGCACCGGATCGCCGCCGACCTGGACGGCTATCTCGGCGACCCGATGGACGACGAGGCGGGGCCGTTCTCCTACAAGGCCATCGTGGAGGCGGAGGAGCGCGACGAGCTGCCCCCGGGCGCGGTGGACGCCGTCAGGGCGTGGGGCTTCCCGAAATACCTGGTGCCGAGCGGGCTGGGCGGGCGCCTCACGACCCTTGAGGAGCTGTTCTTCGTCACTCGCGGCATCTCACGCCGCAGCGTCACCGTCGCGGTGATGTACGGGTCCGGGCTGCTGGCGGTCAACCCGGTGTGGCTGTGGGGCGACGCCTGGCAGCGCAGGACCGTGGCGGACGGGGTGCTGCGCGGGGACCTGGCCTGCTTCGGCGTCTCGGAGGCCGACCACGGCAGCGACGTGATGGCGTCGGAGTCGGAGGCCGACATCCAGGGGGACGAGCTGGTACTGACCGGGGTGAAGTGGCCGGTCGGCAACGCCACCCGCGGACGGTTCGTCACCACCTACGCCAGGACCGGCCCGCGCGACTTCTCCCTCATCCTGGTCGACAAGCGGGAACTGGACCCGGCGGCCTGGTCGACGCTGCCACCCGTCCGGACGGTCGGGCTGCGCGGCCACGACCTGTCCGGCGTCGCGTTCTCCGGGGCGCGGCTGCCCGCCGAGCGGGTGATCGGGCGGCGCGGCTCCGGGCTCGTCCAGACGCTCAAGACCCTGCAGATCACCCGGACCGCGATCGCGGCGCTGTCGGTCGGGACGATGGACGCGGTGGTGCGCATCGGGATGGAGTACGCGCGCCAGCGCACCCTCTACGGCTCGGACATCTACCGGATCCCGGTGATCCGCGACCACCTGGTCAAGGCGCACCTGGACCTGCTGATCGCCGAGTGCGTGGCGATCCCGGTGGCGCGCTGCCTGACGGTCGCGCCCGGGCGGCTCAGCCTGTGGTCCTCGATCGTGAAGTACTTCGTGCCCGTCCTCGGCGAGGAGGTCGTGGCCAGCATCGGGACCGTGCTCGCCGCGCGCGGCTACCTGCGCGAGGGCGTGGCGCACGGGGTGTTCCAGAAGCTCCAGCGCGACCACGCGATCGCGAGCATCTTCGAGGGCACCACGCACGTGAACCTCGCCAACGTCGCGGGCCAGCTGCCCTTCCTGATCGACCCGCCGGCGGAGACGGGCCGCGAGGACGAGCTGCTCGCCGACCTGTTCTGCTGGACGCGGACCCCGCCCGCCTGGGACCCCGACGGCCGCCTGCTCCAGCTCACCAACGAGGGGCGCGACGAGATCGGCCAGCGGTTCGAGGAGATCTCCGAGGAGGTGCTCGCGGCGGCGAACGCGCACGCCGCGCCCGGCGTCGCGGCCGAGCTGAAGGACCTGCTGTCCGCCATCGGCACCCTGCGCGCCAGGATCGAGGAGGGCATCCGCAAGAACGAGGGCGACACGTCCTCGGTCGCGGCGCTGACACGGGCCCGACGGTACTGCGAGCTGCACGCGATGGCGTCGTGCATGCTCACCTGGCTGCACAACCGGCAGGTGTTCGGCGGGGCGTTCGAGGACGGCCAGTGGCTCGTCCTGTGCCTGCAGCGGCTGCTCCAGCGGGCGCAGCCCGACACCGTCCTGTCCGAGGAGTTCCTCCCGCCGCTGGAGGACGCGATGTTCCGCGGCGAGGGCGAGCGGCGCTGGTTCTCCCTGCTCTCCCTGTCCGCGCTCCCGCCCTCCCTGCTCATCTCCCCCGAGGACGAGTGACACCCATGGCCGGGCCACCGGAGACGACGAGAGATTTCGTGTCGCTCGTCCGGAAGAACATCCGGACGCACGGCGACACCCGCTCCTTCACCTTCATCAGCGAGGAACCGGGACGCAGGTACAAGGAGAACGTGCTCGGCTTCGCCGACCTGGACCGCAAGGCCCGCGCGCTCGGCTGCCGCCTGGAGGCGCGCGGCTTACGGGACCGGGCCGTCCTGCTGCTCTACCCGGAGGGGCTGGAGTTCCTGGCGGCGTTCCTCGGCTGCCTGTACGCGCGCGTCATCGCCGTCCCGGCCCCCGCTTCCGGACCTGGACGCGGGCCGCTTCGGCCGCACCCGCCGGATCATCGAGGACGCCGACGTCGCGCTGATCCTCACCGACACCGCCCACCGCGACACCCTCGACGCGTGGCTGTCGGCCGCCGGGCTGAAAGGACGAGTCCACTGCCTGGACACCCAGGCCGGCAAGGACACCGACGCCGGGGACTGGTCCCCTCCGCGGTCCGGGCCGGACACCGTCGCCTTCCTCCAGTACACCTCCGGGTCGACCAGCGAGCCGAAGGGCGTCATGGTGACCCACGGCAACCTGCTGGCCAACGGCGAGGAGATCAGGCGCCGCATCGAGGGGTCGCCCGCCACGGTCGGCGTCGGCTGGGTGCCGCACTACCACGACATGGGGCTGGTGGGGCAGTTCCTCCAGCCGCTCTACCTCGGCTGCCGGTACGTCTTCACCTCGCCGATCACGTTCATCAAGCGCCCGGTGCTGTGGCTTGAGCTGATCACCCGGTACCGGGGGACGATCACCGTGGCGCCGAACTTCGGGTACGAGCTGGTGCTGCGCCGCGTCACCGACCGGCAGCTGGAGGGCCTGGACCTGTCGTCGCTGACCGTCGTGAAGAACGGCGCCGAGCCCGTCCGGGCCGCGACGCTGGAGGCGATGGCCGAGCGGTTCGCCCCGGTCGGGTTCCGGCCCTCGATGTGGATGCCGTGCTACGGGATGGCCGAGACGACGCTGCTCATCACCGGCGCGCCCCTCGGCGGCGGCCCCGTCGTCCGCGACTTCGACGCGGGGGCGCTCGCGCGGAACGAGGCCGTCCCCGCGGACGGGACCTCCGCCCACGGCGTCAGGCGGCTCGTGAGCAGCGGCCGTCCCGTCACCCTGGACGTCCGCGTCGTCGACCCCGAGACCGGCGCCGAGCGGCCGGAGCGGCGCGTGGGGGAGATCTGGGTGCGCGGCGGCAGCGTCGCGCGCGGCTACTGGGAGAGCCCCGAGCAGACCGAGGCGACGTTCCGCGCCCGCACGGCCGGCGGCGAGGGCCCGTTCCTGCGGACGGGCGATCTCGGCTTCACCGCCGACGGCGAGCTGTACGTCACCGGGCGGATCAAGGACCTGATCATCGTCAACGGCCGCAACATCCACGCGCACGACATCGAGGAAGTGGCACGCGCCGCGCATCCGGCCGCCCTGCTCGGCGCCGCCTTCGCGATCGACGCCGCCATCGACCCCGACCTCGGCCCGGGGCCGCCCGAGGGCGGCGGGGCCGACGCGAGCCGGGAGCAGGTCGTCATCGTCCAGGAGATCAGCACCCGGGCGGCGGCCGGGACGCCCCTGGAGGAGGTGGCCGCGGCGGTCAGGACCCGGGTCACCCGGACGTTCGAGCTGCCCGCCGTCAGCGTCGTGCTGGCCGCGCGGGGCTCGGTGAGGCGGACGACCAGCGGGAAGATGCAGCGCCGGCAGACCCGCGAGGCGTTCCTGACCGGGCGGATCACCGAGCTCGCGGCCGATCTGGAACCGGGCGTCGCCGGTCTCCGGGAGGCGCGCGCCCAAGTCGACGCTGACCAATCCTAGTCAACATGATGACTAATCATGTCGTTGTCTGCTAACGTCGGGCATCACCCTGAGTCAAGGCGGGGAGAGAAGGCCGATGGCGCTACGTCACGCGGTGCTGGCGGCGCTGCTCGACGGCGAGTACAGCGGCTACCAGCTGGCAAAGATCTTCGATTTGTCGGTCTCCAACTTCTGGCACGCCGTACCGCAGCAGCTCTACTCGGAGCTGTCGAGGTTGGAGACGGAAGGTCTGATCAGCGGGCGGCAGATCATCCAGCACGATCGTCCCAACAAGCGCGTGTACACCGTCACCCAGGCCGGCGTCGACGAGCTCGAACGGTTCGCCGTGACCCCCGCCAAGCCAGGGATCATCCGCGAGAACCTGCTCGTCATGGTGCAGGCCGTGGACCACATCTGCGCCGACTCCGTCATCGCGCAGCTGGAAGACCGGGCGGTGGCCTCGGCGGCCAAGGTCGAGGTCTTCGAACGCACCCTCAAGCACCTGCGCGGCGACCTGGACGAGGAGTCCTTCCTGCGCACCGGGTCCCCTCTCGGGCCCTACCTCACGTGCCTGCGCGGACGCCGCTTCGAGCAGGAGAACTACGCGTGGTTCACCAGCACCGCCCGGCTGCTGCGAGCCCGGGCGGGCACCCAGTCCGAGGGGAGCGGCCCGCCATGAGGCGGCCCCGTCCCTCGCACGCCGTGCCGCCGTCTGCCCGGACAGCGGCGGCACCGGCACCAACCCCCCACGCCCACCCCAGCCTCGCGCCCCGGCCGGGCTGGAATCGGGCGGCACGCCTTAGTCAAGGAGGCGTTCATCATGTCAGGCGACCACCACACCATCGAACTACCTAGCACACCACTTCCGAGCCACCTGACCGCCACCGCGTCCCAGGTCGCGGCACCGAACGGCACGGCGCCGAACGGGCTGCGGGGCCTGGACGAGGCCCCCGCGGTCCTGCTGGGCGAGCTGACGCTGCCCGCCGAGCGGGAGTCCGTGCCGGCGGCGCGGCGCTTCAGCAGGTCCGTCAGCACCGCGTCCGGCATCGGGCACGTCGCCGACGACGCCGAGGTCCTGGTGTCGGAACTGGTCACCAACGCCGTCCGGCACGCGCCGGTCGCCGGAGGCGCGCTGTGCCTGCGGCTGCTGCGCGCCGGCACCCGGCTCCGCATCGAGGTGCACGACCAGAGCGCCGCCGTCCCGACGGCGCGGCCGGTCGACCTCATGGAGGAGACGGGGCGCGGCTGGTTCCTCGTCGCGGTCATGGCCGACGGGCACGGCACCGACCACACCGCCTCCGGCAAGGCGGTCTGGTGCGAGGTGCGCGCCTGGCCGCGGGACGAGCACCCCGGCCACTGAGCATCTCCCGCGCACCCCCGGTACGGCGATGGGAAATGCCATGCCTGCTAACGCCATGCCCGCAGACGACCGGCCCGCAGACGACCGGCCCGCGGACGAGCGGCCCGCGGACCTCCGGCCCCCCGGCCAGGGGCCCTTCGATCAGCGGTCCGCCGATCAGCGGTCCGCCGATCGGGGGCCGGTCGACCGAAGGCCCGCCGACCCGGGGCCCGGTGACCGCCGGCCCCCGGGAGAGCCCGCCGGCCCGCGGTCCGCCGATCCCCGCCGTCCCCCCGACTACTACCGGGAGGACGGGCGGCGCGCCACGGCCGAGGAGGCCCAGCGGCTGCTGCTCGACGTGCGGGGGCGCCTGCTCGCGCAGGACGTCATCCGCGTCGGCGCCGTCGTCGTGGTCGTCTCGACCTGGTTCACCGTGATCGACCTCGGCATCGCGGCGAACGGAAGGCCGCTGCTGTGGCAGACGATCGTGTCCGACCACGCCATGCACGCCGACATCGGGCAGTACACCGCGCGGGACAAGGCCCTGCGCGGGCACGCCCAGGCCGTCGCCATGATCACCGGCCGGCTGCGCGGCCTGGTCGCCCGCGCGGCCCTGGACGAGGCCCACCCCTGACCCCGCACCCCCCGACACACGGGCCACCCCCGACACACGGGCCGGCAGCGCGGCCCGCCCCCGGCTAGAGGTAGTGATCTCGATGTCCCGCACGACACCCCGTGACGACGCGTCCGGCCGAAGGCCCCGGCGCAGGCGTCCCATCCGGCTGCGGATCACGGCGCTGCTGCTGGTCCCGCTGGTGTCCCTCATCACCCTGTGGGCGTTCGCCGCGAACATCACGCTCGGCGACGCGTTCGACAAGTACGACTTCTCCACGACGTACGAGAAGGTGGGCCTCCCCGGCATCTACCTGGTGAACCAGCTCCAGGCGGAGCGTTCCCTCAGCGTCGTCGCGCTCAGCACACGCGACCCCGCGGACCGGCAGAAGCTGGGCGGGCAGCGCGCCCGGGTGAGCGCCGTGGACAAGGCGTTCCGCTCGACCGCGCTGTCGCCCGACGCGCGGGACGCGGCCGAGCCGGAGACCAAGCGGCGCCTCGCCGAGGCGGTCCGGGCGCTCGACCGGCTCCCGCAGCTGCGCGCCAGGGTCGACTCGGGCCGGGCCCAGCCGCTGGAGGTCATCAACTCCTACAGCGTCCTGCTCGACCAGGTCATCAAGGTCTTCGACGGCCTGGTGACCGTCAACGACGTCGCCATCTTCACGCAGGGCCGGGCGCTGATCGGCATCGGCAACGCCCGCGCCTACATGCTGCGGGAGGACTCGCTCGTCACCGCGGCGATGGCGCGCAACGGGCGGCTCACGGCCGCCGAGCACACCGCGTTCGTCCAGTGGGCCGCGGAGGGGCGCCGCGTGTTCGAGGCCGGCCTCGCCGACCTGAACGAGCAGATCCGCGGGCCGATCGGCAGGCTCGCCGCGTCCCCGGAGTTCCAGCGGTACCGGGCGGCCGAGGACGCGATCGTGGGCGCCCGCGGCGACCGGCTGCCGCCCGAGGCCGCGGACTGGCAGGCCACCACGCAGCTGCTGTCGCAGGCGTGGGCGCAGAAGGTCACCGAGGCGAGCCTCGCGCTCAACGAGATGGCCAAGCCGATCGGTGAGCGGATCATCATGCGGCTCGTCCTGGCGGGCGGGTTCGGGCTGCTCGCGGTGATCGCCTCGATCCTGCTGTCGCTGCTGGCCGCGCGCAGCCTGTCGCGGGAGCTGCGGGGGCTGCAGCGCGCCGCGCTGAAGCTCGCCGAGGACCGGCTGCCCGGCGTCGTCGCCCGGCTGCGGCGTGGTGAGGAGGTGGACGTGGACGCCGAGGCACCGCCGCTGGTCATCGGCAAGTCGCGGGAGGTCGCGCGCGTCGGCGACGCCTTCACCAAGGTGCAGCACACCGCGATCGAGACCGCCGTGCGGGAGTCCTACCTGCGGCAGGGCATCAGCCGCGTGTTCCTCAACGTCGCGTGGCGCAGCCAGTCGCTGCTGCACCGCCAGCTGCGGATGCTGGACGAGATGGAGCGCGACGCCTCCGACCCCAAGGTGCTGGAGGACCTGTTCCGCCTCGACCACCTCACCACCCGCATGCGCCGCCACGCGGAGGGCCTGGTCATCCTGTCCGGGACGTCCCCGGGGCGGGGCTGGAGCCGGCCGGTGCACGTCGAGGACGTGCTGCGCGCCGCCGTCGCCGAGGTCGAGGACTACACCCGGGTCGAGATCGTCGTGGTGTCCGGGCAGGCCGCGGTGATCGGCGAGGCCGTCGCCGACATCATCCACCTGCTCGCCGAGCTGATCGAGAACGCCACGGTGTTCTCGCCCGCGCCGACCGAGGTGCTCGTCCGCGGCGAGATGGGCGCCAACGGGTTCGCCGTCGACATCATCGACCGCGGCATCGGGCTCGACCAGTCCGAGCTGGACGCGCTGAACCTGCGGCTGGCGCGGCCGCCCGAGTTCGACCTGGCCGTCACCGACCGCCTCGGGCTGTTCGTCGTCGGCCGCCTCGCCGGCCGGCACGGCATCAGGGTCGCGCTGCAGCCGTCCCTGTACGGGGGCGTCAGCGCCGTCGTGCTGATCCCGCGCCAGCTGATCGTGGACGCCGACCAGCCCGAGGACGAGGACGGCGCCGTCCAGGCCGGTCCCGTCCAGCAGCGGGGCGCGGCGGCGGTGAACGGGTCGATGCGCGCCTGGCCCACGCCGCCGGCGCCGTCGTCCACCGCGACGCTCAACGCGCCGGTGTACGACATCGCCCCCGTCCAGGACGTGGCGTCGACCGATACGGCGCCCAACCGGGCGATCCCCGGCAGTCCGGCGCCCAACGGCGCGGCGCCCGACGCCATGGGGCCGGCCGGTGAAGCGGCGCCGCCAGAGACGCCGGTGTCCTTCCCCCACTGGGGGAGCGAGGAGAAACCGGACCAGAACGCGGCGGTGGGGTTCGACGACGGTGACCAGACCCCGACGTCGTTCGGGACCCCACCGCCGCACGGTCCGCCGCCGACCGACGCCACGCGTCCGTTCCAGGCCGCCGGGCCCCGGGCCCCCGCCTTCGGCGGCGGTTCCTACGGCGGAGCGGCCGACCGGTACGGCGCTCCCGCGTCGTTCGGAGAGACGCCGTTCGGCGAGTCCCCGTTCGGCGGGACGCAGTTCGGGGACGCGCAGACGACCGGCGGAGGGCGGGCCCCGCTGCCGCGCCGGGTGCGCGGCGGGAGCCTCGCGCCCCAGCTGCGCGACGCCGGCACCTACGAAGACACCGGTTCCTACGAGGAGACCGGCCCGTACGGAGAAGAGTCCGCCGCCACCGGCGACGCCATCGCCGCCTGGGAGGAACGGTCGGCGGAGGCGTCCCGGGACCTGTTCGCGTCCCTGCAGGCGGGCTGGCTGCGCGGCCGGGACGAGGACGAGGCGCCCGAGGGGCCCGGCATGGAGGGAAGATCATGACCTATCAGGGAGTGGCCGCGGAGCTGAACTTCCTCCTCGACGACCTGGTCGACCGGGTCCCGCAGATCAGGAAGGTGGTCGTGCTGTCCCGGGACGGGCTCGTCATGGGCATGTCGCGGGGCGTCGGGCGGGAGGACTCCGAGTACCTCGCGGCCCTCGCCGCCGGGTTCCACAGCCTCGCCGTCGGGGCCCGGCCGCAACTGGACTCCGGCGAGATCCGGCAGACGCTCGTCGAGATGGACAAGGGCCTGTTCTTCGTCGTCCCGGCCGGGGCCAACAGCTGCCTCGCGCTGCTCAGCGAGGTCGGCGCCAACGCCGGCCTCGTGGCCTACGAGATGACGATGCTGGTCAAGCGGGTCGGCAGGCAGCTGTCCACCGGACTCAGGCAGGGCGCGCCCGGACCCGGACACCGGTGACCCGCCATGGACCCCAGTGACGGGCCCGGTGCTCCCCGGGGTCCCGGCAGGGAACGGTGGCTCGACGCGGCCGCCGGACCGATCGTCCGCCCCTACGCGGTGACGCGCGGCCGCACCCGGCCGAGCGGCGAGCCGCTCGACATCGTGGCGATCCTCGTCGCGACCGGGCGGCCGCCGCCCGAGCCCGGCCGGCTCTCGCGCCAGCAGCGCCGGCTGCTGGCGCTGTGCCGGCGCCCGCACGCCCTCGCCGACCTCGCCTCGGACCTGAACCTGCCCTTCGGCGTGATCCGGGTACTGGCCGGCGACCTGCTCGACTCCGGCCTCCTGGAAGTCCAGCGATGGTCCCCGGCGCCGTCGCCGTCCGGGCCGTTCGGCCAGGCGACCGCGCTCCAGCCGCACAACGACCCGAACCTGCTCAGGAGGGTGCTCGATGAACTCCGCGCGCTCTGACGCCCCGCCCCCCGCCACCGCGGAACCGGACGAGCCCGACGACCGGGCGGACGGCCCGCGCGTCGCGCTGAAGATCCTCGTCGCCGGAGGGTTCGGCGTCGGGAAGACGACCATGGTCGGCGCGGTCAGCGAGATCCGGCCGCTGCGCACCGAGGAGGCGCTGACCGACGTGAGCGTCGGCGTCGACGACCTCGACGGCGTCGCCGCCAAGACCACCACGACCGTGGCGATGGACTTCGGCCGCATCACGCTGCGCGACGGCGTCGCCATCTACCTGTTCGGGACGCCCGGCCAGGAGCGGTTCTGGTTCATGTGGAACGAGCTGTCGCGCGGCGCGCTCGGCGCGGTCGTGCTCGCCGACACGCGGCGGCTGATGGCGAGCTTCGCCTCGATCGACTACTTCGAGCGCAAGGGCACGCCGTTCGTCGTCGCCGTCAACTGCTTCGACGACGCCGACCGCTACGAGGCGCCCGAGATCCGGACGGCCCTGGACATCGACCCCCACGTCCCCGTCCTGCTGTGCGACGCCCGCCGGACGGTGTCGGCGAAGCAGGTGCTCGTCTCGCTGGTCGAGCACGCGCTGCGGCTCGCGGGCGGCACCCGGCACGCGTGAGCGCGGCGGCCGCCCGCGGCCGCCCGTCAGCCCCCGGACCCGCCGTCGCCCTGCTCGCCGTCCGCCGCGCCCGGCGGGCCCATGACGATCTCGTCCACCGCGACGTCGTGGCCGTCCGCGCATCTGACCTGCGCCGTCACGCGCTCGCCGCAGCGGGCGTGCGTCAGCATGACCTGGCGCCCCTCCTCGTGCGGGAGGTAGGTCTCGCCCCATTCCATGAGGCTGACGAGGGTGGGCGCGAGGTCCAGGCCCATCTTCGTCAGGTGGTACTCGTACCGCGTGCGCTGCCCCGGCTCCTGATAGGGCTCCCTGGTGAGCAGGCCGGCGTCGACGAGGTGGCGCAGCCGGGCGGTGACGGCCGACTCCGTCATGCCGAGGTTGCGCACGAAGTCGCCGAATCGGTTCGTCCCGAAGAAGGCCTCGCTCAGCACCAGCACCGCCGACGGCGGGCCGAGCGCGGCGAGCGTCCTCGCGACCGGGCAGTTCTGCATCGACCAGGCGTCACGGTCGGCGAAGTGCCCTTCCAGTGAGATTGTCACCCTTCCACTATAAACCTGCTGACTTTGCTTGACCAAAGTCAGGGGGCTCGCTAGCCTCCCTGACTATGGTGGAACAAAGTCAGGTGCGCGGCGCGGGCCGGATCCGCAGGGGACCGGTGCTCGCGGTGCTCTCCGTCGCCTCCTTCATGGCGGGCCTCGACCTGTTCATCGTCAACGTGGCGTTCACCGACATCGGCCGCGACTTCGCCGGGGAGTCGATGGCCGACCTGTCGTGGGTGCTCAACGGATACGCGATCGTGTTCGCCGCCCTGCTCGTGCCGCTCGGCCGGCTCGCCGACCGCTACGGCCGCAAGGCCGGCCTCCTCCTCGGCCTCACCGTCTTCACTCTCGCCTCCCAGGCGTGCGCCGCCGCCCCCTCGCTGTGGTGGCTCGTCGCCTTCCGCGTCGTCCAGGCCGCGGGCGCCGCGGCGCTCATCCCCACCAGCCTCGGGCTGCTGCTGTCGGCGTACCCCGCCGAGCGGCGCGGCGGCGCGGTGCGGATCTGGTCCGCGGCCTCGGCGATCGCCGCCGCGGCCGGGCCCGCGGTCGGCGGCGTCCTGGTCGACGCCTCCTGGCGCTGGGTCTTCGAAGTCAACGTCCCCATCGGCATCGCGGCGGTGCTGCTCGCCGCCCGCCTCGTGCCCGACTCCCGCGAAGGCGTGACGGCCCGCGTCCCCGACCTGGTCGGGACCGCCGTGGCGACCGCGGCGATCGCGCTGCTGGCACTCGGCGTAGTGAAGATCAACGACTGGCCGGGCGAACGGACCGTCCTCGTGGCCGCCGCCGCGCTGCTCGGCCTCGCCTGGTTCTGGCTGCGGTCCCTGCGCCACCCCGCGCCGGTGATCGAACCCGCGCTGCTGGCCGTCCGCACCTTCCTGTGGTCCAACGCCGCCGTCCTGCTGTTCACCGTCGCGTTCGCCGCCAACCTGCTGCTCGGCGTGCTGTGGATGCAGCAGGTCTGGCACTACTCGCCGATCCGCACCGGGCTCGCCGTCGCGCCCGGCCCCCTGATGGTCCCCGTCATGGCGCTCATCGCCGGACGCCTCGCCGCCCGCGTCCCCGTCGGGCTGATCACCGCCGCCGGGTGCATGCTGTGCGCCTTCGGCGTCGTCCTGATCGCGACGAGCCTGGGCCCCGTACCCGCCTACGCCGCGCAGATGCTGCCGGGCTGGCTCATCGGCGGCACCGGCGTCGGCCTCGCCCTCCCCACCATCCTGTCCGCGGCCGCGGTCGAACTGCCCTCCCACCGCTACGCCACGGGCAGCGCCGTGGTGAACATGAGCCGGCAGATCGGCGCGGTACTCGGCGTCAGCCTGGCCGTCGCCGTCCTCGGCACCCCGCGCGGCTACACCGACGCCCACACCGCCTACGTCCACGCCTGGCTGATGGTCGGCGCGTTCATGGTGATCGCAGCGATCACCGCCCTTGGCATGACCCCGCGCCGGCCCCGGCCGTCCCGTCCCGTCCCCGAGCCAGAAACGGAAGTGATCGCCCGCGCCTGAAACCCCACCTTGACACGGGAAACGGGCGAAGCCTTGACCCGGACCGCAAGGCCCGGTTCGCCCGTACCCCGCACAGCAGGCACCTCATCCGGAGAGGTGCCTGCTGTATTTATTGTGTTTTTGGGGGCGGTCGGCGCCTTGGGGGCGCCGACCGCCCCCAAAAACACGTGCGATTGCTGCATCGCCTCGGCTCGCCTGGCGGCTCACTCGGCGATCAGGTTCTCGCGGGCTCGAACCTGGCTTCGCTCGCAATCGCGGTGGCCCGGCTTGTTGGTGGTTGCTGTGGTGGCTGGGGTTGTTGCGGCCCACGGTTGCGGTTGGCGCGTCCGACGGTTGCGGTCGTTGCGGCCCACGGGTGCGGTTGTCGCGCCTGATGGTTGCGGCTTGGCGCGCTTTGTCGCTGTCAAAGGGGAGGGGGGTCATTCCTCGGCTCGGGAGAGGATGTCGCCGGGCTGGCAGGCCAGCTCTCGGCACAGGGCGCTCAAGGTTGTGAAGCGGATGGCCTTGGCGCGGCCGTTCTTCAGGATGGAGAGGTTGACGGGCGTCACCCCTACGCGTTCGGCCAGCTCCACCAGGGTGATGCCGCGCTCGGCGAGGATCGCGTCCAGGTGGACGGTGATCTGGTGGGGGTCCTCGGGCGGCATCAGACCAGGCCCTCGGTGTCGGCGCGCAGGCGGGTGCCGTGCCCGAACGCCCCGGCCAGGGCGGCGATCAGGATGGCCAGCAGGACGGTCGAGGCCCGCACCTCGAAGCCGATCTCGACCGCGTCCTCCAGCGGCGTGCCACTGACCAGCGCGTTCGTGGTGAGCATGTCGAGGGCGGGGGCCGCGATGCCGAGCAGCAGCACGGCCGTGGAGATCGCGAAAAGCCGCCGGACGTTCGCCGGGACGAACACGTCGCCGCCGCGGAACGTCGCGGCCATCCGCAGCAGGATCGACAGGATCACGATGATCAGCACGGCGCGGGCGACCTCGGGGGCGGCGAGCAGCACCCGGTCCCAGAGGCCGGGGTCGCCGACCGCCAGTTCCGCGTGGTGGGTGCCGCGCAGGGACGTCCCGCCGGAGGCCAGGTCCGGCACCTGCGCGGTGGAGCGCAGGTCGACGTCGCGGGTGTCGATAGGCGGGAAGGGGCCGGTCACGCCGAGGATCGGGAAGAGGGCCTGGAAGAGCCCGACCAGCAGCAGGCCCAGGCCGATGACCAGCTCCAGGAAATGGGTGTCGAAACGGGACCAGCGCGTCGCCCAGGTCATGTCGTCTCCTTCGGGGGGGCATATCGTTTTTCGATAATAACGATAAACGATATGCCGCCGTCAAGCCCCGGCCTGGCCCGCGAGGTCTAGGGGAGCGCGCCGTCGAGGATCACGCGGAGCTGCTCGGCGCGGCCGCCGGTGATGGCGCCCTCCCGGGCGCGGGTGGCGATCTTGTGGCGCAGGGAGGCGACGTCGGTGCGGCTCCGCTGCCCGTGGTCGAGCATTCGCTCGATCACGTTGCCGAGGTCGAGGCCGACGTCGTCGCGGACGTCCCCGGCGGCCACACCCTCGTCCACGGCATGCCGCAGCCTCACCAGGACCTCCTCCACGTTCGGTTCCGTGGGCGGCGCCTGCGGTGGGGGCGGCTCGGGGGCGGCCGATCCGGGCGGCGGCCGGGGCGTCGCCGGGCTGGACGGCTCGGGCGGAGCCGGTGCGGACGGGGACGCCGCCTGGAGCGGGAGCAGCCGGTCGGCGGAATCGTCCCGGCTGGAGAGGGTGTCGCCGATCCCGAGGACGAGCACCGTCGCCGCCGCCATCGTGGCGGCGACCCCGGCCAGCGCGAGCCAGGGGAAGCGGGCGGCGTGCGGGGTGCCGGGCAGGCCCTCGCGCCGCCATCCAGCGTCCCGTTCGCCCGTCATGTCTGGACGGTGGCGAGGACGCGGTTCAGTTCTTCGGCGAGCCCGGGGGACAGGCCGCGCTCGCGGCGGCGCGTGACGATCTTGTCGTGCAGTTCGGCGATCCGGCCGCCGACGTCGACGTTCCGGTCGGCGGTGAGGTCGTTCTCCAGGTTCGTGATGACGTTGTCGAGGTCGATCGCGACGTCGGAGCGGATCTCGCCGGCGGCGTAGCCGCGGCTGACGATGGGGCGCAGCCGCCCCAGCGCGTCGGTGACGCGGGGAGCGGTCGCCGACTGCGGCGTCCGGAACGTCGGCGCGGGGGCCGGAGGGGCGGCGCTCGTCCGCGCCGGGGCCGGGACGGCGACCGGGGAGCGCGGCGCCGAGAGCAGGACCGCCGCAGCGGCCGTGACCGGGATCGCCACGACCAGGGCGAGCGCGGCGAGGCGGGCGTTCCCTCGGCCGGGCGGCGGAGGCAGGGCGCCGGTCCGGTGGCCGTCGGGCGGGGCGGCGAAGACGGCGTTCGGCGGTCCCTCGTCGCGGGCGAGGAGGGCGGCGACCTCGGCGGCGGACGGGGCGTCCGGACCCATGCAGCGGGCGGCGAGCGCGGACAGTTCTCCGGACGCGCCGGGGGCGAGGCAGGCGGCGATGATGACGCCGAGCGCCCGCACGTCTGCGGCCTCCGTGCCGTCGCCCGCCGACCGGACGACGCCGCCGATTCCGGTGTCGACGACCTTCACGTCGAGGCCGGTGTCGCCGCGGACGAGCACGACCCTGTCCGGCTTGAGGTCGCCGTGCGTCACGCCCGCGGCGTGCGCGGCCTCCAGCGCCCCCGCGATCTGACCGCAGACGGAGGCCGCCTCGGGAACGGCGAGCGGTCCGCGCCGCAACCGGTCGGTGAGGGTGTCGCCGACCAGGAACTCGGTCACGACGAAGGGCGCGAGCCGGCCGGACGCGTCGCGGGTCTGGTCGCTGTCGAAGACCGTCTCCAGGGCGGCGTGGGAGAGCGCGGCGGCGCGGTTCACGCCCCGCCGGAAACCCCGCTGCGGCCCGGTGCCCGCGGGCGCCGGCACCTTGACCGCGACGGGACGGCCCAGCAGCTCGTCCCAGGCGCGCCAGACCTCCATCGTCCCGCCGTCGTCGAGACGTTCCACGAGGCGGTAGCGCTCCGTCAGCCGCAGTCCCGATTCCACTGGACGTCACCCTCGTCGCACTCCGGTGCCGGGCGCGGTCCCCGGCTCGTCAGGCAGTACGCGCCGCCGGCCCCGGCGGGTTCGACCGATCCGCGGTGAAGACCTTTTCGAACGGTCCCGAAAAGGGACGGCAATTGGACCAGGAGTCAGTTGTCTTGATATTGAGAATCCCCGGTCCAAGTGACAGGATCTGTAGCTCATGATCCCCGATGCAGGGCAGGGGTGACCATGACCGTGGGCTCCATTGTCGTGCCCGTCGTACTGCTGGTCTTGGCGGCGGTTCCGGGCCTGCATTTCGATCTGGTGCGCGGCCGCCGGGAACGCGCCCGCCCGGGCGGCACGCTGCCGCGGTTCTCCCGCGTGGTGGTCGCAGGCACGATGGTCACGACGGTGACGTCGATCCTGCTGGGCGTGCTGGGGCAGGCCGTGGTGCCGAGCCCGCACCGCCTCCTGGACGAGGGCGGCGCCGCGGTCCCGCCCCTCGCCGCCGCCTGGACGGCGTGCTGTTTCCTCGCGCTTTCCCTTACGCTCTCGTCGCTGGCCGCGGCCGTTCTCGCGCGTTTGGAGAATCGTCCGGGGCCGTTTCCCGCCGAGGCCCGTCCGGCGGCCGGGTCGAGCGCCGATTACGGGGACCGCGACGTCGAACTCGAAATCACCCTGAACAGCGGCGAGACCTTTCGCGGACTCCTCGGAGAGGAATCGGCGGCGCGCGGGAGCGAGCCGCCCTTCATCACCCTGTGCGGCCCCATCTTCCAGCTCGACGGGCACGGCAAGCCGCTGCCGCTGGACGCGCTGCACTGGGACCGGATGGTCGTGCCGACGCGGTCGGTCACCAGCGTGCTGGTGCGGCCGGTGGAGGAGCGGCCGCCCCCGCCGGCGGCGCTGCGCGGCGTCCCGTCGCGGCACTCCGCGCCGCGCCTGCACCCGTCCGACCAGCTCAAGATCTTCGTCGAGCAGTGCTACGCGTGCCGGCTCGCGCCGGGCCCGCTGGCCAAGCTGCTCGCGCTGGAGCTGGTGGTGATCGCGCTGGCCGGTGCGGTGGCCGGCGCGATCACCTGAGCGTCACACCCGGCTCGGCGACCGCTCGGCCCGCCACGCGGCGAGCAGCTCGCGCAGGCTCTCCTCGTACCGGGCGATGTTCGCGGTCTTGACGTCCTCGTAACCGCGGATCATGTCCGGCAGCTCGGCGATCCGGACGGCGGACTCGTGCCGGCCGTCCCCGGCGGCGCCCGCGTCCAGCCCGGCCACCAGCTCGTTCACCACCGCGACGTACCCGGTGACGAGGCGCCGCTCGGCGCGCCGCTGCGCGGTGGCGCCGAACGGGTCGAGCGGGGTGCCGCGCAGCCGCCGCATCGCGCGCAGCGCGCGGAACGCCGGGCGGGCCGTCCGGCCGAGCGCGATCTTGCGGTCCACGCCGACGGCCCGCAGCAGCGGCGGGTGCAGCATGTAGGCGACCCGGGAGCCGGGCCCGAACTGCTCCTCGACGCGCCGGGCGAGCTCCGGGTCGAGGTGCAGGCGGGCCACCTCGTACTCGTCCTTGTAGGCCATCAGCTTGTACAGGTTGCGCGCCACGGCCACCGCGAGGCGGTTCCCGGCGGCCCCCGCCGCGTCCTCGGCCCTGGCGACGCGCAGGACCGCGTCCAGGTACCGCCCGGCGAGCGCCAGGTTCTGGTAGGCGGCGAGGTCGGGCACGCGGATCCGCAGGACGCGGGCCAGCTCGCCGTCCACGCCGGCCGCGTCGACGAGGTCCATCGCGGCCGACGCGGTCGCGTCCAGCGGGCGCGGCGCGACCTGGGCGGCGGGCGCCGCGGCCTCGTCCCGGCCCTCGGGTTCGAGCACGAGGCGGCGCCCGGCGCGGAACGCCTGGATGTTCGCCTCCACCTGCACGCCGTTCAGCGTGAGGGCCTCCTCGATCGCCTTCGCCGACAGGGGCAGCAGCCCCGCCTGGTAGGCGGCGCCGACCACCACGAAGTTGGCCGTCGTCGTGGCGCCGAACCAGCGCTCGGCGAGCGCGAGGGCGTCGAGCGCGACCAGCCGGTCCGCCCGGGTGCGCTCGGCGATCCGCCTGACCAGCGCCGCGCTCGGCGGCAGCGACGCCGAGGTGTCCACGATCATCCGCCCGGTCGGCACCTCGCTGGTCGACACGATCGCGGCGGTGCGGTCCGGCGCGCAGCGGCGCAGGTTGGCCTCCGTCGTCCCGGCCAGGGAGTCGAACACGAGGTAGGCGTCGGCGCCGCCGGCTCCGACCATGCCCGGCCGCTCCCGGTCGGCGGTTCCGATGCGCAGGTGCGACACGACCGCGCCGGCCTTCTGGCTGAGCCCGGTCTGGTCGAGCGCGCGGGCGTGGCGGCCGTCGATGAGCGCCGCCGTGGCGAGCACCTGGTTCACGGTCACGACGCCGGTGCCGCCGATGCCGACGAGCAGCACGTCCGCCGACTCGGGCCGCGCCTCGGGCTCCTCCAGCTCGCCGATCGGCGCCAGCGTCCGTGCGGCCCTGGGCTTGCCGCCCGGCAGGACGGTGACGAACGAGGGGCAGTCGCCGTCCACGCACGAGTAGTCCTTGTTGCAGGACGTCTGGTTGATCTGCGTCTTGCGGCCGAACTCGGTCTCGACCGGCTCCACGCTGAGGCAGTTCGACTTGGTGCCGCAGTCGCCGCACCCCTCGCAGACCGCCTCGTTGATCAGGACGCGGGTCTGCGGGTCGGGGACGAGGCCGCGCTTGCGCTTGCGCCGCGTCTCGGCCGCGCACGCCTGGTCGTACAGCAGGACGGTCACGCCCGGGATCTCGCGCAGCTCCCGCTGGACGGCGTCGAGGTCGTCGCGGTGCCGGACCCGGACGCCGGGCGCCCAGCCGGTCCCGCGCGGGTAGCGGGACGGGTCGTCCGCCACCACCACGATCTTCGCGACGCCCTCGGCGTGCAGCATCCGGGTGATCGCGGCCGGGTCGGAGCCGCCGTCGGCGTCCTGCCCGCCGGTCATCGCCACCGCGGCGTTGTAGAGGATCTTGAAGGTGATGCTGGTTCCGGCGGCGACGGCCTGCCGGACCGCGAGGCTGCCGGAGTGGAAGAACGTCCCGTCGCCGAGGTTCTGGAACATGTGCCCGGTGTCCGAGAACGGCGCCGCGCCCACCCACATCGCGCCCTCGCCGCCCATCTGCGTGGTGCCGATGCCGCGGTCGGTGAACACGGTCATCACGTGGCAGCCGATGCCGCTCGCCGCGACCGACCCGTCCGGGACGACCGTCGACCGGTTGTGGGGGCAGCCCGAGCAGAAGTACGGGGTGCGCGCAGGGGCGAGCAGGTTGATCTGCGGCGTGCGGGGCTTCAGCACCGCGTCGCGCAGGTCCACGTGCTCCTGCCCGACGCGGTCGGCGAGGAGCCTGGCGAGGGCCTTCACGAGACGGTCGGCGTCCAGGCCCCCGTCCGGCGGGACCAGGCCGGCGCCGTCCGGGCCGTTCTTGCCGTACACGGCGGGACGCTCCGCCAGGTCGTACAGGACGTCCCGGATCTGCGTCTCGACGAACGGCCGCTTCTCCTCCACGACGACGATCTCGCGCAGGCCGCGGGCGAACTCGCGGATCCGGTCCGCGTCCAGCGGGTAGATCATGGCGAGGCGCAGCAGCCGGACGCCCCGGCGGGCGAGGGCCTCGTCGTCCAGCCCGAGCCGGTCGAGGGCCTCGCGCAGCTCCACATAGGTGCGGCCCGCGGCGACCAGCCCGACGGCCGCGTCGCCGGCGGCGCCCTCGATCCGGTCGAGGCCGTTGGCCGCCGAGTAGGCCGTCGCGGCCTGAAGGCGGCCCTGGAGGACCTCGGTTTCGAGGGCCGTCGTGCCCTGGAGGTCGACGCCCGGCTTGCGCGTCGGCTTCCACGGCCGCCCGCGCCACGCGAACTCCGGGTACACCGGGCCGGGCACCGGCTCGACGTCCACGATCTCGTGCGAGTCGGCGACGTCCGTCACGAGCTTGAACCCGGTCCACGCCCCGCTGAACCGCGACATCTCGAAGCCGTGCCGCCCGAGGCGCAGCAGGTCGCCCACCGACGCGGGCACCAGCACCGGCATGAACGCCTCCGCGAGCGCGCCCTCCGTCGCCGACGGCAGCGTGGACGACTTCGCGGACGGGTCGTCGCCCACCACGGCGAGCACCCCGCCGCGCTCCGACGTGCCGAGCCAGTTCGCGTGCTTGAACGCGTCCAGTGACCGGTCCACCCCGGGCGCCTTGCCGTACCAGAGCCCGAACACGCCCTCGAACCGGGGACCCGGCAGGTGGTCGGCGAGCTGCGACCCGTACACGGCCGTCGCCGCCAGCTCCTCGTTCACGCCCGGCACGAACCGGATGTCGTGGGCGTCCAGCAGCTTCGCGTCCCGCACCAGCTGCTGGTCGAGGCCGCCGAGCGGGGACCCCCGGTACCCGGACACGAACCCGGCGGTCCGCCATCCCCGCCGGGCGTCCGCGCGCCGCTGCTCCAGCAGCAGCCGGACGAGGGCGTGCACCCCGCCGATCGCGATCCGGCCGCGCTCCAGTTCGAGCCGGTCGCGGAGGGGGGAGGAAGAAACGGTGGTGCTCATGCTTGCATTGAGCCGCCTAAGCTGAGCGGAGTGCAAGATGGTCGGACGATAATTGAGCGGATTGCTCAAGTCAGAATCGAGTTATCCGCCGGAGCTGAGCGTTGTGACCCGTACCACTCTCCTCGATCTGCAGATCCTGCGCCGCCTCGTCGAGCAGCCCCGCATCGGCGTCACGGAACTGGCCGCCAAGCTCGGCATCGCCCGCAACACCGCGCACGCCCGGGTGGAGCGCCTCGAACGCGAGGGGGTCATCGGCCACCGCGGCCGCGAGGTCGACCTCGGCGCCATCGGATTCGAGCTGACGGCCTTCGTCACCCTGGAGGTGGCCCAGGGCCGGCTGCGCGAGGCCGCCGTGGCGCTCTCGGCGATCCCGCGCGTCCTGGAGGTCCTCGGGATCACCGGCCAGGGCGACCTCCTCGTCCGCGCCGTCGCCCCCAACGGCAAGCAGCTCCACGAGGTCATCGACTCGATCCTGGCCTGCCCCGGCGTCCGCCGCAGCACCACCTCGATCGTGCTGACCCACCAGGTCCCGTTCCGCGTCGGCCCCCTCCTGGAGGACGAGGAGAAGCGCGCCCGGGCCGCGTCCCGCAAGCCGGCCGACTGACGCCGCCGGCGACGCGGTACGAGGTCAGCGGATCGTGACGCGGACGCTTCCGTACGCGAGGCGTCCGCCGCCGTCCTCCTCGACCGCGACGATCAGCGCCGGGCCGGGCTTGAGCGCATCGTAGAACGGTGTGTCCCACCCGTCCGCGTCACGGATGGATCCCACGCCACCCTGGATCTCACCGTCCCGCCGCACGACCGCGTACGCGGGAGGGGACCCGGCCGCCGCACGCAGGCGCGGGCGCACGCCCACGGTGGCCCGCGCGGCGGGTTCCAGGATGCGGACGGTGGCGGCGGGCACGGGATCGACCCGCCCATCGGCGGAGCCGTCGGCGATGGAGTGCACGACGACGGCTCCGGCCGGCCGCAGGTTCCGCTTCTCGACGAGCAGGTAGAGGAACGTGCTCGGCGTGCCGCTCCCCTGCGTGTCCGTGTTGACGAGCCTCCACCCCGAGGGCCCGTGGGAATCCAGGGCAAGCCGGGCGAGCGCCCCGCGCAGCCCCTTCACCGAGCCGTACCGCCGCTGCGCCTCGGGCGTCAGCAACCGCCAGGCCGTCCCGGCGTCGCGCCGGGCCACGGCGGCCTGCCACTCGCGCGGCACACCGCTGATCCCGCTGGTCACCGGCGGCGGCCTGCACCCGCACTCCCGAGGCCGAACGGGCGCATCGAAGGCGGCCACGACCGCCACGACCGCTCCCGCCACGGCCACCGCCCCTGCCAGGACCGCCCCCAGGAGCCGTCGCCGACCCAGCACCGCCCCCACGAGCCGTCGCCGACCCGGACCCGCCCGCCGAACGCCCGCCACCGCCGCCCCCTTGCCTCCGAAACGCCCGACTCGGACGCTCCCGCCCGCACCGGGGTTCCGCGAAGTCCCCGCGGGTCATCCGGGCGCCTCTACGGGACGCGGCGCGCGACCAGGAGCGCGACGTCGTCCTCGGGCGCCTCGCGGCCGATCATCGCCGACATCACCGCCGCGCCGACCGTCTCGGGCGGGCCGGCGTAGGTCGCCTCGCACAGCCGGGCGACGCCGTCGAGGATCGGTTCGTTCCGCCGCTCGATCAGCCCGTCGGTGTAGAAGCAGAGCAGGGCGCCGGGCCGGAGGCCGAAGGTCATGGTCCGGCGGGGGAGGTTCTCGCCCAGGCCGATCAGGACGTCGAACTTCATGTCCACCGACTCCGCCGGGCCGTCCGGAAGCGCGAGGACCGGGGGAGGGTGCCCGGCCGACGAGACCCGGACCCGGCCCACCACGGGGTCGACGACCGCGTACAGGACGGTCGCCGTCGCCTCCGGCTCGAAGTGCAGCATCTTCCGGTTGAGCTTGCGCAGCACCTCGGCCGGGTCGTCGTTGTCCAGCGCGTAGGCGCGCAGCGCGCTGCGCATCCGGCCCATCACGACGGCTGCCGAGAGCCCGTGGCCCGCCACGTCCCCCATGACGATGCCGACCTCTCCCGACGGCAGGTCGAACACGTCGTACCAGTCTCCGCCGACGAGCGCCTTGCCGGGACGGTAGCGGGCGGCCAGTTCGAGACCGGGGACCCGCGGCGGCGGGGCCGGGATGAGGCTGCGCTGCAGCTCCAGCGCGCCGGCGCGTTCGGCCCGGCCCAGCAGGGACCGCACCGCCAGCGCGGCGTGGGAGGCCGCGAGCTGGAGGAACTCGGTCCCTCGCCGGTGAAGCGACGGTGGGCGAGCGTCCCCACGTGCATGACGCCGACCAGCGTCCCGCCGCCGACGAGCGGGACGCCGAGCAGCGATTGCAGGCCCCGCTCGGCGAGCAGCGGGTTGAACACGCCGGCGCTGGACACGTGCGGGACGTAGACCGGCCGCCGCTCGGCGGCGACGCGCCCGGCGAACCCCTCGCCCACCGGGACATGGGCGGCCTGGACGACCTCCTCCTCGAGGCCCTTCGCGGCCGTCGCCACGAGGAACCGCTCCTCCCGGTCCAGGAGCAGGACCACGGCGGTGTCGACCCCCAGCGCGGCGCGGACGCGGTCGAGGAGGGTGTCGAGGAGGTCGTCCACGTCCATGGCGGCGAACGCCTCGTCGGTGATCGCCTGGATGTTCGCCAGCCTGCGGATCGCGCCCTCCGAAGCGCCCGCCGTGTTCTCCACGCTCACACCTTATGTACTACCTCACGGCGGCGGGCGGGGCTTGCGGCCGCAGGCACCTCCGGACGCCGGCGGCGATCTCCAGGTCCTCGCGCGCCGCCACCACGAGCGTCCGGACGGCCGCGCCGGCGGCGGTGACGTCGGTGTCGCCGTCCGCGGCCGCGTTGCGGCCGGGGTCGACGCGGGTCCCGAGGTGGGCGAGGTCCTCGGCCAGCCGCAGGCGCACCGCCGGGTCGTTCTCGCCGATCCCGCCGGTGAAGACGAGGGCGTCGAGCCCGCCCAGCGAGGCGGTCATCGCGGCGGCGCAGGCGCGGAGGCGGTGATGGTAGACGTCCAGGGCGGCGAGGGCGGCCCGGTCGTCCTCGGCGGCCCGCTCGCGGACCCGGCGCATGTCGCCGGTGCCGGTGAGGCCGCGCAGCCCGGAGTCGCGTTCGAGCGCGTCGTTCACCTCCGCGGGCGCGATGCCGTGCTTCATCAGCCAGAGCGGGATGCCGGGGTCGATGCTGCCCGCCCGCGTCGCCATGACCAGCCCTTCGAGGGGCGTGAACCCCATGGTGGTGTCGACCGACCGGCCCCCGGCCACCGCGCACAGCGACGCCCCGGCGCCGAGGTGGCACACCACCATCCGCAGCGCGGCCGGGTCGGCGCCGATCATCTCGCCGGCGCGGCGCACGGCGTAGGAGAACGACAGCCCGTGAAAGCCGTAGCGGCGCAGCCCGAACCGCTCGGACCACTCCCGGGGGAGCGCGTAGGTCGCGGCGGCGTCCGGCAGGGTGGCGTGGAAGGCGGTGTCGAAGCACGCCACGGCCGGGACGTCCGGCAGGACGCCGGTGATCTCGGCCAGGGCGCGCAGGGAGGCGGGCTGGTGCAGCGGCGCGAGGTCGGCGAGCTCGCGGAGCCGCGCGGTGACCTTCTCGTCGACGCGCACCGGCTCGGTGAAGTCGGTGCCGCCGTGGACGAACCGGATGCCGACGGCGTCCGGCCGGGGCAGCCGGGCGACCAGCCCGGCCATCTCGTGGCCGCCGCCGGAGTCCTCGGCGAGGACCTCGTCTCCGGCGTCGAGCAGGCTCACCTTCAGGCTGCTCGACCCGGGGTTGACCGTCAGGACGCGCATCAGTAGGGCCACGTCCAGTCGCGGACCTCCGGGGCGTCCTCGCCGTGCTCGCGCGTGTAGGCGCGCAGGAAGAGGCGCTGGTCGGCCATCCGCTGCCGGAGGTGGGCGACGCGGGCGCCGAGGGACGGGACGCGGTCGATGACGTCCATCACGAGGTGGAACCGGTCGAGGTCGTTCAGCATGACCATGTCGAACGGCGTGGTCGTCGTCCCCTCCTCCTTGTAGCCGCGGACGTGCAGGTTGCCGTGTCCCGCGCGCCGGTAGGTGAGGCGGTGGATGAGGTACGGGTAGCCGTGGAAGGCGAAGATGATGGGCTTGTCGGTGGTGAACAGCGCGTCGAACTCGCGGTCCGACAGGCCGTGGGGATGCTCGCTGGACGGCTGGAGCCGCATCAGGTCGACCACGTTGACGACCCGGACGCGCAGCTCGGGGAACAGCTGCCGGAGCAGGTCGGCGGCCGCGAGCGTCTCCAGCGTCGGGATGTCGCCCGCGCAGGCCAGCACGACGTCGGGGTCCGCGCCGCCGTCGGTGGACGCCCACTCCCAGATGCCGATGCCGCGGGTGCAGTGCGCGATCGCGGCGTCCATCGGCAGCCAGTTCAGCGCGGGCTGCTTCCCCGCCACGACCACGTTGACGTAGTCGCGGGAGCGCAGGCAGTGGTCGCCGACCGACAGCAGCGTGTTCGCGTCCGGCGGCAGGTACACGCGGACGATCTCCGGCTTCTTGTTCAGCACGACGTCGAGGAAGCCGGGGTCCTGGTGGGTGAAGCCGTTGTGGTCCTGCCGCCACACGTGCGACGACAGCAGGTAGTTCAGCGACGCGATCGGCCGCCGCCACGGCAGGCCGCGGGTGACCTTGAGCCACTTGGCGTGCTGGTTGAACATGGCGTCGACGATGTGCACGAACGCCTCGTAGCTGTTGAACAGCCCGTGTCGCCCGGTGAGCAGGTAGCCCTCCAGCCAGCCCTGGCACAGGTGCTCGCTCAGCACCTCCATCACCTGGCCGGACCGGGCCTGGTGCTCGTCGGTCGGCAGCAGCCCGCCCTGGAAGACGCGGTCGGTGGCCTGGAACACGTCCCCGAGCCGGTTGGACGCCGTCTCGTCCGCGCCCATGATCCGGAAGTTGGACGGGTTGGCCCGCACGACGTCGCGCAGGAACGTGCCGAGCCTGCGGGTGGGCTCGGTCGTGACGGTGCCGGGCTTGCCGACCTCCACGGCGTAGTCGCGGAAGTCGGGCAGGGCCAGCGGCTTCAGCAGCAGCCCGCCGTTGGCGTGCGGGTTCGCGCTCATCCGCCGGTCGCCCGCGGGCGCGAGGGCCCGGAGCGCGGCCACCGGGCGGCCCGCCTCGTCGAACAGCTCCTCCGGGCGGTAGGAGCGCAGCCACTCCTCCAGCTGCGCGCGGTGCCCGGCGTCCTCGCACACCCCGGCGAGGGGCACCTGGTGGGAGCGCCAGGTGTTCTCGACCGGCAGCCCGTCCACCTCCTTCGGGCCCGTCCAGCCCTTGGGGGACCGCAGGACGATCATGGGCCAGCGGCGCCGCTCGGTCGCCCGCCCCTCGCGGGCGGCGCGCTGGATGTCGGCGATCTCGTCGAGGGCCTGGTCGAGGGCGGCGGCCATCTTGCGGTGCATGGAGGCGGGCTCGTCGCCGCTCACCAGGAACGGGCGGTAGCCGTACCCGTCCAGGAGCTGGACGAGCTCCTCCTCGGGGATGCGGGCCAGCACCGCCGGGTTCGCGATCTTGTAGCCGTTGAGGTGCAGGACGGGCAGGACGGCGCCGTCCCGCACGGGGTCGAGGAACTTGGTGGAGTGCCAGCTCGCCGCCAGGGGGCCCGTCTCGGCCTCGCCGTCCCCGACGACGCACGCGACCACGAGGCCGGGGTTGTCGAAGGCCGCCCCGAACGCGTGGGCCAGGGAGTAGCCGAGCTCGCCGCCCTCGTGGATGGAGCCGGGCGTCTCCGGCGCGACGTGGCTCGGGATGCCACCGGGGAAGGAGAACTGCCGGAACAGCCGGCGCATGCCCGCCTCGTCCTGCGACACCTCCGGGTACACCTCGCTGTAGGTGCCTTCGAGCCAGGCGTTCGCGACCGCCGCGGGCCCGCCGTGCCCCGGGCCCATGACGTAGATCATGTCGAGGTCGCGCGCCCTGATCACGCGGTTGAGGTGGGCGTAGCAGAAGTTCAGTCCCGGCGTGGTGCCCCAGTGCCCGAGCAGCCGCGGCTTGAGGTCGCGCCGTTCGAGGGGCTCGCGGAGCAGCGGGTTGTCCAGGAGGTAGATCTGCCCCACGGACAGGTAGTTGGCGGCTCTCCAGTACGCGTTGATCTGCCGTACGTCGTCATCGCTCAGGGTGCCCGACTGGGTCATGCGGGTCCTCCGGGTTCTCTCGATCGCCCTGAGGACATCCCGTCCCCACGGACGGGGTTCTCAACCGTCGAGGAGAGCCCATCAGCCCCGTGCTCGCGGGCCTAGGGCCGAACGTCCCTGGCGACAACGAGGCCACGGCGCCCGGCCGTGACCTCGTTCCCCCCACCTCGGTGTGACCGTCACCGGTTACAGGGGCGGCATGCCGGGCGCACGTCGGCGCGCGGCCTCCGCCCCGCCCCCCAGCGAACCGGCGGGAGCGTCACCTCTGGGTGCTGGAAGCCTGCCGCCTACCCGTGCGTAGGTTCACGGTTCCGGAAGCGGGTTCGACCAGCGGTGGGCAATCTGCGGTGAACGGTTGACTGTGAGCGATCAATTGATGACAGAATGCCACATTGTGCGCGACGACCGGGACGGCGGGCGGACGGAGAGGGGCCGCGAGGGTCTGAGATGCTACGCAGATCGGCACAGGTAGAGGGCAAGGAGACGCAATGGGCGGGTTCTTCACCGGACGGACGCTGACCGGCATCGGGCGCGATCTGCGCGCGGGCCGGGAGTCGGCGCGGGGCCTGGTCGCGCGGGTCCTGGATTCGGTCGACAAGGACCTGAACGCCTTCGTGACCCTGGACGCCGAGGGCGCCGAGGCCGCCGCCCGGTGGGCCGACGAGGAGCTGGCGTCCGGCGTCGACCGGGGCCCGCTGCACGGCGTCCCGGTCGCGGTGAAGGACATCATCGACGTCGCCGGGCTCCCCACCGGCATGGGGTCAGGCCACTACGCCGGGCACGTCGCCGAGGCCGACGCGGCCTGCGTGACGATGCTCAGGGACGCGGGCGCCGTGATCGTCGGCAAGACCGGGACGCAGGAGTTCGCGTTCGGCGGCAGCGGCGACGTGTCGGTGAACGGGGCGGTCCGCAACCCCCACGACCGGGAGCGGATGTCCGGCGGGTCCAGCAGCGGCAGCGCCGTCGCGGTCGCCGCGGGCATGGTCCCGCTCGCCATCGGCACCGACACGGGCGGGTCGGTGCGCATCCCGTCCGCGTTCTGCGGGATCGCCGGGTTCAAGCCGGCGCACGGCACGATCCCGGCCGACGGAGTGTTCCCGCTGTCGCGCTCGCTCGACCACGTGGGCGTCCTCGCCGCCACCGCCGACGACTGCCGCGTCGCCTACCACGCGCTGACCGGGCCCGCGGAGGCCGTCCCCTCCCTCCTGGCCGGCTCGTCCGGCGGCGGCCGGGCCGGGGACGCCCCGTACGGGCGTGTCGCCTGGATCGAGCCGCCGGCGTGCGACCCGGAGGTGGAGCGGCGCGTCCGCGCCCTGTTCCCGGACGCGCCGTCCGAGCGGATCGACTTCGCCGGGCTCCGGCAGGTGTTCCTGGCGATCGAGTACAGCGAGGCGTACGACGTGCACGCCGAGCGGGTCGCCGAGGCGCCCGGCCGGTACCAGGCCGCGACGCTCGCCCGCCTGGAGGACGCGGGCCGGATGCCGGGCTGGCGGCTCGTGCGTGCGCTGCGCGAGCGGGACCGGTACGCCGAGGAGATCGCCGGTCTGCTGGACCGCTACGACCTGCTGGCCATGCCCACCATGCCGATCCCCGCGCCCCGGATCGGCGCGACCGAGGTCGGGCTCGGCCCGCTCACCGCGCTGCTGGTCAGCCTCACCTCGCCGTGGAACGTGCTGGGGCTGCCCGCCCTGTCCGTCCCCGCCGGAACCGTCCCGGCGGACGGCGGCGGCGAGCTGCCGATCGGGGCGCAGCTAGTCACCCGCCGCGGCGCGGAGAGCCTCCTGTTCACAGCCGCCGAGCACCTCACCACTTGAGCCGGGCCACGCCCAGCCTGTCTCGAACGGCCTCGGCCACGCGCGAACGCGTGAACTGCCCGGTGGAGCGAAGCCGAAGGCGAGCGAAACCGGGCAGATCGCGAAGCGATGCCGCGTTCGCCCAGGCACGGTCACGTAGCGAGCCGCAAGGCGAGCGAAGTGGGCCGGGACTGAATCAACACAGCCGGGGCCTTGCCTACAGGTAGAGGCCGAAGAACTCCTCGGGGTGGTCCAGCAGCGGGGGCAGGTCGTCGGCGGTCAGCGTGACCAGTTCCTGCCGGGTGGGAGGCGCCTGCTCGGTGCCCTTGTCCCTGCCCGCGCCCTTCTTCGCCGCCGGGTCCTTGGTGAGGGCGACGACGGCGGCGGAGGCGACGCGGTCGGCCTGGTTCGCGACGGCCACGTCCAGCATGTTGCGCATCAGGCGGCCGTTGCCGAACGACGGGCCGCGCGGCGCGCGGCGCAGCATCGAGCGCAGCACGTCCTCGGTGCCGGGGGCCAGCTCGAAGCCGTCGGCGGCGGCGAGCTGGCCGAACACCGTGATCAGCTCGTCGTCGCTGTAGTCGGGGAAGTGGATCTGCTTGGGGAAGCGGGAGTCCAGGCCGGGGTTGGCGGCGAGGAACTCGGCCATCTCCTGCTCGTAGCCGGCGACGACCACGACGAGGTCGTCGCGGTGGTCCTCCATCAGCTTGACCAGCTCGGCGATCGCCTCGTGCCCGTAGTCGCCCTTCAGCGGCGACTGCGTCAGCGTGTACGCCTCGTCGATGAACAGGACGCCGCCGACCGCGCGCTCCACCAGGCGGCGCGTGCGGGGCGCCGTCTGCCCGATGTACTCGCCGACGAGGTGGGCGCGGGACGCCTCCACCAGGTGCCCGGACGACAGGACGCCGAGCCGCTTGTAGATGCGGCCGAGCAGCCGGGCCACCATCGTCTTGCCGGTGCCCGGGTTGCCGGTGAACACCATGTGCCGGGTCGGCGGGGTGATCCGCAGGCCCGACTCGCTGCGCAGCCGCGCCGCGTGCGTGCCCGCGACGAGCAGCGCGATCTCGTGCTTGACGGTCTCCAGGCCGGTGAGGTCGCTCAGCTCGGCCAGCGGGTTCCCGGCGGCCTGCGCGGTGTCGAGCGCGGCCGGGACGTCCTGCTTGCGGACGACGAGCGCGGCGCCCGGCTCGCCGGCCTCCAGCCGGGCCCGCGCGGCGGCGACGACCTGGTCGGCGAGGTGCGGCGCGAGGCGGGCGTTGCGGAGCGTCTGCGTCGGCGGGGTCGCGGCCAGCAGCGCGCCGGCCGCCTCGATCGCCGGGCGGGTGCCGCGGGCGCCGCGGGCGTCCAGCGCGCGGCGGAACAGCTCGGCGTGGCCCGCCGCCGTGAACGGCCGGGTGCGGGCGATCCGGAACCGCTGCGGCAGGACGGGGTTGATCTCGCGGATCCGCTCCTCGCCGCCGGCGTCGCACAGCGCCACCAGGTTCAGGTCGGGGTGGACGGCCAGGAGCCGGTGCAGCTCGGCGGCCAGGGCCTCGCCGTTGCCGGGGTCGGCGACGATCCCGTCCAGGCCCTCGATGATCAGCAGCCGGTCGCCGGCGCACTCGCGGGCGTCGGCGTGCAGCTTGGCGACGGCGTCCGACAGGCGCTGCCCGGTGAACAGGTTGTCGGTGACCCAGTGCGGGTCGCGGCCGAGCGCCAGCGCCTTGCCGAGCTCCTGCGCGGCGTCGCGCTTGCCGGTGCCGTCCGGCCCGCTGATCAGCAGCCGGACGGGCGCGCTGCCGCGGGTCAGCTCGGCCAGCGCCTCGGTGACCTCCGGCTGCTCGACCAGCGACGTGGCGATCTCCTGCCGCCCGCCGGCGGCCGTCCCGGGCGCGGCGCCGGCGGCGGGCACGCTCGTCAGCGTCTCGGTGAGCGGGTTCACGACGCGGCGGCGCGGCGCGTACAGGCGGCGCAGGTCGGTCTGGAACTGGCCGACCGGGATCCACTCCGCCTTCGGGAACCACGGGTCGCCCGGCAGGCCCTGCACGATCGCGATGAACCGCATCGCCATGTCGAGCCAGCCGCGGCACGCGTCGGCGGCGCCCGCGACGAGCGCCCGGACGAGCCATGCCCGCGTCCGCTCCTGCCACGCGCCCGCCTTGAACCCGCGGCGCTCCGCGGTGAACCGCTGGAGCAGCTCGCCGTACCGGTCCTCGCCGAGCGCGACCGCGAGCTCGGCCGGGACCTGCTCCATGCTGCCCTGCAGCAGCAGCTGGACCAGGTGGACCTCGACGGTCTCCTCGCGCGGCGCCGCCTCCATCAGGTGCTCGTAGGACGCGAGCAGGCCCGCGCAGACCCACTCCAGGTAGCCGACCGGGCCGAGCAGCTCGGGCACCGCCGCGACGATGTCGTCTCCGGCGTGCGCGTGCCAGTGCTCCCGCAGTTCCGTCTTGGGCAGGTTGACGTCGCAGACCGGCGGGTCGTCGTAGAGGCGCAGCAGCGCCTTGCGGCGCTCCTCCAGCGGCTCGATGCCCTCCAGCACCGACAGGCAGTCGCGGGCCAGCTCGATCGCCAGCGCCCGGTCGGGCGCCTCGATGAGCCAGTCCACCGGGGGCCGCCACCGCCCGCCCGGCGCGTCCCAGCGGGTCATGCGGGTGCTCAGCGGGCCGGGGTTGACCAGGTGCCGGTGCAGCAGCCGCTCGGGGAGCTGCGACCACGACCCCGCCTTGATCGCGCCGCCGCCCGGCAGGAACGCCAGCATGCCGAAGATCTCCGCGGTGACGAGCGACGCGGGCAGCGTCAGCAGCTTGTGCTCGTCGGTGGTCAGCTCCACGGCCCGCGGGTCGGCCGCCAGCCCGTCGATCCGTGCCGAGATCTCCTCGAACAGGCCGTCCGGGACGCGCCACGGGCCGTGCGAGTAGACGTCGAGCACCGGCTCGTCGGTGAGCAGTAGCTCCAGATGCTCTGGCAGCCGCAACGAACACTCTCCAAGAACGTCCAAAACAGGGGTACAGCTTATGTTTTCAGAGCGGGTGCTGTGGCGCCCGGGCCGCACCGCCCGTTCAGGGGCGGCGGAGCGACTCCACGGCGATCCGGGCGGCGGCGCCGATGACCGCGTCGGCCTCCGGGAGGACGGCGACGGGCACCATCGACCTGGTGAAGACCGCCACCGCGTAGCGGGCCCCGTCGGGGTACTCGACCGCGCCCACCTCGTTGCGCAGGGTCGGCAGGGTGCCGGTCTTGCCGCTGACGACGACGTCGTCGTAGGGGAACCCCGACGACAGGCGGTGCGGCCACACCTGGAGGCCGAACAGGCGGCGCATCGCCGCCGACTCGGCGGGCGGGGCGGCCTCGTCCCGCCAGATCATCGACAGCAGCCGGGTCATGTCGCGGGGGGTGCTGCGGCTCGTGCGCAGCGGGTCGAGGGCGCGCAGCCGGCCCTGGACGCCCGGCTCGTCCAGCCGCGCCCAGACCTCGGCGACGCTGTCCGCGCCGGCGTCGGCGAGCAGCGACTCGTGCAGGTCGCGGCCGTTGCCCTCGATGACGGTGTCGCGGAGCCCGAGGTCGGCGGCCGCCGCGTTGACCGCGTCCAGGCCGACCCGGTCCATCACGACGTCGGCGGCGGCGTTGTCGCTGACGGTGATCATCAGGCAGGTGAGGTCGCGCAGCGACATGCGGACCTCGTCCAGCAGCGCCGACACCCCGGTCGGCCCGGCGGTGCGGTCGCCCGGGCGCAGCGTGACCTGCTCGGCCGGGTCCAGCACGCCCTCGGCGGCCTGCCGGTGGAACGCGACGAGCAGCGGCACCTTGAACACCGACGCGAGCACCACCGGCTCGTCGGCGCCGACCGCGACGTCCCGCCCGGTGTCGATGTCGACGACGTGCAGGAACCCGGTCACGCCCGCGGACCGGAACGCGGCATTGATCCGCTCGGCCGCGCTCGCCCTCCTGAGCGGCACCTCGCTCATGCCAGGAACCCGGAGGACGGGCGCGGGACGACCCGGCGGGCGGGGGCCCGGTCGAGCGGCGCCATGCCGGCCTCGCCGCGCAGCACCGCGGTCGCGACGGCGGTGAAGTCGGCGATGGCGCGGGCGTGCTCGGGGTCGCGGGCCCGCCGCCAGGCGCAGGACGTCCGCCAGGCGAGCGGCTCGCCCGCCAGCGGCCGCCACACCACCCCGGCGGTGTCGTCGGTGCGCGGGACGAGCGCCACGGCCGACCCCGCGAGGACGAGCCCCAGCGCGAACCCCGGATGCCGCGCCTCGTGGACGACCGCGGGCGCGTACCCGTGCCGGCGGCAGCCCGCGAGCACCTCGTCGTGCGCGCCGGGCGCCTCCTCGCGCGGCGGGACGACGACGTCGCGGGTGCCGAGGTCGGCCAGATGCACCTCCGGGGGCGCGCCCGGTCGCGCGGCGCGGTCCCCGGCGGGCAGCAGCACGCCGAGCGGCTGCGCCAGCATCGGGCCGAGTTCCAGCCCGCGGGCGTCGCACGGGTGCCGCACCACCCCGGCGTCCAGCGCGCCCTCGGCGAGCGCGCGGATCTGCTGGTCGGTGCCCGTCTCGCGCAGGTCGAGCCGCAGGTCCGGGCGGCGCTCCCGGAACGCGGCGATCAGCGCGGCGACGACCCGGCCGCCGAGGTCGCTCGGCAGGCCCGCGCGCACCGTCCCGACCTCGCCCAGCCGGGCGCGCTCGGAGACGGAGTAGACGCGGTCCACGCGGGTGAGGATGTCACGCGCCTCCTCCAGCAGCAGACCGCCCGGCGCGGTGAGCCGCACCCGCCGGCTGGACCGGTCGAACAACCGCACGCCGAGCTCCTTCTCCAGCCGCTGGATACGCTGGCTCAGCGGCGGCTGCGCCATGCCGAGACGCTCGGCCGCGCGGCCGAAGTGCAGCTCTTCGGCCACGACGACGAAGCACCGCAGATGCCCGACCAGGTTCACGACCAGTGATGATACCAAAACGGATATTCATCTGGACCGATATCAATCTTGGACTTTTAGGGCGACGCCTGGTGTCCTGGTGCCCCCCGGCGGTCATCCGCGTCTTCGGCGGATCGCCCGGCCGCCGGGTCTATCAGGGGGAGAAGGAGTTCGACGATGCGCCGATCCCGTGTGCTCGCCGTCGCCGCGGTCGTGGCGGCGGTCGTGATCGTGGGGGCGGGGGCGGTGTGGTTCCTGCGCGACGGTGACGATCCGAGGGACGCCGCGGAGCGCTACCTCGCGGCCTGGAGCGGCGGCGACGCCGCGGCGATGAAGGCACTGACCGACCGCCCGCCCGCCGACTTCGAGACGCGGTTCACCCGGATGCGGGACGACCTCGGCGTCGTCAGGCAGCGCTACACGGTCGCCTCCGTGGGACGTCCCAAGGGCGACGCGGTCGGCGGGGCCTACAGCGCCGAGGTGACGCTGGCCGGCGACCGGACGTGGAAGTACGACGGGTCGCTGCCGATGGTCAAGAAGGACGGCGACTGGCGCGTCCGCTGGTCGCCGCAGGTCATGTACCCGGAGCTCAAGGAGGGGCAGCGGCTGCGCGCGTCGCGCGCCTGGCCCGACCGCGCCCCCGTGCTCGCGGCGGACGGAAGCGACCTCGGGTCCTCGCCGTCCGGGTCCGCGCGGCAGCTCGCCGGGCAGGTCGGCCCCGTGTCCGCCGAGGCGGCGGGCAAGCTCGGCGCCCCGTACCGCAAGGGCGACCCGGCCGGCGTGGACGGCCTCCAGCAGCAGTACGAGCGCCGCCTCTCCGGCAAGCCCGCGCTCGCCGTGCAGATCGTGGACGCCGGAGGCGTCCCGGTGAAGACGCTGCAGCGGTTCGGCGGCGCCCAGGGCGAGCCCGTGAAGACGACCATCGACCCGAAGGCGCAGGCCGCCGCCGGGCAGGCGGTCGCCGGGGCGGCCAAGCCGGCGTCCATGGTGGCGCTGCGCCCGTCCACGGGCGAGATCCTCGCCGTGGCGAACCAGCCCGGCGGCTACAACCGGGCGCTGATGGGCCGGTACCCGCCGGGCTCGACGTTCAAGGTCGTCACGGCCGCCGCGCTCGTCGCGGGCGGCCTGTCCCCGGGGTCGAACGTCGCCTGCCCGGCGACCACCGCGGTCGGCGGCCGGTCGTTCCACAACTACAAGCACGAGGACTTCGGGACGGTCCCGCTCCGCGAGGCGTTCGCGCACTCCTGCAACACCACGTTCGCGCGCCTGGCCGTGGACAAGCTCGGCGAGAAGCGGCTCGCCCAGGTCGCCGCCCAGTTCGGGTTCAACGCCCCGATCATCGCGGGGCTCCCCGCGGTCCGCGCCGCGTTCCCCGACAACAAGGACGACACCGCCTTCGCCGCCGCGTCCTTCGGGCAGGGCCAGGTGCTGACCAGCCCGCTCAACATGGCGAGCGTCGCCGCGGCCGCGGCCGACGGCACCTGGCGCTCGCCCCGCCTGGTCGAGGCGTCCCTCGCCGCGCGGGCCGCCGACTCCGGAGGCCGCAAGCCCGAGCCGCCGAAGCGGCTGGAGCCCGCCGTCGAGAAGGCCCTGCACGCCCTCATGCCGGCGGTCGTCAGCGAGGGCACCGCGTCCGGCGTCGACTTCCCGTCCGGGACGGCGGGCAAGACCGGCACCGCGGAGTTCGGCGAGGGCGACGACCCGCCGACCCACGCCTGGTTCATCGGGTACCGCAAGGACGTCGCCTTCGCCGTGATCGTCGAGGGCGGCGGCACCGGAGCCGAGGCCGCCGCGCCCATCGCCGCGAAGTTCCTCAGGGCGCTCTGAGCCGCGGGCGGCCTCTGCCGCGCGCCGCCCCTGGTGCCGGACGTCCGGCACCAGGGGCGATCGTCGTGCCACGGGCTTCTAGCGGAGCGCGCCGGCGAGGACGCGGGCGGTCTGGGCGACGGCCCTGTCGTCCGTCTCCGCGTCGGCGGTGAGCCCGTTCGTGGTGATCACGATGACCAGCGGGGCGCCGGACGGCGGCCATGCGATCGCGATGTCGTTCGCGGTGCCGTAGACCCCGCCGGTGCCGGTCTTGTCGCCGACCGTCCAGCTCTTGGGGAGCCCGGCCCGGATGCGCTTGTCCCCGGTGACGGTCGCCTTCATCCAGTCGATGAGCTGCTTGCGGTCGGCCGGGACGAGCGCGTCGCCGACGGTGAGGGCCCGCAGGTCGCCCGCCCACGGGCGCGGCGCGGTGGTGTCGCGCAGTTCGCCCGGCTTCCAGATGTTGAGGTCGGTCTCCCAGCGGTCGCTGCGGCTCACCGTGTCGCCGAGCGAGCGGAAGAAGGCGGTGAGCCCGGCGGGCCCGCCGATCTCCTTCAGCACCAGGTTCCCGGCGGTGTTGTCGCTCTGGGTGATGGCCGCGTGGCACAGGGCGGCGACGGTCATGCCGGTGTCCACGTGCTTCTCGGTCTCGCGGGAGCCGGCGACCAGATCGTCCCTGGTGTAGTGGATCACCTTGTCGAGCAGGCCGGGGTCGGACTGCCGGGCCTTGCGCAGCACCGCGCCGCACGCCATCGCCTTGAACGTGGAGGCGAACGCGAAGCGCTCGTCCGGCCGGTGGGAGACCTTGCGCCCGTTGCCGGTGTCGATCGCGAAGGCGCCGATGCGCACGTGGTGGGTCGCTTCGAGGCGGCCGATCTGCGCGGTCACCTTCGCCTGCGCGGGATCGACGGCGATCGTGGAGGTGGCGCTGCGCGGCGCCGCGCTCCGCACGTCCGGGTCGGTGCCGGAACCGCAGCCGGCGAGGCCGGCGATGGTCGTCAGGGCGAGAGCGGCGGCGCCGAGCCGCCGGTCGCGGATGCTGTGGGTCGTCATGCCGGAGAGCAGACCAGAGCCGCGAACGGCATGTCCAATATTGATATGACGTGGGTCTCGATATGCGAACGCATATACCGCCGCGCTGACCTCGCCGGACGCGGCGGGTCAGAGCCAGTTGCGCACCTTGAAGATCACGTAGAGGGAGAGGCTGCAGACGACGACGATGACCGTGCTGGCGATGAAGCCGGAGTGCTGGGAGAACCCCGGGTAGGGGACGTTCTGTCCGTAGAACCCGGTGACCGCGGTCGGCACCGCGATGATCGCCGCCCAGCTGGTGACCTTCTTCATCACCTCGTTCATCCGGTTGCCCTGCAGCGCCAGCCGCGTCTCCAGCAGGTCGGCGACGAGGTCGCGCAGGCCGTCGGTCGACTCCCCGACGCGCAGCGTGTGGTCGTAGACGTCCTGGAAGTAGGGGACCAGCGGCGGCGGGACGATCTTCAGGTCGCGGCGCAGCAGCGTGTTGAGCACCTCCCGCATCGGCAGCGCGATCCGCCGCAGCGCGGTCAGGTTCTTGCGCAGCCGGTAGCTGCGCCGCTGGATCTCCTTGACCGGGAACGCGTCGTCGAAGACGAGGT
Source organism: Actinomadura luteofluorescens (assembly GCF_013409365.1). Lineage (NCBI taxonomy): Bacteria > Bacillati > Actinomycetota > Actinomycetes > Streptosporangiales > Thermomonosporaceae > Actinomadura > Actinomadura luteofluorescens. The sequence goes on along the minus strand of NZ_JACCBA010000001.1, from coordinate 3,074,957 downwards.
CCTCGACCGCGTCGGCCTCGTCGTCCAGCGCCTGGACGGCCGTCAGCTGCAGGTCGATGACCAGGTCGAGCAGGCCGTAGAGCAGGAACGCCGCGGTCGGCTCGTCGAACCCGGCGTGCGGGGTCTGGTCCCAGCGGCGGACGAGCGCGTCGACGTCGAACCCGCGGTCCTGCCGGACCGTGACGAGGGCGCGCTCGCTGAGGAACGCCGACACCTCGTGCATCGCCAGCTCGCCGTCGGTCACCACCGGGACGTAGACGTTGAGGAACGCGTACCCCTCGTAGCGGTCGAGCTTCGCCCGCTCGTGCCGGGACACCGCGTCCTCGACGGCGACGGGGTCGAGGCCGAGCTCGTCGCTGACCACGTGGAGGTCCTCGCGCCGCGGCGCGCACAGGTCGAGCCACACGACCATGTCCGGGCGCTCCAGGTAGTCGCTCAGCCGCGCGACGGGGAAGCCCTCCGCCTCGATCGCGCCGCCGCGCCAGGCTCGCGTCCGCGGCGGCGCGGAGCCGATCCGGTTGGCCGGATCCTCGTCGAAGTCGGTCTCGGATGGATGGGATCCCATGCGCGCCTTATACCCCTGCTTTCCCAGAAGAAGAGAAGCCGGGGCGAGCCGGAACGCCCGGGCCGTTCAGCGGGCGCGCGGCGGTGCCGTGGAGCCGCGGACGACGAGCTCGCCCGGCAGGACGCGGGGGGCCGGGCGGCGGCCGCCGAGGAGGTCGAGGAGCGCCGCCATGCCCTGCGCGCCCAGTTCCTCGGCCGGCAGCCGGACGGTCGTCAGCTCGGGTTCCAGCGCCGTCGCCAGCAGCACGTCGTCGAAGCCGGTGACCGACACGTCGGACGGGACGTCCAGGCCCAGCGCGCGGGCCGCCTTGTACGCGCCCGCCGCGATCAGGTCGTCGTCGCAGACCAGGGCGGTCGGCGGCTCGGGGCCGGTGAGCAGCCGGGTGGCGGCGTCCTTGGCCGAGGCGACGTCGATCGCGCAGCCGGCCCGGGTCAGGACGCCGTCCGGCAGGCGCGCGACGACCTCGGCGAGGGCGTCCGCGCGGGCGTGGAACGTCCACTGGTCCAGGGCGGCGGCCACGTGCCCGATCCGGCGGTGGCCGAGGTCCGCGAGGTGCGCCGCGATCTCCCGCATCCCGTCGGCCACGCCGAAGTCGACCGTGGGGGCGGGGGCGCCGGGCCGCCCGTCCGGGCCGCTGTCCAGCATCACGACGGGCGTCTCGCGGAACTCGCCGAGCGTCCGCGCGGCCATCGAGGACGCGAGGACGCCGTCGATCGCCTCGTCCGGGGCCGCGAACGGGCCGTCGGCGCGTCCCGCCGCGTCGTCCGGCCAGGTCGAGACCACGACGCCGAAGCCGTGCCGGGCCGCGACCCGCGCGGCGCCCGTGTACACGGGGCCGAAGAACGGCGCGGTCAGGGTCGGCACCATCAGCAGGACGGTCCGGGTCGTCCCGAGCCGCAGGTTCCGGGCCGCCTGGTTGGGCCGGTAGCCGAGCCGCTCGGCGGCGTTCCGCACGCTGCGCGCGGTCGCGGGGGAGACGCGCCCGCTCCACTTGCCGCCCAGCACGAGCGAGACCGTGGACTGCGAGACCCCGGCCTCCTGAGCCACGTCCTTGCTGGTGGGACGGCTGATCGCCGGCACCTGCGCCTCCCTGGCGGATCGGGCTAACGAAATCAGACTAGAACGGGAGGACCCGGAGGTGGTACGTATGACGGAGGTAATACGTATGACTCACATTTAGACCGGGATCCGGGGGCCATCGAATGCGCGGCTACGTCGTCTTCCTGCGAAGGCCCTACGCGGGACGGCTGCTCGGCGGCACCCTCCTCGGCCGGCTGCCCAACGGGATGGGCATGCTCGCCGTCGTCCTGCACGTCCGCGCCGACGACGGCGGCTACCCCCTCGCCGGGACCCTCGCCGCGGTCCTCGGGCTGTCGACCGCCGCCGGTCAGCCCGTCCTCGGCCGCGCCATGGACCGCTACGGCCAGCCGCGCGTCCTGCTGCCCGCCGCCTGCGCCTCCGCGGCCGGGTTCGCCCTGCTCGCCGCCGTCGGCGCGGCCCCGCTCCCGCTGGCGGTCGCCGCCGTCTTCGCCGCCGGGTTCGCCACCCCGCCGCTCGAAGCGGGGCTGCGCGCCCTCTGGCCCGACGTCCTGGACGGCCCGGAGCAGGTCGACGCCGCCTACGCGCTCGACGCCGCCGCCCAGGAGCTGCTGTTCACCCTCGGGCCGCTGCTCGTCGTCGCCGCGGCCGTCGTGAACACCGAGACCGCGCTGCTGATCACCGGCGCCCTCGGCATCGCCGGGACGCTCGTGGTCGCGCTGTCCGGGCCGTCCCGCCGGTGGCGGGGCCGGCCGCGCGCCTCCGACTGGGCCGGGCCGCTGCGCTCGCCCGGCCTGCGGGTCCTGCTGCTGTCGCTCGCCTGCGCCGGGATCGCGCTCGGCGTCTACTCCGTCGCCGTCGTCGCCTACGCCGAGGACCTCGGCCGCGACCTCGCCTCCGGACTGCTCCTGGCGTGCATGGCGGGCGGCGCCCTCACCGGCGGGATCGTCTACGGCGCCCGGCGGTGGGCGGGCGAGCCGCACCGGCGGCTGCCCTGGCTGCTGGCCGCGCTCGCCGCCGGGTACCTCCCGCTCGTCCTCGCGCCGGGCCTGCCCGTCATGTCGGTGCTCGCGTTCGTCTCCGGCGTGTTTCTCGCCCCCGTGCTCGCGTGCAGCTTCACGCTCGTCGATCGGCTCGCCCCGGATGGGACCGTCACCGAGGCGTTCGCGTGGATCGTCGCGGCGATCGGCGCGGGCGGCTCCGTCGGCTCCTTCGTCTCGGGCGTCGGGCAGGACGCCGCGGGCGTGCCCGGCGCGTTCGCCGGTGCCGGGGTCGGGGGCGTCCTGGCCCTGGCCCTGTGCCTGCTCGGCGCGCGGACGCTGCGTCCCGCCGCGGCCCCGGCCGTCACCGCGGACGCCGCCGCCCGGCTGTGACGGCCCGGCCGGGCGTCAGACCCAGCGGTCGAACCACATCCGCGACTGCCAGTCGTCGTAGGGGATCGTCTGCGCGGACAGGATCGGATGGAAGTACGCGAAGTTGGCCAGCACCACCAGCAGGAACGCCCCCGCCGCGGCGGCGCCGATCAGCCGCCGGACCCCGGCGACCTGGCCGGGCGCCGGTTCGGGGGCGGCGGGCGTCTCCCAGGGCAGGCCGGGAGGCGACGCGTCGGAGGCCCGCTGCGGGGCGGTGAGCTCCCCGTCGTAGCCGCTCTCGCCGGGACGCGCGGCATGCGCGCCCGCCGCCGAGGCGGGCGCGGGTCCTATCAGGTAGCCCAGGACCAGGACGACCGCCAGCACCATGAACGGGATCAGCGGCGTCGCGTAGAACAGGAACATCGTGCGGTCGGCGAACGCCGACGGGAACCAGGTCAGCCAGCCCGCGAGGAAGCCGAGCAGGATCGCCCCCGCCCGCCAGTCCCGCAGGATCAGCCAGAGGAACACGACCACGGCCAGCGCGACCAGCGCCCCCCACCACAGCGCGGGCGTGCCGATCCCGAGGATCTCGCGCGAGCAGCGGGTCGCGCCGCCGCACGCGCCCTTCGGCTCGGTGTAGAAGAACGCGACCGGACGGCGCAGGATCGGCCAGTCCCACGGCCACGACTGGTAGGGGTGCTTGGCGTCCAGACCGGTGTGGAAGCCGAGCATCTCCGAGTGGTAGTGCCACAGCTTCGGCATCGCCTCGAACGGCCGCCACAGCGGGTTGCCGGAGACCTCGCCGCGCCCCCAGCCGCCCGGCCTGAAGATCCAGCCCCACCAGGTCGCCAGGTACGCGAGCAGACCCGCGACGACGATCTGCACGAACGCCGGGACGGCCTCCAGCAGCATCGTCCCCTGCAACGGGGCCCGCACCCCGGCGGCGCGGCGGGCGCCGTAGTCCCACAGGACGGTCATGACCCCGAACGCGGCGACGTAGAAGACCCCCGTCCACTTGGTGGCGCAGGCGAGGCCGAGGCAGACGCCCGCCCCCCACCGCCAGCCGTGCGCGAGGAACGGCCCGTACACCGAGGTCCGGCCCTGCTCGATCCGCTCGGCGAGCATGCGGCGGGACCGGTCCCGGTCGTTCACCAGGCAGGCGAAACCCGCGAGGACCCAGAACATGACGAAGACGTCCAGCAGCGCGGCCCGGCTGGTCACGAACGCCAGGCCGTCCAGCGCCAGCAGCAGCCCGGCGGCGCAGCCGAGCAGCGTCGAGCCGGTCATCCGGCGGGCGAGGCGGCACAGGATCAGCACCGACAGCGTCCCGACCAGGGCGGGCACGAACCGCCATCCGAACGGTGTCGCGCCGAACATCCACTCGCCGATCGCGATCATCCACTTGCCGAAGGGCGGGTGGGCGACGAACGCGGGCCCGCTGCCCCAGATATGGGCGTCCGGGTCGGCGATGAGCATCTTGTCGGCGTTCTCGACGGTGTTGTGCTCCCAGCCGAACCTCAGGAGGGCGAGCGCGTCCTTGGCGTAGTAGGTCTCGTCGAACACCACGGCCTTCGGCGTCCCGAGCCGGTCGAACCGCAGGTACGCGGCGAGCGCGGTGACCAGCAGCGGGCCCAGCCAGGACAGCAGCGCGCTGCCGGGGATCGCCGGCGCGAGCCATTCCCGCAGCGGAGGGGGCCTGCGCCGGGACGCCGTGGCCGGGACCGGAGCCAGATCCGTCGTCGACATCCTGCGAGTTTATTTGCACTTGCCGCCTCCTTCAGGACCTCGGGGCCTTCCCTGGGACAATGAGCCGCGTGACGGGACGACCTGGATGGGGGCCGTGATGGAGGCGGGGACGGGAACGCTGCGGCTCGCGGCGGCGCCGATCGGGAGGCCCGAGGACGCCTCGGCCCGGTTGCGGGCCGCGCTCGCGGAGGCGCCGGTCATCGCGGCCGAGGACACGCGCCGGCTGCGGCGGCTGGCGGGCGATCTCGGCGTCGAACTGGCCGCGCGCGTCGTGTCCTACAACGACGTGAACGAGCGGGAGCGGGCCGCGGGCCTGGTGGAGGAACTGCTCGCCGGACGGGACGTGCTGGTCGTCACCGACGCCGGGATGCCGGGCGTGTCGGACCCCGGGTACCGGCTGGTGCGCGCCGCCGTCGCCGAGGGCGTTCCGGTGACGGTGCTGCCCGGCCCGTCCGCGGTCACGACCGCGCTGGCCGTGTCGGGGCTGCCGACCGACCGGTTCTGCTTCGAGGGGTTCCCGCCGCGCAAGCCGGGCGAGCGGGCCCGCCGGCTGGAGTCGCTCGCGGGCGAGCCCCGCACCATGGTGTTCTTCGAGTCGCCACGCCGGCTGCCCGTCAGCCTCGCGGCGATGGCGGAGGCGTTCGGCGCGGACCGTCCCGCCGCGGTGTGCCGCGAGCTGACCAAGACCTACGAGGAGGTCCGCCGCGGGACGCTCGGCGAACTCGCCGCGTGGGCGGGTGACGGCGTCCTCGGCGAGATCACGGTGGTGGTCGGGGGCGCGCCCGAGCCGCGGGGGCTGACGGACCCGGCGGATCTGGCGGCGGCCGTCGCCGCGCGGGAGGCGGCCGGGACGCCGCGCAAGCAGGCCATCGCCGAGGTCGCCAGGGAGAACGGCGCCCAGAAGCGCCTCGTTTACGACGCCGTTGTCAAGGCCAGGAAATAATCACCCCCCACAGAGCGATCCAAACGGGTTTCTCCCGGGCATAACCGATCCGGTGGCCTCCGGCCGCGGCATCCGAGGGAGCAGACCAGGGGCGCCGAAGAGACGCGCGGAAGATGGTCTGTGAGGGGTGGGTGCCGTGCACGAGGCATGGACGAACCACGAGGTGTGGGGCTTCGAGTGTCTGCACTGCGAGGGATCCTGGGACGAGGAGTTCCAGGTCCGGCATTCCGGTGACGGGCACGGCAACGAGGCCGTCGTCTACTGGCGCCAGGGCCAGCCCTGCACGACGCCCTGGATGGACCGCTCCTGCCCGGGCTGCGGCAGCCAGAACGTCAAAGCGCTGTCCGCGAGGGACGGCATGCACGATGAGGTGCCGATCGCCCGCAGCGGCAGCGACGTGGCGATGGTCTTCCACCTGCGTCACTTGCACGCCTGGTAGCGGTCAGGCGGGTCAGGCCGGTCAGGCCGTGACGCGGGCGGCCTCCTGCGACTCCTGCGACTCCTGGGGCGTCGGCTCGACCGGCGGCGTCGCCTCGCCCTTGCCGCGGCCGAAGAGGCGGCGCGTCCAGCCGGCCGCCGTCGCGCGGGCCTCGGGCCTGAACGCCAGCCCGGCGGCGAGCGCCGCCAGCGGGACGGCCGGCAGCACGTACCGGTAGTCGAACTCGGCGGTGGCCGCGGGTGCGAGCAGCAGTCCGGTGGCGAGCGTCCACGGCAGCAGCGACTCGCCGCCGAACCGGCGCCACAGCGGAACAAGCCCGGCCAGGCCGATGAGCAGGATGGCGCCGACCATGGTGCCGCGCAGGTAGAAGACGTCCTGGTAGCCGCGGGCGGCCCCGGCGAACGGCTCGACGACCTGCGTGCGGGCGTTGCCGTGCTCGTAGCCGCGCGCGTCCTGGGCGGCGGTACCGCCGCCGGGCATGTGCCAGTCGGGCAGCGGCCTGCTCTTCTTCTCGAACTCGTACTGCGAGTACGTCGCCGGATCGGGGAACACCGTGCGCTTCCACTGGAAGACGCGGAGGAAGTCGTGCGCGACGACCTGCGCGTAGTCGAGCGGCTGGGCGGCGATGGCCCGCTTGGCGAAGTCGTTGCCGAGCTTGTTGTTCTCGGGGCTGAACCGCGTGCCGGTGTAGCGGTTGAGCGGGGAGCGGGCGTTCCAGATGCCGTCCTGCGAGTTCGGCAGCCGGTTCGCGGGCTCGGTGCACAGCGGGTACTCGCTGACCGGCAGGTCGTCCATCCTGTGGCAGTCGGCGAACTTGTAGACCCGGGCGTACAGGAAGATCCCGTTGCTCTCGGTGATCGCGAACTTGTCGCTCTCGGCCTTGTACCAGCCCATGTAGCCCAGCACCGGCAGCAGGCAGGCGACCAGCGTGACGGCCATGAGCCGCCAGCCGCTGCGGCGGACGAGCATGTACACCAGCACGCCGAGGAGCACCGGCATCCCCACCGAGCGGGTCAGCCACGCCATCCCGATGATGAGCCCGACCGCCGCGGCGATCTTCCAGGACGGGCGGTCGCGCCACAGCAGCAGCGTGACCGCGCACATCACCAGGAAGGTGAAGGTCGTGTCCGACAGCACCAGGTGTTCGAGCTGCAGCTGGTAGGCGTCCAGCAGGACCGGCGCGGCCGCGAGCGCGGCGCCCCAGCCGGGCAGCCCGAACCGGCGCCGCAGCAGCGCGTAGATCATCACGCCCATGGCCAGGCCCATGAGGTGCTGGAGTCCGGCGACCAGCGCGAAGCTGTGGAAAGGCTTGAGGACGAGCAGCAGGAACGAGTACCCGTCGGGCCGCAGCGGGTGCGGATACGGGTCCATCGCGACGTTGAGGTAGTCGAAGCTGTCGTTGAAGAACATCACCGGCTGGTAGCCGAGCATCGCCACCAGGCGGAGCAGTGCCGCTATGGCAATGATCACACTGAAGACCGGGTTGCGGCGCGCCAGCGTCCACAGCCCGCGCCCGCCTCCGCGCCCGCCTCCGCGGCCGGGTTCCGCGTTGTCCCCTGGTGGGCCGTCCGATGCGTCTCCCGATTCCGGACGTACCTTTGAATCGGTTTTCGGACCGTCCTTAATGGACCCATGGATGCTGGCGGCCGTTATGCCGGATTCCAGGCCATCTGTACCGGATTCGAGTGCGGTGTTGCCGGCGTCTGGCGAAGACTTGACCGAGTCCGGGACGGTCTTCGCGTCCCCGGGCGTGTCGCCCGGAGCGTCCGGTGCGGCCGTCGCCGAGGCGGACGCGGCCGCCGTCGCCAGGGCCGTCCCGCCCTGCACCGACCCGTCGAGCGCGGTGCCCCGCGGCGTTTCCCCCGCCACTGCCGCACCTTCCCTTCGATGTCCGGCCCCCGGTCCGGTGGCATTGCGTTGGTCCAGGGCACTACGTTCGTCCACGGCACTGCGTCCTGCGGCGCGCGTCACAGCCGCCCACCCTTTCCGGGCCGCCGTGCCCGTATGCTTGACGTCCTAACATGCCGCCCGCGACGGTGCCGGATAGGGTTTTCCGGTTGCAAGTGGGCAACACGATACGGGTGCTCTTGACGAGAGCGGCCATCATGCCCCGCCCTCGGCGGGCATCATGAACGCCGACGGGCCGTCCCGATGAACAACACGCGGAACAACAGAGATTAGTGGAAAACGCCGCAGACGGTCAGCAGGTGTAACAGGGTCACCAAGGGTAACGACGCCACCAGGGGTAATGAAGGAGATCGCGTGGAACTCTCCGTAGTGATGCCATGTCTGAACGAGGCCGAAACGGTCGAGACCTGCGTCCGCAAGACCATCGGCTTCTTCGAGGACAGCGGCATCGACGGCGAGGTGGTCATCGCCGACAACGGCAGCACCGACGGCAGCCAGCAGCTGGCCCGTGACGCGGGCGCCCGCGTCGTGCCGGTGGTCGACAAGGGCTACGGCAACGCCCTGATGGGCGGGATCCGGTCCGCGCGCGGCCGGTACGTCGCGATGGGCGACGCCGACGACTCCTACGACTTCACCACCCTCGGCCCGTTCCTGGACGAGCTGCGCGACGGCGCCGACCTGGTCATGGGCAACCGGTTCAAGGGCGGCATCGCCGACGGCGCCATGCCGCCGCTGCACCGCTACCTCGGCAACCCGGTGCTCAGCTTCGTCGGCCGGCTGTTCTTCGGCAGCAAGATCGGCGACTTCCACTGCGGGCTGCGCGCCTTCGACAAGGAAGCGATCATGCGGCTCGGCCTGCAGACCGGCGGCATGGAGTTCGCCAGCGAGATGGTCGTCAAGGCGACCCTGCAGGGCTACGACATCCGCGAGGTGCCGACCACGCTGTCGCCGGACGGCCGGACCCGCGCCCCGCACCTCAACACCTGGCGCGACGGGTGGCGCCACCTGCGCTTCCTCATGCTCTACAGCCCGCGCTGGCTCTTCCTCATCCCCGGCCTGGTCTTCATGATGCTCGGCCTGGTCGCCGGGGTCGCGCTGTCGACCGGTCCGGTGACCGTCGGGGACATCGCCTTCGACGTCGACACGCTGGTCGGCGCCTCCGCCGCGCTGGTGATCGGCTTCCAGGCGGTGCTGTTCGCGCTGCTGACGAAGGTCTACGCGATGCAGGAGGGCTTCCTGCCGCACGACCGCCGGGTGCAGAAGGTCATCGACTGGTGGAGCCTGGAGCGCGGCCTGCTGCTCGGCGGGCTGCTCGCGGCCGCGGGCCTCGCCGGCCTCGTCGCGTCCCTGCTGCACTGGCGGGTGAACAGCTTCGGCGAGCTGGACCCGCGGCACTCGCTGCGCATCGTCGTCCCCGCCGCGACCGCGCTGGTGATGAGCTTCCAGGCCATCTTCGCCTCGCTGTTCGTCAGCATCCTCGGCATCCGCCGCCGCCAGCACCCGCCGCTCACGGACCCGGCCGAGGAGGCCGCGGGCGTCGTCGACGCTGCCGCCCACAAGGTCGCCAGGGACGAGGCCGAGAAGGCCGCGCGCGCCGAGAAGGCGGCCGAGACCGACGCGAAGACCGACGTGAACACCGACGTGAACACCGACGTGAACACCGACGCGAAGACCGACGCGAAGACCGGCGTGAAGACCGACGCGAAGGTCACCGCCGCCAAGGCGGGCGCGACCGCGTCCGAGGACGGCGACGAGGACGGTCGCTGAGCGTCTCCGGGCCGGGCTCGGACGCCCCGCCCGCACTGTGACAGGCTTGTCCGTCGATGGATCTTCTCAACCCGGTCGTCCGCGCCCGGCGCGCCGCGCGCCGGTGAGCACCCGCATCCCGCAGGGCGCCGCGCGCCCGGACGCGCCGCCCGGACGCGCCGCCGCCCGCCCGCCCGCCTCCCCGGCCGATCCGGCCGCCGCGCCGCCGCGCGTGGACCGCCGCCGCTGGGCCTGGCTGTTCGCGCTCGGCTGGGTCGCGCAGGTCGCGGTACGCCTCTGGCTCGGGTCGGGGCAGACGGTGCCGGTGGCGACGCCGGACGAGTCGGGCTACCTGTTCGCCGCCCGCGTCCTGACCGGCGGGCCCGACGCCGACATGTCGTTCGGGACGGTGTACCGCGGCGGCTACCCGCTGCTGCTGACGCCCGCCTTCTGGGTCGGCGAGGGCCCGGTCGGGGTGTACCGCGCCGCCCTGGCGATCAACGCGCTGGTCAGCGCGGCGATGCTGCCGCTGGCCTACCTGCTGCTGCGCCGGCTGGCGGTGCGGCGGCGCTGGTCGTACGTCTTCGCGCACGTCACGGCGCTGCTGCCGTGCGTGCTGTTCTACTCCGGGTTCGTGCTGACCGACGCGATCCTGCCGGTTCTCGTTGTCGGCTGGCTGCTCCTGGCGCACACCTGGCTGACCGCCCCGCCGCCGGCGGGGCGCCGCTCGTCCGTCCGGCTGACGCTGGCCGGGGCGGGCGCGTCGCTGCTGGTCGCCTACGCCTACGCCTGCCACACCCGCGGCGCGATCCTGCTGCTCGTGCACGCCGCGCTCCTCGGCGCCGCCCTGGTGTTCCGGTGGCGGTCCTGGCGCGCCGTGTCCGCCGCCGTGCTCGCCCTCGCCGCCGCGACGGCCGCGGGGATGCTGCTCAACCGGTCGCTGCTGCCGCACATGTACCCGCAGGGCGACAACGACCTCGGCGGCAACGTCGTGAAGCGCCTCACCACCCTGGACGGGTGGGGCTGGATGCTCTCGCTCGGCACCGGCCAGGTCTGGTACCAGTCCGTCGCGACCGGCGGTGTGGCGGCGCTCGGGCTCGTCGCGACCGTGTTCCTCGCGGTCCGCCGCGCCACCCCCGGGCCGGTGCGGGCGCTGGCGCTCGCGGCCGTCGGGCTCGTGGCGGGCATCGCGTTCGCGACGTCGGCGGCCCTGCCCGTCGAGTACCGCATCGGCAACTACGTCTACGGCCGCTACCTGGCCAGCGTCACGCCGGCGCTGTTCGCGGTCGGCATCGCGGTCCTGATGCGCGCCTCCCGGCGGACGCTGCTCTGGGCGGCGGGCGCGGCGGCCGCGCTGACGGTCGTCGCCGCGAGCGTCGTCCAGTGGTACGCGGGCGGCCTGCTCAGCCGGTACACCTACACGGCCTACGACTTCCCGGAGACGTCGTTCCTGACCTGGGACTGGACGGCGTTCCACCTCTGGCGCGCCACCCTGACCGGGCTCCTACTGCTCGCGCTGTCGGCGGCGGCCGTCCTGCTGCGGCCGCGCCGCTCGAAGGGCCCGCTGCTGCTGGCGGGCCTGCTGGCCGCCGTCGCGCTCGCCATGTGCGTCACCGCGACCGAACGCATCGCGCAGCCGCTGGTGCGCGCCGAGACGGCCTACACCGACCTGCGGGGCACCGTGGACCTGGAGAAGCAGCGGTCCATCGCCGTCGACTGGAACATCTGGTGGACGATCCGGCTCTCCCAGTACTACTGGGCCTGGTGGAGCGACGGCAGCGTCTTCGACGCGCGCTGGACCGCGCCGCCGCAGGACGCCGACCTGGTCGTCCTGGCCTGGCCGAAGAACGCTCCACCGACCGCGTCATGGCCGAAGGGCGCCCCGCCCGGCTGGCACGTCGTCGCCAGCCGCCGCACCGCCGAGGGCGACTGGGTCGCCTGGCTGCGTGGCTGAATCACAGAGCTGTGTTGATTCAGTCCCGGCCCACTTCGCTCGCCTGGCGGCTCGCTACGTGACCTGGCCTGGGCGAACGCGGCATCGCTTCGCGATCTGCCCGGTTTCGCTCGCCTCCGGCCTCGCTCCACCGGGCAGGTCACGCGTTCGCGTGCGTGGCCGAGGCCACTTCGAGGCAAGCCCTAGCTCCCGGGGGTGCTCCCTGCGGGGGGATTCCAGAGTTGGAGGACTCCGTCCGAGGAGCGCCACATGAGCGTCCAGCCCTGGGCGGGGTCGGGGCGCCAGCCGCCGCCGATCTGCGACTCCATGCCGCGCCAGCGCGTGTAGAGCATCGGCCCTTCCATCGCGTTGCGCGGGACCGGCAGGTAGTGCGGGAAGTCGCGGATCTCGCCGCGCCAGACCGGGCGACCCCACACGTCGCGCGTGTAGAAGGTGAGGGTCTGCGCGAGCCGCCGGTCGGCGCAGATCAGCGTGATGTCGCGGTGGCCGCCGAGGTAGCCGCGCAGCTCGTTCCACGCCCTGTCGCGCGGCAGCTCCGGGACGGCGCGGACGGCCGCCACCGCGTACGTCGCGCCGAGCGCGACCAGCAGGACGGGCGCCACGACCGTCCGCAGCCGCAGCCGTGACACCAGGCCGGACGGCAGCATCCGGAACATCAGGATCAGCGACCCGGACCCGCCCGCGAGCAGCGCGGGCAGCACCGCGAACCAGTACCGCTGGAGCCAGGCGCGCAGCGAGATGTCGTTCGGGTCGAGGACGCCGGAGAGCAGCGTCAGCGGCACGGCCAGGGTGAAGAACCACACCAGGACCAGCGCGAGCCGCCGGTCGCGGGTGAGGGCCCAGCCGACGATCGTGAGGGCCAGCGCGGCGGTGAAGACGAGGCCGAGCGGGTTCCACTCGTGCATCGCGCGCAGGAACGACCGCGCGGCGAGCGAGCGGGTGACGTAGTCGCGGGACTGGCCGCCGTGCCCCGCCGCCGACATGAGCCCGGCGAGCGGGCTGCCCCACACCAGCTGGTTGTGGAGGAAGTTGAGCAGCAGGATCGCCAGCATCGGCGCGCCGACCGTGACGTTGCGGCGCCACGGGATCCGCAGCAGCGCCAGGTAGGCGGGGATGGCGAGGAAGAGGAAGGCCAGGAACTCCCGGACGAGGAACGACGTGCCGAGGAGCACCCCGGCGGCCAGCAGCATCCGCGTCTGCGCCCGGCCGGTTCTGCGGCTCGCGACGACGAGCCCCGCCATCCCGAGGGTGAACAGCCCGGCGCCCGGCATGTCCGGCAGCATCACCCCGGTCGACCAGGTGATCTCGTGGCCGAACGGGTTGGTCATGGTGAAGAACGGGTGGACCAGCAGGACCGCCGCGGACGCCAGGCCCGCCACGTCCCCGAACAGGGACCTGACGACCAGGTACGTCCCGACGAAGAAGGCGGCGCCGCCGAGGGCGGCGACGGTGAAGTAGGCGGCCTGGCCGTCGCCGAGGACCTCCTGGGCGAGCCGCGCCGGGAGCACCAGCCCGATGCGGGTGACCTGGTGCGGGACCTCGTCGAACGGCCACTGGGTGAGGGGGACGTGCGGCCAGTCGCGGGCGGCGAGCCACACGTAGTACGGGTCGAAGTACAGCGGCGGCGTCATGGTCACCCATTGGGCGAGCACCGCGGACGCCGCGACCAGCAGCGACAGCCACACCACCCGCCGGGTCCGCCGCACCCGGCCCAGCAGGCGGGAGGGGAGGGAGGGCGCGTCCGGTTCCGCCTCGCCGGCGTCCCGGGCGACCGCCTGATCGGACGTGGTCTGGGCCATGCCTTGGGTTCCCGCCTCCGCTGGTCCTGCTGTGACGCCGAGCCAGGTTACTCGCGTGCCGCGGCCTCCGTGACGCGACTACCCTTGATTCCATGTCCTCGTCAAGCCGTCATATCTTGACCGCGCCCGCATGGCCGTACGCCAACGGGCCCCGTCACATCGGGCACGTCTCCGGTTTCGCGCTGCCCGCCGACATGTTCAGCCGCTACCAGCGGATGGCGGGCAACAAGGTCCTGATGGTCAGCGGCACCGACGAGCACGGCACCCCGATCCAGGTGCAGGCCGACAAGGAGGGCGTGACGGCGCGCGAGCTGGCCGACCGCTACAGCTCCGTGATCGCCGAGGACCTGTACGGCCTCGGGATGTCCTACGACCTGTTCACGCGGACCACGACGCTGAACCACTACGCGGTCGTGCAGGAGGTCTTCAAGGGCCTGTACGACAACGGCTACATCTTCCCGACCAGGACGATGGGCGCGATCTCGCCGTCCACCGGCCGGACGCTCCCGGACCGCTACATCGAGGGCACCTGCCCCATCTGCGGGTACGACGGGGCGCGCGGCGACCAGTGCGACAACTGCGGCAACCAGCTCGACCCGATCGACCTGATCAACCCGGTGTCGCGGATCAACGGCGAGACGCCGAAGTTCACCGAGACCGAGCACTTCATGCTCGACCTGCCCGCGTTCACCGAGGTCCTCGGACGCTATCTGCGGGGCAAGCAGGGCCAGTGGCGGCCGAACGTGCTGAAGTTCGCGCTGAACCTGCTCGACGACATGCAGCCGCGCGCGATCAGCCGCGACCTCGACTGGGGCGTGCCCATCCCGCTGGACGGCTGGCGTGACAACCCGGCCAAGAAGCTGTACGTCTGGTTCGACGCCGTCGTCGGCTACTTCTCCGCGTCGGTGGAGTGGGCGCGGCGCTCCGGCGACCCCGAGGCGTGGCGCGCCTGGTGGCAGGACCCTGAGGCCCTGTCCTACTACTTCATGGGCAAGGACAACATCGTCTTCCACGCCGAGATCTGGCCGGCGATGCTGCTCGGCTACGGCGGCCAGGGCGACAAGGGCGGCACGCCCGGCTCGCTGGGCGCGCTGAACGTCCCGACGGAGGTCGTGTCGTCGGAGTTCCTGACGATGGAGGGCCGCAAGTTCTCCTCGTCCCGCCAGGTGGTCATCTACGTGAAGGACTTCCTGGAGCGCTACGACGTGGACGCGCTGCGCTACTACGTCGCCGTCGCCGGCCCCGAGAACCAGGACACCGACTTCACGTGGTCGGAGTTCGTCCGCCGCAACAACGACGAGCTGGTGGCGGCGTGGGGCAACCTCGTGAACCGCTCGGTGAACATGGCGGCGAAGAACTTCGGCGCGATCCCGGAGGCGGGCGACCTCACCGACGCCGACCGGGCGCTGCTGCAGCGCAGCCGCGCCGCGTTCGGGGCCGTGGGCGCCGAGCTCGGCCGGTCGCGGTTCAAGAACTCGATCACCGAGGCGCTGGACGTCGTCCGCGACGCCAACAAGTACCTGTCGGACCAGGCGCCCTGGAAGCTGAAGGACGACCCCGAGCGGGTGAAGTCGATCCTGCACACCGCGCTGCAGGTCGTCGACGACGCCAAGACACTGCTGACGCCGTTCCTGCCGAACTCCTCGCAGAAGGTCTACGAGATGCTCGGCGGGCAGGGCGTGTGGAGCGGCATGCCCGAGCTGGAGACGGTGTCGGAGGAGGGCGGCCCCGACTACCGCGTCCTCACCGGCGACTACGCGACCGAGGCGCGCTGGGAGTCCATGCCGATCAAGCCGGGCGTCCCGCTGGCCAAGCCGGTGCCGCTGTTCAAGAAGCTGGAGACGTCGGTGGTGGACGAGGAACTCGCCCGGCTGGAGCAGAAGGCGTGACCGAGGAGGGGGACGGTCAGGCCCCGCGTTCCTATCCGCCGCTGCCCGAGCGCCTGCCCGTCGACGTCTTCGACAGCCACTGCCATCTCGACATCGTCGAGACGCCGGTGGACGAGCAGCTGAGGTCGGCGAAGGCGGCGGGCGTCGCGCGGATCGTCACGATCGGCTGCGACCTTCCGTCCTCCCGGTTCGCGGTGGAGGTCGCGGGCGAGTTCGACGACGTGTACGCGGCGGTGGCGATCCACCCGAACGAGACGACGGGCATCAGCGACGCCGTCCTGGCCGACGTCGCCCGGCTGGCCGCGCACCCGAAGGTCCGCGCGATCGGCGAGACGGGCCTGGACTACTACCGCGACTGGGCGCCGAAGGAGGACCAGCACCGCTCCTTCCGCGCCCACGTCGACATCGCCAAGCGCACCGGCACGGCCCTGGTCATCCACGACCGGGAGGCCCACGACGACGTGCTGGCGATCCTGGAGGAGGAGGGCCCGCCCGACACGGTGGTCTTCCACTGCTACTCCGGCGACGCGGCCATGGCGCGGGTCTGTGCCGACCGCGGCTACCTGATGAGCTTCGCCGGGAACGTCACGTTCAAGAACGCCGAGCCCCTGCGGGAGGCGCTGCGCGCGGCGCCGCTGGACCTGCTGCTCGTGGAGACCGACGCGCCGTTCCTGACGCCGATCCCGCACCGCGGCAAGCCGAACGCCTCGTACCTGATCCCGCACACCGTCCGCGCGATGGCGGAGGTCAAGGGCGTGGACCTGGCGGAGCTGTGCACCGCGATCGCCGCGAACGGGGAGCGCGCCTTCGGCCCCTGGTGAGTCGCGTGCACCCGGGCGGCGGGGCGGGGCCCGGGTGCACGCATATCGGGCAAATAGGGCGAGTGACGGCGTTGCGGTGGCGGCGGCGGGCGGGGACCTCTAATCTCTGGCCGTTGGACGGGCGCCCCCCGAGCCCGGCTCCCTGGAGGAACTCCCCGTGCCTTCCCCATCCGCGCCGTGCACGCGCGCGCCTCGCGTGCTCGCGCCCCTCGCCGTCCTGCTGGCCTCCGCGCTGCTCGCCTCGGCGTGCGGCGGGGACGGCGGATCGGCGGCCCCGAAGAACGGCGTCGTCGCGGACGCGCCGCGCACCAGCGCCCCCGCGCCGCGCAAGGTCGTCATCGTGGTCGACGCGAAGAAGACCGAGACCATGACGACCGGCGCGACCGTCGGCCAGGTGCTGGAGCAGGCGAAGATCGCGCTCGGCCCGCACGACCTGGTCGAGCCGGCCGCCGACAAGCCCGCCGGGGACGTCATCAAGATCATGCGGCTGCTGTCGGAGCCGGTGACCAAGGTCGTGAAGACGACCGCCCCGACGGTCCGCAAGAAGAGCTCGTCCGTCCCGCCGTGGAGCGAGAAGGAGCTGCGCAAGGGCCGCCCCGGCATCACCCTCGTGAAGGTGGCCTACGTCCGGCGCAAGGGCCGCAAGGTCACGAAGGTCCTCGCGAGGAAGGTGAAGCGCAGGCCCGTCGCGCAGATCATCGCGGTGGGGCCGAAGTCGGCGAACAGCGGCTCGGTGACGCGGCTGAACTGGCGCGGGCTCGCCAACTGCGAGTCCCACAACAACCCGAAGGCCGTGAACCCGGCCGGGTACTACGGGCTCTACCAGTTCTCCCTGTCGTCGTGGGCGTCGGTCGGCGGCTCGGGCAAGCCGTCGGACGCCAGTTCCGCCGAGCAGACCTACCGGGCGCAGATGCTCTACAACCGGGTGAACGGCCGCTGGCAGGGCCAGTGGCCCAACTGCGGGAAGTTCCTGTTCTCCTGACCGGCGCCGGCGGGGACCTGGGGGACGGGCCCGCGCGATGACAGGGGAGACTTGTCGTATGGGGGACACCAGGGGCCTGCTCGGCCCGGCGGACGTGCGCGAGCTCGCCGGGCGGCTCGGCATCAGGCCGACGAAGACGCTCGGGCAGAACTTCGTCATCGACGCCAACACCGTCCGGCGGATCGTCCGGGCCGCGGAGCTCGACCCCGATGACGTCGTGATCGAGGTGGGCCCGGGCCTGGGGTCGCTCACGCTGGCGCTGCTGCCGCAGGCGCGGCGGGTCCTCGCGGTGGAGATCGACGAAGCGCTGGCCGCCGAGCTGCCGGCCACGGCCGCCGCCCGGGAACCGGACCTCGCGGAGCGGCTGGAGGTCGTGCGCGCCGACGCGATGCGGATCGCGGAGGTGCCGGGGCCGGCGCCGACGGCGCTCGTGGCGAACCTGCCCTACAACGTCGCCGTCCCCGTCGTGCTGCACCTGCTGGCCACGCTGCCGTCGCTGCGGTCCGCGCTGGTGATGGTGCAGGCCGAGGTCGCCGACCGGATGGTCGCGGCGCCCGGCTCCAAGATCTACGGGGTGCCGTCGGTGAAGCTCGCCTGGTACGGGCACGCCCGCCGGGCCGGGGCCGTCGGGCGCGCCGTGTTCTGGCCCGCGCCGAACGTCGACTCCGGGCTCGTGGCGTTCACCCGCCGCGACCCGCCGCCGACCGCGGCGTCCCGGCGGGAGGTGTTCGCGGTGGTCGACGCCGCGTTCGCGCAGCGCCGCAAGACGCTGCGCGCGGCCCTCGCGGGCTGGGCGGGGTCGGCGGCCGCCGCCGAGGAGGCGCTGCGCGCCGCGGGCGTCGACCCGCGGACCCGGGGCGAAGCGCTGAACGTGGCCGCCTTTGCCCGGATTGCCGAGTATGGTCCTTCTCGCCGGGGCGATCACCCTCGAACCGCCGAGGCGAGGGCTCCCCGCGGGGGATGAGACAGCATCAGTACTAGCCGGAGGTCGATGTGAAGGCGCGTGCGCGGGCGGCGCGGACCCGGGTGCCGATCGTGGGGACGGCGCTGCTCGCGATCGCGGGCCTGATCGCCACGGTCGCGGCGGGCTGCGGGGGCGGCGCCGGCGCGGCACCCAGGATCACGACGACCGCGCGGGCGGGCGTGGCGCCGGTCCCGCCGGCCCAGGGGGCTTACTTCGGGGCCTGGGTGCCGGAGGGCACCGGCCTGCACTCCGCGTCCGCCTCGCCGTCCCCCTCCGGTTCACCTTCGGACTCGGGCTCGCCGTCGCAGTCGCCTTCCGGGTCGGAGTCGCCGACGCCGTCCGGCAAGGACGCCGGCAAGCCGGGCATGGCGCCCGTCGCCGGCTTCGAGCAGCGGCTCGGCCGCCGGCTCGACATCGTGCAGAGCTACCGCGGCTGGAAGAGCGACTTTCCCGGCGGGCTGGAGAAGTCCGTCGCGGACGGGAACCGCTACCTGCTGCTGACCTGGGACGGCGGCGACACTCGCGAGATCGTCCAGGGCGAGCACGACGACCTGATCGCCAAGCGCGCCCGCGCCGTCAAGGCCCTCGGCAAGCCCGTGTTCCTGCGCTGGTCGCGTGACATGGACAAGGCGACCGGCCAGAAGAGCGTCCACACGGCGGCCGACTTCGTCGCCGCGTGGAAGCACCTGCGGGCGATCTTCAAGCGGGAGAACGTCGACAACGTCGCGTGGGTGTGGTGCCCCACCGCCCGCGGCTTCAGCGGTGCGAACGCCGGCTCGTACTACCCGGGCGACGACCAGGTCGACTGGATCTGCGCCGACGCCCAGCCCGGCGCCGACTACGACTACCGCGACCTGTCGGAGGCGGTGAAACTGTTCATGGAGTGGGCCCGGGGGCGCCACAAGCCCATCATGATCGCCGAGTTCGGGGTGCCGAGGTCCTACGGCCCGCGCCGCGCCGAGTGGCTCCGCGAGGCCGCCAAGACCCTCCAGGACCCGCAGGTCAAGGCCGTGGTGTACTTCAACTCCGACGAGCAGGCGAAGAACGCCCGCGACAGGCGCCGCTCCTACTCGGTGACCGGCGACAAGCACGCGACCTCGGCGCTGCGCGAACTCGCCACGACCCCGTACTTCAACCCCCGCAACCTCCCCGTCACCAGTGGCGGCTGAGGGTCCCGTAGGGTTTCGCGAGTGAGCGCAGTGACGGTGCGGGTCCCCGCCAAGGTGAACCTCCAGTTGGGCGTCGGCCCGATCCGCGACGACGGCTACCACGACCTCGTCAACGTGTTCCACGCCGTGTCCCTGTTCGACGAGGTGACGGCCGAGCCCGCCGAGCGGCTGGCGGTGGAGGTCCGGGCGGCCCCGCACGCGCGCGTCGCGGTCGGCGGCGTCCCCACCGGCGAGGACAACCTCGCCGCGAGGGCGGCCCGGCTCGTGGCCGCGCGCCTCGGCGTCGAGACGGCCGTGCGGCTCTCGATCCGCAAGGCGATCCCGGTCGCGGGCGGCATGGCGGGCGGCAGCGCCGACGCCGCCGCCGCGCTC
Source organism: Actinomadura luteofluorescens (assembly GCF_013409365.1). Classification (NCBI taxonomy): domain Bacteria; kingdom Bacillati; phylum Actinomycetota; class Actinomycetes; order Streptosporangiales; family Thermomonosporaceae; genus Actinomadura; species Actinomadura luteofluorescens. The sequence goes on along the minus strand of NZ_JACCBA010000001.1, from coordinate 3,055,270 downwards.
GTCGCCTGCGCCCGGCTCTGGGACGACCGGGAGGAGCCCGCGCTCACCCGCGACGACCTGATGGAGCTCGGCGGCGACCTCGGCAGCGACGTCCCGTTCGCCGTCCTCGGCGGCACGGCCGTCGGCGTCGGGCGCGGCGAGCGGCTCACCCCCGCCCTGACCCGCGGCACCTTCCACTGGGTGTTCGCCACCGCCGACGGCGGACTGTCCACGCCCGCCGTCTACGGCGAGTGCGACCGGCTGCGCCTGGCGGCGGGGGAGACGGCCGCGTGGCCGACCGTGTCCGAGGCGCTGATGACCGCGCTCGCCACCGGGGACGCCAAGGCCCTCGGCGCCGCGCTGTTCAACGACCTGGAGCCCGCCGCGCTGTCGCTGCGCCCGTCGCTGCGCCGCACGCTCGACACCGGCCGCGAGCTCGGCGCGATCGGGGCGCTCGTCTCCGGCTCCGGCCCGACCTGCGCGTTCCTCGCCGAGACCGAGGAGGACGCCGCCGGGCTCGCGGACGAGCTGGACTCCGCCGGCGTCGCGGAGCAGATCGTCCGGGCCCACGGACCCGTCCCCGGCGCCACACTCCTCTGACGGGACGGTGGGACGGCCCTGTCCCGGTAGCTGCCATCGTCACACAAGCGAACCCCGGGGTCGCGGAGCGCGTCTTCTATCCGTGACACCGGTTCCTCCGGGACTGACCCGACCGGCGAGGTGGAACGATGACGTATCTGTCCGGGATGCTGGGCCTCGTGGCGATCGTCGTGCTGGCGACGCTCGTCCTGCTGGCGGTGCGCCGCGACCGGGACCTCCGCCGCAACGCCCCTGACAAGGTGGTGGCGGCCGGGACGGGCTCCGCCGGAGTGGGCTCCGCCCTGCCGGGTTCCGCCGCGCCGGGCCCCGTGGCCCCCGGCTCCGTGGTGCCGGGGGAGGCGGCCGGGCAGTAGGCTCGCCGCGCGGCCGGGACGCGGTCGCCTCGACCCATCGATTCGCCCCCCCAAGATCGGCGAACATGAGCGAAACGGGCCACGGCATGACGTTCCTGATGCTCCTGGTGATCCTTTTCTTGATCGTCGTCGTCGGCGTCGTGGCCCTGGTGGTGGTGCTCGCCACGAGATCATCGAAGTCCAAGGACACGGCGTACCGGCCGCCCGGCGCCCTGTACCCGCCGCAGCAGCCCGGCCAGTACGGCCAGCCGGGTCAGCCCGGCCAGTACGGCCAGCCGGGTCAGCCCGGCCAGTACGGCCAACCTGGTCAGTACGGCCAACAGGGCCAGTACGGGCCGCCCGGCCAGCCGGGCCAGCCGGGCCAGCCGGGCCAGCCTGGTCAGCCGGGCCAACCTGGTCAGTACGGGCAGCAGGGCCAGTACGGGCCGCCCGGCCAACCCGGCCAGTACGGGGAGCCGGGTCAGTACGGGCAACCGGATCAGCCGGATCGTCCGGAGCAGCCCGGACCCTCGGGCATGGCGCCCCCGAACTGATCGTCCGGGCGGGGCGCGCCGTTCGGGCGGTGCCCTACGCTTGAAGGCGCCGTGAATCTGATCAATCTTGAGAACGTCGCCAAGGCCTACGGGCCCGAACCGCTGCTCGACGCCGTGTCCCTCGGCCTGGACGAGGGCGACCGCGTCGGCGTCGTCGGCCGCAACGGCGGCGGCAAGAGCACCCTCGTGTCCGTCCTCGCCCAGGAGACCGAGCCCGATGCCGGGCGCGTCACGCACGCGCGCGGGATCCGGCTCGGCTACCTGACCCAGCGGGACGAATTCCCGGAGAGCGCGACCGTCCGGTCCGTGGTGGTGGGCGACCGCGCCGAGCACGAGTGGGCGGGCGACGTCCGCGTCCGCGAGATCCTCGGCGGCCTGCTCGCCGACCTGGACCTGGACGCGCCGCTGGCCGGCATGTCCGGCGGGGAGCGGCGCCGCGTCGCGCTGGCCCGGCTCCTGGTCCCCGAGTCCGACCTGCTCCTTCTGGACGAGCCCACCAACCACCTCGACATCGAGGCGATCGACTGGCTGGCCCGGCACCTCAGGGGCCGCAAAGTCGCGCTGCTCGTCGTCACCCACGACCGCTGGTTCCTGGACGAGGTGACCGACCGCACGTGGGAGGTCGTCGACGGCCGCGTCGAACGCTACGAGGGCGGTTACTCCGCCTACGTCCTCGCCAAGGCCGAGCGCTCCCGCATCGCCGCCGCCACCGAGGCCAAGCGGCAGAACCTGCTCCGCAAGGAACTGGCGTGGCTGCGCCGCGGCCCGCAGGCCCGCACGTCCAAGCCGAAGTTCCGGGTGGACGCCGCGCAGGCCCTCATCGCCGACGAGCCGCCCGCGCGCGACTCGGTGGAGCTGACCCGGTTCGCCACCGCGCGGCTCGGCAAGACCGTCTACGACATCGAGGACGTCAGCGTCCGTCTCGGCGACCGCGACCTGTTCCAGCGCATGACGTGGCGGCTCGGCCCGGGCGACCGGGTCGGTCTCGTCGGCGTCAACGGAAGCGGCAAGAGCACCCTGCTGCGCCTCCTCGACGGCTCCGTCCAGGCGGCCTCCGGCACCGTGGTGCAGGGCAAGACCGTCCAGCTCGCGCATCTGTCGCAGAACCTGGAGGACCTCGACCCGTCCCGGCGCGTCCTGGAGTCGGTCGAAGAGATCCGCCGCCGCATCACCGTCGGCAAGCGCGAATGGACCGCGAGCCAGCTCCTCGAACGGCTCGGCTTCCCGGGCGACCGGCAGTGGACGCCCGTCGGCGACCTGTCCGGCGGCGAACGCCGCCGCCTGCAGCTGCTCCGCCTCCTGATGGGCGAACCGAACGTCCTCCTCCTGGACGAGCCCACGAACGACCTCGACATCGAGACCCTCACCGAGGTCGAGGACCTTCTGGACGGCTGGCCCGGAACCCTCGTCGTCGTCAGCCACGACCGGTACTTCCTGGAGCGCATCACCGACCACGTCGTCGCGCTGCTCGGCGACGGCCGCGTGTCGCTGCTGCCCGGGGGCGTCGACGAGTACCTCGAACGCCGCGCCGCCGGAACCGCGCCCAAGCCCGGCGCCGTCCGGAACGAGCCGGCCTCCGCGCCTCCCAAGCCCAAGGCGGGCGGCCAGGACTGGAAGGCCCGCAAGGAGCTCGACCGCCTCGAACGCCGCCTGGAGAAGCTCGCCGGGCAGCAGGCCGCCCTCCACGAGCAGCTCGCCGCGCACGCCACCGACTACGCCAAGCTCCAGGAGCTGGACGCCCGGCTCAAGGAGATCCAGGCGGAGGCCGCCGGCGTCGAGGAGGAGTGGCTCATGCTCGCCGAGGATCTCGGCTAGCAGGACGTTCCTGGCGATTTCCCGGCGCACCGGGCATCATCCCGGGATGACGACCTGGATCCTCAGGACGGACGAGCCGGGCGGCGGACCGCGCCTCGCCGTCAAGGACGCGATCGACGTCGCCGGGCTGCCCACCACCGCGGGCTGCCGGGCCGTCGCCGAGCGCGCCGAGCCCGCCGCCGCGGACGCCCCCGTTGTCGCGTCCGCCCGCGCGCAGGGCGCCCGCGTCGCCGGCAAGGCCAACCTGAACGAGCTGTGCATGGCCGCGGACGGCATCAACCCGTGGACGGGCACGCCGGTGAACCCGCTCGACCCGTCGCGGGTGCCGGGCGGGTCGTCCAGCGGCTCCGCCGTGGCCGTCGCCACCGGCGAGGCCGACGTCGCCTTCGGGACCGACACCTCCGGGTCGATCCGCATCCCCGCCGCCTGCTGCGGCATCGCGGGCCTGAAGACCACGAACGGCCGCGTCTCCCTGGACGGCGTGTACCCGCTGTCGCCGACGCTGGACGTCGTCGGGCCGATGGGCCGCGACGTCGCCGCCGTCGTTCTCGGGATGCGCCTGCTCGAACCCGGTTTCACGCCCGCCCCCGACGACCCGTCGGCGTTCGGGGCCCCGGGGACGATCGCGCGCCTGCGCGTGGACGGCGTGGACCCCGCGATCGACGCCGCCGTCGACGACGCCCTGCGCCGCCTCGGCCCCTTCACCGACGTCAGGTCCGAGCACTACGCCGACGCCGCCACCGCCAACGGCCTGATCATCAGCGACGAGGCCGCTCGCCGGAACGGGCACCTCCTCGCCGCCCCGGACCTGCTGAGCGGGCGCATCGCGCGCCGCATCCAGCACATGATCGACGTGTCCGGCGCCGGGTTGCTCGACCGGGCGCTCGCCATGCGCAAGGCGATCAGGGCCGAACTCGACGCGATCCTCGCCCGGCACACCGCGATCGCCCTGCCGGTCCTGACGTGCCTGCCTCCGGAACCCGACGAGGCGGACGAGTCGGACCTCGTCCTCACCGCGCTGGTGGGCCAGGCCAACGTCGCCGGGCTCCCCGCGTTCGCCCTTCCCGTCCCGCTGCCCGGCTCGCACCTGCCCACGTCCGTCCAGCTCATCGGCCGCGCCGGCACCGAAGAACACCTCTGCGCCTTGGCCGCCACTCTGGAATCCGCCCTGACGCCCTAACCCCAAGCTCAAAGGAGCCAAGCCAAACACTCTTGGAAGTGCCACGTATTAACGCTCTTGGAGTGGACCTGAGCCGGGGACCTGAGCCAGCCCACGGGTCGGGCGGCCGGAAGGCGCTCTAGGCGCCTGGAGGTCGCCCGACCCGTCGAGCCGGGCGACCGCAGCGCCACGACGAAACCCGCACGGGCACGAAAACCCGCACCGTGGCGTGAGGATCGCCCGGCTCGTGACGGGGGGTTCCAGGGGGGTCGCTACCCCTGGGAGATCACGCATCGAAGGGGATGAGCAGGGTGCGCAGGAGGTCGGCCAAGGCTTCGCGCTGGTCGGGGGAGAGGGCTTCCAGGATCGCCTGCTCGCGGCCGAGGAGGTCGGTGAAGGCGGCGTCGACGCGGGTGAGGCCCGCGTCGGTGAGGCAGACCTGCACGCCGCGCTTGTCCTGCGGGTCGGGGTGCCGCTCGACCAGGCCCGCCGCCGCGAGCCGGTCGATGCGGTTCGTCATGGTGCCGGAGGTCACCAGGGTCGCGTGCAGGAGGCGGCCCGGGCTCAGCCGGTAGGGGGCGCCCGCCCGGCGCAGTGCAGTGAGCACGTCGAACTCCCACGGCTCCAGGCCGTGGTCGGCGAACACGGCGCGCCGGGCGCGGTCGAGGTGGCGGGCCAGGCGGGAGACGCGGCTGAGGACCTGCAGCGGCCGGACGTCCAGGTCTGGACGTTCGGTGTTCCACGCCTCGACAAGCCTGTCGACCTCATCGCGCATGCCGACACCCTACCTGTCTTGATATCGAGAAACACGGGGCGCGATCAGTGCCCGGCGGCAAGCACGGCGGCGATCCGCTCGGCGGCCTCCGGTGCCTGCCGGAGGCCCTCCCGGTAGACGGGCGTCCAGCGCGACCGGTCTCCGAGGTTCTCCCCGAACGCGTCCAGCGCCCGCGCGTCCGGAAGGATCCGGACGGTCTCGCCGCCGCGCATGTGGGGCATCGGCTCCAGCGCGACGAGCGGCCCCGCCCCCTGCGCCAGCTCCGCCGCCGACCATCCGGCGAACGCGCCGTCCAGGTAGCGGCGCCCGCCGATCGGCACCGGCTCGGCGAAGCCGGGCGCGGCGCTGCTCGCGGCCACCGCGAGCGACAGCGGGACGCCGCTGGAGGAGTCCCACAGCGCCGGTTCGCCCGACTCCGCGTCCACCCCGGTGATCAGGAGCCGGGTGTCCGGCCAGGTGTCGGTGCCGACCAGGTACCGCATGCTCGCGTGGTGGCGCTCCGCGGGCAGCGCGGCCGCGTCGAGGGCCAGCCGTCCGATCCGCCGCCTGGTCTCGTCCGGTTCCAGTCCCGGGACGCCGGCCACTTCGAAGACCCGCGCCATCACCGAGCCGTCCGCCGGCGCCGGGGGGCCGCTGCGCGACGGCAGCTCCTCCAGGGCCGCCAGGTCCCGGCCGGCGGCGATCGCCGCGCCGGCGATGGCGCCCGCCGAGGTCCCGACGATGAGGCCCGCGCCCGCCGGGTCCAGGCCCGCCGCGCGCAGCCCCGCCGCGAGGCCGAGCAGCCACGCCGTTCCGACCGGCCCGCCGGGGCCGAGGGCCAGCGCCCACCCGCTGTTGTCGTCCGTCATGCCGGTGAGCTTAGGAGCGCCGTTCGCGGGGGCGCATCCGTCAGGTGACCGGCCGGCAGGGCACGGACCAAGACTCTTGACATCAAGATATGCGCGGGGCATGATGTCTCTTGATGTCGAGACAAACCGCGGCCGTGTGGGACCCCGCGCAGTACGGGGTCTTCGGCGACGAGCGCGCCAGGCCCTTCACCGAACTCGCCGCGCGGCTCGGCGGCGCCGCGCCCGCCCGCGTCGCCGACCTCGGCTGCGGGAGCGGCGAGCTCACCGCCACCCTCGCCGCCCGCTGGCCGGACGCCGTCATCGACGCCTTCGACAGCTCGCCGGAGATGATCGCGGCGGCCCGCGCGCACGAGATCCCGGGACGGCTCGCCTTCCGCGTCGCCGACGTCGCAGCCTGGGAGCCCGAGCGGCCCCTCGACCTCGTGATCTCCAACGCCGTCCTGCACTGGATCCCCGAGCATCCGGAGCTGCTGCCCCGCTGGGTCGGCGCCCTCGCCCCGGGCGGCCGCCTCGCCTTCCAGGTCCCCGGCAACTTCGGCGCGCCCAGCCATGTCCTGCTCCGCGAGATGGGCCGCTCCGAACGGTGGCGCGGCAGGCTCGCCCACCTGCAGCACGACGCCCCCGTCCTCGACCCGGCCGGATACGTCGACCTCCTGGCCCGCCTCGGATGCGCCGTCGACGCCTGGGAGACCACCTACGCGCAGATCCTGCACGGCGAGGACCCCGTCCTCGAATGGGTCAAGGGCAGCGCGCTGCGTCCCGTCCTCACCGCCCTGCCGCCCGCCGAGGCCGAGGAGTTCCTCGCCGAGTACGCGGAGCGGCTCAGGCGCGCCTACCCCGCGGCCCCCTACGGCACCGTCTTCCCGTTCCGGAGGATCTTCGTGATCGCCACCACCCCCTAGACGGGATGCCGCCCGCCCGGCCGGGGGAAGCGACTCGTTCCCCTGCGGTGTGCCGACTCCGGCGGATGGGCGGCGTCCGCGAATCCCGGCTCGCGACCCGAGACCGGTGACCCCTGCCGGCGGCCTCCCGGACGAACTCCGGGCGGCCGCCGGTGTCAGGTCCGGAGGCAACCATGATCACTGGCGTGCACCACGTCCAGCTCGCGGCCCCGCCCGGCAGCGAGGACCGGCTCCGCGCCTTCTACGGCGGCGTCCTCGGCCTCACCGAGGTCCCCAAGCCGCCCGCGCTCGCGCGGCGCGGCGGAGCCTGGTTCCGCGGCCCGGGCGTCGAACTCCACCTCGGCATCGAGCCGGGCTTCCGGCCGGCCCGCAAGGCCCACCCGGGCCTGCTCGTCGACGACCTCGACGCCCTCGCGGAGCGCCTGCGCGCCGCCGGCCACGAGGTCACGCCGGACGAGATGTTCCCCGGCCACCGCCGCTTCTACGCCGACGACCCCGTGGGGAACCGGCTGGAGTTCCTGCGGCCCTCAGGCTGACGGGTCGACGATCTCCCCGAAGTCGCGCCGCCCCCGGCGGTGGGCCTTCTCCGCCTTCGCCGCCGCCTTCTCCTCGGCGCGCCCGGCCTTGGCGGCGGCCTTCTCCGCGCGCTTCTCCTGCCGCTCCAGCTCCCTGCGGCGGCGGCGCGGGTCCAGCGACGGCCTCGGCTCCAGCCCGGACAGGCCGTTCCACGCCAGGTTCACGATGTGCGCGGCCACGTCCTCCCGGTGCGGCTTGCGGACGTCCAGCCACCACTGGCCCGTCAGCGCCACCATGCCGACCAGGCTCTGCGCGTACAGCGGCGCGAACTTGTCGTCGTACCCGTGCCGGTCGAACTCCTGCGCCAGGATGTGCTCCACCTCGCCGGCGATCTCGCTCAGCAGGCTGGCGTAGCTGCCCGTGCCCGTCCCGCCGTGGGAGTCGCGGACGAGGATGCGGAACCCGTCGGGGTGCTCCTCGATGTACTCCAGCAGCGCCAGCGCCGCCCTCTCCAGCTTGCTCCGGTAGTGGACCACCGAGTTCAGCGAGTCGGTGACGAGGCCCAGCAGCCGCTCGAACTCCCGGTCGACGACGACCGCGTAGAGCCCCTCCTTGCCGCCGAAGTGCTCGTACACCACCGGCTTGGACACCCCGGCCGCCGAGGCGATCTCCTCCACCGAGGTGCCGTCCAGCCCGCGCTCGGCGAACAGCGTCCGGCCGATCTCGAGGAGCTGCTCGCGGCGTTCCTTGCCCGTCATCCGCTTTCTGCGGGTCCTGGGAGCGGGATCTGTCACGGGATCAATTGTGGCGGTCAAACCGCCTGCTTCGTGCGTTTGGCGGCGAGCCGGTCGGCGTTCGGCCACCGGACGTCATGGGCCAGGCGCATCTTCTCGAACGCCCAGATGATGCGCGCGCTGATGTCGACCTGCCCCTTCAGCACGCCGTGCCGCGCGCAGGTCGGGTCGGAGTGGTGCAGGTTGTGCCACGACTCGCCGAGCGAGGGGATCGCCAGCCACCACACGTTGCGCGACCTGTCCCGGACCTCGAACTCCTCCTTGCCGAAGGTGTGGCAGATCGAGTTGATGGACCACGTCACGTGGTGCACCAGCGTGATCCGGACGAACCCGGCCCAGAACAGCGCCGTGAGGAAGCCCATCCACGACATGGTGACCAGGCCGCCGATCACGGCCGGGAGCAGGAACGACGCCGCGACCAGGCCGGGGAAGGCCAGGTGGATGCGCCGGATGTCGCGGTCGTTCAGCAGGTCCTTGGCGAACCGCTGCTTGGAGGTCCTGTTGGCGTCGAACAGCCAGCCGTAGTGCGCCCAGGCCAGGCCCTTCGCCAGGGCCTTCCAGTCGTCGCCGAAACGCCACGGCGAGTGCGGGTCGAACTCCTTGTCCGAGTGCTTGTGGTGCCGGCGGTGGTCGGCGACCCACGTGATGACCGGGCCCTCGATGGCCAGGCTCCCGGCCAGCGCCATGAAGATCTTCAGCCCGCGCGTGGCCTTGAACGAGCCGTGGGTGAAGTACCGGTGGTAGCCGATCGTGATGCCGCCCGCGGACAGCAGGTAGAAGACCGCCGTGAGCGCGACGTCCGTCCAGCCGAGGAACCGCCCCCAGGCCAGCGGGACGGCGGCGAACAGTGCCAGGAAGGGCAGCGCGGTGAACGTGGCGATCAGCACCCGTTCTCCGTTGCCGCGCTGCTGGGGCGCGAGTTCGGGACGCCGCTGCGGGCGAGGTGGATCCATGGCCGGAGCTGTCGTCATGCGTCATCACTTCTTCCCGTGACTCGGGGCAGTCTTACCTACGCCAACGTAACCTACGAGTCCGTAAGTTGTGCAGAGCCGAACGGTAAATTCAGGGGGAAACTGCCTCTTTGGCCACATAACTCTCGTGCGCAACAGGGGTCGGCGGGTCGCTCGCGGCAGGGCGGCGCGACCTGCGCGTTCGCGCCGTCCGGTCGGGCCCTGGCCGACCGGCACGCTGTTGACTTGCTCGGTGCCGCACGTTCTAAACCGATCCGGACAAAACGACCATAGTGCGCCCGGGAGGGTGCGAACGGGTGGATGGCCTAACGAGGTGGGCTCTCCAGGGCGTGTGTCGGTATCGTGGGGGCCGGTCGGTTCGCGGCTCTGTCCGGATCCGTCTGCTTTGATCCGGCGTGGTGTAATTGGCAGCACAAGGGTTTTTGGTGCCCTTAGACAAGGTTCGAGTCCTTGCGCCGGAGCTGTCGGAGATGCCCGACCGGTGGGTCCGGGGCGGGCGATGGGGTGACAGGAGCGGGGTGGGCGGTATCCTGCCCGTGTCGGGTTCGCCCCGGCCTGCCGTGTCGTGATGTCGCAGGTGGGCGGGCCCGCGACCGATCCCCGTCCGCGATGCCGAGGAGCCTCCTTGTGAGTGCCGCGAGCCGCCCGGCCGCCGTCATCGTCCTCGCCGCGGGCGAGGGCACCCGGATGAAGTCCCGTACCTCGAAGGTGCTGCACGAGCTGTGCGGGCGCAGCATGCTCGGCCACGTGCTGGCCGCCGCCCGCGAGCTGGAGCCCGAGCGGCTCGTCGTGGTCGTCGGGCACCGGCGCGAGCAGGTCGTCGAGCATCTCGCCGAGCACGCCCCCGACGCCGAGGCCGCCGTGCAGGAGCGGCAGGGCGGAACGGGCCACGCCGTGCGGATGGCGCTGGAGCAGACCGGCGCCCTGGACGGGACGGTCGTCGTGACGAACGGCGACCACCCGCTGCTGCGGGGCGAGACGCTGCGGGCGCTGGTCCAGGCGCACGAGGACGAGGGCAACGCCGTCACCGTGCTGACGACCGAGATGCCGGACGCGACCGGTTACGGGCGCATGATCCGGGCGGCCGACGGCAGCGCCGAGGCGATCGTCGAGCACAAGGACGCCACCGGAGAACAGCGCGCCATCAACGAGATCAACGTCGGGATGTACGCGTTCGACGGCGCGCTCCTGGCCGACGCGCTGAAGCGGGTGACGACCGACAACGCGGGCGGCGAGGAGTACCTCACCGACGTGGTCGCGATCCTGCGCGGCGACGGCCACCGGGCGGGCGCCCACCTGGCCGCCGACTGGGTCGAGACCCAGGGCGTCAACGACAAGGTCCAGCTCTCGCAGGCGCGCCGGCAGCTGAACGACCGGATCCTCGAAGCGCACATGCGGGCCGGGGTCACCGTCATCGACCCGGCGTCCACCTGGATCGACGTGCACGTCACCGCCGAACCGGACGCGGAGATCCACCCGGGGACGCAGCTGCACGGCGGGACGCACCTGGGCGAGGGCGCCCGGGTCGGCCCCGGCTGCACGCTGACCGACACGACGGTCGGCGCCGGCGCCTCGGTGACCAACGCGGTGTGCGTCGGGGCGTGGATCGGGCCGGAGGCCTCGGTCGGGCCCTACGCCTACCTGCGGCCCGGCACCAGGCTCGCGCCCAGGGCCAAGGTCGGGACGTACGTCGAGACCAAGAACGCCGACATCGGCGAGGGCACCAAGGTGCCGCATCTGACCTACGTCGGCGACGCCGAGATCGGCGCCGGCTCGAACATCGGCGCGAGCTCGGTGTTCGTCAACTACGACGGCGTGGACAAGCACCGCAGCGTCATCGGGTCGCACGTGAAGGTCGGCAGCGACAACATGATCGTGGCGCCGGTGACGATCGGGGACGGCGCCTACACGGCGGCCGGCTCGGTGATCATCCAGGACGTCCCGCCGGGGGCGATGGCGGTGGCGCGAGGGCGGCAGCGCAACGTCGAGGGCTGGGTCGAGCGGAAGCGGCCGGGGACGCCGGCGGCCGAGGCGGCCCGGCGGGCCAGGACCGGCGAGGAGGGCGCGCCCTAGCGCGCCCGAAGAGGACTGCCCCGCCTCAGGGCGGGGAGGTGGAGGACGACGGCGTCTTCCGGAACAACACAGAGCCGCCCGACCGGAGAGCGGCTCGATGACAAGACGACCCGCGCGCCGGCTCTTTGGTGCGCGGGAGGTGGGGACAACAACCCACATGTAGGGCACAGTTCCAATGAGGGGGAGTTGTCAGAGGTGAGTGGGATAAAAACGAGCGGCCAGAAGAAGCTGATGCTCTTCACCGGCCGAGCCCACCCTGACCTGGCCAGGGAAGTAGCCGACAACCTCCAGGTCGAGCTGACGCCGACGTCCGCCTACGACTTCGCCAACGGCGAGACGTTCGTGCGGTTCCTGGAGTCGGTCCGCGGCTCCGACGCCTTCGTGGTCCAGAGTCACACGGCTCCCATCAATCAGTGGATCATGGAGCAGCTGATCATGGTGGACGCGCTCAAGCGCGCGTCGGCCAAGCGGATCACGGTGGTGGCGCCGTTCTTCGGCTACGCCAGGCAGGACAAGAAGCACCGCGGCCGCGAGCCCATCTCGGCCCGGCTGATGGCCGACCTGTTCAAGACGGCGGGCGCCGACCGGCTGATCACCGTCGACCTGCACACCGCGCAGATCCAGGGCTTCTTCGACGGCCCGGTGGATCATCTGTTCGCGCTGGACCTGCTGGCGCGGCACTTCGAGAGCCGGCTGGACACCTCCCAGGTCACCGTGGTCGCGCCGGACGCGGGCCGGGTGCGGGTCACCGAGCGGTGGAGCGACCGGCTGGGCGGCGTCCCGATGGCGATCATCCACAAGAAGCGCGACCCGGACGTGGCCAACGAGGTCAAGGTGTTCGACGTGGTCGGCGAGGTCGCCGGCCGCACCTGCGTCGTGGTGGACGACATGATCGACACCGGCGGGACGATCGTGAAGGCGGCGGACGCGCTGTTCGACCAGGGCGCGACCAAGGTCGTCGTCGCGGCGACGCACGGCGTCCTGTCGGGCCCGGCGGTGGACCGGCTGAAGAACTCCCGGATCTCCGAGGTGGTGCTCACCAACACGCTGCCGATCCCGGAGGAGAAGCAGTTCGACAAGCTCACGGTGCTGTCGATCGCGCCGCTGGTCGCGCGCGCGATCAACGAGGTGTTCTCCGACGGCTCGGTCACGAGCCTGTTCGGCGGCCACAGCTGAACCCTCGTCCCGGGCACGGCACGGCGCCCGCCGGCGGCCACGGAGGAGACCGCGGCGGGGGCCGTGGCGCAGGCAGGGCCTTGGCGTTGGGCGTTGCGGTCTTGGGCTAGACTTGTGCAACCGCGTATGCCCCAGGACGTTCAAGTGCGGTGCCCGCACAGGGGCCGCACTCCCCGGGGAACGCAAACGAATCTTCGAGCGCGCCCGCCCTTCGACGGCGCGCCAGGAACGCAACGCATCGTCCGTAGCGGACGTCCGACGACGGACGGCCGTGGAAGCAACAACGAGGAGTTTTCGCCGTGTCCGAGGTACGCATTGCCGCCGAGCCGCGCACCGAGTTCGGTAAGGGTGCCGCGCGGCGCACCCGCCGGGCCGGCAAGGTGCCCGCCGTCCTCTACGGTCACGGCACCGACCCGCAGCACATCGCGCTGCCGGGCCACGACCTGATGCTGGCCCTGAAGACGCCGAACGTGCTGCTGACCATCGAGGGCCTCTCCGGCGGCGCCGAGCTGGCGCTGCCGAAGGACGTCCAGCGCGACCCGGTCAAGGGCTTCCTGGAGCACGTCGACCTGCTGCTGGTGAAGCGCGGCGAGAAGGTCGTCGTGGACCTGCCGGTCAACCTGGTCGGCGACGTGGTCGCGGGCGGCGTCGTCCAGCAGGAGCTGGTCCAGGTGTCGGTCGAGGCGGAGGCTACGAAGATCCCCGAGGCCGTGGACCTGTCCATCGAGGGCCTGGAGGTCGGCACGCAGGTGCTGGCCGGCGACCTGAAGCTGCCGTCGGGCGTCACCCTGCAGGTCGACGGGGAGGCCCTCGTCCTGCAGATCGCCGACGCGACCGTGTCGGCCGGCGCGACCGAGACCGAGGCGGAGGCCGAGGCGGCCGAGGCGGCCGCGGCCGAGGCCGAGGCCCCCGAGGGCGAGGGCGAGACCGCCTCCGAGTGACGGCGGTGCCGCCGGGCCGGGCCGCCCGGTGCGCGGCCGAGCCGGACGGCCGGTCACAAGGAACGTCCACGGCCCCCGCGGGTGCGCGCATCGGCGGGGGCCGTGCTCGCGTGTGAGGAGTGCGGGTGGACGCGGATCTCTGGCTCGTGGTGGGGCTGGGCAACCCCGGGCCGTCCTATGCGAAGAACCGGCACAACGCGGGGTTCATGGTGCTGGACGTTCTCGCGGCGCGCGCGGGGGGCAGGTTCAAGTCGCACCGGGCGCGGGCCGACGTGCTGGAGGGCCGTCTCGCGGGAACGCGGGTGGTGCTGGCCAAGCCGCGCACCTTCATGAACGAGTCGGGCGGCCCGGTGAAGGGGCTGCGCGACTTCTACAAGGTGCCGGTGGAGCGGGTGGTCGTCGTCCACGACGAGCTCGACATCCCGTTCGGCGCGGTGCGGTTGAAGCAGGGCGGTGGTGACAACGGCCACAACGGGCTGCGGTCCGTCACCAGGTCGCTGGGCGCGAAGGAGTATCCGCGCGTGCGGTTCGGCGTGGGGCGGCCCCCGGGTCGGATGGACGCGGCGGCGTTCGTGCTGAAGGACTTCTCCGCGACAGAGCGCAAGGAGCTCGACCTGGAGGTCGACCGGGCGGCGGACGCGGTCGAGGCGCTGCTGACCGACGGGCTGGCCGCCGCGCAGAACGCCTTCCACGCCGGCTGACCGGATCCGCGGCAGGAAAGGCGGCGGGGACCGTTCGAACCGTCTGGTGAAGGAGGGCCGAATCGGGTGTGACCTGCTTTTTCGGCTCTTCGATCGGGTCACCGCGTTATCACCGACGGTGTCGGGCGGCGATGCCGTCCGAAAAGGTTTTCACGCGGGGTGACCGAACACATTCGGTCGGGTGACCGGATCCGGCCTCAGGGCCGGTGAGCAGCCGCGATCAAGGCGGTGTGACGCCTTTTTCGTGTGCGCCCGGGGCGGTTCGGGCGCGTTGTCCAAGTGATAGCCGCGTTCCGTCCGTGACCATGGCAAAGGGAACGTAAGATGCAGGCCGATCGAGGTTCAGGTTCCATGTGAACCTCGGGCGACGTTCAGCCGTCTTCGGTGTGAATCGCGCTGACGGGGCGCGCGTTACACAGGATTGGTGAGTGATTTATGGCCGTCGTTGACAAGGTCCAGGCCGAGTCATCGATTCGCCATGAGCACGAGCGCGCGGCGTCGCAGAACTGGAGCCGGACCTACCGGCGGCTCGCGCGGGCCCTCGACTTCGCCAGCATGCTGATGGCCGGAGTGATCGCCTTCGTGCTCAGGTTCCCGGGCGTCCCCAACGAACTGGACGCGCCGTACGTGGCGTTGACCGTGGTGCTCCCCGTGGTCTGGCTCCCGACGCTGCTGCTGTGCCGCGCGTACCAGCCCCGCTACGTGGGCGTCGGGTACGAGGAGTTCCACCGGGTGCTGCGCGCCGGGTTCATCCTCACCGCGGTGGTCGCCATCCTGGCCTACGCCACCAAGACCGACGTCGCGCGCGGCTACGTGGTGATGGCGCTGCCCCTCGGGACGTTCCTGGCGCTGCTGGCGCGCTACCGGCTGCGCAAGTGGCTGCACAAGAAGCGGTGGCACGGCGAGTACATGCGCAGGGTCGTCGCGGTCGGGCACCGGACGTCGGTGTCCGACCTGATCCGGTTGCTGCAGAAGAAGCGGTACCACGGGATGGACATCGTGGCCGTGTGCCTGCCGCCGGTGCTCGCCTCGGGCGAGGACGCGGTCGCCGAGGTGGAGGGCGTCCCGGTGCTGGGCGACTTCGGCCAGGCGGCGGCGGTCGCCGACCGGATCGGCGCCGACTCGGTGGCCGTGCTGGCGTGCCCGGAGA
Source organism: Actinomadura luteofluorescens (assembly GCF_013409365.1). Lineage (NCBI taxonomy): Bacteria > Bacillati > Actinomycetota > Actinomycetes > Streptosporangiales > Thermomonosporaceae > Actinomadura > Actinomadura luteofluorescens. The sequence continues at coordinate 3,039,984 of NZ_JACCBA010000001.1, read as the reverse complement.
TGGACGGGGTGGCGCTGCGACGGCTGGCGTGGCAGATCGAGCGCAACGACGTCGAGCTGGTCGTGGCGCCCGCGCTGATGGACGTGACCGGCCCGCGGATCTCGATCCGCCCGGTGTCGGGCCTGCCGCTGCTGCACGTGGAGCACCCGGAGCTGGACGGCGGCCGCAAGGTCCTCAAGGGCCTGGTCGACCGGGTCGTGGCGCTCGGCGGGATCGTGGCGCTGAGCCCGCTGCTGCTGCTGATCGCCGTCCTGATCAAGATGTCCGGGGACGGCCCGGTGCTGTTCCGGCAGACGCGCGTCGGGCGCGGGGGCCGGGAGTTCACGGTGCTGAAGTTCCGCACGATGGTCGCCGACGCCGAGGCGCGCCGGATGGAGCTGCTGGCCGCCAACGACAACGACGGGGTGCTGTTCAAGATCCGGCAGGACCCGCGGGTGACGCGGGTGGGCCGCCGGCTGCGCCGGTACTCGCTGGACGAGCTGCCGCAGCTGTTCAACGTGCTGCGCGGCGAGATGTCGCTCGTGGGCCCGCGCCCGCCGCTGCCCGACGAGGTCGCCCAGTACGGCGGCGACGTCTACCGCCGCCTGGTGGTCAAGCCGGGCCTGACCGGGCTCTGGCAGGTGAGCGGCCGCTCGGACCTGTCGTGGGAGGAGTCGGTCCGGCTCGACCTGCGGTACGTCGACAACTGGACCCTCGTCCTGGACCTGCAGATCATGTGGAAGACCTGGTCGGCCGTCTTCCGCGGCTCCGGCGCGTACTGAGCGGGCCGCCGCGGCGTGCGGTGCGCGGCGGCCGAGCCCCGGCGAGAACACGACAGGGCGCTGCCCGCGCCGCGGCGCGGCCGGAACACTGGCGTGCGGGCCGCTGGGCGGGACCTCGTCCCGAGGCGGATGCGGCGGGCATGAGAAAGTAGACCGAGCAGACCAGTCGAGTCGGGAATGTGATCTCAGATGACCGAGGCAGGGGCGGCGGACGATCATTCGCTCGCGGCCGAGCTCGCCGGGACGGCGGGCCGGCTGCTGCTGGGCGTGCGGGACGAGATGGGCTTCGCCGACGCGAGGGCCCTGAAGGACACCGGCGACCTGCGAGCGCACGAGTACCTGATGGCGGCGCTGGCGGAGCGCTGTCCCGGTGACGCCGTCCTGTCCGAGGAGGGGCGGTCCTCGGTCGCCGGGAAGCGGTCCCGGGGCGACGACCGCGCCCCCACCCGCAACACCGCCGACGCGGAGCGGCTCACGGCCTCCCGCGTGTGGATCGTCGACCCCCTGGACGGCACCCGCGAGTTCTCCGAGGAGGGCCGCCGCGACTGGGCCGTGCACGTGGCGCTGTGGGAGCGGGACGCGTACGGCGACGGCCGCCTGGCGGCCGGCGCCGTCGCGCTGCCGGCGCAGGGCCTGACGCTCCGCACGGACGCGGTGGGCGGCGCCTCGCTCGTCCGCACCGACCTCGCCGACCCCGACCCCGTCACGGCCGGGCCCGCCGGGACGCCGCCGCCCCGCGAGGTGCCGCTGCACGTTCCGGCGCCGGACGCGGAGAAGCTGCGCATCGCCGTGAGCCGCACGCGGCCGCCGGAGTTCGTCCGGCGGCTGGCGGAGGCGATCGAGCCGGAGGTGGAGCTGGTGCCGATCGGATCCGCGGGCGCGAAGATCTCCGCGGTGCTGCTCGGCGAGGTGGACGCCTACGTGCACGCGGGCGGCCAGTTCGAGTGGGACTCGGCGGCCCCGGCGGCCGTCGCGCTCGGCGCCGGGGCGCACGCGTCCCGGGTCGACGGGGCGCCGCTGCGCTACAACCGTGAGGACCCCCGGCTCCCGGATATCCTGGTGTGCCATCCCATGTCGGCGTCAACGCTGCTGACCGGCATCCGGGAAGTAAGCGGCGCGCTGCCGTGACCGGTCCGCCCCCAGGGCGGGACCGCACCGGCGCGGGCCGGCGTTTCGACCCGGTGGGAAGGCATGTGCCCGTCTCCGTGCCACCGGTTGCATCTGCCAGAACAGCGTGGAAAGAGCCCCAGACCATGCAGCGTTGCGATTATCTGCTGTCCCAGCTAGACGTCCTCGAAGCCGAGTCGATCCATATCTTCCGGGAGGTGGCGGCCGAGTTCGAGCGGCCGGTGCTGCTGTTCTCCGGCGGCAAGGACAGCATCGTCATGCTGCGCCTGGCGCAGAAGGCGTTCTGGCCCGCCCCGATCCCCTTCCCGGTCATGCACGTCGACACCGGCCACAACTTCCCGGAGGTGATCGAGTTCCGGGACCGCCGGGTCGGCGAGCTCGGCGTCCGGCTGATCGTTTCGTCGGTGCAGGACGCGATCGACAGCGGCCGGGTGGTGGAGCAGAAGGGCCGCCGCGCGTCCCGGAACCGGCTCCAGATCACCCCGCTTCTGGACGCCATCGAGGAGCACCAGTTCGACGCGGCGTTCGGCGGCGCGCGCCGGGACGAGGAGAAGGCCCGCGCGAAGGAGCGGGTGGTCTCCTTCCGGGACGAGTTCGGGCAGTGGGACCCCAAGAACCAGCGCCCGGAGCTGTGGAACCTGTTCAACACCAAGATCGTGCAGGGTGAGCACGTCCGGGTGTTCCCGCTGTCGAACTGGACCGAGCTCGACATCTGGGACTACGTGCGGCGCGAGGAGCTCGAACTCCCGCCGATCTACTTCGCGCACAGCCGGCAGGTGTTCGAGCGCGACGGGCTGCTCCTGGACGCCGAGACGGGCTTCGCGAACCGCGGCGACGACGAGCCCGAGTTCGCGGCGACCGTCCGGTACCGGACGGTCGGCGACGCGTCCTGCACGGGCGCGGTGAAGTCGAACGCGGTGACGCTCGACGAGGTGATCGAGGAGATCGCGGCGACGCGGATCACCGAGCGCGGCCAGACCCGCGCCGACGACCGCACCAGCGAGGCCGCGATGGAGGACCGCAAGAAGGAGGGCTACTTCTGATGGCCAGCGCGAACGACGGGCTCGCCGGGGGCCGTCCGGCCGGGGACCGGCCGGCCAAGGCGATGGACCTCCTGCGGTTCGCCACCGCCGGCAGCGTCGACGACGGCAAGTCCACGCTGATCGGCCGGCTGCTGTTCGACTCCAAGTCGATCTTCGAGGACCAGCTGGAGTCGGTCGAGAAGACCAGCGCCGACCGCGGCGAGGAGTACACGAACCTGGCGCTGCTGACCGACGGCCTGCGGGCCGAGCGGGAGCAGGGCATCACCATCGACGTGGCGTACCGGTACTTCGCGACGCCGCGCCGCAAGTTCATCATCGCCGACACCCCGGGGCACATCCAGTACACCCGGAACATGGTGACCGGCGCCTCCACCGCCGACCTGGCGATCATCCTCGTGGACGCCCGGAAGGGCATCCTGGAGCAGTCGCGCCGGCACGCGTTCCTCACCACGCTCCTCCAGGTCCCGCACCTGGTCGTGGCGATCAACAAGATGGACCTGGTCGACTACGACCGCGGCGTGTACGAGCGGATCGTCGACGAGTTCACGTCCTTCGCCTCCAAGCTGGAGGTCACGGACCTGACGTTCATCCCGATCTCGGCGCTGCACGGCGACAACGTCGTCGAGCGCAGCGTGAACATGCCGTGGTACGAGGGCTCGTCGCTGCTGCACCATCTGGAGCACGTGCACATCGCCTCCGACCGCAACCTGATCGACGTGCGGTTCCCGGTGCAGTACGTGGTCCGGCCGCACGCGTCCACGGATCCCGACCTGCACGACTACCGCGGCTACGCGGGCCAGGTGGCGGGCGGCGTGCTGAAGCCGGGCGACGAGGTGGTGCACCTGCCGTCCGGGCTGACCACGACGATCACCCACATCGACGGGCCGGGCGGGCCGGTCGGGGAGGCGTTCGCGCCGATGTCGGTGACCCTGCGCCTCGCCGACGACATCGACATCTCCCGCGGCGACATGATCGCCCGTCCGAACAACCGGCCCGAGGTCGCGCAGGACATCGACGCGATGGTCTGCTGGATGACCCCGGACCGCACCCTCGCCCCGCGCACGAAGCTGGTCATCAAGCACACGACCCGCACCGCGAAGGCGATGGTGAAGCAGCTGCACTACCGGCTGGACGTCAACACCCTGCACCGCGACGACCAGGCCGACTCCCTCGGCCTGAACGAGATCGGCCGCATCTCGCTGCGGGTGACGCAGCCGCTGTTCGTCGACGACTACGGCCGCAACCGCCTCACCGGCGGCTTCATCCTGATCGACGAGGCCACCAACAACACCGTCGCCGCCGGAATGATCACCGGCGCGCGCTGACCGGACGCCGCGGGGCCCGCTGGCCCCGCGGCGGCTGGGTCCGTTCTCTCCGGAACCGGCCGAGCGGTACCGGTCGCGCTTCCCTTACGCCCCGCCCTCGGGAGGCCGGGGGCGGTTGACCTTCTGCGCCGCCTTGTCGGTCAGGGTGTCGGCCGCGGGGGAGACGGCGTCGTCGGGCGGCACGAACGCGTCCAGGTTCACCTTGCTGAGCGTGATGGTCTTGTCGTTCGGCTTGTCCTGGTCGTCGAGGGGGCCGGCGTCCGGGGCGGCGGGCCGCGCGTGCTTGCGGGGGCGCGGCTGGTCGGCCTCGCCCGTGAGCGGGTCGCGCCGGGGGCCCGGTTCCCGCGCGGCGTGCGCCGCGGCGCGGCGCGGCTCCTTGGGCGCGGACGGCGCCGGCATGGGGGCCGGCAGCTGGGCTCCCGAGCCCGCCGAGCCGTCCCGCCGCCGCGGAGGCATGTCGCGGGGCTCGCGGGGCAGCGACGGCGCGGGCGTCGTCACGGCGATCTCGTCCTGCTTCGGCAGGACGACCGCGCCGAGCACGGCCGCGCCCATCCGGTGGATGCGGCGGACGCCGTCGCGGATCTGCGCGTACTTGGTGCGCGGGGTCTCCACGACGATCAGGGCGGCGTCGGACAGGTCGGCGAGGGCCTGGGCGTCGGCGCCGAGCTCGGTCGAGGGGGCCTCGACGACCGTGAAGCGGGCCTTCTCGCGCAGCGAGCCGATGAGGCGGGCCATCTGCTCGCGCTGCAGCATCTCGGCCGCGAGGTCGACGTCGGCGCCGGGGGTGATGGTGGCCAGGGACGGCAGCGCGTGGTTGCGGCGCACCACGTCGCGCAGCTCGACCCGGGCGAGCAGGAGCTCCGACAGCCCGGCCCCGCGGTGCAGCCCGAGCAGGTCGGCCGCCAGCGGCGACTGGAGGTTGGCGCACACCAGGAGGACGTTGGACCCGGTGCGGGCGAGCGCGGCGGCGAGGTTCACCGACACGATGCTGGAGCCGGGGCCGGGCGCGGCGCCGGTGACGAGGATGACGTGGTTGCCGTGGCCGAGGGTCGCGGTCAGCTCGTGCGCGAGCTCGTGGAAGTTCTGCCCGCTGCGGCTGCGCGCGGGCAGCAGGCCGAGCTCCTCCTTGCCGCGCCGCTGCGGGATGGACAGCAGGACGGGCAGGTCCAGGACGCGCTCGACGTCCCCGGCGACCCGCACGCGCCGGTCGAACCGGTCGTACATGATCGCCAGGATGATGCCGAGCAGCAGCCCGCCGGCCAGGCCGCTCGGCAGGAACTTGACGGGGTCGGGGCTGGAGGGCCCGGCGGGTGGCGACGCGCTGGTGATGATCTCGCCGCCGTCCACGTTCGCGGCGGCCACCTGCAGGTCGGTCAGCTTGTTGCTGAAGGCGTTGATCTGGGCGCTCAGCACGCGTCGCTGGGTGGCCCCGGCGGTCGCGAGCTTGGTGCGGACGTCGTTGATCTGCTTCTCCAGCACCGCGGCCTGGCTCTGCAGCCGCTGCACCGCCTTCTGGTTGCGGTTCTGGAGGTAGGCCTCGGCGAATGCCTGCGCTCCGGCGCGCGCCTTCCCCGAGCTGGCCGCCGCCCACTCGATGACGAGGACGGACGAGTTGGGCGGCACGGTGACCTGCACGCGGCGGCCGAGCGCCAGCGGCGAGTCGGACGCGCCGATCCGCTTCTGCACGAGGCTCGTCACCTCGGTGGAGCGCAGCCGCTGCGCCTCGGTCTCCAGGCTGAAGTCGTTCTTGCCGCCGTTGCTCTTGGGCACCTCGGGATCGGTGGCGGTGACCTGCACGATGGCCGTGGACACGTACGACTTGGGCAGCAGCACCAGGCCGGCGCCGGCGATCGCCAGTCCGAGCATCGCTCCGGCGACGACCACCCACCACCGCCGCCGGAGCATGGCCGCGTATTCCGCCAGCTCCGTGGAATCGGCCTTCGCCGTGGAGTCCATTAGCCGGGTGTTCCTCTCGCAGCCGTCGATTCTCGCCGTGCGCGCCCCGCGCGCGGTCCACTCCCCGTCGGAGTCCGGTCCAAGATACCTTGGCCCATTGATGGCGAACCCTTGAACGGCGGGTGACGGCGACGTCCCGCGCGCGGCGGCCACGGGGCCCGTCCGGCGGCCTGGCCAGGTGCGGTCAGCGCCGTCCGGCAGGTGCGGTCAGCGCCGGTTGAGCAGGCCCGTGAGGTTGTCCCATCCGGTGTGGCCCGCCACCCGCCCCTGGTCCGCCATGGCGGCCGGGACGTTGAAGCCGTAGCGCTGCTGCGGGGCCTGCCCGGCGGGCTTGCGGTCGAACGCCTGGCATCCCACCAGGGACGTCTGGTCGCCCTGGCCGACGAAGAAGCCGTCGGCCTCGTTCGCGCCCGCGCCGAGGTCGCGGGAGCCCGAGGTGTCGGCCACACAGCCGGTGAAGACGTTGCGGTCGGCCTCGATGAACCAGCCGTGGGCGCGGGTGTCCTGGGACTCGCAGCCGATGAACTTGTTGCGCTCGCCCTTGACGTGCCAGCCGTAGTCGCGGCAGTACCAGGCCTTGCACGCCTGGAAGAAGTTGTTGGCGCCGCCGATCCCGTCGGAGCCGGGGATGGGCGGGCCGACGTAGAAGCCGGCGCTCGACCCGGTCTGCCGCCGCGTGGTCGCCTCGCAGGCGATCCACCAGCTGTCGGGGGCCTCCACGCGGAACCCGTACCGGCCCGCCTGGCGGACCCTGACGCGGCTCGTCACGCAGGCCTGGGTGTCGCTGCCGCGGTAGGCGACGCCGTCCAGCGCCGGCATGTAGACGGCGAGGTTGTCCAGGCGGCACACCGCGTCGGGCTCGCCCTTGTAGAACCGGCTGGTGCCGGTGATGTCGAGGTCGATGCCGATCCCGGCCCGGTCGGCGCAGTCGAGCACCAGGTCGGAGATGGAGACACCGTCGACCGACCGGCCGTCCCCGATGGCGATCATCGCGTCCATGGACCGGGCCGCGCGCAGGCGGGTCCGCTGCCCGGCGCCGCGGATCGTGCAGCCCCGCGTGGGGACGAGCGGCTCGGTCAGGGGGTATTCGCCGTGCCCCAGCATGACGGCGGTGGCGCCGCCGGCGATGGCCCTCTGGATGGAGCCGCCCGGCGGGACGTACGTCCAGGGTCCCGTCTGCTCGGCGGCGGCGGGGGTCGGCCCGGGGCCGAGCAGCGTCTCCGCCGCGACGCCCACGGTGACGCCCGCCGCTGCGAACGCCGTTCCACCCAGCACCGACCGCCTCTGATACCAGCGCTCGTCCACTGCTCACTCTCCCCGATCGCGGCCCGCCCCGAGCCGGCGCGATCCCCTGGCGCAGGGGCGTAGGCTCGGCCTCCGAGTGTAAGGTTCGTATCCTCTTGCCGGTCGGAAACGGATGACTCCGGTCAACCTCCGGTCAACCGGACGGGGTTCCGGAAGGTAGGGGAGGCGAGTTTGGTCACGACCGCGCCGCGGCGCCCGGCCGCGCCGCCCCGGCCGGGCAGGTCGGGTTCGCGGCGGCGGTTCGCCGGGTCCGGGCCGCGCGAGGAGACCCCCGAGGAGTCGGACCGCAAGGATCTGCCGGCCTGGCCGCTGAGCCTGCTGTTCGTCGGCTTCCCGGTCTGGTGGCTGCTCGGCCTCGGTGCGTTCGCGGCGCCGATCGCGGCGTCGGTGATGGCGCTGCACCTGATGCTGCGCGGCGGGACGCGCGCACCCCGGCGGTTCGGGCTCTGGGCGCTCTTCCTGGTCTGGGTGATCGCGTCCGGAACCCAGATCGACAGCTTCGGGCGCGGTGTCGGCTTCATCTTCACCTTCATGAACTACGCGGCCGCGACCGTCGTGTTCGTCTACGCCTACAACTGCTCCGTGAAGCGGCTGCCGATCCGCCGCGCGCTCGGGATGGTGGTCGTCTTCTGGGTGTGGGTGGTGATCGGCGGCTTCCTCGGCGTGCTGATGCCGAAGACGGGGCTGACCACCCCGTTCGAGCGGATCCTGCCCGGCGCCATCGGGGGCAACGAGTACGTCCACGACCTCGTGCACCCGCAGTTCGCCGAGATCCAGCAGCCCTGGGGCGCGCCCGCCCCCTACAACCGGCCCCGCGCGCCCTTTCCGTACACCAACGCCTGGGGCGCGCACTACGCCCTGCTGTTCCCCTTCGTCATCCTTTACGTGACACAGGCACGGTTCCTCCTGCGGCTGGCGCTCATCGGCCTGATGGCGGCCTCGCTCGTCCCGGCCTTCGCGACGCTGAACCGCGGGATGTTCCTGGCGATCGTGGTCGGCGTCCTCTACACGGCGCTCCGCTACCTCGGACGCGGGCACGCCCGGTGGCCGGCGATGGTCATCGCGCTCATGGTGGTCGGCGGCATCGCGGCGCTCCTGTCCGGCGTCGGCTCGGGGATCGACAGCCGCACGGAGTACAGCTCGACCACCAACGACCGCCTCGGCCTCTACGGCGAGGCGTTCGTGCGGACGCTCGACTCGCCGGTGCTCGGGTACGGCGCCCCGCGACCGTCCGAGACCTACGTGGTGTCAGTGGGGACCCAGGGCGAGTTCTGGCACCTCATGTTCTCCTACGGCTTTCCGGGGCTGGTGTTCTTCTGCGGCTGGCTGTGGCTGCTCTCGATGCGCACCCGGAGGGTCACGCCCGACTCCCTGCTGTGGCTCCACGCGGTGGTGGTGATGGCATCGTTCATGCTCTTCTACTACAGCCTCGACCAGACCGAACTGATCCTGGTCTTCGTGGCGGGTGCGCTGATCCTGCGCGGATCGGCCGAAGGAAAGGCGGGAGGCGCGGATGACCGCGGCGTTGCCGCAGGCTGACCAGGGGACCGGCGGGGGCGGGCGGCGGCACGGCCGCGACCTGCGTGAGTTCGCCCGCGGCGGGGCGATCGGCCTGGTCAGCTCAGTGATCGCGGCGGCCTCGGGGTTCCTGCTCACCGTCGTCGTCGCCCGGACGCTGGGCGTCGCCGAGGCGGGCGTGTTCTTCGTGGTCGTGGCGCTGTTCACGATCGTCGCCGAGATCGCCGAGCTGGGCGCCGACACCGGGCTGGTGCGGACGACGGCGCGGCTGCGCGCCCTCGGCCGGGTGGACGAGCTGCGCCGGCTCATGATCGTCTCGCACGTGCCCGTGGTGGTCGTCGGCGTGCTGTGCTCGGTGGGCGCCTACCTGGCGGCACCCTGGATCGCCGACCGCTTCGTCGACCCGGCGGACGCCGGCACGGCCGTGACGCTGCTGCGGATCTCCGCGCCGTTCCTCGGGCTCATGGCCCTGACCCGGGTGGCGCTCGGCGGCACCCGCGGGCTCGGGAGCGTCACCGCCTACTCGCTCATCAACAACGTCCTCCTGCCCGGCGCCCGCCCGCTGCTGGTCGGCCTGGTGTTCGTGCTCGGCCTGGGGGCCGCCGGAGTCATGGTCGCCTGGACGGCGCCGATCGCGGCGTCGTTCGTCGCGGCCGTCCTGGTGCTGTGGCGGATGGTGCCCCGTGCCGAGGCCGGCCACCGGCCGGGCGACGCGACGGCCGGGGCCGCGACGGGCGAGGCCGGGACGCGGCGCGGGTCGACGGGACGGGAGTTCTGGGCGTTCTCCGGCCCCCGCGGCGTCGCCGCCGCGGTCGAGATCGCCCTCGTGTGGGCCAACGTCCCGCTGGTCGCGATGCTGGTGTCCAGCGAGGAGGCGGGCGTCTACGCCACCGCCAACCGGTTCGTCAGCACCGGCACGCTGGTACTCCAGGCCGCCCGCATCGCGATCGCGCCGCAGGTCGCCGCGATGCTCGCGCGGGACGAGCGCGACCGGGCCGGGCACCTGAACTCGCTGGCCACCCGGTGGGTCGTCCTCGCGTCCTGGCCGATCTACCTGGTGCTGGCCAGTTTCGGCCCGTTCCTGCTGGCGCTGTTCGGCGAGGGGTTCACGGGCGGCGCCGTCACGCTGGCGGTGCTCGCGGGCGCGATGCTGCTCGCACTCGGCGCCGGCAACGTGCAGACGGTGCTGCTCATGGGGGGCAAGAGCTCCTGGAGCCTGGCCAACAAGTCGGTCGCCCTGGCGGTGAACATCGTGCTGACCCTGCTGCTCGTCCCGCCGTTCGGCATCGCGGGAGCGGCGGCGGCCTGGGCGGTGGCGATGCTGATCGACACGGTCGCGGCCGCGCTGCAGGTCCGCTACCTGCTCGGGCTGCGGCTGGACGTGCGGCGCGTCGCCGTGACCGGGCTGTGGGCGCTGGCGTGGTTCGGCCTGACCGGGGTCGCCCTGCGGACCGTGCTCGGGACCTCGGCGCCGGTCTTCGTCCTCTACGCCGTCGTCGCCTGCGCCGGATACGCCGCTACGCTGTGGCGTCTGCGGCACTCGCTGGGGGGTGCCGAGTTCCTCGGCGCGGTCCGCAACCGCGGCGCCCGACAGGGGGAGAGTGCATGACCAGGGGTCTGGTTTCCGGTCTGAAGGATCGTTCGCCGCGGGCCTTCAAGGACATGGCCAATTCCGTCACCCGGACGTACGGCATGCGGACGGCGGATCAACGCCATCTTCCCGACTTCATGGTGATCGGCACTAAACGGGGCGGAACGACGTCGCTGTGGAACTACTTGATCCAGCATCCGCTGGTCATGCCGATGTTCCCGGCGTCGCGCGGGCTGAAAAGCCCCTGGTACTTCTACGTGAACTATGCCAAGGGCGATGTCTGGTACCGATCCCATTTCGCCACCGAGGGCGAACTCGACCGGCTCGAACAGAAGGCGGGTAGCCGCCCGCTGACCGGCGAGGCGTGCCCTTACTACATGTACTATCCGCTCGCCGCCGAGCGGATCCACGAGCGGATGCCGGACCTCAAGGTCGTCGTCGTGCTGCGCGATCCGGTGAAGCGCGCCTACTCCCACTACTGGGAGGCCGTCGGCAAGGGCGTGGAGGACCTCGGGTTCGAGGAGGCGCTCGCCGCCGAGCCCGAGCGGCTGCGCGGCGAGGTCGAGCGGATGCGCGCCGAGCCGCTGTACTACAGCGAGGCGCACGACTTCCACAGCTACCGCGACCGCGGCGTCTACCTGCCGCAGCTGGAGCAGTGGCGGGAGTACTACCCGCGCGAGAACTTCCTGATCATGTCCGCGGAGGAGATGTACGCCGACGAGCAGGCCGCGCTCGACCGCGCCTGCGGCTTCCTCGGGCTGCCCCCGCACCGGCTGCGGAGCGCCGAGCGGCACAACCATCTGCCCGCGCCGCCGATGGACGCCGCGGTCAAGCAGGAGCTCACCGAGTTCTACCGGCCGCACAATCGAGAGCTGTTCGAGTGGCTCGGCGTCGATTTCGGCTGGCCGAGCTGAGCGGGCGCGACGCTCGAACCCGCGGCGTGGTTTACAGTTGTGGCGCGGATTTTTTCCCGCCTTCTGGAACGCGCTAGGACCTTGTTCACATTACTATTCCAGGATTCTGGATTTCGTTGACCGGTAGTCTCCACCTGCACTAACGTTGCGTCATTCTCATGCGTGGCGCCCGGAGCGGCAGTGGAAACACCTGCTCAGCGCCATCCCCTCCGTCGAATCCCCCGGGGGAGTACATGCCAGATCGATTGCGTTTCCTGCGCGGTGTCCGGTACCGCAGGAGCGTCGTGACCATAGCGGCCACCGCGGCGCTGTTGACCGGCACGGTCGTCGCGACCGTGTCCGCGCAGGGCGGCGACCGGTCGGCGTCGCTCAGCGCGGCGGCCGTGCAGCGGGACGGAAAGACCTCCGCCCGGGCCGCGGCCTCCTGCTGGGCCATCAAGCAGCAGTTCCCCTCCAGCACTGACGGGATCTACTGGCTGCAGACGCCGAAGCTCATCGCGCCCGACCAGTTCTACTGCGACATGACCACCGACGGCGGCGGCTGGGTGCTCGTCGGCCGCGGCCGGCAGGGCTGGAACTTCGCCTTCCCCGGCCAGAACGGCGCCGCGTCGGTGCGCAACAGCCCGACCGGCACGGCCGCGTTCACCCCCGCCACCCTGCCCGCGAAGACCATCGACGGGCTGCTGAACGGCCACACGGTCGACGACCTGCCCGACGGGGTGCGGATCCGGCGCGCGACCGACGCCGGCGGCACCAAGTGGCAGAACATGCTGTGGAAGTTCCAGAAGGCCGCGCCGTGGTCCTGGACGTTCGACGCCGACCCGTCGCACCCGCTGTCGTCCGTCTCCTTCGACGGCACCGACTACAGCGGGGGCAACACCAGGCAGGTCACCAAGGACAGCCTGCTCAGGCCGACCCACGGGTTCTACACCTTCGAGACCAAGCAGAACAGCTGGCAGCGGGGCTTCTCCTACCGGTCGTACGTCACGGCCGGCGACAACAGCCCGACCAGCTACCTGTGGCGGTCCGGCGTCTCGGGCGGCAACACCATCCCGTTCGCCCAGGTGTGGATCCGGCCGAAGCTGACCGACCTGCAGTACCCGGCCGTCCCCGACTCGGGCACGCCGTCCGCCAGCGAGAAGCCGCTGATGAGCAACAAGACCTCCGGCGGCGCCTGGGGCGTCACGGGTGTCGTGAGCGGCGGGACCGGCGAGGCGCACCTCGAGGTGCAGGGCATGGCCGTGTCCGGCAACACCATGTACGTCGGCGGTGAGTTCAAGTACGTCCAGAAGGGCGCGTCGCCCGCCTCCGGTGAGAAGGTCGAGCAGTCGTACCTGGCCGCCTTCGACACCGCGACGGGCGAGTGGAAGTCCTCGTTCCGGCCGAAGCTGAACGGCGGCGTCTGGGACCTGCAGGTCGCCGGGGGCAAGCTGATCGTCGCCGGTGAGTTCACCAAGGCCAACGACGCGGCCAACACCACCGGCCTGGTGGCGCTCGACCTCGCGACGGGCAAGAACGCCGCCGGATGGCAGGCCAACGTCACCAACTCCACGGGCGGCGCCGCCATGGCCCGCGCGCTGGACCTGCAGGGCGACTGGCTGTACGTGGGCGGCAACTTCACCCGGATCGCGGGCGGCAACCCGATCGGCTCTCCGATCTCCGTGGGACGCGCGGCGCGCGTCCGCGTCTCCGACGGCAAGCCCGACGGGACGTGGAAGCCGGCCTTCAACGGCTCGGTGATGGAGCTGGACGCGAACCCCACCGGTGACCGGGTCTACTACTCGGGCTACTTCACCAGCGTGAACTCCAAGCCCGCGCGGAAGATCGCGGTGATCGGCACGGCCGCTCCGGCGGTCCAGGTCGCCGGGCTGGACGACCAGAACTGGCACCCGAGCACGCCGACGGTCGACAAGCAGTACCAGCAGATCATCCGCGAGTTCGGCGACAAGGTCTGGGTGGGCGGCTCCGAGCACGTCCTCAGCGCCTACACCAAGAGCAAGTTCGAGCGGCTCCACACCGTCATCGCCAAGACCGGAGGCGACTTCCAGGCCGCGGTGGAGATCAACGGCATCGTCTACGCGAGCTGCCACTGCTACAACTTCCTCTACCACGACGGCGACGCCTGGCCGACGCCGACCACCTGGTCGCAGATCCAGTCCATCAACGCGGTCGGCGCGTTCGACGGCAAGACCGCCGAGCCGGTGTCGGACTTCCTGCCGAGCATCGCCACCCGCGCCGGCAACGGGCCGTGGGAGATGACCAAGGACGCTCAGGGCTGCATGTGGATCGGCGGCGACATCAACCGCGGATCCTGGCTGAGCACCGGCTATCAATGGGCCGGCGGATTCACGCGCGTGTGCCAGCAGGACGCGACGCCGCCCGCGAAACCGACGGACCTCAAGGTGGCCTCCGACGGCGGCGGGGTGAAGGTCTCGTGGAAGGCGCCCGCGGAGAACGAGGGCGTCAAGTACGAGGTCATCCGTGACGACCGGGTCATCGGCGTCACGGCGGGCTGGCACCTCGACGTCACCGAGCCCGGTGGCAACTACTGGGTGCGGGCCATCGACGCGGGGGGCAACCGCTCCGCTTCGACGGCGGTCGCGTCACCCTGACCGGCAGACCGGACCGTGATCGGGCCCGGGTTCGGCGCAAGCCGAGCCCGGGCCCGCTCCGTTTCCGGGTTACTGTCCGAAGGGCGCGGCCCAGGCAGGGGACAGAGGGCGCTAGGGGGCTGTCTCGAAGTGGCCTCAGCGACGCACGCGAACGCGTGAGCTGCCCGGTGCAGCGAAGCCGGAGGCGAGCGAAACCGGGCAGATCGCGAAGCGATGCCGCGTTCGCCCAGGCTCGGTCACGTAGCGAGCCGCAAGGCGAGCGAAGTGGGCCGGGACTTTGAAACACAGCCGCAAGGCGAGCGAAGTGGGCCGGGACTGAATCAACACAGCCGCCAGCGTGCGAGGACGTCGAGCATCGCGGGGAACAGGGCGGGGTTCCAGCCTCCGCCGCCGAGCTTGAGCCGGTGCGTGCGCGCGAACATCTCCAGCAGGTAGAGGCGCGCCATCAGCTCGCGGGCCTCCGCCGCCACGCCGAACGCCTCCAGCTCGTCCCGGGCGGCGCTCTCGACGGCGGCGACGGCCGCGTCCAGCGGGGCGCCGCGCAGCACGAGGGCGACCTGGAAGCGCCAGTGCAGCAGGTCGAGGCCGACCGGCGCGCCCGTGGCGCTGTGCTCCCAGTCCCACACGTGCAGGTCGCCGGCGTGGTGGCCGACGTTCCACGGGACCCAGTCGCCGTGCCAGCGGCCGATGCGCAGCTTCGACTCCCCGTGCCGGTCGGCGAGACCGTCCATGACGGCGCTCATGGCCTCGGCGAGGCGGGGCTCGTCGCCCATGGCGGCGACGCCGTCGCGCAGCCGCCGCCAGAACGCCGTGTCGGTGAGGCTCTCCCAGCCCGAGGACGCGCTGTCGGCGACGGCGAGGGTGAACCCCGGCTCGGGTGGGCTGTCGGGGTCGGCATGGCCGCTCACGCGGGCCGGTAGCGGCGCCGTCACCGTGATGAGCAGGTCGCGCCACGGGCCGTGGTGCAGGAGCGCGGGGACGTGGGGGCGCGGCCCGCCCGTCCCGGGACCGGACGCGGCCAGCGCGGCACCGACGGCCTCCACGGCCGCCGCCTCGGTCGCGGCCATCTCCTTGGTGGCGGGACTCCAGCCGATCTTCGCGTAGCCGAGGGGTGCGCCGTCGCCCGAGAAGACCTGGAGGGTCGGCTTGCCGTTGGGGTCGAGGGGGCGCACGCCCAGCCCGAAGACGATCCGCGGGACGTCCAGCACCCGGCGCAGGTGCTCGCCGAGCAGGTGGTCGGCGGCCTGTCCGGCGGGGATGTCCGAGCGCAGGCCGACGGTCAGCCGGTGCCGCAGCAGGCGCTGGGCGAGTCCCGTGCGGAACCCGGCGCCGAGCACCCGCCGGGTCGCCCGCACCTGCCCGGAGCGCAGCCGGTTGTAGCAGGTCAGGGTTGCCGCCGCGGCGGCGTGGCCGGCGATCGGAACGAGGAACCGCGCGTTGGCGGGGCTCGGTACGACCGCGTAGCTCTCCATGGGGCGGTAGCCGGCGGGAAGGTCGCCGAGGGTCGCCAGGACCGGCGTGTTCGGGCCGGACTCGCCCCACAGCCGGACGATGAGCTCGCGCAGTGGCTCGGACGTGGGCACGACGACTCCTGTGCGATCCGGTCGGGGGTTCCGCGCGAGTCTACCGGCCCGCCGGTGGCGGCATCCGCCGCTCGCCCGCGAAGCGCGGTCACGGCGCCGTTGCCGGATGTGGCCGCCCCGACCGAGATGCCGGGAAGTGGCCAAGGGCCCGAGCCGGATGGCATAAGGTTCCTTGACCCCTGGTACCGCTTCTACCGGGTCAGCTGATCGTGAGAAGTGGGGGATTCCCAGATGCTGTTTTCACGGCGCACCATGGCGGCCTGCCTTGTGACGGCCGTTCTGCTGCCCGCCGCGTCCGCGTGCGGCGGCGGGGGCGACGGCAAGTCCGCCGGACCCGAGCCCAGCGACCCGAGCGCCCCCGCTTCCGCGGGCGCCTCCGACCAGCCGGCCGGGGGCGAGAGCGACAAGTCGAAGGGCGGCGCCAAGCCGCCGGCGAAACCGACTCCGGTCTCGCAGACGCGTCCCTACCTCTACCCGCCCAAGGTGGGGGGCTCCGGGGCCGTGTGCGGCACCGCCCAGAACAACCAGGCGGCGCAGTACGGCCTGAAGGTCATGCGCGGCAAGGCGTCCTGCTCGCAGGTGCGCACCGTCTTCACCACCTACTTCGGCTACATCGCCGAGGTCGAGGTCCGCGGTTACGGCTACGACGGCAAGCCGCTCACCTCGGCCGGCTGGACCTGCCGGCCGCACGTCAAGGGCGACGTGACGCTGCGGTCGATCGACTGCGCGAAGGGCGGCGCGCTCGTGAACGCCTCCCTGCTGCCCAGCTGAGGCAACGCACGGCCCGGGGGCCCGGCCGGTGACGGCCGGGCCCCCGGCGGCGTCAGATGCCGCGCCCCCGGCGGTGCAGGAACCGGACGATCCGGTCGGCCTTGATCAGTCGGCAGGCCACGGCGACGGTCAGGTAGGCGCGCGGCTCCCGCCAGTTCGCCCGGACGGTGCGGCGGGCCCACCGCAGCGCCGACCGGCGGCGTCCCGACGCGGCCTCCGCGAACGCGACCTGCCCCGCGATGCGGCCGTAACCGGCCGGTGCCAGGCGGAACTCGGGGAACCGCTCCAGCAGCCACGCCAGGGCGTCGGCGATGACGCGCCAGCGCTGCGCGAAGTAGGACTGCTTGTGCCACAGGACCTCGACGTGCACCTCGGGCACGTTGACGATCGCGTGGTCGCGGGCCGCGCGCAGCAGGAACTCGTAGTCCTCGCCGTGGCTTCCCGGCACCTCCTCGCTCACCAGGCCGATCCGATCGACCAGCGCGTCCCTGCGGAGCAGGAACGTCGAGGGGTGCAACTCGGTGAGGCGGGAGTACAGCAGGTCGGTGAAGGTGACTTCGCGGCGGTCGAGGGCCCGGTCGACCTTCGTGTCGTCGTACAGGACGCGGATGCCGCAGCAGGCGAGGCCGGCGTCCGGCGCCGTCCGCAGGGCCGCGACCTGCGCGGTCAGCTTGCCGGGCAGCCACCGGTCGTCGTCGTCACAGAACGCGACGAGGTCGCCGCCGGCGGCGAGGATGCCGGAGTTGCGGGCGCCGGCGAGGCCCTGCGACCGGGTGTTGACCATGACCGAGACCCGGCGGCCGGGCTTGTCGACGGCGACGGTGTCGTCGGGCTCGCTCTGGTCGTGTACGACGAGGCAGTCGACGTCGCCCGGGTAGTCCTGGGCGAGGATCGATTCGAGCGCGACGCGCAGCAGCTCGGGGCGGTTGCGGGTGGCGATGACGACGGTGACGCTCGGGTACTCCTCCGGCTCCCCGGCCGCGGGGGCCGGAGCCCGCGCCGGGAGCGCGGACGTCCCGCCGCGCACGGTCATGAGCGTGTCGATCAGCGAACCGGTCCGCCGGACCGCGGCGGCCTGCGCCGCCCCCGAGTCTCCCTCCGCGAGGCGGAAGGCGTCAGGCTCGTCGAGCAGCCGGTCGAGCCGCGCGCGCAGGTCCTTCTCGTCCGCGCAGGAGGCGACGAGGCCCTTCTCCTCGATCCGCCGCAGGAAGTCGATCTGGTGGCCGTCGACGATCTCGTCGAAGGCCGGGTCGCGCGGCACGATGACCGGCAACCGGCCGAGGCGGCGCGCCTCGCCGATCGTCGAGGCGCCCGCGTGGGTCACGACGGCGGTCGCCCGTTCCATCAGTTCCAGCAGCTCGACGTGGTCGAGGAAGTCGCGCGGCTCGGCGTGCTCGGGGGCGCGGGAGGCGCCGTGCTGGACGACGCAGCGGACGCGGCCCCGCCCCGTCTCGGCGTACCAGCGGTCCACCCATTCGATCAGCCGGTCGAAGCGGTGGTAGTCGGTGCCGACGGTCACGAGCACCAGCGGAAGGTCGCTCACAGCAGGTTCCCCACAACGACGGAGTTCGAGTAGAAGCGGCGCTGCTCCTCCCACTGGACCAGGAACAGCGACGCGAACGGACGGCAGAGCCGTCCGGTCAGCGTAGGCGAGTCGATGCGGTCGTACACCTCGATGTAGACGGCCGGGATCCGCATCAGCTTGGCGAGGACGAAGAAGGGCAACGCGACGCCCGCGCCCGTGGAGACGACGACGTCGGGCCGCGTCCGCCGCAGCAGCCGCCAGGCGAGCCGGGTGTTGCGGAGCAGGTTCGGGATGTTGCGGGTGGTGGGCTGGTGCGCCCACGACACCTGCTCACCGGTCAGCAGGGACTCCGCGTGGCGCGACTCGAACGTCACCCAGGAGCGCTCGTGCGACCGCCACCAGGGTTCGAGCGCGAGGAGCTGGGTCAGATGGCCGCCCGCCGACCCGATCAGCAGGACGTGTTTTCCGGTTGGGGGCACTGGACTCCTTCGAAGGTGCGAGCGGAACTGCGCGCGGGGCGGTCGCCCGGGGCCGGCGCCGCCGGGGCGGGGCGGAGCCGGGAGGGGGACGGGCGGTGCCCGGTCGTTCAGTCCGTCGCGGTGCGCTTCAAAGAGCCGTGCGGAGCGTCGGCGCGGGCGGGCCGCACGCCGAGGACGCCGACGGTGTCATGCGGCCATCGTGGGTCCACGTTCGCTCTGCTCTCCTGAGGCACCGGCGACGCCGGGGGAAACGACCGGAGAGGGCAGCGTATCCCGGCGCGGCGCGGTCCGTTGGCGAAGGACGAGCCAGGCGGCGACCGTGGCGGCGGTGAGGACGACCATGATCCAGGCGAGCGGGGCGGGCGCGACGCCGAACATCTTCAGCGAGGAGGCGACCAGCACGAGGGCCAGCACCCGCCGGATCAGGGCGCTCGGGGCCCGGGAGGAGATCTTGGAGCCGAGGTAGACGCCGGGGACGGACCCGGCGAGCAGCGCGGCGGTGACCTCCATGCGGAAGTCGCCGAACAGCAGGTGGCCGATGGCGGCCGCGAAGACCAGCGGGACGGCCTGGAGCAGGTCGGTGCCGACGAGCTGGTTGGCCTTGAGCGCCGGGTAGAGGGCGAGCAGCGCGACGATGATGAGGGAGCCGGAGCCGACCGAGGTGATGCCGACGACGAGGCCGCCGACGACGCCGATCAGCACGGTCGGGACGGGCCGGACCATGATCTCGGGGGTGCGGTCGCCGTCCGCGGCGGGTCCGCCGCGTCCCCGGTGGGCGAGGTAGCCGCGCAGCACCAGGCCCACGGCCGCGATCATCAGGGCGGCGCCCATCGCCTTGCCGATGACGTTCTCGACGGAGTGGCCGTGGCCGAGCGCGCGGGCCAGCAGGACGCCGGAGAACGCGGCGGGCACCGAGCCGGCGCACAGCCAGCCCACCAGCCGCATGTTGATCGTGCCCTGCCGGTAGTGGACGGCGCTGCCCACCGGTTTCATCACGGCGGCGGCGACCAGGTCGCTGGACACGGCGGCGAGCGGGCTCACTCCGAAGAAGGTCACGAGCATCGGCGTCATCAGGGCGCCGCCGCCCATGCCGGTCAGCCCCACGATGATGGCGACGAGGAACGAGCCGAGCGCCATCGTCCAATCGAAGTCCATCGGCATGACCTACCTGTCATGTAGGAATTATGGTTAACACGATAGGTGATGCCCTCCGGATCAGGAAATACCGGGTAGGGAGGGGCGAATGGGACGGGGGAGGCTACTCCGCCCGCACCCAGCCGCCGCCGACCAGCAGATCGAGGACCTGGGCGACCGCCTCGTCCGGTGACAGCCGCGCGGTGTCGAGCGTCAGGTCGGCGTCGTCCGGCTCCTCGTAGGGGTCGGAGATGCCGGTGAACTCGGGGATCTGCCCGGCGCGGGCCTTGGCGTACAGGCCCTTGCGGTCGCGCCGCTCGCACTCCTCCAGCGGCGTCGCCACGTGCACGAGGATGAAGTCGCCCACGGCGGACACCATCCGCCGCACCTCGGCGCGGGTGGCCGCGTAGGGGGCGATCGGCGCGCAGATCGCGGTGCCGCCGTGCCGGGTGATCTCGGCGGCGACGAAGCCGATGCGGCGGATGTTGAGGTCGCGGTCGGCGCGGGAGAACGTCAGGCCCGCCGACAGCATCCGCCGGACGACGTCGCCGTCCAGCAGCGTGACCGTCCGGCCGCCGCGCTCCACCAGCGCGTCGGCCAGGCCGCGCGCGACCGTGGACTTCCCGGAGCCGGACAGGCCGGTGAAGAACACCGTGATGCCGCGCGAGCGCTTCGGGGGGCGCGCCAGCGCCAGCTCGGCGGCGACGGCGGGCGGGGTGAACCAGTCGGGGACGGGCTCGCCCGCGTCCAGCAGCTCGTTCAGCCGCTCGGGGGTCAGCTCCGCCTGGACGTGGTCGGGCTCGATGCGCGCGACGGGCCGCCAGACCTCCACGTCGGCGTCGTAGGCCCACGGCTCCGGGACGACGAGCGGGACGGCGGTGCCGGCCATCTCCCGCTCGGCGAGCAGGTGGGTGGCCCCGTAGGCGGCGGCGACGTGCGCGCGGAGCAGGACGTCGCGCTCCTGGTCGCCGCGCGCCGGCAGGGGCACGGGGATGATCTGGGCGCCGTCCGGCAGCTCCTTGCGCACGCCGAGCAGCGCCCGGACGAGGGACTCGTCGTGCTCGCCGCCCAGCAGCGGCAGGACGAGGACCTTCGCGGCGAGCCGCTCGGCGACCTGGCGGAGCTGGCCGAGCTGCTTGCGGTGCAGGGGCTCGCGGGTGGCCACCGCGAGCACGGCGCCCTCGAACGCGTCGAGCTCGTCCGGGCGGCGGCGCAGGCGGTGGAACGGTCCGTGCGCGGGGGCGCGGAGGGCCTCCAGCGGCCCGGCGAGCCGCAACCCCTGGGTCGTCGGGTCCTGCCACGCCTCGCCGACCCGCAGCACCGCGAGCGGCACGCCCTCGGGGTCCTGCAGGACGATCCGCTCGTGGCCGGTCAGCTCCTTGGGGACCGAGAGCGTGACCGGGACCGGCCACGGGGTGCCGTCCGCGAGCCGTCCTCCGGCGATCACCATGGCGGTGTCGAACGAGCCGAGGAAGCCCGTCAGCGGGCGGTACACCCCCGCGAGGACGAGTTCGAGGTCGGCGAGCTCGACCGGGTCCGGGGTCCAGGCGGGCAGGTCGCGCAGCGTGTCGGGAAGGCCGGCTTCGGCGGTCACCGCGATCTCCGATCCCGCCCGGCGAGACGGCCGGGCTCGTCCGTGGCGAGCAGGGTTTTCGCAGGAAAAATACTGCCCCGGCCTGGCCGCGCGCACGTCCGCCCCCGCGCGGACGGCCCGCCGCCCCCGTTCAGATGACCCGCGCGAAGCGGTTCTCGGGCTTGCGGATGACGAAGGTGACCTCGCTGTGGTCCGCGGTGAGGCGCCCCCGGGTGACCGCCGACACCAGCCGGCAGAGCAGGTCGGCGAGGCCGGTTCCGGCCCCGAGGGCTTCCAGCGCCTGCCGCGAGGTGTACTCCTCGGCGACGACCAGCCCGCGCATGACGCAGTACCAGCGCAGGCCCGACCGGGACGCGACCCGGTCGTAGATCGCCGGGGGCGGGCTCGTCCGGACGACCGGCACCGGCCGGGGCGCGGCGGGCGGGGCCTCGCCCGCCGGGGCCTGCCCGGTGCCCAGGGGCGCGATACCGGCCGCCCCGCCCTCGCCCGCCGGGTGCGGGACGCGGGCGTGGGCGCCGCGGGCGCGCCGCGGGCGGTCGGCGGCCGGGGCTCGCCCCGGGCGGAGGCGGCGCCGGCCGGACGCGCGCAGCCAGCCGGGGAGCGTGCGGTCCAGGAACCCGAACGCGGTGTCGCGGTCGCGCAGGTGCACCAGCAGCAGCCCACCGGGTTTCAGCGCGGCGACGAACCGGTCGAGCACCAGCTCGGCGTGCGGGACGCGCTCGATCAGGTACGAGGCGTGGACGATGTCGAAGGCGCGCGGCGGCAGCGGGACGGTGCGCAGGTCGCCGAGGTGCCAGGCGTCGAGGTCGGGCCGCTCGCAGGTGTAGGCGCGCAGCTCCGGGGACTCCAGGTCGACCCCCGTGACGTCGCGGTCGCGGTCGCCGAGGTCGAGGCCCGTTCCCCAGCCGCAGCCCGCTTCGAGGACGTGGATCCGCTGCAGGGGCTTCTCTAGGGCGTACTGGCGGGCGCGTTCTGAGAAGAGATCGCCGCCGTTGACCGGCGACGTACGCAGATCGGTCACAATCTCGCAGCGTAATCGCCTGGCTGCGCTCCGTCCGCTATTTGCCTTTTCTTGGCGCCGGCCGTGTCGCCGTCCGTGCCGGTCAGGGCACGGACGGCGAGCCGCGCCCTGGTGGACGGGCGCCTTCGGCGGCACCTGACCGAGCGCCGCCCGGGCCGCGTACGCTGGTACGCGGTACCGGGGTCCGGAAGGATTCCGGCTTTTCGGGCTGCCCTGCCTCGGGGCGATCATGCGGGCGGATATCGCGAATGACGCTTTCTGGACTTGTTGACCTTGCGTGCACCGACCCCGGTCTGCGGAACGCGCTCGCGCGGCCGCGCACGGACCGGGAGATCGTCGCGCCCGCCGCGCTGTGGCCGATCCTGGCCGCCGCGCTGAGCCGCCGCCTGGGCGAGGACGGCGAGGGCGTCGTGCTCGCGGTGACCGCGACCGGCCGCGAGGCCGAGGACCTGACCGCCGCCCTGTCGAGCCTGCTCGACCCCGGGCGCGTCGCGCACTTCCCGGCGTGGGAGACGCTGCCCCACGAGAAGCTGTCGCCGCGCTCGGACACGGTCGGGCAGCGGCTGGCGGTGCTGCGCCGTCTCGTCCACCCGGGTGCGGGCGGCCCGCCCGGCGGGGACGGCTCGGCCAAGGGCGGCGCGCTGGACGTCGTGGTGACGCCGGTCCGCGCGGTGCTCCAGCCGATCGTGTCCGGGCTCGCCGACCTGGAGCCGGTGCGGCTGGCCTCCGGCGAGGACGCCGACATGGACGACGCCGTCCGGCGCCTGGTGGAGGCCGGGTACCACCGCGTCGACCTGGTGGAGAAGCGCGGCGAGATCGCGGTGCGCGGCGGGATCCTCGACGTGTTCCCGCCCACCGAGGAGCACCCGCTCCGGGTGGAGTTCTGGGGCGACACCGTCGAGGAGATCCGCTACTTCAAGGCCGCCGACCAGCGCTCCCTGGAGGTCGCGCAGGGCGGGCTGTGGGCGCCGCCGTGCCGCGAGCTGCCGCTGACGGAGAAGGTGCGCGAGCGCGCCAGGCTGCTCGCGCGGGAGCACCCCGCCCTGGAGGAGATCCTCGGCCGGATCGCCGACGGCGACACCGTCGAGGGCATGGAGGCGTTCTCGCCCGTTCTCGCCGAGAACATGGAGCTGCTGACCGACCTGCTGCCGGACGGATCGGCGCTGCTGGTCTGCGAGCCGGAGCGGATCCGCACCCGGTCGGTCGAGCTGGTCCGCACGAGCCAGGAGTTCCTGGAGGCGAGCTGGGTCAACGCCGCCGCCGGGGGAGAGGCGCCCATCGACCTCGGCGCCGCGGCGTTCCGCTCGCTGGAGGAGGTCCGCGAGCACAGCACGGAACTGGGGCTGCCGCGGTGGAGCGTGACGGCGCTGAGCCCGCTGGCGGCGGCGGGCGCGGCCGACGGCCTTCCGGACGGCGGAGCCCCGGACGGCGGCGCGGAGGCGCTGAGCCTCGGGGTGCAGCCGGCGGAGGCGTACCGCGGCGACACCTCCCGCGTCGTCGGCGACCTCAAGGGCTGGACGGACGGCGGCTGGCGCGTCGTGCTGGTCACCGCCGGGCACGGGCCCGCCGAGCGGCTCGTCCAGCTCGCCCGGGAGGAGGGCGTCGGCGCGCGGCTGGCCGACCTGGCCGCCGAGCCCGAGCCGTCGGTGGTCACGGTCACGACCGGGCTGCTCGACAACGGGTTCACCTGGGAGTCGGTCAAGCTCGCGGTGCTGACCGAGACCGACCTGTCGGGGCAGAAGTCGTCCACGCGCGACGCGCGGCGCATGCCGTCGCGGCGGCGCGGCGGCATCGACCCGCTCCAGCTCAGGACGGGCGACTACGTCGTGCACGAGCAGCACGGCGTCGGGCGCTACGTGGAGATGGTCAGCCGGACGGTGCAGGGCGCCACCCGCGAGTACCTGATCCTGGAGTACGCCAAGAGCGACCGGCTGTTCGTCCCGACGGACCAGCTGGAGGAGCTCACCCGCTACGTCGGCGGCGAGGCGCCCAGCCTGCACCGGCTCGGCGGCGCCGACTGGCAGAAGGCCAAGTCCCGCGCCCGCAAGGCGGTCAAGCAGATCGCCGGGGAGCTGATCCGGCTCTACTCGGCGCGGATGGCGAGCCCCGGCCACGGGTTCGCGCCCGACACCCCGTGGCAGCGGGAGCTGGAGGACGCCTTCCCCTACAACGAGACGCCCGACCAGCTCGCCGCCATCGACGAGGTGAAGGGCGACATGGAGCGGCCCGTCCCGATGGACCGGCTGATCTGCGGCGACGTCGGCTACGGCAAGACCGAGATCGCCGTGCGGGCGGCGTTCAAGGCCGTCCAGGACGGGCGGCAGGTCGCGGTGCTCGTGCCGACGACGCTGCTGGTGCAGCAGCACCTGTCGACGTTCGCCGAGCGGTTCGCGGCGTTCCCCGTCGTGGTGAAGCCGATCAGCCGGTTCCAGTCCGACAAGGAGATCGGGGAGACGCTGAGCGGGCTGTCGGAGGGCTCGGTGGACGTCGTGGTCGGCACCCACCGGATCCTGTCGTCGCAGACCCGGTTCAAGAACCTCGGCCTGGTGGTCATCGACGAGGAGCAGCGGTTCGGCGTCGAGCACAAGGAGGAGCTGAAGCGGCTGCGGACGCAGGTGGACGTGCTCGCCATGTCGGCGACGCCGATCCCGCGGACGCTGGAGATGGGCCTCACCGGCATCCGGGAGATGTCGACGATCCTCACCCCGCCGGAGGAGCGCCACCCCGTCCTGACGTTCGTCGGCCCGTACGAGGAGAAGCAGATCGCCGCGGCGATCCGGCGGGAGCTGCTGCGCGAGGGCCAGGTGTTCTTCGTGCACAACCGGGTCCGCTCCATCAACAAGGTGGCGGCGAACCTGGCGCGGCTCGTCCCGGAGGCGCGGATCGCGGTCGCGCACGGCCAGATGAACGAGCACGAGCTCGAGAAGGTCATGGTCGACTTCTGGGAGAAGAACTACGACGTCCTGGTCGCGACCACGATCGTGGAGTCCGGGCTGGACGTGCCGAACGCCAACACCCTCATCGTCGACCGCGCCGACATGTACGGGCTGTCGCAGCTGCACCAGCTGCGCGGGCGCGTCGGGCGCGGCCGGGAGCGGGCCTACTCCTACTTCCTCTACCAGCCGGAGCAGCCGCTCACCGAGACCGCGCACGAGCGGCTCGCGACGCTGGCGCAGCACACCGAGGTCGGCGCCGGCATGTACGTCGCGATGAAGGACCTGGAGATCCGCGGCGCGGGCAACATCCTCGGCGCCGAGCAGTCCGGGCACGTCGCGGGCGTCGGGTTCGACCTGTACGTCCGGATGGTCGGCGAGGCGGTGCGGGAGCTGAAGGAGGGCGGCGGCGAGCCCGAGGCCGTCGAGACCAAGGTCGAGCTGCCCGTCGACGCGCACCTGCCGCACGAGTACGTGCCGGGCGAGCGGCTCCGGCTGGACGCCTACCGGCGGATCGCCGCGATCACCTCCGAGGACGAGATCGGCGCCGTGCACGAGGAGCTGAAGGACCGGTTCGGCCCGCTGCCCGTCCCGGTGCTGAACCTGCTGGAGGTCGCCCGGTTCCGGGCCAGGGCCCGCAAGGCGGGGCTGAGCGACGTCACCCTCCAGGGCACCTTCGTCAAGTTCACGCCCGTGGACCTGCCCGATTCCAAGCAGGTCAGGCTGCAGCGGCTGTACCCGAAGAGCATCCTGAAGCCGGCGACCGACACGCTGCTCGTGCCCGCGCCGAAGACCGCGCAGATCGGCGGCCGCCCGCTGCGCGACCAGGAGCTGCTGAAGTGGGCGACCGACCTGGTGGACGCGCTGTTCCTGGAGTCCCCGGCGCGGCGCTAGGCTGGCGCCGCCCCGATCTAGCGACGAGACGAGGAATCCGTGCCTGGTAAGTCCGTGAAGGCGGCGGTGGCGGTCGTGCTGGCGGCCGTCGCGCTGGCCGGCTGCGGCGGCTCCCCGAAGGTCGGCACCGCCGCACTCGTCGGCGACGACCGCATCACCGTCACCACCCTCACCCAGACCGTCCGCGACTGGCGCTCGCAGTTCCGCTCGGACCCGGCGGCCAACGAGCTGCGCGCCAACCCCGCGAATCCGGCGCCGCAGGTCGCCGGCGACTCCGAGTCCGACCTGCAGGGCGCGCTCACCCTGCTGATCAACTTCAGGGTCGCCGACCGGGTGGCGCGGCGGGCGGGGGTCGAGGTCACCGGTGGGCAGGTCGACGGGGCGCTCCAGGCCCTGGACCGCCAGGGCGGGGCCCAGTCGATCACGCTGGCGAGCGGGCTGCCCCGCGCGCACGCCCGCGACCTGGCGCGGCTGGTGGCGACGCAGCTGGCGGTCATGCAGCGCTACGGCGCCGACCTGAACAACCGGCTGAACCCGGCGACCGAGCAGGCCGGACGGCAGTGGAACGAGCTGTTCCAGCGCACCGCCGCCGGCATGCACATCCAGGTCAACCCTCGCTACGGGCACTACGACCCCGCCAAGTTCGAGGTCGCCCCGATCGTCTACCGGCTGTCCAGCCCCGATTCGGGTATCTGAGTCCCATGAGCCTGACCGTGCTGGCGACCACGCACCGGGTCGCGCCGGGCCTGCTGACCTGGCGGGCCTGGGACGCGCTCCGGTCGGCGGACGCCGTCCGCCTCCGCGACGGGCATCCGCTGCTGCCCGCGCTCCTCGACGCCGGCGTCGTCCCGGATCTCGTGGAGGAGCCCGACCCGGCCGTCCTGGTGGCCGACGCCCGGCGCGCGGACGTCCTGTGGGCGGCCGCTCCCGAGGGCGACGAGGCGCTGATGCGCGGGATCGGGGCCCTGGTCGTCGACGACCCGCTGGACGTCGAGGTGCTGCACGGCTCCTACGACCTGCCCGGCGCGCGGCTGCTCGACCTGGTGTCGGTGATGGACACGCTGCGCCGCGAGTGCCCGTGGGACCGCAAGCAGACGCACACCACCCTCGTCCCGTACCTGCTGGAGGAGGCGTACGAGGTCCTCGACACCGTCCAGGAGGGCGACTACGGCGCGCTTCGCGAGGAACTGGGCGACGTGCTGATGCAGGTGGCGTTCCACTCGGTGGTGGCCGCCGAGCGCGACGACGGGACCGGGTTCACGATCGACGACGTGGCGGGCGCGATCGTCGACAAGCTCGTCCGGCGGCACCCGCACGTGTTCGGGGACGTCACCGTCTCCGGCGCCGACGAGGTCAACGCCAACTGGGAGCAGATCAAGGCGGCCGAGCGGGCGGAGAAGAGCGGCGCGGACGCCTCGGCGCTCGACGGGGTGCCGATGGGCCAGCCCGCGCTGTCGCTGGCCGCGCAGTTGCAGCGCCGCGCCGCGCGCATGGGCGCCCCGTCCGGCCTCGCCGAGGGGCTGGCGGAGGAGGCCGGGGCAGGGCTGGGCGGACGGCTGTTCGCGCTGGTCCGCGAGGCGGGTGAGCAGGGAGTGGACGCGGAGTCGGAGTTGCGGGCCGTTTCCCGGGTATTCCGCGAGCGTGTCCGAGCGTGGGAGCGGCGCGAGCCCTGAATCGGGGGATAACGGGCGGAACCTCGCCGATGGGGTGGTCCGCTCGGGGAGGCGCGTCTACTCTGAGCGCGTGCCGACCGAGGCCGGAAGTGACGCTGGGGATCCCGGGCGGGGAGCCCCCGCCGCGCGGCGCCGCCGCCTGCTCACCCCGTCGACGACCCGCGCCGAGAAGGCGCGCGCGCTGCGCGGCCTCGGCGCCTTCGGCGGCTTGGCCGGCCTGCTCGTCGCGCTCATGCTGCTGCCGACCGCGTGCACGGCGGGCGTCGGCGCACGCGACGCCGCCGGGTGGTTCGAGGCCGAGCCGGACGGGCTGAGCACCTCGGGCGTCCCGCAGCGCTCGAAGATCCTCGCCGCGGACGGCTCCACCCTCGCCACGTTCTTCTACCAGAACCGGGTCGACGTCCCGTTCAAGAAGATCGCCCCGGTGCTGCGCCAGGCGGTGCTGGCGATCGAGGACAGCCGCTTCTACGAGCACGGCGCCATCGACGCGCAGGGCACCCTGCGGGCGCTCGCCAGCAACCTCAGCAGCGGCCAGGTGACGCAGGGCGGCTCCGGCATCACCCAGCAGTACGTGAAGAACCTGCTGCTCACCCAGGCCGACACCGACGCCGAGCGCCAGGAGGCCCGGGAGGTCTCGGCCGCCCGCAAGATCCGTGAGCTGAAGTACGCGGTCGCGCTGGAGAAGAGGTTCAGCAAGGACGAGATCCTGCGCCGCTACCTCAACATCGCCTACTACGGCGACGGCGCCTACGGCGTCGAGGCGGCGTCCCGGCACTACTTCTCCAAGCACGCCTCCGAGCTGACGCTGCCGGAGGCGGCGCTGCTCGCGGGCGTCGTCCGCTACCCCTACGCCTACGACCCGATCCGCCACCCCGGCGCGGCCCGGCAGCGGCGCGACACCGTCCTGACCCGGATGGCCGAGCTCGGCTGGCTCGATCCGGCCAGGGCGGCCGAGGCCAAGCGGGCGCCCGTCAGGCTGGACGTCGCCAACGTGCACAGCGGCTGCGTCACCAGCGACGCCCCGTTCTTCTGCGACTACGTCCAGCGCGAGATCCTCACCGACCGGGTGTTCGGCGAGACGGCCGAGGACCGGGAGAAGCTGCTCAAGCGCGGCGGGCTGACGATCCGCACCACCCTGGACCGGCGGGCGCAGAGGGCCGCGCAGCGCGCCGTCGACCGGCACGTCCCGCCGAAGAACTCCGCGCACAAGGCCGCCGCCGAGGCGATGGTGCAGCCGGGCACCGGCGAGATCAAGGCGATGGCCGTGGACCGCGAGCTCGGCCCCGACCGCGACCGCGGCAAGACGTGGATCAACTTCGCCGCCGACGCCAGCCACGGCTCCAGCATCGGCATGCAGGCCGGGTCCACGTTCAAGGCGTTCACGCTGGCCGCGGCGCTGGACGAGGGCATGCCGTTCGGGACCCGGATGATGGCGCCGCGCGCGTACACGCCCGTCGGCTACCGCAACTGCGACGGCGATCGCGTCGGCGACCCGTCCGCCTCCCTGCGCAACTCCGCCGACGGCGAGGGCGGCAAGCAGTTCAGCCTCGTCACCGGGACGCACCACTCGGTCAACACGTTCTTCCTCGCCCTGGAAAAGAAGGTCGGCCTCTGCGACACCGTGAGGATGGCCGAACGGCTCGGGATGAAGCAGGCGAACGGCAAGCCGCTGGAGCAGTACCCCTCGTTCACGCTCGGCTTCAACCCCGTCTCCCCGCTGCGGCTCGCGGCGGCCTACGCGGCGTTCGGCGCCCGCGGCCGCTACTGCGAGCCGATCGCGATCCGGGAGATCCGCGGCGCGTCCGGCAAGAAGCTCAAGGTGCCGGGGCGCCACTGCGAGAAGGCGATGGACGAGGGCGTCGCGGACGCCGTCAACTACGTCCTGCGCGGCGTCCTGACCAAGGGCACCGCGCGCGGCATGGGCCTCGGCCGCGACGCCGCGGGCAAGACGGGGACCGTCGACAACTTCTCCGCCGCCTGGTTCGCCGGGTACACCCCGGACCTGGCGGCGGCCGTGTGGGTCGGCGACCCGCGGGGCGGCTACAAGCACCCCATGGAGAACCTGTGCATGGACGGCCGGTGCTACGGCTCGGTGTTCGGCGCGACGATCCCGGCGCCGATCTGGCGGCAGAGCATGCTCGGGGCGCTGTCGCGCACCGGTCCGTCCTCGTTCCACCGGCCCCCGTCGCGCTACTTCAGCAGGGGCTCCGGTGAGGACCGGGCCAGGGTGCCCGACGTGCGCGGCATGAAGCCGGGCGAGGCCGTCGCGAGGCTCCGCGCCGCCGGCTTCAAGGCCCGGATCGGCGCGCCGGTGGAGTCCCGCCGGTTCCCGAAGGGGACCGTCGCCGGGCTGTCGCCCGCGTCGGCCGAGCCCGGCGACACCATCACCCTGTACGTCAGCAAAGGCGCCGGGCGCGGCCCCGGCGGGCAGCGCAGGGGAGGCGGCCCGCCCGTCACACCGACCCCCGACCCCGGCGGACCGCCGCAGCAGGCCCCCGCGTGACCTGCGCCGACGTGTGATCGTCCGACCGGCGGGTAGATCGGTACGGGAAGATCGACAGCGGGACGCGGGCGTCCCGCGCTGATCCGTTTCGGGGGACCATCGTCATGCGAGCCATCGCCGTGTCCGAGTACGGCGCCACGCCGGCGCTCATGAACCTGCCGCGCCCGGAGCCGGGGCCCGGCGAGATCCTGGTCCGGGTGATCGCCGCGGGGCTGAACCCGCTGGACTGGAAGATCGCCGAGGGCATGCTCAAGGACTCCGTCGACGTGCCGTTCCCGCTGATCCTCGGCCGGGACGGCGCGGGCGTCGTGGAGGAGGCCGGCGAGGGCGTCACCCGGCTGCGGCACGGCGAGCAGGTCTACGGGGCCTTCGGCATGGTGGAGCGCGGGCTCGGCAGCTACGCCGAGTACGTCCTCGTCCGCGAGGACGGCCCGGTCGCGCGGATGCCGCAAGGGATGATCTACACGCAGGCGGCGGCGGTGCCGACCGCGAGCGCGACCGCGCTCGCCATGGTGGACCAGGCGCGGATCGACACCGGCCAGACCGTCCTCGTGGTGGGCGCGACCGGCGGCGTCGGGCAGGGCGCGGTGCAGCTCGCCTCCCGCGCGGGCGCCAAGGTCATCGCGACCGCCCGCGACGACATGGCGGGAACGATGCGGCGCCTCGGCGCGGACGAGACCGTCGACCACTCCGCGGGCGACCTCAACCAGCAGGTGCTCGCCGTCCACTCCGACGGGATCGACGCGATCCTCGACATGGCCGGCGACAACCGGTCGGCCGAGCACCTCGTGCAGCTGCTGCGGCCCGGCGGTACCTACATCTCCACCACCTGGTCGGTGAACCCCGACTCGATGGAGGCCAAGGGGCTGCGCGGCGTCAACCTGCAGGGACAGCCGTCCGCCGAGCTGCTGGAACGCCTCAGCGACCTGATCGACTCGGGCGCGCTGCGCGTCCGGGTCGAGCGGGAGGTCCCGCTGGAGCAGGCGGCCGACGCCCTGGCCGACAACCGGATGGGCGGCGCGCGCGGGAAGACCGTCCTGCGGGTCTGACACCGCCGCCGAGGTGAGGACGGCGGCCGCGCGGGCATGCAGAGCCGGAGGAGGAGGCACATGAACCAGAGTGAGACCGAAGACGACCGGCGCGCCCGGCTCCGCGACATCGAGGACTCGTTGCGGAGGCTGCGCGCGGACCTTCCGTCGCCGTCCGGCGACCCCACGGACATGGTGGACTCCGGCCAGTACCTCGCCCAGCGCGAGGAGCTGCAGGGGCAGATCGACCTGCTGGAGGCCGAACGCGAGCGGCTGCGCGGCGATCTCGGGATGACCTGAGCGCCCGGGGGCGGCCGGGAACAAACCCCGTCCGCCCCCGGTTCCGCAGGCATGACCACCTACGAGGAGTTCGAGCGCGCGACGTCGTTCTTCGACGCCCGGGACTACGCGGGCGCGGCGCGCATGCTGGCCCCGATCGCCGCCGGCGAGCCGGGCAACCGCGCCGCGGTCGAGCTGCTCGGCCGCGCCTACTTCCACAGCGCCCAGCTCGGCCGCGCCGAGGAGACGTTCCGCCGGCTGGTCGAGCTGGACCCGGGCAACGGCTGGGCCTACGAGGCGCTGGCCCGCACCCTGGAGCGGCGGAGCCGTCCGGACGAGGCCCGCGCCTTCCGCAGGCTGGCCGGCGCCATGGGCGTCGCGCCCACCGAGGAGATCGAGGTCTCGGTGACCGCCGCCGACCTGGCCTGACGACCGGTTCACCGGAGGTGGCCGTCCCCGCGGGGGCGGCTACCCCGGGGAGTCGTCGCGGGGGAGGCGCAGGACGAAGCGGGCGCCGGGGACGCCGTCGATGCGGTCGGTGAGGATCAGCGAGCCGCGGTGCGCCTCGGCGATGTCGCGGGAGATCGCCAGACCGAGGCCGGTGCCGCCGGCGTCGCGGTGCCGGCCCTCCGCCAGCCGCGCGAACCGCTCGAACACCCGCTCGCGGTCCTCGGGCGCGACGCCCGTGCCGTCGTCGATCACCTCCACCACCGCGGTGGAGGGCGGCTCCGGGCGCAGGATCACCGTCACCTCTGAGGAGGCGTGCCGGTCGGCGTTGTCGATGAGGTTGGTCAGCAGCCGCGACAGCTCGCTGCGCCCGCCCCGCACCGTCACCGGCCCCTCCGCCAGCACCGTCACCTGCGCGCGGCGCGGGCGGCGCAGCACCTCCTGGTCGACGATCTCGGTCAGGTCCACCCGTTCGCGGGCGAAGGTGCTGTCGGCGTCGAGCCGTGCGAGCGCCAGCAGATCGTCCACCACCGCCGACAGCCGCTCGGTGTTGACGAGGAGGGCGCGCAGCGCGGCCGGGACGTCGGTGTCCTCCGGCGCCGACAGCGCCAGCTCCAGCTCCATGCGCAGCGCGGTGAGCGGGCTGCGGAGCTCGTGCGAGACGTCGGAGACGAACGCGCGCTGCCGCGCGACCGCCTCCTCCAGGCGGTCCAGGGTGGCGTTCACGCTCTCGGCGAGCCGCCCCACCTCGTCGCGCCGGTGCGGCTCCGGGACGCGGCGCTCCAGGTCCGTGGCGGTGATCTCGTCCAGGTCCCGGCGGATCCGGTCGACCGGACGCAGCGCGCGGGTCACCGACAGCCACGTTCCGTAGCCGGCGAGAAAGGTGAGGAACGGGACGCCGAGCAGGACCAGCGAGCCGAGCACCGGACGCGGCAGCGGCCCTTGGGCCGGGGCCAGCGAGATGATGTAGAGCGCGTCCGGTCCCACCCCCACCCGGCGCTCGAAGATCACGAAGCAGCGGGCCCCCGGTGCGTCGATGTCGCAGACCTGGCCGATCCGGCGCTCATCGAAGGGGTCGGGCGGCGGGAACCTGACCCTGGCGCGGCCCTGCATCCGCGGCGTGGCCGCGACGACCTCCCCCCGCTGGTTCACCACCTGCTGGAGGCTTTCGGTGGTGGGGGAGATGTCCAGGGTCAACTGCCCGGTCTCGATCGCGGTCGCCGTCCGCCGGTTGTCGCGCGCCATCACCCGGAGGAGGTCGACGTAGGCGGTCTGCCTGATCTGGATGAGCAGCACCGCGCTCAGCGCCGACGACAGCACGAAGGCGATCAGCGAGGCCGCCACCGTCACCCGGAACCGGATCTCCGGGTGACGCAGCACGGCTCGCCAGATCCAGCCGCTCGGGCTCCTCGGCCGGCGGAGCCGGACGCGTATGACGACCTCCCCGGTGCGCTGCGCGGCATGCCAGTACCGGGATTACATACCTGACCAGGGCGGACTCCACCCGGGCCGGCGGGTAAAAGTTTCTAGGCCGACCCTTCGTCCAGGCCCCAGCGGCGCCGGATGGCTCCGTCGACCAGACCGAACAGCCGGTCGATCACGATGCCCAGGATCAGGATCATCAGCATGTAGGAGATCATGTCGGCGGTGTTGTTCAGCTCCCTGGCCTGCGACAGCAGCACGCCGAGCGAGGTCGTGTCGCCGATGATGACCAGCAGTTCGCCCGCCATCAGGCTGCGCCACGCGAACGCCCAGCCCTGCTTCAGCCCCGCGACGAACGACGGGAGCGACGCCGGCATGATCAGGTGCCGGTACAGCGCGAGGCCGCGCAGCCCCATCACCTTCCCCGCGCGCAGCAGGATCGGCGGCGTGTAGTCGACGCCCGCGATCAGCCCGTTGGCGATCGACGGGGCCGCGCCGAGGATCACCACGAACAGGATCGCGCTCTCGCTGAGCCGGAACAGCAGGATGGCGAGCGGGAACCAGGCGATCGACGGCATCGTCTGCAGCCCGGTGATCAGCGATCCGAACGCCCGGCGCAGCACCCGGAACCGCGCCACCAGCGCGCCGACCACCACGCCGACGGCCACCGCGAAGGCGAACCCGACGACGGCCCGCCGCATCGTCAGCGCGACGGCGTCCCAGAACCGCGCCGAGGTGAGCTGGTCCCAGAACACCGGGAGCGTGTCGCCGGGGCCGGGGAGCACCCACGGCTCCTTCCAGCCGCTCCACACGACCAGCTGCCACGCCGCGAGCGCGATGAGGACGGCCGCCAGCATCGGCCACACCGCCGACCACGCCCGCTGGAGGAGCCGGGCGCGCGTCGTGCCGCCGAGCTCCAGCGCGTCCAGCCCGGCGATCTCGCGTTCGAGGCGCGCCTCCCCCTGCACCGTGTCATGCGCCATGCCGGACGACCTCCTCGCGCAGCCGGTCGGTGATGGTCCCGGCCAGGGAGGCGACCTCGGGCGAGTCGATCCGCCGCGGCCGCTCCATCGGGACGGGGAACTCCTGCACGACCCGGCCCGGGCGGCTGCTGAGCAGCACCACCCGGTCGCCGAGCCGCACCGCCTCCCTGACGTTGTGGGTGACGAACAGCACCGTCAGGGCGCGCTCCCGCCAGATCCGCTCGATCTCGTCGTGCAGCAGGTCGCGGGTCATCGCGTCGAGCGCGCCGAACGGCTCGTCCATCAGCAGGACGGTCCCCTGCCCGTCGCCCGCGTCGTCCTCGGTGAGGGCCAGGGCGCGGGCGAGCGCGACCCGCTGCCGCATGCCGCCCGACAGCTGGTGCGGGCGCCGGCCCGCGAACCCGCCGAGGTGCACCGAGTCGAGCAGCCGGGCCGCCCGGCTCCGCCGCTCGCCCCGGGGGACGCCCCGCGCCTTCAGGGCGAGTTCGAGGTTGCCGGTCGCGGTCAGCCACGGGAACAGCGCGGGCTCCTGGAACATCAGCGCGACCCGCGCGCCGTCCTTGGTGATCGTCCCGGCGCTCGGGCGGTCGAGGTCGGCGACCAGGTTGAGCAGCGTGCTCTTGCCGCAGCCGGACGCGCCGACCAGGCACGTGAACTCGCCCGGCGCCACGTCCAGGGAGACCCTGTCGAGCGCGAGGAGCGCCGATCCGCCCGTCCCGAACGCCTTGGAGACCTCGCTGAGCCGGACCGCCGTGTCCGCGGTCATCGGTCGCTGACCTGTGCCTTCCCGCCCGCCTTGAGCACGTCGTTGAGCGGGGCCAGGTTGTAGATCCCGGCCAGGTCGGTCTTGTCCAGCAGGCCGATCTCCTCGGCGTGCGCCGCGCCGGCGACCAGCGAGGACGCGACCGGGTCGGTGGTGAAGTCGATCTCCTTGAAGGCCGCGGCGAGCACGTCCTGCTTGAGCGGCTTGCCGCTGAGCTTGGCGAGGGCGTCGTTGGTGACCTTCTCGGCGTCCGCCTTGTTCTGAGTGATGTAGTCGGTCGCCTCCACGACGCCCTGGAGGAGCTTCTTGACCTGCTCGGGGTGCTTCTTCTCGTACTCCTGGCTGACGAGCAGGTTGGTGATGACGAACTTGCCGCCGGGCCAAAGCGACTTCTCGTCCAGCAGCCGCTCGCCCTTGTTCTCCAGGATCAGCCGCGAGGCGTACGGCTCGGGCACCCAGGCGCCGTCGATGTCGCCCTGCGCGAACGTCTGCAGCGTCTGGGCGTTCTCCTGCGGGACGACCTTGACGTCCCCGCTGCCGTCCTTGTTCGCGGCGAGACCGTTCTTCTTCAGCCAGTACCGCAGCGCCACGTCCTGCGTGTTGCCGAGCTGCGGGGTCGCGATCTTCTTGCCGCGCAGGTCCTGGACGCCCTTGATCCCGGGCTTGACGACCAGCGAGACGCCGCCCGAGGCCGCGCCGGAGATGATGTGGACCGCCTTGCCGTGCGACTTGGACCAGGCGTTGATGGACGGGTTGGGCCCGACGAACGTCGCGTCGATCGCCCCGGAGAACAGCGCCTCGACGGCGGCCGGGCCGGCGTTGAACGTCGCGGTCTTCGGCGCGGTGCCGAGGTGCTTGGCGAAGATGCCCTTCTCGACGCCGACGAGGGCGGTCGCGTGGGTGATGTTCGGGAAGTAGCCGAGCCGCAGCGGGGCCGCGTCCCCGCCGGAGCCCCCATCGTCGCCGCCGCAGGCGCCGAGCGTGCCCGCTGCGACCGATGCGGTCAGTGCCACGGCGGCGATGCGCCCGCGGAGTCCACGATGCATTGTCATCTTTCCCTATCAATCAAGTCTGTTTGACCTGCATAGTAGATAAGGCGGGCGTTCTCCGCGTCAAGTCGCGTTCCTGGCACGATGCGGTCGCCGCGGCGGGGTGGTTTCGCCGCCGCCGTCCTCTATGTACGCCGCATGCCGGGCAACGGCGAGGCGGTTGGGCGTCGGCGGGGCCGCGCGGATAGGCTCGGTGACCGCACCGACCATCCGCACCATCAGGGGGTTCCCCGTGTCGTCGATCGAGGCCGTAATCGCCCGGGAGATCCTTGACTCCCGCGGCAACCCGACCGTCGAGGTCGAGGTGCTGCTCGCCGATGGGACCGAGGCGCACGCGGCGGTCCCGAGCGGCGCCTCCACCGGCCAGTTCGAGGCGGTCGAGCTGCGCGACGGGGGCGAGCGCTACGGCGGCAAGGGCGTCCGCAAGGCCGTCAAGGCCGTCAACGAGACCATCGACGAGAAGCTCGTCGGCTACCCCGCCTCCGACCAGCGCCTGATCGACCAGCTGCTGATCGACCTCGACGGCACCCCCGCCAAGTCCGCGCTCGGCGCCAACGCCATCCTCGGCGTCAGCCTCGCCGTCGCCAAGGCCGCCGCCGACTCCGCCGGCCTGCCGCTGTTCCGGTACGTGGGCGGCCCGAACGCGCACCTGCTGCCCGTCCCGATGATGAACATCCTGAACGGCGGCGCGCACGCCGACACCAACGTCGACGTCCAGGAGTTCATGATCGCGCCGATCGGCGCGGCCACCTTCGCCGAGGCGGTCCGCTGGGGCGCCGAGACCTACCACGCGCTGAAGTCGGTGCTGAAGTCCAAGGGCCTGAACACCGGCCTCGGCGACGAGGGCGGCTTCGCCCCCGACCTGCCGAGCAACCGGGACGCCCTCGACCTCATCCTGGAGGCGATCCGCAAGGCCGGCTTCACCCCCGGCCGCGACATCGCCCTCGCGCTCGACGTCGCCGCCACCGAGTTCCACGCCGACGGCCAGTACGCGTTCGAGGGCACCAAGCGGTCCGCCGACGACATGGCCGCCTACTACGCCGAGCTGCTCGGCGACTACCCGCTCGTCTCCATCGAGGACCCCCTCGACGAGGAGGACTGGGCCGGCTGGGAGGGCCTCACCGCCGCCGTCGGCGACCGCGTCCAGCTCGTCGGCGACGACCTGTTCGTCACCAACCCCGAGCGGCTCGGCCGCGGCATCAAGTCCGGCGCCGCCAACGCCCTGCTGGTCAAGGTCAACCAGATCGGCACCCTCAGCGAGACCCTCGACGCCGTCTCGCTCGCGCAGACCAGCGGCTACCGCTGCATGATGAGCCACCGGTCCGGCGAGACCGAGGACACCACGATCGCCGACCTCGCCGTCGCGACCAACTGCGGCCAGATCAAGACCGGCGCCCCCGCCCGCAGCGACCGGGTCGCCAAGTACAACCAGCTGCTGCGCATCGAGGAGCTGCTGGACGACGCCGCGCGCTACGCCGGCGCCGCCGCGTTCCCGCGCTTCGACGCGCAGGGCTGAGCCGCGTGACCCGGCGGGGCGGCGTCCCGTCCCGCCGGGCGACCGGGTTCCGGCAGCCGAGCCACAGGCAGGGGACAC
The DNA here is from genome assembly GCF_013409365.1 of Actinomadura luteofluorescens. NCBI lineage: Bacteria > Bacillati > Actinomycetota > Actinomycetes > Streptosporangiales > Thermomonosporaceae > Actinomadura > Actinomadura luteofluorescens. Next base: position 3,002,156 of record NZ_JACCBA010000001.1, on the reverse strand, counting down.
GATGGCGCAGGGCGACGACCACGAGACCGACCGCGGCGAGCACGGGGCGCGGGGCGGCCGGAGCCGCCGCTCGAACCCGGCGCTGACGAGCCGCGCCGCCATCCTCGCGGTCGTGATGTGCGCGATCGCGCTGAGCCTCGCCTACCCTGTCCGGGAGTACATCGCCCAGCGCAAGGAGATCGCCGACCTGCGCCGGCAGGAGGCGGTGTCCCGCCGCCACGTCGAGATCCTCGCCCAACGCAAGCAACAGCTGGGCGACAAGTCGTACATTGAGCGTGAGGCGACGCGGCGGCTCCATTACTGTCGTCCTGACGTGAAGTGTTACATCGTCCTGGACGGCGGTGAAGGGGACGGGCAGCAGTCTCGCAGGGGCGGAACGGAGAGCAGGCCGCCCTGGTACGAGACGCTGTGGCGGTCGGTGGAGGCCGCCGACAGGCCCCGCTGACGTTCCTTGAGGCGCCGAGGAGAACGGATCCCCGGATCCGCGGGTGGATACATGATCGATGCAGGTGACACGGCCGCGGTCGCGGCCCAGCTCGGGCGCGAGCCGCGCGGCGTCCGCCGTGTGGCGGGGCGCTGCCCCTGCGGGCTGCCCGCCGTGATCGAGACGGCGCCGCGGCTCCCGGACGGGACGCCCTTCCCCACGCTGTTCTACCTGACGTGCCCGAAGGCGGCCTCGGCCATCGGGACCCTGGAGGGGAGCGGCGTCATGCGCGACATGCAGGCCAGGCTCGCCGACGACCCGTCCCTGGCGGCGAAGTACGCCGCCGCCCACGACGACTACCTGCGCCGCCGCGACGAGGCCGCCCGCGAGGACGGCGTCGAACCGCTTCCCGAGGGCATGCAGAGCGCCGGCGGTATGCCGGAGCGCGTCAAGTGCCTGCACGCCCTCGTCGCGCACGAGATGGCCGTGCCGGGCGTCAACCCGTTCGGCCGCGAGGCCCTGGACGCGCTGCCCGACTGGTGGCGCTCGGGGCCCTGCGTCCAGAGCGAATCCGTGGAACCTGTCGAATCGGAACCTGAACCCGGGGAGGCGCGGTGACGCGCGTCGCGGCCATCGACTGCGGGACCAACTCGGTCCGCCTGCTGATCGCCGACATCACGGCCGGAGGCGGCGACGGCGAGGGCGGCGGCACCCTGACCGACGTCGAACGGCGGATGGAGATCGTCCGGCTCGGGGAGGGCGTCGACCAGACCGGGCGGCTCTCGCCCGCCGCGCTGGAGCGCACCTTCACCGCGATGCGCGGGTACGCCGAGCTGATCGAGCGGCACGGCGACGGGCACGGGCCGGTCAAGACCCGCGTGGTCGCGACCAGCGCGACCCGCGACGCCGCCAACCGGGCCGACTTCGTCAGCGGCGTCGTCGACATCTTCGGCGTCGTCCCCGAGGTGATCAGCGGGGACGAGGAGGCCGGGCTGTCGTTCACCGGCGCCACCCGCGAGCTGGCGAAACTGCGCCCCGCCCGCCCCTACCTCGTCGTCGACATCGGCGGCGGGTCCACCGAGATCGTGCTCGGCAGCTCCTCGGCGGACGCGGCCCGCTCCATCGACATCGGCTGCGTGCGGATGACCGAGCGGCACCTGAGGGACGACCCGCCCTCGCCCGAGCAGATCTCCAACGCCGCCGCCGACATCGACACCGCGCTCGCCACCGTCCGGGAGGCCGTCCCGGTGGACGAGGCCCGCACCCTCGTGGGGCTCGCCGGATCCGTCACCACGGTCGCCGGCATCGCGCTCGACCTGCCGCGCTACGAGCCCGACCGCATCCACCTGGCGCGGATCACCGCCGGCCAGGTGCACGAGGTGACCCGGCGGCTGCTGCACGCCACCCGCGCCGAGCGCGCCGAGTTCGGCGTCATGCACCCCGGCCGCGTCGACGTGATCGGCGCGGGCGCGCTCATCCTCGACCGGATCATGCGCGAGTACGGGTTCGGGGCCGTCGTCGTCAGTGAGCACGACATCCTCGACGGCATCGCCTGGTCGTTGTGCTAATTCAGTCCAGGCCCACTTCGCTCGCCTAGCGGCTCGCTGCGTGACCTGGCCTGGGCGAACGCGGCATCGCTTCGCGATCTGCCCGGTTTCGCTCGCCTTCGGCTTTGCTCCACCGGCCAGGTCACGCGTTCGCGCGCGTGGCCTAGGCCGCTTCGGGACGGTCGGGCCCGGCTCTAGCCCTGGTGCTTGAGTCGCGCCAGTAGTGCGGGGATCAGCACGGCGTTCGGGTTCTGCTGCGGGACGTAGAGGATCGGCGCGGTGCTGCCGGCCTGCTGGATCCAGACCCGGCCCCGGTCGACGGTCGCCGCGGAGATCGACGACCAGCTCAGCGACACCCGGTTGCCGCGCACACCGCCCGGATGGACGGTCAGTCCCTGCGCCACGTCGACCGACTCGCCCGCGCGGACGCGGCCGGCCAGCTCCTCGACGAGCCGCGGCTCCGCGTACTCCTGGCAGAGCTGGATCAGCCCGCCCCAGACGCGCTCCGGCTCGCCGTCCGGCCCCGGCGGGCGGCCCGGCAGCGCGCCCGCCTCGATCACCACCTCCACCCGGGGACCGCCGCGGAACGGGTACCGCCCCGCCTGGAAGATCCACTGGGCCCCGGCGGCGTGGCCGTGGCCGGCCGGCCGCTCCGCCGCCCAGTACGCCACCCACTCCACGCGCGGCCAGGTGAGCGAGGCGTTCCCGTAGGCGACGCCCTGGTCGTCGGCGTGCAGGTGCAGGCCGCGCACGTTCACGTCGAGGGAGGGGACGGACGGAGCGCGGTCCCAGGTCGGCACGTGCGGGGCCGCGTGGCGCGTCCCGCCGGGCCCGGTGTCCTGCCGCTGCTCCCGGCGCGGGAGCCGGGGCGGGCGGTCGGGCTCGGGGTTCAGCCGCTCGGTCCAGTTCGCCCCGTCCCACCAGCGCAGGCTGCCCGTGCCGTACGGGTCGGGGTACCAGCCCGGTTGCGACACTCCTGCCTCCCGCTTCGCCCAACGCGCGTGCCGGGACACCCGCCTCCCCGACCGGCGAACGCATCGTACCGACCGGACCCGCCTCCCACCGGCCATGGGCGGAACCCGGCCACCGGCCGTGGCGTGGGACGATCGGTGGTATGCCGCCCGCCAACCCTCCGTTCGTGCCGCCCGGGTCAGGGTGGCCTGAAGACCCCGCCGGCCCCGCGACCCCCGTCGCCCGCGACGCCGGCGACGTCGCCGAGCTGGCCGCCGGGGCGCCGGATCTGCACGAGCTGTGCGCCCGCCAGTCGGTGTGCCGCGCCTGCGACCGGCTCGTGGAGTGGCGGGAGAAGGTCGCCGTCCAGCGCCGCCGGGCGTTCGCCGACGAGCGGTACTGGGGCCGCCCCGTCGCCGGATGGGGCGACGAGCGGCCGCGCATCCTGATCGTCGGGCTGGCCCCGGCCGCGCACGGAGGCAACCGCACCGGCCGGATCTTCACCGGCGACCGCTCGGGCGACTGGCTGTTCGCGTCCCTGCACCGGGTCGGGCTGGCGGCCCGGCCGACCAGCGTCCACGCGGGCGACGGGCAGCGGCTGATCGGCGCGCGGATGGCGGCGACCGTCCGCTGCGCCCCGCCCGACAACAAGCCGACGCCCCTGGAGCGGACGACCTGCCTGCCGTGGCTCGCGCGCGAGGTCGAGCAGGTCGCCCCGAGCGTCCGGTGCGTGGTGTGCCTCGGCGGGTTCGCCTGGCAGGGGGTGTGGCCCGCGCTGAAGCAGGCCGGGTACGCGGTGCCGCGCCCCCGGCCCAAGTTCGGCCACGGCGCCGAGGCCGAGCTGGTGCCACCGCCGTCGGCGGCCCGGCGCGACCCCGTCCTGCTGCTGGGCTGCTACCACCCGAGCCAGCAGAACACCTTCACCGGCCGGGTCACCGAGGACATGCTGGACGCGGTCTTCGTCCGCGCCCGCGACCACCACTAGGCCGGAGGAGTCGTCGCGAGAGGCGTCAGCCGGATCTCGCCGTGCTGGCAGACCGGCCCGTACTTCCACATCGCGCTCACGGCCTCGGTCTGGTTCGGCGGGATCACCTTCAGGGTGTCCGCCACGGGCTCGCAGGTCGTCCCCGTCTCGTCGTCGGCGGGGACGACCGCCCAGTGCAGCCGCGCGTAGGCGCGGCCGCCGTTGGGGATCACGATCGTGCGCGCCGTCCCCTCGCGGAAGACCTTGGTGGGGATCCGCCCGGCCGCGCCGGAGAGCTGGAGTCCCGCCCAGCCGCCGGTCCGGCAGTGCTTCCCGGACTTGTTGGTCAGCGTGAGCGTCACGTAGCGGTTGCCCGCGCCCGCGTCGAGACCGCTGAGTGACGCGGCGAGCATTCCCGTGGTGCAGCGCGGCTCCTGCGCGCTTCCCCCGCTTCCGGGACTGACGGCAGGGGTCCTCCCACCACCCGTCGCCGGACCGGACGGGCTGGAGCTCGTTCCACCGGACTGCGCCGTCGGACCGTCCCCTCCGGACGACGTGCGCCCGGCGTTGGAGCTGCCCCCGCCGCACCCCGCGAGAGCGGTGACGGCCGCGACGGCGAATGTCCCCCAGATGACTCGTGGCATCGCATCCCCCAATGAGAGCTGTCCCCACCAGGAGTCTGACCGCGAGGCAGGGCCTTGGCCAAGCGGCCGTGGCGCGGCGGACCGGCCCCTGCACCGATCCGCCGCCCGCGACCGCTTGGCGCCCCCGTCGGGCCCTGACCTCGCAGTCTCCCTTTCTGGTGGAACATCGGATGAGATGTCGGGCGCGGCGAGGAAGTTCGCACCTCCCCCCAAGACGTGAGCCCGCGACAGAAGCGGGTATCGCTCCGGATATGCCAATCCAGTGCACGAAACAGATCGTGATCGTCGGCGGCGGATACGTCGGGATGTACACGGCCCTGCGCCTGCAGAAGAGGCTGCGCGGCGAACTCCGCCGCGGCGAGGTCGCCGTCACCGTCATCGACCCGCAGTCCTACATGACCTACCAGCCGTTCCTGCCCGAGGCGGCCGCGGGGAACCTGGAGCCCCGCCACGTCGTCGCGCCGCTGCGCAAGGTCCTGAACCGCTGCCGCGTCGTCAACGGGTTCGTGACGCGGATCGACAACGCCTCCAGACGGGTCACCATCCGGCCTGCCGGCGCCCACACCGCCGGCGTCCCGGAACGGGACGTGGAATACGACCTGCTCGTGGTCAGCCTCGGCTCCATCTCGCGGACCCTGCCCATCCCGGGCCTCGCCGAATGCGGGATCGGCTTCAAGACCGTCGAAGAGGCGATCTTCCTGCGCAACCACGTCCTGCACCAGCTCGACATCGCCGCGTCCAACCCGGACAACGAGACCGTCCGCAGACGCGCCCTCACCTTCGTCTTCGTCGGCGCCGGATTCGCGGGCGTCGAAGCCATGGCCGAACTGGAGGACATGGCCCGCGACGCCTGCCGCTGGTACCCGACCATCGACGAGAAGGAGATGCGCTGGATGATGGTCGAGGCCACCGACCGCATCCTCCCCGAGGTCGGCCCCGAGATGGGCCGCTGGACCGCCGAGGCCCTGCGCCGCCGCGGCATCGAGATCAAGATGAGGACGCTGCTGAAGTCCGCCGAGAAACGCCGCATCGTGCTGAGCGACGGCGAGGAGTTCGAAGCCGGCACCCTCGTCTGGACGGCCGGCGTGAAACCCCACCCCGTCGTCAAGGACAGCGACCTCCCCCTCGACGACAAGAGCCGCATCAGGACCACCGCCGAACTCACCGTCGAAGGACTCGACGGCGTCTACGCCGCCGGCGACAACGCCGCCGTCCCCGACCTCACCGACACCGGAGACTTCACCGCCCCCAACGCCCAGCACGCCGTCCGCCAGGCCAAGCGCCTCGCCGACAACATCGTGGCGGACCTGCGCGGCAAACCCCGCAAACCGTACGTGCACGCCTACGTCGGCTCGGTCGCCGGCCTCGGCCTGCACAAGGGCGTCGCCAACGTCTACGGGCTCAAGCTCCGCGGCCTCCCCGCCTGGTTCATGCACCGCACCTACCACCTGTCGCGGATGCCGACCGTCAACCGCAAGTTCCGCATCACCATGGACTGGACCCTCGCCGCGTTCTTCCGCCGCGAGATCGTCTCGCTGGGAGAACTCGAATGGCCCCGCCAGGAGTTCGAGCTCGCCGCCGGCCGCAAGCACGACATCTGACAACCGTCCTTGACCGGCCGGACCGTTCCACTGGCCGAACCCGGCCGCAGGAGCTCCACTCTCACGGCCCCTGAGGACGGCGATGACAACCACTGACTCGATATGATGACGCCGCCCCTGTAGCCCAACGGCAGAGGCGGGCTCCCTAAAAGAGCCAGTGTGTCGGTTCGAGTCCGACCAGGGGCACGTGCAGCCAACCCTGCTCGCCGATCTTTGGATCGGCTTCGCGGGGGCTCGCAGTGTCTGCCCAGGGGGGCGACCCCCTGGAACCCCCGATGCTCGGGCTTCGCCCTCGCGCGGGCTCGGCTTCGCCTTCGCGGTCGCGGGCTCGGCTTCGCCTTCGCGGTCGCGGGCTCGGCTTCGCCTTCGCGGTCGCGGGGGCTGATGTGGGTGCGTTTCCCCGCTGGGGCTCGGCTTCGCCTTTGCTGGCGGGGGGTCTGTGCGTGTCCGCTGGGGCTCGGCTTCGCCTTTGCTGCTGGGGTTAGGTGGGTGCGTGGCTGGTGTGGCGGGTTTCGGGCTGATCAAGTGGGGGGAACGCGGTTTAGAGTGGGGGGTCACGTCGGCCGAAGTGGAGACCTGATGGAGAGCAGAAACCCCGCGTTCCGGGGGAACGCCTTCGACCAGCGGGCCGGAGGGTACGGCGCGCAGCCCTACGGAGGGGCCGCGTACGCCGCGCCCGGATACGCGCCGGCCGCCACCCGGCCGATGACCATGGACGACGTCGTCGTCCGCGGGTTCCTCACGCTCGTGACCTTGATGATCACGGCGGCGCTGGCGTGGGCGCTCGTGCCCACCTCGCTCGCCGCGCCCGTGCTGGTCGTGGCGCTCATCGCCGAGATCGGCATCTGGGCGTTCATCGCGTTCGGCCGCAAGGCGAACGCGGCGACCGTGCTGGCGTTCGCCGCGGTCTACGGCGTCGTCGTCGGCCTCATCAGCCACTCCTACAACGACATCTACCACGGCGTGGTCTTCCAGGCGGTGGTCGGGACGGCGCTGGCCTTCGGCGCCACCCTCGCCGTCTACGCGCTCCGCATCGTGCGGGTCACGCCCAAGTTCGCCCGGTTCGTCATGGCCGCCGGGCTCGCGCTGATCGGGTTGATGATCGTCAACCTGGTGGTGCACCTGTTCGGCGGCGACCACGGGATCGGGATCCGCGACCCCGGCAGCCCGCTCGCCTACGTCTTCAGCGTCGCCGCGATCCTCGTCGGCTGCTTCTTCCTGCTGCTCGACTTCGACGCCGTCGAGACCGGGGTCCGGACCGGCGCGCCCGAGAAGTTCGCCTGGTACTGCGCGTTCGGGCTGGTCCTGAGCCTGGTGTGGATCTACCTGGAGATCCTGCGGCTGCTCAGCTACTTCTCCGGGCGCGACTAGCGCCCACGCGATGATCAGCCCCGCGCCGGGACGGCGTGGGGCTGATCTGTGCGGGATCTCTGCGCCAAGGTCGTGGCGCGCAGCGGCACGACGGCGGGGGCATCCTCTGGCGGGATCCCGCAACGTTCGTTATGAAGTTCGACGGGCGCGCCCTCCCGGAGGAGGCGCGTGCTCAGTAGTGGCGGGCGCGGCGCGTGCGCTCGTGCTCGCGGACCAGGGCCGCGGCGTAGCCGTGGGAGAGGTTGTGCTCCTCGGCCAGCCAGGTGCTGCGTTCCTCGCAGCGCGTGAACGAGGGCCCGTTCTCGATCGTGGTGAACCACTCGGGGATGTCACGTCCGGTGACTTGCGGAATGCGGGCTATCAGCTTGCTGTGCGTTTCCGGCGAGTGGTTCAGTGACAATTGGCACCTCCAGGTCGCGGGGCTCTTCCTGCCGACTCTGCAACACCTCTCCGCATGTGACAACCCCCTAACGGGGACCTATCTATTGCGTTACGTAGATCGTCCGTAACGGAGATGATCCCCGGAAACGCGCAGGTGGCCCGCGTGGAGCCGCCCGAGGGCGGTTCCGCGCGGGCCACCGTGCGCAGGTCTGGGTTCCGTTTCCCCAGGTAAGACCGGGCTTACCTCTAGGAGAGGCGCTCCAGGACCATGGCCATGCCCTGGCCGCCGCCCACGCACATGGTCTCCAGACCGAACTGCTTGTCGTGGAACCGGAGGCCGTTGAGGAGCGTGGAGGTGATCCGCGCGCCCGTCATGCCGAAGGGGTGACCGACCGCGATGGCGCCGCCGTTGACGTTCAGCTTGTCGTGGTCGATGCCGAGCTCCTCGGCGGACGGCAGCACCTGCGCCGCGAACGCCTCGTTGATCTCGACCAGGTCGATGTCGTCGATCGTCATCCCGGCCTTGGCGAGGGCCCTGCGGGACGCCTCCACCGGGCCGAGGCCCATGATCTCGGGGGACAGGCCGGTGACGCCGGTCGACACGACGCGGGCCAGCGGGGTGATGCCGAGCTCGGCGGCCTTGGTGTCGCTCATGACCACGACCGCGGCGGCGCCGTCGTTCAGCGGGCAGCAGTTGCCGGCGGTGACCGTCCCGTCCGGGCGGAACACCGGCTGGAGCTGCGACACCTTCTCGTAGGTGGTGCCGGGACGGGGGCCGTCGTCCCTGGCCACGACGGAGCCGTCCGGCAGCGTCACCGGGGTGATGTCCTTCTCCCAGAACCCGTTGGCGAGGGCCTTCTCGGCGAGGTTCTGCGACCGGACGCCGAACTCGTCCTGCGCCTGCCGGGACACGCCGCGCAGGGCCGCCACGTTCTCGGCGGTCTGCCCCATCGCGATGTAGATGTCGGGCAGCGCGCCGTCCTCGCGCGGGTCGTGCCACGCGGCGGCGCCGCCCTCGCCGGCCTTGGCGGTGCGGCCCTGCGCGTCGGCGAACAGCGGGTTCTGCGTGTCGGGCAGGCCGTCGCTGCTGCCCTTGGAGAACCGGCTGACGGTCTCGACGCCCGCCGAGACGATGACGTCGGCCTCACCGGCGCGGATCGCGTGCAGCGCCATCCGCGTCGTCTGGAGCGAGGACGAGCAGTACCGGGTGATGGTGGCGCCGGGCACGTTGTCCCAGCCCAGCAGGACCGACACCACGCGCGCCATGTTGTAGCCCTGCTCGCCGCCGGGCAGGCCGCAGCCGAGCAGCAGGTCGTCGATCTGGCCCGGGTCCAGCTGCGGGACCTTCGCCATCGCGGCCGTGATCATCTGGGCGGTGAGGTCGTCGGGCCGGATGTCCTTGAGCGACCCCTTGAAGGCGCGCCCGATCGGCGAGCGCGCGGTTGCGACGATGACTGCCTCGGGCATGTGCGGGTCTCCTTCTCAGCGGCCAACGGTGTTACTCACCGGTCACCAGCAATCTAGCCGCTGGGCCCCCGCGGCGTACACGCCGCCCCCCGGAGCTGATGGACGGCGCGTCCAATAAGTGCGGGCTTACCGCGCTCACCTGGGCGGGGTCCCGGTGGCCTGGTGACCGCCGCCCCATGTGCCCGGGACGTCCGGCACCCGAGGGTGGGACCGACGCCACCGGTCAGGCCACCGCCAGTGCGGGCGCAGGGCCGGCCGGAGCCCCGGACGGCCGGGGCCCGCCACCGGTGACCGGGCGGGCCCCGGCTCCGAGTGGCGCCAGGGCAGGCGCAGCGGAGGACGGCGCAGCGGGGGACGCCGCAGCGTGGCCCAGCGGCCCCGGGGGCCGCGGTCGTGCCCGGCGACCGACGCGCCGCTGACCTCCGTGCCGGCCCGCTCGGCGGCCTCGGCGGCCGCGAGGTAGACGGGGAGGACGTCCGCCGTCAGGTGCGCGGACAGGTCGTGGCCCAGGTCGAGCGCGGACGCCATCGACGGCAGCACGGCGGCCGCCGCGGCGGCGTAGCCGCGGGCGGAGGGGTGGTAGCGGTCCTCGCTGAACATCGCCAGGGGGTCGGCGGCGAACTCGTGGCCGAGCAGGTCGCCGAGCGACACCGAGCGGCCGCCGCGCTCGACGACGGCGATCGTCTGGGCGGCGGCGAGCTGCCGGCTCGCCCGCCGCGCGAACCAGCGCAGCGGCGGCATCAGCGACTTGACGGAGCCGAGGTCGGGGCAGGTGCCGACGACGACCTCGCCGCCGGCGCCGCGCAGCCGCTCCACCGCGCGGGCGAGGTGGCGGACGGACTCGGCGGCCGGGACCCGCCCCGTCACGTCGTTGGCGCCGATCATGATGACGGCGACGTCGGGACGGGTCTGCAGGGCCCGGTCGACCTGCCCGCCGAGCGCCTGGGAGCGGGAACCGGAGCGGGCCACGTTCGTCAGCCGGACGGGACGTCCCGCGATCGCCGACAGCCCGGTCGCCAGCAGCGCCGCGGGCGTCTCGTCCGGGGTGTGCACGCCGAGCCCGGCGGCGGTGGAGTCGCCCAGCATGACGAGCGAGAGCGGTTCGCCGTCGCGCGTCCCGCCGTACAGCCCGTCGGCGATCGGCGGGTCGCCGTTCGGGCGTGCGAGGATGGTCCTGCGGGCGAGCCTGGCCTGCATCAGCAGCAGGCCGAACGTGATGCCGCCGAGCGCGGTGATGCCTCCTCCGCCGTAGGCGGCGGCGGCCGCGATGCGGCGGGCGGTGAATGCTCTCCACATGCTGCGCTGACCCTCCGTGAATAAGTTCCTACCCGCGCGCAAGGGTCGCGATACCTGCGGTGGCCGATCTCGGCTACCGTCGGGAACGGGAAACCTTCCGGTCCCTGCGCCGGTTCGCGCGCGTGACCGGCGGCGGAACAGGGACGCAACCTCAGGATCAACACACTGAACGACAAGGATGTCGCGGTGCACGTACACGACTCGCTCGTCGAACTGATGGGCAACACCCCGCTCGTTCGGCTGCGCAAGGTGACCGCCGGCGTGGGCGGCGGCCGGGCACCGCAGGTGCTCGCCAAGGTGGAGTACTTCAATCCCGGTGGGTCGGTGAAGGACCGCATCGCGGTCCGCATGATCGACGCCGCCGAGAAGTCCGGCGCGCTGCGCCCGGGCGGGACGATCGTCGAGCCGACGTCCGGCAACACCGGGGTCGGGCTCGCCATCGTCGCGCAGGAGCGCGGCTACCGCTGCGTCTTCGTCTGCCCCGACAAGGTCGGCAAGGACAAGATCGACGTGCTGCGCGCGTACGGCGCCGAGGTGGTCGTCTGCCCGACGGCGGTGAACCCCGAGCACCCCGACTCCTACTACTCGGTCTCGGACCGCCTCGTGACCGAGATCCCCGACGCGTGGAAGCCGAACCAGTACACCAACCCGCAGAACCCGCGGTCGCACTACGAGACGACCGGGCCGGAGCTGTGGGAGCAGACCGACGGCCGCATCACGCACTTCGTCACGGGCATCGGCACCGGCGGCACGATCAGCGGCGTCGGCCGGTACCTCAAGGAGGTCTCCGGCGGGCGGGTCCGGATCGTCGGCGCCGACCCGGAGGGCTCGGTCTACTCCGGCGGCAGCGGCCGCCCCTACCTCACCGAGGGCGTCGGCGAGGACATCTGGCCCGAGACCTACGACCGCGACATCTGCGACGAGGTCATCGCGGTGTCCGACAAGGACTCCTTCACCATGACCCGCCGCCTCGCCCGCGAGGAGGCGCTGCTCGTCGGCGGGTCCTGCGGGATGGCCGTCGTCGCCGCGCTGCGCGTGGCCGAGCGCACCGATCCGGACGCGGTGATCGTGGTGCTGCTGCCCGACGGCGGCCGCGGCTACCTCGGCAAGATCTTCAACGACAGCTGGATGGCGGACTACGGCTTCCTCACCCCCTCCACCGAGGAGGCGCGGGTCGGCGAGGTGCTCACCCGCAAGGGCGGCACGCTGCCCGAGTTCGTGCACGTCCACCCGCACGAGACCGTGCAGACCGCGATCGCCATCATGCGCGAGTACGAGGTGTCGCAGCTGCCGGTGATGAAGGAGGAGCCGCCGGTCATGGCGGCCGAGGTGGTCGGCTCGGTCGGGGAGACCGACCTGCTCGACATCATGGTGAAGGGCCAGGCCAAGATGACCGAGCCGGTCGAGGCGCACATGGCGGCGCCGCTGCCGACGCTCGGCTCCGGCGAGCCGGTCAGCAAGGCCGTCGGCGTCCTGGAGAAGTCCGGCGCCGCCGTCGTCCTCGTGGACGGCAAGCCCAAGGGCCTCATCACCCGCCAGGACCTGCTGGCCTTCCTGTCCGACGCCACGGGCTGACCCGCGGCGAGCGCGAACGGACGAGCGCCTGGAGATCGGTGATCTCCAGGCGCTCGTCCGTTCAAATGTCGGGTTGCGGGGCCCGGCCGGTGGGCGGCGTTATGGGCCGGCCCCCGCAACCCGACGTCTCGGGGGCGCCGCGGCTAGCCGCGGTACCCGGACGGGGCGAAGTCCTCCCGCGTGTCGTTCGGCCGCGGCTGCTTCTTCGGCTCGTCGCCGTGGCCCGGCCACCAGGCCCGGTGGCCCAGCATCGCGGTGAGGCCCGGCACCAGGAAGGTGGACATCACGAAGGCCGACAGCGCGATGCCGATCGCCACCGAGAAGCCCATCTGCTGGAGCATCGAGACCGGCGCGAGCATCATCACCGAGAACGTGCCGGCCAGGATGAGGCCCGCCGCGGCGACCGTCGGGCCGCCGTGCTGGACGGCCAGGGCCGCGGCCTTGCGCGGCTCGTGGCCCTCCTTGGCCTCCTCGCGCAGCCGCGCCGTCATCAGGATGTTGTAGTCCGTCCCGATGGCCAGCACGAACAGGTAGAGGACGATCGGCAGCTGGAAGGTGACGCCGGCCTCGCCCATCGCGCCCTGGAAGACGTACACGGCGGAGCCGAGCGTGGCCGCGAAGCCGAGCAGGACGGCCACCACCAGGTAGAGCGGCGCGACCACCGACCTCAGCAGCAGCGCCAGGATCAGCGCGATCAGCACCGCCGCCACCGGCAGGATCACCGACAGGTCGCGGTTGTTGACCGTGTTGATGTCGGAGAAGATCGCCGTCGGCCCGCCGACGTAGGCGCGGGTGCCCTCCGGCGCCGCCTTGTGCACGGCGGGCGTCAGGTCGTCCTTGACCAGGCTGATCGCCTTGTTGGACGCCGGGTTGAGCTTCAGCACCAGGTCGACCCGGGCCACGGTCTTGTCCTGGCCGGGGACGGGAGGCTGCACCTTGCCGACGCCCGGCGCGTTCTCGACGTCCTTGCTGAACGTCTGGAGCTGCTGCTGGCTGACCGGCTGCCCGTTCTGGCTCTTGATGAACACCTGGACCGGGGTGGTCAGACCGGGCGGGAAGCCCTTCTCCATGTCCTTGGTCGCCTGGGCGGACTCGGTGTCCTGCGGGAAGCCGGCCGCGAAGTCGTAGTCGGCCTTGAACCCGAGGGTGCCGAGCGCCAGCACGACCAGGACGAGCCCGGACGCCGCCGCGGCGAGGGCGGGGCGCTTGCCGACGCCCCGGCCGATGGCCGTGGAGAACCGGCCCTTCGGCTGCTTCTTCCACGCCTTGGACGGCCAGAAGACGGCGGTGCCGAGCAGCGAGACGAGCGCGGGGAACAGCGTCAGCGAGGTGATGCCCATCACGACGACGGCGATGGCCAGGGACGGGCCCCAGGCGCTGAAGACGCCGAACGTCGCGAGCAGCAGGACCAGGAACGTCACGGCGATGGCGGCGGCGGCGGACGAGATGACCTCGCCGACCCGCTCCACCGCGGTGATCATCGCGGTCTTCTTGTCGTCGCCGGCCCGCAGCCGCTCGCGGAACCGGAACATCAGGAACAGGTAGTAGTCGGCGCCGATGCCGAAGAGCACGATCAGGATGATGGTGCTGAGGCTGTCGTCGCCGGAGAACCCGAAGATCTTCGAGGCCGCGCCGATCAGGCCCATCGCGACCTGCATGGTCACGGTGATGACGACGATCGGCAGGATCGCCGCCAGCGGGGCCCGGAAGATCAGCAGGATCAGGCCGATGATCAGCACGAAGGTGGCGATGCCGACGATCTCGAAGGACTTGTTGAAGGAGTCCTCGTTGTCGACGAAGCCGGCGACGTCACCGCCGACCTTGGCCTCCATCCCGCTGCCCTTCAGCAGGGTGGGCAGGTCCTTGCGGATCTGCTTGACCGCCTCTCCCTGCTTCTTGCTGTCGTCCATCGAGGTGCCCTTCATCGGCACCATGATCACCTGGACGGCCTTGTTGGGGGCCACGGCCTGCGGGCCGGTGGCGAAGCCGAGGACGGTCGGCGGCTTCTTGGCGTTGAGGGACTTGGCGGCCTCGTTCACCTTGGCGGTGTCCTGCGCCGTCAGCGCCTGGCCGTTGGTCCGCTTCACCACGATCAGCGAGGAGGTGTCCTCCTGCTGCGGGAACGCCTTTTCGGCGATCTTGAGCGCCTGCACCGACTCGTACTTCGAGGGCAGGAAGTCGCCCTGGTCGGACTCGGTGGTGAGCTTGGGGGAGAGGGCGATGATGAGAACCGCGGCCACGAGCCAGGCCACGATCGTCCACCACGGGTGTCTCACGACGAAGCGCGCGAGCCGAGCGAACATGGGGCTTCCTTAAATTCACGGTCGTAGGGATACCTGTAAAACAGTAGAGACCGGACACCGTGCGGGGGTCACCCGCAGCGCCGAAATGCGGGGTGATACCTCCGGGGGAGCCTCTCCTCCTCTAGGAGGGGCGGGGAGTGGATAGCCTCGTACCCATGGACAACGAGGTTCAACGGGGGTTCGAGACCCTGGCCATCCACGCCGGGCAGGAGCCCGACCCGGCCACCGGCGCGGTCGTCCCGCCGATCTACCAGGTCTCGACGTACAAGCAGGACGGCATCGGGGGGCTGCGCGGCGGCTACGAGTACTCCCGATCGGCCAACCCGACGCGTACCGCGCTGGAGGTATGCCTGGCCGAGACGGAGGGCGGTGCGCGCGGGCTGGCGTTCGCCTCCGGGCTCGCCGCCGAGGACGCGCTGCTGCGCACGGTCTGCAGGCCCGGCTCCCATGTGATCGTCCCGAACGACGCCTACGGCGGCACGTACCGGCTGTTCGCGAAGGTCGCCCAGCCGTGGGGCGTCGAGTTCGACCCGGTGCCGCTCGGCGACATCGCCGCGGTGCGGGCGGCCGTGCGCCCCGACACGAAGATCATCTGGGTGGAGACGCCCACCAACCCGCTGCTCGGCATCGCCGACATCGCGGCCCTCGCCGCCGTCGCCCGGGACGCGGGGGCGCTGCTGGCCGTCGACAACACCTTCGCCTCCCCCTACCTCCAGCGGCCGCTGGAGCTCGGCGCGGACGTCGTCGTCCACTCCACCACCAAGTACATCGGCGGGCACTCCGACGTCGTCGGGGGCGCGCTCGTCGCCGCGGACGCCGACCTCGGGGAGCGGCTGGCTTTCCACCAGAACGCCATGGGCGCCGTCGCGGGCCCGTTCGACGCCTGGCTCACCCTGCGCGGGATCAAGACGCTCGGCGTGCGGATGGACCGGCACTGCGCCAACGCGGAGCGGGTCGTGGACCTGCTGACGCGGCACCCGTCCGTCCGGCAGGTGCTCTACCCGGGGCTGCCGGACCACCCGGGCCACGAGGTCGCGGCCAAGCAGATGAAGGCGTTCGGCGGCATGGTCTCGTTCCGGATGGAGTCGGAGGAGGCCGCCGTCCGGGTCTGCGAGCGCACGAAGCTGTTCACGCTCGGCGAGTCCCTCGGCGGCGTCGAGTCGCTGATCGAGCACCCGGGCCGGATGACGCACGCCTCGGCGGCCGGATCGCCGCTGGAAGTGCCCTCCGACCTGGTGCGACTGTCGGTCGGCATCGAGGACGCCGCCGACCTGATCCGCGACCTGGAGCAGGCGCTCACCTGAGAATCACCTGACCGTTCCCCACCGGACTTGATCAAAACATCTATACTCAGCGCGCCAGGTTCGTGAAGAAAGGGCCCGGGGTGCGCAAAGTACTGGTCTGTGGGGCGGCGTTCGCCGCTACGTGTGTCTCCGCCGTGACCGTTCCCGTGGGAGCCCACGCGAACGAGCCGGCGCCGACGCCGAGCGTGTCCGTTCCGTCCGTCCCGTCCGAGCCGACGGAGGGGACCCCGTCCGGCGCGCCGGAGACCGGGGCCCCCGGCACCGGGTCGCCGGCGGCGCCGTCCGCGACGCCGACGGAGGGCGGCCCGGCCGGCACGGACGGGGAGCCGGAGGGCACCGTCACCGCGCAGGCGGTGATGGTGACGCCGCAGCTCCCGCGGTTCCGCACCTACGCCTACGGCAAGCTCCCCGCCCAGAAGATCGACGCCTACTGGCGCAAGCCGGGGCCGCGCGCCACGCCGCGCCCGGCCGTCCTGCTCCTGCACGGCGGCTACTGGCTGGAGGGCGACAAGGGCGGCGGCTGGAAGTACTTCGCGCGCCGGCTGACCGACCAGGGCTTCGTCGTCCTGTCGGCCAACTACCGGCTCGCGCCCAAGGCGCAGTGGCCCGCCCAGCGCGACGACGCCATGGCGGCCCTCGACTTCGTCAAGAAGCACGCCCAGGTCTGGAACGTCGACCCGAACCGCATCGCGGTCATGGGCTCGTCGGCCGGCGGGCACCTCGCGACGCAGCTCGGCACGCTCGGGGCGGGCACCCGCCAGGTCCGCGGCGTGATCGCGCTGTCGCCGCCGAACAACCCCTTCCTGGCCTTCCAGGACGGCGCGAAGCCGGGCGCCTCGTTCACCGAGCGCAAGCTGCGGCGGGCCGTGGTCGACCTCGTCCACTGCGTGCCCGGTGCGGCCGCCGCCCCGGACTGCTGGACGAAGCTGGACGACGCCAGCACCGTCACGCACGTCTCCGCCGACGACGCCCCGATGCTGCTGATGCACGCCACCGGCGACTTCGTCCCGGTCACCCAGAGCACCGGCCTGGCGACCGCGCTGCGCGCCGCCGGGGTCCCGGCGACCGTCAAGACCATCGAGGGCGACATGCACGCCTCCGACATGCTCGGCGACGAGGGCGTCTACCCGACGATCCTGGCTTGGCTCAAAAAGCGCTTGAACCCCGGGGAGTAGGGCCGGCTCAGCCGTTCCAGACCATCAGGACGAGGATCACCAGCCAGATCAGCGCGACGACCCCGGACATGGCCGCCAGCCGTGCCTATGGCGGCGCTCTCCTCCTTCGGGCCTGGCGGCCCTCCATCGTCGGGCACCGCGGGCGATCGCTGGCATCGCTCCGGCTCGCCTGGCGGCTCGCTGCGCGATCAGGTTCTCGCACGCTCGAACCTGCCTTCGGACGCGATCGCGGCCATTGAGGTCGTCGCGTGGTTGCGGCGTCGGCTGAGGTCGCTCGGCGGGGTCGTCGCGTGGTTGCGGTGAGGGTCGGGGCGGTGCGGGCTATGGTCGGCTCATGTCGACTTCGGACCGCATCCTGCTCCTTCTCCACATCGGGTTCGCGATCTTCACGCTGGGGCCGCTGACCGCGGCCACGATGTCCACCCCCCGCTACATCCGCAAGCGCAATGTCGTGGTGGTGCGTTACCTCCACCGGACCACCCAGATCTACGGGATCGGCACGCTGGGGATCTTCCTGATCGGGCTCGGGCTGGCCAAGGGCGATCTCGCCGAGGTGTGGCTGACGGTGTCGATGACGCTGTTCGTCGTCGCGCTGGTGCTGCTGCTGATCGTCGAGCGCGACCAGCGCAAGGCGGTGCATCTGCTGGAGGTCGCGGCGGCCGAGGCGGCCCCCGCGGCGGTCCCGGTCCGTCCCGCCGCGGCCAAGGAGGCCAAGGAGCCCGAGGAGCCCGAGGAGCCCGGGGAGACCGGAGAGGCCGTGGGCGGCGCTACGGAGGCCGAGGCCCCCGCCGCGGGACCGGCGGCCGACACAGGCGAGATCGCCCAGGTGGAGCGGGGGCGGCTGGCGGCCATGTCAGGCGTCGTCGCGCTGATCTGGCTGGTGATCCTCGCCCTGATGGTCTGGAACGGCTGAGCCGGCCAGAAAGCAATTAAGTACGCCTCAGTCTTAGGTAGTCGCTGACGACGTATTCGCCTAGGCGGTCGGCGTCGGGGGCGAAGACGCGGCCGCCGTTGCGGCGTGCGACCTCCTCCACGAAGGACACGAGCCGCCGGTCCTCGGCGAGCATGAAGAAGTTCATGCAGGCGCCGCGCCGGGTCATCTTGTCGACTTCGGCGAGGGTGAGCACGAGCGTGTCGGTGGACGGCGGGTAGTCGAACAGCGAGCGGCCGTCCGGGCGCAGGTGCGCGGTGGGCTCGCCGTCGGTGACGACGAGGACGATCGGCTCGAAGTCGGGGTGCCGGTCCAGGTGCCGTCCGGCGATCATCAGGGCGTGGTGCAGGTTGGTGCCCTGCACCATGTCCCAGTCGAGGCCCGCCATCTCCGTCGGGTGCAGCACCCGCGCGTAGTTGGAGAACCCGATGATCTGGATCGCGTCCTGCGGGAACTTGCTGGTCACGAGGGTGTGCAGGGCCAGCGTGGTCTGCTTGGCGGCGGCCCACGTCCCGCGCAGCACCATCGAGTAGGACAGGTCGACGAGCAGGCAGACCGCGGCGCCGGTGCGGCGCTCGGTCTCGTGCACCTCGAAGTCGTCCACGCTCAGCCGCACGCCGTCCGGGCGCCGGCCGCCGTTCCCGCCGACCGCCACGGCGTCGGAGGCGGGCGCGGGCTCGGTGACCTTCGCGCCCGCCGGCGGGGGCACGAGGCCGGTGCCGCCCTCCGGGACGCCGCGCTCCATGGCGCTGCGCCGGATCGCGTTGCTCACCGTCCGGACCACGTCGAGGGGCTGCTCGTCGCCGAACCGCCATTCGCGGCTGGAGCCGGTCAGCTCGCCGGCCTGGCCCGCGTCCCGCTGGTCGTGGTCGCCCTGCCGCCCGGACGCCAGCTGGGAGAACACCCGGCGCAGCGCGGTCTCGCCGAGCCGCCGCACCGCCTTCGCCGTCAGCTCCAGCTTCCCGCGACGTCGCCGCAGGTAGCCCTGCCGCTCCAGTTCGGCCTCGATGCGGCGCAGCGCGGCGAGGTCGTCGACGGCCTGGCGGCCGAGGGCGCGCCGGACGGCGTCCTCGTCGATGTCGTCGAGCCGCGCGCCGGGGTAGTCCTGCCCGAGGGCCGCCTCCAGTTCGCTGAGGTCGGCGAGCTCCGCCAGCGCGGTCGTGGCGTCGCCCACGCCGAGCGGGTCGTCGCCGCTCATCTGCTCGGGCTGCCCCCAGCCGAGGTCGGGGCGGCGGGCCCGCAGCGCGTCGCCGAGCCGGGTCATCTCCATGGCGAGGCCCGCGTCCTGCATGGCCTGCTCCATGAGCCCGGCCAGCTCGGCGCGCTGCTCTGGGCTGAGCGAGGCGAGCAGCCGGTCCATCGCGGCGGCGCGGCGGGCCAGCGAGTCGACCAGATCTTCGAGGTTCTGCGGATCGTCGGGGAACATGTCCCCGTACTCGCCCATGAACCGGTCGAAGTCCTCCTGGGTGTGCTCGCCGCGCGCGTCCCGCTCCAGCATCGCGTTGAGGTCGGCCATCATGTCCTTGACCCGCTGCATGGCGGCCGGGTCCTGGTTCTCCAGGGCCTGCTTCATGCCCTGGAACTGCGCGTCGAGGACCTCGCGGCGCAGCAGGTCCTTGAGCTGCTCGAAGGTGCGGCGGGCGGCGGCGGAGCGCCAGTCGTAGTCCGACAGCCGCCGGATCGCCTGCGGGGTGTCGGACGGCAGCGTGTCCAGCTCCGCCTCGCGCAGCCGCGCGTCGTCGCTGGGGTCGGGGAACAGCTCGGCCCGCTCCTGCCCGATCGCGGTGTCGAGCAGGGCGCGGGCCTGCTCCAGCGTCCCGTCGAGGCGGCCCCGGTCGCGCAGGGCGCGGCGCCGCTCCCGGACCTGGCGGAGCATGTCGTCGAGCCCCCGGCGACCCTCGGCGCCGGGCAGGCCGCGCCGCAGCAGCTCGCGGAGCGCGTCGTCCGGCCGGGTGCCGTCCAGCACCGAGTCGCCCACGGCGTCCAGCGCGTCGCGGACGTCGTAGGGCGGCGCGAGCGGGTCGGGCCCGTCCTCGTAGGCGCCGTAGCGGTATCGGCTCATCGGATCCCCTCGCGCGTGGAGGCCTCGGGACGTGGTGTCACGTCCGGTACGTCGCCGTCCCGTCGGACCGTCCCTCGGCGACGTCCTTGGAGAGCCGCCGGCTGAGGAACAGGCCCTCCAGGGCGAACTCGATCGCCGCCGCGGCCTGCCCGGGGGACTCCCCGCTCATGCCGAGCCTTTCCATGATCTTGGCGAGGCCGGGCACCTGGCCGGTGCGGCGCAGCAGCTCGCGCGCCGGCACCAGCTCGCCCGACTCGACGCTGTCCCCGGAGTCGAACTTGTCGAGCAGGCCGGTGAGGTCGGCGGCGCCCAGCGTCCGGCGGTAGGTCTCGGCGACCGCGCGGCGCAGCAGGTGCTCCAGCACCTCCTGCTCGCGGCCCTCCTCGCTGACCTCGAACTCCACCTTGCCCATCAGCGACGGCACGACGGCCGGCAGGTCGCAGACCCGCGCGACGGCGTGCTCCTCCCCGGTGAGCGCCGCGCGGCGCACCGCGCCGGCCGCGACGGTCTCGGCGCCCGCGAGCGCGAACCGCGCCGACACGCCCGACCGCGCGTCCACCGCCGTCGACTCGCGGACGAGCCGGGTGAACCGCCCGATGATCTCGACCAGGTGGTCGGGCACCTCGGCGGGCAGGCCCGCGAGGTCGGCGAAGTCGGCCTCCTGGCGGATCAGCGCGAGCTCGGCGTCCAGTTCGAGCGGGTAGTGGGTGCGGATCTCGGCGCCGAAGCGGTCCTTCAGCGGGGTGATGATCCGCCCCCGGTTGGTGTAGTCCTCGGGGTTGGCCGACGCGACGAGCAGCACGTCCAGCGGCAGCCGCAGCGCGTAGCCGCGGACCTGGACGTCGCGCTCCTCCAGGACGTTCAGCAGGGCCACCTGGATCCGCTCGGCGAGGTCGGGCAGCTCGTTGATGGAGAAGACCCCGCGGTTGGTGCGCGGGACGAGCCCGAAGTGCACGGTCTCCGGGTCGCCGAGCGTGCGGCCCTCCGCCACCTTGATCGGGTCGACGTCGCCGATCAGGTCGCCGACGCTGGTGTCGGGCGTGGCGAGCTTCTCCCCGTAGCGGTCGTCGCGGTGCTTCCACTCGACGGGGAGCTCGTCGCCCAGCTCGCCGGCGAGCCGGCGGCACCGCACGCAGACCGGGGCGTACGGGTGGTCGTTGATCTCGCAGCCGGCCACCACGGGCGTCCACTCGTCCAGCAGCCCGACCAGGGTGCGGATCAGCCGCGTCTTGCCCTGCCCGCGCTCGCCCAGCAGCACCAGGTCGTGCCCGGCGAGCAGGGCGCGTTCCAGGTGGGGCAGGACGGTGTCGTCGAACCCGAGGATGCCGGGGAAGCGCGGTTCGCCGGATCTCAGCCGGTCGAGCAGGTTGCGCCGGATCTCGGCCTTGACGGGAAGCCGCACGTGGCCGGTGGAGCGCAGCGCGCCCAGCGTTGATTCGCGGGGTGCGGATTCGCCGGAGGAGGACTCGCGTGGTGTGGATGAACGCACGCGACCGACACTACGTCGCCGGTCCGCGCGATCGCACCCCCGCCGGGGATTCGCCCGCCCCGTCCCGTCCCGCCGGGGTTTGGGTGGAACGGGCGCGGAGGGGGAGACTGGTGGTGTGAAGCGACCCGGCGAACGGAGTGAGGGAGGCGGCGCCGATGGCGCGATTCGGTGATGGCCTGGCCCTCGGACCCGATCTGTCCAGCGCCGCCACGACGGCGGTCGAGCAGGCGCTCGCACCGCTCAGCGCGGCGCCCGACCTGGTGTGCGTGTTCGTCACCGGCGACGACCCGGAGCAGATCGAGGAGGCCGCGCAGGCCGCGCAGCAGGCGGCCGGTCCCGCGCTGGTGCTGGGGTGCAGCGCGTCCGGTGTGATCGGGGCCGGGCGCGGGGTGGAGGAGCGCGGCGCGGTGAGCGCGTGGGCGGCGGTGCTGCCCGGCGCGCGGCTCGACGCGTTCCGGCTGGAGACGCTGAAGGGCGACGACCGGCTCATCGTGGTCGGCATGCCGGAGGCGCAGGACGACGACGTGGTGGGCGTGCTGCTGGCCGATCCGTACAGCTTCCCGGTGGACGCGTTCGTGGAGCGCTCGGACGAGGCCCTGCCCGGCCTGCCGCTGGTCGGCGGGCTGGCCGAGGGCAGCGGGCTCGGCGAGACGGGGCACGGCGAGGCGCGGCTGTTCGTCGGCGGCGAGGTGTACCGGGAGGGCGCGGTCGGCGTGGTGATCGGCGGGGCGGTCGCCGCCGCCACGGTCGTCAGCCAGGGTGCACGTCCGATCGGCCCGGACATGGTGGTGACCAGGGCCGAGGAGAACGTCCTGTACGAGCTGGCGGGCGTGCCGGCGCTGGAGAAGCTGGAGCAGATCGTCCTCGGGCTGCCGGAGGAGGAGCAGGAGCTCGCCGGGCGCGGGCTGCTGATCGGCGTCGCGATGAACGAGTACGCCGACGTGCACGAGCACGGCGACTTCCTCGTCCGCGGCGTCGTGGGCGCCGACACCGACACCGGCGCCATCGCGATCGGCGACGTGGTGGACGTGGGGCGCACCGTCCGGTTCCAGGTGCGGGACGCGGGCGCCGCCGAGGAGGACCTCGCCGCGCTGCTGGAGCGGTTCGACCTCGCGCCGGTCGAGGGCGCGCTGCTGATCTCCTGCAACGGCCGCGGGCAGGCGATGTTCCCCGACTCCGACCACGACGCCAAGGTGCTGGACCGCGCCTTCGGCCCCGCCGGGGTGGGCGGCTTCTTCGCGGCGGGGGAGATCGGCCCGGTCGCGGGGCGCAACCACGTGCACGGCTTCACCGCCTCGATCCTCGCGTTCGGCCGGGCCGAGGAGGGCGTTTGAGCGCCGTGCTCGCGGTGGACATCGGCGGGACGAAGCTCGCCGCCGCGCTGGTCGAGCCCGACGGGCGCGTCACCGCCCAGGACCGGGCCCCCACCCCGAACGCGCCGGGGGTGGACGGCGAGGAGCTGTGGCGGGCGCTGGAGGCGCTGCTCGCCAAGGTCGCCGCCGGGGCCGGGGAGCCGCCCCTCGCGGGCGTCGGGGTGGGCTGCGGAGGGCCGATGACCTGGCCGGCGGCCGAGGTGTCCCCGCTGAACATCCCGGCGTGGCGGGGCTTCCCGCTGCGCGAGCGGCTGCGCGCCCGGTACCCGGGCCTGCCCGTCCGCATCCACAACGACGCGGTCTGCGTCGCGATCGGCGAGCACTGGCTCGGCGCGGGCCGCGGGCACGACAACGTCCTCGGCATGGTGGTGTCCACCGGTGTCGGCGGCGGGCTCATGCTCGGCGGGCGCCTGGTGAACGGCGCGAGCGGCAACGCCGGGCACATCGGGCACGTCATCGTCGAGCCCGGCGGGCCGCCCTGCGGATGCGGGGGCCGGGGCTGCCTGGAGGCGGTCGCGCGCGGCCCGGGGCTGGTGGCGTGGGCGCGGGAGCAGGGCTGGCGGCCCGTGGGCGCGGACGCCACCGGCGTGGAGCTGACCGAGGACGCCCGCCGCGGCGACCCGGTCGCGGGCGCGGCGATGCGCCGCGCGGGCCGCGCCCTCGGCATCGCGATCGCGTCCGCGACGCACCTGTGCGATCTGGAGGTCGCCGCGATCGGCGGCGGGCTGTCGCAGGCGGGGCGGCTGCTGTTCGACCCGCTGGAGGAGGCGTTCGGCGAGCACGCGCGGATGGAGTTCGCGCGGCGGCTGCGGATCGTCCCGGCCGAGCTCGGGCAGACCGCGGGCCTGGTCGGCGCCGCCGCCCTGGTGTACGCCCAAGATCGTTATTGGAGTGCCGGATAAGTCCGGCGTGCGAGGATGAACACATGAGCGAAGCGACCCGGGGGGTGTGGGGGGTCGTCCCCCCGCGAGCGAGCGAGAGTGACGTCGGTCTGGCCTCGGTCGGTGTCGACGACGTCCGCGCCGCCCGGGAGCTGCTGGGCGGGGTGGCCGTCCCGACGCCGCTGATCCCCTCCCGGGTGCTGTCGGAGCAGATCGGCGGGCCCGTCCTGCTGAAGTGCGAGAACCTGCAGCGCACCGGCTCCTTCAAGATCCGGGGCGCGTACGTGCGGATCGCGCGGCTGAGCGAGCGCGAGCGGGCGGGCGGCGTGGTCGCGGCGAGCGCGGGCAACCACGCGCAGGGCGTCGCGCTCGCCGCCTCGATGCTCGGCTGCAAGGCCACCGTGTTCATGCCGGTCGGCGCCCCGCTGCCGAAGATCGCCGCGACCCGCGGCTACGGCGCCGAAGTCGTCTTCCCGGGGCCGACCGTGGACGACTGCCTCATCGCCGCGCAGGAGTACGCGGACGAGTGCGGCGCGGTGTTCATCCACCCCTTCGACCATCCCGACGTCGTCACGGGGCAGGCCACGATCGGCCTGGAGGTCATGGAGCAGTACCCGCAGGTGCGGACGCTCGTGTCGCCGGTGGGCGGCGGCGGGCTGCTGGCCGGGGTCGCGGCGGCGGTGAAGGGCCTGGCGAAGGAGACCGGCGGCGGGGACGTCAAGCTCGTCGGCGCGCAGGCCAAGCGGGCCGCGGCGTTCCCGCCCTCGCTCGCGGCGGGCAAGCCGACCCAGATCGGGATCGAGCGCACGATGGCGGACGGCATCGCGGTCGGCCGTCCGGGCGAACTGACCTACGCCATGTTCACCGAACTGGTGGACGCCGTGGTCACCGTGACCGAGGAGTCGATCTCCCAGGCCCTGCTGCTGTGCCTCGAACGCGCCAAGCAGGTCGTCGAGCCGGCGGGTGCGGCGGGCGTCGCGGCGCTGCTGGAGCACGCCTACGCCGTCGAGCCGCCCGTCGTGGTGCTGCTGTCGGGCGGCAACATCGACCCGCTGCTGCTGTCGAAGGTGCTGCGGCACGGTCTCGCGGGCGCGGGACGGTACCTGGTGGTGCGCTGCCGCCTGAAGGACCGTCCGGGCGCCCTGGTGACCCTGCTGAGCGAGCTGGCCGAGATGGGCGTCAACGTCCTGGACGTCATGCACGAGCGCATGGCGGCCCGCCTGCACGTCGAGGAGGCCGAGGTGCTCATGCACCTGGAGACCCGCGGGGCCGACCACTCCGAGGACGTCATCGGCCGCCTCCGCGAGAAGGGCTACACCCTCACGCTGAGCTAGGGGGGTGTTTTAGCAGTCCGGCCCACTTCGCTCGCCTGGCGGCTGTGTTTTCTCAGTCCCGGCCCACTTCGCTCGCCTGGCGGCTCGCTACGTGACCTGGCCTGGGCGAACGCGGCATCGCTTCGCGATCTGCCCGGTTTCGCTCGCCTTCGGCTTCGCTTCACCGGGCAGGTCACGCGTTCGCGTGCGTGGCCGAGGCCAGTTCGAGGCCCCGGCCACGCGGTCGGCTCGGCGTGAGGGTGCGGTGTCTCCGTCGAGCGGGGTCCTACAGGGACGGCTTGCCCTCGGAGTAGAGCCAGGCCTTGGCCCAGGCGTCCAGGTCCTTGCGGGACAGGCGCTCGGCGAAGCGGACGAAGTCCTTCGTGGAGGCGTTGCCGTACCGGTAGGCCGCCGGCCACGCCTTCAGCAACTGCGAGAACGCCCGCTCGCCGATCTTCGTGCGCAGCACGTGGACGGCCATCGCGCCGCGGTCGTAGACGAGACCGTCGAAGATGTGGTCGCGGCCCGGGTCGGCGACCTTGCCCTTCCACAGGCCGTCGCTCGCGGGCGTGGCGTAGGTCTCGTCGAACTGCTTCTGGACGGTCGGGCCGCCGTGCGCCGCCGCGTACAGCCACTCGGAGTACGTCGCGAAGCCCTCGTTCAGCCAGATGTCGGCCCACTTCGCCGGGGAGACCGAGTCGCCGAACCACTGGTGGCCCAGCTCGTGCGCGAGCAGGCCGGTGCTCGGGATGCTGCCCGGACGGCGCCCGAGGTCGTACACGGGACGGCCCTGCGTCTCCAGCGCGTAGCCGACGCCGGCCTTGACGACGATCCCGCCGGTCGAGGTGAACGGGTAGCGGCCGTAGAGCCCGTTCTGGAAGTCGGTGACCTCGGCGGTCTGGTCGTGGAACTTCTTCGCGTCCTCCGGCTTGATGGCCATCGCCCGATCGGTGGCGGTCAGGTTGGGGATGCCCGCCTTCGTCCGTCCGGTGAGCACGTCGTACCGGCCGATCGCGATCATGGCGAGTTCGCTGGCCATCGGGTTGCGGACGTCCCAGCGCGTGGTCGTCCAGCCGCCCGCGCTCCGCTTGCCGCGCGGGTCGCCGTTGGCGAGCGTGGTGAGGCCGCTCGGGGCCGTCAGCGTGTAGGTGTAGGTCGCCTTGTCGGTCGGGTGGTCGTTGACCGGGTAGACGGTGGCCGCGCCGAACGGCTGGTTGAGCATCACCGCGCCGTCGGGCGTCGGCACCCAGCCGGACACGCCCAGCGCATCGTCGTTGATCGTCTGGGGGACGCCGGAGTACGCCACGGTCACCGTGAACGAGCGGCGGTCGCGGATCCCCTTGCGCGGGGTGATGACCAGCTCCTGGGCGCCCGTGCGCGTGTAGGACGCGGCGCGGCCGTCGACCTTCAGCGAAGAGATCTTCAGCGGGCCGAGGAAGTCCAGGTCGAACCGCGACAGGTTCTGCGTCGCTCGCGCCGTCACGCGGGTCACCGCCTGGATGCCCTTGGTCGCGGGATCGTATTTCAGGCCGATGTCGTAGTGGGCGACGTCGTAGCCGCCGTTGCCCATGTCGGGGAAGTAGGGGTCGCCCGCGCCGGGCGCCCCGGGGGTGAACCGCTCGGCGGCGCCCGCGGGCGCCGCGGTCACCGCGAGGCTCGCCGCGACGCCCAGCGTCACGGCCACCAGCGCTCTGGGGGTTCTGCTCATCGACCTCGTCCTCGGTAGCCTCGGTGGACCGTCATGACCGCGCTCAAGACTTTCTCGTGAACGGGGTCCGCACAAGCGCGATTTGGTATCGAATCTGCCTGTCGGGTGAGGTTTTTATGGCTGGACCCGGCATCTGGTCACCAACTCCGCGGTTTGGTCTCCGAACGGAGCCACGCCTGGAACAGTGCCGTGAGCCTTTGGCCCGACACCCGTTCGGCCAGCGCGATGAACTGCGGCGTCGTGGCCGTGGAGTGGCGGTGCTCGGCCGTCCAGGTCCGCAGGATCGTGAAGAACGCCTTGTCGCCGACCCGGTCGCGGAGCGCCTGGAGCGTCATCGCGCCGCGGACGTAGACGGAGAAGCCGAACATCTTCGCGGCGCCCGGCGCGCCCGGCGGCGGACTGAAGATCGGCGAGCTCGCGGGCAGCGCGTAGTACCGCTTGAAGATCTTCTCCGCCGAGTCCCTGCCGGTGCGCTCGCGCCACAGCCATTCGGCGTAGGTCGCGAAGCCCTCGTTCAGCCAGATGTCGCTCCAGTCGCGCAGCCCGACGCTGTCACCGAACCACTGGTGGGCCATCTCGTGGACGACGAACCCCTCGTCCGGCGCGAAGCCGCCGTAGACGGGGCGTTCCTGGGTCTCCAGGGCGTAGCCGAGCTTCGGGTCGTCGACGATGCCGCCCGCCGTCGCGAACGGGTACGGGCCGAAGAGCGGCGCCGCCCACCTCATCACCTTGACGGTGGTGCTCTCCAGCCCCTTGGCCGCCGACCGGAACGCCGGGTCCACGGCCGTGATCACCGGGACGCCGTCCACCTCGGTCCGCCGCACCTGGAACCGTCCGATGGCGACCGTGGCCAGGTAGCTCGCCATCGGCGCGTCCTCGGCCCACTCGTAGGTGGCGGTCGCGCCGCCGGTGCGGACGGGGCCGGGACGCCCGTTCGCCACGACCCGCAGGTCCTTCGGGACGGTGATGTGGAACGCGTACGTGGCCTTGTCGCGGGGATGGTCGTTCACCGGCAGCCAGGTCGACGCGCCGTCCGGCTCGGAGGCGACGACCGCGCCGTCCTTGCTCGGCACCCACCCGTAGGAGCCGAACGTCTTGTTCCCGACCGGCACCGGCCTGCCCGCGTACCGGACGGCGACCCGGAACGCGCGCCCGGCGCGGATCGGCCCGGCCGGCGTGACCACCAGCTCCCGGCCGGCGCGGCGGTGGCGCGCCTCCCGGCCGTCCACGGTGACGGCGGTGATCTCCGGGCCGCGGAAGTCGAGGTCGAACGCGGACAGGTCCTGGGTGGCGGTCGCCGTGACCGTCACCGTCGCGTCGACCGCTCCCGTCCTGACGCCCGCGTAGGCCAGCGCCACGTCGTAGTGGGAGACGTCGTAGCCCCCGTTGCCCGCGTCCCCGAAGTAGGGGTCGCCCAGGCCCGCCGCTCCCGGCGAGGGGGTGCCGCACCCGTCCGGCGGCGGCACGGCGGGCGGCAAGGGCTGTGGACAAGGTGCGGCCGCCCGCCGCTCCGCCGCGGCGCCCGGATCCTCGGACGCGGACGCGGCGCCGGGCGACCCGACCAGGATCGCGGCGGTCAAGGCCGCGCTCATCCGCCGAGAAGGCCCGTTCATCAGGCCGATGATGGCGGTGCGCCCGCCCCGCCGGGCCGGTGACCGGCCGGGCTTTCCCGTTTCCTGGCCGGGCCTTCACCCGCCGCAGACCGAGGTCACCCGGTCACTTGGACGGGCGGCCCTTCTTGAAGAGCCAGTCGTCGAAGAACGCGTCCAGCTTCTTGCCCGACACCCGGTTCGCCGTCTGGATGAACTGCTTCGTCGTCCCGGAGGCGTGCCGGTGTTCCCTGGTCCAGGTCTGGAGGATCTTGTAGAAGACGTCCTCGCCGACCCGTCCGCGCAGCGCGACCAGCGTCATGCCGCCCCGGTCGTACACCGACCGGCCGAACATCTGCTTGCGCCCGGGGTCGCCGGGCGGGACGTCCCACAGCTCCCCGCCGCCGATGCCGCTGTAGGCCTCGTCGAAGTGCTCCTGCACCGTCCGGCCGCCGGTCTTCTCGTCCCACAGCCACTCGGCGTAGGTCGCGAACCCCTCGTTCAGCCAGATGTCCTGCCAGCGCGACAGGCTGACGCTGTCGCCGAACCACTGGTGCGCCAGCTCGTGCGCGACGATGGTCGGCTGGAGCCCGAACGCCCCGTACACCGGCCGCGTCTGCGTCTCCAGCGCGAAGCCGACGTCGGCGTTGTCGATCAGCCCGCCGGTCGAGGAGAACGGGTACGGGCCGAACAGCTTCGACCACTCGTCGATGACCCGGCCGTTCAGCTGGTGGAACTGGTCGATGTTCACGCCGGAGGTGCTCGCGTCCACGGCGGTGATGTTGGGGACGCCGCCGGCCGTCCGGCCCGTCCGCACCGCGAACCGGCCGACGTCGACGGTCGCCAGGTAGGTGGCCATCGGGTCCTTGACCCGCCACCTCGAGGTCGTGGTGGCGCCCGCCCCGGCGCGGTGGGCGACCGGCACGACCCCCGGGCCGTCCGTCGGGCCGTCGGTCGGCTCGGTGGGCGGGGTGTCGGTGGGCGGCCCGCCGGGCAGGCCCGGCGGCGATCCGGGCGTCGCGCCGCCGGAGTCCTGCGGCGGCGAGTCCGGCTCGCCGTTGGCGATCGCCGTCAGCCCCTGCGGGACCGTGATCTCGAAGTCGAAGGTGGCCTTGTCGCTCGGATGGTCGTTGCTCGGGAACCAGGTGTGCGCACCGCTCGGCTGGCACGCCACGAACACGCCGTCGGACGTGCGGATCCAGCCGTACCGGCCGAGCACCGGGTCCGACACCGGGCGCGGCGTCCCCGAGTAGGCGATCACGGTGGTGAACGTGCTGCCCTTCTCCAGGGGCTTGGCGGGCGTCACCTCCAGCTCGCCGCCGCCGCGCTGCTGCCGCGCGGCCGCGCCGTCCACCTTGATGGAGGACACGTCCAGGCCGGTCAGGTCGAGGTTGAACCGGGCGAGCCGCGCCGTCGCCTTCGCGGTGATCGTCGCGACGCCGTCGAGCTGCTTCGGGCCGTCCGGCGTGATGGTGAGCTTCAGCCCGTAGTGCTGGACGTCGTAGCCGCCGTTGCCGTTGCCCGGCACGTAGTCGTCGCCCGCGGTCGTCGGGCCCGCCGGGCCGTTCACCACCGGCCCCTTGGGCGGGCCGGAAGCGCCCGGGTCGTCGAACGGGGTCTGACAGGCTGCGGTCAGCGACCCCGCGACGGCGAGGGCGGCCAGCCCCGGGACGCCGCGGAACGCGACGCCGCGGACGGCCCTTGAGCCGTTACGACGGGGGCTGGGGGAGTTTCCGGCCATATGCACGCCGTCCAGCCTGCCCGGACGAGGCCCCGCCCGGCAACTCGAACGGCTCCGGAAGGCCCGCCGGCGCGGGCGATCTCAGCGATGGGCGTAGGGATTGGGCCGGTACGGGTCGGCCCTGACGACGACCGTCTGCGCCACCTTGCAGTGCAGCGCCTGCTTGCGCTGGTCCCAGAGGATCCACGCGACGTCGATCAGGCCGATGCATCCGCAGATGCCCCCGAGCACGCTGTAGAACGCGGACCGCCCCGCCGCCTGGCCGGTCGTGATCGCCTGCCCGTCGTCGGCCCGGACGACCCGCGTCCGCACCAGCATCTTGCCGAGCGTCTGGCCCCACTTGGCGTGCATCAGCCAGAAGTAGAAGAACGCCAGCACGACGCTGATCGCGTTCGTCCCCACCCGGGCGCCGTCGTACATGGAGGTGCCCGGCTCCGGGTTCACGACGTTGTTCCAGTTGACGAACGGGATCGAGATCAGGCCCGTCACGATGCCGATGATGACGAGGTCGACGATGCCCCCGCCCAGCCGCGCCCAGCGGCTCGCCAGCTCCCCGGAGGGGTGCGCGTAACCGCCCGCCCCGTAGCCCGGATGCTGCTGCCCGTACCCAGGCTGGGCCCCGTACGGCTGCTGCTGCCACTGCCCCTGCTCACCGTACGGCTGCTGGCCGTAGGGCTGCTGCCCGCCAGGGGGCTGCTGCCCCCACTGTTGCCCGCCCCACTGCTGTTCTCCATAGGGCTGCTGTTCCCCGTAGGCCTGCCGACCGTACTGCTCCCCACCACCGGGCGGCTGCTGGCCTTCACGCGGAGGCTGCTCCCCATACGAAGGCTGCTCGCCGTACCGGGGCTGCTCGCCATAGGGAGGCTGTTCGCCGGACGGAGGTTGCTGGCCGTACGGAGGCTGTTCGCCGTACCGGGGCTGTTCGCCATATGGAGGCTGTTCACCGTGCCGGGGCTGTTCGCCGTATGGAGGCTGTTCGCCGGACGGAGGTTGCTCGCCGTATCGGGGTTGCTCGCCGTAGGGAGGTTGTTCGCCGTACGGGGGCTGCTGCCCCTGCGGCTGTTCCCCGTACGGCTGCGGGCCGCCGTACGGGGGGCCGCCGTAGGGGCCCGGCCGGTCGGGGCGCTCCTGCTCCTCGTGCGGCCGGTCGTCGTCCGGCTCTCGCCTGGACGCGGGGTCGTGCGGCGGTTGCGTCATGCCGTGAGGGTCGCCGCGTCACCGCGGGCCAACCCTGCCGCGCCCGGGTGGAGCCGGAATGTTTACCCCCGCATGGCCCGGCCCTTGCCGGAGCCGTTCAGGACCCGGACCGCTCGCGGGCGTAGGGGTTCGGCGTCCACGGCGTCGCCTTCACCACCACCGTCCCGGCCACCTTGTCGTGCAGGGCCTGGCGCTTCTCGTCCCACAGGATCCAGGCGTTGTCGAGCAGGCCGACGAGCCCGAGGATCCCCGCGGCGGGCGTGACCAGGTTCAGCGCGCCCGTCGTCACGCTGATGGCGTAGACGAAGGCCTGCCTGCCGAGCGCCTGGCCCCAGCTCACCGCGGACAGGTCGGCCGCCCGCACCAGCCGGATCCCGAACGCCTTCTTGCCGAGCGTCTGGCCCCACCGGGCGTGCAGGACGGTGAAGTACACGAAGCCCAGCAGGAACGCGATCGCGTACCCGGTGACGAGGCGCGGGATGTTGTAGAGGTCCAGCGGGTTGGTCATCGGCTCCCCGGACTCGACCATGTCCTGGATCCGGTCCCAGCGGATCGAGAACAGGACCGCCGGTGTCGCCGCGAGGCCGACGACGAAGCTGTCGAGGATTCCGGCGCCGAGCCGCGCGCCCCGTCCGGCGAACACGTCCTGCGGGCCCTGCTGACCGGGGTGGTGGTAGCCGGGAGGGCCGTAGCCGGGGACGGGCGGCGCCTGCGGCGGCGGAGCGCCGGGGTGGCCGTAGCCGGCGGCGGGGACGGCCTGGGGCGGAGGCCCGCCGTAGGAGCCCTGGTACGGCGGCGGGCGTTCGGGCGTGGCGGGGGCCTCGCCCGGCGGCCGGTCCGGCGGCTGCCAGCCGCTGTCCGGGTTGGGGGTGTCCTGGGGTGGTTCGCTCATGGACCCACAGTGTGCCCGGTACGGGCGGCGCGCGGTCGCCCGGGCGACGACCGGCCCCGGACGCGTGGGCGTCCGGGGCCGGGTCCCCCGAGTCCGTGACACCGCGACGTCGAGGCTCGCCGCAGTGTCACGGGTGTCGCGGTGTCACGGATGTCGCGGTGTCACAGGTTGCCGCGGCGCTCCTGCTCGCGCTCGATCGCCTCGAACAGGGCCTTGAAGTTGCCCTTGCCGAAGCCGAGCGAGCCGTGCCGCTCGATCAGTTCGAAGAACACGGTCGGACGGTCCTGGACGGGCTTGGTGAAGATCTGCAGCAGGTAGCCGTCCTCGTCCCGGTCGACCAGGATCCGGCGCTTCTGCAGTTCCTCGATCGGGACCCGCACCTGGCCGATGCGCTCGCGCAGCTCGGGGTCCTCGTAGTAGGAGTCGGGGCTCTCCAGGAACTCCACGCCCGCGGCGCGCATCCGGTCGACCGACGCCAGGATGTCGTTCGTGGCGAGGGCGATGTGCTGGACGCCCGGCCCGCCGTAGAACTCCAGGTACTCGTCGATCTGCGACTTGCGCCTGCTCTCCGCGGGCTCGTTCAGGGGGAACTTCACCTTGCGGGTGCCGTCCGCGACGACCTTGGACATCAGCGCCGAGTACTCGGTCGCGATGTCGTCGCCGACGAACTCCGCCATGTCGGTGAAGCCCATGACACGGTGATAGAAGTCAGCCCATTCGTCCATGCGCTCGACGTTGCCCACGCAGTGGTCGATGGCCTGGAAGAACCGCTTGCCCACCGGCTCCACCATGGGCTCGGCGGGCTCGAACCCCGGCAGGTAGGGGCCGGTGTAGTTGGAGCGGTCGACCAGCGTGTGCCGGGTGTCGCCGTAGGTGGCGATCGCCGCGACCGTCACCTTGCCGTACCCGTCCTCCAGGACGTGCGGCTCCTCCAGCCCGGTGGCGCCCTTCGCGAGCGCGTGCCGGTAGGCGTGCTCGACGTCGGGCACCTCGATCGCGAGGTCCACCACGCCGTCGCCGTGCTCGGCGATGTGCCGCCCGATCTCGGTGCCCGCCTTCACCGGGCCGCGGAACACGAACCGGGCGCCGCCCGACTCCAGCACGTGCACCGCCTCGTCCGGGCTGCCGTTCTCCGGGCCCCGGTAGGCGACCCTGCGCATCCCGAACGCGGTCGAGTAGTAGTGGGCGGCCTGTTTGGCGTTGCCGACGGCGAAGACGACGGCGTCCATACCCTTGACCGGAAACTCATCCATGCCACCTAATCTCGACATGTGCCTGCAAGGTGCGCAAGAGCGGCTTGAAACACTGGTCAATCTGTACAGTGCACCTACGATCCGACCGGTCGCTCTGTACATGGTGACCACGACCACAGGAGGGTGCCGTGCCGATCGACGAACTGGACGGCCGGCTGATCGAGCTGTTCGCCGCCGAACCCCGGGTCGGCGTCCTGGAGGCGTCCCGGCGGCTCGGGGTGGCCCGCGGCACCGTGCAGGCGCGGCTGGACCGGCTCGCGCGGGACGGCGTCATCGCCGGCCACGGCCCGGAGATCGACCCCGCCGCGCTCGGCTACGGGGTGACGGCCTTCGTCACGCTGCAGCTGCGGCAGGCGGGCGGCCACGATCCGGTGGCGGCCCGGCTCGCCCAGGTTCCCGAGGTGATCGAGGCCCACACCATCACCGGCCCCGGCGACATGCTGTGCCGCATCGTCGCCCGCAGCAATACCGACCTCCAGCGCGTGATCGACGTCATCGTGGACGTCGCCGGCGTGGAGCGCGCCTCCTCGGTGATCTCCCTCGCCAACCAGATCCCGTACCGCACGCTCCCGCTCGTCCGCGCGGTGTCCGGCCCCGCCGGGGACGGACCGCCCCGCGGGCGTCCGCCCAGGTAGGGGCGCACAAGCAACGACCGCCGGGCGGTGTCCGCCCGGCGGTCTTCACCTCCGCAGTGTCGAAGCGGCGGCTACGCGCCGCCGTAGGGGGTGGCGTCGAGTACCTCAACGGTCATCGAGCGGCCGTTGGGGAGGTTGTAGGTGGCCTTCTCGCCGACCTTCTTGCCGTCGATGGCCGCACCGAGCGGCGACTTCGGGGAGTAGACGTCGATGGGGGCGCCGACCTCCTCGCGGGAGGCGAGCAGGAACGTCACCTCCTCGTCGTCGCCCTCGAACGAGACCGTGACGGTCATGCCGGGCCCGACGACGCCCTCCGTGCGCGGGGCCTCGCCGACGCGTGCGTTCTCCAGGATGCCCTGGAGCTGGAGGATCCGGCCCTCGATCTTGCCCTGCTCCTCCTTGGCCGCGTGGTAGCCGCCGTTCTCGCGCAGGTCGCCCTCCTCCCGCGCCGCCTCGATCTTCTGAGCGATCTCGATGCGGCCCGGGCCCGACAGGTGGTCCAGCTCAGCCTTGAGCCGGTCGTACGCCTCCTGGGTGAGCCAGGTGACGTTGTCAGCGCGGGTCTCGGTCACGGGTACTCCTCATCCACATGGTGCGATCTCACCCGCCCCCGCGGGCGGGCGTCACATCGACATGAAGTGCGGCTGGGTGAAACCTCTAGCCTATCCGGTGTGTGCGGGTAAAGGTTCCCTGAACACGGCGTCCGCAATCCGCCAAACCGTGTCTCGTCACTCACCGGGCGTATCGGTCGCCCGGTGGCGGCGTCCCCGGGGCGGGGTGTCAGACCTTGCGGCAGTCGCGGATCCTGGCCCCGGTGGCCCGCCGCGGCGTCTGCAGCGTCTCCGCGCCCTTCACGCTGGACGTCCCGGGCGGGGCGGAGACCTCCTTCTGGGCGAGCACCGCGAAGTCGGTGTCGTAGGCGTCCACCGTGCAGCGCACGTCGTCGCCCTTCCCCTTGGCCACCGTGTAGTTGATCTCGACCGACGTGTCGGTGATGTCGTAGGTGACGGTCTGCGGGACGATCCCGGGCGTCTGCCCCGTGTGCGCGGCGAGGATGCCGAAGCCGGCCGCCATCACCGCCGCGAGGAGGCCGACGGCCACCAGGCCGAGACGGCTCCGCCGGGACTCGGCCGGAGCCGCTGCTTTCGACACGCTCGTCGTCATGGCGGGAATCCTCGTGCGGGGTTCTGGTGTTGTCAGGGACAATTCATTCTCGTCTGTCATGGCGCGTGCCTCGAACCGGGGTCCGCTCAACAGTCCGGAGAGGGAGACCCCCAAGTGTCCGAGGTCATCGACGGTACGTCCGGCGTCTTCGACGGCGCGGCGCTCGAACGGCCGTGCGGCGGCGACGAGCCCCTGCGTCTCATGGCGGTGCACGCGCACCCCGACGACGAGTCCAGCAAGGGCGCGGCCACGATGGCGCGCTACGTCGCCGACGGCGTCGAGGTCCTCGTCGTCACCTGCACTGGCGGCGAGCGCGGCGACATCCTGAACCCCGCGATGGACCGCCCCGAGGTCAAGGCCGACATCGGCAAGGTCCGCGAGGCGGAGATGGCGCGGGCCCGCGAGATCCTCGGCGTCGGTCAGCGCTGGCTCGGGTTCGTCGACTCCGGCTTCCCCGAGGGCGACCCGCTGCCGCCGCTGCCGGAGGGCTGCTTCGCGCTGGAGCCGCTGGAGACCGCGACCGAGCCGCTGGTGCGCGCGGTCCGCGAGTTCCGCCCGCACGTGATGCTCACCTACGACGAGAAGGGCGGCTACCCCCACCCCGACCACGTGAAGTGCCACGAGGTGTCGGTGGAGGCGTTCGAGGCCGCGGGCGACCCTGAGCGCTACCCGGGCACGGGCGACCCCTGGCAGCCGCTGAAGCTCTACTACCACATGACGTTCAGCAAGGAGCGCATCCTCGCCCTGCACTCCGCCATGGAGAAGGCCGGCCTGGAGTCGCCCTACGGCGACTGGCTGAAGCGCTTCGAGGAGGAGGGCGACGCGCGCGCGAAGTGGGAGGTCACCACCCGGGTCCCCTGCGCCGACCACTTCGAGACCAGGGACCAGGCCCTGCTCGCCCACGCCACCCAGATCGACCCGAACGGGTTCTGGTTCGTCGTCCCGCTGGACGTCCAGCGCGAGGCATGGCCGACCGAGGACTACCATTTGGCCAGGTCCCTGGTCGACACGGAACTGCCGGAGGACGACCTGTTCGCCGGCATCCGGGAGAAGGTGTGTCTGTGATGCCTGCCGTCTACGCCATGCCGCTGAACGACGACACGGTCAGCCCCGGCGTCCTCGGCTTCGTCGTGTTCCTCCTCCTGCTGGCCGCGACGGTCTTCCTGATCCGATCGATGGGCAAGCAGATGAAGAAGATCCAGGCGCCCCGCGAGGCGGACCTGAGGCAGCAGGAGTGGGAGCGCGCCGAGGCGGCCAAGGCGGCCAGGGCCGGTACGGCGGCCAAGCCCTCCGACGACGACGCCTGACCCCCGCCGGGCCCCTCCCGGTTGGAGGCCGCCGCGTCCGGGGAGGACCCTCGACGTGCGCGCGAACTCCGACGACGCCGACCGCGATCTCCCGCCCGCGGCGGTCCGCCACGCCCTCGACCGGCATCTCGCCGGCGCGGCCACCGGTGAGGTGGAGGCGGAGGGGCTGGCCCTGCTGGAGCGGGAGCGCTGGGCGGAGGCGGCCGAGACGCTGGGGGAGGCCCTGCGCCTCGCCGAGCGGGGCGGCGACCCCCACGCGGTGCTGGTGGCGCGCCACGACCTCGCCCGGGCGCTGATCGGCGGCGGCGACCTCGACCGGGCGATCGGGCTGCTCGGCCCGCTGCCGGACGAGTTCGCCGCCCTGCCGGAGCCGGACGAGCCGTGCCGGGCCCGCGCGCTGGAGAGCCTCGGCGAGGCCTACCTGCGCGCGCGCCGTCCCGTCGCGGCCGTCAACTTCTTCGGCCAGGCCCTGGAGATCCTGCGCCGGCTGGACGAGGTCGGCGGGCAGGCAGCGATGTTCGTCCACATCGCCGACGCCGCCCGCCTCCGCGGCGACGGCGCGG
Organism: Actinomadura luteofluorescens; assembly: GCF_013409365.1. Taxonomy (NCBI): domain Bacteria; kingdom Bacillati; phylum Actinomycetota; class Actinomycetes; order Streptosporangiales; family Thermomonosporaceae; genus Actinomadura; species Actinomadura luteofluorescens. The sequence goes on along the minus strand of NZ_JACCBA010000001.1, from coordinate 2,965,055 downwards.
CCGAGCGCGCCGCCCTGGACCGCGCCAGGGAGCTGACCCGCCCGGCCTGACCCGCCCGGCCCGGGGCGGGGCCTACACCTTGCCGTGGTCCCAGCTGACGACCCGGTCGGGCTCCATGACGATGAGGACGCGCTTGGCCAGCGCCTGCTCGATGCCCTCGGCGATCACCGGGTCGACCGGCTCGCCCATCTCCGGGACGGGCAGGCCCGCCATGCGGGAGCCGACGACCATGCCGACCTTGGACCGCGGCTCGGGGTCCTCGATGACCAGGCCGCGCCCGTAGAGGGCGACGCCGCGCAGCTCGTTGTACTCGACGCCGTCCTCGACCAGGCACGTCATGGTCGGGTCGCGGCGCAGATTGATCACCTTCTGCGAGGACCTGTACGTGGTGAAGGCGATCTTGCCCTCGTACAGCGTGTAGAACATCGTCACCAGGTGGGGCTCGCCGTCCTTGCCGACGGTCGCGACCTGCACCTTGAAGTTGGCGGCCAGGTAGTCCGCCACCTCCTCCGGCGTCATCTTGATCTTGTCGCGCTTGCTACCGGCCAACGGGCCCTCCCAAGGTCGTCTGCATCGCGCACAGAATAACCAAGCGCTTGCACGGCCCTGCGACCGGCACCATGGGGGGATGTCCGTTCGCGATCTCACCGTCCTCGGCTCCGCCAGCGCGGTGCCCACCAGGTCCCGCAACCACAACGGCTACCTGCTGCGCTGGGACGGGCACGGCGTCCTGTTCGACCCGGGGGAGGGGACGCAGCGGCAGATGACGCACGCGGGGCTCTCCGCGAACGACGTGACCTGGATCTGCGTGACGCACTTCCACGGCGACCACTGCCTCGGCGTGCCGGGGATCGTCCAGCGCATCGCCCGCGACGGCGTCGCGCACCCCGTGGACGCGGCGTTCCCGGCGAGCGGCCGTGCCTACTGGGAGCGGCTGCGGTACGCGGCCGCGTTCCGCGACACCGACGTCATTCGCGAGCGGCCCGTGTCCGGCGAGCGGATGGCGCTCGACACCGGGGGCGCCCCGTTCAGCCTGGTCGCGCGGCGGCTGTCCCATCCCGTGGAGGCGTACGGGTACCGGCTGGAGGAACCGGACGGCGTGACGATGCTGCCGCACGAGCTCGCCGCCCGCGGCGTCCAAGGGCCGCTGATCCGCCGCCTCCAGAAGGACGGGCAGGTCCTGACGCCCGCCGGACGCACCGTCACGCTGGACGAGTGCAGCGTGACCCGTCCCGGGCAGAAGGTCGCGTTCGTCATGGACACCCGGCTCTGCGACGGCGTCCGCGAACTGGCCGCGGGGGTGGACATGCTCGTCATCGAGTCCACCTTCCTGGGCGAGGACGCCGCCCTGGCCGCCGAGTACGGGCACCTCACCGCCGCCCAGGCGGGCGCGGTGGCCGCGGAGGCGGGCGTGCGGCGGCTCGTCCTCACCCACTTCTCCGAGCGCTATCCCGCCGCCGACGAGCACCGCTTCGCGGACGAGGCGTCCGCCGCGTTCGGCGGTGACATCACCCTCGTCCACGATCTGGACCGGATCCCGCTGCCGTCGCGCCGTCTGACCTGAGGGCAGGTGGGCAGGACCCAGGGCATGGCTGACGAAGTCGATGTCGTGGTGATCGGTCTCGGGCCCGGGGGAGAGGACGCCGCGGGAAGGCTCGCCGAGGCGGGCCTGTCGGTCGTCGGGGTGGAGTCGCGGCTGGTCGGCGGGGAGTGCCCCTACTACGCCTGCGTCCCCACCAAGATGATGGTGCGCGCCGCGGGGCTGCTCGCCGAGGCCGGCCGCGTTCCCGGGATGGCGGGCGAGGCGTCCGCCGTGCCCGACTGGGGGGTGGTGGCCGCCCGGATCCGCGACGAGGCGACCGACGGGTGGGACGACAGGGCCGCCGCCGACCGCCTCACCGGCAAGGGCGTGCGGCTGGTGCGCGGACGGGGCCGCATCACCGGCCCCCGCGAGGTGACCGTGGACGGCCAGGTCTTCAGCGCCCGGCGCGGCATCGTGCTCAACACGGGCACCTCGCCCACGGCCCCGCCCATCGACGGACTCGCCGAGACTCCCTACTGGACGAACCGCGAAGCCGTCCAGGCCATGGAGGCCCCCGAGTCGCTCCTCATCCTCGGCGGCGGGGTGGTCGGCGTCGAGATGGCGCAGGTCTTCTCCCGCTTCGGCAGCCGCGTCACCGTCGTCGAGGCGGCCGACCACCTGCTCGTCAACGACGAGCCCGAGGCCGGCGCTTTGCTGCGCGAGGTGTTCGAGCGCGAGGGCATCGGCGTGCGCACCGGCGTGAACGTCACCGGCGTCACCCACGACGGGTCCGAGTTCACGATGCGCCTCGGCGGCGAGACGCTCGTCGCGGACCGCCTCCTCGTCGCGACCGGCCGCCGCCCCAACCTCCGGGGCCTCGGCCTCGGCGCCGTCGGCCTGGACGAGAACGCCCGCCGGATCTCCGTGGACGGCCACCTGCGCGCCGCCGACGGCGTGTGGGCGATCGGCGACATCACCGGCATGGGCGCGTTCACGCACGTCTCCATGTACCAGTCGGCCGTCGCCGTCCGGGACGTCCTCGGCGAGGAGGGGCCGCCCGCCGCCTACCGCGCGGTGCCGCGCGTCACCTTCACCGACCCCGAGATCGCGTCCGTGGGGCTGACCGAGGCCCAGGCCCGCGACCAGAACCTCCCGGTCCGCACGGCCGTCGCGCCGATCCCCGAGTCGACCCGCGGCTGGATCCACAAGGCCGGCAACGACGGCTTCGTCAAGCTCGTCGAGGACGTCGAGTGGGGGACCCTGGTCGGCGCCACCGCCGCGGGCCCGTCCGGCGGGGAGGTGCTCGGCTTCCTGGCCGTGGCCGTCCACACCGAGACCCCCACCGCCGCCCTCCGCGAGATGATCTACGCGTATCCCACCTTCCACCGCGCCATCGAGTCGGCCCTGGCCGGTCTCGCCGCGCGGGCGCGGGGGGAGTGAGGCGGCGGCCGGATCGGGCAGGATCGGGGGCATGAACCGGCTCAAGGACGCGACCAGCCCGTACCTGCTCCAGCACGCCGGCAACCCGGTGGAGTGGTGGGAGTGGACCGGGGAGGCGTTCGCCGAGGCGCGGCGGCGCGACGTCCCCGTCCTGCTCTCCGTCGGATACGCCGCCTGCCACTGGTGCCACGTGATGGCGCACGAGTCCTTCGAGGACGGCGAGACGGCGCGGGCCATGAACGAGCTGTTCGTGAACATCAAGGTCGACCGGGAGGAGCGCCCGGACATCGACGCCGTCTACATGGAGGCGACCCAGGCCATGACGGGCCAGGGCGGCTGGCCGATGACGGTGTTCATGACGCCGGAGGGGCATCCGTTCTACTGCGGGACGTACTTCCCGCGGGCGCAGTTCCGCGCGCTGCTGCAGGCCGTCCACAAGGCGTGGACGGAGCAGCGCGACGACGTCGCCCAGCAGGGGCAGCAGGTCGTCGAGGCCCTGACCTCGCGCGGGTCCGGCCTCGCGGGGACGGAGGCGCCCGGCGACGAGGTGCTCGCGCACGCGGTGAAGGTGCTCGCGGGCTCCTACGACAAGGTGCGCGGCGGGTTCGGCGGCGCCCCCAAGTTCCCGCCGTCGATGGCGCTGGAGTTCCTCCTGCGCCACCACGCGCGCACGGGTGACGGGGAGTCGCTGGAGATGGCGTCCCGCACGCTGGAGGCGATGGCCCGCGGCGGGATGTACGACCAGCTCGGCGGCGGGTTCGCGCGGTACTCGGTGGACGAGCGGTGGGTCGTCCCGCACTTCGAGAAGATGCTCTACGACAACGCTCTGCTGGCCCGCGTCTACGCGCACTGGTGGCGGCTGACGGGTTCGCCGTTCGCGCGCCGTATCGCGCTGGAGACGTGCGACTGGATGCTGCGAGACCTGCGCACCGACCAGAACGGTCTCGCCTCAGCGCTGGACGCCGACAGCGAGGGCGTGGAGGGCAGGTACTACGTGTGGACGCCCGAGCAGCTGCGCGAGGTGCTCGGGGAGGAGGACGGCGCGTTCGCGGAGACGCTGTTCGAGGTGACGGGGACGTTCGAGCAGGGCGCCTCCGTCCTCCAGCTTCTGAGCGACCCCGATGACGCCCAGCGGTACGAGCGTGTGCGCACCGCCTTGCTGGGGGCCCGCGCGCAGCGGATCCCGCCGGCGCGGGACGACAAGGTGGTGGCGGCGTGGAACGGGCTCGCCGTCGCGGCGCTGGCCGAGTGCGGCGCGCTGTTCGACCGGCCGGACCTGGTCCGGGCGGCCGAGGAGGTCGCGCGGCTGCTGGAGGAGGTCCATCTGCGGGACGGCCGGCTGGCGCGCACGTCCAAGGACGGGACGGCCGGAGCGAACGCCGGTGTCCTGGAGGACTACGCCGACGTGGCCGAGGGGCTGCTCGCCCTGCACGCGGTCACCGGCGACCCGCGCCAGGTGCGGCTGGCGGGCGAGCTGCTGAACACCGTCCTCGAACGGTTCGGCGACGGGGAGGGCGGCTTCTACGACACGGCCGACGACGCCGAGCGGCTGTTCCGGCGCCCGCAGGACCCGACCGACAACGCGACGCCGTCGGGGCAGTTCGCGGCGGCGGGGGCGCTGCTGTCGTTCGCCGCGCTGACCGGGTCCGACTGGCACCGGCAGGCGGCGGAGGACGCGCTGGCCCCCGCCGCGGCGCTCGCCGGCAAGCACGCGCGGTTCGCGGGCTGGGGCCTCGCGGTGGCCGAGGCCCGCGCGGCGGGCCCGGTCGAGATCGCGGTGATCGGCGATCCGGACGACGAGCGCACCCGCGCGCTGCACCGGACGGCCCTCATGGCGGTCGCCCCGGGCGCGGTGGTGAGCGCCGGCCCGCCGGACGCCGAGGGCGTGCCGCTGCTGGAGGGGCGGGGCCTGGTGGAGGGGGAGCCCGCCGCGTACGTCTGCCGGGGGTTCGTCTGCCGGCTGCCCGTCACGACCCAGGCCGAGCTGAACCGCGAACTACGTGGCCAATTGGACTGACGATCCACTTTGTGGCAGCGTGACCTTGATCTCAGATGGCCGGGCTGTTACTACTGAGTAACAGGGACGCTCCTGACCCAACGGGGTAGAGCGGACGAGGGTGTCACAGGGCGCCCCGGGTATCTGGACGATGGCCGACGATGTGAGTCATAGTCGTGTCCGGTGCCCGGTCAGGAGCCGGCGCAGGGCGACCATCGAGGGAGCGTGGCAGTGGGCAAGCCGAACCGCCGGATGCTACCGACGATCATCGGCGTCTCCGTGCTGACGACGCTCGCCGCCAACACCGCCGTCCTCGTCGCGCGCGACGACGGTCCCGCGAAGGCGCCGCCCGGCGAGCAGCGGGCCAGGTTCGTGGCCGCGTCCGGCAGCACCGGCCTGTCGCCCACGGCGGTCGCGCCGCTCGGCAAGCGGCTCACCCCGCACGTCCTCGTGGCGGCGCCGACCACGCTTCCGGCCGGGTTCGTCCAGAAGGTCCGCGAGGCCAAGGGCGTGAAGGGCGTCGAGGTCGTCGACGCCGTGCAGGGCATGGTCGCGGGCAAGCGCGTCGGGCTGATGGGCGTCGACCCGTCCACGTTCCGCAACTACACGCCGAAGCCGACCGCCAAGTCGGACGCGCTCTGGCGCAACGTGGCCTCCGGCGACGTCGCCATCTCGTTCACGATGGGCAGCGACGGCGGCGTCGAGCTCGGCAGCCAGGTGCCCGTCGGAGGGAAGCAGCACCAGTCGCAGCTGCGGGTGGGCGCGTACGCGACGATGGGCGTCAGCGACGTCGACGCGGTCGTCTCGCACGCCACCGCGCAGGCCCTCGGGCTGCCGACCGGCAACGCGATGCTGGTCAGCGTCCCGAAGACCGCGCCGAAGACGTTCATCAAGAAGCTGCGCAAGGCGCTGCCGAAGGGCGCCAGGGCCGTCGCGGTCAACCCCGAGATCGACTTCCCGAAGTCCGGGAACGTGCCGACGGCGAACGGCCAGGTCATGACGGCCGGCCAGGTCCGGACCGTGATCAAGGCGGCCTACACGCGGCTCGGCTGGCCGTATGTGTGGGGCGGCGAGTCCGAGGCCGAGGGCGGCTACGACTGCTCCGGCCTGATGCAGTACGCGTTCGCCAGGGCGGGCATCCGGCTCCCGCGCGTCGCCGCCGACCAGGCCCGCGCGGGCTGGGTCGTCCCCTACAGCAAGGCCGAGCCGGGCGACATGCTCATCTGGGCCAACGACCCGACCGCGCCCGGCTACATCTCGCACATCGCCCTCTACCTGGGCCAGGGCAAGATGCTGGCGGCTCCGCGCACGGGCACCGTGGTGCAGGTCCAGAACGTCTACACCCGCAACATGCGCGGCGCCGTGCGCGTCAGCCCCAAGATGGCCGCCGCGCTGGCGCGCTGACCCGCCCGGCCCGGGCGCCGGTTCACAGCGGGCAGCCGCGGCCCAGGAACTCCAGGTTGCGGTCGACGATCTCGGGAAGCTCCTCGGTCGTCGCGCGTCCGTCCACCCACTGGTACATCGCCGCCTGGAGCACGCCCAGGACGGCCCAGGTGAACGTCTGCACGTCCGGGTCGCCGGCCCCCCGCCCGGTCCGGTGCCCGACGACCTCGGTCAGCATGGCGTGCGTGCCCTCGCGCAGCGACTCGAACGTGCGGGCGCGCAGCGCCGGGACCTGGGCGGTGAGCCGCAGCCGGACGTTGACCACGTCCAGGTCGGTCTCGTACATCAGCGGGAGCATCTCGCGGAGCGTGGCCCGCAGCGCCTCGATGGGCGGCATCCCGGCCGGCTGGCCCCGCATGACCTCCGCCATGATCGGGTCGTACTCGTCGGTGACGACCACGTCCTCCTTGGTGGGGAAGTAGCGGAAGAACGTGCTCGGCGAGATCTCGGCCGCCGCCGCGATCTGCTCCACGGTCGTCTCGTCGTACCCCTGCTCGCCGAACAGCCGGAGGGCGTGGTCCTGGATCGTCCGGCGGGTCCGCAGCTTCTTGCGCTCCCGCAGCGGGAGCCGGGCGAGCCGGTCCTCCAGCCGGTCGATGGCGTGCTCACGGGACGACGTGCTCATGGTCCGATTCTCGTGCATCGGCGGCGGGGGCCGCACCCTCCCGCGCCCGCCCGGGCTGGAAGATCCACAGGAGCAGGGCGGCCGCGGCCGCGGCGGCGCCGCAGGCGGCGAACACCGCGTCCATGCCGTGGACGTAGGCGCCCCGGGCCGAGGCGAGCAGGGCGGCGTCGTCCAGCCGCGCGGCGGCGGCGACGGCGCCGCCGATGGAGTCGCGCGCCGCGCCCGCCGCCTCGGGCGGCAGCCCGCCGGTGGGCACGCGGTCCCGGTAGAGCGCCGACAGCAGGCTGCCGAGCCCCGCTACGCCGAGCGTCCCGGCCGTCTGGCGCAGCGTCTGGACGAGGCCCGAGCCGCGTCCCGCCTGGGCGGCCGGCAGGGCGGCGAGGACCGCGTCCATCGCCGGGACGATGGTCAGGCCGCAGCCGAGGCCGAGGACGAGCAGCCACGGGACGGTGGCGGAGTAGCCGTCGCCCGCCGTGGTGAGCGCGCCCCACCCGAAGCCGGCGGCGAGCACGAGCAGCCCGGTGACGAGGATCGGCTTGTGCCCGGCGCGGTGCGCGACCCGGTCGGTGACGATCCCGCCGGCGAGCAGGCCGAGCAGCATCGGCGTCAGCCGCAGGCCCGTGCCGAACACGTCGTTGCCCTGGACGGCCTCCAGGTACTGCGGCAGGACGAACAGCGCCCCGGCCATCATCAGGTTCGCGGTGACGGCGGCGACCACCGCCCACGCGAACCCGGGGTCGCGGAAGAGCGCCATGTCCATCATGGGCGCGGCGGCGCGCCGCTCCCACAGGACGAACCCGGCCAGCAGGACGGCCGCGAGCGCGAACGACACCAGCACCACCGCGTCGCCCCAGCCCCGCACCGGGGCCTCGATGACCCCGTACACGAGCGCGACGACGCCGGCCATCGACAGCAGCGAGCCGGCCCCGTCCACCCGGGGCGCGGACGGGTCCCGCGTCTCGGGCAGCAGCAGCGCCACCGCGACGCCGCCGACGAGCACGACCGGCACGTTGACCAGGAAGACCGACCCCCACCAGAAGTTCTCCAGCAGCCAGCCGCCGAGCAGCGGGCCGAGCGGCAGGCCGAGCGCCATCGCCGACGACCAGACCGCGACGGCGCGGGTCCGCTCCTCCGGCGGGAAGATCGCGGGGAGCATCGACATCGACAGCGGCGTCACCACCGCCGCGCCGAGCCCCATGAACGCGCGGGCGGCGACGACGCCGCCGGGGCCGTCCGCGAACGCCCCGGCGAGCGAGGCGGCGCCGAAGACCGCGAGGCCCGCCACCAGCAGCCGCTTGCGGCCGAACCGGTCGCCGAGCAGCCCGGCCGGGAGCAGCAGCGCCCCGAACACCAGCAGGTAGGAGTCCACGATCCACTGCAGCTCGCTGGTGCTCGCGTGCAGCTCCTCCGACAGCGTGGTCAGCGCCACGTTGAGGATCGTCATGTCGAAGCCGAGCGCCAGCATGCTCAGCGCCAGCGCGCCCAGCCCGAACCAGCGCCGCCGGTGACCCACCGTCATGACCGCCACCTCCAAATGATTGTGTCTTCAAAATGAAAGTAACTATCAAATGGAGGTGGTTGTCAATCGAGGCGAGGGCTGGCGCATCCCCCGGGCTAGGTTGTAATTTTGATTACATGAATACGAGCGAAGCGGCGGAGCAGCTGCGCGGCTGGTTCACCGGACGGCTCCCCGAGGACTGGTTCGAGGGCGCGCCCGAGGTCGTCGTCGACCGCGAGGAGGTCGCGGTCGTCGGCACGCTGCCCGTCCCGGCCGCCGCGGCCGAGGCGTCCGGCGCCGAGCGTGCGGGCGTCGTCGCCGGGCACGTCCAGCGCTTCCGAGACGAGACCCGCGACCGGCGGATCTCCATCGCCCGGGAGGCCGAGCAGCGCTTCGGCCGCAAGGTGTCCTGGGGGGTGGAGTGCGATGGCGGGCGGGAGATGTTCACGACCCTTTCGGTGCCGGTCATGACGCGGCTGCGGCAGCCCGAGCGCCGCGTCCTGGACACGCTCGTGGACGCCGGGGTCGCCCGCAGCCGCAGCGACGCGCTCGCCTGGTGCGTCCGGCTCGTCGGCAAGAACACCGACGAGTGGCTGTCGGAGCTGCGCAGCGCCCTGCAGCACGTCGAGCGCGCCCGCGCCGCCGGCCCGCAGGCCTGACCGGCCGGCCCGGCCGGCCCGGCCGGCCCGGCCGGCCCGCGGCAACCATTACCCGATCGCGATGATCACTGGGTGTGATCATGGTGGCGACCTCCCCTACTGTGCCTGGAGGCGGGCCGGACGCGGGCGGGAGGTGCACGGGATGCTGGGGCTGCGCTGCCTGGACGGGTCCGACCTCGCGGTGGTCCCGATCGCCTCGCTCGACCGCGGCGGCACCCCTTTCGAGGTCACGCTCGAACTGTGGCGCGACGGCGACTCGTTCGGGGCGGTGGGGGAGCGGTGCGGCTACTTCCTGGCCGGTCTGGCCGCCCGGGTCGCCGCCGCGCGCGCCGACGGGTCCCCGCAGTCGGCGCGCTGGCCCGACCCCGACGACCGTTTCCCCGATCCCGCCCCCGGCGACACCGCCCGCGAACCCGAGCTGTTCGCCTTCCGGTACCGCGACCGCGGCGACGTGCTCAGCACCGGCGAGCTGCGCTGCTCCCTGCGCACGTCCTCGATGTGGGTCGGCCGCCAGCAGTCCGCGGCGGGACGGTGGCGGGTCGCGCGGCGCGCCGTGATCGAGGCGTGGGGGGCGAGCGGGCGCGGCGTCCGCGCCGTCCTCACCTCGGCCGAACTGGCGCGTTTTCTCGCCGATCTGCTGGCCGAGGCGGACCGGGCCAGAGCAGGCCATCCGCCCCGTCTGGCGCGCCCCGCGCGTTAGTCTGGCGTCACGGGGACGGTGGGAGAAGTGTCGCCGTCGGGCCATAATTGAGCGACTTTCCGCCAGGGTCGGTCGCTCGAAGGGAAGCCCATATGGGGGTTCGGCGTACGGGAGAGCCGCGCACCAGGATGCCGCGCGGCGCGCGGAGGGACGGCGTGCGCCGGCGTCCCGCCGAGGGCGGGCGGCTCATCTCCGCCCTCCGCCGCAGCGGCCCGTACGCGGCCGTCCGCGACGCCGTCTACCGGATGTACGAGCGGCGCGTCGAGGCCGATCTGCCCACCGATGTCACCCCCCGGCACGTCGGCGTGATCCTGGACGGCAACCGGCGTTGGGCCAGGTCGATGGGGCTGGCCGACGTCAACTCCGGGCACCAGCGCGGCGCCCAGAAGATCTCCGAGCTGCTCCAGTGGAGCGCCGAGGCGGGGGTCGAGCACGTCACGCTGTGGCTGCTGTCGACCGACAACCTCAACCGGCCCCCCGACCAGCTCGAACCGCTGCTGGCGATCATCGAGAACACCGTCCGCAAGCTCGCCGCCGACGGCTGGCACGTCAAGCCCGTCGGCGCCCTCGACCTGCTGCCCGATAAGACGGCCCGCGTCCTGAAAGATGCGGGAGAGGCCACATCGAGCGCACCCGGCCTGATTGTGAACGTCGCGGTTGGGTATGGAGGTAGGCGTGAGATCGCTGATGCGGTGCGCTCACTGCTCATCGAGCAGGCGAGTCGTGGCACCAGCATCGAGGAACTCGCCGAGATCCTCGACGTGGAGCACATCGCGGAGCATCTCTACACGCGCGGCCAGCCGGATCCGGACCTGGTCATCCGCACCTCGGGGGAGCAGCGTCTCTCCGGCTTCATGCTCTGGCAGAGCGCCCACTCGGAATTCTACTTCTGCGAAGTCCATTGGCCGGACTTCCGCAAGGTCGACTTCCTGCGGGCCATCCGCTCCTACGCCGCGCGGCACCGGCGCTACGGTACCTGACCGTCCCCTGCGGACCACCGCCCCTGCGCGGGCGGACCTGCGCGCCACCGGCAGTTCCCCCATATCCAGGGAGATCGAGTGGCCACAACCTCCGCGCGCCGTCCCGGCCCGTCCGGGATCCCTTCCGGGGCCTCCGTCCCGGAGACCTCCGGGGACCTCGGGGGCGCCGTCCCCGGCAGGGAACCGGACCGGCGCACGTACGTCCTGGACACCAGCGTCCTGCTCGCCGATCCGGGGGCGATGACCCGGTTCGCCGAGCACGAGGTCGTACTCCCCGTCGTCGTCATCACGGAACTGGAGGCCAAGCGGCACCACCCGGAGCTCGGCTACTTCGCCCGCCAGGCCCTGCGCACGCTGGACGACCTGCGCCTGCGGCACGGGCGGCTGGACGAGCCCGTCTCGGTCGAGGGGGCGCTCGGCGACCAGGGCGGAACGCTCCGCGTCGAGCTGAACCACGCCGACCCGAGCGTCCTGCCGGACGGGTTCCGGCTCGGCGACAACGACACCCGGATCCTGTCGGTGGCCGCGTGGCTGGCCCGCGAGGGACGCGACGTCGTGCTGGTCTCCAAGGACCTGCCGATGCGGGTGAAGGCGTCCGCGGTGGGGCTCGCCGCCGAGGAGTACCGCGCGGAGCTGGCCGTCGTGGAGTCCGGCTGGACCGGGATGCGCGAGCTGGAGGTCACCGCCGGGGCCGTCGAGGAGCTGTACGAGGCGGGCACCACCGACCTGGAGGAGGCGCGGGACCTGCCCTGCCACACGGGGCTGCGGCTGCTGTCGGAGCGCGGTTCGGCCCTCGGCCGCGTCCAGCCCGACAAGTCGGTGCGGCTGGTGCGCGGCGACCGCGAGGTGTTCGGGCTGCGCGGCCGGTCCGCGGAGCAGCGGATCGCGCTGGACCTGCTGATGGACGAGGAGGTCGGCATCGTCTCGCTCGGCGGGCGGGCCGGCACCGGCAAGTCGGCGCTCGCCCTCTGCGCGGGGCTGGAGGCCGTGCTGGAGCGGCGGCAGCACCGCAAGGTCGTGGTGTTCCGCCCCCTGTACGCGGTCGGCGGCCAGGAGCTCGGCTACCTGCCGGGTTCGGAGAACGAGAAGATGTCGCCGTGGGCGCAGGCGGTCTACGACACCCTCTCGGCGGTGACGACGCCGGAGGTCGTCGACGAGGTCGTGGACCGTGACATGTTGGAGGTCCTGCCGCTCACGCACATCCGGGGCCGGTCGCTGCACGACGCGTTCGTGATCGTGGACGAGGCGCAGTCGCTGGAGCGCGGCGTGCTGCTCACCGTCCTGTCGCGGATCGGCGCCGGGTCGCGGGTCGTGCTGACCCACGACGTGGCGCAGCGCGACAACCTGCGCGTCGGCAGGCACGACGGCGTCGCGGCCGTGGTGGAGCGACTGAAGGGCCACCCGCTGTTCGCGCACGTGACGCTGACCAGGTCGGAGCGCTCGCCGATCGCGGCGCTCGTGACCGACATGCTCGGCGACGTCGGGGTCTGACCGGGACGTCCCGAGGGCCCCGGCGGACCGTGACGGCCGCCGGGGTCCCCGCGTCTCAGAACGCCGTTCATCTTCCTACGGAGGGTGATCGTTAAACCTCGGAGTGTAGATATGTGGCGAAGGTCACATTTTCTGCCGCGCGAGTGGAGAACCGCAGGTCCATCCGGGTTTTCGGCAGGGGTCCGGCCGGGTTGACAATCGCCCCATCAGCCGCATTCATCTCGTTTTGGTTGCGGAGGAGCCCTCGGGCTGGGGCATTGTGTCTCCCCGTAAGCACCCCCAGTGCGGTGCCGGCCCGGAGCGCGCCCCCTCTTGACGCGCGCGACGTGCGAGGCGCCGTCCCGGGTTCGAGGCCGCCGGACGACCGGCGGCGGGCGGACCGGGGTGGAAACAGTTCGTGCGCGTGTCCATGCGCGTGCGACCGTCGGAAGGACCGCCTTGTTCGGAGACCGTCCCGGGTCCCCTAGGCGAGACGATCGACAGAGCTTCGACCCCCGCCAGGCGTCGATGGCCGCGGCCGACCCGGCGCAGCCGCCTGCCCCCTCCGCGGAGGGGCCCGAGGCGCCGCACGAGGACGATGTGCGCGTCGCCGGCACCGGCCCCCGCGCGGGCGCCCCCGCGGGGGACACGCTCGGGCTCCAGGCCCTCCAGGAGCCGCTGCGCACCGGCGTCTCCACCGGCGGACACGGCGACGAGATCTCCTCCGGGCCGGGCGGCCCCCGCCGCGCCGGCCGCAAGGGCGGTTCCGGCGGCCGCAAGGACGGTTCCGGCGGCCGCAACGGCGTGCGGATCGCGGTGGTCGCCGCGGGCGCCGCCGTCCTGCTCGGCGGCGGCGCTGTCGCCGCGTTCGCGCTGACCGGCGGCTCCGGCGACGAGGGCACGCAGACCGTCAAGCCGACCAAGCAGCTCGCCGACGCCGCCGCGCCGCCGAAGATCGACCCGAAGGTGCTGGAGCAGCAGCGCAAGAAGCTGGCGCTCGACCGCGCCTCCCGCGCGACGCGCCAGGACGGCGGCAAGAAGGGCCCCTCGCTGCTTCCCAAGGGCAAGCCGATCCCGACCAAGACGCCGGAGAAGAAGAAGACCGGCGGAGGCGGCACCGGCGGACCCACCGGCGACCCGGTCCCCGCCGGCGAGGCGCAGGCGATCGCCAAGCGGCTGATGCCGAGCTACGGGTTCAGCGGCAGCGGCCAGTTCGGCTGCCTGGTGAACCTGTGGAACAAGGAGAGCCACTGGAACGTCCACGCGTCCAATCCCTCCTCGGGCGCTTACGGAGTTCCGCAGGCCCTGCCCGGCTCCAAGATGGCCAGCGCAGGACCCGACTGGCAGAACAACGCCACCACCCAGATCAAGTGGGGGCTCGGCTACATCAAGAACCGCTACGGAACGCCGTGCGGCGCGTGGTCGCACTCGCAGTCCGTCGGCTGGTACTGATCGGCCCGGCGCGTCCCGGACGTCCTGCGCGGCGGCTGGGACGCGCAGGACGTCCGGGGCGGGGCGCCGCCCCCTCAGCGGCGGGCCGCGCCGGTCATCCCCAGCACGTCGAGCGCCTGGTCCAGCTGCTCGACGGTGAGCCTTCCCTCCTCGACGTGGCCGCGCTCCAGCACGACCTCGCGGATCGTGCGGCGTTCCCGCAGCGCCTGCTTGGCGACCTTCGCGGCCTCCTCGTACCCGATGTAGCGGTTCAGCGGCGTCACGATCGACGGTGAGGACTCGGCGTACTCGCGCATCCGCTCCACGTCGGCCTCGACGCCGTCCACGCAGCGGTCGGCCAGCAGCCGGGACGCGTTCGCCAGCAGGGTGATCGACTCCAGCACGTTGCGGGCCAGCATCGGCAGCATCACGTTCAGCTCGAAGCTGCCGGACGCGCCCCCGAACGCGACCGCCGCGTCGTTCCCGATGACCTGCGCGGCGACCTGCGCCACCGCCTCGGGGATCACCGGGTTCACCTTCCCGGGCATGATCGACGAGCCCGGCTGCAGGTCGGGCAGCCGGATCTCGGCGAGCCCGGCGCGCGGCCCCGACCCCATCCAGCGCAGATCGTTGGCGATCTTGGTGAGGCTCACCGCGACCGTGCGCAGCGCGCCGCTGGCCTCCACCAGGCCGTCCCGCGCGCCCTGCGCCTCGAAGTGGTCGCGGGCCTCGGTGAGCGGCAGCCCGGTGGCCCGCGCGATCTCGGCGATGACGCGGGCCGCGAAGCCCTCCGGTGTGTTGATCCCGGTGCCGACCGCGGTACCGCCGAGCGGCAGCTCCGCCAGCCGCGGCAGGACGGCCTCCAGCCGCTCCGCGCCGTGCCGGGCCTGCGCGGCGTACCCGCCGAACTCCTGCCCGAGCGTCACCGGCGTCGCGTCCATCAGGTGGGTGCGGCCGGACTTGACGACGGTCGCGAACTCGTCGGCCTTGCGGGCGAGCGCGGCCTCCAGATGCCGCAGCGCGGGGATCAGATCGTTCACGACGGCCCCGGTCGCCGCGATGTGGATGGACGAGGGGAACACATCGTTGGACGACTGTGAGGCGTTCACGTGGTCGTTGGGATGGACGGGGCGGCCGAGCCGCTCCTGCGCCAGCGTCGCCACGACCTCGTTGGCGTTCATGTTGGACGACGTCCCCGACCCGGTCTGGAACACGTCGATCGGGAACTGGTCGTCCCACCGTCCGGCGGCGACCTCGCGGGCGGCCTCGGCGACGGCGCCGGCGAGGTCCTCGTCGAGGACTCCCAGCTCGGCGTTGACGACCGCCGCGGCGGCCTTGATCTGGCCGAGCGCGGCGATGTGCGAGGCCTCCAGCGTCCGCCCCGAGATCGGGAAGTTCTCCACGGCGCGCTGCGTCTGGGCCCGCCACTTGGCCGCGGCCGGCACCCGGACCTCGCCCATCGAGTCGTGCTCGACCCGGAACCCCTGCTCGCCCATGGAACGCCTCCCACTCGACTTCGGCGGCCGCCGTCGTCCGCTGCCGCCTGAAAGGGCAGCCCCGTCAGTGGGTCACGCATTCCCGCGTGAGGCGCGGATCACTCCTTGTTCAGCGTGTAGTTCTGCCGCTCGCCCGGCTTGCCCGCGGGCTTCTGCCGCCCGTTCACCCAGACGTCGCAGGCGGACGCGTCGTAGACCACCGCGTTGATGCGCGGCTGGTCGTACCGGCGCGCCTCGCCCATGCTCAGCGTCTCGTCGCTGAGCACGGTCATCGCGGCCCCCGGCACCGACACGAAGATCTTGCAGGAGTCGGTGCGGGCCCGGACGACCAGCGTGCTGGTCGCGGCGCCGGGCGGCGCGGCGGCCTGGGTGGCGCTCGCCGGGCCGGACGCGGTGGCGGTGGGGGAGGGGCCGGGGCTCTCCCGCATCATGCCGACGATGAGGGCGGTGGCGCCGATGCCGCAGGAGGCGACGGTCGCGCCGATGAGCCCGATCACGACCATCAGCCGGTAGCGGGGGGTCGGCGCGCGGCGCCCCGAGCGCGGCCCCGCCAGGGCCCGTTCGAGCCGGTCGACCGCGCGGGCGTGGCTGAGCCGCCGGGTCGGGTTCTTCTCCAGCAGCCCGGTGATGACGGGCGCGAGCACGCCGGCGTTCTGCGGGGCGGGGGTCGACTCGTTGGCCAGCGCCGACAGCGTCGCCATGACGTTCTCGCGCTCGAACGGCGGGCGGCCCTCCAGCGCCGCGTACAGCGTCGCGCCGAGCGACCACAGGTCGGACCGCGGGGTCGCCTTCTCCCCGGCGGCGACCTCGGGCGCCACGTACGCGGGCGACCCCATGAAGTGGCCCGTCTTGGTGAGGCTCGCCGACTCCGAGGAGAACGCGAGCCCGAAGTCGGTGAGGACGACGCGGTCGCCGTCCAGCAGCACGTTGCTCGGCTTCAGGTCGCGGTGCACGATCCCGGCCTTGTGCGCGGTGTTGAGGGCGTCCAGCAGGGCGCGGCCGATGTGCGCGACCCGCTCGGGCGGCAGCGGCCCCGAGCGCTCGATGAGCTGTTCGAGGCTGGGCGCCTCGATCATCTCCATCACGATCCAGGGCCGGCCCTGCTCGATGACCACGTCGTAGACCTCGACGATGGAGTGCGTGCGCAGCTGTGCGGGCGCGCGCGCCTCCCGGAGGGTACGGCGGTAGAAGACCACCCGGTCGTCCTCGGCGAGGTTGTCGGGGAGCCGCAGTTCCTTGATCGCGACGGCGCGGTCGAGGAGCTCGTCGTGCCCCCGCCACACGGTGCCGTTGGCACCCTGACCGATCTCCGAGACCAGCCGGTAGCGCGTCGCTAGCACGAGGCGCTCTGACTGTGACATGGCGGAAAAGATACCGGAGTAGCCAGCCGGTCATCGGGGAGACTTCAGCACCAACGCGAATTTTGGCCCAATACTGTGACCTACCGACAAGAAACCCTCGGAGACCGCCGTCCCGCGGGCCTGCGCGGGGTCCGCGGGACGCCCCCGGACGTCAGCGCCTGCCGATGCTGAGCACGGGTCCGGTGGTGTCGGCGAAGAAGTCCTCGCCCTTGTCGTCCACCACGATGAACGCCGGGAAGTCCTCGACCTCGATCTTCCAGACGGCCTCCATGCCGAGCTCCTGGTACTCCAGGACCTCGACCTTCTTGATGCAGTCCTGCGCGAGCCGCGCCGCGGGGCCGCCGATCGAGCCCAGGTAGAAGCCGCCGTGCTCCTTGCAGGCGTCGGTGACCTGCTTGGACCGGTTGCCCTTGGCCAGCATGACGAGGGAGCCGCCCGCGGCCTGGAACTGCTCGACGTAGGAGTCCATCCGGCCGGCCGTGGTCGGCCCGAACGAGCCCGACGCGTAGCCCTCGGGCGTCTTGGCCGGGCCCGCGTAGTAGACGGCGTGGTCGCGCAGGTACGCCGGCATCGGCTCGCCCGCGTCCAGCCGCTCCTTGATCTTGGCGTGCGCGATGTCGCGGGCCACGACGAGCGGGCCCGTGAGCGACAGCCGCGTCCTGACCGGGTAGCGGGTCAGCTCCGCGCGGATCTCGGCCATCGGGCGGTTCAGGTCGATCGAGACGACGTCGTCGTCCAGGTGCTCGTCGGTGGTGTCGGGCAGGTACTGGGCGGGGTCGGTCTCCAGCCGCTCCAGGAACACGCCCTCCGCGGTGATCTTGGCGAGGGCCTGCCGGTCGGCGCTGCACGACACCGCGATCGCGACCGGGCAGGACGCGCCGTGCCGCGGCAGCCGGATCACCCGCACGTCGTGGCAGAAGTACTTGCCGCCGAACTGCGCCCCGATCCCGAGCCTCTGCGTCAGCTCGAAGACCTGGAGCTCCAGCTCCAGGTCGCGGAACCCGTGCCCGAGCGGCGAGCCCTCGGCCGGCAGCGCGTCCAGGTAGTGGGCGGAGGCGTACTTGGCGGTCTTCAGCGCGTACTCGGCGGACGTGCCGCCCACGACGATCGCCAGGTGGTACGGCGGGCACGCGGCCGTGCCGAGCGAGCGGATCTTCTCTTCCAGGAAGGACATCATCCGCTTGGGGTTCAGGACGGCCTTGGTCTCCTGGTAGAGGAAGGACTTGTTGGCGCTGCCGCCGCCCTTGGCCATGAACAGGAACTTGTAGGCGTCGCCGGGCGTCGCGTACAGCTCGATCTGCGCGGGCAGGTTGGAGCCGGTGTTCTTCTCGTCCCACATCGTCACCGGCGCCATCTGCGAGTAACGCAGGTTCAGCTTCGTGTAGGCGTCGTACACGCCGCGCGAGATGTGCCGCTCGTCGTCGCCGTCCGTCAGGACGTGCTGGCCGCGCTTGCCCATGACGATCGCGGTGCCGGTGTCCTGGCACATCGGCAGGACGCCGCCGGACGCGATGCCCGCGTTCTTCAGCAGGTCCAGCGCGACGAACCGGTCGTTCGGGGACGCCTCGGGGTCGTCCAGGATCCGGCGGAGCTGCGCCAGGTGCGCCGGACGCAGCAGGTGGGCGATGTCGCGCATCGCGGTCTCGGTGAGCAGCCGCAGAGCCTCCGGCTCGACCTGCAGGAACGTCCGCCCGTTCGCCTCGAACGTGGAGACCCCGTCGGAGGTCAGGAGCCGGTAGTCGGTCTCGTCCGGGCCGAGCGGGAGCAGGTCGGTGAAGGAGAACTCAGGCATCTCAGGCAGATCCTCGCGCGATTCCGATGGGGGCCGCCTCACAGGTTACGGGCTCGGCGGGCGCGGACCCACGGGGGGCGACCCGGGCGCGCAGGCCCACCACGACGCCCGCGGCGACCAGGGCGGCGCCCGCCAGATCGGCCGGCTCCGGCCGGCCGATGCCGAGCGCGACGGTCGTGACCACCGCGCTGACCGGGATCAGGCCCGCGCACAGCCCGGCGCGGTCGGCCCCGAGCCGCCCGATGGCGTCGTACCAGAGCAGGAACGCGATCGTGGTGACGACGATCGAGAGGTAGGCGAAGCCTGCCAGCTCGCCGGGCGTCGGGACGCGCAGCAGCGCCGTGCCGTCCGCGACGAGGCCGGCCGCCAGGAGCATCGGGACGGCCAGCGCGGCGGAGTAGGCCGAGACCCGCAGCGGCCCGAGGCGCGGCAGCAGCGGCACGGCCAGCAGCGAGAAGCCCACCTCCCCGGCGAGGGCGCCGAGCGAGAGCAGCAGCCCGCGGCCGCTCCCGCTGCCGAGCCCGTTCGCGAGCGCCGCCCCCGCCGCGACCACGCAGGCCGCCGCGATGATCGCCGGAGCGGGGCGGCGCCCGTCCAGCAGCGGCCCGACCACCGCGAGCACGATCGGGACCGTCGCGATCACCGTGCCGACGGTGGCGGGGCTCGTGTCCCGGGTGGCCAGCACGATGCAGACGTTGAACGCGACCAGCCCGGTGGCCGCCAGCGCCGTCAGCAGCAGCCAGTCCCGCGCGGAGGGCCGGCGCGCGGGCCCTCCGGCCAGGCGGGCCACGACCAGCAGGACCAGCGCGGCCGCGGCGTACCGGGCGGCCTGACCGCCGAAGACGGGATAGCCGGAGATGGTCGCCGAGACGGCGGTCAGCGTGCCGACGAGGGACATCGCGGCCCCGGCACCCGCCATGCCGCGCTTCTGGGAGGTGTTCATGGACCGAACGCTAGGGCGCCCTTGGTCCACCGGACAGAGCCAATCAATCCATCTGAATCTGGACCAATACCCTCTCCGTGACGTCCACACCGCCCCTTGACGCTGAGAGTCATGTGACCGACCTTCATCTTTCCCTCGACCGGTCCGCCGGGCGGCTGGCCGCGCAGATCGCCGCGGGCTTCCGCGCGGCGGTGCGCTCCGGCCGGCTGACCGCCGGGACCCGGCTGCCGTCGAGCCGCGACCTGGCCCGTGACCTGGACGTCTCCCGCGGTGTCGTCGTCACCGCCTACGAGCAGCTCACCGCCGAGGGCTTCCTGATCGCGCGGCGCGGCGACGGCACCCGCATCGCGCCGCTGGCCCGTCCCGACGAGGGGAGCGGGCCGCCGCCGTCCCGCCCGCGGCCCCCGTCGGCCGAGCGCCCGGCGGAACCGGCGGTCCTGTACGACCTGACCCCGGGGCAGCCCGACCTCTCGGCGTTCCCCCGCGAGCGCTGGATCTCCGCCGCCCGCGCGGCGCTGCGCACCCTGCCGCACGACGCGCTCGGCTACCCCGACCCGGCCGGCGTCCCGGACCTGCGCGCCGAGCTCGCGTCCTACCTCGGCCGGGTGCGCGCCGCGCACGCCGACCCGGGCCGGATCGTGATCATGAACGGGGTGGCGCAGGGCCTGTCGGGCCTGCTGGGCCAGCTGCGCGCCGACGGTCACACCGCGCTCGCCGTCGAGGACCCCACCAGCGTCCGGCAGCTGCCGATGCTGGCCGCCGCCGGGGTCCGCCTCGTCCGCGTCCCCGTGGACGAGGAGGGCGTGGACGTCGCGGCGCTCGCCCGCACCCAGGCCCGCGCCGTGCTCGTCACGCCCGCGCACCAGTACCCGACCGGCGTCGTGCTGTCCCCGGCGCGCCGCGCCGCGCTGATCGCCTGGGCGCGCGACGTGGACGGGGTGATCCTGGAGGACGACTACGACGCCGAGTTCCGCTACGACCGCGACCCCGTCGGCTGCCTCCAGGGCGTCGACCCCGACCGGGTCGTCCTGCTCGGCTCGGTCAGCAAGTCGCTCGCCCCGGCCCTGCGCCTCGGCTGGGCCCTCGCGCCGTCGTTCCTCGCCGAGGGCCTGCGGGAGCACCGCACCAACACCGACCTCGGCGCGCCCGTCCTGGAGCAGTACGCGCTGACCGAGTTCCTGCGCGGCGGGGGCTACGACCGGCATCTGCGCACCATGCGGAGGCGGTACCGGGCCCGGCGGGACGCCCTCGCCGGCGCGCTCGCCGAGAACCTGCCCGGCGCCAGGGTTCACGGCGTCTCAGCGGGCATCCACCTCTACGTGGAGCTGCCGGGCGGATGCGACGAGGACGAGGTCGTGGAGCGGGCCGCGCGAGCCGGGGTGTCGGTCGCGGGCGCCCGCGCCATGTGGTCGCCGCGCCGTGCCGAGGAGGCGCCCCCCGCGCTCGTCCTCGGCTACGCGGGCCTCTCGGAGCCCCGCCTGGTCAAAGCCGCGCAACTGCTGGGTCACGCGGTTGCCCATGGTGATGGAGGGTAAGAACAGCATCCCCGGTGTAGGAGGAATGCATGAGTCTGGAAGAGGCCGCGCGGCAGTTGAAGATGGCCGGCCATGACGCGCAGGTGGCCTTCGACTGTGTCGGTCTGGGCGACCTCGAACGGGCACAGGAGCACGCCGTGACGCTCCGGGCCGCGGCCGACGCCGCCGAAGTGGCGCTCAGCCAAGCCCTGAAGGACATGTCCCCCGAGGAGGCCCAGGCCGAAGGCGAACGCGCCATCACAGCCCTGGCCGAAGACGTCTGACGGTCGCCCCCTGGGGACACGGTGCGGGTCGGGTGGGTGGAAGGCGCTCTAGCGCCTGGAGGTCGCCCGGCCCGTCGAGCCGGGCGACCGCAGCGACACGTCACAAACCGGCACGGGCGCGGGAAACCGGCACCGTGGCGTGAGGATCGCCTGGCTCGCGACGGGGGTTCCAGGGGGTCGCCCCCCTGGGTGGGCATGGTGCGGGTCGGGTGGCTGGAAGGCGCTCTAGGCGCCTGGAGGTCGCCCGACCCGTCGAGCCGGGCGACCGCAGCGACACGTCACAAACCGGCACGGGCGCGGGAAACCGGCACCGTGGCGTGAGGATCGCCTGGCTCGCGACGGGGGTTCCAGGGGGTCGCCCCCCTGGGTGGGCATGGTGCGGGTCGGGTGGCTGGAAGGCGCTCTAGGCGCCTGGAGGTCGCCCGACCCGTCGAGCCGGGCGACCGCAGCGACACGTCACGAACCCGCGCGGGCGCGGGAAACCGGCACCGTGGCGTGAGGATCGCCTGGCTCGCGACGGGGGTTCCAGGGGGTCGCCCCCTGGGAGGACACGGTGCGACCGCAGCGACACGTCACGAATCCGCACGGGCGCGGTAGCCCGCACTGTGGCGTGAGGATCGCCCGGCTCGCGACGGGGGTCCCAGGGGGTCGCCCCCCTGGGAGGACACAGCGAATCCCTTCGCGGTGGCGAAGACGACCAGGATCAGGACCGACGGAACGATGAAGGCGATGCGCAGGCCGTGGTCGGTGCTGAGCGGGGCGATGGCCCCGACCACGGCGGCGCCGAGGACGAACCCGACGTAGTTGAAGATGTTGACCCGGGAGACGGCGATGCCGAGGCCGGTCGGGTCGACGCGTCCGGCGGCGGAGAAGGACACCGGGGCGATCACGCTCAGGCCGAGTCCGGCGAGCGCGAACGCGGCGATGGCGAAGGGCGCGCTGGGCGCGGCGACCACGCCCGCCATGCCGAGGATGCCGACCAGCCCGCCGATCCGCACCACCGTGACGGGGCCCGAGCGGCGGACGGCGAGGTCGGCGACGGCGCGGCTGACGACCATGGTGATCTGGTAGGCGACGTAGCCGAGCGGGGCGACCCAGTCGCTCGCCGACAGCTCGTCGTCCAGGTATTTGGCGCCGTAGCTGGAGATCGCAGAGTCGGCCAGGTAGGCGACGGCCATCGCGGCGCCCACGATCAGGATCGGACGCCACGGGACGCTGCGCCCGGCCGCCTTGAGCTCGGCGGCGGTCGGCCCGTCCCCCTCCTCCCCGCGGCGGTAGAGGCGGCCGCCGGTGGCGAGCGAGGCGGCGACGCCGACGGCGGCGGCGAGGGCGAAGCCGGTGAACAGCGACAGGTCCAGCTTGTTGGTGAGGGACGCCCACAGGCCGCCGAGGATCCCCGCGATGCTCCACACCGCGTAGAACCCGGTGATCAGGCTGATCCCGTAGCGGCGCTCGACGGCGATCGCCTGGGCGTTCATCGACGCGTCCACCGCGCCGACGAACAGGCCGAAGGCGGCGACGGCCAGGTAGAGGGCGAGGTCGTTGTCGCCGGTGAGGCCGATCAGGGCGATCGTGACCGCCACGGCGGGCTGGGAGACGCGCAGCACCGGGCCGCTGCCGAGCCGCTGGAACAGCGCCCCGGAGGCGACGCTCCCGACGCCCGCGACCAGCGGCACCATGAGCAGCACCAGCGACAGCGTCGCGTCGCTGAGGTGGTGCGCCTCCTGCATCTTCGGTACCTGTGTCACCAGCGAGGCGAAGCAGAGCCCCTGGACGGCGAACGCCGTGTACGCGGCGAACCGGGCCCGGCGGTCCCGGGCGGTGGTGCCCTCGCTCATGCGCCCCGACCTCTCTGGCTGCGCACCCTAGGCGGACGCAATGTGAAGAAGATTCGCGTCAGCGTAGGGACAGGGTACGCCCCAGGTCAATGGGCGGGGGAGCGTCAGTCGATGAGGCGCTTGCGCATCCCCCGGACCGCGATGATCCACATCAGCGCGGCGAAGAGCACCAGCGCGCCGAGGTGCCCGAGGTCGGCGAGCGGGCGCAGGCCGAACACCGCGTCCCGGACCAGCTGCACGCAGTGGTACAGCGGGTTGAGGTGCGACACCTTCTGCGCCCAGCCGGGCAGCGCGTCGATGGGGAAGAACGTCCCGGCGATCAGGAACAGCGGCGTCACCACGCCGGTGATCACGTAGTCGAACGAGTTGATCGACGGCACCACCGAGGACGTCCACATGCCGAACAGCCCGAAGCCGAGCGCGGTGAAGAACGTCACGAACGGCACCAGCAGCATCCCGGGGGACGGGTCGAGGCCGAAGAACAGCGCCACGACGAGCGGGGTGCACGAGTACACCGCCGACTTGGCCGCGATCCACAGCGCCTCGGCCGTCACCAGCTCGTGCACGTCCACGGGCGCGGCGAGCATCGCGTCGTAGGTGTGCTGGAACACGCGCCTGATGTAGCCGTTGAACATCCCCGGGAACACCGAGGTGAACAGCGCCGCCGTCCCGACGACGCCGGTCGCCACGAAGTCCAGGTACCGGTAGTCGCCGATCACCGCGACCATCGAGCCGAACCCGTAGCCGAAGGCCAGCAGGAAGAACGTCGGCTCCACCATCGAGGCGAACGACTGCGACTTCCAGTACCGCTTGTAGAGGGCCAGCTCGTGCCGCCAGATCCCGCGGACCGGGGCGGTCTCGAACCGCCGCAGCCGCGGCGCCCGCTCCGCCCGCACCGCTTCCGCCTGGGCGGTCAATCCACACGCTCCCCGGTCAGCACCACGAACACGTCCTCGAGGTTGGAGGCGCGGCGGACGCCGTCCGGGCCGAGCTCGTCCTCCACCGAGGGCGCGATGGTCTCGGCCTTCAGCACCGACACCGACGGCCCGGTGCGGCGGGTCGGCAGCCCGGCCGCCCGCGCGACCCGCTCCACCTCCGTCAGCCGGTCCGGCGGCCCGTAGTGCTCGACGACCCGCTCGCCCGCGTACTCGGCGACCAGCGCCGACGGCGTGCCCCGCGCGATGACCCTGCCGTGCGACATCAGCGCGCACTCGTCGGCGAGGCGCTCGGCCTCCTCGATGTAGTGCGTCGACATCAGCACGGTCGTGCCGCCGGCGCGCAGCCCGTCGATCAGCCCCCACAGCTCGGCCCGCACCTGCGGGTCGAGGCCCACGGTCGGCTCGTCCAGCAGGACGAGCGCGGGCCGGTGCACCAGCCCCCGGGCGATCAGCAGCCGGCGCCGCATGCCGCCGGACAGGTCGTCCACCCTGGTCAGCTGGCGCCCGGTGAGGTGCGCGATCGCCAGCGCGTCGTCCACCGCCGCGCGCCGCGCCCTGCGCGGCACCCGGTACAGGTGCGCGAACACCTCCAGGTTCTCGCGCGCGGTCAGCTCCTCGTCGAGGTTGTCCTGCTGCGGGACGACGCCCATCGCCGCCCGCGCGCGCTTGGACTCCCGGGGGACGTCGAAGCCGAGCACGCGGATCGTGCCCTCGTCGGCGATCGCCTGCGCGGTCAGCATCTTCATCGTCGTCGACTTGCCGGCGCCGTTCGGGCCGAGTAGCCCCAGGCAGACCCCGGACGGGACCTCCAGGTCGAGCCCGTCCACGGCGGCGAAGTCGCCGAACCGCTTCACGACGCCGCGAAGGCTGATCGCCGCCGTGCCGGTGCCCTCGCGGGCAGCCGCGATCTGGGCACGATGCAAGGTCATACCTCTCACACTAGGTATAGGAGGGACGAATCCCCACCCGTTTTCCCGCGGGGCCGTCCCCGCCGGGGGATACCCTCTCCTGTGTGGACGTCCCCCATCGCCCGGCGACCGAGAAGGTCACCAACGTGCGCGACCTGCGCGCGTCCGACGCCGACCGGGAACGCGTCGCCGCCGTCCTGGGCGAGGCCCTCGCGGACGGGCGGCTCACCATGGAGGAGCACTCCGAGCGCGTCTCCCGCGTCTACGCCGCCCGCACCCTGGGCGAGCTGACGGGGCTCACCGGCGACCTCAGCCCCGAGGAGGCGCAGCCCATCCTCGTGGACGACCGCCCGGTCTCGGTCTTCTTCGGCCGCACCCGCCGCGACGGGCGCTGGGTCGTCCCGGTGAAGCTCCCGCTCCTGGCCCTGTTCGGGACGGTCGAGCTGGACCTGCGCGAGGCCGTCCTGCAGCGCCGCCACATCGTGGTCGACTCGCTGGTGCTCGGCGGCCGGATCCGGCTCCTGGTCCCCGAGGGCGTCCGCGTGGACGTCACGGGCCGCACCATCCTCAGCACCCGCGACCTGCGGGCCCGCCCCGCGGCCGAGGGGCCGACCATCGAGGTGGGCGGCACGATGATCTTCGGCTCGGTGCGGGCGCGGGCTCCGCGGCTCCCGCTGCGCAGCCGCGTCCGCAACCGCCTCGGCCGCCGCCGGTAGCGCCGCGCCCCCTACACCGCCGTGTCGAAGTTGATCGCGCTGTAGGCGCGCAGCTTGCTCAGCTGGTGCTCGCTGGAGATCGTCCGGATGGTGCCGCTGCGCGACCGCATGACCAGCGAGTGCGTGACCGCCGTGCCCTTGCTGTAGCGGACGCCGTCCACCAGTTCCCCGTCGGTGATGCCGGTCGCGGCGAAGAACACGTCGTCGGAGGTCACCAGGTCGTCGGTGGTGAGCACCCGGCCCGGCTCGTGGCCCGCGTCGGTGGCCTTGCGCCGCTCCTCGTCGTCCTGCGGCCACAGCCGGCCCTGGATCACCCCGCCGAGCGCCTTGATCGCGCACGCGGCGATGATGCCCTCCGGGGTGCCGCCGATGCCGAGCAGCAGGTCCACGCCGGTGCCCGGCCGGCACGCCATGATCGCGCCGGCCACGTCGCCGTCCAGGATGAACTTGATCCGCGCCCCGGCCTCCCGCACCTCCTTGACGATGCCCTCGTGCCGCGGCCGGTCCAGGATGCAGACCGTCACGTCGTGCGGCGAGGACCCCTTGGCGCGGGCGATCGCGCGGATGTTGTCGGCGATCGGGCGCTCGATGTCGACGGCGCCCGCCGCCTCCGGACCGGTCACCAGCTTCTCCATGTAGAACACCGCCGACGGGTCGAACATCGACCCGCGCGGCGCCACCGACAGGACCGCGATCGCGTTGTTCATGCCGAGCGCGGTCAGCCGGGTGCCGTCCACCGGGTCGACGGCGACGTCGCACTCGGCGCCGGAGCCGTCCCCGACCTCCTCGCCGTTGTACAGCATCGGCGCGTTGTCCTTCTCGCCCTCGCCGATCACGACGACGCCCCGCATGGACACCGTGTTGATCAGCTGGCGCATCGCGTTCACGGCGGCCCCGTCGGCGCCGTTCTTGTCCCCCCGGCCGACCCAGCGGGCCGCGGCCATCGCGGCGGCCTCGGTCACCCGGACCAGCTCCATCGCGAGGTTGCGGTCCGGCGCCGACGGCTCGGTGGCGAGGGGGGAGGAAACGGTGGTCTCATCGGACATGGCGGGGCAGCCCCTTCGGTCGGTGGTGCCTCGGATTCTCCGTGGATCGGATGGCAGGCCACAAATTGGACCAGACCAGCCGGGCCGCGGGCCATCCGGGCACGGGGTCGAACAGGTGTCCTGGCGCGGGCGGAACGAGCACGGTGCGGAGCCGTGAAACCACGGCGGCACGGACAAGGGATCGTTTCCCCCTGGGAGAGGGCGTAATCTCAGGCGTCATGAGCAGCGACATCGACGTCCCGTCCGGCGGGGTGACTCAGAACGGGGGCGCGCGGCCCGCCGACGGCCCCGCGCGGACCTCCGACCGCGGGGCCGCCACCCGCGGCGCCCTGCTGGCCGCGGCCAGGGACGTCTTCTGCGAGTCCGGCTTCGCCCAGGCCGCGGTGACCGACATCGTCGCCAAGGCCGGCGCCAGCGTGGGCAGCCTCTACCACCACTTCAACGGCAAGGCGGACCTGTACCTGACGCTGTTCGAGGACTTCCAGGGACGCCAGCAGGAGCGCACCCGCGAAGCGATCAACGCGGTCCGGGAGGCCGGCGAGAAGGACCCGATGCGGCAGTTCATCGCCGGCGCGGGCGCCTACCTCAACGGCTGCCTGGACGAGCGGGACGTCGCCCGGCTGTTCATCTCCGGCGACGGGCCCCCCGGGTTCGACCGGGTCATGCGCCAGCGCCTGAACAAGTGGGCCCGCCGCAACGCCGCCCTGTTCCACACCGCCGACGGCGGCGTGGACGAGGCCCTGGTCACGGTGCTCACGGGCGCGATGGCGGGCGCGGTGTCGGAGATCTCGCTGCTGGACGACGAGGACGCCGCCCGCCGGCTCGCCGACAAGATCATGGTCATCGTCGGCACGATCCGCAACCCCGGTACGGAGCAGCGCTGAGGGTGGGGGATCCTGGAGGGGTGACCGACGAGACCCCATCCTCCGCCACCGGAACCGAGGCCGCCCCGGCCGCGCCCGAAGCGCCCGCGGGACGCCCCGTGGTCGAGGTGAGCCCCGGCGTGTACAAGCGGCTGACCACCGGCCTCGGCGGCTTCACCATGGCGATGGGCGCCTGCCTGCTGATCGTGCTGGCGGTCTACGTCGTCTCGCCGCGCAGCGACAAGGAGGTCCTGCCGACGGTCGACTACGGTTCGCAGCTGTGGGCGATGCGCAACGACGCGCCCTACACCGTCCACGCGCCCGAGGGGCTGCCCGCCACCTGGCGTCCCAACAGCTCGCGCGTGAACGGCCTGGGCTCCGGCGGCAAGGACCCGGTCGCCTGGCACCTGGGGTTCGTGACGCCCAGCGACGAGTACGCGGCGCTGGAGCAGAGCAACGAGAAGGCGTCGCAGTACGTCCCGCGCATGGCCAACAGTAGCCAGCCGGTCGGGACGCAGCAGGTCAACGGCGCCACCTGGACCAAGTACCACCGCAAGGACAAGAAGGCCAACACCCTCGCCCGGACGCTTCCGAACGGGGTCAGCCTCGTCGTCACCGGCACCGCGTCCTACGCGGAGCTGGCGGTCCTGGCCGGGTCGCTCAAGGAGCAGGCGAAGACCGGGGGCCCGACACCCGCGACGACGGCCACGCCGGCCTCCTGAGCCTCAGAACGGGGCGGCGGCGTCCCCGTCGTCCGGCCGGTCGAGGGCCGCGGCCAGCCGGGCGCGGGCGCCCTCCAGCCACTCCTCGCAGACCGCGGCGAGCCTCTCGCCCCGCTCCCACAGGCCGAGCGACTCCTCCAGCGTCAGGCCGCCGGCCTCCAGCCGCTTCACGACCTCGGCCAGCTCGTCGCGCGCCTGCTCGTACGACGGCTTCTCGGCCGTCCCCTTGTCGTCCGCCACCGGCCCACCCTCTCATCCCCCGGACGACCGCCCGTCCCTCGGGCGGCGCAGCACGGTTCATTCCCGGCCGGTCACGCTCACGCCGAGCCGCCCGTCGGCGAGCCGCACGTGCAGGCGCTCGCCGTCCTTGACCGACGCCGACTCCCGCACCACCGACGCGTCCTCCCGCTGGACGATCGCGTATCCGCGCTCCAGCGTCGCGGCGGGGGAGAGGGCGAGCAGCCGGGCGCGGGTGTGCCCGAGCTCGTCCCCGGCCCGGTCGAGCGCCGCCGACAGGCACCGCCGCGCCCGGTCGCGCAGCGCCGCGACCTGCTCGGACTGCCGTTCGATCTCCCGCACCGGGTCGGCCAGCGCGGGCCGCGAGCGCACCGACCGCAGCCACGCCAGCTCCCGTTCCACCGCACCGGACAGGCACCGCCGCCCCCGGTCGCGCAGCTGCCGGACGAGCTGGAGCTGCTCGCGCACGTCCGGCACGGCCTTCTTCGCGGCGTCGGTCGGGGTGGAGGCCCGGACGTCGGCGACCAGGTCCAGGAGCGGGCTGTCCTGCTCGTGCCCGATCGCGCTGACGACCGGGGTGCGGGCGGCGTGGACCGCGCGGACCAGGGCCTCGTCGGAGAACGGCAGCAGGTCCTCCATCGCGCCGCCGCCGCGCGCGATGATGATCACATCGATCTCGGGATCGGCGTCCAGCACGCGCAGCGCCTCCATCACCTCGCCGACCGCGTACGAGCCCTGCACGGCGGTGTTCTCCACCCGGAACGCCACCGCGGGCCAGCGCCGCCGCGCGTTCTGCAGGACGTCGTGCTCGGCGTCGGAGTCGCGCCCGCAGATCAGCCCGATCCGGCCGGGCAGGAAGGGCAGCGGGCGCTTGCGCTCGGGCCGGAACAGCCCCTCGGACGCCAGCACGCGCTTGAGCCGCTCCAGCCGGGCCAGCAGCTCGCCGACGCCGACCGGCCTGATCTCCAGCACGCTGAGCGAGAACGTCCCGCGGTTGATCCAGAAGTCGGGCTTGGCGTGCACGACGACGCGGGCGCCGTCGGTGACCGCCGGCCCGGCGGCCTCGAACACCGCGCGCGGGCCGACGACCCGCACCGACATGTTCGCCACCGGGTCGCGGAGCGTCATGTAGACCGTGCCGCCGCGGGCGTTGAGGTCGGTGATCTGACCCTCCACCCAGATGCGGCCGAGCCTGCCGATCCACCCGCTCACCGCCTGCAGGACGGTGCGCACCGGAACCGGTGATTCGGCCGTGGTCTCCATAGCCATGCAGGCAGCCTACGGCGCACCCCGCCCCACCGGCCCCCACGTCGCCCGCACCGGCAGAATCCGGTGTGACCGAAGAGACACGTCCCGGACCACTGAAGATTAGTCAAGCTAACTTAGACTGGCTAAGTAATGTCGAGGAGAACGCCGTGACCGCATCCGAACGCGAGCTCGCCGAGCAGCTCAACCGGCGCCTGCGCCACGTGGTGCTGATGCTCCGGCAGGTCAGCGCCGACCAGCCGATCACCAGCCAGCAGCTGTCCGTGCTCGGCTCCCTGGAGCACGGGCCGCGGCGGATGACGGAGCTGGCCGCCGAGCACGGCGTCCGGCTGCCGACCATGACGGCGCAGATCAACCGGCTGGAGCGCGACGGGCTGGTCGCGCGCGGCCGGAGCGGCTCCGACGCCCGCGTCGTCACCGCCCGGCTCACCGGGCCCGGACGCGACCGGCTGGCCGCCGGGCGCGAGCGCCGGATCGGCTTCCTCGCCGAGCGGTTCGCGGAGCTGACGGACGAGGAGCGCGCGGCGGTCGCCGCGGCGCTGCCCGCCCTCGACAAGCTCTTCGGCGCACCCTGAACACACGGAGGTACTCATGCACGCGAAGCCCTCGGCGACCCCGAAGGGCGGCGGCATCCTCAGGCAGCCGACGTCGGTGTGGGCGACGGCCTTCGCCGCGGTCGTCGCCTTCATGGGCATCGGTCTCGTCGACCCGATCCTGCCCGCGATCGCGAAGAACCTGGACGCCTCGCCGAGCCAGGTGTCCCTGCTGTTCACCAGCTACTTCCTGATCACCGCGGTGGCGATGCTGGTCACCGGCTGGGTGTCCAGCCGGATCGGCGGGAAGAGGACGCTGCTGATCGGGCTGGCGCTCGTCGTGGCGTTCGCCGCCCTCGCCGGGACGTCCGGGACCGTCGGGCAGCTCGTCGGCTTCCGCGCGGGCTGGGGCCTCGGCAATGCCCTGTTCGTCGCTACCGCGCTCGCGGTCATAGTCGGCGCTGCCTCGGGCGGGGCGGAGTCGGCGATCATTCTTTACGAGGCGGCGCTCGGCATCGGCATCTCGCTCGGGCCGCTAGCCGGCGCTCTGCTCGGCGACATGAACTGGCGGTTCCCCTTCTTCGGCACCGCCGCGCTCATGGCGGTCGGCTTCCTGCTGATCGGCACGCTGCTCAAGCCCACGCCGAAGCCCGCCGAGAAGACCCGGCTGAGCGCGCCGATCCGGGCCCTGGCGCACGGCGGCCTGTCCACCACGGCCTTCACCGCGCTTTTCTACAACTACGCGTTCTTCACCATCCTGGCCTTCACTCCGTTCGTCCTCGGGATGAGCGCGCACGGCATCGGCCTGGTGTTCTTCGGCTGGGGCGTGATGGTCGCGCTGGCGTCGGTGTTCGGCGCCCCCATGCTCCAGCGGCGCATCGGGACCGTCCGGGTCATGTACCTGGCGTTGGCGCTGCTGATCGTGTTCCAGTTCGGGCTCGCGTTCCTCGGGCACGGCGGGATCATCGCCTGCACCGTCCTGTCCGGCATCCCGATCGGGCTGAACAACACCGCGTTCACCGAGGCCGCCATGGAGGTCTCCGACAGCCCGCGGCCCGTCGCGTCCGCCGGGTACAACTTCGTCCGGTGGATGGGCGGCGCCCTCGCCCCGTTCATCGCGACGAAGCTCGCGGAGGAGGTCGACGCGAAACTGCCCTACGTCGTCGGCGCCGCGTGCTGCGCCGTCGCGATCGGCATCCTCGCGGTGCGCCGCCGGCACCTGGCGCCGCTGGAGCGGGTCGACGTCGACCACGCCTTCCAGGACGCCCCGGCGGCCGCCTGACCGCCCCCGGAACGGAAGAAGCCCCCGGACGCTCCGGGGGCTCCCTTCCTGCTCGTACCGCTCAGCTGAGGCCGTTGAGCTTGGCGATGCGGCGCTCGTACATGCGGATGACGTCCTCACGGCCGGCGTGCTTGCGCTCGTACTCGCGCAGGAGCTTCACCTGGTCGGCGGACAGGCCGCGAAGGCGCGCGCGCAGCTGCGGCAGCGTGGCGCTGTCGTAGTCGGGCACCGGGAGATCCTCGGCGATGTGCGCGGCCTCCGCCTGCGCGGCGGGCTTGGCCTCCGGCTTCGGCTCGAACGCGGCCTCGTCCGCCTTCTTCTCCGCGGCCTTGCCCTTCGGAGCCTCGGCCGGCTTCGGCTTGGCGGGCTCGGCGGTTTTCGGCTTCGGCCTGGCGGGCTCGGCGGCCTTCGGGCTCGGGGCGGGCTCGGCCTGCGGCGCGGGCTCCGGCTTCGGCTCGGACGGCACCGGCTTCGGCGCCGGCGCGGCGGCCGGACCGGCCTCGCCCCCCGCCTTGGCGTGGTGCCTGCCCAGCGCGCCCGGCTTGGCGGGCTTCGGCGGCGGTCCAGGGCGGGCGTGCTTCGGCTTGTGGGCCTCCCCGGCGCCGGGCTTGCCGACCGAGATCTCCTCGGTGGCCTTCCGGGCGGCCGCGGGCCTGGTGCGGCGCGCGGGCTCGGGAGCGGGCCCGGCCTCGGGCTCCTCACCGCGGACGCGCTCGGAGACCAGCCCGACGACCTTCCCGGCCGTGTGCTGGACGTCGTCGCGCAGCCGCAGGGCCACCGGCTTCACACCGCCGCCTTCGGTGATCTCCTTGTAGTCCCTGGTCACCCGGTCGGTGAGCAGCAGTGCGCGGCCGACGCCGAACATGGCCAGCCGGACGGCGTGCAGCGGGAGATCCCGGACCTGCTCGCCCACCGTTTCGCGGACCTGCTCACTGAGGCGGCGCGGCGATTTCCTCATCGGACGTTCCTCTTCCTGCCTCGTCTCCGGTCCCCACTCACTCTGCCCCATCGGTGCGACCCTGGTCACGCGGGGTGAATGGAATTCTGGCAAAGCGTGCCGTGGAGTCGGTCACAGCCCGGCCCCTCGTACGATGGACCCATGACCTCCACCCAGCGCCGTGTCCTGCTCGCCAAGCCGCGTGGTTACTGCGCGGGCGTCGACCGGGCCGTGCAAGCGGTCGAGATCGCCCTGGAGAAGTACGGGGCCCCGATCTACGTCCGCAAGCAGATCGTCCACAACGTGCACGTCGTGAAGACGCTGGAGGAGCGTGGCGCGATCTTCGTGGAGGAGACCGAGGAGGTCCCCGAGGGCTCCATCGTGGTGTTCTCCGCCCACGGCGTGGCGCCCGTCGTGCACGAGGAGGCCAGGGGCCTGGACCTGCGCACCATCGACGCGACGTGCCCGCTGGTGACCAAGGTCCACAAGGAGGCCGTCCGGTTCGCCGCCGACGACTACGACATCCTGCTGATCGGCCACGAGGGCCACGAGGAGGTCATCGGCACCACCGGCGAGGCCCCCGACCACATCCACCTCGTGGACGGCCCGGACGACGTCGCCAACGTGACCGTCCGCGACCCCGAGAAGGTCGCGTGGCTGTCGCAGACCACGCTGTCGGTCGACGAGACCGTCGCCACCGTCGAGAAGCTCCGCGAGCGGTTCCCCAAGCTGATGGACCCGCCCTCCGACGACATCTGCTACGCCACCCAGAACCGGCAGGTCGCGGTGAAGGAGATGGCGGCGCAGGCGCAGCTCGTCATCGTGGTGGGATCGACCAACTCCTCCAACTCCGTCCGCCTGGTCGAGGTCGCCAAGGAGCACGGCGCCGACGCCGCCTACCTGGTCGACTACGCCAAGCAGATCGACCCGGCCTGGCTTGAGGGCGTCGCCACGGTGGGCGTCACGAGCGGCGCGTCCGTCCCGGACGAGCTCGTCCAGGAGGTCCTCGCCTGGCTCGCCGAGCGCGGCTACGGCGAGGCCGAGGAGATCGAGTCCGTCGAGGAGAGGATGCGGTTCTCCCTGCCGAAGGAGCTCCGCAAGGACCTGCGCATCACGCCCGTCTAACCCGCGCCCCCGGAGGGCGGCCGGTCGCTGCGGGCGTGGCGGCCCTCCTTGGGCGTGCCGGGGGACTCGTCCCACCGGACGGGGTTCTCGTTCTCCTCCTTCTCGAAGAGGCGCACCCCGACCAGCTTGTCGTGCAGCTCCCGGGCGTTCGTCAGGACGCCGCGCGCCAGGCAGATCACGACCACGAGCAGCGTGCCGAAGAACAGCCACGGCGCGGTCGCCGCGAGCGCGGTGAACACGCCCACCGTGACGCCGCGCAGCAGCGAGCCCTCGCCGAGCGTCGTGACGAGCACGACCGTGAGCGTGGCGGCGAGGAACACCAGCGGCGGGCTGACGACGAGCGTGAGCAGGTCGGCGGGACGGGTCGCGAACGCGGCGAGCGCGCAGCCGATCGCGAACCCGGCGCCGGCGAGCAGCGGCACGCCGAACCACCGCGACAGCAGCCCGCACAACACCCCGGCGGCGAACATGACCACGATGCCGCCGCGGCCGGTCAGCGTGACCGGGCCGGCCGACTCCGAGCGGGACGGACCGCCGCGCCGGCGCCGCGCCGGACGATCCGGGGACGCCGAGGCGCCGCCCGGCGCGTCGCGTACCGTCGATGAACTCATCGCCACCTCTTCCCCGTGGGAGGCGGACCCCCCACACGCCCCGGCCCGTTCCGCTCTTGGACGTTCCGCGGATCGCCCTGCTCGGGGACGCGCCCGCCGGGACCCGCCGCACCCGCGGCGGGGCCAGGCCGGGAATGGTCCCGATCAGGCAGATGGTCCTCGTCGTCGAAAAGTTCGTCGTATGCGGTCAGTTCGGCCGCGGACAGAGCGCGGGGGCTCTCCTCGACAGGATGGGGGCTTTCCAGGCCGTCGTCCACCACTCCGAGCTCGTTCAGCTTGCGCGCACTGACCAGAACGCGCGTCTCCAGGGATCCGACCGTCCGGTTGTAGGACTTGATGGCGCCGGTCAGCGCGCGGCCGAGCTCGTCGACGTGCTGCCCCATCGTGCCCAGCCGCTCGTACAGCTCCCGGCCCAGATCGAAGACCGCGCGGGCGTTGCGGGAGAGGGCCGCCTGCTGCCACGCGTAGGACGCCGTCCGCAGCATCGTGATGAGGGTGGTCGGCGTGGCGATGTGCACGCGCCGCCTCATCGCGTACTCCAGCAGGCCGGGGTCGCGGTCGAGGGCGGGCGCCAGGAACGCCTCGCCCGGGATGAACAGCACGACGAACTCCGGAGCCGGGCTGAACGCCTGCCAGTACGACTTGGCCGACAGGCGGTCGACGTGGTCGCGCAGGTGCCGCGCGTGCGCGTCCAGCCGCACGGGGTCGCCGCTCTCCGCCGCCTGCAGGTAGGCGGCCAGCGAGACCTTGGAGTCGACCACGATGCTCTTGCCGCCGGCCAGCCGCACCACCATGTCGGGACGGACCGTGCCGTCGGCCGTGACCGCGCCGGCCTGCTCGTCGAAGTCGCAGTGGTGCGTCATCCCGGCCAGCTCCACGACGCGGCGGAGCTGGAGCTCGCCCCAGCGTCCCCTGGCCTCCGGGCGCTGGAGCGCCCGCACGAGCGACTGCGTCTCGCGCCGGAGCTGGTCGGAGCTCTGCCGGACGAAGTCGACCTGTTTGGCCAGCATGGCGTGCGACTCGCGGCGCCCCGTCTCCACCTCGCGGAGCTGCTCCTCCACCTTGGCGAGCGTCTCCTTGAGCGGCGCGACCAGGTGCTCGACGGCCTGCTGGCGCCGCTGCAGCTCCCCGGCCGCCTCGACGCCGGCCGCCTTGAGCCGCGCGTCCGCCAGCTCCAGGAACCGCTGGTTGCTGGCGTCCAGGGCCTTGGCCGACAGGTTCTCGAAGTGCTCGGCCATCCGCTCCTCGGCGTAGGCGAGCTTCTCCTCGGCCGCGCGCGCCCGCGCGATCAGCGCGCCCTGCCTGCCCGTCGCAAGCGCGTACCCGGCGACGGCGCCGAAGACGGCGCCGACGAGGAGTCCGGCGAACAGCGCGAGGTCCATCCGCTCATCGTGACAGCGCGTCCGCGTTCGGCGACCGCGACGCGCCGGGATGCCCCGCGTCACCGGACATTTGGCCCAGTGTTCACCAGAGGGAGGCCGTACGGAGGTTCCGGGCAGCCCGAGGGGTCCGCGAGCGCCCATAAACTTGACGGCCGTGAGCCTCTCCATCGGAATCGTCGGGCTGCCCAACGTCGGCAAGTCGACGCTCTTCAACGCGCTGACCAAGAACGACGCGCTGGCCGCCAACTACCCGTTCGCGACCATCGACCCCAACGTCGGCGTGGTCGGGGTGCCCGACCCGCGGCTGACCGTGCTGGCCGAGCTGTACGGCTCGCAGAAGGTGATCCCGGCGACGATGGAGTTCGTCGACATCGCGGGCATCGTCAAGGGCGCGTCCGAGGGGCAGGGGCTCGGCAACAAGTTCCTCGCCAACATCCGGGAGACCAACGCGATCTGCCAGGTCATCCGGGCGTTCGACGACCCGGACGTCACGCACGTGGACGGCGACGTCGCCCCGTCCCGCGACATCGAGACGATCAACACCGAGCTGATCCTGGCCGACCTCCAGACGATCGAGAAGGCGCTGCCGCGCCTCGACAAGGAGGCCCGGACCAAGAAGGACAAGGACAAGCTCGCCGTCGTCGACGCCGTCAACGCCGCGCAGAAGCTCCTGAACGACGGCGTCACGCTGTTCGCGGGCGCCGGGCCGGCCGGGGTCGACCTGGAGCTGCTGCGCGAGCTGCACCTGCTCACCGCCAAGCCGTTCCTCTACGTCTTCAACCTGGACGAGAGCGAGCTGACCGACGAGGCCCTGCGCGAGCGCCTGAGCTCCCTGGTCGCCCCCGCCGAGGCGATCTTCCTGGACGCCAAGATCGAGGCGGAGCTGATCGAGCTGCCCGACGACGAGGCGCTCGAACTGCTGCAGGGGATGGGGCAGGAGGAGTCCGGGCTGTCGCAGCTCGTCCGGATCGGGTTCGCCACCCTCGGTCTCCAGACGTACCTGACGGCGGGGCCCAAGGAGTCGCGCGCCTGGACGATCCCCGTGGGCGCCACCGCGCCGGAGGCCGCCGGCGTCATCCACACCGACTTCCAGCGCGGCTTCATCAAGGCCGAGATCGTGTCCTTCGGCGACCTGACCGCGGCGGGCTCGATGGCCGCCGCCCGCACCGCCGGGAAGGTGCGCATGGAGGGCAAGGACTACGTCATGCAGGACGGCGACGTCGTGGAGTTCCGCTTCAACGTCTGACCGCGGCCCATCGCGGCCCATCGCGGCCCATCGCGGCCCATCGCGGCCCGCCGTGGGCCGGGAAGGCGTCGTGATCCGTGTGATTTTGGCGACACGGGATGCCCCTGCGGCCCACGTGCCGGATGAGCTGGGTGTTTTAGTGCTCAGTGTCGCTTTTGTAGCGTCATGTCGGTTATTTCGGCGCGGCGAATGGCGGGTACCGTCGCCATCCCGTGACCGACTCACTTCTGAGGCGTCCCGCTTGTCCGTTACCTAGGCTTGCGCACCCTTCGGAGCCCTGGGTAGGAGAACGTCACCGTTTGGCAATCCTCCCCGTTCCTGCTGAGGTGGATTGCATTATCCGCAACCGCGTGCCGGGGCTGTGTTTCGCTGGGATGCGCTGGAACAATTGACGCCCGTGGTTACCCTGGGCCCGAGGTGGGTTCGGAAAAGCCACCGACATGACCGGGCAACAGGACCGCGCCGACCGGGGGCGAGGCGCGAGCGGAGGCAGGATGGCTCGCAGGTCGGCCGTGGGACGCGGCCGTGACACCGCCGTAGTCGAGGAGACCGCGGCGCCCGGCCGGGCGCTCGCGTCGTCCGCCGACCCGTGGGACCTGCCCGAGCGCGGCCGCGGACGGTCCGGCGGCGGTTCGCGCGGCGGGGGCGCCGGGGGCCGCTGGGGCGGCTCCGGCGGGCGCTGGTGGGTCTGGGTCGGCCGCGCCGTGCTGTGGGCCCTGATCCTCGTCATCCTCGTCAACGGCATCCGCGCCCCGTTCGAACGATTCAACGCCGACGACACGCCCAGCGGCGGCACCCCGGCCAAGACCCCGAGGAGCGCCGGGTTCCCCAGCAGCGCCGCGGGCGCCTTCGCCCTCCAGTTCGCCAACGTCTACCTCAACTTCGACCAGAAGACGGCGCCCGCCCGCGAGGCGCAGCTGCGGACGTTCCTGCCCGACGGCGCCGACGCCCAGTACGGCTGGAACGGCGTCGGCAAGATGCAGGTGCAGTCCGTCCAGGTCGCCGGCGTCGACGCCCGCGACGCCAGCAACGCCACCGTGACGCTCCTGGCCCGCACCACCGACCGCTGGCTCCGCCTCGCCGTCCCGGTGTACGCCGACCGGAGCGGCTCGCTGGTCGTCTCCGCCCGTCCCGCCCTGCTCCCGCCTCCGACCAAGGCGCAGCTTCCCCAGGACGGCGTCCAGGACCGCGACACTTCGCTCGAAACCGAGCTCCAGCCCTTCCTCAGCACCTTCTTCCAGGAGTACGCGAACGGCAACCAGGCGGCCCTGTCCCGCTTCTCCAACGGGGCGACCATCGCCGGCATGGCCAAGTCCGTCGTCTTCGTCCAGGTCAAGGAGGTCGTCGCGCCGAGGGGGCCTGATGGCTCGCGCACCGTCACCGCGACCGTGGTGTGGCAGCCCGCGGGAGGCGGCGGCGGTGAGCTCGAACAGAGCTACCAGCTTGCAATGGTGAAAAAGGGGACGACCTGGCTCGTCCAAGACATTCGCGGCACCACGCAGCCGAACGCATCATGAGAGGCCGCGAAGTGAGCACCACCACCCTCTGCCCGGCGACCGGAATCGGAGCGGCCTTTCACGTACCGGACATCATCGAGACCACGGCCAAGGCGATCGCCGAGGCCCCAGGCGTGAACGCCTGACCTCGGGCGGAGGTCGTCAGGCGGCACGGTGCTCGCGCAGTTAGGGGAGTAGGGCGTGGATCTACCCACGTACACGAACATCTGGCGCATCGAGAAGCGGCTCTACAAGCTGTACGACCTGCGGCTTCCGATGCCGCTGCCGCTGGTCCAGATCGGCGTCTTCCTCGGCGTCTTCGTGCCGTGGATCGGGTTGCTCCGGCTCGTCGGGATCCCCTTCGCCTCCCCCTGGCACGTGCTCTACATCGTCCCGCCGGGCGTGCTCACCTGGCTGGCGACCCGCCCCGTCATCGAGGGCAAGAGGCTCACCGAGCTGCTGCTCTCCCAGAGCCGCTACCTCGCCGAACCCCGCACCTGGTGCCGCCTGACCCCCATCCAGGAGCCCGACGAGGTCGTCATCGTGGCCCGCGTCTGGCGGCGCACCGGAAGCCCCGCCCCGGCCGCCGCCATGGAACGTGCCGCGATCAAGACCCGCCGCCGCGCCCGCCGCCGCGCCGCCGAACCGGAACCCGCCGCGGCCCCCGCCGCGACCCCGGTCCTGATTCCGCGCCCCGCGGTCGCCGCCACCGCCCCGTCGCTGGTCGAGTACGCGGCCCAGCGCGAGGCCGTCCCCGCCGCCCTCCCCGCGGCGCCGTTCCCCACGGCCCCCGAGCCCGCCGCCCCGCCCGCCGCGCCCGAGCCCCTCGTCCCGCCCAAGGCGTGGCGCCGCACGACCCGCGACATCTCGCACGAGGACGACGTCCTGGCCTTCCCCGCCGGCGTCGAGCAGCCTCCCGCGACGCCACGGCTGGAGGTCCCCCCGCCCGCACCGCCCCCCGGCTCCGGCAAGCGAGCCCTGGCCTCAGGCGTCCGCCGCCCCGGCGAGCAGGCCGAGTTCTGGCAGGCCGTCCCGGTCGGCGACACCCGGCCCGACGTCCCCCAGCAGCCCGCCCCCGGGGCCGCCGAGGAGATCGCGGGCACCCCCGAGCCGCCCCCGCGCGAGAACGAGCCCGCGGCGCCGAGCGTCCGCTGGGTGCGCCCCGCCGAACCCGGCGACGGCGTCACGCGGCAGCCGCCCACCGAGCCCGACCAGGCCCACGCCGCCGACGGCGAGCGCGTCCGCGCGACGCAGGCCTTCAACGGAGAGCCCGGCGACAGAAAGATCGCCGGCACCCGCGCCCCGGACCAGCAGCCCCCCTCACCCACCCGCCCCAACGTCCCCCTGGTCCCCGGCGCCTTCGGCGCCACCCCCCAACAACCCACACCCCCAGCACCCCCCTCCGCACGTCCGGAGCACCCCGCCGCGCAGGCGCAGCCGCCCACCGCGCCGGAGCAGGCCCCAGCGCCCTCGGCGCAGCCCCCCGCACGCCCGGAGCGCCCCGCCGCGCATGTGCACCCCCCCGCCGCGCCGGAGCAATCCCCTGCATCCCCGGAGCAGCGCCCCGCACGTCCGGAGCGGCCTGCCGCGCATGTGCAGCCACCCACCGCGCCCGAGCAGGCCCCCGCGCCCCCGGCGCAGCCTGCCGCGCGTTCGGGCCAGCTCGGCGCGCAGGCGGAGCCGCCCGCCCTGCCCGAGCAGGCCCCCGCGCCCTCGGCGCGGCCCTTCTCACGTCCGGAGCGTCCTGCGGCGCAGGCGGAGCCGCCTGTCGCGCCGGAGCAGGCCCCCGCGCCCCCGGAGCGGCCTGCCGCGCGTTCGGAGCAGCTTGGCGCGCAGGCGGAGCCGCCCGTCGAGCCTGGGCAATCCCCCGCGCACTCGGAGCCGCCCGCCGGGCCGGAGCAGGCCCCCGCGCCCTCGGCGCGGCCCTTCGCGCGTCCGGAGCGTCCTGCGGCGCAGGCGCAGCCGCCTGTCGCGCCGGAGCAGCCCTCCGCGCCCCCGGCGCAGCTTCCTGTGCGGGCGGTGCCGCCGGAGTTGCGGCCTGGGTGGACGGTGCAGCGGCCGCCCGGGGCGGTGGAGCGGGAAGAGACGCGGCCCGAACTGCCTGCTGCGTCGGCGGAGCGGCCCGTGCCGCCGCAGGCGCCGCCGGTGCGTCCCGCTGCGTCGGCGGAGCAGCCCGGAGTGTTGCGGGAGCCGCCCAGGCCCTGGTCGAAGGGGTTGTCCAAGCCGCAGCGGCCGGGCACCGCTCCCGAGCCGGTGGCGCCGCCCGCGCAGAACGTCCCACCCGTGGCGCCGCCGCGTCCGGTGGAGGCCCCTCGCCCGGTGGAGGAGGAGGCGCCGCCGCGGGAGGTGCGTTCGCAGCCCGCCTCGCCCGTCCGCCCGCGGCCGCTGCCGCCGCCTCCGGCGCCCCCGCCGTCCGGTCCGGCGATCACCCCGCCAGGTCCCGAGCACGAGGTGACGTCCGGCGGGCTCCGGCGGCTCATCCACGCCGTCGGCGGCGGGCACGGCGAGGTCGACGCCGACTACCAGCAGCGGATCCAGCAGCCGTTCCACGGGACGCGGCACGTCGTGGTGCTCGGCTGCACCGGCGGCGCCGGGCAGACCGTCACGGCGCTGATGCTGGGGCACACGTTCGCGCAGCACAACGGCGAGCCGGTCGTGGCGATCGACGTGAACCCCGGGCCGGGCGCGCTCGCGCGGCGCACCCGCAGCGACACCAACGAGACGCTGACCGGCCTCATCACGCGCGCCGACCAGGTGTCCAGCCTCACCGCGATGCGCCGCTACACCTCGCAGGCCAAGTCCGGCCTCGACGTCATCGCGGCGGGCAAGAACCCGCTGCAGGCGCTCGACGACCGCGACTACGCGCTCGCGATCCGCACGCTCGACAAGTTCTACTCGGTGACGCTGCTGGACGCGGCCGCCGCCGTGGTGGCGCGTGTCCTGCCCTACGCCGACCAGATCGTCCTCGTCGCGCCGGCGAGCGCCGACGCGCCCCGCGCCGTCGCGATGACGTTCGAGTGGCTGGACGGCCACGGCTACGAGGAGCTGCGGTCCCGCGCGGTGACGGTCATCAACGGGGTGAGCCGCCGCAGCATGGACGACGTCGAGCAGGCCGAGGCCGTGGCGCGGGGCCGCTGCCGGGCGCTGGTGCGCATCCCGTGGGATGATCACCTGAGCATGGACCGCGCGCCGCGCAACGAGCTGAAGTCGTTGCGCACGCCGACGCGGCGTGCCTATCTTGCCCTCGCCGGCGTCGTGGCCGGCGGCTTCACCGTCATGCCCGAGCGTTACCAGGAGCTTCAGCAGGAGCAGGAGGCCACCCGATGAGCGCCCCTCGCGGGCATCGAGCGGAGACCGCAGTGAACCGGGCATTGCTGGCGGACGCGCCTGACGTTCATGACCGTCCGGATGGCGAACACTCTCCCGGGCAGCCCTGTGCGGCCGCCCGGCGGTGGAGAGAATCGTTGATCGGAACCGGCGTCGGGAGGGCGGCATGAGCAAGTCGAGCCGACTGGCCGTGCGGTACTTCGACGACCGCGTCCTGCTGACCGACAGCGCCGCCTGGGCCTACTTCCGGCTCCCCACGGTGTCCTACGAGTTCACGACCGGTGAGGAGCGCGAGGCGCTCGCCACCAACATCACCATCGCGCTGGCCGGCATCCGCATGCCGGACGCCGAGGTCCACCTGCGGATCGGGCACCGGACGTATCCGGCGGCCGAGTGGGCGCTGGCGCTGGACGGGACGTCCGACGGCGGCGCCGGGTGGCGGGAGTACCTGGAGGAGACCTACGCCCACGTGTGGGCCAAGGACTTCTGGACCAAGGAGGTCTACCTCGGGGTGCGGCTCGGCCCGCGCGGCATGGGCGCGCAGCTGTCGGGCGGCGTCCTGGCGCAGCTGCTGAGGGCCTACAAGCGCAGCGAGAGCGTGCTCGGCGTGCACGACGACGCGGTCGACAAGAAGGAGATCGCGCGCTGGACGGACCAGTCCGAGCGGGTCGGCCGCGCGCTCGGCGGTTCCGCCCTGTACGCCAGGCACGCCACCTCCAACGAGGTCGCGTGGCTGTTCCAGCACGCGGTGACGGGGTCGCTGGCCGATCCGCCGCCGTCCGCCGTCCCGCGCCGGACGTGGGGCAAGGGCGAGATCGAGTCGCTGGTGGAGGGCGCCATCCACAACGGGCGCTCGTACCTGCGGATCGAGCAGCCGAACTTCACCGGGGCGGGCGGCGGTGCCACGGCCGCGTCGTACGTCGCGTACCTGTCGTTCGCGCGGTTCCCCGACATGATGCCGTTCCCGGACGGCGAGCCCTGGTTCCACTACGCCGACGCGCTGCCGTTCCCCGTCGAGATCAGCGCGCGGATGAAGCTGATCCCGCCGGCGAAGGCGTCCAAGGACGTCTCGCGCAAGCTCGCGCACGCCCGCGACATGGACCAGCACATCCGGGAGGCGGGCGCGGAGGCGCCGATCGCGCTCGCGGAGCAGATCGACGCCGCCCGGATGCTGGAGCACGGCATCACCAAGGAGCGGCTGCCGTTCGTCTACGGGTGGCACCGGCTGATCGTGTCGGCGCCGACCGAGGACCTGCTCGCGCAGCGCGTGGACGCCGTCGTGGAGCACTACCGCGACATCGGCATCGACGTCGTCAACTCGACCGGCGACCAGTTCTCGCTGTTCCTGGAGTCGCTGCCCGGCGACCAGATCCGGCTGAACGCCTACGCGCAGCGCCAGCCGCTGCGCACCATCGCGGGAGGCATGCCGGTCGCGACCGTCGACCTCGGCGACCGCTCGGACGACGAGGGAGAGGGCTGGATCGGCCCTTACATCGGCGAGACACTCGGCCGGGCCCGCGCCATCGTGCACTTCGACCCGCTCGTCGCCGCGGCGCGCAACCGGCCGACGGCCGTGGCGATCACCGGTGAGCCCGGCGGCGGCAAGACCACGCTCGCGCTGCTGCTGATCTACCAGATGGCGCTGCGCGGCGTCACCATCGCGGCGATCGACCCCAAGGGCGACGCCGAGGCGCTCGTGGAGCTGCTGAAGGCGCGGGGCAGGAGGGCGCGCATCCTGCCGCTCGGCTCGGCGGCGCCCGGCCTGCTCGACCCGTTCTCCTTCGGCGACGACCTCGCCACCAAGAAGATGATGGCGACCGAGACGCTGCGGCTGCTGCTGCCGCGGATGTCGGAGGAGCGCGAGTCCGCGATGATCCAGGCGGTCGGCGCGGTCGCCAACGGGGAGCGGCCCTCGCTCGGCCGGGTGGTCGACCACCTGGAGGGCGCCGACGACCCGGCGTCCAAGAACCTCGGCGCGGTGCTGCGCTCGATGTCGGAGATGCGGCTCGCGCGGCTGTGCTTCGATCCGTCCGGCGGCGAGCGCATCGACAGCGCCGGCTGGACGACCGTGTTCACGCTCGGCGGGCTCACCCTGCCGGACGTGACGATCCCGCGGGAGGACTACTCCTACGAGCAGCGGCTGTCGGTCGCGC
This sequence comes from Actinomadura luteofluorescens, assembly GCF_013409365.1. Taxonomy (NCBI): domain Bacteria; kingdom Bacillati; phylum Actinomycetota; class Actinomycetes; order Streptosporangiales; family Thermomonosporaceae; genus Actinomadura; species Actinomadura luteofluorescens. Next base: position 2,921,275 of record NZ_JACCBA010000001.1, on the reverse strand, counting down.
TGATGTACCTGGTGTCGCAGTTCGCGCGGCGGCTGATGCACGGCCTCGACCGGCGGCTCCCGAAGGCGATCTTCCTGGACGAGGCGTGGGCGATCACCTCGACGCCGGAGGGGGCCAAGCTGGTGCCCGAGGTGTCGCGGATGGGACGCTCCCGCAACACCGCGCTGATCCTGGTCTCCCAGAACGCGGGGGACCTGCTGAACGAACAGGTGACGAACTGCCTGTCCTCGGTGTTCTCGTTCCGCTCCACCGAGCGGGTCGAGGTCGGCAACGTCATGTCCCTACTCGGGGTCGAGGCGTCCGACGAGCACAAGGCCGTGCTGCGCAACCTCGGCAACGGCGAATGCATCTTCCGTGACCTCGACGGCCGAGCGGGGCGCATCGGCGTCGACCTGATCTCCGAGGAACTGCAGCGTTGGCTGGACACCAACCCGACCCGGTCCCGTCCGGGCACGTCCGAACTCACCGCCGCGGGGGCCGAGGCCGAGGAGGTCTCCCGATGATGGGTTCCCGCGACGGGACGGCGCGCCTGCAGCGCACGCCCGGCGAAGGAATCGACCGCAAGGCCTTGCGGCGTCGCCCGAGGCGCCGCCGAAGCGCGCCGCGCACCCGCCGCTCGGTGATGCTGCTGGTCGTCATGGCGTTGTTCATGCTGGGTCCGCTGTCTCCGGCGTCCGCGTCGGTGCCGCAGTTGCCGAACCCGCTGAACGACGCGTGCAGCCCGGCCGACCATCCGGCGCCCGAGCAGTACGGATCCGGGACGGACGGCATGATCAAGCCGCCCGACTACCCGAACGAGAAGCTGCGGAAGACCCCGGTCGAGAAGCTCACGTACTACGACCGGTACGGCACCGCCGGGCAGACCTGGTACGCGGTCGACATGGGCTGCTCGGACGCGGTGTCGATGATGGGCAACGCGATCGCGAACACCGTGTTCACCCTCGTCCGGACGGTCGACCGGACGACGATCAGCGTGTACCAGGCGGCCGCGTCGGAGTCGCTGCTGAGCTGGCTGAAGGACACCGTCGACGGGGTCATCACCAACATCGGCAAGACGTTCAACGCCCGCTACTGGTCGTGGGTGATCATCCTCGGCGCGATGTGGCTGGCCTGGTGGGGGATCGTCCGCAAGCGGGCGAGCAAGGTCACCGAGGGCGTGGTCTGGATGGTCGCCGCGATGGTGGCGTTGACCTGGCTGATCACCCGGCCCGCGGACTTCACCACGCTCGGCAAGACGGTGTCCGACGCGACCAGCGCCGCGTTCAGCGCCGCGCTGCCACCGAGCGATACCAAGGGCGGGACGTGCGTTCCCGTCCCGGAGGGCAAGCCCGATCCCGCCACGTCGAAGGACATGGACCCGACGGCCCGCAACGCCAACGCGCTGTGGGTGGCGCTGGTCTGCAAGCCGTGGCTGCAGGGCGAGTTCGGCACCAGCGACCCCAACGCGAAGATCATCAAGCAGAACGCCGACAAGCTGCTGTGGTCGCAGGCGGTCGACCTCCCGGAGACCTACGGCACGAACAAGGTCGACCTGGGGAAGAAGTCCGACGCCTACAAGGACGTCACGAAAGACATCAAGGACAACCATCCCCAGAACTACGCCCTCTTCCAGGGCAAGGACTGGCAGAACCGGCTGGGCGTCTCGCTCATCGCGCTGTTCGCGGCGCTGGTGGCGGGCCTGCTCATCATGGTCATCGCGCTCGCGCTGATCGTCGTGAAGATCGCGTTCCTGCTGCTCCTCGTCGCGGGGCCGATCTTCCTCGGGATCGGTATCCATCCCGGCGTCGGGCGCGTCGTCGCCATCCGCTGGCTCGAACTGCTGCTGTCGATGCTGCTGAAGCAGGCCGCGCTCATCGGGGTGCTGTCGCTGCTGCTGTGGGCGTACAGCCTGATCCTCGGCGAGACGCTGCCCTGGGGCCTCCAGGTGGTGCTGATCGCGCTGGTGACGTTCGCGGCGTTCGTGTACCGCAAGCCGTTCCAGCATCTGTTCGCCTCCGTCGGCTACTCGGCGGTCGGGGCGCGGGGCAAGGGCGAGGCGGAACTCGACAAGTCGATCGCGGCGGCCCGCAAGAGCACCGAGGCGATGCCGCCGGTGGCGGCGTACCAGATGTTCCGCAAGGCCAAGAACGATCCGGCGATGGCGGCCGCCGTCGCGGGCGGCCTGACGGGCGGCGTGGTGGCCGGCACGGTCGCCGCGGGCGACCGGTCGGCGCCCGGCGCGGGCACCGAGCAGTCGCCCGAGGACGCGCCGGTGCTCGCGGCCAAGCCGCGCGGCGCGGGCGCCGCGGCGGCGCAGGGCCGGTCCCGGCGCGGTGCTCCTCCGCTGAACCTGCCGACCAGGGCGGGCGCGCTCGGCGACCGCCGCACGGACGGCGGCAGGGCGGCCGCCAAGCCCGGCGGCGTCACCGTCGCGAAGGGCGGCGACGGTGAGGACGCCGGTGGCGGCGGGTCGAGTTCCGGCAAGGGCACCATCCGCCCGACGTCCTGGACGGGGCGCGGCGGAAAGGGCGGCGGCGTCTCCGGTGGCGGCGGTGGCTCGGGCGGCAGCGGCGGTTCCGGCGGCGGCTCGGGCGGCGGCTCCGGTGGTGGCTCGGGCGGCTCCGGCGGCGGTGGCGGCGGTGGCTGGTTCGGCGGTGGCGGCGGACGCTCGGGCGGCTCCGCAGCGCGCGGCCGCGGGCGCTCGGGCGGCGGCAACGGCGGTTCGGGCGGCTCCGGCGGCGGTGGCGGCGGCTGGTTCGGCGGCGGCAACGGCGGTTCGGGTGGTTCCGGCGGCGGGTCTGGGAACGTCCCCCGGCAGCGCGGCCGTTCCGGCGGGGGCTCCAGGCCCTCGCGTCCCGAGCCCGGTGGGCAGGAGGCGCCCCCGCCGCTGTGGGGCAGGGGCGGCGGCTCCAACGCCAGCCCCCCGATCCCGTTCTGGCTGCGTCCGGTGGACCGGCGGTCCAGTGAGCCGGATCGGGACGAGTGATGAACCTGAACGACCGGCGGCGCAAGCTGCTGTTCGCGGGTCTCGTCGCGCTGCTCGCGGCGGTCGGCGTCTACCTGACGGTGGCCTCGCCCTCGGGCGGGTCCGATGACGAGCCGCAGGCCCGTCCGAGGACGACGGCGTCGCAGGGACCGCAGGCCCCCGCGTCGCCGCCGCCGGGGATCGAGAAGCCCGTCGATCCGAACGACTTCGACGTCTACCGGCTGCTGCCGTTCTCCCGGCAGGAGTTCGCCACGGCGGCCGACCTGGCGCAGCGCTTCGTCGCCGCGTACGGCACGTACCGCTACGACGAGGCCCCCCAGACCTACGTGGCGCGCTTCGCCGGCCTGGCCACCTCCGAGCTCGGGCAGCGGCTCGGGCAGGGCGTGGCGACGCCGGGGATGGTGGAGGAGCGCCGCCGCGAGCAGCTCGTCGCGCAGGGCGCGGCGTCCCTCGACGAGGTCCGCGACATCGAGAACAACTCGATCATCTTCCTGGTGACCGGCCGGCAGCAGGTCACCAAGAACGGGCGGACCAGCAGCGACAGCAAGCAGTACGCGGTGACGGTGACGAGGGACGGCGGCACGCTGAGGGTCTTCTCGTTCGAGCCCGCCGACGCCGGACAGGCGGGTGACACGGGATGAGTCCGCGAAGGTTGCTGCTCGTCGGCGCCCTCGGCGTCGCCGCGGTGATGTTCGTGGCGCTGGTCTTCGTCCCGATCCTGTTCGGCGCGAGCCAGTTCCTGTTCGGCGGCGGGATCGGCGGTGGCGGCGGCTGCGTGAACGTCGCCGGCGCCGGCGCGCAGCCCGCGGCTGCGGCCGACGCGAAGTCCGTCCCCGTCGACTATTTGAAGCTGTACCAGGAGGCGGGCAAGAAGTACGGCATCCCGTGGAACGTCCTGGCGGGCGTCGGCAAGGTCGAGACCGACCACGGCAGGTCGACGATGCCGGGCGTCTCCAGCGGGGAGAACTACGCGGGCGCGGGCGGCCCCATGCAGTTCCTGGCCGCGACGTTCAAGGCGTTCGCGGTGGACGGCAACAAGGACGGCAAGAAGGACCGCTACGACCCGGCGGACGCCGTCCCGACCGCCGCCGCCTACCTCAAGCACAACGGCGCCCCGGAGCGCATGCGCACCGCGATCTTCCAGTACAACCACTCGTGGGACTACGTCGACCTCGTCCTCGACTGGGCGAAGCGCTACGTCGGCGGCGAGTTCAAGGCCGTCCAGGCGAACGGGATCAACTGCGAGGACAACGAGCTGCCCGCCAACGTCGGCGCCCTCGTCAAGACGATCATCGCGTTCGCGATGGCGCAGCGCGGCAAGCCGTACGTGTTCGGGGCGAACGGCCCGGACGCCTACGACTGCTCCAGCCTGATCCAGGCCGCCTACCGGCAGGTCGGTCTGAACCTGCCGCGCACGACGTTCGAGCAGTGGCCGTTCGGCGTGAAGATCGCCAAGGGCAAGGAGCAGCCCGGCGACCTGGTGTTCTTCAACTCCGGTCCCGGGACCTCGCCCGACAACCCCGGCCACGTCGGGATGGTCATCGGCGGCGGCAAGATGATCGTGGCGAGCTGCTCGGCGTGCGTGCCCGCGATCGGCGTGAAGACCTACAAGAAGCCGAACTGGATCGGGGTGACGCGCCCGCTCGCGCGTCCGGACTTCAAGAAGAAGGTGTCCGAGCTGGCCGCGCGCCAGTAGCCGCCCGGCGCGCTCAGCGGAACCGGCGCCTGCCCGCGACCAGCAGGACCTCGCGCAGCGCGTCGGCGGCGGCCCGGACGTCCTCCTGCGGCACCCGGGCCAGGACGTCCTCGTGCGCGGCCCCCGACGCGGCCAGCGCCCGCTCGGTGACGCGCAGCCCCTCCGAGGTGAGCTGGACGAACCGGCTGCGCGCGTCGCCCGCGTTGGCCTCGCGCTCCACGTAGCCGGCCTTCTGCAGCCGCTGCAGGACGTTGCTCGTGCCGCCCGAGGTGAGGAACGCCGACCGAGTGAGCTCGCTCGGCGTCAGCCGGTAGGGCTCGCCCTCCCGGCGCAGCACGGTCAGCACCTCGAACTCGGCGTAGGTGAGGCCGAGGTCGGCCAGGGGCCCGCGGAGGGCCTGCTGCACCAGCATGGCGACGCGCCCGGCGCGCTTGCTCAGTTCCAGCATCGCGAGGAGCGGCTCGGTCAGCCCGTCCCGCCGCCACGCGTCGGCCACGGAGTCGATCTCGTCCCTGCGCGCGCTCTCGTCCTGCACCCCCCCGAGCGTACTCGCTTCATCGGTTGCTTTCAGAAAAGCTAACTCGTAAGCTTTTGCGCATGACAAAAACTCTCCTGCTGACCAACGGGCTCGTCATCGACACCGCCCCCGAACCGACCGTGCTGGGCAACGCCGACGTGCTCGTCGAGGACGGCCGCATCGCCGCGGTCGGCCCGGGCCTGGCCGCGCCGGACGGCGCAGAGACCATCGACGCGACCGGGCGCATCGTCATGCCGGGCTTCGTCGACACCCACCGCCACACCTGGCAGGCGGGGATCCGCGCGATCCTTCCCGACAGCGACCTCCCCGCCTACCTGCGGCGCGTCCTCGGCGAACTGGCGCCCCGGTACCGGCCGGACGACGTGTACACCGGGACGCTCGCCGGCTCCCTGGAGTGCCTCGACTCCGGCATCACGACGCTGGTCGACTGGTCGCACATCCAGCTGAGCCCGGCCCACACCGAGGCGAACATCGCGGCGCTGCGGGCGTCCGGCATCAGGGCGGTGTTCGGGTACTGCCACGGCGGCGACGGCGACCTCGCCGCCGAGACCGGCCGCGTCCACCGCGAGAACTTCGGGTCCGGCGGCACGGTCACGATGGCGATGGCCGCGCTCGGCCCCGAGATCGCTGGCGACGAGCGCGCCCTCACCGAATGGCGGACGGCCCGCGACCTCGGTCTGCCGGTCACCGTGCACATGGGAGGCCACGGCGCGGAGAGCGCCGCGCGCGGCCTGGCGTTCCTCGACGCCAACGGACTGATGGACTACCCGGCCATGTACGTGCACGCCAACTTCTACACCGACGAGGAGCTGAAACGGATCGCCGGAAGCGGCGGCACCGTGTCGGTCACCCCCGCCGTCGAGGCCGCGCTGGGCATCGGCGCCCCGCCCACCGGCCGTGCTCGCGGCGCGGGCGCCCCGACCGGGCTCGGCGCCGACACGGTCGCCTCCGGCCCCGGCGACATGTTCAGCGTCATGCGCGCCGCCTACGTCCTCGAACGCGGCCGCCCGGACGGCGCCGGCGCGGGCTTCACCACCGCCGACGCCCTGCGGACGGCCACGATCGAGGGCGCCGAGACCGCGAGGCTCGCTGACGTCACCGGATCGCTGACCCCCGGCAAGCAGGCCGACCTCCTCGTCCTGCGCACGGACGCCTTCGGCCTCGCGGCGGCCCACGACCCCATCGCGGCCGTGGTCCTGTCGGCGGACACGCGCAGCGTCGACACCGTTCTCGTGGGCGGACGCGTGGTCAAGCGCGGGGGAGCGCTGGTGGGCTGCGACGTCCCCGCCCTCCTGGCGTCCCTGGCGGACTCCGCCGCGCACGTGACGGCGGCCTGAACGTCGGCCGCGCGTGGCATGCTGATCGGCGTGGAGATAACGATCCGCGTCGCCGACGATCTGCTGATGTTCCTGCCCGCCCCCCGGCGGGAGCCCGAGGTGCGGGTGCCCTACGACGGGACCTCGACGCTGGGGCATCTCGTGGAGTCGCTGGGCGTGCCGCTGCCCGAGGCGGGCCCGATGACCGCCGACGGCGAGCCCGCCGGGCCCGCCACGCGCCCGGAGGCCGGGGCCGAGGTCCGCGTGGCGGCGGTGGAGCGCCCCCAGCCCGTGCCGCTGGACCCGGGCCAGGTCGCCCCGCGCTTCCTCCTGGACGTGCACCTCGGCACGCTGGCCCGGCGCATGCGCCTGCTCGGCCTCGACACCGCCTACCACAACGACATGGACGACCCGGCGCTGGTCGTCCAGGCCAACGAGGAGCGCCGCGTCCTGCTCACCCAGGACCGCGGCCTCCTGCGCCGCCGCGCGCTGTGGTTCGGCGCCTACGTCCGCGGCTCGCGCCCTGACGACCAGCTCCGCGACCTGCTCGACCGCTTCGCGCCCGTCCTGCGCCCGTGGACGCGCTGCACCGCCTGCAACGGCGAGCTCGTCCCGGTCGACAAGCAGGAGATCGAGCGCGAGCTCCAGTCGGGCACGCGCCGCAGCTACGACGTCTACGGCCGCTGCGCCGGGTGCGGCCAGGTGTACTGGCGCGGGGCGCACGGCGACCACCTGGAGGAGATCGTCCGCGACGCCACGCGACTGGTCGACTCCCTCCGGGGGAACGGAACCGGGAAGACGGGCGCCGCGGTCTGATCACGAACAGGGAGAGGAGCTGATCACGATCGATCTCGTGGTGGTGGGGGCGGCGATCCTCGCGGACGGGCGGCTGCTGGCCGCCCAGCGCGCCGAGCCGCCGCACATGGCGGGCGGCTGGGAGCTCCCCGGCGGCAAGGTCGACCCCGGGGAGTCCGACGAGGACGCCCTGGTGCGCGAGTGCCACGAGGAACTGGCCGTCAAGGTACGCCTGGGCCGCCGCGTGGGCGGCGACTGGCGCCTCAGCACCCGCGCCGTCCTGCGCGTCTGGACGGCCGAACTGGTAGAAGGCGAGCCGCAAGCCCTGGAGCACCTACAACTCCGCTGGCTGACCCCGCCCGAACTCCAAAACCTCAACTGGCTCCCCGGCGACCGCCCAGTGATCGAGGCCCTAGCAAAACAAGGCCTCACCTAGCCACGCCACCGCACGCGCCGACCTCAGCCGACACAGCAACCACGCAGCAACCCAACGGTTGCGATCGCGTCCGAAGGCAGGTTCGAGCTTGCGAGAACCTGATCGCGCAGCGAGCCGCCAGGCGAGTCGGAGCGATGCCAGCGATCGCCCGCGGTGCTCGACGATGGAGGGCCGCCAAGGCCCGAAGGAGGAGAGCACTGCCATAGGCACAGCAGCGAGCCGCCAGGCGAGACGGAGCGATGCCAGCGATCGCCCGCTTTTATCGACGATGGAGGGCCGCTAGGCCCGAAGGAGGAGAAAAAAGCTAAGAAATACGGTTCGCGCCGGCGAAGTCGGAGCGGTCGGAGAGTTTGGAGATCTTTACCACGTCGCCGGTCTGGGGGGCGTGGAGGTACTTGCCGTCGCCCAGGTAGATGCCCATGTGGTGAAGGTTGCCGCCGAAGTACACGAGGTCGCCGGAGCGGAGGGCGCCGCGCGAGACCTTCGAGCCCATGGCGAACAGGTCGCCGGTGTAGTGGGGGAGGCCGGGCTTGCCGACCTGGGCGTAGGCCCAGACGACGAGGCCGGAGCAGTCGAAGCTGCTCGGGCCGGCGGCGGCCCAGACGTACGGGGAGCCGAGTTTGGTGAGGGCCTTGCGGGCCATCTTGGCGGGGAGGCCGGAGCCCTTCACGGTGGCGCTGAGGCCGGTGCGGGGGTCGCTCGCGTGGGTGGTGGTCAGCTTGTCGAGGCGCTTCATCACCTCGGCGACCTTGGTCTTGGCGGCCTCGCGGGTCTTCTTGGCGTCGTCCCAGGCCTTCTTGACCTGCGCGGTCTTCGCCTTCGCGGTGCGTTCCGCGGCGTCGGCCTGGTCGATCTGCTTCTTCAGGGCGAGGACGGCGGTGGCCTGGCTCTGCGCGAGGAAGGCGCGGTCGGACAGGCCCTCGGCGGAGGCGCCGGAGCCGAAGAGGACGTCGGGGCCGCCGGCCATGTAGTTCGCGGCGGCTAGGCTTCCGAGCTTCTGGCGGGCGGGCTCGGCGAGGGCGCGCAGCCGCTCGGCCTCCCTGGTGGCGTCCTGCTCGGCCTTGCGGGCCTTGTTGAACTCCACGCGGGCCTTGTTGAACTTCTCCGTGAGGATCTCGGCCTCTTCGTTCAGCGCGTCGAGGCTCTTGCGCAGGCCCTTCTCCGTCGTCGGCGTGGGGCTCGGCGCCAGGGGCGCGGAGGCGGGCCGGAACGGCTGGGCGGCGTGGGCGAGGTCCGGCGCGGTGGCGCCGAGGCCGATCAGGAGCAGGGTCGCGGTGGCGGTGGGCAGGACGCGACGCCGCCGATGGGGATCCGGAGCCAAGCCGGTGTTCTCCTCTCCTCGTGCGCCTACCGGGTTAGCTGACGGGTTCGGGCCAGGAGTCGCCCTACGACGAACGTCGATTCACCCCGAGGTGATGGGTCCCCGGTTCTCCCGTCGTGCGGGAGATTCGGCGTTCCGGTCGCAGTCCCGGGGGGTGGGACTCCGGACGACCGGATCTCGGGCAGATTACAAAGGATGCGCAAAGTTGGCCAATCGAGGCCCCTGCGACGGGTGGGACGAACGGCTCGGAGTGGGTGGTACGCACGGCCAAGTAGAATGGGTCCGGCCGCACGTCTGCGGCGACTCCCGAACTCTCACGCAAGGCGAACCCGCATGCCCATCTCCACGCGCGACGACCTCCGTAACGTCGCGATCGTCGCCCATGTCGACCATGGCAAGACGACGCTGGTCGACGCCATGCTCTGGCAGTCCGGAGCCTTCCGCGAGAACCAGGACGTCGACGACCGCGTGCTCGACTCCAACGACCTGGAGCGCGAGAAGGGGATCACGATCCTCGCGAAGAACACCGCGGTCCTGCACAACGGGCTGACCATCAACATCATCGACACCCCGGGACACGCCGACTTCGGCGGCGAGGTCGAGCGCGGCCTGTCCATGGTGGACGGCGTCGTGCTCCTGGTCGACGCCAGCGAGGGCCCGCTCCCGCAGACCCGGTTCGTGCTGCGCAAGGCGCTCGCCGCGCGGCTGCCGGTGATCCTGGTCGTGAACAAGACCGACCGTCCCGACGCGCGCATCGACGAGGTCGTGGACGAGACCTACGAGCTGTTCATGGACCTCGACGCCGACGAGGACCAGATCGACTTCCCGATCGTGTACGCGTCCGGCCGCGCCGGGCGGGCCTCGCTCGACAAGCCCGCCGACGGCGCGATGCCCGGCAGCGACGACCTGGAGCCGCTGTTCAAGGTCATCACCGAGACGATCCCCGCGCCGTCCTACGACCCCGACGCCCCGCTCCAGGCGCACGTGACGAACCTGGACGCCTCCAGCTACCTGGGCCGGATCGCGCTGTGCCGGGTGCATGCCGGCACGATCAAGAAGGGCCAGCAGGTCGCGTGGTGCCGGCACGACGGCAGCGTCGACCGGGTGAAGATCACCGAGCTGCTGATGACGGAGGCGCTCACCCGCAAGCCCGCGGACGAGGCCGGGCCCGGCGACATCATCGCCATCGCCGGGATCCCCGACATCATGATCGGCGACACGATCGCCGACCCCGACGACCCGCGCCCGCTGCCGCTGATCACGGTGGACGAGCCCGCGATCTCCATGACGATCGGCACCAACACCGGGCCGATGGCGGGCCGCGAGAAGGGCACCAAGGTCACCGCCCGGATGGTCAAGGACCGGCTCGACCGCGAGCTCGTCGGCAACGTGTCGATCCGGGTGCTGCCGACCGAGCGTCCCGACGCCTGGGAGGTGCAGGGCCGCGGCGAGCTGGCCCTGGCGATCCTGGTCGAGAACATGCGCCGCGAGGGCTACGAGCTGACGGTCGGCAAGCCGCAGGTCGTCACGCGGGAGATCGACGGCAAGAAGCACGAGCCGGTCGAGCGGCTCACCGTCGACATCCCCGAGGAGTACCTCGGCGCCGTCACGCAGCTGATGGCGGTCCGCAAGGGCCGCATGGAGCACATGACGAACCACGGCACGGGCTGGATCCGGATGGAGTTCCTCGTCCCGGCCCGCGGCCTGATCGGCTTCCGTACCGAGTTCATGACGGAGACGCGCGGCACCGGCATGGCGCACCACGTCTTCGAGGACTACGAGCCCTGGTTCGGCGAGCTGCGCACCCGCCCGTCCGGTTCGCTCGTCGCCGACCGGTCCGGCGCCGCCACGGCCTTCGCGATCACCAACCTCCAGGAGCGCGGGACGTTCTTCGTCGGCCCGACCACCGAGGTGTACGAGGGCATGATCGTCGGGGAGAACTCCCGCGCCGACGACATGGACGTCAACATCACCAAGGAGAAGAAGCTCACGAACATGCGGTCGTCCACCGGCGACGAGCTGGAGCGGCTCACCCCGCCCCGCCGACTGTCGCTGGAGGAGGCCCTGGAGTTCTGCCGCGAGGACGAGTGCGTCGAGGTCACCCCGACCGCCGTGCGCATCCGCAAGGTCGTCCTGGACGCCAAGGAGCGGGAGCGCACGCGGGCCCGCACCAAGCGCGCCGGCTGAGCACCGAAGTGACAAAGGGGGCGGCCCCGCGGTTCTGAGAACCGCGGGGCCGCCCCTTCGCTATGTGCCGCTCAGCTCAGCTGGACGGTGCCCGTGACGTCGGCGGCCAGGCGGAGCTGGTCGCCGTCGCGGAGCGGAGCGTCCACGCCGCGGGGGAGCCGCTCGCCGTTGACGAACGTCCCGTTGGTGGAGCCCTCGTCGCGCACCCACGCGGTTCCGGACGGGTCGAGCCACACCGTCGAGTGGCGCCGCGACACGTTGTCGTACTGCGTGAACGTGGTCGCCACAGGCGACTGGCCCGCGTCACGGCCGAGCACGAGGTGCTGGCCGACCGAGACCTTGAGTTCGCCCGTGGGGAACTGGACGCGCAGGACGGGCGTGCCCTTCTGCGGCAGCGGGCGCAGGCACGAGTCGCACTGCGCGGCGCCCGGGTTGGAGAGCACCGCCTCGCAGTACGGGCACATGAACGCCGTGCTGTCGGGCGTGGGCGGCCGCTGCTGGCCCTGGTTGTGCTCGTGCGGCAGCAGCGTCGCCTCGCGGCCGTGCGGCGGCAGCGGCGGCTGGCCCCCGTGCTGCGGCTGCCCGTGCGGTTGCCCGTGCTGCGGCTGCCCGTACTGCTGCTGGCCGGGCTGCGGCTGGCCGTACTGGTGGTCGGCCGGGCCGGGCTGCGGCGCGCCGTACTGGTCCTGTGGGGCGCCGTACTGGTCTTGCGGGGCGCCGTACTGCTGCTGGTACTGGTCCTGGGGCGGCTGTTGCTGCGGCGCGCCCCACTGGTCCTGAGGCTGCTGCTGCTGTTGCTGCGGCGCGCCCCACGGGTCCGCGGGCGGCTGCTGCTGTTGCTGCTGCCCGTACTGCTGCTGGCCCTGCTGGGGCTGCCCGTACTGGGGCTGGCCGTGCTGACCCTGCCCGTACTGGTCCTGCGGCTGCTGTTGCTGCGGCGCGCCCCACTGGTCCTGGGGCGGCTGCTGCTGCGGCGCGCCCCACTGGTCCTGCGGCTGCTGCTGTTGCTGCGGAGCACCCCACTGGTCCTGAGGTTGCTGCTGCTGCGGGGCACCCCACGGGTCCGCGGGCGGCTGCTGTTGCTGCTGCCCATACTGCGGCTGGCCGTACTGCTGCTGCCCGTGCTGCGGCTGGCCGTGCTGAGGCTGCCCGTGCTGCGGTTGGCCGTACTGGTCCTGCGGGGCGCCGTACTGCTGGCCCCCCTGCTGCGGCCCCGGCGGCGGCGGAATCCGCTGCGGTTCGTACCCGCCCGGGCCCTGCTGGTGCGCGCCGCCACCGGCGCGCGCCAGGTTGGCTCCGCAGCTCATGCAGAGCAGATCCCCCGGCTGGAACGGTTCGTCACAGACCGGACAGTTCAAGGTCGCCATGACACATCCCCCGAGCGCACCCCGGCGCGGTCGAGCCTCGACGTGAGGTGCTCCATGTCACCTCTTCGAGGGATCCCGATGTAGTACACCCGCTTTCCCTCCGGCCCTTCGTCCACGGACACCTGTACTCGGGGCCCTCTTCCATCAGTTTCGCCGACGTTGTCCACTGCCCCGTACCGCTCGCGTCCCAGGGGGGACACCGGCACGACGCGCTGGTTGGCCGAACCCCTCCAGAGTAGGGAGCCCTCCCCGGAGTGTCGCCCCCCAGGGTTGAGCCGGTCGACGTACGGCCCCGTGACCACGGCGTCACACATGTCCACGATCTCGCGCGTCACAGCGGCGCGCGAGAGCCGAGAGTAGACATATCCGCTGTAAACCAATATGTCCAACGCAATCGTCTCACGGTCGCGGGTGTCCCGCCACGCGCGGATGCCCCGCACCAGGGCCGCCAGCGCGGCCGGTTGCTGGAACGGTTCGCCGCCCGAGATGGTCACCCCGTCGACCGGTTCGGGAAGGGACGCGAGCCATCCTAGGACCGCTTCGACGGGGATCGCCCTTCCCGGGTCGGCGTCCCACGTGTCCCGGGACAGGCAGCCGTTGCAGTGCAGCGTGCAGCCCTGCGTCCAGATGCCCGCCCGTGTGCCGGGGCCGAGTGTGGTCACCGGATAGTGCGCCTTGGCGAGCAGGAGCGTCTCGCCGGAGCCGTCTCCGGCCGCCTCTGCGGGCGCGTCGGCGGCCGTGGGGGGACGGCCCGCGCTCACTGGAGGTCCAGGTGCACGATGCTGCCCTCGCGCCGGATCCCCGTCACGGTGACCTTCTCGTCCGGGACGAGCTCCCGGTCGAAGAGCGCCCGCGCCAGCGGGTTGACGAAGTGCGACTCCAGGGCCATGCCGATGCCGCGCCCGCCCTTGTCGAGCTCCTCCGTGCACCACTCGCGGAGCGTCTGCAGCGCCTCCCCCTTCACGGCGAGGACGAGGCGGTGCTCCTCGGTGACCCGCCGGCAGATGTTCGCGAACTGCAGGTCGAAGATCTTGTGCGCGGCCTCGCCGGAGATGAAGTCGAACACCACGATGTTGTCGCCGAACCGGTTGAGCAGCTCCGGCCGGTTCAGGACCGCGGTGAAGTGGTCGGCGACGGCGCCCTTGATGCGCTGCTCGACCTGTTCGTAGGACATCCCGGGTGTGATGTTCTGCACACGGTCGGGCGCCCCGTACGCGGCCCCGTCGCGGGCCGTGAGGTCCCGCCCCGGCACGAACATCCCGAGGTTGGAGGTGAAGATGAGGATCGACTCGGAGAAGTGCACCGTGTTGCCGCGCCCGTCGGTGAGCCGGCCGTCCTCCAGGATCTGCAGGAACTTGTCCAGGATCCGCGGGTGCGCCTTCTCGATCTCGTCGAAGAGGATCACGCGGAACGGGTCCTCGCGGACGGCGTTGGTGAGCTCGCCGCCGGCCTCGTGCCCCACGTAGCCGGGCGGCGACCCGATCAGCCGGTCACCGGAGCCCTCCCCGGAGAACTCGCTCATGTCGAAGCGCAGGTAGGCCGACTCGTCGCCGAACACCAGCTCGGTGATCGCCTTGGCCAGCTCCGTCTTGCCGGTGCCCGTCGGGCCCGCGAAGAACAGCACCCCGCGCGGGCGGCTGCCGGACCTGGTCGCCTGCGCCCCCGACAGCCCGAGCACCGCCCGCTTGAGGATGTCCAGCGTCTTGGTGACCGCCTGCGGCTGCCCGATCACCCGTTCGGGGACGCGCTTCTCGCCGTCCAGCACCCGGCGCCGCAGGTGCCCGCGGCTCCACGGATTGTCGAGCACGCCCAGCTTGTAGGTGCGGACCGCGTCCGGCAGGTCGGCGAGGTCTACGTTGCGCTCCTTCGCCAGCCGGGTCACCTCGATCATCGACTGGAGGGTGAGCCCGTCGGCCTGCTCGGCGAACGCGTCGCACGCCGCGGCCGCCACCTCGTCCGCCCCGACGTCGCTCACCCCGAACGCGCGGGCCAGCAGCCGCGCCGTCTCCTGCCGGTCGCCGAGATGCGGGCGCGCGATCGCGATCTCGCGGATGTTCTCGTTGTCGGCCGTCAGCCACGGCGGCAGGTCGCCCGGCCGTTCCACCAGCCAGATGACCGGGTTGTAGAGCGGCTTCGGCCGCGCACCCGTCACCCGGACGGGACGCGCGCTGCGCGACAGCTTCGCGCAGAACCGGAAGAAGTCGCGCTCGGCCGGCTCCAGGTCGGTGGGCGTCCGGGCGATGCGCGACGCCGAGTCGATCACGAACGCGGCGCGGACGTTCTCCTGCGGCCGGGCGATCGCGGCCAGATGCCGCGTCAGCCCCTCCAGCGACGGCTTCTCGTCCGCCTTGATCTTGCCGAGCAGCGACTCCGCCGCCGACGCCGCCTCGGTCCCGGACGCCTCGTTCGGGCCGGGAACGATCTGCAGCCCGTCGACCGGGTCGTAGACGGCCATGAAGGACGCGCCGCTGGAGCGCAGCGTCTCCCACAGCAGGGCCCGCAGCGGCAGCAGCGCTGCCGGTCCGCCGTCCGACGACGGCGCGAGGAAGCTGTCGTGCAGGTTGCCCGACAGGACGTACTGGGAGTGCACCGAAAGGGTCGCGTCCAGCTCCCGGATGAACGGCGGCCAACCCTGCAACCGCCCCCCGAGGGTCGGCGAATCAATGCTCATCTAGTCACTCCACTCCGTCCGAGCGCCCCCCGCGCATCTCATTTGTGACGCTCGCGGGAGCGTTCGCGTTGGCCGGCACGGCCCCTAGTCTGCCGTGCCTCCGCCGGAACGGGCAGCTCACGCACCCCGGGCTCCAGCCGCCACGCCACCTCCGAGCGGATCCCCTCGCCGGCCAGACGGTCGCGCGCCGCCTCGAACGCCTCGCACCACTCCCGTTCCCGCTCGACGTCCACCCGGCGGTCGTCCTCGCTCTCGGCGGGACGCTCGCGCACCATCGAGGCGCGCACGTGCGCCGCGTCGTCCACGCGCATCCGGACGCTGTGGTCGGGCCAGGCGCCCTTGGTCAGCGTCACGGTGCCGTCCTCGGCCGTCAGCGTCTCGAACCCGGCCTGGACCTCGTACCCCATGTCCTCGAACGCGGTCGTGATCGAGTCGAGGACGTACCGGCGCTCGGCCTCGGCCTGCTCGGCGGCGTCGCGCTCGGCCGCCCGCCGCCGCTCCTCGTCCCGCCGCTCCCGGGTGCGGCGGTTGGCCTCCTGGATCCGCAGCCGCACCTCGTGCAGGACGGCCTCCGCGTCGGCCGGCGTCGCGGCGCCGGCCAGCAGCCGCGCCGCCTCCGCGACGTCCCGCCGCTCCGCCTCCTCGGCGTCGGGCAGCAGCCGCGCCACGATCCGTTCGAGGTGCTCGCGCACGTCGCCGGCCCGCGGCGGCGGCGCGCCGTCCGCGACGCCGGCCGCCAGCCCCTCGGCGGGGACGCCGAAGATCTGCGTGCCGACCTGGGCGGCGAGGTGCTCGGAGAGCCGCCGCTCGGCCTCGTCCAGGACGGGGTCGGTCGCGGCGCACCAGGCGGTCAGCTTCGCTGCGGACTTCCCGGCCGGGTCGAGCCGGTCGGGCAGCGGCACCTTCGCCCCGAGCTTCGCCCGGGTCCCGGCGAGCGCGGCGATGCGCGCGTCGCGCTCCACCGCCTCGCGCAGCGCCCGCTCGTGCGTCCGGACCTCGGCGAGCGCCGACGCCCGCGCCTCGGCGCGCCCGGCGGCGAGCTCGGCCAGCGCCTCCGCGCCGCGTCCGGCCAGGCCCGCTCCGTGCCCGAGCAGGCGGGTCATGCCGAGGCTCAGCACCACCGCCGCGTCCAGCGCGATGTCCGCGTCGATCCCGCTGCTCATGGGGTCTCTCCGATCGTCCGTTCCTGGCGCCAGCGGTGCAGCCGCACCCCGGCCGCGACGGCGTGCGCGACGGGGACGGCGATGAGGACGAGGACCCACAGCAGGCTCGCGATGGAGGTCACCGCCGCGAGCAGGAGGAGGAAGAGCAGCAGCGGCACCGTCGCGGCGGCGAGCACGCACCCGCAGCCGCGCCGCCCGGTCCGCTGCGCGGCGCCCGTCATCGTCTGGGACGCCGTCGACAGCCCGCGGCCGCCCGCTCCGAGGATGCCCGAGAGCATCGCCCACGGGCCGTGGGGGAGGTAGTCGCTCCCCTGCGCACGGGCGACGAAGACCTCGCTGCCGCAGTGCACCGCCCAGGCGAGCACTGCCATGACGGCCAGAAAGCCGAAGGAGAGGCCCGAAGAGGAACTGTGCAGGCCGACCGATGCCGTGCCGTCGTCCTTGCCGCCGCCGAACAGCGACCCGATGACCCAGCTGCCCAGGAGCCAGAACAGCAGCAGCGGCGACGTCAGCGCGACGGCCTTCGCCATGGCCGTGCCGCGCCCGGCGAGCCGCAGCCGTTCGCGGTCGGCCCGGTGCGTGCGCAGCGCCTCGTCGCGTTGCTCGGCGGCGTGCCGCTCGCGCGTCCGCGACTCGCTCTCCGCCACCGCCTCGGGCGCCGCCCGCGCCACGGCGAGCAGCCGCAGCGGATCGTCGCCGGCCCCGTCCACCATCCAGGCGAACCACGGAACCTGCTCGGAGACGGGCGCCTGCGCCCGCGCCGCGCCCTCGGCGATCAGCCGGTGGGTCTCGTCCGGACGCGCCGCCAGCGCGAGCAGGGCGAGCAGCACGGCGGGCGGTTCCTCCGCGCCGGCGTCGGGCAGCCGGCCGGCCAGACCCGGCGGCGCGGCGCCCTGCTCGCGCAGCCAGCGCGCCAGGTCGTTCCACGCCGACACGTGCGCGCGCCACTGCTCGTCGACCCCGGCCAGTTCCTCGCCCCCGGCGAACCCGGCGAGGACGGGCAGCAGGCGGTGCTCCCACAGCGCCCGCCCGATGAGGCAGGCGACGCGGTGGTCGGCGTGGCGCCGGTCGGCGGCCAGGCCCGCCAGCCCGGGCAGGTCGGCGGCGGTGATCCGGCGGCCGAGGTAGTGCGGGGGGACCGCCGGATCCAGCCACCGCACTAGGTGCAGGAGCTTGACGTCGGGCGGCAGCGTCGTCATGAGGTGGGCGTCGACGAGCGCGATGCGGCTGTCGTCGGGGATCTCCGCGAGCCATTCCCGCAGGCTCCGCCACGCCTCGCCGGTCTCGCCCCGCCCGAAGAAGTACTGGGCGGCGTGGTCCCAGTTCTGGACGAGCGCGCGCGCCAGCTCACCCCTGCCGGTGTAGCGCCGTCCGGCGAACGGCAGCCCGGAGCCCGCCGGGACGCTCTCCTCGGCGACCCGCGGCGAACCGCCGTCCGACCACTCCCGGACCTGCTCGCCCGTCCACCGTTCGCGCGGGTCGCGGGTCAGCAGCCCCTGGCACAGCAGCCGCAGCCGCGGGTCGGGGACGTCGTCCGCGCTGACGGGCCGCGTCGCGAGATGGTCGACCACGACGGTCTCGCTCAGCCCCTGGAACGGCGCCCGGCCCGTCGCCAGCTCCCGGACGATCATGCCGAGCGACCACCAGTCGCGCGCGGGCGACACCTGGCCGGACAGCGACTCCGGCGCCGCGTAGGCCAGCGTCCGCGACGACGAGGCGAACACCACGCTCTGGTCGAGGACCCGGCTCAGCCCGAAGTCGGCGATCACGAGCCGGAGCGGCTCCCTGGCCTGCACCAGGACGTTCTCGGGCTTGAGGTCCCGGTGGACGATGCCGGCCCGGTGCAGCGCGCGCAGGCCGTCGGCGAGCTGCGCGGCGACCCCGCCGACCGCCTCCGCGGTGAGCGGCCCCTCGTCCATCAGGGCCCGCAGGTTGCCGTCCGGCGCGTAGGCGGCGATCTCGTAGTCGCGGCCGTCGGCGTGCCCGGTCTCCAGGATGCGCAGGACGTTCGGCGCGTCCAGCGCGGGCAGCTTCGCCCACACCTCCCGGTCGGCCCGGTACCCGCGGCGGAAGATCTTCACCACGAACTCGGCGCCGTCGCCGTCGCGCACCAGCAGCAGGTCGGACTCGGCGCCCTGCACGGGCAGTTCGGCGACCGCCGTGTACCGCTCGCCGAGCACGGCCGGAAGCCGCATCAGCGGATCCCCGGGACCGTGCCCCTCCCGCCGGGTCGACGACGCCGGGCGGGGCCCGGGCACCCCCGCGTCCCGCCGCGTCGTCCCGGCATCCCGCCGGGTGTCCCGCGGCGGAGTGCCATCGAACTCGCCCACAGCAGTCCCGTCTAGCCCTTGTCCTTGATGGCCCGAAGATACTCGCTGATCTTGAACTGGTTGACGACGAACTCCATGGCGATCCGGGTCGCGAACACTCCGGAGAGCCACGCGAACGGGGACCCGAGGAGCAGCATGAGGCCGAGCGCCGCGCTGTCGTCGAGCCACGCGATCCCGTACACCGCCATCAGCAGCGAGAACAGGGTGATCGGGATCAGCGCGAGCACGTAGAGGATCTTCACCACCCGAGTGGTGATCATGGTGTCGAAGCTGAGGTCGAACAGCGCCCCGACCAGATTCCTCTCGCCCGGCGGGCCGGGCGGAGGCGCCCACCCCTGCGGCGGGTCCTGGAAGCCCGAGGCCGGGCCTGGCGGGCGCGGACCGGGGACGGGACCCGGGCCGGGGCCGGAGGGGAAGGGACCGGCAGGTCCGCCGGGCGGTGGACCGTAGGGCCCGCCCGGCCCGCCGGGCGGCTGCGGACGCGGAGGATGGCCAGGATCCGGTGGGTTCGTCATCACCGTCGTCTCCAGTGTGGGGACCGCTACACGGAGACTCTAGAGCCTGCCCCGGCCCCTCGCCGGAACCCGCCGCGCGACGATCCCGTATCGCGCGGGGGCCCGTGCGGACGTTCGGGCCGGTGGTGCCAGGATCCTGGCACCACCGGCCCGCGCGAACGCTGCGAGGCGCGGCGCCGGACCGCGCCGGGGGTCAGGCGGCCGGAGCCCCGCTGGCCGGCTGCGCGGACCGCACCTCGGCCTGGTTGGGCTTGGCGGCCAGGCCCGGGAGGTCGGTGGTCGCGGCGCGCAGGCGGGCGATGCCCTCGGCCCCGAGGTCGCCCAGCATGATGTCGTAGGCCAGGTCGCGCACCGTGTCGACGCCCACGGCCGAGTGGAGCATGGCGCCGATGGTCTCGGTGAGCACCCGCTCGTAGGACTCGAACTTCACCGCCTCGGCCACCGCCGGGTTCCACTCCAGCTGGTCGCCCGCCGTCACGTGCAGCTGCAGGCCGCCGGTCACCGGGTCGACCTGGTCCAGGTCGATCTCGGCGGCGACGCGGCCGCGGGCCGCAGGCGTCCCGTCATCGGCGAACAGCAGCGCCGGGACCGTGAAGGTCACCTGCTCGGCGGGCTTGCGGGGACGGACGGCGTTGCCCCGCGGCACCGCCGGGACGTCGACGTGCTCCAGCTGCGACAGCATCCGGAACGTCGCCAGGCCGAGGATGCTGTTGATGGCCAGCGCGGTCGCCCGGGTCACCGTCTCCATCTCGCCGGGCTTGCGGGTGAGGTAGCCGCTGAACCCGTAGGCGATGATGCGGTCCCGGACGGGGGAGCGGAGGAAGATCCGCAGCCGGACCCCCGCGACGGGGAGCTCGAACTCGGTGTCGGCGTCGCTGACGTCGGTCCGGTCGAAGCCGCCCTCCGACCTGGTCAGCTTCCCGGCCAGGGTCAGCGCCCCCTCGCCTCCGTTGCGGGCGAGGGTCAGGACGTAGAGGTCGCCGTCCAGCTCGGTGATGACCTCGTCGCCGAGGACGACCGACAGGGCCCGCGCCGTCTCGTTCAGGCCGTGCAGGGTCCTGCGGGGCATGCGCAGCCGCAGCTGGTTCTGCGCCGTCACCCGCCCGCCGACGGTGCTCTCGACGTGCTCGACCTCCCGCTCGGCCTGCTTGCCGGTGTAGTTGCGCAGGCTGAACGCCAGGACCTCATTGTCCGTCCGCACCCCGCAGGTCGCCTTCAGCGACTTCTTGGCGCTGAGGGGATACGGGGTGTCCTGCCGGACGTATTTGGTCGCGTCCACGAACACGGGGACGTCGTCGTCGAAGAGGCGCCGGACGTAGAATTCTTCCTTGGTTTGCGTTGGCACTGTGCACCCTTCTCCGTGTCCTGCCACCGGCCGAGCGAACGGCCGGCGGTAACGTCGGCACCCGGCCGGTACCGGCCAGGTGCGGCACCGGTCGCCCCGGCCGGTGTCCACTCTTCAGTCATAACCGTTTCGGGCCAGGTCGGATCGGCAAGTACCAGAGGACGGACGGGGGCCGCCGACGAACAGGTTGACAAATAAAGCATGCGGCTCGCCGTGTCGCGTGGACGGTCATGCGTGACACTCGGGGCCGCGCCCCTGCGAAGCACACTACAAAGGAGACCCAGATGCACCAGTTGACCGATTACGTGCTGGCCGTTCGCACCACCGGTTCACCGCCGGCGATCGAAGGGGTCAAGTCGGTCGACCTGGTTCCGGGCGACGACCAGGACGTGATCGCCGCGACCATCGCCGGCCTGCGGGCGAGCGGCCTGACCGCGGCCGACTTCCGGTCGCGCGTGATCTACCTCGCGCCCGAGGACCCGAACTGCCTCGTGCCGTACGCGGCCCTGTGCGGCTTCGCCGGCCGCCGCGTCGACGCCTACGCCGGCGGCACCGTCCTGGAGTTCTCGCGCCTCGACCCGCAGGGGGAGGCCTTCCCCGACGCGGGCCGGCCTCCGGGATACCTGGAGTGGGGCCAGGTCGGCGGCGAGGACGGCGGAGCCCTCCCCACCGTCCACGTCGGCTCCGGCGCCCAGCAGCTGGTCACGCCGGAGGCCGTCACCGTGATCCGGTACGCGGCGCGGCTGCGCATGGTCCCGCCGCCCTCGGCCCGGGACGCGCTGGCCACGTTCGTGCTCGTCGCGGCGCTGCGGCGGCGGGCCGACGACCGGTTCCCCTACCTGTCCACCGGGAACGAGCCCGCGCCCGTCACCAAGGACGACCCGACCCAGGGCATCGACCTGGAGAAGCTGCGGCGCGAGGCGGCCAAGTACCGCCAGGAGCTGCGGGCCGGGCGCCGCGGCGCCGACATGGTCCCGCCCGTCCCCGTGTCGCCGCACAACAAGCGGATCTCCGAGGCCAAGTCGGTGGACGTCCGGACGGTGCTGACGCGCCTCGGCTCCTCCTCCGACGACGGGAACCTGTGGCACTGCCCGCGCCCGAGCAGGCACAGCAACGGCGACCAGAACCCCTCGATGAAGGTGTACGGCGACAACCGGACGAGGTGCCACCGCTGCGATGCCGAGAAGGTCGGCCCGATCCGCCTGGTCATCGACGTCCTCGGGGTCACCCCGGACGAGGCCGCCAGTTTCATCCTGGACTCCGACCGCGTCGTGGACATGCGTCCAGCCTGAGCCGTCCCTGGCGGCCGGGACCGCCGGGCAGGGGGAACCGATGGCCGATTCGCAGGGCCGCGTGGACGTGGTGCTGCTGACCGTGGATGGAGAGCAGGTGGGCCACGTTCACCGCAGTGTCCTCGATCGGGTCGCCGAGATCGCGGGCAGGCTGGGCTGCCACGACGCCGTCGCGCTGGCCCGCCCGCCGGTCACCTTCGACGGCTCCCGCGTCCCCCGGCTGCGGCGCGACCTGGAGCAGGTCATCGCCTACGCCGAGGCGGCGCGGCAGACCGGCTGGGTATTAGGGGATCTGGCCGTCGCACCCGGTGAACAGGCGGTGCCGGTGATGGACACCGCGCAGGGCAAGATCTGGGCCCACCCCGTCCGCGGCTTCGAGCTGCACGGGGAGGCCGGGGTCTGCCGGATCACCGAACTGGACGAGATTCCGGGGACTCCGCAGCGCACCCCGCTGGCCCGTCTCATCGCGCCGCTGGCCGACGCCGCGGCGTGTGCGAAGGTGCTGGAGATAGGCGACGGCAAGCACGAGCGCGCCGTGCGCCTGGGCTGAAAGGCGAGGGGGCGCCGCCCGCCGTGGACGGCGGGCGGCGCCCCCTCGCGGGTCGCGCGGGAACCGGGCGCGGGTCGCGCCCGGTGCCGTGCGGTCAGCGTTCGACGAGCCGCTCCGGCGCGGCGGACGGTCCGGTGACGGCGAACCGCAGCGCCGCGGCGAGCTGCGTCTCCGGGTTGGCGATGAGAGCGCCGACCTGCCCCGCGCCCGCCATCTCCTCGGCCACCGCGCCCGGGCGCACGCCGAGCACGTAGTCGGCCTCCATCGGGCTCACCGCCGTGACGCACCCGGGGGGCAGCGTCGCGTACGCCCCGAGGAAGACGCGGCTGCCCTCCGGGATCAGCGAGGCGAGCGCGCGGATGACGATCCGCGCGGCCGGACCGGTCACGGTCACGGCCTGCATCTGCTGCAGCGCCTGCCGGATCCGGGCGAGCTGGTCCCCGCTGACGACGCCGCTGGCGACGAGGGCGTTGGTCTTCGGGACCACGCCGTCGCGCCGGCTGATCACGACGGAGTCGTTCACCTTCGAGACGACGAGGCCCCGCTTCTCCCGCGAGGCAGTGATCGTCTTGACGGCCCGGCGGGACGCGGCGAGGTTCGGGAACCCCGGGATCTGGCGGATGCCGCGCGCTCCGCAGACGGTCACCTGGGTCCCGTGGACGTGCACCTCGTCGATCGTCTCGTCGCGCATCAGCTCGCCGAGCAGGTGGGTGCCGTTCAGGACGTGGTAGACCCTGCTGGCCATGGCCGGGTCCCCGCCCGTGTGCCGGGTGAGAACCTCCAGCCAGAGCTCGGCCACCCGGGGGCGCAGCGTGGTGGCGATCCGCTCCGCGGTGGCCCATGCCGGGTCCGCCGCGGGCGGGGGCTGGGCCGCGGCGGCTTCCACGGACTCGTTCGCGGGCTGCGCGGTGTGCGTTGCCTGCTCGGGCTGCGGGGCCTGCTCGGGCTGGGCGGGCTGGGCGGGCTGGGCGGGTGCCGCGGTCTGAGCGGCCTGCCCGCCCGTTCCGAAAGGCGTGCTGCGCGTGATCCGGTGATCCTGCGCGGACGGGGAAGCCTGCGCGGACGGGGAAGCCTGCGCGGACGGGGAAGCCTGTTCGGCGCCGCCCGGCTCCGGAGCGTCGGCGCCCGGCACGACCTCAGGGTCCCTGGGAGGCTGCTCCGAGGGCGCGTTCGCGGGCTTCGCCGGTTCCTGGTTCCAGAACTGCTCCTGTGCCTCCGGCTTCGGGGCGGGCGCCGGCGGGGGCGCTGGCGCCTGAGCCTGCGCACCGCCCGCTCCGGCCGCCGCCTGGCCGGACGGTGCTCCGGCGGACGGCTGCCCCGACGCGGGGGCGGCGCCGTTGGCGGAGTCGTCCCAGGCGGAGAACAGCGACGCCCAGTCGTCCTGCGGGCTCTGCTGGCCGGCTCCCGTCTCGGGGCTCGTGGCGGTGCCCGTGTCCGCCGGTGCGGCGGGGGCGGGAGCACCGGTCACGAGGAGCTTGTCCTGGGAGGGTTGCTCTTCCGGCCCGTCGTCCTCCTCCTGGCCGACGCCGATGGCCGCCCAGAAGTCCATTCCGGTGGCGGGCTCATTTTGCGCTGCCATATGGCCGCTTCCTTTCTCGTGAGTAGGGGCCGGTTCGAGATTGATCACTTGGGGTCCATGCCGAGGAGCCGCTTCCAGATGCCGCCCCGGCCGGCCCCCGGCTGCGCGGCCAGGGACTGGCCGAACACCGGGTCCCCGGTGACGAACTGGAGGATCTCCCGGAAGGTCGTCTCCAGGTCCGGGCCGATCCGCAGCGCGTTCAGCCGGCGGTTGTTCGCGGCCTGCGTCCACTCCAGGTCTTCCGGGATCATGCCGACGAACCGCCAGCCGGGCATCAGGTCCATGACGTCCTCCGGGCTGCAGTCCACGTCCGTGCGGGCCCGGTTGAGGATGAGGGACAGCTTCTCGGGGTCGACGCCGCCGCTCCGGGAGTGCCGCGCCATGGTGATCGCGCTGAGCCACGCGCGCGCGGCCTCCAGTGTCACCCGGTTGGGCTCGACCGGGACCAGGATCGCGTCGGCCTCCGGCAGGACCAGGTCGGTGAACGTCATGTGGTAGAGCTCGGCGACCGGCGTGTCGACGAACACGAAGTCGAACGCCTGCCGCAGCACCGTGATGATCCGCCGGTACAGCACCGCGTTGATCAGCGCCGGGTCGGCCATGGTGACGTCCTGCGGCCCGAGCAGCGTGAACAGGTCGGCGTCCGCGATGTGCGCGAGATGGTTGCGCACGTTCTCCACCCTGAGCGATCCGTTCGCCCGGAGCATGTCGAGGATCGTCGGCGCCTCCACGTTCAGGTACCGCGCGACGTCGGCCTGCTGGAAGTTGGTGTCGACCAGCGCCACCCTTCCGGGCCGGCCGGCGGCGTGCAGGTGCCTGGCCGCGTAGACCGACAGGTTCACGGCCGTGGTGGTCTTGCCCACGCCGCCCTTGGCCGAGGCGATGGCGATGACCCGCCCCAGGGCCGGGGCGGGCTCCTCGGCCCTGACCAGCGCGGCCGCCGGCGTCTGCTGCGGCCCCGGCCATCCGTTCGAGGTCGGCTGGGCCGGCATCGGGTGCTGGTCGTGCCCCGTCGCGGGCCCCGCTTCCGGAACCTGCTCCGCGTGGCCTCCCGGGACGGGCTGCTGCCCCGCGAACCCCTGCTGTCCCGGCGCGGCCGCCGGCCACGGCTGGTGGCCGGGAGGCGGGGCCGAGGGCGCGGGCGGTTCGGCGGCCTGCGGCGGCACCGTCCCGGGCGCCTGCGCGAAGGACGGAGGCTGCGCCGGATTCGGATTCCAGCCGCCGGCGGAGGGCTGGGCGGCGGCAGGCGGTTGCTGGGCGGGTGGCTGCTCGGCGGGCGGCTGGGCGGCCGTGAACGGTTGGGCCGCCGGTCGCTGCTGCCCGGCAGACGGTGCCTGGGACGCGGCCGGTGGTGCGGTCGGTGGTGTGGCCGGTGGTGTGGTCGGTGGTGTGGCCGGTGGTGCGGCCGGTGGCGTGGCCGCCGGGGGCGGTGCGGCGGGCTTGGCCGGGGCAGGGCCGGAGATGCCGAACAGTGCCAGCAGGTCCGACATCTTGAGCTGCCCGCCGATGACGTGCACGCCCGGATCGAAGGTGTCGCCGCGTTCCGCGAAGTATCCGTGCACGAGCACGGTGAACCCGCGGCCGGCCAGCCCGTTCGCCAGAACGGACACGCCGGCGCCCGGGAGGTCCTCGACGAACCCCGGGGCGAACATGAAGGCGGCGGGGGGTCCGACCCGCCCGCTCTTGGACAGGTCGCGGAGTTCCGCCGCGGAGGCGGCGTCGTACACGGCGGAGAACCGACCGGTATCCCGCAAACTCCGGGCGACGCCCGGGTCCCCCGCGACGACGAGGTTCGGCGCAGTTGCCATCACTCAGTGTCCTCAGCGCTCTGGTTGTCACCCGGTCGGCGAAGCGGCCGGAATCTCTAATAGCGACTGTGCGGACAATGACGGATGCCGCCAGCCCCGGATGCCGGACTGTCTCCCTGAGAGCCAACACGACCAGGGAGATGACAGCACATGGTCAACCTGAGGGCGGCGCTCGGACGTCTCACCGGGACCAGCCGCGCAGGCCGTTCCGAGGCCGACACCGCCACCATGTGGACCACTCCGTACGCCTGGCGCACCAGCGACGGCGTCTACGTCGGCTACAACGGCGAGGTGTGGATCTACCGCACCGTGCGCCTGTCGCCGATGAAATGGGAGGACCCGGCGGAGCAGCTGTCCATGGCGGCGCCGCTGTCCCGGCTCCTGGGCGACCTCGGCCGGACGTCGCGGCAGCCCGTGGGCGGTCTGGCGACCCTGTCCAACAACCGCAACATCCACCTGGTCTCGATCACCTGGGACGACCTCGTCACCCCGCCGAAGGAGAACACCGACGAGCTCCGCGCCTACCAGGCCGAGGCCTTCGGCTTCCTGGCCCCGAAGCGCGTCCTGTTCGTCGGCGTGCAGCTCCGGTCGTCGCTCATGGACAAGACGTCCCGCGCCGGCAAGGGCTCGCAGGGCGGCATGGGGACGGTGAAGGCCCTGACCGACCTGGTCAAGGACTCCATGGCCGACGATGTCCCCGACCTGTCCGACTACCAGAAGGACATGGAGCACATCGTCTCCATCTTCAAGCGGGCGGACGCGCAGGAACCGACCCGGCAGGAGCTCGACCAGCTGGAGTCCTGGTACAACCTCGGGCGGGGCCCGGACGCGGTGATCGAGGAGATGCCGACCCGGCTTGACGTCACCGGCATCGGCGAGCTGGAGATGGCCGCCGTCATGCGGTTCGACCAGCCGATCATGCCGTCGCCCGACGCCCAGTGGGCGCTGGACGTGATCAGCCACCCCGGCGACGCCCCGCACGTCATCTCGATCAGGGCCGAGCTCGAACCCGCGAACCTGACGCGGGCGAGGGCCCGCCGGGCGCAGCGCCGGATCATGTCCAACATGGAGGAGGAGCGCAAGACCCAGGACCTGGAGAAGGTCGAGCTCTCCCAGACCTTCCAGCAGGCCAAGGAGGTCGAGGACTACCTCGCGAACTCCAACCAGCCCATGCTGGCCCGGTGCAGCTTCATCATGGCGCGGGAGATGACCGACGCCACCGAGACCTACATGGAGTTCCTGGCCCAGTACTACGGGATCCAGATGAAGGCGCTGGAGCACCGGCAGATCCAGGCGCTGGAGGAGACCCTGCCCTGCTCCTCCGTCCGGGTGAACCCGTTCCTGCAGGACGTCAACGTGCCGATGGTGTCGCACGCGGGGCTCCAGGCGTTCTCCGACCTCGGTGACGACCTCGGCGTCTACGGCGGGCTCATCGACCCGGACGGCACGCCGTTCTTCGTCGACCCGCTCGGCGCCCCCCGCAAGAACCTGCCGCCGGTCTTCGGGATCTTCGGAGACCCGGGCAGCGGCAAGACCTTCTTCGCGCAGTCCGTCGCCACCCAGGCCGCGCTGAACGGCCTACCGGTGATCTTCGTGAACCCGAAGGGCGGCGACTCGCTCTACGGGATGGTGGACTACGTCCAGCGGCTGGGGATCCCCGCCGGCCGGGTGTCGATGTCGGCGCTGGAGGAGTCGCCCGGGGCCTTCGACCCGTTCCGGTACGCGCCGCCGACGATCGCGGCCGAGATCGCGAACGTGCACATCCTGTCCGCGCTGGACGACTCCCGCGACGGGCTGACGCTGTCGGAGCGCCTCGCGCTCGGCTCCGGGCTGAAGCGGGGCGCGCTGAACGGCGCGCGCTGCGTCTGGGACGCCCTGAAGTACGTCCCCGGCGACGACGCGGAGCGGGTGCGCAGCCTGGTGGAGCAGCAGATGGAGGCGTCCTCCATGTTCTCCCTCGGCATCGCCCTCCAGCCGCTGCCCCGCCTGGACATGTCGCAGCGGCTCACGCTGGTCGACTTCGACCGCGAGCTCGGCCTGCCGGAGGGCAAGACGCCGAGCGAGTACTCGGTGTCGGAGCGCATCGCGCTGGCGGCGGTGCGCCTGGTCATCCGCGCCTCGCTGGAGATCCTCATCGCCAACCGCTCGGGCGTGCTGATCGTGGACGAGGCGTGGACCTTCCTGTCGCAGGCCGAGGGACTGGCCTCGCTGCAGCGCATCTCCCGTGAGGGCCGGTCGCTGAACATCATGCCGGTGTTCCTCACCCAGCGGATCGCGGACGTGGTCACCAAGGACCTGGAGTCCTACCTCAGCCGGGTGCTGGTGCTGAAGCTGAACGAGAAGCGCGAGGCCGAGACGGCGCTGCGGCTTTGCGGCCTGAACCCGACCTCCGAACGGCTCGCGCAGATCCGCGAGTTCGGCCCGCTGCCACCCGAGGACGGCAAGCCCGCGCGCTGGGCGCGCGGCATCTTCCGCGACCTGTTCGGACGGCACGCCCAGGTCGTCCTCGGCCCCACGCCGCCCGAGGCCGCGGAGGCGTACAGCACGAACCCGGAGGACCGCCGCAAGCGCGAGGAGGCCCGCAGGGAGCGCGAGGAGGCCGAGCGGGCCGAGTACGAGGCGGCCGTCGCCGCCGCCGCGCGGATGGGCGATCCCGGCGCGACCGCGCCGCCCGGGCAGAACGGCGTGGCCCCGGGGCAGGACATCGGCGCCGCGCCGCACACGGGACATGACGTCACCGCCGCGCCGCCGCAGACGGGGGAGGAGAACCCATGGCTCGTCGGCTGAGGCCCGGCACGGCCCGCCGCGGCGACCCGCGGAAGCGAAGCCGTTCGGTCCAGGCGGAGCCGGGCGGCGCGACTGCGGCACCCCCGCGCCCGCGCCGCGGACTCCAGTTGCTGGTGTGGGTGCTGGCGCTGACCGTCTTCGGCGGCCTCGCGCTGCTCTCCGGGCAGACCGAGGGCTTCGGATCCGGCGGCCGGTCGTCGAACGCCGCCGCGCCCGCCGCTGTCTCCCTGCCCGCCAATTCCTCAGCGCCCGCCGCCTCCACTGTGCCCGGCGCTTCCTCCGCGCCGGCGGCGCAGACCGTGCCGGGCGCCGGCGGGCGCCTGCTCGCGGCGGCCCCGGACGACGAGCCCACCTACGACATCAACCGGGACGCCTGCGAGGCCTACAGCGAGGCGAGGGAGTTCCTGCCGCTGCACCGGTGGACGTCCTTCGAGCTCTTCGTGGTGGACAACGCCCGGATCTTCAAGACCCAGCGGTTCGTCTCGATGATCGCCAGCCTGATGTTCATGGCGGGCGGGCTCTGCTGGCGGATCATCGGCTCGCTCATGGGCTTCGGCTACTCGTTCGACATGATCTGCCGGGCGGCGGATCCGATCAACTCCGTCGTGCGCACCTTCTCCCTGTACGCGGCCTGGTTCCTGATCCCCTCGTGGATCTTCGTCATGGCGGCGGTGATCCGGCGCTGGTCCAGCAGCGGCCATCGCCGGGGGCCCGCGGCCGCGATACGCCTGGTCATGGTGTTCCTGACCGCCAACGGGTTGATCTTCTTCATCGGTAACCAGGCCGACAAGCACCAGGACAACCCGACGGCGGCGTACACGATGCCCTGGATGGCCGCGACCGTCCAGGGCTGGTTCACCACCGCGGCGGACTCGCTCTACGACCTGCAGAAGATCGGCAGGGTCAACGACGGCGTGGCCAACAATCCCGTGTTCTACGACGGCCACCCGGACGGCGGAGCGGGCGCGGTCACCTGCGCGAAATTCGACGACAAGCTCAACGACGAGTACATGGCCCGGAACAAGGAGACCTCACTCGCCAGTGGAAAACAGGCGATGGTCCAGGTCAGCAAGATGTGGGAGATCTCGCTCGTTCGTTCCTGGCAGGCCGCGCAGTTCGGCGAGGGGACGAAGCAGTTCCCCTCACCGGCCCACGCGTCCTGCCGCTGGCTCGAGGCCAACGCCGACGTGAGCACCGAGAACAAGCTGGAGGCCTACGACCTGGCGACCGGCCACGGCAAGGGCACCACCACGTCGAACTCGGCCCGCGGGTACTTCATCGACCCCGCCGCGGACGAGCAGATGATCATGATCGCCTGGGGCGCCTGCAAGGCCAACGACGACGGGCTCGGCAGCGCCCACACGATCCCGCAGTGGGACAAGGCCACCGACACCAAGGACAAGGCGAAGGCCTGCGAGAAGCTCTACAGCAACGTCACCTACGAGGACGACAAGAGCGGGCACCAGTTCAGCGTCGCCGGTATCGACGTGCTCTGCTTCCTCTGCGACAACGGCACGATGGGCACGTTCTACTTCAACGGCGACGACGAGCTCAAGGACAAGCTGGGGAACTGCTACGCGAGCGAGCCCGCCTGCCAGGCCGACTGGAACTTCGTCAGCGCCTGGCTGGGCAAGAACCAGGCCCAGCGGCTCACCCAGGGCCTGCTGTCGATGATCGTCGCCTTCGTCTTCCTGTTCGTCATGGGACCAATGGCGATCGGTATGACAGTGTCCAGTGTGGGTTTGGCGGGACTTGTCATGATATTGCCATTGACATTGCTCCTCATAGGAGCGGGCCTGCCGCAAGGGATGAGACTGCTCAAACTCACCGGAGCGGCGGCGGCGGGTGACGCCCTCTTCACCCTTGCCCTGACGTTCCTGACCATGCTCACCGATACGACATACCAGGCCATCGAGGCAACCACCAAGGACGGCACGCCGAACTTCTTCCAGCAGGTCGCGCAGGGCGCGGCCCCCCTGGTGGCGCTGTTCCTGTTCAAGAAGATCAGCAAGATCCTGAGCCTGGGGGACATCTCCTCCACCTCGGGGGCCACGGGATTCGCCTCGGCCATCGTGCTGCGGGGCAGCGGTGACCGGAGGCTGTCGCGCAACGCCGGCCAGCAGGTGTCCCAGCGCCTCGGCCGCCTCGGCGTGGGCAAGATGCGGCTGGCCGCACTGGACGAGCGGTCGCTGCAGCGGCGCATGCTCAACAACCGCGCGACGAGGGCGGTCGCCGGCGCGGCGAAGAAGGGGGCGCAGCGAGCCACCCGCCCGATCACCGACTGGGCGAAGGACAAGTACGACGGCGGCCGCGCGAAGCTCCAGCACGGTGTGAACGCCCTGCAGCGCAAGGCCGCCTCCGGGTCGCCCGCGCAGCGTGCGGCCGCGTACGCCGGGCTGACCGCGGGTCTGGCGGGCCTGACGATGGTGGCGCCGCCGGCGGTGCTGGCGACGCTGCCGCTGATGGCCTTCACCGGCTCCGCGGCGGCCGGGCGCGGCATCCAGGCCGGCGTCAACGGGATCAGGGGCGCGCGCTCCGGGGCCGGCGGCGACGGGACGGGCATGGACGCGATCTCCGCGGCGGGCATGCCCACGGCGAACAGCGCCCGGACGGGCCTGCGGCAGGCCGACGACTGGCACCGCAACATCATCCGCGTCAGCGACTCCGAGGAGCAGCGGCGGCTGATGGGCGAGCACGCCGAGGAGGGCCTGAACATGCTGCGGGCCCGGCAGTGGGGCCAGGGACAGCCCGGCGGGCTCCACCCGGAGTTCACCGGATTCGTCAACGACGAGGAGAAGATGCGGGCGCTCGCCGACGCGGCGAGTGCGATGGGCCTGAACGCCAGCCAGCTCCAGGTCAGCAACCAGGGCCTGCTCGCCCCCAACGTCGAGTTCGCGAACGGCCGGCCCCAGGGCATCACCGCCGAGCAGCTGGGCATGATGCCGCACCTGTTCCTGCCCGCCCGCGACCGGCGGCCCCAGATGACCGCCGACGGGGTCCTGGAGAACCAGGACCAGCAGATCGCCCGGATGACGGCGCAGCTCAGGGAACGCGGCTACGTCACCGACGAAGGCGAGATCGTCAACGTCCTGGAGGCCCACGGGTTCGACACGCGCCTTCCCGAGGTGAAGGTGCGGGTGGAGCGCTGGCTCGACGGGGGCAAGGACGAGGAGCTCTCCCGCATCAGCATCGCGCCCCGCCGGGGAGAGGTCGCCGCCGTCGAGGCCGCCCGGGAGTGGGCCAGCGACGTCGACATGCCGGCCCCCGACATCCGCCAGCGGCGCGACCTGGACGCGGTGAGCGGCGTGATGACCGCCGCGCGGAACGAGATCGGAGACTTCAACAGGATCCGCATCGAGATGCCGGACGGCACCTTCGCGTCGGCCGGCAACCTCCAGCGCCAGCTCGAAGGGGAGATCCGCTCCATGGTGAGCGTCGCCTTGGAGACCAAGCAGCTGCACGACACGAGGGCCGCGGGAGGCATAAGCGGGCCGGACTTCGGAGCGGAGTACGCCCGGCTCACCCAGGCGCAGCAGGAGGCCGCCCAGCAGGTCGACAGGCTGAGCGCCATGTTCCGGGACGCGGTCGACGCGTCCAGGAACGCGCGCGGCGTCTGCGAACTGCGGGTGCAGATGGCCGATCCGAACAGCATGATCGACGCCGGTGAGCTGACGCGGCTCGCCGACCAGATCACCAAGAGCAACCAGCAGGCGCAGCAGCAGGTGCACCAGGAGATCGACAGGCTGGTCGGCGCCATCTCCCAGCGGCCGACCGACTCGGGGGCCGCGGCGGGGATCCTCAGCAGCCTCGACGAGCTGCGGGACGTGTTCGACAGGCAGGGCCGCGGTGAACGCTCGGAGAACCAGGCGGTGATGGACCGGCTGAGCGACCTGGAGCGGTCGCTCCAGGACAGCAGGCGAATGACCCAGGTCGACCCCCGGCTGGCGGCGAACGCGAACACCCCGGTCGACATCCGCAGGGTGCTGCGGGACATGTACCGGGACGAGATGTCCAGGACCTAGGGCGTGTTTATTCAGTCCCGGCCCACGTAGCTCGCCTGGCGGCTGTGTTTTCTCAGGCCCGGCCCACTTCGCTCGCCTGGCGGCTCGCTACGTGACCTGGCCTGGGCGAACGCGGCATCGCTTCGCGATCTGCCCGGTTTCGCTCGCCTTCGGCCTCGCTCCACCGGGCAGGTCACGCGTTCGCGCGCGTGGCCGAGGTCTCCGCGGACAGGACCTGGCCCCAAGGCGCCGGGAGCCGAAAGTAGAACCGGCCTCCGCCCCGCTGGGGGGTGGAGGCCGGTCGTCGTCGGGGTTCGGGTCGTGTTCCCGCAGGTTCGGGGAACCTGCGCCTGCGTAGGCGTTCAGCTGACGCCCTCGCAGGGGTTGTAGTCGTGCTTCTTGGAGCACGACTCGAACCGCTTGGCGTACTCGTCGACCTTGCCGTCGAACACGCTCTCGGAGCCGATGACCTGCCACACGGTCTCTTCCACACCGAAGGTCTGGTCGAACGTGAGGCTGGTTCCGTCCGGGGAGAGCGTGCCCTTGACCGGGCCGAGGTCTCCCAGGCCGTTGAGCTCGACCGAGTTGCCGGTGCCCGAGCCGTTGAACGGCTGGTCTTTCGGGTACTCGACCTTGCGGCCGCTGCCGTCGAAGTGCACCAGCGTGTAGGTCCCGGTGACCTGACCGCCCTGGGGGTAGATCTTGAAGCTCAGCAGGGCGTGCTGCTCGCCGTGCTCGACCATCGCGATGACCTCGCGGGGCTCGTTCTGGTTCGCCGGGGCCGTCGCGCTGGGCTTGGGGTCGGTCCGGTCGCTGGCGCTGTCCGAGCCGGTGTTCATGACCAGAGCGAACGCCAGGCCGGCGGTCGCCAGTGCGGCCACGACGGCCAGGACGATGAGCTGGATGCGTCGGTTTTTCGGCTGCGCGCTGTTCACGGTGTTTCCTTTCGGTGAAGGCGCGAGAAGCCGGGTGATGGACCCGGCTTCTGTACGCGTCTGATGAGATGCGAACGGGGCCGGGTCGGCTCTGTTTGCGATGTGCTCATCAATTGTCGCGCACAGCGCACCGTGTGCGCAAGCGAAAGGTGCACCGTGGCCGTTTTTGGGCAGGTCTCGTGAACGGAGCGCCGGCATAATGAAAAAGGCCGTTACGCCGATTCCGCGTGATCATCATCACGCGGAATCGGCGGCCGTCGGGAGGGAGCGTTTCACACCTTGCTGGGGTCGATCCAACCGACCCAGTAAGCGCTGGAGTAGGCGCGCTCCACCTTGGAGACGTCCCCGGTCTGGTTGGTGTGCACCTTGTAGCCGTCGGCGAGCTGCATGGCCACGTGGCCGGAGTGCGGCTCCACGAGGTCTCCGGGCTTGGCCTGGCTGAGCGTGATCTTGTGCGTCCAGCGCGCCCCCACGAACGTGGTGGTGACGGGGGCGTTGGTGCCCTGCGGGTACAGGTTCTTGATGGCGCCGCTGTCGCGGTAGGCCCGGGAGACGAAGCTGGAGCAGTCGGCCCAGCCGGGGTCGTTCCGCTTGCCGGAGTCGAGCGGGGCGTAGGGCCAGCCGAGGTGGGTGAGGGCCCACTTGATGGCCATCGCCGCCTGGGGCGTGCGGGCCTGGGCCACCGAGTCCACGCACAGCTTGCGGATCCCGATCTCCTTGGCCCCCTCGCGCAGGGTGTTGTCCGGGGCGTTCTCGGGGCAGCCGTCAGGCCCGACCGTGACCTGCACGGTGCCGTTGTCCACCGCGCCGCCCCCGCCGGTGGCGAGCGAGCCGATCAGTTTGCCCGCGCTGTTGAACGGCGGGATGACGCCGCCGAAGAACCAGGCGTACTCGACGGCGATCTGCTCCAGCGGGAGCAGCACGCCCTCGGTGTTGCCGAGCCGGCTCCACGCCTCGGTCGCGTCCGGGGCGACCGGCGCGCCGACCGGCTTCAGCGGGCGCAGCGCCAGCCGCGGGATGACCAGGGTGTCCTCGCCGACGACCGGCGGGGTCTCCTTGTTGGCGTCCTCCCGGCCCTGGTAGTAGTTGCCCAGGCCGCTGAGGTTGGCGCCGTTCGCCCCGCTGCCCGCCAGGTCGGTGGCGATCTGGGCGAGCGTGTTGTTGAAGCCGGGGGCCCAGGACCCGATCATGCAGGCGGGGTCCATGCCGGGGTCGGTGATCCCGTGGTCCTCCTCCACCTTGTCCAGCTTCGGCTTCCACTCGCTGTACACCTTGTCGTCGCCGGGGGGCTTCTTCAGCGACGCGAACTCGGTCGCGAACGGGGCGATGTCGGTGAGGAACTTCCTCATCACCGTGAGGCACTTGTCCGACGCCTCGAAGTTGTTCTGCCCGGGGCCGATCTGGGAGAACAGTTTGAGGTCGGTGCCCATGGCGATGCTGAGCTTCTGCCAGCCGCCGATCATCGGCTGGAAGGGCCCGATGCCGTTGGGGCGCTCCTCCGGCGGGACCTTCTCGACGGACAGCACCAGTTTGGCGGCGCCGGCGATGTTCTTGTCGACGTCGCACCGGTCCTCGACGCCGGCCTCCTCCGCCTCCTCCTTGGTCATCGGGAAGATGCCCTGGCGCGAGTCCTTGCCGTTCTCGCACTTGTCGGTCTTCCACTTGCCGGCTCCGTAGCTGACCGACATCGCCTCGTTGACGAGGGTCTCGACGGCGGCGGGCCGGTTCTCCTGCACGGAGTACTTGAACCCGCCCTCCTGGTACTTGGCGCCGGTGACCAGGTAGAGGTTCTGGAGCCGGTTGGTCTCGCAGCGCCAGATCGAAATGATCTTGAAGCTGACCGACCACGGCTTCTCGGGGTCGTCCGGCGGGGGGACGGCGCAGGCCCCGCCGGGGCTGGCGGTGCGCTCCATGAAGATGCCGGAGGTCGCGATGACCTTGCTCCAGTACTTGCGGGCGTTCTCCTGGTCCTTCTCGTTGCCGTCGGCCTTCCACTTGGGGCTCTTCGGGTCCCGGTGCACCCTCTCCGCCGCCTTGACGAGCTCGAAGGCCACGAAGTAGGAGGACTGGCACGGGTTCTGCGGATTCATGCCGTGCATCCGCATCTGACCCGACGCCGCGGGGGTGAGCAGGTACGGTCCGGAGCCCTGGTCGTCCTTGCCGCCGATGTCGGGATCCGGGTCCTCGACGTCGCATCCCCAGGCGCGCAGGGCCGGTGCCCCCGGTCTCCGGCGCGTCCGCGCCGGCGCGGAGCGCGGCGGTCTGCGTCCGGGGCCCGCCGGGCCGGACGTGGTACGAGGCGGGCTGCGCGGCGCCGGAACCGGCCGGGTGCGCCTGCGCCGCGGCCCGCATCTTCGTCATGACGCCGTCGACGTACTTCCAGGCCGTCGGGTTGAAGTCGCAGGCCCCTGGGCACTGGTCCCACTTCTCCGGGTTGGGGCCCCAGCTCCCCGTGAAGTGGTCGACCGCGATCGGCTGCCACTTGTGGTACTTGTTCCACATCCTGAGGACGTCCTCTTTGGCCCGCCGGTCCTGCACGCTCGGCGGAGCCAGGCACGCCCTCGCGTAGCCCCCGTAGTTGTTCCAGGTGCTGGTGATGTATTGGTAGGCGCCGCAGGCGGTGCTCTGGTTCGTCCCGGCGTTGCGGTCGTAGACGCCGTTCGACTCCTGCATCCGCAGCGCCCAGAGGAACCAGCCGAGCTGGTGGCTGAGATCGCCGTCCGGCGGCGCGACGTGGTCGCTCCCGGTGCCGGGCACGGTGGCGGCCGAGCCCGCGCCGGTGATCCCCTCGACCGGACCGGGCCCGGCGCCGACCGTGTTGCTGACGTTCACGTCCACGCCGCCGGTGCCGTCCCCGCCGGAGCCGTCCCCGCCGGGGACCTCCTTCGCCTTTCGGCCGGGGTCGCGGTCGACGTTGTCGTACGGGCTGTAGCGGGCGAAGTCGGTCTGCGCCTTGGCGAGGCCCGCGAGGATGGTCCAGGGGACCTCGGAGTAGTCCTGCGCGCTCCCCGAGGTCTGCTCCGACGCCTGCTTGAGGATCCGCTGCCAGTTGCCGGGGAAGTACTCGGCGACCTTGGTGTCCGAGGTCTGCTCGGGCTGGGACTCCGGGACGTCGTCGTCGACGTTGACGCCCAGGATCATCCCGGCGATGAGGATGATGCAGAGGAACGGGATGAGGACCGGAAGGCTGGCGGCCAGCAGCATTTTGAGCTTGCCGTGCTTCTTATCCTTCTCGGACTTCTGCCCGGAGGCCCTCTGGTCCTTGCCCTTCTGGCCGGCGCCCGCTGCCGCCGCGTTCGGGGCGCCGCCCTTCCGGCGCCGGAAACCGTCCATGAACGACTTCGGGATCTTCTGGCCGAGCTTGGACTGCTCGAACTTGTCCAGCGCCCGACCGCCGGCGCCGGAGTCCTTGACGCCGTCGTACACCTTGGGCGCGTACCGGTCGGACAGGGCGCGGGCGCCGATGTCGGCGGCCTGCCCGAGGAGGTTGAGGCCCTTCTCCCCGAGGTTGTCGCCCTCCGGCATCGACGGGACGTAGTTGGCCGGGAGGCCCTTCTTCGCGGCCGCCTCGCGCAGCTTGCCCTCGGCGAAGTCGCCGGCCGCCCTCTTGAGCCCCTCCCTGGGGTCGCTCTGGGGCGCCTGCTCCGACGGCGTGCCGGTGGGCGGAGCCTTGAGGTCCTTGGCCAGCTGCGCGGCCTTCGCGGCGACGTCCAGCGCCCGCTGCATGCCGAGCGGGTTGTCCTTGTTGAGCTGGACGGGCCCGCCCCGCAGCGCCGCGTCGCCGTACGGGTTCGTTCCCTTCCCGTCCGGGCCGCGGTCGATCGCCGACTGCTCCTTGAGGATGTCGGAGACGTTCTGCGGCTGCTGGGCCGCCGCGGCGAGCCGGGGGTCCGAACCGAGCGTGGCGATCTCTTCCGGCGCGAGCTCGGCCAGATCCTCCGGCGGCTCGCCGTTCACCACAGGCTGCAGCGCCGTCGGCTGTGGTGGAGCCGAGGACGGGCCGTCCTGCAGTTCATCGCCGTCGAGAGGCCGCGGTGAGACCTCGGAGCCCTTCCACGGGCTGCTGTCCTCGTCCATCCAGGGCATTAGCCGCTACCTCGGTTCCGGTACCTTGCTCGGCTCTGCGCTCACCCCCCGGGCGCGGGAGACGATCGAAATTGACCGTCCGATGATTCGTGTTCAGGGCAAGGGGAAGGCGGATCGCGGTCGACGGGTGTGCTAACCCGCCCGGACCGCGTATCCGTTTCCGTCCGGCTCCACCAGGAGCTCGACGACGTCCGGCCGGGCCCCGCCCGGGTGCGTGATCGTCGCGCTGAACCGGTACTGGCTGTTGCCGGTCTTCGTGGGATCCATGACGGTGATCCCCCGCACCACCGATCCCCGCGGCATGGGTTTGGCCGGAGTCGGCCGCGCCGTGCCGATGACGGGGATGCCCTTCCAGTTCCCGGTCACGATGGCCCTTGCGGAGGCGGTGGCCACGTTGAGCGCGCCGGCGGGGACGACCGTCGCGCCGCCGTCCGTCATCGGGACCCTGGTCGCGGCGGTGGCGGTGAAGTTGCTGGCCGCGGCTCCCGTCGGAAGCACCTGCGACGGGCCCCCGGAGGGGGTGGGCGTCCCTTCCCCCGGGCTCGGTGAGGCGGTGAGGCCCCGGGGGTCGAGTGTCTGGACCTGGTAGCGCGGCGCCCGGCTCGCGGCAGGGGCGGCGCCGGAGGAGCCGCCGCGGTCCAACACCGCACTGACCAGAAGCATCAGGATGATGCCACCGACACCGGCCCATACCGCGATGTTCCACCACTCGGGCAGCTCGGTCTCCTTGACGAGGCGCCGCCGCCGGAAGCCCTCGCGGGCGTAGTCGGTCAACTTCGGCATGACTCTGACCGTCGCGGGCGGGCGGGTCCGGGCAACCGGAGTGCGGCGACGTGTCGCGAATCGTTATGGCGTCCGGGGGGCAACCCCGCACGGTTTGAGGCATGAGCGAGGAGGACGACCGCGTCAGGGGGCCGGCGATGCTGGCCGCCACCAACATGCTGAAGCCGCCGCCCGCGGTGATCGGCAGCCTGAACAAGGACATCACGCTGCCCCGCACGCTCAGGCTCACCACGCTCATCGCCGTGGTCGTCGGGGCGGCGTTCGGGTTCCTGATCTCCTTCCTCGTCTTCGGCCCGGGGCTGAACGCGCTGATGTACGGCCCGGTGCTCGGCGGAGCGGCCGGCTGGGCGTCCGTCAGCCTGTCCCCGCTGAACGGGGAGTCGCTGGCGACGTGGATGGGCCTGCAGATCAACGGGACCCGCAACCGCAGGCTCTACGTGGACGGCCGGCCGGTCCGGCTGTACATCGGCATCTCACCGCTGCGCCGCACCGCCGCGGGCAAGGTGCGCATGCTGCCCGGGGGCGTCCCTGTGGACGCGGTCCGCTGGGACTCGCGCGGTTACCCGCAGCAGGAGATCCCCGGGGCGAACCGGCTGCGGGCTCCCCGCCGCAAGGGACGCGCGCTGACGGCGTCCACCCAGCTTTCCAGCGGCCGCGGGCGGGGCCGCAAGGATCGCCGTCGCGGGTGAGCACGGCAGGCACTTGCGCATCGGCGTGAGGGCCGCACGGTCCTGGCTGCAACACGACAAATAGAGGAGGGACGATGCCGGAACAGTCACCCACTCGTTTCACCATGGTGCCCGCCCGGCGTTCCAGTGAGCCGACCGCTCGCAGGCGGGCCAGGAGGATCCTGATCGCGCTGTTCCTGGCCGCGGCACTGAGCATCGTCGCGGTGTTCGTCGCCCTGACGAGCGGGAGCAGCAAGCCGGACCTGTCCGCGGTCACACCGCAGGGTCGCGACCTGTCGTACACCGCCGCGATGAACTTCCTGGCCGGCCGGGTGCAGGACGTGCCCCGCGCCGACTCCTTCGACCCGCAGGCGGCGTCCGTGGAGGCCCCCGACGGGACCTCGGCCCCGCTCGACTACCGGGCGCTGAACTGGGTCGGATTCACTCCCCGGCATTTCGGGACGAAGGAGCTCGGCTTCACCGACTTCGAGATCCACCACTACCTCGTCGTGTTGAACGACCAGGCGGCGACGCAGAGTCCGTCCCCGGCGGCCGGCGGCAGGCCGAGCGCGACCCCGTCCGGAGGAGCTTCCGCGACCCCGTCCGGCGGGGCCTCGGCGCCACCGTCCGGCGGAGCGGCCGCGTCCCCGTCAGGTGCGGCTCCGCAGGCGGGCACGACCGGTACGCCGTCTCCGAGCACGACGGCCGGCCCGCAGGGCAGCCCCTCGCCCGGTGCCAGCGAGACGCCGCCGATGAGCGCGCATGTGCTTCAGCTGGACGTGCCGGTGCTGCTCGACCCTTCGGGCCCCCGCCTGGCGGCCTCTCCCGCCTTCTCGGTCTGGAAGAACGGCACAGGCAAGCCCAAGGGCACCGGCGACTACACCAATTACCGGCAGCTGACCACGGAAGTAAGCACCGAGTCCAAAAACCAGATTCTGCGATGGGCGGCGGCCTACGCCACGGGTGATTCGACGGCACTGCTGGCCGTCACCGGTGACCAGGACCCCAAGCACCGCTACGAAGGCCTTTCGGGGTTCCGCCTGGCGGACTCCTCCCAGGCCGTGCAGATCCTTTCGGCGATCAAGACGCTCGACGACCAGCTCGTCGTCCGGGTGAGGATCATGCTTGCCAGAGCCGAACAATCCGGGACGGTCCCTGGAAAGAAGGGGAACGTCAAACCATTCACTAATTTCGCCGACTTCGACCTGCTGGTGGGAGCCAGCGGGGCGCAGCCGCCGGTGCTCGCGTGGGGGCCTGCAGGTTCCGCAGCGGAACTGAACCCCTACAGCAACGCACTGAACAACTGACCGGGACCTCAGACCATGGAGGGAAAAAGGATGTCAGTTCCTGGTTTTCACATACTCGCGGGACCCGAACTCGGCCAGACCGGGGCCGACAGCTTCTTCAGCTCGCCGGCGGGCAAGGCGCTTGTCGCGATCTGCGGTGCGATCGCGGTCGTGATCGTCGTGTTCGGAGTCTTCCGGATGATCAACGGCATCGGCCGGGGCCGTCCGGGCGAGGCGTTCAAGTCGCTCATCTTCGCTCTGCTCATCGGCGGGATGCTGTTCAACCTCGGACTCACCGTCCAGGGGGTCAAGATGATGAGCAGCCTCGTAGGCAAGATCTTCACAAGCGTCGACCAGGTCGGCAACAGCGGCGGTTGACGCAGGCACCTCAGCGTAAGGAGTGAAGATGGCGGACCCGAGGGGCCGGCCGGACGACAGGTCCACGGACCTGGTCGGTGGTGGTTACGTCTTTCCCACCATGGTCCTGCTGGTGTTCGCGGTCATCCTGGCCGTGCTCATCCCGGCCCTCTGCGCCTGGGTCCTGCTCATCTCCCTGCGCCGGTTCCTGGCCCGCCGGGACTGGGTCATCGTGGCGCTGGCGGGCGTGGTGGGTCTCGCCCTCCGGGCCAAGGACAACGCCTACGCGTACGGCTACTGGCTGGCGAGCTTCGCCGACTTCGGCCCGGGGCAGCCCGGGAAGGTGCCCGTCACCGTGCTGCTGTCGCTGACCGCGGTGCTCGCGGGCCTCTTCGGACTGATCGTCGGGAGGGCCCGGGGATCGGCGGTCATGACGCTCTCGGCCTTCCTGCGCAAGAAGAAGAAGTTCGTCGACCTGTTCGACGGCACCTGGTTCCGGCAGAAGGAACTGGTCGACGACCCGATCACTCCGCGGGACGGCCGCCGGGAGATGCTGAAGAAGCGGGTGGCGACCCGGGTCACCGTGGCCGACATCCCGGCGGTGCACGGCCCGTACGCCACGGAGAAGGCCAGGAAGACCCCGATCAAGGCCAAGACCATCCCCATCGGGCTCGGCGCCAAGGACCGTCCGGTGTGGCTGAGCACCGCGGAGATGGGCATGCACGGCGCCGTCGTCGGCTCCACCGGCAGCGGCAAGACCGTCACGCTGATGTGGATCATCGGGGCGGCGCTCGACATGGGCTTCGACGTCACCGTCCTCGACATGAAGGAGGACACCGAGCCCGGCGGTCTGCGCGACTTCCTGCGCGCCTACGCGCAGGCCCACCGCATGCCGATGCAGGAGATCGCCCTCGGCGACGAGCAGCCGGCCTTCTGGTTCAACGCCCTCGCGGGCATGTCCGCCGACGAGGCGTTCGACACCATCATGACGATGGTCGAGTTCGACGACGCGTACTGGCAGGCCCTGAACCGCAAGGTCCTCCAGCAGGTCGTCCAGATGCTCCACGAGGCCGCCGAGATCGCGCCGGACCGGTTCAATCCGCCCAACATGCTCGAGATCGGCAAGATCATGGAGCACGGCGAGAACATGAAGGGCGCCGTGAAGGAGCACGTCCTCGCGATCGACGGGGTCCGCGGCTTCGGGCACTGCACCGAGCGCTACACCAACGTGCTCCGGCCGTCCCGCGACGAGGGCGTCTCCGCGGCCAGCTTCGGCACCAAGCTGACCGGCCTGTACGACTCCGGCGCGGGCCGCCGCATCCTGGTCCCCGGCGGGGAGCGGCAGATGATCGACGTCCGGCGCGAGGGGCTGACCTACATCGGCCTCAACTCCCTCGGCCAGCCCGACATGGCGAAGATCCTGTCCTCCTCGGCGCTGCAGCGGCTGTCGGTGTACGCCGCGCAGCGGATCCAGGGCCGCGCTCCCAAGGACAAGCCGCGGCTCATCGTGGTGGACGAGGCGAACTTCATCGACCGCGAGATCGCCATGAACATGCTGTCCCGGGTCCGGTCCGCGCTGTTCAACATGATCCTGTGCACCCAGGGGCCGACGGACTGGATCGACAAGGACGGCGACGACTGGTCGCGGCTCACGCAGAACATCAACTGGCTGATCGCCATGGCCCAGTCGTCCCCCGAGGCCGCGGAGAAGTGCGCGGAGTTCCTCGGCATGCGCGACAACAACAAGTTCAGCGAGCGGGTCGGCCAGGACGGCCACACCCAGAACCTGCAGGCCATGGGGGAGGAGCAGTTCATCGTCTTCCCGAAGGAGCTGCGGGCCCTCGGCACCGGTGAGGGGTACCTGCGGGTCAACAAGCCGGCCAGCCGGGTCGAGTACGTGATCATCCCGATGCGGAAGCAGGAGCTGGACCGCTACCAGCCGCCCGCCCTGCCCGGCGTGCCGGTCACGATGCCGCTGGGCGCCCCGCAGGGGACGCGGGGGCCGGTGTGAGGCCGCCGCGGCGCCGCCCGAAGGACGAGGCGCGCCCGGACGGCAAGGCACGGGCGGACGGCAAGGCGCGCTCGAAGGGCGAGGCGCCCTCGAAGGGCGAGGCGCGGGCACGCCGGTTCGACCCCCTGGCGAT
The DNA here is from genome assembly GCF_013409365.1 of Actinomadura luteofluorescens. Classification (NCBI taxonomy): domain Bacteria; kingdom Bacillati; phylum Actinomycetota; class Actinomycetes; order Streptosporangiales; family Thermomonosporaceae; genus Actinomadura; species Actinomadura luteofluorescens. The sequence continues at coordinate 2,878,354 of NZ_JACCBA010000001.1, read as the reverse complement.
CGCGCTGGAGGCCTCGATCGTCCTACTGCTCGGCTTCGTCCTCGCGGGCCTCTCGATCGGGATGCTCGTCCTCCAGTACGGGGACGTGGTCACGTTCGACCTCGGGGACGTCGTCACCGCCGGCGCGGCGGGCGTCGCCGCCGCCGCGGTCGTCCGGCTGAACGTGCGGCTCCACCGCCGCTGGAAGAAGACGATCGGCAGGTTCACCGCCGCCGCCGCGCTGTGCGCCCTCGCCGCGGCCGCGGGAGCGCTCGTGGTGCTGGTGCCGGGCGAGTGCCCCGGCGGGCTCTTCAGCACCGGCCGGTGCGGGGTGCGCGAGGCGGCCGCCTGGGGCCAGGTGGCCGGGCTGGCCGCGGTGCTGAACTTCATGATCGCCGGCATGGCGCTGACGATCTGGCGTCTCGTCCGGCGGGCCGGCCGGTGGCTCGGCCGCGAGGTCCTGGACGTGGTCCGCGACGGGTCGGAGCAGAGCGTCGTCTGGTTCAGGGCGCTGAGGAACATCCGGAGGCGCGGCGCCCGGCCGCGGGGCGGCGGGCGCGACGACGGCGGAGCCGAGCGCGGCCCGCGGGACGCGAAGGGGCGGCCCACGCCGCGCCGTGCGGAGGCCGAGGCGGCCCGCCGCAAACGGCTCCGCGCCCGGGCCTGATCCGCGGCCCCCGTCGCGGTCCCGTCCGCGGCCCGTCCGCGGCCCCGGAGTCGAGTGTCCAAGGGAGATCCATGTACGAGGTCGGACGGGCCGGAGACTTCGTCTCCCGGCAGATGTGGCGTCACCGGACCCGGATGTCGCTCTACGCGGCCGGGGCCGCCACGCTGGCCGTCACGGCCGCGGGGGCCCTACTGGGGGCGCTCCTCCTGGACGCGGGTGCGCTGAGGGTGGCGGCGGCCGTCGCCGGGGTGGCCGCGGCGGCGGGCTGCGCGTACGCGTGGACGCGTGCGACGCGGTCGCTGGGGCAGGCCCGCCGGTCGTCCGTGGGCGCGCGGTCCGAGCGTGAGGTGCGGGCGGCCGTCCGGCGCACCGAGTCGGTCGCGGCGGCCTACGGGCTCGTGCTCGGCTCCCGCGGAGGCGACTGCGACACGGTGGTCTTCACCCGCGGCTGCGGGGCCGCGGCGATCGAGGTGAAGACGGGGCACGGCCGGGTCTCCGCCGAGGGCGGGACCATGCGGGTCGGCAAGCGCGTGCTGCACGGCGACCCGGCCCGGCAGGCGGCGAACCAGGCGCGGAGGCTGTCCCGCAAGCTGGGCGGCAGGACGGTCCTGGCGGTCGTGTGCGTGCCGGGGATGCGGAATCGGCCGTTCAGCACGCCCGCCGGTGTGTGGGTGTGCTCCGCGCGGGATCTGCAGGCGGTCCTCGACCGCGCTCCACGCGTCTTCGGCGCGGCGGAGGAGGCGCGGGAGACGATGCGGAGCCTCTGGAACGCGGCCCCGGCCTGACCGGCCGGTCCGGGCCGCCGGCCGGGCTCCCCGGGCGTGCGGGTCGCTGCTACGGGAGGTCTGGACGCCACATGAGCGAGGCGATGACCAGCAGGACGCCCAAGCAGGTGATGAAGAAGGTGACGAGCGTGGGCATGAGGTCGAAGGTGCCGGGCCTGGGCAGCCGACCGGCGAGCGACCGGCGAGCCGCGCCTCCGGCTTCCATCGGCTCTGGCTCGTCCGGGAGGACGTCGTCTTCGGTGTGCTCGTCGAAGAACCAGCCGCTCTGCGCGGTACCGGCGGCGCCGCTCTGGTCACCGGTCTGCGCCCAGCCCGCGGCCGGCTCCGGCTGAAACGCGCCACCGGCCTCGGGGAAGCCGTGCGGCGCCGGGGCGGGCGGCGCACCGGGTGCGCTCGCGGGCTGGTGGCCGACACCGGGAGCGGCGGCATGGGGAGCGCTCGCCGGGGCGCCGAAGGGCGATCCGGGAGGCGTGGCCGGAGGCACGGCGTAGTTCGGCGGTGCGCCGTGGCCCGGCGGCACGCTGTGGTTTTGCGGTGCGCTGTGGTTCGGAGGCGCGCCGTGGTTCGGGGCGAAGCTGTGCTGCGCGTTCGGCGGGAGGCCCTGCGGCGGGTTCGGCGGGACGCTGTGCTGGGGGCTCGGCGGGGTGTTCTGCGGCGGGCTTTGCGGGAGGCTCTGCTGGGGGCGCGGCGGGGTGTGCTGCGGCGGGTTCGGCGGGAGGCTCTGCTGGGGGCTTGGCGGGACGTTGTTCTGCGGGCGCGGCGGGACGTTCTGCTGGGGGCTCGGCGGGTTCGCCGGTGGGCCGGGGCGGGTGTTCGGCCGTCCAGAGGGAGCGTTGGAGCCGGGCGCGGCGCTGGGAGCGCTCCAGGCATCGCCGGGGGCCTCGGTGGGCGCCCCCGGGGCGGCGCTCCAGGAGTCCCAGGTCCCGAGCGAGGCCCAGGGGTCGCCCTGCGCGGGCTTCGGGCTCTCCTCCGGCCGTTCGGACGCGGGGGCGGCGGGCTTCGCGGCGGCCGCCGGCTCCTCCCCGGCGTCCGCGGTGTCGTCGATGATGACCCACGAGGACGCCTCCCCGGCGCCGCCGGCCTGCCCCGAACCGGGGCCGCCCGCGTGCTCCCGTCCGTCGTTCATCCTGCCCGTCCTTCGATTCTCCGGGCGCCCTCGGGTGTCTCGACGACGGGCTGGAGCAGCTTGGCCAGCGCCTTCTGCTGGATCTGCCGCACCCCTTCGCGGGACAGCCCGAGCCGTTCGCCGATGACGCGCAACGCCTGCTCCGGCTCGCCGTCCAGTCCGAACCGGCGCGTCAGTACGTACCGTTCGCGGGGGTCGAGCAACGGCAAGCCGCGGCTGCTGAGGGCGCGCAGGTCGAAGCGCAGGAGCACCTCGTCCTCGATGCTCGGGGCCGAGTCGGGGAGCCGGTCCTCCCACGCGACGTCGTCCTCGCCCGGGCCGCCCGCGACCGTGTGCAGGCTGTCCAGCCGGGGGGCGTCGAGCACGCGGCGCACCTGGGCCTCGGTCACGCCGGCGCGGCGGGCGATGTCGGCGTGGTCGGTCGGGGCGTCCGGCCCGGCCTCCTCGAGGAACGCGCGCTCGGCGGCCAGGATGGCCGGGCGCTTCTCGAAGTCCCCCGGGTTGAGGTTGGGGTGGTCGGCGTCCCGCACCGCGCGCAGGACCTCCCGCTGGATCGGCTTGAAGGCCCAGCTGGCGAAGGGGCCGCGGTTCGGGTCGTAGGAGGCGATCGCCCACAGCAGCCCGACCTTGCCGGCGCTCTCGAAGTCCTCGATGTGCTCGCTGGACTTCGAGGTGAACATGGTGACGTACCTGCGCACCAGGCCGAAGTTCGCGATCATGATCTCCAGCGTGAGGTCGTCGAACTCACGCTCGACCCGCCGCAGCACCAGTTCGGAGAGCATGTCGATCTCACCGGTGTCGGCCCGTGCGCGCAAAGCGGTGAGCCGCTCCTGGAGCTCGTGGCGCCGCGCGAAGAGTTCGTCGTTGCGGGTACGGAACTCGTCGGCGGTGGGGCGCTCGCCACGCGCTGGCTGCTCGATGTCCATCCGTCTCCCTCGGCTAGTCGGGATTGCGAGGCTGGAGTTGTAGCTATGCACGTTCGATGCCGGGCGGCCCGGGAACGGTCGGATCCGAAACAGATCGTTGATACGTTCGCAGGCCGCTCGGACGGTCGCGAGGCTCTTTGTCGGCCGGACATCGGGGGTGCGCGGACGGGCGCGGGCGGAAGATCGCAGTTGAGCGCTTCGCCGGGAGGGGGCGCAACTGTCCGGGAAGGCAACGCCGCGACAAGTTCGTTGACAGAAAATTGACCACCCATGGATCTTCTGTTGCCTTGCTGATGGTTGTTTGGTGTACGCCCGGTGTGCCGTGACATGGAACTCGCAACCAGTTCGCCGCGTCGGGTTGCGGATCGCGGAAGCGACGGACTCTAGAGGTCAGGGGGTACGCGCTTAGGCTGCGGTAGGAACAGGCGACGCCACGGGCCTCGTCTGCCAACGAAAGGAAGAGTGACGGTGCAAACGATCCTCAGCGATCTCGGTCTCGAATCCCCGCTCGTCGGGACGACGGTGACCGCCCACATCAAGTCGAGCGGACCGGACGGTTTCCGCTGCGCCGTCTATGACGTCGCGACCGGAGAGGCCCGCGACGCCCTTCTGCCGCGCGCCGACGCGTTCGACCTCCCGGAAGGGGCCGCCCCGCCCGAACTGGCGCAGGGCAGCAAGGTCATCGCGCTGGTCGTCGGCGTCTCCGCCGGCCAGTCCCCGGGCTCCGAGCGGCTCATGCTCTCGGTCACGGCGCCCGAGCTGGTCGAGCGCCTGCTGGCCGGGTTCGTCGACGAGCTGCTCAACGGCAAGGTCGTCATCAAGGCCATCGCCCGGGTCGCCGGGACCAAGACGAAGATCGCCGTGGCGCCCACCGTCACCGGCGTCGACGCGCGCGGGGCGTGCATCGGCCGCGGCGCGAGCCGGCTCAAGGGCGCCCAGAGCCTGCTGAACCACGGCTACGGCAGGGAGCGCCTGGAGATCATCGAGTACGCCCGGGACCCGGCCGCCTTCCTGGTCAACGCCATGAACCCGGTGCAGGTCACCGACGCCCTCGCCGAGCGCGGGAACGCGATCGTCGCCGTCGAGGAGCACCAGCTCTCCGGCGGTATCGGGGAGGGCGGCCTGAACGCCCAGCTCGCCGGGCGGCTGACCGGGCACTACGTCCGGGTCGTCAAGACCGGGACCGACCTGCGCGAGGCGCTCGACCAGCTCGTGGCCGACAAGGCCGCCGCGGAGAAGGCCTGAGGCGACCCCGGTGGTGCCGGTGGTCGTGCACGCCCGGGCGGGGGTCCCGCCCTGCGGCGTAGAGGATCTGAGCGGTCCGGCCGGGGGGACCCTCGACCGGGACACGCTCGTCGTGGCCGGCCAGGCGCTGACCTGGCGGTCGGTCTTCACCAGCGGCGCGCACACCGCGATCCCGCTGACCGCGGCGTCCGCTGTGATCATCGGCCACGACGCGGAGACGCCTCCGGAGCTGTGGCATGACAGGTTCACCCGGGGCTTCGCCCACCGGATGGCGGGCGAGCTCACGATCGCCTCGGTCACCGCGGGGCTGCTCGGCGAGACCGTCCACGGGAACCGGGACGAGGACGCGAAGATGCTGGGCTCGGCGATCGACGGGCTCGCCCGGCTGCTCACCGAGCTGGAGGAGGCGCGCTCGCCCGGCGAGAAGGCGGACCGGATCGTGGCCGACACCGTCCGGACCCACACCGCCCTGCTCGGCGTGCTCGCCCACCAGCAGGTCTCGGCACGCGAGCAGGGCGAGTTCACCGTCCACACCGTGCGTTCGGTCGCCCGGCACCTGACCCGCTCGGAACTGGAACCGATGCGGGCCCGGATCGGGCTGCCGTGGCCGGCCCGCGTGACCAGCGGTGTCGGCGACCATCTGGGGCTGGCCCGGTGGCGGGCCACCATGCAGTCCGACGGCGACCAGATGTGGTGCCGGCTCGAAGCGCAGAACGTCCTGGTCACCGAGCTGTGGCTGCGGAATCCTCCGGAGCGGCCGGAATGAGGTACCCGAAGCCCGTCCGGGTCACGATCACGCCGTCGCCGAGCTTGCGGCGCAGCCGGGACACGTGCTCGGCCAGCGTCCGGGAGACGCCCCGGTCGGTGCCCCACACGTGCAGCATGATCTCTTCCTTCGAGACGGCCCGGCCGCGGTTGACCGCCAGGAATTCCAGGACGGCGTACTCCATGGGCGCCAGCCGCACCTCGGCTCCCTCCCTGAACACCTGCCGGGCCGTGAAGTCGACCCGCACCGGCGGGATGTCGATCAGGTCGCCGCGGGTCTCGCCGGAGTGCCGGGCGATGCTTCCCGCGCTGCGCCGCAGCAGCGCCTGGATCCGGGCGATCAGCACCTCCGGGTGGAAGGGCTTGACGACGTAGTCGTCCGCGCCCAGCCGCAGCCCGAGCGCCTGCTCGTGCGGCTCGGAGCGGGCGGTCAGCAGAATGATCGGCGTGGTGTTCCCCTGGTCGCGCAACTGGTCGATCAGGGACAGCCCGTCGATGTCGGGGAGGTTGATGTCCAGCAGTGCGAGGTCGATGTCGCCGCGCCGCAGCGCCAGCCGGGCCAGCTCCCCGTTGGCCACCGACTCGACCTGGTAATGGCGCTTGCGCAGCAGACCCGACACGAGCTTGACGAGACGCGCGTCATCATCTACGACCAGGATCCGCGCCATGGCGCCATGATAACGGGGGTGCGACCGTCATCCGGAGGGGCAGCGAGCAGCGGAGGGCGCCGGTGGGGCGCCAGATCCTGTACGGCGTGATCGCGGCCGTCGTCGTCCTGACCGTCTTCGGGCTGGGCGGCTCACCGTACAACCGCGTCGGTCCCGGGCCGGCGATCCGGGTCGGAAGCCCCGAGGGCGGGTCCTGGTCGGTCATGACGGTCCGCGTGCGGCGCGCCAACTGGTTCCAGTGGGGGAAGGCCGAGCTGGCCGGCGACCACCTGATCCGGAACGTCGAGGGCGGGCACGGCGGCGGGCAGGGCGGCGCCGGCCCCGCGCCGGACGGCGACGCGATGAGCACCGCCCAGACGCACGCCGCGCTGGTCGCCGCCCAGCTCGCCGCGGGGCGGACACCGGTGAGCGCCGCCGGCCTGCAGGTGAGCGCGGTCGGCGGAGCGGCCCGCGGCAGCGGCCTGCACCCCGGCGACGTCCTCCTCGCGGCGGGCACGGGCGGCGGCGCCCTGACCCCGTTGCGCGCCCTGGCCGACCTTGAGACGGCGATCGCCGGGCGCTCGACCGTGCAGGTGCTCGTCGTCCCGCACACGTCCGCCGCCACGTGGGGGAGCGCCGAGGTCCGGAAGATGTCCGTCGCCCGGCTCACCGGGACGGAGGCGGGCCCCACCGTCTCGGTCACCGCCTACCCGCTCGGCCCCGTGGAGGGGCCGTCGGCGGGGCTGATCCTGGCGCTGGCCCGTCTCGACGCGCTCACCCCGGGCGACCTGACCGGAGGGCGCCGCATCGCCGGAACGGGCGCGATCGGACTCGGCGGGGCTGTGACCGGCGTCGGCGACGTCCCCGATAAGGTGCGCGCCGCGGTGAAGGCGCGCATGGAGGTGTTCTTCGTGCCGGTCTGGCAGCGGTCCGACGCCGTCGCGGCGGCCAGGGGCACCGGGCTGAGGATCGTGCCGGTCAGCACGGTGTCGGAGGCCGTCGACCGGCTCTGCGCCGATGGGGCCCGCGCTCCGCTCTGCTGACGCCCCGCCCGCTCAGGGGCGGCGGAGATGGGGCAGCAGCGCGGCCAGCACCCGCCGGTCCACGACCGGGGCGCCCTGCCCGAGCCAGTCCGCGATCCGCTCGCGGACCTGCTCCAGGTCGCCGGCGAGCAGGTCGCCGTACTCGGGCTCCGGGAACCTCACCCGGGACGAGGGCGCGGGATCGTCCGGCAGCACGGCGACGAACCCGCGGACCCGCACGCGGCGCGGCACCACCTTGCGGATCTCCTTCACCGCGGCGCCGATGCCGGTGTCGCCGCCGGGGAACGGGCGCCCGATGGTCGTGAGCGCGCCCTTGCTCGTCCAGGCGTAGGTCCCGGCCGGCCAGCGGCGGGCCATGACGACGGCGAGCCGGTCGCCCCGCAGCACGACGTGCTCGACGTAGTGCGGGGCCCGCCCGGACGGCTGCGGCGCCATGAGCGCGTGCACGATCCGGACCCCGTCGAGGCGCGCGAGCCTCTCCAGCCCGGCGGCGCTCTCCCGCGCCACCACCTGGCGCGAGAGGTCGCCGTCGAGGCCCGCGCCGGGCACGTTGAAGACCTGGTATTCGAGCGAATCGGGGGCGATCAGCCGGTCCAGTTCGCGGCCCTTCCGGACGAGGTACGGCGCCGCGGCCAGCCCCGCGCCGCCCACGGCGAGCCCCAGCAGCACGCCGCAGAGCGTCCAGAAGGCGCCGCCCTCGGTCTCGGCCGCGGCGAGCGCGGCGCCCCCCGCGAACGTCAGCACGCACACGGCCCAGAGCCAGGACAGGGACCGCAGCGTGGACTCCAGGGCGATGAGCGGCATCGCGACCAGAGGGAAGGCCAGCAGGAGGAGGAACCCGACGGGGAGCCCGGCGGGCCACAGCACGTACACCGCGGCCAGGAACGCCACCGCCCAGACGGCGACGGCCGCCACCCGGATCCAGTGGGAGCCGAACCGGGGGCGTACGCGCAGGGCCGATGCCGGCGCGGGCGCCTGCGGTTTCGTGAAGGAGGGACCGGGCGGCGGGGTGCCGGAGGGGCCCCCGGATCTCGCGCCTTCCTGCCGCGCCCCGTTCTGCTGCCCCTGCCCCTGCCGCGGGTCGGGCCCGGGCTCGGGGGCCGGGTCCGGCTCAGGCCGGGAGCGAGGCGGCTCGGGCGGGGCCGTCCGGCCGCGGGCGTCGTACGCGGCCCGGGACGCCGGGTCCTTCAACGTGTCGTACGCCGTCTTGACCAGCCGGAACAGGCCGGAAGTGCCGCTGGCGTCGGGGTGCACCGCGCGCATCGCCCGGCGGTACGCCCGGGTGATCTCCTCCGGTTCCGCGGTCCGCTCCACGCCGAGGAGTTCGTAGTAGTCCGGCTGATCGCTTCTCATGGCATCCCACTCGTCATCGGTCCTTCATCCCGACCGTCCGTGATTCACGCCCCGCGGCTCGTCACTCCACGCCGCCTTGCGCGTCGACGCCGATCCCCGCGCGCGCCCTCGTGGTCGGGGACGGCGCCGTGGTCGGGGACGGCGCCGCCCGGACGGTTTCCAGTGAGTCCCGACAAACAAGAGGAGGAATGCCGATGACCGAGCCTGTCCGGATCAACTGTGCCTGTCTGCTGCACCGCCGGAAATGGACGGGCGAGCCGGAGGTCGACGACATCGTGAAGCAGGTGATCTCACGCCGCTGGACGATCGTGCGGAACGACCGGCCGGCGTGTTCCTTCACGGTGGGCCAATGGCACACCTTCACCTCGCCGGAATTCGTGATCTGTGGCCTTCCCCGTCCGGAAAGCCATGACGCCCTCCGGGCGGCCGTCATCGCGATGGGGCACGATCTGCCGGCGCTGGACGAGGTCGACACCGAGTTGACGTCGCTGAAGGTGAAGACCGTGAAGGTCCACGGCAGCTGGCACGGCTCGCCGCCGCTGCGCGTCGCCCGTGCGTTCTACGACGGCCGGCTGCCCGAGTACCGCCAGCTCATGTGGGCCGAGGGCGCCGCGGGCTTCCCCGGCGACGAGGGCTTCGACGAGCGACTCGTCGAACGCCAGCCCAATCTGGCCGTCCCACGGCCGGATCACCCGGAATGCGCCTGGACGACCCCGCCGTGAACCGGCGGGGTCCCCGGACGCCGAACAAAGGCGCCTCACGTCGACGACGTGGGGCGCCTTTTCTGCCTGGAATCCGGCCGCCGGCCCAGAACAAGTGATGCCCCGGTGGGAACGGCGTGAGCCGTCCCCACCGGGGCACCGGTGTGCTTACTCCCTCCGGCAGGAGGAAGCGTGGGTGTCACCGGTGGAGCGGCCGTGGCCACTCCACCGGAGACGGTGGTTCCCTTCGGTGGCCGCTAGGCGGCTACCGCAGGTAGCTTCCCGGAAGCAGCTCGACCGGGTCGAGCCACCATCCGTGATCGAAGCCCGAGATGCCGTCGCGGTCGTTGACCGTCACGACACGTCCCGGGTCCCTGCGGTACATGACGCCCCCCTCTTCGAGAGGGACGAAGTGCGAGAAGGGGTACACGGCGAACGACGTGCCGCGGAACGCGAGCCGGCCGTGCTGGACGAGGACGTCGGTCCATGCCTGCACGTACTGCTCGATGGTCGTTTCCACGTAGTCGTTGACCGACATGACGGCGCCGGCGAGCATCCGCCGGAGCACCGCCACCACGTAGGAGGTTCCGCACAGTTCCTGAACCGTGCGGATCTCCGGATCGAGGAACCTGCCCTTGACCTTCACCTGGCTCCGGAGTTCCGGGTCCAGGAGCAGGTTCCAGAGCTCGTCCCCCGCGTTCCGCATCGCGTCCACGAGGGCCTGGACGTCCGGGGCGCGCCCCGGTTCCATGTCCTCCAGGATTTCGCCGAGCGGTGCGAGTTCGTCCTGGTCGATGATCTCCGTCCGGTCGAACCGGTCACCGAGGACCTCCCGAAGGATGTCCACGGTGCGGTCGCTTCCGAGACGGCTTCGCCGGGTGACTTCCTCGCGCCAGCGCTTGTAGGCGCGGGCGGAGGTCTGCCCCCGCTGCACCGCGGAGAGCATGTACAGCCAGTAGGCCCTCCACGGCACGTCGATCACGACCGAGTACCGGGTGCTCTCCGGCGAGTGGACCATCACGTTCCCGGCGAACGTGGCCGCCAGGCACGCGAGGTTCTCCTCGTAGAAGGAGAGCCACGGGACGAATCCGGCCGAGGTGATGAACTCGTCCGCGTTCCCTTCCGCACCGTAGCCGCCGAGCTGGAACGAAGTCCGCCGGCCCTCCGGGTTGGTCGAGATCGTCGCCCTGCTGGAGCCGTTGCAGCCACCGAGGACGATGGACACGGTGTCCGGCCTGTCGGCCAGAACCTTGCCCGGCTCGCCGGCGATGTGCACGTGCTCGGAGGCCCTGCCGAGGTTGAACCCGGCGTAGGCGCCCTGCATGTACCGAGAGCGGTCGTTTCCGAGCCGGAGCTCGTAGACGACGCTCTCGTCCGCGACGGTGTCCGGATCCGCCGACAGTCGAAGACCCCTTGCCAGGTCCTCGACCTTACGGCGTGCCCTGCCTGCGGGCTTGCCCTTGGCGAAGTTCAGGTCCCCGAGGGCACCCTTCAACGACGTGGGCGACCACAGCCAGTCCGGCGTGATCCGGATGGGCTCCTGTCCCGTGAGCAGGACGGGGGTGATGCGGGATGAGCCGGGTCCTTCCGGGTCCGACTCGGTGGTCCAGCGGATGAGACCGCCGGAATCCGGAGTTGCGGCTGCCATGAGCAACCCTCCTTTTGGTTGTACTGCGCCCGGGACTGAGTCCGGACGGCGTGACTCGGAAGCCACTCACGTGGTTGAGCCACGCATAGGTGACTGTGCCGATCGAAAGCCGATCGGCAAGTGGAATTCGATATGACGTCGGTGTAATCGAAGTAACAACCGGATTGGCGGGACCGGGGCGGACAGCAAGAGGCGGGGACGGAGCAGTGCTCCGTCCCCGCCTCACGGGTGGCCCGGCGGCCGTCAGACGGCCGCCGACCGCATCAGGCGGAGAGGTCGCCCTTCCCGCCTCGATCACGGCGTCGCGCCGCCGCCCTCATGGCGGCCGCGCGGTTCCGCGACCAGGTGACCAGCCAGGCCGGCGGCTTGCCGCCGACTTCGAGCTGGTAGTAGCAGCCGGCCCCCGCCAGGGTGACGAGGACGGCGCCGACCAGGTCCAGACCGGTCGGCGTGTGCCCCAGCACCGCCCAGTCCAGCGATAGGGCCACCGTCGGCTCGACGGCGGTCAGGACCGCGAACGTGGCCTCCTTGATGAGCCCGCGCCCGAAGATCAGGTTCTGCCCGACCTGAGCGACGAACCCCGTCAGGAGACCGGACAGGCAGGTGAAGCCGACCACCCGCCAGGTCAGCCAGTCGGAACCGGGTGTGATGCCCGGGACCGTCGTGCCGAAGGCGGCGAGCGTGGTGAGCACGATCGCCGACAGCGCGGTGAGCGCGGCCGTCGACCGCATCATGGACTCGGCGATCGCCACGTCAACCCTCTTGCCGAGCGCCTTCCCCAGACCGCCGTAGGTGTAGAGGAAGTTGCCGTAGCACACCGCGGCGCCGGCTGCGAACAGCACACCCAGGGCGTCGGCCCTGCCCTCCCACACACGGGTCAGGATCAGCATCCCGGGCGCGGCCAGGGGCAGCCACAGAAGGCCGGAGAGCCTGCGGGGAGTACCGAACGCCATCTTCAGGATCGCCACCGCCAGCGGACCGAGCCACATGAGCGCGATGACGGTCCCGAACGCCTCCAGCCGCTGCAGGGAGAGCAGCGTCAGCGGGATCACGAAGGTGTTGCTGACCGCCATGCGGTTGATCAGCGGTCCCGCTCCGAGTTCCCGCAGCAGCTTGCGCCTGCCTCGGCGAAGGAGCGCGGCGCGCTCCGCCAGCAGGACCAGCGGAGTGGTGCCGAAGACGCCCGCCATGACGGCCACCACCAGGGGGGATGCCTCGCCGATGACGAGGCCGCTGACCGCGTCTCCGCCCATCAGGGCGTAGAACACGATCACCGTGACCACGAGCCCGACTCCCGGCACTCGGCCGAGGCGGCCGATGATACTGGCCATAGGCCATCTCTCCTTTGTGTGCGTCCCGGACCGAGCCGGGGCGCGTTTCGTGGTTCCGTGAACCCGATGCGCGTCCTGACCTGGGAGGTCGGGACGCGCACCGGGTCGCGAGAACCGGTGACACGTCCCGAGCCTTCTCGGAACGGCGTGGCCGAGCCACGCAGTGACGACCGTGCCGAGCCGGTCGTCGGCGGCAACTCCGGGCGGCGGGGCCGGAGAAACGATGAAGGCGGGGAGGATGACTCCTCCCCGCCTTCGGGTCGCTCCCGCGCCTTGGGAGCGCGTTCGGTCAGTTCTTCGCCGTGGGGACCGCCCAGAGGGTGGTCAGCGCGGCGAAGAACGCGGCTGCCCCCGCGATGACGCAGGGGAGGACGACCTGCCAGGTGGACAGAGCCATGAAGACCAGGCCCAGCAGGCTGAAGATGATGTTCGGCAGGCTTCCGAGCACCACGCCCAGCACGGGGTGGTGGCCGGCGCCGCTCCACCACATCCTGTGCCGCATGGCCCGGATCGCCTTCGCGGCCCGGTAGTAGAGGAAGACCGCCGTTCCCGCGAAGAGCAGGGACCAGCGGCGGTCCTCGCCCATCGCCGCGATCGGAACCAGGTGCGGATCGGCCGCCCACAGCACCATCAGGGTGGCGAAGGTGGAGTAGATCGCGAGACGCAGGCACTCCTCGCGGTACCAGGTCCAGGTCGCGAGGAGGCCGAGCTCGCCGACCGCCGCGACGTCCAGGCGCCTGCGGAGCCACGGCCGGCGCACGGCCAGCAGGAAGAGCAGGGCGGTGACGCCGGTCGCCGCCGTGATCATGCAGAGGGCCTTGTGCGCGCCCGCCGCGGGCAGCGCCGTAGCGGCCACGGAAACGGCCGCGGCGACCATGAGCCACGCGAGTACGGCCATCAGGGCCCGTACTGCGGGAGCCCTTGTGAATCGGGTTGTGAACACGTTCGTTCCCCCATTTCGATTGATGCGGAATCTGCCGGTCCCGTGAACAAGGCAGGTAAGGACGACCGTGCGAAGCGGAGGAGGAACGGCAACTGCGGTGGTGGGGAGGGCCACCGGGCGGCCGCACGGGAAGTGCCCCGGTGAGGACGGCACGAGGCCGCCCGCACCGGGGCACCGGGGTAGGGCTCACTCCAGTGCGGTCACCGCAGGAAGTAGAGCTCGCGGAGCAGGTCGCCGGTCGGCACCCACTCGCCATGGGGGGAGTCCCCGGACTCGGGGACGACCATCATTCGGTGGGCGTCTCCCTGGAACTGGGCGAAGGGGCCGTACGGCCCCGGCGCCCCGCCGAGGATCTTGCCCAGCGGCCCGACCGCCGCCATCCGGGACCGCCCGTCCGGGTGGCGCCGCGCGAAGCGCTCGGCCAGGCCGATCATGCGCCGCGCGGCGTCCGCGTCGTCGACCACGATGGCCGGGCCGTCGCTGCCGTACTTCAGCAGGTCGACGACGTCGGCCGCGTGGACGAGCCCGGCGAGGCCCTCCAGACGGGAGGGATCCACCGGTGCGAACCGTTGCGCGGTGTCGAGTTCGTTCCTGACCCCCTCCCAGATGCGCGGACGCAGGACGAATTCCCAGAGCTCGTCCGTTCCGCGCAGCTCGGCGAGAAGGCCGGCCGCCGTCGGCTTCTCACCCCGGGCGACCGCCGCTTCGAGCAGCCTCCCGACGTCGTGAAGCGCGTCATAGGCGAGCACCTCCACACGGTGCAGGTGCTCGCCCAGCATCTCTTCGAGGAGTTTGGAGAACCATTCCTTGAAGAGACGGCGGTCTCGCCTCGTCCTCCCGAACCAGTTGGTGCACAGTTCAGGTGAGGCGTAGTCCCGGTGCAGGGCGGGGAGCAGCGGAAGCCAGTGCTCCTCGGTGGGAACACGGAGCAGCAGCCGCACCCTGGGCCCGTCGGGCAGGGCCTGAACCAGCTTCGCGACACTTCCGGCGAGGAGCCACAGTGACTCCCGCGTGCCCAGCCGGGAACCCTTCGGGCCGAAGCCGACGGAATCGATGCGCTGCTCCAGGTGCGCCAGGTTCCGCGCGTAGGCCAGTGACTCCAGCGAAACCCTGGTCTCCGACGTCCAGGCGAACGGACGCCGCCGGTCGCGCATGCAGCCCGCGCCCACGAGGAGCGTGATGACCTCGGGCGCGGTCCCGAACGCGTGGTCCAGGTCGCCTTCGATGCGCCAGTGGTCCACCTCGTCGCCGTTGCGGTAACCGGCGTAGGCGGGGCTGTCCGAGCCGATCGCCGTGGTGCTGACGATGGCCTCCTGCTGGGGGAAGACGCCGCGCAGGTCCAGCCCGTTCACCATGGTCTCGAGTCGGAGGCACGCCTCCAGCGAGGCACCGCGCAGCGGCCGGCGGGGGCCGCCGACCTCGCGCCGCAGGCCGGCGCGGCTCGCGCCCGCCGCCATCGACACCCGCCTGAGCACCTGCGGAAACTCCGGCACCTGCTGGCACAGGGGCTCCGCGAGGTAGCGCCTGATCGGGAATGACATGTGCCATCCCTCCCTTTTCTTTGTCGTCGCTCGTCCGCACGCTTCGTGTGGACGGCCCGGTCCGAGGACCGGGCAAAGAGGACCGTGCGGTGCTCGGGGCGACCGGCAACGCCATCAGGCCGCCACCGGGCGGAAAAACGAAGCGCGACCGCTTACACGGAGCCGAAGAGCTGCGTCCAGTAGGTCCCCGCCTTGCCGCCCCCCTGGAAACCGACCCCGATATGGGTGAAGTCGGGCTTCAGGATGTTGGCACGGTGGCCGGGACTGTCCATCCAGCCCTGGACGACCTCGGCGGGGGAACGCTGGCCGCACGCGATGTTCTCGCCGATGCCGAGGTGGGTGGACCCGGCGGCGCGGGCGCGGTCCCAGGGCTGCGTTCCCTCGGGGGAGGTGTGGGAGTAGAAGCGGCGGGCGGTCATGTCCTCGCTGTACGCCTGGGCGGCCGCGGTCAGCCAGGGATCGTCGGCGAGCGGCCGGAGCCCGTGGGCGGCCCGGTGGGCGTTGGTGAGCGAGACGACCTCGGCGGCGAACCGCGACCGGCCGGCCGGGGAGAACGGCGTCGCCCACAGGATCGTCCAGTAGAGGTCGCGGTCGCGTCCCCTCCCCTCGGCGTGGCCGATGCCGACGTCGCAGAGGTCCCCGTTGCGCAGGGCTTCGGCCGCCTGCCCGCCGTCCAGGTAGTACCGGGTGAACTCCTCCAGGTCGCGCGGCCCGGACACGAACTGCTCGTCGACGGTCAGGTAGACGTAGCCGTGCAGGGTGACCTGGTCGAAGACCGACGTGCCGTCCGGTCCCTCGGCGTCGAGCCGGCGCTTCCTGGCCATGACGGCGGCGTGCGCCTGCGCGGCGGCGGTCAGCCGGCCGTCCAGCGTGGCGGGCGGCAGCCCGCTCCGGGCCCGCCGGGAGGCGACCTCGCGGGCGAAGGGGTTCAGATGCCGGACGGACACCGCCCGCCGGGCAGGCCGGGAGGGGGCCGGCGAAGGGGGGAGCGGCGGCGGGGGCGGCATGGCCGGGGGCGGGGGCGGCATGGCCGGGGGCGGGGGAGGGGCCTGGGAGCCGTCGTCGGTGACGTCGACGCCGAAGTCGCGGGCGAGCCCGGCCAGGCCGTCGGCGTATCCCTGGCCGATCGCGCGCAGCTTCCACTGGTCACCGCGCCGGTAGATCTCCACCAGCAGCAGGACGGTCTCCGTCCCCGGGGGCGGCGGGCTGAACCGGGCCACCACGGCGCCGTCGCTCCCGACGGCCCGCAGCGTGGGAGCGGGCAGGCGGCTCAGGGGGGTCCCGGAATCGGCCGCGCTGACGACCACCGTGACCCGGCTGGCTCCGGCCCGCAGCCGCGGCGGATCCACCATGACGGCCCCGGCTCCCAGCCGGGCCCCCGGCGCCGAGGGCTGGTTGTAGAAGACGAAGTCCTGGTCGCCGCCGACCTTCCGCTCGTCACCGGTGATCAGCGCGGACAGGTCGAACGGCCCCGGCACCTCGATCGAGATCGCACCGCCGGGCAGCGCAACATTCCCACCGGCAACCAGCTCGCGCATCCATACCCCCGTCAGAAGAGGCCGTCCACACGAAGGAGAGAAGTGCGGAACGACCGCGCCGAGCGAACACAAGGGTTCATCCAAGACCGTACGAAGCTGGGGTGAAGCGGCAAATGAGTGACCCCCGGACATACGCCCGGGGGTCTGGTCTCCGCCTAGGCGGAGACCATCTCAGGCGGCCTTGCCGGAATGGCTACGGCCCGGGCGCCACCAGGGGCGCGCGTGGATCCCCACGTCCCGGAGGACGTGGAGCGTACCGTCCGAGTCGCCCACGACGACATCGGCCAGTTCCTCCAGGGGCTGGTGACCGGCCACGACCACCAGCAGGACGTGGTAGCCCCGGTCACGCAGGTACCGGAACAGCTGGCCGACAGGTACGTCGGGGGCGCTGTCTCCCACGTACACGAACCTGAAGAGCTTCTGAAGGCGGAGAACCTTCTTCCGCTTGGGCGTCCCCAGGTGCGCGCAGAGCTGGCGGTAGACCACCAGCTCCTCGTCGGTGAAGGTGTCGACGAAGTCGGCGAGCACCTCGTCCCCGACGAACTGCCGGATGATCGCGGTGCCGGACACCTTCTTGTTGAGACCCTTGGGGGTCAGCTCCACCACCCCGTTGCCCGGGTGGCACGCCATGCCGAGTTCGTCGGCGACCTGCTGGAACAGCGCCATGACCTGCTCGATGCCGGTCATGGAGGTGCCGAGGGCCCAGTGGCCCGCGACTCCGTGCCTCTTCTCCTCGATGCTGACCGCCAGGCCGGCCAGAGCCAGCCTTGCGCGCAGCTCCGCGATTGCGTGGTCCAGTCCGGGCGGCACCAGGACCAGGTCCTGCTGCTTGCCCTTCTCCCACTTCTCTGCGCCGAACTGGCAGAAGGCCACGATGCGCCGGAGGAGCATCCCGAACTTCCGAAGCTGAGCAACGGCCCGTCCGGTGAGGAACGCGACCAGGTACGCCCGCCTCCCCAGCCGTGCCAGCTCCTTGTGGAGCTGGCACTTCACGCAGGGCTCGTCGGGGTGCCGCACGATCTCCCAGCAGCTCCCGTCGAGGTCCAGCAGGAAGATGGTCCACCAGATCCTGTCGAGGATGGCCTCCAAGGCCTCCCGCCCCCCGTCCGTGAGGACGGTGAAGCAGGTGGCCCCCTTGCCGTACGGCCAGCGCGCGAGGTCCAGGAAGAACTGGACCACCCGCAGAACCGCCCTTACGGCGGTGTTATTGAAGCCTCGAGGTTCCGAGGCTTCGCGCGCCCTTTTACGCACAGGGCACACTCCTTCCATGTCCTTTGGTTTTGTGGCGTCCGCGACGCCACTCGGGTGAGATCGCCCTGGCGAAGCCAGGAGCGCTCTCACCCCAAGACCGTCCCTGACCTGGGCAGGGACGCAACTCTTCGCACGACTGACCGGCCGGTCAGGTACGGGGCCGCGCCCGGACGCCCGGAGGGCGGCTCCGGTTCCGGTCCGCGAGGAGATGCCGGGTTGCCATCGCGGCGTGTTTCCGGACGGTTAACCGTGCCGACCCATCAGTCGGCCCGCCTTGACCCCTCAGGGGAAGGCGGGACAGAAAAACCACCCGGTGTCGAGCCGGGTGGGACGCAACGAAAGGGAGGTCGGTGACGTATGTCATCAACCGTCATGAGCCCTCGGCCGGCTGAGGCCGGCGGGAGGGCGCGAGGCCCGGTTCAGATGAACCTGGCCTTCCTGTGCCAGGCGATCGGTATCTCCGTCATCACCGCGATGGCGGCGCTCCAGGGCAGCTTCTGGATCGTCGTCCCCGGCACCCTCATCCTGCTGGCCATCGTGCGGCCGGCGCGTGGGTGGAGGTCCGGCTGGAACAAGGACCAGAAGAAGGCGATCTGGCGGATCACCGGCGGCAACCTGGGTGTGAACCTGGGGTGGCCGTTCGCCGGCCAGCTGATCGGTATCGGGGCGGCAAGCGCCATCATGGCGCTCGGCCCGGTCAGCGTGGGGCTCCTGGACGACATCAGGGCGCGCCACTGGAAGCCGATCTGGCTGCGAGCCGGTGTCCTGGTGGGCATCGTCGGCGTGACCGAGCCGTGGAACGGCGCACAGTTCTCCATCTGGGGCGTGCTGGGCGCCGCGTGCGCGGCCTGGCACTTCTGGAACATCCCGAAGTGCCTGAGCGCCTTCGGCGACGACGACGCGAAGAAGGACCGGGGCATGCTCCTGTCCAACCTGCGCGCCATGCCGGTCATCGCCCTCGTGGCGATCGTGGTTTCCGCCCTCGCGGGCTGGAGCTGGGTGGCCGGTGACGTGACCCTCGGGTCCGTCCTGGCGACCGTCGGCAAGGGCGTCTTCGCGGCGCTGTTCGTGATGGTGGTTCCCATCCTCCTGATCAACCGCGCCGCCAAGCACATGAAGCCGAGCACGCAGGGCGTCATGTTCGCGTTCAGCCCGATCGTGAGCGGGATCGTCGGGTTCATCGGTGCCCACTTCGGGCTGATGTCCGAGAACCAGGACATCTCGGTCGTGAACGCGATCGGCATCCTCATGGTCTCGGGCTTCGCCTTCATGGTGATCCGGGTCCGGGAGGGCGCCAAGGCGACCGCCGAGGTGACCACCGAGGCGACCGCCGGGCACGCCGCCGTCCGCTTGGACGACGGCCAGGAGCACCCGTCGGCTCCGCTCGGTCAGATCTACGGGCAGCCGTCGGCTCCGCCCGTCGACTGGAAGAGCCGGTGGCTGCGTCGTGCGGGCGGACTCCCCATGGAGCCGCCGGCTCGGGGCAACGCCCAGCACCCGGGGGGCGACCCCCTCTCGCGCCCCGACGACGGCAGGCTCCGCCTGGCCTCCACGGCCGGGATGGAGTTCACCGCCGGGGGCGTCCAGATCCGCGACGGACGCGGCCTCACCTACCGGGACGACAAGGTCTCGGTCGAGGTCGAGAACGTCGCCGGGGGGACGTTCCGCGACGGGCGCTTCATCGGTCGTCACGGGGTCGGCATCCTCACCGTCATCGGCGGTGAGAGCGTGCTGATCTCGGACGCCGAGGAGCTCGACTTCGACCTCGCCGCCCGCAAGGTCGGCATGAGTCGGACGGGCACCATCCAGTTCGGCGGCGACCTCGCCGCCGAGTAGGACAGCAGTTCCTGAGAAACCGGCCTTAACCGGCACCGCGTGTAGGCGGATGCGAGTGTGAGGGCCGGCCAGTCCTCTCTCTCGCGTTCGGCGAAGCGTGGTGTCGGCCCTCGGCAGATGCCGGTCAAGCCGATTGCGGAGGGAGTTCGGCCACTCTCTTCGCATCGGTGAGACCGCGTGTCGGCCCAGGCAGGCGTCGCGGCTAGTCCGGTGTGAGGTGAGGAACGGCCGCCTCCACTTCACACGGACGAAACTGTGGCTCCTGTCTAGGCGGGCACTGCGGTGTAGTCGGATGAGAAGGGGGGTTGGCCGAACCCTCCGTCGATTCCGACGAACCCGTATGTGTCCGAGCCGAGCGTGGCACGGACCTCATGTGAGGGTCGGAGGCTGGCCGCCTCCGACCTGAGCACCGAGCGGAAGGGAGCGCCACTCCCCTTCGCTTCTCGATGGTCGTCCGGGGGAAACCCCGGACGACCGTCACCTCTGAACGGCCGGTCTTGCCAGACCGGCCGTTCTTCTTTTTCGGACGGGTTCGCCGGCGACCTGTGCGCCTGGGCCGCGTTGCCCGGCCCGCGACCGTCCGCCCAGCGCTCGACGAAAACGGCGGGAGCCTCCGGGGAGTTCTTCCGGACGGTCTCCCGCCGTTTCTGCGCGCCCTTGCCGGCGGTTCACGACGCCGCCGCTTTCCAGGAAGGGCTTGCGCTATTGCAACGTAGTGCCGGAAATGGCGTCACGAGTGTTTCGTAAGAGCCTGTTCATCTGGCGGCAACCTGCAGGTCTTCGCAGCCGAGCCGGCATGCACGAAGATCGTTGAGAACGACCCGGCTCCACGGAGTCGCACCCATTCATCGGTGCGGCAAAGGGAGCCGGGTCACGACCGGTTCCCTTTGTGCGCACCTCGCACGAGGAGTTCCGGAAATGACAAACAAGAAGTCTGAAAACAGGCGGTACCCCTGGCTGGGGGTGGCGCTCGGAGGCGCGGACCGGCTCAGCTCCGCGTCCGGCAAGGCCCTCCTGGACGCCCGGCTGATCGGCGCGAACGGTCTGCAGGTGCACCAGGCGACGGCGCTGGAGGCCACCTTCGGCGGCCTCTTTCTCCTGCTCCGCATCTTCCTCTGGAAACTCACGGGGAAGGGCGGAGACGACAGGCCGGCCGCCGAGATGCCGGCACGCTCACGGCGGATCCTGTCCCTGATGACGTTCGGGGTGATCGGAACCGACAAGGCGCTGCTGTTCGCGGCCCTGTCGTTCATCCCCTTCAGCGTCGCCGGGGGAATGTACTACGCCGTCCCGCTTCTCATCCCCGTCATCGCGGGGTTCAGGAGCGGGAGCAGGGGGCGAGCCGCCCTCCTCACGCTCTTCGCGGCGGGTGCCGCGCTCGGCGTGGTCCTGCTCGTCCAGCGGGACGGGCCGGCCGCGGGAGACGGCTACCTGATCGGCGTGATCTGCGCCCTCGGCGCCGGGGTCCTGAGGACCCTGTACCTGCCCGTCACCGACCGCCTCATCCAGGGCGCGGGCCGGTTCCACACCGAGAAGGTGATCGCCTGGTCGACGCTGTCCGTCGGCCTGGTCGCCGGGGGCATCGTCATGCTCACCGGGGGCTTCACCTTCCTGAGCTGGCAGGTCGTCATGTGGGCGATGCTGGTCGGGTTGCTGAACAACACCCTGACCCGCATCATCCAGATGCCGGCGAGGGAGCTCGCGGGCGACTCGGTGTATGCGGTGTTCCTCACCGCGAGCCCGCTGATCGCCACGCTCGTCGGGCTGGCCTTCCTGGACACGCGGCTCATGCCGATCCAGTGGGCCGGGGTCGCCGTCATCACGGTGGCCGCGGCCGCGGTCGCCCAGATGAGCTTCAGCCTCAGGGACCGGAGCCACGCGCCGCTCATCGAGCTGTCGTCGGCCACGCCCGAGGCCGTCCTGAAGCACGCTCTGGACGAGCGCGCCGCGGTCCTGGAGACGCTCGAACGGCTGACCCAGGAGTACGGGGACTGCGAGAAGGCCGTCGCCCTGGCCGAACGCAAGGTCGCCGAGGCCCGGCTCGCGAAGGCTCGCGCCGACGCGAAGAAGGCGGCGGGCTCGGCGTCGAAGATCCGGGCCGAGGCGGGCAGGCTCGCGGCCCAGGCGGAGACCGCCGAGGCCCAGCAGGACGCGGCCGAGGCCGCGGTCAGGACGGCCGAGGAGGAGGTTCGCCTCGCTCTGCTGAAGTCGCCGGACGTGTCGTCCACGTGACGGCCGCGGCGGCGGCCGCATCGTCCGCCTGACGGTTCTGCGCATCACCGACCACGATTCGGGGCCGGGCCGGCCAACCCGCGCCCCCGAACCGTGGAAGCGACCACGGCATGGCGCCGGCCAGCGCCACGCATCCATCTGACGGCGGGAGGACCAGTCCTCCCGCCGTCCCTTCTTTCACAGCTCGGCGCCGGACCGCGTTCCGTCGGTCTCGGCCGAGGCCGCTTCGCCCTCCCCTGCTGAAACGGCGCCGCCTTCCTCGGCCGAAACGGCCACGTGACAGGCGACGCTGTGCTCGCCGGTGAGCGGCAGCAGCCGCGGGTCCTCGGTCGCGCACCGGTCGACCGCGATGGGGCAGCGGTGCCGGAAGGGGCAGCCTTCGGCGGCGGCCAGCGCGTCCGAGGCGCCCGCGGTCCGTTTCGCCGTGCCCAGCCGGGGGACGGCGTCGCGCAGCGCGGCGGTGTAGGGGTGGGCCGGGGCGCCGAGCACGGTCCCGATCGGACCGGACTCCACGATCCGCCCGGCGAACAGGACGTGCACGGTGTCGCAGAGCCGGTCGACGATCGCCAGGTTGTGGGTGATCAGCAGGTAGCTCAGCCCGTGCTCGTCCCGCAGGCCCGCCAGCAGGTCCAGCACGTGGGCCTGCACGGTGACGTCCAGGGCGCTGGTCGGCTCGTCCAGGACGAGCAGCCGCGGGTCGACCGCCAGCGCCCGCGCGATGACCACGCGCTGCCGCTGCCCGCCGGACAGCTGGTGCGGGCGGCGCCCGGCGAGGGAAGGATCGAGGCCGACGTCGGTGAGCAGCTCCGTCACCGACGGGAGGTCCCCGTCCTTCCCCGCGGGCTCGCCGCCGGAGCGGCGCCGCCGGACCCGCAGCGCCTCGGAGATCGAGGCGCCGACGCGCATCCGGGGGTCGAGGGCCTCGCTGCCGTCCTGGAACACCGGCTGGACCTGCGAGCGGTACAGCGCCCGCCCCGGCCGGTCGAGCCGGGCGATGTCGCGGTCGCGGAACAGCACCCGGCCCTGCCGGGGCTTGACCAGCCCGAGCAGCGCCCGCGCGATGGTCGTCTTGCCCGATCCGCTCTCCCCGATGACGGCGACACCGGAGTTCTCCGGCACCGTGAGGGAGACACCGCGCACCACCGGGGTGCGGTCGTAGGCGACGGTCAGGTTGTCCGCGCTGAGCATGGTCACTCCCCGATCGCGGGGACCGCGTCGAGCAGTTCCCGGGTGTAGGCGGCGGAGGGGCTGTGCAGGACGTCGGAGGCCGGCCCCGCCTCGACGACGCTGCCCTGCCGCATGACGACGACGTGGTCGGCGATGCCGGACACCACGGCCAGGTCGTGCGAGACGAAGACCAGGGCGATGCCGTGCTCGTCGCGCAACCGGGCCAGCAGGTTCAGGACCGCTGCCTGCACGGTGACGTCCAGCGCGCTGGTGGGCTCGTCGGCGAGGATGACGTCGGCGCGCAGGGCGACGGCCATCGCGATGGCGAAGCGCTGCGCCTGGCCGCCGGAGACCTGGTGCGGGTAGCGGCGCAGCAGCCCCGGGTCGAGCAGGACGCTGCGCAGCGCCTCCTCGGTCCGCTCGCGGGCCTCGGCGCCGCGCAGGCCGTGCCGGGCGAGCACCCGCTTGAGCAGGGTTCCGAGCCGCATCGTCGGGTTGAGGGACGCCTGCGGGCTCTGGCTGACCAGGGCGATGACCGAGCCGCGCATCTTCGCCAGCGTCCGCTCGTCCGCCGTCACGACGTCCGTGCCGTTGACGACGATTCGTCCGCTGACCTGGAGCCCGTCGGTCAGCCCGAGCATCGCGTTCAGGGCGGTGGTCTTCCCCGACCCGCTCTCGCCGACGATCGCGGCGCACTCGCCGGGACCGACGCTCAGCTCGTCGAGCGAGGCCAGCAGCAGGTCGCCGGCCCGCACCCGCAGGTTCTCCGCAGTGAGCACCGCTTTCATCGGGTGACCTCCCGCCGGGGGTCGAGGGCGGACCGCAGGCCCTCGCCGAGCACGTTGAAGCAGAACGCCGTGACCACGATGGCCAGGCCGGGGAAGGCGACCACCCACCAGTTCGTCGTGAACAGGCTCTGCCCCTGCTGGACCATCAGCCCCCATTCCGCGGTGGGCTCCTGCGGGCCGAGGCCGAGGAACGACAGCGCCGCGGTGGTGAGGATGACCCCGCCCGCGTCCAGGGACAGCTGGACCAGCACCGGGGTCAGCGAGTTGGGCAGGACGTGCCGCAGCACGATCCGCGTCCGGGATCCGCCGAGGCAGCGGGCCGCGTCGATGAAGCCGCGCGATCTGATGGACGTCGCGGCGACCGCGCTCATCCGCGCGTACCAGGGCCACCAGGAGGCGGTGATGGCGATGATCGCCCCCTGCGTCCCCGGGTGCAGCACGAGCGCCAGCGCCACCGACAGCAGCAGCGCCGGGAAGGCCAGGAACACGTCGGTGATCCGCATGATCACGTCCCGGACGATGCCGCCCGCGTAGCCGGCGACGACGCCGAGCAGCACGCCGATGACGGCCGACAGCGCGAGCACCGAGACGGCGATCGTCAGCGAGGTGCGCGCCCCGTAGAGCACCCGGGTGAGCAGGTCGCGGCCGACCCCGTCCGTCCCGAACCAGTGCTCGGCGCCCGGCGCCCGCAGCGCCTCGGCGGGGTGGGTCGCGTCGGTCCCGTCGCCCGGGTAGGGCGCCAGCAGCGGGGCCGCGAGGGCCGCGATCACGATCAGGGCGAGGACCACGGCGCCGACGGCGGCCAGCCGGTCGGTGCGGGCCGCCCGCATGACCCGGTGCACGGGCCGTTCCCGGAGCGGCGCGGCGGGGGCGTCGAGAGCGGTCATCTGATCCTCACCCGCGGGTCGATGGCGGCCTGCGCGAGGTCCACCAGCAGGTTGACGACGACGTAGGTGAACGCGATCGCGATGGTGACGCCCGCGATGGCGGGGGCGTCGGAGGAGCGGATCGAGTCGGCGGCGTACCGGCCGAGCCCCGGCCAGTTGAAGATGGCCTCGACCAGGAAGGCGTTCACGAGGGAGAAGGCGAAGACGAGCGCCAGGAGCGCGAGCACCGGGCTGAGCGCGGGCCGCAGCGAGAACCGGGTCAGCACCTGCCATCGGGTGAAGCCGAGCGCCCGTTCCAGCCGCGCGTGGTTCTGCGTCGACTCCTCGATGAGCGCGGCGCGGGTCATCTGGGCGACGACGCCGGTCGGGTAGGCCGCGATCGCGGCGGCGGGCAGCGCCAGGTGCGCCAGGGTGCTGCCGAGGATCGGCCAGTTCCCGGTGATCAGCGCGTCCACCGCCGTGATGTTGGTGTACAGGTGCAGCGGGCTGGTGCCGTCCAGCGAGGGGTCGTACTCGCCGGCGACGGGGAGCCAGCCCAGCTTGGTGGCGAACACGTTCTGCGCGAAGAGCGCCAGCAGGAAGACCGGCACCGACACGCCCGCCATCGAGGTGATCCGGATGGATCCGTCGGCCGGCCGGCCCCGGAACCGGGCGGCGAGCACCCCGAGCGGGATGCCCACCAGCACCGCGATGATCACGCCGGTGCCGACCAGCTCCAGCGAGGCCGGGAAGGCGGTGGAGATGTCGCCCAGCACGTCCTGGCGGGTGTGCAGGCTGATTCCCCAGTCGCCCTGGACCAGCGAGGAGAGGTAGTCCCAGAGCTGGACGGGCAGCGTGTCGTCCAGGCCGAGTTCCGCGCGGGTCCGGGCGAGCTCGGCGGCGGAGGCCCGGGGCCCGGCGTAGGTCACCGCCGGGTCCCCGGGGACCAGCCGCATCACCACGAAGGTGAGCACCACGACACCGGCCACGACGAACGCGGCCTGTGCCAGGCGTCGGAGCAGGTAGCGGGTCATGTCACGCGGCCGGGGTGAGCTCGTGCGCGAACACGACGTTGGGGTAGGCCGGGTCGTCGGTGTAGCCGTCGACGTCCGCCGAGTACGCCCGCTGGTACTGCTGGACGAACAGCGGCGCGGCGACCGCCTGGTCGACCAGGAGCTTGCGCTGCAGCGACGCGTACGACGCCTCCGCCGCGGACCGGTTCGTGGCGGTCAGCTCCGGCAGCTTGTCGATCTCACCGTCGACCGCGGAGTCGTCGAGGTAGGTGAGGTTGAAGTTCACCGGGTCGGCCGAGCGGAACAGGTTCAGGAACCAGCTGTAGGCGTCCGGGTAGTCCGGGTACCAGTACATGACGAAGACGTCCTGGCGCTTGGACGCGTCCTTGCTCTTGGCGCGGTCCCACTGGGCGTCCCACTGCATCGGCTTGGCCTGGAGCTTCACGTTCAGGCTCTTGAGCGCGGAGCTGAGCAGCGTCACGAACTTCTGCTGGTCGTCGTCGCCCTGGGCGTAGGTGAGGTCGAGCGTCAGCGACTTCTTGCCGGGCCCGTACCCGGCCTCGTTCAGCAGCCGCGTCGCCTGCGCGGTGTCCTGGCGCCCGGCCAGGCCCGGGGTCGCGCCGGTCAGCCCGGTCGGGACGACACCGCTGGCGGCGGTTCCCGAACCCTTCAGCGTCGACACGAGGCCGTTGTAGTCGATCGCCGCCTGGACCGCCTTGCGGAGCTTGACGTCCTTCAGCGGACCGGCCTCGGTGTTGAAGAACGCCATGAGGTTCTGGAACGACGGCACCGAGTCGGTCTTGAGGTCCTTCATCCCCTTCGCCTGAGCGAACAGCTGAGGGTTGAGCCTGTGCACGTAGGTGACGTCACCGGCCTGCAGCTGCTGCCACGCGGTGGTGACCTGCGGGGTGTTGCGGAACTCGACGCTGGTGTAGTGCGAGCCCTTCCAGCCGTCCCAGTAGTCCTTGACCTGGCTCAGCCGGACCTCGGCCTCCTGCCCCTTGTTCCAGGAGGCGACGGTGTACGGGCCGGTGCCGGTGTCGTGGCCCTTCGCGACGTAGTCCTTCAGGTCGCCGCCGCCGGGCGCCTTCGTGTCGTAGATGTAGGAGGCGTAGCCGGAGGAGGAGACCAGGTCGAGCGGCGCCGCGTACTTCAGCTCGAAGACCAGCGTCTGCGGGTCCGGCGTCTCGATCGACTTCACCGGGTCCCAGATGTAGGCGGCGCCGCCCTTCATCTTCATCGTCCGCTCGATCGCGGCCTTGGCGGCGCTGGAGGTGAGCGCGGTCCCGGTGTGGAACTTCACGCCGTCCCGCAGGGTGAACGTCCACTTCTTGCCGCCGTCGGAGGAGGCCCACTTGGTCGCGAGCCGCGGCTCGACCTTCTTCGACTTGGTGTCGTACCGGGTCAGCGACTCGTAGACGTTCTGCATCGCGATGATCTCGTTGGAGTACGAGGTCGCAGGGTCCCAGTCGGTGACGACGTTGAGGTTGAACGAGTAGACGAACGTGCTGGACGTCGAGGCCGCCTTGCGGACGGCTCCGCCCGAGCAGCCGGTGACGGTCACGGCGACCGCCGCCGCGAGCGCCAGTGATCTTATGCGCCAGGACATGACGGGTTCTCCTTGCAGGGGGACCGGACGGGGGAGTGGGGGCCGGACTAGAGGTTGCCGAGCGGGCCGGCGGCCTTGACCCGCAGCCGCAGCGCGGGTTCGGGCAGATAACTCATCGGTACTTCGGTGATCTCCACGACCTCCACTCCGGCCGGATCGGCTCCGGCCTGCACGGCCCGGCGCCCGGCGACCCCGGACGCCTCGGCGATGGCCTCCCTGCGGCCCTCGCCTGCCGGGATGATGGTCTCAATGGTGCCGCTGACCATGGCGATCGCCGCGCCGACGGCGTTGGCGACGTCCCCGTGGGCGGGACGGATGACCTCGGCGACGCCGTCCAGGGCGTCGGGGATCAGGAACGCCCCGCCGCCCACCGCGATCAGCGGCTGGTCGGTCTTGCCGAGGGTCATCCGGTCGACCGCGTCGGCCAGCATCTGGTCGGCCGTCCGCACCGCCGAGCCGAGCACGCCGTGCAGCCGCTCCGGGACCGGCGTGCCGGTCGGCGCGCCGCGGCCGGCCAGCGCGCCCGCGTCGGTCATGGTGGGGGTGTCGCCGCCGAAGGTCAGCGCCTTCTCGGTGATCCGGTACCCGACCGACTGCGGCCCGACCGCCCCGTCCGGCCCGATGACGGTGCCGCCGCCGAGCGCGAGCGCGAGGATGTCGGGCATCCGGAAGTTGGTCCGCACCCCGCCGATCTCGACGCCCGCCGAGGACTCCCGGGGGAAGCCCGCGTACAGCACGCCGAAGTCGGTCGAGGTGCCGCCCACGTCCGCGATGATCGCGTCGGTGAGGCCGGACAGGAACGCCGCGCCCCGGATGGAGTTGGCCGGCCCGGAGCCGATCGTCAGCACCGGATACCGGACGGCGTAGTCGATCGCCATCAGGGTGCCGTCGTTCTGCGCGAAGTAGGTGGTGACGTCCAGGCCCCGCTCGGCGAGCGTGTGCTGCAGCCCGTCCCAGACCGCGCTGATGACCCGGTAGAGGGAGGCGTTGAGGATCGTGGCGTTCTCGCGCTCCAGCAGCCCGAGCGTGCCGATCTCGTGGCTCATCGAGATGGGCACCGCGTCGCCGAGCTCCTCCCGGGCGATCTCCGCGGCCTCCAGCTCCTGGTCGGCGAAGGCGGGGCTGAACACGCCGGTCAGCGCGATCGCGTCGGCCTCGCCCGCGACGTCGGCGAGCACGGCGCGCAGCGCGCCCGGGTCGAGCTTGGAGATCGGGCGGCCGTCGACGTAGTGGCCGCCGGGGAGCACGGCGGTGCGCGCCGTGATCGCCGCAGACAGGTCCGCCGGCCAGGACTGCGCCGGGGGGACCGAGGTGGTGGCCGGGCCGCCGAGCCGGATCGCGGCGACCTTCCCGAGCCCCCGCCGCTCCAGGATCGCGTTGGTGGCGTGCGTGGTGCCGAGCATCACGCGGCCCACCCGCCGGACGTCGTCGCCGAGCTGGTCCAGCACCGCGGTCAGCGCCGTGTGCAGGCCCGAGGAGACGTCGGCGCTGGTCGCCTGCTTCGTCCTGGCCAGGACCTCGCCCTTGGCGCTGAGGACGACCGCGTCGGTGTTGGTGCCGCCGACGTCGACGCCGATGCGCAGGTCCCGGGCGACGGTGCCGCCGGACGTACGGTCAGCCATGGTTGAGCTCCTCCACGGGCGTGTAGTCGATGTCGTAGCCGAAGGCCCGCGGGCCGGCCGTGGCGAGACCGCGCTCGGTCCGCCAGATCGGGTCGCAGGGCCAGGACAGCACCGCCACCCGCTGTCCGTAGCGCAGCGACTCGGTGGAGATGGCGCCGGCGGTCTGCGCGTCCACCACCGTGATCAGGTCGGGGACGCAGGCGCGCGCCCGGCCGTCCTCCAGCGCAATCAGGTTCTCGTTCTGGATCTCCACCCGGAGCAGCCGGCCGCGGTCGTCGCCGGTGCCGTCGATGACCAGGCTGCCGCGGACGAACCCGCCGCCGGTCCGCCGCTCGACGTCGATGACCTTCCCGGTGATCAGGACGCTGGCGTCCAGCGTCGCGCACAGGGAGCCGAGCGGGTCGGCGCCCTCCTGCACGGCGTGGCCGATCGCGAGGGCCTTGCTCACCGTCCCCTCGATGACCGCGCCCCGCGCCTGCGCGCCGGTCAGCACGTAGTCGGCCATCAGCGCCGACGCCCCGCTGGCGATGCACACCGCGCGGGAGATGCGCTCCGACCACAGGCCGTCGATCGGGCGGACCGTGGTGACGTTGCCCTGCACGTCGGCCAGGACGACGAGGTTCACCGGCCGTCCCGCCACGTACATCGAGACCATCTGGACCTCGGGGAAGGCCCGTCCCATGCCGTCGGCGTCGACCAGCGGCAGGCCGAGCCGCGCCGCCCAGCCGACCGGCCCGACGCCGTTGGAGCCGCCGATCTCGCAGGCCATCACCGCGGCCACGGGACGGCCGAGGATCCGCTCGACCTCGTCCCGGATGAGCAGCGGCTCCTCGCCGCTCATCAGCATCTCGTGGGCGACGGTGGGCGCTCCGATCCCCGACAGCGGAAGCACGAGGCTGTCGTCGGGCACCTCCGACAGCGGGATGAGCGGCACCTCGCCGTACTCGTCGATCGCCCGGACCGCGGTCAGCGTGCCCGTCTCGACGTCCCCGCCGCCCCCGGTTCCCAGGATCGCGCAGCCGCGGGCGAGCGCCGGAACGTCGTCGAGCGTCACGTGACCGGTCCTCGAAGGTGTCATCTGCATGCTGGAAGAATGGTCCCACCGTCTGACCTGGCGGAAGGGTGGGGGGCACAAGGTTTCGCGAACGTTTGTGCCGATGGCACAATGCGGGCGTGTCCTTCGTCTCGGACCTGGTCGGGGCCGGTTCCCGGATCCCGCTCACCCTGCTCGCCGGCCCGGCCGACGCCGTGCCGCTCACCTCCGTGACCGCGGTCGAGGCCCTGGCGCGGCTCCAGCGGGCCCCGGAGGGGGCGCTGGTCGTCGTGACGGGCCGGTCGGCCGCGCGGGCCGCCGGATACGAGCTCGACATCGCCGTCCGGACCGCCGCCGAGCGCGGCGTGCCCGCGCTGGTGCTCATCGGCTGCGGAACGCTGCCGATCACCGCGGCCCGCCTGGCCGAGCGGGCCCGCCTGGCCGTGCTCGCGGCCGAGGAGGACTGCGACGTCGCAGAAGTGGTGCTCTACCTCGGCCAGGTCATCCGGGGCGACGCCGCCGACTCGCTCGCCCGCGCGCAGGCCGCGCTGCGGATCGTCCGCGAAATGGGCGACCCGTCCGGCGACGACGGGGGCGGGGACCGCTCCGCCCTGCTGCTGGAACGGGTCGGGGCCGTGCTCGGCCGCACCCTGACGACGACCGATGCGGCGGGACCGGCCGGCGTCGAGCCGATCTGGGTGGGGGGCCGCCGCCAGGGCGGCGTGACGGGTCCGCCCGACGACGCCGTACGGCTGGTGCTCCCGGCGGTGGCCGCCGCGATCGGCCGGCTGCGGCAGCACGCGCTGGAGCGGGCGACCGCGCCCGGCCAGACCCGGTCCGACATCCTCACCGAGCTGATCGTCAGCGAGCGCGCCCAGGCGGGGGCGCTGGCCGACCGGGCCCGGTTGCTCGGCCTGGCCGTCGACGACCTGCACACCGTGGTCTGGATGACCCCCGACCGGCCGCCCGGCCCGGACCCCGCCGAGCTCGCGGAACGGCGGCGGCTGTTCGACACCCTCACCCTGCGCACCCACCAGGCCCAACTGCCGTCCGGCGAGTCGTGGAACCTCGCCCGCCTCGCCGCCGACATCGTGCTGGTCGGCACCGCCCGGGCCGAGATCCGCCCGCCGCGCGCCCTGCGGCTGATCGAGGCCGTGCGCGCGGCCGTGGCCGAGGAGCATCCCGGCACGGTGCTGCGCTTCGGGATCGGGACGCCGCAGCGGGGGGTGGAGGGCCTGCGCCAGTCGGCCACGGAGGCCCGCGCCGCGGCGGCCATCGCCGTCCGCTCCGGCGAACTCGTCCACGCCTTCGACGCCGCGGGCATCAACCGGGTGCTCGCCCAGATCGCCGCCTCGCCGCTCAGCCGCCGGGTGGTGGACGACCTGCTGCGGCCCCTCGACGCGCTCGGGCCGGGGCGCTCGGCCGAGGCGATCGCGACGCTGTGCGCCTATCTCGACGCGCGCGGCTCGCTGAAGGCCGCCGCGTCCCGGCTGGCCCTGCACCCCAACGCGGTCAACTACCGGATCAGGAAGATCGTCGAGAGGCTCGGCGCCGACCTGACCGACCCCGACACCCTCTTCGCCCTGCACCTGGCCTGCCGCGTCCGTCTCCGCGACTGACCCGGGCCGCCGCCGCGCGAAAAGAAAGAACCGCTCTCGCCCCGGAAGTCCGGGACGAGAGCGGCTGCCGATCAGATCTCCGCGGCCTTCGAGGCCGCAGCGGTCACTTCTTCTTGGCGGGCTTCATCTGCACCTGGAGGTCGTCGTCCACGACGAGGTCGTAGGTGTCGGCGGTCTCGGGCTGGATGACGCCGCCCGTCACTTCGACCTTGTTGTCCGGGCTGGACATATCGGTGCCTCTTTCATTTGCGTTAAATGTGAACAATCTCAACAAAAATGAACAAAATGACGGGCCGTGAGGGCCCGCATGACGCACCGTTCGGAGCTCGTCCGAATCGGTAGCCGGCTTCTTCGCATCGGGCGCGAAATGTGCGGTTCACCCCAGAAGAAGAACCGGCCGCCACCCCGTGAGGGGATGGCGGCCGGCCACTGCATCACCCGGATCACTGGATACCGGGCGTCGTTCAGGTCGGGATCAGATCTCCTGGAAGTCCACGACGGCCCAGAAGGTCTTGCCGCTGCTGCCGTTGCCGACGGCGCCGCACCGGACGGTGTGCGAGACCAGCCGCCCGAGCCAGTTCCTGATCGAACCCGCCTCGGGCAGCGCGGGCATCTCGGGGGCCCGGCTGGTCACGGTGATGAAGGGGTAGCAGAAGCCTCCGTCCTGGAACCAGCCCAGGGTCAGGGTGTAGGCGGCCTCGTGGTGCCGCAACACCCCCGGCTCCGGCTGCCAGCGCCCCTTGGTGACGGCGATCAGGTCCGTCGCGAGGGCCAGCACGGTGTTCCGCTTCCGCGAGGACAGCGTGGCGTAGATGCCCTGCACGGCGGCCTCGACCGTCGCGGCCGTGGGAACCCCGTACGTGCACCGCTCGTCCCCCGCGAAGGCGGGCGCGGCAACGCCCATCTCGAACTCGAGGAACGGCTGCGGACGGTGGCCGATGATTCCGTTGAGGGTCATGCAAGTACTCCTTCGGTCTTGGTTGCGTGGCGAGAGCCGGGAAGGCCACTCGCGGGGTCTACCGTCCGGCCGCGAGCGCGGACGGCAACTCCCCGTGGGGGCGCCGATCAGGTGCGGTTGCGCCTTCGGCCCGTCTCCGGACGGGTCCTCAGTGTGTTCTACCGTCGGAGTCCAGGGCTGGGCTGTATCGGGCTGATAGCCCGCATCGTGCTTCTCGTGATGATGGGCATCGTGCTGATCATTTGCGTGGCCAACCGTTCCTGGCTGCAGGCGAAGGCCGTCAACGCGATCTACGAGGACCGACCCAAGATCCATGCGGGAAAGTACTTCGAGCCCGGCGCCACCGCGGTGGAGGACGGTGTCCGGCAGACGGCCGTACTGATCGACGACAAGCCGCACGTCCGCGTGGAGTCACCGCCCGAAGAATGGCGGGACGAGCACAAGGACGCCAAGTGCAAGCGCCATGTCTGCACGGCCGTCGCGACGCACAAGAAGTTCACCGGCGGCGGCGCGATCGACATCGGCAGCGTGCTCGCCGGGCTGCTGCTGTTCTATTTCGTCTGGCTTCTGATCAACGGTGATGACGACTACGACGACCGCTATCACCCTCGTTACGACCGCCGTTACGACCGCCGCTACTACCGCCGCTGACCGCCGCCCGGCCTTCCGGAGGCGGGGGTGGGCGCCTCGTCCGGGGGGTTAAAGTGCCGGGGGCGGTGCGGAGTCCGGATCGGGACGAGGGGCGATGGTCGCGTTCGTGTTGGTGCCCGTCGGGCTCGTGATCGGTGTGCTCGCGGCGCCGTTGGCGGCGCCGTACGTGGGCGAGGTCCCGCGCCGGCGCCGGATCGTGATGGGCCTGGTCACGGCGGCCCTGTTCGGCCTGCTCGGCTGGCGGGCCGGGTACGAGCCCGTCCTGCCCGCGCTGCTGTACCTCGCCGCCGCGGGCACCCTGCTCGGCTTCATCGACGTCGGGGTCAAGCGGCTGCCCGACCGGTTCACGCTCCCCTCCTATGGCGTCGCGGCGGCGCTCCTCGCCGCGGCCGCGCCGTTCACCGAGGACGGCCTGCGGCGCTTCGAGCACGCGCTCATCGGGATGGCGGCGCTGTTCGCGGTGTACTTCGCGCAGGCGCTGCTCGTCCCGTCCGGGATCGGGATGGGGGACGTCAAGCTGTCCGGCGTGCTCGGCCTCTATCTCGGCTGGTTCGGGCAGGACGCGTGGCTGATCGGCCTCCTGGCGACCTACCTGCTCGGCGGCCTCGTGGCCCTGGGCATCCTGATCGTCCGCCGGTCGCGCAAGGGCGAGTTCCCGTACGGGCCCTACATGCTCGCCGGGGCGCTCGCGGCGATCCTGTCCGCCGTGGGCTGAGGCTCAGCCGCAGAGCTTGCGGCCGGCCTTGACGCCCCCGCCGATCCTGTTGATGGCGGGCGGCGCGAGCCGCAGCCCCTTGGCTCCGATGACGAGCCGGACGCCGTCCGGCGGTCCGGTGGTCTCGGAGGTGAGCAGAGCGTCCGGGACGTCCCGCGCGAGCGCCGACGCCTGCGCCTCGGCCGCCGGCGCGTAGACCAGGCGGCTCTCCGGTGCCGCGGCGGCCTTCTCGACCTTCTTCGCCACCGCGAACCCGCGCCGCCGGAGTTGGTTCACGACCCGTTCGACCTGCTTGTCCTTGGCGCCCGCGTCGACCACGGTGACGTGCACCTTGCCGGGCGAGGGCGGCGCCGGAGCCGGCCGGGCGGGCTTGGCCGGCTCCGCGGGCAGGTCGTCGTCGTGCCGGACCGCCTCGAACAGCGGCTTCGCGAGTTCCTCGTTCCACTGGACGCGGTTCGGGTCCGGCGCGTACCCCTCCACGGGGACGGTGACGAACCGCACCTGGCCCGCGCTCATCCCCTTCAACCCGTCCGCGAGCTTCCGCATCCCCGCCAGATCCAGGTCGTCGTCGGTCGTCATCGACTTGGTCGCGGCCTTGAGGAACTTGTACGTCTTCGCCGGATCCTTGAGGACGGACCCGCTGGTGGCCTTGTCGACGACCGCGGCCATGAACTTCTGCTGCCGCTCGATGCGTTCCAGGTCGGAGCCGTCACCGAGCGAGTAGCGCGCACGCACGTAGCCGAGCGCGTCATCGCCCTTCACGGTCTGCTTCCCGGCCTTCAGGTACAGCTCGGCCCTCGGGTCCCTCACGGGCTTGTCGACGCAGATCTCGACGCCGCCCAGAGCGTCCACCATCCGCTTGAACCCGGCGAAGTCCACCTGCACGAAATGGTCGATGTGGATGCCGGTGAGCGACTCCAGCGTCTTCCACGTGCACGTCGGCCCCGCATACGCGAACGCCGCGTT
The DNA here is from genome assembly GCF_013409365.1 of Actinomadura luteofluorescens. Lineage (NCBI taxonomy): Bacteria > Bacillati > Actinomycetota > Actinomycetes > Streptosporangiales > Thermomonosporaceae > Actinomadura > Actinomadura luteofluorescens. The sequence goes on along the minus strand of NZ_JACCBA010000001.1, from coordinate 2,843,790 downwards.
CAGCATTCCGAACTGCGCCGGGACGGTGCCGCCCTTCTCCTTCTTGCACGACGGCATCTTCACCATCGAGTCGCGCGGAAAGCTGATCCCGACCGCCTGGTCCCGGTTCGGCGAGAGATGCAGCAGGATCGTGGTGTCCGACCGTGCCCCGGCCATCCCCGGCACCGCGTACTCCGAGTTCTCGCCCTCCCTGGTGTCGGACCCGATCAGGAGGATGTTGAGCGACTTGTTCAGCTTCTTCGGCCGGTTCACGCCGAGCTTGTCGCTGACGTGCTTCTGCTCGATCCCGCCTACGAGGTCGTGGTAGAGCCACGCCGCGCCGCCGCCCGCGACGAGCAGCAGCGCGGCCGCGCCGATCGCGACCCACCGCAGCCCCTTCCGCCGCCGGCCGGCCCGCCGGGCCGGGGCCGCGGTATCGGAGGGCGCGGATTCATCCGCCTCGTCGCCGGACGCGGCCGACTCCGTCCCGCCGGTCGGTTCTTCGGTGTCCTCGCTCTTTCCGTCCTCCGGGGAGCCGGGGACGGCGTCGCCTGGCGTCTCCGGAGCCGCCGGTGGTCGGCGGGCGGCCTCGTCCCCCGCGAGGTCGTCGCGGCGCGGGTCTTTGTCGCTCATCGGTCCCGTCTCGGGGCGGGCCCTGGGGAGGGCACGTGGTCTGCGTGATCCGTCAGTCTAAGGAGGCCACCGGGCAGGGAAGCCCGTACCTCCCTGTGTTAGATGCGCAGAACGGCCGTTCTGTTGACAGGCGTGCGTAAATCTGGCGTCCCGGGGCGTGTGGTCTTCCGTACGATCGGTGCCGTGAACTCGGGGTGGGTGATCGGCGGGCGGTTCACCATGCTCGACCGGATCGGAGCGGGAGGGACCAGCCGCGTGTGGCGCGCCTACGACCACGCGGCGGGACGGTACTGCGCGGCCAAGCTCGTCCGGCAGCCGGGACCGACGTCGATGCTGCGGGTCGTCCGGGAACGGGCGCTGCGCATGGCGCACCCCCATGTGCTGACCCCCTACGCCTCGTGCATGGCGGACGACGACGTCCTCCTCGCCATGGACCTCGTGCGCGGGGGCTCGCTGGAGACGCTCCTCGGTGACTACGGCAGGCTTCCGCCCGAGTACGCGGCCGAGGTCCTCGACCAGTTGCTGGCCGCGCTGAGCCACATCCACGGCGCCGGGGTCGTCCACCGGGACGTCAAGCCCGCCAACCTGCTGCTGGAGCCGAGTCCGGTCGGGGCGCCGCACGTGCGGCTCGCCGACTTCGGGATCGCGCTGGGGGAGGCCGACCAGCGCTTCACCACCACCGGCTTCACCGTGGGGACGCCGGGATACCTCGCCCCCGAGGTGCTCGACTGGGACCGGCCCGGCCCGCGCCAGGACCTGTACGCCGCCGGCATGGTCGCCTGGCGGATGCTGACCGGCGCCGGGGACCCCGAGCCGCGCCAGCGGATCGGCGCGGCGCCCCCCGGTGTGCCGCCCCTGCTGTGGGCGGTGGTCGCCCATCTGTGCGCGGCCGACCCGGGGCAGCGTCCCGCCCACGCCGACGCGGGGCGCCGGGCGCTGGCCGCGTGCCGGCTGGAGCTGCGCTTCCCCGTCCGCACGCTGGACGGCGAGCCCCTGCAGATCTTCGACCACCTGGGCCCGCCGCCCGCACCCGCGTGAGCGGGACGTTCACCGCACGGGGACGTCGGGGATCTGCCCGAAGGGGCCCGCGTCGAAGGTGACGGTTCGGACGCTGGGCGGCGTGCGGGCGCTACCGGGCGGCCGAGATGACCACGCGGCGGTTCTTGGCGCGGCCCTCGGGGTCGTCGGAACCGTCCGGCTTGGTGTTGGGAGAGGCCGGCTTGGTCTCGCCGTAGCCGGTGGCCTTGAGGCGGGACCGGGCGATGCCGCCCTCGGAGGCCAGCCAGTCGACGATGGCCTGCGCGCGGCGCAGGGAGAGGGCCTGGTTGGACGCCGTGTCGCCCTTGGCGTCGGTGTGGCCGTCGACCTGGACGGTCGCGCGGTCCGGGACCTCCTCGCCCAGCGACTTGGCGATCTTGCCCAGCTCGGCCGCCGCGGCGGGCTTGATCTCGGCCTCGCCGAAGTCGAAGAGGACGTCCGCCTCGATGTTGTAGGCGATGCTGTCGTCGCCCTTGATGACCTGCCCGGGCCCGGCAACGTAGGACTTGAGGGACACCCCGGGGACGCTGACGCCGGGGATGTTGACGCCCGGGGCCGTGACGCTGGGCACGGACACCGAAGGCAGGCATTCCCCCTGGTCGTTGCAGGTACGCGGACGGTACAGGCCGCTGCGGTAGGCCGAACTGCGGTACAGCCCGCTGCGGTAGACCCCGGACCGGTACACGGAGCTGACGTACTCGCCCTTCTTCGACGGCTTGCTCTGGCAGACCTCCGCGCTGGAGACGGCGGGCTGGCTGACCGACTTGCTCGACACGGCCGCCTGCTCGACCGCCGGTGCGTCGATCCCGCGGGCCTTGACCCCGGGGATCCGCACGGCCGGGATCGTCACGGCCGGGATCGAGGTCCCGGGGATGCTGACCGCCCCGAGGCAGCCGCCCGGGGCGGGCCTGTGCTCGACGCACTGGGCCGGGACCCGCTGGGCGGGGATGTCCACGCCCGGGATCGTGACGGCCGGGATCCTCTGGCCGCCGATCACGGCCTCGGGGATCCGCACCGGGTCGCCGTGCACGGCCGGGATCTCGACCGCTGCGATCAGCCGGCCGCCGCCGGGGCAGCTCGACGGCTCCGGAGTGGGCGTCGCGGCGGGCGTCGCCGGGGCGCCGCCCGTCCGGTCGTGCCCGCCTCCGGCTCGCTCGGGTCGCCCGTCGCCTCCGCACGCGGCCAGGCACAGACCCGCCGCCAGGGTGACGGCGAGTGCTCGCGGCGCCCGCCGCCCGATGTCGTCCCTCCGGACCATCGTCAGCTCTTTTCGTAGGTGATCTCGACTCGGCGGTTCTTTGCGCGGCCGGCGGGGTCGTCCTTGCCGCCCTGCTCGTTGGGGGCGACGGGCTTGGTCTCGCCGTAGCCCTTGGCCTCGATCCGCGTGCTCGTCCCGGTCAGGGCGTTCGCGAGCTCGGCCTTGACCGCTTCGGCGCGCTGCTCGGACAGCGAGAGGTTGTAGGCGGGGTCCCCGATGGAGTCGGAGTGCCCCGCCACCTGGACGGCGCCCCGGGCGCCGCGGAGGCGGGGAGCCAGCTCGGCGATGCGGCGGCGGGCGGTGGCGGTGAGCGTCGCCTTGCCGAAGTCGAACAGGACGTCCGCCGAGATGCGGACGGTGACCTGCCCCCCGTCGCCTTCTTCCTCCTCCAGGGGGATGACCGCCTCCCGCAGGTCGATGCCGTGCACGGAGGTGCCGGCGTCGATGGACAGGACACTCTGGGACCGGTTCGGTTCCGGCACTCCGGGGTCGGCCCCGGCGACGGCCGGGACGGCGAGCACGAGGGCCAGGGCGCTCGCGAGGACGGCCGGGCGGCGCACGCGGCTCACCGCTGGACCGGGACGTCGCGGAACGTGGGCCACGTGCCGATCTGCACGTCGACGGTCTTCACGTTCTCGGGCGGGGCGGCGAACGTGAAGTAGAAGGGGGTGGTCTGCCCGTTGGTCATGTGCGTGAAGATCTCGTCGGTCTGGAGCTCCTTGCCGGCGGAGTCCTTCACCACGACGTACCGCTTGAGGTTGACCGCGTCGATCAGCGAGGTGCCGAGGCCGTGCTCCCCGTTGAGGCGGTAGGCGTTGAGGCGGACCGTGTCCCCGACGGGGACGTGCGGGGTGAGCTGGGCGGTGAGGGTGGCGAGCTGTCCCTTGGCCTTGAGGCCCATGAGGGCGATGTCGATCTTGGCGCCCTGGGCCATCGGGCTGTCGAAGGTGCCCTTCACCAACGGCTTGGAGACGTCGTCGAAGCTCGCCTTGCCGAGGGAACCCTCGGCCTTCCTGCCGCCCGACGGGGACGAGGGCGAGGACGAGGACGCGGACCCGCCCGTCCCCGGCAGGTCGCAGCCGGCCAGGCCGCCGGTGAGGAGCAGAGCCGTCGCGGTGGCGGCGGTCAGGCGATGTGCCAGGCCCATCGTCGTTCCCTTTCGATCTGTCACATATGCAAATGCTGTTTTCCGTGGCACCATGACGTCGTGCGCCGCAGTTCCGTGTGCGGTCGTGAATCTAGCGTTTGCATCTGTAAATCGTCAAGGGGGGCGGAGAGGTGAGCGTCGCCGAGGACACGATCGTCCGGAACCGCGCGCTGCAGACCGAGTGGTACGGCGAGCCGCTCGGCGAGCGCGTCCGGCCGCTGCTCGACCGCCTCGGGATGTCGCAGTCGGGGCTCGCCGGCGTGCTCGGGCTGTCGGCGCCGATGCTCTCCCAGCTGATGTCGGGCCAGCGCGCCAAGATCAGCAATCCGGCCGTCCTGCACCGGCTGATGGCCGTCGAGGACCTCGTCGCCGGGCCCGGCTTCGACGCGCTGAGCCCCGCCGGGATCCAGGCGCGCCTGGAGGAGATCAAGGCGGACTCGGCGGCCACCACGTCGGGGATGCGCGGCGCGGTCTCCGGGCGCGTTCCCGCCGGCCCCGCGCCGGCGGGCCGCGAGGGCGCGGCGGAGCGCGCGGGCGGGCGCGCCGCGGCCGAGCCGGCGCGGCTCGTCCAGGCCCTGCTGCGCGAGGTGGCGTCCGCTGCCGAGATCGAGGCGGCCGCCGGGCTGATCGCCGGCCGCTTCCCCGACCTCGCCGAGGTGCTGCGGGTCTACGGGGCCGGCCGTACGAGCGAGGCCGAGGCGCACTTCGCCCGGACCGTGCTGAAGGAGCCCGCGGCGGAGGACGGACGAGGCGACCGCGCGGTCATGCCGTAGCGGTCTCGTCTCGATTCAATTTGATCATAACGACTGGTTATGGCTTCCGGGGGCCGCGAAAGGGCTTTGAGCGGGCTAAAGTCTGTGGTCAGGGTCACATGCGGGTGTGCCTGTTATGTATGTCACAGCTCCTGGCGGGTGGCGTAGGGTCGCTCCACTGGAAGCGCACACGAGGCGTCACCGCCCGCATGCGGCACGGTCTCCGGCCGCCGCGCGCGGCCCGGCCGGGGGCGCCCCGCCGCCGGCCAGGGCGCGGACGGCCGCATGGTGCGCGCGGACCGTGGTACGGGGACACGACGACCCGAGCTCAGGAGAGCGATCGATGACCACTGTGGAGGCGCCGGCCAAGTCGCGCGCCCAGATCAAGGAACGCACCCTCCGCAAGGACAACTGGCGCCTGTATCCGGTCACGACCTTCGTGATCTTCACGGCATGGGTGGTGTACGCGACCGTCCGCGCCTTCTGGGGCTCGGCCTTCTACGTGCCGCAGTACCACTACCTGACGCCGTTCTACTCCCCGTGCCTGAACGAGATCTGCAACAACGTCACGGTGGACGGCCACACGGGCGACGCGGCGGAGTTCGGCACCTTCCTCCCGGCGGCCACCCGCGGCTGGATCCCCTTCGCGGCGATCTCGCTGCCGTTCCTGCTGCTGTTCCGGCTGACGTGCTACTACTACCGCAAGGCGTACTACCGCTCGTTCTGGGCGTCGCCGTCCGCGTGCGCCGTCCGCGAGCCGCACGGCAAGTACACCGGTGAGCGCCGCTTCCCCCTGATCGGCCAGAACCTGCACCGGTACTTCTGGCTCGCCGCCTTCGCCATCTCCCTCATCAACACCTGGGACGCGGTCCGCGCCTTCCACGGCAAGGACGGCGGGTTCGGCATCGGGCTCGGCACGGTCATCCTGGTCGCGAACGTGGTCCTGCTGTGGCTGTACACGCTGTCGTGCCACTCGTGCCGGCACATCGTGGGCGGCCGGCTGAAGAACTTCTCCAAGCACCCCTTCCGCTACCGGATGTGGGGCTGGGTGTCCAAGATCAACCAGCGCCACGGGATGTACGCCCTGATCACCCTGGGCTCGCTGGTGGCAGCGGACCTGTACGTCGCGCTGGTCGCCAGCGGCACCATCTCCGACCTGCGCATCTTCAACTGAGGCCAAGGAATCATGACTGAGATCGAGAGGCACCTCTACGACGTCGTGGTGATCGGCGCGGGCGGCGCCGGGCTGCGCGCGGCGATCGAGGCGCGCCTCCAGGGCAAGAAGACCGCGATCATCTCCAAGTCGCTGTTCGGCAAGGCCCACACGGTGATGGCCGAGGGTGGCGCCGCCGCGGCGATGGGCAACGTCAACGCCAACGACAACTGGATGGTCCACTTCCGCGACACCATGCGCGGCGGCAAGTTCATGAACAGCTGGCGGATGGCGGAGCTGCACGCCAAGGAGGCCCCGGAGCGCATCTGGGAGCTGGAGCTGTGGGGCGCGCTGTTCGACCGCACCAAGGACGGCAAGATCAGCCAGCGGAACTTCGGCGGGCACGAGTACCCGCGGCTGGCGCACGTCGGCGACCGGACGGGCCTGGAGCTGATCCGCACCGCCCAGCAGAAGATCGTCGCCCTCCAGCAGGAGGACCACGCCGAGCACGGCGACTACGAGGCCAAGCTGAAGGTCTGGGCCGAGACGACGGTCACGCGGCTGCTGAAGGACGACGACGGCAAGGTCTGCGGCGCGTTCGGCTACGTCCGGGAGACCGGGAAGTTCGTCGTGTTCGAGGCGCCCGCGGTGGTGCTGGCGACCGGCGGCATCGGCAAGGCGTTCAAGGTCACGTCCAACTCCTGGGAGTACACGGGGGACGGGCACGCGCTGGCCCTGCTCGCGGGCGGATCGCTGCTGAACATGGAGTTCGTCCAGTTCCACCCCACGGGGATGGTCTGGCCGCCGTCGGTCAAGGGCATCCTCGTGACGGAGTCGGTGCGCGGCGACCGCGGCGTCCTGCGCAACTCCGAGGGCAAGCGGTTCATGTTCGACTACATCCCCGAGGTCTTCAAGAACCAGTACGCCACCACCGAGGAGGAGGGCGACCGCTGGTACGACGACCCCGACAACAACAAGCGCCCGCCCGAGCTGCTGCCGCGCGACGAGGTGGCGCGCGCGATCAACTCCGAGGTCAAGGCGGGACGGGGATCGCCGCACGGCGGGGTCTTCCTCACCGTCGTCGACCGGATGCCGGGCGGCGCCGCCGAGATCGTCAAGCGGCTGCCCTCGATGTACCACCAGTTCAAGGAGCTGGCGGACGTCGACATCACCAAGGAGCCGATGGAGGTCGGCCCGACCTGCCACTACGTGATGGGCGGGGTGGAGGTCGACCCCGACACCGGCGCGGCCAAGGTGCCCGGCCTGTTCGCGGCGGGCGAGGTCTCCGGCGGCATGCACGGCTCGAACCGGCTCGGCGGCAACTCGCTGTCGGACCTGCTGGTGTTCGGCCGCCGGGCGGGGCTCGGCGCGTCGGAGTACGTGGACGCCCTTCCCGCGCGTCCCGCCGTCCCCGACGCCGAGATCGAGGCGGCGACGGCCGAGGCGATGGCCCCGTTCGAGCGGGAGGGCGGCGAGAACCCCTACGCCGTCCACGCCGAGCTCCAGCAGACGATGAACGAGCTGGTCGGCATCATCCGCAAGGAGGAGGAGCTGCAGCAGGCGATCGCGTCGCTCGGCAAGCTCCGCGAGCGGGTCGCCAACGTCAGCGTCGACCCCGTCGCGGTCGGCGACGGGCGCGGCTACCACCCGGGCTGGCACCTCGCGCTGGACCTGCGCAACATGCTGCTGGTGTCCGAGGCGGTCGCGAAGGCGGCGCTGGAGCGCCAGGAGAGCCGCGGCGGCCACACCCGCGACGACTACCCGGGCATGTCCGCGGAGTGGCGGAAGATCAACCTGGTCTGCTCGCTGGCCGGCGACCCGTCCTCCCCGCACGTCGAGCTGAGGCGCCAGCCGCTGACGCCGATGCGGACGGACCTGCTCGAACTGTTCGACAACGACGAGCTGAAGAAGTACCTGAGCGCCGAGGAGCTGCCGACGCCCCCCGCCGGGCAGGCCCCCGCCGGCGAGGAGAAGGACGCGCCGGAGCCGGACGCGGCCGCCGCCGACGCCGCGGAGAACGAGGAGGACGGCCGATGAGCTACGAGGCGAAGTTCAAGGTCTGGCGCGGCGACGACGGCGCGGGCGAGCTCACCGACTACACGGTCGAGGTGAACGAGGGCGAGGTCGTCCTCGACATCATCCACCGGCTGCAGGCCACGCAGGCGCCCGACCTCGCCGTCCGGTGGAACTGCAAGGCCGGCAAGTGCGGGTCGTGCTCCGCGGAGGTCAACGGCATGCCGCGGCTGCTGTGCATGACCCGGATGTCGACCTTCGACCCGGAGGAGACGATCACCGTCACCCCGGTCCGCACGTTCCCGGTGATCCGCGACCTGGTCACGGACGTGTCGTACAACTACCAGAAGGCCCGGGAGGTCCCCTCGTTCGACCCGGGGGACGCCAAGCCGGGCGAGCTGCGCATGCAGCAGGTGGACGTCGAGCGCTCGCAGGAGTTCCGCAAGTGCATCGAGTGCTTCCTGTGCCAGAACGTCTGCCACGTCATCCGTGACCACGAGGAGAACAAGCCCGAGTACGCGGGCCCGCGCTACCTCATGCGGATCGCGGAGCTGGAGATGCACCCGGCGGACCAGGCCGACCGCCGCAACATCGCGCAGGACGACCACGGTCTCGGCTTCTGCAACATCACCAAATGCTGCACCGAGGTCTGCCCGGAGCACATCAAGATCACCGACAACGCGCTGATCCCGATGAAGGAGCGTGTCGTCGGCCGCAGGTACGACCCGCTGGTGTGGCTCGGCAGCAAGCTCGGCATCGTGCGCAAGGGCGAGGACACCCCGTCCGCCTGACCTGCCCGCCCGGCCTGCCCGGCTTTTCGCGAACGTCCCCCGCCGCCCCGCGCGACGGGGGACGTTCGCGTCTTTCCGCCGCTTCCCGTCACGGGACGCCGTTCTGGCAGGCGGCGCTCCGTGGCCCGGCGGGCGGCGTGCCCCCGGCCCGCCGCCCGCCGTTCCGCCGTTCCCCGTGAACGTCGTGGACGCCTGGACGACCACCGGCCGTACACGCCGCGTCCAACACTGGCGCACCCTCGAATGTTCGAGTAGGGATAAGTGCACACAACGCGTGATTGAACCGTGATTCTTTCCCGGGAGGCGGGAACGCTCCAGGCCCTTTAGCGTTGTGGGCATGAGCGTCCTCGAAGGTTCGTTCCTCGGCGATCTCACCCCGGCGGAACGCGAGGAGCTGGCGGCCTGCGGCCGCGTCCGCGAGTTCGACCGGGGAGAGGCCCTCTTCGCCGAGGGGGAGGATCCCGGCTGGGTGGCGATCCTGCTGCAGGGCCGGGTCAAGGCGTGCGCCTACCGGGAGGACGGCGGCCAGACCGTCCTGGCGGTGCGCGGCCCGGGGGCGCTGCTCGGCGAGGTCGGCGCGATCGACGGGCTGCCCCGGTCGGCGACGGTCACGGCGCTCGAACCGGTGCGGGCGCTCGCGGTCACGGCCGACGAGTTCATGATGTTCCTGCAGGCCCACGGCCGCGTCTCCGTCCTCATCATGCGGATGCTGTGCCATCGCTGGCGCGACGCCGACCGCAAGCGCGTCGAGTTCGGCATGTTCGACGCGACGGGACGGGTGGCGCAGCGCCTCGTGGAGCTGGCGGAGCGTTTCGGCGTGCCCTACGACCGCCGGACGGACGCCGCGGGCAGCGACAGCGTCCAGATCACGCTGAACCTGTCGCAGGAGGAGCTGGCGGGCTGGGTGGGCGCGTCCCGCGAGGCGGTCAGCAAGGCCCTGCGCACGCTGCGCAGGCACGGCTGGATAGAGACGGGCCGCCGCCGCCTCATCGTCCACGACCTCCAGGCTTTACGCCGCCACGCGCGCTAACCCGGTGCGCCCGGAGGGCGCGCAACGGCGACCCGTACGCTGTGCAGGGTGCAGTTGCAGCAGCTCGCCTACTTCGTCGCGGTCGCCGAGGTACGCCACTTCACGCAGGCCGCCGAGCTGCTGCGCGTCGCGCAGCCTTCGCTGTCCAAGCAGATCCGCGCGCTGGAGAACGAGCTGAACGTGTCGCTGTTCAGCCGCGCGCGGGGCAACATCACTCTGACTCCCGCCGGTGAGGCGCTGCTCCCGCTGGCGAAGCGCATACTGGCCGATGTCGACACGGCCCGCCTGGAAGTGCAGGAGCTGGTCGGCCTCAAGCGTGGGCGGGTACGGCTCGGCGCGACGCCGTCCCTGTGCGCAGGCCTGCTGGCGGACGTCCTGCGCCGTTTCCACGACACCTATCCCGGGATCCAGCTCCTCGTCGAGGAGGGCGGCTCGCGGGACCTCGTCCGGGAGCTGACGCGCGGCTCGCTCGACATGGCCCTGGTCATCCTCCCCCTGCACGGCGACCCGCCCCTGGACACCACGCCGATCCTGCGCGAGTACCTGGTGGTGGCCTCCCCGGCGGGGCCCGAGCCGGGCGCCCCGGAGCGCTCCCCGAAGGCCGCGCCGCTCCCGCGCCGCTCGTACCTGCGCATCGAGGACCTGCAGAACCGCCCGCTGGTGATGTTCCGTCCTGGATACGACCTGCGCGAGGCGACGATCAGCGCGTGCAGGGCCGCCGGGTTCGAGCCGAGGTTCGCGGTCGAGGGCGGCGAGATGGACGCCGTCCTGCGTTTCGTGGAGGTCGGGCTCGGCATCGCGGTCGTCCCCAGCATGGTGCTGGCCGGACGCCCCGGCCTGCGCGGGACCCCGCTCGTCCTGGCGGACGAGGAGGCGCGCCGCGGCCGCCACGGCCCGGGCCTGCTCCGCACCATCGCGCTCGCGCACCGCAAGGACGTCGAGCTCACCCACGCCGCCCGGGCGTTCCAGGAGACTCTGCAGACCTTCCTCGTGGAGGCCGCCCTGGCCGGCAGCCTCCCCGCCGGCGTCGAGACTCTCGTTAACGCCTAGGGGCCTGTCTCGAAGTGGCCTCGGCCGCGCGCGCGAACGCGTGACCTGGCCGGTGGAGCGATGCCGGAGGCGAGCGGAGCCGGGCAGATCGCGAAGCGATGCCGCGTTCGCTCAGGCCCGGTCACGTAGCGAGCCGCCAGGCGAGCGAAGTGGGCCGGGACGTTGAAACACAGCCGGGCCGTCAGACCTGCTGGAGGGTCAGGTAGTCGGCGGGGACGAGGTGGGGCGGGTTGGCGGCCTGGGTGGCGCCGGGTTCGATGATGCGGAACATGTCGAACAGGACGATCGGCACCTCGCGGCCCAGGATCTTCTGGACGAGGCCCGTGGAGTGCAGGTGGCGCGCGGCGTCGATGCAGAGGTCGTCGAAGTGGGCGCAGAGCTTCTCGTCCTGCTCCTCTTCCGCGTCGTCGTCGCCGGGCTCGTACCAGAGGCCGAGGCGCTTCACCTCCTCCAGGTAGAGGGCGCCGCCTTCGGGGTCGGCGGGGTGGTGGCCCGCCGGGGCGGACTCCTCCAGCAGCATGTAGGCGTAGCTCCACCGCACCTCCAGCGGGTCCGCGGAGGCGCCTTCGAGGTTCTGCCGGACGTTGCTCTCGGTGTTGTAGCCGATCGCCATGTACGGGTCGTAGGGGTAGTCCCAGAGTTCGTTGACGGTCGAGAACTCGCCGTGCGAGATCCGGAGCGAGATGACGTAGATGTCGGGGCGGAGGGCCTCGGGGAACGCGTGCAGGGAGTCCTCGGCGGCCCGGCGCATGTGCTGCTGGAGGGTCATCCCTTCATGATCGCGGATCGAGGGAGCGCAGGCGCGCGAGGACGCCGGCGGTGTGCGGGGTCTGGAGGTCCTCGAAGATGGCGAGGGCGCGCAGCCAGCAGTCGCGGGCGGCGTCCGGGCGGGACATCTGCATGTGGGCGCGGCCGAGGTTGTAGAGGGTCTCGCCCTGGCCGGAGCGGTCGCCGAACTCGCGGAAGACGTCCAGCGCCTTCTCGTAGTGGACGATGGCGGTGTGCAGGCGGCGCAGGCCGTGGTGGGCGTAGCCGAGGCCGTGCAGGGTCCAGCCGAGGGTCCGCCCGTCGGCCTCCAGCGCGATGCCGTGGGCCTGCTCGAAGTGGTCGAGGGACGAGCCGAAGTCGGCGAGCCCGGCATAGGCGTAGCCGAGGGCCGTCAGGGCGCGCCCGGTGTTGCGGCGGTCGCCCACCGCCGCGGCCAGCAGCACCGACCGGCGGTGGTGGGCGACGGCCTCGCGGTACCGCTGGAGGCGGCGGCAGGCGTAGCCGAGCCCGTGCAGGGCCCACGCCTCGCCCCGGACGTCGCCGAGCCGGGAGAACACCTCGCACGCCGTGGTGAACAGCTCGGCGGACTCCTCGAAACGCCACCGGTTCTGGCTGGCGTAGCCGAGGCCGCCGAGCACGTAGGCGATGCCGAGCTCGTCGCCGAGGAGGCGCGCGGACGCCAGACCGCTGCGCAGCGCCTCGCTCCAGTCGGTCCGGGGGCCGCGGAGGAAGAAGAACGCCCACAGGGCGAGGGGGAGCCGCCAGGCGATGTCGTGGTGGCCTTCGGCCGCGGCGGCGCGGGCGGCGGCGACGAGGTTGAGCCGCTCGGTCTCGCACCAGTGCCGGGCCTCGTCGGCGGTGGCGAACCGGAGGGCGCGGCGCGGTTCGTCCGGCAGCGGCGGGGCGGTGATGCGGTCGGGGCACAGCAGGCGGCGCGCGTTGTCGGCGGTGCCGAGATACCAGCCGAGGAGGCGGCGGAGGGCGGCCGAGCGCTCCTGCGGCGCGAGCCCTGAGCCGGGGCCGGGGTCGGGCACGCCGTACCGGCCCTCGGCGCGCTCCACCACGCCGAGGTCGCCGAGCAGGAGCCGCGCCTCGGCGTCGGGGACGTCCATGAGGGCGGCCGCGGCCGGGACGGAGATCTCCGCGCCGGGGTGCAGGGCGAGCAGCCGGAGGGCGTGGGCGGTGTCCTCTTGCGGCCAGGTGTCCGGCGGCCGCATCCAGGCCCGCTCCCGGAGCTCCTTGACCGCGACCTGCGCGGGACGGAAGGCGGCCGCGCGGCACGCGGGGTTCTGCCGCACGACCTCCTCGAAGAACCAGCCGGAGGTGATCAGCGCGAGGACGCCGGGGGAGGTGCGCAGCGCGTCCCTGAGGGGGTCGGCGGCCAGCAGCCGGAACGCCGTGTTGATCGCGGTTCCGGCGACGCCGTGGTCGTCGTGGTGGATCTCGCCGGCGTGCACGGCGACGCGGACCCTGATGCGGGCGTCCGGCGGGGCGCCGCCGTTGTGCCGCTCCAGCAGGGCGGCCAGCCGCGCCGGGAACCGGCCGGCCACCAGTTCCTTCGGCACGTCCGGCCGGATGAGGATCATGGCCCCGTCGCCCCGGTCCTCGCAGTAGCAGGAGGCCGCGGGCACGCCGGACTCGTCGAGGGCCCGCCGCAGGGCGCGGTATAAGCCCGCGCGGACGGCGAGCTGGTCCCCGTTCGTGCGGCGCCCGTAGCCCTCGACGTCCAGGCACAGGATCGTCCGGTGCACCGCCGGGCCGGCGCCGCCTGCACAGTGCATTAGCTCGTGCATATGCACCCCCTCATGCATGTGCGGCGCATGTTACGGCAAGATCAGCACCTGTCGAAGCGCTTGAGCGGACCGGCCGGCGGCCGGATCAGGCGGTCAGGAGATCCTTGAGCAGCCGGGCGCGGATGGCGTCGTCGCCGTCCCGCGGCGGATGCCAGGGGCAGGCGACGTCCAGGGCGGCCACGCGGCCGGTGGCCATGATCCGGTGGACGGACGCGACGACCGCGTCGCGGGACGGCCCTTCGCCGACGGGGAACTTCAGCCCGGGCAGTTCAGCGGCGTCGATGACGTCCACGTCGATGTGCAGCAGCAGGGGCCCCGGGGGCAGCTCGACGTCGCCGACCGGGCAGCGCTTCACCTGCGAGGACGCGAGGAACTCCGCCTCGGCCGGGTCGAGGTCGCGGGCGTCCACCAGGACGGCGCGGTCCTCCGGCAGCGTGCGCAGGCCCAGCCGGTCGGGCAGGAGCGCGGTGTCGGCGCCGAGGATCTGCCGGAGCGGCATCCCGCCGATGTAGCCGGACGTCGAGCTGTCCACCGTGTGGACGTCGCCGTGCGCGTCGAACCACACCACGGAGGCGTCCACCCCGGCCTTCTGCACGCCCGCGAGGACGGCCTCGGCGGTCAGGCAGTCGCCCGACACCACGCGCGGCATCGAACCGCCGTCGATCTGGCGGGCGACCTCGTCGACGACCGGCGCGAACAGCGCCGCGACGCGCTGCCACACGTCGCCGCCGGGGAGCTCCGGCGTGACGGCGACGACGTCGAGGCCGGAGAGGGGGAAGGACGCGCCGGGGAGGCGTTCGTCCTGGTGGTAGGGCAGGAGTGTGACCGTCATGCGGACACATTAGAACGGTCCCGCCCGGTACTCCGGGCGGGACCGAGAACAAGGGGCGGCCGCGGGGCGCCTTCTACCGCTTCTTCCCTCCGGCGGTCGCCTTCAGGTAGTCGTGGTTCAGCCGTCCGATGACGTCCAGCGGGATGCCCTTCGGGCACGCGACGGTGCACTCGCCGGTGTTGGTGCAGCCGCCGAAGCCCTCCTCGTCGTGGGTGTCCAGCATGGACACGACGCGGTCCCAGCGCTCGGGCTGGCCCTGCGGCATCAGGCCGAGGTGGGTGACCTTGGCGCCGAGGAACAGGGCGGCCGAGCCGTTCGGGCAGGCCGCGACGCAGGCGCCGCAGCCGATGCACTCGGCGGCCTCGAACGCCCGGTCGGCGTCGGGCTTCGGGACGGGCGTCGCGTGCGCCTCGGGGGCGGTGCCGGTCGGCGCGGTGATGTAGCCGCCCGCCTGGATCATCCGGTCGAACGCCGACCGGTCGACGACCAGGTCCTTGACGACCGGGAACGCCTTGGCCCGCCACGGCTCGACGTCGATGACCTCGCCGTCCTTGAACTTGCGCATGTGGAGCTGGCACGTGGTGGTGGCGCGCTCCGGGCCGTGCGGGGTGCCGTTGATGACCAGCGAGCACATGCCGCAGATGCCCTCGCGGCAGTCGTGGTCGAACGCGACGGGCTCCTCGCCGGAGGCGATGAGCTTCTCGTTGAGGACGTCCAGCATCTCCAGGAACGAGGCGTCGGGGGAGACGTCGTCGAGCTTGTACTCGACCATCCCGCCCTTGTCCTGCGGGCCGCTCTGGCGCCAGACGCGCAGTGTGAGCTTCATGATTACTTGTACGACCTCTGCGTGGGCTTGACGTACTCGAAGTTGAGGGCCTCCTTGTGGAGGACGGGCTGCGCGTCCTCCCCGGCCCATTCCCAGGCGGCGACGTAGCCGAAGTTGTCGTCGTCGCGCTTGGCCTCGCCGTCCTCGTCCTGGCTCTCGGCCCGGAAGTGGCCGCCGCAGGACTCGGCGCGGTGCAGCGCGTCGACGACCATCAGCTCGGCCAGCTCGAAGAAGTCGGCGACGCGGCCCGCCTTCTCCAGCTGCTGGTTCAGCTCCTCGCCCTTGCCGGTGACCTTGACGCGCGTCCAGAACTCCTCGCGCAGCGCCGGGATGAGGTCCAGCGCCTTGCGCAGCCCCTCCTCGGTGCGCTCCATGCCGCAGTACTCCCACATGATGTGGCCGAGCTCGCGGTGGAAGGAGTCGACGGAGCGGTCGCCGTCGATCGACAGCAGCCGCTCGATGCGCGTCCGCACCCGCTCCTGCGCCTCGCCGATCGCCGTCTCGGCGACCGGGGGGAGGCTGTTGCGGGCGATGTAGTCGCCGATGGTGTTCGGCAGGACGAAGTAGCCGTCGGCGAGGCCCTGCATCAGCGCGGAGGCGCCCAGCCGGTTCGCGCCGTGGTCGGAGAAGTTCGCCTCGCCGATGACGAACAGGCCCGGGACCGTGGACTCCAGGTCGTAGTCCACCCACAGGCCGCCCATCGTGTAGTGGACGGCGGGGTAGATGCGCATCGGGGTGTCGTAGGGGTTCTCCCCGGTGATGCGCTCGTACATCTCGAAGAGGTTGCCGTACTTGGCCTCGACCTTGTCCCGGCCGAGGCGCGCGATCGCGTCGGCGAAGTCGAGGTAGACGCCGAGCCCGCCAGGGCCGACGCCGCGCCCCTCGTCGCAGACGTTCTTGGCCGCGCGGGAGGCGATGTCGCGCGGGACGAGGTTGCCGAAGGACGGGTAGATGCGCTCCAGATAGTAGTCGCGCTCGTCCTCGGGGATGTCGTAGGGCCTGCGGGTGTCGCCGGCCTTCTTCGGCACCCACACGCGGCCGTCGTTGCGCAGCGACTCCGACATCAGCGTCAGCTTCGACTGGTGGTCGCCGCTGACCGGGATGCACGTCGGGTGGATCTGGGTGTAGCAGGGGTTGGCGAACAGGGCGCCGTGCCGGTGGGCGCGCCAGGACGCGGTGACGTTCGAGCCCATCGCGTTCGTGGACAGGAAGTACACGTTGCCGTAGCCGCCGGACGCCAGCACCACCGCGTCCGCCGTGTAGTGCTTGATCTCGCCGTCGATGAGGTTCCGGACGACGACGCCGCGCGCCCGCCCGTCCTCCATGATCAGGTCGAGCATCTCGTGCCGCGGGTACAGCTCCACGTTCCCGGCGTCCACCTGCCGCATCAGCGCCTGGTAGGCGCCGAGGAGCAGCTGCTGGCCCGTCTGGCCGCGCGCGTAGAAGGTCCGGGAGACCTGCGTGCCGCCGAAGGAGCGGTTGTCGAGCAGGCCGCCGTACTCGCGGGCGAACGGGACGCCCTGCGCGACGCACTGGTCGATGATCTGCCGGGAGATGTCGGCGAGCCGGTACACGTTGGACTCGCGGGACCGGAAGTCGCCGCCCTTGACCGTCTCGTAGAACAGCCGGTACACGCTGTCGCCGTCGTTGCGGTAGTTCTTGGCGGCGTTGATGCCGCCCTGCGCGGCGATCGAGTGGGCGCGGCGCGGGGAGTCCTGGAAGCAGAACTGCTGGACGTGGTAGCCGGCCTCGCCGAGGGTGGCCCCGGCCGAGCCGCCGGCCAGCCCCGTGCCGATGATGATGATCTTCTTCTTGCGCTTGTTGGCCGGGTTGACCTGCTTGGCCTCGAACTTGCGGGTCGTCCAGCGCTCCTCGATGGCGCCGGCCGGGGCCTTGGCGTCGGCGATCGGCTCGCCGGACGTGTAGTAGCCGTGGGTCATGTCGTCAGCTGCCATGGATCAGCTCACCCATCCGAACGTGATGGAGACGGGGACGGCGACGAAGCCGAGCGTGACGAGCGCGGCGGTGGTCGCGGCGAGGCCCCGCAGGGCGTTGTGGCTGCGCGGCGTGCGCAGTCCCAGCGTCTGGAAGGCGCTCCAGATGCCGTGGTTGAGGTGGAGGCCCACCAGCAGGATCGCGACGACGTACCAGACCGTGATGTACCAGCGGGACGGGTCGAAGTCGGCGACCATCCGCTCGTAGGGGGTGGCGTCGGCGCCCTTGGGGTTCAGGGCGAAGAACGTGAGGTCGAGCAGGTGCCAGATGATGTAGACGGCGATGATGATCCCGCCGTACCGCATCGTCCGGACGGCGTAGCCCTGCGCGTGCGACTTCTTCTTCGACTGGTACTTGACGGGACGCGCGTGCGCCGCGCGCTTGCCGAGCGACACCGCCGACCACATGTGCAGGACGACCGAGACGCCGAGCACCAGCTCGATGACCGTCAGCACCGTCCGCCGCGGCACGGCGGGCTCGCCCATCGTGCGCAGCCACTCGGCGTAGTGGTTGAAATCCTCCGCGCCGAGGAAGATCTTCAGGTTCCCGATCATGTGCGCGACCAGGTACAGCACGAGGATGCCGCCGGTGACGGCCATCACGGCCTTCTTGCCGACGGTCGATCGGTAGATCGCAGGTATCGCTATAGCCACGGCCTGCACGCTATGTCCGGTTCGGCGATTCGTTCCAAGTCATGAGCGCACTTGTGGCGATAGCCGCAGGCTATGAACACATGCTGGGCGCGGCTTGTGTCCGTTCCGTGACACCACCGTGGGTGAGGGACTTCACAGGGGGTGCGGGAACTCTGCCTGGGAGTGACCCAGAAGACATTGACGGAGGTCAGGGGCCTGTGTTCAGCGCCCGGGACCGTCCGGCCCGGCCTGCCGCGACAGCAGCAGGACGGCGAGGTCGTCGGTCAGGGCGTCGCCGTTGAGGCGCTCCACCTCGGTCACCAGGGCGTCGATCAGCGACCGTCCGGCCGCGCCCCGGGCGCGGGCGGTGCGGGCCAGGCCGACCAGGCCGTCGGTGCCGAGCCGGTCCGAGCCCTCGCCGACCCGGCCCTCGATCAGGCCGTCGGTGTAGAGCATCAGGCCCCAGGACTCGCCGAGGTCGATCTCGGTGGTCGGCCACTCGGCGCCGGGCACCAGGCCGAGCGCCGGGCCGTGCGCGTAGTCGGGCAGCGCCGCGACCTCGCCGCCCGCGCCCGGCGCCCCGCGGAACAGCAGCGGCGCGGGGTGCCCGGCGAGGTGCATCCGGGCGGTCCGCCGGGACGGCGCGATCGTGACCATGCAGAGGGTGGTGAAGATCTCCTCGCTGCGCCGCTCGTGCCCGAGGACGGTGTCGAGGGTGCCGAGCAGCTGCTCGCCGGTGTGCCCGGCGAGGACGAGCGTCCGCCACGCCATGCGGAGCTGGACGCCGAGGGCCGCCTCGTCGGGGCCGTGCCCGCAGACGTCCCCGATCATCAGGTGGACGGCGCCGCCCTCGGTCTGCACGGTGTCGTAGAAGTCGCCGCCGAGCAGCGCGCGCCGGCGGCCGGGCCGGTAGCGGGTGTGGTGCCGCAGCGTCGGGTCCTCGATCAGCGGGACCGGCAGCAGGCCGCGCTCCAGCCGGGCGTTCTCGCGGCCGAGGATGCGGGCCTCGACGAGCCGCCGCTCGGTCTCCTCCGAGCGCTTGCGCTCTATGGCATAGCGGATCGCGCGGGCCAGCAGCGGCCCGTCGACCTCCTGCTTGACCAGGTAGTCCTCGGCGCCCGCGGCGACCGCCTGCACGCCGAGGCGGCCGTCCTCCAGGCCGGTCAGCACCACGACGGCGGCCGGACCGGACAGCGCGAGCACCCGCCGCAGCCCCTCCAGCCGGTCGATGCCGGGCGTGGACAGATCGACGATGATGCACTGCGTGCGCCGCGTCAGCATGCGCCTCGCGGCGTCCAGGTCGTGGGCGACCGTGATCCCCGCGTCCAGGCCGCTGTCGGCGAGCATCTTCTCCACCATGAGCACGTCGGTGGGGTCGTCGTCGATGAGGAGCAGCTCGATCCTGTCCTCGGTACCTGGCATGAGGGGATGCGTCTGGTGACTGATGGTGCTCACAGGGCTTCCGGAATGTCGGGCTGGCGACGGCACTGGCAACGACTGTGTCGTCCCGCTCGTCCCTGCGGCCGCAGGGAGCGGTACGGGCCGCGCCGGGGCGGCGGCTCGGGCTCGGCCGCCACGTGTCCCGGCTCGTGGAGCGGAGGAAGCGTCGCTCCGTACGGTGACGACCTTAGCGTGTCCCCACGTCCGGGCGCACCCCCTGCGCCCGCCTTTGTCGGCGTTTCCGGACGGACCGAAACTCGTTTCCGCTGCTGAAAAACCATTCGTGCACAGAGGGTTCCGCTGCATAACCTTCGTCGGGTGAAGTCGTTGCCGGTGAAAGATCCTGGCGGCCCCGACCACGCTGCGCGAGGGCGAGCGACGTACCTCGACCCCTGGAGCGCCGCCCGCGGAGACGGCGGATCCCCCGCCCGCTACCTGCTGTCGCTGCTGCGCGTCCAGTGGCGCAGCGTGACCGCGGGCGCCCTCTTCGGCGTGGCCTGGATGCTCAGCCAGGCGCTGATGCCCGCCGCGCTCGGCCGCGCCATCGGCGACGGCGTCGCGGCGCGGGACGAGGGCGCCCTCGTGACGTGGGCCGCCGTCCTGCTCGGCCTCGGCGCCGCGCAGGCCGTGACGGGCGTGCTCCGGCACCGGTTCGCCGCGTTCAACTGGCTCTCCGCCGCGTACCGGACCGTCCAGCTCGTCACCCGGCAGGCCACCCGTCTCGGCTCGACGCTGCCGAAGCGGCTCAGCGCCGGCGAGGTGGTGAGCGTCGGGCTCTCCGACGTGTCGCACATCGGCGACACCGTCGACATCATCGCGCGCGGCTCGGGCGCCGTGGTCGCGATCGTCGTCGTGGCCGGCATCCTGCTGTCGACGTCGCCGCCGCTCGGCCTGATCGTGCTGGTCGGCGTCCCGCTGATCCTGGTGGCCGCGGCGCCGCTGCTGCGCCCCTACCGCGAGCGGGAGCAGGCGCACCGCGAGCTGGTCGGCGAGCTGGCCACGCACGCCACCGACCTGGTCGCGGGGCTGCGGGTGCTGCGCGGCATCGGCGGCGAGGCGCTGTTCTCCGGCCGCTACCGCGCGGAGTCGCAGCGGGTGCGCGCGGCCGGGGTGGCGGTGGCGCGGGCCGAGACGCGGATGAACGGCGCCGAGGTGCTGCTGCCCGGCCTGCTGATCGCGCTGGTCACCTGGGCCGGCGCCCGGTTCGCCGCGCGGGGGCAGATCGGCGTCGGCGAGCTGGTCGCCTTCTACGGGTACGCGGTGTTCCTGATCGTCCCGCTGAAGACCCTCGGCGAGGCCGCGGGCAAGATCACCAAGGGGCTGGTGGCGGCGGGCCGGGTCACCGCGCTGCTGCGGCTCGACCCGGAGCTGCCCGCCACCGGGACGGCCCGCCCGGCGGCGGACGCCGAGCTGGTCGACATCGCCTCGGGGCTGGTCGTGCGGCCGGGCCGGTTCACCGCGATCGCCGCCGCCGACCCGCGCGACGCGCAGGCCGTCGCCGACCGCCTCGGCCGGTACGAGGACGGCGAGGTCGACTTCGGCGGCGTCCCGCTGCGCGCGGTCGAGGACGTCCGCGGGCGGATCCTGGTCGCGGTCAACGAGGACCGGCTGTTCTCCGGCCCGCTGGCCGAGTCCCTCGCGCCGGGCGCCGGCGAGCCCGCGCTGCGGGCGGCGATCCACGCCGCCTGCGCCGAGGACGTCGTCGACTCGGTCGGGCTCGACGCGCACGTGGCCGAGGCCGGACGGGAGTTCTCCGGCGGCCAGCAGCAGCGCCTCCGCCTGGCGAGGGCGCTCGCCGCCGACCCCGACGTCCTCGTCCTCGTGGAGCCGACCAGCGCGGTGGACGCGCACACCGAGGCGCGCATCGCCGAAAGGCTCGGCGAAGCGCGCGCGGGCCGCACCACCGTGGTGTGCACGACGAGCCCGCTGATGCTGGACCGTGCGGACCGCGTCGCCTTCGTGTGCGACGGCCTGGTCGTCGCGGAGGGGACGCACCGGGAACTGCTGGACGCCGAGCCCCGCTACGCGGCGACCGTCACCAGGGGCGAGGCAGCGGAAAGGGCGGGAACGTGAGCGCACAGATCCTGCCGGTCGCGACGCCCGCGCAGGTGCGGGCCTACGCGCGCCGGCTCGTCCTGCGGCACCCGCGCGACCTCGCCGGAGTGCTGGCCCTGCACGCGCTGGCCGCCCTGACCGGGCTCGTCACGCCGCGGCTGCTCGGCTC
Source organism: Actinomadura luteofluorescens (assembly GCF_013409365.1). Taxonomy (NCBI): domain Bacteria; kingdom Bacillati; phylum Actinomycetota; class Actinomycetes; order Streptosporangiales; family Thermomonosporaceae; genus Actinomadura; species Actinomadura luteofluorescens. The sequence goes on along the minus strand of NZ_JACCBA010000001.1, from coordinate 2,822,436 downwards.
GCTCGTGGAGGGCGTCCGCGACGGCAGCGCCGACATCGACACCACCGGCCTGGCCATCGCCGGGTTCGTGATCGTCCAGGGCGTGCTGGTCCGGTACGCCTACCTGACGTCGGCGAAGCTGGGCGAGCGGGTGCTGGCCGAACTCCGCGAGGAGTTCGTCGACCGCGTCATGGCGCTGCCGCTGTCCACGGTCGAGCGCGCGGGCACCGGCGACCTGGTCACCCGGGCCTCCCGCGACGTCGACACGCTGAGCACCTCCGTCCGGTACGCGATGCCGGAGACCCTCGTCGCCGTCGTCGTCGGCGGGTTCACCGTCGCCGCGCTGATGCTGAACGGCCCGCTCGTCGCGCTGCCCGCCCTGGTCGCGGTGCCGATGCTGGTCGCGGTGATGCGCTGGTACCTGCCCCGCGCCCACAAGGGCTACCTGCGCGAGAACGCGTCGTGGGCGCGCATCGCCGACGGGCTGACCGAGACCGTCCAGGGCGCCCGGACCGTGGAGGCCCTGGGCCTCGCCGGGCGCCGGCACGAGCGCGGCGACGCCGACATCGCGGCGTCCTACACGATCGAGCGGTACACGCTGCGGCTGCGCACGGTGCTGTTCCCGGTGATGGAGATGAGCTTCGTCCTGCCGGTCGTGTCGACGCTGCTTGTCGGCGGCCTGCTCTACATCAACGGCATGGCGACCCTCGCGCAGGTGACCGCCGCGACCCTCTACGCCCAGCAGCTCATCGAGCCGGTGGACACGCTCATGCAGTGGCTCGACGAGCTGCAGCTCGGCGGCGCCTCCCTGGCCCGGCTGCTCGGCGTCGGCAACGTCCCGCCCGACCGCACGCCGAACGGGGACCGGCCCACCGGCGAGCAGATCTCGGCGCGCGACGTCCACTACTCCTACCGCCGCGGCCACGACGTCCTGCACGGCGTCGACCTCGACCTGCGGCCGGGCGAGCGCCTGGCGATGGTCGGGCCCAGCGGCGCGGGCAAGTCGACGCTCGGCCGCCTGCTCGCCGGGGTCGACGGGCCGCGCGCGGGCGAGGTCACCGTGGGCGCGGGCGGCGGCGTCCCCCTGGTCGGGCTGCCCCTGGACGACCTGCGCGGCCACGTCGCGCTGGTCACCCAGGAGCACCACGTGTTCCGCGGCACCCTCCGCCAGAACCTCGTGATGGCCCGCGAGGGCGCCTCCGACGACGACGTCCGCCAGGTCCTGGCCGCCGTCGACTGGGACGGCCCCGACCTCGACACCGTCGTCGGCTCGGGCGGCGAGACCCTGTCGCCCGCCCAGGCCCAGCAGCTCGCCCTGGCCCGGCTCGTCCTCGCCGACCCGCACACGCTCGTCCTGGACGAGGCGACGTCCCTGCTCGACCCGCGCGCCGCCCGCCGCCTCGAACGCTCGCTCGCCGCCGTCCTGGACGGCCGCACCGTCGTCGCCATAGCCCACCGCCTCCACACCGCCCACGACGCCGACCGCGTCGCCGTAGTCGAGAACGGCCGCATCACAGAGCTGGGCACCCACGAAGAGCTCCTGGCCACCCAAGGTTCATATGCGGCCCTATGGGCCTCCTGGAGGAGCTGAGTCGCCTTCTCGTGGCTACTGGTTCGCCAAAGACTCCTTTAGGAAGGCGACCTGGATGTGGAGGAGGTTTTCGGCGACCACCTCTTGCGGGGTCATGTGGGTGACGCCCGAGAGGGGGAGGACGGTGTGCGGGCGGCCGGCGGCCAGGAGGGCCGAGGACAGGCGCAGGGTGTGGGCGGCCACCACGTTGTCGTCCGCCAGGCCGTGGATGATCATCAGTGGCCGCTTCAGGTCGGCGGCCATGCCGAGGAGGGAGTTGTCGGCGTAGTTCTCCGGCTCCTCGTCGGGGTGGCCCAGGTACCGCTCGGTGTAGTGGGTGTCGTACAGGCGCCAGTCGGTGACCGGGGCGCCGGCGACGGCCGCGTGGAAGACGTCCGGGCGCCGCATGACGGCCAGGGCCGCGAGCCAGCCGCCGAACGACCAGCCGCGGATGCCGACGCGGTCGAGGTCGAGGGCCGCGGGGTGCTTGCGGGCCGCCTCGATCAGCGCGCTGATCTGGTCGTCCAGGACGGGCCCGACGAAGTCGCCGCGCACGGCGCGCTCCCAGGCGGGTCCGCGTCCGGGGGTGCCGCGGCCGTCCGCGATCACGACGGCGAAGCCCTGGTCGGCGAGCCACTGCGCCTCGCAGTACGAGCGCTGGACGGCGAGGACGCGCTGCGCGTGCGGCCCGCCGTAGGGGTCCATCAGGACGGGCAGGCGGCCGTGGCCCCGCTCCCAGCCGGTGGGCAGCACGACGGCGGTGCGCAGCTCGCGGTCGCCGGAGCGCAGCAGCTCCACCCGCGGCGTGATCACCGGGGTCTCGGCGAACGAGGCGACGGGGTGGACCGCGGCCGGCGTGCGCACCTCGGCCTGCGAACCGAGGCGGTCCAGCCGCGCGCCCGAGACCACGGTGACGCCCCCGGACCGGGTGCCGCCGAAGACGCCCGGCCCCTCGCTGAGCCGGGTCACCTCGCCGCCCTCGTAGGAGTAGAGGTGGACCTCGGTGGGCTCCTCCCAGGCGGTGAACAGGATCGACTCGCCGTCCACGCCGAGCACGGAGCGCAGCTGGAGGCCGCCGGGCGTGACGGGCCGTCCCGCGACGGTGAGCCGGCGGGTGTCGGTCTCGGCGTCCTCGGTGGCCCAGACGAGGTCGCCGCCGTGCGTGCGGACGGGCAGGCCGGGGATGACCTCGGTCCAGATCGGGTCGTGCTCGGTGTGCAGCAGCGCCGTCTCGCCGTTGGTCGGATCGACCCGCAGCACCCGCTGGGAGCGCTGGTCGCGGGACTGCACGACGATCAGCAGGCCGTGCCGGTCCCAGGTGGCGGTCACGAGGTAGGGGAACATGCCGCGGTCCCAGGCCACCGCGATCCGCCCGCCGTCCACCTTCAGCAGCACCAGGGACACCAGGGCGTTCGGGGTGCCGGCCGCCGGGTAGGCGATCTCGGACGGCGGCCGGTCAGGGTTGGCCGGGTCGGCGATGTGCCAGCGCTGCACCGGGGTCTCGTCCACCCGCGCGACCAGCAGGGTCCCGCCGTCGGGCGACCACCAGTGGCCGCGCATCCGGCCCATCTCCTCCGCCGCGACGAACTCGGCCAGACCGTAGGAGACCTGGCCGGACTCGGGCTCCACGAGCGCGCGGTCCTCCCCGTCCTCCAGCTCGACGACCCGCAGCGTGCGGCCCGACACGTAGGCGACGCGGCGGCCCGCCGGGTCGGGGCGCGGGTCGAAGACGGGCGGCCGGGCGGGCAGCTCCCGCACGAGCGCGGTGCCGAGGTCGACGGCGTACAGGCGCCCGCCCAGGGTGAAGACGGCCTGCCCCATGGCGCGGTCGGTCGCGTACCCGACGATGCCGCCCGCCTGCTCGCGGGCGCGCTCGCGCCGGGCCCGCTCCTCGGCGGGCAGGTCCTCCTCGCCCGGGACGTCCAGCGCGGCCGGGTCGGCGACGCACTCCTCCTCGCCGGTGGCGGTGTCCAGCGTCCACAGGCAGGTCACCGGGTCGTCCCCCGCCCGGGTGCGCAGGAAGGCGACGCGCGTCCCGTCCGGCGCGATCTGGAAGGCGCGCGGGACGCCGAGGCTGAACCGTCGCGTGCGGGCGCTCTGCCGCGGATAGCTGATGCTCATGGCAGCCGAGTCTGCCAGGACGGTCTGGAACTGCGGAGCACGGCGGCCTCCTGCCCTCTATGATCACGGGTCGTCGCGTGGTGGACGGGAATGTCCCGTGCCCGTGTCCGCGCTCGCGTAAGCTCAAAGCTTCCCCAAGCACTTTCGTCGTCGCGGGCTGAGGAGTTGTCAATGCCTGAGCTGCAGCCGGGAGACCCCCGGCGGCTCGGTTCCTACGAGATCGTCGACAGGCTCGGCGAGGGCGGCCAGGGCGTCGTCTACGGCGGGGTCGACGCCTCCGGGAACCGCGCCGCGATCAAGCTTCTGCGCGCCGACCTGGCGGGGGACACGATGGCGCGCAACCGGTTCGTCCGGGAGGCGCAGGCGGCCAAGCAGGTGGCCCGGTTCTGCACCGCGCAGGTCCTGGAGGCCGACGTCGCGGGCGACCAGCCCTACATCGCCAGCGAGTACGTGCCGGGGCCGTCGCTGTACAAGCAGGTCACCGAGACCGGCCCGATCAGCGGTGCGCCGCTGGACCGGCTCGCGATCGGCACCGCGACCGCGATGGTCGCGATCCACCAGGCCGGGATCGTGCACCGCGACTTCAAGCCGCACAACGTGATCATGGCGCCGGACGGCCCCCGAGTGATCGACTTCGGTATCGCGCGGGCCCTGGACACCGGGCAGACCAACGCGACCAAGGCGATCGGCACCCCGTCCTACATGGCGCCCGAGCAGGTGGCGGGCGCCACCCTCACCGAGGCCGTGGACGTGTGGGCCTGGGCCACCACGATCGTGTTCGCCGCGACCGGGCACCCCCCGTTCGGCGACGACACCGTCGTCGCGGTGATCAACCGGGTGATGCACGAGCCGCCGTCGCTGGACGGCGTGCCCCCCGACCTGCACCGGCTGATCGGGGCCTGCCTGGTCAAGGAACCGGAGCGGCGGCCCACCGCGCAGCAGATCATGATGGCGCTGATCGGCAGCGGCCCGGGCGGCGCCGGGCAGACCCGCATGGACGACCCGGCCCAGGCCACCACGATGCTGGCGGAGGGGTCGACGCTCGCCGCGGGCGGTCTCGCCGGCGCCGGGATGATGGCGGGCGCCACCCAGCCGGGCCGCGGCGCGCCTCACGTCGCGCCCCGCGACTACACCGGGACCCTCCCGCCGGCGGGGCCCCAGACCGGGGCCGGCCGCGCCCGGTACGACAACTGGGAGCCCGAGCGCAAGTCCAAGGCGCCGATCTTCGGCGCGGTCGCCGCGATCGCCGTGCTGGCGCTGGTCGTGGGCCTGTTCATGGCGGCCAAGGGCGGCGGCGACGGTTCCTCGAACGACCCGGCCACCCCGGTGGTCACCGACTCCGGGACGGTCTCGGAGACGCCGACGACCGAGGAGCCCGAGGCCCCCGCGCCGACCCGCACCCGGACGCACCGCAACACGCCGCCGCCCCAGACGTCCCGGCCGACGCAGGAGCAGCCGACCACCGAGACCCCGACCGACACGCCGACCACCGAGACGCCGTCGACCACGCCCTCCTCGCCGGGTGGCGGCGGTACGGGCGGCGGCGGTACCGGCGGCGGCACGGGCGGCGGCGGCAACGGTGGCGGCGGTGACGGCGGCACCGGCGCGGGCGGCACCGGCACCGGCGGCTGACCGGGGCCCGGCGACGGTCCTCCGGGATGCGCGGGGCAGGGCGGTCATCGCCGCGATGCCGGGCCCTGAGTAGGCTCGTGGACTATGAAGGAGCCGCGGATCCTGTTCGTCCACGCCCATCCGGACGACGAGTCCATCGGGACCGGGGCGAGCATGGCCAAATACGCCGCCGAGGGCGCCCACGTCTGCCTCGTCACCTGCACGTTGGGCGAGGAGGGCGAGGTCATCCCCGAAGATCTGCGCCACCTGGCCTCCGACAAGGAGGACGCCCTCGGCGAGTACCGGATCGGCGAGCTCGCCGCGGCCTGCGAGGCGCTCGGCGTCCGGGACCACCGCTTCCTCGGCGGTCCGGGTCGCTGGCGCGACTCCGGCATGATGGGCGCCCCCACGAACGACGACCCGCGCTGCTTCTGGCAGGCGGACGTCACGACCGCCGCGCGGGACCTGGTGACCGTCATCCGGGAGGTCCGCCCGCAGGTGATCGTCACCTATGACGAGCGCGGCAACTACGGCCACCCCGACCACATCCAGGCGAACCGCGTCACGTGGCGGGCGTTCGAGCTGGCCGCCGACCCCGCCCACGAGGACGGCGCCGAGCCGTGGCGGGCGGCCAAGGTCTACGCCTACGCGGCCCCGCGCACGGTCCTCGCCCGCGCGATCGCGGTGATGCGGGAGGCCCGGCTGCCGTTCGCGCGCGTCGCCGGGCTGGAGGAGCTCGGCTCCGGCGTCCCGGACGGGGAGGTCACCACGGTCGTGGACGCGCGCGCCCACCTGCCCGCCAAGCTGGCCGCGCTGCGCGCCCACCACACCCAGATCACGGTCGCGCCCGAGCAGGTCGGGCCGTTCTTCGCGCTGTCGAACAACCTGGGGCAGCAGGCGTTCGGCACCGAGTACTTCATCCTCCAGGCGGGCGAGCTCGGCCCGGTCGGCTCCGGCCGCCGCGAGCGGGACCTGTTCGCCGGTCTGGCGAGCGCGGGGGACTGACGGGCCCCGGTACGCTGGCGACCGTGGACAAGGACGACCAGGCCCGGGTGCGGCTCGCCAAGGACGGCGTCCCGGCGGACGCCGGCGCGCAAGACGCCGAGGCCCGGGCGAGCGTCGCCGAGCCCGATGCCGCCCGGCCCGCCGACGCCGAGCCCGCGTCCGAGGAGGGCGCCGGCGCGTCGGCCCTGGAGCCGGGAGACGGCGAGGGGCCCGGTGACGCGTTCGTCTCCGGAGCCGCCTACGCGGCGCTCGGCATCCTCGGCGGGGTGTTCGGCGTGGTCGGCGCGTTCGCGCAGGACTGGTCCGTCGGCCCCGTCCCGCTCGTGTCGATCGTCCTGGTCGCGCTGGTCTTCCTGATGGCGTGGGCGTCGGGGAAGGCGATGGGCGGGCGGCTCGGCGCGTTCGTCCCCGCGCTGGTCTGGGGCGTCGTGGTGTTCTTCCTGCAGCTGCGCCGCCCCGAGGGCGATCTCGTGGTCTCGGCGACGCTGCCCGGCTATCTGTTCGTCGTCGGCGGCATGGTCGCCGCGGTGGTCGGGATCATGCTGGTGCCGCCGGCCCGCCCGCCGGGCGAATGGATGCTCGGCAGGGCGGGCCGTTCCTCTCGCGGTTAGCGGCGCCTCAGCTCGCCACGGAGGCGGGCTCGGCGTCCTTGTGGACGGGCGTGCCCGCGTTGTGGCCCTTGAGGGTGAGGCACGCGGCGGCGCTGAGCAGGACGATGCCGATCGGCAGCCACATCGTCGGCTTCATCGCGTGGACGAATCCGTGCGAGAACACCTGGCCGGCGAGCTCCTGGACGCGGTGCGCGACGCTCGGCGTGACGCCGGGCGGCATCTGCTGCCGGGCCCCGCTCTGCCCCGCGCCGACCTCCAGGCCGCCCTTGGCGGCGTCCGCGAAGCTCTGCACGAAGCCGCCGCGCACGTCGGGCGGGAGGGCCGCCGAACGGGTGGCCGCCTCGTCGCGCAGCGACGACGCGAGCCGGTTCTGCAGGACGGCGCCGACGGCCGCGCTGCCGAGCACCGACCCCACCTGCCGGATCGTGTTGTTGACGCCGGACGCGGCGCCCGCGAGGCGCGGTGGGACGTTCCGGGTCGCCTCGGTGGCCATCGGCGCGAACACGCCGCCGATGCCGAACCCGGACACCACGAGCGGGGCGATGAACGCGGTCCAGTCCGTGCCGACCTGCGCGAGGATCACCATCCACGCCATGCCGACGGCATAGAGGGTCAGGCCGGCCATCAGGATGAACTTGCCGCCGATGCGGTCCGACATCCGGCCCGCGACCGGGGCGAGGAGCATCGACACCAGCGACGACGGCGCCATGACGAGGCCCGCCTTGAGGGCGCTGAAGCCGAGCACCGACTGCAGGTAGATCGTCATCGGCAGGAACAGGCCGATCATGCCGATCGAGACGGCCGCGCCGACGAGGTTGAGGATCGTGAAGTTGCGGTCCTTGAACAGCGAGAACGGCACGAGCGGCTCGCGGTCCTGGCGTCCCCGCTGGTAGACCACGAAGATCACGAACAGGGCGAGCCCGGCGGCGATCAGGCCCCAGATGCCCTCGTTCCACTGGTACTTCTGGCCCTCGGTGAGCGCGAACGTGAGGCAGAACAGCGCGGCGGAGGCCAGCAGCACGCCCGCCACGTCGAACCGGTGCCGGACGGTGCGGGTGTGGCCGGGCAGGATCGGCACGGCCATGGCCAGCACGAGGACGCCGATCGGCAGGTTCACGAAGAAGATCCACCGCCAGTCCAGGCTGGTGACCAGCAGCCCGCCGACGGTCGGCCCGGCGATGGTGGACACGCCCGCCACCGCGCCCCAGACGCCGAGCGCGGCGCCGCGCCGCTCCGGCGGGAACACGCTGATGATGATGGACATGGTCTGCGGCATCAGCAGCGCGGCGCCGAGCCCCTGCACGGCGCGGGCCGCGATCAGCTGCGCCGGGTCCTGGGAGATCCCGCACACCAGGCTGGACAGCGTGAACAGTGCGACACCGGCGATGAACAGGTTCTTCTTGCCCCACAGGTCGCCGAGGCGGCCGGCGGTGATGAGCAGCACCGCCAGCACCAGGACGTAGGCGTTGACGACCCACAGGACCTCGTCCAGCGAGGCGTCAAGCTTGTCGATCATGCTCGGGATCGCGATGTTCACGATCGTCAGGTCGAGCAGCGTCATGAAGAATCCGAGGGAGAGCGTCAGCAGGATCGCCCAGGGATTTCCGCTCCATCTCTTCATCAGGCCCCCATCTCGTCGGTGCGTCGTGGCCGAGGCCGCGGGTGGCAGATGGCCCGCGGCTCGGTGTCGTTGAAGGTGAGCCGGCCGGACTCCAGGTCCCCGACGAGCGCCCGCACGTAGTCGAGCTCGCAGCGCAGGCGCGCGATCAGCCACTCCTGGTCGATCAGCTTGTAGCGTTCGATGCCCTGCTTGCGGAGCGAGTCGTGCGCGGTCTGGTGCCCCGCGACCGCCGCCTCCAGGGCGATGGCCCGGTTGCGCAGGAGCCGGGCGACCTCGTCCTCGGGGAGCAGGTTGATGAACGCCAGGGCGGTGCCGAACAGCGGGAACTCCTCCGCGGGGCGGACGAGCAGCTCGGCGAGCCGGAACTGCGCCGCGTCGCGCCCGGCGCTGGTGACGGCGTAGACGGTGCGCTCGGGCCGGCGGCCCTCCCGGCTGGTCTCCAGCGGCTCGATCAGCCCGCCCGCGGCGAGCCGCTCCACCGAGTGGTAGAGCGACCCGTGCGTGATCTTCACGGCCTGGTCGTAGGCGTGGTCGCGGATGCGCTGCTGCATCTCGTAGGGGTGCATGGGCCCGTCGCACAGCATGCGCAGCACGGTCAGCGCGAGCGGCGTGATGGGTCGGGACATACCTGAGGCCCTTATGGTCGAACTCGATTAGTCCACGTAGACTAATCCACTCAGACCGTCTTCGCCATCTCTATGCGAAAAAGGGCATATCCGGGCAGGTCAGCGCACGGAGTCCACGGTGTTGGCGGCGCCGTTGCGGGACACGTAGTCGCCCACCCGGTCCTCCCGGACCGCGGTGAACAGCTCTCTGACGCCCTCGTCGTCGAGGAGGACGACGCTCTGCCCGTCGCGTTCGGCCGTCCGGTCGACGGGGGCCGTCAGGTACTCCATCAGCGACGTCCGGAGCAGCCGGTGCGCCAGCCCGCGCAGCGTCCCGGACGTGACCGAGTCGTCCACGGTGGCCGAGCGCGTCGCGGCCCGCACGAACCGGTCGATCTTGATCGGGTTGCGGGTGTCCAGCGCCTTGGCGGCGAGCGCGTGCAGGAACGCCTGCTGCCGCTTGATCCGGTCGAGGTCGCCGCCCGGCAGGTTCCAGCGCTGCCGGACGAAGTCGAGCGCCTCGACGCCGTCCAGGTGGTGCCGTCCGGCCTGCCAGGTCCGGTCGTGCATGGGGTCGTGGGTCGTCTTGGTGACGGTGACGTCCACGCCGCCGAGGGCGTCGGTCATCTTCACGAACCCGCCGAAGTCCAGGGCGGCGTAGTGGTCTACGCGGACGCGGGTGAGCTGCTCCACCGTCCGGATCAGCAGCGACGGCCCGCCGTAGGCGAACGCCGCGTTGATCTTGGTGGGGCCGTGCCCGGGGACGGGCACCCAGCCGTCCCGGGGAATGGCGATCACCGACACCCGGTCGCCGCGCCCGGACAGGTGCACCAGCATGATCGTGTCGGCGCGGGCGCCCATCGAGGGCATGTCGGCGCGCCGGTCGGACCCGATCAGCAGCCAGTTCTCGCCGCGCCCGCTGGAGGAGGGGCGCCCGCCGGCGGTCGGCAGCGCGCCCGCGACGCGCCTGACCTCGCCGTCGTAGAAGCGCTGCAGGACGTAGAGACCGCCCGCGAGCAGCAGCACGAGGCCGACGGCCAGCCCCCCGCATCCGATGATCACCCGGCGCCGACTCCTGTTCCGCAGCATCCCCTCACCCTCACGGTGGAGGGCGGCGGAGGCCCCTCGCCGGGCGGGCACTGGCCGAGGCTTGGAGGAGACCCGGGTTTGCGATGACGGAAACGAGGGGCCGGCGGGGAGCGCCGCCGGGCGCCGTTGACCGGCGGTGCTCCCCGCCCTGTAGGCGGGTCCCGCGATCAGCCCTTGAGGGCGATCTCCAGCTGGTCGAGCGCCCAGTCGAGCTCGTCGCGCTCGATGACCAGCGGGGGAGCGAGGCGCAGCGTGGTCTCGTGGGTCTCCTTGGCGAGGACGCCGAGCTCCATCAGCCGCTCGCTGACCGGACGGGCCTTGCCGTGCAGCTCCACGCCCGCCCACAGGCCGCGGCCGCGCACCTCGCGGACGAGGTCGCCGGGCAGCCGCCCGAGCCGGTCGTGCAGGTGCGCGCCGAGCGTCCGGGAGCGCTCCTGGTACTCGCCGCTCTTGAGGATCGCGATGACCTCGCGGCCGATGGCGCAGGCGAGCGGGTTGCCGCCGAACGTCGAGCCGTGCTGGCCCGGCCTGAACACGCCGAGGACGTCCCGGTCGGCGACGACCGCGGACACCGGCATGATGCCGCCGCCGAGGGCCTTGCCGAGGATGTAGACGTCGGGCACGACGTCCTCGTGCTCGACCGCGAAGGTGGTGCCGGTGCGGCCGAGGCCCGACTGGATCTCGTCGGCGATCATCAGCGCGCCGCCCGCCGTGCACAGCTCGCGCACGGCCCGCAGGAACCCGCTCGGCGGGACGTTCACGCCGGCCTCGCCCTGGATCGGCTCGATCAGCACGCCGACCGTGTTGGCGTCCATCGCGGCCTTGAGCGCCTCGACGTCCCCGTACGGGACGGTCCGGAAGCCCGGCGTGTAGGGGCCGTAGGAGTCGTGGGCGTCGGGGTCGGTGGAGAAGCTGATGATGGTGGTCGTGCGGCCGTGGAAGTTGCCCTCGAACGCGATGATGTTCGCCTCGCCCGCGGGGACGCCCTTGACCTCGTAGCCCCACTTGCGGGCCGTCTTCAGGGCGGTCTCGACGGCCTCGGCGCCGCTGTTCATCGGCAGCACCATGTCCTTGCCGCACAGCTCGGCCAGCTCGGTGACGAACGGGCCGAACTGGTCGTGGTCGAACGCGCGGCTCACCAGCGTGACGCGGTCGAGCTGCCGGCGCGCCGCCTCGGTCAGCCGCGGGTTACGGTGCCCGAAGTTGACGGCGGAGTAGGCGGCCAGCATGTCCAGGTAGCGGCGGCCCTCCGCGTCGGTCAGCCAGACGCCGTCGGCCTCGGCGACCACGATGGGGAGAGGGTGGTAGTTGTGCGCGCTGTGGTCCTCGGACATCGCTCGCAGCTGGTCGGTCGGCGTCACGACGCTCCTTCGCGGCTCGGCCCGGCCGGTCGGGCCGGGGCATGGCGGGGTCACCGGGCGCGCGCCCGGTGCCGAGGGGGAGGGGACCGGCGGGATCGAGTGGCCGCCGGTCCGTACCCAGCGTATGTTCGGAATTGACTGCCGACCAATGACGAAAACCGACTCGGGGGGTGTTATTTGTTGCGTCTTGACGAGCTCGACCGGCGAATCGTTGCGCGTCTGCTGGAGGACGGGCGTGCCTCGTACGCGCAGATCGGAGACAAGGTGGGGCTGTCGGCCCCCGCGGTGAAGCGGCGCGTCGACCGGCTCCGCGCGGACGGTGTGATCAACGGCTTCGCGGCCGTGGTCGACCCGGCCGCGCTCGGCTGGACGACCGAGGCGTTCATCGAGATCTTCTGCACCGGGGCGACGTCCCCCGAGCAGATCTACTCCAGCGTGCGCGGCCATCCCGAGGTCGTCGCGGCGTACACGATCAGCGGGGACGCCAGCGCGCTCGTGCACGTGCGGGCCCGCGACATCCAGCATCTGGAGCAGGCCCTCGAACGGCTGCGCCGCGAGGACAACATCACCGCGACGAAGACGGCGATCGTGCTGTCCCGGCTCATCGGCCGCCCGACCGACGCGCCGTCGGCCTGAGCCATTACCGGCCAGTAGGCTGCCGCCATGGACTTCGCGACCGCTGACCTCATCGACGACTTCGGGGACGAGCTGCGCAGCTGCGAGACGCAGTTCCGGCAGTACGGCGCGCGGACGGCGTTCGCCGGTCCGGTCGCGACCGTCCGCTGCCACCGCGACAACGGCCTGGTGAAGCGGCGGCTGGGCACCCCGGGGGAGGGCCGGGTACTGGTCGTGGACGGTGCCGGGTCGCTGGCGTCCGCGCTGATGGGCGACATGATCGCCGCCTCGGCGGTGGCGGGCGGCTGGGCCGGGGTCGTGATCAACGGCGCGGTCCGGGACGTGGCGGCGCTGCGCGGGATGGACCTCGGCGTGAAGGCCCTCGGATCGAACCCGCGCAAGAGCGCCAAGGACGGCGCGGGCGAGACCGACGTCCCGGTGGCGTTCGGCGGCGTGGAGTTCCGTCCGGGCGACTGGCTCTACAGCGACGAGGACGGCATCGTCGTCGCGGAGCGCGAACTCCCGCTCTGACCTGCGCCCATGGCGTGAAATGACAGGGCGTCCGTCGCAAGATCGTATATCTCGGCCGTAGCCGGGAGGAACCGCCCGTCCATAGCGTCTCTCCGCAACCCACCTGAGGTAGGGGAGACATGCGCGCCAAGAAGATTCTGCTGGTGCCCGCGGCGGTGATGGGGCTGGTCGTGGGACTCGCGGCCGTCCCGGCCGCCGCGCAGCCGGGGCCCCGGGTCCCGAAACCGACCGCGAACCCCTGGCAGATGCGGCACTGGCCGCAGACGCAGCCGTGGCAGCGGGCGCAGCCGTCCGCCCAGGCGTTCGCGGCGGGCGCCCCGCGCCCGATCGACCCCCAGAACTACGAGCTTCCCGACACGATGACCTGGGACGACTACACCGCGATCCCGGGCACCTCGTGGGCGGACCCGGCCCGCAAGGGGTCGGTGCGCAACTTCAACGTCGCGGTCGTCCTCGCCGACTACGCGAACCAGCCGTTCGAGGTCACGCAGCCGGTCAACTCGTCGGTCTTCGGCAACCCGGTCAAGGTCGGCGACGTGCCGCGCGCGCAGGTGGCGAAGTTCTACCAGGACCTCCTCAACAAGCCGCAGGACCTGAACCACGGCCACACCCTCCACGAGTACTGGATGGAGGACTCCGGCGGCCGGTTCGGCGTGAACCTGACGGGGTTCGGCGCCTACCAGATGCCCGCCAAGGACCACGAGTACGGCGTGGACGGCATGCAGGGCGGAACGGGATGCCCGGCCGGCGACACCTGCAACCGCGACCTGCGCAAGGACGCGCGGGACGCGTGGGTCGCCGACGTCGGCGAGGAGGCGGCGGGCAAGTTCGACTTCGTCTTCTTCCTCAGCGCCGGGCAGGACGAGTCGTCCACCTGGCAGGAGTTCGGCGAGATGAAGTTCGGCACGAAGGAGCAGGTGCCGGACGAGTGGGGGCCGGGCGACCCGGGCCTGACGAACTGGGTGAAGACCCGGTACGTCCCCTGGACGTCCTGGCAGGCCGGCTCGACGATCTGGCCGAACGCCATCCCGGGCGTCTCCTCGACGCAGGCCGAGAGCTCCGGCATGTCGGTGTACGCCCACGAGTTCAGCCACATCCTCGGCATCGGCGACAACTACAACAACCCCTACGGCGACCCGCCGCGCCGCGCCTACAGCGGCCCGTGGGACATGCTCAGCCGCGGCACGTTCAACGGGCCGGGCGGACCGCACAGCCGGTGGACGATCCCGGCGACGGGCGGCGGGTCCATGGGCGCGCAGCACATGCTCCGCAACAAGCTGAAGCTCGGCATGGTGGACGGCGGCAACGTGCTCCAGCTCAGCCGGGACGCCCTCGCCGCGTCCGGGATGGTCGTGGCCAACGTGACCGCCCGGTCGGTCGACCCGGGCAAGGGCGGCCTCACCGGCATCAACGTCAAGCTCGGCGAGGGCGGCGACAAGAGCCCCAAGTGCGACACCGGCACCGACCCGCTGTGCGACGGCGGCGGCTACGACAACTACACCCTCGAAGTCGTCGACCGGATGGGCACCGACTCCTTCACGCCCGACTCCGGCGTCCTGCTCGCCAAGACCAAGGACCAGGACCGCGCCCCGTTCATCTGGGTCGAGGACGCCAACCCGCAGGACATCGACAAGGTCGACTTCGTCCTGCCCGACGGCACCCCGAAGAAGATGACGATCGGCGACTACCGGCAGCTCTCGGACGCGCTCTACCACGCAGGGACGAACTCCGGCAGCGAGTACGAGTACGTCGACCAGGCGAACCGGCTGCATTTCTACGTCCTGAACCTCAGGCGTGACCGCAAGGGCGTCCTGTCCTACACGGTCGCGGTCGGCTCGCTGGACGGTGCCGGGCCGCAGAGGCGCGGCGTGCGGGTCGACTCCGGCCCCGCCCGGCCGACCGGCGCGGGCTGGACGAAGTGCACGATGGCGCTCACCAACACGGGCCGGGGCGGCGACGGCCGCCAGGGCTCCGACGTGTTCCGCCTCAAGGCGGCCGTGTCCGGTGACGGCTGGACGACGTGGCTGCCGAACGAGCTGGCCACCGCCCCGGCGAACGGCCGCACGATGGTCGAGGTCTGGGCGAAGGCGAAGCCGGGCGCGGCCCGCCACGCGCGGCTCAGCCTGACCGGGACCTCGGAGAGCGACCCGTCGAAGTCCGACTCGGGGACGTGCGCCCTGCGCTGACCGGCCCCCGGACGGGACGGCCCCCCAGGCGGGGGCCGTCCCGTCCGCGACGCCGGGGGCGGCGCGCGGGTTGACGCCGCCGAAGTAATGGGCCGCGCAACATAAGTTGTCCCTCCCTAGGTCATGTCGGGGTCGTCCGAGGCGTCCCGCCTGGGTAGATGCCGAACTGTGATGATCTTGCAACGCACAGTGACGGCGGTCCGGTGGCCGGGGACGGCGGCCGTCGCCGCGGGTGTCCTGGCGGCGGCCACCCCCGGCATCGCCCACGCGGTGCCCGCACCGGCGGAGCCGAGGGCGGGGACCGCGGCGCAGGCGTGGACCGTGGCGGCACCGCTGAACCCGCGCGACTTCGATCTGCGGCGCGGCACCGACCGGAGCGGGACGGTCAGGGCGCTCGGCGGCAGGCTCCGCAGGACCGGCGTCGCCGCGCTGCTCCGCTCGTCCGGCCGCGCCAGGCTCGGCGGCGGCTGCGGCCGGGCGGCCGGGGTGCCCGCCGGCTCGCTCGTCTACTGCTTCGACGGGGCGGACAGCACCACCAGGAACTGGGTCCCGCAGGGCGTCACGACCGTCTCGGACGCCGCGGCGCGCGAGGGATGGGCGGGCGGAGTCAGGCCGATCCTCGTGTCGTGGCACAACGGCGGCCGGGTCAGGCTCACGTTCGTCGACCCCGACCGGCGCGCGTACCGGCACGTCCTGCTCGTCGCGCCGGAGATGCGGGACGGGCGGCCCACCTACACCGACGTCGGCATCCACGCGGGCGGCATCGCCTGGTACGGCGACAAGCTGTACGTCGCCGACACCCGGCACGGGCTGCGCGAGTTCGACATGCGGCAGATCTTCGACCTGACCGCGAGCAACGCGGGCTCGACACGCCACGCCGACCGGATCGGGCTGTACGGCGGCACCTACTACGCCCACGGATTCCGGTACGTGATGGCCCAGACGAGCAGCTGGCACTTCGCCCGCGGCCGGGTCGGCGCCAAGTGCCGGGGCTCGGGCCCGCTGCGCATGTCGTGGACGGCGGTCGACCGCACCACGTGGCCGCACGTCCTCATCGCGGGCGAGTACTGCCGCCCGAACTGGCCGCGGGGACGGGTGGTCTCCTGGCCACTGGAGTCACTGGCCGGAGGCGGCGTCGCGAGCGCCGACGGAGGCGCGCGGCTCCCCGTGGACAGGGTCCAGGGCGCCGTCAGGACGCACGGGCAGTGGTGGTTCACCCAGAGCCGCAGCGGCAAGCGCGGCCGGCTCTTCTCGACCCGCTACACCGGGCGCGGCTGGGCCCCCGTGCGGAGCCGCACGGTCTCCTACGGACCGGAGGACCTGTCCTGCCACCGGGGCCGCCACCGCATCTTCACCCTGGCGGAGCACCCGGGCCGGCGCGCCCTGTGGGCGTTCCGCGCGGCCTCCTGCTCCTGACCGCCGGCCCCCTCACGCGCTGATCGTGGACCTGGCCGGCTCGGCCTCCCCTGCGGAGCGCCTCCGGGCCCCGCCGCGCGTGCGGGCGCCGATCGCCACGGTGCCGATCGCCGCGGCACCGAGGGCCGCCCCGATCCAGGCCGTGGACGGGTAGCCCCTCCCCGCGCCGATCGCGAGCCCGCCGAGCCACGGGCCCACCGTGATGCCGATGTTGAACGCGACGACGTTCCCGGCCGCGACCAGCGTCGACGCGCCGTCCACCAGCCCGAACGCCCGCGAGTTGAGGGTCGGGTTCGTCCCGAATCCGACGAACCCGAGGAGGAACACCAGGACCACCACGGGAAGGGGCGATCTCGCCGTCAGGGCGAGCAGCACGGACACGACGGTGAGTCCGGCGAAGCCCGCGTACAGCGTCTGGACGCCCCACCGGTCGGCCGTCCGCCCGCCGAGCGTGATCCCGATGAGCGCGCCGGCTCCGTAGAGCGCCAGCACGCCGGGGACCCACGCCTCCGCGATGCCCGTCGTCTCCGTCAGGAACGCGCCCAGGTAGCCGAAGACGGCGAGGAGCCCGCTCGTGGCCACGGCCGTCGTCCCGTACAGCAGCCACAGGCGGGGGACGGCCATCGCGCGCACCTCGTCCCGCACCCGGGGCGGCGCGGCGTCCGGCCGCGCGGCGGGGATCGTCGCGACCACGCCCGCCATCGCGGCGGCCGACATCGCCGCCACCGCCCAGAACGCCGCCCGCCAGCCGAGATGCTGCCCGACCACCGTCCCGGCGGGCAGTCCCACGATCGCCGCGACCGTGAGGCCGCCCGCGACGACGCCCATCGCCTTCCCGCGCGCGTCGCGCGGTACGAGGTTCACGGCGGTCGCCGCCGCCACCGCCCAGAACCCCGCGTACACGATCGCGCCGACGATCCGCATCGCGAACAGCGTCCAGTACCCCGGCGTGAGCGCGCTGACCACGTGCGTCAGCGCGAACACCGCGAGGAACGCCAGCATCGCCCGCCGGTGCGGCCAGCGCAGCGTCAGGACGGCGAGCGGCGGCGCCCCGGCCAGCATCCCGATCGCGAACGCCGAGATCAGCCACCCGGCGGCCGGCACGGACACGCCGAGGTCGTGCGCCATGCCCGGCAGCAGCCCCGCCAGCATCAGCTCCGAGGTGCCCTGCGCGAAGATCGCCATCCCCAGCACGTAGACGGCCAGTGGCATCGGTCCTCCTGTATTGGATAGATCAGTACAAAATCGGGGCGTGAAAAAGGGCGGCCCGCCGGCCGCCCGGATCAGAGGGAGAGCATCGCGGTGTCCGCGACGGCCCTGAGGGCGTCGGGGCCGGCGCCGCCCCGCGCGGCCACCTGGATGCCGCTGATCGTCGAGATCATGAAGTGCGCCAGCGCGCCCGCGTCCTTCGCGGCGTCGATCTCCCCGGCGCGCATCCCGTCCTCGATCGCCGCCTTGAGCGTGGCGAACCGCCGCCGCCGGTCCCGTTCGAGCCGCTCGGCGATGTCGGGATCGTGTGGGCCGAGCTCCACCGTCGCGTTCACGACCAGGCACCCGGACGGGTCGTCCCCGTCGGGTTCGGCGGCCCAGTCCATGACCGCCCGGAGCCGCTCGCGCACCGTCCCCTCGCCGCCCTGCAGATGGTCGACGAGCCGGGTGGTCCGCACGTCCATGTAGTGGGTCAGCGCCTTGACGAACAGGTCGCGCTTGCTGGCGAACGTGTTGTAGATGCTGCTGCGCCCGAGCCCGGTCGCCGCGCACAGCTCCTGCGTTGACGTCGCCTCGTACCCGTCCGCCCAGAAGGCCCGCATGGCCGCCTCCACGGCCAGCCCCTCATCGAACTTCCTCGGCCGTGCCATGGGCTCACCATAACACGTTATGGACAGCTCGATCCAATATCATCGGCCGACGCCGTCGAGCCGGACGCGCCGCTGCCGCCCGGGACGCGCCAGCAGCGCATGGTCTCCGAACAGCGGTCCCACTGACGAGACGGGCAGGTCCCAGAGAGAGGCTTCGGCGCCGCCGACGTAATGGGTCAGCAAGACGGGCGAGTCGAGCTGCCGGAGCCTGGCGATCACGGGTCTGAACGGCCCCGGGGCGCCGAGGTCGTTGAGCGCCAGCACGAGGTGGACGTCCTCATCGAGCAGCGCTCCCAGATGGGGGACGACCTGGGCCAGGGAGTCGTGGTTCCTGCGCGTGTCCGGATGGGACGCCACGACAAGGTGGATCTCCGGGCCACCATCGCTCGGGGGATGGGTTCTGAGGCTCCCCGAGGCCTCCGTCAGTAGCGTACGGAAGTCGCCCGGCGACCCGGTGTGCCGCACACCCCTCCGTTGCCACGCCCTTGCCTTCTTACGGTCGCGCTGGCTCGTCCCCGTGTCCAGGACGTAGATGAGGCGCTCTTGTCCGTTGCCGCTCGCAGCGAGCTTGTCGACGATGCCGTCCACTAGAGCCGCCTTCTCGGGACGGGACGGACCGCTGATGAGCAGATGGCGGTCGACGTCGAAATCCAGGATGACGGACTCGCCCGTCTCCGGATCGCTCCCGAGCCGCATGGTCCGGCCCCGCGAAGGCCGAGTGCGCGGCGGTGGGGGGACCGATTCGAAAGCGCGCACATACCTCGACTCGAGTACGAATCCGACCAGCCTCGCGCTCAGCTCCTCCGGTTCTCCGCAAAGAATGACCAAGGGGCCTTCTGCCCCCTGGGCCAGCCCTGAGTTAAGGGTGTCGGAGAGCCACAGGCGCGCCGACTCGCCAGTCGGCGTCGGCACCGCCTCGTCCCGAACAAGGAGGATGTGACCGCGAAAAGCCGAGAGGAGGCCCGGTCGGTCCCGGGGATCGCCTCTCAGTCTGTACAGCTCGTGAAATGGGCGGATCGAGAGGGTGCCCGGAGACAGGAGCCCGAGTTCGTTCAGCATTTTTCCGTACAATCTCGCCGTCACGATCATCTCCGGCCTGAACGGAGCCGGGAAGACGAGATTCCTGAGGGTGAGCCCCCTGCCTGAACGCAGGGTGTCGGCATCGCCCCAAAGAATCTCCTGCAGGGCGGCCTGTACCGTCGCGCCGTCGAAGGGCTCGCCCCCCATCATCCTGCGCTCGTTCTCGATCGCCGCGTCCAGTTCGGCGAACATGCGGCCGATGTCTTCGACGCCGATGCTGTCCGCCGACGAGCCCTGTTGGGGCGCGCGTGTGCGTCGGACGAAGTCGGCGATGGTGGCGCGAGGGGGTTCCGGTGCCACGGTGAAGCGTTGGGGGGAGCCGCCTCCGGCGAGGAAGTAGGCCGTGGGTTCGCCGTCCGGGAACTGGAGGTTCGCCTGGCCGAGGACGCGCTGGAGCTGGTCGGGCGGGAGGTGGTCCGCCGCGATGCGCCAGCCGAGGAGGGGCAGGAAGCGATCCCAGATGGTGGTGTTCTCGACGGTGGACGAGGTGAGCAGCAGTTGGACGTCGAGCGCTCTGCCTCGTTGCGCCAGCGAGAGGAGCGTCTCGCCCACCTCGCGCCTGCTGGACGGGAACGTGAGCGACAGGTCGACCACGACCAGCAGGCGCGGCCGCGTCTCGGGCGGGGTCGGTAGGGCTGAGAGTTGCTCGCCCGGCTGGTAATCCTCGAAGAAGTCCCACCAGGCCCGGCTGACCGAATGAGGGTCCTGGCGGAACCGCTCGTACATCTCGCCGAGATTGAACTCGTCGGCGTCGATATTCCAGGGCCGCGACACGTCCTGCGGCGGGCCCGCGGAACGTGCTTCGAGCTCGTCGGACAGGAACTCGAAGAACCGCCGGAGTCTCTCCGGCGAGCCCAGCAGTTCTTCCTCGGAGTAGAGGACGTGCGGAAGGTCTATGGGGTCGCCGAGGGGGTGCTGGCCCAGCCCGGCGAAGAGGAATTGCAGGTCTGCCGGGGAGTGCCCTGCGGTGAGGGCAAGGGTGACGGCGCGCACGACCTTCTGGCGGGCTTCCGGGCTGCCGACGACCAGGCCGTGCGGAATGCCCGAGGAGCGGTCGAGCGGATACAGGCTGAGGGGATGGCCGCCCGGCCCGTACCCGATCGCCGGATCGCGCGGGGTGTCGGCCGGCTGCGCCCATGCCTCGGAGAACATTCCGCTCGGCCCGCCGCCGTTCAACCGCAGCACGTCGAACTTGGAGACGGCCCCGGGCCGGGCGGGCGGCTCCGGCTCCCTATCCGCGGGTTCCGCAGGTCCTTCGGGCCACGTGAGTTCGTTTGCTCTCTCTGGGCGCTGTCGCATCATCCCGGAGAGGAGGGCGCATTCGTCGGGTGAGATGCGTGCGGGCTCGAAGGCGGGGCGGGCCTCCTGCGCGAAGATGTGAACGAAGGCGAGGTGATCGCCCATCCGACTGGGGAAGCCGACGTTCCAGCCGGCGTAGCCGGACAGGCCCGGCGGCGTGGGTGCGTCGTTCGGGGAGCAGAAGATGAACCTGAGCCCCTGTGCCGGTCCCGCGTCGCAGAGCTCGGCCAGAGGGTTGAGGAGTTCCGGCCGGGCGTGCAGCAACGGTCCGGCGTCGTCGATGATCACGACGAGGGCGGGCAGCGGAATCAGTGGACGGCCGCTGGCGATGGCCTCCTGGTACTCGTCCCAGGAGGTGACCCCGGCGTTCTGGAGGATGGACTCGCGTCGCTCCCGCTCGGCTTCCAGGGCCTCGGGAAGCCTGCCCAACGGCGGCGAGTCGGTCCGTTCGGTGGTGGCGCTCGCCGCGACGTGAGGAAGTTGCCCGAGCTCGGTGAAGGACGCGCCCCCGTTGTAGCCGACGAACACGAAGTTCAGCGTGCTCGGGGAGTGATCGAGCGCCAGGCCCATGACGAGGGTGCGCAGCAGCGCTCCCCGCACCGCCCGGGGGCCGTTGATCAGGCCGTGCGGGAGGGCGGGCTCGCCGTGCAGGACGTCGACCGACACCGGGTCCTCGCCGTCCACACCGATCACCGTCGGGCGCGGATGGCGGGGCCAGCCGTCGCCGGCCAGCTCGAAGAGGGGAACGTCGGCGAGGTCCAGCAGGGTCGGGGGTCGGGCCGGGCTCGGCAGCGGGGTCATGGGGTCGGGGACGAGGTGGGAGCGGGCCTGGGGGGTGAGGAGGGCGAAGTGGTCGGTTTCGGCGGTGAGGACGACGGGGCCGCCGTCGGCAGGGAGGAGGGCGCGGAACGTCTCGGCGGACGTTCCGGCGCGGCGCTCGATCTCGGCTGAGACGGCTTCCAGGACGTGCCGGGTGTGCAGGGCCTCGGGGCGCGGGAGGGTGTCGAGGAGGGCCTCGCGGGCGCCGGGGACGAACTCGTAGCGCACGCCGCCGGCGGGGCGGAGCAGGCCGCTCAGCAGCACCTCGGCGAGCTGGCCGGGGCCGGAGCCGCCGAGGATCCGGTGCTGGATCAGGCGCATCACCGGCAGCGACGGGACGGACACCGCGACGTGGGCGGCGAGTTCGGCGGCGTCCGGGGACGCGGTGGCGAGGAAGCGGCGGACGCGCTCGGCGATCGGGAGTTCCCGCTCGCGCCGCACCGGCGCCGCCCCGGACGGGCGGTCCGGCAGCATCGCGACGGCGGCGGGTTGCGGGTCGGAGCCGGAGACCAGGCGGGCCCACGCGCCGAACCAGCGCGGCGCGATCTCCAGGACGGGGACGGGCACGCCGGGCCCGGCGGCGCCGTCGTAGGGAGCGAAGCGCAGGTCGGTGTTCGGGGCGCCGGGGCGGGGGAGGGCGGCGAGGCCGGGCGAGGTCGGGGCGGCGGTGCGGCGCCAGAGGCGTTCGGCGAGCGGCTGGACGATCGCGGTCGGCCCGGCCTGTGCCCAGCGGCGCACGGCCCGCACGGCGCGCCCGTTCCACCAGTGGGGGCCCGAGCAGTCGCTGAGGACGAGGACGGCCCGCCGCCCGGAGGCGTCCAGGAGCGTCCCCGGGTCCTGGGGCGGCGCGTCGGGTGTGGAAGCGACGTGGCCTTTCTCGCCGAGGTAGCTGAGATGGACGTCCTGGAAGGCGCCCTGGCGGAGCAGCGTCTCGGCCAGTTCGCGGGCGAGGGGACGCCACAGCCGCATGGTGGGGCCGGTGTCGACGACCAGGCTGAGGCCGAGCCAGCGCTCGGGCGACGGGACGAGGACGGGCGCCCACAGGCGGGTGTCGGCGATGCGCGCGGCGGTGGCGTCCTCGTCCAGTTCGGCGCGGTGCCGGGACGGGACGCGCCGCTTCAACGGGCGCAGCGCCCGCTGGACGCCGAGGGGGTCGGCCAGCATCGGCGCGGTCGGGACGAGCACCTCGGACGCGCGGCCCACCGGTTCCGCTCCGGGGTCCGGGCGCGGGTGGAGTTCGGTCAGCGGTTCGGGCGGGCGCGGGGCGGCGGGTTCCGGCGGCTTGAGCGGGCCGGGGGCGTCCACGGGTTCGTCCACGGCCGGTGGCGGGACGGGCGGAACGGCGGGGGGCCGCTCCCCGGACGGGGAGATGTGGCAGGCGAGCCACAGCATCTCGCTCAGTTCGCGGGCGTCCGGCGGCGGCCCGATCGCGGACAGCACGTCCCGGAGCCGGTTAATCGTCATCGACGGGCCCGGTCAGGTAGGGCATGATGCGGTCGGCCAGGGCGCGGCGGTCCTCGGTGTCGGCGTGGCGGCACAGGTAGACGGCGTTGAGGAGCTGGTCGGTCGCCAGCGTGCCGGACGCGGAGCGCTCGAAGAAGCGGCGGACGAGGTCGTCGCTCTGGTCGGCGAGCGGCCCGAGGTGCTCGCGGACGATCGCCGCCAGCTCGGCCTCGCCCGCCGGCTGCCGCAGTTCCACGGTCACGCAGCGGCGCAGGAAGGCGGGCGGGAACTCGCGCTCGCCGTTGCTGGTCATCACGACCAGCGGGAACGCGCGGCAGCGGACGGTCCCGGCGGTGACGGCGACCCGCGCGCCCGGCCCGTCGGCGGTCATGACCTCGGCGACCGGATCGGCCCGCCGGGTCAGTTCGGGCAGCTCGTACTGGCCCTTCTCGAAGATGGTGAGCAGGTCGTTGGGCAGGTCGATGTCGCTCTTGTCGATCTCGTCGACCAGCAGGACGCGCGGCCGCCGGTAGGGGAGCAGCGCCGTGCCGAGGGGGCCGAGGCGGATGTAGCGGCCGATGTCCTCCTCGCGCGCGGCGTCCTGTCCGGCCGCGTCGTGCCGCCCGGCCGCGTACAGGCGGGTGAGCGGGTCGTACTGGTAGAGGCCGTCGCGGAGCGTGGTCCGGCTGGTGATGGGCCAGTGCAGGACGGGGCCGAGTCCCAGTTCGTGGGCGACGGCATAGGCGAGCGTCGACTTCCCGGTGCCGGGCGGCCCGGTCACCAGCAGCGGGCGGCGCAGGTACAGGGCGGCGTTGACCTGCTGCACGGCATCGTCGGACGGACGGTACGTGGTCGCGAGGTGCTCACTGCCCGAGCCGCCGGACGGGGGCTCCAGGGCGGGCCCGCCGTCGAACGCGCGCCACGGCGGCGGCGGGGGCAGCCGGTCGACGCCGTCGTGCGTGCGCCGGCTCCCTGTGTAGAGCAGCCAGTCGGGCACCTATACCTCCATCGCGAGCGGGGGGTCGGGGAGCCGGGACGGATCGTCCCACAGCAGCGTCAGCTCGCGCCCGCAGTGCGGCGCGCCCTTGGGGGCGACGAGCGCGGCCTTGCGCAGCGCGAGCGCCAGCTGGGGGAGGTCGCCTGGGTGCCGGTCCCCGACCGCCGCGGTCAGCTCGTCGAGGACGCGGTGCCCTCGGCAGTCCCCGTGCGACGACGCGTCGCACGGGGTGCGCGTCCACATCATGACGGGGATGCCGTTGTTGAGCGCGGCCGTCAGCCAGCTCTTCACCGGACGCGACCCGTACACCAGGACGCAGAAGTCGATGTTGGCCTCCAGCCAGTCCTGGAAGTCGCTGCCCTTGCGCGGCGCGTCGCACGCGATGGGACGCGGGTCGCTGCGGCCGCGCTCGTTCAGCAGCCGCCAGCGGTGGTGGGCCTGGTCGCGGCGGAAGGAGTCGGGCCGCAGCCGCTCCACGTCCCGCACCACCACCGGGTACCTGCGCATGGGGATCTTGTTGCGCGGGTCGACGTGCCACTGCTCGAACGGCTTGCCGAGCCAGCCCTCCGGCACCGCGAACTCGATCATCCAGTCGCGGCCGAACAGCGCGGGCGCGAGCGCCGCCACGCCCGCCTCGACCACAGGCCGCACCCGCCGGTCCGGGACGCGCTCGGTCGGCCGCCCGGGCCCCTCGGCGCCGTCGATCCAGGTGTGCACGGTCACGTCGAAGGCGTTGTCGAACGTGGCCCGCTCCAGCCGGACGATCACCGACGCGGGTCCCCGGCGCGGGGCGGCGGGCGCGGCGCCGGGCAGGTGCCGCGCGGACCACGCGGCGAGCCGCGGGCGGGCGGGGCCGGGCAAGTGCCGCCCGAGCGCCGCCACGTATTGGACGAGCCGGTCCTGCGCCCAGCCCTCGGCCACGTAGCGCACCGACCCCCAGGCCGACCGGAAACCGCCGAACGCGCACCGGCCGGTGATCCGTTCGAGGTCGGCGGCGAGCGGGTCGGTGTAGCGGACGCCGTCCAGGAGTTCCCGCAGCTCGCGGCGGGCCTCGGGGGTGAGCCACCGGAGCGGCAGCAGGTCGTCCAGTTCCTCCCAGTAGGTACGGATGTGTCCGACGGGCAGCATCCAGCCGAGGTCGGCCCGGCCCCCCTGCCGCAGCTCGGCGTTCGTCACCATGCCGATGACCTCGCCCGTCGCGGGGTCGTAGACGGCGGACCCGCTGTAGCCCTCCTCCAGCCAGTCGCCCTGGCCGGTCTTCAGCTCCCACCACTCGCGCCGCATCCCGCGATGCGGGGACGTCGTCACGGACGCGTGCCGCTCGTTCTGGTCGGGACGGCGGGGGAAGCCGCACACCCCGAACGTCCGCCCGCCGAGGCTCCCCTCGTGCAGGCCGTCCGGCGCGGCCAGCGTGGCGGGGGTCAGCGCGACGGGCTCGCGCAGTTCCAGGACGGCGACGTCGCCGGGGTCGCCCGGCTGCTCCCAGTCGCCGCGCCGCACGACCCTGGCGGGCAGGTCCTCCAGCAGGCCGGGGAACCCGACGCGCGCCTCCGGTAGGCCGTGGACGGTGTGGGCGCAGGTCAGCAGCCGCGTGGCGGTGACGAGGAACGCCGCGCCGAGCTTGCCGCCGGACGGCGGGCCGACCCAGGCGCGCCACTGCCAGTCGTCCACGATGCGGCTACGCCTCCTCCTCGGTCCGCGGCCGCCCCCACGTCATCTTGACCTTCAGGTGGGCCTCGGCGGTCGTCTTCGCGATGACGGCCCCGGCCGCCGCGTTGAGCTTGACGCCGAACTCCAGCTCGATCCCGTCGGGGTTCAGGTCGCCTCCGCGCAGCGACGAGAGCGCCGTCTGCGCCGCGTCCCGGACGTTCTGGAACGCGTCCTCCAGCTTGCCCGCCGCGTCGTGGATCAGATCGCCGGCGCGGGACACCGACTGGAACCCCGGCTCCAGGTCGTCGGTCTCCACGACGATGGTCCCGTTCTCGGTCTGCCAGCGCACCAGTTCGTTCACCCGGCAAATCTAACAAGATCACCCGTTCCGGGGTGCTTTGCTGGGAGGACCGCGGCCACAGGAGGACAGGATGATCACCGTCGAGCAGGTGCGGGCCCTCGCGGCGACGCTGCCCCGCACGTCCGAGCACCTGATCAGGGACCGGGTGAAGTTCCGCGTCGGCTCCATCGTCTACATCGCCTTCTCGCGCGACGAGACCGTCATGGGCTTCGCGTTCCCCAAGGAGGAGCGGCTCGCCCTCGTCGAATCCGAGCCGGACAAGTTCCACCTGCCAGGTGAGTCCGACATGCGTTTCAACTGGGTGCACGCGTGGACGGCGGCGCTCGACGAGGCCGAGATGGAGGAACTCGTCATCGACGCGTGGCGCATGGTCGTCCCGAAGAAGGTCGCCGCCGCCCGCCTCGGCCCCCAGGACGGGTGACGCCGCGGACTCAGTGCGGCGGCGGAAGGGGATCGATGGCGTTGCCGGCGCTGCAACCGGCCTCACCCGCCGTCCGCTGCACGCGGGGCGGCGTCCACACGCTGGTCCGGCCGGGCGCGACGCGGGCCAGGACGCAGTCGAACACGTCCGACCCGTAGGGCTTCACGCTGAGGACCACGCCGACGACGTCGCCCTTGGTGGCGAACTCGCGCCGGATCGCCGGGTCGAGACGCAGCGACCCGACCGCCGCGCGGACCTTCGCCTCGTCCGCCCTGCCTCCCTTCGGGACGCGGGGCAGCGCCTTGCGCAGCCGCTCGGACGGGATCTCCGGTGCCTTCGGCCACGGCCCGAACGCGAGCGGCCCCCCGGCCGGGCACGCCACCTGCCGGGTCCCGTACCGCTGCCATTCGGTGCTGGTCGAGAACCGCAGCTCGAAGCAGCGCCGCACGGTGATCGTCGAGGTCGCGAACCAGCCGCCGTCCGGTGCCGTCCCGGATGTCCGGAGCACGAGCCGCACCCCGTCCCCGGCAGTCGAGACGCCGGTCACCCGCATGACCTCCACGCCGTCGAGGTCCGCCGCCCGGTGCCCCATGTCACGCGCGGGGCGCACCCGGGAGTCGTAGGCGCGGTCCCCGGCCCGCTCGGCGGCCTTGCGCGCGTCGTCGGCGGCCACGGACTCCGGACTCTGGCCCAGCTGCCCGCAGCCGGCGGCGAGCAGGGCGACCAGGGGGATCACGAAGCGACGCATGCGTCCAATGATCCTGTCGGCCGCCGCGCGGCGACATCCGCTCTCGTACTCATCTCCACGTCAGGCGTCCGCGGGCTGAACTTCGGGCGCCGCCTCGACCGGCTCGCCCTCCGGCGCGGCCGGGACCGGACGGCGGCCCCACGCCAGCGCGGCCGCGAAACACGCGAACGGCAGGGCGGGCAGCATGTAGCGGTAGTCGAAGTCGACCGTGATCGGAGGGATGGCCAGGAGGGCGACACCGGACGTCCAGAACAGCGCCGTCCGCGCCCGCGCCCGCCGCCACACGATCCCGGCCGCGCCCGCGAGCAGCACCGCGCCGAGCACCGTCCCCGGGACGCTCACATGCCTCTGGTAGCCGCGCAGCACACCGGCGTACGGCTCGACGACGTGCGTGCGGCCCGTTCCGTGGGAGTACTCCTCCACGACCGCCCCCCGGTCGCCGCCCCCGTAGACGGGCAGCTCCGGCTTGCGCGCCGTCGGCCGCGTGGGGAAGTGGTACCTGGCCTCGGTGCCCACGGTCGGGTACCGCGTCCGGTGCCACGAGA
This sequence comes from Actinomadura luteofluorescens, assembly GCF_013409365.1. Lineage (NCBI taxonomy): Bacteria > Bacillati > Actinomycetota > Actinomycetes > Streptosporangiales > Thermomonosporaceae > Actinomadura > Actinomadura luteofluorescens. The sequence continues at coordinate 2,794,893 of NZ_JACCBA010000001.1, read as the reverse complement.
ACGTCCGGACGAAGAAGTCGTAGGAGACCACGCGCAGGTAGTCGAGCGGCTGGTTCTTGATCGCCCACAGCGCGAACCGCTGCGCCCGCGCGTTCGTCTCCTCGTCGAACGCCTGCCCGTTGGACCAGCCGGTCGGCGAGTTGTCCTCCCAGATCTGGTGGGACGAGGCGGGCCGGTCGTCCTTGGCGCCGTAGGGGCACAGCCGTGCCAGATCCGGAGGGGGCGTGAACGCGTCGCAGTCGGCGAACGCCGCCGTCCGCCCCCACAGGAAGATGCCGTCCACGCCCGTCATCTGGAACCGGCCGTGCTCCTGCTGGAACCACGTCGCGTACGCCCCGACGGGCAGCGCGAAAGTCACGGCGAGCGCCGCGTACACGGGCCACCGCGTCCGCCTGAGCAGCAGGTAGAGGACGGCGATCAGGAACAGCGGCACCCCCACGGTCCGCGTGACGGCCGCCACGCCGAGCAGCGCCCCGACCAGCGCGGCCCGCCGCCACCCGGCCTCACCCGGCTTGGCCAGCAGCAGCATCGCGCCGAACACCAGGACGGTGAACAGGGTGTCCGACAGCAGCAGATGCTCGAGCTCGACCTGGAAGGAGTCGAGCAGCACCGGCGCGACCGCCAGCGCCGCCCACGTGCGCCGCACCTCGAAGTCGCGGACGAGCATCCGGTACCCGAGGGCCGCCAGCCCGAGGATCGCCGCGTGCTGCAGAACCGTCACCAGCGCCAGGCTGTGGAACGGCTTCAGCGCCCACAGGAAGAGCCCGTACCCGGACGGCCTCAGCGGGTGGGGGAACGGCCCGTCCGCGATCCGGACGAAGTCGTAGCTGTCGTTGAACCACAGCACGCTCCGGAAGCCCACCATGGCGAGCACCCGCAGCACGACGCCCACGAGCAGCGCCGCGCAGAACAGCCAGTTGCGGCGGACGGCCGAAAGAGAGAGCGACACCGGGAACCTAACTGTGGGACGTGCGGGCGGACGGAATCCTGCGCCGCTCCGGTACCGGCGGCGTCACGCCGGGGCGGGCCACCATGTCACTCACTACCGCCCACGTATCGGCCGAGAGCCTACCAGCGCCGCCCCCGCCTGCCCGTGCTGTACGCCGCAGACGACCAGGTGGCGGCGGGATTTCCCTCGGCCCGCCGCGCCACGGAACCACCCGGCGGCCCTGCGGGCGGCGCGTTGACGATGGACGGGAGGGCGGGACGGTAGTGGTCTGGACGGGTCGTCACGAGCCGTCCAGCTACTGCAAACAAGACATCCGAAGGAGCCTGTCATGGCATCAAGCCGAAGGCGAGCAGAAGAAGAGCAGAGGAGGCTCGCCGAGACACAGCGGGCCTGCGGGAACAAGGCCGAGGACTACATCCTCCTGGCCCTGCGTACGTCCAACCCCGTCGTGGAGGCAGGCGCCTGGCAAGCGGCCAAAGTGAGCAACCGCCAGGCCGGGCAGACGCTCGTGGAGTCGCTGAACGACCCGCGTAACAAGGTCACCCCTGAGATGCGGGTGGCGCGTGAGGCGCTGCGAGACGGCGCCTGATCAACTGAACGGCCGGCCGTCCCCGGCCGGCTGGAACCCCCCCCGCAGGAGTGGGCCCCCTGGGGCCGCTCCTGCGGTTCGGCCCACGACGACCACCGCCGTCAACGCAGATAGTCGGCGACTGTGGAGGTCGGGGTGCTGATGACGGCGTCGAACGCGTCGAGGACGGGGGTCTCCACGTAGGCGCTCTGGATCCGGACGCGGCCGGGCCCGTGATCGCCGGAATCCCGCGTACGAAACCTGCTGAGGTCGGCGATGCTCAGCCCCAGCCCGGCCTCGGCGAAGGCGGCCTCGACGCTGCCCGGCTCGGGGGGCCGCAGCGCGGTCGCGTCGACGGCGAAACCGAAGCGGGCGTTCTCGTCCGGGCGCATGTCGGCGGTGTGTCCGGTGACGCTGGTCAGGGCGAGGGCGACGTAGTCATCGCCCATGGCGTCGTGCAGATGCTGCCCCATGGGGAGGCCCGTGAGTTGGCCGTTGAAGGAGACCGGCGTCTTCTGGATGTGGGCGTTGTGGGCCGCCAGCACGATGCGCGTCCCGGGCCCGAAGTGCTCCAGATGCCACCGCACCGACCCGGCCATGTAGACGTCACGGGCCGAGGTGTCGGCGGTCAGGCCGCTGCCCGCGTACAGGCCGGCCATGGCGCGGAAGCCGTAGTCGGCGTGGCAGGCGGCCTCGACGCGACGCAGGGCGACGTCGTAACTGTGCTGGTCACCACGGGACAGGTACAGCGGGGCGACGGCACGGAACCGGATGAGCACGCGCATCAGGAGCGCGCTGAGAGCGTCCTGCTCGGCCGCGGCCAGGCGCGTCCAGGCCGGTGCGGCCGCGGCCGCCGAGGCGCCGGCGAACGACCCGGCGATCCGCATGGCCTCCTGGATCACCGGGAGCATCTCGGGGTCGACCTGGCGCAGGTATGCGGCGACCGGCGTCAGGGCGGGCAGCAGGGATCCGCCTGCCGCCGGGATGTCGATCCCGGCGAAACGCACCGGCGCCTCGGCCGTGGCGTTGTGCCGGCGCATCCAGCGCAGGGGCTCTTCCACCCCCACCGGGATCGCTTCGGCGAGAAGGGCGGACAGATCATCGTCCGTGCCCTTCCCCTGCGCCCAGTCGTCCAGCGGGAAGCCTTCGCTGAAGCCGTACTCGAAGGCCAGGACGGTGAATCCGCAGCGTTCGGCGAGGAACCGCAGGATCCGCTGGCGCATGAGCGAGAACTCGGTGATGAAGTGGGAGTTCTCACCGACCGCGACCACGCGCGCGTCGCCGACGATGCCGCGCAGCGGCTCCAGGTCGTCCAACGGCGCCTCGGGATCGAGGTGGGTGAGCGGGACGGCGTCGCCGCCGAGCCAGTCGGCGAACGAGGTGGGAGAGGACGGAGCAGGCATCCTGGCGGCTCGATTCCGGGTCGGGAGGTGGAGGGACGGCGGGCTCATTTCATCTGGGGTGCTGCCGCCTCCAGGGCGTCGATGCCGCCGGACATGATCGTGCGGACGTGCTCGGTGATGTGGTCCAGGGGCCAGTCCCACCAGGCCAGCGCCAGCAGGCGGTCGACGTCGGCGTCGCCGTAGCGGCGGCGGATGAGCCTGGCCGGGTTGCCGCCGACGATGCCGTAGTCGGGGACGTCGTCGACGACGACGGAGCCGGACGCGACGATCGCCCCATGGCCGATGCGGACGCCGGGCATCACCGTGGCCCGGTAGCCGAACCAGACGTCGTGGCCGACCACGGTGTCGCCCCGTCCGGGCAGGCCGGTGATGAGGTCGAAGTGCTCGGACCAGGAGCCCCCCATGATCGGGAAGGGGAAGGTCGACGGCCCGTCCATGCGGTGGTTGGCGCCGTTCATGATGAACCGGACGCCCTCGCCCAGCGCGCAGAACCTCCCGATCACCAGCCGTTCCGGGCCGTAGTGGTACAGCACGTTGCGGGTCTCGAACGCGGTCGGATCGTCCGGGTCGTCGTAGTAGGAGAAGTCCCCGACCTCGATCAGCGGCGAGGTGACCAGCGGTTTCAGCAGCACCACCCGCGGCTGCTCGGGCATCGGATGCACCACGGTCGGGTCCGCGGGGACGAGTGGCACGGCGATTCGCCTCCTTGCCGGAGAGGTCTGTCTCCACTAATGCGACAAGTGTTACATTAGGATCCTGTCATGACGTCGCCCCACCGAGCAACCGGACCACCTGCGATGACTCCAGGAGACGCGCCACCAGACGCCGCCGCGCCCGTGCCGCGGGCCCGCCCCGGCGGCCGGACCGCCCGCACCCGCGCGCAGGTGCTCGACGCGGTCCGCGCCGAACTGGGCGAACACGGTTATGACGGGCTCACCATGGAGGCCGTCGCCGCCCGCGCGGGCGTGCACCGCGCCACGGTCTACCGGCGCTGGGGCGACGTCGGCGGCCTGCTCGCCGACGTCCTCGACGCGGCCGGCGACGACGACTGGCGCCCCCCGGACACCGGCTCACTGGAAGGCGACCTGGCGGCGCTGAACGAGGAGATCCAGACGGCCATGGCCGCGGAGCCGCCGATCATGGCGGCCCTGATCGCCGCCTCGTTCCGCTCCGGGAAGGCCGCCCGGGCCCAGCGGCGGCTCTGGGAGGACCGCTACACCCGCTGCGAGATCGTCGTCGGCCGGGCCGTCCGGCGCGGCGAGCTGCCACCGGGCACCGACGCCCGGCGCCTGCTCGTCGCCGCCACCGCGCCGCTGTACCACGAGCTGGTGCTCCTGCGCACGCCGCCCGACCCGCGCCTGCCCGGCCAGGCGGCCAGGGCCGCCGCCCTTGCCGCCGCCGCCGGCGCCTTCACCGGGCCCCTTTAGGCGACCCTCAACGGATCTTGCCGGCCCCGCTCGCGGACGGCGCCTGGTGGGACGCCCCCGCGTGCCCCCCAGGAAGCCGGACCGTGACGAGGAGGCCGCCGGTAGGGCGGGGGGTGAGGTCGAGGGTCCCGTCGTGGGCCCGGACGATGCTGTGCACGATCGCCAGCCCGAGGCCGACGCCCGCGTGCCCGTCGGCGCGCGTGCGCTGCGTTCCGCGCTGGAAGGGTTCGGTGATGGTCGGCAGCAGGTCGGGCGGGACCGGCCGGCCCGTGTTCTCGACCCGCAGCACGCTCGCGTCGTGCAGCGCTTCGGTGTGGACCGTGACCGTGCCCCCGTCCGGGAGGTTGTGGACGACGGCGTTCTGGACGAGGTTGGTCACCAGCCGCAGGATCAGCTCCCCGGAGCCCAGGGCCTGGGCCTTCTCGCCGGTGACGTCGAGCGTGATCCGGCGCTGCTCGGCGAGGGGGAGCAGCGTCTCGGCGGCCTCTTCGGCGACGAGGGACAGGTCGACCGCCTCGCGGGTGAAGCTCTTGCGGTCGGCGCGGCTGAGCAGCAGGAGCGCCTCGGTGAGGTTGATCGCCCGCGTGTTGACGGTCTGGAGGCGTTGGATGAGCTCGCCCTGGTCCCGCGCGGGGTCGTCGCGGGCGGCGTCGAGGAGCGTCTGGGAGATGGCCAGCGGGGTGCGCAGCTCGTGGGACGCGTTCGCGGCGAACCTCTGGTGCTCGGCGACGTGCGATTCGAGTTGTTCGAGCATGTTGTCGAACACGTCGGCGAGTTCGCGGAACTCGTCCTTGCGGCCCTGCAGCCGGATCCGGTGCGACAGTGACCCGTCCGAGGCCAACCGTGCCGCGTCCGCGATCCGCGTGAGGGGCGCGAGCATCCGGCCGGAGAGGAACCACCCGCCGAGAAGGCCGAACACCAGGAGGAAGCCCATCGCCGCTGCCGCGGCGGGGTAGAAGCCGCTCAGGAGTTGGGAGCGGTCGGGCCCGAGCACGATCACGATGCCGGCCCTCCTCTGGATGGCTCCGGCGTCGACATCGCGCATCCAGCGCAGCACGAAAACCCACACCACGGCCAGCAGGAGAGCGCCGCCCAGCAGAAGGAACCCGGCATAGCTGATGGTGAGCTTGAGCCGGGCGCTGAGACCCGGGCGCCTGTCCATGAGCTCTGCCAGCGCGGGTTCGTCCTCGACGGTCGACACACCCATGCTCGCGATGCTACGAGCCGGTGCATATCGTCGGCATATCGAAAACCGCATACGCGCCGGCAACACCGCGCCGCCTTGACTAGCGGCATGGCTCGAACCCCACCATCGGCACGAACGACGTCCCCCCGGAATCGCCGGCTCCTCGCCGTCGGCCTGAAAGCCGACCACGACCAGGCCCCGGGGACGCAGCCGTGACCGTCAGTGAGCAGGGGCAGACGATGACGCCGGTGGACACGGTGGAGACCGGGGAGGCCGGCCCCGGGCCCTCCTGGCGTGCGGGGATCCGGCGGGCGATCCGCATGGGCTCCCGGCCGGGGCCCTGGAAGCGCGGCCCGGTGCTCGCGGCGCTGGCGCTGCTGCTCGGCCTCCTCATGCTGCTGCACGCGGAGATCCCGAACCGGATCGGGAACCTCGGCAGCCTGGTGGAGACGTTCCTGCCGTGGTTCGGCCTGTTCGTCCCCGTCCTGCTGGCCGGGGCGCTGTGGCGCCGCTCCGCCTCCGGGGTGGCCGCGCTTCTCCTGCCGGTCCTGGTGTGGCTGAACCTCTTCGGCGGGCTGCTCGGCGACAGGTCCCACCCGGGCGGCGACCTCACCGTGGTCAGCCACAACGTCGGCGCCGAGAACCCCGACCCCTCCGGCACCGTCCGCGACCTCATCGCCTCCGGCGCGGACGTGCTGGCCCTGGAGGAGCTGTCCGAGCAGGCCAGGGGCACGTACGAGAGGGGGCTGGCCGAGGCGTACCCGCACCACACGGTGCAGGGCACGGTCGGGCTGTGGAGCAGGCTGCCGCTGTCGGACGTCCGGCCGGTCGACATCAAGACGGACGTCGGGCCGCTGGGGGCCACCAAGCCGGCCGACGTCAAGCTGCACGACAACCGGGCGCTGCGCGCCACGGTCGCCACGGAACGCGGACCGCTGGCGGTGTACGTGGCCCACCTGGGCTCCGTCCGCGTGAATCCCAGAGCGGGCTTCTGGACGACCCACCGGGACAGGGGCGCGCAGGCGCTCGCCGAGGCCGTCGCCGCCGAGAAGAACGAGCGGGTGGTGCTGCTCGGCGACCTGAACGGCACCGGCGACGACCGCGCATTCGCCGGTATCACCGCGCGGCTCCGCTCGGCGCAGCGCGAGGCCGGGGACGGCTTCGGGTTCAGCTGGCCTGCGGCGTTCCCGATGGCGCGGATCGACCAGATCCTGGTCCGCGGCGTGAAGCCGCGGAGCTCGTGGGTTCTGCCGGCCACCGGCAGCGACCACCTGCCGGTGGCGGCCCGGATCAGCTGGTGACCACCCGCGCTGGGGCCTACCGCGGCCCGCGGGGCTGCGCGTTCCTCCACGCGCGGTCGAAGAGGACAGGGACGGGCCCGGACGGGACGGCGGCCATGTTCGCCAGGGAGCGGCGCTCGTCCGCCATCGGCAGCAGGCGGATCTTCGGCACCTCGATGGGAAGGCGCGGCGCCTTGTGCTCCCGCCAGGCGCCGTGCACGAACAGCGAGCGTCCGGCACGCGCCCTGGTGGCGCTCAGCACGAGGCCCGTACCACCGAGTTCGGCCACCGCCGCCTTGAACCGGGTGGGCTTCCAGCCGGTCCACTCCTTCACGTTGCGGTCGGACGGGTCGGGCAGGGCGAGCAGCATCAGGTACAGGGCAGCCGCGTCCTCGCCCAGCCGGTGGGTCTCCGCGCATTCCTCCACCAGGTGCGGCACCGAGCGCGCCGGGTACTGCTCCCAGCCCGGCGCCAGGTCCGCGTCGCCGGCCAGGTGCGCGCCGAGCGCGGCGAAGTCGTCGCTGAGGAGAAGACGCAGGTCGGCCAGTGCGGGAAGCCCGGAACCGCCGGGCACCACCTGGGACGGCAGGGTCGCGTCGTAGTAGTCGTCGAGGATGTCGAGGAGCGGGTCGTCCGGCCCCTTCACCGCGGCGGGATCCACCCGCAGGTGGCGGAGGCGCAGGACGTCGTCCTCGACGAGCGTCACCGCCGGATGGGCGGTGAGCACGTCGGTGGGCGGCGGGTCGCCCATGAGGTAGTTGCTCTGGAGCGAGAACAGGGTGCGCGGACCGCAGGCCTCGCGCAGCCGCGAGATCGCGGCTCCGATCGCGGGGCGCAGCGGATCGCCGGCCGGGGTGCGGTAGGCGAGCCAGGCGGCGATGCGCGGCAGGGCGAGCGGGTCCGGTTCTCCGGCGAAGGCCGAGCCGTCCGCGAGGCAGTCCGCGCCGGCGGCGACACGGCCGATGAGCACCCACGGCCGCAGCGGTGCCCGGCCGCTCCGCCACGGCCACGGGGCGTTCAGGTCCGCGCGCGGCACCGGAACCTCGCCCTTGGGCTGCGTGATCTCCTTGAGCGCGCGGGGCAGCAGCCCGGCGGGCACGGGGAACGGGGCCCCCGACCGCTCCGAGCACCACGCGAGCGCGCGGTCGACCGCCGGGCCCGACGTCCACAGGTCCTCCGGGTCGTCCGGCAGGAGCCGTTCGTAGAGCCTGGTGTAGAACTCGGCCGGCTGCAGCGCCCTGAGGCCCTCCTTCACCTGGCCCGTCTCCGAGTTCCACCCCGAACCGAAGTGGACCAGCCGGACGGGGTCGTCCTCACCCAGCTGGTACGGCGCGGACGAGACCGCCCCCTGGAGCACGACGGCCGCCTCGGTCTGCGACAGGCCCGTCTTCTCCGCGAACGCGGCCGCCAGTTCAGGGCTGATCTGAGGACGGTCCCGTTCGCGCCAGAGCTCACTGAAACGCGCGAACCAGTCGCGGGAGCGCACCGGCTCCAGCACGCAGGCGTCGAGCAGGCGCGCACCGGCCGCTGCCAGCGGGCCCTCCTCGGCGAACTTCCCCTCGGGCGCGTACTCCAGGAGCAGCCGTTCCGGGGGCACCCCGTACTTGGCGCTCACCACCAGGGCGACGGACGTGGGCGTGCGGAACGCCATCCCTGGCATGGCCATGCCGCCCTTCGTGTCCTCGGGCAGTTCGCAGCGCACCACCCGCCAGCGGCCGGGCTCGCCCGACACGAAGGGGTAGGACGCGTAGGCGGCCGGCCTCTGGTACGAACGCGCCCTCGACCTTGAGGGGACGCCGGTGTGCACGGCGGTGTTGATGTGGTTCGGCCGGAGTTCCAGGCCGATCAGGTTGCCGTCGAACCTGCCGCTCGGCGTGCCCATGTCGCCGTCCCAGACGGGCGTGCCGGAGCCCGCCAGGTCCATGAGCCAGCCGCACTGCCGCACGACCGGGTCGACCTTCTCCTTCGGGGCCTCCTTCGCCTCCTCTCCCGGAGTGAGGCGGCGGACGAGGCGTTCCAGCCCCACCCGGCAGTTGACCGCCGTGACCAGCGAGAACGCGACCCTGTCGAAGGTTTCCCTGTCCTGCTCCTTCAGCTCCGGCAGCGCCTTGGAAAGGGCCACGAAGTTCGGCCCCGACACCGCGCGGTTGATGTAGTGGGGCTCCAGGAGCTTCATCAGCTCCTCGACCCGCTCGCGGGTGAAGTCGTCCGGCAGGTCGGCCATGAGCAGCGCCATGACGTCCACCGCCGCGAACTCCCGCGCCGTCTCGGCGTCCTTGAGCAGCAGATCCACGGCCACGCCCACGTGCACGAACCGGGCCAGCAGCATCCGCAGCCCGTACAGGTCGACGCCCTTGCGCAGCAGGGCGCGCTCGCGGGCGCACCACGCGCGCACCTCCTCGTGCCCGATCGGGTTGTCGAACAGCACCGGGATCTTGCCCCAGCCCTTGGTCTCGTGCGGCTCGTACCAGGTGTTGGACGCCTGGTCCCCGACGGTCATGTCGAGGTCGCCCCGCGCCCGGGCGCGCAGCTCGCGCGCGAACCGCTCGTCCGCCAGAACGTGCCGCAGCCCGGGGCGGCGGTCGATCACCAGGTCGGGCAGGAACGCGGGGCCGAGCCGCTCCGGCGGGTCGGCGACGGGGACACCGTGCTCCAGCAGCATGTCGATCATGTCCAGGGGCGTCCGCCTGCGGCCGGTCTCGTCGAGCCGCCAGAAGCGGAACGCCACCGGCACCCCGTCGGACGCGAGCCGCGGGGCGATCCGCTCGGCCACCTCGTAGAGCTCGCCGAGCGGGTCTCTCCACTGACTTCCCTGCATGCGGGCGACCAGCCAGGCGGCGGCGTCCCCGCGCTGGAGGCCGGGTGTCTCCCCGGCCAGCATCGCCAGGGCGCCGCTGCGGTCGAGTAGCTTCAGCCACAGCGGTCCTTGGGCCGGATATCCCGGACGCAGTTCCAGTGCCCGCCGCGCCGCCTCCGGCCCGGACACCAGGTCCATGGCGCGGCCCTTCAACGCGTCGTTCCAGAACGCGTCGTCGTTCAGCGACACCTCGTCCGCGGCGAAGAGGGACCGCAGGAACTCCGCGAGCTCCTCCTCGGGATCCAGCCCCGCGGCCTTGGCGATCTTCCGGAGGTCGGAGGCGAGCTGCGGGTAGACGTCGCCGCCGGCCTCGACCCGCCACACCATCACCTCGCGGAAGCGGGCGAGGCCCTCCGGCGTGGCCGCGCCCTTGGCGCCCAGGTCGCGCGCCCACGCCCGCAGGATCGTCGCCGACACCACCTCCGCGTGCTCCTCGTAGCGGTCGGCCAGCCACTCCGGATCGGGATGACGCGCCAGCGTCCGCTCCAGCTTGCGCGCGCGGCCGAACCAGGCGGCGGCCAGGTTCGGCTCGTGGGTGAGGGCGGCATCGGCCACCTCGTCCAGGAGAGTGATCAGGAGGTCGGGCGCCGACTCCTCCAGGCCCGACAGGATCTCCTCCACGGCCGGCTTGTAGAAGTAGCGCCAGCGCCCGGTCCGGACCTCCAAGGTGTGGACCTTCTCCACCGCGAGCCGCTCCGCTTCGGGGTGCGCCTCGATGATGCGCTCGGGGAAGGGGACCACGCTGGCGTAGGGGACGGGCACGCCGGTCTCGAACAGGCCCTCCGGCTCCCACCCGTCCACCGCCATCAGCAGGTCGCGGTAGCGGACGGTCGACTCGCGAAGCACCTGCGTGAGCCTGCGGTCGTCAGGGCCGACGTAGGTCCGCGCGCACAACCCGCCTTCGACCGGCTCCGTGGTGAGCGTGACGCCCGCCTCGTCGAGCGCCTCCGCCCAGAACGGGTCGGCATCCGCCAGCGCGCGGGGGACGCCCACCCCCTCAGCCGCCCACGAGCGCGCCGTTTCGCCGCACTGCTCCTCGTGGCGCTTCAGGTACCGCCGCACCACGAACATCGCGGACAGACCGGGCGCGCCCCCCAGCTGCTCGGGAGCCTGCTTGAGCCTCCGCCCCCGGGGATTGCGGTAGACGACCTCCAGATCGTCCGTGAACTCCGCCGTGTACCCGTCGGCCTCGATCCGCCACCCCATAAGCCCCGCGGCCCCCCATCTCGATCTTGACGCGCCAGCGTACGCACGATGACCGACATCGGCCACTGGAGCATCGCCAGCGACCGCGACGCCGACGGCGGGTCACCGGTCGACGTCCCAGGCCGGGAGATGAAGGCCGTCACCGGCGCGGAACCCGCCCCGGGTCAGGCGGCTGACCCGACCCGCGGCACGCCGGACCTGGTCCCCTGGCCGCATGGCCTCCCAGGCGCGACGACGCACATGAGTCCTCCCAGAAGGGCCCCGGGAGGACTCATGCCGGCGCAGTGGACATGCTCGCCGTCGTTATCCGGCTGCTCCCGGTCTCATGGCGGAGGCGACCGCGACGGCCGTGGCCAGTGGATCGCTCACGGGGCGGCCGAGGACGTCGGCGAGGTCGGGGCCGGTGCCGTCGAGGAAGCCGTGCCGGACGCCCGTCGCGATCGAGATGAGCATGGGCGGCTGGAACGGCAGCAGTTCCGGCACGTTCAGGAGCCTGTGCCGGTACTCGCCCAGGCCGATCGTGCGGTGGGGGACTCCGAGCCGTCCGGCCACCTGCGCCGCCGTGATCGGCGTGCCGGTCAGCTCGTAGGTGCGCCCGCCGTGCCGTGCCGGATCCTCCGCGACGATCGCCGCGGCCTCGGCGAGGTCCGCACGGGCGACCGCGGCCAGGGCGCCGTCGCCGAACGCGGACTCCACGCCGTCGCCGGTCCACATCAGCAGAGCGCCGAACAGTTCGGCGTACAGGCCGTTGCGCAGGATCGTCCACTGCATGCCGCAGGCGCGCACGAGCCGTTCGGTCGCGCGGTGCGCCGGCGCGAAAGCGAGGTGGTCGCCCGCGCCGGTCAGGCTGGTGTAGATCACATGGCGGACGCCGTCACGGGCGGCGGCGTCCAGGACGGCCGCGTGCCGCCGGACGACCTGGTCGTCCTCGGCATAGCCGGCGGAGACCAGCACCAGGGTCGACATCCCGGCGAGGTCGATGCCGCCGGGGTTGTCGAAATCGAGGCGCCGCATCCCGTCCTTGGGCGTGCGGCTGCCGCCTGTCGCGCTCGCGCCGCGGGCGTGCAGCGCCGCGAGAGTCGCCGAGCCGAGGCTCCCGTTCGCTCCGGTCACCAAGATCATGTGTGTCACGGTCTTCCGTAGTGGTTCTCTTCGGTAACTACGCTTGATCTTGATTCGCCCGCGCGCCGGCCACAAGGAGGCAGTTTCATGTCACCCACGCACACCGGGGTAACCGCCGCACCAGCCGCCCTCGATCCCTGCGGGCGCGCGGGCCACCCGGACTGCGGGATCCGCGAGGTCCTGGACCGCATCGGCGACAAGTGGTCGGTACTCGTGGTCGTCGAACTCGCCGGCGGGCCGCGGCGCTTCCGGGAACTGCAGCGCGCGATCGACGGCATCTCCCAGCGCATGCTCACCCTCACCGTGCGCAGGCTGGAACGCGACGGACTCGTCCTCCGCACCGTGTATCCGACCGTCCCGGCCCAGGTCGACTACCGCCTGACCGAGACCGGCGACAGCCTCACCCACCTGGTCAAAGCACTCGCCGACTGGTCTCTCGCCCATCGCGACGTCATCGCCGAGGCCCGGCACCGATACGACCAGACCAACCCCGACCACGACATCCGCTAACGGGCCCCGCAGCCGCCGCACACGCTGCCATACCGGGCGCCGCAGAAACCGAACCTGGCGATTTCGGTCGGGTTGGAGCGGTGGCTAATCGAGCCATGTCCCGGCGCGCATGATGACCCTGCCGCGTAGTTCCGGCTCGCCGCGCCAGGCGCGCACGGTCTCTGGCACCACGCGCACGTAGACGAAGGGGTCGTCCTCCGTACGTGGGTCCCAACCGAACTTGGCGGCGAAGGCCTCCGCCGCGTCATCGGGCACCTCCTGGTCCGGGAAGCACTCCGCCTTGCCCTGGAGGAGCACCACGTCGAAGGTGTCCGGCAGTGCCAGGCGCACGCGCGGCTCATCGCGGACGTTCCGCGCAGTCGCGGACGCGGCGCCGGTGCACATCCACACCGCTCGCCCGTCCCACAAGAACCACAGCGGCACCTGATGCGGGCCATGATCAGGATGCGCTGTCGACACCCACACATCCCGTTCGCCGACGAGCCGCTCCAGGGTGTCGCGCCTACGCTCCGCCACCTGGCGGCGAACAGCTCCCGTGGTCTCCATGAGCGCCGACCCTAGCCAGCAGATTCAAAGCGCACATGGGGCGCGAGACCTACTCCCGGCGACCGATGCTCGGGATCGCGGATGTGCGACATGGTTTCATCGTGACGTTTCCCTCGGCGCCGCCCTGGATGCCACCGCGCGGAATTTCTGTGACGCAACTGGAGGACTCTGTGAATGGCAGCTCGATGCCGGTCGCTCGAACTCAGGAATTGCGCGCGCTGGAGGGCCGCTACGTTCTCGAATGGGTGTCTACGTCCGCACGGTCGCCCACGTATCCGACCTGCTCGCGCTCGCGCTCGGTCCGGACGGAGGCGCGGCAATGCGGCGCGACGACACGGCCGAGGACGGATGGGCGGCGCAGTGGAACGGCGATGACGCGCACGACCCGGCCGCTCAGATCATGGTGAGTACCTGGTGGCGGCGGACGTAGTAAACCCGGGGGTTTTGGTTGTGGGGGCCGTAACCGGTGGTTCCGACGAGGAGAAGGTAGGTTCCGGCGGGGATGCTGGGCCAGTCGTGAAACCACGCGTCCTGGCGGTTGCCGGTGGCGTCCCAGACGAGGATTGCCTTGGCGCCCGTCCTCGCACGCTGGTAGACGTGCTCGACGAAGGCGAGGTGGCCGTCTCGCCCATCCCTAAGGCGGAGCTCCTGCACGGCCTGCTGCCGAAGGGCCAGGCGCTCGGCCTGCCGCGCCGAGTGGCCGCGCAGTGCCCTCCCACCGAGCCAGACGAGTGAGACGATGACCGCGACCAGCAGGGCGAAGGCGATCAGCGACGCTACCAAGGAGCACGCCTCCCAGCCGTGTCGGTCCGGGCGCTGCGTGGAGAACGTCTGATCCAGCCCACGGCAGGTCAGTTAAACGGTTCCCGCCCCCACCCCGCAACCAAATCCCCACCTCCGTCCCATTCTGGACGCGAGAGCCGACGACGCGGAAAGCCACCGAGTCCGGCCGCTCCCGCACGATCTTGGCAGGAACCGCAAGATCGACGATCCTGCAGAACACGCCGAACCGCACTCGGCGCTGACCGGCTTGGTCGTGGTCATCTCCCTGATTCGTGTGGCGCCCGTGCTGAGTTGGGGGCGCGCTTCAGAGGTGATCGTCCCCGGCCGGGACCGGCCCGCAGGTCGCACGCCAGGCCACCGCTCTTGATCCCACCAAGCTGAATTCGGCAACGCTCTTCAGCACGGTTGGCGTCATATCCAAGCGTTACGCAGTAACGCCTGGCGAACACGAGTCCGTCTTTCTGTAACGCTTTGCCGAGGCCTTGGCGGTAGCCGCAGAGACGCCACCCACTGGTCTCGGCGTGGTCCTGCGCGGCGGGCCGTGCGGATTTCCTCTAGGCTATGGATATCGAGTCACTGCAAATCAAAAGGGGTACACAATCATGTCCACGTTCACTCCAGTCTCCCGCTTGCAGGTCCAACGGTCCCGGAGGTCCGCCATCCGGCCCGTTTCCGCGGGTCAGAGGGGACGTGTTCGGAATCCGCAGCGGATGCGCCCGGCGAGGGAATCGGTCGTGGCCAAGCCGCCCACCGAGGTTGCCGCCGGTCAGATTCCCGACCAGCTCGACACCGAGCGCACCGCGCTCTTGGCCGAGCTGACGCGTATCGACAACAAGTCCAGCATGTTCATGGCGCTGGCGCTGGGTGGAGCCGTCGCCGGCTTCACCGCGTTCGACAAGGCTGGAAAACTCGCGCAGATCTTCGGCCAGACGGCCGGTGTGTTCTTCGCGCTCGCCGTCCTGGTGCTGCTGCTCAAGGTGGCCTGGCCGGCCCGCCCGAACTCCAGGGCGACCTTTAGGATCTATGCCGCTTTGGGCCCTGGCCAGCTCATCGCGTTCTTGCGAGGCAAGCACCAGTACACCCCTCCGGGCAAGGACAAGGCGCCCCTCACGTTCGATGAGGTGCGCGAAGACGACATCCAGGTCAAGAGCAGGTTGGTGAGCATCAAGTTCGCCTACCAAAGGCTCGCGATCGTCAGCATGGTGCTCGGCGTGATCGCGCTCGGCGCGGCCGGGCTGTCCTAAGGGACGCAGTCTCTAGCGGACCATTTTTCAGGAGCGGAACTGACCACGTTCTGCTCCCATCCACCCACATGGCACGGCCGCCCAGACGACCGCGCCATGCCTGACCCCCAATGCCCAGCGAGGCGGCCTCACCGCCGACCTCGCTGGGCATCATCAGTAGCGGCCGCGACGCGGTATGCCTGGCGAGACTTCTCGCCTGCCTGCGGCTCATGTTGGAAGGGTGATGCGCACGCTCACCGGCCGCTGCCCGATCGGCGTATTACGGGATCGGCTGCCTCAAAGGTCGAGCTTGGAGTTTCCAGCAGGCCGCCGATGGGGCGAGGGAGCTATGGGGTGCACGATCCCTTGCTGTCGGCGACCCGCAGGCTCAGTGTCGTGCCGTAGTGCTGGCGCATGCTCTGGCCGGCGGGAGGGGCTTGGGTGCAGACGGTACGTTCCAGGTGCGAACTGTCGTCGTATCCCTCGGTCACGATGGGCTGGCTGCTGACGAGCGGGAAGCCGAGCCGCAGGGCGGCCTGCTTTGCGTCGGTTCCGGTCTTGCCGACGAAGTCGGGCACGACGGGCCAGGTGGTCACGCGGCCGTCGGGTGGGCAGGGCACCTGCGGGGGCAGGAAGCCCAGCTCCACCTTCTTCCCCTGAGGGTCCTCGACCTGCGTGCAGACGACCCAGGTGCTGGAGTAGGACTCGCCGTCGAACAGGTGACCGTCGGGCAGAGCCTTGAACGCCCTGGTGTAGGCGGGCCAGGAACGCTGCAACTCGCCGCTGACGGCGTCGAGCGTCTTTCCCTTGAAAGAGGGCAGTACAGGTGAGGGACGCGGCGATTTTTCGCCGCTCCCCGCGCTCCCAGCGGCGGAAGTGCTGTCGCCGCCCGAGCAGGCCGCCAATCCGAGCACGGGCACCATCAACAGACCAAGAGCCAAGGGCCGGATCCCCACCATGTGCCGCTCCCGAACATGATCAGATATGAACGCGGTGATCGTAGCCGTCTCCCCGCCGCCGGGCAGACTTTCCGGCACTCGCCCGGTAGAACCCGAGGCCGCTCCCCAAGGGGCCAGTCTGTCCCGGGGTGCATGGCGCAGACCTTGCGGGGCCGGGAGACCGTGCAGGGCTTGTCCGACGTTGCCCAGCAGACCGGGCAACTGTTAGTGGGGTTTGAGCGGCAACCGACCGGCCAGACACGCTTAGACGGCGGCTTGAAGGCGTTCTACTTCGAGTTCGCGGCTTCGAACCGACGATGGCGGGTCTGATCGCGCTCCGATACCCCAGCCGTAAACTGTGATCTTGTTGATGAGGCCCCGAGCGGGGGCAGGGGGCCGGCCACCGAGATTCACCGGACAGGGCCGAGGGCTCCCGTCTGGCCTTACTGCTGCTTGAGGTCCGCGAGCAGCGCGCGGAAGGCGGTGGGGGCGAGCAGGAGCTTCGGCCCGTCCGGATCCTGGGAATCGCGGATGCCCACGTCCTCGCCGAGCTGCGCCAGCTCCACGCAGTTGCCGCCGAGGTTGTCGCTGTAACTCGACTTTTTCCAGCTCAGCTCCATCGTTCCTTCAGAACCCTTCGGATTAGGCTTCGAGATTCCGCCACCGAGAGGGCATGTGCCTGGAGGGTGGCAAAAGCCTTGCTGGCGTAGAGTATATCTGCCGAATCGCTAGAAGTATGCCCTCCGTTCAGAGTTGAGAGATGCACCAGCTCATCGCCGTTCTCCTGGGTGGCCAGAGTGAAGGGTGCGTGGACGCCCGGGTAGTAGGCGATGGGTGCGATCTGCAGCTTTACGCACTCCATCTCGGAGACGGTCGAAAGGTGTTCGCACTGGCTGCGCATCACTATGGGGCCACCAACCAGCCGATGTAGCACGCTTTCGTCCAACACCACACAAAGCACAGGTGGGTGGTCACCGCTCAAGATGGACTGGCGCCGCAAGCGTGCGTTCACGGCGGCATCATCGACAAGTAGGGCTCTAGCATAGTCTTCGTTCTGAAGTAGCCCATAGACAAGCGTGTTCTCGAAAGCTCGGAGAAACGCGGCCGATGCCTCTGCATTCGGAAAGTCGGCGAAGAACCTTGGGTGGGCGGAAGATTTGAGGATGTCGTCCCAGACGTCGGTGAGAGCGGTGTCGGTGCCGAGAGCGTCGTCAAGCCGTAAGGCGAAGTCTCTGCGGCACCGGGTGGTCCCGTTCTCCACCTGGGCGATGTAGCTGCGGCTCACGGCGGCCCGTTCGGCCAGTTCGAGCCGCGATAGGCCCTTTTCGTGGCGAAGACGGACGACCTCCTGGCCGAAGGCGATCGTCTGACGGGTCGGCTTGCGTGCAGCCATGTGACACACCTCCTGGCACCGGCTCACACCCTCTGAAACCGGGGTGCGTGTGTTGTCTTTCTTTAGTGGTCACGTTACGCCTTGGAGTGGATTCTGTGCGGGGAGTTACCGAAAGTCGGAGGTGATCGTTCATGGAGTGCCCCGCGGAGATCGTGGTGCCGGTTCGGGCCGAGTCGGTAAAGGTGGCCCGGGATTGGGTCGAGGCCGTCCTGGGGACGTGGGGCCAGGACGCCTATGTGGCGAAATTCGTGGTGTCCGAACTGGTCACGAACGTCTTGCAGCACACCAGAAGCGCGACCACGACCGTACGGGTCGTCCAGGCGGACAAGGGAACGGTCGTGGAAGTCTTCGACTCCTCCAACGCCCTACCGATGGCGGGTTCGGCCCACCTTCTGAGCGAGGGTGGACGTGGGCTGGCGATGCTGGACGTCCTCGTCAAGGAATGGGGTACGCAACCACTCGGCGGCGGTGGAAAGGCCGTATGGGCGCTGCTCCCTGAAAGCACGTCGTGAACGACGCCGACGCACTGGTTTCCCTACGCGAGCGTTACTCGTCCTGGGAAATCTCCCTGAACCATGGCATGTGGCAGGCCAGGGGGCGCGTTCTCATCCGTTCGTCTTCCCCGAGCCTCTTGCAAGCGGCGATGGACGGCGAGCCTCCATTTCCGTCCTGCTTGGCAGAGAAACGAGTCCGGGTAGGGGCGAACGGACCCTCAACGCCGCGACCGGCGGCGCAATGCGGAGCGCCTGAATCAGGGTGCGCTCGCTGGTGGCGCGGCACTCTGCGAGTAGTGCGTGCGGCCGTTCGGAAGCGGCGGGGCAGGCGCGTTGGTGCTACTGCCTGAAGAGGCAGTTAGCGGCGTCCTGCTTGGGTGAGTGCCTGCTCGGCCTGGCAGCCATGGTGTGGACGAGATCCCCTGCGGAGGGCAGGTCGCTGATCAGTAGGGGTCCACCACAGCTGGGACGAAAGGGAAGGTTGACCGCCGCGCGAGGCTCCGTGTCCGCCGCTCTCGGTCCCCGGGGCCGACGGAGAACCGGCCGTGGGCCGGGTGAGTTCTCGGACACAGCGTGCGCGGGTGGCGACGGCGGGCTCCCGCAAACTCTCGGGACGACGGGTGCCGAGATCAGGGGAGTGAGGTTTTTGCAGCGGGTCTATGCCGCGACGCGAAAGAAGGGCGGCCGGTGCGGTGAGCACCGGTCGCCCCTTGAACGTGGGCCACAGCCGCCAGGGCTAGGGCAGGTTCACCCTGCCGTCACCCCTGGTCGGGCATGGTCGTCTGCTGCTCGAAGGCGCGTTGCTGACGCTCCGCCACCTGCTGTTCGGTTTCCGGCGCCCGCGTGCCCTGCCGCGGCTGGCTGCGCTCCTCGTCGTCGCCGAGGTCCGGTGGGTTGAAGTTGAAGGTTTTCGCCATCGTCTGTTCCTCCTCTTGTTCGCTTCCTACGGCCGGCGCTAAGTGCCGACACCGATAATCGTCCGGGGTGGGGCGCGAATGTCCAGTGAGACGCGTCACGGCGGGCAGATGAGATGTCCCGGTGAACAGTTACCCGGTGGTGAGATCTCGGTGCGTCCTCGTGGACGTCTGGACGAGACTGCCGAGAGGGCGGAGGGCCCGCCGGACGGGGAAGAGCCCGACGCCAAGAGACGGGCCGTCGCGCGTGGCGTTGCGGGTCAGCGGCTGCCGACGAAGTCCGGAGGAGCGAGATACGACTTCGGGCAGCCAGCAGCCGTCCGCGTCGTCGCTACGGAAGGCTGTGGTTCCGGAGGCCGGGTGCGGGTCAGTCGTGGGTGTTGGTCTGGATTTCGCTTACGGCCAGGGGGTGGGCTGGGAGGTCATGGTGTAGTCGTCGAGGCCGCCGCCGCAGGGGGTGCCGGTGCAGGTCCGGGCGAGCCGCCAGGTGATCGTGGCGGTGATCTGCCTGGCGCCGCGGGGCCGCTGACGGCCAGGGGGCGGGCTCGGAGGTCATGGTCTATTCGTCGAGGCCGCCGTAGGGGCGCTCGGGCGTCATGAAGGTGCGAGGCGTCGACCCGGCACGGCATCACGGCTTCGGAGTTGCATCTTGATCATCTCCGGGGACGGTAGGACGCGATGCCCCTCATTCGACGGGGGGTTGTTCGATCACAAAGGAGATGAGCAACAACCGGTGGGTTCGAATCGAGGCTCAGGTTCCCATCGCCGCTGGACCTGGGGTGAAGCGCCTGCCCAGCGACCCGTGGGCTGTCTGAGCAAACTTTAGCCTGAGTGAAACATCTCCATGCTCCCTGACGATCCCATGGTGTAGGTGAAGTCAAAGAGGTTCGGGTGACTCTGGCGCTTGTCCGTGATCTACGTGACCAGCGGGTTCCGGCGAGCCAGGAAGAGCTCCTCAACTTCGAGACCGATGTGCTGGCCGGGTTCGTGTTGCGCGGTCTTCGGCCGGACTTGCTGACGGCACGATCCGCTCGGACGTGCTTCAGCTGGAGATGATGCGGCGCTGGTTCGATCGCCCGCTGTGGGAGATGGAGCCGGCTGATGCCGATGTCTACTTCGGCAAGGTGCTGCGGGACGCCAGCCCCGCAACGCGCAAGGGGCGTGCCAGCGCACTGACGGTGTACTTCCAGTTTCTGGAGCTGCGGCATGCCGTGGAGCTGTACAACATCGTCGGGCGACGGGTCGAGTGCCCGCTGGATGAGATCAACCGACCGCAGTTGTCGATCGAGCTGCAGTTGCGGGTGCCTCCCTCGGAGGCCGAGATCGAGGCGCTGTTCGCCGGGTGGCGGCAGGACCTGGCGGTCTGCCGCAAGTTCGCGCCCACGGCGCGCAACTACGCGGCTGCGCGCCTGGCGGCCGATGTGGGGTTGCGGATCAACGAGGCGCGGGTGCTGGATCTGCACGATGTCCGCTGGGACCTGGGCCGGTTCGGGAAGCTGAACGTCCGGCATGGCAAGGGCGCCCGGCGGCGCGGCCCCAAGCAGCGGCTCGTGCCGCTCATCAACGGCGCCGACCGCAGCCTTCGCTGGTTCATCGAGGACGTGTGGGGCTACTTCGACCTGGACCACGCCCGGCCCGGCGCCCCGCTGTTCCCCTCTGAGCGCAAGAACCAGGACGGTTCGAGCTGCCGGGTAACGGCGGACGTTTTCCGCAGGTCGCTGGCCAAAGCGACCACAAAGCACCTCCCGGAGTGGACGGGTCGGCTCACTCCGCACGTGCTTCGGCACTACTGCGCGTCCCAGCTGTACAGGGGAGGGATGAGCCTGCTGGCTATCCAGGAACTCCTCGGACACGCCTGGACCGGCACCACGGTCCGATACGTCCACGTCAACCACACTCATGTCGAGGACGCCTGGGTGCAGGGGCAGCAGCGCGCGACCGACCGATGGAAGGGACTGGCCTGATATGAAGTGGAACCTGCGGTTGGCCGCGGCCAATCGCGGCATCTGGAAGGCCAGCGAACTGCAGCGGATGCTTGCCGAGCGCGGCATGGTCATCAGCGCGGGGAAGATGTCGGGACTGTGGTCGGGCCAGCCCAACAGCGTCCGCCTGGACGAGTTGGACGTCATCTGCGCCGTGCTTGGCTGCGGCGTGCAGGAGTTGCTGCTGCCTGAACCTGATAGCGTCCCCGCTCCAGAAGCCGATGACCAGCAACGCAAAGCCGCTGGGCAGCCGCCCTCGGTGGCGCCCTCGGTGGCTCCTCGGCCCCGGAGCGGTCGCTCACTGCCGCCCCGGTGAACTGCCGGCACTGCGGCAGTCCGCTGCCGGGAGGTTCACGCCGCGATCGGCTCTTCTGCGACCGGCGCTGCCGTGACGCTTGTGGCCGCGCCCGGCAGGCCCGCGGACTGGCGCCCCTGGGGCGCTGGCGGCATCCCGCGCTCACCGCCGACGATCCCGTCCTGGCGGCCGCGGCCGCCCGAGCGCAGGAACTGACCGAGTTGCACGGCTGGTCGCCTACGACCTTGCTCAAGACCCTCGACGGTCTGACCGCGGTGCTCGCCCGACCCGTCTCGGACCGGCAGATCACGCTCAGCGATATCCACGCCCTGCGGGGGCCCGGGTCTACTCCCCGGATATGCGAGGTACTCAGCGATATCGGGTTGATCGTCGTTGACGACACCGTCGCGCCGATCCGCGCCTGGATCGACCGGCGCACCGGGCAACTGCCCGCCGGGTTCGCCGACGACGTGCGCGCGTGGCTGCTGGTCTTGCTGGACGGGGAGGATCGGTCCCGGCCGCGGGCCCACTCCAGCATCTACGCCTACTTCGGCGCGGTCCGGCCGTTGTTGATGGATTGGGCGGTGCGCCGCCGCCATCTGCGGGAGATTACCGCGACCGACATCACCGCCGGACTCGATCCGCTGACGGTCGCCCAGCGCTGCCTTGCGATCAACGCCCTGCGATCGCTGTTCCGCTTCGCGAAGCGAAGCGGCCTGATCTTCACTGATCCCACGACCCGGCTGACCCTGCCCACCGTCGATCCCAGCTTCCTTCCGATGACGGAGGAGGAGATCCGGGCCGTTGAGCAGCTCACCACCACCCCGTTGCAACGGATGGTGGTCGCCCTGGCCGCCGTCCACGCCGCACGGCCGAAGGCGATCCGGCTCCTTGCCCTGCCGGACGTCGACCTGCCCAACCGGCGCATCACTCTGGCCGGGCACCGGCAGCGCCTGGGCGAGTTGCCCTACCGCACGCTGGTGACCTGGCTTGACCACCGCCATGTGACCTGGCCCTTCACCCCGAACCCGCACCTGGTGCTGTCAGCCAAATCCGCGCTCGGCCAGGGGCCGGTCTCGTCGGCCTTCCTGAGGGCGCACGTGTCCCGGCGCGGGGTGGATCTGGAACGCATCCGCCGCGACCGGCTGCTGCACGAGGCGCTGACCGCGGCGCCGGACCCGCTGCACCTGGCAATGGTCTTCAACGTCTCCCACACCACGGCCGCCCGCTACGCCGCGGTCGCCCGGCGCGTCCTGGCGCCCTGAGCTAGAACCCGCCCGGTTCCCACCCTGCAGCCGGAACCGAAAACATGTTCGACTAGCCTGGGGTTCATGGGAGGAGGGTCGACCAGCATCGGAACGAAAAGTCTCGTTAGGCGGTCGTTCCGGCTGACGCTGGCGTGACATTCCGTTCCGATGTGCGTGTCCGTTAGGGGATGGGCTACTGCAACAAGTCGATCATGCTCGGTCTTGGACCAGCGCCAGGCGTTGAGCTGCTGGTCGCTATCCAAGTGGTGCGTCGTCGTCTCGGCGATGAGTTCCGCGAGCCCGCGGAGTCTGAACTGTCGGCCTGCGTAACCTCGCCACCGGTGTCCAGGGTCCGCGGACTGCCGCTCACCCCCGACGACTTCCTGCGCTGACGGCGGGATCCGGGAGTTCGGCGTTCGGTGACCCGAGGCCCGGCGACACGGGATCCGGCGGCCCGGGGTCCTGTGGCGCCGGATACCGCACGGCTGCGGGAAAGCAGCGCAGCAGTGCGGCGAGCCGCGCGGTATCGCCCGTCACCTCGGTGTCTGCCCGCTCGACGGCGTCGTGCAGCGCCGCACCGGCGAACACCAGATCGCGCAATGTCGCCGCCTCCGGCACGTTCAGCCACGCCTCGGGTTCGGCGTGCTCACCGCGGTCCAGCTCGAGGCGCCCGCCCGCAACGGTGATGCGGAACCGATCGCCCGCGACGTCCAGCTGGCAGCGCAGCGACAGCTCACCCGCCAGTGCCGGATCGAAGGTGGCGCGCAGGGCGAACAGCAGCGCGTCGACGCTCAGTTCCGCCGCGCCGTCCTCGGGCAGCGGTGCGCGGCTGCCCCAGTGGGCGAGCGCGCGGAGCACGGGCTCCAGTTCCTGCCCGCGCTCGGTGAGTTCATACACGGCGGCGGGCGCAGGCGGTCCCAGGCGCCTTCGCCGCACCAGGCCGTCGGCTTCGAGCTCGCGCAACCGCTGCGCGAGGACGTTCTGGCTCATCTGCGGCAGCCCGCGGTGCAGGTCGGAGTAGCGCTTCGGGCCGAAGACCAGCTCCCGCACGACGAGCAACGCCCACCGCTCGCCGACCGCGTTCAGCGCTCGCGCGATGCCGCAGGGGTCGTCGAACAGCCGCTTCTTGCTCATGCACCCGAGTGTACTTGCGCACCAGGTGTGAATGCTCCTAAATTAGGAGCATGAACACTGTGACCTCCGTCGACGGCACCACCATCGGCTACACACGGCACGGCGACGGGCCCCGGTGATCCTGGTCGGCGGCGGTCTCGAGGACGGAACGGAGAACGCCCCAATCGCCGAGGCGCTGGCCGCGCACCGTGCTCAACTAATCCGTTCGCAACACCGACCCGGAGCGTCCGCGCCACTAAGTCTCGAACGAGAAGGGCCTTGACTGATGAACGTGTTCCTGTGGGTGCTCCAGGGGATCCTGGCCGCGATGTTCCTGATGGCCGGCGTCATGAAGACGACCCAGTCGAAGGAGAAGCTTCTCGAGAAGCTGCCGTGGGTGGAGGACTACTCGACCGGCACCGTGCGCTTCATCGGCACCGCGGAGTTCCTCGGCGCGATCGGCCTGATCCTCCCGGCCGCTCTGGACATCGCCCCGATCCTCACGCCGCTCGCAGCAACCGGCCTGGCAATCACCATGCTCCTGGCGATGAACGCCCACCGCCGCCGCCACGAGCCCGGCGCCATCGCGTTCCCCGGCGTGCTGTTCGTCGTCGCGGCCTTCGTGGCCGTGGCCCGGTTCGGTCCCTGGTCGTTCTGAGCATGACCGTCACCGTCTTCGGCGCGACGGGAGCGATCGGCTCCCTGACCGTCGTCGAACTCCTGGAGCGCGGCTACGACGTCACGGCCTATGCGCGGCCCGAAGTGCAAGTGAGGGAGGGGGCAGCCCACGTCGGTGTGAGCTGGGTTTACACCGGTGCTTTAGGTTCCGGGGTCATGCGGGACAAGATGGGGACACGACAAGGAGAGACGATGAGCGAGCTGACCACCACGCAGCCGGCTGGCACACCGACCTGGATCGACCTGGGCATCCCGGATCTCGACCGCGCGATGACCTTCTACGGCGCGTTGTTCGGTTGGGAGTTCGATGTGGGACCGGCGGAGTTCGGCCACTACACCCAGTGCTTGCTACGGGGCAGACCCGTCGCGGCCATCAGGCCGAACCCCGATCCCGACGCCACGGACTTCTGGTGGAACGTCTACTTCGCGACGGATGACTGTGACGCCGCGGCCGCCCGAGCGCGGGACGCGGGCGGCTCGATCATCACCGGTCCGATGGACGTGCTGGACCAGGGCCGGACGGCGATCATCAAGGACACCACCGGTGCGCAGTGTGGACTGTGGCAGGCCGGTGCCCACATCGGCTGCGAGATCGTCAACGAGCCGAACGCCCTGCTCCGCAACGACCTGGTCACCGCGGAATCCGGGCCCGCGCGCGACTTCTACGTCGCGGTCTTCGGCTACACGTTGGATGCCAACCCGGACATGCCTGAGCTCGACTTCACGTTCCTGCGCAGACCGGATGGCCACGAGATCGGCGGCATCGCCGGTGACCCAAAGGCCACGAAGTCCCGTTGGGGGACCTTGTTCCAGGTGGACGACGCCGATGCGGCGGCGCGGCGAGCGGTCGACGCGGGTGGGACCTCGGCCGAGCCCTACGACATGATCTACGGGCGGGTCGCGAACATCACGGACCCGTTCGGCACGGAGTTCGATGTCGGTGCGGCGATGACGAGCTGAACCGGCGGTCAGCTGGCCGGGTGGTCGAGCTCGGCAAGACGCGCGTAGATGTCGTCGGTGTGGACCTCCTCGACAAGGTGAGACCGAGGTCGGCCAGGCACCATTGCAGCACCTGCGGGCTTTGCCCGGCTACGAGGAGTACGTCCTACGGGACATCAAGGACACAAACACGCCTGCCCTCAAGCTGTACGCCAAGCTCGGATTCACAAAGTACGAGCGTCGATCCAGCAGCTGCAGGCCTACCTGCGCACCTGCTGTCCGCCGCCGGCACCGGGACCTGCCCGGCAGCCTTGAACGCGCCCGGCCCCGGGCGACCGCACCGGACGGTCAGCCGCCGCAGTTGGCCATAGAGGGCGGTTCGACGCAAAACCGCTGGTCGCCTCCGGGTGGCCGGCGTAGCGTTGCGGGCTGTGCCGTTTCCGATCGAGGACCTGTCCCGTCCGTTCCGCCGCCCGAGTGAGCTGCGGCGTCTGGTCGAGGCCGTGCGCGCCGCCGACGACAAGGACGAGTCGCTGTGGGTGGAGTGGAAGAGCACGCTGGACCTGACCTCGCAGCCCGGGCTGCTGCATCTGGTCCGGCAGATCCTGGGTTTCGCCAACCGGGATCCGGAGGTGGCCGCGCAGTGGTGCGAAGGCAACGCCTACCTGCTGGTCGGTGTCAGCCCCGGCCAGTTGCAGGGAGTGGCCGGAGTCGACCCCCAGCGGCTGGTGCAGACCCTGCAGCCCTACCTCGGCAGCGAGATCACCTGGACGCCGGAGTACGTCACCGTTGAGGGCCGGGAGGTGCTGGTGGTGGAGATCGGCCCGCCCAAGCCGGGCGACCCGATCCGCTTCCTGCTCAAGGACCTGTTCATCACCAAGAAGACGCAGACCGCGGACGGTCCGAAGGACAAGCGGCACGGCTACCACCACGGCACCATCCTGATCCGCCGACCGGGCGACACCGAACGCGCCGACCAGCACGAGCGGGAGATGCTCCAACGCCGCCTGCGCGCCGCCGGGACCCGGCTGCACACCGTGCTGGTCGCCGACCCGCCCCGCATCGAGGCCGCGCCGGCGCTGGACGAACTGCTGGCCGGCTTCACCGAGCGCGAGCGCGAGCGGCTGCTGGCGGCCCGGTACGAGCCGCCAGCAGCCGCTACCGATGGCGCGCAGCCGCGAGGCTTTTTCGCCGCTGCTGCCGCCCGCGCCATGGTGCCCCCCGATCCGCGCAGCCGGGAAGAGTACGCGGCCGAGATCGAGGCGTATCTGGAACAAGTGCGCCGAGACGTGCGCGATGCCGTCACCGGAGATCTGAAGGACCACCGGCCGGCGCACCTGGCGCTCACGCTGGTCAACACCGGCGAGCAGCCCTTCGCCGGGGTCGAGGTCACCGTGATCGTTCAGAGCCCTGAAGTTCGGTGCATCGATCCGAACTGGGAGACCAACTCCAAGAACCTGGACCTGCCCGACCCGCCCAAGCCCTGCGGCACTCCTCCCAGCTCCCCACCGCTGATCGCCTCCTTCTCTCACCTGCAGATACCCACGCCCTACCGCCCGCACATCCCGGTGCTCACCAACTGGGAAGCTGAACAGCGGCCCGAAGGAGTGCGGATCTCCTTCGATCCGATCGACCTGCGCGCTCATGCCCGGATAGTGCTGGAGCCGGTTCCGCTGGCCATCGCCCCCGGCACCGCCGGGCCGCTGAGCGTGCACTGGACCGCCGCCGGAATCGACGCGGCCGGGCAAGACAGCGGCACCATCGCACTGACCGTCGAACCCTCCACCTTGCCGATCCTTTCGGCCGCCCCCGACGACCTCGACGCCCCTGCCGACGAGGCTGGCCACGACGACCTGGAGGCTGACCCCGCCTAACCCGCCGCGCCGCGAACCGGCCTCAGGACGGCGCGCCCTCCAGTTCGGCGAGCAGGTCCTGGACGCGCTTGCGGATCTCGTCTTCATCGACTCCACCGAAACCGCCGGCATCTGGACCATCCAGTCCGGCGTCTTCCCCGACAACACCGCCAGCCTCCACCTCCACACGGGCGCAGGCTTCCGGACCATCGGCACCCGCGAAAAGATCGGCCGCCACCACGGCCGCTGGCGCGACGTCGTCCTACTCGAACGCCGCAGCCCCACCGTGCTGTAGGAGCTCCTGCAACCCACCGCATTCGTATCCGTGACGTTCGAGAAGGCCGTGACTTCCCGATGAAGACCCTTCAGTGGGGGTGAACTCGCGGAGGTCACGCCAGTGCGAAGGATGCGGACCGCTCTCGTAGCGGCACTGATCTCGGCGACTGCTGTGTTGGGCCTGGCCGCCTGCGGCGGTGAGGACCGCTGGTGCGAGTGGGACGCCACCGACACCCGGGTGTCCGACAGCTACTGCGAGGACGGCGTACCGGGGTACGAGTGGGAACCCGACCACGACAAGCACAAGCAGCGCAAGAGCACCAAGAGCCCGAGTTCCACGGCTTCCGTGAGCCCGAGTTCCGCGGCCTCCGCGAGCCCGAGCTCCAAGAACGCCGCGAACTCCACGAACTCCACGAACTCGAAGTCCAAGGGCTCTGAGAGTTCGACGGAGTCCGAGGACGACGGCAACACCTCCAAGACGCGTAGGTCGAGGAAGTAGAAGCTGTTCGCAGCGGCCGCTGCCCCCCGGCGGGGCGCGCAGCTGAGGACGACCATTGACGAGGCCCCGCGCACCAGCGCGGGGCCTTACGTTTCGGGGGCTCGCGGTCGTGAAGAGCGGCGAGCGGCGACGTGCTGGAGGCCGGCGGGCTGGGGTGGGGTCAGTTGTGGGTGTTGGTTTGGATTTCGCTTACGGCGAGGCGGGTGGGTTGGGAGGTCATGGTGTAGTCGTCGAGGCCGCCGCCGCAGGGGGTGCCGGTGCAGGTCCGGGCGAGCCGCCAGGTGATCGTGGCGGTGATCTGCCTGGCGCGGGGCCGCTGACGCCGCCCGATCCGCCTGCGCCGTTTCCTCCGCCGCGATCCAGCGACAGGAGGACTTCGACAGGCTCAGCTGTCGGGATGAACGTTGTTGATCACGACGGTCTCGCCCATGACCAGGTAGTACACCGTGATGTCGTCTCGGGTGACCACATAGTGCGCGAACTCCAGGTCCTCAATGCCGAGTGGTTTGGCGTCAGGCGGTACCGGATCGCTGAGCAAGGACATGATCACCAGTTGGATCGCGGTGCGATAGTGCGGTGCCATCGCGGCGATTTGCAGCCGGATGAACCTGGACATGGTGAGGTGGTCAGGCAAGCCAGTCCCCTGAGGCGATCTGCTCACGGGTGTAGACCTCGTAACCCGGCGGGGTCTTGCCGGCCTCCAGGTGGGGCCGGATACGCGCGGCCTCCCGATCGGCTTCTCGGGCTGCCCGCTCAAGGCGGAGTTCCTGGAGTTCCCGCCACTCCTGCTCGGTGACCAGTACGACCGGGTCCTTGCCGTTCTTGGTGATACGGGGGTGCGCGGCCCGGTGGACGACGGCTGCGTGGAGATCGCCGAGACGCACGCGGGCTTCCTTGATCGGGTAGGACTCCATCCCTCGACCATAGTGCACACAGTGATCCGAGTGCACACTTTGTACATCACGGCAAGACTGAGGTGGATGGGACGGATGCGTTGACGGCTGGTCGATGGGGACGGGGATGCTCCTATAGTTGTCAAGCTGCGGGAGCAAGATCGTTTTGGGTGATGCTCCCGGTTGAGGTACTGGTCAGAGCGCGATAGATCTCGCGGGCGACGAAGCGCTTGAGGCAGCGCATGATTTCCTTCTTGGACAGCCCTTGCGTGGTGCGGCGTTGGACGTAGGCGCGGGTGCGCGGGTCGTGGCGCATGCGGACCAGCACGATGGTGTGCAGGGCGTTGTTGGCGGCGCGGTCGCCGCCGCGGTTGAGGCGGTGGCGGCGGGTGCGGCCCGAGGACGCGGGGATCGGTGCGACCCCGGCCAGATGGGCGAACGCGGCCTCCGAGCGCATGCGCTCGGCGTTGTCCCCCGCCGATGCGAGCAGCTGTCCTGCGGTTTCGGTCCCGACGCCGAACAGCTCCAGCAGTGCCGGAGCGGCCCGCTGGACCAGGGGGCCGAGTTCGGTGTCCAGTTCGGTGATCTCGATGTCCAGCGCCTGGTGACGGCGGGCCAGGCGGCGCAGGGCAGCCCTGGTGGCCGTCGGCGGGTCCGACAGATCGCCGGCGGGCCAGGGCGCCGATCAGCGTGGCCCGGTTCAGTCCCGTGACCTGCTCACGCACTCTGGCCGGCGCCGACACCAGCAACCCCCGGATCTGGTTCATCGCCTGGGTGCGGGCCTTGACCGCGCTGCGCCGTGCGACCCGCAGGACGCGGATGGCCTCGACCACGCCGTCCCGACTCTTGGGGACGCCGGTGGCCCGCCCGGCCAGCACCGCGGTGGCTGCCGCGGTGGCTGCCGCGTAGGCGTCGATGGGGTCGGACTTGCCCCGCATCCGGCGGATCTTGCGGTCCGGCCGGCCCACCTCCACAACGGTGACCCCGGCCGCCGTCATGACCCGGGCGAGTTCGGCGCCATAGGCGCCGGTGCCCTCCACACCCACGGCGGTGAGGGTGCCGTGGACGCGCATCCACTTCAGCAGGTCGCGGTAGCCGCCGACGGTGGCGGGGAACTCGCGGTCGGCCAGCTGCCGGCCCACCGCGTCGATCATCGCGGCGTGGTGGGTCAGGCCGTGGGTGTCGACTCCGCCGGTGACCTCGAGCTCATCGTGCGTCATGCTGGGGGTGTCCGTCCTTGCGTGTCCGTCAGGGCGGCACGCGCCGGTCGGGCGGGTGGACAAGACAGTGACGGGGCTTCTGAACCAAGCTCCTATGAGGTCACAAACGCCCGTCCGGCCGCGTGCGTAATGACGCCTGGCGGGCCGACAAATCCCCAAAGAGGACAGTCGAGACGTCAGTCAGTCGGCGGGTCAGACCCACCTGCGGCGTCACCACGAACATCATCACTGTCAGTCGTGGGTGTTGGTTTGGATTTCGCTGACGGCCAGGGGGGTGGGTTGGGAGGTCATGGTGTAGTCGTCGAGGCCGCCGCCGCAGGGGGCGCCGGTGCAGGTCCAGGCGAGCCTCCAGGTGATCGTGGCGGTGATCTGCCAGGCGCCGCCCGGCTGGCCCGTCGAGGAGCGCCTGTAGGTGTAGCCGCAGGTCTTCCCGTTCTTGCTGCCCGCGTCGTTGCAGGTGATCTGGGTCTCGCCGAGGTTCCAGTTGACGGACGTGGGGGTCGCCGTCGCCTGGACGGTCACGCCGCCCTCCGAGATCGGGTCGGTCTTGACGACGGTGAAGCCGTCCACCCAGAGGTTCGTCCGCAGCCGGACGAAGGTCTTGTCCTTGGGGGCCGTGTAGGCGGTCGGCACGGGGAACGGGGCCGAGGCCCTGGCGCGCTGCATCATCGTCCAGACGTCGGGCGGCTGGGCCGCGGGCGGGGCGTTGCCGCCGGGGCCGTCGACGCCGTCCACGCCCTGGTTGTCGGTCAGGCCCACGGGCGCGGGCGGGGCCACCGGGCCGCTGACGCCGCCCGATCCGCCTGTGCCGTTTCCTCCGCCGTTTCCTCCGCCGCGCCCGCCGGTCACGCCGGACAGGTTGCAGTCGAGGCCCTTGTTCGCGACGCCGCATCCGTCGGCGAGGGCCTCGGCCGGGGCCGCGAAGGTGGAGAGCAGGGCGGCCGCCACGGTGATGCCGGACGCGACGCGGCGCCGGTTGGGGGTGTGAGACATCGCGTGTCCTCTGGGGGATGTCAGCATGTGCGGTCCCGGACGGAAGCGGCGACCTTCCAGGAATCACCGTCGTACTGGACGGTGTACCGGTAGAGGTAGGCGCCGCCCTTGCCGCCGCCCGTCCGCTTGCCCGTCTTGGCGGAGAAGCGGTAGCCCGCGACGGTGTTGACGCAGTCGATGAGGTAGACCTTCGTGCGGTCCTTGGAGGCCGCGTAGACCCGGGGGTTCAGGGTCTTCGCGAATCGCCAGATCTGTCCCTTGGCCTTGGTGGCCTCGACGTCGTCGGTGACCTCGGTGAGAAGGGGGTCCATCGCGACCTCGGTGAGGCCGGCGGGGTCGTTCTTCTCGTAGGCCTTCTGGTAGGCGGCCTGGTAGGCGCGGTAGCGGGCGAGGACCGTCTTGAAGAGCTGCTCCGTCGGGACCGCGGTGGGGGAGGCGGCGGGGGTGCCGCCGGTGTCGAACCTGCCGTTGGGGGAGAGTTCGCCGCTGGCGGACGACCCGGAGGCGCCGCATCCGGCGGCCGTGCACACGGCCAGGACGGCCGTCAGGCAGGCGGCGCGGCGAGGCCCCAGAGGGGAGGAACGTATGCGCATCGCCATCCCTGAGCGGCAGCAGACAACGGGCCGAATACGCGCGAAAGCTTACAGAGATGCGTGGGGCGAGAAAAGGGATTCGTTGCGTCCCGCTTGACCTCGACCTTGCTTGAGGTACCAGGCTCTGGGTGAACGAGCTGATGGAGGAGCCGATATGCGTGCTGTGTGGTTGAGGGAGTTCGGCGGGCCCGAGGTGCTGGTGGCG
This sequence comes from Actinomadura luteofluorescens, assembly GCF_013409365.1. Lineage (NCBI taxonomy): Bacteria > Bacillati > Actinomycetota > Actinomycetes > Streptosporangiales > Thermomonosporaceae > Actinomadura > Actinomadura luteofluorescens. Next base: position 2,763,308 of record NZ_JACCBA010000001.1, on the reverse strand, counting down.
GGGGACGCGCCCGATCCGGTGCCGGGTGAGGGCCGGGTGCTGGTCGAGGTCGAGTTCGCGAACATCACGTTCGTGGAGACGCAGATACGGTCGGGCACCGGTCCGATGCCGGTGCGGTGGGAGCCGCCGGTGATCCCGGGCAACGGGGTCGGCGGAGTGGTCGCGGCGGTCGGGGACGGGGTGGACGTCGCGCTCGTCGGCCGGCGGGTCGTCACCAGCACCGGCGGTACCGGCGGCTACGCGCAGAAGGCCGCGGTGGACGCGAAGGGCCTGTTCGAGGTGCCGGACGGCCTGGCGCTGGACGACGCGGTCGCGTTGCTCGCCGACGGGCGCACGGCGGTGATGATGACGCGCGCGGCCCAGATCCGTGAAGGCGAACGCGTCCTGGTGGAGGCGGCGGCCGGCGGGGTCGGGTCGCTCCTCGTCCAGCTCGCGAAGGCGCGGGGGGCGACGGTCGTCGCGGCTGCGGGAGGCGCGCGCAAGACCGAGTCGGCCACGCGGCTGGGGGCGGACGAGGCCGTCGACTACGGCGAGCCGGGCTGGGCGGGGAAGACCGGGCCGGTGGACGTCGTGTTCGACGGGGTGGGCGGTGACGTGGCCCGCGAGGCGTTCGGTCTGCTCAGGGAGGGCGGGCGGATGGTCAGTTTCGGGCTGGCGAGCGGGGAGGAGGCGAACATCCCCGAGGAGGACGCCCGGGAGCGGGGCGTGACGCTGGTCTGGCCCAAGGCCACGCCGGAGGAACTGCGGGAGTTCACGGAGCACGCGCTGCGCGAGGCGGCGGCCGGACGGCTCACACCGGTGATCGGGCAGCGGTTCCCGCTCGACGGCGCGGCCGACGCGCACGCCGCGATCGAGGCGCGCGGGACCGTCGGCAAGACCCTGCTGGAGGTCAGCCGACCCTCTTGAGGAACGCGACCAGCGACCGCTCGTAGGCGGCGGGGTCGACGTTCCAGGATTCGGTGTGGTCGCCCGGCGTGGGGATGTGGGTGACCGTGCCGGGCGGCGCCTTCCTGGCGAAGGCGAAGGCGGGGCCGTTGGCGACGGTCGCGTCGTCCTCGGTGGTGAACATCAGGACCGGCGTCCGCAGGTGGGGCGCGTACCGGCGCATGTCGAAGTCGGCCAGGTCGATGCCGATGCGCCACTGCAGGACGCGCTTGGCGATGCCGGTCATGAAGGCGGGCAGATGGCGGGCGTCACCCTGCTTGTCCAGGGTGGCGCTCCAGTCCAGGACGGGGGAGTCAAGCACGACGCCGCGCACGAACGACGGATCCCGCTGCAACGTCGTCATCGCCATCGCGCCGCCCATCGACCACCCGTACAGGACGACGCCCGTCGCGCCGTGTGCGCGTGCGTAGCCCATGGCGGAGACGACGTCGTGCCACTCCTTGTCGCCCAGATGGTTGCGGCGGTCCTGTGAAGGGGGCGCGCCCACGTCGTTGCGGTAGGCGATGGACAGCATCGGCATGCCCAGTGAGTGGACGGTGCGCATGACGCGGAACGTCTCGGCCTTGTCGGCGTTGCGCCCGTGGACGCCGATGACCCAGGTGCCCTTGTCGGACGTCCCTGGGACGAGCCACGCCGGCATGGGCCCGACCTCGGACGGATAGGTGACGTCCTGGAACGGCAGCCCGAGCGCCGTCTTCGGGTCGCCGTCGTACATCCAGTGGTCGATCATCGCGGGGGCGTCCTTCACGAGGGCGCCCTCCACGGGCGACACCTTACGGACGACGTGCTCGTCGTTCCCGCCGACGACGGGCCCGAGCAGAGCGCGCCCGCCCTTCCAGACGAGGGCCCAGGCGCCGGGACGCTCCGTCCCCGGCTCGCGGGGCAGCGTGACGGTGCCGTTGCCCGCGTCCTCGATGGTCAGCGGGTACTCGGCGGAGTGGTCGACCTCGATGGCGACGCCGGCGAAGTACCAGCCGATCCCGCCGACGAGCGCGCACAGCAGCGCGGTGATCGTGACGACCGCCGACATCAGCGGGCGGGCACGGCGGCGGCGCCGGCGGTGCGGCGGGCCGGGGGACGCCGGGACGGATGACGCTGGTGCAGCGGTGGACACGACATACGAAAGTAGCCTCCCGCGAGCGTCGCCAGTGCCCGGGGCGGCGCGCAATACATTGATCAGTGCGGTTAACCTGCCGATCAGGTGCCATAGGGGGAGCCATCGGGACGGAGGGACGCGCGGTGACGGGCCAGGACGACCGCGTCGCGGAGTTCGAGAGCCGGATCGCCGAGTGCGCGCGGCGGCTGGCCCCGCCCGGGTGGCGGCGGCTCGACCTGCGCTGCGCCGCGACCGTCGCCGTGAGCGACGTCGCGCTGGCGGTGCTGACGGGCGAGGGCCGGATCGTGGCGGGCGAGGGCGTCCCGGATGAGCTGACCGGCCTGCTGATGGATCTGCGCCGCGCGCGGTACGTGTCCGAGCGGGGCAGCTGGTTCTCGATGACCATGATCATCGAGCCGGGGTCGGTGCTGTGCCTTTACAACCGCGACTTCGATCCGCTGTGGGACCCGCCGATCCCGGTGGAGTGCTGGCGGCGCGACCAGATCGTGATGCCGCGGGACGGCGAGAACGTGCCGGGCTGGCTCCGCGACCGGCTGGAGGGCCGCGAGCCCGCCGCGCCGCCCGCGCCCGACGCCGGGCCGATGGACCCGGCCGAGCAGAGGGAGCTGCTGTCGGACCGGTTCGCGCTCCTGATCGCCGACCAGGCCCCCGCGCTCTGGGAGCGGGTCTCCGGGCACTACCGGGCGGGCGCCAGGATGCCCGCGATGACGTGCCACTCCGCCGACGGCGCCCGGACGTCCTGGACGGCGCCCGCCGCGGCCGCGGCCCTGCTCGACCGGCTCCGCGCCGGGACGCGGGCGTTCCAGGGCTCCACGTGGTCCCGGATCGACTTCGAGGTCCGGTACGAGGACGGGGCCGTGCGCTGCCGCGCGAGCTTCGCCCACGACGACGAGCCGCGCCCGCCGCGGTCCGGTCTGCGCCGGGCCAGGATCTTCGACCACGCGGGCCCGGACGGGAGCCGTCCCGCCGTGTCGCGGCCGCCCGTCCCGCCGGACGAGGCCGGCCGCGTGGCCGGGTACCTGCGGCAGGCCCCGACCGTCATGGCGGCGCGCTCGAACGCCCCCGACCGGCTCGACCCGTCGCGCGGAGCGGCCGTGCCGCTGACCTTCCACACCGACGGGACGTGGGTGTGGTCGGGCGCCGTGGCCTACTACCTGACCGAGCACGGCGTCCCGCCGGAGCCCGATCTCGTCGCGCACATCAGGGCCGGCGGGTTCCGCGTCCCCGAGGTGGACGAGGAGACCATGGACGCCGCGAACGCGGCCGTGACCGGACGCGCCGCGCCCGAAGGCGCCCCGACCGGGTCAGGGCCCGGCTGGGCGGGGGCGCTCCAGCACCGCCTCGACCAGCTCCGCGTCGACCGCGCCGCCTACCGCGTCAACGACGTGGCCGAGGGCGTCTGGTGCCTGACATCGGGGCCGGGCCGCTGGTCGGTGTTCCAGATGCGCGACGGCGAGCGCCGCAAGGAGGCCGTCTTCGAGGACGCCGAGCAGGCGTCGGCGCATCTGCTCGGACGGCTGCTGCTGGACCCGCGCCACAACGTCGGGGACGGGCCGTTCACGCCGCTCAAGGGCGAGCCGCCGCTCTCGCTCCTGCGCGACCGCCACGTCATGGAACTGGCCAAGGGAATGGAAGTGGACCGCTACGGCGGCCCGGACGGCAACGTGACGTATGCGGCGCGCACGCCGTATCCGCAGCGGTCGCTGCCGCCGGAGTGGCGGGAACGCCCGTATCGCCTCTACCGGTTGCAGCGGCCCATGGAGACCCTGACGGGAACGGCCGTCCCGTGGTTCGGGCAGCCGGGCGGCGGGACGGCGCACGTGTTCCGGAGGTCGATGGCCGACCTGGTCGCCGACGGCAGTCTCGTCGAGGTTCCGGACGCCTGACCGTTTCCCGGCTCAGGCCTGGCCGATCGCCGAGACCAGCCCGAGCGCCAGCACCAGGTCGAGGTGGATGAACGTCTCCAGCTTCGCGCCCGGCGGCACGTCCGGGTCGGCGGCGAGCCGGTCCAGGACGGCGAGCGCGGCGGGACTGCCGAGGTCGTCGGCCAGCGCGGCCTCCGCCTCGTTCGCGTACGCGCGGTCGATCGGGCGACCCGGGGACGTCGCCCACTCGGCGACCTTGCCGCGCCACGCGTCCAGCCGCTCCGCGGCCGCCGACAGTCTCCGCTCCGACAGTTCCAGAGGCTCCCGGTAGGGGACTTCCAGCATCGCCAGGCGGGCGGTCAACGGGTCCTGCGACGTCCCGTCCTCCTGCGGGACGGCCAGGCACAACGCGTCCCGGTCGACTGTGCCGGACACGTAGACGTCGGCGTCCGGGAGGACGCCGTCCAGCACCTCGAACGGCTGGACGTTGTAGTCGTCCAGGCCCGTCGCGGTGCCCGGCGTGCTCACGACCCGGACGCGGCGACCCGACCGTTCGGCGACCCGCCGCAGCAGGTCGGCGACGACCGCGCGGCGGTACGCGCCGTCCACGACCTGGACGCGCAGCCCGCGCCCGGCGGGCAGTGCCTCCGGCCGTCCCGTCCGATGATCGTGGAGCCGCAGCATGCCTCCCACCCTAGGGCGGCGCCTACAGCGGGTGGTCGGCGGCCATCGGCCCGAAGGGCGTCGGCGCGGGGCCGTCCGACCGGCGGACGGCCGCGAACCGCAGCCGCACGTAGTCGGCGACCCACCCCGACTCGCGGCGCAGCGCGGGCGCGGCCAGGTCGTTCACCCGTTCGAGCAGCGGGTCGACCAGCTCCGGCGGGACGTCGGCCAGCGCGCGGGAGGCGTAGGCGCGGACCCAGTCGGCGGCGCCGTTCGGCCCCTCGGTCATCCGGGTCGGGCGGTCGGCGTGCTCCAGCAGCCGCAGCGTGAACCCGGCCTCCTCCAGCTTGGTCGCGTACGCGGCCGGCGACGGGAAGTACCAGGGAAGCTCGGGCTCGCCGAGCCCGAACACCCGCCACGCCGTCTGCATCGCGACGATCAGCTCCGCGCAGTTGCCCGCGCCGCCGAGCTCGCCGACGAACCGGCCGCCGGGGCGCAGCGCCGCGTGCACGCGCCCGATCACCGCGTCGGGGTCGCGGGTCATCCAGTGCAGGGCCGCGTTCGAGGCGACCGCGTCGAAGGACTCGCCCACGGTGAAGTCGTGGGCGTCGCCGACGATGAACGACAGCCCCGCGTGCATGGCGGTCGCCTGCGCGACCATCTCGGGGCTGCCGTCGATGCCCAGCACCTCGGCGCCCCGCTCGGCGATCTCCGCGCTGAACGAGCCGGTGCCGCACCCGAGATCGATGATCCTCTCTCCGGGCTGCGGATCGAGCAGGTCGACGAGGGGCGCACCGTGCGCGGACACGTACCCGAAGGCGGAGTCGTACGTCGTCACGGCCCAGTTCACTGTCACAATTTATCGGACACCGACCGATGGTGAGGTGGGGATGCCGTGGCGGACGTCACGTCCGAGATCCGCGTCGTCGGGGCCGAGGGCCCGGACGGCCTGACCCTGCGCACCCGCGGGCTGGCCGCGAGGGGCCTCCCGGAACTGCGCGCCGACGGGCTTCCGCCCTACCTGGGGCAGGGCTGGGCGCGCGTCCTCGCCGCGCTCGCGCGGCGCCTCGCCGCCACCGGGGAGATCCCGGAGGAGCTCGCGCCCGGCGTCGAGATCCGCCTCGCGCCGGCGGACGACGGCACGCTGGCCCCCGTCCCGCCGCCGGGACGCGACCTCGCCGAGTGGCGCCGGGACGTCCTGCTGCGGATGTTCCCCGAAGCCCGCGCCTGACGGACACCTTCCTAGAATCGGATTCTGACAGCCGGGCTGGAGAAGGGTGCGCAGGGTGCCGTACGCAGAGATCGAGTACGAGGTTCGGGACGGGGTCGCCACCGTCACGCTCAACCGGCCGCAGAAGATGAACGCCTACACGTTCGTCATGCGCAACGAGATGCTCGACGTCTTCGACCGGATCGACGCCGACGACGACGTGCGCGCGGTCGTGGTGACCGGAGCCGGGCGCGCGTTCTGCGCGGGCGCCGACCTGAGCGGCGGCGGCGACACCTTCGACAAGGACAAGTCCAAGGACATGTTCGCGGGGGAGGACGACGTCCTGGAGGACGGTACGCCGCGCGACGGCGGCGGGACGGTCGCGCTCCGCATCGCCCGCTGCCTCAAGCCCGTCATCGGCGCGTTCAACGGCGCGGCGGTCGGCGTGGGCGTGACCATGACCCTCCCGATGGACGTGCGGCTCGCCAGCGAGAAGGCCAGGTTCGGCTTCGTGTTCGCGCGGCGCGGGATCGTCACCGAGGCCGCCTCCAGCTGGTTCCTGCCGCGCCTGGTCGGCATCGCGCAGGCCATGGAGTGGGCCGCCACCGGCCGGATCTTCGACGCGCAGGAGGCCCTGGCGGGTCGTCTCGTCTCCCGCGTGTACGCGCCCGACGAGCTCCTCCCGGCCGCGTACGCGCTGGCGGGCGAGATCGCCGGCAACACCTCCGCCGTCTCGGTCGCCGCGATCCGGCGCCTCATGTGGTCGGGGCTGTCCGCACCGTCCCCGTGGGACTCGCACATCGCCGACTCCCGCCTGATGGCCTCGCTCGGCGGCGGCGCCGACGCCGTCGAGGGCGTCTCGTCCTTCCTGGAGAAGCGCGACCCCGCCTTCCCGCTGCGCGTCAGCAAGGACCTCCCGCCCGAAGTCCCCGACTGGCCCGTCCGCTGAGCCTCGCCGCCCGGGGTGGAGCCGTCAGCGCGGACGGCCCGCCACGGGCGGGGTGAATGTGACCGAGGGTGCTCGTCCGTGCCTCCGGTCGATGGCCGCCTTCGGCCACCGAAGGCCCGTCCTGCGGCCGCCGGGAGGGCGTCCGGGCATGAGGCGACCCCGGTGACGTGCGGGGGAGCGGGCCGTCGCATGATGGAGGGGAAATCCCCCGGTGCGTCCCAAGGACGATCTTGATTTTCCGGACCATCGGGAAGCGTGTTGCATCGGTTACGGAGGGTATTAAGCCGCCCGAGGTAACACGTTACGGGGGTGCCTGGTGCGGATCAGGAATTGTGCCGTCATCGGCGCCGGACTCCTGCTCGCGGCCGGATGCAGCCACGCGGAGCGGCAGGCGCGGACCGCCGGGGAGCACGGCGCGATCAAGGGCAGGGCGCAGGCGACGCGGTCACCGAGACCGGCGCCGCCCCCGCCCCGGAAGATCGACTGCGATCGGGTGAAGTGCGTCGCGCTGACGTTCGACGACGGCCCCGGCCCCTACACGGCGCGGCTGCTCGACACGCTCAAGAGGAACGGCGTGCGCGCCACGTTCTTCATGCTCGGCGAGAACGTCGGCGCCCACCGCGACATCGTGCGCCGGATGGCCCTGGAGGGCCAGGAGGTCGCCAACCACAGCTGGTCGCACCCTGACCTGACCACCCTGTCGTCCGCCGAGGTGCGGTCCCAGATCCAGCGCACGCAGAAGGCCGTCAAGGACGCCTCCGGTCTCGCGCCCACGCTGGTGCGGCCGCCCTACGGGTCCACGAACAAGCGCGTGGAACACGCGATCGGGATGCCGCTGGTCCTCTGGAGCGTCGACACGCTCGACTGGCGCTACCGCGACGTCGCCCGCGACACGCGCGTCGGCGTCAAGGAGCCGAAGAGCGGCGGCATCGTCCTGTTCCACGACATCCACAAGCCGAGCGTCGACTCCATCCCCAAGGTCGTGGACGGACTGCGCAAACGCGGGTTCACGTTCGTGACCGTCTCGGAGCTGTTCACCGGACGGCGGCTCGTGCCCGGCACGTCCTACAGCGAGCGGACGGCGCCGCCCACGCAGGTCACGGCCAGTCCGCCGCCCGCCGGATCGTCCGCCGGCCCGGCCGCCACGAGCAAGGCCCCCGGCGCCCCGGCCCCCGGCGCTCCGGCGCCCGACGCGTCGGCGTCCAGGGGGCCGGTGCCCGGCGCCCCGGACTCCGGAGCCCCGAGCGGCCCGGCGCCCAGCGGTCTGGCCCCCGCCCCGCCCATCACCCCGAGCCCCTGACCCGCCGCCGGAGAACCGCACCACCTGCGGCCCCCGCGCGCCCGGCGCGGCGTCCTCGGCGCCCGCCGCGGACGCTAGGGCCTGTCTCGAAGTCGCCTCGGCCATGCCGCGCGAACGCGTGACCTGCCCGGTGGAGCGACGCCGGAGGCGAGCGGAACCGGGCAGATCGCGAAGCGATGCCGCGTTCGCCCAGGCACGGTCACGTAGCGAGCCGCCAGGCGAGCGAAGTGGGCCGGGACTTTGAAACACGGCTTAGCCGTCCTCGGGTTCCTCCCGGCGGGGACGGCGCCGGGGCGGCGGCTGCGGCGGGACGACCTTCGCCGCGACCATGGTCGCCTCCGGCACCTCGACGAGTTCACCGGTGCGGCGGCGCACCGCGAGCGTCCCGGCGGACCATGATTCGAGTACGCCCACGACGTCGCTGTACTCTCCCGTAGGCAGACGGCGGCGCAGCGAGATCCGCTGGCCCACGTCCGCGCCACTGATGGCCACCACCAGGCGTGCGGCGAAGCGGCCGGACATGTAGGGACCCCCATGTCGAATCGACGGGCGCGGGGTGGCCATACTATTCACAGCGAGCTTGCGGTGAGCCGTGACGTGCGGCGGGGCCGGAAATCCGAGAGGAGTCACTGACGTGACCTACGTCATTGCGCAGCCCTGCGTGGACCTGCTCGACAAGGCATGCATCGAGGAGTGCCCGGTCGACTGCATCTACGAAGGGAAGCGTCAGCTCTACATCCACCCGGACGAGTGCGTCGACTGTGGTGCGTGCGAGCCGGTTTGCCCGGTTGAAGCCATCTACTACGAGGACGACGTCCCCGAGCAGTGGAAGGACTTCTACAAGGTGAACGTGGAGTTCTTCGACGACCTCGGCTCGCCCGGCGGCGCGTCCAAGGTCGGGAAGATCGACAAGGATCACCCGATCGTCGCCGCGCTGCCTCCGCAGAGCCAGGACGACTGATCTCGGCGGGTCTGGAGCGCTCCTTCGGGGCGCGTCCCCGGGCCCGCCTGCGCCGGGAACCGGGCCGTGGTCGGGGACGACCGCGGCCCGGCGGGTTTCTCCAAGGAGGTATGGGCGTTGTTCACGCTGCCGGACTTTCCGTGGGATCGGCTCGCGCCGTACAAGGAGCGGGCGCTGGCGCACGCGGACGGCATCGTCGACCTTTCGGTCGGGACGCCCGTGGACCCGACGCCCGAGCCGATCAGACGGGCCCTCGCGGCCGCGTCCGACGCGCCCGGCTACCCGCAGACCTACGGGACGCCGGAGCTGCGCGAGGCCGTCGCGGGATGGCTGCGGCGCCGCGCCGGCGTGACGGGCGCCGACCCTGACGCGGTGCTCCCCGTCATCGGCACCAAGGAGCTCGTCGCCTGGCTGCCGACGCTGCTCGGCGCCGGGCCCGGCGACAAGGTCGTCTTCCCCGCGCTGGCCTACCCCACCTACGACGTGGGGGCCCGGCTCGCCGGGGCCGACCCCGTCGCGACCGACGGCACGCTGACCCTCGGCCCGGTCGCTCCGAAGATCGTGTGGGTGAACTCGCCGTCCAACCCGACGGGCAAGGTGCTGCCCGCCGAGCACCTGCGCAAGGTCGTGGCGTGGGCGCGCGGCCGCGGCGCGGTCGTCGTGAGCGACGAGTGCTACCTGGAGTTCGGCTGGGACGAGGGGAACCCGCCGATCTCGATCCTGCACCCGGACGTCTGCGAGGGCTCCCACGAGGGGCTGCTCGCGCTGAACTCGCTGTCCAAGCGGTCCAACATGGCGGGCTACCGCGCCGGGTTCGTCACCGGCGACCTCGCGCTGGTGAAGCGGCTGCTGGAGGTGCGCAAGCACGCCGGGATGATCGTCCCGGCGCCGGTGCAGGCCGCGATGATCGTGGCCTACGGCGACGACGCCCACGTGGACGAGCAGCGGGCCCGGTACGCGCGGCGCCGCGCGGTGCTGCGCGAGGCGTTCGAGAGGCACGGCTTCCGCATCGAGCACTCCGAGGCGTCCCTGTACCTGTGGGCCACACGGGACGAGCCCTGCTGGGACACCGTCGCCCACCTGGCATCCCTCGGCGTCCTGGTCGGCCCCGGCGAGTTCTACGGCGCGGGCGGCGCCCGGCACGTCCGCATCGCCTTCACCGCCACCGACGCCCGCGTCGCCGCCGCCGCGACCCGCCTCTGAGCGCGCGGCCGCACCCCCGCGGCCAGTTGAAATCCGACGTTTTCGGACGAAACCGCATCATCCTTTGATACGTCTGATCGCGGTATGGGCTTGACAGGCCACAGTCGGTAGGATCCGCAGGTCTGTCCCCCTATAACGGACGAAACGATGGAGGTGCCGTGGGCAAAGCGGCGATAGTGATCCTGCTGGCACTGATCCTGATCGCCTTGGTCGTGCTCATCGTCGTCCTCCTGCGGCGCCGGTCCGGGGCTCCGGCGCCCGCGCCCGCCCCGGCCGTCCCGCGCGACCCGTTCGCCGCGGAGGACCAGGTGGCCGGCGACCCCCGCGCGCTCAAGGCCGGCGACATGGTGGAGTACCTCGGCACCCGCTACTTCGTCCGCGGCTCGCTGCGGCTGAAGGAGGGCGGCTTCACCTGGAGCGAGCACCTCCTCGACGCCGACACGATCGAGGGCACCAAGGTGTGGATCTCCGTCGAGGAGGACCCCGACCTCGAGGTCGTCTGGTGGACCGAGCACGAGATCGGCGACCTGCGGCCCGGGGACAAGAGCATCGTCGTGGACGGCGTCGAGTACCGGCGCGACGAGCACGGCACCGCCGACTACACCAGCGAGGGCACGACGGGCGTCGGCGTGCAGGGCCGCGTCGAGTACGTCGACTACGAGGGGCCGGGCGGCAGGTACCTGTCGTTCGAGCAGTACGGCGGCGGGCAGTGGGAGGCGGGCCTCGGGGAGCGCGTCCCGACCGGATCGATGACGATCTACCCGGGCGGTAGCTGACCTTGCAGGCCACCCTCGACACCCCCTACTCGGACGCCCGCGCCGACGGGCTGTCGTTCGCGCTCGGCCTGCCGCCGATGGACGCCCTCGCCGTCCTGCCGGTGGAGCGCGCGGGCCTGACCGTGGAGCTGCGCCTGCTCGGCGCGTCCCACCAGGTCATCGCCGGGCCGCTGAGCGAGACGGTGGCGTGCCTGCCCGGACGCGCCGAACCGCTGCCGGGCCGTGCGACGACGAGCGTGCCCGGCTGGGCGTACGACTTCGCCGCGACGACCGCGGCGCACAGCGACGCGACGGCGTTCGCCCGCGCCGTCGAGGCCGTGTGCGCGCGGCTGGCGGACCGCGGTGACGCGCTGACCGGGGCGTTCCCCGGTTCCCCGCACGCCGTCACCGTCCTTGCCCTGGAAGACGCGGCGGGCCGGGAGGACGCGCTCGGATGGCGCACCTGGCACGCCTACCCGCAGACCCGGGAGATCGTGATGACGCGGAGCCGGCTGGTGAGACCCTCATGAACAGCAGATACCGGGTGGCGGGCGCGGCGGCCGCCGCCGTCCTGACCGCCACGGCGCTCGGCGGCTGCGGGAAGTCGCAGTCGTCCTGGATCGCCGACAAGTACACCAAGGTCGGATACGACACCTACCGGTCGCCGAAGGCCCCCCAGACGGTCGCCTCGGAGATCGGCCGCAAGTTCCGGCCCATCGACCGGGTGGACGACATGGCGACCATGGGCGCCAACGGCGGCATCTTCATGCGCTACCCGAAGCTCGTCGTCGGCGTCCTGCCGAACGGGACGGGCAGCCGCATCACGGTCGACAACCCGCGCGGCGGCTACAGCCGCCACTACTCGCACGTGAGCGGGCGCTGGAGCAGCCCGGGCAGCAACGGATGGACCAGGAGCGGCGCCGCGTCGTTCCGCGGCGGCGGACCCGGCTCGGGCAAATGAGGCGGCCGGGGCAACTGAGGAGCGACAGATGAACGACGTCCTTAACGAGATCGGGGCGACCTTCGCCTACGGCGCGGTCGGCATCGCCCTGATGGCGCTCGGCTACCTGGTCGTGGAGGTGACGACGCCCGGCAAGCTCGGCAAGCAGATCTGGACCGAGGGCAACCGGGGCGCCGCGCTCCTGCTGGCCGCCAAGCTCCTCGGCATCGCCGCGATCGTCACCACCGCGATCGTGACCAGCGACAACGACCTCACCGACGGCCTGGTCGACACCGCCGTGTTCGGCGGGATCGGCATCGTGCTGATGATCGTCGCGTTCTTCCTGCTGGACGTGCTCACGCCCGGCAAGCTCGGCGCCACCCTCGTGGACGCGGGCGGCACGGGCGGCGCGATCCACCCGGCGGGCTGGGTCGTCGCCGCCGCCGACCTCGGCGTGGCCGCGATCGTGGCCGGGGCGGTCTCCTGACGTCCCGCGACCTGGACCAGGCCGACCGGCCGACCGGCGGTCCCTCCCCGGAGCCGTCCCGTCCCGAGCGGGACGGCCCGGGGAGTCCGCGCGTCCCGGCGCGGGCGGCGCGCGCGCTGATCCTCGCGGCCGTGTTCGCGTGCGCGGCGTGCGGCCTGGTGTACGAGCTGGCCCTGGTCGCGCTCGGCAGCTACCTCGTCGGGAACTCCGTCACGCAGGCGTCGATCGTCCTGTCGGTGATGGTGTTCGCGATGGGCGTCGGCTCCCTGGCCGCCAAGCCGCTGCAGGGCCGCGCCGTGGTCGCGTTCGCGGTCGTGGAGGGCGCGCTCGCCCTGATCGGCGGCGTGTCGGTCCTCGTGCTGTACGCGGCGTTCGCGTGGCTCGACCTGTACGTCCCGGCGCTGGTGGTGGTGGCGTTCGCGGTGGGCGCGCTGATCGGCGCGGAGATCCCGCTGCTGATGACGCTGCTCCAGCGGATCCGCAAGCAGGACGCCGGGTCGGCGGTGGCCGACCTGTTCGCGGCCGACTACGTGGGCGCGCTGATCGGCGGGCTGGCCTTCCCGTTCCTGCTGCTGCCCGCGTTCGGCCACATCAAGGGCGCGCTCCTCGTCGGCGTCGTGAACGCCGTCGCCGGCATGGCGGTCGTGATGTGGCTGTTCCGCCGCGAGGTCGGCCGCGCCGCCCGGATCGGGCTCGCCCTCGGCATGGTCGCCGTCCTCGCCGTCCTCGGCGGGACGTACGCGCTCGCCGACGGCTTCGAGGTGTCGGCGCGGCAGGCGCTGTACGACGCCCCGATCGCGGTGGCGAAGCGGACGAGGTACCAGGAGATCGTCATCACGCGGCAGGCCGGACTCGGCCCCTCGGACCTGCGGCTCTTCCTGAACGGCGACCTCCAGTTCTCTTCGGTGGACGAGTACCGGTACCACGAGTCGCTCGTCCACCCGCTGATGTCGGGGCCGCACGGGCGGGTGCTGATCCTCGGCGGCGGCGACGGCCTGGCGCTGCGCGAGGTGCTGCGCTACCGGGACGTCCAGAGCGCGACGCTGGTCGAACTGGACCCCGAGATGATCCACCTGGCCCGGACGTACGGGCCGCTGGAGTCCCTCAACCGCCGCTCGTTCGAGGACCCGCGCTCCCAGGTCGTCAACGCCGACGCGTTCTCCTGGCTGCGCGGCCTGGACCGGCAGTTCGACGCGGTCATCGTGGACATGCCCGACCCCGACGACGTGTCCACCGCCAAGCTGTACTCGGTCGAGTTCTACGGGATGGTGAAGCGGGCGCTGGCACCGGGCGGCCGAATGGTCGTGCAGTCCGGGTCGCCCTACTTCGCGCCCAAGTCGTTCTGGAGCATCCAGAAGTCCATCGCCGCCGCCGGTCTCGCCACCACTCCCTACCACGTGGACGTGCCGAGCTTCGGCGACTGGGGATTCGTCCTGGCGTCCCCCGGGAAGCGGCCGCCCGCGCTGGCTCTGCCGCGCGACGTCCCGGACCTGCGCTTCCTCGACGGGCCGGTGCTCCAGGCGGCGGCGGCCTTCCCCAAGGACCGCCGGAACCGCGACGTGGACGTCAACACCCTCGTCCACCCGCGCCTGGTCGAATACGAGGGCCAGGAGTGGAAGAACTCCTGATCGGCGGCCGGCCGGGCTAGTCGGGGACCGACCGGCGGAGCGCCTTGTCGACGGCCCGCTGGAACGAGGTGACCAGTGACTGGATCATCAGCGGCTTGAGCTTCCCGGCCATCTCCATGAGCCGCTCGCGCTCCTGCGGGGCGCGCCCGCCCGCCCGATAGGGGCGGACGACGGTGTCCTGGAAGACCTGCTGGAGCTCGGCGGCCAGCGCCGTCGTGTGCCGGTCCACGGCCTCGTACGAGGCGACCAGGGTGTCCAGCGGCAGCGGGAGCGCCGCCAGTTCGGCGCTGACGCCGAGCAGCGCGGGGCTGACGACCCGCACCTCGCCCGCCGGGCCGTCCGAGATCCGCTCGACGACGCCGAGGGCCTCCAGCCGCCCGATCGTCTCGTCGTCCAGGTGGCGTCCGGCCCGCCGGTCCAGCTCGTGCCGGTCGAGGTCCTCGGAGCGCTCCGGCGCCCAGGGGGACAGCAGGGCGCGCTGGAGGGCGAGGTCCTCGGCCGGCGCGTCCAGCGGGATCCGCTGGAGGTGCTTCTCGATCGAGGCGAGCGTGAGCCCGAGCGCCTGGAGCTCCCGGACGAGTTCGAGCCGTGCCAGGTGGTCGGCGCCGTAGAGGCCCGTCCGGCCGCGCAGCCTCGGCGGAGGCAGCAGGCCCCGCCCGGCGTAGAACCGCACGGTGCGGACGGTGACCCCGGCGCGCGAGGCCAGCTCGTCGACGGTCAGTTCCATGCCGCCTCCCGGTATGTGACAGCACCAGTGTTACATTAATCGTGTATCAGCACGCACTTACTCAGGCCCACGCACTACGTAGGGAGACCGGCGGATGGGACGCGACATCTACACCGAGGAGCACGAGGCCTTCCGCGACATGGTGCGCTCCTTCATCGCCAAGGAGGTCGCGCCCCACCACGAGCAGTGGGAGAAGGACGGGATCGTCTCGCGCGAGGTCTGGCTGGCGGCGGGCCGCGCGGGCCTGCTCGGCATCGACATGCCGGAGGAGTTCGGCGGCGGCGGCGACCCCGACTACCGCTACTACGTGATCCTCAACGAGGAGCTGGCGAAGGCCGGCGTGCACGGCCCCGGCTTCGCCGTCCACAACGACATCAACGGCGGGTACCTGCGGCAGCTGTGCAGCCCCGAGCAGCAGCGGCGCTGGTTCCCCGGCTACTGCTCCGGCGAGATCGTCACCGCGATCGCGATGACCGAGCCCGCCGCCGGGTCCGACCTCCAGGGCATCAAGACCACGGCGCTGAAGGACGGCGACCACTACGTCCTCAACGGGTCGAAGACGTTCATCTCCAACGGCATCCTCGCCGACCTGGTCATCGTCGTCGCCAAGACCGACCCGTCCGCCGGGGCCAAGGGCGTCAGCCTCCTCGCCGTCGAGCGCGGCATGGAGGGCTTCGAGCGCGGCCGCAACCTCGACAAGGTCGGCATGCACGCCCAGGACACCGCCGAGCTGTTCTTCGACAACGTCCGCGTCCCCAAGGAGAACCTCCTCGGCGAGGAGGGCATGGGCTTCGTCTACCTCATGCAGAACCTCGCCCGCGAGCGGCTGTCCATCGGCGCCACCGCGCAGGCCGCCGCCGAGAGCGCCTTCGAGCAGACACTGGAGTACTGCAAGACGCGTGAGGCGTTCGGCCGTCCCATCGGCAAGTTCCAGCACAACCGGTTCACGCTCGCCGAGATGAAGACCGAGCTGACCGTCACGCGCGCCTTCACCGACGAGTGCATCGTCAAGGAGAGCAGGGGCGAGCTGACCCCCGACGAGGCCGCGATGCTCAAGTGGTGGAACACCGAACTGCTCAAGCGCGTCGTGGACCGCTGCGTCCAGCTGTACGGCGGCTACGGCTACATGACCGAGTACCCGATCGCCAAGGCCTACCAGGACGTCCGCATCCAGACCATCTTCGGCGGCACCACCGAGATCATGAAAGAGATCATCGGCCGCGGCCTCGGCGTCTGACCCTCAGCGCCGGGCGGAACGCCCCACCCGGAGCGTTCCGCCCCTGCCGGTCATTCGATGACGACGCCGTGGTCTCTGGCAAGCCCGGCCAGGCCGTCCGCGTACCCATGGCCCACGGCGCGCAGCCGCCAGCCACCCTGGCGGCGGTAGATCTCGGCGCAGACCAGGACCGTCTCCGTCGTGGCGTCCGCTGCCAGAGCATGGGCGGTGCCGCTCCGTTCGGTCACGGTGAGCCGGACACCGCCGGGTGGCCCGCTCGTGACCAGCAGAACGGTCGACACGTCCGTGGCCAGCCGCGCCAGATCCACCCGCACCTGCCTGGCCGCGGTGTCCACTTCGACCGCGCCATCGGCGGAGACCGGCTGGTTGTAGAAGATGAAATCGGCATCGGACCGGACCTTGCGGTCGGGGTTCAGAAGCAGGGCGCAGGGATCGTGGTCGGGAGACGGCAGCGCGAAGGCGCACACGACCGCGGGCGAGGAGATCTTGACGTTCGCTCCGGCGCGGAGCGGGCTCGGGGGAGCGGCGGAGTCGGCGCGGTCGAGGTCCGGATCACGCCAGCCCTTCGGGGCTTCGATCCGGGCCTCCACTCCAGCGTGCTCCTTGAGCAGGTAGAGCAGGTTCGCGCCGTCGAGCAGCTCGATGGGTTTGTTCTTGGCGAAGTCGAAGGAGGCCTGACCGTAGCCGCTGGTCGTGACGAGGATGCCCTTGGACGCGCCTTCGTTCTGCAGCGTCCCGTAGAGGTCGCGGACAGCGGACACCCCGACGGTGTTCCGGTACCGCTTCGCCTGGATCACGACCTTGCCGCCCATGATCGGGCGTGGGTCGTAGGCGACGCAGTCGACGCCACCGTCCCGTGACGGTCTGGTCTGCCGCGTCTCCAGGCCCATCCGCGCGAACAGGTTCTGGATCAGCCCTTCGAACTCCGTGGGGCTCATCTCCAGGAGGTTCGGCCGTTCGTCCAGTTCCCCGAGGATGTCGGTCTCCTCGACGAAGCGCGGATCGACCATGCTGAACTCGAGCACGGGACGGACGGGCGAGAGCTCGGCGCTGTTCCGGGACACGCCCGCGCCCAGATGCTTCAGGCAGGCGGCCGGTTCGACCCGTGCGAGATCGAGTTCGGAGAACACCTCCCTGGTCGTGCGCAACGTCAGCAGGCAGGGCCGGACGGCACGTCCCGTCGCCGCGTCGACGGTGTCGACCATGCCGTTGAAGACGACCGTGGTCACGTGACCGGTGGCGTCGGCTTCGAACAGGTCTCGGACCACACGCAACGCGACCTGGCTGATGACCGAGGTGTACTGCGACTTGACCTGGGTGGCCGGACGCTTCGTCTCGGTGACGGAATCGGAGGTCTTGACGTACCGGTAGGCCTTGACGGTCGGAACGACC
Organism: Actinomadura luteofluorescens; assembly: GCF_013409365.1. Lineage (NCBI taxonomy): Bacteria > Bacillati > Actinomycetota > Actinomycetes > Streptosporangiales > Thermomonosporaceae > Actinomadura > Actinomadura luteofluorescens. Next base: position 2,745,929 of record NZ_JACCBA010000001.1, on the reverse strand, counting down.
TCGATGGTCGGCAGTTCGTACTCGACCACGAGCTGAGCGGATTCGGGGACGTACGCCATCCGCCACTTCGCCGGGAAGCCGTCGGGAAGGGGGACGGTGTTGAGGACAAGGTCGAAGTACGCGGCGACGGCGTCGGGCCGTCCCTCCGCAAGGTCCCGCTTGAACGCCTCGACCTCGGCGTGCTGCCGCCGTGCCCGCTCCCTGGCCTCGTCAGTCCGCCGCGAGTGTTCCTGCTGGAGGCGACTCAGCGTGGCTTGCCGGGCTTGCTCCCGCTGAGCGTGCTCGGCGTAGGCCCGCTGGTAGTTCAGCTGCCCCTGCCGGACCTGTTCCTCGTGCCGTGCCCCGCCGAACAGCTTGGACATGCCCGTCTGCGGGGGCGGCAGGAACGCCTCCTGCAGTGGCGGAGTTTCGGGGCGGCTTGCCGGTCCGGGGTCGAAGGGCTTCACGTTCGGCTTTTCCTTGAGCCGTTCGAGGTCGAATCGGGTGTCGGTGCGCAGGCCCGATACCAGAATCGAATCCAATTCCTCCAGCCGCTGGGCGAGACTTTCGTTCTGCGCCGCAACCTCGGCCATCCGGGATTCGACATAGAGGCGTTTGCGCTCTTTCTCATCGGCGGCCCGCGCGCGCTCGTAGGCGGCTCGGGCCCGGGCCGCCTCCCGTTGCGCGGCCGCCTCCGCCCTCCGCCGCGCCGCCGCCGCGCTCTCGGCTTCGCGCTGCATCCGTGCCACCGTCGCCATGAATCCCTGACGCCTCGCCATTCACCTCACCCGTCGAAGAAGAACCCTGACTCCTGCGATGCCTCCTGCCCCGCCAACATTAGGCATTCGCCGGTGCGTCGAAAGGCTTCTAGCCTGATCAGGTCAAGGACGCACTCGGCCCGGGGGATCGGGCCGGCGCTTCGGCCCGGCGCTTCGGCCCGGATGATCTCTCCCTGGCCGACAGCGGACGGGCGCGGCGGGCCTCCGCGACGATCGTCGCCCAGGTCGGAAACCGTCTGCCGCCCGACACGGTCTACGGCCTGTGAACGGAGGAACCGGCATGCAGCCGCTTGCCAGCGCCGAAGGCGTCGCGCGCACCATCGAGGACGCGTGGTACCGGATCTCGACCGCTGAGGATGTGCCCGCCGTCCCCGACCGGACCCGGCGCGGCCACGGAACCCTCGACGTGTTCGCGGGGGACCTGCTCATCGACGCGGGCACCACCACCGGCACCGTGGAGATCACCGTGGAGGAGTGGGCCGCCGAGCCTCCGCTGCACGCGGCTCCCGGCGGGTTCGCCGAAGTCGTCGAGACCTCCGTCCCCTTCCGCGTGGCACGGGTCCGCGTGCTGGCGGCGGACGGCTCGGACGTACTGGCGCTGGGCCTGAACGGCGGGGCGGGCGACTACCGGCTACGGCTGTACTCTCGGTTTCTCGACCCCCGCAGCCAGGCGCATGTGCTGCGGCTGTGGCCCGCCGCCGCCGCCCGGGACTGGCACTACCGGCTGGACGACGAAGGCCGGCCGGTCGCCCGACCCGACCGCAGCGCCACCGAGACGCTCACCGTGGCGATGCCCGCCGAAGACGCGAACGCCCTTTCCCTGGAGGTCGAGGAGACGGCCCTGCTGGAGACCCAGCGAGGCGACGTCGACGACATCGTGGAGGACTGCCTGCAGATCCGCGACCTGCTCGAGTACCGCACCCAGCCGTCCGGTGACGTGCGGCCGGCCCTGACCGTGCGGCAATGGAAGGTCGCACTGGCCGTACTGGACCACCGTGCCGAGGTCGTCGGCGAACCGGACTGGGCGGAGCGGCTGCGGCGCGTCCACGAGACGATCGTCGCCCAGGTCGGAAACCGTCTGCCGCCCGGCAGGGTGTACGGCCTGTGAACGGACCCGTCCACCGAGGCCGCGGGCGTCACGCCGGCCCCGGCGCGCCGAGACCTTGGCATGCACGACCCTGACGTCTCCGAAGGTGCCGGTCCCCACGCCCAGGGGCGTGAGGACCGGCGACTGGCGGGATCGCCGAAGGCGATCAGCTTTCGTAGGCCTCCGAGTCGCCGCAGGCCTCGGCGTTGGCGAGGTTGGCCGCCGTCTGGGCCGGCGCCGACTCGCGAGCGGCCTGCAAGGCCGCCGCCTCGTTCTCCGGCGTCGGGTTCCTCACGTACTCGGCGGCCGCGGCCTGCAGCTTTCCGTGCTGCGCGTCCGCCTCAGCGGCCGCTTCGACAGCCGCCTTGTTCGTATCTGCCATGGGTTGTTGTCCCCTCAGGAAGTGGCACGTGCTACCCGTGCCTCTGAGGCTCACCGTGAAAGGAAACCGGTGCATGGCAACCTGACCTGCCCAATCGCGGTCAGGAACGGGATGGCGCCCACGGTCGGCCCGGGCGGTGCGAAGCCAGGTGGTCGGCGGTGGTGCCCCGAGGAGACCTCGGGGCACCACCGGTGTTTTCAGACCCCGAAGGCGGCGGGGTACTGGATGGTGCCGGTCGGGACCGGGCGGGTGTCGTCCAGGGCCATGGCCATCATGGCCTCGTCAGGGACCTCGAAGGGCGCGCGGATGCCGAAGCGGGAGGCCGGGACGAAGCCGAACCGCGGGTAGTAGTCGGCGTGGCCCAGGACCAGGACGAGGTTCTCGCCCATGGCCCGCGCGGCGTCCAGGCCGGCGCGGATGGCGGCAGAGCCGGCGCCCGTCCGCTGGAACGACGGCAGTACGGCGCACGGAGCCAGCGCGAGCGCGGGCTCCCCGTCGACGTGGCAGCGAGTGAGCAGCGCATATCCGGCCGGGGTGCCGTCAGGGGCCGTGCTGACCATCGACAGGCCGTCGATCCACGCATCCGCGTCGGCGCGCAGGGCGTCGACGATGCCGGCCTCCTCGGCGGTGGGGAAGGCGGCCAGGACGATGTCGCGGATGGCGGGGACGTCTTCGGCGGTCTCGGAGCGAACGGTCCAGGTGGGCATGGTGGTCCTGTTCTCGGTGGTGGCGGTGGTGGCGGTGGTGGCGGTGGCGTCGGTGCGGCTCATTGCCGGCGCTCCCTGAAGCGGTAGGTGGCGCGCAGGTGCCGCGTGATGTTCGTGGGCGTCGTGCAGGCCGATTGAGCGCAGACCCGGGGTGACCAGCAGGACGCTGCCGCCGGGCAGCGGCAGCAGTTCCCTCCACGCGGTGGTGTGCCGGCCCTTGCCGTCTGTGGCGCGTAGGGCGCCGGTGGCCAGAAGGGGGCTCGCCCAGGGCAGGGCGAGCATCCGCTCGGTGCGGTCGTGTTCGAGAGGGGCGGCCGAAGACACGGTCATCACGACCGTGCCGACCGGGCCGGGATCAGCCCGGCGGCGTGATGAGGCGTGAATGCACGCTCGTATGCATCGTCCCAGCCGTAGCGCGGCCGGGTAGGGAAAGAATGAGACAACGTGAAGACCCTTGAACAAGGGCCCCGATCGGCGCGGAGCGCAACCGCCCGAAAGCCGCTAGGGCTTTGAGGGGGTCGTGAACGTCAGGTCAGACCAGGGCCCGGGACGTGAGGATGGTCCGGCGGGCGCTGCACACGGCAGCGGCCTTCGCGGCGCTCATCAACCTCACCTCCCATTCTCGTCCGTAGCCGACCAGTCGTTCGGACGCTACCACAAAGCGATGCTTCAGCCAGGCGAAACAGGGGCCGTGACTCCCAGGGCGGCCGCCACTTCCAGCGTCCTGCCTGGCGTGGTGCACCGCCTGGCCAATGCGGTCTGGTCGAGCCGTCCGCCACGGGCCTGGAACAGCATCGGTGCAGCCGGATGCCGTCGCATCTCGTCCGGGGTGAGCTCCGCCGAGGCCCGAAGCGCCGCATCGACCAGAACGGGAGCCAGGGCTCGCAGTCGAGCGGCCCACTCTTCGACCGCCCGGAGCCATTCCTGCGATGCCGCATCGGACTTGCCGGAGAATCGGGCCGCCTTCTCGCTCAATTCCGACCACGTGAAGTCACTCCACGCCTTGGCCTTCAGGACCGGCAACTGCCATTCGCGCTTGACGGCGGACCAATGATCAGCGCGTGCCGCCACCGAGTGGACCGTGAACCCCGGGACGCACAACGCGGTGAGGTTCCATCCGTGGCAGGCGCCGGTGTCGAGCCCGAAAACCTTTCCGTCGCGGATCAGAGGCTCCCGTCCGGTGACGTGGTGACCGAACACGACCGGCTTGTCGTCGGTGTAGCGGTCGTGCCAGTGGCCGTCCGGGAACAGCGCGGCGAGTTCCCGTTCGCCGCTGGTCGTGCCGCAGAGGATCTCCTCCCGCTGGCCGGCGGGAGGGACACCGGGGACCAGCGCCGCATGCACGACCCGGACGTCCTCGCTCTCGAAGAAGTACGGAAGCGTCCGCATCCACTCGACCGTCTCGGCGTACTCGTCGCCCATTTGCAGGCGCGTGATCTCCTGCGCGTAGGAGAAGATTCCGCGCACGTGCTTGCGCTCGTGGTTGCCCATGACCACGACCGAGTTCGGACGCTCGCGGAAGAACTCGACGACCTTCCCGGGCGCCGGGCCCCGGTCGACGAGATCGCCCACGCTGACCAGGAGGTCGTCCGGTTGAAGTTCCACCTTCTCCAGCAGATCGATCAGCTCGTCGAAGCAGCCGTGAATGTCGCCCACGATGACCGTGCGTCCCACCCGCTGGAGCCTAGGCGAGCGCGCATTTCACCCGCAAAGCAATTACTTCGAACTCAGACGCTGGCCGTAGAGGTGGACGGTCTGGCCGCGGTACTGGATATCACGCAGGTAGCGGTGCCCGATTCGCTCAGCGACGGCTATCGAAGGGGAGTTGCCCGGCAGGATGACGGAGATGACTTCCTCTGCGCCCAGCTCCCTGAGGCAGTAATCCAGAGAAGCGCGGGCCGCCTCCGTTGCGTACCCCTTCCCCCAGTGCTCGCGTGCCAGGCACCAGCCGACCCCCAGCCCTGGAAACCCGTGCGGCTGCCAGGGGCCGGCGCGCCCGACGAACCGGCCGGTGGCCTTCTCCACCAGCGCCCAGTGGGAGTAACCTCGCATCTCCCGGTGTCCGATGAACAAGGCGAGACTTCGCCAAGCATCAGCAGGCGAGGTGCCGACGCTCTCCGCCAGCCCTCCCACGACCTGCGGGTCGGCCAGCATCGCAGCGTAGTCGTCGAAATCCTCACCCGTCAGCGGCCGCAGGACGAGCCGCTCCGTCTCCAGCACAACCATGATCGAAGTATCCGCCGGACGTCAGGGCACCCGCACCCGCCCGGCGGTTCCGGTGACCGGTCAGCCCAGCCAGGCGAGGACGACGCCCGCGGCGGTCGCGAGGGCCCCCAACGGTGCCGCGACCCACAGCAGCCTTCTCGTCCTGTGACCGAGCCAGGTGAGCGTCCCGCCGGCGCCGAGGCCTCCCGTTGCCGCCCCGGCCCCCGAACACCAGCGGGCTCAGGACGTCCCGCAATGTGGCGTTGACGTCGCGCGCCTCGTCGAGGACCGTCCGGCAGTCCGGGCAGCTCCTGAGGTGCCGGTCGAGTGCGAGCGACTCTCGCCCGGACAGTCCGCCGCGCACGTACGCGCCCATACTCCGCAACGCCTCGCGGCACTCCTCATGCCGTGTCGGCCGCATCTCGTCGAGATGCGCTTGCAGGTATGCCTGGCGGAGTCCCTCACGGGCGCGGTAGGCCAGTGCGGCGGCGCCGTTGGGGGTGAGCCCGAGCAGTGACGCCACCTCGGCGGGTTTGGCGCGCTCGATCTCGGTATGCCACAGCACGACCCGCCAGCGCTCGGGCAGCGACCGGAAGGCCCGGGCGGCGGTCGACCCTTCCGGCAGCGGATCGGCGAACGGGACGCCGGTGTCGTACTTCTCGATCTCGCCGGTCGACTGGAGTCGCTTTTCGGCCCGGAAGCGGTCGTAGACGGTGTGCCGGAGCGCTGTGAGCAGGTACGGCCTGAACCCCTCCCGCGGCCCGTCGCCTCGGCGCAGCAGGTCGAGGACCTTGGTGAAGGTCTCCTGGACGGCGTCCTCGGCGGCGTCCCCTTCGATCAGGGTCCGGGCCAGACGGCGCGCCGCGTCCACGTGGCACTCGTAAAGCATCGCGTAGGCGGACACGTCACCGGTGCGGGCGCGGGAGATCAGCGCCTTGTCGTCAGGAGGATCCGGCGTCCTCTCCCGGCTCAAGGCGGTCTCCCTCCTCCCATGGCGAGTGAGGACCGCGGCACGCCGTCACGTCCTCACGGCCGGACGCGGCGGCGGTGAACCGGTCGATGAGGTGCAGAGCCCGCCCGCTGTGAGCCGGACGTCCCAGGACGGCCACGCCGACCAGCAGCGCGAGCATTGCGAGGAGTCCTCCACCCAGCATGATGAGCCCGATCGCGGCCGTCCACTGCCCCGTCATCAGGGAACTTCCGAACCCCACCGCGATCGTCCAGCGGCATCGTCCCGCCACCGCGCTTCCCCTTCCCGCCGACGTGGCCCGTAAGGCCCGGTCGGGACACCAGACGGGAAGGGATCCGCGAACATGACGCGCCTGCCTGTGATGTGCGCCACATTGTCGCACCGGGAGCTGGGGCCTCACATCGTGGTGTGAGGCCCCAGCGCGTTGCGGTCGGCGACGGACACGATCGGGGCGGTCAGGCCGCCACCGAGGGTGCGGCCTCGCGCGGGATCGGAATGACCTCGACCTCGATGCCGTAACCCGCGAGGGTCCGGGCCAGGTGGGCGAGGGCGATCTGCGCGTTCGGGAAGAGCGTCCCGGGCGTCAGCGGCGTCCGGCGGTCCATTAAAGGTCGGCATGGAGACCTGGCCGGTGAGGATTTCGCCGTCCAAGGCATTCGCCGGCGCGAGCCGGGCTCAGTGGGTCTAGCCTCGCGACACGAGCTGCTGGACGCTCCAGCCGTTGCCGTCCGGGTCCTGGAAGAAGACGAAACGGCCCCAGGGGAACTCCTGCACCTCACTGACCTCGACCCCGCGTCCGGCAAGCTCCGCTCGGGCGGCGTCAGCGTCCGAGACCACCAGTTGCAGGCCCTGGAGGGAGCCGGGCGCCGTCTCGACGACCCCCTCGCCGAAGGCGATCGAGCAGGCCGACCCCGGGGGCGTCAGCTGAACGAACCGGATCTCGTCGCTCACCCGGTGGTCATGGTCCAGGACGAACCCGGCCTTGTCGGTATAGAAGGCCAGCGCGCGGTCCACGTCCGAAACGGGCACCGCGACCAGCTCCAATTTAAAGTCCATGCTGTCGTTATATCCCGCCTCCTTCGGTGTGGTGGGGAGGGGTCCGCCCATCGCCGAGGGCCCGTGAGCTTCTGTGGGACTGCAACGGCCGAGCCCCTCAAGGTTGGGCCACCGTCTACACCGCGGCCCCCGCGCAACCGGTCTTCCCCTGATCGAGCCGATCGTCTCCGGGAATGTGGCTAGGGTTTCGACCACTCCTGCAGACGGACGGTCACGGTGTCGCCTTCCTGCTTGCCGATCGCCTTGCGCACGTCCGCCTTCACCGGCAGCTTGTGGGTGCCGTCCCCCAGGGCCATGAACGAACTCTGGAACGGATGGTCATCGATCGTGCCCCGGACCCTCACCCGTCCACGGGTGCCGAAGTACTCGGCCGACCCGGGCCACACGACGTAGGTCCAGCCGCCCTTGCTCGGGCTCTTCTGCAGATGCGCAGTGAACTGCTCGTCCATCACCGACATCGCCCTTTCAGGAGTCCTGGATGAGAATGAGGGTGTTGCCGTCCGGGTCGCGGACGGAGAACATCGGCGGCACTCCCGGCCCCATCCGCATGACCTCCGCATCCGCGTCGACGCCACGTGCGCGCAGGGTCGCGTGGTCGGCGTCGGCGTCCGTGGTCGTCAGGCGGATACCAGCCGGGATCTCTGCGGAAACGAGCGCGATGGTCGTCGTCGCCCCTGGCGGTGCCACCTCGATCCAGCGACCGGGCCCGAACGGCACGTCCCGGCGTATTTCGAAGCCGAGCTCATCGACGTAGAACTCGGTCGCCTTCCGCTGGTCGGTGACGCGGATCCCGACCGTGGCGAGTTGCGTGATCCGGGTGGTCTCGCTCATCTCATGCCTCCGCTTTCTTTGGGTCACCAAGTAGACCGGGGCGGGGCGGGAAACTCATCGCGGGTGCCACACGGAGGTTCGTCCAACCAGGAAAGCCGAGGTGGCGACCAGGACGGGGGCTCAGGTCCCGTCTGATCGAGGGGGCCAGATCATCGTCTGCTGATGCATCCGCCTGCCGCCGTACCGGAAGCCGGGAACGACAGGGGTCGGGCCGTGCTCGACGAAACCCATGCGCTGGAAGAACCGCACGGCACGGGTGTTCTCGACCAGGGTCTGCAAGTGACAGCCGGGTGAGCCGGTCTCCTTGAGCCGGTCGAACCAGCGGTCCATCAGCGCGTCGGCGGCACCCGTGCCCCGCGCCTCCGGTGCCAGGTTGATGTGCAGATGCGCGGGCCGGAGGGCGTCGCGCAACGCCCGCGCGGTGGGCTCCCGCCGCAGCGCGACCGACGCCGCGTCGAAGGCCGCACGCGCGAAGAAGGCGGCATTCCTGGGCTGGAAGGCCAGACGGTACTTCCGGATGGCCCGGCCGACGCGCTCGCTCTCACTCGGGAACTTCGCACTGTCGAGGCACCCCGTCAGATAGCCGACCAGGGCTCCATCGAGGACGGCGACGAAGAGTGAGTCCGGCGCCAGGTCCATGTACGGGTCCAGGTAGATGGCCGCTTCGGAATCCTCGTGACCCCACAGGCCGGCGCTCGGGGACGCTTCACCCGCGCGCCGGAACAGCCCGCGCAGTTCCGCGCGGTCGGATTCCCTAAAGGGGCGCACCTTGATCATGATCAGATGGTGGCCTTCGGGACGTGCTCGTGCGTCCGGGGCTGGGGCGACGCCTCGACGACGCCCTCCCGGCCATCGGTCAGCGACGCCGTGGGCTTGCCGACGCGACCCGCGGTCCGCCGCTCCTCCACCGTAGTAGTCATTGCATCTACAACGCCCCCAGCGCGACGCCCCATTCCGGGGCGTGTCTGTAAGCCCGGGTTCTTGCGTGCTGTTCGGGGCGGTGACACGACCAAGTCTCTTCGCAAGAGTGCCCAGGTCACGCCGGGGCTGCGGCCTGCGGACCTCGGCCGGGCGCGCACCTCGCGCGTTCGGTCCGGAGCGGCGGGCATTGACAGAATTACTTGGCTGAGTAATCTCTTACTCATGCAAGTAAACGAAGGGGCGCGTTCCCCGGCCGCCGTCGCGCGGCGAGCGCAGATCGTGGCCGCGGCCATCGAGGTCATCGCCGAGGCGGGCTACGGCCAGGCCTCGTTCGGACGGATCGCCGAGCACGCCGGGCTGAGCAGCACCCGGCTGATCTCGTACCACTTCAAGGGCAAGAGCGAGCTGATCCAGGCCGTGGTCGACACGGCGCTGGGCGACGCGGCCGCGTTCATGCGGCCGCGGCTGGACGCGGCCGCCACCCGCCGCGACACCCTGGCCGCCTACATCGAGTCGAACCTGGCGTTCATGCGCGACCACCCCGCGCACATCCGCGCGCTGGTCGAGATCATCGGGGGGACGCGCGGGGGCGAGGGCGTCGCGTTCTCGGACACGCCCGCGGCGATGGCGCGGGAGTTCTTCCGGGCGGGCCAGGCCGAGGGCGAGTTCCGCGCCTTCGACCCGCACGTGATGGCCGTCAGCCTGCGCGCCGCGATCGACGCCGTCGCCACGATGCCGGACGTGGACCACGCCGCGTACGCCCGCGAGCTCGTGGAGCTGTTCGACCGGGCGACCCGCGCGGGGGAGTCGTGAGTCCCGCGGCGCACGCGCGGCCGGCCGGTGCCCCGGCCGCGCGGAAGAACCCCGGGCGGCTGGCCCCGCTGATCCCGATCGCGGTCGATCTCGTCCTGCCGATGGTGGTGCTGTACGGGCTGCGCGCGGCGGGCGCGACCCTGTGGCAGGCGCTGGTCGCCTCGTCGGCCGTGCCGGTGCTGGTGGTGATCGTCCGGTTCGTCCGGAGACGTGTGGTCGACTACTCGGCCCTGTTCGTACTGGTCCTGATGGTGTTCGGCGTCGTCCTGTCCCTGCTGACCGGGAACCCGCGCACGCTGCTCGTCCGCGACTCCTGGATCTGGATGCTCGTGGGCGTGGCCGGGGTCTGGCTCCTGGCGTCGGTCGCATACGGGCGTCCCGCGCTGATGGTGGTGTTCCGCTCGTTCGTCCTGACCAAGGTCGGGCCGGAGGGGCTGCGGGAGTGGGAGGCCCGCTGGGACCACGACGCCGGGTTCCGGCAGGGCCTGCGGACGCTGACCGCCGTGTGGGGCGCGGCGACTGTCCTGAACGCGGTCCTGCACGTGATCGGCGCCTTCGTCCTGCCGCTGGACGCCGCGCCGCTCATGCTCAACCTCATCTGGCCGGTGATCGCCGTGCCGCTGTTCGCGTTCCACCTCGTCTACACCAAGCGGAAGGACCTGAGGGCATGACCGCCGACGTGCTCGTGGCGGGCGCGGGCCCCACCGGGCTGATGCTGGCCTGCGAACTGGCGCTGGCCGGGGCGGACGTCGCGGTGCTGGAAAGGCGGCCGGAACGGTCCGGGCAGTCCAGGGCGCTCAACCTCCAGCCCCGTTCCGCGCAGATCCTGGACATGCGCGGCATGCTGGAGCCCCTGCTCAAGCGCGCGGTCGACACGGTCCCCGCCGGGCATTTCGCCGGCCTGCCGCTCGACTACGGGCCGTGGGGCGAACGGCAGATCGGCATTCCCCAGGCCCGCGTCGAGGAGCACCTCGAAGCACGCCTCGCCGAGCTGGGCGTCCCGGTCCTGCGCGGGCACGAGGTGACCGGGGTCGATCAGGACGGCGCCGGCGTCACCGTCCGCGCCGGGCGGGAGTTCCGCGCCCGCTACCTGGTCGCGTGCGACGGCGGTCGCAGCACGATCCGCAAGCTGCTGGACGTCCCGTTCCCCGGCCGCGACGGGCGCGTATCCGCGATCGTCGCCGACATCACCCTCACGCGGGAGCGCCCCGGCCGGTGGCGGCTGCCCTCGTTCGACCGTCCCGAGGACGGCGTCGCGAACGTCCTGCCGCTGGAGAACGGCCTGTACAGGGCCCTGATCGCCGGACCCGAGCAGCAGACCGCCGACCGCGGGACGCCCGTCACGCTGGACGAGGTGCGCCGCGCCGTCCCCGACGTCCTGGAGATCCGGTGGGCCTCGCGCTTCACCGACGCCTCACGGCAGGTCGAGCAGTACCGGCACGGACGCGTGCTGTTCGCGGGCGACGCGGCCCACGTCCACTCGCCCACCGGCGGGCAGGGCCTCAACCTCGGCCTCCAGGACGCCTTCAACCTCGGCTGGAAACTGGCCGCCGACCTGCGCGGCAACACCACGGTGCTGGACACCTACCACGCCGAACGGCATCCGGTCGGGGCGGCCGTCCTCGCCAACACCCGCGCACAGGGGGTCCTGCTGATCCCCGACGAGGACATCGCCGCCCTGCGCGGCATCATGGCCGACCTCCTGACGCTCCCCGAGGCCAACCGCCATCTCGCCGGGCTGATCTCCGGTCTCGACATCCGCTACGACCTCCCCGGACGGCATCCGCTCATCGGCCGCACCATGCCGGGGCTCGACCCGGCCGTCCTGCACTCCGGCAGGCACGCCGTCCTGGAACTGGGCGACGAACCGCGCCACGGCGGCATCTCGCACCCTCGCGGAGACCTGGACGTGGACGCGGTCCTCGTCCGTCCCGACGGCCACGTCGCCTGGGCGGACGACGGTTACGAGCCTCTGGAAGTGGCCCTCGCCCGCTGGACCTGATCCGGAGCGATCACCAGCACCCCCACCGTCCAGGGCATCGCTGCGAACCGCGATCCCGCGCCGACGATCCCCGGCCCCACGCCCCTCCATCGGTCTCCTGAGCGACGCTTCCGGTACCTGGACACTCGATCCCGCCAGCCGATCGGCCGCCGTGGTGGTCCGGCCACCGGCCGGACCACCACGGCGACATCCTCAGTCTTCCCGGCGGCCGATCTCCAGGTGCGGCCAGTCGGCGAGGTCTCTCAGCAGTTGCCGGTCGTGGGTGGCGATGACGACGGTGGCGCCGGTGGCGCGGATCGCGCCGGTCAGTTCGTCGACCAGCGCCGACGACAGGTGATTGGTCGGTTCGTCGAGCAGGATCAGGCCGGGGCGCCCGGCCAGCGCGAGGGCCAGGTCGAGGCGCCGCTGCTGGCCCTGCGACATCCGCGCGGTCGGCGCGCTCATCGCGGCGGAGTCCAGGAGGCCGAGCGCCCCGAGCGGGACGATGTCGGCATCGCGCAGCACGCCGCCGGCCACCAGCCGTCCCACGTGCTGGGCGTACGCCTCGCGGGCGGTGAGTTCGGGATCGTGGTCGGTGGTCTCCTGCGTGATCAGGGCGATCCGAGTGTCGTTCGCTCTCCAGACCTGTCCTGCCGTGGGTTGGAGGGAACCGGCCAGCACTGCGAGCAGCGTGGATTTCCCGGCACCGTTGGGTCCGGTGACGAGCAGCCGGTCACCGCCGTCCAAGTCGAGGTCGACCGGGCCGGTCAGCCGCCCGGCGAGGGTGACGCCCTGGGCCCGCAGTTGCGGTGCTCGCGAGCGGCTTCCCAGGTCGGGCCACCGCAAGGTCGGCGGCGGCTCCGGCACATCGATGCGGTGCGCCTGGAGTTCGTCCTGCCGCCGGTTCAGGGCCTGGACGACGCCCGGCGCGCGGGACTGGCGCTGGTGCTTGCCGGTGCCCTTGTCCGGCCGCCATCCGGTGGACAGCCGGTCGCGGGCCTTGGACACCGCGTCCTGCAGTCGCCGCTGCTCGGCCTGCTGCTCCTCGTAGTCCTGTTCCCAGCGCGCGCGCTCGCCGCGCCGCGCGTCCTGCCAGGCGTCATAGCCGCCCGCGTACAGCCGCGGCTTGCCGTCGCGGCTGGGGTCGAGGTCGAGGAAGCGGTCGGCGACGTCGCGCAGCAGCGCCCGGTCATGGCTGACGACGGCGAGGCCGCCGTCATGTTCACGTAGCCGGCGGGTCAGGAAGTCCAGGCCGCCCGCGTCGAGGTGGTTGGTCGGCTCGTCGAGCAGCAGCACGTCGTACCGGGCGGCGAGCAGGCACGCCAGCCGCACCCGGTAGCGCTGCCCGACAGACAGCGTCGCCAACCGGCGACCACGGTCCGTGCAGGCGCCGAGCGCTTCGAGGGCGACGTCGACGCGCCGTTCGGCGTCCCACGCGTCGAGCCGTGTGGCGGCCTCCAGCGCAGCGGCGTAGCGGTCGTCGGCGGCCGGATCACCCGAGGTCACGGCCTCGGTCGCCTCGTCCAGCGCGGCGAGCGCCGCGAGCGGGGCGGCCAGTGCCGCGGACGTCAGGGTGCCGACGGTCTCCCCGTCGCGCGCCGCCAGTTCCTGGCGGGCCAGGCCGATCGTGCCGGCGCGGTGCACGGTGCCTTCATCGGGCGGGATCAGACCGGCGAGGACGTGCAGCAGCGTCGTCTTCCCCCGGCCGTTCTCGCCGACGACGGCGATCCGGGACCGGGCCGAGACGGTGACCGACACGTCCCGCAGAACCCGCCGCGACCCGCGGCTCACCGCGACGTCCTGGACGCGGATATGGGCTTTGTCGCCAGCCGGAACGGGCAGGGACGTGCTCTCGGGAAAAGGGGTGAGGCTCAAAGGGTGCTCCGCAGCTCGCAGTGGAGCCGGGCAGAATCAGACGCCCGCCCGGCAGGACCGGGACGGCGAACGCGGATTCAGAAGTGAGAAGGCGCCGCCGTCAGCGGGCGAACCGAACCTTCTGCGACCAGATGCCTAGAGCCATGCCGCCCACGGTACCGGCCCCACCTCACGGCCTCCAGCGAATAAAGCACCGACGACCACGCCTCCCACCGACGTTCCATCAGGTGTTCCAGAGCGCCTGGTAGTGCTGGGGGTCGGGCGGTTCCCCCGGTAGCGGATCGGTGTTGTGGGCTTTGAGGCCGTCCAGCGCGATCGCCAGCAAGCGGGACCGCACCTCTTCCTCGCCGTGGGGCGACGGGCCCGCGGCAGGGCGGCCGAACTGCCTGATGAGCAGGAAGACGTCCATGGACGTCACGCCGGTGCGAAGCACACCGGCGTCGCGGGCCCGGGTGACCAGTTCGTCGGCCAGGCGCTGGGCCTGTTCGCCGGCCTGCCGCATCTCGGATGTGACCTGGACGGTTCCGGCCAAGGGGGACAGAGCGCCGAACCCGAATCGTGCGCACTGCTGGACGTAGTAGGCCAGACCCTGCCACGGGTCGTCCATCGCCAGCCCGGCCCTCGCCGCCTCCGCGAGGTGCTCCATGGAGTCGGCGCACAGGCGTTGGAGCAGTTCCTCCTTGGTGCGGTAGCGGCGGTACAGGCTGCCCATCCCCACCCCGGCCCGCTCGGCGATGGCGGACACCGGCGCGTCGAACCCCTGGCTGAGGAAGACCTCGCGGGCCGCCTCGATCAACGCGCGATCGTTGCGGGCCGCGCGGGCCTGGGGTCCCCGCTTGCGCGGTGCGGTGGCTTCGGCCATGGGTCCAGGATACCCATTGCGGAGCGGATCGCTCCGAGTTAAGTTACTCGGAGCGAAACACTCCGAATGAGAAGGATTCACTCATGTCTTCCTCCGACGCCGTCCTGGTCATCGGCGCGACCGGCAATCAGGGCGGCGCCACCGCCCGTCAGCTGCTGGCGCGCGGCCGGCGGGTCCACGCGCTGGTGCGCGACCCGGGCAGCCCCGCCGCCCGTGGGCTGCGGGACGGGGGCGCGGTGCTCGTCCAGGGCGATCTCGACGACGCCGAGTCGCTGCGCAAGGCGATGAACGGCGTGCGCGCGGTCTTCAGCGTCCAGGCACTGGCCTATGAACCGCGCACACTGGCCGCCGAGGTGCGTCAGGGCAAGACGGTGGCCGACATCGCCAAGGAGTCCGGCGTGGCGCACCTGGTCTACAGCTCTGTGGGCGGTGCCGAACGAGACACCGGCATCGACCACTTCGAAAGCAAGGCCGAGATCGAGCGGCACATCCTGGCGCTCGGAATGCCCGCCACCATCCTGCGCCCGGTCTTCTTCATGAACAACCTGCTGCACTACGCCGACGCTCGGGACGAGCGGGTGCTGTCACTGCCGGTCAGGCCCGACAAGCCCATGCAGTTCATCGCCGCGGACGACATCGGCGTCTTCGCCGCCGACGCGTTCGACGACCCCGAGCGGTCCATAGGCCGCCAGATCGAACTCGCCGGCGACGAGCTCACCTTCCCCGAGGTCGCCCGGATCTACGAGCGCGTCACCGGCACCCCGACCCGGTTCGAGCCGCTCCCGATCGAAGAGCGCATGTTCCAGTGGTTCGCCGAAGCCGGATACCAGGCCGACATCCCGGCCCTGCGCCGGCAGCACCCCGACCTGCTGACCTTCGAGCGGTTCCTCACCCGGCGACTCGCCTCGGCCCGCCCCTGACCACTCCAGAAGCCGCTTCGGCACCGGCCGGGTGAACCCACGGGCCGGAGGCCGCCGAGCCTGCCTGCCGCCGGGCGAACGGCTTCAGGCGTGCATGAGGGCCCAGACGACCTTTCCTTCGCCGGTGGCGGAAGGGCGGGTGCCGGTCTCCTTGGCGAGGGCGGTGACGATGGCGAGCCCGCGACCGTTCTCGGACGTGGGCGACGGTGGACACCGGACCGGCAGACCGGGGGACGGGTCCCAGCACTCCAGCAGCGGCGCCCCCTCCCGGAGGGCGCAGCCGAGACGGATCCGGTGCCCGGGGGCCGCCGCGACGGCGTTGGACACGATCTCGCTCATGACGAGGCTCGCGTCGTCGATCACTTCACGGCCGAAACCCCAGTTCGTCAGCGTGTAGCGGACGAACTCCCGAGCGAGCACCACGCTCGACGGCACGGCGAGCAAGGTCAGGCGCACCTCCGGAATTCCGTGCGCCGACATGATGAATTCAAGATCGTTCATGAGGGCCATCCCGAGTTGACGAATTCTCGTCTCACTGTGAGTGACTGCGGGATAACGTGTTGTGCATTGGTCGGCGGTCAATACACCTGTGAGTAAGCGATGAGCGTGCGAGAGTCCATCGACCCCAAGTCCTCCCTGTGGGCCTGGTTGGCCTTTGACCTGTGGTTTTACCGCACGCAGCGCGGTCTCTCGCTCGCCCAGACCGCCTTGGTCGTCAAAGTGACGCGCGGAACCGTATCGAACTGGGAGGCGGGCCGTTTTCGGCCAAGTGACACCTGCATGAAGTGTCTCGACAAGGCATGGAACACCGGCGGTCACTTCGAGCGGCTTCACCTGTTCGCCTGTGCGGGTCATGATCCCGACTGGTTCCGGCAATACATCCAATACGAGATGGCTGCGGAGATCATCAAAGTCTTCCATGGCAAGCACGTGCCTTTGCTGGTGCAGACGGAGGCTTACGCACAGGGTGTGCTGCGTGCGGCAGGGCACGTACATGCAGCGGAGGCGACCACCAAAGCTCGAATGAAGCGGCAGGAGATCCTCGTCAGAGCCGACCCGCCCCACCTCTGGATCCTCATGGATCAAGAGGTCCTCGAATGCCCCGTCGGGGGCCTTGAGGTCATGAGAGCGCAGATGGCGCGCCTTCTCGAAGTGGCGGAGCTGCCGCGAGTCTGTGTGCGGGTCGTCCCGCGGGAGGCGGGTTGGCATCCGGGACACGATGGCCCCTTTCAGGTACTGCGGGTATGCGGGCGCGAGATCGCCTATGCCGGGGCGCAGATCGACGGGCGTTTGATCGAGGCCGGTGAACAGGCGGACGTCTTGGCGATACGGTTCGACCAGATCGGGGCAATGGCCCTATCGCGGGCGGCTTCGAAAGACCTGATCGAGCGAACGATGAGGACGTACGAGTGATCACTTGGCGAAAGAGCTCCTATACCGGCGGCGGTAACGATGAGGCCTGCGTGGAACTGGCGGGGCAGGGCGGTCGGGTGTGGGTGCGGGACTCCAAGGATCCGGACGGGGGACGCCTGGCGTTCGGGCGTGAGGCGTTCGCCGAGTTGCTGTCTCGTGCGAAGCGCAGCGACCTTGACCTTCACCGCTGACCAGGATTTCGTGCGGCGGTCGCTTTTAAAACGGTCGCCAGGTGCGGGGTTGCGCGGATAGCGTCGCCGGACCATGGAGCGGTTCGGGCGGTTTCTCAATGTTGTCGATGTGGAGGCGACCTGCTGGGACGGGCAGCCGCCGCCGGGGCAGGTCAGCGAGATCATCGAGATCGGGCTGTGCGTCGTGGACGTGGAGTCGCGGCGCCGGGTCGCCAAGCACCGCATCCTTTGTCCGTCCCGTCCGGTCTGAGGTCAGTGCGTTCTGCACCGAGCTGACGGGGCTGACGCAGGACGAGGTCGACGGCGGCGTCGAGTTCCGGGAGGCGTGCGCTGTTCTGGAACAGGAACACCGGTCGAGGTCCCGTGCTTGGGCGAGTTGGGGCGACTACGACCGAAAGCAGTTCGAGCGCCAGTGTTCGGGCGGTCGGGCCGCCTATCCGTTCAGCTCGCGACACACCAATGCCAAACAAGCCTTCACCGACTGTTTCGGCCTCCAGCGGAGGCTCGGCATGAGCGGGGCGCTGCACCACGCCGGCCTTCCCCTGGAGGGCCGCCACCACAGCGGAGCCGACGATGCCTGGAACATCGCCGCGCTGGTTCTCAGAATCCTTTCCAGCGAGGGCTCCTCTCAGGCGAGACGCTGACCGGAACTCATGAAGAAAAGTCGAAGGGCCCGGGTGTGCCGGGCCCTTCGGGTGTGGATGCGTTCCTGCCGAGGCGCTGCCTCAGTCGGACGCGAGTAGATCGTCGCCGGTGTTCGCGGCGACGACCTGCGGCGTCCTCCGGCGGAGGTTCGCGCGGAGGAACAGCCACCCGATGCACAGGGTGGCGATGGCTTCCGCTCCCCCCACCGGGAAGACCCAGGAGGGAAGGGTGGAGAGGTTCCCGACGACGATCGCGAACGCGGTCGCCGGGAAGGCGCAGAAGATCGTCAGCGTCACCGCGAGGTGACCGATCTTGCCGGTCCGGCGGCCCGGGAGGGCCCGGTGCCAGGACTCCCACCCGAAGGGGAGCGCCCCCTCGGACAGCAGCCGCTTCATGCGCGGCGCGAGTTCGGACCGGACGTACTGGCCGATCTCGCACACCTTGGTGTCGTTCGCCAGGTAGATCCACCCGAGCGAGAGAACCGCCGGGATGAGACCCAGCAGAACGAGCAGGGAGGCTCCCTGCGTGATGGCGTAGGCCGCACCGGCGACCACCGCGAAGGCGGTGTAGATCAGCGTGTCGCGGTAGCCGATCCGCTTGTGCTGTTCGTTCTTCATCTGGTTGAAGTCGGTCGTGAGGACGCCGACCTCGGTCTTGGTCGTGTCGTACTGCGTCTTGAGGACGTCGAGCCGGGCCTTGCCGATCTCGAACTTGAGCTTGATCCGGTCGAGGGGATCGACCTGGTCGCCGAGCCCGTCGAGCTCTGCTTCGAGGGCGGCGAGCTCGTCCTTGACGCGGGTCAGTTCGTCCGCGTATTCGGCAAAGGTTGTCATCGTGGCCTCCGGCCGCTCTGTTTGTAGGGTTTCGGAGTTCACCGTCCGGAGCGTTCTTGAGGACGCAAGAGATAATTTGCCGAATAGTGTTCTGGAATACTCTTCGAGTGGCGCGGTAGTCCGCGGCAAGGGAGCCGGACGAGAGGAATTGCCAGGCAGGCGAAGTGGCGTGCGATCTGATCAGCGGCGCGTTACGTCATTACCTGTGCGGAAGGCTTTTCCGCCACGGTGTTGTGAAGCCGGAACGAACCCGCACGACGGTTCGATCAGGGCTCGGTGAACATCGAGTACAGGTGGGGGGTTCGCTTGGCCAGCGGGTCCAGGTGGTGGCCCATCATCTTGTCGTTGGACTCCCGAAGGTCGAGATCCAGTACGAGCTGCCGGGCAGTCCGGCCGGGCGACCGACACCAGGTGCACCCTGACCTCCTCGGTGCGTTCGGTCGCCGCGACGTGCATCGCCTCCGGGGCGCTCCACGAGGTCGGGTGGA
Organism: Actinomadura luteofluorescens; assembly: GCF_013409365.1. Taxonomy (NCBI): domain Bacteria; kingdom Bacillati; phylum Actinomycetota; class Actinomycetes; order Streptosporangiales; family Thermomonosporaceae; genus Actinomadura; species Actinomadura luteofluorescens. The sequence goes on along the minus strand of NZ_JACCBA010000001.1, from coordinate 2,726,991 downwards.
CGATGAGTTCCGCTCCCTCCAGGGCGAGGACGCGGGCCACCTCCGGGACCCACACCTCGTCCCCGATCATCGCGCCGATCACGCCGATCGCGGTCCGGGCGACGGTGATGCGGTCGCCGGGGGCGGCCGGCGTCCTGCGCCGCAGGTCGTCGTCAATAGGATCGTCCGCATGTCGCCGCAATTGCTCGGTCTCCTGGTCGGTTCCGCTTTTGGTACCGCTTTCGTGCTCGCCAACGCGGGGGAGCCACTGCCGGGGGCCGTCGGGATCGCGTTGCGGGTCCTGGCGGTGCTGTGCCTGGCCGCGGTGGTGGTGGTCGGCTTCCGGGGGGACCGGCGCGGTGGGACCGAGCGCGGCGGGACGGAGCGCGGCGACGCGCGGCCGGCGTGGTTCGGGCCGCGGTTCGGGCTCGTGGTGGTCGCGGAGTTCGCGCTGATCTTCGGCGGTATCGCCGTGCTGAGGGCGCTGGACGCGCCGCAGGAGGTCAACGTCGCCTGGATCGCGTTGATCGTCGGCCTGCATTTCGTCGTGCTGGCACGGGTGTGGAAGAGGGGCGCCATCGCGGTGCCGGGGGTCGTGCTGTCCGGTCTCGGGGCAGCCGGAATGATCATGGCTGCGGCGTCGTCCGTGGAGTGGATCCCGTTCGTCAGCGGTGCCCTGTCGGGTGTCACGCTGCTCGCGGGATCGCTGTACGGCGCAGCACGGCGATAAGCCGGTTCCCCTGATCCTCAAGATGACGTCTCATGAGGGCCGACCGGCCGACGCGGTCTGATCAGTCACGCGTCTCGGCGCCACCCGTGCGGAAGACCTTGGCCGCCACGGTGTTCTGATGCCGGATCCAGTCGTCGAAGTCCTCGCGGCGGTAGCGGGGGTCGGCGGGCATCAGCCGGACCTGGGGCCTCTCGTCCATCCACCAGATCGTGAAATCGGTGGTGGTTCCTTGGGCGGGCCACCGCGTGGAGTCCAGAGGCAGGTGGAGGACGTCGACGAAGCCGCCGACGGGGAGGCCGAGGTCGACGCCGATCCCGATGGCGCCCGGTCGCGGGACCCAGACGACGGTTCCCGTGAGGGGCTGCCCGAGTTGAAGCCGGGACCAGAGTTGGGGCCATTCGGCCGACTCAGGGCGATACCCCTCGTCGCGCCAGGCGCTGGGGCGGTTGGACTCGTCGATGGAGGACTCCTGGGTGGGGGTTCGGTTCAAGATCTACAATCTGCCCCACGCAGGGCGAGGGCGCGCGGGATGCGGACGCTTTTCGGCGTTCTGGCGAACATCTCCGCGGAGCCGCCGAGGAAGTGGCCCTTTTTCGTTGCGGTGGTCGGTGCCCTAGGCGTGCTACGGGAGGGACCGTTCGCAGCACGCCGCGAAGTGCAATGCGTTCCGCATGGCGGCTGCCTCGGCGTGCGCCGCTCGCCGTCCGCTCGCCGGGGGGCGAGACCGGATGCGGTCGTGGCGTTCCTCTTACCGACCGGACGGTATGTAATGCGCTTCATGCGCTTCCGCCCCCTCGCCGTTCTCTCCGCTCTCGTTCTCTCGGTGGTCGTCCCGGCGGGTGCGGCTCGCGCCGACCGTGTTCCCGGCGACCAGCCGCTTCCCGGATACACCATCGACAATCCGCCGCTCGCGCCCGTCCAGGTGCACGGGAAACCGTCGCGGGTGATGCAGGGCGTCCATCGCCATGCGGCCTATGACATCGAGGTGCCGCCGCAGTGGAACGGCAAGCTGGCGCTGTGGGCGCATGGCTATGCGGGGCAGGGCCGCGTGCTGAAGGTGGAGCCGCCGCAGTACGGCCTGCGGCAACGCCTTCTCGACCAGGGGTACGCGTGGGCGGCGTCGTCCTACTACGACAACGGGTATGACGTCCGCGCGGGCGTGCTGAGCACCCGGGACGTGGCCGAGTTGTTCGCCCGCGAAGTGGGACGTCCCAAGCAGCGCATCATCGCCGGGGTCTCCATGGGCGGGCACATCATCGGACGCTCGCTGGAGCAATTCCCGGGCTATTACGGCGGCGCTCTGCCCATGTGCGGAGTGCTCGGCGACAACGAACTGTTCGACTACTTCCTCGACTACAACCTCGTCGCGCAGGACCTGTCGGGGGTCCGCGAGTACCCGGTCACCGACCGGTACGCGACGGTGACCGTCCCGAAGATCGAGGCGGCGCTCGGGCTGGCGGTGCTGCGGCCGGGCGGGCCGGACACCACGAACGAGCGCGGGAAGCAGTTCCGCTCGATCGTCGTCGGCCGGACGGGCGGTACGCGTCCGGGCGCCGAGCAGTCGTTCGCGGTGTGGAAGGACTTCCCGTTCACGCTGGCCGAGCCGTCCGTTCCGGGCGCCACCCTCGCCGAGAGCCCGGGCCAGGTCGGGACGAACCTGTTCACCCGGTACGAGCCGAACAGCCCGGTGGACGTGAACAGGACGGTCCAGCGGGTGCGGGCCGAGAACCTTCCGGCGCGCCTGTCGAACCGGCTCTCCCAGGTGCCGCGCATCAACGGGCGACCGGACGTCCCGGTCCTGAGCCTGCACGGGCTGGGGGACCTGTTCGTCCCGTTCTCCATGGAGCAGATCTACGCGAGGGACGTCGCGCGGAACCACCGGTCGAGGCTGCTCGTCCAGCGGGCCGTCCGGACGGCCCAGCACTGCGAGTTCTCGAACGTGGAGGCGGCCACGGCCTGGGACGATCTCGTCCGCTGGATCGGCAGGGGCGCGCGGCCCGCGGGTGATGTGACCACGAGCCCGCCGGTGGTGGCGCGTCCGGACTACGGTTGCCGGTTCAGTGATCCCGCCGCCTACGCGGCCGGGACGGGGACGCGACGGCTGTTCCCCGCCTGCCCGTAGAGGGGGTCCGGCCACACGCGCCCGTGGCCGGATCCCGGCGGATCATCACAGGTCGGTGGCGATGATCTTCTCGATGTTCCGCTCGGCGAGGGCGGTGATGGTGACGAACGGGTTCACGCTGGTGTTGCCCGGGATGAGCGAGCCGTCGATGGCGTAGAGGCCGGGGTGGCCGTGCAGCCGGCCGTAGTTGTCGGTGGCCTTGTTCAGGACGGCGCCGCCGAGCGGGTGGTAGGTGAGGTGGTCGCCCCAGATCTTGTAGGTGCCGAAGAGGTCGGTCCGGTAGATCGTCCCCTCCTTGCTGTTGATCTTGTCGAAGATCGACTTGGCCATGTCGATGCTGGACTGCTTCCAGGCGGTCTGCCAGTTGAGGTCGACCCGTCCGGCGGAGCCGTTCCAGGAGAACTCGGCCCGGTGCGGGGTGTTGGTGATCGACAGGTAGAACGAGGCGTACGTCTCGATCCCGGTCGGCAGCGGCGCGACCTCGGCGAACGCGCCGCCGGCGTCCCAGTTGTCGATGCCGCCCGTCGGCATGCCCGACTGGAGGCTGCCGGTCGGGTCCCACAGGTGGTTGGCGCGGCCGACCATGACATTGCCGTTGTCGCCCCAGCCCTTCCCGATCTCGCCGTTGAGGTTGGGCAGCGCGCCGGTCGCCTTGAGCTTGACCAGCAGCTTGCTGGTGCCGACGCTGCCGGCGGCGAAGAACACCCGTGCGGCGGTCACCGTCTTGGTCGCCACGACGTTCCCGGTCGTGTCGATCTGCTCGATGGCGACCGTGTAGCCGCCGCCGGACGCGGGCGACACCGACGTCACCCTGTGCTGCGCCGAGATGGCGACCCGGCCCGTGGCCTTGGCCTGCGCCAGGTAGGTCTTCTGGAGTGACTTCTTGCCGTAGTTGTTGCCGTAGAGGATCTCGGCGTTGAGCGCCGACTTCGGCACGGCGCCGGCCGCCTCCTGCTTCATGTAGTTGAAGTCGTAGACGTTCGGGACGTAGACGAACTCGAACCCCGAGCGCTGGGCGTGCTTACGTCCGACCCGCGCGTACTGGTAGCAGTCGGTGGTGTCGAACCATGCCCGGTCGATCTCGTTGACGCCCAGCCCGGAGTTGGCGCGCGGGTAGTAGACGTTGTACATCTCGTCGGCGTTGACCGAGGGCAGGATGGCGCTGAACCGCGACCGCTTCGGCGTGACCGCCATGCCGCCGTTGACGAGGGAGCCGCCGCCGACGCCGCGGCCCTGGTAGACGAGGATGCCGCCGAAGTCCTCGGCGTCCAGGATCCCGGTGTACTTGGGGACGTCCTTGTCGATCGGGAAGCCGAGGAAGTTGCTGAGGGGCTGCTTGGTCCGCGTCCGGAGCCAGTAGGCGCGGTAGTCCGGCGACCGCATGCCCGAGAAGATCTTGCCGTCCGAGCCCGGGGTGTCCCAGGTCATGCCCATCTCGACCATGTGGACGTCGACGCCCGCCTGGGCGAGGCGCAGCGCGGCGACCGAGCCGCCGTACCCGGTGCCGACGACGAGGACGGGGACGCGGGCGCCGTTGGCGATCGGAGCGGGGACCGGGGCCGCGGCGGCGCCGGTCCGGCCGAGCATGCCCAGCCCTACGATAGAACCGGTTCCAACGATGAAACCTCGACGGGACACGCTAAGGGACGGGGTGGAGTCACGCATGTGACCTCCCTCACTCGTGAGATTAGAACGTGTTCTATAGCCAAATGTGAGGCGCGTCACGAGTTACCCGGGAGTTTCTCATGACCACATGTGGACTACCAAGTGCTTGCTTGGGACCTGGTACATTCCGCGCATGATCTCCGTGGTCGTGTGGGGTACCGGCAACATGGGACGGCTGGCCGTCCGCTCCGTCGAGGCGCACCCGGGGCTCCGGCTGACCGGCGTGATCGTCCACGATCCCGCCAAGGTCGGACGGGACGCGGGCGACCTCGCCGGCCTCGGCCGCGACCTCGGCGTCGCGGCCACCGCCGACGCCGGGGCGGTACTCGCCGCCCGCCCGCAGGCCGTCGTGTACGCGGCGTCGGGCGACATCCGGCCGGACGACGCCCTCGCCGACGTCCTCCAGGTGATCCGTGCCGGCGCCGTCGTCGTCACCCCCGCCCTCTACGCCCTCTACGACCAGCGCGGCGCCCCGCCCGAGATGCGCGCGCAGGTACTGGACGCGATCGCCGAGGGCGGCGGCTCCCTGTTCGCCTCCGGCGTCGACCCCGGATGGGGCAACGACGTCCTGCCGCTGCTGGTCAGCGGCCTCGCCGGCACGATCGACGTCGTCCGCTGCCAGGAGATCTTCGACTACTCCGCCTACGACCAGCCCGACTCCGTCCGGTACCTGGTCGGCATGGGCCAGCCGATGGACTACGAGCCGCCGATGCTCGCCGCGACCGTCCCGACGATGGTGTGGGGCGGGCAGGTCAGGCTGATGGCCCGCGCCCTCGGCGCCGAGCTGGACGAGATCCGCGAGACCGTGGACCGGCGCCCCCTCGACGCCACGATCACCACCGCGTCCATGGGCGATTTCGAGAAGGGCACGCAGGGCGCGGTGCGGTTCGAGGTCCAGGGCATCGTGGCGGGCGAGCCCCGCATCGTCGTCGAACACGTCACGCGCATCCACCCGTCCTGCGCGCCCGACTGGCCCGTGCCTCCGGACGGCGACGGCGCGCATCGCGTGGTCATCGAGGGCGTGCCGCGCATCGAGGTCACGGTCGAGGCCACCGACGAGCACGGCAACCGGGCCGCCGGTGGGAACGCCACGGCCGCGGGACGCCTGGTGAACGCCATCGACTGGCTCGTGGACGCCGAACCGGGCCTCTACGACGCGCTCGACGTTCCCGTCCGTCCCGCCGTGGGCAAACTCTGGAAGGCGCCGTGAGAAGGGCAGGCCCGTGAACATCGAGATCCCCGAGGGCAAGGACCCGATCCAGTACGTGTGGGGCGAGATGGTGCCGGGCATCGGCCCCGCCGCCTCGAATCTGTCCCTCGCCGTCTACGCGCACACCACCCTCGGGCTCCGCGAGTTCGAGGCCGCCCGGCTGCGCGTCGCCCAGCTGAACGGATGCCTGTTCTGCCTCGACTGGCGGACGGAGCGCGACGGCGAGAAGGTCGAGGAGGGGTTCGCCGACGCGGTGACCGAGTGGCGCACCACCGAGGCCTTCGACGAGCGCACCCGCCTGGCCGCCGAGTACGCCGAGCGTTACGTCCTCGACCACCACGGCCTGGACGAGGAGTTCTGGGCCCGGATGTCCGCCCGCTACACCCAGGCGGAGATCGTGGAGCTGAGCATGTGCATCGGCTCCTGGCTTGCCTTCGGACGCCTCAACCGCGTCCTCGGCCTCGACGCCATGTGCGTCCTGCCGCATCCCTGACGCGGAGGCGGGCCCGGCGCCACCCCGCGCCGGGCCCGGTATCCGGGCGAACCGCGGAACCCCTTCGGACCCTGGCTTCAGCGAAGCACGGCCCCGCGCATGAAGTCAACTATTCCGACTGATTTGGTTAAGTTCTCGCGGGCGGTGGAGCGCTGGGTCAGTCGTCCTCGTCGATGTGGGCCAGTTTGTCGGGGTTGGTGACGGCGTAGACGCCGCGGACGCGGTGGCCGTCCGGGTCCAGGTCGAGGACCATGACGGCGAACGGCGCGTCCTCGTTGAACAGCACGGCGGACGGGTCGCCGTTGACGGTCCGGTAGATGATGTCCAGCTCCATGGGCCTGCGCGCGGTCGTCCCGGCGATGGCGCGGGCCACCCTGTCGGCCCCCTGGATGGGACGCAGGGCCGAGGTCGCCTTGGACTTGCCGCCGCCGTCCGTCCACAGGGTCACGTCCGGCGCGAGGATCTCCATCAGCGCCTCCAGATCGGCGCCGAGGGCGGCCTGGAGGAACCGCTCCGTCGCCTGCCGCTGCACCTTCGGGTCCGCCTGGTAGCGGGGACGGCGGGCCTGCACGTGCTCCCGGGCGCGGTGCGCGAGCTGCCTGACCGCCGCCGGGCTGCGGTCCAGGATCGGCGCTATCTCCGTGTGGGCGTAGCCGAACACCTCGTGCAGGACGAAGACCGCCCGTTCGAGCGGCGTGAGCGTCTCCAGGACGACCAGCAGCGCCATCGAGACCGCCTCGGTGCGCTCGGCCGGGTCGTCCGCGTCGTCGCGGGCCACCAGCGGCTCGGGCAGCCACGGTCCCACGTACGTCTCGCGGCGGCGGCTGATCGCGGCCCTGGCGCGACAGCGCCGTGTTGACGGCGATCCGCACCAGATAGGCGCGCGGGTTCTCGATCTCCCCGGGGGCGCCGGCGGCGCTGCGGGCCGCCCACGCCAGCCACGTGTCCTGCAGGACGTCCTCGGTGTCGGCGACGCTCCCGAGCATGTTGTAGACCACCGAGAACAGCAGCTCCCGGTGCGCGGCGAACACCCGCGTCGCGGTGTCGTCCGTGGTGCTCTCGGACATGGCTCGGCCCTCCTGTGCGCTCCCTACTCAGAGCAAGGCAGGGCCTCGGAATGTGACATCCGCGGCCGAAATGTGACCTGGACCTCATTCGCGTCCCGCCGCGTCACACTCCCTCCGCCCGATCCGCTCATGGGTCGCGGAACGAAGCGGCCAGTGGAACCTGGCGCTCCCCGTGCCCCGGCGGCCGCCGGGCGCGGGCCCACCGACCGGAGGTCTCATGAGCGACTCCCCTCCGTCCTTCCTCGCGACCGGACGCGGCAAGATCACCCTGACCCTGCTGTGCGCCATCGCGTTCCTGGACTTCATCGACGCCTCGATCGTCAACGTGGCGCTGCCCGCGATCCGCGCCGACCTGGACTTCTCCGTCCAGGACCTGCAGTGGGTGCCGTCCGGCTACCTGCTCACCTACGGCGGGTTCATGCTGCTCGGCGGGCGCCTCGCCGACCTGCTCGGACGCCGCCGCGTCGTGGTCGCGGGCACCGCGCTGTTCTCGCTGTCCTCGATCGCGGGCGGGCTCGCCACCACGTCCGGGACGCTCATCGTGGCGCGGCTCGCGCAGGGCGCGGGCGCGGCGCTGATGCTGCCGGGCACCCTGTCGATCCTCACGACCACCTTCAAGGAGGGCGGCGACCGCGGCAAGGCGCTCGGCGTGTGGGGCGGCGTCGGCGGCGGCGCCTCGGCCGCCGGGGTCCTGCTCGGCGGGCTGCTCACCGACGGGCCCGGCTGGCGCTGGGTGATGCTCGTGAACGTCCCCGTCTGCGTGATCGTCATCGCCGGGCTGTTCCTGCTCGTCGAGGGCGACCGCCGCGCCGCCCGGCTCGCGGGCTTCGACGCGCTCGGCACCGTCCTGGTCACCGGCGGGATGCTGCTGCTGGTGTTCACCCTGGTCAAGGCCCCCGAGGTCGGCTGGGACGCGGGCCGCACGATCGGCGGCCTCGCCGGAGCCGCCGCGATCCTGGCGGCGTTCCTGGTCAACGAGCAGCGCAGCCGGAACCCGCTGGTGCCGCTGTCGATCTTCCGGATCCGGGGGCTGGCCGCCGCGGACGTCACCCAGCTCGTCGCGGTCGCCGGGTTCCTGTCGATGTTCTTCTTCCTCAGCCTGTACATGGTGAACGTCCTCGGCTACTCGCCGCTGGAGACCGGCTCGGCCTACCTGCCGCTCTGCGCCGGCGTCGGCGTCGCCGCGGGCGCGTCCGCCCCGCTGATCGGACGCGCCGGGACCCGCCCGGTGATGATCGCCGGGCTGCTGCTCGCGGCCGCCGGCATCTACCTGCTGTCGCGCATCCCGGTGGACGGCCACTACCTCACCGACCTGCTGCCCGGCCTGATGGTCACCTCGTTCGGGCTCGGGTTCACGTTCGTGGCCGTCACCACCGCGGCCAACGCCAACGTCCCGCCGGACAAGGCCGGGGTCGCGGCGGCGCTGCTCAACGCGTCCCAGCAGATCGGCGGCGCCCTCGGGCTGGCGATCTTCTCCGCGGTCGCCACCGCCCGCACCGGCGACCTGCTCGCCGACCGCAGGCCGATGCCCGAGGCGCTCACCGGCGGGTTCTCCCGGGCACTGCTGGCAAGCTCCCTCTTCCTGGTCGCCGCGGCGGTCGTGGCCCTGCGCGCCGCCAACAGCCGGGGCGAGGCGTCCGCTCTGGAACCGGAGAAGGAGGACGGCCCCGTGCCGGTCACCTAGAGGACGGGCCGTCACCGTCGGGCACCCGGATCAGGGCCGCCCCGAACAGGACGATCAGCCCGGACGCCGCCAGCGCGAACTGCGACGGCGACAGGCCGAGCGGGGTCGCGCCCGCCTTCCGCAGAAGGTCGGACGCGGCCCCCGCCAGCAGCGCCGCGAGTGCCAGGCCGAACCGCAGGACGGCGTGGAAGGCCGTGAGCGCCAGGTTCCGGTTGACGCCGCTGAGCGCCTCCTGGAAGTAGGTGATGCCGCCCACCAGGGCACTGGTCGCGGCCGCGCCGAACAGCACCGCCCCGACGAACGCCCACGCCACCGACCCCAGCAGGGCCATGAAGAAGATCACCACGCCCTGCACGGCCGTCCCGACCCGGACCTGCACCGCGAGGTTCCGCACCTTGCGATGGATGATCAGCAGGCCGACGAGCGCGCCCACCCCGAACAGCACCACCAGCGTCCCGAACTCCAGCGGCCCCGCGGCCAGGACGTTCCGGACGAACACCACGCCCAGCGAGAACAGCGCGCCCAGCCCGAGCGACACCACCGCCACCCCCGGCAGGACGCCGCGCACCACGGGCAGCCGCAGCGCCGCGAGGAGACCGCGGGTCGTCGCCTCCTCCCCGGTGCGCTCCACCTCGCGCCGCTCGGCCGGTCCCGGACCGAGGTCGGGGATCGAGCGGATGGCGAAGTAGCAGCCCAGATACGTCAGGGCGTCCAGCCAGAACACCGCCACGTAGCGCCAGTGGGTGCCGAGGCCGATGTGCTGCGAGAAGTACAGGATCAGCCCGAACGCCCCCGCGCCCACCGGGATCATCCCGTACGAGGTCGCCATCGTGATGCCGTTGGCGATCTCCAGCGTGCCGGTGTCGTGCCGGTTCTCCTCCTCCTCGATGAGGAACGGGATGGACGCGTCCCGGGCCGGCAGGAAGATCAGGCCCGCCACCTCGATCATGAAGGCCCAGAAGTACACCCACCCCAGCCACGGCACGATCGGCAGCGCCACCGCCATGCCCGTCTGGACCAGCGTCGCCCACATCAGCACGCTCCGCCGCCGCCACCGCGTCACCACCCGCGCCGCCACCGGCGCGCCCAGCGCGGACGGGAGCAGCCGCAGCACCAGGACGCCGCCGACCGCCGTCGTGGAGTCGCTGAGCTCCAGCACGAAGTACATCAGCGCCAGCGTGCCCATCCAGTCGCCGAACGAGGACACCGTCTGGCCGAGGATGAGCCGCCGGAAGTCGCGCTTGTTCAGCTGCTCCCTGAGTCCCATGCGGGCTCCATCCCCGGTGTGTCGTGCTTCGGCGGCGCGTCGGGGACGGAACCCTCCAGCAGGGCGGCGAGCCGGGCCGCGGCGGCGTCCCAGCTCCAGCGTTCGCACGTCCACCGCCGTCCGGCCGCCCCCATCGCGGCGGCGTGCGCGGGGGAGCCGAGCAGGTGGTGCAGGGCCAGGGCGATCTCGTCCGGGCCGGTGGCGTCGACCAGGACCCCCGTCCGGCCGTCGATCAGGGACTCGGGGCTGCCGCCGGACCGGCCCACCACCACCGGCAGCCCCGACGCGGACGCCTCCAGCACCGACAGGCCCAGCCCCTCGGTCTGGAGCCCCGCCCGGTCGTCGCGGCACGGCAGCGAGAACACGTTCGCGGCGGCGTAGTAGCGCGGCAGTTCCGCCGCGGGAACGGGCCCGGTCACCGTGACCGCCCCCGGCGCCTCCCGGTCCGCCATCTCGACGAGCCTGCGCCGCATCGGACCGTCCCCGACGATCACCAGCCGGGCGTCCGGACGCCGCCGCACCACGTCCGCCCACGCGCGGATCAGCATGTCGTGGCCCTTGCGCCGCACGAGCCGCGCGACGCTCAGCACCACCGGCCCGTCGCCGAGGCCGTGCCGGCGGCGGACCGCCGACCCGTCCATCCCCGGCCGGAACCGCACGGTGTCCACGGCCCCGGCGAGCCGCGCCAGCCGCGTCCGGTCCCCGACGGCGTCCCTCAGCTCCGGCAGCGTGGTCGCGCTGAGATGGGTGAGAACGTCGAACGACCGCGCCGCCGCCCTGAGCGCGGCCCGCGTCGGCGGCGCCCGGAACCATCCGAGCTCCTGCCCGTGCGCGGACCCGACGAGCCACCGCACCCCGGCCGCCCGCACCAGCGGCGCGTACATCCCGAACGGCGCCGCCGCCGTGATCCACCCCGCCTCGACCCGGTGCCGCACCACGAGCCGCCGCAGCCCCCGGAACAGCAGGTACGCGTGCCGCCGGACGACGGGGAACCCGAGCTCGGCGTCGAACTCCGCGGCCCCCGCCCACGCGGGCGCCACCACGACCAGCCGCTCGGCGGGCAGCCGCCGCACCAGCTCCCACGTGAACGTCTGCACACCGCCGGGCTCCGGTGGAAAGTGCCCGGTCAGCACCAACGTCCGCGGTATCTCCATGCGTCCACGATTTCCCGCCCAGCCGCCCCCCAACCAATCCATCAGGCCACGAGCCGATATGTCGCCGTCAAGGGCGGCCGACACGACTTGCGACCCCCTAACCAAAGGTAAAGGAGGGCCGGGCTTGTCATATGAACATGTCATGACGTGGTCAACGGCGGGACGCGGGATAGCCTTCATTCGTCGAGCCGGGCCCGCCTTTTGTGATCCGCGCGGGCCGCGTCCCGCTCCGCTTCCCCCGCCCGTGGCCCGCGCCGGTCGCAGGGAACCGCACGACTCCTCCCTGATCTCGTAAAAGTCAGGTATCGTAGGCTTATCCGGATAATGGTGGACTGAGATCGTCTTCCGCGCGTCCGAAGTCGATCAATCCGCGGATCGGAGATCGGCATATGTCTCCAGATGCTACGACGGTCTCGTTGAACCGGAGGATCGAGCAGTTCGAGGCGGGCGACGCCGTGCCGATCACGCGGCCGGAAGCGCTCGGCGAGCTCGTGTCCCTGGTTCATTCCCCGGACGTCTTACGCGACGGCCTGCCGCTCCCGATGATCCAGCTGGCGGGCGGGTTCCACTGGTGCCGGGCGAAGGCGAGATCGCGAGGAGGCGATGACCTCGAGTTCGTCTACGCGACCTCCCTCATGGCCCGGCACATCGACGGACGGGCCGGCATGGAGTTCGACAAGCATTATCTCGCCTTTCTCGCCAACGACTTACTTGCGCAGGTGGGCACCGGTGAGGACGAGCCACTGAAGCAGGCCGCCATCGATTTCGCTTCCGACGTTTCAGATCTGCTGTACGACGTCCATCCGGCTCTGCCGGTTCTGCTGGCCAATCTCGCGCTGACACACGAATCCAGATTCGCGGCACTCCGGAATCGGCGCGATCTCGACCAGGCCATCGATCGGACGCGGTCGTCGCTGGCATTGATCGCGGACGGGCTGCCGCAGAAGCCCATGCTCCGCAACAGGCTGATCTCTCTTCTCGAGACCCGATCAGAAGAGGACGCCTCGGCCCAGGACGCCAGTGAGCTCGCCGCCATCCGGGCGAGTGCCGCCGGTCCGGCGCCTTCTGCGAGGCCGCGTCCGGACTTTCGATACGACCTCAGATCGTTGTCCGTGAGCCCTACCTCCTTTAAGCCACTCATCGAAAGAGCGCTTTTCTTTCCTCGCTCCGAGGAACTCGCCGACCATCTGAGCGAGACCAAAGCAGGTGACCTGGTAGTCGAGTCCGCGCTGAGAAGGCTCGACTTCGCGGCGCTGGCCGAGGCCCTGGTCGCAAACGGCTACAGCGATATGCTCGCCACGAAACTCGCGGACGGGCCAGCCGACTCCGTCGTCTTCTCCTTCCCCCTCATAGGGGCTCCCTTGAAAGCCCTCAACCACGGGTTGGCCTCGTCCGCCCCAGGACGGAGAATCCTGGAGAGCCTCGCCGGCTGCGAGGCAGGCCGAAGTCTTTCGACCTCACTGCTGTGCCGACGTTGGGACTGGGCTTCGCGGATCTTCATCGATCTGGCCGGCAGTGAGAGCACGGAACAGGTGCTCCGGGGCCGTCGCCCACGCCGAAGGCGGACGGGAACTCGCACGCCTTCTCGCCGCGACCGACGAGGGCGCCTCCTTCATCAGGAAGATGGTCGACGATCGGTGGTTCCTCCTGCTCGGCCGGCACCTGCTCTCCACCGTGCCGAGCAGGCGTTTCCTGGCGGACCTGTGCGGCAGCCCCGCAAGCGAGGTCCTGATAGAGGAACTGCTCGCCCGGGACGACGCCGAACAACTGCTGGCCGAAATCCGGGCCTCAAGCTATGCGGCCGACGTCCTCACCCCGTTGGCCGACAGCGGGGAGTTAGCCGACCTCCACGAGGCCGTCGCCGACAGCGCGAAGCGCAGCAGGCTCGCCGAACGGCTGGCCGCCGGGGAGGAGGACGCCGACGCCGGACGGACCGACCTGGCAACTCTGCTCCTCCCGGCTCTGATGGCGCCGGTCCTGAAGTTGTGGCTGGCGTCGATCGGAGTGGCGGCCACCGCGGAAGTCGTCCACGTGGCGGCAGTGATCGCGGTAACGCATCGTTCCGACGCGTCAGACGGTCGTGGCGGTGAGCCGCGAAGTGATGACGAGTTGTGGATACCGCCATCGACCCACCACCGCCCCCCACAGGATTCGGACCTCTGGAAGAGAGTCCTGGGCGCTCGGCTGAACGATGGTATTCCGGCCGTCGACGCATCGGACATCGAGGATTCGGAACGTCTGGCGGGCGCGGTCCATCACTACATGACGACGAAGGACCTCAGCCGTCCGGCCCTCGACCATCAAGACCGCATACTCCTGCGCCTCATCGAAGCATGGCACCTCGCCGACGGCGATCATGCCGAGGGGACGAGTGCCGTTGAGTTCGGAGACAGGCTGCAGAAGGACCCCGAGTTCTCCGTCAGCCTCGAAGACCTTCAGGAAGCCGTCCGGGCCGCGCTCGAAGGATCGCCCCGAGAGCGCTGGACGAAGAGGATAAAAGAGATCCTGGTAGGCGTCACGGCAGGCGGCATCGTCACCGTCACCCCGGCGATCGTCGAAGCCGTGGCCCGGCTCATGGGCCTGGCGCCGAGTCCCGACGCGCAGGTGTACGAGATCGACATGAGGCTGGCGCAAGATCTCGACCGATGGCGCGCCGGAGCGAGGGAAGGGCTCCCCGCGGAGTCCCGCTGGACCTCCGATGACGAACTAGCGCTGATCTTCTGCATCCACGCGCTCAGCCTTGTCACGATCTCCGGCGCCTACCAGCGGCGCCACCCTCCGCTCGACGGGACCGCCGGGCCCGAACTGGTCGCGCCCGCGATACGCATGAACGGCGAGTTCATGACCGTCCAAGCGCAGAATCTCGGCATGGACGTGTTCTATACGTGAGACCGTCCCGGACGGTCGTCCGCACAGTGTCGGGCAGTTTCTCCCCTCAACCGTTGCGGTGGGCAAGGAACGGCGCAGGGGCCGCTGGTCGGCGGACCTCACCGCCGTCGTGGCGCCGCGTGCGGTGTGGCGCAACCATCCCAGTGGACGCCTTGAGGCCAGCGTGTGCGACCACCGGGCGACGGAGCAGCTCCGCGACGCTGCCGACACGGGCGGCCTGCGCTTCATGGGCCTCGATACCGCCCGGGGCCCGCGCGACCTGACACGCTCGCCCTGAACGTCTGTCGGGTTCCCGAGCACCCAATCGATTCAGTCAGCGGCGCCGGCTGCGAATGGCGACGATGACATCGCACCCAAAGCCGGTTCGCCACAGCATCGAAACAGCGCTACAAGTCAGCGATCTATGAAACGTGCAATCCCGGCGGATCCGCGCTTTTATGAACGTCGGTACGACCGGCCGAAGGCCCCGCTCGGCATCGGTGGCCCAGGCTTGCATGAGGCGAGGCGAACCGGTGCCGGTGACATCTCGGGGAAGGGACGCAGCGTGGGCATGGAGCATCCCACCAGGACCGATACCAAAGTCGAGAACACCGACCGGCCGGATCCGCCTGACAAGCCGCCCGCGCCCCCGCGTGACACTCCGGGTGCCCCCGGCTACCCGTCCCGCCGCGAAAGCCTCGCCCGAGCCCGGGAAGCTGCCCCGCAAGAGGGCGGGACATCACAGGTGGCGGTCAAAGACAGCGGTTCCCGAGGGCCGGAAGAACGCGACGACAAGCTTTCCTCCCCACAGGCCGACAGCGGTAAGGGGAAGGAAGAGCCGAGCGGCCCCGAGACCCCCGACAGGGAAGAGGACGCGGCCAAGCCGGACGTGAAAGCAGGCGGCTCCGAGTCCGGCGAGGAGTCCGAGCAGGGCGAGGGCGGAGAGGAAGAGCAGTCCGAGAGCGAGGAGGCCGGGCAGACCGACGCGGAGCCAAGCGGCGGCGAGTCGCAAGATAACCGTGACGGCAAGCTCGCTGACGCCCAGACCAAAAGCGTTGGCGAGAAACCCGAGGCGCCCGACGAACCGGTTTCCCCGAAACAGCAGCACACCCTGCCGGCCGACAACCCTGGCTCCCCACACCAGCCGTCCCGCCGTGAAAGCCTCGCCCGCGCCCGCGAATTCGTTCACCAGGAGAGAGGGCCGCAGGAGCCTGAGGGCGTGGCTCCTGAGAGCCCACCTCCTGCAGAGGGTCTAGGAGAGTCTGCTTCGTCTGCCGAGGGCGACCGCACAGAGATCGAGTCTCCGGGGGATCAGCCCCCCCTTTTCGCGCCGGAGCAGGCACCCGTCACCACGGTGACATCATCCTCCGCGGACGGTGGCAGCCAGGACGCGCGCGGAGTCGTAGACGAGCCTGCAAAGCGGCAGGAGATGCCGGGCGCAGACCTTACAGCCGCCCCTGCCGGTGAGCCGGAATTCCCGGCATCCTCTGAGAGTTCAGACGACCTTTCGGACGAGCCGAACGGGAGGGGTCTTGCTGAAATACCGCCTGGTGAGGGCGCGGGCATTGCCGAGCCCGATGAGTACGCCCCCGAACGCGGGATTTCTGATCGTCTGAAGCGGTGGGCGGCCAAGCTGGATCGGAGCGACCGCCCCAGGGAAATAGAAGGGGTGGTCGACCGCCCGGATTTCCAAGACCCCGAAGAAGAGCCCGAGTTCATTCCAGATCGATATGGAATGCCGCTCGATCAACCCGACGGCACTCGGATTCCGCTTTTCGATGGAATGCCGAAGCGTGAGCAGGCGGAGCAAGGGGGACTGGGCGATTGCGGTATCATCGCCACCTTGGGGGCGGTCGCCGCATCTAGGCCAGAGGCCCTTCGTTCTTGTGTACATGAAACCGATGAGGGTAATTATCAGGTACGTTTGCACGAGGCGAAGTACTCAAGGGCCAAGCAGTGCTACGAGCCGACTGGAAACTCGATCACACTTACGGTGACGCCCGAGTTGCCGGTCATGGATGATGAGCCCGGAAAGCCTGTTTTTGCTCCTGCCTTGGCCAACACGGCCTGGGCTCCCGTTCTGGAGAAGGCGATTGCTGGAGCGGACAGGTCGTGGACCGCTGAACGTTGGGACAGGGCAAAGCAGCTCTGGAAAGCGCAAGGTAATTCTGGGGATGCGCCAACCGGTTATGTACGGCTGAATCAGGGGAGCACCCCTGATGAACGCTCTGAACTGCTCACACAGCTCACGGGGCTTCCGGCCAGGACGGTACAATTCCCGAGTGGTTATGACCGGCAGGGGCGCAGTGCGGACCGTCAACTCGGTGATGAGATCGCCCAGCGACTCTCTCTCGACAAGCCTGTACTGGTGGGAACTCGCGAGCTAGCGGCAGGTGAATCGAGTCTTCCAAAAGGCCTCTTCGCCGGTCATGTCTACGAAGTCACCAAGATAGACGCTCAAGGTAAGCTGCACCTGCGTAATCCGTGGGGTATCGATCACCCTGCTCAGATGACGGTTCAAGAGCTCAAACGCAATGTACGGACTTGCTACTCAACTCTGGAGTGATCATGGCGCGCAAGAATATCGGTCTTCGGCAGGGAACTCAGGCGCACCTGGAGGGCGGCATGCAGATGGGGCTGGTTCGCGTGATCGAAGGAACAGATGGCGTCCCTCCGGAGGTGGTCGTCTGCGTTAAAGATGAGGAAGAGAAAGAGTACACACTACACCCGGGTGACTCTTTCCTGATCGGCGAGCAAACCTGGAAACTCGATCGTATCGGGGAGCCGGTGAGAAATCGATGGGGAGCCGTTTTCTCTAGGGTCGACTGACGGCCGGGCGCATTGCGCGCCTCGCGCGAACAGTGTGGAGTGGGACGATCGCCTGGATCAGCAGATCGCACACCCGCTGGCCGTAAATCGGTGATAGGCACGGCTTCACCCGAGGCTGCCTAAGCTTGACAGCTTGCTTGAACCGGCGGCCCGTTAACCGTGCCGTCAGTGACTCGCCGTGGCAAAAGCTGAGGTTGCGCAGCCCGCTCGATCTAGTTGCGCCGCTCGCATGGAGAGTGCGGTGAGTTTTTGGGCGAGGTGGTCTGGGGATGGTGCTTCGAGCGGGCGGTCTGGAGGGCCGGGATGAAGGCCCACCAGAAGCGTGTGTAGATGCCGTACCAGACCTGCAAGCTGGGGATCCAGTGCGTCAGCCGGCGGCCGGGTTCATCTGCGCAATCCGTGGGGTGAAAAGCATCCTGAGGCGATGACAGTCCAAGAGTTCAAACGCGAAGCAGGGCCGCGCTACGCAACATCGGAGTAATCATGGCACCTCAGAATGTTGCCCTTCAGGAAGGAACTCAGGCTTATCTGGAAGGTGGGACAAAGATGGGCTTGGTCGACGTGAATATGGGAGAAGATGGTGATCCCTCGGAGGTGATTCTCTTCGTCAAAGATGAGGGAGAGAATGAGTTCACCCTGCGCCTTGGTGACACTTTTTCGGTCGGCGATCAGACTTGGAAGGTTGATCGTATCGAAGAGGTCGGAGGTGGGAGGTTGGGTGCTGCTTTTTCCGAGATTGAATAGCGCTTCTGGCGGCGCGTGGCCGCTTCATGGGATCTGGGGGCTGTAATACCGTCACCGGATTGACTTCAAGCTGCCTCCAAAAGAAATCGGCTTGCCGCACGGTAGCCAGATCAAACTTGACGCGGATGTGGAGTTGGGATTGGTCCACGTCCGCGCGGAACGTGACGGTCGTACGACAGGGGCGGTCACATATGTCAAAGACGACGCCGGGCGTGACGTGACCCTGCCGGGGTCCTATCAGTTTCTGTAGGGCGATCGCCGCGTCGTTGTTGGGGCGTCGCCCGCGGTAACCCGTTCTGCGTGGCCAAGGCTCTCTGCCAGTATGAAGCCCATGCGCCACCCTCTTGACAGGCTGGACTGGCCGATTCTCACCGACCGACTGCTGTTGCGCCGGGCTGGCCCCGGCGACGTGGACGCGACCTGGGCCTTCCGGCAGCTTCCGGAAGTCTACGAATGGGTCGGGGCCGCCACGACGACGTACGACGACTACCGTGAGCGTTTTCTCCGCGAGGAGCGGCTCGCGGACCTGCTCATCGTCGAACTGGACGGCCGGGTGATCGGCGATCTGATGCTTCAGATCCACGACGCCTGGGCCCAGGAGGAGGTCGCTGACCAGGCGAAAGGCGTCCAAGGAGAGCTCGGCTGGACGTTGGATCCCTCTTACGGAGGCAAGGGCTATGCCACCGAAGCGGTACGCGCCCTCATTGACGTCGCCTTCGGAAGTCTTGGCCTGCGTCGCCTGCAAGCGGACTGTTTCTATGACAACGAAGCCTCGTGGCGGCTGATGGAGCGGGTTGGGATGCGCCGCGAGCAGCACACGGTGAGAGACTCTCTCCACCGCACCAAGGGATGGCTCGACGGCCTCTCATACGCGCTCCTGGCCGAGGAATGGCCCGCTCCCGAGTGATGGACCGCCTCGCGGGCCGGTCTCAGGGGAGTTGGCACAGTCTCATCGACCTGACGCACTTCGGGCCGGGCGGTGATGCTCGGACCTTGTTGCCGATCTTCTTGCGGTGCCGGCGGACGACGCCGGTGGCATAGGTCAGGGTCTGGCGTGGCAATGGCAGCGAAACACGATGCAAGAGCATGCGGAGCCTCTGTGAGGTGGACGAGCGTCCTACCAGGGGCCTGCTTATTCGAGAAGGGTGGGACGGCGTCCCGCCTGAAGGTGCTCGTCGCCGTCAAGGACGATAGTGAGCACAGGTTCAGGCTGAACCCCGGGGATGCAGGCGCCGTCGGAGCTCGGCATAGGCGTCGTTCGCCGAATCACCCGGGTTGTCGTCCAGGTGCTCCACCAGGTGAAAGGCGACTTCGCAGGCGACTCCGTCCAACTCGCCGCCCTCCAGCTCATGCATTTCGGCGACGAAATTGAGAAACGCGGGGTCGTCAAAAATGCGAGTGGTGAGTTCTTCGCCGTACTCCTCGCACAACAAGGATCGATACCGCTCCAAAACGCTCATGGACTACATCCTGCCGCATGCGTGGGGACGGCAGAACCATGGTGATGCTGCAGAACGACGAGGTCACCCGAGGATGAAAGTGGCCTTGCCGCGCAACTGCGCTGGGATCGCAGACACGGTCGTCTAGGGCCCGCATGGCTGTTACCGGAGTGGGGCGAGGTGGCGTTCTGTGGCTCGCAGGGAGAGTGCGGTGAGTTTTTGGGCGAGGTGGTCTGGAGTTGGTGCTTCGAGTAGGCGGTCTGGGGGGCCGGGGATGAAGGCCCACCAGGAGCGTGTGTAGATGCCGTACCAGACCTGCAGGCCGGGAATCCAGTGCGTCAGGCCGGCGGCAGGGTTCATCGGCTCAGCTCCCCGGCGGACGGCTGAGTGGCCAGCGCCTCGCGTAGTTCCCTCTCGGAGTCCGCTATGACGGTCGCGGGCAGGCTCGACCTCGGATCGCGTCGAACCGCGCCCCAGTACTCGCCCCGCTGGGACGTCCACACCATCCAGGCGGGGAAGTCCCGCTCGATCTCCGCCGTTCGCGTGTCTTTCATGCGCTGACCTGCCCCTTCACGGCCGAGCTCGTCGGCGTTCGCTTGGTTCTTGGGACAGATTGCGGTCGGGCGATTACTGTCGGCAACGAAGCCGTTGTAACTGGACGTCCACCCCCCGACGCCCCCGCCAACCGAGTGCCGGAGGCCCCCGTCATGGCCAGTGACCAGCAAGACCCCGACGCGCTGCGCGTCTACTTCAGTGAAGAGCTCCGCCGGACGCGCCAGCGCGCGAAGCTCTCCCAGAGCCAGCTCGCGAACGCCTTAGGCTGCACCCCGCAGTGGATCTGTCAACTTGAGAAGACGGACAAGACCGTCTCCGAGCAGACCGCCCTCGACCTGGACACCTACTTCAAGACCGACGGCTGGGACCAGGACGACGGCCACTTCCACCGCATCCACACCGCCATCCGCCGCGCCGGCCGCCACCGCGTCCTACGCCCCAGCTTCGACAACTACCGGCTGCAGGAAGCGCAGGCGATCGGCATCCGCTGCGTTGCAGCCCAGTTGGTTCCTGGCCTTCTCCAGGTCGAGGGCTATGCGCGGGGGATCATGGACGAGAACGAACCGGCTGAAACCCTTGATGCCCGTGTCGCCGTACGGATGGAGCGCCAAGGGATCTTCTTGCGCGAGACCCCGCCGGAAACGATGTTCGTCCTGGACGAGTCCGCACTTCGGAGGCCTGTCGGCGGTTCCAAGGTGATGGTGGAACAGATCGACCACCTCGTCGAAATGACTCGGCGGCCCAACATTCAGGTCCTCATCATGCCCTTCGAGAGGATCACACCACTTGCGCTGGGAGGCGGCTTCATACTGCTGAGCTTCGTGCGAGATTCCGACTTGATGTACACCGAGGCAGGTCACATCAGCCAACTCATCGGAGACAAGGACGTTCTCTTCAAGGCCGGTGTACATTTCAACTTGGTGATGGGTGAAGCTCTCAGTCAGGCCGAATCCATCGAGTTCATGCTTCGCGTACGTGAGGGGTATCTGTGACCTGCTCGGGACAGTTGGACCTTCGGTGGCGGAAGAGCAGCCATAGCGACGGTACTGGAGGCGAATGCGTTGAAGTTGCCGCAGGCCCCGGAGGGCTGCTGGTCCGTGACTCCAAAGATCCGGAAGGCGCTCGGATCGGACTCACTCTGGTGGCGGCGCGCAACCTGCTAAGCCAACTACGAGCCGAGCGGTCGTGAACCGGCGGCATCAACGCCTGCCTGCGTGGCGTAAGAGCAGCTTCAGCGATGGATACGGCGGTGAATGCGTGGAACTAGCCGCTGTTTCGGATGGACTGCTGGTCCGTGACTCCAAGAATCCGGACGGCCCTCAACTCGGGCTCACGCTAGAGGCGGCGCGCGTCTTGATCAGCCAGCTGCGAGCCGAGCAGCCATGAATCAGCAGCGTCAACGCTTGCCTGTGTGGCGCAAGAGCAGCTACAGCGGTGGCAGTGGTGGTGAGTGTGTGGAGCTTGCCGCTGTGTCGGGGCGGGTTCTGGTTCGGGACTCCAAGGACTCGGACGGGCCGTTGCTCAGGCTTACGCCGGCTGCGGCTCGTGATCTGATGAGTCGTTTGCGTGAGTGGCGGGCTTGAGTCACGTGAGAGCGGACGTGCTCGAATTGCCTGAGGAGAGCTGACGCTGGACCGCGAGCCTGTTGGCGGTAGTGCGCTTCGGGCAGAATCGGGGGTATGGCGAATGTGGCCGACAGGCAGATACCCGAGTACCTCAACTATGTCGGGCCCGGGTGGCGCGGGATCCTGATGCGGACCCATGCCGAACTCCTCGCCGTGCTGCCGAACTACCAGGTGTCCCAGGTCAAGGAGAAGTGGGGAATGCTGGACGTCAATCTGGGCGGGTACGTCGACCCCGTCACCGGCGAGTTCGGCATCAGCCGGGAACTCGGCAGCCGGGTCAGGGCGATCCTGCATGCCGCCTGGGACGAGTCCCGCCGCACCTGCGAGGTCTGCGGCGAGCCGGGCAGCGAGACCGGGCGGGGATGGATCAAGACGCTCTGCCCTGCCCACGCCCAGCCATGCCAGGGCGCGACTCGCGACGTCTGACCTGGGGCGCCTGGACGGCGTGAGGGCGGTCCAGGCGACCCTGGTCATCCGGGGTCGCGCCGTGTCACGCCGAGCAGTTCCTGGTCTTTCCCTTCGCGCGGTAGCTGCACTTGTTGAAGAGCGTCCAGAACTGGTATGCGACGGCCTCGCCCTGGTAGACGTTGCGCTTGCTGACGTCGCAGTAGAGGCCGATCCCGGAATGCGGAGTGCCCATGCGAAGCTCGCCGACGTCCTGCCAGACGTAGAACTTCCATCCCTTGAACCCCTGGACGACCTGGATGGTGTAGAAGGCCTTCTTGGTGAGCTTCACGCGGTAGGAGAGTCTCGTCGACTTCTCCGCGCTCACCTCGAATCCGACGCTCGCGCTGATCGACTCGTAGCTCGCGTTGAGACTACTGGTGATCTTGTTGGAGACCTTCTCCTCGCCGGAGTACTCCAGGTAGGAGTTCGGGCCCTCGCCCGTGACCCGCCACGGATGCCGGTTGGGCTTGACGTACTTGGTCCCGACGAACTTGCCCTTCTTGACCTTGGTGTTCATCGCGCAGCGCTGGCCGGCCCTCTTCCCGGCCGACTCGCTCGACGTGGCCGCCACGCGCTCGACGGCGGGGCCGTCGTCGGGGGCCACCGCGGCCACACCGCCCGCGACCAAGGCCGCCGCGACGATTCCTCCCGCCACCCCTGCTGATTTCCTCATTCCGCGAAGTCCCTTCTCGAATTCATCCGCGAGAACTGTGCGACTTCCAGCGGGTCGCACATGCGGAACGCTATTCAGAGATTGGCGGGCTCCCTAGGGCCCAAGGGCCCAAGCGAAAGCCTCCGGGGACCCCATTTCGCCCCCTCTCCGCAGACGAGCCTCGTGTTTTGCCCGTTTTGTTGCGACACCCAGTGCTCGGCGCCGGGCCTCTTCGTCAGTCGTCAGTGATGGGCATCAGGTCGACACGGTGACGGGTGGTCGGGTGGGTGAAGGTGAGCAGGTTGGTGGCTTCCCCCTCGATTGCCGCGTGGTCCGTCGGTGAGAGTGGGCGGAATGGTCGAACGGTCAGGGTGACGGTGTCGGCGGTGGTCTTCGTCGTCCAGGTGGCGGCTACCGTGCCGTCCACGAGGACGGTGGCGGCCACGGCGGCGCCGTCGCAGACTCGGCGGCGGACATCGGCGGTCATCATCCTGGTGCGGTCGGCGTGGGCGAGCAGCGTCGCGTCGAACTCGGGCAGGAGGCGGACGGGCGCCGGGGCGTCGTCGTCGGGACGTGGCGCGTCCGGCAGGTCGAAGAGTTCTCTCCCCGACGCGTCGGCGAACACCCGCAGTTCGGGGCGCAGGCGGTCGAAGACCTCGCGGAGCCCGCCGAGTCCCGACCAGGTGCGGGCGTCGGCCGCCGACGCGGGGCCGAAGGCCGCCAGGTAGCGCCTGATCAGCAGGCACGCGTCCTGGAGCGTCGGCTCCCGGTGGACGCCTGTCCAGTCGGCGCGGGCGAACGGCGTCGCGCCGCGGACGTTCCACGTGCCGCTCGGCGCCGGGTGGACCACGGGTTCGAGGTACTGCACCGACCAGCCGAGGGCGGCGGGGTCGGCGTCCGGCCAGTGGCGCGCGAGGAGCCTGCCGAGTTCGGGACGGGTGAGCGTCCGGCCGTCGGCGAGCAGGTCGCGGGCTTCGGTGACGAGCGCGGCGGGGTCGGCGCCGGCGGTGCGGCGGCCGAAGGCGGTGCGCTGCACCCGGCGCAGCAGCGGCGCGAGTTGCGGACGGATCAGCCGGAAGTCCGCCACCGACAGGAGGTGCTGCGTCGCGCGCATCGACGTCGAGCGCACCAGCTCGCGGTGCTCGATCGCCACCGTCAGATCATCGATCGTGAAAGCCGACAGCCGGTTCCACAGCGCGAGGTACGGCAGGTTCGGGTCCTGCGCGTTGAGGCCGAGCACCCGCTCGACGGCGGGCACCACAGGGAGGTCCGCGCGGCACAGCAGCAGTTGCCGTTCGAGGAGCGCGCGGTTGAGCGCCCGCGCGGACAGCGCCTCGCGGGCGCCCATGTCAGCGAACCTTCCGGAAGAACTGGCGGATGTCGTCGGTCAGCAGGTCCGGCGCTTCCATGGCCGCGAAGTGGCCGCCACGGTCGTACTCGGCCCAGTGCACGATCCGGTGCTGCCGCTCCGCCAGCGCCCGGATCGTGAGGTCACCCGGGAAGATCGCGCATCCGGTGGGGACGGGCGAGCTCTCCATGGGGGCGCCCCACTGCGACGCCTCCTTGTACAGCCGGATCGACGATGCCAGCGTGTCGGTCAGCCAGTAGAGCGTGACGTTGGTGAGCAGGGCGTCCCTGCCGACCGCGTCCTCCGGAAGCCGCTTGGCCGGGTCGCTCCACTGGTGGAACTGGTCGGTGATCCAGGCGAGCAGCCCCACCGGCGAGTCGTGCAGGCCGAACGCCAGGGTCTGCGGCCGCGTCGACTGGATCGCCCCATACCCGAACCGCTCACCGGACGGGTCGGTCAGGACGGCGAGCCGCTCCTTGTCGGCCTCGTCGTAGTCGTCGTCTCCGCCGTCCCAGGACGGGAACGTCATCGGCCCGTTCATGTGGACCCCTACGACGCGCTCGGGGGCAATCCTCCCGAGTTGGGGCGAGACGAATGAGCCGACGTCGCCGCCGTGCGTGCCGTACCGCCCGTACCCGAGCCGGTCCATCAGCGCGGCCACCACCTCGGCGTAGCGTGTGGTGTCGCCGTCGCCGGGCCTGCGCGTCGGGCCGGAGAACGCGAACCCCGGCAGCGACGGTACGACCAGGTGGAACGCGTCGGCCGGGTCGCCCCCGTGGGCCCGTGGGTCGGTGAGCGGCCGGATCACGTCGAGGAACTCGGTGAACGTCGCGGGCCAGCCGTGGACGAGCACGAGCGGCAGCGCGTCCGGCTCGGGCGACCGGACGTGCAGGAAGTGCACCCGCTGCCCCTGGATCTCGGTGACGTGGTGGGGGAGCTCGTTCAGCGCGGCCTCGTGCGCGCGCCAGTCGTAGCCGGTGCGCCAGTACTCGGCGAGACCCTGGAGGTAGGAGACGGGGACGCCGTGGTCCCAGCCCACCCCGGGAAGCTCGTCCGGCCAGCGGACGGCCGCGAGCCGCGCGTTCAGGTCGTCGATCCGGTCCTGCGGGATGTCGATGGTGAAGGGACGGATGTCCCGGTCGGAACTCATGAGAACGACGCTAGGAAGCGCTTAGGACGGGTTCGGTCCTAAGCGGGCTGCCATAGTGGGGTCATGCCGGACACATCCGCGCGGCTGCTCAGGCTGCTGTCGCTGCTCCAGACCCACGGGGACTGGTCCGGTGCCGAGCTCGCCGAAAGGCTGGCCGTGACCACTCGTACCGTTCGCAGGGACGTGGACCGGTTGCGTGAACTGGGGTATCCCGTCCACGCCACCCAGGGCGCGGCCGGGTATCGGCTGGGGGCGGGGGCGTCGCTGCCGCCCCTGCTGCTGGACGACGACGAGGCGGTCGCGGTGGCGCTCGGGCTGCGGACGGCGGCCGGAGGGTCCGTCGCCGGGATCGAGGAGACGTCCCTGCGGGCGCTCGCCAAGCTCGAACAGGTGCTTCCGTCGCGGCTGCGGTACCGGGTGGCGACGCTCGCCCGCGCCACCGTCCGGGTCGGCGCCCGCGCCCCCGAGGTGGACGCCGGCACGCTGATGGCCGTCGCTGACGCCTGCCGCCGGCACGAGCGGCTGCGGTTCGGCTACGCAGGTCCGCGCGGGGACACCGTCCGCCAGGTCGAGCCGCACAGCGTGGTCAACTTCGGACGCCACTGGTACCTCGTGGCCTGGGACGGCGACCGCGACGACTGGCGCACGTTCCGCGTGGACCGGATGCGGCCGCGGCTCCCGGCCGGTCCGCGCTTCCCGCCCCGCGCCGCCCCGGACGGCGACGTGGCGGCCTACCTCGCGCGGCGCCTGTCGGTCCGGACGTGGACCTGCCAGGCCACGGTCACCCTGCACGAGTCCGCCGAGGCCGTCGCCGACCGCGTGTGGCCGGGCATGGGCGTCGTCGAGGCCGTCGACTCCCGCAGCTGCCTCCTGCACGTCGGCGCCGACACCCCGGCCGCCCTCGTGTGGATGATCACATCGGTGGACGCCGACTTCAACCTGGACGACGGCCCGCCCGAACTGGCGGGCGCTCTCCGCGCGCAGGCCGCCCGCTGCCTGAACGCCGTCGACCACCTGTGAGCCGGCTCTTCCGCTACTGGACGATGACGGTGGTCTGGGGGGCCTTCTTGTCCTCCGTCCAGCCGTCGTGGCCGGCGTCGGACTTCCAGCGCTTGCCCGCGTAGCGGACCTCGGTCAGGCCGTAGGCCTGGGCGTGGGTCACGGCCCAGCTCGCCACCGCCCAGCCCGAGCGGGGGTTCGTGACCTGGATCGCGTTCCAGGACTTCGGGTCGGACGGGGCGCCCGCCTTGAGGGGGCCGGGGCCGCCGACCTTCAGGCGGCTGCCGAAGGCGCGGCGCATCTCGCGGAGGGCCTCGGGGCGGCGGGACGCCGCCTTCTTGTCGGGCGGGTACCAGCAGCGGGCCGTGGCGGGCTCGCGGCCGGTGAAGGCGGTCGCGAGGAGCTTGCCGTCGGGCTCGTGCTGGGCGTAGGCGGTGCCGTCGGCGCTGCGCTGGACCTTCTGCGCCGCGTCGTGCAGGTCGCGGTCGAGATAGTCCTTGACCTTGACGAGGGCGTCGAAGAACTTGCTGGTGGCCTGGACGGGGTCGCGGAGCTTGTCCGGCGTGCCCCAGCCCTGGGACGGGCGCTGCTGGAACATGCCGACCGAGTCGCGGTCGCCGTTCGGCAGGTTGTGGATGTGGGACTCCTGGATCGCGGTCGCGTAGGCGATCACCACGGCGCGCTCGGGGAGCTGCTTGCGGAACGCGACGGCGGCGATCGTGGCGGCGTTCGCGCCCTGCTCCAGGTCGAGCGGCATCTTGCCCAGGCTCGTGCGCACCTCGCACCCGGACCCGTGCAGGTACGGGCGCGCCCGCTGGAAGGCCACGTAGGCGCCCACGCCCACCAGCAGCACGACGACGCACAGGATCGCGGCCCAGCGGCCGCCGCGCCGGCGCCGTCCGCCGCCCGCCCCCTCCTCGGGGCGTGCCTTCAACCTCGCCCAAACAGCCACGCGAAGACAGTACTGGGGAATGGCCACCAGTAAGCTCAGGAGGCATGACCGAAACGTTCACCAGCCCGATCTCCGGCGGCATCGACGAGTTGTGGGAGCGGCGCGCCGAGCTGACGCCCGACGACGCCGACGCGCGCGCGGCGATCGTCGCCGCCGTCGACCAGCTCGACGCCGGGGAGGCCCGCGTCGCCCAGATCGACCCCTCGACCGACGAGGTGGTCGTCGACGAGCGGGCCAAGCGGGCGATCCTGCTGAGCTTCAAGGTGCTCGGCATGGCGCGCTCCCAGGTGGGCGACTTCCGGTACCACGACCGCATCCCGCTGAAGACGCGGCTCGACGGCGTGCGCGTCGTGCCGGGGGCCATCGCGCGGTGGGGCGCCCATCTGGCGCCTGGCGTGGTGCTGATGCCGTCGTTCACCAACATCGGCGCCTACGTCGACTCCGGGACGATGGTCGACACGTGGGCCACCGTGGGGTCGTGCGCGCAGGTCGGCAAGAACGTCCACCTGTCGGGCGGCGTCGGCATCGGCGGCGTGCTGGAGCCGCCGAACGCCAAGCCGGTGGTGATCGAGGACGAGGCGATGATCGGCAGCCGGTCCATGATCGTCGAGGGGGCGCGGGTGGGGCGCGGCGCCGTCGTCGGGTCGGGCACGAACCTGTCGGCGTCCATGCCGGTCATCGACGTCGAGACCGGCGAGGAGATCAGCCGCGGGCGCGTCCCCGACTGGTGCGTCGCGGTCGGCGGCACCCGCTACAAGGAGTTCAAGGGCGGCACGTTCGGGCTTCCGGCGGTGCTGATCCTCAAGCGGCTGGAGGAGGGGCAGCGCCACGACAAGGCGTCCCTCAACGACATCCTCCGCGACCACGGCATCAACACCTGAGCGGGAACTCGGCGATCTTGAGAGGCCGGTCGGTGAGCACGGCGGCCGAGGCGGCGTAGCCGGGGCCCGCGTCCAGGTCGGCGAGGCGGACGGGCGAGACGGCCGCCTCGCCCTCCCAGGCGACGACCTCGGGGGGCTCGTCGGGGCCGGAGACGTGGATGGCGGTCATCGGGGCGGCCAGGCCGTGGCCCGTCGCCTTCAGGAGGGCCTCCTTGCGGCTCCAGTAGGCATGGAAGCCGCGTTTCCGGTCGGGCATGGCGCTCAGCACCTCCGATTCGGCGGCGGTGAGGACCATCCGGGAGAGGCTGTCGATGTCGCGGTCGCTCTCCTGCTCCACGTCCGCCCCGACCTCGGCGCCCTCGGCCAGGACGAGCAGGACGCGGTCGCCCGAGTGGGAGAGCGAGAAGTCCAGGCCGCTTCCGGGCAGCCGCGGCTTGCCGTGCGAGTCGCCGCAGTGGGGGCAGACGGTGGTGAAGCGCAGGTCGCGCGGGGGCCTGCCGGTGGCCTCGGCGAGGACCGTCCGCGCGAGGAACCGTCCGGTGACGAACCGGGCCTTGTCCTCGGCGCGCAGGAACCGCGCGTAGCGGGCGCGCTCCCCGTCGTCCAGGAGTTCGCGCATCCGGGGGTCGTCGGCGGGACGCGCCCAGTGGACGGCGCACTCCAGTACGGGCATCTCCACGAACGCGATGATAGATAACCTTCGACCATGGGGCTTGATCTCTACTCGGACGTGGCGGACCTGACGGCGGCGCTCGTCGACATCGAGTCGGTGAGCGGCGGGGAGGAATCCCTGGCCGGGGCCGTCGAGGAGGCGCTGCGGGCGCTGCCGCACCTGGCGGTGGAGCGCGTCGGCAACAACGTCGTCGCGCGCACCGATCTCGGGCGGGCCGAACGGGTCGTCCTGGCGGGGCACCTCGACACCGTCCCGCTGAACGGCAACCTCCCGTCCCGCGTGGAGGGCGACCGGCTCTACGGCTGCGGCACCACCGACATGAAGAGCGGGGTCGCGGTCGCGCTGCGGCTCGCCGCGACCATCGAGGCGCCCAACCGCGACGTCACCTACGTCTTCTACGACTGCGAGGAGGTCGAGGCCGCGCGCAACGGCCTGCGGCACCTCG
Source organism: Actinomadura luteofluorescens (assembly GCF_013409365.1). Taxonomy (NCBI): domain Bacteria; kingdom Bacillati; phylum Actinomycetota; class Actinomycetes; order Streptosporangiales; family Thermomonosporaceae; genus Actinomadura; species Actinomadura luteofluorescens. The sequence goes on along the minus strand of NZ_JACCBA010000001.1, from coordinate 2,698,013 downwards.
CGGAGCACCGGCCCGAGCTGCTCGCGGGCGACTTCGCCGTGCTGATGGAGCCGACCGGCGGGCTGATCGAGGGCGGCTGCCAGGGCACGATGCGCGTCCAGGTCACCGCGGCGGGGGAGCGGGCGCACAGCGCGCGCGCCTGGATGGGGTCGAACGCGATCCACTCGGCCGGGGCGATCCTGGACGTCCTGCGCGCCTACGAGTCGTCCCGCCCGGTCGTGGACGGGCTGGAGTACCACGAGGGCCTGAACGCGGTGTTCATCTCGGGCGGCGTCGCCGGGAACGTCATCCCGGACGAATGCGTCGTCACTGTGAATTATCGGTTCGCGCCCGACAAGTCCCTGGCCGACGCGGAGGCGTACCTCCGGGAAACCTTCGCCGGCTTCCAGGTGACGGTCACCGACGGCGCGTCCGCCGCGCGACCGGGGCTGAACCACCCGGCGGCCGCCGCGTTCACCGCCGCGAGCGGCGCCGAGGTCCGCGCCAAGCTCGGCTGGACGGACGTCGCCCGGTTCTCCGAGCTCGGCGTCCCTGCCGTCAACTACGGCCCCGGCGAACCCACCCTCGCGCACACGCGGGACGAGTACGTCGAGATCCCCCTCATCGCCGAGTGCGAGCAACGTATGCGCACGTGGCTTGAGGGTCCCATTACCGTGGCTTCATGACAACGGAAGTGAATTCCCGTTCGCGCCGGCAGGGGCCGGCCATGCTGCGGGGGAGGGCCGTCCCCCCGACGACGACCGACCAGCGGCTGCTGGACAGCCGCGGCCCGGCCGACTGGGTGCACGCCGACCCGTGGCGGGTGCTGCGGATCCAGGCGGAGTTCGTCGAGGGCTTCGGCCTCCTCGCCGAGCTGCCGAAGGCCGTCAGCGTCTTCGGCAGCGCCCGCACCAAGCCGGACTCCCCGGAGTACGAACTCGCCGTCGACATCGGCGCCCGCCTGCACGATGCCGGTTACGCCGTCATCACCGGCGGCGGCCCCGGGATCATGGAGGCGGCCAACAAGGGCTGCGACGAGAACGGGGGCCTGTCGGTCGGTCTCGGCATCGAACTGCCGTTCGAGCAGAAGCTGAACGACCACCTCGACATCGGCCTGGAGTTCCGGTACTTCTTCGTCCGCAAGACGATGTTCGTGAAGTACTCGCAGGCCTTCGTCGTCCTGCCGGGCGGCTTCGGGACGCTGGACGAGCTGTTCGAGGCGATCACCCTCGTCCAGACCAAGAAGATCACCCGCTTCCCGATCGTGCTGGTCGGCACGAAGTTCTGGGGCGGGCTGCTCGACTGGGTCAAGGAGTCGATGCTGACCTCCGGCAAGATCTCGCCGCAGGACATCGACCTGTTCCACCTCACCGACGACCCGGAGGAGGTCGTCAGGATCATCACTGAGGGCCACACCCGGGCCGAGCAGGAGATCATCGAGTCCCGCGCCGCGGCCGAGGCCGCCGACACCGCCGGGGAGTAGCCCCGCGCCGCGGACCTGCATGATCAGACCGGTCGTGCAGGTCCGGGCGCCGGGTCAGCGCGGGCCGAAGAGGCCGCGCCGGAGGAGCCGCTGGTTGGCCGCACTGCGTTCGGCGAGCGTCTCCGGCGCGAACGGATCCCCGCCCATGACGGCCTCCAGCGCCGGCTCCAGCAGCAGCGGGCCGAGGATGAGGAACAGGACCTGGTACGGCGCCCACCGCCGGTCCTCGGCGGGCGGCGCACCCGGACCGGCCAGGAGCCGGTCCACCTCCCGCCGGGCGCCCTCGACCAGCCGGCCGAGCAGCGCGGCCGCCCGCTCGTCGCCGTCGACGAGCACCCGGCGGATGTAGCGGCGCCGCTCCTCGTCCGCGCCGAACATCAGGGCCGCCGCGCGCCCCGCCTCGGCCAGGGTCCCGCTCTCCAACCCCTCATCGCGTGCCGAGGCGAACGCTCGCTCGAACCCCCCGAGGACGTTCTCGTCCACCGCGTCGCGCAGCCCCTCCTTGGACGAGAAGTGGTAGCGGAGCAGCGCGTGCGACACGCCCGCCTCCGTCGCGATCTCGCGGGTGGTGGTGGCCTTGTAGCCGCGCTCGGCGAAGAGGCGGCGGCCGGCGGCGATGAGCGCCTCGCGGGCCTCACCGCGGTTCGGCCTGGACGACGGCTCGGACGGTCTCTGCGGCATGCCGGCGACAGTAGTCGCAGTTCCCCGTCACAGGACGGCCCGGACGAGGGGCGTGCGCCGCAGCAGCAGCGCGGCCCCGACGCTGAGCACGAAGGCGGCCGCCGCCACGAGCGGGAAACGTCCGCTCGCGCCGAACGGCGCGTCGCGCATCAGGTACTGGAGGCCGACGACGATCGGCAGGTGGACGAGGTAGATCGCGAACGTCGCGTCGGCGGCGGCGCGCTGGGCCCTGCCCGTGCCCCGCACATGATCGCGGAAGAGGACCAGCATGCCGAGGGCGAACCCGACGCAGAGCACGGTCTCGTATCCGGCCCACGCGAACTGCCCCGCGTTCGCGCCGCTCAGCTCGAAGAATCCGGTCAGGTCGCTCCGGAAGGCGACATAGCCGACGCTCAGCGCGGCGGCCGCGGCCAGCCAGCCGTAGCCGACCCGGGCCGGCAGGGTCTCCAGCCAGCCGCGCCGGTAGGCCAGAACGCCCGCGACCACGAAGGGAACGTGCTGGGCGAGGTCGGCGGGCTCGGTCTGGATGATCTCCGCGACCGGCATCCACTCGTCGACGGCGTAGCGGACGCGCAGCAGCGCCGTGCCGACGGCGACAACGGCGGCGAAGCCTAGGACGGCGAGCCCGCCCACCCGCTCGGGAACGTCCCGGACGCCGGGGAGCGCCTCCTCGCCCCGCCGGACGCGCACGCGGTCCGCGAACGCTCGCCAGGCGAGGTAGAGCAGCGAGTAGACGAGCAGGTGCTGGATGAACCACAGGTGGCCGAACTGGCGGTCCGGCCAGATCGGGCCGCTCCAGCCGGCCGGCTCCTCGCCCGCGCCGAGGTAGACGTTCGCGTAGTAGTCGCCGAACCCGATGGGGCCGTAGCCGCGGAACGCGCGGTAGTAGGCGAACATCAGGACCGGGATCACGAGGAAGAACCCGATGAGGATCGGCCCGCCGAGCTTCCGCAGCCGCGGCCCGAGATAGGGGCGCTCGTGCCGCCGGTCGACCGCGGCGGGCAGGAAGTACGCGGCGATCAGGAAGAACAGGCTCATCTTGAACGGTGCGTTGAGCACCGCGAAGTCCTCGATCCACCGCGCCTTGGGCTCCCCCTCGACGTACCACCAGTCCACCGGCCCGTAGGGCTGGGCGGCGTGGTGCAGGATCACCAGCGCCGAGAGGGCGATCCGGATCGAGTCGAGGTAGTGCAGCCGTCCGCCGAATGATCGTCCCGCGACGCCCGGATCAGCCCCCGGCGCCACCTCTCTTCCTGTCCACATGGACAGGAAGGTAACCGCCCCCGACCGTTCCTGTCCAATTGGACAGGAACGCGCGCCCGCGCGCCCGTCGGTACGACGCTCGAAGCGGCACGCCGCAACGCCGCTCGCTATAGCGCCGCCCGCGACAACCGGCCGGCTCCCCTCGAACCCGCACCCCACGGCCCAGACCCCGCGAGGAACACCAGGTCCGCCCCACCGCCCAACGCCTCCTCACCACCCACCTCCAGCCCACCGCCGAACACCTCCGCTGGACCGTGAGGCCAAGGGGGGCCGCTATTGAAGGGTGGAGCCAGAACCGGGCGCGAGCCCCCGACCACACGGTTCCCCCGCAGAACCGTGCAGACCCGCGCCTGAGCGGCGTGGGTCCCCGAACCAGTAGGGGCCCGGCAATGCCGGGCCCCTACTGTCGAACGGGCCACCAAAGGCGATCAGATATCTGATCGGTGCCCCGGCGGAGGACCCGCGCCGCGGCCGAGGCCAAGGAGACCGCCGGGGAGTAGGCCCGCGCCGCGGACCTGCATGACCGGCCCCGATCATGCAGGTCCGGGAGGCCTCTCCCCGCGCGGACCGGGCTACCTGGGGGCCTGGTCCGTCCACTCGGCCACGATCGCTGCGCCGCCGGGTACCGCGACCCGCGCGCCGTCGGCCGAGACGAAGAAGTCGGTGTCGGTGATCCGGGACGTCTTCGGATCGACGACCAGGTGTGCTTCCCCGCCTCCGCCGAAGGAGATCGACAAACCCTGCCCGCCCTTGACCGCACCGAGGTCCTTGACACCGGGGTAGGAGGCGATCGCGCGGAAGGCGGCTGCGCGGACCCTCGGCGGGGCCGGCAGCTGGGAGACCAGGGAGAGCAGCCCGTCGAAGACGGAGCGCTCCCGCGCGGCGGCGTCGGGGCGGCCGGTGGCGGTCCTGACGTCGCTCCGCTTCACGGCGGCGGCGATCCACGCCTTCAGCTCGCCGGGAGTGCTCGGCAGGCTCTGGAGCTGGGCGAGGCTCACGGCGGGCCCACCGAGCCGGAACGGAGCAGGCTGGGTGAGCACGACCACTTTGCCTCCGGTCTTCTCCCCCTTCCACCAGATTCGGCCGTCGCGCCCGGTCCAGCTCTCCAGCGAGGTGCGGGCGCCGCCCTCACGAGCGGTGGACGTCGTCTTGACGTGCCAGTACGCGCCGCCGCCCGCCGGGACCTTCGCCGCGCTCGCGGCGGCCACGAGCAGGACCTGCCGGCCCGACGGTGCGGACGGGGCGGACGCGCCCGGACCCTCGTCCGGCCGGCCGCTCCCTCCGGCGCCGACGGTGCCGATCACCACTGCGGCGACGGCGGCGGTGACGGCGGTCCCCGCCGCGGCGAGGAGGACGCGCCGCCGTCCTGAGGGGCGGGGCGGGGCCTGCTCGGTCGATCGAAGGTCCTGCTGGATCTCGCTCATCACGAACTCCTGGAGTCGTTGGCGGCGGTCGCCCGGGAGATCCCGCTCCACCGGCGCCGGCAGCAGCCGGGCCAGCTCCTCGCGCTCGTTCGGATTCGGCTGGATCGGGGTGGAATTCATCGGGTCTTCTCCTGAGCGGACCGGACCGCGATCTCGCGGTCACCCTCTTGCTGTCCGTGGCCGGAAGGCGGTTCCCGGTCTTCTCCGGGCGACCGCACTCCTCCGGTCGTGAGCCTGTCGAGCTTCCTGCGTGCGCGCGACAGCCGGGAACGCACCGTGCCGACCGGCACACCGAGCGCTTCGGCGGCCTCGGCGTAGCCGAGCCCCGACCAGACGCACAGCGCCAGCACCTCGCGCTCGGGCTCGCGCAGCGCCGCCAGTGCCTTGCGCATCAGGGCGAGCCGCTCGCGATCGTCGATGCGGCCCGCGGTCTCGTCGGTGAAGTCCGGGACCACGCCGCCCTTCGGAAGCCGCGCCAGCGCGCCGTCGTGGCGCCGGGCGGCGCGGCGCACGTTGCGGGCGACGTTGGTGGCGATGCCCAGCAGCCAGGGACGCAGCGACCCCTCGACGTCGACGTCGACCCTCTCGCGAAGGCGCCACGACTCCAGGAAGGTCAATGACACCACGTCCTCCGCCGTCGACCAGTTCCCGGTCAGACGGAAGGCGTGGTTGTAGACCGAGCGCACATGTTCGTCGAACAGCTCTCTGAACGCATCCGGATCCCCGGCGTGCACCCGGGCACGCATACTCATCTCCACACGCAGGGACTGTTCACCGGACCGGCCGGGTTCCCGTGACCTACCTCACTCGGCGCGGCCGGGGCCGGGGTCAGGCGCTGGCCATTACGGCTGCCGGGGTCGCTATCGCGAGGGCCATCTGACCCAGGACCAGGGCCGGGCGGATTCGGGCGGTCACCGTCCAGGTGGACCGGAGGAGCAGTGCGGCGACACCGGCGGCGCCGCTGGCCCAGAAGGACCACCAGGCGATCGGCAGGAGGACGTCCGAGGCCGGGTCGCACTGCTCCCCGTAGGTGAGGCACCGGCCGTACTCGGGGGTCGCGAGCACGCAGATCCAGGCGAGCACGGTGACGGGGAGGAGCAGGGCGAGCGCGGTCGCGGCGGCGACTCGCCAGCCTGAGCGCTTCCGGGAGCCCGCGGCGGTGTTCTGTGTGGTCACGACCTCAGTGAACAGGCTTCCGGCCGCTTGATCGATCCGTGCGCCTACTCAGGTCCGCGCGTTGCGGTACTCAACGGCACCTGGCACGGGTTTTGACGGTGCATGCCGGTGCCGATAGGAAGAGGGCTTTGTGCCGTGTGCCGGAGGGGTTTGCGGCCGACCGGAAGCGGGGCGCGGAGCGGATGCCGGTGCTGCGGCGGGTGGGACTGTTCGGGGTGGTGCCGCTGGTGGTGATCGCCGTGGCCGCGTTCGGCTGGTACCGGCTCAGCGACACCGGCAGGGACTGGCGCTACCGGGACAGGCTCGCCGGTTTCTGCCAGGGGCTCGTCCCCGAGGCCGAGTCCGCCGTCTTCACCGGTCACGAGGAGAGCCGCCTCGGCCGCGACCGCCACGTCCCGGAGCATGACGGCCTGCGCTGGGAGCAGTGCAAGGTCGCCGGGCTGAGCCTCGTCATCGGGGACGTCGCCGACACGGTGACGAACGACGGGGATGCCGCCGGGTTCCTCACCCTCCTGCACCGTGGCTCCGCCGAACAGCCGGTGGCGCTGGGCGGCGGCTGGGAGGGCTACACCGATCTGCGCAACACCGCGGTCGTCCTGCCCTGCGCCGATCGGCGCTCGTCCGTGCTGGTGGCCGCGGATTCCGATGAGGCGCTCGCGGGCCCGGCCGAGGCGCGCCAGGCGGCCCGGCTCGTCACCGCCACAGCGGTGCGGGCCGCCCGCCACTACGGATGCGACGCCAAGCCCGGCGGTGCGGTACCGCCCGTACCGCGGCCGGACGGGGAGACGGTCCCCGAGAACGTGACGGGCACCTGCGCCGGCATCCCCGTCGCGACCGCCGTGGACCGGGGCGAGGTCAACTGGATCAAGAAGACGGACGGCACCGGGACGGCGCCGGTCGAGGAGTGCGTCCTCGGCAAGACCGTGGCCTTCTCCGCGGCGGCGTACCACTTCCACGCGAACTTCGGCCCGTACGCGCAGCGGCTGCGGACCATCAGGTACGACGGCGGATACGGCAGCGACGGTTACGGCACCAAGGCCGAGTCCGGTCTCCACGCCGCCGACGCCTGGGCCACCGCGCGTTGCCCTGGGAGCACCGCACGGGCGCTTTTCGTCGCCCATGCCACCGAGTACGCGGCCCCGACGAAGTCGTTCCTGAAGGCCTCGCTGCGCGCCTTCGCCGAGCGCGCCGCCAAGCGGCACGGCTGCACGGACCTTCGGCTGCCGCGCTGAACCCCGCTCAGGGGCGCAGGACGCGGTAGCGCAGGTGCTGGACGGCGCGCGCGGGATCCTCGGTCTCCGGGGTGGCCAGCCGGCGTGAGCTGCACCGTCCAGGACCACCTGAAGTCGATCTTCGCCAAGTCGGGTGCGGCGTCCCGCGGCGACCTGGTGGCCCGCCTGTTCTTCGACCATTACGCGGGCCCGCTGGGTTTGGGAGGTGTGGCACGGTCCACCGCGGGGTGGCCGTAATCGGTCACCTGGGCCGGTTCATGATGTGCTGGGGTTGGGGGGAGGGCGCCGAAAGCGGATGCTGGTCGGCGCGCGGCTTTCGATGGCGGTAGGAGGCTGCGATGGGTGTGCGGTACAGCCTGTACGACTACGGAATTCAGCAGGACCCTTATCCGGTTTACGCGCAGTTAAGAGAGGACGCGCCCGTCTACCGAAATGACGAGGAGGATTTCTGGGTCCTGTCGCGGCACGCGGACGTGACCGCGGCGTTCCGGGACTTCCGGCGCTTCTCCAGCGCGAACGGGATCCTGCTGGAGCCGTCGGTGTGGGGCCCGAAGGCGCGGACGCACGCGTCGTTCCTCGCGATGGACCCGCCGGAGCACACCCGGATGCGCGGGCTCGTGGCGAAGGCGTTCACGCCGCGCCGCGTCGCCGAGCTGGAGCAGCGGGTCCGCGGCATCGCGCGCGGCCACCTGGACCGGGCGCTGGCCGGCGCCGGGCCGGGCGGCGCGGAGCTGGACCTCGTGGCCGACTTCGCGGCGCTGCTGCCGATGGACGTCATCTCCGAGCTGGTCGGCGTCCCGGAGGCCGACCGCGGCGAGCTGCGGCGGCTGGCAGACGCGATCGTCCACCACGAGCAGGGCGTGCGGGACGTGACCGAGGCGGGCCGCGACGCGATCCCCGCCCTGGTGGGCTACTTCCGCGGCCTGATCGCCGAGCGCCGGGCGCGGCGCCGCGACGACCTCGCGTCGGCGCTGCTGGACGTCGCCGAGGGCCGCGACCACCTGACCGAGGCCGAGATCATGGGGGTGCTGTTCATCCTGATCGCGGCCGGGAACGAGACGGCCACGAACCTGATCTCGGGTGCCTGGCACTGCGCCTGGCGGCATCTGGACCGGCCGTCCGGGGCGTTCGGGCGGGTCGGCGACTGGATCGAGGAGACGCTGCGCCTGGAGGCGCCGGCGCAGGCCGACGGGCGGACGGTGACCGGGGAGTTCACCCTGCACGGCGTGACCGTCCCCGCCGGGGCCCGCATGCTGCTGCTGATCGGCGCGGCGAACCGCGACCCGCGCGCGTTCGCCGATCCCGACCGGTTCGACCTGGGCCGCGACACCACCGCCAAGATCAGTTTCGGGTCGGGGCGGCACTACTGCATCGGCGCGCACCTGGCCCGGCTGGAGGCCCGGGTCGCGCTGGAGGAGCTCGCGGCCCGCACCGCCGACTACGACATCGACGAGGCCGGGGCCCGGCGCGTCAACTCGCCGTACGTGCGCGGGTTCGCCGAGCTGCCGACCGTGATCACTCTCAGGGCGGGGTGAGGCGGGCCGGCCGGTCAGGGCTTGCGGGCGACGGCCCCGATGAAGTGGCTCCACTGCGGGTCCCGCGCGGGCCGCGCCGGGTGCGGGCGGCCCCATTGCGGGACCCACACGATGCCGGGGTCGAGGATCTCCAGCCCGGCGAAGCAGCGGGCCACCTCCTCGGGGCCGCGCGAGTAGATCGGCAGCTTCGACCTGCGGTAGACGGCCCGGGAGTGCTCGGTGTCGCCGGGGTCCATGCCGCCGTCGTAGCCGTGGGAGACCACCACGTGGCTGCCGGACGGCAGCCGCCCGGCGAGCCGCACGACGAGCCCGGCGGGGTCGTGGTCGTCGTGGACGAAGTGCAGGACGGCCACCAGCAGCAGGCCCACCGGCTCGCGCAGGTCGATCAGCTCGTTCAGCCGCGGGTCGGCCAGCAGCTCCTCGGGACGGCGCAGATCGCCCTCGATGACCGCGACGCTGGGGCTGCCCTCCAGCAGGGCCCGGCCGTGCGCCAGCACGACGGGGTCGTTGTCGACGTACACCACGCGGGCGTCCGGAGCGGCGTCACGGGCGATCTCGTGGACGTTGCCCTGCGTGGGCAGGCCGGTCCCGACGTCGATGAACTGCCGGATGCCGGCCTGCGCCAGGTGGCGCACGGCGCGGGTCAGGAAGTCGCGGTTGGCGCGGGCCGCGGCGGGGGCGTCGGGCACCGTCTTCATGATCTCTTCGGCGGCCGCGCGGTCGACGGCGTAGTTGTCCTTGCCGCCGAGGTAGTAGTCGTAGATGCGGGCGGGGGAGGCCTGGAGGGTGTCGATGGACAGGTCGGCGGCCCGGTCCGCGGGAAGCGGCACCAGGACGGGGCGGGGCCGGTAGTCCAGGCCCGGGTCGTCGCGGCCGATCTGTGCGGCGGTCCGCCGGAGGGCGGGCCCGGGCCCGGCCGGTGCCAGCAGGTCCTCCGCCTCCTCGAACAGGCGCAGCGCCTCGTCCTTGCGCCCGGCCCGGTGCAGCGCGAGCATCAGCAGGCTCCGCAGATGCTCGTTCGACGGCTCCTGCGCGACCCAGCCGTGCGCGGGCCCGATGAGGTCGTGGTGCCGGCCCTGGGAGAGCTTCACCTCTGCTAATTCCTCGCGCACCTGGCCGCGCTCGCCGACGAGCGCCCGCCGGGTCGCGTCCAGGGCTCCGGCGGCGGGCAGGTCGCCCAGCGGTTCCTCGCCCCACAGAGCCAGCGCGCTCTCGTACTCGGCGATCGCGGACGCGGCGTCGGAGGCGCGCAGGCGCCGGGCGTCCGCGGCGAGGGCCCGGAACCGGCTCAGGTCCAGGTCGTCGTCCCCGTCGAGGACGAGCCGGTAGCCGCCGTTCTCGGTGACGAGGCGGCCGGGCGGGAGCGAGAGCCGCGCGGTGCCGACGGCCCGCGTGAGCGTCGCGGCGGGGTCCGGCGCGCCGACGGGGTCGGCGAGCCGCTCGACGAGCACGTCGGCCGGGACGGGGCGGCCCTCTTCGAGCAGCAGCATCACCAGCAGCCCGCGGGCGTGCGGGTGGGGCACGGCGATGGATTCGCCGCTCCCCGCCCGGATGCCCAGCCTCTTGCGCAGAATACGGAATTCCACCGTGCGCCTCGCTCCATCCCCGGGTACAGCGACGCAGAGAGAGTAATGCAGGCGGCCTTTTCCGGTGCGCGCCCGGTCGGTCGTGCCGGATCACACTTGCGCATCATTCGGCCTTTGGCTGCTCCCTTGACTCCGTGTGGCAAAACCATCAACACGTTCCGCTCGACCGAACATGATTTGGTCGTCACCCGAATTCGGGAAAGCCCGGCGCCGGACGCCTCCGCGACGCGGGACCCTCAGGCTCCCTCGCGGTAGCGCGGGTTGGTGGCATGCCATTCGAAGCCGCCGCCCATCCAGGCCCGCAGCCCGCGCAGGAACCGCTGCAGCTCGGGGGAGGGGACGCCCGCGAGCTCGCGGTGGCCGGCCTCGAAGTCGCGGACGAGGTCGTTGTGCACGCGCACGGCGGTCTCGGTCGCCTCCTCCACCGAGCAGCCCCGGTCGGCGGCGATCAGCAGCACCAGGTTGCAGACCGGGTTCTCGTCGGCGGCGTCCTTGGCCACCGAGTGCAGGTCGTTGACGATCACGCTCGCCGTCCCGGCGCGGAAGGCGGCGCGGCGGACGCGCGGGTCGTAGTACAGGTGGGCCGGGACCTCGTAGCCGCCGACGACGTCGATGAGCGTCATCGAGGTGTAGAAGCTGTCGTGCTGGCGCGCCGCCAGGTACTCCCAGGCGGGCGGGTCCTCGCCCTTCTCGCGCCAGGCCGCGTAGGCCGTCCAGCTCACGAACATGGCGAACGTGGAGTAGCAGATCCGCTGGACCTGCACGGGGGACGCGTGGCGCTTCAGGTGGCCGACCGCCGAGCCGAGCATCCGCAGGACGACGTCCCCCTGGAGGGCCTCGCTCAGCGGCGGGGTGAACTCGCCCGCGGATGGGACCGGGTCCATCGCCGCCATCACCAGGGTGAGGCGCTGCGGCAGCCGCGCGGGCACGGCGCCGAGTGCGGTGTCGTCGGCGTAGTAGTCGTCGGCCGCCCACCATCCGGCGTTCAGCTGGGCGGCGACGAGCAGGGCGTCCGGGTCGTCGGTGTCGGGGTGGGCGAGGGTGACCAGCCGCCCGAAGGCCGCCTTGCCCAGCGCGTCGAGTTCGTGGTCGTCGAACCCGCGGTCGCGCGCCCAGGCGGCCAGCCGGGCGTCGACCTCGGCGGCGAGGGCGTCGTCGGCGCGCTCGGGGAGCGGGCAGTAGAGCGGCGAGTGCGACCCGTCCCCCCAGGCGCGCTCGACGTAGCCGGGCCCGCCGCCGCCGACCGGGCGCGGATGGTGCCCGGCCAGGAGGTCGCCGTAGGGCACCTCCCGGCTGGGCCGCGCCGCGGCGATCAGCGACGGCAGGGCCGCCGCCCCGGTCCCCGGCCCGGACGGCCGCCCCGGCCGGGGTTGCGCGGACGAGCCGTGCGGCGCGCGCCGGCCGCTGCACCCGTGGTGCGTCGTGTCCATGGTCTGCTCACCTGCCTCTGCCCGAAGGCGACCGGTCCGGGTCCAAAGTTCAGATGCGATCGGCGGCGATGAGCAGGTACTGGAAGCTGCCGTCGCGGTACGCCTCCAGGAAGGCGCTCTCGATGCCGGTCGCGACCGACGACTTCTCGCGCAGCTCCCAGTACGGGATGGTGTCGGCGGTCAGGTCGACCACGGTGACGGGCACGAGCCGGTTGGCCGCCATCGCGCGGAAGTAGGCGCTGCGCGGGTGGATGTCGCACACGTAGTGGGCGTTGATGGTCGACACCGCCCGGGACGGCAGCCCGTAGACGTCGTTGTAGCAGCCGGTGATCGTGACATAGCGGCCGCCGCGGGCCAGCAGCCGCGAGTGCGCCGCGAACAGGTCGTCGAGGACGGTGTACATCGTCGACTCGTTGTTCCAGATCGCCTGGAACGCCCCCGCCTCGAACCCGGTGTCGAGCATGTTCTTGAAGTGGAACCGGACCTTGTCGGACACGCCGCGCTCGGCGGCCTGCCCGTTGGCGAAGTCGACCTGCGCCTGGGAGATCGACACCCCGTCGACCTGGCAGCCGAAGGCGGCGTTGGCCATGATGCTGGATCCGCCGCGGCCCGAGCCGGCGTCCATCAGCCGGTGGTCGGGCCTGATGTCGCCGAGGTGTTCGAGCAGGAACCGGGCCTGGGCGTTCTCCAGCCGGTGCAGCTCGGCGATGACCGCCTCTTCGCGGGCGTCCTCCGGGGTCTCCAGGACCGACCAGTCCACCTCGCCGATGCCGTAGTGGTGGTGGTAGATCCCCGAAACGTCGCCGAGGCGCAGGTTGACCGGGTTGCGCTCGGTGTTCCAGTAGGTGGCGACGTCGTGCTGGTAGACGCTGGCGATGGCCGTCATGAACGCTTTCCTCCACGGGGACGGTGGCTTGGGATCACGGGTTGAAAGCTAACGGTGACCGTCCGTGTCCGAAAGGGCACCCTTCAGCACAGAAGGAAGACACCTCCGTTAGGGGAATGTGCCACCGTGGCCAGTGCTGTCCGCCGGTGCCGCGCGACCCGCCGAGCCCGTGCCGTCCCGGGCGGCCGCGTGCTATCCGGGAAGGGCGCGCCGCTCGCGGTCCGGGCGGCGCGGGTTGCTGACCGCCAGGTAGAGCAGCACCATGCCGACGATCTGGGCGAGGTGGTAGACCGAGGTCGGGTCCAGCGCGACGCCGCGGGTGACGCTCGGGTCGATCGCCTTGGTCGCGGCCGCCGCGGCGCTGGCGACCAGCGCGACGATCACCGGGACGGCCATCGGGTGGCGGTGCCGGGCCGCCCGGCCCCAGAGCGCGAGGATGCACACCATCGTCAGGCTCTCGCAGGCGAGCAGGGCGCCGACCCCGGCGTGCCCGGTCACGGCGAGGACGATGTAGGCGCCGATCCCCACGGAGCGCAGCAGCCAGAACGTCCGGCCGTGGCGCGGGCCGAGCACCTCGGCGACGGTGGCCGCCAGCAGGTAGGACACCGCGACGACGACCATGGCGCTGATCAGGGCCCAGCTCGGCCCCGACCATTCCTGCGAGTGCTTGACCAGGCCGTGGTGGACGGAGCCGGCGAGCGCCGCGGCCCCGGCCCACCAGAAGGCCGTGCGCCAGTGCCGATGCGGCGCCGGCGTCCGTCCCAGCCGGACCGCGAGCGCCACCACGACCAGCCCGAGCGCGAGGTCGCTCAGCGCGGGCGCGGGTTCGGCGAGCATGGTTCGCACGCTACCCGCCTGGAGCGCGTGCACCCTTCGGGCGCTGACCTGCGACGGCGCATGAGGGGCGGGGCCGGGGGTAGCCCCGCCCTGTGACCGCCGACCTGATCGAGGAGGGGCCCTACCGGTTCCGGATCGAGCCGACCGGCGCCATGCGCGTGCCCGGCGTGGTGTTCGCGTCGCGGGAGCTGCTGGAGCCCGCCGAGAACGCGATCGAGCAGGTCGTCCACGTCGCCATGCTCCCGGGCGTGGTCGAGGCCTCCTATGCCATGCCCGACATCCACCTCGGATACGGCTTCCCGATCGGCGGCGTGGCGGCGACCGATCCGCGCGAGGGCGGCGTGGTCTCGCCCGGCGGCGTCGGGTTCGACATCTCGTGCGGCGTCCGGCTGCTGGCGGCGGACATCGACGCCTCCGGCCTCGCCCCCGTCCTGCGCGACCTGATGGACGGCCTCGACCCCGTCATCCCCCGCGGCATGGGCAAGGGCGCGGTCTGGCACCTGCCGGGACGGCGGGAGCTGACCGGCATCCTCACCGGGGGAGCGCGGTACGCGGTCGAGCGGGGCCACGGGGACGAGCGCGACCTGCGCCGGTGCGAGGACGCGGGAGCGGTCGCGGGCGCCGACCCCGGCCGGGTGAGCGAGCGCGCGGTGGAGCGCGGCGCCCGCCAGGTCGGCAGCCTCGGCTCGGGCAACCACTTCCTGGAGGTGCAGCGGGTCGCCGAGGTCTACGACGCGGACGTGGCCGGGGCGTTCGGGCTGCGGCCGGGGCAGGTCTGCGTCATGATCCACTGCGGGTCGCGCGGGCTCGGCCACCAGATCTGCACCGACCACGTCCGGGCGATGGAGGCGGCGATGCCGCGGCACGGCATCGAGGTCCCCGACCGCCAGCTCGCCTGCGCCCCCGTCGAGTCCGCCGAGGGCCGCGCCTACCTGGGCGCGATGGCGGCGGCGGCCAACTACGGCCGCGCCAACCGGCAGCTGCTCGCCCAGGCGGCGCGCCGGGTGTTCCGGCGGGTCGCGGGCGCCCGGCTCGACCTGGTCTACGACGTCTCGCACAACCTGGCCAAGCTCGAGGAGCACGGGGTGGACGGCGAGCGGCGGCGGCTGTGCGTGCACCGCAAGGGCGCCACCCGCGCCCTGCCGCCCGGCCATCCCGATCTGCCACCGGACCTGCGGGAGGCCGGCCAGCCGGTGCTGATCCCCGGGACGATGGGGACCTCGTCCTACGTCCTGACGGGCGTGCCGGGCGGGCCCGCGTTCGCGTCCACGTGCCACGGCGCCGGACGGGTGCGCAGCCGCCACCAGGCCGCGCGCGGCGTCAGCGGCAAGGAGTTGCGGGCGGAGCTGGAGGAGCGGGGCATCGCCGTGCGGCCGTCGTCATGGCGCGGGCTGGCCGAGGAGGCGCCGGACGCCTACAAGGACGTGTCCGCCGTGGTCGAGGCCGGGGAGGGCGCCGGGCTCTGCCGGAAGGTCGCCCGGCTCGTCCCGCTGGGCGTCGTGAAGGGCTGACCGGGCCGGTCACGCGCCGCGGTCTGGCGCGCCGCCCGTCACACGTCGATCGTCACGGCGCAGGACCAGCCGCGGCCGTCCCGGCCGAACCGCAGTTCGTGCAGCGACACCGCCTTGGGCACGGCGCCCGTCGCCACCGCCTCCGCCGCGTCCCCGGTCGCGAGCCGGGCGGTGAGCCCGCCGTCCGGCGCCGCCGCGATCTCGGCGTCCAGGACCAGGACGCCGTCGACGTCCAGGCGGTAGATCACCTCGTCCAGGACGGCGACGAGCAGGTCCGCGTCCGGCCCCGGCGGCACGTCCACCCGGATCCCGCCGGACGGGCGGACGCCGGAGACGTCGGCGAACGACTCCACGAGCCCGGCCACCGCCTCGGCGACGCAGCCCTCCCGCGTCGGCCCCCACGCCTCGATCCGCAGGTCGGCGGTGTGGGGGACGCCCCGGTGGCCCCTCTCGCCGTGCCCGCCTCCGCGCGACATGGTCGGACGGCTACCCCTCACCGATCACGAGAAACCGGCCGCGGCCCCTCCCGGGCGGCGCGGTGCGCGCCGGGGCCGCCAAAGATCAGGTGCGGTCCTGGCCTGCGGCATGACGTCGCAAAATCGCGCGCGGCGCGGCGCCCGCCGCCCGGCGGGCGGGAACGGTGCCCTCTGGAGGTGGAGCGTGGACAGGAGCGCGAGGGCGAGGGGTTGCGCGGCGGCGCTGGCCGGGGCGGTGGTGCTCGCCGGGTGCAGCGGGAAGTCCGAGAACGCCGGGAGGGCCGGGAACGCGGGGCCGGCGTCGGTGCGGACGTCGGCCCCGGTGTCCGGGGCCGGGTCGGACCTGCAGCAGCAGTACGTGAAGGTCGTGGACGCCGTCCTGCCGTCGGTGGTGAAGATCCAGACCGATCAGGGGGAGGGGTCGGGCGTCGTGTTCGACGCCCAGGGCGACATCGTCACCAACGCGCACGTGGTCGCCGGGGCGAAGAAGATCCAGGTCACCTCGTCCGGCGGCGGTTCCCCGGCGAACGCCTCGATGGTCGGCGCGTTCGCCGCCGACGACCTGGCCGTCATCAAGGTCGGCGGCGTGTCGCTGAAACCGGCGTCGTGGGGCGAGTCCGGCAAGGCGCAGGTCGGGCAGATCGTGCTGGCGATGGGCAATCCGCTCGGCCTCTCCGGAAGCGTGACGAACGGGATCGTCTCCGCGCTGCACCGCACGGTGTCGACCAAGGGGGAGGGGGCCTTCCAGGGGTCGACGATCGCCGACGCCATCCAGACGAGCGCGGACATCAACCCGGGCAACAGCGGCGGCGCCCTGGTCACGCTGGACGGGCAGGTGATCGGCATCCCCACCGCGGCGGCCTCCGACCCGCAGATCGGCGCCGCGGCGCCCGGCATCGGGTTCGCGACGCCGAGCGACACGGTCAAGCGGATCGTTCCGCAGCTCATCGAGTCGGGGAAGGTGTCGAACTCGGGCCGGGCCGCGCTCGGCGTGGTGGTGCGCACGATCGTCGACCCGCAGACCGGCCGGCGTTCGGCGGTCGCCGTCGTGGAGGTGGAGAAGGGCGGCGGCGCCGCCAAGGCGGGCATCCGGCCGGGCGACCTGATCCTCTCGGTGAACGGCGTCGCGACGCCCGACCAGACGGCGCTGACGACCGTCCTCGCGGACCTCAGGCCCGGCCAGACGGTGAAGGTCGAGCTCCAGCGTCCGGACGGCTCGAAGAAGCAGGTCCAGGTGACGCTCGGCCAGCTTCCCGGGGGCTGACCCGCCGCCCGGACGGTCCGCCCCGCACCGGTTGACGGGAGCCTGTACGCGAGTACAGTGTACAAGCGTACAGGCAACTGAACATCCGTACAGGGGGTGGGGATGGCGACGCGGGAGCGGGCCGACGACCTGACCGGGCGCGCCCGGATCAGGGACGCGGCCCTGCTGGAGTTCGCCGAGCACGGGGTGAAGGGCGCCACGATCCGGGGCATCGCCAAGGCCGCCGGGGTGTCGCCCGCCCTCGTCCAGCACCACTACGGGACGAAGGAGGCCCTGCGCGCGGCCTGCGACGAGCACGTGATCGAGGTGATCCGCGAGACCAAGCAGGAGGCCCTGCGCGGCGGGATGGCCAATCCGAGCTTCCTCGGCATCGCCATGCGGACGGCCCTGCCGGTCCAGCGCTACCTGGCCCGCGCCCTGACCGACCGATCGGCCGCCGCGGCCGTGCTCTTCGACGACGCGGTCGCGTTCAGCGAGGAGATGCTCGAACGCGGCGCCCCCGGCATGGCCGCGCCGAGCACCGACGACCTGCACGGCTACGCGACCGTCCTGACCGGCATGAGCTTCGGCGTGATCGTCCTGCACGAGCACATGTCCAGGGCCCTCGGCGCCGACGTCCTCCTGGGCGACGGCTACCCCCGCATGGCGCTGGCGATGCTGGACGTCCTCGACGACCGGCTCCTGTCGCCCGAACTGGTGGCGCAGGCGCGCGCCGCCCTGAAGAACCTGCCCGCCCCCGGCGGGCGACCCCTCGACGAGGAGGACCGGTGACCACGAACACGCCCCCCATAGCCCTCTCCGGCCTGGTCAAGAACTTCGGCCGGACCCGCGCGCTGGACGGCCTGGACCTGACCGTCCGGCCCGGCGAGGTGCACGGGTTCCTCGGCCCGAACGGCGCCGGGAAGTCCACCACCATCCGCGTCCTGCTCGGCCTGCTGCGCGCCGACGGGGGCACCGCCCGGCTGCTCGGCGGCGACCCGTGGCGGGACGCGACCGAGCTGCACCGCCGGCTCGCCTACGTCCCCGGCGACGTCACGCTGTGGCCGAACCTGTCCGGCGGCGAGGTGATCGACCTGCTCGGCCGGATGCGCGGCGGCGTGAACGCGCGGCGCAAGGCCGAGCTGCTCGACCGGTTCGAGCTCGACCCGCGCAAGAAGGGCCGCGCCTACTCCAAGGGCAACCGGCAGAAGGTCGGGCTCATCGCCGCGCTGGCGTCCGACGCCGAGCTGCTGCTGCTCGACGAGCCCACCTCCGGCCTGGACCCCCTCATGGAGGAGGTGTTCCAGGAGTGCGTCCGGGAGGAGCGGCGCGACGGCCGGACCGTGCTGCTGTCCAGCCACATCCTGTCCGAGGTCGAGGCGCTCTGCGACCGCGTGACGATCATCCGCAAGGGCGTCGCGGTGGAGTCCGGGACGCTGGACGAGCTGCGGCACCTGACCCGCACGTCCATCGACGCCGAGCTGGCGTCGTCCCCGGACGGGCTGCCCCTGCCCGGCGCGCACGACGTCCGGATCGACGGCAACAAGATCCGCTTCGAGGTGGACACGCCCGAGCTGGACGCGGCGCTGCGGCAGCTCACCGAGGTCGGCGTGCGGAGCCTGAGCAGCCGCCCGCCGACGCTGGAGGAGCTCTTCCTGCGCCACTACAAGGACGAGCTCGCATCGGAGGCCGCCCGATGAGCGCGGCGGTCCACGAGGCGCGGGCGGCCCGGCCGTCCCGCGCGACGCCGATGCGGTCGCTCACCGGGACCGGCGGGCTGATCCGGCTGATCCTGCGCCGCGACCGGTTCCTGCTGCCGTCCTGGGTCATCGTGCTGGCGCTGATCCCGATCAACTTCGTGGCGGCCACCGACAGCCTCTACCCGACGGCCGCCGAACGCCTCGCCTACGGGCGGACGACGGGGAACAACCCGACGTTCCTCGCCCTCTACGGGCCGCTGTACGACACGAGCCTCGGCGCGATCATCGCCCAGCGGTCCGGGTTCATCCCGGTGGTCGTCGCGCTGATCAGCGTGCTCACCGTCGTCCGGCACACCCGCACCGAGGAGGAGGCGGGCCGCCGCGAGCTGCTCGGCGCCACCGTCACCGGGCGCGGCGCGGGCCTGGCCGCCGCGCTCGCCGTGACGATGGCGGCGAACCTCGTCCTCGCCGCCCTGCTCACCGCGGGTCTGGTCGCGCAGGGCCTGCCGTTCGCGGGCTCGCTGGCGTTCGGCCTGCAACTGGCCGCCGCCGGGTGCGTCTTCGCCGCCGTCGCGGGCGTCACCGCCCAGCTCAGCGAGGGCGCGGGCGCGGCCAGGGGCACGGCGATCGCCGCGCTCGGCGCCGCGTTCGTGGTCCGGATGGCCGCCGACGTCGGCGGCGCGGGCAACGAGCTGTCGTGGCTGGGCTGGCTGTCCCCGCTCGGCTGGGAGAACCGCCTGCGCGCCTACGGCGGGGAACGCTGGTGGACGCTCCTGCCGGTCGCCGCGCTCACCGCCCTCCTCGTCGCCGCCGCGGGCCTGCTGTCGGCGCGCCGGGACGTGGGAGCGGGCGTGCTGCCGCCCAGGCTCGGCTCCGCGGACGCCCCGCGCCTGCTCTCGGGGTCCCTCGGCCTCGGCTGGCGGCTGCAGAGCCGCGCCCTCTACGGCTGGCTCGCCGGGTTCGCCGCGCTCGGCGTCGTGTACGGCGCGGTGGCGGGCGGCGTCGGCGACATGGTCAAGGACAACCCCGACCTGGCGAAGATCTTCACCCGGCTCGGCGGGCAGGGCGGGATCACCGACGCCTACTTCGCCTCGATCATGAGCATGCTCGGCCTGATCGCCGCCGCCTACGCCGTCTCGGCCACGCTGCGGCTGCGCACAGAGGAGACCGCGCAGCGCGCCGAGCCGCTGCTCGCCACCCCCGTCGGACGGCTGCGGTGGGCGTCGGGCCACCTGGTCTTCGCGCTGCTCGGCCCGGTCGCCGGGCTCGGCGTCGCGGGCCTGGCCGCCGGTCTCGCGCACGGCCTGGACACCGGCGACCCCGGCCGCGAGGTGCCGCGCGTCCTGCTCGCCGCGCTCGCGCAGCTGCCCGCCGTGTGGCTGGTCGCGGCGATCGCGCTCGCGCTGTTCGGCCTCGCGCCGAGGCTCACCGGCGGCGCCTGGGCCGCGGTCGGGGTCTTCGCGGTCGTGACGCTCTTCGGAGCCGGGCTCGACCTGAACCAGTGGGTCCTGGACGTCTCGCCGTTCACCCACGTCCCGAAGCTGCCGGGGCACGCGTTCACGGCCGTGCCGCTGCTCTGGCTGCTCGCGGTCGCGGCCGTCCTGTCCGCCCTCGGCCTGCTCGGTCTGCGCCGCAGGGACCTGGCCACCGCCTAGGCCGGAAAATCGACGGGCCCCGACCGGACGGAGCGGTTAGATTGGGCCGGGTGAACTCCCGGAAACCCCTCGCCGTCTGCGTGTTCTGCTCGTCCAGCGGCAAGATCGACCGCCGTTACGTCGACCTCGCCGCCGAGGCCGGCGCCGAGCTGGCCCGGCGCGGCCACAGCCTCGTCAGCGGCGGCGCCCAGGTCTCGTGCATGGGCGCCGTCGCCCGCGCCGCGCGGGCCGGCGGCGCCCGCACGGTCGGCGTGATCCCCGAGGGGCTGGTCAGCGTCGAGATCTCCGACGAGGACAACGACGAGCTGGTCGTCACCGCCGACATGCGCGCCCGCAAGGGCGAGATGGACCGGCGCAGCGACGCGTTCCTCGTCCTGCCCGGCGGCATCGGCACGCTGGAGGAGCTGTTCGAGGTGTGGACGGCCCGCGTGCTGACCATGCACGACAAGCCCATCGTCATCCTCGACCCGACCGGCGTCTACGAGCCGCTGCGCGAGCTGATGAAGGGCCTCACCGAGCAGGGCTTCGCCCGCCCCAAGATCTGGGACGCCGTCGGCTGGACGGACTCGGTCCCCGAGGCGTTCGACCTCCTGGAGCGGTCCCAGCCCCGCATCGAGTTCTCCCCCGAGGACTACGCCGAAGCCGAACTCTGACCCGGCCGCCGGCGGCCTCCGTCATTGTGGGGGGCGACCCCCACGCCCCCGGAGGGGGACTGACCGTCGTCCTCCGCTCCGCTGGCGCTCCGCTCCGGACGCCGGCGGAGTCCGTCATTGTGGGGGGCGACCCCCACACCCCCGGAGGGGGACTGACCGTCGTCCTCCGCTCCGCTCCGGACGCCGGTCAGTCGTGCCTGCGGCCCGGCATGTTCTCGTACATGTCGGTCAGCTTCTGGCGGAAGCCGCGGGCCGCGATGCCGAGCTTCTGCGGGTCCCTGAGGCCCGCCTTGACGGCCTTTCTGGCCTGGTCCTTCATGATGTGCGGCGGGATCGGGGCGATCTCGTTGTCCACCACGAACTCCAGGACGACGGGACGGTCGCTCGCCAGGGCCTCCCGCCAGGCGTCGGTGACCTTCCCGGGATCGTCGCAGTAGATCCCCTTGAGGCCGCAGAGCTCGGCGTACTTCGAGTACGGGAAGTCCGGGATGCGCTGCGAGCCCTCGTACTTGGGGTCGCCGCCCATCGCGCGCTGCTCCCAGGTGACCTGGTTGAGGTCCTGGTTGTTGAACACCGCGAAGATCAGCGGCGAGCCGGCCATCCGGTCGGCGTACCGCTTCACGGTGAGCATCTCGTTCATCCCGTTCATCTGGAACGCGCCGTCGCCGACGAAGCAGATCACCGGCCGGTCGGGGTAGGCGAACCGGGCGGCGATGGCGTACGGGACGCCGGGCCCCATCGTGGCGAGGGTGCCCGACAGCGACGCCCGCATCCCGTCGCGGAGCTTGATGTGCCGGGCCCACCAGTTGGTGGCCGACCCGGAGTCGGCGGTGAGGATCGCGCCGTCCGGCAGCAGCGGCGACAGCTCGTGCGCCACGGCCTGCGGGTTGATCTTTCCCTCGAAGCTCTGGGCGGCCCGCTTGTCCATGACCGCGTCCCAGGCGCGGACGTTCTCCTCGATCTCCTCGCGCCAGGAGCGGTCCTCCTTGCGGCGCAGCAGCGGGATCAGCTCCCGGAGCGTCTCCTTCGCGTCCCCGACGACGTGCGCGTCCATCGGGTAGCGGATGCCGATCATGCGCCCGTCGATGTCGATCTCGACGCCCCGGCAGCTGCCCTCGTCCGGCAGCCACTCGGCGTACGGGAAGCTCGTGCCGATCATGAACAGCACGTCGCAGTTCATCATCATCTCGTCGCTGGCCTTGGACCCGAGCAGGCCGATGGGACCGGTGACGAACGGCAGGTCGTCGGGGACGACCTCGCGGCCGAGCAGCGCCTTGGCGATGCCGGCGCCGAGCAGCTCGGCCGTCTCGATCACCTCGGCCTCGGCGCCGGCGGCGCCCTGGCCGATCAGCATCGCGACCTTCGTGCCCTCGTTGAGGACGTCGGCGGCCTTGCGCAGCTCGTCGGGGTCGGGCAGCACGCGGGGCCTGCTCCACCCCACGCTGGAGTACACCGAGCCGTGCTCCTTGGGCGGCGACGGCACCGCGTCGGCCTCCTGGACGTCCTCCGGAATGATGATCGTCGATACGCCGCGGGTGGTCAGGGCGGTCTTGAACGCCCGGTCGATGACGTGCCGCATCTGGCCGGGGTGCATGACGATCTGGCAGAACTCCGAGACGTCGGAGAACAGGTTCTCCAGGTTGACCTCCTGCTGGTAGTGCGTGCCCTGCGCCAGGCGCTTCTGCTGCCCGACGATCGCCACGACCGGCTGGTGGTCCAGCTTCGCGTCGTACAGGCCGTTCAGCAGGTGGATCGCGCCCGGACCGGACGTCGCCGCGCACACGCCGACCTCGCCGGTGAACTTCGCGTGGCCGCAGGCCATGAACGCGGCCATCTCCTCGTGCCGCGTCTGGACGAACTCCGGCTCGCCCTCGGCGCGGTCGAACGCGCCGAGCAGCCCGTTGATGCCGTCGCCCGGATATCCGTAGACGCGCTTCACGCCCCACTCGGTCAGCCGCCGGAGGACGTAGTCGGCCACTTGCTGCGCCATCGCTCTCTCCTTCGTCGTCTCGTGCGTCATCGCCGCAGGAGCCTGGCGGCGCCCGCGGCGGCCCCCGCCGCGGCGCCGGCCGTCGCCGCTCCCACCAGGTACTTGTGGCGCCCCGCCCACACCTGCGGGCTCCTCGCGTGCGCCTGCTCGTCGAACCGCCCGTGGCTGCCGTGGTCGTGGCCCGGGGCGTCGTCCGCCGGCTCCCACAGGTTCGCGGGCTGGTCCGGACGCGTGCGCTGCTCGGTCTGCTGGGACGCGAAGCCTGTCCGGGCCAGGTAGCGGTCCAGCAGCCCCGTGGCGAACTTGTCGGCGAGGAGCGTGCCGACCGTGCTGGCGCCGACCCAGTACTCCCGGCGCCGGGGATGCTCGGCGGCGTAGACGAGCGCGTCCGCCGCGATCTCCGGCTGGTAGATGGGCGGGACGGGCTGCGGGCGGCGCGGCATCCGGTTCAGCACCCAGTCGAACTGGGGCGTGTTGACCGCGGGCATCTGCACCATCGTCAGCTTCACGCCGCTGCGCTCGTGCATCAGCTCGGCCCGCAGCGAGTCGTGCAGCCCCTGGACGGCGTGCTTGGAGCCGCAGTACGCGCTCTGCAGGGGGATGCCCCGGTAGGCCAGCGCCGACCCGCACTGGACGATCACGCCGCGGTCGCGCGGCATCATCCGCCGCAGCGCGGCCCTGGTGCCGTTGACGTAGCCGAGGTAGGTGACCTCGGTGGTGCGCCTGAACTCCTCCGGCTCGATCTCCCAGAACGGCGCGAACACCGAGGAGAACGCCACGTTGACCCACACGCCGATCGGCCCGAGCTCCTTCTCGGCCCGCTCCGCCGCCTCGTCCACCGCGCGGGGGTCGGCGACGTCCACGCTGATCGGCAGCGCGCGCCCGCCGGCGGCCTCGACGTCGGAGGCGGCCGACTCCAGGCCCTCGTCCCCGCGGGCCAGGAGGGCGACCCGGGCCCCGCGGCGCGCGAACGCGACCGCGGCGGCGCGTCCGATGCCGCCGGAGGCTCCCGTCACCACGACGACCGTGCCTTTGTCGATCTTGTACCTCATGTTCTTTCCCTTGGACGGCGACGCCGGATCCGGCACAGGGACCCACTGCCCGAGCCGGAGGCTCTGTAACAAAGGGCCCGCCCGGGCCCCTCGCGGCACTCGGATACGGTCGTCATGTGCGCATTCGTGACCTTGTCGTGATCGAAGGAGAACAATGAGCGTCGACGTCCCCGCCTCGCGGGAGCTCGCCGGGATCGCCGAACTCGCCGCCCGCGCCACGGGGGACCGTCTGCGGACGGCGTTCCGGTCGCGTCCCGAGGTCGATCTCAAGCGCGACATCCACGACCCGGTCACCGTGCACGACCGGGCGGCGGAGGAGACGATCCGGGAGGTGCTGGCCGAGCACACCCCCGGCAGCGTCGTCGTCGGCGAGGAAGGCGGCGTGGGCGGCGGAGACGGCGGGGACGGCGACCTGCGCTGGTTCGTCGACCCCATCGACGGGACCGCCAACTTCGCCGTCGGCCTGCCGTTCTTCTGCGTGTCCATCGGCGCGGCCATGGGCGGCGAACTGGTGGCGGGCGTGGTGTACGACCCGGTGCGCGACGACATGTTCACCGCGTCCCTGGACGGTGCCACCTGCAACGGCCAGCCGATCCACAGCCGCGGAGCGACCTGCGACGAGAACGCCGTCGTCGCCACGTCCTACCCGAGCGCCTACGACCTGAGCCTCGGACGCGAGGAGGCACTGCGGCGCTACGGCCGGGTGGTGGACGCGTTCGCCACCGTGCGACGTCCGGGCAGCGCCGCCCTCACCCTCGCCCACGTCGCCGCCGGATGGCTGGACGCGGCCTACGACTCGTCCATCAACGCGTGGGACATCGCCGCCGGGCTGCTGCTGGTCAGGCAGGCGGGCGGGACGTACGTGCCGCTCGGTGGCGAGCCCGGCGGCAGCGACTGGGAGGCCCCCGGGTACCTGGCGTGCGTGGAGGGCTTCGACCTGGCCGGGTCCGCCATCGCCGAAGCCGCGGACTACAAGGGCCTCGGGGCCTGAACGGTCGCCCGTGCGGGGCACCGATGGTGCGCCCCGTGGCGGATTGACAGCCGTTCGTGATCTTGACCAGACTCGGCGGTGCCGGTGGCGCGACCCGGCGCCGCGCAGTCGCGGACAGGGACGGTGGACGATGATCGATGCACTGGTGGGGCGGGTGGCCTCGTGACGTCCGCGGGTGCGCGGGCGGAGCGGATCGCGGGGTTGGCCGAGGTGCGGGCGGAGCGTCCGGGGGCGGTGGCGGAGGCTGCTCGGGGGCGGGTGCGGCGTGCGTCGTTGCTGGGTGGTTCGGGGCGGTTGATGTTGGTGGCGGCTGATCATCCGGCTCGGGGTGCGCTGGCGGTGGGTGGTGATCCGTTGGCGATGGCCGATCGTGGGGAGTTGCTGCATCGGTTGTGCATGGCGTTGGAGCGGCCGGGTGTGGACGGGGTGCTGGGGACGCCTGATGTGATCGAGGATCTGCTGCTGCTGGGCGTGCTGGAGGGCAAGGTCGTGATCGGTTCGATGAACCGGGGTGGCCTGGCGGGTTCGGCGTTCGAGATCGATGACCGTTTCACGGCCTACGGCGCGGATGCGATCGCGGCGTCGGGGTTGGACGGCGGCAAGATGCTGGTGCGGGTGGACGATGACGACCCGGCGACCGTGCGCACGTTGGAGGCGTGTGCTCGGGCGGTGTCGGAGCTGGCCGGGCATGGGCTGATGGCGATGGTGGAGCCGTTCATCTCCCGGCGGGTGGAGGGGCGGGTCCGCAATGACCTGTCGCCGGAGGCGATGACGCGTGCGGTCGCGATCGCTTCGGGGTTGGGGACGACGTCGGCGTACACGTGGTTGAAGGTGCCGGTGGTGGCGGACATGGAGCGGGTGATGGCCGCGTCCACGCTGCCCGCGCTGCTGCTGGGCGGTGAGGTGGCGGCCGATCAGGGTGCGGCGCGTGAGGGGTGGCGGCGTGCGTTGCGGTCGCCGACCGTGCGGGGTCTGGTGGTGGGCCGGTCCCTGCTGTATCCGCCGGACGGCGACGTCGCCGGCGCCGTCGACGCCGCGGTGGAGCTCCTCTGAGGCCGCGCTCCGCACGCGCGCCGGCACTCGGGGCGCCCGCGGACCAACGTTGTCCTGGGGTTTCTCCTCCCGGCCAGTGATCGTTCATCCGCGGTTCAGGGACGGCGACCAGGCTCCCGCGTGATCCCCTCACGTGAAGGAGTGCCCATGTCCGTGACCCGTCGCGGAGTCGTCAAGGGCGGCGCGGCCGGCGCGCTGTCCATCGCCCTGGCCGGAAGCCTGGACGGAATCTTCCAGACGTCCGCCGGTGCCGAAACAGGGGAGGCCCACGGCTACGGCCCGCTGATCCCCGACCCCAAGGGCGTCCTGGACCTGCCCGAGGGCTTCTCCTACAAGACGCTGTCGGTGGAGGGCGAGCCCATCTCCGAGGGCGTGGTCGTCCCCGGGCACCACGACGGGATGGCCTCGTTCCCCGGCGGCCGCCACGGCCGCACCCGGCTGGTGCGCAACCACGAGCAGAGCAACAACGGCACCCGCGCCGTGGGCCGTCCCGAGTGGACCTACGACCCGGCCGCCAACGGCGGCACCACCACCCTGGAGGTCGACAGCAAGGGCAACCTGCTGTCGCAGTACGTCAGCCTCGCCGGGACGTCCACCAACTGCGCGGGCGGACGGACCCCCTGGGGGACGTGGCTGACCTGCGAGGAGACCGAAGGCTTCACGGGCCAGACCAAGAGCCACGGCTGGGTGTTCGAGGTCGACCCGACCGGCCGCAGGACCGAGCCCGTCCCGCTGACCGGGCTCGGCCGGTTCGCGCACGAGGCCGTCGCCGTCGACCCGCACACGCTCACCGCGTACCTGACCGAGGACGCCGCCAAGCCGTTCGGGCTCTTCTACCGGTTCCGGCCCCGCGCCCACCGCGGCGGCTACCACGCCTACATGTCGGGCGGGAAGCTGGAGGCGCTGAACGTCCCCGGCGTCCCGGACCTGTCGGCCGTCCAGGAGCCCGGGACGCGGCTGCGCGCGGGCTGGGTGGAGGTGCCCGACCCGTCGGCGAAGCAGACGTCGGTCCGCAAGCAGTTCGACACGGTCACGCGGAGCCAGAAGCTCGAAGGCGCCTGGTGGGGCCACGGCAAGGCCTACTTCGTGTGCAGCTACTCCCGGAAGGCCGATGGCGGCGCCGCCGACCACGCCGGGCAGGTCTGGACCTACGACCCGCACCGCGGCGAGATCGAGCTCCAGCTCGTCTTCAAGCCGGGCGGGCGCTTCGACGGCCCCGACAACATCACCGTCTCCCCGTACGGCGGCGGTGTGATCCTCGCGGAGGACGGCGACGGCGAGCAGTACCTCATCGGCACCACCCGCCGGGACGAGCCGTTCGCGATGGCCCGCAACGCCCTCAATGACAGCGAGTTCACCGGCGTGACGTTCTCCCCGGACGGGCGGATCCTGTTCGCCAACCGCCAGTCCGACCCGGGGGCCACGTTCGCGATCACCGGCCCCTGGCACCGCCTGCGCGGCTGAGGACCGGACCCGCGCACGCCCGTCGCGGCGTGACCGGCACGGCGTCCTCGGCGACTCGCCGGGGGCGCCGTGCCCGCGTCCGCAACCGGCGCGCCCGGTGGAAGGACCCCGCGCTCGTGCAACCCCACGCCGCCGGGCGTGGCACGATCGGGGACGGGGGATCGTCTTCCCGATGGGGTGCCGTCAGATCGGAGCGTGATCGTGGTCGTGGTTCTCGTCCTGGCCGGCGTGGCCGTGCTGGGCGCCGTCGTCGCCCTCGCCATGGGCAGGGGCGGCGAGCTGGCCGAGGCCCATCCCGACTATCCGCCGGTCAGCGTGGACGCCGAGGGGCGGCCCGTCGTCGGCTGGGAGGGCGCCCGCCTCAGGTTCCCCCGGACTCTGTGGGGGTACCAGCCGCATGTGACGGACGACGCGTTCCACCGCCTCACCGAGGCCCTGAACGAGCGCGACGCCCGCGTGGAGGACCTGGAACGGCAGCTCCACGACGCCCGCGAGCGCGCCGACGACGCCGAACCGGCGGGCCCGGTCGGCGCCCTGCACGGCATCGAGGAGCCCGCCGCCCGGGTGCCGCTCCGCAAGGAGTCCTTCGAGCCGGACGGGGAGGAGAGCAGATGAGCGCGGTCGCGGTCCACGCGGAGGCGGTCTCGGCGGCCCCGCCCGAGCGGCTCTTCGACGTCCTCACCGACTGGCCGCGACACGCCGAGTGGATGCCGTTCACCCGCGCGGAGGGCGGCGACAAGGTCGGCGACGAGCTGCGGGCGTGGACGGGCGTCGGCCCGGTCGGCTTCCTCGACACCATGGTGATCACCGACTGGCGGGACGGCCGCCGCGTCGCGGTCCGGCACACCGGCCGCGTCGTGCGCGGCGAGGCGTTCTTCAAGGTCGTCCCGGAGGGCTCCGGCAGCCGCGTCGTCTGGGCCGAGCGCGTCGACCTGCCCCTCGGCCCCCTCGGCCGCGCCGCCTGGCTGGTCGCGGGACCGGTCGTGAAGGCGTTCATGGGGGTCGGGCTGCGCCGCCTCGCCGTTCTGTCGCAGGCATGAGGTAGAACGGGCGGGTGACCACCGCGATTCTGGGCGAGGACGGGCTGGCGCGCTGCCCGTGGGGGCTGTCGGCGCCCGACTACGTCGCCTACCACGACGAGGAATGGGGCCGTCCGGTCCGCGACGACCAGGGCCTCTACGAGCGGCTGTGCCTGGAGGCGTTCCAGTCCGGCCTGTCGTGGCTGACGATCCTGCGCAAGCGCGAGGGCTTCCGTGCCGCGTTCCACGGCTTCGACGCCGAGAAGGTCGCCTCGTTCGGCCCCGGCGACGTCGAGCGCCTGATGGCCGACGCCGCCATCGTCCGCAACCGCGCCAAGATCGAGGCCACGATCGCCAACGCCCGCGCGGCCCTCGACCTCCCCGGCGGCCTCGCCGCCACCGCCTGGCGCTACGCCGACCCCGACTCCCCGTCCTATACCGTCATGTCCGAGGTTCCCGCCTACACCGACGCCTCGAAGGCCCTGGCCAAGGAACTGAAGAAGCAGGGCTTCCGCTTCGTAGGCCCCACCACCGCCTACGCCCTAATGCAAGCCTGCGGCCTGGTAGACGACCACCTCACCGACTGCCACCGCCACGGCGCTGCTTAACGCGTCGAGGCGATGGCCACTGCTCTTTTCGCGGGGAGGGCTGAGACGGCGAAGGTGACGGCGGCGGCGCCGGTGATCACTGCGGGGAACAGCCACCAGGGGGCGTTGGGGGCGAGGTACGAGCTGCCTGTGGCGACGTGCAGGAGGGACGCGGTGGCCAGGGCCGTGCCGAGGCCGAGGAGGGTGCCGAGCAGGACGACCGTCGCGGCCTCCCAGCGGACGATCGAGCGGATCTGGTCCGTCGTGGCGCCGACGGCGCCGAGCAGGCCGAACTCGCGGGTCCGTTCGGCGACGCTCATCGACACGGTGGTCGCCATGCCGAAGAGGGCGAGGACGAGCGCCATGCCGATGAACCCGTAGATGACGCTCATGCCCTTGGTCATCGCGTCGGCGGCCGCCTTGACGTAGCCGGCCCTGTCGACGACCTTCAGGCCCGGCGCGTCCGCGAACGCGCGGGACAGGGCCTGCTCGGTGCCGCCGCGGACGAGCACCACCTGGGCGGCCGCGGTGGGGTCGAGCCGGTCCATCGTCGCGTCCGAGACGAGGGCCTGGTCGGCGAACAGGTGGGACGGGTCGTGGTAGGCGGCGGCGACGGTGAGCGCGATCCTGCCGCGGGCGCCGCGCACCACGATCCGCTGCCCCTTCTTGATCCGCTGGCCTTTCATGACCGTGGACGTGAGGGCGATCTGGCCGTCGCCGAGGCGCGGGAGGCGGCCGCCGAGCTTCAGCACCGACGGCAGCGCGTTCTGGTCGGCGCCCGTGACGGCGAGGTAGAAGGGCTCGGGGGCCTCCTCGGGCGAGGGCCGTCTGGGCGGGGGAGAGACGAGCTTGACCTCCGACATCGTGAGCGCCGCCGCGGCGGACACGCCGGGCACGGCGGCGGCCTTCCGCGCCGCGTCGCGGGGGAGGGGCGCCTGCCCGTCCGAGGTCATTCCGGTCGCCGTGACCGCGTGGTCGGCCCGCATCACCTCCCGGCCGGCCTCGTTGAACCGCGCGCCCACCGACAGGACGATCAGCGCCGTGGAGGCGACCAGCGCGACGCCGAGCATGAGGGACGAGGCCGCCGACGACACGCGGCGGGGGCTGCGGGTGATGGTGGCGCGGGCGAGGCGTCCGGCCTCGCCGCTGACGGCCATGCCGACGCGGCCGACGAGGCCGCCGAGGGGGCCGACGAAGAACGGGGCGAGGACGGCGAGTGCCGCCACGGTGGTCATGCAGCCCATGAGGGTCATCACGCTGGTGCCGGCGGTGCGTTCGGGGCCGGGCGGCTCCTCGTAGCGGATCCCGAAGACGCCCCCGAAGAAGATCCAGGCGCAGGCGAACACCGCCAGGGCGCCGAGGAGGCGCGGCCAGCGGCGGCCCGCCGTCTCGGTGCTCGCGTCCCGCAGAGCCTGCATCGGGGAGATCTTCGCGGCGCGCTTGGCGGCGCGCCGGGCCGCGAGCTGGGTGACGAGCACGCCGGCGGCGGCGGGCACCGCGAGCGCGATCCAGCCGTACTGCGCGTCGGCGGCGGAGATGTCGAAGCCGTCGTTGGCGAACAGGTGGGTGAGCAGGGCCGACACCGGGTAGCCGAGCGCCACGCCGCCGGCGGAGGCGACGGCGCCGAGGGCGAGGGCCTCGAACCGGATCAGCCGCCTGATCTGCCGGGGCGTCGCGCCGATCGCGCTGAGCAGCGCCAGCCGCCGGGTCCGCTGCCGTACGAGCGTGCCGAAGGTGTTGGCGACGACGAACAGCCCCACGAACACCGCGACGGACGAGAGCATGCCGATGGCGCCGCCGATCGACGCCCCGGCGCCCTGGAGGTCGGCGGACTGCGCGCGGCGCACCTCCGCCGCCGTCCGGACGGTGACGTCCTTCCCGAGGTCGCGCGCCAGTGCGGCGCGGAGCGCCGGCACCGATCCGCCCGACGCCTTGACCCAGACGCTCTGCCACGTCCCCGCCGGGAGGCCCGCCGCCTGCGCGACGGTGCCGGGGGGCGCCAGCAGCAGGTCGCCGCTCGCGACGGCGCTGTGCCCCTGCACGGTGACGACGCCGACGATCCTCATGTCGCGGCTCTGCCGCGGCAGCAGCACTTTCAGCGTGTCGCCGACGCCGAGCCCGCCCGCGCGGGCGACGTGCCGGGTGACGGCGACCTCGCCGTCGGCGGCGGGCGCGCGGCCCGACTCCAGGTGGTAGGGGTTGAGGCGGCCGTCGGACGTCCACGGCCGCAGGGACGTGCCCGCCCCGGCGGGCGGCAGGATCGGCTTGCCGTCCGCGCCGCTCGCGGTCACCGGGACCGTCGCGTCGCCCGCGACCGCCGCGACGCCGGGACGTCCGGCCACGGCGGCCGCCGCGACCCGGCCGTCCGGCGGCGAGTACGGGTCGTCGGGGTCGGCGGAGCCGCCCTGGACGAGCACGTCGGCGCGGGAGTACTCGCTGGCGTCGCTGCCCGACACCGCCTCCTGCGCCCGCAGCGTGAACTGCAGGGCGCCCGCGATCAGTCCGATGGAGAACACCGCCGCCAGCAGCGTGGCGGCCAGCCGCGTCCAGCTTTCGGCGAAGGAGCGGCGCGCGATCAGCCACATGCCGGTCAGCCCTCCATCCGGCGCATCACGGCGTGGACGCCGTCGATCGTCGGCGCGGGCAGGTCGTGCACGATCATCCCGTCGGCGAGGAAGAGGACCCGGTCGGCGTGCGCGGCGGCCGCCGGATCGTGCGTCACCATGATCACCGTCTGCCGGTAGGCGTCCACCGCGGTGCGCAGGAAGCCCAGCACCTCGGCGCCCGACCGGGAGTCGAGGTTGCCGGTGGGCTCGTCGGCGAACAGCACCTCCGGCCGGGTCAGCAGCGCCCGCGCCACCGCGACCCGCTGCTGCTGCCCGCCCGACAGCTCGCCCGGCCGGTGCGTCAGCCGCTCCCGCAGCCCGAGCGCGTCCACGATCGTGTCGAACCACTCCCGGTCGGCGCGCCGGTTCCCGAGGCGCCCGGTCAGCCGGATGTTCTCCTCCGCCGTCAGCATCGGCAGGAGGTTGAACGACTGGAACACGAACCCGAGCCGGTCGCGGCGCAGCTTCGTCAGCCGGGTCCGCGAGAGCCGGGTGATGTCCACGTCCCCGATCGTGATCGAGCCGGACGTCACGGTGTCGAGCCCCGCCATGCAGTGCAGGAACGTCGACTTGCCCGAGCCGGACGGCCCCATGATCGCGGTGAACCGGCCCCGGGGGAAGGCCGCCGAGACGCCGCGCAGGGCGGTCACCTCGTTCTCGCCCGCCCCGTAGGACCTGACGACGTCGCGGGCGACGGCGACATGGTCGTGGACCTGCCCGGCGAGGAATGCGGCGGCTGTCTGCGTCATGCCGTCCAGCAAACCGCCGGGCGCCCACCGCCCGCATTGGCGCGGCCTCCCCGGTTCATGCGGGGGTAGCCCCCACCCCCACCCCAGGGAGAGCCCGAGGGACTACCGGCCTTCGAACGTCGGCTGCTGCTTCTTGAGGAACGCCTCGGTCGCGTTGTGGTGGTCGCTCGTCTTCTCGCACTCGTCCTGGAGTTCCGCCTCGCGTTCGAGCGCGGACGCCAGGTCGTGCGTCGCCGCGTGGTCGAGCGCCGCCTTGACCGCGCCGTAGGAGACCGTGGGGCCGGACGCGAGGCGGCGCGCCAGCTCCACCGACGCCGGGGCCAGCTCGTCGGCCGGGACGACCCGCGTCACCAGCCCCATCTCCAGGGCCTCCTGGGCCTTCACCGGCTCGCCCAGCAGCAGCAGTTCGGCGGCCTTGGCACGGCCGACGAGGCGCTGCAGCGTCCACGACATGCCGCTGTCGGGGGCGAGGCCGATCCCGGTGAACGCGGTCGCGAACCGGGCCCTGTCGGACGCGACGATCAGGTCGCACGCGAACGCCAGGGACGCGCCCGCGCCCGCCGCCACGCCGTTCACGGCCGCCACGACCGGCTTCCGCATGCCCGCGATCGCCAGGACGATCGGGTTGTAGTGCTTGCGGACGGTGTCGTCCAGGCCGCGGCCGGCGGCGAGGTTGTCGCCGTGCTCGCGCAGGTCCTGGCCCGCGCAGAACGCCCGTCCCGCGCCCGTCAGGATCACCGCGCGGACGGCCGGGTCGGCGGCGGCCCGCACCACCGTCGCGCGCAGCGCCTCCTTCATCTCGACGGTCAGCGAGTTCATCCCGTCGGGACGGTTCAGTGTGATCGTGGCCACTGCGTCGGTCACGTCGTAAAGCACGGTTTCCGGCATCGTCGTCCTCTCGGTCCTGGGTAGATCTTCCCAGGCCACCTTCGACGAACACCCGCGCCCCGGCAAGGGCGGTCCCGCCCTGAGCGGCGGTCCGCGGCCGTGCGGAGCGGGCGTCGCGCCCCCGCCGATCGGGACGCCCGGCACGGCCCGCGACCTGCGTCCCGGGGCCCCGGCTGCCGATCTGGAGGCTGATCGTTACCACTTCGCGCCCGGAAGACGAGATAATGGACCACTACTGATGACGCGGATGCGACACGCGGCCACGCGGCCAGAGGTGTGCGAGGCCGCGGCCCTACTCAGGAAGGGGATGCACGCATGGCGGCGATGAAGCCGCGGACGGGAGACGGTCCGCTCGAAGTGACCAAGGAGGGCCGCGGCATCGTCATGCGAGTCCCCCTCGAAGGCGGCGGCCGCCTCGTGGTCGAGCTCTCCGCCGACGAGGCCAAGGAGCTCGGCGAGGCCATCAAGGGCGTCGTGGGCTGACGGCCCCGGCCTTCCCGGCCTGTTGGTGACGGTCCCGGCGACGACGCCGGGGCCCTTGCCATTTCCGTGACCATCCAGCGATCAGGGGGAACCACCGCCATGCCCATCGAGACCCGCATCCACGGCGCCGGCGGCACCGTGTCGCAGACCGCGGTCGACCTCGGGGCCGAGGTGGTGGCCGTGCCCGTCCGGTCGGGGCCCGCCGCCCCGGCGGCGGAGGTGGCGGCCTCCCTCCCCTTCACGCTGGACGAGCTGCTCGCGCTGCACCAGGCCAAGGGCGAGCCCGGCGAGATCGTCGCCACGCAGGTCCGCGTCGGCGACCGGGTGCGGGA
Organism: Actinomadura luteofluorescens; assembly: GCF_013409365.1. NCBI lineage: Bacteria > Bacillati > Actinomycetota > Actinomycetes > Streptosporangiales > Thermomonosporaceae > Actinomadura > Actinomadura luteofluorescens. The sequence continues at coordinate 2,664,049 of NZ_JACCBA010000001.1, read as the reverse complement.
ACTCCTGCTCTACGGCGTGGGCGAGGCGGCCCCCGGCGACCTGCGCAGGGCCGGCGCCGCGCTGGCCCGCCGCGGCAGGGGGCGCACGGCGCTCGTCGCGGGCGTCCCGGGCGGCGACCTCGCCGCCTTCGTCGAGGGCGCGCTGCTGGCCTCCTACGAGTTCAGGATCGGCGCCGCCCCGCCGAAGAAGGCGCTCGGCACCCTCGCCGTGCTGACCGAGGCCGGCCCCGAGTCCGACGCCCCCGCGATCGAGTTCGGCACCGCGCGGGCCCGCGCCACCGCCCTCGCCCGCGACCTCGCCAACACCCCGTCCGGCGAGAAGGACCCGTCCTGGCTCGCCGCGCAGGCCGAGCGCGTCGCCGGCGAGTCCGGCCTCGGCGTCCGCGTGTGGGGCGAGAAGGAGCTGGTGGAGGAGGGGTTCGGCGGCCTGCTGGCCGTCGGCGGCGGTTCGGCCCGCCCGCCCCGGCTGATCGAGCTCTCCTATGACCCGGGGGACGCCGGGGGGTCCTCCCCGCGCCATGTCGTCCTGGTCGGCAAGGGCATCACGTTCGACAGCGGCGGCCTGTCGCTGAAGCCCAACGAGGGCATGAAGACGATGAAGACCGACATGGCTGGCGGCGGCGTCGTCATCGCCGTGATGAGCGCGCTGCGGGCCCTCGGCGTCCGCGCCCGCGTCACCGGTCTGGTCGCCGCGGCGGAGAACATGCCGTCCGGGTCGTCGATGCGCCCCGGCGACGTGATCACCCACTACGGCGGGACGACGTCGGAGGTGCTGAACACCGACGCCGAGGGGCGGCTCGTCCTCGCCGACGCGCTCGCCTACGCCGACGCCCGGCTCGACCCCGACGCGGTGGTGGACGTCGCCACGCTGACCGGCGCCGCCAAGGTCGCGCTCGGCCTGAAGCACGCGGCCCTGTTCGCGAGCGACGACGCCCTCGCCGGGGAGCTCACCCGGGCCGGGACGGCCGCCGGCGAGCCCGTGTGGCGGCTCCCGCTCGTGGAGGACTACCGCGCCGCGATCGACTCCGACGTCGCCGACATCAACAACATCGGGCGCGGCGGCTACGGCGGCGGCTCGATCACGGCGGCGCTGTTCCTGCGCGAGTTCACGGGCGACCGGCCCTGGGCGCACCTCGACATCGCCGGGCCCGGCCGCTCCACCTCCGAGGACGGCGAGATCACCCGCGGCGCCACCGGTTACGGCGCCCGCCTCCTGCTGGACTGGCTGACGGCCTGACCGGGCAGCGGCCGGTCACTTGTTCCGGCGGTCGATCACCGGGACGCGGCGGCGGCGCCTGGCCTGCTTGACGATCTCCGGGAGCGTCGCGTCCCAGCCCGGCTCGACCGCGAAGCACCACGGGACGGCCGCCGCCGTGGCGGGCACGTCCCGCATCGTGAGCGCCACCAGCGGCGCCCGCTCGGAGGTGCGGGCCATCTCCGCCAGCTCCGGGGTCGGCAGGAAGACCAGGTAGTCCTGCTCGCCGCGGCGGGTGCCGCCGACGCCGCGCCGCAGCGCCGTGATCGCGGCGACCTCGTCCCAGGGCAGCGTCCGACCGGACCGGCGCGGCAGCGGCCAGCGCGCGGGGCGCCGCACCCCGCCGCCGTCGAACTCCAGGACGGGGCGCCGCGACAGCATGGGCCCGGCCGACACCAGCAGGCCCGTCCCGAAGAGGCCGAGCCCGGCGACCCCGAGCACCATGACCGCGACGCTGCCGGCGCCCGCGCCGCGCATCACCCCGCCCGCGACGAACGCCATCGACGCCAGGAAGAGGATCACGAACGCGGCCAGCCGCCACATCCCGCGCCACGTGACCCGCACCCGGACCGCGAAGGCCTCCCCGGCGGCCCGGTCGCGGAGGGCGTCCTCAGTCACGCCTGACGGCGCAGAGCAGGCCGTCGCCCACCGGGATCAGCAGCGGGACGAGCCGGTCGTCCTCGCGGATCATGCGGTGCACCTCGCGGATCGCCTCGGTGTCGGGGTCGCGCCGGTCGGGGTCGGCGACCCGGTCGTGCCAGAGGGCGTTGTCGAACGCGACGACGCCGCCCGGCCGCAGCAGGCGCAGCGCGTCCACCAGGTACTCGGGGTACTCCCGCTTCGCCGCGTCGCAGAAGACCATGTCGTAGGCGCCGTCGGTGAGGCGCGGCAGCACCTCCAGCGCCGGGCCGATGATCATCCGGGTGCGGAAGCCGGACAGGCCCGCCTCCCGGTAGGCCTGCTTGGCCAGCCGCTGGTGCTCCGGCTCGATGTCGACGCTGGTCAGCACCGCGTCCTTCGGCATGCCGCGCATCAGGTAGACGCCGGACACGCCGCAGCCCGAGCCGACCTCCACGACCGTCCGCGCGCCGATCAGGGTGGCGACGAAGCGCAGCGCCGCGCCCCCGGCCGGGCCGATCGGCACCGCGCCGACCTCCTGGCCGCGGCGCCGGGCGTTCTGGAGCGGCTCGTCCTCGGGGAGGAAATCCTCCACATAGGCCCGGGTGGCCTCAATGGCGTCGATGGCTGCCTCCTCCTGGGACCCCCGCACGGCTCATGCTGGAAAGACCATATCGCTGCAGGGGAACCAACTGGCGTTTCAGTGCGTTGTTACCAACACAGGCAAGCACCGAGTCGGTATCAGAACCGCCCCAGCCCAGGCGAGACCGTGCCGTTCCAAGGCGAGACCTTGGCTCACGAGAGAGGAACAGCCCGGCACCATGGGAGTCGCAGCACTCAGTTTCAGAAGCGCTGTTGGGGTCGGCGCCAGGCAGGGTCTGGGAAACGCCGCTCGAACCCGGGAGAACGCGCCCGAGGCAGAATGGGCGCCGCCGTCCTGGGACGAGGTCGTCCGCGAGCACTCCGCCCGCGTCTACCGGCTGGCCTACCGTCTGACCGGCAACCAGCACGACGCCGAGGACCTCACGCAGGAGGTCTTCGTCCGCGTGTTCCGTTCGCTGTCGAACTACACGCCCGGCACGTTCGAGGGCTGGCTGCACCGGATCACCACGAACCTGTTCCTCGACATGGCCCGGCGCCGCCAGCGCATCCGCTTCGAGGGACTCGCCGACGACGCCGCGGAACGCCTCCAGGGCCGCGAGCCGACCCCGGCGCAGGCGTTCGACGACAACAACTTCGACGCCGACGTCCAGGCCGCGCTCGACGCGCTGGCCCCCGACTACCGCGCCGCCGTCGTGCTGTGCGACATCGAGGGGCTGTCCTACGAGGAGATCTCCGCGACCCTCGGCGTCAAGCTCGGCACCGTGCGCAGCCGCATCCACCGGGGGCGGGCGCAGCTGCGTTCGGCGCTGGAGCACCGCGCGCCCACCCGGCGCCGGCCGGGGACGCGGAACGACTACCAGGTCGCCGCCGCCGGCGGTGAGGCCGCCTTCGAAGGCGGGCCCGGAGGCGCGCACGCGGCGGGCGGTGTCCGGCCGCTGCCGGAGGGCGTGTAAAGCTGTGCACCGCGCGCGGGGCGGGACCGCGCGCCTGACCGAACGGAATCGACGGAGGCGGCGTGAGTTGTCTGGGGGAGCGTCTGACCGCGCTGGTCGACGGTGAGCTGGGGGACGAGGAGCGCGAGCGCGCCCTCGCCCATCTCGCGGGATGCGCCGACTGCCGGGAAGAGGCCGACCAGCTGCGCAAGCTCAAGGGACGGCTGCGGGGCCTGTCGGAGCTGCCGGCGACCGACGGCACCGACGACCTTCCGTCCCCCGACTTCCTGAGCCGGCTGCGCACCCTGCCCGACCTGTCCGGCCTTCCCGACGCGGCCGAGGCCCCCGGCGCGCCCGTTGCCGGCGTCCCGCCGAAGACGGCGGTTCCGCACGCGGGTCAACGCTCACACCGGCCGCACCGGCCGCTTCGATCATCGGCCCGCCCCGCCAGGCCGCCGCACGCCGTCCGCCCGCGCGACAACCGCCCGGCCGGGCACGCCGCCGCGATGCGCGTCCAGCCCCGGCGCCGCTACCTCGTGGTCGGCGCCGCCACCCTGTTCCTCAGCCTCGGCACCGCCTCCTACGTGGCGGGCGGACGCCAGGACACCCCCGCCGTGACGCCCGCCTTCGACCGGTTCGCCGTCGAGCACGCGCTCACGTCCGGCGACGCGCCGATGACCGATCCGCTCACCGACCCGGTCAACCAGGTCCAGGTCTCTCCAGGGCCGTGAGGCGGCCGGCCCCGGCGGGGCGGTGCCGGCGCAGCGCCGTCCTGGCCGGCGGGCTCGCGGGCGCCCTCGCGCTCGCCGGGACGCTCACCGGCGACCCCGCCCCCGTGCGCCGCGCCCGCAGCGACCCGGGCGCCCTCGGCCTGCTGCGCGCCGCGGCCGACGCCGCCCGCCGCGTCCCCTACGAGGGCCGCCGGTTCCTCACCACCGGGGGCGGCGGCCGGGCCGCCACCGCGCGCGTCCTCGTGTCGCACACGCCGGGCGCGGGCGTCCGGTACCGGTCCGGGCTCACCGGTGAGGGGTACCGGCCCGAGTCGTCCGCCGGGGACACCACCGGCTTCACGCCCGCGACGCTGGCGCTGCTGACCCGCAACTACGCGGTGGTGCGCGCCGCGGACGCGTCGATCTGCGGCCGCGCCGCCCGCGTCGTCGAGGCGCGCCGCGCCGACGGCAGCCCCGCCGGGCGCTTCTGGATCGACCGGGACACCGGGCTGATGCTGCACCGCGAGCTGATCGACGCCACCGGCCGTCCCGTGATCACCACCGGTTTCACCGAGATCAGCTTCACCGTCTCGCCGGTCGAGCCGTCCCCCCTCGCCCGCCCGCTCGGCGGGCCGTCCCGCTTCCCCGGGGCGAGCGCGGGCAGCCCCGTCGAGAACAGCGGGGCGCGTGCCGCCGCGAGCGCGTGGGGCGAGAAGCTGGACCGCGCCGCCCTCGCCGGGCTGCGCGGCGGCGGCTGGCCCGTCCCGAAGGACCTGCCGGGCCGGCTCACCCTCCACGAGGCCCGCCGCGAGAACGGCGGCGGCGCCCTGCATCTCAGCTACTCCGACGGCCTCGCCGCCGTCTCGGTGTTCGTGCAGCGCGGCGACCTCGACGCGCGCGGCATGGCGGGCTGGCAGAAGACCGCCCGCCGGGGCAGGACGGTGTACCGCCGCGAGTCCCTGAGGCGCTGGGCGGTGTCCGGGGGGAACGGCTACGTCTACACCGTCGTGACGGACGCCCCGCAGAGCACGGCCACGGCGGTGGCGCTGAACATGCCGCGCGACTCCGCGCCGTTCTGGGCGCGGCTCTCCCGCGGTGCCCGCCGCCTGGTCGCGGCGGTGAATCCGTTCGATTGACCCGAGATATGGGTATTGGCGGCGAGTCTTATGCTCGCCACATGCCCCGCGGGGCAGCATGAGCACCGATAACGAGGACCATGCTCGGTAGGAGAGATGGGGATGACGGAAGACAACCGCGGCCCGGTGAGGGCGCCGTCGGAGGACGACGACGTCGTCCCCGGGCAGGAGCCTGAGCGGCAGGAGGCGGCGGCTCCTCCCGAGACGGTGACCGACCAGGGGATCCCCGTGGAGCAGCCGGCGGACGAGGCCGACGACCCCGAGCCCGGATCCGCCCGCGCCGAGGACGGCGCCGGGGCCGGCCCCGCGAGCGGCGACGGGCGCGACGCCGGCGAGGAGGGCGACCGCCTGGTCGCCGGGGGGTTCGCGCCGCCGGACTCGCTCGGCGGACCGCCCGACACCAGCGAGGACGTGCTCTCCCAGGCCGCCGCGGACATGCCGCAGGAGGTGCCGCTGCAGGACGTGCCGCCGCGCGATATGCCGCAGCCGCCGCCGCCCGTCCCGCTCGACAAGGCGCCCGTGGAGGCGCCCGACGACCGGATGCGGCCCGGGTTCGTCCCGCACAACCAGGACCCGAGGGCCGCGCAGGGCGGCCCGTACGGGGGCTGGCCGCAGCAGTCCCACCAGGGGCCGCCGCCGCCCGCTCCCGGCCGCCCGCCGATGGGTCCGCCGCCCGCGCCGCCCGGCCCGCCGCCGCCCGGCGGCCCGGGCCCGCGCCCGATGGCGGGCTACGGGATGCCGCCCGGCGGCACCGGGCCGAACTGGGCGCCGGTCCCGGCGCCCCCGTCCTCCTCGCGCGGCGGGCCGGGCCTCGGGCTCCTCGCCGTCGTCGCGCTGATCGTCGCGCTGGTGGCCGGTGCCGTCGGCGCCGGGATCGGTGTGATCGCGACGGGCGGGGACGACGACAACGGCCCGGTGAGCCTCGGCGGCAGCAACAGCAACGACACCAAGGTGCAGAGCCGTCCCCCGGACTCGGTCGCGGGCGTCGCGCAGCGGGTGCTGCCGAGCGTCGTGATGATCCGGGTGCAGTCGTCGCAGGGCGAGATCGGCGGCACCGGCTTCATCGTCAACGGCGGCTACGTCATCACCAACAACCACGTCGCCTCCGGCGGCGGCGGTGGCGGCGGCCAGATCCAGATCGTCTTCAACGACAAGAAGACGCTGCCCGCCACGATCAAGGGCGCCGACCCGAGCTCGGACGTCGCCGTGCTGAAGCCCGAGGGCCAGCACTCGCTGCCCCCGCTGCCGGTCGGCGACTCCAGCGCCATCGCCGTCGGCGACCCGGTGATCGCGATCGGCTCGCCGCTCGGCCTGCAGGGCTCGGTCACCACCGGCATCGTCAGCTCGCTGAACCGGGCCGTGCCCACGCGGGGCGAGGGCGGCGGCGGCGACGCGTCCTACCTCAACGCCATCCAGACCGACGCCGCGATCAACCCGGGCAACTCGGGCGGACCGCTGGTGGACGCGAAGGGCCGCGTGATCGGCATCAACACCGCGATCGCGACGCTCGGCGGCCAGTCGCTCGGCGGGGAGCAGCAGAGCGGCAGCATCGGCCTCGGCTTCGCGATCCCGATCAACCAGGGCAAGCGGATCGCCGAGGAGATCATCCGGACCGGCACCGTCAAGCAGGCCAAGCTCGGCGTGCTGCCCGACCCCCGCTACCAGGAGGGCGGCGCCCGGATCATGCCGCAGCCGGTCAACGGGCAGGACCCGGTGACCAAGGGCGGCCCGGCCGACAAGGCGGGCCTCAAGCCCGGCGACGTGATCACCAAGGTGGACGACAAGCCGATCGAGGACGCCACCGACCTGATCGCCCAGATCCGCAGCCGGGCGCCGGGCGACCGCGTCACCCTCACCTACCAGCGCGGCGGCAAGGAGGCCACCGCCCAGGTGACCCTGAGCTCCGACTAGGGCAGTGTTCTCACAGTCCCGGCCCACTTCGCTCGCCTGGCGGCTCGCTGCGTGACCGGTACTGGGCGAACGCGGCATCGCTTCGCGATCTGCCCGGTGCCGCTCGCCTCCGGCCTCGCTGCACCGGGCAGGTCACGCGTTCGCGCGCGAGGCCGAGGCCACTTTGAAAGATGCCCAGGGCACTGATGTTCAAGTCCGGTTCATCCGGGCTGGGGATACGCTGGGGGGACCGGCCCGTCTCTGGGCCGGTCCCCTTCGGGATGTGTGGGGTCGGCCGCGCGAGCGGCCGGCCGTGTGTTGGAGGACGGGTTGTTCGACGTCGGACTCGGTGAGATGGCGGTGCTCGTCGTCCTCGCCCTGGTCATCTTCGGCGACAAGCTGCCGCAGGTCGCCGGGCAGGCCGGCCGGATGCTGCGGCAGTTCCGCGAGATGGCCAACAGCGCCAAGGCCGACCTCCAGGAAGGTCTCGGCCCCGAGTTCAAGGACTTCGACCTCAACGACCTCAACCCGAAGACGTTCGTCCGCAAGCACCTGTTCGAGGACGACGAGACCTATCTGAAGAACGACTCGGGCATCTTCGACGACGAGCCCTCGTACGCGACGTCCGCGGGCCTCGACCCGAGCGAGAAGCCGCCCTTCGACAACGAGGCGACCTGACCCCTCGGCCTGTGCCGCGGCGCCCGTCCGGGCCGCGGCGGCCCCCTGGGCCCGAACCGGCGTGACACCCGCCCGGGGAGGCCCCGGGCGGGCGGTGGTCAGCGGCCCTTGGGGCTGATGCCGAGGGACATTCCGGCGAGGCCGCGGCTGCGGCCGGCGAGCCTGTCGGCGATCGTGCGCAGCTCCTTGGCGGCCCCGGCGTCGGGGTCGGAGAGCACCAGCGGGACGCCGTTGTCGCCGCCCTCGCGCAGGCGCGGGTCGATCTGCACCTGGCCGAGCATCGGGACGCGCGTCCCGAGCGTCTTCGTCAGCGCGTCAGCGACCGTCTGGCCGCCGCCCTCGCCGAAGATGTGCTGCTGCTCACCGCAGTGCGCGCAGGCCAGGTAGGACATGTTCTCGATCACACCGACGACCTGCTGGTGGGTCTGCGCGGCGATCGCGCCCGCCCGCTCGGCCACCTCGGCGGCGGCCTGCTGCGGGGTGGTGACGACGAGGATCTCCGCGGACGGCAGCAGCTGCGCGACGGAGATCGCGATGTCGCCGGTGCCGGGCGGCAGGTCCATCAGCAGGATGTCGAGGTCGCCCCAGTACACGTCCGCGAGGAACTGCTGGAGCGCGCGGTGCAGCATCGGCCCCCGCCACACGACCGGCTGGTTCCCGGCGGTGAACATGCCGACCGAGATCACCTTCACGTCGTGCGCGCTCGGCGGCATGATCATGTCTTCGACCTTGGTGGGCGGGGTGTCCACGCCCAGCATCCGCGGCACCGAGTGGCCGTAGATGTCGGCGTCCACGACCCCGACCTTGCGGCCCTGGGCGGCCAGCGCGGCGGCGAGGTTCACCGTCACCGACGACTTGCCGACGCCGCCCTTGCCGCTCGCCACCGCGTACACCTTGGTCAGCGAGTTCGGCTGGGCGAACGGGATCTCCTTGGCGGGCTGCCCGCCGCGCAGCTTGGTCTGCAGGTCCTTGCGCTGCTCCTCGCTCATCACGTCGAGGTCGACGCGCACCGAGGACACGCCGTCGAGCTTGGACACGGCCTCCGTGACGTTCCTGGTGATGGTGTCCTTCATCGGACACCCGGCCACGGTCAGGTAGACGCCGACGCGGACGGCGCCGTCCGCGTCGATGTCGATGCTCTTGACCATGTCGAGCTCGGTGATGGGCTTGCGGATCTCGGGATCGAGCACCGTGGCGAGAGCCGCGTTCACCCGCTCGGTCGTCAGAAGGGAGGCCATGCGTCCATGGTATGAACCCGACGCGCCAACCTGCTAATCAGGGTGTCCGTCCTCACACGCGGCGTACACGCGGACGTGCACGCGAACGCGCGCGTCCATCGCGCGGGCGGCCCGCCCGGCCTACCATCGGTCCGTGACCACCGACCTCGCCTCGGCCTCCGCCGAGCTGATCGTGTGGCGGACGATGCTGCGCGCCCAGGCGCAGATCTCCCGCCGGCTGCAGGCCGACCTGCTGGCCCGCCACGACCTCGCGCTCGGCTCCTACGAGGTGCTCGTGCACCTCGGCGAGGCGCCGCACGGGCGGCTGCGGATGAACGACCTGGCCGACCGCGTGCTGCTGTCGCGCAGCGGCCTGACGCGGCTGGTCGACCGGCTGGAGCGCGACGGGCTGGTGGGCAGGCAGTCCTGCCCGAGCGACGCGCGCGGGCTGTTCGCCGTCCTGACCGCGCGGGGCCGGGCCCGGCTCACCGAGGCCGCCCCCACCTACCGGCAGGGCGTCCGCGACCACATCCTCAGCCGGCTGGACGAGCCCGACCTGCGCGCCCTCGGCCACATCCTGGACAAGCTCGCCGACGAGGGGGCCTAAGGGACGGGCTTCTTGGCGTCCATCTCCCTGAGCATCTGCTGGAGTTCCGAGCGCACGAAGTCGCGGGTGGCGACCTCGCTCAGCGCGACCCGCAGCCCCGCGATCTCGCGGGTGAGGTACTCGGTGTCGGCCATGCTGCGCTCGTTGCGCGACCGGTCCTGCTCGTACTGGACGCGGTCCCGGTCGTCCTGCCGGTTCTGGGCCAGCAGGATCAGCGGCGCCGCGTACGACGCCTGCAGCGACAGCATCAGCGTCAGGAAGATGAACGGGTACGGGTCGAACCTGAGCGACACCGGAGCCGTCACGTTCCACACGAGCCACACCGAGACGAACACGGTCATGTAGACGATGAAGCGGGCCGTCCCCAGGAAGCGCGCGATCTGCTCCGACACCCGCCCGAACGACTCGGGGTCGTAGTAGAGGCGGCGCGGCAGCAGCGTCCGGCGCAGCTCCCTCGGCTGGTCCAGGCGCGCGGTGATCTCGCGTGTCGTGGTCGTCATGTCGTCCCCCGCAGAGCCTCTTCCTCGGGATCGGCGGGTTCCTCGGCGACCGCGTCCATCGCGGCCTCCCGCCAGTCCTCGGGCAGCAGATGGTCGAGGACGTCGTCGATCGTCACCGAGCCCAGCAGGTGCCCGTTCTCGTCCACGACCGCGCCCGCGACCAGGTTGTAGGTGGCCAGGAACATCGCGACCGCCTCCAGCGACATGGTGGGGCGCAGCGGGTCCAGTTCGGCGTCGACGATCCCGCTGACCAGTGTGGGCGGCGGTTCGCGCAGCAGCTTCTGGAAGTGCACCGTGCCGAGGTAGCGGCCGGTCGGCGTCATCGCCGGCGGCCGGCACACGTAGACCTGCGCGGCCAGCGCCGGGTTCAGGTCGGGGCGGCGGATCAGCGCGAGCGCCTCGGCCACCGTCGCGTCCGGCGGGACGATCACCGGGTCGGTCGTCATCAGCCCGCCCGCCGAGTGGTCGGGGTAGGTGAGCAGCCGCCGGACGGGGGCCGCGTCGCGCGGCTCCATCAGCGTCAGCAGCTGCTCGCGCTGCTCGGTCGGCAGCTCGCCGAGCAGGTCCGCGGCGTCGTCGGGGCCCATCGCCTCCAGGACGTCGGCGGCGCGGTCCACGCCGAGCTTGCCGAGGATCTCGATCTGGTCGTCCTCGGGCAGCTCCTCCAGGACGTCGGCGAGGCGCTCGTCGTCCAGCGCGACCGCGACCTCGGTACGCCGCTTCTCCGGCAGCTCGTGCACGATGTTGGCGAGGTCGGCGGGCTTCATCCGCTCGAACGCGGCGATCAGCCCGGCCGCGCCCTGCCCGAGCTCGACGGCGGAGAACCCCTCCACGGCGTCCCAGTCCACGATCCGGCTCTCGCCGCGCTTGCGCAGGCCCCGGCCCGTCGTGCGGCGGACGGCGACCTTGGTGACGAGCCAGTCGCGGGTGCGGGTCGGCTCCATCGCCACGTCGACGACGGAGACGGCGTCGCCGGAGTCGCGGAACCGGACGGTCCGGTCCAGCAGCTCGGCGATCACCAGCGTCTCGGACTCGCGCTTCTGGAAGCGGCGCACGTTCAGTCGCCCGTCGAAGACGACCGCGTCCGCCTCGATCACCGTGACGCGGGTGATCGGCAGGAACACCGTGTGGCGCGAGGCGACCTCCACGACCAGCCCGAGCACCCGCGGGGCGCGCGGCGCGAGGCGCAGCGCGACCACGACGTCGCGGATCCGGCCGACCTGGTCTCCCACCGGGTCGAACACCGCGACACCCGCGAGCCGGGCGAGGAACACCCGTGACGGAGCACCGCTCATGGCCTGGACACTACCCGTGATCTCCCGGCTGATCCGGACGGGTATGTCACATCCGGCCGTCACCCGGAGTCTGGGGGGCGAAAGGGACGTGAAAGGGTGAGGGACCGTGAGCGACGCCTTCGCAGAGCCTTTCGAGCAGCACCGCAACCTGCTGTTCGCGGTGGCCTACCGGATGCTCGGCACGGCGGCCGACGCCGAGGACGCCGTCCAGGACGCCTGGCTGCGCTGGTCGGCCGGAGACCGGTCCGGCGTGGCCGACCCCAAGGCCTACCTCGTCCGGATCACCACCAACGTCGCGCTCGACCGGCTGCGCTCGGCGCAGGCCCGGCGCGAGACCTACGTCGGGCCGTGGCTGCCCGAACCGATGCTGACCTCCCCGGACGTCGCCGAGGACGCCGAGCTGTCGGAGTCGGTGTCGATGGCGATGCTCGTCGTCCTGGAGACGCTGAGCCCCCTCGAACGGGCCGTGTTCGTGCTGAAGGAGGTCTTCGGCTACCCCTTCGCCGAGATCGCCGACGCGCTGGACCGCTCCGAGGCGTCGGTCCGCCAGCTCGGCACCCGCGCCCGCAAGCACGTGCAGGCGCGGCGGCCCCGCTTCGAGGCGGGCGGCGCCGAGCGGCGCGCCGCCACCGAGCGGTTCTTCGAGGCGGTCCTCGGCGGCGACCTCAACCGGCTCCTGGAGGTCCTCGCGCCCGACGTCGCGCTGTGGTCCGACGGCGGCGGCAAGGTCCGGGCGCCGCGCCGGGCGGTCTTCGGCGCGGAGAAGATCGCGCGCTTCCTCGCCGCCATCGAGGGCCAGCCCTACGAGGGCGTCGATCCGGCCGACATGCGCTTCCGGCGGGTCGACCTCAACGGCGTTCCGGCCCTGGTCGTGGACGGCCCGAACGGGCCGATCAGCACGGTCAGCGCCGACGTGGACGCGGACGGCCGGGTCACGGCCATCCACCTGGTGGCCAACCCGGACAAGCTGCGCGCCCTCGCGGAGGGGCGCCGCCTGACGCCGTGAGGCCCCGCCGGAGCACGGGCTAGCGGTCGGCGTGGCGGCGCTTGCCGCCGTACAGGCGCGGCGGCGCGCCGGCGGTCGTCGCGGGCGTCGGCACCGGCCGGACGGTCGCGTACTCCCCGCTCGCCTCCACGACCTCGTCGGCCGGGGTGAGCCGGACGATCCACGACTCCTCGGCCCACGTCTCCACCTGGCCCTCGTGGGTCCGGGCGTTCAGGCGCTCCTTGGCGAGGACGGGCGCCACCTCGTCCCACAGCGGCGAGCCCGGCTCGACCCGCTCGACCTCGGCGCCGAAGGTCAGGAGCCGCCCGCCCTTGTCCTTACTGCGCAGGATCACCGTCACCCGCGCGGCCTCCGGCAGGCCCGGGAGCGGCTGCTCGCCCTCCCCGCCGGTCAGCACGTACGCCGACCCGTCGTGCCACACGTGCCAGGCGGCGCGCGGCTGGGGCAGGCCGGGCAGGTCCAGCCACAGCAGCCCCGACTTCTTGGCCGCCTCCTCCAGCAGTGCCCTGTTCAGACCCATGCCACGAGGGTCTCACACCGCTGGATAGCATCCGGGGCCATGCGCTCACGACGTACCACCCTCGCGGTTCCGGGCAGCAACCCCCGCTTCATCGAGAAGGCGCAGGGGCTGCCCGCCGACGAGATCTTCCTCGACCTGGAGGACGCCGTCGCCCCGTCGGCGAAGGAGGGCGCCCGCGCGACCGTGGTCGCCGCGCTCAACGACGGCGACTGGACCGGCAGGACGCGGGTGGTGCGCGTCAACGACCTGGACACCCACTGGGCCTACCGGGACGTGATCGAGGTCGTCGAGGGCGCGGGCGCCAACCTCGACGCGGTCATGCTGCCGAAGGTGCCGGACGCCTCCCACGTCCAGTGGCTCGACCGGCTCCTCACCCAGATCGAGCGGGCGACGGGCCTGCCAGCCGGCCGCATCGGCATCGAGGCGCAGATCGAGGACGCCCGCGGCATGGTCAACGTCGACGCGATCGCCGCGTCCTCGCCCCGGCTGGAGGCCCTCGTCCTCGGGCCCGGCGACCTCATGGCGTCGATCAACATGAAGACCCTCGTCGTCGGCGAGCAGCCGCCCGGCTACACCGAGGGCGACGCCTACCACTACATCCTCATGCGGATCCTGATGGCCGCCCGCGCCCACGATCTGCAGGCGATCGACGGCCCCTACTTCAACGTCCGCGACGTGGAGGCCTTCACCCGGGTCGCCGAGCGCTCCGCCGCCCTCGGCTTCGACGGCAAGTGGGTGCTGCACCCGTCCCAGATCGAGGCGGGCAACGCCGTGTTCTCGCCGTCCCAGGACGACTACGACCACGCCGAGCTGATCCTGGACGCCTACGAGCACTCGCTCGGCGAGGGCCGCGGCGCCGCCCGCCTGGGCGACGAGATGATCGACGAGGCGTCCCGCAAGATGGCGCTCGTCATCGCCGCCAAGGGCCGCGCCGCGGGGATGGCCCGGACGAAGCGCTTCGATCCGTCCGGGAACTGAACGCACCGTACGATTCGTCCCACGTAAACGAGATCGACCAGGAGGGCCCACACGTGGCAGGACCAGGGGACGGCGACGGCTGGGCGCCCCTAGACCCCGAGCTGGGACGCGAGCCGCAGCGCGAGCCGCAGCGCGAGTCGCAGCCGTCCGGTCCTCAGCCGATGCCGGAGGGCGAGCCTCCGGCGCCCGCCGCCTGGCCCCCGGAACCGGCCCGGCCGCCCCATGACGCCGGGCGGCCTCACGGCGCCCAGCAGCCTCACGGCCCTCAACAGCCTCAAGGCCCTCAACAGCCTTACGGCGCTCAACAGCCTTACGGCGCTCAACAGCCTTACGGCGCTCAACAGCCTTACGGCCCTCAACAGCCTCACGGCCCCGGTCAGCCGTACGGTCCCGGTCAGCCGTACGGTCAGGGGTACACGCCCGGGATGCCGTACTGGGACGGGGCGCCGGCGCAGCCGCCGGGGGGGCACCACCCGGGCCCCTACGGCCCCGGGTACGGGATCCAGGCGGTGAAGCGGCCCTGGACGGTGGCGACGCCCAAGGCGGCCCCGTTCCACCGGCTGGCGCGCAACGAGGTGCACCGGTGGTGGCGCCCGCTGGCGGGGACCTTCGGGATCGCCGCCGCGGGGTTGGGGCTGGCCATCGGGCTGATGATCGTGGGCGTCATCGTCCGGGTGGTGGTCACGGGCGAGGCCCCCGACACCTCCGGGACGGACACCGACGCGATCTTCGGCGACCAGACGGCCGACCTGGCGTACAACCTCGGGGCCCTGGCGCTGTTCCTGCCGGTCGTGCTGGCCGCGGCGTGGGTCGTCCAGCGGCGGCGGCCGGGCACGCTGTCCTCGGTCGCGGGGCGGCTGCGCTGGCGCTGGCTCCTCGCCTGCTCGGGCCTGGCGATCCTGTTCTGCGTCGTGTCCTTCGGGACGTCGCTGGCCGCCTCGGCCGCGATCGACGACCAGTCGGGCGGCGACGAGCACTGGGTCGGGTGGGGACGGTTCATCGCCCCGGCCATCGTCATCATCCTGCTGGTGCCGCTCCAGTCGGCGGCCGAGGAGTACGCGTTCCGCGGCTGGATGCTCCAGGCCGTGGGCGCGTGCACCCTGGAGAACGTCAGGAACCGCGTCGGGCGCGCCCTCAGCGTCGTGTTCCGCACGCCGTGGCCGGGGATCGTCGTGGGCTCGGCGCTGTTCACCGCCGGGCACGGCTACACGGGCTGGGGGATCCTCGACATCTTCGCGTTCGGCGCGATCGCGGCATGGCTCGCGGTGCGGACGGGCGGGCTGGAGTCCGGCATCGCCCTGCACGTGTTCAACAACCTGACGGCGTTCCTCGGGCCCGCGGCGATCGGCGAGCTCGACATCGAGCAGGGGAGCGTCCCCTGGCAGGTCGTCGCGGCGGACGTCGTCCCGATGCTGCTGTACGCGGCCGCCGTCGTGTGGCTGGCCCGGCGGATGCGGGTCCGGACCGTCACGGCGGGCCCCGGAGACGGCGACACGCCGGTCACGGCGGCCACGGAGCCGGTGCACGCCTCATAGGAGGCCCCATCCGGTGAGGGCGTCGAGGAGGCCGGGCGTGATCGGGAGGGCGCCGAGATCGCCGGGGGCCGCCCAGCGGACGTCGGAGGCGTCGTCGCCCGCGCGGAGCGTCCCGCCGGCCACGGTCGCCGTGTAGTCGTGGATCTCGTAGACGACGCCGGGGCCGGGGCGCTCGACCGTCCCGGCCAGGGCGCCGACGAGGACGTCCAGACCGGTCTCCTCCCTCAGTTCCCGGGCGACCGCCGCCCGGTCGTCCTCGCCGGGCTCGACCCGTCCGCCCGGGATCGACCACAGGCCCTCGCCCGGCGGGTGTCCGCGCCTGACCAGCAGGAACCGCCCCTCGCCGTCCCGCACGATCCCGCCCACGCAGCGCACTCGCATGACCCCATTGTGTCGCCGCTTCCTGGGCGGCGACCCCCGCGGCCCCTTGACGGGGCGGGACGTCGCCGCGCAGGGTGGTTAAGCATGAGGGCGGAGCCCACATGCCCGCGCTGCGCGGGCCCTCTGAGCGCGCCGAGCCTCTGGTCGAGCGACTGGAGCTGCGGCGTGCACGGCGCCGTACTGCCGAGGCAGCCGTCGAACCGTCCCGGCCCCGAGGGCCTGGCCGTCGCTCTGCGGGACGCGAGGGTCCCCCTCTGGACGCCCTGGCCGCTTCCGGCGGCCTGGCTCCTCACGGGCTTCGCCACGGTCGGGGACGAGCGCTCGGGCGCCCGCGCGACCGCCGCCGCGGTGTCCGGGCCGGGGCTGCTGCACGGCCCCGCCGACATGGTTTTGATCGCCGAGGAGCCGGGCATCGGCTTCGGCGCCCACTTCGCGGGGCTCGCGGGCCCCGACCCCGGCACCGCCTTCAACGGCGGCCCGCCGCACGTGCGGCTGGACGTCGGAGGCCCCGCCGCGACCTGCGGGCAGACGGTCCCGATGTGGGCGGTCGGGGACCGCCCCGACCGCGCCGCCTACGTCGGCGAGGCGATGGGGAACTGGCTGTGGGCGGTGCTGTGGCCCGCCGACGCCGGGGTGCTCATGGTGGAGCGCCTCACCCTGCTCGACCTCCGCGAGCCGGGCATGGACCTCGACCTCCCCTACGGCGCCTACAGCCCCCGTCTCGACGACTGAGCGGCGTCCCGCTGGTATGAAGGGCCCATGCGGATCGATCTGCACTGCCACAGCGACGCCTCCGACGGGACCCGGCCGCCGGCGGAGGTCGTCCGGCGGGCGCGCGAGAACGGCGTCGACGTCGTCGCGCTGACCGACCACGACACCGTCGCCGGCTGGGACGAGGCCGCCGCGTCCCTCCCGGACGGCCTGGCGCTCGTCCCCGGCATCGAGCTGTCGTGCAAGGAGGACGGCCGGAGCCTGCACATGCTCGGCTACCTGTTCGACCCGGCGGAGCCGGTGCTGGCCGCCGAGCTGGCCAGGATCCGCGACGACCGGGTGGTCCGGGCGCGCGGCATGGTGGAGCGGCTCCGCGAGCTCGGCGCCGGCGTCACCTGGGACATGGTCGGCGCGCTGGCCAGGGGAGAGGCGGTCGGGCGGCCGCACATCGCGCGCGCGATGGTGGAGGCGGGCGTGATCGAGACGGCGGACGAGGCGTTCACGTCCCGGTGGATCGCGCAGGGCGGCCGCGCCTACGTCGAGCGGTACGCGCTCGACCCGGAGCGGGCGATCGCGCTCATCCGCGCGGCCGGGGGAGTGTGCGTCCTGGCGCACCCGCGGGCGCGCCGCCGCGGGTACGTGTTCGGCGACGAGGTGATCGAGAGGCTCGCCGCCGCCGGGCTCGCCGGGGTCGAGACCGACCACCCCGACCACGCCGCCGAGGACCGCGCCCGCCTGCGCGGCCTGGCCGCCTCGCTGGGCCTCGCCGCGACCGGTTCCAGCGACGACCACGGGGCGTTCACCGGCGACCGGATCGGCGCCGAGACCACCGCGCCGGACGCCTTCGAGACGCTCCGCGCGGCCGCCACCGGCGGCGATCTCCGTCTGCCCGACCGGCGCGGCGAATCGCGGTAGGGTGCGAAGCGTGGACGCGCGCATCGAACAGGTGGTGACGTCAGGGAAGCTCACCCTGGACGACACCGAGTACGACGTCGAGAACAACACCTACATCGTCGGCGACGACGACGAGGTCATCGTGATCGACCCGGCCAACGACGCCGAGGCCATCCTCAAGGAGGTCGGTGACCGCGAGGTCATGGCCGTCCTGCTGACCGACGGCAACGAGCACCGCCTCAGCGTGGTCCTCGAAGTGGCCGCGGCCGGAGAGGAGGACGAGGACGACTGGGCGCCGATCGCGCTCCACCGCGCCGACCGGCTGCTGTGGCGCGACTACTTCGGCCGCCTCGCCAAGGAGGAGGACGACGAGGACGACGCCAAGGCGCTGCGCTCCCTCGAACCCGACATCTGGCTGGAGGACGGCGGCGTCTTCGAGATCGGCGAGGCGCAGCTGGAGGTCGTGCACACCCCGGGCCACACGCCCGGCAGCGTCTGCGTGATCAGCGAGCAGCTCGGCCTGCTGTTCTCCGGCGACACCCTGCACCGCGGCCGTCCCGGCTCGGTCGGCGGCGTCTACGAGGACCTGCGCAAGCAGCTCAACTCGATCGGCGCGCTGCTGACCCCGCTGCCGAAGGACCTGCGGGTCCTGCCCGCGCAGGGCGAGGAGACCACCGTCGGCGACGAGGACGCCCGCTGGGAGAGCTGGGGCTCCATGGCGCGGGAGTCTGACGACTAACGGTGGCTGAGCAGCTGGGCTTTGAGGGGATGCCTCAGCGGCTTTACACGTGCACGCCTTCGCGGCTGAACACGTGGCTGGACTGCCCGCGCCGGTACCGGATGACGTACCTCGACCGTCCGATGCCGCCCAAGGGGCCGCCGTGGGCGCACAACAGCGTCGGGGCGAGCGTGCACAACGCGCTGGCCGGCTGGTGGCGGCTGCCCGTCCACGAGCGCAGCCCCGAGGCGGCCGGGAGGCTGCTGCTCCGCGGCTGGCTGACCGACGGGTTCCGGGACGAGGCGCAGTCCGCGCAGTGGCGCGAGCGGGCCCGGGAGATGACGGAGCGGTACGTCGCCGGGCTGGACCCGTCCGACGAGCCGCTCGGCGTCGAGCGCACCGTGGCGACCCGCACCGACCGGATCGCGGTGTCCGGCCGCATCGACCGGCTGGACGCGCGCGGCTCCGAGCTGGTCGTCGTGGACTACAAGACCGGGCGGCACGTGCTGACCGCCGACGACGCCCGCGGCTCGCTGGCGATGGCGATCTACGCGGTGGCGGCGTCGCGCGTCCTGCGCCGCCCGTGCCGCCGGGTCGAGCTGCACCATCTGCCGTCGGGCGAGGTCGCGGTGTGGGAGCACACCGAGGAGTCGCTGGCCCGGCACATCCGGCGCGCCGAGCAGATCGCCGCCGAGGCCGCGGCCGCCGACGAGGCCTACCGCGCGGGCGCGGGGAAGCGCGCCGGGGTGCCGAAGCCCCGTGAAGGGGAGGTCGAGCACGCCCCGTACGACGAGATGTTCCCGCCGCGTCCGGGGAACCTGTGCTCGTGGTGCGACTTCGCCCGCCACTGCCCGGAGGGCCGGGAGGCCGCCCCGCGCAAGGAGCCGTGGGCGGCGCTCCCCGTCGACGCCGTCTAGGAGTCCCTGGCCGGCTCGCTTTCGAGCCGCGCCCCGCGAGCCCGACGCCGAAGGCTCCTCAAGCGGGGGTGAGGGCTCGGCGGTCGGGCCAGCGGCGCGGGTCGCGCAGGCCGTACAGGCCCTTGCTCAGGTCGTAGCCGTCGTCCGCGAGCCGCTGCCGGGAGCGGTCCAGCATGTCGCGAGTGTTCTTCGCGAACGCGTAGTCGTGGACGCGCTCGGGCACCGAGTTCATCGCGAGCCGGAACGACTTCAGCGCCGCCGTCACCGCGGGCTGCGGCACCTCCGGCAGGGCCCCGTACATCTGGCGGGCCCAGTCAGGCAGCGAGTAGTAGCAGAGCGCCCCGAACGGGAAGTAGCCGGGCTTGCCGGGGGAGAGGAACTTCAGGTTGTCCGGCAGCGTCGGCCACATGAGGAACCGGACGGTCTCCGCGGCCTCCTCGGTGACCCGCAACCGCGGCCGCATCTCGGCGAAGAACGCCTCCATCTCGGCCACGCAGCCGGGGACGTCGTCGGCGTGCAGCCCGACGAGCGTCGCCGACTTGCGCTGCTCGTACAGGTACCTGTCGGCCATGGCGTCCGTCAGCGGCAGCCCGGCCCGCCGCGCCACCTCCAGGTAGGAGTACACCTCGGCGCAGTGCACCCACAGCAGCAGTTCGGGCTGGTCGAGCCGCTCCTTCCTGCCGGTGTCGTGGTTGAGGATGCGCAGGCTCCGATGGATCTCCCGCACCCGGTAGGCGGCCTCCTCGACCTCCTCCGGGCTGCCGAACGTGCCGAGGCCGACGAAGTCGGACGTGCGCTGAAGCCGCCCGAACGGGTCCTCGCGGAAGTTGGAGTTCTGCCAGACGCCCCACATCGCCATGGGGTGCAGCGCCTGGAGCATCAGGCTGCGCACCCCGCCGATCCACATGGACCGGTCGATGTGGACGCGCCAGGTGACGCTCTCGGGTGGCTGGACGGTCGCCGGCATGTACACCTCCATGAGACAAACTGAGGTAAGTGTGTCATTACCTCAGCCCGCCTACGACACCGCCCCCTCCCCGAAAGGTGAGAAGTCCTCGTCCGCCGCGGTCCGATGGCTACCGGGTCACAGCTGGTCGTCGCGCACGACCTCCAGGTTCAGGAAGCGCGGGCCGTCGGTGCACAGCGCCTCCATCTCCCCGGCGATGCGCCGGGTCTCGGGCAGGTCGCTGTTGCGCATCGCCTCCTCGTAGGAGGGGAACTCGACGATGTCGACGTAGTGGGACGCGTCCTGGCGGTCCTTGGTGTGCAGCTCGTGGGTCGCCGTGCGCTTGCCCTCGCTGGCCTTCGCCCACTCGTCGAACAGGCCCTCCAGCTCGTTCTGGCGGTCGGTGCGGTAGTCGATGATCTGTACGAAGCCCATCCGGCTCAGCCTCCGACCGTCGCGTGCTCGTCCTTCAGGTGGGTGCGGATCTCCTCCCGCAGCTCCGGGGTGTCCTCGTGCCCGTGCACCGAGGCCGCGTGCTCGGCGGCGGCGCGGACGACCTCGTCCGGCTCGCCGCTGATGGTGAGCGTGCAGTTCATCTCGCTCGGCATGTCCCTGCAGTCGGCCACCTTGCGCATACTTCCCCCTCGCCGGCCCGGCGCCCGCGCGCGAGGTTCGGCGGCGGCGCCCCGTCCGGCCGTTCTTCCCGCCACACCGTCACATCGTGACAATCCACTTCAATCGTCGCATATGCCCACGTCAGAGGGAAGGTGTCCGACGCGCGTTGTAAGGTGACGCCTCCACCGACGAGAGGGTGTGCCGATGGACTGGGTCGAGTCCGGTGGGGGCCCGCTGCTGGCCGCGCCCGCGTCCCAGCTGGCCCGTTGGGAGGGCGCCACCGACGGCGAGGACGACGAGGCCCCCGTGGAGGCCTGGGGCGACTACGGGCGCGCCTGCGCGGTCGAGGGCTACATCGGGCTGGTCGGCATCGGCGGCGGGCAGGGCCTCGTCCTCGGCGACGAACCCGCCACGACGACCTACCTTCCGGACGAGCGCCTGTTCCTGCGCTGGGCGGCGGCCGACTCCGAGGCCGAACTCCTCCAGGCGGCCCGAAGCGCCGTCCGCGGCGTCGAGTGGGAGGAGGAGCTCAGCTGGGACGTGGACGGCGCCGTCGTCCTCTTCGACTCCGCCTGGCCCGGCGCGACCCCCGAACCCGGCAACCACCTGAACATCGACCTGGCCCCCGGCCGCTACCGCGTGCGCGCCGCCTACACGCGCGACGACCGCACCTGGATGATCCTCGTCCATCTCCAGCCGGCGCCCTAGCCGGCAAGGCCCGCCAGGCTGTGTTTCCAAGGCCCGGCCCACTTCGCTCGCCTGGCGGCTCGCTACGTGACCGGGCCTGGGCGAACGCGGCATCGCTTCGCGATCTGCCCGGTGCCGCTCGCCTCCGGCTTCGCGGCACCGGCCAGGTCACGCGTTCGCGCGCTGGGCCGACCTCACTTCGCGACACGCCCCAGGCGGCGGGCGAGGCGGGCGGCGGCCTCTCGTAGTTCGGCGGGCTCCAGTACCTCCACGTCGAAGCCCAGCCGGGCCGTGTGCAGGGCGAGCACGTCCAGGTCGGCCCCGCCGACGACGAGCACGCACCAGCCGTCGCGATCGTCCTCGACCCGTCCCACCTGGGGCGGGATCAGCTCGCGCACCTCGTCGGGCGTGGCGTGCACCCGGATGCGCGCGAGATGCCGGTACGGCGCCCCGGTCACGGCATGCTGCACGTAGGCGACCGGGTCCGGGTGCTCCCTCGGCCGGAACCGCCAGGTCGTCGCCACCGCCCCGCGCATCCGGTCCAGCCGGAACGTGCGCCAGCCGTCGCGGTCGGCGTCCCACGCCATCAGGTACCAGCGGCGTCCCGTGGCGACCATCCGCACCGGCTCGACCGTGCGCTCGCGCTCCGCGCCGTCCCGCCCGGGGTAGCGGAACCGGACGCGCACCGCGTCGCGGCAGGCCCGCGCGAGCGTCACCAGCAGCTCGGCGTCGATCTGGACGCCCGGGCCCACGAGGGTCTCGGTGGCGCCGTGCACCGCCCGGACCTCGGCGCGCAGCCGGGGCGGCATCACCTGGTCGAGCTTCGCCAGCGCCCGCAGCGCCGCCTCGCCCGCCCCGGCGACCGTCCCGCCGGACGCCATCCGCAGGGACACCGCCGTCGCGATCGCCTCCTCGTCGTCCAGGAGCAGCGGCGGCAGCCGGGTGCCCGCGCCCAGCCGGTAGCCGCCGCCCACGCCCGCCGTCGCGTGCACCGGGTACCCGAGCGCGCGCAGCCGCTCCACGTCGCGCCGCACCGAGCGGTCGGTGACGCCCAGCTCGGCGGCGAGGGCGGACGCCGTCCAGGACGGCCGCCGTTGCAGCAGCCCCAGAAGCCGCAGCACCCGCTCGGTCGTCGCCTCGACACTCACGCGTCCATCGTCGCACGAAACGCGGACCGTACCTGTCCGCTATTGGGGCGACAGTGGGTTCATGACCGAGACCTGGAATCCGCTGCTCCGGGACCAGATCGCCTGGCACTGGGACAACCAGCTGCGTCCTCGCATCAGCGGACTCACCGACGACGAGTACTTCTGGGAGCCGGTGCCCGGCTGCTGGAGCGTGCGCCCGCCCGGGCGGGGCGGCTCTGCGATGACCATCGACTTCGCGATGCCGGCCCCGGACCCGGCCCCCTTCACGACGATCGCGTGGCGGCTCGCGCACGTGATCGTCGGCGTGCTGGCGGTGCGCAGCGCCGCGCACTTCGGGCGCCCGCCCACCGACTACCGGGCGTTCGAGTACGCCGCGACGGCGGACGAGGCGCTGGCCCAGCTCGACGCCGAGTACGCGACGTGGCTGGCCGGGGTCGAATCGCTCGGCGAGACCGGCCTCGCCCGCCCGTGCGGGGAGGCCGAGGGACCGTACGCCGAGCGTCCCCTGGCAGCGTTGGTCCTGCACATCAACCGGGAGCTGATCCACCACCTGTCCGAGGTGTGCCTGCTCCGCGATCTCCATAAGCACACTCACCGGGAGGCGAGCTGACATGGCCCGCGACGTCCAGATCACTTTCGACTGCGCCGACCCCGCCGCGCTGGCGGCCTTCTGGGCCGAGGCCCTCGGCTACCGGCTGCAGGACCCGCCCGGCGGCTTCGCGTCATGGGACGAGGCCCTGGAGGCGATGGGGGTGCCGCAGGAGAACCGCAACGACGCCTCGGCGGTGGTCGACCCCGGCGGCTCCGGCCCCCGGCTGTTCTTCCAGCGCGTCCCGGAGGGCAAGCAGGCCAAGAACCGCGTGCACCTCGACGTGCGGGCCGCGCCGGGCCTCGGCGGCGACGAGCGGATGGCGGCCCTGGAGGCCGAGGCCGACCGCCTCGCCTCCCACGGCGCCGCCCGCCTCCGGCGCCACGATCCGAAGCCGCCGCTCGAAGCGGGCCACATCGTGATGGCCGACCCCGAGGGCAACGAGTTCTGCCTCGACTGAGAGATCGGGGGGTGCGCCGCCCCCGCGGCGTCCACGCCCTGGCTCCGGCCTGACCGAGGGCGGAGTGCTCACCTGGATTCCCGCCCGGCCGACCCGTCCACCACCTGGCTCAGCGGCCGGATCCCCACCCTCGACGGCCTTGATCTCACCTGAGGGGCCGCGCGGGGCGGCCGAGGCGGCGCTCCGGTCACCTGGCGGCGGTGACGGCCCTGAGTTCGTCGAGCGACTCGCGGATGTGGTGGGGGAGGTCGCGGCTGCCGTCGCCGAGCCAGCGTTCGAAGGCGACCTTGAAGACGGCGATCCCGGCCTCGGCGGCGAGGGCCGCGGCCGGGTCGGGGACGCCGCGGCGGCGCAGCGCCCCGGCGAGCGCCCCGGCCAGGGTGGCGAGTTTGATCAGCTCGCGTTCGCGCAGTTCCGCGTTGGCGTCGATGACGGCCTGGCGGCGGCGGGAGTGGTCGTGGCGTCCCGCGAAGACGGCGCCGGCGGCCTCCAGCGCCGCGGCCGTCGCCTCCAGCGGCGCCGCGGTCGCCGGGGCGTCGGCGACGGCGATGGTCAGCAGGTCGTGGAGCATGGCCGAGCCCGCGAACAGGACCTCGCGCTTGTCGGCGAAGTGCCGGAAGAACGTGCGCTCGGTGAGGCCGGCCCGGCCGGCGATCTCCGCGACGGTGGTGCCGTCGAAGCCGCGCTCGCCGTAGAGCTCCAGCGCCGCCTGTTCGAGCCGGCCGCACGCGTTCGGCTCCCATCGCCCCATGGCCGGAATCCTAGTCGATGACAGTCACTGACATCGCGCGTGTATGGTGATGACAGTGACTGACATCAGTCGCGGTTCCCGGGCACGACCGTGCCCGGCGGCTCAACGGGAGGTCTCCCATGCACGTCTTCGTCACCGGGGCGTCCGGCTGGATCGGCTCGGCGCTCGTCCCCGAACTGCTCGCGGCGGGGCACCGCGTCACCGGGCTCGCCCGCTCGGACGCCTCGGCCGCCGCCCTCACCGCGGCCGGCGCCGGGGTGCGCCGCGGCACCCTGGACGACCTTGAGGTCCTGCGCGACGCCGCCGCGGCCTCGGACGGCGTCGTCCACCTGGCGTTCAAGCACGACATCGCGTTCTCGGGCGGGTTCCAGGACGCCGCCGACGCGGACCGGCGCGCCGTCGAGGCGTTCGGCGACGCGCTCGCGGGCTCCGGCCGGCCGTTCGTCCTCGCCTCCGGACTGCTCGGCCTCGCGCCGGGGCGGGTGGCGACCGAACGGGACGGGGCCGGCGGCGACCCGTCCGAGCCGGGGCCCGGGGCGGAGACGCGGCACGGCACCGCCCGGCTGGCACTCTCGCTCGCCTCGCGCGGGGTGCGGTCGTCCGTCGTCCGGCTTCCCCCGACCGTGCACGGCGAAGGGGACAGGGGCTTCATCGCGAGCGTGGTCGGCATCGCCAGGGACAAGGGCGTCTCCGGCTACATCGGGGACGGGGCCAACCGCTGGCCCGCAGGGCACGTGCTCGACGCCGCGCACCTGTTCCGGCTCGCGCTGGAGAAGGCGCCGGCGGGATCGGTGCTGCACGCGAACGCCGACGAGGGCGTGCCGCTGCGCGCCGTCGCCGAGGCGGTCGGGCGCGGTCTCGGCGTCCCGGCGGAGTCCGTCGCCGCCGGGGACGCGGCCGGGCACTTCGGCTGGCTGGCGGGCCCGCTCGGCGCCGACGCACCGGCGTCGAGCGCGCTGACCCGGGAGCTGCTGGGCTGGCGGCCGACCCGCCCCGGGCTCATCGAGGACCTGGAGGCGGGCCACTACTTCAAGGCCTGACCGCGGGCCGGGCGCCCGCGGGCCGCCGGGCCGCGGCTATTTGAGGGTGCGTTCGGTGTCGGACCAGAGGGCGAGGAGGGCGGCGGCGGTGGTCTCGGGGGCGTCCCACGCGGGGGAGTGGGCGGCGCCGGGAATGACGACCTTGGGTGCGTTGAGGCGTTCGGCCATGGCGGCCTGGGCGCGCGGGTCCCAGGCGTCGTCGTCCTCGCCGTAGATGACCAGGACGCGCAGGGCGGTGTCGGCGCAGTGCTTGGCCAGCTCGTCGACGCGGTCGGGGGCGGTGAGGATCTCGTCGGCCATGCGGGCCAGCCCCTTCTCGGAGTTGCCGAGCGTGCGGGCCTTGAGGAAGGCGACGATCTCGCGCTGGACGCCCCGGCCGAGGTAGTCGGGTTCGAGGCTGAGCTCCCAGATCTGCGCCATGCCGAGCTCGGGGATGGCGTCGCGCAGGGCGCGGGCCCTCGCGGCGGCCTGGCCGCCGATGGCGGCCGGACCCGAGCTCATCAGCGTGAAGGACGCGGGACGGGCCCCGCCGAGGACGGCCTCGCGGCACACCAGGCCGCCGAACGAGTGGCCGACCAGGTGGACGGGGTCCGGGCCCAGCGCCGACAGCAGGGCCGCGACGTCGGCGCCCAGGGCCGCGCGGGTGTAGGCGCTCTCGTCGTCGGGGCCGAGCGACTCGTACTGGCCGCGCATGTCGATCGCGACGACGCGGCGCCCGGACGCGGCCAGGGTCTCCAGGACGGCGAGGAAGTCCTCCTTGCTGCCGGTGAGGCCGGGGACGAGGAGGGCGGGACAGCGGTCGGGCATGCCCGATCCGGGGAGGGCCTCCAGCGCGGCGAACGGGCCGCGGGGGGTCTCGACGGTCGTCCGGCGAACACCGGGGGGCAGACTCACGAACCGGGGCGTACTCACGGTGGAAACCTTAGTCAATGGGGGCCTGCGGGCTTCGGTAAGAAATCTTCGGTGGTAGCGTCGCCAGCGTGGTCGCGCTGCCTGCCATCTCCGCCCACCGCCGTGACGAAGCGGGCCTCACGGGCCTCGGCGACGCCGTCGCGTCCGGCGCCGAGTACGTGGAGATCGACATCAGGCGGACCGGTGACGGCCGGCTCGTCGTCCACCACGACCCTGAGATCGCCGGGCTCCGGCTGAACCGGCTCCCCTACGAGCGGATCCAGGAGCTCGCGGTGCGGCCCGTCCCGCTCGCCGGCGACGCCATGGAGATCATCGCGGGCCGGGCGCAGGGGCATCTGGACCTCAAGGAGCGCGGCTGCGAGCACGAGACCGTGGCGCTGGCGGTGGAGGCGTTCGGCACCGGGAACTTCGTGGTGACGACCCGCGAGATCACGTCCCTCGTGGAGATCAAGAAGACCTTCCCCGGGGTGCGGACGGCCCTGTCGGTCGGCCGCAACCTGTGGGAGCGGGGCGCCGCGCACGACTTCGCGCCGCTGCGGCTGATCCGGCGGGCGGGCGCCGACATGGTCGCCCTCAACCACCGGCTCGCCCGCGTCGGCGTGCTGCGCCAGTGCGGGCGCGCCGGGATCCCCGCCATGATCTGGACGGTCAACGCCGAGCCCGTGATGCGCCGCTTCCTGCGCGACCCGCGCGTCGCCGTCCTCGTCACCGACCATCCGGGCCTCGCCCTCAGGCTGCGCGAGGGGAGAGGCCCGGACGGAACGCGACCGCGGGACTGACACGAGTCTCGCGGTCGGGTGTTCCGCCGCCGATCAGGCGGTCTGCGACGCCTCCGCGGTGCCGCCCGCGGTCGCGGCCGGCTTGCCGGCGCGGGTGCGGCGGCGGTTCCGGCTGCGCTTGCGCTCGGTGGCGACCGCGTCCACGACGTTGTCGTCCGCCGTGGTCTCGGCCTCCCCCGCCGCGGCCTCGACCGGCTTGCCCGCACGCGTGCGGGCACGGTCGCGCTTGCGGCGGCGCGGCCGGGGATGCTCCCGCTCCCGGTCGCGGTCCTGGTCGCGGCCGCGGTCGTGGCTGCGGACCTTGCCCGTCTCGCCGATGTCCTCCAGCTTCTCGGCGTCCAGCCCGGCGCGGCCGTTGCGCTGGTCGGTGGGCAGCGTCCCCTTCGTGCCCGCGGGGATGCCGAGGGTCTCGAAGAAGTGCGGGGACGTGGAGTAGGTCTCCTCCGGGGCGGCGAACGGCAGGTCGAGCGTGCCGTTGATCAGCTTCCACCGGCTGAGGTCGGACCAGTCGACGAGCGTGACGGCGACGCCCTCCTTGCCCGCGCGGCCGGTCCGGCCGATGCGGTGCACGTAGGTGTCGGCGCTGTCGGGGCACTCGTAGTTCACGACGTGGGTGACGTCGTCGACGTCGAGGCCGCGGGCCGCCACGTCGGTGGCCACCAGCACGCCGATCTTGCCGTTGCGGAACGCGCGCAGCGCCCGCTCGCGCTGGCTCTGCCCGAGGTCGCCGTGCACGGCGGCGGCGTCGAAGCCGCGCTGCGCGAGGTCGGCGGCCACCCGGTCGCACGCCCGCTTCGTCTGGCAGAAGACCATGGTCAGCCCGCGGCCCTCGGCCTGCAGCAGGCGGGCCAGCATCTCCGGCTTGTCCATCTGGTGGGCCTGGAAGACGTGCTGGACGACCTGCGGCGTCGCGTCGGACTCGGTGTGCGACTCGGCCCGGACGTTGGTCGGGCGGGTCAGGTACCGGCGCGACAGCGCGGCGATCTCGCCCGGCATCGTCGCCGAGAACAGCATGGTCTGCCGCCGCGCCGGGATCCGGTCGATGATCCGCTCGATGTCGGGCAGGAAGCCGAGGTCGAGCATGCGGTCGGCCTCGTCGAGCACCAGCACGCCGACCTTGGACAGGTCGAGGTACTTCTGCTTGACGAGGTCGAGGAGCCTGCCCGGGGTGCCGACGACGACGTCGACGCCCTCGCGCAGCGCCTCGATCTGCGGCTCGTAGGCGCGCCCGCCGTACACCGACAGGACGCGGGTGCCGAGCTTGCCGCCGGCGACGAGCAGGTCGTCGGTGACCTGGAGGGCCAGTTCGCGGGTCGGCGCGACGACGAGCGCGCGCGGCTCGCGGCCGCCGTGCTCGATGCGCTGCAGGAGCGCGGCGCCGAACGCGAGGGTCTTGCCGGTGCCCGTGCGGGCCTGGCCGATGATGTCGTGGCCGCCCAGCGCGATCGGCAGGGCGAGCTCTTGGATGGGGAACGCCTCCACGATGCCTTCGGCTTCGAGGGCGTCTGCTATCTCGGGTACGACCCCGAGTTCACGAAAGGTAGTCAGGGCTTTCAGCCTCCAATATGCGGGGTCTCCGACTCCCGGGTGCGGCGCGGCTCGCCGGCGTGAACCGCCGAACCGGCGTCTCCGCCGTTCCTGTGGCCGCGCGCTCGCGCGGGAGGGACCAGCCGTTGCTCAAAATCTTCCGGCGACCGCAGTCAGGGGTTGAAAGCAGTCACTCACTGTGGCTGCGTGCGGTCACACTCCGCGACGCAGTGTACCGACCGTTGATTGCCTACACCAATAGCCGGTCACTCGACCCAACGTTTCCATGGTTTCATCTATTCCGTCCCCGGCCCGCCAGGCGTTACGCACCCGGCGCGGCGGGGCCTCCGGACCGGTCGGAGCCGGGGCGAGGACGGCCACATCCGGACATCTCACGACGGCGCAGGCCCCCGCCGTGGAAGGCGGGGGCCTGCGCCGGGGTGGTGCCGGGGGTCAGTAGCTCCGGCGGCGGGTCCGCCAGCCGTGGCCGCGGCCGCGGCCGCGGGTGTTCATCGTGGTGAGCGCGGCCACGCCCAGCGCGGCGATCACCACCGCGAAGACGAAGGCGACGAGCATCCCCGCCCCCAGCGCGTCCGCGACGACGCCGCCGAGGATCGCGCCGGCGATGCCGACGAGGATCGTGAGCAGGATGCCGATTGGGTTGCGGCCCGGCACGACCAGCCGCGCGAGGGCACCGATGACGGCACCGACGACGATGAACCAGAGGATCGTCGTGAGCATGTCGATCAACCTTCCTTTCCGTGGGCCGGTCGCCCGAGGTCGGTGATCGGTATGCCCCTCCATCCAAGTTGAAACAAAAATCAAGTCAAGACGCGCGGGGAACGAGGTAAAGCCGCTGGTGGAGGGCCTGCCCCAGGTGCCCTGGGCGCGCGGTGCGCCGCGCGCGGGTCAGGTGTACTGCGTGCCGAAGCCCACGCTGCGCTGCTCGTCCTCGGCGATCTCCAGGTAGCCGACGCGGGCCCCGGGGATGACGACCCGGCCGGCGCGGCGGTCCTTCAGCACCAGCACGCCGTGCGGGTCGGCGAGCGCCGCCCCGAGCGCGTTCTGGACCTCGTCGGCCGTCTGGTCGGTGTCGACCACCAGTTCCTTGGCCACGTTCTGGACCCCGATGCGAACCTGCACGCGATGCCTCCCGTCGTCGGTCCCGCCGACCGCCGGCGGGCCCGCTCCGATGGTCGCACGGAGATCGCCGCGCGGTGGCGCCGCCCGGTTGTGCCGAGGGTGAACGTCCCCCTGCCGCGGGGTGGACGGGGTCGGTCCGGGCCCGCGGCGCCGGTCGCGCCGCGCGCGGCGTCAGCTCTGGTCGGTGGTGCGCGGGAAGCCGGAGATGCCGCGCCACGCCAGCCGGGCGATGATCTTCTCCGCGGTGTCCTTGGGGATCGCCCGGTGCTGGGAGAGCCAGAAGCGGGCGCTGACCTCGGCCATGCCGACCAGGCCCATGCCGAGCAGGTGCGCCTCCTCGGCGGGGGCGTTGGTGTCCTCGGCGATGACCTGGGCGATCATCTCGGCGCACTGCTGGTTGGCGCGGTCGACGCGGGCCCGGACGGGCGCGACGTTGCGCAGGTCGGACTCGAAGACGAGCCGGTAGGCCTCGCCGTCGCCCGCCACGAAGTCGTAGAAGGCCTGCATGCTCGCCTGCACGCGCAGCTTGTTGTCCGTGGTGGACTCCAGCGCCTCGCGGACGATCTTCACCAGGGCCTCGGCGTGCTCGTCCAGCAGCGCCAGGTACAGCTCCAGCTTGCCCGGGAAGTGCTGGTACAGCACGGGCTTGCTGACGCCCGCGCGCTCGGCGATCTCGTCCATCGCCGCGGCGTGGTACCCCTGCGCGACGAACACCTCCTGGGCCGCGCCGAGCAGCTGCTTGCGGCGCGCCAGTCGCGGCAGCCTCGTGCCACGGGGGCGGGCGTCCGGGGTCGCGGTCACCACACTCTCCGATCACCGAATCGTGGGGACGGATGGGGGTCGTCCGTCACCGGGAAACAATCTCATCATCCTACGCGCGAGTAACTCCGTTGGTCACGGGCACCGCCCGCCGTCGTCGCATCGCGCAGGTCAGTGTATTCCCGCCGGAACCGGGAGCGGTCCCGCCCCGATCTTCTGGCAACCTTCCTTCCTGTGCCGGGGGCCAGGGCGGGTCACCGGTAGTCGTCCTCGTCCAGCCGGACCTCCCGCCGCTGCTCGGCGGCGTCGGCCTCGTTCGCGTCGTCCGGGATGGGACCGCGCTCCACGCGCTCCTCGTCGCCGAGGGCGGTGCGCTGCTCGGCCGCGTCGGCCTCGTTGGCGTCGTCGGGCGCGGGCTGTTCCAGGTCGTCGGTCTCGCTCATCCGGGGTCCTCCTCCAGGTTCACGGCCGCCTCAGGGTTGCGGCCGTCTCGGGGTTCACAGCCGTCCGGCCAGTTCCCGCAGCGGCGCCTCGACGGACTCGCCGTGGGTCGGGAACGCGTGGACGACGTCGGCCAGCAGGCTCAGCGGCGTCTCCGCGCGGATGGCCAGGGCGATCTCGCTCATCCACTCCTCGGCGTGGAGTCCGGCGGCGGCGGCGCCGACCAGCAGTCCGCGGGTGGGGTCGGCGTACAGCTCCACCCGGCCGCGCTCGTCGGCCTCGACCGCCGCCCGGGCCGTCGCGGCGAGGTCGTACCCGGCGGTGAGGATGTCTATGCCGAGTTCCTCCGCCTGCCTGGGGGAGATACCCACCGAGTAGACGGTGGGCGTCGTGTAGACGACCCGGGGGATGGCGCGGTAGTCGGCCTCGCGCCGGTGCCCGAGCAGGTTCGACAGCGCGACCTGCGCCTGGTAGCGGGCGGCGTGCGTGGTGCGGGCGACGCCGGTGACGTCGCCGGCCGCCCACACGCCGCCCGCGCCGGCCGGCACCCGGCACGTCTCGTCCACGGGGATGCCCTGGCCGGGGGTGACGTCGATGCCGAGGTTCTCCAGCCCGAGGCCCTCCACGCGGGGGCGGCGCCCGGCGGCGACGAGGACGCGGTCGGCGTCGAGGGTCCCGCCGTCGGTCAGCCACAGCCGCAGCCCGACGTCCTTGCGCTCGGCGTCGGCGACGGCGGCGCCGAGCCGCAGGTCGACGCCCATCCGGCGCAGGGCGTCCGCGAGCACCTCCCCGGCGAACGGCGCCTCCGCGGTCAGCAGCCGCCCGGACGCCTCGACGACCGCGACCTGCGAGCCGAACGCCGCGTACACCTGCGCCAGCTCGCAGCCGACCGGGCCGCCGCCGAGGATCACCAGCCGGCGCGGCAGGTCGGGGACCGACAGCGCCTCGGCGCTCGTCCACAGCGGCACGTCGGCCAGCCCCTCGACGGGCGGGATGACCGGCTCGCTGCCGGTGCACACGACGAGGTCGCCGAAGCCGTGCACGGCGCCGTCCACCTCGATCCGGCCGCGGTCGAGGACCTGCCCCCGGCCGCGCAGGACGGTCACGCCGTCCTCGGCCATCCGCGCGACGGCGGGGTCGTCGCCCCGGTTGCCGGCCAGGCCGTCCCGGCGGGCGAGGGCCATCTCCCAGGTCTCGCCGCGGCGCGCCGACAGCAGCAGCGACTTGGACGGGACGCACGCGAAGTACGGCGACTCCCCGCCGACGAGGCGGTTCTCGACGAGCGCCACGTCCCTTCCCGCGCGGGCGAGGCCGGTCGCGACCAGCTCCCCCGCGGTCCCCCCGCCCAGCACCACGGCATCGTAGTGATGGTTGTGCGACAACGGTTTCTTCCTTCCACCCGTGGTGTCCCCACGCACCATGGTGACGGAACGCGGTCCCGGAGAGTGCCGATTCGAACACATAGGGCACGCGAGATCGCCGAAGTCGCTCAGGGCAGCGGCCGGTGGTCCTTCAGAAGCGGTTCCAGGAGGTCGCCGTGCTCGTCCACCCGGGCGAGGACGTCCTCGGGGCCGAAGACGAGATCGGCGGCGTCCCCGCACGACTCCAGTTCGTCCCAGGTGATGGGCGTCGAGACCGAGGGGCGGTCCCCGGCGCGCAGCGAGTAGGGCGCGACGGTCGTCTTGGCCGGGTTGTTCTGGCTCCAGTCGACGAAGACCTTGCCCTTGCGCAGCCGCCGCTCCATCTTCGCGACGACCAGCTTCGGGTTCTCGTCGGCCAGGCGTTGCGCGGCGGTCTTGGCGTACTCGGACGTCCGCTCGGCCTCCTTCGGCTCCTCGATGGGGACGTAGAGGTGCAGGCCCTTCTTGCCGCTCGTCTTCGGGTAGGACTCCAGGCCGTCCTCGGCGAGGACGTCGCGCAGCAGGGCGGCGACCTCGCACGCCTCCGCGATCGTGGCGGGCGGCCCCGGGTCGAGGTCGAAGACCACCAGGTCGGGGGTGTGCACCTTGCCGCGCGGCCCGACCTTCCACTGCGGGACGTGCAGTTCCAGCGCGGCGAGGTTCGCGCACCACACGAGCGTGGGCAGGTCGTCGACGACGACGAAGTCGAGGGTGTCGCGGCCCTTGGAACTGCCGGGGGTGGGGATCGTCGCCGTGCGGACCCAGTCGGGGGTGTGGGAGGGCGCGTTCTTCTCGAAGAACTTGCCGCCGTCGACGCCGTCCGGCCAGCGGATGCGGGTCGCGGCACGGTCCCGCAGGTGGGGGAGCATGACCGGGGCGACGCGGGCGTAGTAGTCGATGACCTCGCCCTTGGTGAACTCCGGATACAGGTTCTTGTCGAGGTTGGAGAGGGAGAGCTGACGGCCGTCCACGTCGACGGCGGTCTTCTTACTGCTCACTCGTGACCTCCAGGGGGTCCTTGTCGTCACGCAGGCCCCGCCAGGACGGGAAGCGGAGGCGGCCGTCCCTGGTCCGGGCGCTGTAGGCGACCTCCCCGACGAGCCGGGGCTCAACCCATTGGGCGTCACGGGCGAACTCGCGCGGAACGGGCTCGTCGTAGGGGCTCGTCGGACGGCGCAGCGGCCACAGTGTCTCGTACAGCTCGTCCAGTACGCGGTCGCTGAAACCGGTGCCGACGTGCCCGACGAAACCCAGCAGCCCCTTCACGTCGTACTCGCCTAGCAGAAGCGAACCCACGCCGCCTTCGCGCCGGCCCTTTCCGGGCTTCCAGCCGCAGATGACGACCTCGCGCGTCATGAAGTTCTTCACCTTGCGCCAGAAGTCGACGCGTCGCCCGGGGCGGTAGGGCGAGTCGAGGCGTTTGGCGAGCAGTCCCTCCATCTGCTGCTCGCGGGTGAAGGCGAGCAGTTCCTCCACCTGGAGCCGGTCACCGCCGTGCAGGTACGGGGGCACCTCCACGGGGCCGGTGCCGGCGAGGTCCAGCTCCGCCAGCAGCGAGCGCCGGTCGGCGTAGGGGAGTTCGTACAGCTCGTGCCCGTCCAGGAAGAGGACGTCGAAGACCACGTAGCGGACGGGCACCTCGCGGATCAGTCGGGGGTCGGGGCGCTGGACGTGCATCCGGCGCTGGAGGCGTTCGAAGCTGGGGCGTCCCTCCTGGAAGGCGACGACCTCGCCGTCCAGGACGGCGTCGTGGTCGGGGAGCAGGTCGGCGAGTGCGGACAGCTCGGGGTAGCGGCTCGTCACCTCGCCGCCCCGCCGCCCGGCGGCGCGGACGCCGTCGGCGGAGACGTGCGACAGGACGCGCACGCCGTCCCATTTCAGCTCCAGGCCCCACTTCCCGCCGTCGGTGGGGAGGTCTCCGGTGGAGGCCATCATCGGCTCGACGGGCCACGGCATGGTCATACCGCCGTCTTACCCCGTCCCGCCGCGCGGGGAAAGGATCACGACGCCCTTCTGGCGCAAATCGAACGACGTTGCGACGCTAGGGGCAGGAACGTGCTGGGTAAGGACGGATCATGCGCAGTATCTGGAAGGGCGCGATCTCCTTCGGGCTGGTGACCATACCGGTGAAGCTCTACTCGGCGACCGAGCAGCGGGACGTCGCCTTCCACCAGGTGCACCGGGAGGACGGGGGGCGCATCAAGTACAAGCGGGTGTGCACGGTCGACGGCGAGGAGGTGCCCTACTCCGACATCGCCAAGGGCTACGAGCTGCCGAGCGGCGAGATGGTCATCCTCACCGACGAGGACTTCGCCGACCTGCCGCTGTCGTCCAGCCGCCGGATCGACGTCCTGCAGTTCGTGGAGCGCGAGGAGGTCGACCCGATCTTCTTCGCGAAGTCCTACTACCTGGAGCCCGACGCGCAGGGCGCCAAGCCGTACGTGCTGCTGCGGGACGCGCTGGAGACCTCCGGCCAGGTCGCGATCGTCAAGGTGGCGCTGCGGCAGCGCGAGTCGCTCGCGACGCTGCGGGTCCGCGAGGGCGTGTTCGTCCTGGAGACCATGCTGTGGCCGGACGAGGTCCGCGCGCCCGAGTTCCCCTTCCTGGAGGAGGACATCGAGGTCCGCAAGCAGGAGCTGTCGATGGCGACGTCGCTGATCGAGTCGATGGAGGGCGACTTCGACCCGGGCGAGTACAAGGACGCCTACCGGGAGGCGCTCCAGGCGGTGATCGACGCCAAGGTCGAGGGCCGGGAGGTGGCGCGGCCCGCCGAGGAGGGCGAGGAGGAGCCCGCCGCGGACCTGCTCAGCGCGCTGCGCGCCAGCGTCGAGGCGGCGAAGAAGGGCCGCGGCGAGAAGGCGGGGAAGGCGGCGTCCGGCAAGGGGGCGCCGGCGAAGAAGCCCGCCGCGCGCAAGTCCGCGCCGTCGAAGTCGGGCGCGAAGAAGGAGCCGGCCAAGAGCCGCGGCCGCAAGTCGGCGTGACCCCGCCGCCGGACCGGCCGGCGGCAGGGTCGGGACGGCTTGCGGACGGGACGGCTCAGAACGGGACGGTGGTGCAGATCAGCCGTGCGCCCGCGTCGCCGGTCTTCGGGTCGGTGGGCTTGGCGTGCACGACGAGCGATCCCGCGGCCTTCTCCGCGACCCGCCACGGCACGGAGGCGCGGGAGTGGCCGCGCCCGTCGGGCCGGACGGTGACGTCGAGCCAGACCTCCATCTCGGGCATCGGCGTCCCGGGCGGCGCGTCGGGGTTGTGGTAGTGCGGCCCGGCGTCCCCGGGCTTCGGCCCGCACCGGTTCACGTGGACGTGGGCGCCGAACGTCCGTCCGGCCGCCTCGCGCGGCATTCCCCACACCCGCAGTGAGACCCAGGTCCGGTGGCGGTCACGAACGACGGCGACCCTGGTCTTCGCGTTCCGGAAGGCCTGGTCGTGGACGGCGTCCGGGCCGCGCACGACGATCGCGTGCGGCCTCGGGCGGGCGAGGGCCGGGGTGGCTAGCGGTACCAGCGCGGCACCGGACGCCGCTAGCGCGGACGCGGCGAACAGGACGGGGGCGCGGACGGGCGTTCGCATGGCGCTTCCTCTCCGTGGTGCGGGGCGCCGGACGCCGCGTGCGTGGCGGCGGCGTCCGGGCTCGGTGGCTCATGAGCATGCCCCCGGAGCGGAGAACGGCATCCCCCCGATCGGTGGGAGGACGGCCGCGTGCGCCGGGCGGTTCAGTTGTCGCGACGGGCGGCGAGGACCCGGCCGACGGCGGCGGCAGCGGCGGACGGGTCGGCGCACGGCGCGATCCGCTCGCCCCAGCCGTAGCAGTAGGACCAGCCGTCGCCGGAACGTTCCCGCACCGCGATGACGCTCTCGTTCACCCGCGGGAGGCGCGGGTCGGCGATGTGCGCGGTCGGGCGGCGGTCGGCGGGCGCGGAGACCTCGACGGCCCAGCCGGCGGAGCGCAGGGCGTCGGTGAGCCGCTCCAGGTGGGCGAGCGCGGTGTCGGCCTCGGTGGCCATCAGCACGGACATGGTGCCTCCAAAGGAACATCCCGGCACGGGAAGGGTTCGGGGATCCGCCGGGCGTGGCCGTCGCGGAATGCGTCACGCGAGGGTGCGGCCGGTGGAATGGCGTTCAGTCTTGCGCCGGGTGAAGGAGACCACAAGCGGTTCGGGGCGATTGGTGGCCGGCACTTCGGCGTGCCGGCCACCGGGGCGGGTCGTCAGCCCACGGGCTCCAGCCGCGACGGGGGCGCGGCCGGGGCGTCGCCCTCCCGGATCCCGTACCGGCCGTACAACCGGGCGAGCGGCCCGGGCGCCCACCAGTTCGCGCGGCCGAGCAGCCGCATCGTGGCGGGCACGAGCAGCGCCCGGACGATCGTCGCGTCCAGCAGGATCGCCACGGCCATCCCGACGCCGGTCATCTTGATGAACGTGATGCCGGACGTCGCGAACGCGCCGATCACGACGATGAACAGCACCGCCGCGCTGGTGATGATGGCGCCGGTGCGCTGCACGCCGGCGGCGACGGCCGCGGTGTTGGAGCCGGTCAGGTCGTACTGCTCGCGGACCCGCGACAGCAGGAACACCTCGTAGTCCATCGAGATCCCGAACAGCATCGCCAGCATGAGGATCGGCATCGCGGGGGAGATCGCGCCGGTCGCGGTGAAGCCGAGCGGCCCGGACAGGTGGCCGTCCTGGAAGACCAGCACGACCGCGCCGAAGGTGGCCGACAGCGACAGCATGTTCATGACGATCGCCTTCAGCGGCAGCAGCACCGACCCGAACGCCAGGAACAGCAGGAGGAACGTGGCGCCGCCGACGAGCACGGCCAGCCAGGGCAGGGTCGAGCCGATGCTGTCGACCTGGTCGACCACGTCGGCCGTCTCGCCGCCGACGTAGGCGCGCGCGCCGGGCGGGGGCGGGATGTCGCGGACCCGCTGGACGAGGTCGCGGGCGGCGCCGGAGTTCGGGTCGGCGTCGTAGCGCAGCGCGATCCGGGTCGTCGTCCCGCCGGCGCCGGTCACCGTCGCGTCCGTGACGCCGGGCAGCGCGTCCAGGCGGGCCCCGTACGCCTGGACTGCGGCCCGGTCGGACGTCCCGGTCACGACGGCCTCGATCGGGCTGGTGGCGTTGCGGGCGAAGCGGGACTCCAGCGTCTCGGAGACGACCCGCGCGTCCGCGCCGTCCGGCAGCACCTTGGCGTCCACCCCGCCCCAGTTGATGCGCAGGAACGGCGCGCCGAGCGCGAGGAGCAGCGCCACGGTCGCGACCATGTAGACGACCGGGCGGCGCATCACGCTGCGCGCGACCCGTCCCCACCAGCCGTCGGACCGGGCGGCGGGCGCCCGGCGCCGGCGGATCGGCAGCGCGTTCACCTTCGGGCCGAGGACGGCCATCAGCGCGGGCAGCACGGTCAGCGCCCCGGCCATGCACACCAGCACGGTCGCGATGCCGCCGTAGCCCATCGAGACCAGGAAGTTCTGGTCGAACAGCAGCAGCCCGGACAGCGACACGGCGACCGTGACGCCGGAGACCGCGACGGTGCGCCCGGCCGTGGCCATCGTGGCGGCCAGCGCGTCCTCGGCGGAGGCGCCGTCCCGGCCGATCTCCTCGCGGAACCGGCTGACCATGAACAGGCCGTAGTCGATCGCGAGGCCGAGCCCGAGGAAGGTGGTGATGTTGACCGCGAAGATCGACACGTCGGTGACGTAGGCCAGCGCGTGCAGGGCGGTGAACGAGCCGAGGATGGCCAGGCCGCCGACCAGCAGCGGCAGGCTCGCCGAGACCAGCCCGCCGAAGATCAGCACGAGCAGTACCAGCAGCACCGGCATCGCCATGCCCTCGGCCCGGCCGATGTCGGACGAGACGCGCTCGTTGATCTCGACCCCGGTGCCGACCGCCCCGCCGACCTTCGCGGTGAGCCCGCCGCCGACCTCGGCGAGGTCGTCCCGGATCGCCTTGTAGGCGTCCTCCCGGGCGGCCTCGTCGGAGCCGGCGAGCTGCAGGACGGCGTAGGTCGCCTTGCGGTCCTCGCTGACGAACTGCGGCGCGTGGGTCGTCCAGTAGGTGCTGGTCTTGGCGACCTTGCCCGGCGGCAGCGCGGCCAGCGCGCGTTCCACCGACGCCCGGTAGGACGGGTCGTCGACCGTCGTCCCGCCCTGGTAGAGGACCACGACGTCGGCCGCGTCCCGGCCGAGGTCGCGCTCGGCGATCCGCTCGGCCGCCGCGCTCTGGCTGCCCGGCGTGTCGAAGCCGCCGGCGGAGGTCAGCGCGCCGAAGACGCCCGTGCCCCACACCGCGGCGAACACCAGGAACGCGCCGGCGGCGGCGAGGACCCACCGCCTGCGCCGGTGGACCCACCTGCCCCATCGATCGAACATGACGCTTCTCCCCCAACTCCGTAACCTTGAGTAATTTCAGTGAACGCCGTAAACTGAGAACAGCGTTAACTTTGCATACAGTGTTAGCTGTCGTCAAGGGTGTTTTTGCGGAATCATGCGAGGGCGGCCGGAGAGACGGCCGGGCACCCGGCAGAGAGGGGGGCGAGGTGGCATCGCGTCGCGACCGTCAGCGGGCGGCGACGGTCAAAGAGATCACCGAAACCGCCCGGCGGATCCTCGTGGAGGAGGGCCCCGACGCGGTGACGCTGCGCGCCATCGCCCGCGAGATGGGCATGACCGCCCCCGCGCTCTACCGCTACTTCGGCAGCCACGGCGAGCTGCTGCGGCACCTGGTCGGCGACCTGTTCACCGAGCTGAACGGCGACCTGCACGCGGCCATGGAGGACGTGCCGAGCGGCGACATGAGCGGCAAGTTCATGACGGTGGCCCGCCAGTTCCGCCTCTGGGCGCTGGCGCATCCCCGCGAGTACTCGCTGCTGTTCGGCACGCCCGTGCGCGGCGCCGCGCACCAGGAGGAGGTCGACTTCGCCGAGGAGTGCGCCCGCCAGTTCGGCTGGACGTTCATGTCCCTGTTCCTGGAGCTGTGGAGGAAGCAGCCGTTCCCGGTGATGGCCGAGGAGGAGATCGACCCCGGCCTGCGCGAGGAGCTGCGCCGCTACCGCGACGACGTGCTCGGCATCGGCCTGCCGCTCGGGGTGATCCAGCAGTTCCTCAAGTGCTGGATCAGGCTCCAGGGCGGCGTCAGCCTGGAGGTCTTCGGCCACCTGGAGTTCGCGCTGAGCGACGCCGCGCCGATGTTCGAGCTGATGCTGCGCGAGGTGACCGTCGAGCTCGGCCTGACCTACGCGCCGGTCAGGGGATGACCCGGTTCAGGCGCTGTGCCAGATGACGCCGAGCCGGTGGTGCATGGCGGTCGCGGCGGCGCCGTGCATGATGCTGTGCTCCGCCATCGTGGAGAAGCGCGGGCGGCGGACGTCGCTCGGCGGCAGCCGCACGGCCAGTTCCCGCTCGATGGCGTCGAGCAGGCGCTCGCCCGCCCGGCGGACCGGTCCGTCGATCACGACGTCCCCGATGTCGAGGATCGCGGCCTGGACGCAGAGCAGGGCGGCGAGGCTCTTCCCCGCGTAGTCGACCCGTGCCGCGAGCGCCTCGAGCTCCGGTGTCGCGGGCGCGTCACCCGGCGAGGAGACGGCGTCCAACTCCTCGACGGGAGCTCCGTCGAGGACGGCCGGCAGGCTCGCGACCGTCTCCAGGCACCCTCGCCTGCCGCACTCGCACCGGCGGTCGCTGACGCCGACGTCGATGTGGCCGACCTCGCCCGCGCGCTGCCGCTCGCCGAGGTGGACGCGGCCGTCGAGCAGGACCGCCGACCCGATGCCGCCGGCGATGTGCAGCACGATCACGCTGTCACCGGCCCGGCTCTGCACCGACAGTTCGGACATCCCCACGGCGGTCGCGTCGTTGACGAGCACGACCTCGTGCCCGAGCGCGCCGGCCAGCGGACCGGCCAGGTCGACGTCCTTCCAGCGCAGCTGCAGCGCCTCGATGACGCGCTGCTCGGGGGAGACGATGCCGGGGACGGCGACTCCGGCGGACAGCACCGCGCGCCCGTCGTCGCGGGCCAGGGTCCTGAGCATCGGGACGAGGGCGGCCACCACGTCCGCGCCGCCCGGCCGGGCGGGCAGTGCCGTGCGCGCCGTCGCGCCGATCGCGCCGTCCAGCCCGACGACGCCGCCCAGCACCTCGGCGGGGCGGACGTCGGCCATGAGCAGGCAGTGCCGGCCGGTGTCGATCCGCAGCAGCGTGGCCGGCTTGCCGCGCCCGCTCGGCCTGGCGGTCTCCTCGACCACCAGCCGCCGCGCCACCAGGCCCTCCATGATCTGCGAGACGACGGCGCGGGCCAGGCCCGTCGACCGCGCGATGTCGGCGCGGGACACGGTGCCGCCGCCCGCCAGCACGCTCTGCAGGACGAGCTCGGTGTTGCGCTCGCGCAGGACGGCGGGAGTCGCCTTCTCGGTGATCCGGACGGGCCTGCTCATCCTCGCCTTCCCCGCGCGCCGCGGCGCCGCCGCGCCGTGCCGCCCCCTGTGGTTGGAGGGTATAGGGATCGGCGAAGTCCCCGGGCCCGCCCGTCCGCCTGCGGACACGGGCCCGGGGAACGGCTCACCGGGCCGGCGGCGGCGAGGTGCAGGCGAGGGTCGGCACGCCGAACGAGACGGCGTCGAACCAGCGGTTCGCGTCGTACTGGTCGACCTGGAGACGCAGCTGCTGGACGCCCGTCACGTCGACGTCGAGCCGGACCGCCTCCGCTCCGGAGGTCGCGAGCCCGCTGCGCAGCACGCCGGACTCGTGCAGCAGCCGGCCGTCGCCGAAGACCCGGACGACCACGTCACCGTCGGCCGCGTGGTTCATCGCGTCGTCGATCCCGACGACGGTCGTGAACCTCTGGCAGCCGCGGCTCAGTTCCACGCGCACGTCGGCGTTCGCGTTCGTCCCG
The DNA here is from genome assembly GCF_013409365.1 of Actinomadura luteofluorescens. Classification (NCBI taxonomy): domain Bacteria; kingdom Bacillati; phylum Actinomycetota; class Actinomycetes; order Streptosporangiales; family Thermomonosporaceae; genus Actinomadura; species Actinomadura luteofluorescens. Next base: position 2,622,866 of record NZ_JACCBA010000001.1, on the reverse strand, counting down.
AGGCCCTTGCTGTAGGCGGTCCCGTCCAGGCGGATGGGCTTGCCGTCGCCCTCGGGGGTGGCGGGCGTCACGGTGTCGCGGGCCACCGGGTAGATGCCGTCGTGGTTGCGCGCGTAGGAGAACGGCAGGTCGCTGAGCTGGACGCGGCCGTCCGCGGCCACCGGCAGCACGGCGGCCGCCTTGCGGACCACGTGCCGGCCGGCCTGGTCGAACCCGACCGTGACCTGCACCGTGACCTGCGTCGTCCCGTCCGGGAGGTCGCCGGTGCGGTGCAGCGTCCACGACCGCTCCAGCGTGGCGCCCGGATCGATCTGCCCCTGCTCGGGGCCGGCGGGACGGGCTTGCACGCCCGCGGGCGCGGCGACGTCGAAGGTCAGCCCGCTCATCGGCGCGAAGAGGTTGGTGTTGGTCACGGAGGCGGCCACCGCGGCGGAGCCGGAGACCGACCCCTGCGGGCGCAGCGACAGCCGCAGGTCGTAGACGTCGCCGCTGAGCCGCTGGAGCATCCGGGACGCCTCGGTGTGGGTGTCGCCGACCGGCCTCGTCCGGTACTCGCCGCGGTCCTTCGCCCACGCGTCGGCCATGGCGTACCAGTCGACCGGCGGCGCGGTCGTGCCGGTGCGCAGCTCGGTCTTCAGCCCGTCGAACAGCCGCTCCCATCGCGGCGCGTAGTAGTCGCGCAGCACGCCGGACCACTCGCGGTAGGCGTAGTCGTGCAGGTCGGTGTCGCGGTCGCCCCACGATGTGATCAGCTTGCGCGCCTCGTACTCCAGCTGCGCGGCCTCCCGGGGGTTCGCGGCCGCCTGCCGCGCACGCTGGAGCCACGGCCCGACCGTGTGGAACCGGTCGGTGCCGGCGAGGTCGTCGAGGGCCCTGATGTAACCCGTCCAGACGTCGGCCAGCCGGGAGAACTCGGTGAGGTCGCGGGCCTGGTAGGCCGCGTTGATCTGCGGCAGCAGGGTCCGGGACCGGTCGTCGGCCGCCGCGCGGGCCACCTCCACCAGGTCGTAGCGGTAGGCGTCGCCGCGCCGCAGCGACGGGCGGACGGCCAGCAGCGCGGGCAGGGCCCGGGCGAACGCGGCGGGGTCGTAGGCGAACGCGGCCTGCGCCCACCGGTGCGGCCTGGTCGTCGCCAGGTTCGGTTCCGCGGCGAAGAGCCCGCCGTGCCCGGACGAGCGGCCGCCGGTCGGGGGGATCGCGTACGCGGTGCCGGCCAGCACCCGCCAGGCGGCGCGGGCCTGCGGGTCGACGCCCCCGTAGCGGGCGTCGGCGTACTCGTCGAACCACCGGTGCAGGTCGACGGGGCCGTCATGCCAGGGCAGCTCGGCGAGGAACTCGACCGCGACGGGGTTGTTGTAGCTCGCCTCCGGCATGATCGCGATGCCGTCCAGGGCGCTTCCCGACCGTGCCCGCCAGTCCCAGAACCGTTCGTTCCAGGCCTTGATCGGCGCGCCGACGGTGGAGTTGCCGCCGAAGTTCCAGATCGATCCGAAGGCGTACGGCGCGCCCTTCCAGTCGGCGTCGCGGTCGACCTTGAGCGCCCGGTCGGACAGGCCGTCCACCACGAGCATCCTGCTCCGGTCGACGGCGGCCATGGTCTCGGGGCGCGGGTTGCTCTGCCAGCCGAGGATCACCCAGGTCGCTCCCGGGTGCGCCTTCTCCAGCGCGGCCTGGACGGCGACCGAAGCCTGGCCCACGGGGATGGAACCGGCCTTCCCACCCTCGTGCAGCAGGTCCATCTTGTACATCGTCGACCGGCCGAGCAGCCGGTCCTGGACCCCGTAGAACCGCTCGGCGACCTGGGCGAACACCGGGTTCGTCGGCGCCAGCCAGTCGGGCCGGGCGATGCCCTCCCAGGTGCCCTGCGGCACGGTCACCGCGCCGGGGTTGCGGGTGGCGAAACCGGCCGGGACGGTGCCGAAGTAGCCCGGGAGCACCGGCGTGATGCCCAGCCGCCGCATCCGGTCGGCGATCCTGCGGCCGAGCTCCGCGCGGGCGCGGATCTGGTCCTCGCCGACCGGCGAGGTGAAGTTGGACATGTTCTGGAGCAGCCACCACGGCTGGTAGCCGGCGCCCGGGATCCACCCGCGCAACTCGTCCGCCGAGTAGCCGAACGACTTCAGCGTCTCGTAGTACACGGCCTCGGTGCCGACCGGCATGAACATCTCGTTGACGCCGTGGAGGGCGTAGACGTCGATGAGCCGTTCCCAGTCCTCGAACGTCCGGTACGGCCCGGAGTACCCGTCCTCGGTGTCGTTCCCGGCGAACCGGTGCTCGACGGCGGACGACCTCTCGATCGGCTGCGCCGGCAGGGGGAGCCTGGGCGGAAGGTCGAGCTGGTCGCCGGTCCACGAGATATCGGCCTTGGCCGTGTGCTTGAGGTACCAGTTGAAGCCCATCAGCAGCGCCGGGGTGCTGCTGCCCGCGATGACCAGCCGCCGATGGCGGACGGAGACCCGGAAGGTGTCCCTGCCGCCGGTGCCGGGCAGGGTCGCCAGGCTCACCTGGCCCGCGTACCGCGCCCCCACCAGCCGGCCGATCGCGTCGCGGGCCGGCCGGACGTCGAAGGCCGGACGGCCGGGGGACGCCGCCTCCGCCGACGCGATGCCCCCCGGCAGCACGCCGAGCGTGAGCAGTACGCCCACCACCCCGGCCAACGCGGCCCGCCGTCTCCGTTGGTTCCTGCGCCGTCGTATCACGGTCGCGTCCCTTCGCCGGGTTTTGATCGTGATCCAAACTAAATACCGGCGATCACGCGGTCAAGATCTGGACCGGGGCTTTTCCGGCGGCGGTGCCGGACGGGGCCCGGACAGCGGAAGGCCCCCGGACCCGGGACGGGTTCGGGGGCCTTCCGGCGGGCGTCAGTAGGACGGGAGGCTGGGGTCGATCTGGTTGACCCAGGCCAGGACGCCGCCGCCGACGTGGACGGCGTCGCCGAAGCCGGCGTTCTTCACGACGGCGAGGGCCTCGGCGGAGCGGACGCCCGACTTGCAGTGCAGGACGATCTTCTTGTCCTGCGGCAGGCGCTCCAGGGCGGAGCCGTTCAGGAACTCGCCCTTGGGGATGAGCGTGGCGCCCGGGATCGCGACGATCTCGTACTCGTTGGGCTCGCGGACGTCCACCAGGAAGATGTCGTCGGCCCGGTCCTGCATGGCCTTGAGGTCGTGCACGGAGATCGTGGAGTCCCGGACCGCCTCGGCGGCCTCGTCGGAGACCGCGCCGCAGAACGCCTCGTAGTCCTCCAGCAGTTCGGTCTGCGTCGGGTTCTTGCCGCACAGCGGGCACTCGGGGTCCTTGCGGACCTTGACCGAGCGGTAGGTCATCTCCAGGGCGTCGTAGACCATCAGCCGGCCGACGAGCGGCTCGCCGATGCCGGTCAGCAGCTTGATGGCCTCGTTCACCTGGATGGAGCCGATCGACGCGCACAGCACGCCGAGCACCCCGCCCTCGGCGCAGGAGGGCACCATGCCGGGCGGCGGCGGCTCGGGGTAGAGGCAGCGGTAGCAGGGGCCGTGCTCGGCCCAGAACACCGACGCCTGGCCGTCGAACCGGTAGATCGAGCCCCACACGTACGGCTTGCCGAGCAGGACGGCGGCGTCGTTCACCATGTAGCGGGTGGCGAAGTTGTCGGTGCCGTCCACGATCAGGTCGTAGCCGGAGAAGATGTCCATGATGTTGTCGCGGTCGAGCGCGGTGTCGTGCACCACCACGTCGATCAGCGGGTTGATCTCACGGACGGTCTCGGCGGCCGACTCGACCTTGGGCTTGCCGAGCGAGGACTGCCGGTGGATGATCTGCCGCTGCAGGTTGGACTCGTCCACGACGTCGAAGTCGATGACGCCGAGGGTGCCCACCCCGGCGGCGGCCAGGTAGAGCAGGGCGGGGGAACCGAGGCCGCCCGCGCCGACGACCAGGACCTTGGCGTTCTTGAGGCGCTTCTGCCCGGCCATGCCCACGTCGGGAATGATCAGGTGCCGCGAGTAGCGGTTGACCTCGTCGCGGGTGAGCTCCGGGGCGGGCTCGACCAGAGGTGGCAACGACACGGTGAATGCTCCTGTGCTGGCGCTCGACGTTCAAGGACGGCGGGACGTCATCGTCCTCCCAGGGCACAACCTTGCCATGTGCTGCGGCATTCCCGGCAGGCGCCCGCCGGACGGTTGCCCGTGTCTCATCCGGTACCGGAATGGATCGCCATAAAAGGGGCACCGTACGGGCGCGAGGCCGGCGACCGGACCGGCCGCGGGTGAGGAGAGGTGACGGGCATGGGTTTCATGAAGAGGCTCAAGGGGGAGCGGGCCGGGCGCCGGACGGCGGGGAGGCGGCGCAAGCCGAGCCCGCGCGAGCAGCGGGCGGCGATGCGCACGGAGCAGGCCGAGGCGAAGCTCCTGGAGACCGAGGCCCTCATCCACGAGGAGGCGGAGCGGCTGCGCCGCGGCACCCGGACGACCGCATAATCCGGGCTATCGGGGGCATAGCCGGTTGTACGACTCTCCGTACAGGAGGAGGAACCATGGGTTTCCTCGACAAGTTGAAGAACAAGGCGCAACAGGCCAAGGGCCGGGGCAAGGAGGAGGCCGGGCGGCAGTCCGGTGACCCCTACCTGGAGGCCGAGGGCAAGAGCGACCGCGCGTCCGGCGGCGCCAAGCAGGCCGGCGAGAAGGTCAAGGACGCCGCCAAGGAGGCGAAGCGCTCCGTGGAGTGAGCCGCGGACCCGACCTCTGACCGCGGTACCGCGCGGACCGGGGCCCCTCCGAGGAGGGGCCTCCTCCGTCGCTCTGGCGAGGAGTGCCGGCCGCCTTCGCGGGATGACAGGCGGAATGTCGTGAAGCGCCGTTAATCTTGGCTGTTGTGGCATTCCTGCCCCCCTCCCAGCAGCCGCCCCCGCCGCGGTCCCCGCACCCGCCCGGCATGCCCGGCGGCCCCCGCCCGCCCGGACCACCCGGTCCGCCCGCGCGCCCGTTCGGCGCGCCGCCGCGACCGGCGGGCACGGCCGGCCCGCCGACGGTCCTCGGGCTGACCGGCCGCCAGTGGACGATCGCGGCGCTGGTCGTCGGCTGCTGCTACCTCGTCGCCACGGGGATCTCCTTCCTCGGGACGTGGACGACGCTCGAACGCGAGCCCACGAACGCCGAACTCCAGATCGCCGCCAACAAGGAGGTCGCGCGGCGCTGGGAGGCGTGGCCCGCGCGGCGCGTGTTCCCCGACCGGCTCAGCTACCGTCCGACGGGCAACCACACCGAGTACGCGTCCCGGACGGGGATCGTCCCGGACGCCGGCTGCGTCCAGGGCGTGGACGAGGAGATCGCGACGACGATCACCAGGCACGGCTGCCTGGCCGTCCTGCGCGCGACCTACGTCGACCAGTTGCAGGGCGTCGCCGTCACCGTCGGCGTGGTGGCGTTCCCCGACCCGTGGAAGGCCGACCGGGCCTTCAAGGAGCTCCCCGGATCGAAGGGCCCGGACGGGACGGGCTCCGTCCGCCCCGCCCTGCGCGCCGCCGCGTTCCCGGGCACGGCGTCCGCCCGCTTCACCGACGAGGCCCGGCAGGACCGGACGATCGACCGCGGCGGCCCCTACGTCGTGCTGACCGCCTCCGGCCAGGCCGACGGGCGCCCCGCCTCCGTGATCAAGAAGGAGCGTCCGGGCGAGCCGTTCGCGGTGTCCCCGCAGATCGCCCACACGATCGCGCGGGCGCTGTCGGCCAAGGCGCTGCCCGACTGCGACCTGCCCGAGTGGCAATGCTGAGGCGGGCACGGGGAAGCGGAGGGCGGACGAGGCGCCGGAGCCTGCCCGCGGCGGTGGGAGCGGCGGTGCTGGCCGGGAGCTGGCTGATGCCCGTCCACGCGCACGCGGACGTGGTCAGGGACGCCCAGCGTCCCATCCTCGCGCTGCTCGGCATGGAGACCGCCTGGAAGGTGACCAAGGGCGCCGGGGTGACGGTCGGGGTCGTCGACTCGGGCGTCGACCCCACGCAGCCGGACCTGCGCGGCAAGGTCACCGTCGGCCCCAACATGCTCGCCGGGATCGACGCCGGGACGACGCCCGCGCGGCTCCACGGCACCGGGATGTCGACGCTGATCGCCGGGCGGGGGCACGGCCCCGGCGGCCGCTCCGGGGTCATCGGCATGGCCCCGCAGGCGCGCATCCTCGCCGTCCGGACGATCGGCGAGCCGGAGGACGCCAGCTACCGCCGCTTCCGGGCGGCGGGCAGCGCGAACGACGCGCTGGCGCGCGGCATCCGCTACGCCGCCGACCACGGTGCCGACGTCATCAACCTGTCGCTCGGCAGCGGGGACGACGACCCCGCCGAGCGCGAGGCCGTCTCCTACGCCATCGGCAAGGGCGTCGTGGTGGTCTCGGCCGTCGGCAACGACGGCGACGAGGACCGGCTGCTGGACGGCGACGGCTTCGCGCCGTACTTCTACCCGGCGTCCTTCCCGGGCGTGATCGCGGTCGCGGCGACCGAGCCCGGCCACACCCGCGCGCCGTTCTCCAACCGCAACTACTCCGTGCTGCTGTCGGCGCCGGGCACGGGCCTGCCCGTCGGGGCCCCGGGCGGCCGGTACCTCGCGAGCTCCGGCACCAGCGACGCCAGCGCGATCGTCGCCGGGATCGCGGCGCTGATCCGTGCGAAGCACCCCCGGATGGCGCCCGCGCTCGTCGCCCAGGCGCTGATCCAGAGCACCCGGCACGGCCCGTCGGGCGGCTACGACCCGAACGTCGGGTTCGGGGAGGTGCACGCGGCCCGCGCCCTGTCCGCGGCGGACTCGCTGGCCACGGCGTCGCCCGGCCCGGCGCAGGCCAAGCCCGCCGGGCAGCGGTTCGGGAAGGAGGACCCCGGCCCGGTGGAGGTCATCGAGCGGCCCTTCTGGGTCCGCCCGCTGATCATCGTGATCGTGCTCCTCGGGCTCGGCGGGACGGCCGGGGGCATCGCGCTCGCGGTCGCGTTCCGGCGGCGCCACCCCGGGCGGCCGCCCGCCGCCCCGTCCTGACCCCCCTTGGGCTACGCTCCGCTGGTGTCGCGCGCCGAGATCTCCGCCCCGGACGGCGAGCCGGAACCGGGCGGACGGAGCGTCTCCCGCAGGACGGCCGCGCTGGTCGCGGCCCTGGCGTGCGCGACGGTCCTCGCCGTCGCCGGGGTGCGGCTGACCGCCGAGCTGACCCGCGCCCCCACCCCGGCCGAGCGCGCGGCGGCCGCGGCGGCGGAGCCGTCCGTCCGCTACCGGACCTGGACCGCCGGGCGGATCTTTCCCGCGGGCCTGCCCTACCGGCTCGGCCAGGCGTCCGCCGAGACGGCCCGCCGGGTGGGGATCGGTCCCGACACCCGCTGCGAGACGGCCGTGGACGACGCGTTCGCGCGGACCCTCACGGCCCGCGGCTGCCGCGCCGCGCTCCGCGCCACCTACCTCGACCAGGCGCAGGGGCTGGCGGTCACGGTCGGCGTGGTCGTGTTCCCGGACGAGCGGGCCGCGCGCGAGGCCGTCGCCTGGTTCCCGTCCCGGAGGCAGGGGCCGGGGCTCCGCGCGCTGCCGTTCCCGGATTCGGTGGCCGCCCGGTTCGGCGACACCGCCCGGCAAACGTCCAGCGCCGCGCAGCGCGGTCCGTACGTGGTCGCGGCGACCGCCGGTTACGCCGACGGACGTCCCGCGATGCGCGGCTCCCCGGCCGACGCGGCCGAGCTGGCGCCGCAGCTCGTCCAGAGCGTCCTGCGGCCGCTGACCGCACCCGCCCCGGTCCGCTGCGGCGCCCGGGAGTGGCGGTGCTGAGGCGCTGGGCGGTGCTGAGGAGCGCGACCGCCGGGGCCGCCGCGCTGGCGCTGGCCGCGGCCCCCGCCGCCCCGCCGGCCCGCGCCGCCGGGCCCCGAAGCGCCGCGCTCGCCTCCGACCCGGTGCGGGACGGGGTCACGCCCGTCCTGGAGTCCCTGAACGTGCCGCGCGCCTGGGCGACGTCCAGGGGCGGCGGCGCGACCGTCGCCGTGCTCGACTCGGGCGTGGACGCGGGGCAGGCCGACCTCGCGGGCTCCGTCACCACCGGGCCCGACTACACGCGCGGCGCGAACCCGCCCGGCGTCGCGCCCAAGCGGCTGCACGGCACCAACATGGCGTCGATCATCGCCGGGCACGGGCACGGCCCCGGCGGCGCCGAGGGGGTCGTCGGCGTCGCGCCCGAGGCGCGGCTGCTGTCGCTGCGGGTGATCCTGGAGCGCGACGAGCCGGGCTTCGCGGAGTTCACCGGCGGCGGGCGCTACACGGGCACGATCGCCCAGGGCATCCGGTACGCCGTCGACCACGGCGCCGACGTGGTCAACCTGTCGCTCGGCCGCTCCTACCCCACGCCGCGCGAGCGCGACGCCGTCGCCTACGCGATCAGCCGGAACGTCGTCGTGGTCGCCGCCGCGGGCAACAGCGGAGCCGAGGACGACCCCCGCGGGGTGGGAGGCCGGTCCGCCCCGCCGCGCGGGGCGCGGCGCCCCGGGGGCGGCGGGTCCGCCGGGTACTTCTACCCGGCGTCGTTCCCCGGCGTGATCTCCGTGGCCGCCGTGGACGCGCGGGGCCGGCGCGCCGGGTTCTCCAACCGCAACTCCGGCGTCGTCGTGTCCGCGCCCGGCGTGCAGATCATCGGCGCGGGCCCGGACGGCCGGTACTGGATCGGGGACGGCACGAGCCCGGCGACCGCGTTCGTGTCCGGCGTCGCCGCGCTCATCCGGTCGCGCCACCGCGGCCTCGCCCCCGCGCTGGTCACGCAGGCCATCGTGGCGAGCACCGGGAACCGCCCGGCGCGCGGCTACGACCGGGGCGTCGGGTTCGGGCGGGTCGACGCCGCAGCCGCGCTCGCCGCGTCCGACACCCTGGCGGCGGCGCGGACGGGCGGTGCGGGACTGCCGGCCGGGAAGCGGTTCGCGGCCGGTCCGGTCCGTCCCGTCCAGGTCGTGCACCGCTCGGGCGGGCTCGTCCTCACCTACCTGCTGATCTGCGCGCTGTCCCTGCTCGGCCTGGCGGGCGCCGCCGTCCTGCTGCGCGCCGAGCGCGAACCTGGAGAATGAGCGGATGTGGTCGGAACCTGACGAGTACGCCGAGGCGGTGCTGGACGCGGTGGAGCGCATCCCGCCGGGCCGCGTCCTGTCCTACGGCGACGTGGCCGAGCTGGTCGGGCGGGGCGGGCCGCGGCAGGTCGGGCGCGTGATGTCGCTGTACGGGGGCGCCGTCCCGTGGTGGCGGGTGATCCGCGCGGACGGGAACCCGCCGAGCGGCCACGAGCTCCAGGCCCACGAGAACTACCGCGCCGAGGGGACGCCGCTGCGCCCGGACGGCCGCCGCGTCGACATGGCCCGCGCCAGGTGGACGGGGTAGTACTGCTTGTCGCATTTCTCTCTAGCGACATGCGTGCGTTGTGGTCAGAACGGTCCCTGTGATCTGTTCCAATGAACTGTTGTGCCGTCAGCTTCCTACCGTCTCGTGCGACGCGCGGGTCCCGCGCGGAGCGTCCCGCCTGTGCTCGACGAGCAGCAGCGGCGGGTGGTCGAGCATGCCGGCGGGCCGATGCTGGTGCTGGCGGGGCCGGGCACCGGGAAGACGACGACGATCGTGGAGGCGGTCGTCGACCGTATCGAGAACCGCGGCGTCGACCCCGAGCGGGTGCTCGTCCTGACGTTCAGCCGCAAGGCGGCGGGGGAGCTGCGCGAGCGCATCACCGGCCGCCTGCACCGGACGACGCGGACGCCGCTGGCGCTCACCTTCCACGGCTATGCGTACGCGCTGATCCGGCGGGACGCCGTGCTGAACGAGGAACCGGCCCCGCGGCTGCTGTCCGGCCCGGAGCAGCTGCTGGAGGTGCGGCGGCTGCTGGAGGGCGAGCTCGCGGACGGCGCCCGCGACTGGCCCGAGCGGCTGAGGGCCGCCCTGGCGACGCGCGGGTTCGCCGAGGAGCTGCGCGACTTCGCCCTGCGCGCGGTCGAGCGGCAGTACGCCGCCGAAGACCTCGCCGCTCTCGGGCGCGTGAGGGGCCGCGACGACTGGGCCGCCATCGGCGGGTTCATGGAGCGGTACGTGGACCGGTTCCTGCTCGACCCCGTCCCCACCTACGACTACGGCGAGCTGATCCACCTGGCCGCGGGCATGCTCGCGGACGAGGAGGTGCGGATCCGGGAGCGCGACGCCTACGACGCGGTGTTCGTGGACGAGTACCAGGACACCGACCCCGCGCAGGAGGCTCTCCTGCACCACCTCGCGGGCGAGGGGCGCGACCTGGTCGTGGTCGGCGACCCGGACCAGTCGATCTACGGGTTCCGGGGCGCCGACGTGCGCGGCATCCAGGAGTTCCCGGCCCGCTTCCCGACCCTGGGCGGCGACCCGGCGCCCGTGGTGGCGCTGCGGACGTGCCGCCGGATGGGGCCCGAGATCCTCACCGCGTCGCGCCGCGTCGCGCGGCGGCTGCCCGCCGGGTCGGCGGGCGCCGCCGAGCACCGCGCGCTGCGGCCGGTGGAGGAGCTGGACGAGGGCGAGGTGCGCGCGGTCATCGCCGACTCCGAGAGCCAGGAGTCCGCGCTGGTGGCCGACGAGCTGCGCCGCGCCCACCTGCTCGACGGCGTGCCCTGGTCGCGGATGGCGGTCCTGGTGCGCAGCGCCGTGCGGCAGGTCCCGGTGCTGCGGCGGGCGCTGGCCCAGGCCGGAGTGCCGGTGGTCGTCGCCGGTGACGAGGTGCCGCTGGTGGGGGAGCCCGCCGTCCGGCCGTTCCTCGTCCTGCTGCGGGCCGCGCTGAAGAAGGGCTTCCTGGACGAGGTCGTGGCCGAGGACCTCCTGACCGGGCCGCTGGGCGGCGCCGACGCGCTCGCGATGCGCCGCCTCAAGCGCGCTCTGCGCGACCTCGAGGAGCTGTCGGGCGGGCCGCGAGAAGAGGCTCGCCCGCTGGGCGATCTGCTGGTCGCGGCGGTGAACGACCCCCGCGAGCTGGTGCTGGTCAACGAGAGGGTCCGCGCGCCCGCCGAGCGGATCGCGAACCTGATCGAGGTGGCGCGGCGCAGCGTGCACGACGGCGGCACCGCCGAGGACGTGCTGTGGGCCGTGTGGCAGGAGAGCGGCCAGGCCGACGTGCTGCTGGAGCAGAGCGTCAAGGGCGGGACGCGCGGCGCGGCGGCCGACCGCGACCTCGACGCGGTGGTGGCGCTGTTCGATCACGCCGCGCGGTTCGTGGACCGGCTTCCCCAGGCGGGGCCCGAGCTGTTCGTCGACAACATCGCCTCCCAGGAGATCGCCGGTGACACGCTGGCCGAGCAGGCGCCCGAGGGCGAGGCGGTCCGGATCCTCACCGCGCACCGCTCCAAGGGCCTGGAGTGGGACGTGGTCGTCGTCGCGGGCGTCCAGGAGGGCGTCTGGCCCGACGTCCGGCTGCGCGGGTCGCTGCTCGGCGTCGAGGAGCTGATCGAGCACGCGGCCGGCGCCGAGCCCGACGGGGACGCCGCCGCCGGGGCCTCGATGGCCGCCAAGATGCTCGACGAGGAGCGGCGCCTGTTCTACGTGGCGGTCACGCGCGCCCGCAGGCGGCTCGTGGTGACGGCCGTCGGGGGCGACGACACCGAGGAGAGGCCGTCCCGCTTCCTGAACGAGCTGCTGCCCGGCGCGATCGAGCAGTCCCAGCTGGACGAGAAGACCCGCTGGCTGTCGCTGTCGGCGCTGGTGGCCGACCTGCGCTCGGTCGTCGGCGACCCGGCCCGCCCGGAGCCGCTGCGGCGGGCGGCGGCCGGGCACCTGGCCCGCCTGGCGCGCGCGGGCGTGCGCGGCGCGAGGCCGGAGAACTGGTACGCCATCACCGCCCTGTCGGACGGCGGGCCCGCGTTCGCCGAGGACGAGCCCATCGCGATCTCGCCGTCCCAGGTCGAGGCGTTCACCACGTGCGGGCTGCGCTGGCTGCTCGCCTCGGCGGTCGGCGCCCAGGAGGGCGGGCCCAACGAGTACAGCACGATGGGCAAGGTCGTCCATGCCGTCGCCGAGATGGCGGGCGCGGACGACGGCGTCGACGAGGTGCACGTCGCGCGGCGCCTCGACGAGATCTGGAAGGATCTGGAGTTCCGCAGTTCGTGGTACTCGGAGAAGCAGCGCGAGCAGGCCGCGACGATGGTCGACAAGTTCCTCGCCTGGCACCGCGACAACCCCAACGAGGTCGTCGCGCTGGAGGAGTCGTTCAAGGTCGACCTCGGCCGCGTCGTCATCAAGGGCCGCATCGACCGCGCCGAACGCGACGAGCAGGGCCGCGCCGTCATCATCGACATCAAGACCTCCACGACCGCCGTCCCGAAGGACGACCTCGCCCGGCATCCGCAGCTCGGCGTGTACCAGTACGCGGTGATGCTCGGCGCGTTCGAGCGGCACGGGCTGATCGAGCCGGGCGGCGCGAAGCTGATCCAGGTCGGCAAGGCCGCGTTCACGGCGAAGGCGCGCGAGCAGGAGCAGCCCCCGCCCGCCGAGGACGCCGACCCCGAGTGGCCGAAGAAGCTCGTCGAGATCGTCGCCACGGGGATGGCCGGCGACGTCTTCCAGGCCAGGGCGAACGACAAGTGTCGCACCTGTCCCGTACGCTCCTGCTGCCCCGTCCATGACGAGGGCGGGCAGGTGGGTGACTGACTAGCTCGGGGGGAGCGAGGTGATCACGCCGGGAGAACTGGCCCGGCTGCTGGAGATCCCGGCGCCGACGGAGGAGCAGACCCGGGTGATCGAGGCGCCGATGGCGCCGATGGCGGTGATCGCCGGCGCCGGGTCGGGCAAGAGCGAGACGATGGCCGCGCGGGTCGTGTGGCTGGTCGCGAACGGCTTCGTCCGGCCGGAGCGCGTCCTCGGGCTCACCTTCACCCGCAAGGCCGCCGCCGAGCTCGGCGCGCGCGTGCGCAAGCGGCTCGACAGGCTCCGCGAGGTCCTGCCGGGCGACGAGCTCGAACGGCTGGGCGGCGAGGCCCTGTTCGACGGCGAGCCGATGGTGTCCACGTACCACTCGTACGCGGCGCGGCTCTTCGGCGACCACGCCCTGCGCGAGGCGCTCGAACCGACGATGCGTCTGATCTCGCCGGCCGTCGCCTGGCAGATCTGCTCGCGGGTGGTCGACGCCTACCACGGCCCCATGGACCGGATCGAATGGCAGCCCGACACCGTCACCAAGGCCGTCATGGAGCTCTCCGGCGACCTGTCGGAGCATCTGCGCACGGCCGAGGACGTCCGCAAGGTCGGCGCGTGGCTCGACGAGCGGCTCGCCGTGGTGAAGAAGCCGCTCAAGGCGCAGCGCGACATCCTCGCCAAGCACGCCGTCCGCGAGCAGCTGATGCCGCTCATCGAGGCGTACGGGCGCGCCAAGGCCGACCGCGAGGTCATCGACCACGGCGACCAGATGGCCCTGGCGGCCCGCATCGCCTACAGGCACCCCGAGGTCGGGATGATCGAGCGGTCCCGGTTCTCGGTCGTCCTGCTGGACGAGTACCAGGACACCAGCCAGGCGCAGCTCGTCCTGCTCAAGTCGCTGTTCGCGGGCGGGCATCCCGTGACGGCCGTCGGCGACCCGTGCCAGTCCATCTACGGGTGGCGCGGCGCGAGCGCCGGGAACCTGCTGCGGTTCGCCTACGACTTCCCCTCGCAGCCGGCGGCGGCCCCCGGGGGGCGCCCCGTGGCGGCGCCGGTCGTCCAGCTCAGCCGGTCGTTCCGCAACGGCGAGCAGATCCTGGAGGCGGCGGCGAGGGTGCAGGAGGAGCTGCGCGCCGAGACGCAGGCCGTTCCTCGCCTCGTCCCGGGCGCCGGGCGCGAGGGGCGCGGGCGCGTCGAGTGCGCCCTGTTCCCCACCGTCGAGGACGAGGCCGACCGCATCGCCGCGCGCATCGCCGGGCTCATGGCCTCCGACCCCGGCACCGCCCCGGACGGCGGCCCCCAGACCGAGCCGCTCCGCTACTCCGACGTGGCCGTCCTCGCCCGGAAGCGGTCGCAGTTCCCGCTGATCAGGCGGGCCCTGGAGGCGCGCGGCATCCCGGTCGAGGTGGTCGGCCTCGGCGGCCTCCTCACCGTCCCCGAGGTGCAGGACGTCGTCGCCACGCTGCGCGTCATGCACGACCCGACCGCCGGCGCGTCCCTCGCCCGGCTGCTCACCGGCCCGCGCTGGCGCCTCGGCCCCCGCGACCTCGTCGCCCTCGGCCGCCGCGCCCGCGCCCTGGCCCAGGAGTCGGCCCGCGACATCACCCGCCCCGACCCCGCCGCCGCACCGCAGGAGGGCCCCGGCTCCGAGCCCGGCGGAGGGCTCGCCCCCGCGTCCGGCAGCGGTTCCGCCGGCGTGCCGACCGCCGAGCCCGCCCCCGCATCCGCCCCCGCCACTGCATCCGCCACCGCGCCCGCTCCCGCGTCCGGCGGGGAGCCCGGCGAGGGATCCGACCCCGCGTCCGGCAGCGTGCCGACCGCCGCGTCCGAGCCCGCGTCCGAGCCCGCGTCCGGCGTCGCCCCCGGCGAGGGGGAGGCCGGGGACGATCCGCTGCGGCAGCTCGTCAGCGAGCTGAACCAGGAGACCGGCAGCCTCGTCGACGCGCTCGACGACCTCGGCGCGCCCGACGCGTTCTCGCCCGAGGGGTACGGGCGCCTGCGCCGCCTCCGCGACGAGCTGCGCGTCCTGCGCGGCCAGGTCGGGCTGCCGCTGCCCGACCTCGTCAACGAGGCCGAGCGCGCGCTCGGCCTCGACATCGAGGTCGCGGCGCGGTCCGGGCTCGACCCCGTCACCGCCCGCGCCGACCTCGACGCGTTCATCGACGCGGCCGCCACGTTCGCGGGCGACGCCGAAGACCCGACGCTCGGCGCGTTCCTCGCCTACCTCAAGGCCGCCGAGACCGAGGAGTTCGGGCTGGAGGCCGGGCGGGTCGGGGAGACCGACAGCGTCAAGCTCCTCACCGTGCACGCCTCCAAGGGGCTGGAATGGCCGGTCGTCGTCGTCCCCGGGCTGGCGTTCACGCCGCAGAAGAACGGCTCCCCCGCCAAGGGGTCGATCTTCCCTTCACCGCCGCAGAACGCCACCCGCTGGACGGCGAACCCGCGCGTCCTGCCGTTCATGCTGCGCGGCGACCGCGCCGACCTGCCCGCGCTCACCGGGCTGGAGAAGGACGACCTCTCCGCGTTCGACCAGGCGTGCTCCGAGCGCGACCTGCGGGAGGAGCGGCGGCTCGCCTACGTCGCGGTCACCCGCGCGTCCAGCCTGCTGATCACCACCGGCTACTGGTGGGGGTCCTCGGGGCGCCCGCTCGGCCCTTCGCCGTTCCTGGAGGAGGTGCGGGCGGTCTGCCTCGCCGGGGCCGGGTCCGTCGCCGCGTGGGCCGACCCGCCGGAGGAGGGCGCCGCCAACCCGCTGCTCGCCGACCCGGAGGAGGCGCAGTGGCCCGCCGCGCCGGGCGAGCGCGGCCGCTCCGACGTGTCGGCGCGGGCGCGCTACGAGGCGGTCGTGGAGGGGGCCCGCATGGTCGAGGACGAGATGGCCGGGCGCACCCGCCACTGGGCCGGGAACAGCGGCCTGTCCGACGCCGACCGGGGACGCATGACGGCGTGGGCGCGCGACGTCGAGCTGCTGCTCGCCGAGCGCGACCGGGGGCGCGGAGGCGACGGCCTGCTCGTCGAGCTGCCCGCGCACCTGTCGGTGTCGTCGCTGGTGTCGCTGGCGCGCGACCCGGCGGCGCTCGCGCGGCAGATCCGCCGGCCCATGCCGCGCCCGCCCGCCCCCTACGCGCGGCGCGGCACCGCGTTCCACGCCTGGCTGGAGGGCCGCTGGGGGCAGCAGCGCCTCCTCGACCCCGACGAGCTGCCCGGCGCCGCCGACGAGGGCGCCGCCGACGACGCGCACCTGGCGACGCTGCGCGAGCGCTTCGAGCGGTCGGAGTGGGCGGCGCGCGAGCCGCTCGACGTCGAGGTGCCGTTCGAGACCATCATCGGCGACCGGCTGGTCCGGGGCCGGATGGACGCCGTGTTCCGGTCCCGGGACGGCGGATACGAGGTCGTCGACTGGAAGACCGGCTCCCCGCCGCGCGGCGAGGAGGCCCGGTTCGCCGCCGTGCAGCTCGCCGCGTACCGGCTGGCGTGGGCCCAGCTCGCCGGGGTGGCGGTCGAGCAGGTCAGCGCCGCGTTCCACTACGTCTCCGCCGAGGTCACCGTCCGTCCCGCCGACCTGCTCGACGCCGCCGGGCTCGCCGCGCTGCTGGACGGCGTCCCCGCCGCCTGAGCGTTTCGCCGCCGCCTCTGTTCACCGTGCGTGGTTTCGGGGATGATCCGGGCAACCATCCGAGGAGGCGGCGTGTCGGTGACCCATGACGAGAAGGTGGTACGGGAGTTCTCCAAGCAGGCGGCCGGGTTCTCCGACCCGAGGCTGAACACGGCGTTCACCCGCCACCTGGACCGGCTCGTCCGGTTCATGGACCCCGAACTCGATCTGGAGGACGTCGTTCTGGAGGTCGCCGCCGGGACCGGCATCGTGTCCCGCGCGATCGCCCGCCGCGTCCGGCACGTGACGGCGCTCGACATCACGCCCGCGATGCTCGCCGAAGGCAAGCGCGACGCCGACCACGCCGGCCTCACCAACGTCACCTTCGCGCACGGCGACGCCACCGCCCTGCCCTACCTCGACCGGTCGTTCACGCTCGTCGTCACCCGCTTCTCGCTGCACCAGGTCGCCGACCCCGGGGCCGTCGTGAAGGAGATGGCCCGGGTCAGCCGGCCCGGCGCCGCGCTGATCATCGCCGACCTGGTCCGGCCCGAGGGCCTGGCCGGCGACCCCGACCGGATCGAGCGCCTCCGCGACCCCTCGCACGGCGAGGCCCTCACCGAGGCGCGGATCACCGAGCTCGTCACGGGGGCGGGCGCGACGGTGAAGCGCGCCGACCGGTTCGACCTCGGCCGCCCGCTGGACCCGTGGCTGGAGTTCTCGCACACCCCTCCGGAGGCCGCGGCGCGGATCAGGCGGGAGCTGGAGGACGAGCTGGCGGGGGGACCGGCCACCGGCATGCGCCCGAGCATGGTCGACGGCGCCCTGCACTTCACGCACTCCTACCTCTTCCAGCAGGCCATCGTCGGATAACGTTTTCGAGCAAACTTTCGACGCGTGTGACGCGTGTGGTCTATGTTGTCGAACATGGGTTCTAGCACCGTGCGCTCCCTCGATCGCGAGCCCGCCGCGCTGGCGATGCGCATCGGCGTGGTCGCGGCCGAGGCCGCCCTCGCCACCTTCGCCCGCAACCTCGACCTGGACGACCTGGCCGACGGCGTCGACTTCCAGGGCGCCATCGGGCCCGCCGAATGGCCGGTGTTCTCCCTGGTCATCGACACCCTCGCCGAGGCCGGGCCGGGCGACCGCCGGACGCTGGACGAGCGCCGCGCCGACGCCCTCAACGACCTCGCCCGCATCTGCATGGCGGCCAAGCGGCGCGCCGGCGCCGCCTGACCCTCGGGACGGGGTGCGCCCGGGACCTCGCGGCCCTGGGCCCGGGCGTTCCCTCAACGGTCGCCGGGAGCCCGCCGCCTGACCTTGCCGGTGCTGGTGCGGGCAGTTCGCGGACGAACCGGATGTCCCGCGGGACCTTGTACCGGGCCAGGTGCGCGCGCACGTACTCCTTGAGGTCGTCCTCGGTGACGGCCGCCCCCTCGTTTCTGACGACGTGCGCGGCGAGCCGCTGCCCGAACCTCTCGTCGTCCACCCCGGCCACCGACGCGTCCGCGACGTCCGGGTGGCCGCCGAGCAGGTTCTCCACCTCCCCGGGGAACACGTTCTCCCCGCCTGAGACGATCATGTCGTCGGCGCGGCCGTCGATGAACAGCCGTCCCGCCGCGTCGAAGTGCCCGAGGTCGCCGGTGCCGGTCAGCCCGCCGCGCACCCGCCTGCCGCCGCCCCCGGTGTAGCCGGCGAACCGCAGGCCGCCGCCGGTGTGGACCTCCCCGGTCTCGCCCGCGGGCAGCTCCCGCCCGTCCTGCCCGAGCACCTTGATCGTGAGCCGGAAGGACGGCCGGCCGACCGTCCCGGGCGCGGCCCGCAGGTCCTCGGGCGTGGCGATCGTGGCCCACCCGGTCTCGGTCGCGCCGTACACGTTGACGAGCACGTCGCCGAACGCGTCCATGAACGCCTCGGACAGGTGCGGGTGCAGGGCGGCCCCGCCGCACACGACCGCCCGCAGCGCCGGCGTCGGCGGCGCGTCCCGCACGTCCAGGATGCGCTGGAGCATCACCGGCACCGCCACGAGCGCCTCCGCCCCGGTGTCCGCGATCGTCTCCAGCGTCCGCCGCGGGTCGAAGCGGCGGGACAGCACGAGCGGCGCCCCCATGGCGAGCCCGACCGTCGTGTACGCGAAGCCGAGCAGGTGGAAGAGCGGTGGCCCGACGACCATCGGCGCGCCCGACCGGACGGGAACGCGCATCAGATGACTCAGGGCCGCGGGCAGCAGCGAGGACGCGGACAGATCGTGCCGCGCCCCCTTGGGGGTGCCGGTCGTCCCGGACGTCATGAGGACCACCCGGCCGGCCCGGCCGGGCTTGACGGGTTCGGCGGTGGTCTCCGCGATCAGCGAGTCGATCGTCGCGGCCCCCTCCTCGGCCCAGGCGAGCACCCGTTGCCCGTCGAACCCCGACTCCTCGACGGCCGGGGCGAACTCCTCGTCGTGAACGAGCAGCTCGATCCCCTCGCGTTCGAGGACCTGCCCCAGCTGCCTGCCGGAGAAGTCGGTGTTCAGCAGCACGACGTCATTGCCGAGCCGCGACGCCGCGAGGACCGTTTCGACGAACCCGCGGTGGTTGCGGCACAGGACTCCGACCTTCCCGTCCCCCACCCGGCCGCCGAGCGCCGTGGCCAGCGACGCCGCCCGCCGTTCGAGTTCCGCGTAGGACAGCTCCCCGCGCTCGTCGATCAGGGCCGTCCGCTCGGGGAACCGCAGTGCCGCCATGGCGCCGAGCGTCGCGGGCACGGGCCCGAACCGCACGTACGGGAACAGCAGCCGAACCGCCCGATCAGGCCGGACGGGCCGCACCACTCCGGAGTCCCGCACCGCCCGGGCCGCCCTGACCCCCGCCTCCGCAGCACCCCGCACCCGCTCAAGCACCAGCAAGCCACTCCTCCGATGACCCGACGCCGTCCGCCCCCGGCATACCCGCCTTTCCTCCAGGCAAAGGCATCATCTGCCAACGGCCAACGGCGAGCGTGCTCCCTCGGACGCGCCGCCGTCCAACCGTGGCGGGGGCCGGTCAGGAGGCGGCGAGGGCGGTGAGGAACCAGTCGATCTCGTCGCGGGGGTGGTCGGGCGGGGCCCAGCCGTTGACGGTCGACAGCAGGGTCAGGTAGCGCTCGCGGCGCGGGTCGTTGGCGCCGGTCAGGTAGGCGGCCAGGCGGGCGCGCAGGGCGGGGGTGTCGGGGCGGTCCTGGAACTCCGCGTAGGCGGCGACGACCGCGGTGACGGCCTCGGCCGCCTCCGGCGAGTCGGGGGCGACACCCGCGGCGAGCAGCGGGCGGGCGGTCTCGGTGACGCGCGCGACGGCGTGTTTGCGCGGCGGGCCCTTGGGGCGGCGGGCGGCCTCGGCGGTGTGGTCGTTGAACAGGTCCCGCATCAGGGTGCGGAAATCGGGGTCGCGGGTGAGTTCGGCCAGTTCCACCCAGGCCGCCAGCTGCTCCGAGGTGGGGTCCTCGGGCAGTTCGGGGGCCAGGGACCGGTGCAGGACGCGGGGCATCGGGCCGGTCTCGGGGGCGCCGAAGGAGCTGGTGAGGAAGTCGCCGACGAGGTCGCCGCGCTCGGCGGCGGACAGACGGGCGAGCCGGTGCATCAGTTCCATCTCCTCGGGGTCGCTGCCGCGCCGGGCGGCGATGGTCAGGACCGCGTGCCGGAGCCGCAGCATCCGCATCTGGACGGCCACGGCCTCGGCGTGGGCGGCGGCCGCCTCGGCGGCCGGCACCTCGCGGTCAACGATCTTCTGGACGGTGGCCAGGTCGATCCCCAGCTCGCGCAGCGTCCGCACCAGGCCCAGCCGGGCCACGGCGTCGGACCCGTAGCGCCGGTGCCCCGACGCGGTCCTGCGCGCCGGGACGATCCCGCGTTCGGTGTAGAACCGCACGGCCTTCACCGTGATCCCGGCGCTCCGGGCGAGTTCGCCGATGGAGTAGCTCGCTTCGCCGTCCATGGCCTCAGCGTGGCATCTCCCCTCAGGGGAGATTCAAGGGAGGTCCGCGGGCGGGTTGAAGCGGGACGGGACGGGGTCGCTCCAGCGCAGCGGCACGGCTCCGGCGATCTCGACGACGCCGGTGACGGTGAACTCGACCAGCCGCTCGGCGCCCGGCACCGCGGCGGCGTGCGCGGGGTCCCAGTCGGTGCGCGCGGTGCCGGTGAGGTGGAGCACGCCGCCGGTGCGCCAGTCGCAGAAGAGCAGTCCGGCCCGGGGCTGGACCTCCAGGTTGCCCAGCGTGTTGAACATGGCGTTGCCGATGTAGTCGGGCCACCGCAGCACGGTCGGCGACACCACGTCCACGAATCCGGGCGCGCCGCCGCGGTGGGAGGCGTCGGCGTCGCCGTCCAGGTCGGCGGTGGCGATGAAGAAGGTGTCGGCGCCGCCGATCCACCGCCGCTGGTCGCCGGTCAGAGCGCGGGACGGGCGCGGCGGAGACGGTGCGGCCGGTTCCCACCGCGGCTGCCGCTTCTGGATGTACTTGGGGCAGTTGGAGTACACCTGGTCGAGATCGACGCGCAGGCCGTGCCCGGTCGGGACGGCGCGGCCGTTCATCCGCATCCGGCGGTGCCGGGCGGGTTCGATGGCCAGCATGCCGACCGGTGCCGGGCGCGTGAGCCGGTCGTGCAGCGGATCGCCGGGTCCGGGTCGGGCGCCGATCGCGAGGGCGCGGTCGTCCTCGGCGTGCAGGAAGCCGGGCTGCCCGGTGACGAGGGTGGCCCACAGGCGTCCCTGGTCGTCGGCGGCGCCCAGCACCAGCATCGGCTGCTGGAGCAGGAAGCCGCGCGCCACTTCGGGGATCTCCGCGCGGACGGCGCGGGAGGAGAACGCCCCCTGGTCCAGCAGGCCGGCGCGCCGCTGGGCGGCCCGTTCGCCTTGGTGGTAGACGTCGGCCGCCACAGCGGCCTCCTTTCGACGTGCCGGTGGGGTCAGAAGAATCCGCAGGTGGGGGCGGCCCCGCTGGGCGCGGGAGCGGTGTCGGCGCCTGCGGGCGCGTAGATCTCCAGGCGGGTCCCGTCGGGGTCGGTGAAGAAGATGCCGCCGGAGGAGACGCCCTCGCCGTGCGGGACGACGCCGTCGTGGGCGAATGTGGCGTCCAGTTCGCGCAGCACCTGTTCGGCGGCCTTCACCTCCTCGATCGACTCGACCTGGAAGGACAGGTGGTGCAGGCCTGCCGAGCGGGTCGCGAACACGGTGTCGCTCTGCTCCCACAGGGTCAGCACCAGCCGCCCGTCCCGGCCGAGGAAGGCCCAGCGGCGGCCGGGCTCGTGCCCCTCGGCCTGCACCTCGAACCCGAATACCCGCAGGTAGAAGGGCAGGGAACGATCCAAGTCGGTCACGTTCAGCCCCACGTGCCCCGTCTGCAGAGTCTTGATCGCGACCGTCTCCATGGCACTCCTCACGAACCCGGGGCACTCGCGCCCGGCGTCAATCTAACTGGCTAACTGAAGATAAGAGGTTAGATCGTCAACGTCAACCGGCTAAGTCGCGATAGGTGGGTAGAATCGCGGTGTGCAGCCGGAAGACGGACTCCCGCAGCGGGACGCCGCGGACCCCCGTCCGCTGGTGGGGGAGCCGCTGTGCCTGGACCTGCTCAACACCCGGTGGGCCGAGGACGGCGTTCCCCGCGACCTGCTCGACTCCACCGGCGGCCTGGCCGTCTGGCTCCGGTCGGCCGGCCTGGACGGGCGCGCCGCGGCCGACCGGGCGACGCTCGACGCCGCGCTGCGGACCCGCGAGGTCCTTCTGGCGCTCGTGGAAGGGGGCCCGTCCCCCGAGGCGGTGGGCGCGCTCAACCACGTCCTGGAACGCGGTGCTCTGCATTACCGATTCGGGTCGGGCGGCCCGGAGAGCCACCCGCGAACCGACGATCCCGCGTGGCTGCCGTCATGGCTGGCCGCCGCCGACTACCTGCGCCTCGTCGCCGAAAGTCCCGGCCGGGTCAAGGCCTGCGCACACCCGAACTGCGTACTGCACTTCCACGACACGACCAAGAACGGCACCCGGCGCTGGTGCTCCATGGCCGTCTGCGGGAACCGGGCCAAGGCCGCCCGGCACTACGAGCGCGCGAAAACCGAACGCTAGGGACGCGGTGGTGAACCGGGCGCGGCCGCCTCGTCCGGCCGGCTGATCGAGTCGATCAGGGCGGTGCGGACGGCGTGGACGGCGGGGGAGCGCCAGCGGGAGGACGGCTCGGCCAGCCAGAGGTGGTGCCGGGACAGGCCCGCGGGCGGAACCAGTTCGGCGAGCGCGCCGGCGGCGAGTTCGTCGGCGACCGTGACCGTAGGCAGGAGCGCCACGCCGAGGCCCGCCGCCGCACAGCGCTTCGCCGTCTCGATGCCGCCGAAGCGGGGCGGGTTCGCCGTGGGATCGGCGGCCGCCACCAGCGCGGCGATCTCGTCGCTGTAGGAGCAGCCTTCCTCAAGGAGCAGGACTCCGGTCGCGGCCAGTTCCGCAGGGGTCAGGGGGCGGTCCCCGGGAAGCGGCGTGGACGCCGCGGCGACGAGTGACAGGGGCTGCGGGCCGAGATCGACCAGGTCCACGCCGGACGGGTCGGGCGAGGGGGCGAGGACGAGGGACAGGTCGGCGCGGCGGTCGGCGAGCGCGGTGAGCGCGGTCCGCGTGTCGGCGGGGAACAGTGACAGGGACACGTCCGGGAGCCGCGCCCGCATCCGGGGCATGAGGGGCGCGAGCCAGTAGGCGCAGACGGACTCCGGCGCCCGGAGCCGCACCGGGCCGGACGGCTCGGTGGCGGCGGCGGTGACCTCGGCGAGCATCCGCTCCTGGAGGTCGAGGACGCCCCGGGCGTGCTCGGCGAGCAGCGACCCGGCGCGGGTGGGGGAGACGCGGCCGGGCCGGCGGTCGAGCAGCGGCGTCCCGGCGAGGCGCTCCAGCGCCTGGACGTGCGCGGTGACCGTGGACTGCACGAAGCCGAGCTCCGCCGCCGCGGCCGTCATGCCGCCGGTGCGCAGGACCGCCAGGAAGGTGGTGAGGAGGCGCGTGTCCATCGATTATCCCGATGCCTTGGATCAACAATCATCGTTGGACGCGATGGTAGTCGCTGGAGCAGACTTCCCGCATGAGCGACATCGCACGAGCACTCCGCTACACCGCTTTCGACGTGGACGGCGAGGGCGGCAACCCGGCCGGGGTCGTCCTGGACGCCCAGGGCCTGGACGCCGCGAGGATGCAGGAGATCGCGGCAGAGATCGGGTTCTCCGAGACGGCCTTCCTCGTGGACGAGGGAGGGGCGCCCGAGCGGTTCGCGATCCGCTACTTCAGCCCGCTGGCCGAGGTCGCCTTCTGCGGGCACGCCACGATCGCGACCGCCGTCGCGCTGGCCGAGCGCCGGGGGACGGGGCGCCTGCGGCTGGGCACCCCGGCCGGGGAGGTCGGGGTCGAGACCCGGGAGGCGGACGGCCGCGTCCAGGCCACCCTCACGAGCGTCCCGCCCACCGTCCGGGCCGTCGAGGAGACCGACCTCGCCGAGGCCCTGGACGCGCTGCGCTGGAAGGCGGGGGAACTCGACCCCGGGCTGCCGCCGCGCATCGCCAACGCCGGCAACGACCACCTGGTCCTGGCGGCGTCCACCCGCGCGCGGCTCGCCGACCTCGACTACGACACGGACGCGCTCGGCGGGCTCATGGCGCGCCGCGGCTGGACGACCGTCCACCTCGTCTGGCGGGAGAGCGGGACCGTCTTCCACGCGCGCGACCCGTTCCCGCCGGGCGGGGTCGTGGAGGACCCGGCGACCGGCGCCGCCGCGGCGGCCTTCGGCGGGTACCTGCGCTCGCTGGGCCTGGTCGCCCCTCCGGCCCGGATCACCATCCGCCAGGGAGAGGACATGGGCCGCCCCAGCCGGCTGCTCGTGGACGTCCCCGCGGGGGACGCGGGCATCAGCGTGAGCGGGACCGCCGCGCCGATGGGGTGACCGGCGGTCCGGGAGCGTCCAGTAGCGTCGGGGCATGCCGCACTCGACCGCCGCCGTGACCGCAGACGATCTCGACCTCGCCGTTCGGCTGGCCGTCGCCGCCTTGCGGGAGGCTCCCCCGGAGGCGTGGAGCGGGAAGGCCGGGTCGCTCGAATGGGACTGCTGGGAGACCGTCGAGCATCTCAGCGACGACCTGTTCGCCTACGCCGCGCAGATCGCGCCGAGGACGCCGCCGATGGACGGCGAGGTGCCGTTCGTCTGGGAGAGCCGGCGGCCCGGCGGGCCGGCCAACGCCGTCCACGCCGACAGGAGCGCGGGGCCCGCGGGGCTCCTGCAGGTTCTCGACGCGTGCGGTGGGATGCTGTCCGCGGTGGTCCGCCACACGCCTCCCGACGTCCGCGCGCACCACACTTTCGGCGCCTCGGACGCCGAGGGGTTCGCCGCCATGGGGATCGTCGAGACCCTCGTCCACATGCACGACCTGGCGGAGGGGCTGGGGCTGACGTGGGAGCCGCCCGCAGACCTCTGCGCCCGCGTGCTGGGACGTCTCTTCCCCGGCGCACCGCACGACACCGACCCTTGGCCGACCCTGCTGTGGGCCACCGGTCGAGGGGACCTGCCCGGGCACCCGCGCGTCACGTCATGGCGCTGGTACGGGAGCCCTCGCGGCTGACTGCGCGGGGTCCGGCCAGCGCCGGTAGTGGAAGGCCGGTTTCGGGTGCATCAGGAAATCGTGGTGGGAGATGTTCCAGGCGTAGGCCCCGGCCATGGTGAAGGCGATGACGTCCCCTGGCGCGAGAGAGGGGACGAGGACGTCGCGCGCGAAGACGTCCTTCGGGGTGCAGAGCTGGCCCACCAAAGTGACCGGACGTTCCGGGCCGTTCGCGGTGAGGGCTTTGAAAGGCTGGTCGTGGCCCTTCGTCACGGGGGTCCTCAGATGGTGGGTGCCGCCTCGGAGAATGGCGTAGGTCTCGCCTCGCGTGGTTTTCACGTCCAGGACGTCGGTGACGTACCAGCCGTGGTAGGCGGTCATAGCCCGTCCCGGCTCTATGCGGATTTTCACGGGGATGCGGCTTAGACCCGCCCCGTAGGTCTGCCAGTCGAAGCGGGATTCCGGGGCGGTGTAGTCGACCGCCATGCCGCCGCCGACATTCAGCTCGGGGTCGTCCACTCCTTGGGAGCGCAGCCAGGGGATCGCCCATTCCGCTATCTGGTGGGCGAGGCCGAGCATGACCGGTGCTTCCAGGCCAGAGGCCAGATGTGCGTGAACGCCTCGGAGCGTGAGGTTCGGATATCCGGCCAAGAGGCGGGCGCAATGGTCGAGGGTGTCCTCGTCCATGCCGAAGGGGCCGCCCATGGTGAGGGCGGCGTTCGGTGCGTGCACCGGGAGATTCGCGCGGAGCAGGATGTCGGCCGGGCCGAGGGCGCCCAAGCGGGCCAGTTCGTTCGGACTTTCCACGTGGATCCGGTCGGCCTTGAGCGTGCGAGACAGGGCCAGTTCGTCGGCCGTTTTCCCGGGCCCGCCGAAAGCCACGGGCATGCTGGGGAGGGTCTCGCGGACGTGGGCGAGTTCGCCGCCGGACGACACCTCCACGCCATCGACGTGAGGCGCGAGAGTCCGGAGGATCTCGGGGTCCGGATTGGCTTTGGCGGCGTAGTAGACCTCCGTTCCCGGCAGTGCCGCGCATATGGCGCGGACGTGGGATTCGAGGCCGGGCAGGTCGTAGACGTAAGCCGGGTACCGGTCGAGGTTCAGCGCGAACTCGTTCACAGCGGTCGGGGCGCCGCGAGCGGGTTGGGGACGGGGACATAGGCCGCGCCGCGGTCGGCCGTCCGTGACCAGCGGGTGCGGAGATTCGCCTTGGCAGGCAGCGGAACGCCGGCTAGGAGAGCCCTCACCTGGGGGTGGCGGTCATAGGCGGCGAAGTGCTTGCGCGCCGCGTGCCAGAGGGGCTCGTCCAGGGACGGATGGAGGTCGGCCACGGCGGCGGCTACCTCGGTGAGGTGGTTGACGAGGAGGCAGTAGACGACGCGGTTCCAGCCTCTGTCGGGGGCGTACGTGAGGCTCTCGGCCACGCGGGAGGGAAGATGCGACAGATCCCAATGGCCGGTGGTCAGTTTGGTGCCCTCCATGTCACGGAACACGGCGTGGACGGGCATGCCGTCAGCGTCGACGCACATCAGAACGTTCTGCAGGTGAGGTTCCAGGACGACGCCGTGGTCCAGATAGGCGCCCAGCACGGGCGGTGCCACATGGGCTACGTATGCGTCCCACCAGGCTTGGGCGCTGTCCGGGGACGACAAGGCGGGCAGCCCGGCGAGGAGCTCGTTGTAGGGGTCTGCGAGAGCACCCGCGAGGAGAGGCGTTCCGGGAAGGGATCTGACGCCTTGACGCAGGATCACCCCGAGCCCCTCGTACAGGCGGCGGTCCGGGAGGGCGACGCTGCGGTAGGCGGGTTCTCTGAGGAAGGTGGCGTTCAGCTTCTCCAGGATGGGCGGCAGCAGCTCATCGAGCGTCATCGCGCCGGTCAGTTCGTACCAGGCGTTCTTGCGGACGCAGTTGGTGATGCGCACATCCAGGCTGAACTTGCAGAACACGTCGGCGTCCGGCAGGTACGCGGTCCGGACCGACGAGGTGGGCACCGCCTCCATGCCGGACGGGCCGAGATTGACCAGAGAGCCGTTCGCAAGTGCCCTCTGCAAGACAGGGTTGTCCGCAAGCAGGGAGAACTGCCACGGATGGACAGGAAGCAAACGACGTCCCGTGGGCGCCGAGGGGCCATGCGTCTCCAGAGCTGTGAACGCCTCCGCAGCCCCTTCCTCAGCTACGAGCTCCGCAGGAACGGCAAGCCACAGAGGACGGAACCGAACCCTCGTCTCGGGCGCGTACGGTAGCCACTCCTCCGGCGAACCCTGGCGGGCCTTCGGAGACGGGTGGAACCGGTGCCCAGCGACAAGAGACTGCTCTGAGTCGATGTAGCGGTCTTCAACGGACTCGCCCCTGGCGGCGAGGATCGCTGTGAGCGCGGTGTGGCTGTCACCCACCTGGACGAGGAATTCCGCGTTCGGGGAGCCGGTCGCCAACTCCAGTTCGCCCGCGACCAGGTTCGCCAGCCTGTCCCAGGGAGCCGGTATCCACTCGTCCTCGCGGCGCTCCTCGTAGGGCGGTGCCAGGCGGTGGCTCGCCCCGACGGGGGGACGGGCCAGGCCCGCGCGCAGCACGACCCCCGCGCGGGGCAGCCGGAAGACGAGGCGGCCACCGTCCGGCCAGACCTGCTGCTCGGGCCCGCACACCTCGCGGATCAGGCAGTTGAGCAGCGCGGTCGCGGTGGCGTCGTCGGCCGTGACGGCCGGTCCTGTCAGCAGCACGTCGTGTCCAGTAGGTAGTTGGGCCCCGGTGGGCCGTAGTGCTTGTTGATGTCGGCCGCGCCGGTCCTCGCCTTGTCGACGAGGGTCCCGGCGGTGACCATGGCCTTGCCGGGCAGCGTGCCGGCGTCGAGCGTGCGGGCGCGCAGGAACGCGTCCTGCGGCCCGAGCGCCTGGTCGAGCCGTTCGCGGATCATCCGGAGCCCGGTCCGCCAGGGGAGCAGGCCCCGCTCGGCCAGGCCCAGGGCGGGCGCCGCGGCGCAGAGGTGCAGGGTGATGGTGACGAAGACGCGGGCGAGGGCCTCGGGATCGGAGGTCGTCATCCGGCGGTCGATGAGGTCGCGAGGGTCCGTACCGGGGGAGGGCGGGACGCGTTCCCGGAAGCGGGACGGGTCTATCAGCGCGCCGTCGTTGTCCTTGATGAGGAGGCGGAGCGGAGAGTCGTCCAAGACGAGCGCGACGTTCTGCTGATGCGCCTCCAGAGCGATGCCGTACCGGAACAGCGTGACGTTCAAGGAGAGCAGCGCCGACAGGTAGGCGCCGAAGAGCGCTTCGACGTCCCAGCGTTCGATGACGTGACCCTGGTCCGGTGCCTCGGCGAGTAGGGCCGCCACAGGGACGATGTGCGCGTGCGCGGTCTCAGCGGGGAAGCGCCGGACGAGATAGCCGAGAAGCGGGTCGTCGGCATGGCCGTAGGTCTGTTCGTCGGCGAGGAGGACGGGAAGCGAGGGCTCCTCTGAGAGGACCTGGCGCAGGATTCGTTCGACGAGCGCGCCGTCCGGGAGGGTGCCGGGCATGATGGTGCGCCGGTTGCGGAGGCCGAGGGTGCTCGTCGGCAGTGGCATCTTCACGTGGTCGAGCGGTGCGGCCGCGACGGTCCGCATCGACAGGGTGGGCGTGACCTGCAAGTAGGGATCGGGTGCGAGCGAGACGCCGGGCAGAGAGCCGACCTGCCGAGCCGCCAGCGGGTGGACGGGAAACAGCGCCCCATCGACGTCGTCCAGGCGCAGGCCCACGTCGGACGGCGCAGGCCACCACCCGGGGAGCGTTCCGGTCCGCGTCGCGTTCCGCACGGCCGCCCAGCGCAGCGGGAAGGACGGCGCGAACTCGGGCGCGTAGCGGCTCAGCTCGGCCAGGGACAGCCCGGAGCGGCTCCGGCCGGCCGGATGCACGGGGTGGTCGTTGTAGGCCGCCAGCGTCTCGTAGAACGTGCCGGGGCCCGTCCGCAACTCGGCCGGGAGACGCCCCAGCCGCCGGTGGACGGCCGGGCGCGCGTCGTCGTGCAGCTTGATGGTCGCCAGGGCCTCACGGCACTCGCGCTCGAACGACGCCGTGTCGTCACGCGGGTCGGCCACCAGACGAACGGCATGGAAGACGTCCCTCAGCCTTAGGCCCTGCCCAGGGTCCACGACGAGCGTTGAAAGGAAGGCGGGCCGGGCTTCCACAAGACGCACGGAACGGCCCGGAAGCTCCAACGTGTTGCCCCGGACGAAGCGTCGTAGGCCCGCGTAGTCCTCCCTCAGCAACGCGTCCAGGACACGCGCCGCCAAGAGCCCTTCGACGTCGTGACCGGTCACGCGATCGTCCAGTCGTGGGTCGCGCGGAACCGCGCCAGGGCGGCGTTCACTTCGTCCTGCCCTGGTCCTATGGCGCGCACGGTGCCCAGGTAGTCGCGATTGGTCCGGGTGAGGGAGACCGTGTCGCCCACCGCGCGCTGAGGGCGGTACGCCAGCCGCACCGGGCCGTCGTCCATCTGCAGGGGACCGGGCGCGGCGACGAGCGTGCCGCAGCGGTCGGCTATGACCGGCTCGGCGACGGCATGGCGCGGACGGGGGACCGGCCGCCCCGGAAGGGCCTCCCCAAGATGCACACGCAGGATCTGCTCGAAGAGGGGCACGCCCAGCAGGTCGGCCAGCAGGAAGTCGCAGTGGTCGCCGATCAGCCGGTAGTTCACCTCGATGATGCGGGCGCGCCCCTCGTGGACGACGAACTCGGTGTGGCACGCGCCGAAGCCGACGCCCAGCGCCTCCAACTGCCGCAGGACCTGCGCCGTCTCCGGGGGAGGGGGAGCCCACTCAAGGCGCTCCTCCACGAAGAACGGCGGCGGCGAGAGCGTCGTGCGGAACGACCCCAGCACCCGCGGCTCCCACCCGTCGCCCAGCGTCTCCAGCGTGTGCAGGCGGCCCGGCAGGTACTCCTCGGCCACGAGCGGGTCGCCGCGGCGGGCCCTGATCTCCTCCACCCGGCCGGCGAGTTCCGTGGCGTCGTGGACGAGGAACACGTCCTCGCTCGCGACCCCCTCGCGCGGCTTGAGGACGAGCGGATACGGCGCGTCCGCCGGGACCCGCCCGGCGTCCGCCGAGAAGACTGGGTCGAGGGCCGCCAGGTGCCGCCGCATGAGCGCCTTGTTCTTCGCGCGGGCCGCCGCCCGCCAGTCCTTGGCGGGCAGGCCGAAGTACGCGGCGGCCAAGGCGGCGGGCGCCTGGAGGAAGTCGCTGTTGGAGAAGACGGCCGCGGGCTCGCCCCCGCCGCACGCGGCGGCGTCCCCGACGCGCGCGATGATGTCGCGGAAGTCGGAGACGTCGCACTCGACCACCGGCACGCCGGCGTCGTGGGCGGCGGGGCGGTCGGTGAGGAGCGTGACGTCGAGGCCCAGGCGCGCGGCGGCGGGCAGGAACCCGTGCGTCACCGAGTCGGTCGCCTTGCCGGCGACCAGGTAGAGAGAGGCGGCCACGACCGGCCCTTCCAGTGAGTGAGGTAAGCCTTGCCTAACTCGCAGTGATCAACCATAGTGGCCGGGGCGCCCTCCGCACGCAAGAACGATGGCACCGCGTGTCCCGGCCCGTCCCGCGATCGGCCAGGATGGGCCCCATGGATCTTGTCGACCGGTGGGCGGCGCTGGCGGGGCCCCACACCCGGCACATCGGGACCGAGCTCGACCGGCGCTACGGGGAGCCGCACCGCCGCTACCACACCCGCGCGCACCTGACCGCGGTGCTCGACCTCGTGGACGAGCTGGCCGGCCACGCCGGGGACCCCGACGCCGTCCGGATGGCCGCCTGGTTCCACGACGCCGTCTACGACCCCGAGCGCGCCGACAACGAGGAGCGCAGCGCCCGCCTGGCCGCGCGCATGCTCGCCGACACCGACCTCCCGGAGGCGGCCGTCGCGCGGGTCGTCCGGCTCGTCGAGCTGACCGCCACGCACGCGCCGGAGGAGGGCGACCGCGACGGGCAGGTCCTCTGCGACGCCGACCTCGCCGTCCTCGGCGCGGAGCCCGAGGACTACGCCGCCTACGCGGCCGCCGTCCGCGAGGAGTACGCGTTCGTCCCCGACGAGTTCTTCCGCGCCGGACGGGCCGAGGTCCTGAGCGGCCTCCTGGCCCTGCCCCGGCTCTTCCACACGCCCGCCGCACGCGAACGCTTCGAGGAGCGCGCCCGCGCCAACATGGGGACGGAGCTCCTCCTCCTCAACGCCTAACCGCCGAGCCGGACCGTCCGGGGCCGGTACGCCTTGCGGCGCCGCAGGCCCGCCTCGGTCAGCCGCGCGAGCAGCTCCTGGCAGCCCACCGCCTCGGCGCCCTGGAGCAGCGCCGCCCGGTAGAGCTCGGACGGGACGTCGTAATGGTCGCGCTCGAAAGCCCTGGGCGGCATGCCCAGTTCCGCGGCGAAGACGTGCAGTTCCTCGTAGGACACGTCACTGACCATGTGCGACCACACGCGGCCCCGCGCGGGCCACAGCGGCGGGTCGATGAGGATCAAGGCCACTCCCACGATCGAGGCAAGGGGATCCCTTACTGTGAGTGTCCGTCTCGGGGAACCCGAGGGGTCGGGACGTCTGGAGATCCCAGACAGAGGTCACTCAGCCCGACATTACGACATGCGAAGGGGCATGCAGGTGAACGACGTAGTCGCCTACATCCAGGCGGACCGCGACCGGTTCGTCGCCGACCTCAAGGAGTGGCTGGCGATCCCGTCCATCTCCGGGGACCCGGCGCACGCCGAGGATGTGCGCACCTCCGCCCGATGGCTCGCCGATTACCTGCGCGGGCAGGGATTCCCCACCGTCGAGGTCTGGGAGACCCCCGGCCTGCCGGCGGTGTTCGCCGAATGGCCCGCCGAGGACCCGCAGGCCCCGACGGTCGTCGTCTACGGCCACCACGACGTCCAGCCGGTCGAGCCGCTGGAGGAGTGGGAGACCGACCCGTTCAAGCCCGTCGAGAAGGGCGACCGGCTCGTCGGGCGCGGCGCTTCCGACGACAAGGGCCAGGTCTTCTTCCACACCCTCGGCATCCGCGCGGCGCTCGCCGCGTCCGGGCGGCAGGCCCCGCCCGTCACCGTCAAGCTGCTGGTCGAGGGCGAGGAGGAGTCCGGCTCGGTGCACTTCGCCGAGCTGCTGCGCACCCACCGCGACCGCCTCGCCTGCGACGCCGTCGTCATCAGCGACACCACCATGTGGGCGGCGGACGTGCCGTCGATGTGCACCGGCATGCGCGGCCTCGCCGAGGCCGAGGTCACCCTGCGCGGCCCGGACGGCGACCTGCACTCCGGCTCGTTCGGCGGCGCCGTCCCCAACCCGCTCCACGCGATGGCCTCGCTGCTCGCCGCCCTGCACGACGCCGACGGCCGCGTCGCCGTCCCCGGCTTCTACGACGACGTCGTCCCGCTGAGCGACGAGGAGCGGGAGCTGTTCGCCCGGCTGCCGTTCGACGAGGCCGAGTGGCTGCGCACCGCCGGGAACAGCCGCGCCGCCCACGGCGAGAAGGGCTACACGACCCTCGAACGCGTCTGGGCCCGGCCGACCGCCGAGATCAACGGCATGTGGGGCGGGCACACCGGCCCCGGCGGCAAGACGATCGTCCCCCGCGAGGCGCACGCCAAGATCTCGTTCCGGCTCGTCGCCGGGCAGGACCCCCGCACGGTCCAGGAGCAGTTCAGGGCGTGGGTCGCCGAGCGGACGCCGGCCGGCGTGCAGGCCGAGGTCCGCGTCCCGGGCAACGGCGTCCGGCCGTGCTTCTCGCCGATCGACTCGCCCGGCGTGAAGGCCGCGCGGCGCGCCATGGAGCGCGCGTTCGACACCGAGGTGCTGTTCACCCGCGAGGGCGGCAGCGGCCCCGAGGCCGACCTCGCCGACATCCTGGACGCCCCACTGATCTTCGTCGCGGTCGGGCTGGACGGCGACCGCATCCACGCCCCCAACGAGAAGGTCGAGGTCCCGCTGCTGCTCAAGGGCGCCGAGACCGCCGCGTACCTGTGGGAAGAACTCGCGGCCGCGCTGCGCTGAACACGCCGGAGAGGAGCACGATGACCGACGCCCAGGAGATGCCGCACGCCCCGCTGGAGTGGCTCGCCCTCGCGCGGGGCACGCTCGACCGCGTCGCGCTGAACCGCCGCGACGAGGCATGGCTGGACGAGGCGTGGGCGGATCCCGGAACGCGCGTGCTGGTCATCCAGGAGGGGCGGTCGCTCGTCACCTTCGAGCCCGCCCCGGCACTCGTCCTCGTCCGGCCGGACCAGGCACCGGACGGCGACCGGTGGCTCCTCGGCGTCGACGGCGACGGCGTCGCCCACTTCGGGGTGAGCGGCCCCCTGCCGGTCATCGAGGGGGCGGAGCCGGCCGGGCTCCGCCGGGTCGGCGCCCTCCTCGGCGACCGGGACTCCGGCCTGCTCACCCACGCCGTCGCCCTGGAGCACTGGCACGCCACGCACCGGTTCTGCCCGCGGTGCGGCGCCGGGACGCGCGTGGCGTCCGCCGGGCACGTGCGCGTCTGCCCCGAGGACGGCTCGCAGCACTTCCCGCGCGTCGACCCCGCCGTGATCATGCTGGTGACGGACGAGTCGGACCGCGTGCTGCTGGCCCGCGGCCCGCAGTGGCCCGCCGACCGCCGCTCGATCCTCGCCGGGTTCGTCGAACCGGGCGAGTCCCTCGAACAGGCCGTCGCGCGGGAGGTGCAGGAGGAGGTCGGGCTGCCCGTCCGTGACGTGCGCTACCTCGGCAGCCAGCCGTGGCCGCTGCCGCAGAGCCTCATGCTCGGGTTCACCGCCCGGACCGACGGGGACCTCCCGCTGCGTCCCGACCCCGAGGAGATCCTGGACGCCGCCTGGTACACGCGCGACGAGCTGGGCGCCGCCATCGACGCGGGCGAGATCGTCGCGCCGGGCCCGCTGTCCATCGCCGCCCAGCTCATCATGCGCTGGTACGGCGGCGAACTCCCCAACATGCCGCCGTTCTAAGGGCCGTGTTCCCCCAGGCCCGGCCCACTTCGCTCGCCTGGCGGCTCGCTACGTGACCGGGCCTGGGGGAACGCGGCATCGCTTCGCGATCTGCCCGGTTCCGCTCGCCTCCGGCTTCGCTGCACCGGCCAGGTCACGCGTTCGCGCGCGTGGCCGAGGCCCCGTCGAGCCAGGTTCCTAGAAGACTGCTGCGCCCGCGCACGCGAAGAGGCCCGCCGACCGGACGGTCGGCGGGCCTTCTTCTCGGGTCTCAGCCCGCGTCGGCGATCTGGGCGAGGCGGCGCTTGACCTCCTTGGCGCTGGGGTTGGTCGCGGCCGTGCCGTCGGGGAACACCAGGGTCGGGACCGTCTGGTTCCCGCCGTTCACGCTCATCACGAACTCGGCTGCCGCGGGGTCGCGCTCGATGTCGACCTCCACCATCTGGATGCCGTCCCGGGCCAGCTGGCTCTTCAGCCGCCGGCAGAACCCGCACCAGGTCGTGGTGTACATGGTGAGCTGGCCGGCCGCGCCCTTGGCCCGGTCGGTCGTCGGCGTCGCCATCGCTTCCGCGTCTCCTTGCGCTCGGGGGTGTGCCTCCGCAAGAACAGTAGACAGCCGTTTCCCATTCCGCGCTGTCCACAGGCGGCGGGATGGCTGATACAGGTGGGGCGGGCTGCGAGTATGGGGGAATGTCAGCTGAGTCGGTGCTGGAGGGACTCGACCCCGAGCAGCGGGCGGTCGCCGAGGCGGTGAAGGGCCCGGTGTGCGTCCTCGCGGGCGCCGGGACGGGCAAGACCAGGGCCATCACCCACCGGATCGCCTACGCCACCCTCACCGGCGTCGTGACGCCGCAGCGGGTGCTCGCCGTGACGTTCACCACACGGGCGGCGGGGGAGCTGCGCAGCCGGCTGCGCCAGCTCGGCGCGCCCGGCGTGCAGGCCCGCACGTTCCACGCGGCCGCGCTGCGGCAGCTCCACTACTTCTGGCCGCGCGTCGTCGGCGGCGAGCCGCCGAAGATCGTCGACTCGAAGATCGGGCTGGTCGCGGACGCGGCGCGGGCGTGCCGGCTCACGCTCGGCCGCACGGAGCTGCGCGACGTCGCGGGCGAGATCGAGTGGGCGAAGGTCACCCAGAACCGCCCCGAGGACTACCCGGCCGCCGTCGTGAAGGCGGGCCGCCGCCCGCCCGCCGAGGTCGTCGACGTGGCCCGCGTCTACGCGATGTACGAGCAGCTCAGGCGCGAGCGCAACCTGCTCGACTTCGAGGGCATGCTGGAGCTGACCGCCGCCGTCCTCACCGAGCACCGCGAGGTCGCCAACCAGGTCCGCGAGCAGTACCGGTACTTCGTCGTCGACGAGTTCCAGGACGTCAACCCGCTGCAGAAGATGCTGCTCGACACCTGGCTCGGCGACCGCGACGACCTGTGCGTCGTCGGCGACCCCAACCAGACGATCTACTCCTTCACCGGCGCGTCCCCCTCCCACCTGCTCGACTTCACCCGCGAGCACCCGGACGCCAAGATCGTCAGGCTCGTCCGCGACTACCGCTCGACGCCGCAGGTCGTCCGGCTGGCGAACGGGGTGATCGGGCAGGCGCGGGGCGCGCGGTACAGGCTGGAGCTGGTCGCGCAGCGCGAGAACGGGCCCGAGCCCGTGTTCAACGAGTACGACGACGAGGTCGCCGAGGCCGACGACGCCGCCCGGCGGGCCCGCAAGCTCATCGAGGAGGGCGTCCCCGCGCGGGAGATCGCGATCCTGTACCGCATCAACGCGCAGTCCGAGACGTACGAGTCGGCGCTCGCGGCCGTCGGCGTCCCGTACGTGCTGCGCGGCGCGGAGCGCTTCTTCGAGCGGCCCGAGGTGCGCGAGGCGGTGGTCCGGCTGCGCGGCGCGGCCCGGGCGGGCGCCGACGCCGAGACCGACGGGATGGGGCTGATCCAGACCGTCCGGCACGTCCTGAGCGGGGCGGGTTTCTCCGACCGGCCGCCCGAGGGCGCGGGCGCGGCCCGCGCGCGCTGGGAGTCGCTCGCGGCGCTGGCGCAGCTCGCCGAGGACATGGCCGCCGACAACCCCGGGGCCGGGCTCCCCGACTTCGTCTCCGAGCTGGAGGAGCGCGCCGCCGCGCAGCACGCGCCGCCGCTGGAGGGCGTCACGCTCGCGTCGCTGCACGCCGCCAAGGGCCTGGAGTGGGACGCGGTGTTCCTCGTCGGGCTGGCCGAGGGCACGCTGCCCATCGTCTACGCCAAGACGCCCGAGCAGATCGAGGAGGAGCGCCGCCTCCTGTACGTCGGCGTGACGCGGGCCCGCGTGCACCTGAACCTGTCGTGGGCGCTGGCCCGCTCGCCCGGCGGGACGCAGGCGCGCCGCCCGTCCCGCTTCCTCGACGGCCTGACCGGCAAGACCACCACGCACACGCCCGCGCGCGTCGACCGGTCGAAGCGGCGTCCCGCCAAGGGGCCGCAGCCGTGCCGCGTCTGCGGGCGCCCGCTGACCGCCGCCGTCGAGCGCAAGCTCGGCCGCTGCGAGGACTGCCCCTCCGAGCTGAACGAGGAGCTCCTCCTCGCGCTCAGGGAGTGGCGCGCCGGGGTGTCGGCCGAGCAGAAGGTGCCCGCGTACGTGGTGTTCACCGACGCGACGCTCCAGGCGATCGCCGAGCACGCCCCCGAGTCCCTGGAGGACCTGGCCGGCATCCCCGGCGTCGGCAGGGTCAAGCTCGACCGCTACGGCGACGCCGTCCTAGGCCTCTGCGGGCACTGACACCACCGGGGTGAGACGCGGCTCACTCGTGCCGATAGGGAAGACTGGCCGCCGTGAAGGAATCGCTGAAGGCACTGCTGGACCTGCTCGACCTGGAGCAGATCGAGAACGACATCTTCCGCGGCCGCAGCCCCGAGGAGCGGCGGCAGCGCGTGTTCGGGGGGCAGGTGGCCGGGCAGGCGCTCGTCGCCGCCGGGCGCACCGTCCCCGCCAACCGGCCCGTCCACTCGCTGCACGCCTACTTCATCCGGCCCGGCGATCCGCTGGTCCCGCTCGTCTACACCGTCGACCGGGTCCGGGACGGGCGGTCCTTCACCACCCGCCGCGTCACCGCCGTCCAGCACGGCAAGGCGATCTTCACGCTGTCGGCGTCGTTCCAGATCCACGAGGACGGACCGTCCCACCAGGCCCCGATGCCGGACGCCCCGGCGCCGGAGACGCTGCCGGACGGCCTGACCCGCCTCACGCCGCTGTTCGGCGAGGTCGGCGCGCGCGAGTTCGTCACCCGCCGCCCGTTCGACATCCGGCACGCGACGCCGCTGACGTGGGAGGCGGCCAAGGACCCCGCCCTCGCCACGCCCGAGTCGAAGGTGTGGCTGAAGGTGGACGGCGAGCTGCCGCACGACCCGCTGCTGCACGTGTGCCTGATGACCTACGCCTCGGACATGACGCTGCTCGACACCGTCCTGCTCAACCACGGGCTGGCCTGGGGCGACAAGCGGACGATGGGCGCCAGCCTCGACCACGCGATGTGGTTCCACCGGCCGTTCCGCGCCGACGACTGGCTGCTGTACTACCAGGACACGCCGTTCGCCGGCGGCGCCCGCGGGCTCGCCCGCGGGCAGGTGTTCACCCGCTCGGGGGAACTGGTCGTGTCGGTCATGCAGGAGGGCCTCGTCCGGGTCTCCGACACCGAGCGCGAGCGTCCGCGGACCCGTCCGTGAGATGATCGTTCCGTACGAGGCTCCCGGGAGCTTCGACGCTCGCGGGGCGTCCCGGGTTCGGCGGAACGAGGGTGAAGTCCCCCACGAAACCGCAGGTCAAAAATATCTTGCTTGATTCGGCGGAGTCGCCGTACGCTCAACGCGAGCAATCAACCGGCCGTCCGGTGTGGATCTTGAATCCGCCGGCCCCGGCCCGAGGAGCCAGAGAGGTGGTGTGCAGTCCGGTGAGCAACACGTTGATCAAATCCGCGTCGTCCTGGACCGCGGCCTGCCCCGGCACCTCGATGCTCGGCACCTCCGTGTCCCGCGCCCCGATGACCCGTCTCTCGAAGCCCGGCGAGTCCGTCGCGTATCTCGAGGCGTCCGTCGTCGAGACGTCCGCGCCGCGACAGCGTGAGCGCGGCATGTGGCGGCGCGACGAGCGCGGGCTGCGCGGCACGAATCTGCGTGATCTGCGCTTCGAGCAGCGAATCCAGGACGACCAGGGGTGCAGTGTCCTCGAACACCTCGTCGAGGACATGAGCGCTCCGGCTCCGGCCACGGCCCACACGGGCGTCACCTTCACGGGTGGCGTGTCGGGTCCGTATCCCTGGAGGCGACGACCGGTCTAGAACGAAGACCGGCAAGCCCCCAGGCCGCGGATCCAGACACCGGATCCGCGGCCTTCTTCTTTGTCCAGACCCACCGACACGCCCGTTGAGATCCAACGAGAGGAACAAGGGTGACTGTGATGCAGGGGGCTCTCGCAGTAAGCGAGGAGGACCTCACGCTTCCGTGCCGGACCGACCCGGAGCTGTTCTTCGCCGAGGCTCCCGCCGACGTCGAGCTCGCCAAGGCCCTGTGCCTGGAGTGCCCGCTCCGCAAGGAGTGCCTCGCCGGGGCGCTGGAGCGCAAGGAGCCCTGGGGTGTCTGGGGCGGCGAACTGTTCGTCCGCGGTGTGATCGTGCCGCGCAAGCGGCCGCGCGGCCGCCCGCGCAAGCACCCGCGGCCCGACGAAGTGACGGTGTGAGGGCGACGATGCCCGCCACGCCGATGATCGGCCGGACCGACCCCGGAGGCGCGGCCCCCGCGCGGGGACCGCGCCTCCGGGCGGCCGAGGAGAACGAGATGACGATGCTCAGCGAGATGACGATGCTCAGCGAGATGACGTTGCTCAGCCAGGACCTGTCCCGGGAGCGAATACCGGCGACCGCGCCCGACGAGCTCGCCGCCCGTGTGGTCGCGCTCAGGCGCGCCCGTCGGGAGGCGCGGACGAGGGCGTCGCGGGTGCGGCGCGTGCTGCTCGCCCCCACCGCGGGCGGTGACGCGTACGCGCACCCGCAGCGGCCGCGGCACCGGGACTGACGCACGAACGGGGAGATGACGCAGGACTGACAGGCGTGGAGCCCGCGGGTCGCAGGCCGCCGTCCGTTCTTTCTTGGATGGTTTGGCGGACGGCACGCCTCCCGGCGGGCGCGTGGAGCGCGTCCGGTGGCCCACTCACCGGACCGCGCGAAGAGCGGGGCCCCGCACACCTCATCAGTGCGCGGGGCCCCCGAGCCTTTCCGGGCGGAGGGTCAGCCGCCGACCAGCTCGCCGTCGGCGTCGTCGGCGAAGCCGGGCACCCACTTCAGCGACTCCGCACGGGCCGGGATCTCGCACTCCAGCTGGCACAGCACGCCGGTGCCCGCCGACAGCACCCGGTGGATGATCACGTATTCGGGCGGCAGGTTCAGCTGCCGGACGACGTTGGACGGCCGCAGGTCGGTGACCCGGGCGGCCATGTCGCGCAGCCACTCGCGGTTGAACCGGAACGTCTCGGTGACGAACGGCTCGGTGATCGGCGCGAGGAACGCCTGCAGCGACTCGGCGTCGATCTCCACGCCCTCGCGGATGAAGTCCTCCCGGCGCAGGGCCTCCTCGACCTCGTCGATGTCGGCCATGGTGCCGATCCGCAGCAGCAGCCCGAGCCGCTTCTGGAACCCGCCGGGGATGCGGTCGACGGCGCCGAAGTCCAGGACGCCGAGCCGGCCGTCCTCCAGCAGCCGGAAGTTGCCGGGGTGCGGGTCGCCGTGCAGCATCCCCGACCGCTTCGGCCCCGACAGCAGGAACCGGCAGTACAGCAGGGCCGCGTGGTCGCGGGTCTCCTGGTCCCCGTCACTGATGATCTTCGAGAGGGCGGTGCCGTCCATCCACTCGGTGATCAGGATGTTGCCGGACTGCGCGATGACCTCGGGGATGGCGAAGTCGGGGTCGTCCAGGTACGCCTCGCGGAACCGGGTCTGCGACTCGGCCTCGATCGTGTAGTCGAGCTCCTCGACCACCCGCTCCTTGAGCTCGGCCAGCATCGACTTGACGTCCAGGCCCGGCATCAGCACCCCGAACAGCCGGCCCAGCCGGGCGAGCTGGTTGAAGTCGCTGATGAGCGCCTTGCCCGCGCCCGGGTACTGCACCTTCACCGCGACGGCCCGGCCGTCGTGCCAGACGGCCCGGTGCACCTGGCCGATCGACGCGGCGGCGGCCGGCCGGTCGTCGAACGACTCGAAGTAGTCCCGCCAGTCCTCCCCGAGGAACTCCTCCAGCACCTTGTGGACGGTCGACACCGGCAGCGGCGGAGCGGCCTCCTGCAGCTTGGTCAGCGTGGCCCGGTACGGCCCGGCGATCTCCGGCGGAAGCGCCGCCTCGAAGATCGACAGCATCTGGCCGAGCTTCATCGCGCCGCCCTTGAGCTCGCCGAGCACCTTGAACAGCTGCTCGGCGGTCCGGGTCTGGATCTCCAGCGCGACCGTCTCCGCCGGGCGGCCGAGCGTCCGCTTTCCCATGCCGAGGGCGGTGCGTCCCGCGAAGCCGATGGGGAGGGACGCCAGCTTTGCTGACCGCGTCACCGCGCGGCGGGGAAGATCGCTCACGCCGACCATTGTCGATGATCCACTGTCGTTCACGCCACAACCATCCCGAACTCTCCCCGGAGCCGGAACCGGCCCACCCGTCTGACCTGGTCAAACGCGGTAAGTGTGCGCTTTCTCACGCGGGGGAGGGGCCGCCCGGCCCGCGGCGCGGCGGGCGCGGTACGGTGCCGGACATGTCCGCGGAGCCTGCCGATGTGCTGCTGATCGAACGCCGTCCCGACGGGGTCGCCGTCCTCACCCTGAACGACCCCGGCCGCCGCAACGCGATGGCGGACGACCTCACCGCCGCGTGGAAGCGGGCCGTCGAGGACCTGCGCGCCGACGCCGGCCTGCGCTGCGTCGTCGTCACCGGCGCGGGCACCGCCTTCAGTTCCGGCGGCGAACTTTCCTGGCTGGCGGGCACCGGCGACGTCGCCGTCCCGCCGCTGCGCGACCGGATGCTGGAGTTCTACCGGACGTGGCTCGCGATCCGCGGCCTGGAGGTGCCGACGATCGCCGCCGTCAACGGGCACGCCGTCGGCGCCGGCCTCTGCCTCGCGCTGGCCTGCGACCTGCGGTACGCGGCCCGCGACGCCAAGCTGCTCGCCCCCTTCACCGCGCTCGGCCTGCATCCCGGCATGGCCGCGACCTGGCTGTTCCCCGAGGTCGCCGGGCTGCCGCTGGCCCGGGAGATGCTGCTGGCCGGCCGGGTCCTCACCGGCGCCGAGGCCGCCGGGCACGGCCTGGTCAACCAGGCCTTCCCGCGCGAGGACGTGCTCGCGGAGTCCCTCGCCGTCGCCGCGCGGATCGCCGCGCAGGCGCCGATCGCGACCCGGCTCACCAAGGTCGCCCTGGCGAACGGCGGCCACCCCGACATGGAGTCGGCGCTGCGCTGGGAGTCCCTCGCCCAGCCGGTGACGATGGCGTCCCGGGACATGCGCGAAGGGCTCGCGGCGCAGCGGGAGAAGCGCAGCCCGCAATTCTCAGGTGAGTA
Source organism: Actinomadura luteofluorescens (assembly GCF_013409365.1). Taxonomy (NCBI): domain Bacteria; kingdom Bacillati; phylum Actinomycetota; class Actinomycetes; order Streptosporangiales; family Thermomonosporaceae; genus Actinomadura; species Actinomadura luteofluorescens. Next base: position 2,581,606 of record NZ_JACCBA010000001.1, on the reverse strand, counting down.
AAGTGCGCGGGCACACTGCCGCGGCCCTCCGCCGAGATTGGTGGAAGCGTTGGAGAACTGTCCAAAACGTAGGGGTTGACCTGCGGTAACGTCAAACACCCCCTGTGGATTCGGCAAAAATTCGAGTACGGTTCTGACCGTGCCCCCTAACGTTGAGGTCCGCCGGAGCCCGAGGCGCAGGCGCACCGTGTCCGCCTACCGTGAGGGCGACAAGGTGGTGGTGATGGTTCCGTCCAGGCTGAGCAAGGCCGAAGAGGAACAATGGATCGCGACCATCCTCGAACGCCTCGCGGAGAGGGAGCGCCGGCGGCGGCCCACCGACGCCGACCTCCAGTCCCGTGCCCGCGAGCTGTCCCGCCGCTACCTGGCCGGCCGCGCCGACCCGGTCAGCGTCCGCTGGGTCGCCAACCAGCGCGCCCGCTGGGGATCGTGCACCCCCGACGACGGCACCATCCGGCTGTCCACGCGGCTGCGCGGCATGCCCGGCTGGGTCGTCGACTACGTCCTGGTCCACGAGCTGGCGCACCTGCTCATCCCCGGGCACGGCGCCGACTTCTGGCAGCTGGTCGGCAACTATCCGAAGGCCGACCGCGCCCGCGGCTACCTGGAGGGCGTCGCCGCCGCCGCCCACCTGCCGCTCGAAGCGGACGTACCCGACGACGTGGCTGACATCCACCACGGCGACGGGCTGCACCCCGGCGAGGAGTACCCGCACGAGGCCGCCGGGTGACCGACCAGGTCACCGCGAGCCCGGCGCCCGAAGGCCCCGCGCGCTGCGCCGCCGTGCTCTCCTGGCCGTCGCGCCGCTCCGCCGTGCCGCCCGGCCTCGACCCGGAGGACTTCCGGCTCGCGCTGCTCGAAGACACCTACGAGGTCGTCGCCGGACTCGAACTGGTGACGCCCGCGCTCGTCCTCGACCCGCCCGACCAGCCGGACGCCGAGGCCGTCACCTGGCCGGGCACGCCGATCGTCCGCGAGGCCACCCTCGCCGGGGCGTTCGCCGCCCTGCACGCCCTCGGCGCCGGGACCGCCGCGCTGGTCGCCCCCGACGCCCCCGACCTGCCGCCGCTGCTGCTCGGCAAGCTCTTCCGCGCCCTCGGCGCCGCCCCGGCCGCCGCCTGCCGGGCCGAAGGAGGCGCCGGCGGGAACGGCCTGGTCGCCCTCGCCGCCCGCCTGCCGCTGCCCGGCTGGCTCGCCGGCGCCCTGCGCGAGATCGACCTCGACACCCCCGACGCCCTCGCCCGGCTCCGCGCCGCCGCGCCGCGCCCGGGCCTCGTGCCGCAGGGTCCCGGCTGGCACCGCCTCCGCACCCCCGACGACCTGCGGTTCCTGGACCCCGGCCTGGAAGGCTGGGAGAGCACCCGCGCCCTCCTGGAAGGCCACCCGCTCGGCCGCTGACCGGCGCCCGCCGCCGGGCCCGCGGGCGTCAGACGCCCGCGGCCACCGCCCGGGCCACCAGCCGCCGGACCGCCGCGTCGGCCGAATCCGGTAGATCGTCCACCGGGAACCAGCGGAGATCGTCGGACTCGTCCGAGATCGCGTGCCGTGCACCCGGCGGAGCGACCGCGACGTACTGCACGTCCAGATGCCAGGTCCCCTGCGGATGGCAGTGGACCTCGTGCCGGTCCAGCTGCACGGGCCCCGGCACCAGCCGCAGGCCCGCGATGCCCGACTCCTCCGTCGCCTCGCGGAGCGCCGCGCCCGCGAGCGCGAGATCGTCCCGCTCGCAGTGCCCGCCTAGCTGGAGCCACGCCTTGACCTTCGAATGCAGCGTCAGCAGCACCCGGGTACCGGACGCGTCGAGCACCGCGGTGCTGGCGGTGATGTGCCCGTCCGCGCACTCGCGCCACAGGCCGTCCGCCGGATGCTCCTCCAGGTGCCGCAGGAACTCCAGTCGCAGCCCGTCCTGCCCGGGATCGGGCGCCTGCCAGGACGAGAGGACGCGCACGGCGTCGCCGTGAAGGGCCCCGGACGTCACGGCCGCGTGCCCGGCGAGCGCCTCATGTGCGGCCGACGCGCGGGTAGCGGGAGTTGGCCGGGTGGCGGCGGCGCCGCTCCTGGTCGAGCGGGCGCTGCCAGCACAGGCTCGCCCGCGCGACCCGCCGCCGGATCGCGTTCGTGGACGAGCCGGGCTCGTACCGGCAGCCGTTCACCCGCGACGGGCGCGACGGGCTCATGCGCGCGGCCCCTCGTCGCCGGGCCCCCGCTCGCCGCCGGGACCACCGCCGTCCGGCTCCTCACCGGCGTCGCCGGACTCCTTCTCGTCGGGCTTCTCGTCGGGCTTCTCGTCCTCGTCGAGACCCCTGGTGAGCTTGGACAGGTCGATGTCGGACAGGCCCTCGATCTCGTCGCGGCCGTGGACGAAGCCCTCCGGGTCGTCGAGGTCGTCGGACGTCGGCAGCAGGTCGGGGTGCTCCCAGACCGCGTCCCGGCCCTCCGTGCCGCGCGCCTCGGTCAGCGACCGCCACAGCGCCGCCGCCTCCCGCAGCCGGCGCGGCCGCAGCTCCAGGCCGACGAGCGTCGCGAACGTCCGCTCCGCCGGGCCGCCCGTCGCGCGGCGCCGCCGCACCGCCTCCGCCAGCTTCACCGAGCCGGGCAGGCGGCCCTGCGCGGCCTCGTTCACGACCGTGTCGACCCAGCCCTCGACCAGCGCCAGCGTCGTCTCCAGCCGGGCCAGCGCCGCCTTCTGCCGCGGCGTCTCCTCCGGCTGGAGCTGGATCTCCCCGCCGAGCGCCTCCTGGATCGCCTCCGGGTTGCTCATGTCGAGCCCCTGCACGGCCTGCTCGATGCCCGACAGGTCGACGGTGATCCCGCGCGCGTACTCCTCGACCGCGCCCAGCAGGTGCGAGCGCAGCCACGGCACGTGCGCGAACAGCCGCTGGTGCGCGGCCTCGCGCAGCGCCAGGTAGAGCCGCACCTCGTCGAGCGAGACCTCCAGGCCCTCCCCGAACGCCTCGACGCCCGCGGGCAGCAGCGCCCCGACGCCGTCGGGCGCCAGCGGCAGCCCCACGTCGGCGGAGCCGGTCACCTCGCGGGCCAGCCCGCCGAGCGCCTGCCCGGCCTGCCCGCCGACCATCGCCCCGGCCATCTGCTTGACCATCCCGATCAGGGGGCCCGCCATCGCCTGCATCTCGGCGGGCATCTCGCCGCCGCCGAGCGCCCCGCCCATCGAGTCGACCATGCGGGACGCGATCGGGTCGCACACCTTCGCCCACACCGGGAGCGTCTGCTCGATCCACTCCGACCGGCTCCACGCCTGCGGCGCGCGGATCCCGGCGGGCAGCGTCGTCCGCTCGTCCAGCCACAGCTCCGCCAGGCGCAGCGCCTCCTCGACCTGGCGGCGCTCGGTGTCGACCACCGACGGGTCGCCCTGCTCCACCACGGTGTGCCGGGCGATGTTCTTGGCCAGGTCCCAGTTCAGGGGGCCGCCGCCCTCGCCGCCCGCACCCTGCGCGCCGATCATGTCCGCGAACCGGTGCAGCATGTCGGCGAACTGGGCCATGTCGCCGCCCATGCCCTTGAACGGATCCTGGGGCCGGTCGTCGTCGTCGCCGTCCCCGGGACGGTTGAAGCCGAACGGAGTGTCACTCATCGGTTTGCCCCTGGGATGCATGATGGGCTCATATCCGCAACGTTAGCCGGTCCCGGCAAGGTCGCGTACTCAAGGAAGGGGGCACCTCCGTGGCAACGGGCAAGGTTCGCCCTCGGCGTAGCAAGGGCCCGGTCGTCGCCGTCACCGGCGCGGCCACCGGCGCGGGGCGGCTGCTGGCCGCCCGGCTCGCCGAACGGGAAGAGATCCGCAAGGTCGTCGCCATCGACGGGCACCGCGGCGACGTGCCCGGCGTCACGTGGCGTGTCGTCGACATCAGGGATCCGCTGCTCCCCGGACGGCTCGCCGACGTCGACGTGATCGTCAACCTGGACCTGGAACGGTCCCCGGACGTGGACCCGCGCGAGCGCCGCACCCACAACGTCCGCGGCGCCCAGACCGTGGTCACCGCCGCCGCGGCGGCCCGCGTCCGGCGCGTGGTCCTCGTCACGTCGGCGATGGTCTACGGGGCGGGCCCCGGCAACGACGTGCCGCTCGGCGAGGACGCGCCGCTGCTCGCCGAGGCCAGCACCTCCATCGCCGGCGACTACCTGGAGATCGAGGAGCTGGCCGCCACCGCGCACCTCACCCACCCCGGCGTGGAGGTCACCGTCGTCCGCCCGGCGGCGCTCGCCGGACCCGGCGTGGACACCGTCGTCACCCGGCACTTCGAGGCGCCCCGGCTGCTGTCGGTCAAGGGCAGCACGCCCGGCTGGCAGTTCTGCCACATCGAGGACCTCGCGTCCGCCCTGGACGTCGTCGTCACCGAGAACGTGCCCGGCCCGCTCGCCGTCGGCTCCGAGGGCTGGCTCGGCCCCGAGGAGGTGGCCGAGATCACCGGCAAGCGCACCATCGAGCTGCCCGCCGCCCTCACCTTCGGGATGGCGCAGCGCCTGCACCGGCTCGGCATGACGCCCGCGCCCGCCACCGACCTGCACTACGTCGCCTACCCGTGGGTCGTGGACTGCGCGCGGCTGCGCGCCGCCGGCTGGAAACCCCTCCACGACAACGCCGGTGCCCTGCGCGCCGTCATGGAGGAGACCGCCGGACGGCACGCCGTCGTCGGCCGCCGCGTGGGCGGCAAGGAGGCCACCATGGCCACCGCCGCGGGAGCCACCGTCGCCGCGATCGGCGCGGCGGCCGCCATCCGGCGCGCCCGCAAGCGCCGCCGCTGAACCCCCGGCGCCGGCCGTCCGTCCCGGCCTGGCCGGACGGCCGGCGCCGTCAGCTCGCGGACGGGGTGGCGCTGGGCGAGGCCGACGGCGACCCCGACGGGCTCGGCGACGGGCTGGGGGAGGCCTTCGGCGGCTCCTTGCCCGCGGCCGACAGCGCGGCCTGCGCGTCCTTGATCCGCTTCCAGGCCTCGCCCATGCCCGGGTAGTCGCCCTTCTTCTGGGCGCTCTCGTAGTCGGCCACGGCGGCCTTCAGATCCTCGATCGCCTTCTGCGCCGGCGCGCTCAGCTGCTGGCCCGGCGGCACCGGCGACCCCGGCTGCGGCGGGGCGGCGCTACTGCCGCTGCCTCCGAGCACCTGCTTCAACGCCTCGTCGAGCGTGTCGGCCGCGGCGATGCCCTCCCCGTACCGCACGAGGATCTTGCCGCGGATCGGGTAGGGCTGCTGCTCCGAGCCGCCCGCCGCCTTCGTGTACATCGGCTCCACGTACAGCAGGCCGCCGCCGAACGGGATCGTCAGCAGGTTGCCCGGGACGGTCTTCGTCCCGCCCTGCCGCAACGCGAACAGATCGGCCTTCACCTTCGGATCGGTCTCGAAGGAGTTCTGCACCTGCCCCGGCCCCGACGGCTGCGCGTTGCGCGGCATCTGCAGGATCTGGATCTGCCCGTAGTCGCGCCCCGGCGTCGACCCCACCGACATGAACGCGGCGAGCTGCGGGTTGCCGCGCGGGTTGAACACCGTGGTCAGCGAGAAGGACTGGGCGTCCTGGCCCGGCATCCGCAGGCTCTGGTAGTAGGGGGGCTGCTGCCTGCCCTTCGCGGACGGGTCCTCGGGCACCTCCCAGAAGCCCTCCCCGTTGTAGAACGCCGACGGGTCCGTCACGTGGTACTTCGTGAGGATCTTCCGCTGGACCTTGAACTGGTCCTGCGGGTAGCGGAAGTGAGACTCCAGCTCCGGCGGGATCGACGACCGGGGCTGCACCGTGCCGTCGAACACCTTCATCCACGTCTTGGTGATCGGGTCGTTCTCGTCCCACTGGTACAGGTGGACGGTGCCGTCGTAGGCGTCCACCGTCGCCTTCACCGAGTTGCGCAGGTAGTTGATGTGGTCGTTGGCCTGCCGCGCCACCGCCGACCGCGTGTCGGTGATCGTGTCGCGGGTGGCCTCCCCGAGGCTCATCTCCTCCGAGTACGGGTAGCTTCCCGACGTCGTGTAGCCGTCCACCACCCACAGGATGCGGCCGTTGACCACCGTCGGGTACGGGTCGCCGTCCAGCGTCAGCCACGGCGCCGCCTTCTGCACCATCTGCCGCGGCGACCGGTCGTAGAGGATCTTTGCGTTCTTGTCGATCGCGCCCGACAGCAGCAGGTTCTTGTCCTGGAACTTCGCCGAGTACAGCAGCCGGTGCGCGAACGAGTCGACGGGAACGCCGCCCTGCCCGTCGTAGGTGCTGCTCTGCTGCCCCGAGGGGCTGTTGTCCGGGTAGTTCAGCTCCTGCTGGCCGCGCCCGCCGACCACCGAGTACCGCGGCGAGCGCTCCCCGAAGTAGATCTCCGGCTGCGCCACCTTGATCGGCTGGTTCGGGGACGCCGGCATGTCCGGGGTGATGAAGGCCGGCTCCGTCGAGTCGAAACGGTCGCCGTAGGCGGAGACGAACCCGTAGCCGTGCGTGTACACCATGTGGTCCTTCACCCAGCTGCGCTGCCCCACCGGCGCCCCGGACAGCTCGCGCAGCGCCACCACGGTGTCGACGAGCTTGCCGTCCACCTGGTAGCGGTCGACGTCCAGGGTGTCGGGGAACCGGTAGAACGGCCGGATCCGCTGCAACTGCTGGAACGTCTCGCCCACCACGTTCGGGTCGAGGACGCGCACCCCGCTCTGCCCGAGCTTGGCGGCCTCGTCCTGGAGGGCCTTCTTGTCGGTCACCGGCTGCGACCCGTACGGGACGACCCGCGCCCCGTCCACCCCATAGGCCTTGCGCGTGAACTCGATGTTGCGCTGGATGTACTGGCGCTCCCTGGCCAGCTCGTCGGGCTTCACCTGGAACTGCTGGATCAGCAGCGGATACACCCCGCCCAGCAGGATCGCCGACAGCACCAGCAGCGTGAACCCGACACCCGGCAGCATCATGCCGCGCCGCAGCAGGTTGCTGAAGAACATGGCGGCGCACAGCAGGGCGATCACGGCCAGGATCGTCTTCGCCGGAAGCAGCGCGTTCACGTCCGTGTAGGACGCCCCCGTCGCCACCCCGCGCTCCGAATGCACCAGCCCGTACCGGTCGAACCAGTACGCGACCGCTTTCAGCAGGATGAACAACCCGAACAGCACCGACAGGTGCGCCCGCGCGGGCGGGCTCGCCTTGTCGCCCGGCCCCTGCAGCCGCAGCCCCCCGTACAAGTAGTGCACCATCACCGCGGCCAGGATCGAAAGGATCACGGTCGCGAAGACCACCCCGATGACGAGGCGCAGGAACGGATACGTGAAGACGTAGAACGAGACGTCCTTGTGGAACTGCGGATCCTTCACGCCGAACGGCGTCCGGTTCAGGAACGCCAGCCACACGGGCCACTGGCCCGCCACCGACGACCCCGTCAGCATCCCCAGCACCCCGAGCAGCCCCCACGCGATCAGCCGCCGCCGCGGGTCGATCACCGCCCGGTAGCGCTCCAGGCCCTGCTGCTCCACCGACAGCGGGCGGTACGCCGGGCGCAGCCGGTACGCCACCACCACGTTCGCGCCCACCACCAGCGCCATCAGCAGCCCCGCCCCGAAGAACAGCACCGCCTTCGCCCGCAGCTGCGTCGTGTAGACCGACGAGAAGCCGATCGAGCGGTACCAGAGCAGGTCCGTGTACACGGCCGTGAAGACCAGGAACGCCATCAGCAGCGCGGCCAGCGCCACCAGCGCCGGCAGCAGCGGCCGCGTCCGTCCGGTACCGAGCCGGCGCCCGAAACCGGGAGTCCGGAAGGTCAAGTGGCCCCTCCGATCGAGGATCTCTCCCACCGGCCGCCCGGCGGTGCTGTAGATGCAACTTACCGACTGGGACGGGGGTTCCCGCACTTCCCCGTGCTGAATGGGGGAAAGATGGGCCTGTGAGTCTTCTGGAAGAAGTCGTGCTGGACCTCGAACGTCACTCGGCCCAGGAGGGCTGGGACAGCGCGCCGCGCATCTACGCCCTCGTCCGCAGCTCCGAACTGCGCCGCGCCGAACCCGAGCTCGCCGAGCAGCTCGGCCTGCAGGAGGGCGCCGACACCCTGGCCGCCCTCGAACAGCCCGCCCTGCCCGACCAGGCCGGCGTCGAGGACGCCCTCGCGACCATCGCCTGGCCCGACACCGTCGAAGGCTGCGCCCTCGTCCTGGAACGGATCGTCCTGCCCCCCGAGGTCGAGGAGGAGATCCCCGAGGACGAGGCCCAGGCCGCCGAGTTCGCCGCCTCCCACCCCCGGCGCGAGGACGTGCGCATGATCGTCGGCGTGCTGCGCGGCGGCGCCCGCCACTCCGCCCTCCGGCTCCGCCGCCACGACACCGACGACGAGCTCCTCACCGGGCCCGACCTCGTCCCCGCCCTCGCCGAGGCCCTCGCCGCCACCCTCGAACCCGACGAGCCCGGCGCACCCGCGTGAAGCCGGCCGCGGCCGGGAGGTAGCCTGCGGGACGTGAGCCAAAGCGCTACCGGCGGGGACGCCATCCGGCTGATCGGCGTCCGCGACACGCCCCTGTCCATCGACGAGGTGTACGCCGCCGTCGGCGCCCCCGGCGCCGGCGGCACCGCCGTCTTCGCCGGCACCGTCCGCGACACCGACCACGCCCGCGCCGTCACCGCGCTCTCCTACAGCGCCCACCCCACCGCCGAACGCGAACTCCGCGCCGTCATGGAGAAGGTCGCCGCCGACTACCCAGTCCTCGGCCTCGCCGCCCTCCACCGTGTCGGAGACCTCCGCATCGGCGACATCGCCGTCGTCGTCGCCGCGTCCTGCCCCCACCGCGAAGAAGCCTTCGCCGCCTGCCGCCGCCTCATCGACGACCTCAAGGCCCACGTCCCCATCTGGAAGCACCAGACCTTCGCCGACGGGGGAGACGAGTGGGTCGGAGCCTGCTGAGGGCGCGAACCGCATAGAGTTTCCGGCATGTCTCGTCGTGCCGCCACGCTCACCCTCGCGAGCGTGCTCGTCCTCGTGCTCGCCGTCATCGGCTCCGTCATGCGCGTCCCCTACGTCGCCCTGATGCCCGGCCCCACGAGCAACACCCTCGGCACGAACGACAAAGGCCAGCCCCTCATCAGGATCGAAGGCCGCCAGACCTACCCCGACCAGGGCCACCTCAACTTCACCACCGTCACCTACCGCGGCGGCCCCGGCGGACGCATCGACCTGTTCACCGCCCTGCGCGGCTGGATCGCCGGCGACACCGCCATCGTCCCCGAAGAGACGATCTTCCCGAAGAACGAGTCGCCCAAGCAGGTCGACCAGGAGAACACCCGGGCGATGCAGGACTCCCAGCAGAACGCCGAAGCCGCCGCCCTCCACGAACTCGGCGTCCCCGTCACCACCCGCGTCGTCGTCGACGGCGTCCAGAAGGGCCGCCCCGCCGACGGCGTCCTCGAACCCGGCGACGAGATCAACGCCCTCGACGGCGCCGCCGTCACCAGCGTCTCCCAGGTCACCGGCACCATGGCCAAACGCCCCATCGGCGCCCCCGTCACCCTCGACTACACCCGCGACGGCAAGAAGGCCAAGGCCACCCTCAAGACCGTCGCCGACCCCAGCGGCAAACGCGCCGTCGTCGGCATCGTCCTGTCCGACCAGTACAAGTTCCCCTTCAAGATCGACATCAGCATCGGCGACATCGGCGGCCCCTCCGCCGGCCTCATGTTCTCCCTCGCCATCGTCGACAAACTCACCCCCGGCCCCCTCACCCAGGGCAAGTTCATCGCCGGCACCGGCACCATCACCCCCGACGGCAAGGTCGGCCCCATCGGCGGCATCCAGCAGAAGATGATCGCCGCCCGCAGGGCCGGCGCCACCGTCTTCCTCACCCCCAAGGACAACTGCGCCGACGCCGCCGGCTCCCGCCCCGACGGCCTCCGCCTCGTCCGCGCCGACACCCTCCACGACGCCGTCCAATCCCTCAACGCCCTCACAAGCGGCAAAGGCACCGTCCCCGCCTGCACCCGCTGACGCCGCCCGTACGAACCACTCCCTCCGATGCCATAGACTTAAGACATCACCGCGGGGTGGAGCAGTTCGGTAGCTCGCTGGGCTCATAACCCAGAGGTCGCAGGTTCAAATCCTGCCCCCGCTACTGGTCCTAGGGTCCTCCTGGTCGCCGCTCGCGGCTTTCCAGGGGGACCCTTCGCATTTCGCCCGGGGGACGATCCCCCGGAGCCCCCTGTGCCTCCGCCATCCCCCACCCGCCCGCCCCTGGGGCTTCGCCCCTAGACCCCCTCGGGCTTCGCCCTTCGAACCCCCTCCTTGGGCCTCCCCCTATCCGGGGGTGGTGGAAGATTTGGGGGGTGTGATTATGATCGGCCTCCTTGCCCTTACCTGCCGCTTTGCGGCTTTCGGGGGCCTTGTGGGGGAGGTGGCTGCTGGTGTCGGTCGTTGATCGGGCTCGTCGGCACTCGGTGGGGGATCTGCTGCATCGGACGGCGCGGCGGGATCCTCGGAAGCTGGCCGTCGTCAGCGGGGAGCTGCGGGTCACGTACGCGGAGTTCGACGCCGCGGTGAACCGGGCCGCGCACGCGCTGGCGGCGCGGGGGCTCGGCAAGGGGGACCGGCTCGCGCTGCTCAGCCACAACTGCTGGCAGTACGCCGTCACCGTGTTCGCCACGGCCAGGCTCGGCGTGGTGCTCGTCCCCGTGAACTTCATGCTGAACGCCGAGGAGATCGCCTACATCCTCGGGCATTCGGGGGCGTCCGGGATCATCGCGGAGGACGCGCTCGCCGCGACCGCGCAGAAGGCGCTCGACGCGGCCGGCGTCCAGGACGGGGTGCGCGGATGGATCCCGCTGTCGGGCGCCGCGCCGGGCGACGGGTGGGAGGACGTCGACGCCTGGTGGCGCGACGGGCCCTCCACGGCGCCGGACGTCCAGGTCGAGGACGACGACCCGCTGCGGATCATGTACACCTCGGGGACCGAGTCGCGGCCCAAGGGAGTGGTGCTGACCAGCCGGTCCCTCGTCAGCCAGTACGTGAGCTGCGTGATCGACGGCGAGATGGGCGCCGACGACGTCGAGGCGCACACGCTGCCGATGTACCACTGCGCGCAGCTCGACTGCTTCTTCTCCGTCGACGTCTACCTGGGCGCCACCAGCATCATCCTGCCGGGGCCCGACCCGGCGGCGCTGCTGGAGACCATCGAGCGGGAGAAGGTCACCAAGCTCTTCTGCCCGCCGACCGTCTGGATCTCGCTGCTGCGCCACCCCGACTTCGACCGGCGCGACCTGTCGAGCCTGCGCAAGGGCTACTACGGGGCGTCGCCCATGCCCGTCGAGGTGCTCCGGGAGCTGATGCGGCGCCTGCCCGACGTGCGGCTGTGGAACTTCTACGGGCAGACGGAGATGGCTCCGCTCGCCACCATCCTCAAGCCGCACGAGCAGCTCGACCGGGCCGGCAGCGCCGGACGCGCGGCCATCAACGTGGAGACCATGCTCGTCGACGACGAAGGCGAGCCGGTGAAGGCGGGAGAGGTCGGCGAGATCGTCCACCGCAGCCCCCACGCCGCGCTCGGGTACTACCGCGACGAGGAGAAGACCGCCGAGGCCTTCCGGGACGGGTGGTTCCACTCCGGCGACCTCGGGATCATGACCGAGGACGGCTACCTGTCGGTGGTCGACCGCAAGAAGGACATGATCAAGACCGGGGGCGAGAACGTCGCCAGCCGCGAGGTCGAGGAGGCCGTCTACGAGATGGACGGGGTGGCCGAGGTCGCCGTCTTCGGGATCAGCCACCCGCACTGGATCGAAGCCGTCACCGCGGTGGTCGTGCCGAAGCCCGGTGCCGCGCTGACCGTGGACGACATCCATGCCCACGCTCGCGAGCGGCTCGCCCCCTACAAGCGCCCCAAGTACGTCGTTCTCGCGGACGCGCTGCCCAAGAACCCCAGCGGCAAGATCCTCAAGCGGGATCTGCGGGAGCGGCACGCCGGCCTCGCCGTCAGGTGAGGTGGCCGGCGAGTGTCAGGGCCAGGTGCAGGGTCAGGCGGTCCTGGCCGTCGGTGAGGGTGAGGGACGTCAGCTCCTCTATGCGGCGCAGGCGGTGGTAGAGGGTCTGGCGGTGGATGTTCAGGGTCTTCGCGGTCTCCTGGACGTTGCCTGCCAGGTCCAGGTAGGTGCGGGCCGTCGCGGCGAGGTCCTTGTGTTCCAGGAGGCGTTCGGTTCCCGGGGTTTGGGTCGTCTGGGCCAGGGCCTCGTCGCCTGCCGTGCGGAGTAGGCGCAGGACGCCCAGGGACGTCCAGTCGCGGGTCTCGCCCGGGGCGGCGGTGCGGGCCGCCACGCGGGCTCGAAGCCAGCCTTCGTGGACGTCGTCCAAGGTGGGGCAGGGGGAGTACACGCCCGTCTGGACGGGGGCGTTGCGTTCTTCCAGCAGGCGGCGTGCGCGGGCCAGGGCGGCCGGGGCGCTGGCCACGGGGAGGAGCAGGACGTGGTCGCGCTGCCACACCGTCGCCAGGACGGAGTGGGGGAGCAGCCACGGGTTCAGGGGCTCGGGGCTCGGGGTGCGCAGGACCGCCACGGTGAGGGGGGTGTCGACCGCCCCCGCGTCGGTGAGGTCGTCGGCGGCCTGGGTCCGGACGTCGGGGTGCGTGGACAGGAGGTCGGCGACCTTCCAGCCGAGGTCGTCGCGCTCGCGGGCCTCGCGGGCCATGAGGAGGCCCGCGCGCTCGCACAGGGGCATCGCCCTGGCCGCCTGGGGGTCGGTGATGCGCTGCCGGTCGTCCAGCAGCCAGAGGTAGCCGTAGGTGACGTTGTTCCAGCGGACCGGCAGGCACAGGCGGGCGAGCTGGCCCAGCGCGGCGTCCGCCGGGATGCGGACGGGGCCCGCCGCGCGGGCGATGCCGTGGCGCTCGAAGCGGGCGCGGACGGCCTCGGTGGCGCGGCGGTGCAGGATCGAGTCCATCCGGACGGGGTCGATCGTGTCGCCGTGCGCGGCGTAGGCGACCAGGTGGAAATCGCGGTCCTCCAGGGTCGCGGGCGCGCCCAGGAGGTCGGCCGCCTCTTCCACGATCTCCTGGAGGTCGAGTGCCATTCCTGTTCCTTCGTACATCTGTATGAGGACGAGCCACTCTGAAAGTGGCGTTTGACTATAGGGGGTGCGGGGCGGTGCTCCTAACGTGCGAGGTGTTCCTTGACGTTGGAGGGTTCCATGCTCAGCCCGCTTCTCCTCGCCGCCGCGCGCAGCGGACGGATGCGCGATGTCCTCACCTCCGTGCCGCTGACCAGGGGCGTCGTCGACCGGTTCGTCGCCGGTGACGATCTCGACGCCGCGCTCGAGGCCACCGGCGAACTGCGGGGCGGCGGGCTGGAGGTCACCCTCGACCATCTGGGGGAGGACACCCGCGAACCCGCCCAGGCGCGGGCGACCCGGGACGCCTACCTGCGGCTGTTCGAGGCGTTCGAGGAGCGGGGGCTCGCCGGGGGCTCCGACGCGTCGGTGAAGCTGTCCGCGCTCGGGCAGGCGCTGCCCGGCGACCTCGCGCTCGACCACGCGCGGGAGATCTGCTCCGCGGCGGGACGGGTCGGCATGACCGTCACCCTCGACATGGAGGACCACACGACCGTGGACTCCACGCTGGAGGTCCTCGGGAAGCTGCGGGTCGACTTCCCCTGGGTCGGGGTCGCCGTCCAGGCGATGCTGCGGCGCACCGAGGGCGACCTGCGGGACCTCGTGGGCGAGGGGTCGCGCGTGCGGCTGGTCAAGGGCGCGTACGCCGAGCCCGCGTCGGTCGCGTTCCAGAGCAGGCACGAGGTGGACCGCGCGTACGTCCGGGCGCTGCGGCGGCTCATGACGGGCGACGGGTACCCGATGGTCGCCAGCCACGACCCGCGGATCATCGAGATCGCGCTGTCCCTGGCCGCCGAGCGGTCGCCCGCCTCCTACGAGTTCCAGATGCTCTACGGGATCCGGGCCGCCGAGCAGCGGCGGCTCGCGCAGGCCCACCGGATGCGCGTCTACGTCCCCTACGGGGCCGACTGGTACGGCTACTTCATGCGGCGGCTCGCCGAGCGGCCCGCCAACCTCACCTTCTTCCTCCGTTCGTTCGTCTCCCGCTAAGGAGTTTCCATGGACGCCGTCACCAACGTTCCGACGCCGGCGAACGAGCCGGTGCGCGGCTATGCGCCCGGCAGCGCCGAGCGGGCCCGGCTGGAGGCCAAGCTCGCCGAGCTGACCGCCGAGACCCCGATCGACCTGCCCATGACGATCGGCGGCGAGCGGCGGCTCGGGGCGGGCGCCAAGGTCGCCGTCGTCCAGCCGCACCGGCACGCGTCGGTCCTCGGCACGTTCGGCACCGCCACCGAGCAGGACGCGCGCGACGCCGTCGCCGCGGCGCTGGAGGCCGCGCCCGCGTGGCGGTCGATGGCCTTCGACGACCGCGCCGCGATCTTCCTGCGGGCCGCCGACCTGCTCGCCGGGCCGTGGCGGGAGACGCTGCTGGCCGCGACGATGCTCGGGCAGTCCAAGACCGTCCAGCAGGCGGAGATCGACAGCCCCTGCGAGCTGGTCGACTTCTGGCGCTTCAACGTGCACTTCGCCCGGCGGATCCTCGCCGAGCAGCCGATCAGCGGCCCCGGCGTGTGGAACCGGTCCGACCACCGGCCGCTGGAGGGCTTCGTCTACGCGATCACCCCGTTCAACTTCACCGCGATCGCCGCGAACCTGCCGACCGCGCCCGCCCTGATGGGCAACGTCGTGGTGTGGAAGCCGTCGCCCACGCAGACCTACTCCGCCGTCCTGCTCATGAGGCTGCTGGAGGAGGCCGGGCTCCCGCCGGGCGTCATCAACCTGGTGACCGGTGACGGGCTCGCGGTGTCGGACGTGGCGCTCCAGCACCCCGACCTCGCCGGAATCCACTTCACCGGCTCCACCGCGACGTTCCAGCACCTGTGGAAGACCGTCGGCGCCAACATCGAGAAGTACCGGAGCTACCCGCGGGTCGTGGGGGAGACGGGCGGCAAGGACTTCGTCGTCGCGCACCCGTCCGCCGACCCGGCCGTGCTGAAGACGGCGCTCGTCCGCGGCGCCTTCGAGTACCAGGGCCAGAAGTGCTCCGCCGCGTCCCGCGCCTACGTCCCGCGCTCCATCTGGGAGAACGGGTTCAAGGAGGAGCTGGCCGCCGAGGTCGACGGCCTCACCATGGGCGACGTCGCCGACCTGTCCAACTTCATGGGCGCCGTCATCGACGAGCGGGCCTTCGCCAAGAACAAGGCCGCCATCGAGCGCGCCCAGGGCGACCCGGACGTCGAGATCGTGGCCGGCGGGACCTGCGACGACTCCGTCGGGTACTTCGTGAGGCCGACCGTGCTCGTGTCCGGTGACCCCGAGAACGAGATCTTCCGGACCGAGTACTTCGGGCCGGTCCTCGGCGTCCACGTGTACGACGACGAGCAGTACGACGCGATGCTCGCCCAGATGGAGTCGGTCGCCGACTACGCCCTGACCGGCGCGGTCATCGCCACCGACCGGGCCGCGGCGGCGCACACCGCCGAGGTGCTCCGGTACGCGGCGGGCAACTTCTACATCAACGACAAGCCCACCGGCGCCGTCGTCGGGCAGCAGCCGTTCGGCGGCGCGCGGGCCTCCGGCACCAACGACAAGGCCGGCTCGGTGTTCAACCTGCTGCGCTGGACGTCCCCGCGCTCCATCAAGGAGACGTTCGTCCCGCCGACCGACTACCGGTACCCGCACATGGGGTAGCCGCCCTCCCGGCCCTGGCGGGCCCGCACCCGGACGGGTGCGGGCCCGCGGCCGTGACCAGGGCAGGACCCCCTTACTGGTCACAGCTAGTATCAGGCCATCACTATGGGTAACCTTTGAGGTGTGGGAAAGCGTGCGACCAGGGCTGTCCGGCCGCGTGCGCGGGGTAGGCGCGCATGGGTGCTGGCGGTGATCCCCCTGGTCCTGCTGCTGCACGGGGTGAGCCACTCCAGCGGCCATCGCGGCAGCGCCGCCTACATCGCTGACGCCGACCGGCCGGTCGCCCCGGCGACCTGCCCGCACGCCCCTGACGCGGAGCCCCTCGCCTCGCCGTGCGCCGAACACTGCGAGGCCGACCACGGCTCCTTCTTCGGAGGCGCCGCGCACTTCCCGCCCAGCGGCGCCGCTCCCGCCGCCACCGCCGTTGCCAGACGCCCCGCGACCGGCCCCGGCAGGCCCTCGACGGCCAGGGGCCCCGCGCTGCCGTCCCGCAACCGATCGCAGATCCTGCGCTGCTAATACCGGACGCCCACGTGGGCGAGCGCGCGGTCCCACGCGTGCGAGTCCCGCGTGCCCGCACCTGACCTCGTCTGGTTCTTCATCCGAAGCGAAGGATCCGCTCCCATGCAACCCCTCATCGACCATGCCCGGCTCGCCCCGCAGCGCCAGGGCGGCCACCCGTCCGGCGGTGCCCAGGCCCCGGCGCCGCAGGCGATGTTCATCGCCTGCTCCGACGCCCGGCTCGTCCCGACGCAGCTGACCGGCGCCCGCCCGGGAGAACTGTTCGAACTGCGCACCGCCGGCAACGTCATCCCGCCGCACCGGATCGGACGGCTCACCGCCGAGGCCGCCACCGTGGAATACGCCGTCAACGTCCTGCGCATCACCGACATGATCCTGTGCGGCCACACCCAGTGCGGCGCCGTCCAGGCGCGGACCCGCTCACAGGCCCCGCGCACGGCCCCGACGATGTGGCTGTGGCTGCTCCAGACCCACCACTGGCGCCGCCTGCACACCCCCGACGCGGACCCCGGGCACCAGCATCTGCTCGCCCAGGCGGACAAGCTGCGGCGCTACCCGGCGGTGACCAGGAGCCTGCGCGCCGGACGCCTGCGCATGCACCTCTGGTACTACGACCTCGCCACCGCGACGGTCTCGGCCTGCCAGGAGGACGGGGCCTTCGTCCCGCTCTGACGGCCCCGGTTCACGCCCGCTCCCTGATGCCCGTGGCCGGTAGCGAGACCCAGCCGCGGGTGAAGGGCGACTGGATGCGCTCGGCGCTCTCCAGGTCCACTCCGATGTGGGGATGGGCCTGGAGAAGCTCCTCCAGCGCGACGCGGGCCTGGAGCTTCGCCAGGTGCGACCCGATGCAGAAGTGCACGCCGCTGGAGAAGCCCAGATGGCGCGGGATCTCACGGGTGACGTCCAGTTCGCCCGCGGACGGGCCGAACTCGCGCTCGTCCCGGTTCGCCGCCCCGAACAGCATCATCACCTTCTCGCCCTCCGGGATCCGCGTCCCGTGCAGCGTGACCGGGCGCGTGGTCGTCCGGGCCAGCGCCTGGACGGAGCTCTCCAGGCGCAGGAACTCCACCAGGGCGTTCGGGATCAGTGACGGATCGGCCGCCAGGCGCTCGCGCTGCCCGTGGTCGCCGTCCAGCAGCGCCACGCCGTGCGAGATCAGGTTCCCGGTCGTGTCGTTGCCGCCCGCCACCATGACGAAGCAGAACCCGAGAACGTCCCAGTCGGTGAGGCGCTCCCCGTCCACCTCCGCCGCCGTCAGCGCGCTGACCAGGTCGTCGGACGGGTCGGCGCGGCGCGCGTTGATCACGTCGGTGAAGTAGCCGAACATCTCCGCCACCGCGTTCACCGCCCCGTCCCGCAACGAGCGCAGGCCGAACCCCTCGTCCTGCAACGTCGTGAGGGCGGACACCCACGGATCGAACCGCGCGCGGTCGGCCTCCGGGACGCCGAGCAGGTGCGCCAGCGCGAACGTCGGCAGCGGCGAGGAGAAGTCCCGGTGCAGGTCCGGCGTCCCACCGTCGGCGGCCGTGCGCTCCATCACCGCGATCCGGGACCGGACGAACCCCCGCAGGAGGTCTTCGAGCGCGGCCGTCCGGCGCGGCGTGAACCCGTGGCTGATCAGGCGCCGCAGCACCGCGTGCCGCGGCGGATCCAGCATCACGATCGTCGGGGCAAGGCCCAGCGTGCCGATCTCGTCCGGATGGAACGTCAGGCCCTGCGCCGACGAGAACGTCTCCGCGTCCCGCGTCGCCGCCCAGACGTCCTCGAACCGCGACAGCGCCCAGAACGGCGGCTCACCGTGCCGGTGCACCGGCTCGCCGTCCCGGAGCCGCCGGTACGCCGGATAGGGATCGGCCTGGAAGCCGGGATCGAAAGGGTCGTAGACGTCCGCCACGGCCGGCCTCCGGTTCTAACAGGCGACGTTATTAACGCCCCCTGTTAGTATCACCGGCGTGCCGAAAGACGCAAGAGCCACCCGCCACGCCCTCATCCACGCCGGCGCCCACCTCTTCGCCGCCCACGGCATCGACGCCACCCGCACCCGCGACATCGTCGCCCTCGCCGGACAAGCCAACGACTCCGCCGTCACCTACCACTTCGGCTCCCGCGACGGCCTCCTCAACGCCATCCTCCGCGCAGGCATCACCCGCATGGAACCCGCCCGCACCGCCACCCTCCCCACACTCCACCCAGACCACCCCCACGTCATCGTCGACGCCATCGTCCGCCCCACCGCCAACGAACTCCGCACCCCCCACGGCCGCGACTTCCTCCGCATCACCGCCCAACTCGCCGGCCGCGCCGGAATCCGCGACCACCGCCCCCCGCCCCTCCTCCACGACACCGCCCTCCAACAACAACTCCACCTCCTCGAAACCGCCTGCCGCGCCACCCTCCCCGAACCCCTCGCCCTCGAACGCATCACCCTCTTCATCGCCTTCCTCACCGCCGCCCTCGCCGACCGCGCCACCCGCACCCACCCACCCGGCACACCCCCGCCCCACCCCGACCACCACACCTTCACCACCGACCTCACCGCCATGCTCACCGCCGCCCTCCAAGCCCCCCACCCAAACCCGTTTGCCTAAGCCACCCCGACCCCATACAGTTAAGACATCGCCGCGGGGTGGAGCAGTTCGGTAGCTCGCTGGGCTCATAACCCAGAGGTCGCAGGTTCAAATCCTGCCCCCGCTACTGGTCCTAGGGTCCTCCTGGTCGCCGCTTTGCGGCTTCCCCAGGGGGACCCTTCGCGTTGCCCGGGGGGCGACCCCCCGGAGCCCCCCGGCTCCTCCGCCTCCCCCACCCGCCCGCCCCTGGGGCTTCGCCCCTAGACCCCCCTCGGGCTTCGCCCTTCGAACCCCCCTTGGGGTCCGCCCCTGAGGCTTCGCCCCTCGGACCCGCTCGGGGTTCGCCCTTCGCCCCCCTCGGGCGTCGCGCCTTGGACGGGACTGTCCTAAAGATCGTGTGGGTGGGGTGGTGATCCGGAAGGCTGGGGCCGATGCCCTGGCCGGGAAGGATCATCTGTGACCAATCACGACGAGGACGAGCCGCGGGGCGGGTTGGATGTGCAGCTCGCGGCCGAGCTGATCGAGAAGGCGAAGGCGCAGGGGGTGTCGCTGGTCGGGCCGGACGGGCTGCTGGCCGGGATCACCAAGACGGTGCTGCAGGCCGCGCTGGAGGCCGAGATGAGCGAGCATCTGGGCTATGACAAGGGAGAACGTCCGGCCGAGCCGATCGGCAACCACCGCAACGGCAGCTCGTCCAAAACGGTGTCGACCGAGGTCGGGCCCGTCCAGATCCAGGTTCCGCGGGACCGGTCGGGTGAGTTCGAGCCGCAGATCGTGCCCAAGCACGCCCGCCGGATCGCCGGGTTCGACGAGTCGATCATCTCGCTGTATGCCAAGGGCCTGACCACCGGCGAGATCCGTGCGCACCTGGCCGAGATCTACCAGGTCGAGGTCTCCCGCGACCTGATCTCGCGCGTCACCGACAAGGTCGTGGCCGAGATGGAGGCCTGGCGAGCACGGCCGCTGGACGGGGTGTATCCGGTGGTGCTGATCGACGCGCTGTATGTGAAGATCCGCGAAGGCCAGGTGGCCAACCGTCCGATCTATGCGGCGCTGGGCATCAACTGCCACGGCGAGCGGGACGTGCTGGGCCTATGGGTGGGCACCGGTGGTGAGGGCGCCAAGCACTGGATGACCGTGCTGGCCGAACTGCGCAACCGCGGCGTGCGGGATGTGTGCATCGCCTGCTGCGATGGACTCAAGGGCCTGCCGGAGGCGATCGAGGAGATCTGGCCGCAGGCCACCGTCCAGCAGTGCGTGGTGCACCTGGTCCGCTCCTCGCTGCGTTACGCGTCCAAGACGCACTGGAGCCGGCTCACCCGCGACCTGCGGCAGATCTACACCGCCCCGACCGAGTCAGCCGCCCAGCAGCGGTTCGCCGAGTTCGAGGCCGAGTGGGGCGACCGCTACCCGGCGATCGTCCGGCTGTGGCGGGACGCCTGGCCGACGTTCACGCCGTTCCTGGCGTTCCCGGCCGAGATCCGCAAGATCGTCTACACCACCAACGCGATCGAGAGCCTGAACGCCCGGTTCCGCCAGGCCACCCGCCGACGCGGGCACTTCCCCACCGAGCAGGCCGCACTCAAGGTCCTCTACCTGGTCATCCGCCAGCCGCTGAAGAACCGGCCGAACGTCACCGGCAAAACCCCCGGCTGGAAGGCAGCCCTGAACGCCCTGGCGCTGCACTACGGTGACCGCATCACCCTGAACTGAAAGCTGATCACTGCCTCACCCACAGACTTTCAGACAGTCCCCTTTAGGGGGGTGGGGGGCTTTGGTGGGCTACCAGCTCTTGCGGGTCGGTGGTGCGGCCTTGCTGGAGTTCGGTGGTCAGGGTCTTTTCGCCCAGGGCTTTGCACAGCGTTGCCATGGTGCGGGCCACGTCTGTGTCGGCGGCGCTGGGTAGTGGGGCGCCTGTTGATTCGCGGGCGGCGGTGGCTGCGCCCAGGAGGCGGGCGGCCTGGTGGTGTTCGTTCATCAGGGTGTGGGCGGCGGCTAGGCCTTCCAGTGCCAGGGCCGTTGCCCTTGGGTCGCCTGTGCGGCGCGCTACCGTCAGAGCGTCCAGGTGCGCCTGGCGGGCGGAGCGGGCGTCGCCGCGTTGCTCGGCTACGAAGCCCAGTTCGGACAGGGTCAGCGCCACCCCAGGGGCGAAGCCGACGCGCTGCTGCCAGTCGAGCGCGTCGCGCAGCAGCTCTTCGGCCACGTCCAGCCGTCCCTGCCGCCGTGCCCCCATCGCCAGGCCGAGTTCGGCGAACACCTCTCCAGGGCGATTGCTCTGCTCCGTCGCCAGCCGCATGGCCTTCTCGTGCAGCCGCTCCGCACCGGCCAGGTCGCCGGTCATCAACGCGATCCTGCCCAGCCCGGACAGCAGGTACGAGACCTGCGTCCAGATGCCGAGGGTTTCGGCCAGATGCAGGCCCTCCCGCAGCAACCCGGCGGCGCCCTCGTAGTCGCCCCGGATCTCCGCGAGCCTGCCCAGCAGGTCGGCCGCCCGCAACCGGCCCCAGCGGTCCCCGAGCGCGTCGAACAGCGCCGCGCCCCGCTCCGTGTGGCGGGCGCAGACGGCCAGGTCGCCGCGGATCAGCGCGTAGTGGGCCAGCGTGGTCAGCGTGGCGGCCGTGCCCCAGCGGTCCCCGGCCTCGCGGAAGGCGTCCAGGGCCCGCCGCGCCAGCCGTTCGCCGGTGGACGAGTCCGCGCCGCCCAGCAGGATCTCGGCGAGGAACCACTCCGCCCGGGCCCGGCCGCTCGGATCGTCCAGGTGGTCGAAGGGCTCCAGAGCCGCGCGGACCTTCTGCGTCCGGTCGGCGCCGTGGCGGCCGAGCATCTCCATGCCCGTCCGCCAGGCCCCGGCCGCTGCCCTCGCGGCCGCCGGGGCCGTGCCGACCTCGGCGAGGGACAGGTCCAGGAGGCGGCGGCCCTCGCCGAGCCTTCCGCGCAGGAACCAGTACCAGGCCATCGCGTTGACCAGGCGCAGCGCGAGATCCGGGCGGTCGTGCCGCACGGAGCTCTCGACGGCGGCGCGCAGGTTGGCGTGTTCGAGATCGAGGCGCTCCAGCCACCGCCCCTGGTCGGGGCCGTGGAGCCGCTCCGCGGCCCGTTCGGCGAACGCGGCGTAGTACTCGTCGCGCCGGGTTCGCGCGTGCTCGGACTCGCCGGCCTCCCGCAGGCGCTCGGCGCAGTAGACCGCGACGGACTCCAGCAGCCGGTAGCGGTGCCCGCGCGGGTCGGCGGCGACCACGACCATGGAACGGTCGACCAGGCGCGACAGCAGCTCCGCGACGTCCTCGGCCGCCACCCCGTCCCCGGCGCACACCGCCTCCGCCGCGTCCAGCGAGCAGCCGTCGACGTGCACCGACAACCGCCGCAGCACGGCGCGCTCGGGTCCGGCCAGCAGGTCCCAGCTCCAGTCGATCGCCGCGCGCAGCGTCCGCTGCCGCCGCGGGACGTCCCGCCGGCCGGCCGACAGCAGCCGGAACCGGTCCCGCAACCGGGCCGCCACCTCGTCCGCGCCGAGCGCGCGGACCCGGGTGGCCGCCAGCTCCAGCGCCAGCGGGATGCCGTCGAGGCGCCGGCAGATCGCCGCGACGGCGCCCGCGTTGCCGGCGGTGAGGGCGAAGCCGGGCGAGGCGGCGGCGGCGCGGGCGACGAACAGCCGGACGGCGCTGGAGCGGCGCAGGGCCGCCGGGGCCGTCTCCTGCGCCGCGTCCGGCGGCTCCAGCGGCGGCACCGCCCAGACCGCCTCCCCGCCCACTTCGAGAGGCTCCCGGCTCGTCGTCAGGATCCGCACCTCCGGCGCCGCCGCCAGCAGCCGGTGCGCCAGCTCGGCCGCCGGGCCGATCAGGTGCTCGCAGTTGTCGAGGACCAGCAGCAGCCGCCTGCCGCGCAGCGCGCGGGCCACCCGGTCCGCGGCCGGGACGGGCTTCGCCGCAGGGTCCTGGACGGCGTCGTCGCGGACGCCGAGCGTCGCGGCGACCGCCTCCGCCAGCGCGTCCGGCCGATCGTGGCCGCCGAGCTCGACCGCCCACACGCCGTCGGGGAACCCGTCGACGAGCCGGGCGGCGACCTCCAGGGCCAGCCGCGTCTTGCCGACCCCTCCCGGCCCGGTCAGGGTGACGAGACGGTACTCCTGCAGCAGCCCCCGCACCTCCGCGACCGCCTCCTCGCGGCCGATCAGCTCGCCGGGCGGCGCGGGCAGATTGCTCCGGGGACGTCCCGGCGCCAGATCCGGATCCTGGGTGAGGATCGCCCGCTGGAGTTCCGCCAGCTCGGGGCCCGGGTCCAGGCCCAGCTCCTCGCGCAGGCGGTCGCGCAGCTCGGCGAAGCCGTCCAGGGCCTCGCTCTGCCGCCCGGCGCGGTAGAGGGCGCGCATCTGGGCGGCGCGCAGCCGCTCCCTGAGGGGGTGCCGGGCCACCAGGTCGCGCAGCTCACCCACCAGCGCGGTGTGCTCGCCGAGGGCGAGCCGGGCCTCCAGAAGATCCTCCACGGCCGTCAGCCGCTGCTCTTCGAGGCGAGTGATCGTGGCCCGCGCGAACGGCTCGTCGGCGAAGGGGGCATAGGCAGGGCCCCGCCACAGCGCCAGCGCGTCGGTGAGCAGCGCGGCCCTGGCGCGAGGATCGGCGGTCCCCCGGGCCCGTGCGAGGAACGCGGCGAACCGGCCCGCGTCCACCTGCTCGGGAGCGGCCCGCAGCAGGTATCCCGGCGCCTGGAACACCACCAGCGCCCTGCCGCCCGGCTCGGCGTCCTCCAGAGCCCGGCGCAACTGCGACACCTTGACCTGGAGGGCCCCCGCCGCGTCCGCGGGGCGCGCCGGCCCCCACAGATCGTCGATCAGCCGCTCCGCCGACACCGGCCGCCCCTCCTGGACGAGCAGGTCGGCCAGCAGCGTCCGGACCTTCAGCCCCCGCACCGCCACCAGGGTGCCGTCGGCCGTCCAGACCGCCAGCGGTCCGAGCACCCCGAAACGCATGGCCCCACGATAACGCGGTGATCGCCGCCTACGGCGGCGGGCGGCGGACGGTAGGCGGAGGGAAGGCGAACGGTAAGCGCGCGGCCGCATAGTCGGGCCAAGAGCCTCCTACCGAAGAAGGTCCATCATGCGTTCCGCGCCCAGGCCGGGATTGAGCCTGGCCCTGCTGGCGTTCTCCAGCCTCATCACCTCGCTCGACTTCACCATCGTGTACGTCGCGCTGCCCGAACTCGTCCGCGACGTCGGCTTCACCGAGGGCTCGGCCCAATGGGTCATCAGCGCCTACGCCGTGTTCTTCGGCGGCTTCCTGCTGCTCGGCGGCCGCTCGGGCGACCTGCTGGGCCGCCGCCGCATGTTCGTCCTCGGCATGGTCGCGTTCGGCGGCGCGTCCCTGCTCGGCGGCCTCGCCACCTCCCCGGGCACGCTGATCGCCGCCCGCGCGATCCAGGGGGTCGGCGCCGCGATCGTGTTCCCCGCCACCCTGGCGCAGGTCAACACCATGTTCGCGGAGGGACGCGACCGGCTCAGGGCGCTCGGGGTGTGGGCCATGGCCGGCGCCGGAGGGCTCAGCGCCGGAGCGCTCCTCGGCGGCGTGCTGACCCACGCGTTCGGCTGGGAGGCGGTGTTCCTCGTCAACGTGCCGCTGGTGGTCGCCGCGGCCGCCGCCGCGTTCTGGCTGCTGCCGGCGGACGGGCCCGTCGAGCGCGGCCGCGGCTACGACCTGCCCGGCGTGCTGACCGGCACCGCGGGCGCCACCCTCCTGGTGTACTCGATCGCCGAGGTCCCCGAGACGGGCTGGACGTCGCCGAAGTTCCTCACCGGGGCCGTGCTCGCGCTCGTCCTGCTCGCCGCCTTCCTCGCCGTCGAGGCGCGCAGCCGCAGCCCGCTGATGCCGCTGCGCCTGCTGCGCGACCGCAACCTGGCCCCCGCCCTCGTGATCATCTTCGTGTTCGGGGCGACCATGCAGAACGTCGTGTACTTCCTCACCCTGTACTTCCAGGACGTGCTGGGCTACACCGCCCTGCGGGCCGGGCTGGCGTTCCTCGGCCTGTCCGCGGTGATCGCTCTCGGGAACTTCACCGCCGGGCGGCTGATGCTGCGCGTCGGCATCCGCGGCACCCTCGTCACCGCCCTCCTCCTCGGGGCCCTGGGCAGCGGCCTACTGGCGGCCGGGATGGTGGCCGACGGCTCCTACCTCACCGTCCTCGCCGGGATCGCCGTGTACGGGATGGGCATGGGCACGATCTACCCCACCCAGTTCGCCGCCGCCGCCACCGGAGTGGACGCCCGCGAACAGGGCATCGCCGGCGGCATGGCCAACACCGCCATGCAGATCGGGGTCGGCGTCGGCCTGGCCGTGCTCGTCGGCGTCGCGGCGTCGGGCGCGGGCACCGCCGGCGGCCTGCGCGCCGCCGTCGCCGTCTCGGCCGTCCTGACCCTGGTCGGCGCCGTCGCGGCCCTCGCGATTCCCGGCCGTCCCTCCGGCGGACCGGGCGCGAGCGTCCCCGAGGGCGCTGCGGCGTCGCCGGCGCCGAAGGTCGGCATGACCTGACCTGCGGGGCGCTTAGCCTTGAGGGGTGCCGAAGGTCTTGGGTGGGGTCGCCGACGTCCTCTGCGTGCTCGTGTTCGTCGCCATCGGGCGCGCCTCCCATGAGGAGGCCGCCAGCCTGGGCGGATTCCTCACCACCGCCTGGCCGTTCCTCGCAGGGCTCGGCGTCGGATGGGGACTCCTTCGGGCCTGGCGGCGGCCCGAAGGGGTCTGGCCCGTCGGCGTCGGCGTCTGGGTCTCGACCGTGACCGCGGGAATGCTGCTGCGGGTCCTGGCCGGGCAGGGGACCGCCCTCGCGTTCGTGATCGTGGCTTGCGTGTTCCTGGGCGCGGCGCTGCTCGGCTGGCGCCTCGTGGCCCGGCTGGTGTCGGCCCGGGCTGTCTCTTTCACTGATCGAACCGGTTGACGGGGGTCGCGCCGCCCTGGTGAAGTTACCCGCGAGTTATGTACGGGCGCGAGCCTTTCCTGTGAAGGGGACACGATGCCATCTGCGCTGCGCGACTGGCTGGACAAGCCGACCACCGGACGCGGTATCCACCTGGCCGCCGACGACGGCGGCTGGGAGTTCCGCGACTACGGTGAGCTGGCCTCGGCCGCGCGGCGCACCGCCGGAGCGCTGATCGAGGAGGGCGTCCGGCCGGGCGACGTCGTGTGCCTGGTCCTGCCCACGGACTTCACCTGCGTCGAGACGTACTACGCCGTCTGGGCCGCCGGGGCCACGGTGTGCCTGATCACCCCGCCGCTGTTCCAGGACGGCGACGACTACGTCGCGCACGTGGCGGCGATCCTCCGGCAGGCGTCGCCGGCGCTCGTCGTCGCCTCCGACGGGCTGGCCGACTACGCGCGGCGGGCCATGGCCGGGGCCGGGCTGGACGGGGAGCCGTGGCGGCCCCGGCAGGCCGGCGAGGAGGCCGAGGTGCAGCCCGCCGGAGAGCTCGCCCTGCTCCAGTTCACGTCCGGGTCCAGCGGCTCGCCCCGGGGCGTCATGGTCACCTGGGAGAACCTGGAGGCCAACAGCGACCTGATCGCGCGGATGGCCGGATACGAGGACGGGGACGTGGTCGCCTCCTGGCTGCCGCTCTACCACGACATGGGGCTGATCGGCTGCTTCCTCACGCCCATCGCGCGGCAGGGGACGCTGAAGCTGATGCGGCCCGACCACTTCATCCGCGACCCGGCACGGTGGCTCCGGTGCTTCGCGGAGGCGGCGCACACGGCGGCGCCGCCGTTCGCCTACGCCTACTGCGCGCGGCGCGTCAAGCCCGAGCAGCTGGAGGGCCTCGACGTGTCCGGGTGGAAGATGGCGCTGATCGGCGCCGAGCCCATCGACCCGCACGCGCTGGAGGTGTTCGCGCAGCTCCTGGAGCCGTTCGGGTTCTCCCGGACGATGTTCAAGCCCGCCTACGGGATGGCCGAGACGACCCTGCTCGTCACCATGGACGACGCCCCGCGCCACCCCCTGGCGATCCGGCCCGACCCGGAGGCGCTGGCCTTCGGGCGGCCCGTCCGGATCCTGGAGCAGCACCGGCTCGGAGCCGAGTCCCTCGGCGCCAAGGCCGGCTGGGTCGTCGGGTGCGGCACGCCCGAGGACGACGTGCCCGTCACCATCGTCGACGACGAGGGGCGCGAGCTGGAGAGCGGGCTCCTCGGCGAGATCGTCGTGGGGGGACCGTCGGCGTGCCCCGGGTACTTCGCGGGAGCCGAGGCCAAGTCGACCCGGTTCATGGACGGGAAGGTCTACACCGGCGACGCCGGGTTCTTCCACGAGGGGCAGCTGTTCGTCCTCGGGCGGATGGGCGACAGCATCAAGGTGCGCGGGCGCTCCGTCTACGTCGAGGACCTCGAATCCAAGATCGCCGAGGTGAGCGGGCTCGGCAAGGGCCGCATCGTCGTGGTCGGCGTCCCCGGCGCGGGCCGCAAGGGCCTCGCGCTGTTCGCCGAGACGCAGGACGAGGCCTGGATCGGCGGCGTGCGCGAGATGCTGCGGCGGCGGCTCGGCGACGACGTCGAACTGACGATCGTCGTCGGCACCGGGCTGATCCAGCGCACCTCCAGCGGCAAGCCCCGCCGCAGGTACATGTGGGAAAGGCTGCAGGGCGGCCACCTGGAAGGCGCGCGGATCATCTCGTGATTGCTTAACCCGGTGATAACAGGACAACATGGCGTTGACTCTGTGAGAGGGCCATGATGCCGCCTGTTGCCAAGACGCTCCTTCGCCTGGGTTCTCGCCTTGGCTCCACCGCCCAGAACGCCCTGGAGGTCGCCCGCTTCGGAGGGTTCGACACCGACGAGGACGCCTCGCCCTGCGAAGTGGTGACCGAGCAACGCGTCTATAGGCTGCGGCACTACTTCCCTGGCGAGGGCGGCGGGCCGGTCGTGCTGCTCGTCCCGCCACTGATGATCACCGCGGAGGTGTACGACATCTCCTCGCGGGTCAGCGCGGTGCGCGTGCTGCGCGACCTCGGCGTCGACCCGTGGGTGGTGGACTTCGGAGCCCCCGAGCGCGAGCCCGGCGGGCTGGAGCGGACGGTCAGCGACCACGTGCTGGCCGTCAGCGACGCGGTGGACCGGATCCGCGAGGCCACCGGGCGCGACGTCCACCTCGCCGGGTACTCGCAGGGCGGCATGTTCGTCTACCAGGCCGCCGCGTACCGGCGCAGCGAGGGCATCGCGTCCGTGGTGACGTTCGGGAGCCCCGCCGACACCAGCGTCGGGCTGCCGTTCGGGCTGCCGAGCTGGCTCGCGTCCGAAGGCGTCGAGCGCATACCCGACGCCCTGCTCGGCGGGTTCGCGGTCCCGGGATGGGTCACGCGGCTCGGATTCCAGCTCCTCAGCCCCGTCAAGTCGGTGCGCTCGCGGGTCGACTTCATCCTGCAGCTGCACGACCGGGAGCGGCTCGCGCCCCGGGAACGCCAGCGCCGGTTCCTGGAGCGGGAGGGCTGGGTGTCGTGGCCCGGGCCCGCGCTGGCGGAGTTCATCCGCCAGTTCATCCAGCACAACCGCATGCTGACCGGCGGGTTCCTCATCGGCGACCGGCTCGTCACGCTCGCCGACATCACCTGCCCCGTCCTGACGTTCGTCGGGGAGGTGGACGAGATCGCGGCGCCGCCGATGGTGCGCGGGATCCGCCGCGCCGCGCCGCGCGCCCAGGTGTACGAGGCGTCGCTGCGCGCCGGGCACTTCGGGCTCGTCGTCGGCAGCCTCGCCATCGCGCGGACCTGGCCGGCCGTCGCCGCGTGGGCGCGCTGGCGGGACGGCGAGCAGGAGCTGCCCGGCATCGTCGTGCCCGTCGCCGGGGACGAGGAGGCCGCGTCCGCCGGGCTGCCGGGCGGCCCCGCCGGGTACGGGCTCCAGCTCGCCATGGGCATCGGCACCAGCGCCGCCCGGTCGGCGTACCGGACCGCCTCCCGGGCCGTGCACGGGACCCGCCAGCTCGGCGGGGAGGCCGCGCAGAACCTGCCGCGCCTGGCCCGGCTGGAGCGCATCCAGTCCGACACCCGCATGTCCATGGGGCTGCTGCTCGACGAGCAGGCCCGCCGCATGCCGGACGAGGTCTTCTTCCTGTACCAGGGGCGCGGGCACACCCACGACGCCGCCAAGCGCCGCATCGACGCCGTGGTCCGCGGCCTGATCCACATCGGGGTGCGGCGCGGCGACGCGGTCGGCGTGCTGATGGGCACCCGTCCGACGGCGCTCGCGCTCGTCGCCGCGCTCAACCGGCTCGGCGCCGTCGCGGTGCTGCTGCGGCCCGACGGCGACCCGGCCGCCGAGGCCCGGCTCGGCCAGGTCACCCGGGTCGTCGCCGACCCCGAGCACGCCGCGGCCGCCGCGAAGCTGGAGGGCGTGTCCGGCTTCCTGCTGGGCGGGGCGGGACGCGGCGAGCGCGGCCCGCTGACGGACATGGAGGCCATCGACCCGGACCGGGTCGAACCGCCCGGCTGGTACCGGCCCAACCCGGGGCGGGCCGGAGACCTGGCGTTCGTGGTCTTCCGCGGTGACGGGGACCAGCTGCGCGCCAGCCGCATCACCAACCGGCGGTGGGCCCTGTCGGCGTTCGGGACGGCGTCCTCGGCCTCGCTCTCCTCGTCCGACACCGTCTACAGCCTCACCCCGCTCCAGCATCCGTCCGCCCTGCTGATGAGCCTCGGGGGAGCCGTGGCCGGTGGGGCGCGGCTGGCGCTGGCCAGTGCTCACAGAGGTTCCGGGGGGTCTGGGGGGTCGGCCCCCCAGCAGGAGTACGACCCGGAGACGTTCTGGGACGAGGCGCGGCGCTACGGCGTGACCGTCGCCTCCTACACCTGGACGCTGCTGCGCGAGCTCGTGAACGCGCCGCCGGACCCGGCCGAGCGGCACCACGCCGTCCGGCTGTTCATCGGGTCGGGCATGCCGCGCAACCTGTGGCGGCGGGTCGAGGAGCGGTTCGCGCCCGCGCGGGTCCTGGAGTTCTACGCCTCCACCGAGGGCGAGTCGGTGCTGGTCAACCTGAGCGGCAAGAAGCCCGGATCGCTCGGGCGGCCGCTGCCGGGCAGCGCCGAGGTGCGCCTGGCCCGCTACGACCTGGAGCGCGGGCGGCTCGCCGAGGGGCCGGACGGGTTCGCCGTCGCGTGCGAGCCCGGCGAGATCGGCATGCTGCTCGCCCGGGTGCGGCTGTCGGCGATCGGGGCGGCGGCCCGCCCGGTGCGGGGGGTGTTCCGGCCCGAGGACGCCTGGACGATCACCGGGGACCTGTTCCGCCGCGACGACGGCGGCGACTTCTGGCTCGTCGGGCGGGACACCGAGCTGATCCGCACGGCCGACGGCATCGTCCCGCCCGGCCCGATCCGCGACGCGCTCGGCGACCTGCCCTACGTCGACGCCGTGGCCGTCTACGGGATCCCGGTGGGCGACACGGAACTGGCCGCCGCCGCAGTGAGCCTGCGGGGCAAGGGCCGCGCGGAGGACGCCGTCAAGCCGGTGGACCTGTCGGAGGCGCTGCTGCGGGTGGAGCCGGGGCTGCGGCCCGCGATCGTGCGGATCGTGGACGAGATCCCCGTCACCGCGGGACGGCGGCTGCGGACGGCGCCGCTGCGGGACGAGGGCGTCCCCGCCGCGGGCGACGGGCGCGCCTTCTACCGCGACAAGGCGGGCGCGTACAGGCCGCTGACCGACGCGGCGCGGCGGCGGCTCCTCAAGGCGCCGCCCGCCCGCGAGGCCCGCTGACGCCCAAGTCACCGCGGATAAGTCTGGACTTACGGGCGGCCGTTGCGTTAGAACAAAGCGACAGATTTCGCGCATTTGTTGCACGCGTCCGGAGGGGTCATGACGAGCGTTCTCGCGCCGCCGCCGCAGGGCAGCGAGCTGAAACCGGTGCCCGGCGTGCCCGGCGTCCCCTACATCGGCAGCACGCTCGCGGTGATGCGCGACCCGATCGGGATGGCCCGCAAGCGGTACGCCGAGTACGGCCCGGTCGCCTGGGGATGGCTGCTCGGCCAGCGGACGGTCACCGTCCACGGCCCCGAGGCCGCCGAGGTCGTCCTGGTCAACCGGGACAAGGCGTTCGCGAACGGGCCCGCGTGGAGCTACTTCATCGGCCCGTTCTTCCACCGCGGCATCATGCTCCTCGACTTCGAGGAGCACCTGCACCACCGCCGCATCATGCAGCAGGCGTTCACCCGCCCCCGGCTGCGCTCCTACATGGACGCGATGGCGCCCGGCATCGTCAAGGGCGTCGAGTCGTGGGAGCCCGGGCAGGGCTTCAAGGTCTACGACCACATCAAGAAGCTCACGCTCGACCTCGCGGTGGACGTCTTCATGGGCGTCGAGCTGGACGACGCCGAACGCGCGCGGGTCAACGGCGCGTTCATCGACGCCGTCCGGGCGGGGACGGCCTACGTCCGCTTCCCGGTGCCCGGCCTGCGCTGGCACAAGGGCCTCCAGGCGCGCAAGGTCCTGGAGGAGTTCTTCTACCGGCACCTGCCAGCCAAGCGCGAGGGCGGCGGCAGCGACCTGTTCTCGGCGCTCTGCCACGCCGAGACCGACGACGGCGAGCGGTTCACCGACGAGGACGTCGTCAACCACATGATCTTCGCGTTGATGGCGGCGCACGACACCACCACCATCACGCTGACGACGATGGCCTACTACCTGGCCAAGTACCCCGAATGGCAGGAGAGGCTCCGCGAGCAGTCGCTCGGGCTCGGCAAGGAGCCCGGCTTCGACGACCTGGACGCCTTCACCGGCATCGACATGGTCATGAAGGAGTCGATGCGCCTCGTCACGCCCGTCCCGGCGCTGCCGCGCAAGGTCGTCAAGGACACCTCCATCCTCGGCTTCCACGTCCCCGCCGGGACGACCGTCGTGGTTCCGATGCTCAGCAACCACCACATGGCCGACTGGTGGACCGATCCCGACGAGTTCGACCCCGGCCGGTTCTCCCCGGAGCGCCGCGAGGACAAGGTCCACAAGTACGCGTGGGCGCCGTTCGGGGGCGGCGCGCACAAGTGCATCGGGCTCCACTTCGCCGGGATGCAGGTCAAGACGATCCTGCACCAGATGCTCCTGCGGTACCGCTGGAGCGTGCCCGCCCGGTACGAATGGCCCCTGGACCACACGTCCCTTCCCTCACCCAAGGACGGGCTCCCCGTCCGCCTCGACCGACTGGAGCAGTGAACATGAGCAAGGTCGTCGCCATCACCGGGGCCGCGAGAGGGATCGGCCTCGCCACCGCCCGCGCCCTCAAGGCCAAGGGCGCCACCGTCGTCATCGGCGACATCGACGAGACCGCCGTCAAGGAGGCCGCCGGCTCGCTCGGCGTCACCGGCCTCGTCCTGGACGTCACGTCCCGCGAGTCGTTCACCGCCTTCCTCGACGAGGCCGAGAAGGCCGCCGGGCCCCTCGACGTCGTCGTCAACAACGCCGGGATCATGCCGATCGGGCCCGTCACCGACGAGAGCGACGCCGACGCCCGCCGCTGCATCGACATCAACGTGCACGGCGTGATGCTCGGCACCAAGCTCGCCCTCGACCGGATGCTGCCGCGCGGCCGGGGCCACGTCATCAACATCGCCTCTCTCGCCGGCGTCATGTTCACCCCCGGCCTCGCGCTCTACAACGCCAGCAAGGCCGCCGTCGTCGGGTTCACCGAGGCGACCCGGCTGGAGGTGGCCGACCGGGGCGTGCACGTCAGCGCCGTCCTGCCCACCTTCACCAACACCGAGCTGACCGCCGGGACGCGCAGCCCCAAGGGGCAGAAGAACTGCGAGCCCGAGGACATCGCCGCGGCCGTCGTCGCCCTGGTCGGCAGGCCCCGCCCGCAGGCCGTCGTGCCGAAGAAGCTCGGTACGCAGGTCCGGCTCGGCGCGCTGCTGCCCGAGCGGGTCCGGCAGGCGACCTCCCGCCGCCTCGGCCTCGACAAGATCTTCCTGGAGTACGACCCCGAAGCGCGCAAGGGCTACGACGCGCGCATCCGCTCCGGCTCCTGAACAGCTCCGGCCCGCCGCGCTCTGCGGAAGGCGCGGCGGGCCGGCGGCAGGTAGCGGACGGCCTCGGGCAGCAGCGGCCACACCCGTCCCGCCGCGCGGACGGCCGCCGCGAACCGCCGGTGGCGGCGCTCGTCGGCGGCGCTCCACGGCAGGTCGAGCAGCTCGCGCATGCGCGGGTGCATGCCGCCGACCGTGATGAACCGCGCGGCGGCGTTCAGCGGCGGCGACACCGCCCGCCACACCGGCGCCGGCACCTTCCGCGGCGCGGGCAGCCCCTTGGTCACGTAGCCGACGCCGTACCGGGCGGTCCGGTGCGCGACGATCTCCTCGTCCAGCATCCGCTTCCAGTACGACTGGAACGCCTCCCAGTCGTCCGGCATGGCTCGGTCGCTGACCCCGTACATCCGGAACCAGGTCTTGGACTCCTCGTAGATCCGGCGCTTGTCGTCCTCGCCGAGCGGCCGGATGAAGGTCTCGACGCCGTACAGCATGTTGTCGAGGAACGTCGCGTGCGCCCAGTAGTAGGTCTCGGGATCGAGCGCGTGGTAGCGGGAGCCGTCCGGCATCTCGCCCTTGATCTCGCGGTGGTAGTCGCGGACCCTGCGGCCCGTCGCGGCGGACCGCTCCCCGCCGTACACGGTGTCCAGGATCGGGCCGGCGGACCGCTTGACCCGCGCGAACGTCTCGGCGAAGAACACCGAGTGGTCCAGGACGCCCTGGCCGAGCGCGGGGAGCATGTTCTGCAGCACCCCCGCCCGGGGCCCGACGAGGATCATCCGGGTGTCGCCGAAGTACCGCCAGGTCAGCGAGCCGGGCCCGAGGGGGGCCGGGGTCCGCGCGTCGGCCTCGTCCGTCATGTGCACCGCCGGGGGGTCGGAACAGAACTACAGAACAACGATTATTGTAACTGTGTCGCATCCGGTGGCGGGGAGCCGGGTGTCCGGCGGCTAGGGTGCGGTTATGACCACGGACGCGACCATCGCCCAGGAGTTGCGGGACCGGCTGGCGGCGCCGGACGCCGCCGCCGACGATCTCGACACCCGCATCCTGGACGCCGCGCTCGCGGAGTTCGAGACCTACGGGCTGCGCCGGGTCAGCGTCGAGGACGTCGCCAAGCGGGCCGGGGTCGCGCGCACCACCATCTACCGGCGGTTCACCAACAAGGAGCAGCTGCTCCAGGCCGTGATCCTGCGGGAGTGCCGCCGCTTCCTCACCGCGATCGCCGAGGCCACCGACGACCTGCCGTCGCCGGAGGACGCCGTCGTCGAGGGCTTCGTGGTCGGCCTGCGCAGCGCCCGCACCCACCCGCTGATGACGCGCGTCCTGCAGAGCGAGCCCGAGGCGTTCCTGCCGCAGCTCAGCATGAACGGCGGCGCGGTGATGCTCGCGGCCCGCGACATCCTCGCCGACCGCCTGCGCCGCGCCCGCCCCGACGGCGCCGAAGACCACGACACCGTGGCCGAGGTCCTCCTGCGCCTCGCCGTCTCGCTGCTCCTCATCCCAGGCGGCGGCCTGGCCCTGGACGACGAGAACGCCATCCGCACCTTCGCCCGCATATATCTGACGCGCATGCTGAACCCGGGTGGAGGGTGAGCGTTTCGCGGTCGGGGTGTGTCCCGTACGCTCTGGTTGTCGAATTTCGTTCTAGAAGCGGAGGTGCGGCATGGTGGCGGTCGTGCAGACGTCCTATGGGAAGGTCCGCGGGCTGGCGCAGGACGGCGTTACCGCCTTCCTCGGCATTCCTTACGCCGCGCCGCCGTTCGGGGCGAACCGCTTTCAGGCCCCGCGTCCGCCCGAGCCCTGGGGCGGTGTCCGCGACGCCGTCGAGTACGGGCCGACCGCGCCCAAGCCCGGCTACCCCAAGGTGTTCGCCGCGCTCCTGCCCGATCCCGAGATCCCGGGCGACGACTGCCTCAACCTGAACGTGTGGACTCCCCGGCTCCCGGACGGCGCCGGACCGGGCCTCCCGGTGATGGTGTGGATCCACGGCGGCGCGTTCCGGAACGGGTCGGGCGCCGTCCCCATCTACAGCGGCCGCAACTTCGCCCGCGACGGCGTCGTCTGCGTGACGATCAACTACCGGCTCGGCGTCGAGGGCTTCGCGCACCTGCCCGGCGCCCTGCCCAACCGCGGGCTGCTCGACCAGATCGCCGCGCTGGAATGGGTCCGCGACAACATCGCCGCGTTCGGCGGCGACCCCGCCCGGGTGACGGTGTTCGGGGAGTCTGCGGGCGCGATGAGCGTCACCACGCTGCTCTCCCTCGACCTCGGCCTCTTCCACCGCGCCGTCGCGCAGAGCGGCGCGGGCAGCATCGCCCAGGACCCCGCCGACGCCCTCCTCGTCACCAAGGAGATGGCGGCCCGGCTCGGCGTCGAGCCCACCGCCGAGGCGTTCGCCGCGCTCGATCCGGCCGCGGTCATTCCCGTCCAGAACGCCGTCGCCGCCGAGGTCGCGGCGCTGCCCGACCCCGGCCGCTGGGGCGCCACCACCGCCGCGGGCGGCATGGCGCTGACCCCGGTCCTGGACGGCGAGCTGATCAGGCGGCGCCCCGAGGACGCCATCGCCGCCGGCGCCGGACGGGACGTGGACCTGCTCATCGGCTACACCACCGAGGAGTTCCGGCTCTTCCTGATGCCCACCGGGATCGCCGCCGGCCTCAACGACGAACTGGTCGGCGCCGTCGCCGCGGGCATGGGCGTCCCGCCGGGGCTGCCCGCCGCCTACCGCGCCCACCACCCGGACATGGCGTCCGGCGAGCTGCTCGCGGCGATCATCACCGACAGCCTGTTCCGCGTCCCCGCGCACCGCGCCGCCGCCGGGCACGCCGACTCCGGCGGCCGCACCTGGATGTACGAGTTCGCGTGGCGGTCGCCGAACCACGACCTCGGCGCGTGCCACGCGCTGGAGCTCGGCTTCGTGTTCGACAACCTCACGGCCGAGACGGAGGGCCTGGCCGGCCCGAACCCGCCGCAGGCGCTAGCCGACCGGATGCATCGCGCGTGGACCCGCTTCGCCGTCGACGGCGACCCCGGCTGGGAGCCTTTCACCCCGCCGAGCCGCGCGGTCATGGTCTTCGACGCCCCCGCCGACGAGATCGTCCGCGACCCCAACAGCCGCGACCGCAAGCTCTGGGAGTAACAGCGACGCCGCCATGGTCGCGATCGCGTCCGAAGGCAGGTTCGA
Organism: Actinomadura luteofluorescens; assembly: GCF_013409365.1. Classification (NCBI taxonomy): domain Bacteria; kingdom Bacillati; phylum Actinomycetota; class Actinomycetes; order Streptosporangiales; family Thermomonosporaceae; genus Actinomadura; species Actinomadura luteofluorescens. Next base: position 2,545,686 of record NZ_JACCBA010000001.1, on the reverse strand, counting down.
GCGGAGCGAGAACCTGATCGCGCAGCGAGCCTCCGGGCGAGTCGGAGCGATGCCAGCGATCGCCCCGCTTTATCGACGATGGAGGGCCGCCAGGCCCGAAGGAGGAGAGAAAGCAATTAGCTCCGCTATTGCTAGGGAGGACGTGGCGGCTGGGGACGGGGCGTTGCGGATGGTGGTTATGGGGCCCAGGTGGCCGATGCGGAAGTCGTCCACGAGGGAGCCGTCGGGGTCGACTGCCTGGGCGCGGACGCCGGCGGGGGCCGGGGCGACGTCGGCCGTTGTCAGTTCGGGGACGAAGCTGCGTGCTTCGGCGACGAACGCCCGCTTGACCGCTGACCCGTACAGTTCTCGCGCGCCCGTGCGCCAGTGCCGGCGTGCCAGGCGGCGGAAGCCGGGCCAGCGGATCGTGTCCCACAGGTCCGCCGGACGGACGTCGCGCCGCCGGTAGCCCTCCCTGGCGAGGGCCAGGACGGCGTTCGGGCCGATGTCCACGCCGCCGTCGACGCGCCGGGTGAAGTGCACGCCGAGGAACGGGTAGCGCGGGTCGGGGACGGGGTAGATGAGGCCGCGCACGAGATCCGTCCGGGACGGGACGAGCCGGTAGTACTCCCCCCGGAACGGGATGATCGCCGGGGCGGGGGAGTCGCCCGCGAGGCGCGCCACGCGGTCGGAGTGGAGGCCCGCGCAGATCACCAGCCGGTCGAAGGTCAGCTCCTCGTGCGGGGAGGCGGCCGTGACGCGGTCGCCCGCCCGGCCGATGCGCACGACCTCGAAGCCGAGCCTGACCTCGCCGCCGGCGTCGGCGACGTCCCGCGCGAAGGCGCGGGCCACGGCCGGGAAGTCGACGATCGCCGTGGTGGGGGAGTGCAGGGCCGCCACGCCTGTCGCGTGCGGCTCGATCTCGGTGAGCGCGCCGCCGGTCAGTCGCCGCAGCCCGGGGACGCCGTTGGCCGTCGCGCGGCGCTCGATCTCCTCCAGGGCGCCGAGTTCCGCCGCGTCGCGGGCGACGACGAGCTTGCCGCACTCCACGTACGGCAGGTTCCGGTCAGTACAGAACTCCTTGAGCAGGCCGATCCCGCGCCTGCACAGGGTCGCCTTCAGCGACCCCGGCGCGTAGTAGAGGCCCGCGTGGGCGACGCCGCTGTTGTGGCTCGTCTGGTGGGCCGCGACACGGTCCTCCTTGTCGAGGACCGTCACTTTCAGGCCCGGACGCGCCAGCGCCAGCCCGCGCGCGATCGCCAGCCCGACGATGCCCGCGCCGACGACGCCGACCCGTGTCTCCGCCACACCCGCACCCTAGTGGGGGCGCGGCCTCAGCTGCCGAGGCGCTTGCGCCCCTGGGACCGCACCCGCTTGCGCTGGGACGGGTCGAGCATCATGTACCCGACGAGCGGCGCGCCGAGGACGCCGAGGATGATCAGCGCGCTGAGCCACCACGGGAAGACGAACAGGGTCAGGAAGCCGACGACGACGCCGCCGATCACTAGCTTGGTCTGGGTCGACATCTCGCACCTCCGTTGACGGACCGCCCACTTGTAGAACGGCCGTCGGGCGACCGCTGTTCCACGATATGTCGCGAGTCGGTCCGAGCGCCATGGCGGGGGGCGGCGGTTCGGGCGCGTTCCGGTCAGATGCGCAGGGACAGCTGGCCGCCGCCGAGGGTGCGGAGGACCTCCGCGTGCAGCTTGCCGTTGGTGCAGACGACGCTGCCGCCGTCCGGGCCGGGCACGCCCGAGAGGTCGGTGAACATGCCGCCCGCCTCCTCCACGATGACCTGGAGGGCGGCGAGGTCCCACAGGGACACCTCGGGCTCGGTGGAGATGTCGACCGCGCCCTCGGCGACCATCATGTGCGACCAGAAGTCGCCGAACGCCCGCGTCCGCCACACCGAGCGGGTCAGTTCGAGGAACCGGGGCAGCCGGTCCTGCTCCTCCCAGCCGCTCAGGCTGGAGAACGACAGGGACGCGTCCGAGAGATCGCCCACCGACGACACGTTCATCCGGGTCGCGCGGGTGAGGCTGCGGCCCGTCCAGGCGCCGCCGCCGCGGGCCGCCCACCAGCGGCGGTTCAGCGCGGGCGCCGACACCACACCGACGACGATCTCGTCGTTCTCCATCAGCGCGATCAGCGTGGCCCACACCGGGACGCCGCGCACGAAGTTCTTCGTCGCGTCGATCGGGTCGATGATCCAGCAGCGGTTGCCGTACCCGGTCCTGCCGTACTCCTCGCCGAGCACGGCGTCGCGCGGGCGGGCCCGCTTGAGCGTGCCGCGGATCTGCTCCTCCACGCTGCGGTCGGCGTCGCTGACCGGCGTCAGGTCCGGCTTGGTCTCGACGTCGAGATCGAGCGCGCGGAAGCGCTTGGTCGTGATGTCGTCGGCCCCGTCCGCCAGCACATGCGCGAGACGCAGGTCATCGGAATAGCCCGCCACGGCGAGCCACGCTACCCTGATCACCGCCCGTCCCGACACACGTACCCGGGCCGTTCCGGCGTTTCGGACGGCCGGGATCGGCGCGCCGGGCGCGATGTCCCGCTTCCTGGCGCGGGTGGTGGCAGCATGGGGGCCATGGCGCACGATCTCCCCGAGTGGGTGGCCGAGCTGACCGATCCACGCCGGGCGCAGACGCTCGACGAGCTCGCCGACCGCCTCGTCCCCCTGGCCGAACACGCCATCGACGTCTCCCGTCGATTGCAGGCGCAGCTCAACGAGCTCAACGACCCGTTCAAGCGCGAGGCGCTCTACGGGCGGGTGGAACGCCTCAAGGCCCGCGTCGGCGAGGCCCTGGAGGAGATCACCGCGGAGATCGCCGCGTCCGGGGAGGAGCGCATCGAGCGGGTCTGGACCGACTGGACGGACCGCGCGGGCCCGGCAGGGAACGGCGCGCGGGGCCGGGAGATGCGGCGCAGGCTCGACCGCGACGTCGTCCCGGCGCTGTCCCGCCAGCAGCAGGACGTCGCCGAGCGCGTCGCCGAGCGCACCTCCAAGGCCCTGGAGGAGGCGACGCAGCTGCTGCTCACCCGGGTGGAGGAGCTGGCCAAGGCGGTCACCGACCTGATCCACGATGTGCTCCCGCTGGCCCGCGAGGGCCTGACGCTCGCCAGCCGGATCTCGGCCCTGTCCGGCCACGCGCGCAAGGCGGGCCGGGGGCCGGTCCCGGACGAGCTGAAGGACGCCGGAGCGCAGACGTCGAGGGCGTTCGACGAGGCCGTCGCGCGCCTGGAGCTGGAGTGGTCCGCGCTCGGCTCCCGGGCCGCGACCGTCCGGGCGGCGCTGCGGGGTGCGGAGGAGGCCGCGTTCAGCCAGGTCACCGAGGAGATGACCCGGTGCGTCGAGGAGCTCGCGCCCCGGCACGTGCAGGCGCTGAACGAGGCCGAGGCCAAGGCGCGCAGCCTGTTCGAGGAGTCGCTCGGCTAGACCGCCTGCGGGAAGCGGAACAGGCGCCCGGGGTCGTGGGCGGCCTTCACCTTCCTGAGCCGGTCCAGGTTGGGGCCGTAGTAGGCGTGCGCCCAGTCGTGCAGCTCCGCGTCGATGTAGTTCACGTAGGCCGCGCCGCCCAGGTGGGGCTCCATCGCGGTGTGCGTCGCGGAGAGCCAGGCGTCGTCGGGCGCGAGGTACTGGACGCAGAAAAGCCCCTTGCGGTGCGGGAAGGCGGTGTCGCCCGGCCCGACGCGCGCGATCGCGGCGCCCATCGCGTCCATCAGCACCGACCGGTTCCGGACGCCGTTGCCCTTCTCGAACCGGTCGAGCAGGGCGCCGATCGCGTCATCGGGCAGCGGCCGGTAGGCGATGTGGGACTTCCCTGAGTACTCGGTGCGGGGGAAGGCGCCGCCGGGGCGCTGCCCAGGCAGGGCGCCCTGCCCGTGGCACTGCTCGACGGACTGCCCGGCGCAGCCGCCCATGAACTTCATCGCGTCCATGTAGGGGCGGCTCTGGGCGGTGGTGGAGGCGGGGTCCGTGCCGATCGCGGCCGTCAGGCGCTCCATGTGGCCGCCGGCTCCGGCGAGCGCGAGGCCCGTCACCTCGATGTCCGGGACGCCCTGATCGGGGTTGGTGTCCAGGTGCAGGCTCGTCCAGACCTCGCCGGGCGCCGCCGGTGCCCAGCGCTGCCAGCCGCGCACCGCGTCGGCGGCCTTCCGCCAGGGCCATCGCATGCTGAACGGCGTCACGTCCCCGACCTCGTGCGTCCGGAACGTGAACGCCACCGCGACGCCGAAGTTGCCGCCGCCCCCGCCCCTGCACGCCCAGAACAGGTCCGGGTTCCGCCGCGCGTCGCAGGTCAGGACCCGCCCGTCCGCCGTGACGACGTCGACCGACTCCAGGACGTCGCACGACAGCCCGTACGCGCGGGACGTCACGCCCAGGCCGCCGCCGAGCGTCAGCCCCGCGACGCCGACCGTGGGGCAGCTCCCGGACGGGACGCTCACCCCGCCGTCGCCGAGCTCGTCGTAGAGATCGATCAGCCTGGTCCCGGCCCCGACGGCCGCGCGGTCGCCGTCGCGATTCACGGCGTCCATGGGGGAGACGTCGATCACGAGGCCCGTGCCCGTCGACCAGCCCGCGTAGCTGTGCCCGCCGCACCGCACCGCCACCGGCATCCGCTTCACCGTCGCGAACGCCACGCATTCCGCGACGTCCTGCGGGGTCTCGCAGTAGGCGATGCCGGCCGGGCGGACACGGTCGTAGCGCGGGATGTAGAGGCGCCTCGCCTCGCCGTAGGACGCGTCGGACGGGCGGACCAGCTTCCCGTCGAGGCCGCGTTCCAGGGCGTTCCAGTCGGCGGGCCCGGTCGGCTTCGGCCTCGCGCGCGGCCGCCTCCGCGGGGGCGGCCCCTCATCGGAGCACCCGGCGACGCCGAGCCCGCCGAGCCCGCCCAGGGCCGCCGCCTTCAGCATCGCTCGCCGCTCCATGCGGCTCATTGTCGCGCCTGCTGCCCCTTCGAGGGGCGGGATCCGCGGCGTAGCGGACTATTCGGGCTCGCCCTCGCGGCTGGCGAGGAGGCGGCGCAGGGAGTCCAGACGCGCCCGGCTGGCGTGGCCCTCCTCGACCCAGGAGTCCAGGCCGCAGTCGTCCTGGAGGTGGTCGCAGCGGGGCGGGCAGCGCTCCGCGGCGCCCTCGGCGAGGTCGTCGAACGCGCCGAGCACGTTCTCCACGTCGACGTGCGCGAGGCCGAAGCTGCGCACGCCCGGGGTGTCGATGATCCAGCCGTCCCCGCCGGGCAGCTCCAGCGCGAGCGCCGAGGAGGAGGTGTGCCGGCCCCGGCCGGTGACGGCGTTGACGTGGCTCACCGCGCGCTCGGCGTCCGGGACCAGGGCGTTCACCAGCGTCGACTTGCCGACGCCGGAGTGGCCGACGAGCACGCTCGTGCGGCCGGTGAGGCGGGCGCGCAGCTCGCCGAGGTCGCCGCCGCGCTCGGTCACGACGTAGGGGACGCCGAGCGGCGCGTACTCGGCTACCAGGGCGTCGGGCGGGGCGAGGTCGGCCTTGGTGAGGCAGAGCAGGGGGGCCATGCCGGCGTCGTAGGCGGCGACGAGCTGCCGGTCGATCATGCGGGGGCGCGGCTCGGGATCGGCCAGCGCCGTCACGATGACGAGGTTGTCGGCGTTCGCGACGATGATCCGCTCGAACGGGTCGGTGTCGTCGGCGGTGCGGCGCAGCGCCGAGGTGCGCGGCTCGACCCGGACGATCCGGGCCAGGGTGTCCTGCGCGCCGGTGACGTCCCCGACCAGCGCGACGCGGTCGCCCACGACGACGCCCTTGCGGCCGAGCTCGCGGGCCCGCATCGCGGTGACGGCGCGCTCGCCGTCGGTGCCGGGGTCGGCGAGGCACCGGTACCGGCCGCGGTCCACCGCCGTCACGAGCCCGGGCGAGGCGTCCTCGTGCGCGGGACGGCGGCGCGTGCGCGGCCGCGACCCGCGGCGCCCGGGCCGCACCCGGACGTCGTCCTCGTCGTAGTCGTGTTTGCGTGCCAGTGGTCCGGTCCCTGCTGTCAGGCGGGCGCCAGCATCGACGCCCACTGCCGGGTGAAGTTCGGAAGAGTCTTGCCGACGGTGCCCGGATTCTCCACTTCGATGCCGGGAACGGCCAATCCGAGCAGGGCCGCCGCCATCACCATCCGGTGGTCGTCGTAGGTGCGGAAGACGCCGCCGCGCAGCGGGCGCGGCCGGATCTCCAGCCCGTCGGGCAGCTCACGGACGTCGCCGCCCAGCCCGTTGATCTCGGCGACCAGCGCGGCGAGCCGGTCGGTCTCGTGGCCGCGCAGGTGCGCGATGCCCGTCAGCCGCGACGGCGAGCCCGCCAGCGCGGCGAGGGCCGCGAGCACCGGTGTCAGCTCCCCGACCTCGTGCAGGTCGGCGTCGAGGCCGCCGAACCCGTCCCCGCCGCGCACGGTCAGCCCGTCCGGCCCGCGGGTCACCTCGGCGCCCATCGCGGCGAGCAGCCCGCGCAGCGCGTCGCCGGGCTGGGTCGTCTCGGCCGGCCAGCCGGGGACGGTGACGCGGCCCCCGGTGACCAGCGCCGCGCCGAGGAACTGCGCCGCGTTCGACAGGTCCGGCTCGATCACCACCTCGCCGCCGCGCAGCGGGCCGGGCGCCACCCGCCAGACGTTGCGCCGCGCCTCGACCTCGGCGCCGGCCGCGCGCAGCATCTCGACGGTCATCGCCAGGTGCGGCGCCGACGGCACCGGCGGGCCCTCGTGCCTGACCTCCACGCCCTTGTCGAACCGCGGCGCGGCCAGCAGCAGCCCCGACACCAGCTGGGACGACGCCGACGCGTCGATCACCACCCCGCCCCCGGCCACCGAGCCCGAGCCCCGGACGGTGAAGGGGAGCGCGTCGCGCCCTCCGTCGTCGATGTCGGCGCCGAGGGCGCGCAGCGCCGTGATGATGGGGCCCATCGGCCGCTCGCGGGCGCGCGGGTCGCCGTCGACGAACACCTCGCCGGACGCCAGGGCGGCGACCGGCGGCAGGAACCGCATCACGGTCCCGGCCAGCCCGACGTCGACGCGCGCCGGGCCCTCCAGGCGCCGCGGCAGCACCTGCCAGTCGTCGCCGTCCTCCCCGATGCCGGCGCCGAGCGCGCGGAGGGCGCCGGCCATCAGCTCGGTGTCGCGGCTGTGCAGGGGCCGGGTGATGCAGGTGGGCGCCTCCGCGAGCGCGGCCAGGATCAGTGCCCGGTTGGTCATCGACTTCGAGCCGGGCAGCGGCACGGTGGCGTCCACCGGGGCATGGGCGACCGGGGCGGACCAGTGCGGAGAGGACATGCCCCAAGGTTATCGGGCCGCCGGCGGAGGGAGCGGGACGATCGGGAGGCCCCCCGGAGATCAGAGGGGATCAGAGGGGAATCGTCAGGAGCGTTCCGCCGTCGTCGAGGCGGACCTCGAAGTGGCCGATCTGCTGGCGGCTGAGCCCGGTCCCGCCCTGCAGGACGAGGGGCTTGGGCTGGCCCGGGACGCCGTAGCCCTTGTCGGGGACGCTCCACCCCGCGACGACGCTGCGCTCGCCGGTCCGCGAGACGGCCTCCAGGTGGCACTTCAGCGGCCCGCGGATCCCGCGCAGCTCCAGCCCGACCTGCGTGCCCCAGCCCTTGTCGACCAGCGCGACCGTGCCGGACGCGCCGGTGCTCGCGTTCGCGGCGTGGAACCGCTGGCCGGTGAGGGGCTGCGCCACGGGCGGCTTCGGCGGCGGGGCCTCGTCGTTCACGGCCGTCCCGATGCCGATGCCCGCGGCCAGCGCCGCGGCCGCCGCGGCCGTGCCGGCCAGGTAGGCGCCGCGCCTGAACCGCCGGTCGGCATGCCGCCTGCGCCGCATCATGTCGATCACCGGCGCCGGGGGCGCGGACGGATCGCCGCCGCCCTCCCATCCGGCCCCGTCCGGAATCGGCCCGGCGGCGGGCGACAGCCCGGACAGGGCGCCGGCCGCACCGGACAGCTCCCTCAGCTCGGCCTGGCAGGCCCCGCATCCCCGCAGATGCGCCTCGAACGCCAGCCGGTCGCCCTCTTCGAGAAGGCCCAGCGCGTACGCGCCGACATCGGTGTGCTCGACCTGGGAACTCATGACGTGACCCCCCTCTCCTCCAAGGCGACCCGCAAGGCGCGCAACGCGTAGTAGACGCGGGACTTGACCGTCCCCACCGGGATGCCGAGGTGTTCGGCGGCCTGGTTCACCGTCCGGTCGCGCAGCACCGTCTCCGTCAGCGCCTGACGGTGCGCGGGGGAGAGCGACTCCAGCGCCTCGGTCACCACGACCTTGCGCAGCAGCGCGTCCATCTCGTCCGCCATCGGGAGGTTCTCCAGGGGCCCGTCGCCGACCTCCGGCGGCCTGACCTCGCGCTGCCGCCGGTTGTCGATCACGATACGCCGGGAGACCGTGGCCAGCCACGGCATCAGCGAGGACGTCCGGTCGTCGAGCCGGTCCGCGCTGCGCCATGCCCGGATCATGGTCTCCTGCACCACGTCCTCGGCCCACGGGCGGTCGCCGCCCGTCAGCCGCAGGACGAACGCGAGGAGCGGCCGATGGTACTCGCGGTACAGCTCGGCCGCCATCTCCTCGTCGGCCGCGTCCTGCGCGGCCCGCGCCGCGCCGGGGCGGCGGAGCAGGCTCCGCAGGCCGCCGCCGGGGCGGCCGGTCGATCCGGGAACTGCCATGGCCGGGGCGTCTCCGTCGTGATGGAAGGGCGGTCATCTGGCAGTACGGGACCGCCCCGGCCCCCGGTTCAACGCTCTTGAGACTCTTTTAAGGTTCTCTTCGGGAAGTCAGCGTTTGACCGCGTGCAGGGCCTTGCCGGCCTGCGCCGCGGTTCCCGCCTTGACCGTCCGCCCGGCCTTGGCGGCCTTCGCCGCCTGCGTCGCGGTCCCGGCCCTGACGGCCTGGCCCGCCCGCGCGGCCTTGCCCGGCTTGGACGCGCGGCCGAGCTTGAACGCGCTCCCCGCCGCCAGGGCGCCCTTGAGCGCTCCGCCGGCCCTGCCGCTCGCCCTGCCTCTGGCCTTGCTCGCCTTGGTGGCCTTCTCGGCCGCCTTGCCGGCGACGAGCGCGCCGCCCGCGCCGGCGCTCCTGAGCGCGCCGCCTGCCTTGCGGGCCGCCTTGCCTCCTGCCTTACCGCCCGCCTTGCCGGCCTTGAGCGCGCCGCCCGCCATCCCGGCGGTCGTGAGCGCGCCGCTCGCCTTGCCGCTGGCCTTGCCCATCCGGAACATGCCGCCGGACTTGGCGGTCGTGGCGCGCTTGCTCGCCTTGGCGGCCTTGCGCCCGCCCTCGGCCCGGGCGACGCGCACCTGGCGGGACGCCTCCCGGCGCGCCTCGCGCAGCGTCGCGGCGGCCTCGCGGCGCATCGCCTTCGCCTCCGCGCCGCTCCTGATCTGCGTCTCGCGCACGGCGCGGCGCAGCTCGGCGGTGCGCGGCGCGCGGCGGGGCTCGGTCGCCACCATGAGCAGCGCGCCGAACATGCCGGCGTTCTTCAGCAGGTGGGAGCGCTCGTTGGCGCGGCGCTCGGGGTCGCTCTCGGTCCAGTAGCGGTGCTCGGTCGCCAGCGCGGGGACGAGCTGGGCGGCGAGCACCAGCGTCGTGAGCCGCCGGAACTTGCCGGTCAGCAGCAGCGCCCCGGTGCCGAGGCTGAGCGCGCCCTGCATGCGGACGAGGGTCTCGGGGTCCTTCGGCAGCCAGTCGATCCGGTCGGCGACGGGCTTGACGGCCGGGCCCACCCGCTCGGCGCGTTCGCGCGGATCGCGGAGGGCCTCCAGGCCGGTCATGATGTACGGCGCCGCCACGAACGGGCGGGCCAGGGTCGTGAAGGGTCGCATGACCCGCTACATGCCCAACGCGCCGCGCCTCAAGCGCGGCAGGATGGGACGCATGTGCGGACGCTACGCCACCACCCGTGCGCGCCAGGAGCTGCTGGACGAGTTCCAGGTGCAGCTCGACGCGGTCGACGGGGACATCCAGGCCGACTACAACGTCGCCCCTACGAAACAGGTCCCGGTCGTGCTCGACCGGCGGCCGAAGGACGAGCCCGACGAGGCGCCCGCGGTGCGGCAGTTGCGGACGGTGCGGTGGGGCCTCGTGCCGTCCTGGGCCAAGGACCTGTCCATCGGCTCCCGCATGATCAACGCGCGGGTCGAGACGGTGCACGAGAAGCCGTCCTACCGCCGCGCGTTCGCCAGGCGGCGCTGCCTGCTTCCCGCCGACGGCTACTTCGAGTGGTACACGCTCCAGGACCAGGGTGACGGGGCCGACCCGGCCGAGGGAGAGAAGAAGGCGAAGCGGAAGCCGCAGAAGCAGCCGTACTTCATCCGTCCCAAGGACGGCGCCGTCATGGCGATGGCGGGTCTCTACGAGCTGTGGAAATCACCTGAAGACGAGTGGGTCTGGACCTGCACCGTCATCACCACGAACGCGCCGGACGATCTCGGCCGCATCCACGACCGGATGCCGATGGTCGTCGAGCCGGAACGGTGGGACGCCTGGCTCGACCCCGCGCTCACCGACACCGAGCAGGTGCGCGGCCTCCTCGTTCCCGCCATGGCCGGGACAATGGACGCCTATCCGGTGTCGAAGGCCGTCAACAGTGTGCGCAACAACGGCCCGGAACTCATACAACCGGCAAATTCCGGGGATGGTGACGGCAACCATTCCGAGGGGCTCTTCTGACGCGGGCCCTTCACCGGAACGGTTCTTCGCCGCGACAATTCGGCCGCGGACGGCGCGGCGGCGCGAGGCCCTAGCGCCGCCGGGCGCTGGCCAGCAGGTGGATGCCGAGCGACTCGTCGGTCTGGCGGGCGCCCATCTCCGTGCGGACGAGGCGCTGCAGCGCCCGCGGTGACTCGCCGAGGACGTGCTCGACCGTCGAGGGGGACAGCACCGTGCGCGGCCGGATCCACTCGACCTCCAGGCCGGCGTCGGCGAGCAGCTCGCGGAGCTGGTGGGAGGAGAACGAGCGGGTGATCGTCCCGTCCGGCCAGGGCACGAGGACGACCTCGGCGCTCGGGACGTCCGACAGGTGCGCCCAGTAGTTGCGCTCGGCCAGCAGGGCCATGCCGAGGGTGAGCGAGTCGACGCACAGCAGGACCCGGCCGCCGGGGCGCAGCACGCGGGCGATCTCGGTGACCGTGGCCTCGGTGGCGAGGTGCCGCGACAGCACGCGGTTCTCGGCGATCACGGCGTCCACGCAGGCGTCGGCGAGGTAGGACAGGGTGCCCGAGTCGGCGACCAGCGGGACGGTGCGCGCGGCGGTCCGGCCCGCGTCGCCGCGGCGTCCCGGCGCCGGGCGGCCGGGGCGCTCGGGGTCGCGCACCTCCAGCACCGTGTGGCCCGCCGCGGCGGCCCGGGCGGCGCTGTGTCCGTGGCCTCCCGAGATGTCGAGCACGCGGGACGGCCTGCGCGGCAGCCACCGGGTGAGCTGGGCGTCCGCCACCGCCTCGTAGAAGGTCCAGTAGCGCGCCAGGGAGTCCCCTGACCCGTCTCCGGAGGTGTCCCGCAGGCTGGCGATGGTGGGCTCGGAAGGTTGCGCCGAAGGCACCGAGTGCACCAATTGCTCCTGTTCTAGCCGTGTACGTCACATCTTTCCCCGTCCGGGGCAGGTCATCACCCTGAGTGAGGGACGGGACCCGGCGACCCGGTTGCGGCGCGCCCGCTCCCGCCCGGGAATCGGCGGGGGCGTTCCGGTGTTGCACCCTCTCACAGGCCAGCGAAAGCGGAGGTGCGAGCCGGATGACCACAGCCGTCGCCGATCAGCAGCGAAGTACGGCGGCGCCCCGCGGCGACGCGCGGGCCCCCGCCCTCGTGGGCAGGCCGCGCGGACCGATATCGTCTGAGGGGTCGATATCGTCTGAGGGGTACGGCGCCGCCAGGCCGGTCCAGGCCACGGGCGCCAGAGCCGAGGGGGTGGGTCAGGTACCGGGCACCGCGGAGACCGTGGAGCAGCGCCAGGAGCGCTTCCAGCGCGACGTGCTCCCGTTCTTGGACCAGTTGTATTCGGCCGCGTTGCGCATGACGCGCAACCCGGCCGACGCCGAGGACCTCGTCCAGGAGACGTTCGCCAAGGCGTTCGCGTCCTTCCACCAGTTCAAGGAGGGGACGAACCTCAAGGCCTGGCTCTACCGGATCCTGACCAACACGTTCATCAACTCCTACCGCAAGCGGCAGCGCCAGCCGCAGCAGGCGGCCACCGACGACATCGAGGACTGGCAGATCGCGCGTGCGGAGTCGCACACGTCGAGCGGTCTGAAGTCGGCGGAGGCCGAGGCGCTGGAGCACCTGCCCGACTCCGACGTCAAGCGGGCGCTGCAGGAGCTCCCCGAGGAGTTCCGCATCGCCGTCTACCTCGCCGACGTCGAGGGGTTCGCCTACAAGGAGATCGCCGAGATCATGGGCACGCCCATCGGCACGGTGATGTCCCGGTTGCACCGCGGCCGGCGCCAGTTGCGCGGCATGCTTGAGGACTACGCCGACGAGCGCGGGCTCACCCGCGCGAGCAGGGGGTCGACATGAGCTGCGGCAACCACCACGACACGCCCTGCGACGAGGTGCTCGCCCGCGTGTACACCTACCTCGACGGCGAGCTCGACCAGGGCGGCTGCGGCGAGGTGCGCCAGCACCTCGACGAGTGCGGCCCGTGCCTGCGCGAGTACGGCCTCGAAGAGGCCGTCAAGAAGCTCGTGAACAAGTCGTGCGGGTGCGAGCAGGCCCCGACCGACCTGCGCGCCAAGGTGCTCGGCCGCATCGAGGAGATCTGCGGCGAGATCCAGACGTCCGGAGGCGCCGGCAAGCCGGAGAACGTCTGACCCCCGGTATCTTTCCGGTGTGCTGACACTCGTCACCGGCGCGGCCGGATTCATCGGGTCCCATCTCGTCGACAGGCTCCTCGCGGACGGCCACGACGTCATCGGCGTGGACGACATGTCCTCCGGCGCGAACGTCCGTTCCGGGGTCGAGCTGTGGGAGATGGACGTCGCCGACCCGGCGCTCGCCGAGCGGGCCGCGGCCCGCCGCCCCGAGGTGGTCTTCCATCTGGCCGCGCAGGTGAGCGTGCGGGTCAGCGTGGGCGACCCGCTGGGCGACGCCCGCACCAACGTGGTCGGGACGGCGAACGTGCTGGAGGCCGCGCGGGCGGGGGGCGCCCGCAAGGTCGTGTTCACCTCCAGCTGCGCCGTGTACGGGGTGCCGGACGCGCTGCCCGTCCCGCCGGACGCCGAGCTGCGGCCCGCGTCCCCGTACGCGGCCTCGAAGGTCGCCGGCGAGGTGTACGCCGGGATGTACCGGCAGCTGCACGGGATCGACTTCACGACGCTGACGCTGGCGAACGTCTACGGGCCGCGGCAGACGCCGGAGGGCGAGGCGGGGGTCGTCTCGATCTTCACGGACGCGCTCCTCGCGGGCCGTCCGACCAGGGTCTTCGGCGACGGCACCCAGACCCGCGACTACGTCTACGTGGGGGACGTGGTCGACGCGTTCGCCCGCGCCGCGGGGGAGGCGGGCGGCGGGCTGCGCCTCAACGTGGGCACCGGCCTGCAGACGACCGACCGGGAGCTGCACGCCCTGGTCGCCGAGGCGGCGGGCGCGCCGGACGACCCGGAGTTCGCGCCGCCCCGGCTGGGCGACCTGCCGGCGATGGCGGTCGACCCGCGGCGGACCGGGGAGGCGCTCGGCTGGAAGCCGGCGGTGGGCCTGCCCGAAGGGCTCGCGGAGACGGTCGCCTGGGCGCGGGAACGGAACACGCCCCGCACCTGATTGGTCCACTCTCCCTAAAGCTTCGGGGCCGCGTTCGCCGACCTTTATTCAATTTCGCTGATGCATTTGCGGATGCACGTGCATTCAGATTGTGCAGGCGGTTTGTGCACCCGGTTTGTGCAGGCCGGATAGTGTGGCGATGATTGGATTTTCAACCAGGACAATTGATCACCTAAGGTGACGATTGGTTCACGCTTTGCTCACGTTTTCCTGCACGCCTGTGTGACCTGGGCAGTCCGCGTTAGGCTTATGCCGAAATCAGTGACGGAGCGCGTGCACTCCGAGGAATTCGGGGTACGTGCTCGCCCGGGAGACCTGGACCGCACCGGTCCCGGTGGCCGGCCGCGAGGCCGGTCGGCCCGGTTCGGCTGGGGGGAGGCAAGGAGCCATGCTCAAGCGCGTGACACCGCATGGACACGGGCGGCGCCCGAGCGTCCCGTCGTCGTCGTCGCTGATGATGACCAAGGGCGTGTCCTGGGTCTAGTGCCGGCAGGCACATGTGAGCCCGGTGGCGGCCTGCCAACTCGTCACTCCCCGAGGGGCGGCAATGCGTGGACTACCTCTCGCTGCCTGGGCGTACGTCTGCGGTGTGGTCGCGCTCGCGGCGGGCCTCATCGCGACGTCGTCCTTCACGGATCTCGACTGGTCGAAGCTCGCCGTCCTGGCGCTGCTGTTCCTGGTCTGCGACTCGGCGCCCGCGCGGCTGAACATCACGCGGGCCAGGGTGTCGCTGAGCTTCGCCGCCAGCCTGGCGTCGGTGGTGCTGCTCGGCCCGGTCGGCGCCGCGCTGCTCGGCCTGTGCGCCCTGGTCACCGGTCAGCGGATCCTCGCACCGGTCAAGCGGCTCTTCAACGGCGCGCAGTTCGCGCTCAGCGGCTTCATGGCCGGGACGGTGTTCAACCTCCTGGACGGTGACCGCTTCCACCCCGAGAAGGCCCGCTGGGTCGAGAACGTCATCGGGCCGTTCCTCGGCGCGCTGGTCGCCTTCGTCCTGGTGAACCTGGCGCTGATGGCCGGGGTGCTGCTGCTCAGCCGGCAGGCCGCGCCGCGCGAGCTGCTGCGCGAGAGCGGCCAGCTCGCCGTCGGCTGCCTCGGCTACGGCATGGTCGGCCTGCTGATCGCCGGGCTGTGGCCGCGGGTCGGGCCGTTCGCGGCCGTGCTCGTCCTGCTCCCGCTGTTCATCGCCCGCTGGGCCATGGACCAGGCGTACGCGCAGCAGCAGGCGCACGCCGCGACGCTCGCCGCGCTGTGCCAGGCGGTCGAGACCAAGGACTTCTACACCCGCGGCCACTCCGAGCGCGTCTCCCGCGGCTCGGTGATGATCGCCCAGGAGATCGGGATGCGCGCGGACCGGGTCGAGGCCATCCGGTACGCGGGGATGCTGCACGACGTCGGCAAGCTCGGCGTCCCGACCAAGGTGCTGCAGAAGTCCGGCTCGCTCACCGAGGAGGAGTTCGCCGCGATCCAGCTGCACCCGATGCGCGGGCTGGAGATCGTCCGCGAGATCGGCTTCCTGGACGAGGCGCTCGCCGGCATCATGCACCATCACGAGAAGATGAACGGCCGCGGCTACCCGATGGGCCTCGCGGGCGACGAGATCCCCGAGTTCGCCCGGGTCATCTCCGTCGCCGACGCGTTCGACTCGATGACCTCGACCCGCTCCTACCGGGCCGCCCGCACCAAGGACGAGGCCGTCGAGGAGCTGCGCCGCGGGATGGGCGACCACTTCGACCCCGCGATGGTGGAGGCGTTCCTGCGGGCGCTGGAGCGGGAGGGCTGGGAGCCGCCGCGGCCGGTCGTGCTGCCCGACGACGACGTCGTCGAGACCACCCAGCAGGACCACGACGACCCGAGCGCGCCGCTGCGCATCGCCGGCGGCGACGGGGTGCGCCAGTGACGGGGCACCGGTGAGCGGGCAGGCGCGCGCCCGCGACCGGGCCGCGTGGCAGACCATCGACTCCGGCCAGCTGCTGCTGATCGCGACCGCCGGGCTGTTCGTGATCGTCGCCATCGCCGAGGTCGCGGCGGTCGGGCTGCGCCAGCCCGACGTGGCGGTCATCTTCGGCGTGCTGATCGCGCTGGGCGAGCTGTTCCGCATGGTGATGCCGGGTAACCGGGAGGTCGCGCCGATCGCCAGCGCCGGCGCGATGGGGTACGCGCTGCTGGTCGGCGTCGGCCCGGAGGGCGCCGCGCCGGACGCGCCGCTCGGCGTGGTGGCCGCCGGGCACTCCGCGCTCCAGGTTGTCGCCGTCACCGCGGCCGGGATGCTGGTCGGCTCGCTGCCGCACGTCGCGGTCGGCCGGTCGGCGCGGCCCGACGCGATGGCGCGGCGGCTGTTCACCGTCGCGGTCGTCGCGCTGTGCTTCCGCCCGCTGCTGTCCCTGCACCTGCCCTGGCAGCTGCTGCTGGCCGTCATGTGCTTCGTGGTGGTGCTGTCCTGCTTCACCGACATGCTGATCGCCGCGATGATCCGCGCGGAGGCCGTGCGGGCGCGGTTCGGCATCGCGCTGCGCGACGAGGTCGACGCGAAGATGGCGCTGTGCGCCGCGACCAGCGCGACCGCCATGCTCATCGCGGTCGCCACGACGGCGATGGGCGAGGCCGCGCTGCTGATCTTCACGGTGCCGATCCTGGTGACGCAGTTCGCGTTCCGCCGCTACGCCGGGATCCGCGCCACCTACCTGCAGACCGTCCGGGCGCTGTCGCGCGTCACCGAGGTCGGCGGGTACGTGGAGGCGGGCCACTCGCACCGGGTGTCGAGGCTGGCGGTGGCGATGGGGCGCGAGCTCGGGATGTCGGAGGAGGAGCTGCTCGAACTGGAGTACGCCGCCCTCATGCACGACATCGGGCAGCTGTCGCTCGGCGACCCGATCCCGGGCGGCGCGACGGTGCTGGCGTCCCCGGCCGAGCAGCGCCGCATCGCCGAGCTCGGCGCCGAGGTGATCAAGCAGACCGGGGTGCTGGACCGGGTCGCGCACATCGTCCAGCTGTCCTCGCACCCCTACCGGACGGGACGCGAGCCGTCCGGCGACGACGGGCAGCGGCCGATCCCGCCGCCGCTCGCCGGCCGCATCATCAAGGTCGCCAACGCCTACGACGACCTGGTCGGCGACTCCGCCGACCGCGACCGGGGCGCCGCCGTGCTGGAGCGGCTGCGGCTGGACTCGGCCTCCGAGTACGACCCGACGGTGGTGGAGGCGCTCAGCCGCGTCGTGGACCGGGGGCCCCGCCAGTAGAGGCCGTGGGCCGCCGCGGCGGCGAGGGTGACGGCGGCGGCCGCCGTCCAGAGCAGCAGGGCGCCGAGGTGCTGGTCGTCCAGCGGTGGCGCGCCCCAGCGGCGGCCGAGGTGCTCGTACCAGCCGCCGTGGACGGTCCCGTCCCGCGTCAGGGCGATCCCGGCGATGGCGTGGAGCGGCAGGAGCGCGAACGGCATCAGCGTCCCGGCCGTCCCGTGGAAGTAGGCGAGCCCGACGACCAGGAAGACGACCAGCGCGAGCGAGTGCAGGGCGTGGTTGCCGAGGGACGCCCCGAGCAGCGGCGACCTGGGGAACGCGTAGAGGCCGAGCAGGAGCAGCACCGACGCGGTGACGGGGTCCGTGAGCACCCGGAGTCCCCGGCTCCCGGCGGCGGCGGCGAGCAATGCCCTGCCCTCGCCGCGTGTCGCCTCCAGCGCCAGCCGGAGAGGCGCCCCGTACAGCAGCAGGGCCGGCGCCACCAGGCCGACCAGGACGTGCTGAGCGGCGTGCGCGCTGAACAGGACCATGCTGTACCGGGAGATCCCGCAGCAGGTGGCGAGGAGCACGACGAGGAGCCCGGCGGCCCATGACGCGCTCCGCCGCCACGGCCAGTCGCGCACGCGCGCGGCGCCCGTCCCGTAGAGGACGGCGCCGGCGGCGATGAGCACGAGGAACAGCGGGTCGATCCACCAGTCGAGCAGGAGCGGGCCGGCCCCGGCGGGGCCGGGCAGCGGGAAGCCGAGCCGCAGCGCGACGACGTCCAGCGAGCCCGGCGCGACCTCCGGCGGCGGCGTGCGGGACAGCCCGGTCGCCAGCGCCATGGTCGCGGCCATCACGAGGATCTCGACGGCGCCGAGCCGCAGGAAGGGCCGCGCGCCGCCGCGGCGCAGGGCGGGGAGGGTGGCGCGCCGGTGCCACCAGCCGATCGCGCCGAGGACGGCGAGCGCGGCGGCCTTCGCGACGACCAGCGCGCCGTAGCGCGACCCGAGGTGCGGGCCGCCGAGCCGCACCCAGGCGTTCACCGCGCCGCTGGCGCCGACGACGGCGAACGACGCCAGCGCCAGCGCGCTGTAGCGTTCGGCGACGCGGGGGAGCCGGTCGCCGACGGCGGGGGCGAGGGTGACCAGGGCGACGAGGCCGCCGGTCCACAGCGCGACGCCCGCGATGTGGGCGACGAGGCTGTAGACGGCGAGGGCGTGGTCGGCGCCGCTCGCGGCGTGCCCGGTGAAGAGCGGCGGCAGCATGCCGGCGAGCGCGCCCGCCAGCAGGTACCCGGCCCCGTCGGCGGCGCGCGGGAGGCTCGACGCGACCGACACGGCGATCGTGGCGGCGAGGACGAGGAACAGGGCCCGCCCCTGCGGCAGCTCGACGAGGAACGTCCGCATCATGTCGCCGGTGACCTTGGTGGGGCCGACCCCGAACAGGTCCAGGACGGTGCACACGATCAGTGCCAGCGTGCACGCCGCCCAGGCCGTGGCGGTGAGCGACGCGGCGCGCAGGCACCTGCGCGCGGCGGGCGCGCCGGGCACGAACACGGCCGCGACCAGCAGCCATCCGACCGTCAGGACGGCGGCGACGTCGCCGCCCAGCCGCGCCGTCACCAGGCCGGCCTTGGTCAGGGCCCCGGCCTGGGAGAGCCCCGGCGCCGCGGTCTCGCTGAACGCGCCGCCGGCCCGCACGACGAGGGCGAGGACGACCAGCGCGATCGCCCCGGCCCCGATCGCGAGCATCGGAAGGTCCGTCCGGGCCGCTTCCCGCCGTTCCTCTTCGCGCATTGCCGTCGCCTCGCGTGTCACCACGACCGCAAATACGCACACATCCAAGCAAAAGGTTCATTAATGTGTCGGCCACACCGAATTCCGGGGGAGCGAGATGAGCGCCTCAGACCAGGGCAACAGTTATCTGGACAAAGTCGTCGCGCAGCAGGCGGTGCTGGAGGACGACCTGAAGGCCAAGCGCCGCCCACCGCCGCCCCCCGGCGCGGTCGGCGCGGCCCCGGCGCCGGGACCGCTGGCCAAGCGCGACCGCGCGCTCGGCGGCACGGCGCCCGCCGACCGTCCCGGCCCCGGGCCCGTGGACGTCCGGGTCAGCGGGTTCTGGCGCTGGAAGAACGTGCTCGTCCCGCCGAACGCGTTCGTCGTGCACACCCGGCGCGGCCGCCAAGAGCCGCTGCACATCGGCCTCGGGGTGTCGTTCCGGTTCAACCCGTCCACCGACTCCTTCCTCGTGGTGCCGGGCGCGACGCAGACGATCCTGATCAACGCGTACTGCATCTGCCGGGAGTTGCAGGGCGTGCTCGTCCAGGGCTACGTGCAGTGGATCATCCAGGACTTCGGCACCGCCTACCGCAAGCTCGACTTCGGCGGCGACGACCCGATGCGGCTGGTGAACCTCCAGCTCCGCGAGCAGGCGGAAGCGGCGATCAAGGACAAGGTCGCCACGATGGGGGTGCGCGACGTCCTCAGCGACAAGCAGCCGATCATCGAGGAGCTGACGGCCCGGCTGCGCGCGGTCGCCGAGGGCGAGGACAACAGCGACCAGGGGCTCGGCCTGCGGATCGTCACGGTGCAGATCAAGGAGGCCGTGGTCAGCTCGTCGCGGCTCTGGGAGAACCTGCAGAAGCCCTACCGCGCCGAGCAGGGGCAGATCGCGCGGCTGGCGGAGCTGGAGGCCGAGGAGGCCGTCGCGCAGCGGGAGATGGCCGCCGCGCGGATAAAGGAGACGCAGCGGCTGGAGCACGAGCGCGAGCTCGCCGAGCTGCGCGCCCGCAACGAGTCGCAGCTGTTCGACACCGAGGCGGCCGAGAAGCTGCGCCGCACGCGGCGCGAGCACGACGACTCCCGCGAGTTCGCCGAGCTCCAGACCGAGACGACGCGGCACGCGCTGCGGATGGAGCGCGAGCGGCACGAGGAGGAGGCCGAGACGGGGCGGCTGCGCATCGAGCGCGACCACGAGCTGGCCCGGCTGCGCGCCGAGGGCGAGACCGCCGTGGCCGAACTGCGGGCCCGGTCGCGGCACGAGCAGGCGCTGCTCGACCTGGAGCGGGACGCCGCCCGCGCCGCGCTGGAGAACGAGCGGACGCCCGCGGCCGTCCAGGCGCGGCTCATCACGGCGCTGCCGGAGATCATGGCGAAGCTGCCCAAGCCGGACGAGCTGCGCACCGTGACCGTCAACGGCGTCGACCAGACCGGCGTTGCCGGCCTGGTCACGCAGCTCGCCGCCGTCGTCGGCGCGCTGCGCGCCGCTACGGAAGGACCTGGTCCGGAGGGAAGGTGACCGGGAGGGCGGTCAGGGCCCGGTGGAACGGGCCCGGCCGCCACTCCAGGTGCTCCGCGGGGACGGCCAGCTCCACGTCGGGAATCCGGTCGAGGAGCTTCTCGATCGCGACGGACGCGATGAGCCGGGAGTGGCTCCTTACCGGGCAGGTGTGCGGGCCGCCCGCGTAGGACAGGTGGGCGCGGTTGCCCCGGCGGTCGGCGATCCCCCGGGACGGGTCGGTGTTCGCGGCGGCGTAGCTGACCAGGACGGGCTGGTGCGCGGGCAGCCGGTACCCGTGGAAGTCGATGTCCTGGCGGGGGAAGGTCGTCCCGTAGTTGGCCATCGGGGGGTCGGTCCAGAGGATCTCGTCGAGCGCGTCCTCGACGGGCAGGGCGCCCCCGGACAGGTCGCCGCCGAAGCGGTCGTCGGACAGCAGCAGCAGGATGCCGTTGGCGATGAGGTTCTGCTCCGGCTGGGTGCCGGCCCCCATCAGCAGGATGACCTGGTGGATCGTCTCCAGGTCGTCGAGCCCGGCGGGGTGGCTCAGCATCCAGGACGTCACGTCCGCGCCCGGATTGGCGCGCTTGCTCGCGACCAGTTCGCCGGCCGCCTCGCCGAGCAGCGCGTTGCCCTCCTCGGCGGAGACGGTGTCGAAGATCGCGTTCATGCCGCGCAGGAGCTTGTCGCCGATCTCGGGCGGGCAGCCGAGGAGCTCGTTGAACACCAGCAGCGGCACCATGCGCGCGTACTGGCCGAGCAGGTCGGCCTTGCCGTCGCCGGAGAACCGGTCGATGAGGGTGTCGGCGCTGCGCTCGACGTCCTCGCGCAGCGACACCGGATCGACCCGGTCCATGCTGTCGACGATCACCGAGCGCAGGCGGGCGTGCACGGTCCCGTTGGTGAACAGGGCGTTGGGCCGCGACATCATCATCGGCAGCACCGGGCACTCGGGGCCGACCTCCTCCTCCCACACCTCGCTGCAGCGCGGGAACGTGGCCGGGTCGCGCAGGATCTCCAGGGCGGCGTCGTAGCCGAGGACGAGCGTCGCCGGCACGCCCGGCGCCAGCTCGACGGGCGCGAGGTCGCCGTGCTCGCGCATCCGCGCGTAGGCGGCCTGCGGGTCCTTGGCGAACTCCGGGCCGTACAGCGGGACGCGCTCGGGCGCCGTGCGGTCGATGGTCATGGCTGCTCCCCGTCCAGGGTGAGGAGGTGGTCGACGAGCGAGATGAGCGCCTCGGTGGAGGAGACGCGGTCGCGGGCGTCGCAGCTGACGAGCGGGGTCGACGCCGCGAGGTCGAGGGCCTCGCGCACCTCCGCCTCGGGGAACCGCGGCGCGCCCTCGAAGTGGTTGACGGCGACCGCGTACGGCAGGCCCTGCTTCTCCACGATGTCCATGACGGCGAACGACTCCTGGAGGCGGGCGGTGTCGACCAGGATCAGCGCGCCGAGGGCGCCGCGCGCGAGGTCGTCCCACAGCCGGGTGAAGCGCTGCTGCCCCGGCGCCCCGAACAGGTACAGCACGAGGTCGTCGCTGAGGGTGAGGCGGCCGAAGTCCATCGCGACGGTCGTGGTCGTCTTGTCCTTGATGCCGGCGAGGTCGTCCACGGACGCCCCGGCCTGCGTCATCCGCTCCTCGGTGCGCAGCGGGCGGATCTCCGAGAGCGTCCCGACGTAGGTGGTCTTGCCGACCGCGAAGTGCCCCACGATGAGGATCTTGACGGCGGTCCGGACGCTCTCGCGCAGGTAGGGGGTGTCAGAGGCGAGCGCGGAGTCCATCGAGCACCTCCTGTAGGAGCCGGGCCTTGGACTGCTGGGCGGCGGGCGCGGCGGCCCGGGTGGCGAGGTGGCCGCTGTCGACGAGGTCGGACAGCAGCACCTTGGTGAGCCCGACGGGCAGGCTCAGGTGACCGGAGATCTCGACGACCGACAGCGCGCCGCCGCGGCACAGCTCGACGATGCGGAGCTTCTCCGGGGACAGGCCGGTGCGCGGCAGGTCGCCGGTCGCGGTCACGAGGGTGACGAGGTCGAACACGTTGCGGGTGGGGTGGGCCCGCCCGCCGGTGACGACGTGCGGGCGGACCAGCGCCCTCCTGCTGCGGCGCGGGGTCATGCGGGACGGCCCGCGCCCGGCCGCGGCGGGGTGGTCAACTCCTTGCCCAGCCGCTGCACGAGCTCCTGGAGCCGGAACGACACGGTCTCCATGTCGACGTGCTGCGTCGCCGACACCGCCAGGTAGGCGCCGGGGCCGGCGGCGACGAGGAAGACGTACCCGTCGTCGAACTCGTTCACGGTCTGCCGCCAGGTCGTGCCGGCGTCCCCGCAGAACTCGGCGGTGCTGCGGGCGAGCGACTGCAGGCCCGCCATGCCCGCGGCCTGCCGTTCCGCCTCGTCCACGTTGATGCGCTCGGAGTGCGCCATGAGCAGCCCGTCGGCCGACAGCAGGATCGCGTAGCGGGTCTCCGGCATCCGCAGCGCGTCGTCCAGCATCCAGCCGAGCCGGTTCGTACCGTCGTCCATCGCGCCGTTCCATCCCTCGTTCATGGCCGCAGGTCCTTGCTCTCGATACCGGGGCCCTCGCCGTCGGACGGCGTCGCGGCGCGGCCGGACCGCGTCCCGCGCTGCCAGGCGCCGAGGCCCGCGGCGGTCTCCCGGGCCGGCCTGAGCGGCGGCGGCTGCGCCCCCGCGTCCGGCTCGGCGGGCGGCTCGTGTTCCCCGGTGGGACGTTCGGCGACCGCGACGCGGGTGCGTTTCGGAAGGCCGCCCGGGGTGGCGGGGAGGTCGGTCAGGGCGGCGGGCGCGGGGCTCTCCGCGACCGGGCCGGACGCGGCGGACGGTTCGGGCGCACGCTCGCCCGGAACGTCGGTGAGCAGCGTCGACGGTACGAACACGACGGCGCGCACGCCGCCGTAGGGGGAGCGGGTGTCGACCGACACCCGGAAGCCGTACCGCGCGGCGAGGACGCCGGCCACCGCGAACCCGACGCGGGGCGGGTCGCCGAGCCGGTGGATGTCGACGGAGGCGTCGCCGGACAGCAGGTCGGCGGCGCGCTGGAGCTCCTCGGCGTCCATCGCGACCCCGGCGTCGTCGATCATGATGGCGACGCCGTTGTGCGTGGACTGGAAGTTGACCTCGACGGTGGTGTCGGGGCGCGAGTGCCGTGCCGCGTTGTCCAGCAGCTCGGCCAGGGTCAGCACGATCGGTTCCACGGCCCGGCTGGTCACCGCGGCGTTCACCGGCCCCTGCATGTTGACCCGCAGGTAGTCGCGGATGCGGGAGGTCGCGCCGCGCACCACGTCGCTCATCGACGACGCCGAGCGCTGCTGCCCCGGCCACGACCCGCACAGCACGGCGGTGGCCTGGGCGCGCCGTCCGAGCTGGGCGTTCATGTGGTCGACGCGGAGCAGGCCCTCCAGCACGTCCGGGTCGTCATGGCGCTCCTGCATGTCGGAGATGGCGAGCTGCTGCTCGTTGGCGAGGCTCTGCACGGCGCGCATCATCGCGCGCAGCGTCGACTTGGCCGAGAGGTCGGCCCGTTCCCGGACGCGCGCGGCGGATCCCGCGAACAGCTCGGTGACGGTCCGCATCGCCTGCCCGAAGGCGGGCGCCTCGCGGTCCAGGTCGTGCAGCGGGCCGGTGACGCGCACGCCGGGGTTGTGCAGGGACTCCATGAGCTCGGGCAGCCGGACGTCCGCGAGGTGCCGCAGCTCCCTCTCGCGCAGGTCGAGCCCGCGGGCCAGGACGGCGTTCTGCGCGCGGAGGTCGGCCGTCTCCCGCCGCTGGCGTGCCAGGAGGGCGCCCGCCACGACGACGAGCGCCGCCAAGAGGAATGGCTCCATCAGATCCTCGGTGCAGGGGTCTTCGGGCGAGGTGGGCCGGGCCGGTGTCGGCGACACCCGGCGGACCGCCTCATGGCTGGTGGGGACGGCGCGGATACGCCGCAGTTTCGGCACCGTAGGACGGGTGAGCGGGAGCGCGCTTGTGCCCGCGCGCAGAGAAGTTGCCACCGGGCGCATCGCAAGATCACCCACCGTCTGAATCACGTTACTTTCCGATGGATTCGGCTGATTCGTCGGACGGTGATCTACTACGCTCGCCCGCAAGTGATCTAGGGCGGGGGGCGGAGGGGCCTGCGTTGGACGACGTGCTCGGCGGGCCGTCCGGACCGCGCGGCGCCGAGTACCGGCTCGTGCTGTACCTGTCGGACCGGGCGGAGTTCGTCCGCACCCCCGGGCAGGCGCGCCGCGACCGCGGCTACCGGTTCCTGCTCCCGCTGCACGGCGAGATGCTCATGGTGCAGGACGGCCGCGAGGCGCGGCTGCGCCCCGGCACGGGCGGCCTCATCGCGCCCGCGGCGCCGTTCCGGGTCGTCCAGCCGAGCCCGGCCCGCGCGCTGGTCATGACGATCCCGGCCCGCGAGATGGACGGCCGGCTGGGCGGCCCCGCCCTCCCGGTGACCGGCCTGGACCTGTCCGCGGGCCTCGGCCGCGTCGTCGCCGACATGGTGCGGGCCGTCGGCGAGGAGCGGCGCAGCCTCAGCGAGCCGCAGTTCGACGCCGCCTGCGAGCGGATCACCGAGCTGCTGTGCCTGCTGCTCGCCGGGCAGGAGCGCCCGCCCGCGCCCGGCCACCTCGCCGAGGTGGAGGCGGTCGTGCGCCGCTACGTCCGCGAGCACGCCACCGACCCCGGGCTCACCGGCGCCGCGATGGCGCAGGACCTCGGCTGGTCGCTGCGGCAGGTGCAGCTCGCGCTGCAGCGCGCCGGGACCACCCCCCGCGAGCTGATCCGCGAGGAGCGGCTCCGGCTCGTCCGCGACCGGCTGCGCAACCCCCTCGACCGGCACGTCACCATCACCGACCTCGCGCACGCCACCGGGTTCTCCTCGGCCAGCGCGCTCAGCCACGCGTTCCGGCAGCGGTTCGGCGTCAGCCCGCGCGAGCTGCGGCGGCACGGCGCCGCCCGGTGACGTGGTCCGGGCGCTCTGGCACGGATTTCCACTTTGCCCGGACCGATACCGGGTTACGATGCGGCTGAATTCACCGGACGGGGCGTACAGACGGTCAGGAGCGCTTCCGTGGACCTCGGCCCCCACCACCTCAGGATGATCGAGGCGATCGCCGCGACCGGCAGCATCAGCAAGGCCGCCGCGCGGCTCGGCCTGACCCAGCCCGCCGTCAGCACCATGCTGCGCCGGGTCGAGGGCCACCTCGGCGTGCAGCTGTTCGTCCGCTCCCCGGAGGGCGTCACGCCGACGCCGGTCGGCGCCGAGGTCGCCACCCGCGCGCGGGCCGCGCTGGCCAGCATCGACGACCTGAACGCCGCGCTCGCGAACCGGCTCCGCGAACCGGCCGCCATGCCGCTGCTGCGGGTCGGGGTGCAGGCGTGCCCGGCGCTCACGCGGCTCAGCGACCATCTCGGCTCGCTGTCCCCGGAGGCGCGGCTGCACCTGCGCGTCGACCCCGGCGGCGGGCGCATCCCCGCGCTGCTCGGCTCCGGCACCCTCGACATCGGGCTGTTCCAGGAGCCCGTCGACCATCCGCCGCGGCCGCACGACGGCCTGGAGCGGTTCGTGCTCGTCGAGTGCGAGCCGGCCCTCGTCGGGATGTCCTGCTCCAGCCCCCTCGCCGCCGGCGCGACCGTCGACCTGGCCGATCTCGCCGACCACGACTGGATCGACGACCCGCTCGACGACGGCCCCTGGCCCGCCTACCTGCGCGGCGTGTGCGCCGAGGCCGGGTTCCAGCCGCGGGTCAGGTACTGGGCGACGGACTGGCAGATCTCGGCCTCGCTCATCCGGTCCGGGCGCGCCGTCGGCATCTACCAGCCGACCGCGGCCCCCCGCGAGGGGGTCGCGTTCCGCCGGATCACCGGCGACCCGCTCGGCCAGCGGGTCGTCCTGATGTGGCGACCCGGGGCCGAGCGGGCGGCGGCCCGGCTGCGCGGCGTCTTCGACGCCGTCTACCTCGACCTCGTCCGGGCCCAGCGCGTCTACGGCGACTGGTGGGACGAGCATCCCGAGGCGCACCCGGCGCTGCCCGTCCCCGCGGGCCCGGCGGCGGACGCGGGGACGGGCGCCGGCACGGGTCCCGGGGAGGGGGGCGGTTCCCGGAACCCGGGGGAGGGCGGCTAGTAGCTGCCCTGGCGGCGGCGCCGCACGAGTGCGACGCCCGCGGCGGTCACCGCACCGCCCGCGCCCAGTGCCAGCAGAGCGGGCGCCGGGCCCCTGTCCGGCGCCGGATCGCTGACGCCGGTCGCGGGCGAGAAGCCGCCGAGCTTCCCGGACCGCTGGTAGGCGGTGCCCGGGAGTTTGTCGGCGTACCGGGAGCGCACGAGCCTCCGGTACGCCGCCACCGTGACGCCGGTCCTGCCGACCGACGACGCGGCGGTGTCGTTGAGCGCGGTGACCCGGCCGTCCTTCAGCCGGTACCACGCGTGGATCTGCGGCTCGGTGAACACCGTCCCGCCCTGGGCCCGCGCCGGGTAGACCGCCTCCTCCGTCCCGGAGATGACGTTCATGACCTGCCAGCCCGCGCCGGACCGGGTCAGCCACACCGTCGCGTGCTGCCCGCTCGCCGACGCCGCGCCGACGGCCATGTAGGCGAAGGTCGCGACGGGTGCGCCGCCGTCGCCCTTCACGAACGCCGGGTTCAGCGAGTAGACCCGCTGGACGGACCCTTCCAGGCGCGGGGCCTTCGCCTGCGCGGCGGCCTTCGGCACGGCCCGGGTCACCAGCTGCCCGCGCTGGTGCTGGTCGAGGTGGACGAAGAACGCGCCGAGCCGCTGCCGGGCGGCGGGCGACGCGGCGGCCTTCGCGGCGGCGGCCTCGTCGGAGGACGGCCCGGCGGCCAGCGCCGCGGTGCCGCCCATCAGGACGGTCCCCGCGATCAGGGACCCGGCCGCGAGTCTCGCAGTCGTGCGCATGTCAGCCTCCGATCCTGGACAGGGCCTGGCCCCAGCGGAACTGGTAGTTGCTGACGTAGCTGCTGTACGCCATCTCCCCGTACCGGGGGCTGGAGGGCCACGGGTCGCCGTAGGAGACCGTCTGGCCGGAGTAGCCGTAGATGACCTGCGCGTGGCCGCCGCCGGCCGTCCAGTAGATGCCGGTGAGGATCGGCCGCTGACCGTTGATCTCGGTCGTGACCGCCTGGGACGACAGGGGGCCGCTGACCTGGCCGGGGGAAACGCCGAGCGCCTGGAACGCGCGCTGGTCGTACTCCAGGTAGCCGGCCTGGTTGGGGCAGGAGCTGCCGCGCGGGTAGCCGCGCCCGAGGGCGCAGAAGTCGTTCTGGCTGACGTTGCCCTTGCCGAAGAACTTGGCGATCGTCAGGCCGCTGGCGACCCAGCACCACTGGTCCTGCTGCTGCACCTGCTGCGTGATCGGCAGGTCCTGCGCCGAGGCGGTGCCGGTGGACGCCGCGAGGGTGGCCGCCGCCACCCCGGCGAGTCCGGCGGCGAGCCGCCGGCGTGCCCGGGCGGGTCGGGTACGCGTTCTCATGCACTTCCGCCTTTTCTCCCGGCGAGGCAGTACCGCCTCTCGCGAGGGAGCGGAGCGATTCCCGTCCGGTGCCGGGGGAGAGTCCGGGCGGGGAGGCCGCGAGAGGCCGGAGGAACGCGATAAAAGTCTCATTCGCGCTCTGAACCGGGTAATGCCAGCAGCACATAACAAACCGCTATGGCCCGGATGAACTCGGCTTTCTCCCCGGAAGCGGGCTTAGGCGCGGGCGGCGTGCGGGGCGTGGCGGGGTTCGGTCTCGGGGTCCGGGTCCGCGGAGGGGAGGGCGACGGTGACGGTGAGGCCGCCTTCCCGGCGGGGGGCGGCGGTCACGGTGCCGTTGTGGGCGCGGACGATGGACTGGACGATGGAGAGGCCGAGACCGGCGCCCTTGGCGGTGACGAGGCGGTCGCCGTCGAGGCGGCGGAAGGGCTCGAAGAGGGCCGGGATCTCGTAGGGCGGGACGGCGGGGCCGGAGTTGGCGACCTCCAGCACGGCGCGGCCGCCCTCGGTGCGGCAGGACAGGGACACCCACCCGGAGCCGGTGTTGTGCCGTAGCCCGTTCTCCAGCAGGTTCTGCACGACGCGTTCCAGCAGGAGCGCGTCGCCCGCCGTCATGGCCTCGGCGGTGTCGGTCTCGACGGTGATGCCGGAGCCGTCGGCTTCGAGCGCCGTCTGCGCGGTGACGTGGGCGACGACGTCCGCGAGGTCCACCGGCGCCCGGGTGGTGATCTCGTTCTCCGAGCGGGCGAGCAGGAGCAGGCCGGTGATGAGGCGCTCGTGCCGCGCGTTGATCTGCAGGAGGGTCTCGCCGAGCTGCCGGACGTCCGGGGACGCCGACTCGCGGTGCATCGCCACCTCCACCAGCGCGCGGCCGAGGGTGAGCGGGGTGCGCAGCTCGTGGGAGGCGTTCGCGACGAAGCGGCGCTGGCCGTCGAAGGAGCGGTCGAGGCGCTCGACCATCGTGTCGAAGGTGTCGGCGAGCTCCTTGACCTCGTCGCGGGGGCCCCGCAGCGCGATGCGCTCGTGCAGGCCCCGGTCGGCGGCGGGCGAGCCGGCGATGCGGCGGGCCGTCTCGGTGACGCGGTGCAGCGGCGACAGGACCTGGCCCGCGATCAGCCAGCCGAAGCCCGCCGCGGCGCCCCCGACGACCAGCAGCGCGATCGACCCCTGGGTGACCAGGGAGGTGACGGCGGCGTCGTGCAGCTCCTCGCGCTGGTCGCGTATCCAGCGGTCGGTGTCGGCCATCACCCTCGCCTGCGCCGCCTCCTGCGAGACCCCGGCCGGCGGCGCGGTGCCGGGGGCCGGGGTCAGCCGGGTGGCCAGCACTTTCGGCCCGGACCGCGAGAGCTGCTGGTCGAACAGGGCGTAGGTCGCGCCGAGCAGCACCACCCCGGCGGCGAGGAACAGGCCGCCGTAGGTGAGGGTGAGCCGGGCGCGCAGCGACAACCTCATGGGATCCGGTACCCCGCTCCTTTGACGGTCTCGACGACGGGCGGGTCGGCGAGCTTGCGGCGCAGCTTGAGGACGGTCAGGCGGACGGCGCCGGTGAACGGGTCGGCGTGCTCGTCCCACACCTTCTCCAGGAGCTGCTCGGCGGACACGACGGCTCCCTCGGCGCGCAGCAGCTCGGCGAGGACGGCGAACTCCTTGCGCGCGAGCGGCACGTAGCGGCCGTCCCGGAACACCTCGCGGCGCGCCGGGTCCAGGGTGATCCCGGCGCGGTGCAGCGTCGGCGGCGCGGCCGGGCGGCAGCGGCGGCCGAGCGCGTGCACGCGGGCGGCGAGCTCGGGGAACGCGAACGGCTTGGTCAGGTAGTCGTCGGCGCCGAGGCCGAGCCCGTCGACGCGGTCGGTGACCTCCGCGGCGGCGGTGAGCATCAGGACCCGCGCGGCGCCCCCGCCCCGGACGATCTCGCGGCACACGTCGTCGCCGTGGACGAGGGGCAGGTCGCGGTCCAGCACGACCACGTCGTAGTCGTTGACCGTGACCCGCTCCAGGGCGGACGCGCCGTCGTGGGCCAGGTCGACGGCGTGCGCGTCGTCGCGCAGCCATTCGGCGATCGCGTCGGCCAGGAGCCGCTCGTCCTCTGCCACCAGCACTCTCATGAAGCCTCCTCCGAACGCCGATGGTGCCGGAGGCCGTGTTTCGTTTCCGTTAGTGAACGCCTCCCCGGAAACGCCCGGGAGCGGAAACGCGGGGGAAACGCGCCGCCGGGTTGCATCGCTCCTCGCCGGCCGGAACCGCTCCGGCCGGGAACGAGGAGGAGACATGCGACTGAGGATCCTGGCCGTGCTGCCGCTCGCGCTGGCGCTGACCCTGACCGGGTGCGGCTCGGACGGCAAGGACGACACCGTGGCCTCGGCGAACGGGGGCGCGAAGCAGGGCGGCGCCAAGCAGGGCGGCGAGCAGCTCAGCCCGGAGGAGCGCGGCGTCAAGTTCGCCCAGTGCATGCGCGAGCACGGCATCGACATGGAGGACCCGAAGCCCGGCGGGGGCATCCGGATCCAGTCCAAGGGCGACAAGGGCGTCATGGAGAAGGCCATGGAGGCGTGCCGGCAGTACAACCCCATGGCCGACCGCACCGGCGCGCCCGATCCGAAGATGCAGGAGCGGGCGCGCGAGTTCGCCGCGTGCATGCGCAAGAACGGCGTGGAGAAGTTCCCGGACCCCGACCCGAACCAGCCCGGCATCCGGATCGACAAGAACACGGTCGGTGACGACCCGGACCTGGAGACCGCGCGGCAGGCCTGCGACAAGGTCCTTCAGGGCGGCGGGAAGTGACGGGGGAGACCGTCGCGGAGCGCGCGCCGGCCGAGCGGGAGGGCCGCCGCGCCCGGCGCCGGCCGCGCCTGAGGATCGCTCTGGCCGTCGCCGCGGTCGTCGCGGCGGGCGGCGCCGCCACCGCGGCGGCGCTCGCCACCGGCGGGGACCGGGGCGGCGGGCGGGCCGCGGCCCTGCCGCCCGGCACGGCGAAGGTGGCGAGGGAGACGCTCAGCGACACCCAGACCGAGGACGGGCAGCTCGGCTACGGCCCGACCCTGACGGCGACGAGCCAGGCCAGGGGCACGATCACCTGGCTGCCCGAGAGCGGGGACGAGGTCACCCGCGGCCACCGGCTCTACGAGCTCGACGGCGATCCCGTCGTGCTGATGTACGGGTCCAAGCCGTCCTACCGGCCGCTGCGGACCGGGACCGAGGGGTCCGACGTGAAGCGGTTCGAGAAGAACCTCAGCGCGCTCGGCTACGGCGGCTTCACCGTGGACGGCGAGTACACCTCGGGCACCGCCGAGGCCGTCCGGGAATGGCAGGAGGACATCGGCGCGCCGCAGACCGGGACCGTCGAGGTCGGACGGGTCGCGTACGCGGCCGGGCCCGTCCGGGTCGAGACCCTCGCGGCCAACCCGGGCGAGCCCGCCGCGCCCGGCAAGAAGATCCTCACCTACACCGGGACCACGCAGGCCGTCACGGTCGAGCTGGACACCGCCGACCAGCGGCTGGCGAAGAAGGGCGCCAGGGTGGAGGTGACCCTGCCGGAGGGGCGGCCGGTCGAGGCCGAGATCGACGAGGTCACCACCGTGATCGAGCCGGGCGGGCAGAACGAGGACCCGGCGACGAAGGTGGAGGTCACGATCTGGCTCGACTCCGCCGCGGCCCGGAAGGCCGCGGCCCGCTACGCGCTCGCCTCGGCCGACGTCCGCTTCACCGCGGGCCGGCGCGAGAACGTCCTGACGGTGCCGGTGTCGGCGCTGGTCGCGCTGCGGGAGGGCGGTTTCGGGGTGGAGGTCGTCAGGGGCGGGACGTCGTCGTACGTCCCGGTCGAGACCGGGCTGTTCGCCGACGGGAAGGTCGAGGTCTCCGGGGCGGGGATCGCCGAGGGCGCGCTCGTGGGGGTACCGAAATGATCACGCTGCGGGACGTGCGGAAGTCCTACCCGGGCGGCGTGCACGCGCTCGCCGGGGTGTCGCTGCACGTCGGCGCGGGCGAGCTGGTCGCGATCGTCGGCCCGTCCGGGTCCGGCAAGACGACCATGCTCAACATGCTCGGCACCCTGGACCGCCCCACCTCGGGCGAGATCCGCGTCGACGGCCACGACGTGGGGCGGCTCTCGGACGCCAGGCTGTCGGCGCTGCGCGCGAGCCGCATCGGGTTCGTCTTCCAGCACTTCCACCTGGCGGCGGGGACCCGGGCGATCGACAACGTCGCGGACGGCCTGCTGTACTCCGGGCTGCGCCCGGCGGCGCGGCGGCGGCGGGCCGCGGCGGCGCTGGAGCGGGTCGGGCTCGGCCACCGGCTGGAGCACGCGCCGCACGAGCTGTCCGGCGGCGAACGGCAGCGGGTCGCGATCGCGCGGGCGGTCGCCGGGGAGCCCGCGCTGCTGCTCGCGGACGAGCCGACCGGCGCTCTGGACTCGGCCTCCGGCGACGGGGTGATGGCCCTGCTGCGCGAGCTGCACGCCGCCGGTACCACCGTCGTGGTCATCACGCACGACCGGGAGATCGCGGCGGCCCTGCCGCGCCGCGTCCGGATGCGCGACGGCCTGGTGGTGGCCGACTCCGCGGACGGCTCCGCGGACGGCTCCGCGGGGGACGGCCCGGCGGGCGACGGCCCGCGCATGGCGGGGGCGGCGCGATGACGGCCGGGACGCTCCAGCCGGCCCGGCTGTGGCCGGGCGACGTGCTCAGGGTCGGCGCGGTCGGCCTGCGGACCCGGCCGCTGCGGGCCTTCCTGTCCGCGCTCGGCATCGCGATCGGGATCGCAGCGATGGTCGCGGTCGTCGGGGTGTCCTCCTCCTCGCGCGCCGACCTCGACCGGGCCCTCGCGGCGCTCGGCACCAACCTGCTGACCGTCTCGCCCGGCAGCACCCTGACCGGCGAGAAGGCTCAGCTTCCGCTGGAGTCGGAGGCCATGGTGGCCCGGATCGCCCCGGTCCGGGAGGTGTCGGCGACCGGGCTGGTGGACGGCGCGAAGGTCTACCGGACCGGCAAGATCCCCGAGGCGGAGACCAACGGGATCTCGGCGTACGCGGCCCGCACCGACCTGCGCGCCGCGACGGGGGCGAGGCTGCGCGGCGGGGTGTGGCTGAACGCCGCGACCGGCGGCTTCCCCGCGACGGTCCTCGGCTCGACCGCCGCGCGGCGCCTCGGGATCGGGCACGCGGCGCCGGACGTCCAGGTGCTGATCGGCGGGCGCTGGTTCACCGTGATCGGCATCCTGGAGCCGGCGGAGCTGGCCCCCGAGCTGGACGGCGCCGCGCTGGTCGGCTGGGCCGCGGCGCAGGACCGGCTCGGTTTCGACGGCCATCCGACGACGATCTACACGCGGTCGGCGGAGGCGAGCGTCGAGGACGTCCGGGAGGTGCTGGGCGCGACCGCGAACCCGGAGGCGCCGAACGAGGTGGAGGTGTCGCGGCCGTCGGACGCCCTGGCGGCCAGGAAGGCGGCGGGCGAGGCGTTCACCGGGCTGCTGCTCGGCCTCGGCGCGGTCGCGCTGCTGGTCGGCGGCGTGGGGGTCGCCAACACCATGGTCATCTCGGTGCTGGAGCGCCGGTCGGAGATCGGGCTGCGCCGCTCCCTCGGCGCGACCCGCGGCCAGATCCGCACGCAGTTCCTCGCGGAGTCGCTGCTGCTGTCGGCGCTCGGCGGCGCGGGCGGGGCGGCCGCCGGCGCGCTCGTCACCGCCGGCTACGCCGTGTCCCAGGGATGGCCGGTCGTCATCCCCGCGTGGGCGGTGCTCGGCGGGGTCGCCGCGACCCTGCTCATCGGCGCGGTGGCCGGCCTGTACCCGGCGATCCGGGCGTCCCGCCTCAGCCCCACCGAGGCGCTCGCCGCCACCTGATCGGCATAAATGCGCATGGACCGGATGGGACCGATGCGCATGGACCGGACGGGACGGGTGAGATCTCAGCCATGGCTTCAGCGGAGACCGAGCCCGTCACGATCGTGTTCACCTGGGACGTCAGGCCGGGCCGGGAGCGCGACTTCGAGGAGTGGGCGCAGGGGCTCCACGAGGTCGCGACCCGGTACTCCGGCCACCAGGGCGCCACCTGGCTGCGCGCGGAGGGGTCGCGGCACCGGTACTACACGGTCGTGAACTTCGCCGACCAGGAGCGGCTCGACCGGTGGCTGCACTCCGACGAGCGCGCGGAGTGGATCGAGCGGGTCAGCGGGATCGCCGACGAGCACCGGCAGGACACCACCGGGCTGGAGACGTGGTTCAGCCTGCCCGGCGAGTCCGTCCCGCCGCCCTCCAAGCTCAAGATGATCGTGGTCACCTTCTGCGCCGTGTACCCGCTCGCCCTGCTCCTGCAGGCGTTCGTCACGCCGCTGACCCAGTCGTGGCCGCTGCCGCTGCGGGCGCTGACGTTCCCCGTCATCGTGATCCCGCTGCTCACCGTCCTCGTGATGCCCGGGCTCAGCCGGGTGTTCCGGCGCTGGCTCTACCCGATCGGGCGGACGCACCGGCCGGCGAGACCCGGAAGGTGATCACGCGAGCAGGTCCCGCAGCTCGCTGACGGCCTCGCGGAGCCGGCCGGCGAACTCCAGCATCGCGTCCGCCACCGGCCGCGGGGTGCTCAGGTAGACGTTGAGGCGGTCGGGAAGCAGGACGTAGGCGACGCCGATGCACTGTTCGCTGGTCGAGCCGAACCCGAAGTACCGGATGTTGACCGACGGTGCGGAACTGGTGCTCAGGTAGTCGTCCCGCATGACGAGCCACCCGGGGGACTCGAACAGCGGGAGCGGCTCGGTGACGCCCAGCTCGGCGCCGCGCCGCTTCTGGATCAGCTGGAGCTCCCACAGGTGCTGCTCGGGCGCCTGTCCCGCCTGGCACTCCTTGGCCCGCCGGACGTGGGCGTCGGCGGCGGCGCGGAAGGCGTCCCGGCGCGGCCCTGCCCCGGCCGCCGGGTCGTCCATGGCCTCGACGAAGCGGAGCACCTCGGGGGTGACGACGCGCATCGCCTCGGTGCGCCCGCCCCGGTACTGGCGGGTCGCGATCGACTCGTAGGTGGCGCCGACGAGGCCCTTCGCGCGCTTGTGGGCGAGCTGGTAGGCCATCTGGACGAACGCGTCCGGCGACATCTTCAGCCGCTTGATGTGCTCGGTGCCGAAGTCGTCGAACGACACGGTCGTGGTGGCCGTGGCCGCCCCGTACGCGGCGAAGGCCGCCGCGGCGTCGCCGATGTCGCGCCGCAGGGCGTCGTCCAGAGTGAACTCGATCGCCTCGGCGACCGGGAGCCCCTGCGACCGGGCGCCCGACCGCTGCGACAGCTTCTCCGGGGGCTCGCTCAGCAGCGCGTCGACGAAGCTGAGAATCGTGGTGCCGTCCAGGCCGCAGTGCTCCACGTTGATGCCCGCGGTGCCGTCGCCGAACACGACGAAGGAGACGGCCTTGTCGAACCAGCGGCCGGCGCTGTCGCCGTGGAGCAGGTGGTCGCAGGCGTCGAGGGTGGTCTCGGGGACGGAGTCCTCCAGGCACACGCAGAACAGGGCGGTCTCGATGTCGTCGAGCGCCTTGGCGTTGCCGAGGGCCAGCAGGGCCTCGCGGCTCGCCGCCCACTCGGCGCGGGCCTTGGTGGTGAGGTGCCCGGCGGACGGCACCGGCGCCGCCTCCGCCTTCAGCACGGAACCGAGGCCCTCGCGCAGCTCCTCCAGCGTGTGGGGGTGGCCGTCGGGACCGAGCACGTCCATTTTGATCATGTTGCCGCGGAACAGCACCACGATGTGGCGGGCGTCCGACGGCCCCGGCCACTCGGCGGTGTAGGGGGCGCGGACGGTGTCCTGTTCGGCGCCGGGGATGCGGGTCGTGGAGAACAGGTACCGGTTCTGCGCCATCGACAGCGGGCGGCCGCGCTGCACGACCGGCGGGATCTCCTCCCGGTCGAGCCGCAGCTTGTAGTCCAGCGCCCCGGCGATGAGCCCGGCCGCGCGCTCGACCTGTCCCTCCGGCGACTCCTTGAACAGGAAGAAGAAGTTGGCGTTCAGCGCGATCCGGTCGCGGCGGCCGAGGTAGCGGTAGGGCCAGAACGTGTCCAGCCAGCTCTCCACCCCCTCGCTCGCGTCGTAGCGCTCCAGCGCCGCGTGCAGCGCGCGGCCCGGGCCGTCCGGGCGGGCGAACGAGGCCAGCGCCGACTCGGTCCGGGCCCGCTCGTCCGCGGTCAGCAGCGGTCCGCACCATTCGAGGAACCGCTCGCAGGTGGCGTCGAGCGTGGGCAGCGGCACCCGCGGCAGGCGCTCCTCGTTGCCGAAGGTGCGGGACGACAGTTCTTGGCCGGCGTTCACATCGATCCTCTTGTTCTGTTCGTTCCCCGGGTCACGTGTCCGCGACCGGTCGGAAGGGGTCAGTCGCGTGGACGGCTGATGTAGAGCTGCGCGTAGAACCAGCCGCCGGTCTCCAGGCCGTCCGGGTCGGCGCCGACCTCGGCGAGCCGGTCCAGGACGAGTTCCTGCTCCTGCGGCGTCGCGAACCGCCGCTGCCGGAACAGGCCCTCGTGGCGAACGGTCGTGTACCCGGCGGCCGCGAGCGCTTCGGCGATCGGGTCGAACGGGAACATGCGCAGCACGAAATGTGCCATCCACGGCCTGCGCTCCCCGTGCGCCTCGACGACGCGGGTGAGGGTGCGCTCGGTGACGTAGCCGAGGCACCCCGTCGAGATGACCAGGTCCGTTCCGGCGAGCTGGGCGCGCTGCTCGGCGGTCGGCTCGCCGTTCTCCAGGTCCGCGTGGACGGCGCCGTCGAGGAAGCCCGCTTCGAGCGCGTAGGAAAGGGCGCTGTCGGACGCGTCGAGGCCGAGGAAACGCAGGCGGTTCGTCGCTTCACGGGAACGGACCAACTCCCGGTCTCGGGCCAGAAGGCCGGCGCGTGTGCGTCCGGGGGCGTCGGGACCGCCGTAGCGATCGTACAGGTCCGCCATCGTCACGCCGTATTTCAGCAGAGCCGCATTAATGCCGTAGGAACAGCCGATATCGAGAACGGTGGGGACCGGGACGCCGCGCGCCTCCCGGTATTCGGCGATGAGCCGCTGGAAGTGCGGTTTGGCCAGTTCCGGGATGTCGTAGTGGAGTTCGCGCAGCGTGCCGA
The DNA here is from genome assembly GCF_013409365.1 of Actinomadura luteofluorescens. Lineage (NCBI taxonomy): Bacteria > Bacillati > Actinomycetota > Actinomycetes > Streptosporangiales > Thermomonosporaceae > Actinomadura > Actinomadura luteofluorescens. The sequence continues at coordinate 2,508,909 of NZ_JACCBA010000001.1, read as the reverse complement.
AGTAGGCGCGAGGATCGGGGCTGGTGTAGATGTGGTCGAGCGAGATCTTCCCTGTGGCGTCCGTGCGCACGGGCGGGTGCCTCCTAGTCCAGCAGCCGGTCGACCCTGACGGCGCGTCCCTCCGCCGCCAGGTGCTCGGGCAGGACGCGGCCGAAGAGCTGCCTCGTGCGCGCGACGCTGCCGATGACCCCCGGGCGCTCGCTGTAGGCGAGGATCGCCGTGTGCCGCGCCGTGTCCCCCCGGACCGCGGCGACCCGGTGCAGCGAGTACCGTCCCCTGAACAGCTGCAGGTCACCGGGGCGGAGCCTGAGCCCGCGGACGAGGTCGCCGCCGTGCCCGGTCAGCACGCGGCGCACGTCGCCGAAGTTCTCCGCCTCCGCCGACCTGATGTTCGGGCAGTACTCGAAGACGCCCCCGTCCTCGGGCTCCTGCGTCAGCAGGCTGACGGTGAACTCGTTGGTGTCGAAGTGCCAGGGGTGCTCCATTCCCGGGTTGACGACGTTGAGGACGAGCCCCGACAGCGGGTCGGCCAGCTCGTGGACCCGGGGCAGCCCGAAGCAGGGCCGCCACGAACCGCTGGAAGAGCCCGCTCGCGTAGAGCCGGTGGACGACGGACCCGGCGGGGATGTGGTCGCGGGCGACGAACGCGTTGCCCCGCTCGACGGTGAGGCGCCCGGGGTGGTCCTCCGGCAATGGCGTGCTCACGTCGATGTTGTAGGCGTTCACCGTTTCCACGTCGTAATGCGCGTGCGGTGCGATCGCCCCGCATTCCGCGCGCAGCGCGTCCCGCAATGCCGGGCGAATGAAGTCGGGCAGCACGCAGCAGCCCGTTTTCTCCAGCTCGTCCCTGGTCCGGGAAACGAGTACGTCCCATCCCGCGCCGCCCGGCGCGGCCAGCGGATAGCGCTCGGTGTCGACGATCCCTGCGAGAGCCTCCGCTGCGCCCATGAAGATCCTTTCGCGGTCGGCGAACCCCAACGGGTTGTAGCACATTCCTTCCGCGAATTCCCGGCCGCGCTTTTCCTCCGCGCTTTGTCATGGAATGACAAGGGCGGCCCGTGACCTGTGGCTTCGAACGCTCCCGGGCCCGCGTGCGCGCCGCGGCCGGTGTGTCCCATCTCACCGGTCCTCCCCGGGCCCCGGGCCCGGGCCCGATCTGGCGGTCGTGCCGACTTTCCGCGAACCTTTCCTCACGCGGTGGCGTCACCGTCCTGTGAAGCATGATCTGAAGAGCGGCGGGAGAGCGGGATGGACTGGCGGCTGGCAGGGTTCACCGAGGAGCGCGAGCTCGGGCGCGGCGCGCAGGGACGGGTCGTCCTGGCCCGCCACACGGGTTCCGGGACCCCGGTCGCGATCAAGTACCTGACCGGCGGGGACCCCGGCGCGGTCGACGCGCTGCGGTCCGAGGCGCAGATGCTCGGCCGCCTGACGAGCCCGTACGTGGCCCGCCTCTACCAGTTCGTGGAGGGCGAGCACGGCGCGGCGATCGTGATGGAGGCGGTGAACGGCGCGTCCCTGAAGGAGGTGCTGCGCGAGAACGGGGCCCTCACCCCGGAGGCCGCGCTGCTCGTGCTGAAGGGCTCGCTGCTCGGGCTCGCCTCCGCGCACGCCGTCGGGGTCGTGCACCGCGACTACAAGCCGGCGAACGTCGTGGTGCGGGGCGACGGGCTGAGCAAGCTCGTGGACTTCGGCATCGCCGTCCTGACGGGCGGCAGCTCGATCTCGGGGACGCCGGTCTACATGGCGCCGGAGCAGTGGCGCGGCGACCCCGCCAGCCCCGCCACCGACGTGTACGCCGCGACGTGCGTGTTCGTCGAGTGCGTCACCGGGCACCGCCCCTTCGCGTCGGCCGACCGGGCGGCCCTGATGAACCAGCACCTCACCGCGCAGGTCGACGTGCGGGACGTGCCCGGACCGCTGCGCGAACTCGTCCTCCAGGGGATGGCGAAGGACCCGGGGCAGCGGCCGCCGGGCGCGGCGGAGTTCGTCACGCGGCTCGACATCGCCGCCGTCGCCGCGTACGGGGGCGACTGGGAGCAGCGGGGCGTGCGCGCCCTGGCGGGCGCCGCGGTCGCCCTGGCCGCGCTGTTCCCGCTCGGCGCCCTCGCCGTCACGCCCGGCGCGTCCGCCGCGGCGGGCGCGGGCGCGGCGGGTGCGGCGGGCACCGCCGGAGCGGGCGGCGCGGGCGGCGCCGGCGGTGCGGGGACCGCGGGCGCGGCCGTGAGCAAGGGCTTCCTCGCCACCGCGGCCGGCAAGGGCGCGATGGCCGCCGCGGGCGCCGCCGTGGTCGCGGGGACGGCGGGCGGCGTCGTCTACGCGGTGCAGGACGACGAGCCCTCGCGGCCCGCGCCCGTGCCCGCCGCCGTCGTCACCCTGGTGGCCGACAACCGCAAGCTCACCGACCCGGCGATCGAGATCCAGAACGCGCAGTACCCCAAGGTCACCGGGTTGCGGGACCCCGCGCTGGAGCGCCGCGTCAACGCCGAGCTGCGCGAGCCGATCGACTGGCTCGTCGGGGTGTGGAAGAAGAACGCTCCACGTTTCTGCAAGGGCAGGCCCGCGAAGATCGGCACCGAGACGAGGCTCGGGCTGCGCGGCCCCCGCCTGGTGTCGGTCCGCTACTACCTGCTGTCGGACAACTGCCAGCAGGCCGACGGCTCCCCGGGCGGCGAGGTCGTCACCGTCGACCTGCGCACCGGCCGCCGGCTCACCGCGGCCGACGTCTTCAAGCCCTCGACGCTCACCGCGGCGGGCGTGAGCCGGCTCAACGCCCTCGTCCCGCAGAAGCCGGCGCAGAACGAGCGCCCATGGCGGGACTGCAGCCCCGACGGGCCGTTCGAGCTCGCCGACTTCTCCCCGCGCGGGACCCAGGGGTCGACCGCCAGGCAGGGGCCGTTCCTGTTCCCGTTCTTCACTCTCACCGGCTTCGAGCTCTCCTTCCTGGCCGGGGGCAGTGACGGCTGCGGCAACCTGAACTTCGGCACCTCCTACGCGAACGTCCGCGGCCTGCTGAAGCCCGAGATCGCCGCGCTGCTGCCCTCGGGCCCCTCACCGTCGCGGACCTGACGCGCCGGGCCCGGATCCCACATGGACGACGCGTGTCGGGGTAAGGGTTTTTCCGGGAAGGGGGGACTGCGGTCCTGGTGAGAGGTGGTCCGCCTGCGGGACGGTGGAGTGGGAGCCCCGAGATCCGAGAGTGCAGGGCGGCGAACCGATGCTGAGAGAGCTGTTGGCGGCCAGCCATCTGATGTCGATGGAGCAGCTGCCGGGCGCGGTGGCCCGGCACGCCGCCGACCACGGCCTGCATGACGCGCTCATCTACGTCGTGGATCTCCAGCAGACGGTGCTGCGCCTGCTGACCGGCAAGGGACCGGACGCCGGACAGGACCCCGCGGTTGAATCGCCGGAGCTCAGGGTCGACGGGACGGTCGCGGGCCGTGCCTTCCAGACGATGGAACCCGCGTTCGGGCAGGCCCTCGACGGCGGGCGCTGCCAGTTCTGGGTGCCGATCCTCGACGGGACCGAGCGGATCGGCGTGCTGCGCGTGACCGTCCGCCGCGACGACGACCGGGTCCGGGAGGAGGCCGAGGTCCTGGCCGGCCTGGTCGCATTGATCATCGTCAGCAAGGGTCCCTACAGCGACTCCTACTCCCGCCTCGTGCGGACCAGGGACATGACGGTGTCGGCGGAGATGCAGTGGCGGCTGCTTCCGCCCACGAGCTTCGCCAATGACCAGGTGGTCATCGGCGCCGCGCTGGAGCCGGCCTACATGCTGGGCGGCGACACCTTCGACTACGCGCTGGCCGGCGACACCGTCCATCTCACGATCTTCGACGCCATGGGCCACGACACCGCCGCCGGGCTCACCTCCAACCTCGCCGTCGCGGCCTGCCGCAACGCCCGCATCCAGGGCGCCGGGCTCGTCGAGACGGCGCAGGCGGTGGAGGCGGCGCTGCTCGAACAGGACCCGGGCGGGCGCTTCGTCACGGGCGTGCTGGCCGAGCTCGACCTGCCGTCGGGGCGGCTGTCGTGGGTCTCGCACGGGCACCCTCCGCCCGTCGTCGTCCGCGGGTCGCGGTGGGTCACCACGCTGGAGTGCCCGCCGGGCACCCCGCTCGGCACCGGGCTCGGCGTGCAGGCGAGAGTGTGCAACGAGCAACTGGAGCCGGGCGACCGGATCCTGTTCTACAGCGACGGGATCGTGGAGGCCCGCGATCCGAACAAGCAGGAGTTCGGGCTGCAGCGGTTCGTCGACTTCATCATCCGGCGCGAGGCCGACGGGCTGTCGGTCCCCGAGACGCTGCGGCGGCTCGTCCACAGCATCCTGGAGCACCACGCGGGCCGCCTGGCCGACGACGCCACGGTCCTGCTCCTCGAATGGAACGGGCCCCTCGGCATGAAGAACGCCCCGGAAACCCTCAAAGACGACTGAGCCGGGGCCGAGGGCCTGTCTCGAAGTGGGTTCGGCCACGCGCGCGAACGCGTGAGCTGGCCGGTGGAGCGATGCCGGAGGCGAGCGGAGCCGGGCAGATCGCGAAGCGATGCCGCGTTCGCCCAGTGCCGGTCACGTAGCGAGCCGCAAGGCGAGCGAAGTGGGCCGGGACTCTGAAACGCAGCCTAGCCCAAGGGCGGCCATGAGCATCGGGTATGCCTCGTGCAGGTCGCGCTGCCAGTAGGGCCAGTCGTGCTGCCCGTCGAAGAAGCGGGCGGTCACCGGGATGCCGAGGGTGCGCAGCCGGTCCACGAACGCGTGCGCGTGGTCGTTCGCGCCGGCCTCCACCGGGTCGGTGAACGGCAGCCGGCCGAGCGGCCCGGCCCTGCCGTTGCCGCTCGCCACCCAGAGCCGGACGCCGCGCAGCCGCCCCGCGAGGTCGGTCGGGTTGTGGGCGCGCCAGATCGCGGCCTGGTCGTCGGGGTCGCCCCACACCCGTCGCCAGTCGGTGCCGGGGCAGGCCAGGGACGGCCCCCAGCCGGTCGAGTCGTCGCCCGGCTCGTGGCCGTGCAGGGTGTCGAGGTAGCCGCTGAACGCCGCCGCGGCCGCGAACGCGCCGGGGAACCGGGCCGCGTACAGCATGGCGCCGAGGCCGCCCATGGAATTGCCGGCGATCACGCGCCGCGTGCCCGCGCGGTAGTCCCGTTCGAGAATGCGCCGCAGTTCGGTCATGTGGAACGTCTCCCAGCGCGGCGGGCCGCCGTTCCCGTAGTTCCACCAGTCGGAGTAATTACCGCAGCGCCCGCCGTCCGGCATGACCACGATGACCCCGGTGCCGGCGGTGAGTTCGGCGACGTCGGTGTCGCGTGTCCAGGCGGTGTAGTCGTCCACGCCGCCGTGCAGCAGCCACAGCGCGGGCCAGGTGCGCTCCGCGTGCCGCGACCAGCCCGGCGGGAGCAGGAGCCGCACCTTCCGGCGGCCGTCCATGGCGGGAGAGGCAATGGTCAGGTCCAGGGTGCGGGGCGCGACGGCCGTCTCGGCGACGATCTCGGCGGCGGCCGGCGCGGCCGCCATGGACCGGTTCGCGAGCACGAGGGGGAGCAGGAGCGCGAAGGCCCCCAGCCATGCGGCGGGGGTGGGGCGACGGAGCAACGCGGGGCCTTCCGGAAACACCGGCCGTGAGATCGTGCCGGCCTTGGGAAAGAGGAGAGATCCTTTGTGTGGACTTTCTCTCCCCGTTCCCGGGGATTCCCGTGGCCCGGCGCTCCGAAGCGCAGGGGGAAAAGCTTATAAAATGCATTTCAACGGACAGGAAAAACGCGCCGGGTGCCCCCTGGCGGCACCCGGCGCGTTGGTGAGAGGGGCCCGTCAGGTGCCGGAGGCGGCCTTGGCGACGGGCGCGTTCACGTAGCGGACGGTCCACCGCACCAGCCCGCGGACCATGCTGTAAAGGATGAACGCCACGCCGACCAGCGGCAGGACCAGCAGGACGATCTGGAGCCCGGAGGTGAGGAGCGTGAGGGGGTCCGCGCCGTCGGCGGCGGCGGACGCGAGCCTGCGCATCATCCCCCAGTCCTTGGCCACCAGCCCGGGGACCTGTGTGATGATCAGCGCGATCTGGAAGGCCAGCATGGGGATCACCGTCAGCACCCAGACCGTGACGAAGATCTGGGGCCAGCGCTTGAGGTCGTCGAGCCGGGCGTCGGCGGGGCGCCGCAGGAGCGTCCGGCGCAGGATCGGCCCGATGTACCGGAACAGGTCGGGGATGCCGATGAGGTCGGACATGATGTAGTACCCGTCGAACCGGAGCGTCGGCAGCAGCTGCTGCACCATCTCCAGGTTGACGTACATGATGGCGACGATCAGCGGCGCGAACCCCGTCTGCGCGTAGAGCAGGGTCAGCCCGATGACGAAGATGGCGTTGAAGTAGACGCCGGCGAGGTCGGCGCGGAGCCGCCCCGCGCGGCCGAGCCGGTACGACTCGGTGATGTCGGTGTAGAACGCGGGCCACACCAGGTAGATGCCGCAGCCCATGACGCCCGGGCGGACGCCTCCGTACCGGCAGGCCGAGGCGTGCCCGATCTCGTGGAACGCGCACGAGGCGATCCCGAGCGCGATCACCAGCAGGATGCTGACCGGTTTGAGGATCGCCATCGACAGCGCGTCGGCGATCGACCTGGACGTGAGCACCCAGACCTCGCCGGCCAGGAAACCGGCGAGTACGGGCGCCATCACCCAGGGGCGGAACAGCCAGGCGAACAGGCCGCCGATGAACCAGGTGACCGACTCCGGGAACACCGCGACCTTGAACTTGAGCGCCAGGAACGGGTCGGACCGCGCGAGCTGCGGCTCGGTGCCGTCGCTGAAGGTGGTGACGCCGAGCGGGGCGAGTTTGCGGTCCACCAGGTAGACGATCTGCTCGGAGGTCAGCCGCGCGCCCGCCTCCCGGCTGACCGAGTCGGCCACGGTGGCGAGCGAGGCGACCACGTCGCTCTCGCCCGCCAGGTGGCGGTGCTCCTGCAGCGCCTTGGCGACCAGGAACAGCAGCGGGGGCAGCCGGACGAGCTGCCGGTTCGGCAGGCGCACCAGCTGCGGCGGCTCGCGGTACCCGGAGTTCTTGAACTCGCCGACGAGTTCGGCGCCGTCCACCAGTGCGGGCAGGGTGAGGGCGGCGGGCGCGGTCATGGCTTGTCGTGCACCACGACGGCGGGCGTGCAGGTCAACGTGGAGGACGGGGGCTCGGCGAGCAGACCGGTGCCGAGCAGGCCGGTCGTCCCGGCGGACTGGGTGGCCTGGCAGGCGTAGAAGACCTGGGTGTCGCCGCCGCCGCCACCGGTCCGGGCGGACAGCGCGAACCGGCGCGGCAGGACCTCCCCGGTCAACCGGTCCAGTTCCGCATAGGTGAGCCACTGAGGGTTGGAAGAGCTCATGGGATCGCTTTCACTTTTCCGTAGGAAGGGGGGAAGGGCTGGCGGAAGCCGCCAGCCCTTCCGATTGCGAGCCGAAGCCCGCGGTTACGCACGCTCGGCTCAGTGGCCGGAGACCACGGCGCCCGGGATGCAGGACTGCGAGCTGGCGTCGTTCTGCGCGTGCAGGCCGACCAGCTGGAGCAGGCCGCTGTCGGGGCGGGTCTGCTGGCTCTGGCAGGCGTTCACGACCGCGGTCGTGCCGTCGCCGCCACCGCCGTGGTTGAGGTTGAGGTTGGCGTTCTCGTTCTCGCCGCCCCCGACGAGAAGGGTGGACAGAACGGCGCGCTCCGGCAGGACCTCACCGGCGAGCTTGTCCAGCTCGGTGTAGCTGAAGGACTTCATGTGGTTCCTTTTCTTCCTTGTCACGCCCGGATCTCAAGGTGGATACCGGATGTCCCTTCCCTCGCCCCAGGTCGGAGCGAGGTAGCTCTACGTATAGCAGATGTGACGTACGGTGGCCAAGTAACCCTCCGGGCGGCAGGTTCCTCGCGTCGGCGTCCAGGCATGAGCGGGCCCTGATGGGTAGGGGAGCCCATATCCGCGCAGATCAGGAGGAGTGCATGGCCGAGAGCAGCTTCAGCATCGACGTCGCGGCGATCCGCGAACGCGCCCGCGCCAAGATGACCGACGGACCCGTGACCGCGGGTTACGGCAGGAGCGCCGAGGAGGTCGTCGGCGTCCTCAACGACGTCCTCGCCACCGAGATCGTGTGCTGGATGCGCTACGCGCAGCACGCGATCAGCGCGACGGGGATCGACCGGGCGCAGGTGTCGGCGGAGTTCGCCGAACACGCCGACGAGGAGCGCGGCCACGCGATGCGCGCCGCGGAGCGCATCAGCCAGCTCGGCGGGCAGCCGGACTTCGACCCGAAGACGCTGGCCGAGCGCTCCCACACCACCTACCGGACGTTCGACGAGAACGACCTGAAGAGCATGCTGGAGGAGAACCTCGTCGCCGAGCGGATCGTCATCGAGTCCTACCAGGAGATCATCCGCTGGCTCGGCGACGGCGACGTGACCACCCGCCGGCTGATGGAGCACATCCTCGCCGAAGAGGAAGAACACGCCGACGACATCATGGACCTGCTGGGGATCTGACATGGAATTCGGATACACGCTGCTCTGCGAGCAGACGCCGCCCAAGCAGCTCGTCACCGACCTCGTGGAGGCCGAGGAGGCCGGATTCGCCTACTCGGTGATCTCCGACCACTACTTCCCGTGGCTGGAGAGCCAGGGCCACTCCGCCTACGCCTGGTCGGTGCTCGGCGCGCTCGCCCAGGCCACCCACCACATCCCGCTGATGACGTTCGTGACCTGCCCGATCATGCGCTACCACCCGGCCGTGGTGGCGCAGAAGGCCGCCACGATGGGCGTGCTGTCCGACGGGCGGTTCACGCTCGGTCTCGGGGCGGGGGAGAACCTCAACGAGCACGTCATCGGGCGCGGCTGGCCGTCGGTGGACGTCCGGCACGAGATGTTCGCCGAGGCCGTGGAGATCATCCGCGCGCTGTTCGGCGGCGACTACGTCAACTACCGGGGCCGCCATTTCAGCGTCGACTCCGCGAAGCTGTACGACCTGCCCGACGAGCCCGTCCGGATCGGCATGGCGGCCTTCGGCGGGCGCGCCGGCCGGCTCGCCGCCGAGCACGCGGACCTCCTCATCTCCGACCAGCCGGTCCCGGAGGTCGTCGAGCGCTTCCACAACGAGGGCGGCGCCGGCAAGCCCGTCTACGGGCAGATCCCCGTGGCCTTCGGTCACGACTATGAGGAGTGCAGGCAACGCGCCCACAGCACGTGGAAGTTCTCCGCCCCGGGGTGGAAGGTGATGGCCGAGCTGCCCGGCCCGGTGAACTTCGAGGCCGCCACGAAGACCGTCCGTCCGGAGGACGTCGTGGAGTCAGTCCCCTGCGGCGACGACGTGGACGACTACGTCGAGGCCGTCCGGCAGTGGGCCGACGCGGGCTTCACCCACATCTCGTTCTGCCAGTCCGGGCCCGAGCACCAGAAGGACTTCCGGACCTGGGCGGAGGCCGACCTCCTCCCGGCCCTCCGCGAACGTTTCGGCTGACGGTGCTGTGTTTTCTCGGTCCCGGCCCACTTCGCTCGCCTGGCGGCTCGCTACGTGACCGGTACTGGGCGAACGCGGCATCGCTTCGCGATCTGCCCGGTGTCGCTCGCCTTCGGCTTCGCTCCACCGGGCAGGTCACGCGTTCGCGCGCGTGGCCTCGGCCACTTCTAAGTTAGGCGCAGTACTGGCTCTGCTTTCCGATGGCGCGGTAGGGGCAGTCGGCGTAGTCGGTCAGGCGCAGCAGGGCCTCGCGGCTGCGCTGGACCTCACCGGCGATCGCGGACGGCGCCGGGTAGAAGCTGCCTCCGGCCAGCTCGAACGTGAACGAGAAGATGCGCTGCTGGCCCCACGTGTAGTCGTCCGTGGTCCCGTCGGTGATGTACAGGTCGCTGGACTGCTCGGGCGCGAAGCCGTTCGTTCCGGCCAGTTCCCGGCCGATGGTGCGGTGGGCGGCCTCCTCGTCGGCGGACATCGAGCCCGGGACGGTGTTGCTGTAGGTGTAGCCGAACGGCCACAGCACCAGTTCCGCGTCCGAGTGGATGTCCAGGAACATGCCGAGCTGCTGCTTGCCGCCCACGACCCGGCTCCGCACGAAGTCGGCGAGGACCTTCGTCTCGGTGGCGGACTCGGGGCCGGTGCCCCGGTAGGTCTCGCTGGAGCCGTTGCCGGACGAGCCGCCGCAGCAGCCCCACTTGTAGGCGAAGTTGCGGTTCAGGTCCGTGCCCGTGGACGTGGGGTTGGGCTGGCGGTTCTTGCGCCACATCCGGCCCGGCTGGGTGTCGCTGGTCATGTCGTAGACCTGGCCGTCCGGGTTGACCATCGGCATGACGTAGATCTCGCGGGAGTTCACCAGGTTCGTGATCCGGCTGTTGGACCCGTACCCGGTGGTGAGCTGCCCGATGTAGTCGAGCGCCTGCTCGGCGGTGAGCCGCTCGCGCGCGTGGATGTTGGCGATGATCATGACTTCGGGCTCGTTCTCGTCGGTCGCCACGTTGTCGCTGATCTTCACGCCGACGATGTCGCGGCCCTGGTAGGACTTGCCGACGACGAACTGGCGGGCGATCGCCGGGTGGGCGGCGACGACCGAGTCCACCTCCTGCCGCATCTCGGCGAACGTGTGGTACGACGTCGCCGCGGTGCTCGGCGCCGCGCTCGGGTTCGCGGTCTGGACGGGGGCCGGCCGCACGGCGAAGCCGAGCCGCCGGATCGCCCTGACCTCCGACGGGATGGCGCTGACCTCCACCCCGCCGGCCCGGACGGCGTTGATCGCCGCTCCGGTCCGGGCGACCTGGCTGCGCTGCTGGCCGGTCCGGGGACCGGTCACGACGTACTGCCCGGCGGTCTCGGGGCCGGGCGCCGACGCGGCGGACGGCGCGGCGAGCCCGGCCAGGGCCAGCGCCAGCGCCGCCGGGACGGCGAGCAGGGAACGCAATCGGCGGGAACTTCTCATGACGGGGTACCTGCCGTTCGGCTCAACGCGCCCGCTCGTCGCGCGGCGGGGTCTCCTGCGGGACGCTCACGGACGCTCGCGGTCCCGTCACGATGGACCGGAACCGCCCGCCTGACAATGGCCGGGGGCGGGGACTTCCGGGCGGCTCCGTAAATCCGGAGTCGCGAAGAATCGCCAGATCAGAGATACCGGGCCGCCCGAGTCCGAAGCGGGTTTCAGTGCCGATCAGAGTGGATGTGAAATTTCACAGCCGGGCGGGCGCCCCTCTCAACTTGGTTCGCCGTCCGCGCTGTGTAACCGGTTCTCGCACATTTTGCCCCGACGTTCGCCGCCGTTGCCGGAGAGGGTGGGGCTGATGGGGCGGGACGAGCATGCCGATCGCGAGTATGTCTGTATCCTGCATGGATGGTGACTTACGGACGTTCGGAACGACGCTTTATGATCGGTGTCATCGCGAGATAACGGGAGAGTCGCGTCCGGGTATTGACCACTCTATGACCTTTGTCTATGGTCTGCGTTAGAACGCGTTCTACTCCCGGTTGGAACCCATGTCGAGGGCGACAGGGCGGTTCCCCGGCCCGGTCCCTGATTCGCGGCGGCCTTCCCACCGGCCATGGGCGGAGCCGTGCATGGATCAACGGACCTCCCACCCCACCCTTCGGGTGCAGGCGCGACGCCCACCGTTCGAAATGAGGACCCCCCTTGTCTCGCACCACGAAGATCGCCGCGGTCGCCTCGGCCGCGGTCGCGGCCACCGCCACCGCCACCGTCGCCCTGACGGCCTCGCCCGCCCTGGCCGTCAACACCGGCTCGTTCACCGCCACCCTCAACGGCACCATGGTGATCGACGCGGGAGTCCCGGCCAGCTGCACCAGCTCCGTGCTGAAGGGCACGGTCCTGTCGGGCGGCGTCAACGCGTCCTACACGTCCGCGAGCGCCGGCGGCTGCGGGGTCACCGTCACTCCCGGGGCCCTGCCCTGGAGCGGCACCTTCAGCGGCACCACCGTCAAGATCAACAACTTCTCGATGAGCGCGATCGGCTGCACCTACGGCGGAACCCTGACCGGCACCGCCTCGGCCACGAACTTCCCGTTCACCGCCACCTTCACCAACCAGGTCGTGCCCAAGACGAGCGGCCTCCTCTGCCCGTCCTCGGCCAAGATCACGGCCAAGTACGACTACAAGCAGCCCTGATCCCCGCGGGGGCGGGTCCGGCCCTGACGTCGGCCGGACCCGCCGCCCGTGCCGTGACCCCGGCCGCGCCGCCGGGGTCACGGCGTCCGGTCGTACCGGCCCGTCAGCGCAGCTCGTAGGCGCGGACGGTCTCCTGGGCGATCGCGTTGCCCCGGTCGTCCTCGGCGGTGACCCTCAGGGACACCGTCCCCTTTCCGTGGAGGCGGGCGACGCCGTTCTTCAGCGGGACGTCCGTCCAGGTCCTGCCGTCGTCGAACGACGTCTGGAGGGCTAGGCGGCGCAGCGGCGCGGACGAGCCGTCCTGGTGGCGAACCGTCAGCCGCAACGTCTTGGAGCCGGTCCGGTTCCGCAGGTCGAGCGCCGCGTCGTAACCGACCTGGAGCAGCGGAAGGGGCGTGACGTCGGTCGTGTGCGCGGAGCGGAACGTCCAGGACGTCTTGGTCCGCGTGGACAGCCGGGCCCCTGGGGCGTTGTTGGCGAAGTCGTACTCGACCCGGTATCCGGCGTCCTCCGGTGTCGTCGCCAGTACCCCGCTCGCCTTGTAGGCGGTCTGCGCGATGAGTTCGTCGTCCCGGTAGACGCGGAAATCGGTGGCGAAACCATTCGGGAAGGAGCTGGAGTAGGCGTCGGAGAAATTCCGCGCCGCGTCCGTCATGCCGACCCGCAGACGGATCTGGTCACCGGCGCGGACGATCGGTGACTGCGCACTGATCCCGCCGGTCAGCGGGGCCTTGCCCCAGCTGTGCGCGATACGCTGCCCCGCCTTGTAGGGGGACGATTTCGTTTCGCCGAGCACGAAGTGGGGCGTGTCCGGGCCGGGGAAGGCGTTGTTGTAAGGCTGCTCCGGGGTGATGGCCATCGCGGACCACTGTGTTTCCGGATCTGCCGAGACGTATTCGACGCGCGTCCGCGGAGTACCGGTGACCGGGCGGCTGTAGGCGAGGGCGAAGTCCTCCCAGGGGCGCTTGCCGTAGCGCGCGGCGGTCATGGCGCCATCGCCGTGGTAGGCGTTGTCGATTCGCGCCAGATCCCGCGTGCGCGCGACATGGTTCAAGTTCCTGGAGATCTGCCCCTTCTCCGGAAGTAGCAGGTCGTACTGGTACGGGCTCTCCGTGATGCCCTTGGCCGTCACCGTTGCCTTCCCCCGCAGTACGGCCCGGCCTTCCTCATGGGACAGGCGGACGGTCGGGACCTTCAACTGCGCCCCGTAGCCGCCCGGATCGTCGTTCACGCCCGGCTTGTCGTTGTAGACGGCGACCATGCGCGCCCCGGCCTTGGCGGCCCTGGCGACCTGCTCGGCGACGGGCACGCCGTCCTCGCGCTGCACCAGGGCGAGCCGTCCGCGCAGGTCGGCGCCGGGTTCGTCCCCGTCCGCGACCCGCATGGCCGCGCTGCCGCCGAGGCGCGGGAACTGGTCCGAGGTGTCGCTGAAGTAGGCCGCCGGATAGTACTCGGGGTGCAGGGTCCGGCCGCCCGCCCGCATCGTGATCGCGGGCGCCTCCAGCCGCCACCGCGTGTACGCCTCGAACGTCCCGGTGCGGACCTTCGCGGTCGGCTGGAGGAACACCCGCTGCTCCAGCGTCGCGCCGTCGCCCATGTAGACGCCCTCGTCCACGGCCGGCCCGTTCGCGGGCCCGCGCGTCCACATCAGGTGGCTGATCGCGCCCAGGCCGGGCGCGGTGGCGTGCTCGGGCGTGCGGACGGTCACCTCCTCCGCCTTGCGCGCGTCCAGGACGATCTCGGTGTCCCGGGTGATCTCGATCTCCGGGTAGCCGACGAGGCTGTGGTTGAGCGGCTTGCCGGGACCGGTGCTCGGCGCCCACGACGGCATCGTCTTCACGACGCCCATGACGGAGTACGTCCCCGGGACCAGCCGCACGCAGTTCGCGTCGTTCCAGCGCTCGTCGGTGCAGGGCGCGTCCGGGTCGCCGGGCAGCGGCCGGTGCGCGTTGCCGATCGAGGCGTCCTTCACGTTCAGGAAGCCCGCCGTGCCGAGGCCTGGCCGCCCGTCCCGCGCGATGCTCCTCACCCGCACCGTGACCAGCTCACCGGACGCCTTCGGCTCAGGCGCAGCGGACCGCCGCCGCTCGTGCAGCGCCGTCACGTTGTAGCGCTCCGGGTCGTCGGCGAGCCGGTCGTCAGGGACGACGTACAGGTCACCCCCGCTGTGCCGGACGGAGAACGCGGGGGAGCGCCCCGCCGCCGGCGTCACCGTCGTGTCCTCACCCCCGACGTGCACCGTGTCGCCGGTCGGCAGCGTGACGTCGTAGGCTCCGGCCTCCGCCCGCAGAGCGGACGCGGGCCCGGCGTCCGCCGCCGCCGGCGCCGCGAACGCCAGCGCGCCGAGACCCAGGGCCGCCGCGGTCCTCAACCACATGGCCATCCCTCCCCAAAAAGTGGATCTTGATTGTCTGGTCGGCCGCCGCGGCCGGGCCAGGGAACACGGTGGCGGCTTCCGCCATGGCGGGAACCCGTCAAACGGACCGGGAAGCCGTACATTTAGGACGTGTCCGATTCGCCGCTCCTGGAGGGACTCGGGGTGACCGCCGCCGAGGAGGCGGCGTACCGCACCCTGCTGCGGGAGGGCCCGTCCACCCTCGCCGACCTCGCGGCGCGCCACGGCGCGTCCGTCGCGGCACTGCGCCGCCTCCTGCCGCGCCTTGAGGACCTCGGCCTCGTGACCCGCCTGGCCGGGCGCCCGCTGCGCCTCCTCGCCACCCCTCCGCACGTCGCGGTGGAGGCCCTCGTCGCCAGCCGCCAGGAGGAGATCGCCCGCAGCCGCGCCGCCATCGGCCCGCTCCTGGCCGAGGCCGCGCCGCACCCGGAGGAGCTCGTCGAGGTCGTCAGCGGCCGGACGGCCGTGTCCCGCCGCTACCTGCAGCTCATGAACGGCGCCCGCGAGGAGCTGCTCGTCCTCGTCCAGCCTCCGTTCGCGACCGACGCCACCGTGTCGAGCGACGAGCAGGAGCGCACCATGCGCCGCGGCATCGCGGTGCGCGGCATCTACGGCCCCGAGGCGCTCGACGAGCCGCACGCCCTCGACCACGTCCGCCGCG
Organism: Actinomadura luteofluorescens; assembly: GCF_013409365.1. NCBI lineage: Bacteria > Bacillati > Actinomycetota > Actinomycetes > Streptosporangiales > Thermomonosporaceae > Actinomadura > Actinomadura luteofluorescens. Next base: position 2,493,741 of record NZ_JACCBA010000001.1, on the reverse strand, counting down.
CCGTCGCGTCCGGCGAGCAGGCCCGCCTCGGCGCCGTCCCCATCAAGCTCGCCGTCGCCGACCGCCGCACCGCGATGCTGCCGCTCACCTCGCAGCACGCCAGCTCGGTCGACAGCTCCCTGATCGTCCACCCGTCCGCCCTGCTGGACGCCCTCGTCTCGCTCTTCGAGGCGCTGTGGCGCTCCGCCGTCCCGCTCCCCGGCCAGGACGCCCCGGACGACACCGTCCTCGCCCTCCTCGCCGCGGGCCTCACCGACGACGCCATCGCGCGCCGCCTCTCCATCAGCACCCGCACCGTCCAGCGCCGCGTCCGCGACCTCTGCGACCGCCTCGGCGCCCGCACCCGCTTCCAGGCCGGCGCCCTCTACACCCACCACCAGGACCGATGACACGCCTCGGTTCGGAGTCGTGCGGGGGAGCAGATCGGCGGTCCGGCTGACGTTCCGCCTCCGCCGCCGCATCCTGGATCGTGACGCGGGTCGCTCACTGTGAGGCCATGCCCGGTTCGCCGCCCGCCCTGCACCATTTCCTGGTTTATCGACCGGTGTAGTTGATAAATCCGCACCATCCCGCACGGTCCCTCTTGCCGGTTTCCACAACCGGTGGTCGATCGCTCCCCGAGCGGCGGCCACCGGTTCGCGGAACCGGTGGCTCGTCGCTCGCGGAGCGCTCCGGCCTCTCACAACCTAGAGGGGCAGGACTATGTCCTCTTCACTCGACCTCCGCCGGCCGTTCGCCGGCAGGGGTTACGTCGTGGCGAGCCTGGTGTCGTCGGGCATCGGCTACGCCTTCACCACGAGCTTCCTCGCACTGGAGGTGGCGGCACCGATGCAGACGGTCGGTGCCCTCGCCCTCTGCGTGCTGATGCTTCTTACAGGACGGTCTCCGTTCAGGCGGTACCAGCGGCCCATGTGGTGGCCGATCGCCCGCCTGACCGGGGGGAACGCCGCCGTCGCGGTCCTGTACCCGTTCGCCGTGCAGCGCCTGAACCTGGGCACCGTCGCCGCGGTCGTGGTACTCGGCTACCTCTCGGTGGGCTTCAAGAGGATCTGGCTCTTGAGGGCCACCGCGTGGGGATTCAAGCACCTGTGCGGGCGCGCGCTCGTCGTGGGTGGAATCGTCATGCTCAACTGGCCTCTGCAGGGCGGGATCGTGGGCCTGCTGTGCGCTTTCGGTAGCGCATGGTGCGTTTGGAACACGGTCACCGTGCTCGGGACGATGAAGGACCACGGACTGGCGGACCAGGGCGCCACGTTCGCCAACCTGCTGTCGGCGCCGGTGCTGTTCGCGCTGGTGTTCCTGCTGCAGGGCGGTGACTGGGTGTCCCGGGAGTTGTTCCTCGTGGCCGGGCTGGCAGGTCTGCTCACGCTGATGCTGCCGGTCCTCTTCACCAACGCCGCGCTTCGCCGTATCTCGAAGCTCGACGTCGGTGTCATGCAGTCGCTCTCGACGCCGGTCCACGCCATGGTGGCGCTGGTCGGCGCCGCAATGGGGCGGCTGCCGTCCGACCAGCGGCTCTCCTTCCCGGACTGGGCCGCCATCCTCCTGATCGCCGGCGCCGCCTTCGGAGTCTCCTCTCTCAGGGAGCCTTCCGGCGGCGCGCTCCGCGTCGGGACCCAAACCAGCGGCAAGTGACACGCCGCTGACCCGCAACGGCGGAGAGGACCACCCTTTCCGCCGTTGCACCTCCGCCGCGCCCGTCCTGCGTCCGGAACCCGGAGGTCGATCAGGTCAGGTCGAGCTCCCCGGCCTTGACCGACCGCGTGAAGGCGGCCCAGGCGGCGACGCCGAAGGTCAGCTTCGGCCCCTCCGCATCCTTGGAATCCCGCACCCCGACCACCGGCGAAAGGTCGGCCACCTCAACACAGTTGCCGCCGTCGTGGTCGCTGTAGCTGCTCTTACGCCAAAGGCTTGCCACCTCTACGCACTCGCCGCCTTGGTGGTCGCTGTAGCTGCTCTTGCGCCACAGGCTTGCCACTTCGACGCAGTCGCCGCCGCTGTGCCCGCTGTAGCTGCTCTTGTGCCACTCGACGGTCTGCCAGTCGTTCATAGACCCTCCATCACCGTCTTTATCAAGGCCCGCGACTCCTTAATGGGGAGCGCGTGACCACGGAGCAAGTCCCAGCGTACGACTTTGTGCGTCACTCTGACAGGCCGTTCGATCAAGAGCCCCTCTCCTGCCGACTCGGTGTAGGCCAGGTCTGGCCAATCGTCGAAGGTGAGGATGGTGAAGTCGCCTCCGAGACCGACGTGGTAGCCAGTGTTTTGCGGGATGACCTGGACCATCGTGTTGATTCGCTCAGAAGCGAGGAGCAGAGCATTGAGTTGGTCACGCATGACCTCGGGGCTGCCGACCAGGCGATGCAGCACGGTTTCGTCCAGCACAAGCCAAACGTGAGGCAGGCTCTTACGGGTGATGGCTGCCTGCCGTTCCATACGTCTCGCCGTCAACTCCGAGACATTTGTCTCGTCTGTAGTCGTGATGATGGCGCGTGAGTAATCCTCGGTCTGGAACAGGCCATTGATTAGCAGTGCACTGTAGATGCGGTAGGACGTGGCCTGCTTCTCGTATCCCAGGTACTCGGCGAAGCCGGGCGGGAGAATGAACTGGACTTCGATGTCCTTGGCGAGCTTCCACAAGCGATAGTAGTGGCCGTCCGTCTTGAAGTAAGTGTCGAGGTCACGAGCGCTTTGCTCGGAGATCTTGCGTCCGCTCTCCATGGTGCTGATCCATTGCGGCGTGCACCCAAGCGCGTCCGCGAGTTCTTTGCCGGTGATACCGGCTTTGCCGCGCATGCGACGGAGTTCGTTGCCGAAGAAGACGCGCGCCCGATTTTCGCTCATGAGAAACCTCCGGAGGTAAACCACGGGGAAGTGGTTGAGTTGATCTCGGGTGGACTTGACCGGGGGTGCCGCGAGGTCACTACCGCACTTTTACCTTCCCCGTGAGACTGGTCGCAAGTGTTTTCGACGCGAAAGCGGGTGGGGAGGTTTCGAGATGTCCAGGTCGTCGGAATCGAAAGGCTTTGCGACGGGGCGAATACCCCTGATGTCTGATTGGTTCGGCGAATTTTCGCGGGACGGGTGCGTCGCGCGGCGGCACACCACGCTGAGCCCCTATCAGCTCCTTAATGGATGCCTGGGGGAGGTCCAAGCGCGGGACACGGACGAACTGTGGTTGCTCTGCGACGCCCAGACGCGCCTGTTGGAACGGATCGCTCTCGCGGAGTTCCTGAGGGGGCGACCGTGAGCGTTCCAGAGCACGAGTCCCCGGCCGTCGAGTCGTACGTGCGTCTGCAAGTCCTGGGGATGCACCTCAGGGCGCACGGGTTCACGATCCACCACGTGGCGGGTGGGCTGGTCGTCCGGAACATGACGTCCACCGCGCGGAGCCGCTGCGGGGCCAGGGGAGTGTCCGCCGACACCATCACCTGCCGTCCCCGAGAGGAGGACGAGGGTCGCTACTGGTACTTCACGTCCTGGCGGCAGCCCATCGCCGAGGCCGAGCGGATCACCGACGCGCTGGTGATGATCAAGGGTTATCTGGGGGCCCCGGCATGAGGGCCGAGGACCGGGCCCGGAGGGCCGAGACGGCCGCCTACCTCGCCGCGCTGAGGCGCGAGTTCCCGGCGTTCGGCATCGTCGCCGACCCGGAACGTCCCATCTGGATGGCGGTGCGCGGCAACGACGTCTTCATCCGGGCCACCGACGGCCACGTCCTCCGCCGGAGACTCCTGGAGCTGGCGAAACGGTGAGTCCCGCCCACGTGCGAAAACCTCACCAAGATGCTAACTGTTCGTTACTGATCGACTACTTTGCGACATGGTGGGGAAGGGGTTCCCGCATCCCTTATCCGAGGTGTGTGGAGGCGATGCCCCGATGAGCGAGATCCCGACCCTGTCCGGCACGGCCGGCGCGTCCGCGGCGTCCGGGCTGCCCAGCACGATCGTCCGGTCCGGCGACAAGCGGTATCCGGCGCTCAGCCGCGGGTTCAACCAGCGGTGGATCGGCGAGCCCGAGTACGTGCGGCTGGTGCGGTCGCCGGAGGAGGCGCGGGCGGCGCTCGCCGAGGCGGTGCGCGAGCGGCCGGCCGACCCGCGGCGGACGCGGATCACGGTCAAGGCCGGCGGGCACTGCTACGAGGACTTCGTCTGCGGCTCCGACGTGCGGGTCATCCTGGACGTGAGCCCGATGTGCGGGGTGACCTACGACCCCGCGATGCAGGCGTACTGCGTGGAGGCCGGGGCGACGAACTGGCACGTCTACAGCCACCTGTACCCGATCAGCGGCAAGGCGCTGCCCGGCGGGTCGTGCTACTCGGTCGGGCTTGGCGGGCACATCCCGGCTGGCGGGTTCGGGCTGCTGTCGCGGCAGCACGGCCTCACCGTCGACTACCTCTACGCGGTGGAGGTGGCGGTCGTGGACGAGCACCAGAACGTCGAACTGGTCGTGGCCCGGCGCGACGACGGCGACCGGTGGCTCCGCGACCTGCTCTGGGCTCACACAGGGGGAGGCGGCGGGAACTTCGGTCTGGTCACCCGGTTCTGGTTCCGGGGCTTGCCGCAACCCCCGAAGCAGGTGCTGTTGACGGCCCTCGCGTGGGACTGGAAGGACTTCACCAAGAACGAGTTCGCCGCGCTGCTGGAGACGTTCGCGGAGTACTTCCGCGACCACCAGGACCCGTCCACGGCGGCCGGGAAGCTCTTCGCGATGCTGAAGCTCAACCACGTCAGCAACGGCCAGATCGGGATGCTGGCCCAGGTGGACGTCGACGACCCCGACGGGGCGAGGGCGATGACCGACTTCATCGTGGCCCTCGACGGGCGCATCGGCCCGGCGGCGAGGCCCATGCGCACGATGATGGGCGAGCACTTCGTGCACCTGGAGATCCCGCGCGTGATGCCGTGGCTGACCGCCACGCAGGCCCTGAACGCCAGCGGCGAGAACCGCTGCGGAAAGTACAAGTCGGCCTACCTGCGCAAACCTTTCACCGAACAGCAGGTCGACGCCATGTGGGCGTATCTAGGCAAAGAGAAGTACACCGACTACGTGAACAAGCAGGCGCTCATCCAGGTCGACTCGTACGGCAGCGCCGTCAACAGGCCGCTGCACAAGACAGCGGCGCGGCAGCGCGATTCCATTATGAAACTCCAGTACCAGGTGTACTGGACGCAGAATGACGCCTACGAGGACACGCACATCGCGTGGATCCGCGACATCTACAAGGCGACGTTCGCCGCGACCGGTGGCGTCCCCGTCGCGGACGGCGAGACCACGGACGGCTGCTACATCGGCTATCCCGACGCGGATCTGAACGACGGGCACTGGAACGGGTCGTCCCAGACGTGGGAGACGCTCTACTACAAGGACGCCTACGCGAAACTCCAGGAGGTCAAACGGCACTGGGATCCGGGAAACGTGTTCCGGCACGCCCAGTCCGTCCGCCCGGGGAAGCCGGGGTAGCGGCACGGGCCGGTAGCCCAGCGTCACGGATCATCTCGCCTTTATTGCATTCTGTGCCAATACTTGCGGCTGTGACAGCGGGGACAGTAGTTTCGTCGGGCGAGCGGAGCGTCGGGCCCGGCGTGGCCCGAGCGGCTGGGGAGTCATGAAGAAGCGTACCGACAGGAAGATCGCCATCGCGGGCACCGCGGCGGCGGCCGTGCTGCTGCCCACCGTCATGGTCGGCCTCGCGCAGGCCGGCGTGGGGGTCCCGAAGGGCAAGTCGGAGGCCAGCGGGAACTCCAAGCCGATCCCGTCGTTCGGCCCCGCGACGCAGCCGTCGGTCCCCGGCGGCGCGTCCGCCTCCCCGACGAAGTCGCCGGGTTCGGCGAAGCTGCCCAGCGTCCCGCTGAACAGCAACCCGTTCCGCACCGGCCAGGGGTCGCCGAGCCCCGACGACCCCGACAGCAACGCCGGCAACCGCGGCAAGAAGCCGCAGATGCCGTCCGGCTCGGCGCCGGGCAAGTACGCCAAGGCCCCCGATGGCGCCGCCATCACCGGCGTCAAGAAGATCAGCTCGCGGATCTTCGACGTCACGATCGCCTCGCCGGCGCTGGGCGCCGCCGTGAAGACCCGCGTGATGGTCCCCAAGGGCTGGAAGGCCGGCGCCACCAGGTCGTGGCCGACCGTGTACGCCTACCACGGCGGCAACAACAACTACCTGTCCTGGACCAAGGACTCCAACATCGAGCAGGTCATCGGCTCCTACGACGCGATGGTCGTGATGCCCGAGGGCGGCTGGAACGGGTCCTACACCAACTGGTTCAACGGCGGGAAGGGCGGCATCCCCGAGTGGGAGACCTTCCACATCGGCGAGGTCATCCCGCTGATGGAGCGCAACTTCCACGCCGGGTCGGTGCGCGCCGCGATCGGCCTGTCGTCCGGCGGGCAGGGTGCCATCACCTACGCCGAGCGGCACCGCATGTTCAAGTACGCCGCCTCCTACAGCGGCGCGCTCAACATCACCGCGCCGGGCATGCCGGTCATCCTGACGTCCATGAACCGCGAGGCGGGCACCGCCATCTGGGGCGACCCGATCACCGCGCGGGCGAACTGGCGGGCGCACGACGCGACCGTCATGGTGTCGAAGCTGAAGGGCGTCGGCGTCTACGTCTCGTCCGGCAACGGGCAGCCCGGCCCCTACGACAAGCCCGACACCCCGCCCCACGACGCGGGACGCATCGGCGAGCAGCTCGCCGGCACGATGAACGAGAACTTCGTCGCTGCCGCGCAGAAGGCGGGCGTGCCCGTCACCTCCCATCTGTACGGGCCCGGCATGCACAACTGGAAGTACTGGCGCATCGAGCTGGTCCGAAGCTGGCCGACCATCGCCAAGGCCATCGGCGCCCGCAAGTCCTGACCGCCCGCACGGAGGCCCGGGGAGCGGCACGGTGAAGGGGTTCGCCCGGCGCGAGTTCCAGCTCGTGCTGCTGCGCCGCATGGCCGACTACCAGCCGGGCCTCGTCGAGGACGCGATGCGGTCGCTCGGCGCGTCGCGCACGGAGATGCGCGAGGTCAACGCCCGGTGGCAGCGCATCCTGCGGTCCCGGACATTCCCGCGCGGCCGCCGCCGCTTCGAGACCGTCCTCGGCCCGCCCGCCGGGGCGGGGGAGCACCAGATCGGCGACGTCGCCTGCGAGGTGGCGTGGTGGCCGCCCTTCCCCCTGTGGCCCGGCCTGCGCTTCGAGATCATGATGGGCCCGGACGGCACGGTCATGCAGGAGTGGCTCGTCCGCGACGACGGCGTGCCGGTGCCGCCGCTGGAGACCGTGGACGACCTCGTCCCGTGGTCGTGCGTCGCCGGCGACGTGGACGCCCGCTTCGGCGCGGTCGCGCACCAGGACGGCGAGGTCCCGAGCCGCTGGCACGCCACGCTCGCGGGCCCGGACGGCACCACCCTGGTCGCGCACTTCGTCTGGGGGCTCCTCCAGACCGTCGAGAGCGTCTGAAACGGTCCAACGCCCGGACGGGGCCGCCGACATTGGGGTGATCTTAGGGATCCGCGTCCCCGGAGATTGCGCACTCGTCCATAACGTGGGGATATGCGAACTTTGGAGGGTCGGCGATGCCCGAAGTAACCGCATATGCCCCCGGATATCCCACCTGGGCCGAACTGGTCACCCCGGACGTGCGCGCTTCCCAGAAGTTCTACACCGAGCTCTTCGGCTGGTACGTCTACACGCTGGCGGGCGACCTCAACGACTACTCGATCTTCACCCTGGGCGGCGTCCAGGGGCCCGAGGTCGCCGGCATGCAGCCGCTCGCGGACGCCTCGATGGAGCCGACGTGGACGTGCTACTTCCGGACCGACGACATGCGGGCCACGCTCGACACCGTGCGCGCCATGGGCGGGCACGAGCTGAGCGAGCCCACCGACCTCTCCAACCTCGGCCGGATGGCCCACTGCGCCGACCCCGAGGGCGCCGACTTCGCCCTGTGGGCCCCCTACGACTTCCAGGGCGCGGGCGTCGTGGACGAGCCGTCCGCGATGTGCTGGATGGAGCTGGCCTCCCACGACGTCGAGGAAGCCCGCCGCTTCTACGGGGCCGTCTTCGGCTGGACGGCCGTCGACCGCGACTACCTCGCGCCCGGCTACACCAACTGGAAGGTCGGCGAGTGGTCCGTGGCGGGCATGGTGCCGCTGGAGGAGTGGTGGCCGGCCCACTTCGAGCCCCACTGGATCCCCTACTTCTGGGTCGCCGACTGCGACGCCATCGCCGCGCGGGCGGCCGAGCTGGGGGCGGTCGTCCACATCCCGCCGACCGACATCAAGCCCGGCCGCTTCGCCGTCATGACCGATCCGTGCGGGGCGCGCCTGGCCGTCCTCACCCCGGCCGCCGGTTCGCGCCTCACCTTCCGTCCGCACGGCTGACAGAGGCCCCGCCCGCCGCGCCGGCCCCGTGCAGACGCGGAGATTGGGGTGATCTTGGGGATTCGCGTCATCGGGGATTGCGCGGGCCTCCCTAGCCTGGAGGAATGCGCGCTGCAAGGGCGCGGCGATGCCGGAGGTGACCCGATGCCCGAGGTGACCGCGTTTCCCCCCGGCCACCCGACGTGGGCCGAGCTCGCGACCCCGGACCCGCAGGCGTCCGAGCGGTTCTACCGCGGCCTGTTCGGCTGGTCCTCCTACACGCTGACCGTGGGCGACCTCGGCGACTACGAGATCTTCACCCTGGGCGGCGTCCAGGGGCCCGAGGTCGCCGGGATGCAGGCGCTCGCCTACGACTCGGCGACCGCGTCCTGGACGTGCTACTTCCGTTCCGACGACCTCCCCGCCACGCTCGCCGCCGTGCGCGAGGCGGGAGGCCTGGAGACGTTGGAGCCCACCGACATCGCCGATCTGGGGCGGATGGCCCTGTGCTCCGATCCCGAGGGCGCCGACTTCGGGCTCTGGTACCCCTACAACCTGAAGGGCGCGGGCGTCGTCGACGAGCCGTCCGCGATGATCTGGGTGGAGCTGGCCGCCCGCGACATCCAGCGGGCCCGCCGCTTCTACGGGGCGGTGTTCGGCTGGAGGGCCGTCGACCGCGACTACTACGACTCCGTCTACACGCACTGGAAGGTCGGAGACCGGGCGGTGGCGGGCATGGTCTCCATGGACGAGCACTGGCCGCCCGGCTACCCCTCGCACTGGACCCCGTTCTTCTGGGTCTCCGACTGCGACGCGTCCGCGGCCCCGGGCCGTCGAGCTCGGCGCCCAGGTCCGCATCCCCCCGACCGACATCAAGCCCTGCCGGTTCTGCGTCGTCACCGACCCGACCGGCGCTCGCCTGGGACTGGTCACCCCCACCACGGACGTCCTGGCCGAGCGCGAACGCCCCTGACCTCCGCCCGGCAGGTCAGCGGCCGAGGGGCCCGGAGCCGGGCGCGGGCGGCGCGTCCTGGGAGTGCAGGCGGCCGAGGAGCATCAGGACGAGCTCGTCGATGACCTCGTCGAGGGTGGCGTCCACCCAGCCGGCGGTCCAGTCGTGCAGGAGGCCGTTGATGCTGCCGATGAAGGCGGTCGCCGCGATCCGGTAGTCGCGGTCGGTGATCTCGCCGCGCCCGGCCGCGGCGGCGGCCTCGGCGCAGATGAACTCGACCCAGCGGGCGCGGCGGGTGAGGCGCTGGCGGTCCAGCCGGGGGCTGACGCCGATGATCTCGACGAACGCGATCCGGATGCGGGCCCGGTCGGCGGTGATGCTGGCGGCGTAGGCGCGGAACAGGTGGGCCGTGCGCTCGGCGAGCCCGAGGCCCGCGACGGACGGCAGCGCGGCCACGACGTCCCGCTCGGCGGCGTCGTTGACCTCCAGGTGCAGTTCGGCGAGGAGGTCCTCCAGCGTGCTGAACTCCTCGTAGAACTGGCGGGTGGACAGCCCGGCCGCCTCGCTGAGCGCCGCGACCGTGGTGCCGCGGTAACCGGGGCCGCGGCCGAACATCTCCAGCCCGGCGTCCAGGAACCGGCGGCGCCGCTCGGCGCGCCGCTCGGCCGCGGACCGGCCGCCGTACCTGCCGGTCGGTGTCGCGCGCCTGCCCGCCACGTGGTTCCCTCCGTCCGTCCGGACGGCATCTTCCCGCAAATCAGTCCTGTGTCACACATCACCTCGCTGTGGTCTCGCTCACCGGGGCGGTCAGGTGGACAGCCGCCTCAGCAGGTCGCGGCTCGCGGCGGCCATCGCCGGGGGGACGTCCAGCTCCTCCAGCATGGCCGCGGCGGCGTCCATCTCGGCGGCGCGGCGGGCGGCGTGCCGGTACGTCCCGGCGACGAGCCGGTCCACGGTGTGCTCCCCGGCCGCCACCAGCTCCGCGACGATGTTCTCGCGCAGCCAGTCCTCGCAGCCGGCCGCCCGCGCCGCCTCCAGCGCCTCGACCACCGACCCGGCCAGCCCCTTGAAGAACACGCTGCGCAGCAGCTTGCGCCCGGCCGCCGCGCCCGCCCCGGCGTCCATCACCTCGATCCCGGCGCCGAACGGGGTGAGGAGCGCGGCGGCGTCGCCGGCGCCCCCCGCGCAGGCCAGCATCGGCGTGCGGAGCCCCCGGCCCGGCACCGGCGCCATGATCGCCACGTCGGCGAACGGGACGCCGGCCCGCCGCGCGAGCGCGTCCAGCTCCCGCTTCAACCCGGGCGACCCGGTGTTCAGATCGGCCCACACGGCGTCCCCGGCGGCGCCGATCCCCGCCGTGAGCGCCGCGACCGCGTCGTGCGCGCTGTTGACGCTCAGCACCAGGTCGGCCCCGGCGGCGGCGCCGGCCTCGCTCGCGGCCTGGACGATCCCGCCGGACGCGGCGACGGCCGGGTCGTAGCCCCGCACCACCGCCCCCGCGGCCACCAGGTCGCGCGCGATCGCGCCGCCCGCCTCGCCCAGCCCGAGTACGGCGATCACCGTCATGCGTCCTCCTCCGCGGCGGGACGGTCCCGTGAACCGCTACCCTAGATCGAACCAAAATTGGCGACAATCCCGGAGACTCCGTGAGCGACGTGACGGCCGCGATCCGCGAGGCGATCCTCGGCGGCGAGTTCGTGCCGAACCAGCGGCTGGTCGAGGCCGACCTGTCGGAGCAGTTCGCGGCGAGCCGCGCCGGCGTCCGCGCGGCCCTCGCCGTCCTCGCGGGCGAGGGCCTGGTCGAGCGCGTCCAGAACCGGGGCGCCCGCGTGCGCGCCGTCTCCGTGGCGGAGGCCGTCGAGATCACCGAGGTCCGGATGGTGATCGAGGGGCTGTGCGCGGCGAAGGCCGCCGAGCGCGCCGGCACCGCCGAGGTCGGCGACCTGCGGACGATCGGCGAGGAGATGCGCGCCGCCGTCGCGTCCGGCGACGTGCTCGGCTACTCCCGGCTGAACGAGCGCCTGCACCGCCGCGTCCGCGAGATCAGCGGGCAGCGGACCGCCTCGGGCGTCCTGGAGCGCCTGCGCGCCCAGAACGTCCGGCACCAGTTCAAGCTGGCCATGCACCCGGGCCGCCCCCAGGTGTCCCTGCCGCAGCACCTCGCCATCATCGACGCGATCGCGGCGCACGACCCGGACGCCGCCGAGCGGGCCGCCCGCGCGCACCTGCGCAGCGTCATCGAGACCCTCGGCGAGATCGCCTCCTAGCCGGAAAACCCTTCGCGCGCGCCCTCCCGCGGCCGTTACGGTCGGCCTGCCGCGCGGCACGATCCTGTCCTGCGGCGGTCGTCATCAGAGAGAACCAGGAGGATTCCCGATGACAACAACCACAGCCCTTGCTCTGACCAAGGTTCGCAACATCGGGATCATGGCGCACATCGACGCCGGCAAGACGACGACCGCCGAGCGGATCCTCTTCTACACCGGCGTGTCGCACCGCATCGGCGAGGTGCACGACGGCAACACCGCGCTGGACTACACCAAGCAGGAGCGCGACCGGGGCATCACCATCACCTCCGCGGCGACGACCTGCCGCTGGACCGTCCAGGACGGCCCCCGGCGGCGAGCACACGATCAACCTGATCGACACGCCGGGCCACGTCGACTTCACGATCGAGGTCGAACGGTGCCTGCGCGTCCTCGACGGCGCCGTGGCCGTGTTCGACGGCGTCGCGGGCGTCGAGCCGCAGTCGGAGACGGTGTGGCGCCAGGCCGACCGCTACGGCGTGCCGCGGATCTGCTTCGTCAACAAGCTCGACCGCGCCGGCGCCGACTTCGCGCGCTGCGTCGACATGATCGGCGAGCGGCTCGGCGCCGTCCCGCTGGTCGTGCAGCTGCCGATCGGCGCCGAGTCCGGGTTCGAGGGCGTCGTCGACCTCGTCTCCGGGCGGGCGCACGTCTGGCCGGACGACCGGCACGCCGTGGTGGACGTCCCGTCCGGCATGGCCGAGGACGTCCGCCGCTGGCGCGGCAGGCTCGTCGAGACGCTCGCCGAGCGCGACGAGGAGGTCATGGAGCTGTACGTGGGCGGTGCGGAACCGTCGCCGGAGCAACTGCACGCGGCGATCCGCCGGCTCACCGTCGCCTCCGAGGCCACCCCGGTGCTGTGCGGCAGCGCGTTCCGCAACAAGGGCGTCGAGCCCCTGCTGGACGCGGTGGTGCGGTACCTGCCGTCGCCGCTCGACGTCGCACCGCCGGAGATCGGGGACGCCCTGGAGCGGACCCCGCTCTCCGCGCTCGCGTTCAAGATCGTGAGTGACCGGCACCTGGGCCGGCTCACCTTCGTCCGGATCTACACCGGGCGGCTGGAGGCGGGCGCGAGCGTGCTCAACAGCGTCAAGGAGCGCAGGGAGCGGATCGGCAAGATCTACCGCATGCACGCCGACACGCGCGAGGAGATCGCGTCGGCGGGCGCCGGCGACATCGTCGCGGTGATGGGGCTCAAGCAGACCTTCACCGGCGAGACGCTCTGCGACGCCGCGCGCCCGGTGGTCCTGGAGTCCATGGACTTCCCGGCGCCGGTCATCGAGGTCGCGATCGAGCCGCGCTCCAAGGCCGACCGGGAGAAGCTGAGCGCCGCGATCCAGCGGCTCTCGGAGGAGGATCCGTCGTTCCAGGTCCATGACGAGGAGGGCCAGACCGTCATCGGCGGGATGGGCGAGCTCCACCTGGAGATCCTCATCGACCGGATGCGGGAGGAGTTCCACGTCGAGGCGGGCGTCGGCCGGCCGCGGGTGGCCTACCGCGAGACGATCCGCGCGGCGGTCGACCGGGTCGACCTCACGCACCGCAAACAGTCGGGAGGCAAGGGCCAGTACGCGAAGGTGCAAATCGCCGTCGAACCCATCGAGGACGGGTACGAGTTCGTCAACCGGGTCACCGGCGGGCGGATCCCGAAGGAGTTCATCCCCTCGGTGGACGCGGGCTGCCAGGAGGCGATGCGCTTCGGCGTCCTCGCCGGGTACGAGATGACGGGCGTGCGGGTCACGCTGCTGGACGGCGACTTCCATCCCGTCGACTCGTCCGAGCTCGCCTTCAAGATCGCCGGTTCGCTGGCGTTCGGCGAGGCGGTGCGGCGCGCGTCCCCCGTGCTGCTCGAACCGGTGATGACCGTCGAGGTCACCGCCCCCGAGGAGCACCTGGGCGCGGTGATCGGCGACCTCAACGCCCGGCGCGGCCGGATCGAGGGGACCGACGAGCGGGCCGGCGCCCGGATCGTGCACGCCCTCGTCCCGCTGTCGGAGATGTTCGGCTATGTCGGGCACCTGCGCGGCATGACGTCGGGCCGCGGGGTGTTCACCATGCGGTTCGCGTCCTACGCGGAGGTCCCGGCCGCGGTCGCCCGGACCATCGTCTCGGGCTGAGGTGAAGGGGGGCCGGCTCTCGCCGGGCCCCCTGTCCGCGCGCGGCCCGGGATCTGGACGCCGAGACGTTCGCCACACGGGGTGTGCGAGGCGAGGACCCGGGAATCGTCGGTCGCGGAGCCACCGGCCCACTAGTCTCTGCCGGGGCGGGACGCCGGATCCCGCCGGTCCACGAGGAGGAGTCCGCAGGTGTTCGAGTCGGTGCTCGTGGCCAACCGCGGCGAGATCGCCGGGCGGATCGTGCACACCGCGCGCGCGATGGGGCTCAAGGCGATCGCGGTGTACTCCGCGGCCGACGAGGGACTGCCCTTCGTCGCCGAGGCGGACGAGGCCGTCCTGATCGGGCCCGCGGAGCCGTCCGGCAGCTACCTCAACGCGGCCGCGATCCTGGAGGCCGCGCACCGGACCAACGCGCAGGCCGTCCACCCCGGCCACGGGTTCCTCGCCGAGAGCGCCGCGTTCGCCCGGCAGGTCGCCGAGCGCGGCCTGGTCTGGGTCGGCCCGCCGGCGCTCGCCATCGCCCGGATGGGCGACAAGATCAACGCCCGGAACCTGATGAAGGAGGCGGGCGTCCCCGTGGCGCCCGGGGTCTGGGAGCCCGTGCCCGACGCGGCGACGGCCGCCGAGGAGGCCGAGCGCATCGGCTACCCCGTCATGGTGAAGCCCGCCGCGGGCGGCGGCGGCATCGGGCTGGCCGCGGCCCGCGACGAGACGTCGCTGCGCAAGGCGTTCGAGGAGGCCCGCGCCGCCTCCGAGCGGCTCTTCGGCCGCGGCGACATCCTGCTGGAGCGGTACGTCGAGCGCGCCCGGCACGTCGAGGTGCAGATCCTCGGCCTCGCCGACGGCACGGTCGTCGCGCTGGGGGAGCGCGACTGCTCCGTCCAGCGCCGGTACGGCAAGGTCGTGGAGGAGTCCCCGTCCCCCGGCGTCACCCCGGCGCTGCGCGAGCGGATGCTGGCCGCCGCCGTCCGCGCGGGCGAGGCCGTCGGCTACCGCGGCGCCGGCACCGTCGAATGCCTCGTCGACCCGGCCGCGCAGGAGTTCTACTTCCTGGAGATGGACACCCGCCTCCAGATCGAGCACCCGATCACCGAACTCGTCACCGGCATCGACCTCGTCGAGCAGCAGTTCCGGATCGCCGCCGGCGAACCGGTCTCCTTCACCGGCACCGCCCCGCGCGGGCACGCCGTCGAGTTCCGCGTCTGCGCCGAGGACCCGCACCGCTTCCTGCCCGGCACGGGCGAGATCACGGTGTGGGAGGAGCCCGTCGGCGAGGGCATCCGCATCGACGCCGGCTACGCCGAGGGCACCACCGTGACCCGCCACTACGACCCGCTGCTGGCCAAGCTGTGCGTCCACGGCGACGACCGCCCCCACGCCCTGGCCCGCGCCCGCGCCGCCCTGGAGGCGTTCCACATCGAGGGCCCGCCGACGAACCTGCCCTTCCTGCGCGAACTACTCGACCGCCCGGAGTTCGCCAGTGGCGACTACGACACCGGGCTGGTGACGCGCATGCGCAGCCCCCAGGCCCCCTGAGCGCGCTGCCCGGGCGCCCGTCGTAGAGTGACGCCGTGTACTGCGACCGCTGCGGCGAGCCCGCCGAGGGCGACCACACCCCCTGCCGGACCGCCCGCCGGATGGAACCGCCCCGCTACTGCCCCGACTGCCGCCGCCGCCTGAAAGTCCAGGTCACCCCGACGGCCTGGACCGCCGAATGCTCCCACCACGGCCCCCTCACCCCCGAGGGTCAAGCGCCCTAGGGGTTCTACTCAGCGAGAGGCCGCTCGACTCCGCCTCCGCGTTCGAGGCGGTTGACGGAGGCCAGCAGCCGCCGGGCGTTCTCGGGGCTTTTGACCAGGTAGGCGGTCTCCGTCAGCGACTCGCCGCCGTCGGGCGCCTTGATGACCAACGGCTCCTTGCCGGGGTGGGGGTCGATCACTCGGGGTCTCCATGTGTGCGGGGAGTCGGGTCCGCGTTCCGGAACGACAGGGCGTAGGTGAGGAGGACCACGCCTGGGGCCGGGGTCCAGTCGTGGTCGGGGGTGCGGACGAAGCCCATCTTCTCGTACATGCGCTGCGCGGACTCCATGTTGCGCTGCGTCGACAGGCGCAGGCCGGACAGGCCGGCCGCGCGGGCCCGCTCGACGCAGGCGCGCACCATGGCGCGGCCCGCGCCCTTGCCCCGGGCAGTCTCCAGGACGGCGAGCATGCGGAACTCGGCCTCGTCCGGTCCGGCGAGCTCCGCGTAGGGGGAGCCGGGCGGGCAGTACGCGACGGCTCCAGCGATCTGCCCGGCGTCTTCGGCGACGAGCAGTTCGGCCTTCGCGGCCCGGTCGGCGGCGTCGCGCAGCTTGTGCACGTACGACGACTCTGGACTGACCAGGCCGCCGTGCACGTAGACCTCCACGGTCAGTTCGCCGACGAGGTCGTACTCCTCCGGGCGCGCCAGCCGAACGATCACTTGACGTCCTGGCAGGAGGACTCGGCGGGGAGGAGGGGGCGCAGGCGGACGGAGTACGTCCGGCCGCCGCTGCGCCACGCGGTGTCCGGGTTCGTGGCGGGGGCCTTCGCGGCCGGGGCGACCGTGCAGACCGCACCCGCCACCTGGACGCCCTTGCCGAGCGGCTCCAGCGGCCACGTCTTGACGGTGGCGCTTCCCGTGGTCGGCCCGGCGAGGACGGCGGTCTTCTCCGCCTTGTACGGCGCGGGCTTCCCGGTGAGGTCGGACGCGGGCCAGCCGGCCGGGTCGAGGCGCTTGAGGAACCGTCCCTCCGGGCCCGACTGCGTCTCGGGCTGGATGATCCGGGTCGTCGCTCCGTCCATGGAGACCACGACCGTGATCGCGTCCGCGACGCCGCCGGGGCCGACCGCGTGGGAGCGGGCGAGACCGGCCGCGCGGGCCTCGTCCAGCAGGCGCCGCAGGGCCTCGGGCTTCAGGCGGTACTCGGTCGGCCCGCTTTGGGACGCGGCCACCGCGCGGCCCGAGGAGTAGAGGGAGAAGTCGGGCAGGCTTCCGGGGCCGCCGAGACCGGCGATGCCGCCGGTCTTGCGCCACCGCAGGACGAGCTGCTCGCCCGCGGGGCCGTCCTTGGCGGGGGACGCGGTTGTGGCGGGTGCGGAAGCGGGGGGCTCGGCGGTGCCGGAGCCGTCGCCGCAGGCGGCCAGTGTGCCGCAGGCGGCGAGGGCGGCGCAGGCGAGTGCCGGCGCCCGGCGGGAGCGTGTGTACGGACCGGCCATGACGGTTGGACGCTCGGCGGCCCGCCCCGGTTCCGGCGTTTCCGGGAACACCCGGCGACGGGCCGATTCCGGGCCCGCGCTAGTGTGCCGATCTGTGAGTGTGCTCGTTGTGACCGGGACCTGCACGGGTGTGGGCAAGACCGTCGTCACCGCGGCGCTGGCCGCGGTCGCCGCGGCGCGCGGCGCGTCCGTCGCCGTCGTCAAACCCGGACAGACCGGTGCCGGCAAGGGCGACCCGGGCGACCTCGACGAGGTCCGCAGGCTCGCCGGGATCGACGACGTGCACGAGTACGCGCGGTTCCCCGACCCGCTGTCCCCGGCCGCCGCGGCCCGCCACGCGGGCCGGCCCCCCGTCCGGATGCCGGACGTCGCCGAACGCGTCCGGGACCTGGCGTCCGGGCGGCGGCTGGTGCTGGTCGAGGGCGCGGGCGGGCTCCTCGTCCGCTACGACGAGGAGGGCGCCACCATCGCCGACCTCGCGCGCTGGCTCGGCGCCGCCGTCGTGGTGGTGGCCCGGCCCGACCTCGGCACGCTCAACCACACCGCGCTCACCCTGGAGGCGATGGCGCACCGCGGGGTGCAGCTCGCCGGAGTGGTGATCGGCGCGTGGCCGGACGACCCCGACCTCGCCATGCGCAGCAACATCCGCGACCTGGAGACCATCGCGGCCCGCCCGCTGTCGGGCGCGCTGCCCGCCGGCGCGGGCGCCCTGGACCCGGCGGAGTTCCTCGTGGCCGCGCACCGCGGCCTGGCCCCCTCGTTCGGCGGCGGATTCGACGCCGCCGCCTTCCGCGCCGCCTTCGGCCCCGACAAGGAGAACACGTGACGGACATTCTCGACATCGCGCGCCGCCAGGTACTGGACGAGGGCGAGGGCCTGTCGCAGGGGCAGGTGCTGGAGGTCCTGAACCTGCCGGACGACCGGCTCCAGGACCTGCTCGCGCTCGCCCACGACGTCCGGATGCGGTGGTGCGGGCCGGAGGTCGAGGTCGAGGGGATCGTGTCGCTGAAGACCGGCGGCTGCCCGGAGGACTGCCACTTCTGCTCGCAGTCCGGCAAGTTCGAGTCGCCCGTCCGGTCGGTGTGGCTGAACATCCCCGAACTGGTCGAGGCGGCCAGGGAGACCGCCGCGACCGGTGCCACCGAGTTCTGCATCGTCGCCGCCGTGCGGGGACCGGACGAGCGGCTGATGTCGCAGGTCCGCGACGGCGTCAAGGCCATCAACGACGCCGTCGAGATCAACATCGCGTGCTCGCTCGGCATGCTCACCCAGGAGCAGGTGGACGAGCTGTCCGCGATGGGCGTCCACCGCTACAACCACAACCTGGAGACGGCCCGCTCCCATTTCCCGAACGTGGTCACCACCCACTCGTGGGAGGAGCGCTGGGACACCCTCCGCATGGTCAAGGACGCCGGCATGGAGGTGTGCTGCGGCGGCATCGTCGGCATGGGCGAGAGCGTCGAGCAGCGCGCCGAGTTCGCCGGGCAGCTCGCGGAGCTGGAGCCCGACGAGGTCCCGCTGAACTTCCTCGCGCCGCGGCCCGGCACCCCGTTCGCCGGCTACCCGCTGGTCGAGGGCACCGAGGCGCTGAAGACGATCGCCGCGTTCCGGCTCGCCCTGCCCCGCACCATCCTGCGGTACGCCGGCGGCCGCGAGCTCACCCTCGGCGACCTCGGCACCCGCGAGGGCATGCTCGGCGGCATCAACGCCGTCATCGTCGGCAACTACCTCACCACCCTGGGCCGTCCGGCCCGGCAGGACCTGGAACTGCTCACCGAGCTGAAGATGCCGATCAAGGAGCTCGGCCGGACGCTGTGAGACGGGACGGGCGGCCGGTCAGCGGCTCAGCCGGGTGATGAACTTGTAGCGGTCGCCCCGGTACAGGGACTGGGCCCACTCGACCGGCTGGCCCGTCGTGTCGAACGCGTGGCGCGACAGCAGCAGCATCGGCAGGCCGACGTCCACGCCCAGGAGCTGGGCGTCGTGCGGGGTGGCGAGGACCGTCTCTATCGTCTCCTCGGCCTCGGTGAGGTGGACGTCGTAGGCGGTCGCGAGCGTCTCGTACAGGGAGTGGTGGCGCGGCAGCTCCCGGCGCAGGCCGGGGAAGCGGCGGGCCGGGAGGTGGGAGGTGTCGATCGACATCGGCTCGCCGTCGGCCAGCCGGAGGCGGTGTATCCGCAGCACCCGGCCGCCGGGCCGGATGCACAGGAGCGTGGCGAGGCGCTCGTCGGCGCTGACGTAGCCGGCCTCCAGGATGCGCGTCTCGGGGCGCAGCCCGTGGTGCCGCATGTCCTCGGTGTAGCTGACGAGCTGGAGCTCCTGGGCGACCTTCGGCTTGGCGACGAAGGTGCCCTTGCCCTGGATGCGCTGGAGGCGCCCCTCGACGACCAGCTCGGCGAGGGCCTGCCGGACGGTCGTGCGGGACGTCTCGTACTTCTCGGCGAGGGTCCGCTCGGGCGGCAGCGGGCTGCCCGCGGGAAGCGACTGGATCAGCTCGACCAGCAGCTCCTTGAGCTTGTAGTACTTGGGGATCCGGGGCGCCTGGTTCGGGTGGCGCTTACCGAGGTCGCCGAGCGAGACCCGGTCGAAGCCGTGCTCGAACCCGCCCCCGTGCCGGGGCCCGCCCCTGACCTCCGTCACGGCATCTCCTCACGTTCATCACCGGTTTCCCCGATGTTATGGGTGAAGACTACGGCCGGTAGAAGACGCGATTTCCGCCAGGGCCGCCCGCAATCGTGTGAGGTCCGACTCGTCCAGCGTGGCGCGTGCGGTGAGCCGCAGGCACGCCCGGCCCTTGGGGACCGACGGCGGCCGGAAGCAGCCGACGCGCAGACCGTGCTCAGCGCAGATCTCGGCGGCCCGCACCGCGGCCTGCGGCTCGCCCAGGAACACCGGGACCACGGCCGCCGCGGGCCTGGCCGTTTCCAGGCCGGAACCGGCCGCCAGGTTTGAGATCGCGAGCGCCCGTTCGCGGGCCCGGCCGGGCAGCGCGGGGTCGGACGCGAGGACGTCCAGCGCGGCGAGGGCGGCGCCCGCGGCGGGCGGGTTCAGGCCGGTGTCGAAGATGAACGATCGCCCCGTGTCGACCAGGGTGTCGATCACCTCGGGGGCCCCGAGGACCGCCCCGCCCTGCGACGCCAGCGACTTCGACAGCGTGAGGGTGAGGACCACGTCGGGCTCTCCCGCGAGACCGGCGGCGTGCGCGGCGCCCCGGCCCCCCTCGCCGACGACGCCGAGCGCGTGCGCCTCGTCGACCACCAGCAGCGCCCCGTGCGCCCGGGCGGCGGCGTGCAGCGCGCCCAGCGGCGCGAGATCGCCGTCCACGGAGAACACCGCGTCGGTGACGACGAGGGCGTGGTCCTCCTCGCGCTCGGCGAGGGCCCGCTCCGCCGCGGCCGCGTCCCGGTGCGGGACGATCACCACCCGGGACCGCGACAGCCGGCACGCGTCCACGATGGAGGCGTGGTTGACCTGGTCGGACACCACGAGGGTGTCGGGCCCCGCGAGCGCGGTGACGGCGCCGAGGTTGGCCAGGAAGCCGGAGGAGAACACCAGCCCCGCGGCGCTGCCGGTGAACGCGGCGAGCCGCCGGTCCAGCTCGGCGTGCAGCCGCGTCGTCCCGGTGACCAGGCGCGAGCCGGTGGAGCCGGTGCCCCACTCGCGCGCGGCCGCGACGGCACCCTCGACGAGGCGCGGGTCGCCGGACAGCCCGAGGTAGTCGTTGGACGCCAGATCGGTGAGGCCGTCGGGCCGGGGGCGCAGCGTCCGGCGCAGCCCGGCGGCGGCGCGCCGTCCGGCCGCGTCCCGGAGCCTGGCCAGGGGGTCTCGTCCTGCGGTCATGCCGGGCATACTGCCAGGTGGCCCCTGGGGCGAGACCACCTGCCCCGGGACAGAAAACCATCGGCGATGATGGTCGTGTGCCTACCTTGACCGATTTGGTCCGCGACCACACCGACCTCACCGACACCGACCTGGAGTGGCTCCACGCACTGGTCTCGGACTGGCAGCTGCTGGCCGACCTGTCGTTCGCGGACCTCCTGCTGTGGGTGCCGCTGCGGTCGGCGGACGCGCTGCCCGCCGACGGGACGACCCGCGCGGGCCGGGACAGGCCAGGCCTTCTGGACACCGGTGCGGCCGTCCCCGGCTGGGTCGCGATCGCGCAGATGCGCCCGACGACCGGCCCGACCGCCTACCCGGAGGACCTCGTCGGCAAGGTCGTCCGGACGGGCCGCCGCGGGCTGATCGACGTGGCGTGGCGCGAGCGCCGCATCGTCCGCGAGGGCGACCCGGAGTGGGGCAGCGGCATCCCCGTCCGCGAGGAGTCCATCCCGGTGCGCCGCGGCGCCAAGATCCTCGGGGTGATCCAGCGCAGCACGAACCTCAGCTCGGCGCGCACCCCGTCCCGGCTGGAGCTGACCTACCTGCAGAGCGCCAGCGACCTCGCCACGATGATCTCCGAGGGCCGGTTCCCGGTGCCGGGCGAGGAGCCGAACATGGTCCGCTCGCCCCGCGTCGGCGACGGCCTCATGCGCCTGGACCGCTCCGGCAGGGTCACCTACGCCAGCCCCAACGCCCAGTCGGCCTACCGGCGGCTCGGCTACCCGGCGGACCTGGTCGGCGAGGCGCTCGGGCAGATCACCGCGGACCTGTGCGACACCGGCGAGCCGATGGAGGAGGCGCTGAGCGTCGTGCTGTCGGGCCGCGCGCCCCGCGAGGTCGAGGTCGAGTCACGCGGGTCGATCATGCAGCTGCGCACGATCCCGCTCGTCGTCGGCGGGACCCGGATCGGGGCCGTCGTGCTGTGCCGGGACGTGACCGAGCTGCGCTGGCGCGACCGGGAGCTGATGACCAAGGACGCCACCATCCGGGAGATCCACCACCGGGTGAAGAACAACCTGCAGACGGTCGCGGCGCTCCTGCGGCTCCAGGCGCGGCGGCTGCGGATCCCGGAGGGGCGGGCCGCGCTGGACGAGGCCGTCCGCCGCGTCGGGTCGATCGCGATCGTGCACGAGACCCTGTCGCACACCCCCGACGAACTGATCGACTTCGACGACATCGCCGACCGGGTCATCACGATGGCGGGGGAGGTGTCCACCCCCGAGACCAAGGTCACCCCCAAGCGGGCCGGCAGCTTCGGCGTCCTGCCCGCCGAGGTCGCGACGCCGCTCGCGATGGCGCTCACCGAACTGCTGCAGAACGCCCTGGAGCACGGCCTGGCCAACCGGTTCGGGACCCTGGAGGTCGTGGCGCACCGCTACGGAGAGGGAGAGGTCACCCGGGAACCGGGCGGCGCGTCGTTCTGGGGCGAGTGGAAGGCCCCCGGCGCGAACGACCCCCGCGCCCCCGGCACCGAGACCGAGCCCCCGTCCGGCCGCCGCCTCGTCACGATCGTCGCGGACGACGGCGTGGGCCTGCCCCCCGACTTCGACATGGAGAGCAGCGACAGCCTGGGCCTCCAGATCGTCCGCACCCTGATCATCGGCGAACTGGGCGGCCACCTCGACTTCCGCCCCAGAGAAGGCGGAGGCACCGAAGTGGTAGTGGACATCCCCCTAGACCACCACCACCGCCCCAGCCGCCCCTGATCACGGCCATCAACTCTGGTCCGTGCGCACTGGGAGCAACCGGCGCCTCAGCCCTCAAAAACCTGAAGGTGCGCGATCGCGTGCGAAGCCAGTTTCAAGCGAAGCGAGAAACTGATCGCGCAGCGAGCCGCCAGGCGAGCCGAAGCGATGCCAGCGATCGCGGCCGTGCCCGCAAGGAAGGCGCTCTAGCGCCTGACGCTAAGGGCACGGCGGGAACGACGGAGAGCGCGGCGTTCGTCTTCGCCCATGCCGCCCCAGACGCCGGATTCCTGGCCGGACTCGAGCGCCCAGCGCAGGCAGGCGTCGCTGACGTCGCAGCGGCGGCAGACCTGCTTGGCTTCTTCGATCTGCAGGATCGCGGGGCCGGTGTTGCCGATGGGGAAGAAGAGCTCGGGGTCCACGTCACGGCAGGCTGCGCGGTGGCGCCAGTCCATGCGGTCCACTCCTTCGTCAGGTGGTGGAGATGCTCCACTCTTTGTGAACGGGTTCACATGTCGCGAACGCCCGGGGTGGCTGTGGCCAGGTCCAGGGATGGTTGTTCCGCGGCGCCGCGAGCAGGTGACCAGCGACGTTGGGGTCCCTGCCGGGTGGCGCACTTTGAGCGTTTCAGGAGGGTGCGGGCAGACGCAAGACCTTTGAGAAAGGATTCTCAAAGTATGGGTGTCGCATGTGTCACACCCATCGGTCGGGCGTGTTACTTGGCTCTCACATGCGTCCTCGCGCGCCTCAAATGACGATGCGGATCGCCTTCGGCACGGAGCGGAACGTGACCGTCCGGTGCTCTCCCAGGTAGTCGCCGTCCAGCTGGAACGCCACGGGCCGGTCCGCGCGCACCGTGACCTCCGCCTCATCGTGCAGGTTCAGCACGTGGCGCCCCTGAATGGGATACGCCCGCGGAGTCAGCATCTGCGCCAGCGCCCCCAGCGTCGCGCCGAGTTCCAGAGAACGCATCCCGAACACGTCCAGCCCGCGCGCGAAGTTCGCCTTCGGACTCGGATTCAACGGCACCCGGCCCATGAAAGTCCATGGAGACGTATTGGAGATGAACGCCAGGAACAACCCCGATTTCGGCGGGCGACCGGGCTGTTCCAAAGTGAGCGCCGGACGGCGCCGATCAGTGCCGGAGAAGAAATGCCGTATCGCGGTCCGCACATACAGCGACGGGTCCGCCCGCAGGCCCGCCTCCCGGCGCCGCTCCACCTCCCGCACGACCTCCGCGTCCAGCCCCACCCCCGCGCAGAACGTGAAATACCGCTCCGGGGCCCCGGGATGGGAGGCCGTGCCGAGCCCCACCGACCGGTACCGGCCCGCCCGCAGCGCCTCCAGCACCGACCGCGTCGCGCCGATCGGATCGTCCGGCAGGCCGAGCGCGCGGGCGAACACGTTCGCGCTCCCGCTCGGCAGCACCGCCAGCGCGGGCAGATCAGGGGACGGACCGTCCGCCAGCAGCCCGTTGACGGCCTCGTTCACCGTCCCGTCCCCGCCGAGAGCGATCACGACCTCGTAGCCCTCGACGGCGGCCTGCCGGGCCAGCTCGGTCGCGTGGCCGCGGTGACCGGTCTCCGCGAGAACGAGATCGAGATCGCCGGAGAAGGCCCGCACGAGGATGTCGCGGGCCCGCCGGGAGGTGGAGGTCGCCTTGGGGTTGGCGATGAGCATGGCGCGCACGGCGTCAGGGTATCGAGCGTTCCGGATGCGTTCGCCCGCAGTTTCCCCTGAGAGCCGGCCGCCGCACGGGGCGAGTAGGGTTTCGGGGTGTGACCAAGCGTCCCTTCACCGTGCAGGCCGCCGCCGCCCTCCAGGCCGCGGAGGGCGCCGCAGCCGTCGGATTCGGCGTCTTCACCGGCGTCGAGACCGCCACCGGCGCCGCCGTCGACCCGGCCAGCGCGATCGGGGTCACCGTCCTCGCCCTCGCCGGCGGCCTCGGCATGCTGGGCTGCGCCCGCGGACTCCTCCGCGCCGCCCAGTGGAGCCGCGCCCCCACCGTCCTCACCCAGCTGTTCGCCCTGCCGATCGCCTGGTCGCTGTGGCAGAGCGACCGCCCCGCGATCGCCGTCCCGCTGGGCGCCGTCGCCGTCCTCGCGCTGATCACCGTCCTCAGCCCGCCGAGCACCGCCTGGCTCATCGACGACCACGACGAAGACGGCGACACCCCCGTGAACGACACCGAAACCGCCGAACCGGCCGCCGCGCCACCCCCCGGAGAGCCCCGCTCCCTCGGACGGCGCCTCAAAGACCGCCTCAACGAACAGCCCACCAAGAACAGCAAGAACTGACCCGACGTCGAAAGGGCCCTGAGGACGCGTCCCCGGGGCCCCTTCCGCACAACACCCGCTACTCGTCCGCCGTCAGGCCGTCACGGAGCTGCGCCAGCGTCCGCGCCAGCAGCCGCGACACGTGCATCTGCGAAATGCCCAGCTCCGCCGCGATCTGCGACTGCGTCATGTTGCCGAAGAAACGCAGCAGAAGAATCTTCTTCTCCCGCGCCGGGAGCTTCTCCAGCAGCGGCTTGAGGGACTCGCGGTACTCCACGCCCTCCAACGACTCGTCCACCATGCCGAGCGAGTCCGCCACCGCCGGGGCGTCCTCGTCACCGGAGTCAGGCGCGTCGAGGGACACCGTGGAATAGGCGTTCGCCGACTCCAGCCCCTCCAGCACCTCCTCCTCGCTCATCTGCAGGTGCGCCGCCAGCTCGCTCACCGTCGGAGCGCGGCCCTCCCGCTGCGCGAGATCACTGATCGCCTTCGTCAGCGACAGCTTCAGCTCCTGCAGCCGGCGCGGCACCCGCACCGCCCAGCCCTTGTCGCGGAAATGCCGCTTGATCTCACCGACGATCGTCGGCGTGGCATAGGTGGAGAACTCCACCCCCCGCTCCAGATCGAACCGGTCGATCGACTTGATCAACCCGATCGTGGCGACCTGGATCAGGTCGTCCAGCCACTCACCACGATTGCGGAAGCGCCGCGCGAGATACTCCACCAGCGGCAGATGCAGCTCCACGAGCTGATCACGGATGCGCTGGCGCTCCGGGTCGCCCTCAGGCAACTGGGCGAGACGCTCGAACAACGCACGCGCCCGCGCCCGATCCGGCACGGCACTGCTGTCCGAACGCTCGGTGCTCGCCCCGGCGACCGTCGTCTGCTCCGTCGTCGTCTTCTCCGTCACGGGGCCCCCGCCGCACCGCGACGCTTCTGCAGCGTCACGGTGACCCGGTCGTCGGAGCCCACCCTGGCGTCCACCTCGCCCGCCAGAGACGACAACACCGTCCACGCGAACGTGTCGCGGCTCGGCTCCTCACCGTCCACCGTCAGAACCGACACAGAGATGCGCATCGCCTCCCCGGTCAACTCGAACTCGCACGTCAGATCGGTGCCGGGCACCGCCTGAGCGAGCAGCATCGCGCACGCCTCGTCAACGGCGATGCGCAGGTCCTCGATCTCGTCCAGCGTGAAGTCCAACCTGGCCGCCAGGCCCGCGGTCGCGGTCCGCAGCACGGACAGGTAGGCACTCGCGGCAGGCAACTTCACCGTGACCACGTCACGGACGGACAACTTCGTACTGGCCGGCATTGCAGCGGTTTCCTCGGTCACGTCACTCCCTCGCAGGATGGTCCCGCTGCCTTCGAAACTACCGCCTACGAGCCGTGCATCGAGACTCCGGCGCGCTGTGTTTATTTGCGTTGCGTTGGGTTGGGGCGCCTGGGGCGCCCCAACCCAACGCAACGCGGTGCGATCGCTGGCATCGCTCCGGCTCGCCTGGCGGCTCGCTGCGCGATCAGATTCTTGCTTCGCTCGAATCTGCCTTCGGACGCGATCGCGACGGTGAACCCTCGTTCGGGGTGCTGTGGTGGCGGGTGATGTGTGCGGAGCGGGGGGTTTCGGTGGGGTGCGTATGCGGGGGTCTACCTCGGGTTGTGGGGGGTGCTGTGGCGCTTCGACTCGCCTTGCGGCTCGCTTCGCGGTTGGCCCTCGCTTCGCTCGTGCCGTGCGTTGTTTCGGTGCGGGTTGTGGGGGTGGCGGGGCGCTTCGGCTCGCCTGGTGGCTCGCTTCGCGGGGTGGCTCTCGCTTCGCTCGTGCCGTGCTTGGAGGGGTGGTGTGGGTGGGTCAGGTTCTTGCTGGGGTTGGGGGGAGTAGGGCTCCCTGGTGGGTTATGACCTCGGCTGCCAAGGTGGTTGCTGTTTCGGCTGCTTGGGCGGGTGGGGCGCCTGTCAGGCGGGTGGCCAGGTAGGCGCCGTTGAAGGCGTCGCCTGCGGCTGTGGTGTCGATCACTTTTACGTGGGGGACGGCGGGGATTTCGATCGTCGTCTTCGTGTCGGCCAGCAGGGAGCCTTGGGGGCCCTGTTTGACCGCCATTTCGGTCACTCCGGCTTGTCTCAGGCGCCTGATCGTGTCGGTCGGGGTTCTGTCGCCGAAGACGGCCTGGTCGTCGGTGAAGGTGGGGAGGGCTATGTCCGTCCTGGTCAGGACGGCGGACATGGCTTCGGCGGCGGCCGCGGGGGAGGGCCAGCCCGCGGGGCGGTAGTTGGTGTCGAAGGCCACCCGGCCGCCGCGGCGGCGGGTCTCGTCCAGGACGGTGAGGAGCCTCGTGCGGGCTTCGGTGCCGAGAATCGACAGGGTGATGCCGGAGAGGTAGACGAGGTCGTGGTCGGCGATCGCGTCGTCGAGCTCTGGGGGGTGCGCGGGCCCGAAAAGGCCGCGGGCCGCCGACTGGGACCGGTAGTAGTGGAACGTGCGTTCGCCGGCTTCGTCCGTGCGGATGAGGTAGAGGCCCGCCTGGCCGCCGGGGACGGCGCGGGTGTGGGCGGAGCCGACGCCGTGGGCTGCCCAGGACTCGCGCATCAGGGCGCTGTAGGGGTCGTCGCCGATGAGGGTGACGAACTGGACGTCGGCCGTGCCGGGGGCCGCGGTGCGGGCCAGGTAGGCGGCGACGTTGAAGGCGTCGCCGGCGTAGCCAACGGCCAGGCGGTCGGGAGCGAGATGACTCAGTTCGATCATGCATTCGCCGATCACGGCGATCCGGTTCCGCATGGCGGGCCACGATACATCTAGACAACAAGTGATCTGATGACTAAGACTTCGGGTGTCGCGCTTCATCGAGAAGGGACGCCCATGCACGACGGTTACGACGAGGACGGGTACGCGATCTTCCGGAACGTGCTGGATCCGGAGCTCGTGGCCGAGGCGGACGCGCATGTCCGCTGGCTGGAGGCGCGCTATCCCGACCGGACCGGTGAGGAGCTGTCCACCGAGCTGGTCGCCAAGGACCCCTTCTGGGTGCGGCTGGTGTCCGACGAGCGGCTCCTCGACGTCGCCGAGCGGTTCGTCGGGCCCGACATCGCGCTGTTCGCGTCCGCCTACATCTCCAAGCCGCCGTTCACCGGCAAGGCCGTGCTGTGGCACCAGGACGGGGCGTTCTGGCCGCTCGAACCGATGCGCGTGGTGACGCTGTGGCTCGCCATCGACCGGTCGACGCCGGAGAACGGGTGCCTCCGGGTCATTCCCGGGAGCCACAGGGAAGTCCTGCACGAGGTGCGGGAGCGGGAGGACGCGGAGGCCGTCTTCGGGGTGGAGAGCGCCGTGGGCGTGGACGAGTCGCGTGCCGTGGACCTCGTCCTCGAACCCGGCGACGTCGAGGTCCACCACCCGAACATCATGCACGGCAGCAACGCGAACGAGTCGCCCCACCGGCGGTGCGGGCTGACCATCCGCTACATCCCGACCTCGACGCGGATCACAGAGGAGCCGCTGCCGTTCCCGTCGGCGCTGCTGCTGCGCGGTGACCCGGGCGTGAACGAGTACCAGCCGCGGCCCCGGTACGAGGCGGGGGAGCACTTCGCGTTCAGCGGCGCGGAGAACTGGAGCTGATGCGGCGGCACCGGCCGTCCCGCAACTGGGGCGCCCGCGTCCACGAGATCACCTGGGCCGGGATCGAGGCCGTGGTCCTGGAGAACGAGCTGCTCCGGGTGACGGTTCTCGTGGGCAAGGGCGGTGACATCGCCGAGTTCTGCCACAAGCCGCGGGACATGGACTTCGTGTGGCTTTCGCCTGACGGGCTGCGTGATCCGCGTGATGTGGCGGGAGGAGCGGGCGATGACGTCGCCCTGTTCCTCGACGGCTACGAGGGCGGTTGGCAGGAGGTTCTGCCCAACGGGGGCGCGCCCAGCACCTATCGGGGGGCGGCGTTCGCGCAGCACGGGGAGGTGGCCTCGCTGCCGTGGGACTCCGAGATCGTGGCCGACGACGCCGGCGAGGTCGCCGTCCGGCTCTCCGTCCGGGGAAGGCGGATGCCGCTCCGGGTCGCCAAGACGCTGCGGCTGAGGGCGGGCGAAGCCGAGCTCGTCATCGAGGAGGAGCTGGTCAACGAGTCGGGCGTCGCGCTGGACGCGATGTGGGGGCACCACATCGTGTTCGGGGCGCCCTTCCTGCGGCCCGGGCACCGGATCAGGGTCGCGGGAGGTGCTTCGGTCGTTCCGCACGAGACGGCGATCGGGCCCGGCGGGCGGCGGGTCCGGGGTGGTGGGCCGCATGCGTGGCCTCGTGTGCCCGGTGAGGGGGGCGAAGTCATTGATCTCGATGTGGTGCCCGATGCCGGGGTGCCCAGTGAGATCGTCTACCTCACCGGGCTGGAGGAGGGACGTTACGAGGTCGTCGATCCGGACGGCTTCGGCCTGCGGGTGCGCTGGGACGTGGACCTCCTGCCGCATCTGTGGCTGTGGCAGGAGTTCGGGGCGACCACCGGGCATCCGTGGTGGGGCCGCGCGTACGTGATGGGCCTGGAGCCGTTCGCCGGGTTCCCGACGGACGGGCTGGCCGCCGCGGTCGCGAACGGCACCGCGTTGAGGTTGGAACCGCGTGCGCGGCGGAGCCTGTGGCTGCGTGCCGCGGTCATCGAGGAGGGCACGTGAGGGAGTTCGAGGGCAGGGTCGCCGTCGTGACCGGGGGGTCGCTCGGGATCGGCCGGGCCGTGGTGGAGCGGCTCGCGCGCGACGGCGCCGCCGTGGTGTTCTGCGGGATCGGGGAGGACGAGGTCCGCCGTGCGGAGGGGGAGCTGCGGGGCGCGGGGCTGGAGGTCGCCGGCGCCGTCGCCGACGTGACCGACGCCGCGCGGATGGACGGGCTCGTCGGGGACGCCGTGTCCCGGTACGGCGGCCTGGACGTGCTGGTGACGTGCGCGGGCGTGCAGCGGTACGGGACGGTCGAGGAGACGTCCGAGGAGCTGTGGGACGAGGTGCTCGGCGTCAACGTCAAGGGCGTCTTCCTCGCCTGCCGCGCCGCCGTGCCCGAGCTGCGCCGCCGGGGCGGCGGGGCGATCGTCACGGTGTCGTCGGTGCAGGCGTTCGTCTCGCAGGACCGGGTCGCCGCCTACAGCGCGAGCAAGGCCGCGATCAACGCGCTGACGCGGGCGGTGGCGCTGGACCACGCGGCGGACGGCATCCGAGCGAACACGGTGTGCCCCGGGTCGGTCGACACGCCGATGCTGCGGTGGGCCGCCGACCTGTTCCGCGGGGAGAAGGGGCAGGAGGAGCAGGTCGCCGAGTGGGGGCGTGCGCATCCGCTCGGGAGGGTCGCGGCGGCCGCGGAGGTCGCCGAGGTGGTGGCGTTCCTCGCGGGGCCGCGCTCGTCGTTCGTGACCGGCGCCGAACACCGGGTGGACGGCGGGCTGCTCGCCCGTAATCCGGCGGCACTTCCGGAAATCTCCTAGAAGATCTAGACACCAAGTCATTTGATGACTCAAAATGTGGGGCGCACGAGGACCGTGTGAAAGTGACCTCGCGGAGGTTCCCATGCAGGCGTCCGTCCCTCCCACTCCCTTCTCTCCCGGTCGGCCCTCATCCGTTCGCGGGGGGTGGCGGCGGCGCGCCGGGGTCTTCGCGTCCGTCCTGGCGCTCGCCGCCGCGCCCGCCGTGCCCGCGGCCGCCGACGCCCGGGGTCCGGGGCGCGCGGCCGCCGGGCCCACGTGTTCCGGGAAGGCCGCGCCGGCCTTCGGCACCGCCTCGCAGAACACCGCCCTCAACGGCAAGTTCACGTCCTACGGCAACAGCAACACGCTGCTGGACGACTGGACCGGCGCGGACACGACCTACTCGCTGAAGCTCTCCGACGGGCGCATCGTCTACGCCTACTCCGACACCTTCCTCGGCAAGGTCAACGCGGACGGGTCGCGGCCGGTCGTCATCGAGGAGGGCGGGACGACGCCGTTCATCAACAACTCGTTCGTCGTCCAGGGAACGGGCGGCGGGCTCACCACCGTGCACGGCGGGACGGCGGCCGCTCCGAAGGCGGTCATGCCACCCGCGCAGCCGGCCCACTGGTACTGGGCGGGCGACCTCACCCAGAGCGGGACGGAGGTCCAGCAGCTCTACCGCGAGTACTACGACCCCGACCCGGACAACGGCACCGGGTGGGACATGAAGTTCAAGGACAACGTCCTCGCCCGGTTCTCCAGCGGGAACCTCGCCGCGCCGACCGTCCAGGCGATGCCCTCGGCGTCGGGCGTGCAGTGGGGGTCGGCGCTGCTCAGGGACGGCGGCTACACCTACGTCTACGGCACCGAGGACTACACCGACCCCCAGACGCAGGTGAACACCAAGTACCTGCGCGTCGCGCGGGTCAGCGGCACGGACCTGCGCGGCGCCTGGCAGTACCGCACGGCGAGCGGGTGGTCGTCCGCGGAGACGGACTCGGTGCGGCTGATGAGCGGGGTGTCGAACGAGTTCAGCGTCACCAAGCGCGGATCGCACTACATCATGGTCAACCAGGACGCGAACATCGCCTTCGGCGGTGAGATCGACGTCTGGTTGTCGTGCTCGGCGGCCGGGCCGTTCAGCGGCGAGCAGACCGTCTACCAGACGCCCGAGACCGGGCCGCTCGGCTCCTACGGCGATCCGGACATCTTCACTTACAACGCTCACCAGCACGCGGCGCTCTCGTCCAGCGGCACCCTGGTGATCTCCTACAACGTCAACAGCCTGGACACCACCGCCGGTCCGGCCAACGACAACTACCGGGACGTCAGCATCTACCGGGCGCGCTACATCAACCTGCCGGTCTCCGGCTAGCCCGAGCCGCGGCACCGTCGTCCCGTCCACGGCGGTACCGCTCCCCGCGCCCCCGGGCCACCTCCCGCCCGGGGGCGCGTCCCGTTCCGTCCCCCCTCGGAGGTGCCGACCATGCCCCTGGACGCCGAACTCGCCGCCGCGCTCGACGGCATGCCCTACGTCGGGCTCGCGGACCCCGTGCGGGCCCGCGCCGCCATGAACGACCTGGTCCGCGCCCTCGCCCGGCCGGTGGGCGACGAGCGAGCGGTCGTCGAGGACCGCGTCGTCTCCGGTGGGGTCCCGGTGCGGGTCTACCGGCCGCGCGAGACGCCCGCGCCCGTGCTCGTGTACTTCCACGGCGGCGGGTTCGTGACCGGCGGGCTGGAGAACGAGCACGAGCGCTGCCTGAAGTTCGCCGGGGAGGACGGGATCGCGGTCGTCTCTGTCGACTACCGGCTCGCGCCCGAGCACCCTTTTCCCGCCGGTTTCGAGGACTGCTATGCGGCGACCCTGTGGGCCCATGAGCACGCGGGGGAGTTCGGCGGCGACCCGGAGCGGGTCGCGGTCGGCGGCGGGAGCGCGGGCGGGGCGCTGGCCGCCGCGGTGGCGCTGCGGGCGCGGGACGAGGGCGGGCCGCCGCTGGTGTTCCAGATGCTGCTGTACCCCGTCCTGGACGACCGGATGGCCACGCCGTCGATGCGGACGTTCACCGAGCCGCCGCTGTTCAACAGCGGCGACGTGCGGCACATGTGGCGCCACTACCTCGGCGGGCGGGCGGACGTGCCCGCCTACGCCGCACCGGCGCGGGCCGGAGACCTGAGCGGCCTGCCGCGCGCCTACGTGCTCGTCCCCGAGCACGACCCGCTGCGGGACGAGGGGCTCGCCTACGCGCACCGGCTGATCGTCTCCGGGGTTCCCACGGAGCTGCACCATGTGCCGGGCGCCTGCCACGGTTTCGACGGCATCATCTCGGCGCGGCTGGGGCGGCTCGCGTTCGAGGAGGAGCGCGCCGTCCTGCGGCGATGTCTCTCCGGGAGGGTGGACACGCCAATCGCTAAGTGATTAGATGACTTTACTTCTTGGGAACGAGGTGGCGATGTCACAGGATGTGGCCCGGCCTAGCCTGGCGGACGCCCTCACGGAGCGGATGCTGGAGCTGATCAGGGCCGGCGGCCTGCGCGCCGGCGACCGGCTGCCGTCCGCGCGGGAGCTGTCCCAGCGCTTCGCGGTGACGACGCCGACGCTGCGGGAGGCGCTGCGCCGGCTGGAGGCCACCGGGGCGATCCAGCTCCGGCACGGCTCGGGCATCTATGTGGGCGCCGACCTCGAACGCGTGGTCATCCCCAACCCCAACGTCCGGGAACTGGAGGCCGACCGGCTGCTCCAGCTGCTGGACGCGCGGCTGCTCATCGAGCCGCCGCTGGCCGGACGGGCGGCCCGCCGGTCGCGGCCGGCCGACATCGAGCTGCTCCGGGCCCTCCTCGACCAGGCGGGCGCGGACCTCGGCACGGACGCGCCGGAGGCGGAGGCCCGCCTGCACAAGGCGAACATGGCCTTCCACCGGGAGGTCGCCGGCGTCGCCGGCAACTCCGTGCTCTGCGAGGTCATCGACTCGCTGCTGTCGGTGCACGCCATCGAGCAGCGCGCGATACAGCGGATCTTCGACGACCGCGTCCGCGACTTCGACGAGCACACCGCGATCCTCGCCGCCATCGAGGCGGGCGCGGAGAGGGACGCCGAGTCCCTCATGCGGGCCCACCTCGCCGACGTCAAGCACGTGATCGAGCAGCGGCTCGCCTGAGCGGGCCGTCCCCCCCGCCGCCGGCGCGAAGCGCCGCGCGGCCGGTTCACCCTTCACCGATTCCATCCTTCGACCACCCCGATCGGGCATCGCCGCCCGATGAAGGAGGCTCACCATGGTGCCGTCCAAGCGACTCCAGGTGACCGCGCTCACCGTGGGCGCGCTGCTGCTCGCCGCCGGCTGCGGGTCCGGCGACTCGGGCGGGAGCAGGTCCGAGCTCAAGCTCTACAACGACAAGGGCGCGTGGAAGCCCTTCTTCGAGCAGATGGGCGCCCTCGGCAAGCAGCAGACCGGCCTGGACATGACGCCGGTCGGCTACACCGACGAACCGACCTACACGGCGTTCATCAAGACCTCGTTCCGCACGAACGTCAAGCCCGACCTGTTCACCTGGACGACCGGCGGGCGCCTGGAAGAGATCGTCAAGCAGAACCAGGTCGCCGAGACCACGAAGATCTGGCAGGACGGCATCGCCGGAGGCGACCTCACCGAGGACCTGAAGAAGTACTACACCGTCGACGGCAAGCAGTACTGCGTCCCGCTGAACACCGCGTACTGGGGGATGTTCTACAACAAGAAGATCTTCGACAAGTACGACCTGAAGCCGCCCGCGACGTGGGCGGAACTGGAGAAGACGGCGCAGACGCTGAAGTCGAAGGGGCAGGTGCCCTTCAACCAGACCACCCCGACGTCGCTGTTCTCCTTCGCCTGGTTCGAGCAGATCCTCGCCGGCACCGACCCCGACCTGTACGAGCGGCTGTCGAAGGGCCAGGCGTCCTACACCGATCCCGGCGTCGTGAAGGCGATGGAGCGCTGGAAGACGATGATCGACGCCGGCTGGTTCAGCAAGCCGGGCGACAAGGCCGACCCCGCCGACCACTTCAAGTCCGGCGACGCGGCCATGGTCATCAACGGCACCTGGTTCAACACGAGCATGACCCAGCGCGGCCTCAAGCAGGGCGAGGACTACGGGTTCTTCTTCGTCCCGAACGTCGACCCGGCACTGCCGAAGCGGTCGCTGGTGTTCGAGAGCGGCCCGCTGTGCTCGCTGCGCAAGGCCCCCGACGCGGCCGCCAGCACCAAGTACCTCAAGTGGTGGATCACGCCCGCCGCGCAGGAGAAGTGGGCGAACGCGCGCGGCGACGTGTCCGGCAACCCGAAGGTCAAGGTCGCCGACCCCGAGCTGGACAAGGTCACCAAGGAGGCCGCGTCGGGCGGCAACCGCCTCGTCCTGCGCTACTTCGAGGCGGCCCCCGCGCCCGTGCTCACCGAGGCGCTCAGCGGCTTCGACAAGTTCCTCAACAAGCCGGAGACCTACATGGACGTGCTCAAGGGCATCCAGAAGGTCAACGAGGACTACTGGAAGTCGCACTGATCCATGAGCACGCACAAGGCCACCGCCGACCGTCCCAAGCTGACGGTGGTGCCCCCCGCGGGCGGCGGGCGCCGCAAGGCGTCCGGCGCCCGCCCCGGCCGGGGGTTCGCGCTGCACGGCCGGTTCCGGCACGCCTACATCTCACCGGCCGTGCTGTTCGTCGCCGTCCTGCTCTACCTGCCGTTCCTGTGGACGGCGTACCTGAGCCTGACCAGCTACGACGGGCTCGCCTCACCCGAGTTCACCGGCCTGGACAACTACCGGCGGCTCCTTGAGGACGACGCGCTCGTCACCTCGATCCGCAACACGCTGCTGTGGGTCGTCGGCACCGTCGTCCTGCCGGTGGGGCTCGGCCTGCTCGTCGCCGTCCTGTCCTACGACCTCAGGCGGGGAGCGTGGTTCCGGCTGCCGTTCCTGCTCCCGTACGCGATGTCGGGCGCCGGCCTCGGCGTGATCTGGGGCTTCATCCTCCAGCCGGACGGGATGGCGAACCAGATCCTGACCCTGTTCGGGATGCCGGGCGGCGACACCGCGTTCCTCCAGGACGGCCCCCGCAACACCGTCGCCATGATCGTGGTGTGGACGTGGCAGCAGCTCGGCGTCAACATGCTGCTGTTCGTCGTCGGCCTCCAGTCGATCCCGAAGGCGCCGATCGAGGCCGCCCGCATCGACGGCGCGTCCGGATGGGCGATGTTCCGGCACGTCATCTGGCCGCTGATGCGCCCGATCACCACCGTGGTGTTCGGTCTCGCGCTCGTCGCCGGCCTGAAGAACTTCGACATCGTGTGGGTGATGACGCAGGGCGGTCCCGGGCGCTCGTCCGAGACCCTCGCCGTGACCATGTACCGGGACGTGTTCGTCGCCAACGAGTACGGCTACGGGTCGGCGGTCGCGGTGCTGCTCACCACCATCACGGGCCTGGCCTCGTACGTCTACCTGCGCCGCCAGGTGAGCAGGGAGGAGCTGCCGCGATGAGCGGAGCGAGACTGATCCACGTGCGCCGCGCCGTGCTGGCGGCGCTGGGCCTGGTGTGGCTCTTCCCCACCTACCTGATCGTCGCGAACGCGGTGCGGCCCGCCGGCGACTACGACCCCTCGGACGCGGTGAAGCCGCCGTCATCGATCGGCCTGTTCGACAACATCGCGCAGGCCTGGGACCGGACCGCCGTCGGCGACACCCTGCTCAGCACCCTGCTGTACAGCGTCGTCTCGCCCGCGCTGGCCGTCCTGATGGGCGCGCTCGCCGGGTACGCGATCGTGGTGCTGCGCCTGCGGCACGGCTTCGCGTGGTTCGTGGTCATCTTCGCCGGGACCGTCGTGCCGTTCCAGATGCTGCTGGTGCCGCTGTTCGTCGGCTACAGCAAGGTCACGCTGTACGACGACCGCCTCGGGCTGATCATCATCTACTCGGCGATCAACGTGCCGCTGGCCGCGCTGGTGATGCGCAACTTCTTCGGCAACGTCGCCGTGTCGATCTTCGAGGCGGCCCGGCTGGACGGCGCGTCCACCTTCCGGATCTTCTGGCGGATCTACCTGCCGCTGTCGGCGGCGGCCCTGGCCGCCGTGTTCATCCTGGAGTTCACGTTCGTCTGGAACGACCTGCTGTTCGGCCTGACGCTCTCGCAGTCGCCGACCGTCCGGCCCGTGTGGGCCGAGCTGTCCGCGCTGACCACCGACGTCTACGCCGGGACGCCGGTCCCGATCGCGCTGGCCGCCGGCCTGGTGGTCTCCCTGCCGACCGTCGCGATCTTCCTCGCCACCCAGCGCCTGTTCACCCGCGGCCTCACCCTCGCCCAGTTCTAAGCAGTATCCGCCCAGGGGGCGACCCCTGGAACCCCGTCACGGGCCGGTCGGCCTCCGGGCGTAGAACGCCCTCCGGCCGACCGGCCCGTGACCCCTCCGCCCAGGGGGGAGACCCCCTGGAACCCCCGTCACGGGGCGGCGGACCGGGCGGCCTCCGGCCGCCCGGCCCGTGACCCTCGGTCTCCCAGAGAGGAATGTGACGCACAACGATGACGAGTCGCCTGCTGCAGGCGAGCCTCGGCTCGCCCGACTATGACGGGATCCGCGACGCGCTGCGCCAGGACACCTCGACCGAGGTGCTCGCCGTGCGCGGGCTGTCGGTGCGCGCCGCCGTGCTGCCGCTGTTCAAGCGGGACGAGGGCGGCGCGCTCCTCCAGGCCGTCCGGCTGACGCTGTCCGGCGGGGGGCCGGTGGAGGTGGCCCTCAAGGACGGCGACGCCGAGATCGCCGCCGCGGCGGCGGAGGGCGGGACCGTCACGCTGCTCGTCCCCGAGGTGGACGCCCCCCGCCGCCTCACCCTGGAGGTGCGCGACTCCGGCGGGCTCGTCGGGGCCGCGCCGCTCGACGTCGCCCCGCAGCGCAAGTGGAACGTCTTCGTCGTCCACCACTCGCACCTCGACATCGGCTACACCGACACGCAGGGCACCGTCCTGCGGCACCACCTCGACTACCTCGACGCGGCGCTGCGGCTGGCGCGGGAGACCGACGGGCGGCCGGACGACGCGCGGTTCCGCTGGTCGGTCGAGTCGTCCATGCCCGCGCTGCGGTGGCTCGCCACCCGCCCGGACGACCAGGTCGCCGAGTTCGCCGAGCGGGCCCGTGCGGGCGACATCGAGGTCACCGCGTTCCCGATGCAGCTGCACACCGAGGCGTGCTCGACCGAGGAGCTGTACCGGCAGCTCCGCTTCGTCGAGCAGCTGCGCCGCGAGCACGGCATCGAGGTCCGGTCGGCGATGCACACCGACATCCCGGGCGCCGTCGTCGGGACGGTGGACGCCCTCAACGCGGCCGGCGTCCGGTACCTTGCCGCCGCGCACAACTGGGCCGGGCGCTCCGTTCCCTACATCACGGGCGGCGACCGGCTCGCCCGCCCGTTCCGGTGGCGGTCCCCGGGCGGCGGCGAGCTGATCGTCTGGTTCACCGACACCCCGCACGGCATGGCCTACATGGAGGGCAACACCGTCGGGCTCGTCGACGGCTACGACCTCGCCGAGGACCTGCTGCCCCGCTACCTCGGGTCCCTCGCCGACCGGCCCTACCCCTACGGGCCCGGGACGTTCGGCTGGTACGCCGCGCCCGGCCAGGTCGGCGCCGCCAAGGACCCCGACTTCCTGGACGCCGTGCACCTGCGCGTCCAGGGCGCGCACGCCGACAACGCCGGGCCGTCGATCGTCCCCGCCGACATCGCGCACCGCTGGAACGAGACCTGGGCCTACCCGCGGCTGCGGATGGCGACCAACGCCGACTTCTTCGAGTACGTCGAGGAGCACCACGGCGACCGCCTCCAGACCCACGAGGGCGACTGGACGGACTGGTGGGCCGACGGCCTCGGCTCCGGCGCCCGGCCGCTCGGCTACGTCCGGCGGGCGCAGAACGTCCTGCGCGCCGCCGAGACGCTGCACGCCCTCGCCGACGAGCGCAGCGGCGATCGCACCGGCGCCTCCGCGGCGATCGACGAGGCCTACGACCGGGCCGCGCTGTTCGACGAGCACACCTGGGGCGCCGCCAACCCGTGGGAGGACGCCGAGGAGGGCGGCGACTCCGGCGGCCTGCAGTGGACCCGCAAGTCCCAGGTCGGCTACCAGGCCCACGACGACGCCCTCGACCTGCTCCAGGCGGGCGCGCGGCGGATCGGCGCGACGTTCGGGGCCGCGCCGGACGCGCTCGCCTCGTTCCTCGTCGTCAACCCCGGCACGGCCGCCCGCACCGACGCGGCCCGCGCGTTCCTGCCCCGCGACGTCGTCGCCGTCGACGTGCCCATCGCGCTCGTGGACGCCCGCACCGGCGAACCCGTCCCGCACCGCGAGGAGGAGGTCGACCCGGACGAGTGGCCGACCCGTCCCATCGGCCGCCACCTGGAGGCCGTCGTCCCGGACGTCCCCGGCCACGGGCACGTCCGCGTCGACGTCGTCCGGGCCGAGGCGGGCGCGCCGGAGCCGGTCGACCTCGGCTCCGGCGGCACGATCGAGAACGAGTTCTACCGGGTCGTCTACGACCTCAGGGAAGGGCACATCGCCTCGGTCTTCGACAAGACCGCCGGCCGCGAGCTGGTGAACGCCGACGCCGTCGCCGGGTTCGGGCAGTACGTCTACGACCGGTACGCGACCGCGCCGCACTTCAACCACATGTCCGGGCACATGCTCGTGCACGACAAGACGATGCTCGGCGACCGGGCCGTAGCCACCCACGCCACCGTCACCGAGTGCAGCCGCACCCCCGCCGGGGAGCGGCTCGTCGTCGAGCTGCACGGCAAGGGCGTCGACTGGCTGCGCACGACCATCGACCTGTACGCGGGCGTACCGCGCGTGGACGTCCGCTACCAGCTCGGCAAGCAGCCCACCGCGGCCAAGGAGGCGGTCTTCTTCGCGTTCCCGTTCGCCGTGGACGGCCCGCCCGCCGCGTGGGAGCTGACCGGCGGCGTCGGCGGCACCGGCGTCCCGAGCGTCCCGGGGTCGGCGGAGCACATGCGCCCGATCCGCCACTGGGTCGCCTTCGAGGACCCCGAACTCACCGTCGCGTGGGCGACGCTGGAGGCGCCGCTCGTCCAGT
The DNA here is from genome assembly GCF_013409365.1 of Actinomadura luteofluorescens. Lineage (NCBI taxonomy): Bacteria > Bacillati > Actinomycetota > Actinomycetes > Streptosporangiales > Thermomonosporaceae > Actinomadura > Actinomadura luteofluorescens. The sequence goes on along the minus strand of NZ_JACCBA010000001.1, from coordinate 2,454,408 downwards.
TCGGCTCCATCCACATGCCCTACGCGCCGTTCCCGCCCACGCTGGACGAGGAGGACGGCACCGTCTACTCCTGGGCGCTGAACAACATCTGGGACACCAACTTCCCGTCCCAGCAGCAGGGCGAGACCACGTTCCGGTACGCGTTCGCGTCCGGCGCGGCGGGCTCGGGCCGCCGGCTCGGCGCCCGCACGGCCGCCGGGATCACCGACCCGTTCGTCGCCACCCTCGCCACCGGCGACATGCCCGCCGCGGAATCGGGGACCTTCCTGCGCGTGGACGACCCGGACGTGCTCGTCACCTCCGTGGGCCGCGCCCGGGACGGCGAGGGGCTGGCCGTCCGGCTCCAGTCGCTCGCCGCCGGACCGGTGGAGACGGGCCTGCACGTGCCGGGCGCCGCCCGCGCCTCGCTGAGCGGTGGTCTGGAGCGTGACCCGGCGGAGCTGCCCGTCCGGGACGGCACCATGACGGTGCGGCTGCCCGCCTGCGGCGTCGCCACCGTCACGGTTCGGCGTTGAGTACGGATCGGGGACACATGAAGATCACAGGCATCCGCGCCACCACGGTCACCGTGCCGCTGGAGGCGCCCCTCCTGCACAGCAACGGCGCGCACTGGGGCCGCTTCGTCCGGACGATCGTCGAGGTCGAGGCCGACAACGGCCTGGTCGGGCTCGGCGAGATGGGCGGCGGCGGGCAGAGCGCCGAGGCCGCCTTCCAGGCCCTCGCCCCGCACCTGGAGGGCCACGACCCGTTCGAGCTGGAGGCGCTCCGCTTCAAGATCGCCAACCCGACGGCGAGCCTGTACAACAACCGCACGCAGATGCTCGCCGCCATCGAGTTCGCCTGCCTCGACCTCGTCGGCCAGCATCTCGGCGTCCCGGTGCACGACCTGCTCGGCGGCCGCATCCGCGAGTCCGTCCCGTTCGCGTCCTACCTGTTCTACCGCTACCCGGGCGCCGGGGGCTCGGCGGAGGTCCGCACCCCCGAGCAGCTCGTCGAGCATGCCCGCGCGCTCAAGGACGCGCACGGGTTCACCGTCCACAAGCTGAAGGGCGGGGTGTTCCCGCCGGGCCACGAGCTGGAGTGCTACAAGGCGCTCGCCGAGGCGTTCCCCGGCGACCGCTTCCGCTACGACCCGAACTCCGTGCTGAGCCTGGAGGAGGGCCTGCGGTTCGGGAAGGCCATCGAGGACCTGCCCAACGACTATCTGGAGGACCCCGTCCTCGGGCTGGAGGGGCTGCGGCTCGTCCGCGAGCGCGTCAACGTCCCGCTCGCCACCAACACCGTCGTCGTGAACTTCGAGCAGCTCGCCGCGAACGTGCTGCGCCGCAGCGCGGACGTCGTCCTGCTCGACACCACGTTCTGGGGCGGCATCCGGCCGTGCGTGAAGGCCGCCGGCGTGTGCGAGACGTTCCAGATCGGCGTCGCCGTCCACTCCTCCGGCGAGCTCGGCATCCAGCTCGCCACCATGCTGCACCTCGGCGCCGTCCTGCCCAACCTCACCTACGCCGCCGACGCGCACTACCACCACCTCGCCGACGACGTCATCGAGGGCGGGCCGATGCGGTACTCCGGCGGCAGGATCCCGGTGCCGTCCGGCCCCGGCCTCGGCGTCCGCCTGGACCGTGACAAGGTGGCCGAGTACGCGGAGCTGTACCGGGAGCTCGGCGGCTACCCCTACGACCGCGACCCCGGCCGCCCGGGCTGGTACCCGCTCGTCCCCAACGACCGGTGGGCCGATCCCGACGCCGCACTTCCGCCGCTCGCATAACCTGCCGGGTGTGATTCGTTACGCGACGGCCGGCGACGTCCCGGAGATCCTGCGGCTGATCCGCGAGCTGGCGGAGTACGAGCGCGCCCTCCACGAGGTGAAGGCGACCGAGGACCAGCTCCGGGACCGGCTGTTCGGCGACGACCCCCAGGTCTTCGCCCACGTCGCCGAGCACGACGGCCGGGTCGTCGGGTTCGCCGTGTGGTTCCTCACGTTCTCCACGTGGAACGGCACGCACGGCATCTACCTGGAAGACCTGTTCGTCGAGCCGGAGTACCGCGGCCACGGTTACGGCAGGGCGCTGCTCACCGAGCTGGCCCGCGTCGCCGACGACCGCGGGTACGGGCGCGTCGAATGGTCCGTCCTGGACTGGAACGAGCCCGCGATCGGGTTCTACAGGGCCCTCGGCGCCGGCCCGAAGGACGGGTGGACGGTCTACCGCCTCACCGGCGACGCCCTCACCCGGGCCGCCCGGCCGTCCGACGGCTGACTCGCATCCGGGACCGGGGTACGGACCTACCGTCGGGCCATGGAACTTCAGCAGGTACCGGCCCGGCCGGACGACGAGGGATGGGCGCCGCCGGCGTGCACGCTGCCGACGGCCGAGCGGCCGTTGCGGGTGGCCGAGTTCGACGCGCTCTTCGCCGAGGATGTGACGGCCGTGCGGCCCGCCGGGGCGGGCCGGGTGCGGATGGAGCTGCGCCCTGACCCCCGGGCGGCCGGGCGGGCCGCCGAGCTCGCCGCCCGGGAGACGGGCTGCTGCTCGTTCTTCACCTTCACCCTCACCGCCACCGGCGGCGCGCTGGCCATGGAGATCAGTACCGGCGACCGCCACACCGGTGTCCTGGACGCGCTCGCGGCCCGCGCCGCCCGGATGGCCGCCCCCTGACACGCCGCGAGGGCCGTCCGGGAACGGACGGCCCTCGCGGTGGTGAGCTGGACGCGCTCAGCCCTGCTTGGTCTCCCAGAAGATCTTGTCGATCTCGGCGATCTTCGCCAGCAGGTCCTCCGCGGCCTTGGAGTCCATACCGCCCTTGGTGCCGGAGGCGCCCGCGAGCTTGGTGGCCTCGTTGAACAGCTGGTGCAGCTGCGGGTACTTCTCGAAGTGCGGCGGCTTGAAGTAGTCGGTCCAGAGCACCCACAGGTGCTCCTTGACCAGCTGCGAGCGCTGCTCCTTGATCAGGATCGCCCGGGCGCGGAACTCCGGGTCCTCGTTGGCGGCGTACTTCTCAATGATCGCCTTCACGGACTCGGCCTCGATCCGGGCCTGCGCCGGGTCGTAGACGCCGCACGGCAGGTCGCAGTGCGCAGACACCGTGGTCTTCGGGCGCAGAAGCTTGAGCAACACCTGCTAGTCCCTTCCCTCGTTGCGGATCATGCTCAGGTCACCGACATTACCCTTGTGCACCGGGGCCCGTCCGGGCAGGGCACTCGGTAATTCGACCTAAGACCCGGGCCGTCCGGCCCGGAACCTCTACAGCAGTGTTCATGACCGCCGCCCGCCGAAGTATGCGGGCCGACGAGGAGGACCATGCGGATCCGGACCCCGGCGCTGTGCGTCCTGGCGGCGGCGGCGCTGGTCGCGCTCGCCGCACGGAGGCTGCGGACGGTCGAGGTCAGCGGGGAGTCGATGCTTCCGGGGCTGCGGCCCGGGGACTGGCTCATCGTCCGCGACGGCGCCCGGCCCGCGCCCGGTGCCGTGGTCGTCGCCGAGCACCCGGAGCGCCGGGGACTGCTCATCGTGAAGCGCGTCTCGCACCGGTCGGCGGACGGGTGGTGGCTGGAGAGCGACAACCGGCGCGCCCTCGGCGCCAGGGACAGCTGGGATTTCGGTCCCGTCGCCGACGACCTGGTCGTGGGGCGGGTCGTGGGACGTTACTGGCCTCGCCCCGGCGTGCGTCTGACCCGGCGGCGGGAGCGCTGACCGGAGCCTCGTTCGGCTGAGCGCCGGCGTCGAACCGGCCGAAAGTACGACCGCCGTCGACGTGAACCGTGCTTTGGGCCGGTGATCCGAGAGGGTGCCGTCGCCGACGATTCCGGTATGCCACTTGAAGAGCCGATCCCTATGCTGCACGCAGAGGGACTGACGAAGAGATACGGACGCAGGGAGGCGCTGAGCAGCGTCGATCTGCGCGTTCCGGCCGGGCGCGTCGTGGGGCTGGTGGGTCCGAACGGGGCCGGCAAGTCCACGCTGCTGAACCTGGCCTGCGGGCTGCTGGAGCCGACGTCGGGCTCGCTGCGCGTGCTGGGCTCCAAGCCGGCGGCGAGCGCCGCGCACCTGGCCAGAGTCGGGTTCGTGGCGCAGAACACTCCGGTGTACCCGTCGTTCAGCGTGGAGGACCACCTGCGCATGGGGGCGCGCCTGAACCCGTCCTGGGACCGGAAGCTGGCCGAACGGCGCATCGAGCAGGTCGGGCTGAACCCGAAGCAGAAGGCGGGACGCCTGTCGGGCGGCCAGCGCGCGCAGCTGGCGCTGACCGTCGCCGCCGCCAAGCGGCCCGAACTGCTGGTCTTCGACGAGCCGGCCGCCGCGCTGGACCCGCTGGCGCGCCAGGGGTTCCTGGCGAACCTGATGGAGTTCGTCGCGGAGCTCGGCGCCAGCGCCGTGCTGTCGTCGCACCTGCTCGGCGACATCGAGCAGGTCTGCGACCACCTCATCGTGCTGTGCGACTCGCGGGTCCAGGTGGCCGGCGACGTCCGGGACCTGCTGGCCAGCCACCACCGGCTGGTCGCTCCCGGCGGCGACCCCGGCCCGCTTCCCGCGGGCGTCGAGGTCGTCCAGAGGGAGCACGGCGGTGCGCTGGTGCGCACGGGCCTTCCGCCATCGGAGCTTCCGCACCGGGCCGAGCCCGTCAGGCTCGAAGAACTGGTGCTCGCGTACATGTCGCGGGCGAACGCGCCCGCCGCCCAGGCACGGGAGGGAGCACGATGATCTGGTTGAACCGGCGGCAGTTCCGCCTCCAGGCGATCGCCGGTGCGGCCGGGCTCGTCCTGATCGCCGCCTACCTGCTGTACCTGGGCCTGGACATCCGGGAGGCGCACGACGCCTACCGGGCCCGGTGCACCGACACCGCCGCCTGCGCCCAGGCCGTCGCCCAGTTCCAGGGCGCCTACCGGAACCCGCTGCTGTTCCTGGCCGCCGGCCTCCAGCTGATCGCCGTCGTCATCGGCGCGTTCTGGGGCGCACCGCTGATCGCCCGGGAACTGGAACTCGGCACCCACCGGCTGGTGTGGAGCCAGAGCGTGACGCGGCGCCGCTGGCTGATCGGCAGGATGGCGTTCGTCGGCCTGGCCGCGGTGATCCTGACGGGCCTGGCCGCCCTGCTGCTCACCTGGGCCGCCTCTCCGTACGACGAGGTCGCCGCCGACCGGTTCGGGACGATCGAGTTCGGCGCCCGCAACATCGCCCCGATCGGCTACGCCCTCCTCGCCTTCGCGCTCGGCACCACCGTCGGCCTGTTCGTCCGGCGGACGCTTCCGGCCATGGCCATCACGGGCGTCGTCTTCATCGTCGTCCAGTTCGCGGTGCCGAACCTGGTGCGCCCGCACCTCATGCCGTCCGAGAAGACGAGCCTGCCGATGACCGCGCAGACCGTCAACCAGGCCAGGAGCCTGGGCAGCATCACCGGCGCCCCCGTCATCGGAGGCCTGCAGGTGCCCGGCGCCCCGGACGCGTGGATCAGCGAGACCAGCCCGCTGCGCACCCGCGACGGGCGGACGCTCAGCGGGAGCAGGTTCAACGCGTGCCTCGACACCCCGCCGAAGACCGGCGCCGGCGGCACGTTCGGCGACGCCGCGGTGTGCCTGGGCGCGCTCGACCTGCACGTCGACGTCGAATACCAGCCCAGTGGCCGTTACTGGAACTTCCAATTGGCCGAAACCGGGCTGTACCTGCTGGCCTGCGCCCTCCTCACCGCCATTTCCCTGCGCCGCGTCCGGCGTGCGTGAAGCGACCGATCCCGACAGCGAAACCAGGTCTCTCATGTCGCATGCGAACAGTCATCAGAATGGTGCCGGCGGGTCTCCAGTGACACCGGGCATGCTGGTCAACGCGGGGTTGGGCGTGGTGTTCGCCTCGGGCACCGCCTTCACGGCGTTCATGCTCATCACCAGCTGGGGCGGCACTTCCTGGCTCTGCACCACCGCCTTTTCGGTGGTGACGTGCGGGCTGGCGCTGCTGCGCGGGCGGCGAAGGACGTGGCCCGCGGCCGCCGGGCTGGCCGTGGCGGCCGGCGCGGTGGCGGCGTCCATGGCGGCCGACCTGCCGCAGGAGCCGTCGCCCATGACGGCCCTGGCCCTCGCCGTGCTCGTCGGCTCCGCGCTCCGGTCGCTGCCGGTGCCGTCGGCGGCCGCCGTCGCCGCGGGCGGCGCCGCGGTGACCGCGTTCGGCTGGTACGCCGGGCCCAGCGCCCTGATGGCCCTGGCCACGCTGCTGGTGGCGGGCGGGTTCGTGACGGGGGCGCTGCTCCGCGCGGTCGACCTCGTCCGGCGGAACGGTGCCGAGGACGCCGGGCCGCCGCCGGCCGGCCCGCCACCGTGGTGAGGCCGGGACCTGCCCGGGACGCGCCCGGCGGTGCTCCGTCCGCGCGCGGCACCGGACGGAGCACCGCTAGCCTGGCCGGCGTGACCGATCCGGGTGCGTGGGGACGCCGCGTCTCCGTGGCCGGGCTGGGCGCCGTCTTCCTCGCGGCGATCATCGTGCAGGCCGCCGCCATCGCGCAGAGCTGGGGCTCCTGGTACTGGGCGCCGGGCAGCGCCGCCGCGGCGGCGGTGTGCGTTCCGGCGCTGCTGGGGCTGCGCCGGCCCCTCTGGCCGACCGTCGCGGGGTTCGGCCTCGCGGCGGCGGCCGTCATCGGCGTCCGCGTCGCCGGCACCGACCTTCCCGCCGAACCCAGCCCGGCGATGACGCTGGGGCTGGCGGTGCTGACCTGCTCCGCGCTCCGGATCCTCGCGCCGGTGCCCGCCGCCGCCGTCACGGCCGCCGGACCGGTGGTGATCGTCGCCGGTCAGCTCGCCGCCGGCCCGCCGTCCGCCGGCCTCGCGGCGGTGACGGCGCTGGACGGCCTGGTCTGGACGGCCGCGGTCGGCGCCGGGCTGTCGCTGCGGCTCCTGGACGCGCGGGCGCGCGGGGTCGCCGAGCAGGTCCGCCGGGACGAGCGGCTGGAGCTGGCCCGGGAGCTGCACGACGTCGTCGCCCACCACATCACCGGCATGGTGGTCCAGGCGCAGGGCGCCCAGGTGGTCGCGCGGCGGAACCCGGAGCAGGTGGGCGAGTACCTGGGCGAGATGGAGGCCGCGGGCACCGAGGCCCTGGCCGCGATGCGCCGCGTCGTCGGGCTGCTGCGCGACGCCGACGACGCGGCGCCGGCGTCCCCCGGGCCGGAGGGCCTCGGCGCGCTGGTGGAGCGCTTCCGCCGGCAGGGCCCGGAGGTGCGGCTGAGCCCGCCGGACGGGGGCGCGGACGCCGGGTGGCCGCCGGAGGTGACCACCACCGTGTACCGCGTCGCCCGGGAGGCGCTGACGAACGTGCTGCGGCACGCGCCCGGGGCCCGGTCCGTCACGGTCGCCGTCGAGCAGGGCGCGGGGTGCGTCACCGTCGAGGTCGCCGACGACGCCCCGGCGGCCCCGGCCCGGCACCCCCATCGCGGCGGCTACGGACTGATCGGCATGCGCGAACGCGTCGAATCGCTGGGCGGCTCGCTGAGCGCCGGGCCGCGGCCCGGCGGCGGCTGGTCGGTGTCGGCGACCCTGCCCGTCCCCACCAGGGAGTCCTGATGACCATCTCGGTCCTGCTCGCCGACGACCAGGCGATGGTCCGCCGCGGGCTGCGGCTGATCCTGGAGGACCAGCCCGACATCAGCGTCGTCGGGGAGGCGCCCGACGGGGCCGAGGCGGTCGCCCTCGCCCGGCGGCTGCGCCCGGACGTGTGCCTGGTGGACATCAGGATGCCCCGGCTCGACGGCATCGCGGTCACCCGCGCGCTGGCCGGCCCGCAGGTGCCCGACCCGCTGCGGGTCGTCGTCGTCACGACCTTCGACCTGGACGAGTACGTCTACGGCGCGCTGCGCGGCGGCGCGGTCGGCTTCGTCCTCAAGGACGCCGGGCCCGCCCTGCTCGTCGAGGCGGTCCGCGCCGCCCACAACGGCGAGGCCCTGGTCTCGCCGTCCGTCACCGTCAGGCTCCTGCGGCACCTGACGGCCGCCTCGGCGCCGCCGCGCGCCGCGCGGCCCACGCCCCTGTCGGACCGCGAGGTCGAGGTCGTCCGGGCCCTGGCACGCGGCCGCAGCAACCAGGAGATCGCCGCGGAGCTGTTCATCTCGTTGAGCACGGTCAAGAGCCACCTGGCGGGCATCCAGACCAAGCTGGGGGTCCGCAACCGCGTCGGGATCGTCACCTGGGCGTGGGAGAACCACCTCGTCGACACGGCCTGACGCCGCAGGGCACGGCCCGGCGCGCGGCCCGTGCTCCGGGAACGGGACACGGGCCGGCGGCGGGTCAGACGCGGGCGACGCCCTCTTCGCGGGCCTTGGCGGCGACCGCGGCCGTGACGGCCGGGGCGACGCGGTCGTCGAACGGGCCGGGGATGACGTAGTCGGCGGTCAGGTCGTCGCCGACGATGCCGGCGAGGGCGTTCGCCGCCGCCAGCTTCATCCCCTCGGTGATCGTGTGGGCCCGGACGTCCAGCGCGCCGCGGAAGATGCCGGGGAACGCCAGCACGTTGTTGATCTGGTTCGGGAAGTCGCTGCGCCCGGTCGCGACCACCTTGGCGTGCCGGCGCGCGACCTCCGGGTGGACCTCGGGGGTCGGGTTGGAGAGGGCGAAGACGATCGCGCTGTCCGACATCGTGGCGACGCACGACTCGTGGACGGTGCTGCCGGACAGGCCGATGAACACGTCGGCGCCGCGGAGGGCCTCCTCCGTGGAGCCCTTCAGGTGCGAGCGGTTCGTGATCGCGGCGATGCGCTCCTTGACGGGGTTCAGGCCGTCGCGCCCCTCGTGGATGATCCCCTTGCTGTCGGACAGGGCGATGTCGCCGATGCCCGCCTCGATCAGGATCTGCGAGACCGCGATGCCGGACGCGCCCGCGCCCGCCACGACCGCGCGCAGCTCCGACAGCGGCTTGCCGACGAAGCGCGCCGCGTTGCTGAGGGCGGCGAGCGCCACGATCGCGGTGCCGTGCTGGTCGTCGTGGAAGACGGGGATGTCGAGGGCGGCGCGCAGCCGGTCCTCGATCTCGAAGCAGCGGGGGGCGCTGATGTCCTCCAGGTTGATGCCGCCGAAGCTCGGCGCCATCCGGATCACGGTGTCGACGATCTCGTCGACGCCCGTGCAGTTCAGCGCGATCGGCACGGAGTCGACGTCCGCGAACTCCTTGAACAGCAGCGACTTGCCCTCCATGACCGGCATGGAGGCCGCCGGGCCGATGTCGCCGAGCCCGAGCACGGCGGTGCCGTCGGTCACGACGGCGACGACCTTGGAGGTCCAGGTGTACTCGTAGGCCAGCTCGGGGTTGTCGGCGATCGCGGTGCACACCCGCGCGACGCCCGGCGTGTAGGCCAGTGAGAGATCGTCCTTGTTGCGGACGGGGATGGTCGAGCGCATCTCCAGCTTGCCGCCGCGGTGCAGCGGAAAGGCCGGATCGTCGTCCAGTGAGGGTGGTTCGGTGGGAATGGGCTCAGCAGCCACAGCGACCCCTGTCTGTGAAAGTTGGCTTTCTGAGATGCCGCCGCGGTGGTGGTCTGGTGTGGCCGGTCACCCGGTGGATCTCGCGACGCACGGGGGTCACCCGTTGTCTGATTGTGCCACAGGGGGGTGGGGCCGCCCGGAGGCCGGGGTGGGTGGTGACCGTCACGTGACCGTGCCCACACGGTGGCGGGTCGGTCGCGTTGCGTAGGGCATACCCGGTGGATGATGGCCGATCCGGGTTCGCCTCGTTGCGTGATTGTTTCGCACCCTTTATCCAGATCAGGGACGTTGTACGCCAAACTATGCACCTGACCATCGGATCTACGCGGATCCGACGAAACCACCAGGAGGGGGACCAGTGATCACCGGTTCTCTGCGCCGCCGCGCCGTCGCGGCGAGCGCGCTCGTACTGACGGGCGCGCTCGCGCTGTCCGCATGCGGCGACAGCAACGACTCTGGCGACTCGGGCTCCGCGGCCTCGAACACGAGCGTCGACAGCAAGCTCGCGGCGATGGTCCCGGCCGCGATCAAGAGCGACGGGAAGATCTCGATCGGCACGGACGCCTCGTACCCGCCCAACGAGTCCGTCGACCCGGCCTCGCAGAAGATCGTCGGCTGGGACGTCGACCTGTTCAACGCCGTCGCGGCCAAGCTCGGCCTGAAGACCCAGTACAGCAACGCCGGCTTCGACACGATCATCCCCGGCGTCCAGTCCGGCAAGTACGAGGCCGGCGTCTCCTCCTTCACCGACACCAAGGAGCGGGAGCAGGCCGTCGACTTCATCACCTACTACTCCGCCGGGACGTCCTGGGCCGTGCTCAAAGGCAACCCGAAGGGCGTCAACCCCGACGACGCCTGCGGCAAGTCCATCGGCGTCCAGCAGGGCACCGTCCAGGTCGACGACCTCACCGCGCGCAGCAAGAAGTGCACCGACGCGGGCAAGCCGGCCATCAAGAGCGTCGTCCGCAAGCAGCAGACCGAGGTCAACAACGACCTCGTCGCGGGCAAGGTCGACGGCATGGCCGCCGACTCGCCCATCGTCGGCGACGCGGTGAAGAAGACCGGCGGCAAGCTGGAGATCATCGGCCAGACCTACGACACAGCCCCCTACGGCTACGCGGTCGGCAAGAACTCCGGCCAGCTCAAGGAGGCCATCCAGGGCGCGCTGAAGGCCCTGATCGCCGACGGCACCTACAAGAAGATCCTCACCGACGCCGGCGTGGAGACCGGTGCGATCACCGAACCGAAGATCAACGGGGCGCAGAGCTGATCGCATGACGGTCGACAACGACGCCGGCAAGGGGCGGCCTGAGGCGATCAAGGCCGTCCCCGTCCGGCATCCGGGGCGCTGGCTCGGGGCGGCGGTCGTCCTCGTGCTGGTCGCCATGTTCATCAACTTCCTGCTGACCAGCAAGGCGCTCGACTGGACCGAGCAGTGGAAGTACCTGTTCTCGGACCCGGTGCTCAAGGGCGTCCGGAACACCATCTGGCTCACCCTCGCCGCCATGGTCGGCGCCGTCGTGCTCGGCATCGGGCTCGCCCTGATGCGGCTGTCGGCCAACCCCCTGCTGAGCGGCGCGGCCTGGGTGTACCTGTGGTTCTTCCGCGGGACGCCGCTCTACACGCAGCTGCTCATCTGGGGCGCGATCGGCTCGCTGTTCCCCACGGTCGGGGTCGGCATCCCGTTCGGACCCGAGTTCCAGACGTGGCACACGCAGGAACTGGTCAACGCCGCGCTCGCCGCGTCGCTCGGGCTGATCCTCAACGAGGCCGCCTACATGGCCGAGATCGTCCGGGCCGGCATCCTGTCGGTGGACGAGGGGCAGCAGGAGGCCGCGAGCGCGCTCGGCATGTCCCGGATGCAGACGATGCGGCGGATCGTGCTGCCGCAGTCGATGCGCGTCATCGTCCCGCCGACGGGCAACGAGGCGATCTCGATGCTGAAGAACACCTCGCTCGTCGTGGCCGTCCCGTACTCGGAGCTGACCTTCACCGCGCAGACCATCTACGCCAGCACCTACAAGATCATCCCGATGCTGGTGATGGCCTGCCTGTGGTACCTGCTCCTCTCCTCGCTCATGATGATCGGGCAGCACTACCTGGAGCGGTACTACAGCAGAGGCACCAGCAGGGGGGCGGAGCCCAGGCAGCGGCTCCGCCTCCGCGGCGGAGGAGGCGGCCAGTGAGCGCAGGCGAGGACATCGCGGGCGGCGTCCCCGGCATCCCGGAGCCCGCGGCCGCGAGCGGCGGGCTGATGGTCAAGGCCGAGGCCGTGCACAAGTCCTTCGGGCGCCTCGAGGTGCTGAAGGGCATCGACCTGGAGGTCAAGTCCGGCGAGGTGATGTGCGTCGTCGGCCCCTCCGGCTCGGGCAAGTCGACGTTCCTGCGCTGCATCAACCACCTGGAGAAGATCAACGCGGGACGGCTGTGGGTGAACGGCCACCTCGTCGGCTACCGGGAGAAGGGCGGAAAGCTCTACGAGCTGCGCGACCGGGAGGTCGCCGCCCAGCGCCGCGAGATCGGCATGGTGTTCCAGCGGTTCAACCTCTTCCCGCACATGACGGCGCTGGAGAACGTCATGGAGGCGCCCTGCCGGGTGAAGAGGCTGCCGAAGGCGCAGGCCAGGGAGCGGGCCGTGGCGCTGCTCACCCGGGTCGGGCTCGGCGAGAAGGTGAAGAGCTACCCGGCGCAGCTGTCCGGCGGGCAGCAGCAGCGGGTCGCGATCGCGCGGGCCCTCGCCATGGAGCCCGCGCTGATGCTGTTCGACGAGCCGACCTCCGCGCTGGACCCCGAGCTCGTCGGCGAGGTCCTGGAGGTCATGAAGCAGCTCGCCCTCGACGGCATGACCATGGTCGTGGTCACCCACGAGATGGGCTTCGCCCGCGAGGTCGGCGACTCGCTCGTCTTCATGGACGGCGGCGTCGTGGTCGAGGAGGGCACCCCCCGGGAGGTCCTCGCCAACCCGAAGCACCCCCGCACCCAGGACTTCCTGTCCAAGGTGCTGTGACGCCCGGGCGCGCGGCCCGTCCCCGACACGCCGGGGGCGGGCCGTTCCGCTCGCCGGCCGGCGGTTAGTGTGCGTTCATGTTCGCTGTCACGGCCACACAGATCGACGCAGACCATCCGCTGAACGGGCTCACGCTGGGGGAGCGGCCCGAACCCGAGGTACCGGACGGCTGGACGACCGTCACGGTGAAGGCCGCCGCGCTCAACCACCACGACCTGTGGTCGCTGAAGGGCGTCGGCCTGCCCGCCGAACGGCTCCCCATGATCCTCGGCGGCGACGCGGCCGGGGTCGACGAGGACGGCAACGAGGTCATCGTCCACTCGGTGATCGGCGACCCGGACCGGGGCGGCGGCGACGAGACCCTCGACCCGAAGCGGTCGCTGCTGTCGGAGGTCCACCCCGGGACGCTCGCGGAGAAGGTCGCGGTGCCGCGCCGCAACCTCGTCCCCAAGCCCGCCGGGCTGTCGTTCGAGGAGGCGGCCTGCCTGCCGACCGCGTGGCTCACCGCCTACCGGATGCTGTTCGGCAAGGCCGGGCTCCAGCCCGGCGGGTCCGTGCTGGTGCAGGGCGCGGGCGGCGGCGTCGCGACCGCGGCGATCGCGCTGGCCGCCGCCGCCGGCTACCGCGTCTACGCGACCAGCCGCAGCGAGGCCAAGCGCAAGCGGGCCGAGGAGATCGGGGCCGACGCCGCCTTCGAGACGGGCGCGCGGCTGCCCGAGCGGGTCGACGCCGTGATCGAGACCGTCGGCCAGGCGACCTGGTCGCACTCGCTGAAGTCGCTGCGCCCCGGCGGGCGCGTCGTGGTGTCGGGCGCGACGAGCGGCCAGGTGCCGCCCGCCGAGCTGAACCGCGTGTTCTTCCTCCAGCTCCAGATCGTCGGCTCCACCATGGGGACCCGCGACCAGCTGGAGCGGCTCGCGCGCTTCCTGGTCAAGACCGGCGTGCGGCCGCAGATCGACCGGATCCTGCCGCTGAGCCGGGCGGAGGAGGGCTTCGCCGCCATGGCGGAGGGCGACCTCTTCGGCAAGATCGTCTTTACCCCGTGACGCCGTGCGGGAGACCGTGACCGGGGCGCCCGGTCACGGCTCCCGGCGGAAGACCTCGTCGCGCAGCCGCTCGCGGGCCTCGTCGAGGAGGGCCTGCGCGGCGGCGAGACCGTCGTCGTCCAGCCGGGCCTCCTTCGCGGACTCGCGGACGTCCTCGACGAACCGGCGCAGCAGGCGCTCCAGCTTGAGGCGGGCGACGTCGTCGCGGGTCCCGGTCGCCGTCTTCCAGGCGTCGTCCCAGTTCTGCCGCCACTCCTCCTTCCACGCCTGCTTCTGCTCCCGCCAGTGCTCCTTCTGCCGGCGCCACTCGTCCTTCTGGCGCTCGGTGTTCTCCTTCCACGCGTCCTTGGACGTGGCCTTGCCCTGGTCGCGCATCGTCCGGGCGGCCTGCGTCAGCTCCTCGCGCAGCGTCCGGACGGTCTGGCGGACGTCCTCCTGCACGCCGCGCGCGAACTCCTGCGCCGAGGCGGAGATCTCCTCCTCCAGCTCGGCCAGCTCGTCCATCCGGCGCTCCAGTTCCTCGCGCCCCTCGTCGGTCAGCGAGTAGACCTTCTTGCCCTTGACCACCTCGTGGGTGACCAGGCCCTCGGCCTCCAGCCGGGCCAGCCGCGGATAGATCGTGCCGGGGGAGGGCGAGTACACCCCGAGGAACCGGTCCTGCAGGAGCCGGATCACCTCGTAGCCGTGCCGCGGGCTCTCCTCCAGCAGCTTGAGCAGGTACAGCCGCAGGCGACCGTGGCCGAAGACGGGGCTCACGTCGTCACTTCTCCATTCGGGGTGTGGTGATCTCGGGGGCGTCGTCGTCGCGGCCGAGGAGGGCGATCGTGCCGGACACCGTGTTGACCGCGACCCGCCCCGAGCCGTCCCCCATCTTCCCGCTGACCGAGCGCGAGACGGCGCGTTCCTGGCGGTCGAACGGGAAGGACGTCTCGATCCGCCCTGCCGCCGAGTTCAACGTCACCTGCGCGCCCGTGGACGCCGGGACGCGCAGCGCCACCTCGCCCGAGACCGTGTTCACCTCGACGCCGCCGCTCCCGGACAGGTCGACGTCGGCGGCGATGCGGCCGCTGACCGTCCGGGCCGCCAGCCGCTCGACGGTCGCGCCGGCCAGCGTCAGGTCCCCGGACACGGAGGTGAACGACACCGTCCCGTCCAGGCCCTGCGCCTCGATCGCGCCGGAGACCGTGTTGGCGTCGATCGCGCCCGCCACCCCGTCGAGCGTCACCTCGCCCGAGGCGCTCTTGATCGACGTGCGGGCCGTCGTGCCGGTGACCACCGCGTCCGCCGACACCAGGTTGAGGCTGACCGGGCAGTCGCGCGGGACGGTCACCGTGATGGCCGCGCGGACCTTCTGGTTGCGCAGCCAGCCGAGCACGCCCTCCCAGAGCTTCTCGTGGGTGACGGTCAGCATCCCCGCCTCGTGCGTGACCACCAGCGGCGGCCCCTCGACGCCGCCGACCATGACGGAGGGGCGCTCGTCGGAGGCCAGCACCGACACGCTGCCCGCGATCAGCGTGACCCGCAGCGCGACCACGCCGTCGAAGTCGAGAGTGGTCGGTTCGTCGATCGTCCAGCGCGACATCACGATGTGCCCTTCGTCCGAGAGGCCTGCCGTCAGTTAACACGATATGTCGCGTCCCCTCGAAGTCAAGACATATCGCGTTCACCTTCGGGGGCGGACCCCCGGACCCCCCGAGGGACTGACCGGTGCCCTCCGCTCCGCTGGCGCTCCGCTCCGGTCCCCGGTCAGTCGTCCTCCTCGTCGAGGCGCGCGAGCCAGGTGGCGAGGCGCTCGACGGGGGTCTCGAACTCCGGGTTCAGGTCGACGAACTCGCGCAGCCGGCCCGCCAGCCACTCCAGGCTGACCTCCTCCGCGCCGCGCCGGTCCGCCAGCTCCTCGATGCCGCGGTCGGTGAAGTACATCGCGTCCCTCCCCATGGACGCCGAGGGCCCCGGCGCGGTGCACCGGAGCCCTCGGATCGATCGGTACCGCTCTACTCCTGCTCGCCGAACAGGCGCGCGAGCAGCGCCTCCTGCTCCGCCTGGTGGAGCTTGTTCGACCCCACCGCGGGGGACGAGGACGCCGGGCGCGACACCCGCGACATCTTCAGCCCGTCGATGTGGCGCGGCAGCTTCAGCGCCATGAACGGCCAGGCGCCCATGTTGGCGGGCTCGTCCTGCACCCAGACGACCTCGACGTCATCCGGGTACTTGGCCAGCTCCGCCTTGATCTCGTCGACCGGCGGCGGGTAGAGCCGCTCGACCCGCACGACCGCGGTGTCGTTCGCACCGGTCGCCTGCCGGGCCTTCACGACCTCGTAGTAGATCTTGCCGGTGGTGAGCAGCACCCGCCGCACGCCCGCCGGGTCGATCGCCGGGTCGCTCTCCGGGATCACCGGCTGGAACACGCCACCGGTGATCTCCTCGACCGGGGAGGCGGCCGCCTTCAGCCGCAGCAGCACCTTCGGCGTGAACACGACCAGCGGCTTGTGCCGGTTCGACAGCACCTGCCAGCGCAGCAGGTGGAAGTAGTTCGCCGAAGTGGTCGGGTAGGCGACGGTCATGTTGTCCTGCGCGCACAGCTGCAGGTACCGCTCGATCCGCGCGGACGAGTGGTCGGGCCCCTGGCCCTCGTAGCCGTGCGGCAGCAGCAGCACGACGCCCGAGTGCTGGCCCCACTTCTGCTCGCCGGAGGAGATGTACTCGTCCACGATCGACTGGGCGCCGTTGGCGAAGTCGCCGAACTGGGCCTCCCAGCACACGAGCGCGTCGGGGCGGGTCATCGAGTAGCCGTACTCGAAGCCCATCGCGGCGTACTCGCTGAGCAGCGAGTCGTGCGCGTAGAACTTCGACACCCCCTGCCCGAACTGCTTGAGCGGCGTGTACTCCTCACCGGTCTTGCGGTCGACGAGCACCGCGTGCCGCTGGCCGAACGTGCCGCGCCGGGTGTCCTGCCCGACGAGCCGCACCGGGTGGCCGTCGATCAGCAGCGAGCCCATCGCCAGCAGCTCGCCGGTCGCCCAGTCGATCGCGTCGTCCTCGATCATCTGGGCGCGGCGCTGCAGGATCGGCTGGAGCCGCGGGTGCGGCGTGAAGCCCTCCGGCAGGCTGACCTGGGTGTCGATGATCCGCTTCACGGTCTCCAGCGGGATCGCCGAACCGGCGCTGCCGTGGTCGATCGGGATGCGCTCCTCGACGTCGGGCTTCACGACCGAGCCCGGTTCGAGGGGCTTCTTCACGGCCTCGCGGGTCTCGGTGAAGGCCCGCTCCAGCTGCTCCTGGTAGTCGCGGAGCGCCTGCTCGGCCTCCTCCACCGTGATGTCGCCGCGGCCGATCAGGGCCTCGGTGTAGAGCTTGCGCACGGACCGCTTGGCGTCGATCAGGTCGTACATCAGCGGCTGCGTGAACGAGGGGTTCTCGCCCTCGTTGTGGCCGCGCCGCCGGTAGCAGACCATGTCGATGACGACGTCCTTCTTGAACGTCTGCCGGTACTCGAACGCCAGCCGCGCCACCCGCGCGCACATCTCCGGGTCGTCGCCGTTCACGTGGAAGATCGGCGCCTGGATCATCCGCGCGACGTCGGTGGCGTAGACGCTGGAGCGCGAGTACTCCGGCGCCGTGGTGAAGCCCACCTGGTTGTTGATGATCACGTGCACGCTGCCGCCGGTGCGGTAGCCGCGCAGCTGCGACAGGTTCAGCGTCTCGGCCACCACGCCCTGCCCGGCGAACGCGGCGTCGCCGTGGATCAGGATCGGCAGCACGGTGAAGCCGGCCTCGCCGACGTCCAGCAGGTCCTGCTTGGCGCGGACGACGCCCTCCAGCACCGGGTCGACCGTCTCCAGGTGGGAGGGGTTCGCGACCAGCTCGGTGTGGATCTTGGAGCCGTCGTCGGCGACGAAGTCGCCGGACGCCCCGAGGTGGTACTTCACGTCGCCCGAGCCCTGCGCGCTGCGCGGGTCGAGGTTGCCCTCGAACTCGCCGAAGATCTGCCCGTAGGACTTGCCGACGATGTTGGCGAGGACGTTCAGCCGGCCGCGGTGCGCCATGCCGATCACGACCTCGTCCAGGCTGGCCTTGGCCGCCGCCGAGATCACCGAGTCGAGCAGCGGGATGACCGACTCGCCGCCTTCGAGGGAGAACCGCTTCTGCCCGACGAACTTCGTCTGCAGGAACGTCTCGAACGCCTCGGCGCTGTTCAGCCGCCGCAGCACGTGCAGCTGCTCCTCGCGGGAGGGCTTGTCGTGCGGGACCTCGACGCGCTCCTGGATCCAGGCGCGCTCCTCGGGGTCCTGGATGTGCATGTACTCGATGCCGACCGTCCGGCAGTACGCCATCCGCAGCACGCCGAGGATGTCGCGCAGCTTCATCGTCGGCTTGCCGCCGAACCCGCCGGTCGCGAACTCGCGCTCCAGGTCCCACAGGGTGAGGCCGTGCTTGAGGATGTCGAGGTCGGGGTGGCGGCGCTGCTTGTACTCCAGCGGGTCGGTGTCGGCCATGAGGTGGCCGCGGACCCGGTAGGCGTGGATCAGCTCGTGGACGCGGGCGACCTTGGCGACGTCGTCCTCGTGGGTGGCGGAGATGTCCTTGACCCAGCGCACCGGCTCGTACGGGATGCGCAGGGCCTCGAAGATCTCGTCGTAGAAGCCGTCCTCGCCGAGCAGCAGCTGGTGGATGCGGCGCAGGAAGTCGCCGGACTGCGCGCCCTGGATGATCCGGTGGTCGTAGGTGGAGGTCAGCGTCATCACCTTGCTGATCCCCATGCGCGACAGGGTGTCGCTGGAGGCGCCCGCGAACTCGGCCGGGTACTCCATCGCGCCGACGCCGATGATCGTGCCCTGGCCGGGCATCAGCCGCGGCACCGAGTGGACGGTGCCGATCGTGCCCGGGTTGGTCAGGCTGATCGTGGTGCCCTGGAAGTCCTCCAGGGTGAGCTTGCCGCCGCGGGCCTTGCGGACGATCTCCTCGTAGCCGGCCCAGAACTGGCGGAAGTCCAGCGTCTCGGCGGCCTTGATGCTCGGCACCACGAGCTGGCGCGAGCCGTCGCCCTTCTGCAGGTCGATGGCCAGCCCGAAGTTGACGTGCTCGGGCCTGATCAGCACCGGCTTGCCGTCCACCTCGGTGAACGCGGCGTTCATCTCGGGCATCGCGGTCAGCGCCCTGACGATCGCGTACCCGATCAGGTGCGTGAAGGAGACCTTGCCGCCGCGCCCGCGCTTGAGGTGGTTGTTGATGACGATGCGGTTGTCGATCAGCAGCTTGGCCGGGACGGCGCGCACGCTCGTCGCCGTCGGCACGCCGAGGCTGGCCTCCATGTTGGTGGCCGTCCGGGCGGCGACGCCGCGCAGCCGGACCTCCTCGGCCCCCGCCGGCACCGGTGGGGGCGCCGGCCTGTCCGCCTTCGGGGCGGGCGCCTTGGCGGCCGGCCTGGCCGGAGCCTTCGGCGGCTGCGGTGTCGGCGGAGCGGCCGCCGTGCCGTTGGCGGCCTTCGGGGCCGCGCCGTCGGCCTGGGGGGTGGCGGACACGGGCCGGCTGCCCGGCTGGTAGTCCGCGAAGAAGTTCCACCAGGCTTCGTCAACGGAGTTGGGGTCGTCGAGGTACTTCTGGTACAGCTCGTCGACCAGCCACTCGTTGGCGCCGAAATCGGTCAGCATCGGGTCGGCACTAGTATGCGACGACTCTGTCGACACGGCGGAGATCGCCCTCTTCCGCAGCTCGCAGGTAAGTTCTGAGACGCAACAAGGCTACTCGCACTTGCCCCCGCACCACGCCAGCGTGTCGCATCCCCGCCCACACCGCCCCCGCCGTTGGCTGAACCGGCCAAAGGCAGGGCCGTGCCTCTGGCAAGATCTACCAACGTCCTCACCCCTCCTCGGCCATCGCCGAAACCACGCGATGACCTGGCCGTTTGCGATCACGTCCAAAGGCAGCGAGCCGTGCCCGCCACCAGAACCCACTACCGCAACTACCTCAGCCATCACAGCAACCGGCGACGACCTCGATGGTTGCGATCGCGTCCGAAGGCAGGTTCAAGCGAAGCGAGAACCTGATCGCGCAGCGAGCCGCAAGGCGAGCCGGAGCGATGCCAGCGATCGCCCGCGTTTATCGACGATGGAGGGCCGCCAGGCCCGAAGGAGGAGAAAAACGCTAGTGGGTGTGCGGGGCAACCGTTGGGCCCTCGGAGGCCTGGATGAGGACGAAGCCTTGGCCCTGGTAGGCGAGCTGCATCGCTTCGCCGCTGCCGCGGCCGATGAGGGCGCTGGCCTTGAAGGTGCGGTTGACGCCGACCTGGAGGCTCGTGCTCCACGCGACGGCGGACTGGCCGTCGGCGAACGTGGGGGCGCGGCCGCAGTCGAGCATCACCGGGGTGCCATGTGTGGTGAGCGCCACCCAGCCGGTGCCGTGGAGGGTGGTGTTGAACAGGCCGCCCGCGGCGATTCCGGCGCCCTGGACGCGCTGGATGTCGGACTGGAGGTGCGAGTCGTAGGCGAGGATGTTCTTGCCGTTGACGGTGATGCCCTCGTTCTCCAGGTAGAACAGGTGGATGTCGTCGGCGTCGTTCGCGGCGAACAGCAGGCCCTGGCCCTTGACGCGCATGAGGGGGACGCCCTCACCGGTCAGGGCCTTCTTCATGAACTTGCCGATGCCGCCCGCGCCCTCGTAGTCGAACTCCATCTGGCCCTGGAAGGCGACCATGGAGCCCTGGCGGGCGAGGACGTCGCCGTTCAGGTGGATCCGGAGCATCTTGGAGTTCTGGAGGGCGAAGTGGCCGGGGAGCTGCTGTCCCTGTTCGAGGTTGCCGAAGAACTGGCTGCGCATGGTGGGGTCGTGCCTCTCGTGCGGATTACTGGAGGTGCGCCAGCATAACGAGGGAGACGCGGTCAACGTCCCCGGTCGTGTGGTGCCGTCCAGTCCACGAGCGGGCCCTTGGGGACGACGCCGGACGGGTTGATGTTCCGCTGGGTCACGTAGTAGTGCCGCTTGATGTGGTCGAGGTTCGTGGTCTCGCCGAACGCGGGGTTCGAGTACAGGTCGCGGGCGTAGCCCCAGAGGTTCTCGTAGTCGGCGAGGCGCCGCAGGTTGCACTTGAAGTGGCCGTGGTAGACGGCGTCGAAGCGGGCGAGCGTCGGGTAGAGCCGCACGTCGGCCTCGGTGATCTCGTCGCCGAACAGGTAGCGGCGGGTGGACAGGCGCTCCTCCAGCCGGCCGAGGGTGTCGAAGAGGGCGTCGAAGGCCTCCTCGTAGGCGCCCTGCGAGGTGGCGAACCCGGCCTTGTACACCCCGTTGTTGACGGTGTGGTAGACGAGGTCGTTCAGCTCGTCGATCTCGGGCCGCAGCGCCTCGGGGTACAGGTCGGGGGCGCCGGGGCGGTGGTGGGCGGTGAACTCCGTCTCGAACATCGTGGTGATGTTCGGGAAGTCGTTGGTGACCAGGCGCTCGGTCTCGGTGTCCCAGACGCACGGCACGGTGTAGCGGCCCTGGAACGACGGGTCGGTGGACAGGTACAGCTCGGAGAGGAAGACGGCGCCGGTCACCGGGTCGCGGTCGGGGAACCGCCAGCCCCGCTCGTCCCGGATGGGGTCGACGACCCCGACGCCGATCGCGTCCTCCAGGCCGAGGAGCCGCCGCACGATCAGGGTGCGGTGCGCCCACGGGCACGCGTAGGAGACGAACAGCCGGTACCGGCCGGGCTCGGCGGGCAGGCCGCTCGACCCGTCCGCCGTGATCCGCTCGGTGAACCGGTTCGCCTGGCGGACGAAGCGGCCTCCCTCGACCTCCTGCACGCTCATGCCCGTCTCCCTCTGAAGTAGGTGAGGACGGCCCCGAGGCCGGCACCTGAGAGCGATCCGGATCCGGGAACCTCGCGGCTACCATAACCGTCGGTATCCAGTGTGAAACGGCCGCGACGGCCGGCCGGCGGATCGACGAGGTGGCGGGGGTCCATGCTCGAACAGTTCAACGCCCTGGTGGACGGCCTGCCACCGGCGATGATCTACCTGATCATCGCGGCGCTGGTGTTCGCGGAGGCCGCGCTTTTCGTCGGCTTCGTGTTCCCGGGCGAGACCGCGATCGTGGTCGGCGGCGTCCTCGCCAGCCAGCACGTGCTGTCGCTGCCGCTGCTGCTGGTGATCGCGGTGGTCGCGGCGGTGGCCGGCGACTCGGTCGGCTACGAGATAGGCCGCAAGTACGGGCCGCGGCTGCTGGACGTCCAGATGATGCGAAGACACCGGGCGAAGGTCGCGGCGGCGCAGGACATGATCCGCCGCCGCGGCGCGTTCGCGGTGTTCATCGGGCGGTTCACGGCGCTGCTGCGGGCGCTCATGCCGGCGCTGGCGGGCAGTTCGCGGCTGCCGTATCCGAAGTTCCTGCTCTTCAACGTCATCGGCGGCGTCACCTGGGTGGTGACGTTCACGCTCGGCGGCTTCTTCGCGGGCACGGCGTTCGAGCACGCGGCCAAGCTCGCGGGCCGCGGCCTGGCGATCGGCCTGGCGGCCGCGGCCGTCGTGGCGCTGGTGGTGTGGAGCGTCCGCAGGCATCGCCGCGAGGCCCGCGAGGAGGCCGAGGCCCAGGCCGCCGAGGACGTCTCCGAGGACGAGGAGGAGGGCGAGTCGGCACCGACGCTGCCCTCGTCCTGACGCCCGGGGCGCCTAGAGGTGCATCCGGCCGCTGATCATCGGCAGGTCCAGGTAGGTGCGGATGCCGGGGGCGGCGCCGCACACCGCCGGGACGGAGTTCAGCGCGTGCGCGGACGCCGCGGAGATCGCGTCGCAGACCCACTCCTCGCCGGCCGACAGCGTGAGCGGCGGCCTGCCGTCCACGCGCAGCGAGTACCCGGGCCGCCCCCACTCGTCGGGCATCCGCGCGGCGTCGGCCTTGTGCACGATCTCGACGGTGATCACCGGGCGGCCGGCGGCGATGCCGTTGAAGGTCCAGCGGTCCGCGGCGACCGTGCCGCGCGGGATCGGGCCGGCGGCGGTGGTGAGGTCGGCGCCGGCCAGCCGGTGGTCGGCGTCCACGTCGATCTCGTCGAGGTCGACGCCGAGCCCGGCGGCGACCAGGTGCAGGCTCTCGGAGAACAGCGCCCGCATCGTGGCGCGGCTCCGGCGCAGCGCGCGCAGGTACGTCTCCTCGTCCTTGCCGAACCCGAGCAGGTCGTGGACGAGCCGCCGGGACGGGTGCCGGGCGAAGTCGGTGCACTCGCGGGCGTAGACGTGGGTGATCCGGCGCGACAGCCGCGACAGCACGAGCGGCATCACGTCGGCCATGAAGCCGTGGCTGACGCCGCTTCCGTGCACCGACGCGCCGCCCCGCTTGCAGGCCTGCTCCAGCTCGTTGACGAAGAGCGGGCCGTGGGCCCGCGGGTAGACCAGCCCGGTGAGGGAGATCAGGTTCTTGCCGGACGCCAGCAGCGCGCAGATCGTCTCCAGCTCGGCGAACCGGTCGGGACGGGGGCTCGCGGCGTACAGGACGCAGTCGGCCTCCAGGTCGAGGATCTCGCCGAGGTCGCCGGTCGCGGCGACGCCGGCCGGGCCGCGTCCCGCGAGCGTCCCGGCGTCGGCGCCCGCCTTGGCCGGGTCGTGCACCCACGCGCCGGCGAGCTCCATGTCGTCGCGCTCCAGGACGCCCCGGATCGCGCTGCGCCCGAGCGC
Organism: Actinomadura luteofluorescens; assembly: GCF_013409365.1. Taxonomy (NCBI): domain Bacteria; kingdom Bacillati; phylum Actinomycetota; class Actinomycetes; order Streptosporangiales; family Thermomonosporaceae; genus Actinomadura; species Actinomadura luteofluorescens. The sequence goes on along the minus strand of NZ_JACCBA010000001.1, from coordinate 2,431,254 downwards.
GCCCGTCGCCCACTGCACCACGCGGTAGCGGCGGCGGGACGCGGACGGGGTGGCGAGGCTCATCGCACGGGACCTCCGTTGCTCCTCGTGGCATCGACGGGTGAGGAGACTACGCGGTGGGCACGGGGGGAATTGCAGCAATTGGCGCAACTTCCTCCCTCGTCCCATCGTACGCAGGACGGCCCCGGCGTCCAGCCGGGAAGGGACCCGGGGGGTCGCGGCCGAGCGGGATTCGGTTTAGTGGTACCACTGGGTAACCCCTTGATGATTACCTGGGGGCGTAGTCGGTGCGATGTGAGGAGACACGAGATGTCGGAACTGCGCTACGACGGCCGCGTGGCGGTCGTGACCGGGGCTGGCCACGGCCTCGGCCGGCAGCACGCGCTGGAGCTCGCCGCGCGCGGCGCCAAGGTCGTCGTCAACGACCTCGGCGGTGACCGGACCGGGTCGGGCGCCTCCGCCGGCCCCGCCCAGGAGGTCGTGGACGAGATCAAGAAGAACGGCGGCGAGGCCGTCGCGAACCCCGACAACGTCGCCACCCCCGAGGGCGCGCAGGCGATCGTGCGGGCCGCGCTGGACGCGTTCGGCAAGGTCGACATCGTCGTCAACAACGCGGGCATCCTGCGCGACAAGTCGTTCAAGAACATGTCGGTCGAGGAGTTCGACTCGGTCATCGCCGTCCACCTGCGCGGCTCGTTCCTGGTCTCCAGCGCCGCCTGGCCGCACCTGCGCGAGCAGGGCTACGGCCGGATCGTGAACACCTCCTCGCCCGCGGGCCTGTTCGGCAACTTCGGCCAGGCCAACTACTCCACGGCCAAGATGGGGCTGGTCGGGTTCACCAAGACCCTCGCCCAGGAGGGCGCCAAGTACAACATCAAGGCCAACGCGATCGCCCCGGTCGCCTGGACCCGGATGACCGAGGACCTGCTGCCCGCCGACTTCGCCGACAAGCTCGGCGTCGACCAGGTGACCCCGCTCGTCGCCTACCTCGTGCACGACTCCATCGAGGACTCCGGCCAGGTCTACACGGTCGGCGGCGGCCGGATCGCGAAGATCTTCGTGGCGGAGGGCCCCGGCTACGGGCAGAAGGAGACGCTGTCGGTCGAGGACGTCCGGGACAACTGGGCGGCCATCGGCGCGGCCGAGCCGCTGACCGTGTTCGGCAACGTGGGCGAGCAGATGGGCCCGCTGATCCAGCAGCTCACGTCCTGAGCCGTTGACCGGGATCGAGCTCGACCGGCGGGACGGGGTGCTCACGATCACCCTGTCCCGCCCGGAGCGGTTGAACGCGGTCGACGGCGCGCTGACCGAGGAGATGCTGGACGTCCTCAACGGGCTGATGCGCGACCCGTCCATCCGGGTGGTCGTGCTGACCGGCGCGGGCCGCGGGTTCTGCTCGGGCATGGACCTGCAGGGCGGCGACCCGGGCGGCGCGAGCGGTGAGGGCCGCGTCCAGCGGCTCTACCGGGGCATCGCCCGGGGCGGCGAGGTCACCGCGCGGCTGCGGGAGATCCCGCAGCCGGTGATCGCGGCGCTGCACGGCCCCGTCGCGGGCATGGGCGTGTCCTGGGCGCTGGCCTGCGACCTGCGGGTGGCCGACCCGACGACCCGCTTCGTCGTGCCGTTCGTCGACCTCGGGCTGTCGGCCGGCGACTGCGGCCTGTCGTGGCTGCTGCCGCGCCTGGTCGGGCCGGCGAAGGCCGCGGAGATCTGCTACCGGGCGCAGCGCCTGGACGCGGCGCGCGCCGACGCCCTCGGCCTCGTCACCGAGATCGCCCCCGAGGGCGGGGACCTGGACGCCGCCCAGGCCCTCGCCGGCGAGCTGCTCGGCAGGTCCCCCTACGGCCTGAGCCGCACGAAGGAGCTGCTGAACGCGTCCCTGGACGTCCCCGGCCTGCGCCGGCAGCTCATGGCGGAGACGGCCGTGCAGACCCTGGCCTTCTTCAGCGAGGACCTCGCCGAGGGAATGGCGGCGACCATGGAGAAACGCCGACCGGATTTCAAGAACCGCTAGCGGCCCTCAAAGGGATGCCGAGGCCGGCCCAAGGGGGGTGACCCCCTTGGGCAAGGGCCGGTCTCGAAGCGGTCCCGGCCACGCGCGCGAACGCGTGAACTGCCCGGTGTCGCGACGCCGGAGGCGAGCGACACCGGGCAGATCGCGAAGCGATGCCGCGTTCGCCAAGGCCAGGTCACGTAGCGAGCCGCCCGGCGAGCGCAGTGGGCCGGGACTCTGAAACACGACCTAGTCGGCGAGCGCGGTGGAGAGCGCTTCGACGTAGCGGAGGGCGGCCAGGCGGGCCAGGGCCGGATGGGCGCCGAGGGGCGCGGAGTGGGCGGAGCCCACCGTGGCGGCGGCCGCTGTGATCAGCGCGGTCTCCGGCTCGGACCCGATCAGGTGCGGGGCGACGGCGATGGACGCCGCGCCGGCCGCGCGCAGCTGCTCGTAGGCGGCCTTCACCGACGCCTCGTCGTTCAGCGAGGCGGTGAAGACGGGGGCCGCGAGGCGGGAGGCCAGGAGCACGCCGGTGACCTCGGCCTGCCGGACGGCGGTCGCGCCGCCCGGGGTGGCGACGATCACACCGGACGCGGCCGTCACCATCGTCATCAACCTGATCCGGTCGGCGCGGGCGAGCCCCGCGTCGGCGAGCCGGTCGTGCAGCGCCTCGGCGATGAGCGGGTGCGGGCCGAGCGGCTCGGCGGCGACGGTGCGCACGGGCGCGGCCGCCACGGCGGCGCGCACGGCGGCGTCGAGCGCCGGGTCGGGCCCGGTGGACAGCGGCACCACCACGGCCGCGAGCTCGTCGCCCTGCGGCCGGATCCCGGCGAGCGCGGCTTGCAGGCTCGCCTCGTCGCCCTCCAGGTGGCCGACGTAGGCCGGTTGCCCGGTGTGCTCCAGTTCGACGAGGTGGGCGAGCTCGGCGGCGATGTCGGTTCCGGCCCGCCGGGCGGGTCCGGGGACGGCGAGGACGAGCGTGGGGGATCCGGGGGGCAGCAGGAAGGATTCGTCGCCGCGGTGACGGCCGCCGCGGGGTGTGCGGCGCCGTCGCGACGGCAATGCCTCGGATGCCTGGCTTTCGGGACTCACGGCGGGCATCGTAACGCCCTCCGGCCCGGGAGCCGTCCTCCCGGCCCGGCCGTCGTCGTTGCCTGTAGGAATCGTGGATCTCCTTCCCGGACCGGTCGCGGCGCGAGCGGTGGTGAAGAAGCAGAGTATGGCGCATTGTCGCGGAGCGACAGGGGGAAATGAAGCAAATTGTCCGGATTTGCCGCTATCCTCTTGTCTCAGGTTCGACAAGATCGTCTTGCCTCCGCACATCGCCGCAGGTGGCAAGGAATTGCGGCAATGCGGCCGAATGCCGTCAAAGGGGTTGCGGGGGCGTCGCGGGCGGCCTTTATGATCCAGGGGCCCTCCGTGCCGGACGTTCGAGGTCACATGAAATCCCCCCGTAGGCGGTCGATCCGCTCGAAGGTCACCGCGCTGCTGCTGGTGCCGCTGCTCTCGCTCGTCGCGCTCTGGGGATACGCCGCGATCATCACCGGCCGCGACGCGCTCGCCCAGCGCCGCTACCACACGCTCGACCGCGAGTTCGCGCCGAGCGGGCAGGGCGTCCTGGTCGAGCTCGGCAAGGAGCGGCTGGCCTCGGCCGTGTTCCTCAGCACCCCGCGCCAGGCCGCGGGCGGCATCCCCGCCGCCCTGGTGTCGCAGCGCTCGCGCCTCGACGACGCCGTCGAGAACTTCCGCCGCAAGGCCACCTCCGACGCCGCGCGCAGCGCCACGAACGCCGAGATGGAGTCGCGCGTCTCCGCGGTCCTGCGGGCGCTCGGCGGGCTCGGCGGGCTGCGCGCCGCGGTCGACGCCCGGTCCGTCGACCGGTTGGCCGCGGTCAACGGGTACGGCACGATGGTCGACAACATGCACCGGCTCTACGACAGCCTCGTGGCCATCGACGACTCGGCGCTCTACGACTGGACGCAGTCCACCCGGCACGCGGGCCGCGGCATGGAGCTGCTCCAGCGGGAGAACGCGCTGGTCGCGGGCGCGTTCATCACCAAGGGCCGGATGACGGCGGCCGAGCACCGCATGTTCGTGGAGATGGTCGGCGAGCAGCGCTGGCAGTGGACCAAGCAGCGCTCGCTGCTCGACCCGGTCGTCTACCGGACCGGCACCGCGCAGGTGTTCGCGTCCCCGCGGTACCAGACGTTCAAGGCGATGGAGGACCGGATCGCCGACGCCGACCCGCGCCGGCCGATCCCCGTCCAGCCCGGCGAATGGCAGCGCACGGCGCAGCCGCTCGTGCTGTCGGTCAACGCGATGGTGCTCGGCAACTCCAGGCGCGCCGGGGAGCACGCCGACGACCTCGGCCGCGAGGCCTACCTGAGGCTCGCCGCCGTCGGCGGCCTCGGCCTGCTGGCGATCCTGCTGTCGGTGCTGCTGTCGCTGCGGTTCGCGCGGGGCTTCGTCCGCGAGCTCGTCGGGCTGCGCGGATCGGCCGAGGAACTGGCCGAGCAGCGGCTGCCCGGCATCGTCGAGCGGCTCGGCCGCAACGAGACCGTGGACGTCGCCGCGGAGGCCCCGCCCCTGGACGCCGGCCGCACCGCCGAGGTCGCCCGGCTCGCCGAGGCGTTCGCCAAGGTGCAGCGGACCGCCGTCGACGCCGCCGTCGGGCAGGCCGAGCTGCGCGCGGGCGTCAGCCGCATCTTCCTCAACATCGCCCGCCGCAACCAGTCGCTCCTGCACCGCCAGCTGACGCTGCTGGACGGCCTGGAGAGCCGCGCCGAAGCCGACGACCTGGAAGACCTGTTCCGCATCGACCACCTCACCACCCGCATGCGGCGGCACGCCGAGAGCCTCATCATCCTGTCCGGCGCGACGCCGGGGCGCGGCTGGCGGCGGCCGGTGCGCTTCGCCGACGTGCTGCGCGCCGCCGTCTCGGAGATCGAGGACTACACCCGCGCGACCGTGCTCACCGACTCCGAGGACGGGCTGGTCGGCGCGGCCGTCACCGACGTCGTGCACCTGCTGGCCGAGCTGATCGAGAACGCGGCGGCGTTCTCGCCGCCCAACACCGAGGTGCGGGTGATGGCCGAGCGGGTCGGCACCGGGTACGCGGTCGAGGTCGAGGACCGGGGCCTCGGCGTGAAGCCGGAGCAGCTCGCCGAGGCCAACCGGCGGCTCGCCGAGCCGCCCGAGTACGACCTGGTCGACACCGACCAGCTCGGGTTGTTCGTCGTCGCGCGGCTGGCCGCCCGCCACGACATCACCGTCACGCTCCACCGGTCCCCGTACGGCGGCGTGACCGCGATCGTCCTGTTCCCGCACGAGCTGGTGGTGTCGGCCGAGGAGATGGCCGCCGGGGTGCCGCCGCCCGCGCACGGGCCCGAGGACGCGCCCGCGGCCCTGACGGGGACCGCCGTCGACGGGGGACCGGAGCGGGAGGCGATGCTCATGGCCGCGCCCGTCCCCGAAGGGGTCGTTCCGCTCCGCGACCCCGCCGAGCTCGCCCGTCCCGCGGACGACCCGCGGCACGGGCAGCGGAACGCTCCAGGGCACCTGGAGGGCGCCGGCGGCCACCTGGAGGCGCCGCCCGCGCTGCCCGCGCTCACCGGACCCCAGGCGCCCGCCTCGGACCCGGCGCCCGCGACGCCGTGGGGCGTCCCGGCCCGGCCGATGCCGCCCGCACCGCCGCGTCCCGCCCCGAACCCCTGGTCGGACGACGCCCACACGCCGGAGGCCGAGGGCCCCGGCGGCGCCGCCGACGAGGACACCGCCGAGGCCGCCGGCGAGGACTGGCAGCCCGCCGGAACGCACGCCGGTTTGCCCCGCCGCGTCAGGCAGAGGAACCTGGCCCCGCAACTGCGCAAGAATCCCCCGTCGCCACCGCCGCCCGGCGGAACCGCGAACGGGGCAGTCGCACGCTCGCCCGAGGAGGCACGCTCGCTGATGGCATCGATACAGCAGGGATGGCGGCGCGGACGCGCGTCCGACATGGGGGATGAAGGGACCCGATGATGCACAACACCGTGACCGGTGAGCTGAACTGGCTGCTCAACGACTTCGCCCAGCGGGTCACGACGGTGCGGCAGGCGGTGATCCTGTCGCGTGACGGGCTCGCCGTCGCCGCCTCCAACGAGCTCGCCCGGGAGGACGCCGAGCACCTGTCGGCGCTGGCGTCCGGCGTGCAGAGCCTCGCCCGCGGCGCCGGCCGGCACTTCGCGGGCGGCAACGTCCGGCAGACCATCATCGAGATGGACGCGCTGCTGCTGTTCGTCACGGCGGCCGGCGACGGCACCTGCCTGGCCGTGCTCGCGGAGGCGGAGGCCGACGCCGGACTGGTCGCCTACGAGATGGCGGTGCTGGTCAAGCGCGTCGGCCAGCACCTGCAGGCGAGCCCGAGGTTCGGGACGGACACGGGCGGTCAGGGGTTCGGAGGCGCCGGGGGGTCCGCGCCGCGGGGCTTCTGACCGATGACCCCGCCGGGAGAGCGCTGGCTGGACCGCGAGGCCGGGCCGCTCGTACGCCCCTACGCGATGACCCGGGGACGGACCCGTCCCGAGGGCGCGGGCTTCGAGCTGATCGCGGTGGTCGCGGCCACCGGCGTCCCGCCGGGCGACCGGCTGCGCTACAGCCCCGACCACGCGCGGGTGCTGCGGGGCTGCGCGCGGCCGGTCACGGTGGTCGACCTCGCGGCCGACCTCGGCCTGCCCATCGGCGTCGTGCGGGTGCTGCTCGGCGACCTGCGGGACAAGGGCCTGGTCGCGGTGGTGGACGAGGCGCGCCCGGCCGAGGGCCGGCGGCCCCCGACCGGGGTGCTGAGGGAGGTGCTCAATGGACTCCGCGCGCTCTGACCGGCCGCCCGCGCGGCCGGGCCTCGCGGCCCGGCCGCTCGTCACCACCAAGATCCTCATCGCGGGCGGGTTCGGCGCGGGCAAGACCACCCTGGTCGGCTCGGTCAGCGAGATCCGGCCGCTGCACACCGAGGAACCCCTCAGCGACCGCGGCACCGGGGTCGACGACGTGTCCGGCGTCGACGCGAAGGCGACCACGACCGTCGCCATGGACTTCGGCCGGATCACGCTGTCGGACCAGCTGCTGCTCTACCTGTTCGGCACCCCCGGCCAGGAGCGGTTCTGGTTCATGTGGGACGAGCTGGCGGCGGGCGCGATCGGCGCGGTCGTGCTCGCCGACACGCGCCGGCTGACCGGCAGCTTCCCCGCGATCGACTACTTCGAGCGCCGCGGCGTCCCGTTCGTCGTGGCCGTGAACTGCTTCGACGGCGAGCGGACGCACCGGCCGAGCGACATCGCCATCGCGCTCGACCTGGACCCCGGCGTCCCGGTGGTGCTGTGCGACGCGCGCCGCCGCGAGTCGTCCAAGGAGGTCCTCGTCACGCTGATGGAGCACGTGCTGAGCTGGCCGGACGACGAGGACGAGGCACCCGGCGGCCGGAAGGCCGATCATCGTGAACCCGCGACGTAGTAGGCTCCCGCACACCCCCGTACTCCACGCATCGGGAGGTTTCCCCCGCATGTCCCGCCCCCCAATGCCGACCGCGACACACGTGAGCAGGGTCCGCCAGCCGTGATGGGCCCCCGTTTCTCCTCCATCCGGGCGAGGATCAGCCTGCTGGTCCTCGTGCCGCTGCTGGCGCTCGCCTCGCTCTGGGTGTTCCTCACGGGCTTCACCTACGGCGACGCGAACCAGCTGCTGCAGAGCCGCGACTTCCAGGAGAAGACCGTGCTGCCCACGCAGCACCTCATCGACGCGCTGCAGAAGGAGCGGCGGCTGACGATGGCCGAACTCGGCGGCGCCCGCACGGACGCCGGCGTGATGCGGACGCAGCGGCAGGCGACCGACGAGGCGAGCGACAAGGTCCGCGAGGGCGCGCGCGACGGCGGCCTGCGGGGCTCGATCCTGCCCCTGGTCGTCGAGCGGCTGGACGCGTTCGTGGAGCGGATCGACACGCTGCGCGGCGTCCGGCAGAGCGTGGACCAGCGGGTCGCCGACCGCGAGCGCGTGCTGCGCGAGTACAGCGGCATCATCGACGCGGGCTTCGCCGTCTACAACGCGACCACGCCCGGGGACGGGTCCATCACCGCGCACGCCCGCACGCTCGCCTCCTTCGGCCGCGCCCGCGAGTTCATGTCGCGCGAGGACGCCCTGCTCACCGGCGCCCTGGCCGCCGGGCACATCACCTCCGCCGAGCGCGGGGAGTTCGCGCAGCTCGTCGGCGCCCAGCGGATGCTGTACGCCGACAACGCGCCCAACCTGCCGCACGACGACCACGGACGCTACGAGCGGCTCGCGGCGTCGCCGCCGTTCGTCCAGCTGCGGACGCTGGAGGACCAGGTCATCCGCGGCGCCGAACCGCCCCGCACCGCGGTGCGCAAGACCCGCGAGGCCGGTGCCCAGCCCGCCGCGGGCGCCCGCAACGGGCAGCCCGCCGCGCACGCCCCGCACGCGCCGGTCATCGACCCCGCCATCTGGCGGTCCCTCGCCGACACCGCCAACGGCCGGCTGTTCCAGCTGGAGAACAAGGTCCTCGACGACGTCGCCGACCACGGGCAGCACATCGCGATCGGCGCCTTCACCCGCCTCGGCCTCGCCGGCGGCGTCGGCCTCATCGCGATCGTCCTGTCGGCGCTGCTCGCGGTCCGGGTGTCGCGGCGGCTGCTGGAGGAGTGCCGCACGCTCGCCTCCGGCGTCGTCGACTTCACCCGCACGCGGCTGCCGCTGCTGGCCGAGCAGATCCGCGCCGGCGCCCCCGTCGAACCCGAGGCCGCCCCCGAGCTCGACTACCGCATCACCGAGATCCGGCAGATCGCCGAGTCGTTCGACCGCGCCCGCGAGGCCGTGCTCGTCGCCGCCGAGGGCGAGGTCGCGGCCCGCCGCGGCATCAGCGAGGTGTTCGTCAACCTCGCGCGCCGCAACCAGGCGCTGCTGCACCGCCAGCTCAGCCTGCTCGACACCATGGAGCGCCGCACCGAGGACCCCTCGGAGCTGTCGGACCTGTTCCGCCTCGACCACCTCGCGACGCGCATGCGCCGGCACGCCGAAGGCCTGGTCATCCTGGCCGGCAAGACCGCCGGACGCGGCTGGCGCCGTCCCGTCCCGCTGGTGGACGTGGTGCGCGGCGCCGTCGCCGAGGTCGAGGACTACCCGCGCGTGCGGGTGCAGCCGCTGCCGCGCGTCTCGCTGCTCGGCTCCGCCGTCGCCGACGTCATCCACCTGCTCGCCGAGGTGGTGGAGAACGCCACCACGTTCTCGCCGCCGCAGTCGCCCGTGCGGGTCAGCGGCCAGGCCGTCGCCAGCGGCTTCGCGATCGAGGTCGAGGACCGCGGCCTCGGGATGACCGAGGAGGCGCTGCGCCGCGCCAACGAGCGGCTCGCCCACCCGCCCGAGTTCGACCCGTCCGACAGCGCCCAGCTCGGGCTGTTCGTCGTCGCCCGGCTGGCCGAGCGGCAGGACATCACCGTCACGCTGCGCCCGTCCCCGTACGGGGGGACGACGGCGATCGCGCTGATCCCGAGCTCGCTCATCGTGGAGAGCGCCGAACCGGAACCGTCCGCCGTGCGCCGCGCCACCGGACCCATGCAGAAACTGCCGAGCCCCGCCGCGGCGCTCCCCGCCGCCGCCCGCCCGGCGGCCGCCCCCGGACGCGGCGAGTCCGCCGGGGTCGTCCGCCTCGTCGCGGAGGCCGAGCCGTACCGGCCCGAACCGGGCCCGCTCGCGCCCAGGCCGGCGGCCCCGGCCGAAGAGCCCGAGCCCGCGGCGCCGCGGCGGGCCGAGACGCCGCCCGCGCCCGCCCGGGCCGAGCCGCCGCCGGAGCCCGCCCCGCCCCTGCGGGAGGGTGAGCTGCCCAAACGCAGGCGCCAGCAGCACCTGGCTCCCCAGCTCAAGGAACGGGTGGACGCGCACCTCGCCGCGCAGGGCCAGGCCCCGCCGCCCGCTGCGGAACCGGCCGCGCCCCCGGCGGCGCCCGCGCCGGAGCCGGCGGTACCGCTCGCCGCGCCCGTCCCCATGGACGCTATGGACGCTCCCGCGGACGGGACCGGCCGCGACACGGCCGGGACCGTTCCCACGGACGAGGACCCGGACGACGGCGCCGCCCGCTCGCCCGAGTCGATGCGCTCGATGATGTCGGCCATGCAACTCGGCTGGCAGCGAGGCAGGCAGGACGCGGCCGACGCGGAGGCCGCGGGCAACGAAGGCGACCAGGAGGACGACGCCCCATGACACAGCCCCAGCACTCCGGCACGGAGGTCCCGGGCGGAGCCGGAGGTGAACTCAACTGGCTCCTGGACAGCCTCGTCCAGCGGGTCGCCCCCGTGCAGAACGCCGTGGTGCTGTCCAGCGACGGGCTGCGGATGGCCGCCTCCAGCGGGCTGGCCCGCGAGGAGTCCGACCACCTGTCCGCCGTGGCCGCCAGCTTCCAGAGCCTCGCGCGCGGAGCCGGAGAGTCCTTCGGCGGCGGAGCCGTCCGGCAGACGATCGTGGAGATGGAATCGTCGTTCCTCTTCGTCACCGCCGCCGGACGAGGCGCCTGCCTGGCCGTCCTCGCCGACGCCGAGGCCGACCTCGGGATCATCGCCTACGAGATGGCGATGCTCGTCACCCGGGTCGGCCAGCACCTGTCGGCCAACCCGCGCGTCGCCGCGGCCGAGCACGGCGGCGCGTGAGATGAGCGGCACGGCCTGGTACGACGACGCGGCGGGCCCCGTCGTGCGTCCGTACGCGCTCACCCGGGGCCGGACGCACTACGACGGCGTCGAGTTCGACCTGGTCGCGCTGATCGTCGCGGCCGACCCGCCCGAGCCCGCGGAGGACGCCCACGCACTTCCGGCGACCCCATGGGCGCCGGAACCGGAACATGACATGATCCTCGAGCTTTGCCGCACCCCGTTGTCGGTCGCCGAGATAGCGTCGGATCTGGAACTTCCCCTCGGGGTCGTCCGTGTCCTGCTCGGCGACCTGCTCGACCACTCGCTGATACAGGTCCGGCGCCCCGCGCCGGTGGCGCAGTTCCCCAGCGAGCGCGTACTCAAGGAAGTGATCGATGGAATCCGTGCGCTCTGACGCGGCCGCCCACCAGGGCGACTCGGCGCTGACGGTAAAGATCCTCGTCGCCGGCGGCTTCGGCGTCGGCAAGACCACCCTGGTCAGCGCGGTCAGCGAGATCCGCCCGCTGCGCACCGAGGAGGCGCTGACCGAGAAGAGCATCGGGATCGACGACACCACCGCCGTCGCGTCCAAGACCACCACCACCGTGGCGATGGACTTCGGGCGCATCACCCTGCCCAACGGCCTGGTGCTCTTCGTCTTCGGCACCCCCGGCCAGGACCGGTTCTGGTTCATGTGGGACGAACTGGCCAAGGGTGCGCTCGGGGCGGTCGTCCTCGTCGACACCCGCCGCCTCGCCGACTGCTTCGCCTCGGTCGACTACTTCGAACGCCGAGGCGTCCCCTTCATCATCGGGGTCAACCGCTTCGACGGCGCCGGTCAGCACTCGGCCGACCAGGTCCGCGACGCCCTCGACCTCGCCCCGGAGATCCCCGTGATCTCCTGCGACGTCCGCGACCGCGAAGACGCCAAACGCGTCCTCATCAGCCTCGTCGAACACATCATGCGAACCATGAGCACTGGCAGGCAGCTTGCTTATTAGTTTTTCTCCTCCTTCGGGCCCGGAGGGCCCTCCATCGTCGAAAAACTAGGCGATCGCTGGCATCGCTCCGGCTCGCCTTGCGGCTCGCTGCGCGATCAGGTTCTTGCTTCGCTCGAACCTGCCTTCGGACGCGATCGCGGGTGTTGGGGTCGTTGCGGGGTTGCGGTGGGGGGTTGAGGTTGTCGCAGTGGTGGGTGCGGGGGGCGTGTATGGCTCGCCTTGCGGCTCGCTGCGGTGGGGGCTGAGGTAGGCGTTTAGGTGGTCTTTGGGGCCCCGTCCGGTGCGCTGCACTGGGCGGGGCCGTTGCTTGTGGCTAGCTTTGTCCTCTGAGTGGGGAAAGTTTGAGGTTTCTGGGGGAAAGGTCTTCTCATGGCGGCGAAAGGGGGTTACGGTCTCGGGCATGAGACCGGCGTCACAGGATGCCGGGGCCTGATCCCGAGGGGACGGCGTGATGCGCATGTCGGCTCGTCCGCAGAACGTGCACCAGGCACGCCTGCTGCGGCTGCTGCGTGACGAGGGGCCGCGCTCGCGCGCCGAGCTGGGCGACGTCGTCCGGCTGTCGCGGTCCAAGCTGGCCGTCGAACTGGACCGGCTCGTCGAGCTCGGCCTCGTGGAGGGCGCCGGGCTGGCGGCCTCGCGGGGCGGGCGGCGGTCCGGGATCGTCCGGCTGTCGCCGCGGTTGCGGTTCGTCGCCTTCGACATCGGGGCCACCTCGATCGACGTGGCGGTGACCGACGGCGAGCTGGAGGTCCTCGGGCACGTGAGCGAGCGGTGCGACGTCCGGCAGGGCGCGACCGTGGTGCTGGAGCGGGCGCTGGACCTGCTCGGCAAGCTGCGCGACGAGGGCCTGATCCCCCAGGTGCACGGGACGGGCATCGGGGTGCCCGGGCCGGTCAGCTTCCGCGACGGCATGCCGGTCGTCCCGCCGATCATGCCGGGCTGGGACCGGTTCCCGGTGCGGGACGCGATCGGCCAGGAGCTCGGCTGCCCGGTGCTCGTCGACAACGACGTGAACCTGATGGCCCTCGGCGAGCTGCACGCCGGGCTCGCCCGGTCCGTGGACGACTTCCTGCTCGTCAAGATCGGCACCGGGATCGGCTGCGGCATCGTCGTGGACGGCGCCATCTACCGCGGCGTGTCCGGCAGCGCCGGGGACATCGGCCACATCCGGGTCGACGACGACGGCCCGACCTGCGCCTGCGGCAACGCCGGATGCCTGGAGGCGTTCTTCGGCGGCGCGGCGCTCGCGCGGGACGCGGAGGCGGCCGCGCGCTCCGGCCGCTCGCCCGCGCTCGCCGCCCTGCTGGAGACCCACGGGGAGCTGGGGGCCGAGCACGTCGGCGAGGCCGCCGCGGCCGGCGACCCGAGCGCGGTGCAGATCATCCGGGAGGGCGGCCGGCACGTCGGCCAGGTCCTCGCCGGGCTCGTCAGCTTCTTCAACCCCGGCCTCGTCATCATCGCGGGCGGCGTCGCGGGCCTCGGCCACGCGCTGCTCGCCGAGATCCGCAGCGTCGTGTACCGGCGGTCCGCGCCGCTCGCGACCGGCAACCTCCCGATCGTGCTGTCCGAGCTCGCCGGCGCCGCCGGCGTGGTCGGCGGCGCCCGGCTCATCAGCGACCACGTCTTCTCCGCGTCCTGACCCCCTCTCCGGCCCCCGAGGAGGCCCGATGGGCTCGCCCGAACCCGAACCGCTGCTGCGGATGCGCGGCATCGTCAAGCAGTTCCCCGGCGTCCGCGCCCTGGACGGCGTCGACCTCGACGTCCGCCCCGGCGAGGTGCACTGCCTGCTCGGCCAGAACGGCGCCGGCAAGTCCACGCTCATCAAGGTGCTCGCCGGCGCGCACCAGCCCGACCAGGGCGAGATCATGTTCGGCGGAGCGCCGGCGCGGCTCGCCGGGCCCACCGCCGCCATGCGCGCCGGGATCGCCACCATCTACCAGGAACTCGACCTGGTGGACGGCCTGTCGGTCGCCGACAACATCTTCCTCGGCCACGAGAGGGCCCGCCTCGGCTTCACCCGCCGTGGCGAGGCCGAGCGGGCGGCGCGGGAGCTGCTCGGGCGGCTCGGGCACGGGGAGATCCCGCCGCGCCGCGAGGTCGGGCGGCTGCCCGCGGCCGGCAAGCAGGTCGTCAGCATGGCCCGCGCCCTGTCGCACGACGCCCGCCTCATCGTGATGGACGAGCCGTCCGCCGCGCTCGCCCACGACGAGGTCGCCAACCTGTTCCGCATCATCCGGGAGCTGACCGCCGCCGGCGTCGCCGTGGTGTACATCTCGCACCGGCTGGAGGAGATCCGCGAGATCGGCGACCGGGTCACCGTCCTCAAGGACGGCCGGTCGGTCGCGGGCGGGCTGCCCGCGCGGGGCACCTCCACCGACGAGATCGTGTCGCTGATGACCGGGCGCGACGTGGAGTACGTGTTCCCGCCGCGGCCCGAGCCGCAGGACGCGAGCCCCGAGGTGCTGCGGGTCGAGGACCTCACGCTGCCCGGCGCGTTCGAGGACGTCTCGCTCACCGTCCGCGCGGGCGAGATCGTCGGGCTCGCCGGGCTGGTCGGGTCCGGGCGCTCGGAGATCCTGGAGACCGTCTACGGCGCCCGGCGCCCCGCGCGGGGACGGGTGCTCGTGGACGGCCGCCCGGTCCGTCCCGGCGACACGGGCGCGGCGGTGCGGCGCGGCATGGGCATGGCGCCGGAGGAGCGCAAGAGCCAGGCGCTGCTGCTGAACGAGACCGTCGCCGCGAACGTCAGCGTCGCCTCGCTGCCGCGCTACGCCTCGTTCGGCTGGCTCAGCCGCCGCCGCGAGCTCGCCGACGTGCGGCGCCAGATCGAGTCGCTCGACATCCGTCCGCCCGACCCGCGGCGCCCGGTCGTGACGCTGTCGGGCGGCAACCAGCAGAAGGTCGTGCTGGCCCGCTGGCTGCTCGGCTCGGCCGGGCTGCGGCTGCTTATCCTCGACGAGCCCACCCGCGGCGTGGACGTCGGCGCGCGCGCCGAGCTGTACGCGGTGATCCGCGAACTGGCCGGGCGGGGGATCGGGGTGCTGCTGGTGTCCAGCGAGGTACCCGAGGTGCTCGGGCTCGCCGACCGCGTCCTCGTCGTCCGGGAGGGGCGCGTCGTGCACACCGGCGACGCCCGCGACCTCGACGAAGGCGCCGTGCTCAACATGATCATGGAGGGGAGTGCCCTGTGACCGGCACCTTTCACTCCGGAGGGTCGGCCCCCCGGACCGAGAAGACCGCGGGCGAGCGCGGCGGGCCGCCCGCCCGCCCGACCGGCGGGCGCGGACGGCCGTTCGCGCGGGGCGGCGGCGCGGGCGGCCGCGAGATCCACCACCTCGGGCTCGTCGCCGCGCTGGTGCTGCTGTCGGCCGTCGGCCTGGTGACCGAGCCCGGCAACTTCGCGACGTCGGGCAACGTCGTCGGCATCCTCGCGCTCGCCGCCACCATCGGCGTGATCACCGTCGGGCAGACGTTCGTCATCATCGGCGGCGGGATCGACCTGTCCGTCGGGTCGGTGATGGCGCTGGCGTCGGTGTGGGCGACGACCGTGGCGACGCAGTCCTACGGCCCGGCGGTGATGGCGCTGTGCGCGGTCCTCGTCGGCACCGGCGCCGGCGTCGTCACCGGACTGCTGATCTCCTACGGCCGGCTCGTGCCGTTCATCGCCACCCTCGCGATGCTCGTCGCGGCGCGCGGGCTGGCGCAGCGGATGTCGGACCGCAGGACCCAGCTCGTCCGGCCGGAGAACGACGCGATCGAGGCACTGTCCACCACCAAGCTGCTCGGGCTGCCGCTCGTCGTGTACATCTTCGCGGCCGTCGCCGCCGCCGGATGGCTGCTGCTCAACCGCACCACGTTCGGCCGCCGGACGTTCGCGGTCGGCGGCAACCCCGAGGCGGCGCGCCTGGCCGGAATCGACGTCCGCCGGCACACCCTGACGCTGTACGCGCTGTCCGGATTCTGCTGCGGCGTCGCCGCGCTCATCATCATGGCCCGCACCACCACCGGCTCCAGCACCCACGGCGACCTGTACGAGCTGGACGCGATCGCCGCCGTCATCATCGGCGGGACGCTGCTCACCGGCGGGCGCGGCACCATCGCCGGGTCGATCCTCGGCGTGCTGGTGTTCACCCTCATCACCAACCTGTTCATCCTGAACGGCCTGCAGACCAGCGACCAGCTGATCGCCAAGGGCGCGATCATCGTGATCGCCGTGCTGCTGCAGCGCCGCGGGCTCCGCTCGCCCACCTGAGGACACCGCCCGACACCCACCCCTCGTCCGGCGCCGCGCGTCCCGGGGAACGCGCGGCGGGGGACGCCCCATCCCTTGATCAGGAGCACGTCATGCGTGATCAGAGCCCCCGTCCCACCCGCAGAGGCGTCCTGTTCGGCGGCGCCGTCGTCGCGGCGGGCAGCCTCGCCGCGGCCTGCACCAGCAACAGCGCGAAGGACGACCCGAGCCCGGCGGCGCAGGCCGGGTCGCTCGGCGGCGACAACGACAAGCCGGGCAAGCAGGTCACCATCGGGTTCTCCGCGCCCGCCGCGGACCACGGCTGGATCGCGGCGATCGCCAAGAACGCCGAGGGTCAGGCCAAGAAGTACAAGGACGTGACGTTCAAGCCGGTCGAGCCGACCAACGACATCAACCAGCAGATCTCCGCCGTCGAGTCGCTGATCCGCGCGAAGGTCGACGTGCTGGTGATCCTGCCCAACGACGGGGAGCAGTTGAACCAGGTCGCCCGCAAGGCGATGGACGCCGGCATCCCGGTCGTCAACCTCGACCGCGTCTTCCCCGACAAGCTGTCATACCGGACGTGGGTCGGCGGCGACAACTACGGCATGGGCGTCTCCGCCGGCCACTACATCGGCAAGAAGCTGAAGGGCAAGGGCGCCTCGAACCCCGTGATCGTGGAGATCCAGGGGATCGCGACGCTGCCGCTGACGCAGGACCGCAGCAAGGGCTTCGCGGACGCGCTGAAGTCCTACGGCTACACCGTCACCGCGAAGCAGGACGCCAAGTTCACCGTGGAGTCCGGCAACCAGGTCGCCTCCAACCTGCTCCAGGCCCACAAGAAGATCGACGCGCTGTGGAACCACGACGACGACCAGGGCGTCGGCGTGCTCGCCGCGATCAAGCAGTCCGGCCGCAAGGAGTTCTTCATGGTCGGCGGCGCGGGCTCGGCCAACGCCATGCGCGAGATCAAGACCGGCGGCGGCGTGCTGGAGGCCACCGTCACCTACCCGCCGACGATGGCCGCGTCCGCGATCAAGCTGGGCCGGCTCATCGCGCAGGGCAAGGGCATGGCCGACCTGGTCGAGCTCCAGGTGCCCCAGTCGATCACGCTGGCCTCCGAGACGGTGTTCAAGGACAACGTCGACACCTACATGCCGCTCGGCTTCGAGTCCTGAGCGACGGGGGCGCCGGCGCTCCCGCCCGCCCCCGGGCCGGAGCGCCGGCCCGGGGGCCGGGGCCTGCCCCCGGAAGACGACACAGAGAGGTGAGCTGAACATGACGACCGTCGGAGTCGGGATGGTCGGGCACGCGTTCATGGGACGCGCCCACTCCCAGGCGTGGCGCAGCGTGGGGCCGTTCTTCGGGCCGCGGCTGACGCCCGTCATGACCGCCCTGGCGGGACGCTCGGCCGAGCGCGCCCGCGCCGCCGCCGACGCGCTCGGCTGGGCGTCGGTGGAGACCGACTGGAAGGAGCTGCTCCGCCGCGACGACGTCCAGCTCGTCGACATCTGCACGCCGGGCGACAGCCACGCCGAGATCGCGGTCGCCGCGCTCGACGCGGGCAAGCACGTGCTGTGCGAGAAGCCGCTCGCCAACTCCGTCGCGGAGGCCGAGGCGATGGCCGCCGCCGCCGAGCGGGCGCGCGAGCGCGGCGTCCGGTCGATGGTCGGGTTCAACTACCGGCGCGTCCCCGCCGTCACCCTGGCCCGCAGGCTGGTCGACGAGGGCCGCATCGGCGCCGTCCGGCACGTCCGCGCCCAGTACCTCCAGGACTGGCTCGCCGACCCGGAGGCGCCGTTCACCTGGCGGATGGACCGCGACCGGGCCGGGACGGGCGCGCTCGGCGACATCGGCGCGCACATCATCGACACCGCGCAGTTCATCACCGGGCACGACCTCGTCGGGGTGTCGGCGCTGCTGGACACGTTCGTCCCGGAACGCCCGGTCCCGGGCGGCGGCACGGCGCAGGTCACCGTGGACGACGCGGCCCTGTTCGTCGGGCGCACCGACGGCGGCGCGCTCGCCTCGTTCGAGGCCACCCGGTTCGCCACCGGCCGAAAGAACGCCCTCCGGATCGAGGTCAGCGGCTCCTCCGGCGCCCTGGCGTTCGACCTGGAGTCGCTGAACGAACTGTGGTTCTACGACCGGGACGAGGACGACGCGACCGCCGGATTCCGCAGGATCGTCGTCACCGAGCCCGTCCACCCGTACGCCGACCGGTGGTGGCCGCCCGGCCACCTCCTCGGCTACGAGCACACCTTCACCCACCAGGCCGCCGACCTGCTCACCGCGATCGCGGACGGCACCGACCCGCGCCCGTCGTTCGCCGACGGCCTCCAGGTGCAGCGCGTCCTCGCCGCCGTCGCCGCGAGCGCGCAGTCCCGAAGCTGGGTCGACGTCGAAGGGAGCGCATCATGACACGACCCGTCACCCTGTTCACCGGCCAGTGGGCCGACCTGCCGTTCGAGGAGGTCTGCCGGCTCGCGTCCGGCTGGGGCTACGAGGGCCTGGAGATCGCCTGCTGGGGCGACCACTTCGAGGTCGACAAGGCCCTCGCCGACGACGGCTACGTCCCCCGCAAACTGGAGACGCTCGCCGAGCACGGCCTCAAGGTGTGGGCGATCTCCAACCACCTCGTCGGCCAGGCCGTCTGCGACAACCCCGACGAGCGGCACCGGGCGATCCTGCCCGAGCGCATCTGGGGCGACGGCGAACCCGAGGGCGTCCGCCGGCGCGCCGCCGCCGAGATCATGGACACCGCCCGCGCCGCCGCGCGGCTCGGCGTCGACACGGTCGTCGGATTCACCGGCTCCTCGATCTGGCACACCGTCGCGATGTTCCCGCCCACCCCCGAGGCGATGGTCGAGCGCGGTTACGCCGACTTCGCCGAGCGCTGGAACCCCATCCTGGACGTGTTCGACGAGGTCGGCGTGCGGTTCGCCCACGAAGTGCACCCGAGCGAGATCGCCTACGACTACTGGACGACCGTCCGGACGCTGGAGGCCATCGGGCACCGCCCCGCGTTCGGGCTGAACTTCGACCCGTCCCACTTCGTGTGGCAGGAACTCGACCCGGTCGGCTTCCTCCTCGACTTCCGCGACCGGATCTACCACGTCGACTGCAAGGACACCAAGGTCCGCACGGGCGACGGCCGCCGCGGCCGCCTCTCGTCCCACCTGCCCTGGGCCGACCTGCGACGCGGCTGGGACTTCATCTCCACCGGCCGCGGCGACGTCCCCTGGGAGGACGTCTTCCGCGCCCTCAACACGATCGGCTACACCGGCCCGATCTCCGTGGAATGGGAGGACGCCGGAATGGACCGCCTCCAAGGCGCCCCCGAAGCCCTCGAATTCGTCCGCGCCCTCAACACCATGGAACCGCCCAAAACTTCATTCGATTCGGCGTTTACATAGCATTTCTCTCCTCCTTCGGGCCAAGAGGGCCCTCCATCGTCGAGAAACGCGGGCGATCGCTGGCATCGCTCCGGCTCGCCTGGCGGCTCGCTGCGCGATCAGATTCTTGCTTCGCTCGAATCTGCCTTCGGACGCGATCGCGGCCATTGAGGTTGTTGGGTGGTTGCGGCGATGGTGCTGCTTCTGGGTCAGGGGGCGAGGCGGGCGCCGAGGTTGGGTGGGGCGTGGTCTGTCACGAAGCGTTCCAGTTCGGAGGCCGTGACGCCCATGGGCGGGACGACTATGAGCCGGTCCACGCCCAGCTCCCCGTAGTCCCGGACGTACTCGGCGTCCGGGGGGCGGGGCGGGCTGATCGAGATGTGGAGGGGATCGCGGCCCGCCTCGGCGGTGAGGGTGCGCAGCCGGGTGATCGTCTCGGCGGCGGCACGGCGGCCGAGCATCCAGCCGTACCAGCCGTCCGCGTGCCGGGCGGCCCGGCGGAGGGCCGCGGGGCTGTGGCCGCCCACCACGACGGGGATCGGCCGCTGCACGGGCCGGGGATGGGCGTCCACGCCCGCGAAGTCGACGTGGCGACCATGGAAAACCGGCTCGTCGTCGTACCAAAGGGACCGCATCGCCGCGAGGTACTCGTCGGCGCGGGCCCCGCGCCCCTCCGGCGGAACGCCGACCGCGCGCATCTCCGGTTCCAGGTATCCGGCGGCCATGCCGAAGACGAGCCTGCCGCCGCTGAGCACGTCGAGGCTGGCGAGCTGCTTGGCGAGGACCAGCGGGTTGCGCTGCGGCAGGACGACGACCCCGGTGCCGAGCGCGATCCGCTCGGTGCGTCCGGCTAGGTGGGCGAGGGCGACCAGCGGGTCCAGGAACGGCGCGTCCGGCTCGGAGGGGGACGGCGCGACGCGCGGGCGCGGCAGCACGACATGGTCGCCGGCCCAGACGGAGTCGTAACCGAGGTCCTCGGCCAGCGCGGCGATCCGGGCGGCGACGTGCGGATCGGCGCAGGCGTGCAGGTTGACGGCGAAGAGCCCGAGAGTCGGTGGCATCCATAGATAATCGAACTTTTCTACGATCGAGTCAACCGATGATCCAGCGGATATACCCTGCTCTCATGACCGAGGGTTCGGCGCGCGGTGGGCTGCCGGAGGGGCTCGCGTCCCTGGCGGGCTTCCAGCTGGCCAAATGCGGGTGGTGGCTGGAGCAGCGGCTGGAGGAGGAACTGGAACCGCTCGGGATCCGGGTACGGCACTTCCTGGTGCTGGCGATGCTCAGCACGTCCGAGTCCCTCTCGCAGCAGGAGATGGCCGACTACCTGCTCCTCGACCCCACGCTGATGGTCGGGCTCGTGGACGATCTGGAGGCGCGCGGATTCTGCGAGCGTGCCCGTGACCCGCGCGACCGGCGGCGCTACCGCGTCCGCGCCACCGAGGACGGCCGCGCGCTGCACCGCCGGGCCCGCGCCCTGGCCGACGCGGTCGGCGACGACGTCTTCGGCCGGCTGCCGGACGGTGAGCTGGGCACCGTGGTCCGGGCGATCGGCCAGGTCATGGAGCCGTTCTGGGCGGAACAGGCGGTGCGCCCGCGCCGCAAGCGGTGAGGGGCCCGGTCAAGGGAGGGCGCGGAAGTCGGCGAAGTCGAAGCCGGGGGAGACGACGCAGCTGACCAGGACCTCCTCGTCCCCGGCCGGGCGGGCTGCCTGCCAGGCGCCGGGCGGAACGAGAGCCTGAGGCACCTGGCCGTGGGATAGATCCGCGCCTAGTGTGATCCGCTCGGGCTCCGGTGACGGGTGGTCACCGTCACCGCCGAGGAGCAGCGTCAGCGGGCCGCCTGAGTGCCACAGCCACAGTTCCGCCGACCGGACGGCGTGCCAGATCGACTCCTCGCCGGGCGGTAGGAGGAAGTAGATGGCGGTCGCGGAGGCTCGCGCGCCCGGGTAGCCGTCCGGCGTGAACTCCGCGTCCGACCGCCATGTCTCGCGGTACCAGCCGCCCTCGGGGTGCGGGAGCAGGTCCAGCGCCTCGGCGGTCGCCGGCCGGTCCAGGGCCGCGACGTGCCGGCCGTCGGGGCCGCGCCGCAAGTAGCGGACGCGGGACGCGGTCGTGCGGTCGACCACGCCGCGCGCCGGCACGGCGCCGGGTGGGGGGTCCAGAGCGACGGCGACGAGCTGGCCGCCGGGGAACTCCTGGTCGGCGAGGGAGAGTAGCCCGGGCCCGTCGTCGGGCGCCCACACGGCCCCGGCCTCCTCCAGGACGAACCGGGGACCGGGCTGGGCCAGCCAGCCGTCGAGCGTCATGAGCAGCAGCACCCCCCGAGCCTAGACCGTCAGCACGACCTCGAACGGCGTGTCGCAGCCGCAACGACCATCGCCGCAACCACGCGACAACCTCAATGGTCGCGATCGCGTCCGAAGGCAGATTCGAGCGAAGCAAGAATCTGATCGCGCAGCGAGCCGCAAGGCGAGTCGAAGCGATGCCAGCGATCGCTGCGGTGCTCGACGATGGAGGGCCCCCAGGCCCGAAGGAGGAGAGCGCTGCAATAAACACAGCGAGTCGAAGCGATGCCGGCGATCGCCCGCGTTTTTCGACGATGGAGGGCCTTCAAGGCCCGAAGGAGGAGAAAGACGCCATGAACACCGCTAGTCCATCTCGGAGAGGCGGGCCGGGTCGAAGGCGATCGGGTAGGGGCGGTCCAGGGTGACGGTTTCGCCGGAGCGCGCTTTGCCGGTCAGCTCGTAGCGGCCGTCGTGCAGCTCCATGAGGGTGACGGCGGGGCGGGGCTCCAGGTCGACGAGCCAGTAGTGGGGGATGCCGGTCGCGGCGTACTCGTCGACCTTGCGGACGCGGTCGATCTGCTCGTTGACCGTGCGCGGCGTGACGACCTCGGCGACCAGGATGAGGTCGGGGCCGTAGTAGGTGCGGGTCTGGCGTTCGAGGGCGGCGCGGGCCACGTCGCGGGCGACGACGAAGACGTCCGGCTTGCGGATGCCCGCCGGGGTCGTGACGTCCTGCGGGGTGCCGGCGACGTGCACGTCGGCGTCCGCCTGCCGGGCGGCCTCTTTGAGGACCGTCTTGAGCTGTTCGGCCGCGTGGTCGTGCCAGAGGTCGCCGGGCAGCTCGTTGAGCCAGCCGTCGGCGAGTTCGTAGCGGCGGCCCTCCTCGGGGAGGGCGTCCAGGTCGTACAGCGTGTACGGACCGTGGGCACGGCCGACCGTCCCGCCCATGGATCGTCCCCCCCTCACCTCGATGAACGGGCTGATCCGAATCTAGTGGACGGGCGTCCGGAAAGAGCGCAGCCATGATCGCGCGTCGGGATGCGGACGAATGTCTCGAAAGCCGAGCGGCGGCGAGTTAAGATACATCGCGTCTTGACCCTCCAGCCGCTGGAGGGGCCAGGCTGTCGAGGCGGAGACGCCCGAAGGAGAGATGCGATGAGCGTCGAGCAAGACCGGGCCGCGCCCGCCGTGCGCGCCTCGGACCGCGACCGCGACGAGATGCTCGTCCGGCTCCACACGGCCTTCGCCGAGGGGCGGCTGAGCGAAGCCGAGCTGGACGAGCGCATCGACCTGGCCTTGGCCGCGCGCACCTACGACGACCTGGGCGCGCTGGTCGCCGACCTGCCGGCCGGGCGGGCCGCCCGGGAGGAGACCGGGAACGCGCCCGCCGGCCGGTTCCAGGTCGCCTACAAGGGATCGGTGGCGAAGGCCGGGCGCTGGCGGCTGCCCGAACGGTTCACGACCGTGGTCTACAAGGGGACGGGCCTGCTCGACCTCCGCGAGGCCGACCTCGACGGGGAGGTCACGACCCTGTGGGTGCTCGCCTACAAGTCCACCGTCCAGATCGTCGTGCCGCCGGGAGTCCGCGTGGAGGCCGACGGCGTGGGCGTGTCCACCGAGGTCTGCGGCGCCCTTCGGCCGGGGGCGCCGGTCCTGCGCGTCAAGGGCTACGCCTACAAGGGAGCGATCGAAGCGAAAGATCGGATATCTCGGGCGTGAGGTGATAGAACGCTCCCGCGGCCCCCATCGGCCGGCGTTCACGCGGATGTCAGTACAAGGCCCCCCGTGGCGCGATTTGATGGTGACTCGACAGGGACCGTGAAGGAGCGCGTGTGACCGCGAGGACCCCGGAGCAGCACGAGGCCCGGCGGACGGCCGAGGAGGGCCCGGCGGACTCCCGGCACGTGCGGCGGCGCCTCACGTTCGGCGTCGCGGGGGACCTCGCCGACATGCCGGCCGCGCGGTCGCCCTGGCAGCGCGCCTTCGAGGCGTGGCGCTCCGCCGGGCTGGACTGGGGCCACGGCTCCGCTCCCCGGGAGGCCGCGCCGCGGCCCGCGAGCCGCGACGCCGTCCGCGCGAAGTCCCCGCGGAAGCCCGCGCTGCCGCGCCCGGTGCGACCCGACCCGCATGACGTGCTGGTCGCGGGCCCGCCCAGGCCGCCGGCGCGCCCGCGACCGGCGATGCGGTCCGGGCCGACGCGGCGGTTCCGCGCGCGGGCCGCGGTCGCGGCCGGGCTCGTCGTGGTCGCCGGCGGCGCGATCTACGCGGTGTCGCGGGGCGACGACGGGCCGGCGGAGCAGGGCCTGCCCGGGCCGGTCGTCGCGGACCGGCTGTTCGCCCCCGATCCGGCCGCCACGAGCGACGGCCTCGTCCAGGACCTCACGACCCTCGCCTCCGCGGGCGCGACCGTCGTCGCGGCGGGCACCGAGGGCGACGGCGTCCCCGGCCGGGAGCGGGCCCGCTTCCTCGTCTCCGCCGACGCGGGGCACGCCTGGTCGCTCGCGGCGCTGCGCACGGCGGACGGCTCCGCCGTCCCGCCCGGCGAAACCCCGCGCCTGGTCGACGGCGGGGCGGGCCGCTGGGCCGCGCTCGGCCGCTCCTCCGCCGGCGGCGTGACGGCGTGGACGAGCGAGGACGCCGCGACCTGGACGCGCCGCCCGCCCACCGCGGGCTTCACCCCGTCCGACCAGGTGAACGACCTGGCCCGGACCGGCCAGGGCTTCGTCGCCGTGGGCTCCTCCGGCGGCCGCGCGGTGGCCTGGACCTCGGCGGACGGGCACGCGTGGCAGCGCGTCGACGGCATCGCGGGGATCACCGCCCTCGACCGCGTCGCGGCGTCCGGGAACGCGGTCGTGGCGCACGGGACGTACGGCAAGAGGGTCACCACGAAGCGGGGCAAGAAGAAGGTCACGCGGACCGTGCGGACCGACGGTCTCTGGCGGTCCACCGACGGCGGCCGGACGTGGGCGCTCGTCGGCGTCCCCCAGGCGCAGGGCTCCTACGGGCCGACGAAGGGCCTGGCGGTCGGCCCCGGCGGCTTCGCGACCGTCCGCGAGGGCAGGCAGACGACCGGCCGCAAGAAGAAGCGCAGGACGACGCGCTTCGGCGTCCTGTTCACCTCGGCGGACGGTGCCAGGTGGCAGGCCGCGGGCCGGTTCGGCGGCGCCGGGATCGAGCGCTTCGACGGCACCCCCTCCGGCCTCGCCGTCATCGTCCAAGGTGCGGCGGCCGGCCAGCGGGGCGCGCGCACCGTCCTGCGGAGCGCGGACGGCCGCACCTGGCAGCCGGGAGGCACGATCGCCGCGCCGGTGCGGAGCAGCGGCCTGACGGTCGCCAACGGAAAGATCGCCGTCTCGGGGCGGCAGGGCGACGACGGCTACCTGTTCGGCGTGGACCTGCGCACCGTCCCGGGC
Organism: Actinomadura luteofluorescens; assembly: GCF_013409365.1. NCBI lineage: Bacteria > Bacillati > Actinomycetota > Actinomycetes > Streptosporangiales > Thermomonosporaceae > Actinomadura > Actinomadura luteofluorescens. Next base: position 2,406,268 of record NZ_JACCBA010000001.1, on the reverse strand, counting down.
GCCGTCCATCCGGAGCGCTCGGTCAGGTCGCTGGCCGCGGGGCCGGGCGTCTCCGTCGCGGTGGGAAGCACCAACGGCAACGCCGCGATCTGGACGGCCCCCGACGGCCGCGCGTGGAAGCGCGCCGGGTTCCCCGCCACGGCCGGCCTGCTGTCCGATGCCGTCCGCGGCGGGCGCGGCTGGCTGGCCGTCGGCCGCGCGGCGGGCACGTCCCCCGGCCCTCTCGCGCTGACCTCGCAGGACGGGCTCACCTGGCAGAGGCCCCGGTTCCCGGCGGGCCCGCCGCCCGTGGCCGCCGCCACCGGCCCGTCCGGCTACGTCGCGGTCGGGACGGGCGTGGCCTGGCGTTCGGCCGACCTGAGCACCTGGAGCCGCGCGGGCCTCGACGGCGCCCCGGCCGACGTGGCCGCCACGAGCAGGGCCTACGCGGCGGTCGGCGGACGGGGCAAGGAGCCCGCGGCCTGGACGTCCCCGGACGGCCTCAGGTGGACCGCCGCCAAGCTTCCGCCCGGCCTCACCGCTCCGCTCACCCAGGTCGCCGCCAAGGGCGACACCCTCGTCGCGATCACCGGCGGCGCGGCCGCGCTGGTGTCCACCGACGCCGGTGCGACGTGGACGCGGCGCGACCTCGGGCCGGGCCTGGCCGCCACCGCCGTCGCGGCGACGCCCGGCGGCTTCGTCGCGGCGGCCTCGGCGAAGGACGACGCGGCCGTCCTGACGTCATCCGACGGCGTGAACTGGCGGCGCCTCGCCGTCCCCGGCCTCACCGGTCCGGGCGACCAGCGCCTCACCGCCCTGACCGCCATGGGCCCGGCGATCCTGGCGACCGGCACCGACGCCGACGCTCCGATCCTCTGGCACGCCCGCACCCTCGGGTGAGCGCGGGGTGCCGGGCGGTCAGCCGTTGCAGCCGCAGGAGCAGCCCTTCGCGCACGAGCATCCGCCGCCATGTCCGCAACTGCAGTCCTTTTTCGTCATGAGCGGAAAGTAACCTTTGCGGCACTTGCGGTCTATGACCGAGTGGCGACGTGCACCTGTCGGCGAGGACACGGGCCCCGGCGAGGACACGGGCCGTCCCTCCGCGGGGGAGAGGGACGGCCCGTGCCCGGTTCGGGGGACGCGAGGGCTCAGAAGTTGATGTGGAAGTCCACACCGAGCAGGACGAGGATCCAGAGGAAGACGGCCAGCAGCGCGCTGACGATCTTCTCCACCAGGCCCTCGGTGATGTAGCCGCGATCCCAGGCGATGAACACGCCGACGATCAGGTAGATGAGGCCGAGCAGGCTGATGTGCGGCCGATATCGGGTCGCCATGGAAGGCGTCTCCTCCCGGTGGGGGGTTGTGCCGATCGGACGCTGCCCCACCGGTCAGGAGAAAAACCCCGGAGGTATTCCGGACCTAACCATGACGCTACTTTTGGCATCTCCCAAATCCGGGGACCCTGTCGGCCGTCACCCGGCCGTCACCGTACGCTACCGGCCGGTCACCGCGATGCGGACGATCGTGGGGTCGCGGTCGCCCGCGCGGTCGGCGAACTCCGCGCTGCGGTGCACCACGTCGAACTCGTGCCGGTTCCCGCGCAGCGACGGGCTCAGCAGGATGTGGTCGAGGTCCTCGGCGTTGCCGGCGGTCACCGCCGTGTAGCGGTCGCCCGGGGGCAGCTCGGCGGGCAGGTCGGCGAGCCCCGCGCCCTGGGCGAGGGTGCGGACCGGGGCGGAGGTCCCGCGGTCGCCGAGGTCGCCCGCCACGATCACGCGCGCCCGCCCGTCCACCTTCCGGACGGAGTTCACGAAGCCCGCGACCACGCGGGCCTGCGCGTCCCGGCGCCACTGGGTGGGCTGGGACGGCGGCTGGCGGCGCCCGAACAGCGGCTGGTCGTCGGCCGTGCGCGGGAACCACTGGTTCGCGACGACGATGATGCGGCGGCCCCGCCAGGTCAGCTCCGCGGCGAGCGGCTTGCGGGCGCCGGCCCACGCGGCGTCGCCCGGCGCGATCCGGCCGGGGCTCAGCGTGAGCCCCGCCGCGCCGCCGCGCGGGACGGCCCTGACCGGCGTGACGGCCGCGTCGGGCCGCGCGGGCGGGTCGTCGGGGACGGGGTCGGCCAGCGACGGGCGGTCGACGAACGCGAGCCCGCGGTCGGTGCGGAACAGGAACCCGACCCGGTCGTTGGAGCCCTTGCGCCCGCCGTCGGCGTTGTCGCGCGGGTCGACCGAGCGCCAGTCGTAGGCGGGGCCGCCCGCCGCGCTGATCGCCGTGATCAGCTGGGCGACGCTCTGGTCGTCGGCGACGGTGCCGTCGTCGTCGGCGCCGCTGTTGTCGCCGAGGCCGCTCACCGCGACGAGGTCGGGGGAGCGCAGGCCGTCCACGATGTCGCGCGCCGCGGCGTCGAACCGCGCGGCGGGGGCGTCGGGGCTGAGGCCGTCCAGCCCGGCGGTGGCGACGGCGAGCTCGCCGGGGCGCTGCGCCCGGGTCGCCTCGCGGACGAGCCCGCCGGGGGCGCGCCGCGGCGTCGCGGTCAGCAGCAGCTTGTAGTCGCCGTAGGAGTAGTCGAGGACCCCGGCGTTCGCGCCGGGCAGCCGGTCGCCGACGTCCATGCCGGGCAGCGCGGCGAGCGCGTCGTCGAGGATGACGCGCTCGGGGTTGGCGTCGCCGTCGCGCAGCAGGATGCCGCCGCGCGCCGTCCGCGGCTTGGCGCCGGCGCCCCCGGAGGGCAGCACCGGCAGCTCGCCGTCGCGGGAGGGCCCGGCCGCGACGGCGTCGCGGAGCTCGATCCGCATGCCTTCGAGGGCCTCGTAGAAGTCCAGGGCGTCGCGGCGGGGATCGAACGCGCCGCCGCGCTCCACGTCCCCCAGCCCGTGGTCGATCACGCCCGGCGGCCTGAGCCCGCCCGCGCCGAGCACGACGGCGTGCGGCGGCCGCGTCCCGTGCGCGTCGACCTTGGTCGCGGTGGCGTCGATCTCGGTCCGGCTCAGCCCGCCGGCCGCGCCGCCGTCCGGCCGGAACTCGCTGACCCTGCCGTCCACGCGGACCGCGTCGCCGACCGCCGCCTGCGGCCGGTTCCGGGTGAAGACGTAGATGCCCTCGGACGTCGCGGGGCTCCTGTCGGGACGCGGGTCCTGCATCCAGAAGCCGTTGGTGCTCACCGCCGTCACGACACCGGGAACCTGCGCGACCGCGGCCCCGTTCAGGGGCGAGATGTGCGCCGCGCCCTGAATGTGGTGAATCCGGACGACCCGGGGCGCGGCCTGCGCCGCGGAGGCCGGAAGAAGGGCGACCGAGAGCGCCGCCGTGACCGCGACCGGGAGCCACCGCAGACCGTGCACCAACCGCGCTCCATGACGACTCGCCGCCCGACCCGAACAGACAAGGATGATACGCGTCCGGGAACATGCGGCGCGCCGTCCCGGATGGGCGCGGTTACGGGACGGCACGCCGCAGTCTTGGGGGTCAGTCGAACACCACTACTTGGCGGATTACTTCGCCTTCGGTGAGGGCTCGGACGGCGTCGTTGAGGTCGTCGAAGCCGATCCGGCGGGTGATGAGGCTTTCGATGTCGAGTTTCCCGGCGCGCCAGAGGTCGACGAACAGGGGGATGTCGCGCTTGAGGTCGCAGCCGCCGTACAGGGACGGCTTCAGGCTCTTGCCGTCGAACAGCAGGGCGAACGCCGTCTGGCTCCAGTCGTCGTCGGCGGCGCCGGCGCCCACGACGATGACGTCGCCGCCGCGGCGGGTCGCGTTCCACGCCGTGGTGATCGCGGCGGACTTGCCGACGACCTCGAAGGTGTAGTCGAAGCCCGCGCCGCCGGTGAGCAGCCCCTTGGTCGCGTCGAGGTCGTCCAGGGTGGCGGTGTGGGTCGCGCCGAACTGCTCGGCGATCGGGTGCTTGGCCTCGTTCGGGTCGATCGCGAGGATGGTCGAGGCGCCCGCGATCCTGGCGCCCTGGATGACGGAGAGCCCGACGCCTCCCGCGCCGACCACCGCGACCTTGGAGCCCGGCGTGACCTTCGCGGTGTTGACGACGGCGCCGACGCCGGTGGGGATGCCGCAGCCGAGCAGGGCGGCGTACTCGAAGGGGATGTCCTCGGCGATCTTGATCACGCCGCGCCGGGGGAGCACGATCTCCTCGGCCCAGGTGCCGGTGCCCGCCATGCCGAACGCGGGGCTGCCGTCGCCGAGGGTGAAGCCGGGCTCCGAGAACGACCGCGCGAGGTGGGTCATGCACAGGTACGGCTCGCCGCGCAGGCACTCGGCGCACTCGCCGCAGTCGGGCGTCCAGTTGACGACGACGTGGTCGCCCGGCCGGACGCCGGTCACCCGGTCGCCGACCTCGGCCACGACCCCGGCGCCCTCGTGGCCGATGACCGTCGGCATCGCGGACGGCAGCACGCCGGTCATGGTGGACAGGTCCGAGTGGCAGACCCCGGTCGCCTTGATCTCGACCTTCACCTGGTCGGGACCCGGATCGATCGTCGAGACGTCGTCGCGCAGATCGAGTTCCTTGTCGCCGACCGCATGCAGTACCGCGGCGCGTGCCATGGCTGCCTCCACTGTGCCTGAGCTGTTGCCGGGGGTCTGGGGTGGGTGAACGGGACCGGGGGCAGCCGCCGGGCTACTCCTCCAGCGTCAGCGCGGCCTTCGGGCACGACCGCACCGCGTGGCGGACGCGGTCCTGCTCCTCGGGCGGGACGTCCGGCCGCGTGATCCGCAGCTCGTCATCGTCGTCGAGGTCGAAGACCTCGGGTGCGAGCCCGACGCACACGGCGTTCGCCTCGCATACCAGAGGGTCGACTCGTACTCTCATCGCTCTGCTCCGTTCGGGGGACTCACCCGTCAACCTACCGAATATCGTTCGGAAACGGGTGGCTCACCCCGAAAGTAGAACACGTTCCAGTCTGGTCCGGCAAGACTCCGCGTGAGACTCGGGTCTCATCCCACCGATGTCGGATATGGTGCCCCGACGGAGGAGAGCGATGACCCACACCAAGGCGTCCACCGGACCGGGGACGACCAGCGACGACGCACGGTCGGCGGGAACGCCGATGCCCCCCGAGCTGCTGCGCGCCGCGCGCGGCGCCAGGGGCTTCATGCCGGACGGCGAGGGCCTCGCGCTGTACGAGGCGGGCCTGGAGTACGGCGGCCGCCTGTCCGGGACCGGGCCCATGCTGGAGGTCGGCACCTACTGCGGCAAGTCCGCCGTGTACCTGGGGGCCGCCGCCAGGCAGGCGGGAACGGTCCTCGTCACCGTCGACCACCACCACGGCTCGGAGGAGAACCAGGCGGGCTGGGAGCACCACGACCCGTCCCTGGTCGACCCGTGCACCGGCCGGATGGACACCCTGCCCAAGTTCCGCGCGACGATCGCCGCCGCCGGGCTGGAGGACGAGGTCGTCGCCGTCGTCGGGCAGTCCCGCACCGTCTCGGCGTTCTGGCGGACGCCGCTGGCGCTGCTGTTCATCGACGGCGGCCACGGCGAGGAGCACGCGCAGGGCGACTACGAGGGCTGGGCGCCGCACGTCGCCGCCGGCGGGGCCCTGGTGATCCACGACGTCTTCCCCGACCCCCGGGACGGCGGACGGCCGCCCTACGACGTCTACCTGCGGGCGCTGGCGAGCGGCGCCTTCGAGGAGCGCCGGGCGGAGGGCTCGCTGCGCGTCCTGGAACGCGTCGGCGACGCCGACCCGCTCACGCCCGCCTGACCGGCCCGAGCCGGCGCGCCTGACCGGGGGAGCCCGGTCAGGCGCGGTTGGCGGCCGCGACGAGCGCGCAGCCGCACGCCAGGGGATCGGACGCCTCCGACGGCCCGAGCGGCCGTCCCGCGATCTCCTTGAAGAGCCGGGAGCCGGGGGAGGCGTCCGCCAGGGCGTCCGCCGCGAGGATCACCGCCGCCGCCGTGTAGGTGGAACGGTCCCCGGGGAAGTGCCGCTCGTTCTCGAACTGCCAGCCCGTCCAGTACGAGCCGTCCTCGTGCCGGAGGTGCTGGATGGTGCCGAACAGCTCCAGCGCGCGGTCGCGGTCGCCCGCGGCGTCCAGCGCCAGCACCAGCTCGCAGCTCTCCGCCGCCGTCACCCACGGCTGGTCCGAGACGCAGCGGCAGCCGAGGCCCGGCACCACGAAGGTGTCCCAGGACTCCTCGAAGCGGCGCGCCGCGTCCGCGCCCCGCACGGGGCCGCCGAGCACCGGGTAGTACCAGTCCATCGACCAGCGGCTCTTGTCGGCGAACGCCTCCGGATGCGCCGCCACCACATGCCCGAGCTGGTCGGCGGCGAGCTCCCAATCCGGCTGGTGCTCGCCGAGCCGCTCGGCCAGCGCGACCGCGCAGCGCAGCGACTGGTAGATCGACGAGCAGCCGGTCAGCAGCGCGTGGTCGGACGGCGCGCCGTCCTCGTGCCGGATCCAGATGATCTCGCCGCGCCCGGTCTGCAGCCCCAGCGTGAAGTCGATCGCGCGCCGGACCGCCGGCCACATGCGCCGGGCGAAGTCCTCGTCCCCGGTCGTCAGCAGCTCGTGCCAGACGCCCACCGCGACGTAGGCGGCGTGGTTGGACTCCCCGCCCGGCTCGGTGACCTCGCCCAGCACCCACTTCGCGGGCCACGACCCGTCCGGGCGCTGGACGCCGAGCAGCCACTCGTAGGCCCGCCGCGCCTCGGCGCCGAGCCCGGCGACCGACAGCGCCATCGCCGCCTCGACGTGGTTCCAGGCGTCCACGTGCCCGGGGACGCCGTGCGTCGGTGAGAACCACGGGATCGCGCCGGACGGCTCCTGCTGCGCCGCGATGCTCCGCGCCGTGGCGACGACGTCGCCTGCGGTCAGGACTCCGGGGACCGAGGGCGGGGCGGTCTCAGACCGCATCCGCCGTCTCCCTGGCCGGGGCCGCCGGCGCGTCCGGCGCCGCGGGCTTGGCGAAGTAGACGACGACGCTCTTGCCGATCAGCGGGTTCATGACGCGCTCGGCCATCCGGGTGGCGAGCGGCCGCTTCATGATGTCCCAGACGAGGATCTGGTGGTAGGCCTTGGCGATCGGGTTGCCGTCGTTGTCCACCCCCACCGCGCACTTGATCCACCAGTAGGGGGCATGCAGCCCGTGCGCGTGGTGGTGGCCGCCGACCCGGAAGCCGATCGACTTCAGCTTGGCCTCCAGCTCGGCGCGGGTGTAGATCCGCACGTGCCCGCCGGGGGCGGTGTGGTAGTCCTCGGACAGGGCCCAGCAGACCCGCTCGGGCAGCCAGCTCGGCACCGTCACCGCGAGCTTGCCGCCCGGCTTGAGGACGCGCAGCAGCTCGCGCATCGCCCGCATGTCGTCGGGGATGTGCTCCAGCACCTCCGACGCGACGATCGCGTCGAAGTGGTCGTCGGGGAACGGCAGGTCCAGCGCGTCGCCCTGCACGGTCTCGGCGGTCGCGTCCTCGGGCACCTGGCCTTCGAGGCGCATCGCCCCGAACATCTTGTCCACGCCGGACAGCTCCCCGGCGTCCTGGTCGAAGGCCACGACGTGCGCACCCCGTCGGTACAGCTCGAAGGCGTGCCGTCCGGCGCCGCATCCCATGTCGAGGACGCGGTCTCCTGGGGAGACGCGGAACCGCTGGAAATCCACGGTCAGCAGGGTCGTGCTCCTTCCGATCAGAGGGCGTCCAAGGACGCTCCCTCACTTGCCCTTGCGCGCGGCTAGGCGCCGGTACTTCTGCTGGGTGATGGCGGCCCGGTAGTGCTCCACGGTGGCCTGCGCCACGGCGGGCCAGGCGAACCGCTCCTGGACGCGCGCGAGGCCCGCGGCTCCCACCCGCGCACGCTCCTCGGCGGAGTCGTGCAGGCGGTGCAGGGTCGCGGCCAGTTCCTCCACGTCACCCGGCGCGACCAGGATCCCGGCGTCGCCCACGACCTCGGGCAGGGCGCCGGCGCGGCTCGCCACCAGCGGCGTCCCGGACGCCATGTGCTCCACGGCCGGCAGCGAGAACCCCTCGTAGCGCGACGGGACGACGGCGGTCTCCGCGGACGCCAGCAGCTCGCCCAGCTCGCCGTCGCTGATGCCGCTGACGAACCGCACCCGCTCGCCGAGCGCGAGCTCGCGCACGAGCCGCTCGGTCGGGCCGTCCTTCTGCGGCCGGCTCACCACGATCACGTGGACGTCGCGCTCGGTGGCGACCTTGGCGACCGCGCGCAGCAGCACGTCCACGCCCTTGATCGGCGCGTCGGCGCTGGCCATCGCCACGATCCGGCCGGGGACGCGCTCGCCGCGCGGGTGGAAGATCCGGGTGTCGACGCCGAGCGGCAGGATCTCGATGTCGCGCGGGTCGACCTTGAAGTCCTTGACGATGTCGACCTTGGAGGACTCCGACACCGTCAGCACGGGCCCGATCCGCCGCGACACCTGCGACTGCATCCCGACGAACCCGTACCAGCGGCGCTTGCCGAGCTTCTGCTTGAGGCCGCGGGCGGCCTCGATCTCGATCCGCCGGTCGACGCTGATCGGGTGGTGAATGCTCGTCACCAGCGGCAGGCCCAGCCGGGCGATGCCGAGGTTGCCGACGCCGAGGACCTGGTTGTCGTGCACGACGTCGAAGTCGCGGCGGCGCTCGCGCAGCAGCCGCAGCGCGCGCAGGCTGAAGGTCAGCGGCTCGGGGAAGCCGCCGGTCCTCATGTGCGCGAACTCCAGGACGTCCAGCCAGTCGCGGAACTCGCCGAGGGCCGGGGTGCGGAACGGGTCCTCGTCCCGGTACAGGTCCAGGCTCGGGAGCTTGGTGAGGGTGATCTCCTCGCGGTCGAGCTCCGGGTACGGCTGGCCGGAGATGACCTCGACGGCGTGCCCGAGGTCGGCCAGCTCCCGGGTCAGGTGCCGGAGGTAGACGCCCTGCCCGCCGCAGTGCGGCTTGCTGCGGTACGAGAGCAGGGCCACCCGCAACGGACCGCCCGCCTCGCCTGCCTCACCCACGCCATCCCCTGCCCACGCACCACTCCCGTCAGTCGAGGGACGCCGGACGCACCCGTACCGGCATCTCCTTTACGCCGTTGATGAAACTAGACCTTAGCCTGCGAACGTTACCGTTGAGTTCAATATTGGGCATGGCGTCCAAGAGTGTTTCGAAGAGCACACTCAGCTCAAGCCGGGCGAGATGGGAGCCCAGGCAGAAGTGCGGACCGCCGCCGCCGAAGCCCAGGTGGGGGTTCGGGTCCCGTCCCACGTCGAAGCGGTACGGGTCGGCGAACACCGCCTCGTCGCGGTTGGCCGAGGAGTAGAACACCACGACCTTGTCGCCCTCGGCGACGGCCGTGCCGCCGATCTCGGTGTCCCGGACGGCCGTGCGCCGGAACATGTTGACCGGGGTGACCCAGCGGACGATCTCGTCGGCCGCCGTCCGGGCCAGGGACGGGTCGGCCTTCATCCGCTCCCACTGCTCCGGGTGCTCCAGCAGCGCGAGCATGCCGCCGGACGCCGCGTTGCGGGTCGTCTCGTTCCCGGCGACCGACAGCAGCATCACGAAGAGCTCGAACTCGTCCCCGGTCAGGACCTCGCCGCCGGCGTCCGGCTGGAGCAGCCGGGTGACGATGTCCTCGCGCGGGTTCTCGCGCCGGTCGGCGGCCAGCTCGTTGGCGTAGGCGTACAGCTCCGTCGCCGCCTGCTGCCCCTCCTCCGGCGTGCGCTGGAAGTCCGGGTCGTCCCCGCCGATCAGCGTGTTCGACCAGTGGAAGATCTTCTCCCGGTCCTCGGGCGGGGCGCCGAGCAGCTCGCAGATCACATGCAGCGGCAGCGGCGCCGCCAGGTCGCGGACGAAGTCGGCGTCCGGTCCCCGCTCGGCGGTCTCGGCCACGAGCCGCCGGCAGATGTCCCGGATGTGCTGCTCCAGGGCGCCGATCGCGCGCGGGGTGAAGCCCCGGTTGACGATGCTCCGCTTGCGCGAGTGCTCCGGCGGGTCCTGGTTCAGCATCATCATCCGCTGCAGGACGATCTGGTCCTCCGGCGACTCGTGGAACAGCGCCAGCCGCTGCCAGGACGAGAAGAGCTCCGGGTGCCGCGAGACGTGCACGACGTCCTCGTGCCGGGTGACCGCCCAGAACGGCGGGTGGTCCAGTTGCGGGTCGCCGTGGTGGCGGTACACCGGCTCGTGCTCGCGCAGCCACGCCAGCTGCCCGTGCGGGACGCCGCTGTGCTCGTACGCTCCCGGGTCGACCAGTTCGATGTCGGGGGTGGTGGTCATCGCCTCGAACCTCCTCGTCCGGAGTGATGGGCGCCGTCAACCTCCGAGGGGGGCCGAGGGCGTGAAGCTCACCGGGATCTCCTTGTAGCCGTTGACGAAGTTGGACCGCAAGCGCCGCGGCTCGCCCGCTAGCCGGATGTCGGGCATGCGCTCCAGGATCGTCTCGAAGATGATCCGCAGGTTCATGCGGGCGAGGTGGGTGCCGAGGCAGTAGTGCGGGCCGCCGCCGCCGAAGCCGATGTGCGGGTTCGGGTCGCGCGCCACGTCGAAGGCGAACGGGTTCTCGAAGGCGCGCTCGTCGCGGTTGGCGGAGCCGTAGAACATCACGACCTTGTCGCCGGCCTTGATCTGCTTGCCGCCGATCTCGGTGTCGACCAGGGCCGTCCGGCGGAACTGGTTGATCGGGCTGACCCAGCGGACGATCTCCTCGACCGCCTTCGGCAGCAGGCTCCGGTCCTCGCGCAGCCGGGCCCACTGGTCCGGCCGCTCGAAGAAGGCGATCATGCCGCCCGCGGTGGCGGTCCGGGTGGTCTCGTTCCCGGCGATCGACAGCATGATCACGAAGAGCTGGAACTCCTCCAGCGTGATCCGGTTCCCGTCGGCGTCGGGCGTCAGCAGCTTGGTCACGATGTCGTCGCGCGGCGTCGACTCGCGCGCGGCGGCGAGCTGTCCGCCCCACTCGGCGAACTCGGCGGCGCACAGGGTCGACTCCTCGCGGCCCCCGATGAACTCGGGGTCGTTGAACGCGACGAGCTTGTTCGACCAGTGGAAGATCTTCTCCCGGTCCTCCATCGGCGCGCCGAGCAGCTCGCAGATCGTGTACAGCGGCAGCGGCGCGGCGAACCGCTCGACAAAGTCGCACTCGCCCAGCGGCGCCGCCTCGTCGATCAGCTCGTTGCAGATCTTGCGGATGTGCTCCTCCAGCCGCCCGATCATCCGCGGGGTGAAGCCCTTGTTGACCATGGAGCGCAGCCGGGTGTGGTCCGGCGGGTCCTGGAAGAGCATCATCTGCCCGTACATGGCGATGTCGTCGCTGGAGAACTCCTCGAACATCGACGTCCGCTCGTGCGAGGAGTACGGGTCGGCGCGCCGCGACACCGACACCACGTCCTCGTGGCGCGTGATGGCCCAGAACCCCGGCACCCCGTCGTTCGGGTCCTGGTGCCAGTGGACGGGGTCGTTGTCGCGCAGCCACTGGAACTGGCGGTGCGGGATCCCCCCGCGCTCGTAGACGCCCGGATCGATGATGTCGATCTCGGGGGCCCGGAAGGCCCGGGCGGCGGAGACGGGGGACGTCGCGAGTGCCATGGATGATCCTTCGTGCCGGGGTGGAGACCAGCATTTACCTAGAACAGGTTCTAACATGAGACTCCAGTCTCATCAAGAGTCCCGCCCGTGAGAGTGATCTGCGTCGCACCCCGGCCGAAAGTTCACAGCCCCAGTTCGCGCCCCTCCGCCTCCCACCACGCGACGGCTCCGTCGACGTCCAGGCCGGTGACCCACAGGTCCTCCGGGTCGGCGGGCATCAGGGGCTCGCGCAGCGCCTCGTCGAGCTGCCACGACCAGTTCCTCGCGCGCTCGCCCGTCTCGGGATCGGTGTAGAGCGCGGCGACGTCCGCGGGCAGCCGGTCGCGCTCCTTCTCGCGCCCGACCGTGAACGGGTACCCGTAGGCGGCGGACGCGGCCGAGGAGACCGGCAGCCCCGTGCCCTCGGCGAGCCTCCGCACGGCCGCCACGTCGTAGGGGGCGGGGCCCCGCTCGTCCAGCAGGCGCAGGTACCGCGCGATGCGGTCGGCCCCGCCCCAGCCCTGCGGCCGCGGCGGATACCGGTGGCGCCAGCCGGGGAAGGTGAAGTCGCGGAAGACGCCGTCCGGGGAGTACTCGACGGCGAAGGACTCCTTGTGCGGACGGGCCTGCCAGGACAGGATCACCATCGCGCCGTTCGGCGTCCGCCAGAGCTGGCCCTCGGGGTCCTGCGTGGCCTGCGCGCCGAACCACAGCCGCCGCCACCGGCCGCTGCCGTCCCCCCAAGGGGTTCCGCCCCAAGCGCCCAGGAGGTCCACGGCCTTCGCCCGTTGGTACGCGGCCCGCCACGGCAGCGCGGCCAGCAGCGCCTCGCCACCGAGCGTGCCGAACGCGAAGTACACGGCCCGCGCGCCGGTGGGCAGGTCGATGCGGCCGAGCGGATGGGGGGTGTCGTAGGCGGGCCCGGTCTCGGCGGCCTCCACGAGGACCTCGGCGAGATACCGGATGGCCGGCACCCGCGCGACGTTCCGGCCGGCCCGCAGGCCGCCGCCGGGACGGATCCGCTCCGGGAGGCCCTCCGGCGGGGCCAGGCGGAGCGCGTCCCGCAGGCGGAGCACGCCGAGCAGGCACGCGGCGGCCCGGAGCGCCAGCGCCGCCACCTCCTCCAGCAGCCGCGCGTCGGTGATCTCCGGGAGGACGCGGCCGAGCTCGGCGTCCAGCTCCCGCCGGTGGACGAGGGCCGCGTCCACCAGGCGGGCCGCGCCGTCGCGGGTGAGGCCGCGCAGCGCCGCCGAGCCCTCGGGGTCCGCGGCCGGCAGATGGGGCCAGAAACCCGGCGGGGGCATGACCGCGTCGCCGGGCTGGGACGGGGAGTACCGGATCCTGAGGGTCGTCCGGCCCTCACCGTCGACCAGGCGCAGGAGCCCCCGGTCGAGCGTGAGCTGCGTCGGCGCGGTCGCGCCCGGGAACGTCAGCGCGACCGCCGCCGGGCTGCGCGGCCATCGCCACCGCCCGTCGGCGGGCACCTCCAGCTCGCCGGGCGCGGGCGCGCGGTAGGTCTCCGCGCGGTTCCCGTTCAGCCGCGAAACGTAGCAGTCGGCGCCGTCGTACCACGGGTAGGTGCCCGTGGCGTGGGGGAGGTCGGCGCGGTGGACCGGCCCGTCGGGGCCGAAGACCTCGACACGCTTTCCCTCGACGCCGACCGTGAGCAGATCGTCGTGCAGGACGGCGGTGGCGTGCGAGCCCTCGACGGCCGGGAACCGCAGCTCCCCGGGGAGCCCGGCCCGCAGCGTGCGCCACAGCGCGTCGACCGGATCGGTGATCTCCAGCCCGGCCAGGGCTGCGGCGGCCGGGGTCGCGGCCGCCCACTCCGCCAGCGGCGCCAGGCGGGGCAGCGCGACCTCCAGGCCGAGCAGGTCGCCCGCCGCGCACTCCTCCCGCCACCGCGCGACGTCCTCGGAGAGAGCGCGGCGGACCGTCCCCTGCGCCCACAGCGCTCGCAGCAGGGACGGATAGTCGACGTTGTCGTAGTGGCCGAGCCCCCGCACGCAGGCGTCCAGCCGCTCCCGCGCGTTCGGGGCGCCTTCGCCGAGCTGCGCGAGGAACCGGGGGAGGGCGTCGTCCTCGCCGTTCCAGTGCGGAGCCTGGACCTTCGAGCGGGTGAAGGCGAGGGGGTCGGGTGCCGAGCGCCCGACGACCGGGTCGGCGGCGGGGTCGAACCACCGGCCCGGCGCGGGGAACAGGCGGTCGCCCGCGTCGGCGGCCAGGCGCATCAGCTCGTTCGCGGGCTGCGGGCCGGCGGCGGCGAACCAGTCCGGCGGCAGCCGCCGCCCGGCCTCGACCAGCCCGAGCAGCAGCAGCCAGTGCCGGTGGTGCTCGGCGCGCGGACCGGGATCGGCGTACAGCCCGCCGTCGGGCCGCGCCGCGATCAGCAGGTCCAGCAGCTCGGGATCCCGGGCGAGCCGCCGCAGCGCCGCGTCCACGGACTGCCACAGCGGCAGCGGCGCCCGGGGCAGCAGCCCTCCACGCAGCAGCCGCTCGGCGACGAAGCCGGTCTCGTCCGCCTCGTCGACCCCGGCCGACCGCGCCACCGGAAGCAGGTCGGCGACGACGTTCGGATACGGGACGGTGCCCGCGTCGAAGAACGCGCACACCGCCTCCCGCGCCCACGCATGGGCGGCGGCCGCGCCGTCGTGCCGTGCGAGCCGCTTCAGGTGCCCGTGCAGCGCCGACGCGGTGATCGCGCCCAGGGGGACCAGATCCACCAGCACCCGCTGCGCCCGGGCCGTGTCGGGCGCGAGGCCGAGCAGCCGCGCGTTCGCCTCCTCGAACTCGCCGGCCCTGCCCAGGTAGAACGCGGCCTGCTCGGCGTGCCCCGCCCGCGCGAACGCCCCCGCCGCGGCCGAGAAGAAGTCCGGCAGTGAGGCCGCCGGCCGCTGCCCCGCGGTCCGCAGGACGCGCTGGCGCGCCCCCTCCGGATCATCGGGGGCGAGCGCCAGCGCGCCGTCCATCTCGTCGTCTTCCGGCCCGGGCACGTCCCGCATCCGCCATCCCTTCGGAGATCGTCGGCGGGCAGACTAACGTCCACGGACGACACCGGGCGGCGGATCGGGAACGTCAGCGCAGGACGTAGCGCAGGGGGTCGTCGTCGCCGTCGCGGCGGGCGACGCCCCGGGTCTCCAGGGTGCGCAGGTGCGCGGCGGCCTCGGCGGCGGCCATGCGCCGGGCCTGCTGGGCCATCTCGGGCCACGGGTGGCGCCAGGTGAGGCCGGCGGTGAGGTCCCAGAGGGTGACGGGGCTCGGGGACAGCAGCGCCGCCACCTCCGCGAGGCGCTCCTCGTGGTGGCCGATGATCTCGCGGGCGCGGTCCCCGAGGCCGCGGAAGCGGTGCTGGTGGGCGGGCAGGACCTCGCCCACCGTCATGGCCGACACCTTGTCGAGCGAGCCGAGGAAGTCGCTCAGCGGGTCCACGTCCGGGGTGTCGTAGGGGTAGAGGCCGATGTGCGGGGTGATGCGCGGCAGGACGTGGTCGCCGGTGAAGATGCGGTCGCCGTCCTCCAGGTGCAGGCAGATGTGGCCGGGCGTGTGCCCGGGGGTCCACACGGCCTGGAGCCGGCGGCCGGGGACGTCCACCAGGTCGCCGTCGGACAGCTCGCGGTCCGGGACGGCGGGCGGCGAGACCCGGGTCTGCTGGGTGGGCCCGGTCAGGTCCGACTCGGCCGCGCCGGCGCGGCGCAGCGCGGTCAGCTCGAACGAGCGGCGGCCGCCCTGGCCGACCTCGTTGAACAGCCGGACGATCGCGGCGTCGGAGTGGTGCATGGCGATCCAGGCGCCGGACGTCTCGCGGACGCGCCCGGCGAGGCCCGCGTGGTCGGGGTGGAAGTGCGTGACGACCACGCCGTACACGTCGGCGACGTCGATCCCGAACGTGCCGAGCCCGTCGCGCAGGGCCGTCCACGCGTCCTCGTGCTGCCAGCCCGCGTCGACCAGGACGGGGCCCCGGGGGCTCTCCACCGCGTACACCAGCGTGTACGACAGGGGGTTGTCCGGGATGGGGACGGGGACGCTCCACAGCCCGCCGCCGAGGTCCTCAGGTTCCGGCTGCACCGAGACCGCCTTTCGCGCCTGTCATGGTTCGAGGGCCCCGGCCGCTGGGACCGGGACCCGTGGTCGTGCGCTGTCCTGTACTCCAGGATGCCCGCCTCGTCAGATCCGTTCGAGGATCGTGGCGGTGGAGAGGGCACCGCCCGCGCACATCGTGACCAGCGCGGTCCCGGCGTCGCGGCGCTCCAGTTCGTGCAGCGCGGTGGTGATCAGGCGGGCGCCGGTGGCCCCCACGGGGTGGCCGAGGGCGATGGCGCCGCCGTTGACGTTGACCCGGTCCATGTCCGGCTTGTGGACCGACGCCCAGGACAGCACGATCGACGCGAAGGCCTCGTTGATCTCGGTGATGTCGATGTCGCCCATGGCCATGCCGGAGCGCCGCAGGACGCGCTCGGTCGACTGCACGGGCCCGTCCAGGTGGTAGTACGGCTCGCCGCCGACGAGGGCCTGCGTGCGGATGCGTGCGCGCGGGCGCAGGCCGAGGGCCCGGGCCCTGTCCTCCGACATCAGCAGGACGGCGGCGGCGCCGTCGGAGATCTGGGACGAGGTGCCCGCCGTGTGCAGGCCCTCGGGGCCGAGCACCGGCCTGAGCCCGGCGAGCCCGTCGGCGGTCGTCTCGCGCAGGCCCTGGTCGCGGGTGACCTCGCGGGTCTCGCCGGTGACCTCGCCCTCGGCGTCCAGGACCGGCGCGGTGATCGGGGCGATCTCGCGGTCGAAGCGGCCGTCCGCCCACGCCTTGGCGGCGAGCTGCTGGGAGCGGGCGCCGAACGCGTCGAGGTCGGCGCGGGTGATGCCGCGGCGGGCGGCGATCCGCTCGGCGGCCTCGAACTGGTTCGGCATGTCGAGCGACCAGTCGTCGGGCCGCGGGTCGGCGGGCATGACGTTGCTGCCGAGCGGGGCGCGGCTCATCACCTCGACGCCGCAGCCGATCGCGACGTCCACGACCCCGGCGGCGATCTGGGACGCGGCCAGGTGGACGCCCTGCTGGGAGGAGCCGCACTGGGCGTCGATGGTGGTGACGCCCGCCTGCCACGGCAGCCCCGCGTACAGCCAGGAGTAGCGGCCGACGTGCCCGCCCTGCTCTCCCGCCTGCGTGACGCAGCCGGCGAAGACCTGCTCCACCTCGGCGGCGTCGATGCCGGAGCGCTCGACGGCGGCGTTCAGGGCGTGCGCGAGGACGGCCATCGGCTTCAGGCCCGCGAGCCAGCCGCCACGCTTGCCGAGCGGCGTGCGCACCGCCTCGACGATCACCGGGGTACCCATGCGGTCTCCTTCTAGAACACGATTCACTTTTGACTGTAACGTGTTCTAACTTTGCGGGGGAAGGCCGGTCCCGGTGAGAGGGATCGCGCGCGGGCCGCGGCACGCGGGGGTGCCGGCCGCGTCGACTAGCCTGGGCGCACGACGATCCCCCCGCGCCGGAGAGTCCCATGGCCGCAGATTTCGACGAGCCCGTGTTCGACGAGGACTTCGTCAGGAGCGCCGTCTTCACCGAGCCGTCCGCGCGCGAGCGCGCCCGGCCCCCGTCCCGGCGCGAGCGGCGCAGATCCCGCCGCGCCGCGCGGCGGGCCGGGGGCCGCCGCCCGCGCCGCGAGCCGACCCACCGGACCGCGGTGCTCCAGGTGGCCGGCGGCGTGCTGGTGCTGCTCGCGATCTCCTTCGCGCTCTGGTGGTGGAACTCGGCGCCCCGCGACGAGCGCCCCGCGCGGCCGGTCGGCCCGACGATCACGCACTCCCCGGCGCCCGCCCCGACCCCGACGGCCCCGGATAAGGAGGCCCCGGAGAAGGACGCCCCGCCGACCGAGATCCCCGAGGTCTAGCGGGCCCGGGCCGCCGTCACCGGCGCCGTCACGGGTACCGGGCGGGCCGGACGCGGAGCTCGGCGTACGACGGGACGAGGACGCGGCGGGCCGGGCGGCGGGAGACCACCCGGTACGGGCGGCCGGAGGACAGCAGCGTCTCCAGCATCCGGGCCACCTGCACGCGCGCGACGGCGGCGCCGAGGCACAGGTGGCGCCCGCCGCCGAACCACAGCTGCCGCGTCTCCGGGACGTAGGCGCGCCGGACGTCGAACGGCCCGGCGGCGCCCGTCGCCCGGTAGGTCAGCAGCAGGACCCGGTCGCCCGCGCGGAGCCGCCGCCCGCCGACCGCCGCGTCCCGGGCGACGTGCCGCCCGATCACCGGCGCCGGGGCCGCGACGCGCAGCCCCTCCCGTACCGCGTTGTCCATGAGGGACGGATCGTCCAGCAGGGCCCGCTGCCCTCCGGTGTCGTGCAGCAGGGCCGCGGTGCGGACGGTCCCGGACACCCCGGTCTCCGTTCCGGCGATCACCAGCAGGGTCGCCAGGCCGCGGGCGAGCGGCAGGCCGAGGCCCATCTCGCGGCAGCGGCCGAGCAGGGTGCCGGTTCCGGCCGTCCGGTAGGCGCGCGGGACTCCGGCGGTGATCTCGTCCACGACGGCGCGGGCCCGCGCGAGGACGGCCGGGTCGAGGCCGGTGGACGCGGTCGTGCCGAGCGCCAGCCGGGCGAGCCGTTCCCCGGCGGCGAAGAGCGCGCGGTAGTCGGCGTCGGCCCGGTCCGCGGGCAGGCCCAGCAGGTCGGCGACCATGCGTCCGGCCATGACGCGGGCCGCGTCGGCGACGTCGACGCCCGTCCCGGCGGCGAGGCGGGCGGCGAGCGCGGCGTGGGTCCGGCCCTGGGAACGCTCCACCAGGACCCGGGCGGCGTCCTCGGTGAACAGGTCGCGGGCGCGGGTGCGGACCTCGGCGTGGGTCGCACCGCCGAAGAACCGCCCCATCTCGTCCCCGAACAGCTGCGTCCAGAGGTGGCCGACGCCGCCCTCGCCGTTCATGCCGAAGGCGGCGTGGTCGTTGAGGACCTGCCGCGCGAGGACGGGGTCGGTCACCACCCACCCGAGCCTCGGGACGCGGGTGATGGGGCCGGTGTGGCGCGCCGCCTCCAGGAGGGCGAACAGGCCCGGGTTCGCCGTCCACAGCAGGCGGGCCTCGTGCCGCGCCGCCCTGTCGGTCTTCGTGCTGGTCACCCGCCGATTCTGGCGGTTCCGGAATCCGGATGGAAACGTGGTATCCCTCAAACCGGGCTAAGTGGCAGTACTCAGGCCGAACCGGGTACAACGCCCGGCTCGGGATGCGTAGGGTTCCCCTGACCGGGAGCGCCCGCGGCCGACGAGGCTTGCCGGACACCGAGCACGAGGAACCGGGGGACCCGAGCCCATGAGAGCCCGCATCACCGCCGTCGCCGCGCACCTGCCGGACCGGACGGTCAGCAGCGCCGAGGTCGAGGCCCGCGTCGCGGCCGAGAGCCCCGGGTACCGCCCGCACCCCACGATCGTCGAGCGGATGACCGGCATCCGGTCCCGGCACGTGATGCGCGACGACGAGCAGGCGTCCGACCTCGCCGTCGCCGCGGCCCGCCGCGCCCTCGCCGAGCGCGCGGTCGAGCCGGCCGGCCTGGACATGCTGGTCTTCGGGTCGGCGTCGCAGGACCTCGTGGAGCCCGCGACCGCGCACATCGTCGCCGCCAAGCTCGGCGCGACCTGCCCGGTCTTCGACGTCAAGAACGCCTGCAACGGCTTCCTCAACGGGCTCCAGATGGCGGACGCGCTGATCCGCACCGGGCAGCACGAGCGCGTCCTGGTCTGCACGGGCGAGAGCCCGTCCCGCGCCGTCCGCTGGAAGGTGCGCGACCGCGCCCAGTTCGTGGACGCGTTCGCCGGCTACACCCTCTCCGACGGCGGCGCCGCGATGCTCGTGGAGGCCGCCCCGGACGGCGGGATCTTCTACCGCGACTTCGCCGCCGTCTCCAGCGCCTGGCGGGTCGGGACGCTCCCGGGCGGCGGTTCGATGCACCCGCGCGACCCCGAGTTCACCTACTTCAGCGGGGACGGCCGGCGGCTGAAGGACGCCTTCCTGGCGACCGGCCCTGAGATCTTCACCACCGCGCTCGCCAAGACCGGGCTGACCTGGGACGACTTCGCGGTCGTCGGCGTCCACCAGGTGACGCTGCCCTACCTGGAGACGCTGCGCGCGATCCTCGGCATCCCGCCCGACCGGCTCGTCGTCACGCTGCCCGACCACGGCAATGTCGCGTCCGCGAGCCTCCCGCTGCAGATCGCCACCGCGCTCGCCGAGGGCCGCTGCGGGCCCGGCGACCGGATCGCGCTGATCGGGCTCGCCGGCGGCGTCAGCCTCGGCGTCATGTTCGCGGAGCTGTGACGATGAACCCTGCGAACCCTGCGAAGCCTGCGAACCCCGCGGACCCGATGAGCCTGTGGATCGTCGTCCCCGCCTACAACGAGGAGCGCTCGATCGGCGCGACGCTGCGCCGCCTCGCCGAGCAGACCGACACCGGCTTCACCCTCGTCGTGGTCGACAACGGCAGCACGGACGGGACCGCCACCGCCGTCAAGGAGTTCGCCGCGGGCGCCGCGGCGTTCGACGTCCGGATCGTCCACGAGCCGGAGAAGGGGACCGGCGCCGCCGCCGACACCGGCGTCCGGCACGCGATCGGCGCGGGGGCCACGCACGTCGCCCGCACCGACGCCGACTGCCTGCCCCACCGCGGCTGGGTCGCGGCGGTGCGGCGGGCGTTCGGCGAGGGGCTGGAGATGGTGTCCGGGCCGCTGCTGCCGCGCACCGACGAGTTCCCCCTGAGGCTCTGGGAGCGCCGCCTGCTGCCCGCCGTCATCGACCTCGCCGCCCTGTTCGGGCGGTTCCGTCCCGGCAACCAGGACCCGCTCTACCTCGGCCCGTACGTGATGATGCCGGGCTGCAACCTCGCGATCACGGCCGACCTGTACGAGCGGGCGGGCGGCTTCCCCCGCACCCGCATCGAGGACGTCCACGAGGACCGCGCGCTGGTCAACCGCGTCCGCTACGTGACCGACGCCTACGCGCTGCGCGAGGACGTCGTCGTGTACGGGTCCGTGCGCAGGCTCCGCGCGTTCGGCCTCGTCAGGACGCTCGGCTGGTACGCCGACCACCGCTACCGCCCCGCCGTCGTGGACATCCGATGAGCGCAGGGGACATCCGATGAACGCGGGGGACATCCGATGAACTGGGAGAGGCGGCTCTACCTGGCCGCGCACCCGGTCGCCTACCCGCTCCTGCGCGGGGTCGCGCGGCGCGGGCCGATCGTGCGCGTGCCCGGGGTCGGGGTGGTCGTGAACGACGCCGCCCTGGCCCGCGAGATCCTCATGGACGGCGTGACGTTCCGCAAGGACGGCCCCGGCTCGCCCGGCGAGCTGTGGACGCCCGTGCTCGGGCCGTCCGTCCTGCTCAACATGGAGGGCGGCGCCCACCGCGCCCTCCGCCGCCGCCTGACCGACCTGTTCACCCCGGCCTACACCGAGGCGCTGTGCGCCCGCGTGCTGGCCGAGCCGCTGGCCGCGCTGTCGGACCGCCTCGGACGCGGCGCGGCCGTCGACCTGGTGGACGCGGCGCGGGTCATGGCCGGGACCGTGATCGGCGAGGTCATCGGGCTCGAAGGCGGCACCGAGGCCGCCTACCGGGACCTGTTCGAGCAGGGCGAGAAGATCGTCTCGATGGTGTCGCTGCGCACGCGGCGGCTCTCCCCGTCCCAGGCCCGCCGGGCCCGCGCGGTGCTCGACCCGCTCGGCGACATCGCGGCCAAGTCCTACCTGGCGGGGGACGAGTCCACGGTCATGGGACGGATGCGGGCCCTCGGCCTGTCGCAGGACGAGGCGCGCGGCGCCGCCGGAGCGTTCTTCCTGACCGGTACCGAGACCGTCGCGACGCTGCTGCCGCGCCTGGTCGCCCTGCTCGCCGACCACGGGCAGCTCGACCGCGTCGCCGGGGATCCCGCTCTCCTGGACCGGGCCGTCGAGGAGGCGATGCGGGTCGCGACGCCGACGCCGGTCATGCTGCGCAGCGTGCACCGCCCGGCCGTGGTCGGGGGCGCGGCGATCCGCCCCGGCGACCGGGTGCTGATCGCCACGCACAACTGCTGCCGCGCCCACGGCCCGTTCGACCTGGACCGCCCGCACCCGCCCGAGCTGCGCCGCCTGTGGTTCGGCGCCGGGCCGCACTTCTGCATCGGGTACCCGCTGGCCATGGCGCAGATCCGCCTGGTCGCCCGGGCGCTGCTCGCCGCCGCGCCGCTCACCGTCACGCGCCGCGCCGCCGCCCGGAACGTTCTGATCCCGACCTATCGCCACCTGGCCGTCCGGTCGGGAGATCCTCGGAAAGTGAGGGCGGCATGACGCTCGTCCGGCGGCTGCTCGACCAGGCGGCGCGGACGCCCGCCGCCGTCGCCCTGGTCTCCGGGGACGGCACGGAGCTGACCTACGGCGACCTGCGGCGGCAGGTGCTCGCCGTCCGGCACGGGCTGCTGTCCGGCGGGCTCGCCGCGGGCGACGGCGTGCTGTTCTCGGTGCGCCCCTCGCCGGAGTCGCTCGTCCTCGCGCTGGGCGTGGTCGCGGCCGGGGGAGTGGTCGTGTTCGCCGACCCGGGCGCCGGGCCCGAGATGTTCACCGCGCGGCTGCGGCTGGCCCGTCCCCGCTGGTCGGCGGCGGAATCGGTGCTGTACGCGGGCAGCAGGCTCCGGCCCGTCCGGGCGTACGCGCGGCGGCGCGGGCTCCTCCTGCCGAACCTCGCCGACCTGCAGATCCCGGGCGAGGGCCCGATGCGGCACATCCACGTCGGCCGCCGGCTGCCGGGCGTGCCCCGGGGTGCGCTGTCCTTCGCGCGCCTGGCCCGGGGCGAGGCGCCCGAGCCGGACCGCGAGCCCGATCCGGACGCCCCCGCCGCCGTGATCTTCACGTCGGGCACGACGGCGGACCCGCGCGCGGTCGTCCACACGCAGGCGTCGCTGGCGGCGGCGCTCGACCTGTTCCGGTCCCGGCTGCCCCTCGGGCCGGGGGACGTCGTCCACACCGACCAGCTCATGCTCGGCCTGCCGACCCTGATCGCGGGCGCCCGCTGGTCGATGCCGCCCCTGTTCTGCGCCCCGGCCGACTTCGCGCGGCTGATGCGCGAGCGGCGGGCCACGCACACGTTCTGCGTCCCCGTCCACCTCGCCGAGATCCTGGACGCGTGCCGCGAGCTGCCGCCGTCCGTCCGGTACGTGCTGCTCGGCGCGGCGCCCGCGCCCGCGGCCGTGCTCCGGCAGGCGGTCGAGGCGGCCCCCTCCGCGGAGGTCCTGTCGGTGTACGCGATGACGGAGATCCTGCCCGTGGCGATCGCGTCGGCGCGGGAGAAGCTCGCGCACGGCGGGCCCGGCGACCTGCTCGGCGCGCCCCTCCCCGGGGTCGGCGCCCGCCTGGCCGGGGACGGCGAGCTGCTGCTGTCCGGCCCCAACCTGTGCCGCGGGTACCTCGGCGCCGACCCCGTCGCCGAGCTGCCGACCGGCGATCTCGCGCGGCTGGACGGCGGCCGCCTCGTCCTGACGGGACGCAAGAAGGACATGCTGATCCGCGGCAAGTTCAACCTCTACCCCGGCCTGTACGAGCCGTCGATCGCCGCGCTGCCCGGCGTGGCCGAGGCCGCCATCGTGGGCGTGCCGGACCCGCGCACGGGGGACGAGGAGGTCGTGCTCGCGGTGGTCGGCACCGGCGACCTGCACGAGCGGCTGCACCGCAGGCTCCCGGACGTCATCGACCACGACGCCCTCCCGGACCGCATCGTCGTCCTGGACGAGCTGCCCCGCTCCGGGCGCACCCGCAAGCTCGACCGGGACCGGCTCCGCGAGGTGGTGGCGCCGTGAGGATCGCGGTGACGGGAGCCTCGGGTTTCGTCGGCGGCGCGGTGTGCCGGGCGCTCGCGTCCGAGGGGACGGCCGTTCTCGCGTTCGGCCGCCGTCCGGCGGTGGCCCCCGGCCGCGTGGGCGGCGCGCCCTACCGGTCCTGGGACCTCACGCGAGGTCCGCTGCCGGACGCGCCCGCCGTGGACGCGGTCGTCCACTGCGCGGGAAGCGTCACCGACTGGGGACCCTCGGCGGCCCTCTTCGCCGCGAACCTCACCGGCACCCGCAACGCTCTGGGGAGCTTCCCGGGAGCGAGGTTCGTGCACGTCAGCACGGCCAGCGTGTACGACCCGTTCACACCGAGCGTCATGGCGCGCGAGGACGAGGCCCCGGTGCGCCGCTACATGAACGCCTATGGCGCCTCCAAGGCCGCCGCCGAGAGGGCCGCCGCGAGCGCCGGTGCGATCATCCTGCGCCCGCACGCGGTCTACGGGCCCGGCGACACGACGCTCCTTCCGCGCGTCCTGTCCGCCGTGCGGGGCCCGGTGCTGCCCGCCGTCGGGACCGGCCGCCAGCGCGTCAGCCTGACCTCGGTCGGGAACCTGGTCCAGGCGTGCGTCCTGGCCGCGACGGGCTCCGTGGCCTCCGGCGTCTTCAACGTCGCGGACGCGGCGCCGGTCGCGATCGACGACGCGTTCCGCGCGATCCTGCGCGAGCGCGGCGTCCAGGCGCGCCCGGTGTACGTCCCGGCCCGCGCCGCCCGCCCGCTCGCCGCCGTCGCCGAGGGGGCGTTCCTGCTGGCCCGGCGTCCCGAACCGCCGCGGCTCACCCGCTACGCGATCAGCCATCTCGCCCTGGAGCGCACCCTCGACACCACCGCCGCCCGGGAGGCCCTCGGCTACGACCCCGCCCCGACGTCCTTCGCCGGGGCCGCCGGCTGGTGAGCGTCAACCCAGGGTTGACGATCCGAGATCGTCAACCTATGGTTGACGCATGACCGAACCCCAGCGGCCGCCGGTCCAGGTCCGCCTCGACGACCTGATCAACGGCATCAAGAAGGTCCACACCGACGCCCTCGAACAGCTGACCAGCGCCGTCCTCGCCGCCGAGCACCTCGGCGAGGTCGCCGACCACCTCATCGGCCACTTCGTCGACCAGGCCCGCCGCTCCGGCGCGTCCTGGACGGAGATCGGCAAGAGCATGGGCGTCAGCAAGCAGGCGGCGCAGAAGCGCTTCGTCGCCAAGGGCGAGAAGCCCGACCTCGACCCCTCCCAGGGCTTCTCCCGCTACACCGAGCGCGCCCGCAAGGTCGTCGTGGCCTCGATGAGCGAGGCCCGCGCCGCCGGCAACGCCGAGATCACCCCGGCCCACCTCGTCCTCGCCCTGCTCACCGAGCCCGAGGCGCTGGCCGCCAAGGCGATCCTCGCCCAGGACGTCCTGCTCGACACCGTCCGGCAGGCCGCCACGGCGGCGCTCCCCGCGGAGGCGGACGGTGAGCTCCCCGAGCTCATCCCCTTCGGCCAGGACGCCAAGAAGGCCCTCGAACTGACGTTCCGCGAGGCCCTGCGCCTCGGCCACAACTACGTCGGCACCGAGCACATCCTGCTCGCCCTGCTGGAGTTCGAGGACGGCACGGGCATCCTCTCCGGCACCGGCGTCGACAAGGCGGCCGCCGAGGCGAACATCACCGCCGCCCTGGAGGCGATCGCCGCCAAGACGGACACGCCGTGAGGCGATGAGTTCCGGCTCCGCGCACGGTCCACCCCTCCATGGAGAAACTCATCAAGGCGGGCGGGGCGGAACTGTGCGCGGAGACGTTCGGTGATCCGTCCGACCCGCCGATCCTGCTGATCGGCAACACGATGCTCACGTGGCCGGACGACCTGTGCGAGCGCCTCGCCGCGCTGCGCAGGTTCGCCGTCCGCTACGACCTGCGCGACACGGGCCGGTCCGAGACCGCCGACCCCGAGGCCCCCCGCTACACGCTGCGCGACCTCGTCGCCGACGCCGCCGGCGTCCTCGACGCCTTCGGGCTGCCGTCCGCGCACGTCGCCGGGTTCGGCGTCGGCGGCTGGATCGCCCAGCTCCTCGCCCTGGACCACCCGGCCCGCGTCGCCACCCTCACCCTCATCGCGACCAGGCCCACCGCCCCGGGGCCGGCCGACGCCGACCTGCCCGACCACGCCCCGGAGCTGATGGCCCGCTTCATGGAGCGGCCGAAGGTCGACTGGACGGACCGGGAGTCCGTGGTCGCCTTCCAGGTCGAGAACGCCCGCCACATGTCGGGCCCGTCCTTCGACGAGGCCGAGGCCCGCGCGAACATCGAGCGGATCTTCGACCGCACCGTCACGGGAGCCGACCCCGGCAAGGCGCACCGGGCGAACCAGATGGGGACCGTCTTCGCGGCCCTGGACTCCGGCGATCGCTGGCGCGAGCGCCTCCCGGAGATCGCCGCCCCGACCCTCGTCGTCCACGGGGAGGACGACCCCTTCTTCCCGCTGGGCAACGGCCGGGCGCTGGCCGCCGAGATCCCGTCCGCCGAGCTCCTCGTCCTGCCCGGCACGGGCAGCGAGCTCCCGCGCCGGACCTGGGACACGGTCGTCCCCGCGCTCCTGCGGCACACCACGGCCTGACGCGCGCCCGGAGCCGGCGCGGTCAGACGAGGAGGGCGAGGAAGAAGTCGACCCGGTCCTCCATCCGGGACAGGTCCCGGCCGGTCAGATCCTGGATGCGCTGGACGCGGTACCGGACCGAGTTGACGTGGAGATGGAGCTCCTCGGCGCAGCGCGTCCAGGAGCCGGAGTTGCGCAGGAACGTCTCCAGCGTCTGGACGAGGCCGGCTCCGTGGACCTCGTCGTAGGAGCGCAGCGGGTCCAGGAGGCGCACCCGGAACATCTGGCGGACGTCGTCCGGCACGCTGGCGAGCAGCAGAACGTGGGTCGCGAGTTCCTCGTGCCGGACGACGCACACCGGGGAGGGGCGGGTCGCGGCGAGGCGGCGGGCGTGGCGGGCCTCCTCGATGGCGCCGCGCAGGTCGGGGGGCACGGCGGCGCCGCTCACCCCGACGGCCACGCGGGTGCCCGCCAGACCGGGGGCGAGGAGACCGAGGGCGTCCTGGACGGCGGCGGCGACGTCCAGCCCGCCGGAGGGGACGAGCGCGACGGCCTCCCCGTCCAGCAGCCCGACCACCGGCCGCGGCACGCCCACGACCTCGGCGAGCACGGTGCGCAGCTCGCCCGGACGCAGCGGGCCCTGCGCGGACGCGGCGACCGCCACGACCGGGGAGGCGAGCTCCTCCGGCCTCGGCAGATCGTTCCCGGAGAAGGCGGCGGTCACGATGTCCTGGGACGAGCGGTCGTCGGCGCGGAGGCGGGCCCGTTCGAGGTCGACGATCGCGGCCAGCTCCCCGGCCATCGTGTGGCGTTCGGGCGGCCAGTCCTCGAAGTCCCCCTCCAGCGCCACGAACCAGTCGGCGACCCGCGGCGTGTCGCCGGGGGACACCGGGAAGAGCGACATGTCCTGGCCCGGGACGTGGTGCGGCAGCCGGGGGGCGGTGAGGAACGCGGAGGCCAGAGCGGCCGGGTCGGCGGGCGGCGGCCCCGCGACGACCCGCCCGGTCGGGGCGAGGACGTGGCAGTGGCCGACCAGGTCGAGGACGGCGCCGAGCCCGGTCCCCTCGACCAGGCGGCGGTGCCGGTCCAGCAGAGCGGTGAGGTCGGCCGCGCGGGCGCCGGACAGGTGCCGGACGACCTCCTCGGTCACGGTCGCGAACGCCACGTCCTCGGGGACCTTGAACAGCGGCAGCCGGTGCCGGCGGCACGCCGCCACGAGATCGTCCGGGATGGCGCCGAGCGTGAGGTCCCACGCGGCCAGCCCCGACACGCCCGCCCCGGCGAGGGCCGCGGCGAACGCCTCCGAGTCGGCCGGGCCCGTCCGCCAGACCAGGCCGGTGAGCACGAGCTCGCCGCCGCGCAGGTAGCGGCCGGGGTCGATCAGGTCGGTGGTGACGACCCAGCGGATCGGCCGGTCGAGCTCGTCCTCCCCGCTGACGACCTCCAGCCGCAGCCCGGGCATCGCGAGCAGCGAACGCAGCTTCATATGTAGCAAGCTACAAAAGACCGCGCGCGACCATGGCCTCGCTTCGGACGTCCTGTGACTCGACCGCGCCCGGGGCGGGCTTGTGTACTGCAAGCGTGGTGGAACCGAGCAGCGAGGAGCTGGCGGCGTGCTGCGCGTCCCGCCGGTGGATCGCCGAGGTCGGCGGCCGGGCCTACGCCGATCCCGCCGCGCTGCGCGCCGCGTCGAGGCGCGCACTGGACGACCTGGAGTGGGCGGACGTCGAGGAGGCGCTCGCGGCGCATCCGCGCATCGGGGACCGGGTGGGCGGCGCCGCGCGCGAGGCCCGCTGGTCGCGAGGAGAGCAGGCCGGGGCGGCCGCGGCGCCGGCCGACGTTCAGGACGCCCTGATAGCGGGAAACCGCGCCTACGAGGAGCGTTTCGGCCACGTGTTCCTGATCCGCGCGTCCGGGCGCTCCGCGCTGGAGATGCTCGCCGCGCTGCGGGAACGGCTCGGCAACGACCCTGACACCGAGCGCGACGCCGTCCGCCGGGAACTGGGGGAGATCGTCGACCTGCGGCTGGCCAGGCTGATGGAGGAGGACGCGTGAGCCTTTCGACCCACGTACTCGACGCGGCGAAGGGGATGCCCGCCGCGGGCGTGGCCGTCCGGCTGGAGCGCCGCGACGCGGGCGGCGGCTGGACTCCGCTCGCCGAGGCCCGCACCGACGCCGACGGCCGCGTCCGGGAGTGGGGCGCCGAGCCCGGCGAGGGGGTGCACCGGCTGACCTTCGCCACCGAGGGACTGTCGGACTTCTACCCCGAGGTCACGGTCGCGTTCACCATCGACGACCCGGGCCGGCACTACCACGTCCCCCTCCTGATCAGCCCGTTCGCGTACTCGACGTACCGGGGGAGCTAGTGGCGATCGTTCTCGGGCCCAACCGTTACGGCAAGGCGGAGACGCGCGTCGTGCGCGTGACGCGGGACGGCGGCACCCACCGGATCAGGGACCTGAACGTCAGCGTGGCGCTGTCCGGCGCGATGGACGAGGTCCACCTGACCGGCGACAACGCCGCCGTGCTGCCCACCGACACCCAGAAGAACACCGTGTTCGCGTTCGCCCGCGAGCACGGCATCGGCGCGATCGAGGACTTCGGCCTCCTGCTCGCGCGGCACTTCACGGCCTCCCAGCCCGCGGTCGCGCACGCCCGGGTGGAGATCCGCGAGTACGGCTGGCGGCGCATCGCGGGCGGGCACTCGTTCGTCCGGGACGGCGGCGAGGTGCGCACGGCGCTGGTCCACGGCGGCGAGGCGGAGTCGGTCGTCTCGGGCCTCACCGACCTGGTCGTCCTCAACTCCACCGGAAGCGAGTTCCACGGCTTCGCCCGGGACGGGTACACGACGCTCGAACCGACCGACGACCGGATCCTCGCCACGGCGGTCACCGCCCGGTGGCGGCACCGCGGCACCACCGCGGGCTGGGACGACTCCTACGCCGCCGCCCGCGACGGCCTGCTGCGCGCGTTCGCCGGGACGCACAGCCTGTCGCTCCAGCAGACGCTCTACCAGATGGGGCGCCGCGTCCTCACCGAGCGGCCGGAGATCTGCGAGGTCAGGCTGTCGCTGCCCAACAAGCACCACTTCCTGGTCGACCTGGAGCCGTTCGGCCTGGACAACGACAACGAGGTCTATTTCGCGGCGGACCGCCCGTACGGGCTCATCGAAGGCACGGTGCTGACCGACGACGCGCCCGCCGCACCGGCGGCCTTCGACTGAGACCGCCGTCCCGGAGGAATACTGAGACATGGACTTCTTGCGACCGCTGACCTGGGAGGACGCGCTGGCCGCCAAGGCCGCGCGGCCCGGTGCCCTGCCCGTCCAGGGCGGCACCGACGTCATGGTCGAGATCAACTTCGACGCGCGGCGGCCCGAGGCGCTGCTCGACCTGACCCGGATCCGCGCCCTCACCGCATGGGACACCGCGGACGGCCGGCTCCGCGTCGGCGCCGGCGTCCCCTACGCGCGGCTGATCACCGAGCTGGGCGGGCGGCTGCCCGGCCTCGCCCAGGCGTCCCGCACGGTCGGGTCGCCGCAGATCCGCAACCGCGGCACGGTCGGCGGCAACCTCGGCGCCGCGTCGCCCGCCGGGGACGGCCATCCGCCGCTGCTGGCCGGGGACGCGGTGATCGAGGCCGAGTCGGCCGAGCGCGGCGTCCGGATGATCCCGGTCGCGGAGTTCTTCACCGGCGTGAAGCGCAACGCGCTCGCGCCGGACGAGCTGATCCGCGCGTTCTGGGCGCCGCCCGCGTCCGGCCCGCAGTACTTCTCCAAGATCGGCACCCGGAACGCGATGGTGATCGCGGTCTGCTCCTTCGCCGTCGCGCTGCACCCGGGCGAGCGCCGCGTCGGCACCGGCCTCGGCTCGGCCGCCCCGACCCCGCGCCGCGCCACCGAGGCCGAGGCGTTCATCTCCGCCGAGCTGGACTGGGACGGGCGCGGCCCGCTTGCCGAGGCCGCCGCCCGGCGCTTCGGCGAACTGGTGCGGGACGCGGCGTCGCCGATCGACGACGTCCGCGGGACGGGCGGCTACCGCAGCCACGCCCTGGCGGTGCTGGCGCGCCGCACGCTCACCTGGGCCTGGAACGACCACCGCAAGACGACCGTGGGAAAGGCGGCCTCGTGATGCGCGTGAACCTGACCGTCAACGGGTCCGAGGAGGCCGTGGACGAGGTGTGGGAGGGCGAGAGCCTGCTCTACATGCTCCGCGAGCGGATGGGCCTCCCCGGTTCCAAGAATGCCTGCGAGCAGGGCGAATGCGGCTCGTGCACCGTCTACCTGGACGGCGTGCCGGTGTGCGCCTGCCTGGTCGCGGCGGGCCAGGCGCAGGACCGCGAGGTCGTCACCGTGGAGGGGCTGGCGCAGGGGCCGCCCGGCGAGGAGCGGCTCGACGCCGTGCAGGAGGCGTTCGTCGAGGCGGGGGCCGTCCAGTGCGGGTTCTGCACGCCCGGCCTGATCGTCCAGACGCACGACCTGATCGAGCGGAACCCGGCGCCGTCCGACGCGGAGATCCGCGAGGCGCTGGCCGGGAACCTGTGCCGCTGCACCGGCTACGAGAAGATCCTCGACGCGGTGCGCCTCGCGGCCGAGCGCAGGGCGGCCGCGCGATGAGGCGCGTCGTCATCGAGAACGCCCACGTGGCCACCGTGTCCGGGGACGAGTACCCGGGCGGCCACATCGTGGTCGAGGGCGACCGGATCACGGCGGTCGGACCAGGCCCCGCGCCGGAGACCGAAGCCGGCGCCGAGCGGATCGACGGCACGGGCTGCCTCGCCACCCCCGGCCTGGTCAACTCCCACCACCACCTCTACCAGTGGGCCAGCCAGGGCACGGCCGTCGACGGCACCCTGTTCGAGTGGCTGACCACCCTCTACAAGCCGTGGTCGAAGATGGACGCCGAGGTCGTCGCCGGCGCCGCCACCGCCGGGCTCGGATGGCTCGCCAAGTCGGGCTGCACGACGTCCACCGACCACCACTACCTGTTCCCCAAGGGACGCGGCGACCTGTTCGCGGCCGGGATCGAGGCCGCCCGGGAGATCGGCGTCCGGTTCCATCCGTGCCGGGGATCGATGGACCGGGGCGAGTCGCAGGGCGGGCTGCCCCCGGACGAGGTCGTCGAGGACATCGACACCGTCCTCGCCGAGACCGAGGCCGCGATCGACCGGTACCACGACCCCTCGCCCGGGTCGCTGCTGCGCGTCGCCGTCGCGCCCTGCTCGCCGTTCTCCGTCACGCGGGACCTGCTGGTCGAGTCGGCCCGGCTGGCGCGCGACAAGGGCGTGCGCCTGCACACCCACCTCGCCGAGACGCTCGACGAGGAGGAGCACACGCGCGAGCAGTTCGGCATGACGCCCACCGAGTACATGGACTCGATCGGCTGGCTGGGCCCCGACGTGTGGCTCGCGCACTGCGTCCACCTGCACGACACCGACGTCAAGCGGCTCGCCGAGACCCGCACCGGAACGGCGCACTGCCCGAGCTCCAACGCCCGCCTCGGCGCCGGGATCGCCCGCGTGTCGCACCTGCTGGAGGCGGGCGCGGCGGTCGGGCTCGGCGTCGACGGTGCGGCGTCGGCCGAACTCGTCCCGCTGGCCGGGGAGCTGCGGCAGGCGATCTACATGCAGCGCGCCCGGTACGGGCCGACCGCGCTGAACGCTCGGCAGGCCCTGGAGATGGCGACGCTCGGCGGCGCCCGCTGCCTCGGCCGCGACGACGAGCTCGGCGCCCTCGCGCCCGGCCGGCTCGCCGACATCGCGCTGTGGCGGATCGACGGCTTCCGCGCCGCCGTCGACGACCCCGTCGTCGCGCTGGCGTTCGGGCCGACGCCGCCGCTGGAGCGCCTGCTCGTCGGCGGGCGCACCGTCGTGGACGGCGACACGCTCGTCACCGTCCCGCAGGACGAGGCCGGGCGGCGCGGCGCGGACGCCCACCGCCGCCTGATGCGCCTCGCCGAGGAGGTGCTCTGAATGACGTCCCCGACCAGGAGCCCGGCCCATACGGCCACACCCGGCATCGGCGGAGTCGGCGAGAGCCCCCTGCGCCCGGACGGCACCCTCAAGGTCGCCGGCGAGTTCGCCTACGCCTCCGACCTGTGGCTGGACGGGATGCTCTGGGGCGCGACGCTCCGCAGCCCGCACCCCCGGGCGCGGATCCGGTCGCTGGACGTCGGGCCCGCCCTCGCGCTGCCCGGCGTCCGCGCCGTCCTCACCCACGAGGACGTGCCCGGCCGCAAGGTGTTCGGCATCGACCACACCGACGACCAGCCCGTCCTCGCCGTCGACCAGGTCCGGCACCAGGGCGAGCCGGTCGCGCTCGTCGCCGCCGACCACCCCGAGACGGCGCGCCGCGCGATGGACCGGATCGCCGTCGAGTACGAGGTGCTGGAGCCGGTCACCGACCCGCGCGCGGTGATCGCCGACCCGGAGGGCCTGAAGGTCCAGGACCGCGGCGGCATCACCCGGCACCAGCCGGTCCGGGTCGGGGACGTGGACGCGGCCAGGGCCGAGGCGGCCGTCGTGGTGTCCGGCGAGTACGAGGTCGGCATCCAGGACCAGGCGTTCCTCGGGCCCGAGGCGGGCCTGGCGATCCCGGCCGAGGACGGCGGCGTCGACCTGCACGTCTCCACGCAGTGGATCCACAACGACCTCAAGCAGATCGCGCCCTGCCTCGCGCTGCGCGAGGACCAGATCCACATGACGCTCGCCGGCGTCGGCGGCGCCTTCGGCGGCCGCGAGGACCTGTCGATGCAGATCCACGCGGCGATGCTGGCGCTGCACACCGGCCGGCCCGTGAAGATGTCGTACAACCGGTACGAGTCGTTCTTCGGGCACGTCCACCGGCATCCCGCGCAGATGCGGTACGAGTTCGGCGCCACGCGGGACGGACGGCTCCTCTACGCCGACGTCGAGATCGTCCTGGACGGCGGCGCGTACACCTCGTCCACCATGAACGTCGTCGGGAACGCCGCCTCGCTGGGCGTCGGCCCCTACGAGATCCCCAACATCCGCATCGACGGGTACGGCGTCTACACCAACAACCCGCCGTGCGGCGCGATGCGCGGCTTCGGCGCCGTCCAGGCATGCTTCGCCTACGAGTCGATGATGGACAAACTGGGCGCCGCCTGCGGGCTCGGCCCGGTCGAGATCCGCCGCCGCAACGCCGTCTCCCAGGGGTCCAGGCTCGCGACCGGGCAGGTCATCGAGTCGCCCGCGCCGCTCGCCGAGATGCTCACCCGGCTGGAGGCCATGCCGATGCCTCCCGACCCGGACCGCTCCGACCTGCGGAACCTGCCGGGCGGCGTCTCCCAGACGACCCACGGCGAGGGCGTCGTGCGCGGCGTCGGCTACGGCGTCGGGATCAAGAACATCTGCTTCTCCGAGGGCTTCGACGACCTGTCCACGGCCCGCGTCCGGCTGGAGGTCATCGGCGGCGAGGCCACCGCCCTCGTGCACACCGCCGCCGCCGAGGTCGGGCAGGGCCTCGTCACGGTCAAGGCGCAGATCGCGCGGACCGAGCTCGGCGTCCAGAAGGTCACGATCGCCCCGGCCGACAACCGGGTCGGCGACGCCGGGTCCTCCAGCGCGTCCCGCCAGTCGTACATGACGGGCGGGGCGGTCAAGACGGCCTGCGAGGCCGTCCGCGCCGAACTCCTCGCCCGCGCCGCGCGCCGCTTCGGCCGCACCGGCCTCGCCGTCGCCGGCGGGAAGATCGTGTCGCGGGCCGGGGGCGTGCTCGGCACGATCGAGGACGTCCTCGGCGACACCGCCATCGAGGAGACCCGCGAGTACCACCACCGGCCCACCACCCCCCTGGACCCGGTCACCGGCCAGGGCCGCAGCCACACCCAGCTCGCGCTCTGCGTGCACCGCGCCGTCGTCGACGTGGACGTCGACCTCGGCCTCGTCAAGGTCGTCGAGCTCGCCGCCGTCCAGGACGTCGGCCGGATCCTCAACCGGACCGCGCTGGAGGGGCAGATCCACGGCGGCACCGCGCAGGGCCTCGGCCTGGCGCTGATGGAGGAGATCGTCGTGACGGGCGGCCTGGTCCGCAACCCGTCCTTCACCGACTACCTGATCCCCACCATCCTCGACATGCCGCCGATGCGCCTGGACATCCTGGAGAACCCCGACCCGGAGGCGCCCTACGGGCTCCGCGGCGCCGGGGAGCCGCCCACGCTGTCGTCCACGCCCGCCGTCGTCGCCGCGATCAGGGACGCGACGGGCAGGGCGCTGACACGGGTCCCCGTCCGGCCGGAGCACATCGTGGCCGGCCCGTGACCGGGGACGACCTCGTCATCCGTTCCCGCCGGACCGTCCTGCCGGAGGGAGAGCGGCCGGCGGCCGTCTCGATCCGTTCCGGCCGCATCACCGCGATCTCGCCCTACGACACGCCCGCCTCGGTGGACCTGGGCGACATCGCGCTGCTCCCCGGGCTCGTCGACACCCACGTCCACATCAACGAACCGGGCCGCACCGAATGGGAGGGCTTCGCCACCGCGACCCGCGCCGCGGCGGCGGGCGGCGTCACCACGCTCGTCGACATGCCGCTCAACTCGCTGCCCCCGACCGTCGACCCGGCCGCGCTCGCGGCCAAACGCGCCGCCGCCGAAGGCGCCTGCGCCGTGGACGTCGGCTTCTGGGGCGGCGCGATCCCCGGCAACACGTCCTCGCTCCGCCCGCTGCACGACCTCGGGGTCTTCGGATTCAAGTGCTTCACCTCCGACTCGGGCGTCCCGGAGTTCCCGCCCCTGGCGCCCGCCGAGATGAGGGCGGCCTTCCAGGAGATCGCCGCCTTCGGCGGCCTGGTCATCGTGCACGCCGAGGACCCCGCCGCGCTGTCCCCGCCGTCCGGCGGCGACTACGCCGCGTTCCTCACCTCGCGCCCGCCGTCCGCCGAACGCCGGGCCGTCGAACAGGTCGTCCGGCTGGCGGAGGAGACCGGCGCGCGCGCCCACATCCTGCACCTCTCGGCGGCCGACTGCCTGGACGTCCTCGCCGCCGCGCAGGCCGGCGGCCTCCCGGTGACGGCCGAGACCTGCCCGCACTACCTGACCCTCTGCGACGGCGACGCCGGGACCGCCGCGTTCAAATGCTGCCCGCCCATCCGCGACGCCGCCAACCGCGACCGGCTCTGGCAGGGCCTCGCCTCCGGCACGATCTCCTGCGTCGTCACCGACCACTCGCCCTGCGCGCCCGACCTGAAACGCGGCGACTTCGCCACCGCGTGGGGCGGCATCTCGTCCCTGCAACTCGGGCTGCCCGCCGTCTGGACGGCCGCCCGCGCACGAGGCCACGACCTCGCCACGGTCGTCCGATGGATGTCCGAGGCCCCCGCCGCACTCGCCGCCGTCCCCGGCAAGGGCGCCATCGCCCCCGGAAACGACGCCGACCTCGTCGCCTTCGCCGCCGACGCGACCTTCACCGTCGACCCCGCGTCCCTCCACCACCGCCACCCCGTCACCCCGTACGAGGGCAGAACGCTGACGGGCGTCGTCCAGGCCACCTGGCTGCGCGGCGCACCCGTCGGCGACGCCCCGGCCGGACGCCTGCTCACCCGACCGGAGGCACGATGACCGACTTCACGTCCCTGCCGGACCTGGCCGTCCGCACGCTCGGCGGGTCGGTCGTCGCCGCCAGCGACGAGTCCTTCGCCGAGAAGGAGAACCTGCTCAACCCGTGGAAACCCGCGTTCCACCCGGAGACCTTCGGCCCGAAGGGCCAGCTCTACGACGGCTGGGAGACCGCCCGCCGCCGCACCCCCGGCCACGACTGGGCCCTGGTCCGCCTGGGCCTCCCGGGCCAGATCCACGGCATCGTCATCGACACCGCCTGGTTCAAGGGCAACTACCCCCCGCACGCCTCGGTGGAGGCATGCTTCGCCGACGGCCACCCGGCCCCCGCCGAACTCGAAGCCGCCGACTGGCTGGAGATCGTCCCGAGGACCCCCCTCAAGGGCGACACCACGCACACTCTTCCGACCACCGGATCAGAACGCGTCTTCACCCACGTCAGACTCAACATGTTCCCGGACGGCGGCATCGCGCGCCTCCGCGTCCACGGCAGGGTCGTCCCGAACCCCGCCTACCTGACGGGCTTGACCGTGGACCTCGCGGCCCTGGAGAACGGCGCCCGCGTCCTCGACTGCTCCGACCGCTTCTACTCGTCTCCCGACAACATGCTGTTCCCCGGCCTGGCCCGCACCCAGGCCGAAGGCTGGGAAACCGCCCGCCGCCGCGACACGGGCAACGACTGGGCCGAAATAGCCTTGTTCGCCCCCGGCACCATCGAACTGGCCGAGCTCGACACCTCGAACCTCAAATTCAACGCCCCCGCCGAAGCCCAACTGACGGCCACCACCACCGAAGGCGACCAGACCGTCATCCTCCCGCGCACCCGCCTGCAACCCGACACCCGCCACCGCTACCGCCTGAAAACCCCAGAAGTGGAAAAAGTCCGCCTGGACATCCACCCCGACGGCGGCCTGGCCCGCCTACGCCTTTGGGGCTTACTAACCCCCAAATCCGAACAAGCCATAACAGCCCGCTGGAACGCACATATTTACGAATAATAATGTACTGTGATGCACATCACATTCACAGTCATTGGATAGTCACGGTATCTAACAGTGGCGGTCAAGTAACTTGCCGTGCATGGTCTCAGCCAAACACGAAGGGCCCATCCAGATCATTCGGGACAACCCGGAAGTCGTGGCCCAATTACTTACAACCGCCTTTCGCATCGAACTCTCGACGGACCTGGTCATCAGGACGGCCTCGGAAGAGTTCACCAATATCGCTCCGACCGCCTACCGGGCCGACAGTGTCATCGAGATCTGTGAAGGCGACTCCGCTCGCCCCAGCATGGCGGTCGTCGTGGAGGTCCAGCAGCGCCAGGATCCGGCGAAGCGCCGCTCGTGGCCCGTCTACCTCACCACCCTCAAAGCCAGGACGCGCTGCCCGTGCTACCTGCTCGTCATCTGCCCCGAACGCCCGGTGGCCGACTGGGCCCGCGAACCGATCAAGATCGGCCATCCGGGCTTCGACCTCCGGCCACTGGTGGTCGGTCCCGGAGTCGGCCCACTCGTCGCCAGTACCGAGCAGGCTGCACAGGCACCTGAGATGGCCATCGTGGGCGCCCTGGCGAACGTCACCCCTCCCGACCGGGAGGCGATAGAGATCATTCATGCCGCCCTCGTCACCATCGAGAACGCGGGCCGCGAGAATGCCGACCTATACACTGACCTCGTGCTCAACGCGCTGCCGAAGGCCGCGCGTCGCATCCTGGAGGAACTTGTGAAAACTGACATCGTCGACTACGAGTTCAAGAGCGACCTCTTCCTGCGCTCCCAGGCCAAGGGCGAGGTCAAGGGCGAGGCGAAGTCGGTGCTGAAGGTCCTCGATGCGCGGGGGCTGTCGGTGTCGGACGAGGTGCGGGAGCAGATCCTGGCCTGCACTGACGAGCAGCTGCTGGATCAGTGGCTGGTCCGCGCCATCAAGGTCGAGTGCGTCGACGATCTGTTCGGCTGAGCCGTCTGCCGGTCGTCAGGTGAGGACGCCCCCGGTGGTGGCCGGGGGCGTTTTCCGGTCACGGGGCCTCGGTGGGGTCTTCCAGGAGGTCGTCGAACTCGCCGTCCTTGACGCCGGCGATGAAGGCGTCCCACTCGGCCTCGGTGAAGTAGAGGATCGGGCCCTCCGGGTTCTTGGCGTCGCGCATCACGACGGCCCGCTCACCGAAGTCCTTGTGCTGGACGGGGACGTCCTTGCCATCGATGAACTCGATGATGACCCCGTCGCTGAGGATCGGTTCCTGTCCGGTCACTGGCACCCCTTGTTCGTCCTGGGCTCTGACGGGTCCAAGGCTAATGGGGAAGGGGCGGGCGGCACATGGGAAAGCGGTGACTCTGCGTTCGCTCCCGTGTCGCTCAGTCGATGAGGAGGCGGGAGGCGGTGATCTCCAGGCGGGCCTGGATCTCCTCGGCGGTGGCGTTGCCGCGCAGCATCTCGATCATCTCCATCGTCCAGATGCCGGACAGGGCGCGGGCGACGAGGCGGCGGGGGTCCTCGGCGGGGATGTCCTCCGGCGGGCCGGACGCGGCGCGCAGGAGGAGCTCGCTCATGCGGTCGCCGAAGTCGGTCTTGACGTCGGACAGGAGGAGGGAGCGGATCAGCGCCTCGGCCAGCTCCGGCTCGCGCATCAGGCCGCGGGTGGCGCGCATCAGCACCTCGACGGCGCGGTCCGGTGCGCCGCCGGCGCGGGGCGGGCGGCGCTCGATGCTGCCCTCCAGGAGGTCGAGCTCCTCGCTGACGACGGCGACGACCAGGTCCATCTTGGACGGGAAGTAGCGGTAGAGGGTGCCGAGGGCGACGCCCGCGCGCTCGGACACGGTGCGCATCTGCATCGCCTCGATCCCGCCGCGCGATGCGAGCGCCGCGGCCGCCTGGACGATACGCTTGCGCCGCTGGTGCTGGCTGCGGGAGCGTACGCCCTGGCCGCCCGGCTGACCCCGGGTCTCGTCCCCGGTCACTGTCGGCTCTGCGGTCACGGTCGCCTTCCCTTCTGTGCGGGCACGGTCGCCCGACGCGTCCTCCCCAGGGTACCGCTCTCGCGAGAACCTGTTATCTGATCGGTTCATCGCGATCTCGTCCCCGGTGCCCCATGCCCGTCCGGTTTCCCATGACACCCAGGCGAACCGGGTCGTGGACGGGAGAGATCGTCCCTCTGGACACTTAGTAGAATCTGTTCTACTTTTTCGCCGTGGGACGGATCGGGGAGGTGGGCCGGTGAGCGTCGCGGCGCTGCTGGAGGCGCGGGCGGACGACGACCGCCCCGGGCTGCGGTCCGCCGACGACGGCCGTGCCTGGACGTGGCGGGAGGTCGTGGCCGAGTGCGCGGCCCGCGCGGCGTGGCTGCGCGGCGAGGCGCGTCCCGAACGGCCGGTCCACGTCGGTGTGCTCCTCGACAACCTTCCCGAGGTGGTGTTCCTCCTCGGAGGCGCGGCGCTGTCGGGGGCGGTGGTCGTGGCGCTGAACCCGACGCGGAGCGGCGCCGAGCTGGCGGGCGACGCCGAGCGCGCCGACTGCGATCTCGTGCTGACCCAGCCGCGGTACGCCGGGAAGGCCGCCGCGCTCGGGCTCCCGGTCGTGGACGTGGACGCCTTCGGTGAGCTGGTCGCGCCCCACACGGGCTCGCCGCTGCCCGGCGCCGCGGCGACCGGCCCCGGGACCCTGCTGATGTTGATCTTCACCTCCGGGACGTCGGGGCGGCCGCGGGCCGTCCGCGTCACCCATCGGAAGGTGGCCGTGCCGGGGGAGATGCTCGCCGGGCGCATGCTGTCGCCGGAGGCGGTCGTCTACTGCCCGATGCCGCTGTTCCACTCGGGCGCGGTCATGGCGGCGTACGCGCCGGCGCTGGCCGCCGGGGCCGAGCTGGTGCTGCGCTCCCGGTTCTCGGCGTCGGCCGTCCTGCCGGACGCGCGCGCCCACGGCTGCACCTACCTGCACTACGTCGGCAAAGCCCTCTCGTACGTGCTGGCCACGCCGGAGGGAGAGGACGACGCCGACAATCCACTGCAGTTCGCCTTCGGGAACGAGGCGGCGCCGCTGGAGCAGAAGGCGTTCGGCGAGCGTTTCGGGTGTTTCGTCATCGACGGCTACGGCTCGACGGAGACCGCGATCTCGCTGGCGCCCGACCCGTTCGGCCCGCAGGGCGCGCTGGGGAGGCTGACCGAGGGCATCGCGATCCTCGACCCGGCGGGACGGCCGTGCCCTCCCGGCGTGTTCGACGGGGCCGGACGGCTGGTGAACGGCGACGAGGCCGTGGGGGAGCTGGTCAACACCGGCGACCTCGGCCTGTTCGACGGGTACTACAAGGAGGACGCCCCCGACCGGCTCCGCGACGGCATGTTCTGGAGCGGCGACCTCGCCTACGCCGACGCGGACGGCTACATCTTCTTCGCCGGCCGCAGCGGCGACCGGCTCCGCGTGGACGGCGAGAACTTCGGCGCCGTGCAGGTGGAACGCGTTCTGGCGGAGTTGCCCGGGGTCCGGCAGCTCGCCGTGTACGGGGTCCCGGACGAGGCGTCCGGCGACCAGGTGATGCTCGCCGTCGCCGCCGACGACTTCGACCCGGGTGCGTTCGCCGAGTACCTGCGCGGGCGCGCCGACCTCGGCCCGAAGTGGATCCCGCGGTACGTGCGGGTGGCGCGGGAGCTGCCCGCGACCGCCTCCAACAAGATCCTCAAGCGCCGGCTGGCCCGGGACGCCTGGCGCACCGACGACCCGGTGTGGTGGCGGCCCGGCCGCGACCTGGACTACCGCCCGATGAGCGCGGCGGACGCGGCCGCGCTGCGGGCCGAGTTCGAGCGCCGCGGCCGGCTGCACCTGCTGGAAGGGAGCGGATGAGTGGACTTCGACCTCGACGAGACCCAGCGAGAGATCAGGGGGCTCGCGGCGGACGTGCTCGCGCGGGAGGCCGCGCAGGAGCGGCTGGAGGCGTTCGAGAAGAGCGAGGCGCCCTATGACGACGTGACGTGGAAGGCGCTCGCGCAGGCGGGGCTGCTCGGCGTCGTCCTGCCCGAGGACGCCGGCGGTGCCGGGCTCGGGCCGGTGGAGCTGGCGGTGATCCTGCGGGAGGTCGGGGTCCGCACCGCGCCCGTCCCGGTGTACGCCTCGCTCGCGCTGGCGGCCGTCCCGATCGGGGCGCACGGGACGCCGGAGCAGCGCGCCCTGCTGGCCCCGCTCACCGAGGGCGCGACGATCCTGACGGGCGCCTACCGCGAGGTCGGCCCGGCCGGTGAGATCGCGGCGACGGCCCGCGCGGACGGCGACGGCCATGTGCTGGACGGCGTGAAGACGTTCGTCCCGTACGCGCGGGAGGCGTCACGGATCCTCGTCCCGGCCCGCGTCGAGGGCGGTGGCGTCGGGGTCTTCCTCGTGGAACCCGCCGCCGTGATGATCACCGGGCAGCCGTCGGCGACGTCCGAGCCGCTGTCGCGGGTCGCCCTGGACGGCGTCCGGGTCGGCGCGGACGCCCTGCTCGGCGGGACGGCGGACGGCGCCGCCTGGGACACGTTGCGCCGCTCGGCCGTCGCGGGCGCGGTCGCCGTCGCGTCCGGCGTCATCGAGGGCGCGCTGGAGCTGACGAAGGAGTACACGAAGACGCGCGAGCAGTTCGGCCGGGCGCTCGCGCAGTTCCAGGCGGTCACGATGCAGATCGGGGACGTCTACATCGCCAAGCGGGCGCTGGACGTGGCCGTGTGGGCGGGCGTGTG
This sequence comes from Actinomadura luteofluorescens, assembly GCF_013409365.1. Lineage (NCBI taxonomy): Bacteria > Bacillati > Actinomycetota > Actinomycetes > Streptosporangiales > Thermomonosporaceae > Actinomadura > Actinomadura luteofluorescens. The sequence continues at coordinate 2,365,125 of NZ_JACCBA010000001.1, read as the reverse complement.
GCGCCTCGCGCAGGGCGCGGGCGACGCCGAGGAGGTCCTCGCCATCGCCGCCTACAACGCGTGCGACCCCGTGGTGAAGGCGCTGTACACCTGCCAGCACCTGCACGGCGGCATCGGCCTGGACATCACCTACCCGCTGCACCGGTACTTCGCCTGGGGCAAGCACTGCGGGCATCTGCTCGGCGGCGGTGAGGACCGTCTCGACGCGCTCGGCGCCCTCATCGCCCAGGAGGCCTGAATGTTCATCGACCTGACCGACGAGCAGAAGCGGCTGCGCGCCGAGCTGCGCGAGTACTTCGAGAACTGCCTGACCGCCGAGCAGCGCGCCGCGATCCGCGCCGACCCGTTCGGCCCGCCCTACCTGGAGCACTGCCGGCGCCTCGGCCGCGACGGGATGCTCGGCGTCGCGCTCCCGAAGGAGTACGGCGGCCGCGGCTACGGCCCGGTCGAGCAGACGATCTTCGCCACGGAGATCGCCCGCGCGGAGGTCACCTACCCGCTGATCACGCTGAACTCGGTGGCGCCGACGATCCTGCAGTACGGGTCGGACGCGCACAAGGAGCAGTTCATCCCGCGCATCCTCGCCGGCGAGTGCCACTTCGCGATCGGCTACAGCGAGCCGGGCGCCGGGACCGACCTCGCGGCCCTGCGCACCACCGCCGTCCGGGACGGCGACCACTACGTGGTCAACGGCCAGAAGATCTTCACCTCGGGCGCCCACCATGCCGACTACGTGTGGCTCGCGGCCCGCACCGACCCACAGGCCAAGAAGCACAAGGGCATCTCGATGCTCGTCGTGGACTGCAAGGACCCGGGGTTCTCCTGGACGCCGATCATCACGATGGACGGCGCGCACCACACCAACTCGACGTACTTCCAGGACGTCCGGGTCCCGGCCGACATGCTGGTCGGCGAGGAGAACAAGGGCTGGGACCTCATCGTCAACCAGCTCAACCACGAGCGGGTCACGCTCGGCCCGGCCGGGAACATCGGGCACACCCACGTCCGGTTCGCGCGCTGGGCCCGCACGACCGCGGGACCGGGCGGCCGCCCGCTCATCGAGGAGCCGGCCGTGCGCCGCGCGGTCGCGCAGGTGTACGCCTACCTGCGCGCCAACGAGTTCCTCAACTGGCAGGTCGCGGCGAACCAGGACCTCGGCTGGCTCGGCGCCGCCGACGCGTCCGCCACCAAGATCTACGCTTCGGAGCGGATGCAGGAGGTCGGCCGCATCGTCGGGGACGTCCTGGCCCGCTACGGCGACCCGGGCGACCCCGAGACGGCGGCGTTCATGGAGGCCCAGGACCGGCTCGCGAAGGGCGCGCTCGTGCTGACCTTCGGCGGCGGCGTCAACGAGATCCAGCGCGAGCTGATCGCGATGATCGGGCTCGGCCTGCCCCGGGCGCCCCGCTGACGCACCGGCCCGGAGCCGGCCGGGTGTGACGGGCGGCCCGCCGGCCGCCCGTCAGACCTTCCTGGCCTGGACCTTCTTGGGTTCGGCGCCGTGGGCGAAGCCGCTGGCCTGCCGCGGGTCGCGGTGGGGCTGCTTCTGGGAGCGGAGCCGGAGCGTGGTGCGGCGGAGGTCGTCCATGAACAGCTCGGCGAGGTCGTGCCCGAACCCGTTGCGCACGACGACGCGCAGGACGTCGAGGTCGGTGCGGTTCTCGGGGAAGCTGTAGGCGGGCACGAGCCAGCCGGACTCGCGCAGCGCGGCGGAGACGTCGTAGACGGTGAAGCCGTCGAAGTCCTCCCGGACGCGGAACGCGAAGACGGGGAGGTCGCCGCCTCCGGTGAGCCTGTAGTAGGGGTAGAGCCCGTCGATCTCGGCGGCCAGCCGGGTGGCGACGTCCCGGCACGTCTGCTGGACGCGGCGGTACCCGTCGAAGCCGAGCCGCAGGAAGTTGTAGTACTGGGCGACGACCTGCGCCCCGGGGCGCGAGAAGTTCAGCGCGAACGTCGGCATGTCGCCGCCGAGGTAGTTGACGTGGAAGACGAGGTCGTCCGGCAGGGCCTCCTCGTCCCGCCACAGCGCCCAGCCCACGCCGGGCATGACCAGCCCGTACTTGTGGCCGGAGGTGTTGATGGAGGCGACCCGGGGCAGCCGGAAGTCCCAGAGCAGGTCCGGGTCGAGGAACGGGGCGATCATCGCGCCGGACGCGCCGTCGACGTGGATCGGGACGTCGAGCCCGGTGCGCGCCTGGAGGTCGTCGAGCGCGGCCGCGATGTCGGCCACGGGCTCGTAGCTGCCGTCGAACGTGGAGCCGAGGACGGCGACGACGCCGATGGTGTTCTCGTCGCACAGTTCCACGGCCTCCCGCGCGCCGAGGTGGTAGCGGTCGCCCTCCATCGGCACGTAGCGGGGCTCGACCTCGAAGTAGTTCGCGAACTTCTCCCAGCAGATCTGCACGTTGACGCCCATGACGAGGTTGGGGCGGTCCGCCGGTTCGCCCGCGGCCCGCCGCCGCTCCCGCCAGCGGCGCTTGAGCGCGAGGCCGCCGAGCATCGCGGCCTCGCTGGACCCGGTGGTGGAGCACCCCACCGCGTGGTGCGGGTCGCCGGCGTTCCAGAGCCGGGCGAGCATGCGCACGCAGCGCAGCTCCAGCTCGGCGGTGCGCGGGTACTCGTCCTTGTCGATCATGTTCTTGGCCTCGCACTCGGCCATCAGCATCCGAGCCTCCGGCTCGGCCCACGTGGACACGAACGTCGCCAGGTTCAGCCGCGCGTTGCCGTCCAGCATCAGCTCGTCGTGGACCACCTGGTAGGCGGTGGACGGCTCCATCTCCCCGGCGGGCAGCCGGTACCGCGGGACCGTCAGGGGCTCCCGCGTGAAGATCGGATTGACCTCCAGGTCGCGGCCGCCGCGCCCGGCGCGGGGCGGGTGCTTCGGAGCCATGTCGCCCTCCTCGTCCGTGCGGGGACGCGGCGTCCCCCGGCACCGCACGACAAGTACCCGCGCCGGCGCCGCGCACACACAGGGTGAGTGTGTCGTCGCAGGCCGGCGCGGGCCGGGCCGTGCCGCGGGCGGGTCAGTCGCGCGGCGGGGCGGGCTCGTTCAGCCCGTTCTCCAGGATGGCGAAGGCCTGGTCGACGGTCTCCGACAGCGTGGCGAACGTCCCGCCGAGGCGGCGGGTGGCGTCGGCGGCGGCCTGGAACGCGCAGGTGCTGGCGGCGGCGACGACGTGGGGGCGCAGGTCCTTCGCGGGGTCGAGGCCCATGCGCTCGGCGATGACCTCGGTGAGCAGCGCCTGCTTCTTCTGGGCGTGCTCCAGGCTGCCCGCCATCAGCGTCGGGCTGTCGCTCATCATCGAGAGCATGCACTCGAAGCGGCCGGTGTCGAAGCCGAGCTCGCCGGCCTCGCACGCCCGCGCGATCTCCACCACGGTGTGCCGCAGCGCGGTCATGATCGGCTCGTCCGGCGGGCGTTCGGCGAACTTGCCGAGGACGGCGCGGGTCTGCTCTTCCTGGAAGGTGAGGGCGACGTCCTCTTTCGAGGCGAAGTAGCGGAAGAACGTCCGGGACGAGACGTCCACGGCGTCGGCGATCTCCTCGACGGTGGTGGCGTCGAACCCCTTCTCGGCGAAGAGGGTGAACGCCGCGTCGACGAGCGCCTCTCGGGTGCGCTGCTTCTTGCGTTCGCGCCTGCCCGGGGGCTGGGAACCGGGGCCGGACGTGCCGGTCTCGGGGGCGGTCGCGGTCATGCGCGCATTGTAATCGCCCGGCGATCGTCCGTCGACCCCGCTTTGTCGTGACGTGAAACATGTCGCATGCATGCGAAGGGCAGTTGACGACATCTGTCATGCCATGACAGTTTGAAGCCCTGCCAAGCCGGAGGTCGATGATGACTCAACCCCATGGCGCCGAGACCCTCGAACCGGGCGCCGTCCACCTACCCCCGCGCGACCAGGCGCGCGACCGTCCCGCCAGGGCCGGGCACGGGCATCCCTGGCTCACACTCGTCGCGGTCGCGCTGGGCGTGATGATGGTCGGTCTGGACGCGACCGTCGTGTCCATCGCCAACCCCGCGATCGCCAAGGACCTCGGCGCGAACCTGTCCGGCCTGCAGTGGGTCACCAACGCCTACCTGCTGGCCCTCGCCGTCACGCTGATCCCGGCAGGGAAGATCGCCGACCGGTTCGGCCGCAAGCGCACCTTCCTCGCGGGCGTCGTCGGGTTCGCCGTGTCGTCGGTGCTGATCGGGCTCTCGGGCGGGCTCGGCATGGTGATCTTCTGGCGGGTCGTGCAGGGGTTCGCGGGGGCCCTCCTGCAACCCGCGAGCCTCGCCCTCCTGCGCAACACGTTCCCGGCCGAGCGGCTCAACGCCGCGATCGGCATCTGGGGGTCCACGGTCGGCATCTCCATCGCCGGCGGCCCGATCGTCGCCGGGCTGCTGGTGGAGAACGTCAACTGGGAGTCGGTGTTCTTCCTGAACGCCCCGCTCGGGCTGGTCGCGCTGCTCGTCGGCCTGTGGGTGATCCGCGAGTCGCGGGACGAGGAGGCCGCCGGCTCGTTCGACCTGCCGGGCGTCGCGCTGCTCAGCGGCGCGCTGTTCGCCCTGGTCTGGGGGCTCATCAAGGCCGGCGAGAACGGGTTCGGCGACGCCGTCCCGCTCGTGTCGTTCGCCGCGTCCGCCGTGCTGTTCGCCGCGTTCGTCTGGAACGAGCTGCGGGTGGAGCGCCCGCTGCTGCCGCTCGGGCTGTTCCGGTCGGTGTCGCTGTCGGCGGCCACCGGCCTCATCGTGCTCGGCTTCTTCGGGATGTTCGGGACGATCTTCTTCATCACCCTGTACCTGCAGCAGGTGCACGGCATGAGCCCGGTTGACGCCGGCGTGCGGATGCTGCCGATGACCGGCGTGTTCATCGTCGCCTCCCCGGTGGCGGGCGCGCTGACCAGCCGGTTCGGGCCGCGGGTGCCGCTCGTCCTCGGGATGGCGTTCACCGCGACCGCGATGTTCGGCCTGTCGCGCATCGGGGTGGACGCCCCGTACGTGCAGCTGTGGCCGTGGTTCGTGCTCGTCGGCCTGGCGTTCGGGATGGTCATCGTCGCCGGCACCGAGGCCATCGTCGGCAACGCGCCCGCCCACCTCGCGGGCGTCGCGGGAGGCCTCCAGCAGACCGCCGCGCAGGTCGGCGGCGTCCTCGGCACGTCGGTGCTGGGCGTGCTGCTGTCGACCAAGGTCGGGGACGTGCTGTTCGGGCGGCTCACCGAAGCGGGCCTGCCCGGGGCGGCGGCGCGTCAGCTCGAAGGACAGGGCGGGCTCGTCTCGCAGGGGGTGGCGCCCGTACCGCCCGGCACGTCGAAGCCGGCGGCCGACGCCATCACGACCGGGAGCCACCTCGCGTTCATGGACGGGTTCCAGACGTCCCTGACCGTGGCGGGCGCCGTCGCTCTCGTCGCGGTCCTCGCCGCGCTCCTGGTGCGGCGGGGGAGTTCTCCGGTCGAGGGCGCGGCCGCCGCGTAGGTCCCGGTCTAGGCTGCCGGTGTGACGGGTTGCGCGAGGCTCGGCCGGATCCTCCGGTCCTATCCGATGCCGCTGACGTTCCTCGGACTGTTCGCGGCCATGTGGACGGTGCAGGCCCTGATCCTGCCTCCGGGCGCGCGGCATGCGCTGATCGCCTGGGCCAGCACCAACCTGGCAAATCTCGCGGTCAACCCGGTCGGGACGATGGTCGCCTCGGCGTTCGTCGCCGAGGGGTCGCAGGGCGTGCTGCTGGTCGTGGCGGCGGTCGGGCTGTTCCCCGTCACCCGGAGATTCGGGAACCTGCGGGCCGTCGCCCTCATCACGGCCTCGCACGTGCTCGGCACGCTCATCAGCCAGGGCATCGCGCTGGCGCGGCTGGAGGCGGGCCTGCTGTCGGACTCCATCCGCACCGTCCCCGACGTCGGGCCGTCCTACGTGCTGTGCGCGGCGCTCGTCGCGGCCTTCCTGTACGGGCACGGCCGGGCCCGCCGGCTGGCCGCGCTGGCCTGCTGGTGCGCGCTCGTGCCCGTCCTGCTGGACGGCCTGTCCACGCTGGAGGTCGCCGCCGTCGGCCACCTGGTGGCCATGCTGACCGGCGCGGTCGCCGGCCGGCTGCTCTCGCTCCTCGAACGCCGCCGCGGGCCCGCGCCGCTCGGCGCGGTGCCCGCCGGTCCTCCGGCCGCCGGAGCCGCGGAGACCTGACCCCCGGTCAGCCCTCGCCGCCCGGCTGGGGGGCCGGGTTCGAGGTGGGGCTCGGGCTCGGGGTGCCCGGGTCGGTCGGCGGGTCGGACGGGGTGCCGGTCGGCGGCGGCGTCGTCGGGTCGGCGGACCCGTCGTCCGGCGGGGTCGGCGGGTCGGACGGCGTGTCCGGGGGAGTGGTCGGCGTCGTGTCGTCCGGGGGCGTGGACGGCTGCTCCGGCTTCGAGGGGGTGCCGGAGGCCGGCGGCTTCGCGCGGGCGGGCTCCTTCGACGGCGACGTCGCGGGCGGCGCGGGCGCCGCCCCGCCGGCCGGGGAGCCGCCCGCCTGCCGCGGCGGCGTGCCGTACGCGGTCGTCACCGGGTTCCGCGACCCGCCGTCGGCGCGCTCGGAGCCGGTCAGGCCGGGCGCCGGGTCCTGCGGGACGCCGTGGCTCGACGTGGACGCCGGGTGCGTCTGCCCCTTGCTCGCCGTCGGGGTGAGCGAGGCGGCGCTGCCGCCCTTGGCCGCCGGCCAGGACACCAGCAGCCCGATGACGGCGGCGGCCGAGGCGGCGACGCCCGCGACCGCGCCGAGGCCCTTGGAGAGCGGGCCGGAGGCGCCGCGCTTGCGGCGGTCCGGCCGCGCGGGTCCGATCACGACGAGGGGGCTCGGCGAGATGACGCTCGGCAGCGGCCGGGCGGCCTCCTCCTCGCAGGCCGCGAGGACCTGGTCGCGCAGCCAGCCGGGCGCGTGAGCGGGGGCCCGCTGGGCGAGCAGCCGCGGCAGCCGCCCCTTCTCGAACGCCGCGATGAGGTCGAGCCGAGCCTCGGTGGCGCCGCGCATCAGGATGTCGAGGACGGCCCGCTCCAGCCGCGTCCGCGCCGCGTTGAGCAGTTGCAGGACGGTGTCCGGCGCGAGGCCGAGGACGCGGGCGATGTCGTGGGGTTCGAGCCATTCGCCCGCCGACAGCAGCAGCACCTCGCGGTGGTCGGAGCGCAGGCTTCCGGCGGCGCGCAGCAGCGGGTCGGGGCCGGCGAACAGGGGGCCGCGCCCGGCGGCGGCGCCGAGGCCCGGCTCGCCGGTGAACGCGCCGCGCTCGGCGCAGGCCGTCCGGGAGAGCGAGTAGAGCCAGAGCACGCTGTCGCCGCGCGGCGGCTGGTGCACGGCCGCGCTGAACGTGTCGCCGACGGCCGCCGCCGCGAGCTGGTCGCCGACCAGCGACCAGCAGTAGGCGTACAGGCGGTCGGCGTGCGCGTCGTAGAGCGAGCCCAGGTCTCCGCCCATGTTGCCCCCCGTCTCCGGCCGGTTTCACTTCCGACAAATCGTGCATATCGCTGGCCAGGGGGACTCTAGCGCCTCTGATCAACCCATGAGAAGCCAGGGATCGGACACCACGTCGAATAGCACGGAAGGTAGCAGGGACCGCTGCGGACGGTGACGTTCACGGAGATTTAAGAAACTTCCTGAAAAACCGCTGATTTCTGATCCGGTTCAGCAGGGAAGACTCGAACCCGTTATCGAATTACCGGAGGAGTCAATGGTGACCCGGCTCACAGTGGACGACGTCTACCAGCACATTCGCGGCGTCTGCTTCAAGACGGGCCCGCCCGGGACGGTCGGCGCGGAGACCGAGTGGCTCGTCGTCGACGCCGGCGATCCGGCGGCCCACGTGCCCGCCGAGCGGGTGCGCGCCCTCGTCGACGGGGCCGGTCCGCCGGCCGGCGGGAGCAAGGTGACCTACGAGCCCGGCGGGCAGCTCGAGCTCAGCTCCGCCCCGTTCGGGACGCTCGACGACCTGACCGTCTCGCTCGGCCGGGACATCGACCACGTGCGGGACGTGCTCGCGCCGGACGGGCTCGCGCTCGCCGGGCACGGCGTCGACCCCGTCCGCGTTCCGCGGTTCCAGGCCGACCACCCCCGCTACGCGTGCATGCGGGACTACTTCTGCGCGGGCGGCTTCCACGACGCGGGGCTGGCGATGATGTGCTCGACCGCGTCGGTCCAGGTGAACCTGGACATCGGCGCCGACGACGCGGACGCGTCCCGCCGCTGGAGGCTCGTGCACGCGCTCGGCCCGGTGCTGGTCGCCGCGTTCGCCAACTCGCCCCTGCGGGAGGGCCGCCGCACCGGGATGCGCTCGTCCCGGCAGGCCATCTGGACCGAGCTCGACCCGTGCCGCACGCTGCCGGTGCTGCGGGACGGGGCGGACGGCGACCCCGCCGAGGCCTGGACGCGGTACGCGCTCGACGCGCAGGTCATGCTCGTCCACACCCCGGACGACCAGTGGGTGCCCGCCCCCGGGATGTCCTTCCTGGAGTGGCTGGCCAAGGGCGAGCCGGGCGAGGACGACCTCGCCTACCACCTGTCCACGCTGTTCCCGCCGGTGCGGCCGCGCGGCTGGCTGGAGCTGCGCATGATCGACGCGCTGCCCGGCCCGTACTGGCCGGTCCCGGTCGCCGTCGCCACGGCCCTGCTGGACGACCCGGCCGCCTCGCGCGCCGCCGAGGCCGCGGCCGAACCCGTGGCGCACCGGTGGGCGCAGGCCGCCCGGCACGGACTGTCGGACCCCGCCCTCGCCAGGGCCGCGCGGGCGTGCTTCGCGGCGGTGCTGGACGCGCTTCCGCGGCTCGGCGCGCCCGGGCTCGTCCCGCTGGTCGAGGAGTACGCCGTCCGGTACGTCCTGCGAGGCCGCAGTCCCGCCGACGACCGCCCCGCCGGCCCCCCGACACGTCCGCTGGAGGATCCGACATGAGCTCGCCTGGCCCGTCCGCCGACGAGGCCGCCCTGAAGGAACTGATCGCCGACGAGCTCGGCGCGGTGCGCGACCGCAGCTTCGGCCTCACCACCGACGTCCTCGCCGAGGACGATCTCACCGCGCAGGTGTCGCCGCTGATGTCGCCGCTCGTCTGGGACCTCGCGCACGTCGGCAACTACGAGGAGCTGTGGCTGCTGCGCGCGGCCACCGGGCAGGAGGCGATGCGCCCCGAGATCGACGACCTGTACGACGCGTTCGAGCATCCGCGCGCGGAGCGGCCGGCGCTGCCGCTGCTGAAGCCGGAGGAGGCGCGGTCCTACCTCGGCACGGTCCGCTCCAAGGTGCTCGACTCGCTGCCGTCGGTGCGCTTCGACACCCCGGACCCGCTGACGTCCGGCGGGTTCGTGTACGGGATGGTCGTCCAGCACGAGCACATGCACGACGAGACCATGCTGGCCACGCACCAGCTGCGCCGCGGTGCCCCCGCCCTGCTCGACCCCAAGGCGGAGCCACTCCAGGTCCCCGGCGAGGCGTCCGGCGCGGACGAGGTGCTCATCGAGGCGGGCCCCTTCCAGATGGGGACCTCGGACGAACCGTGGGCGTACGACAACGAACGTCCCGTGCACCTCGTCGACCTGCCCGCGTACTACATCGACGTGGAACCGGTCACCAACGCCGCCTACACCGCCTTCATCGAGGCCGGTGGCTACGACGACCCGCGCTGGTGGGACCCGGCCGGGTGGGAGTGGCGCAACAGCGGCGGCAAGCGCGCCCCCGCCTTCTGGGAGCGTGAAGGGGGACAGTGGTCGCGGCGTCGCTTCGGGCGGACGGAACCCGTCCCGCCAGGCGAACCCGTCCAGCACGTGTGCTGGTACGAGGCCGACGCGTACGCGCGGTGGGCGGGGAAGCGGCTGCCGACCGAGGCCGAATGGGAGAAGGCCGCCCGCTGGGACCCCGTCGCGGAACGGTCGCGCCGCTATCCCTGGGGCGACGTCTACGAGGAGGGGCGCGCCAACCTCGGACAGCGCTCGCTCCGTCCGTCCGAGACGGGCTCCTACGCGGCCGGAGCGTCGGCGTACGGGGTGAGGCGCCTGCTAGGGGACGTGTGGGAGTGGACGTCGTCCGACTTCCACGGGTACCCCGGCTTCCGCTCGTTCCCCTACAAGGAGTACTCGGAGGCCTTCTTCGGACCCGACTACAAGGTGCTGAGGGGCGGATCCTGGGCCACGCACCCCCTCGCCATACGCGGCTCGTTCCGCAACTGGGACTACCCCATCCGCCGGCAGATCTTCTCCGGGTTCCGCTGCGCCCGCTCGGCGGCCGGGGAGGCGCGCTAGATGTGCCGCCATCTCGCCTACCTGGGGCCCGAGCGGACGCTGCACTCCCTCATCTACGAAGGGGAGCACTCGCTGGAGACCCAGTCGTACGCGCCGCGCATGACGCAGGGCGCCATCCTCAACGCCGACGGGTACGGCGTCGGCTGGTACCAGGACGGCGAGGCCGTCCGGTTCCGCCGCGCCCAGCCCATCTGGACCGACCAGTCGTTCCGCGAGGTCGCCGGGGCCGTCCGCGCGTCGTGCGCGGTCGCGGCGCTGCGGTCGGCGACCGTCGGGTTCCCCGTGGACGAGTCGTGCGCCCAGCCGTTCCGCGCCGGCCCGTGGCTGTTCAGCCACAACGGGAAGATCGAGGGCTACGGCGGCGTCGAGTCCAAGCTGCGGGAGCTGGCCGGGGACATCGCCGAGATCCCCGACGCCCGCGCGCCCGTCGACTCCGCGCCGCTGTTCGCCCTCGCGGTCCGGAACTGGCGGGAGGGCGCGGCGCTCGGCGAGGGCCTCGCCGCCGTCGTCACCGCGATCACCGCGCTGGCCCCCGGCCGCTACAACCTGCTCGCCTCGGACGGGACGGCCCTGGCCGCCACGACCTGGGGCGACTCCCTGTTCGTCCGCGAGGGCGGGGACGCGGTCCAGATCGCCTCCGAGCCGCCGGACGGCGACCCCGCGTGGCGCCGCGTCCCCGACCGCTCGCTCGTCACCGCCGGGCCCGCCGACGGCGTCCGCATCACCCGCCTCTGACAGCACCGCCTCCGACATCACCCGCTTCTGCCATCGCCCGCCACCGAAGGAGAACCACGTGGACCGGTTCCTGACCGCCGACGACCTCGCCAAGTCCCTCCGCCAGGACGTCCGGGCCGGGCTCACCGGCGTGCCCAAGACGCTGCCGCCCAAGTGGTTCTACGACGAGCGCGGCAGCGCGCTCTTCGAGGAGATCACGCGGCTGGAGGAGTACTACCCGACCCGGCGGGAGCGGGAGATCCTCGCCGCCCGGGCGCCCGGCATCGCCGCCGCCACCGGCGCCCGGACGCTGCTGGAGCTCGGCGCGGGCTCGGGGGAGAAGACCCGGGTGCTGCTGGACGCGCTGGCCGGCACGCTGGAGACCTACGTTCCGGTGGACGTCAGCGGCGACTTCCTGGAGCAGGCCGCGGCCGGGATCGCCGCCGACCACCCCGGCCTGACCGTCCGGGCCGTCGCCGCCGACTACGAGCAGCACCTGCCCCTGCTGCCCGGCGGCGAGCGGCGCCTCATCGCCTTCCTCGGCGGGACGATCGGGAACATGCCGCCCGCCGAGCGCATCGGGTTCCTCGGCGGCGTGCGCGCCACCATGGCCGAGGACGACTTCCTGCTCGTCGGCGCCGACCTCGTCAAGGACCCCGGGCGGCTCGTGCGCGCCTACGACGACGCGGCGGGCGTCACCGCCGAGTTCAACCGCAACGTCCTGTCGGTCGTCAACCGGGAGCTGGACGCCGACTTCGACATCGGCGCGTTCGAGCACGTCGCGGCCTGGAACGCGGCCGAGGAGCAGATCGAGATGCGGCTGCGGTCGCTGCGCGCCCAGGACGTCCACGTCGGCGGCCTCGACCTCGACGTGTCGTTCGCGGAGGGGGAGGAGATGCGCACCGAGATCTCCGCCAAGTTCCGCCGGGAACGGCTGGAGGCGGAGCTCGGCGCCGCCGGGATGGAGCTCGCCGAGTTCTGGACGGACGAGGCCGGGGACTTCTCCCTCACCCTCGCGGCCCCCGCCTCCCGCTGACGCTCAGCCCTTGCGGACGGGGTGCGCGAGGCCCATCCGCTTGAGGTCCGCCGCCAGGCGGGTCGCCACGTACAGGTGGCCCGCCGGCGTCGGATGGGTGCGGTCCTGCTTGATGAGGCGCGGCGCGTTGCCCTGGCCCGTCAGCAGGTCGCCGGTGATCCAGCCCTCGCCCATCGGGTCGACGAACGGGACGCCGAGCTGCCCGGCGAGGTTCTTCAGCGCGTCCCGGACGGCGAGGGCGCCGGGCAGCGGCGTCCCCGTCCCCCAGAGCGGGCCCACCAGCACCAGGCGGGTGCCCGGCCAGCGCTGCCGGGCGCGCTCCAGCAGCACGTGCGCCGCCGCCGCGACCTGCGCCGGGGGGATCCGCCAGTCGTTGTGGCCGCCGGACACGACCAGCATGTCGGGCGCCGGGCGCCAGCCGAGCTGGCTCTCGAACAGGCCGAGGAACGCGTGCGGGCCGCGGCCCCTCTGGACGTAGCCGGTCCCGGACCGCCCGCCGACGACGACCTGCCAGCCGAGCAGCCGCGCGGTCGCGGAGGCGTAGGTCGACTCCGGCTCGACGCCGCGGTCGCCGACCGTGTAGCTGTCGCCGAGGAACATCACGACGGGCGGCGCCTCGCGCGCCCCGTCGCTCTTCGGGCCGTCCGCCGCGGCCTGCTTGTGCACCGACCCCGCGAGCAGGGAGCACCCCGCGATCAGGGAACTTCCGGCGAGCGACAGGACCGCCGCCAGGCTCAGGCACAGCAGCCGGGTCGCCGCGCCGCGTCGGGCGCGGCGAGATGTCATGGAGTACCACCAAGGAGATCGGGGGACGCCTCCGCATCTTACTGACCTCGCGCCGCTCACGCGCGCACTCCGCGACCATGCCGTCACCGTGCCGCGGCCGTCTCGTCACCGTGCGGCGGCGCCGCGCCCGCGGGGCGGTGACGAATCGCGTCCTTCCCTACATCCGCCGTTCACCCGGCGGATCGGACCGGGCCACCTGGCGGCGGGAGGGTGCCGCGGTGACTCGACGGGAACGGCTGAGCGAACTCGACCTGCTGCGCTTCGCGGCCGCGCTGGCGGTGGTGCTCTACCACTTCACGGGATTCGGCGGCGCCGGGGCATGGCCCGTGCCCTCGCAGGAGGTCTTCCCCGAGATCGCGCCGGTCACCCGGTTCGGCTACCTGGGCGTCGACCTGTTCTTCGTCATCAGCGGGTTCGTGATCCTCATGAGCGCGTGGGGACGCGGCCCGGGCGAGTTCGGTATCTCCCGGCTCGTCCGGCTGATGCCCGCCTACTGGGTGAGCGTGCTGCTGGGCGCCGCCGTCTACGCGCTGTTCCGGACGGGCCACGGCGTCCCCGGCCTGATCGTCCCCAACCTGACGATGCTCCAGGGCGGGCTCGGCCTGCGGAACGTGGACGCCGTCTACTGGACGCTCTGGGTCGAGCTGCACTTCTACGTGCTCGCCGCCGTCCTCGCGGGGATCGGGATCACCTACCGCTCCTGCCTGGTCTTCATGGCGGCCTGGATGCTCGGCGGGGTCTTCGCCGACGAGGCCGACAGCAAGATCCTCCAGGTCATGCTGGTCCCGACCTGGAGCTGCTACTTCATCGCGGGCATGGCGCTCTACATGATCCACCGGTTCGGCCCGACGCTGCTGCTCTGGGGGTACGTCGCCGCGTCCTACCTGATCGCGCTGCGCTGGGGCGCCTGGCGCGCGGAGAACGTGTTCAGGGGCGCGGACGAGACCGTGGTCAGCGCCGTCATCACGGGCATCTTCGCGGTGATGATCCTCGTCGCCACCGGGCGGCTGAGCCGGCTGCGCCGGCGGGGCCTGACCGTTCTCGGGGCGCTCACCTACCCCCTCTACCTCGTCCACTCCCAGCTCGCGCTTCCCCTGCTGGACGCGGTGTATCCGGGGCTCGACCGCTGGGCGGCGCTGGCCGTCGCCGTCGGGGCCTCCCTGCTGGCCGCCTACGCCGTGCACCGCCTGGTGGAGCGTCCCGGCGCGGCGTGGATGAGGGCCCGGCTCATGGCGTCGTTGAAGCCCATGCGGCCGCATGGGGAAACGTCTACGTTGGTCGCTCGTGGCGATCGGAGTGGACGGGGCGGTGCTGACCTCGACGGCGGTGAGCCTCGCGATCGCGCCCCGGTGGAAGCGGCGCGCACCTGACCCTTCCTCCGGCGCTGGGCGGCGCTGGGCCCGCCCGGAGCCGTTCCTCGAACTGCCGTTGGTTCTGCTCGCGTACGTGACGGTGCTGCGGACGCCTACCAGGCGCGGCCGTAGCCGTTTGCGTCCTCGCGGGAGCGCGATGGGCGTCGTCCCGTCTGCGACCAGGCGAGACGGGTGTCGCCCTGGCGTCGGTCATCAGCGGACTGCGGTGGGGGCTGCTTCTCTTCTTCGTCCCGGCGCTCGCCATCCGCTACGGAGTGAACTTCGGCATACCGCTCCTGGCGGCGGCGGCCGGGCTGCTCGTCTGCGTGATGGCCGCCGTGTGCGCTCTGCGGAACGTGCTGTCCGGCCTCGGCACGGCCCGTATCGCGCTTTGGGCCGTGCAGGCGGCGGTGGCGCTTCTCGCCGGAGCCGCGACCGGCTACACCGCCGTCCGCCTGGTCACGGACGCCTACTACGAGGCGGGCCTGCTGAGGGGCGCCGCCTCCTGCCTCGCCGCCGTCATCGCGGTCTGCGCGCTGAGCGACCGCTATTTCGGACGGCGGTGTGACACATTCGAGTCCGCCCGCGCTGAGGGAGATATGGGCGTCCGGTCGTTGTGAGCGGGCATCGACCGGACGCGCCGCCTCTGGCGGGCCCGTCTCCCCCGGGCGGGCCCGCTGGGGATATAAGACCGGTGCCCCCGGGGTCAGGCCGCCTCGTCCGGTGACTGGAGTTCCTCGGTGTAGCTGACCGGCGTCCGGCGCATCACGCCGGACTCGTCGACGGAGTACTGGCCGAGCCGCCACAGCGGCGGCGAGTAGGCGTGGATCGAGACGCTGGCCTCCTCCACCCCGGTGAGCCGGTGGATGTGCTCGGGGCCGAAGCAGAAGGACGCGCCCTCGTGCATGACGGTCCGCAGGGGGTCGCCGCCCATGCGCGGGTTGTTCTCCTCGATGGCGCCGGCGACGACGCGGACGGCGCCCGAGGAGATGTCGTGGTCGTGCCAGCCGGTGTCGTTCTCGGGCGTCCAGCACAGCAGCCAGACGTCGACGTGCTCGTCCCGGTGCAGGGAGACGTAGTGGCGGCGGCCCTCGGGGAACGCGACGTGCGGTCGCCACACGCCGGGCCGCGCGGCCAGGTCGTCGACCAGTTCCCGCAGTTCCCGCTTGTCGAGGGGGCGGCCGGGCAGGTGCCCCAGTCCGCTGGGACGGGGCAGGACCTCGGAAGACACGGGGTTCGCTCCTCTCCGAAACCGTCGGTGGGTACGGTCCGTTAAGCCCGGGACCGGCCGCGAACCGCCAGGCCAAGGCTTCTGAACCGCATCAGTTAACCGTTTCAGTGAACCGCTTCAGTGGCGAATTCGTCAAGGGCGGGTGCCGTGCTCTGTCGGTGGCGGCCTCTAGGCTTGGAGGGATGTCGGAAAAGCGCAAGCGCGCGACCATCCGGGAAGTGGCGCAGGCGACGGGGCTGTCGCCGGCGGCCGTCTCATACGCGCTGCGCGGCATCCAGACCTCCGAGGAGACGCAGGAGCGCGTCCGCGCCGCGGCGCGCGAGCTCGGCTACGAGGCCCACCCGATCGCGCGGGCGCTGGCCAGCGGCCGCACCGACCAGGTCGGCCTGCTGTGCGGCTCGCTGGAGGACTACTGGCAGCAGTCCCTCGCGGTCGGCATCGGGCGGGCGCTGCTCGCCCGCGGCCGCTACGCCCTGATCGTGGACGCCGGCGGCGACCCCGAACGCGAGCTGGCCCTCGCCCGGCGCCTGCGCGACCAGCGGGTGGACGGCCTGATCGTCCAGCCGCTCGACCCGTCCGCCGCGCTGTGGTCGGAGCTGGCGGCCGCGATCCCCGTCGTGTCCATCGGCGACGCCCTGCACGGCGGCCAGGCGCAGGGCGAGGTCGTCTTCGACAACCGGCGGGGCGTGACGCTCGCGCTGGAGCACCTGCGGGCCCTCGGGCACGAGCGCCTCACCGTGTTCACCCCCACCCTCGCCAGCACGCCGGACCGCCCGGCCGACGTGTACGTCAACGCCGAGGCCGAGCGGCTCGGCCTGAGCGTGGACGTCGTGGTCGTGCCGCAGTCCCTGGCCGAGTCCACCGAGGTCGCGCTGCGGGTGCTCGGCGGCCCCGGCCGGCCCACGGCCGTCTTCTGCTTCGCCGACTCCATCGCCTACGGCGTCTACGCCGCCACCCGCGAGCTGGGCCTCGCCGTCCCCGGCGACGTGGCCGTCTGCGGCTACGACAACCATCCGATGTCGGCGCTGCTGTCCCCGCCGCTCACCAGCGTCGAGTGGGACATCGACGGCATCGTCCACTCCGCCGTCCGCCTCGTCGTGGACGTCATCGACGGCAAGCCGCGCAAGCGCCGCGTCGTCCGCGAGCCGTCGCTGCGCGTCCGCGCCTCGACCGGCGAGACGGCGCCGGCGGGCTGAGGGTCAGGGGTGGAGCCGGTCCAGGTGCGGCAGGAGGTCCGCGGCGGCGGCGATGTCGGCGTCCAGGGGCCGGTCCTCGATCCGCGGGTCGAGGACGGCGCCCGCCATGTCCCAAGCCGAGCGCAGCGGCCCGCCGGAGGGCGCCCGGCCCTGCATCCGCAGCGCGCGGACGGCGGCCACCAGTTCGCAGCCGAGCCCGAGCCGGTAGGCGGCGACCGCGTCGGTGGTCGCCCGCGCCGACTGCGTCGAGAAGCCCGCGTGCTCCTCGACGCCGCGCGACAGCACCGCGCTGCCCAGCGCCGCGGGGGTGGCGAGGCGCCGCACGTCGGCCAGGCACGAGTGCGCCACGTACTCCAGGATCATGATCCCGGACGAGGCCTCCGTCTCGCCCTGGAACGGGTAGAGGCCGGTGAACGACGGCTCGGCGAGCGTGCCGAGGCGGGCGGCGGCCAGCGCCATCGTCTGGAACAGCGCGGCGCGGGCCGCGTCCAGGGCGAGCCCGACGTAGGCGGTGTGGAAGTTGCCGTTGTGCCAGACCGTCCGCCCGGGGACGTCCACCAGCGGGTTCTCGGAGGCGGCGTTGATCTCCCGCGTGACGACCTGCTCGGCGTACCCGGCCGCCTCCAGCGCGGGGCCGTGCACCTGCGGGAACGCCCGGTAGCCGTAGGGGTCCTGGATGCGCATCGGCGGCGTCCGGTCGAAGGCGAGCAGCCCGCGCATCGCCGCCGCGGCCTGCTGCTGGCCCGGATGGGGGCACGCGTCCTGCACCGGCTGCGCGAACGGCTCCTCCGAGCCCCGGACGGCGAAGTGCGACAGCGCCGCCACGACGGTCGAGGCGCGCAGCGCCGCCCGCAGGTCGGCGACCGCGAGCGCCGCCTCGCCGAGCGTGGCGGCGTTGGAGCTGATGAACGCCAGCGCGTCGGCGGACCGGAGCCGGTAGCCGGGGCCGCGCTCCGGCCCGCCGTCCGGGCCCGGAAGCCACGCCCGCTCGCCGAGCAGGCACAGCGCGGTCGAGGCCAGCGCCGTCAGGTCGCCGGTGCCGATCGCCCCGTACACGGGCACCGGGGGGAGCAGGCCCAGGTTGAGCACGTCCGCCAGGGCCTGCAGCACGCCCGGCTCCACGCCCGATCCGCCCGCCGCGATCTGGTTCAGCCGGACGGCCAGCATCGCCCGGACGATCTCCGGCGCGACCAGCGGCCCGGCCCCGGCCGCGTGGCTGCGCAGCAGCCGCAGGCCGTGGGCGTCGGAGTCCTCCCACTCGACGTCCACGACGCGGTTGGCGCCGACCCCCGTCGTCCGCCCGTACACGGGCTGCGCCTCGGTGACCTCGCGGACGACCCGCCAGGCGTCGCGCGCCCGCTCCACACCGGCGGCGGCTATGGCGACCGTCACATCCTCCCGGGCGGCGCGCGCCACCTGAGCGCATGTGAGCAAAGTCCCGTCGATAACGATTCGGCTGTTCTCCACGGCGACACGCTACTTTCCCTGCATTACCGGTAGATATGCTTTCATGCTTGTCGTTCCGGACATGCTGGGACACTGAGATGACGGTATCCATTGGTTACGGTTGGTTCACAGCAGCAATTCGATCATCGGCGTCGCGCGGGACGCCCGGCGAGGACGTGATTCGTTGATCACCTTTGAGGGCGTCACCAAACGCTATCCGGGGGGCACCGTCGCGCTCGACGACGTGAGCCTCGAATGCCAGACGGGCCGCATCACCGTGTTCGTCGGCACCTCCGGCGGCGGCAAGACCACCGCGCTGCGGACCATCAACCGGATGGTCGAGCCGACGTCCGGCCGCGTGCTGATCGACGGCAAGGACGTCCGCGAGCGCAAGCCCGCCGAGCTGCGGCGCGGCATCGGCTACGTGATCCAGCACGCCGGGCTCTTCCCGCACCGCACCATCCTCGACAACATCGCCACCGTCCCGTACCTGCTCTCCTGGAACAAGAAGAAGGCCCGGGACCGGGCGCTGGAGCTGATGGAGCGGGTCGGGCTCGACCCCGCGATGGGCAAGCGGTACCCGTTCCAGCTGTCGGGCGGCCAGCAGCAGCGCGTCGGCGTCGCGCGGGCCCTCGCCGCCGACCCGCCGATCATGCTGATGGACGAGCCGTTCAGCGCCGTCGACCCCGTCGTCCGCGCCGAGCTGCAGGACGAGTTCCTCCGCCTCCAGGAGGAACTGCACAAGACGATCGTTTTCGTCACCCACGACATCGACGAGGCCATCAAGCTCGGCGACCGGATCGCGGTGTTCCAGACCGGCGGCAGGCTCGTCCAGATCGACAGCCCCGAGAACCTCCTCGCCCACCCGGCCGACGACTTCGTCGCCGGGTTCATCGGCCAGAACCGCGGCATCCGCACCCTCTCCTTCGCCGAGACGGGCGGCCTGCGGCTGAGCTCCGACACCGTCCGCACGGCGACCGCCGACGCGGCGGACGCGGCCGGCGCGGAGTGGGTCCTCGTCGTCGACGACGACCGGCGCCCCCTCGGCTGGGCCCGCCCGCCCGAGGTGACCGGCCAGCTCGGGAAGGCCAGGCTCAGCCCGGTCGGCCCGACGTTCCAGGTCGGGGGCGACTCCGTGCGGACCGCGCTGGACGCGGCCGTGCTGTCCCCGTCCGGGCTGGCGGTCGGCGTCGACGAGACCGGCGCGGTCGTCGGCACCGCGAGCGGGACCGACCTGCTGGCCGTCCCCACCCACGGCCGCGGCGGCGGCCAGGACGCGCCCGCCGCCCCCGCCGCGCCCGAGGAGCCCGGCGATGCCGAGGAGGCCGACGCCGGAGGCGCCGGCTGATGGACATCGACTGGGGCTGGATCGGCGAGCACACCGACACGCTGACCGAGCACGCCCTCATCCACCTGCGGCTCGCGCTGCTGCCGGTGCTGTTCGGCCTGATCATCTCGCTGCCGGTCGGCATGCTGTGCCGCCGCTGGGGCTGGCTCTACCCGCCGGCGCTGACGGTCTCGAACGTCTTCTACGCGATCCCGTCGCTCGCGCTGTTCATGGTCTTCATCCAGTACACCGGCCTGACCGCGGCCACGGTCATGATCCCGCTGACGCTGTACAGCCTGTCGGTGCTCGTCCCGAACGTGGTGGACGGGCTGGCGTCGGTGTCCGAACCCGTCCGGCAGGCGGCCACCGCGATGGGCTTCGGCCCGCTGCGGCGCCTGCTCCAGGTGGAGCTGCCGATCGCCGTGCCCATCGTCATCGCCGGGACGCGCGTCGCCGCCGTCTCCTCCATCAGCCTCGTCGCCGTCGGCCAGCTGATCGGGCAGGGCGGCCTCGGCTACGACATCATCCGCGGCTACCAGCTCCAGTTCCAGACGCAGATCGTGGCCGCCACCGTCCTGATCGTCCTGCTGGCCCTGGTCACCGACGCGATCCTGGTCACCGTCCAACGCCTGCTCACCCCGTGGGCCCGAGCCCGGATGACCTCATGAACGAGCTGTGGAACCAGATCGACCTGTTCTGGACGTGGCTGACCACGTCCTCGCAGTGGCACGGCGGCGACGGCATCCCGCACCGCCTGCTCCAGCACGTCTACTACAGCGGCGTGGCGCTGGTGTGCGCCGCGGTCATCGGGCTCGCGCTCGGGCTGCTCGTCGGGCACACCGGCCGGGGCGGGTTCCTCGCGATCAGCCTGGCGAACGTCGCCCGCGCCGTCCCCACCTTCGGCCTGGTGCTGATCGTCGTGGTGATCGAGTACAGCATCACGCCGGTGCTCGTCGCGCTCGTCGCCCTCGCCGTCCCGCCGATCCTGGTCAACACCTTCGAGGGCGTCCGCGGCGTCGACGCCGACGCCAGGGACGCGGCCAGCGGCATGGGCATGACCGGCTGGGGCGTACTGTGGCGGGTCGAGCTGCCGATGGCGCTGCCCCTCATCCTGCTGGGGCTGCGCACCTCCGCGATCCAGGTCGTCGCCACCGCCACCATCGCCGCCTACCCCGGATTCGGCGGCCTCGGCCGCTACATCATCGACGGCCTGGCCCGCAACGACTACCAGCTCGTCGTCGGGGGCACCGTCCTGGTGGTGCTGCTCGCGCTGATCGTCCAGGCGGCCTTCGCGGCACTGCGCCGCCTCCTCGTCTCACCGGGCCTGCTCGGCTCCGCCCGATCCTCCTGACACCGAAGGAAGAGCACCATGAACAAACTCATCAGGGGCGCGGTCGTCGGCCTCGTGGCCGCCCTGTCGCTGTCCGCCTGCGGGAGCGGCGACTCCGGAGACGACTCGAACCCGCTCTCCGGAGGCGGCGGGAACGGCACCGTCACCGTCGGCGGCGCGAACTTCCCCGAGAGCAACCTCCTCGGCGAGCTGTACGCGCAGGCGCTGGAGGCCAAGGGCGTCAAGGTCACCCGCAAGTTCAACATCGGCGCCCGCGAGATCTACTACGACCAGGTCGTCAAGGGCGGCATCAGCGTGATGCCCGAGTACAACGGCGCCCTGCTCACCACCTCGGTCGACAAGACCAGCACGGCCGCCACCACCGAGGAGATCAACGCCGCGCTCAAGGCCAAGCTGCCCGCCGGCGTCGAGATCCTGGACTCCGCGAAGGCCGAGGACAAGGACTCCGTCACCGTCAACCCGCAGACGGCCGCCAAGTACAGCCTGAAGTCGATCGCCGACCTCAAGCCGGTCGCCAAGGACCTCGTGATCGCCGGTCCCTCGGAGTTCAAGACCCGCCAGCAGGGCCTCGTCGGCCTCGAGAAGTCCTACGGCCTGAAGTTCAAGAAGTTCCAGCCGTTCGACGCCGGCGCCCAGGCCACCCTGGTGAAGCTGCTCACCGAGAACAAGGTCCAGGCCGCCGACCTGTTCACCACCGACCCGACGATCCAGCAGAACAAGCTCGTCGTGCTGGAGGACCCGGAGAACGTCTTCTCCGCCCAGAACGTCACGCCGCTGGTCAACACGAAGGCGGTGGACGAGAAGGCCAGGGCGGCGCTGAACGGCGTCTCCGCGAAGCTCACCACCCAGGACCTCCTGGACATGATGAAGCGCGTCGCCATCGACAAGGACGACCAGGAGAAGGTCGCCGAGGAGTGGCTGAAGAAGTCCGGCCTCGCGTAATCCCCGCACGTCGTCGACGGCCGAGCCCCGCCTGGGGCTCGGCCGTTCGCCGTCCCGGGCGGCTCACCTCCGGAAGGCCAGGCGGGCGATCACGGGGTCGTGGTCGGACGGGTGGACGCCGCCCGCGCGGTACGGGTCGATCTCGGCCCACACCGTCCTGACCCGGCCCCGCACGAGGATCCAGTCGATCCGCCTGCCGCCCGGCTCCGGGGGCTCCCAGTGGTTCTCGGTGCGGTACTGGGGCCCGTGCCGGCCGGCCGTCCAGGTGTCGCGCAGGGCGCCGGGCCCGGTGAGGATCGCGTACGCCGGGGACGCCCCGGCCGTGTCGTTGAAGTCGCCGGTGAGAACGACCGGCGCCCCCGCCTGGAAGCCGCGGACGCGGTCGAGGATGAGCCGGGCGCTCCTCACCCGCGAGCCCGCCGACAGGTTGTCCAGGTGCGTGTTGGCCTGGTAGAAGACCGTCCCGGTGCGGCGGTCGCGGAACTTCGCCCACGTCACCATCCGGACGTACCGGTTGCCCCAGGTGGCCGAGCCGATCACGGAGGGCGTGTCGGAGAGCCAGAAGTGGTCGAAGTCCAGCACCTCGAACCGCCGCTCCCGGTAGAAGATCGCCAGGAACTGGTCGCGGGTGCCGCCCTGGCTGCCGAGCCCGATCCAGCGGTACTCCGGCAGCGTCCGGGCGAGATCCCGCACCTGGTGCCAGCGGGCCTCCTGCACCCCGAGCAGATCCGGGTCGTGCTCGCGCAGCAGGCGCCTGACCAGCGGCAGCCGGGTCCTCCAGTCGCGCGGAGGCGGATCGTTCACGCCCCGCAGGTTGTACGTCATGACCCGGACCGACGCGTCCCCGGCCGCCTTGGGCTCGACCAGCACGAACCCGGAGACGAGCAGGATCGCCGCGGCCGCGGCCACCGGCCAGAACCATCGGCGGCGCAGCGTCGCCATGTCACCACCCGCCCGTCCTGCCACCGCTCCGAGCATAGATCGCGGTCTGCGATCCGGACATGCCGCTTGATTGCGCGTGCGGCGGTCAGACCCGGACGGGGAGCGAGACCAGGCCGCGGACGATCGAGCCGGTGCGGTGGTGGCGCAGCTCGTCGGCCGGGACGGCGAGGGAGAGATCGGGGAAGCGGTCCAGCAGGCCGCCGATGGCGATCTGCCCCTCCAGCCTGGCCAGCGGGGCGCCGAGGCAGAAGTGCGGGCCGTGGCCGAAGGCGACGTGCCCCCGCTGTCGGCCAACGTTGGCGGCCCTGGTCACGTCCAGCGTGTCGGGGGCCTCGAAGACCGCGGGGTCCCGGTCCGCGGCGCCGAGCGAGACGTGCACCCAGGCGCCCTTGGGGATCGGCGTCCCGGCTATCTCCATGTCCTCCAGGGCGATGCGCTGGCTCGCCCGTTCGACCGGGCCGTCGAACCGCAGCAGCTCCTCGACCGCGGACGGCACCAGCTCGGGCCGCGACCGGAGCAGTTCGAGCTGGCCGGGCGCCTGGAGCAGGGCGAGCATCCCGTTGCCGATGAGGTTGACGGTGGTCTCGTGCCCGGCGATGAGCAGCAGCGCGACGGTGCCGAGCATCTCCGCCTCGGTGAGGGCGGCGTCCCCGTCGCGGGCGGTGATCAGTCCGCTGACCAGGTCGTCGCGGGGCTCGTCCCGCCGCTCGGCGATGACGTCGAGCAGGTAGCCGTTGAACGCCCGGGCCGCCTCGCGGCGGCGCCCGCGGGCCTCGGCGGTCAGCGCCGGCACGGTCAGCACGGCCGTCCACTCGCGGAACCGGGCCCGGTCGCGCGCCGGGACGCCGAGCAGCTCGCAGATGACCCGGATCGGCAGCGGGACGGCGAAGTCCTCGATCAGGTCGGCCTCGCCGCGGTCCGCGATGCCGTCCAGCAGCCCGCCGGCGATCTCCTCGACGCGGGGGCGCAGCCGCTCCACCCGCCGGGCGGTGAACGCCTTGGCCACGAGCCCGCGCATCCGGGTGTGGTCGGGCGGGTCCATCCCGAGCATCGTGCCGCCGAAGAAGAGCTCGGGGTTCACCGGCACGGCGCTGAACGCGGTGTCCTTGGACAGGCGCGGGTCGCTCAGCGCCGCGCGGCCGTGCTCGTGGTCGACCACGAGGAAGGCGGCGGCGCCGGGCGGGAAGTCGATCGGATGGACGGGCCCCGCCGCCCGCAGTTCGGCGTACACGGCGTACGGGTCCTCGCTGAACGCCCGGCCGAACAGCAGGTGTGTCGGCAGCATCAGATCACCCTCCCGACGCCGGCGAGGAACCCCGGCCGCGACATGTCGGGCGGGGACGGCTCGGCGTCCGCCCGCCAGTCGGCCACCTGGACCAGACCGGGGCCGACCAGTTCGGTGCCTTCGAAGAACGTCATGACCTCGTCGATCCCGCGCGGAATGATGTCGCCCGCCCCCGTCCTGCCGTAGGCGCCCCGGACCTGCTCCTCGACCTGCGTGGTGACCTCGCCCCGGTGGCCGTGCGTGATGGCCAGGCAGCTGCCGGGGGCCAGCGGCGCGCGGAGCCTCGCGACGATCTCCGCCGGGCGCGCCTCGTCCGGGATGAAGTGCAGGATCGCCAGGAGCAGCAGGCCCACCGGCCGGCCGAAGTCGATCCGGGCCTTGACCTCGGGGTCGTCCAGGATGCTCTCCGGCTCGCGTAAGTCGGCCTGGATGACCGTCGTCAGCGGGTTGTCGGCCAGCAGCGCCCGCGCGTGCGTGAGCACGATCGGGTCGTTGTCGACGTAGATGACGGTCGATCCGGGGGCCGCGCGCTGGGCCACCTGGTGCACGTTCTCCTGCGTCGGAAGCCCGGAGCCGATGTCGAGGAACTGCCGGATGCCGCGGTCGGCCATCATCGTCACGGCCCGCGAGAGCAGCCCGCGGTTGGCGCGGGTGAACTCCAGCACGTTCGGCATCGCGGCCACCACCTGGTCGGCCGCCTCGCGGTCCGCCGCGAAGTTGTCCTTGCCGCCGAGGTAGTAGTCGTACATCCGGGCCACGCTGGGCGTCTCGGAATCGACCAACCATTCCGGATGGTGCTCACCGCTCACGGACGGACCTCCCTGTCCGGGTATCCGATCGCCTGTGATTGTAGAGACGAACCCGGACGATTTCGATCATTAGCGGCATTCACGCCAAAAGGACCGTTCCAGCGACGCCATAATGGGGATCATGACGATCGTCGCCGACCCCGAACGGCTCGGACGGATCGCGCTCCCGGACGGCCGGGTGCTCGGCTGGGCCGAGTGGGGCCCGGAGGACGGAGCGCCCGTCCTGCTCTGCCCTGGCGCGGCCACGAGCCGCCGGCTCGGATTCGGCCCGGATGCCGTCCACCGTCTCGGCGTGCGGCTCGTCTCGGCGGACCGCCCGGGACTCGGCGCGTCGTCCCCCTCGCCGGGCAGGACCTTCGCCGACTTCACGACGGACATGCGCGCGCTGATCGCGTCGCGCGGCCTGGGGCGGCCCGCCATGGTGGGGAATTCGCAGGGCGCTCCGTTCGCGCTCGCCTGCGCCGTCGCGGGGCTTGCCTCCGCCGTGGCCGTGGTCTCCGGGGCGGACGAGATCGCCGCCCCCGAGTTCGCGGACGCGCTGCCGGAGGAGTTGCGCGCCCTGGTCGACCGCGTGGCCGCCGAACCCGACGATGCCGAACGCTTCTTCCGCGGGTTCGGCGCCGACGCGATGTGGACGATGGTCATGAACGGGAGCCCGGCCTCCGACCTGGACGTGTACGGCGAACCGGTGTTCGCCGCCGCGTACCGCCGCGCACTGGACGAGGCCTTCGCGCAGGGCCCGGAGGGCTATGCGCGCGACACCGCCCTCGCCATGGGCCGGTGGCCGTTCGACCTCTCCGGCATCGACGTCCCCGTCAGCCTCTGGTACGGCGAGCAGGACACCGCTCATTCGCCCGACAACGGTGCCGCGCTCGCGGCTCGCATCCCCGGCGCGAGACGTCACACGGTGGAAGGGATCGGCGGCGCCGTCCTGTGGACGCACGCCGACCGCATACTCACCGCCCTCACCCGCCGCTAGGGCCGCGTCGACGGCGCCGCTCTACACTGGCTCGTACGGCCATCTGGAGGGCTCGGCTCCGTGCGGGTATTTCTCACCACCGACCGCCTGCTGCTGCGTCGTTTCACCGAGGACGACCTGGACGACCTGGTCTGGCTCCACGGCGACCCGGAGGTCGTGCGTTTCCTCACCGGCGGCAGGCCCACCCCGCGCGCCCATCTGAGGGACCAGACCCTCGCCAAGATCCTCGCCTGGTACGAGCAGGGCCCTCTCAGCCGCTGGGCCGCGGTCGAGCTCTCCAGTGGCGACTTCATCGGCTGGTTCGCCCTCGAACCGGGTGATGGCCACGACCTCCGGCAGGCCGAACTCGGCTACTGCCTGCGCGCGGCCAGCTGGGGCCGGGGATACGCCACCGAGGCGTCGCGCGCCCTGATCGCCAAGGCGTTCACCGACCTCGGCGTCCACCGCGTCTTCGCCCAGACCATGGCCGTCAACGCCGCCTCCCGCCGCGTCATGGAGAAGTGCGGCCTGATCTACCTGCGCACCTTCCACCAGCACTGGGACGACCCCATTCCCGGCACCGAACACGGCGAGGTCGAGTACGAACTCCTCCGCGCCGACTGGATCCGCCGGGTAGGGCCCGGGGGTGGGGGGTTGGGGTCCTAGGGCCCTGATTCCGGGGCGGAATTCTTCGAAGAATGGCTCGTGCGGTCCAAGGGACGGATCGGGTCACAGAGGGGAACTCCCGAATGAAGAAGGCAGGGGTGGCGCTGGCCGGTGTGGCCGTTCTGGGCACGGCGGCCGTGGTGGGGACCACGGTGGCGTCCGGCGGCGGGGAGGCCAGGCCGGCCACCAGCGTCGCGGCGAAGACGCCTCCAACACCTTCACGATCGGGCCTGCGGTCACCGTCTCGCTCGGCGCCACGGTGGGAAGCGTCAACGCCGCCCTCGGGTACCAGGGCGACCTGCAGTGGCGGAAGGGCGAAGAAGCGCTGACACGCGCTCGACAAAATAGGTAGACCGGTCTAGTTTCTCCCCATGACGTTCAGGGAGAGCGGGGCCGGCGGTGCCCTGGTGGTCGGGGCGACGGGGTTCGTCGGCCGATGGCTGACGGCGGAACTGCTGGGACGGGGGCGGGCGGTCGCCGTGGCCGTCCGGGGCGGCGCCGGGCGCGGTGGCGAGCTGCGGGGATGGCTGCGCGAGCACGGCGTCGACGATCAGGGGCTGATGGTCGTCGGCGCCGACATCACGCGGCCGGACCTGGGCCTGGACGAGGAGGACCGCGAGCGGCTGGAGGCCGTGCGGGACGTCTTCAACGCCGCCGCCCTGTTCCGGTTCGGGCTCGGCCGGGAGGAGGCGCGGCGGGCGAACGTCGACGGTGCCGTGAACGTGGCGCGGTGGGCGGCCGCGCGTCCGCGGCTCCGGCGCCTGGTCCACGTCTCCGGTTATCGCGTGGCCTCCGAAGGGAGGCTCGCCTACCCGGTGCCAGCGAAGGAACTCGACGCGCTCTACCGGCGCCTGGGCGCGTATGAGGCGTCCAAGCTCGAAGGGGACGCGGCGGTGCGCGCGGTCGCGGCGGAGACGGGGGCGCCCCTCACCGCGGTGCATCCCGCGACCGTGATCGGGCACTCGGCCACCGGGGAGGCCGGGCAGTACATCGGGCTCGCCGAGATGGTGCGGGATCTCTGGGCCGGGCGCCTGCCCGCCCTGGCCGGGTCGCGGCGCACGTTCGTGCCCGTGGTCACCGTCGATCACCTGGCCCGTTTCATGGCGGCCGTGCCCGAGTACGACGAGGGGGCCTACCGCGCCCACCGGGTTCTGGACGATGCCACGCCGCCCCTGCCCGAGCTGGTCGGGCTCCTGGCGCGGCACCTCGGCGTGCGCCCGCCCCGGGTGACGGTGCCGGTCGGGCTCGTGCGGCGGCTGCCGCGCGCGCTCACCGGGGTCGAGCCCGAGACGCTGTCCTTCCTGTCCGAGGACCGGTACGACACGTCGTCGGCGGACGCGCTGGCCAAGGAGGCCGGGCTGAGCCACCCGCCCGTGGAGGACGCGCTGCGCCTCTGGGCCGGCCGGCTGGTCGCGGACCGTTTCGGCGTCAGGCCGGAGGGCGGCCGGTGAGGCGGGTGGTGAGGGCGGCGGCCGTGGCGCGCACCTGGTGCGCCAGGGCGGGCCACGTCTCCTCCGGGTGGTCCTCGCGGCGGAACGTCACCGTGATCGCGGCGGTGGGGCGGCCGGTGTGGTCGAAGGCGCAGGCGGCGATGCTCGCGAAGCCCTCGGTGACGTGGCCGTCCTCGACCGCCCAGCCCCGGCGGGCGTCCTCGGCGAGGGTGCGGCGCAGGTCGCGCAGGGTGGCGGGGCCCCGGCCGGTGCGGTCCACGAAGCGGCCCGGGAACAGGGCCCTGACCTGCGCGGGCGGCAGGTACGCCAGGATCGAGCGGCCGCTCGCGGTGAGCTGCGCGGGCATCCGGACGCCCACGTCGGTGACCAGGGCGGCGTGCCGGGGCGGCTGCTCCTTCAGCAGGTAGAGGGTCTCGGCGCCGTGCAGGACGCCGAGCTGCGCGATCTCGCCGACGCGGTCGACCAGGCGGCGCAGGAGGGGGCGGGCGAGGCGTTCCAGGGGCTCGTGGCGCAGGTAGGCGGAGCCGATCTCGAAGGCGGCGACGCCGAGGCCCCAGCGGCGCTCCTCGGGGATGTAGGTGACGAAGCCGTCCTCGGCCATCGCGGTCAGCAGGTGGTAGGCGCTGGAGCGGGGGAGGGCGAGGGAGCGGGCGATCGCCGAGGCGGGCAGCGGGCCGGGCGCGCCCGCCAGCAGGCGCAGCACCGCGAGGGCGCGGCGGGCGGCGGGGACCTGGCTCATGCTCCGATTGTCTCGTATACGAGACACAGAGCGCCGTCCGGGGCTGGGGGTGCGGCCCCGGACGCGCTCCAATGGTGGGTATGGGTTTGGGTATGGGGGACGCAGGGGTCGAGGTCGGCCCGGAACCGCTGGCGTTCGAGCAGATCGTGGCGGTGGCGCGGGACGGTGCCAGGGTCGCGCTGACGGACGGGGCGCTGAAGCTGATCGGTGAGGCGCGGGCCCACATCGAGGAGCTGTCGGCGCGCCCGACGCCGGTCTACGGCGTCTCGACCGGCTTCGGGGCCCTCGCCACCCGGCACATCGCGCCCGAGCTCCGGGCGCAGCTCCAGCTGAACATCGTCCGGTCGCACGCGGCGGGGTCGGGGGCCGAGGTCGAGCGCGAGGTCGTCCGGGCGCTGATGCTGCTCCGGCTGCGGACGCTCGCCACCGGCCGGACCGGCGTCCAGCCCGTCACCGCCCGGACCCTGGCCGGGCTGCTCAACGCGGGCATCACCCCGCAGGTCTTCGAGTACGGGAGCCTCGGCTGCTCCGGCGACCTCGCGCCGCTCGCCCACGTGGCCCTCGCGCTGATCGGCGAGGGGTCGGTCCGGGACGCCGCCGGTGAGCTGAGGCCGGCGGCCGACGCTCTGCGGGACGCGGGGATCGCCCCGGTCACGCTCGGCGCCAAGGAGGGGCTCGCCCTGCTGAACGGCACGGACGGGATGCTCGGCATGCTCGTCCTGGCCATCAACGACCTGCGGAGGCTGCTCACCGCCGCCGACGTCGCCGCCGCGATGAGCGTCGAGGCGCTGCTCGGCACCGACCGCGTCTTCGCCGCCGACCTGCAGGACCTGCGGCCCCACCCCGGCCAGGCCGCGTCGGCCGCGAACCTGCGGGCGCTGCTGGCCGACTCGCAGATCATGGAGTCGCACCGGGGGCCCGACTGCACCCGCGTGCAGGACGCCTACTCGCTGCGCTGCGCCCCGCAGGTCAACGGCGCCGCCCGCGACACGCTCGCGCACGCCGAACTGGTCGCGGGACGGGAGCTGGCGTCCGCCGTGGACAACCCGGTCGTCCTGCCGGACGGGCGGGTCGAGTCGAACGGCAACTTCCACGGCGCTCCGGTCGCCTACGTGCTGGACTTCCTCGCCGTCCCGACGGCCGACGTCGCCTCGATGTCCGAGCGCCGCACCGACCGGATGCTGGACAGGGGGCGCTCCGCGGGGCTGCCCGCCTTCCTCGCCGACGACCCGGGCGTCGACTCCGGGCACATGATCGCCCAGTACACGCAGGCCGCGATCGTGTCGGAGCTGAAGCGCCTCGCCGTGCCCGCGAGCGCCGACTCGATCCCGAGCTCGGCCATGCAGGAGGACCACGTCTCGATGGGGTGGAGCGCGGCCCGCAAGCTGCGCCGCGCGGTGGACGGCCTCGCCCAGGTGGTCGCCGTCGAGATCCTCACCGCCGCGCGGGCGCTGGAACTGCGCACCCCGCTGCTTCCCGGCCCGGCCACCGCCGCCGTGGTCTCCAGGCTCCGCGAGGCCGTGCCGCCGCCCGGCCCGGACCGCTACCTCGCCCCCGAGATCGCCGCCGCGACCGCACTGGTCCGGGACGGCTCGCTCGTCGCCGCCGCCGAGGCCGTCACCGGCCCGCTCTCCTGAAGGAGTCCCAGATGTCCGGTCCCCGTCCCGTCCGCGCGCCGCGCGGCACCTCGCTGACCGCCGCCAAGGGGTGGCCGCAGGAGGCCGCCCTGCGCATGATCCAGAACAACCTCGATCCCGAGGTCGCCGAGCACCCGGACGAGCTGGTCGTCTACGGCGGGTCCGGGAAGGCGGCCCGGAACTGGGACGCCTTCGACGGCATCATCCGGTCGCTGTCCGACCTGGAGGGGGACGAGACGCTGCTCGTCCAGTCCGGCAAGCCGGTCGGGATCTTCCAGACGCACGAGTGGGCGCCGCGCGTGCTCATCGCGAACTCCAACCTCGTCCCGCAGTGGGGCACGTGGGAGGAGTTCCGCCGCCTGGAGTCGCTCGGCCTGACGATGTTCGGCCAGATGACCGCCGGATCGTGGATCTACATCGGGACGCAGGGGATCCTGCAGGGCACCTACGAGACGTTCGCCGCCGTCGCCGAGAAGCGGTTCGGCGGCACCCTCGCCGGGACGATCACGTTGACCGCCGGGCTCGGCGGGATGGGCGGCGCGCAGCCCCTCGCCGTCACGATGAACGGCGGCGTCGCGATCTGCGTCGAGTGCGACCCGTCCCGGATCGAGCGCCGGGTCGCGCACCGCTACTGCGACGTGCGGGCCGGTTCGCTGGACGAGGCGCTGCGGCTCGCCGAGGAGGCCAGGGCCGAGCGCCGGCCGCTGTCGATCGCGGTACCGGGCAACGCCGCCGACATCGTCCCGGAACTGCTGCGCCGCGGCGCCCCGATCGACATCGTCACCGACCAGACCAGCGCCCACGACCCGCTGGCGTACCTGCCGCAGGGCGTCGCTTTCGAGGACATGGCCGCCGAGCGCGACAAGGACCGCGACGGCTTCATCGCCAAGGCCCGCGCCTCCATGGCCGTCCACGTCGAGGCGATGGTCGGGTTCCAGGACGCGGGCGCCGAGGTGTTCGACTACGGCAACTCCATCCGGGGCGAGGCGCAGCTCGCCGGCTACGCGCGCGCCTTCGAGTTCCCCGGGTTCGTGCCCGCCTACATCCGGCCGCTGTTCTGCGAGGGCAAGGGGCCGTTCCGGTGGGCGGCGCTGTCGGGCGACCCGAAGGACATCGCCCGCACCGACCAGGCGATCCTCGACCTGTTCCCCGACAACGAGCCGCTGACCCGGTGGATCCGGATGGCGCAGGAGAAGGTCCACTTCCAGGGCCTGCCGTCGCGGATCTGCTGGCTCGGCTACGGCGAGCGCGACAGGGCGGGCGAGGTGTTCAACGACCTGGTGGCGCGCGGCGAGATCAGCGCGCCGATCGTGCTCGGCCGCGACCACCTCGACTGCGGCTCGGTCGCCAGCCCGTACCGGGAGACCGAGGGCATGAAGGACGGATCGGACGCGATCGCCGACTGGCCGCTGCTGAACGCGATGCTCAACACCTCCTCCGGCGCGACGTGGGTGTCCGTCCACCACGGCGGCGGGGTCGGCATCGGCCGCTCCATCCACGCCGGGCAGGTCTGCGTCGCCGACGGCACGGCCCTCGCGGGGGAGAAGCTCCGGCGCGTCCTGACCAACGACCCGGGCACCGGCGTCATGCGGCACGTCGACGCCGGCTACGAGCGGGCCGCCGAGGTCGCCGACGAGCGCGGCGTGCGCATCCCCATGCGGCCATGAGCTTCGAGGAGATGTGGGCGGAGCTGCTGCCGGTCGGGCGGGACGCGGTGACCGGCGGCTACCACCGGTTCGCGTGGACGCCGCCGGAGCTGGAGTGCCGCGCCTGGTTCGCGGACGAGGCGCGGCGCCGCGGCCTCGACCTCGAGCACGACCCCAACGGCAACATGATCGCCTGGTGGTACCCGGAGGACGGGTCCCGCACGGGCGCCGTCCTGACCGGCAGCCATCTCGACTCCGTGCCGGGCGGCGGAGCGTTCGACGGGCCGCTCGGCATCGTGTCGGCGTTCGCGGCGGTCGACCTGCTCCGCGAGCGCGGCGTCCGGCCGGCGCGGCCGATCGGGATCGGGGCGTTCGCCGAGGAGGAGGGCGCCCGGTTCGGGGTGGCGTGCCTCGGCTCCCGGCTGCTGGCCGGGGCGATCGACCCGGCCCGGGCGCGCGGGCTCACCGACGCCGGCGGGCACACGTTCGCCGAGGTCGTCCACAACGCCGGGCTCGACCCGCACGCGATCGGCCCGGACGAGGACCTGCTCGGCCGGATCGCCTGCTACGTCGAGCTCCACGTGGAGCAGGGCCGGTCGCTGGAGCAGCCGGTCGGCGTCGCGAGCGCGATCGTGCCGCACGGCCGGTGGCGGTTCGACTTCGCGGGCGAGGGCAACCACGCCGGGACGACCGGGCTGCCCGACCGGCGCGACCCGATGCTGCCGTTCGCGCACATGGTCATCGCCGCGCGGGAGGCCGCCGAGCGCAACGGGACCGTCGCCACGGTCGGGAAGGTCCGGGTCGAGCCGAACGGCGTCAACGCGATCCCGTCGGCGGTCACCGCCTGGCTGGACGCCCGCGGCCCCGCCGACGACGCCGTCCGCCGGACCGTGCTGGAGGTGGACGAGGCCGCGCGGGTCGCGGCGCGCCCGCACCGGGTGAGCGTCGACCTCGCCGAGGAGTCCTACACCGAGATCGTCGACTTCAACCTGGCGCTGCGCGACCGCGTCGGCGCGGCGCTCGGCGGCGTCCCCGTCCTGCCGACGGGCGCGGGCCACGACGCGGGCGTCCTGTCGGCGCGGCTGCCGACCGCGATGCTGTTCGTGCGGAACCCGACGGGGGTGTCGCACGCGCCGGAGGAGTTCGCCGAGCCGGCCGACCGCCTGGCCGGCGTCGAGGCCCTCGCCGCCGTACTGGACGACCTGGCGCGCGGGTAGGGGATCCGTCATGCAGTGGCATGCCCAGTTCGCCTGGCTAGGCGACGGCGTCGCGGCCGACGTGCTCATCGAGGCCGACGGCGAGCGGATCTCCGGCATCACCCCCCGCGTCCCGGCCCCGCCCGACGCCCGGCACCTGCCCGGCCTGACCCTGCCGGGCCTCGCCAACGCCCACTCCCACGCGTTCCACCGCGCGCTGCGCTCCCGCGTCCAGGCGCACTCCGGGACGTTCTGGACGTGGCGCGAGCAGATGTACCGGGTCGCCGACCGGCTCGACCCGGACTCCTACCGCGCGCTCGCGACCGCGGTGTTCGCCGAGATGGCCCTCGCGGGGATCAGCTGCGTCGGCGAGTTCCACTACCTGCACCACCGCCCGGGCGGCGCCCCCTACGGGGACCCGAACGCCATGGGCGAGGCGCTGATCGCCGCCGCGTCCGACGCGGGCATCCGCATCACCCTGCTCGACACCTGCTACCTGACCGGCGGCATCGGCCGGCCGCTCGCCGGGCCGCAGCTGCGGTTCGGGGACGGCACCGCCGGGAACTGGGCGCGGCGCGTCGACAGCCTGCACGAGCGGACCGGCAAGTCGGGGCGGTCCCACGCCCGCGTCGGCGCAGCGATCCACTCCGTCCGGGCCGTGCCGCGCGAGCAGCTGCACGCCGTCGCCTCGTGGGCGCGCGAGCACCGCGCGCCGCTGCACGTCCACCTGTCCGAGCAGCCCGCCGAGAACCGCGACTGCCTGGACGCCTACGGCATGACGCCGGCCCGCCTGCTGGCCGAGGCCGGGGCGCTCGGCGCGCTCACCACGGCCGTGCACGCGACGCACCTCACCGAGGAGGACATCGGCCTGCTCGGGACGACGATGACCGGCGTGTGCATGTGCCCGACCACCGAGCGGGACCTCGCCGACGGCATCGGCCCCGCCCGCGACCTGGCGGACGCGGGCTCCCCGATCTGCCTCGGCTCCGACCAGCACGCCGTCGTCGACCTGTTCGAGGAGGCCCGCGCGGTCGAGCTGCACGAGCGGCTCCGCACCCGCGCCCGCGGCCACTGGACGGCGGGGGAGCTGCTCACGGCGGCCACGTCCAACGGCCACTACGGGCTCGGCTGGCCCGAGGCGGGACGGCTGGAACCCGGCGCCTACGCCGACCTCGTCACCGTCGCCCTCGACTCGGTCCGCACCGCGGGCGCGGCCCCGGACCACGCCGCCGAGGCCGCCGTGTTCGCCGCCACCGCCGCCGACGTGCGGCACGTCGTCGTCTCCGGCCGCCAGATCGTCCGCGACGGCCGGCACCTGCTGGTCGAAGACGTCCCCGCCGCGCTGGCCCGCTCCATCGCCGCCGTCACCACCGGCCCGTCCCCGCCCCGTGAGATCCTGCGCCGATGAGCACGGTCATCACCAACATCGGAGAGCTGGTCACCAACGATCCCGCCGTATCCACTCACCGGGGCGGCGGCCTGGCCGTCGTCCGCGACGCCGCGCTGGTGATCGAGGACGGCGCGGTCGCGTGGACGGGCCCGTCCTCGCGCGCCCCCGCCGCCGACGAGTCCTTCGACGCCGGCGGGCGGGCGGTGCTGCCCGGCTTCGTGGACTCCCACGCCCACCTCGTCTTCGCCGGTGAGCGCGCCGAGGAGTTCGCCGCCCGGATGAGCGGCGAGAAGTACGCCGCGGGCGGCATCCGCACGACCGTCGAGCGCACCCGCGCCGCGTCCGACGACGAGCTGCGCGCCAACGTGCGCCGCCTCGTGCACGAGATGGCCCGGCAGGGCGTCACGACGGTGGAGTGCAAGTCCGGCTACGGCCTCACGGTCGACCAGGAGGCGCGCGCCGTCCGCATCGCCGCCGAGTACGCCGACGAGGTCACCTACCTGGGCGCCCACGTCGTCCCGGCCGAGTACGCGGGCGACGCCGCCGGGTACGCCCGCCTCGCCGCCACCGACATGCTCGCCGCCTGCGCCCCGCACGCCCGCTGGGTGGACGTCTTCTGCGAGGAGGGCGCCTTCGACGCCGACCAGGCCCGGGAGGTCCTCACCGCGGGCGTCAAGGCGGGCCTGGCGCCGCGCCTGCACGCCAACCAGCTCACCCAGGGGCCCGCCGTGCGGCTCGCGGTCGAGCTGGAGGCCGCGTCCGCCGACCACTGCACGTTCCTCGGCGACGCCGACGTGGACGCGCTGGCCTCGTCCCGGACGGTCGCGACGCTCCTGCCCGGCGTCGAGTTCTCCACCCGCCAGCCCTACCCGGACGCCCGCCGCCTCCTGGACGCCGGAGCCACCGTCGCCCTCGCGACCGACTGCAACCCCGGGTCCTGCTACAGCTCCAGCATGGCGTTCTGCATCGCCGTGGCCGTCCGCGACATGCGCATGACGCCCGCCGAGGCCGTCTGGGCGGCCACCGCGGGCGGTGCCCGCGCCCTGCGCCGCACCGACGTGGGGCACCTCGCGCCCGGCGCCCGCGCCGACGTCCACGTCCTGGACGCCCCGTCCTACATCCACCTCGCATACCGGCCGGGCGTACCCCTGACACACGCCGTGTGGAAGCACGGGCGCCGGGTAAAGGGCCTCCTGTAGTCGACTGTGGAGGCCCCTAGATGGCGGAGTTCCTGACGGACATCAAGACCCTGCGCGAGCGTGCTCGGCAGGAGATCGACAAAGGCCCGATCACCGAGGCGTACGGCGCGGACGTCGAGCGCGTGATCCAGGTCTGCAACGAGGCCCTGGCCACGGAGATCGTGTGCGTGCTGCGGTACAAGCGGCACTACTACACGGCCACCGGCATCCACGCCGAGACCGTCGCGAGCGAGTTCCTCCAGCACGCGGCCGAGGAGCAGCAGCACGCCGACATGCTGGCCGAGCGGATCGTCCAGCTCGGCGGCGAGCCCGACTTCTCGCCCGACACCCTCACCACCCGCGCGCACGCCGAGTACAACTCCAGCCTCGACCTCGTGGAGATGCTCAAGGAGGACCTGGTGGCGGAGCGGATCGCCATCGCGTCCTACACCGAGATCATCCAGTGGCTCGGCGACGGCGACCCGACCACCAAGCGCGTCTTCGAGCAGATCCTCGCGCAGGAGGAGGAGCACGCCGACGACCTGCGCGGCTTCCTGGAGCGCTTCCCGAAGTCCTAGGGCCTGTAGCGAAGTGGGCCGGGGCTTTGAAACACAGCCTAGGCGGTCAGGTAGCGCCGGGCGGCCCTCACGAGGGGGGCTCGCCCGGCGCTGACGTAGTCGGTCGAGACGACCTCGGCGACGAAGAGGGTGTGGTCGCCCGCCTCGACCGTCCGGCGGGTCTCGCACTCCAGCGCCGAGACGCCCGCGTCGGGGACGAGGGCGCCGGAGTGCTCGCCCCGGTGGTGGGGCTCGCTCGCCAGCAGGATGCGGGCGCCCGGCCGTCCCTCGGCGGCGAACCGCCCGGCCAGGGCGCGCTGGGACGCGGACAGGATCGTCGCGGCCCAGTGCGGGCGCCGTAGCAGCACCTCGGTGAGGTAGGACGAGGACGCCACGCTCGCCAGCACCATCGGGGGATCCAGCGACACCGACATGAACGAGGTGATCGTGGTGCCGAGGTCGTCGCGGCCGTCGCGGACGGTCAGCACGACCACGCCGGTGGCGAAGCCCGCGACGGCCTCGACGAAGTCGGCGCTCAGCGGATCTCCCAGGAGCCGGGCAGCGTGAGCGGGCCCGCGGAGGGCAGACCGAGGCGCGCGGCGAGCCCGCCGAGCGAGCCCCACCCGTCGAAGCGCGCGGACGCGGCGGTGCGGTCCTCGCTGGACTCCGGCGGGCGCAGCCGCTCCAGCGGCGAGGTGTGCGGGTAGATCCGGACCGGCGCGTCGGAGGCCATCCCCGCCCTCTTGCGGGCGATGTCCAGGGCCAGGTCGATGCCGCCGAGCTCGTCGACGAGGCCGCGCTCGCGCGCGTCCGCGCCCGTCCAGACCCGGCCCCGGGCCAGCTCGTGGACCCGCTCGCGGGACAGGTCGCGGCCCTCGGCGACCTTCGCGGTGAAGTCGTCGTAGATCTTGTCGAGGGAGGCGTTGACGCGCTCCCACTCGGAGTCGCTGAAGTCCTTGGTGGCGCTGAACATGCGGGCGTGGTCGCCGTCGGCGACCGAGCCGAGGCCGACCCCGACCCGCTCCAGCAGGTCGTTCACCACGGCCTTGCCGACCACGACGCCGATCGAGCCGGTGATGGTCCCGGGCTGCGCGACGATCCTGTCGGCCGCCATCGCGACGTAGTAGCCGCCGGACGCGGCCACGTTGCCCATCGAGACGATCACGGGCTTGCCGGCGCGGCGGGCGAGCACGACCTCGCGCCAGATCGAGTCGGAGGCGACGGCGGAGCCGCCCGGGGAGTTGACGCGGAACACGATCGCCTTGACCCGGTCGTCCTTCACGGCGGCGCGGAACGCGGCCCCGATCGTGTCCGAGCCCATCGCGGGCCCGGAGTTCGGGAGCGGGCCGCCGCGGCCGCTGCGGCCGAGCCGGATCGGGCCCTGCCCGTTGATGAACGCCACGACGTCCTGCCTGCCGGGCTGCGGGAGGCGGTCGGCCAGGCCGTGCGCGCGGTTGTAGCGCGAGACGTAGCGCAGCTGCGCCTCCTCGCCGAACTCCTCGCGCAGGGCGCCGTAGATCTCGTCGCGGTAGGCGAGGCCGTCGACCAGGCCCGCCTCCAGCGCCTCGGCGGCCAGCAGCGGGCCGCGGTCGGTGAGCTCGCGGACCTTCTCCTCCGCCAGGCCGCGGGAGGCGGCGATCCCGGCGGTGATCTGCTCGCCGAGCGAGGTGACGAGGCGCTGCGACGACTCCTCGTGCTCGGGCGTGTAGGTCTTCTCCATGAACGTGTTCGCCATGGTCTTGTACTCGTAGCGCTTGGCGAACCGCGGCCGGACGCCGGCCTTCTCCAGCGCGCCGGCGAAGAACGGCTCTTCGAGCGCGACGCCGGTGAGCCCGACCTCGCCGGTGGGCTGCAGGTAGACCTTGTCGAATCCGGTGGCCAGGTAGAACGGGACGGTGCCGCGGCCTCCCTCGCCGAACGTCTCGG
Organism: Actinomadura luteofluorescens; assembly: GCF_013409365.1. Classification (NCBI taxonomy): domain Bacteria; kingdom Bacillati; phylum Actinomycetota; class Actinomycetes; order Streptosporangiales; family Thermomonosporaceae; genus Actinomadura; species Actinomadura luteofluorescens. Next base: position 2,327,138 of record NZ_JACCBA010000001.1, on the reverse strand, counting down.
CCCAGGCGACGGTGTGCTTGCCCGCGTCCCGCAGCCCCTGCACGGCCTCGCGCAGCTCCTGGGCGAGGGCCAGCCCTACGGTGCCGCTGACCTTCACGACGAGGGCGCGCACCCGGCTGTCGGAGCGGGCGCGGCGCAGCCCGTCCAGGACGTCCCGCAGGCCCGGCCGCCGCATGGCCAGCAGCGCCGAGAGGGGGTCGGCCGGCGCGGTCTCGACGATGCCCTCGGTGAGGTCGAGTTCGAGGATCAGCGGGGCCGTCCGCCGGTCGCGGGCCTGTTTGATCACGTTGACGACTGTGCCGGGATCCACCATGGCCCCAGCCTATGCGTTCGCCGGGCGCCGCTCCCGCGCCCCCGGCCGGGCCCCCGGCCGGGCCGCGGGCCGCGCCGGGCGGGGACGGGTCAGCGCGCGAACGCCTTGTTGGGGACCACGCTGGCCGACGCCTGCGCGACCGGGCGGCCGCGACCGTCGGCGACCACCGCGTTGGAGACCATGCGGGTGCCGCCGGGGTGCACGCACGTCCCGGTCACGGTGTACGTCTCGCCCGCCCGGACGCCGCGCAGGTAGTCGACGTTCAGGTTGAGCGTGAGCATCGGCATGAAGTGCTCGCAGGTGCTGCTCGCCGCGAGGCAGACCGCGTTGTCGAGGATCATCGCGATGTAGCCGCCGTGCACGGTGCCGCCGGGGTTGCAGAGCCGCTCGCCCGGCGTCCACGCGATCTCGATCCGGCCCGGTTCGGCGGAGGCGATGGCCTGCCCGATGTAGTCGTTGATGTCGGAGATCTGCGGGAACCGTTCGTCCGCCATCGCCTGGATCAGCTCGGCGCCCGACAGGGTGTTCCACAGATCGGCCGCCTCCCGATGGGGGGTCGCCTCGACGCTCAACTCGCTCTCCCTGATCACGGTGACCTCCGAATGGTATTCGGCGAGGCGGGTGAGGGCACTGTGCCCTTGGTCACGGGTCCGCGGCGCTATCGTCGGACGCATGGGAGACGGCGACGGCTGGGCAAGCTGCGGCCTGGGGCACACGCACTGGGGGCGGTTCGGCGCCGCGGGCCTTCTGGCCTACCACCGCGACTCCTCCGGCCAGGTGTGGGTGCTGCTCCAGCAGCGCGCGTGGTGGGGGCTCGGCGGCGGGACGTGGGGCATGTTCGGCGGCGCCTTGCACAGCCACGAGGACGTCGTCACCGGCGCGCTGCGCGAGACGTCCGAGGAATGCACGCTCGACACCGGCACGGTCAGCGTCCACGGCACGATCGTCGAGGACCACGGCGGCTGGTCCTACACCTCCATCGTGGGTTCGCTGTCCGAACGCGCGCCGGTGCTGCCCGCGTCGCGGGAGACGCGCGGAGCCGAATGGGTGCGCGAGGAGGAGGTCACCGACCGCAAGCTGTTCGAGCCGTTCGCCCGGTGCTGGCCCCGCGTGCGCGACGCGATGCAGCAGCTCGTCCTCGTCGTGGACGCCGCGAACGTCGTGGGCGCCCGCGCCGACGGCTGGTGGAAGGACAGGGCGGGCGCGAACGCGCGGCTCCGCGACGACCTGAAACGCCTGGACGGCGGCGTGCACGGCCTGCCGAGCGGACTGTTCCCCTATGACCGCTGCTTCCCGGAGGTCGTCCTCGTCGTCGAGGGCGCGGCGCGGAGCGTCGCCGACGAGCCGGTCGACGGCCTGCGCGTCGTGGCCGCGCCCGGAAGCGGCGACGACACGATCGTCGACCTCGTCCGGCAGGGCGACCCCGGCAAGGCCCACCTGGTGGTCACGGCCGACCGGGAGCTGCGCGCCCGCTGCGAGGAGGCGGGCGCCGCCATCACCGGCCCCCGCTGGCTACTCGAACGCCTTTAGGCTGTGTTTTCACAGTCCCGGCCCACTTCGCTCGCCTGGCGGCTCGCTACGTGACCGTGCCTGGGCGAACGCGGCATCGCTTCGCGATCTGCCCGGTTCCGCTCGCCACCGGCCTCGCTCCACCGGCCAGGTCACGCGTTCGCGCAGACGGCCGAGGCCACTTCGAGTCAGGCTGTGAGTCCCTAGTTCTCGACGCGGTGGCCGGCGTCGCGCAGGGCCTCCGCCGCCTCCTTCGACCGGTGCTCCGGGACGAGGACGAGGTCGGAGTGGTACGTCGAGGCGACGAAGACGGGCACGCCGGATTCGGCCAGCGGTCCCACGATCGCGGCGAGGACGCCGGGCGTGTCGAGGCCGTGGCCCGCGTCGCCGTAGAAGCCGACCCAGCGTTCCGTCTCGGCGAACGGTGAGGCGTCCCGGATCACGGTGAGGCCCTCGGGGGCGCGGATGAGCGCGACCCACTCGTCGTCCTCCGGGAACGTCGCGTGCGGGAGGTGCTCCACCATGAACTGACCGGGGACGATGTGCAGGCGCATCCCGTCACCCTATTCAGGGACGAGCCACACCGCCCCCAGGGGCGGAACCCGCAACTCCGCGGACGCGGGCAGCCCGTGCCACGGCACCGGTTCAGCCTCGACCCGGCCGAGGTTGCCGACGCCGCTGCCGCCGTACTCGTAGGCGTCGGTGTTGACGAGTTCGCGCCAGCGGCCCGTGTGCGGCAGGCCCACCCGGTAGTTCTCGTGCGGATTCCCGGCGAAGTTGACGACGCACGCCAGGACGGGCGGTTCGCCGCCGTCCGGGGCCGTCCCGTAGCGCAGGTAGGACAGGGTGTTGCCGCCCGCGTCGTTGCCGTCGATCCAGCGGAACCCCTCCTCGTCGCTGTCGCGCGTCCACAGCGCGGGCTCGCCCTGGTAGGCGTGGTTCAGGTCGCGTACGAGCTTCTGCAGCCCGAGGTGGTCGGCCCCCTCGGCGGCGTTGTCGAGCAGCCACCAGTCCAGCGGGCGCTCCTCCGCCCATTCGGCGCCCTGCCCGAACTCCTGCCCCATGAACAGCAACTGCTTGCCGGGATGCGACCACATGTAGGCGAGCAGCGCCCGCAGCCCGGCGAACTGCTGCCAGGAGTCGCCCGGCATCTTGCTCAGCAGCGAGCCCTTGCCGTGGACGACCTCGTCGTGCGACAGCGGCAGGACGTAGTTCTCCGAGAACGCGTACACCAGCGAGAACGTGATCTCGTTGTGGTGGTAGTGCCGGAACACCGGCTCGTGGCGCAGGTATTCGAGCGTGTCGTGCATCCAGCCCATGTTCCACTTGAACCCGAAGCCGAGCCCGCCGAGATGGGTCGGACGCGACACCCCGGGCCACGCCGTCGACTCCTCCGCGATCGTCACGATGCCGGGGTTGCGCTTGTAGACCGTCGCGTTCATCTCCTGGAGGAAGGAGATGGCCTCCAGGTTCTCCCGCCCGCCGTAGATGTTGGGCGTCCACTCGCCCTCGTTGCGCGAGTAGTCGAGGTACAGCATCGAGGCGACGGCGTCCACGCGCAGCCCGTCGATGTGGAACTCCTCCAGCCAGAACGACGCGTTCGCCACCAGGAAGTTGCGGACCTCCGCGCGGCCGAAGTTGAACACGAGCGTCCCCCAGTCGGGGTGCTCGCCGCGCTTCGGATCGTCGTGCTCGTAGAGGGCGGTGCCGTCGAACCGGGCCAGGGCCCACTCGTCCTTGGGGAAGTGGGCGGGCACCCAGTCCATGAGGACGCCGATACCGGCCTGGTGGAGGCGGTCGATGAGGTACCGGAAGTCGTCGGGGTCGCCGAACCGCGCGGTGGGCGCGTAGTACGACGTCACCTGGTAGCCCCAGGACGGGCCGTACGGGTGCTCGGTGACCGGCAGCAGTTCCACGTGCGTGAAGCCCATGTCGCTGACGTACTGCGTCAGTTCCTCGGCCAGTTCCCTGTAGCCGAGCCCGGGCCGCCAGGACCCGAGGTGCACCTCGTAGGCGCTCATGGGTTCGTGCAGCCAGTCGTGCTCCTTGCGCGAGTCCATCCACGCGCCGTCCTCCCACTCGTAGGAGGAGGTGAAGACGCGGGACGCCGTCGCGGGCGGACACTCGGTGGCCTGCGCCATCGGGTCGGCCTTGGCGCGCCACACGCCGTCCGCGCCGAGGATCTCGTACTTGTAGCGCGTCCCGTCGCCGACGCCCGGGACGAACAGTTCCCAGACGCCGGTGGAGCCGAGCGACCGCATCGGGTACGCGCGGCCGTCCCAGTGGTTGAAGTCGCCGACCACCCGCACGCCCCGCGCCGTCGGCGCCCACACCGCGAAGGCCGTCCCGGAGACGGCGCCGAGCGCGGAGGCGTAGGAGCGGACGCGGGCGCCGAGCGCGCGCCACAGCTCCTCGTGCCGTCCCTCGCCGATGAGGTGCAGGTCGAGCTCGCCGAGCGTCGGCAGGTGCCGGTAGGGGTCGTCCTGGATCGTCTCGATCCCGTCCCCGTAGGTGACGGCGAGCCGGTAGTCGGGGACGGCGAGGGGCGCCCGGTCCCGCTCGGTGCCCGCGAGCGACGTCCCGGCGGGCAGCGTCCCGGCGAACAGCCCCTGGTGGAAGTGCCGGAGCGGATGCCGGTCACCGCTGGGCAGGACGACCTCGACCTTCTCGGCGAGCGGGCGCAACGCCCGCACCGTCACCCCGTCCCGGCCGGGATGCGCCCCGAGGACGCCGTGCGGATCATGGTGGTCGCCGCCGACGAGTCGATCGATCTCCGCGCGCGTCACCCGTGCCATGGCGTCATGGCCTCCCGTCAAAGAGCCGTTTACCCCATGAGGTTGCCCCGAGATCCGGCGCTCTCACATGACGGGCCGACCTGTTTTCGCGCGCGGAGCGTTCCGGTGCGGGTGTTGCGGCCGCACGGCCGGCACGACTCTTCGTCGTGGGGTCGCGTCGAATGTGCCGTCCGTGCGGCCACGTCTACCTCGCCCCAGGGGTGACCCCGACCCCACCGCCCTGGGCTCCATTCCTGTGTCACCTCAGCGACACAGGTACCTTCCGTACCGGAATGTCCCAGCCCGGCCCGCCCCCGCACGCGGACCGGGCCGCCCCGGCTCCCCTGCCTCCCGTCACCGGTCTCCGGACTCCCCTCGCGTCTGGTCGAGCAGCGTCCGCCGGAGCCCCTCCGAGTCGTCCGCGGCCACCGTCATCGCACATCCCGCCTGGAGTTGGGCGTCGGTGAGGTCGCCGCTGCGCGTCGCGTACCAGCGCCCCGCGTCGCTGCGCCACACCTGCCAACCCGGAAACTCGCCCTCGATGGCCGCCTTCAGATCCTCGAAGTCGCCCATCAAGGTCGTCCCTTCCCCGAGGCCGCGCTTCTGTATACAAAAGTCTTACTCGGCCTGAGAGGTGTCAAGCTGTCCGTAAGCGGACCGTGCCCCCGCGGATAGCGCCTGGAAGGTATGGATGACTGGAGGGACGAGCAGGATCGAACGCGGCATCGAATGCTGTTCGAACGTTGCCGCGGGCCGGAGGCCGGGGGGCGCGCCCGAGGAGAGGGAGGTGACGCCGGTGCCGGACCGTCCCGCCTACCTGCGCATCGCCGACACCCTGCGAGAAGGGATCCGGGACGGCAGCCTCCCACCGGGGACGCGGCTGCCGACCCTCGCCGAACTGTGCGACCGCCACGGCGTCTCGGAGATCGTCGTGCGGCAGGCCGTCGGGCTGCTGCGCGGCGAGGGCCTGGTGGAGACCCGCCGCGGCGGCGGCACGCTCGTCCGCGTCGTCCCGCCGGCCCGGCGCGTGGCGATGGACCGCTACCGCGCGGTGACCGGGCCGGCGGCGTCCCCGCAGACCACGTTCACCCGCGACCAGAAGATCACCTGGGAGGACTACCGGCTGGAGCGGGAGTTCTCCCGCGTCCGGGCCGACGACGACCTCGGCGCGCTGTTCGAGCTGCCGTCCGGCACCGAACTGCTGCGCCGCAGGTTCGTCTTCTACGCCCGCGAGGAGCCGCAGCAGATCTCCGTCAACTACCTGCCGTGGGACGTGGTCGGCGAGACTCCCGTCGCGGACCCGGCCCGCGAGCCCTGGCCCGGCGGGACGCTCGCGCAGCTGGCCTACCTCGGGCACCCGCCGATCCGGGTCGAGGAGGCCGTCCGGTCCCGGATGCCGACGCCCGAGGAGGCCGAGACCCTGAACATGACGGGCGGGGTACCGGTGCTCGGCATCACCCGCCGCATGCTGTCGCGCGCGGGCGTCATGGAGGTCTGCCGCGAGATCGTGCTGCCCGCCGACCGGGTCGTCCTCGACTACGCCATCGACCTGTGAGGCGGCCGGTGGAGGCGCGGCCGGTGGAGGGGAGGCCGGCGCGGTCCCCGCCCGGTCAGCCCGCGAGCCGGGCGAGGGACCGCAGCGGGACGGGCAGCCAGGACGGCCGGTTGCGCGCCTCGTAGCGGATCTCGTAGACGGCCTTGTCGAACTCGAACGCCCGCACCAGCGTCGCGTACGCCGCGGGGTCGGGCCCGCCCGCGGCCGCGTAGCCGGCGCAGAACGCCGCCCGGTTCCGTTCGGCCCACGCCTGGGCGCGCAGCTCCAGCGCGTCCGCCGCCTGCGGCGGGAGGTCGCCCTCCCGCGCCAGCAGGAACCGCGCCGCGTACTCGAACGAGCGGAGCATCCCGGCGACGTCGCGCAGCGGGTGCGCGGGCGCCCGGCGTTCGGCGGGCGTGCGTGCCGGTTCGCCCTCGAAGTCCAGCAGCGTCCACCCCGAGTCGGTGCGCAGGACCTGGCCGAGGTGGTAGTCGCCGTGCACGCGCTGGAACGGCAGCGGGGCGGCCTCGGCGGCGACCCGGTCGAACACCTCGCGGATCGCGGGCGCGTAGGGGCGCAGCTGCGGGACGGCGGCGCTGACCTGGTCGAGCTGCTCGTGCATCGCGAAGACGATCCTGCGGACCAGCTCGGGCGGCGCCTGGGTCACGCCGAACGCGGCGGCGAGGTCGCGGTGCACCTCGGCGGTGGCCGCGCCGAGCCGTTCGGCCTCGGCGGCGAAGTCGCCGCCGGCGGCCCCGGCGTCCTCGGCGGTGAACGCGGGCGCCGTCCCCGGCGTTGTGGGCTGGGCGAACCAGTCGCGGACGCTCGTGAGCGCGAGCTGCCAGCCGTCCGTCGCGGTGAGCAGGAACTCCGACAGCAGCGCGAGCGTGACCGGCTCGTCCCCGCTGGAGCCCGCACCGCTCGAAGGACCGTTCGCGGAGGGGCGGCCGGCGGTCGCCAGCGTGCCCGGTTCCAGCTCGATCCAGCCGTGCACGCTCGGCACGTGCTCGCAGCCCCGCCGCGACAGAGCGAGATTGACCTCCAGGTCGGGGCTGACGCCGGGGGACAGGCGGCGGAACAGCTTGCAGATGTAGGCGTCGCCGAAGATCAGCGAGGTGTTGCTCTGCTCGCCCTGGATCGGCGCGCCGTCCAGGTCCGTCCGGATGCCGGTGCCGGGCGCGCGGCGGAACGCCAGCGGCCCGACCGTCCGCTCCTCCGCCATGAGCTCCAGCAGCGGGCGCGTCAGCTCCGCGTCGTGCGCGGCGTCGTAGACGTACCCGGTGATGCCCTGCTCCAGGTCCTCCAGCCGCCCGATCACGACCGGCGCCAGATGCTCGGGCAGGTCGCGGCGGACGCCGAGGAGGAGCTGGTAGTGGTCGGTGGTGTCGTCCTGGCGGACGTCGAGGACGAGGTGGTGCAGGGCGGGGTCGCCGGGGCGGAGTTCGGTGGCGGTGCCGATGGTGAGGTCGTGGATGGGACCGTCCTTGCCGCCGAACCACCGCTGCTGGGGCAGCCAGCCTGCCAGGAGCCGGACGAGCGAGGTTCCGGTCGGCGGATCGGACGGCGCCACGGTCACATCACTCCCTCTCCCGGCTCCTGCTCGTCCGGCGGCGGCGGGAGCAGGAACCAGTAGAAGCCGTGCCCGGGAAGGGTCAGCAGGTAGGGCAGGTCGCCGATGGCGGGGAACTGCACGCCGCCCATGCACTCGATCGGGTACGAGCCCCGGAAACGCCGCAGGTCCAGTTCCACGGGCTGGGGGAACCGGGACAGGTTGTTCACGCACAGGACCGTGTTCGCGCCGCCCCACTGGTTGGCGTCCCCGCCGTTGATCTCGCGGGTGAAGGCGAGGACGGAGGGGTTGGAGGCGGACAATTCGACGTAGGAGCCGACGCCGAAGACGGGGTGGCGCTGGCGGATTTCGATCATTTTGCGGGTCCAGTGGAGCAGGGAGCCGGGGTTGTTGGTCTGGGCCTCGACGTTGACGGCTTGGTAGCCGTAGATGGGGTCCATGATGACGGGCAGGTAGAGGCGTGCGGGGTCGCAGGTGGAGAATCCGGCGTTGCGGTCGGGGGTCCATTGCATGGGGGTTCTGACGGCGTCGCGGTCGCCGAGCCAGATGTTGTCGCCCATGCCGATTTCGTCGCCGTAGTACAGGACGGGGGAGCCTGGGAGGGAGAGCAGGAGTGCGGTGAAGAGTTCGAGTTGGTTGCGGTCGTTGTCCAGGAGGGGGGCCAGGCGGCGGCGGATGCCGATGTTGGCTTTCATGCGGGGGTCTTTGGCGTATTCGGTGTACATGTAGTCGCGTTCTTCGTCGGTGACCATCTCCAGGGTGAGTTCGTCGTGGTTGCGTAGGAAGATGCCCCATTGGCAGTTGTCGGGGATCTTGGGGGTCTGGGCCATGATCTCGGAGATGGGGTAGCGCTGTTCGCGGCGCACGGCCATGAAGATGCGGGGCATGACGGGGAAGTGGAAGGCCATGTGGCATTCGTCGCCGCCGGCGGCGGGGTCGCCGAAGTACTCCACGACGTCGGCGGGCCATTGGTTGGCTTCGGCGAGCAGGACGCGGTCGGGGTAGAGGCGGTCGACTTCGGCGCGGACGCGTTTGAGGTAGGCGTGGGTTTCGGGGAGGTTCTCGCAGTTGGTGCCTTCGCGGGCGTACAGGTAGGGGACGGCGTCCAGGCGGAAGCCGTCGATGCCCAGGTCGAGCCAGAACCGCAGGTTCTCCAGCATGGCGTCCTGGACGTCGGGGTTGTCGTAGTTGAGGTCGGGCTGGTGGGTGAAGAAGCGGTGCCAGTAGTACTGGCCGCGGACGGGGTCGTAGGTCCAGTTGGAGGACTCGGTGTCGACGAAGATGATGCGGGCGTCGGGGTAGCCGGTGTCGTCGTCGGCCCACATGTAGAAGTCGCCGAAGGGCCCGTCCGGATCGGTGCGCGATGCCTGGAACCAGGGGTGCTGGTCGGAGGTGTGGTTCATCACCAGATCCGCGATCACCCGGATGCCCCGGGCGTGCGCCTGCTCGATCAGCTCGACGAAGTCCCCGAGCTCCCCGAAGTCGGGCAGGATCTTCGTGTACTCGGCGATGTCGTAGCCGCCGTCTTTCAGAGGCGATTGATAGATCGGCAGCAGCCATAGGCAGTCGATGCCGAGCCATTGCAGATGGTCCAGCTTGGAGATCAGCCCGCGCAGGTCGCCGTAACCGTCGTTGTTGGAATCGGCGAAGCCCCGGACCGACACCTCGTAGAACACCGCGGTCTTGAACCAGTGCGGGTCACGCGGAGTTTCCGGGTCGAACGCGTCCGGGACGGGTTCGGACGTCGCCGGAAGGGCGTCCGGCGGTATCTCGGTGAGGGGTTCTTCCCAGGGCACCGCGCCAGGAGGGGCTTCCGGCGGGCCGGCCGGGGACTGGGGCTCGTGGGGTCCGCTCAACTCTCGCTGCTCCCGAACGTCAGGACATGTGCGGGTCGGACCTGGGGATCGAGGTGGACGTAGTTCGATCCGCGCCAGGTGTAGGTGGTGCCGTCGAGTTGGTCGGTGACGGTGTGGGGTTGGTCGGGGTCGTCGGGGAGGCCGAGGGCGGGCAGGTCGAGGTGGACGGTGGCTTCGCGGGGTTGGTGGGGGTTGAGGTTGATGATGGTGAGGACGGTGTCGTGGAGGTGGCGTTTGGAGAAGGCGAGGAGTTCGGGTTGGTCGATGTGGTGGAAGTGCAGGTTGGTGAGTTGTTGGAGGGCGGGGTGGGTGTTGCGGAGTGTGTTGAGGGTGGTGATGAGGGGGGCGATGGTGGTGTCGGTGCGGTCGGCGGTTTCCCAGTCGCGGGGGCGGTACTGGTATTTCTCTGAGTCGCGGTATTCCTCGCTGCCGGGGCGTTGGGGGGTGTTCTCGCAGAGTTCGTAGCCGGAGTAGATGCCCCATGTGGGGGAGAGGAGGGCGGCGAGGATGGCGCGGATTTCGAAGGCGGGGCGGCCGCCGTGCTGGAGGTATTCGTTGAGGATGTCGGGGGTGTTGGTGAAGAAGTTGGGGCGCATGTAGGTGGCGGCGGGGCCGGTGAGTTCGGCCATGTATTCGGTGAGTTCCTGGGCGTTGTTGCGCCAGGTGAAGTAGGTGTAGGACTGGTGGAATCCGATTTTGGCGAGGGTGTGCATCATGGCGGGGCGGGTGAAGGCCTCGGCGAGGAACAGGACGTCGGGGTGGGTGGTGTGGATGTCGGCCAGGAGTCGTTCCCAGAATGCGACGGGTTTGGTGTGGGGGTTGTCGACTCTGAAGATGGTGACGCCGTGGTCGGTCCAGTGGTGGATGAGGTTCTTGACGGCGGTGTAGAGGCCGTCGGGGTCGTTGTCGAAGTTGAGGGGGTAGATGTCCTGGTATTTCTTGGGCGGGTTCTCGGCGTAGGCGATGGTGCCGTCGGCGCGGGTGGTGAACCATTCGGGGTGGTCGCGGACCCAGGGGTGGTCGGGGGAGCATTGCAGGGCGAGGTCGAGGGCGATTTCCAGGCCGCAGTCGCCGGCGTGGGCGACGAAGGCGTCGAAGTCGTCCAGGGTGCCCAGGTCAGGGTGGACGGCGTCGTGGCCGCCGTCGGGTGATCCGATGGCCCAGGGTGATCCGGGGTCGTAGGGGCCGGCGTCCAGGGTGTTGTTGGGGCCTTTGCGGTGGGTGGTGCCGATGGGGTGGACGGGTGGGAGGTAGACCACGTCGAAGCCCATGTCGGCGATCGCGGGGAGGCGTTTCATCGCGGTGCGGAAGGTGCCCGAGGTCGGGCCGCGGCGTCCCAGGGGGTCGAAGGCGGCGCCCTCGGAGCGGGGGAAGAACTCGTACCAGGCCCCGAACAGCGCCCGCTGCCGGTGCACCACCAGCGGGTACCAGTCACTGACCGTCAGCAGATCCCGCAACGGATGCCGTTCCAGGACGTCCTCGACGTCGGGATCGGCCACGGCCTCCATCCGGTCGGCGACCGGCACGGTCTCGTCCCCGAGGCGCTTGGCCAGCCGCTCCACGGTCGGGCGGTCCTTGCCCGGGACGGCCTCGGCCGCGCGCGCGAACAGCCGCGCCCCCTCGGCGAGCATGAGCTCGACGTCCTGACCTCGCGGAACCTTGATCTCGGCGTCGTGGCGCCAGTGCGCGATCGGATCGCCCCAGGCCTCCACCCGGAACGACCACGACCCCATCTCCGTCGGCGTCACCAGAGCCGACCACCGGTCCAGCCCCGCCCCGACCTCGCTCATCCGCTGCGGCGCCAGCTCCTCGCCCTCCGGCGTCCGCAGCACCACCGCCGCGCCCAGCCGCTCGTGCCCCTCCCGGAACACCGTCGCCGACACCTCGACCGTCTGACCCACGACGGCCTTCGCCGGCCACCGGCCGCACCCCACCACCGGTTCGACGTTGACGATCGGAATGCGGCCAAGCCTCGGAATGCCGGGCATGCTGGACGTTCCGGACTCGACGTGCATGTGCCACACCTACCCTCTCGAGAGATCCAAAACGTCCATGCCCGGAACCCGCCGACTACCGCCGAGTAGCCCGGGTGATTTTCCGCGTTCGACCGAGGACGCGCGGTGGCGTGCGGTGGTGTGCGGCCCCGCCCATGGCCGACCCCGGCCGCCCCGCGCGGGTCTCGGGAAGGTCGAGTTTGGGCAAACGGTCGGCCGCGACGCGGAGGCCCGCCCAGGTGACGACCGCCTGGGACGGGACGAGAGCCCTTGTGGGGAAGGGGCTCCGGGGATTCGAGCCACCGCGGGGCCGACCGGTCCGCGAGGTGACGGTGTGGTCCCCGCCGTCGCGCCCATGCCCCCGGAGCGCATAGCGTGACGTTGCGTGAAGGCAATCCGACGTTTCACGGTACGCACCGTCCTTCCCGAGCCTCTCCGGCAGTTGGAAGAGCTGGTCCTCAACCTGCGCTGGTCGTGGCACCACGAGACGCTCGACCTCTTCCGCGACGTGGACCCGGCGCTCTGGAAGGCCGTCCACCACGATCCGGTCCGGCTGCTCGGCGAGGTCGCCCCCGAGCGGCTCGCGCGGCTGGCGGAGGACCGGCGCTTCCTGCGGCGCCTCCAGGACACCGCCGAGGACCTGCAGGAGTACCTCACGGCTCCGCGCTGGTACCAGTCGCGGCCGGGGGACTCGCCGGTGAGCATCGCCTACTTCTCACCCGAGTACGGGATCACCGCCGCGCTGCCGCAGTACTCCGGGGGCCTCGGCATCCTCGCGGGCGATCACCTGAAGACCGCCAGCGACCTCGGCGTCCCCATCCTCGGGGTCGGCCTCCTCTACCGGCACGGCTACTTCTCCCAGTCGCTGTCGCCGGACGGCTGGCAGCTGGAGCGCTACCCCCCGATCGACCCCAACGGCCTGCCCCTCACCCTCCTGCGCGAGCGGGACGGGACGCCGGTGCGCGTCGTCATCGGCCTGCCCAAGGGCGGCGGCCTGCACGCGCAGGTGTGGATCGCGCGGGTCGGCCGCGTCCCGCAGCTGCTCCTCGACTCCGACGTCGAGGAGAACGACCAGGCCGCCCGCGACGTCACCGACCGGCTGTACGGGGGCGGCGGCGACCACCGCCTCCTCCAGGAGATGCTGCTCGGCATCGGCGGCGTGCGGGCCATCCGCGCGTACTGCCGCATCACCGGCCACCCGGCGCCGGAGGTGTTCCACACCAACGAGGGCCACGCCGGGTTCCTCGGCCTGGAGCGCATCCGCGAGCTGGCCAAGGAGGAGGGCCTGACCTTCGACGAGGCGCTGGAGGCGGTCCGGGCGGGCACGGTCTTCACCACCCACACGCCCGTCCCGGCCGGCATCGACCGGTTCCCCCGCGAGCTGATCGCCCGCTACTTCGGCGGCGCGAACGAGGAGGAGCAGGTCCCCGTCGACCGGATCCTCGCGCTCGGCGCCGAGGACTACCCCGGCGGCGACCGCACCGTGTTCAACATGGCCGTGATGGGGATGCGGCTCGCGCAGCGCGTGAACGGCGTCAGCCGCCTGCACGGCGAGGTCAGCCGGGAGATGTTCGGCGGGCTGTGGGGCGGGTTCGACACCGCCGAGGTCCCCGTCGGGTCGATCACCAACGGCGTGCACGCGGGGACCTGGGTCGCGCGCGAGGTGCTGGAGTTCACCGCCCGGGAGCTGCCGTCGGTGATGGAGTCCGGGCGCGGCTGGGAGGCGGTGCGCGACGTCCCCGAGCCGGAGGTCTGGCGGATGCGGAACCTGCTGCGCCGCCGCCTCGTGACGGACGCGCGCCGCCGCCTCCGCGAGTCGTGGCGCCAGCGCGGCGCCAGCGAGGCCGAGACCTCCTGGATCGACGACGCCCTCGACCCCGACGTCCTGACGATCGGGTTCGCGCGGCGCGTCCCGTCCTACAAGCGGCTCACGCTGATGATGAGCGACCCGGACCGGCTCCGCGCGATCCTGCTGGACCCCGACCGGCCCGTGCAGATCGTCATTGCCGGGAAGGCGCACCCGGCCGACGAGGGCGGCAAGCGGCTCATCCAGGAGATCGTCCGCTTCACCGGCTCCGAGGACGTCCGGCACCGGATCGTGTTCCTGCCCGACTACGACATGGCGCTCGGGCAGCTCATGGTCCAGGGCTGCGACGTGTGGATGAACAACCCGCTGCGCCCGCTGGAGGCGTGCGGCACGTCCGGGATGAAGGCCGCGCTGAACGGCGGGCTGAACCTGTCGATCCGCGACGGCTGGTGGGACGAGTGGTACGACGGCCAGAACGGCTGGGCGATCCCCTCCGCCGACGGCCTCGCCGCCCCCGACAGGCGCGACGAGCTGGAGGCCGCCGCCCTGTACGAGCTGATCGAGGACCACGTGTCCGTCACGTTCTACGACCGGGACTCGGCCGGGATGCCGCGCCGCTGGCTGGAGATGGTCAAGCACACCATCGCCACCCTCGGCCCGAAGGTCCTCGCGTCCCGGATGCTCCGCGACTACGTCGACGACCTGTACACCCCGGCCGCCGTGTCGGAGCGCTCCATGGTCGCCGACAAGTTCGCGGGCGCCCGCGAGCTCGCCGGCTGGAAGCGGCAGGTCCGCTCGGCCTGGTCGCGGGTCGCCGTCGAGCACATCGAGTCCACCGGGGAGGAGAGCCCGCAGGTCGGCGCGCGGCTGCCGGTCCGCGTCGTGGTGGACCTCGACGGGCTCGCCCCGCAGGACGTCGCCGTCGAGGTCGCCTACGGCCGGGTGGACGACGCGGACGCGCTCGTCGACCCGTCCTACCTGGAGCTGGAGGACGGCGGCCCGGCGGAGAGCGGGCGGCGCCGCTACACCGGCGAGGTGCCGCTCGGGCGCAGTGGCGCGTTCGGCTACAGCGTGCGGGTGGTGCCGAGCCACCCGCTGCTGTCGGGACGGGCCGAGATGGGCCTCGTCGCGCTGCCGCCCGCGCCGCAGGGCATGACGAACGGCGACCTGCGCTAGCCGTCCTCCCCCTCGTCGTCGGCGGGCGGCGGATCGGGCGTCTGCCAGGCCGCGACGACGAGGGGGAGCAGCGTGTGCGTCGCCAGCAGCGCGAACAGGATCAGGAAGAGCGCGGCGCCGGGGATCCGCGACTCGCGGCCGTCCCGGTCGGCGACCATCGTCGCCACCAGCACCGCGAAGATCACGACCGTGGTGGCCTGGTGCGACGTCGCGAACGCGCGGAGCCGCGCCGCGAGCTGCCGCTCGTCCAGCTCCCGCTCCCGCCGGGAGGTCAGGCCCCGGGTCATCGCGATCAGCTGGCCGGCCAGCGGCATCCCGGCCACCACCAGCACGCCGAGGATCACGAAGTTGACGATCATCGCGGTGTCGCTCGGGGCCAGCGCCCAGGACACCGCGGCGTCCACCCAGAACAGGCCCAGCATGGCCGCGCCCGCCCCCGCCAGCACCCGGCGGGGGCGGCGGCGCGCGTAGCGGGCGGGCATCCGCCGCTCCAGTTCCTCGTCGAGCCTGGCGAAACGGTCCGCGCGCTTGCGGCGGGACCGCTCCAGCCATCCGTCGGTACGGTTCGTCATGGTGTGTCTCCGATTCTCGGGAACGGCTTGAGGGAGAAGACGACCTCGACCGGCACCTCGAAGTACTCGGCGATGCGCAGGGCGAGGTGCAGGCTGGGGCTGTACTCGCCCCGTTCCAGGTAGCCGACCGTCTGGTAGTGCACCCCCAGCGCGGTGGCGAGGTCGCGCCGCGAGACACCGCGCTCCGCCCTCAGCACCGGGATCCGGTTGTAGACGGTCTCCTTCTCGGCGGACGCCGGGTCGGCCTTGCGGATCACGGCCCGCGCCCTTCGAGGGTCCCGCTCACGCGCACCTCCTGTATCTGTCCTTGGACGTAACGCAGCATGGATGCATCTGTTGATAGTAGAAGTACTACATCTCGTATCGGACATGCAAGCGAGCCGATGCTGGCAGGATGGACATGTGCGACTTGCTGACCGGGACGCGCGGCCGGTCCCCTGGCTGCCGACCGGCCGTACCGCGGACGCCGCGCTGGCCGGCGGAGCCTTCGCCGTCCTGGCCGCGATGACCCTCGTGTCGATCCACACGGGGTCGCCCTCGCGGATGCCCCTCTACAGCTGGGCGCTGCTGGTGGTCGCCTGCGGGGCGCTGTACTTCCGCCGGAGCCATCCGGTCGCGGTCGCCGCCGTCACGCTGGCCGCCTGCGCCGTCTACTACCCGGTCACCGAACCGGACGGCCCGGCCGTGCTCACCTTCGTCGTCGCCCTCTACACGGCGGCGGCCGAAGGCCACCTCACCGCGGCCGTCGTCCTCGTCGGGATCGCGGTGGCCGGCACCGTGGCCGGCGACCGCCGCGACGACGTCAACCACCTCGCCGACGCGGCCGGCTTCCTGCTCATCGGCTGGTTCGTCGCGGTCGTCGCCATCGGCGGCGTCGTCCGCAACCGCCGCGCCTACCTGCGCGAGGCGCAGGAGCGCGCCCGCGTCGCCGAGCGCGGCCGCGAGGCCGAGGCCCGCCGCCGCGCCATCGAGGAGCGGCTGCGCATCGCCCGCGAGCTGCACGACGTCCTCGGCCACAACATCTCGCTCATCAACGTGCAGGCCACCGCCGCGCTGCACGGCCTGCGCCGCGAGCCGCAGCGCGCCGAGGACGCCCTCACCGCGATCAAGCAGGCCAGCAAGGACGTGCTGCGGGAGATGCGCGCCACCCTCGGCGTCCTGCGGCAGGTCGACGAGGCCGCCCCGGTCGCGCCCGCCCCCGGCCTCGCCCGGCTGGACGAGCTGACCGGGGGCCTCGCGGCGGCCGGGCTGAAGATCCGCACCGAGGTGGAGGGCGAGCCGCGCCCGCTGCCCGCCGAGGCCGACCTCGCCGCGTACCGGATCGTCCAGGAGGCGCTCACCAACGTCACCCGGCACTCCGGCGCGACGTCCGCCGTCGTCCGCGTCCGCTACGGCGCCGAGGACGTCGTCGTCAGCGTCGAGGACGACGGGACGCCCGGATCCGGCGCGCCGTCGGCCGGCGGCAGCGGCATCCGCGGGATGCGGGACCGCGCCGAGGCGCTCGGCGGCGGCCTCGACGCCGGGCCCGGCCCGGACGGCGGCTTCACCGTCCGCGCCCGCCTGCCGCTCTAGTCCTCGTCCTGCCCGGCGAGCGCCTCGTAGGCGGGGGCCAGCACGTCCGCCAGCGCGCGGCGCCGGACGCGGACCGGCGGGGGCGCGGCAAGCTGCAGCACGAACCCCGGCGGGACGGGCGGCGCGGGCGGGCGCTCGCGCAGCCGGGCCAGCCCGGACGGCGGCGTCCAGAACCCCTCGGCGGTGAGCGGCTCCTCCCGCATCTCCAGCGGGTCGGGCTCGGTGCCGGTGGCGCGCCGCAGCGCGCCGAGCAGCTGGTCACGGCGCCGCCCGTTCCACTGGAGGATGAGGAACGGGTCGTCGTCGAACGCCTCGGCCAGCAGATAGAGGACGGCGGCGGCGTGCTTGCACGGGTCGCCCCAGTCGGGGCAGTCGCACATCAGGTGCAGGTCGGACGCGGAGTCCGGGAACAGCGCGAGCCCCAGTTCGGCGAACACCCACTCGATCTCCGGCGGCATCTCCCCGGCCAGCAGCCGGGCCCGGAACAGCGCGCGGGACGCCAGCTCCGCCTCCACCGCGCGCCAGCCGTCCTCGTCGATCGCCTCGATGCCGAGCGCCACCTCGTACGGCTCCGGCGCCGAGCCCCGCACCTTCGCGGTCACCTCGTGCGCCTCCACCCGCAGGTCGAACACGTTGCCCCCGCGGGCGTAGGCGCGGCCCCGCTGGAGGCGCCCGGCGTCGGCGAACGACTCCACCAGGTCGATGAAGCGCCGCGACCACCACCGCGCCCCGATCGACCCCCGCCTGGTGCGCGCCCTGAGGCCCTCGTCCACTACTCGCTCACCGCCTCCGGCGACAGCCGCAGCACGTCGCGCAGCTCGGCGACCGACAGCTCGGTCAGCCAGTCCTCCCCGGTGCCGACGATCGAGTCGGCCAGGGCCTTCTTGCGCTCGATCATCTCGTCGACGCGCTCCTCCATCGTCCCGACGCAGATGAACTTGCGGACCTGGACGTCGCGGGTCTGCCCGATGCGGAACGCCCGGTCGGTGGCCTGGTCCTCCACGGCCGGGTTCCACCAGCGGTCGACGTGCACGACGTGGTTGGCGGCGGTCAGCGTCAGGCCCGTCCCGGCGGCCTTGAGGGACAGCAGGAAGATCGAGGGTTCGGAGTCCCGCTGGAACCGCTGGACCAGGTCGTCGCGCCCCTGCTTGGACGTCCCGCCGTGCAGCCACAGCACCGGCCGTTCGAGCCGCGCCGCCAGGTAGGGCTGGAGCATCGACCCGAACTCGGCGTACTGGGTGAAGACGAGCGCCTTCTCGCCCTGGTCGAGGACCTCGGCGCAGATCTCCTCCAGCCGTTCGAGCTTGCCCGACCGGCCGGGCAGGCGCGAGCCGTCCTTGAGCAGCTGCGCCGGATGGTTGCAGACCTGCTTGAGCTTGGCCATCGTCGCCAGCACCAGCCCGCGCCGCTTGGCCTCCTCCGCCTCGGCGATCTGCTGGAGCATGTCGTCGACGGTCGCCCGGTAGAGCGACGCCTGCTCGGCCGTCAGGTTGCAGTAGACCTTGATCTCCTGCTTCTCCGGCAGGTCCGAGATGATCGACTTGTCGGTCTTGAGGCGGCGCAGGACGAACGGCTGCGTCGCCCGCCGCAGCGCCAGTGCCGCCTGCTCGTCGCCCTCCCGCTCGATCGGGATCGCGAACCGCCGCCGGAACGCGCTCCGCGGCCCGAGCAGCCCCGGGTTCGCGAACTCCATGATCGACCACAGCTCGGTCAGGTGGTTCTCCACCGGCGTGCCGGTGAGCGCGATCCGGCTCCGCGCCGGGATGCTCCGCACCGCCCGCGCCTGCCGCGTCCCGCTGTTCTTGAGCGCCTGCGCCTCGTCGCAGATGACCCGCTCCCACTCGAACGGCGCGAGCGTCTCCGCGTCTCGCGCCGCCGTCCCGTACGTGGTGAGCACCAGATCGGCCGACGCCACCGCCGCGGCGAGATCCTCGCCCCGGTGCCGCCCCGTCCCGTGGTGCACGTACACCCGCAGCTTGGGCGTGAACCGAGCCGCCTCCCGCTGCCAGTTCCCCACCAGCGACATCGGGAGAATGGCTAGTGTGGGAGGGGTCGTCGCACCATCTTTTCGTTCGTGAACAAGCAGTGAGAGCACCGATATCGTCTTCCCGAGCCCCATGTCGTCCGCGAGAAGGGCGCCCAGGCCGAGGTCGTTCATGAACGTCAGCCAGGCGAGCCCGCGCTCCTGGTAGGGCCGCAGCTCGGCGTTCAGGTCCTCGGGGGTGCGCATGGGGGTGAGGCGGCGGTCGGCCTCGCCGGAGAGGAGGTCGCCGAGGGGGCCGGTGGCGTCGACCTCGGTCAGGGGGAGGACGTCGTCGCCGGCGTGCACGATCGCGCGGATCGCCTCGGCGGCGGTCATGCGGCCGCGGCGCGGGTGGCGCAGGAAGTCGAGAGCCGCCTCCAGCTGGTGCTCGTCGAGCTCCACCCACTGGCCGCGCAGGCGGACGAGGGGGGTCTTCAGCCGGGCCAGTTCCTCCAGCTCGGCCTCGTCGATGCTTTCGTCGCCGATGGCGAGGTCCCAGCGGAAGTCGACCATCGACTTCAGGTCGAAGCCCGACGGCGCCGCCGACCCCGCGGAGGCCTCCGGGTCCTCGTTGCGGGCGGTGAGCTTCATGCCGAGCTTGGCCTTGCCCGCCCACTGGGGGAGCAGGACGCCGAAGCCCGCCGCGGCGAGCATCGGGGCCGCCTGGCGGAGGAAGCGGAACGCGCCCGCCGTGTCGAGCAGGAGCTCGCAGGGAGCGGGGCCGTCGAGCGCGGGCGCCAGGTCGGGGAAGAGGCGCAGGGCGCGGCCGAGCCCGGCGAGGAGGGTCTCCTCGGCCTGCGGGATCGAGGTGGCCTCGCCGTCCCAGACCAGCGCGGCGGGAATGTAGAGGCTCGGGTCGTCGGTGCCCTGGAGGGCGAACTCGACCCGCCAGGAGTCGCCGGGTTCGGCGTCTTCCTGGAACTCCTCGGCGCCCGGTTCGGCGAGGCGGAAGCAGGCGCGCAGCGGGCCGGACGGGCGGCGCGCCGCGGCGGCCCACGCGTCCAGCTCGGCGATCAGGTCGTCGGGGTCGTCGCGGGGTTCGCGGGCCACCTCGGGGGAGGGCCCGGTCAGCGCCATCACCCAGCGTTCGGCGAGGGGCAGCCGGTCGAGCTCCTTGCGCCGCGACACCAGCAGCGGATGCGGCACCACGCCCCGCACGGCCGTGTCGACCAGGGCCGACAGCGCCTCGCGCAGCACCTCGGCGGCGGGGCGCCCACCGCCCGCCGCGCGGCAGGCGGCGGGCATGGCGCGGGCCAGCGCGCGGAACCGCGCCGGGTCGTCGATCACCGGCCGCCAGCGGGCCACGAGGTCGCCGTCCTCGCGCAGGAGGGCGGGCAGGACGTGGCCGCGCCCGGCGAGGTGCACCGCCTCGTCCGCGAGCATGCACAGGAAGCGCAGGTCGGTGCCCGCGATGACGTCGGCGCTGTGCTCGGCCGCCTGGAGCAGCGCCATCGCGGGGAACGGCGCGAGGACCAGGGCCGGGACCCGCCACGGCCGCAGCTCGGGCTCGTCGCGCACCGGCTCGGGGCCGAGCTCGGCCGACGGGAGCGGGTGGTCGCCCGCGGTGGGCAGCGACATCGCCAGCTCGACGCGGAACGCGGCGCGCAGCAGCGGCTCGTAGGACGTGCCGGTGAAGTCGCAGGTCGCGAAGGGGTGGACGTCCGGGGAGGGCTCGTACGGGCCGGTGCGTTCGGCCCACAGGCAGAGCGCACCGCCATGCCAGGTGGCGTGGGCGACGAGCATGGTCCCCGAAGCTACCAGCAGCCTCGGACACCGCCGCGCTTCACGCTTCCTGACAGCCGTCACTCAGGCAATTCTCATATTGGTCAAATTCCCCTCTAACCCGATAGATGGAGGCTCCCTCCAGACCACTGTCCCCGTGACGAGGAGGCTCCCCGATGGCAGCGAACGGACAGGCGGCGAAAGGAAAGGGCAGGGTGAGCCGCCGCGCGGCGCTCACCGCGATGGGCGGCGCGGGGCTCGGCGCGGTCGGCGGCGGCGCCGCCCTGGCGGACGGCTCGCAGAGCAGGACCGGTGCCCCGGTGGCGGAGGTCACGGACGGGACGGCCCCGGCCTGCGTGCTGTCCCCGGAGACCACCGAGGGCCCGTACTACCTGGACTACGAGATGGTCCGCCGGGACGTCACCGAGGACCGGCCGGGCGTCCCGATGATCCTGCGGGTCGCGGTCGTGGACACCGGCGCCGGCTGCCGTCCGGTCAAGCGCGCCGCCGTGGACATCTGGCACTGCGACGCGGGCGGCGTCTACTCCGGGTACGAGGGCAACACGCTGCCGGGCGGGCCGCCGCCGTCCGGTACCCCGACGGCCCCGCCCACGGGAACACCGGCCGGCCCGCCGCCCGGCGGTGGCGGCGGGCACGCCGAGCCCGACAACGACCTGACGTTCCTTCGCGGCGTCCAGCTCACCAACGGCCACGGCACCGCCGAACTCCGGACGATCCACCCGGGCTGGTACCAGGGACGGGCGCTGCACATCCACGTGAAGGTGCACGTCGGCGGCAGGGTCGACGCGGAGAAGAAGACCTACACGGGCGGGCATGTCAGCCACACCGGGCAGTTCTTCTTCGCCGAGGACCTGGCGGAGAAGGTCGCCGCGCTGGAGCCGTACAGGAGCAACACGGTCACCCGGGTGAAGCTGGAGGAGGACGGCATCTACCGGCAGGCGGGTTCGGGCCTGCTGACCGTCCGCCCGGTCCACCGGGGCCGGATCGAGCGCGGGCTGCTCGCCACGATCACGGTCGGCGTGAACCCGTCCGCCACCCCCGCCCCCGCCTGACCCGCGCCGCCGGACCGCGAGCCCGGCGGCGGGCGTGCGGCGCCCCGCTGGTTAGGCTCGGGGCGTCTGCCATCGGGTTGCACAGGGAGGGTCGCCGTGGGCGAGTTCGTACGGGTCGAGGTCGAGGACGGGATCGCGACGATCAGGCTGGACCGTCCGAAGATGAACGCCCTGAACGCCCAGATGCAGCGCGAGCTGATCGACGCGGCCCGGCAGGTCACGCAGGACGAGGCGGTCGGCGCGGTCGTGCTGTACGGGGGCGAGCGGGTGTTCGCGGCGGGTGCGGACATCAAGGAGATGGCCCCGATGTCGTACGCGGAGATGTCGGCGGGCCACTCGCGGCTGCTGCAGGACTTCGCCAAGGCGCTCGCGGCGATCCCGAAGCCGGTCATCGCCGCGATCACCGGGTACGCGCTCGGCGGCGGGCTGGAGGTGGCGCTGACCGCCGACTTCCGCGTCGCGGGCGAGGGCGCGAAGGTGGGGCAGCCGGAGATCCAGCTCGGCATCATCCCCGGCGCGGGCGGCACGCAGCGGCTGGCCCGGCTGGTCGGCCCGTCGAAGGCCAAGGACCTGATCTTCTCGGGACGGCACGTCGCGGCGGACGAGGCACTCGCGATGGGCCTGGTCGACCGGGTCGTCGCGGACGACGCCGTCTACACCGCCGCCCGGGAGTGGGCGTCGACGTTCGTGGGCGGTCCGGCGATCGCGCTGCGCGCCGCCAAGCAGGCCATCGACCGGGGCCTTGAGGCCGACCTCGACACCGGGCTGGAGATCGAGCGGACGCAGTTCGCGGCGCTGTTCGCCACCGAGGACCAGGCCATCGGGATGAAGAGCTTCATGGAGGAGGGGCCCGGCAAGGCCACCTTCACCGGTCGCTGAGCGCGCTCTCCCGCGTGTCGAGCACCTCCTCGGCGTAGCGCTCGGTCCAGCGGCCGAGGGCGGCGAGGGGTTCGAGCATCCCGCGCCCCGGCGCGGTCAGCTCGTACTCGACGCGCGGGGGCGCCTCGGCGTAGCGGCGGCGGGCCACCAGGGCCGTCGCGTTCGAGGCGGCGGAGCGTCTCGGTCAGCACCTTGTGGCTGATGCCGCCGATCCGCGCCCGCATCTCGCCCGGACGCAGCGGGCCGTGCTGGAGCGTCCACAGCACGACGCCCGTCCACGTGCCGGACAGCAGGTCGAGGCCGAGCCGCGTCCGGCAGTCGGCGATGTACTCGTACTCGTCCATGGGTTCGCCCGCCATCCTGCCCCTTCCGATACGCACCGGATGGTGCGGAACGGACCGCCTAACGTCCCGACCGACGGTAAACGAACGGGAGGGACGTCATGCGGATCGGAGTGCTCGGCGCGGGCGCCATGGCGGACGCGCTCGCCACGCAGTGGGCGCGCAAGGGACACCAGGTGCGGATCGGGGCGCGGACGCCCGCGAAGGCGGTCGCGCTGGCCGGACGGATCGGGCACGGCGCGACCGGCGGCACGCTGCGGGAGGCCGCGGAGTCCGGGGACGCGGTGCTCCTCGCCGTCTGGCACGAGGGCGTCCAGGACGTCCTGCGCGAGGCGGGGCCGCTGGAGGGCCGCGTGCTGATCGACTGCACCAACCCCATGGAGCCGCCCTTCGAGCGGCTCAAGACGGCGGGCGGCCCGTCCGCGGCGCGGCGGATCGCCGACGCCACCGGCGCGCGGGTCGTCAAGGCCTTCAGCACCTGCCACGAGAGCGTGTGGCGGATGACGCCCCCGGCGTTCGCGGGGCGTCCCCTCGGGGTTCCGCTGTGCGGGGACGACGAGGAGGCCCTCGCCGTGGTGCGGGGCCTGGTGGGCGACCTCGGCTGCGTGCCGATGGACGGCGGGAGCCTGGAGAGAGCCGGGCTCCTGGAGGCGGCGACCGCGTTCATGGTGGGGTTGTGGGTGGCCGGCGAGGACCCGGCCACGATGCTGCCGCCTCCCGAGTACGCTGGGGGCGACCCTGAGCGCACCTCAGAACTCGCGGGCTGAAACGTTATTTGTGTTTTTTGGGCGTGCTGTGGGGGTGCGCGAAGAACCGCCGATAGCATCTGCCGCCATGCGACATGCGTACCGGACCGCGCTCGTGACGGGGGCGTCCAGCGGTATCGGCGAGAGCTTCGCCCGCCTCCTGGCCGGCCGCGGCACCGACCTGGTGATCGTGGCCCGCCGGAGCGAGCGGCTGGACGGACTGGCCCGCGAACTCGTCGAACGGTACCGGGTGGCCGTGGAGGTCATGGCCGCCGACCTCACCGATCCAGCGCGGCGCGCCGAGGTCGAGGGGCGGCTGCGCGCCGAGCCGGTCGAGCTGCTGGTCAACAACGCCGGGTACGGGGCCTTCGGAGCGTTCGCGGAACTGCCGGTGGACGACCACCTGGCGCAGATCGAGCTGAACGTGGCCGCCCTCGTGCGGCTCACCCACGCCGCCCTGCCCGGGATGATCGCGCGCGGCCGGGGCGGGGTGCTGAACGTCGCGTCGATGGCGGGGTTCACGCCCTCGCCCGGCAGCGCCACCTACGGGGCGACGAAGGCGTACGTGGCGTCGTTCTCCGAGAGCCTGCACTCGGAGGTCGCGGCGAAGGGCGTCCATGTGACGGCGCTGTGCCCGGGATTCACCCGCACCGACGACGACGTCCCGGCCAACCTCCTCTGGCTGCGGCGCGAGGACGTGGCGCGGGCGGGGCTGGAGGCGGTGGCGACGGGCCGCGCGCTGTGCGTTCCCGGCATGCAGTACAAGGCCGCGCTCCCCGCGCTGCGCCTCGTCCCGAGGCCGCTGCTCAGGGCCGCCGTGAACCGCATGTGGCAACAGGCCGCCGACACGCGGTGACATGACGTCACGCCGTTTCGCGCGGATCTACAAAAGTTACCGCGCCGCGCTTGTCGCGGTGCTGACTTGACGGGGCTCGTGCCGACTCGCGACGATCGAACCTACGCTTGAGTAGGTTGTGAACGGCCTGCTGGCGCCCGCAAAGACGACCTCGTCCAGCGAAGGAACCGCATGTCCCTGACCCCCGAAGAGAAGTCCCAGACCGGCCTCATGCTCGACCTCGAGCCGGTGGTCGAGCAGGAACTGAACCGGCACCTGTCGACGGCCAAGGAATGGTTCCCGCACCAGTACGTCCCGTGGAGCGAGGGCCGCGACTTCGACGGGCCGCTGAACGGCGAGCCGTGGTCCATCGAGCAGTCGAAGGTGACACCCGAGGCGCGCGACTCGCTGATCGTGAACCTGCTCACCGAGGACAACCTCCCCGGCTACCACCGCGCCATCGCCACGGTCTTCGGCCGCGACGGCGCCTGGGGCACCTGGGTGAACCGCTGGACGGCCGAGGAGAACCGGCACGGCATCGCCCTGCGCGACTACCTCACCGTGAGCCGCGCGGTCGACCCGGTCGCGCTGGAGCGCGCCCGCATGCACCACATGGAGGCCGGCTACGAGGCCGACCACGGCGACTCGTTCCTGCACGGGACGGCGTACGTGTCGTTCCAGGAGCTCGCGACCCGCGTGTCGCACCGCAACACCGGCAAGGCGTCCGGCGACCCCGTCTGCGAGCAGATGATGACCCGCATCGCCGCCGACGAGAACCTCCACATGATCTTCTACCGGAACCTGATGGCCGCCGCGCTGGAGGCCGCCCCGAACGAGACGCTGCGGGCGGTCACCGACGTCGTGACGACGTTCCAGATGCCCGGCCACAGCATCGACGGCTTCCTGCGCAAGTCGGTCGTCATCGCCAACGCCGGCATCTACGACCTGCGGCTCCACCATGACGACGTGCTCGTCCCGGTGCTGCGCAAGTGGGGCGTCTTCGACCGCACCGACCTGACCGGCGACGGCGAGAAGGCCCGCGAGGAGCTCGCCGAGTTCCTGGAGCACCTCGACGCCGCCGCCACCAAGTTCGAGACCCGCCGCGAAGAGCGCCGCGCCCGCCAGGCGGCCCGCAAGGGCTGACGAGCCGGGAAACCGGGGGGCGCTTTCCGGCGTCAAAGGGTGCATGGGGACGCACAGGCGACTGGGCGGATATCGGTTACTGGACGAGATCGGCCGGGGGAGCACGGCGGTGGTCTACCTGGCCATGGACGCCGGCGGCCGGGAGGTCGCGGTCAAGGAGCTCGTTCCGGAGCTCACGGGGGAGCCGGAGGCGATCAGCCGGCTGGCGCGGGAGGTGCGGGCGCAGGCGCGGGTGCGCAGCGCCTACGTCGCCCGGCTGCTGGACGGCGCGCTCTCGGCGCCGCGGCCGCACGTGGTCATGCAGTACGTGCCGGGCTGCCCGCTGAACGACCTCGTCGCGGCGTACGGGCCGCTGCGCGGCGACCGGCTCGTCCGGTTCGCGCGGCGGCTGGCGCTGGCGCTCGGGGACGTCCACGACGCGGGCGTGCTGCACCGCGACGTGTCGCCCGGCAACGTCATCGTGCTGGGCGACCGGCCGACGCTGATCGACTTCGGTATCGCGCACGAGTCCGGCGCGGAGCAGATCACCAGGCGCGGCATGGTCGTGGGGACGCCCGCCTACCTGGCGCCCGAGCTGATCGAGGGGGAGCGCGCCACCACCGCGTCGG
This sequence comes from Actinomadura luteofluorescens, assembly GCF_013409365.1. Classification (NCBI taxonomy): domain Bacteria; kingdom Bacillati; phylum Actinomycetota; class Actinomycetes; order Streptosporangiales; family Thermomonosporaceae; genus Actinomadura; species Actinomadura luteofluorescens. Next base: position 2,301,091 of record NZ_JACCBA010000001.1, on the reverse strand, counting down.
ACGTGTTCTCGTGGGCGTCGACCGTGGCCTACGCGGCGACGGGCCGCCCGCCGTTCGGGCGCGGGTCGCTGCACGGGGTGTGCTTCAGGATCCTGCGCGGCCAGGCCGACATCGGCGGCGCTCCGGAGCCGCTGGCGGGCCTGCTGCGGGCGGCGTTCCGCCGCGACCCCGCGCAGCGCCCCTCCGCGCGCTGGTTCGCGGGGGCGCTGGCCGCCACGGAGGGCGACGGGGTGGTGGCGGCCTGATGGCTGGATCTCGTCGGCGGGATGGGCAAGGGTAGGGTTTCGGAAACGATGAAGGGAGCCGTCACGTCCGGGGACCGTATCGGCCACTACAGCGTTCAGCAGACCCTGGGGGAAGGGGGCATGGGCGTCGTCTACCTCGGCGCCGACCCCGAGGGGCGCAACGTGGCCATCAAGGTGCTGCGGCCCGCGGTCGCGGGGGACGCCACGGCGCGTCGCCGGCTGGCCCGCGAGGTCGACTCGATGCGCAGGGTGCACAGCCCGCACGTCGCCGAGATCCTCGACGCCGACGTGACGGCCGACCAGCCCTACATCGTGACCCAGTACGTGCCCGGCCGCACGCTGGAGGAGATCGTCGAGGAGTCCGGCCCGATCTACGGGCCGGCGCTGCAGCGGCTCGGCGTGGGGCTGGCCTCGGCGCTGTCGGCGATCCACGGCGCCGGGATCGTGCACCGCGACATGAAGCCCGGCAACGTGATGCTCGTGGACGGCGAGCCCGTCGTGATCGACTTCGGCATCGCGCAGGCCGCCGACGCGACCCGGCTGACCGCGACCGGCATGGTCATCGGCACCCCCGGCTACCTCGCCCCGGAGATCATCGAGGGCGAGGACGCGGGCCCGCCGTCGGATGTGCACGCCTGGGGCGGGACGGTCGCCTACGCCGCGACCGGCCGCCCGCCCTTCGGCTCCGGCACCTTCGAGTCGATCTTCTACAAGATCATGCAGAGCACGCCCGACCTGGACGGCGTGCCCGAGGCGATGCTGCCCGTGCTGCGGTCGGCGATGGCGCGGCACCCGGCCGAGCGCCCCACGGCGGTCAACCTGGTGCAGCTCACGCGCCGCATCCACCTCGAAGCCACCATCACCGACCAGACGCGCGTCGACCGGCACTACCCGGCGCCGGGTGCGGCGGGCGCGGCGGGCGCGGCCGGTGCGGCCGGCGCGGTGGGAGCGTCGCGGCCGGATGATCCGGCGGCCGACCACTCCCGGCAGTTCTCCATGCCGGCGTCGTCGCCGCAGGACCCGCCGTCGCCCGGGACGTCCTCGGCGGCGCCCGGGCTGCCGGTTCCCTCGCCCGCGCCCGTCCCGTCGCCCGCGCCCGTCCCGGCCCAGCCGAAGGACTTCGTGGGCCAGTTGCCGCCCGCCGCGCCGCCGCCCGTCCCGCCGCCCGGGCCCGCGCCGTTCAAGGCGGGGGAGCAGTACGGGCAGCGCGGCTACGGGCCGCCCGCCCCCTACGACCAGGGGCCCTACCAGGGCGGCTATCCGCCGCCGCAGTACGGGCCCCCGCAGAACCAGCCCCCGCAGCCCCCGCAGGGCGCGCTCCAGCGCGGCCCCTACGAGCCGGAGGCGCGGCAGCGTCCCGACCAGGCCCGCGCCGACGGGTCCGAGCGCGACAAGGAACGGCGCAAGCCCTACGGCTGGTACCGGGTGCTCAGCCTCATCGTCCTGGTGGCGCTGCTCGGGTTCGCCAACATCGCGCCGCTGCTCGCCCTCGGCGTCACCGTCGCCGGCGTGTTCGTCCTGCGGATGGGCGACAAGGCGGCCAAGGGCATGGAGGGCCGCCAGACGCGGCGGGGGCCGCGCTCGGGCGACGCCGTCGCCGCCGCGTTCCGGACGCCGCTGCACCTGCCCGGCGCCCTGATGTCCACCGTGCTGTGGACGTCGCTCAGCGGCGTCGCCGGGCTGGTCCTGCTCGGCGTGCTGATCTTCGCGAACCCGGACATGAACGCGGCCAGGGCCATCGCCTACACGGCCATGGCGGTGATCGGGCTGCTGTGCCTCGCGCCGGGCAGCGGTGCGCCACGCCGCCAGCTCGCCCGCGTCTGGGGCGCGGTGCTGCCGCGCGCCGAGGCCGCGCTCGTCGGCGCGCTCATCCTCGGGATCTTCGCCGCGGTGCTGGTCGGGCTGTCGCAGCGGCAGCCGCCCGACACCACGCCGGTGGACGGGATGAGCCAGGACCTGGAGAGCCTGCGCGCCGACGTCCACGATCTCGTCGCGAGCATCCCCGGGACGTGACGCGCGGCGCTCCCGCGACGGGGGCGCGGCCCCTCCCGGGTCGGTAGGGTGGCGACCCATTATGAGCGGTGAGACGAGCCACCAGGCGCACATCGGTCCGTACCGGCTGCTGTCCAGGCTGGGCGGCGGTACCGGCGACGTCCACCGCGCCGCGGGTCCCGACGGCCGCGACGTGGCGATCCGGCTCCTGCCCCCGGGCGCCGCCCCCGACGTGGCGCGGATGCGCGAGGTGCTCAGCCCCTACGTCGCGGACGTCCTGGACGGCGAGGCCACCGGCCCGCGCCCCTACGTGGTGTTCCGGTTCGTCCCCGGGCGCCCGCTCGGGGAGACGGTCGCCGGGCAGGGGCCGATGTCGGGGGACGCGCTGCGCCGCATGGCGTTCGGGCTGGCCAAGGCGCTCGCCGCCATCCACCTGACCGGCCTCGCGCACGGCGAGCTCGGGCCGGGGACGGTCCTGGTCGTGGACGACGCGCCGGTCGTCGTCGACTTCGCGCTGACCGCCGGCGCCGACGCGGGCGACGACGTCCGCGCATGGGCGGCCACGGTGGCGTTCGCCGCCACCGGCCGTCCGGACGCGCCCGCCGAGGCGCTGCCCGCCGACCTGCGCCCGCTGGTGGCGGCCGCCTCGCATCCGGACCCGGCCGCGCGGCCGTCGGCGGCGGAGCTGGCGGAGGCCTCGTCCCGCCTGAAGCTCCCGGCCGCCGCCCCCGCTCCCCGTCCCGCCGAGGCGCCCGCGCCCGCGGCCCCGGCCCCGGCCGCGCCGGGCCCCGCCGCGCAGCGGGAGACGGCGGCCCATGAGACGGCGGCCCATGACATGGCGGTGACGCTGGGCTGGGCGCGGCTGCTCGCGGCCATGGTCGTGGTGGCCGGCGTCGGTGTCGTGATCATGCTGCCGATCGCGGGACTCGTCCTGACCCTGGTCGCGGTGACGCTGCTGCGCGTGGCGGGCACGACGGCGCGCGGCTGGGCGTGGGCGTTCGGGCGGACGCTGCTGACCGTCCCCTACGCGGCGGTGTTCACGGTCGCCGTCCCGCTCGGGCTCGCTGCGGCGTCGGCGGTCGGCGGGAAGCTGGACTCCCTCACGGCCTGCGCGTTCGGCGCCGGAGCCGGGGCCGCGGTGCTGTGGACGGCGCCGGGCGTCAGCGCCCCGCGCCGCCAGCTGGAGCGGATGTTCCTGCCGGTGGCGCGGCGGCCGCGCGCCGTCGCCGCCGCGGTCGTGGGCCTCGGCGTGCTGTGCCTGCTCGTCGGCGTCGGCGCGATGACGCTGACGCCGAGCTTCTCCCCGACCTACGGGCTCCAGCGGACGCTGGAGAGCTCGATGGACCGTCTCCAGCACGCCGTCAACAGGGTGTGAGGCATGATGTCCGTCACGTCCGGTTCGGAACGCCTCATGCACCGCAAACCCCCCGGGCACGTGGGTAAGGTCTCACGAACTGGGATTTGCCAGTAGGCTACCGGCGAGTAACATTAGGGTGCACGGCCGAACCGGGGACCCGGCTCCGAAGCGCGTTCGGGTGTTTGGCAGGCTGTGACTGCGAAAGCGCATGCCCGCGTCGACCCGTCATGGGCGGCGCCCCTCTGCCGCTTACCTCAGCGGCCAACTGAGTGCAGGGAGGTCGGCCACCGGCCATGAACATCGTCGTCCTGGTGAAGCAGGTTCCCGATACGGAGAGCCCGCGCAAGCTGAAGTCCGATGACAGCACGCTCGACCGCGCCGCGGCGGACGGCGTCATCAACGAACTCTGCGAGTACGCCATCGAAGAGGCGCTGCGCATCAAGGAGGCCCACGGCGGCGAGGTGACCGTCCTCACCATGGGCCCCGACAAGGCCACCGACTCCATCCGCAAGTCGCTGGCGATGGGCGCCGACAAGGCCGTCCACCTCCTCGACGACGGCCTCGCGGGCTCCGACGCGCTGTCGACCTCGTACGCGCTGGAGCAGGCGCTCGGACGCACCGGGTTCGACCTGGTCGTCCTCGGCGCGGAGTCCACCGACGCGCGCACCGGCATGATCGCCGCGATGCTCGCCGAGCGCCTCGGCGTCCCGCAGCTGTCGCTCGCCAACAAGGTCGAGATCGACGGGACGTCCATCAAGGTGCAGCGGCAGACCGACTACGGCTTCGACCGGGTCGAGGCCAGCCTGCCCGCGGTGGTGTCCGTGGTGGAGAAGATCAACGAGCCGCGCTACCCCTCGTTCAAGGGGATCATGGCGGCCAAGAAGAAGCCGGTCGAGACGCTCGGCATCGGCGACGCCGGCATCGACGCGTCCCGGGTCGGCCTGGCGAACGCTTCGACCGAGGTGGTCGACTTCGCCGAGGCGCCGCCGCGCGCCAAGGGCGAGATCGTCACCGACGAGGGCGACGGCGGTGCGAAGATCGCCGAGTTCCTCGCGTCGAAGAAGTTCGTCTGACCGAGGAAGGGGATTGCAGACATGGCCGAGATTCTCGTCCTCGTCGACCACGTCGACGGTGAGGTCAAGAAGGTCACGCTCGAACTGCTGACGCTGGCGAACCGGCTCGGCGAGGCCGCCGCGGTATGGGTGGGCCCAGGCTACGAGAACGCCAGGGACAGGCTCGCCGAGTACGGTGCCGGCAAGGTCTACGTGGCCGCCGACGAGGAGCTGACCTCCTACGTCGTCGCCCCGAAGGCCGCGCTGCTGGCCCAGCTCGTCGGCGAGAAGTCCCCGGCCGCGGTGCTGGTGGCCGCGACCGGCGAGGGCAAGGAGATCGCGGGCCGCCTCGCCGTCAAGACCGGCTCCGGCGTGCTCACCGACGTCGTGGACGTCGCCGACGGCTTCGTCGGCGAGCACTCCATCTTCGGTGGCGCGATCATCGCGCACGCCAAGGTGAAGACGGGTACGCCGATCATCGCGGTGCGGCCGAACTCGGTCGCCCCCGTGGCGTCCCCGGCCACCCCGGCCGAGGAGCAGGTGTCGGTCACGCTCTCGGACGCCGACAAGGGCGCCAGGATCGTGGAGAAGGTCGTCCAGGAGAAGGGCGAGCGCCCGGACCTGACCGAGGCCGCGATCGTGGTCTCCGGCGGCCGCGGCGTCGGCGGCGCCGAGAACTTCAAGATCATCGAGGGGCTGGCCGACTCGCTCGGCGCGGCCGTCGGCGCCTCCCGCGCCGCGACCGACGCCGGCTGGTACCCGCACTCGTTCCAGGTCGGCCAGACCGGCAAGACGGTGTCGCCGCAGCTGTACATCGCGGTCGGCATCTCCGGCGCCATCCAGCACCGGGCCGGCATGCAGACCTCGAAGACCATCATCGCGGTCAACAAGGACCCCGAGGCGCCGATCTTCGAGCTCGTCGACTACGGCGTGGTGGGCGACCTGTTCCAGGTCGCGCCGCAGCTCACCGAGGAGATCAGCAAGCGCAAGTGATCCCGCGCGGACGGCCCGGCGACGCACGCGTCGCCGGGCCTTTCGCGGTTCCGGCCCCGTCGGTCAGGAGCGCTCGGGCGACGGGTACGGGACGGCCTTGAGCAGCGCGGGCTTCACCACGTCGTTGACCTCCGCGTAGGGCAGGACGGTGTCCAGCTGGCCGCACGCCGACTCGTACCCCAGGACCGAGAGGTAGAAGGCGACGCGCAGGCCCCTCGGGGTGAGCGCCATGGTGACGTCGCCCGACTTGACGAAGGCGGACGGGTTGTCGGTGCCCTGCGGCAGGCCGGCTCCGCCCGTCTCGCCCCTGCCGCAGAAGGCGCCGCCCGGCTGGCCCGCCTTGATCCTGCGGTCCAGCGGCTTGAGGCCCTGCTCGGTCGGGACGCGGAACAGGTCGAGCGGCTTGTAGGACGCCCCCGTCCTGAGATCGACGGTCGCGGCCTGGGACTGGTCCCAGCCCGTCCCGCGCTCGCCGCGCAGCTCGACCTTGTACCAGACGGACAGCAGCCGGTCGTTGCGCAGGAGGATCTCCGGCGTCACGACATCGGTGTAGGCGCCGCGGCCGATGTCCTTCAGGCCGCCGAGCGTCTTCGCCCAGCGCTGGTCGAGCGGCGCCCGGAGCGCCTGGTTGATCTTGCGGTTGAGTGCGGCGCCCCCGCCCGTGACCCGCACGACCCGGCCCTGCGCCTGGAACGTCATTCCGCCGCCGAGGCTCTGCCGCGGCTCGCTGAGCGCGACCAGCCGCGCGACGATCGGCTTGGGCGCCTCGCCCGCCGTCGCGACGTAGACCGCCGCGCCGCCGCCCACGGCCACGGCCGCGGCACCGCCCGCGACGGCCGCCGCCCCCTTCGCGCCGAGCGTGCCGATGACGCCCTTGCCCGCCGCGCCGGCCGCGCCGGCTCCGCCCGTCCCCGCGGCGCCTCCCGTCCCGGCCGCCCCGGCGGCGCCCGCGGCTCCGGCCGCCCCCGCCGACGCGCCGCCTCCGCCGAGCCCGAGCGCGGTCAGCGGGAACAGCACCGACAGCGCGGCGGCGGCGCCCGCGAGCGTGCGGACGCCGCGCCCCTCCCAGTCGGGCCCGTACGCGGCCGCCGCCACCGACTCCAGTTCGGAGACGAACGCGGCGGCGCCCATCGGACGGTCCCACGGGTTCTTCGCCAGCCCGCGCTCGATCAGCGGGCGGAGCGGCCCGGGGACGTCGTGCACCGGGATCGGGGCCGTGAGGTGGCGGCCCATCAGCGCGGTCTGGTCCTGCGCGGTGTACGGGCGGCGTCCCGTCACGCACTCGAAGAACACGCACGCCGCCGCGTAGACGTCGGTCGCGGGGGAGGCGGGCTCGTCCCGCCACTGCTCGGGCGCCATGTAGACGGGCGTCCCCGACCGGCCGGACGCGCCCGCGTCCACCGCGATGCCGAAGTCGATCAGCTTGCTCAGCCCGTCGGCGCGCACGATCACGTTCGCGGGCTTGTAGTCGCGGTGGACGATGCCGAGGCCGTGCGCGGCGGCGAGGCCGAGCAGCGAGCCCTTGAGCACCGCCAGGGCGGCCTCGGGCGCCAGCGGCCCCCGCTCGGCGAGCACCGACTTCAGCGGTGCCCCGTCCACCGCCTCCATGACGATCGCCGCGCCGTCCGGCGTCTCGACGAGCCCGAACAGCTGGGCGACGAACGGGTCGCGCAGCCGGCTGAGCAGGCCGGCCTCGCCGCGGAACCGCTCGCGGAACTCCGCGTCCCCGGCGAGGGACGGCGAAAGATACTTGATCGCCGCCGGGCGGCCCGTCGCGTCGTGCCGCGCCAGCACGACGCGACCCTGCGCGCCCTCGCCGAGCACGCGCAGCTCGCTGTAGCCCGGAACCCGCCATCCGCTCATATCGCCCCCACACACCCGTCGTGGAAGGGGTTATATCGGATGGCGGCCTCAGGCGGCGACGGGTTCCGGCCGCGAGCCGTCCCGCGCCGGAGCCTCCGCGGGCTCGGCCGGGGCGGGGACGGAGACGTCCGAGGCCGTGCGCAGCGGCGCGTACCGGGCGCCCGCCGCGATCAGCAGCGCCAGCACGACGACCACGCCGACGCCGACCCGCAGGGACGTGGCCTCCGACAGGAAGCCGACCACGACCGGGCCGAGCAGCAGGCCGCCATAGCCCATCGCGCCGACCTGCGCGACGGCCGCGGCGGGACGGTCCGGCGCGGCGGAGCCCGCCAGCGAGATCGTCGTCGGGACGACCGTGCAGACCACGAGCCCGGTCAGGAAGAACCCGGCGATCGCCACCGCCGGGACCGGCGCCAGCACGACGACGGTCATCCCGACGGCGGTGCCGAGGCCCGCGCCGACCAGCAGCCGGCGGGTGCCGACCCGCATCCGGACACGGTCGCCGACGAGCCGGCCGAGCAGCATCGCCAGCTCGAACACCGGGTAGCCCGCCGCGGCGACGGCCTCGGTCGCGCCGAGCTCGTCGTGCAGCAGCAGCCCGCTCCAGTCGGCGATCGACCCCTCGGTCATGAACGCGATGAACGCGAGCACACCGATCAGGTAGACGGCGGCGGGCATCCGGCGCGCCCTGCGTCCCGTCCCGGATGCGGCGTGCGCGGCGGGGTCGGGCAGGTAGGTGCGGCCGAGCGCGAGCCCGGCGGGCACCGACAGCAGCGCGGTGACCAGCACGGTCTCGGTGAACCCGAAACCGGCCGCGGCCGTGGCGACGCCGAACAGGCCGCCGCTCATCGCGCCGACGCACCAGCCGGCGTGCATGCCGCTTAGGATGGACCGGCGGTACGCCTGCTCGACGACGCTGCCCTGCGCGTTCATCGCGATGTCGGTGATCCCGAACGTCATGCCGAACACCGCGACGGCGCCGAGGAGCACGCCGTAGGTGGGGGCGAGCGCCACGGCCGCGTAGGACAGTCCCGTCAGCGGCAGGGCGACCCGCAGGACGGTGCGGCTGCCGGCGCGCGCCATCACGCCGCGCAGCGCCTGCATGGCCGCGATCGCGCCGAGCCCCCAGACGAGGACGACGATGCCGATCTCGCCCTCGTTCGTCCCGAACTTGCCGGCCAGCGCGGGCATGCGCGCCACCCACACTCCGGTCAGCAGACCGGCCAGTGCGAAGGTCAGGAACGTCCCCGAACGGGCACGGAACAGCATTGTTCACCTCTTTCTCGGCTCGGCGGGGCGCACCCCGGCGGATGGCGTGCGGCGTCGTGTGACGTGCGTCATGGAACGCTCCAAGCCCGGATGGGGGCGGAACGTCCGGAAGATCGGGCGGGGCGCGCGGCGCCCCGGCGTCAGCGCTCCAGCAGCTCCAGCAGCCGCTGTCTCAGCGCTCGGAGCTGTTCGGCGTCGTACAGCCCGGGGTCATGGCTGACCACCTCCCAGAGGCCCTCGGCCGCCAGCCTGACGACCGCCGCGTTGCCCGGGTCGGGACCGCCCGCCGGGTCGGGCGCGTGCCAGCGGCGCATCGCCTCGTTCAGCGGCTCGGCCTGCTCGGGGTCGGCGGCCGCGGCCGTGATGGCCGACCACCGCCGGTAGGCGCGGGCCTCACCGGTGAGGATCTCGAACGTGGCCTCGACGTAGGCGCGGGTGTAGGAGCCCGGCGTGCCGTCGTCGTGGGAGGCGATCAGGCCGTCGAACTCCTCGATGACCCGCGCCACCATGGCCCGCACGAGCGCCTCCTTGGTGGGGAAGTGGTAGAGCAGCCCTCCCTTGCTGACGCCGGCGCGGTCGGCGACCGCGCTGAGCGTCAGCGCCTGCGTCCCCTGCTCGAAGAGCACGGACTCGGCGGCGTCCAGGAGGGCTTCTCGTTTCATGACGCTCCTACTGTACCGGCTGGACGGTATACGGCCAACAGCGCCGTACCGGCCGCTATTCCGCCCTGGTCGCGAGGCGGGTTCCGGCCGTCCCCCCGGCCCCGCGAAGGGAACAGGAAGGGCGCGGATACTGTTGTCCGCGTGGTGACCTACCTCGACCATGCGGCGACCACTCCGATGCGGCCCGAGGCCGTCGAGGCGATGACGGCGGAGCTGCGCGAGCTCGGCAACCCCTCGTCGCTGCACGCGGCGGGCCGGCGGGCCCGGCGCGTCGTCGAGGAGTCCCGCGAGATCATCGCCGAGGCGTTCGGCGCCCGCCCGAGCGAGGTCGTGTTCACCTCCGGCGGCACCGAGGCCGACAACCTCGCCGTCAAGGGGATCTACTGGGCGCGCCGCGCCGCCGACCCGGCCCGCACCCGCGTGCTCGTCGGCGCCGTCGAGCACCACGCCGTCCTGGACGCGGTCCAGTGGCTCGCCGCCCACGAGGGCGCCCGGGTCGACGTCGTCCCGGTCGACGGGCTCGGCCGCGTCACCCCCGACGCGCTGCGCGAACTGCTCGGCTCCGGCGACGACGTGGCGCTCGCCACCGTGATGTGGGCCAACAACGAGGTCGGCACCGTCCAGCCCGTCGCCGAGCTGGCCGCCGCCGCCGGGGAGCGCGGCGTCCCGCTGCACACCGACGCCGTCCAGGCCGCGGGCCAGCTGCCCGTCGGGTTCGCGGCGAGCGGCGCGCAGGCCCTGACCATCACCGGCCACAAGCTCGGCGGCCCCATCGGCGTCGGCGCCCTGCTGCTGGCCAAGCCGAAGCCGCCGGTGTTCCTCGACCCGGTGCCGCTGCTGCACGGCGGCGGCCAGGAGCGCGACGTCCGGTCCGGGACGCTCGACGCCCCCGCCATCGCGGGGTTCGCCGCCGCCGTCCAGGCCGCGCTCGCCCACCGCGACGCCGAGGCCGCCCGCCTCGCCGGGCTGCGCGACGAGCTGATCGCCGCCGTGCGGGACGCCGTCCCCGAGGCGGTGCTGAACGGCGACCCGGACGACCGCCTCCCCGGCAACGCGCACTTCTCCTTCCCCGGCTGCGAGGGCGACGCCCTCCTCATGCTGCTGGACGCGCGCGGCATCGCCTGCTCCACCGGCTCGGCGTGCTCGGCGGGCGTCTCCCAGCCCAGCCACGTCCTGGTCGCCATGGACGCGGGGGCCGAACGCGCCCGCGGCTCGCTGCGCTTCTCCCTCGGCCACACCAGTACGGAGGCCGACGTGAAGGCCCTCGCCGGCGCCATCGGCCCGGTAGTCGAGCGCGCCCGCCGCGCGGGTCTCAGCTGACGCTGGTTTGACCGTCCCTTGAACGGGGACAGCGTGGCCGTGACGACGGATGTGAGCCACGGGCTCAAGCAGGCGGCGGGACACCCCTGGTTCCACCACATGTCCCGGGTGGGGCTGGTCGCGCGCGGCCTGCTCTACCTCCTCATCGGCTGGCTGGCCCTCCAGGTCGCCTTCGGCGGCGGCGGGAAGGAGGCCGACCGCACGGGCGCGCTGGAGACCATCGCCGACAAGCCGGGCGGCCTCGTCCTCATCGGGCTGATGGCGGTCGGTTTCGCCGCGCTCGTCCTCTGGCAGGTCGCGGAGGCCCTGCTCGGCCGTCCCGTCCCGGACGGCGACAAGGCGACCAAGCGCCTGGGGTCGGCCGCACGCGCCGTCATCTACGCGGTCGCGTTCGTGGGGACCCTCGCGTTCCTCTTCGGCCACCACGGCTCGTCCAGCGACAAGCAGTCCAAGACCTACACCGGGCGGCTCATGGACGCGCCCGGGGGCCGCTGGCTCGTCCTGGCGGTCGCGGTGGGCTTCGTCGTCGTGGGCGCGGTCATGGTCGTGAACGCTTTCCGGCACAAGTTCATGAAGGAACTGAAGTCCTGGGAGATGGGCAGGACCGCCCGCCGCGTCGTCAAGCCCCTCGCCATGGTCGGCAACACCGCCCGCGGCCTCGTCGTCGCCGCCGTCGGCGCCTTCCTCGCCTACGCGGCCATCAGCTTCCAGCCCGACAAGGCCCAGGGCCTGGACGGAACCCTCCGCGAGTTCGCCGACACCCCCGCCGGCCCCTGGGGCCTGGCCGCCATAGCCCTGGGCGTCATAACCTTCGGCCTCTACAACTTCTGCGAGGCCCGCTACCGCAAGGTCGACGCGAGCAACTAACCCCCGGACTCGAACGCCGTCCCCTCAGGTTCGAACGTCGACCTCCAGGCTCGAACGTCGACCCCCAGGCTCGAACCTCAGCTTCCGGTCACGGGCAGGCGCGTGGAGCGAGCGCAGCGAGCGCAACGCGCATGCCCGTCGAGCCGGGCGACCGCAGCGACACGACGAGAACCCGCACGGGCACGGAAACCCGCACCGTGGCGTGAGGATCGCCCGGCTCGCAACGGGGGTTCCAGGGGGTCGCCCCCCTGGGAGTTACGGCTGATACGGAGCGAGGGCTCGCCAGCCGGGGTCGTTGGTGGAGGCGACCTTGGCCTTGCCCTCCGGCCAGCCGGCGGCGAGCTGGTCGAGCTCGGAGATGACGCCGGAGTCGGGGTCGGCGTACAGGTGGAAGACGCGCAGGCCGTCGCCCGTCTCGCGGACGGCGAGGACGGCCCGGTCGCCGAGCCTGGCGAGCTTCTTCTCGAACGCGCGCAGCGCGCCCGACGACGGCTCGACGGGCAGCCGGTCGGGGTTGCTGTTGGCGTACGGGACGCTGATCGCCACGTGCAGGTCGCAGAGCGGGTAGTCCTGCCGGTGCAGCGGGAACCGGGCGCCGAGGCGGGCGGGGTGGCCGCGGGGCGTGCGGCCCTCGCCGGTCAGCCAGGCGGGCTCGGCGAACGGCTCGGAGATCTGCTCCACGACCGCGGACAGCATGGACGGCGGCAGCGAGTCGATCGGCGCCTCGGTCGCGATCGTGATCTCGCCGACCCAGCGGGCCACGTCGTCCTCGCCGAGCGCCCAGTGCAGGACGTTCAGCGCGACCTGGAGCTGCTGCTCCTCGGAGACGAACAGGAAGTCGGGGTGGTAGGCGGTGATGTGCACGCGGGCGCGGTCGGCGTCGGCGCGCATGCCGAGCCGGACGTACTCCAGGTCGAACTCGTGGTCGCCGAGGATGAGGTCCTGCCCGAGCATCTCCGGGTCGGCCTGGCGGGACGGGTGGAAGCTCCAGCCGCCCGCCGCGGAGCCGGCCGGGGCGGAGCGCGCCCAGCGCTCGGTCAGGCCGCGCAGTTCGGGGTCGCCGCCGCCGGTGACGGTCAGCGAGGGGTTGCGGTCGTCGGCGCCGCCGATCTCCCACTGCAGCCCGGGATGGATCTTGTGGACGCGGCGGGACAGCTCCTCCATCGTCTCGGCGGACAGGCCCTCGCCGGGCACGGCCGGATCGGACTCCTCGGACTGCTCCGGCCCGGCGGCCAGCGAGGCCTCGATCGTCGGGCGGGCCTGCGCCCACCACTCCCAGAACTCGCTGATGGCGGGCGGTGCGGCGGCTGACGCCTCGCGCGGACGGCGGAAGATTCCCATAGCGGCCCCAATCGTACGCGGAAATGACGTCGGCGGACCGGGCCACGCCGCGTACGCTCGAAGGACTATGCCTCTCCGTGTACTCGCCGCCATGTCGGGCGGCGTCGACTCCGCCGTGGCCGCCGCCCGCGCCGCCGAGGCCGGGCACGACGTGACCGGCGTCCACATGGCCCTGTCCAGCAACCCCCAGTCGTACCGGACGGGGGCGCGCGGATGCTGCACCCTGGAGGACTCCAGGGACGCCCGCCGCGCCGCCGACGTGATCGGCATCCCGTTCTACGTCTGGGACCTCGCCGAACGCTTCCACCGGGACGTCGTGGAGGACTTCGTCAGCGAGTACGCGGCGGGCCGCACCCCGAACCCGTGCCTGCGCTGCAACGAGAAGATCAAGTTCGCCGCGCTGCTGGACCGCGCGATGGCGCTCGGGTTCGACGCCGTCTGCACCGGCCACTACGCGCGGCTCGACGGCGGCGTCCTGCGCCGCGGCGTCGACGCGGGCAAGGACCAGTCGTACGTGCTGGCCGTCTGCACGCCCGAGCAGCTCGCGCACGCCCTGTTCCCGCTCGGCGACACCTCCAAGGCCGACATCCGGCGGGAGGCGGAGCGGCGCGGCATCCAGGTCGCCGACAAGCCCGACAGCCACGACATCTGCTTCATCGCCGACGGCGACACCCGGGGCTTCCTCGCGGAGCGGCTGGGGGCGGCGCCCGGCCCGATCGTCGACGCCGACGGCAACGAGGTCGGCGAGCACGACGGCGCGTACGCCTACACGATCGGCCAGCGCAAGGGCCTGCGGATCGGCACCCCGGCGCCGGACGGCCGGCCCCGCTACGTCCTCGACATCTCCCCGGTCACCAACACCGTGACCGTCGGGCCGCGCGAGTCGCTGGACGTCCACGAGATCACCGGTGAGCGCCCGGTGTGGCTGAGCGAGGCCCCGCAGCGTCCCTTCGGCTGCCAGGTCCAGCTCCGCGCGCACGGCGAGGTCTACGACTGCACGGCCGAGCAGACCGGGGACGATCTCCGCATCCGGCTGGCCACCCCCGCGCGGGGAGTGGCGACCGGCCAGGCCGCCGTCCTCTACGACGGCGACCGCGTCCTCGCGTCCGCCACGATCGCCGAGACCGCGCGCGTCACCGCCTGACCAGGGCGCCGGAAGGAGAGTGCGATGCGGTTCGGAGTCTCCACGTTCGTGACCGATGAGGGGATCGGCCCCGCCGCGCTCGGACGGGCGCTGGAGGAGCGCGGGTTCGGGTCCCTGTTCGTCACCGAGCACACGCACATCCCGGTGAGCCGGGAGACGGCCTATCCGGGCGGCGGCGACCTGCCGCGCGTCTACTACCGGACGCTCGACCCGTTCGTCGTCCTGTCGGCGGCCGCCGCCGTCACCGCGCGGCTCCGGCTCGGGACGGGCGTCGCGCTGGTCGTCCAGCGCGACCCGATCACCCTGGCGAAGGAGGTCGCCTCCCTCGACCTGGTCTCCGGCGGCCGCGCCGCGCTCGGCGTCGGCGCCGGCTGGAACCGGGAGGAGATGCGCAACCACGGCACCGACCCGGCGACCCGGATGCGGCTGATGCGCGAACGGGTCCTCGCGGTCAAGGAGCTGTGGACGCAGGAACACGCCGAGTTCCACGGCGAGTTCGTCGACTTCGCCCCGGTGTTCTCCTACCCTAAGCCCGTCCAGGACCCGCATCCGCCCGTACTGGTCGGCGGCTCGGGGCCGACGGCGCTCGACCGTGTCGCCGAGTACGGCGACGGATGGATGCCGCTCTACGGAACCGGCGACCTCGCCACCCGCATCGCTGACCTGCGCGAACGAACGAACCGCCGGATGCCGGTCACCGTCTTCGCCGTCCCGGGCAGACCGGAGGCCGTCGCCGAACTGGAGGCCGCGGGCGCCGACGAGGTCCTGTTCCACCTGCGCACCGAGCCGGAGGACGACACCCTCCGCAACCTCGACCGGCTCGCCGCGCTGCTGTGATCAGCGCATCGCGGCGCCGATAGGCTTCGAGGGTGACGAGCTTTCCGTGGCAGGCCGGGACGGCGACCGGCGTCGGGTCCTATCCGGGAGAGGACCCCGCCGAGGCGCTGCGGATCGTCCTCGGAGAACTGCCCGACCTGCCGCACCTGCCCGAACTGCCCGCCCGCGGCCCCGGCGCCGACCTGGCGGGACGGACCGCCGGCCTGCTGGTCGAGATGCCCGTGCACCTGGAGCCGTCCGGCTGGCGCTTCTCCGACCGCCCGGGCCGCGACACGCAGCGCTCCCGCGACCACCTCGCCCGCGACCTGGACGTCCTGGAGGAACTCGCGGGCGCCCACGACGGCCCGTTCAAGATCCAGGTCTGCGGCCCCTGGACCCTGGCCGCCTCGATCGAACTGCGGCACGGCGACCGGGCCCTCAAGGACCCCGGCGCCGTCCGCGACCTGACCGCCTCGCTGGCCGAGGGCGTCGCCGCCCACGTGGCCGACGTCCAGCGCCGACTGCCGGCGGCGCAGATCGTCCTCCAGCTGGACGAGCCCAGCCTGCCCGCCGCCCTGGCCGGGACGGTCCCGACCGCCAGCGGCTTCTCCCGCCTCCGCGCGATCGAGGAGCCGATCGCCGAAGAGGCCCTCCGCACCGTGATCGATGCGACGGACGCCTACCCCGTCGTCCACTGCTGCGCCCGGAACGTCCCTTACAACCTCCTGCGCGGCGCCGGCGCAAAGGCCCTCTCCATCGACCTGCGCCTGGTCCCAAGACGCGACGACGACGAGGTAGGAGAGGCGATCGACGCAGGGATAGCCCTGCTCCTAGGCGCAGTCCCCGCCACCGACGCAGCCCTCCCGCCCCTCAAGGCGACCGCCGAACCGGTGCGGGACCTGTGGCGCCGCTTCGGCTTCCCACCCAGGCAACTGGCGGAACAAGTCGTGATCACCCCGACCTGCGGAATGGCAGGCGCCTCCCCTCGCCACGTCCGCGCAGCCCTGAAGCGCTCCCGCGAAACCGCCCGCATGCTCCACGAAGCCGCCGAGTGACCCGAAACGCTTCGCGGCGAGCGCGCTGCGGCTGAAACCGTGTAAGCCCCTCCTGGCAAGCGGCGGCAAGACCTTCTTCCTAGCTGGTGGGGTCGAGCCGCCGTTCTTTGTCGCCGGCTCGTGCCGTGTCAGCTCACGCGTAGGGCGAAGCGGCCCCGGAGCCAGGCGAGGATGCGCTGGGCGAGGGGCAGTCTGATGCGGTGGCTGCCGAGGATTACTAGGGGTTGGCGGCTCTGCTTATCCCAGGCGGCTGGGAGGAAGACCGAGCCTGCGTGGACGTAGAACCTGGCTCCGGGGTACGGGCGGTGGCCACGGGGCGGATGCCACGACAGTTGGCCTGAGCCGGTGATCTGGGTTGAGAGCCACGTGCCCGGCTTGTCGCCGTTGGTGGAGAGGAGGGCCGCCTGCTCCAGTGCCTCCGGGGTGAACTGGCAGGCTCTGGCCAGATCGTCCGGTGTCTTGTCGAACAGCCTCATCGACTGGTGCAGGACCGTCAGCGCGGTGAACGGCGTGGCGCTGCCGGGGGTGTGCCGCATCGGGATGCAGATCTCTCCGCCCTCGGCGACGACGAAGAAGTCGTTGGGTGTGCGCGAGCGGTACCAGGCGGGGCGTTCGCGCGAAGCGTGGGCGTCGCGGGACAACTGCCGCCGTAGTTCGGCCTTGGCCTGGTCCTTCTCCCAGTCGCTCAGCCGGCGCTCGGGGAAGCCCGCCGTGCGTTGGGCGTAGCGGTCCAGGGCGTGCTCGCTGAAGCCGATCCGGGCGGTCAGTTCGTTGCTCGCCAGCGCGAACGGGTCGATCTTCTCGCCGCCCAGGCCGCGGGCCCGCAGCCAGGCCGGGAAGAACTCGCAGCCGGTGGCCAGCCACTCGCCCTTCTCGGTGCGGGTCAGCTGCATGATCAGTGTTTCGTCGATGAGGACGAAGTGGCCGGAGCGGCTGCGCTTCCCGCTGAACGGGTGCGGCAGCCGGTCGACGACGCGGCCCTTGCGCTTCTCCCTGTCGAGCCAGGTCCTGGCCTGGGCGCGGTTGTAGCCGAGGATCGCCGCCGCGCGGTCGGCCGCGGAGTGAGTGATGATGACATGTCGTGCGTCGAGCACGTGTCTCCCTTCCTGGCATCCCCCGGCCCGGGGGAAGAGTGTGCCGCCTGGTGATTCGCCCCGTCGGCATTTCGGTCGAAGAGATGCTTACACGCGCAGTTCGACCAATGTCGGGGGGACGTGGACGCCGTTGGGGCGGGCGAGGGAGCCAGGGCGTGCCCCGCGGGGACGCTGTTGATGATCTCGCTACCGGGGGATCCCGGTTCGTCCCGGAGAGGTGACCGACTGTCGGTCGGGCCGTCAAGCCGCCGCCGGGCGGCGGACCGCGGCCGATGCGGCCAACAAGATGACAGATGTGGACAAAAGTAACGAGCATGGATCGGAGTCCGACACGCTCGGCCGACCGCCCCTCGTGCGGCCGATTGTCGGACCCGTTGGCGAGAATGGGGGCATGACCATGAGCGACGGCGTTCCGGCCGAGGCGCGGCAGCGCCACAAGGAGCTGAGCGAGCGGCTCGACGAGGCCAACTACCGGTACTACGTCCTCGACCAGCCGACGCTCTCCGACGCCGAGTACGACCGGATGATGCGCGACATCCGCGCGCTGGAGGAGCGGCATCCGGAGCTGGTCACGCCCGACTCGCCGACGCAGCGGGTCGGCGCGCCGATCGTCACCGACTTCGCGACCGTCCAGCACCTGGAGCGGATGCAGAGCCTGGACAACGCCATGAGCGCCGACGAGCTGCTCGCCTGGGACGAGCGGGTCGTCAAGGAGGTCGGCGAGGTCGCCGGCTACCTGTGCGAGCTGAAGATCGACGGTCTGGCGATCGCGCTGACCTACGAGGAGGGGCGGCTCACGCGCGGGGTCACCCGCGGCGACGGGCGCACCGGCGAGGACGTCACCAACAACGTCCGCACCATCGCCGACATCCCCGCCCGGCTGGCCGGCGACGGCTGGCCGGACGTGCTGGAGGTCCGCGGCGAGGTCTTCCTGCCGGTCGAGGGGTTCGAGCAGGTCAACGCGGTCCAGATCGAGGCGGGCAAGGAGCCCTTCGCCAACCCGCGCAACGCGGCGGCGGGCTCGCTGCGGCAGAAGGACCCGCGGGTCACCGCGCACCGCCCGCTCGGCATGCTCGTCCACGGGTTCGGCGCGTGGCGGGGCGGAACGCAGCCCGACAGCCAGTCCGGCGCGTACGAGCTGATGCGCGGCTGGGGCCTGCCGGTCAGCGACCGCTACAAGGTCGTCGGCGGGCTCGGCGCCGTCCGCGAGTACATCGAGGAGTACGGCGAGGACCGGCACGGCACCGCCTACGAGATCGACGGGGTCGTGGTCAAGGTCGACCAGTTCGCGCTGCAGCGGCGGCTCGGGTCGACGAGCCGGGCGCCGCGCTGGGCGATCGCGTGGAAGTACCCGCCCGAGGAGGTCAACACCAAGCTCCTCGACATCAAGGTCGGGGTGGGGCGGACGGGGCGCGTCACCCCCTACGGGGTGATGGAGCCGATCAAGGTCGCCGGGTCCACGGTCGAGCGGGCGACGCTGCACAACGCGAGCGAGGTCAGGCGCAAGGGCGTGCTGATCGGCGACACGGTCGTGCTGCGCAAGGCGGGCGACGTCATCCCCGAGATCGTCGCGCCGGTGACCGGGCTGCGCGACGGGTCGGAGCGCGAGTTCGTCATGCCGGGCACGTGCCCCGAGTGCGGGACGGAGCTGGCGTACGAGAAGGAGGGCGACGTCGACATCCGCTGCCCGAACGCCAGGAGCTGCCCCGGCCAGCTGCGCGAGCGGCTGTTCTACCTGGCGAGCCGCAAGGTGCTCGACATCGAGGCGCTCGGCTACGTCGCGGCGACGGCGCTCACCCAGCCGCTGGAGCCGAGCGACCCGCCGGTGAAGAACGAGGGCGACCTGTTCCACATCACCGTCGACCAGCTGCTCCCGATCAGGAGCCTCGTCCTCGACCAGCGGACCGGGACGACCAAGACCGACCCGAAGACCGGCGAGCCGAAGGTCGTGTCGTTCTTCGCCAACAAGGAGGGCGAGCCGAAGAAGACGGTCGAGATCCTCTTCGAGGAGCTGGAGAAGGCCAAGCGGCAGCCGCTGTGGCGGGTGCTGGTGGCGCTGTCGATCCGGCACGTGGGGCCGTCCGCCGCCCAGGACCTCGCGCGCGAGATGCGCTCGCTGGACGCGATCGCCGAGGCGTCGGAGGAGGAGCTCGCCGCGGTCGACGGCGTCGGCCCGACCATCGCCGCGTCGATCAAGAAGTGGTTCGAGGAGCCCTGGCACCGCGAGATCGTCGACAAGTGGCGGGCCGCCGGTGTCCGGATGGAGGACGAGGGCGCCGCGGGCCCGCGCCCGCTGGAGGGCGTCACGGTGGTGATCACCGGGTCGCTGGAGGGGTTCAGCCGCGACTCGGCGACCGAGGCGGTGCAGCGGCTCGGCGGCAAGGTGTCCGGCTCGGTGTCGAAGAAGACGGGCTTCGTGGTCGTCGGCGACAGCCCAGGGTCGAAATACGACAAAGCGGTCAAGTTGGGCGTCCCGGTCCTCGCCGAGGAGGGGTTCCGGGTCCTCCTGTCCGATGGGCCAGATGCGGCCAAAAACGTAACTATGCGCGCCGAGGTCTAACACGGTGTGGTTGCGAGGGTTTCGACCAGGGTTGCGTTACTCAGGGGTACACTTCCACTACCCACCGCCGAGGGACGGGCGTGGAAAGGAAATAACGGAACGTACGCAACCGGTTTCGCGAAGTTGAGCGAAGGCCGTACCCTCCCTCACATCACGACCCACACCTGAAATCTCCGGACGTAACACCCGGGGGGCGTCCCCCGAGGTCGGGGACGCCCGGTGCCGGGGGACGGCCCCCCGCAGCCCCCCGAGGATGTGATGAAGGACCCGAACAACACGCGGAACACGGCGCCACGCCGTGGCTCCCCGTTGTGGATCTACTTCGTCGTCGTCATCCTGCTCGGCGTCGCCGCCGGGGTCGCCGCGTTCTCCGGGCTGACCCGCGCCGACCTGGACGCCCTCGCCGGCACCCCGGTGTTCTGGATCCTCGCCTGCTTCATCATCTTCGGCGAGCTGAGGCCGATCATCACGCCCGGGAGCACCGAGAACAACGGCGCCACCACCTCGACCACGTTCTCGTTCGCCGCGCTGCTGTACGCGGGGCTGCCCATCGCCGCCGCCCTCCAGGCCGCCGCCGTGATCACCTGCGGGATCTTCCGCGGCCGCTCCCCGCACCGCATCGCCTTCAACGTCGCCCAGTACACCCTCAGCCTGGCCGCCGCCCAGCTCGTCCTCGCGCTCTCCGGCGACCTCGCGACCCCCTCGCATCTGTGGGTGCCGCACGGCTCCGACCTGCCCGCGATCGCGCTCGCCGGCGCCGTCTACTTCGCCTGCAACGACACCCTCGTCGGCGCCGCCGTCGCGCTGCACGCCCGCGTCTCGCTCGTCAAGGCGCTCCGCTGGGACCTCGCCTACCAGGTCCTCGTGCACCTGGCGCTGCTCGGCCTCGCCCCGCTGATGGTGATCGCGATGGACCGGTCCGCCGTCTTCGTGCCGCTGATCGTCCTGCCGTTCATCGCCGTCTACCTCAACGCCTCCGTCTCGGTCCGGCGCGAGCACCAGGCGCTGCACGACGGGCTGACCGGCCTGCCCAACCGCAAGCTGCTGATCGTCCGCACCGAGGAGGCCCTCGCCGAGGCGCGCGGCGCGGACCGGCGGCTCCCGCGCGCCGCCGGCCTCGGGGCCCGGCGGCGCAAGGCGGCCGAACCGCCGGACCAGCGCGCCGGGCTGTTCCTGCTCGACCTCGACCGGTTCAAGGAGGTCAACGACACCCTCGGGCACCCCACCGGCGACCGGCTGCTGCAGCTCGTCGCGCACCGGCTCACCCACAGCGTCCGCCCCGGCGACCTCGTCGCGCGGCTCGGCGGCGACGAGTTCGCGGTGCTGCTGCCCACCGTCCGGGACGAGGCCGCCGCCCGCGAGGTCGCCGCCCGGCTGCGCGCCGCGCTGTCCGAACCCGTCCGGCTGGACGGCATGTCGTTCGACCTGGAGGCCAGCGTCGGCATCGCGCTGTTCCCCGACCACGCGCCCGACTTCGAGCTGCTGCTGCAACGCGCCGACGTCGCCATGTACAACGCCAAGGAGGCCCGGACCGGCGTCGAGACGTACTCGCCCGGCAAGGACCGCAACTCCCCGGCCCGGCTCAGCATGCTCGGCGACCTGCGCCGCGCCCTCGACCGCTCCGAGCTGGAGCTGTTCTACCAGCCGAAGATCGCGCTGCGGGACGGCCACCTCGTCGGCATGGAGGCCCTGCTGCGCTGGCGCCACCCCGACCAGGGCCTCCTGGAACCCGAGGCGTTCCTGTCGGTCGCCGAGCAGACCTACCTGATGCGCTCGATCACCCACTACGTGGTGCAGGCCGCGCTCGCCCAGACCGCCGCGTGGTGGCGGGCCGACATGCCCGTCCAGGTGGCGGTGAACGCCTCGGGACGCGACCTGCTCGACACCGGCCTCACCGAGGTCATCGAGGAGGGCCTGCTCGCCCGCGGCCTGCCCGCCGCCGCGCTCCAGCTGGAGATCACCGAGCGCATCCTGATGAACGAGCCCGCCTACGCCTCCGACACCGTCAGCGCCCTCGCCGAGCTCGGCATCCCGCTCAGCCTGGACGACTTCGGCACCGGCTACTCCTCCCTCGTCCGGCTCAAGCGCCTGCCCGTCGAGGAGATCAAGATCGACTCCTCGTTCGTGCGGCGCCTGGCCGACTCGCCCGACGACGCCGTCATCGTCCGCTCGATCGTCGACCTCGTCCGCACCCTCGGCCTGCGCTCGGTCGCCGAGGGCGTCGAGGACCCCGCGACCGCCGAGAGGCTCCGCGAGATGGGCTGCGACGCCGCCCAGGGCTGGCACTTCTGCCGCCCCATGGACGCAGCGACCGCGACCGACTGGCTCTACTCCTTCGCCGTTCCCTCGGTCAAGGCCCCCGGAGGCGCCTGACCTGCCCGGCGGGCCGCCGCCCCCAAGGCGCCGACCGCATGGCCGTGGGATCGCCCGCGTGGCCGTCCCGGTGTCCGCGAAGCCGGCCGGACCCTAGGATCGCCCCGCCGATGCGCTCGCTGCCGGGGACTCCCTGCGCGGTGCTCTGCCATACGCCGAAGGACCGGGCCGCGGCGGAGCGCCGCCTTCTGGCAGGCGCCCCGTAACAGGGCGCGGGCTCACGTGCCTGCGCACGGCAGGACGCCTACCGCGCCGAGCTCAAGTCGTCCGTCGGCGGACGCGCGGGCGGGGCGCCGCCCGGGGAAGGCGGCGCCCTGTGCCCGCTGCCGGGCGTGGTGCGTGCGTCGGTGTCCGCGGTCAGTAGCGGCGGCGGGCCTCGTACTCGTCCGGGTAGTACTCCTCGCGGACCGCTGCCGGCGGGGGCCGGCGGTCGACGGCGCGCCGGGCGGACATGATCCGCACGATGCCGACGACCAGGCCGATCACGCCGCCGATCATCAGGATGACGCCGACCAGCCGGATGTCGATCCCGCTGATGTCGTAGTTGACTGCGTATGCCAGGATCGCGCCGATAATGATCAGGGCGATGCTGCCGCCGATGGTCACGGCGGTCTCCTCTCCTCGTCCCGGGGGTGGACGCAAGAAGCGTTCCCTCCGTGCGGGGATCAAACGGACGGTCTCGCCGACCCGCCCCGGGCGCGCCCGCGTAAACGGGTCGGGAGGCGGCGGTGCTGGCCCATAGGATGGCCGTGAACCCACTTCATCGCAGGAACGGTTTCTCGAATGTCCGCCATCTCCCGTGACGAGGTCTCGCACCTCGCCCGGCTGTCCCGGCTGGCGCTCGGCGACGATGAGCTCGACCATCTCGCCGCCCAGCTCGACCAGATCATCTCCGCGGTCGCGCGGGTGCAGGAGGTCGCGGCGGAGGACATCCCGCCCACCTCCCACGCGCTGCCGCTGACCAACGTCTACCGGACGGACGAGGTGCGGCAGTGCCTCCGGCCCGAGCAGGCACTCGCCGGCGCCCCGGCCGCCGAGGAGCAGCGCTTCCGCGTGCCGCGGATCCTGGACGAGGAGGCCTGAGCGGTGAGTGAGCTGGTGAGGAAGAGTGCGGCGGAGCTCGGGGAGCTGATCGCCTCGGGTGAGGCGTCGGCCGTCGAGGTGGCCGAGGCGCACCTGGACCGCATCGCGGCGGTGGACGGCAGCGTCAACGCGTTCCTGCACGTCGACCGCGAGACGACGCTGGCGCAGGCTCGCGGGGTGGACGAGCGGCGCGCGGCGGGGGAGGAGCTCGGCCCGCTGGCCGGCGTCCCCATCGCGCACAAGGACGTGTTCACCACCGCGGACATGCCCACGACCGCCGGATCCAAGATCCTTGAGGGCTGGCGGCCGCCGTACGACGCGACCGTGACGGCGCGGCTGCGGCAGGCCGGGCTGGTGATCCTCGGCAAGACGAACATGGACGAGTTCGCGATGGGCTCGTCCACGGAGAACAGCGCCTACGTCACCTCCCGCAACCCGTGGGACCTGGAGCGGGTCCCGGGCGGGTCGTCCGGCGGGTCGTCGGCGGCGGTCGCCGCGTACGAGGCGCCGCTGTCCACCGGCACCGACACCGGCGGCTCCATCCGGCAGCCCGCCGCCGTCACCGGCATCGTCGGCATGAAGCCCACGTACGGCGGCTCGTCGCGCTACGGCGTCATCGCGTTCGCGTCCTCGCTCGACACGCCGGGCCCGTTCGCCCGCAACGTGCTGGACGCGGCGCTGCTGCACGAGGCGTTCAGCGGCCATGACGTGATGGACTCCACCTCGGTGGACCAGGCCGTCCCGCCGGTCGTGGAGGCCGCGCGCCGCGCCGACGTCAACGGGCTGCGCGTCGGGGTCGTGAAGGAGTTCGCGGGCGAGGGCTACGAGGCGGGCGTCTCCGCGCGCTTCAACGAGGCGGTCGAGCTGCTGGAGGCCCTCGGCGCGAAGGTCGTCGAGGTGTCCTGCCCGAACTTCTCCTACGCGCTGCCCGCCTACTACCTGATCGCGCCGTCGGAGTGCTCGTCCAACCTGGCGCGCTTCGACGCGATGCGGTACGGCCTGCGCGTCGGCGACGACGGCAGCCGCAGCGCCGAGGAGGTCATGGCGCTGACCCGCGCCGAGGGCTTCGGGCCCGAGGTCAAGCGGCGCATCATGCTCGGCACCTACGCGCTGTCGTCGGGCTACTACGACGCCTACTACGGCAAGGCGCAGCAGGTCCGCACCCTGATCAAGCGCGACTTCGAGGCCGCGTTCGAGCAGGTGGACGTGCTGGTCTCGCCGACCACGCCGACCACCGCGTTCCCGATCGGCGAGCGCGCCGACGACCCGGTCGCCATGTACCTGGCCGACCTGTGCACGATCCCGGCCAACCTCACCGGCAACGCCGCGATCTCGGTGCCCTGCGGCCTGTCGGACGGCCTGCCCGTCGGCCTGCAGATCATGGCCCCCGTCCTCGGCGACGACCGCGTCTACCGCGTCGGCGCCGCCGTCGAGCGGGCCCTCGAAGACCGCTGGGGCGGGCCGCTGCTGGCCAAGGCCCCGGAACTGGTGGAGGCGAAGTGAGCACTCCGGTCCTGATGGACTACGACGAGGCGCTGGCGAAGTTCGAGCCGGTGCTCGGTATCGAGACCCACATCGAGCTCGGTACCGCGTCCAAGATGTTCTGCGGGTGCCCGACGGCGTTCGGCGCGGAGCCGAACACGCAGGTGTGCCCGGTGTGCCTGGGGCTGCCGGGATCGCTGCCGGTCACCAACCACGCCGCGATCGAGGGCATCATCAAGATCGGCCTCGCGCTGAACTGCGACATCGTGGAGTGGTGCCGGTTCGCCCGGAAGAACTACTTCTACCCGGACATGCCGAAGAACTACCAGATCTCGCAGTACGACGAGCCGCTCTGCGTGGACGGCCACCTGGACGTCGAGGTCGACGGCGAGAAGTACCGGATCGGCATCGAGCGCGTCCACATGGAGGAGGACACCGGCAAGTCGCTGCACGTGGGCGGCTCGACCGGGCGCATCCACGGCGCCGAGTACTCCCTCGTCGACTACAACCGGGCGGGCATCCCGCTGGTGGAGATCGTCACCAAGCCGATCCCGGCGACCGGCGACCGGGCGCCGCTGGTGGCGCGGGCGTACGCGACGGAGCTGCGCGAGCTGGTCCGTTCCCTGGGCGTGTCGGACGTGCGCATGGAGCAGGGCTCGATGCGCTGCGACGTGAACGTCTCGCTGATGCCGCGCGGCGCCGAGAAGTGGGGCACGCGGACCGAGACCAAGAACGTCAACTCGCTGCGGTCGGTCGAGCGGTCCGTCCGCTCGGAGATCGAGCGCCAGGCGGGCGTGCTGGACGCCGGAGGCACCGTCGTCCAGGAGACCCGCCACTTCCACGAGGACACCGGCCGCACCACGAGCGGGCGCAGCAAGGAGGAGGCGCAGGACTACCGCTACTTCCCCGAGCCCGACCTGGTGCCGATGGCGCCGTCGCGGGAGTGGGTGGAGGAGGTGCGGGCGTCCCTGCCGGAGCTTCCGGCCGCGCGCCGCCGCCGCATCCAGCGGGAGTGGAACCTGTCGGACCTGGAGCTGCGGGACGTCGTGAACGCCGGCGCCGTCGACCTCATCGAGGCGACGGTCGCGCAGGGCACCGACGCCGCCGCGGCCCGCAAGTGGTGGATGAACGAGCTGTCGCGGCGCGCCACCGAGCAGGGCGTCGAGCTGGCCGAGCTGCCGATCACGCCCGAGCAGGTCGCCCGCGTCCAGGCGATGATCACCGCGGGGGAACTGAACGACAAGCTGGCCCGCAAGGTGTTCGAGGGCGTCCTCGCGGGCGAGGGCGGCCCGGACGAGGTCGTCGCCGCGCGGGGCCTGAAGGTCGTCAGCGACGAGGGCGAGCTGTCCTCGGTCATCGACCAGGTGATCGCCGGCAACGCGGACGTGGCCGACAAGATCCGCGCCGGGAAGGTCGCCGCCGCCGGCGCCCTCGTCGGCGCCGTGATGAAGGCCACCCGCGGCCAGGCCGACGCCGGCCGCGCCCGCGAACTGATCCTGGAGAAGCTCGGCGCCTCCTGACCCGCACCGCCCCGGACGTCCGGGGCGGTGCCCAGGGCGTCCCGTACCTGGCAGGCGTCCCGGCGAAGCCCGGGACGCCCGATATGCGAAGCCGGGCCGTCTCCGCATCCCGGAACGGCCCGGCACGACCAGGCCGTTCCGGGCTACCGAGCATTTCCCACGCGGATGCGCCTGCTCCGGTGGTTTGGGGCGTGTCGGGTGGGTCAGTGGAGGGGGATGTCGAGGATGCGGTCGTCGCCTGGCCGGGGGGTGCCTCGGCCGTCCTGGTTGCTGGTCGTCACCCACAGCGAGCCGGTGGGCGTGCGGGCGACCGCACGCAGCCGTCCGTAGCGGCCCTGGAAGCGGGCGATGGGGCGTCCCGCCTCGCCGTTGTCGAGGGGGATCTGCCAGAGGCGCTCGCCGCGCAGCGCGGCGGCCCACAGGGAACCGTCCGCGTAGGCGAGGCCGGACGGCGACGCCTGGTCGGTCGTCCAGGTCAGGAGCGGGTCGGTGAAGCCCTTGCGGTGGCCGACCCCTTCGACCACCGGCCAGCCGTAGTTGCGGCCCTTGACGATCAGGTTGATCTCGTCGAAGCGGTCCTGGCCGAACTCGGTGGCGTACATGCGGCCCGCACCGTCCCAGGCGAGGCCCTGGACGTTGCGGTGCCCGTACGTCCAGACGCGGGTGCCGAACGGGTTGCCGGGCGCGGGCGCGCCGTCGGGGGTGACGCGGAGGATCTTGCCGCCGAGGGAGTTCCTGTCCTGGGCCTTGCCGCCCTCGCCGGTCTCGCCGGTGGTGACGTAGAGCATCTTGTCCGGACCGAAAGCCAGGCGCCCGCCGTTGTGGATGGCGCCCTTGGGGATGCCGGTGACGATCGGTTTCAGGTCGCCGAGACGGCCGTCATAGGTGGCGCGCACGACACGGTTGTCGGACGCGGCCGTGTAGTACAGGTAGACGAAATGGTCGGTTCCGTAAGACGGGGACACGGCGACGCCGAGGAGGCCGCCCTCACCTTGCGCGTCCACGCCGGGCACCGTGCCGACCGTCGTCTTGCGGCCGGACGGCGCGACGCGCAGGAGCCGGGCGGTGTCGCGTTCGGTGACCAGCGCGTCGCCTCCGGGCAGGAACGCCACGGCCCACGGCACCTTGAGGCCGTCGGTGACGGTGCGGGGCATGCCCGGCGTGCCGCTCGCGGTCCCGGACGGGGAAGCGGACGCCGGCGGCGGGGTCCGTCCCTGCCCGCCCCCGGACGGCGAGGACGAGCAGGCCGCGAGGAGCGCGGCCACCGAGGCCAGGACGGCCGGGACGAGGATGGTCGTGTGCTGTCGCATGAGCGCCTCCCGCAGGTGGTACGGATCCCCCGTTGCTCACCGTTCCCTGTGACGCAGGGTAATCCCGGGCAAGGCGGCGATCCGGTGACGTTCGGCTTTCGGACGTCCCAAACGGATCCGAGACGAGGCCGTTCGTCGCGGGAAGGTCGCCCAGCCTCAATCGCTCCGTGACCTACCGAACGTACAGTGAGCGACACGGTGATCCCGTAGTGCAGCAACGTCGCTGATTGCCGGCAGGCGAGGCCGGTGCGCTCGCCACCGGTCCGCGCCGATCCGGCGCGGGGCACGATCCGTGACCTTCGGGCCGTTATCCAGGCGGCGGGGGTCGTGGACCCCGAACTCCCCTGGCACGGCGCGGCCTCCGCCAGGGCCGACCAGCCCATCGGGCAGGAAGGGACACGGCGCGATGAGCGGCGACTACGCCAGGCGGGTTCCGCCGCGTGCGCTGCCGGTCGCCTTGGCGGCGATCGTCGGTGTGCTGTACGCCACCGGCTCGCTGCTCGGCTGGGGCGGCCGCGCCTTCATCGCCTGGACCGAGGCGGGCGCCGCGGGCGCCGCGGCGATCTCCCTGCTGCTGTCGTCCCGGCGTCCCGACGGCCCGTCCGCCGACCCGGCCGGCGCTCCCGCCGGCATCTGGCGCGCGTCCTGGCGGTGGTACGGCATCGCCGCCGCCTCCTGGTTCGTGGGTGCGGTCGGCGGCGCGCTGGCGTACGGCTCGGGCCGCAGCGCGCTGTCGCTGTCGGTGCCCGACCTGTTCTACCTGCTCGCGCTGGTCGCGCTCGTCACGGGCCTGGTCGCGCCGATCCGGCTGCCCCGCGACACGGGGACCTGGCTGCGCTACGCCGCCGACACCTATGTCTGCGCCTGCGCGCTGTTCGTCCTCGGCTGGGTGGCCCTGTTCGGGAACCTGTACCACCGGTCGGGGGAGTCGCCGCCGGAGTTCCTGCTGGAGCTGCTGTACCCGCTGATCGACATCGTGTTCGTCTGCGGGGCGCTGCCGTTCGTCCTCGGCGCCGCGCGCGGGCACCGCCGCCTCGCCTGGATGGGGTACGGCGCGCTGGCCGCCATCGCGGCGGCCGACATCGTGACCACCTTCGTCCGGCTGGACGGGGGCGGGTCCGCCGAGGACCCCTCCGACATCCTGCGCCTGGCGGGGCTGCTGCTCCTGCTGCTGGTGCCGTGGACGGGCCCGGCGGCCGAGCCGGAGCTGCCGGTCGACGACATCCCCGAGGACGTCGCGGCGCCCGCCGAGGAGTGCGGCCGCATGCTCGGCCCCGGTCTCGCGCCCGCCGCGGTGGCCGCCGCGGCCGCGCTGTTCATCGCGGGCCACTCGATCGCCGGCAACGACGGCCTGGAGCCGGCGATCTCGATCGCCGCGGGCTCGGCCGCGCTGGTGCTGATCGCGCGGCTGGCCGCGCTGCTGCGGGAGAACGAGGCGCTGCGCCGGGCCGTGGACACCGGCGAGGAGCACTTCCGGGCGCTGTCGGAGAGCATCAACGACGCGGTGCTGATCTGCGACCTGGACGCCACCGTCCGGCACGCCAGCGCGGGCGCCCTGCGGACCTACCGCTACACCCAGGACGAGCTGCTCGGCCGGCCGCTGAACGAGATCATCCACCCGGAGGACCTGCCGCGCGTCCAGCAGGTGTTCACCGAGTTCCTGGACGAGCCGTCCGGCGACGTCGGGCCGCAGGACGCGCTGCGGGTGTCGTGCCGGCTGCGCGCGGCGGACGGGACGTGGCTGCCGACGGAGTCCACGATCTCCCGCTACAAGGGCTCGGACGGGGCGCCGTCGCGGCTGCTGGTCACCACCCGCGACCTGAGCGAGCGGGCGGCGCTACAACGGCAGGTCGCCCATCTGACCTTCCACGACGGCCTGACGGGCCTTCCGAACCGGTCCTACTTCGAGGAGCGCACGCGGGAGGTGCTGTCGCGGCAGGCGTCCGGCGGCAAGGCCGCGGTCGTGTTCGTCGACCTGGACGGGTTCACCGCCGTGAACGACTCCGACGGGCACGCGGCCGGTGACCAGGTGCTCGCGCAGGCGGCCCGGCGGCTGCGCGCGAACGTCCAGGCCGACGACACGGTGGCGCGGTGGGGCGGCGACGAGTTCGCCGTCCTGGTGCAGCTGCCGCCGGACGACCGTGAGACGCGCGCCACAGTGGAACTCGCCGGTCGGCTCCTTCGCGTGCTTTCGGTCGACCCATACCAGGTCGGTAACAAGCACATCGTGCTGACGGCGAGTGTCGGCATCGCGTTCGCCGCCGACGCGGAGCAGCCGAACGGCGGCGGATCGGACGCGGGGCGCCGGCTCCGCCGCGGCGCCGCCGAACTGATCCGCAACGGCGACCTCGCGATGGCCCGCGCGAAGGAGCTCGGCGGCGGGCGCGTCGAGGTGTACGCGCCGCACATGCACGCCGACGTCGTCCGGCGTCTGGAGCTCGGCAGCGACCTGCAGGCGGCGCTCGCCGAGGAGCAGTTCTCCGTGGAGTTCCAGCCGGTCGTCGACCTGGCCACCTCCCGGGTGACGGGCGTGGAGGCGCTGCTGCGCTGGCGCCGGGGGAGCGAGGCGGTACCGCCGGAGGAGTTCATCGGCCTGGCCGAGGAGTCCGGCCTGATGATCCCGCTCGGCGACTGGATGCTGCGGGAGGCGTGCCGGGAGGTGGCCCGCTGGCGCGGCGACTCGTGGGACGTGGGCCTGTCGGTGAACTTCACCGCCCGGCAGATCGCCGCGCCGCGGTTCGTGGAGTCGGTCGCGGCGGCGCTGGCGGAGACCGGGCTGCCGCCGCAGGCGCTCACGCTGGAGGTGCGCGAGGAGGTCCTCGTCGAGGACGCCGACCAGAACGTCGAGCGCCTGTCCCAGCTGCGCGACCTCGGCGTCCGGCTCGCGATCGACGACTTCGGCACCGGGTACGCCTCGCTGGCCTACCTCGGGCAGCTCCCGGTCGACATCATCAAGATCGACCCGTCGTTCGTGGCGGGGCTCGGCTCGGACGAGACGCTGACGCTGCTCACCCGGACGATCGTGCGGCTCGGCAGCGACCTCGGGCTGACCGTGGTGGCGGAGGGCATCGAGCGGCCCGAGCAGCTGGAGCTGCTGCGGGAGATGGGCTGCCCGCGCGGCCAGGGGTTCCTCGTGGCGCGGCCGATGGCGGCGCAGCGGGTCGAGTCGCTGGTGCGGACGAACCTCGCCGGGAAGGCCCGCCCGGGCGACGTCCCGCTCCCGCTGCCCGGATGACGGCGTGCGCGGTCATGCCGGCGCGGCCGTTCCGGGGCGACATTGCCGTCTCGACATATGAGACAAAGCGTCCACGGATTTGACCGGTGGCCGGACATCGGCGAAAGTGGGCACGTGCAGAGCACCTCCACCATCCTCGTAGTACTTGGTCGGCGCGCAGGCTGACCAAGCTTTCCGTCCTGCGCGCCTCCCCTCGACCGCCCCACGGCGGCGGGGGTTTTTTGTTGCCCGGCGAGCCAACACTCACTCCCCAAGGAACCGCAGAATCATGACGACCGAACAGATGACGGGAGCTCAGGCGCTGGTCCGCGCCCTGGAGAACGTCGGCGTCGACACGGTGTTCGGGATCCCGGGTGGCGCGATCCTCCCGGCGTACGACCCGCTGTTCGACTCCAGGAAGCTGCGCCACATCCTCGTCCGGCACGAGCAGGGCGCCGGCCACGCCGCCCAGGGCTACGCGATGGTGACCGGCAAGGTGGGCGTCTGCATGGCCACCAGCGGGCCGGGCGCGACCAACCTCGTCACGGCGATCTCCGACGCCTACATGGACTCGGTGCCGATCGTGGCGATCACGGGGCAGGTCGCGTCCTCCCTGATCGGCACCGACGGCTTCCAGGAGGCCGACATCGTCGGCATCACGATGCCGATCACCAAGCACAACTTCCTGGTCACCCGGGCCGAGGACATCGGGCGCACCATCGCCGAGGCGTTCCACGTCGCGGGCACCGGGCGGCCGGGCCCCGTCCTGGTCGACATCGCCAAGGACGCCCTCCAGGCGACGGTCGCGTTCGAGTGGCCGGTCGCGCTGCAGCTGCCCGGGTACCGGCCCGTCACCCGGCCGCACTCCAAGCAGGTCCGCGAGGCGGCACGGCTGATCGTCCAGGCGCGGCGGCCGGTGCTGTACGTCGGCGGCGGGGTGCTGAAGGCGGGCGCGGCCGCCGAGCTGAAGGTGCTCGCCGAGCTGACCGGCGCGCCGGTCGTCACGACGCTGATGGCCAAGGGCGCGCTGCCCGACAGCCACCCGCTGAACATGGGCATGCCGGGCATGCACGGCGCGGTCGGCGCGGTCGGCGCGCTGCAGCGCGCCGACCTGCTGGTCGCGCTCGGCGCCCGGTTCGACGACCGCGTCACCGGGAAGCTGGACGGGTTCGCGCCGCACGCCAAGGTCGTGCACGCCGACATCGACCCGGCGGAGATCTCCAAGAACCGGCACGCCGACGTCCCGATCGTCGGGGACGCCCGCGAGGTGATCGCCGACCTGGTCGTCGCCCTGCAGAACGAGCACGAGGCGGGCCGAAAGGGCGACTACTCCGACTGGTGGCGCCAGCTCGGCGCCTGGCGCGAGACGTACCCGCTGGGCTACGACACCCCCGCCGACGGCTCGCTGTCGCCGCAGTACGTCATCGAGCGGATCGGCGAGATCGCGGGGCCGGAGGCGTACTACGTCGCGGGCGTCGGCCAGCACCAGATGTGGGCCGCGCAGTTCATCAAGTACGAGCGGCCAGGCGCGTTCCTGAACTCGGGGGGCGCCGGGACGATGGGGTACTCCGTCCCGGCGGCGATGGGCGCCAAGGTCGGCGCGCCGGACTCCACGGTCTGGGCGATCGACGGCGACGGCTGCTTCCAGATGACCAACCAGGAGCTCGCGACCTGCGCGATCGAGGGCATCCCGGTCAAGGTCGCCGTGATCAACAACGGTAACCTCGGGATGGTCCGGCAGTGGCAGACGCTCTTCTACAACGAGCGCTACTCCAACACCAATCTGCACTCGGCGAAGCGGATCCCCGACTTCGTCAAGCTCGCCGAGGCGTACGGCTGCGTCGGGCTGCGCTGCGAGAAGGCCGAGGACGTCGACGAGGTCATCGGCAAGGCCATGGAGATCAACGACGCCCCCGTCGTGATCGACTTCGTCGTCCACCAGGACGCCATGGTGTGGCCGATGGTCGCGGCCGGCACCGGCAACGACGACATCAAGATCGCCCGGGACATGGCGCCCGACTGGGAGAACGGAGACTGACCCCGATGAGCCTGCACACCCTCTCGGTGCTGGTGGAGAACAAGCCCGGCATCCTGGCTCGGGTCGCGGCGCTGTTCTCCCGGCGCGGCTTCAACATCGAGTCCCTCGCGGTCGGCACCACCGAGCATCCGGAGATCTCCCGGATGACGATCGTGGTGAACGTCGCCGACCTGCCGCTGGAGCAGGTCACCAAGCAGCTCAACAAGCTGATCAATGTGCTGAAGATCGTCGAGCTGGATCCCTCGGCGTCCGTCCAGCGCGAGCTCGTGCTGGTCAAGGTGCGCGCCGACGCCGAGACCCGCTCGCAGGTCCTGGAGACCGTGACGCTGTTCCGCGCCAAGGTGGTGGACGTCGCGCCCGACGCCGTCACGATCGAGGCGACCGGCAACCGCGACAAGCTGGACGCGTTCATCAGGATCCTGGAGCCGTTCGGCATCAAGGAACTGGTGCAGTCGGGCATGGTGGCCGTCGGCCGCGGCGCCCGGTCCATCACCGACCGCTCGCTGCGGGCCATCGAGCGCAGCGCCTGACCCGCGACCCGACGCCGCCCCGCTGGGCGGCACCAACCACACCAACGAAAGGCAACAGCACTGTGGCTGAGATGTTCTACGACGACGCCGCCGACCTGAGCGTGATCCAGGGCCGGCACGTGGCGATCATCGGCTACGGCAGCCAGGGGCACGCGCACGCGCTCTCGCTGCGCGACTCCGGCGTCGACGTGCGGGTCGGGCTCCGCGAGGGGTCGGCCAGCCGGGAGAAGGCGGAGGCCGAGGGCCTGCGCGTGGTCACCCCGGCGGAGGCCGCCGAGGAGGCCGACCTGATCATGCTGCTGGCCCCCGACCACCACCACCGGGAGATCTTCGAGAAGGACATCAGGCCCGCCCTCGTCGAGGGCGACGCGCTGTTCTTCGGCCACGGCTTCAGCATCCGCTACGACCTCGTCCAGCCGCCGGAGGGCGTGGACGTGGCCATGGTCGCGCCCAAGGGCCCGGGCCACCTCGTGCGCCGCCAGTTCGTCGCCGGGCGCGGCGTGCCGGTGATCGTGGCGGTGGAGAAGGACGCGTCCGGCAACGCCTGGCCGCTGGCGCTGTCCTACGCCAAGGCCATCGGCGGCCTGCGCGCGGGCGGCATCAAGACGACCTTCACCGAGGAGACCGAGACCGACCTGTTCGGCGAGCAGTCGGTGCTGTGCGGCGGCGTCTCGGAGCTGATCAAGACCGGGTTCGAGGTGCTGACCGAGGCCGGCTACCAGCCGGAGGTCGCCTACTTCGAGGTCCTGCACGAGATGAAGCTGATCGTCGACCTGATGTACGAGGGCGGCGTCTCCAAGATGTACTGGTCGGTTTCCGACAACGCCGAGTACGGCGGCTACAGCCGCGGCCCGCGTGTGATCACGCCGGAGACCAAGGCCGCGATGAAGAAGATCCTCGGCGAGATCCAGTCCGGCGAGTACGCCAAGGAGCTGGTGGACGAGTTCGAGGGCGGCCAGAAGAAGTTCACGCAGTACCGCGAGGAGCTGGCCCAGCACCCGATCGAGAAGACGGGCGCCGAGCTGCGCCCGATGATGAGCTGGCTCAACGACTGAGCCGTTCGGTGAGAGCGCGGGGACCGGTGCCCGGTTCCCGCGCCTTCGCATGCCCGCGGTCAGCGCGCGGGCTCAGCGCCGGAGGCGGCGGCGGATCCTGCCGCGCAGGGAGGCGGGCTCGTGGGCCTCGGCCACGAGCAGGGCCAGGTGGCCGCCCTTGGTGAAGTAGACGGTGACGTCCTTCGTGCCGACTGCCCGCCGCTGGGCCGCCGTCTTGACGCCCTCGGCGCGCACCGAGCCGAAGCGGGCCTCGCGGGTGACGCCGAGGGCGGTCGCGGTGACGTGCACGTCCCAGCGCCCGGGTTCCACGGCGGCCGGGTCGGCGACGACCTCGAACCCGCCGGTGCGGCCCGCGCGGGGGTCGGCGACGAAGCCGTGCTCCTTGCCGGACGCGCGCTCGCGCAGGACGACGTCGACGGACGTCCGCCCGGTCTCGACGCGCTGGAGGGCGGCGAGGCCGCGGATGCGCACCTTCTTGCCCTGCCAGCAGACGGCCTCCAGGCGGTGCTCGACGCCGACCTCGGTGGTGATGTCGGCGTCCTGCCGGGAGACGCCGCGCAGGTAGGGGTACATCGCGTAGATCCGGCCGCCGACCACGACCGCGCCCGCCGGGGTCCCTTCGACCTCGTCCCGGATGAGCCGCTCCAGCTCCTCGCGCAGGCCGTGCTGGATGCAGAACGCCCTGAGCCGCGCGGACGCGGGCATCGCGGCGCGGGCGGCCTCGCTCAGCCCGTCCTCGCCGAGGACGCGGCGCGTGCCCTCCACGAGCCGCTCCCGCTGCGGGCCGTCGAGGGCCAGGAACCGGTGGTCGTACACGCGCAGGACGTCGCGGAGAACGCTGATGGTGCTGTCCGAGGTCACGGGCATCTCCTGATCGGCCGGGGACATCGGTCACGGTAAGGCCCCGGCCCGTCGCGCACAGTGAATTCCGGCCGGTGTGTCGCCCCGGATGCATACTCGGTATTGCCCAACCCATACTCGGTATGCATACTTGGTAGGCATGTCCATCCGACACGGTCTGCTGGCCCTGCTGTCCCAGGGGCCCCGCTACGGCTACCAGCTGCGCGCCGAGTTCGAGTCGTCCACCGGCGCCACCTGGCCGCTCAACATCGGCCAGGTCTACTCCACCCTGTCCCGCCTCGAACGCGACGAGCTCGTCACGCGCGTCGGCGCCGACGACGAGGGCCGGTTCGTCTACCGGATCACCCCGGCGGGGGAGGAGGACGTGCGGCGGTGGTTCGCCACCCCCATCGCCCGCTCCGACCGGCCCCGCGACGAGCTGACGATCAAGCTGGCGATGGCCGTCACCACGCCCGGCGTCGACGCCGCGCACGTCGTCCAGACCCAGCGCACCGCCACGCTGCGCACCCTGCAGGACCTCACCCGCCTCAAGGCCGACGCGCCCGCCGTCCCCGCCGGCCAGGGCGACCGCGCCTGGCGGCTGGTCCTGGAATCCATGATCTTCCAGGCGGAGGCCGAGGTCCGCTGGCTGGACCACTGCGAGGCCTACGTCGCCCGCGCCGAGCCCGCCGCCCCCTCGGCCCCCGTCGTGGCGCCCGCTCCGGCCGACGAGGAGGCGCGGCGATGAGCCTGCTGGCGATGCGGGAGGTGTCCCGCGACCACGGCGCCGGCCCGTCCCTCGTCCACGCGCTGCGCGAGGTGACGCTGGACGTCGCGGCGGGCGAGTTCGTCGCCGTGATGGGCCCGTCCGGCTCCGGCAAGTCGACCCTGCTGGCGCTCGCCGGCGGGCTCGACCATCCCACCGCGGGACAGGTCCTGGTGGACGGCGCCGACCTCGGCGCGCTCGGCAGGGCCGGGCGCGCCGCGCTGCGCCGCCGCGGTGTCGGCTACGTCTTCCAGGACCTCAACCTCATCCCGAGCCTCACCGCGGGCGAGAACGTCATGCTGCCGCGCGAGCTGGACGGCGTCCGCGCCCGCACGGCCCGCCGCGAGGCGCGGGAGGCGCTCGGGGAGGTCGGCGTCGCCGAGCTGGCCGACCGGTTCCCCGACGAGATGTCCGGCGGCCAGCAGCAGCGCGTCGCGATCGCCCGCGCGCTGGTCGGCGAACGGCGGCTCGTCCTCGCCGACGAGCCGACCGGGGCGCTCGACAGCCACACCGGCGAGGACGTCCTGCGCGTCCTGCGGGCCCGCTGCGACGCGGGCGCGTCCTGCCTGATGGTCACGCACGAGTCCCGGCACGCCGCCTGGGCCGACCGGATCGTGTTCCTGCGCGACGGCCGGATCGTCGACGCCACGCCCCGCTCGACCGGCCCCGAGAGCCTCCTCCAGGAGACCCCGTGAACCGCTACGTCTTCGCGCTGCGCATGGCCCGCCAGGACGCGCTGCGCGCCAAGGGCCGCACCGCGCTGGTGCTGTCCATGATCGGCCTGCCGATCGGCGCCGTCGTCGCCCTGGCCGTGCTCCGCTCGAGCGCCGAGGCGGGAGCCGGTGGCGGGGCGGGCGCGCCGAGCGCCGCCGAGTCGGCCGTGCTCGCGATGATCGTCTCGATGGTCGTGCTGGAGGTCGTCCTGCTCGCCGGGCCGGCGTTCATGGTGGACGCCCGGCGGCGGCGCCGCGACCTCGCGCTCGTCGCGGCCTCGGGCGGTGCGGGCCGGCACCTGCGCGCCGTCGTGCTGGCGAGCGGCCTGCTCCTCGGCGGGATCGCCGCGGTGGCCGGCGCCGGACTCGGCATCGCCGCCGCGGCCGTGGTCGCGCGGGTCGCGTCCGGACCGGACGGCTTCGGCCCGCTCACCGTGCCGTGGGGCACGATCGCCGTGACGATGCTGCTCGGCGCGGGCAGCGGGCTGCTCGCCGCCCTGGTGCCCGCGCGCCAGGCCGGGCGGATGGACGTCGTCGCCGCCCTCGCCGGACGCCGCGAACCGCCGGGCCGGGCGCGCCGCGGCCTGCCGATCGCCGGCGGCGTCCTCGTCGTCGCGGGCCTGGCGGCCTCCCTGGAGGGCGTCCGGGTGCTGCGCGAGTTCGGCGCCGCGCTCGGCGCCGCGGCGATCATCATCGGCCTGGTGCTCGCCGCTCCGTGGATCGTCGGGGCGACCGGGCGGCTCGCGCCCCGGCTCCCCCTGCCGCTGCGCCTGGCCGTCCGGGACGGCGCCCGCAACCGGGCCCGCACCGCGCCCGCGGTCGCCGCGATCATGGCGGCCGTGGCGGGCGTCACCGCGCTGGCCATCGGGGGCGCCAGCGACTTCGAGCAGCGGCGGGTGGAGTACCAGGCGCAGCTGCCCCACGGCTCGGCGCTGATCCGGCTGCCGCAGGGCGAGAAGCAGGGCGCCGGCGAGGCCGCCATCCGGCGCGACCTGCCGGGCGTGCCCGTCGTCCCGATCCGCACCCTTCCCGGGCCCTGGGGGGAATGCCTGGCGCAGGACAGCTCGAAGTGCCCCGCGCTGTCCTTCTCGGCCGAGCGCGACGGGGCGGGCGTCAACGAGATCCTGCCGATCGTGGTCGGCGGCTCCCGCGAGGCCCGGATGCTGCTCGGCCGCGACGATCCCGCGGTGACCTCGGCGCTGGACGCGGGCAAGATCGTCCTGTTCCGGGTGCGGCCGCTCGACCACGGGACGGTCACCGCCGTCGCGACCTACTGGGACGACGACAGGGAGCACACGATCGCGCGGGTCGAGGACCTGCCGGCCGTCGCCGCCCAGGGCGACCCGCACGTGCCGGCCATCGTCCCGCCGAAGATCGCGGATCGGCTCGCCGCGACGGCGGGCGTGCCCGTCCGGACGGAGGCGTACGGGGTCGACCGCGCCGACCACCGGGTCACCAAGGCCGAGCAGGCACGGCTGACCGGGACGATGAAGACCTTCAGCGACGACTCCAGTGCCGTCCGCGTCGAGCGGGGCTTCACCGAGTCGTACGGGAAGATCACGCTGATGCTCGGCGCGGTCGCGGCGGTCCTGGCGCTCGGCGCCACCCTGATCGCCACCGGGCTCGCCGGCGCCGACGCCCGTCCCGACCTGGCGACCCTGCGCGCCGTCGGCGCCCGGCCCCGCACCCGCCGGCTGCTGACCACGGGCCGGGGCGCCTACATCGCCGGGCTCGGCTGCTGGCTCGGCATCGCCGGCGGGTTCGTCCCCGGCCTCGCGGTGACGCGCCCGCTCACCGACGGCGTGGAGGAGACCGGCGCCGCCCCGCACGGCACGATCACCGACATCCCGTGGCTGCTCCTGCTCGCGATCGCGGTCGGCGTCCCGCTCGTCGCGGCGTGCGTCGCCGGCGCGGTGACCGGCGGCCGCCTCCCGAAGGCCGGGCGCACCCCGGGGTAGAAGCGCCCGCCGGTGCCCCTCAGCCGCGCGCCGGCGCTGGTGATAGCGTCCGGCGCGTGGTCGAGGCGGTTGCGGTGCAGGGACCGGCCGGTGAACCCGCCGCAGGCCGCGGGGGCGCCGCCCGGCGCCGGCGCGCCGCCCTGGCCGCGATGATCGCGGCGAGCGCGCTGCTGTACGGGGCGTACTCGCTGATGCGGCTGCGCGCCTTCCGGACGGGCAGCTACGACCTGGTGATCTTCGACCAGGCGATCCGCTCCTACAGCCGGTTCGGCATGCCGGTCGCCATCGTCAAGGGCGTCCACAACGACTTCGGCCCGGACTTCTCGATCCTCGGCGACCACTTCTCACCGATCCTCGCGCTGCTCGCGCCGCTCTACTGGATCCACGACGGCCCGGGGACGCTGCTGGTCGCGCAGGCCGTCCTGCTCGCGCTCGCGATCCCGCCGATCTGGCGGTACACCGAGCGCAGGCTCGGCGCCCGCGCCGCCTACTGCGCCGCGGGCGCCTACGCGCTGTCCTGGCCGATCGCCGAGGCGCTCGCCTTCGACTTCCACGAGGTCGCCTTCGTGCCGCTGCTGTCGGCGCTGATGGTCGAGCGGCACGACGCGGGACGGCGGCTCCAGGCGGCCGCCGCCGCGTTCGCCCTGCTGCTGGTGAAGGAGGACATGGGGCTGCTGCTCGCCGGCTTCGGCCTCTACCTGCTCACCCGTCCCACCGGCCGCGGGCGGCGGGGCCTGCGCGGACTCCTGCCCCCCGGCGACCGGCGGGCGGGCCTGGCCTACGTCGCGGTGGGGCTGGCCGCGACCTGGGCCTGCTCCCGCGTGGCGATCGCGGCGTTCGGCGGGGACAACGACTACTACTGGGCGTACGGGGCGCTCGGCCCTGACCTTCCCCACGCGGCGGTCCACGCCGTCACCCACCCGTGGGACGTCCTGCGCGTCCTAGGAGACCCACCGCAGAAGCTCCTCACGATGGCGCTGCTGCTGCTCCCGCTGCTCCTTCTGCCCTTGGCGTCCCCGCTGACCCTTACGGCCCTCCCTCTACTCGCCGAGCGCATGCTCGCCAGCCGATTCGGCAACTGGTGGGAGCCGCACTACCACTACAACGCGTTCATCGTCGCCGTGCTCGTGCTGGCGGCGGCGGACGGCGCGGCGCGGCTGCGCGGGCGGGAACGGATCGCGGGCAGCCGGCTGGGACGGCTGCCGTCCACCGCGCCGATGGCGGGGCTCCTCGCGGTCACGGTCGCGTGCGTGCCGTTCTTCGCCTACCGCCATCTGACCGATCCCGCGCTGTGGCGGCCGAACGAGCGGGCCCTGGCGGCGTCCGCGGCCGTCGCGCGCATCCCGGACGGAGCGCTCGTCGAGGCCGCCAACGGCCTCGGCCCGGCGCTGACGTCCCGCGCCCGCGTGCTGCTGTGGGACGACCGCTCGCACGGCGCGCCCTGGGTGATCGCCCAGGTGGAGCGGCTGGAGTTCCCGTTCGATTCGCCAGCCGAGCAGCGGCGGCGCGTCGGGGAGCTGAAGGCGGAGGGGTACCGGGAGGTCTTCCGGAGGGGCGGCTACATCGTGCTGCACCGGGACGTCGCCGACCCCTGGTGAGGCGAGACCCGGGGGAGGCGGGCGCCGGTAAGGCGAACCCCTGATAAGGCGAAACGCGGCTTTTGGACAGATTGTCCGATGACCGA
Organism: Actinomadura luteofluorescens; assembly: GCF_013409365.1. Taxonomy (NCBI): domain Bacteria; kingdom Bacillati; phylum Actinomycetota; class Actinomycetes; order Streptosporangiales; family Thermomonosporaceae; genus Actinomadura; species Actinomadura luteofluorescens. The sequence continues at coordinate 2,260,895 of NZ_JACCBA010000001.1, read as the reverse complement.
TCATCGTCGCACGGGTAAGAATTCCAGTGAAGGCGCCGATCGGCCAATCATCCCTATCCTTTCTGGGTACTTTGCCAGATACTTGAAGAAAGCCGTTACGGCCGCGGCCGGCGCGGGAGAACCTGCGCGAACACCCCGTGACCTAGGCCGGAGCGGGCTTGGGGCGTGTGCATGAGCGGTGTGAGGCGGAACGGCGGCGAGGCGAGGGCCCCGAAGGACGGCGGCCCGGAATTCCCCGCCCGGCGGACAATGCGGCGGGCGGGCGAATCCCCGGTGATCCGTGCGGCGGACCCGGGGACCGAACACGGCGAGGAGCCGTGACATGCCGGGGCCGGAGGACAGGGACGTCCGGCGCTTCGAGACGTGCGGGCGGGCGTGGATCGGCGTCCTGCGGCACGTATGGGCGGCCGGGGAGGCGGGGCTGGAGGACGGCGGGCCCATCATCGAGGGGCCGCCGCTGCTGTTCGAGATCTGCTCGCTGAGCTGGGAGGACCCGATCCTGCACGAGTACGGCGACCGGGCCCCGGCTCGTCCGCAGGGCGCAGGAGCGCACCCGCCGGGTCGTCCGCGGGCGGTTCTGGCCGCGGCTGCACGACCTGCAGGGCCACGACCAGATCCGGTGGGTGGTGGACCTGCTGCGCGCGAGACCGTGGACCACCAGCGCGTGGATCTCGCTGACGATCCCGGGCGAACCGGCCGACGGGCTGCCGGCGCTGACCGCGCTGTCGTTCCGCATCCGCGGCTACCGGCTGATCATGACGGCGATGTTCCGGTCGCAGAACGTCCACCGCGCCTACCTGGCCTACATCCCGCTCCGCGAGGTGCAGGTCCGGGTCGCCGACGAGCTCGGGCTGCCGCCGGGGCCGCTGCGGGTGTTCGTTGACGTCCCGCACGTGCACGTCGGCGACGCCGAGCGGGTCGCGTCGGTGCTCGCCTCGGTGCCGGAGCCGAACGCCGCCTGACGGAAACCGGCGCCGCGGGACGAACCGGAGTTACTGGCGGGTCTTTCCCCGCCGCGAACCGCCGCCGCCCCCGGGTTATAGACTCACCGGAGGGGGCGAGGGCACGACGAGGTGACTCGCGACTTCACCTGCACGGCACACGAACACCTACTTTTCTCGAAGGACTGTTTCCACTTGAGCAAGCCCGTCGTCCTCGTCGCTGAAGAACTCTCCCCGGCCGGCATCGCCGTCCTGGAGGCCGACTACGACGTCCGCCACGTCGACGGCAGCGACAAAGACCAGCTGCTGCCCGCCGTCGCCGACGTGGACGCCCTGATCGTCCGCAGCGCCACCAAGGTCACCGCCGAGGTGTTCCAGCACGCCAGGAGGCTCCGGGTCGTCGCCCGCGCCGGCGTCGGCCTCGACAACGTCGACGTGGAGGCCGCCACCAAGGCCGGCGTCATGGTCGTCAACGCGCCCACGTCCAACATCGTCACCGCCGCCGAGCACGCGATCGCGCTGCTCCTGGCCGTCGCCCGGAACGTGCCGCAGGGCCACTCCGCGCTCAAGCAGGGCGAGTGGAAGCGCTCCAAGTACACCGGCGTGGAGCTCCAGGGCAAGACCGTCGGCGTCCTCGGCCTCGGCCGCATCGGCGTCCTCGTCGCCCAGCGCCTCGCCGCCTTCGACATGAACGTGATCGCGTTCGACCCCTACGTGCAGGCCGCCCGCGCCGCGCAGCTCGGTGTGAAGCTCGTCACCATCGACGAGCTGCTCCGCGAGAGCGACTTCATCACCGTCCACCTGCCGAAGACGCCCGAGACCCTCGGCCTCATCGGCGACCGCGAGCTCCAGCAGGTCAAGCCGTCCGTCCGCATCGTCAACGCCGCCCGCGGCGGCATCGTCGACGAGGCGGCCCTCGACCTCGCGCTCAAGGACGGCCGCGTCGCCGGCGCCGGCATCGACGTGTTCAGCACCGAGCCGTGCACCGAGAGCCCGCTGTTCCACCACGACAGCGTCGTCGTCACCCCGCACCTCGGCGCCAGCACCCACGAGGCGCAGGAGAAGGCGGGCACCCAGGTCGCCCGCTCCGTGAAGCTCGCGCTGTCCGGCGAGTTCGTCCCGGACGCGGTGAACGTGCAGGGCGGCGCCGTCGCCGAGGACGTCAAGCCCGGCCTGCCGCTCGCCGAGAAGCTCGGCCGCATCTTCACCGCCCTCGCCGGCGGCGTCCCCGTCCGGCTGGACGTGGTGGTCCGCGGCGAGATCGCCGAGCACGACGTCAAGGTGCTGGAGCTGGCCGCCCTCAAGGGCGTCTTCGTGGACGTCATCGAGGAGGCCGTGACCTTCGTCAACGCGCCGCTGCTCGCCCGCGACCGCGGCGTCGAGGTCACCCTCACCACCAGCGAGGACAGCCCCGACTGGCGCAACGTCGTGCAGGTGCGCGGCACCATGGCCGACGGCTCCGTCGTGTCGGTGTCGGGCACCCTCACCGGCCCCAAGCACGCTGAGCGGATCATCGAGATCAACGGCTACAACATGGAGCTCGTCCCGACCGAGCACATGGCCTTCTTCTCCTACGTCGACCGCCCCGGCATCGTCGGCGCGGTCGGCAAGCTGCTCGGCGACGAGCAGGTCAACATCGCCGGCATGCAGGTCGGCCGCGACGCCAAGGGCGGCAAGGCGCTCATCGCGCTCACCGTCGACTCGGCCGTCGCGCCCCAGCTCGTCGACGCCATCACCCGCGAGGTCGGCGCCGACATGGGCCGCCGCGTCGACCTGGAGGGGTAGTCGCGGGTCTGGGGGTTGCCCCTCAGAATGATGCGCGGGGTAGTCGGGGGTCTGGGGGTTGCCCCTCAGAATAATGTGCAGGTCAGCCGTCGTGACGGCTGAGCCTCGGGCGGGCGTCCGGCCATGTGCCGGACGCCCGCCCATCTCATATGCCGAGATTTTGAGACACGGGTCGGGACAGCCCGCCGAACCGGGGGTAGCCTCGCAGTAGTCATGCGGCGCTTCGTGGTAATCCTTCGCTGCCGCAGCGGGGCCTGATCATCGGCAGGCCGGCTCCCGCTGCGGAGGCTCTGCCTGGCCGTGAGTCCGATGCCGCGCCGGACCGTGCGAACCACGGCCCACCGGCGGCCCCTCTGGCCACCAGCCCAGCGATCGGAGCAACCCATCATGAACGACACCCAGAACAACGCCCCCGCCGAAGACGCCCAGGAAGAAGCCGCCCGCGCCCTGCAGACGGCCCTGGATAGGCGTGCTGACTAAATTTTTCTCCTCCTTCGGGCCTTGAAGGCCCTCCATCGTCGAAAAATTGGGGCGATCGCTGGCATCGCTCCGGCTCGCCTGGCGGCTCGCTGCGCGATCAGGTTCTCGCTTCGCTCGAACCTGCCTTCGGACGCGATCGCCACTTCTCAGGTTGTCGGCGGTTGCTTCGTCGGCTGAGGCGGGCGCGTCCGTTGGGCTTCGGGTCGCCCTTTGGGCCTGTCGGTCCTAAGGCTCGGGGTCGGTGAGTAGTGCTGTCTCGCTCGGCTCTGCTTCGCAGACTTGGTTCTGACGTAGTCGCGGCCGTTGAGGCCCTTGCGTGGGTGCGGAGCAGGCTCTCCGTGGGGGCCGCCGGACGGAGTGCTGCCAGCGCCCGAGGTGCCATGGACGTGTGATCTGCGTTACTGCTGTTCATGGGGTGCGGGGCCGTTTCGTCTTCTGTTCGTGAGTACTACGAACGGAGACGTCATGAAGATCTTCATCGCCGGAGCGTCGGGGGCGATCGGCGGCCATCTCGTTCCCCAACTGGTGGCGCGCGGACACGAGGTGGTCGGCACCACCCGCTCGGCCGCCAAGACCGCCGCGCTCCGGGCGCTGGGCGCCGAACCGGTGATCGTCGACGCGCTCGACCCCGACTCGGTGGCCGACGCGGTGGCCAGGGCGGAGCCCGAGGTGATCGTCCATCAGCTCACCGCGCTGGGGGGACCGGCCGACTTCCGGCACGTGAAGCGGATGGCGGCGGCCACCGACCGGCTGCGCACCGAGGGCACCGACCACCTGCTGGCCGCCGGGCGCGCCGCCGGCGTCGGCAGGTTCGTGGCACAGAGCAACGCCATGTGGATGGAGCGGACCGGCGGGCCGGTCGCCGACGAGAACGGCCGGATCGAGCCCAGCCCGCCCGCGGACGTCGAGAGGTCGGTTGCCGCGCTGCGCCACCTGGAGGAGGCGGTGACCGGTATCACCTGGGCCGACGGGATCGCGCTTCGCTACGGTGGCTTCTATGGGCCGGGGACCGGCATCAGCGCCGCGCGGGACGCCGTGATGACCGAGCAGATCGGCAGGCGGAAGTTCCCGATCGTCGGCGGCGGTGGCGGGGTGTGGTCGCTGGTGCACATCACCGATGCCGCGTCCGCCACGGTCGCCGCCATCGAACGCGGCAGGCCCGGGATCTACCACGTCGCCGATGACGAGCCTGCGCCGGTGCGCGTCTGGTTGCCGGAGCTGGCCCGCGCGCTCGGGGCCGAACCGCCGCGCCGGGTTCCCGCCTGGCTCGTGCGCCTGCTGGCGGGCAAGGGGCCGGTGGACCTGATGACGCGGGCCCGCGGCATCTCCAGCGAGAAGACCAAGCGCGAACTGGACTGGGCGCCGCGGTACCCCACGTGGCGAACGGGTTTCACCGACGGGTTGAGGTAGGTCGGCGTGTCCACCACCGAGCTCTATGACGAGCTGCGACCGCGGGCGTTCGCCATCGCATACCGGATGCTCGGCAGCGTCAGTGAAGCCGAGGACGTGGTGCAGGAAGCGCTCCTGCGGCTGCACCAGACGTTGCGGCGCGACGAGCGGATCGAGTCGCCGCGGGCGTACATCGCCACGCTGGTCACCCGGCTCGCCATCGACCAGTTGCGCTCCGCGCGGGCACGGCGGGAGCAGTACGTCGGCGAATGGCTGCCGGAACCGCTGGCCGCCGATCCGTCCCCGGACGAGCAGGCGGAGACCGCCGACTCGCTGTCCCTGGCCTTCCTGGTGCTGCTGGAGAGCCTGTCGCCGCGGCAGCGGGCCGCGTTCCTGCTGCGGGAGGTGTTCCAGTACCCCTACGGCGAGGTCGCCGAGATCATCGGCACCGACGTGGACGGCACGCGGCACCTGGTGGCACGGGCTCGCCTCCGCGTCCAGGAGCACCGGCCGCGCTACCACGCCACTCGGCGGCAGCGGCGGCAGCTGGCCAAGCGCTTCTTCGCCGCCGTCGAGCAGGGTGACCTGCGGGCGTTCGAAGAGCTGCTGGCGCAGGATGTGGCCCTGCACGGTGACGGTGGCGGCAAGGTGCCGGCACTGGGCCGGCCGGTCGGCGGACGGCGGCGCGTGGCCCACGTCCTGGCGGCGGTGGTGCCCGTGCTGGCCCGTGCCGGCGGCGTGCGCTTCCACGTCACCGAGGTCAACGGTCAGCCGGGCGCCCTGGTGTTCGACGTCCGGGACCTGCTGGTCGGGGTGATAGGGCTGGAGATCGCCGACGGCAGGGTGCAGACGATCCACTCCATCGTCAACCCCGACAAACTTCAGCACTTCGACCGGGTCGGCGACATCGGTGTCCTGGTGCATGCGGGCCGCCGAGCCGCCGGCGACGGCTGAACCGCTGGTCGGCGCGGCCCCGCTCGTCCGGAGGCGCCGACGCGCGCTCGCCGGCGGGCGGGTGGGGCGGTGATGCGAGACTGGGGGAGTGACGGGCGATGTGAGCGGCACCGAAGTCCTTGGTGTGATGGGGCGCGTCGCTGAGCTCGGGCCCTATTTCGAGCTCGCCGCCGAGGGGGTCTCGGAAGACTCTGCCTGGGGGGCGTTTCCGGGGAGTCCCGGCCGGCTTCGGGAAGTCGTCGGCGACTATGCCGGGCGGCTCGGGACCGATGAGGTCCGCGTGGCGGCCTCGTTGCTCTTTCAGGGGCTCGCGGCGCGGATCTGGTCGCCGGTCGTCGCCGCGGCGGCGCTCGGGGTCGTTCCCGATCTTTCGGAAGTGCGGTGGCGGTGGGCGCCGGGTGAGGCGATCATGCTGGGGCTCGCCGAGGTCCGCGGGTGGCGGGTCGAGAACGCGGGCGAGGCCGTCGAGATCGTCCATCCCATGGTCGTGGACGGGCTGCTGCGCCCGCTGCGGGAGGCGATGCTGGGCTTCGTCAAGCTCGCGGACGGGCTGGTCTGGGGCAACGCGGCCTCGGCGCTCGCCGGGAGCCTGAACGTGGGGGCGGCCGACCCGGGGCGGGTCGCGATCGTGCGGGAACTGCTCGCGCGCGAGCCGCTCGCCGAGGCCGGGTCCTTCGGGCCGCGCGGGTACGTACGGAACAACTGCTGCCTGTACTACCGCGTTCCTGGTGGCGGCATGTGCGGCGATTGCGGGCTCGCGCGCTGATTGTCCGTGATGTGAGACGGAAGCCCAAGCACTGAGACGTTTGCAGTAGAGTGCGCCCATGGCTTCGCGCAGCATTCGTCTGGCCGTGATCCCGGGTGACGGGATCGGCCCCGAGGTGGTCGCCGAGGGACTGAAGGTCCTCGACGCCGTGTCCGGCGACCTCACGTTCGAGCAGACCTCCTACGACCTGGGCGCCGCCCGGTGGCACCGGACGGGGGAGACGCTGCCCGACTCGGTCCTGGGCGAGCTGCGCGAGCAGGAGGTCATCCTGCTCGGCGCCGTCGGCGACCCGAGCGTGCCGAGCGGCACGCTGGAGCGCGGGCTGCTGCTGCGGACCCGGTTCGAGCTGGACCACTACGTCAACCTGCGCCCGGTGAAGCTGTTCCCGGGCGTCAGCACCCCGCTGGCCGGTGTGACCCCCGACGACATCGACATGGTCGTGGTCCGCGAGGGCACCGAGGGCCCCTACACCGGCGTCGGCGGCGTCCTTCGCAAGGGCACCCCCCACGAGGTCGCGACGCAGGAGAGCGTCAACACCGCCTTCGGCGTCGAGCGCGTCATCCGGTACGCGTTCGAGGTCGCGGCGTCCCGGCCGCGCAAGAAGCTGACGCTCGTCCACAAGGACAACGTGCTCACCTTCGCCGGTGACCTCTACCAGCGGACCCTGAAGCGGGTCGCCGGGGAGTACCCGCAGGTCACGACCGACTACTGCCATGTCGACGCGGCCACGATGTTCTTCGTGAGCCAGCCGCGGCGGTACGACGTCATCGTCACCGACAACCTGTTCGGCGACATCATCACCGACATCGGCGCCGCGATCGCCGGAGGCATCGGGCTCGCCGCGTCCGGGAACGTCAACCCCGACCGCACCGCGCCGTCGATGTTCGAGCCGGTCCACGGCAGCGCCCCCGACATCGCCGGGCAGGGCAAGGCCGACCCGACCGCCACGATCCTGTCGGTCGCGATGCTGCTCGACCACGTCGGCGAGGGCGCCGCCGCCCGCCGCGTCGAGCAGGCCGTCTCGGACGACCTGGCCGAGCGCGCCGCGCTGGGCGCCCGGTCGACGTCCCAGATCGGCGACGCGATCGCCAAGCGAGTATCCGGCTAGGGGCACGCCGCCTCCGGCCAGACCGGGCGTGCCCTCGCGGCGCGCCCGGTTTTCCGTATGCGCGCGCGTGGAGGAGCAGGTCTAGACGAAGTAGGACAATGGGGACTAGGAAGCCGATGCGGCGATGGGGCCGCCTGGGCGATCCGCGAGAGGACGAGACCGCGATGAGCGACACCCTGGAATTCGAGATCACGCGCACCGAGCGGCCCACGGGGGCCGACGAACGCGCGCGCATCCTGGCCGAGCCCGGGTTCGGCCGGTACTTCACCGACCACATGGTCACGGTCCGGTACTCGGCCGAGCGCGGCTGGTACGACGCGAAGCTGGAGCCCTACGGGCCGATCCCGATGGACCCGGCCTCGCAGGTGTTCCACTACGCCCAGGAGCTCTTCGAGGGCCTCAAGGCCTACCGGCAGCCGGACGGCTCGATCGTCACCTTCCGGCCGTACATGAACGCGGCGCGGATGAACCGGTCCGCCCGGCGGATGGCGATGCCGGAGATCCCCGAGCAGCTGTTCGTCGACGCCGTCGAGCTGCTCGTCCGCACCGACAAGGACTGGGTGCCCGACACCGAGGGGCACAGCCTCTACCTGCGGCCCTTCATGATCGCCACCACCCGCGCGCTCGGCGTCAACAGCCCGGCCCACGAGTTCCTCTTCATGGTCATCGCGTCCCCGTCCGGCCTCTACTACCCGCGCGGCATCAAGCCCGTCTCGGTGTGGCTGTCGCAGGACTACACCCGCGCGGCGCCCGGCGGCACCGGGGAGGCCAAGTTCGGCGGCAACTACGCCGCGTCCTTCGCCGGCCAGGCCGAGGCCGTCGCGCAGGGCTGCGACCAGGTCGTCTGGCTCGACGCGGTGGAGCACCGCTGGGTCGAGGAGGTCGGCTCGATGAACCTCATGTTCGTCTACGGCTCCGGCGCGCGGGCCCGGCTGCTCACCCCCGCGCTCACCGGCACCCTGCTCGCCGGCGTCACCCGCGACTCGATGCTCAAGCTGGCGCCCGACCTCGGCGTCCCCACCGAGGAAGGCAAGATCAGCATCGACGAGTGGGAGGCGGGCTGCGCCTCCGGGGAGATCACCGAGGTGTTCGGCTGCGGCACCGCCGCGATCATCAGCCCGGTCGGCCGGGTCAAGGGCCGGGACCGCGAGTGGACGATCGGCGACGGCGAGCCCGGCGAGATCTCGATGCGGCTGCGCCAGGAGCTGGTCGGCATCCAGTACGGCACCCGTCCCGACCCCTACGGGTGGGTCCACAAGATCGTCTGATCGGTGCGCCGGCGGCGCGCGCTCGCGACGGGCGCGCGCGCCGCCGGGCCGGTCAGTGGCGGATGTGCACCGACGTCGTGACGGCCGGACCCGTGCTCGCCGGGGCGGCGCCCCGCGAGGACGGGTTGACGGCGTAGTGGAACGAGAAGCCGACGAAGGCGCGGCCGGGCCGCCCGCCGACCTGCACCGCGAAGGTGCAGGTGCCCGAGAGCGTGTACACCTTCCGGGCCCGGTGCGGGGCGACCGTGGAGTGCCAGTAGTAGCCGACGGGGACGACGTGCCGGTCGTGGTACCGGCCGTTCAGCCCGGTCGCCGTGCAGACGGCGTTGCCGCGGGCGATCGACCGCAGCTTCGCGCTGGTGATGCGGAAGACCCACGGCATCGGGTAGCGCCTGGAGTGCGGCCCGGTCAGCCTCACCTGCGCGTGGAACGAGCCGACCGAGTCGTGGTAGGCGAACGACTGGTGCCGTTTCGTGAACACGTAGTGGTGGATGGGCGCGGCGCGTTCCGGGCGCTCGGCCGCGGACGCGGCGGACACGGAGCCGAGCGCCATCACCAGCGCCGTTCCGGAAGCGGCCGCGGTCCGGCCGAATGTGTGCATACGCATTCCAGGAATTCCCCTCGAAAAGGTTCGCCGTCCCCCACGGCGGGTGGACGGACGCGATCAGTCCGCCGCCCCGGTGCTCAGCCGCGGCCGGCCGACCGCACGTCCAGCGCGCGGTAGGCGTAGCCGTCCTGTTCGGCCTCCTCCCAGGTGAAGAGCACGCCTTCGCCCGGATCGAGGGAGGCGAAGGCGCCCGGTTCGGCGCGCACGACCGAGAAGTGTGCCCAGACCTCGCCGGGCACGTCGGGTGAGACCAGCACCCCCCAGCCGGCCTCGTCGTCCCAGGACGCCACCGTCCCGCGGACCGGTTCGCCGCTCATCGGATCCCCTTCCTCCGGCGGACAGTGCGATCATTAATCGTTTTACCGTGACAGCGCAAGTGCATTTCGAGGTAAGGAATGCATTCTCGCCATCCTTTGCTCGGCAATCGTTTTTTGTCGCGCAATGAACTCCAAGTGGAGAAAAGCGAGATATGACTCCGTGCTGGCCGGGGCGCCGCCGGCACGGACGATCGACGTCCCAGTATGTGAGACGGATGTCCCAAATCCATGGACCATGTGGCATGATGAGCGCATCATGCGCCACAGCCTCGTGATTATCGGCTGGCGCGCCGGCAGCTAACGGGACACCGCCGGCGCGCAGACCTCTCACGTCCGTGAGGGGTCTTTTTTGTGCCCTGGCGCTGATCCCCCTGGGGGTTCTCACATGCAAGGCGACGCGTTCCACGTCTACGACACCACCCTGCGCGACGGCTCGCAGCAGGAGGGGCTCAACCTCTCCGTGCCCGACAAGCTCGCGGTCGCGCGACATCTGGACGACCTGGGCGTCGGCTTCATCGAGGGCGGCTGGCCGGGCGCCAACCCCAAGGACACCGAGTTCTTCAGGCGGGCTCGAACAGAGCTCGACCTGAGGCACGCGCAGCTCACCGCGTTCGGCGCGACCCGCCGGGCCGGGGTGAAGGCGGCCGACGACCCCCAGGTCGCCGCCCTGCGCGACTCGGGCGCGTCCGTCGTGACCCTGGTCGCCAAGAGTCACGACAGGCACGTCGAGCTGGCCCTCCGCACCACCCTGGAGGAGAACCTCGCGATGATCCGCGACACGGTCTCCCACCTGCGTGCGGAGGGCCAACGGGTCTTCCTGGACGCCGAGCACTTCTTCGACGGCCACAAGGCCAACCGCGCCTACGCGCTGGAGGCCGTCCGCACCGCCGCCGAGGCCGGCGCCGACGTCGTCGCGCTCTGCGACACCAACGGCGGCATGCTGCCGGACGAGCTCGCCGAGGTCGTGCACGAGGTCGTCGGCCACGGCGTCCGCGTCGGCATCCACTGCCACGACGACTCCGGCTGCGCGGTCGCCAACACGCTCGCCGCCGTCCGGGCGGGCGCGACGCACGTCCAGGGCTGCGCGAACGGGTACGGGGAGCGCAGCGGCAACGCCAACCTGTTCACCGTCGTCGGGAACCTCCAGCTCAAGCGGGGCATGAGCCTCGTCTCGGACGCCCAGCTCGCCGAGATGACGCGGATCGCGCACGCCGTCTCCGAGGTCACCAACGTCGCGCCGAGTTCGCAGCAGCCGTACGTGGGCGTGTCCGCGTTCGCGCACAAGGCCGGGCTGCACGCGTCCGCGGTGAAGATCGACCCCGACCTCTACCAGCACATCGACCCGGCCGCCGTCGGCAACGACATGCGGATGCTGGTGTCCAGCATGGCCGGGCGCGCGTCGGTCGAGCTGAAGGGCCGCGAGCTCGGCTACGACCTGTCCGGCGAGAAGGCCAAGGCCGTCGTGGACAGGGTGAAGGAGCTGGAGTCCACCGGCTACACCTTCGAGGCCGCGGACGCCTCGTTCGAGCTGCTGCTGCGCGAGGAGCTGACCGGCGTCCGGCAGCGGCACTTCGAGGTCGAGTCGTGGCGGTCGATCGTGGAGCGCCGCCCGGACGGGTCGATGATCAGCGAGGCCACCGTCAAGCTGCACGCCAAGGGCGAGCGGATCATCGCGACCGGCGAGGGCAACGGCCCCGTCAACGCCCTCGACAACGCGCTGCGGATCGCGCTCGGCCGCCTCTACCCGGAACTGGCGCGGCTGGAGCTGGTCGACTACAAGGTCCGCATCCTGGAGGGCGCGCACGGCACCGACGCGCGGACCCGGGTCCTCGTCGAGTCCGGCGACGGTGAGCGTGAGTGGGGGACGGTCGGCGTCGAGGACAACGTCATCGCCGCGTCCTGGCAGGCCCTGGAGGAGGCCGTCACCTACTGCCTGCTCCGCGCCGGCTACGAGGCGGGCTGACGGGAATCTCCTCGCGGGCGCGGGCATTATCAGGGCATGAGCACTGAGATCACCGACAACGCCGAGCAGGGCCGCTACGAGATCAGGCTGGACGGCGACCTCGCCGGATTCGCCGAGTACGAGCGGGGCGAGGGCGCCGTCGTCTTCACCCACACCGAGGTCGACTCCGCCTTCGAGGGCAAGGGCGTGGGAAGCGCGCTGGCCCGCGGCGCCCTGGACGACGTCCGCTCCCAGGGCCTGTCGGTCGTCCCGCTGTGCCCGTTCATCAAGAAGTGGATCCTAAGGCACCCGGATTACAAGGATCTGGTGCGTTAACCCTGCCGTGGGACGTGTCGCGCCCGTATCCGCGGACACACGGGGAGTGGTCTCGCCCGTTCGACCGAACGAGCATCTTTCCGTGAGTATTGGCGCGGTTACGTAGAAAGTTCGTCAAAGCGACGAAACCGGTAGCGGATTTCAGTTGAAGGATCCACTATAGGAAGGTGCACGGCACGTGCGAGGTTCCCGCGCGCCGTGTCCCCGTAGAATCCCTGCCCCTGTGAACCGACGTCCCGTGACCGACCTGCCGGAGTGATCGTATGCCCATCCGACCCTGGAGCCCCGAGGATCTTGGGCGTCCCACGGACGGCACCTGGGCCGACGTGGCGTTCGGTCTCGGCGAGACGTACGAGCGCGAGGGCCGCCTGGAGCAGGCGGCCCACTGGTACCGGCGGGCGGCCGAGTCCGGGAGCGCCGACGCCGCGCTGCGGCTCGGCGCCGTTCTCGGACGGATGGCCGACGCCGGGGCCGACCACGCCGCCGACGAGCTGCTGGCGGAGGCGACCCGTTGGCTCAGCGGCGCGCAGGACGCCACCACTCCCGACGCGATCGAGCTGATCACCGCTACGCTCAACCGGCAGATGCGGCAGGCCGCGCGCCGCGGACTCGAACCTGCCCCCGCCGGCTGACACCTTCGCGGGGCGGGTGGCGAACCGATCCGTCGCGCCGGTCGTCGGACTCCATGAGATCGGCGTCAGTGGAAGGTGGACGAGTTGAGCGGCGAGGACTCCGGGTACGTGCCCCCGGACCACAAGACGACCGCAGAGTTCGGCGTCACCAGGAAGTCCGCCGCGCCCGGAGAACCGGCCCGGCCGGGGACCGCGGCCGTACCGGCCGCCGACGATCTGGTGGACGACCTCTTCGACGGCGACGTCACGACCCATGACGTCCCCCAAATGGACGGCGTGGCGATCCAGGACCTTCCCGCCGACGACCCCGAGGACGATCTGGAGTCGACGTACCAGGACGGTCCGGGCGACGAGCCGGAGGACGACTTCGACACCACGCTCCGGGACGGCCCGGCCGTCGCCTTCCAGAAGCAGCCGCCCGCGGACACCGTGGACGAGCTGGACGTGACCGCGTTCCAGCCGCCGGTCACCTTCGCCGACATCCCCATGGAGCAGCCCTCCAAGCCCTCCAAGCCCACCCCGGCCGTCCCGCCTCAGGCCGCTCCGGCCGTCCCGCCGCCGGCGCAGCCGGCCGCCTTCGAGCAGGCCGCGAACCCGGCGGTGGTGTACGCCCCGCCTCCCGCTCCGTACCGGGAACCCGTCCCGGGGCCGAACCTCGTCCCGGAGCAGATGCAGCCTTCGGAGCAGGCGCCGCCCGCGCAGGTCGCCGCCCAGGCGGCGGCCGCCCCGATGCCCGCCGAGGCGCCGTGGACGGAGCAGTTCGCCTCCGGCGACGAGACGGTGAACCAGTCGGAGAGCGGCCCGGCGTTCGCCTACGGAACGCCCGGGGCGCAGCCTCCCGCCCAGAGCACGATGCCCCCGCACCACGGGGCGTCCGCCCCGCCGATGCCGCCGCCCGCGATGGCCTCGCCGTCCGGAGGGCTGCCCGGCGGCCCTGGTGGCGGGCAGCCGCCGTCCCGCTCGCGGCGGCCGATGGTCCTCCTCCTGCTGATCGCCCTGGTGGTGGTGCTCGTCCTGATCGGCGTCGTGGTGCTGATGCTCGGCAGCGGCTCCGAGACGAAGGGCAAGGCCGCCGACCAGAAGTCCCCGGCGGCGAGCACTCCGGCGACGCCGGGCGGCACGGGACCGGCGTCCCCCGGCACGCCCTCGCCCGGCGGCGGCGCGCCCGCGACGCCCCCGCAGTCCGGTGCCCCCACGAACCAGCCGGGCGGCCAGCAGCCGGGCGGGCAGCCCGCCGCGCCGCCCCCGGTGACCACCGCCCCCATCGGGCCGCTCGTCCAGGGCAAGGGCATCACCTACCAGCTCGTCCAGCAGGACAGCGGGTACTTCGAGGGCAAGATGGTCATCACGAACCGCACCAGGAAACCCCTGAAGGCGTGGAAGCTGACGTTCAAGTCGCCTGGCGCGGACGTGAAGAACATCTGGGGCGCCCGGCTCGTGCACGGCGGCTCCACCGTCGAGATCAGGAACCTGGACGGCGTGCCCCCGATCCAGCCCGGCGCGACGTGGGACGTCCAGTTCGGCGCGGCCGGAACGGCGGCCACCCCGAAGTCCTGCGAGCTGAACGGCAGGGCCTGCGGCTTCTGAGCGGGCGGGCCCGCGACCGGCGGGCGGGCCGCGGCTTCTGGACGGCGTACTAGGCTCTTGACCATGCGTATCGCCAGATTCTCCACCGACGACGGCATGTCCTTCGGTGTGGTGGAGGAGAACACCGTCGCCGTCATCGCGGCCCACCCCTTCGGTGAGCTGACCTTCACCGGGCAGCGCCTCCCGCTCGCCGACGTCCGGCTGCTCGCCCCGATCCTGCCCAGCAAGATCATCGCGATCGGGAAGAACTACGCCGACCACGTCCGCGAGATGGGCGGGGACGAGCCGCCCGCGGAGCCGGTGCTGTTCTCCAAGCCGTCCACCGCCGTCATCGGCCCCGAGGAGGCGATCGCCTACCCGCAGAAGCTGTCCGAGCGCGTCGATTACGAGGGCGAGCTCGCCGTCGTCATCGGCCGGATGTGCCGCGAGGTCCCGGCGTCCCGCGCCGCCGAGGTCATCCTCGGCTACACCTGCGCCAACGACGTCACCGCCCGCGACCTCCAGGCGAAGGACGGGCAGTGGACGCGGGCCAAGGGCTTCGACACGTTCTGCCCGATCGGCCCCTGGATCGAGACCGAGATCGACCCCGCAGACCTGGCGATCTCCACGACCGTCAACGGAGAGGTCCGGCAGGAGGCCCGCACGTCCCTGCTGCTGCACGACATCCCGACGCTGGTCCAGTACGTCAGCCAGGTCATGACCCTGCTGCCCGGCGACGTCATCCTGACCGGCACCCCCGCCGGCGTCGGCCCCCTGGAGATCGGGGACGAGGTCACCGTCACCGTCGAGAACATCGGCAGCCTCACCAACCGGGTCATCGCCCGCGACTGAGGAGCCCCAGGTGTTCACCGGCTTCAGCGACGAGGCCTTCGCCTTCTACGAGGGGCTGCAGGCCGACAACAGCAAGCCCTACTGGACGTCCCACAAGGACGCCTACGAGCGCCACGTGCGCGAACCCTTGGCCGAGCTGTGCGCCGAACTCGAAGACGAGTTCGGCGCCGTCAAGCTCTTCCGCCCGTACCGCGACGTCCGCTTCAGCAAGGACAAGTCGCCGTACAAGACCCACCAGGGCGGCCACACCGGCGAGGGCTTCTACATCCAGGTCGACGCGGACGGGCTCATGGTCGCGGGCGGCATGTACGCCCCGACCCCCGACCAGCTCCGCCGCTACCGCGAAGCCGTCGCCTCCGACACCAGCGGCGCCGAACTGCGGGCCATCGTGGACCGTCTCCGCGCCGCCGGCATGGAGATCGCAGGCGACCGCCTCAAGACCCGCCCGCGCGGGACGGACCCCGGCCACCCCCGGCTGGACCTCCTGCGGCACCGCTCCCTCTACGCCCGCGAGGGCTGGCCCGCCGACCCGTGGATGTCCGACCCCGGCGAGGTCATCGCCCGCGTCCGCGCGTCCTGGCGCCGCCTGCGCCCCCTCGTCACCTGGGGCCACGAGCACGTCGGACCGCCCGACTCCACCCGCTGACCCACCGAACGGCCAATCGTTTTGGCCCAACTCCCGCTGTCCTGTATTCTCCTTGAGGCGCGAGCGACCAGCCGGAAACGGTTCGGGAGCCCGTACCTCACTGGGGTATGGTGTAATCGGCAGCACGAGTGATTCTGGTTCACTTAGTCTAGGTTCGAGTCCTGGTACCCCAGCTGCGTCCGCCCAGGCGGACACACGCCCCCGTCGTCTAGTGGCCTAGGACGCCGCCCTCTCAAGGCGGTAACGGCGGTTCGAATCC
This sequence comes from Actinomadura luteofluorescens, assembly GCF_013409365.1. Lineage (NCBI taxonomy): Bacteria > Bacillati > Actinomycetota > Actinomycetes > Streptosporangiales > Thermomonosporaceae > Actinomadura > Actinomadura luteofluorescens. Next base: position 2,245,047 of record NZ_JACCBA010000001.1, on the reverse strand, counting down.
GCTCGGGGGTACGTGGCGGGCTTCCCTGCTCGTTGAGCCTTCGGCTCAACTTCGCCGGGGCCCGCAGTGTCTTCCCAGGGGGGCGACCCCCTGGAACCCTCGTGTTCGGGCTTCGCCCTCACTTGGTTGGGGCGTACGTCTAGAGGGTTTTTCTGCGACGTCCAAGAGGCGTTCTTCTGCGGCCGTGCTTGTTCTTCTCGTCGCGTTGTGGGCGATTTCGGGATTTCGCGTTGGGTGCCGCATGTGCTCGCGTTGCTGTGGTTCAACGTAGTTGTTTGCCCCGAAGCCTCCGGTGACGATTTCGTTTCGTGGCGTGCCTCTGCCTGTGAGGGGCTCTCGGAGATGCGTCGCACGGAGCCCACTCGGGGCCTGTGCAATTGCCGGGGGCGTCGTGGAGAGACCTAGGGCTTGTCTCGAAGTGGCCTCGGCCACGCGTGCGAACGCGTGACCTGCCCGGTGCTTCGCTCAGGCTCAGTCGCGTAGTGAGCCGCCAGGCGAGCGAAGTGGGCCAGGGCTTTGGAACACGACCTAAGGTGCGCGATGTGTTGTCGGCGTGGGCGTGCTCGTGGGGTCTGGTGCCGGGGAGTCGCGCGGTGGATGGGGTCGGGGTGTTTGGTGTAAACCGGGTCGAGGTGGGGGTCGGGGTCCGGTAAGCTAGGCGAGGCCGCGCGGGAGACCGCGACGGTCATGGTCCAGCCCCCGTCGTCTAGTGGCCTAGGACGCCGCCCTCTCAAGGCGGTAACGGCGGTTCGAATCCGCTCGGGGGTACCCAGCCAGTTCTGCGGCGCCGTTCTGCGCGTCGGCTCTCACTCGCTTCTCTCATGAGGCGCGTCATTCTGACGTTCTGATGAGGTGCTTCCTGCGCGGGCCGGGGAATGTTCCCGCCGTGAGGTGGGGGTCCAAGAGCTGGTACGCGGTGCTGGTGGCGGTCATGGTGCTCGTCACGGCGGACGTCCTGCTCGACGGTCCGCTCCGCCACCTCGACCATGTCGTTCACGACTGGAGCGACGCGCACATCCAGGGCTGGCGGCTGACGGCGGTGGACGTCTTCGCGGCACTCGGCCAGCGGGGCTACCTGGCCAGAATCATTATCCCGCTCGCGATCATCGCCGCGATACGGGTGCGGTCGCTGCGGTACCTGTGGGCGAGCGTGCTGATCGTGGGCGTCCTCTCGCTGCTGCAGGTGCTGCTGAAAGCGGCGATCCCCCGGACGTTCCCGATCAGCGGAACCGATGTGCTGTTCGTCCGCGGCGACGCCTACCCCTCCGGGCACACCCTCAACGGGTTCGTACTCGTCTGGATCATCCTCGAACTGGTGGTCGTCGCGTTCCCCGCCTCCTCCGGGGCTCTGCCGCCGCGACGCCGCCGCGACATCGCCGTGGTGACGGGAACGGTCACGGCGGTCGCCCTCACCGTGGTCGACAAGCACTGGCTCACCGACTGCCTGTTCAGCCTCGCCCTCGGCCCCCTGCTGCTGCAGGGCCTGCTCATCCTGGATCCCTTCGCCACCCGGCGCGGTCCAGAACGTCCAGATAAAGGGTCAACTGACCGGACGCGCCGAGCATGGCGAGGCCCCGCGCGGTGAGCCTGCGCCGCCAGTCGTCCAGCGCCTCGGCCAGGGGCCCGGCGCCGCCCGCCGTCCGGACCTGGCGGACCACCATGGCGATGTGCTCCAGGGGGTAGCCGCCGCGCCTGAGAAGGTGGGCGAGCTCCGCGTCGCGGACGTCGTTCGCGCGGAAGACGCGGTAGCCGGTCCCCGGGTCCCGGGCGGGGACGAGGATGCCGGCGCCTTCCCAGTTGCGCAGCGTCGCCGGCGTGACCGCGAGCCGGTGGGCGAGCTCGCCGATCGTCCGCGGGCCTGGAGCGTCCGTGGGCCCGGCACCCGGCTCGGCCATCAGATGGTCCACCGCGTTCTTCACCGCCGCGAGGGTCTCGCGGTCGCGGAGCACCTGCTCGTGCCCGCGGTCGATGACCAGCAGGGCGTCGTCGAGGTCGCCGTCGTGGACCGCGTTCATGATCCGGCCGCCGGCCGCGTGCCCGAACGCCGGGACGAGGGCGAGGAAGGCGCGCAGGGCGGCCGCGTGCACCTCGGTGTAGATCCGGTAGCCGCTGGGCGTGCGGTCCGCGGGCGGGAGGAACCCGTCGCGCTCGTAGTTGCGCACGGCCTGCGCCGACAGCCCGTGCTCCCGCGCGAGGTCGGACGGCCTCAGGGTCAACACCGCTTTGAGACTTGAGAGGGAAGAAGGACGGTCACAGGCGAAAAAGTATCAAACGTTTTTTCAACGATACGATTTCACCACATGAGTCAGGACATTCGCGACTTCGTGACCGCTTCATGTGAACTGCTGGCGTTCGGCGAGCCGACGCACCGGGAACCGTCCTTCGGGCGGCTCCGCAACGAGCTGCTCCCGCGGCTGGCCGGCCACGGCTTCCGGTCGATCGCCATGGAGACCGACCGGGTGGCCGCCCTCGCCGTCGACGACTTCGTCCGGGAAGGCGAGGGGAGCCTCGACGCGGTGATGCGCGAGGGCTTCTCGCACGGCTGGGGGGACGTGGACGCCAACCGGCGGCTGGTCGCCTGGATGCGGGAGTACAACGAGGACCGTCCCCCGCACGAACGGCTGGCCTTCCACGGCTTCGACGCTCCGATGGAGACCCTCAGCGCCCCGAGCCCCCGCGCCTACCTCGAACACGCCCGCGACTACATGGGACTCGACCTCGACATCGCGTCCCTCTCCGGCGACGACCGGCGGTGGAGCCGCCCGGAGGCGGTCATGGACCCGGCCATGTCGATCGGCGCGACGGCGGAGGCCCGCGAACTGCGGGTCATCGCCGACGACATGCTCGTCGCGCTCTACGAGCGGGCGCCGGAACTGATCGCGGCGACGTCGCGCGCCGAGTGGTCCAGGGCCGAGATCCACCTCACCGCCGGGCTCGGCCTGCTGCGCTACCACAGGCGGGCGACCCAGCGACTGGAGCGGAACGCGCGCATCTCGCGCCTGGCGGCCGCCCGGGACGCGCTCATGGCCCAGAACCTCCTGGCCATCCGGAACGCCGAGGAGCGGCGCGGCCCGACCTTCGTCTTCGCGCACAACACCCACCTGCAGCGAAACCCGAGCCATATGCGCATGGGGGACATGGATCTCACCTGGTTCGGCACCGGCGCCGTCATCGCGTCCCTGCTGGACGAGCGGTACGTCTTCGTCGCCGGGAGCCTGGGCCGCAGCGAGACGATCAAGCTCGGGGAGCCGGAGCCGGACACGTTCGAGGGCGGCATGCAGTGCCGCATCACCACCTGGGGCCTGACTCCGGCCGCCGCGATCCCGTCCGCCCGCCGCCGCACCGACGCCGTCCCCGAGCAGGGCTACTTCCCCCTCGACCAGGCGGTCCTCGACACGGCCGACGCGGTCCTGCACATCAGCGACGGAGCGACCGTCTGAGCCCCCGCCGCCCCGGCCCGTGGCGGTGGGGATGCGCCCGGCGGCCCGCGGGGTTGCAACCTGTAGCGAGGTACAGGCTTACCGTCGGGTCGTGGGGCGGCTGGGACGAGGAGCAGGGATGGCCGAGACGCCGGGCGCCGCGGGCGGCGGGTACGAGGGGCTGCGCTCCGGGCAGGTCGCGGAGGCGGCCGGGGTGAACCCGCAGACGCTGCGGTACTACGAGCGGAGGGGGCTGCTGGCCGAGCCCGCCCGGACGCTGGGCGGGCACCGGCTCTACCCGGCCGAGGCCGTCACGGTGCTGCGGGTGATCAAGACGGCGCAGCGGCTCGGGTTCACCCTGGAGGAGGTCTTCGGGCTGCTGGCCGCCGCGCGGCACCGGCACGGCCCCCGCGATGCCGGGCTCGCCACCGGTGCCCGCGCGAAGCTGGAGGAGGTGGAGCGGCGCATCGCCGACCTGGAGGTGATCCGGTCCGCGCTCCGCGGCGCCCTCGACGCCGGCTGCGACGACCTGATCGCCTGCGCGGGGGAGCCGTGCTGCCCGCTGCCGTTCGCCGGTCCCGGGGCCGCGCCGGAGCGTTCCCGCGGATGACTACGGTTGCGGTATGACCATCGCGCGCTCCCTGGTCCTCTTCGTCCTCGCCGCGGTCGCTGAGATCGGCGGAGCCTGGATGATCTGGCAGGGCGTCCGCGAGCACCGGGGCGGCTGGTGGATCGGCGCGGGCCTGGTGGCCCTCGGCCTGTACGGGTTCGTCGCCACCTTCCAGCCCGACGCCCACTTCGGCCGCGTCCTGGCCGCCTACGGGGGCGTGTTCGTCGCCGGGTCCCTGGCCTGGGGCATGGCCATGGACGGTTTCCGTCCCGACCGCTGGGACGTCGCCGGCGCGGCCGTCTGCGTCCTCGGCGTCCTGATCATCATGTACGCCCCGCGCGCCTGAGCACGACGTTCCCGGTCGCTCGGCGGGAAGCGCCGACCGGCTTCGACGGCCCAGGAGCGGAACGAGGACGACCGCGACGCCCAGGTGCACCAGCGCATGCGTGGAGGCGAAGTTCCGGCGCGGGCGAGCGGGTGGAGGTGGTGGTCATCTGGGTCTCCTTCAGGGGACGAGGATGGTCTTGCCGTGGGTGCGGCCGGCTTCGGCGTCCCGGTGCACGGCCGGGAGTTCGGCGAGCGGACGGGTTGCCGCGACGTCCACGCGCACCCCGCCGTCGTCGATGAGGGCGATGAGTTCGGTGAGCTGCGCGGGGTCGTTGCGGGCGACGAAGTGCGTGGCGGCCACGCCCGATCCGGCCGGGGGCTTCACCGGGCCGGTGATCGAGACGATGGAACCGCCCGGGCGGACGACGCGGGATAGTGCCTCCGCGGCCTCGGGCGGTAGCGGGACGAGGTTGAGCACCAGATCCACCGGACGGTCCAGCGCCTGGTGCGGGGAGACCCGCGTGTAGTCGATGATCTGCTCGGCGCCGTAGCCGCGGACGCGGTCGGCGCTGCGCGGACCGGCGGTGGCGATGACGCGGGCACCGGCGCGCCGGGCCAGTTGGACGGCGAACATGCCCACGCCGCCGCCCGCGCCGTTGACGAGGATCCGCATGCCCGGCTCGATGCGGGAGTGGTCGAACAACCCCTGCCAGGCGGTCAGGCCGGCGACCGGGATCGCCGCGGCATGGGCGAGCGGGAGCCTGGAGGGCGCGCGAACCAGCCGGGCGGCGGAAGCGGTGAGGTATCCGGCCGCCGCGCCGCCCTCGTCGAGGCGGCCGACGACGCGGTCGCCGATCGCGAAACGCTCGACGCCGTCCCCTGCCCGGACGACCGTCCCGGCGGCCTCGGAGCCGAGGGTGAACGGCAGGTCCAGCGGGACGACGTCCCGCATCATCCCGGCCCGGAAGCCGACGTCCGAGGGGTTGAACCCGGCGGCCGCGACGGCTACCAGCACCTCGCCCGGTCCCGGGTCAGGACGGGGGACCCGCTCATGACGGATCACGTCCGGCCCGCCGAAGGCGTGGACGCGCGCCGCCGTCATCGTCGCGCTCGGGCTCGCGGCGCGCTGGTCCGATCGGAGTTCTGGTGTCATGAGTCGTCCTCGATGAAAGGGGAGCGAGACCGCGCCCCGCACCGGTGCGGGGCGCGCTGATCTCGAGTGATTCGACCGTAGGGCCGGTGCCGTGGACGACCAATGCGCATCCATCTCGGATCTTTAAGCGAGCGTCTCCCCGATGAGCACCATCGCTAGGATCCGAGGATGGACGTGCTGAGCGACGTGATAGCCGTGATGCGCACCGGCGAGCCGCGATCGGCACTGGTCGAATGGCCGGCGCCGTGGGGGCAGCGGTTCCGGACACCGCGGGGAGCGGCGGGATTCCAAGTCGTCTTGCGCGGTTCCTGTTGGTTCATCCCTGAAGGTGGCGACCCGTTCCCGCTGGCCGCCGGTGACGTGGTGTTCCTTCCGCACGAGAGCCGGCACGGCCTGGCCGACGCTCCGTCCACGCCCTTGGCCGAACACGTCTGCGATCCGCAGGACGACGTCAGGTTCGAGCGCAGGCACGCCGCCGCGCCGATCGGACGGCCGGGCGCCGGCCCTCCGGCCACGGTGACGCTCTGCGGGGCCTACGAACTCGACGCCGCCCGCGTCCACCCGCTGCTCGACGATCTGCCTTCGGTGCTGCATCTGCCCGCTCGGCTGGGACGCCATCCCCGGCTGCGCGCCGCGGTCGAGCTGCTCGGCGCGGAACTCGACGATCCCCAGCCGGGCACCGGCGCCCTCGTGCCCGCTCTGCTGGACACGCTGCTGCTCTACATCCTGCGGGCGTGGTTCGCCGATCAGCCGGCGGGCGGCGGGGCCACCGGGTGGGCGGCGGCGCTCGCCGACCCGGCGATCAGTGCCGCCCTGGAGGCGCTCCACGACGATCCCGCGCGTCCCTGGACCGTCGCCGGCCTGGGCGCCCGCGCGGGGCTGTCGCGGGCCGCCTTCTCCCGCCGTTTCACGGCGCTCGTGGGGCGGCCACCGCTGGCCTACCTGACCTGGTGGCGGTTGACGACCGCCATGCGGCTTCTGCGCGACTCCGACGCCCCTCTGAACGTCGTGGCGGAAAAGGTCGGATACGGCTCGGAGTACGCGTTCGCCAACGCGTTCAAACGCGAGTTCGACCTTCCGCCGGGACGCTACCGGCGCAACAGCCGCTCTCCCGGCAGGCCGGAGCCGGCGGACGTCGACCTCGCCCCGCGCGCCTGAGGTCACGCCCGCGCCGCGACCGCCAGAGTGTCACCGGGTACCCCGTCGGGACGTTCTCAGCGCCGACTGCCGGCCCCGGTCTCCGTCCGGAATCCCAGCACGGCCCGGGCGATCTGATCGGGCTGCTCGGCGACCATGTTGTGGCTGCCGGCCAGTTCGAGCACGCGCAGGTGCGGCCGATCGGCGGTGAGGGCCAGCAGGTCGCGGCGGGTTCCCGCGCGCAGCGCCGGCATGAGGTCGCCGACGCGGCCCGGCAGGCCGGGCAGGTTCTCGGTGGCCAGGACGAACAGGGCGGGGCAGCGGACGCCGGCCACCGCCGCGACGCCGTCCTGGAAGTACGGGTCGTACCTGATCCGCTCGGCCAGCGCGGCGTCCGGCCGCACGTAGACGCCCTCGCCGGTGGTGCGGAGTGCCCGCTGGGGCAGCATCGCGGCGTGGGTCTCGGGCAGCGGCCGGGCCATCGCCTCGGCCTGGGCGTCGAAGAGCGCCTTCAGTTCCGCCAGCAGCGCGGTCAGTTCGTCGTGCGGGATGCCCGTGTAGTGGTGTGGTGCGGTCTCGGCCGAGCGCAGGCCGTCGAGGTTGACGATGCCCGGCCCGTCCGGGTGGCGCAGCGCCCACCGCACCGCGACCATGCCGCCGAGGGAGTGGCCGACCACGAGCGGAGCGTCCAGGCCGAGACGGTCGATGACCGCCTGGACATCGTCCAGGACCGCCTCCCAGTCCCACGGCCCGTCGCCGGACAGCCCGTGGCCGCGCAGGTCCATCGTGACGACCCGGTGCGCGCCGGTCAGCAGCGGCGCGACCGCGTCCCAGTGCAGAAGGGTGCCGCCCAGGCCGTGGAGCAGCAGCACGGGAGATCCGCTGCCGCCGTGGTCGCGGACGGCCAGGCGGACGGGGCGGTCATCGATGATCACTTCTCGGTGCGGCACGGGGGCGCTCCTGGGGGCGGTTGAGCCTGTCTCGGATGGAGGACGTCGTGACGCCGCCGTCGGGATCCCTGTCGAGCTTGCCGCGCTTGACCAGGTCGTGGACGCCCTGCCGGGTGATGCCGAGCATCGCCCCGGCCGTGGCGTACGACACGGCCGCCGCCGCGGGGTGGCCGGTCGTGCGGGCCACCGCCCGCCCCAGCGCGGTGCTCCACCAGGAGGCGGGCGGGTCGAAGGGCGCGTCGCCGGGGAACAGCACCCCGACGAGCCGGGCCGCGGTCAGCGTGGCGCGCTCCCGGTCGGCGCCGAGCAGCTGGGCGGCCCAGACCTCGGCCTCCACGCGCAGCCGCGCCCTGATCGGCCCGAGGAGCTCGTCGGAGGTCAGCAGGATCTCCAGGGGGTCGAGGATCCGCGTCTCCAGCACCCGGACCAGCTCGCCCACCAGCTCGACGTGGTCTTCCGTGGTCGTCACTTGACGAAAGATAGCAAGTACTTGCTCTCAAGTGTCAAGTAGTGTTCGGGGGAGGGCCGAGGATCTCGACGTGGTGGCGTGCCGCGACGTGCCCGAGGGCCGCGGGGTCGAACGGTCCCGGATCGGGGAGGCGAAGCTCGGAGGCCGGGGAGCCGGCGTCGGCGGCGAACTCCTCGAAGCCGGACGGCGTGGTGATCTGCAGGCACCGCAGCGGCTCTTCGGAGCCGACGACGAACGTGTGGGGCAGGCCGACCGGCAGGAGCACGAAGCTCCCGGGCCCGGCGACGAGTTCCTCCCCGTCGCACAGGAAGCGCGCCGTGCCTGACAGGACGTAGAACATCTCGTCCTCTTCCAGGTGCCGGTGCAGCGGCGGGGCGAAGCCGGCCGGGTTGAGGAACTCCGCGACGGTGAGCCGGCCCCGGGTCTGCGCGCCGGCGGCCTTGACGGTGACGAGGTTGCCGAGGAACCACAGTGCCCGGCCTTCGGCGCTTCCCAGGACGTAGGGACGGTTGACGGACGACACGGCCGCCTCCATTTGGAGAGACAACGTCTATTGAATAGCACGCTAGTATGCCTCGGCATGGGCGTCAATGACAGCGCGTCAGGCCGCGGGAGGCGCCGGTACGACTCGCCGCTGCGCGACCAGCGGGCCCGGCAGACCCGGCAGGCGATCGTCGCGGCGGCGAACCGGCTCTTCGTGGAGGGCGGTTACGCGGCCACGTCCCTCGCCGACATCGCCAAGGAGGCCGAGGTGGCGCGGCCGACGGCCTTCGCCGCCTTCGGCTCCAAGGCCGCGTTGCTGCGCGAGGTGGTGGACCAGGCCCTGGCGGGCGACGACGAGCCCGTACCGGTCGCCGAGCGCCCCTGGTTCCGCCCGGTGCTGGAGGGCAGGACGCCGCAGGCGGTCGTGAACGCCTACGCCGAGGTCTGCCGCCTCATCGGCGGGCGCGCCGCGGAGATCTTCGAGGTCGTCCGCCGCGCGGCGGACGAGGGGCCCGAGACGGCCGACCTGTGGGAGACGATGCAGCGCAACCGCCGCGCCGGCGCCGCCATGGTGATCGATCGCATCGAGTCGCTCGGCCCCGCGTCACACGACCTCGACCTCGGCCACGAGCGCGCCGTGGACATCGTGTGGATGTTCAACGACCCCTCGCACTATCGGGCCCTGGTCCGGACGCGCGGCTGGAGCGACCAGGCCTACACCGCCTGGCTGGCCGACCAGATGCGCCATGCTCTGGGCCTCGGCACGCCCGGACGCAGTGAACCGTCCGCGAAGACGATCTAGCGTTCCGGCATGCGAGAGGGGCGGCCCCCCCGACCGCCCCTCCGCGTCCCCGAAAAGCTCCCGCCCGGCGGAGCCATTCTCGGTCCCCCGGGGCGTGCGAACAGCATGTTAGTCGAATGGGTGTTGGCGAAGAACTGGAAATGAGGATTCTCGTAAAAGCGGAGAGAAGTCGACCGGCTTCGCCCGTCTCGCGGGGCGGCGTCCTGCTTGCCCGAGTGTGCCGGAGAGATCCTCTGCGCTCGGGCGGCACGGGAGTGGAGAACATTGACGATCACCTCTCCGGTGGCGGGGCGTTTATGCGGGAATCCTCTCCTGACCTCGGGTGTTACCTGGCATCATGTGCCGATGTAAGGGTGGGGCGGACGGGTCGTGTGCAACCGTTTTCGCAAGGCGATCCGGGGGTCGCGTGGGGTCTGATTTGTCGCGATAGTCGGATCGGACAATGGTCAAAGATTGGACTCTTCGGCGTAATGAAAACCGATGTCATTGGCTGGGCGGCCCGGGCGAAAAGGTGCTTCGGATCTTCGGTGTCGGTCGGAAAGGCGAAGGCCCGCGCATATTTCATGGCAATTTCTGTAGGGCGCGACGCCCGGCGCCGGCGGGATCGCCGCCTCCCGGTCCTGGGGCCGCGCGGCGGCGCGCCACGACCGTCCCCGTCCACGCGCATGTCCTTGGCTGACGGATGAGGTTGTGGTCAACTTAAATCGCTGGCGATGGGGGGAGTGGGAGCCGAATGCAGCGTCATGTGGACGAGGTGCCGCCGGGAGCGTCGCTCGCCGAGAAGGTCGAGTGGCTCATCCAGAATCTCTGGCCGGCGGACGCGGACCCGCCGCGCAACAACGTGGAGACGGCCGCCGCCATCGCGCATGCCACCGGTGAGGACATCTCGTCCACCACCGTGTGGAAGCTGCGCACCGGGCGGCAGGAGAACCCGCAGCTGAAGACCCTGACGGCGCTCGCCACGTTCTTCGGCGTGCCGATCGGCTACTTCGGCTTCGCCGGGGAGTCCGGGCCCATCGGCGAGGACCTCACGCTGAAGGCCCTGCGCCGGGACGTCGAGCAGGGCATCATCCGGCCCGAGGTGCTGCGCGCCCTGGTCGACCTGTCCCCGGAGGCGCGCTGGGTCGTGGACGAGATGATCCTCGCCGCCGCCGAGGCCGACCGCGTGCGCCACGCCTGACGCCGGGCGGCGGCGCCGGGCGATGTTTCGCCGGGCACCTGATCAGGTAGAGGGCGACTAGAGCGTCACCCATACCCCGGAGGGGCAATGCCGCCGTTCGCCGCCGTCCTGTCGGTCCTCGGGCTGGTGGCCGCCCTGGTCGCCGGGGTCTACGCGGTGTCGGCGGCGGTGGCGCCGCGCGGGTTCGAGAGCGGGCCGTTCCTGTCGGGGGCGCGCCCGGCCGAGCACGCGGTGTCGCGGTACCACGTGCGCTGGTACACGGTGTCGATGGTCTTCCTGGCCTTCGACATGGAGATGGTCTTCATGTTCCCGTGGGCCCTCGTCGTCGCGTCGATCGGCGTCAAGGCGGTCGTGGAGATGTTCACCTTCCTGGCGTTGCTGCTGGTCGGCGTCCTCTACGCGTGGCGGGAGGGGGTGTTCCGGTGGGTCTGAGGCGTTCCGCGGGTCTGGGACGGTTCGCCGCGCGGCGCCCGTTCGTCGTCCCGGCGGCGGACGGGACGAGCGACCGGCTCGCGGTGGAGCGCGCGATGCGGGGCCGCCGGTGGCGTCCCGCCCTGTCGCCCGCGGAGACCGGGATGCTCGTGGTGTGCGGGAACCCCGGGCCCGCGCTGGCCGGGGCCATCGACGTGGTCTGGCGGGACATGCCGGAGCCCCGGGTGCGCGTCTCCGCCTCGGACCTGGAGGGCGTCGCCGGAGGTCCGCGTCCCGCTCTCGACCTGGACGCGGGCATGGCCGACCGGGCCGACGACCGGGACGGCCTGAAGCTGGACGTCCTGCATGTGCCTCTGGGGCCCGTGCTGTCGTACTGGCCGGCGGGCTTGCGGGTCGATCTGACGTTGCAGGGCGACGTCGTCCAGGAAGCCGAGGTCACCGCGGTCGACACCGGCGGTGGGACGTTCTGGACGGAGGATCGCCAGGCCGCGTCCCGCCTCGACGGCCTCTCCCGGCTGCTGCACGTGGCGGGATGGCAAGCGGCCGGGGAGCGCGCCGCCGTACTGCGCGACGACGCCCTGGACGGTCCCGCCGACGATGCGCTGACGCGGCGGTTCGCCTCGTTCGCCCGGATGGTCGGGAGGTCGCGCGCGCTGGGGTGGATGACGCGGGGCTTCGTGAAGGAGCGGCTGGACGAGCGGCTCCGCGACATCGGCGCGGCCCTGGAGGGACGGCCCGTCCGGCCGCGCGAGACCTGGGACGAGACGGCCGCCGTCCTGCCGGCGCTCCTCAGCGGGGCGGAACTGGCCCGGGCCAGGCTGATCGTCGCGAGCCTGGACCCCGACCTCGGGGCGGTCGGCGATGGTTGAGGTGCTGGTCCTCGGCGTCCTCGCGGTGGCGGCGGCGTCGTTCGGCGGCGCGCTCGCCGGGCGTCCGGCCGAGCCGTTCCGCGAGGCCGCGCGGCTGCTGACGACGCAGCGGCGCGTCACGGCCAGGGCGGACGTGCTGCTCGCCAGGATCGGGGTCGTGTCGCTGCCGGTGGCGGCGGCGCTGGCGGCGCTCGTGGTGCCGTTCGGCGACCGCGTCGCGGTCGGGACGCGGGTCGGCGTCGTCTGGTTCAACGCGATGGAGGTCGTCGCCTGGGGGTCGGTGTGGCTCGCGGGCTGGGGCGTCAACTCGGCGTTCGGGCTGGTCGGCGGGTACCGGTTCCTCGTGCAGGGGCTCGCCTACGAGCTCCCGCACATGTTCGCGCTCGTCACCGCCTCGCTCGCCGCGCATTCGCTCGACCTGCGCGCCATCGGGCACGCGCAGGAGGGTCTGTGGTTCGCGGTCTGGATGCCGGTCGCCTTCGCCGTCTACCTGGTGTCGGCGGCGGCGATGGCGTTCTGGGGGCCGTTCGACCATCCCGTCGGCGACGACCTTGCCGGGGGCGTCCTGCTCGAACTGTCCGGTCCTGACCGCCTCGTGTTCCTGGCGGGACGCTACGGGCTGCTGGCCGCGGCCTCGGCCGTCGCCGTCCCGCTGTTCCTCGGCGGCGGCGCGGGTCCGCTGCTGCCGGCTTGGCTGTGGTCGCTGCTGAAGACGTGCGCCGTCCTGGCGCTGCTGGTCTGGACGCGCCGGCGCCTGCCGGTGCTGCGCATGGACCGTGCCATGACCGTGGCGTGGACGGTCCTGATCCCGGCCTCGGTCCTGCAGGCGCTCGTCGTCGCGATCGTCGTGGTGTGAGGAGGGGGCAGTGGAGGCCGTCGCGTTCTGGGTGCTGGCCGTCGCCGCCGTCGGGGCAGGCATCGCCGTGTTCGTCGTGGACTCCATGGCGCGGGCGACGTTCGCGCTGCTGGCCTCGTTCCTGTGCGTCGGCGGCGAGCTGCTCCTGATCGACCTGCACTACCTCGGCGTCCTGATCGTCCTCATGATGATCATGGAGATGCTGGTGATGGCCGTCTTCATGGTCATGTACATGATGAACCCGGCCGGGCTGATGCCGATGACGATGCTGCACAACAGGCGCGGCGCCCTCGCCGTCTCCGGGGCCGCCTTCGCCGCGCTGGCCGCCGGGGTGTTCACCGTCCCGTGGCCGCGGCGCGCGGGGCGCCCGCCGCGCGACCCCACGGTGGCGCTCGGCGAGGCGATCATGGGGCCGAAGATGCTGGTCATGATGGTGATCGGCGTCGCCATCCTGGCCACCATGATCGCGACGGTGGTGCTGGCCGCGCACCGGGGCCGCTACGACGGCGGGGACGGGACGCGATGACGCTGGAGGGGTTCCTGCTGCTCGCCGCCGCGCTGTTCTGCGTGGGCCTGTTCGGGGCGCTGTCGCAGCAGTCGATCGTGATGCTGATGATGGGCCTCGAACTCATGATCAACGGGATCGTGGTCGCCGGGGCCGCGTTCTGGTTCTGGGTGTCGCCCGGCAGGGCGGACGGGCAGGTGCTCGTCCTCGTCGCGATCACGGTGATGGCGCTGGAGATGGCGATGGGGTTCGCCGTCGTCACCGCCCTGTTCCGGGCCCGCGACGTGGACATGACCGACGACGCGGGGGACCTCAGGGGATGAGCGCGGCGAGCGGGGACGTCCGCGCGCGGGGAGCGGGCGGATGACGTTCCTTCCCGGGTGGCCGGGCGGCCTCGCGGTGGACGGGTTGTCCGCCGTCCTGCTCGTGACGCTCGGCACCGTCCTGGCGGCGGTCCTCGTCTTCGCGGCGGGGGAGGGGTACGGCGCTCGCTTCTTCGGCCTGATGCTCCTGTTCGCGGCGGCGATGGCCGTCACGGTGACGGCGACCGATCTGGTCCTGCTGCTGATGGGCTGGGAGGTCATGGGCGCGATGTCGTGGGCGCTCATCGGCTACGAGTGGTGGGACGCACGGCGGGTCCGGTCGGCGGGCGTCGCCTTCCTGACGACCCGGGCCGCCGACATGGGCCTCTACGCGGCGGCGGGCTTCGCGGTCGCCGGGGCCCACTCCCTCCGGCTGGACGACCTCGCCGCGGCCGGCGCGCCCTGGCGGGACCTGATCGCGGCCGGACTCGTGGTGTCGGCGCTCGGGAAGTCGGCGCAGCTCCCGTTCTCGTTCTGGCTGTCGCGCGCCATGGACGGGCCGAGCCCGGTGTCGGCGCTCCTGCATTCGGCCACGATGGTCGCCGCGGGCGCGTACCTGCTGATACGCGTGCATCCGCTGCTGGCCGCGACCGGCTGGGCCGCCACGCTCGCGGCCTGGGCCGGGGCGGTGACCGCGCTGGTCCTGGGCGCCGTCGCGCTCGCTCAGCGCGACCTCAAGCAGCTTCTCGCCGCGTCCACGTGCGCGCAGATCGGGTTCATGGTGCTCGGAGCCGGCACCGGCGCGCCTGCCGGCGGGACGGCGCACCTCGTCGCCCACGCCGCGGTGAAGAGCCTGCTGTTCCTCTGCGCGGGCGTGTGGCTGGGCGTGCTCGGGACGAAGCGGTTGGACGCGTTGCAGGGTGCGGCGCGGCGCCACCGGGCGGTCGGCGCGGCGTTCGGAGTGGGCGCGCTCGCGCTGGCCGGTGTCCCTCCGCTGTCGTTGTGGGTCACCAAGGACGAGATCCTCGCGGGTGCCGGCGGCTCGCCGGCCCTCCTCGTGGTGGGGTTCGCCGCGTCCGTCCTGTCGGCCGCCTATGCGGCGAAGGCGTTGCTCGCCGCGTTCCGTCCGATGGGCGGAGGCGGGGTGCTCCGGGTGCCGTTCGCGCAGTCGGCGCCCTTGGTCCCGCTGGCCTTCGCGGCGGCCGTGCTCGGGGTGCTCGGCCTCCCCCCGGTCGCGGACGCCTGGCGGCGGCTGCTCGGCGTGCCGGACGAGAGCGGACCCGGACCGTGGACGGTCGCGCTCTCCGGTGCCCTCGCCCTGCTCACGGTCGGCGCGGTCATGGTCGTCCGGCGGATCCCGGAGCCCGCGTGGGCGCTGCACTGGCTCTGGCTGGAGGACGCCGCTTCGGCCGTGGTCGTCCGCCCGGCGTTCGCCACCGCGCGGGCGCTGGCCCGGTTCGACGACCGGGTGGTCGACGGCGCGGTGAAGCGCGTCGCGCGCGGCGGCCTGGCGGTCGCCGGTCTGGCCGGGCGCCGCGTGGAGTTCCGGGTGGACGGCCTGGTCGCCGCGGTCGGACGCGCGGCGCGCGCGCTGGGCGCCCTGGCGCGGCGCCCGCAGACCGGACAGGTCCACCTGTACTACGCCCAGGCCGCGGTGGTGCTCGCGGTGCTCGTCGTCGTCGCGGTCCTGGCCGGGTGAGCCGATGCTGAATCTGGTGATCTTCCTCCCGCTGGCGGTGGCGCTCGCGCTGCCCGCCGTCCCGCGCCGCGCGGTCCCCTGGGCGTGGATCGGCGCCTGCGTCCTGGACCTCGCGCTCGTCATCGGGATGTGGGCGGCGCACGGCACCGGCGGCGGCGTCGCGTACGAGACGAACGTGCGGTGGATCCCGTCCGTCCGAGCCGGCTACCACGTCGGCGTGGACGGCCTGTCGCTGCCGCTGCTGGCCCTGACCGCCGTCCTGTTCGCCGCGTGCGCCGTGTACTCGCTGCGGCAGACCCACCGGGTGCGGGCGTTCGCGATCCTGTTCCTCTTCCTGGAGACCGTCTGCCTGGGCCTGTTCGCGGCCCTCGACCTGCTGCTGTTCTTCGTCTTCTTCGACCTGTCGATCGTCGGCATGTACTTCGTGATCCTGCTGTGGGGGCACGGCGACCGGACGAGGTCGGCGCTCCAGTTCTTCCTCTACACGTTCCTCGGGTCGCTCGTCCTGCTGCTCGGATTCATCGGCCTCTACCTCGGCGCCGACCCCCACACGTTCGACATGGTCGAGCTGACTCGGACCCCGCCGCTGAGCGGCGGCCCGGCGGGGCTGACGCTCCTCGCCGTCGGGATCGGCCTCGGCATCAAGACCCCGGTCGTGCCGTTCCACACCTGGCTGCCGCCCGCCCACACCGACGCGCCCGCCGCCGGGTCGGCGATCCTCGCCGGGGTCATGCTGAAGATGGGCACCTACGGCCTCGTCCGCATCGCGATGCCGATGCTGCCCGACGCCTGGCGGCGCTACGCCCCGGTGTTCCTGATCGTCGGGCTGGCCGGCGTCCTGTACGGGGCGCTGGTCGCGCTGGCGCAGGACGACGTCAAGCGCCTGGTCGCCTACACGTCGGTCAACCACATGGGCTACATCGTCCTCGCGCTGGGCGCGGCCGGGTACGCCACCGGCGACGCCGACGCGCGGCGGCTCGCCGTGACCGGCGCGGTCACGCAGATGGTCAGCCACGGCCTCGTCACCGGCGCGCTGTTCCTGCTGTGCGGCGTCCTGTACGACCGGGCCGGCAGCTACGACCTCGGGCGGTTCGGCGGCATCGCGCGCGGCGCGCCCGTCTTCGCCGCGCTGACCGCGGTGGCCGCGTTCGCCTCGCTCGGGCTGCCGGGCCTGTCCGGGTTCGTCGCCGAGTTCCAGATCTTCGCCGGGACGATCGGGAGCGGCACGGCGGCGACGGCGGTCACCGGCGCGCTGGCCGTCCTCGGCATCCTCGTCACGGCCGCGCTGTTCCTGCGCGTCCTGCACCGCGCCGTGCTCGGGCCGCCCGGGGAGCTGACCCCGCTCGTCACCGACGTGCGCCGCCCCGAACTGGCCGCGCTCGTCCCGCTGCTGGCCCTGTCGCTGGTCATCGGTGTCGCGCCGCGCGTGCTGCTCGACACGATCGAGCCGCTGTCGGCGGCCGTCGTCGCGCTGGTGGGCCGCTGATGAACGAGAACCCCGCCGACCTCGCCCCCGAACTGTGCGTGCTGGCCGCCGCCGTGGCCGGGCTGGTGGCGGGGATGTTCCTGCCACGCGCGAGGCAGTGGCCGGCCCCGGCGGCCTGCTCGGCCGGGCTCGTCGCGGGCCTGGCCTTCGCGGGGGCCGCGGCGGCCCGCCCCGGCCTGACGGCGTTCGACGCCTTCTCCGTCGACGCGATCACGCACGTCACCCGGATCACCGTGCTCGGCTCGACGCTCGCCGTCGTCCTCCTGGCGGCCGGGCCGGTCCGGGGCCATCCGAGGGAGAGCGAGCACCACGTCCTGATCCTGCTGTCCGCGCTCGGGACGATCATGCTCGGCGCCTCGTCCGACCTGCTGGTCCTCGTCGCCGCGTACCTGCTGGCGAGCGTCCCCGCCTACGCCCTCGCCGGGTTCGGCAAGGACGCGCCCGGGACCGAGGCCGCGCTGAAGTACTACCTGATGGGCGCGCTGCTGGGCGTGTTCATGCTCGGCGGCGTGACGCTGCTGTCCGGCGTGGGGCGCGGCACCGCCTACCCGGTGCTGCGGACCGGGCTCGCCGGCGCGCCCCCGGCGGCCGTCGCGGCGGGCCTCGTCGCGCTCCTGGCCGGGCTGCTGTTCAAGGCGGGCGCCGTCCCGGGCCACTACTGGGTGCCGGACGTGACCGAGGGAGCCCCGCCCGCCGTCGCCGCGTACGTCACCACCGTCCCCAAGATCGGCGCGTTCGCGGCCCTCTACCGCTTCGGCGCGGAGATCTCCCCGGACGGCTGGCCCGTCCTGCTCGCCGTGATCGCGGCGGCCACGATGACGCTCGGCAACCTCGCCGCGTTCGGGCAGGACAACGTCCGGCGCCTGCTGGCGTACTCGACCGTGAGCCAGGCGGGCTACCTGCTCGTCCCGGTCGCGATGGCGGGACGCAGCGACCTGGCCCGGCCCGCGCTGCTGTACTTCGTCGCCGCCTACGCGGTGACGAACCTCGGCGCCTTCGCGGTCGTGGTCGCCGCCGGCCGCGACGACCTGGCCGGATACGCCGGCCTGCTGCGCGCCTCCCCGCTCCTCGGCCTGTCCCTCGTCGTCTGCCTGCTCGGCTTCGTCGGGACGCCGCCGACCGCCGTGTTCGTCGGGAAGGTCCTGATGTTCGGTGCCGCGCTGGACGGCGACCACGCATGGCTCGCGGCGGTGGCCGCCGTGAACACGGTCGCCAGCGTCTTCTACTACCTGCGCTGGATCGTCCCGCTGTTCCGGCGGCCGTCCGGCCCGCCGCCCCCGGCGCGCGGCGCCACCGCGATCGCCGCCGCCGCCGCGCTGCTCTCCCTGGCCCTCGGCATAGCCGGAGGCGCCGCCCTCGCCGCCTAGGGGGCGTAGCGGCGGGCGAGGGTGCGGAAGGCGAGCTTCGGCTCGAAGTGGCCGGTCCGCTCGTAGCCGAGGCCCGTCTCGGGCGGCAGTACCTTGACCAGGGAGAACCCGGCCATGTCGAGGTCCCTGGCGGGATCGGGGGAGGAGGGGCCGTCGGGCTCGATGAAGTCGTAGACGAACGCGCCGTACACACCCTCGGCCTCGTACACGTCCAGCAGCTCGGAGATGTAGCGGGCCTGGGCCCCCTCGTCGCGGACGTAGCCCGGCGGGATGACGGGCGGGTCCTGCGACCAGTCGACGATGTCGAACCCGTCGCCGCCGCGCCTGTCCGCGCCCCGGTAGGTGCAGCATCCGAACTCGGTGATGACGACGGGCTTGCCGAACCGGTGCAGGGCCCGGACGTCCTGGACGTAGGTCGCCTCGTTCGTCTCGTCCCGGTACAGGTCGACGCCCACGACGTCGAAGCCGCGCCAGGCGACCTCCTCCCAGACGCCCGAGGTGTAGGTGAGACGGCCTCCGAACAATGGCCGGACGGTCCGGAGCGCCCGCGCGAGGAACGTGTTCAGCCGCTCGTCGTAGCCCTCGCCCGCCGGGGTCCCGAGGTTGCCCGCGCGCTCCCGCCAGTCCCTGCCGGGCACCAGCCCGTCCATGAAGATCGTCAGCTCGCACCCGACCGAGATGCCCACGCCCGGGTGGGTGCGGCGGAGCCCCTCGGCCGCCCTGGCGAGGGCGGTGAGGAACCTCAGCGTCCTCCGCGCGTCCTTGTCGAACTGGCGGGCCTCGAACCAAACGAACATGCCCTCCCGCGCCGCGCAGCGGGCCGCGAGCATGAGGCGCCCGAGGTCGGAGCCGAGCAGGATGATCGCGTTGCAGTGCAGGTCGCGGCGGATCGCCCGGATCTCGCGCCGCACGTACGCGGGCCTCCACACCTCGCGTTCGGTGTCGTAGTTGACGCCGTGCTGCGGCAGCGGCCGCCCTCGGACGGGCGCGGCCGACGCGGTGCCGGTCATCGCGTCGCAGGCGATCACCGCCGCCCCGGACACGGCGGCCGCCGCCGTGCCGGCGAGCACGGTCCTGCGGCTGATCCGCGCCATGGGTTCCGTCTGTGACAAGGTCTGCTCCTCGCTGGTCGGGCCGCCCGCCACCGAGCCTTCCGGGGGCGGCCGTGCCCGGGCAGCGGCCACCGGACCACGCCCGCGCCGACCAAAGTCGCCGGGCGCGGGGGCCGAAGGTCGATCAGGCGAGCATGCCGTGCCGCTCGGCGAGGTCGAGGGCGGCCTGCGCGGCCGGCGCGAGCAGGTGCCGGTCGCCGCGCCCGACGTAGACGTACTCGTCCACCTCGCCGGCCGCCGCCATCGCGCCCCGGTAGGCGGCGGTGAAGCAGGCCATGCGGACGTGGGCGAAGTCGGGCTGGTCGTGGGCCGGGGCCCGGATCACGCCCAGTTCCCGGAAGGACGTCCGGTCCAGCTCCAGATCCAGCTCTTCGCGGACCTCCCGGGACAGGGCCGACCAGTCGTCCTCGCCCGGCTCCCGTTTCCCGCCGGGCAGGTACAGCAGGTCGCGGCCACGGGACCGGACGGCGAGCATCCGGCCGTCCGACACCTGGATCCACGCGACCACGTCAAGATCTTCCACGACGGCCATTGTCCCCCAGGGCGCCCGGCGGCGCGCGGCCGCGGGCGGCGGACCGGCGCCGCCCGGTGGCCGTATGCTCCGGGGGTGCGCGCCGAAGCCCTCGACCCCGTCCTGCTGCGGACCTTCGTCGCCGTCGCCGACCTGGGCTCCTTCACCGCCGCGGCGGCCGCGGAGGGCTACACGCAGTCCGCCGTCTCGCGGCAGGTCGCGGCGCTGGAGGACGTCTGCGGGGTGGAGTTGTTCGCGCGCGGCGCCCGCGGCGTGCGGCCGACGCCCGCCGGGGAGTACCTGCTCCCGCACGCGCGCGCCCTCCTCGACCGGCTCGCCGACACCGCCCGCGCCCTCGACGGGCTGCGCCGGCTCGACACCGGGACCCTGCGGCTCGGCGCGTTCGCCACCGCCAACGCCGTGCTCGTCCCGCGCGCGCTCGCCCGGTTCCGTGCCCGGCACCCGGGCGTCCTGCCGCTGCTGCGCGAGGGCACGACCGAGCGCCTGCTGCCGATGCTGGAGGCGGGCGACCTCGACATCGCGCTGGTCAGCACGCACAAGGTCCCCTCGATCGCCGCCGACGGCCTGGTGGCCCTGCTCGACGACGCGCTGCTCGTCGCGCTGCCGTCCGGCCACCGGCTCGCCGCGCGCGAGCGCGTCCCGCTCGGGGAGCTGGCGGACGAGCCGTGGATCGTGGCCGACGACCCGGCGGCGATCGCGGCGCTCCACGCCCGCTGCGAGGCGGCCGGGTTCGTGCCGCGCACACCGCTGCGGGTCGCCGAGTGGATCTCCAAGCTGGGGCTGGTCGCCGAGGGGTTCGGCGTCACGCTCGTCCCGGCGCTGGCGGCCTCCGCCATGGCGCGGGACGGCGTCGTGCTGCGCGCCGTGGCGTCCGGCCGGTCCCGCCGCGCCGTCTACGCGGCGGTGGGCCGGCACGCGCGCAGGTCCCCGCCCGTCACCGCGTTCCTCGCGGACCTGCGGGAGGTGGCCGCCGAGCTCGGCCCCGGGGCAGAGCGGCCGCGCCCCGAGGGAGGGGAGCCGCGCCCCGAGGGCGGGGAGCACCGGCCCTAGGGGACGGCCGCGACGATCTCCACCTCCAGCAGGGCGTCGGGGTGGAAGAGCCGGGACACCTCGACGGTCGTGCTGGTCGGCGGCGTGCCCGTGAAGTACCGCCTGCGGACGTCGCCGTACTCGCGGAGCCGGTCCAGATCGGTGACGAACGTCCGGATGTTGACCACGTCCCCGAACCCGGCCCCGTGCGCGGCGAGGATCCGCTCCAGCAGCGACATGATCACCTCCGACTGGCGGGTCATGTCGCCGGGCTTGTCGATCGCGCCGTCCTCGCCGAGGGCGATCTGCCCCGACACGTACAGCATCGGGCCCTGCGTCACGTAGGCGGTGTGGGAGTAGGCCGGGTTGGGCGGAGCCGGGACGGTGCCGGGGTTGCCGAGCGTCACGCGCATGGGCGGGGTCCTCCTGATGTGGTCGGTGAGGGAGACGAGGTCGTGGCCGCCGAGCCCGGCGGCGAGCGCGGCGTCCGTCCGGGCCCGCACGGCGGGCAGGACGCCCGCGGGCGGGGAGCCGTCCAGGGCGAGGCCGAGGTCTTTGGCCGCCAGAGCGAGCGTGAAGCGCGGCGCGTCGCCGCCGGTGTGCTCCTTGAGGCGGCGGGCCTGAGGGCTGGTGCGCCCGAGGGCGTCCAGGGCGAGGCCCGGGTCGACGCCCAGCCGGTCGGCCAGGGCCAGCGCCTCGCCGAGAACGGCGAAGTTCCCGACGAGCGCGCTGTTCACCACCAGCTTGAGCGAGGCGCCCGAGCCGGGCGGCCCGACGTGCCGGACCTCCCCGAGGACGGCGAGGGCGCCGGCGCAGCGGGCGAGATCGTCCGGCTCGGCGCCGGCGAGGATCACCAGCTCGCCCGCCTCCGCCTGCGGGAGGCTGCCGGAGACCGGCGCGTCGACGTACCCGATCCCCTCGGGGAGCCGGCTCCGGACGCGGTGGACGGCGGCCGGGCCGATCGTCGACATGTCGGCGACCAGGGCGCCGGGCGGCAGGGCCGCGGCGGCGCCGTCCGGGCCGAACAGCACGGCCTCGACGGCGGCCGCGTCGGTGAGCATCGTGACGACCAGCTCGCGGTCCCGGGCCGCCTCGGCGGGCGTGCCGCGGACGGCGGCGCCCGCCTCCGCGAGCGGCGCGGCCCGGGAGGGAGTGCGGTTCCATACGGTCAGGTCGTGCCCGGCGGCGGCGAGGCGCCGGGCCATCGGGACGCCCATGCGTCCCAGTCCGAGAAAGGCGATTCGTGTCATGGCGCGACCGACGCTAGACGCTCAACACTCATGCCACCAGCGAAGACTTCGCACGCCAGCCATGCGCGGCACGCATGCCTCGATCAGAAGGCGAGGACGGCGGCGACTCCCGCCAGCAGCATCGCCAGACCGGTCGTGATCATGATGGAGACCGGGTCGGCCGCGCCCGCTCCGGAGGGCAGGGCGCGCCGCGCGTGGAAGCTCCTGCGGGTGCGGCGCAGCATCAGCGCGGCCCCGCCGCACACGACCGCCGCCGCGAGGACGGTGCCCGGAGCCGAGGGGGCGAGCCGCACGCACAACAGCCCCGCGCCGATCAGGGCCAGGGTGGTGCGCGACCACGCCAGCGCCGTCCGCTCCGGCTGCGCGCCCGGGTCCCGGAGTTTCACCGGGTGACCAGCAGCGCCACCAGCAGGACGATCGCGGCGCCCGCCAGCCCGTAGGAGATGACCGGGGCCAGCGCGGGCGGCGGCAGCGTCTCGGAGCGGCGCAGGGCGCGCTCGGTGCGCAGCCACCGGCGGAACGCCAGCACCGCGACGAGGGCGCCGCCCGCGGCGAAGCCGACCGCGAGCACCTGCCGCAGCGGCGAGTCGATCAGGTCACGGGCCAGGGCGAGGCCGATGCCGCCCGCGATCAGCGCCAGCGCCGTGCGGATCCAGGCCAGGAACGTGCGCTCGTTGGCCATGGAGAAGCGCGGATCGGGGTCGTCGCCCTCGGCGAGCAGGCGGTCGGTCCACCTGCCGCCGGAGGAGCCCGGAGGCGTTGTCGCGGTCATCGCCTTTCATATTAGGCGAAGAAAGCGAAAGCCCTAAAACGGGGGCGTGAATGGCAATTCCGACCGTCTATCCCGGAAATGCCTGGTGGGACGGGTCGGGCGCGGCGAACCGGCGCGCCGAGGCGTCCTCCTGCGCCAGCCGGTGCAGCGACGTGAGGACCTGCTCGTAGAGGATGGTCGAGACCAGCAGCGAATGGACGGTCCGGGCCCGCGGGGCGCCCTCGGCGACCCGTCCGATCTCGTGCTCGGCGACCTCGGCGGCGGCCTTCACGTAGGGGCGCAGGTCCTTGAGGGTGATCGGGAAGCCGAGCCGGCGCAGTGCCACGAACCCGTGCGCCAGCAGGTCGCGGGCTGGGGCGCGGTCGTCGACCTGCCAGCCGAGCTCGCGGACGATGGCGTCGACGTCCTCGCGGGCGGCCCGCCAGTGCGGGTCGTGCGGTGCGGCGACGTGCGGGCCGACCGCGTGCTGGGTGGTGGCGAACAGCTCGTGCATGCCGACCCCGTCGTCCTCGACGGCCTCGATGATCTCCTGGATCGCCGAGATCGGCATGTCGCCCACCTCGCGCAGCGCGCTGATCAGCCGGAGCCGATCCAGATGCCGCCCGTCGTACTCCGAGCGCGTGGCGCTCACCACCGAGCCCTTCGGCAGCAGGCCCTCCCGGATGTAGAACTTGATCGTCTGGACCGTCAGCCCGCTGCGGTCGCTGAGCTCGGAGATCTGCACGTTGCACCCCCTTGACCGAAGGCAACGGTAGCGAGGTCGGAGGCGCGGAGACCGGCACAATCTCAGGTCCGTCCGGCTTATGGTGATTCGCACCGCGGCCGGATCAGGCCGCGTGTCCGGGACGGCCGGCCGGCACGTTGATCGGGACGGTCATCAGGACGGTGAGCGGGGCGCTGATCAGGACGCCGTGCGGCGCATGCCCTCGGAGATCTTCTCGGCGGCGGCGGCGACGGGCGCGGCGTGCAGGCGCCCGGGGGAGCGGGTGAGGCGTTCGAGGGGCCCGGACACCGAGACGGCGGCGATCACCCGTCCGGCGGCGCCGCGGATGGGGGCCGAGACGGAGCCGACGCCCTGCTCGCGCTCGCCGACGCTCTGCGCCCAGCCCCGGCGCCGCACGGACGCCAGCGTCGTGGCCTCGAACTTGGCGCCGCGCAGCCCGCGGTGCAGCCGGTCGGGCTCCTCCCAGGCGAGCAGGATCTGCGCGGCCGACCCCGCGGTCATCGGCAGCGCCGCGCCGACCGGGATGGTGTCGCGCAGGCCGCTGGTGCGCTCGGCGGCGGCCACGCAGACCCGCACGTCACCCTGGCGGCGGAACAGCGACGCGCTCTCGCCGGTGTGGTCGCGCAGCTGGGCCAGGACGGGCTGCGCGATCGCGAGCAGCCGGTCCTCGCCGGCCGCGACCGCGAGCTCGGCCAGCCGCGGCCCGAGGATGAAGCGCCCCTGCGTGTCGCGGTGGACGAGGCGGTGGTGCTCCAGCGCGACGGCCAGCCGGTGGGCGGTGGGGCGGGCCAGCCCCGTCGTCTGGACGAGCTGGGCGAGCGAGGCCGGACCGGCCTCCAGCGCGTTCAGCACGAGCACCGCTTTGTCAAGTACGCCGACTCCGCTAGAGTTGTCCATGCATTGATATTGCCGTCTCGTAATTTGAGATGCAAATCGAGGTGGCCGAGACCGCCCGGGGTGACCGGGACCACGGCGCGACGCAGCGCCGACCGACCAGCACAGGTGAGGTGGAGTGATGGGCCGAACACTGGCCGAGAAGGTGTACGACGCTCACGTCGTACGGCACGCCGAGGGCGAGCCCGACCTCCTCTACATCGACCTGCACCTCGTCCACGAGGTCACCAGCCCGCAGGCGTTCGACGGGCTGCGGATGGCGGGCCGCCAGGTCCGCCGCCCCGACCTGACGATCGCCACCGAGGACCACAACGTCCCGACCACGGACCTGCTCAAGCCGATCGCCGACCCGGTGTCGCGCACCCAGGTCGAGACGCTGCGCAAGAACTGCTCCGACTTCGGGATCCGGCTGCACCCGATGGGCGACGAGGGCCAGGGCATCGTCCACGTCATCGGCCCGCAGCTGGGCCTGACCCAGCCCGGCATGACCGTCGTGTGCGGCGACTCGCACACCTCCACGCACGGCGCGTTCGGCGCCCTCGCCTTCGGGATCGGCACCAGCGAGGTCGAGCACGTCCTCGCCACGCAGACGCTGCCGCAGATCCGGCCGAAGACGATGGCCGTCACGGTCGAGGGCGCGCTGCCCGAGGGCGTGACCGCCAAGGACCTGATCCTCGCGATCATCGCACGGATCGGCACCGGCGGCGGCCAGGGCCACATCGTCGAGTACCGCGGCGAGGCCGTCCGGTCGCTGTCGATGGAGGGCCGCATGACGGTCTGCAACATGTCCATCGAGGCCGGCGCCCGCGCCGGGATGATCGCCCCGGACGCGACCACGTTCGCCTACCTCAAGGGCCGCCCGCACGCCCCGCAGGGCGAGGACTGGGACCGGGCCGTCGAGTACTGGACGTCCCTGCGCACCGACGACGACGCGGTCTTCGACCGGGAGGTCGTGATCGACGCGGCCGAGCTGACCCCGTTCGTCACCTGGGGGACGAACCCCGGCCAGGGCCTGCCGCTCGGCGGGTCCGTGCCCGACCCCGCGTCCTACGACGACCCGGCCCAGCGCCAGTCCGCCGAGCGCGCCCTGGAGTACATGGGCCTGACCGCCGGGACGCCGCTGCGCGACATCGCCGTCGACACCGTCTTCGTCGGCTCCTGCACCAACGGCCGCATCGAGGACCTGCGCGCCGTCGCGGGCGTGCTGGAGGGCCGCAAGGTCGCCGACGGCGTCCGGATGCTGGTCGTCCCCGGCTCCATGAAGGTCAAGAAGCAGGCCGAGGAGGAGGGGCTGGACGCCGTCATCTCCGCCTCCGGCGCCGAGTGGCGCGAGGCCGGCTGCTCGATGTGCCTGGCGATGAACCCCGACAAGCTCACGCCCGGCGAGCGCAGCGCCTCCACGTCCAACCGTAACTTCGAGGGCCGGCAGGGACCGGGCGGGCGCACCCACCTGGTGTCGCCCGCCGTCGCCGCCGCCACCGCCGTCACCGGGCACCTGGCCGCGCCCGCCGACCTGTAAGGAAGCACGATGGAAGCGTTCACCACCTACGCCGGGCGCGCGGTGCCGCTGCGCCGCAGCAACGTCGACACCGACCAGATCATCCCGGCCGTGTGGCTCAAGCAGGTCAGCCGCACCGGGTTCGACAAGGGCCTGTTCTCGGCCTGGCGCGAGGACCCGGAATTCGTCCTGAACCAGCCGCGCTACGAGGGCGCGGGCATCCTGGTGGCCGGGCCCGACTTCGGCACCGGATCGTCCCGCGAGCACGCCGTCTGGGCGCTGCAGCAGTACGGCTTCCGCGTCGTGATCGCGCCGCGGTTCGGCGACATCTTCCGCAACAACTCCACGAAGATGGGCCTGCTGCCGGTCGTCCTCACGGGCGAGCAGGTCGAGGCGCTGCAGAGCGCGGTCGAGAAGGACCCCGCCCTGGAGATCACCGTCGACCTGGGCGGGCGCGAGGTCCGCTGGGGCGCGGACACGGCGACGTTCGAGATCGACGACTACACCCGCTGGCGGCTGATGGAGGGCCTGGACGACATCGGCCTCACGCTGCGCCACGCCGACGCGATCGGCGACTTCGAGGCCGCCCGCACCGCGCTGCTCCCCACCACGGTCTAGCCCTCGGAGCCCCACGGCACACCGCCCTTGGCGCCGGATATCGGGAGGTATCCGGCGCTACGGGCGCGCCCGAACGTACCCCGGGCGAGACGGTCGGCATGGGCGCGGGGGAGAATCCCCCTAGTGAGCAACGACCGCCGACCGTTGGGGGACTCCAAGTGAGCACGGCCCCGTGGACAGGGCCAGAGTGGGACGATCCGACGTTGACGCAGCTCGCACGCCAGTTGCGTGACGCTCATCGCGCCGTGGCGCCGCTCCCGCCCCAGGACCGGCAGCGGCTCATCCGGCACCTGCTGGCGATCACCGATCTGGCCAAACGGGACGCCGAACTGGCCGCTCGCAGGCTGGACGCGTTCCTCGCCGATTTCCAAGAGGGGCCCGACGTCGGTTAGCGTGCGCAGTGGCCGGATCCGGTCCGGTCACCGGGCGAGACGGGGGCGAGACCGACAAAAACGCCAGCGACACGCCATCGTTTGCGTGCAGGTGATTGTGTCCATGGTGGTGGTCCCTTAGTTTCGTTCGGGCAAGGGGGGAACTAGAGGAGTAACCCATGAACAAGCGTGAGCTGGTCGACGCCATCTCTGACCGGCTGGGCAGCAAGAAGGCCGCAGCCGAGGCCGTCGACGCCATCCTGGAGGCGATCCAGACCGCCGTCGCCAAGGGCGACAAGGTCGCGATCACCGGGTTCGGTTCGTTCGAGAAGGCCGACCGGCCTGCCCGCACGGCCCGCAACCCCGCAACGGGCAAGACCATCGAGGTTCCCGCGACGTCCGTGCCGAAGTTCAAGGCGGGCGCCGACTTCAAGAACCTGGTGGCCGGCAAGAAGTAAGTGCCTCACCGCGTCAGCGCCCGGGACCGCAGGGTTCCGGGCGCTGCCGCGTTCCCGGGCCCGGCCCGGACGCGCCCGCCCGGGACGTCTGTGCGGAGCGCCCCGCTCAGGCGGGCGGGGAGGGCAGCGGGAAGGTCGACAGCGTCACCACCGAGACCCGGTCGCCGTCCAGCGCCAGGTTCACCCGCTGGCCGAAGCGCAGCAGCCGCAGGCCGCCCGCCGCGAACGCCTCGGCGTCGAAGGGCAGTTCCGTCCCGTCGTCGAGGAGCACGCTCCCCGAGCGGGTTCCCGCGTCGAACGCCTTCACCGTCCCCTGCATGCCCCAGACTCTAGGCCAACGAGGGCAGGCGGGACGCGACGGCCGTGGTGCGGGGACCGGCGCCCAGGGCGAGCGCCGCGCGGAGGTCGTCCGGTGTGTCGACGTCGCGGCGTACGCTGTCGGTGCCGGGCAGCAGGATCTCCCGGGCGCCGCGGGCGCGGTGGGCGGTCCGCGAGCCGCTTCCGAACGCGGGGGAGAACGGGACGCCCGGGCGGGCCGTGTAGAGCGTCGTGCCGACGCCGGCCGCGTCCGGCACGAACGCCTCGGGCACGGCGCCGGCGGCGTCCAGGACCCGTGCGAGTTCAAGAGGCCGCAAAGCGGGCAAATCAGCCGAAAGCGCCCCGACGCCGGCGTCGGAGGCCAGCTCGCGGCCGCGGCCGGCGCCGTAGACCAGGGCCGGGTTCAGGCCGGCATCCGGAACGTCCGGAACGATCCGGGCGCCGAGGGCGGCGAGCTCGGCCGCCGGAAGGGGATCGTCGGTGACTACGATCACGTCGCGGACCCGGTCGCAGCGCAGCGCGGCGGCGACCGTGTCGGCCGCGACCGCGAGCGCCAGGGCCTCCCGGTGCGGACCGGCCGCCGCGGACATGCGGGTCTTGGCCCTGGCGAGGACCTTCACGGGGACCACGAGCGACCACCGGAGCGGCGGCGTCCCGTGCGCTTGCGCGGGGGGTGCTGGTGTAGACATGGCAACTCGACACTATGCGCACGCAACCGCGACACTTGAGGACACCCCAGGTTCACCTGTGGGACGGATCGAGGGAGGGGCGAGATGAGCGGAGCGAAGCAGGGGGCCGCCCCCTCGCAGGAGGGACGCCCGGGCCACCGCTACTCGCCGGGATGGCGCACGCTCACGATCGTCATCTTGCGCCCGCTGCTGTACGGGCTGCTCAGGCGCGACTGGCGCGGCCGCGGCAACGTCCCGAGGAAGGGCGGCGTCATCATCGCCGCCAACCACATCTCCGAAGCCGACCCCCTCGCGCTCGCCCACTTCGTCTACGAGTCGGGCCGCTACCCCGTCTACCTGGCCAAGTCCACGCTGTTCGACGTGCGGTTCATCGGGGCGGTGCTGCGCGGTACCGGCCAGATCCCGGTCTACCGCGACAGCGCCGACGCCTCCCTCGCCCTCAGGGACGCCGAGAAGGCCCTGCTGGACGGGGAATGCCTGATGTTCTACCCGGAGGGCAGCTGCACCCGCGATCCGGAGCTGTGGCCGATGACGGGCCAGACCGGCGCCGCGCGGATGGCGCTCAAGACCGGCGCCCAGGTCGTTCCCGTCGCGAGCTGGGGCGCGCACGAGCTGATGCCGTACAAGAAGGGCGAGCAGAAGGGCCTCGCGGGCAGCCTGAAGAAGGGCGTCCACCCGCTGCCGCGCAAGAGGATGCAGGTGATCGCCGGGCCGCCCGTCGACCTGACGCGGTACGCGGGGCTCCCGCTGGACCGCGACACCCTGCGCGCCGCCACCGACGACATCATGGCCGCGATCACCGCCCTGCTCGGCGAGCTGCGCGGCGAGGAGCCCCCGGAAGTGCCCTTCGACCACCACAAGGTCCTGGAGGAGCGCCGCCGCGCCGCGCAGGAGCAGGCGGCCGAGACGGCCAGGGGCGCGGTCCCCGAGCAGGCCAGACCGTCCGGGCCCGAGTCCGCCCGCGCGGCCGAACCGAAGGCGGCCGACTCGTGACCTTCCGTACCGCGGTGATGGGCTCCGGCTCCTGGGGCACCACGTTCGCGATGATGCTGCACGACGCCGGCGGCGAGGTCGTCCTGTGGGGACGCCGGCCCGAGGTGGTCGAGGGCATCAACGAACGGCACGAGAACGCCGACTACCTGCCGGGCGTCCCGCTCCCCGAGACCGTCCGCGCGACCCTGGACCCGGCGGAGGCCCTGCGCGGCGCCGACTTCGTCGCGCTCGCCGTCCCGGCGCAGACGCTGCGGCACAACCTCGGCGGCTGGGTCCCGCTGCTGCCGCGCGAGGCCGTCCTGGTCAGCCTGATGAAGGGCGTCGAGCTCGGCACCACCCGCCGCATGTCGGAGGTGATCCGCGAGGTCGCCGACGTCCCCGAGGAGCGGGTCGCGGTGTTCAGCGGCCCGAACGTGGCGCGCGAGATCGCCACCGGCGAGCCCAGCGCCGCCGTCGCCGCGTGCGTGGACGAGGACGCCGCGCGCGGCCTGCAGGCCGCCACCATGACGTCCTACTTCCGCGTCTACACCTCCACGGACGTGATCGGCGTCGAGCTGGGCGGCGCGGTGAAGAACGTCGTCGCCCTGTGCGTCGGGATGTCGGTCGGGCTCGGGTTCGGCTCCAACACCCAGGCGCTGCTGATGACCCGCGGGCTGGCCGAGATCGCCCGGCTCGGCGCCGCCCTCGGCGCCGACGAGCACACCTTCGCGGGCCTGGCCGGCATGGGCGACCTCGTCGCCTCCTGCGTCTCGCCGCTCGCGCGCAACCGCACGTTCGGCGAGAACCTCGGCCGCGGCATGACGCTGGACGAGGTCATCGCCGTCACGAAGCAGACCGCGGAGGGCGTGAAGTCGGCCGAGGCGGTGCTGGAGCTCGCGCGCAAGCACAACGTGGAGATGCCGATCACCGAGGCCGTCACCGACGTGCTGCACCGCGGCGTCCCGATCAAGGAGGCGGCGATCTCGCTGATTTCGCGGTCTCCCAAGCCCGAGCGGTACGGGGTGTGACGGAATGACCGCGCACCGCGCCCGGTTCGCTCGTGGCCGACCCGTGCTGATCACCGGTAGGGTCGGGCGTCATGTCCCAGGTTTCTAGGATCCGCGTGGCGGTGGTCTTCGGCGGGCGCAGCTCAGAGCACGCGATCTCCTGCGTCACCGCGGGAGCCGTCATGGCCGCCATCGACCGGGACCGGTACGAGGTCGTGCCGATCGGCATCGCCCGCGACGGGCGCTGGGTGCTCCCGCCCGCGGACCTGCGCCTGGCGATCGAGGGCGGCCGGCTCCCGGAGGTGACCGCGGAGGGCGGCGTCCTCGCGCTGCCGTTCGACCCCGACAGCCGCGGCCTGATGGTGGTCCGGCCGGGCGAGGTGCCCGCGACCCTCGGCGACGTCGACGTGGTCCTGCCGCTGCTGCACGGCCCCTACGGCGAGGACGGCACGATCCAGGGGCTGCTCGACCTCGCCGGCATCCGCTACGTCGGCGCCGGCGTGCTGGCCAGCGCGGTCGGCATGGACAAGGGGTTCATGAAGCTCGTCTGGCAGGCGCGCGGCCTGCCCGTCGGCCCCTACGTGCTGGTCGGCGACCGCGAGTGGCGGCGCGAGCGCAAGCGCAAGCTCGACGAGATCATCAGGGAGCTCGGCCTCGCCGACGGCACGCCGGTGTTCGTCAAGCCGGCCCGCGCCGGGTCCAGCATGGGCATCACCCGCGTCACCGACGAGGCCGGCCTGGAGGCCGCCGTCGAGACGGCCCGCGAGCACGACCCGAAGGTCATCGTCGAGGGCGCCATCGAGGGCCGCGAGATCGAGTGCGGCGTCCTGCAGGGCGTGGACGACGGTCCGGCCGAGGTCAGCCTGCCCGCCGAGGTGCTGATGGCGGGCGAGCACGACTTCTACGACTTCGAGACGAAGTACCTCGACGGCTCCACCACCATGGCCGTCCCGCCGGACCTGCCGCCCGCGGCGATCGAGGAGGTCCGCCGCATCGCCGTGCAGGCGTTCGACGCCCTCGACTGCGAGGGCCTCGCCCGGGTCGACTTCTTCCACACGCCCGACGGCCGCTGGATCCTCAACGAGATCAACACGATGCCGGGCTTCACCCCGGCGTCGGCGTTCCCGCAGATGTGGGCCGCGACGGGGCTGGACTACCCGGCGCTGGTCGACCGGCTCATCCAGACGGCGCTCCAGCGCTCGACGGGGCTGCGCTAGCTGTACTCGGTCATGATCTTGGTGACAGTCGGGTGATGGGTGGCTTGCCGCCCAGGGCCGAGTGGGGGCGTGTGGTGTTGTAGTGCTCCAGCCAGGGCTTGAGGGCTTGGGTGCGTTGGTCGTTGCTGGTGTAGGGGCGCCGGTAGGCCCATTCGGTGGCCAGGGTGCGGTTGAGGCGTTCGGCTTTGCCGTTGGTCCAGGGATGGCGGGGTCGGGTGAACTTTTGGCGGGCGCCCAGTTGGGCGCAGGCCTGCTGGAAGGCGGCCGAGACGCGGTAGTTCTTGGCGTTGTCGGTGAGCACCCGGTGGATCCGGGTGATGCCGTGGCCGGCGAAGAACGCTGCGGCTCGGGTGAGGAAGGCGGCGGTGGTGGTGCCTTTCTCGTCGGGCAGGACTTCGGCGTAGGCCAGGCGGGTGTGGTCGTCGATGGCGGTGTGGACGAAGTCGTAGCCGATGCCGCGGACGCGGACGGCTTGGCCGCGGCCGTGTGCCCGCCAGCCGCCGCCGTCGGGGATGCGGCCGAGTTTCTTGACGTCCAGGTGGATCATCTCGCCCGGTGCGTCGTGCTCGTAGCGGCGCTCGCTCGCGCGGGACGCGCGGATCCGGGTGCCGGTCAGCGGGTCGCAGGCCGCCAGCACCGGCACACCGTGACGGCGCAGGATCCGGGTGACGGTGCGGGCCGGCACTCCGGTGGCCGCCGCGATGTGGTCGGGCCCGGCACGCAACTCATCTCGGGCGGCCAGCACCCGCTCCTCGGTCTTGACCGGGGTCCGGGACGGGCACGCGCGCGGCCCGCTGCGCCGCTCGGCCAGCCCGGCCCAGCCTTGGTCACGGAACCGTCGGACCCACCGGTGCGCGCATTGCCGCGACACCCCGAGCTCGGCGGCGACGTGCGCGACCGCACGCCGGTCGAACACGACACGGCGAACCAGTAGACATCTGCCATGAAGCGTCAGCCGGGCATTAGCGTGACCCACAAGGACCTCCTGGTGACGGTGAAGTCGGTGAAACTCCACTACGCCAGGAGGTCCTCTTGCTGATCAAAGACCTACCGGTCAGGTGTCACCAAGATCATGGCCAAGTACAGCTAGCGGTAGGCGAGCCAGTCGCCGCCCTTGAGGGTGGACGCGTCGACGGCGTGCGCGCCCGCGCCGGAGAACGTCCAGAGGGTGTCGCCGATGACGAGCGAGCGGCCGGCGCCGTCGCCGGGATGCTTGCCCGGAGGCCGGACGGATCCGAGCTTCGTTACGCCCGCGCCAGTGACTTTGAGGACGAGGGTCTCGGGCGGGCCGCCGTCCCGCGGCGTCACCGGGACGGCCGTGAGGCCCGTCTTCGGCCAGTACAGGAACGCGTGCGGGTCGAACTCCGCCTGGGAGGCGGCCCCGGGGAGCTTGTAGGCGTCCAGCCTGCGGGGCCCGGCGGAGACGTCGAAGAGGGACACCTGGAGGCCGCTCGTCCGGCCGGAGGCGTCGGCGTCCTGGCCCACGCCGAGCAGCTTCCCGTCCGCCGTCGGGTGCAGGTAGGCGGAGAAGCCGTTGATCTTGAGCTGGCCGGTGGTCCGGGGACGGCGGGGGTCGCGGAGGTCGACGACGTACAGCGGGTCGGTCTGCCGGAACGTCACGACGTAGCCGGTGGCGCCGATGAACCGCACGGAGCGGATCTGCTCGCCCTTGCCGAGACCGTCGAGCCGTCCGATCTGGTCGAGTCGCGGGCCGTGCTGGGCCAGGACGTACACCGAGCTCTGCGACGCCCTGCTGCCGGGTTCGATCCGGCTGGTCGTCGCGGCCAGACGCAGGTTCCCCTCGTGCTCCGACATCGAGTACTGGTTGAGGAGAAAGCCCTTCACCGAGCCTGAGGCGACGTAGCTGGGGCGCCCGCTATCGCGGATGTCGAACTTGTAGATGTCCGTACGCGGCTCGACCACCTTCTTGCGCGGCCACCCGAACAGAGCCGGGGGAGTGCCGGTGACGTAAAGGCTCTCCCCGTTGCCGTAGACGGTCGAGCCGTCGGCGGTCATCGCGACCGGCTGCGGGTCGCCGAGGCCCTTCGCGAGGTCGAAGGTCAGCATGGTCAGCATCGAGGAACCCGCGTACGAGGACGGGCGGCTGACCTGGTCGCACGGCGTTCTGTACGACGTCCCGCCCTCCACGTCGAAGGACGGGAGCCAGGCCTCAAGCGGGGCCCTCCGCACGGCCTCCCGGTTCGCCGTGACGGACTTCTTCTCGCTGTCGCCGCCGGGGAAGTCGATGCGCGGCAGGGACCTCATCACCACGCGGACGGTAGAGCCGGTCTGCCGCGCGTCCAGGTAGTCGGCGCCGGACGTCATCGTCCCGGCGACCTTCGGCCTGCCGGACAGATCGACCAGCGTGAGGCGCGTCGTCTGCGTCGGCTCGGGCAGCGTTCGGCCCGGCAACGGCCGTCCCGGCCCTTCGAACGGGATGGCTCTGGCCTGCCGGGTGAGCACGAGAACGCGGTCACCGCTGAGCAGGAGTTCCCCGCTGTCGTAGCGGGTGCCGCCCGGCAGTTCCAGTGTGTGCGTCACCTTGCGCGATGCCGGGTCGACGATCCTGAGGCGCCCCTGGGCGAACGCGACGATCCTGCGGCCGTCGGTCTTCACGAGATCGGGCTCGTCCGCGCCCGGTTCGTGCGAGTTCGTCGTGGAGTGCTCCGGAGCGGGCGCGGGAGCCCCGGGCACCTTGCCCGCGCTCGGCGCCTTCGCCAGCGCCTCGATGCCGTCGACCGGCACGCCACCGAGCCCGTACGGGCCGACCTTGTCCAGGGTGGCGCGGCGCAGCTCGTCGAGCAGCGCGTCGCAGCCCCGATAGGCGACGAGCCGGACCGGCGGGGCCTCGGCGTCCCGGTCGGGGGCCTGCTCGGACGGGGTGCACGCGGCGGTCCCGGCAAGCAGGAGCGTCGTCGCGACCGGGAGGAAGATGCGACCACGCATGGACTTTGGACGCCCGCCCTCGCCGCCTGGTTCCCCGGAGGGCGGCGTTTTCCGGTGAAGGCCGTCTTACGCGAGCGTCAGCGCGCCGAAACCGTCCGGAAACAGCGGCTGGGCACGATCGGAGCATCGCCTGTCCCCTGCCGGAAGGAGCACTGCCCGATGCCCTCACCAGCCATGTTCGACCTCGGCGACCCCGGGATGCGGGACGTTCTCGGACACTCCCACTGGCACCCCGACATCCCGGGCGTGGCGGAGGTCATCACGGGCGGGTCCGTCCGGATGGAGTGCCCCGGCCGGGAACCCGGCCTCGGGACCCTGCTGTGCGGCCCGCTCGTCGTCGTCGGAGCCGAACCCGGCGACGTGATCGTGGTGGACGTGCTGGCCGTCGGGCGCCCCGGAGGCGCCCGCGACGCCGGCGGCCACCCCGGGATCATCGGCTGCGCGCCGTCCGGCCCCGTCGCCGTCCCCGGCGACGCGCGCGGCCGCGACGTGGGCGGATGCCTCATCGCCCCCCTGTCCGCAGGCTCCCGCCTCCTGCTGCCGGTGCACGTCCGAGGCGCGAAGCTGTCGGTGGGCGACCTGCACTTCCCGCGCAGAGGCGCCTACGAATGCGGCGAGCCCGGCGCCGCCGGCTGGATCGACCTGCGCGTCAGCCTCACCCGGCAGGGCGTCGAACGGTTCCGCGTGACCGGGCCGATGCTGATGCCCGACCCGACCCCGCGCCTGTGCTAGGCAGTGTTTCCACGTCCCGGCCCACTTCGCTCGCCTTGCGGCTCGCTGCGTGACCGGGCCTGGGCGAACGCGGCATCGCTTCGCGATCTGCCCGGTTCCGCTCGCCTCCGGCTTCGCTCCACCGGGCAGGTCACGCGTTCGCGCGCGTGGCCGGGGCCACTTCGAGACAGGCCCTAGCCGTCCCGCCGGGCGCGCTTCTCGTGCCTCGCGATCAGCGTGTCGATCTGGACGCTCAGCTTCGACCCGAGCGGCCAGCCGATGTAGTGGGTGAGGAAGACGCCGATCTCGCGCAGCTCGTCCGGGGACAGCTCCCCGTTGGCCAGCGCCGCCGGGATCTGGATGTCGAGGACGTCGTTCAGCCCCTGACCGGCGAGGACCCCGACGAGCAGCAGCCGCCGGTCGCGCATGCTCAGCCCGGGCCGCGTCCAGATGTCGCCGAAGAGGTGCTCCACGGTGATCCCGAAGAAGTCGCCGGGCCCGTCCGACACCTCCCACCCGTACACCCGGCGCATCATCTCCAGCCCGCGCTCCCGCCGCCCCTCCACGCCCCCTGGTTCGCTTTGCTCAGGCGTGTTCTCTGTGGGGGGCCGACCCCCCACGCCCCCCGGTTCGCTTCGCTCAGTCATCGGCCTCTCCCACCAGACCAAGACCCGCACCGAACCGATCGAGAGCGATCCGGGCGAGCGGGACGTCGACCCCCAGCTCGTCCGCCAGCTCCAGCGCGAGCGACAGGTCCTTCTCACCGAGGTCCCGCGTGTGCCGCAGGATGTCGTACAGATCGTCGTCCGGAGCCAGCGGCGCGGTCGTCGGCCGCAGCATGATCGAGCCCGCGCCGCCGGTGATCGCGTCGGTGTGCCGGACGACGCGGCCGAGCTTGCGCAGCGACACCCCGGACGCCTCCGCGAGCCGCTGCGCCTCCGCCGCCGCGGTGAACGAGATGAAGTGCAGCATGTTGCGGGCCAGCTTCGTGCGGGTGCCCGCGCCGACCGGCCCCATGTGCAGGACGAGGTCCGCCCAGGCGCCGAACGGCTCGCGGCAGCGCCCGAACGCCTCGTCCGTCCCGCCGACCATGACCGCGAGGCTCCCCGCGCTCGCCCCCATGAACCCGCCGCTCACCGGCGCGTCCACCACCTCGATCCCGTAGCGCCGCGCTCGCGCGGCCAGGTCCTCGGCGGTCCGCGCCCGGATCGTCGAGTGGACCGCCAGGACCGTGCCCGGACGGGCGCTCGCGAGCACCTCCTCGCCCACCTCCACCACCTGGGCGTCGTCCCGGACCATGACCGAGACCAGGTCGCAGTGCGCGGCGACCTCGGCGACGCTCTTCGCGGCCCGCGCCCCCGCCTTCACCAGCGGCGCCATCGCCTCGGCCCGCGCGTCGTACACCGTCAGCCCCGCGCCCGCCAGATGGGCCGCCATCGGCGCCCCCATCTGCCCGAGCCCGACGAAGCCGACCGCCATGCGCTCACCCTCCGGGGGGACGCGCGCCTCGCTCATGCCCGGAACACCTCGCCGCCGTCGACGTTGACGATCTGACCGGTGATCCACGCGGCGTCGTCCGACAGCAGGAACAGGCAGGCGCCCACCAGGTCCCCGGGCGACCCCATCCGCTTGAGCGCCATCCTGTCCCGGACGATCTTCTGCGACATGTTCCCCGGCACGACCGCCCGGTTGGCCTCGGTGTCGATCGGGCCCGGCGCGATCGCGTTCACGCGGATGTTCATGCTGCCCAGCTCGTGCGCGAGCTGCTGCGTGAGGCCGTTGACGCCGACCTTGGCCAGCCCGTAGAAGCCCGAGTACTGCCACGCCGCCGTGGACGACTGGTTGACGATGGAGCCGCCGCCGCGCGCCTGCATGTGGGGGTGGCAGGCGCGCGCGCACAGAAGCGCGCCGTCCATGTTCACCGACATGAACTTCTTGTAGTAGTCCCAGTCGACGGTGAAGAGGAAGTCCAGCTTCATCGTCCCGAAGATGGCGGCGTTGTTGACGAGG
The DNA here is from genome assembly GCF_013409365.1 of Actinomadura luteofluorescens. NCBI lineage: Bacteria > Bacillati > Actinomycetota > Actinomycetes > Streptosporangiales > Thermomonosporaceae > Actinomadura > Actinomadura luteofluorescens. The sequence goes on along the minus strand of NZ_JACCBA010000001.1, from coordinate 2,207,873 downwards.
TGGTCGATCCCGCCGAACCGCTCCACGGTCGCCTCGGCCATGGCGTCCACGGACGCGGGGTCGGACACGTCCGTCCGCACGAACAGGCCCTTGATGTCGTCCGCGACGTCCCGGCCGCGCTCGTCCACGTCCGCGACGACCACGCGGGCGCCCTCGGACGCCAGCGCCCGCGCGTACGCCTCGCCGATTCCCTGCGCGGCCCCGGTGACGACCGCGACCTTTCCCTCGAACCTCACACGCCCTCCGCGATCGACTTGGTCTCCAGGTACTCCTCGAAACCGGCCACGCCCATCTCGCGGCCGATGCCCGACTGCTTGTAGCCGCCGAACGGGACGTCCGCGCCGTACCAGACGCCGCCGTTCACGCTGACGGTCCCGGTGCGCAGCCGCCGCGCGACCCCGCGCGCCCGCTCGACGTCCCCGCCGTGCACCGCGCCCGACAGCCCGTACGGCGAGTCGTTCGCGATCCGCACCGCGTCGTCGTCGCCGTCGTGCGGCAGGATCACCAGCACCGGTCCGAAGATCTCCTCGCGCGCCGCGCGGGAGTCGTTGGTCAGCCCCGTGATCAGCGTCGGCTCGATCCAGAAGCCCCGGTCGCGGCCCTCCGGACGGCCGCCGCCGCACGCGAACGCGCCGCCGTCCTCGACCGCCAGTTTCAGGTAGCCCTCGATCCGCTCGCGCTGCCGCGCCGAGATCACCGGGCCGCAGATGGTCCGGTCGTCCTGCGGGTCCCCGGCGCCGAGCTTCGCCAGCGCCCCGGCGGTGATCTCGACGGCCTCGTCGTGGCGCTCGCGCGGGACGAGGATCCGGGTCGTGATCGCGCACCCCTGCCCGGCGTGGGTGATCCCGGCGAACGCCGCGTACGAGCACGCGGCCCGCAGGTCGGCGTCGTCCAGGACCACGAACGCCGACTTGCCGCCGAGCTCCAGGAACACCCGCTTGAGCGTCCCGGCCGCGCTCGCCATCACGTTCCGTCCCGTCGCCGTGGACCCGGTGAACGACACCAGGTCGACGCGGGGGTCCCGCGTGAGCTGAGCGCCCAGCGCGTGGTCGGACGAGGTGACCACGTTGACCACGCCCGGTGGGATGTCGGTCTCCTCCGCGATGACCTCGCCGACCACCGCCGCGCACCAGGGCGTGTCGGGCGCCGGCTTCAGCACCACCGTGTTGCCCGCCGCCAGCGCCGGACCCAGCTTGGCGAGGTTGATCTGGTGCGGGAAGTTCCAGGGGGTGACGGCTCCGACGACGCCCACCGCCTCCCGGACGACCCGCCGGTGGCTGGGCATCCCCATCGGCTCGGCCCGCCCGAGGTCCCGCTCCCAGGCGTAGTCCTCGACCAGGTCCGCGAACCACGCGAGGTCGTCCACGGGCGCGTCCAACTGGGCCCCGAACGTGAGGAACCTCGGCGCGCCCACCTCCTGGATCGTGAGCTCGCGCAGCTCGTCGGCCCGCCGCCGCAGCCCCTCCCGGAGCTGTCGCAGGCACCGCGCGCGGAAGGCGTGGTCGGTCGCCCACCCGGTCTCGTCGAACGCGCGGCGCGCGGCCGCGATCGCCCGGTCCATGTCGTCTGCGGAGGCGTCGGCGGCGGTACCGAGCACCTCCTCGGTCGCGGGATTGATCGTCTCGAAGGCGCCGCCCGCCCCGGGGACGAGACGCCCGTCCACCAGAAGCAAGCGATCGTTTGTTCTGGACACCTGTCCAGACTACAGTTCAGCCCCCGGCGAAACGCAAGACGCCCCCGCGAATTCACCCACGGCATCCCGCTGCCGGACGCGACCCGGCCCCACTCATCGCCGGGCAGGGGACGTGGTCAGGGCCTGAGGTGCCGCGGTCCGGAATGATCGCGGACGGGGCCGCGTGAAGCGTGGGGATGTGCCAGGCTTGTAGCGCCGATTACCGTCCCGAGGGGAATGTCCGTGCCGCACGCCGACCTGCCGGAACGCATCGGCCCCTACCGGGTCGTCGACCGTCTCGGCGAGGGCGGCATGGGAACGGTGTACGCGGGGCTGGACGCGTCCGGGCGCAAGGTCGCCCTCAAGGTGATCCGGCGGGAGTACGCCGCCGACCGGCAGTACCGCGCGCGGTTCGAGGCGGAGGTCGCGGCGGCGAAGCGCGTGCGCCCGTTCTGCACGGCGCCCGTCCTGGACGCCGACCCCGGCGCGGACCCGCCCTACCTGGTGACCGAGTTCGTCAACGGCCCCAGCCTGGACGACGCCGTGGCGAAGGAGGGGCCGCTGCGCGGCGCCGACCTGGAGGCCGTCGCGGTCGGCATCGCGACCGCGCTGACCGCCATCCACGACGCGGGCGTGGTGCACCGCGACCTCAAGCCCGCGAACGTGCTGCTGTCCACGTTCGGGCCGCGCGTCATCGACTTCGGCATCGCGCGCTCCCTGGACGGGACGCGCCTCACCGCGACCGGCGGCATCGTCGGCACGCCCGCGTTCATGGCCCCCGAGCAGCTGGACGGGCGCGGCGCGACCCCGGCGTCCGACGTGTTCGCGTGGGGCGCGACCGTGGCCTTCGCGGCGCGCGGCGGGCCGTGCTTCGGCGGCAACTCGCTGCCGGCGGTCATCCACCAGATCATCAGCGGCGAACCCGACCTGGGCGGGCTCGACGGGACGCTGCTCGAGGCCGTCCGGGCGGCGCTGGCCAAGGACCCGGCGCGGCGGCCGTCCGCCCAGTCGCTGCTGGACGGCCTCATCTCCAGCGGGGTCCGCCGGCCCGCGCCCTCCACGCAGGACACCCAGGCGCCCAGACGGCACCGCGCCGAAACACCCGCCCCACCGCACACGGAGGCGCCGCCCCATTCGCAGACCCCGGGGACGCACGCGCCGGCGCTCGCCGCGGGGGAGGCCGCGGCCCTCGTCGAGGGCCAGTACCGGCAGGCCGCGCAGGCCGGCGACCCGGCGGCGATGCGCAACCTCGCGGTCCTGCTCGGCGGGCAGGGACGGACCGCCGAGGCGGAGAGCTGGCACCGCTACGCCGACGCGATCGACGCCCGGCAGGGGGTCTACCAGCAGCCGACCGGATACCAGCACCAGACGGGCTACCAGCAGCAGACCGGGTACCAGGGCCACCCCACCCAGGCACCTCACCAGTACCAGCCCGCGCACCATCCGCACGCCAAGCCGCCGATGAACAGCCTCGCGATCTACGCGGTGTCCATGGGCGCGGTGGGGCTGATCACGTGCGGGCTGCCGTCCATCCCCGCGATCGTGGCGGGGCACATGGCCTGGGTGCGGCTGCGGCGCTCCGGCGAGCGCGGGCTCGGGCTCGCGGTGACGGGGATCGCGCTCGGCTGGATCATGGTCGCGTTCTGGGCCCTGGTGGCGTTCGGCGCGGCCCTGCCGGACGAGAACTGAGCGGAAAACCCGTTGCGGCCGTCGCGCCGCCGGTGGCACCGTTGACGACGTCAGCCCGTCCGAGACAGGGGCGGTGACGCGAGCCGCCCGAGAGGAGGACCGGCCATGGTTCTGGAGCAGTATCGACTTCGACTGCCCTCGGCGTCGCACGCCCGCCCCGGCCGGTATCCCGTCTCCTAGACGCCCCTGCCGAGCCGCCGCGAGCGACGCCCGACCCAGCGAGTTCCCCGCGGCTCTACTCCAACAGGCAGAGAGGCCACTCTCAGGAAGTGGACGTTCCGGGTTCGAATCCCGGGAGCCGCACGCAAGCCTCCGTAGTCCAACGGCAGAGACGGCAGCATGAGGTGCTGTGCGCTGGGGGTTCGAATCCCTCCGGAGGTACGGCGCGGGCCCGGCGGCCCGCGCGAGGGGCGGCGCCGACGTTCGGAGAGTCGGGCTTGGCTGTAACCCAAGTGTCGCTGACTGAGTGGGTTCGAATCCCACCCGCCTCACCCGGGACGGACGCGCGGGGCGTTGCGCGCGGCCAACTTCTGAACTAATGTCTGGACACGTGTCCGGAAAACCCGAACCCATGACCGAGCCCACCCGGCGCCGCCTCACCGAGCGGCAGGCCGACACGGTGCGGCGGCTGACCGACGCCGCCGTGGTGGAGGTCGGCGAGACCGGCTACGAGGGTCTGACCGTCCGCAACGTGGCCCGCCGCGCCGGCGTGGCGCCCGCGACCGCCTACACCTACTTCGCCTCCAAGAACCATCTGATCACCGAGGTGTTCTGGCGGCGGCTCAGCGCCCTGCCCGCGGTCGAGGCGGACGGGACGCTGCGCGAACGGGTGGTGGGGACCCTCCGCGAGATCGCGCTGCTGGTGTCGGACGAGCCGGACCTCGCGGCGGCGTGCACCACCGCGCTGCTCGGCACCGACCCCGACGTCCGCGAACTGCGGATGCGGATCGGCTACGCGATCCGCGAGCGGCTCCGCGCCGCGCTGCGCGAGCACGACGACCCCAAGATCCTCGGCGCGCTGGAACTGGCCTACACCGGCGCGCTCCTGTACGCGGGCATGGGCTACACGTCCTACGCCCGCATGGCCGACCGGCTCGCCGAGATGGCGGAGCTCATCCTGCCCGAACCCCCCGAGTGAGGTGACGGCCGTGGACCCTGCCTCGCAGGTCTCCTACAGCCCCTTCGACTACGCCGTCCACGAGGACCCCTACCCCCTCTACGCGCGCCTCCGCGAGGAGGCGCCCCTCTACCGCAACGACGAGATCGGCTTCTGGGCGCTGTCCCGGCACGCCGACGTGTCCGCCGCCTTCCGCGACCACGCGACGTTCTCCAACTCCCACGGCGTCTCGGTGGAGCCGAGCGCCTGGGGCCCGCACGCGCCCCGGACGATGTCGTTCCTCGCGCTCGACCCGCCGCGCCACACCCGCATGCGCGCCCTGGTGTCCAAGGGCTTCACGCCGCGGCGGGTCAAGGAACTGGGCGACGGCATCCTGGCGCTCACCAGGCGCCATCTGGAGCCCGCCCTGGAGAAGGGCGAGTTCGACTTCGTGTCCGGCTTCGCCGGGCTGCTGCCCATGGACGTCATCTCGGAGATGATGGGCGTCCCCGAGGGCGACCGGGCCGAGGTGCGCCGGCTCGCGGACACCGTCGTCCACCGGGAGGAGGGGCTGAACGACGTCCCGCCCGCCGGGATGGACGCGGCGCTCACCCTCGTCGGCTACTACCAGGACATGGTCGCCGAGCGGCGCCGCGCGCCGACCGGCGACCTGACCTCCGCCCTGCTCGACGCCGAGATCGACGGCGACCGGCTGGACGACGAGGAGGTCATCGCGTTCCTGTTCCTGATGGTGGTCGCGGGGAACGAGACCACCACCAAGCTGCTCGCCAACGCCCTGTACTGGGGGGCGCGCAACCCGGACCAGGCCGCCAAGCCGCTTCGCGACCCGTCCCGCGTGGACGACTGGGTCGAGGAGACGCTCCGCTACGACACCTCCAGCCAGATGCTCGCCAGGAAGGTCGTGCGGGACGTCGAGCTGCACGGGCGGCAGGTCCGCGAGGGCGACCGCGTGCTCCTGCTCGTCGGGTCGGCCAACCGCGACCCGCGCGTGTTCGCCGACGCCGACGCCTACGACCTCGACCGCGACACCTCCCCGCTCGTCAGCTTCGGCGGCGGGAGGCACTTCTGCCTCGGCGCGAACCTGGCGCGGCTGGAGGCGCGCATCGCGCTCACCGAGTTCGTGCGCCGCGTCTCCTCCTACGAGATCGACCACGACGGCGCCGAGCGCGTGCACTCGGTGAACGTGCGCGGTTTCGCCGCGCTGCCCGTGCGCGTGGAGGTGCGCTGATGCCCAGGTTCGAACCCCATCCGCGGCGGCGCGCGGCCGTGGTGACCGGCGCCTCGTCGGGGATCGGCGCCGCGACGGCGACGGCGCTGGCGATGGCCGGGCATCCGGTCGCGCTCGGCGCCCGGCGCGCCGACAGGTGCGAGGAACTGGCCGCGACGGTCCGGGCCGGCGGGGGAGAGGCGTTCGCGCACCCGCTGGACGTCGCCGACTCCGACTCGGTCAAGGCGTTCGCCGCGGCGGCCGCCGACGCGCTCGGCCCCATCGAGATCGTCGTCTCCAGCGCCGGCGACCTGTCCGCCGGACGCCTCCACGAGCTCGACACCGCCGAGTTCCTCGCGCAGGTGCAGGTGCACCTCGTGGGCGCGCACCGGCTCGTGTCGCACTTCGTCCCGCAGATGGTGGCGCGCAGGCGCGGCGACATCGTGTTCGTCTCCTCCGACACCGTCCCCGCCCCGCGGTCCTGGACGGGCGCCTACGTCGCGGCCAAGAACGGCGTGGAGGGGATGGCCCGCACCATGCAGATGGAGTTGGAGGGGACGGGCGTGCGCGCGTCCATCGTCCGGCCCGGGCCGACCGCGACCGGCATGGGCATGAGCTGGGACGCGGAGACCACCGGCGCCGTCCTGGAGGACTGGGTCAGGTGGGGCCACGCCCGCCACCCCTACTTCCTGCGCCCGTCCGACGTCGCCGCCGCCGTCGCCGCGATCGTCGCGGCCCCGCGCGGCGCCCATCTCCGGCTCGTCGAAGTACAGCCCGAAGCCCCGTTGGAGGAGTCGTGACCGCACTGGTGGAGCCGCGCGTCGTGTCGGGCGGGCCCGACCACCTGGAGGAGTTGCGCTCGGACCCGATCGGGCTGATGCGGCGGGTCCGGGACGAGTGCGGCGACGTCGGCGAGTTCCGCCTCGCCGGACGGCGCGTCGTGCTGCTGTCGGGGGAGGAGGCCAACGAGTTCTTCTTCCGCGCCCCCGACGAGGAGCTGGACCAGGCCGAGGCGTACCCGTTCATGACGCCGATCTTCGGCGAGGGCGTGGTGTTCGACGCGACGCCGGAGCAGCGCCGTGAGGCCCTGCACAACCAGGCCCTCAAGGGCTCGTTCATGAAGGGGCACGCCGCGACGATCTCCGCCGAGGTCGACCGGATGGTCGCCGGCTGGGGCGCGGAGGGCGAGATCGACCTGCTCGACTTCTTCGCCGAGCTGACGATCTACACCTCGTCCGCGTGCCTCATCGGACGCAAGTTCCGCGAGCAGCTCGACCGCCGGTTCGCCGACCTGTACCACGACCTCGAACGCGGTACCGACGCGATCGCCTACGTCGACCCGTACGCCGACATCGACAGCTTCCGGCGGCGGGACGCGGCGCGGACGGCGCTGGTGGAGCTCGTCCAGCAGATCATGGACGCGCGGCCGCCGGACCCGCCCAGGCAGGACCGCGACCTCCTCGACGTGCTGATGTCGATCAGGGACGGGGACGGCACGCTCAGGTTCGACGCCGACCAGGTCACCGGCATGTTCATCTCGATGATGTTCGCCGGGCACCACACCACGTCCGGCACCGCCGCCTGGACGCTCATCGAGCTGCTCCGCCACCCCGGCGTCCTGGACGGCGTGGTCCGCGAGCTGGACGAGCTGTACGCCGACGGCCGCGAGGTGTCGTTCCAGGCGCTGCGCGCCATCCCGAACCTGGAGTCGGCGGTCAAGGAGGCGCTGCGGCTGCATCCGCCGCTGATCCTGCTGCTGCGGGTCGCGCAGTCCGACCAGGAGGTGCTCGGGCACAGCATCCCGGCGGGCACCATGGTCGGTTGCAGCCTCGCCGTCTCCAACCGGATCGAGACCGACTTCCCCGACGCCGACGCCTTCCACCCCGAGCGCTACGCCGCGCCCCGCGAGGAGGACCTGCTCCACCGCTGGACGTGGGTGCCGTTCGGCGCCGGCCGGCACCGCTGCGTCGGCGCGAACTTCGCGATGATGCAGCTCAAGGCCATCTTCTCGGTGCTGCTCCGGGACTGGGAGTTCGAGCTCGCGCAGCCGCCCGGGAGCTACCGCAACGACCATTCGAAGATGGTCGTCCAGCTCGCCCAGCCCTGCGCCGTCCGCTACCGCCGGAGGCGCCGGTGAGGATCGAGGCCGACCTGGACCTGTGCCAGGGACACGCCATGTGCGAGCTGGAGGCCCCCGACGTCTTCGAGGTGCCGGCCAAGGGCAGGGTCCGCGTCCTGGACGCCGAGCCGCCCGAGGACCTGCGCGCCGAGGTGGCCTCCGCCGTCCGCTACTGCCCCACCCAGGCCCTCAGACTGCTGGAGTCGTGATGCCCGCGTTCCCCCGTGAAGAGCTCGACGCGATGGTCGAGCACTGGCTGGAGGCCAACCGCCGCTGCGAGGAGGCCGGCGACTGGCGCCCGCTCGCCGACCTCTACACCGAGGACGCCACCTACGGCTGGAACATCGGCCCCGACCAGGACTTCATGGCCGTCGGCCGGGACGAGATCCGCGACATCGCGCTCGGCTCGGAGATGGGCGGCCTGGACGGCTGGACCTACCCGTACCAGAGCATCCTGGTCGACGAGCGCAAGGGCGAGGTCGTCGGGTTCTGGAAGCAGGTCGCCGACGCGCGCCGCCCCGACGGGAGGCCGTACGAGGTGCTCGGCATCGGCGGGTCCTGGTTCCGGTACGCGGGCGACCGGCGCTGGTCGTGGCAGCGCGACTGGTTCGACCTCGGCAACGTCACGTCGGTGTTCGTCGAGATGATGAAGGCCGGGGTGCTGTCGGACGGGATGCAGCGGCGGCTGGAGCGGGCGGCGTCCGGGGAGCCGATCCCCGGCTACTACCCGCGGGGGCGGAGCCCGGTCCCGATCTGGTGACCGGCGCCGTCGGTCAGAGCTGCCCCTCGGGCTTCGCGGGGATCGTCGCCTTGATGGACGGTCCCAGCTCGATCAGCACGTCCCCGGCCGGGTTGTACTTCGGGGGCACCGTCACCTCGACGTAGGCCTGCCGCGCCACCGCGGTGAAGGTCACCGGCCGGTCGGCGGGCTGCCCGAACCAGTCGATCCCGTTGATGGTCACCAGCTGGGACGTCTGACGGAGCGTGGCGGGCAGGGGGACACCGCAGCGCAGCGCGATCGCGGGGGAGCCCCACGCGGCGGTCAGCGGCGAGTCCGGGGAGGTGTCGCGGCGCTTCTGCCCGTGCACCTTCTCGGGCAGCCGCAGCCCCTGGCAGAGCCGCTGTGTCGCCGCGCCGGGGCTCGGTGCCGGGACCTGCACGGCCCCGTCGCCGCAGGCGGCGGTGAGCAGCGCCAGGCCTCCGAGGGCGGCCAGGGAGCGGAGTGGTGCCGCGGAGCGCTCAGATATGGACGATCGGGCACGTGAGGGTCCGCGTGATCCCCTCGACGGCCTGGATCTGCGCGACGACGAGCTTGCCCAGCTCGTCCACATTCCGCGCCTCCGCTCGGACGATCACGTCGTAGGGTCCGGTGACGTCCTCCGCCCGGGTTACGCCCGTAATGCCGGAGATGTGGCCCGCCACCTCGGCTGCCTTGCCGACTTCGGTCTGGATGAGGATGTAGGCCTGCACCATCACGTCCTCCCCAAGCGGAGAATCAACCGTCGGACGGTCACCGTATCGTGTTACGCGCTGCCATGGGCGGTCGGGGTACGGCGTGCCCGGTACGAACCGGGAGAAACGCGAGAAAACGGGGGAACAGCGCAGATGGGCACGATCGGGGAGCTGGGCGAGTTCGGCCTGATCGGCCGCCTGACCCGGCGGCTGCCCCAGGGCCCGGCGGTCCGGCTCGGCCCCGGCGACGACGCCGCGGTGATCGCCGCGCCGGACGGCCGCGTCGTCGCCACCACCGACCTGCTCGTGGAGGGGCGGCACTTCCGCCGCGACTGGTCCGGTCCCTACGACATCGGGCGCAAGGCCGCCGCGCAGAACCTCGCCGACGTCGTCGCGATGGGCGCGAACCCCACGGCGCTGCTCGTCGGCTTCGCCGCCCCGCCCGCGACCGGCGCCGGGTGGGCCGAGCGGCTCTACGACGGGCTCGCCGACGAATGCCGCGCGGCGGGGGCGTCGGTCGCGGGCGGCGACGTCGTGGCCGCGCCGCAGGTCACCCTCGCGATCACCGCGCTCGGCGACCTCGGCGGCGCGGCGCCGCTCACCCGGTCCGGGGCGCGCCCGGGCGACGTCGTCGCCGTCCGGGGCCGGCTCGGCTTCGCCGCCGCGGGGCTCGCGCTCCTGGAGGCCGGGCGGGACGGCCCCGAGGAGCTGCTCGCGGCGCACCGCCGTCCCGAGCCGCCCTACACCGCCGGGGAGGAGGCGCGGACCCACGGCGCCACCGCGCTGCTCGACGTGAGCGACGGGCTCGTCCAGGACCTCGGGCACATCGCCGGCGCGAGCGGCGTCCGGATCGACGTGGACTCCGCCCGCGTGCCCGTCCCGGAGATCCTCGGGCCGGACGGACGGGCCCTCGCGCTCACCGGCGGTGAGGACCACGCGTTCGCCGGCACCTTTTCGGCAGACGCCGTCCTGCCTCCCCTCTGGACACGGATCGGAACCGTCGCCGAAGGGGCCGGGGTGCGCGTGGACGGGCGCCGTCCGCCCCCCGGAGCATGGGATCATTTCCCAGTCTGAACGCCTCGGAGCGCGCAGCGCGTACAGCCGTGTGCGTTGGCACTTCCGGTAGGCATGCTTGGGACGGGTTTGGTATACATCCTGTGATCGAAGAGGGATGGGATGGGACGACACTCCAGGCTTGAGCAACCGGACGACGACCCCGTACCGGGCGCCGAAGCGTCGCGAGGGCCGTACTTCGGGGCTCCTGTCGACCCCTCCTACGACGTCTTCTCCGGGCCGACCGACGACCAGGTGTACGTCTCGCCGCACGACCAGGTCAGGTCGGGCCCGCCGCCGGGCGCCGAGCGCCAGCACGATCCGCCGGCCGATCCGTACCGGTTCGCTCCGCTCCCCGGGGACTATCCCGGCGACTACCCGGGCGCACCCGCGCCGGCGGGCTCCGAGCAGCCGCGCGGAGGGCCGCCCGACCCCGCGGACTCGCCGGCCGCGCCGGAGCCGGAGACGAGCGGGCCGGGCAAGAGCGGCTGGACGAAGATCGTCTCCATGCTGCCCCTCCCGCTGCTCCCGATCGTCGCGCTCGTCATCGCCGTGGGGATCGTCTCGTACGCGCTGAGCACCCAGCAGATCTCCCTCAACTTCGCGGGCGGCGCACCGAAGACCAGCCAGACCGACCCGCGCGACAACCAGATCACCGAGCGCGGCCCGGGCGGGCGCGCGAGCCGCGGCGCGGGCCGCCCCGACGGCCTCGTCATCGCCTTCCGCGTCGCCTCCCGCACCCCCGGCGGGTTCAAGGCCACCGCCACCATCGCCAACAAGGGGCAGCGCCCCGTCACCGCGTGGGCGCTCGCCTTCAAGATCCCGAACGTCTCGGTCACGGCCGTCCGGGGCGCCACCGTCGTGCGGACGGGCCGGGTGCCCTTCGTCCGCGGCCGCACCGCGATCGCCCCCGGCGGCACCGTGCGGATCGTGTTCGCCGCCCAGGGCGCCCCGTCCAAGCCGTCCGCCTGCGTCCTCAACAGGCTGCCCTGCACGCTGGTCTGAGATCAGGCGCCCCCGGCGGATCGCCGCTTCCGGCAGATCACCATAAAGTGGGAAGCATGACGCGCACCGCCTCCGCCCCGCCCCTCGTGCTGACCATCGCGGGCTCGGACTCCGGCGGCGGCGCCGGCATCCAGGCGGACCTGAAGACCATGCTCGCGCTCGGCGTCCACGGGATGAGCGTCGTCGCCGCCGTCACCGCGCAGAACTCCCTCGGCGTCCAGGGCTACTGGGAGCTGCCGCCCGAGGCCGTGCGCGCCCAGATCGACTCGGTGCTGTCCGACATCGGCGTCCACGCGATCAAGACCGGCATGCTCGCGTCCAGCGCCCTGGTCGAGATCGTCGCCGAGACTCTCGCCGCGTCCGACGCCCCCGCCGTCGTGGACCCGGTCGGCGTCTCCAAGCACGGCGACTCGCTGCTCGCCCCGGAGGCCGTGGACGCCGTCCGCTCGGCGCTGCTGCCCGCCGCCACCGTCGTCACGCCCAACCTGTACGAGGTGGAGCAGCTCACCGGCGTCAAGGTCGTGGACGAGTCGGGGCTGCGCGAGGCCGCCGAGGCGGTCAAGGCGCTCGGCCCCGCCTGGGTGCTGATCAAGGGCGGGCACCTGCCGGGCGAGCCCGCCGACCTGCTGTTCGACGGGGAGCGCGAGCACCGCTTCACCGCGCCCCGGCACGACAACCGGCACACCCACGGGACCGGCTGCACGCTCGCGTCCGCCATCGCCTCGCACCTGGCGCTCGGCGACGACGTCCCGGCCGCGGTGGCCAGGGCGAAGGAGTACGTGACGGGCGCGATCGCGGCGGGCTTCCCGCTCGGCGCCGGCATCGGCCCCGTCGACCACGCCTGGCGCCACCGCGGCTGAACGGCGGGTGGCACCCGCGGCGGCGGCAATGCCCGGGAACGCGAAAGTCGGCTCACCGGGAATCCCGATGAGCCGACCGAAGCCGTGAAGAGGACCGCCCCGCCGGGGCGGCCCGGCAGGGCTCAGACCGTCGGCTTGACGATCTTGCCGGCCTTGATGCAGGACGTGCAGGCGTTGATCCGCTTGGTGCTGCCGTTCACGACGGCGCGCACGCGCTGGATGTTGGGGTTCCAGCGGCGCGGGGTGCGGCGGTGCGAGTGGGAGACGCGCATGCCGAAACCGGGTCCCTTGCCGCAGACGTCGCAGACGGAAGCCACGGGAAACTCCAAGTGGTGTCGATGCTCTGATCGGAGCGCCACCCGGCTGCCGCCTCGGGCGGGCCGGGCATCATGGGCGCTCACTGATGAGCGCCACGAACGTGGCGCGTGGACCAGACTAGCCGACAGCGCGTCGGGTTAGCGAATCGGCGGCGCCGCGACCCGGCGGCGCGGAAGGGAGCACGGTGGCCCTCGATGATGGGGTGGTCCTCGACGGTGCGGCGGTGCGCCGGTGGTGCAGGCTCGCGGCGGAGGCCCTCGGCCGGACGAGGGCCGAGATCGACGCGCTCAACGTGTTCCCCGTCCCGGACGGCGACACCGGCACCAACCTGCACCTGACCGTCATCGCGGCGGCCGACGCCCTCGACGAGCCGCCGGGCGGCGCGGACCCGTGGCGGACCCTGGCGCAGGGGGCGCTGCTCGGCGCCCGCGGCAACTCCGGCGTGATCCTCAGCCAGGTGCTCCGGGGGCTCGCCGACGTCCTCGGCCCGCTGGAGGCGCCGCCGGACGGCGCGACCCTCGCGGCGGCCCTCGACCACGCGTCCGTCCTGGCCCGCGGCGCCGTCGAGCACCCCGTCGAGGGCACGATCCTGAGCGTCCTCGCCGAGGCCGCCGCGGCCTGCGCGACGGCCCCCGGGACCGGGCTGCCCGAGGCCGCGCGAGCCGCCGCCGCGGGCGCCCGGCGGGCGCTGCGCCGCACCACCGGGCAGCTGGACGTGCTGGCCCGCAGCGGCGTCGTGGACGCCGGCGCGGCCGGGCTCTGCGTCGTGCTCGACGCCCTCGTCGCCGTGATCACCGATGAGTACCCCGAGCGGTACGACGTCCCGCACCGCACCGCCGGGACGGCCGCGCCCACCGCGCCGGACCCGGCCGCCCAGGGCTTCGGCTACGAGGTGATGTACCTGCTGGACGCGCCCGACGACGCCGTCCACACGCTGCGGGAACGCCTCGACGGCCTCGGCGACTCCCTCGTCGTGGTCGGCGGTGACGGGCTGTGGAACGTGCACGTCCACGTCGACGACGCGGGGGCGGCCATCGAGGCGGGCATGGCGGCGGGACGCCCGCACCGCGTCCGCGTCACCTACCTGCACGCCGCCGAAGGCGGACCGCACGCGCCGCACACCGGCCGCGCCGTGATCGCCGTCACCGCGGCCGACGGGCTGGCCGCGCTGTTCGAGCAGAGCGGGGCGCGGGTCGTGCGGCGCGAGCCCGGCGCCGTCCCGCCGCTCGCGGTGCTCGCCGAGGCCCTCCTCGCCGCCGGCGACGAGGTGGCCGTGCTGCCGAACGAACCGGAGGTCCTCGCCCTCGCCGAGGCCGCCGCGGAGCGCGCGCGGGACGGCGGGGCGCGCATCGCGGTGGTCCCGACGAAGGCGTCCGTCCAGGGGCTGGCGGCGCTCGCCGTGCACGACCCGCTGCGCCGCTTCGCCGAGGACGTGATCGAGATGACCCGCGCCGCCGGCGCCACCCGCTTCGGCCACCTGGAGGTCGCCGCGCAGGAGGCGGTGACGAGCGCCGGCCTCTGCCGGCCGGGCGACGTCCTCGGCCTGATCGAGGGCGACGTCGCGACCATCGGCGCGGACCTCGCCGCGGTGGCGCGCGACGTCCTGGACCGGATGCTGTCGGGCGGCGGCGAGCTGGTCACGCTGATCCCGGGGCGGCACGCCCCGCCCGGCCTCGCCGCCGGACTGGAGGACCATCTGCGCCGCCGGCGGCCCGACGCGGAGGTCGGCGTCTACGCCGGCGACCAGGAACGCTACCCCCTGCTCATCGGCGTCGAGTGATTCCCGTCGCCCCCATCGGCTAGAAAAGACCCGTGGCAACTCTCGACGAGCCGTTGCGCAAGGTCCTCGGCGACAAGACGGCCAACGCCCTGAAGAAGGGCCTCGATCTGCACACGGTCGGCGACCTTCTGCACCACTACCCGCGCCGCTACGCCCACCGCGGCGAGCTGACGCAGCTCAGCGGGCTGCAGGACGGCGAGCACGTGACGGTCATGGCCGAGGTCGTGAAGGTGCAGGGCCGCTCCCTCACCCGCAGCCCCGGGTACGTCCTGGAGATCACCGTCACCGACGGGACCGGCGAGCTCAAGCTCAGCTTCTTCGGCCGCAAGGGCTCCTACCGGCCCGAGAAGGAGCTGTCGCCGGGCACCCGCGGCCTGTTCGCCGGGAAGATCAGCACCTACGTGCCACGCAGCGGCAGGGCCGTGCGCCAGCTGGCCCACCCGCAGTACAAGGTCGTCCACGAGAAGGGCGCCGAGGAGGCCGCGCAGGAGTGGGCGGACGAGATCATCCCGATCTACCCGTCCAGCAAGTCGCTGCCCATCGAGGCGATCAGCACGTCCGTCGAGACCGTCCTGGACCAGCTCGACCTGCCGGACGACCCCATGCCCGGCCCGCTCCTGCGCCGCCGCGGTCTGATCGGCCTGCGCGAGGCGTACGAGGGCATCCACCGCCCCGGCACCTGGGACGAGCTGGGCCGCGCCAAGGCCCGCCTCAAGTGGGACGAGGCCTTCGTCGTCCAGGTGGCCCTGGCCCAGCGCCGCGTCGCCGCCGCCTCCCTGCCCGCCAAGCCCCGCCCCCCGGCCTTCGAGGGCGTCCAGTCGGAGTTCGACGCGCGGCTGCCTTTCGAGCTCACCAAGGGCCAGCGCCAGGTGGGCGACGAGATATCCGCCGACCTCGCCAAGAGCCACCCCATGCACCGCCTCCTCCAGGGCGACGTCGGCGCCGGAAAGGCCCAACCGCTGGATTCCGAGGTGCTGACACCAGGAGGATTCCGGCGGATGGGCGACCTGGTGCCGGGCGATGAGGTGATCACGCCCGGCGGCGAGGTCACCGTGGTGCGCGGGGTCTTCCCCCAGGGCGAGCGTGACGTGTACCGGCTGGTCTTCTCCGACGGCACGTCGGTCGAATGCGACGACGAACACCTCTGGGCCGTCAAGACCGACACGGGCTGGCACAGGGGAAGCCCGCTCGAAGTGATGACGACACGGCAACTGCGCCAGGATCTTCTCCGCAAGTCCGGCGGGAGCCAGTGGTACGTGCCTCTGGTCGAGGCCCCCGAACTGGACTCGCCCGCGGAACGCCCGATCGACCCCTACCTCCTGGGCCTCCTGCTCGGCGGCGGTTTCATGAAGTACGGGCGGGTCGAGATCTCGTCTCGCGACCAGGAGATCATCGACGCGGTGGCCGAGCTCGCTCCGGACGGTTGCAGGCTCCGCCGGAAACAGGACCGGCCGCTCGGCTGGTCGATTCTGGGCTTGCGCCGCGGGAGCGGGAATCCGCTGATCGCCGCGCTTCGGGATCTCGGCGTCTACGGGAGGGAAGCGCACGACAAGTACGTTCCGTGGGGCTACCTGAACGCACCGATCAAGCAACGCCACGCGCTCTTGCAGGGCCTGCTGGACACCGACGGGACGTTGCGGGCCGAGGGCAGGGACGTCAGCCTGCTCTCCGCATCGAAGCATCTGGCCGAAGCGACCGCATGGCTGACGCGTTCACTCGGCGGCTACGCGCGATGCCGGAGGGTTCGCAAGGAGGGCAAAGACTACTGGGAGACCAGCGTCGCGCTGCCGAACGACTACCCGCCTTTCAGGCTGTCCCGCAAGGCCGAAAGGCTCCGGCCCCGCACGAAGTACGAACGGCGCCGCAAGGGCATCCGCGCCATCGAGTATGTAGGCCGCAAGGAAGTCCAGTGCATATCCGTCGCCCATCCTGAGCGTCTTTATGTGTCGGACGGCTGGACTCCCACCCACAACACCGTGGTCGCGTTGCGGGCGATGTTGCAGGTGGTGGACGGGGGAGGGCAGGCGGCGCTGCTGGCGCCGACCGAGGTGCTGGCGCAGCAGCACTACCGGTCGATCACCGGGATGCTCGGCGACCTGGCGCAGGCGGGCCGGATCGGCGGCGCCGAGCACGCCACCCGGGTGGCGCTGCTGACCGGGTCGCAGGGGGCGAAGGCGCGCAAGGAGGCGCTGCTGGAGGCGGCGTCCGGCGCGGCCGGGATCGTCGTCGGCACCCACGCGCTGCTCCAGGAGACCGTCCAGTTCGCCGACCTCGGGCTCGTCGTGGTGGACGAGCAGCACCGGTTCGGCGTCGAGCAGCGGGACGCCCTGCGCGAGAAGGTCGACGGCGGCCGCCCGCACGTGCTGGTCATGACGGCGACGCCGATCCCGCGCACGGTGGCGATGACCGTCTTCGGTGACCTGGAGACCTCGGTGCTCGGGCAGCTCCCGGCGGGGCGGTCGCAGATCCAGACGCACGTCGTGCCGCCCGAGAAGCCCGCGTTCCTCGCCCGCACCTGGGAGCGGATAAAGGAGGAGGCGGCGAACGGCCGGCAGATCTACATCGTCTGCCCGCGCATCGGGGAGCAGGAGGGCGACGAGGGCGACGCCGTCGTGGACGAGGAGGGCGAGCGCCGGTCCCCGCTCGGGATCATGGAGGTGCTGCCGAAGCTGGAGGAGCTGCTCGACGGGCTGCGCATCGGCGTCCTGCACGGCAAGCTGCACCCGGACGAGAAGGACGCGGTGATGCGCCGCTTCACCGCGCGGGAGCTGGACGTCCTGCTCGCCACCACGGTCATCGAGGTCGGCGTGGACGTGCCCAACGCCACCGTCATGGTGATCATGGACGCGGACCGGTTCGGCGTCTCCCAGCTCCACCAGCTGCGCGGGCGCGTCGGGCGCGGCTCCCTGCACGGGCTCTGCCTGCTCGTCACCGACGCGGCGCCGGGCAGCAAGGCCCGCGAGCGGCTGGACGCGGTCGCTTCCACCACCGACGGGTTCAAGCTGTCCCGCCTCGACCTGGAGCAGCGCCGCGAGGGCGACGTGCTCGGCGCGGCGCAGGCCGGGCGCTCGTCCAGCCTGCGGCTGCTCACGCTCCAGCGGGACGAGGACGTCATCCGCGACGCCCGCGAGGAGGCCACGGCGCTCGTCGAGGCCGACCCGGGCCTGGCGGACCACCCCGGCCTGGCCACCGTCCTGGCGTCCCTGCTGGACGAGGAGCGCGCCGACTTCCTGGAGAAGACATAACAGATATTGCCGACCTATTTGGTTGACAATGGGGCGCGGGCGGGACACGATGAACGCGTGAACCCGAGTCGTGCGCTGATCGCCCGCCTGCACGTCGACCTCCGGCGCCAGGCGAGCGCCCTGTGTCCCCGTCGCTGATCCCGACCCCCGGCGGGCCCGAACCCGCCCCCGGATCCGACGGCCGACCAGGAGGCCACGCCCATGACTCGCCCCATCCGGCTCGACCAGGCCGAACAATTCCTCCGCGACCCCGACCCCGCGACACGCGCCGAAGCCCTCACGGCCCTCACCAGAGCCGCCCGCACCGGAGAGGCGCCGCGCGGCACCGGCGACACCTTCGCCTGGGCCCTCGCCGACGACCACGAGAACGTCCGCCGCGTCGCCGCCGACGCCCTGCGCGACCTGCCCGAACTCTACTTCGGCGACGACGGCGTCGACGCGCTGCTCCTCGCCGCCGCCCGCGGCCGCGACACCACCGTCCGCGACACCGCCGCCGACCTCATCGGCATCCTCGCCAAAGGCGCCGCCGAACTGTACGCCCAAGGCTTCGAGGACGACGAACCACAGGTCCGCATCCAGGCCGTCCTCGGCCTGACCGCGCTCCGCGAGACCGCCCGCGTCGCCGAAGCCGCCGACGACCCCTCCCGCGAAGTCCGCGTCGCCGTCGCCGAAGGCCTCGGCCACCTCGCCCACCCCTCCGGCCTCCCCGCCCTCGAACACCTCCTCACCGACCACGACCCCGTCGTCCGCATCGCCGCCCTCACCACCGCCGCCGAACTCGGCGTCCCCGAACCCCTCGAAGGACGCGTCGTCACCGCCACCGCCCACGCCAACTGGCAGGTCCGCCGCCACGCCGTCCGCGCCCTGGCCGAAGCCCGCCCCGACGTCGCCGTCCAACCACTGCTCAAAGCCCTGCACGACCGCACCGTCGACGTCCGCCGGGCCGCCGTCCAAGCCCTCGAACAATGGGCCACCGACATCCCCGAGGTCATCACCGCCCTGACCGAAACCCTCACCGACCCCGACCCGGGCGTCCGAACCCAAGCCCGCTGGAGTCTTGCTTAAGGCCTTTTTCTCCTCCTTCGGGCGCTGAGCGCCCTCCATCGTCGATAAAGGCGGGCGATCGCTGGCATCGCTCCGACTCGCTGTGTTTATTGCAGTGCCCTCCTCCTTCGGGCCCCGGGGGGCCCTCCATCGTCGGGTACTGCGGCGATCGCTGGCATCGCTTCGACTCGCCTTGCGGCTCGCTGCGCGATCAGATTCTTGCTTCGCTCGAATCTGCCTTTGGACGCGATCGCGGCTATTGAGGTTGTTGCGTGGTGCTGTGTGGCTGAGGTTGTTGCAGTAGTGGGTTTCTGTTCTTGCTTGGCTCGCCTGGCGATTTGGGGGGGCGGTGAGTTCTCGTGATCGTTGATCGATCGCGAGGGTGACGTGGCCGGTCCTTCGGTCCGGCGTTGGAGCGGCCACGAACGGGTCGTCAGCGTGGCACGGCGCTGGCGGCCCGTTCTTATTGCCTTTTTCTCCTCCTTCGGGCCTTGGCGGCCCTCCATCGTCGATAAAGGCGGGCGATCGCTGGCATCGCTCCGGCTCGCCTTGCGGCTCGCTGCGCGATCAGATTCTTGCTTCGCTCGAATCTGCCTTTGGACGCGATCGCGGCCATTTCGGTTGTTGCGTGGTGCTGTGTGGTTGAGGTTGTTGCGATGGTGGTGGTCGGGAGGCGCCCTTTTGGCGGTGCGGTCAGGAATCGCGGGCGTGGCGCCTGCGGGGCGCAGCGACGGCGGCGCTTCCCGCGGCGATGGCGGTGAGGTCGCGCGCCACCAGGGGCAGCGCGTCGCCGCCGTTGAAGGGCAGTCCCTTCGGGGCCGCGAAACCGGCGGCGGCCGCCGGCTTGCCGGAGGCCACGCCAGGGGCGGACGGGATCTGCGGCAGCAGAGGCGACGACGGCACCGACGGAGGTGCCGGGGGACGGGGAGTCGGCGGCGTGGGCGCCGCGCTGGTGGTCTTCGTGCGCTCGTCTTACTTCAGCGAGGCGCCGAGTCGCAGATTGACGGTGGCCTGACCTTCGCCGGGCTCTTGGCCGTCTTCGGTCCGAAGTTGAGACCGGCTGCGAGCGGGTCGCCAGCGTGGCACGGCGCTGGCGGCCCGCCTTGCCGTGCTCACACCCTCGCCAGCGATCGATCGAATCTCCGCGCAGACGCCCGCCCCCTGCGCGACCCCGCGACGACCCCAATGGTCGCGATCGCGTCCGAAGGCAGATTCGAGCGAAGCAAGAATCTGATCGCGAAGCGAGCCGCAAGGCGAGCCGGAGCGATGCCAGCGATCGCCCGCGTTTCTCGACGATGGAGGGCCCTCCGGGCCCGAAGGAGGAGAGAAGCGCAATACTAAAACAGTGAGCAGGGTCATCGCGGGGAGTGCCGGGGGGCGGCGGCTGGCCGTCCCGCCGGGACGGGACACCAGGCCGACCAGCGACCGCGCCCGGGAGGGGCTCTTCTCCACGGTCCTGGCCCTGCTCGGTCCGCTGGACGGGCTGCGCGTCGCCGACCTGTACGCGGGCTCAGGCGCGGTCGGTCTCGAAGCGCTGTCGCGGGGCGCCGGCCATGCGCTGCTGGTCGAGTCGCATCCGCGGGCGATGAAGGTGATCCGGCAGAACGCCGGGACGCTCGGGCTGCCTGGCGCGGTCCCGTGCGCCGACAAGGTGGAGCGGCTCGTCCGCAAGGCGCCGGACGAGCCCTACGACCTCATCTTCGCCGACCCGCCGTACGCTCTGGCGGACTCGGCCGTGACCGCCCTGCTGGAGGATCTGCGCGACAACGGGTGGGCCACTCCTGACGCGCTGGTCGTCGTGGAGCGTGCCGCCCGGGGCCCGGCGCTTGAGTGGCCCGACGGCTACGAGGCCGAGCGGGAGCGACGTTACGGCGAGGCGGTGTTCTGGTACGGCCGCGCCGCCGGCCGTTGACATCCCGGCGGTTCGGGTAGAGGCATCCGCATGGAGCCCGGGATCGACCGCGCGGTGGCACGCATCTGGGTGATCACCCTGCTGCTGATCCTGGCGCTCCTGGTGAACGTCACCTACGTGCAGGGCTTCCAGGCGCAGGGGCTGCGGGACGACCCGCTCAACGCCCGCCAGTTCGAGGACCGCTTCAAGATCGACCGAGGGCCGATCGTCGCGGGCGGCGAACGGCTCGCCTGGTCCGAGCAGGTCGGCGACGACCGGTTCCAGCGCCGCTACAAGGACGGCGCCGCCTTCGCGCCGGTCACCGGCTACTTCTCGGTGTTCTCCCAGACGGGCCTGGAGGAGTCCGGGAACCACTTCCTGGACGGGACCGACCCCCGTCTCGCCACCACCAACCTCGTCGACAAGCTGATCGGCAAGCACGTCCCCGGCGGAACGGTGGTGTCCACCATCAGCCCCGACGCGCAGCGCGCCGCCTACGAGGCGCTCCGGTCCAGCGGTGCCCGCCGGGGAGCGGCGGTCGTCCTCGACGCGCGCACCGGCGCGATCCTGGTGCTGGCCTCCACGCCGTCCTACGACCCGAACGAGGTGTCGACGCTCGACCGGGAGAAGGCGACGAAGGCCTTCGCCCGGCTCGGCGACCAGCCGCGCAAGCCGCTGCTCGACAAGGCCGCCTACGAAGTGTTCCCGCCGGGCTCCACGTTCAAGACCGTGGTCGCCGCGGCGGCGCTGAGATCCGGCACGGGCGAGGACACGCGCGTCAAGGCCGGGCGCAGCTACAAGCCACCGGGCGCGGGGCAGGCGATCAACAACGACGCGGGCGACATCGGCGGCTCCTGCGACCTGCCCCGGATCCCCCTCATCGAGGCGTACGCGCAGTCGTGCAACACGACGTTCGCCTACATGGGCGCCCAGAAACCGGGCAACGACGCGGTGAAGGCGCAGGCGGACAGGTTCGGATTCGGTGAGCGGATCGAGTTCGCGGACGGCCTGAAAAGCGCCCCCAGTTCCTTCCCGGCGACCGACCAGCCGTCGCTCAGCGCGCTCGGCTCCATCGGGCAGGGCAGCACGGTCGCCTCGCCTCTGCAGATGGCCATGGTCGCCGCCGCGGTCCTCAACGACGGGGAGGTCATGCGGCCCCGGCTGGTGGACAGGCTGCGCGCGCCCGACGGCGCGACGGTCGACAGGATCTCGCCCCGACGGATGTCTCGCGCGCTGACCGGGGACCAGGCGAAGCAGATGCGGGACATGATGGAGGCCGTGGTCGAGCGGGGCACCGGCAAGTCCCTGCGGGGCACGTCCATCCTCGGCGGCAAGACCGGGACCGCCGACGTCGAGGGCGCCTCCTACAACGATCGCTGGTTCATCGGGTTCGGCCCGCGCAGCGATCCCAGGTACGCGGTCGCGGTGATGACCGAGGCGTCCGGGTACGGCATCGAGTCCGGCCCCCTCGCCGCCAGGATCGTCGACGCGCTGGGCGGCTGAGGACGGCCCCGGCGAGCCCGGTGGAAACCCGGCCGAATGCGATTTGGTACGTTCACGCCGCAGGTCAGAAACCGGGACCGAAGGGGTTCGCGCCGTGCGCCGTGTCGTCTGTCCGGGATCGTTCGACCCCGTCACCAACGGGCATCTCGACATCATCAGCCGCGCCTCCCGCCTCTACGACGAGGTGGTCGTCGCCGTGCTGATCAACAAGAGCAAGAAGAGCCTGTTCACCGTGGACGAGCGCGCCGACATGATCTCCGAGGTCACCCGGGAGTACGGCAACGTCTCGGTCGACACCTTCTACGGGCTCACCGTCGACTACTGCAAGGAACAGGACATCCCGGTGATCGTCCGGGGGCTGCGGGCCGTCAGCGACTACGAGTACGAGCTGCAGATGGCCCAGATGAACCACCGGATCGCCGGCGTGGAGACGCTGTTCATGGCGACCAACCCCGAGTACGCGTTCCTCTCGTCCAGCCTGATGAAGGAGGTCGTGAGGTTCGGCGGGGACGTCTCCGGCCTCGTCCCCGACAGCGTCCACGACCGGCTGGTGCAGCGCCTCCAGAAGGACGGCTGAACGGCCTGCCCCCTGGTGGACGGGCCGCGAGTTGGGTCAGCGGCCGGTGTTCGGTACCCTGGGACATCGGCCATCACAGGCGGCCGCCGTTCCACCATGCCTCACGAAAGCAGGATTCCGCTGACACGCAACGACCCCAGCGCTCCGTTCAAGCTCGACACACGAGCTCTGAGCAGGCAACCCGGGTCGTCGCGGGAGGAGCACCTGTCCGTGCCGGCACCGGAGAATTTCGGCGTCGAGATGGTGGGCGTCCCCGAGGGCGCCGCGATCGAGCTGGATCTCCGGCTCGAAGCGGTCCTGGAGGGGGTGCTCGTCACCGGCACGGCGACGGTCCCTCTCAAGGGGGAGTGCTCCCGCTGCCTCGACCCGATCGCCTCGACCTTCGAGGCGGACTTCCAGGAGCTCTACGTCTACGACGACACCCGCTCGGGCGGGAACGCCGAGGACGACGAGCTCCGCCTCGAGGGCGACCTGATCGACCTCGAACCGGTCCTGCGGGACGCGGTGCTGCTCGCACTGCCGCTGTCCCCGCTGTGCCGGGACGACTGCCCGGGCCTGTGCCCGGACTGCGGTGCGCGGCTCGCCGACGTCGAGCCGGGCCACCGCCACGACGTCGCCGACCCCCGGTGGGCGGCGCTGCGGGACCTTGCCGGCGACAACGCGCCGGCAGCCCCCGACCGGGGGAACGGGAGCTCCGGCACCCGTGATTCATCGGATCGAGAAGGAAAGCAGGAGGGCTGACGTGGCCGTCCCGAAGCGGAAGAAGTCGCGCAGCAACACGCGGCACCGGCGTTCGCAGTGGAAGACCGCGGCGCCGAACCTGGTCGAGTGCCCGACGTGCCGCGACCACAAGCTGCCGCACACTGCGTGCGCGACGTGCGGAACCTACGACCGGCGGCAGGTCATCGCCCCGTCGGCCTGAGTCTTCTCGCATCCTGGGGGGCGGATCCGCGCATGCGGCCCGCCCCTCACGGTGCGGAAGGACGAGCACCCCGACCACCCGGCGCGTGACGTCGGCGTGGTGACCGGCGCGGAGACTGCGCCCGGAGCCGTGGTGCACGCCGGGATCAGACCGACCGGCGCGCACCTCGTCTTCGCGGACCCTCCCCGCCGAGCGTCCTCGCCGTCCCGGCCCATCGGCCGCGCGCCGCAGAGGCGACCGCGCGCTGCGCGGTGCACGGCCTGCGAGGAGGGCCTGTGAGCGCTAAGAAGAGCGAACCCGCGCCGGACCGCGCGGAACTGACCGGCGCGCTCGGTGTCGACGTGGGCGAGGAGCTGCTCGAACGCGCCCTGACACACCGTTCCTACGCCTACGAGAACGGCGGCCTGCCCACCAACGAGCGCCTGGAGTTCCTCGGCGACTCGGTGCTGGGCCTCGTCGTCACCGACACCCTGTTCCGCGGCCACCCCGACCTGCCCGAGGGGCAGCTCGCCAAGCTGCGCGCCGCCGTGGTCAACATGCGCGCCCTCGCCGGCGTCGCCCGCGGCCTCGGCGTCGGCGCCCACATCCGGCTCGGCCGCGGCGAGGAGGGCACCGGAGGCCGCGACAAGGCCTCGATCCTCGCCGACACGCTGGAGGCGCTGATCGGCGCCGTCTACCTCGACCGGGGTCTCGGCGAGGCGTCCGCGCTGGTGCACCGGCTCTTCGACGGGCTGATCAAGCGGTCGGCGGGCCTCGGCGCAGGCCTGGACTGGAAGACCTCGCTGCAGGAGCTCACCGCCGTCGAGGAGCTCGGCGTCCCCGAGTACCACGTCGCCGAGAGCGGCCCCGACCACCAGAAGACGTTCCGCGCCTCCGTGCGGGTCGGCGGCGAGACCTACGGGTCCGGCGAGGGCCGCAGCAAGAAGGAGGCCGAGCAGCACGCCGCCGAGGCCGCCTGGAACGCCATCCGCGAGATCGTCGTCCAGCGCGAGGCGACCCAGGCCGAGCCGGCGCCGCGAGAGGCGGCCGAGGGCGACGACGCGGCCAGGGAGGCCGGGCAGGCGGCGCAGGCCGGTGCCTGAGCTCCCCGAGGTCGAGGTCGTCCGGCGCGGCCTGGAGCGCTGGACGACCGGTCGCACCGTCGCGTCCGCCGAGGTCCTGCACCCGCGGTCGGTGCGCCGCCACGCCGAGGGCCCCGCCGACTTCGCCGGACGGCTCGCCAAGCGCACCATGCTGGCCCCCCGCCGCCGCGGCAAGTACCTGTGGATCCCGCTCCGGGACGAGGAGGACGACGCACCCGGCGAGGCGGTCCTCGCGCACCTCGGCATGAGCGGGCAGCTGCTCGTCGGCGAGCCCGGCCGGGAACGCGAGAAGCACCTGCGGGTCCGCGTCGAGTTCGACGACGACGGCCTCGACCTGCGCTTCGTCGACCAGCGGACGTTCGGGCACCTCATGGTCGCCGACCTCGTCCCCGACGCCTTCGACGGGCGGGCCCTCGTCCCCGAGCCGATCGTGCACATCGCCGCCGACCCGCTGGAGGACGCCTTCGACGCGGAGGCCTTCTACCGCGCCCTGCGCCGCCGCAAGACTGGGATCAAGCGGGCCCTCCTCGACCAGTCCCTCGTCAGCGGCGTCGGCAACATCTACGCCGACGAGGCCCTGTGGCGCGCCAGGCTGCATTGGGCGCGGCCGACCGAGACGATGACCCGAGCGGACGCCGCGCGCGTCCTGGAGGCCGCACGAGAGGTCATGGCGGCCGCCCTGGAGGTCGGCGGCACGTCCTTCGACAGCCTCTACGTGAACGTCAACGGCGAGAGCGGCTACTTCGAGCGGTCCCTCGACGCCTACGGGCGGCGGGACGAGCCCTGCCGCCGCTGCGGCGCCCCGATCCGCCGCGACGAGTTCATGAACCGCTCGTCCTACAGCTGCCCGGTGTGCCAGCCGCGCCCCAGGCGGGCACGGTACTAGCGGGCACCGAGGGGGGACGATGGACGAGGACGACGAGACCGTGCGGCTCACGGCCTGGGTGCGAGGACGCGTCCAGGGCGTCGGGTTCCGCTGGTGGGTCAGGTCACGGGCGCTCGAACTGGGCCTCACCGGCAGCGCCACGAACCTCGGCGACGGCCGCGTCGAGGTCGTGGCCGAGGGCCCGCGCGGCGCCTGCCGCCGGCTTCTCGAGCTGCTGGACGGCGACGTCCCCGGCGGCGTTCCCGGACGTCCCGGCGCTGTGACCGGCGTCGTTGACCGCTGGGGCGCGCCGCGCGGAGAGGCCTCCGGGTTCCGGGAACGGTGACCGGGTAGGGAGTACCGGTTTGTACCTGCTAAACTGGTAGTGGAAGGTTGTTACCGGCCTGTGATGTGCGTCTTGACCAGGACAGCGCCCGGTGCGACTCTAGACGGTACGCGCACCTACATCAGCAGTTTCCCGTGCGCGATCCCTGCTGGTTACTCAGCGTGGAGGACCCTTAGTCATGGCGAAGGCTCTACTCGGCCACGTCGGCGGTCCCGACCCCCGGATGGTCGCGGAGATGCGGCGCCTGCAGCAGCGCGTACGTGACCTGGAGGCCGAACTCGTACGGCTCCAGGCGGAGAACGACGCGCTTGCGACGGCGACGGACGACGAAGTGATGTCGCTTCCGGTAAAGGAGCGCGAACCCGCGCTGACGTGATTTTTTGCTTTTTCTCCTCCTTCGGGCGCTGAGCGCCCTCCATCGTCGATAAAAGCGTGCGATCGCTGGCATCGCTCCGACTCGCCTTGCGGCTCGCTGCGCGATCAGGTTCTCGCTTCGCTTGAACCTGCCTTCGGACGCGATCGCGGCCCCCAAGGTCGCCGCGTGGTTGTGGTGAGGGCTGAGGTCGTCGCGATGGCCGCTTGCGCTTTGTGAGCACGGCTCGTCCAGTGGGCTCGCCACGTGTTTCGGGTGCGCGGGCCCTCTGGCTTCCGGACGCTACCCAGCCGCCGATGTTGTCGCAAGTGCGCTGCCAGGTACCCGCGTCGGCCTTGCGTGCCCTGGAGGGGCCTCCAACATCAGCGCAGGAAGCAACCGGGGCAAGATTCACCTTGCCTCGAACTCCCTGGGTGAGGCCAGGTGCTCACAGGCATCGAACCCGGCACCGACGCACCCGACGACGCTGAGGCGCTCGCTGTAGCGCGCCCCCTCTCCTTCGGCCCGGCTCCGATGTCGATGTCGACAACGAGGCCACCCGCCGAACTCACGCCACCTTGCACAGCTCCATCAGCGCCGTGACCCGACCGGAGCCGTCCCCACCCCCAGCACCCCACCACGGCGACGACCCCAACCGGCACAGCACCCCGCAACAACCCCACGCTCGCGATCGCGTCTGAAGGCAGGTTCGAGCGAAGCGAGAACCTGATCGCGCAGCGAGCCGCCAGGCGAGCCGAAGCGATGCCAGCGATCGCCCGTTTTCTCGACGATGGAGGGCCCCTGGGCCCGAGTGAGGAGAGAAAACCAATGAGTACAGCGGTATGTTTCCTTGGATGTTCTGGTGGAGGACGGGTGTGAGGGGGGCCGCTGGCGCGTGTATCTGAAGAATCTGACGCTGCGTGGCTTCAAGTCCTTCGCGTCCTCCACGACGCTCAAGTTCGAGCCGGGGATCACCGCTGTCGTGGGGCCCAACGGGTCCGGCAAGTCGAATGTGGTGGACGCGCTGGCCTGGGTGATGGGGGAGCAGGGCGCGAAGTCGCTGCGCGGCGGCAAGATGGAGGATGTCATCTTCGCCGGGACGGCGAACCGGGCGCCGCTCGGGCGCGCCGAGGTCGTGCTGACGATCGACAACTCCGACGGTGCGCTGCCGATCGACTATTCCGAGGTCACCATCAGCCGGCTGATGTTCCGGTCGGGGTCGAGCGAGTACGCGATCAACGGTGATTCGTGCCGGCTGCTGGACATCCAGGAGCTGCTGTCGGACTCCGGCATCGGCCGCGAGATGCACGTGATCATCGGGCAGGGGCAGCTCGACCGCGTCCTGCACTCGGGGCCGGAGGGGCGGCGCGCGGTGATCGAGGAGGCGGCGGGCGTCCTCAAGCACCGCAAGCGCAAGGAGAAGGCCCTCCGCAAGCTCGACGCGATGCAGGGCAACCTCACGCGCGTGCAGGATCTCACCGGGGAGCTGCGGCGGCAGTTGAAGCCGCTCGGCCGGCAGGCGGAGATCGCGCGCCGGGCCGCGGTGATCCAGGCCGATCTGCGGGACGCGCGGCTGCGGCTGCTCGCCGACGACCTGGTGACGCTGCGGACGCGGCTGGAGCAGGAGGCCGCCGACGAGGCCGCGATCCGGGAGCGGCGCACGGAGACCGAGCGAGCGCTGGGCGGGGCGCAGGAGCGTGAGGCCGTCCTGGAGGCGGAGGAGGCGGAGCAGGCGCCGAGGCTCGCGCAGGTCCAGGACACCTGGTTCCAGCTGTCGGCGCTGAAGGAGCGGCTCCGCGGCGTCGCCGATCTCGCCGCCGAGCGGCACCGCAACGCCGCCGAGGCGCGCGAGGAGGAGCGGCGGGGCCGCGACCCCGAGGACATGGAGCGCGAGGCGGCCGAGATCCGCGAGCAGGAGGAGATGCTCCGCGAGGCGCTGGACGAGGCCCGGGACGGGCTCTCCGGCGCCGTGCAGGAGCGGTCCGCCGCCGAGGATGCCCTCGCGGCCGAGGAGCGCCGCCTGCAGTCAGCGGCCCGCGCCGCCGCCGACCGCCGCGAGCAGCTGGCCCGGCTGCGCGGCCGGGTCGAGGCGCTGCGCAGCAAGGCGCAGGCCGGGCGGTCGGAGATCGGGCGGCTCGCGGACGCGCGGGAGGAGGCCGACCAGCGCGCCGAGTCCGCGCAGGCCGAGTTCGAGGCGTTCGAGGCCGAGGTCGTCGAGGACCCGGAGCTCGCCGCCGAGCACGAGGCCGCGCAGGAGGCGCTCGCCGCGGCGAAGGACGCCGCCGAGACCGCCCGCGCCGCCGTGGACGGCCCGCGCCGCGCGTTGAAGGAGGCCCGGTCGGCTTCGGGTGCGGCCCGCACCGCCGACCAGACGGCGCAGAAGCAGGTCGCGGCGCTCCAGGCGCGGATCGAGGCCCTGAACCTGACGCTCGCCAGCGCCGCCGACGGCGGGGAGGCGCTGCTGTCGGCCGCGTCCGACGGGACGCTCGGCGGGGTGCTGGGCACGGTCGCCTCGCTGCTGAACGTCCGGCCCGGATACGAGACCGCCGTCGCCGCCGCGCTGGGCGGCGCCGCCGAGGCCATCGCGGTGGGGTCCCTGGACACCGCCGAGGCCGCCCTCGCGCTGCTGCGCTCCCGCGACGCCGGACGGGCCGGGCTGGTCGTCGGCGGCGGGTCGCCGGCGCCGGCCGAGCGGGTCGCCGGGGCCGACTACGCCGTCGACGCGGTCGGCGTCCCGGATTCCGTGCGTCCCGCGTTCGAGCATCTGCTGCGGGACGTGGTCGTGGTCGAGGACGTTCCCGCCGCCGTCGCGCTCGTGCGCCGGGAGGCGTCGCTGCGGGCCGTCACGCGGGACGGGGAGCTCGTCGGGGCGCACTGGGCGCAGGGCGGCGCCGCCGGTGGTGGGCAGGGCCTTCTGCAGATGCGCGCGACGCTCGACCAGGCCACCGAGGACCTCGCCGCGGCCGAGACCGCGGCGGCCGCCGCCGCCGACGGTCTCTCCGAGGCGGTGGAGCACGAGCACTCGGCCCAGGCCGCCGTCGAGGCGGCCGAGGCCGCGACCGGTGACGCGCGGGCGGGGGTCGACCGCGCGCAGGCCGACCTCGACCGCGTCCGCGCGCGGCTGCGGGAGTACGACGCGCAGGCGGCGCAGGAGGCCAAGCGCGCCGCGCGCCTGGAGGCCGACGTCCGGGCGGCGCGGGGCGAGGCCGAGCGGCTGACGAAGGCCCTCGACGCGGCCGGGGAGTCCCTCGAACGCGACACCGAGGCCGCCGAGGAGCTGGCGGTGCGGCTCGCCGAGGCCGAGGAGGCCGCCGAGGTCGCCGACGAGGCCGGGCACGACACGGAGTCGCGCGACGAGCTGAACGCCCGCTGCCAGGAGCTGCGCACCGCGGAGATGGAGTCGCGGCTCGCGGTCCGCACCGCCGAGGAGCGCGTCCAGGCCATCGCCGGACGCGCCGACGCCCTCGAACGCGGCGCCCGCCGCGAGCGGGAGGAGCGCGCCCGCGCCGCCGAGCGCCGCGCCCGCCGGGAGGAGCAGGCCCGGGTCGCCAGGGCCGTCCTGCGGGGCGCCCGCGCGGCACTGGAGCGCATCGAGCACTCCCTCGCGGCCGCGGTGCGGCGCCGCGAGGCCGCCGAGCAGGCGAAGGCGGCGCGCGAGGCCGAGCTGAAGGTCGTCCGCGGGCAGGTGCGCGAGCTGTCGTCGACGCTCGAACGCCTCGTCAACGTCGTGCACGGCAACGAGGTCGCCCGCGCCGAGCAGCGGCTGCGGCTGGAGCAGTTCGAGCAGCGGGCCCTGGAGGAGTTCGGTCTCGAGGTGGAGGCGCTGGTGTCGGAGTACGGGCCCGACCAGCCCGTCCCGGCCGACCCCGAGAAGGGCGAGGACGCGCCGCCCGCCCCGTACGAGCGGGCCGTCCAGGAGAAGCGCGCCAAGACCGCCGAGCGGCAGCTCAACCAGCTCGGCAAGGTCAACCCGCTGGCGCTGGAGGAGTTCGCCGCCCTGGAGGAACGGCACGCGTTCCTCACCTCCCAGCTGGAGGACCTGAAGAAGACCCAGCGCGAGCTGCTCGGCCTCGTCAAGGAGGTCGACGACCGCGTCCAGCAGGTGTTCGCCGCCGCCTACGACGACACGGCCCGCGAGTTCGAGCGGATCTTCGCCCGGCTGTTCCCCGGCGGCGAGGGCAGCCTCTCGCTGACCGAGCCGGGCGACATGCTCGGCACGGGCGTCGAGGTCTCGGCCCGCCCGCCCGGCAAGAAGGTCAAGCGGCTCTCGCTGCTGTCGGGCGGCGAGCGGTCCCTCGTGGCCATCGCGTTCCTCGTCGCGGTGTTCAAGGCGCGGCCCTCCCCGTTCTACGTGCTGGACGAGGTCGAGGCCGCGCTCGACGACACCAACACCCAGCGGCTCATCACGGTCTTCGAGG
The DNA here is from genome assembly GCF_013409365.1 of Actinomadura luteofluorescens. Taxonomy (NCBI): domain Bacteria; kingdom Bacillati; phylum Actinomycetota; class Actinomycetes; order Streptosporangiales; family Thermomonosporaceae; genus Actinomadura; species Actinomadura luteofluorescens. The sequence goes on along the minus strand of NZ_JACCBA010000001.1, from coordinate 2,177,356 downwards.
AGCTGCGCGAGTCGTCCCAGCTGATCGTCATCACGCACCAGAAGCGCACCATGGAGGGCGCCGACGCCCTCTACGGCGTCAGCATGCGCGGTGACGGCGTCACCCAGGTCGTCAGCCAGCGCCTGCGCGACCTCGACTGACCCGGCCGCGCGGTCACGGCTCGGCGGCGGGCGTGAACAGGTAGCCGCGCACCCCGGACCGGTCGCACCCGGCGTAGATCGCCTCCAGGCCGCCGGTGTCCCGGATGTCGACGCCGACGCACATGCCGTCGTCGCGCGTCGCCCGCGGCACGATGCGGAACAGCTGCCCGCCCTTCACCGGCTTGCCCGCGGGCGTCAGCCCGAACCGCTGCATCGGATCGTCGTTCCCGCACTCCTTCATGTGCAGCTTGGCGCGCTCGACGAGGTCGTCGAGCGTCACGCACCACAGCTTGCCCTTGGCCGTCCACGCCTTCAGCTGGAACGTCCCGGCGCTGTCGGGGACGGAGGTGAGCCGGATCCGCTGGAGCGCGTCCTCGGCGGCGCACTTGTCCTGCGACAGCTGCGGGTCCAGCCGGTCGTCGGGCAGGATCGACAGGCAGTCGCCGGTCCGCTCGTCGTCGGTCAGCGGCATGACCGTGTACCAGCCGGGCGGGGGCGGCGTCGCCTTGCGGGCCGCCCCGGGCGGCGTCTGCGGCCGGTGCGTCCCGTCCCCGCCGCCGAACACCCCCGTCAGCGTCGAGACCACCACGCCGATCGTGATGATCGCGGGCGCCGCCACGAGCAGCGACACGGGACGGCGGCCGGCGTGCCCCTGCGATGACGTCTTGCGGTGCCGCGCCCTCGGCGGCTGCGCCGCGTGGCGCCCGGAGGAGCTGCTCTCGGAAGCCGGGGCGGGGGTGGTGCGGATCGGAGCCGGGGGCGTCGCGGGGCCGAGGTTGAGCGCCGGCCGTCCGGCGACGCGCTTGTCGCCCTCCACGGGGCCACGCGGGTCGCTCCGCACGGCGGCGGGCCCGCACAGGCGGTCGTAGACCCGCAGCCACCGCTCGCGCTCGGCGGGGACGAGGCCGCATGTGGTCACGAAGGAGGTCACCAGTCCCCGGCTCGGCAGGGTGCCCGCGCTGAGGAGCGCGTCGACCCCGGAAGGGGCGACCACGCCGTCCGCGCGCATCCGCTCCTCGAGCTCGGAAAGGGGCAGGCCGGACCATTGCTGCAGGCTGCGCATCAGGTCGAGTAAATCGGCCGGGGCGCGCGCCTCCTCCGGCTGCGGGACCGCCCTCGGAGCCGACACCGGTGTCCTCCCGCGCACGGGGACGCTTGTTCTCGTGGGCATCGTAGCGATCTCCTCGTCCGGAATGACTAATGTTCGTTCTGCGGTCTTTGACAAGATCAATACCGTTATGAGTTCGGCGCTCGTCAACTGGAGGGCCCCCGCGATGCCGCGCTCCGGTGCATCGGTTCCGTCTGCTCTGCGGCGTTCCGTCGAGACCAGGGTCGGCACCACGTTCGTCCTGCTGATGCAGCTGCGCGTGCTCGTCATCGGGGTGACCGTGCTGGTGGACGGCCAGGTGCGCGGCGACCCCTGGGCGCTCGGCGTGCTCGTCCTCGCGGCCGTGGTGTCCGGCGTGGTGCTGGCGGGCTGGGAGAAGGTCGTGCTGCGGCTGTTCGAGCAGCCCGCGCTGCTGGCCTTCGACGTGCTCATCGGCTACGCGGTGCTGCAGGTGGGCGGGATCTTCGGCCCCTACTTCCTCGTGACGGTGGTGACCGCCGGTCTCGCCGGGCTGCTGTACCGGTGGCCGGTCACCGCGCTGCTGTGCGCGCAGCAGGCCGTCCTCTACTACGCGGCGCTCTACCGCAACGCGCCGTCCGCCGACGACGGCGGCATCGCCATGCCGCTGCTCGTCATGCTGCCCGTCTTCTACGGGGTCGCGGCGCTCGTCGGCACGGTGCTGCGCCGCCTGTTCGACGAGCACGCCACCGCCGAGGAGACCCGCTGGCGGATGGAGGCGCAGGCGATGGCCGCCGAGGAGCGCACCCGGCTGGCCCGGGAGATGCACGACTCGCTGACCGCGACGCTGTCCGGGATCGCCCTGTCGGCGAACGGCCTGCCCGGCTGGGTCCGCAAGTCCCCCGACCGCGCCGAGCAGGAGGCGCAGCGCATCGCGACCGCCGCGCAGGTCGCCACCCGCGAGGCGCGCTCGCTCATCGCCGAACTGCGCGACGACTCCGCGGGCGTCCCGCTGGGCGACGCCGTGCGGGAACTGGCGGGGGAGTGGGAGGGGCGCACCGGCGTCCCCGTGCGGGTGGACATCGCGGCGGGCGCGGACCTTCCGGCGCCGGCGCGGCGGGAGCTGGTCACGATCGTGCGGGAGGCGCTGGAGAACGTGCGGCGGCACGCGGACGCGTCCCGCGTCGACATCATCGCGGCGGTCGACGCCGGCGAACTGGAGGTGCGCGTGCGCGACGACGGCAAGGGCATGCCCGGGCGGCCGGACGACCCCGGGTGGCTGGACGCGCTCGCCCGCGGCGGACACTACGGCCTCGTCGGCATGCACGAGCGGGCCGGGAGGGCGGGCGGCCGGCTGGCCGTGCGCTCCGTCCCCGGCGGCGGCACCGAGATCACGGTGTCGATGGGGGCGGGGGGCCCGGAGTCCGAACCCGCGCGGACCGCCCTCGGGAGCCGGTGATGGACGAGCCCGTGCGGTACCGCGTCCTGGTCGTGGACGACAACACCTTCATTCGCGCCGGCCTCACCTCCGCGCTGGAGTCCACCGACGACATCGAGGTGGTGGGCGAGGCGGGCGACGGCCGCGAGGCCGAGGAGCTCGCCTGGCGGCTCGTGCCGGACGTCGTCCTGCTCGACGTCCGGATGCCGCGCGCCGACGGGGTGAGCGCCGCCGCCGCGCTGAGCCGGATCAGCCGCGTGATCATGCTCACCCAGGTGGAGGAGCCCGAGGTGATCCTGTCGGCCGTCCGCAACGGCGCCGTCGGCTACCTCGTGCACAACACCTTCACGGTGGACGAGCTCGCGGCGGCGATCCGGGACACCGTCCGGCACCGGGCCCACCCCCTCTCGCACGCGGCCAGCGCCGCGCTCATCGACGCCGCGCGGACGGGCCGGCCCGCGGCGCCCGCGGCCGATCCGGCCGAGCAGCGCGCGCGGTTCGGGCTCTCCGCCCGCGAGGTCCAGGTCATGGATCTGATCGTGCGCGGTCATGCGAATCACGACATCGCGGCCAAGCTATTTCTCACCGAGAAAACCGTCAAGAACTACATCAATCGCATTTATGCGAAACTCGGCGTGCCGAACCGGGCCACGGCCATCGTGACCTGGCTCGGGATGCCTCCGGGCGGCTGAGCTGGGCCTGCGCGATTGGGGCCCGCACCTCCCGCCGCTAGGGCCCTAGGGCCCTAGGGCGGCCCGCGGGCGGCCGCATAACGTTCCGGGTGAACGGACTACATGAAGGACGGCGCCATTCCGGCCGGGCCTTCTTCTCATTCGTCGCCCGGAGGAACGCGATGCTTTTGCCGACCCGAAACAGAATGGGCGTGGTCGCCGGCGGAGTCCTGGCCGCAGGCTGCTCGTTCGCGCTCGCCGCCGCCCCGGAGGCGGTCCCGGACCAGGCTCCCGCCCGCGCCATCGGTTCGCTGGAGAAGTCCGCGCCCGCCATCGCCTACGGGAAGCCGGGCCCGCGGGCGCACGAGGACACCTGGGACTCCGAGCGCGCGAAGAAGGGGAAGAAGAAGCGCGTCACGGCCACCGCGGCGCGGCGGTACGGGTGGGGGCGCCCGATCGCCTCCGACGGATTCCGGACCTTCGACCGGCGGGCCTGGGAGGTCTACACGGGGCCGGGCAACGGCGGCCGCGGCCGCCGCGTCGCCAAGGCGGTGACCGTCCGGAACGGCGTCCTGCGCATCAAGGGCAGGCGCAACGGCGACACCGGGGGCGTCGCCTGGATGAAGGGCGCCCAGAAGACCGGGCGCTGGGAGGCCCGCGTCCGGGTCAGCCGGGGATGCGCCTGCTACAACGCCAACCTGCTGCTGTGGCCGGTCGGCGGCGGTGGCGGCACCGACCCGCGCAACGGAGGCGGGGAGATCGACTGGATGGAGACCTACGGCGACAAGGGCCTGCGCAACGGGACCAACTTCTTCCTTCACTACGGGCCCGAGAAGGACTCCCGGCGCCTGGACGCCCACCTGCGCGTCGACCTGACGAAGTGGCACGCCTTCGCGGTGGAGTGGAACTCCAGGGGCATGACGGGCTACGTGGACGGCCGCAGGTGGTTCCACACGTCCAAGCGGGAGGCGCTGCCGCCCGGGAAGATGGGGCAGGCCATCCAGCTCGACTGGTTCCCGCAGATGGCCAAGCTGACGACGAAGGGGGTCAGCCGGACGCGGGACGTGACCCTTTCCGTCGACTGGATCGCCATGTACCGGGCCTGAGCCGCAGTGATCCCGAGGTCATTTCACGATCTGCCAGACCTCCCCGTCGTGGCGCAGGGTGAACTCGCTCTGGAGGGTGCGCTCCACCATGGAGCCGCTCGTCCAGTGCAGGGCGGAGAAGGGGATGACCGCCTCCTCGCCCGAGAGCCGGCCGCCCTTCACGGTCAGGGTCCGCAGGGCCTGCCGCTCCTGGGGCCGGAGGAAGTGCGGCGTGTTGCGCACGCCGGCCGGGCAGTCGCCGTTGAGCGGCTGGCCCTCAAGGAAGTCGCCGTCCTTCGCGACGTAGCGGCATACCGCCGGGTCGCCGGCGGCCTGGCCGCGCAGGAAGGCCTGGAGCGCGGCCCGCGCACCCTCGATCCCCTCCTGGGCGCCCGGGTCGGTGTCCTGCTGCGCGGACGATGTGGGCGACGGGGACGGCGGCCGGAAGACCTCATCACCGCCGTCCTTGTCGTCACCGCCGCAAGCGGACGCGAGAAATGCCATGGCGAGCGCGGTGACGGCGAGCGCGCCGCCGGCGCGGGGAGTGAACCGGAGAGCCATGGCGTGCCTTCCTCGGGTCGGGGTGTCGGCCCAATGTCAGAGCGCCGCCTTTCCGGGGTGATCAGGCGGCAGCCGAAGATTAACGCCTCGGTCGGGGAATGGCCAGCGGTGACAAGATCGCCAGGTCAGGGGTGGTGAGCGCTCGTCCTGGCGGTGCCCGCATCCGTGCCTTCCTTTTCTCTGCGGGAAGCCTCAGGCGCATGGAAGGGAAATGCGCGGCCGTGCCGATCAGGCGGAGCCGAGCGGAGCCGGACGGATGCGGAGAGGTAAGGGTGGATTATCTCACGAGAAGAATCGATGAAAGACCTCCCGCGGAGACGTTTTCCGCGCTATGGGCGGCAGGCCGTCGCGCCCAGTGCCGGCCGTCCCGTCACCCTCGGTGGGCTGGGCGCGGTGGCTCAGCTCGCCGCAGGAAGCCGGCGGCGGCCGTCGCTTTCCATGGGATCGGCCGGGCAGGCGGCCGACCGGAGGTCGCCGGGCCGTCGTGAGACGCCCACCGGCAGGTCGAGGCGCCTGGGTGCCGCGGTAACAGGGGCCCGCGGCACCCGGCGCCCTGGCCCCGGGGCGGGCGGCTCCATCGCGGTCATGGTGATGCGCGTCACATTTTCCTTGGAACGTGACATCGCCCAGCGCTCACATTTCGGGCACGGCGGCGGACCCCGTCTCCGCCGTCTTCCCCCGGCCTATAACCGATTGGAGACTTCACATCCGCGCCGGTGGCGCGTAATCGGAGGGGATCGGCGTGCACCGACCGTGATTACCCGGCGACGCTGGCGGGCTTGTGTGCCCTGGGCCTATCCACTACCCATATGGACCTGCGGCTCTCCGGCTCCTTCACCGGACTCCCCCCGTCCGGCCCGGAGAACCGCCTGAGAGGTGTCACCCGTGGATCCGCAAAAACTCAAAGACAATTTCGCCCTGGTCGCCACGAACGGCCTGGACGTCGCCGAATATTTCTACGCCGACCTTTTCGCGCGGGACCCGCAGCTCAGGCGGATGTTCCCCGCGTCGATGGCCAAGCAGCACGAGGTGCTGATCGCGGCGCTGTCCCAGATCGTCTCGACCGTGGACGACCCCGACGCGCTCGTCCCGTTCCTCACCGACCTCGGACGCCGCCACCACGGCTTCGGTGTCGTCGCCGAGCATTACGCGCCCGTCGGCGCCAGCCTGCTCGCCACCCTCGCGCACTTCAGCGGCCCGGAATGGAACGCCGACCTCGAACGCGACTGGACGGCGGCCTACGGCGTCGTCGCGAAGGTCATGACGGAGGCCGCGGCGGAGCCCGTCGCCTGATCCGTGGACGCCCAGCGACTGAAGGCCAGCTTCGCGCAGGTCGCCGAGAAGGGCGACGCGGTCGCCCTGTTCTTCTACTCCGACCTCTTCGTACGCAACCCCCACCTGCGCGACATGTTCCCCATCGGGATGAGCGGGCAGCGCGACAAGCTGCTGCGCGCCCTCGGGCACATCGTGTCCCAGGTGGACGACCTGTCCAATCTCGTCCCGTTCCTGCAGCAGCTCGGCCGTGACCACCGCAGGTTCGGCATCGTGGCCGAGCACTACCCGCACGTCGGGGCCAGCCTCCTCGCCACCCTGCGGCACTTCTCCGGGACGGCCTGGACCGACGACCTCGAAAGCGACTGGACGGCGGCCTACACCCTCGTCGCCAAGGTCATGCTGGAGGCCGCCGACGAGAACGCCCTCACCAGCCCCGCCTGGTGGAACGGGCAGGTCGTCGCCGTCGAGCGCCGCCGATTCGACATCAGCGTCCTGCGGATCCAGCCCGACCGGCCCCTGCCGTACGCGCCGGGCCAGTCCGTCGCGCTCGAAGTGCCGTCCCGGCTGCGGCACTGGCGGTACTACTCGATGGCGAACGCACCGCGTCCCGACCACACCGTCGACTTCCACGTCCGGCTGGTGGACGGCGGGCCGGTGAGCCCCGTGCTCGTGCGCGGCACCCAGGCCGGCGACCGCGTCCGCATGGGCGCCCCCATCGGAACCCTCACGCTGGACGAGAGTTCCCCGCGGGACGTCCTGCTCGTCGCGGGCAGCACCGGCCTGGCCCCGCTGAAGGCGATCCTGGAGCAGGTCTCCCGCCGCGCCGTCCCGCCCCGCGTGCACCTGTTCTTCGGTGCTCGCAGCCGCGACGGCCTCTACGACCTGGAGGATCTGGCCAAGCTGGCGGACGGCTTCCCCTGGCTCACCGTCGTCCCGGCCGTTTCGGACGAACCGGGCGGGCACGGGTTCTCCTCGCTGCTCCAGTCGGGGGACGACGGCATCGAGCACGGCAACCTGTCCGACGTGGTCGCGAGGCGCGGCCCCTGGGACGGTCACGACGCCTACGTGTGCGGGCCGGCCGTCATGGTCGGGCACACCGTCGAGCAGCTGACGCGGCTCGGCGTCCCCCGTGACCGCATCCGCCTCGAAACCTTCGCCGACGCACAGAGGTGAGCGCGTTGAACTCCCCGAACCTTCCGGTCGTCTCCGAGGGCTCGCGGCTGACCCCGGGCGAGCTCCACTCGGTGGTGTTCGCCCGGGCCGCCCTAGGGCGCCGCGGATACGACGAGGAGCAGGTCCGCAACTTCCTGCAGTACGTGGAGCGGGAACTCGTCAAGATCTTCACCGACAAGGCCGCCCTCGCCGACGAGGTGAACCGGCTGCGCAGCCAGGCGTCCTCCGGCTCCCGAGGCGTGATGGCCCCCGAGGACGCCCACTTCCAGGCCGTCCGCATCCTGTCGCAGGCCCAGCAGACCGCCGACCTGTACGTGGCGGACGCCGAGCGCTACACCAGGGAGCTGGCGCACGAGGCGAGGCTGCACCGGGAGGCGATCCTGTCCGACGCCAAGGGACGGGCGGAGCAGATGCTGGAGGACGCCCACCGCAAGGCCGCCGCCGTCGCCGAGGCGGCCGTCCGCACGGCCCCGCCGCAGGCCGCGCCGGCGCCCCGCCCCGAGAACCTCCCGGACGCGGATCGCCTCGCCCTGGAGCGCGAGATCGCCTACCTGCGCACCTACAGCGACGTCTACCGGACCCACCTGCGCTCCTATCTGGAGGCGCTGCTCCGCAACGTCGACGAGTGGGAGTCCTCCGAACGGGCATCCCTCCCTGGAGGTAATGCCTGATCTACCGTCCCGGCGCGGGCGCCGTGACGTTCGGGGCTCCCGCGCGGTTGCGCGCCCGGCCGGGCTCGCCGCATGATCGGCGGGCCCGGCGCAGCGTGTTCGCGCGGGAGTGCTCGTCTGGAAAACTGGGGGCGTTATGGAATTTGTGATCGTCATCGCCGTGCTGGCCGTGATCGCGCTGATCATCGGCGGCGTCACGCTGCTGCGGCCGCGCCGGACCCGCCCGCCGGTCGAGCGCCCCTCCGAGCGCACCGGCGGCGCCACCGCCGCCGACGCGGCCGACACCGCAGCCCCCACGATCGAGAAGGCCCCGCCGACGGAGGCGCCGCCGCGGCCCGCCGTCGAGATCGAGCGGCCCCCGCCCGGCGCGGGCCGGCTCGTGCGGCTGCGGGCCCGGCTCGCCCGCTCCCAGAACGCCTTCGGCAAGACCCTCCTCGTCCTGCTGTCGCGCGACACGCTCGACGAGGACGCCTGGGAGGAGATCGAGGACACCCTGATCTCCGCCGACATGGGCACCGCGGTGGCCCGGCAGGTCACCGACGACCTGCGGACCCGCGTCCAGGTCCTCGGCACGCGCAGCCCGGAGGAGGTCCGGGCGATGCTCAAGGAGGAGCTGCTCAAGCAGATCGGCCCCGACATCGACCGCTCCCTGCACACCGAGGCGCACGGCGACCGTCCCGCCGTCCTCATGGTCGTCGGCGTGAACGGCACCGGCAAGACCACCACGTGCGGCAAGCTCGGCCGCGTCCTCGTCGGCGACGGCAACACCGTGCTGCTGGGCGCCGCCGACACCTTCCGCGCCGCCGCCGCCGACCAGCTGGAGACGTGGGGGACGCGGGTGGGCGCGCAGGTCGTCCGCAAGGACGAGGGCGCCGACCCCGCCAGCGTCGCGTTCGACGCCGTCAAGCAGGGCATCGACACCAAGGTCAACGTGGTGATCGTCGACACGGCGGGCCGGCTGCACACCAAGACCGGGCTGATGGACGAGCTCGGCAAGGTCAAGCGGGTGGTGGAGAAGCAGGCCGCGGTCGACGAGGTCCTGCTCGTCCTGGACGCCACGACCGGCCAGAACGGCATGCAGCAGGCCCGGGTCTTCGCCGAGGTCGTCAACATCACCGGCGTGGTGCTCACCAAGCTGGACGGCACCGCCAAGGGCGGCATCGTCGTCCAGGTGCAGCGCGAGCTCGGCGTCCCGGTGAAGCTGGTGGGCCTCGGGGAGGGGCCGGACGACCTCGCGCCGTTCGAGCCCGAGGCGTTCGTGGACGCGATCCTCGGCGACTGAACCGGCCGTCGGCGGGCCCGGAAGCCGCCCGCAAACCGAGTAAATACGGCATGTGAGGACTTGGAAACAGCGGCGAAACACGCCGAAGTCGGGTTTCACATGGCGGAAACGTAGCGGCATACCGGGCGAAACGGCCGCGCCAGAGTCTCTGAGCAGTTCGAAGTTCCTGGCGAGGAGGGACGCGCTCAGAGATGAAGATCGATAGCGGTAGTACCGCCTGGATGCTGACGAGCACGGCGCTCGTCCTGCTGATGACACCGGGCCTGGCCTTCTTCTACGGGGGTATGAGCCGGGCCAAAAGCGTGCTCAACATGATGATGATGAGCTTCGTCAGCATCGCCGTGGTGGGCATGGCGTGGGTCGTCTACGGCTACTCGCTCACCTTCGGCGACGGCGGCGGGCTCAGCTCGTTCATCGGCGGGTTCGGCGACTGGGGCCTGGTCGGCCTGGAGAACGCGGCCACGGCCGACGACGGGACGGGCATCCCGCAGCTGGTCTTCGTGGCGTTCCAGGCCACGTTCGCCATCATCACCGTCGCGCTGATCAGCGGCGCGGTCGCGGACCGTGCCAAGTTCGGGGCCTGGGTGGTGTTCACCCTGGTCTGGGCGACGCTGGTGTACTTCCCGATCGCCCACTGGGTGTGGTGGTCCGACGGCAAGGACGGCGGCAAGTCCGGCTGGCTGTTCCACCTCGGCGCGCTCGACTTCGCGGGCGGGACGGTCGTCCACATCAACGCCGGCGTCGCGGCGCTCGCCCTGGTGCTGGTGCTCGGCAAGCGCAAGGGCTGGCCGAAGGAGCCGATGCGGCCGCACAACCTGCCGTTCGTCCTGCTCGGCGCCGGGCTGCTGTGGTTCGGCTGGTTCGGCTTCAACGCCGGGTCCGCGCTGTCGGCCGGCTCCACCGCGGCCGTCGCGTTCATCAACACGCTCGTCGCCACCTGCGCCGCCGCGTTCGCCTGGATCGTCGTCGAGAAGCTGCGCGACGGCGCGTCCACGACCCTCGGCATCGCCTCGGGCGTGGTGGCCGGCCTGGTCGCGATCACCCCGGCCTGCGCGTTCGTCACCCCCCTCGGCGCCCTCGCCCTCGGCCTGGTCGCCGGCGCGGTGTGCGCGTTCGCGGTGGGCCTGAAGTACAAGCTCGGCTACGACGACTCGCTCGACGTCGTCGGCGTCCACATGGTCGGCGGCATCGTCGGCGCCCTGCTGATCGGCTTCCTGGCGACCACCGCCGTCAACGACGCCGGCGCCGACGGGCTGTTCGCCGGCGGCGGGTTCGCGCTGCTCGGCAAGCAGGCCGTCGCGGTCCTGGCGACGCTCGCCTACTCCTTCGTCGTCACCTACGTGATCGCCAAGGTGATCGACCTGGTGATGGGCTTCCGGATCAGCGAGGACGACGAGGCCGCCGGCATCGACAGCACGGCGCACGCGGAGACCGCCTACGACTTCGGCACGATCCGCGCGGGCATCGGTTCTGGGGCGGGCATCGGCTCCGGGGCGACCGCGGCGGCGCCCGCCCCCGCCGCCCCGGCGAAGAAGGTGGAGGCGAAGGGATGAAGCTCATCACGGCGGTCATCAAGCCGTTCAAGCTGGACGAGGTGAAGAAGGCCCTGGAGGCCTTCGGCGTCAAGGGGATGACCGTCAGCGAGGCCAGCGGCTACGGGCGGCAGAAGGGCCACACCGAGGTCTACCGGGGCGCCGAGTACCAGGTCGACCTGGTGCCCAAGCTGCGCGTCGAGGTCCTGGTCGAGGCCGAGGACGCCGACGACATCATCGACGTGATCGTCAAGGCGGCCCGCACCGACAAGATCGGCGACGGGAAGGTGTGGGCCGTGCCGGTCGACACCGTCGTCCGGGTCCGCACCGGCGAGACCGGCCCGGAAGCCCTCTAGGGAGCACGGTGACCCTCGCCCACCCGCCGGCCGGAGACCGGGCCCCCGCGCCCCCTCCGGCCGGCGGCGCCGCTTCGGAGTCGGCCCGCGCCGCCCTGGCCACCGCCCGCGCAGCCCGCGCCGCCGCCCTCGACCGCTGGCTGGCCTCCCTCCTGACCACGGCCCCGCCCTCCGACGGCGCCGCCGCGGACGGGGCGGAGCCCGAGGGAGTGGCGCTCGTCGCGGTGGGAAGCCACGCGCGGCGTGAACTGACCCCCGGCGGCGACCTCGACCTCGTCCTGCTGCACCGCGGCCTGGCCGGCGTCGCGGAGATCGCCGACCGCGTCTGGTACCCGGTCTGGGACTCCGGGCTCCGGCTCGACCACTCCGTCCGCACCGTCGCCGAGGCCCGGACCGTGGCGCGCGGCGACATGAAGGCCGCCCTCGGCCTGCTGTCGGCCCGCCGCGTCGCCGGCGACCACGCCCTCGTCGACGAGCTGCGCGCCGCCGTCCTCACCGACTGGCGCGCCGACGCCCCCACCCGGCTGGCCGAACTGTCGGCGATGTGCCGCGAACGCTGGGAGGCCCACGGCGAGCTGGCGTTCCTGCTCGAACCCGATCTGAAGGAAGCCCACGGCGGGCTGCGGGACGTCCACGTCATGCACGCCGTCGCCGCGTCCTGGGTGGCCTCCGCCCCGGACGCGCGAGTGCGCGCCGCCCATGACCTGCTCCTCGACATCCGGCACGCGCTCCACCAGGTCACCGGCCGCTCTACCGACCGCCTCGTCCTCCAGGAACAGGAGGCCGTCGCCCACGCCCTCGGGCTCCTGGACGCCGACGTCCTGCAACGCTCGATCGCCGAAGCCGCCCGAACCGTCACCTACGGGGCGTCCCACCTGTGGCGCCGCGTCGAGAACTTCACCAGGGCCAAAGTCCGGCAGCCTCCCGGCGTCCCGCAGGGCGCGGGCCGGCGCGGTGTGGAGCGCAGGCCGGTCGGGGACGGCGCCGTCGAGCACGAGGGCGAGGTCGTCCTCGCACGCAACGCCGATCTGAACGACCCGGCGCTCGTCCTGCGCGTCGCCGCGGCCGCCGCCCAGACGGGCCTGCCGCTCGCCCCCGCCACGGTCGCCCGGCTCGCCGACCGCGCCGCGCTGCCGCAGGCCCCCTGGCCCGCCGAGGCCCGCGACGCGCTCGTCTCCCTGCTCGGCGCCGGGCCCGCCGCCATCGCCGTCTGGGAGGCCCTCGACCAGGCCGGGCTGATCGTCCGGCTGCTGCCCGACTGGGAGCGCGTCCGCAACCGCCCGCAGCGCAACCCCGTCCACCGCTTCACCGTCGACCGCCACCTCGTCGAGACCGCCGCGGGCGCCGCCGCCCTGACCCGCGAGGTGGCCCGCCCCGACCTGCTCCTGATTTGCGCGCTCCTGCACGACATCGGCAAGGGCTGGCCCGGCGACCACTCCACCTCCGGCGCGGTCGTCGCCCGCGACATCGGCGCCCGCCTCGGCCTCCCGGAGGACGACGTCCGCGTCCTCGAGACCGTCGTCCGCCACCACCTGCTGCTGCCCGAGACCGCGACCCGCCGCGACATCGACGACCCGGTCACCGTCCAGACCGTCACCTCCGCCGTGTCCGGCGTTCCCGGCCGCGAGCGCGAGGTCGTCGACCTCCTCGCCGCCCTCGCCGTCGCCGACGGCGGCGCCACCGGCCCCGCCGCCTGGGGCGCCTGGAAGGCCGGCCTGGTCGCCGAACTCGCCCGCCGCGCCACCGCCGCGCTCTCCGGCGGCACGCCCCCGCCCGCGCCGGCGCTCGGCGCCGACCACCTCGCCCTGGCGCGCCACGACGGCGCCGCCGTCCGCGTGACGGGCTCCCGGATCACCATCGCCGCCCCCGACCGCCCCGGCCTGCTCTGGCGCGCCGCCGGCGTCCTCGCCCTGCACCGCCTGGCCGTGAAGACCGCGCGCGTGATCTCCTCCCCGTCGGCCTCGCCCGCCCAGACCGCGGTGCTGGACTTCACGGCCGTCCCCGAGTACGGCACGCCGCCGGATCCGGCCGGGCTGGAGGCGGACCTGCGGCGGATGCTCGCCGGACGGCTCGACGTGGCCGAGCGGCTGGAACGGCGGGCGCGGTCCGTCCGGATCCGGCCCGGCGTCACGGTGCCGCCCCCGCGCGTCATGATCGTCGACGACGCCTCGCGCACCGCCACCGTCGTCGAGGTCCGGGCGCACGACCGTCCCGGCCTCCTGTGGCGCGTCGGCCAGGCGCTCGGGTCCTGCGGCCTGCAGGTCCGCGCCGCCCAGGTGGACACCCTCGGAGCCGAGGCCGTGGACGTCTTCTACGTGGTGGACGAGCAGGGCCGCCCCCTCGACGACCCCGACGCGCTGGCGGCGGTCCGGACCCGGGTTCTGAAGACCCTCCGCTGACCGGGTTCCCGGAGGGGGCGGGGCTCGCCGTGTGACCCGATACGCTGATAGGCGATCCCAGCAGCTTTCCAAGGACGGTCCAGACACGTGTTCGAGACGCTCTCCGACCGGTTGACGACGGTCTTCTCGTCGCTGCGCAGCAAGGGCCGGCTCTCCGAGGCCGACATCAACGCGACCGCCCGCGAGATCCGGATCGCGCTCCTTGAGGCCGACGTCGCGCTCCCCGTGGTCAAGGACTTCATCGCGCAGATCAAGGAGCGGGCGCAGGGCTCGGAGGTCTCGCAGGCGCTGAACCCGGCGCAGCAGGTCGTCAAGATCGTCAACGAGGAGCTCATCACCATCCTCGGCGGCGAGACCCGGCGGATCCGGCTGGCCAAGACCCCGCCGACCGTGATCATGCTCGCGGGCCTGCAGGGCGCCGGCAAGACCACCCTCGCCGGCAAGCTGGCCCGCTGGCTGAAGCAGGAGGGCCACACGCCGATGCTGGTGGCGGCCGACCTCCAGCGCCCCAACGCCGTCCAGCAGCTCCAGGTCGTCGGCGAGCGGGCCGGGGTCCCGGTGTTCGCGCCCGAGCCGGGCAGCGGCGTCGGCGACCCGGTCGACGTGGCGCGCCGCTCGATCGACCAGGCCCGGCACGCCCAGCACGACGTCGTCGTCATCGACACCGCCGGCCGCCTCGGCATCGACGCCGAGATGATGCAGCAGGCCGTCGACATCCGCGACGCCGTCCGCCCCGACGACATCCTGTTCGTCGTCGACGCCATGGTCGGCCAGGACGCGGTCAACACCGCCCAGGCCTTCATGGACGGCGTCGGCTTCGACGGCGTCGTGCTCACCAAGCTCGACGGCGACGCGCGCGGCGGCGCGGCCCTGTCCGTCCGGCACATCACCGGACGCCCCATCATGTTCGCCTCCACGGGCGAGAAGCTCGAGGACTTCAGCGTCTTCCACCCGGACCGCATGGCGGGCCGGATCCTCGACATGGGCGACATCCTCACCCTGATCGAGCAGGCCGAGCAGGCGTTCGACGCCGAGCAGGCCGAGAAGATGTCCAGCAAGTTCGCCTCGGGCGAGGACTTCACCCTCGAGGACTTCCTCGAGCAGATGATGATGATCCGCAAGCTCGGCCCGATCGGGAACCTGCTCGGGATGATGCCGGGCATGGGCCAGGTCCGCGACCAGATCAGCCAGATCGACGACCGCGACCTGGACCGCATCGCCGCGATCATCCGCTCGATGACCCCGCAGGAGCGCGCCCAGCCGAAGATCATCAACGGTTCGCGGCGGGCCCGCATCGCCCAGGGCTCCGGCGTCGGCGTCGGCGAGGTCAGCAGCCTGGTCACCCGGTTCTTCGACGCGCAGAAGATGATGCGCCAGATGGCCGGCGGCATGGGCCTGCCCGGCATGCCCGGCGGCCGCCGCAAGGCCACGAAGGCGGCGAAGGCCGCCAAGAACAAGAAGGGCAAGCAGCGCAGCGGCGACCCCCGCAAGCGCGCCGCGGGAGGCAAGTCCCCCCAGGAGCAGGCCCCCGCAGCCGAGGGCATGCCGAAGGGCCTCCCACCCGGCCTCGGCGGCGGCCAGCTCCCGCCCGGCCTGGGCGGCGGCCAACTCCCCCCCGGCTTCCAGATGCCCGACCTGAACAAACTCCAGGGCCGCAAAAAGAAGTAACTGCCCCCCATCGCACCCGCGCGGCAGGGCGCGCCCCTTCGAGCCCGCCCTGCCGCGCCCACACACGCACCCACCCGCACGAACCGCGGCGAACAAACAGCTCCACAGCACCGCCCCAGCCACCCGGCCAGGCTCTGCCCCAAGCAAGCCGCCCAACGCGAGCCCGCCCCGGCCGCAGAGAACAATGCAACGGCCACCAGCCATACAACGAAGCGCAACACCGCTCACGTACACCCCAACGGCACCTGCCCGCAGCGAACACGCGCGCGACAGCGAGCACCTGTACGGCAGCAAACACGCGAGCGGCAACAGGCAGGTGTGGGGCACAGCGGGCGGGTGCGCGGCAGCGGGGTGTTGGACGCCATGGCGACGCGGTGGCCGGGCCGGGGCAGGGGGTTACGGGCTGTCTCGGAGGTGAAGGGGCGACACCCGGTCTGTGCGATTGCGCTTTCGCGGCGAACGTCTGGCAGAATGACAGGCTGGAAACCCGGAATCGCGAGGCGCCCTCTCTCGTCCAGCGCGACCGGAGTCCATCGGGCGGCCGTGAGCCGGTGTTCCCCACCTGGCGCGGGCCCGTCCAACCAGTGATGAAGTTGGAGTACACCACACCCGTGGCAGTCAAGATCAAGCTCAAGCGTCTGGGGAAGATCCGGAACCCGCAGTACCGGATCGTCGTCGCCGACGCCCGCACCAAGCGGGACGGGCGGGCCATCGAGGAGATCGGGCTCTACCAGCCCAAGCAGGAGCCCTCGCTCATCAAGATCGACTCTGAGCGTGCGCAGTACTGGCTGGGTGTCGGCGCGCAGCCGACCGAGCCCGTGCTCAACCTGCTGAAGATCACCGGCGACTGGCAGAAGTTCAAGGGCGAGCCGGGCGCCGAGGGCACCCTCAAGGTCGCCGAGCCGAAGGCCGACAAGAAGGCCGCGTTCGAGGCCGCCGTCAAGGAGTCGCTGGGCGACGACGAGGCCGCCGGCAGCGCGACCCGCGGCAAGAAGAAGGCCGAGCCGAAGAAGTCCGAGGCGAAGGCCACCGAGACCGACGAAGCCAAGAGCGAGGGCTGACGTGCTCGAAGAAGCGCTCGAGCACCTGGTCCGCGGGATCGTCGAGAACCCGGACGACGTCCAGGTTCGCGCCCGCCGGATCAGGGGCGGCCGGGTCCTGGAGGTGCGTGTGCACCCCGAGGACCTCGGGAAGGTCATCGGCCGAAGCGGTCGCACCGCCAAGGCCCTGCGCACGGTGATCAGCGCCCTCTCCGGAGGCCGTTACGTGCGTGTCGACCTGCTCGACGTCAACGAGGTCCGCTGAGTGGCGTCCCGATGAGCGAACCGCTCGTGGTGGGACGGATCGGACGGCCGCACGGGGTTCGCGGCGAAGTCACCGTCGACGTCCGCACGGACGAGCCGGAGTCCCGGTTCGTCCCGGGCACGGCGCTCGCCACCGACCCCGTCACCGCCGGTCCGCTCACCATCGAGCGGAAACGCTGGCATTCGGGACGCCTGCTCGTGCGCTTCGCCGGGGTCGGCGACCGCGACGCCGCGGAGGAACTGCGCGGCACGTGGCTCGTCGTCGACCCCGGTGACATCCCCCCGTCCGCCGACCCGGACGACTTCCACGACCAGGAACTGCTCGGGCTCGCCGTGGTCACCACGGACGGGACCGAGGTCGGCCTGGTCGCGGATGTCCTGCACCACGGCCAGGATCTCCTGGTCGTGCGCGGGGCCGGGGGCGAGAAGCTGGTCCCCTTCGTGGCCGCGCTCGTCCCCGAGGTGGACGTTCCCGGGGGGCGGCTCGTCATAGATCCGCCCCCCGGCCTGCTCGACGAATCATGAGACTCGACGTAATCACGATCTTCCCCGAGTACTTCGCTCCGCTGGAGATCTCCCTCCTGGGCAAGGCCCGGCGCGCCGGCTTGCTGGACGTCCGCGTCCACGACCTGCGCGAATGGACCCACGACCGGCACCGCACCGTCGACGACACCCCCTACGGCGGCGGCCCCGGCATGGTCATGAAACCCGACCCCTGGGGCGAGGCCCTCGACACCCTGGCCCCCCCGCCCAACCCCCCCACCCCCGGCGAAACGTCCCCGCCCTCCTCCGCGGACGCCGCCGGCGCGACATACCCCGGTGCCGCGTCCGCCGACGGATTGACGCCGGGCCTTCCGCCTGGCGGACCTGCCGCCCCGCGCGCGCCCGGTGGGACGTCCGCGGAAGCCTTTGGCGCGACACCTGCAGGTGGCATCTCCGCCGCCGGGCCAGTGCCGCACTCTCCGTCCGGCGGCCCCGGCACTCCGCACGTGCCCGGCGAGACGTCCCCGCCTTCCCCCAGCGCGACATACCCCGGTGGCGCGTCCGCCGCCGGAGCGATGCCGGGCCCTCCGCCCGGCGGCCCTGCCACCACACCCGTCTCGGCGGAACGTCCCCCGGCTTCCCTCGCGGACGCCGCTGGCGCGACATCTTCCGGTGGTGCATCTCCCGCAGGGGCGGTGCCGCGGCTGATCATTCCGACGCCGAGCGGGCGGCCGTTCACGCAGGCGGACGCGGTGCGGTACGCGGCGGAGCCCTGGCTGATCTTCGCCTGCGGCCGCTACGAGGGCATCGACTCCCGTGTCGCCGAGGAGGCCCGTACCCGGATGCCGGTGGACGAGGTCAGCCTCGGCGACTTCGTCCTCGCCGGCGGGGAGGTCGCCGTCCTCGTCATGGTGGAGGCGATCGGCCGCCTTCTGCCCGGCGTCCTCGGAAACGCCGATTCCGTCGCCGACGACTCGTTCGCCCCCGGCGCGATGGAGTCGCTCCTGGAAGGCCCCGTCTACACCAAGCCTCCCGTCTGGCGCGAGCGGCCTGTTCCGGACATTCTTCTCTCGGGCCACCATGGCGCGATCGCCCGCTGGCGGCGCGACGAGGCGCTGCGCCGGACGGCCCGTCACCGCCCTGAACTGCTCTCACGCCTCACGCCGGAGGCCCTCGACAAGCACGACCGTGCTGTGCTGCGCGAGGCCGGTTTTCCGGTTGACGGCGAAGATATGGCAGACTAAAGCGTCCGTGCGTCCAGACCGCACGGCACCCCAAGACCACTTTCCGCGGCGCGACGCCCCCACGAAAGACCCACCGGGGCCTCTCGACGCCCGCGTTCGACCACGAGGAACCGCTGCGATGCACACCCTGATCCAGGAGATCGAGAAGGCCGCGATGCGCGCCGACGTCCCGGACTTCCGTCCGGGCGACACGCTGAAGGTGCACGTGCGCGTCACGGAGGGCAACCGGAGTCGTATCCAGGTCTTCCAGGGCGTGGTGATCCGGCGGCAGGGCGGCGGCGCCCGCGAGACCTTCACCGTCCGGAAGGTCAGCTACAGCGTCGGCGTCGAGCGGACCTTCCCGCTCAACAGCCCCTCGATCGACAAGATCGAAATCGTCACCCGCGGCGACGTCCGCCGCGCCAAGCTCTACTACCTGCGCAACCTGCGCGGCAAGGCCGCGCGCATCAAGGAGAAGCGCGAGCACTGAGCCGATGGACCACGACGCCCCGGGAACCCGCCACGGTGCCCGGGGCGTTGCCCGTTCTGGACGGAGATGATCGGCTTGGCCGTCGGCGACACGCCCACGCGCGGCGTCCCATGGGCACCGCGCCGCTAGGCTTTCGCTCTGATGACTGACGAGGACGATCGGAGAGACGTGCGATCCGAAGCCGAGGGCGCGGTGCCCGAAGAGAAGGAGCCCGTGGACTCGGCCGATGAGACGGCCGACGACTCCGAAGACGACGGCAAGCGCAAGAAGAAGCAGGGCTCCTTCTGGAAAGAGCTTCCCGTCCTCATCGTGGTCGCCGTCGTGCTGGCCCTCGTCATCAAGGCGTTCGCGGTCCAGGCGTTCTACATCCCGTCCGGCTCCATGGAGAACACCCTCCAGGTCGGCGACCGCGTCCTGGTCAACAAGATCGTCTACCACACGCGGGACATCGCCCGCGGTGACGTCATCGTCTTCAACGGCCTCGACTCCTGGGACCCCGAGGTCCAGGTCGACGAGCCCAGCAACCCTGTCTCCAAGGCCTTGCGCGCCGTAGGCACCGCCTTCGGCGTCGCGCCCAACGAGAAGGACTACATCAAGCGCGTCATCGGCATCCCCGGCGACCACGTCAAGTGCTGCGACGCCCAGGGCCGCGTCACGGTCAACGGGGTCCCCCTGGAAGAGAAGTCCTACATCTTCACCGACCCGGTCACCCATGAGCAGAACAAGCCCTCCAACGACCCCTTCGACGTCACCGTGAAGCCGGGTCAGCTCTGGGTGATGGGCGACCACCGCGAACTGTCCTACGACTCCCGCTCCCACCGCGGCGACCCGGGCGGCGGCACCATCCCGATCGACCGCGTCATCGGCCGCGCCTTCGTCATCGTCTGGCCTCTGGACCGCCTCGGCACTCTGCCGATCCCGGCCACCTTCAAACAACCCGCCCTGGAGAAGTCCGGCGCAGCCGCCCTCCCGGCGGCCCCCTACGCCCTGGGCATCCTCTGCACCTTGCCCCTCGCGTACCTCAGACGCCGCCACCACTACAAACCCTGACGAAAGCGCCAACACCCAACGAAGCCGACCCGCGCCTGCGAACCCGCACGCATGATCGGCCATATAGCCCAGCCCGACGCGCGAAACCGCCCCAACAAGGCCATGCCGAGCGCTAACCCGCGCGCGACACGCATCCGCAGCCAAGCTCGGACGCCAAGCTCGGACGCCAAGCTCGGACGCCAAGCTCGGACGCCAAGCTCGGACGCCAAGCTCCGTCCATCCGTCCAGGCCCCCGGATCGCTCGCTGCCCCAACCCGCGGGATGCGGGGCCCGCCCAGGGAGCGCGCGTCGCTGCACTGCCGCTTTCTGGCTTGGGTGGATTTCGGTGTGGTGCGGCATACGGCAGTAAGGAGGCGTTCGGGGAGCGCTCGGGGCTTCCTGGGACGTACGCTGCGGAGCATGAACGGTCGTCCACTCCGCTTCACGCCGCGCCGGGACGCAGGACTGTTCGCGTACGAGCGGGCTCTTGGCCACGCGGGTTTCAGCCCCGTCGCCGGGGTCGACGAGGCGGGGCGGGGAGCCTGTGCGGGGCCGATGGTCGTCGGCGCGGTGATCCTCCAGGGCGGACGAGGGAAGATCGACGGCCTCACGGATTCCAAGCTGCTCACACCCGCGCGCCGGGAGCGGTTGTACGCCGAGATCACCGAGCGCGCCTACGCGTGGAGCGCCATCGTCATCCCGTGCCATGACATCGACCGGCTGGGTCTGCACCGGTGCAACATCACCGGGATGCGCCGGGCGCTGGCCGCCCTCGACAAGCGTCCCGCGTATGTGATCAGCGACGGCTTTCCGGTGCCGGGGCTGGACGTCCCCGGCCTCCCGATGATCAAGGGCGACCAGGTCGCGGCCTGCGTCGCCGCCGCGTCCATCATCGCCAAGGTCACAAGGGACCGGATCATGGTGAATCTCCATGAGCGGTATCCCGAGTACGGCTTCGATGTTCACAAGGGCTATGTGACCCGCGCGCACGGCAGGGCGCTCGAACTGCACGGTCCGTGTCCTGAGCATCGGTTCTCCTACGTCAACGTCGGGCGTGCCTTGCGTAACAATGGAGATGTGGTCCTGGAGGAGGAGACCGAGGGGGAACACCCCGACGAGGACCGCACGGAAGGGGCACGAGCGTGAGCGCGGAGGATCTCGAAAAGTACGAGACCGAGATGGAGTTGCAGCTCTATCGCGAGTACCGCGACGTCCTCGGGCTGTTCACCTACGTCGTCGAGACCGAGCGCCGGTTCTACCTGACGAACTCGGTCGACCTCCAGGTGCGCAGCGTCGACAACGGAGAGGTCTTCTTCGAGGTCACCATGCAGGACGCATGGGTCTGGGACATGTACCGCCCGGCCCGCTTCGTCAAGAACGTTCGAGTCGTCACGTTCAAGGACGTCAACGTCGAGGAACTGGCGAAGAGCGACTTCGAGCTCCCCTCCGAGCAGTAGCTCGTTGAAACGCACGAGCGCTTCCTCCTGTCGATGTCCGCCGGAGGAGCGCTCCTTCCCTCCAGCCAAGTTGGATGCTCCCTGGCGTGGTCGCCGCTGAAGTGGCGACTGCTGGGGGGAGCGAGTCTCCTTTCGCCGGTCTGGTCGTCGCTCCAGCGCGCGATCAGTGCGGCGCTGGTGTTGCTGGTGAGAGGGAGCGCTTCTCTTCGGCCAGGTTCGTCCTCAAGAGTGCGGTCGTCGCTGATCTGGTTCTTGCTAGGGACGCGTCCCTTCCGGTCGGGTCGGTGCTCTATCGCGAGGTTGCTGTTGATCTGGTGTCCGCTGGGGGAGGGGCGCGGGTCCGGTAGCTGCGCGGGGACGGTCGTCGATGGTGGATGTGTGGCCCGGTGATCTGTTTCCGTGACTCGGCGTTCTCTGGGTCTGCAGCCCGGGCAGGCGTGTGATCGTGGCGTGGGTCATCGGGGCTCCTGTGGGTGGGCGTTGTCGGTGTGGGGGAGTTCCGGAGGGTCCGCCGCCTGGAGAGTGGGTGGGGTGTTCGACCTGCCGGACTTCGTCAGGCGCCAGCCGGAGGACGTGCGCTCTATGAAGCCGCCCGCGGCGAGCAGGCCGAGTTTGGCGTTGACGGTGTTCAGGTCCACGCCCGCCTTGACGGCGAGCTGGGCGGGACCGGCCGCGCCGCGGGCCGGGAACGCCTCCAGGACGGAGCGGGTGACCGGTTCCAGGCGGTCCCGAGGCAGGACGGGGGTGGCGGGCGGCGGGGCCAGGTCGGTGCCGATGCGGCCGACGGCCTCGATGATCTCCTCGGGGCGGGTGACGAGCGTGGCGCCCTCCTCGCGCAGGAGGCGGTGGCAGCCGATCGAGGAGCGGGAGGTGATCGGGCCCGGCACCGCCATGACCATGCGACCGAGCTTGGCCGCCCAGCCGGCGGTGTTGAGGGCGCCGCTGCGCGCTTCCGCCTCGACGACGACCGTGCCCCGGGAGAGTGCCGCGATCACCCGGTTGCGGACGAGGAAGCGGAGCCGGTGCGGGTGGGTGCCCGGTGGTGACTCGCTCACCAGGAGCGAGCGCCGCGCCATCTCGGCGAAGAGCCCCTCGTTGGACGCCGGGTAGGGCACGTCCACGCCGTTCGCCAGGACCGCCACGGTCGGACCGTCGGCGGCCAGGGAGCCGCGGTGGGCGGCCGCGTCGATGCCGAGGGCGCCGCCGGAGATCACCGTCCAGCCCTGGTCGGCGAGTTCGGAGGCGAAGTCGGCGGCGGCGCGCAGGCCGTAGGGGGACGCGGCGCGGGAACCGACGATGGCGACCGAACGCAGGCAGCTGTAGCGCAGGTCGCCGGGGCCCCGCAGCCACAGGGCGTACGGGCGGCCTGCGCCGAGATCGTCGAGGGTCGTCGGCCATTCGGGCTCTCCCGGGCAGATGAGGCGGCCGCGGAACTGGGCGCACACGGACATGTCCTGGTCGGGCTCCGCCGCGATGAGCCGGATCCGCCAGTTGTCGAGACGCCGGACCTCCTGAGGGGAGGCCGACAGGCCCTGGGGGAGCCGGGTGGTCCGGATGGCCTCCAGTGCGTCCTCGGGGCCGCAGTGGTCGATCATCCGGTTGAGGAAGGCGTCTCCGGGTTCCGCGACCGCGGTCAGGGTGGCGCGGGCGGTGCGCTCGCCGCTCATTGGCGCCCCGCTGACCAGAGGGTGAGCGCGCCGCCGACGTCGTCCGGCCCCGGCTCGTCGTGGCCCGCGAGGTCGGCGATCGTCCAGGCCACCCGGAGGACGCGGTCGAGGCCGCGGGCGCTGAGCGTGCCTCGGTGCAGGGCTTCGTCGGCGCCGTGCATCGCATCCTGGGGCGGTGTGAAACGGCGGCGCAGTTCCGGCCCGGGGACCTCGGAGTTCGATCGCCACGGGGTGCCGGCGAGGCGCCTCATCGTTCGTTCGCGCGCCAGCATGACCCGTTCGGCCACCACCTTGCTCGACTCGGCGAACTCCAGGTCGTAACGGAGTTCGGCGCGGCTGGCCGGGGTGAGCTCCAGCTTGAGGTCGATTCGGTCGAGCAGCGGGCCCGACAGCCGGCTGGCGTACTTGCGACGCACGCCAGGGGCGCAGGCGCAGTCGATCTGTTTCGCCGCGGCGCACGGGCACGGGTTCGCCGCGAGGACGAGAGTGAACCGGGCGGGGAAGTACGCGATGCCTTCGATGCGGCTGATTCGCACTTCTCCCTCTTCGAGTGGTTGCCGCAGGGCGTCGAGTGTTCCGGCGATGAACTCTGGAGCCTCGTCCAGAAAGAGGATTCCTCGGTGGGCCAGGGAGACCGCGCCGGGTTGGAGCACGCGGCCCGAGCCGCCGCCGACCATCGAGGCACGGGAGGCCGTGTGGTGCGGTGCGTAGAACGGGGGCTGCGTGATCAGGGGCTGGCCCGGACGGAGGGTCCCGGCGATGGAGTGGATAGTGGTGACCTCCAGGGCGACCTCCGGTTCGAGGGGTGGCATCAGCGTCGGGAGCCGCTCCGCGAGCATGGTCTTCCCGCAGCCGGGCGGACCCGCGAAGAACAGGTGGTGCCCTCCGGCAGCGCTGATCTCCAGAGCGCGGCGCGCTTCGGCCTGGCCTCTGACGTCGGCCAGATCCAGGTCGGGCGAGATGTCCTGTTGTCGCAGGCCGAACCCCTTCGGGGGCGCGGGAGGGGCTTCCTCGTCCTCCTCGAAGGGCGGTGGTTCGTCGCGCAGTAGGCACAGCAGACCGCGAAGCGTGTTCGCGGGCACCACCTTCGTATCCGGGACGAGTTCGGCTTCCTCGGCGTTGGCGCGCGGGACGACGACCGTGCGGTAACCGCGGTTCGCGGCGGCCAACACTGCGGGCAGCACGCCCTGGGCAGGGCGGATGCGCCCGTCCAGGCCCAGCTCCCCGATCAGCACCATCTCCGCGCCGCTGCGCGGTGGGATCACCTCCGCCGCCCCGAGCAGCGCGATCGCTATCGCCAGGTCGAAGGTCGCGCCCTTCTTCGGCATGCTCGCCGGGAACAGCGAGACCGTGACATGGCGGTTCGGCCAGTCCTCGCCGGAGTTGAAGATCGCCGCCCTAACGCGGTCGCGGGCCTCGCTGAGGGCGGTGTCGGGGAGGCCGACGAGGTGCAGGCCCGGGACGCCGCTGGTGATGGCCGCCTCGACGTCCACGACGAAGCCGTCCACGCCGACGAGGGAGACCGAGCGCGTTCTGGCGAGCGTCATCTAGCACACCTCCTTGAGATGATCGATCGAGAAGTCGTTGCCGTCGCCGATCAGGCCGAGCACGTCCACCCGCATCGGCGCGCCGCTGACGCCGTGCGCGGCGGCCCATCGCCAGGCCAGCCGCCGTAACCGGGTCGCCTTGTCGACGGTGATCGCGTCGAGGGGATCACCGAAGCGCGCCGACCGGCGGGTCTTCACCTCGCACACGACGTGCCGGCGCCCGTCAAGGGCGATGATGTCCAGCTCCCCCTCGGGGCACCGCCAGTTGCGGTCGAGGATCGTCCAGCCGAGTCCGGCCAGGTACCGGGCGGCGGCGTCCTCGCCGCGGCGGCCGAGATCAATGTGGGCAGTCATGGGCCTCACCTCCGGCCTTCGACAGTGCCGGAGACTCACGGAACGTAGCCGCAGAACCTCGTACTGTGGATAACCTGGAGGAGGTTCCGGGTGATTCGCTCGAAACCGGGGTTCGGTGCTTGCTTCGGTCGGGGCCTTGGCGCAGCGTGACGCCTGTGACCAACGCGCTTGAGGACGCCGTCGCCGAGTTCGGCCGTCATCTGCGCGCCGAGCGGGACGTCTCGCCCCACACCCTGCGGGCCTATCTCGGTGATCTAGCCGACCTGTGCGCCTATGCCGCGCTTGCCGGCCTGACGGAACCGGCCGAACTGGATGCCTCGGTGCTGCGGGCATGGCTCGCCCGTCAACATGCTCTCGGCCGCTCCCGAGCGACGCTGGCCCGACGAACGGCGGCGGCCCGCGCGTTCACCCGCCATCTGCACCGGCGGCGGTTTCTTGAGAACGATCCCGGTCTGCTGCTGGGCACGCCCAAGCGACGGCGTGATCTCCCTGCCGTCCTCACTCAGGACGATGCGGCACATCTCCTGGATACCGTCGACGTTGAAGGTCCCGTCGGGCTCCGCGATCTGGCCGTCCTAGAGGTTCTCTACGGCACCGGAGTCCGCGTGAGCGAACTGTGCGGGCTCGACATCGACGACCTGGACACGGGGCGCAGGACCGTTCGAGTGCTGGGAAAGGGTGGGCGCGAGCGCACGGTTCCTCTAGGAGAGCCGGCTGTCCGCGCTGTCCAGGATTGGCTGCGCGCCGGACGTCCCGCACTCGCGACCGAGAACAGCGGCCCCGCCCTCTTCCTCGGCACACGCGGAGGCCGCCTGCACCCCACGAGTGCCCGGCGGATCGTCCATACGAGAATCTCGGAGGTAGGGCAGATTCCCGACCTCGCCCCGCACGGCCTCCGCCACTCTGCCGCCACCCACCTCCTCGAGGGCGGCGCCGATCTGCGAAGCGTCCAAGAGATCCTCGGTCACGCGTCCCTGCAGACGACCCAGATCTACACGCACGTATCCGCCGAGCGCCTGAGACAAGTCCATCGTCAAGCCCACCCCCGAGGCAGCCGCTCCGAGTAGCTCCGTGACGGGGCGGCGTTGTTTCGGGACGGCTTGCCGCCCGGCTCTGGCGGAGCCGGGCGGCAGGGGTGGGTCTGGTCAGGGGGCGCGGCGTAGGTGGCGTTCCTGGGAGAGGTTGATGACGCCTGGCGGCTGACGGCGACGGCGGTGCAGTCGGAAGCGGAGGCGGGTTCGGCGCCACGCGAAGGCCAGGGCGAAGGCCAGAACCATGCCCGACAGTGCTCCGCCCGTGGCCGTGGCGGCGTCGCGCAGGGCCAGCCGTGGCTGTGGAGACGGCGAATCGACGGGACGCGGAGCCGCCGTGGGTGTGGGCCGCTGCCAGAGAGGCAGGAGACGCACCTGGCGCTGGACGAGGCTGAGCGGATTCAGGTACAGGGCACCGCGGCGCAGACCCCAGTGCAGGCATGTCATGGGGCAGTGGAGCAGCCCCCGTTCCAGAACGCCGATCCGTGTGCCGGACGTGACGCGGCGCCCGACATGGACGTTGGGGCGGACGGGCAGGTACGAGGTCCGCAGGACGCCGTGGTCGATGGTCACGACGCCTCGTCCCGCTAGATCGTCGGCGTACGCGACGCGTCCTGGCCCGGCGGCGTAGACGGCCTGCCCCGGACGCGCCGCAAGGTCCACACCGCGGTGGCCCGCGCCCCAAGGGACGGCCGGAGGCGAGAAGCCGCGCACCACCGGCGGGGCCGGCGGCCCTAACGGCCAGCGCCAGGCGTCCAGGCCGGGCGATCCGATGGCGATCATGCACGTAAGGAGCAGCGAGAACACGGTCATGGACCGAACCCTGCCCGGCGGCGGACGGCTCGTCGATGGGGTTCGCGAACTGTGGATAACCGTGGGGAAATCGATGAGGCCCGGACACCTTCGCGCCCTGATAATCTGTAGGTGTGTCTGAGAGGGCACCGGTCAGGGCCAGGCCGTCGTCGTTCCGCTCCAGGGCGGGCGGTGAGAAGCCGCTCCCAGAGCGGACGGGACCCAGATCCGGCAACGGGTCACAGCCGCCTGGAGGTATCCCGGCGGCTGATTTCACGCGTCCGCATGCCACCGCGATGGTGGGGCGCAGTCCCTCGGTCCGTCGCCTCGGCGACGGTGGGGCCGCACCCGGGCGCAGGCAGATAACCAAATGCGGCCCGACAGGGCCAGAGAAGGAGAACACGGGCAATGGCACCCGTCGTCACCATGCGGCAGCTCCTCGAGAGCGGCGTCCACTTCGGCCACCAGACCCGCCGGTGGAACCCGAAGATGAAGCGCTTCATCCTCACCGAGCGCAACGGCATCTACATCATCGACCTGCAGCAGTCGCTGTCCTACATCGACCGCGCGTTCGAGTTCGTCAAGGCCACGGTCGCCCACGGCGGGACGATCCTGTTCGTCGGCACCAAGAAGCAGGCCCAGGAGTCCATCGCCGAGCAGGCGACCCGGGTCGGCATGCCCTACGTCAACCAGCGCTGGCTGGGCGGCATGCTCACGAACTTCTCCACCGTCCACAAGCGGCTCACCCGGCTCAAGGAGCTGGAGGAGATCGACTACGACGACGTGGCCGGCTCCGGCATGACCAAGAAGGAGCTCCTCGGCCTGCGCCGCGAGAAGGACAAGCTGGAGCGCACCCTCGGCGGTATCCGCGACATGGCGAAGGTTCCGAGCGCCATCTGGATCGTGGACACCAAGAAGGAGCACATCGCGGTCAACGAGGCCAAGAAGCTCGGCATCCCGGTCGTAGCCATCCTCGACACCAACTGCGACCCCGACGAGGTCGACTACCCGGTCCCGGGCAACGACGACGCCATCCGCAGCGTCAGCCTGCTGACCCGCGTCGTGGCCGACTCCGTCGCGGACGGCCTCATCGCCAAGGCGGGCGCCGCGCCCGGTGGCGACGAGAAGCCGGCCGAGGGCACCGCGGCCGCCGGCAGCGAGCCCCTGACCGAGTGGGAGCGCAATCTGCTGAAGCCCGGCGAGGCCGAGGGCGCCGCAGAGGCCCCTGCCGAGACCGAGGCCGCGGCCGAGGCCCCCGCCGAGGCTCCTGCCGAAGCCCCCGCCGAAGCGCCCGCGGAGGCTCCCGAGGCCGCCGCAGAGGCCCCGGCTGAAGAGGCTCCGGCCGAGGAGGCCCCGGCTGAGGAGGCCCCGAAGGCCGCCGAGGCCGAGCAGGCTTGATCCGCCGGTCCCGGCGGCGTCCACGCGGACGCCGCCGGGACCGTCGCGGGTCCCACGACCAACGACGAGAGAAGCGAAGAGAGCGATGGCCAACTTCACCGCCGCTGACGTCAAGCGGCTGCGCGACCTGACCGGCTCCGGCATGATGGCCGTGAAGAACGCCCTCACCGAGGCGGACGGCGACTTCGAGAAGGCGACCGAACTGCTGCGTCTCAAGGGCGCCAAGGACGTCGGCAAGCGCGCCGAGCGCACCGCCGCCAACGGCCTGGTCGCCGAGCACTTTGCGAACTCCGGCGACGGGGCGCTCCTGGAGCTCAACTGCGAGACCGACTTCGTCGCCAAGAACGCGCAGTTCATCGAGCTCGCCCAGCGTCTGGTCGAGTTCGCGGCCGCCAACGGCGCTGCGGACGCCGCCGCCCTGCTGGCCGCCGAGATCGAGCCCGGCAAGACCGTCCAGGCCCTGATCGAGGAGAACAGCGCCAAGATCGGCGAGAAGCTGGAGCTGCGCCGGTTCGCCCACTTCCAGGGCGCCTATGTGGCCAGCTACCTGCACAAGTCCGACCCGTCGCTGCCGCCGACCACCGGCGTGCTGGTCGAGCTCGACACCGAGAACGCCGAGGTCGCCAAGGACATCGCCCAGCAGATCGCGGCGATGGCCCCCAAGTACCTCACCCGCGAGGAGATCCCCGCCGAGGCGGTCGAGAAGGAGCGGGCGCTCGCCGAGCAGCTCACCCGCGACGAGGGCAAGCCCGAGCAGGCCATCCCGAAGATCGTCGAGGGCCGGGTGAACGCCTACTTCCGCGACTTCGTGCTCGTTGAGCAGGCGTTCGTGAAGGACAGCAAGAAGACGATCGCGAAGGTCCTCGACGAGGCCGGCGTGAAGGTCGTCCGCTTCGCCCGGTTCAAGGTCGGGCAGGCTTAAGGGCACTCTGGAAACGAGTACCCGAGACATAGCGAACGCAACGAGGAGGCCGCCGACGTGCCGGACAAGACGACCAGTAGCGCGACGGCGGCCTCGTCGTCCGGCCAGCACGCGCCGCGCGCGGGCTGGAAGAGGGTGTTGCTGAAGCTCTCGGGCGAGGCCTTCGCCGGACGCGACCCGCTCGGCATCGACCCCGAGGTCGTCCAGCACGTCGCCGAGGCGATCGCCGAAGCCGTCCGGGACGGCGTGCAGGTGGCGGTCGTGTGCGGCGGCGGCAACATGTTCCGCGGCGCCGTCATGGCCGAACGGGGCATGGACCGCGGGCGCGCCGACTACATGGGGATGATCGGCACTGTCATCAACTGCCTGGCCCTGCAGGACTTCCTGGAGAAGCTCGGGCTCGACACGCGCGTGCAGACCGCCATCACCATGAGCCAGGTCGCCGAGCCCTACATCCCGCGCCGCGCCATCCGGCACCTGGAGAAGGGCCGCGTGGTCATTTTCGGCGCCGGGCTCGGCCAGCCGTTCTTCTCCACCGACACGACCGCCGCCCAGCGCGCGTTGGAGATCGGCGCGGAGGCGGTACTGAAGGCCACGCAAGTGGACGGTGTCTACGATGCCGACCCCCGAAAGAATCCAGACGCGGTCAAGTTCGACCGTTTGGAATACGGTGAAGTTCTACAGCGGAGCCTGAAGGTCATGGACGCCACGGCCATCAGCCTCTGCATGGACAACGCGCTCCCCATCGTGGTCTTCGACCTCATGGGGCAGGGCAACATCGTCCGGGCCGTCCGGGGTGAGAAGATCGGCACGCTGGTCAGCCCGGCGCAGGGCTGACCGCAGCCCACGGCCGCGCCGGACGCGGCGCGGAACCGCAGGACCAGGGCCGACCAGATGACACGGGAGTCACAGTGATCGACGAGACCCTCCTCGAAGCCGAGGAGAAGATGGAGAAGGCGGTCGCGGTCGCCAAGGAGGACTTCCAGGCCATCCGCACCGGCCGGGTCACGCCCGCGATGTTCAACAAGATCACGGCTGAGTACTACGGGACGCCGACGCCGATCAACCAGCTCGCGTCCTTCACGCTCCCCGAGCCGCGGATGGTCGTCGTCCAGGTCTTCGACAAGTCGTCCATGCAGGCGGTCGAGCGTGCCATCCGCGACAGCGACCTCGGCGTGAACCCCACCAACGACGGCAACGTCATCCGGGTCGTCTTCCCGGACCTGTCGGAAGAGCGTCGCAAGGAGTTCATCAAGGTCGCCGGCACCAAGGCGGAGGACAGCCGGGTCTCGATCCGCAACATTCGGCGCCGCGCCAAGGACGCCCTCGACAAGCTGGCCAAGGACGGCGAGGCCGGCGAGGACGAGGTCAGGCGTGCCGAGAAGGAACTCGACGACACGACGCACCGCTACGTGGCGCAGATCGACGAGCTACTTGAGCACAAGAAGGCCGAACTGCTCGAAGTGTGATGAGACTCGATGACGCCGGGGAGCCTTCGGGCTCCCCGGACGAGCCGGAGGTCGACATGGCCGGCCCACCCCCCGGAGAAGCACTGGACTCGCCCCCCGGGCAGGGGCCGGGCGGTTCCGGCGATCCCCCCACCCCCGGTGACCCCTCGCCTTCCGGTGGCGCGACCCCCGCTGGGAAGCCGCAAGGCAAGACGGGGCGTAACCTCCCGCTCGCGATTGGCGTGGGCGTCGCGCTCGGCGCTCTCGTGTTGCTTTCGCTGTACACGGTCAAGGAGATCTTCCTTGGCGTGATGGTCGTGTTCCTGTTCCTCGGTATGCGGGAACTGACCGAGGCCCTCAAGAGCCGTGACATCCGCGTCCCGTTCATCCCTGTCGCGACGGGAATGGTCGGCACGCCTGTCGTCGCCTATGTGTGGGGTTCCACCGCAACCGTCGCGGCGGTCTCGCTTACGGTCCTGGCGTTGTTGATGACACGCATGACGGAGGGCGCCTCCGGATATGTGCGGGACGTCACCGCCGGATCGCTCGTGGCCGGCTACCTGGTGCTGATGGGCGGGATCGTCGCGCTGCTCATGCGTCCCGCCGACGGCGACCACCGCATCGTCATCTTCATCGCCACCACCGTCGCCAGTGACATCGGCGGCTATTTCGCCGGTTCCTTCCTGGGCAAGCACAAGCTCGCGCCCACGATCAGCCCGAAGAAGACGTGGGAGGGTGTCACCGGGTCCGCCATCACCTGCATGATCGTCGGCGGGTGGCTGGTGTGGTGGCTCCTGGACGGTGGCCACATCTGGCAGGGCGTGATCATCGGGCTCGCCGCCGTGGTCACCGCGACCGCCGGCGACCTGGTCGAATCGATGATCAAGCGCGATCTCGGGATCAAGGACATGGGAACGCTCCTGCCCGGTCACGGGGGAGTGATGGACCGTCTCGACTCCCTGGTCGCGACCGCCCCCGTCGTGTGGCTGCTACTGGAACTGTTCGTCCCCAGTTAGGACGTCCCGGGGCGTTCCTTGCCCTGCTCCTGCCCCAGCCCCTGGGGGTATCTAAGAGACGACCCACGAACGGCCCTGCTGGGCCAGCCGCCGGATGAGCGCGTCGGATCCCTCGCTCTTGGCGAACCTGTGCTCCTCGCCCGTGATGGGCACGAGCCAGAGCCATCGGACGGCGTCGCCGCTGAGTGTCAGGCCGGTCATGCCAGGCGCCTCAGGACCCGCGAGACGGTTCGGGTCGTCTAGGAGAAGCACTCCCTCCCACGACGACTCGCCATTGCCGAGGGGGAACGTGCGCGCCTCGTGGTACCACTTGACGACGTCCCCAGGAGCGAACCACGTCACCGAACGCCACGGATACTGCGCCAGCCAAGGGAAGATGCTGCCGGACCGCTGGCTGGGCAGGGTGCTGGCAACCGCCAGCTCAATGCGTCCGTATGGGGCGACGTCATCTTCGTACAGTTCGACCGTGGGCATCCGCTGGCGGCTCATCCCGACCGTGCTCAGAACGGTGAACTTCCGGTCACCCCTTGCGGGTCGTTCCGAGACCCCTACCGTCGGGGCCACGTTCGGCCTTCCGTTCGCCAACTGGCGTCCGACGTCGTGCCAGTAGTGGCCACTGGGACCCAGGCGCTGCAGGAGGTGGCCGAGAATCGACTGCTGGAACTCCGCCCAGGAGCCGTCCGCGCGGCACCTCTTCCAGTGCTCGCGCGCCTGGTCGACGCGCGGTCCGAAGTCCTCGATCTCCTCGTCCAGAGGGAAGGCGAACGGGCTCTGCAGTGTGGCGTCGCGAGCGTAGCCGGGGATGCCACGCCCCATGTCGGACCATCCGGGGATCACCGCCAGCAGGCCGCCCTCCTCCAGGAGCGCCACACCGTCGCCCTCCTCGAACCAGACGACCTCCAGCGTTTCCGGTGCCAGCGCTGGGCGTCCCGCGGGGTGGCGCACATGGGATTCCGGCAGGAGAGGGGCGCGGCCCGCGTCGAGTCGCGACCGGTCCAGATCCGGTGGGGCTTCGCGATGGTTCGCGATCCAGACCGCCCCGATCACCGAGTCTCGCGCGTCCTTCAGGTAGGCCGCGGTGACCTCGCCGTCGGTCTCGACGGTGAGCCGCCGGCTGCCGTACGGGCTGGCCGCCGCGTGGACGACCGTGGCCGCGGACCCCTGGGGCGAGGCGGCGCCCCTACGCAATACCGACATGATCGAGACCTTAGCCGCAGACAGGACCGTGTGCAGGAATGTCGCTGTTCACGTATGGGCGGGCGGCCAGGTACGGACGAGGCACGCGCAGGTGTTTGCGACACTGGAAGGACCATGTCTACCACCCAGCCCTCCGCGACCGGTGCCGCGCCCAAGAAGACCCCGGCGAAGCTCGTCTTCGCCGCACCAAGGCGCGGCAAGCCGCCGAGGCATCTCGCCGACCTCACAACGGCCGAGCGTCGCGAGGCGGTCGCCGCGCTGGGGGAGAAGCCGTTCCGCGCCGACCAGCTGTCGCGCCACTACTTCGCGCGCCTGGTGGACGACCCCGCCAAGATGACGGACCTGCCGGCCACCGTCCGGGATCGCCTCGTGTCCGAGTTGCTGCCCTCGCTGCTGACTCCAGTACGCGAGATGGACTGCGACGGCGGGACGACTCTCAAGACGGTCTGGAAAGCCTTCGACGGCGTCCTGTTCGAGTCGGTCCTGATGCGGTATCCGGACCGGGCGACGATGTGCGTCTCGTCGCAGGCGGGCTGCGGCATGAACTGCCCCTTCTGCGCGACCGGTCAGGCCGGGCTCACCCGCAACCTTTCCACGGCCGAGATAGTCGAGCAGGTCGCCGCGGGCGCGCGCGCTCTCGCAAGCGGACGCGTCCCAGGGGGCCAGGGACGCGTCTCCAACATTGTCTTCATGGGCATGGGCGAGCCCTTGGCCAACTACAAGGCCGTGATAGGCGCGGTCAGGCGCATCACCGATCCGGCACCCGCCGGGCTGGGCATCTCTCAGCGTTCGGTCACGGTCTCCACGGTCGGGCTCGTCCCCGCCATCGAGAAGCTCGCCGCCGAGGACATGTCGGTCAGGCTTGCGGTGTCCCTGCACGCGCCCGACGACGAGCTGCGCGACGACCTCGTGCCCATCAACAACCGGTGGAAGGTCTCCGAGGTGCTGGACGCCGCCTGGGCCTATGCCGAGCGCAGCGGGCGCCGCGTCTCGATCGAGTACGCCCTCATCAAGGACGTCAACGACCAGGCCTGGCGGGCTGATCTTCTCGGAAGGCTCTTGCGCGGGCATCTCGTACACGTCAATCTGATCCCGTTGAACCCAACGCCGGGTTCCAAGTGGACCGCCTCCCGGCCCGAGGACGAGCGCGAGTTCGTCCGGCGCCTGGAGGCCCACGGGGTCCCGGTCACGGTGCGCGACACTCGGGGCAGGGAGATCGACGGGGCCTGCGGGCAGCTGGCCGCGGCGACCAAGGACTGAGCGCGCCGCGGGCGCGTTCCTGGTGCCGCGCGGTGCGCGGGGACACGGCTGAGGAGCGCGGTGCCGGTGAAGACGGGTACACGGCTGCCGGTGGTCTTGAGGGGCTATGACCGGGCCCAGGTCGACGCCCTGCTCAAACGGATATCGCAGGCACTGAACGGCGGACCGCCGATGTCCGCGGACGAGGTGCGCCAGGTCCGCTTCACCACCGTCCTGCGCGGCTACGACCACCGCGCCGTGGACGAGCTGCTCCGCGAGTGCATCAGGGAGCTCCAGGCCCGGGCGCCGATCGGGGAACGTCCCGGCCGCACCCGCGCCCAGCCGGCCTGGCTGATCAACTGGATCCAGAACGCGCGGTTCTCCGGCGCCGGCCTGCGCCCCGGCTACGACGTGCGGGACGTGGACGCCTTTCTCGAGCGCGTGATCGCCGGCCTGCGCGGCGTGGCGCCGCCCGTGACTGCCCGCGACGTGCGGGAGAGCGCGTTCCGGGCGGTCCGGTTCGGCCCCGGCTACGACGAGCAGGAGGTCGACCGCTTCCTGCTGCAACTCGCCGCCGCCCTCGAACGCTGACGAAGTTATCCACAGTTTCGCGGGATGCTGCGCGCCGTGTGAGGCCCACGCCACGCTACGTGCATGGACCCCTTCGCCGCACAGTACCGACGGCTCCGAGCCCTGTTCGACTCCTTCCTCGAGCCTGAGATCACGGCCATCCTGCTCCCCCTGATCAAGCCCGGGCTGCGCCTCTCCACCTGCGGTGAGGTGCCCGTCCACCTCGGAGGCACCCCACTGCTGCCGCCGGGCGAGCCATGGCCGACGTGGAACGGCCGCCCACTCGACTTCTTAGGGGCGATCGACTTCGCGGTCCTCGCCGGCCTCCCGAAGGTCTCCGGCCTGCCGGCCTGCCGCGCCGCGTTCTACTACGCGACCGAAATCCCCCGTCCATGGGGCGACGAACCTGGCCAACGCGACGGCTGGCGCGTCTTCACCGGCGCCCTTCGCCCTGTGACCCCGCCGACGGGCACCCTGCTCTACCCGCAGACCACGCTGGGCGCCGCGCCGTTCCTCTCCCTGCCCTCTCCCCAGGAGGCCGTCATCCAGCGGCTGGAGATGGTTTGGGACGGCATCGTGCCCGTGTACGAACAATTGCACGCCGCCTGGACGCGTCACACCTGCCCGGACGATGCACCCGCCCACCAACTGGGCGGCTGGCCGACCCTCGTCCAGCGTCCCCTAGGCCCCGACTGCCTGTACGCCTCGACCGGCCGCACCCTGAACTCCCTCAACCCACCGGCCCTCACGCCGGACGAACAACGCGCGGTCGAGGAGTGGCACCTCCTCCTCCAACTCGACTCCGACGACCGCCTCGGCTGGTACTGGGGCGACCCGGGCCGCATCTACTTCTGCAATCGCCGCGACACACCTTTGGAGCAAACATGGCTAACCGTCCAGGCCGCGTAACGCACCCCAGGACATTTACCGGACAACCGCCCGCCCCATCAGGGCAGGCTGCGCAACGGTGGTGGGTGGTTAGGGGGTGCGGCGGGTGGTGAGGAGGTAGGCGGTGCCTACGACTGTGGACCAGATGAGGAGGTGGAGGGCTGTGGTGGGGAAGTGCGAGACGAAGACGTTCGGGCCCTCGTGAGCTGCGCGCATCCATCCGACCATTGGGATGGAGAGCCAGGAGAGGCGTCCCAAGCCGAGGAGCAGGAGGGCGGTCGCGCCGCCGAGGAGCGCCAGCAGCGAGATGCCGGGATCGGGGATGACGGCGCGGCTCGTCCAAGCCCCGAGCAGCGTGCCCGGGACGGCGACGAGGAGGTTCAGCGCACAGCCCGTCAGAATCGCCCGCCCGGATGAGCCCACCTGGAATGCCTGGATGAGAGGGACGGCCAATGCCGTGACGCCCAGTGCGATGTTCACGCTGTACGCGGCGAGCAGGCCCGCCCACGTGGGCCCGGACTGGTGGCGGGCCGCAGTGGCGGTCAGAGAGCGCTGCTCGTCGGGTTGCGTGTCGAGGAGGGCGCGGGCCGCCCAGGCCCACACGGGGAACATGAACGCCGCCACGTCCGCGAAGGTCCGTACGGCGAGCTCCCCGGCGTCAGGGCCGCTCGGCCCCTGCGCGAGGACCAGCGCCACGAGCAGGGCCACGACGATCAGCGGCTGCAGGACGCGCAGCGAGCGAAGGTAACCCGCCACCTGGAAGCGGACGATCGCGATCATTGTTCGCGCCTCCGCACCCGGTAGCCGTCGGCCCTCAGCTTCGTCTCCAGGGTGTCGGCCTCGTCCTCGGGCACCTCGACCTCCAGGACGGTCCAGTGACTGGCGCCTTCGGAGGACAGTGCAGTAACGGTGCCGTTGGCGACGTGCAGGCGGTCGACGCCGGGCATCGCCTCGATGCAACGCTGATGGTCGCTGACGACGACCGTGGAGCCGCGCGAGGCGAACTCGGAGATCAGCTCGGGCAGCGAGTCGCGCGTGGCGGCGTCCAGGCCCGCGAAGGGCTCGTCCAGGATCAGCAGTTCCGGGTCCGCCATCAGCGCCTGCGCGAGCCCGATCTTCTGAGCGCTGCCCTTCGACAGCTCGGACAGCCGGACATCGAGGAGGTGGTCGAAGCTCAGCCGCTCCGCCCAGACGTCGCAGGCCGCCGCAGGGACGCGCCGTATGGCCGCCATGTGGCCCAGGTAGGCCCGGACGCTGAACGGCTGGTCGACCGGAAACCGCTCCGGCGCATACCCCACTCGTGCGGGACGGTCTTTGACGGCGCCCGCTCGTGGTCTGCGCAGGCCGGCCATCACACGGAGCAGCGTGGACTTCCCCGCGCCGTTGTGACCGGTCACCTCGGTCACGCTTCCCTCCGGAAGCGACACCGTGACGTCCCGGAACACCCAGGGGTCCCGGCGCCGATAACGAAAGGCGACACGCTCCAGCCGCATGAAACCCAAACCGTAGAGACCCCCGCGTAAGGACGGTGTTAGCCCACGCGGCCCCCGACCCGCGCCTCCCCACAAGGCGACTGGCGGCGGGAGCCTCGGGGCCACCGAGTACAGCCAATCGCTCTCACAACACATCCTCACGGTCGCCCCCGAAGGTCAGCTTCAATGCGGCTCCGACGCCAGCCTCAGCGCTGCCCCTGGAGGTGGGCCTCACTCGTCGGCCCGAGGCGGGCCTCATTGCCCGCTCCCGGATCGGCCTCAGCGCTGCCCCTGGAGGTGGGCCTCACTCGTCGGCCCGAGGCGGGCCTCATTGCCCGCTCCCGGATCGGCCTCAGCGCTGCCCCTGGAGGTGGGCCTCACTCGTCGGCCCGAGGCGGGCCTCATTGCCCGCTCCCGGATCGGCCTCAGCGCTGCCCCTGGAGGTGGGCCTCACCCGTCGGCCCGAGGCGGGCCTCATTGCCCGCTCCCGGATCGGCCTCAGCGCTGCCCCTGGAGGTGGGCCTCACCCGTCGGCCCGAGGCGGGCCTCATTGCCCGCCCCCGGATCGGCCTCAGCGCTGCCCCGCTGGTGTGGTCATCCCGGTGGTGTGGTCGGTCCGGGACTTGGTTGGTCATTCGTCATCAGGAGATGTGACCTCAAGCGGGCCGGATTCGCTCTTGCGGACGTCGCGGCGGGGTGACGGGTGAAGCGTTCCGGTGGGGTCTGATTGTTAGTTCTTCCTCGCCGAGCAGTAGCTGGTTGGGGAGTCATCGTCGATGACGACTATGACGAGTTTGTCGGCGTGCTGAGGGTCGTGCTTGATGGAGGGCTTGTTGACCATGAACCGGGCACTGGCGTGTACCCGTCGCTGGAGTCTGGATGGCGCTGGATGGCGGCGGGAGGGGCGCTGAGTCGGCTCGGTGGGGTGGCCGGTAGGTCCG
Organism: Actinomadura luteofluorescens; assembly: GCF_013409365.1. NCBI lineage: Bacteria > Bacillati > Actinomycetota > Actinomycetes > Streptosporangiales > Thermomonosporaceae > Actinomadura > Actinomadura luteofluorescens. Next base: position 2,139,571 of record NZ_JACCBA010000001.1, on the reverse strand, counting down.
TGCCGGTCGCTTGGTGAGAGGGCTTGGTCGGGTCCTGAGCGCGGCGGTGTGGGTGGTGGCGTGCATGGGTGGCCGGCTGGCCGGGGGTGTGGTGGTCGTCTGGGTGGGGGTGGTGGTTTGCCGGGTGGCCTGTGGCCTTGGGGGGTGGGGTGGTCTGGGTGGTGGTGGGGTTAGGGCTGGAGTGCTTTGGTTAGGCGGGTTGCGTAGGTGGCGGCTTCGGAGTCGGAGGCGTATTTCTGGCGCGGCCAGAAGAAGCCGCGGAGGCCGTCCTTGGGGTTGCGGGGAACCACGTGTACGTGCAGGTGGGGGACGCTCTGGCTGATCCGGTTGTTCATGGCTACGAAGGAGCCCGCTGCTTCGAGGACGGATTCCATCGCTTTCGCAAGGCGTTGGGCTTGCGCGAAGAACGGCCCGATAAGGTCCTCGGGCAGATCCGTAAGCGTCTCGTAGTGCGTCCGAGGGACCAGCAGTGTGTGTCCCTTGAACAAGGGCCGGGCGTCGAGGAACGCCATCGCGTCCGGCGCGTCCAGCACGACGTGCGCGGGCCGCTCTCCCTTGATGATTTCGCAGAACAGGCACGCCTTGGTCACAGGTTCACCCATCCCCCTATTCTTCAGCCCCACCCGGCGGCAACCGCAAGCAGCCCCGGAGGTGCGCTTATCACCTTCTCGGCTCGTCACCGATGGGCCGAGGGCTGAGCGTGACCGGCAGGCCAGAGTCAGCGCGTGTGGAGGTGGCCGATGGGGCGGGGCCGCGTGTTGGGCGTGAGGGGTTTCGTGTGGCGGGTCAGGGCATGGCCAGCAGCAGGGCCGTGTAGGGAGGGATCGGGTCGGGGGCGGACTCCGCCGGTTCTTGGGCGGCCGCGTGTTCGTAGAGGTCGCGTTCGGCGCGGTCCAGGGCGGCTGACAGGACGAAGTCGGTGACCGACCAGCCGATCAGCTCGGCCGCCGCGCGGATCACGAGGAACTGCTCCGCGGTGGTCCGGAAGGCGATGTGATCGTCGGCGGGATCGGCCGGAAGGTCCTGGCGAACCGACTCGGGCATGGCCGGTCTCCTTCCTTGCGGCCTTTCAAAGTACGCCGCGAGGTGTTGCCTGGACATCCCCTCTGAGAACGAGAATCGTCGGGTGTCGGGTGGAGTCAGCGGGTTCCCCAGGAGTAGGTCTGTTTGCGAAGTTTGAGGTATACGAAGCTCTCGGTGGAGACGACGCCCGGGATGGCGCGGATACGGCCGAGAAGTTCCAGAAGACGATCGTCGTCCTCGCAGACGAGTTCCAGGAGGATGTCGAACGAGCCCGCGGTGATCACGACGTAGTCGATCTCGTCCAGGGCCGCGAGTTCGTCGGCGGTCTTCTCCAGGTCGCCTTCGCACCTGACACCGATCATCATTTGGCGATGGAATCCGAGCATGAGCGGGTCGGTGACGCCGACGATCTGCATGACCCCGGTGTCGAGGAGCTTCTGCACGCGCTGGCGGACGGCGGCCTCGGAGAGGCCCACGGCCTTGCCGATGGCGGCGTAGGAGCGGCGGCCGTCCTGCTGGAGCTGCTCGATGATCTGCTTGGCTGTCTCGTCGAGCTGGACGCGGGGTGCCCGTTCCATCCGGATCTCCTAGCTGCGGCATCGAGGGTGTGAGGCCTCTGGGCCAAGTGAATCAGTCGTGAAATTCGATCGTAACAACGGAATCACTTGTGTTGGACGGACCTCTCTGTAAGGGTCGGGCCAACAGGACACAACGGGCGACGATGCCCAGGAGGGACCTGAGGATGAGCGGCGAGAGGCTGCGCAACTTTATCGGCGGAGAGTACGTCGACGCCAAGGACGGGCGGACGCTGGAGGTGGTCGACCCCAGCAACGGCGAGACGTACGCGGAGGCGCCCGTGTCCGGCGCCGAGGACGTCGACGCCGCGTTCCGTGCGGCGTCCGACGCGTTCCCCGCCTGGCGCGACGCCACGCCGGGTGAGCGGAGCCTGGCGATGCTGCGCTTCGCGGACGCGGTCGAGAAGCGGGCGGAGGACCTCGTCCGGGCGGAGAGCCGGGACACCGGCAAGCCGGTCCAGATGACCCTGGACGAGGAGGTGCCGCCGATGGTGGACAACCTCCGGTTCTTCGCCGGGGCGTCCCGGGTGCTGGAGGGCAAGGCGTCCGCCGAGTACATGGCCGACCACACCTCCTCGGTCCGGCGGGAGCCGATCGGGGTGTGCGCGCAGGTGACGCCCTGGAACTACCCGATGATGATGGCGGTCTGGAAGATCGGGCCGGCGCTGGCGACGGGCAACACCGTGGTGCTCAAGCCGTCCGAGACGACCCCGGCGAGCACGCTGATGCTGGCGGAGATCGCGGCGGAGTTCCTGCCCCCGGGCGTCTTCAACGTGGTCTGCGGCGACCGCGGCACCGGGCGCTCGCTGGTGGAGCACCCGACGCCGCAGATGGTGTCGATCACCGGGAGCGTGCGGGCCGGCATGGAGGTCGCCGCGTCGGCGGCCAAGGACCTCAAGCGGGTGCACCTGGAGCTCGGCGGCAAGGCGCCGGTGGTCGTGTTCGACGACGCCGACGTCGAGGCGGCGGCGACGGGCATCGCCGAGGCCGGGTACTTCAACGCGGGCCAGGACTGCACGGCGGCCACCCGCGTGCTGGTCGCCGAGCGGCTGCACGGGGAGTTCACCGAGGCGCTGGCCGAGGCCGCCAAGGGGACGGTCGTCGGGCCTCCCAGCGACGCCGACGCCTTCTACGGGCCGGTGAACAGCGCGAACCAGCTGGAGCGCGTTCAGGGCTTCATCGAGCGGGCGCCCAGCCACGCGAAGGTCCTCGCCGGCGGAGAGCGCGTGGGGGACCGTGGCTACTTCTTCGCACCGACCGTTGTGGACGGCCTCAAGCAGGACGACGAGATGGTGCAGAACGAGGTCTTCGGCCCTGTCATCACCGTCCAGAGCTTCTCGGACGAGGCTCAGGCACTGGAGTGGGCCAACGGCGTCAAGTACGGTCTCGCCGCCAGTGTGTGGACGCAGAACCACGGCCGTGCCATGCGCATGAGCAAGGCACTGGACTTCGGTGCCGTGTGGGTCAACACCCACATCCCGCTGGTGTCGGAGATGCCGCACGGCGGCTTCAAGCACTCCGGCTACGGCAAGGACATGTCGATGTACGGAATCGAGGACTACACCCGCGTCAAGCACGTCATGCACTACATCGGCGGCTGAGCGCCGCCGACCGGAGCCCGTGAAGGAAGTCCCGCCCATGACCGAGACCCAGCCCGCCGCGGCGCGCGACGATCCGGCCCGCACGGTCCCCGCGATCGAGCTCGTGGGAGTCGAGAAGGACTACCACGCCTACGGTGAGACCGTGGCGGCCGTCCGCGGCGTCGACCTGTCGATCGCGGAGGGGGAGTTCTTCTCCCTGCTCGGACCGTCCGGATGCGGCAAGACGACGACCATGCGAATGATCGCCGGCTTCGAGGAGCCGACGGCGGGTCGGGTCCGGCTCCATGGGCGGGACGTCACGGACGTGCCTCCCAACAGGCGCGACGTGAACATGGTGTTCCAGTCGTACGCGCTCTTCCCCCACATGAGCGTCTTCGAGAACGTCGCGTTCGGCCTGCGCCGGCGCGGCGTTCCGAAGGCGCAGCTCACCCGGCGGGTGGGGGAGATGCTGGAGATCGTCGATCTGGCGGGACGGGAGAAGCGCCGTCCCGCCGAGCTGTCCGGCGGCCAGCAGCAGCGGGTCGCGCTGGCGCGGGCGCTGGTGAACGAGCCGCGGGCGCTGCTGCTGGACGAGCCGCTCGGCGCCCTCGACCTGAAGCTGCGCCAGGCGATGCAGGTCGAGCTGAAGCGGATCCAGCGGGGGGTCGGCGTCACGTTCGTGTACGTGACGCACGACCAGGGCGAGGCGCTGACGATGTCGGACCGCATCGCCGTCATGAACGACGGGGTGATCGAGCAGCTCGGCACGCCGCGGGAGATCTACGAGCATCCCGCGACGCGGTTCGTGGCCGGGTTCATCGGGACGTCCAACCTGCTGGACGGTGAGGTCACGGGGGCCGGGCCGAACAGCGCGGTGCTGTCCCACGGCCCGGACGGTCGGATCGAGGTCCCGATGCTCCGCGGACGGGAGGCCGTCGCGGGGGAGCGGGTGGAGCTGACCGTCCGCCCCGAGAAGATCGGCATCGGGCCGGACAGGCCGGGGGACGGGCAGTGCGCCGTCCGGGGCACCGTGACCGAGGTCGTGTACCTCGGCACGTCGACGAACTACAACATCACCACCTCCGCCGGCGCCGACGTCGTCGTGTTCGTGCAGAACGCGACGTCCGCCGACGATCTCGCCGTGCGCGGCGACAGCGTCTGGTTGTCGTGGGATCCGCGCCACTCGTACGCCATAGGAGCCCCGCAGTGAGCCAGTTCGACCCCGCATTCCTCCGCGGACTCACAAGGCCGCGCCTGGCGCGTTCCAGCGCGGGCGGCCCGGCCCGCCGCGACGTCCTGAGACTGATGGGCGCGGCGGGCGCCGGGCTCGCCCTGTCGGCGTGCGGGGTGAAGGGGCAGGGCGGCAAGGAGAAGGTCAGCCAGAGCGACGTCGAGAAGTACTGGGCGGGCAAGGCGAAGAACGGCAGGCTCAACTGGGCGAACTGGCCCGGCTACATGCAGGACGACCGGGAGACCATCAAGGCGTTCGAGAAGGAGACGGGCGTCAAGGTGACCTACAAGGAGGTCATCCAGGAGATGGGCCCGTGGTTCGGCAAGATCCAGGCGCCGCTGGCGGCCGGCCAGTCCATCGGCTTCGACCTGATGGTGATGACGAACGGCATCCAGCTGGAGCAGTGCCGCCAGCTCGGCTACCTGGCGCCCCTCGACCTGTCGAAACTGCCGAACTTCCAGGCGAACGCGGGCCCGTCCTTCAAGAACCCCTCCTACGACCCGGGCAACGCCTTCACGGTCCCGTACGAGTCGGGCGTCACCGGCATCGCGTACAACACCAAGTACGTGAAGGAGGAGATCACCAGCATCGCGCAGCTGTTCGACCCGAAGTACAAGGGCAAGGTCGGCATGATGGGCGACTCGCAGGAGCTCGGGAACTTCGGGATGTTCCTGCTCGGCATCGACCCGGAGAAGTCGACGAAGGCGGACTGGGAGAAGGCCGCCGCCAAGCTGCGCGAGCAGCGCGACAAGGGCATCGTCCGCAAGTACTACAGCCAGGACTACGTCGACGCCGTCAGCAAGGGCGACGTGTGGATGACGATGGCGTGGTCCGGGGACGTGTACAGCCTGACGAGCCCGGACGTGAAGTTCGTGGTGCCCAGGGAGGGCGGCACGATCTGGACCGACAACCTGTGCGTCCCGAAGACGGCCGAGAACCCGGTGGACGCGCTGACCCTCATGGACTGGCTCTTCGTCCCGGAGAACAACGCGCCGCTGACCGAGTTCATCAACTACATGCCGCCGATCCCGGCGACCCAGAAGCTCATCGCGCGGAAGGCGGAGCAGGCCGGCGGCGCGGACAAGAAGGACCTCACCCGGCTCAGCACCAGCCCGCTGATCTTCCCGTCGCAGGCGGACCTGGCGCGGCTGCGGCACTACCGGCGGCTCACGCAGGCCGAGGAGACCGAGTACCAGAAGATCTTCGAGCCGATCTCCAAGGGATCGTGATGGCGGGGGTGCGGGGGCGGCTCGCGCCGTACCTCATGATCCTGCCGGGCGGGCTGTGGCTGGCGGCGTTCTTCCTCGTCCCGATCGTGCTGATGGTGTCCCTGTCGCTGCAGACCGGGAACCTCATCGACGGCTTCCAGCAGACGCTGCACTGGCGGAACTACACCGACGGGCTCAGCACCTACGGCGACAAGTTCGTCCGGTCGCTCTGGTACGGGCTGGTCGCGACGGTCGCGTGCATCGTGATCGCCTATCCGGCCGCGTACTGGATCGCGTTCCGGGGCGGGCGCGCCAAGTCGACGTACCTGTTCCTGCTGCTGCTCCCGTACTTCGTCTCGTTCATCCTGCGGACGGTGTCGTGGAAGCTCGTCCTCACCGACAACGGGCCGATCCTCGGGCCGCTGCGCGACCACGGCGTCCTGCCGGAGGGCTTCCACGTCCTCGACACCGGCGTCGCGGTCGTGTCCGGGCTCGCCTACAACTTCCTGCCGTTCATGGTCCTGCCGATCTACGTGGCGCTCGAACGCATCGACCCGCGCGTGGTGGAGGCGGCCTACGACCTGTACGCGAGCCGCGCGCAGGCGTTCCTGCGGGTCATCCTGCCGCTGTCGCTGCCCGGCGTGTTCGCCGGCGTGATCATGACGTTCGTGCCGGTGTCGTCGGACTACGTCAACGCCGAGGTGCTGGGCGGCCCGCAGAACACCATGATCGGCAACGTCATCCAGACCGAGTACTTCAACAACAGCGCCTACCCGACGGCGTCCGCGCTGTCGTTCGCGCTGATGGCGATCCTGCTCGTCGGGATCTTCGCCTACGCGCGCACGCTCGGCACGCAGGACGTCCTGGAGGCGGCGGGACGATGACGACGCACACCGAGGCCCGGGTGACGCTCACCAAGACCCCGCGGCGGCGCCGCGTGCCCCGCCGGTTCCGGATCTCCGGCCTGCACCTCTACACCCTGGCGCTGATCGGCTGGCTGGTCCTGCCGATCGCGATCATGATCCTTTTCGGGTTCAACGACACCCGGAGCAAGCAGAACTTCCAGTGGCAGGGCTTCACGCTCCGCTGGTACCGGCACCTGTTCGACAAGGGCGACCTCACCGCGGCGGTCGTCAACTCGCTGACGATCGCGCTGCTCAGCACGCTGATCACGACGGTCATCGGGACGTTCGCGGGCCTCGCGCTCGGACGGTACCGGTTCCGCGGCAAGGGCTCGACGAACCTCGTGCTGTTCATGGCGATCTCCTGCCCGGAGATCGTGATGGGCGCGTCGCTGCTGTCGATGTTCGTGACGTTCAACCTGCCGCGCGGCTACCTGACGATCCTCCTCGCGCACGTGATGTTCTCGATCGCGTTCGTGGCCGTCACGGTGCGGGCCCGCGTCGTCGGGCTCGACCCCGCGGTGGAGGAGGCGGCGCAGGACCTCGGCGCCGGCCCGTGGACGCGGTTCCGCCTGGTCACCCTGCCGATGATCATGCCGGGGGTGCTGGCGGGGGCGCTGCTGGCGTTCGTGCTGTCCATCGACGACTTCGTCATCACCAACTTCACCAGCGGCGCCACCGTCACGTTCCCGCTGTGGATCTACGGGTCCACCAGGACGGGGACGCCGCCGCAGGTCAACGTGATGGGGACGCTCATCTTCGCGGTCGGCGTGCTGATCGCGGTGGTGTCGGCGCGGCGCAGCGCCCGCGCCCGCCGCTGAGGCCCCGGGCACCGTCATGACCAGGACCATCGGGGGACGAACGTGAACGTGGCCGAGTCGCTCGCCGACGCCGCAACGGAGACGTTCTGGCTCCAGGACCCGGCGCGCCCCGGCGCGGGTCCGGCGGCGGCCGGGGCGCTCACCTGCGACCTCGCCGTCGTCGGCGGCGGGTACAGCGGCCTGTGGACGGCCCTGCTCGCCAAGGAGCGCGACCCGTCGCTGGACGTGGTCGTGCTGGAGGCCGGCCGGATCGGCGCCGCCGCGTCCGGACGCAACGGCGGGTTCTGCGCAGCCAGCATCACCCACGGTCTGGAGAACGGCCTCGGGCGCTGGCCGGAGGACGTCCACACGCTCGAACGCCTCGGCTGGGACAACCTGCGCGCCATCGCCCAGACCCTGACCCGCCACGGCATCGACGCCGAATGGGAGCCGACCGGTGAGATGAGCGTCGCCACCGAGGAGTGGCAGGTGCCCGCGCTGCACGAGGCGGCGGAGAAGGCCTTCGAGCACGGCTGGGAACCGATCGTGCTCGGCCAGGAGGCGGTCCGCGCCGAGGTCGGCTCGCCCACCTACCTCGCGGGCCTGTGGGACCGCGACGCGGTCGCCATGGTGCATCCGGCCAAGCTCGCCTGGGGCCTGGCGGACGCGTGCCGGGCCCTCGGCGTCCGCGTCTTCGAGAACACCCGCGTCACGGCGCTGCGCACGGACGCCCGCAGGCTCCGGCTGACGGCAGCCGCGCCCCCGCGGCGAGGCGACCGGGCACCCCGGACGCTCGGGACGGTCACCGCCCGCAACGTCGCGCTGGGGACCGGCGCCTTCCCGCCGCTCCTGCGGCGCCTGCGCCAGTACGTCGTCCCGGTGTACGACTACGCGCTCGTCACCGAGCCGCTCACCCCCGCGCAGCGGGCTGCCATCGGCTGGCGGCACCGGCAGGGGCTCGGCGACAGCGCCAACCAGTTCCACTACTACCGGCTCACCGCCGACGACCGGATTCTGTGGGGCGGCTACGACGCCGTCTACCACTTCGGCAACGGGATGCGTCCCGGCCTGGAACGGCGCCCTTCGACTTACGCGACCCTGGCCCGGCACTTCTTCACGACTTTCCCGCAGCTGGAAGGCGTGCGCTTCACCAACGCCTGGGGCGGCGTCATCGACACGTGCAGCCGCTTCTGCGCCTTCTACGGGACGGCCTACGACGGGAGGCTCGCGTACGCGGCGGGCTACACCGGCCTCGGTGTCGGCGCCACCCGCTTCGGCGCGGACGTCATGCTCGATCTCCTGGGCGTCGGGCTCGCGCCCGGCGAGGAGACCGAGCGGACACGGCTGGCGATGGTGCGCTCCAAGCCCGTCCCGTTCCCGCCCGAGCCGCTGCGCTACGGCGTCATCGAGCTGACCCGGCGCGAGATCGCCCGCGCCGACCGGAACGCGGGACGCCGCGGCCTCGGGCTCCGCACCCTCGACCGCTTCGGCCTCGGCTTCGACTCCTGAAGGCGGGTCAGTCCGGCGACTCTTCGACCGTGCCGAAGATGACCGACGAGACCTCCAGGTACAGCTGCTCCGGGTACGGCATGAAACCGACGTTGCGGAGCGCCTGCTTCTGGCCCGCGGACTCCATCACGAACTCGCCGTAGCCGAAGACCCGCCCCAGCACGGAGCGGTTGAGCGCGATGTCGGTGACCTTGGCGAGCGGCATCATCGCGACGTTGCGGTTGAGGACGCCGTTGACGACCATCACCCGGTGCTCGGTGACCAGGAAGAAGTCCACCGACCAGGCGATCACCTTCCAGGCCAGGTAGCAGACGGTGACCAGCCACAGCCACCAGATCCAGATCTGCCCGCTGACCGCGCTCGCCGCGCCGCACGCGATGAGCCCGGCCACGACGACCGCCACCGGCAGCAGCAGGACGGCGGGATGCCGCCGCACCGCGATGACCCGGCCCTCGTAGGACATCAGATACTTGTCGACCGTCCGCGACGAGGTGTCGCGGTGCACCATCATGTCCTGCAGATTCACGGCGTGTCCTCGTCATGATCCGGGTGGGTCAACCGTAGCCGACGCGGCACGGGCGGTGCAGGGGCCCGCGCGGTAAGGGCCCCGGCCCCTCGCGAGGCCTTGTCGGACGCGGATCCGTTCGCCGATCATGGTCTTCATGGACGGCGACGCCGAGAGACCGCGGGACCCCGGCGAGCCGCGCGGCGAGTTCGCGCCCGATGTGACCGGGCGTCCCATCTGGCGGCTGCTGCTGAGGGGCCTCGGCGTGTACCTTCCCGGCTGGGAGATGCCCGCGGGCGCGCTGCGCGTCCGGGACGGGGCCCCGGCGGCGGGTTTCGGCCCGCCCGCCTACCTGAACGGCGACGCCGGCTTCGGCGTCCAGGTCCCGGGCCGCCGCCGGGGCCTGGAGCCGGACCGGGAGATCTACGTGCGCGGCCGGGAGGATCCGAGCTTCGGGATCGTCGTCGCGGGCCCGTCGGCGGCGATCGGCAGCCGCGTGGTGGACGCCGCGGTGCTGATGCGGTTCGCGCGGAGGCTGACGTTCGAGGAGCTCGTCGACACCGGCGACGCCGACTCCGTCCCGTACGCGGTGCGCGGTGCGCGGGCGGTGGAGAACGCGGTGTTCCTCGACCGCGCCGCCGGGATCGGCCTGTGCGTCGAGGCCGACCCGCGGACCGGTGCCCTGCGCTGCCCCCTCTACGTGCGCATCGGCGGCCCCGCGGAACGGTCCGTGCGGGCCTACGGGGCGGTGGCCCAGCCGGTGAGGTCCCACAGCTGATGGGACGGCAGCCGCCGCAGCCGGACGCTCGCGTCGGCCGGGTCCCAGAACACCTCGTCGCTCTCCAGCTCCAGCGACTGCGCGGCCGTCAGCACCGCGCACAGAAGCTCGTCGCGCGTCCGGACGGCCATGAGCGGGCCGATCTGCACGACGGCGCCCGAGCACTCCGCCAGCGTCCGCAGAAGCGACTTGAGGGCCGCCTCGTCCTCGGGGCCGCGCGCCGGCTCCACTCCGGCCGGGACGCCCGGCTCGACCCGCGCGAGGCCCCGCTTGGCCTCGCCGCCGGAGAGGCCGTTGCCGGGCCGGGCGCCGGCGCCCGCGGAGATGAGCAGGGCGCTGAACACGCCCGCCAGGTCCTCGCTGGCGTGCCCGCCCAGGAAGTAGCGGCGGCGCTCCGGTGAGCCGGGCGTGCCGTTCGCGCCCTCGGCCGTGCGGAACCGCACGGCCAGCCGGCTGGCGCGCACGCACCGCTCGTACATGTCGCTGAGGATGTCCTCGAGCTGCTCGTCGCGCGTCCACAGGCGTCCCGTCGCGGTGACGGCGTCGCCGTGGGCGCGGGGACGTCCGGTGAGCGCGGCCGTGACGGTGTCGTCGAGCTCGCCCTCGGTGAACTGCAGCAGCTCGGCGACGACGTCCTCGACGTCCTCCAGGGTGCGGGTGAGGGTGCGCTGCAACTCCAGGATCTCCTCGCCTCCGCGCTCCAGGTCCGCGAGCCGGCCGAGCGCCGCGTCGACCTTGCCCTCGACGGCGGCCCCGCCGCCCTCGCCGCCCGCGCCGGTGGCGGCCCGCACCGACGTCTCGACCTCCCCGAGCTTGCGGCGCAGCGCGGCGAGGGTGATGCGCTGCTGCTCCAGCTCGTGCAGCCGTCCCGCCTGGGTCCGCAGGTAGTCGTCCGCCTGGTGGACGAGGCCCGCGAGCTCCTCGACTTGCCCCGTGTTCTGCCGGAGCCGGGTGTCGAGCGCGGGCAGCACGTCCTGCTTGACGCGCGACAGCTCCGCGGTGAGCTGCTCGCCGACGGTGACCAGCACGTTGTTCTGCTTGGTGACCTGGTCGTTCAGCTCGTCGATCCGGCGGGTGAAGGCATGGGCCTGGTCCCGGCTCTGCTTGCCCGCGTACAGTTCGAGCGCCCCCACCACGACGCACATCACCACCAGGATGACCGTCGTCATTGCACTCCTCGGGCGTGACGGTGATTACCGGAACGGGTTTTGATCGCGACCATAACTTACGATCACGCGTGCCGACCGGAACTTACGCAACCGACTGATCTCCGTGACCGGCCGGTCTCACCTGTCCTTCCCGTGCCATTGCGTAACGCCTTCCGTGCGCTCGGTGACGAATTCTCAGACGCAGCCCTCGAATTGCGGGACGGTGGTGGTGGCCTTGAGTCCGGCGGGGCGGAACCACCTGTCCAGCAGCCGCGGCGCGGTGCCGTCCTGGTACATCCCCGTGATCGCCTTGTTGACCGCTTCGCAGCCGTCGACGTCGCCCTTCCTGATGCCGACGCCGTAGGGCTCGTCGGTGAACGGGGCGTTGACGAGCGTGAGAGCGCCCCCGGACGCCTTCGCCGCGAGGCCCGCGAGGATCAGGTCGTCGGTCGAGACGGCGTCGAGCCGGCCCCGGGTGAGCTCGGTGAGGCACCCGGCGTACCCGCTCGCCTCGACCGGCAGCGCGGCGACGCCCTGCTCGTCGTGGACGCGCGGGAACGACACCGACCCGGGGACGCGGCAGAGCCGCCGCCCTTTCAGATCGTCGATGTTCCGGATGTCGCGGGCCTCGGACCTGCGGACGAGAATGTCCTGGTGGGCCACATAGTAGGGACCCGCGAACGACACCTTCACCTTGCGTTCCGGGGTGATGGAATAGCTGGCCACCACGAGGTCGACGTCGCCGTCCTGAAGCATTTTCTCGCGGGTCGCCGACGTCACGCGCTCGAACGTCACATCGCCGGGCCGCACGCCCATCCGCCGCGCGATTTCCTTCGCGATGTCGACGTCGAATCCCGTGAACGAGCCGTCGCCCCGGCTTTCGCCGAGTCCCGGCTGGTCACCGTTGACGCCGATGACGAGCGCGTCCTTTCCGGCGACGGATTCCTCGCCGGCGTCGGCGATCCCGCACGCCGTTCCCGCGCCGAGGACGGCCGCCGCCGCGAGGACCGCCGCCGCGAGGCGCCGCGCCCTCACTTCGACCACCGGTACTCGGCGAGACGGGGGCGCACGCCGGCCAGGACGAGCGCGGCAATGACGACGCCCGCCGCGGGCAGCACCGCGTACCAGCCGCTCGTCCCGCCGTCGCCGTCCTTCACCGCCTCGTCGAACGCCTTCTGGTGGATGGAGACCAGCGCCTGGAGGGAGCGGTCGTAGGCGGTGAAGTCGGCGGCGGCAGCTCCGCGGGCGGCGACCGCCTCGTCGCGCCGCCCCCGGTCGACGAGGTCGCGCATCCTGCGGTCGTTGGCCTGGACCTTCTGGTAGTCGGCGAGCACCCTGTTCATGACGTCCGTGAGCTGCGCCCTCTGCCGGGCCGACTGGACCGGCCTGTCGGCCTCGGTGCCGAGGAAACCGAGGAACCTCACGCGGCCGGGCTCGAAGGACAGGCCCTTCTGGACGGCCGCGTTGTACTGGGTCAGATTGCCCGCCTTCAGATAGAGGACGGTCTGGGACTTGCTCAGGTAGACCTGCTCGTAGGCGTCGGCTCGCCCGGGATCGAGCAGGAACCGGGTCTCGTCGGCGTTCGCGCTGTTGCTGATGGCGCGCGTCCGCGAGAGCCCCAGGATCGAGTCGAAGCCCTCTTCCTTGGCCTGGCGAAGATGGTTCGCCTGGCCGGTGAGCATGAGGGATCCGGCCGCGACCAGGGCGAGCGTGCCGAGCGTCGCCAGCGCGAGCGGCACGTTCAGCAGCCGCCGGAACCGCCGCGCCAGGAAGAGCTGGAACCCGAGGAGGACGGCCAGGAGCGCCGCGCCCGTGACGAGGACGCCCGTGCGGCCCATGAGGACCGCCGAGCGCTTGTCCTCGTAGGTGTGCCGGACGAGGGTGCCGTTGTCGAGCGTCAGGTTGTAGGCCTTCGGCAGCAGGTCCAGCTTCATCAGGTCGGTCGCCTGCCGGTACAGGTCGACGACCTTCTGCGACGGCGGCCCGGACGCGTGCGGGGACTGCCGGTCCAGCAGCAGGGCCTGCCCGGCGAGGCGCTCGTAGCGGGCCAGCGCGTCCAGCAGGTCCCGGGCCGTGTTGTTCTCGGTCGTCTCGTCGGCGAGCTTCGCGGCCTTCAGCAGCGCGTCGCCGGCCCTGCGCCGGTTCTGGTCGTAGCGGGCGAGCGCCTGCTCGCGGCCGCCGCCCGCCGCGTCGCCGATGAGCAGCGCGTTGGCGAGCTGCGCGTCCATGTCGGAGAGCTGGAAGTACAGGTCGCCGGTGGCGACGACCTGCGGGCCCGCGTCGTGCCCGATGACCCGCACGCCCTCGCGGGCGTTCCCGATCGCCGCCCAGGCGACGCCGAGCAGCGCCACCAGCAGCACGAGCGACAGCGCCGTCAATGTCCTGACGCGGGCCGCGACGGTGCGGGGTAGCAGCCGCGCGGGACCGGACGGCGTCCCGCCGCCCGGCCGGGTCCGCACGTCACTGCCGCCCCGGACGGGTGGCGGCGCCTGCGCGGCGGGGGCGGGCGGGCCCGCCGGCGGGGACTGCTGGACGGCCGTCATGTCGCCTCGCCTCGGGTGAGCGTGATGGTGGTCCAGGCGCCCACGTGGATCCGGTCGCCGTCGGAGACCGGGACCTCCACGTTGTACGGGATGGGGTCGGTGGAGCCGTTCACGCAGGTGCGGTTGGTCGAGCCGGGGTCGACCAGCGTCCAGGTGCCGTCGGGCTTCGCCAGCAGCACCGCGTGGACGTGGGAGACGCCGGGGTCCTCGGGGGGCTCGCGCAGGTCGATCTCGGGCGGGGCCGGCTGCGAGGAGCTGCGCCGGCCGATGCGGACCTGCTGCCCGGCGAGGGGGATCCGCCGCTCGGGCGCGTACGGGGGGAACGCCAGCGAGGCCGAGTCGGGCCCCTCCTCGGCGACGACCGTGTCGTAGTACTCGCGGTCGGCGCGCACGACCGCCGTCCACACCGCCCCGGGCACCGGCGGCGCCGGAACGGGCGGCGCGGGGACCGGGGGAGCGGGCACGGGCGGCGCCGGCACCGGCGGGGCCGGGACGGGAGGCGCGGGGACGGGAGGCGCGGGCGGGCGCGGCGGATCGGACGGCCCCCGGTGCGCCGTGCCCGGCCCGGACGGGACGGGCACCGCGGGCTCCGGCGCCGGGGCGGGCTCCGGCGGCGGCGTGGGCTTGCCGCCTCCGATGGCGAAGTCGTAGCCGCACGCCTCGCAGAAGCGGTCGGTGCTGGGCGTCCCGCAGTCGGGGCAGAGGGACCCGCCCGGCGCCGGCCGTGGGCCGGGCGCGCCAGGGGCCGCGCCGGAAGGGGCGCCCTCGATGCGCTCGCCGCAGACGTCGCAGTAGTCCTGCGCCTGCGAGGTGTGTCCGCTAGGGCAACTCGCCATGCTCAGCCCTCGCCCCTCCTGGTGGTCACCGTCTCGTCCTTGCGGGTCCGGACCGTCTTGCTGGAGCGCGTGTCGAGCTCCATCTCGTCGGCCTTGGCGACGTCGCGCTTCAACCGGACGGTACCGGTCGCCTCGTCCACGACGTCCACCACCTTGCGGAGCATCGCGGTGATCTCGTCGTTGCCCGCCTCGCCCGCGAGCACGACGGCCCGGCCGAGCCGCGCCGTCGCGGTGTCGAGGTCGCCGTCCTTGCGGGCCTGCAGGCCCTCCTGGATCGCCGCGGCGAGCTCCGCCTGCCCGGTGTAGCCCGCCACCCGCGGGTTGATCCGGGTGGACTCGGCCTCGTCGTCCGTCCACTGGGCGAGGACGTTCGCGGTCGCGACGACCCGCGCCTCCTCGCCCGGCGGGCCCGGCACGACGAGCTTCACCCACGCGGCGCGCAGCTCCTTGCCGAGCTCGCCCGGCGGCACCTCCACGCAGAGGTGGTAGTCGCGGCTCTCGGCGCCCCACGCTCCGAGCGGGTAGTCGCCGGCCTGCGGCGCCGACTCCGCGCGCTTGCCGGTGAGGTCCTCCACCGACGGGGAGACCTGCTTGACGAACCGCAGCCGCGCCGTCTGCGGCGTCCACACGCGCAGGGCGACGTCGGCGACGGACTTGCCCATCGCCGCCTCGGTCATGGCGCGGAAGTCCTCGACGAGGCCGGCCGGGTCGGCCACCATGCCGACGCTGCCGAGCAGCGCGGACGCCACCTTGCGCAGCTCGGCGACCTCCCAGTCGGTGCCGACGCCGCGGCAGTCGCAGACGAACCGCCCGCCGCAGCGGGCCAGGGCCGCGTCGAGCTCCTCCGTCGTCTCGTGCTGGTTCTTGCCGTCGGTCAGGAGGATCGCGTGCCGGATGCCGTCGCGGCCGCCGAACAGGTCGTCGGCCAGCCGCAGCCACGAGCCGATCGCGGTGCCGCCCGCCGCCGTCAGCCGGCTCAGCGCGTGCTTGGCCTCCGCGCGGGTCTCCGGCGTCGCCGGGACCGTCCCCTGGTGCCGGGGGAAGACCATCTTGGCCGTGTTGGAGCCGGAGACGACCGCGAACTCCACGCCGTCGCGCAGCGTGTCGACCGCGACCTGCGCGGCCGCGATCGCCGCGCGCAGCTTGGTCTCGGGGTAGGACATCGAGCCGGAGGTGTCGATGATGACGACCTCGGACGCCCTGGCCGAGGACGGGGCGGTGGCGCCCTCGGCGGCGCTCGCCTCGACGGACACGATGGCGTGCACCTCGCGCCCGCCCTCGGGCAGGTACTTGTTCTGGTCGACGGAGAGGGTGAACTGCGGCTCGCTCATCGGGGCTCCTGCGTGCTCTGGGGGATGCTCTCCTGGACGCGGCCGCCGGAGCCGCCGGGGGAGGGGACCGGGATCACGGCGACCGTGATGTTGTCGCGGCCCCCGGCCTCCAGCGCCTGGCGCACCAGCGTCCGCGCGGCGCCGAGCGGGTCGGCCGCCGGGCCCGGGGACCCTTCGCCGCCGGCCAGCAGCGCCGCCAGGTCGGCGGCGGCCGGGAAGTAGTTCCACAGGCCGTCGCTGCACACCAGCAGCGTGCCGGGGCCGCCCGGCCGGAACGTCGCCACGTGCGGGCTGACCTGCCCGGCGTCGGCGCCCAGCCACGCGGTGATGACGTGCGCGTTCGGGTGCGCCTCCGCCTCCGCCTCGGTCAGCGACCCCTCGGCGACCATGAACGCGGCCCACGAGTCGTCCTCGGTGAGCCGGCGGGACGCGCCGAGCTCGGCCATGTCGCCGGTGCTGACCTCGGCCCCGTCCACCTCGTCGGGCGCGGGCCCCGGCGCGGAGTCCTCGCCGGGCCCGGCGGAGCCGTCCGCGGCGAGCCAGTAGGCGCGGCTGTCGCCGATCCAGCCGACCGTGACCGCCGGGCCGCGCGTCACCGCGGACACGTAGGTGCACGACGGCGCGTCGGACGGCGACGTGGCGAGCCCGGCGACGGCGGCGGCCGCGCGCAGCGCCGCGTGCCGGGTGGCGTCCTCGGCGTCCTCCCCGGCGTCGAGCCGCGCGACCAGCTCGGCCAGCCCGGTGTCGGCCGCGGCGCGGGACGCCTCGTCGGGACGCTGCGAGGATCCGACGCCGTCGGACACGACGGCCGCGATGCCGGACAGGTGCGCGGCGAGGGCCAGCGCGTCCTCGTTGCGGCTGTAGCGGCGGCCGCGGTCGCTCGCGCCCGCCGCGACGACCGGGCGGGTGCCGTTGCCGCCGGACCCGGCCGGCAGTTCGATCTCGACGTGGTCGCGCTCGGCGGGCTGGCGCAGGCCGCACGTCTCGCAGTAGCCGTCGGCGTCGATCGCCGTTCCGCCGCACCCCGGGCACGGGCCGGGGCCGCCCGTTCGGCGGGCGGACGGCGCGGACTCCTGCCGGATCGTGGCGCCGTCGCGCCCGGCGGCCTCGGCGGGCGGTCCGTCGGCGAGCCGGTGCCCGCACTCCTCGCAGAAGATCTCTTCGGCGAACACCACGGCGCCGCAGGCGGGGCAGGCCAGCTCGGCCGCCTTCCCCTGGTCGGCCCCGGGGGCGCCGGTTCCGGTGGTCTCGTCGGCTCCGGTTCGGTCGTCGGTCACAGCAGCGTCCTCGGGCGTACGGCGTTGGCGGAGTCGACGAGCCGGCGGCACTCGTCCCTGTCACGGGTGCGGCGTGCCAGCTCCCGGTATGTCCCTTCCAGGAGGCGGCGCAGCGGGGCCTCGGCGAGCGGGGCGCCGAAGAGGGAGCCGCCCTGCGTCCCGGCCGCCGTGCCGGGGCCCGCCGTGATCCAGCCGAGCGCGGCCTCCAGCACCTCGGCGGCGAGCCTGTCGCGGCGCTCGGCGTCCAGGTCGAGGGCGGTGAGCCGGTGGCCCGCGGCGACCAGCTCGCCCGCCGTCAGCTCGGCGGGGGGACGGCCGCGCACCGCCGTCACGACGGCCGCGACCTGCGCGGGCACGTACCGGATCGAGATCTTCGGTACCGAGTCGAGCGCGGCGACGGCGGCGCGGCGGTCGCCCGCCGCCAGATGCACGCGGGCGAGGCCGAAGGCGGCGTTGATGTAGCTCTGGTCGGTGCGCCAGACCGTGTCGTACAGGCGGACGGCGTCGTGCGGCGCGGACCGCTCGCGGCAGTAGGCGAGGGCCAGCTTGGGGGCCGCCTCGCCGGGCAGCAGCGCGTACAGCCGGTCGAACAGCGGTGCGGCCTCGTCCACGCGGCCCCGGGCGAGCAGCCCGACCGCGCGGTACCAGCCGATCCGCCAGTCGGAGGGGCGCTCCGTGGCCAGCGCGTCGAGCAGTTCGTCGGCCTCGCCCGCCTCGCCCAGTTCGATCTTGGCGCGGGCGAGCGCCAGCCTGACCTCGGGCGTGCGCTCGGGCGCGTTCGCCGCCGCCTCGGCGGCCTGCGCGGGCTCCAGCGCGCCGAGCCCGGACACGAACGCGGCCGCCTGGTCGGCGCCGTCCACCAGCGGGACCGGCAGCGACGCCGCGGCGACCGGCGGCGGGACGGGCGGCAGCGCCGCCTCCTCCCGCGCCTCGCCCGCCATCCGCGTCGTGAACCGCTCCGGCCCGAACAGCCCGGACGGCGCGGGACGCGGGGTGCCGTCCTCGGCGGCCAGCACCTCGCGCAGCACGCCGGTGAGCTGCTCGGCCATCTCCGCCGCGTCCTGGAACCGGGCGGTCGGCTCCCTGTGCGTCGCGCGGCGCAGCAGCCGGTCGTAGGACTCGAACCGCTGGAGCACGGGGACGTCCTCGCGCGGCGGCAGCGAGTCGGCGAACCCGCGGGTGTAGCCCTTGAACGGGAAGCTCAGCACGGCCAGCGCCCGGCCGACCGTGTAGAGGTCGGAGGTCACCGAGGGGCCGGCGTCGGCGATCTCGGGGGCCTGGTAGCCGACCGTGCCGTAGATCGCGCCGTCCGGGTCGTCCAGCCGCCGCACCCCGCCGAGGTCGATCAGCCGGAGCTGCTCCTCGGACTGGATCACGTTGTCCGGCTTGAAGTCGCAGTAGACGAGGCCCTGCGCGTGCAGGTACTCGAACGCCCGCAGCACCTCCAGCCCGTAGGCGATGGCCTGCGCGACCGGCAGGTGCTTCTGGCCGGCCGGCAGCGGCTGCCGGAGCAGGATGTCCTTGAGCGACTCCCCGCCCACGTACTCCATGACGATGTAGCCGTCGCCGCCGTGCTGGACGAAGTTGTAGATCTTGACGATGTTGGGGTGCTCGACCTCCGCGAGGAACGCGCGCTCGGCCGCCGCGGCGGCCATCGCGTCGGCGTCGCCGCTGTCGAGCAGGCCTTTCAGGACCACCCAGCGGTCGCTGACGTTCTTGTCCTGCGCCAGGTAGATCCAGCCGAGTCCGCCGTGGGCGATGCAGCCCAGCACGCTGTACTGGCCGCCGACGAGGTCGCCCGGGCCGAGCTTCGGGGTGAAGGAGAACCGGGCGCCGCACTTGGGGCAGAAGCCCTCCGTTCGTCCCGGCTGGTCCCCGCGCCCGCGGCCGACGGGCTCGCCGCAGCCGCTGCAGTACCGCTTGGCCTCCGCGACCTGCGGGTCGCTCATCACCGCGCTGGACGGGTCCCGGTAGGGGACGCGCGGCACCTCGACCAGCCCGGCGCCGAGCATGCCGCGGCGGCCGGACGAGCGGGCCGACCCGGTGCGGGTGCTGCCCGTCCGGGTGCTGCCGGTCGCCGTGCTCCCCGGGGTCGCCGTGCCGCCGGTCCCCGCCGGCCCGCCCCCGCTCCCGGACCTGCCCGCGGCCGCCTGGACGCGGGCGGTGTAGGCGGGCGGCGAGCCGCACACGTCGCAGTAGCCGTCCATGATCGTGCCGGAGCACCCGGCCTGGTGGCACCGGTCGGGCTGCTCGGCGGGCGGGCGCGGGGCCGGGACGCTCGGCGCGGCGCTCTGGGCGGCGCTCGGCGCGGGCGCGGCGGCCGCGGGGGGATTGCCGCACACGTCGCAGTAGCCGTCCGCGATCGTCCCTCCGCACCCCGGCTGCGCGCACTGGCTCATCGATCCGCTCCCTTCGCCCGCGAGGTGACGGCCCGCTGGTACGCGGTCAGGGCCACGGTGGCCTTCCGCAGATCGCAGGGGGAGGTCCACAGCAGCTCGCGTGCCTGCTCGTAGGACCGGGCCAGTTCGGCGTCCTCGGCGTGGCCGAGCCGCGAGGCCTTCACCCTGTAGGCCCGCAGGCGGCCGCGCAGCTCCTCGCGCCGGTCCAGCAGGCCCCGGATCAGGCCGGTGGTCTCGCGTGCCCGCGCCAGCGCCGCGTCGGCGGCGCGCTCCAGGCTGGCGACCCGCCGCGCGGTCTCGTGCCAGCCGCCGCCCCGCGCGGCCGCGCCCGGCCGGGGCCGGGTGACGGCGGCGAGCCGGTCGGCGAGGACGGCGGAGGAGTCGGGCGGGTCCGGCACCGCCGCCGCGGTGATCTTGACGAGGACGTCGTCGCGGACGGCGCGGGCCTCCGCCTCGGCCTCGCGCAGCAGGTCGAGGACGGCGGCGACGCCGCGGATCCGGGCGGCGAACCCCTCGCGCAGCCGCTCCGCCTCCTCCAGGCCGCGGCGCACGTCGGCGAGGCCGGAGCGGATCGCGTCCAGCCGCGCGGTGTCGGCGAGGCCGTCCCGCGCCATAGCGAGCGGGTCGGCGCGCACGGTCGCGGCGACGGACGCCAGCTCGTCGCGGAGCCGTTCGAGGTCCGGGTCCGCGCCGCCGGCGGACTCCAGCAGCTCCTCGGCCGCCCGCCGTTCCGCCTCGACCTCGGCGAGCCGCGACAGCAGCGTCGACCAGACCGCGTCGAGCGCGGCGACCGCCCGCGCGACCTCCTCATAGAGCGGCGTCATCCGTTCGACGGCCGCCCGCAGCGTCAGCCGCTCGCCGGACGGGACGGCCAGCAGCGTCCGCCGCTCCAGCGGCACCTGCGCCGCGGGCAGCTCCACCGACGGCCCGTCCAGCAGCCGGGTGAGTTCGGCGAGCTGCGCCTGGCCGGGCCTGCTGTGGCGGGCCCGCAACTCCTCGGCGGCGGACAGGACGCGCCCGTGCAGGTCGAACAGCAGCCACAGGGACGCCGTCCGCGACCGCACGTCGGACTGCACGCGCAGCGTCGCGCCGCGCAGGGCCGCGCCCTCCAGCAGCTGGTAGCCCTGGTGGGCCTCCAGTTCCAGCAGGGCCGCGCCGATGCGCTCCCTCTCGTCCTGGAGGCGCGCGAGCGTTCTGTCCGCCTCGTCTCGGCTCATCGGAGGCCGGTCCAGGCGTGGCTCACTCAACGCCGGTCCACGACTTGACCCATGTTCGCCCCTGATTCCCCCGAATAGAGCACGTTGTCCGGGGCTCAGTTTTCACCATGCGAGGCCGCCTTCTCAAGCGCGGAGCCGATCACCGCCCGGACGGGTCCCGGCCGCGCCCCGATGCCCGTCCGCCCCCGCCCGGCCCTCCAAAATGTCAGTGTTCGAACGTATGATCGAACCATGGCGAACGTTGCGACGCACCCCCAGACCGCGCCCACCGCGCCGGCCTCGCTCACGGCGGCGGAGATCGCCGCCCTCGCGCTCTCGCTCGCGCACCTCGGCACCGGCCCGCAGGCCACCACCGCGCGCCGCGCCCTGCACACCCTCCTCGACGCCACCCCGCACGACGACGTGGTCACCACCACGCTCGCCACCCTCACCACGCCCCTGGACGTCTCCACCTCCGACCGCGCCCGCGTGGTCGCCGCCGCCATCACCGAGCACCGCGTCGTCCGGCTCTGCTACGGCGACGCCGGTGCCAACGTCACGATCCGCGAGGTCGAGCCGGTGACCTGCCTCGTGCACCGCGACCACTGGTACCTCGTCGGCTGGTGCCGCATGCGCCGCGGCGTGCGCGCCTTCCGCTTCGACCGCATCCTCGCCGTCGAGTCCACCGGCCTGCTCGCCCGGCACCGGCGAGCCGACCGCTACCTCCCCTTCCAGCGGCGCAGCACTGACTGACCGCCCCCGCCGGGGCCGCGGCGACGCGGCCCCGGTCAGACCGCCATCGTGCGGCGGACGGCGGCGGTGACCACGGTCCTCAGGTCTCCGGCCCGGGCGTAGGCGGCGCGCTGGAACCGGGCTCCGTTCCCGCGTTCCAGCACGCCGCCGAGGAGCTTGATCACGGTGTCCAGGTCGCCGGCGCGGTCGAGCGCGGGCGCCAGGTGCTCGACCAGCGTGGTGACGACCTCGCCGGCGGGGGCGGCGGTATGGGTGCGCGGGTGGACGAGGTCGCCGCGCAGGCCCGAGCGCCCGGCCCGCCACATGGCCAGGCGCACCAGGTCCGCGCGCACCGGGTCGGGCGGCTCGCTCCGCCGCCACGCGTCCGCGGCGGTGTCGACCAGCGCCCGCACGAGCGCGCCCAGCAGCACGGCGTCGTCGGCGTCCAGGCACACGTCCGCGACGCGGATCTCGACGGTCGGGTAGTGCCGTGACAGCCGGGCGTCGAAGTAGATCATGCCCTCGTCCACCAGGACGCCGGTCGCGAGCAGCGCCTCCACCGTCGTCCGGTAGGCCCTCGCCGAGCCGAACAGCTCGGTCGGGCCGCTGGAGGGCCAGCGGCCCCAGACCTGGTGCCGCCAGCTGTCGGAGCCCGTGTCGGTGCCCTGCCAGAAAGGGGAGTTCGCACTGAGCGCGAGCAGCGGGGGCAGCCACGGCCGGATCCGGTCGAGGACGGCGACGCCCTCCTCCGGGGACTCGATGCCGACGTGCACGTGGCATCCGCAGGTGAGCTGCTCGTCGGCGGTGGGCCCGAAGGCGTCGGACATCCGCAGGTAGCGGTGCGACGGAGTGAGCGACGGGCGGACGCTGACCGGCGAGGTCGCCAGCGCGGCGACGGCGGCGCCGACCCCGGCCGCCGACTGGCCCGCCGCCACCCGCGCCGACCGGACGTGGTCGGACAGCTCGCCCAGCGAGCCGCAGACCGGGGTGGCCGTCTCCAGCTGCTCCCGCTGGAGTTCGGTCTCCAGCGCGTTGGAGCGCCGCCCGCCGGTCAGGAACAGCTCGTCGTGGCGCCGGGCGTAGTGGATCACGGAGCCGGACAGGGCCTGGGGCGCACCCGACTCCGGGTCGACCAGGAGCAGCTCCTCCTCCACGCCGAACGTGCGCGCACCCGCGCGAAGTGTCACCAGACAATCCTTCCCGGCCAGCACGGATGTACGTCCCGCGAGGGGATCGTTCTGGCCGCGCGGGCATGCCTAGAATGCGCCCGCGTTGACCGAGCGCTTGGTCAAAAGGTGGTGGTATGTCCTATCTCGTCGGCCAGTGGGGAACCGGACCCGCCGGCAGGTCGTCGCTCGCGGCTCTGCTCGGACACCCCGACCTCGAACTCGCGGGGGTGGTCACCGTCGACCCCCGGCACGCCGGCGTCGACGCCGCCGAACTGGCCGGAAGCGGCCGCCCGACCCGGATCCGCGCCACCGAGGACCCGGCACCGCTCCTGGCACGGCGGCCCCACGTCGTCTGCCACACCGCCTCCCGCTCCCGGGACGTGGCAGGGGAGATCTGCCGCATCCTGGAATCGGGCACCGGCGTGGTGTCGGACGTCCTGCCCGCGCTGGTCCACCCGCCCTCCGCCGACCGGGCCCTCGTCCGCCGGCTCCGGTCCGCGTGCGCGACCGGCGGCGCCGCCTGCCTCACCCTCGGGCCCAGCCCGGCGAACGACGTGCTCCCGCTGCTGCTGAGCGGCGGCTGCCTGCGCGTGCACGGCGTCAAGGTCACCCGGTTCACCTGCCGGGACGACCCCGAGGCCGCCGCCCGGCTCGGCTTCGGCGGCCCGCTCGGGCACCGCCCGCGGATCGTCCGGCCGGGCGGGCCGGTGCGCGCGTGGGGACCGGTCGTGCGCCTGCTCGCCGAGCACCTGGCCGTGCCGCTGGACGAGGTGTCCGAGACCTACGAACTGTGCCCGGCGCCCGAGGACATCGGGAGCGTCGCCAAGGGGACCCTCGCCGGCCTGAGGTTCCAGGTGTCGGGAGTGCTGCGCGGCCGTCCCGTGATCACCGTCGAGCACGTCGCCCGGCTGCGCGCCGACATCGCCCCCCACTGGCCCGCGCCGCCGCCGGGCGGGACCGGCGGCCACCGCGTCGAGATCGACGGCGAGCCGCCCTGGCGGATGGACCTCGCGGGTCCCGCCGCGGCCGACCCGGCCGCGGCGACCGCGCTGCGCATGGTCAGCGCCGTCCCCGCCGTCGCCGAGGCGCCGCCGGGCCTGCACACCCCGCTGACCCTGCCGCCGTTCACCGGCCGGCGCCGCCTGCGCTGAGCCACGCGGAGAGCAGCGTCCCGGTCTCCTCCAGCCGGTCGACGTAGAGCATGTGCCCGGCGTCGACCTCGCTGATCACGAGGCCGGGCCCGAGCGCGGCGCGCAGTTCCACCACGAACTCGGGGCGGACGAAGTCGGCCTCCGTGGCGATGACCAGGTGGGTGGGCAGGTCCGCGGGCGGCGCCAGGTGCGGGCGCGCCATCTCCGAGTACGCGGTCACCGCGGCGGCGGGCTCGAACCGCCACCGCAGCCGCCCGTCCGGGCCGTGCTCCAGGTGCTCGGCGACCTCCTCGTCCACGGCGTCCGGCGGAGCCGCCGGCCAGTGCGCCGCCCGGTCGGCGCGCGCCTCGGCGACGTCGCCGAACGACACCGGCGCCAGGTGGCCGCGCGCCTCCCGTGCCGCCGTCGCCGGGTCGAGGCCGATGGCCGGGTCGAGCAGGAGGAGCCGCCGGACCCGCCTCGGCGCGGTCCGCGCCAGATGCAGCGCGATCATCCCGCCATAGGAGTGCCCGACGAGGTCGGCCCGCTCGACGCCCTCGGCGTCCATCATCGCCAGGACGTCGGCCACGTGCCGTTCGACGGTCCACGGCGGCTCGTGCGTCGAGCGCCCGTGCCCGCGCAGATCCGGCGCGAGGACGGAGCGGTCCGCCAGGTACCGTTCGGCGGTCCGGCGCCAGCGGGCCCCGTGCCCGCAGACCCCGTGGAGCATGACCACCGGCGCTCCGCCCGGGTCCCCGTACCGATGAACATGCAGTACCGCGTCCGCCATGGGTAAAGCGTATGCGCGCGGGCTCCGCCGCGAACGGCCTTCACCGGTCACCGGTCAGGTCAGGAACGTTCCCAGCGGACGGACGACAGGGCCAGCAGCGCCACGTGGAAGGACACGCACGACTCCACGTCGTCGAGGTCGGCGTCCAGGACCCGTTCGATGCGGCGGAGCCGCTCGTAGAAGGCGGGGCGTGACAGGTGCGCGTGCTGGGCGGCGACGGCCTTGTTCCGGCCGGATTCGAGGTACAGCTCCAGGATGCGGGTGAGGTCGCTGCCGCGCTGCGCGTCGTACTCCAGCAGGGGGCCGAGCTCGCGTTCGACGAAGGTCTGCACGCGGGCGTCGTCGCGGAGGAGGTGCAGGAGCCCGCGCAGGCGCAGGTCGGGCAGCCGGTAGTAGAGGCGGGCCCCGGAGCCGCGCGCCGCGACGTCGGCGACCTGCTCGGCCTCCAGGAAGGAGCGGCGGACGTCGCTGATCGTCTCCACCACCGACCCGGCCGCCATCACGGTGTCGCCGGACTGCTTGCGGATCCGGGTGGCGACCTCGGTGAGCGCGGTCTCCACGTCGGCGCGGGCGGGCAGGGACGCCAGGACGCCGACGCGGGCGTGCGGGCCGCCCTCGTCCAGGACGCCGACGAGCGCGGCGAGGCGCGCGTCCTTGCAGGCGGCCGCGGCCGTCTCGGCGAGCTGCGACAGCTCGCCGACGGGCGGGGCGGACCGGGACAGGGCGGGGCCGCGGTGCCGGAGCACGGCGCCGAGCAGCCGGCGGCCGGACAGCGGGACGCCGAGGGCGCGGGCGCGGGCCGCCGCCTCCTGCGGGTCGGAGTAGGCGTGCGCGAGGATCCGGGCGATGATCGTGCCGTGCGCCTGCCGCTCGACGCTCTCGGCGTGCCGGTCGAGGAGCCGGCCGAGCGCGAGGGTGGTGGCGGCCCGCTCGATCAGCACGGTCTCGCGCGGGGACGGCGGCGAGCCGAGGTCGACGATGAGCCGGCCCCAGTCCTCCCCGCGCGCGCCGACCATCGTGACCAGCCAGCCGGACGCCTCGTCGTAGCCGGTGCGGCGGCCGGGCCGGACGGCCCGCGAGCGGGTCTCCCACGCCGACAGCAGCTCGGCGGGGTCGGCGCCGCCGGCGTCCGCGGCGAGGACCTGGTGGGCGAGGTTCTCCAGCACCACCGGGTGCCCGCCGAGCGCCGCCACCTGCCGGACGACCTCGTCGGTGGAGGCGCCCTCGACCGAGAGCCGCGTGAAGATCTCGTGCAGCTGCTCGGAGGCGCGCAGCTCGGCGAACTGCTCCTGCACGATCCGGGCGTGCACCGACTCGGTGATGTCGACGAACGCGGGCTCGTGCGCCAGCACGATCACCGGCAGGCCGAACTCCTCTGCCGCGGCGATCAGCGCGGGCGGCAGCACGGTGGCGTAGCGGCGGCCGAGCTCGATCATCAGGCCGCTGACGCCGACCTCGGCGAGGTCGGCGATGTAGGCGCGCAGCCGCTCGGGCTCGTCGGGCAGCGCGATGCCGGTGGTGAGGACGAGCTCGCCGCCGTGCAGCAGGTGCGCGATGTCGGTGACCTCGGCGACGTGCACCCAGCGGACCCGGTTGCCGGTCCGGTCCGCGCCCGCGACGACGTGCGGCTGGCCGCGGCGTACCGCGTCGAGCTGGAGGACGTCGTCGACAGTGGGCAGCATCACCGGCGATGATAACCGGACAGGGTGTCAGCGGTGATGATCCGGTCGTTACAGGTTGTCAGCCGCCAGCAGACCGTTAACCGGAGGCGCCCGGTGCTGACACTCTGCGGGTGGCCGGGGCCGCCCGCGGAAACGAGACTTGGAGCATGCCGGAACACGCGAACCTGCTCCGCCGCCACCGGGCGGTCATGCCGTCCTGGATGGCGCTCAACTACCGGGACCCCATCGAGATCGTCGGCGGCGAGGGCAGCCGCGTGACCGACGCCGAGGGCAACTCCTACCTCGACTTCTTCATCGGCATCCTGACGAACATGCTCGGGTACGGCGTGCCCGAGGTCCGCGACGCGGTGGAACGGCAGCTCGCCACCGGCGTCGTCCACACCTCCACCGCGTACCTGCTGCGCGGGCAGGTGGAGCTGGCCGAGAAGATCGCGCGGCTGTCGGGCATCCCCGACGCGAAGGTGTTCTTCACCAACTCCGGGACGGAGGCCAACGAGACGGCGCTGCTGCTGGCCGCGTACGCGCGGCGCAGCGACCAGGTCCTCGCGATGCGGCAGAGCTACCACGGCCGTTCGTTCGCCGCGACGGGCGTCACCGGGAACCGCGGCTGGACGAACCTGTCGTACTCCCCGCTGGACGTCCACTTCCTGCACGGCGCCGACCGCCGGCTCCCGCAGTTCGCCGGGATGTCGGACGAGCGGTACATCGACGTGTGCGCGCAGGACCTGCGGCACGTGCTCGCCACCGCGACCGGCGGCGACGTCGCCGCGCTCATCGCCGAGCCGATCCAGGGCGTCGGCGGCTTCACGATGCCGCCCGACGGCCTGTTCGCCGCCTACAAGCGGGTCCTCGACGAGTTCGGGATCCTGTTCGTCTCCGACGAGGTGCAGACCGGCTGGGGGCGGACGGGCCAGGGGTTCTGGGGGATCGACGCCCACGGCGTCACCCCGGACGTGATCACCTTCGCCAAGGGCCTCGGCAACGGCTTCGCGGTCGGCGGCGTCGTCGCGCGCGGCGATCTCATGGACGGCCTCCACGCGGCCGGCATCTCCACGTTCGGCGGCAACCCGGTGTCGATGGCGGCCGCCAACGCCACGCTCGACTACGTCCTCGACCACGACCTGCAGGCCAACGCGGCCAGGCAGGGCCGGACGATCATCGGGGGGCTGTCGGCGGCGGCGGGCCGGTTCCCGATCGTCGCGGACGTGCGGGGCAAGGGGCTGATGTTCGCGGTCGAGCTGGCCGACCCGCGGACCGGCGAGCCGAGCCCGCCGCTCGCCGCCGCGCTGATGGAGGCGGCGCGCGAGCGGGGGCTGCTGGTCGGCAAGGGCGGCCTGTACGGCAACGTGGTGCGCATGGCGCCGCCGCTGACCCTCAGCGACGACGAGGCCGCGGAGGGCCTCGGCGTCCTGATCGCCTCGCTGGAGGCCGTGAACGAGACCGCCGTCGCCGGAGGGCGCGGGCCGACTGCTCGCCGGGAGGAAGCATGACCAAGCACGTGACGCACTGGATCGGCGGGAAGCCGTTCGGCGGGGAGAGCGGCCGGCGGGGCGACATCTTCGAGCCCGCGTCCGGGCACGCGGCCGGGACCGTCGACCTCGCCGGGCCGCGGGAGGTCGGCGCCGCCGTGGCCGCCGCGAAGGCCGCGTTCCCCGGCTGGCGGGACGCCTCGCTCTCGCAGCGCGCGAAGGTGCTGTTCCGCTTCCGCGAACTGGTGGACGCGCACTCCGGGGAACTGGCCCGGCTGATCTCGTCCGAGCACGGCAAGGTGGTCGCCGACGCGGCGGGCGAGGTCGCCCGCGGGCTGGAGGTCGCCGAGTTCGCCTGCGGTATCCCGCACCTGCTCAAGGGAGGGTTCTCGGAGAACGTCTCCTCGCGGGTGGACGCCTACTCGATCCTCCAGCCGGTCGGCGTGGCCGCCGGGATCACCCCGTTCAACTTCCCGGCGATGGTGCCGATGTGGATGTTCCCGGTCGCGATCGCGTGCGGGAACACGTTCGTGCTCAAGCCGTCCGAGAAGGACCCGTCGGCGTCGGTCCGGCTCGCCGAGCTGTGGGCCGAGGCGGGGCTGCCGGACGGAGTGTTCAACGTCCTGCACGGCGACAGGGAGGCGGTGGACGGCCTGCTGCGCCATCCGGACGTCAAGGCGGTCAGCTTCGTCGGCTCCACCCCGATCGCGCGCCACGTCTACGAGACGGCGGCGGCGAACGGCAAGCGGGTGCAGGCGCTCGGCGGGGCCAAGAACCACATGCTCGTGCTGCCGGACGCCGACCTCGACCTCGCGGCGGACGCCGCGGTGTCGGCCGGCTTCGGGTCGGCGGGGGAGCGGTGCATGGCGATCTCCGTCGTCGTCGCCGTGGACCCGGTCGGGGACGAGCTGACGGCCAAGATCAAGGAGCGCGTCGCCGGGCTGAGGGTCGGCCCGGGCGACCACCCCGAGTCGCAGATGGGGCCGCTCGTCACGAAGGCGCACCGGGACAGGGTGGCCTCCTACCTGGACGGCGCCGTCGCGCAGGGCGCCACGCTCGCCGTCGACGGGCGCGACCCGGACGTGCTGGGCGGCGCCGGCGAGGGGTTCTGGCTCGGCCCGGCCGTCCTCGACCACGTCACCCCGGACATGGACGCCTACAAGGACGAGATCTTCGGCCCGGTGCTGTCGGTCGTGCGGGCCGGGTCCTACGACGCGGCCATGGAACTGATCTCCGCCAACCCCTACGGCAACGGGACCGCGATCTTCACCGACGACGGCGGGGCGGCGCGGCGCTTCCAGAACGAGGTGGAGGTCGGCATGGTCGGCGTGAACGTGCCGATCCCGGTGCCGATGGCCTACTACTCGTTCGGCGGCTGGAAGGACTCGCTGTTCGGCGACAGCCACGTCCACGGCATGGAGGGCGTCCACTTCTACACCCGGACGAAGGCCGTCACGGCGCGCTGGCCCGACCCGTCCCACGGCGGGGTGAACCTGGGCTTCCCCACCGGCGGTTGAGGAGCCGCGGGAATTACCTACCGAGCGCGTTTTTCCGTTGTCAATTTTCGTCCGGCACGGCCGGGCGAATAATGGCTCCACCCCATTGACTGGCTCTGTGTCCGGCGACACAATCTGACTGTCTCCCTTAATTGATGCGAATTCAAAAGTCAGGGTCGGCAGTCAGAAACCCGTGGTCCCCGGGCCGCGGGCCGGTGGAGCCGGATGTGCAGGAGCCGCGCTATGACCGCAGGCGACCACGCCGCCGAAGTGGACGCGCTCGGAAGGCGATTCCCGGGCTGGACCATTTGGTTCGGCCTGTTCACCGGCCATTGGTGGGCGCTGCCGCCCCGGGACCGCGACGTCGGGGACTTCCTCGAGGCCGAGACTCCGCAGCGGCTCATCGCGCGGATCGAGGTGGTCTCGGGCGCCGCTCCGGCGCGGCGGGCGGCCGGCGGGCCCCCGCCCCCCGGCGGCCGTCCCCGGCCGTTCCATGACACCCGGCAGGACGTGCGGCGTCCCTCGAACCTCCTCCGTCTCGAGGGCGTCACACCGCCGCCGTCCGGCCGGGTACCGGTGATCGCGTGGCCGGGCGGCACCGCACGGTGATCCGCTGTTCCCCACCCCCACCACGCCCACCGGTGCCGCCGCGGCCCCGGGCAGGACGCAGGCCCGCGCCATATCCTCTCCAGCAACCTCCGTGTATGGCGCGGACGCCAGCACCCACCGTCCTTCCGGGGCCCGGCGGACTCCCTCTCCGTGACCGGGCCGGAAATTCGCAGCAAAGCGCGCGGCAATGGTCATGGCACTGTCACCCTTGGGAAAGCCCGCCGGGCGACAGTTGAGTCGCGATCTTCGGTAATTCCGGCCGCACCGGCCATGGGTCGGCGGGAAAATTCCGCGAAACCGGCGATCACATCGCCGGCGTCCGCCGCGACCCGCGCATCGGCGGCCGGAGGCCTCCGGCGCCGCCGTCCGCGAGCGGGGTCCGTGCGCCCGGCGGCCACGGAGACGCTACGCTGCGCCGACGGGCCCGTTCGTGAGGGGGAGGGCCCTGGCACGGATCGGGAGCGACATGCGGCGCAGGGCCACGGCACGGGTCAGGACGACGACGGCCCTGGCGGCGGCCGCGGCGCTCGGCGCCGCCTTGCTCGGCGCGTGCAGCGGCGGGGACGACAAGCCCGTCGGCGTCGCCAAGGTGGTGAGCACCCTCGGCCCCGGCGAGGGGACGCTGAACCTCCTCACGCTGCCCGGCTGGGTGGAGAGCGGCGGCACCGACCCGCGCGTGGACTGGGTCACGCCCTTCCAGGAGCGCACCGGCTGCAAGATCGGTATGAAGGTCGTCAAGACGGCCGAGGAGATGGCCGACCTCATGCGCGACGGGAACCGCCGCTACGACGGCGTCGCCGCGCCACCGGAGGTCGCCGGGCGGCTGGTCGAGGAGAACCAGGTCGTCCCGATCAACCCCGACCTCGTGGACGGCTACAAGAAGCTCGAACCGAAGCTGCGCAAGCTCCTGGAGCGCGACGGCAAGCACTACGGCCTGCCGTACGTGTGGGGCTCCAACCTGCTGATGTACGACGCCCGGACCGTGCCGCCGCCGGCGAGCTGGGCCGCGCTGTTCGACCCCGGCCAGGCCCGCCGCTACGCCGGGAAGATCGTCATGCGGGACAGCCCGCTCGCGATCGCCGAGGCCGCGCTCTACCTCAAGGGCCGGCAGCGCAAGCTCAAGATCCGCGACCCCTACGCGCTGACGCCGGCGCAGCTCGCCGCGGCCGGGCGGGTCCTGGCCCGGCAGCGTCCGTACGTGGGGGAGTACTGGGACCTTCCTGCCGACGCCGTCAGCGCGTTCGCCGGGGGCCGGGCGGTGCTCGGCCAGGGGTGGCCCTACCACGTGGACGTGCTGAACCGCGCGTCGCGGCCCGTCCAGGGCGTCATCCCCTCGGAGGGCGCGACCGGGTGGATGGACGCGTGGATGATCGGCGCCAGGGTCCAGCACCCCAACTGCATGTACCAGTGGCTCCAGTGGACGGCCTCGCCGGACGTCCAGCAGCAGGTCGCCGAGTGGACGGGGGTGGCGCCCGCCAACCCGCAGGCGTGCTCGGGCGACCGCCTCAAGTCCGGGTTCTGCGCCGCCTACCACGTCGGCGACCGCGACTACCTCAACAAGATCGTCTTCGCGCACGCGCCGTCGAAGGCGTGCGGCGGCGAGTCGGGCAAGAAGGACTGCACCGACTACGCGGAGTGGACGCGGACCTGGATCCAGGCCACCAAGGCCTGAGGCCCGCGCGGGAGTCTCTCCGGCGCGCCCGACCGCCCCCAGCCGGGCGCGCCTGACGGGTGGTCCCGGGCTTCCCCCCGAAACGCCCAGGTCACCCTCTCCCTGGAGAGACCTCCATGACGGCGGCGCCTGCCGCCGTCCGCGCCGGCGGCGGCTCCCCCACCGCCGGTCCGGCGCCCGTGAGCGGCTCCCGGGGGCCCCGCCGTGCGCGGGGTACCGGCGGGGCGGGTGCGCAGTCGTCGCACGCGAACACCCCTGACGAGTCCGGCAGGCGGCCGACGCGGACGCGCGGCCGGGGCCACCTCTTGCGGCAGACGACGCACGCGTCGCCCAGGCGCTGAGCCGTGCTCAACCCTCGCGGGTCGACGACCGGCTCGCCCGTCTGGCCCATGTCTCCATCCCCCCGGTGGGAGTCGCCTTCACAGCCTCCTTTATAGGCGGGCAAGCGTGTTGTCGCCGCTACGGAAGGTGAAAAGGGCGGCAAAGCCTCACGTGTCGCCCTGCGGGTCGCGGACCCTCGGGGTATGCGCGGCAGCCGGTGCTGCGGGGGCGCCGGTCCATGACCGCCTTTCGGCAGGTTATGCGGTGACCGGCCAGGCGCTTTGCCCTCTTTTGGGTGGTGCGTACGTACAAAGGAAGCATGTCGGCCAGGAACGTCGATGATCGGCGAGTCCGGCCGCCCAGGCCCCGCCCCCTGCGGGCGCGTGTGACGTCGGCGACGGTCGCCGCACTCGGCTCACTCATGGTGGCCGCGGTGGCGGTGGCGGCCGCCGTTCTCTACGCGCTCGCCGGTGTGGGCCGCCCCGGGGTGCTCGCGGCCGTCATGGCCGCGCTGGCGGCGGTGGCCGTCGCGTCGGCCCGCTGGGGGGTGGCGCACTCCGCGCGGGGGGCGCTCCGGCCGGTGAAACGGCTCCGGCGGGAGCTGGAGAGGCTCGCCGGGGACGGCGGGTCCGGGCGCGTCGCCGTCCCCGCCACGGGAGACGAGGCGGAGCGGCTGGCCGAGCGCGTCAACGAGCTGCTCGCCCGGCTGGAGGACGCGGTCGAGCAGCGGCGCGCGTTCATCTCCGACGCCTCGCACGAGCTGCGCACGCCGATCACCGGGCTGCGCACCCGCATCGAGCTGGCCCTCGCCGCCCCCGACGACGGCGACGCCGTGGACACCCTGCGCCGCTCCCTGGCCGACATCGACCGGCTGCACCGGATCGTCGAGGACCTCCTCGTCCTCGCCCGCATCGACTCCGGCGACATCCCCGCCCAGGAGGCCATCGACCTCGGGGCGCTGGTGGAGGCGGAGGCCGGGCTGCGCAGCCCGCCCGTCCCGATGGTGGTGAAGGTCGAGCCGGGCCTCATCGTCGGAGGCAACCGGCAGCGGCTCGGCCGCGCGGTGCGCAACCTGCTCGCCAACGCCGAGCGCTACGCCGCCGCGCAGATCGAGGTCGAGGCGCGCGCCGACGGCGACGGGGCCGTCGTCGAGGTGCACGACGACGGCCCGGGCATCCCGTTCGCCGACCGGGACCGCGTCTTCGAGCGCTTCGCCCGCCTGGACCCGGCCCGCAGCCGCGACAAGGGCGGCAGCGGCCTCGGCCTTCCGATCGCGCGGGAGATCGCCGCCGCCCACGGCGGGACCGTGCGGGTCGCCGACGGTGCCTACGGCGCCCGGCTCGTGCTCTGGCTCCCGCTCGCCCGCTGACTCAGCGGAACGCCGCGAGGTTCTCCTCGGCCCATCGCGCGAAGGACCGGGCCGGGCGTCCGAGCACCTTCCGCACGTCGGGGCTGACGCGACGCTCGGCCTCGGTCGGCTCGCCGAGGATGTCGAGGGTGCCGTCGACGACCGGCGCGGGCATGAACGCCGTCATCTGCGCCCGGGCCTCCTCCCGGGTCTGCTCGGTGAACGCCACCGGCTCGCCGAGCGCGTCGCCGATCGTCCGCGCCCGTTCCCGCGGCGTGACCGGGGCGGGCCCGGTCAGCTCGTAGACGCGCTCCTCGTGCCCGCCCTCCCGCAGGACCGCGGCCGCGACCTCGGCGATGTCGGACGGGTGGACGAACGGCAGTGCGACGTCGGCGAACGGCGCCGCGGCCGCCCGGTGGGCGCGGATCGGCTCCGCCCACGCGAACGCGTTGCTGTCGAAGCCGCCGGGCCGCAGGATCGTCCAGGCGACCCCCGACTCCCGGACGGCGTCCTCGAACGCCCGGAGGTGGCTGTGGCCGTGCGCCGTCGGGCGCGTTCCGGCGCCCTGGGACGACATCAGGACGACCCGCTCCACACCGGCGGACTTCACCACGTCCAGGACGGCACGCGGGTCCAGGTCCTCGGGCGAGCCGAGCAGGGGCCCGGCGATGAGCAGGAAGAGCGCGTCCGCCCCGTCGAGGACGGGCCGGAGGGTCTCCGGCTCGGCGAGGTCGGCCGCGCGGTGCGCGACGCCCTCGGGCAGGTCGCCGGGATCGGTGCGCGACACCGCCGTCACCCGCTCGCCCGCCTCGGCCAGCGCCCGCACGAGCGGCCGCCCGACGTTCCCCGTGGCACCCATGACAACGATCATTGCTTTCTCCCTCTGAGCTGCACTGACACCGCCCGAGGGCGGTGCCGTCGCGGTGCGACCCGGCGAAGCTAGCATCCTCGGTATAGTAGGTACCTAGAAGAAAGTGACTACCCGGGAGGTCGCGAGGATGAACGCCGAGACCGGGGAGGCGCTCGACGCCGAGCTGGCCTGCCCGATCGCTCCGGTGGTCGACATCGTCTTCAGCCGCTGGACGACGCCGATCCTCTGGACGCTGCACGAGTACGGGCGCCAGCGGTTCGTGGAGCTCCAGCGCCGCATCGCCACGATCACGCCGAAGGTGCTGACCCAGCGCCTGCGGCAGATGGAGCGCGACGGGCTCGTCGTCCGCACCTACCACCCGGAGGTGCCGCCGCGCGTCGAGTACGAGATCAGCGAGCTGGGCGGCAGTCTCGCGCCGCTGTTCGCGGCCCTCACGGAGTGGTCCGCCGAGAACCTGGAGAAGGTCGAGCGGGCGCGGAGCGCCTACGACGAGGGCGAGGGCTGAGACCGGGGCCGCGACGGGGAGGCGGAGCGGTGTCCGCGCCCTCCCGGGGCGGCCGATGCCCGACAATGGACGCGTGATGACTCCTTCAAGGCCCGACGCGGCCGCCCGCGAGCTGGTCGTCCTCGGCTCCACCGGTTCGATCGGCACCCAGGCGCTGGACGTGGTCCGCCGCAACCCCGGCCGGTTCCGGGTGACGGGGCTGGCGGCCGGCGGCGGGCGGGTGGACCTGCTGGCCGAGCAGGCGCTGGAGTTCCGCCCCGAGGTCGTCGCGGTGGCCAGGGCGTCCGCCGCGCAGGAGCTCCAGCTCGCCTTCTACGCCGAGGCCAAGAAGCGCGGCTACGCCTCCGGGGACTACCCCATCCCCAAGATCGTGGCAGGCCCCGACGCGGTCGCCGAGGTCGCCGCCTGGCCGTGCGAGGTCGTGCTGAACGGCGTGACCGGCGCCCTCGGCCTCGCCTCGACGCTGGCCGCGCTGGACGCGGGGCGCACGCTCGCCCTCGCCAACAAGGAGTCGCTCATCGTCGGCGGCCCCCTCGTCAAGGAGCGGGCGCGTCCGGGGCAGATCGTGCCCGTCGACTCCGAGCACTCGGCGCTCGCCCAGTGCCTGCGCGGCGGGCGGGCCGAGGAGGTGCGGCGGCTCGTGCTGACCGCGAGCGGCGGGCCCTTCCGGGGGCGCCCCCGCGACGAGCTGGGGGACGTCACCCCCGAGCAGGCGCTGAACCACCCGACCTGGGACATGGGCCCGGTCGTCACGATCAACTCCGCGACCCTGGTCAACAAGGGCCTGGAGGTCATCGAGGCGCACCTGCTCTTCGACGTCCCGATGGACCGCATCGAGGTCATGGTGCACCCGCAGTCGGTCATCCACTCGATGGTCGAGTTCACCGACGGCTCCACGCTGGCGCAGGCGAGCCCGCCCGACATGCGGCTGCCGATCGCGCTCGGCCTCGACTGGCCCGACCGGGTGCCGGACGCCGCGCCCGGCGTCGACTGGACCAGGGCGCACACCTGGGAGCTGTTCCCCCTCGACGACGAGGCGTTCCCCGCCGTCGCGCTGGCGCGCCGCGCCGGTGAGCTGGGCGGGACGGTCCCCGCCGTCTACAACGCCGCCAACGAGGAGTGTGTGGACGCCTTCCGCGCGGAACGGCTCCCGTTCCTCGGGATAGTCGACACTGTCGCGCGGGTAATGGAGGAGCACGGTTCGGGCACCACCGGAGGCCTGACGCTCGACGACGTCCTCGCCGCGGACGCCTGGGCGCGGACCAGGGCCAGGGAGCTGACCGCGACCGCCTGACCCGGGGACCCGCCTCGGGAGGAATCTCGGAGGGGACCCGATGGCCTTCTTCCTCGGCGCGGCGGCGTTCGTGGTGGCACTGCTGGTCTCGGTGATGCTCCACGAGGGCGGGCACCTGCTCACCGCCAAGCGCTACGGGATGAAGGCCACGCAGTACTTCGTGGGTTTCGGCCCGACCCTGTGGTCCACCCGCCGGGGCGAGACCGAGTACGGCGTGAAGGCGGTCCCGCTCGGCGGCTTCGTCAAGATCGTCGGCTACACGCCGCTGGAGGAGATCCCCGCGGCCGACCGCCCGCGCGCGTTCTACCGGCAGCCCGCCGGCCGCCGCGCGGTCGTCATCTCCGCCGGGGTGGCCGCCAACTTCGCGTTCGCGTTCCTGCTGCTCATGGTGATGGCCATGACGATCGGCGTGCGCGAGGCCGGCACGGTGACCAGCACCGTCGACCAGATCACGACCTGCGTGCCCGCCTCGCTGTCCGGCGGCTGCGGCGGGGACCGGCCGCCGTCCCCCGCCGCGCGGGCCGGGCTGCGCGCGGGCGACCGCGTCGTCTCGTTCGACGGCGCTCCAGTCTCCGACTGGGCCGCGCTCACCAGGGCGATCGACGCGGCGAAGCCCGGCCAGACGGTGACGGCGGTGGTCGCGCGGCCGGGAGCGCCGCGGCCGGTGACACTGCCGATCACGCTCGCGGACGTGGACGGGCGGCCGTTCGTCGGCATCTCGCCGAAGGTCGTCGGGGCCGGGTACGAGCGGACCGGGCCGCTCAACGCCGCCGTGTTCGCCGGGCAGGGCATCGGCCGCATCGTCGCCGGCATCGGGCACGCCGCGGCCGACCTTCCCTCCGCGCTTCCGAAGCTGTTCTCGCCCGAGCGGGGGAGCACGCCCGGCGGCCAGGTCGGCAGCGTGGTCGGCGCCACCGAGGTGTCCGGGCAGATCTTCTCCGCCCGGGCCTCCGCCCGCGACAAGATCGCCCTCTACCTCTCGCTGGTCGTCTCGGTGAACGTCTTCCTCGGCGCGCTCAACGTGCTGCCCCTGCTCCCGCTGGACGGCGGGCACCTCGCGGTCGTCGCCTACGAGCGGGCGCGGGCCGGCGTCAACCGGATCAGGGGGCGGCCGGATCCGGGCACCGTGGACATGACCCGGCTCCTGCCCTTGACATACCTGGCCGTCCTGTTGCTGGTGGGTTTCGGGGTGCTGCTGATCCTCGCCGACGTGCTCAACCCCCTCCGACTACCGTAATGACGTGAAACGTTTACCGAGTGTGCTCAAATGGTCACACTGGTGGAAGCCGGGTGCCGTCAACTCAGCCGCGCGGGGCACCTAGGCTTTGTACGGGGCCGAAAATTGAGGAGAGGGATGAGCGTTTCACTGGGTATACCGAGCGTCCGCGGCGAAGGCGACGGGCAGGGGGCGCCGGGTCCGATCGCGCCCCGCCGCAGATCCCGGCAGATCATGGTCGGCGGCGTCCCGGTGGGCGGCGACGCCCCCGTGTCGGTGCAGTCGATGACCACGACCCTCACCGCCGACGTGAACGCCACGCTCCAGCAGATCGCGGAGCTGACCGCGTCGGGGTGCCAGATCGTCCGCGTCGCCGTGCCGTCGCAGGACGACGCCGAGGCGCTGCCGGCGATCGCGCGCAAGTCGCCGATCCCCGTCATCGCCGACATCCACTTCCAGCCCAAGTACGTGTTCGCGGCGATCGACGCCGGCTGCGCGGCGGTCCGCGTCAACCCGGGCAACATCAAGAAGTTCGACGACCGGATCGGCGAGATCGCCCGCGCCGCCAAGGACGCGGGCGTGCCGATCCGCATCGGGGTCAACGCCGGCTCCCTCGACAAGCGCCTGCTGGAGAAGTACGGCAGGGCCACCCCCGACGCGCTGGTGGAGTCGGCGCTGTGGGAGTGCTCGCTGTTCGAGGAGCACGACTTCCGTGACATCAAGATCTCGGTCAAGCACAACGACCCGGTCGTGATGATCGAGGCGTACCGGAAGCTGGCGGCGGCCTGCGAGTACCCGCTGCACCTCGGCGTCACCGAGGCGGGGCCGGCGTTCCAGGGCACGATCAAGTCGGCGGTCGCGTTCGGCGCGCTGCTGGCGGAGGGCATCGGCGACACGATCCGGGTGTCGCTGTCCGCGCCGCCGGTCGAGGAGGTCAAGGTCGGCACGGCGATCCTGGAGTCGCTCGGGCTGCGCAAGCGCGGCCTGGAGATCGTCTCCTGCCCCTCCTGCGGCCGCGCGCAGGTGGACGTGTACACGCTGGCCGAGCAGGTCACCGCCGGGCTGAAGGACTTCCCGGTGCCGCTGCGCGTCGCCGTGATGGGCTGCGTGGTGAACGGGCCCGGCGAGGCCCGCGAGGCCGACCTCGGCGTCGCGTCGGGCAACGGCAAGGGCCAGATCTTCGTCAAGGGCGAGGTCGTCAAGACCGTCCCCGAGGCGCAGATCGTCGAGACCCTGATCGAGGAGGCGATGCGCATCGCCGACGAGATGGGCATCGAGATCGCCGAGGACGGCACGGTCTCCGGACCGGGCGCCGAAGTGGTGGTCGGCTGACACCCGCGCTCCGGCCGGTGCTCCGGCCGGCGCCGTAGCGCGCCTTCGAGGCCCCGGGTCCCGCGACCCGGGGCCTTTTCGTGTGCCCGGAACCCCTCCCGGAGCTGGGCATCCGCGACCGGAACGTCCGGAGTTGTCACAGAGTTCCGCTGATCTTGTCACGATTCCGCATCCACTCTGATGGCCCCCTGTCGGGCGGTATGCCAGAACCGCCACAATCTTCACTCATTTACCCGTATGTCTGACTCAACCGGAGTCGGCACGATAGGGGGATATGTGAAGAGGACTGTTGTCGTGGCCGCGGTGGCCGGGCTCGGTCTCACCGGTCTCGGCGCCACAAGCGCACAGGCCGCGAGCCCCTCCGCCGGAACGGCCGGAGGATTCAACCCCTCGGCGGCCCAGTGGCACGCCTGCCCCGCGGACTTCGTCCAGACGGTGCACGACCTGTACGACGGGCTGTACCCCGTCTCCAAGATCGTCCAGTGCGCCGAGCTGTCGGTGCCGATGGACTACGCCAAGCCGCAGGGCAAGAAGATCACGATCCAGCTCACCAGGACGCCGCACACCGGCTCCGGTGCGGCCAAGGGCGACATCGTGGTCAACCCCGGCGGACCGGGCGGCGGCGGCGCGCTGTTCGGGCCGCGGGTGTTCGCGCAGAACTCCGCCCCGATGCGCGAGGCCTACAACGTCATCGGCTTCGACCCGCGCGGCGTCGGTATGAGCGTCCCGGCCCTGAGCTGCGACCCGAACTACACCAACGCCCCGCGCCCGGACTACGGCACCGGTGACCGCAAGTCGGTCGCCACCTGGCTGAAGCTGTCCAAGGGCTACGCCGAGGCGTGCGGCAAGGCCGACACGACCGGGCTGCTCAACCACATCAAGACGATCGACTCGGTCAACGACGTGGAGTCGATCCGCCGGGCGCTCGGCAACAAGAAGCTCGACTACTACGGCGCCTCCTACGGCACCTACCTCGGCTCCACCTACGCCACCGTCTACCCCAAGAACGTCGGGAAGATGGTGCTGGACGGCAACGTCGGCCCCTCCGACGCCTGGTACGAGGCCAACCTCAACCAGGACGCCCAGTTCGACATCAACATCGACTACTACTTCGGCTGGGTCGCCAAGTACGACTCGGTGTACCACCTCGGTACCACGCAGAAGCAGGTCCGGAGCTTCTTCTACGACCTGCGCGCGAAGCTCAAGAACAAGCCGGTCTACTACACCGACCCTGACAGCGGGCAGACCCTCGCCGTCGGGCCGGACGAGCTGACCGACGTGATCCTGAACGCCGGGTACCGGCGCAGCCAGGCCATCTGGCACGGGTACGCGTCCGGCCTGTCGGCGTACAAGTCGGGCGACACCGCCACGTTCGCGGGGACGTTCGGCGCGCCGACCACCGGCGGCTCCGACGACAACGGCTACGCCGTCTACCTCGGCGTGCAGTGCACCGACGTCCAGTGGCCGCTGAGCTGGAACAAGTGGCAGCGCGACAACGAGCGGGTCAACAGGAAGCACCCGTTCGAGACCTGGGGCAACGCCTGGTACAACGCCCCGTGCCTGTACTGGCCCGCCAAGGCCGGCAAGCCGGTGAACATCGGTCACACCCGCGACCTGCCGCGCAACATCCTCATGTTCCAGTCGACCGCGGACGCGGCCACGCCGTACGCGGGCGCGCTGGAGATGCACCGCAGGCTCAAGGGCTCGCGCCTGGTCGTCCAGGACGGCGACCGCACGCACTGCATCGTGCACCGCGGCTCCGCCCAGGTGGACGCCTACTTCGACGCCTACTTCCTGCGGGGAGAGCGTCCGGAGCGGAGCACCGTCCACGTCCCGCAGCTCGGTGACCCGAAGCCGCCGTCGACGGCGACCGCCAGGACGCTGAGCGGCGGCGCGCAGAAGGCCGCGCGGCTCAAGGCCGACGTCATCCGCTGACGCCGGTAGCAGCACATGCGGTCCGGACCCCGGGGACCCGTCCCCGGGGTCCGGCACCCGCCGGCACACCCAGCGACACGCAGTAGGTACGCATCAGCCACGCATCGGCGACACCCCCCTCCGGCACGGCGCCGGCCCGGAGTCGCCGATCTGAGGGGGTCAAGTGAAAAGGATCGTTCTCGTCGCGACCGCGGCGGTCGTGGCGGCGGGCGGCGCAGGGGTCGCCGTCTCCGCGAGCGCTGACACCGGGCACTCCGGTGCGACGGTCGCGGCCAAGGGCATCAACTGGGGCGCCTGCGAGGTCAGCGGCCCCAGCGACCCGATGAACAAGGCG
Organism: Actinomadura luteofluorescens; assembly: GCF_013409365.1. Taxonomy (NCBI): domain Bacteria; kingdom Bacillati; phylum Actinomycetota; class Actinomycetes; order Streptosporangiales; family Thermomonosporaceae; genus Actinomadura; species Actinomadura luteofluorescens. The sequence goes on along the minus strand of NZ_JACCBA010000001.1, from coordinate 2,098,825 downwards.
CAGTGCGCCCAGGTCGAGGTTCCGCTCGACTACGCCCGGCCCAACGGCCGCAAGATCTCCATCGCGGTGTCGCGCTTCCGGCACACCGACGAGAAGAACTACCAGGGCACCCTGTTCGTGAATCCGGGCGGCCCGGGCGGCAGCGGCCTCCAGTACGCGCCCGCCCTCGCCCGCTGGATCGGCGGCACCGGGCACGCCGACGTCGCCGCCAAGTACGACATCATCGGCTTCGACCCGCGCGGTGTCGGCTCCAGCAAGCCCGCGCTGACCTGCGACCCGAACTTCTCCGACCCGATCCGGCCGGACTACGTCCCCTCCTCCGCCAAGGAGGAGAAGGCCTGGATCGCCAAGTCGAGGAAGTACGCGCAGGACTGCGCGAAGAAGTTCGGCTGGCTGCTGCCGCACATGCGCACCACCGACGCCGCGCGCGACGTCGACGCGATCCGCGCCGCGCTCGGCCAGGACAAGATCAGCTGGTACGGCTTCTCCTACGGCACCTACTTCGGCGCCACCTACGCCACGCTCTTCCCCAAGCGCGTGAACCGGATGGTGCTCGACGGCAACGTCAACCCGAAGACGGTCTGGTACGACGCCCAGCTGGAGCAGGACAAGGCCTTCGAGCACAACATGAAGGCCTGGTGGGCCTGGATCGCCAAGTACGACTCGCTCTACCACCTCGGCAAGAGCGAGAAGGCCGTCGAGGCCAAGTACTACGCCGTCCGCGCCGCCGCGAAGAAGGCGCCGATCGGCGGCAAGATGGGGCCGGACGAGCTGGACGACACCGTGCTGTCCGCCGGCTACAACACCGGCTACTACATCCCGTTCGCCCAGGCGCTCTCGGCGTGGGTCAACGACAAGGACGCCTCCGGGCTCCTCGACTGGATGAGCCCCGGCGGTGACGACAACGGCTTCGCCGTCTACAACGCCGTCCAGGCCGCCGACGCCCGCTGGCCGCGCAACTGGAGCAAGTGGCACCACGACGCCGCGAAGCTCTACCGGCAGGGCTACAGGTTCAACACCTGGAGCAACGTCTGGTTCAACGCCCCGATCGCCTTCTGGCCGTTCCAGGGCGGGCCGGAGTTCAGGCTGAAGGGCGCCAAGGGCCTGGCGGGCATGCTGCTCGTGCAGTCCACCCAGGACGCGGCGACCCCGGTCGCGGGCGGCCTGGAGATGCACAAGCTCTTCCCGTCCTCGCGCCTGGTGTTCGAGGTCGGCGGCAAGACCCACGCCAACACGCTCAACGGCAACGTGTGCCTGGACGACAAGGTCGCGGCGTACCTCGACACCGGGGCGCTGCCGCAGAGCCACCGCGGCCCGGACGCCTACTGCAAGGCCGTCCCGGCGCTGAACGACCCCGACCCGACGGCCATGACCGCGAAGGCCGCGCGCGCCTCCGCGGGCAAGGACCTGCCGGTCGGGCGCCCCTGATACGGGGGTAATACAGCAGCTGGTCGGTACCGCACGCCGGTTCGCGGTGTGCCGGGCCCGCCCCCTCGCGGGGCGAGTCTGGCACACCGCGTTTCGCTTTACGGGCGGTTGGTTTTCGGTGGTGCTCCCGTTTGGGGGCGGAATCGCGCGATCCTCTGGGGTACGCGGTTCCCGGCCGTCCCGCCGGTAGAAAGCGAACGTGCTGAACGACGCTGGAAAGAGGGCCGCCGCCGGGACGGCGGCCGCCGCGATCACGCTCGCCGTCGCCGGGGCCGCCGCGCTGGGGACGCCCGCGGACGCCGCCCCCGCCCTCCGCCCCGAGCCGAGGCCCGCCGGCCTCGCCTGGAGGTCCTGCCCCGCCAAGGACCCGGTGGAGGGCGCCCGGCTCAAGGGCCTGCAGTGCGCGTCCCTCCGGGTGCCGCTCGACTACGCCGACCCGGCCGGCAGGCAGATCACCCTCGAACTCAGCCGCGCCCGCCACACCGCGCCCAGATCCAAGGGCGTGGTGCTGCTCAACCGGGGCGGGCCCGGCGCGCACGGGCGCGACCTGTCCGGCTTCTTCGCCGAGTCGCTGCCCAAGCGGGTCGCCGCGTCCTACGACTGGATCGGCTTCGACCCCCGCGGCGTCGGCGCCAGCAGGCCCGAACTCGTCTGCGACCCCGCCTACCAGAGCCCCGGCCGCGCCCGCCCCGACTCCGTCCCCGCGAGCGCGGCGGAGGAGGAGGCGTGGAAGGCCAGGGCGCGGCACTACGCGGGCGACTGCGCCCGCCGGTACGGCGCGATCCTCCCGCACATGGGCACCGCCGACTCGGCCCGCGACATGGACGCCGTGCGCGCCGCCCTCGGCCAGCAGAAGATCAGCTACTTCGGGTACTCGTACGGGACGTACCTCGGCGCGGTGTACGCCACGATGTACCCGCAGCGGGTCCGCCGCATGGTGCTCGACAGCGTCGTCAGGCCGAGCGGGGTCTGGTACGGCGACAACCTCGACCAGAACGTCGCCTTCGAGAAGCGCATCCGCGCGTACTTCGCCTGGATCGCCCGCCACCACAAGACCTACCGGCTCGGCGACTCCGGCCGGAAGGTGGCCGCCGCCTACGCCAGGGTGCGGGCCGCGCTCAAGGCCAAGCCGATCGACGGGCGCGTCGGCCCCACCGAACTCGACGAGGGGTTCCTCGCCGACGGCTACGGCGACTACACCTGGGCCGCGCACGCGAGGGCGCTGTCGGCCTACGCCGTCCGGCGCGACCCGGGTCCGCTGCGCAAGGTGTGGCAGCCGCCGTCGCGGCTCGACCAGAACAACTACACGGTCTACAACGCGGTCCAGTGCCGGGACGCGGCCTGGCCGCGCGCCTGGGGACGCTGGCACGCCGACAGCGAGCGCCTCTACCGCCGGGGCTACCGTTTCGAGACCTGGAGCAACACCTGGTACAACGCGCCCTGCGCCTTCTGGGGGGTGCCGGGAGGCCCGCCGCCGCGGGTGGGGGGCGGCTCCGCGCTGCCGCCGATCCTGATGGTGCAGGCCACCGAGGACGCGGCGACCCCGTATCCGGGCGTGCTGGAGATGCACCGCAGGTTCCCGACGTCGAGGCTGCTCGTCCAGGTCGGCGGGCGCAACCACGGCGTCTCGCTCTCCGGTGACCGGTGCGTCGACGGGTCCGTGGCCGCCTATCTCGGCGACGGGAGGCTGCCCGCGAACCGGCCGGGGCCCGACCAGAAGTGCGCGGCCGGGCCCGAACCGGTCGCGGCCAAGGCGGGCAGGGCGGAGCAGGCGGCCGCGCACCGGTGAATCCCGCCCGGATGGGGCCGTGACGGAGGCCGCGGAGGTGCGCGGCCCCCGGACGGCATAGTCTTGGCCACGTGGAGCTTTCAGTGGTGAGGGCTGGGGGCCGGTAGCCGTGCGGATGCTGGGCTCGATGCCGGTGCGCGTGCTGGACGACCGGTACCGTGCGGAAGCCCTCGCGATCCTGGACGCCGACCCGGTGTCCAACGTGTTCGTGAGTTCCCGCGTGCACGCCGCGGGGCTCGACCCGCGCCGCCTCGGCGCCCAGATGTGGGGCTACCTGCGCGACGGCAGGCTCGTCTCGCTGTGCTACTCGGGCGCCAACCTCATCCCGGTCGCGGCCGGGCCGGAGGCCGTCCGGGCGTTCGCCGAGCGGGCCCAGGCGCAGGGGCGGCGCTGCTCGTCCATCGTCGGGCCCGTCGGCGCGGTCGGGGAGCTGTGGGAGATCCTCGCGCCGTACTGGGGGCCGCCCCGGGCCGTCCGCGCCGCCCAGCCGGTGATGGCGACCTCGACCGTCCCCGACGTGCCGGCCGACCCCGGTGTGCGCCGGGTCCGGATGGAGGAGTTCGACATCGTCTACCCGGCCTGCGTGGCGATGTTCACCGAAGAGGTCGGGGTGTCGCCCAACGCCGGTGACGGGGGCGTGCTCTACCGGGCCCGCGTCGCCGAGCTGATCCGCGACGGCCGCGCCTTCGCGCGCATCGAGGACGGCCGCGTCATGTTCAAGGCCGAGGTCGGCGCCGTCACCCCGCGGGCCTGCCAGGTGCAGGGCGTGTGGGTGCCTCCCGACCTGCGGGGGCAGGGCCGGTCGGAGACGGGGATGGCCGCGGTGGTGCGGGAGGCGCTGCACGGCATCGCGCCGACCGTGTCGTTGTACGTCAACGACTACAACACCCGGGCCCGGGCGGCCTACCGCCGGGTCGGGTTCACCGAACTGGGCTCCTTTATGTCCGTTCTTTTCTGATTGTTATTGCGTGCCTGATCTGCCCCGGTACCTGAATCGATCTTCTGGGCCGGGTACCATCCCGCCGTGGAGTTCGCCGGGGCACTGCGGCAGGCGATCCAGGCGAGCGGGCTGACCCTGGAGCGGATCCGCCACCGGCTCGGCCGGCGCGGGCTCACGGTCAGCGTGGCCACCCTCAGCTACTGGCAGCGCGGCCGCAGCCGGCCGCGCTCGCGCACCGTGGTCGTCGCGCTGGAGGAGATCCTGCAGGTGCCGTCCGGCACCCTCATCGAGTTGCTGGAGGACCCCGCGCCGAACGCCGTGCCCGTCCGGGGCGCGGCCGTGCGCGGGGCCGCCGGCCCGCCGAACGGGGCGGAGCGGGGGCGCGGCGTCCGCGACCTGTGGCCCGACCCCGAGCGCTACGCCTGCCTCGTCGGGCAGCTCGACCGCTCGGGCGACCACCGGCTCGAACGGCTCAGCGTCCACGACGTCTACCGGCTGGACGAGGCGCGCCGGTCCTGGACGCTCTCGGTGCGCACCGTCCTGCGGGCCGCCGGCGACGACATCGACCGCGTGGTCTGCGTCCACCAGACGGGCGACGGAGACCTCGCCGGCGTCGCGGACGGTGGCGCCGGTGGCGCTGGCGGCGTGGCCGGGCTGCTGGACGTGCGGTACTGCCGCCCTGGCCGGATCCGCGCCGAGGGCGGGCTGGTGGCGTTCGAGCTGGTCTTCGACAGGGTGCTGGCGACGGGCGACACCGCGGTCATCGAGTACGAGCTGGGGCCGATCGGGCTGCCCGCGCCCGACGGCTACGACCGGCGCTTCTCCCATCCCGTCCACGACTACGTGGCGCTCGTCCAGTTCGACGGCGACCGGCTGCCCGCCCGCTGCTACGGCTTCACGGCCGAGAGCTCCGCGTCCCCGCGCCGGCGGCTCGGCGAATTGTGGATCGGCACTTCGGGAAGTGCGAACCTCGCGGTCGGAACCGTGCGCCGCGGGATAGTGGGCATCGAGTGGGAATGGCATTAACATCGGAAAGCGGGGGTCGGGGTAACTCCACGGACGGAATTCCGATGAAGAAACCCCTGTTCACGGCCGTCGCGGCGGCGTGCCTGATCGCAGTTTCCGCCGCCCCCGCCCCAGCCGTGACCTTTCGCGCGCCGCTGACCCTCGCCGCCTCGGGGCAGGGGATCGCCGGCCAGTACATCGTGACGCTGAAGCCAGGTGTGTCGATCGTCGCCACCGTTTCCGAGCACGGCATCAAGACCATGTACCGCTACGGCCGGGTGCTGAACGGATTCGCCGCGAAGCTCGACTCCCGGAAACTCGCGAAGCTGCGCGGCGCCCCCGGCGTCGTCCGCATCGAGCAGGACGCGGTCGTCCGCGCCGACGGCACGCAGCAGAACCCGCCCTCGTGGGGCCTGGATCGCATCGACCAGACCGCACTCCCGCTGTCGCACAGCTTCACCTACAACGCGACCGGCGCGGGCGTGTACGCCTACATCATCGACACCGGCATCTACGCCGCACATCCGCAGTTCGGCGGGCGCGCGTCCAACGTGTACGACGCCCTCGGCGGCAACGGCGCCGACTGCAACGGCCACGGGACGCACGTCGCGGGGACGGTCGGCTCCACCTCCTACGGCGTCGCCAAGAGCGTCTACCTGCGCGGTGTCCGCGTGCTGAACTGCCAGGGGAGCGGCACCAGCTCCGGCGTCATCGCGGGCATGAACTGGGTGGCGGGCCACCGCTCCAGGCCGGCGGTGGCCAACATGTCGCTCGGCGGCGGCTTCTCGTCCTCGATGAACTCCGCCGCCGACAACCTCGCGAGCTCCGGCGTGTTCCTCGCCGTCGCCGCGGGCAACGACGGCCGCAACGCCTGCGACTACTCGCCGGGGAGCGCGGCGAACACCACCACGGTCGCGGCGAGCACGATCAGAGACGCCAGGGCCTCCTACAGCAACTACGGGGCCTGCGTCGACCTGTACGCCCCGGGGTCGTCCATCACCTCGACCTGGCTGAACGGCGGGACGAACACCATCAGCGGCACCTCGATGGCCACCCCGCACGTCACCGGAGTCGCCGCCCTCTACAAGGCCGCCAACGGCGACGCCTCCTTCGGCACCGTCCGCAACTGGCTCGTCTCCAACGCCGTCAGCGGCGTGATCAGCGGCAACCCCGCCGGTACGCCGAACCGCCTGCTCGACAAGCGCGGTCTCTGACCCGGCCTCCGGGCCCGCCCCGCGCCGGCGGGCCCGGAACCGCGGGCCGCGGCGCGGCCGTGAATTGGTACCCGATTCGGCGAAGGCCGGGGCCGACGGTTGTGACACTTTGCCTGTTGGCATCGGGGCCGCGGAGCCTTACAGTGAGCGCGGAAGTTGCAATTGCGGTAGTCAAGGCCGTTTTGCGGGGGCCGGCCGGAGCCGATCCGGAGGCCGAGCATGCAGAGTGTCGCAGAGGACGATCTTCTTCAGGTCCTCCAGTACGGGCCGTTCAACGTCGCCCTGCACGCGGCCATCCAGGCGCGCGGCCTGAGCCTGGACTCCCTGCGGCGCCGCCTGGAGGAGCAGGGCATCGCGGTCAGCCTGTCCACGCTGAGCTACTGGCAGCGCGGCCGGACCCGGCCCGAGCGCGCCGACTCGCTGCGCGCCGTCCGCGGCCTGGAGACCATCCTCGAACTGCCGCGGCACTCCCTGCTGACGCTGCTCAGGCCGACCACCGACCGTCCCGCCGGGCCCTGGCTGCCGGTCGAGGAGCTGTGCCCCGAACCCGGCGTCCGCGACCTGCTGGACGAGATCGGCGACCGCGGCGAGCGGCAGCTCACCGGGCTCAGCCTGCACGACCAGTACCTCATCGGGCGGCGCCGGGAGCTGCGCGAGGTCCGCGTCCGCGCGGTGTTCCAGGCGCAGCAGCGCGGCGTGGACCGCTGGATCGCCGTCTACCACCATCCGCAGGGCGTGCTGCCCTCGTCCCGGACCGTGCGCGGCTGCCGGTTCGGCCGCGTCCGGATGGACGAGACGAGCGGCCTCATCGCCGCCGAGCTGCTGTTCGACCGGGCGCTCGGGCGCGGCGAGACCTACCTGCTGGAGTACGGCTTCGGGTTCGAGGAGACCGGCCCGCCCGTCACCGAGGAGGGGCGCGGCTTCCGGACCCCGCAGCACGAGTACCTCATCGAGGTCCGGTTCCATCCGGCGGCGCTGCCCGCCCGCTGCTACCGGACGTGGCGGCCCGACGGGCACACCGCGCTCAAGGACTCCGCCGACCTGCGGTTGTCCAGCTACCAGAGCGTCCACTTCATCGAGTTCGGGATGGCCGCCGGCTACCACGGCATCCGCTGGGAATGGACCTGAGCCGGACGCCGACCGGCGCGCGGCCGCTACCGCACGAGCAGGTCGAGGAGGCGGTCGAGCTCGGCGGCCGGGTCCCCGGTGAGCCCGGCGTGCACCGGGCCCCGGCTGCACGATCGTGCTGCGCGGCGCGGTCAGCCACCGGAACCGCGCGCCCGGGGCCTCCCGCGCGGCCTGGCCCGCGCGCTCGCCGCCGCAGCACACCGCGTCCACCGCGGTGAGGGCGGACCGGACGCCCGCCAGGTCGAGCGAGGGGTCCAGGGCGAGCAGGCGCCGCTCGTCCAGATGCGTGCGGCATCCGAGGTAGTCGAGAGCGCGGCAGTACACGACCACGCCGACGTTCATGGACTCGCCGCGCTCGACGCGCGGGACGACGCGCAGCGCGGCGTACTCGAACACCGTCGGCTCGGCCGCCGTCCTGATGTTGGTCGTCCTGCCGGCGGTCACGACGCGCCCCCGAGCCAGCCGGGACGGTTCTGGCCGCGCCGGGCGGAGGTGTCAGGGCGGTGGCCGCTGAGGTCGAGGCCGGGCAGCCACTCCCGCGGCTTCCCGGCACGCGGCAGCAGGATGTCGAGGTAGGCGTCGCGGACGGCCTGCGGGCCGGCGAAGCCGGGCTCGCCCTCCAGCCAGCGGTCCGGGACGAGGCCGGCGACCTCGCGCAGCAGCCCCTCGGTGATCTTCGGGGCGAGCTCGGCCTCGGCCTCCTCCAGCTGCGTCGCGTACGGGGTCAGCACGTGGTCGTCCACGTCGTAGGGGCCGGAGAACAGCCGGGCCGCGTTCGACCACGCGTGGTGGAAGATCAGGCTCGCGCCGTGGTCGATGAGCCACACGTCGCCGTGCCACACGAGCATGTTGGGGTTGCGCCAGCTGCGGTCGACGTTGCCGATGAACGCGTCGAACCACAGCACCCGCGAGGCGAAGCCGGGGTCGGGGCTCCAGCCGAGCGGGTCGAAGCCGAGCGACCCGGGCAGGAAGTCGACGCCGAGGTTCCAGCCGGGGCTGGCCTTCAGCAGGTCCTGCACGTCGGGGTCGGGCTCGTGCCGTCCGATCGCCGGGTCCAGGTCGATGAGCACCTGCTCGGGCACCCGCAGGCCGAGCCGGCGGGCCAGCTCACCGGCGATCACCTCGGCGATCAGCGCCTTGCGGCCCTGCCCGGCCCCGTGGAACTTCATGACGTAGGTACCGAGGTCGTCGGCCTCGACGACGCCCGGGAGCGATCCGCCCTCGCGGAGCGGCGTCACGTAGCGGATGGCGGTCACATGTGGCAACACGTCGCAACGCTATCGGCTGGGGCGGCGGCCGGGATAATCGATTCCATGGGCGTTGAGCTGCTCGACCTGTCCGTGCCGATCGTCACGGGCATGCCGGTCTATCCGGGCGACCCCGAGGTGGAGGCCGTCCCGGCCCTCACGGTCGCCGAGGCCGGGGTGAACGTGCTGCGGCTGCATCTGGGGTCGCAGACCGGGACGCACGTGGACGCCCCGTTCCACATCGACGACGCGCTGCCGAGGCTGGACGAGCTGCCGCTGGCACGCTTCACCGGTCCGGCCGTGGTGATGGACGTGCGGGGCCTGCCGCCCCGCGCGCCGATACCGCCGGACGCCGTCCCGCCGGGTCTCGCGCCGGGCGACGTCCTGCTCATCGCGACGGGCTGGTCGGGGCACTGGGGGACGGACGCCTACCTGGCCCATCCGTATCCGGCGCCCGAGACCGCGGAGGCCATCGTCGCCGCGGGCGTGCGGACGGTGGGCATCGACGCGCTCAGCGTCGACCGGACCCCGCCGCCAGGGTCGGACGACTTCTCGCTCGCGGCCCACCGCGTCCTCTGCGGCGCCGAGGCGGTGATCGCCGAGAACCTGACCGGCCTCGGCCGCCTCGCCGAGGCCCAGGCGGCGGGCTGCGCGATCGAGGTCTCCCTCTTTCCGCTGGCCCTGGCGGGAGCGGACGGCGCCCCCGTCCGCGCCGTCGCGCGCGTGGACGACCGCGCGGTCCTCGTCTGAAACGAGCCGTACGCCTTCATACTGGGACCGACCAACAGGAAGGCATACACAGATGCGCGTGACGTGGGCGACGGACCAGGGGAGCCCCGACCGGCCCAACGAGGACTTCGTGGCGGCGGCCGCCGGGGCGGTCGTGGTGCTCGACGGATGCGGGCTGCCGCTCGGCACCGACCTCGGCTGCGCGCACGGGACCGCCTGGTACGCGCGCTCGCTCGGCACCCGGATGCTCGCGCGCATGCTGGAGGGGCTGGGCCCGCACGCCGGCCCGCCGATCGCGCCGCCCGAGGGCGCGCACCGGCCGGGGGACCGGCCGCTGGTCGCGCGGCTCGCCGGCGCGATCGCGGACGTGGCGACCGCGCACCGGGCGACCTGCGACCTGCGGGTTCCGACGACGCCGGCGGCGACCGTGCTCGCCCTGCGGCGGCGCGGCGAACTGGTCGACTTCCTGGTGCTGGGCGACTCGACCGTCCTGCTGCACCTCCTCGACGACGTGCGGGAGATCACCGGCGGCCGGGTCTACGCCGCCGCGGACCCCGCCGTGGCCGACGCCGCGATCACCGGGACGGTGCGGGCCGCCGAACTGCGGCGCGCCGCCCTGCTGACGGACGGGGCGACCCGGCTGGCCGACATGTTCGGCGTCACCGACTGGCCGGGGATGGTCTCGCTGGCGGCGGACCCGGCAGGGCTGATCAAGTGGACGCGGGAGGTCGAGGGCACCGACCCCGCGGCCGTCCGCTTCCCGCGGCACAAGGTCCACGACGACGCGACCGCGGCCTTCTGCGACTTCGGCGACTGACCCGGTCGATCGAGCAATCGCTTGGTCGGCGCCGGTATCGTGCGGGGACCGCGGGGAATTGGCCGCGGGGAAGGGACACGGCATGCGCCTCGGCATCACGATGTTCGCGACCGACCTGACCATGGCGCCGCACGAGCTGGCCCGGGAGGCGGAGGCGCGCGGGTTCGCCTCGCTCTACCTCCCCGAGCACACCCACATCCCCGTGTCCCGCGCCACCCCGCCGCCGACGGGCGCCGCGTCCCTGCCCGAGGAGTACTCCCGCACGCTCGACCCGCTCGTGTCGCTCGCCGCGGCGGCCGTGACGACCGAGCGGATCGTCCTCGGCACCGGCGTCCTGCTGCCCGCCCAGCGCGAGCCGATCGTCACCGCCAAGGCCGTCGCCACCCTCGACCGGCTGGCGCCCGGACGGGTCGCGCTCGGCATCGGCTACGGGTGGAACGCCGAGGAGGGCGCCGACCACGGCGTCCCGTGGAAGCGGCGGCGGGCCGTGGCGCGCGAGCACGTCCTCGCCATGCGGGCCCTCTGGACGGACGAGGAGGCCTCCTTCGAAGGGGAGTTCGCGGGCTTCGCGCCGAGCCGGGCATGGCCCAAGCCGTCCCGCCGCGTCCCCGTGCTGCTCGGCGGCGCCCCCGGCCCGACGCTGTTCGCGCACATCGCCGAGTACGGGGACGGGTGGCTGCCGATCGGCGGCGCGGGCGTCCGCGAGGCTCTGCCCGCCCTCCGCCGCGCCTGCGAGGACGCCGGGCGCGCCACGGTGCCCGTGATCCCCTTCGGGACGCTGCCCACCCCCGGCAAGCTCGACCACTACGCCTCGCTCGGCATCGAGGAGGTCGTGCTGCGCGTGCCGGCGGGCGACCGCGACGCGGTCCTTCCGGTGCTGGACGGCTACGCCCGCTCCCACCTGTGAGCTAGCGGATCATGCGGAAGCAGAAGAAGGTCGGGAACCGGTAGTACTGGCCCTTGCCGGCCTTCACCGCGCCGAGGATGAGGAACACCCACCCGCCGATCAGGAGCTCCAGGTACGGGAGGGCGAACAGCGCGAGGAAGGCGGGCTCTTCCAGCGCGATGGCCGGCGGGACGCAGACCGCCGCCACGGCCACGAGGTGGATCAGCATGGTGAGCTGGTAGTTCATCGACTGCGCCGCGTGGAAGCGGGTGAACGGCGAGGTGTTCTTCTTCACCAGGTAGATGACCAGCGGCGGCAGGAAGCCGATCAGGAGGTTCCCGACGTAGGCGAAGATCGCCCAGGTGGTCTCCTCGCCCGGGTGCGCGCCCGGGCCGTACGGGACGCCGGGAGGGCCGTACCCGTAGCGCGGGTCGTACGGACCGGCGCCGGGCTGGCCGAACGGCTGGCCGGGCGGCGGCTGGCCTGGCGGCTGGCCCGGGGGCTGGCCGTAGGCACCGTGATATGGCGGCGGCTGATGCGGAGGAGGCGGCTGGTCGGGCGGCGGCTGGTCGGAGGGTGGCGGGGGCTGGTCCGTCACGGTGTCGTCCTCATGTCCTCTTCGGGCGTCCCTCTGCGGGATACTGCAGGAATCTATAGGAACCGGGCTCACCGGCGCGCTTCTGAGCGCCCCCGGTCGACCGCTGAGCGGGACCTGCGTCCGGACCGCTCTCCGACATATTTTAGAATTTCGTTCGGCCAATGGGGCGATGGGGGCATGCCCCGCGAGGAGGCTGGACTTGAGCGCGATCCCGATGGAGCGGCCCGTGCTGGGGGACGACGAGGCGGCGGCGCTGACGGGCCTGGCGGCCCGCGTGCGCGAACTGGCCGAGGCCACCGTCCTCACCGGCGCCGGCGCCGCCGAGGCCGCCGCGGTGGCGGACGAGATCGCGGCGCTGACGGCCCGGCTCACCGCCGAGCGCCGCGGCGCCCCGCCGTTCGTCACGCCCGGCGAACGCCGAATGGACCGCCAGATCGCCAATCCCGTCAGCGGGCCGCTCAACCCCTTCGCGCCGCCGATCGGCCTGGACGTGACCTCGGACGGCGTCGTCCGCGGCGAGTTCACGCTCGGCGCCGTCTACGAGGGCCCGCCGTCCTACGTGCACGGCGGCGTCTCCGCGATGGTGCTCGACCAGGCCCTCGGCATGGCGGCGGCCGCCACCGGCACGCCCGGCATGACCGCGACCCTGGAGACGCGCTACCGGCGTCCCACCCCGCTCGGCGTCCCGCTCAAGGTGGAGGCGAAGGCGAGCCGCGTGGAGGGGCGCAAGGTCTACGCGTCCGGGACGATCAGCGCCCCGGACGGGCGGGTCACGGTCGAGGCGACCGCGATGTTCATCATGCCGCAGCGGTTCGTCACGTCGGAGTACTGACCGCCGCGCGCTCCTCCGCCGGGGCGGGCAGCAGCGCGAGCGCGCCCAGCGTCAGCACCGAGGCCACGATCATGCTGATCGAGATCGCCTGCCAGCCGTAGTCGTGCAGCAGCCACGTCGCCAGCAGCGGCGCGGGGCCGCCGGCGAACACCGACGCGAGCTGGTAGCCGATGCCCGCCCCTCCGTAGCGCAGCCGCGTCGGGAACGTCGAGGCGATCAGTGACGCCTGCGGCCCGTACTGCACGGCGTGCGGGATCTGCGCCACCACCACCGCGACGACGACCAGCGCCGCGACCTCGGTGTTGAGCAGCGCGAAGTACGGGAACGCGAACAGCGCCACGCAGATCGAGCCGGCCGCGTACACCCGCCGCGGGCCGATGCGGTCCCCGAGATGCCCGGCGGCGGGGATCGTGACCAGCTCCAGCGCGGCCGCCACCGTCACCGCGCTCAGCGCGAGCCCCTGCGCCATGCCGAGATGCTTGTGCACGTAGGTGAGCGCGAACGAGGTGAACAGGTAGAACGGCATCTGCTCCGAGCAGCGCAGCAGCGCGCTCAGGATGATCTCCTTGGGATGCCGCTTGACGACCTCGACGACCGGTACCCGGGCGACCTCGTCCCGCTTGACGACCTCGGCGAACAGCGGCGTCTCCATCACCCGGATCCGCACCCACAGTCCGATGCCGACGAGGACGAGGCTGAACAGGAACGGGACGCGCCACGCCCAGCTCCTGAACGCCTCGTCCGCCGACAGCGCGATGGCGGTCATCATGCCGGTGCCGAGGATGAGCCCGATCGGCACGCCGAGCTGCGGCAGGCTCGCCATCAGCCCCCGCCGCCTCTGGTCGCCCCACTCCATCGACAGCAGCACGGAGCCGCTCCACTCGCCGCCGACCGCGATGCCCTGCAGGATCCTCAGCAGCACGAGCAGCACGGGCGCGGCCCAGCCGATCGTCTCGGTGCCCGGCAGCACACCGATCAGCGCGCTCGACACGCCCATCAGCACCAGCGTGACGATCAGCGTCGCCTTCCGGCCGAGCCGGTCGCCCCAGTGCCCGAAGATCGCCGCGCCCACCGGGCGGGCCGCGAAGCCCACCGCGTACGTCGCGAACGCCGACAGGGTGCCCGCGTAGTCGCTCGACTCGGGGAAGAAGACGTCCTTGAAGACGATCGCCGCGGCGGTGTTGTAGAGGAAGAAGTCGTACCACTCGATCGAGGTGCCGATCACGCTCGCGGCGGCGGCCTTGCGGACCTGCGCGCGGCGCTCCTCGGCGTCCGCGGCGCCGGCGCGGCCGGCCTCTCCGGGATCCAGAACCATGGGAGCCGTTGCCCTTCCGACCGCCCCCGCCGGTCCCAGCGATTTGACCCACTGTTTCCCGCTGGGTTGACCGCCGAAACCGTGGCGGCGCGAAACGGTCGACAATCAGGTGGTCGCCCGCTCAGTACTCGTAGACCTTGACCGCCGGAGCGTGCCCGTACCAGGACGCGACGACCGACGAGGTGTGCTCGTCGGAGAGGAAGTCGACCCGCAGCCAGCCCTCGGTCTGCGTCACGCGCGTCTCGTATCCGGGGTTCGGCGTCGCCGACACCAGCCGCACCCGGTTCTCCTCGATGGACATCGCGGCGCTCCCGCCGCGCGTCGCGTAGCTGCGCACGTGGTTCGTCGGCCTGGCGGACGGGCTGCCGCCGCCCGGTCCGCCGTGCGTCGCCTTCGGGGTCCTGGACGGCGCGGGTGCCTCGTCCTGGCCGGTCGGCGGGCTCGACCGCACGGTGGGCGACTTCACGGTCGTCGGCCCCGGCGGCGTGGACGGGCTGGAATGGATCACCGGTCCCGCGATCGGCGGCGGCGCCGACCGGTCCGACACCGCGCTGCGCACGACGCCCCGCACGCCGAGCCAGGAGAGCGCCACCGCGAGCGCGGTCACCCCGGCCCACGGGGCAACATACGACATCGCGCGACGCATGGGCACATGGTGGCATACGGTTCCGCCATGGCGAGTGTGTTGGTGGTCGAGGACGACGCGAACGTCCGGACCGCCTTGATCAGGGAGCTGAGCGTCCGATCGCACGTCGTGCGCAGCGCCCCGACCGCGATGGACGCGTTGCGCGAGGTCACGCAATCCCCGCCCGACGTCGTCGTGCTCGACCTCGGGCTGCCCGACCTCGACGGCGCCGAGGTGCTGAAGATGCTGCGCGGCATCTCCGACGTGCCTGTCATCATCGCGACCGCGCGCGACGACGAGCCCGAGATCGTCCGGTTACTGAACGCCGGCGCCGACGACTACCTCATCAAGCCGTTCTCCATCGAGCACCTCAGCGCCCGGCTCGCCGCGGTGCTGCGCAGGTCGGCGCGGTCCGGGCCCACCGCGGAGCTCAGCGTGGGCGGGCTGCACATCGACCTCGACCGCCGGGAGGCGCTGCTCGACGGCGAACCGCTGGAGCTGACCCGCCGCGAGTTCGACCTGCTGGCCTACCTCGCCGCCCGCCCCGGCCGGGTCGTCGCGCGGCGCGAGCTGCTCGCCGAGGTGTGGCGGCAGGCCTACGGCGACGACCAGACCATCGACGTCCACCTGTCCTGGCTGCGGCGCAAGCTCGGCGAGACCGCCGCCGCCCCCCGCTACCTGCACACGGTCCGCGGCGTCGGGGTCCGCCTGGCCGACCCGCGCGCATGAGGCGGACCCTCGTCCTGGTGTCGCTGGCGGTCACCTCGATGGTCGCGCTGGCGTTTCTGATCCCGCTCGCCCTCACCGTCCGGGAGATCGCCCGCGACCGCGCCCTGACCACCGCCGAGCGGCAGGCCAGCGCGCTCGGCCCCGTCCTCGTCGTCACCGAGGACCCGGCCGCCCTCGAACGCGCCGTCGCCAGCACCCAGGCGGGCGCCGCCGGGCGGATGACCGTGCACATGCCGGACGGCGGCCTCGTCCCGAAGAACCCCCGCGAGGACGACGGCGCCCGTCCCGAGCAGCTCACCGAGGCGGGGCGCCGCGGCCGCTCCTACACCGCCCGCGTCGACGGCGGGTACGCGCTGCTCCAGCCGGTGTCGCTGGACGCGGGCCGCACCGCCGTCGTCGAGGTGTTCCTGCCCGACGAGGACCTTTCGCGCGGGGTGTGGAAGGCGTGGCTCGTCATGACCACGGTCGCCGCCGCGCTCGTCGCCGGGTCCGTCGCCGTCGCCGACCGGCTGGGCGCCCGCATGATCCGCTCCACCCGCCGCCTGGCCGAGGCCGCGGGCGCGTTCGGCGACGGGGAGCTGTCGGTGCGGATCGAGCCGGACGGGCCGCCCGAGCTCGTCGAGGCGGGGCTGGCGTTCAACGCGATGGCCGACCACGTCGTCCAGCTGCTGTCGGCCGAGCGGGAGATGGCGGCCGACCTGTCGCACCGGCTCCGCACCCCCCTCGCCGCGCTCCGCCTCAACGTCGAGGCGCTCGGGGACGGGCACGTCGCCGACCAGACCCGCGAGGCCGTCGACCGGATCGAGCGCGAGGTCGACCAGATCATCCGGACGGTCCGGCGGCCCACCGGCCGGGGCAACTGCGACGCGTCCAAGGTGCTGCGCGACCGGGTCGCGTTCTGGTCCGTCCTCGCCGAGGACGAGGGGCGCTCCTGCGAGCTGATCGGCGCCGAGGGCCCCGCGCCGCTGCCGATCCCCGGCACCGAGCTGGCCGCCGCCGTGGACGCGCTGCTCGGCAACATCTTCCGGCACACGGCCGAGGGCACCGGCTTCGTCGTCACCCTCCACCAGGGGCAGGGCGTCACCGGCATCCTCGTCGCCGACGGCGGCCCCGGCATCGCCGACCCGGACGCGGCGCTGAAGCGGGGCAGCAGCGGCGGCGGCTCCACCGGCCTCGGCCTGGACATCGCCCGCCGCGCCGCCGAGTCGACGGGGGGCTACCTGCGCATCCACCGCAGCGTCCTCGGCGGGGCCCAGGTGCAGATGTGGTTCCGCACGAGATGGCTGCCCCCGGCCCGCCGCTCCCGCCGCCTCGTCCGCCGCCGCCACTCCCGCAGCAAACGCCCGGTATAGCGCCGCCTTAAATCCGCCTTAACCACGCTGCCGCCGGGCGCGGCACCGCCCTAACGTGATCTCGTGAGACGCCCCCGCCCCCAGTACGTCGCCGCCGGCCTCATCGGCGTCGTCGGCCTCGTGGTCGCCGCCCTCATCGCCGTCGCCGGCCTGGCCGCCAGTGGCAACCTCCCCACCGCGCCCACCTCGTACAAGGTCCTGGGCCTCGCGGCAACGGACACCGCCGCTCCTCCGAGACCGGCATGAACGCGGCGACCGGCCCCTGCCGTATCCGCGAGCCAGGCCCTAGCCGTCGTCGCGGACGTGGTCGCCGGTCGCGCCGTCGAGCATTTCGCGGATGATGTCCATGTGCCCGGCGTGCCGCGCCGTCTCCTCGAGCATGTGGATCAGCACCCACCGCAGGCTCACGGTCGCGCCGTGCCAGGCGGTGCCGGTGTCCGTGAGGGCCAGCTCCCCGACGACCTTGTCGGACGCGGCACGCGCCCGCTCGTAGAACGCGACGATGCCCTCGATGGTCTCGCCGGGCTCGACCCTGAGGTCGGCCTCCGGGTCGTCGTCACTGAACGGAAGCGGCTCTGTCTCGCGTCCGAACGTCTCGCAGAACCAGTTGTACTCGACGGCGGCCAGGTGCTTTGTGAGGCCGAGCAGGCTCGTCCCGGACGGCGTCATGGGACGCCGCGCCTGCTCTTCGTCCAGCCCGTTCAGCTTCCACAGGACGACGTCCCGATGCCGGTCGAGGGCGGCCTGCAGACTTTCCTTCTCACCACCGGTGTACGGCACTTCTTCCATGCGAGGACGTTAGCAACACGACGGAACCGGGTCGACGCCCGAGGGCGCCGACCCGGCGGGAAGCCCGCTCAGCAGTTGGAGTAGTTGACGTACCACTTGCCGCGGATGGCCCCGTCGTCAGCGCCGAGCATGTAGTCGGCGATCCACTGGGTGGAGTTCAGCCGGACCCACAGGTACCCGTCCCTGCGCTGGATGGAGTCCCAGTCCGTCCGGACCTTGGAGCCCTTCGCCAGGACGCCGACCTTCGCGTAGCCGGTGCCCGGCCCCGTGCGGACGTTGAGCCCGTCCGCCGGCAGGACGACCCCGTCGCACAGGCGAACGCGCTGCTCGTCGCGGACGAGGAGCCGGTTCATCGCCGCGGCGGCGCCCTCCGGCCCGACCTCGATGGCGCCCGGCCCGTGCCCTTCCTCCTCCGGAGGGCCGGGCTGGACCGCGGCCGACCCGTCCGGGCCCGGCGCCGGCGGCGGTGCGGCCCCGGCTACCGCGCCCGCACCGAGTGCGCTGCCGGCCAGCGTCGTGGCGACCAGAACGACGCCGAGCTTCGTGCCTATCTGCATCTGTACCTCCCGACTGAGGCGGCGGACTTACAACCTCATGTTACTCATAGTCATCGTGCGAGTGCAGAGAGTTGTGCAGACACATCTTTGTGGCGCAGAAATGGGCGAGTTCCACTTCCCTTTACTGCCGTCCGAATGACGTCCGCCCGAACGGGTCATTGGCCGCAGCGGCCGGTCACCACCCTGCCGCCTACGCCGCGCGGGCCCGGCGCCGGCGAGCGCCTCTTGTCCGCCCGGCGGCGCCGAAGACTCGCAGCATGGCCGCGGGGTTGAGATAGGAGTCGGGCGGGAGGGCGCCCGAGAAGACACCGAGGAAGCGCGTGACCTCGGCGGGACGGTCGGCGACTGCGGTGTACAGCAGCCGTTCGGTGATGCCGGGCGAGTGCCCGGCCAGCCCGACGGTGTGGTCGTACATCGGCCGGACGGCGCGGTCGCGCCGGCGGTGGTAGGCGGCGAGGGACGGAACGCCGTCCAGTTCGGCGGAGAGCGCTTCGGCGAGGAGGTCGGCGTCCCGCAGCGCGTTGGTGATCCCCTGGGCCGACACGGAGTCCATCACGACGCCGGCGTCCCCGACCAGCGCCCAGCCGGGGCCGTGGGGCAGGCGGAACCGGTTCGGCTGGTCGGGGGTGGTGCGCAGCCGCTCCTCACGCCGCGCCTCCCGCGCCCGCCCGCCGAGGTCCCCGCAGCCGTCCAGGGCGGCGAGGTAGTGCTTCTCGATGTCGCGGCGGAAGACCTCGAACCCGGAGAGCGGTTCGGACAGGTACACCATGGTCAGGTCGTCGTTGGTCGGAAAGACCGCTACCAATCGGCCCCGCCGCCGGTAGACCTCGCCCGCGGTGACGGGGAGCCCCGAAAAGTAGGTGTAGCAGGCGAAAGCCCGCACCGGCCGCTGCCGATAGGTACGCGCTCCCACGGCCGAGGCGACGAAGGAGTTCTTCCCGTCTGCACCCACGACGATCCGGGCTCGCAGTGCGACCGAGGAGCCAAGTCGCTCCCTCCCTCGAACTCCGACCACCCGCCCCTCGCTCCACACCAGTTCCTCCACCCGGAAGTTCTCGCGGACGTCGGCGCCCGCCGACCGGGCGGCATCGACCAGGGCGGCGTCCAGCAGGGTCCGGCGGGGACTGTAGAGGGCGTCCGCACCTTCGAACGGGGGGAACGAGCCGTCGAGCACTACCTCGCCCGCATCGAACCGGAGCCGGCGGGTCGGCGGGGTGCCCGCGGCGCGCACCGCCTCCAGCAGCCCCCATCGCCGCAGCCTGGCGACCCCGGGCACCTGGATCTGGTGGGAGGAGATCGTGTCGCTCGGGAAGGCCACCCTGTCGACCACCAGAACGCGCAGACCGCGTCGCGCCAGCAGCATCGCCGTCGTCGCACCGGCCACGCGCGCGCCCACCACGATCACGTCGTAGTCCATCGCATCTCCTCAAGCCATACGCAACCGTATGTTCTCCGTACGGTACAGTACGGTCGTGTCCGAGCGCGCGGCAAGACCTCAGCGAAGGAAGACCCGGCAGGACTGGGTGGACGTGGCCCTGACGGCGATCGCGGAGGGCGGCGTCGCGGCGGTCGCCGTCGAGCCGCTCGCCGCACGGCTCGGGACCACCAAGGGCAGCTTCTACTGGCACTTCCCCAACCGCGGAGCGCTCCTGGAGGCGGCACTCGCGCACTGGGCGGAGCGAACGACGACCGCGATCCTGCGCGAGGTGAAGAGCGCCTCCTACGACCCGCGGGGCCAGCTCAAGCTACTGATCACCCGGGTGGTGGCCATGGCCGAGGAGGACCCGGTCGGCCCGGCACTGCTGGCGACGGCCACACACCCCGCCGTCGCACCCGTCCTCCGAGATGTCACACGTACGCGCCTGGACGCCGTCATCGCCCTCTTCGCAGAACTGGGCTTCCCCACCGACGAGGCGAGAGCAAGAGCACTTCTCGCCTACAGCGCCTACCTCGGCCACACGCAGATCGCCCACTCCACCCCGGACCTGCTCCCGAGCGGCAAAGAAGAACGCCGCCTCTACCTAGACCAAGTCCTCCACATCCTCACAGCACCCTGAAAACCCGAGGTGATGCAGCGGCACACCACACCGCTTGACGCGGTAGCCGTCGCGCGCCAGATCCACCCACACCCAAGCTCCGAGCCCAAGGCGCGACGAAGCCGCACCCCGGTCACGCGCCCAGCCACTTCAGACAGCCAATGCCAGCCGCTCAAGTTCGACAACACCACCCTGCCCCGCCCGACGCCCACAAGCTCCTCCCCGTGTTTTCACAGCTGAGCGCCTCCCCCACCGACATCCCCGGACGGGCCCGGACGAGGTGTGAATAAGGGTGGCTCAGGGGTTCCCTAAGTGAGGCTTAAAGGCGTTCTGTTGGGGGGTGGGGCGGCTTAGCGTTTGGGGTGTCAGATCGGAGACACGGCGGAGGTGCACAGGCGGAGAGCAGAGCGATCGTCGGCTGAGGTTCCGACTGAGGTTCCTGATTGAGACAGACTTCTGGCCTGCACGGCCCCCTAACCCCGCTCTGGGGCCGTGCGGGCCAGAAGTCTTTTCAGGGGCGGGGGAGGGCGCCGAGGAGGAGCAGGCGGAAGGCGTCGGCGGTGCCGGTGGCGGTGGTGTCGCCGGTGGCGAGGCGGCGGAGGGCCAGGCCGTAGAGCATCGCGACGATCGCCGGGGCGTGGGTTTCGGCGTCCGGGATGTCGAGGGCCTTCAGGATGGCGGTGGCGAGGCGGTCGTAGGCCTCGATGGAGCGCGTGGACGTCTCGCGGAGGGCCGGGTCGCGGGCGGCGTGCAGGTGCAGTTCGAGGTTCGCGATCTGCTCGGGGCCGTAGGCGAACTCGACGACGGCCTTCTCGACCTGGTCGGCGGCCTGGACGGGGGCGATGCCGGACTCGGCGAGGGACGTGACGTAGGCCGTGATGCGGGCGATCTCCTGCTCCACGAAGGCGTGCAGCGCCTCGCGCAGCAGATCCTCCTGGCTGGGGAAGTGGTAGGTCAGGGAGCCGAGGGAGACGCCGGCGGAGCGGGCGACGGCCCGGTTCGTCACGGCGCCGATGCCCTGCTCGCCGATCAGGCGGAGGGTGGCGTGGAGGATCTGCTCGCGGGCGCTCATCGATGCACAGTCTTCCCCAGAACGCGGGACTTCAGTATCGTTCGTTCGAACGAACGATAGCGGGAGGCGGCGTGGAGCTGGGGCTGGCCGGGCAGGCGGAGGCGCTGGCGAGGGGGGAGATCTCCTCGAGTGATCTGGTGGAGGAGAGCCTGGAGGCCATCGGCCGGCGGGAGTCGCTCGGGGCGTTCCGGGTGGTGCGGGCCGAGGCGGCCGCGCAGGAGGCGCTGGAGGCCAGACAAGCGGCTGGCGGAGGGGGAGCGGCTGCCGCTGCTCGGGGTGCCCGTCGCCATCAAGGACGACACGGACATCGTGGGGGAGACCACGCCCTTCGCGGTGGCGGGGGACCACCGGCCGGCGAGGCGGGACGGGGAGGTCGTGCGCAAGCTGCGGGCGGCCGGGGCCGTCATCGTGGGGAAGACGACGACGTGCGAGCTCGGGTTGTGGCCGTTCAGCGAGTCGCGCGAGTACGGAATCGCGAGGAACCCGTGGAATCCCGAGTACTCGCCTGGCGGGTCGTCGGGCGGGTCCGCGGCGGCCGTGGCGGCGGGCATGGTCGCGGCGGCGGTCGGTTCCGACGGGGCCGGGTCGATCCGCATCCCGGCGGCGTGGACGGGCCTGGTGGGCATCAAGCCCCAGCGCGGACGGGTCTCCGGGTATCCGCACACCGATCCGTTCAACGGGATCACGGTGTGGGGGCCGCTCGCGCGCACGGTGGGGGACGCGGCCCTGCTGCTCGACGTGCTGACCGGCAGCCATGACGAGGACGTCCACCGGCTCGACCCGCCGATCACCCCGTTCGCCGAGGCCGCGAGGCGGGAGCCCGGCAGGCTGCGGATCGCCGTCTCCTACCGGACGGCCCTCGGGGTCAGCGGGAGGCTCGACCCGCAGATCCGAGGGGCGGTCGAGCGGCTGGCGCGGAGGCTGACCGACCTCGGGCACAAGGTGTTCCCCGCGGACCCCGACTACGGGCCGACGGCGCTCGGGCTCGTCCCGCGCGGCACGGCCGGGGTCGCCGACTGGCTGGACTCCCTGCCGAACCCGCGGCCCGATCCCCGGACGGAGGCCGAAGCGCGACTGGGGAGGGTCCTCGGCAAGCGGCTGCTGCCTCTGGCCAAGCGGCTGGACCCGTATCTACGGCGGCGGGTCGGGCGCATCTTCCAGATCGCGGACGTGGTGATGACGCCCACGACGGCGCAGACGCCGTTGCGGGTCGGGGCCTTCGACGGGGCCGGCTACCACCGGACGCAGTCGGGGGTCGCGGCCGCGTGCCCCTATGCGTGGACGTGGAACGTGCTGGGATGGCCCGGAGTGAACGTCCCGGCGGGGTTCACCAGGGACGGGCTGCCCGTCGGCGCGCAGTTGCTCGGCCACGACTCCGACGAGGCGACGCTCATCTCGCTCGCGGCGCAACTGGAGTCGGTCGAACGATGGCACGAGCGGCGCCCCTAGACGCGTGACGGGCCGCCGGTGCGGGGGTCCAGCCGGTACCGGCGGCCCGTCCCGTTCAGTAGCCGGCGCCCGTGAGCATGCCGCCGTCGACGAGGACCTCGCTGCCGGTGCAGTAGGTCGAGTCGTCCGAGGCGAGGAAGACGACCAGCCCGGTGATCTCCTTCGCCTTGCCCATGCGGCCGAGGGGGAGCGCCTTCATGAACGCGTCGGCGCTGGCGGCCGTGGCCGAGACGATGTCGTCCTGCATGGTCAGGGGCGTCAGCACCCCGCCGGGGTGGATGGAGTTCACGCGGATGCCGTACCGGCCGAGCTCGCGGGCGGCGGACTTGGTCAGCCCGCGGACGCCGAATTTGCTGGCGCTGTAGGCGGCCAGGCCGGCCGCGCCGATGAAGCCCTCGGTCGAGGACACGTTGACGATCGAGCCGCCGCCGGCCGCGCGCATCGGGGCGGTGACCGTCTTCACGCCGAGCCACTGGCCGACGAGGTTCACCTCCAGGATCTGGCGGAACTCCTCGACGGCCATCTCCTCGATGGTCTTGTGCCGGAGGATCCCGGCATTGTTGACCAGGACGTTCAGCGCCCCGAACGTCTCCGTCGCGGTCTGGACGGCCCGCTGCCAGTCCTCCTCCCGCGACACGTCCATCCGGACGAAGCGGGCACCGTCCCCGAGGTCGGCGGCCAGCTTGGCGCCCTCCTCCTCCAGGACGTCGCCGAAGACCACTCTGGCGCCCTCGTCCAGGAACCGGCGGACGTGCGCCTTGCCCATGCCGCGCGCGCCGCCGGTGATCAGCGCCACCTTGCCGTCAAGCTGCCCCATCAACGCTCCTCGTCGCCCGTTGCCTCCCGGTCAACCTAGCGAACGCTTGGTCAAGTGAACAAGGCGGCCCCTAGCCCGCGCGGAGCCCGCCGAACAGCAGCGTGAGCATCCGGTCGGCGTACGCGCCGGGGTCGGCGGTGCGCTCGGACGCCACGCCGATCGCGTTCGCGAGCCGCAGCAGGTCGCCGGGGTCGACCTCGGCGCGGACCGCGCCGGTCCGCTGCGCCCGCTCCAGCAGCCGGCCGAGCGCGGCGCGGATGGCGCCGGCCGCGGCGCCGAGCCCGGTGGCCGCCCACTCCGGCCCCATCGCCTCGATGATCACGGTGCAGGTGCCGCGCGGGCTCGACGCGCCGGCCAGGTAGGTGCGCAGCCAGCGGTCGAGCGCGGCCTCGGCGTCCGGTTCGGCCAGCAGCGCGTCGGCGTGCCCGAGCAGGCCGTCGATCCGCTCGCGCAGGACGGCGTGCAGCAGCGCGTCCCGGGTGGGGAAGTGCCGGTAGAGCGTGCCCGATCCGACGCCCGCCCGTTTGGCGATCTCGTCGAGGGACGCGCCCGTGCCGTGCTCGGTGAAGGCGGTGCGAGCCGTCGTGACGAGTCGCTCGTAGTTGCGGCGGGCGTCGGCCCGCATCGGCCGGGTCTCCATGGGTACCGTCCAGCGGTCGCGGGTGGCCTGATGGGCCCCCGGCCTGCTTCTTCGGACGAGCCTGCCATCTTCCGGGGCGGGCGCGCTACCCGGAGCGCGCGGCGAGTGCGTCTCGCGACAGCCGGTCGGACCTGCGCGTCGTCTCCGGCAGCCGGTACTCGGGCGTCAGGGCGAGGACGGTACGGCAGGCGGCGTCGAGGCCGGTGCGATGGCCGACGGACACGAACACCGGCTTCACGCCGTCCCTGGTCCGCAGGACCCGTCCGACGGTCTCGCCGCCGTCCAGCAGCGGGCTCGCGTCGCCGCGCCGAGGGCCCGGCTGCTCGTACGTCCCGACGAACGCGGTCTTGCCGACGCCGATGGACGGCAGCCCGGTCAGCACCCCGAGGTGGCACGCGAGCCCGAAGCGGCGTGGGTGCGCGATGCCGAAGCCGTCGCAGACGAGCAGGTCGGGCGTGGTCTCCAGGGCGCGGAGGGCTTCGAGCAACGTGGGCAGCTCCCGGAACGCGAACAGACCCGGGACATAGGGGAACGCCGCCGTTCCTACGGCGACCGACTCCTCCACGACCTCCAGCGTCGCCGCGTCAAGAACGACCACGGCGGCGGCCAGCCGGTCGCCCGCGCCGCCGCCGTCGCCCGCGTAGGAGACGTCGAGGCCCGCGACGGTACGCGGCGCGGCCGGGCCCGGGACATCGAGTTCGAGCATCGGACGCAGCCGGTCCTGGATCTCCTCGGCCTCCCGCGGTGTGGACGGCCAGGGATGCAGATCGCGTACGTCCATGGACAGGACGCTACCGCTCGCTCGGCGCGGTCCTCACGACAGCGACGCGTACGCCGCCTGCGTCAGCCTGTAGGCGCGCAGGTCGCCGGACGCCTGGTCGCCCATCAGGTTCGGCAGGTA
This sequence comes from Actinomadura luteofluorescens, assembly GCF_013409365.1. Taxonomy (NCBI): domain Bacteria; kingdom Bacillati; phylum Actinomycetota; class Actinomycetes; order Streptosporangiales; family Thermomonosporaceae; genus Actinomadura; species Actinomadura luteofluorescens. Next base: position 2,073,930 of record NZ_JACCBA010000001.1, on the reverse strand, counting down.
GGCGAGCGCGAGCCCGGCCTCGGGGTCGCCGAGCCCGACCGAGCCGCCCGCGCCGGTGTGGCCGAACGCCGACTCCCGTCCCGCCCTCGGGGTGAAGAAGGTCTGCGAGGGGCGCATGAAGCCGAGGCCGAAGGAGCTCCGGACGAGCAGCGTGCGGTCGGGGCCGCTGACGCGCGGGCGGACGGCCTCGCGCAGCGTGTCCGGACGCAGGATCCGGCCCGCCGTGAGGTCGCGGTAGAAGCCGGCGAGCGCGGGGGCGGTGGTGGTCATCCCGGCGGCGGGCCATCCCGCGCGCAGGACGACCGGGTTGTTGTAGCCGCCCTTGCCCGGGTGCGGGTTGTTCAGCGACCGGTTCATCATGCTCCGCGGGTCGGTGTAGGCCTCGGCGAGCCTGGTCAGGACGTCGTGCTCGGTGGTCCTGGGCGCGTCGGTCCCGCCGCCGGTGCGCCGGCCCGCCGACAGCTTCGCGGCCCGCTCGATCACCTCGTCCGGTGCGCCGACCCACAGGTCCAGGTCGCGGGCGAACTCGTCCTTCACGAACGCGCCGACCGTCCGGCCGCCTGAATGGCGCCGGACGATCTCACCGGCCAGCCAGCCGTAGGTCAGCGCGTGGTAGCCGTGGCCCTCGCCGGGCGTCCACTCGGGTTCCTGCGCGGCCAGTTCCGCCGCGCGGGCCGGGGCGTCCGCCGCCTCCTCCGCCGAGACAGGACGCGCGAACGCGGGCAGCCCCACCTGGTGCGACAGCAGGTGCTCGGCGGTCGCGCCATCCTTGCCCGCGGCGCCGAACTCCGGCCACCAGTCCGTGACCGGGCCGTCGACGTCGTAGGCGCCGCGCTCGGCGAGCAGCAGCGCCGCCGCGGCCGTCACCGCCTTGGTGCAGGAGAACCCGAAGCAGGGCGTGTCGGGCTGCCACGCGCGCCCGGTGCGGCGGTCGGCGACGCCGCCCCACAGGTCGACGACCTTGCGGTCGCCCGCGTAGACGGCGACGGCGGCGCCCAGTTCGCGTCCCTCGGCGAAGTGCTCCTCGAACACCGCGCGGACGCGGGCGAACGCCGGGTCGCAGTGGCCCTGCACCGTGCTGCTCATGCGCGGTCCTCTCAGGCGGGGACCTCCATAGAATCACGTTCTAGGACGTGCCGCCGAGCCGGGACCGCCTCAGGAGCGGCCCAGGTGGTGGACGGGCTCGGTGACCGGACCGGCGGCGCGCTGGGCGGGACGCGTCCGGCCGAACTCCAGCGTGAGCAGCGCCGCCGCCAGCCACGCGATGTCGAACCAGGACCGGAAGACCACGCTGCGCGGCTTGTAGGACGGCCTGAACTTCTTGTCGAACAGGTAGAGCGACTCCACCGCGATCCACGGGTCGAGAAGGTGCAGCGCCCGGTAGCCGGCCTTCTCCAGCAGACCGCGCTCGTCGGAGTCCAGCAGTTCGCGGAAGGCGGCGAAGTTCAGCGAGACGACCCCGTGCCCGCGCTCGGCGGCGTAGTCGACCATCTCGACGATGAGGCGCTCGTTGACGCCGTTCGGCCCGCCGGGGTCGCGGCGCATCGCGTCCAGGCTGATGCCCTCGCCCGCGGTGACGTAGCGCTGGAACGCGATGGGCTCCTTGTCGTCGCCGTAGGCGATGGCGACGATCGCCCCCGGGTGGTACCCGGTGAGCAGCTCGTCCAGGTTCATGGAGAAGCCGCGCTCGGCGGCGCCGCCGAGGGAGTGGGACGCGACGTCCAGCAGCTTGTCGCGCAGCGCGGGCGTGAGCTCCCGCTCGGGGAGGATCTCGGACGAGACGCCGAAGTTCTCGGTGCGCTTGACGGCCTGCCGGACGTTGCGCATCTTCCGGCCGGACAGCGTGAACTCGGCGGGACGGATGACGACCTCGTCGCCGAAGCCGATCGAGCGGCACGGCCCCCAGGCGGGGAGCAGGGCCCCGCTCGCGCCGAGGACGGCCGGTCGCCAGCCCGTCGTCCGGCACATCGCGAGGAACGCCCGCACGGCGTCGGCGTGCGAGGCGGGGTCGCCGACCGGGTCGCCGCCCGCCACGGCCATGCCGAACAGGACCCGGTAGCCGATCGCGGCGCGGCCGTCCGCGCTGAACACGTACGCCTTGTCGCGGCGCAGCGCGAACGGGGCGAGGGTGTCGGAGCCGGGGTGCAGGACGAGGCTCGCGACGCGGGCGCGCTCCGCCTCGTCGCCGGGCGGGGGCGCCGGATCGGGCGCGAGAAGGGTGATCACCAGGACGAGCAGGCCCGCGGCCCCGGCGAGGCCGAGCACGCCCGGCAGCCACGACGCCCCGTCCATGGGCGCGCCGGTGGCGCCGAGGCCGCTCGCGACGTCGCCGACCGACCGGACCGACACCCCGCCGAGGACCAGGGAGAGGAGGGTCGTGGCGGCGAGCAGCAGCGCGCCGGTCTTCACGGCCGTGCGGACGCGCTCGGGGTGCGGGCGCACGGGGAACCGGCCGCGCTCCAGCCACAGCCCGCCGAGGGCGGCGGCGAGCAGCGGCAGCCGCCACGGCGGGTCGTCGCCGGACACCACGGCGAGCAGGCCGAGGAGCGCCAGCGTGACGAGCCCGTACCAGGCGGCGCGGCGGCGCAGCAGCGCGCCGCGGGCGACGAGCGCGAGCGCCAGCGCCAGCACGACGGCGTGCTCCGGCCTCAGCGGGCTGCCGGTGACGACCTGGGAAAGCCGGCCGAGCCAGTGCGGGGAACCCGCGAACGCGGGCACCGCGATCAGTGCGGCGACCAGGGCCGCGGTCAGCGCGAGCGGCCAGACGGGGCGCGCGTGGGGCGCCGTCGCCGGCCCGCCCGCGGCCGGAGGGCGGGAAAGGCCGTCCCTCCGCAAAGACTCGTCCGATAGCACGAAGCACACCTCCGCTGAGCCCCCAACCAAGATCTTCCGGAACTCATTCCCGGGATCGGTCGTTGTTATGGGGCCTTGATCCAGCGTACGGCCGCACCGGCGGGCCGGACACTTCGATCCGGGCATACCCGGCCGCGGGGGCGGGACACCGCTAGCCTCGTGGTGATGAAGAGGCTGCTGCTCGTCCACCACACGCCCTCGCCGTCCGTCCAGGCGATGGTCGAGGCGGTGCGCGCCGGCGCCTCGACCGACGACGTACAGGGCGTGGAGGTCGTGTCCCGCGCGGCGCTGTCCGCGACCGCCGTGGACGTCCTGGAGGCCGACGGCTATCTCCTCGGCTCGCCGGTCAACCTCGGCTACCTGTCCGGTGCGCTGAAGCACTTCTTCGACCAGATCTACTACCCGTGCCTGGAGGAGACGGTCCGCCGCCCGTTCGGGGCCTTCCTGCACGGCAACAACGACGCCACCGGCGCCGTGCGCGCCCTGGACGCCATCACCACCGGGCTGAAGTGGAAGGCCGTCCAGCCGCCCGTGGTGGTGACGGGCGAGCCCGGCAAGGCCGACCTGGAGGCGTGCTGGGAACTCGGCGCGATCGCCGCGGCGGAGCTCGGAGACGTCCGGGGCGGGTGAGGCGGCTGTAGCGTGCCGCCATGAGTGGTTTCCGGCACATAGCGCTGTTCAGATGGATCGAAGGCACGACGACCGGGCAGCAGGACGAGGTCGCGGCGAAGCTGCGCGAGCTGCCCGGCGCGATCCCGGAGATCCGGGAGTACGGCGTGGGGGTGAACGCCGGGGTGAACCCCGGCGCGTACGACTTCGCGGTGGTCGCGGACTTCGCCGGTCTGGACGACTACCTCGTCTACCGCGACCATCCGGTCCACCGCGCGGCGGTCGACGACTACATCACGCCGATCACGGCGGAGCGCGCGTCCATCCAGTACGAGCTCTAGCGGACCGGCACGGGAGGGGCGGCGCCGCGGCGCCGCCCCGAGAGTGAAACCGAGCAAGCGCTTGTGCCCGAAGACTTTTCGGGTTAGTTTCCTCAGAGACGCCCGCTGGGAACGGATCGCGCCCCGTTCCCGGCGGGCGGCGAAGCGGACGCGGCGCTCGCGGAATGCCGGGCGTGCGCGGGACGCGGGGGAGTTCGGCCGCCGCGAGCGGTCACGAAACGCGGGCGTTCACCGAGCGCGAGCGACGGCGCACGGCGGGCCGGGCGCGCTCACCCCCGCGACCTGATGCTCATGATCTCCTCCCGGAGCTGCTGCGAGGACGGCGCCTCCAGCAGCCGCGGGCCCTCGCGCAGCGGCACCATGGCCCACCAGGACCCCGTCGCCTCGCCGTACCAGACCCGCACGCCCGGGAACTGGGCCTGGAGGGCACGCGCGGTGGCGGCGCGCAGGGCCGCGGGCATGGGCTCGTCGCGGCCCGCGGCCCCCTGCCGAGCCGTCATGCCGCCCTCCCCCGGTAGATCTCTCCCCTGACAGCGTCCCCACGGACCAAAGCGTCACTCCTACTCCGCAAATCGTGACTAAGCACACTATGGGCCTTCCGACCCCCGGACCGTGGGATACCGCGCCGGATGTACACCGGTGGATGTAGCGGGCTTCCCTGGGTGACACCGTCCGCCGGATGCCCCGAGCCTCAACCGGAGAGGACGCTGAGCGCGCAGGAACATCCCCTAGGCGCGGCGCGTCCGCGGAGGCGGTACCCATGAGACTCGCAAGGCTGGCCCGGTTCTGCTACCGGAGACGGCGCCTGACACTGGCGGGCTGGATCGCCGGCACGATCGCCGTCATGGCGCTCGGCTTCGGCTTCGCCGCCGAACCGCTGAACGACTTCTCCGGCGGCGGCTCCGGCTCGGCGAAGGCGTCGGACCTGCTGGAGGAGCACTTCCCGGAGCGCAGCGGCGACTCCATCACGCTGGCGGTGCGGGCCGACGCCGGCGTACGGGACCCGCAGGTGAAGGCGCGGGTGGAGCGGGCGCTCGACCGGCTCGCCAGGACGCCGCACGTCACGTCGGTGGCATCGCCGTACGAGACGCCCGGGCAGATCTCCGAGGACGGCCGGACCGCCTTCGCCACGGGCGGCCTCGACGTCCCCTCCGACGACATGCCCAGAGCGGACGTGACCGCGCTCCTGGACGACGTGCGCACCGACTCCGGGCCCGTCCGGTTGCAGCTCGGAGGGTCGGCGGTGGACGCCGCCGAGACGCCGGGCGGCGGCCCGTCCGAGGGCATCGGCCTGCTCGCCGCCATCGTCATCCTGCTGGTCGCGTTCGGGTCGGTGCTGGCGATGGGACTTCCCATCGTGACCGCGCTGTTCGGCATCGGCACCGGGCTCGCGCTGATCATGCTGCTCGGGCACCTGCTGCCCGCGCCGTCCTTCAGCCCCATCATCGCGGCGCTCATCGGGCTCGGCGTCGGCATCGACTACGCGCTGTTCATCGTCACCCGCCACCGGGAGGAGATGCACGCGGGCGCCGGCCCGGAGGAGGCGGCGGTCACCGCGGTCACCACCGCCGGACGGGCCGTGCTGTTCGCCGGCACCACCGTCGTGATCGCGCTCATGGGCCTGTTCATCATGCAGCAGAGGCTGCTGAACGGCGTGGCGGTCGCCGCCGGCGTCGCCGTGCTGATGACGATGCTCGCCGCCGTGACGCTGCTGCCCGCGCTGCTCGGCTTCGCCGGGCACGCCATCGACCGGCTCCGCGTCCCCGGACTCGGCCGGGCCCGCCGCCCGCTCGCCGAGCGCTGGGCGCGGGTCGTCCAGACGCACCCGGTCGTGGCCGGGCTGTGCGCGGCCGCCGTCCTGCTGGTCCTCGCCGTGCCCGCGCTGTCGATGCGGCTGAGCCTGCCGGACTCCAGTACCCAGCCGCACGACCACAGCGGCTACCAGGCCAGCCGGATCATGGCGGAGGGCTTCGGGCCCGGGACCGCCGCGCCGCTCGTCATCGTCACCGAGGGCGGCGGCCCCGCCGAGGCGGGACGGATCGCGGACGCGGTCCGCGGGACGCCGGGCGTCGCGGCCGTCCAGCCCCCGCGTCCCAGCCGGGACGGGAAGGCCGCCATCGTCATGGCGTTCCCGAAGACCGGCCCGCAGGACGAGCGGACGCCCCGCCTCGTCCACACGCTGCGCGACGACGTCATCCCCGGCGCCGCCGGAGGGACGGGCGCCCGCGCCTACGTCGGCGGCCCGAACGCCGCCTCGATCGACTTCGCCGAGAGCGTCTCCACCCGGCTGCCGCTGCTGATCGCCGTGGTCGTCGGCCTGTCGCTGCTGCTGCTCGTGGGGCTCGTCCGGTCGGTCACGGTGGCGGTCCAGGCCGCCCTGATGAACCTGCTGTCCATCGCGGCCGCGTACGGGGTGCTGACGGCCGTCGTCCAGTGGGGGTGGGCGGGACGCGCGCTCGGCTTCCCGGCGGACATGCCCGTCACCACCTGGGTGCCGCTGATGATGTTCCCGATCCTGTTCGGGCTGTCCATGGACTACGAGGTGTTCCTCGTGTCCCGCATCCGCGAGACCTACGAGGAGGGCGTGCCCACCCGCGAGGCCGTGGCGCTCGGCCTGTCGCGCACCGCCCGCGTGATCAGCGCGGCGGCCGCCATCATGGTGATGGTGTTCCTGTCGGTGCTGCTCGGCGCGGACGTCGCCGTCAAGCAGATGGGACTCGGCCTCGGCGTCGCGATCCTGATCGACGCGACCGTCGTCCGGCTGGTGCTCGTCCCGGCGCTGATGGAGCTGTTCGGCGAGGCGAACTGGTGGCTCCCCGGGCCGCTGCGGCGGATCCTGCCCTCCCGTCCCGCGCGCGAGGCGGGCCCGGAACGGGCGAGCCTGCGGGCTAGTGCAGGTTGATGCCGTCGAACATCACCTTGAGGTAGTGCTCGGCGAGCCCCTGGGCGTTCAGCCGGCCCCCGGGCCGGAACCAGCGGACGGCCACCCAGACGGTGTCGCGGATCATCCGGTAGGTCAGCTTCGGGTCGAGGTCGGGACGGAACAGCCCTTCCTCCTGGCCCGCCTGGAGCGTGGTCACCCACATCTTCTCGACCTCGTCCTCGGACTTGGTCAGGTAGGCGAACCGGTCCATGCCCCGCAGGTAGTTCCAGTCGTTCTGCATGACCGTGATCGCGGCGCGGTGCGGCTCCAGGGTGCCGAACGCGACCCGGACCAGCCCGGCGATCGTGTCCCGCGGGTTCTCGTTCTCGTCGATCACCGCCTGGTAGGAGGCCATGATCTCGGTGAAGAACCCGGACAGGATCTCGTCCACGATCGACTCCTTGGAGTCGAAGTGGTGGTAGAGGCTGCCGGACAGGATGCCCGCCTCGTCGGCGATGTTGCGGACGGTGGTGGCCTGGAACCCCTTCTCGGCGAACAGTTCGGCCGCGAGCCTGACCAGGTGGGCGCGCCGTTCGGACGCCAGCGCGGGGGACCCGCGGCCGCGGCGGCGGGGCGCGTCCTCGCCGGCGCCGCGGGTTCTCGATCGTCCGGACTTGGCGCTCGTGGTCGTCACCCTCTCATTATGCCGTGTCGCCCAACCGCTTGCTCGATTCGGCGGCCGGACCAGCGTACGACGTGCACCAAGCGCTTGCTACAGAGGTTTCCCGGGCCGCCGCCCGCGCCGAATAGGCTCGTGGCATGCCCGATGTGATCGTGTTCGACCTGTACGGAGTGATCGCCCGCACCCAGACGCCCGAGGCGGTGCGGCGGATCGAGGAGATCGCCGGGACGCCGGGCCCCGCGTTCTGGGAGGCCTACTGGGCCTGCCGCCCCGCCTACGACGCCGGCCAGGAGAGCGCCTCCTACTGGGCGGACGTCGCGGGCCTGCTCGGCGCCACGTTCCCCGACGTCCCCGCGCTCACCGAGGCCGACCTCGAAAGCTGGACCGAGGTCGACGGGGAGATGGTCGCCCTCGTCGGCGAGCTGGCCGACGAGGGGCGCACGCTCGGGCTGCTCTCCAACATCATCGGCGACCTGGTGCCCCGCTTCGAGGCCCGGCACGGCGCCTGGCTCTCCCGCTTCGACGAGCGCGTCTACTCCTGCCGTATCGGCGTCGCCAAGCCCGACCCCCGCGCCTACGAGATCTGCGCCGGCCGCCTCGGCGTCGACCCCGCCGACGTCCTGTTCTTCGACGACAACGAACGCAACGTCCTCGCCGCCCGCGAGACCGGCATGCGCGCCGAACTCTTCATGTCCCCGGCACAAGTCCGCGCCCTCACCACCTGACCTAGGCGGGGGGCGGGAGCTCGCCGCCTGCTTCGGCGGCCTGGGCGAGGCGCTCGCGGAGGGTGCGCAGGAGCTCGTCGCCCTGCTCGGTCAGGCGTTCGATGGCGGGGAGCGCGAGGTCGTCCCGGACGGTGTCGGCCAGCAGCTCGTCGTACTCGTGCGCCTTCTCCGCGATCGACTCCAGGTGGCGCTGGGCGCGCAGTACCTCGTCGGCAGACCTGGCGCGCTCGGCGTACCGCTCCAGGGCCTCGATGCGGCGCGTGACCGCCTCCACCGAGGTGTCGAGCTTGTCGCGCAGCGGCCGCAGCGCCGCCTGCACCTCGGGGATCGTCTCCGTCCCGGCCATGTCGGCGTGGTCCGTGCGCAGCCTCGACTGCTTCGCCAGGACCTGCGCGATCTCCCATTCCTGACGTGGCAGCGTGACGGCGTTGTCCACCGCGTCCAGCAGGCCCTCGCGGTTGACCTGCGAGTCGCGGACGGCGTCGACGGCCGCCTGGACGCGGGCCAGCAGCGCGCGGCCGTCGTCGTCGAAGTCCTCGGGGACGAGGTAGCGGTCGCGGCGCCGCTCCAACTCCCGGGCGCGCCGCAGGTCCAGCGAGATCGACGGGGTGCCGAGCGCGACCAGCACCGCGAGCATGCCGAGGCCGATCAGCCACAGCGAGCCGAGGAGCGGGGAGCCGAGCAGGCCGAGGGCGAGGACCGACAGCGGCGCCAGCCACACCAGCGGCCTGCGGCGCGCGACGATCGTGTCCAGCTCGGCGCGCAGCGCCGGGTCGGCGACCGGGCGCGGCTCGGCCGGGGCGCCGTCCTCGGGGGAGCGGGGCGGTGCGATGCGCCGCCAGGACGTGGAGACATGCGTCTCGAACGCGAAGTCCGTCTGCGCGATCTCGATCTCGGTCGGGCCGGCGGGCAGCGGCCACGAGCCCACGGGATCGCCCCCGCCCGGGCCGGTGAAGCGCACCCACCAGCCGCCCTTGCCGTCCTCGCAGCGGTAGCGGCCGGGGGCGACGTCGATACCGACGAAGAACGTCCCGATTCCCGGTATGGAATCACTCCATGCGCCATGGGTCACCGGCGACCTCCCGTACCTGAACGACGTCCGGGGGACGGCAAGAGTTGCAGTACCCACTACCGCTCCCGGGAAGCGGAACGCGGTTTGGAATACTCCACGGGTGCGACCCGACTATGACCCCCTTGACGACCCGCCGTGGGCGATGCAACTGGTGGTACGCGCCGAGAAGGCCGATCCGCCCAGTCACGACGCGGTCTGCGAGGCGGCGGCGACGGCGGTCGTCCTGCTGCTGAGCGACCCGCGCGCCGCCGAACCCGAGGGGGAGTGGCGGGAGGCCGTCCGGGAGTGGGAGTCGCGCCGGATCCGGAAGGTGACGCGGCGGGCCCGCGGCGTCCGCTGGCCGGAGGCGGAGGCGCTGCCCGGCGTCACCGTCCGGCACGCGGGGGCCCAGGTGCGGGCGTTCCCGCCGGGGCCGGTGTCGGACGTCCCGCCCCAGCTGGCCAAGCTCCAGGTCGCGGGCCTCGATCTCGCACACGCGCAGGAGGCGGCGCCGCCGCCCGAACCCCCGTACGCGGTGATCGCGCTCAATCCGGACGTGACGATGACGACGGGGAAGGCCGCCGCCCAGTGCGGGCACGCCGCCCAGCTGCTGCTCCGCCAGGGCCGCCGCCGGCACGTGGCGGCGTGGATCGAGGCGGGCGCCCCCGTCCACCTGGCGCGGGACGTGCCGTGGGACCGGTGCGTGAAGGAGGCGGCGGTCGCGGTCCGGGACGGCGGCTTCACCGAGGTCCCGCCCGGCACGATGACCGCGATCGCCTGGCTGGTGCGGAAATAGGGCACGGCGCGCCGGAGGGGCCGGCGCGCCGCGCGGGACGGGTCAGGGAAGGACGACCGCGACCGGGGTGATCCCGGCCTTGCGGATCAGGGACGGCAGGCGCCCGGCGAACGGGTGGTGGTCCGCCGGCAGACCCCGCGGGTTGTCGATCACGTAGTGGACGACGCCGCCGGCGCCGCGCCGCGTCCACGTCGCGTCGGCGGCCCGCAGCAGGGACTCGGCCTTCGCGGCGTCCGCGGCCTTGACCGAGACACGGATCGGCGACTCGTAGGACGGCAGCTGCGCCGCCTCCTGGGCCGCCTTCGCCGTCGCGGCCGCTTGCGGCGCCGCCGCCTTGGCGGGGTCAGGGCCGAGGATCGCGTTGTGGAGCAGCTTGGCCGTCCCGTCGCTGAACGCGCGGAAGTTCGGCTCGGCCGCGAACAGCACGGACCGTCCCTTTCCGAGGGGCTGGTCGACGACCGCCGCGGTGCCGCCCAGCTCGGACGCGCCGCGCTCGAACCCGGACACGAACCAGTCGGGCGAATCCGCCTGCGGGTACGACACGACGACGCCGCTGGACGCCTTCATGACCGGGTCGTAGGAGGTGAAGTTCCACGCCGTCGCGCCGACGCCCTTCGACAGCGGGCTCGCCCCGTCCACCTTCACGCGGAGCAGCGTGCCGGGAATGTCGGACGTCGGCTCCGCGAGCGTCGCGGTCGTCAGGCCGAGACGGGCCGCGAGCTGCGTGCCGCCCTGCCAGCCGATGTAGCGGCCGCCGTCCCGCGTCCACTGCTGGAGCGCGGCGCGCCCGGCGTCGCCGAGCGCCGTGTAGGCCGACGCGGCCGGGCCGTTCGGCGTGACCAGGACCTCGACGCCCTTGAGCCTGCCGGCCGCGACGTCCGCCGGAGTGAGCAGCGTGAACGGCAGCTTCCAGTCGCGGTCGAGGCGGTGCCTCAGCCATCCGGCCGACTGCCGCGCGGACGAGGACGTCCCCGACAGCTGGAGGACGCCCAGCTTGGGCGCCTTGCCGTCGTGGCCCGGACGCGCCTCCGGGAGCGTCCGCAGCGGGACGGACCGCGGGTGCAGGACGGCGCCGGACGACCCGCCGGCCACGTTGCCCAGCAGGGGCAGGCTCCACGCCGTCACGTCGTAGAAGTACGGGAACGGCGTGTAGGAGTCCTCGTTCAGCATGGACTGGATCCAGTGCTTCTGGCCCTGCGCCATCGAGATCCAGTACGTGCCCGCGGGCAGCGTCGTCGCGGCCTCCGGACGCCCGTACGGCTTGAAGTCCGGGACGGCCAGCGGCCGGGTGAGCTTCTCGACGCGCACGCCCATGCGCTGCAGCCGCCGCACGACGAGCGCGACCTCGGCGCGCTTGGCCGGGTCGTCGTCGCGCAGGAAGTAGCCGCGCACCTTTCGGTCCGGCACCTGGCGGTCGACCGTGTTCGGCGGGTTGTAGATCTGGTTGGGCTCCAGCTTCCCGGCCTTGCCCTGCGCGTAGGCGTCCACCGTCATCTGGCGCCACTCGGTGAGGATCCGGTGCCGGTTGCGCGCCGCAGCCGACAGCGACACCCACTGGGTGAGGTACTGCTCCTTCACCCGGTCCGGGTACGGGCTCTCGTCGCCCTTCTCGTAGGTCATCCCGGCGGCGTGGAAAGCGCTGGTCGGCACCGTGTCGCCGTAGCCCTGGTAGAAGAGGTCGTAGACGTCCCTGTTGAAGAAGTCGATGCCCTGCCGGGTGAACTCGGCCGCCATCGACGCGCCGTACAGGTCGTTGATCCAGCCGATCGCCTGCTCGGGCGTCTCGTGGTAGATCGGGTCGGCGTTCGGCGGGAAGAAGAACGAGTCCCCGCCCATCTCGTGGGCGTCGATGTAGAGGGCCGGCGGGTACTGGTTCAGCATCGCGAGCTTGCCGTCGGTCTCCGGCTGCGTGCGCGCGAACCAGTCGCGGTTCATGTCGAAGCCGTAGGCGTTCTGCCGCGTCTGCAGCGTGCGCCCGTCCGGGTTCTGCGTCGGCAGGACGATCACGAGCGCGTTGGCGAGGATCCCCGTCGCGGCGCAGTCGGAGCGGTCGCCGAGGTCGCGCAGCACCCGCAGCGCCGCGTCCGTCCCGCTCGGCTCGTCGCCGTGGACGTTGCCGCTGACCCACAGGATCGGGACGCCGCGATCGGTGATCCGCCTGGCGAGCGCGGCCGGCGTGCGGGGGTCGCGCAGCCGCCCGGCCTCCCAGCGAACCTTCGCCAGCCCGGCCTTGGAGATCAGCTCGGGCCGTCCGGCGATCGCGTACTTCAGCGGACGTCCCTGCGCGGTGGTGGCCAGCGTCCCGGACACGACGCGCTCGCTCCGGGCGGCGACCGTCTCCAGGTAGGTGTCGGACTCGGCGGCGCTGACCGGGCGCTCACCGAGGTCGAAGCCGAGGACCTGCTCGGGGGAGGGGACCTTGCCCCGGTAGACCGGTGCGGTCCGTGTCGGGTCGCAGCCGGACGCCGGCGCGGCCGGCAGCGCGGCGGCGGGCGCGGCGAGCGACGCCGGGACCGCCAGGGACGCGGCCATCAGCACAGGCAGCGCCAGTTTTCGGGCTCTCATGAGGCACAACGTGGCACCCGCCGGGAGCGCCACCAAGGGCAACATCTGCCAAGATCAGTCGCGCTTGTCCGGGCGGGTCCGCGGGCCGGTGAGCGCGGCGGCCCGGTTGATGGCCTGGAGCGCGAACTCCTGCGTCCATGTCAGGCCGCTCGGGCCGCGCGGGGAGCCGTCCGGCGCGGGGCCCTTCGGGGTCTTCGCGAGCTGCGCCTTCGCGCTGAGCCCGTAGGAGAGGAAGAGCAGCACGACGAACGCCGCCAGGTAGGCCAGGTGCTCGACGAGCCCGCCCCACCGGCCCGTGAAGACGTCCAGGACGGCGAACATCGCGAACCCGGCCATCCAGCCCGCCACCGGCGGGACCAGCAGCAGGTCGCGGCGCATGAGCACGCCCGCCACGGCGGTGACCACGAGCAGGACCTCGACGGCCTTGGCGAGGACGAGGATCCCCGAGGCCGGTCCGGACCCGAAGTAGCCCTCCATCTCGTCCAGCCGGTCGCCCCACAGCGCCGCCGCGCTCGCGAGGGCCGCCACGCCGTAGGCGATGACGAACACGCCGACCGCGTAGTGGAACCGGTGCCACGTCCGTGCGGCGCCGCCGGCCGGCGCGGACGGCCCCGAACCTGGCTGGGCACTCGCTCCCACCGTCATCGTCAGCCCCCGTGTGCCGGTTCATCTGCCAAGCGCAAGATATCCCGGATAAGGTCCGGACGACCTCCGAAACGCGGTGCGCCCTCGCGGCCCCGCCCGTTCGGCTCGCGGCCGCCGGGCCGGGGTGCTTGCGCCCGGGCGGGTGAAGGGGGAGGCTGAGGTGCACGTCGGGCCGCACGGAGTCCGTGAGGGAACAAGGATGACGCCTGACGATACGGGAACAGCCGCGCCGTCGAAGACGCGGATCGAATATCTGGAAGAACTCGGCGAGGAGCTGGTCAAACGCGGCCTCCGGGTGCGCCTCACCCTGCCCCGCGGCCAGTCGCCCAGCCTGCACGTGATGAATCCCGACGCCGCCGCGCTGACCGAGAACATCCTGGCGGAGCAGGGCGCGGACGGCTGGTGGTACTGGTGGTCGTGGGCAGAGCGCATCGCGCCCGCCGCCGACGCCGCCGCGGCGGCCGACCGCGTGGCCCGCGTCCTGTCCGCCTGACCCAGGCCCCGGCGAAACCCGGGGCCCCAAACCGCGCGCTCCCACGCCGGAGCGCGCCCAGGGTTGAGACGACGTGAAGTGTGACGCGGCGCGTGCTGAGGCGTGCCCTGGCGCGCGCACGCCCCCACGCCGGAGCGTGGCCCAGCCTGAGACGAAGCCTGACTCAAAGCGTGCCCGGCCTGAGATGGCGTGAGTTGTAGCGCGGCCATGTGGAGGTGCGCCCAGCTTGCGCATGCCCCCCATTGGTGCGCGGTCAGGGTTGAGAGACGACGTGGGGTGTGGCGTGGCCCGGTTGCGGCCTGCGTCGGCTGTGGACGCTCCCCGGATGGAGCGTGGGCCGGTTGAGAGATGACGTCGGTTGTGGTGCGGCGCGGTTGAGGCGTGCCCCGGCTTGTGGATTTCCCGGGGTGGAGCCTGGTCCGGCTCGAAGCACGGCTCGGGTTGAGAGAGATGGCGCGGGTTGTGGTGCGGCGTGGGTTGTGGTGTGGCCCGGGTCGTGGATGCCGCCCGCGACGGAGTGTGGCTCGGGTTGGTGTGGGGCTCGGCTTGGGCGTGGGTCGGGGTGGAGCGTGGGGTGGGTTGGAGTGGGGGTTGGGTGTGGTGCTGGGGGTGCGGTGTCCTTCTGGCGCGGGGGCGTTTGACTTGTGGTAAGGGGCTGGGTTTGGGGCGCTGACCTGGGGTGCTGCGGCGGTTGGGGCTGGGTGCGCCGGGTGCGGGGGGGCGTCGTTTCGTGCGTGGCGGGGCCGCTGGGGTGAGGCGCGGGTTGACGGCGGGTCGCGGTGAATGTTGACCCACGAAACATTTACGCCGACGGGGGTCCGTTCGGGTGTGGGCGAGCGGTGGGCGGTGCCCTCCCGCGGGTCGTGCGGCAGGCCTCGTGTTCCACCCATGTTGATCTCGTGTTACATGATTGTTACCGCCGACAACAAATGAACTTTCGCTGAAGTCTGGCGCGACGGACATGCGCGACGTAAGTTGCGGGACACAACATTCCCGTCGGTAGCGGGTGATCTCGCTCACCGGCTACCACCCCCGGCCGCACGGCGGCCACCCCCCAGAAAGGACCCGGGCAATGCGCAAGGGGATCCTCAGCTTCTTGGCCGTCACGACGGCGGCGGCGCTCAGCCTCACCGCGTGCGGGGACGGCGACTCCAACGACTCGGGCGGCGGCTCGAAGGGCAAGGTCGGCGTGATCCTGCCCGACACCACCTCGTCCGTCCGGTACGAGAGCTTCGACCGGCCGTACCTGGAGCAGGCCTTCAAGGCCGCCGGCGTGGCCTACGACATCCAGAACGCCGAGGGTTCGACCCAGCGCTTCCAGACGATCGCCGACCAGATGCTCACCAGCGGCGTCACGGTCCTGGTCCTGGACGGCATCGACTCCAACTCCGCGGCCGCCGTGCAGCGCAAGGCGCAGGCCCAGGGCGTCAAGACCATCGACTACGACCGGCTCTCCCTCGGCGGCGTCTCCGACTACTACGTCTCCTTCGACAACGTGAAGGTCGGCGAGGAGCTCGGCAAGGGCCTGCAGAAGTGCCTCGGGGACAAGGCGGCCAACGTCGCCTACCTGAACGGCGCTCCGACCGACAACAACGCGACGCTGTTCGCCAAGGGCGCGCACAACGTGCTCGACAAGGCGACCAACTACAAGAAGGTCGCCGAGCAGGCCGTCCCGGACTGGAAGGCCGAGCAGGCAGCCACGATCTTCGAGCAGATGTGGACCGAGAAGGGCGGCAAGATCGACGGTGTGCTCGCCGCCAACGACGGCATCGGCGGTGCGGTCATCTCGATCCTGAAGAAGAACAAGGAGGCCGGCAAGGTCGCCGTCACCGGCCAGGACGCCACGCTCGAGGGGCTGCAGAACATCCTCGACGGCAACCAGTGCATGACGGTCTACAAGCCGGTCAAGCAGGAGGCCGACGCGGCCGCCAAGCTCGCCGTCTCCCTCATCAAGGGCGAGAAGGGCGAGACGAACGGCACCACGAACGACCCGGAGGGCAAGCGGGACGTGCCGTCGGTGCTCCTGACCCCGATCGGCGTCTTCAAGGACAACATCAAGCAGGTCACGGACGACGGGTTCGTCAAGAAGGAAGACCTGTGCAAGGGCGCGTACGCGGCCAAGTGCAAGGACGCGGGCATCCAGTAGGAGCCCGACGCTGACTCCGTGGCGGGCCCCTCCCCGCTGAGGGCGTCCCGGCCTCCCGGAAACTCGGGACGCCAGGGGCCCGCCACGGGCTAGACGCCCGAACCTCTGGAAGGAAACTCGTGGCTGAAAAAGGAGACCCCGTCCTCCGCCTGACCGGGCTCAACAAGAGCTTCGGCCCCGTCCATGTGCTGCACGACGTGGACTTCTCCGTGCGCCTGGGCGAGGTCATGGCCCTCGTCGGCGACAACGGAGCCGGCAAGTCGACCCTGATCAAGTGCATCGCCGGGATCCACCCCATCGACTCGGGACAGATCGAGTTCGAGGGCAAGCCGGTCTCGATCGACGGACCGCGCACCGCTTCCGCGCTCGGCATCGAGATCGTCTACCAGGACCTCGCCCTCGCCGACAACCTCGACATCGTGCAGAACATGTTCCTCGGCCGCGAGCGGCGCAAGGGCATCGTGCTGGACGAGCCGTCGATGGAGGAGGCGGCCCGTGAGACCCTCGCCCGGCTCTCGGTCCGCACCGTCAAGTCCGTCCGCCAGCAGGTGGCGAGCCTGTCCGGCGGGCAGCGGCAGACCGTCGCCATCGCCAAGGCGGCGCTGTGGGAGTCCAAGGTCGTGATCCTGGACGAGCCCACGGCCGCGCTCGGCGTCGCCCAGACCCGGCAGGTCCTCGACCTCGTCCGGCGTCTCGCCGACACCGGGCACGCCGTCGTGCTCATCTCGCACAACATGAACGACGTGTTCGAGGTGGCCGACCGCGTCTCGGCCCTCTACCTCGGCCGGGTCGCCGCGGACGTCGCCACCTCCGAGGTGACCCACGGACAGGTCGTGGAGCTCATCACCGCCGGCCGTTCCGGTGATCTCGGCCTCGCGCCGCAGACCGCCGCCGAGAGCATCTGAAAGGGGACCAGATGTCCACTGACGCCCCCCAAAGCAAGGAGGCCGCCGTGAAGCTGGCGGACTCGGACTTCTCGAACGACCGGCGCAAGCACGACATGAACTCCGCGCTGCTGGACTACTGGCACAAGATCAAGGCCGGTGAGCTGGGCGCGCTCCCCGCCATCCTCGGCCTGATCGCGCTGGTGGCCCTGTTCACGGCGCTGAAGCCCGACACCTTCCTCAGCAAGGGCAACATCGCGAACCTGGCCACCCAGGCGCTGCCCATCACGATCCTCGCCATGGGTCTGGTCTTCGTCCTGCTGCTGGGCGAGATCGACCTGTCGGCCGGTGTGGCCAGCGGTGTCTGCGCCGCGGTGATGGCCAAGCTGATGGTCGACTCGGGACAGTCCTGGTACGTCGCGGTGCTCAGCGCCGTGGCGATCGGCGTCGTCATCGGGACGGTGATCGGCTGGCTGGTCGCGTTCCTGCGCATCCCATCGTTCGTGGTGACGCTGGCGTTCTTCCTCGGCCTCCAGGGCATCACGCTGTGGCTCATCGGCGACGGCGGGACGGTGCCCGTCCGCGACGACTTCGTCGTGGCGCTCGCCAACAAGAACATGCCGATCTGGCTCGGCTGGGTGCTCGCCATCGCCTGCGTCGTCGGCTACTCCGCGACGCTGCTGCTGCGCTGGCGCCGCCAGAACGTCCGCAACCTGCACTCCAAGCCGCTGGGCCTCGTGGTCGCGCAGTGCGCCGTCGTCGCCGCCGCGCTGCTGATCAGCACCTACGTGCTGAGCCTGGACCGCGCTCCCAGCCCGCTGATCACCCTCGGTGGGATCCCGTGGGGGGTGCTGCTCGTCGGCGGCCTGCTCGTGATCTGCACGTTCGTGCTCGGCCGCACCGGCTACGGGCGGCACATCTACGCGGTGGGCGGCAACTCCGAGGCGGCCCGCCGGGCCGGCATCAACGTCACCCGCATCAAGATCTCGGTGTTCATGATCGCCTCCGGGCTGGCGGCGGTCAGCGGCATCGTCGCCGCGTCCCGCCTCAGCTCCGTCGCGACCAACTCGGGCGGCGGCAACACGCTGCTGTACGCGGTGGGCGCCGCGGTCATCGGCGGGACGAGCCTGTTCGGCGGGCGCGGCAAGGCACGCGACGCCGTGCTCGGCGGCCTCGTCATCGCGCTCATCGAGAACGGGCTGGGGCTGCTCGGCACCAAGGCCTACCTCAGCTACCTCATCACCGGGGTCGTGCTGCTGTTCGCCGCGAGCATCGACGCCCTGGCGAGGCGCCGCCGGTCCAGCGCGGGCAGATGACCCGGTGGACGCGGTAATCCCGTGAACACGGCGACCCCGTGAGCGCGGCCGGAAACGCCCGGGAGTCGGTGGCCCGCCCCACCGGCTCCCGGGCCTGGCCGCGAGGCCGGTCGGACAGGCTCTCCGACGGTGCCCGGACGGAGAATCCGACTGCTACGCTCACTCACCACGACCGCCAGGCGCGCGGCGGCGGTGCGGCACGGTGGGAGCCCCTCGGCATGTCAGTGACGCCTGTTCTGGACCTGCGCGGCATCGACAAGAGCTTCGGCTCGGTGAAGGTGCTGCAGGACGTCGCGTTCTCCGCCTACCCGGGCGAGGTCACCGCGCTCGTCGGCGACAACGGCGCCGGCAAGACCACCCTCGTCAGGTGCATCGGCGGGATCCACTCCTTCGACAAGGGCGAGTACCGCTTCGAGGGCGAGCCGGTCCGGGTCGGGTCCCCCCGCGACGCCAGCCGCCTCGGCATCGAGATCGTCCACCAGGATCTCGCCCTCTGCGAGAACCTCGACATCGTCCAGAACCTGTTCCTCGGCCGTGAGGAGCGCCGCGGCCTCGCCCTGGACGAGACCTTCATGGAAGAGCTGGCGCGCACCACTCTGTCGGGCCTCGCCGTCCGCACGATGGGCTCGGTCCGGCAGCGGGTCTCGAACCTGTCGGGCGGCCAGCGGCAGACCGTCGCGATCGCCCGCGCCGTGCTGTGGGACAGCAAGGTCGTCGTGCTGGACGAGCCCGCCGCCGCGCTCGGCGTCGCGCAGACCCAGATGGTCCTGGAGATGGTCCGGCGGCTCGCCGACAAGGGCCTCGCGGTCGTGCTGATCTCCCACAACATGAACGACGTGTTCGCGGTCTCCGACCGGATCGCCGCGCTCTACCTCGGGCGGATGGTCGCCCAGGTCCGCACCGCCGACGTCACCCACCGGCAGGTCGTGGAGCTGATCACCTCCGGCTCCAGCGGAGAGCTGGGGCTGCGCCGATGATGAGGGCGGGCCCGTCACAGGAGGACATCCGGCGCCACAACCTCGGGACGCTGCTGCGCTTCGTGCACCTGCGCGGCCCCGCGTCCCGGGCCGTGCTCGCCGAGTCCCTCGGCCTCAACCGCAGCACGATCATGGCGCTGACGTCCGACCTCACCTCCGCCGGGCTGGTGCGCGAGGAGCTGCCGCGCGGCCCGGGGCGCCGCGCCGGGCGTCCGTCGCTCGTGGTGCGGCCCGAGTCGACCCGCGTCTACGTGCTGGCGTTCGAGGTCGGCGTCGACCGGCTCGTCGTCGCCCGCGTCGGCCTCGGCGGCGTCGTGCTGGACCGGCGCGAGGGCGTCCGCGCCCGCGACTCCGACCCCGCCGACCTGCTCGGCGTGCTCGTGGCGGGCGCCCGCTCCCTGGTCCGCAAGGCCGAGCGCGACGCCGTCTGCGTCGGCGCCGCCCTCGGCTTCCCCGGCACCGTCCGCCGCTCCGACGACTCGATCATGTTCGGGCCGAACCTGGACGTGGGCGGGCTGCGTCTCGGTGACGCCCTGTCCCGCCGGCTCGGCCTCGGCATCCCCGTCTCGGTGTGCAACGACGCCAACCTCGGCGCGGTCGCCGAGCACGAGCGCGGCGCGGGGGTGAACTGCGACAACCTCATCTACCTGCACGGCGACGTGGGCGTCGGCGGCGGCATCATCGCGCACGGCCGGCTGCTCGGCGGCGACGAGGGGTTCGGCGGCGAGATCGGGCACATGGTGATCAACCCCGGGGGCCGGCCCTGCGCCTGCGGCTCGAAGGGCTGCCTGGAGGCCGAGGTGGGGGAGCGGACGCTGCTCGACCTCGCCGGCCGCAAGGAGATCCCGGGCCAGCCCGGGCGCGACGCGGTCCGCGCCGTCGTCGCCGCGGCCGACGCCGGCGACATCAAGGCCCGGGAGGCGCTGCACCGCGTCGGCAACTGGCTCGGGCTCGGCGTCGCCAACCTCGTGAACCTCTTCAACCCGGGCCTGGTCATCTTCGGCGGCACGCTCCGCGACATCTTCCTGGGCGCCGCCGCGCAGATCCGCAGCGTCCTGGCGACCAGCGCCCTCGCCGCCCCCCGCGAGAAGGTCAAGCTGCGCACCGCCACCCTGGGGGACGACACCACCCTGGTCGGCGCCGCCGAGTTCGCCTTCGCCGAGGTGCTGGCCGACCCCGTCCAGGTCCTGACGCGGCTCAGAGCCCCTGAGACGGTGTGAAGCGCGTGAAGGCGCCGTAGCCGCTCCCGTAGAAGACCAGGGGGCCCGCGCCCTGGTGCTCCGCGAGGTCGTGGGCGCGGGCGACGACGATCAGATGGTCGCCGGCGACGTGCTCCTGCTCGACCGAGCACTCGATCCAGGCCAGCGCGCCGTCGATCAGGGGAGCGCCGCCGGGGCCGCGAGTCCAGCGGACGCCGTCGAACTTCTCCGGGCCGCTTCCGAAGGCGAGCCGGTCGGAGACGTCCCGTTGCGGCTCGGCCAGGATGTTGACGCACAGGCGGGCCGCGGTGCGCATGATCGGCCAGGTGGTGCTGGTGTGCGCCACGCAGAACGCCACCAGGGGCGGGTCGAGGGAGACGGACGTGAACGAGTTCACGGCCAGGCCCGCGGGGAGCCCCGATGCGGGATCGATGGCGGTGACGGCGACGACACCGGTGGGGAACCTGCCCAGCACCGAGCGGAACGCGGCCGGGTCGAGGCCGGTCGCCGAGGGGCCGGACGAGCGGTCGGGCGATCCGTGCATTGGGGTCCGTTCCGTCGGCGGGGGTACGTCGATGTCCACTAAAGCCCGCGCCGCGGCTTGCTGATTCCCCTCCGGGGCGATCTCCGTCGAAGGTCCCGCCCGGGTTCGGTCCGCGGACGGAGGCCGCCGCTACGGGCGCGGCGCCTCGGCGGGAGTCTGGGCCGGGACGGCCGTGTAGGGGGTGAGGAACACGACCGCGGACATGCCGTCCATGATCAGGCGTCCGGTGCCGGCCAGCGCCGCCCTGGCGCGGGCCGGGAGGCGCGGGCCCTCGTGCAGCCCGGCCCAGGCGATCCAGCCGACCCCGACGACGGCCCAGTAGGAGACGAGCCGGTACAGGCCGACGGCCGCGGCGGCGGGTGACAGCGTCGCGCCGAACGCCACCAGCGACGCGGCCATGCTGCCCTCGATGGCGCCGAGGCCGCCGGGCAGGAGCGGGAGCAGGCTGCCCGCCGCCTGGGCGGCGAAGTAGGTGAGGGCGACGCCGTTCGGTGCGACGTCGACGCCGACCGCGTGCGCCGCCGACAGCAGCGCCAGGATGTCGAACACCCAGTTCAGCAGGGCCAGCGCGATGAGCGCGGCCCAGTCGCGCAGGGTCGGCCGCAGGATGTCGCGGGCGCCCGCGAGCCGCTCCGCGTACGGTGCGATCTTCGGATGGGCGAGCGCGGCCCGGTGGGCGCGGCGCAGCGGCGCCGTCAACAGGGCGCGCAGCGGGCGCCACCGCAGCGCGGGGACGAGCAGCACGGCCAGGACCAGCGGGACGGCCAGGGCGAGCAGCGCGAAACCGCGGGCGTGCGGGTCGGCCACCAGTGCCAGGAGGCCGATCAGGGAGTAGGCCGAGGTGGTGATCACTCCGCCGGCCAGGATCACGGCGGTGGCGAGCTGGGTCGAGGCGCCCGCGCGGCGGAACTGCCGGAACGTGTAGACCACGCTCACCGCCGGGCCCGCCGGCAGCGTCGTGGACAGGGCGTTGCCCGCGTAGGTGATCGCGAACGCGCGGCGCAGCGGCATCCGCAGCCCGCCGACGCGCAGCAGCCGGCGCTGGAGCCGGGCGAACGCGCCCATCGAGCCCGCCACGGCCAGCACGACCATGGTCAGCCAGCCCGGGTCGGCGTGCGAGGCGGCCCTCCAGATGGCACCGAGGTCGGGGAGTTCGTCGCGGTAGAGGGGGAGGGCGGCCAGGGCGCCGAGGACCAGCGCCCACTGGACGATCAGACCGGCTCTGCGCCGCCACCACGGGCGCGCCGGGGCCTGCTCGTCAGGCTCGTTCAGGAGGGGGAACGGCGGGTCGGCTTCGGCCGGGGGACGGACCGGTGCCGTGACTGTGTCGTTCATGTCCCGGTCACCTCGCAAGCTCGCCCGCCATGCGCAACCTACGGTCCGGGTAGGACATTCCCCCGGGAGTGAAAACAAACCGCAAAGTGACTTGCGCCACGTCCGTCGCGAGGACGCGGCCGGCGGGCGGATCGAAGACCTGTCGCAGTGCCTCGCCGGATGATCGTTTGATGTCCGGCGTTTCTGTTCTGTCCTGATTTCTGCCCGTTCTCGCGGAAAGGACGCCATCCGGATCGGGTGAAGGCCGGGCGCCGCCTCGCGCGCGCCCGGCCCCGGGACGACGGCGGCGCCCGCACCGGGTGCCGGTGCGGGCGCCGCCGTCACGGTCACGGCCTGCGGGTGGGGTTGACCGCGTCCTCCTCGGCCGGCCTGATCGGCGTGGGGCGCTCCTCGTCGCCCTCCCGCGCGGTCTGCCGCTCGTACTCGGTGATGCCGACGCCGTCGCGGCTCTCCTCGGGCTCCTCGATCCTCAGCTCCTCGGGCGGGTCGTTCACATATTCCTCGGTCAGGGCGATCTGCTCGTCCTGGGTGTTGTCTCCCATGTCATCGATGTCCTCGCGGAAGTCGCGGGACTCACCGGGCTCGCGTGCCCTCATGACTCCTCCCGGTCCGGATCGGGTTCGCTGATCGGTCCGGTATCCCCGATGACCGGCGCCCTACTCCCGGTCGCGGACGGCGACGAGCCCGCCGACGACGCCCAAGTACGCGGTCCCGTCCGGGCCGAGGGTGACGGGCGCCCAGCTGTTGTCGAACCATTTGCCCGTCCCGGTGAGCACCTTGTAGGCCGTCCGGCCCGTGTGGACGTCCACCGCGGTCAGGTACCAGGCGTCGATGAGGTCCCTGCGCGGCTCCTTCGTGTAGAGGTACAGCAGCCCCGCGGGCACGGAGACCTTGGAGACGGTGGACGGGGAGCGCTCCTTGCTCGTCCAGACCGTCTCGCAGCCCGTCCCGTCCGGCCTCACGTCCACGCGGCTCACCCCGCCCACGCTCGACCCGCCCGGCGGCAGGTCGAAGAAGTTGCGGTAGCCGTAGTTGTTCTCGACGAACAGGCTCCGGCCGTAGCCGATGAGCGAGTTGTCCGTCGCGCTCGCCCCGCTCCCGAACACCGGGACCTGGCAGACGAGCCCGCCGTCGTCCGCGCGCCGGACGATCACGTGCATGCGGTCGTCGGCGTTGTCGGTGACGGCCACGTAGCCGTCGCCGAAGAACGTGGGGGTCGTCCCGGACCCCTGGTCGATCTGCCCGGGCTTGCGCCCGCTGCCCCGGTCGTAGGGCTGCCGCCAGACGACCTCCGGGGTCCCGTCGGCTCCGGCCCGCATCCGGTAGAGCGCGTGGTCGGACACGACCGAGACACCGTTCTCGGCCGCCGCGAACGAGTTCTGGATGCCCTCGCCCGCCAGCCGCGTCGTCCGGACGTCCCCGGACTCGGGATCCACCGTCCCTACTCGGCCGCCCCTGGTGATCCACCAGATCAGGCCGGTCCAGTCGGGCCCGACCGCGGTCACGGGGTCGCATTCCCCCTTCGGCCACGGGTTCGTCCACGTGGCGCAGTCGTGGGGGAGGTACGGGGCGAGGTCCCAGTCATCGGTGACCGTGAAGCGCCAGGCGCCGTCCGGGCCCTTCTCGTGCGCGAAACGGCGCAGGTGGAAGGCCGAGTCCGCGAGCACGGCGCGGTCCTGCGGATCCAGGTAGTAGTACGCCCCGCCGGAGGTGTCGGTGAAGACCGTGTCGAGGCTCAGCGAGAACACCGCCTGGACGGTGGACGGCCTGGGCGGCAGCTCGTAGGTCGCGAGGTCCTCCAGCGTCCTCGGATCGATCAGCCGCAGCATGAGGTTCTGCCCGCGGGTGCACTGCGCGACGATCAGACCCGTCCGGCGGGCGAACGTCACCGTCGAGCACAGCCCCGGCAGGCCGCCGCCCTTGGCTTCGCCGAGCACCTGCGGATCGCGGCCGAGCGGGCCCATGAACGGATAGGTGTCGGACGCGTAGCTGTCGGCGTGCATGGACGACGTCCCCACCGGCCCCTGGTGCGGGTTGGCCGGGACGGGCCGCCCCGCGAGCGGCGAAGGGGTGGCCGGCGCTCCGACGTAGGCCGGGACGAGCCCCTTGCCGGGGCCGTCGGGGATCGGGTCGGCCGCCGCCGGGACCGCCGTGCCCGCCAGGACGGCGGACAGGAGGGCGGCGAGCAGGGGTCTGCGCATGGAGGGCTCCCTTGACCGGACATGGGTGGCCCCGGTCGCGCCCTCCGGGACGACCACCGCGTAAAAGGTTGATCGTCCGGCGCGCCCCGATGGTTACGATCCGGGGCATGGGCGTACAAGCTGTGATCTTCGACTGGGGCGGCACGCTGACCCCCTGGCACGACCTCGAACTCGCCGACATCTGGCGCACCGTCTGCGCCGCCCACCTCCCACCGGACGCCGTCGAGAAGACCGTCGCCGCCCTCGTCGCCGCCGAGGACGAGCTGTGGCGCCGCGGCACCGAGGAGCACCGGAGCGCCACGCTCGCCGAGGCGTTCGCGATGGCCGGGGTGGAGCCGAGCGAGGCCCTCCTGGACACCCACTTCGAGACGTGGACCCCGCACACCCACACCGACCCCGCCGTCCCCGGCCTGTTCACCGCCCTCCGC
This sequence comes from Actinomadura luteofluorescens, assembly GCF_013409365.1. Classification (NCBI taxonomy): domain Bacteria; kingdom Bacillati; phylum Actinomycetota; class Actinomycetes; order Streptosporangiales; family Thermomonosporaceae; genus Actinomadura; species Actinomadura luteofluorescens. The sequence goes on along the minus strand of NZ_JACCBA010000001.1, from coordinate 2,049,277 downwards.
GAGCGCGGCATCAAGATCGGCGTACTGTCCAACACCATCTGGACCCGCGACTGGCACGAGCGCGTCTTCGCCCGCGACGACGTCCTCGGCATGCTCGACGGAGCCGTCTACTCCAGCGAGATCCCCTGGACGAAACCGCACGCCGAGGCGTTCCGCGCCGCCATGGACGCCGTCGGCGCCACCGACCCCGGCTCGTGCGTCTTCGTCGGCGACCGTCCGTTCGACGACATCCACGGAGCCAAGGCCGCCGGGCTGCGGGCCGTCCAGATCTGGCACCAGACCACCCACGCCTTCGACCGTCCGGGCCTCACGCCGCCCGACGCCCTCATCCACGACCTGGACGAGCTGCTCCCGCACGTGGAGCGGTGGCACTCAGCCTGACGGCTTGGACGCCACGATGAGGTCGCGGGAGATGGCCTGGTCGACGCGGTGGCGGAAACCGCGGTAGGCGTCGGAGTCCCGGACGTCCAGGCCGCTGGAGGCCAGGATCTCCGCGAGCTGCTCGCGGCGGCCGACGAAGGTGTTCCAGGAGATGCCGACGGCGCCCCCCGGACGCAGCAGCCGCGCCCACTCGGGGACGGCGGCCGTGAGCAGCTCCACCGGGCTGCGCGACAGCTGCGGGCCGCCCTTGCGGCCGGGCTGCGCCCCCTTCGGGCGGCTGCCGTGCTGGACGCCGTAGGGGGCGTCCGTCACGATCAGGTCGAACGAGGCGGGGCGGAAGAACCGGCCGGCGCCGAGCGAGTCGGCGTTCACGACGGTGATCTCCATCGTCTCGCCGCTCTTGTAGCGCTCCTTGGACGCGCCGAGCGTCACGTGCAGGCGGCGTCCGAGGACGGCCTTCTCGCGGCGCACGTTGGTGACCTCGGCCTGGTGCTTGACGCGGTTGTTCTTCAGCCAGGTCTTGATGAAGGCCGTGTAGGCGTCGAAGTCCTTGCCGTCGATGTCCATCCCCGCGGCGTCCAGCCCGTACATCATGGCCTGGTTGAGCGTCGTGCCCCGCCCGCACATGGGGTCGAACACGCGGGGGCGCCCGGTTATCAGGTCCATGGGGGAGTCGGTCGCCATAGCGGTGACGTTCAGCAGCAGCTTGGTGAAGTACTCGTTCGTCTTGCCCGAGTACTTCTGGATGGTGAGCAGGTCGCTGCCGAACAGGTCCAGAGGCTGGAGCCCGACCGGGCGGAGCAGTTCGCCCTCGATCTGGAACAGCGCGTAGAGCGACGACAGGTTCGACAGGAGACGCACGTCCTGCTCCGTCAACTCGTCGGCGGAGAACGTCACGTAGGGGACGCCGCCGATCGAGGTCTCCTCGATGTCGCGGACGCGTCCGCCGAGAGCCCGTTCGCTGAACACCGCCAGTTCCGCCTTCACCAGGTCGGCGGCGGCCTGGGCATAGACCCGGTTGTGCGAGGGGGAGACGAGAAGGCCGTACGCGGTCATTTGGTGGACCCTACTGGACCTCGGGAGCGCGGACCGCCCTCACGGACGCGTCCGGCGGTCTCCGCGCGGCCCTTGGACGGGCCGCTCCTCCCCGGTCAGGCCGCTCGGGCCGGGCGGTCCCCGGGCGTGCCGCCCGTTTCGGACGGCGGCTCCGGATCAGGATCGGCGGGGGCGGGCAGGGCCCGCCCCTCCTGGGCGGCGGGCAGCTCCGGCGTGTCCGGGCCCTCCACCGGAGGAAGGTCCGGAAGGTGCCGCGCGGCGGCGTTGAGCAGCTCCCCGACGCGGCTCTTGAGGCTGGCGAGATCGGCCCGCGCCACGTCCGCCTGCGCCTGCGCCCTGCGCGCCTGGCGCCGCGCGGCGTCGCGCTCGGCCGCCAGCCGGGTCAGCTGCTCGTGGTAGACGGCCCGCAGTTCGTCGAGGGCGCTCGTCCTGCCCGGCTGCGGATTCGTGGTCACGTGGGCTCCCTCCCCCGAAGTCATCCCGCAATGGGACTAACGTCGCTTATCGGACGCTTCGTTCCCAGCGTGTTGAAGATCATTCACCGGGTTCGGGACGGGGGGACAGCGCCGCGGACGGCAGCCCCGGGAACGCCTCCGACGGCGACCCCGCGCCCGCCCTGGACCGCCAGCGCGCCGCCCACGCGCAGGCCCGCTGCGCGCTGTCGGCGGCGAAGGCGCGCAGGTCGGGGGAGGAGACGCCCGCGAGACCGACGTAGGCGGGCACGAGGCCGTCCTCCAGGGCCGCCGCGAGCTGCGCGGCGCTGCGGGCGGAGGTGACCTGGACGGGCAGCCGGTAGGCGGACGCCGCGGCGGCCGGCGCGACCGACAGGATCGAGACCAGCTGGTCCCGCCGGGCGCGGTGCACGTTCCACAGGTCCTTCGCGGTCTGCCGGAGCGAGCCCCGCAGGCGGGCCCCGAGCACCCCGTACCCGTAGACGGCCGCGTGCTCGGCGCTCAGCGCGGCCTGCAGGGCCTCGGCGTCCGACCTCGACCGGACGGGCGGCGCCCCGCCCTTGACGGTCATGGCGTGCCCGGCCTCGCAGGCGCCGATGCTGGCCAGCAGCTGCGCGAGCGCCGGACCGGCCTTGGCGGCGTCGGCCATGCGCCCCCGCGCCGCGCGGTCCTCCATGTCGCGCAGGGCCGCCAGGCCCGCGGAGCCCGCTGGAACCTGCGCCGCAGCGGGCGAGGGGATGGCGCCGCCCTCGTCCGCCCGGTCTCCCGAGCCGGGGACGTAGTGCCGCTTCAACACGGCCAGATGCCTGCGGTGATGGGCGAGCACGGGATCGAGGCGCCCGGCCCGCGAGGTGTCCGCCGACCGCGCGGCCTCGTAGACGGCGATCAGGTTCTGCTCGGCGGCGATCGCGCCCACCAGCGTCGGCACGTCCTCGCGCGGGGCGGCCTGCGCGGCGCAGGAGGCGACCCACGGCAGCACCGGCACCACGCCGCCGCCCAGCAATGCGGCCCGGCCCAGCAACGCGCGGCGTGACAGAGCCTGCGTCGAGCGTGACATCACTTGCCCCGGCGGTGGTGCGGCCTCTGGCAAAGGAAGTCTCCTCACCCGGTGGCGGAGGTGGCGGCGGCCCGCTGGGGCCGCGGTCCGCGGACGCGCCCATCAGGCCTGCTCAAGCATTCCATATCCGCCGCGCCGGAGAGCCGCCGGAAAGACCGCCGCGGTCCCCGGCTGTCGATAGTCTTGAGGTGTCGGCGGACGAGCGGCGACCCCGCCATCGCAGGCGAACGAACAGATCGCACGTGCACAACAACAGGAGGAGGGCCCATGAGCGTCGAGTCCCGTGGCGGCCGCGCTCAGGGAAGGCGCGGCCGGCAGGAGGAGGCGGCCCCGCCGCGCGGCCCCGCGCGCCCGCCGCGCGACACCGCCCGGCCGAGCCGCGACGAGGCAGCCGCGGCCCTCAGCAGGCTGCTCGCGCCGGCGGTGGCCGAGGCGGGCTACGACCTGGAGGAGGTCGACGTGCGGCCCGCCGGTCGCCGCCGGCTGGTCAGGGTCGTCGTCGACGCCGACGGCGGGATCGGCCTCGACGACATCGCCCGGCTGAGCGAGACGACCTCCGAGCTGCTCGACGGATCCGACCTCATGGGAACCTCGCCCTACGTGCTGGAGGTGACCTCGCCTGGCGTCGACCGCCCCCTCACCGAGCCGCGGCATTGGCGTCGCGCCGTCGGCCGGCTGATCGTCGCGCCCCTGACCGAGGGAGGCCAGATCGAGGGCCGCGTGGTCGCGGCCGACGACGAGGCCGTTGAGATCGAGGTCGTCCAGAAGCGCCGGGGCAAGGGAGCCGGGGCCGGTGGCGGCAAGGCCGCCGGGCCCAGGTCCTCCGCCGGGGGGTCCGGGGGGTCGTCCTCGCCGAAGGGGAAGACCACCGGGCCTGAGACCGTGCGGCGCCGGTTCGGCCTGGGCGAGCTGGGGCGCGGCCGGGTGCAGGTGGAGTTCGCGCCTTCGTCGCCGGCCGAGGAATCGCGTTCTCCGGCGCAGCCGGACTAGAGGGGGGAACCTCGTGGACATCGACATGACCGCCCTTCGGGGCCTGGAGAGCGAGAAGGACATCTCGCTCGACGTGGCCGTCAAGGCCATCGAAGACGCCCTATTGATCGCCTACCACCGGACGGAGGGCGCGGCGCCGAAGGCGCGCGTCGACCTGGACCGGCAGAGCGGCCACGTGACCGTGTGGGCGACCGAGACCGACGACGAGGGCAACGCCGTCGGCGAGTACGACGACACCCCGACGGGGTTCGGCCGCATCGCCGCGACCACCGCCAAGCAGGTGATCCTCCAGCGCCTGCGCGACGCGGAGGACGAGCTGACCTTCGGCGAGTACGCGGGCCGCGAGGGCGACATCGTCAGCGGCATCATCCAGCAGGGCAAGGACCCGCGCAGCGTGCTGGTCGACCTCGGCAAGATCGAGGCGATCCTGCCGCCGCAGGAGCAGGTGCCCGGCGAGCGCTACGAGCACGGCGAGCGGCTGCGCGCCTACGTGGTGCAGGTCCGCAAGGGCCACCGCGGCCCGTCGGTGCAGCTGTCGCGCACCCACCCGAACCTCGTCCGCAAGCTGTTCGCGCTGGAGGTCCCGGAGATCGCCGACGGCACCGTGGAGATCGCGGCGATCGCCCGGGAGGCCGGCCACCGCACCAAGATCGCGGTTCGCTCCCGCAAGTCCGGGGTGAACGCCAAGGGGGCCTGCATCGGCCCGCTCGGCAGCCGCGTCCGCAACGTGATGGGCGAGCTGCACGGCGAGAAGATCGACATCGTGGACTGGTCGGAGGACCCCGCGGAGTTCGTCGGGAATGCCCTGTCCCCGGCGCGTGTTTCGAGTGTCGAGGTGGTCGACGCCGACGCCCGGGTCGCCCGGGTCGTCGTGCCCGACTACCAGCTGTCCCTCGCCATCGGCAAGGAGGGGCAGAACGCCCGGCTCGCCGCCCGGCTCACCGGTTGGCGGATCGACATCCGGTCCGACACCGAGCCGGTACAGACGCCCCCGGACGAGGCCGGAACCGGCGAATCCGGATCTTCTGCGTCAGGAGAGCATGCGACAGGCCCCGCCGACGCCTCGGCGCGGTAGACTCATGGGACGTGGCCGGGCGGCCCCTGTTCGCACGTGCGTGGGTTGCCGGGTTCGCACGGTCAAGTCCGACTTGCTGCGCCTGGTGGTGGTCGAGGGCGTCATCGTCCCCGATCCCCGTGGGCGGCTGCCGGGACGGGGTGCGCATCTGCATCCCGATCCGGAGTGTCTCGCACTCGCAGAGCGGCGTCGGGCGTTCCCGCGGGCGTTCCGCCTGCCGGGCCCGCTCGACGCCGGTCCGCTGCGGGAGCGACTTGCGGCCCCAGCCGCGCAGCAGCAGGATGGCCGAATGGTAAGCGACGTCTAGTCGGAAGCAGGTCGAGATTGCTATGAGCGCTCGATGAGCACGCCGCGATGAGTACGGCAAGTTAGCGACGGTCCGGAGGCCGCACCCCCGGACCGAGTAGGGAGTGCAGTGGCGAAGGTCCGGGTTTACGAACTCGCCAAGGAGTTCGGAGTAGAGAGCAAGGTCGTCATGGCCAAGCTCCAGGAAATGGGCGAGTTCGTACGGTCGGCGTCCTCCACGATTGAGGCGCCGGTCGTTCGCAGGCTGACAGAAGCCTTCTCAAATTCTTCTTCCGCCCCCAAGCAGGGCGACCGACGGGCCGCGGCCAAGAAGCCCGGTCCGCGACCGTCGGCACCGCCGCGTCCGGGTCAGTCCGGCGGCGGTTCCGATTCTCAGGGCGCCGGCGCGCGTCCCGGGCCCCGTCCGGGCCCGCGGCCTGCCGCGCCCCGTCCGAGCCCCGGTGGTTCCGGCGGCCCCGGTGGTTCCGGTGGTCCTGGCGGCTCCGGCGGCCAGGGTGTTCCCGGCCAGAGTGGACCTGGCGGCCAGGGCGGCGCGCCCAGGCCCGGCCCGCAGCCGGCGGCGCCGCGTCCGCCCGTCCCGCCGGCGCCGAGCACGCCGGTGAGCGCGCCCGCGGCACAGGGCCCGAGCGCCCCGCCCGCGGCACAGGGGCCGAGTGCCCCGCCCGCGGCCGGTCCCGGTACCGGGGCGGGCAACCGCGCGCCCGGCGGCCCGAAGCCGGGTCCCCGCTCGCCCAAGCCCGGCCCGCGTCCTGCCCCGCGCCAAGGCGGCGGCGGTGGTGGCGGCGGTCGTGGCCCCGGTGGGCCGCGTCCGGGCAACAACCCGTTCAGCTCGACCAACACCGGCATGGGCCAGGCGCCCAAGCCGGGGCCGCGTCCCGGCCCCCGTCCGGGCGGCGACCGCCCGGGTGGCGGCGGTGGCCCCGCGGGCGGTCCGCGTCCCGGCGGCCCGCGTCCGGGCGGCGCTCCCGGCGCCGGCGGCCCGCGCCCGAACCCGGGCGGCATGCCGCCCAGGCCGGGCGGCCCGCGTCCCAGCCCGATGAACATGCCGTCCTCGCGGCCGGCCGGCGCCCCCGGGCGCGGCGGTCCCGGTGGAGGCGGCGGCGGTGGCCGCGGTCCGGGCGGTGGTGGCCGCGGTCCCGGTGGTGGCGGCGGCGGTCGCGGTCCCGGTGGCGGCGGTCGCCCCGGCGGCGGTGGCGGCTTCGGCGGCCCCCGCGCGGGTGCGGGCGGTCGTCCCGGTGGCGGCGGTGGCTTCGGTCCCCGTCCCGGTGGCGGCGGTCGCGGTCGCGGCGGCACGCAGGGAGCCTTCGGGCGTCCCGGCGGGCGCCCGGCGCGCGGACGCAAGTCGAAGCGGGCGCGCCGCCAGGAGTTCGAGAACATGCAGGCGCCCGCCGCCGGCGGCGTCTCGGCTCCGCGCGGCAACGGCAAGACCGTCCGGCTGGCGCAGGGCGCGACCCTGACCGACTTCGCCGAGAAGATCGGCGCCAACCCGGCGTCGCTCGTCGCGATCATGATGCACCTCGGCAAGATGGTCACGGCCACCCAGTCGGTCGACCCCGACGACCTGATGGCGCTCGGGCTCGAGCTGGACTTCGACGTCCAGGTCGTCAGCCCCGAGGACGAGGACCGCGCGCTGCTCGAGTCCTTCGACATCGAGTACGGCGAGGACGAGGGCGGCGAGGAGAACCTCCAGTCGCGTCCGCCGGTGGTCACCGTCATGGGCCACGTCGACCACGGTAAGACCAAGCTGCTGGACGCCGTCCGGCACGCCAACGTGCAGGCCGGCGAGGCCGGCGGCATCACCCAGCACATCGGCGCCTACCAGGTCGAGACCGAGGTCGACGGCGAGGACCGCAAGATCACCTTCATCGACACCCCGGGTCACGAGGCGTTCACCGCCATGCGTGCCCGCGGTGCCGACACCACCGACCTGGTGGTGCTGGTGGTCGCCGCCGACGACGGCGTCAAGCCGCAGACCACCGAGGCGATCGACCACGCCACCGCGGCCGGGGTCCCGATCGTCGTCGCGGTCAACAAGATCGACGTCGAGGGCGCGGACCCGAACCGGGTCCGGGCGCAGCTCACCGAGTACGGCCTGGTCGCCGAGGAGTTCGGCGGCGACACGCAGTTCATCGACGTGTCCGCCAAGCAGGGGACCAACATCGACGGGCTGCTGGAGGCGATCGTCCTGACCGCCGACGCCGCGCTCGACCTGAAGGCCAACCCCGACATGCCCGCCCAGGGCTCGGCCATCGAGGCCCACCTGGACAAGGGCCGGGGCGCCGTGGCGACCGTGCTGGTCCAGCGCGGCACGCTGCGGGTCGGCGACTCGATCGTCTGCGGCGTGGCCAACGGCCGCGTCCGGGCGATGCTCGACGAGAACGGCAACAGCGTCGAGGAGGCGGGCCCGTCCCGTCCGGTGATGGTGCTCGGCCTCGCGGCCGTGCCCGGCGCGGGCGACAACTTCCTGGTCGTCGAGGACGACCGGATCGCCCGGCAGATCGCCGACAAGCGGGTCGCGCGCAAGCGCAACGCCGAACTGCTCAAGAGCCGCAAGAGCAGCTCCCTGGAAGAGCTGTTCAAGGACCTGGAGCGGGGCGAGCGGCAGGAGCTGCTGCTCATCCTCAAGGGCGACGTGTCCGGTTCCGTCGAGGCGCTGGAGGACTCCCTCCTCAAGATCGACGTGGGCGACGAGGTCAACCTGCGGATCATCCGCCGCGGCGTCGGCGCGATCACGCAGGACGACGTCAACCTGTCGCTGGCGTCCGAGGGCGCGGTCATCATCGGCTTCAACGTGCGGCCTGAGCGCAACGCGCAGGAGCTGGCCGACCGCGAGGGCGTCGACATCCGGTACTACTCGATCATCTACCAGGCGATCGAGGAGATCGAGGCGGCCCTCAAGGGCATGCTCAAGCCGGAGTTCGAAGAGGCCCAGCTCGGCACAGCCGAGGTCCGCGAGATCTTCAAGGTGCCGCGGATCGGGAACGTCGCCGGTTCGATGGTCACCTCGGGGATCATCCAGCGCAACGCCAAGGCCCGCCTCGTCCGCGACGGCGTCGTGGTCTCCGACAACCTCACGGTGTCGTCGCTGCGCCGCTTCAAGGACGACGCGACCGAGGTCCGCGAGGGCTTCGAGTGCGGCATCGGTGTCGGTTACAACGACATCAAGCTCGGTGACGTCATCGAGTGCTTCGAGATGCGGGAGAAGCCCCGCGACTGAGGCGGACGGCAGGTCCGCGCGGCCCCGCGAGGGGCCGCGCGGGCGGCCGGCCCGGCGGCCCCTCCGGGCACGCCGACGCTGTGATCGTTAATCGGGTGACGGAACGCCAGGCGGATCTTCTAGCCTGGCGTCTGTCATGTCCAGCTCATTCTGGTTCGCCGGGAAGGCTGGGAACACGGCGGATGACCTCCGTCGTTCCAACTCTGATGACTCCGAGGTGATCGACCAGGTGTACGTGGGTGCGTTGACGCTCGACCTGCTGCTGGGGGACGTCCGCTCGCTGAAGCAGAAGCGGTCGGTCCTGCGCCCCGTCATCGCCGAGGTGCACAAGCGCTTCCCGGCGGTGGCCGTCGCCGAGACCGGCGACCACGACCTGCACCGCAGGGCGGAGATCGGGGTGGCGGTGGTGTCGGGCACGGCGGCCAACTGCACGGAGGTCCTCGACCAGTGCGAGCGGCTCGTGGCCGGACGGCCGGAGATCGAACTGCTGTCCGCCCGGCAGCGTCTGTTCAGCGGCGAGGACTGACGGGCGCGCGGGCGGGCGCCGCCCCACAATGAAGGAGCGGGAACCGACCTTCCCGCTCAGACCATAGAAAGGGAGTGCGATCATGGTGGACGCAGCTCGGGCGCGCAAGCTCGCCGACCGCATCCAGCAGATCGTCGCCGAGATGCTGGAGAGGCGGATCAAGGATCCGCGGCTCGGCTTCGTGACCGTGACGGACACCCGCATCACCAACGACCTGCGCGACGCCACCGTGTACTACACGGTGTACGGGTCGGACGGCGAGCGCGCCGAGACGGCCGCCGCGCTGGAGAGCGCCAAGGGCGTCATCCGGTCGGAGGTGGGCCGGAAGACGGGCGTCCGCCACACGCCCAGCATCACCTTCGTGATGGACTCCCTGATGGAGAACGCGGCGCACATCGACGACCTGCTGGCCCAGGCCCGCGCCAAGGACGCCGAGGTGGCGAGGGCCGCGCAGGGCGCCTCCCCCGCGGGGGACGCCAACCCCTACCGCGAGCCCGACTCCGGCGAGGACGAGGACGACGATCTCGACGAGGACGGCCTCGACGCGCACGACGCCGCGGGGGACGGTGAGGACGGCCGCTCCGGACGCCCGTCGTCGTGAACGGCCCGGCCGAGACCGCGATCCGCGCCGAGACGGGCGCACCCTGCGGGCCGGGCGCACCGTCCGGACGGGGCGCCCTCTCCGAGCCGGGACCACCGCCCAGATCCGATGGGCACGCCGAGGCCGGCGCGATGTCGGCGTCCGGCGTGCCGCCTGAGTCCAAGCCCGGCGGTCCGTTCGAGGCGGGCGTCCCGTCCGGGCTCGGTCCACCGTCCGGGTTCGGTCCACCACCGTCCCGGCCGGAGTTGCCGGAGGGGTCCGGCGGCGCGCACGCCGAGCTCGACTGGGACCGCGCGGTCGAACTGATCCGCGGGGCCCGCGAGATCTGCCTCGCCTGCCACGTGGTCCCCGACGGCGACGCGCTCGGCTCGATGCTGGCGCTCGCGCAGGCGCTGCGCGCGTGCGGCAAGCGCTGCCTGGCCTCGTTCGGGGAGCCCTTCGGTGTCCCGGCGATCCTGCGGTTCCTGCCGGGCCAGGAGATGCTGGTCGAGCCGGCCCGGATGCCGCGCGCCCCGGAGCTGATGATCTCGCTGGACGCGGCGGGCCGGGCGCGGCTCGGCTCGCTCGCCGGCGCCGCCGACCGGGCCGGCGTCCTGATCGTCATCGACCACCACGCCTCCAACACCGGGTTCGGCGGCGTGCGGCTGGTCGACCCGGACGCCGCCGCCACGGCGGTGCTGGTCGAGGAGCTGATCCGCAGGCTCGGCGTGCCGCTCGACCGCGACATCGCGCAGGGCCTGTACGCGGGGCTCGCCAGCGACACCGGCTCGTTCAAGTACCCCTCCACCACTCCCGAGGTGCACGACCTGGCGGGACGGCTGCTGACGGCGGGCGTCCGGCCGGAGACGGTCAGCCGGGAGCTGTGGGACCGGGCTCCGTTCGACTACCTGCAGGTCCTCGCCGGGGCGCTGGCGCGGGCCCGGCTGGAGCGCGACGCCGCCGGCGGCCGCGGCCTGGTCTGGACGGCGATCGCCCGCGAGGACCGGCGCGGCCTGCCGTACGACCAGCTCGAAGGCATCATCGACCAGCTGCGCCGGACCGACGAGGCGGAGGTCGCCGTCGTGTGCAAGGAGACCGACGACGGCCGCTGGTACTTCTCCGCCCGGTCCAAGGGCCACATCGACCTGAGCAGGGTGTGCGCGGCGCTGGACGGCGGCGGTCACCGGGAGATGGCGGGCTTCGTCTGGGGTGGGCCGGTCGACGAGGCGCTCGACCGGCTGCGCGCCCTGCTGCCCTCCGACCACTGACGAACGGCCGCCGGGGCGCCGCCGGCCGAACCGCGCCGTGGCGGAGGGACGGCTAGAATCGCCGTCTTCCGTCCGCCCGCCGTCTTCGAGGTGAAGCAAGAGCATGGAATCGGGACTCGTCATCGTGGACAAGCCCGCCGGCTGGACGTCGCACGACGTCGTGGGGAGGATGCGGCGGCTGGCGAAGACCCGGAAGGTCGGGCACGCGGGCACCCTGGACCCGATGGCGACGGGCGTGCTCGTCCTCGGGATCGGCAAGGCCACCCGCCTGCTCGGGCACCTCGCGCTGACCCGCAAGGGCTACGACGCCACGATCCGGCTGGGCGAGTCGACCAACACCGACGACGCCGAGGGCGAGACCATCGCGACCGCGTCCGCCGAGGCCGTCACCGAGGAGGCGCTGCGGGCCGGCGTCGCGGAGCTGACCGGGACGATCCAGCAGGTCCCGCCGCAGGTCAGTGCCATCAAGGTGAACGGGGAGCGGGCCTACAAGATGGCCCGCAAGGGCGAGGACGTGGAGCTGGCCGCCCGCCCGGTGACCGTGGACGAGTTCGCGGTCCTGGACGTCCGGCGGCACGGCGGCCTGATCGACGTGGACGCCTCGGTGTCCTGCTCGTCGGGGACCTACATCCGGGCGCTGGCCCGCGACCTCGGCGCCTCGCTCGGCTGCGGCGGCCATCTGACCGCCCTGCGCCGCACCCGCGTCGGGCCCTACGACCTGTCGATGGCGCGCACGCTCGACCGGCTGGGCGAGAAGCTGGAGATCCTGCCGATGGCCGAGGCCGTCGCGTCGGTGTTCCCGCGCCGGGACGTCTCCGACGACGACGCTCGCAAGGTCGCGCACGGCGGGCGGCTGCCGGCCGTCGGCCTCGGGCCGGGCCCGGTGGGCGTCTTCGCGCCGGACGGGACGCTGCTCGCGCTCGTCGAGGAGCGGGGCCCGGTCGCCAAGTCCCTCGCGGTGTTCGTCTCCTGACCCGGTGTTCGTCTCCTGACCCGGGCGGGCGGCGCGGTCCGTGGCGAGCATCACCCGGCACCCCGGGTGCGCCGCCAACCTACGGTCGCGTAACCTACTTAGGCGTAGGTTCGTGAGGAGGTGTCCGTGACCACGGTGAAAGACGATCCCCCGGTGGCGTCCCCCACCCGGCCGCGCATGCGGGGCTGGCTGCACCTCGGTGCGTTCCCCGCGGTGCTCGTCGCGGGGCTCGTGCTGGTGGCGCTGGGCCCGAGCCCGGAGGCGCGGCTGGCGTCGGCCCTGTACGTGGCGACCTCGGGGATGCTGTTCGGGATCTCGGGGACGTACCACCGGCAGCAGTCGCACCGGCTGATCGAGGTGCTGCGCCGCTTCGACCACGCCAACATCTATCTGATCATCGCCGGGACGTACACGCCGTTCGCGGTGCTGGCACTGGACGGCGGCGTGCGCGTGGCCGTCCTCGCCATCGTGTGGACCGGGGCCATCGCCGGGGTCGTCTTCCGGACGACCTGGATCGGCGCTCCCCGCTTCCTCTACGTCACCCTGTACATCGTCCTGGGCTGGGTGGCGGTGCTGTTCCTGCCGCAGTTCCTGTCCGGAGCGGGCCTGGCCGCCTGCCTCCTGGTCGCGCTCGGCGGGATCTGCTACAGCGTCGGGGGAGTGGTGTACGGGCTGCGCCGCCCCAACCCGTCCCCGAGATGGTTCGGGTTCCACGAGGTGTTCCACGCCTGCACGCTGGCGGCCTACGTCCTGCAGTACATCGCGGTGTCCCTGGTCGTCTACCAGTCCGGCTGAGGGCGTCCGCAGGCCCGCGCCAGGGGGCGGGTGCCGCACACCACGCCCCCTGGGTGCGACCAACCCGGCCCCCGCATGGCACTCTTGAGGACGGCAAGAAGTACCCGACGGGAACGTCCTACGCAGGGAGAGCATGGTGCGGCGCTGGAATGGCCTCGACGAGGTTCCCGCAGACTGGGGCCGTTCGGTGATCACCATCGGGGTGTTCGACGGCGTGCACCGCGGCCACCAGCGGATCGTGGGGGCCGCTGCCGAGGAGGCGCGGCGCCGCGGGCTGCGCTCGGTGGTCATCACGTTCGACCCGCATCCGGACGAGGTCGTCCGGCCCGGCACGCATCCGCCGCTGCTCGCCACGACCAGGCGCCGCGTCGAGCTGCTGGAGGGCCTCGGCACCGACGCGGTCGTGGTGGTGCCCTTCACGCTGGAGCTGTCGAAGGTGCCGCCGGACGAGTTCGTCCAGTCGGTGCTGGTCGACCGGCTGCACGCCGCCCACGTGATCGTCGGTGAGGACTTCCGGTTCGGGCACAAGGCCAAGGGCGACGTGGCGCTGCTGCGGGAGCTCGGCGAGAAGTACGACTTCACGGCCGAGGGCATGCCGCTGGTGGCCGACGGCGACACGATCTCGTCCACCTACATCAGGGGACGCCTCGACGCGGGCGACGTCGAGGCGGCCGCGCACGCGCTCGGCCGCCCGCACCGCGTCGAGGGCGTCGTCGTGCGCGGCCACCAGCGGGGCCGCGCGCTCGGGTTCCCCACCGCCAACCTGGAGACGCTGCCGCACACGGAGATCCCGGCGGACGGCGTCTACGGCGGCTGGCTGGTCTGCGACTCCGACCGCTACCCCGCGTTCCGCTGGCCGGCGGCGATCTCCATCGGGACGAACCCGACCTTCGAGGGCGCGGGGGAGCGGACCGTCGAGGCCTACGCCCTGGACCGCGACGACCTGGACCTCTACGGCGAGCACATGGCCGTCGACTTCACGGCCCGCATCCGGGACACGCTGAAGTTCGACTCCGTGGACGCGCTGATCGAGGAGATGCACCGAGACGTCGCCCGCGCCCGCGAGATCACCTCCTGAGCCCCGCCGCCGGGCGAGCCCCTCGGGCCGGTCTTGCAGTAAACACACCGTGGTACGGTGAATAGTCGCCGGGAAGGGCCCCGGCGCGGCTGGCTGCACCCTCATGCGGCCACCCTCTTAACACGCACCATGCGGACCCGAGCGCCCACCGGGCCTGGATCTGCGGGTGACGAATCCATCGAAGGAGCCACGTGTCGCTCGACACCGCCACTAAGAACCAGATCATCGCCGAGTACGCGACCACTGAGGGTGACACCGGATCCCCGGAGGTCCAGGTCGCGCTGCTGACGCGCCGTATCAACGATCTGACCGAGCACCTGAAGGAGCACAAGCACGACCACCACAGCCGCCGCGGTCTGCTGCTGCTGGTCGGCCGTCGTCGCCGGCTCCTGAAGTACCTCTCGAACAAGGACATCAACCGCTACCGGCAGCTGATCGAGCGACTCGGGCTGCGCCGCTAGCAGGGTGAGGGAGTGGTCCGCCGGGCCACTCCCTTCCTTTTATGGTCGGCGGGCCCATCCGGCCCCGGCCCCAATTTCAGACAAGCCTCGCGGACACCGCTGGTGCGGGCCGGTCCTCGGTAGTGGCTTCCGGATCCGTTCCGCCGTATCGGCGGCGCTCTCGATCCGGGTGCTTCGATCGAAGACCGGCAGCGTGACAGCCAACGGGAAACGGCCGCGAGGACCGACATGGAACCCATGAGGAGGTTTCCCGTGACAGAAGCCGTGCGCATCGACGGTGCGCAGAGCACCGAAGCCGTGATCGACAATGGCACGTTCGGCACCCGCACCATCCGCTTCGAGACCGGCCGGCTGGCCCGGCAGGCGGCCGGCTCCGCCGTCGCCTACCTCGACGACGAGACGATGGTGCTGTCGGCGACCACCGCGTCGAAGAAGCCCAAGGACAACCTGGACTTCTTCCCGCTGACCGTGGACGTCGAGGAGCGGATGTACGCCGCCGGGCGCATCCCCGGCTCGTTCTTCCGCCGCGAGGGGCGTCCGTCCGAGGACGCCATCCTGACCTGCCGGCTGATCGACCGGCCGCTGCGGCCGTCGTTCACCAAGGGCCTGCGCAACGAGATCCAGATCGTCGAGACGATCATGGCGCTGCACCCCGACCACCTGTACGACGTCGTGGCGATCAACGCCGCCTCGATGTCCACGCAGCTGGCGGGCCTGCCGTTCTCCGGCCCGATCGGCGGCGTCCGCGTCGCGCTGATCGACGGCCAGTGGGTCGGCTTCCCGACCCACCCCGAGCTGGAGCGCGCGACGTTCGACATGGTCGTGGCCGGCCGGGTGCTGCCCGACGGCGACGTCGCGATCATGATGGTGGAGGCGGAGTCCACCCGCGACACCATCAAGCTCGTCGGCGAGGGCGCGACCGCGCCGACCGAGGAGACCGTCGCCGAGGGCCTCGACGCCGCCAAGCCCTTCATCAAGGTGCTGTGCAAGGCGCAGAGCGACCTCGCTGCCGTCGCCGCGAAGGAGACCGCCGAGTACCCCGTCTTCCTGGACTACCAGGACGACGTGCTCGCCGCCGTCACCGACGCCGTCGGCCAGGACCTGGCGCAGGCGCTGACCATCGCCGGCAAGCAGGAGCGCGAGTCCCGGCTCGACGAGATCAAGGCGGCCGCCGCCGAGAAGCTCGCCGAGCAGTTCGAGGGGCGCGAGAAGGAGATCTCCGCCGCCTACCGCGCCCTCACCAAGAAGCTGGTCCGCGAGCGCGTGATCCGCGACGGGCTGCGCATGGACGGCCGCGGCCTGAAGGACATCCGCCAGCTGACCGCCGAGGCGCACGTCATCCCGCGCGTGCACGGCTCGGCGCTGTTCGAGCGCGGCGAGACGCAGATCCTCGGCGTGACGACGCTGAACATGCTCCGCATGGAGCAGACGATCGACACGCTGAACCCCGAGCGCACCAAGCGCTACATGCACAACTACAACTTCCCGCCGTACTCCACCGGCGAGACCGGCCGGGTCGGCTCCCCGAAGCGCCGCGAGATCGGCCACGGCGCCCTCGCCGAGCGCGCCCTGATCCCGGTGCTGCCCTCGCGCGAGGAGTTCCCGTACGCGATCCGGCAGGTGTCGGAGGCGCTCGGCTCCAACGGCTCCACGTCGATGGGCTCGGTGTGCGCGTCCACCATGTCGCTGCTGGACGCGGGCGTCCCGCTCCGGCAGATGGTGGCGGGCATCGCGATGGGCCTGATCAACGAGGGCGACGAGTACGTCACGCTGACCGACATCCTCGGCGCCGAGGACGCCTTCGGCGACATGGACTTCAAGGTCGCCGGCACCCGTGACCTGATCACGGCCCTGCAGCTGGACACCAAGCTCGACGGCATCCCGGCCTCGGTGCTGGCCGCCGCGCTGAAGCAGGCCAAGGGCGCCCGCCTGGCGATCCTGGACGTGATGCAGGAGGCCATCGAGGCGCCCGCCGAGATGAGCCCGAACGCGCCGCGGATCATCACGATCAAGGTCCCGGTCGACAAGATCGGCGAGGTCATCGGCCCCAAGGGCAAGATGATCAACTCGATCCAGGACGACACCGGCGCCGACATCACGATCGAGGACGACGGCACCATCTACGTCGGCGCCACCGACGGGCCGTCCGCCGAGGCCGCGCGGCAGGCGATCAACTCGATCGCCAACCCGCACATGCCGGAGGTCGGCGAGCGGTTCCTCGGCACCGTCGTCAAGACCACGACGTTCGGCGCGTTCGTGTCGCTGCTGCCCGGCAAGGACGGCCTCCTGCACGTCTCGCAGATCCGCAAGCTGCACGGCGGCGCCCGGATCGAGAACGTCGAGGACGTCATGGGCGTCGGCGAGAAGATCCAGGTCGAGGTCACCGAGATCGACCAGCGCGGCAAGCTGTCGCTGGTGCCGGTCGAGGTGGTCGAGCGCGAGTCCGCCGCGAAGGCCGAGGGGGACGGCGGCGGCGAGGCCGAGTCCGCGTCCGGCGACGCCGACGGTGACTCCGGCGAGCGCCGCGACGACGGCGACCGGCGCGGTGGTCCGCGGCGCCGCCGCACCCGCCGCGGGTCGGACGACTCCGGCCAGCGCAACTCCTGATCAAGGCCATGACCGGCCGGCCGGGTCCGCAGCGCTCCAGGCTGCGGACCGGCCGGCCGGTCGCTTTCCCCCGACCGAATGTGAGCGACACGTGACCCTGCCGGCGAGGGCGCAGGAGCCCGGCACCACCACCACGATCCACACCGACGGCGCCGGCGCGGTCCGCCGCACCGTCCTGCCCGGCGGGCTGCGGATCATCACCGAGACGATGCCGACCGTGCGCTCCGCGGCGTTCGGCATCTGGGCGGCGGTCGGCTCCCGCGACGAGGCCCCCGCCGACGCCGGCGCCAGCCACTACCTGGAGCACGTGCTGTTCAAGGGCACCCGGCGGCGGTCGGCGCTGGAGATCTCCGCGGCGGTCGACGCGGTCGGCGGCGACCTCAACGCGTTCACCGCCAAGGAGTACACCTGCTACTACGCGCGGGTCCTGGACTCCGACCTGCCCCTCGCGGTGGACGTGGTCTCCGACATGGTGGCGGGGTCGGTGAACCGGCCCGAGGACGTCGAGGCCGAGCGCGGCGTGATCCTCGAAGAGATCCACATGCGCGACGACGACCCGGGCGACCTGATCCACGACGAGTTCTCCACGGCGCTGTACGGCGACACCCCGCTCGGGCGTCCCATCCTCGGCACCGAGGAGTCGATCAACGCGCTGTCCCGGGACCGGATCCACGGCTACTACCGGGAGCACTACGTCCCGTCCAACCTGGTGGTGTCGGTGGCGGGCAACATCGACCACGACGAGGTGGTCCGGCTGGTGTCTGAGGCGTTCGCCGAGCACCTGCACGGCGACGCCGCGCCCGCCGCGCCGCGGCTGGACGGCGTGCCCGTCCCCCTGGACCCGCGCAGCGTGGTGATCGACAAGGACACCGAGCAGGCGCACATCATCCTCGGCGGCGCCGGCACGTCCCGCACCGACGAGCGCCGGTTCGCGCTCGGCGTGCTGAACGCGGCGCTCGGCGGCGGCATGTCGTCCCGCCTCTTCCAGGAGATCCGCGAGAAGCGCGGCCTGGCGTACTCCGTCTACAGCTACACGGCCCAGTACGCCGACTCCGGCGTCTTCGGCGTCTACGCGGGCTGCCAGCCGGCCAAGGCCGAGGAGGTCCTGTCGATCTGCCGGGACGAGCTGGCCAAGGCCGCCGAGGGCCTGGACGACGAGGAACTGGAACGCGGCAAGGGCCAGCTGCGCGGCGCCATGGTCCTCGGCCTGGAGGACACCGGCTCCCGGATGAGCCGCATCGGCAAGAGCGAGCTGGTCTACGAGTCGCTGCTGCCCGTGGACGAGGTCCTGGCGCGCATCGAGGCCGTCACGCCCGACGACGTCCGCGCCATCGCCCGCGACGTGCTGGCGGGCCCGCAGGCCCTCACCGTGATCGGCCCGGTGGGGGACCGCGAGTTCGGAGCCTGAGGATCCGCTGACTTGTTAAACGGACCAGGGTCCGCTAATCTCCGAAGGAGTAAGCGGACCTTGGTCCGTATTTTCAGGTGAGAGGACCCTCATGTCCCGTCTGCTGCACATCTCCGCATCCCCGCGAGGCGCCGCGTCCGAGTCGCTGGCCCTGGCCGGAGCGTTCCTGGACGCCTACCGCGAGACCCACGGCGACGCCGTCGACCACCTCGACCTGTGGGAGGCCGGCCTTCCCGCCTTCGGTCCCGCCGGGGCCAACGCCAAGATGACCGTGCTCGCGGGCGACGCGCCGTCCGGCGAGGAGGCCGCCGCGTGGAGGGCCGCCCGGGAGGTCTTCGAGCGCTACGACTCCTACGATCGCTACCTGTTCAGCGTCCCGATGTGGAACTCCAGCGTCCCCTACATCCTCAAGCAGTTCATCGACGTCGTCTCGCAGCCCGGCTGGGTGTTCCGCTTCGACCCCGAGAAGGGCTACAGCGGCCTGCTGGAGGGCAAGAAGGCGGCCGTCGTCTACACCAGCGCCGTCTACGGGGAGGGCCGCGGGCCCGCGTTCGGCCGCGACCACCAGGCCCCGTTCCTCGAGGGCTGGCTGCGCTGGACGGGGGTCACCGACATCAGCACCGCCGAGTTCCGCCCGAACCTCGCCACCGCCGACGCCGAGACCGGGCGCCGCTCCGCGCACGCCGAGGCGCGCGAGCTCGGCAAGCGCTTCTGACGATAGGCTCGGGGCGACGCCAACCAGGAGGAACACGTGACAAAGGTCGGGGTGCTGGGCGCGCAGGGCCGGATGGGCGCCGAGGTGTGCCGCGCCGTGGAGGGCGCCGACGACATGGAGCTGGTGGCCGCGGTCGACCAGGGCGACCCGCTCGACGCGCTGACCGCCGCCGAGGTCGTCGTCGACTTCACCCACCCCGGCGTCGTCATGGACAACCTCCGGTGGTGCGTCGAGCGCGGCCTGCACGCCGTCGTCGGCACCACGGGCTTCGACCCGTCCCGGCTCGACTCGGTCCGCTCCTGGCTGACCGAGGAGTCGTCCGGGAACGTGGTGATCGCCCCGAACTTCGGGATCGGCGCCGTGCTGATGATGCACTTCGCGCAGAAGGCGGCCCCGTTCTTCGAGTCCGTCGAGATCGTCGAGACGCACCACCCGAACAAGGCGGACGCCCCGTCCGGCACCGCCTACCGCACCGCCGAACTGGTCGCCGCCGCCCGCGCCGAGGCGGGCGTCGCCCCGTCCCCGGATGCCACCACCTCCGGGGTCGAGGGCGCCCGCGGCGCCGACGTGGACGGCGTCCGCGTGCACGCCGTCCGCATGTCCGGCGCCGTCGCCCACCAGGAGGTGGTCCTCGGCGGACACGGCGAGCTGTTCACCATCCGGCACGACTCGATGAACCGCGAGTCGTTCATGCCCGGGGTCCTGCTGGCCGTCCGCAGGGTCCCCGAGCTCGACCGCCTCACGGTCGGCATCGAGGCGCTCCTCGGCCTGTGATGGACTTCGACGCCGAACCCTGGGACTACCTCGCCGCGTCCGAGGCGATCGACATCGAGCACCCGCTCGTCCAGGCGATCGCCTCGGAGCTGCGCACCGGCGACGACATCGCCTACGCCCGGGCGGCGTTCGACTACGTCCGCGACCAGATCCCGCACTCCATGGACACGGGCGACACCCGCGTCCCGTGGCGGGCCTCCGACGTCCTCGAACAGCGCACGGGCCTGTGCTTCGCCCAGTCCCACGCCTACGTCGCGCTGCTGCGCGCGGGCGGAATCCAGGCGGGCCTGTGCTACCAGCAGCGCCCCGGCTTCGTCCATGGCCTGGCCGCCGCTCTCGTCGACGACCTGTGGGTTCGCCTCGACCCCCGCGACCCCGGCGTGCGCTTCTCGGCGTCCGCCGACGCCCTGGCCTATCCGGACGACCCGATCCTCCCGACGGTCCACGCGGCCCCGCACCCTACGGTCCTCAACGCTCTGAAGGGCATGACGGCCCTCAGCGTCGCGGCCCTTCCCACCGCCCTGGGTCAGCCGGGGTAGACGAGGTCGAGGGCGGCGAGGCGGCCGGGGTCGGCGAGGATGTCGATCGCGGTGACCCTGTCGCCCACGACCGTGAAGGCCAGGACGGACTGCGGGCGCCCGCCCTCGAACCAGACGATGCCGGCGGTCCCGTTGACCAGGGCGTGCATGATCTGGCCCGGGGTCGTCCTGCGGAAGCTGATGGCCTGCCCGGCGACGTTCTCGGCGCCGACGACCTGCGTCCAGCCGCCGGGGACGGCGCCGACGTCGGCGCGCAGCACCACGTCCGGGTCGAGGACGGCGACGAGGGCTTCGAAGTCGCCGTTGTTGGCCGCGGCGTTGAAGGCGTCGACCACCGCGCGCTGGCGGGCCGGGTCGCGTTCGGGGTCCGGGGCCGTCCCGCGCACCCGGCGGCGGGCGCGGCTGGCCAGCTGGCGGGCGGCGGCCGGGGACCGCCCCACGATGGGCGCGATGTCCTCGAACGGCACCCCGAACGTGTCGTGCAGGACGAACGCCAGCCGCTCGGCCGGGGTGAGGGACTGCAGGACCACCAGCAGCGCGAGCCCGACCGAGTCGGCCACCAGCGCCTCGTACTCGGGGTCGGAGGCGGAGGAGCTGACGACCGGGTCGGGCAGGCGCTCCTCCAGCGGGTCCTCGCGGCGGGACGTGCGCGAGCGCAGCATGTCCAGGCACACCCGTCCGACGACGGTCGTCAGCCAGCCGCCCAGGTTCTCGATGTCGCCCGCGTTGGAGCGGCTCAGCTTGAGCCAGGCCTCCTGGACGGCGTCGTCGGCCTCCGCGAGCGAGCCCAGCATCCGGTAGGCGACGGCCTTCAGATGCGTGCGGTGCCCTTCGAACCGCTCGGCCAGGAACTCGCGCTCGTCCATCACGTCCCCCTCTGTGCCCCTAGGTCACCACACTGACGGACGCCGCGAGCCGAATGTGACCGGGGTTGTGCGGGAACTGGGGCAGGCCTAGCGTTCGGCAGGTGGATGCGACTTTCGCGCGGGACATGTGGAAGGTCATAGAGCCGCTGCACGCGGTGACGTATTTCGCCGAGGAATGCCGGACGGCCAACAAGGACGTCGGTCTCAAGGGCTTCTGGATGGGCTACTTCGGGAGTCGCGGGGCCCCGCTCGGCCGGGTCTCCGCAGGGACGATCGAGGCGACCTTCTTCGGCTTCCACCCGGCCCGCGTACGGCGGGCGATCCCGGACGCGTGGGACTTCGCGTCCCCCGAGAGCATCCTCGCCGCCCGGAGCGACGCGGCAGGGCGTGCCCTTCGCAGGGTCTTTCCCGGCATCGAGGACGTTGCGGCAGAGGCGGCGCCGCTCTTGCAAGAGGTCGTGACGGCGGCGGACGGCTCCGGCCGCCCCTTGTTCGCCGCCAACCGTGATCTGCCCGTTCCAGAGGACCCGGTGGAAGCCCTCTGGCAGGCGACCACGTCCTTGCGCGAGCACCGCGGGGACGGGCACGTCGCCCTTCTCACCGCCGAGGGCCTGAGCGGCTTGGAAGCGAACGTCCTGGTGTCCGCCCTGGGCGTGGTGCCCCCGGATCGTTTCCATGAAAGCCGCGGCTGGTCGCCCGAGGAGTGGGCGGAGGCAGCCGAAGCCCTCGCCCGACGCGGCCTCGTCGCCGAGACAGAGGCGACAGAAGCCGGACGCGCTCTGAAAGCGCGGATCGAGCAGCGCACCGACGAACTGGCGGCAGCCCCCTACGCCGTCCTGGCCGACCCCCGCATGCTCTACGAGTCGCTCCTACCGGCCACCAGGGCCCTGGCGAGCGAGATGCCGTTCCCCAACCCCATAGGCCTTCCCAGACCCGCCTAAGAGCGAGCAGACGCCCCTCAGCCCTGTCCGCGCTGCCAGGGCTCCCACTCGTCGGTGGTGATCTCCAGGCCGAACGGCTCCGGCAGTTTGACCGCCTCACCGAACTCCCAGCTCACCGCCTCCAGGTAGTCGCCGGACGCGGTATCGGCCGGTGAACACCTTGGGGTGACACGGGTGAAGGGGCGGGTCAGCGGTGGGATTTGGAGAGGTCCACCTCGCGGATGGTGCGGTCCACGCCGGCGGCGGCGTATGCGGCGGACTCGTCGAGGGTCTCGGCCTCCAGGAGGGCGGCGGCGAGGGAGTCCAGCTTGTCGCGGTGGGTGCGGAGGGTCTCCAGGGCCTCGGCGTAGCACTCGTCGACGATCCGGCGGGCCTCCAGGTCGACGGCGTCCAGGGTGCCCTGGGCGGCGTACTGGCCCATCGGGTCCGATCCGTCCGCCGGGAGGATCGACAGGGGGCCGATCTTCTGGGACATGCCCCAGCGGCCCACCATCCCGCGGGCGATCTTGGTGACCTGCTCCAGGTCGCTCTCCGAGCCGGTGGTGATCACGCCGAAGACCAGTTCCTCGGCGGCCATGCCGCCGAGCGCGCCGATGATACGGCCGCGCAGGTAGCGCTCGTCGTAGGCGTAGCGGTCGTCGTCGGGGGTGGAGACGGTGACGCCGAGCGCGCGGCCGTGCGGCACGATCGTGATCTTGCGGACGGGGTCGGCGCCCGGCTGGAGCATGCCGAGCAGGCCGTGCCCGGACTCGTGGTACGACGTTCGGCGGCGCTCCTCGAACGGCATGACCAGGGAGCGCCGGGTGCCGAGCTGCACCTTCTCCAGGGCGGTCTGGAAGTCGTCCATGTCCACGGCGTCCTTCTCGCGCTTGACGGCGAGCAGGGCGGCCTCGTTGACCAGGTTGGCGAGCTCGGCGCCGGTCATCCCGGGCGTCATCCTCGCCACCGAGAGGATGTCGGCGTCGGCGGCGAGGGGGACGTCGCGGGTGTGGACGCCGAGGATCGCGACGCGCCCGTCCAGGTCGGGCGGGGACACCGCGACCTGCCGGTCGAACCGGCCGGGGCGCATCAGGGCCGGGTCCAGGATGTCGGGACGGTTCGTCGCCGCGATGACGACGACGCCCTCCGAGCCGGAGAAGCCGTCCATCTCGGTGAGGATCTGGTTGAGGGTCTGCTCGCGCTCGTCGTGGCCGCCCATGCTGGCGCCGCCGCCGCGCGCCCGCCCGATGGTGTCGATCTCGTCGATGAAGATGATCGAGGGGGCGGTCTTGCGGGCCTCGGTGAACAGTTCGCGGACGCGGGCGGCGCCGACGCCGACGACCATCTCGATGAACTCCGACGCGGCCGCGGAGTAGAACGGGACGTCGGCCTCGCCCGCGACGGCGCGGGCGAGCAGCGTCTTGCCGGTGCCGGGCGCGCCGGTCAGCAGCACGCCGCGGGGGACGCGGGCGCCCATCCGGCGGTACTTGCCGGGGTCCTTGAGGAAGTCGACGATCTCGCTGAGCTCCGCCTCGACCTCGTCGATGCCGGCGACGTCGGCGAACGTGGCGCGCTTGTCGTCCGCGGCCACGGGCTTGGGGGAGCGGTTGAAGCCGCCCATGAGGCCGCCCCCGCCGGACATGCGACGCTGCAGCCACACCATCACGCCGATCCACAGTCCGACGAACAGCAGGGTCGGCAGCAGCGACAGCAGCAGGTTGGCGAGCAGGCCGCGGTCCTCGTTGACCGGCTTGGCCTCGACCTCGACGCCCTTGGCCACCATCTCGGTGTAGATCTTGTCGTCGGCGAACGCGGGGCGCAGCGTCTCGAACGAGGAGTAGGTCTTCTCCGCGTGCCCCGGCACCGGCCGCTTGCTCTTCAGCTGGCCCTGGATCTGGTAGCCCTTGGTGTAGACGTCCTTCACGTTCCCGGCGGCGACCTGCTGGGTGAACGCCGTGTAGGGGACCGTCACCCGCTCCTTCTGGCCGGTGAGGTGCATGGAGACGTAGCTCAGCCCGAAGACGGCCAGCAGCAGCGCCCAGAAGACCGCGTTGTTCCGGTTCGGCTTCCAGCCGCCCGCGCGCAGGCCGCGCGGCCGCTTCTCCCGCCGGTCGGGGACGCCTTCGGCGCGCCAGGGCTGGTCCGGGTCGCTGCGGGGCGGCACGGACTGGCGTCGGCCGGGCTCGGCCGTGCCGGAGCGCTGCGCGCCGGCGTGCGGCGGCGTCCCGTTCGGTGTCCCGTCGGGCTGTGGCGCGGGTCGCTGGTCCGGCACGTGTCGCATCTCCCCGTACAACGCGCCCCGGAGGCCGGGGCGATCAGGTGTTCCCGAGCCCTGGGGGGCTCCGGGGAGGTAAACGGAAGTCGGCTCTCATCCGTTCCCCGAGGGTCACTGGGGAGCGGATGGTGTGACGAAGCCGTACTTGTTGAACAGCCGCTGAGCGTCGGGCGTGACCAGCCACGCCACGAACGCGTTCGCGGCGTCCTCGTGGCCGCTGTCGCGGACGACCGCGGCGGGGAAGGACGCGGTGACGTTCTGGGCCGCCGGGATGGGCACGCTGCTCGCCGCGATCCCGGCCGAGTTCAGGTCGGTGACGAAGACGATGCCCGCGTCGGCCTCGCCTGCGCGGACCCGGTCCAGGACGGCCCGTGCGCCGATCTCCTCGCTGCTCCACCGGACGGTCACGCCCGCCTTGGCGAGGACCTGGCGGGTGTAGCGGCCGACCGGGACCGTGCCGGCGCCGACGACCACCCGCAGGCCCGGCCGCGCCAGGTCTCGCAGGTCCCGGATCCGGCGGGGGTTGCCCGGCCCGACCGCGATCGTGAGGGTGTCGCGGGCGATGACGCGGCGGCGCCCGCCCAGGTACTCGGCTGCCTCGTCCATGCTGGGGCCGTCGGCCGTCACCAGGACGTCGGCGGGTTCGTGCTCGGCGACGCGGTCGGCGATCTCCGGCGTCCCGCCGAACGCGAAGCGCAGCCTGACGTCCGGGTTCTGCTGGTGGTAGGCCTCACCGATCTCGCCGAGCACCTCCGTCATCGAGGAGGTCGCGAGGACGGTGAGCGTCACCGGCCCGGAGGGGCCGCCGCAGCCCGCGCCGAGGGCGGGCAGGACGAGCGCCGCGAGCAGCGCGGACGCGCGAAGGCGCCGCCGATGGGGGGAATCGGGCATTTGTCTCATCCTAGGGTTGGGGGGGTCGGAGTCCCTGGATTCGGCCCTGGCGTGTCAGAGGCTCGCACTAGTGTTCCGGGCAACTGGAGATCACGTTTCTCGGAGGCCCGACGATGTCCCTCGACCTGATGGAACTGCTGCCCGGCGACTGGCGGGAGCGGCTCGACCCGCTGCTCGACCCGATCGGCACCGCCGCGCTGGGCGCGTTCGTCGCGGGGGAGTACGACGCGCAGACCGTCTACCCGCCGCGCGAGGACCTTTTCAACGCGTTCCGGCACTGCCCGTTCGACGGCGCCCGCGTCCTGATCCTCGGCCAGGATCCCTACCACGGCCCCGGCCAGGCGCACGGGTTGAGCTTCAGCGTGCGCGAGGGCGTCCGGCTTCCGCCGTCGCTGCGCAACATCTACAAGGAACTGGCGGCCGATCTCGACGTCCCCGCGCCGGTGTCCGGCGACCTGACCCGCTGGGCCGACCAGGGCGTCCTGCTGCTGAACGCGGTGCTGACCGTCCGGGGCGGCGAGGCGGGCTCGCACGCGGGCAAGGGCTGGGAGGACTTCACCGACGCCGCGATCCGCGCGCTGAACGACAAGAGCGAGCGCGTTGTTTTCGTCCTCTGGGGCGCCTACGCCCGCAAGAAGGCCCGCCTGGTCACCGGTCCCCAGCACACCGTGATCGAGTCGGCGCACCCGAGCCCGCTCAGCGCGAAGAAGTTCTTCGGGACGCGCCCGTTCAGCGCCGTCAACAAGGCCCTCGTCGACGCCGGCCGCGCCGAGATCGACTGGGCCTAGTAGTCCCCGTCTCGAAAAGCCCTCGGCCACGCGCGCGAACGCGTGACCTGGCCGGTGCAGCGAAGCCGGAGGCGAGCGGAACCGGGCAGATCGCGAAGCGATGCCGCGTTCGCCCAGGCACGGTCACGTAGCGAGCCGCCAGGCGAGCGAAGTGGGCCGGGACTGTGCAAACACAGCCGCCAGGCGAGCGAAGTGGGCCGGGACGTGGAAACACAGCCTCACCCCCGCGGGGGAGCGGTGCGGCCGCTCTCCCTCCGCGGCGGGAGGCGCGAGGCGGGCGGCCCGGTGGATCGTCGGTCCATGACCGTTTCAGTTCACCGGCCCGCCGTGACGACGCTCGCTGCCCGCGGCGGCCCCGGGCGCGCCCGCCTGGCCGTCTGCGCGGTGACGATCGCCGCGTGCGTCCCCTACCTCACCATCAAGATCGCGTGGCTCGCGGGCAGCACGGCCGGCTGGAACGACCCCGCCGCGGCCGAGGGCTCCGCGCTGTACGTGGGCAACGCGATCACCCTGGGCATGGACGCGGCGGCCGTGCTGGTGGCGGCGGCGTTCACCTTCCGCTGGGGCCGCCGGATCCCGGCATGGCTGGTGCTGGCGCCGATCTGGGTCGCGGTGGGCCTGCTCGCGCCGATCGTCCTCGCCGTGCCACTCGGGACGCTCCTGCAGACGCTCTTCTCGTCCGAGCCGCTCACGGGCGACGGCAACGCGCTCCAGGGCTGGGTGTACGGGGTCGTCTACGCGGGCTTCACCGTGCAGGGCATCGGGCTGCTGACGGCGTTCGTCCTGTACGCGCGCGACCGGTGGCCGCGGACGTTCGAGATCCGCACCAGGAGCGTCCCCAAGGGCCCGACCCATGCGCTCCAGGTGCTCCTGGCACGCGGTGCGGCGGTCCCGGCCGCGGTGTTCGCCGCCGCGCAGCTCTACTGGGCGTTCGGAGGGACGGCGGGCCTCCACGGCCGCGAGGCCGCCGACCGGAATCTGGCCCAGCAGCTGGCCGACGGTGTGGAGGGACTGCTGGCGGTCGCCGCCGCGGCCGCGCTCGTGCTGATCGTCCGGCGCGCGGCGCGCCCGGGCCGGTTCGCGGTGCCGCTCGCCGTCGCCTGGGCCGGGTCCGGCACCATGTTCGCGGCGTCCCTCTACGGGCTGCTCGTGGTGCTCGGCCGGCCGGGCTTCCTGGCGCCGGACGCCGCGTCCGCCACGGGCCTGGTCGCCCTCGCCGGGGTGCTCGCCGGGCTCGTCACCGGCCTGACGGGCGCGGTCCTGCTGGCCGAGAGCCGGAGCGCTCTGGCCGAGGGTCAGAGCGCCAGGCCGACCGCCAGCAGCACGCCGTAGGCGATCTGCAGCCGGCCGGTCTCGCCGAGCACCGGGATCAGGGCGGGGCCGGCCGCGCCGTTCAGCACCTTCTGCGTCGGCGGCAGCGACAGCGGCGCCGCGAGAAGCGCGAGCAGCGCCCACGGGTGCGGGGCCGCCAGGGCCAGGGCGAACATGAACGGCAGCGCGGTGCACGCCGCGTACAGGATCCGGGTCCAGCGGTCGCCCAGCAGGACGGCGAGGGTCCGCTTGCCCGACTCCCGGTCGGTGGGGATGTCGCGCAGGTTGTTGGCGACGAGCATCCCGCACGCCAGCAGCCCGATCGGGACCGCCGCCGCCCAGGCCTCCCACGGCAGCTCTTCGATCTGGACGTAGGTCGTCCCGACGACGGCGACGAGGCCGAAGAAGACGAACACCGAGACCTCGCCCAGCGCGCGGTACCCGTACGGCGTCTTGCCGCCCGTGTAGAACCAGGCGGCGAGGATCGCGAACGCGCCGACGAGCAGCAGCCACCACGTCGTCACGGCGGCCAGGACGAGCCCGGCCACGGCGGCGACGAGGAAGCAGCCGAGCGCGGCGGCCAGCACCTGCTTGGGCGGGGCGGCCTTCGATCCGACGAGCCGCAGCGGGCCGACGCGGTCCTCGTCGGTGCCGCGGATGCCGTCGCTGTAGTCGTTGGAGTAGTTCACCCCGATCTGCAGCACGAGAGCGACGACGGCGGCGAGGACGCCGCGCCACCAGACGGGGTCGCCCTCGCCCACGGCGACGCCGGTGCCGACGACGACGGGAACGAGGGACGCGGGCAGGGTGCGGGGCCGGGATCCGGCGACCCATTGGGAGAGCGTGGCCACAGTCACCGCTTGTTCTCGTGGGACGACAGGGGGACTAGCGCTTCGATTCTTCCCGATGAAGATCAGTGCTCGGGCGCAGGCGCAGCGCGGGCCCGAGCCCGAGGGCGAGGATCGCCGCGGTGGTCAGGGCCGCGTTCCTGGTCGCGACGGCGAGGCTGGCGTCCGCGGCGTGCGCCTCGGCGGCCAGCCCGGGCGTGTCGTGCAGATCACGTCCGGAGGTCCCGGCGCTGTGCCGCAGGTCGTGGGCGAGGGCCGCCCGGCGCTCCGGGCTCAGCGCCGAGCCCGCCAGCCGGTCGGTCATCGCGTGCCCGAGGCTCGTCGCGAACACCGTCCCGATCGCGGCGATGCCGAGGGCCGCGCCGACCTGCCGGGCCGTCGACTGGGTTCCGGACGCCTGGCCCGACTGCGCGGGCGGGACGTCCGCGAGCGAGACGTTCGCCAGCTGCGCCGACGTCAGCCCGAGGCCCAGCCCGTACAGCAGCATCCACGGCGCGAGCCCGAGCCCGCCCGTGGTCGCGGAGACGGTGAGCGCCAGCCCGAGGACCGCGGCGACCTCCAGCACCAGGCCGATCTGCACGATCCGGTGGGGGCCGCGCCTGTCGGCGAGCCTGCCCGCGCATCCGCCGGACACGAACGCTCCGACGGCCAGCGGCAGGATCGCCAGGCTGATCTGCAGCGGGTTCGTGCCGTGCACGCCCAGCAGGAACAGCGGCAGGACGAACAGCAGCCCGAGCTCGCCGACGTTGATCAGCGCGGAGGTCAGGTTGCCGCGCCGGAAGTTGGGGACGCGGAACAGCGCGAGGTCGAGCATCACGGGCCGTCCCGCCGCCGCCCGGGACCGCTCGACCACGACCAGCGCCGCGATCAGCACGGCGCCGATCGCCAGGACCGCGGGGACGGGGGACAGGGCGGTCTCTGGCCAGCGCAACGCGCCGACGGTGAACGGGCGCGTCGCGGCCCACCAGCCGTACGTCTGCCCCTCGATGATCCCCCACACGAGCGCGCCGAGGCCGAGGGCGGCCAGCGCGCCGCCCGCCCAGTCGATCCCGCGCCGCACGCCGCCCGGCGCGGGCGCGCGCGTCTCGGGCATGTACCGCAGGGCTCCGGCGATCAGGGCGGCGCCGAGCGGCAGGTTGACCCCGAACGCCCACCGCCAGCCGCCGCCGGTGGCCAGGGCTCCGCCCGCGAGCGGCCCGAGCGCCGCCATGCCGCTGATCATCGAGCCCCAGACGCCGAAGGCGACGGCGCGGTCCCGACCGGTGAACACCGCGTTCACCGTGGACAGCGTCGCCGGCATGAGCATCGAGGCGCCGACGCCCTGCAGTGCCCGCGCGCCGATCAGGGCCGCGCCGCCGGGGGCCAGTGCGGCGGCGAGGCTCGCCGCCGCGAACACCGAGACCCCGAGCACGAACATCCGGCGGCGCCCGACCAGGTCGCCCGCCCGCCCGAACGGGATGAGCAGCGCGGCGAACACCAGCGAGTACACCGAGGTCGCCCACTCCGCGCCCGATGTCGACAGGCCCAGGTCGGAGACGATCCGGGGCAGCAGCACGCCCACGATGGTGGCGTCCACCACGACCAGCGAGACGCCGAGGCTCATCACGACCAGGCCCAGCCGGCGATGCCGGCCGGAGGGCGCCGGTGCGGAGGCACGGGGCGGCGTCAGGAAAGCGGACTCGGGCACGACCTCCAAGATATGGCCGGATCGCCCGTGCGCCTCACCGACCCCTCGCTAGGAGCCGGTCTCGTCCGGCGCGGCGCTGATGTCGGTGTGCAGCCGGATCTGCCGGACGGGCTCGCCCATGTCGAGCGTCCGGGCCGTCCCGTCGGGCGCCCACCCGGCCGAGCCGAGGAACGACCGCGTCACCTCGTCGCCTTCGAACACCCATGAGATCAGGGTGGTGAAGCCGTCGTCGCGGAGCAGGTCCACGGTGGCGGCGAGCAGCCGGCTGCCGTGCCCGGCGCGCGTGTGCAGGGGGTCGACCAGCAGGGTGATCAGTTCGGCGGTGCCGGACGGGTCGAGGCCCGGGTCCTCGGCCGGGGCGTGCGCGGCGAAGCCCACGACGAGGTCGGACGCCACCGCGACCAGCAGCCGGTGCCGCGGGCTCGGCGGCGCGGTCGCCGCCTCCGCCCACTTGTCGCGCCACACCTCCACCGCGGCGTCGCCGGTCACCTGGCTCAGGACGTCCGCCGGCAGCAGGTCGCGGTACCCGTGCCGCCAGGCCCGCACCTGGATGCCGGCGACGGCGGCCGCGTCCGCGCGCCGCGCGGGCCGCACCCCCACATCCGCCATGCCGTGCTCACGTCCTCTCGCCGGGATACCGGCCCACCCTAGCGAGGGCCGGCTACGCGGGGGCGCGCCGCCGTGCCCGGTAGGCGCGCGTCTTGGCGCGGTTGCCGCAGACCTTCATCGAGCACCAGGAGCGCGAGCGGTTCTTGGAGGTGTCCAGGAACGCCCAGCGGCAGGTGTCGACCTGGCAGGTCTTCAGGCGCGGCCAGGTGCCGGCGGCGACCGAGTCCATGACGGCGGCGGCGATCCGGGCCAGGCCGGCGGCGGTGGCGCCCGGCGGGTCGAGCGGGACGAGCGCGGGACGCGGACCGGTCAGGGTGACGCGCAGCGGCAGGGCGGCCAGCACGTCCTCCAGATCGTCTGGGATGTCGGCCTCCTGGGCCCCGTGGTGGGCTTCCATGGCCTCGCGGAGCCCTTCGCGCAGGGCGACGGCGGTGCGGACGTCGGAGTCGACGGCCGCGGCCCCGGAGGGAACGAGCCCCCGTCCGGCGAGCCATCCGGCGAGTCCGGCGGGCGTGGCGATCTCGTCGCTCGCGGACTCGACGTCGAGCGTGTTGACGAAGTCCGCCAGGAGCAGGGCCGGGTCGACCGCGGCCGCCGGGTCCTCGCCCGTGCCGGTGCCGGTCATCGCGCCCTCCTGCTCGTCCATGGGGAACTCTACCAAGCGTCAACACCGGCATAAAGCGTTCACTGGTTGCGTGACCCATGACACCGGCATTACGGTTTAGGTGGTGTCAACGATCGGGAGGACGACCATGAACGAGCTGCCGTACTTCGCGGTGCTCGCGCAGCGCCATGCCTGGGCCGAACGCGAGTACGCCCGCCTGCACGCCGACATCGTCGAGGCGAGGCTCACCGCCCGTGCGCGGGCGCAGAAGCGCTCCGCCCGGAAACGGGCCTGGGTCCGCGACCGGGTCGGCGGGCTGGTGCGGCCCACGCCTCCCGCCCCGTACTGCGCCCGCGCCGCGGCGCGCCCCGCCCGCCCGGCGGAGGTCGTGCGATGAACCCCAAGGTGGGCAACCTCGTCATCGACTGTGCCGACCTGGGCGCCATGGCGGCCTTCTGGGGCGGCCTGCTCGGCATGAAGACCACGGCGCGCAGCGACGACTGGCTCGACCTGGAGCCGCTCGGGGCGGGCGGGCCGATCCTGTCGTTCCAGCGCGTCCCCGAGGGCAAGAAGATCAAGAACCGGCTGCACCTGGACCTGGACGTCCCGGACATCCGCCCCGCCGGCGAGCGGGCGGAGCGCCTCGGCGCGACCCCGGCCGCCGGGCCCATGGGGAACCCGGCGCATCCGTTCCAGGTCTGGCACGACCCCGAGGGCAACGAGTTCTGCTTCTGCACCGCCCCATGACCGCGGGACGGCCCTAAGACCGCAGAACCGAGCCCTAAGACCGCAGAACCGAGGCGAGGCGGCGCACGCCCTCGGCCAGCTCCGCCTCCGAGGCCGCCGTCCCGTAGCTGATCCGCAGGTGGGGGGCGGGGGCTTCGGCGGGGAAGAACGGCCGTCCCGCGCTGACCAGGACGCCCGCGCGCAGCGCGGCCTCGGCCAGCGCGGTGTCGTCCACGCCGTCCGGCAGCCGGACCCACAGGTGGAAACCGCCCGCCGGACGGTTCGGCCGCAGCTCCGGCAGGTCGCAGGCGAGCGCCGTGAGGAGCGCGTCCCGGCGCGAGCGCAGGGCGGCCCGGACGGCCCGGAGGTGGCGCGGCCACCCCGGCGAGCTGACCATTTCCAGCAGCGTCTCCTGCAGCGGCCTGGCGGGGAAGAACTCCTCGACGAGCTGCGTCGCGCGGATCCGCTCGGCGACCGGCCCCCGGGCGACCACCGCGGCCACCCGCATGCTGGGCGCGGTCGCCTTGGTGATGGAGGCGACGTGCACGACCCGGCCGTCGGCGTCCTGCGCGATCAGCGGCGGCGGGGGCGCGTCGATGCCGAGGTGCCGGGCGACGTCGTCCTCCACGACGAACGCGCCCGCCGCGCGCGCGACGTCCAGCACCCGCTCGCGCCGCTCGGGCCCCAGCACCGTGCCGGTCGGGTTGTGGAAGGCGGGCTGGGTGTAGAACACGCGCGCACCGCTGATCGCGAACGCCTCGGCGAGCAGGTCGGGACGGACGCCGTCCGCGTCCACCGGGACGGGCACCGGGTGCAGCCCGCTCGCCCGCGCCACCGCCAGGGCGCCCAGGTACGTCGGCGACTCGACCAGTACCGGGGCGCCCGGTGGGAGCAGGGCCCGCAGCACGGTCGTCAGCGCCTGCTGGCCGCCGTTCGTGATCAGCACGTCGGCGGGGGAGACGCCGCCGCCGATCGTGCGGGCGAACCAGGCGCGCAGTTCGGGCACGCCGCCGAGCCGCGGCATCTCCCACGCGTCCGGGCGCCGGGCCGCCCGCGCCGCCGCCGTCGCGAGCGACCGAACCGGCTGGAGCGACGGGTGCAGGTAGCCGCCGCTGAGCGGGACCACGCCGTCCGGCGCCGGGGTGAGCAGCCACGAGATCCCCGACGGGTCCACGGACCGGTCGCCGAGCGTCACCGCCTGCCAGCCGAAGTCGGCCGGTTCCGCGGCGGCCCGGGCCCTCGGCGCGGCGAACGCCCCGCTGCCCGGGCGCGTCACCACCAGGCCCTCGGCGGCCAGCAGTCCGAGCGCCCGCGACACGGTGACCGGGCTGACCCGGTGCCGCTCGACCAGCGCGCGGCTCGACGGGAGGCGCTCGCCGGGGCTCATCCGGCGGACCTCCGCGCGCAGCCTGCCGGCCAGCGTCGCCACACTGCTATCGTCTTTCATGAGAACAAAAGATAGCGCTACTGCCCCCCGGCGGATAGCGGCCACCACCTCCCGGGCGGGCCTGGGGCTCGCGGCACTCGGCGTCCTGACCTTCTCGCTCACCATCCCGACCACGGTCTTCGGGCTCGAAGGGCTCGACCCGTACGTGATCGGCATCGGCCGCTCCGCCGCCGCGAGCGTCCTCGCCGCCGTCGCACTGC
The DNA here is from genome assembly GCF_013409365.1 of Actinomadura luteofluorescens. Taxonomy (NCBI): domain Bacteria; kingdom Bacillati; phylum Actinomycetota; class Actinomycetes; order Streptosporangiales; family Thermomonosporaceae; genus Actinomadura; species Actinomadura luteofluorescens. Next base: position 2,015,847 of record NZ_JACCBA010000001.1, on the reverse strand, counting down.
TATCGGTGCGAGCGCGCCCGCCGCGCCGCGGGCAGTGGGCGAGCCTCGCGGTCGTCGTCGCCGGAGTGGTCTTCGGCTTCCCGCTGTTCTCCACGCTCGCGCTCGACCACGGCGCCTCCTCCGCCCATTCGGCCGTCGTCGTCGGGCTGCTGCCCGCCGCCACCGCCGTCCTCGGGGTCCTGCGCGCGGGGGAGCGGCCCTCCCGCGCCTTCTGGCTCGCGAGCGCGGCCGGCGCGGCCTGCGTCACCGCCTTCGCCCTCGTCCGCGGTGCGGGCCACGTGACGCCCGCCGACCTGCTGCTGTTCACCGCCCTGCTCACCTGCGCGGCCGGCTACGCCGAGGGTGCGCGCCTGGCCCGCGACATGCCGGGCTGGCGCGTCATCTCCTGGGCGCTCGTCCTGGCCGCCCCCGTCACCGTCCCGGTCACCGGGTGGCTGCTGGCCACCACCCACCCCGTCTGGACGGCCCACGCCGTGCTCGGCTTCGGCTATGTGTCCGTCTTCTCCGCCTACCTCGGCTTCTTCGCCTGGTACGAGGGCCTGGCGCGGGCCGGGATCGCCCGCGCCAGCCAGGTCCAGCTCACCCAGCCCATGCTCACGCTGCTCTGGTCGGGCGTCCTCCTCGGCGAACGGATCGACGCCACGACCGCGCTGGCCGCCGTGGCCGTGCTGGTCTGCGTGGCCGTCACCCAGCGCGCCCGCATCCGGCGCACCCTGCCCGACGTCGCGCAGGTCCGTGCGGCCGGCGTGCCCGCCGGGCGTGCGCGACGCGGTGGGATCAGTCCTTGACGATCTGGGCCAGGAGCGTGATGACCGCCACGCCGACCCCGATCGGGATCGCCAGATCCGGTGCGGCGGCGGCGAGCGCGGCGGCGCCGATCGCCACGAGGACGATCACGAGGGCCCGCGTGCTGATCAGGGGGCGGGGCTCACCCTGCCTCGGTGGGACTCGCATGCCGGTTGACCTCCATCCGTGTGGACGGTAAGGACCGGGCGGCTCCCCATCGAGACCAACGGGCCGACACCACGAGCCGCCTCGTGCATACAAGGTTCCCCTCTTGTCAACCGCCGCCGCGCGCGGCGCGCGATCACGCCCCAACCATGATCGTTTTATGGACGGATCGTGGGACGCGGCTGGGGCGCCGCTGGGACGGCACGCGCCTGGCGTCCGGCTCTTCCGACATGATTGCGTGATGCGCGTTCTGGGGCGGTTCGGTCGGATTCTGGGATGGGCGGCGGGGTACGTGCTCGGCCTCGCCGCGCTGGTGCTCGCCGGGGCCTGGGTGTGGTGGCAACCCGAACCTCAGGCGCGCGGAACCGAGGCCAACGCGCTCTGGGCGCGCCACCAGTGGGTGGGGGAGCCCCACAGCGACGCCGAGTACCGGGCGCTCGGAGAGCTGCTGAAAGAGAACCGCATCACCGACGTCTTCTTCCACGCGGGGCCGTTCGAGGCGGACGGCACCGTGCCCGAGGCCAAGTACCGCTACGCGCGGCAGCTCCTCGCCGCCGTGCACGAGTACGCGCCCGGCGTCCGCGCTCAGGCGTACCTGGGGCAGATCCGGGTGGTGGACGGCAAGGGCGTCATCGACCTGGACGACCCGGCCGTGCGGGCGAGGGTGCTCAGGACGGACGCGGCCTTCCTCGACCTGGGGTTCGACGGCATCCACTACGACTTCGAGCCGATCTACCCCGACGACCGCGCCTTCCTCGCGCTCATGGACGCCACCCGCGAGCTGACCCGGTCGAAGGGGAAGCTGGTGTCGGTGGCGCTGGAGCAGCAGACCCTCCTGGACGCGGGCCAGCCGGTATACAAGGCGCTCCTGCCCCGCACGGGGAAGTTCCACTATCCGCCGCGCCCCACCCAGGACTTCCTGCGCGCCGTCGCCGACCGCGCCGACCAGGTCGCGATCATGACCTACGACGTGTCGCTGCCCACGCGCTCGCTCGCCGGCTGGCACTTCGCCCGGCACACCCGCACGACGCTGGAGCTCATCGGCGACCGCACGACGGTCTTCATGGGCGTCCCCACCTACCGGCCCCTCATGGACTGGGCGGAGGACCTGCCCGGCGCCCTGCGCGGCGTCCGGCGCGGAGTCGAGGATCTCAAGCGGCCGCCCAGGCGGCCGTACGGCGTCGGCGTGTACGCGGACTGGACGACGAGCCCGGCCGAATGGTCACGTTATCGCGCCACCTGGCTACCCCGAGCGACAGGAAGTTTTGGCGGCTGAGAAACCCCTGCTGCGACGTTCCGAAACTCGCGTTTCCCCAGGTAAAAAGGGGTGGATACCCGCACAATCCCGGGGGTAGTGGAGGGTGCGGAAGGTCAAGCCTCTACAAGCGGATGGCAAGGGAAGTGGGGACGGCCGATGGGTACTCAGCAGTCCGCGCGGCACGACGCCGACCGTATCGGCGAACTGGCCGCCGAGTTCGCCGACTGGCGGATCGGCCGGGGCGGTTCCGGGCAATGGTGGGCCGTCCGGGGGAACGACCTCGTGCGCACGCACGACGTCGAGGAGCTCCGCGTCCGCCTCCAGGAGATGACCGCGGGGTCACGTTATCCAACCGAGTCCGGGACGTGGCCGGACTGACCCCGTAACGCGGCATTTGCGTGCCACGATGACGGTTGTGGGAGCCGCCGCCACGCGTACCCCCGAGCGTGTGGCGGCGGCTTCCTCCCGATTTATCCCGTTCCGCTTCGACCTGCGGGTCCAAGTGGAACGGCCGGAACGGTACCGTTCGTTGCATGGCACCCAGCACATCCACTGGCGCTCCGTTCGGACGGATGCTGACCGCCATGGTCACCCCGTTCCTGCCGGACGGCGGCGTCGACTACGACGGCGCCGCGCGCCTCGCGACCCATCTGGTCGACGAGCGGCGCCACGACGGCCTGGTCGTCAACGGCACGACAGGCGAGTCGCCCACGACGAGCGACGAAGAGAAGAGCAAACTCCTGCGGGCGGTCATCGAGGCGGTCGGCGACCGCGCCGTGATCGTCGCCGGTGCCGGGACGAACCACACCGAGCACAGCCTGAAACTCGCGCGGCAGGCCGAGGCCGCGGGCGCGCACGGCCTGCTCGTGGTCACGCCGTACTACAACAAGCCTCCGCAGGAGGGCCTCGTCCGCCACTTCACGGCGGTGGCCGACGCGACGGCGCTGCCCAACATGCTGTACGACATCCCGGGGCGCGCCGGGGTGCCGATCCAGAACGACACGCTCCTGCAGCTCGCCGAGCACCCGCGGATCGTCGCCGTCAAGGACGCCAAGGCCGACCTGTTCGGCGCGTCCATCGTGATGGCCGAGACCGACCTCGTCTGGTACTCCGGCGACGACAACCTCAACCTCCCCTGGCTGTCGGTCGGGGCGGCGGGGTTCGTCAGCGTGGTCGGCCATGTGGTCGGAGTCGAGCTCCATGAGATGATCGACGCATACCGCGCCGGCGAGCACGGGCGGGCACTGGAGATCCACCGGCGCCTGCTGCCCGTGGTCGCCGCCATCATGACCCGTACGCAGGGCGCCATCGCCGTCAAGGCAGCGCTGAACCTGCTCGGCCTCCCCGGAGGCGGCCCGCTCCGCGCGCCGCTGGTGGAGGCCTCGCCGGAGTTCGCGGCGCGCCTGCGCGAAGACCTCACGATAGGGGGAGTCAAAGTGCCTGAGGTCGTCATCCCGGAGGTCGCCCGGTGAGCCATCCTCACCCGGAGCTTTCGGAACCGCCCGCGCCGCCCAAGGGGGGACTGCGGATCGTCGCGCTCGGCGGGCTGGGGGAGATCGGCCGCAACATGACGGTGTTCGAGTACGGCGGACGCCTGCTCATCGTCGACTGCGGCGTGCTCTTCCCCGAGACCGAGCAGCCCGGCGTCGACCTGATACTGCCCGACTTCGAGTACATCAGGGAACGGCTGGACGACATCGAGGCCGTGATCGTCACGCACGGCCACGAGGACCACATCGGCGCCGTCCCGTACCTGCTGCGCGAGCGCCGCGACATCCCGCTGGTCGGCTCGCGGCTGTCGCTGGCGCTGCTGGAGGCCAAGCTCACCGAGCACCGCATCAAACCGGTGACCGACGTGGTCGTGGAGGGGGAGCGCCGCACCTTCGGGCCGTTCGACTGCGAGTTCCTCGCCGTCAACCACTCGATCCCCGACGCGCTCGCCGTCGCCGTCCGCACGCCCGCCGGGCTCGTCCTGCACACCGGCGACTTCAAGATGGACCAGCTCCCGCTGGACGGCCGGCTCACCGACCTGCCCGGGTTCGCGCGGCTCGGCGCCGAGGGCATCGACCTGCTGATGTCGGACTCGACGAACGCCGAGGTGCCCGGCTTCGTCACCAGCGAGCGCAACATCGGGCCGGTCGTGGACGAGGTGTTCCGCACCGCGCAGGGGCGGCTCATCGTCGCCTGCTTCGCCTCGCACATCCACCGCGTCCAGCAGGTCCTGGACGCCGCCGTCGCCAACGGCCGCAAGGTCTGCTTCGTCGGGCGCTCCATGGTCCGCAACATGGGCGTCGCGCGCGAACTCGGGTACCTGAACGTCCCCGACGACATCATGGTCGAGCAGAAGGTCATCGACGACATCCCCGGCGACCGGCTCGTGCTGGTGTGCACCGGGTCGCAGGGCGAGCCGATGTCGGCGCTGTCGCGGATGGCCAACCGCGACCACTCGATCCGCATCACCGACCGCGACACCGTGATGCTGGCGTCGTCGCTGATCCCGGGCAACGAGAACGCGGTCAACCGCGTCATCAACGGCCTCACCCGGTGGGGCGCCCGCATCGTCCACAAGGGCAACGCGCTCGTGCACGTGTCCGGGCACGCCTCGGCAGGCGAACTGCTGTACGTGCTCAACGTGACCAAGCCGGCGAACTTCATGCCCATCCATGGCGAGTGGCGGCACCTGCGCGCCCACGCCAAGCTCGCCGCGCTCACCGGCGTGCCCGATGACGGCATCGTCATCGCCGAGGACGGCGTCGTCGTCGACCTCCTGGACGGCCAGGCCAAGATCGTCGGCGCGGTGCCCGCCGGGTACGTGTACGTGGACGGCCTGTCGGTCGGCGAGGTCACCGAGACCTCCCTGAAGGACCGGCGCATCCTCGGCGAGGAGGGGTTCGTCTCCATCGTCATCGGCCTCGACTCCACCTCGGGCAAGCTCGTCGCCGGGCCCGAGGTGCACGCCCGCGGCGCCGGCATCGTCAACGAGGACTTCGACGAGGTCATCGCCCGGATCGAGGGCGTGCTGCGGGACGCCGCCGGCGATGGCGTGAACGACGTGCACCAGCTCAGCCAGCTGATCCGGCGCACGGTCGGCAAGTGGGTCAGCGAGAACTACCGCCGCCGACCGATGATCATCCCGGTGGTCGTCGAGGTGTAGCGCCCGTCGGACGGACGGCCGCGGCCGTCCGTCCGACACGCCCCGCCGCCATCCCGGGAACCGCGAGGGTCCTTGGTTACTCTCATAACCATGGCCACACGTGCGTCTGGAGGCGCGAAACCCTCCTCGCGTGCGGGGGGCACGGCGGCTCGCAAGCCCGCAGGTACGACCCCCCGGAAGCGACCGAGCGGCACCAACAAGGGAGGCCGCGGCTCGGGCCGCGGGCGCCCCCCGCAGAAGCCCGACCCGATCCCCCAGGCGGTCCTCGGGTTCTTCAAGCTCCTGTTCAAGCTGTACCTGCTGGCGGCGGTCGCGGTCGGGTCGGTGTTCCGCGCCTACGGGAACGGGGCCCGCAACCTCGACCCCGAGCACCGCCGCGACGGGCTGGGGCTGGCGCTGCTCGGCTCGTCCATCGTGCTGGCCTCCGTCACCTGGTTCCGGCCCGACGGCGTCGTCACCATCGCGCTGGAGAAGGTGGTGCGCGGCGGGCTCGGCATCATGGCGATGGTCCTGCCCGTGCTGCTGGCGCTGCTGGCGTGGCGGACGCTGCGCCACCCCGAGCACCACGAGGACACCGGCCGCGTCGTCATCGGCATCACCGCGCTCGCCGTGGGCGTCCTCGGCATCCTGCACATCGCCGCGGGCGTCCCGTCCCCCGCCAAGGACATGAACGGCGTCCGCGAGTCCGGTGGCGTGGTCGGCTGGCTCGTGTCCGCCCCGCTCGACGCGGCGCTGAGCGGGTGGGTGGCCGTCCCGCTGCTGCTGCTCCTGTCCGGGTTCGGGCTGCTGGTCGTCACCGCGACGCCGATCGCGAAGGTGCCCGAGCGGGTCGCCGACCTGTGGGCGCTGGCCACGCTGCAGAGCCGCCCCGAACGCCCCTCCGAGGGAGAGGCCGGGGAAGAGGGCGCGCCGAAGAAGCGGCGCCGCAAGAACAAGACCGAGGACGGCGACGAGCTGGAGGTCGGCGAGCACTCCAAGCCGTACGACACGCCGCTGCTGGAGGACCGGCCGAAGAAGGCCGAACGGCCCCGCCGCGACCTCGCCGACGAGCTGTTCGAGCCCGACCCGTTCGGCGCGCAGGTCCCGCCGCCGGCCCCGCCCGCCGACGAGCCGATGGACGAGCACGTCGCCGGCGAGTCCATGTCAGCCGATCTGATGTCCGCCGACCCGATGTCCGCCGATCATCCGGCCGAGCCCGCCGGGGCCGAGCAACCCGAGGTGCGCGACCCGACGCCGGCGCCGCGCCGCACCGAGCAGCTGCCGCTGTCGTCGTCCGGCGAGATCTACGTGCTGCCCGACCCGACGGCGCTGCGGCCCGGCAGCGTCTCCAAGCCGCGCACCAAGGCCAACGACACGGTGGTGAACGCGCTCACCGGCGTGCTGGAGCAGTTCGACATCGACGCGCAGGTCACCGGGTTCACCCGGGGCCCGACGATCACCCGGTACGAGATCGAGCTCGGCCCGGCGGTGAAGGTCGAGAAGGTCACCGCGCTGACCAAGAACATCGCCTACGCGGTGAAGAGCGCCGACGTGCGCATCATCTCCCCGATCCCCGGCAAGTCCGCGATCGGCGTCGAGATCCCCAACACCGACAAGGACATCGTCAGCCTCGGCGACGTCCTGCGCTCGCCCGCCGCGACCAACGAGCACCATCCGATGATCGTCGGGCTCGGCAAGGACGTCGAGGGGCGCACGGTCGTGGCTAACCTGGCGAAGATGCCGCACATCCTGATCGCGGGCGCCACCGGGGCCGGCAAGTCGACGTGCATCAACGGCCTGATCACCTCGATCCTGATGCGCGCCACCCCCGACGAGGTGCGGATGATCCTCGTCGACCCCAAACGGGTCGAGCTGACGATGTACCAGGGCATCCCGCACCTCATCACACCGATCATCACCAACCCGAAGAAGGCCGCCGAGGCCCTCGAATGGGTCGTCGGCGAGATGGACCGCCGCTACGACGACCTGGCCGCGTCCGGGTACCGGCACATCGACGACTTCAACAAGGCGGTGAAGGCGGGCAAGCTCGTCCCGCCGCCCGGCAGCGAGCGCGTCTACACCCCGTACCCGTACATGCTCGTCATCGTCGACGAGCTGGCCGACCTGATGATGGTCGCGCCGCGCGACGTGGAGGACTCGGTCGTCCGCATCACCCAGCTCGCCCGCGCCGCGGGGATCCACCTGGTCCTGGCGACGCAGCGGCCCTCGGTCGACGTCGTCACCGGGCTCATCAAGGCCAACGTGCCGTCCCGGCTGGCGTTCGCGACCTCCTCGCTGTCCGACAGCCGCGTCATCCTCGACCAGCCGGGCGCGGAGAAGCTCGTCGGGCAGGGCGACGCGCTGTTCCTGCCGATGGGCGCGAGCAAGCCCATGCGCCTCCAGAACGCCTACGTCTCCGAGAAGGAGATCCACAGCGTCGTCGACCACTGCAAGGGGCAGATGGAGGCGAGCTACCGGGAGGACGTCGCCGCGGCCGGCGCGCCGAAGAAGGAGATCGACGAGGAGATCGGCGACGACATGGACCTGCTCGTCCAGGCGATCGAGCTGGTCGTGTCGACCCAGTTCGGGTCGACGTCGATGCTGCAGCGCAAGCTGCGCGTCGGATTCGCGAAGGCCGGGCGGCTGATGGACCTCATGGAGAGCCGCGACATCGTCGGCCCCAGCGAGGGCTCCAAGGCGCGGGACGTGCTGGCCAAGCCCGACGATCTCCCCGGGGTGCTCGCGGAACTGCGCGGCGGGGGCTGAGCGCGGTGCCGGGGCATTGCGGAATGATGCGAAATCTTGCCCTGTTTCGAACGTGTTGGCAGTCGCCGAACGGGCACCCCCGTTCCTAGACTGGTTTCACAGTCAAGCGAGATCGGCCACGAGCTCCTCAGAGGAGGCCCGGCGTGAGCATCGGTGAGACCTTGGCGGAGGAGCGTCAGCGGGCCGGTCTCTCGGTGACACAGGTGAGCCTCCAGACGCGCATACGCGAGACCGTCGTCCGCAGCATGGAGGCCGACGACTTCTCCGCGTGCGGGGGCAACTTCTACGCCCGCGGCCACATCCGCAGCATCTCGCGCGTGATCGGCATCGATCCGGAACCGCTGGTCGCCGAGTTCGACGCCGCGCACGGCGGTGCCCCGCAGCCGGTGTCGGCGGTGTCGGCGTTCGAGCCGGAGCAGCCGGTCGCGTTCCGCGAGCGCCGGTCGCCGAACTGGAGCGCCGCGATGGCGCTCGCTCTCGCGCTCGTGGTCATCTACGGGATCGTCCAGGTGGTCGGGCACGGCGGCGGCGGCGAGCGGCGCACCGCGCGGCAGGTCGCCGGGACGCCCGCGCCGTCCACCCCGTCCGCGACGCCGCCCGCGCCGAAGAGCAGCGCCCCGGTCGCGGAGGCGCCGCGCACCAAGGTCGAGGTGCGGGTCGAGGCGAAGCGGACGACGTGGCTGAACGTCCAGGGCGACAAGGGCAGGCCGCTGTTCAGCGGGATGATCCGCGAGGGCGACCAGAAGAGCTTCAGCGCCAAGAAGAAGGTCCGGCTGGTGATCGGCGTCGGCGGCAGCGTCAACCTGATCGTCAACGGCAAGGACCTGGGCTCGCCCGGCAAGGGCAAGGGCGTCCAGCGGCTGACCTTCGACCGCGGCGACCCCGAGTCGGCCTGATCCGGAGGGGGCGGCCCGGTCCGCCGCCCGCCGGGACGTTCCCGCAAGGACGGCGCGGGCCGATGGTCGGCTTCGGAGCGAGGGCCCATTACCTTAGGGGCATGTCGACTCGCCGCAAGGTCTCACTCATCACGCTCGGCTGCGCCCGCAACGAGGTCGATTCCGAGGAGCTCGCCGCGCGCATCGAGGACGCCGGCTGGGACCTGGCGGACGGTGCTGACGGCGCGGACGGCGCCGACGTGGTGGTCGTCAACACCTGCGGGTTCATCGAGGCCGCCAAGAAGGACTCCATCGACACGCTGCTGGCGGCGCACGACTCCGGCGCCAAGGTCGTCGCCGCCGGGTGCATGGCCGAGCGGTACGGCAGCGAGCTGGCCGCGGCGCTCCCCGAGGCCGACGCGGTGATCGGCTTCGACGACTACACCGCGATCGGCGACCGCCTCGACGACGTCATGGCGGGACGCAGGCGCGACGCGCACACTCCGCGCGACCGCCGCACCCTCCTGCCGATCAGCCCGGTGGAGCGGCCGGCGCACGGTTCCCGCGTCGTCGTGCCCGGGCACGGCGGGCAGGACGACCTGCCGGACGGCGTGGCCCCGGCGTCCGGTCCGCGGGTGCTGCGGCGGCGTCTCGGCGGCGGCCCGGTCGCGCCGCTGAAGCTGGCGTCCGGCTGCGACCGGCGCTGCACGTTCTGCGCGATCCCGGCGTTCCGCGGCGCGTACGTGTCGCGCCCGCCCGCGGAGGTGCTGGAGGAGGCGCGCTGGCTCGCCGACCACGGCGTCCGCGAGCTGGTCCTCGTCAGCGAGAACTCCACGTCCTACGGCAAGGACCTCGGCGACCTGCGGGCGCTGGAGAAGCTGCTGCCCGAGCTCGCCGCCGTCGACGGCGTCGAGCGGGTGCGGGTCAGCTACCTGCAGCCCGCCGAGACGCGCCCCGGCCTCATCGAGGCGATCTGCGGCACGCCCGGCGTCGCGCCGTACTTCGACATGTCCTTCCAGCACGCGAGCGGCCCCGTGCTGCGCTCGATGCGCCGGTTCGGCGACCGGGAGCGGTTCCTCGGGCTGCTGGACCAGATCCGCGCGCTGGCGCCCGAGGCGGGCGTGCGCTCCAACTTCATCGTCGGGTTCCCGGGGGAGACCGAGGACGACTTCGAGGAGCTGGTGGAGTTCCTGTCGGCCGCCCGGCTCGACGCCGTCGGCGTGTTCGGCTACTCCGACGAGGAGGGCACGGAGGCCGCGAACCTGGACGGCAAGCTCGACCCCGCCGACGTCGCCGCCCGCGTCGAGGAGCTGTCCGGCCTCGCCGAGGAGCTGACCGCGCAGCGCGCCGAGGACCGCGTCGGCTCCGTGGTCCGCGTCCTGCTGGAGGACAAGGCCGAGCCGGCGGGGGACGCGGAGCCGGACGGCGGTTTCGAGGGCCGCGCCGAGCACCAGGCGCCCGAGGTGGACGGGACGGTCCTGGTCCGCGGCGAGGGCCTCGCCCTGGGCGACATCGTGGAGGCCCGGGTCGTCGGCAGCGACGGGGTGGACCTCATCGCGGACGTCTCGTGATCGCGGGCACCCCGGAGCCGGTCGCGGGCGCGCCGGATCCGCCACAGGCCGGCGTCTGGAACATCGCCAACGCGCTGACCCTGCTCAGGATCGCGCTGGTGCCGCTCTTCGTCTGGCTGTTCTTCCTGGACGGCACCGGCTGGCGGCTCGCCGCCTTCGCCGTGTTCGCGGTCGCCTCGATCACCGACAAGATCGACGGCGACATCGCCCGGGCGCGCGGCCTCGTCACCGACTTCGGCAAGATCGCCGACCCGATCGCGGACAAGGCGCTCACCGGGGCGGCGCTGATCAGCCTGTCGGTGATGGGCGAGCTGTGGTGGTGGGTGACCGCCGCCATCCTGGTCCGCGAGATCGGCATCACAGTGATGCGGTTCGTCGTGATCCGCCGCGGCGTGATCCCGGCGAGCAAGGGCGGCAAGCTGAAGACGATGCTCCAGGTCCTCGCCATCGGCTTCTACATCCTCCCGGGCCCGCTCGAGTACCTGCGCTGGGTCACGATGGGTGCGGCCCTCATCGTCACGGTCGTCACCGGCGCCGACTACGTCGTCCAGGCCTGGCGCATGCGCCGCACGTCCGGCGGGACTTCCTGAACGCCGGCGCTTCCCGGACCGTCAGGAGGCGGTGAGCTCGTCGCCCACGCGAAGGGCGCCGGGCGCGCGAGGGACGCCGAGCCTGCCGAACATGATCTCGCGAGTGCCGTCGAACCGTTCGGTGCGGTACCGGGCCAGGGCGCGCAGCGGCTCGGGAGACCGGCGGGCGGTGTCCTGGTCGGTGTTGATGATGACGCAGCGGCCGCACGGCCTGACGAGCTCGATCTCCACGCGGTCTCCGCGCAGCCGCGTGACGGAGTCCTCGCCGTAGGGGCCGAGGCCGCGCAGGACGATGTTGGGACGGAAGCGCGCCATCGGGAGCCGGGCGTCCGCCCGCCGGTTCAGGTCGTCGAGCGACTCGTCCGACAGGACCGAGACGGGGTAGCCGTCGGCGTACGTCAGGGTGCCTCCGCCGAGCGCGGTGGGGCGCGTCCCGGTGAAGCGGACGAGACGGCAGGGGAGTCCCAGGGTCTCGGAGAACCAACCGGCCGCCTCGTCGCCCTGGTCCACTCCCTGGCACGGGCGGCGGTGCACGGTGACGTCGAGGGCGGGGCCGTCCACCGCCTCCCACACCAGGGGAGCGGCCGCGAACGGGGTGCGGACGACGAGTTTCACACCGTCGAACCCGGGTCTGAGCAGTGCCAGCTCGGGAACCTCCCGTTGCGACAGATGCCGCCCGTCGGGGCGGACGAGCATGAACTCCCGGTCGTGGCGCAGCCCCTGGGGCGTCAGTTCGGTCTCGGCGACCGGAACCGCCCCCGCGCTCTTGATCGGAAAGACGTTCAGCCCGGCGACAACGGCGATCATGCGCCGGACGTTACGGACCTGCTCGCCCGGTGGCCAGGCGTACGGGCGATACTTGACGCGGATTCGTCAGCTTGGAGGCCGGAGGGCATGGACGCGCAGGACTTCACCTACGCCGAGGTGGGCGCGACCCGCGACGCCGAACGCCCGGCCGGCTACCGGCACATGCGGCAGCGGATGCTCGTCGGGAGGGGACCGGCGGCGTTCCAGAACGCCGCGGACGCGGTCATGGAGTTCTGGATGCACCGGGCCCTGCCGGTCCGGGTGGAGGCGTCGGCGCCCCGCGCCGCGCCCGGAGTGAGCGTCGTGATCGGACTGGGCGCCGGGCCACTGCGCCTGAGGGCGCCCTGCCGGATCGTGTGGACGCGCGAGGAGGAGCGCTACGCCGGATGGGCGTACGGCACGCTCCCGGGCCACCCGCAGTCGGGCGAGGAGTCGTTCGTCGTCCACCTGGACGACGAGGGCGACGTGTGGCTGACGGTCACGGCGTTCAGCCGCCCGGCGACGGCGGCCGCGAAGCTGGCGGGCCCGCTCGGACGGATGTTCCAGCGGTCCTACGCACGCCGCTGCGGCGCCGTGCTGCGCCGCCTGTCGCGGGTTTAGGTGGGCCGCGGGACCACGCCCACCCCGGTCGTGGCCCCGCGGCCCCGCTTTTGGGGTGCCCGCGCTATTCGATTATCCCTGCCGGCGTCCCCGTGCACGAATCGACGGAATGAGTTTTGACTCACAATGTGACCTGCGCTTCCCGCCATTGTCGGCCTCCGGGGCCGGTGACATGCGGCGACGATGCGCGCCCCCGGCGGTGCCCCGGCCGCGCGCAGCGTCCGGCGCGGTCCGGGCGCGGCGGACATAAACGCGGCCGCCTCATTTCACGACGACGGAAAAGCGTTATGCCGGTGGGGCCGGTGTGAAGGGGCGGAGTCTGCGGCGTCCTCATTCGGTCGGTTTTTCCGGTGAACCGGCCGTCCGCCGGGCCCGTCGCGGGCCCGCGCCGGTAGATTCGAGGACGCTCGCGCGGGGGGCGGATCCCGCGCGGCGCGGACGGACGGGGACGCGATGCGGGTCGAACTGCTCACCGTCGGGGACGAACTGCTCCTCGGCGACACCATCAACGGGAACGCTGCGTGGCTCGGCCGCCGGCTCGCCGACCACGGCGTCGAGGTCACCCGGAGCGTGGTCGTCGGCGACGAGCTGGACGTGATCGTCGCGGCGGTGGCGTCCGCGCTCGACCGGGCCGACGCCGTCATCACCACCGGCGGGCTCGGCCCCACCTACGACGACGTGACGCGCGACGCGCTCGCCAAGGCAGCGGGCGTCGCCCTCGTCCGCGACCCCGCGCTGGAGCGGCGGCTGCGCGAGCGGGTCGCCCGGGCGGGCCGGGAGCTGCAGCCGATGGCGCTGCGCATGGCGGACGTCCCCGAGGGCGCGCGGCTGCTGGCCAACTCTGCGGGTTCGGCTCCGGGCCTGCGGGTCGAGCTGCCCGGAGGGGTCGTCTACGCGCTGCCGGGCGTCCCGTTCGAGATGCGCACGATCATGGACGAGGTCGTGCTGCCGGAGCTGGCGGAGATCGCCGGGCTGCCCTCCGTCGCGCGCCGCACGCTGCGCACCGCCCGGCTGTGGGAGTCGGTCATCGCGACCCGCCTCGCCGAGGTGGAGGCGATGGACGGGGTGAAGCTCGCCTACCTGCCCGACCCCGCCGAGGTGAAGATCCGCATCACCGTGGCCGGCCGGGACGCCGCCGGACGGCTGGCGGGCGTGGAGTCGCGCGTCCGGGAGCTGCTCGGCCCGTCGGTCTACGGCGTCGATGACGAGTCGCTCGGCCTGGTCGTGCACCGGCTGCTGCTGGACCGGGGCGAGACCGTCGCCACGGCCGAGTCGCTGACCGGCGGCCTCATCGGCGCCGAGCTGACCGCGACGCCCGGGTCGTCCGGCACCTACGCGGGCGGCATGGTGACCTACGCGACCGATCTGAAGCGGCGGCTGCTCGGCGTCCCGGGCGACCTGCTCGCCGAGCACGGGGCCGTCCACCCGGACGTGGCCGCCGGGATGGCCGCAGGGGTCCGGGACGCGCTCGGCGCGACCTACGGGCTCGCGGTGACGGGCGTCGCCGGCCCCGACCCGCAGGACGGCCGTCCCGTGGGAACGGTCTATGCCGGCTTGGCCGGACCTGGAGACTCGCTCACGGTCGTCGCGCCGAGACTCCCGGTGCCCGGCACGGGGCCGGAGATCCGCGCGGTGATCAGGAGGATGACCGTCGTGCACGCGCTTGAGCTGCTGAGACGCCGGCTGCTGGGACTTGACGCCGAGGACGAGAGCGGGGAGGCTCGGGCAGATCGGGAAGATCGGGGCTGATTACAGCGTTACGTTCCGAGCGAACACGAAATCAACGGTCTGCCACGGCCACCGCCAAGGCGGGTACGGTGGAACCGGCAGATGGTCCGAACTGAGGGAGGGAGCGAGACGATGGTCCTGCTTCGCCAGCTGCTCGGTGACGTACTGCGGCAGCTGCGGCTGCGCCAGGGACGCACCCTCCGTGAGGTGTCCGCGGCCGCGCGGGTGTCACTCGGCTACCTCTCCGAGGTCGAGCGGGGTCAGAAAGAGGCCTCTTCGGAGTTGCTGTCCTCTATCTGCAAAGCCCTGGGCGTCCCGCTGTCGCATGTGCTGAGGGAAGTCGCGGATCAGCTTGCCCTCGCCGAGCTGCAGCACGAGCCCGTCATGGCGGGAGCGCCGGAGCACGAGCGCATCTCCGCCGAGAGCATTCCGGAGACCCCGGAGGAGATCACCGGCGAGCTTCGCGCCGACATGGTCGCCGCCTGACCGTTTCCGGCGTCCATGCCCCGACCCGGGCCGCGGGTGTGCGCGGCCTCACGGCATGGACCCGGCATTTCCGGGGACCTTCCCGTGTTGTAACGGATAACCGTAACGATGCGGAAGGAGCCCGTTCATGGCGTCGGTCAAGAGCCCGCTCAACGAGGCGGCGATGAAGGCCGCCGGGGACGCTTTGCAGGGCGCTCTCATCGATTTGATCGATCTCGCACTCGTCGCCAAGCAGGCGCACTGGAATCTCACCGGCCGCAACTTCAAGGTCGTCCACGAGCACCTCGACGAGGTCGTCGCGCTGGCCCGCGGCGGCCAGGACGACGTGGCCGAGCGCGCCGTGGCGATCGGGGCGAGCCCCGACGGCCGCGTCCGCACGGTCGCCGACCGCACGACGATCCCGCAGCTGGAGGCCGGCCGCCTCGCCGACGACAAGGTCGTCGCCGCGATCACCGACATCCTCGCGCAGATCATCGCCCGGTTCCGGGAGCGCATCGCGGCGACCGACGAGCCGGACCCGGTCACCCAGGACCTGCTCATCAGCATCACCGCCGAGCTCGAGAAGCAGCACTGGATGTTCCAGGCGCAGACCTGAACCGCGACGAGAACCCCGGCCCGGCGAGGGCCGGGGTTTTTCGCGTTCCGCCGCGTTCCGGCCCGCCATCTGCCGATCATGGGGGATGCGTCCCCTCTCCCGAGCCCTGCCGCTCACCGCCGCCCTGCTCGCCCTGGCCGCCTGCGGCGGCGAGGCGGGAGGTGCGGACCGGCCCTGCACGCTCATCGGGTCCGAGCCCGGCCTGAACCTGATCGTTCCCGACGGCTCCCGCCTCGCGGCCGCGTCCCTGCGGGCGTGCTGGGGCGGGAAGTGCCAGGAGCCCCGGATCCGGCTGAACCCGACCTCGAAGTCCGTCTCGACAGGCTGCGACGGCGACGGACCCGACGCCGCCTGCGGCGCCTCCGCGTCCCCGGACGGGGGCAAGGCGGGCTTCGCGCGGCTCGACGGGCTGCCCGAGGCGCCCGTCCAGGTCACGCTCAAGCTGCGCGACGCGAAGGGCCGGACCTACCTGACGCATCGCCTCGACGTCACACCGAAGGCCACGTTCCCGAACGGCCCCCACTGCGGCAGGGGCGCCCCGCAGGCGGTGCTGACCGTCGTGAACGGCCAGGTGACCGTGCGCTGATCAGAGATGTGCCAGGACGGTCTCGGCGAACTCCACGGCGAGCGGGCTGAGGGCGTCCCAGCGGCGCGTCGCCCATCCGGCGGTGAGCGGCGGCAGTTCCGGGATCGGAACCAGCCGGACGTCCCCGGACCCTCCTCCCCACCCCGGCAGGGCGGGCAGGATCGCCTGGCCGAGGTCCAGCTCGGCCAGCAGGAGCGCGGTGTCCCAGTCGGCGACGCTCGTGGTGGACGTGAGGCGCACGCCGTGGCGTTCCAGATGCATCTCCAGATGGACGCGGGACGTCGAATGCGCGGGCAGTTCGATGTAGCGGATCGCGGCCAGGTCGCCCAGCGCCACGGACGCCCGCGCGGCCAGCGGATCGCCGGCGTGCACGGCGAGCATCCACGGCAGCTCGCACGACGCCCGCTGCTCGACGCCCTCCAGCGGCGGCCCGATCGTCACCCACGCGAGATCGGCCGTGTGCGAGCGCACCGCCTCCAGGCACCGGCGGCTCGACCCGGCGGTCTCGAACTGGAGCGCCGCCTCGGGATGCCGCCTGCGGAACTCCGCCACCCCCGCCGCCATGAAGTGCCGCACGGTCGTGGCGCCCGTCGCGACCCGAACGGTGCCCCCCACCCCCCGGCGCAGGTCATCGAGCTGACGCAGGGCGGCGTCCAGCCCGGCGATGCCTTCCCTCGCAGCCTCATGCAGGACGCGCCCCGCACGGGTCGGCACCACCCCGCGCGGGCGCCGCTCCAGCAGCACGAGCCCGGTCTCGCGTTCGAGGCGCTTGACGTGCTGGCTGACGGCCGACTGGCTGCACGACAGATCCCGCGCCACCGCGCTCAGGTTCCCCGCCGCACAGACCGCCACGAAAACACGGAGATCATCCAACGTCACACATCCAAGCTAGACCGAGGGCCTACCCAACAAAACCCGAGAGTTGACTTGGAACGACCCCGAGACGCACGATCTCCACACGGGCGCAGGATCCGGCGACCCGCGAAGGCGGCGACCCGCTCTGAACTCTCAGGGGGCAGGGCGGGCGCCGACCGGCTGGCAGTGCGGGCACCAGAACGTCGCGCGCTCACCGTGCTCCGCCCGCTCGACGCGGGTGCCGCACCTCCGGCAGGGGCGTCCGGCGCGCCCGTACACCCAGTGCTCCCGGCCGCGCCCCAGGTCACCGGTCGTGATGTGGCCGTGCCGCTCCTTGTTGGCCTCCAGAAGCCGGTGAGAGAGCTGCACAAGCCCCGGAATGTCGCGAACGTCCGCCACGGCGGTCCACGGGTTCACGCCCCGCAGGAACAGAACCTCGGCCTTGTAGACGTTGCCGATTCCGGCGACCCTCGTCTGGTCGAGCAGCGCCTCGCCGATCGTCCGCTCCGGTGTCTCCGCCAGCCGCGCGGCGGCCTCGGCCGCCATCTCCGGCCCCCACGCCGGATCGAGGAGATCGGGCCCCAGGTGCCCGACCGCCGAGCCCTCCTCCTCGGTGCGCAGCAACTCGACCACCCCGAGCGAGTACCCGACCGCCTGCCACTGCGCGTTCGCCAGCACGAGCCGCACCCGGTGGTCGCGCGGAGGAGGCCCGGCCCTGCGGATCTGCCAGCGCCCCTCCATCTTCAGATGGGTGTGGACGGTCAGCCCGCCCTCCACCCGGACGAGGAGATGCTTGCCGCGCGAGACCGCGTCCAGAACGGTCCGCCCCCGCAGGTCGGCCGTCGCGTACCTCGGCACGCGGAAGTCCGAGCGCGTCAGCACGCGCCCCTTGAGCGCCTCCCGCAGGCGCCGGGCGGTCTGCCAGACGACGTCGCCCTCGGGCATGTCAGATCAGGGAGGGGCTTTCCCAGGCGGACGGGTCCTCGGTCAGCTTCTGGACGGGCGCCGGCAGCTCCCCGGCGGCGATGTGCGCGAGCGTGACCTGCTCCAGGATCGACCGCTCGCTGGCGCGCAGCGCGATCCACACCTCCTGCAGGGACCGCGCGGGCCCCTCGTACCCCACGTGCTCGGGCCGCTCGCCCCGCACGCCGAGCAGCGGCCCGTCGATCGCGCGGATGATGTCGGCCAGCGAGATCCGCTCGGCCGGGCGTGCCAGCCAGTAGCCGCCTTCGGGCCCCCGCTGGCTCCGGACGAGCCCGGACCGGCGCAGCTGGCCGAGAATGTTCTCCAGGAATTTGGGCGGTATCTGCTGGGCCTCGGCGAGTTGGACCGCGGTCACCGGATGACTCCCGGCGACCGCCAGCTCGGCGGAAGCACGCAGCGCGTAGTCGACCCGGGCGGACAATCGCATATTCGCATTATCCCTTGCCGATAGGACCACTTGGGTTTCGCCCGCCACACCAGACTGTACCCACTAGTATGTACAGTCCGACGGAGAGGACACCGACATGCCGCTGGTCCGCATAGACGCCCTCCGGATGCCCCCGAGCCGACTGGAAGCACTCGGAGACGCGGTGCACCAGGCCCTCATGGAATCGATCGGCTTCCCCGCCGACGACCGCTTCCAGATCCTGACCAGCCACGACGGCACGACCGGCACGCTCCGCCACGGCACCTACCTGGATATCCCCCGCGACGACGGCATCGTCTACATCGACATCACCATGCGCGCCGGCCGCACCGACGGCCAGAAGAGGAAGCTCTACGCAAGCATCTGCGCCCTAGCCCACGAGCGCGCCGATGTAGCCCCCCACAACGTCTTCATAGTCGTCCACGAGAACACCCCGGCGGACTGGTCCTTCGGCCACGGCCAGGCCCAGTACCTCATGTGACACGCCCGCCGGAACCGGGCTCTTGTCCGGCGGACGCGCCGTGGTCTTGAAGGCCGCGCGGCTGCTGTCGCGGCCGGGCGTGAACCGTCACTTGCTACTGCGGAGACCTCAGCCGGTACCGCGACCCCGCAGCGACCTGGGGGCCGCGATCGCGTCCGAAGGCAGGTTCGAGCGAAGCAAGAACCTGATCGCGCAGCGAGCCGCCAAGGCGAGTCGGAGCGATGCCAGCGATCGCCGCGTTTTTCGACGATGGAGGGCCGCTAGGCCCGAAGGAGGAGAAAAAGGCAATGAGCACGGCGCGCCCGCCGGAACCGGGCTCTTGTCCGGCGGACGCGCCGTGGTCTTGAAGGCCGCGCGGCTATGTCAGCCCCGCGGCAGGTACGCGGTTGACCTCACCAGCTGCGATCGCGCCCGAAGTAATTACGAGCGAAGCGAGGGCTGGCCAGGCGGCGCCCCTTGCCCGCTGACCGGTACCCGCTACTGCAACGACCTCAGTCGGCACTGCGACCCCGCGAAAGTTGGGGGCCGCGATCGCGTCCGAAGGCAGGTTCGGGCGAAGCGAGAACCTGATCGCGCAGCGAGCCGCAAGGCGAGCCGGAGCGATGCCAGCGATCGCCGCAGTGCCCGACGATGGAGGGCCCTCCGGGCCCGAAGGAGGAGGGCATTGCAAGGGCACTGCAATCAACACAACCCCAGTAGTTCGGCGGCTGCTTGGGCGTTGGCGGCGGCGGCGCCGTAGGTGGCGAGGTAGACGGCGGAGTGGGGGCGCCAGACGGGGAGGCCCATTTCGACGACGACGGTGTCGGGGCGGGCGGTGAGCAGGGCCGTGGTGAGGGCGCGCTGGGCGGCGTGGCGGTGCGCGTCGCGGAGGACGATGACGAGCCCGCGGCCCTTGGCACGGTCCAAGACGTGGTCCGCCGTCCCGTCCGCGCCGTCGGTCCGGAGGGCGTCGGGCGCCCACGGGTGCAGTCCCCAGGGGGTCGGGCCGACCGCGATGTTGCCGGTCGACTCGGTCTCGACGACGAGGGGCGCCCCGGTCCAGCCGGGCAGCGCTCCCGTCACGCGGACGGCGCGGCGGGCGGCCTCCAGGCCGGCGGGCCGGTCGATGACGGCGGGGCTGTGCCCGGCGAGCCATTCCCTGAGCAGGCGGGTGCGCTCGGCGGCGTCCGCCAGCCTGGCGAGGGGGAGGCGCCCGGTCCGGACGGCCTCGTCGACCGCGGCGAGGGTGGCCTCGACGGTCTCGGCGTGCTCGTGCGGGCCGAGGCACAGCAGGTCGGCGCCCGCGATGAGGGCCCGGACGGATGCCTCGGGGATGCCGATAGCGCCGCTGGCGCCCTGCATGTCGAGCGCGTCGGTGACGATCACGCCCTGGTAGCCGAGCCGTTCGCGGAGCAGGCCGGTGATCGCCTCGGGGGAGAGGGTGGCCGGCGCCCCGCGGGTGATGCCGGGCAGGTTGAGGTGCCCGGTCATCACCGCGCGGGTGCCGGCCGCGATCGCCGCCCGGAACGGGACGAGCTCGCGCCGGTCCAGCAGGTCCAGGTCGGCGTCGACGAGCGGGATGCCGAGGTGGGAGTCGTCCACGGTCGCGCCGTGGCCGGGGAAGTGCTTGGCGCAGGCGGCGACGCCCGCCTCCTGGGTGCCGGTGACGGCGGCTGCGGCGTGCCGTGCGACCAGCGCGGGGTCGGAGCCGAACGAGCGGGTGCCGATGACGGGGTTGTCGTCGGCGGTGTTGACGTCCACCGACGGCGCGAAGTTGAAGTTGACGCCGACCTCGGCCAGTTCGGCGCCGAGCGAGCGGTAGATGCGGCGGGTCAGCTCGGGGTCGTCGACGGCGCCGAGCGCGGCGTTGCCCGGGTAGGGGCTGCCGGTGGCGTGGCCGCCGAGGCGGGTGACGTCGCCGCCCTCCTCGTCGATCGTGATGAAGGGGTCGCCGGCCTTGCGCATCTGCGCGGTGAGCGCGGCCAGCGACTCCGGGCTCGGGACGTTGCCGGTGAGCGCGAACAGCGTGACGCCGCCGAGCCCGGCCTCCAGCTCGTCGAGGAGCCAGCTCGGCGCGGTCGGGCCGGGGAAGGACGGCAGCAGCGTGCCGCGTGCGAGCCGGGCGATCTCCGCCGTGGTCGCGATGTCGTCGGTCGTCACCCCTTCACCGCCCCGGCGGTGAGCCCGGACACCATGCGGCGCTGGACGATCAGGAAGAAGGCGATGACGGGAATGGTGAGCAGCGTGGACGCTGCCATGATGGGCCCCCAGGCGTTGCCGCTGCGGCCGAAGAAGAACTGCAGCATGATCGGCAGGGTGTACTTGGTCTGGTCGTCCAGGAACGTGAACGCGAAGATGAACTCGTTCCAGGCGGTGATGAAGGAGAAGATGCTGGTCGCCACCAGTCCGGGCGCGACGAGCGGGAGCATGACGCGAAAGAACGTCCGGACCGGGCCCGCGCCGTCGATGGCGGCGGCCTCCTCCAGCTCGCGCGGCACGGCGGCGACGAAGCCGCGCAGCATCCAGATCGCGAACGGGACGGCGAAGCCGATGTAGACGATGACGAGGCCGGCCAGGCTGTTCAGCAGGTCCAGTTGCTTGAGGTCGAGGAACAGCGGGATGACCAGCGCCTCGCACGGGACCATCTGGACCACCAGCAGCATGATCAGGAAGGTGGTGCGGAACCGGAACCGGAAGCGGGCGACGGCGACCGCGGCCATGAGCGAGAGCAGCCCCGACACGAGGACGGTGACGAGCGCCAGGATCGCGCTGTTGCGGAAGTACTCCCAGAAGGAGACCTCGGCGATGCCGCCGTTCAGGACCAGGTCGAAGTGCTCCAGCGTCGGATGGGACGGCAGCGGCTTCGGCGTCGTGCTGAAGATCTCGGTGTTGGGCTTGAACGCGGTGGAGGCCATCCAGAAGACGGGGAACACCGCGATCACGAAGACGAGCAGGCCCGTCCCGTTCAGCAGCAGCTTGCGCGGCAGGCGCCTCATCGGGTCTCCCCCTGACGGACCATGACCCGCACGTAGAGGGCGGTGACGACGAGCAGGATGAGCGTGAGGACGAGCGCGATCGCCGAGCCCATCCCGAGCTTCGGATTGAGCGAGCCGAACGCCTCGGAGTAGCCGTACAGCGACAGGTTGAACGCGTCGCGGTTGGCCATCCCGGCCATGATGAACAGCTGCGTGAAGACCTTGAAGTCCCAGATGATCGACATGACGACCAGCACGAGGAAGATCGGCTTGAGCATCGGGTAGGTGAGGCTCCAGAACGTCCGCCACGGTCCGGAGCCGTCCACCCTGGCG
This sequence comes from Actinomadura luteofluorescens, assembly GCF_013409365.1. Classification (NCBI taxonomy): domain Bacteria; kingdom Bacillati; phylum Actinomycetota; class Actinomycetes; order Streptosporangiales; family Thermomonosporaceae; genus Actinomadura; species Actinomadura luteofluorescens. The sequence continues at coordinate 1,993,867 of NZ_JACCBA010000001.1, read as the reverse complement.
GCCTCGTACAGCTCGCCCGGGACGCTCTTCAGCCCGGCCAGCACCGACACCGCGACGAACGGGCACGCCTGCCAGACGACGCACACGGTGAGGACGGTGTAGGTGGACAGCGGCGTGGCGAACCAGTTGTAGTCGTTCCATCCGCCGCCGACCAGGAAGTCCGGCAGCAGGTCCAGGCACCAGTTGACCAGGCCGCCGGTGGTGCCGAACAGCCAGCTGAAGATGATCGCGGCGGTGACCGGCGGGGTCGCCCAGGCGACCATCACGCCGCCGGCGACGAAGCTCGACATCCGCTTGCCGAGCTTGTTGAGCAGCAGCCCCACCAGCGTCCCGACGACCAGGGTCAGGGACACCGCGACGACGGCGAACAGCACGGTGTGCCGGAGGGTCTGCCAGAAGAACGGGTCGTTGAAGATCTTTTCGAAGTTCTCGGTCCCCACCGACTCGGCCGGTTCGCCGCGCAGCTGGCGGTTGCCGACCTTCTGGAACGACATGATCCCGATCTGGATCATGGGCCAGAACATCAGGACGGCGATCACGGCCACGGTGGGCGCGATCAGCAGGTAGGGCCCGAAGCGGGGCCTGCGGCGGGGCCGCGCCCGGCCGGACGTTCTCCGGCCGGGCGCTTTCCGCACCGCGGGAGCGGTGTCGAGCATGGACGTTCCGATCAGCCGGGTGCTACGGGTTCAGCAGGGTGTTGGCCTGCTCGTTGGCCTTCTTCATCTCCTCCTCGGCGGACTTGCCCTGCATGACCGCCTTGACGGCGTTCGGCAGCACCTTCTTGGCCTGCTCGAACTCGCCCCAGCCGGAGCTGATCGGCGGGAACTTGGTGTTGCCGGCGATCGAGGTGAAGACCTCCAGTTTGGGGTCGGAGAACTTCACGTCCGACCGCATGGAGGAGAAGCCGCTGTAGTCGGCCCAGCCCTGGGCGTTCTTGGCGTTGTTCAGGACGGTGATGTAGTCGAAGGCCGCGCTCTTGGCCTTGCTGTCGTTCCAGACCGCGAGGTCGGAGCCGCCCGCCATGACCGGGGCGTTGCCGCCGGTCTTGGTCGGGATCGGGAAGACGCCCCACTTGTCGGCGTTCTTCTCGGAGATCTTCTTCATCTCCTTGAGCGCCCAGCTGCCGTCGACGTACATGCCGAGCTTGCCGAGCGCGAAGTCGCGCTGCGGGCCCTCCAGCTCGTTCTTGCCGACGTACTTCTCGGGGGCGACCTTCTCGGTGGTGACGAGCCCGGCGTAGTACTTGACCGCCTCGACGGCCTGCGGCTGGTCGAGCTGGCCCTTGAAGCCGCCCTTGCCGTCGTCGACGGCGACCTCGCCGCCGTTGCCCCACACGAAGCTGAGCAGCGCGTTGGTCTGGTCGCTCGGGATGCCGATGCCGGGGACCTTCTTGGAGCCCTGCACCTTCTTCGCGGCGGCGGTGAGGTCCGCCCACGTCTTCGGCGGCTGGATGCCGAGCTCCTGGAACCAGTCCGTCCGGTACCAGACGCCGCGCACGCCGCCGTACCACGGCACCGCGTAGGTCTTGCCGTCCGCGGTGTCGTTGCCGAGCGCGGTCTTGTTCAGCGTCTTGCCGTCCGCCCACCCCTTGAACTGGTCGGAGATGTCGGCCAGGCTGCCCTGCTCGATGTGGGACTGGACGTCGGTGTTGCCGAGCTCGGTGACGTCGGGGCCCTCACCGCCGGCCGCCGCCTTCTGGAAGGTGGTGGCGACCTGCGGCCACGGCACGTACTTGACCTGGACGTCGGTGTTCGGGTGCTTCTGCTTGAACTCGGCCTCGACCCCGTCGAGGAACTTGGTCTGCTCGGGCGTGCCGTCGCCCATCATCCAGACCTTGAGCTGCGCCGGGTCCTTGCCGTCGCCCGCGTCGCCGTCCTTGCCGTCGCCGCCGCAGGCCGTCGCGGCCAGGGCGATCGCGGCCGTCACGGCCGCAACCTTGATGTACTTCACTGGGGGTTCCTTTCCGGCATCGCCTCGCGCGGCCTTGTGGCCTGCGGTGCGAGTGGGGACGGCGCGGACCCTTTAGGGTCCCAGCCATGCCCCTCTCGCGTTCGCATCGCTCGCGGGCGCCCTGCTCGCCAGTCCGCGCTCTGCGGGCGCCCCCGACCCGGGGTACCGTGCCGGTCGGCGCTTGGGCGTAAACTAACAAGAAACTTTCCTAAACAAAACTGCTCGTTAGCGGATTGAGACATCAGGGGTCGCAATGGCAAGACGCCCGGGAACGCCGAGGCTGCTGCGTGAGCTGAACGACCGCGCGGCGCTGGACCTGCTCGTCGAGCAGGGCCCGCTCACCCGCGCGCAGATCGGCGAGCACACCGGGTTGTCGAAGGTGACCGCGTCCCAGCTGCTGTCCCGGCTGGAGGAGCGCGGTCTCGTCTCGGTGGTGGGGGAGCAGGCCGGGGGGCGGGGCCCGAACGCCGCGCTCTACGCGGTCGTCCCGTCCAGCGCGTACGTCGCGGGCCTGGAGGTGGGGCCGGACGGGGTCACCGCCGGGGTCGCCGACATCACCGGGCACATCGTCGCCCAGGTGACCGTGGACCCGAACGGCGCCGACGATCCCGTGAAGATGGTGCACAGCGCCGTCGTCAAGGCGTGCCGCTCGGCCAAGGTCGCGGTGTCGAAGCTGAGCGCGTTCGTCATCGGGACGCCCGGCGTCGTCGACCCGCGCTCCGGCGACGTCCAGTTCTCCTTCGACCTGCCCGCCTGGCACGAGGGCGTCCTCGCCGCGCTGCGCACCGACCTGCGCCGCCCCGTGATCATCGAGAACGACGTGAACCTCGCCGCGATCGCCGAGCGGGCCTACGGGGCCGCGCGCGACGCCGACGACTTCGCGCTGATGTGGTTCGACCGCGGCATGGGCCTGTCGGTGATGCTGGGCGGACGGCTGCACCGCGGCCGGTGGGGCGGCGCGGGGGAGATCGGCTACCTGCCCGTCCCCGGGGCGCCGCTGCCGGTCGGCGCGGCCCGGCGCGCGGCGCAGGACGAGGGCGTCACCGAGTCGAGGACCTGGGGCATCCCGACGCTCGCCGGCGGCTACGGGGCACTGGTGGGAGCGGACGCGGTCCGCGCCCTCGCGCACGAGCACGGCATCGCCGAGCCGACCGCCGTGGACTGCGTCCGCGCGGCCGCCGCCGACGAGGACCGCGGCGGCCCGTTCCTCGACGAGCTCGCCGACCGGATCTCCTACGGCGTGACCTCGGTCAACATCGTCCTGGACCCCGGGCTCGTGGTGCTGTCGGGGAGCCTCGGCCGGGCCGGGGGAGGGCCGCTGGCCACCCGCATCGAGTCGATCGTCGGCCGGATCAGCCCGACCCGCCCCGCCGTCGCCGTCACCGGCGTGAAGGGCAACCCCGTCCTGCGCGGCGCCCTGCACGCGGCGCTGGAGCAGGCCCGCGACGACGTCTTCTCGGCCGCGGGGGCATCGTAGGAAGGCGCGTCCGCGAAAGCGGGAAGCGCCCCCGCCCGCCGGGTGGAGGCGCTTCCCGATCGCGCGGTGGACCGTTCCCCTACTTGGCGGACGCCGCCGCGACGGCGACCTCCGGATGACGCCGAGGGTCGTTCAGCGCGCGGTCGATGACGGTCTGGCTGATGATCTGACGCTTGCGCCGGAGAGCGGCGGCCTTGCGTGCCGTAGGTGTCATGCCGAAACCCCGTTCCGCGGTGGCGCTTTCCCCTTGGCCACCGCAAACCCCGTGATGCGGCCATGCTCTCAAACGAAAGGGCCGGAGGGGATCCGCCCGAGGAATGAATTCGAGGTCAGACCAACAGCGGAGGCCCGCCCCCGGCACCTCCGGGACCACCGCGCTGAGATCATGGGAACGCCGACTTCGACCCGCCCGTTGGGGGGAACAGTGAGCGACGAACCGAGGGGACGCCATGGCGCTGCGTGACCGGCTGCGCCGCCTCGTCCAGAAGCCGGGAAGCGTCGATCTGGAGCCGCTGCGCGCCCTGGTGGAGGAGGCGGCGGCGCGCGAGTCCCGCGTCCGGGAGCTGCCGGACGCGGAGCTGACCGCCGCCGCGTCCGCCCTCCGCGAGAAGGAGGACCTCGCGGAGCTGTGCGCCCTCGGCCGGGAGGCCGCCCGCCGGACGCTCGGGGAGCGGCCCTTCGACGTGCAGCTCATCGGGACGCTCGCGCTGCTGTCCGGGCACGTCGCGGAGATGGCGACCGGCGAGGGCAAGACCCTGTCGGGCGCCCTGGCGGCGGCCGGGTACGCGCTGCGCGGCCACCGGGTCCACGTGATGTCGGTCAACGACTACCTGGCGCGGCGCGACGCCGAGTGGATGGGCCCGCTCTACGCGATGCTGGGCGTCACCGCCGGCTGGGTCGGCCAGTCGTCCACTCCCGCCGAGCGGCGCGAGGCCTACCGGGCGGACGTGACGTACGCGCCGGTCAGCGAGGTCGGGTTCGACCTGCTCCGGGACCGGCTCGCCACCGGCGCCGCCGACCTCGTGCTGCCCGAGCCGTCCGTCGCGCTGATCGACGAGGCCGACTCGGTGCTGGTGGACGAGGCCATGGTCCCGCTCGTGCTCGCCGGCGCCGACGACTCGGGCTCCGCCGACCCGCGGCACGCCGACCTGGTCCGGCGGCTGCGCCCCGGGCTGCACTACTCCACCGACGACGAGGCGCGCAACGTCCAGCTCACGGCGGCCGGGGCTCGCGAGGTCGAACGCGTCCTCGGGCTCGACCTCTACGCGCCGGAGAACCTCGCGGTCCTCACCGCGGTGAACGTTGCCCTGCACGCGGAGGTCCTCCTGCACCGCGACGTGGACTACATCGTCCGGGACGGCGCGGTGAAGCTGGTCAGCGAGTCGCGGGGGCGGGTCGCCCTGCTGCAGCGCTGGCCGGACGGCCTGCAGGCCGCGGTCGAGGCGAAGGAGGCCCTGGACGCCTCCCCGAGCGGCGAGATCCTCGACTCGATCACCGTGCAGGAGCTGATCGGGCGCTACCCCGTCCGGTGCGGCATGACGGGCACCGCGATGGCCGTCGCCGGGCAGCTGACCGAGTTCTACTCGCTGGCGATCGCCGTCGTCCCGCCGAACCGGCCGTGCGTCCGCGACGACGAGCCGGACCGCCTCTACGCGACCGCCGCCGACAAGGAGGTCGCGATCGTCGAGGAGATCGCCGCCGCGCACGCCGCCGGCCGCCCGGTGCTGGTCGGGACGGGCGACGTCGCCGAGTCCGAGCGGCTCGCCCGCCGCCTGTCCCGCGCCGGGCTCGACCGGGTCGTGCTCACCGCCAAGAACGACGCCGAGGAGGCCGCGATCATCGCGGAGGCGGGCGCGTACGGCGCGATCACCGTCTCCACGCAGATGGCCGGCCGGGGCACCGACATCCGGCTGGGCGGCAGCCCCTCGCCGTCCGTCCCGGGCACGGCCCCGGCCGAGCGGGACGGCACCGACCACGACCGGGTCGCGCGGGCGGGCGGCCTGCTGGTCATCGGGACGGGCCGCTACCACAGCAGCCGCCTGGACGACCAGCTCCGAGGGCGGGCCGGGCGGCAGGGCGACCCCGGCGGCTCGGTGTTCTTCACCAGCCTCCAGGACGACCTCGTCACCCGCTACGCGCCGGACGAGGAGTCGAAGGAGCCCGCCGGTGACGACGGGCTCATCACCGGCAAGGGCGCGCACTGGATCGTCGGCCACGCCCAGCGCGTCGCGGAGGGCGTCGACCTGGAACTGCACCGCAACACGTGGCGGTACAACCACCTGATCGGGCTCCAGCGGCGGGAGGTGCTCGCCGAGCGCGACGCCGTCCTGAACGGCGACGCCGCCGACGCGGCCATGGCGGCCGACGCTCCGGAGCGGCACGCCGAGCTCACCGCGATCGCGGGCGCGGAAGCGGTGGCGGCCGCCGCGCGGCAGATCGTCCTGTTCCAGCTGGACCGCTGCTGGGCCGAGCACCTGGCCTTCCTCGCCGACCTGCGCGAGGGCATCCACCTGCGCTCGCTCGGCCGGGGCCTGGACCCGCTGGTCGAGTTCAACCGGGAGGCCGTCCCGGCGGGCAAGCGGCTCCTGGGCGACGCGCGGAAGCGGTCCGCGGCCGCCTTCGAGGCCCTCACCGCCTCGGCGGACGGCGTCGACCTCGACTCCGCGGGGCTCAAGCGGCCCTCGGCGACCTGGACCTACCTCGTCCACGACAACCCGTTCGGGTCCCTGGACGAGCGGGCCCTGCGCGGGTTGATCAACATGTTCAGGGGGCGGCGGCGCTGAGCGCGCGGGGCACGATCGCCTCGGCCGCGGCGCGGGCGGCGGCCGAGGCGTCGCGCACGCCCGCGACGCTGAACGCGACGACCGCGCCCTCGTGCAGGATGAGCAGCTGGTCGGCCAGCGCGCCGTCGCCGACCAGGTCCGCGTAGAGGGCGCGCACCCACGCCTTCTGCTCGGCGGCCACCCCGTGGACGGGGTGGGACGGGTCGGGCAGTTCGGCGCAGGCGTTCACCATCGAGCAGCCGCGCCCGGACTCGGTGGCCAGCCACTCGCCGAGGGCGTCGAACGTGGCGAGCACCCGCTCGCGGGCGCCGGCGGCCTCGGCGATCCGGCCGGTCGTGAAGGCGCGCCACCGCTCGTCGCGGGCCCGCAGGTAGGCCAGGATCAGCGCGTCCTTGGAGCCGAAGCGGTCGTAGACGGTCTTCTTCGTGACGCCCGCCTCGGCGGCGATCAGCTCCATGCCGACCGAGCCGATGCCGCGCTCGTAGAACAGCTCGCTCGCGGTCTGCAGGACCCGCCGGGCGGCGGGGGTGAGCGGCCGGTCGTGCACGGGCATCGCGGCTCCTTCCGCAGGGGTGACGTCGAGTATACATACCGGTATGGCTACTGTGTAGGTATACCGGTATGTATACCTAAGGAGGGTCCGTGGACATCCGCCGATCGGACGCCCTGCTGGGCGCCGCCTTCGTCGTCATGTGGAGCTCCGGGTTCGTCGGCGCCGAGCTCGGCACCCGGAGCGCGCCCGCGAGCGCCCTGCTGGCCTGGAGGTTCATCATCGGCGCGGGCGCGCTCGGCATGTGGCTGCTGTGGCGGCGCCGCCGGATCCCGCCCCGCGACCTGGCCCTGCACGCCCTGATCGGGACGCTCGGACAGGTCGGCTACCTCTCCGGCGTCTTCCTCGCCGCCGAGCACGGCGTCGCGGCGGGGATCAACAGCCTCATCACCGCGTTGCAGCCGCTCGTCGCGGTCGCGCTCGCCGCGCCCGTGCTCGGCGAACCGGTCGGCCGCCGGCAGCTCGCCGGGTTCGCCGCCGGGCTCGGCGGCGTCGCGCTCGTCGTCGGCGGCGACCTGAGCGCGGACGCTCCGGCCTGGGCGTACGCGCTTCCGTTCGCCGCGATGCTCTCCCTCGTCGGCGCCACCCTCGTGGAACGCCGCACGCGCCCCTCCCTGGAACTGCCGGAGGCCCTGGCCGTCCAGGCGGGCGTGAGCGCGGTGCTGTTCTCCGGCTTCGCCGGTGCGGACGGCTCACTGGTTCCTCCGGCCGACCCCGCGTTCTGGACGGCCATGGCCATCCTCGTCGTGCTGGCGATGTTCGGCGGGTACGGGCTGTACTGGGTCAACGTCCGGCGGACGGGTGTCGCTCGCGTGTCGGCCCTGCTCTACCTCACCCCGCCCACGACGATGCTGTGGGGCTGGCTGATGTTCGGCAGCACCCTCACCCTGCCGTCACTTCTCGGAGTGTTGGTGTGCGCCGCCGCCGTGACCGTCGCCCTCTGGGGCACGGGCGGTCAGGAGCGCAGCCGCAGCCCGCGCGGCGTGGGATGGAAACCGGCCGACTCCAGCGCGGCGGCCAGCGGGGAGTCGCTGATCGCCTCGCCGTCGGCGCGCTCCACGGTCAGCTTGCCGAGCGCCCCCTCGCGGACGGCCAGGGCGAGGGCGTCGACGGCCGGTTGCAGGACCTCCGGGTCGTCGTCCCAGGTCAGGAGCGTCCGCCCGCCGCGCTCGACATAGAGGACGAGCCGGCCCTCGACCAGCACGACCAGCGCGCCCGCCTTGCGGCCCGGCTTGTGGCCGCTGGCGACCTCGTCGGCGCGTTCCGGCCAGGGCAGGGCCGCGCCGTACGGGTTGGCAGGATCGGCCGCCGCCAGGACGAGCGCGCGGACCCCGGGCTTGCGGGGAGCCTCCCAGAGGGCGGAGATGTCGTCCGGGGCGGTGGCCGTCGCCGGACGGAGCGCGCGGAGCCGGTCGACGGCCCCCGGCAGCGCGAACTGGGCGGCTCCCAGGCCCTCGACGAAATAGCCCCGCCGGCAACGGCCCGTCTCCTCGAACGCGCGCAGGACCGGGTACACGGCGGAGAACCCGCCAGGAGTGCGTTCGGCCGCGACGGCGCCTCGGATGACGATGCCGTACCGCTCCAGGAGCGCTTCGGCGAGAGCGTGCGAGCGCAGGGTCGCGGTGGGCTCGCGCTCGGGGAGCGGCCACCAGCGTCCGGCGACCGTGGGCGGACCCGTCCGGGACGGCAGGACGGGACGTCCGCGGCGCGTCGTCCGGGAACGGTGGGTCGGACGGCCCGATCCGAGCGCGGACCGCAGCGGGGCCAGCGTGTCGTTGGTGAGGTGGCCGGCCCAGACCAGGTCCCACACGGCGGTGACGAGGTCGGCGTCGTTGGCGCTGGCCTGCCTGTTCACGCGGTCGGACAGAGTCCGGAAGAACAGCGCGCCCCCGTCGCCGAGGGCGTCGAGGACGGCCTGGTGCACGGGCGTGAGAGTGATCTCCGCGGGGCCCGGCATGAGCAGCGGAGCGGTGTCGGCCAGGTACAGCGCCACCCAGCCGTCGCCGCCCGGCAGCCCGCCCTGGCCGGCCCACACGACCTCGCCGGCCGACGTCAGCTCGTCCAGCATGGCCGGGGTGTAGCCGGGCACCCGCGACGGCAGCACCAGAGACTCCAGCGCGGACGCGGGCACCGCCGCGCCCTGCAACTGCTCGATCGCCTGCACGAGCGCGTCGATGCCCCGCAGCCGCGACCCGCCCGAGATGCCGTGCCACGCCGGCAGGAACCGGCCGAGCGACTCCGGCGGGGACGGTTCGACCTCGGCGCGCAGGCGTGCCAGGGAACGGCGCCGCAGCATCCGCAGCACGCCGCTGTCGCACCATTCGGTCGTCAGCGGGCCCGCCACGGACCCGACCGGCAGGAACTCGCCCTCGACGATCCGGCCCGCGCCCGACAGCCGCCGCAGCGTCTCGACGACCACGGCGACGCCCAGCCCGAAGCGCGCGGCGGCCTCGGCCGCCCGGAACGGCCCGTGCGTGCGCGCGTACCGGGAGACCAGGTCGCCGAGCGGGTCGGCGACCGGTTCGAGGAACGCCTCCGGGACGCCCACCGGCAGCGGTGCGCCGAGCGCGTCCCGCAGCCGGCCCGCGTCCTCGATCGCGGCCCAATGCTCCTGCCCGGCGATCCGGACCCGGATCGCCCGCCGCGTCGCCTCCAGCTCCGCCAGCCACCGCGACACCTGGACGAGCACCGCGTCCGGGACGGGACCGCCGACCGCGGCGGCCTCGCCGTCACCGGCCGCGGTCTCGTCTGGGGCGCCGAGGCTCGCGGGGAGCGTGCGCTCGGCCGCCTCGGCCGTGCTGAGCGGACCGAGGGCGCGCAGGAGGTCGGCGACGCCCTCCAAGTCGCGGGCGCGGCGGTCGGCCGCGAGGCGCTGGAGTTCGCGTTCGGTCTCGGTGACGGCGTCGGGATCGAGCAGCTCACGCAGGTCGGCCTGGCCGAGCAGTTCGGCGAGCAGCGCCGAGTCGAGCGCGAGGGCCTGGGCGCGCCGCTCCGCCAGGGGCGAGTCGCCCTCGTACATGAAGGCGCCGACGTAGTGGAACAGAAGGGAACGCGCGTAGGGGGACGGCTCGGACGTCTCCACCTCCACCATGCGGACCTTGCGTCCGGACATGTCGCGCATCAGCTGCACCAGGCCCGGGACGTCGAACACGTCCTGCAGGCACTCGCGCATGGTCTCCAGCACGATCGGGAACGACGGGTACTTGCTCGCCACGGCCAGCAGCTGCGCGGCGCGCTGGCGCTGCTGCCACAGCGGCATGCGCTTGTCGGGACGGCGGCGGGGGAGCAGCAGCGAGCGCGCCGCGCACTCGCGGAAGCGGGCGGCGAACAGCGCCGAACCGCCCAGCTCGTCGACGACGATGCGTTCGATGTCGTCGGCGTCGAAGACGGCCAGGTCGAGGCCGGGAGGCTCGTCCATGTCGGGGATGCGGATGACGATGCCGTCGTCGGCGTGCATGGCCTGCGCGTCGACGCCGTACCGCTCGCGCAGGCGCCCGGCTATGGCGAGCGCCCAGGGCGCGTGCACGCGCGCGCCCAGCGGCGAGTGGACGACCATGCGCCAGTCGCCGAGCTCGTCGCGGAACCGCTCGACCACCATCGTGCGGTCGTCGGGTACGTGGCCGGTGGCCTCTCGCTGCTCGGTCAGGTAGGAGACGAGGTTGGCGGAGGCCCAGTCGTCCAGCCCGGACGCGGCGACGCGGGCCCGCGCCTCCGGCTGGGACAGCTCGGCCAGCTCCCGGGTGAACGTGCCGAGCGCGCGGCCCAGTTCGGCCGGACGCCCCAGTGTGTCGCCGTGCCAGAACGGCAGCTTGCCGGGCTGGCCCGGTGCGGGGGAGACGAGCACCCGGTCGGGGGTGATGTCCTCGATCCGCCATGAGCTCGCACCGAGGACGAACACGTCCCCCACGCGCGACTCGTACACCATCTCCTCGTCGAGCTCGCCGACGCGCGACGCCTTCTCGCCGACGAGGAACACCCCGAACAGGCCGCGGTCAGGGATCGTCCCGCCGCTGGTCACGGCGAGACGCTGGGCGCCCGGACGGTCGCGCAGCACCCCGGTCACGCGGTCCCAGACCAGGCGCGGGCGGAGCTCGCCGAACTCGTCGCTGGGGTAGCGCCCGGCGAGCATGTCGAGGCACGCCTCCAGCGCCGACCGGGGAAGCGTGGCGTAGGAGGCGGCGCGTTTGACGAGGGATTCGAGTTCGTCGACCGTCCACTCGTCCATGGAGACCATCGCGACGATCTGCTGGGCCAGGACGTCGAGAGGGTTGCGCGGGTACCGCAGCTCCTCGATCTCACCGCCGCGCATGCGCTCGGCCACCACGGCCGTCTGCACGAGGTCGCCCCGGTATTTGGGGAAGATGACGCCCTTGGACACGGCGCCGACCTGGTGGCCGGCACGCCCGACCCGCTGGAGGCCGTTGGCGACCGACGGCGGCGACTCCACCTGGACGACCAGGTCGACCGCGCCCATGTCGATGCCCAGTTCCAGGCTGGACGTCGCCACGACCGCGGGCAGGCGGCCCTCCTTCAGAGCGTTCTCGATACCGGCCCGCTCCTCCTTGGACACCGAGCCGTGGTGCGCCCTGGCGATTTCCAGGGGCGCTCCCTTGGCCGCGCCCGCCTGGGCCATCGTGGACGCGGGGGAGTGGTCCTCCGCCAGGGGTTCGCCGGTCGAGCGCTCGTAGGCGAGTTCGTTCAGCCGTCCGCACAGCCTCTCGGCCAGGCGCCGGGAGTTGGCGAACACGAGCGTCGAGCGATGCGCCTGAATGAGGTCGAGCAAGCGGTCTTCGACGTGGGGCCAGATGCTGCGCTGGCGGGGGTCGGGCGCCCCCGAGTCGTCGACGAACTGGCCGACCTCGCCCATGTCCTCCACCGGGACGACGATGTCGAGCTCGAACACCTTCTCCGAACGCGGCTGGACGACGGCGGCGGGCCTCGGGCCGCCCAGGAACGCCGCCACCTCGTCCGCGGGACGGACCGTCGCCGACAGGCCGATCCGCTGGGCGGGACGTTCGAGAAGCGCGTCCAGGCGTTCGAGGGACAGCGCCAGATGCGCGCCGCGCTTGGTGCCCGCCACGGCGTGCACCTCGTCGACGATGACGGTCTCCACCCCGCGCAGCGACTCGCGCGCCCGCGAGGTGAGGATCAGGAACAGCGACTCCGGTGTCGTGATCAGGATGTCGGGCGGCTTGACGGCCAGCCGGCGGCGCTCGTCGGCGGGGGTGTCGCCCGACCGCATCCCGACGCGGACGTCGGGCTCGGGCAGGCCGAGGCGGCGCGCCGCGTGGCGGATGCCGGTCAGCGGGGCGCGCAGGTTGCGCTCGACGTCCACGGCGAGGGCCTTCAGCGGCGACACGTACAGGACGCGGCAGCGGCGCAGCGCGTCTTCGGGGACGGCCTCGGTGCCGAGCCGGTCGAGGGACCACAGGAAGGCCGCGAGGGTCTTGCCGGACCCGGTCGGCGCCACGACCAGCGTGTTGTCGCCGCCGGCGATGGAGTCCCAGGCTCCGGCCTGCGCGGGAGTGGGTGCGGCGAACGCCCCGGTGAACCAGGCACGGGTCGCCGGGGAGAAGCGTTCGAGCACGTCACCGCCCATAGCGCCATACTGCCTTGCGCGTCGGACAGAATGCGCGGGCGTGGCGCGCGTCACAGCATCGGGGTGGAGGTGAACCGGGCGTCCCCCGCGGAACCTATTGTAAGCAAGCGCTTGTATGGGCAAGGTGGGGCGGGCAGGCCAACGCTTCGCAAGGGAGTCGCGATGCCTTACGTCCTCCTCGCCCTGGGCCTCCTGTTCGCCCTGACGGCCGCCAACGCCCATGCCCCGCGGCGCAGCCCCGTCCTGCTCGTGGGGAGCTTCTTCGCGGGCTGGCTCACGATCGAACTGGCGCCGCACGTCCTGGTCGCCTGGGCCGCAATCACGGCCCTTGCCGCGGCCTTCGGGGGACTGGACGGCTGGGCGGGCTGGACCGGGCTCGTCCTGGCGGTCCTCGGCATGGCGGGCGTCGCGGCCACCCTCGCGGCGTCCCGCAGGACGGTCGTCACTCTGCGGGACAGCGGCGCTCCCCTCGAACTGGACCCGGAGGGCGCACCGCGCTACCCGCTCGGACACCTGATCGTCCCTCCGCTGTGCCTGGTCCCCCGCGAGGGCGTGCGGGTCGAACGCAACGTCGTGTACCGGCAGGAGGGCCGCCTGCGCCTGAAACTGGACGTCTTCCACCCCGCCGGGGAACGCGCCGAAGGAGAGCTGCGCCCGGGCCTCATGCAGATCCACGGCGGAGCCTGGGTGATCGGCGACAAGCGGGAGCAAGGGCTGCCGCTGCTCAACCACATGGCCGTCCAGGGATGGGTCGGCTTCAACGTCAACTACCGGCTCAGCCCGCGCGCCACCTGGCCGGAGCACCTGATCGACCTGAAGCACTTCGTCGCCTGGTACAAGGAGCACGCAGAGGAGTACGGAGCAGATCCCGACTACCTCTGCGTGACCGGTGGTTCGGCCGGCGGGCACCTCACCGCGATGGTGGCACTGACCGCGAACGTCCCCGAATTCCAGCCGGGCTTCGAGGACGCGGACACCACCGTGCAGGGCGCCGTCCCCTTCTACGGCTTCTACAACTTCTTCGAGCCGGGAACGTTTCCCCGCCCCTTCGGCACCACCCGCCTCATGGAACGGATGGTCGTCAAGCAGCCCTTCGCGGAGAATCAGGAGGCGTACGCCAAGGCGTCCCCGGTCACCTACCTCCGCGAAGACGCGCCGCCCTTCTTCGTCATCCACGGCAGCCGGGACTCGCTCATCCCCGCGGTCGAGGCCCGCCAGTTCGTCGAACGGCTGCGGAAGGTCTCCGACTCGCCCGTGCTCTACGCCGAGATGCAGGGCGCCCAGCACGGATTCGACGTCTTCCCCTCCTACCGGACGGCGCGGGTCATCGAAGGCGTCGAACGGTATCTGACGGGCCTGCACCGCCAGTACCGCCAAGGCCGCGCGCCCGAGGTCCCCGGCGAGGTGACGCGGTCCCTGGGGGAACCATCCGTCGGATAGCGTGGGTCATGTGCGGCTAACACTCTTCTGGGATCGGATGAACCAGCAGTTCGGCGAGCACTATGCCGAGAGCGTGGCCAAGGACTACGTCATGGCCGAACTAGGCGGCCGCACCATCGAGCAGGCCTTCGCCGAGGGCGAATCCGCCAAGAAGGTCTGGCAGGCCGTCGTCGCGACCTTCGACGTCCCCTCGACCTTGCGCTAGGGGGCCGCTAGAGCGGGATGCGGTGCGGGACGAACGACGACGTGTCGTCGGTGATGAGGCCTGACGTCTCCCTGATGCCGATCCCGGCGGCCCCGTCGTGAACCACCCATGCGCCGAGCACGGGGTGCTCGCCGTCGAACTCCGGCAGCGCGCAGAACTCCTGGAAGACGAATCCCTCCGCGCCGTAGTCGCCCTGGGTCCGCTGCTCGGAACCGTCCGGCGTGACGATGCGCATGCTCGCGCCCTCTCGCCCGAGCAGCGGCTTCTGCACATAGGACGTCAGGTTCGACGGCGTGTTCAGGTAGGTGGGCAGCAGATTGGGGTGACCTGGGAACAGCTCCCAGAGCAGGACGAGCAGCGCCTTGTTGGAGAGCACCATCTTCCAGATGGGCTCTATCCACGACGTGGGCGTCCCCGGGATGTTGCGCCCGAACGGCTCGGCGACGATCCACTCCCAGGGGTAGAGCTTGCAGAGCGTCCCGATCTCCCGCTCGTCGAGATCGACGAACCGCCTCCGCTCGGCGTCCCAGCCGATGTCCTCCATGGCGATCGCCACACCCGGCAGGCCCGCCTCCTCCGCGGTCTCCTGCATGTAGGCGATCGTCATGACCTCCTCGCCGGTCTCGTCGCCGGTCGTCCAGGCGAAGTGGACGGGCCCGCCGCCCACGGTGGGCGCCATCTCCTTCCAGCGCGCCACGAACCGCTCGTGGATGGAGTTCCACTGGTCGTCCCCAGGATGGGTCTCCTGGAGCCAGTACCACTGGACGACGGCGCTCTCCACCAGCGCGGTCGGCGTATCGGCGTTGTACTCCAGGAGCTTGGCGGGCCCCTGGCCGTCGTAGCGCAGATCGAACCGCCCGTACAGGTGCGGGTCGCCGCGCCGCCACGATTCCTCGATCAGGGGCGCCACCCAGTCGGGGATGCCGAGGACGTGGTAGCGACCGGTAGACACGACGTGCTCCACCACGTCCAGGCACATCCGGTGCAGTTCCTCGACGACGGCTTCGAGGGCCAGCACCTCGTCCATGTCGAAGACGTAGTGGACCGACTCGTCCCAGTAGGGCCGGGTCAGATGCTCGGGGTGCGCGGTGCGGTGGAAGGCCAGGCCGTGCTCCTCGACCTTCTCGGCCCAGCCCTCGCGCGGTGCGGAACGGACACGGCGCACGGTTCAGCTCCCGCCCTTGCCGCCGCCGCCGAACCCGCCCCGGCTCAGCGTCCGCCCGCCACTCGACTTGATCTTCCCCGAGGGGCGGTACTGGCTGCCGCCGGACACGAAGCCGGACCGGCTCTTCCCGCCGTAGTACCAGAAGTAGCGGTTGTAGGCGTTGTTGGCCCCGTTGTCGATGTCGCCGCTGTTGCAGTTGTTGTCCGGGACGACCTTGTACCCGCTCTTGCCCTTGGCCGGCGCGTTGCGGTCCACGCATCGCGCCGTCGTCGAACCGGAGCCGCAGGCGACGAGGGTCAGTGACAGGGCGCTCACCATCCCCACCTTCACGGCGCGGGAGCTGAGCCGGCGAGTGGGCTCCTGAGGGGGCAAGACAGCACGTCCTTCTCGCGGAGGGGTCGATCGGCGGCCTGGGGCCACAGGTCATGAGACGGTGAGAACCCTAATCTGGTTCGATAACACGCCGCATCATCCTGTACGGACGTTATTCCGGCACAGGAAGGTGCGCGTAGAGGTCCATCGCGTCCACGGACGACGGCAGGTCGCTGACCTGGCCGTCACCGACCTCCACGACGCGCCAGGCGCCGTCCGTGCGGCGGGCCAGATCGGTGGTGATGAACCGGCACCCCAGCGCGCGGACGGCGGGGGCCACCGCGGAAAGGTCCGGATCGAGCTCCACGCCGGGGCTGTCCGGGTGGGGGCCGACCAGCGTGGGTTCGCCGTCCACCCACCACACGCGCGCCTCGCCCTCCCCGTCGTACTGCTCGAACTCCCGCACGACGAGACCGCCGGCCAGATGGTCGTCGCGCAGCGCGACCATCTTCGCCGCGACGTCGTGCAGCCGCGCGAGGTTCTTCACGTCGGGGACGAAGCACGCCTCCTCCCACTCGTGCTTGCACGACTTCACGTAGTCCTTGACCACGCCGGGCCCGCCGCGCAGCGGCCTGACGAGCTCGCCCAGCTCACCGAGGGGGCCGGGATCCTGGCCGGTGCCGAGAGGGCGCCACACGCTGTGCGGGGTGAGCCCGGCGAACGTGTCGTGCCATCCCGGCAGCTCGTGCGCGCGGCGGTAGTCGTCCGGGTGCGTCAGGAGCATCGTTCCGCGCCGCTTCAGGGCGGCGGCCATCGCGCCGTACTCCTCCGCAGAGAGCATCCATCCGCGGTACCAGACGGGGCCGAGGTCGGAGGGCGCCGCGTCGATCGCGTCCTCGACGTCCCCGCGCCGCAGCGCGTCGTGGTCGATCAGGGCGATCTCGCCGTAGTGGTCCCGCACGGCCGCGGCCTCGCGGGCGAAGTGGGGGTCAACGCGCCGGGGATGGAGCGGATCGACGCAGAAGAGGACGGTCAGCGTCATGATTGGAACCCTCCGTCAACCCCGCCAGGTTACGGGGTCGGGACCATCGATCGCACGGAGATTCCGCCGCAAATCGGCATGCGGGACGATGATCGAACGGATGTTCGGTAAGCTGGCCCGGGCCCGCGGCGGCGTCCTCGAACCGCGCCGGGGTCGAAAGTGTCGGTGGCCCGCCGTAACGTCGCCCTCGACATCGC
This sequence comes from Actinomadura luteofluorescens, assembly GCF_013409365.1. Lineage (NCBI taxonomy): Bacteria > Bacillati > Actinomycetota > Actinomycetes > Streptosporangiales > Thermomonosporaceae > Actinomadura > Actinomadura luteofluorescens. Next base: position 1,977,147 of record NZ_JACCBA010000001.1, on the reverse strand, counting down.
AAGCAGCGGCCGAGAGCCGACACATCTCAACGAGAAGGACATCTCAATGGCAGCGAACGACCGGGAGAAGGCTCTCGAGACCGCACTCGCCCAGATCGAGCGGCAGTTCGGCAAGGGGTCGGTCATGCGGATGGGCGAGGAGGCGCGGGCGCCCGTCGAGGTGATCCCCACCGGCGCGATCTCCCTCGACATCGCCCTCGGCATCGGCGGTTTGCCGCGCGGCCGCGTCGTCGAGGTGTACGGCCCCGAGGGCTCCGGCAAGACCTCCATCGCGCTCCACGCCGTCGCGAGCATCCAGAAGATGGGCGGCATCGCCGCCTTCGTCGACGCCGAGCACGCGCTCGACCCCGAGTACGCCGCCAAGCTCGGCGTCGACATCGACGCCCTGCTGGTCTCCCAGCCCGACACCGGCGAGCAGGCCCTGGAGATCACCGACATGCTGATCCGCTCCGGCGCGATCGACATCGTCGTCATCGACTCCGTCGCCGCGCTGGTGCCGCGCGCCGAGATCGAGGGCGAGATGGGCGACAGCCACGTCGGCCTCCAGGCCCGCCTCATGTCGCAGGCCCTGCGCAAGCTCACCGGGGCGATCAACCAGACCAAGACCACCGCCGTCTTCATCAACCAGCTCCGCGAGAAGGTCGGCGTCATGTTCGGCTCCCCGGAGACCACCACCGGCGGCCGCGCGCTGAAGTTCTACGCCTCCGTCCGCCTCGACGTCCGCCGCATCGAGACGCTCAAGGACGGCACCGAGGCCGTCGGCAACCGCGTCCGCGTCAAGGTCGTCAAGAACAAGATGGCCCCGCCGTTCCGCGTCGCCGACTTCGACCTGCTCTACGGCCTGGGCATCAGCCGCGAGGGCGGCCTGATCGACCTCGGCGTGGAGCACGGCTTCGTCCGCAAGTCCGGCGCCTGGTACACCTACGACGGCGACCAGCTCGGCCAGGGCAAGGAGAACGCCCGCAACTTCCTCAAGGCCAACCCCGACCTGGCCGACGGCATCGAGAAGAAGATCAAGGAGAAGCTCGGCATCGGCCCGAAGGTCGACAAGGAGGCCGAGCCCGCCGCAGCCCCGGGCGCCACGTCCGAGCCGCCCGCCCCCGCCCCGGTCAAGGCCCCCGCCGCGAAGCGCGGCGCCAAGGCGGCCAAGGCGGGTGATTCCTGACAAGGAATCTCCCGAGACGGGTGACTCTTGACGAAGAGTAAGCGATGATCTCGTATGCAGGGCGGCGGCGCCTTACCCGGCACCGCACGACCGGTGCCCGGAACTTCCCCGATGGCGCCGCCGCTCCCACGGCCCCCGCGCCGGCCGGCCCCCCATGACGGCCGCACGCGAGAGCGACCCGGAGGCGAGGGCCCGCGAGATCTGCCTGCGCCTGCTGTCCGCCTCCCCCCGCACGCGGGCCCAGCTGGCAGACGCCCTGCACCGCAAGCAGATCCCCGACGACGTCGCCGAACGCGTCCTGGCCCGCTTCACCGACGTCGGCCTCATCGACGACGAGGCCTTCGCCCAGGCCTGGGTCCAGTCCAGGCACGCCGGACGAGGCCTGGCCAAGCGGGCCCTGGCCGCCGAACTCCGCCGCCGCGGCGTCCCCGCCGAGGCCGTCAACGACGCCGTGGAGACCCTGGACCCGGCCCAGGAGGAGCAGACGGCCCGTGCCCTGGTGGCCCGCAAACTCCCGGCCACCCGAGGCGCCGACCCCGCCAAGCGCATGCGCCGCCTGGTCGGCATGCTCGCCCGCAAGGGCTACTCACCCTCCCTCTCCTACCGAGTGGTCAAGGAAGCCCTGGCCGAAGAAGGCACCGACCCAGAAAACCTCCCCACCCCTCCCGACTAACCCACCCCCACCACCAACACCCCGCCAGCCCCCGAGCCGCCCATGGCCGGCGGCGACACGGCCCCCGGCAGCCTTCGCCGATCAGCCCACGCGCACCCTCTCCCGTCCGCCCCGCCCGCGTTGGCGGCGTGTGGCCGGGCGGGGTGCGACACGCCGGGGATGTCGGGGGTGGGGGTTTGAGGGCGGTTCGGGGGTGTGGGGTGGCGGGGGTGTGATGGTGCAGGTCGGGGTGGGGGGCGGGGGTCAGGGGAGGCGGTAAGGAAGGAGTCACGTCGACGTTCGGTTAGTCCGGAATGCCCGTCGTTTGCTTGCTCATTACCTCTGTGCCGCTTACCGTTACGGCAGTGAGGAGTTACTCCGCGTCTCGCGGATTGCCATACGACCGAGCACGTTCCAGCAGCTGAGAGGCATAAAGGACACGTTCGTCGACCGGATCCGGCCGAGTCGCCGGGGCGCGCCGCTGCGTCGTCCCGCGATGTCGTGCATCCGTGTGCGCGAGTAAATCCTCGCTAGGCAGGGCCCCGTAGTCCGGACGGGCCCGCGGCGAGGAAGGATCTGCCTCATGGAGAGCGTCCTGCTGGGTGCAGCGCTGCTGGTGACCCTGGTCGCTCTCGTGATCGTCCTGGTGCGGCGTCCCGGCACGCCCGGCAGGGCCGCGGCCGAGATGGCCCGGGCGCAGGGCGAGGCGGACGAGATCAGGGCGAAGGCCGCGAAGGACGCGCGGGCCGTCCTGGAGGAGGCCGAGCGCGAGGCGCAGCAGGCCGCCGCCGCGGGACGCGCGGAGCTCGACGAGGAGGGCCGGACCCTGCGGGACGACCTCCGCACCGTCCGGGAGGACCTGGAGCGCCGTGAGGCGCGCCTCGCGGAGCGGGAGCAGCGGCTGGACGCCGAGGTGCGCCGCCTGGAGGAGTGGCAGGGACGGCTCACCGAGACCGGCAAGGCGCTGGAGGCCCGCGGGCAGGAGCTCGACGGCGTCGCCGAGGAGCGGCGCAAGGTCCTGGAGCAGGCGGCCGGGCTGACCGCCGAGCAGGCCAAGGGCGAACTCGTCGCGGCGATGGAGAACCAGGCGAAGCGCGAGTCCATCCCGATCGTGCGGGAGATCGAGAACGCGGCGAAGGCGGAGGGCGACAAGCGCGCCCGCAAGATCGTGACGCTGGCGATCCAGCGGGTCGCCAGCGAGCAGACCGCCGAGTCGGTGGTGTCGGTCCTGCACCTGCCGAGCGACGAGATGAAGGGCCGCATCATCGGCCGCGAGGGCCGCAACATCCGCGCCTTCGAGTCGACCACGGGCGTGAACCTCATCATCGACGACACCCCGGAGGCGGTGCTGCTGAGCTGCTTCGACCCGGTGCGGCGCGAGGTGGGGCGGCTGACGCTGGAGAAGCTCGTCCTGGACGGCCGGATCCACCCCCAGCGGATCGAGGAGATCTACGAGCGCAGCCGCGGCGACGTCGAGCAGCTGTGCGTCCGCGCCGGCGAGGACGCCCTGGTCGAGGTCGGCATCGCCGACATGCACCCGGAGCTGATCGCGCTGCTCGGCCAGCTGCGGTACCGGACGTCCTACGGGCAGAACGTGCTCAAGCACCTGATCGAGTCCGCGCACATCGCCGGCATCATGGCGGGCGAGCTGCGGCTGCCGGTGGAGGTCGCCAAGCGGTGCACGCTGCTGCACGACATCGGCAAGGCGCTCACGCACGAGGTGGAGGGCAGCCACGCGCTGATCGGCGCCGAGATCGCCCGCCGCTACGGCGAGCACGAGGACGTCGTCCACGCGATCGAGGCGCACCACAACGAGGTCGAGGTCCGGACCGTGGAGGCCGTGCTCACCCAGGCCGCCGACGCGGTGAGCGGCAGCCGGCCGGGGGCGCGCCGCGAGTCGCTGGAGGCCTACGTCAAGCGGCTGGAGCGGCTGGAGGAGATCGCCCGCGACCGGCACGAGGGCGTGGAGAAGGTCTTCGCGATGCAGGCGGGCCGCGAGATCCGGGTGATGGTGAAGCCCGACGCGGTCGACGACATCCAGGCCCAGGTGATCGCCCGCGACATCGCCAAGCAGGTCGAGGACGAGCTGACCTATCCCGGCCAGATCCGGGTCACCGTCGTCCGGGAGTCCCGGGCGATCGAGTTCGCCCGCTGACCGGCCGCGACCCGGCAGCCGGGCGGTTTGTTGGGGTTCGGGGGAAATTAAGCGGCCGGTCTGGTGTTCGCAAGCTTCCGCGGTGATGATCAAGTCATTTCCAGGCGGGAGGATCTCGTGAACAGGATCGCCATGATCGGGGGCGGGGCCGTGCTGGCCGCCGCCCTCGCCTTCGCGGGCAGCGCGCAGGCCGCGCCGCAGGCCGCGGGCAAGCGCGCGCACGCGGTGATCGTCGGGCATCGCGGGTCGCCGGGCCAGGCCCCCGAGGAGACGCTCGCGTCCTACCGCGACGGGGTCCGCGACCGGGCGGACGTCCTGGAAGGCGACGTGCAGCTCACGGCGGACAAGCGGATCGTGCTCCTGCACGACGACACGCTCGCCCGGACCACCGACGTGGAGCAGGTCTTCCCCGACCGGGCGCCCTGGAGGGTGGGCCAGTTCACCCTGGACGAGATCAAGCGGCTGGACGCCGGGTCCTGGTTCGACGCCCGGTACGCGGGCCAGCGGGTGCCCACCCTGAAGGAGCTGCTCGCCGTCAGGAGCAGGGACACCGGTCTCAGCCTGGAGCTGAAGGCGCCCGCCAACAGCCCCGGGATCGCCACGCTCCTCGCCGAGGAGCTGAACGCGGCGCGGCTCACCGACGGCGGGACGCTCAGGTCGGGGGCCTACCGGGTGCACGTCCACTCGCGCGACCAGACGGCGCTCCAGGAGTTCCACGCGTCCGCGCCCAAGGTGCAGCTCTCCTACCTGACCGGCGGGAAGATGCTCTCCGACGACGAGCTGGCGGCGCTCGCGGGCTGGACGGTCAGCGTGTACGCGCACCCCAGGGCGACCAGTGCCGACGACGTCAGGCGCGCGCACGCCAAGGGGCTGAAGGTGTTCAGCGACCCGGTGGACAGCCCGGCCGAGGTCTCCATGGGGGCGAACCAGGGCTACGACTGGCTCGCGACGAACTTCCCCGCCACCACGCGGCGGATCCTGGACGGCCGGACGCCCTTCCCCGGCGCGAACGGCGTCGTGATCGACAGCGTCTTCCCCGATCCGAGCGGCGACGACGCCCAGCCGGAGAAGAGCGAGCACGTGGTGCTGCGCAACACGACGTCGAGGCCGGTCGACGTGAGCGGCGGCTACCTGCGCGACCAGGCGAGCAACCTGATGCGGATCGGCTCGGGATACGTCATCCCGCCCGGCAGCCTGCTGCGCGTCTACGTCGGCCCTGGCACGAACCGTCCCGACGCCTACTACAACGGCCTGACGGCCGGCTTCCTGAACAACACCTCAGGCGACACGGTGTCGTTCTTCCAGGCCGACCACACGCTGCTCGACATCTCCTCCTACATCGTCCCCTGATCAGCCGACCTTGAGGTCGACGGGTTCGACGCCGCGGGGCTCGAACCCGAGGGTCTGCCCGTAGAACGCCAGCTCCGCCTCCAGGCAGCGGATGACCGTGTCGGCCTTGCGGAAGCCGTGCGACTCGCCCTCGAAGGTGAGGTAGGCGTACGGCATCTTCTTGTCGGCCAGCGCCTGCGCGAACCGTTCGGACTGGTCCGGCGGCACGATCGGGTCGCTCAGCCCCTGCAGGAGCAGGACGGGGCAGGCCGTCCGGTCGGCGCGGTTGATCGGCGAGCGCTCCTCGTAGGCGCGCTCGAAGCCGGGGAGGGGGCCGATGAGGCCGAACAGGTAGTGGGACTCGAAGTCGTGGGTGCTCTCGGCGAAGCGCTGCAGGTCGCTGATCCCGAAGTAGGACGTGGCGGCCTTGAACACGTCGGTCTGCGTGACCGCCGCGAGCGTCGTCCAGCCCCCGGCCGAGCCGCCGCGGATGGCCAGCCGCGCCGGGTCGGCGATGCCTCCGTCGACGAGGGCGCGGGCGGCGGCGACGGCGTCCTCGACGTCGACCACGCCCCACTGGCGGCGCAGCCGCTCGCGGTAGGCGCGGCCGTAGCCGGCCGACCCGCCGTAGTTGACGTCGATCACGCCGATGCCGCGGCTGGTGAAGTACGCGCGCTCCATGTCGAGCACCGTGGAGACCCGCCCGGTGGGCCCGCCGTGCACGAACACCACGTAGGGCGGCAGCTCGTCGGCCGGACCGGCCGCCTCGGGGTTGGTCGGCGGGAACACGTAGGCGTGGACGGGACGTCCGAACGGCCCCTCCAGGCGCTCGGCGCGCGGCCGGGACAGGTACGCGACGTCGGGCAGCTCGGCCCGCTCCCGCCGCAGCCCCTCGACGCGCCCGGTCGTGGTGTCGACCCGCACCACCGAGGCCGGCAGGTCGGGACTGCCGGCGATCCCCACGATCGTCGAGCCGTCCGTGGACAGCTGCGGCGCCCAGTGCTCGTAGGGGACCTCCAGGTCGACGAGGTCGAGGGTGTCGGTGTCGTAGACGCCGAGCCGCATGTCGCCCTCGCCGTGCAGGACGGCGAGGCGCCCGTCGCCGAGCAGCGCGTACGGCATGCCGCCGAGCTGCCACAGCGGCGCGGCGAACTCCTCCTCGGCCGGGTAGAGCGCCTGCGCGGACTCCCCGTGCAGGCCGACCTGGTAGATGTTCCACCACCCGGGCCAGTCGGAGATCACGTAGAGGGACTCGTCGTCGCGCCACAGCGGCGCCAGCGCCGACTCGGTGAGACCGCCCTTGACCGTGCGGGGGGCGACCACCGCGCCGTCCTCGACCGCCGCGACGCGCACCTCGGTGCCGTCCCAGGGCATGCGGGGGTGGTTCCACTGGACCCATGCCAGGTGCCCTCCGCCGGGGGACGGCACGGGGCCCGCGTAGAACTGCGCGCCCGACACCAGCTCGCGGATCGCGCCGGCGTCACCGGCGGCGCTTCCGTCCAGGGGGACGGCGACGATGGCGCGCCGGATGCCCGTGACGGGCTGCTCCTCCGCGCCCTGCTCACCCTCGGGGACCGCCGGCTCGGCGATGTGGCCCTCGCAGACGCACCAGACCTCCGTCCCGTCCGGGGACAGGACGTAGTCGGCGTACCGCAGCCCCGCGGGGACGGCCGGCTCGGGCGTCAGCGGGTACGGCTTCGGGTCGCCCTCGTCGAGGCGGTGCAGCCGCTGGTCCTCGTAGTTGGAGAACACGACCGACCAGCCCGCGGCGGTGCGGATCGGCAGGTACGACCGCCCGCCGTACTCGTGGACGCGGGTACGCGCGTCCCACGGCGCCTGCAGCAGCTCGGTGCGGTGACCGTCCTTCAGATGGATGACCGTGGCCCGCCCGCCCTCCTCGGGCCGCGTCTCCTGCCACCACACGTCGTCGCCCGCGACGGTGGGGAAGCTGAGGCGCAGCCGGGCGCGGGCGACATCGGCCGCAGAGATGGGTGAAGGCCATGAGCCGTAGGGAAGGGTCGCACGAGCGGTCATAACAGGAATCGTCCCGCATACGGGGATCGGTTGGGGCCATGACGGGCCGTTTGAGGTCGGAAAGATACAAGCTCGTCCCCTGGAAACCCGCCGGTAACACCAGGGTTCCCCCGCCCCGGGGACGGCGAAGGGCGCCGCCGGAACCGGCGGCGCCCTTCGCGGGCGAACGGACCGTCAGACGGTCTGCTGGGTCACCCCGACCCCGGCCACGGGGGCGGGGCCGCCCGAGCCCATGGTCTTGGCCTCGGTCTTGCGGCTGCGGCGGCTGCGGCCCTCCAGCCAGGTGGCCACGCGGCTCAGCGACATGTTGATCGCGATGTAGATGACCGCGACGACGATGCCGGCCTGCAGCACGTTGTTGCTGTAGTTCGCGGGCACCTGCTTGAAGCCGGCCTGCAGGAACTCGCCGTAGGCGATGATGAACCCGAGGGCGGTGTCCTTGAGCAGGACGACGATCTGGCTCACGATCGCCGGCATCATCACCGTGATGGCCTGCGGCAGCAGCACCAGCCGCATGACGCCGTTCTTGCGGAGCCCGATGGAGTAGGCGGCCTCCGACTGCCCCTTCGGGATCGAAAGGACGCCCGCCCGCACCACCTCGGCGAGCACGGAGCCGTTGTACATCGTCAGGCCGAACACGACCGCGGCGAACGCGGGCACCGTGACCGTCCCGGCGTTGATCTCCACCCCGAAGATCGAGAAGAAGTAGTCCACCGAGAAGCGCTGCAGGGTGCCGAACTGCGACTCGGCGATCGCGGGGCTGATCTTGTTGGGGACGAAGAACGCCAGGAAGATCAGGATCAGCAGCGGGATGCCGCGGAAGAACTCGACCACCGCGCCGGCCGGGACGCGGACCCACCAGTGGTCCGACAGCCGGGCCAGCCCGAACACGATGCCGAACAGCAGCGCCAGCACGGTGGCGACGACGGCGGCCTTCAGCGTGTTCATCAGGCCGGGCAGGAGCAGGTGCCTCCAGACCGTCCACTTCAGGAACGGCGTCCAGAGCTTCTCCTCGAACTGGCCCTTGTCGCTGAGGCGCCAGACCAGCGCCGCCAGGACGGCGGCGAACACGATCGACACGACGGCGGTCAGGACCGCGTTGCGCGTCCGGGCACGGGGCCCGGGGATGTCGAAGAGAACGGTCGCTTCCTTGCTCATCGCGCCACCGCCATCCGCTTGGCGAGCCAGCCGAAGAAGTATCCGGTCGGCAGGGTGAGGATCAGGAAGCCGACCGAGACGCCGAGGAAGAGAGGGATGACCCCGTTGGCGAACGTGGGCTTGTCGATGATGGTCTTGGTGACCAGCGCGACCTCGGCGTAGCTCGCGGCCGCCGCCACCGTCGTGTTCTTGATCATCGCGATGAACACGCTGCCCAGCGGGGCGATGATCGCCCGGAACGCCTGCGGCAGGATGATCATGCGGAGCGACTGGGTGAAGGTCAGCCCGATCGAACGGGCCGCCTCGGCCTGGCCCAGCGGGACGGTGTTGATGCCCGAGCGGAGGGTCTCGCAGACGAAGGCCCCGGTGTAGGCCGACAGGCCGAGGACCGCCCACCAGTAGTAGGTCGTCGAGGAGTTCTCGGAGAACTTCAGCGCGAGGATGTCGTTCAGGCCCAGGCTGCACATCAGCAGCACCAGGGTGAGCGGCGTGTTGCGCACGACGTTGACGTAACCCGTGCCGAACGCGCGGAGCACCGGCACCGGCGAGACCCGGAAGCTCGCCAGGAAGGTCCCGATGATCAGGGACAGCACCGCCGCGGCGGCCGCGAGGCGCAGGGTCGCCCAGAACCCTTGGAGGATCTCGTCGAAGTTGTCGAAGAACGGGCTGAAGTCAAACATTGCTCAGCTGTTTCATCACGTTCCAGCGGGAGTCAGGCCAGGTCGGCGCGCCCCCGGCGTTGCTTTTCGGGGACGCGCCGGCGTGACGGGCGTCAGTCGCGGCCCTGGATCAGGCGCAGCCTTCCATCTGCGGGGCGGTCGTGACGAGCTTGAGCCCGGTGCCCGCGAAGTGCTTCTCCAGCAGGGTCTTGGCCGTGCCGTCGGAGTACATCTGGGTGACGGCCTTGTTGACGGCCTCGCAGGTCTCGGTGTCGCCCTTCTTGAGGCCGACGCCGTACTTCTCGTCGGTGAAGGGGTCGTTGATGACCTTGAAGGAGCCCTTCTGCTGGTTGGCGAAGCCGGCCAGGATCAGGTCGTCGGTGCTGACCGCGTCCAGGGCGCCGGACTTCAGCTTGCTCACGCACTCGGAGTAGCTGGAGGCGTCCACCAGCGTGACGCCCTTGATGTTCAGCTTGCCGTCCGGCGGGCCCTCGGTGATGCGGCGGAAGGAGTTGGACCCGGCGGCCTTGCAGAGCTTCTTGCCCTTGAGGTCGGTGGCCTTCTTGATGCTGCCGTTGTCGGCCTTGACCATCGTGTCCTGGTGGGCGACGTAGTACGGCCCGCCGAAGGTCACCTGCGACTTGCGCGCGTCGGTGATGGAGTAGGTGGCGACCACGAGGTCGACCTGCCCGCCGCCGAGGAACGACTCGCGGTTGGCGGAGGTCGTCTCCTTGAACGTGATGCCGTTCTCGGGGACGCCGAGCGACTTCGCGATGTACTTGGCGACGTCGACGTCGAAGCCGTCGAAGCTGCCGTCGGGCTTCTTCAGGCCGAGCGCCGGCTGGTCGAACTTGATGCCGATGGTCAGCTTCTTGTCGTCCTTGGCCTTCTGGACGACCGTCTTGGCCTCGGTCTTCTCGGTGTCGCTGCCGCACGCGCTGAGCGCCAGCGACAGCGCCATCCCCGCCCCGATGAGGGCGCCGAAACGACGTACTCGCATACTCGTCCTACCTCTGCTCTCTGCCGGAGCCCCGCGGCTCAGTGCGTGAGGATCTTGGAAAGGAAGTCCTTCGCGCGCTCGGTCCGCGCGTTGGTGAAGAACTCGTCGGGGGTGTTCTCCTCGACGATCTGGCCGTCCGCCATGAACACGACCTTCTGGGCGGCGCGGCGGGCGAAGCCCATCTCGTGCGTGACGACGATCATCGTCATGCCCTCGCGGGCCAGTCCCGTCATGACGTCCAGGACCTCGTTGACCATCTCCGGGTCCAGCGCCGAGGTGGGCTCGTCGAAGAGCATCACCTTGGGGCGCATCGCGAGGGAGCGCGCGATCGCCGCGCGCTGCTGCTGCCCGCCGGACAGCTGCGCGGGGTACTTGTGGGCCTGGTTGGCGATGCCGACCCGGTCGAGCAGCTCCATCGCGTGCTTCTGCGACTCCTGCTTGCCCTGCTTGCGGACCTTCACCGGCCCGAGCATGACGTTCTCGAGGATCGTCTTGTGGGCGAACAGGTTGAACGACTGGAACACCATGCCCACGTCGGCGCGGAGCTTCGCCAGCTCCTTGCCCTCCTTGGGCAGGTCCTTGCCGTCCACGAGGATCGTGCCGTCGTCGATCGGCTCCAGGCGGTTGATCGACCGGCACAGGGTCGACTTCCCGCCGCCGGACGGGCCGATGACGACGACGACCTCGCCCGAGTTCACGGTGAGGTTGATGTCCTTGAGGACGTGCAGCTCGCCGTAGTGCTTGTTGACGTGCTCGACCACGACGAGCGGCCGGTCACCCACGGTTGCCGGCTCCGGGGTGGAGTCCTCCGGCCCGGCCTCGGTGAGCTCGGGCCCGCTTTCGCTGTCCGTCATGGGCACGGACTTTATGTCATCGGTTGTAGTGCCCGAGTTGCCGCGCGGTACCGATACGATCACGAATACCCACGTCGGACGGGGTTCGGTCGTGGCGGAGAGTGATCATGAAAGGCGGCGGCGGGGCGCCCCGCCCGTTCCGCCGTGTCCCGCCGGGCCCGTAACCTGGATGACTGTCATGAGTGCGCCAATGGAGACGGCTCCCCGTACGTACGAGATCCGTACCTACGGGTGCCAGATGAACGTCCACGACTCCGAGCGTCTGTCGGGGCTGCTGGAGTCGGCCGGGTACGTCCGCGCGGGGGAGGCCGAGCCCGACGTCGTCGTGTTCAACACCTGCGCGGTACGGGAGAACGCCGACAACCGGCTCTACGGCAACCTCGGCCACCTGCGGCCCGTCAAGGACGGGCACCCCGGCATGCAGATCGCCGTCGGCGGCTGCCTGGCGCAGAAGGACCGCGACACCATCGTCAAGCGCGCCCCCTGGGTGGACGTGGTGTTCGGCACGCACAACATCGGGTCGCTGCCCGCTCTACTCGAACGCGCGCGCGTGCGCGAAGAGGCGCAGGTCGAGATCGAAGAGTCGCTGGTGACCTTCCCCTCGACGCTGCCGACGCGCCGCGAGTCCCCCTACGCCGCCTGGGTGTCGATCTCCGTGGGGTGCAACAACACCTGCACGTTCTGCATCGTCCCGTCCCTGCGCGGCAAGGAGCGCGACCGCCGGCCCGGGGAGATCCTCGCCGAGGTCGAGGCGCTGGTCGCCGAGGGCGCCCTGGAGATCACGCTGCTCGGGCAGAACGTCAACGCCTACGGCTCGGGCTTCGGCGCCCTGTCCGGCGCGCCGGACGAGGTCCGCGCGATGACCGGGGGCGGGCAGTCGGCGTTCGCGGGGCTGCTGCGCGCCTGCGGCGGCGTCGAGGGCCTGGAGCGGGTCCGGTTCACCTCGCCCCACCCCAAGGACTTCACCGACGACGTCATCGCCGCGATGGCGGAGACGCCGAACGTGATGCCGTCCCTGCACATGCCGCTGCAGTCGGGGTCGGACGCGGTGCTGCGCGCTATGCGCCGGTCGTACCGGCAGGCGCGCTACCTCGGCATCATCGAGAAGGTCCGGGCCGCGATCCCGGACGCGGCGATCACCACCGACATCATCGTCGGCTTCCCCGGCGAGACCGAGGCCGACTTCGAGGAGACCCTGCACGTGGTGCGGGAGGCCCGGTTCTCCTCGGCGTTCACGTTCCAGTACTCCAAGCGCCCGGGCACCCCGGCGGCGACCATGGACGGCCAGCTGCCGAAGGAGGTCGTCCAGGAGCGGTACGAGCGGCTGATCGAGCTCCAGGAGGAGATCTCCTGGGCGGAGAACCGCGCGCAGCTCGGCCGGACGCTGGAGGTCCTGGTGGCCGAGGGCGAGGGCCGCAAGGACGAGGCGACGCGCCGCCTGTCGGGGCGGGCGCCCGACAACCGCCTGGTCCACTTCGGCGTGCCGGAGGAGCCGGTCCGCCCCGGCGACATGGTCACCGTCGAGATCACCTACGCCGCGCCGCACCACCTGGTCGCCGACAAGCCCGCGCTGGGCGTCCGCCGGACGCGCGCCGGCGACGCGTGGGAGGCCCGGCAGGGCGGGAGCGGCGGCGCAGCGGGCGTGTCGCTGGGCATGCCGTCGATCGGGCGTCCGGCCCAGCCCGCCGCGTCCGCGCCAGGCTGCTCGACCTGCCCCTGAACCCCAACGTCACCCGGCTGTGTTTCCAAGTCCCGGCCCACTGCGCTCGCCTTGCGGCCCACTGCGCTCGCCTTGCGGCTCGCTGCGTGACCGGTACTGGGCGAACGCGGCATCGCTTCGCGATCTGCCCGGTTCCGCTCGCCTCCGGCGTCGCTCCACCGGCCAGGTCACGCGTTCGCGCGCGTGGCCGAGGCCACTTCGGGACGGGCCCTAGGCGCCTGTTCCGCCGCCGGGCTGGCCGCCCGGTCCTTCGGGGTGGCCGCCTGTTCCGCCGGGCTGGCCGCCCGGTCCCTCGGCCTGACCGCCCGTGCCGCCGGGCTGGCCGGGCTGGTCGCCGGTCTCGCCGTGCGGACCGCCCGTGCCGCCGGGCTGGCCGCTCTCGCGGTCGATGTACCTGCCGGCCTGCTCCTGGATCCGGTCGACCTTCTCGGCGTGCTTGCCCCCGGTGCGCTGGTCGAACATGTCACCGGCCTTCTCGACGCCCTGCTTGGCCTTGTCGGAGTGCTGCCCGAGCATCTGCTTGACCTTGTCGACGATCGACATCGAATCCCCCCGGATCCCTCGGCCGCTTCGGCGCCGCGGGCACGGCGCGGCACCCGTTCATTCCGGCCATACCCGTTCTGTTGCCACAATCAATCCCGTGACCTCTTCCAATGCCCCGCATGTGATCGCGGTCGTCGGGCCCACGGCGGCCGGCAAGTCCGACCTGGCCGTCGAGCTGGCCCTCCGGCTGGACGGCGAGGCGGTCAACGCCGACTCGATGCAGCTGTACCGCGGTATGGACATCGGTACCGCGAAGCTCTCCGCTGCGGAGATGCGCGGGGTCCCGCACCATCTGCTGGACGTCTGGGACGTCACGGTCACCGCGAGCGTCGCCGAGTACCAGCGGCTGAGCGCCGAGGCCATCGCCGGGATCAGGAGCCGGGGGCGGCTGCCCGTGCTGGTCGGCGGGTCCGGGCTGTACGTGCGCGCCGCCCTCGACCTCCTGGAGTTCCCGGGGACGGACCCGGCAGTGCGGGGGCGACTGGAGGAGGAGCTGGCGCGGGTCGGGCCAGGCCCGCTGCACGAGCGGCTGCGCGGCCTGGACCCCGCGGCGGCGGAGGCGATCCTGCCGAGCAACGGCCGCCGGATCGTCCGGGCCCTGGAGGTCATCGAGATCTCCGGGCGCCCGTTCACCGCGACCCTGCCCGAGCACCGGTACCGCTACGACGACGTCGTGCAGATCGGGCTCGGCGTGCCCCGCGAGGAGCTCGACGAGCGCATCGCCCTGCGGGTGGAGCGGATGTGGGAGGCGGGCCTGGTCGACGAGGTCCGGGAGCTGGAGAAGCGGGGCCTGCGGGACGGCCTGACCGCCGGGCGCGCCCTCGGCTACGCGCAGGTGCTGCGGTTCCTGGCGGGGGAGTGGACGCAGGAGCGGGCGCGGGAGGACACCGTCCGGACGACGCGGCGTTTCGCCCGCCGCCAGGAGTCCTGGTTCCGCCGCGACAAGCGCGTGCACTGGCTGCCCTACGATGCCCCCGACCTGGTCGATCGTGCTCTGGCCCTCGTGAGCCGGGAGGCCCCGGACCCCCTATGATCGGGGGCATGCGGTTCGTCAAGGGGCATGGCACCGAGAACGACTTCGTGATCCTCCCCGATCCGGACGGCGTCCTGGACCTCACCGCGGAGGCCGTCGTGCGGCTCTGCGACCGGCGGGCGGGGATCGGCGCCGACGGCGTCCTGCGCGCGGTCCGGACGAAGGCCACCGATGTCGACGCCGACGCCGAGTGGTTCATGGACTACCGCAACGCCGACGGCAGCATCGCCGAGATGTGCGGCAACGGGGTGCGCGTCTTCGCCCGCTACCTGGTCAACGCGGGCCTCGCCCCGCCCGGGGAGTGGGACCTCGCCACCCGCGCGGGCCTGCGCCGCGTGATGCTCGGCCCGTCCGGGGACGTCAGCGTGGAGATGGGCCGGCCGGAGCTTCTCGGTCAGGCGGAGGCGAGCCTGGCGGGCGCGAGCTTCGCGGGGGAGCGGGTCAGCGTCGGCAACCCCCACCTGGCGTGCCGCGTCACCGAGCCCGTAGCCGCCCTGGACCTGTCGCGCGCACCTGACTTCGACCCGGCCGTCTTCCCCGCGGGGGTGAACGTCGAGTTCTTCCGCAGCGTCGGAGAGCGGCACGTCGAGATGCGGGTGTACGAGCGGGGCTCCGGCGAGACCCGGTCCTGCGGCACCGGGACCGTCGCGGTGGCCGCGGCTGCCGCCCGGGGCGCTGCCGACGGCTCCGAATGGACCGTGGACGTCCCAGGCGGCCGGGTGACCGTCGTCCTCGACCGCGAGACCAGTTACCTGAAGGGCCCGGCCGTCCTGGTCGCCGAGGGCGAGACGCGGCCCGGCTGGCTCTAGGGGACGGGCGCCTTACCTGGGGTTGTTCCGGTCCCGGAGCGGTCCCGGCACAGACGGGACAACTGTCCCTCTCCGGCGGGACCTTCCGCCGCATAACTTCTCTCTTGCACACCCTCTGGTGAATGGCCCGTATGGACCGGGATGGGAGCCCCGGGCCCGTACGGAGCCTGAGGGCCGGTGGCGACCTTCTTGGCGGGGGGCGGTCACCGGCCCTCCCACCGGGAGGGGGCGGCTCAGGGGGAGACGCCGTTGACCGGCAGCCGGGCGCGCACCAGCGTCCCGCCCTTGGCACCGGGCCCGACCGTGCAGGACCCGCCGAGTTCGGCCGCACGCTCGCGCATGGACGACATGCCGATGCCCGAACGCACATGGTCGGGAAGCCCCACGCCGTCGTCGTCCACGGTCACGTGCAGATCCCCGTTCAGATGCAGCCGCACTTCGGCGCAGCCCGCGTTGGCGTGCCGATGGACGTTCGTCAGCGCCTCCTGGACGATCCGGTACGCGGCGACCTCAGCGGCGGCCGGCAGCCCTTTGAGGTCGCCCTCGACGCGCACGTCCACCTGCGGGCCGTCACCGGCGGCGACGACGCCGCCGAGCGCCTGGATCGCGCCCTCCAGCCCGAGGTCGTCCAGGGCGGGCGGACGCAGGCCGTACACGAGTTCCCTGATGTCGCCGATGGTGCGCCCCATGGTGGCGCGCAACTCCTCCAGCAGCCCGTCGACCGCCTCCGGGTCGGTCCTCAGCGTGATGCGCGCGGCGTCCACCGTCATGGCGAGGCTGGCCAGCGTCGGCCCGAGCCCGTCGTGCAGGTCGCGGCGCAGCCGCCGCCGTTCCTCCTCCCGCGTGCGCAGGATGTGCTCCCGGGAGCGCTGGACGTCCGCGGAGAGCCGCGCCGCGTTCGCCAGTTCGGCGAGGTTGCGGGCGAGGACGTTCGACAGGCGCGCGTCGGGGGTGCGGGTGACGCCGAACAGCAGGCGCCCCACCGGTTCCCCGTGCCACACCAGCGGGATGAGCTGCGGGCGCTCGCCGAGCACGCCGTCCTCCGCCGAGACCGTCCGGCCGTCGCGGTCCAGCACCTCGATCGTGACGCCGGTCGCGTGCAGGGCCGAGCGCGCCACCTCGGCGGCGACGGCGAGCGCGGCGCCCGGGTTCGCGGCGGTCTGCAGCCGCCGGTTCAGCCGGTCGGCGATCCGGTACGGGTCGCGCTCGCCATGGATGAACCCGTCCACCATGCGCTGCAGCCGCCGCCGGACGGGTTCGAACACCGCGCCGGCGACGATCGCCCCGGCGAGCCCGGCGAGGGTGCCCCGGCCGTGGGCCAGCAGGCTCGCGGTGCCGACGAGCGCGAAGTACACGCCCGTGATGACGACGACGAGGCCCGCGTACACCAGGGTGCGGCTGACCACGAGGTCGATGTCGTACAGCCGGTAGCGGGTGATCGCGATCGCGATGCAGATGGGGACGGCGACGATCGTGAGGTCGCGCAGCGGGTCGCCGATCGGGCTGTTCTCGCCCGCGAAGATGATCGCCTCGGCGATGAGGCCCGGGTAGACCACCCAGGCGATCTGCCGGCGGACGTCCGGCGGCGCCTGCACGAACCGCACGGCCACCGAGAACAGGCCCGCGGCCAGGGCGATGACGATGACCGCGCTGATCGGGACCGGGATCCGCTCGAACGGGTAGACCGAGACCCCGTTGTGCCAGCGGCGCACGTCCGGGTCGATCGTCAGGTGCACGCAGACGACGACCGGGACGAGGCAGGCGAGGGCGAGGGCGGGCCGGAACCAGCGCGACACCAGCCGGCCGTCCGGGAAGATCAGCGGCAGCACGAGTGTCAGGGCGTAGGTGTCAACGGCCCACAGCCAGACGGCGAGCCACTGGACGAATCCGGCTCCGGGCCAGTGGTGGAGCTCCGACCAGGGGCCGAGGTTGAGCGCCAGCACGTACAGCGACGCGCTGAAACCCGCGCCGACCATGAGCCAGGCGACCGTCAGCCCCGGCCGGTGCCGCAGCAGGACGGCGCCCACGGGCGTCCAGGCCAGGGCGACCAGGATCTCGGGATGCCACCACACCATCCGGAGGTCGGGCGGCAGCCGGGCGCCGATGACCAGCGACGCGGCGACGGACGCGACCGCGGTCAGCGCGAGGAGGGCGCCCACGCGCCCCGCTCCGCGGTCGTGCTCTTCCGTCCCCATGCACACTCCCCGCCCGAAAGTAATGGAATGCTAAAACGCCCAGCTCCCTGTGGCGCAGTCCAAACCGCGTCCGCCTCAGGACACCGCCGAACCGGTCGGGCGGAGAGCTTTCCGGTCGCGGTGCCTGCGGGCGTGCCGTGATGGTAGCCGGGGAAACGTCCGAGATGAACGGAAGGTGCAGGTCAGCGGCCAGTCATGGCCGCGCCCCGGACTCCCGGGCGTGTCGGGCTGCGGGGAGGGCGCGGGTCAGGACGCCCGAGTCAACATGCTCTCGCGCGTCAGCGCCTTCACGCCGCGCCTCAGGTCCTCGGGGGTGAAGTCCGCGAGCAGCAGGCGCTGTATCAGGAAGCCGGGGAAGAGCGCGAACAGCGTCTTCCCGGCGGCCACGGCGTCGGTGTCGGCGGGGAGGTGCCCGGCGTCGACCAGCCGGCGGATGTAGCGGGTCCAGGTGTCGCGCAGTGCGGCCACGTTGTCGGCGACGTACGCGGCGATCTCCGGATCGTGCGTGGCGAGCGCCCAGGCCTGCGGCGCGAGCCGGAGCGGGCCGTCCTCGCCGGACAGGGCGACGACCCGGGAGGCGAACCGCTCGGCCATCTCGTCGACCGGGAGCAGCGGGTCGCTGTCGGCGAGCGCGGTGAAGAACGCGCGCAGGTCGCCGATCACGGTCGCGATGTTCGCCTCGATGATCTCGTTCTTGCTCTTGAAGTACCGGTAGACGGCACCGGCGGAGAGCCCGGCCTCGGCGAAGATGTCCTGCATGGACGTCGCGTGGATGCCCTTGCGGATGAAGCAGGTGCGCGCCGATTCGAGGATCTGGCGGCGGCGGCGCTCCAGGTGCTCCGCGCTGACTCTCGGCATGGAGCCAATCTAAAACGAACGTTCATTTTTGACAAGTTCCGGAGGAGGGTGCGAGGCTCCCCGCTAAAGAGAACGGACATTCGTTTTTTGGAGGAGATCGTGCGGACTTCCCCCTTCGCGCGCGCCGTCGGCGTGGCCCTCGGCGCGGCGCTGCTGCAGCTCGTCATGGTCGTCGCCTTCTCGTGGCCCGCCGCGCGGACGGCGCCGCGTGACGTCCCGATCGTCGTGACCGGTCCGCAGGCCGCCGTGGTCGCCGGCCTGCTCGACCGTGAGCGGCCGGGGGCCTTCGACGTCCGGACCGCTCCGGACGAGGCCGCCGCGCGCGCGGCGATCGCGGATCGCGAGGCCTACGGCGCCGTCGTCACGGCGCCGTCCGGCCCGAAGGTGCTCACCGCCTCCGCCGCCTCCCCGCTGGTCGCCCAGCAGCTCGGCGCGATGGCGGCACAGCTCCGTCCCGGGGGCGCCCCGGTGTCCTCGCCCGTCCAGGACGTGGTCGCCGCGGACTCCGACGACCCCCGTGGGGCCGGTTTCGGCGCTCTCGCGCTCCCGCTGGTCATGTCGGGGCTCGCGGGCGCGGTGCTGCTGACGTTCGCCATCCCGTCCCTCGCCTGGCGTACAGCAGGTACGGCGATCTTCGCCGTGCTGGGCGGGCTGGACGTCGCCTGGATCGCGCAGGGCTGGCTTTCGCTGCTTCCCGGCTCCTACATCACGCTCGCCGGGGTCATGGCGCTGACCGTCCTCGCGGTGAGCGGAACCGTGGTCGGCTTGGCCGCCGCCATCGGCCGCGCCGGATTCGGCCTCGGCGCGCTCACGCTGCTGCTGCTCGGAAACCCTCTGTCGGGGGCGACATCGGCACCCGAGCTGCTGCCGCAGCCCTGGGGTGCGATCGGCCAGTACCTGCCGCCGGGTGCCTCGGCCACCCTCCTGCGGTCGGCGGCGTTCTTCGACGGCGCCGGAGGCGCCGGCCCGCTCACCGTCCTGGCCGCCTGGGCCGCCGCCGGTCTCGTGCTCGTGGTCGTCGGCGGTCTGCGGGGGCGTTCGGCCGGCGAAGCCGAGCACGGCCGCGAACCCGCGCTCGCATGACCTCCGAGGCGTGACTCCTGCCGAAACCTATGCGCGTTCCGTGGTCGATCAATAGCATTCGGTGACTTCTGGGTGGTGTGCGGAGGGCAGAGGGTGGCGACGTTCATGGTGCGGCGGCTGGCGAACCATGCGGCGCTGGCCGTGCTGGCCGCCAGCCTCGGCTACCTGCTCGCCGCCGCGGCGCTCGATCCGCGGGCCGGTCTTGAAGACCGCGCGCCCCGTCCGCCGGAGTCCGTCATCGACGCGCGGCTCGGCGCGCTCAACCTGGATGACCGGACGCCCCTGGCCGAGCGGTATCTCACCTGGGCCGGCGGCGTCGCGCACGGTGACTTAGGCCGGACGTTCGACGGCGAGCCGGTCGACGCCGAGTTGTGGCGCCGGCTCGGAGTGAGCCTGCGCCTGGTCGTTCCGGGGGCCGTCCTGGGAGGCGTCATGGGGGTCGCCCTGGGCGCCCACGCCGCGATCCGGCACGGCAGGGCGGCCGACAGGCTGATCTCCGGCGGCTCCTATCTGCTGCTGGCCGTTCCCGTGTTCGTCCTGGCGGTGCTCCTACAGATCGTTGCCGGTGAGGCCAACGACGCCCTGGGGATGCGGGTGTTCGTCTGGGTGGGCGAATCCGCGCCGGAGGCGTCCCGCGGCGCGCTCTGGGATCTCGCGGATCGGGGTCGCCGCCTGCTGCTGCCGACGGCCACGATCGCGCTCGGCCAGCTCGCTTTCCACGCCCGCTACCAGCGCGGCCTGATGCTGGACGTGCTGCACGCCGATCACGTGCTCGCCGCGCGGGCCAGGGGGCTCCGGCGGCGGGACGCGCTGCTGCGGCACGGCCTCCGGATCGCGCTCGTCCCGATGACGGCCTATCTCGCCTACGCGACCGGTCTGGTGCTCCTCGGCGGCGTGTTCACCGAGACGGCCTTCGGGCGGCACGGGCTGGGGGAGTGGCTCGTCGACTCCATCTCGCGCGGCGACGTCAACGCGGTCGCCGCCATCGAAGGCCTCGCCGCCTGCGCCGTCCTCCTGGCAGCCCTCGCGTCCGACGTGCTGGCCGCGGCGCTGGACCCCCGCGTCCGCGCGGGAGGCATGCCATGAGAGCCGGTCTTCGGATGGTGACCGGGGCGATCCTGCTCGTGCTGCTGTTCCTCCTGGCTTTCGGCGGGCCGCTCGTGTCGTCGCGCGGATGGGACGAGACGGATTTCGCGGCGTTCCGGCAGGGGCCGTCCAGCGGCCACTGGCTCGGCACGACCCAGAGCGGGCGGGACGTCTTCGCCTTCACCCTGCGCGGTGCGCAGAACTCGCTCCTGGTCGGCCTGACCGCCGCCCTCCTGTCGACCGGACTCGCCGCCGCCGTCGGGACCGCGGCCGGGTTCCTGCGCGGACGCGTCGACCAGGTGCTGATGTGGGGCGCCGATCTGCTGCTGGTGCTCCCGTCCTTCCTGATCGTGACCGTCCTGGCGCCGCGGGTCACCGGAGGGTGGCCGGTGCTCGCGGCGGCACTGGCCGCGTTCATGTGGATGGTCACCGCCCGCGCGGTGCGGGCCGCGACGCTCCGCCTGCGGGAGCGCGAGCACGTGCTGGCCGCGCGGTTCCTCGGCGTCGGCGCGCCGCGGCTGGTCGCGCGGCATGTGGCGCCCGGGCTGGCGTCGCTGCTGGCCGTGGACGCGAGCCTGAACGTGAGCGTCGCGATCGTCGCCGAGAGCGGGCTGTCCTACCTCGGGTTCGGGGTGCGGCCGCCGGACGTCTCGCTCGGCACGGTCATCGCCGACGGCCAGGGCGGGGCGACCGCGCATCCGTGGGCGTTCGGGTTCGCCGCCGGGCTGCTCGTCCTGATCGTCGTCGCGGTGAACCTGCTCGGTGACGGGGTGCGGGACGCGCTCGACCCGGAG
This sequence comes from Actinomadura luteofluorescens, assembly GCF_013409365.1. NCBI lineage: Bacteria > Bacillati > Actinomycetota > Actinomycetes > Streptosporangiales > Thermomonosporaceae > Actinomadura > Actinomadura luteofluorescens. The sequence goes on along the minus strand of NZ_JACCBA010000001.1, from coordinate 1,956,020 downwards.
GCCGGGCGTTGACGGTTCTGCGGGTCGCCGACCTGGCGGTGGGTTACGCGGCGGGCGCGTTCGCCCTGCGCGGTGTGAGCTTCTCGGTCGGGGCAGGGGAGGTGCTCGGGATCGTCGGCGAGTCGGGCGCCGGCAAGACCGCGCTCGCGCTCGCGCTGATGGGGCTGCCGCCGGAGGGGGCGCGTGTGACGGGCTCTGTGCGGTTGCGCGGCCGGGAACTGCTGGGCCGGACCGACGCGGAGCTCTCGCGGGTGCGCGGCGACGAGCTGGCGATGATCTTCCAGGATCCGCTGTCGGCGCTCTCGCCCGTCCGCACGGTGGGCCGGCAGGTGGCCGAGGCCGTCCGGATCCACTCGGCGGTGAGCCGTGCGGCGGCGCGCTCGCGTGCCGTGGACCTGCTCGAACTGGCCGGCGTTCCGGACGCGGCCCGGCGGGCGCGCTCCTACCCGCACGAGCTCTCCGGCGGGATGCGGCAGCGCGTGGCGATCGCCATGGCCATCGCCAACGACCCGGTCGTGATCGTGGCGGACGAGCCCACGTCGGCCCTCGACGCGACCGTCCAGGCGCAGGTGCTGGACGTCCTGCGGGGCGTCCGGGAGGCGACCGGAGCCGCGATCCTGCTGATCAGCCACGATCTGGGCGTCGTCGCCGGCTTCGCGGACCGCGTGATGGTGATGCACGAAGGACAAGTGGTGGAGACGGGCCCAGTGGAGCAGGTTCTTCTTCGCCCCCAGATGCCGTATACGAGCCGCCTGCTGAGTTCGTGGCCGCGAACGGGTGATGCGCTGGTTCCTCGTGCTCGGCCAGGGCGGCCAGTGGTTCTCCAGGTGGACGGCCTGGTCCGTCACCATCCCCTCTTCAAGGGGACGCTGCTAAGGCGGCGGGCCGGGGAGGCGCGTGCCGTGGACGGTGTGAGCTTCGACGTCCGTGAGGGCGAGACGCTCGCGCTGGTGGGGGAGTCGGGGTCCGGCAAGACCACGACGTTGATGGAGATTCTGCGGTTGTCGCGTCCGCAAGAAGGACGCGTCACCGTCTTGGGGAAGGACACGGCCGCCTTGCGCGCCTGCGATCGGAAGGCTTTGCGCAAGGAGGTCCAGGTCGTGTTCCAAGACCCGTACGCCTCGCTGAACCCGCGTATGCGGGTGGCCGACATCATCGCCGAACCGCTCATCACGCATCGCATGCCGAGCGGTGGTCGTGTGGAGGAACTCCTCGCACTGGTGGGCTTGGAGCACGGCCATGCGAGGCGCTTCCCGCATGCGCTCTCGGGCGGGCAACGGCAGCGCGTAGCCCTGGCCAGAGCGCTCGCCTTGGAACCGCGTCTTCTGCTTCTGGACGAGCCTGTGTCTGCGTTGGACGCCGCCGTGCGAGCGGACGTCATGGAACTGCTGAGCGACCTTCGGGTGCGGCTGGGCCTGGCGTGCGTCTTCGTGACCCACGACCTCGGGCTGGTCCGAGGCTTCGCCGACCGGATCGCTGTGATGCAGATGGGTCGCGTAGTTGAGATCGGGTCAGTCGCCGATGTGTATGGGGCTCCAGCGCATCCCTACACGCAGGCACTGCTGGACGCGATGCCCTCGCCCTGCCCAGAACGGAAACGGTCTCGCTTCTTCCTTCTGGACGGTGACCCGTCCGACCCCACGGTCGGGCACTTGGGATGCAGGCTCCGCCCTCGCTGCCCGCACTACGCCACGCTCGCCCCCGACGACAGGCGCTTATGCGAAGACCACGACCCGATGCCGCGTGCCATGGCGGCGGATCACTCCGTCGCCTGCCACCACCCGCTCGTTCAGGCGAAGGCAGAGCGATGAAACAGGTTCTCACCGCAGCCCTTCTTGGGATCGTGCTCCTGACCGGCGCCGGGTGCCGTGCCCCGGAGGCGTCGACTTCCGATGCGTCCCGGGCGCTGCCCGCGGCGGATGTGAATCCGACTCCGCGCGACCGCGTCGTGAACGGCGGGACGCTCCGCTGGCCGCTCCCCGAGTTCCCGTCCCAGTGGAACACCAACCACGTCAACGGCGCCAAGGGCGCGGTCGAGCACGTCATCCAGGGCGTTCTTCCGTATCTGATGCGTGCCGACGAGAAGGCCGTCCCGCATCCCGTGCCGGAGTATCTGGAGTCGGCCACGTTGAAGCCGACCAGGCACGGGCAGACCGTGACCTACAGGCTCAACCCGCGCGCTAAATGGTCCGACGGCAGGCCACTCGGTTATGCCGACTTTCGGGCGCAGGCCCATGCCCTGTCTGGACGCGACCCGCGCTACGAGGTCTCGACCGTCACCGGATACCGGCAGATCGAGCGAGTCCAACGCGGCGCCGATGAACATGCGGTCGAGGTGACGTTCTCCCATAAGTACTCGGACTGGCAGAGCCTGTTCAGTCCCCTTTACCCGGCCGCCGCTTACGCGAGCCCACGCGCGTTCAACATGGGCTGGATGGGCCGCTTACCCGTCACAGCCGGGCCGTTCAGATTTCAGCGGATCGACCAGACGGCCAAGACGGTGACCCTGGTGCGGAACCCGGCCTGGTGGGGCGCGCCAGCGAAACTCGACCGGATCGTGTATCGCACCATGGACACCAGCGCGATGCCCGGCGCCTTTGCCAACGGCGAGATCGACCTGATGGACATCGGCCTCGACGCGGATGCGTTGCAGCGCGTCCAGGGAGTCGGCGGCGCCGCCGTGCGGAGAGCCGGCGGGCCGGACTGGCGGAACTTCACGTTCAACGCGGCCGGACCCGTCCTGTCCGACGTCCGGGTGCGTCGGGCGGTCATGCTCGGCATCGACCGGCGCGTGATCGCGCGATCCGACCTGTCAGGCCTCGGCGTACCTGTCCAGACGCTCGGCAACCACTTCTACGTCAACACCCAGGCCGGCTACCAGGACAACTCCAGCGGATTCGGCACGTACGACCCGGCGCGGGCCGGACGGCTCCTGGCCGAGGCGGGCTGGATGCCGCGAGGCAAGTACCGCGCCAAAGCGGGACGCACGCTCGCGCTTCGGTTCGTGGTCCCCTCAGGGGTCCCCATCAGCAGGCGGGAAGGAGAGTTGACGCGCGCGCTGCTCGAACGCATAGGCGTCCGAGTGGACATCGAGGTAGTTCCCGCAGACGACGTCTTCGAGCGGTACGTCACGCCGGGGAACATGGACATCGTTTCGTTCTCCTGGCTCGGTACCTCGTTCCCCGTCTCACAGATGAAAGCGGTATTCGCACGGCCGCGCGGACGGAACGTTCAGCAGAACTACTCGCGGATCGGCAGTGCCGCCATCGACGCGGCGATGGACAAGGCCATCGCTGAGATCGCCCCGGAAAGGGCCAAGGTTTTGGTGAACAGAACCGACCGGCTCATCTGGCAGCAGGCGTCGGTCTTGCCGCTGTATCAGCGGCCCCAGCTCGTCGCAGTGCGCGCGGACCTCGCCAACGTGGGGGCCGGCGGCTTCCTGAAGCCCGCTTATCAGGACATCGGTTTCACCGGCCGGTGAAACTCACGGGAAGGCGAGCCGGACGCCCTTGCGGTCGCTGGTGAAACGGGCGTTCCACACGTAGAGGCGCAGGTCGTCGGCGGAGAGGTCCTCCTTGACCGGAAGGTCGGAGGCGATGCGGACCACGTAGGAGGCGCCCGCCGGAATCATCGTGTCGCCGCCGTCCTCGACCGGCGCCTTCGACGCGCCGATCCGCGCGGTGATCTTGCTGTGGTTGGGGAGGGTGCACATGTCGTCCGGGATGCCCGCCTGCGGCATGCAGCGCTCCTGCGCCGACGACGGGACCTGCGACTTCGGCATGAACAGGTCGGCGGGGAAGTCCAGCAGGACCGGCCGCCGCCGGCTGTTGGTGAGGACGTAGTCGGCGTAGGCGTAGGTCGTCCCGGACGGCGGGGGCCTGCGTGGCGCCGAGCGGCTGCCGGGACGTCCCCGCCATGACGGCGGCGAGGCTGTAGCCGTAGCCCTCCGGGGTCGTGAAGCCGACCGGCGGGCCGGCCTTCGGAGCGGGCACGGACGAGCCCACCGCGCCGTCGCCCTGGCTGGCGAGGCTGGGCGGCGCGGAGCCCGCGCCGTCGCCGTCGCCGGGCCTCAGGACCACGATCGCCCCGGCCACCGCGGCGATCCCGACCGCACCGGTCAGGGCGCCCGCGAGCCCGAGCCTCCCCGCGTGGCTCTTCTTCCTGCGGCGGTGCGAGCGGTACGGCTGGCGGCTGTCGGACATGGTCGTCGGTGCTCCTTCGGGCCCTCTCCGGCTCGGTCGGCGTGTCCCTGCCCACGGCGGGCAGGTCACGATACCCGACGGCCGGATCGTCGGCGGTCCCGGTCTGCGGGCTACGAACCGCGCGCGGTGAGGGCGTCGCGGCCAAGTCCCCGCAGGGAGGCGTCCAGCACCTGCGCGGTGTGCGCGACCGCGATGGCGGCCCCGCGCCGGCGCAGCGCCGTCGCGATCTGCATCGAGCAGCCGGGGTTGGCGGCGACCAGCAGTTCGGCTCCGGTGGCGTCCACGTTCACCGCCTTGCGGTCGCCGAGTTCTCCGGCGGCCTCCGGCTGGAACAGGTTATAGGTACCGGCCGAACCGCAGCAGATGTCGGGGTCGGCGATCTCGCGGACGGTCAGCCCGGGGATCGCGGCGAGCAGTTCGCGGGGCTGGCTCCGCACGCCCTGGGCGTGGGCGAGGTGGCAGGCGTCGTGGTAGGCGATCGTGACCGGAAGCGGCCGCCGCTCCGCCCGCGGCCCGAGTTCCACCAGGTACTCGGCCAGATCCCGGGTCCTGGCCGAGAGCGCCTCCGCCCGCGCGGACCATTCCGGGTCGTCGGCGAGCAGCGTCCGGTACTCCTTCATCGCGGACCCGCAGCCCGCGGAGTTCACCACGATCACGTCGACGGACTCGAAGGTCTCGACCGTCCGGCGGGCGAAGGCGCGGGCCTCCTCCTCCCGCCCGGAGTGCAGGGACAGCGCGCCGCAGCACCCCTGGCCCTTGGGGATGACGACGTCGCAGCCCTCCATCGCCAGCACGCGGGCCGTGGCGGCGTTGACGCCCGGGAAGAACTCGCCCTGGACGCATCCGGTCAGCATCCCGACCGTGGCGCGGCGCTCCCCGCGTGCGGCGACCCGCTCGGGCAGCCTCGGCGCCTTGCCGAGGGGCGGCGCGAGCCGTTCCATCGCCGCCAGGGACGGCGAGATCCGTTCCAGAACGCCGCTGAGCCTTACAAGTCGGTCCAGACCCGACTTCTGGTAGGCGCGGAGGGGGCCTCGCAGGGCGCGGAGCCTCCGCTTGTACGGGAACAGCCGGAAGACCATCTCCCGTATGGCGCGTTCTTTCAGGGAACGGGGGTGTTCACGTTCGACGTCGGCGCGGGTCATCTCGATGAGCCGGTCGTACTGCACACCGGACGGGCAGGACGTCACGCACGCCATGCATCCCAGGCAGCGGTCGAAGTGCTCGACCATGGGCCCGCTGAGCGGCTCGCCGTCAGCGTGCTGCTGCATCAGATGGATGCGGCCCCGGGGAGAGTCCATCTCCTCGCCCCACAGCACGTAGGTGGGGCACGTCGGAAGGCAGAACCCGCAGTGCACGCAGTCGTCGAGCAGCTTCGGGAGGTCGTCCTGGTCGCTCATCAGATCCCTCCCACGAAACGGCCCGGGGACAGCCGGTGATCCGGGTCGAACTGGTCCTTGACCCGCCGCATCAGTGTCAGCGCCGGAACCGGCCCCCACAGGTCGATCTCGTCGCGCACCTCTTGCGGCGCGTAGCGGACGACGGCGTGACCGCGGTGCCGCTTCAGCACGTCCCGTAGACGGCCGAGGACGTCGGCCACCTCGTTCGGGCCGAGTTCGGCGGGAAGACCCACGTGCCCGTGCCCGCTGGCGCTCCAGGTGGCGGCGGCTTCCGGCCCTAGCGTGGTGATGACGTCCCGGAGCGAGGGCGGCGGTGCGCCGATGTCGATGAGGGTGGTGCCGTCCGGGTAGAGGCCCCAGCCGTCCGGTGCGGTATCGGAGATCTCGGCCTTGTCGCCTAGGAGTTCTGCGATCTGCCGAGCGCGCGTGGTGACACCGTCGGGAACGCCTTCGAGGAAGACCGCGACCGTCCCTGGACCGATGTATTCGACCGCGCTTGGGGCAACGGGGGAGTGGAGGACGGTCTGGACCGCGTCGTGCGTGTCCTCCGGCCCGTCGACGGCGCACGTCACGTAAGCGGTCGCATCCGGGGTCGGGTGCAGGCGGAACGTGGCGTCCACGATCAGGCCGAGCGTTCCGTAGGAGCCGCAGAAGAGCCGCCCCAGGTCGTACCCGGCGACGTTCTTGACGACCTTGCCGCCCGAGCGCGCGACCTGGCCGTCCGCCCGGACGACCGTGAGCCCGATGACGAGGTTCCTGGGCGTCCCGTAGAGCGTGCGCAGGGGACCGGCGGCGCTCGTGGCGATCGTCCCGCCGACCGTCGAACCCGGCAGCGGGACGTCGAGCGCGAGCCGCTGCCCCCGTTCCGCCAGTCTCTCGGCGAACTCCTCCATCGGGAGCCCGGCCTCCGCCTTGGCGACGAGGTCCCCGGCCGTGTGCTCGACGAGTTCGTCGAGCCGATGGGTGTCGATGAGCAGATCGCAGCGTTCCGGGGGCTCGCCCCAGTCCAGGCGTGTCTCGGCCCCACGCGGGACGACGGCGAGACCGTTCTCGGCGGCCACGCGCATGACGTCGGCGGCTTCGGTCACGTTCTTCGGCGCCGCGACGAGCGCGGGTTCCACGCCGAGCACGCCTTCGGCGGGCTCACCGGGCCGTACGTCGCCGCAGACCTTCGCCAGGGCGTCCAGGGGCCGCATCAGAAGATGTCCGCCTTTCCCTCGTACGGGTGCGGGCCCTTGCGCTTGCCGGGCACCTCCCCGCACAGCCGCGGGGTGGGGAAGACCTTGCCCGGGTTGCACAGCCCCGCGGGGTCGAAGCCGCAGCGGACCATCTGCATCGTGTCCAGGTCGGCGTCGGTGAACATGCGCGGCATGTAGCGGGCCTTGTCCACACCGACCCCGTGCTCGCCCGTGATGGAGCCGCCGTGCTCGATGCACAGGTCGAGGATCGCGCCCGAGACCTCCTCCGCGCGCTCCTCCGCGCCCGGCTCGGCGTCGTCGAACAGCACGAGCGGATGCAGGTTGCCGTCCCCCGCGTGGAACACGTTCGCGACCCGCACGCCCGACTCGGCCGACAGGGCGTCGATCCGGGCCAGCACGTCCGGCAGCACCGTCCGGGGGATGACGCCGTCCTGGACGAGGTAGGCCGGGCTGATCCGGCCCACGGCCGCGAACGCCGACTTGCGCCCCTTCCAGATCAGCGCCCGCTGCGCGTCGTCGGCGGCGATGCGGATCTCGAAGGCGCCCGCGTCCCGGCACATTCGCTCCACCTCGGCGAACTGGGCGGCGACCTCGGCCTCCGGGCCGTCCAGCTCCACGATCAGCACCGCGCCGGCCCCCGGCGGGTACTCGCAGCGCACTGCCGCCTCGGCCGCCTCGATCGCCAGGGCGTCCATCATCTCGATCGCGGCCGGGACGACGCCCGCGCCGATGATCGCCGACACCGCGGCGCCGCCCGCCTCGATCGAGCCGAAGGCGGCCAGCAGCGTCTGCACGGTCTCGGGGACCCGCGTCAGCCGCACCGTGATCTTGGTGGTGATGCCGAGCGTGCCCTCCGCCCCGACGAACACGCCGAGCAGGTCGTAGCCGGGCCCGTCCGCCGTCAGCTCCACCAGTTCGCCGTCCGGCGTGACGACCTCGCAGGCCAGCACGTGGTGGGCGGTGAAGCCGTACTTCAGGCAGTGCGCGCCGCCGGAGTTCTCCGCGACGTTCCCGCCCACCGAGCAGATCTGCTGGCTGGACGGGTCGGGCGCGAAGTAGTAACCGTGCCGGCGGACGGCCCGCGTCACGTCCAGGTTGATCACGCCGGGCTCCACCACGGCCCGCTGCCCCGGGATGTCGATCTCCAGGATCCGGTTCATCCGGGACGTGACGATCAGCACGCCGTCCGCGCGGGGGAGCGCGCCGCCCGACAGGCCCGTGCCCGAACCGCGCGCGACGTAGGGGATCCCGGCCGCCGCGCACTCCCGCACGATCGCGGCGATCTGCTCGGCCGTGTCGGGCAGCACCACGACGCCGGGCGTGGACCGGTGGTTGGTGAGGCCGTCGCACTCGTAGGTGCGCAGCCGCACCGGATCGGTGATCACCCGGTCGGCTCCGAGCAGCGCCTCCAGCCGGGGCCCGAGCGTCGTGAGCATGCTCTCCATCCTCTCCACGATCCCCCGCCCGCCGACCCGCCGCAAGGCCCGGCGGACCGTCCGGAACACCTTTCCCGGACGGTCCGCGAACGCCTCCGGAGCCGGACTCCCTACGGGAACTGCTGGTAGGCCGGGGTGGTGAGGAACTCGGAGTACTCGTCGGCCAGCGTGACCTCCTTGAAGAGCTCCACGGCCTGGTCGTAGCGGGGCTCGTTGTACGCCTGCCCCAGCTCCTCGCGGATCTTGCCGAGCTCCTCGTCCAGGAGCTGCTCCACCCACTCCTTGGTGATCTTCTGGCCCTCCGCGGTGGCGACGCCGTTGTAGATCCACTGCCACACCTGGGAGCGGGAGATCTCCGCGGTGGCCGCGTCCTCCATCAGGTTGTGGATCGCGACCGCGCCGGCGCCGTCCAGCCAGGTGGCCAGGTAGCGCAGCGCCACGTCGATGTTGTTGCGCAGGCCCGCCTCGGTGATCTCGCCGGGGGTGGCCCTGACGTTTAGCAGGTCGGCGGCGGAGACGTGCACGTCCTCGCGGAGCCGGTCGCGCTGGTTCGGCCGGTCGCCGAGGACGCCGTCGAACACCTCGCGGCAGACCGGGACGAGGTCGGGGTGGGCGACCCAGGAGCCGTCGAAGCCGTCGCCGGACTCGCGGGTCTTGTCGGCGCGGACCTTCTCCAGCGCGACCCGGTTGACCTCCTCGTCGCGGCGGGACGGGATGAACGCCGCCATGCCGCCGATCGCGTGCGCGCCCCGCTTGTGGCACGTCCGGACGAGCAGCTCGGTGTAGGCCCGCATGAACGGCGCCGTCATCGTGATCGCGTTGCGCTCGGGCAGCACGAAGTCGGTGCCCCGGTCCCGGAACTTCTTGATCACCGAGAAGAGGTAGTCCCAGCGGCCCGCGTTCAGGCCGGCGGAGTGGTCGCGCAGCTCGTAGAGGATCTCCTCCATCTCGAACGCGGCCGGGATCGTCTCGATCAGCACGGTCGCGCGGATGGTGCCGCGCGGGATCTCCAGGGCGTCCTGGGCGAGGTTGAACGCGTCGTTCCAGAGCCGCGCCTCGAGGTGGCTCTCCATCTTCGGCAGGTAGAAGTAGGGGCCCTTGCCCTTCTCCAGCTGCCTGCGGCCGCAGTGGAAGAAGTAGAGGCCGAAGTCGAACAGCGACCCCGACATGGGCTCGCCGTCGACGAGCAGGTGCTTCTCCTCCATGTGCCACCCGCGCGGCCGGACGACGATCGTCGCGAGCTCCCCGTCGTCCTTCAGCGCGTAGGACTTGCCGCTCTTCGCGTCGGTGAAGTCGATGGTGCGGTCGAGGGCGTCGCGCAGGTTGAGCTGCCCCTCGACCATGTTGTTCCACAGCGGGGTGTTGGCGTCCTCGAAGTCGGCCAGCCACACCTTGGCGCCCGAGTTCAGGGCGTTGATCGTCATCTTCCGGTCGGTCGGGCCGGTGATCTCGACGCGGCGGTCCTCCAGGCCCGGCGCGGGCGCGGCGACGCGCCAGGCGTCGTCGCCGCGGACGCCGGCGGTCTCGGGCAGGAAGTCGAGGGTCCCGCCCGCGGACAGCTTGCGCTGGCGTTCCGCGCGCGCCTCCAGCAGCTCCTTGCGGCGGGCGCCCAACTCGCGCTGCAGGGCGGCGAGCAGGCCGAGCGCCTCGGGGGTCAGGATCTCCTCGTACCGCTCGCCGAGGGGTCCGGTGACCTCGATGCCTTCCAGTCCAGCCATCTGCCCGCCCTTTCGTATAGCGAAATTCGACTTCTGTTGTGTGGAGAACGGTACTCGCCGGTACGGAGGCCGGTCAAAGCAGGGTCCCCTGCAGACCTCCCCGCGCGCGCTTGCGTCAACCCAAGGGGAAACCGGGTGATAACCAGGTGACCTCGGGGGACGGCGCGTGAGACGATCGCGGGGAAGATACGGCCGCGAAGCGGCGTTCTACGAGGACATATGACGCAACCTTTCTCTGCAGACCAGACCCAGACTCCTGACGACATCGAGTACGAGCCCCTGACGGGCGAGCTCGACCTAGAGGACCGGCGGGCACTGCGCCGTGTCGCGGGCCTGTCCACCGAACTGACCGACGTCACCGAGGTCGAGTACCGGTCCCTCCGGCTGGAGCGGGTCGTGCTCGTCGGCGTCTGGACGGAGGGGACGGCCGAGGAGGCCGAGAACTCCCTGCGCGAGCTGGCGCTGCTCGCCGAGACCGCGGGCTCGCAGGTGCTCGAGGGGCTCTCCCAGCGCCGGTCCCGCCCCGACCCGGCGACCTACATCGGCTCCGGCAAGGCCGCGGAGCTGCGCGACATCGTGATCTCCACCGGTGCGGACACCGTCATCTGCGACGGCGAGCTGGCGCCCAGCCAGCTGCGGCACCTGGAGGAGACCGTCCAGGTCAAGGTGATCGACCGGACCGCGCTGATCCTGGACATCTTCGCCCAGCACGCCAAGAGCCGCGAGGGCAAGGCGCAGGTGGAGCTCGCGCAGCTCGACTACCTGATGCCGCGGCTGCGCGGCTGGGGCGGCAACCTGTCCCGGCAGGTCGGCGGGCGCGCCGCGGGCGGCGTCGGCATCGGCGGCCGCGGCCCCGGCGAGACCAAGATCGAGCTGGACCGGCGGCGGATCCGCACCCGGATGGCCAAGCTGCGCCGCCAGATCGCCGAGATGTCCAAGGCCCGCGACACCAAGCGCGGCGAGCGGCGCCGCCACCAGGTGCCCGCCGTCGCCATCGCCGGCTACACCAACGCGGGCAAGTCGTCCCTGCTCAACCGGCTCACCGGCGCCGGGGTGCTGGTGGAGGACGCGCTGTTCGCCACCCTCGACCCCACCGTCCGGCGCGCCGAGACGCCGGGCGGCCGCGCCTTCACCCTGGCCGACACCGTCGGGTTCGTCCGGCACCTGCCGCACCAGCTCGTCGAGGCGTTCCGCTCGACGCTGGAGGAGGTCACCGACGCCGGGCTCGTCCTGCACGTCGTCGACGGCTCCGACGCCGATCCCGAGGCGCAGATCGACGCCGTCCGCGAGGTGCTGCGCGAGATCGGCGCCGACCGCATCCCCGAGATCATCGTGATCAACAAGGCGGACGCGGCCGACGAGCTCGCGATCGCCCGCCTGCAGCGCCGCGAGCCGCACAGCGTCGTCGTGTCGGCCCGCACCGGGTTCGGCATCGAGGAGCTGCGCGCCGCGATCGAGGCCGACCTGCCGGGCCTGGAGAGCGAACTGCACGTCGTGGTGCCCTACGAGCGCGGCGACCTCGTCGCGCGCGTGCACGAGCGCGGCGAGGTGCTCAAGCAGGAGCACGTCGCCGAGGGCACCGTCCTGCACGCTCGCATGCCCGCCGACCTCGCGGGCGAACTGGCCCGGTACGAGACCGTCTCCCCGACCGCGTGAGTCTCTGACCCACCGGGTGCCTCCACAGGGCCCGGTGGGTTTGGGACGGGTCGAGCAGCCGGTTCGGGGACGTCCGAAGACCCCTACTGGTCGCCGAACGGTGACAGCTTGTCCAATCCGCTTGACGGTGCGGTTGAAATCCGTACCGTCGTAGAGCTAAGGGGCGGGGTGATGGGTGTCGATGTGCTGCGATCAGAGGTTGTCGGACGGACGTTCCGTGCACTACCGTGACGAAACCGATATCTCCGGTCTCGTTGCCAACGGTGGCCCCCCGGCCACCCGACCCTCCCACGGTGGAGTCGCCGGCACCCAGCCGGCGTTTCGGATCGAGAGCAGGTGGCCCAACCATGGCAGGTCCGAACGCTCGACCGAGGGCCCGCGGCCCGCGCCGTCGCCCCACGGCATCCTGCACCGCGCTCACGTGCGCATGGCCCCATCCAGGTCGGTGACCCTATGACGGTACGGCTGTTGACGAACATCGGCAGGCTCTGGACGGGCACCGACGTCTGCAGCAACGCCGCGGTGCTCATCCACGACGACCGCGTCGTCTGGGCCGGGCCCGCCTCCGACCTCCCGCAGAGCGTCCCCGGCATCATCGACGACATCGTCGACGTCGACCATGTCGAGAACCTCGGCGGCGGCCTCGTCACCCCCGGTCTCATCGACGCCCACTCCCACCCCGTCTACGCGGGCAACCGCTGGGCCGAGCTCGCCATGCGCACCAGCGGCTCGTCCCACTCGGCCATCACCGCGGCGGGCGGCGGCGTCAACTCCACCGTGACCGTCACCCGAGGGACCGACCCCTGGACGCTCTGCAACGGCGTCCGCGAACGGCTCCGCCAGTGGATCCTCGCCGGCACCACCACCGTCGAGGCCAAGACCGGCTACCACCTCACCCGCGACGGCGAGCTCGCCGACATCCGGATGCTGCGGTCGCTGGAGGGCGAGCCCTCCATGCCCCGCATCCACGCCACGTTCCTCGCCGCGCACATCCTCCCGCCCGAGTTCTTCGGGCGCCGCCGCGACTACATCGAGGCCGTCCGCCTGTGGGCCGGCGACGCCGCCGTCGCCGGCGCCGACTCCATCGACGTCTACTGCGACGAGGGCCACTTCACCGCCGAGGAGGCCCGCGCCCTCCTGCTCACCGGCAAGCGCGCCGGCCTCAAGGCCCGCATGCACGCCTGCGCCAACGAGCGCATCGGCGCCGCGCAGGTCGCCGCCGAGGTCGGCTGCGCGTCCGCCGACCTGCTCACCCAGGCCAACGACGACGACATCAAGGCCCTCGCCCACGCCGGCGTCACCGCCACCGTCTGCCCCGGCAGCTCCCTCAACAGCAGCCGCGCCCCCGCGCCCGTCCGGCAGATGCTCGACCGCGGCGTCACCGTCGCCCTCGGCACCGACCACAACCCCGGCCAGTGCGGCATCACCTCCATGCCCCTCGTCATCGGGCTGTCGGTCGCGATGTTCGGGCTCAGCGTGACCGAGGCCCTGCGCGCCGCCACGCTCGGCGGAGCCGCCGCGCTGCGCGTCGGCGACCGCGGCTCCCTCGCCCCGGGCATGCTCGCCGACATCGTCCTGTGGGACGCCGACCACGAGGGCGCCTTCGCCTGGGCGTTCGGGCTCCGCGCCCTGCGCATCTGGCGCGGCGGCGTCCCCGTCCAGCCCTGACGGAGGACGGCGCGGCCGCGGGTAGTGTCGCCGGCATGGGCAGCGCGGTCGCGGTCGTCACCGATTCCACCGCCTACCTTCCCCCCGGGCTCGCCGAACGGCACGGGCTGACCGTCGTCCCCCTGCAGATCGCCGTCGGCGGCACCACCCGGGACGAAGGCGACATCAGCCCCGCCGAAGCCGCCCGGGCGCTGAAGGAATGGCACCCCGTCACCACGTCCCGTCCCGCGCCCCAGCGGTTCGCGGACGCCTACAAGGCCGCCGCCGCCGCGGGCGCGCGCGAGGTGGTCTCCGTGCACCTGGCCTCCGCCATGTCGGGGACGGTCGAGGCGGCGCGGCTCGCCGCCGAGGACGCCGCCGTGCCCGTCCGGATCGTCGACAGCGGGACCATCGGCATGGGCCTCGGATTCGCCGCCCTCTCCGCGGCGGCCGCCGCGATGGCGGGCGGGTCCGCCGCCGACGCCGTGTCCGCCGCCACCCGCCGGGCCGGGCTCACCCGCTCCCTCATCTACGTCGACACCCTGGAGCACCTGCGGAGGGGCGGCCGGATCGGCGCCGCCGCGACCCTGTGGGGCTCCGCGCTGATGGTGAAACCGCTCCTGGAGATCAACGACGGCCTCATCGCGCCGCTGGAGAAGGTCCGCACGTCCTCGCGGGCGCTGGCCCGGCTGGAGGAACTGGCCGTGGCCGAGGCCGGCGGCCGGCGCGTCGACCTCGGCGTCCAGCACCTCGCCGCAGCCGCCCGCGCCGAGGCGCTCGCCGCCCGGCTGCGCGAACGCGTCCCGCACGTCGTGGACGTCTACGTCGGCGAGGTCGGCCCCGTCATCGGCGCCCACGTCGGCCCCGGCATGCTGGGCGTCGTCATCGCACCGCAGCTCTGACCCGCGAGAGCGTCAGGGCCGCAGGAGGCGGCGGAGGACGGTCGGCGTGCGACCGGTCTCCTCCCTGACCGTCCGGGTGAGATGCGCGTGGTCGGCGAAGCCGAGATCGGCGGCGAGCCCGGACAGGTCCCGTTCGCCCCGCTCCAGGCGGTCCAGGGCGCGCCCGACCCGGATCCTGTTCCGGTACCGGGTGACGGACATGCCGGTCTCGCGGCGGAACGTCCGGCTCAGGTGGGAGGGGGAGACCTCCAGGAGGCGCGCCAGCGAGACGAGCCCGGACGCCTCCCGATGGCCGCTCGCCATGGCCTCGCGTGCTTCGTCGACCAGGGCGCGTCGCTTCCCGCTCTGCTCGTCCACGGCGAGGTGCGCGAGAAGCTCCATGAGCCGCTCCGCCGTCTCGAAGGCGACATCGGAACCAGAACGCAGGAGGAGGCGATGCGCCACGTCTGCGCGCGCGCTGACCCTGACCGTCCCGGACGGGCGGCGCCACAGGCCGGGGGAGAGCGTGATGGCCGTGCACACGTCGCCGCCTGCGGGATGCGCGAACTGGCCCTCCTCATTCACGATCTGGGTGTAGCCCAGGGTGGGGTCGATGACAGCGCGTCCGTGACGCGACCGCATGCGGAACCGTCCCGCCCGCACCAGGACGATCTGATCCCCGGTGAAGGGCTCGGGCTCCGACCATCCGGGCCGGTGCCCCGTGCAACGCACCGCGTGGACGGCGAAATCGTCCGTCTCCGCCACGGTGGTCGATTCGCGCATGCCCGCCATCGTACGCAGGGGCAAACATCTTCAAGCGCCGCTCTGCGGCCGCCCCGCACACTCGCGGAATGGTCAGACGATGGCTCCTGGTGGTGCTGCTCACGGGGCAGACGATGGTCTCGATGGACGGCTCCATCGTGGCGGTGGCGATGCCCGACATCGCGGAAGGGCTGCACGCGTCCGGTTCTCTACTGCAACTCGTCACGGGCGGTTACGTCTTCGCCTTGGCAGTCCTCGTGGTCACGGGCGCGCGGCTGGGCGACAGTTACGGCCACCGCACGATGTTCTTCCTTGGGTTGTTCGGCTTCACAGCCTCATCGCTGGCATGCGGGCTGGCGCCGACCGGTGCCGTCCTCGTCGCCGCAAGGGTCTGCCAGGGCGCCGCCGCCGCACTCCTGCTGCCGCAGGTTCTGTCCTTGATTCAGCTGTCCTTCGAGGGGGCGGCCAGGGCGCGTGCACTCGGCCTCTACTCGATGGTCCTAGCGTTGGGTGTTGCCTTGGGCCAGGTGGCAGGAGGCGTCATCGTGACCCTGGGCGGCAGTTGGCGCCCCATCTTCCTGGTGAACGTCCCTGTGGGGGCCGCGCTTCTCGCCATCGGACCACGTCTGATGCCGCCGGAGCACAGGAAGGCCGTCCGCCTGGACCTGCCCGGCGTCGTACTCCTCTCCTGCGGCATGGTCGCGCTCGTCGTCCCGCTGGTACTCGGCAGGGAGCAGCATTGGCCGCCGTGGACGTGGCCGTCCATGGCGACGGGATGCGTCGTGCTCACCATCTTCTGTGTCTACGAGTTGAGAACGGCGTCACCGCTTCTGGACCTCTCGGTGCTGCGCAGACCCTTCATCAAATCCGGCCTCTTCGCCTCCTGCGCGGTGATGGGCGCCTACAGCGGCTTCCTCTTCGCGCTCGCGCTTTACCTACAGAACGTCCTTGGTTTCTCACCGCTCCACGCCGGGCTCACGTTCCTCCCGTACACGGCGGGCTTCGCGACGGCGGGCCTGGGATGGACACGCCTGCCCCTTCCGATGAGGACGAATCTTCCGGCCTGGGGACTGCTCACGTTCGCCGCCGCCGCGTCCGCACTGGCCTTCCTGACCCAGGACGGCTGGCCGACGCTCTCGTCGCTCCCCCTCCTGTACGCCGCCGGATTCGGTCACGCCGCAGGCTTCAGCCCCCTGGTCGATCGGATCACCGGAGCCGTGGGTCCGGCCCAGGCCTCGTCCGTCTCCGCCCTGACCAACACGGGCGTGCTGCTGTCGAACGTCCTCGCGATCGCCGTCTTCGGCGGGGTCTACCTCTCATCGCCCGGCACGTTGACCCACGTCACGGCCCTGCTGGCGCTTTTGCTCGTCCTCGCCGCCGCAGCGTCTCGGCGCCGCTGACCCAGAGTTATCCACACTTTCCCAACCCCACACTCCCGCCCGCCCGGCCTCCTTAACGTCAAGCTCCATGAGACCCGACACCGAAGACCGCCTGCACACCCTCACGGGCCGGTGGAAGCCGGCCGCCGCCCCGGACGACGCTCCGCCGGCGGCCCGGTTACGCGCGACGCCCGACCGCTCCCACGTCCGCATGCTCATCCTCGTCGGCGTGCTCGCCGCCCTGGTCGCCGCCGGATATCTCTGGCTCGCCCGCCCGCGCCCCCAACCGGCGGCCCCCGCGGCGACCGCCTCCCTCAGCGAACCGCGCCCCACCCTGTCGGCCAGTCCGGCGGCCGCGGCGTCCTCCCCGGTGCTCGTCCACGTTCTCGGCAAGGTCAGGCACCCGGGCGTGGTCACCCTGCCGCCCGGCTCCCGCGTCGCCGAGGCCATCAAGGCCGCGGGCGGCGTCCTTCCGGGGGCGAACACCGGCACCCTCAACCTGGCCCGCCCCCTGGTCGACGGCGAACAGATCCCGGTCGGCGTCCGCGCACCGTCACCGCCGCCACCGCCGCCCGGCGCCGCGACCACGACCGTCCCGGGGGCGCCCGGCGCCCCGCTCGACCTCAACGCCGCCACCCCCGACCAACTGGACGACCTTCCCGGCGTGGGGCCCGTCCTCGCCCAGCGCATCGTCGCCTACCGCACCCAGCACGGCGGCTTCCGCTCCGTCGAGCAACTCCAGGACGTCAGCGGCATCGGCGCCCACCGCTTCGCCGACCTGAAGACGATGGTGCGCGTATGAGCCACGACCTCCGCCTCCTGGCCCCGGCCCTCGCCACCTGGCTAGCCGCCGCCGCGACCCTGGGATTGCCCCAGCCCCTCATCTACGTCCTGGCAGCCACCACCGCCGCCGCGTCCCTCTACCTCCTGACCACCCACCGACTAACCCCCGCAAGCCCCCCACCCGCGACGCACCCCCCGAACGACAGCACACCCCGAACCGCAAGCGCGAGCCATCAAGAAGGCCCTCCCGACGAGCCTCCCACCCCCACACAAAGCCCACAAACAAGCCCCACCCAGCACACAAACACCAGCCGCCCTGGAAGCCCCTACAACCCGCACTCTGCACCCAACCACCACCCAAATGGCGGCACCGCGGGCCGGACGACCGTTCGTCGGCGTGGACGCTTCTTCAGCCAGCCTTCTGCGCCCACGCGTCGGCTGGATGGAGGTGGTGGACGGCGGGCGATCATGGACCGGAGCGGACGCTTTCTCGGCCGTCTTCCAGCCGCGTGGCGGCTGGAGGGCGGCTTGGCGCGGCGATCGGGTGGTGCGTGGCGGCTTCTTGCGGGGGCGGCGCTGGCATGTGCTGCGGCGTCGGCCTGCGGGGTGGCGCTGCGGACGACCGCGGTCGGCACGGGACCCGTGCGCGACCTGGCCCGTGCAGAGCGGTCCGCAACCGCCGAGGCCGTGGTGACCGGGGACCCGCAGGCGAAGCCGGGGAACGGCCGACCGATGATCATCATTCGCGCCCGCGCGGAGGCCGTCGAGCGGAGCAAGGTCCGGGTCCCGGTGCTTCTGATCGCCGCGGATCCCCGCTGGCTCCGCTCGATTCCCAGCATGCGCGTGCGGCTCCGCGGCCGTTTCGTGCCGCCCAGGGGCCCCGATCTGCTCGCCGCGGTCGTGATCGTGCGCGGGCCGCCGACCTTCCTCGGGCCGCCGTCCAAGATCCAGCGCGCCGCGGAGCACGTGCGGGCGAAGCTGCGAGCGGCCGTGGCGCGGCTTCCGCCCGACAAGCGCGCCGTACTTCCGGGGATGGTCGTCGGCGACACCTCGCGCCTCGACCCGGAACTCGCGGAGGAGTTCCGGACCGCCGGGCTCACCCACCTCCTCGTGGTCTCCGGCGCGAACCTGGCGATCGTCATCGGGGCGGTGCTCGGGCTGTGCCGCCTCGCCGGGCTCGGACGGCGCCGCGCCCCACCCGTAGCCGTCCTCGCGGTGTGCGCGTTCGTGGTCGTCGCCCGCCCCGAACCGAGCGTCCTCCGGGCCACCGTCATGGGCCTGATCGGCCTCCTGGCGCTGTTCACCGGACGGCAGCGCCAGGGCCTCCCCGTCCTGGCCGCGGCGGTGCTGCTCCTCGTCCTCATCGACCCGGAACTGGCGCGCTCCTACGGGTTCGCGCTGTCGGCCCTCGCGACGGCCGGTCTGCTCGTCCTGGCCCCGCCCTGGCGCGAGCGGCTCGCCCGACGGATGCCGGGCCCGCTCGCGGCGGCCCTCGCCGTCGCGGCCGCCGCCCAGGTCGCCGTCGCACCCGTCCTGGTGATGCTGTCCGGAGAGGTCGGCGTCGTCTCCGTGTTCGCGAACCTGCTCGCGGCCCCGGCCGTCGCCCCCGCCACCATCCTGGGCGCCCTCGCCACGGTCACCGCGCCGCTCTCCCTGCCGCTCGCGCGCGTGATCGTGTGGCCCGCCGGCCTGGCCGTCGGCTGGATCATCTGGGTCGCGCGCACCGCCGCTTCGCTGCCCTACGCGACGATCCCCTGGGCCAGCGGTGCCCTGGGCACCACGCTCCTCCTCGGCGCAGGGGCAGCGGCCCTGGCCCTGCGCAGCCACCGCCTCCGCCTCCTCGCGGCCGCAGCCATGATCGGTGTCCTCGTCGGGGTCGTCGCCCTGCGCGTCATCGCCCCTTCATGGCCGCCGCCCGGTTGGCAGATGGTCGCCTGCGACGTCGGGCAAGGCGACGCCCTGGCCCTGTCGGCGGGCCCCGGCCAAGCCGTCGTAGTGGACGCGGGCCCCGACGCCACTCCGGTGGACCGCTGCCTTCACCGCCTCGGCGTGACCGACGTCCCGCTCCTCGTCCTGACCCACCCGCACGCCGACCACATCAACGGCATCTCCGGCGTGCGCCACGGCCGCACCGTCCGCGAGGTGCTGATCACGCCCCGCACCTCGGGCCGCGAGGCGCGCCACACCTCCGGCCTCCGGATCGATCCCGCCGCGACCGGCCAGCAGTGGCGCGTCGGAGACCTCACCCTCTCCGTCCTCGCCCCGCTGACCACCGCCCCCGCCCTGTCGCCCGAGGACGACGGCACCACGATCAACAACGCGAGCGTCGTCCTCGTCGCCCGCAAACCGGGCTTCAGCGCCCTCCTCTCCGGCGACGTGGAACTGGAGGCACAACGCGTCCTCGAAGGGAGCGTCCCCCGCGTTCAGGTGCTGAAGGTCCCCCACCACGGCTCACGCAGCCAGGACCCCGCCTTCCTGGCCGCCGCCCACGCGTCCATCGCCCTGATCTCGGTCGGCGCCCACAACGACTACGGCCACCCGTCCGCCACCACCCTCGCCCTCCTGCACCGCCTCCACATCCAAACTCACCGCACCGACAAGGAAGGCGACATAGCCATAGCCCGCACCCCATCCGGCCTCACCACCATCCCCCGCCACTGACCCGCCAAATACGCGAGCCCAGGTAATCCTGGACATCAACGCTCCACCGCCCGCCCGTCAGCTGCTGCGGGCGATCCTTGCGGTTGGGCGCAGGGGTGAGTGGGGCGTGGCATGCTGCAGGGGTGTCGGTTGAGTCCATCATTCTGGTCGTCGGTGACGAAGAGCTGCTCGTGGAGCGGGCGATCGGGGACGTCGTCGCGTCCGTGCGAGCGGGGGATCCGGAGATCGAGGTCATCGATCTGGCGCCCGGTGCGCTGGAGCCCGGTCGCATCTCGGAGCTGACGTCGCCGTCGCTGTTCGGCAGCGGGAAGGTGCTGGTGCTGCGGTCGGCGCAGGATCTGGGCAAGGACCTGACGGCCGAGGTGCTGAAGTACGCCAAGGCTCCGGCGGAGGACGTCGTGCTCGTCGCCGTCCATCCCGGCGGCGCCAAGGGGAAGGCACTGGTGGACGGGCTGACGAAGCTCAAGGCGCGCAAGATCGCGTGCCCGAAGGTCACCAAGGCCGGCGAGCGGGTCGACTTCGTCCGGAGCGAGATCCGCAAGGCGGGCGGGAAGATCTCGGCGGACGGCGCGCGGGGGCTGATCGAGGCCGTCGGCAACGACCTGCGCGAGCTGGCCGCGGCCTGCAGCCAGCTCGTCGCCGACACCGGCGGCAAGATCGACGATGCGGCCATCGCCCGCTACTACCGGGGACGCGCGGAGGTCAGCGGCTTCACCGTGGCGGACAAGGCGATCGAGGGGCAGCTCGCCGAGGCCCTCGAGCAGCTCCGTTGGGCCCTCGCGACGGGCGTGGCGCCCGTCCTGATCGTCAGCGCGCTCGCCCAGGGCGTGCGCGGACTGGCGAAGGTCGGCGGTGCACCCCGCGGCGCGCGAGGAGCGGCCCTGGCCAAGGATCTGGGCATGCCGCCGTGGAAGATCGATCGGGTGCAGAGGCAGTTGCGGGGCTGGTCCGGTGATGGAGTTGCGCGGGCGTTGACCGCTGTCGCTGAGGCCGACGAGGAGGTTAAGGGCGGTGCCGCCGACCCCGCCTACGCTCTGGAGAAGACTGTCGCGCGGATTGTCGCCGCCCGCGGTTGACCTGCTGATCTGGTCTGGCGAGCGAAGTTGTGTTGCCGCCCTTTAGCGCAGGTGGTTCCGCGGAGCGTCCCAAGTTCTGTGTGTCCGGCACGCGCCTTTGGAAGGCCGATCGGGTGCTAGGGAAGTCGCGGCTTTGGTCGGTCGCGTGGGCGTTGACCGCTGTCGCTTAGGTCGTTGAAGGGGTCAAGCGCGGAATGGGCGTTCCGGCGCGCCCTGGGTGGGAGAGCGGGCTGACTTCGCTGGATGCTGGAGTTCGGCGGGTTTGCCATGGTGGATGGCACCGAGTCCATGGCTTCGGGGCGGCTTTGATGCTGGGGCGATCGGGATGGGTGCCGACGGTTCGTTGTTCTCTGAGGGGGGTGGCCCGTTCTGGTGCGGGCGCCGGGGCCGGGGGCTTTAGAGGTGGTTTTGACGGCCGGCGTGATCGTGTGAGTGTTAATGGTTTTGGTGCGATCTGCGTGGCTTGTTTTGGTGGGGGCGGGGGGTTGAGGGTCTGGCTGGGTTAGGTGAGGGCCTGCATGATGGCCAGGGTGTTTTGGTATTCGCGCCATAGGGCCACCTTGCCTTGGCGTGCTGTGAGGACGGCTATGAATGTGGCCGTGGACTGCTTGGCCGTGTTGGTGTTCGTGCCGGTCAGTTCGTACTCCACCACGATCGTGTTCGGGTCGCGGGTGTCGTGGACGGCGATGGTGCGGCAGTCGTCGAACCGGACGGGGAACGCGGTCCGCTGCGGGGCGGTGAGCTCCAGGAACTGTCGCTTGCTCTCGAATCTGGTCGGCTGGCCCGGGGGTGCGAACGGGGTTTCGATGACGGCGTCGTCGGCGAGGAGATCGCCGATGTGAGCGGTCGGGTGGCCGAGCCAACGCTGCTGCATCTGCTGGAACAGTTCACGTGGTGTGGTGGGCACCGGGCCTCCTAAGATGAGTGATGACTCATGAAGGGACGATAATGAGTCGGGACTCATGTTGTCCAGTGGGGAGGTCGGCGGATGCGTGCGGACGCGCGGCGTAACCGGGAGCGGATCCTGGAGGCGGCGGAGGAGGTGTTCGCCGTTGCCGGGCCGGACGCGTCGACGGAGGAGGTGGCGCGGCGGGCGGGGGTGGCGATCGGGACCGTGTTCCGGCACTTTCCGACGAAGGCCGACCTGTTGCGGGCGTTGATGAAACGGCTGTTGCAGCAGGTCACGGACGACGCGGCGGAGCTCGTCGCGAGCGGGGACCCCGCCGGCGCGCTGTTCGAGTTCGTCGCGCGGCTCGTGGAACGCACCGCCGCGAACCGGGCGGTCGTGAACCTGCTCGCGGCCGAGGGGATGGAGGTGCCGATCACTGGGCCGCTCGGATCGCTGAGCGACGCGGTGGGAGAACTGCTCGCGCGCGGGCAGGAGTCGGGCGCGGTGGCCGCGAGGATCCGGCTCGACGAGGTGATGGCGCTGCTGGTCAGCGCATGTCAGGGCGCGCTGCACGGTGGCTGGGACGCCGACCTGCGCCGGCGGACGCTCGGCATCATGCTCGTCGGCCTTCGCCCGTCCCCTTGACGACGGTCCCACGGAGGCGCGTCCTCCATGAGTGGTGAGGGAAACACCGTCACGCCCGGTCGTGGTTGGGCGACCGCGCACACGGAGGGGCGACCACGGGGCCCGCTCTTCGGGGCCGCGCCGCGAAGTGCGAAGTGCTCCTTGCGTAGCCGAGCGGGTGGCGGCGGTCGGCGGGGCGCCCGCTGCGGCGCAGCCTCACCAGCAGGAGCACCTCGTTGAAAGTGTCGGGCGACGCGACTGGGCAATGGCGGCCGTTGTGACGAGGCGCCGTTCGGCTGCCGGGCGGTCGTTCTAGCCGGCTGGTTCGGCCTTGGCTTTCAGACCCTCGGCCTCCATCGTCACGTAGCGGCGGGTGAGGCGGCCGGCCAGGAGGGCGAAGAGGGGGGCCAGGGGGCCCTTCTGGTCGAGGGTGAGGCGGACGGTGCATCCGCCGTCGGGGGTGGGGGTGATCTCGTGGGCCCCGGTCGTGGTGACGCCGGTGGAGCGGGACTCCCAGGTGAAGGTCCCGTTCTCGTCGAAGGCGGTGACGGTCCAGACGGTCGCGGGGAGTTTCGGCTGGTGGACGCGGGCCCGGCTGCCGAGGGCGAAGGGCCTGTCCAGGATCTCGACGCGGTCCATCGAGGCGGTCATGTCGGGCCAGCGCTCGACGTCCTTCAGGAGGTTCCAGACGGTTTCGGGCGGGGCGTCGATGTCGACGGAGGTCTCGAAGTGCACGGCGTGCTCCTCAGCGATGCGCGGACGGCGGTCAGGAGGTCGGTGACGAGGGGGTCGTCGGCCCTGCCCGGCAGGTGGAGAGCGTAGTAGGGGACGGCGGGCAGGTCGATGATCTCGCGCGCCGCCAGGCCCGGAGGAGGGGGGACGCAGCCGTTGACGACGGCGAGGCCGACGCCGAGGGACGCGAAGTGCAGCATCAGGGGCCAGCCGGAGGCCTCGACGGCCAGCGACCAGGGCACCTCGGCGGCGCGCAGGGCGCGTTCGAGGGTGATGCGGTGCGGGCCCTCGGGAGGCGGGACGACGAGGGAGGCGCCGGCGAGGTCGGCGAGGGTGAGGTGCGGCCGCGCGGCGAGGGGGTGGCCGTCCGGCATGACGAGGGTCTGGGGATAGGACGCCAGCGGGACGGCGGTGATGTCGGCGGGCAGCACGTCGAGGACGGCGACGCCCAGGTCGGCGCGGCCCGTGCGGACGGCGGCGAGGGTGCGGGCGCGGTCGCCGTTGATCAGGCGGATGCCGGGGCGGACGACGCCGCCGAGGAGGTAGAGGTAGGCGCCCTCGCCTGCGGCCAGGGCCGGGACGCGGGACGGGGACGTGCCGTGGACGTCCGCGAGGAACGCCGTCATGCGGGCGTCGAGGTCGCGGGCGAAGCGGGCGACCTGCTCGCCGGCGGGGGTGAGGGCCAGGCGGCGCCCCTGCCGGGTGTAGAGGGGACGGCCCAGGGTGTCGGCGAGTTTCTGCACCTTGACGTGAAGGGCGGGCTGGGAGATGTGGAGTGCTTCGGCGGCGCGGGTGAAGTTGAGGTGGTCGGCGAAGACCGCGAACGAGGCGAGCGCGTCCGTGGACAGGCGGCTCAGATCCATAGGCACGGACTATAGCTGTGAGGGTGATCGATAGTTCTGTTTTAGGGCGCTCGGGCTGAGGGTGGGGGCATGAACATCGAACCGCGACTCGGCGTCGATTTCGGCCGGGTCATTCATGGCGGGCTCAGGGCTCCCGGTGAGGACGACACCGCGTTCCTCGACGGGAGTTTCGAGGAGGCCCTCGCGTCCCCCGCGACGGACGGCGTCTACGAAGTGCTGCCCGGGCTGATCGAGGCCTTCGACGGACGGGCGTGGATCATCTCCAAGTGCGGGGACCGGGTGCGGGAAAGGACGCTGGCCTGGCTCGACCACCACGACTTCTACGGGCGGACGGGTCTGCCGCGGGGCAACGTGCGGTTCTGCCGGAAGCGGCAGGACAAGGCGCGGCACTGCGCGGAACTCGGGATCACCCACATGATCGACGACCGGCTGGACGTGCACCGCGCCATTCGTGAGATCGTCCCGCACCGGTATCTGTTCGGTCCGAAGGAAGGGCCGGAATGGGTGCGGCACGTTCCCGACTGGGGCGCCGCGGAGGTCATCGGTTGTGAGGCTGCCCGGGAGGGCCGGTGAGGCAACGGACTCCTGCGAGCAGGCCGGGGAAGCCAGGGCATTTCGGCTTCCGCCGGTTCGGCTCGCACCGAGGCTGCTAGAACGTGGGGCATGGCGCGGCAGGTCAGGCGGGCGTTCAAGTACCGCTTCTATCCCACGGGCGAGCAGGCGGCCGAGTTGTCGCGCACGTTCGGTTGCGTCCGGCTGGTATACAACAAGGCCCTGGAAGAGCGCACCCGTGCCTGGAACGACGATCAGCGCCGCATCTCTTACGCTCAGTCGTCCGCGCTGCTGACGCAGTGGAAGAAGACCGAGGAACTGGCCTTCCTGGCTGAGGTGTCGTGCGTGCCGCTGCAGCAGGCGCTGCGGCATCTGCAGACCGCGTTCACCAACTTCTTCGCCAAGCGCGCCAAGTATCCGCGGTTCAAGTCGCGCAAGCGGTCGCGTTGCTCGGCCGAGTACACCCGCAGCGCCTTCATCTGGCGCGACGGACGCCTGACGCTGGCCAAGATGGCCGAGCCACTCGACATCCGCTGGTCGCGTCCCCTTCCCAGGGGCGCTGAGCCGAGCACGGTGACCGTCTCGCGCGACGGCGCCGCGCGCTGGTTCGTCTCGACCCTGTGCCAGGACACCATCTCCGCCTTCCCGCCGCGGAAGCGGCGGTCGGGGTGGACGCCGGGATCGCCGCCGTGGTGGCCCTGTCCACCGGGGAGAAGATCGCCGATCCCCGGCACGAGCGCCGTGACCGCACCCGCCTGGCCAAGGCGCAGCGGGAGCTGTCGCGCAAGGCCCCGGGTTCGGTCAACCGGGACAAGGCCCGCCGGAAGGTCGCCCGCGTTCACGCGCAGATTACCGATCGGCGCCGCGACTTCCTGCACAAGCTGTCGACTCGTCTCGTTCGTGAGAACCAAACGGTCGTGATCGAAGACCTCGCTGTCGGCAACCTGCTCAAGAACCGCACGCTCGCACGCGCCGTCTCCGACGTGGCATGGCGGGAATTGCGCCGCATGCTGGAGTACAAGTGCGCCTGGTACGGACGCGACCTGGTCGTGATCGACCGCTGGTTCCCCTCCTCCAAACGGTGCGGGAACTGCGGAACCGTACGTACCAAGCTGCCGCTGGACGTCCGCGAGTGGACGTGCGCGTGTGGCGCGGTGCATGACCGCGACGTGAACGCCGCGCGCAACATCCTGGCCGCCGGGCTGGCGGTGACCGCCTGTGGAGACGGTGTAAGACCTCAACGGGAGACCTCCCGGACGGGGCGGTCGTCGGTGAAGCAGGAAACCCAGTGGGCGACCGCTGGCACCCTCCGACTTCAGGAGGAGGAAGTCAATCGCTCAGATATTCCGGAGGAACCGCGTCGACCAGCCACACGCCGTTCGCGCTGACGCGGAACGCGTGACCGTCGGCCGCCATCCGCCCGGCCTGGACGGTCAGGACGACGGGGGCGCCGCGCCGTGCGCCGACGCGCTGAGCCGTCTCACGGTCGGGGGACAGGTGGACGGCGTGCCGCCCCATGGGCAGCAGGCCCTCCCGCAGGATGGGGTCGACGGAACGGCGCACGGTGCCGTGGTAGAGCAGTTCCGGCGGGGGCGTGACCGGCAGGTCCAACGAGACGGGGACCGAGTGGCCCTGGACGGCCCGGATCCGGTTCCCGGCGAGCTCGTAGCGCCTCTTGTCGTTGACCGCCACCACGTGTTCGAGTTCGGCGCGGGTCAGCGCGAACCCGTGGGCCGCGGCGGCCGAGAGCAGGTCGGTGACGTCGGCCCATCCCCCGGGATCGAGCGTGAGGCCGATCCGCTCGGGGCGGTGCCGCAGGTGCTTGGCCAGATACTTGGAGATCTTGACCGCGCGGCGCTCGTCCATGGACATGCGTCGGGGCCGGCGCGCGGCCGGCCCCGGGCGTGCGGTCCTACTTGGCCTGCAGGGCGGCGGCCTGCCTGGCGATCGCCGACTTGCGGTTGGCGGCCTGGTTCTTGTGGATGACGCCCTTGCTGGCGGCCTTGTCCAGCTTGCGCGCGGCGAACCGCTGCGCGGCGACGGCGTCGTCCACGTTGCCGGCCTCGGCGGCCTCGCGGAACTTGCGGATCGCCGTCTTCAGCTCGGACTTGACGGCCTTGTTGCGCAGGCGGGCCTTCTCGTTCTGCTTGTTGCGCTTGATCTGGGACTTGATGTTAGCCACGTCGTAGAGCCTCAGCTTGGTCGCGATCCTGGGCCTGCGCGTATCGGCAGGCGCTGACGAATGTCTGAACGGGGGCGGGACGGTGCCCCCGGGGCACGACGCTACGCCACACGCAGTCGCACAGCCTACCAACCACCGGGGCCCGGCCCAAACCGGACCGTGCACGGAGCATCGCGCGGAACATGGGACTATGGGAGGCACAGATCCCTGTCCACCTGTGAGCATTGCGAACGGACCCCGGTGCCAGCGCCCCAGCCTGACAAGACCGATCCCGCGATCATCCGCAACTTCTGCATCATCGCGCACATCGACCATGGCAAGTCGACGCTCGCGGACCGGATGCTGCAGCTGACCGGAGTGGTCGAGGAGCGCCAGATGCGCGCCCAGTACCTCGACCGGATGGACATCGAGCGCGAGCGCGGCATCACGATCAAGAGCCAGGCGGTCCGGCTGCCCTGGACGTCCGGCGGCGTCGACCACGTCCTCAACCTGATCGACACCCCCGGCCACGTCGACTTCTCCTACGAGGTCTCGCGGTCGCTCGCGGCGTGCGAGGGCGCGGTCCTGCTGGTGGACGCGGCGCAGGGCATCGAGGCGCAGACGCTCGCCAACCTCTACCTGGCGCTCGAGGCCGACCTGCACCTGATCCCCGTCCTGAACAAGATCGACCTCCCGGCGGCGCAGCCGGAGAAGTACGCCGAGGAGCTGGCCGGGATCATCGGCTGCGACCCCTCGGACGTGCTGCGGGTGTCGGGCAAGACGGGCGAGGGCGTCCGCGAGCTGCTCGACAAGATCGTCCAGGAGGTGCCGGCGCCGGTCGGTGACCCCGACGGCCCCGCGCGGGCGTTGATCTTCGACTCGGTGTACGACACCTACCGGGGCGTCGTCACCTACGTCCGGATCATGGACGGGCACCTGTCGCGGCGCGAGAAGAGCCTGATGATGTCGACCGGGGCCGCGCACGAGACCCTGGAGGTCGGCGTGATCTCCCCGGAGCCCAAGCCCGTGCAGGGCCTCGGCGTCGGCGAGGTCGGCTACCTGATCACCGGGGTGAAGGACGTCAGGCAGGCGCGCGTCGGCGACACCGTGACCGGCGTGTCCCGCAAGGCCGCCGAGGCGCTCGGCGGCTACCGCGACCCGAAGCCGATGGTGTTCTCCGGCCTGTACCCGGTGGACGGCGACCAGTACCCCGAGCTGCGCGACGCGCTCGACAAGCTGCGGCTGAACGACGCCGCGCTGGTCTACGAGCCGGAGACGTCGGCGGCGCTCGGGTTCGGGTTCCGCTGCGGCTTCCTCGGCCTGCTGCACATGGAGATCGTCCGGGAGCGGCTGGAGCGCGAGTTCGGCCTCTCGCTGATCTCGACCGCGCCGAACGTGGTGTACCGGGTCGTGATGGAGGACGGGTCGGAGCACGTCGTCACCAACCCCAGCGAGTTCCCCGAAGGCAAGATCGGGATGGTGTACGAGCCGGTGGTGAAGGCGACGCTGCTGTCCCCGTCCGAGCACATCGGTGCGATCATGGAGCTGTGCCAGGGCCGCCGCGGCGTGCTGCTCGGCATGGACTACCTGTCGGAGGACCGCGTCGAGATCCGCTACACGCTGCCGCTCGCCGAGATCATCTTCGACTTCTTCGACCAGCTGAAGTCCAAGACGCGCGGGTACGCCTCGCTCGACTACGAGCCCAGCGGCGAGCAGGAGTCCGACCTGGTGAAGGTCGACATCCTGCTGCAGGGCGAGTCGGTGGACGCCTTCAGCCAGATCGTGCACAAGGACAAGTCCCGCGAGTACGGCCTGATGATGACGGCCAAGCTCAAGGAGCTGATCCCGCGGCAGCAGTACGAGGTGCCGATCCAGGCGGCGGTCGGGGCCCGCATCATCGCCCGCGAGAACATCCGCGCCATCCGCAAGGACGTCCTCGCCAAGTGCTACGGCGGCGACATCTCCCGCAAGCGCAAGCTGCTGGAGAAGCAGAAGGAGGGCAAGAAGCGGATGAAGACCATCGGGCGGGTGGACGTCCCGCAGGAGGCCTTCGTCGCCGCCCTCTCGACCGGGGGCGGCGACGCCGACAGGGGCAAGAAGTAGCCGCTACTTCAGCAGGGGCCAGGCCACCGCGGACGGGACGCGCCGGAACTCGCCGCGGTTGGCGGCCCGGCCCGCGTACACCAGGAAGAACATCTGCACGGCCGTGAAGAGCAGCGGCACCCAGATGAGGACGTCGACGGCCAGCGACAGCAGCCCGAAGACGAACCACACGGCGATCGCCGCGATGCCCATGTTGAGGCCCTGCGCGGCGTGCCGGCGCACGAACGGCGAGCGGGCCTTGCCGAGGTAGACGACGGCCGGCGCGATCGCGCCGACGAGGAACTGCCCCACGTACGCCATCAGCGACCACGTCTTCTCGTCGTCGGTGACGGGCCCGAAGTGGCCGGGGATCTGGGCGGTGTCGTTCCCGCCCTGGGGGTTGTTCCCGCCCGGCGGCGGCTGCTGCCAGCCCATGCCGCCCTGCGGTTGCTGCGGCTGCTGCCAGGCGTTTCCGGGCTGCTGCCAGGGGGCCTGCTGCTGCTGCCACTGGGGCTGCTGTCCCTGGCCGGGCGACGGGGGCTGCCCGTAGGCCATGGCGGACGTCCTCTCCGGGGTCGCTATGCAAGTTATTGGCGAAGTGTATGACTCCTTGGACGCGCGCGGAGTTCGCCCGGGTTCCCTATGAACAAGGGCCCGTGGCCGTTTCGCGCCACGGGCCCCATCGCGGTGCCCGGTGAGGTGTCAGGGACGCCAGAGGACGGCGGACGGGTTCGCCTGCGTGAGCGTGACCGAGCCCGTCCACTCGACCGACGAGGGTTGCGGCAGGAACGAGTCGTCCAGGAAGAACCCGCGGTTGAGGGACGTCACCGTCGCCGGGGCGCCGTTGTCCCCGTTTCCGGTGGGACGGCGGAGGGCCTCGATGCTCGCGATGTCGGAGACCTTCGTCCCCTCGGGCAGTTCGACGGTGGTGGCGACGGCGCCGTCGCGGTCGATCGACCAGGTCGGCTCGTCGTGGTCGGAGCGGTACAGCCGGGACGGGTCGGCCTTCAGCCGGACCCCGAGCGTGACCCCGGGCACCGACCCGGACCCGGTGGCGGTGCCCGTCGTCTTGGCGAACTCCACGAACAGGTACGTCCGCTGGTCGCCGACCTCGCGGGTCGCCGGATCGGACGGGTTCTCGATCTTCCCTTCGCGGAGCATCTCCTGCGCCGCGATCCGGTAGGTCCACGGCTCGCGGTCCATGACGACCTCGCGGGGCCCGGCCGTCCGGGCGGGTCCCGGAGGCGTCCAGCAGGAACCGCAGCGGCGGGTCCGGCGAGATCACGTCGCACATGTTGTTGTTCTGGGTGCAGGTCTGCAGGACGGGGTGGTCGCCCTCGTAGCGGCCCGTGAACCTCAGGGTCAGGTGCATCGGCGCCTGGTAGACGGCGGTGCCGTCCACGCGCCTGCCGGACGCGTCGACCTCGACCCGGTAGATCCACTCGATGTCGGTCGTCCGGCCCCAGCGGGCCATCAGCGCGGGGGTGTCGGTGCCGCCGTCCTCGTTGCTCCACACCACCGAGTACTCGATGATCTTGTGGCCGGGGGCGGCGGCGGGACGGGTCTCGTGCCAGGCGACCAGCGGGGTGTCGGTGGTCGCGTTCTGGTAGGGGTCGCCGAGCGGCCAGCCCGTCCGCCCGACGACGACGGGCGCGTGGCGCAGGGCGAGCGCGTCCGCCTCCGGCATGCGGACCGCGGGGCGCCGGAGCGTGACGCGGCGGGCGGCGGGCGCGCTGCCCTTGGCGAACCGCAGCGTCACCTTGTGGCGTCCCTTCCCGACGCGCCCGAGCCCAAGGCTGCGGGGGACAGGGTCGGACGAGGGGACGACGAGGTCGGTCACGTGGCGCCCGTCGACGGCGATCGACACGACGGCCGACTCGGCGCCCTCGCGGACCCAGGAGACGCCCGGGGCGGACGCGGTGAAGGAAATCATCGCCTCCCCGTCCCGGCGGGCGGTGAAGGGCAGCGACCGGGCGGGGCCGCCGCGATGGACGTTGATCGTGCCGGGCGGGCCGGCGGCGCGGGCGGGGGAGACGGTGAGGGCGAGGGGAGCGCCGGCGAGGGCGGCGCCGGTCACGGCGAGCACGGCATGGCGCGCGCGGCTTCTCATGATCGGGGAACCTAGGCGGCCGCGGTTGCGTTCGGGTGACGGCACGGTCCCCCGTGGGTGTCGGCTCCGTGTGCGTCAGGGATCAGCGTGCGTCAGGGATCAGCGCGTCAGGGATCAGCGCGCCGGGGATCAGCGCGCCGGGGATCAGCGCGCGTCAGGAACCGGCCCAGAGCGGCGACAGGGCGGCCGGCACCCCGAGGGACACACCGGTGAACCGCTCCGCCTCGCCGGGCCCGTCGGGCGCGTGGAGGGTGAGCCCGGAGGCCGCCAGCCGGACGGAGCGGCCGCGCGTGACGATCTCGTGGCCGAGCTCCTGAAGCAGCGCGACGACGTCGCCGGCGGGCTCGTCGAGCAGGTCGACGCCGTCGAGCCGGAACCGCATCTCGGGGTTGCCGCTCCAGCCGGCCGCCCGCGTCCCGCAGATCTGCGCGAGCCGCTCGACGCCGTCGTCGCTCCGGCCGGTGGACAGCGCCAGCGTCCCGCGCCCCACCCGGACGCTGCGGTGCCCGGCCCACCCGCACAGGAACGACGACTTCGGAGGGAGGGTGCCGCAGCGCTCGGCGACCGCGGCGAGGGTCGTCCAGGCGTCCGCGGCGCGGGTGGAGAACAGCAGGCTCGCGTCCGGCAGCAGCGCCCCGCGCCCCGGCTCCAGCGTGACCACGAACGGCGGCACCCGGCCGGGGAACCGCGCCGGGTCGGCCTCCCGGAGGGTGACGATGCCCTCCCACTCGACGGGCTCCGCGACCGCGAACCAGGTGATCGCGGCCTCGGTGCCGAACTCGCGGAACGTCGCGTCGGTCAGCCGCTCGGCGACCGCCTCCCGCAGCCCGTCGGCCGTCTCGGCGAGCCTGCGGCGCCACCACGCCGGCTCCGGATCGGACCGGCCGCCCGCGGACCAGCGCGTCCCCGCGCCGGCGAAGTCCGAGCGGCGCTCGGCGCCCGCGTCGTCCACCAGCACCCAATGCCAGCCGTCCGGCTCGCCGCGCAGCAGCACCCGCGCGGGCGCTCGTCCCCGGCCGGTCGCACCCTCATTTCGCATCCGGACGACCTTATCCGGATTCGTTGCGGCTCCTCAGGCGGTCGGCGGCGCAAGTCGCGCCGGTCGGCCGCGACACGGCGGCGGCTGCTTGGCATGGGCGCCGATGCCGGTACGGTCGGACGGGTACCGTGCCTTGATCAACCGAACCCGGCCGACCTCGCGGAGGCAGCGTGACCCACCCCGAGCAGGTTCTGCGTTCCGAGAAGGAACGGGAGACGGTGAACGGCGCCGTGCGCGCGCTGCGTTCGGCCGCCCCCGCGGGCTGGCAGCGGCTCGACTTCGAGTTCCGCGCGACGGTCGGCATCGACAGCGCGTCCTTCGAGGTCGAGGGGCCCGGCGGCGGGCGCCGCACGGCCCTGCCCCCGGGCCAGGCCGTCGGGAAGATGGACGAGCTGCGCCGCGTCATGTACCGGTCCGACAAGGGCGCCTGGTTCACCGCGCGCCTCCAGGTCGAGCGCTCCGGCCATTTCAGCGCCGAGTTCGACTACGACGGCGAGCCCGACTTCACGCCGCCGCTGGCCCCGTCCGCCTACGTCCAGGACCTCGACCGCTTCCCGCGCGCGGCCGAGCACATCCCCGACTGGCTCCGCGACAAGCTCGGGGACGCCTGACCGGTCGAAGCAGGCGGCGGAGCGGGGCAGACTTGGAGGGTGCCCTCAACGCTTCCTGACGGCGATCCAGTACCGGCCGACGGTGCGCTGCCCGGCGGTGCCCTGCACGGGCTCGGAAAGCGCCCGTTCGCGTTCTACGTGCATGTGCCCTTCTGCGTGACCCGGTGCGGGTACTGCGACTTCAACACCTACACGGCGACGGAGCTGGGGCCGGGGGCGAGCCGCGACTCCTACGCCGACACCGCGATCCGCGAGGTCCGGATGGCCCGGCGAGTGCTCGGCGACGTGGACCTGCCCGTGGAGACCGTCTTCGTGGGCGGCGGCACCCCGACCCTCCTCTCACCGGACGACCTGGGCCGCGTCCTGTCCGCGATCGACGCCGAGTTCGGGCTCGCCGCGGGCGCGGAGGTCACCACCGAGGCCAATCCGGAGTCGGTGGACGAGGCGTACGTCGGCAAGCTCCGAGAGGCCGGGTTCACGCGCGTCTCGTACGGCATGCAGAGCGCCCGCGAGCACGTCCTGGCCGTCCTGGAGCGCTCGCACACGCCCGGACGCGTCCCGCAGGTCGTCGAGTGGACGCGCAAGGCGGGCTTCGAGCACATCAACCTCGACCTCATCTACGGAACGCCGGGGGAGACCGACGACGACTGGAGAGGGTCCCTGGAGGCGGCGCTGGCGGCGGAACCCGACCACGTGTCCGCCTACGCGCTGATCGTCGAGGAGGGCACCCGCCTGGCGGCGCAGGTGAGGCGCGGCGAACTGACCGCCCCCGACGACGACGCCATGGCCGACCGGTACCTGATCGCCGACGAGCTGCTCAGCGGCCACGGACTGCACTGGTACGAGATCTCCAACTGGGCCGCCGACCCGCGCGCCGCCTGCCGGCACAACATGCTCTACTGGACGGGCGCCGACTGGTGGGGCGTCGGCCCGGGCGCCCACAGCCACGTGGGCGGCACCCGCTGGTGGAACGTCAAGCACCCCGCCGCCTACGCCGCCCGTCTCGCCGAGGGCACCACCCCCGCCCACGCCCGGGAGATCCTCACGGACGAGGACCGGCACATCGAACGCGTCATGCTCGAACTGCGCCTCGCCCAGGGCTGCCCCACCCACCTCCTGGACGACGAGGCCGCGCGCGGAGCCATTGCCGACGGACTGATCGAGCCCGCGCCCTACGAACAGGGCCGGGCCATCCTCACCCTGAAAGGCCGCCTCCTGGCCGACGCGGTAGTCCGAGCCCTGACCTGACCCGCGGCCGAAGACCCGCGTGAAGGACGCCTGGGCCTACACCGTCACGAAGTCGATGAGTTCCTCTACGCGGCCCAGGAGGGCGGGTTCCAGGTCGGTGAAGGTGTTCACCGACCCGAGGATGCGTTTCCAGGTGGCGCCCGTGTCGTCGCCCCAGCCGAGTTCGGCGATCACGCCTTCCTTCCAGGGGATGCCCCGGGGGACGCGGGGCCAGGCGCGGATGCCGACGGCCGCGGGCTTGACGGCCTCCCAGATGTCGATGAACGGGTGACCGGCGACGAGGACGTACGGCGAGGTGACCTGGGCGGCGATCCGGGACTCCTTGGACCCTTCCACGAGGTGGTCGACCAGGACGCCGAGGCGCCGTCCCTCCTCGGGGGCGAACTCGTCGACGATCGCGGGCAGGTCGTCGACGCCTTCGAGGTACTCGACGACGACGCCCTCGACGCGGAGGTCGTGGCCCCAGATCTTCTCGACCAGCTCGGCGTCGTGGAGGCCCTCCACGTAGATGCGGCTCTCCTTGGCGACCTGCGCCCTCAGCCCCTGGACGGCGATCGAGCCCGAGGCGGACCGCGCGGGGCCGGCGGGCGCGGCGGCCGGCCGGACGAGGGTGACCGGCTTGCCGTCGATGAGGAACCCGGACCTGGTCAGCGGGAACACCCGGCGCTTGCCGAACCGGTCCTCCAGCGTGACGCCGAACTTGTCGCAGCCCACCACGGCGCCGCAGAAACCGCTGTCGGGGTCTTCGGCGACCAGGCCCGGCTCGGCGGGGACCTCGGGGATCTGCCCCTTGCGGGGCCTGCGCCAGTCGCCGCCCAGCACGTCGTTTCCGTAGTTCTTACTCCGCACAGGTCCGCACATTAACCGGGCGGGACGCCCGCGCGGCGGCGCCCCGCGTTCCTCGGCGTGGCGCCGGTCTCCCGGCCGGGTAGGATCACGCAGCCATGCGGAGAACGAGGGGGCGCTCCAGCCGGGCCTTCCGGGCCGTAGACTTGGCACTCGAAAGCATGGAGTGCCAGTAGCACGGCCGGCCGGACGAAGGAGGTGACATCGTGCTGGACGACCGGAAACTAGCGGTCCTGCGCGCCATCGTCGAGGACTACGTCTCCACCAACGAGCCGGTGGGCTCCAAGGCGCTGGCCGACCGGCACAACCTCGGGGTCTCGCCCGCGACCATCCGCAACGACATGGCGGTGCTGGAGGAGCAGGGCTACATCGCCCAGCCCCACACCAGCGCCGGGCGCGTCCCCACCGACAAGGGCTACCGGCTGTTCGTCGACCGGCTCTCCACGATCAAGCCGCTGTCGATCGCCGAGCGCCGCGCCATCGAGACGTTCCTGTCCGGGGCGTACGACCTCGACGACGTCGTCGGGCGGACGGTGCGGCTGCTCGCGCAGCTGACCCGGCAGGTCGCGGTGGTGCAGTACCCGTCGCTGACCCGCTCGGCGGTGCGGCACGTGGAGCTGGTCCCGGTGGCGGAGGGGCGGCTGCTGCTCGTCCTGATCACCAACACCGGCCGGGTGGAGCAGCGCGTCATCGAGACCGGGAAGATCTCCGAGGAATCGATCGGGCACCTGCGGGCGTTGCTCAACACGTGCCTGGACGGGCTCGGCTTCGGCGAGGTCCCGGAGGCCGTCGCGGACCTGCCCGACAAGGTGGGCCCGGACGAGCGCCCGGTCGCGGCGGCGGTGCTGTCGGTGCTGCTGGAGACGCTCGTCGAGAAGCACGAGGAGAAGATCGTTTTCGCCGGGGCGGCCAACCTCGCCGCCGTGGACTTCTCGCAGAGCCTGCGGGAGGTGCTGGTGGCGCTGGAGGAGCAGGTGGTCCTCATGCGGCTGCTCGGCGAGACCGGCGACTCCTCTACAGTTACGGTGCGGATCGGCACCGAGAACCCCGACCTGGGGCTCAAGTCGACCTCGGTCGTCGCCGCCGACTACGGGGTGGGCGACCTCACTCTGGCCCGGCTGGGAGTGCTCGGGCCGACACGCATGGATTACCCCAGCACGATGGGAGCGGTACGGGCAGTGGCACGCTACGTGGGACAGATCCTGGCGGGGTCGTAAGTGGCGAACGACTACTACGCGACCCTGGGCGTCCGGCGGGACGCCAGCGCCGACGAGGTCAAGAAGGCCTACCGCCGGCTCGCGCGGGAACTCCACCCGGACGTCAACCCGGATCCGGAGACCCAGGAGCGGTTCAAGGAGATCACCCAGGCCTACGAGGTGCTCTCCGACCCCAAGAAGCGCGAGATGTACGACCTCGGCGCGGACCCGTTCGCGTCCGCGGGCGGGGCGGGCGCCGGCGGGTTCGGCGGCGCCGGGTTCCCGTTCAGCGACATCATGGACGCCTTCTTCGGCACCGCGACCTCGCGGGGCCCGCGGTCGCGCGCCCGGCGCGGCCGCAACGCGACGCTGCGGGTCGAGCTCGACCTCGCGGAGACGGCGTTCGGCACCACCCGGGAGCTGTCCATCGACACGGCGGTGGCCTGCACGACCTGCGAGGGGTCGGGCTGCGCGCCCGGCACCCACCCGGACACGTGTGAGACGTGCCACGGCCGCGGCGAGGTGCAGCAGGTCCAGCGCTCGTTCCTCGGCCAGGTCATGACGGCGCGGCCGTGCCCGGCGTGCGGCGGCTTCGGATCGGTGATCCGCAACCCGTGCACCGAGTGCTCCGGCGACGGCCGGGTCCGCACCCGGCGCACCGTCAAGGTCAAGATCCCGGCCGGCGTGGAGAACGGCATCCACATCCAGCTCGCCGGCGAGGGCGAGGTGGGCCCGGGCGGCGGCCCGCCCGGCGACCTGTTCCTGGAGATCGTGGAGAAGCCCCACGCGATCTTCGAGCGGGAGGGCGACGACCTGCACTGCACGGTCGAGATCCCGATGACGGCGGCGGCGCTCGGTACCAGCGTCACCATCGAGACGCTGGACGCCGCCGAGAGCGTCGACATCAAGCCCGGCACGCAGTCGGGGCAGGTCATCACGCTCTACAACCGGGGCGTCCGGCACCTCAACGAGAGCGGCCGCGGCGACCTGATGATCCACGTCAACGTGGAGACGCCGCACAAGCTCGACGAGGAGCAGGAGGAGCTGCTGCGGCGGCTCGCGGTGCTGCGCGGCGAGGAGCGCCCGCCCGGCAGGTTCGCCCCCGGGCAGCGCGGCGTGTTCTCCCGCCTCAAGGACGTCTTCAACCAGCACTGAAGCGAGGTGGCGGCGGCCTACCGGGAGGGCCGCCGCGGCGATTGAGGAGCACGGTGGCAGGGATGGGCGACGTCGGCCGGGACTCCGCGTCCCTCGGACGGCTCGGGTGAGCCCGCCGGTCTTTCTCGCCGGGACGGACGCGCTGGAGCGCGACCGCGTCCTGCTGGACGGGCCCGAGGGACGGCACGCGGCGGCCGTGCGGCGGCTGCGGCCGGGGGAGCGGGTCGACCTGACCGACGGCGAGGGCCTGCTGGCCGAGTGCGTCGTCGCCGCGGCCGACCGGGCGTCCCTCACGCTGGACGTGCGGGCCCGGCACCGGGAGCCGCCGCCCGCGCCCCGCCTCGTGGTCGTCCAGGCCCTCCCCAAGGGCGACCGGGGCGAGCTCGCGGTCGAGACCATGACCGAGGTCGGCGTGGACGAGATCGTCCCGTGGTCGGCGTCCCGCTGCGTCACCCGCTGGCGTCCGGAGCGCCGCGACAAGGCCCTCGGGCGCTGGCGCGCGACCGCCCGCGAGGCCGGCAAGCAGGCGCGGCGCAGCCGGCTGCCCCAGGTGGCGGAGCTGGAGTCCACCGAGGACGTCGCCGAGCGGATCGCCGGCGCGTCCCTGGCCCTGGTCCTGCACGAGGAGGCCGAGGCGCCGCTGAGCGCCGTGGAGCCGCCCGCGCGGGGCGACATCGTCCTCGTGGTCGGCCCCGAGGGCGGGATCAGCGAGGACGAGCTGGAACGCTTCGGCGCCGCGGGCGGGCGCCCCGCGCGGCTCGGCCCGACCGTCCTGCGCACCTCGACGGCGGGCGTCGCGGCGGCCAGCGTGCTGCTGGCCGCCACCGGACGCTGGTAGCGCCGGCGGGCTTCGTCACGGCGTGGTGGCGGGGCCCTGCTCGGTCGTCACCGCGGGCTCGCTCGTCTCGGACGGCGTCGGCTGCTCGGTGGGCTTGCTCGGCGGCACGGGCGTCGTGGAGGTGGGCGGGGCCGGCGTCGTGGGCGGAGCCTGCGTCGGGGTCTCGCTCGGGCACGGCGTGGTCGCCGGCGTCGGCGTGGCGGTCGAGCCGGCCGAGGCCCCCGGGGAGGGGAGGCGGCACGACGACAGCCCCGGCGAGGAACTGGTGCTCGGCGTCTGCGGAGTACTCGGCGTACCGGACGCGCTGCCGCCCGGCGACGACGGGGCCGGGAACTCGGGGTCGATCCCGGGGCCGGTGCGGTCGCCCGCGGTGTCGTCGCCCCCGTCGCCCGACTGGCTGTTGCTGCCGACCGACTGCTGGATCATGTCGATCGTCTGCGGCGCCGTCACGCCCAGCCCGGCGATCAGCACGGCCGCGGCCACGGCGAGGAGGGGGCGCGCCCAGTTCACGGTGAACCGGTCGAACCCGAAGCGCGCCGGACCGAAGCGGCCGAGGCCGAACCGGCGGCGCCGCCCGTCGGCGATGCGGGACCGGATGCGCTCCAGTCCGTCGCCCGCGGGGTTGACCGAGTCCGCCTCCGCGTGCAGGGCGCGGCGGAGGATCTCGCCGTGCTCGTCGTGGGGGTCGGTGGTCATGAGAACTGCTCCAGGACGTTGCGTAGCGCGGTCATGCCGCGCGCCGTATGACTCTTCACGGCGCCGCGGGAGATGCCCATCGCGCTGGCGATCTCCGCTTCGGACAGATCGGCGTAGTAGCGCAGGACGAGCGCCTCCCGCTGGCGGGCGGGGAGCCGGGACAGCGCGTCGATCACCGCCGAGCGCTCCAGCTCCCCGATGGCCCCGGCTTCCGCGCTCGGCGCGTCGGGCAGGCCCTTGGGGGCGTACTTCTCGACGACGGCGCGGTGCCGGAGCACCGATCGCGACCGGTTGACCACCGACTGGCGCAGGTACGACAGGGCCTTGTCCGGGTCGCGCAGCCGGCGCCAGCCGCCGTGCATCGCGACGAACGCGTCCTGCACGACCTCCTCGGCCGTCCCCGCGTCCCGGACGAGCATCGCCGCCAGGCGCACCAGCGAACGGTAGTTGGCGCTGTAGAGGGCGGTCACCGCCTGATCGGCGTCCCAGGCGGCGGCCACCGCGCCCGCCGTGCCCCTGGCCACGAGGGTCTCGGTCACGTCAGTTGGACGCGCACCCTCGTCGTTCGGTTTACGAAAGGGCATGTCCTGGTTTGCCTCGGTCACCTATCCGCCGCCTTTGCCGACCCCCCGCCGTCCATTCGGACGGTCGCGCTCGACCGGCGTGATCCGGGCGTTCCCGCCGGGGGCGAGATGTGCCGCAACGCCTTGCGAACCGGGGGGTTCCGCCTGAGCTGACAACCTTAGCCAGTGGTCGGGCGAAATGCCGACCGCTACCGGGAGTCGATCGATGAGAACTCTATCCGGCGCGGCCGGTCGTGATCCATGCCCGCGCGGGCCCGATAGGATTTCGGGGCGGTCGCGGACCGCCGCGAGGGGAGACAGATGACCGACTGCCTGTTCTGCAAGATCGTTTCCGGGGACGTGCCCGCCACGATCGTCCGCGAGTCGGCGGGGACGGTGGCGTTCCGCGACATCAACCCCCAGGCGCCGACGCACGTGCTGGTCATTCCGCGTGACCACCACCCGACGGTCGGTGAGCTGGCCGCCTCCGACGCCGAGCTGCTCGCCGAGATGATGCGCGAGGCGCACGAGGTCGCCGCCGACGAGGGCATCGCCGAGACCGGCTACCGGGTCGTGTTCAACACCGGCTCCCAGGCGGGCCAGACGGTGTTCCACGTGCACGCTCACCTGCTGGGCGGGCGTGGCCTGAACTGGCCGCCCGGCTGAGTCGCCCGCCGCGCGGAAAATGCGGCGGCGGTGTGTCGGGGGTCGCCAGTACGATGGAACCGGTACACCAGGACACCCGGAGCAGACAGAAGGCAGGTCCGAAGGCCGCAAGGCCCGGCTGATGGTCGAATCAACTCACGCGAGGGCAACCCGCACGGGGCGCGACGACCGGACAGGCTCGCGCTCGCAGATCAAGATCGTGGTGCCGGACGACCATTCGATGGTGAGCCTGCTGGGCTCCCGGGATGAGTTGCTCCACGCGATCGAGCACGCGTTCGGCGCCGACATCGACATCCACGTCCGCGGCAACGAGATCACCGTGACCGGCCCGGGGAGCGAGACCGATCTCGTCTCCCGGCTGTTCACCGAGATGCTCGAACTGCTGAAGGGCGGCACGCAGCTCACCCCCGACGCCGTCGAGCGCAGCCTGGCGATGCTGCGGGGCGAGGGCGGCGCGCGTCCCGCGGAGGTCCTCACCCTGGACGTGCTGTCCAGCCGGGGCCGGACCATCCGCCCGAAGACGCTGAACCAGCGGCGGTACGTCGACGCGATCGACAAGCACACGGTCGTGTTCGGCATCGGCCCGGCGGGCACCGGCAAGACCTACCTCGCCATGGCCAAGGCCGTCCGCGCCCTGCAGGACAAGCAGGTCAACCGGATCATCCTGACGCGTCCGGCCGTCGAGGCGGGCGAGCGGCTCGGCTTCCTGCCGGGAACGCTCTACGAGAAGATCGACCCGTACCTGCGGCCGCTGTACGACGCGCTGCACGACATGGTCGACCCCGACTCGATCCCGCGCCTGATGGCCGCCGGCACCATCGAGGTCGCCCCCCTGGCGTACATGCGCGGTAGGACCCTGAACGACTCGTTCATCATCCTGGACGAGGCGCAGAACACCTCGCCCGAGCAGATGAAGATGTTCCTCACCCGGCTCGGGTTCGGGTCGAAGGTCGTGGTGACCGGCGACGTCACCCAGGTCGACCTGCCGAACGGGCAGCTGAGCGGGCTGCGCGTCGTGCAGGAGATCCTGGACGGCGTCGAGGACATCCACTTCTGCCGGCTGGACAGCCGCGACGTCGTGCGGCACAAGCTCGTCACCGAGATCGTCGACGCCTACAACCGGTTCGACGAGAAGCAGGTCCCGCAGTTCAAGCAGGGCGCGGCGCGCGGCGGTCCCCGCAAGCGGGGGCGGCAGTGACCATCGAGGTGCTGAACGAGTCGGGCGCCGAGGTCGATGAGAAGGCCATCGCCGACCTGGCGCGGCACGTCCTCGACGGAATGCGCGTCCATCCGCTGGCGGAGCTGTCGGTGCTGCTGGTCGACGAGGCCGCGATGACCGAGCTGCACGAGAAGTGGATGGACGAGCCGGGCCCGACCGACGTGCTGTCGTTCCCCATGGACGAGCTGCGCCCCGGGCACATGTCCGGCGGCGCCGACGAGGACGGCGAGACCGACCCGGGGCTGCTCGGCGACGTCGTGCTGTGCCCCACCGTCGCCGAGAAGCAGGCGCGGGAGGCCGGGCACGGCACCGCGCAGGAGCTGGAACTGCTGTGCGCGCACGGCATCCTGCACCTGCTGGGCTATGACCACGCCGAGCCGGAGGAGCACCGGGAGATGTTCGGCCTGCAGGCCGAGCTCCTCACCTCCTGGCGGGAGAAACGCGGCGGCTGATGAGCACCACGCAGGCGTGGCTGTCCGCCCTAGCCGTGGGCCTGGTCGTCCTGGCGGGCCTGCTGGCCGGAACCGAGACGGCGCTCGCCCGTGTGTCGCGGGTCACGGTCGAGGAGGCCGTCCGGGAGGGGCGCCGCGGCGCCAGGCGGCTGGCGGAGGTCGTCGCCGACCCGGCCCGCTACGTCAACATGGTCCTGCTGCTGCGGATCGGCTGCGAGCTGGTCGCCACCGTGATCGTCGCTGACCTGTGCATCTCCTGGCTGGACGAGACGTGGCGCGCCTACGTCACGGCCGCCGCCGTCATGATCGTCGTCAGTTACGTGGCGATCGGGGTGGGGCCGCGCACCCTCGGCATCCAGCACGCCGACCGGATCGCGCTGGCGGGCGCCGCGGTGATCCATCCGGTGACCCGGGTGTTCGGGCCGCTGCCCCGGCTGCTGATCCTGCTCGGCAACGCGCTCACGCCCGGCAAGGGGTTCCGGGAGGGCCCTTTCGCCTCCGAGGCGGAGCTGCGCGACCTGGTCGACCTCGCCGAGCAGCGCAGCCTGATCGAGCCGGTCGAGCGGGAGATGATCCACTCGGTGTTCGAGCTGGGCGACACCCTCGTCCGCGAGGTGATGGTGCCGCGCACCGACATCGTGTTCGTCGAGCGCACGAAGACGCTGCGGCAGGCGATGTCGCTGGCGCTGCGCAGCGGCTTCTCCCGCATCCCCGTCGTCGGCGAGAACGAGGACGACGTCGTCGGCATCGCCTACCTCAAGGACGTCGTCCGGCGCAGCCAGGAGCACCGCGAGGGCGAGTCGGTCGAGACGGTCGACTCGGTCATGCGGCCCGCCACCTACGTCCCCGACAGCAAGCCGATCGACGAGCTGCTGCGCGAGATGCAGGCCCGGCAGATCCACGTCGCGATCGTCATCGACGAGTACGGCGGCACCGCGGGCCTGGTCACCATCGAGGACATCCTGGAAGAGATCGTCGGGGAGATCACCGACGAGTACGACGTGGAGACCCCGCCGGTGACCTGGCTCTCCGGCGACGCGGCCCGCGTCACCGCCCGCCTTCCCGTCGAGGACCTCGCCGAGCTGTTCGAGGTGGAGATCGACGCCGAGGAGGTCGAGACGGTCGGCGGCCTGCTGGCCCACGCCCTCGGCCGCGTCCCCATCGAGGGCTCCACCGCCGAGGTCGCCACGAACGACGCCTCCACCGGCGAGAACGGCCCGGTGCTGTCCCTCAAGGCCGAGACGATCGCCGGGCGGCGCAACCGGGTCGGCACCGTCCTGGTGCGGCGTCTCGGTGCCCCGGCCCCGGACGCCGGGAGCCGGGCGGCCTCGGACCACTCCCGCTGACGCGGGCCGCCGGCGGTCTCAGCCGCGGACGGTGTCGCGGACGGCGCCGTCGGGGCCGGCGAGCAGCACCGGGGCCTTGGGACCGAGGTCGCGGACGGCGGCGACGTCGGCGGGGTCGGCCGCCTCGGCGGCGGTGACGACGGCGGCGGCCTCCAGGTCCTCGGCGCCGCTGGACACGGCCATCGCGACGGCGACCTTGAGCGCCGAGAGCTTCAGGGACGGCAGGTCCACGCTCGTGGCGGAGTAGGTGCGGCCCGTCTCGTCGCGCACGGCGGCGCCCTCGGCGGCGCCCGTCCGGGCCCGCGCCGACCTGGCCAGGGTGATGATCTTCGCGTCCTCGGCGTTCAGCTCGCTCACGCCCCCAAGCGTACGGGCACCGCGGGCGGCCGGGGCGGGCGGCTCGGCGGTCCGCGAGCCGGGTCGGTGGTCCGCAAGTCGGCGGCAAGTGGACGGCAAGGGGAGCCCGGGAGCCTGTAGGGCGTCGGACAATGCCGTTCTGGGGGAGAAGTGATGTCCCGTCTGCTCTACCGCCTGGGGAGGGCCGCCGCTCTGCGGCCCTGGCGGTTCATCGTGGTGTGGCTGGTGCTCGTCGCCGCGATGGCCGGGCTCTCCGGCGTCGCCGGGGGAGCCCTGCACGACAACTACACGCTGGCCGGGACGGGCTCGCAGCAGGCCACCGACCTGCTGAAGGAGCGGTTCCCGGCGCTGGCGGGGGCCGACGCCCGGGTCGTGGTGCACGCGAGGTCGGGGAAGGTCGACCAGGCGAAGCTGACCGCGGCCGCGGCGGAACTGCGGACGCTTCCGCACGTCAGCGGTGTCGACCCGGCGCAGCTCGGCAAGGGCGGCGCGACCGCGCTGATGACCGTCCGGTACTCGGTGCCGGTCACCGACCTCGGGCCCAAGGAGACCCTCGACCTGCTCCGGTCGGCGACGCGGAACCTGGACGCCGCCGGCTACCAGGTGGAGTTCGGCGGCCAGGTCCCCGAGAACGTGACCGCGCCCGGCGGCGTCGCCGAGGCGATCGGGATCGTGGCGGCCCTGGTCATCCTGCTGCTGGCGTTCGGGTCGGTGGTGGCGGCGGGGCTGCCGCTCGCCGTCGCGCTGGCCGGGCTCGGCGTCGGCGTGTCCGGGATCACGCTGGTGGCCGCGTTCACCGACGTCGCGACCACCGCGCC
Source organism: Actinomadura luteofluorescens (assembly GCF_013409365.1). Classification (NCBI taxonomy): domain Bacteria; kingdom Bacillati; phylum Actinomycetota; class Actinomycetes; order Streptosporangiales; family Thermomonosporaceae; genus Actinomadura; species Actinomadura luteofluorescens. The sequence goes on along the minus strand of NZ_JACCBA010000001.1, from coordinate 1,912,160 downwards.
GACGCTCGCCACCATGGTCGGCCTCGGGGTCGGCATCGACTACGCCCTGTTCGTCCTGACCCGCCACCGGGAGGGGCTCGCGGAGGGCCTCGACGTGCCCGAGGCGGTGGGCCGCGCCATCGCCACCGCGGGCCTGTCGGTGATCTTCGCGGGGTTCACGGTGCTGCTGGCGCTGTGCGGGCTGGTGCTGTCGCGGATCCCGGTGTTCATGACGATGGGCTTCACCACCGGCATCGTCGTCGCGGCGACCGTGCTGAGCGCCGTCACGCTGCTGCCGGCCGTGCTCGGGCTCGCCGGCCGCAGGGTGCTGCGCCGCCGCGACCGGGCCGCCGGCGCGGCGATCGCCGTGGAGTCGCCGCGGGTGCGGCGCTGGGCCGTGCACGTCGGGCGGCACCCCTGGCCGTGGCTGCTCGCCGCCGCGGTGCTGATGCTCGCCCTCGCCGCCCCGGCGCTCGGCATGCGGACGTGGCCGAGCGACGCCAGCAGCGAGCCCACGTCCAACACCGTCCGCCAGGCCTACGACCTGGTCGCCGACGGCTTCGGTCCGGGCGCCAACGGCCCGCTCGTCGTCGCCGTCGACCTCACCCGGACCGACAGGGCGGCCCTGCCGGGGCTGCGCGAACGGCTGGAGGGCACCGAGGGCGTCGCGTCCGTGGCGCCGCCGCAGGCGTCCCCGCGCGGCGACGCCGCGGTGATCATGGTCACCCCCGACTACGGCCCGCAGGACGAGCGGGTGACCGGCCTCGTCGACCGGATCCGGGCCGACGTGCTGCCGCCCGACACCGAGGTCACCGGGCTGACCGCCATCTACGTGGACCTGTCCCGGATGCTGGCGGACCGGCTGTGGCCGGTGATCGGCGTGGTGGTGGCGACGTCGTTCGTCATGCTGATGATCGTGTTCCGGTCGCTGCTGGCGCCGCTGAAGGCCGCGGTGATGAACCTGCTGTCGATCGGCGCCGCCTACGGGGTGCTCACGGCCTTGTTCCAGTGGGGCTGGGGCGCGGAGTTGCTCGGCCTCCCGCACAGCGTCCCGGTGTCGTCGTTCATCCTGTTGCTCATGTTCGCCGTCCTGTTCGGCGTCTCCATGGACTACGAGGTCTTCCTGCTCTCGCGGGTCCGGGAGGAGTGGCTGCTGCACGGCGACGCGCGCGGGTCGGTGTCCACCGGGCTCGCCGCGACCGGCCGGGTGATCAGCAGCGCGGCGCTGATCATGGTGGCGGTGTTCCTCGGCTTCGCCGCCGACCCCGGCCTGGTGATCAAGCAGATGGGGGTCGGGCTCGCGGTCGCGGTGGCGCTGGACGCGACGGTCGTGCGCCTGGTGCTGGTGCCGGCCACGATGTCGCTGCTCGGCCGCGCGAACTGGTGGCTGCCGGGGCCGCTCGCCCGGGTGCTGCCGGCGATCGACCTGCACGGCGGGGTGGCGCCCGCGCGGCCCGCCGAGCGGCGTCCCGAGCCCAGCCGCGCGTAACGGGGGGAGTGATCACGGAAGGGCGGCATGTCCCGGTTAGGCTGATCGGGACATGTCGCCTGTCGTACGCGTTCTCGGGGCCTTCGGGGCCGAGGTGGCCGGATCCGCCGCCGACCTCGGCGGTCACCGGCAGCGCTCCGTGCTCGCCCGCCTGGTCGCCGCGCGGGGCCGGATGGTGCCCGCCGACAGGCTCGTCGACGACCTGTGGGCGGGCACGGCCCCGCCGCGCGCCGCGGGCGGCCTCCAGTCCTTCGTCTCCCACCTGCGCCGCGCGCTCGAACCGGACCGCCCGCCCCGCACGCCCGCGCGGGTCCTGGTCACCGAGCCGCCGGGGTACGCGCTCCGGCTGCCGGACGGCGCCGTCGACGCGTGGCGGTTCGACGCGCTGATCGACGAGGCCGCCGAGCTGGCGGAGGCCGACCCGCGGGAGGCGCGCCGCCGCGCGGAGGCGGCGCTCGCCGAGTGGCGCGGCCCCGCCTACGCCGAGTTCGGCGACCTGCCGTGGGCCGCGGCCGAGGCGGCCCGCCTGGACGAACGGCGCCGGCTCGCGGTCGAGCACCGCGCCGGGGCGATGCTGCGGCTCGGATCGGCCGCCGAGGCCGTCCCCGACCTGGAGACCCACGCCGCCGCCAACCCGCTGCGCGAGGAGGCGTGGCGGCTGCTGGCCCTCTCCCTCTACCGCGCCGGGCGCCAGGGCGACGCCCTCGCCGCGCTGCGGCGCGCCCGCGCGGCCCTGACCGAGGAGCTCGGCGTCGACCCCGGCCCGGCGCTGCGCCGCCTGGAGAGCGACATCCTGGCGCAGGAGCCCGCGCTGGGGGAGCCGGAACGGCCGGCGCCGTCCCGTCCCGCGCTGCGGCTCGCGCCGGCGCCCCGCTCCGAGGAGGGCTCCGCCTTCGTCGGCCGCGTCCAGGAACTGGCGCGGCTGGAGGAGGCCGCCGGGAACGCCGGGGCGGGCCGCGGCGGCGTCGTCCTCGTCTGCGGGGACGCCGGGATGGGCAAGACCGCGCTCGCCGAGAGGCTCGCGCGCGACCTGGCCGGGCGCGGCTGGACGTGCGCGTGGGGGACGGCGCCGGAGACCGCGGGAGCGCCCGCCGCCTGGCCCTGGGCAGAACTGCTGCGCGACCTCGCCGCCGCCGTCCCGCCCGCCGGGGGCCTCGCCGGGCGGCTCGGTCCGCTGCTGCACGACTCCGCCATCGGGCTCGCCGGCGCCGACGTCGTCACGGGCCGGTTCCGGCTCCACCTGGCCGTCGGCGACTACCTCGCCGAGCTGGCGGACGCGGCGCCGCTCCTGCTCGTCCTGGACGACCTGCACTGGGCCGACGAGGAGACCCTCGCGCTGCTGATCCGGCTCGCGGGGCGGCTGCGGGACCGCCGCGTCCTGCTGCTGGCCACGTTCCGGCAGACCGAGGTACCGGACGGTCTCGCCGCCGCGCTGGCCGCACTCGCCCGGCACGAGCCCGCGCGGATCGAGCTGGCCGGGCTGTCGCCCGCGGAGGTCGCGGTCCTCGTCCGGGACACCTGCGCCGCCGGCCTGGACGACGCGGAGCTGTCCGCGATCGCCGAGCGCACGGGCGGCAACCCGTTCTTCACCCGGGAGACGGCCCGGCTCCTGGACGCGGAGGGGCTGCCCGCCGCCACGCGCCGGGTCCCCGCGGGCGTCGGCGACGTGCTGCGCCGCCGCGTCGCGCGGCTGCCGGGCCCGGTCCAGACCGTGCTGCGCGACGCCGCGGTCATCGGCCGGGACGCCGACCTGCGCGTCCTGACCGACCTGGCCGGGGACGAGGAGACGGTGATCGACGCCGTGGAGGCGGGCCTGGCCGCCGGCCTGGTCACCGAGCCCGCGCCCGGCCGGATCCGGTTCGCGCACGCCCTCGTCCGCGACACCCTCTACGCGGGCGTGTCCCGGGCCCGCCGCACCCGCGTGCACGGCCGTGTCGCCGCCGCGCTGGAGCGCCACCTCCCGGGCGAGGTCGCCGCGATCGCGCACCACTACCTCGAATCCGGTACGGACCCGGACAAGGCGGTCCGTTATGCGCGGCGGGCCGCCGCGGCCGCCGAGGCCCGGTTCGCGCACGGCGCCGCGGCCGACCTGTGGGTGCGCGCCGTCGAGACGCTCCGGTCGCGGGGCCCCGAGGCGACCCGCGACCGGCTGGAGGCGGAGGTCGCCGCGATCCGGGCGAGCGCCCTCGCCGGGCAGATCGTCGACGCCCGGGCCCGGCGGATCGCCGCCATCGCCGACGCCCGCGCCCTCGGCGACGTCCGCCTGCTCGCCCGGATCATCGTCGCCTTCGACGTCCCGACGCTGTGGACGAGCCGCGAGTACGGGACCCTCGACCTCACCGTGGTGGAGGCCACCGGCGAGGCCCTCGCGAGCCTCCCCGAGACCGAGCCGGAGTCGCGGGTCAGGCTGCTGACCACGCTGGCGATCGAGTCGGAGGGCGAGCAGCACGACCGGGGCGCCCAGGCTGCGGCGGCGGCGCTGCGCCTGGCCCGGTCGCTGGGCGCGCCCGAGTTGATCGCCCTCGCCCTCAACGGCGCCTACATCAACGCCTACCGGAGCGCGGAGGGGCTCACCGAGCGGGCCCGGTTCGCGTCCGAGCTGCTCGATCTGGCCACCGAGCACGACCTCGGCACCTACCGCGTCCTCGCGCACCTGCAACTCCAGCAGACGGGCGTCGCGGCGCTCGACCTGCCCGCCGCGCACCGGCACCGCGCGGAGGGGCGCCGGCTCGCCGAGCAGTACGGGCTGCCGCTGCTCGCCCGCATCGCGGACTGGTACACCGCCCTGGTGCGCGCCTTCGCCGCCCGCCCGGACGAGGCGGAGCGCGCGTTCGCCGAGGTCGGCGGCTCCATCGGCCGGACCCGGATCTGGTTCAGCGAGCGCGGCATGGCGCTGCTCGGCCCGTTCTGCCTGCGGCTAGTCCAGGGACGGGCCGAGGAGGCGATGGAGGAGGCTGCCTGGCTGCACGAGCAGTGGAGGCACGTCGCCGCGACCGCCGACATCTACGCGCTCACCCTGGCGGCCGCGGGCCGCACCGCCGAGGCCCGCCGGGTGGTGGCCGGCGCCGGGCCCGTGCGGCTCGACTACTTCTTCGACCTGACCATGGCGGTCCGCGGCCTGCGCGCCGTCGCCCTGGACGACCGCCCGCTGGCCGAGGAGGCCTACGCGGCGCTGCTGCCCTACGAAGGCCACTTCTCCGGCGGCGCCACCGCCGTCGCGACGGTCGGCCCGGTCGCGCAGGTCCTCGGCGACCTCGCCCGCTACCTGGAACGCCCCGCCGAGGTCGCCGCCTCCCACTACCGCAGGGCCGCCGAGGTCGCGGGCCGTCTCGAAGCCCCCTTCTGGGCGGAGAAGGCCACCGCCTCCCTGGCCGCCCTGGGCACAGCGGCCTGACCCCGCCCCACCGCGACCCGACTAAACTGACCACCGCACCGACCGTCGCACGCCGCGACACCCGCGCGTCCGAGGGCCTGGTGAGGGGCGAAGACGGGCCCGAACCTGATCGCATACAGGGCCGTCGTTCGTGGACGATGGAGGGCCGTCACGGCCCCGACAAGGAGAGACGTCATAAGCGCACCCGTCCCCATGGACGCACTGACCCCAGCCCCGGCCGCAACCACGCGACGACCTGATCGCGAAGCGAGCCGCCAGGCGAGACGAAGCGATGCCAGCGATCGCCCGCGTTTCCTGACGATGGAGGGCCGCCAGGCCCGAAGGAGGAAGGAGACGCAATGAACACCGGTTTCGCCTGTTTCATTGGGCGGCCCAATGTGGGCAAGTCGACGTTGATGAACGCGCTGGTAGGGACGAAGGTGGCGATCACCAGTAGCCGTCCGCAGACGACGCGGCGGGCCATCCGGGGGATCGTGCACCGTCCTGACGCGCAGCTCGTCGTGGTCGACACCCCCGGCCTGCACAAGCCCCGGACGCTGCTCGGGGAGCGGCTCGACAGCCTCGTGCGGTCGACGCTGACCGAGGTGGACGTGATCGGGTTCTGCGTGCCCGCCGACCAGCCGGTCGGGCCGGGCGACAAGTACATCGCCAGGGAGCTGGCGGGCGTGAAGAAGACGCCCGTGGTCGCGATCGTCACCAAGACCGACCTCGCCGCGCCCGCGCAGGTCGCCGAGCAGCTCCTCGCGGTCGGGCGGCTCGGGGAGTTCGCCGACATCGTGCCGTGCTCCGCCGAGAGCGGCTTCCAGGTCGGCCTCGTCGGCGACCTGCTGATCTCCCATCTGCCGGAGGGGATGCCGCTGTACCCCGAGGGCGATCTCACCGACGAGCCCGAGCAGGTCCTCGTCGGCGAGCTGATCCGCGAGGCGGCGCTGGAGGGGGTGCGGGACGAGCTGCCCCACTCGATCGCCGTCGTCGTGGACGAGATGGCGCCCCGCGAGGGCCGTGACGATCTCGTCGACGTCTACGCGCACCTGTTCGTCGAGCGGTCCAGCCAGAAGGGGATCATCATCGGGCACAAGGGCGCGCGGCTGCGGGAGGTCGGCGCGGCGGCGCGGCGGCAGATCGAGGCGCTGCTCGGCACGAAGGTGTTCCTCGACCTTCGCGTCAGCGTCCTCAAGGACTGGCAGCGCGACCCCAAGCAGCTCCGCAGGCTCGGCTTCTACGACTGACCGGCGTCCTCCGGGTCCTGCTCGGGGGCCGGGGGCTTCCTGGCGTCGTCCTTCTTCGGGGTGTCGTCCCTGGGAGGGGAAGGCTCCTCGTGCGGATGGTCCTGGCGGCCCCAGGCCTGGTCCTCCGAGGGCCAGGCGGCGTACTCGCCGGTCGGATACCGCTCCGGGTACTGCTGTTCGGCGTACTGCGGGTCCATGTAGGGGTACTGCGGGTGATCCTCGTCCGGTTGCCGCTGCGACTTCGAGACCTTGTCGCTGACGGGGCGGGCGAGGCTGAAGCCGACCACGAGCAGGGACGCGATGACCGAGAGGTACCAGCCGAACCGGACGGTGATCTGGTAGCCGAGGTCCAGGCCGGTCTGGGGCAGGTCGTCGCGGACGTGGCCGAGCCGCAGCACGAAGATCCCGCACACGAGCAGGGCGAGCATGCCGGGCACCGCGGCGAGCGCGCCGATCCGCGCGTCGCGCCCGATCAGGTCCCAGGCGGCCAGCGCGATCGCGATCACGGCGAGGACGGGGACGGCCAGGACGATGTCGTCGGCGTCGATGCCCGCGACGCTGCCGAGGTCGCGGCTCAGCGAGCGGCCGAACAGGTCGACGACGACCTCGGCGCGCGCCCACGGCAGGAACGCCGACACCAGCAGGGCCGACGCGGAGGCGATCAGGGCGAGGACCCAGGCGGCGCCGCCCCTGCGCGGGGCCGGGACGGGCGCGGCGGGGGCGGCCTCGGCCGGGCCGCCGTGCTGCGGCGGGTAGCCGTCGACGGGCGGCAGGAAGGACGGGCGCGACCGCGCGCGTCCCGCGTCGGATCCCAGGTCACCGGTCATGAACCCAGCGTAAACGCACGGCGGGCATTGTCCGGGAGGGCCACCGCGGCGCGCGCGGGTCGGTAGGTTGGAGCGGAGTCCGTTATGGGAGGAGAGCGCCGGTGTTGCTCGTTTTTGGCCTGACGGCGGTGTTCCGTACGGTCAGCGAGGGGACGTTCCACTGCCCGCAGTGCGGGGGCGACCGCGCCTACCGCAGGCGCGCCGGACGCCGCTGGTTCTCGGTCTTCTTCGTGCCGATGGTGCCGCTGTGGCGCCTCGGGCAGGCCGTCGAGTGCCGCACGTGCCGCGCCCGCCTCCCCGTGTCGGCCCTGCGGACTCCGACCGCGCAGCAGATGGCCGAGGCCCTGGCCGCCGGAATGCGGGCCGCCGCGGCCCTGGTGCTGCGCTCGGGCGACCCGGCCGACGCCGCGGCCCGCGCCCGCGCGGTGGCGACGGTCACCGGGTACGGCGAGCCCGGCTACGACGCGGACGCCGTGGACATCGATCTGGCGACGCGGCGGACGTTCCTGGAGCAGGAGGTCATCCGGGCCGGGGCGCACCTCGCCGTCGAGGCCAAGGAGTGGTTCCTCGCGCAGGCCGTCCGGATCGGGCTGGCGGACGGCCCGCTCGGCGAGGGGGAGCGCCTCGCCCTGCACGGCATCGCCGACCTGCTCGGCATGTCCCGCGCCTACGCGCTCGGCGTCATCGTGACGACGGAGGGGGCGGCGCGCTGACATGGACGCCGCCGCCGGTTCCGCACCCGCGGGCAGGGCACTGGTCAGGCCGCCCGGCCCGCGCCTCGCCGAGGGCATCGTCACCCACGCCGCCCGCCGCCCGGTGGACGTGGAACGCGCCGCGCGCCAGCACGAGGCGTACGTCGCGGCGCTGCGGGCGGCCGGGTGGCACGTCCGCGCCGTCGCGCCCGCCGACGACCTGCCCGACGCCGTCTTCGTCGAGGACGCCCTGGTCGTCAGCGGCGACCTGGCGGTCCTCGGCCGGTCCGGGGCGCCGAGCCGCCGCGGCGAGACCGCGGGCGCGGAGCGGGCCGCGCGCGAGCTCGGCCTGTGGGTCGAGCGGATCGAGGAGCCGGGGACGCTGGACGGCGGGGACGTCCTGGACGTCGGCGGCACCGTCTACGTGGGGCGCGGCGCCCGGACGAACGAGGAGGGCATCTGCCAGCTCGCGCGCCTGCTGGGCGGGCGGAGGGTCGTCCCGGTGGACGTCCGCGGCTGCCTGCACCTGAAGTCGGCGATGACCGCGCTGCCGGACGGCGGCCTCATCGGCGTCCCGGAGATGGTCGACACCTCGGTGCTGCCGTGCCTTCAGGTCGTGTCCGAACCGGAGGGCGCGCACGTGGTGGTGCTCGGGCCCGGCCACATCCTCATGGCGGCGTCGGCGCCGCGCACGGCCGCCCGGCTGGCGGCCGACGGCCTGCGCGTCACGAGCGTCGACATCAGCGAGTTCGAGGCGCTCGACGGCTGCGTGACCTGCCTTTCCGTGCTCGTCCCCGGAACCGCGCCGGGACCGCGGAGCGAACCTGGCGTCTCAGCATCCGGACGTCGGTTTCCGTGACGCGGATGCCATCTGTTAACTTGGCGAACGTGTTGCGTGAGCTGCTCCTCCTTAGCGGCCGCAGCGGGGACCTGTAACAGGCCGGCTCCCTCGCTGCGGGGCATCGCCGTGCACGTCGGCCGCGAGGTTCGAGCAGAGAGAACTCAACGGATGTATCCGCAACAGCAGACTTCCGGCATGCCCTTCCAGCGCTACAAGCCGTTCGCGCCCGTGAAGCTGGCCGACCGCACCTGGCCGGACCAGGTGATCACCGAGGCGCCGCGATGGTGCGCGGTCGACCTGCGCGACGGCAACCAGGCGCTGATCGACCCGATGGACTCCCACCGCAAGCTCCAGATGTTCGAGCTGCTGGTACGGATGGGCTACAAGGAGATCGAGGTCGGGTTCCCGGCGGCCAGCCAGACCGACTTCGACTTCGTCCGGCAGATCATCGAGGAGGACCGGGTCCCCGATGACGTCGTCGTCCAGGTGCTGACGCAGGCCCGCCCCGAGCTGATCGAGCGGACCTTCGAAGCGGTGCGCGGCGCGAGGCGGGCGATCGTCCACCTGTACAACTCGACCAGCACGCTGCAGCGCCGCGTGGTGTTCGGGCAGGACAGGGACGGCATCACCGCGATCGCGGTGGAGGGCGCCAAGCTGTGCGCCAAGCTCGCCGAGGACATGGGCGACACCGAGATCTACTTCCAGTACTCGCCCGAGTCGTTCACCGGCACGGAGCTGGAGTACGCGGTCGAGGTCTGCAACGCCGTCAACGACGTGTGGCGGCCGACGCCGGACCGGAAGGTCATCGTGAACCTGCCGGCGACGGTGGAGATGGCCACCCCGAACGTCTACGCCGACCAGATCGAGTGGATGAGCCGGAACCTGGCCTACCGAGACTCGGTCATCCTGTCGCTGCACCCCCACAACGACCGCGGGACGGCCGTGGCCGCCGCCGAGCTCGGCTACATGGCGGGGGCCGACCGCATCGAGGGCTGCCTGTTCGGCAACGGCGAGCGCACCGGCAACGTGTGCCTGGTCACCCTCGGCCTGAACCTGTTCACCCAGGGCGTCGACCCGCAGATCGACTTCTCCGGCATCGACGAGATCCGCCGGACGGTCGAGTACTGCAACCAGCTGCCCGTCCACGAGCGGCACCCCTACGGCGGCGACCTGGTCTACACCGCGTTCTCCGGCTCCCACCAGGACGCCATCAACAAGGGCTTCGACTACCTGCGCCGCGACGCCGAGGCCGCCGGCGTGCCGGTGGAGCGGTACACGTGGGAGGTCCCGTACCTGCCGATCGACCCGCACGACGTCGGCCGGACGTACGAGGCCGTGATCCGGGTGAACAGCCAGTCCGGCAAGGGCGGCGTCGCCTACATCATGAAGACCGAGCACGCGCTGGAGCTGCCGCGCCGGCTCCAGATCGAGTTCTCCCGGGTGGTGCAGGAGCACACCGACAGCGCCGGCGGCGAGGTCACGCCCGAGCGCATGTGGGAGATCTTCGAGACGGAGTTCCTCGCCAACGGCCCGCGCGCCGGGCTGCTGGCGCACCGCACGACGTCCCGGGTGGACGAGAAGGACGCGCTCAGCTGCGACGTCCGCGTGGACGGCGAGATCCGCGAGATCGAGGGCGTCGGCAACGGCCCGGTCTCGGCGTTCGAGGACGCGCTCGCCGCGGTCGGGATCAACGTCCGGGTGCTGGACTACGCCGAGCACGCGATGAGCGCGGGCGGCGACGCGCGCGCCGCCGCCTACGTCGAGTGCGACGTGCGGTTCGGCGACGGGAAGGGCACGACGGTGTGGGGCGTCGGCATCGACGGGAACATCGTCACCGCGTCCCTCAAGGCGATGCTGTCGGCCGTCAACCGGGTCGCCCGCGCGCAGGGGAGGTAGCCGGCCGGTCGTCTCGGGTCCAGGTCCCCCCAGGGTCCTGAACCCGAGACAGAGCGGTCAGATTCGACCGAGGACGTGGTGGACCAGTTCTCGAAGCGGGCCGTGGAGCTGGGCCTCACCGACGGTGGTCCGGTCGCCGTCGATCTCGATTTCGTACAGGAACTGGTCAGGGATTCGGCCCGGCGGCGGCACGCTCTTCAGGTCGACGCGGCCGACGAGCCTCGACAGCATGGGATCGCTGGCGCTGTCGGACTCCGCGCGCCGTTCGATCCCCGCGAACCCCCCGCTGCGGACGACTGTCACTTTCACTGCGTCTCGTTCGCCTCCAAGGAGACACCTACCCCCGTCCAGGCCCGGCTCACGGCCTTCGTCTCGACGGCCTCGGCCCCGTACAGCGCGGTCGCGGCCCGGACCGTCGCGGCGGCGAAGCCGGCGAAGCCCACGTCGGAGGCGAGGGAGCCGCCCGTGAGCGTCTGGTACCAGATGCGGCCGGCCTTCTCCCAGGCGTTGCCTCCGATGCCGGTGGCGACGAGGTAGAAGGCGTGGTTGGGGATCCCCGAGTTGATGTGGACGCCCCCGTTGTCGCGGTAGGTGTCGAGGTAGTCGTCCATGTGGCCGGGCTGCGGGTCCTTGCCGAGCTGCGGGTCGTCGTAGGCGGTGCCGGGCTCCTTCATGGAGCGCAGCGCGACGCCGTCGACGCCCGGGGCGAGCAGCCCCTCCCCGATGAGCCAGTCGGCCCGGTCGGCGGTCTGGCCGAGGTGCCACTGCTTGACGAGCGAGCCGAACACGTCGGACACGGACTCGTTGAGCGCGCCGGACTGGCCGTAGTACTCCAGGTTCGCGGTGTACTGGGTGACGCCGTGGACGAGCTCGTGCCCGGTGACGTCGAGGGGGGCGGTGAAGTCGGTGAACAGGACACCGTCGCCGTCGCCGTACACCATCTGCTCGCCGTTCCAGAAGGCGTTGTCGTACTTGTCGCCGTAGTGGACGGTCGAGACCATCGGGAGGCCCGCCCCGTCGATGGAGTCGCGCCGGTACACGGCCTCGAAGAAGTCGAAGGTCGTTCCGAGCCAGTCGTAGGCCCGGTCGGCGGTCGGGTCGCCGGTGGCGGGGGCTCCCTCCGCCCGCACGGTGCGGCCGGGCAGTTCCTCGCGGTGCCCGGCGTCGTTGATCGTCCGGTCGGGGACGAAGTCCTCGGACGGGGAGGGGGCCCCGGCCGCGGCCGTCCGCCGCTCGGTGAACTGGGCGGAGGTGAGCGCCAGCGTACGGCGGGCCCGGCCGCGTATGGCCGGGTCCTCGGCATCGCGGGCGATCCGCTCCAGCATGTGCGGTGGCACGATGTGGCATCTCATGCCACAACGCTGCCAGGTGCCCGTGTTTCCAGCCATGACTTTCGGGGGACCGCTACGGCCGAATCCGGTCACGTTGTGTGTTCGTCTTGCGGCGCAGCGAGGTCACTGCTGTGACTTGTGAAGATCCTGGGGAGATGCCCCCGGCGCACCGAGGCATCGGGCGGCGTGCGTCAGAATGAACGGGTGACCCTGTACCGCGACGAAGGCATCGTCCTGCGCACCCAGAAGCTGGGCGAGGCCGATCGCATCGTGACGGTGCTGACCCGGCGGACCGGCCGGATCCGCGCCGCCGCCAAGGGGGTCCGCAAGACCAGGTCCCGGTTCGGCGCGCGGCTGGAGCCGTTCACGCACGTGGACCTGCAGCTGTACGAGCGGCGGTCCCTCGACCTGATCACGCAGGCCGAGACGCTGCGCCCGTACGGGGAGGCGCTGGTCACCGACTACCCCCGCTACACGGCGGGCACGGCGATGCTGGAGACCGCGGAGAAGCTCACCGCCGAGGAGGGCGAGCCCGCGCTGCGGCAGTTCCTGCTGCTGGTCGGCGGGCTGCGCACCCTCGCCGAGCGCTCCCACGACCCCCGGCTCGTCCTGGACGCCTACCTGCTGCGCTCGCTGTCGGTCGCGGGCTGGGCGCCCGCGCTCGACGAGTGCTGCCGGTGCGGCAACCGCGGCGGGCTGCGCGGGTTCGCCATCGCGGCGGGCGGCGCGGTGTGCGCCGGCTGCCGCCAGCCGGGCGCCGCGACCCCGGCGCCGCCGACGTTCGCGCTGATGCTGGCGCTGCTGCGCGGCGACTGGGAGTACGCGGACGCCAGCGAGCAGCGCCACCGGATGGAGACCAGCGGCCTGGTGGCCGCCTACCTGCAGTGGCATCTGGAGCACGGGATCCGTTCCCTGCGCCATGTGGAGCGCGAGACGCGCGACGACGACACCGATAGGGAGAGAGTTTGAGCAGGGCCGTATCGCCTCCGGACCCGCACCGGGACGGCGCCACCCCGCCCCCGATCCCCGCGGACCTGGTACCGCGGCACGTCGCCATCGTCATGGACGGCAACGGCCGCTGGGCCAAGGAGCGCGGCCTGCCGCGCACCGAGGGCCACAAGCGCGGCGAGGACTCGCTCTTCGACGTGATCATGGGCGCGATCGAGCTCGGCGTCCCCTACCTGTCGGCGTACGCGTTCTCCACCGAGAACTGGAAGCGCTCGCCCGACGAGGTGCGCTTCCTCATGGGCTTCAACCGGGACGTGATCCGCCGCCGCCGCGACCAGCTCCACTCGATGGGCGTGCGGGTGCGCTGGGCGGGCCGGCGGCCCCGGCTGTGGCGCAGCGTCATCAGGGAGCTGGAGACGGCCGAGGAGATGACGCGCGGCAACGACGTCCTCACCCTGCAGTTCTGCGTGAACTACGGGGGCCGCGCCGAGATCGCCGACGCGGCCGCCGCGATCGCCCGGGACGTCCGGGACGGCCGCCTCGACCCCGGCAAGATCAACGAGAAGGTCTTCGCCCGCTACCTGGACGAGCCCGGCATCCCCGACGTCGACCTGTTCCTGCGCTCCTCCGGGGAGCAGCGCACGTCCAACTTCCTGATCTGGCAGTCGGCCTACGCGGAGATGGTCTTCCTCGACACGCTCTGGCCCGACTTCGACCGCCGCCACCTCTGGCACGCCTGCGAACTCTACGCCTCCAGAGACCGCCGCTACGGAGGGGCCGTGCCTAATGCAGTGGGTGCGGTTCAGGGGCCCGGGGGCCCCTGAACCGCACCCACTGGTGCGATCGCTGCATCGCTCCGGCTCGCCTGGCGGCTCGCTGCGCGATCAGATTCTTGCTTCGCTCGAATCTGCCTTCGGACGCGATCGCGACCGTTCAGGTCGTCGCGTGGTCGGGGAAGGGGCTGGGCTTGGTGGGTCCCTCTTCCCCGGCCGGGTCTGGCGTGTTCGCCGGGCTGGTCTTAGCGTGATCCCGGCGCGATGGTCAGACCAGAACTGCGTCTAGGGTGATCTTGGTTCCTGACAGGGCCTTGCTGACGGGGCAGCCTTCCTTGGCGGTCTGGGCGGCCTTCTCGAAGTCGGACGCGGACAGGCCGGGGACGCTGGCCCGGACGGTCAGGTGGATGCCGGTGATGCCCTCGCCCGGCTGGAAGGTGACCTCGGCCTTGGTGTCCACCTTCTCCGGCGGGGTGCCGGCGCCGGCGAGGCCGTGCGAGAGCGCCATGGAGTAGCAGGTGGAGTGCGCGGCGGCGATGAGCTCCTCGGGGCTCGTCCGGCCGCCGGGCTCCTCGGCCCGCGACGCCCAGGTCACGTCGTAGGTGCCGAGCTTCGAGGAGTCCAGTGAGACGGTCCCCTGGCCCTCCAGCAGAGAGCCTTCCCAATGCGCGTTCGCGGTGCGTGTCGTAGCCATGCCCTGATTCTTCACCATGGCGCGGCCGGTGGATCACCCGAACCGCGGGAACGCCCCGCGCCGGAGACCGGTGCGGGGCGTTCCGCCTGCGGATCGTTGCTAGCTGACGTTCACCGCGGACCAGGCCGCGGCCACGGTGTTGTACTGGGTGCTGCCCGCGCCGTAGAGGTCCTTGGCCGCGTTCAGCGTCGCGGTGCGCGCGCCCGCGTAGTTGGTCGAGGACGTCATGTACGTGGTCAGCGCCCGGTACCAGATCTTCGTGGCGGCGTCGCGGCCGATGCCGGTGACCGTGGAGCCGTTGGACGTGGGGCTGTTGTAGGAGACGCCGTTGATCGTCTTCGCGCCGCTGCCCTCGGACAGCAGGTAGTAGAAGTGGTTGGCGACGCCCGAGGAGTAGTGCACGTCGAGGTTCTTGGTGCCGGTCGACCAGGAGTCGGCGGAGCTGCCGTCCTTGCTGGGCTTGTCCATGAAGCGCAGCGCGGGCTTGCCGAAGCCGGGCAGGACGACCTCCTCGCCCACCAGGTAGTCGCCGACGTCGCCCGAGTTGTTGGCGTAGAACTCCACGGCGGCGGCCATGATGTCGGACGTCGCCTCGTTCAGCCCGCCGGACTCCCCGCTGTAGGTGAGGTTCGCGGTGGAGCTGGTGACGCCGTGGCTCATCTCGTGCGCGGCCACGTCCAGGGACGTGAGCGGGCCGAGCTGGCTTCCGTCACCGTCGCCGTAGGTCATGCAGAAGCACGAGTCGTCCCAGAAGGCGTTGGCGTAGCCGCTGCCGTAGTGGACGCGGTTGTAGGAGCCCTTGCCGTCGCCCGCGATGCCGGTGCGGCCGAAGACGTTCTTGTAGAAGTCCCAGGTCTCGTTGGTGCCGAACTGGGCGTCCACGGCGACGGTGGCGCGGTCGGACGTGGTGCCGCTGCCCCAGTGGTTGTCGGCGTCGGTGAACAGCGTGGCGGGGGCCCGGTGGAAGCACCAGCTGAGGAAGCACAGGTCGGTGTCGTTCTGGGCGTCCCCGGTGTAGGTGTTGCCGCGCGTCGGGTCCTTCAGCTGGTAGGTGCTGCCGGACAGCGTCGTCTGGAGCGGGACCGTGCCGGTGTAGAGGGACTTGCCGTCGCCCGCCTCGGTCTTGATCGTCTCCTCGCGCAGCAGGACCTTGCCGGTCGCGGCGTCCACCGAGGTGAAGACGCGGCTGGGCGTCCCGTCGGCCTTCTTCCCGACGGTCTGGACGCGCCAGGCGAGGCGGGGCGCGTGGTCGGCGGTGCGGGACTCCACGACGAGCGCGGGGGAGCCGTCGGCCTTGCGGCTCTTGGTGGCGGCGCGCTTCTGGGCGGTCTTGGCGGAGACCTCCGGGCTGGAGTCCGACGGCGCCTTGGCGAGGGTGAGGCTGGTGCCGCGCCACGTCCCGGCCGCCGTCTCGTGGACGACGATGTCGCCGCCGAGGACGGGCAGGCCGTCGTAGGTGCGGGTCATGCGGGTGTGCGAGGTACCGTCGCGGTCGAGACCGACCCCGACGACCTGGAACGCCTGCCCGTCGCCGCCGCGCACCTCGGCGGCGCGGCCGGTGAGCGCGCGGAGCGCGTGCTCGGCGGCGGCGCGCGGACCCGGTGGGGACGCCGGCTGCCGCGCGGAGGCGGGGAGCGCGGTGGCGGCCGACGCGAGCAACGTCGCCGAGGCCAGGAGCGTGATCCTTCGGCTGGTGAACGCCCGTCTTGTCATGAACGCCCTCTCGTGCGGGCGCCACGCTCCCCCGAGGACCCTCCGTCGGGCCCGCCGTGGCGACGGGACATTTATGACATAGGGCTACTGGGAAGTAGATGTAGCAATTTGACAAGAATTGCCTACGGAGCGTGTGAAATACCGGGCTTGTCCGAGTTCAGGAGCGGCTTCGGGCCGGGACCTGCGGGCGCGGGGGGTTTTCGGGCTTCAGGACGGCTTCGCGGCGCAGTTCGCGCACGTCCCGAAGACCTCGACGGTGTGGGTGATGTCGACGAAGCCGTGCTCGGCGGCGATCGTGTCCGCCCAGCGCTCCACGGCCGGCCCCTCGACCTCGACCGTCCGGCCACAGTCGCGGCAGACCAGGTGGTGGTGGTGCTGCTCGGTGCGGCAGGCGCGGTACACGGCCTCGCCCTCGTCGGTGCGCAGCACGTCGACCTCGCCCGCGTCGCTGAGCGCCTGCAGCGCCCGGTAGACGGTGGTGAGGCCGATCTTGGAACCGTCGGCGCGCAGGTCGGCGTAGATGTCCTGGGCGCTGCGGAACCCCTCGCAGCCGGCCAGCACCTGCCGTACCGCGTCCCGGCGGGCCGTCGTCATCCCCTCAGCACCTCCGCCTCGGCATCCACGCGCGGCGGGGCGCCGGGCCCTGCGTCCCCCGCGGCGACGGCTCCGGCCGCGGCGCGGGAGCGCCTGCGGCGCACCACCGAGCCCCCGGCGACCGCGGCCACGAACACCGCGAGCGCCAGCAACACGATCGAGGGGCCCGGGGGAAGATCGTACTGGAAGGAACCCGCCAGGCCCGCCACGGCCGACAGTACACCGATCCCCATCGCGCCCAGCATCGTGCTCCAGAATCCCCGCGTGAGCTGCTGCGCCGCCGCCACGGGGACGACCATCAGCGCGCTGACGAGCAGCAGCCCGATCGCGCGCATCGAGATCACCACCGTGACCGCGGCGGTCGCGGCGATCAGCACGCTGAGGAACCGGACGGGCAGCCCCGCCGCCCGCGCGACCTCCTCGTCCTGGCAGAGCAGGAACAGCTCGCGCCCGAACACCGCGACGATCGCCAGCACGACCGCGGCGAGCCCCGCGACGACGTACAGGTCGTTCACCGTCACGCTGCTGATCGAGCCGAACAGGTAGGACTGCAGGCCCGCAGAGCCGCCGCCGTCGACGCTGGTCAGGATGACCCCGCCCGCCAGCCCGCCGTAGAACAGCAGGGCGAGCACGACGTCCGCGCCGCTGCGGCTGCGCGCTCGCAGCACCTCGATCGCGACGGCGCCGAGCACCGACACCACCAGCGCGCCGAGGACGGGGGAGGTGCTGGTGAGCAGCCCCAGCCCGATGCCGGTCAGCGCGATGTGGCCGACGCCGTCGCCGAGCAGGGACAGCCTGCGCTGGACGACGAACGTCCCCACGGCGGGGGCGGTCAGCCCGATGAGCACCGCCATCACCAGGGCGACGCGCATGAAGTCGTACTGCAGCATCTCGGTCACGCGGGCCTTTCGAGTGTCTGCCGGGCGGTCTCGCGGACGACGCGGCCGTGCCCGAGTTCGACCGTGCGGGTGACGAGCGGCTCCATCGGCCCGAGCTCGTGCGCGACGAGGACGACCGTGCGCCCGGCGCGGGCCAGCCCGTGCAGCGCCGACGCGAGCGCCGCCTGGCTGCCCGCGTCCACGCCGGCGGTCGGCTCGTCCATCACGAACGCGTCGGGCTCGCCGGCGAGGGCGCGGGCGATCAGCACCCGCTGCTGCTGGCCGCCCGACAGCAGGTGCGCCGAGTCGCGGGCCCGCCCGCTGAGCCCGACCGTCTCCAGGGCGCGGTCGACGGCGGCGCGGTCGGCCGCCCGGTCGGCGAGCGGCGCGGGCCGCCAGCGCGACCGCCGGGCCACCCGGCCGGAGGCCACGACCTCGCGGACCGTCGCCGGCACGCCGCCGCCCATCGGCAGCCGCTGCGGCACGTAGCCGATCCGCCTCCAGTCGCGGAACCGCGCGGGCGGCTCGCCGTAGATCTCCGTCCGGCCGGCGGCCAGCGGGACGAGCCCGAGCAGCGCCTTGACGAGCGTGGACTTGCCCGCCCCGTTCGGCCCGAGGACGGCGAGCACGTCGCCGGCCTCCACCCGCAGGTCGACGCCGGTGAGCACCGCGCGGCCGTCGCGGCGGACGAGGCCGCCGGTCATCGCCAGCGGCGGGGCGGTGGACGCGTTCATGAGCACTCCAGCGCGGGCCGCAGGGTCCGCAGGTTCTCTCGCATGATCGTCAGGTAGTCGCCGGACGCCCCGTCCGCCACGCCCTCGGCCGGGTCGAGGACGGCCGTCCGCACGCCCGCCTCCCGCGCCAGGCTCCCGGCCACCTTCGAACTGGCCAGGGTCTCGGTGAAGACCGTGGTCGCGCCGGTGGAGGAGACGAGCCGGGACAGTTCCGCGAGCCGTTTCGGGGCCGGCTCGCCGGACGGGTCCACGCCGGCGACCGCGATCTGCCGGAGGCGGTAGCGGTCCGCGAGGTAGCCGAACGCGGCGTGCGCGGTCACGATCTCCCGGCGCGCGCAGGACCGCAGGCCGTCCTGGAACTCGCGGTCGAGGCCGTTCAGCGCCTGTGCGGTCGTCTGGGCGCGCGTGCGGTAGCCGGCCGCGCGGCCGGGGTCGGCGGCGGCCAGCCGCTCGCCCAGGGCGGTGGCGACGGTCGCCATCCGGCTCGGGTCGAGCCAGATGTGCGGGTCGTAGGACGCCTCGCGGTGCCGGACGCCGTCGTGGGCCTCCTCGTCGTCGGTCTCGCCGGGCGGGGGCAGCTTCGGCACGAGGCTCGCGGCGTCGAGCGACCTGCCCTTCGCGTGCTTGCGGACCGCGTCGTCCACGGCGGGCTGGACGCCCCTGACGTAGAGGGCGTAGTCGGCGTCCTGGACGTTCGCGACCTGCCGCGCCGTCAGTTCCAGGTCGTGCGGCTCGGTTCCGGGCCTGGTGAGCGTCCGGACGTGCACGTCGCCGCCGCCGACCTCTTCCGCGAGCCAGGCCATCGGGTAGAAGGACGCGACCACCGCGGTCCTGCCGGGTGGGACGTCCGCGTCGGCGCCGGCGCAGCCCGTCAGGGCCGCCGCAAGCCCGGCCAGGGCGAGCGCCGCCGGGGCGGTTCGCAGGGCTGCGCGGAGAGGGGGCACGGTGCGATTATGGACGAAGATGAAAACGGTTGTCAAAACCGACCGATGCCGCGTCCCAGGGCGAACCCCACCAGGACGGCCAGCGCCGCGAGGCGCAGGACCCTGCCCGACCCGTCCAGCGCGGGCCAGTTCAGGTAGGCGAACCAGCCGAGCGCGGCGGCGAGCACCAGCAGCCCGGCCGCGGCCACCCAGCCGGTCCCGGCCATGCCGATCACCAGCAGCACGAACACGGCGACGAGCAGGACCCACCGCGGCATCCGGTGCAGGAACACCACCGCGGTCGCGCTGCGCCGCTCGACGGCCGCCCGCAGTCCCGTCGCGCGCTCACCTCTCGTCTCCACACGCCCAACGTACTGCCAGGATGGACGGATGATCGCGATAACCCGGTACCGGGTGCCGGACGAGGAGTCCGGCGGCTTCGCCGAGGGCATGACCGCGGTGCTGGCGGCGCTGGCCGCCAGCACCGGCTTCCGCTCCGGCCGCCTCGCCCGGACCGTCGACGACCCCGGCCTGTGGGCCCTCGTCACCGAGTGGGACGGCGCGGGCCACTACCGCCGCGCGCTCGGCGCCTACGACGTGCGGCTCCGGTTCATGCCCCTCGCCGCCTTCGCCGTGGACGAGCCCGGCGCCTACGAGGTGGTCTCCTCCGCCTGAGCGGCCGTCCGGGCCGTCCCCCGGCGGGCCCGGTCAGTATGCGGGCAATCGGCGGTCAAGAAGCGACCCCTCCCGGTTTCGGCGCGTCCGCCCAGGTCATCCTTGCGGCAGATGATCATGCCGTGGCCTGCGGGGGAGCTGTGATGCGCCATGCCGTCCTGTTCAGTGTGTCGTCCGGGGCGGCGGCCGTCGCCGCCGCCCTCACCGTCGCCGGGGCGTCCCCCGCGCGGCCCGCGGCCCATCAGGCCGCCGCACAGTCCCTGAGGGGGCCTGCCGGGAGCGAGGGGAGCCCGCACGGCCGCGTGGTCGAGTACCGGGGGCTGCGCGTCCCCGTCCCGGCCGGCTGGAAGGTGCACCGGCTCGACCGGCATCCGTCGCTGTGCGTCCGCTACGACCGGCACGCGGTCTACCTCGGCCGTCCCGGCCCGCAGCCGGACTGCCCGGCCCGCGCCGTCGGCCGCACCGAGGCGGTCCACATCCAGCCCGCGGGGGACGGGCGGACCGCGCGGACCGTCGTGCACGCCGACAAGCTCGCCTCGCTGACCGTGCCCCGGACCGTCGACCACGAGACGCGCCTCACCCTCCCCGAGGCCGGGGTCACGATCACCGGCGTGTACGGCAGCGACCCCGGCGGGCTCCAGCGGATCCTGCGCGGCACCCGGCTGTCCGGCCGGTGGACCGCCGCGCCGTCCAAGCCGGACGTCCGCCGGGTGGCGACCACCGTCCCCTCCGCGCCGGCCGAGGGGACGGCGCCGAGCGGGGGCCCGGTGCCGACGGACGGCCCGGCGCCCGCCGAGAGCCCGTCGGCAGGCCAGGGGATCGCGCTGGAGCGCTCGTGGGTGCGCGGCAAGGGGTTCGACACCTGCACGGCCCCGTCCCTGGCGACCATGAGGGCCTGGCGGCCCTCGTTCAAGGTCACCAACATCTACATCGGCGGAGCGGCGCGGGGATGCGCCCAGCCCAACCTCACCGCGTCGTGGGTGAGGCAGGTCCGCGCCATGGGCTACCGCCTCACCGCCACCTACGTGGGCCTCCAGGCGCCGTGCGGCAGCCGCCCGCAGCGCTTCTCCGCCGGAAGCGCCGCCTCGCAGGGCACCCTGGCCGCCGTCGACGCGGCCCGCCGGGCAAGGGCCCTCGGCATCCCGCGGGGCAAGCCGCTCTACTACGACATGGAGGCCTACAACCACAAGAAGAGCTCCTGCAGGGCGGCCGTCCTCCGGTTCGTCGACAACTGGGTCGACCGGCTGAAGACCGAGGGCTACCAGCCGTGCCTCTACAGCAGTTCCAAGTCCGGCATCCGCGACGTGGGACGGTCCTCGATCAGCAAGCCCACCTGCGTCTGGTTCGCCAACTGGGACCGGAGGGCCAAGGTCTACGGCGACCCGTTCATGCCGGACGCCTGGTGGGCGCCGCACCGCCGCGTCAAGCAGTACCGCGGCGGCCACCGGGAGACGCACGGCGGGGTCACCCTGAACGTCGACAGCGACATCGCCGACGGGCGCGTTTACTAAGTCCTGCTCAGGGGCCCCCGTGCCCTAAGCTGGGGGCCACTCTCCGGCGGCGGCGCCGCCGCCCCGGAGCACATCACCGGGGATCACACTCGCCGCCGCCCGCCGTCGCCGCGGGACCGGGGCGCACTCACTGTTCCCGCCGACCGCCAGCCGGATGGAGAATCTTTCGATGGCACGCCGTTCCGATGTGCTGGACACGATCGTCAACCTCGCCAAGCGGCGGGGCCTGGTCTACCCGTCGAGCGAGATCTACGGCGGGCTCCGCGCCTCCTGGGACTACGGCCCCCTCGGCGTCGAGCTGAAGAACAACGTCAAGCGCCAGTGGTGGAAGTCGATGGTGCAAGGCCGCGACGACGTCGTCGGCCTCGACTCGTGCGTCATCCTGGCCCGCGAGGTCTGGGAGGCCAGCGGCCACGTCCAGGCGTTCGTCGACCCGCTCACCGAGTGCCAGTCCTGCCACAAGCGCTTCCGGGCCGACCACCTGGAGGAGTCCTACGAGGAGAAGCACGGCCGCCCGCCCGCGAACGGCCTCGCCGACATCTCGTGCCCGAACTGCGGCGTGAAGGGCTCGTTCACCGAGCCGAAGATGTTCAACGGCCTGCTCAAGACCTACCTCGGCCCCGTCGAGGACGAGTCGGGCCTGGCCTACCTGCGACCCGAGACCGCGCAGGGCATCTTCATCAACTACCTGAACGTCCAGCAGTCCGCGCGCCGCAAGGTGCCGTTCGGCATCGGCCAGGTCGGCAAGTCGTTCCGCAACGAGATCACGCCCGGCAACTTCATCTTCCGGACCCGCGAGTTCGAGCAGATGGAGATGGAGTTCTTCGTCAAGCCCGGCAGCGACGAGGAATGGCACCAGTACTGGATCGACGAGCGCATGCAGTGGTACGTCGACCTCGGCATCCGCAAGGAGAACCTGCGGCTCTTCGAGCACCCGCAGGAGAAGCTGTCGCACTACTCCAAGCGCACCGTCGACGTGGAGTACCGCTTCGACTTCGTCGGCAGTGAGTGGGGCGAGCTGGAGGGCATCGCCAACCGCACCGACTACGACCTGACGACGCACTCCAAGGCGTCCGGCACAGACCTGTCGTTCTTCGACCAGGAGTCCGGCGACCGGTTCACCCCGTACGTGATCGAGCCCGCGGCGGGCGTCGACCGCTGCACGCTCACCTTCATGATGGACGCCTACGCCGAGGACGAGGCGCCCAACGCCAAGGGCAAGCTGGAGAAGCGCGCCGTCATGCGGCTCGACCGGCGGCTCGCCCCCGTCAAGGTCGCGGTGCTGCCGCTGTCGCGCAACGCCGACCTGTCCCCGAAGGCCCGCGACCTCGCCGCGCAGCTGCGCCGCAACTGGAACGTCGACTTCGACGACGCCGGCGCCATCGGCCGCCGCTACCGCCGCCAGGACGAGATCGGCACCCCGTTCTGCGTCACCGTCGACTTCGACACCCTGGAGGACGACGCGGTGACCGTCCGGGAGCGCGACTCGATGAGCCAGGAGCGCATCGCGCTCAGCCAGGTCGAGTCGTTCCTCGCGGCGCAGCTCGTCGGCTGCTGACCCGGGGCCGGGCGACGCCCGGATGACGGCGAGACGGGCCGCCCCGCGTGCGGGGCGGCCCGTCCTTTCCTGGGAGCACGTCGTGAGGGGGATCACCGCCTCTTCGGGAGCTCCACTCCAGCCTCCGGTCAGCTGGTGACGTAGAGGGACTGGTTGAAGGTGCCGGACCCGGCGACGGTCTCGCCGCGCAGCGCGTACGTGGCGGTGACGCTGGCGGTGGACGGGCAGAGGAAGCTGCTGCCCGACTGCTTGTTGACCGTGGCGTTCTGCACGCCGACCTGTGCCTCGCTGCTGCTGGTGACCGGCCGCGAGGCGTTGTTGCCGTTGTAGCCGTTGGCGGTGAGGTTGCCGCCGAACACGCAGGTGACGCCGCCGAGAAGGTTGATCACGGCCTTCACCTTGAAGTTGGCGATCGTGACGGTGGCGTCGCGGCCGCCGGTGTGGGCGGAGTCGAAGGTGACGTTGCCGCCCGTCCACGGCAGGTTCTGCGAGGTGATCGTCGCGCTGGTGCTGCCGGTGCAGGCGCCGCCGCCGGTGCCGGTGAAGGTGGCGGAGCTGACGTTCAGCCCGGTGCCGTCGGAGTTGATGGAGCCGGTCATCGTCGACTGGCTGCAGGAGCCGCTGCCGAGCGAGCTGCTGACCGTCGCGGTGCCGAGCAGCGAGGCCTGCACGTTGCCGGAGTAGGCGGCGGCCGTGGCCGAGCCCTTGCGGATGGTCGTGCCCGCTGCGTACGCGGGGGCGACCCCCGCGGCGAGGACGGCCAGTGCGGCGGTCCCGACGATCGCGGTCTGTCTGATTCGTGCCACCGGAGACTCCTCTGTCCGGTTCGGGGTGGGCATACGCGAAAGTAATTCGCATAAATCGCGGGGGCAATGGCGGGCGGACGACTGCGGCCTGGCCGGATCGGGACACCCGCCAGTGTCTGCTGGTAAGGCCGTACGGCCGGGGGCGGGCCAGGGCTTTGTCACGCCCGCCCGCCTTGACTGACCCGCCTTCGCGGGAAACCCCTGCTGAGCCCGGACGGCGGCGCCGGGCCGCGCGAACGTGGGCTAGGTTGGCGGGAACGGGCGGGCGAGCGACCCGCCGGAGACCGGGGGAGGAGGGCGGAATGGGCGACGCGCGCCATCCCGCCTTCCGGCGGCCCGCCGCACGGCTGCTCGTCGTCGTGCTCGGCCTCCTCGGCTTCGTCGCCGGGCCGGTCGGCGCGGGCATGCCCGCCGGCGGCGTGCAGGGCAGGGCGTCCTCCACCGGCACGATCTCCGGCGTCCGCATCGGGGCGGTGCACCAGGGGCCCGCCCGCACCCGGACCGCCACCAAGACGCGCACGGCCGGACGCACGCAGAGCGCCATCGCCGCCACCGCGCTGCACGCGGCGGGGGCCGCGGCGCCGTACGCCCACCCCGAGCACGCGACGCCTCCCGCCTCCGGCGACGAGGTCCGCCCGCCGTCCGGGCGCCTCGCCCGGGCCGCCGCCGCGCACGTCGCGCCCGACATCGCGCCGCGGGGCGCCCCGCGCGGGCGCGCCCCGCCCGCCTCCGCAGGGATCTGAGCTCTCTTTCCCCGGTGCCGCACGCCGACGTGCGGTGCCGACGTCCCCGCGTGGAGGTTCCCCTTGACTCGCGCCAACGTGGTGCGGGCGGTACTGGCGTTCGCCGTGCTCGCCACATCGTTCTACTTCGCCTGGTCCAAACCCGCCCGCCTCGGCCTCGACCTCCGCGGCGGCACCCAGATCGTCCTGGAGACCCAGGACTCCCCGGCCGTGAAGGCCGGCCGGGAGTCCACCGACCGCGCCCGCGAGGTGCTGCACCGGCGCGTCGACGCGCTCGGGGTCGCCGAGTCGTCCATCACCCGGTCCGGCGACCGGCGGCTGATCGTCGAGCTGCCGGACGTCCAGGACCCGACCCGCGCCGCCGCGGCCATCGGCAAGACCGCGCAGCTCACCGCCCACCCGGTGCTGGCCGGGGCGGGCGCGCCCGCGCAGGGGCAGCAGCTGATCCCCGACGAGAGCGGGCAGCGGATCCTGATCGGCCCCGCGGCGCTCACCGGCGCCGGGATCGGCTCGGCGAGCGCCTCCTACGACCCGCAGAACCTCGGCGGCTGGGCCGTCGACGTCCGGTTCAAGGGCGGCGGGGGCGCCACCTGGGAGCGGCTCACCGCCAAGGCCGCCTGCGCGGCCGGCGACGAGCGGCGCGTCGCCATCGTGCTGGACGGCAAGGTGATCTCCTCGCCGCAGGTCACCGAGAGCGTCGCCTGCGGCGTCGGCATCACCGGCGGCTCCACCCAGATCACCGGGGACTTCAGCCCCTCCGAGGCCAAGGACCTCGCGGCGCTCATCCAGGGCGGCTCGCTGCCCGTCCCCGTGAAGATCATCGAGCAGCGGGTGGTGGGCCCGACGCTCGGCGACGCGGCGATCGACGCCAGCGCCCGAGCCGCCGTCATCGGCATCATCCTGACCGGCCTGTTCATCGTGGCCGTCTACCGGCTGGCGGGCCTGCTCGCCACGGTCGCGCTCGCCGGGTACGCGCTGATCTCCTACGGGGCCCTCGTCGCGGTCGGCGCCACCCTGACGCTGCCCGGCCTCGCCGGGTTCGTCCTGGCCATCGGCATGGCGATCGACGCCAACGTGCTGGCCTTCGAACGCGCCAGAGAGGAGCGCGCCGCGGCACCGGGCCGCAGCGCGCGGACCGCACTGGCCGTCGGGTTCACCAAGGCCTGGTCGGCGATCGCCGACTCGGCCGCCACCACCGTGCTGGCCGCCGGCCTGCTGTTCTTCCTGGCCTCCGGGCCGGTGAAGGGCTTCGGCGTCACGCTGGTCATCGGCGTGCTGGGGTCCCTCGTCTCCGCGATGCTGCTGAGCCGGGTCCTCACCGACGCCGCCGCCGCCCGCATGCCCCGGCTCAGCAAGGGCAGGGCGGGCGGGATCGGTGGCGCCGGCCGCATCCGGCGATGGCTGGAGGAGAGCGGCCCCGACCTGATGAAGCGCAGCCGGCTGTGGCTCGGCCTGTCCGCGCTCGCCGTCGTCCTCGCCGTCACGGGGATCTTCGCCCGCGGCCTGAACTTCGGCGTGGAGTTCACCGGCGGGCGCCTGGTCGAGTACTCCACCTCCAGGCACGTCGACATCGACACCGCCCGCGCCGCCGTCGCCGAGGCCGGGTTCCCGCGCGCCGTCGTCCAGACCTCCGGGAAGGACGACATCTCGGTCCGGACCGCCGACCTGAGCAACGCGGAGGAGAAGCGCATCCAGGACGCCCTCGCGAAGGAGGGCGGCGGCGCCGCCAAGCAGCGCGACGAGCTGAT
Source organism: Actinomadura luteofluorescens (assembly GCF_013409365.1). NCBI lineage: Bacteria > Bacillati > Actinomycetota > Actinomycetes > Streptosporangiales > Thermomonosporaceae > Actinomadura > Actinomadura luteofluorescens. Next base: position 1,886,184 of record NZ_JACCBA010000001.1, on the reverse strand, counting down.
CGGCCCCAGCCTCGGCGACGAGCTGCGGACCAAGGCCCTCATCGCCCTCGGCGTGGCCCTGCTGGCCCAGCTCGCCTACCTGACGCTCCGGTTCCGCTGGACGTTCGCGGCGGGCTCGGTGCTCGCCATGTTCCACGACATCGCGATCGTCACCGGGATCTTCGCCTGGCTGGGCAAACCGATCGACGGCGTCTTCCTCGCCGCGCTGCTCACGATCATCGGCTACTCGGTGAACGACTCGGTCGTGGTGTTCGACCGCGTCCGGGAGATGTGGGCCGCGAATCCGAAGGGCCGGTTCGCCGACATCGCGAACCGCGGCATGCTGCAGACCGTCCCGCGGACGATCAACACCGGCGTGGGCGCCCTGTTCATCCTGGCGGCGCTGGCCGTCCTCGGCGGCGACTCCCTGACGGACTTCGCCATCGCGCTCCTGATCGGCATCGTCGTCGGCACCTACTCCAGCGTCTTCACCGCGACGCCGCTGGCGGTCGTCCTGGAGCGCCACACCAAGGCCCCGCCGCCCCAGCGCAAGCAGAAGTCCAGACCGGTCCGCCGTACTCCCGACAGCTCGGGAGCGGTCGTCTGACCCACCGCGACCGCCGCGCTCGCCGTCCCGAGCGCGGCGGTCGCGGACCGCACGGTCAGGGCAGCACGGACCGCCGCAGCGGAGCCGCCGACTGAACCAGGCACACCATCGCCAGGATGCCCTCGCGCCAGTTGACCTTGTCCGGTGCGAGGTAGCCGAGTCGTAGGCCATCCGGGAGCGAGTCGTGTGCGAGGATCTTCCGCCCCTGCTCGTCACAGAGGCGGCCCGCCCTCTTCTCCATGGCGCTCTGGCCGGGATAGGGCGGGAAGTCACCGGGCGCGTACTCCGCGTCCAGCTCGATCCAGCCGGTCGCGTACACCTGGCTCTCATGAGGTTCGGTGCAGGCGACGGTGATGCTCAGCGGGACCTCCGACCGCCCCTTCGCCACGCAGTCGCCCACCTGCAGTTCCTGGTAGAACTTGCGGCTCGGGTCGATGGTCTTCGCGAGCGGCGTGGTGAGCGGCCCCGCGGTGCCCCGGTAGTGCATGACGCATGTCACTGATCGGTCGCCCTTCGCCCAGAGCTGCTCGTCGCCACCGAGGAGGATGGCTTCGAGGTCCTCGTAGTGCCGGCTCTTCATGAGGTACATGCCACGCACCGAGCACAGTTCCTTGGCCTGCAGATAGACCTCCATGGAGCCCGGGTACGGCTCGTCGGGGAGGACCGGCCGGGCCACGACCTCGCTGGTGTGGGGCCGCGTGCACGGAACGACCGTCACCGTGTCGGTGGGCTTCACGGCGCCGCCCTCGAAGCAGTCGCCGGCGCGCAGCCCCGAGGCCGCCACCTCGCGGCCCTTCCGGTCGCGGTCCGACGCGTCGAGCCTCGGCCAGACGATCGAGCCTGCGACCACCGCGGCCAGCGCCAGGACCGCGGTGGCGGCCAGGACGATGGCGATCCGCTTCTTCCGTACCGGCTCCGGCGGTCCTCCGACCAGGGGAGCAGGTCCGTGCTCAGCGGCGGGGAGCGTCTCGAAGGACGGGGCCGCGGGGGCTTCCGGCGTGGAGGCGAGCGTGTCCGGGGGCGCCCAGGCGGGGGTCGGCGCGGGCGTCCCCGGGACGTCGTCAGGGGGTGGTGGCGTGGTCACGGCGAAACCGTAGGCCGGACGACCTGGAGGAACCCGTGATTCGGGGCGGTCGTCGCCCACTCGTGATCAAGGAATCCCGTGGCCGGGGACGGGCCCGGCCACGGGTCCGGGGGTCAGGCCAGGGGCGGCTGGTCCGAGGAGTTCTCCGCCCTGATCACCTGCATGACGGCGTTGATCAGCGCCAGGTGGGTGAACGCCTGCGGGAAGTTGCCGAGGTGGCGGCCGGTGTGGGGGTCGATCTCCTCGGCGTACAGCTGCAGGGGGCTCGCGTAGGACAGCAGCTTCTCGCACAGGGCGCGGGCCCGCTCCAGCTCGCCGACCATCACCAGGGTGCTGACGAGCCAGAAGGAGCAGATCGTGAAGGTGCCCTCGTCCGACTCGAACCCGTCGTCGGTCTCGCCCGCGCGGTAGCGCAGGACGAGGTCGTCCTCCGACAGCTCGTCGGCGATGGCGAGGACGGTCTCCCGGACGCGCTTGTCGTCGGCCGGCAGGAAGCCGAGCAGCGGGATCAGCAGGGCCGAGGCGTCCAGGGCCGTCGCGCCGTAGTGGGCGGTGAAGACCCCGCGCTCGTCGAGCGCGTTGGCGAGCACGTCGGCGTGGATCTCGTCGGCCGCGGCCTGCCAGCGGAGCGCCCGCTCCTGGTCGCCGCGGATGCGGGCGAGCCGCGCCCCGCGGTCGGCCGCGACCCAGCAGAACACCTTGGAGGAGGTGAAGTGCTGCGGCTCGCCGCGCACCTCCCACATGCCGCAGTCGGGCGTGCGCCAGTTGGCGAGCGCGTCCTCGACCTGCTTGACGACGATCTTCCACAGCCGGTCGTCGAGCCGGTCCCGCTTGCGCACGAACAGGTAGATGGAGCCGATGATCGCGCCCCACACGTCGTGCTGCGCCTGCATGTACGCCTCGTTGCCGATGCGCACCGGGCGGGCGTTGTCGTAGCCGGTGAGGTGGTCGAGCGTGGACTCGGGCAGCTCCTCGCGCCCGTCCAGCCCGTACATGATCTGCAGCTTGCCCTCGGCGGCCTCGGCGACGTCGGTGATGAAGTAGAAGAAGTCGTTGGCCTCCCAGTCGTAGCCGAGCGTGTAGAACGCCCAGAGGGCCATCGTGGAGTCGCGGATCCAGGTGTAGCGGTAGTCCCAGTTCCGGTCGCCGCCCGGCGCCTCGGGCAGCGACGTCGTCGCCGCGGCCGCGACCGCGCCGGACGGGGCGAACGTCAGGCCCTTCAGGGTCAGCGCGCTGCGCTGCAGGTGGCTGCGCCACGGATGGTCGGGGAAGCGGCCCCGGTCGAGCCAGTGCTGCCAGTGGTGGACGGTCCAGACGAGCCGGTCCTGCGCCTCCTCCCACGACGAGGGCGCCGCGTGCTCGCTCCAGGACAGCGCCACGAACCTGGACTCGCCCTGCTTCAGCAGCGTCCGGGACGTGGCGAGCGACCCCTCGAACCCGACGTTCATGTCGGTGGACAGGCGCAGCCCGACGCCGTTGCCGCGCGCGACGGCCTCGTGGTAGCCGGAGCCGGTGTGCTCCCAGCGCGCCGGCGTCTGCCCGTAGTCGAACACCGGCATGCAGTCGAGCCGGACCTGCACCTGCCCGTTCACGCACCGCACCATCCGCAACAGGACGTGGTCGGCGTCGTAGTCGGTGGGCGCCCTGCGGTGCGTGTGGGACCGTTCCGTCTCGTGGTGCCACGGGCCCATGAGCAGCGCGTCCGTCACCACGAGCCAGCCGCCGTGCACCCACCAGGTGGTCTCCATCACCATGGTTCCCGGGATGTAGCGCTGCGCGGCGGGCACCTCCACGCCCGCCGGGCCGACCCGGAAGTATCCGGCGTCGCGGTCCAGGATGGAGCCGAACACGCTGGGCGAGTCCATCCGGGGCAGGCACATCCACTCGATGTTTCCGCTGGGCGCGACCAGGGCGGTCGTCTCGCAGTCGGACAGGAACCCGAAATCGGCGATGGGGGCGAACGGATCTCCCGCCCGGCCGCCGGCGACCTTCGGCCTCACAACGTCACCTCCTTGATTCATCATTCCCTCTCACGCGCGATGGGCATGTCTTGGGTACGGGCCGCCTCCCGGGGGACGGGGTCCCCGGGGAGGGCGGATGACAGCGGTGTGTCCCTGGTCTCCCTATTGGAATAGACCACTATCCGCAGTCTGAGCTGGGAAAACTCCCCTCGGCGCACCGGGCGCCGAGCAAGTCCCGGGTTCGCGGGTACAGTCCCGGCAAACAGGGCAGCGGACCCGCCGCCGCCTGGGGTGACGCGGTGCGGCGCGCCCCGCGGAGGCGGGCCTGGAACTGCCACTGGGTGGAACCGGAGCGAGAAGGAGCTCCCCGTGCGGAAGTTCGTGTACGACTTCACTGAGGGAAACAAGGACCTCAAGGATCTCCTGGGGGGCAAGGGCGCCAACCTGGCCGAGATGACCAATCTCGGGCTGCCCGTGCCGCCGGGGTTCACGATCACCGCGGAGGCCTGCCGGCACTACCTTGAGCACGGGAGCCTGCCGGACGGCCTGGCGGACGAGGTGAACCGCCACCTGGCCGCCCTGGAGTCGGCGATGGGCAAGAAGCTCGGCCAGAGCGACGACCCTCTCCTGGTCAGCGTACGGTCCGGCGCCAAGTTCAGCATGCCGGGCATGATGGAGACCGTCCTCAACGTCGGGCTGAACGACGAGTCCGTGCACGGCCTCGCCGCGCAGGCGGGCGACGAGCGGTTCGCCTGGGACTCCTACCGCCGGCTGATCCAGATGTTCGGCAAGACCGTCATGGACATCGACGGCGACCTGTTCGAGGACGCCGTCGAGGACGTCAAGCGGGCCCGGGGGAGCGACGACGACGGGGACCTCACCGCCGCCGACCTCAGGGAGCTCGTCGACCGGTTCAAGGTCATCGTACGGGAGAAGGCGGGCCGCGAGTTCCCGACCGACCCGCGCGAGCAGATGGACCTGGCGGTCGAGGCGGTGTTCGACTCGTGGAACGCGCCCCGCGCCATCCTCTACCGGCGGCAGGAGCGCATCCCGGTCGACCTCGGCACGGCCGTCAACATCTGCTCGATGGTCTTCGGCAACATGGGCCTGGACTCGGGGACGGGCGTGGCCTTCACCCGCGACCCCGCCTCCGGGCAGCAGGGCATCTACGGCGACTACCTGCAGAACGCCCAGGGCGAGGACGTCGTCGCCGGCATCCGCAACACCGTCCCGCTGAAGGAACTGGAGCGCATCGACAAGGCGTCCTACGACCGGCTTCTCGAAATCATGGAGACGCTGGAGAACCACTACCGCGACATGTGCGACATCGAGTTCACGATCGAGCGCGGGAAGCTGTGGATGCTGCAGACCCGGGTCGGCAAGCGGACCGCCGGCGCGGCGTTCCGGATCGCCTGCCAGCTGCTCGACCAGGGGCTCATCGACCTGGACGAGGCCGCCCGGCGCGTCACCGGCGACCAGCTCGCCCAGCTCATGTTCCCCCGCTTCTCCGACCGGGTGGACGGCGTCCAGAAGATCACCAAGGGCATGAACGCCTCGCCGGGCGCGGCCGTCGGCAAGGCGGTGTTCACCTCCGAGCGCGCCGTGGAGCTGGCCGGACGCGGGGAGGAGGTGATCCTCGTCCGCCGCGAGACCAACCCCGACGACCTCGCCGGCATGGTCGCGGCCAAGGGCGTCCTGACCTCCCGCGGCGGCAAGACCTCGCACGCCGCGGTCGTCGCCCGCGGCATGGGCAAGACGTGCGTCTGCGGCGCCGAGGAGCTCGACGTCGACGTCAAGGGCGGCCACTTCACCGCGCCCGGCGGCGTCACCGTCCGGGAGGGCGACGTCATCTCGATCGACGGGTCGTCCGGCGAGGTCTACCTCGGGGAGGTGCCCGTCGAGGACTCGCCCGTCGTCCGCTACTTCGAGGGGCAGCTTCCGGCCGGGGACGGCGACGACCTGGTCAAGGCCGTGCACCGCGTCATGGAGCACGCCGACGCGCGGGCCGCGCTGAAGGTCCGCGCGAACGCCGACAACCCGGGGGACTCCGCCCGGGCCCGCCGGTTCGGCGCCGCCGGCATCGGGCTGTGCCGCACCGAGCACATGTTCCTCGGCGACCGGCGGCAGCTCGTCGAGAAGCTCATCCTCGCCGAGGACGACGACGGGCGGCAGGCCGCGCTGGACGCCCTGGAGCCGCTCCAGAAGAGCGACTTCGAGGGCATCTTCGAGGCGATGGACGGACTGCCCGTCACCATCCGGCTCATCGACCCGCCGCTGCACGAGTTCCTCCCCGACATCACCGAGCTGTCGGTCAGGGTCGCGCTCGCGGGCGACGAAGCGGACGCCAAGGACCGGAGACTGCTCGAAGCAGTCAACCGACTGCACGAGCAGAACCCTATGCTGGGCCTGCGCGGCGTGCGGCTCGGTTTGGTGATTCCCGGTCTGTTCGCCATGCAGGTGCGGGCGATCGCCGAGGCCGCGGCGGCGCGCAGCAGGGCGGGCGGCGACCCGCGCCCGGAGATCATGATCCCGCTGGTCGGGGCGCTCCAGGAGCTGGAGGCCGTCCGGGACGAGGCGCGCGGCATCCTCGCCGCGGTCCGGGAGTCGACCGGGGTGGACGTGCCGGCGCTGATCGGCACGATGATCGAGCTGCCCCGGGCGGCGCTGACCGCGGGGCAGATCGCCGAGGCCGCCGAGTTCTTCTCCTTCGGCACCAACGACCTCACCCAGACGACCTGGGGCTTCTCCCGCGACGACGTCGAGGCGGCGTTCTTCTCCCGCTACCTGGAACTCGGGATCTTCGGGGTGTCGCCGTTCGAGACCCTCGACCGCGAGGGCGTCGGCAGGCTCGTGCGGATCGCCGCCGAGGAGGGGCGCAGGGCGCGCCCCGGCCTCAAGCTCGGCATCTGCGGCGAGCACGGCGGCGACCCCGACTCGGTGCACTTCTGCCACGAGGTCGGCCTCGACTACGTGTCCTGCTCCCCGTTCCGCATCCCCGTGGCGCGGCTGGAGGCGGGCCGCGCGGCCATCGAGGCCGCGAACGCGTCAGGGGGCAGCGACAGCCGCTGACGTCCCGCCCGGCGGGACGTCAGCGGCTGTCGCTGACGTCCCGCCCGGCGGCCGGCCACCGCACGCCCGGACCGGCCGCCGGGATTGTGGGACGGATGACACGCCGTCCTGGCGAACCTGGCGCACATGCCGGAACATCTCACTAACGTGTCCGATGCGATGACGTTGGAAGCGGAGTTGCCGGAGTTCACGCCGGAAGACGACGAGACGGACGGGCCCGGCGACCGGGCCGACGGGCCGCGGCGGCGCCGTGGGCGCGGCCGGTGGCGCCGGTCGCCCTGGTTCACGATCCCGGCCGGGATCGTCGCGGGGCTGCTGGCGATCGCGGTGCTGACGCCGCTCGCCGTCGGCGCGCGGATCTGGCACCAGGCCCGCCAGGACGAGCGGCCCCGCTCCGACGCGATCATCGTGCTGGGCGCCGCGCAGTACAACGGGGTGCCGTCCCCGACGCTGAAATGGCGGCTCCAGCACGCCCTGGAGCTGTACCGCGGCGGCGTCGCGCCGGCCATCGTGACGGTGGGCGGCAAGGCGCCCGGCGACAACTACACCGAGGCCGGGGCCGGCCGCAACTGGCTGATCACCAGGGGCGGCGTGCCCGCCTCCCGGGTCTTCGAGGTGCCCGTCGGGCGCGACACGCTGGAGAGCATGAAGGCCGTCGGCAAGGAGTTCGACCGGCACCACTGGTCGTTGGGCGTGATCGTCACCGACCCGTGGCACGGGCTGCGCTCCAAGAAGATGGCCGAGGACAGCGGCATCAAGGCCGCCGCGTCGCCGACCCGCAGCGGCCCGAGCGTGCAGACCCGCGACACCCAGTTCCACTACATCGTCCGCGAGACCGGCGGATACCTGTCGTACGTGCTGCTGGGCAAGAGCGTCCAGGTGCCGGACGAGACCATCAAGCGGATCCACATCGACCCGTCCGAGTCGCCTCCGGCGTCGTCCCCGCCCGCGTCCACGCCCTCGCCGGGCCGTTGAGGGCCCCCGCGGCCCTCTACCCTGGGTAGGGACATGACGATCAACGTGACCACGGGCTACGACGGCCGTGACAAGGAACGCTGGGCCCCCGAGCCCCCCAAGCGGCGCGACCGCACGGCGTTCGAACGCGACCGTGCCCGGGTCCTGCACAGTGCGGCGCTCCGCAGGCTCGCCGCCAAGACGCAGGTCGCCTCGCCCGGCGCCGACGCCGTGGCCGACACCGTGCAGAGCCTGCGCACCCGCCTCACCCACTCGCTGGAGTGCGCGCAGGTCGGCCGCGAGCTGGGCAAGTCGCTCGGCTGCGACCCCGACCTGGTGGAGACGGCCTGCCTGTCGCACGACATCGGGCATCCGCCGTTCGGGCACAACGGCGAGTACGCGCTCGACATCGTCGCGCGAGACTGCGGCGGGTTCGAGGGCAACGCGCAGAGCCTGCGCGTCCTGACGAGGCTGGAGCCGAAGTCGTTCGCCGCGGACGGCCCGCCCCTGTACGGCCGCAGCGTCGGCCTCAACCTGACCCGCGCCGCGCTGGACGCCGCGATGAAGTACCCGTGGTCGCAGGCCGAGGCGGTGAACGGCAAGTTCGGCGTGTACGACGACGACGCGGACGTGGCGCGGTGGGTCCGCGACGGCGCCGAGCCGGGCCGCACCTGCTTCGAGGCCCAGGTCATGGACTGGAGCGACGACGTCGCCTACTCCGTCCACGACCTGGAGGACGCGCTGGTCGCCGGGCACGTCGACTTCAACCGCCTCGCCGATCCCGCCGAGCGCCGGCTCGTCGCCGCCACGGCGGCCAAGCTGTACTGCCCCGACGCCGGCCAGGCCGAGCTGGAGGAGCGCTTCGCCGCGCTGCTCGCCGAGCCCTACTGGCCCGACCGCTACGACGGCACCCCGCGCAGCCTCGCCGCCCTCAAGAACCTGACCAGCACGCTGATCGGGCGGTTCTGCCTGGCCGCCGAGACCGCGACGCGGGAGGCCTACGGCGACCGCCCGCTCACCCGCTACGCGGCGGAACTGATCGTCCCCCGGGCGCAGCGGCTGGAGAACGCCCTGCTCAAGGGCATCACGGCGCACTACGTGTGGATCAGCCACGAGGAGGTCAGGGCCCGCCAGCGGACGCTGATCACCGAGCTCGCGGAGATGATGCTCGCGGGCGCGCCCGACACGCTCGACCCCGGCTTCCGCGACGCGTTCGTGGACGCCTCCGACGACGCGGCCCGGCTGCGCGCCGTGATCGACCAGATCGCCTCCCTGACCGATCTGTCGGCGATGGCCCGCCACCGCATGCTCGGCGGGCGCGGGTACTGACCAGGGGTGCGGGCCGGCGCGGGAAGCGACGCGCTCGACGCGCCAGACGACGAACCCTTGTCTCGTGGCAGAGGCCGCTGTAGGGATAGCTACAGGTCCACTACAGGAGGTCACCATGCCCGAGGAGACGTTCGTCATCGCCGGCGCCAGCCTGGCCGGGGCCAAGGCGGCGGAGACGCTCCGCGAGGAGGGCTTCGAGGGCAGGGTGCTGCTGGTCGGTGAGGAGATCGAGCGGCCGTACGAGCGGCCTCCGCTGTCCAAGGGGTTCCTGCTGGACAAGGAGCCCCGGGACAAGGCCCACGTCCACGAGGCGGACTGGTACGACAAGCACGACGTGGAGCTGCGCGTCGGCACGTCCGTCGCGTCCATCGACCGGGGCGCGCACCAGGTCCGGCTGTCCACCAAGGAGCCGGTCTCCTACGACAAGCTGCTGCTGGCGACGGGCGCCTCCCCGCGGCGGCTGGACGTGCCGGGCTCCAAGCTCCAGGGCATCCACTATCTGCGGACGATGGCCGACTCGGCCGCGCTGAAGCAGGCGCTGGCGCCCGGCGGCCGCAGGGTCGTGGTGGCCGGGGCGGGCTGGATCGGGCTGGAGGCGGCGGCCGCCGCCCGCGAGCACGGCAACGAGGTGACGGTCATCGAACCGGAGCCGGTGCCGCTGCACGCCGCGATGGGGCCCGAGCTCGGCGGGATGTTCGCCGACCTGCACCGCGAGCACGGCGTCGTCCTGCGGATGGACGAGGGCGTGGCCGGGTTCTGGGGCGCCGGGCAGGTGTCGGCGGTCGTGACCTCCGGCGGCGCCGAGGTGCCCGCGGACGTCGTGATCGTGGGCATCGGGGTGCGGCCGAACAGCGGGCTCGCCGAGGAGGCCGGGCTCGAGGTGTCCGACGGGATCCTCGTCGACCAGTCACTGCGCACGTCCGACCCCGACATCTACGCGGCCGGGGACGTCGCCAACGCCTACCATCCGCTGCTCGGCCGCAGGATCCGCGTCGAGCACTGGGCGAACGCGCTGAACGGAGGGCCCGCCGCGGCCCGCGCGATGCTCGGCCGGGACGTCGTCTACGACCAGCTCCCCTACTTCTTCAGCGACCAGTACGACCTCGGCATGGAGATGTCGGGCGTCGCGGCGCCGGGGGAGTACGACGAGGTCGTGTACCGCGGGGACGCCGCCGGGCGGGAGTTCATCGCGTTCTGGCTGTCGGGCGGCCGCGTCGTCGCCGGCATGAACGTCAACGTGTGGGACGTCACCGGGGACGTTCAGGCGCTGATCCGCTCCGGGCGCCCGGTGGATGCCGCCCGCCTCGCCGATCCGGGGGAGCCGCTCGCGGACCTGGCGTGAGGCGCCCGCCGGCCGGGCCGGTCGCGTCGGCCACGTACAGTCTGCCGAGTGGTTACCGAGAAGATCACGACGCTGGCCCGGGCGCGCACCGCCGTGACGCTGGCGTTCGCCGCGCACGGCCTGCTCGGCGCCGCCTGGGTCGCCCGCATCCCGCAGATCAAGGAGCATCTCGGGCTGAGCGAGGGCGCGATGGGTGTGGCGCTGCTCGGCGCGCCGGTGGGCGTCGTCGCGGCCGTCCGCTTCGCGGGGCGGATCGTCGGCCGGTGGGGCAGCCGCGCGACGACGATCGCCGCCGGGGCCGCGGGCGCGCTGGCGCTGGTCCCGCTCGGCCTCGCCTGGAACCTGGCCGCGCTGATCCTCTCGCTGCTGCTGATGGGTGCCTCGCTCGGCCTGATGGACGTGGCGATGAACGCGCAGGGCGTCGCCGTGGAGCGCGGCTACGGCCGCCCGCTGATGTCCGGGCTGCACGGCTCCTACAGCATCGGGACGCTGCTGGCGGCGCTGGCCGGCGCGGCGGCCGCGCACGCGGGCGTTCCCGTCCCGCTGCATCTGGCGGCCGCGGCGGCCGTGCTGATCGCCGTGCTGGCCTTCGGCTGCCGGGGCCTGCTCGACCGCTCCGCCGACGCGTTCCCCGAGCCGGACGAGGACGCCTCCGCGCCTGCGCGCTCCCCGCGCTGGCCGCTGGTCATGCTGGGCGTCATCGGGCTGTGCTCGTTCGTGGGGGAGGGCGCCATGGCCGACTGGAGCGCGATCTACCTGCGGGAGAACCTCGGCACCGGGCCCGGCGTGGCCGGGCTCGGCTACGCGGGGTGCGCGGTGGCGATGACCGTGGGGCGGCTCACCGGCGACCAGGTCGTCGCGCGCTTCGGGCCCGTGCCGGTGCTGCGGGGCGGCTCGCTGGTCGCCGCCCTCGGGCTCGGTCTCGGGCTCGCGGCGGGCGACCCCACGGCGGCGGTGGCCGGTTTCACGCTGTTCGGCCTCGGCGTCGCGGTCGTGGCCCCCGTCACCTTCAGCGCGGCGGGCAACGTGCCCGGGGTGCCGCCCGCGGCGGGGATCGCCCGGGTGACCGGCGTAGGCTATCTCGGCCTGCTCGGCGGCCCGCCCGTCATCGGGTTCATCGCGCAGGGCGTGGGCCTGGCGTGGGCGCTGGCCGTCCCGGTCGCGCTGGTCGGGCTGATCGTCCTGCTGGCCCCGGCGGCGGTGACGGCCGAGCGGTGACGACGGCGCCGCCGGCGGCGCCCGTTGATCTTTTGGTGGGGTTGCGACCTTTGTATATGTCCTACTCAGGTAAGGTCTGGGCGAGTGAGCACCATGCAGCGGTCGGGACCGGCCGAAACGGCCGCCTCCGCCCCGGCTCTGCGGACCTTCCTCAGCGAACTGCTCAGTTTCGGGTTCGTGGGGTGCCTCGGCACGCTGATCATGATCTTCGGCGCCAACCTGATGCGGGCGTGGCTCGGCGGCAGCCCGGTCACCAGCGTCGTCGTGCCGACCGTGGTGTCCACGCTGTCCTCCTACCTGCTCAACCGGTTCTGGACGTTCCGGCACCGCGACAGCGACGGCTCCGGCCGGGAGGTCGCGATCTTCTTCGCGCTCAACGGCGTCGGGCTGCTGATCCAGGTGCTGTGCACCGGCTTCACCTACTACACCCTCGGCCTGCACGGCGGGATCGCCTACAACCTGGGGCTCCTCGCGGGCGTCGGCCTCGGTTCGGCGTTCCGCTACTGGTCGTACAAGAAGTGGGTGTTCACTCCCGCGACGGCATGAAGCGGGGGCCGCGGGGGTCGTCCCTCACGCGTGAGCACGGCCGGGGCACGGAGCGGGCGTGAGCCGACTCGACGACGAATGGGCCGAGCACCGGTCCGCGGTGTTCGGCGCCGCGTACCGGATCACCGGGAGCGTCGCGGACGCCGAGGACATCACCCAGGACGTGTGGCTGCGCGCCTCCGCCCGGGGGTCGCTGGACGACGTGCGCGACCTGCGCGCCTGGCTGCTCACGGTGGCCGCGCGCCGCGCCTACGACGTGCTGGGCTCCGCCCGCGCGCGGCGCGTGGAGTACGTCGGGCCGTGGCTGCCCGAACCCCTGCTGACCGGGCCGGACGCCGCCGAGCCGGTGCTCGTGGACGAGACTGTCGGCACCGCGATGCTGATCGTGATGGAGGAGCTGTCGCCGCCGGAGCGCGTCGCGTTCGTCCTGCACCAGGCGTTCGAGGTGCCCTACGAGCAGATCGCCGGGGTGCTCGGCAGGTCGGCCGCCGCCTGCCGGCAGCTCGCGTCCCGCGCCCGCCGCAAGATCGCGGCGGCGCCGCCGCCGCGCCCGGCCCCGGCGGCCGAGCGCGACCGGGTGCTGGCGGCCTTCCGGTCCGCCTACGAGCGCGGCGACGAGGCCGCGCTGCTGGCGCTGCTGGACCCGGACGCCACCTACACCACCGACGGCGGCGGGCACGTCTTCGCCGCCCGCAAGGTCATCGCCGGGGCGGGACGGGTGGTGACCGCGCTGGTGCGCGTCGGCGCCCGCAAGACGCTGCGGCTGGAGTACGCGGAGGTCAACGGCCGGCGCGAGCTGCTGGTGCTGCGGGACGGCCGGCGGGTCGCGGTCGACACCGTGGAGGTCGAGGGCGGCCGGGTCACCGCCCTCCGCCGGGTCCTCAACCCGGAGAAGCTCTCGTCCCTGCGCGGGGTCTGAGCCGAGCCCCCGCGCGCCGCGCCGCGGCGCGCGGGAGGGGGCTCACCGGCCCGCCGGGACGATCTTCTCGGTCTGGGCCTGCGCCTCGGTGAGGAGGCCGGCGAGGTCCTGGCCGGTGCCCTGCGAGAAGATCACCTGGTCGATGCCGCGCTCGGCGAGCCGTCCGACGGTGTCGACGGCGGCGCCGACCGAGGGCGTGCCGGTGAAGAAGGTCAGCGACGTCTTCTCGATCTCGGCGTAGTCGCGGCCCTCGCGCTCGCAGTGCTCCTTCAGGACCTCCAGCTTGCGGGGCAGCTCGTCGCCGTCGAAGAGGTTGCAGGCGTCGGCGTACTTCGCCACGAACCGCAGCGTCTTCTTCTCCCCGCCCCCGCCGACGAGGATCGGCGGGTGGGGGCGCCGCAGCGCGGGCGGCGAGTTGAGCGGGCGCTCCAGCGTGTAGTGGTCGCCCTCGAACGGCGTCTCGTCGCCCTCCCACATCCGGTGGGCGATCCGCAGCGTCTCCTCCAGCCGCTCGAACCGTTCCGCGGTCGGCGGGAACGGGACGCCGAGGCCGCGCGACTCCTCGTCGTTCCAGGCCGCGCCGATGCCGAGCCACGCGCGCCCGCCCGACAGGACGTCCAGCGTGGTCACCGTCTTGACCAGGACGCCGGGGTGCCGGTAGGTGACGCCGGTGACCATCGTCCCGAGGGTGATCCGCTCCGTCAGCGCCGCGGCGTACGCGAGCGCCGAGTAGCCCTCCAGCATGGGGTCCTGCGGCGGGCCGACCATGCCGATCTGGAAGAAGTGGTCCATCACCCACAGCGAGTGCAGCCCGCCCTGGTCGGCCTCGCGGGCGACGCGGGCGAACGCGGGGCCGATCTGCTCCGGCCCTCCGGGAAAGGTGAAGCTCGGAACCTGGAGTCCAATGCGCATGGCAGTCCTTCGCGTGCTTCGTGGTGTGCTTCTCTCCTTCCCACTCTGCGACCTGGAGCGCGCTCCAGGTCAAGCCGCCGCTCCGGCCGGACATTGACCTGGAGTGCACTCCAGGTGCGATCCTGGAGTGCGTGAGCTCCTACTCTCCCGCCGAGACCGCCGAGAAGAGCGGTTTCAGCATCGACACGCTGCGCTACTACGAGAAGATCGGGCTGCTGTCCGGGATCGCGCGGAACGCGTCGGGACGGCGCGTGTTCTCCGACGACGACCTGCAGTGGCTCGGGATGCTGCGCTGCCTGCGCGGCACGGGGATGCCGATAGCCGAGATGCTGCGCTACTCCGAGCTGGCCCGCGGCGGCGGCGAGACCGTCCAGGAACGGCTCGACCTGCTGCAGGAGCACGACCGCAGGGTCGAGGAGCAGATCGCCACCCTGCGCGCGCAGCAGCGGCAGATCAAGGTGAAGATCGGCTTCTACCGGGAGGTGTCGGTGACCTGCGAGGCCGCTCCCGCCCCGGCCTGAGCGAGAACGCGCTCCGCGCGCGCCCACGTCTCGGCCGGCTCGAACGCGTCGGCCCACCAGGTGTCGGCGCGGATCGTCCCGCGCCGCCGGAACCTGCGCATGACGGCGACGTGCGGCGGCCAGGCCACGAAGCCGCGCAGCGCGGCTTCGCCGGTCCACACCGAGACGGAGCCGCACCTGCGGCGGCGGAGGTCGGTCCACAGCCACATGCCGACGGCTCCCTCCAGGTCCGGCCACGACCGGCGCAGCACCATGCCCGCGCGGAAGGCCCTCGGCAGGTCGAGCGCGTGCGCGCAGGTGAAATCGGTGACGCTGACGAGGACCGGGCCCGTCGCCCGGACGGGCCCGCCGCGCCACGCGGTCCTCAGGAGCGCCATGCGGGGTCCCGGCCGAGGAGGGCCAGCAGGTGGTCCCGCGGCTCCGCGCCGTCCGCGGAGGGGACGGACGGGGCGAACGAGTCGCCGGGGCCCCGGCCCTCCTCGGGAACGATGGCGGCGACCTTGAGGGAGGCCTCCACGAGTTCGGCGCCGGGCTCCCAGGCGGTGCCGATCGCGGCGGCGACGTCCCAGGCGTGCACGACCAGGTCGACGAAGTGGAAGCTGATCGCCAGCGCGGCGGGGAAGGCCCCGCCGTCGCGGATCTCGGGCAGGTCGAACCGGGCGTCCAGGGCCGCCCCGGCGAAGGCCTCGGTCACGAGTCCGGCCGAGGCCCGCGCCGCGGCGAGGGGGTCCTCGCCGAGGTCGCCGCCGCGCCACGCGGACAGCCGCGCGCCCTCGCCCCTGGCGGCGGCCGCGAAGCCCTCGTCCTGGCTCACCTGGTGGCGCAGCAGGCCGTGCAGCGTCCAGTCGGGGCACGGCGTCGGCAGGCGCAGCGCGTCCGGCTTCACCTGCGCGACGACGGAAAGGTAGAGATCGGCCGCCTCCCGGTCGAGTGGCCGGAAATCGGTCGTGAGCAGTTCGTTCAGCGGGTCCATGCGGCCACGCTAGGGACTCCCAGAGGCCCAGGTACAGGTCCAAAATTGCGCAGAATGACTGAGCCGATTTAGGGTCGACGCCGTGGACCTCCACGTGAGCCTGGTGGGGCGGCGCGACCTCGCCGGGCAGATCTACGCCCAGCTGCGCGCCGCGATCCTGGACGGCCGGCTGCGCGCGGGGGAGGCATTGCCGCCGACGCGGGAGCTGGCGCGGCGCCTGGCGATCTCCCGCAACACCGTCGGCGTCGCCTACGACCGGCTCGCGGCCGAGGGGTTCCTGACGAGCCGGGTGGGCGCGGGGACGTTCGTCCGGGAGACCGGGTCCGCGGCGCGTGGCGCGCCCGCCGTCTCGCCGCTGCGGCCGCGGGCCGTGTGGGAGGGGGTGTCCGCCTGGCCTGCGCCGATGCCCGGAATCCGGTGGGACTTCCGTGCCGGGCTGCCCGACGTGCGGCTGTTCCCGTACGAGGCCTGGCGGCGGATCATGTCGGGGCTGCTGCGTCCGTCGGGGCTGGCCGATCCCGCCTCGGCGGCCGACCCGGCCGGGCTGCCCGCGCTGCGCGAGGCCGTCGCCCGCCACGTGGGCCTCTCGCGGTCGGTGCGGGCGAGCGGCGCCGACATCGTCGTCACCTCCGGCGTCCAGCAGGCCCTCGACCTGATCGTCAGGGTCCTCCTCGAACCGGGCGACGTGGTCGCCGTGGAGGACCCCGGGTACCCGCCCGTGCGGATGCTCCTCGCCGCGGCGGGGATGCGGGTGCGCGGCGTGCCGGTCGACGCCGAGGGGCTGCGGGTGGACGCGCTGCCCGGCGAGGCGCGGGCCGTCTACGTCACCCCCTCGCACCAGTTCCCGCTGGGCATGCCGATGTCGCTGCCGCGCCGCAGGGCGCTGCTCGACTGGGCGCGGCGGCGGGACGTGGTGATCGTCGAGGACGACTACGACACCGAGTACCGGTACGGCGGGCGGCCCGTCGAGCCGCTGCAGAGCCTCGACGAGGACGGCCGCGTCCTGTACACCGGCACCTTCTCCAAGATCATGCGGCCGGTGCTGCGGCTGGGGTTCCTGGTGGCGCCGCCGTCGCTGCACCACGCGTTCCGGATGGCGCGCTACGTCTCGTCCTGGCACGCCGAGCTGCCCGCGCAGGCCGCGCTCGCCCGGTTCATCGACGAGGGCCTGCTCGCCCGGCACATCCGCAGGTCGCGCCGCGAGTACCGGGCGCGACACGAGCGCGTCGCCGAACGGGTCGCCGGGCTGCCGGGGGACCGGCTCGACCTCGTCCCGTCCGAGGCGGGGCTGCACCTGAGCGCGGTGTTCCGGGACGGCGCGGACGACGCCGCCGTCACCGCGAGGGCGCTCGGCGCGGGCGTCGGGCTGTTCGCGCTGTCGGAGTTCGCGGTGACCGGGCCGCCCGGTGCGGGGCTGGTCTTCGGGTACGGCGCCGTGACGCCGCCGGAGATCGACGAGGGGATGCGCCGGCTCGCCGGGGTGCTGCGCGGCTAGCGGTGGACGGGCGTGATGCGCCGGCCGTCCGCGCCGAAGAACAGGACCCGGTCCATGTCGACCGCCAGCGCGACGCGGTCGCCCCGGTCGGGCCGCCCGCCGGGCGCGATGCGGAAGACGAGGTCGGACCGCCGGTGGTGGCCCGCGTGCTCCTCGACCGGCTCCTCCTCGGCCGGCCGCCCGAACATCGCCCGCACCCGGTCGCGCAGCCCCGGCCGCGCCGCCGCGGGGACCTGCGGCCGCTCGGGGCGCCCGACCTCGTTCGCGTCCACCGTGGGGATGCCGGCCTCGGCGTAGGCGAGCCACTCGTGCCCGTGGAACTCCAGGGCGCGGACCTGGCCGGACAGGACGGTCCCGGACGGGGCGGGCGAGCCCGGGGCGATCGGGATCACCGTGTCGGGGCGGATCCCCACGATCACGGGCAGGCCGTGGTGGCTGATCAGCGCGGACGCCCGCTTGTCGCCCCAGGGCAGGGTGAGCCGCTGCGGCCCGAGGTCGAACATCAGCCCCTGGCCCTCGACGGCCCACAGGGTGGCCTGCAGCAGGTTGATCGGGGGGGAGCTGAGGAACGCGGCGGTGAACACGGTCGCCGGGTCCTCGTAGATCTGCTCGGGGGTGCCGACGTCCTCCAGGACGCCGTCGCGCAGCACGGCCATCCGGTCGGCCATCGTCATGGCCTCGACCTGGTCGTGCGTGACGTAGACGGTGGTGGTGCGGCTGGAGCGGACCAGCGCGGCGATCTCGACGCGCAGCTCCGTGCGCAGCCCCGCGTCCAGGCTCGACAGCGGCTCGTCCATCAGGAACAGCGACGGCTCGCGGATCAGCGCCCGCCCGATCGCGGCCCGCTGCCGCTGGCCCCCCGACAGCGTGCGCGGCAGCCGGTCGATCATCGTGTTGATGCCGAGCGCGCGCGCCAGCTCGATGACCTTCGCGGACGCCTCGGCGCGGTCGTCCCCGGACACTTCCAGCGGGAACATCATGTTGCCCTTGACCGTGCGGTGCGGGTAGAGCGCGCCCTCCTGGAACACCATCGCCACGTTCCGGTCGCGGGGCGGCAGGTCGTTGGCCACGGTGCCGTTCAGCCAGAGGTCCCCGCCGGTGATCTCCTCCAGCCCGGCGATCATGCGCAGGATGGTCGACTTGCCGCAGCCGGACGGTCCGAGCAGGACGAACAGTTCCCCGTCGTTGATGCGCAGGCGGACGTCGCGGACGGCGACCTGCCCGCCGGGATACACCTTGTCGACGCCGTCCAGCACAACATCCGTCATCGAGTCCGCCTGGGGGTGGGCAAATCTACGGTGGGACATCTCATCGTGGTGCGGTCCCAGTTGTCCAGAGTAAAACCAGGGTTACCCGCCGTTAACCCGGCCGAGTCCGGCCATCGGATCGTATATTCCGACACCGCGTGATCTTCCTGGCTTCGAACCGCCCGGCGCCGTGCCGGGACGGCGCCGCGCCCTGGAGATCGGCGGGCCGCCGTGTCACCTTTGATCACGAAACCCGTCCGGGTTCGAAGGAGGAGCTCCCATGCCCGACTCCCCACCCCCCGTCAGCCGCCGCGCCTTCCTGCACCGCACCGGCGCGGGCGCCGTCCTGCTCGCGGGCGGCGTGCTGGCGGGCGGCACCGCCGCCGCCGCGCCCGCCGGCCGGTCCGCCCTCGCCGGCCCCGCCCGCGGGCCCGCGCCCGCCGATCTCGACCCGCTCGCCCTGCTGCAGAAGATGATCTCGTTCGACACCCAGAACTTCGGGGAGGGCGGCGTCACCCGGCCCTACGCCGAGATGCTCAAGGGCGTCTGGGACTCGGCGGGGGTCCCCGCCCAGATCATCCCCACGCCGAAGAAGGACAACGTCCACCTCATCGCCCGGATCGAGGGGACCACCGCGGCGCCGCCGCTGCTCCTGCTCGGACATTCCGATGTCGTTCCGGTGGAACGTGACAAATGGTCGGTCGACCCGTTCGCCGGAACCGTTCGCAACGGCGAGGTCTACGGCCGCGGCGCCCTGGACATGAAGGGCGCCAACTCCGCGAACATCAGCGCCCTGCTCCGGCACGTCAAGGAGGGCGGGCGGTTCGACCGCGACATCATCGTCCTCACCGACTGCGACGAGGAGGCCGGGCAGTACGGCTCCCACTGGCTGGCCGAGCATCACTGGGACAAGATCAACGCGGGCATGGTGCTCACCGAGGGCGGCTGGTTCCTCGCCCAGAAGGACCGGCGGACGCCGATGCTCATCACGGTGACCCGCCAGGACAAGGTCTACTTCAACCTCGACCTCGCCGCCGGCGGCACCGCCACCCACTCCTCCAAGCCCAACCCCGACTCGGCCATCGCCAGGCTCTCCCGCGCCGTCACCGACATCGACACCTGGCTCGCGCCGGTCGCGCTCACCCCCGTCACCCGGGAGTACTTCGGCGCGCTGGCCAAGGCCACCGACGACCGGCCGCTCGAACGGGCGCTGCGGCTGCTGCTGTCCGCCCGGTCCCAGCAGGCCCGCGAGCGGGCGGCCGCGCTCGTCGTCAAGCGCAGCTCCTACCCGTGGCTGCACCAGGCCCTCCTCCGCACGACGCACGCCTTCGTGATCGAGGACGCGGGGTACAAGGAGAACGTCATCCCGTCCAAGGCCACGCTGCGCCTCAACTGCCGCGGCGTCCCCGGCGGCCAGCGGCCGCGCGACTTCCTGGCCGCCATCCGGCGGCGCCTCGCCGACCGCGACGTGACCGTCACGCTCGCGGGCAACCCGGGGGAGTCGGAGGAGGACGCCCTCAAGCGGCTGGACGAGACCTGGGCCAAGCCGCCGTCGAGCCTGGACTCGCCGCTGTTCGAGGCCATCGGCGACGCCGCCGCCAGGACCTACCCGGACGCGGTCTTCGCGCCCGCCCTGTTCGAGGCCGGGACGAGCCTGTCGCCCTGGACCTCCAAGGGCGTCCCCGGATACGGCGTCTACCCCTACGTCGTCGACAACGACCAGCTGATCGCGATGCACGGCAACGACGAGCGCATCGCCGTCGAGGCCCTCAAGCAGGGCACGGAGTTCATGTACCGGCTCTTCGGCCGCTTCCGGGTGGGCTGACCTGCGGCGCCCCCGTCCCCCCGCGGGTCGCCCGCCCGGGGGACGGGGGCGCATCCATGCCCGTCGCGGTGCGATGCCCCCGATGTCACGGGCCCGCCGTAGACTCCTTGGTCGTGGCAGGCCGGATTCGCAATGAGGACATCGCGCTCGTACGGGAGCGCTCGTCCATCGCCGACGTGATCGGCGAGTACCTGCAGCTGCGCAGCGCGGGCGGCGGCAACCTCAAGGGCCTGTGCCCGTTCCATGATGAGAAGTCCCCGTCGTTCAACGTGACGCCCTCGCGCGGGCTGTACTTCTGCTTCGGCTGCGAGGCGGGCGGCGACGTCATCAAGTTCGTCCAGGAGATCGAGCACCTCACCTTCACCGAGTCGGTGGAGCGGCTCGCCGTCCAGGCCGGGATCCAGCTGCGCTACGAGGAGGGCGGCGGGCGGGGCCCCCGGCAGGACGGCGGTCAGCGCGCCCGGCTGATCGAGGCGCACCGGGCGGCCGCCGAGTACTACGCCGAGCAGCTGAACTCCGCCGCCGGCGCGCCCGGCCGCACGTTCCTGTCCGAGCGCGGCTTCGAGGCCGCCGACGCCGAGCGCTTCGGCGTCGGGTTCGCCCCCCGCGAGTGGGAGGGCCTCGTCAGGCATCTGCGCGGGCGCGGCTTCGCCGACCGCGACATCGTCGCCGGGGGGCTGGCCAAGGAGGGGCGGCGCGGCCCGATGGACCGGTTCCGCGGCCGGCTGATGTGGCCGATCCGCGACCTGTCCGGCGACGTCATCGGGTTCGGCGCGCGCCGCCTCTTCGAGGACGACGACGGCCCCAAGTACCTCAACACCCCCGAGTCGCCGCTCTTCCACAAGAGCTCGGTGCTGTACGGCGCCGACCTCGCCAAGAAGGAGATCGCCCGGCGGCGGCAGGCCGTGGTGGTCGAGGGCTACACCGATGTGATGGCCTGCCACCTGGCGGGCGTCCCGACGGCCATCGCCACCTGCGGCACGGCGTTCGGCGACGAGCACATCAAGGTGCTGCGCCGCCTGCTGATGGACCAGGACGAGTTCCGCGGCGAGGTGATCTTCACCTTCGACGGCGACGCGGCCGGGCGCAAGGCGGCGCTGCGCGCCTTCGACGACGAGCAGAAGTTCGTGTCCCAGACGTTCGTGGCCGTCCAGCCGGACGGCCTCGACCCGTGCGACCTGCGCATCCGGCACGGCGACGCGGCGGTGCGCGACCTCGTGGCGTCCCGGCTGCCGCTGTTCGAGTTCGCGGTGCGCAGCGCGATCGAGCAGCACGACCTCGACACGGTCGAGGGCCGGCTCGGCGCGCTGGACGCGGCCGCCCCGGTCGTCGCGGCCATCAAGGACCGCTCCCGCCGCCACATGTACGCGGTCAACCTCGACCGCTGGCTCGGCATCATGGACGAGCAGTTCGTGCTGCGCCGCGTCCGCGAACTGGCCAACCGGGCGCACGGCCGCGCCCAGGCGGGAAACGGCCGCGGCCAGAACGGGAACGGGCGCTTCCAGAACGGCAACGGCCGCGCGGGCCCCGCCGGTGAGAACGGGCGGGGCGGCGCCGCGGAGCCCCAGGCGCCGTCGCGCCCCGCGTTCGACCCCGGCGATCCCGAGGTCCAGCGCGAGCGCGAGTTGCTGAAGATGGCGGTCCAGCGCCCGGCGCTGCTCGGCCCGGCGTTCGACGAGGTCCCGGTCGAGGCGTTCATCGCGCCCCCGCACGCGGCCGTGCGAGCGGTGATCGCCGAGGCGGGGGGCGTCGCCGCGGCGGGGAACACCGCGGAGTGGATCGTGCTCCTGCTGGAGCGGGCGCCGAACGACCAGGTCAGGGATCTGCTCACCAAGCTCGGGGTGGAACCCGTCCGCTCCGCCCAAGAATCGGACGACCGTTACGCGGTGGAATTGCTGGCCAGAATCCAGGAGCGCCAGCTCACACGCATGATCGCGAACGTGAAATCTAAACTCGGGCGGCTGAATCCGGTCGAAGCGGCCGAGGAGTACAACCGGCTCTTCGGTGATCTTGTCGCGCTTGAGCAGCAGAGACGGGTGTTGCGGGAGCGAGGACTTGGGTCGCAATAGGCGTCCCTTCCGGGAAAATGGGTCCTGTGATCTAGGCCCCATTTGACGCAGACTGTCTGCGTGGGCCCTTCGGTGCTGCCAAGCGAGGCGCCATCGGTTGATCAGGTGGCGGACCTCGTCGCACGCGGCAGAGAGCGCGGCGGTGTGACCGTCGAGGACGTCGCTGCCGCGCTCGATCGCTCGGACTTGCCGGACGACTCGCTGGAGCGGGTCGTCCGGATGCTCGCAGAGCAGGGGGTGGAGGTCCTCGAGTCTCAGCAGGAGACCGAGGACGTCACGCGAGCGGATGAGGGAGACCTCGGCAAGCGGGCGCCGACGAGCGACCTGGTTCGGATCTACCTGAGAGAGATCGGTCGCGTACCGCTGCTCACGGCAGAAGATGAGGTAGAACTCGCGAAATCGATCGAGGCGGGACTGTTCGCCGAGGAGAAGATGGCGCGCACCGCCGTCCTCGCCCGCGGCGAACTGCTCGACCTCGAACTGCTCTCCCGCGAGGGGGCGCGGGCGAAGCAACGGCTGATCGAGGCCAATCTCCGGCTCGTGGTCTCGATCGCCAAACGCTACGTCGGCAGGGGAATGCTGTTCCTCGACCTGATCCAGGAGGGAAATCTCGGACTCATCCGCGCGGTCGAGAAATTCGACTACACCAAGGGGTTCAAGTTCTCGACGTACGCCACCTGGTGGATCCGGCAGGCGATCACCCGGGCGATCGCCGACCAGGCCCGGACGATCCGCATCCCGGTGCACATGGTGGAGACGATCAACAAGCTGGTCCGCGTGCAGCGCCAGATGCACCAGGACCTCGGCCGGGAGCCGAGCCCCGAGGAGATCGGCCTGGAGATGGGCCTGTCGCCCGTCCGGGTCGTGGAGATCCAGCGCATCGCGCAGGAGCCGGTCTCGCTGCAGTCCCCGATCGGCGAGGAGGACTCCGACCTCGGCGACTTCATCGAGGACGCCGACGCCGTGGTGCCGATGGAGGCCGCGGCGTTCATCCTGCTGCAGGACCAGCTGGAGGACATCCTCGCCACGCTGTCGGAACGGGAGCAGCGCATCATCCAGCTGCGCTTCGGCCTGGTCGACGGCCACCCGCGCACCCTGGAGGAGGTGGGGCGCGAGTTCGGCGTGACGAGGGAGCGGATCCGCCAGATCGAGTCCAAGACGCTGGCGAAGCTGCGCCACCCGTCCCGGGCCCAGATGCTCCGCGAGTATCTGGACTGAGGCGCGGGCCCTGACGACGGGGCCGCCCTCCCGGCCGTCCGCCGGGAGGGCGGTCGCGGGCCGCGCCGCGGGTGCCGGCGGATGCGGTGCCGGCGGTGCGGAGAGATACGCGTTACCGCCGTTACGTCGCATTTCGTCCGGACCGTGTCCTACCGTGGTGACCATGCTGATCGTGACGACTGATGGCGTGGCGGGGTACGAGATCAGGAGCGTGCTCGGAGAGGTCCTCGGGCTGGCGGTCCGAGCCGATCAGGGCGCCGTCCACGCGCCCGGGCAGGGCGGGAGCAGCGCGACGTTCCGGGTGACGGGGGAGCAGCCGGGCGCGGGCCTGGCCGCGGCGCGCCGCGAGGCGGTGGACCGGCTCGGCGAGGAGGCCCGGCGCAAGGGCGCGAACACGGTGGTGGGCATGAGGTTCGACACCGCCGTGACGGGCGGCGGCGTCGAGGTGTGCGCGTACGGGACGGCCGTCTGGGCGGAGCCGGCGGCCCAGCAGCGCGAGCAGGCGCCCCAGCACCAGCAGCGGCCGCAGCACCCGGGGCATCTGCCCCCGTACGGCGACCCGCAGGCCGGCGGCCCGCCGATGGCCGCGCGCAACCTCACGATGGGCCTGCACGACCGCCCCCGCTGAGACGCCCCGTGCCGAGGCCGCACGGCGTGGGATGACTCACTGTCCGGGGCCCCACTTGACGTGCTGAGGTTAGCTTTCGCTAATTTAGGTAAGCCTAACCATTTGCACGCTCCTGGAGACCCTGATGCGTCCTGTGTCCGTCCTCGCGCTCGCCGGCGCCGCCGCGGTGTCGATGTCCCTTCTGGCGGCGTGCGGCGGTGACGGGGACGAGGCCGGAGCGGCGGGCGCCGTCGCCGTGACGGCCACCGACGACTCCTGCGAGGTCGCCAAGACCGACCTCCCCGCGGGCAAGACCACCTTCAAGGTCGCCAACAAGGGTTCGAAGGTCAACGAGTTCGAGGTGCTCAAGCCGGACGGCAAGATCCTCGCCGAGCGGGAGAACATCGGCCCCGGCACCAGCGTCGACTTCGTCGTGAACCTGCCCGCCGGCAAGTACAGGCTGCTGTGCAGCGCCGGGCAGACCGGCAAGGGCCCGTCCCAGGACGTCACGGTCACCGGCGGCGCCGCCGGCGGCGCGGACCCGCGCCTGAGCAAGGCCGCCGCCGACTACAAGGCCTTCGTCATCGTCCAGACCGACGACACGATCGCCAAGACGGAGAAGTTCGTCGCCGCGGTGAAGGACGGCGACGTCGAGAAGGCCAAGGAGCTGTACGCGCCGTCCCGCGTCGGCTGGGAGACGATCGAGCCCGTCGCCGAGAAGTTCGGCGACCTCGACCCCAAGGTCGACGCGCGCGAGGCCGACCTCAAGCCGGAGGAGAAGAAGGACTGGTCCGGCTGGCACCTGCTGGAGAAGGCCCTCTGGAAGGACGGCTCCGTCAAGGGCAAGGAGAAGTACGGCGACCAGTTGCTGGCCGACCTGGGAACGCTGAAGTCGAGGCTGCCCGGCCTCACGCTGGACCCCGTCAACGACATGGCGGGCGGCGCGAAGGAACTTCTCGACGAGGTCGCCACCGGCAAGGTCACCGGAGAGGAGGAGGCGTTCAGCCACACCGACCTCGTCGACTTCAAGGCCAACGTGGACGGCGCCAAGAAGATCTACGACCTGCTCAAGCCGGTCGTCCAGGAGCGGGACGCGCAGCTCGCGAAGGACCTCGACGACAACTTCGCGGGTGTCGAGACGCTGCTGAAGAAGCACGCGAAGGGCGACGGCTACGTCTCCTACGACAAGGTCGGCGAGGACGAGCGCAAGGAGCTGGCCGACGCGGTGAACGCGCTGGGCGAGCCCCTGTCCAGGCTCGCCGCCGCCGTCGCGAAGTGACCCTGACGAGAGGAACCGAGGCGGCATGACGGGCGAAGGGACGCAGGAGCGGCCGGGGATGTCCCGGCGGCGGATGCTGGGGTTCTCCGGCGCGAGCCTGCTCGTCGGGGCCGCCGCCGGGGCCGGGCTCGACCGGGTCGCCTCCGCGGAGGAGGACGACGCGGGCGACGCGATCGCCTTCCACGGCGCGCACCAGGCGGGCATCGCCACCCCGGTGCAGGACCGGCTGCACTTCGCGGCGTTCGACGTGACGACCGGCGACCGCGACCGGCTCGTGCGGATGCTGAAGGAGTGGACGGCCGCGGCCGCCGCCATGACCGCGGGCCGGCCGGTCGGCGAAGGCGCGGTCGGCGGCCCCGCGGTCGCGCCGCCCGACGACACCGGCGAGGCGCTCGGGCTGCCTCCGTCCCGGCTCACGCTGACGATCGGCTTCGGCCCGTCGCTGTTCGTCAAGGACGGCGAGGACCGGTTCGGCATCAGGGCGCGGCGCCCCGCGGCCCTCGTCGACCTGCCGCACTTCCCCGGCGACAACCTCGACCCGGCCCGCAGCGGCGGCGACATCGCCGTGCAGGCCTGCGCGGACGACCCGCAGGTCGCGGTGCACGCCATCCGGAACCTGGCGCGCATCGGGTTCGGCGTGGCCGCGGTCCGCTGGTCCCAGCTCGGCTTCGGCAAGACGTCCTCGACGACGCCGGACGCGCAGACCCCGCGCAACCTGTTCGGGTTCAAGGACGGCACCGAGAACATCGCCGGAACCGAGGGTGACCTGCTCGACCGCCACGTGTGGGCGGCGGGGGGAGACGGGGCCGGCTGGATGGCGGGCGGCTCCTACCTCGTCGCGCGCCGCATCCGGATGCACATCGAGACCTGGGACCGCACCTCGCTGCGCGAGCAGGAGGACGTCTTCGGGCGGAACAAGGGCGAGGGGGCGCCGGCCGGGCTGAAGAAGGAGCGCGACAAGCCGGCCCTGGCCCAGATGAAGCCCGACGCGCACGTGCGGCTCGCCCACCCCGACTCCAACCAGGGGACGCGCATCCTGCGGCGCGGCTACTCGTTCACCGACGGGTCGGACGGCCTCGGCCGGCTGGACGCGGGCCTGTTCTTCATCGCGTTCCAGCGCGACCCGCGGACGGGCTTCATCCGCGTCCAGAACTCGCTGGCCACCGACGCGCTGAACGAGTACATCCAGCACGTCGGGTCCGGCGTCTTCGCGTGCCCGCCCGGCGTCCGCGAGGGCGGCTACTGGGGTGAGACGCTCTTCGCCTGACGGGCCGCGGGCTACCCCTGCTGGGCGCGCTCCGAGCGGATGCGCGTCACCACGTCGCCGGCGGCCGTCCTGATGGACTCCAGCTCCTGCAGGTAGGCCCAGTAGTCGGGGTGGGCGCCGGCGAGCCGCCGCGGCGCCCTCTCCAGCCGCTCGACGAGGGAGTCGAGCACGCGGGCGTGCTGGGGCGGGGCCCCGCCCGGCTGCGCCACGGCGAGCCGCTGGGCGTCGCGCACCGCGAACCGGACGCTCTCGACGGGCTTGGCCGGGTCCTCGGCGACCGCTTTCAGCTCCTCCGCGCGCCCGGTGACCTGCCCGGCGCGGCGGTCGGCCGCGTTCAGCTCGGTGCGCGCGGCGGTGAGCGCCCGCTGCGCCTGCTTCCACTCGGCGCGGCCCGCGTGCGCGGACGCCTCGTTCAGCCGCTCGCGGGCCCGGGTGACCGCCGCCTCGATCGACTCGGGGGCGCCCTTGAGGTCCTGCCAGCACGCCTGCGAGTAGCCGCGCACGAGGACCCGCATCGCCTCCTGGACGTGCCCCGCGCGGTTCGCGACGGCGTCGGCCCGCGTCCGGACGGAGGAGAGCGAGTCGCGGACCTTCTGCGCCTGCCGCGGCAGCTCCGCGGCGGCCTCCCGGGCCCGCTCGGCGATGGCGCGGACCTCGTCGGCCTTGCGGATGGCGCCGTCGAGGCCGAGCCCGCCGAGCCCCTGGGAGCCGAGCTGCGCGAGGACCCCCTTGGCGCGGTCCAGCTCCTCCTTGGGGTCGGTGGCGTCCATCCCGGCGGACCTGGCCGCGGCCACGGCGGCGTCGGCGGCGGCCACGGCGTCGCGGGCGGCGGTGAGGCGGGGCGGGAGCTGGTCGAGCGCGGACTCCAGCCGGGCCATCTGCTGGGAGAGGCGCTCGGCGAAGCCGTTGAGGTCCCCGGTGATCTTCTGGAGCCGCTCGGTGGAGGCGACGAACGCGCGCCGCGCGGCGTCGTACTCGGCCGGTGACCGGTCCCGGTCATCGAGGTCGTGGGCGTCCAGGACGGAGATGTAGGCCACGGAGGCGGCGTCGGCGGTCTCGGCGAGCCGGGTGAACTCCCGGCGGGCGGGCTCGGCCGCCCTGGCGTCCAGGTCCTCGAACACGGTGACGCGGCCGCCGATGTACTTCTGCGCCTGGTCCATGTCGTAGAAGGCCGCCGCGGCCGCCTCCCTCGCCTCGACCGCCCCGGCCGCCGCCTGTGCCCCGCGGCCGCCCCGGCGGCGCTGGTCGCCCGGTCCCCGCAACGCAGCCTCCCTTCGTCCGATCCCCAGTCTGACGCAACCGGCCCGGGTTTCGTCCATGCGGGAAGGAGGCCGGGCACGTGACGGCGGCCGGGTGGCGAGCGAATCACAAAGATTGTCGCCATCCCTTCATAAAGGATGGAACGGATAGCATCGCTGCAACGTCGATAAGGCTGGGCGCCCCATCGGCGTCCGATCCGGCATGCGATCTTGGAGGCTCATCGTGCCCGTCAGTCTGAGCAAAGGCGGCAACGTCTCGCTCACCAAGCAGGCCCCCGGCCTGTCCGCGGTGACCGTCGGTCTCGGCTGGGACCTGCGCACGACGACCGGGACCGATTTCGACCTCGACGCCTCCGCGATGGTCCTGGACGCCTCCGGAAAGATCATTACCGACCAGCACTTCGTCTTCTTCAACAATCTGCGCACGCCGGACGGCGCGGTCGAGCACACCGGCGACAACACCACCGGCGCGGGCGAGGGCGACGACGAGCAGCTCAAGGTCAACTTCGGCGCGATGCCCGCCACGGCCGAGCGGGTCGCGTTCGCCGTGTCGATCTACGATGCCGAGAGCCGCGGGCAGAACTTCGGGCAGGTCCGCAACGCCTTCATCCGGGTGCTGAACCAGGCCGACGGGGCGGAGATGGCGCGCTACGACCTGACCGAGGACGCGTCCATGGAGACCGCCATGGTCTTCGGTGAGCTGTACCGCAACGGGACGGAATGGAAGTTCAGGGCGGTGGGCCAGGGGTACGCGTCGGGCCTGGCCGGCATCGCCGCCGACTTCGGCGTCAACATCTGAGCAGTCCGAGCAGTCTGGACAGGAAGGGAGCAGCCCGCACATGGGGGTTTCACTCGCCAAGGGCGGCAACGTCTCGCTGACGAAGGCCGCGCCGAACCTCACCGCGGTCACCGTCGGCCTCGGCTGGGACGTGCGCGCGACCACCGGCGCCGACTTCGACCTGGACGCCTCCGCGCTGATGCTGGCGAGCCACGGCAAGGTCATGTCGGACCAGCACTTCGTCTTCTTCAACAACCTGCGCAGCCCTGACGGCTCGGTGGAGCACACCGGCGACAACCTGACCGGCGAGGGCGAGGGCGACGACGAGTCGATCAACGTCGACCTCACCGCGGTGCCGGCCGAGTGCGACCGCATCGTGTTCCCGGTCTCGATCTACGACGCCGACAACCGGCAGCAGAGCTTCGGGCAGGTCCGCAACGCCTTCATCCGGATCGTCAACCGGAACGACGGCAACGAGCTCGCGCGCTTCGACCTCACCGAGGACGCCTCCACCGAGACCGCCATGGTGTTCGGCGAGCTCTACCGGCACAGCGGCGAATGGAAGTTCAGGGCCGTCGGACAGGGGTACGCCTCCGGTCTGGCGGGCATCGCGATGGACTTCGGCGTCAACGTCGGCTGACCGCCGGCTCCCCCGCATCCCGGCCGCTCCGCCCGGCCGCCCTTCCTAGCAGAAATACGCGCATGATTCTTCGCACCTTCGGGTGGTCCTTCGGCGTCACGGTCGTCGGCCTGCTCCTCGCCCTGCTCTACGACGGACCGACCGGGCTCGCCCTGGTCGCCGTCCTGGCCGTCCTCGAGGTCTCGCTGTCGTTCGACAACGCCGTGGTGAACGCCAAGGTGCTCGACCGGATGAGCGCCTTCTGGCAGAAGATCTTCCTCACCGTCGGCATCGCGATCGCCGTGTTCGGCATGCGGCTGGTCTTCCCCCTGCTGATCGTGGGGATCACGGCCAAGCTGAGCCCGGTCGAGGCGTTCGACCTCGCCCTCAACGACTCGCACCGCTACCACCAGCTGATGAACGACGCCTATCCGATGATCGCGGCGTTCGGCGGCATGTTCCTGATGATGCTGTTCCTGGACTTCGTGTTCGAGGAGCGCGCCGACAAGTGGCTGCCGTGGCTGGAGCGGCCGCTCGCCCGCATCGGCAAGCTGGACCAGCTGTCGGTCGTGGTGGCGGGCGGCTCGCTGGCGCTCGTGGCGTGGCTGTCGGCCTCCGACCCGGGCAGCGTCATGATCGCCGGCGTGCTCGGGATGGTGACCTACATCCTGGTCAACGGGCTCGGCGAGCTGTTCTCCGAGGCGAGCGAGGACGACGACGAGGACGACGACGACGCCAAGGACGGCGCGGAGGCCGTGAAGGGCGGCGGGCGGTCCGGGCCGAGCTCCCTGGCCCTCGCCACGGGCAAGGCGGGATTCTTCCTGTTCCTGTACCTGGAGGTGCTGGACGCCTCGTTCAGCTTCGACGGCGTCATCGGCGCCTTCGCGATCAGCACCGACCCGATCGTCATCGCGCTGGGCCTCGGCATCGGCGCCATGTACATCCGGTCGCTGACGGTGTTCCTGGTCCGCAAGGGCACCCTGCACGAGTACGTCTACCTGGAGCACGGCGCGCACTGGGCGATCGGCGCCCTCGCGGTCTGCATGCTGGTGAGCATCGGCCACCACGTGCCCGAGTGGATCACAGGCGGCCTCGGCGCCGGGCTGATCATCGCCGCGTTCGCCAGCTCCGTCGTCCGCAACCGCGGCCAGGACGGGGACTCTCCCGACGGGACCGCGGGCGGCGGGCGGCCGCTGCACTCCAGCCAGGTCTGACCGGCGTCACCTCGACCCCGCGACACACATCGATCACCGGAGGTACCGACGATGTCCATATCGCTGCAGAAGGGGCAGAAGGTCTCGCTGGCCAAGCCGGGCGGCGGCACCCTGTCCAGAGTCAAGATGGGCCTCGGCTGGGACGCCGTCGCCAAGAAGGGGCTGTTCGGCAAGGGCAAGCCGCAGTCCATCGATCTGGACGCCTCGTGCCTGCTGTTCGACGCGTCCGGCAACCTCGCCGACCAGGTGTGGTTCCGGCAGCTGCGCAGCAAGGACGGCTCCGTCCAGCACACCGGCGACAACCTGACCGGCGAGGGCGAGGGCGACGACGAGGTCATCAACGTCGACCTGCAGAGCGTCCCGGAGGGCGTCGTCCAGCTGGTGTTCACGGTGAACTCCTTCACCGGCCAGGACTTCTCCCAGATCGCGGGCGCGTTCTGCCGGCTGGTGGACGAGAGCACCGGCCAGGAGATCGCGCGCTACGACCTGAGCGGCGCCGGGCAGCACAACGCGCAGATCATGGCCAAGGTGTCGCGGGACGGGCAGGGCTGGTCGATGACGGCGATCGGGGCGACCGCCACCGGCCGCACGTTCCAGCACCTGCTCCCCGCCGTGGCGACGCACCTGTGATCCGGCGCGGCCCGTCCGCCCGGGGGCGACCCCCCGCGCCCCCCGTCGAGAGCACCGTCTGACGAGGGGTAAATGCGGCATTTCGACCATATCGACGCCGCGCGTCGTAAGCACCTGTTCTACCGGCATCCGCGCCCGTTCGGCCGGCACGACGACCCGGACGTGCTGGCGGTCGCGCTCGGCGCGACGCTGTACTGCCCGGCCACACGACCCGCCCTCGCCGCCGACATCGAGCGCGCGGCGCGGCGGGGCGTGATGAGCATGGTGGTGTGCCTGGAGGACGCGATCGCCGACGACGAGGTCGAGGCCGGCGAGGCCAACCTCGTGGCGCATCTGCGGGCGCTGCACACCGCCTCCGGGGCGGACACCGCCTCCGGGGCGGACGCCGTCTCCGGGGCGGACGGCGCCTCCGGGGCGGACGGGGCGGAGGTCCCGCTGCTGTTCGTCCGCGTCCGCGACCCGCGGCAGATCGGCGACCTGGTCGGCCGGCTCGGCGCCGCGGCGGAGCTCGTCACCGGATTCGTGCTGCCGAAGTTCACCGCGTCCGGCGGTGGAGCGTTCCTGGACGCGCTGGAGGACGCGGCCGACCGCTCCGGGCTGCGGCTGCTGGCGATGCCGGTGATCGAGAGCCCGGAGGCCGTGTACGCCGAGACGCGCGCGGAGATGCTGCACGACGTGGCGCGCCTCCTCGCCAAGCACCGGTCGCGGATCCTCGCCGTCCGGCTGGGGGCGACCGACATGTCCGCCGCGTACGGGCTGCGGCGCCCGCCCGACCTGACGATCTACGACATCGGCCCCGTCGCGGGCGTGATCTGCGACGTGGTCAACATCCTCGGCCGCGCCGACGGCACCGGCCACGTGGTGACCGGGCCCGTGTGGGAGTACTTCTCGCAGGGGGAGCGGATGTTCAAGCCGCAGCTGCGGCAGTCGCCGTTCGATCGGCAGCGCGCCGCGCCGCTGCGGCAGCGGCTCATCACCTCCGACCTGGACGGGCTGATCCGCGAGGTCCACCTGGACAAGGCGAACGGTCTCACCGGCAAGACCGTCATCCATCCGAGCCATGTCGCGGCCGTCCACGCCCTGTCGGTGGTGACGCACGAGGAGTACAGCGACGCCGCCGACATCCTGGGCGTCGCCGGGGGCGGTGCGATGGCCAGCTCCTACGCCAACAAGATGAACGAGGCCAAGCCGCACCGCGCGTGGGCGCAGCGGCTGATGCTGCGCGCCCGGGTGTTCGGGGTGGCGGCGGAGGGCGTCACGTTCGTCGAGCTGCTGGAAGCGGCGGACAGCCGGTGACGGGTTCCTGGGTGGGTTCGCGTCTGGGCGTTCGTCTCGTGGACGGCGCACGGCCGGCGGGCGCCGGGCTCTCGTCGCTCGTGGGGCTCGCCGTGCGCCGCAACCCGAAGCGGGCGCATCTGCTGGTATCCGCGGTGCTGGGCAAGCACGTGCCGACCGATCCACGCCTGGTGTACGGGTCGGGGTTGCTTCTGGGCGAGCTTGTGCGCGCCTGCCTGGAGGGCGTTGAGCCGTCCCGTCCCGGTTCGCTTCTCCTGGACGGGCTGCGGGGCGAGCAGAACGCCGCCCCCGCACTCCGTGACCTCATGCGCGTCCCGCAGAACCCCGTGGACGCGATCGTGCTGGGTTACGCCGAGACCGCGACAGCCTTGGGGCATTCCGTGGCGGACGCGTTGGGCGGTGCGTACTACCTGCACTCCACGCGGCGTCCCGTTGAGGGCTTCGCCACCTACGGCGGCTTCGAGGAGGAGCACAGCCACGCCACGAGCCACCTGCTGCTGCCCGCCGATACCGCGCCACTCGACCGCGACGTGCCAGTGGTTCTCGTGGACGACGAGCTTTCCACCGGCCGGACGGTGCTGAACACCATCGAGGCTCTGCATGCCGTTCGTCCCAGGAGCCATTACGTGCTGGCGGCCCTGGTCGACCTGCGCGCCCCTGCCGACCGGGCCCGAATGGACGATCTCGCCGTCCGACTGGGGACCCGCATAGACGCGGTGGCTCTGGCCGGGGGACGGGTCGAGCTCCCAGAGGGCGTCCTTGAGGCAGGGAAGGCGCTCGTCGCCGGGATATCGTCTCCGCCTTTCGCTCCCCAGGAGGGATCGGCGTTCGAGGTCTCCCGGGTCGAACTGGAATGGCCGACCGCAGTGCCGGACGGTGGACGCCACGGGTTCCTCCCCGAGCACCGGACGCGGCTGGAGAAGGAACTGGCCCGGATGGGCGACGTCCTTGCGGCCGGCCTTGGGGGAGGAGGCTCCCGTGTCCTCGTCCTCGGGTTCGAGGAGCTGATGTACGCACCACTGCGCCTCGCGGAAGCGCTCGCCGACGCCCGGCCGGATGTGGACGTCCGCTACTCCACGACGACGCGTTCCCCCGTACTCGCCGTGGACGACCCCGATTACGCCATCAGAACCCGCCTCGTGTTCCCGTCCCATGACGACCCGGCCGATGGGCCAGGGGAGCGGTACGCCTACAACGTCGCCCCTGGGGCCGGCCAACGCCCCTTCGACCGGATCGTGTTCGCGGTGGACGACGTTGGCGACACCACAGAACTCGCCGACGGCCTACTGGAACGGCTGCGCGCGCTCGCCCCTGTGACGGTCGCCACCATCCCGTCCTACAGGAGGGCACCGTGAAGCCGCTGTACGGGCCGGCCTTCGGCAGCTACCCGGCGGAGGACGTCGCCTGGCTGCTCAAGGACCTCTCCCACGCGCGGCTCGAAGCGCCCACGGAGGAACGCGAGGCCGCGATCCAGTCGGGGCGGGCGCACTACGCCGAGTCGCTCCCGGTCGAATACCAGCCGGGCCCGGAGTACCGGCGGCTTTTCCACGACGCGCTGGAGGCGTCCGCCGAACGGCTCGCCTACGCGACCGGGCTCGTCACCGAGATGATCCTCGCCGAGCGCGGCCCGGACGCCGTCCTGGTGTCGCTGGCGCGCGCCGGGACGCCCGTCGGCATCCTGATGCGGCGCTGGGCCCGGTACGCGCACGGCCTTGACGTCCCGCACTACGCGGTCAGCATCGTCCGCGGCCGGGGCATCGACACGGTCGCCCTGCGGTACCTCAACGAGCACCACCACCCGGCATCCGTGATGTTCGTGGACGGCTGGACGGGCAAGGGCGCCATCACCAAGGAACTGACCGCCGCCCTGGCCGAGCATCCGTTCCCGTCCGATCTCGCCGTGCTGGCGGATCCGGGACGGTGCACGTCCTTCTACGGCACTCGGGACGACTTCCTCATCCCGTCCGCCTGCCTCAACTCGACCGTGTCGGGCCTGGTGAGCCGGACGGTCCTGAACGACTCCCTCATCGGGCCCGGAGACTTCCACGGTGCGAAGTTCTACGCCGATCTGGCCCCGGACGACGTGTCGGGCGTCTTCGTCGACGCGGTCTGCGCGCGCTTCGCGCACGTGGCCGAACGCGTCGCCAAGGACCTGCCGCAGCTCCGCGCGGCCGACCGCACGCCCGACTGGTCGGGATGGGAGGCCGTCCGGCGCAGCGCCCAGGCGGAGGGCATCGACGACCTGAACCTCGTCAAACCGGGGATCGGAGAGACGACGCGCGTGCTGCTGAGGCGCGTCCCCTGGAAGGTGCTCGTGCGGGCCGACGCCGGTCCGGAAGTGGCCCACATCAGGCTGCTCGCCCGCGAACGCGACGTGCCCGTCCACGAGGTCGAGCCCGGCCGGTTCCCCTACGCGTGCATGGGATTCATCCATCCCCGGTTCGGAAAAGGGGCCGTGCAGTGACCGTCCTGGTGTGCTCCGACCTCGACCGCACGCTCATCTACTCGACCGCGGCCTTCGCCCTGGAAGGCCCAGACGAGACCATGCCGCGCCTGCTGTGCGTGGAGTTCTACCAGGGCGCACCGCTCTCGTACATGACCGAAGCGTCCGCCCGCACACTGGAGGCGCTCGCGACGGCGTCAACGTTCGTCCCGACGACGACGCGCACCCCCGAGCAGTACCGGCGCGTCCACCTCCTGGAGAAGCCGCCCCCCTACGCCATCTGCGCGAACGGCGGCCACATCCTCGTGGACGGCGAGGACGACCCGGCCTGGGCGGCGGCCGTCCGGAACAGGATCGCCGACGGATGCGCCCCGCTCGCGGACGTCCAACGGCACCTCGCCCGCAACGGCGGCGACTTCGTCCTCAAGCGGCGCACCGCCTCCGACCTGTTCGCCTACACGGTCGTGGACCGGGCCGCGCTGCCGCCCGGCTGGGTCGAGGACCTCACCGCCTGGTGCGCCGAACGCGGCTGGCGGACGTCCCTGCAGGGCCGCAAGGTCTACTGCCTGCCCGCCGGCCTGACCAAGGCCGACGCCGCCCGGGAGGTCGCCCGCCGCGCCGGCGCGTCCACCCTGCTCGCCGCGGGCGACGCGCTCCTGGACGCCGAACTGCTGGAGGCCGCGGACCTGTCGATCCGCCCCGCCCACGGCGAACTGCACGACACCGGCTGGACGGCCCCCGCCACCGCCGTCACCGCCGCGCGGGGCGTCGCCGCGGGCGAGGAGATCGCGCACTGGCTCCTGGCCCGGGCCGCGGCACCGCGGACGTCCACCGACCGGTAGCGGCGCCGTACCGAGCGCCGTTCGAGGAGGGCGCGGGGCGCCCGCCCCTGGGCCGGTTCATGGAAGACTGGGTCGTTCGCTGGGCGGAATGCAAGGACTGGAGCGTTTGGTGGGGGATGTGCTGCGGGTCTCGCGGCCCAACGCGCGGTTCCAGCAGTGGGAGGCGCTGCTGCGGAACCGGAACAAGCGGCAGCGGGCCGGGGAGTTCCTGGTGCAGGGCGTCCGTGCGATCAGCCTGGCGGTGGAGCACGGCCGGCCGATCCGGGCGCTGATCTACGACGCCGAGCGGCCGCTGTCGCGGTGGGCGGCCGGGATGCTGGAGCGGGCCGGGGGCGAGCGGGTGGCGATGGCGCCCGAGCTGCTGCGGGAGCTGAGCGGCAAGGAGCAGGAGGTCCCCGAACTGGTCGCCGTGGTGGCGCTGCCGGACGACGACCTGGCGCGGATCCCGGTGGGCCCCTCGTTCCTGGGCGCGGTCTTCGACCGGCCGACGGGGCCCGGCAACATCGGCACGATGGTGCGTTCGCTGGACGCGTTCGGCGGTGCGGGGCTGATCGTCACCGGGCACGCCGCCGACCCCTACGACCCCAAGGCGGTGCGCGCCTCCACCGGGTCGCTGCTGGCGGTGCCGGTGGTCCGCGTCCGCTCCCACGGCGAGGTGCTGGACTGGGTGCGGCGGGAACGAGAGGCCGGACGCCCCCTCACCGTGGTGGGCACCGACGAGAACGGCACCGCCGACATCGCCGAGGTGGACCTGACCGGCCCCGTGCTCCTGGTGATCGGCAACGAGACCGCCGGCCTGAGCGCCGGCTGGCGGCAGGGGTGCGACACGATGGCGCGGATCCCGATCGGCGGCGCGGCCAGCTCGCTCAACGCCGCCAGCGCCGCCACGGTCGCCCTGTACGAGGCCGTCCGCCAACGCGGCTGTGTTTCAGAGCCCCGGCCCACGTAGCTCGCCTGGCGGCTCGCTACGTGACCTGGCCTGGGCGAACGCGGCATCGCTTCGCGATCTGCCCGGTTCCGCTCGCCTTCGGCTTTGCTCCACCGGGCAGGTCACGCGTTCGCGCGTGCGGCCGAGGCCCGAGGCGCCCCGCGTCCTGCCGTGATGCAGTCGCTCGGCAGAACCACGAGGTCCGGGAAGTTCCGCCGGGCGCGGGACGGTCGCCGCGCCGGCCGCACGGTGCATTCTCACCGCGTCCCGGCCGCCCCCGTAGAGAACCGTCACCGTCCCAGGGGTCGCCGTGGCCGCGATCTGAGGCGACAATCAAGGGGCACCCTTCTCGCGCGCAGGGGAGGCCACCTGGATCACATGAGCTCCCGTCTCACCGGCGACGAGACCGCGCTGTGGAAGGCCGCGGCCCGGGTCCTCGACGCGAACTGGACGGGCAACGCCACCGCCGCCTCGCCCGGCCTCTACCCCCACCAGTGGAGCTGGGACTCGGCCTTCATCAGCATGGGCCTGGCCCGCCACCGCCGCGACCGCGCCGAAGCCGAGCTGATCTCCCTGTTCCGCGGCCAGTGGGCGGACGGGATGCTGCCCCACATCGTGTTCAACACACGCCTCGACCGGCACGCCTTCTTCCCCGGCCCCGAACTGTGGCGCAGCGAGAGGCAGCCGGACGCCCCGCGCGGCGTGCACACCTCCGCCCTCACTCAGCCGCCGCTGCACGCCCTCAGCGCCCTGCGCCTGCACGAGTGCGCCGCCGACGGGGAGAGCAGCCGGGCGTTCCTGGCCCGCCTCTACCCGATGCTGACCGCCCAGCACGGCTACCTGGCCCGCTGCCGCGACCTCGACTCCAGCGGCCTCATCGCCATATGCCACCCGTGGGAGTCGGGCCTGGACAACAGCCCCGCCTGGGACCGCCCTCTCGGCGCGCTCCCGCTGCCCCCGTCCTCCTACGCGCCCGGCCTGCGCCCCCACGCGCTGCCGACCGGCGAGGACTACGACCGCTACGTCCGGCTCGTCGCGCTCATGCGGGAGGCCGCCTACCGGCCCGGCTACCTCCGCGACGCCCACCCGTTCGCGGTCGAGGACCCCCTCGTCAACGCCGTCTACCTCGCCTCCACGCACGCCCTCGCCGCCATCGCCGAGATCATCGGCGCGGACCCCGTCCCGCACCGCGAGCGCGCCCAGCGCGTCCACCAGGCCGTCCTCGACCGGCTCTGGGACGCCGACACCGGCTGCTTCCGCGCCCGCGACCTGCGCGACGACCGCCTGCTGCCCGTCATCACCGCAGGCTCGTTCGGCCCGCTCCTGGACCCCGAACTGCCGGCCCCGATCGTCCGCAACCTCGTCGACCTGCTGCTGTCGGCCCGCTTCGCCGGCGCCGCCGGCTACCCCGTCCCCACCTGCGACATCCAGGCCCCCGCCTTCGACCGCGCCGGCTACTGGCGCGGCCCCACCTGGATCAGCACCAACTGGCTCGTCTGGTACGGCGCCCTCGCCCACGACCTGCCCGTCGTCGCCGACCTGCTCTACGGCTCCACCATGCGGCTCGTCCGCCAGTCCGGCTTCCGCGAGTTCTTCGACCCCTTCGACGGCACCGGCCGCGGCAGCCACGACTACGCCTGGTCGGCGGCCCTCGTCCTCGATCTCCTCGGGGCCCGCCGCGCCCCCCAGGCGGCCTGATCGCCTACCGTGGGGGCATGCGCCTGAACCGGGGTCCCCTGCCCGCCGCGGTCCGCGCCGAACTCGCGCTGGAACGCGGCGAACGCGTCCTCGCGGCGGCGCCCACCCGCGGCGGCTCCCACGTCACCGCCACCCTCTTCGCCCTGCACCTGCCGACCCCTGCGGGCGGCTTCACCCGCGTCCCCTGGGAACGCGTCGACCACGCCACCTGGAAGGAGGGCTGGCTGCACGTCCGGGAGACCTCCGGCGGCGCCGAGCACCACGTCCGGCTCACCGACCCCGGCTCGGTGCCCGAGACCGTCCGCGAGCGCGTCACCGCCACCATCGCCGTCACCCACCAGGCCACCCTCCCCGGAGGCGGGAAGGTGCGCATCGCCGGCCGGCGCCCCGCAGCCGGCGGCGATGTGCGCTGGACGTTCGTCTTCGACGCCGGGCTCGACCCGTCCGACCCGGGCCTGCGGGCCCAGGCCGAACAGGTCCTCGAAGACCTGCGCCGTCAGACCGGCCTCTAGCCGGGGTACGGCTGCTCCTCCTTGCGGCCGCCCGTGACCTGCTCGGGCACCCGGTCCTTCAGGTGCCCCGCCTTGTCGCGCGCGGCCCCGGCGAACGTCTCGCCCTTCGACCGGATCTTCCCGGCGGCCTCCTGCACGTTCGGGTTCTCCGACACCTGCTTGGAGAGCTGCTTGATCTGCTCGTACCGCTCGCGCCCGGCCTTCGTCCCGAAGACGTAGCCGACCGCGGCGCCTGCCATGAACATCGTGCGAGCCTTCATGTCCAACTCCTACTGACGGCGGAATCGTGACACCCCCTATACCCGCCCTCGCCGCCTCAATCCCCAGGCGTGCGCGAACAGCCCCGGACATGCGCTAACCTAGACCCGCCGCCAGGGGCCGCCAGACCCCGGCGGACGCACGATCCCGCGTAGCTCAATCGGCAGAGCAGCCGGCTGTTAACCGGCAGGTTATTGGTTCGAGTCCAATCGCGGGAGCTTCCTTACCTCAGCGTTACACCAGACCAGGCCCGTTCCCAGCGTGGGAAGCGGGCCTGACCCGTCTAGTGAGTACCGAACCGAGTACCAGACGCCCTAGTTGGGGTTCGGGAAGATCAGATCCATGGCCTGTGCGCCGTCCTGGATCACAGGCCGGATCTGCTGCCGGTACACCTTCTCAGTGACCTGCGTTCCACTGTGGCCCACCAGTAGGGCGATCTTGTCCAGCGGCATCCCGCTATCCGACAGCAGGGATACGAAGCTGTGCCGCAGCTCACGCGGCGTCCAGGCGTCCGGGTCCAGCCCTGCTGGCGCGATGACCTCGCGGCGGAACGCCCGGAGTACGGTCATCGCCCCTCGCACGGCGCCGGCCTCACCGGGGAACAGCAGCGCCTCCGGGGCGAGTGGCTGGGGGAGACTCGCCCATAGGTCCCGCAGGGCCACGACGCAGCGTCGGGGGAGTTTCAGCGTGCGGCGGGACTTCTTGGTCTTGGTGTCGCCGCGCGCCCTGACGGAGCGCCAGACGTAGACAGCGAACTCATCGTGCTCCCACCCGGCTTCATGCACCGGGCACCACTGCCCGCGGCCCTTGTCGTAGGCGACGACATGCGACCAGGTGAGTTTCCGGAGTTCCTCCGTCCGCGCACCGGTGAGCAGAGCAAGGATGACGTACTGGCGCATGTCCGACCGCGCACGCTCGGCCGCGGCGAGCACTCGCATCGCCTGGGAGAAGTCGAGTGCTTTGGACGGTCGCCCGGTGCGCTTGCCGGTCGGCACCTCGCAGAGCTGCACGACGTTCCGCGTCACGCGGTCGTCACGCCGCATCACCCGATCAATGGACCGCTTCAGCACTGACCGGACTTCGCGAAGTGACTTCGTAGCGAGCACCTCGGCGCGGCCTTCCAGCCAGCGTTCGCAGTCGTCGGCGGTGAGTTCCCGCACGGTGAGGTGCCCCAGTTGCGGAGTGATGTGGTGCTCGGCGAGGCTGCGCGCGTTCGTGACGGTCGATTCGTCACGCCCCATGAGTCCGTACCGCAGGAACCCAGCGACCGCTTCGGTAATCGTCACATCCGCGGTTGCCTTCGGTGCCTGCTTCTCCTCTCGGCGCTTCAAGCTCTCCTTGAGCTTCTTGAGCGCCTCCGTCTGAGTCTTTCCTCGGCCACGGACGATGATCCGGCGCCCATTGGGCTGATAGCCGATCGTCTGGGACGCCACCCACCTATTGCGGGCAGCGTCCCAGCTAAGACCGCCTTCACCTGGAGAGCGTCGCTTCTTACCGCTCACGCGGCCTCGGCCTCCCTTTCCAGTAGTTCGATGTACTCGATAATCGCGCTGGCGGGCACAAGGCGAATGCTGTGCTCCGTGACGGTCCTGATGCGCCCCGCGCGGACCAGCTCGTAAACCCGGCTCCGGCTGAACGGGAGAATGCCGGGCAGTTCGGAGACTTTGTAGAGGGGCTTGAGGCCGTACAGCTCGGCCGGACTGGGCATCCTCGTGGCCATCTCGCAGTGGACCCTTCGTCGCTGATCGGTCGTTTGGGCAGTACCGGCGGTGTGCTTGGTGGCTCGGCGCCGGTTCGCTGTGCTGTGCGGGAGGGGCTGAAACATCTCCGCATCTCCGCATCTCCGCAGTTATGGCCGTGACCTGCGGTGATGCTTGCGGAGATGGGCGGGGTGGTCCTCGGGTCATCTCCGCAATCGGGGGTTCATCTCCGCACTGGTTGCGGAGATGCGGAGATGGACTTCTGTCGCTGTCTGCTATCTCCGCAACCCGTCGTTTCAGGTAGGGGGCGGGTTCTGCGGCGTTGCGGGGATTGCGGAGATGTTTCAGCGTTCTTCGGGGCTCGTTGCGGTCAGTCATGGTGTTCCACCCAGAACACGTTGCGGTCGCCGCGGTGGTTCTTGGCGGAGCGGACGACGTAGTCGCCGCGCCAGCGTCCGACTTGGCCGGTGAGTAGGCGGCCGAGGGCGAGCACGTTGGGTGGGCGGCCGGTGTGGGTGGTGATGAACTGGCCTTCCCATCGGTCGTGCTCGTCCAAGCCGATGCGGTCGGGTTCGCCAGAGCGGCGCAAGTCGGCTGCGGTCATCGGTTCGGTGCCGTGCAGGTCGTGCCAGCAGGCTAGGAACGCGCGCCACCGGGTTTCGTCCTCGTCGATGTCACGCACTTGAGCGGCGTTGGCGAGGAACCCCTCGATGCCGTGGTGGGCCAGGAACCCGCCGAGGGCTTGGGCCCACGGGGTGAACTGCCGCATGGAGACGGTGTCGGCGCGCGGTGCCTGGTTGCGCGTCCAGTCCAGAACCAGGACCAGGAGGTGCCACA
Organism: Actinomadura luteofluorescens; assembly: GCF_013409365.1. Taxonomy (NCBI): domain Bacteria; kingdom Bacillati; phylum Actinomycetota; class Actinomycetes; order Streptosporangiales; family Thermomonosporaceae; genus Actinomadura; species Actinomadura luteofluorescens. The sequence continues at coordinate 1,844,749 of NZ_JACCBA010000001.1, read as the reverse complement.
GGACAGTGAGCTGATTGGAAGGGGTGGTGATCCACTGGTCCAGGTGCGGGATCCCGAACCGGGATTGGTCGCGCTGCTCAGGCCGCGGCATGTTCGGGTCCAGGTGCACCCGGACGGTGCGGGAGGCCATGTCCCCACCGACCTGGAGGTTGTTTCCGGTGGCCATCCAGAGCCGATCGTTGACGGTGGCGATGTTGCGGGACGCACCCAACTGCCGGTCCGACCAAACGCCGGCGGTGACGAGCAGGGCCAGGGTGGCCGAGTCGATGACCGTTCCTTCGGCGAGGTTGTCCCACACCACCACGCCGACCTGTTCGGCCAGCACGGCGGTGATGGACTTGCGGAGTTCCTCTTCGGTGTAGGCCCAGGGCATGACCCGTTGCCCGTAGAGCATGCCGGGACCGCCGGTCAGGATGCTCTTTCCAGAGGCGGGCATGGTCGCGTCGATCAGCGCGAACGGCGTCAGGGACCGGGTGAAGTGCCGCAGGATCGGGGTGACCAGCAGTGCCACATAGTTGGCGCGGTCGGCCGCGCTGGACCACGGGAAGTCGCGCAGGAACCGGTTCAGCACGAAGTCGCGGGCTTCCGCCACCTGCTTGGGGGTGGGCCGGTCGGGAACGGGCGGCAGCGCGACTTTGGAGGCCAGGTACAGGCCAGTGGCAGGGTCATATCCAGGGTGTTGCAGCAGGGTGCCGTCTCTGCGGAGGACGGGGGCGCCGATCACGCCGCGCAGCGGGGCCAGGCCCGGCCAGGTCTTGCCGGCCAGCACTGAGGCCAGGATGTCGCGGGGCGGGGTGATCTCCTCCTCGAAGGTCTCTGTTCCGCCGTTGCCGTCCCTGCGGGACCGGACCCGGTAGACGTAGGCGTGTTCGGCCAGCAGGCCCGCGAGGGTGGCGGGGGTGATCGGGCTTGCGGTGACTGGCAGGGGCGAGTCTTCGTCGGCGGCAGGGGAGGTCTGTCCGCCGGACACGGTCTCCATGTGGACCAGGGAGCCGGCGGACACGTAGGTGTCGGGCAAGGAGTTGCCGGCGAGCGCGGCTTTCAGGACACGGATGGTTTCGGGTCCGGATCCGGCTTGCAGGGGCGGCTTGCTGGTCATGTGGGGACGCTCCTGGGGCGTTGGGTGCCGGCGCGGAACCCGGACCGGATGGTCCGGCGGGATGGCATGGGTGCCAGCCCGGCGCGCTCGGCGGCAGCGGTCAGCAGCTGCTCGGTGTCGTCGGGGTCGAGGGCGCCCCCGGCCACGAGTTGGCCGAGGGCGACGGCGGCGCCGTACAAGGTGGCGTTGCGGCGCCCTTGGGGCGCGTCGGCAATTGCGGTCAGGCTGGCGGTGACCGCCGTGTTCAGGTAGGCGCCGCGGTTGCCGGTGGCCAGGCGCACCGTGATCGGCTTTTGCGGCGGCAGCGGCGCGGGGCGGAGCCGTTCGGTGAGCCAGCCGGGCAGCGGGGCCGGGGCCGGGGTGTGGATCGGGTCATAGGTGCCGGTGCCGTCCGGGAGGTCGACGTAGGAGCCGGGGCCGACGACGTATCCGCCGTCGCCGCGGGTGTCGACCTTCCACCCCAGCCCGTTCCCGCGGTCGTCGGAGGTGTTGGTCAGCCGGATGCCGTCCGGGGCGGTGAAGTAAAGGTGAGACCCGCCGCGCCGGGTCCGGACGTGGAAGGTCTCCAGCGGCAGCGGCTGTCCGGCCTGCTCACACACCACCGCGAACACGTCGGCCCCATCGTTCACGCCAGGCACTGCCCACCGGTCCGGCGGGTGCTCGCCGGGCTTGGGCATGTCCAGGTCGATCACGACCAGGCGGGACGGGCCGCACGCGATCCCGATGTTGTAGGGGCGCCGGGCCCAGATACGCCGGATCACCTCGGGATCGGTGGTCGCGACCTTGGTCCACCGCACCCCGTGGGGCGGTTCCTTGTCGCCGGGGGCCAGCGGGAAGACGTGCCAGCCGCGGGCCGCGCACGCCAGCGCGTAGCGAGCCAGTACATCAGCAACGGGCTGGGACGGTGCCGAGCTGGTCATGCGGTCACCTCTTGGGCGTTGAGGTGGCCGGCGAGGGCGGTTCCGAGCCAGTGGGTGTAGGCGGGCGGTATGGCTTGGCGGGCTTCGAGGTTGGTCATCCAGGTGCAGCCCATGGCGTCGGCGAAGGCCCGTTCGTTCTTGTGGCCGAAGGGGACCAGGTCGCGGTTGCGGTGGCAGCGGCAGGGTTCGACCAGGTCGAAGAAGTCCCAGTTGCCGGTCTGGAACGCGCGGTGTCGGCGCACGTTGCGGCCGAACTGGGTGCCGCACAGGACGTGGTCGGCGCGTAGTGGCCCGAATCGGGCCGCCTCCACGACGTTCTCCACGATCCAGGGGAGGCCGTAGCTGTTCAGCAGCGCCAGCGTTGGTGTGAGCAGGTCGGGGTAGTCCTGGCGTGAGCCGCGCCAGTCGGTGACCGCTGCGAAGCTCTGGCAGATCGGTGAGCTGTGGACGGCGTCGAACCCTTCCACGAAGTCGCGGTCGGCCAGGACCTCCAGGGCGTCGGCCTGGATGAAGGGGAAGGGGTTGCGGGGCTGGCGGTGGATGTCGACGGCGGTGACCTCGAACCCGGCCAGCCAGAAGCCCATGCCGGCACCGGCAGCACCGGCGAACAGGTCCAGGATCCGCAGCCCGTTCCAGGGGCGGTCCGGCAGCAGGAACGCCGGCCGGGTCATGCGGCGTCCTCGGGAAGGATGATCAGCCCTTCGGGTGTGAGGACGAATTCGTGTCCGTTGTGGCAGGTCCACAGGTCGCCGGGGGTGTCGGGGGCGAGCGCGGCCCAGCAGGTGACCTCGGTGAGGCAGTACGGGCAGTCGGGGCCGTCCTGCACGGGCCAGTGGTGGGTCCGGATGGTCCAGTCGTGTCGGCAGGCGCGGCACTGCCAGCAGGTGACCGCGTTTCCGGCGGCGGTGGTGGCGGGGCCGATGTACACCACGTCGGCGGGGCGGTCGCACAGAGGGCAGTCGGGGGCGGTGATGATCGGCCATTGCTCGACTGGCGGGAGTTCGGGCGGATTGGGTGTCATCATGGACGTGCCTCTTCTAGGGCTCGGCGGGTCTTCGGATCCGTTCGGGTTCGTGATCGGTTGGGGTGCGGCCCTCGGCGGTGTGCTTGGTGGCTTGGCGCCGGGGGCCGCTTGACGTCCTCCTTCGGGTGGCTCGTGGGGCTGGTCAGTGGTCGTGGAGGCGGCGGGGGTGTGTGGCGCGTTCGGTGGCCTTGTGGTCGCGTTTGCGCTGGCGTTCCTTGGCCATCTCCGAGCGGACTGACAGCACGGTGCGGTGCGCGGTGCGGGAGCCGAGGCGTTGGGTGCGGCCGGTGCCGCCGCACCGGTTGCAGGGCCCGAACCGGCGGCGGGTGCTGCCGTGCTTGCGGCCGCTCCCCTCACAGCGGCTGCAGGGGCGGAACGGGTAGGCGTAGACGCTGACCGCCCACAGCGCGGATCCGGCCATGGCGAGCAGCAGCAGGGTGACCATCGGGGTTCTCCTTCGTGCGTGGTCGTCGGGTGTGCTGCGTGGAATGCGGGCTAGGGCTTCCACCGGCCGATGACCACGGGCTGAGCCCACGCGACCGTCTTGCGGCGGTCGATGACGATGTCGCCGTTGGGCTTGAGGAGGATCTCGTCCTCGCGGACGTTGTCCTCAGCGAAGTCGGCGGCGACCCGCGCTTTGATCTGCTTCTCGTTGGCGGGCATGCCGCCGGCCTGGTGGGAGGTTTCGCGGCGGCCTTGCTCGTGACCCTGCTGGTAGCCGTCTTCCAGGCCGATGGCCATCGCTTCGGCGTATGCCTCTTTCCAGGCTTGGCAGGCGTAGCGGGGACAGTCGGTGTCGTTGCAGGTGCGGTAGTCGTGCGTGGCCTTGCCTGCGCCCGTCTTGCCCGCGGGCGCCTTGGCCGGGGTGGTTTTGCCGTTGGTGGTCTTGGCGGTGGGCTTGGTCGCGGTGGGCTTGCGGGGCTTGGTGGTGTTCTTGCGGCGGGCCGCGGCGGCGGTGTGCTTGGTGGCTCGGCGCCGGTTCGCTGTGCTGTGCGGGAGGGGCTGAAACATCTCCGCATCTCCGCATCTCCGCAGTTATGGCCGTGACCTGCGGTGATGCTTGCGGAGATGGGCGGGGTGGTCCTCGGGTCATCTCCGCAATCGGGGGTTCATCTCCGCACTGGTTGCGGAGATGCGGAGATGGACTTCTGTCGCTGTCTGCTATCTCCGCAACCCGTCGTTTCAGGTAGGGGGCGGGTTCTGCGGCGTTGCGGGGATTGCGGAGATGTTTCAGCGTTCTTCGGGGCTCGTTGCGGTCAGTCATGGTGTTCCACCCAGAACACGTTGCGGTCGCCGCGGTGGTTCTTGGCGGAGCGGACGACGTAGTCGCCGCGCCAGCGTCCGACTTGGCCGGTGAGTAGGCGGCCGAGGGCGAGCACGTTGGGTGGGCGGCCGGTGTGGGTGGTGATGAACTGGCCTTCCCATCGGTCGTGCTCGTCCAAGCCGATGCGGTCGGGTTCGCCAGAGCGGCGCAAGTCGGCTGCGGTCATCGGTTCGGTGCCGTGCAGGTCGTGCCAGCAGGCTAGGAACGCGCGCCACCGGGTTTCGTCCTCGTCGATGTCACGCACTTGAGCGGCGTTGGCGAGGAACCCCTCGATGCCGTGGTGGGCCAGGAACCCGCCGAGGGCTTGGGCCCACGGGGTGAACTGCCGCATGGAGACGGTGTCGGCGCGCGGTGCCTGGTTGCGCGTCCAGTCCAGAACCAGGACCAGGAGGTGCCACAGGACAGTGAGCTGATTGGAAGGGGTGGTGATCCACTGGTCCAGGTGCGGGATCCCGAACCGGGATTGGTCGCGCTGCTCAGGCCGCGGCATGTTCGGGTCCAGGTGCACCCGGACGGTGCGGGAGGCCATGTCCCCACCGACCTGGAGGTTGTTTCCGGTGGCCATCCAGAGCCGATCGTTGACGGTGGCGATGTTGCGGGACGCACCCAACTGCCGGTCCGACCAAACGCCGGCGGTGACGAGCAGGGCCAGGGTGGCCGAGTCGATGACCGTTCCTTCGGCGAGGTTGTCCCACACCACCACGCCGACCTGTTCGGCCAGCACGGCGGTGATGGACTTGCGGAGTTCCTCTTCGGTGTAGGCCCAGGGCATGACCCGTTGCCCGTAGAGCATGCCGGGACCGCCGGTCAGGATGCTCTTTCCAGAGGCGGGCATGGTCGCGTCGATCAGCGCGAACGGCGTCAGGGACCGGGTGAAGTGCCGCAGGATCGGGGTGACCAGCAGTGCCACATAGTTGGCGCGGTCGGCCGCGCTGGACCACGGGAAGTCGCGCAGGAACCGGTTCAGCACGAAGTCGCGGGCTTCCGCCACCTGCTTGGGGGTGGGCCGGTCGGGAACGGGCGGCAGCGCGACTTTGGAGGCCAGGTACAGGCCAGTGGCAGGGTCATATCCAGGGTGTTGCAGCAGGGTGCCGTCTCTGCGGAGGACGGGGGCGCCGATCACGCCGCGCAGCGGGGCCAGGCCCGGCCAGGTCTTGCCGGCCAGCACTGAGGCCAGGATGTCGCGGGGCGGGGTGATCTCCTCCTCGAAGGTCTCTGTTCCGCCGTTGCCGTCCCTGCGGGACCGGACCCGGTAGACGTAGGCGTGTTCGGCCAGCAGGCCCGCGAGGGTGGCGGGGGTGATCGGGCTTGCGGTGACTGGCAGGGGCGAGTCTTCGTCGGCGGCAGGGGAGGTCTGTCCGCCGGACACGGTCTCCATGTGGACCAGGGAGCCGGCGGACACGTAGGTGTCGGGCAAGGAGTTGCCGGCGAGCGCGGCTTTCAGGACACGGATGGTTTCGGGTCCGGATCCGGCTTGCAGGGGCGGCTTGCTGGTCATGTGGGGACGCTCCTGGGGCGTTGGGTGCCGGCGCGGAACCCGGACCGGATGGTCCGGCGGGATGGCATGGGTGCCAGCCCGGCGCGCTCGGCGGCAGCGGTCAGCAGCTGCTCGGTGTCGTCGGGGTCGAGGGCGCCCCCGGCCACGAGTTGGCCGAGGGCGACGGCGGCGCCGTACAAGGTGGCGTTGCGGCGCCCTTGGGGCGCGTCGGCAATTGCGGTCAGGCTGGCGGTGACCGCCGTGTTCAGGTAGGCGCCGCGGTTGCCGGTGGCCAGGCGCACCGTGATCGGCTTTTGCGGCGGCAGCGGCGCGGGGCGGAGCCGTTCGGTGAGCCAGCCGGGCAGCGGGGCCGGGGCCGGGGTGTGGATCGGGTCATAGGTGCCGGTGCCGTCCGGGAGGTCGACGTAGGAGCCGGGGCCGACGACGTATCCGCCGTCGCCGCGGGTGTCGACCTTCCACCCCAGCCCGTTCCCGCGGTCGTCGGAGGTGTTGGTCAGCCGGATGCCGTCCGGGGCGGTGAAGTAAAGGTGAGACCCGCCGCGCCGGGTCCGGACGTGGAAGGTCTCCAGCGGCAGCGGCTGTCCGGCCTGCTCACACACCACCGCGAACACGTCGGCCCCATCGTTCACGCCAGGCACTGCCCACCGGTCCGGCGGGTGCTCGCCGGGCTTGGGCATGTCCAGGTCGATCACGACCAGGCGGGACGGGCCGCACGCGATCCCGATGTTGTAGGGGCGCCGGGCCCAGATACGCCGGATCACCTCGGGATCGGTGGTCGCGACCTTGGTCCACCGCACCCCGTGGGGCGGTTCCTTGTCGCCGGGGGCCAGCGGGAAGACGTGCCAGCCGCGGGCCGCGCACGCCAGCGCGTAGCGAGCCAGTACATCAGCAACGGGCTGGGACGGTGCCGAGCTGGTCATGCGGTCACCTCTTGGGCGTTGAGGTGGCCGGCGAGGGCGGTTCCGAGCCAGTGGGTGTAGGCGGGCGGTATGGCTTGGCGGGCTTCGAGGTTGGTCATCCAGGTGCAGCCCATGGCGTCGGCGAAGGCCCGTTCGTTCTTGTGGCCGAAGGGGACCAGGTCGCGGTTGCGGTGGCAGCGGCAGGGTTCGACCAGGTCGAAGAAGTCCCAGTTGCCGGTCTGGAACGCGCGGTGTCGGCGCACGTTGCGGCCGAACTGGGTGCCGCACAGGACGTGGTCGGCGCGTAGTGGCCCGAATCGGGCCGCCTCCACGACGTTCTCCACGATCCAGGGGAGGCCGTAGCTGTTCAGCAGCGCCAGCGTTGGTGTGAGCAGGTCGGGGTAGTCCTGGCGTGAGCCGCGCCAGTCGGTGACCGCTGCGAAGCTCTGGCAGATCGGTGAGCTGTGGACGGCGTCGAACCCTTCCACGAAGTCGCGGTCGGCCAGGACCTCCAGGGCGTCGGCCTGGATGAAGGGGAAGGGGTTGCGGGGCTGGCGGTGGATGTCGACGGCGGTGACCTCGAACCCGGCCAGCCAGAAGCCCATGCCGGCACCGGCAGCACCGGCGAACAGGTCCAGGATCCGCAGCCCGTTCCAGGGGCGGTCCGGCAGCAGGAACGCCGGCCGGGTCATGCGGCGTCCTCGGGAAGGATGATCAGCCCTTCGGGTGTGAGGACGAATTCGTGTCCGTTGTGGCAGGTCCACAGGTCGCCGGGGGTGTCGGGGGCGAGCGCGGCCCAGCAGGTGACCTCGGTGAGGCAGTACGGGCAGTCGGGGCCGTCCTGCACGGGCCAGTGGTGGGTCCGGATGGTCCAGTCGTGTCGGCAGGCGCGGCACTGCCAGCAGGTGACCGCGTTTCCGGCGGCGGTGGTGGCGGGGCCGATGTACACCACGTCGGCGGGGCGGTCGCACAGAGGGCAGTCGGGGGCGGTGATGATCGGCCATTGCTCGACTGGCGGGAGTTCGGGCGGATTGGGTGTCATCATGGACGTGCCTCTTCTAGGGCTCGGCGGGTCTTCGGATCCGTTCGGGTTCGTGATCGGTTGGGGTGCGGCCCTCGGCGGTGTGCTTGGTGGCTTGGCGCCGGGGGCCGCTTGACGTCCTCCTTCGGGTGGCTCGTGGGGCTGGTCAGTGGTCGTGGAGGCGGCGGGGGTGTGTGGCGCGTTCGGTGGCCTTGTGGTCGCGTTTGCGCTGGCGTTCCTTGGCCATCTCCGAGCGGACTGACAGCACGGTGCGGTGCGCGGTGCGGGAGCCGAGGCGTTGGGTGCGGCCGGTGCCGCCGCACCGGTTGCAGGGCCCGAACCGGCGGCGGGTGCTGCCGTGCTTGCGGCCGCTCCCCTCACAGCGGCTGCAGGGGCGGAACGGGTAGGCGTAGACGCTGACCGCCCACAGCGCGGATCCGGCCATGGCGAGCAGCAGCAGGGTGACCATCGGGGTTCTCCTTCGTGCGTGGTCGTCGGGTGTGCTGCGTGGAATGCGGGCTAGGGCTTCCACCGGCCGATGACCACGGGCTGAGCCCACGCGACCGTCTTGCGGCGGTCGATGACGATGTCGCCGTTGGGCTTGAGGAGGATCTCGTCCTCGCGGACGTTGTCCTCAGCGAAGTCGGCGGCGACCCGCGCTTTGATCTGCTTCTCGTTGGCGGGCATGCCGCCGGCCTGGTGGGAGGTTTCGCGGCGGCCTTGCTCGTGACCCTGCTGGTAGCCGTCTTCCAGGCCGATGGCCATCGCTTCGGCGTATGCCTCTTTCCAGGCTTGGCAGGCGTAGCGGGGACAGTCGGTGTCGTTGCAGGTGCGGTAGTCGTGCGTGGCCTTGCCTGCGCCCGTCTTGCCCGCGGGCGCCTTGGCCGGGGTGGTTTTGCCGTTGGTGGTCTTGGCGGTGGGCTTGGTCGCGGTGGGCTTGCGGGGCTTGGTGGTGTTCTTGCGGCGGGCCGCGGCGGCGGTGTGCTTGGTGGCTCGGCGCCGGTTCGCTGTGCTGTGCGGGAGGGGCTGAAACATCTCCGCATCTCCGCATCTCCGCAGTTATGGCCGTGACCTGCGGTGATGCTTGCGGAGATGGGCGGGGTGGTCCTCGGGTCATCTCCGCAATCGGGGGTTCATCTCCGCACTGGTTGCGGAGATGCGGAGATGGACTTCTGTCGCTGTCTGCTATCTCCGCAACCCGTCGTTTCAGGTAGGGGGCGGGTTCTGCGGCGTTGCGGGGATTGCGGAGATGTTTCAGCGTTCTTCGGGGCTCGTTGCGGTCAGTCATGGTGTTCCACCCAGAACACGTTGCGGTCGCCGCGGTGGTTCTTGGCGGAGCGGACGACGTAGTCGCCGCGCCAGCGTCCGACTTGGCCGGTGAGTAGGCGGCCGAGGGCGAGCACGTTGGGTGGGCGGCCGGTGTGGGTGGTGATGAACTGGCCTTCCCATCGGTCGTGCTCGTCCAAGCCGATGCGGTCGGGTTCGCCAGAGCGGCGCAAGTCGGCTGCGGTCATCGGTTCGGTGCCGTGCAGGTCGTGCCAGCAGGCTAGGAACGCGCGCCACCGGGTTTCGTCCTCGTCGATGTCACGCACTTGAGCGGCGTTGGCGAGGAACCCCTCGATGCCGTGGTGGGCCAGGAACCCGCCGAGGGCTTGGGCCCACGGGGTGAACTGCCGCATGGAGACGGTGTCGGCGCGCGGTGCCTGGTTGCGCGTCCAGTCCAGAACCAGGACCAGGAGGTGCCACAGGACAGTGAGCTGATTGGAAGGGGTGGTGATCCACTGGTCCAGGTGCGGGATCCCGAACCGGGATTGGTCGCGCTGCTCAGGCCGCGGCATGTTCGGGTCCAGGTGCACCCGGACGGTGCGGGAGGCCATGTCCCCACCGACCTGGAGGTTGTTTCCGGTGGCCATCCAGAGCCGATCGTTGACGGTGGCGATGTTGCGGGACGCACCCAACTGCCGGTCCGACCAAACGCCGGCGGTGACGAGCAGGGCCAGGGTGGCCGAGTCGATGACCGTTCCTTCGGCGAGGTTGTCCCACACCACCACGCCGACCTGTTCGGCCAGCACGGCGGTGATGGACTTGCGGAGTTCCTCTTCGGTGTAGGCCCAGGGCATGACCCGTTGCCCGTAGAGCATGCCGGGACCGCCGGTCAGGATGCTCTTTCCAGAGGCGGGCATGGTCGCGTCGATCAGCGCGAACGGCGTCAGGGACCGGGTGAAGTGCCGCAGGATCGGGGTGACCAGCAGTGCCACATAGTTGGCGCGGTCGGCCGCGCTGGACCACGGGAAGTCGCGCAGGAACCGGTTCAGCACGAAGTCGCGGGCTTCCGCCACCTGCTTGGGGGTGGGCCGGTCGGGAACGGGCGGCAGCGCGACTTTGGAGGCCAGGTACAGGCCAGTGGCAGGGTCATATCCAGGGTGTTGCAGCAGGGTGCCGTCTCTGCGGAGGACGGGGGCGCCGATCACGCCGCGCAGCGGGGCCAGGCCCGGCCAGGTCTTGCCGGCCAGCACTGAGGCCAGGATGTCGCGGGGCGGGGTGATCTCCTCCTCGAAGGTCTCTGTTCCGCCGTTGCCGTCCCTGCGGGACCGGACCCGGTAGACGTAGGCGTGTTCGGCCAGCAGGCCCGCGAGGGTGGCGGGGGTGATCGGGCTTGCGGTGACTGGCAGGGGCGAGTCTTCGTCGGCGGCAGGGGAGGTCTGTCCGCCGGACACGGTCTCCATGTGGACCAGGGAGCCGGCGGACACGTAGGTGTCGGGCAAGGAGTTGCCGGCGAGCGCGGCTTTCAGGACACGGATGGTTTCGGGTCCGGATCCGGCTTGCAGGGGCGGCTTGCTGGTCATGTGGGGACGCTCCTGGGGCGTTGGGTGCCGGCGCGGAACCCGGACCGGATGGTCCGGCGGGATGGCATGGGTGCCAGCCCGGCGCGCTCGGCGGCAGCGGTCAGCAGCTGCTCGGTGTCGTCGGGGTCGAGGGCGCCCCCGGCCACGAGTTGGCCGAGGGCGACGGCGGCGCCGTACAAGGTGGCGTTGCGGCGCCCTTGGGGCGCGTCGGCAATTGCGGTCAGGCTGGCGGTGACCGCCGTGTTCAGGTAGGCGCCGCGGTTGCCGGTGGCCAGGCGCACCGTGATCGGCTTTTGCGGCGGCAGCGGCGCGGGGCGGAGCCGTTCGGTGAGCCAGCCGGGCAGCGGGGCCGGGGCCGGGGTGTGGATCGGGTCATAGGTGCCGGTGCCGTCCGGGAGGTCGACGTAGGAGCCGGGGCCGACGACGTATCCGCCGTCGCCGCGGGTGTCGACCTTCCACCCCAGCCCGTTCCCGCGGTCGTCGGAGGTGTTGGTCAGCCGGATGCCGTCCGGGGCGGTGAAGTAAAGGTGAGACCCGCCGCGCCGGGTCCGGACGTGGAAGGTCTCCAGCGGCAGCGGCTGTCCGGCCTGCTCACACACCACCGCGAACACGTCGGCCCCATCGTTCACGCCAGGCACTGCCCACCGGTCCGGCGGGTGCTCGCCGGGCTTGGGCATGTCCAGGTCGATCACGACCAGGCGGGACGGGCCGCACGCGATCCCGATGTTGTAGGGGCGCCGGGCCCAGATACGCCGGATCACCTCGGGATCGGTGGTCGCGACCTTGGTCCACCGCACCCCGTGGGGCGGTTCCTTGTCGCCGGGGGCCAGCGGGAAGACGTGCCAGCCGCGGGCCGCGCACGCCAGCGCGTAGCGAGCCAGTACATCAGCAACGGGCTGGGACGGTGCCGAGCTGGTCATGCGGTCACCTCTTGGGCGTTGAGGTGGCCGGCGAGGGCGGTTCCGAGCCAGTGGGTGTAGGCGGGCGGTATGGCTTGGCGGGCTTCGAGGTTGGTCATCCAGGTGCAGCCCATGGCGTCGGCGAAGGCCCGTTCGTTCTTGTGGCCGAAGGGGACCAGGTCGCGGTTGCGGTGGCAGCGGCAGGGTTCGACCAGGTCGAAGAAGTCCCAGTTGCCGGTCTGGAACGCGCGGTGTCGGCGCACGTTGCGGCCGAACTGGGTGCCGCACAGGACGTGGTCGGCGCGTAGTGGCCCGAATCGGGCCGCCTCCACGACGTTCTCCACGATCCAGGGGAGGCCGTAGCTGTTCAGCAGCGCCAGCGTTGGTGTGAGCAGGTCGGGGTAGTCCTGGCGTGAGCCGCGCCAGTCGGTGACCGCTGCGAAGCTCTGGCAGATCGGTGAGCTGTGGACGGCGTCGAACCCTTCCACGAAGTCGCGGTCGGCCAGGACCTCCAGGGCGTCGGCCTGGATGAAGGGGAAGGGGTTGCGGGGCTGGCGGTGGATGTCGACGGCGGTGACCTCGAACCCGGCCAGCCAGAAGCCCATGCCGGCACCGGCAGCACCGGCGAACAGGTCCAGGATCCGCAGCCCGTTCCAGGGGCGGTCCGGCAGCAGGAACGCCGGCCGGGTCATGCGGCGTCCTCGGGAAGGATGATCAGCCCTTCGGGTGTGAGGACGAATTCGTGTCCGTTGTGGCAGGTCCACAGGTCGCCGGGGGTGTCGGGGGCGAGCGCGGCCCAGCAGGTGACCTCGGTGAGGCAGTACGGGCAGTCGGGGCCGTCCTGCACGGGCCAGTGGTGGGTCCGGATGGTCCAGTCGTGTCGGCAGGCGCGGCACTGCCAGCAGGTGACCGCGTTTCCGGCGGCGGTGGTGGCGGGGCCGATGTACACCACGTCGGCGGGGCGGTCGCACAGAGGGCAGTCGGGGGCGGTGATGATCGGCCATTGCTCGACTGGCGGGAGTTCGGGCGGATTGGGTGTCATCATGGACGTGCCTCTTCTAGGGCTCGGCGGGTCTTCGGATCCGTTCGGGTTCGTGATCGGTTGGGGTGCGGCCCTCGGCGGTGTGCTTGGTGGCTTGGCGCCGGGGGCCGCTTGACGTCCTCCTTCGGGTGGCTCGTGGGGCTGGTCAGTGGTCGTGGAGGCGGCGGGGGTGTGTGGCGCGTTCGGTGGCCTTGTGGTCGCGTTTGCGCTGGCGTTCCTTGGCCATCTCCGAGCGGACTGACAGCACGGTGCGGTGCGCGGTGCGGGAGCCGAGGCGTTGGGTGCGGCCGGTGCCGCCGCACCGGTTGCAGGGCCCGAACCGGCGGCGGGTGCTGCCGTGCTTGCGGCCGCTCCCCTCACAGCGGCTGCAGGGGCGGAACGGGTAGGCGTAGACGCTGACCGCCCACAGCGCGGATCCGGCCATGGCGAGCAGCAGCAGGGTGACCATCGGGGTTCTCCTTCGTGCGTGGTCGTCGGGTGTGCTGCGTGGAATGCGGGCTAGGGCTTCCACCGGCCGATGACCACGGGCTGAGCCCACGCGACCGTCTTGCGGCGGTCGATGACGATGTCGCCGTTGGGCTTGAGGAGGATCTCGTCCTCGCGGACGTTGTCCTCAGCGAAGTCGGCGGCGACCCGCGCTTTGATCTGCTTCTCGTTGGCGGGCATGCCGCCGGCCTGGTGGGAGGTTTCGCGGCGGCCTTGCTCGTGACCCTGCTGGTAGCCGTCTTCCAGGCCGATGGCCATCGCTTCGGCGTATGCCTCTTTCCAGGCTTGGCAGGCGTAGCGGGGACAGTCGGTGTCGTTGCAGGTGCGGTAGTCGTGCGTGGCCTTGCCTGCGCCCGTCTTGCCCGCGGGCGCCTTGGCCGGGGTGGTTTTGCCGTTGGTGGTCTTGGCGGTGGGCTTGGTCGCGGTGGGCTTGCGGGGCTTGGTGGTGTTCTTGCGGCGGGCCGCGGCGGCGGCCTTGCGGCGGGCGGCCTGCTGGCGCTTGCGTTCGGCGGCCTCGCGGCGCGCGGCGGCGGCCTTGCGCTTCTTGAAGTCGGTTGAGATGTGGCAGGTGTGGTTGAGGCCGCGGGGCTTGCCGCAGGTGCGGCACGTCGCCGTGACGCGGGGCTTGAGGCGGGTCTTGCCGGGCTTGGTGCGGCGGTCCATGCGGGTGGTGCAGGTGTGGGTCAGCCCGCGGGGCTTGCCGCAGCGTCCGCACTTGAGTACCTGGATCTTCAGGGCCATGGGGTCCTCGCATCGTGGGTGTGTGGCCGGGGGCCGCTACCCGCTACCGGGCAGGTCAGGGGCGGTGTGCGGGTAGCGGCAGGTAGCGGGTAGCGACGTTTTCGCAGGTTGGGCAGGTAGCGGTGCCGCTACCAGGTAGCGGCCCGGATCGGTGGCCGGAGCCGGGCGGGTCAGCCCGCGGCGGTGCCGTCGGTGGCTGCTTTGGCGTCCCGCTTGCGGCATCCCTTGCGGGTGACTCCGCCGCGCTTGACGTCCACGCTGGGCACCCCCAGGTCCCGGCATTGCGCCGAGACGGCGTCGGCGGTGGCGTCGGCCCACCGGTCGCCGAACTGTCCGGCGAGCCGCTCGGCCAGCTCGGTCCAGTGCAGGCCGGGGTCGGCGCCGAACACCGCCAGCACATCGCCTAGGACGTCCCGGTCGGGGGCGCCGGTGTCTTCACCGGCGGCGTAGCCGTTCAGGGTGCCGGCGCGCTCGCGCATCCGGCGGGCGGCGGTGAGGATCTTCTCGGCGTCGCCGTGGTCGGCCAGGTGGGTGCGGACGGTCGGGGTATGGTCGTCGGCGCCGTAGAGGTAGCCCACGCCGAGGTAGGGCTTGCCGACCGGCAGCGCGGAGGCGTCGAACCCCTCGGAGTAGGCGTCTCCGCCGAGGATGGCGTCGGAGACGTTGCGGTTGCCGCACCGAAGCGCGAACCGCACGGCGTGGTTGTCGCGGTACCGGTTGAAAAGCCGCTGCACGTCACCGGCCCCGACCCCGGACGGCTTCTGCGAGGACGACAGCAGCACCACCCCGGAGGAGGGGCCCACCGCCAGGATGAACGACAGCAGCTCGGCGATCTCCTTGTTGTCGTCCTGGTCCGGCAGCTCGAAGTAGTTCTGGAACTCCTCCACCACCAGCATCCAGATGAACAGGTGCTTGGGGTAGCGGCGGCACAGTTCCTCGGTGAGCTTGCCCTCGGGGCACTCCTCGACCGACAGGGTCGACAGGAAGTCGTTGGTGTCGATGATGTGCTGCTTGATCTCGGCGAGTGCGGCGATGAACTGGCGGACGGGGTCACCGGCACGGTTGGGCACGGTGCCGCGGATGAAGTGGTAGGCGACCATCGCGAACTTGTTCCAGTCCGGAGAGTTCTTGCCGTCCACCACCGACAGCCGCACCGAGGGGTCCAGCGCGGCGTACAGGGCCAGCAGACGGGCTGAGAACGTCTTGCCCTTGCGGGGCTGCGCACCGATCAGGATCGAGATCCACAGCAGCCCGAGGGCGACCTTGCGGCCGTGCTCGTCCAGCCCGAACGGCGCCGGCCGCCAGATGTTGCGGCGCTTGCAGTCCAGCAGCGGCGTCTTGCCCGCCGGGACCGCGAGCGGGTCGCGGTCCATCACCGTCAGGGTGTGACGGCGGTGGCTGGACGGGTCATGGGTGAGGTACACCTGCGAGGGCGCCACGTCCAGGCCGGAGGCGAGCTTGTCCTTGGCCTTGACCACGGCATCGAACCCGGTGCCGTGCGGCAGCACCACCTTGACCTGCGACCCCTCGCCCTCCTTGGTGCGGGACATGGTCGTCTCGAAGGTGACCTGCTCGTTCATCTTCTCAGCGTGGCCCAGGCCGGCGGAGTAGTAGGCGCGCAGCACCACGTCGTGGTTGAGCAGCCGGAACCGCGGCACGGTCGTGGCCGGGGCGATGATCGGGTGGTCCTGGGGGCGGCCGAAGTGCGCCAGCCACGGCACCGCCACGGTGGCGACCGCGGCCCACCCCCACCACGGCGCGAACTTCACCAGCAGCAGCCCACCGGCCAGCACTGCGGCGGCCTGCCCGGCCAGGATGGTGCCCCGGACGCGGCGGGTCTCCTTCACTTCGCGGTGCAGCTTGTACCACTCGCGTGAATCGCCTTGCGCGACCGCCAGTGACCGCAGGTAGTCGTTCTCCGACACCCACCACCACGACAGTTGCCGGTCGATCAGCCGCCACACCCCGACCGCGCCCCACACCCCGGCCAGCGCCAGGTAGCGGGGCGCGCGGACGGCGTGGAAGGCCAGCCGGTGAGCTGCGCGGCGGGTGTGGCGCCCGATCGCCTCACCGACCCCGGCGAGGCTGCGCAGGTGGTGCGGGATGACCGGGTAGGCGTCGCCCTCGGGGTCGTCCAGCAGGTACCCGACGCCGTCATCGACCGGTACGCCCTCGGCGTCGGCGTCGGGGTCGAGTTGGACCTCGAAGGAGGTGTCCACGTCCGCGGCACCCTCGGAGCGCAGGTCCTCGGCGTCGTCCGGCGCGGCGTTGATGCCGGGCGCCGAGTCGTCGGCGGGGGCGGTGTTGTTGGGGATGGGCAGACGTACCACCTCGCCCATGGGCTTGCTGAAGCTCACGACTGGGTCCCTCCCTCGGTGGCGGTGATCTGGGCGTGCAGGCGCTGCCCGGTCCGCGGGGTGACCTTCAACCGGCGGCCGAGTTCGGCACCGCTCAGCGACGGCTCGGCGGCCAGCAGCGCACGCGCTTTGTCGGCCGTGGTCGCGCCGCCGGTGCGGCGCCGGGGCCGAGCCCGTCGCGGCTTGCTGACGCGGTCGCCGTCGTGTGCCGTGTCGCGGTTGCCGTCGCCCTTCCCCTCGCCCTTGCTGTCGCGGCGGGTGTCGTCCTCGGCGTCGCCCTTGTTGTCGCGGCCGGTGTCGCGGGGCGCGGGCAATGCGGGCAGGTCGGGGAAGCTCGGCAGGGCGCGGCGGCCGGGGGCTACGGGGGCTTCGTCCAGCACCCACGCGCGGAAGCCTCGCACGGTGCTGACGGGCGCCATCCCGAACCGCAGCGTCCACAGGGCGGTGCCGCGGGCGGCGGCCAGCGGCGAGGACTCGTCGGCACCGTCGCGGCCGGCCAAAGCGCGCTGACGCACCACGGCGATGAGCCGGTCCGATGCGGCGGCGTACAGCGCGGCGGGCATCACCCACGCGGCCACCGACTTGGCCGAGCCGGGGTCGGCGGACAGCGCGTTCATGCACAGCGATCCCGCCACGCACGCCAGATTCAGCGCGCGTTCGGCGACCGCCGGACGGCCGAGCCGGGCCTGTGCCAGGGCCAGCAGCGCGAAGATGACCGCGGCGGCGTCCAGCCCGAGGGCCTCCAGCATGGACGCGGTGTGCTCGCCCTTCTCGGCGTGCACGAACGCGTACTGCGCGCGGTAGGAGACGTACCCCTGAGCGGCGGCCAGCAGCAGAAGCAGAACGCTGGCCACCGCCAGCAGCCAGCCGCCGGCGCGGTCGCTGCCCTCGGCCGGCGCCTCGCCCCCGGCGGCTGCGCCGCGGCGACGGGCCATGAAGCCCGGCAGGTACCGCAGGTTGAACACCTGCACCGGCCGCCCGTACCCGTCGCGTCCGGCCGTCGAGCCGGTGGCCGGGCCGAATCCACCGGCGCCCTGGTGGCCGTTGGCGGTGTGCTGGGGCGGGTCGTAGGTCGTGGTCATCGCCGGTCCCTCCCGTCGTGGTCGTCGGTCCGGGCGGGGTTGGGCCCCGGGCCGGGGTGGTATTCGGTGTCGAGGTCGGCGGCCATCACCGACCGGCCGCACGGCTCGCAGCGGAAGCGCACCGGGCCGCCGTCCAACGGGGTCCGGCAGGTCGGGCAGCATTTGAGGGCACCCGGCCCCATCAGGTGGCGCGGCGCCGGTAGCGCGGCGGGCGACGGGGCGGACGTAGTGGTGTTCATGCCGCCGCCTCCGTCCCGGTCTCGTCGGCGCAGTCCAGGCACTCGCCGAGGCGGCGGGGCAGGACGTATCCGACGTCGCGTCGGCAGGTCGGGCAGAACCGGCGGGCGGCCAGCGCCTTGCCCAGGGCTGCGCGCTGCCGCTCGGACGGGACGCGCTTGGGCAACGCCAGACGGACGTCGTACAGGTAGGCGGCGCGCACCCCACCGGGCGCGTTGTAGCGGCGGGAGTTCCACAGCACCTGTCCGGCGATCTCCTGACCGCCCGGACGCAGCCCCTCGGCGGTGAGCTGGCGGCGGGTGCGCAGGTGCGCGGGGGCCATCCGCCACGGCCACGTGGGGAGCCCGTGCCGGGCGCCGGTCGGGTCGAAGAACCGGGCGGAGCTACGGCGGCGGGTCATCGCGCCCCACCTCCCGCCGGAGCCAGCGCCGGGCTGAGAGCCGGGGCCAGGTTCGGGCGGCACACGGTGACCAGGTGCCAGCCCCCGTCACGCAGCGACCGGTAGACCAGCACCCCGCTGGCGGCCGTCAGCCCGGCGACTACCAGGGCGGTGAGGGCCAGCGTCGGCGCGGGGTGGGTGACCAGCAGGACCCCACCGGCGACCGCGAGCCGCGCCGGGGAGGCGCACACCCAGCACGCCACAGCGGCGAGCGCGGACAGCATGAGCAGGACGGCGGTCATCGGGCCACCCCCAGCATCGTGCGGAGCATGCCGACGTGCGCGGGGAACACCTGGCCGCCATAGACCTCGACCAGCACGGCGACAAGAACGTTGTAGGAGGAGGCCGGCACCCACTCGGCGCGGCGGGCGTCATCGGCGCCGGCCACCCGCGGGAAGTCCAGGCGGTCGAAGCGTCCCAGATGGGCCGTGCTGAGCACGGTGACCATCCACGCCTCATCCGAGGCGCGCGGGTCGGGCACGTACCGCGGCATGCCAGCCGAGAAGTACGAGGCAGGCAGCGCGAGCCCGGTCTCCTCCTCCAACTCCCGCGCGGCGGCGGCGGTCGGGTGCTCGCCGGGGTCGACGTGGCCGCCGGGCAGTGCCCAGCCGTGCCCGTCCGCACGCTCCACCATGAGGATCCACCGGCGGCCGGACGGGTCGGACACCGACACCAGCGCATCGGCGGCCAACGCCTCGCCCCAGTGCCCCAACTCGTTACGGCCCCGGCTCACCGCGGTCTTCTCGCACGGGTTGACCGGACGCCCATCGACAACCGCGAACGGGATCGCAGCGGACGCCTGACGCGCCCTCCAGTCGATCCGGGTGGGGTCGGTCTCCGGGTCGGCCCAGCCGTCGCGGACACCGATGGTCAGCACGTCGGAATGGGTGTAAGTGCGGTTCCTCATGTCAGGCGGCCTCTTCCACTTCGGGCGCGGACAGGGCGCGGGCCTCACGCCGGAGCGCGGCCAGTTCGCGCGGCAGGTAGCCCGCCCACACGCCGAACGTGGGGCGGATCCGCAGCGCGTAGTCCAGGCACAGGGCCCACACCGGGCAGCCCTCGCACACCTCGCGGGCCACGTCCTGACGGGCCAGACGCTCGGCGAGCGGCTCGTCCTCGAACGCGTCCGGGCCCATGTGCAGGTCCGGGTCGTGGCGGCAGTCGCCGCGCGTCCCCAGTTCGGCCACTAGGTCTCCCAGCGACAGCGCGGACGGGTTGACAGGCATGTGGTCCTCCATGCGGGTCGTGATCGGTTCGGGTCGCGGCTCTCGGCGGTGTGCTTGGTGGCTTGAGCGCCGGGGCCGCTTGGACAGAGGAGAGGCCGCGGTCATCGCGGACTAGCCCAGCGAGCCCGAGAACGTCGTGATCGCGTGGATGACCTTGTTGACCAGGTCAGCGGTCTTCTCGGGGTTGTTGACGGCGAAGATGATGACCGCCACACCGGCCAGCCACTGCGGGATCTTGCTGGACTGCTGCGGAAACATGAA
Source organism: Actinomadura luteofluorescens (assembly GCF_013409365.1). Classification (NCBI taxonomy): domain Bacteria; kingdom Bacillati; phylum Actinomycetota; class Actinomycetes; order Streptosporangiales; family Thermomonosporaceae; genus Actinomadura; species Actinomadura luteofluorescens. The sequence goes on along the minus strand of NZ_JACCBA010000001.1, from coordinate 1,825,348 downwards.
CGACCTTCCTTAGCTTGTCTTGCGACAAGCTGTCTTGTCCCATGACAGTAGGGACGTGAACCGGATCCGTCAAGCCCTTGTCGCAAGACACTCGGGTACCGTGAGGTCGTGGCGACTCGGGATGACGAAGGACTTGCAAGCCGCCAGCTCGCGAGGCGGCTGCGCGCGGAGATCGAAAAGGGTTCGAGCTACCCGCCGGGGGCACGCCTGCCCTCGTATCGGCAGCTCGCCGAGACAAACGGCCTCGCTCGCAACACAGCCGCCGCGGCCGTGCGCATCCTGGAGAGCGAAGGGCTTGTAGAGATCAGAGGAACCAGCGGAGCGTTCGTGAGGGAGCCCGCCGGGACCGGCGACGGGCCCGAACTGGCGTCTGAACTGGTAGCGGTACAGCGTCAGCTTCGAGAAGCGCGGCGGGTTCTCTCGGCCACAGAAGATGCGGTGGCCGGCTTGCTGACTCGCTTCCCCACCAAGGGTGAGTAGCGATGAGCCAGTTCGGCGCTGGGTGGAGGGTGATGCGCTGTTCATGCTTCAAAAGTCGCGACGACCCGCATGCGCGAATAGCTGGCTTGGGGGCTGACAACCCCCTGTCAGCCCCTCGTGCCAGTGGCCGTTTCCCCTGCACACTGGGCGGTAAGGAGGTAGATCCACATGGACGATCGACCGGACTGGGCCCGCCGTATCCGCGCAGAGCGGGAGGCGCGCGGGTGGTCCCAACCGAAGTTCGTGGCGGCGCTACGGGCTCACGCGAAGCAAGAACTTCCGTCCGATGCGAGCATGCTCCGCACCATCCGGCGGTGGGAAGCCGGCGAGACGCGACCCGATGATTTCTATCGCCCTCTAGTCGCCAAGACCTACGGAACCGTTACCGCAGCAATATTCGGGCCAGAGCCGGGGCGCCGCGACTCGGAAGCTGAGTTGCTCAGCGTCGCAGGAATGGACACGTTGGAGATCGTCACTCGGTTGCGCACAAGCAACTTGACGATGCGACACTCGACGGGCTACGCGTCACGGTGGACCGCTTGTGTTCGGAGTATCCATACCTACCCCCCGAAGACCTTCTTGTGGAGGGGCGGCAGTGGTTGCGCCGGATTACCGGCCTTCTGGACCGCCGAACAACGCTCGCGCACACCGCGAGATTCTTGCGCTTTCCGGGATGCTTGCGCTTCTCGTTGGATGCGTCGAATATGACGCCAATGATCGGAATTCCGAAGCGACTCGGCGGGCAGCGCTCACCCTCGGGGAGGAATCCGGGGCAAGCGAGATCAGTGGGTGGGCGCATGAAATGCGCGCATGGTTCTCTCTGACCAAGGGTGACTATCGGGGAATGATCGCGGCAGCGGAAGCCGGTGAGGCGGTCGCATCGAATCATAGTGTGGCGGTGCAGCTCGCTGGCCAAAGAGCGAAGGCGTGGGCCCGGCTAGGCGACCGGCGGCAGACCGAGCTCGCTCTAGACCAGGGCCGGACACTGCTAGAGACGCTGCCCTATCCGGACAATCTAGATCACCATTTCGTCGTCGACCCTGCCAAGTTCGATTTCTACTCAATGGACTGCTATCGGATCCTCGCGACAGAGGACCGTCTAGCTAAGACTTACGCCTCCGAGGTTCTAAGAGCAGGGACCAAAGCTAACGGTGTTGAGCGTAGCCCGATGCGCAATGCCGAGGCTCGTGTCACGCTTGGTGTCGTCGCTGCAAGAGAGGGCGACATAGAGCAGGCGGTAGCCATGGGCAATCGTGCGTTGGAGGGTGACCGCAAGTCTCTGCCATCCCTTCTCATGGTTTCTCAGGAGTTGGCGGATACTCTCGCAGGCAGTTCAGTCGACCATCCGGCGGTGGCCGAGTACCTCGACCGCCTTCGCCACCTTCGGGACGTTGCGTAGCGCCAGGGCAGCCAAAATAGAGGTGGCTCCGGCCGTAAGTTCCCTGAGGGATTACCAACCCGTATCCTGACCGAGGGCGACTTCTATTTCGTAGAAGACGTTCTCAGTTGTGCAGCCGGCGAGAAGTTGTCTACATGCCACGCTCCGCCATTCAGTGAAATGCGGGCTCGCAAGTGGCCGACCTTCCCATAAGGGTCGCGGGCGTTTCGAGCCAGTGTGCCCAACTTAGCTGCTTGTTTCTGAAAGGAGCTACTAGGGGTTGGCGGACGCGGTGAAGTGATCCATGCATGGTTGGTGTAACCAAGAAAATAGGCGATATCGCTATCCTTGGGCAGATTCACACTGCCGTGACGAAATGGGGTCATAAGAACGACAGGCGCAGTGGTCAGCAGCTTGTCCCACAGTCCGTCGTGATGTGAAGTGCTGGATCCGTGATGCGCGGCTTTGTAGAGGGTTGCCAGTTCGGGAGGGCTGAACGAATGGAGGATAGCGCCCCAACCGCACCCCTTGGGACCAGAGAGTAGGTCGGCGCCTAGAAGTACGTTTACTTCTCCGGCGCTAATCCACAATCCAATTGAGGCTTCATTTGGATCAAGCATTGAGCGGCGTGTACGCTCGCCCATCGCGTGAAGTTGATTTTTGGCCAGTGTTTCCAGTGCGCGGGTCACAGCATGTTCCGAGGGAGACAGGGCTGTAACGGTTGCGGGTGGTGCAACGTCGCGTCTGGGCAACGTAAGTACGATCTTGTTTTCCTGCGCTCGACGTAGCGGACGTTGGCCAGTGAAGGACTGCTTCCGTCGTTCTGCGATGGCGAAAATTCGTCGATACTCTCGATAAGATGCTGTGTCAGTCACTCCAGCGATCTCGTTGTCCGCCTCAACCAAGGCGAGAAATTCGCGGCTCACAAGAGCTTGAGATGTGACGACGACAGCAGAAGCACATGCTTCAACAGTGTCCGCAATACCTGCAAAGTGATCATCGTGGGCATGTGTTGCCACAATGGCGTGAACTTCCGTCGAAAGATCGACGCCTATACCTTTTAGGTAATCGAGAGGCGAAACCGTGCCGCTTCGCTGGTCTCGACAAGAGTCAACTACGATCCATCGGCGGGCACCTAAATGCACCACGATGGATTCCCCTTTGCCTGGTCCGAACACCGACACTTCAAAGGTATCGGGCGAGGGGGGATCAGTCGAAAAGCTGCTCAAGGCGATCCAAAAGGGCGTCTGCTCTTGCTTGTATAGCTTCAACTTCTTCGGGGGAGAATCGCCCCAGCCGTCTAAGTCTAAGGCTCTCTGTCCGCGTAGGCCGCTGGCCAGGTGCTTTCACCGTGCGTACTGCTAGATAGAAAATATCTCCTGGGGTGGCGTGTTCGGCGTCCGAGCCCAGAAGGCTAAGCTCAAAGTCTGCGGTGATTGGCATCCCGCTGTGGTCGATCAGGTGCAATTCTGCGGTGAAAGTATCTTCGTGAACTTCTAGGATTTTTCCTTCCCATTTATCCAGCCCGGTGACACGGCGTCCCCGAGGACCTCGACTTTGGGGAGGCCGAACAGTCAAGGTAGGAGACTTTGTTTTGCTCTGCGCGGCGGAAGCGGGCGTTGATGAGAGTTGAGCGAATGGTGCTTCGTCTTTGATTTTGGGCGCAGTAGAAGGAACAGCGGTCGTGATGTCCGTAGAGGCGCCCGTGGGAAGACGGTTTAGTATCTCTTGTTCGGAGGAGGTAATGCCCGTTGAAATTGCCATCATTGCCCCTCTGTTGAGTCGCCAAGCGAGGCCACCCGATTTATAAGGGATTGTGACAGGTTGCGGGAGGCGGCGAATTTCTCGGTGAGAATTTTTACTGCTACAGAGATTTTTTCCGAGGAAATCTGAGGGTCGGCTTCTTCGGGATCCGCCACCACGTTTCGGTCGGTAGGTGCTTCGGATAGCGTCAGATTGTAGTGGTCATTTATGGATACATACACGCCGGGACGGACTATAACCGAGGGTTGAACTTGGACATTAATATTGCCACCGTATCCATCCTTTCGCACAGCCTTGATCGTAAGGTCCGCCATGCCAGGCAAGTCCACCAAGTCGCTCCAGTATTTCTTTGGTGCGAGCAAGTCCCCAATGGCATGGCATTTTTCTATTGCGGCCTCAAAGTGGACTGCTCGATTGATTCCCATTGATGCAATCGCGGCAGCCCCTTTCGATAGGAGTATCCCAGTTGCCAAGTCTCTAGCTGCTTCGATGTCGACTATTTCATCTGTCGCAACTTGCAGCTTGTCCGAGGCCACTCTCAATTGAATTGACCCATATTTAACAATGGCAACGCCGCGGCTGATGACTTCAATTTCCTGAGATTCGTAATCCTCTAAGGCGATCAAGTCCATCTGGCGTAGCCAGTGAGGAGTAATTCGTATTGGGTCAAAAGTCCCGTTTATGACGATTGCCATGCTGTCGCTGGCGAGATCTGGTGCATCCACACGCGATCCCTTCCCCTCCGGCCTGGGAGGAACCGTACGACCCGCAAGTTCCTGCTGAGCATGTTAGTCGGCGATGGCCTCCGTGGGGAGGGCGGGAGTCCCCGGAGCTACAGGTCTTCTTGGGGAGATCGTTGTCCACTGGTTGATGACCGGTACACCACGAGGCCTTGGCCTTGGGAGGCCTCTGTCGGCCATCGACGCCTCAGACTGCTGTCGATGTGAGTACCAACGTGGGTATCAAGCCAGGTGGACGCGCCTGAACTCGTGTGGACGGGTGTGGGCTCGTTGCCGGAGTCGACGACAGTCGCGAAGTGGGACATGCCTGGTGTGGCCGGTTCGAGTCCAATCGCGGGAGCGAGGCGGGGTCCCCTGCTCGTCGAGCTTTGCTCGCCTTCGCCGGGGCCCGTCGTGCCAGCCCGGGGGGCGACCCCCCGGAACCCCCCGGTGGGGAGCTTCGCTCCCCGGCTCCCGGTTGCGGGCTTTCGATCCTGTTCACGCTGCCGCTGGTTGCGGCATTTCAAGCACGTTCAGGTGTGCCGATAGTTTTCCCTTCCTTCTCGGAGATACCCAGCCCACGTCGCCATTCCACCTCGGATTCGGTGGGGCGTTTTCAGCGTAGGGAGGCGGCCAGGGTGAGGAGTTCCGCCGGGTCGCTGCGGGGGCTGATCAGTAGGTCTGTTGCGCCTGCGTCGGCGAAGCGGCGCAGTTCGCGGGTGATCGTCCTCTCGTCTCCGGCTATGACGGTCTCGTGGACGCCGGAGAGGCCCTGGCGGTCGAGGATCGCGCGGTAGGCGGGGAAGTCTGCCGCGGCGCCCAGCTGGTCCGCCAGGTCGCGGCGGACGGCGTCAGGGTCGTTGGTGAGAGCTGCTATGACGCCTGCCAGCACTCGCGGTGCGGGGCGGTCTGCGGCCTCGGCGGCCTTGGTGATGGACGGGACGATGTGGTCGGCGATCGCGTCGGCGCCCACCCAGGTCGTCACGGTGCCGTCGGCCAGTTCGCCCGCGATCCGCAGCATGGCCGGGCCCAGCGCTGACACCAGCACCGGCGGCGGGGTCGCGCCCGGGGCGTCCAGCTTGCCCACCGCGGTCGAAGTCTCGCCGTGGTAGTCGACTTCCTCGCCGCGCAGCAGAGGGCGCAGGGCCGACAGGTACTCGCGGACGTGTCGCGCCGGGCGGTCGTAGGCGATGCCGTGCGATCCCTCGATGACCTGGGGGTGGCTCGGGCCGATGCCGAGGGCGAAGCGGCCGCCCGTCATGGCCTGCGCGGTGAGAGCCTGGCTCGCCAGGGCGAGGGGGTGGCGCGGGTAGGTCGGGACGATCGCCGTGCCCACCTCGATGCCGGGGACCTCGCGGCCGGCGACCGCGGCGGTCATGAGGGCGTCCCAGGAGCCCGCGTGGCCGAAGAAGACGCTGTCGAGGCCGGCGTCGCGGGCTTGGCGGACCTGCGTCACGAGGTCGTCCAAGGGGGCCGTTCCGGCGATGGTGAACAGTCCGATGCGCATGAGTCGCTCCCAAGGTGAATCGGATCTTCCGGTTCTGGTTGTGCAGGATAACCTGAATCTGTTGTTCCGGTTAACCGTGGGGAGTGGACGATGCGGGCCGACGCGAAGCGCAACCGCGAGCGGATCGTTTCCTGCGCTCTCGGGCTGTTCGTCGAGCGGGGGCCCGGCGTCAGCATGGAGGAGATCGCGCGGGCGGCGGATCTCGGCGTGGGCACCCTCTACCGGCACTTCCCGGACCGGCGGGCTCTCGTCGAGGAGATCGCGACCGGTTCGCTCCGGTGCCTTGGAGTGGAGATACGGCGGCTTCGCGCGCAGGAGCTTCCGCGCTGGGAGGTGCTGACCCGGGTCGTCGCTTTCTGTGCTGGTCAGCCGTTCGCCCTCATCAAGGCCGCCGCGGATGGCGATTCGATGCAGCAGGAGAGGATCGCCTTGCAGGACGAGGTCGACGGCCTCCTCCGGGACCTCATGCGGGAGGTGCAGGAGGAGGGCGCGATGCGCGATGACATCAGCCCGGTGGAGGCCGTCGAGATCCTCAGTACCGCCGTCTGCCGTCCCGGCGCCCAGGAGGACGACGCCGTCACTCGCGTGATGCTGGACGGTCTCAGGGCGAAGGCCTGAGACCGCAGGTCAGCGAGCGCGGGGGATGTAGGCCAGGCCGTGCGCCCCGGGCTCGCCGCGCTTGGCGATGTCGAGCCGGTTGAGCCGCTTCATCGACTCCAGGTCGATGACGTCGACCGTCGAGGACGTGACGCAGGCGACGTATCCGAGCGCGCCGTCCGGTGAGGACGTGATCGTGAGCGGGAACAGGCCGACCTCCGAATGGCCGAGCCGGTCGCCGGAGACGGCGGAGAACACCGTCAGCCGGCCGGGGGCGTGGCCGCCCAGAGGGCTCCCGGGTTCGGCGGCCATCCGCAGCTCCCCGGCCAGGACCTTGCCGGTCGACGTGACGTGGACGGGGAACACGATGTTCTCGACGGAAAGGACCTCGGTCACCGCGGCGGTCTTGGCGTCGATGACCCGGATGCCGGGGGAGGGCGGCTCGGCGCCCGAGGCGAACGATCCGTAGGGCGCGGCGACGAACACCCGCGTCCCGTCCGGTGACACGGCCAGTCCCTCGCTGCCGGGGACTTCGACCTTGGCGGTGAGCGTCCCCTTCTCCAGGTCGACGACCGAGACGAACGGCGCCTCCTTGTTGGTGGCGTAGCCCGTCGTCCCGTCCGGGCTGATGACGAACCAGTGCGGGCCCGGGGCCTCGGTGTCGATCCGCCCGATCGGGCGCCGTGTGGCGGTGTCGACGACCACCACGCCGCCGGGCCTCTCGTCGGATCCCTCGACGCTCGCGTAGAGGAGCCCGCGCTCGGCGTCCAGGGCGAGGCCGTGCGGCGCGTGCTCCGGCGACAGGTCGACGACCTCGACGATCCGCCGCGTGTCGGGGTCGATGGCGGTGAGCTCGCTGCGCCTGCCGGAGTTCGCGTGGTAATAGCCCGAGCGGTAGGTGCTGGCGCACCACAGGAGCCGCCGGCGGGCGTCGAAGCACAGCTCGTGAGGTTCGGCGAGGACGTCGACGTCGCCGACGCGGGTGTCGTCGGCGGCGTCGAAGAACGAGACGGTGGCGCCGCTCTGGCTCACCACCGCCAGCAGGTCGCCTTCCCTGCCTGCGCGGACGGACTGCGTCATGGTCACTCCAGGGTTCGTAACGTGCGGACGCTTGGAGTCTTGGCCACCACCGACATGTCGCACAATGCAAAGATGGGCAACGGATAGTTTCGCCGAACGCAATTCGATGAGGGGTGTCATGGACCTCAACCTGCTGACGACCCTGGACGCCCTCCTCCAGGAGAACAGCGTCACCCGTGCGGCCGAGCGCCTCGGCACCTCTCCGGCCGCCGTCAGCCGCGCCCTCGGACGGCTGCGCCGCACCACCGGCGACCCGCTCCTGGTCCGCGCCGGGCAGCAGATGGTCCCCACCCCCCGCGCGGTGCGCCTGCGGGAGGAGGTCCGCTCGCTCCTCGAACACGCCGACGCCGTCCTCGCCCCGGCGCCCGGGCCCGGCCTTCCCGACCTGGACCGGACGTTCACCGCCCAGGTCAGCGACCTCCTGCTGGCCAATCTGGCCGCGCCGCTGACCGAACGCGTCCGCGCCCAGGCGCCCCGGGCCGTACTGGTCTTCCTCCCGGAGTCGATCGAGGGGACGCCCGCCCTGCGCCAGGGCACGGTCGACCTCGAACTCGGCGTCCTCGACCATCTGGACCCCGAGACCCGCACCGAGGCCCTGACGTCGGTCCCCCTCGTCGCCGTCGCCCGAGCCGACCACCCCCTGTTCGACGGCCCCGTCGACGCCCGCCGGTTCGCCGCCGCCGACCACATCGGCATCTCCCGGCAGGGCAAGCGCCATGGGCCCATCGACGCCGCGCTCGCCCGGCAGGGGCTGCGCCGCCGGGTCGCGGCCGTCGTCCCGAGCCATACCGCCGCCCTGCTGATGGCCCGCACCGGCGACCTGGTCTGCCTCACCCTCGACGGATGGCTCCCCGAGGCCCTCACCGCCCTTGGACTGCGCACCTTCCCGATCCCCGTCGCGACCCCGCCCATCGAGATCGGCATGGCCTGGCACCCGCGCCACTCCTCCGATCGGGGCCACCAGTGGTTCCGTGACCAGGTCCGCACCACCGTCCGCCAGAACTCGCCCGCACGTAGGTGAAGCCGGGGCGCGCCGCGCCGGGTGGATCTTGGTGGTTCCATGCGGGCGGGTGGTCGTTTCGGGGGTGATGATCGGGTAAGTGGGAGGCGACGTGCCTTGCGGAGGGGGGCTGCGGCGGCATGCTCGCGCTGGTTCTCGCTTATGCCGTCGTCGCGGTGGCGGTGCCCTGGGTGCTCGGGCGCCGTCGGCGCGTGATGGCGTGCGTCGCCGCGGTCCTTCCGGCGGTGACGGCCGGGTGGGCCGCCGCGCAGGTCGGGCGGGGCGCGGTCACGGCGCGGCTGGACTGGGCGCCGGAGCTCGGGCTGGTCTTCGACTTCCGGCTGGACGCGCTGTCCATCGTGATGCTGCTGCTGATCGGCGGGGTGGGCGCCGTCGTCCTGTGCTACGCGGGCTGGTACTTCGAGCGTCCCGAACGGCTGATGATCGGGACGCTCGTCGCGTTCGCGGGGGCGATGACGGGGCTGGTGCTGGCCGACAACCTCCTCGTCCTGTACGTGTTCTGGGAGCTGACCACGGTCAGCTCGTTCGTGCTCATCGGCGCGACGCGGCCGGAGCGGGCGGAGGACAGGCGGGCGGCCGCGCAGGCGCTGCTGACGACGACCGCGTTCGGGCTGGTCATGCTCGCCGGGTTCGTGCTGCTCGGGCAGACCGCCGGGACGTACCGGATCTCGGCGATGGTGGCCGATCCGCCCAGCGGTCCGCCGGCGACGGCCGGGGTGGTGCTGGTGCTGCTCGGGGCGTTCGCCAAGTCGGCGCAGGTGCCGCTGCACGCGTGGCTTCCCGCCGCGATGGTGGCGCCCACGCCGGTCAGTGCCTATCTGCACGCCGCGGCCATGGTGAAGGCCGGTGTCTACCTGGTGGCGCGGCTGGCGCCGGCGTTCGGCGACGCCGGGGTGTGGCGCCCGCTGGTGGTGGGGGTCGGGTTGCTGAGCCTGTTGACGGGCGGGGTGCTCGCTCTGCGGCAGCATGACCTGAAACGGCTGCTCGCGTACGGGACGGTGAGCCAGCTCGGCCTACTGATGGTCCTGCTGGGCGACGGGACGCGGACCGCGGCGCTGGCGGGCACCGCGTTGCTGCTGGCCCACGGGCTGTTCAAGGCGCCGCTGTTCCTGACGGTCGGGACGGTGGAGCACGAGACGGGGACGCGCCGCGCCGACCGGCTCTCGGGAGCCTGGCGGCGGCTGCCGGTCCTGGCTGTCACGGCGACGGCGGCGACGGCGTCGATGATCGGTCTGCCGCCGTTCCTGGGGTTCGTGGCGAAAGAGGCGGCCATGGAGGCGTTCGCCCATGGCGGTTGGGATGTGGCCGTCCTCGCCGGTGTCGTGGCGGGGTCCGCGCTGACCGTGGCCTATGGCGTGCGGTTCCTGGTCGGTGCGTTCGGCGGCCGGGCCGAGGTCACGCCCGGGGGTCACTGGGGTCTGGTGGGACCCGTTGTCGTCCTCGCCGTGGCCGGATTCGCCTTGGGTGTTGCTCCCGGGGTGATGCAGAAGCTCGCCGGGCCCTATGCGGACACGCTGGCGAGTGACGGTGAGTACAAGCTCGCCCTCTGGCACGGCCTCGGGCCGGCGCTGTGGCTCTCCGTGGTCGCGCTCGTGGTGGGCGCCGTGGTGTTCGTCCTGTTCGGTCGGACGTTCCCGGTCAGGCGGGCGCGGTGGCGGTTCCTCGACGCGCAGCGCGACTACGACGGGACGGTCGAGGGGATCCTCGCCGGGGCGCACGCGGTCACCACGCGCGTGCAGATCGGTTCGCTGCCCGTCTACCTCGGTGTGATCGGGGCGATGGCGCTGGTGGTGCCCGGGTCGGCGCTGGTGGCGGCCCTGGTCCGGGGGACGGGCCCGGAGATCCCGGTGGCCCGGCTACGGGCGTGGGACGACCCCGCGCAGGTCGTCCTCGCCGTGGTCGTGATCGGCTGCGCGCTCGCGGCGCTGCGGGCCCGCCGCAGGCTGACGGCCGCGCTGCTGCTCGCCGGGACGGGCTACGGGGTCGGCGGGCTGTTCGTGGTGCAGGGCGGTCCCGATCTCGCGCTGACGCTCTTCGTCGTGGAGACGCTGTCGCTGATCATGCTGGTGCTGGTGCTGCGGCGGCTGCCGGTCCGGTACCCGGAGAGGCGCCGCACGGGGCCGGCGAGGGCGGTCGCCGGGACGGTCAGCGTGTGCCTGGGCGGGTTCGTCGCGCTGTTCCTGGTGGTGGCGGCGCTGAGCCGCGACTCCCGTCCGGTCGGTGCCGGGTACGCGCGGCTCGCCGCCGAGGAGGGGGCTGAGAACGTCGTGAACGCGATCCTCGTCGAGATGCGGGCGCTCGACACGCTCGGCGAGATCACGGTGCTGGGCGTCGCGGCGATGGGCGTGGTCGGGCTGGTGACCAGCGGGCGGCGGCTGCCGAGCCCGACCGGCGGCGAGCGCGGGCCCGGGGAGGCGGGGAGCCGCTGGCTGGCGGCGCCGGGGCGCCCGCCCCTGGGCGGATCGTCGGTGGTGCTGGAGGCCGCGGCGCGGTTCCTCGGCCCGACGATCCTGGTGTTCTCCCTCTACCTGCTCGTCGCGGGGCACGGCCACCCGGGGGGCGGGTTCGTGGGCGGGCTCGTGGCGGGCATGGCGTTCGTGCTGCGCTACCTGCCGGGCGGGCGGCGGGAGCTGGCGACCGCGCTGCCGGTGCGGCCGAGCGTCCTGATCGGCGGCGGCCTCGGGCTCGCGGTCGCCACGGGCGCGGCCGGCTGGACGGCCGGCGGGTTCCCGCACGGGGAGTTCCTCCAGGGGGAGGTCTGGCACGCGTCGCCGCCCGTCCTGGGCGAGGTCCACGTGCCGACCAGCCTGTTCTTCGACATCGGGGTGTATCTGGTGGTCCTCGGGCTGGTGCTGACGATCCTCACCACGCTCGGGGCGAGCCTGGAGGACGAGCCGGACGAGGAGGAGGCGGTGTGACCGGGCCCGCGCTCGTCCTCGTGCTGACCGTCGCGGTGCTGTTCGCGGCAGGGTTCGACCTGCTGATGCAGCGGTCGCTGATCCGCGTCGTGGTGGGCTTCATGCTGCTCGGGCACGGCGCCAACCTCGTCCTGCTGCTGGCGGGCGGGGCAGCGGGGGGGCCGCCGCTGCTCGGCGGGGAGTCGCGGCTGACGATGGCCGACCCGCTGCCGCAGGCCATGGCGCTCACCGCCATCGTGATCACGTTCGGGGTCACGGCGTTCCTGCTGGCGCTGGCCTACCGCAGCCGGCGGCTGCTCGGCGAGGACGAGGTGCAGGACGACGTCGAGGACCGCCGGATCTGCGCCGAGCGCCGCCGCGGGTCCTGGGACGCCCCGCCGGAGCGGCACGACCCGCTGGAGGAGGACGAGTGAACGTCCTGCTTCCGCTGCCGTTCGCGCTGCCGCTGCTCGGCGCGGCGCTCGCGATGATCAGCCGTCGCCGCCGGTTCTGGCTGCGGGTCCTCGCGCCGCTCGTCGGGGCCGGGGCCGTGGCGGCCTGCGTGGCGGTGCTGGTCGCCGTGGCGCGGGAGGGGGTCGTCGCAGTGCAGGTCGGTGGGTGGGCGGCCCCGTTCGGGATCACGCTCGTCGCCGATCGGCTGTCGGCGCTGCTGCTCGTGGTGTCCAGCACCGTGCTGCTGGCGATCATGCTGCACGCGGTGGCGGAGGGCGCGGGCGCGCTGGAGCGGCGCAGCGAGCCGGGCGTCTTCCATCCCGCGTACCTGGCGCTGACGGCCGGGGTCGGCCTGGTGTTCCTCGCCGGTGACCTGTTCAACCTGTTCGTCGCGTTCGAGGTGATGCTCGCGTCGAGCTACGTGCTCATGACCCTCCAGCCGACGGCCGAACGCCTCCGGGCGAGCATGACCTACACGGTCGTCAGCCTCACGTCCTCGATCATGTTCCTCACCGCGCTCGGCCTGACCTACGCGGCGGCCGGGACGGTGAACCTCGCCGACCTGTCCGAGCGCGTCCCGGCGCTGCCGGCGGGCACCCGGACGGCGCTCGGGCTGCTGTTCCTCGTGGTGTTCGGGATCAAGGGCGCGATCGTGCCGATGCACCTGTGGCTGCCCGACGCCTACCCCGCCGCCCTCACCAAGGTCACCGCCGTGTTCGCCGCGCTGCTGACGAAGGCCGCGGTCTACGCGCTCATCCGCGTCGAGACGCTGGTGTTCCCCCGCGAGCACGGGTCGTGGGTGATGCTCGTCCTCGCCGCCGGGACGATGGTCGTCGGCACCCTCGGCGCGCTGGCGAACGACGACATCCACCGGGTGTTCTCCTTCACCCTCGTCGGCCACATCGGCTACATGCTCTTCGGGCTCGCGCTGTTCAGCGTCGCCGGGCTCACCGGGGCGATCCTCTACCTCGTCCACCACATCGTCGTGCAGGCGACGCTGTTCCTGGTCAGCGACCTGATCCAGGCCCGCACGGGGGAGACGTCGCTGCACCGGCTCGGCGGCCTCGCGCGCCTGTCGGCCCTCATCGCCGTGCTGTTCTTCATCCCCGCGATGAGCGTGAGCGGCGTGCCGCCGACGTCCGGGTTCGTCGCGAAGCTCGCCCTGTTCCAGGCGGGCCTCGGGTCGGGACGGCCGCTGGCGTACGCCGTCACGGGCGTCGCGGTGCTCGCGAGCCTCCTCACGCTCATGGCGATGGCGCGGATCTGGGCGCTCGGGTTCTGGCGGCCCCGCCCGGCCGAGGCGGGGGAGCCGCCCCCCTCCGAGCCCTACACGCGGGGCGGGGTGCGGGTGATGCAGGCCGTGACCGCCGTGATGGTCGCGGGCGGGCTCCTCATCGCCGTGTTCGCCGGGCCGCTGTCGTCCTGGAGCGCGCGCGCCGCGGCCGACCTGGTGGAGCCGTCGGCCTACCGGCGGGCCGTGCTCGACGGGAGGACGCCGTGACGACCGCGGTCCGCAGGATCGGCGCCCGGCTGGGCATGGCGGCGTGGCTCCTCGCGGTCTGGGTGGTGCTGTGGGGCCGGGTCGACGCCCTCATCGTCGCGGGCGGCGTCGTCGCCGTGGTCGTCGCCTACGCGGTGAGCAGGCTGCCCGCGGTCCCGCTCGTCACCAGGATCCGGCCGCTGCGCCTCGCCGAGGCCGCCGCGGAGCTCGCGTGGGACCTGCTGGCGTCGAGCGTGGTCATCGGCTGGCACGCGCTGCGCGCCCCGCGCCGGGTCCGGGGCGCCGTCATCGAGGTGCGCGCCCGGACGCGCTCGGAGCTCGTCCTGCTCGTGGTCACGACGAGCATCTCCCTGCGCCCCGGCACCCTGCTCGTCGACCTCGACTGGGAGCGGTCGATCCTGCGCATCCACGGCATGCCGGTCCGCGACCGCCGGGAGGCCGACGCCATGCGGGACGGCGTGCTGCGCACGGAGCGCAGGCTGATGCGGGCCCTCGTGACACCCGAGGACACAGCGGAGGAAGGACAGGGATGACCGCCGTCTACACCGTCACCATGGTCCTGCTCGGCGCGGCGATCCTGATGACCGCCGCGCGGCTCGTCCGCGGCCCGACGTCCTTCGACCGGATCATGGCCGTGGACGTCCTCGCGGTCCTGCTGGTCAGCGGAATCGCGGTGCACTCGGCCGTCCGGGGCGAGCCCGCGCTGTCGACGATCCTGGTGGCCGTCGTGCTGCTGGGGTTCGTCGGGTCGGTCACCGCCGCCCGCCTCGCGGCGCGACGGGAGGACGGCTCGTGACCGCCGGCGACGTCGTCACCGCCGTCCTGCTCCCCGCGGGCGCCGCGTTCTGCGCGGTGGGCGCGCTCGGCGTGCTGCGGTTCCCCGACCTGCTCACCCGGCTGCACGCCGCGACGAAGCCGCAGACGATCGGGCTCCTGCTCGTCCTCGCGGGCGCCGCGCCCCAGGCGCGCTCCGTCGCGGCCGCCGCCCCGCTGCTGCTGGTCGCGATCGTCCAGCTGCTCACCGCGCCCGTCGCCGCGCAGACCATCGGCGCCGCCGCCTACCGCGCCGGCGCCCTCGACCGGTCCGCCCTCACCCTCGACGACACCGACACCGACATCGACGACACCGGCCGCGGCCCCTGACCCGGCTCACTCCTCGGTGGCGGGGCTGCCGCCGGCGACGACCTCGGCGAGCAGGTCCTCCTCGGTGGCGCCGCGCCGCCAGTAGCCGGTGAAGGTGACGGCGCGGCGGTCCAGCCCGCGCTCGTTCACCAGGTGCCGGCGCAGCGCCTTCACCACGGCGGACTCGCCCGCGATCCACGCGTACGCGCCGTCCGGGATCGATGCCGCGCGCACGGCGTCCAGCAGACCGCCGGGGGAGACCCAGTCGATCCGCGCCTCTGCCGCGGTCGGCAGGTCCTGGCGGTCGCCGGGCTCGGGGACGTCGATCCAGACCTGCGCGGACGTCCCGGCGGGCAGCCAGGCGAGGTTGCCGGCGATGGCGGGCAGCGCGGTCAGGTCGCCCGCGATCACGACCGGCGCGCCGGGCGGCGGCCGGAAGTCGAAGCCGCCGTTGTCGGGGCCGGTCGGGCCGAGGACGGCGACGCGGTCGCCCGCGCTCGCCGCCGCGGCCCAGCGGGCGGCCGGGCCGGACGCGCCGTCCATGTGCAGCGCGAAGTCGACGTCCAGCTCGCCGGGGCGCTTGGCGCGGACGGTGTAGGACCGCATGACGCCGCGCACGGCCGGGTCCAGCGCCCGCCAGTCGGCGAACCACGTGTCGCCGCCGCTGCCCTGCGGCATGACGGGGGCGTCCTGGTGCGGGTGCGGCAGGAAGATCTTGAACCGCTGGTCGCGGCCGCCGGTGACGAAGCCGTCCACGGACTCGCCGCCGAAGGTGATGCGGACCATGGACGGGCCGAGCCGCTCGGACCGCAGGACGTGCAGGTCGAAGAAGGCGTACGGATGCGCCGGGGTCTTCGCCATGGCGGCCTCAGCCCGTCTTCTTCGCCGACCGGAGGGACGCGGCGAGCGCCTCGATGATCGGCGCGCAGCCCTCGTAGGAGAAGCGGGGCTCGGGCTGCCACGCGATGACCTGGCCCGCCTTCACCGCGGGCAGGTCCTTCCAGGACGGCTTGGAGCCGAGGTCCTTCGGCTGGAGCGCCTGCGTGCGGGAGTCGAGCATGATGACGTCGGCCTTGTACTTGTCGGCGTTCTCCCAGCTCAGATTCTCGAAGTAGCCCTCCTTGCTCAGGTTGTCCGGCTCGATCAGGTCGAGGCCGAGCTCCTTGAAGTAGATGAGGTCGGTGTTCTTGGCCGGGCTGGAGGCGTAGAAGAGGTCGGGGCTCGCGGACGCCGCCAGCACCTTCAGGCCCGGCTTGGCCCTGACCGCCGCGCGCAGCGCCCCGACGGCCTTGTCGAAGCGCGCCTTGGCGGCGGTGACCTTCGCCGACTTCAGGTCGGCGCCGAGGGCGGCGGCGAGGGCGGCGGTCCGCTCGATCGGCTTCGGCAGCGCGACGGCGCCGGCGGAGATGGCGACCGAGCCCGCCAGCGCGAAGATCTTGTCCTTGCTCTCGGCCGGCACGTAGAACAGCTCGCCCGGCAGGAACATGTTGTCGACGAGCAGGTCGGGGCGAAGCGCGGCGTACTTCTCGATGTTGAACTCGCCGTAGGCGTTGCCGATGATCTCCAGGCGGTCGACGGGCAGGTTCCCGGCCTGCGGGTCGGGCTTGCCGTCCTTGAGCTTGGTCGGGCCGAACACGCCGACGATCTGGCGGTCCACGCCGAAGTCGTAGAGGGCGGCGGCGGTGCCGACGTAGCCGACGACCCGCTGCGGGCGCGCCTTGAGCCGGACCTCGGTGCCGCGGTCGTCGGTGAACGTCCAGGCGCCGCCGGGCGAGGCCGTGCCGCTCGCGTCGCCGCCGCTTCCGCACGCGCTGATGAGCGCCCCGAGGGCGAGGGCGCCGCCCGCGCCGAGCAGGCCGCGGCGGGTGAGGTGCTGTGCCCCGTTGTTCAACATGTCCTACTTTCTCCCAAATCAAGTTGCCTGACCGGATGGTCGGCCGATGGGAGCTTAGGTTAACCTAACCTAAGATCTTGTCCAGAGTGGGGACCGTCACGGTGGTCCCCGGCCGTCCCCCCGGAGCCCGCCACGTGTTGACGACGAAGTCGCCGCCGGTCACGCCGCCCGCGGCCGACCGGCGTCCGCCGGTCGGCAGGTCGGCCGCCGGGCTCGCCGGCGCGCTGCTCCTCCTCCTCGCCACCGTCGTGCTGAGCCTCGGGATCGGAGCGAAGCCGCTGTCGCCCGGGCAGGTCTGGGACGGGCTCCTCCACTCCGATTCGGCGGCGTACACGCTCGTCCGCGAGATGCGCCTGCCCCGCACCCTGCTCGGCCTGCTCGCCGGGACGGCGCTCGGCCTCGGCGGAGCGGTCATGCAGTCGCTCACCCGCAACCCGCTCGCCGACCCCGGCCTCCTCGGCATCAACGCGGGCGCCGCCGCCGCGGTCGTGTCGGCCATCTCCTTCCTCGGTGTCACCTCGTTCACCGGGTTCGTGTGGTTCGCGTTCGCCGGCGCGGGCGCCGTCGCGGTGCTGCTCTACGCGGTCGGCGGCGGGCGCGCCGCCACTCCGGCCCGCCTCGCCCTCGCCGGGTCCGCGCTGAACGCCGCGCTCTTCTCCTACGTGAACGCCGTGCAGCTGCTCGACACCGCGTCCCTCGACCGGATGCGCTTCTGGACGGTCGGGTCGCTCGCCTCCGCGCAGGGCTACACCGTCGTCCGCGTCGCGCCGTTCGTCCTGGCCGGGCTGGTGGCGGCGCTGCTGCTGGCGCGGCCGCTGAACGCGATGGCGATGGGGGAGGACGCGGCCCGCTCGCTCGGCGCCGACCCCGGGCGGGTCCGGATCGCCGCGATCGTCACCGTCACGCTGCTGTGCGGCGCGGCGACGGCGGCGTGCGGGCCGATCATCTTCGTCGGGCTGATGGTGCCGCACCTCGTCCGCGCGCTGACCGGCCCCGACCTGCGCCGGCTGATCCCGTACTGCGCGGTCCTCTCGCCCGCCCTGATGCTCGCGGCGGACGTCTTCGGACGCGTCATCGTGCGCCCGTCGGAGCTCCAGGTCGGCGTCGTGATGGTCGTCGCGGGCGGGCCGGTGTTCCTCTACTTCGTCCGCCGGCACGGAGGATCACGCGCATGAGCAGGGGGCCGCATTTCGCCGTCGTCCGGACGCCCGCCGTGTCGTTCCGGTTCCGGCCGCGCGCCCTCGTCGTCGCGGCGCTCTGCCTCGCCGCCGCGCTCGGCACGGGCGTGCTCCTCATCGGCAGCGGCGACTTCCCGATGAGCCCCGCCGACGTCGTGCGGACGCTGGCCGGCCGGGGCTCGCCCGCCGACTCGCTCATCGTGAACGAGATCCGGCTGCCGCGCGTGGCGGCCGCGCTCGCGGTCGGCGCCGCCCTCGGGTTGGCGGGCGCGATCTTCCAGTCGCTGGTCCGCAACCCGCTCGGCAGCCCCGACATCCTCGGATTCAGCCAGGGCGCCGCGACCGGCGTCCTCGCCGTGATCGTGCTGACCGGCGCGGGCAGCGTCGCGGTCGCGGCCGGCGCCGCCGGCGGCGGCCTGCTCACCGGCCTGGTCGTGTACCTGGTGGCCGGACGGCACGGCGCGCACGGGCAGCGGCTCATCCTCACCGGCATCGGCGTCGCCGCGATCCTCACCGGCGTCAACGGCTACCTGATCACCCAGGCGCAGATCACCGACGCGGCCCGCGCCGTGCTGTGGCTGACCGGCAGCCTGGACGGCCGCGACTGGGCGGACGCCGCGCCCGTCATCGCGGCGCTCGCCGTGCTCGGACCGCTCGTCCTCGCCGGCTGCGGCCGGGCGCTGCGGATGCTGGAGATGGGTGACGACGCGGCGCACGGGCTCGGCGTGCCCATCGAGCGGGTCCGGGTGCTGCTGCTGGCCGCGGCCGTGCTGCTCACCGCGCTCGCCTCGGCGGCGGCCGGGCCGGTCTCGTTCGTCGCGCTGACCGCGCCGCAGATCGCCCGCCGCCTCACCCGTACCGCCGGACCCAACCTGCTGCCGGCGGCCTGCATGGGCGCCGCGCTGCTGGTGGCCGCCGACTGGGCGGCGCAGCGCGGCTTCCCCGGCCACCAGCTCCCGGTCGGCGTGGTGACCGGGCTGCTCGGCGGCGGATACCTGGTCTGGCTCCTCGTGACCGAACGCAAGACGGGACGGATGTGATGAAGGACGCGACCGCGCGGCTCGCCGGCACGGGGCTCACCCTGGCCTACGACAAGCGCACCATCGCCGAGGACCTCGACGTGGCGGTCCCCGAGGGATCGTTCACGGTGATCGTGGGCCCGAACGCGTGCGGCAAGTCGACGCTGCTGCGCGCGCTGGCGCGGATCCTCAAGCCCACCGCCGGGACGGTCGTGCTGGACGGCCGTCCCATCGCCGACTGGCCCGCCAAGAAACTGGCGCGGACGCTCGGGCTGCTGCCGCAGTCGTCCATCGCGCCGGAGGGCATCACGGTCGCCGACCTCGTCTCGCGCGGCCGGTACCCGCACCAGAGCCTGCTGCGGCAGTGGTCCAGGGAGGACGAGCGGGTCGTCGCCGATTCGATGGCCGCGACCGGTGTCGGGGACCTCGCCGACCGGCACGTGGACGAGCTGTCGGGCGGGCAGCGGCAGCGGGTCTGGATCGCGATGGTGCTCGCCCAGCAGACGCCGCTGCTGCTGCTGGACGAGCCGACGACCTACCTCGACATCGCGCACCAGATCGAGGTGCTCGACCTGTGCGCGCGGCTGCACGAGGAGGGCCGGACGGTCGTCGCCGTCCTGCATGATCTCAATCACGCCGCCCGCTACGCCACGCACATGATCGCGATGCGGGACGGCCGGATCGCGGCCGAGGGCGACCCGTCCGCCGTCGTCACCGCCGACCTGGTGGAACGCGTCTTCCGGCTGCCGTGCAGGGTGATCGACTGCCCGGAGACCGGCACCCCGCTGGTCGTCCCGGCGGCCCGCGCCCGCATCCCCGCGCCGCGCTGAGGCGCCCCGCGGCGGGCGGGGCCGGACGGGGCACGGCCGGAATCGTTGTAGCCTCCTAATGGTTGTAGGGCTATAACGATTGGAGGCGGCGTGCCCGAACTCAGTCCCCGGCGACGGCTGGCGGTGCTGGCCATCTGCTGCCTGAGCCTGCTCATCGTCAGCCTGGACAACACGATCCTCAACGTCGCGCTCCCCTCGCTGCAGCGCGACTTCCACAGCTCGCTGTCGGGCCTGCAGTGGACGATCGACGCGTACCTGATCGTCCTGGCGTCCCTGCTGCTCCTGTCCGGCTCCACCGCCGACCGGATCGGGCGGCGCCGCGTGTTCCAGACGGGGCTCGCCCTGTTCTCCGTCGGGTCGGTGCTGTGCAGCCTCGCGCCGTCCCTCGGCCTGCTCGTCGCCGCCCGCGTCGTGCAGGCGGTCGGCGGGTCCATGCTCAACCCCGTCGCGATGTCGATCATCACGAACGTGTTCACCGAGCCGCGCGAGCGGGCCCGCGCCATCGGCGTCTGGGGCGCCGTCGTCGGGCTCAGCATGGCGATGGGGCCGCTGGTCGGCGGGCTGCTGGTCGACTCGGTCGGCTGGCGGTCGATCTTCTGGCTGAACGTGCCGATCGGGCTGGCCGCGCTCGCGCTGACCGCGCTGTTCGTCCCCGAGTCGCGCGCCCCGCGCCCCCGCCGCCCCGACCCGCTCGGCCAGGCGTTCATGATCCTGCTGCTCGGGACGCTGACCTTCGCGATCATCGAGGCGCCCGGCCGCGGCCTGGCCGACCCGGCCGTCTACGGCGCCGCGCTCGTCGCGGCCGCGTCACTCGCCGGGTTCGTCGGGCACGCCCTGCGCGCCCCCGAACCACTGATCGACCTGCGCTTCTTCCGCAGCGTCCCGTTCTCCGGCGCGACCGTCGTCGCCGTCAGCGCGTTCGCCGCGCTCGGCGGCTTCCTCTTCCTCAACACCCTCTACCTGCAGAACGTGCGCGGGCTGTCGGCGCTGCACGCGGGGCTGTTCCTGCTGCCGATGGCGGCGATGACCGCCGTGACCGCCCCGCTGTCGGGACGGCTCGTCGGCGGCCGGGGCCCCCGGCTCCCGCTCCAGATCGCGGGGGCGGCGATGCTCGCCAGCGGGCTGCTGTTCGCCGCGTTCGACGCCGAGACGAACGACCTCACGCTGTTCGCCGCGTACGTGCTGTTCGGCATCGGGTTCGGCATGGTGAACTCGCCGATCACCAACACCGCCGTGGCGGGGATGCCGCGCGCCCAGGCGGGCGTCGCCGCGGCGGTCGCCTCCACCAGCCGCCAGATCGGGCAGGCGCTCGGCGTCGCGGTGATCGGCGCCGTGCTGGCCGCCGGGACGGCCGCGGAGCACCCCGCCGCGTCCGCCTTCGTGTCGGCCGCCCGACCGGCATACTGGATCCTCGCCGGATGCGCCGCCGCCGTCCTGGTGCTGGGCACGGCCACCACGGGCCGGCGGGCCGCCCGCAGCGCGGCGCGCACGGCCGGCCTGTTCGGCGGCGACGAGCCGGCGCCGGACGCACGCGATGTGACGGGAGCGAGTGCGCGATGACCGAGCCCGCCGTCCAGCACGCCGACACCGCCGCGCGCGCGTGGCACAACCTGCGGGTCCTGCTGCACGAGCGCGGCGACCGGCGCCGCGAGGTCACCGACGCGCTCGGCATGAGCTTCTTCCGGGTCAAGGCGCTGCGCCACATCGCCGCGGCGACCGCCCCGCTGTCCTTGCGCGACCTCGCCGAGCGGCTGCTCACCGACCGCCCCTACGTCACCCTCGTGGTGGACGACCTGGTCGGGCGGGGCCTGGTCGAGCGGACCGAGAACCCCGCCGACCGCCGCTCCAAGATCGTGACGGCGACGGCGGCGGGGCGGGCCGCGGCGGCGGAGGCCGAGCGGATCCTCGACACCCCGCCGCCCTCGCTCTACGACCTCCCGGCCGAGGATCTGGCGGTCCTCGACCGGGTCGCGGCGCGCCTGGTCTCCGAAGGCTGACCGCGGCCCCGGGTCAGGCTCCGGCGGGGACCTTGTAGGTCCTGGCCGCCTCCGACTCCGCGGGCTCCCGCTCGACGACCAGGCCGCCGAGCGCCTTGGCGTCCGTCCGCAGGATGTAGGTCCTGCGCGTGCCGGGCTCGTCCACCTTCGAGAAGTCCATCGGCGTGCCGTAGCCGCCGTCGTGGGCGGTGGTGGAGCGGTGCGCGGTGATCAGGCCCTCGCGGGTGAGGTCCTTGGCCGCGCACGCCTTCTTCAGCGCGTCCGCGAAGATGACCGCGCCCGTGTAGCCGTTGACGACGGCGCTGTCGCGCGGCTGCCCCGGGTACTTCTTCCCGTAGTCGTCCGCCAGCTTCTCGATCGGCGCCAGGCCGGACGAGACGGGCGCCCCGGCGCTGGCGAGATAGAAGTCCTTGAGCAGCGCGGGCGCCGCCGCGGTCTGCAGCAGCTGCGGCGAGAACCCGGAGTTGCTCGCCACGATCGGCGCCGTCATGCCCTTGGCGCGGGCGAGGCCCGCCAGCGACGCCGACTGCCGCGGCCCGGCGCTCATCAGGATCGCCTTGACGCCCGCGCTCTTCAGCGCCGCGGCCTGCGCGGACATGTCGTTGTCGGTCGCCTTGATCTTCTGCTCGACGAGCGTGAGGCCGAGCTCGCCCGCGGCGTACTTCGCACCGGCGAGCGCGCTCTCGCCGTAGTCGCCCTCGAAGTACACGTGCCCGACCTTGTCG
This sequence comes from Actinomadura luteofluorescens, assembly GCF_013409365.1. NCBI lineage: Bacteria > Bacillati > Actinomycetota > Actinomycetes > Streptosporangiales > Thermomonosporaceae > Actinomadura > Actinomadura luteofluorescens. Next base: position 1,803,186 of record NZ_JACCBA010000001.1, on the reverse strand, counting down.
CCCTTGGCGAGGCCCTTCTCCCGGGTCAGGAAGTCCAGGGCGTTGATCATGTCGATGTCGTAGGTGGTGCCGGTGACCTGGATGTACCGGCTGCCCAGCAGCGTCGTCGACCAGGCGTTCGGGATGACGAACATCTTGTCGGACGTGATGCGCCCCTTGAGCGCCGTCACCATCGGCGAGCCGACGAACTGGGCGATGCCGATGACGCTCGACTGCATCTCGCTGTACGCGGCGACGGCCTTCTGCACGTCATAGCCGTGGTCGCGGACGACCAGCTCGACCTTGCGCCCGCACACGCCGCCCTGGGCGTTCAGCTGCTCGAAGTACAACTGCTGCGCCTGGGTGAGGCTCTTGCCGAGCGGCGCGTACACCCCGGTCAGGTCGGTCTCGACGCCGACGCGGATCGTGCCGTCGCTGACGCCGGGCCCGGTCCTGACGCCGTCCGGCCCGGTGCCGCCGGACCCGCCGGACGCCTTGCCGCTGCAGCCCGACGCCATGCCGAGCGGCAGCGCCGCGGCCAGCGCGGCGACCGCGGTGAGACGTGCCGCGCCCGGCCTGCGAATGCGCTTCATACGGGTTGCTCCTCTTGCTCGAATCGGGTGAGGGGACGGGAGGCCCGGCGCCGGGACGCGGCGGTGCGCAGCCGCGTCCACGTCCCGGTCAGGCCGCCGGGAAGGAACAGCACGACGGCGACGACGGCGGCGCCGTAGAGGATCCGGGCGGCCTCGGTGGGGGAGACGCCGCCCGAGCCGGGCGCGGCGACGAGCGGGAGGTCGTCGCCGAAGCGGGTGAGGAGCTGGGGCAGGACGGAGACGAACACCGCGCCCGCGACGGCGCCGGCCGCGGTGCCGAGCCCGCCGATGACGATCATGGCGAGGTAGTCCAGGGACAGGAACATGCCGAAGTAGTCCGGGACGGTCCGCCGGAACGCCAGCGCGAGCAGCGCCCCGGCCGCGCCCGCGTACATCGACGACAGCACGAACACCCCGGCCCGGTAGCGCGCCACCGGGACGCCCATCACCGCCGCCGCGACCTCGTGGTCGCGGATGGTGTTGAGGGCCCGCCCGGGCCGCCCCCGCAGGATGCCGCGCGCGATCCACACGGCCGGGACGAGCAGCGCGACGGCGAGGAACCACAGCCGCTCCAGCGCGCCGAGCGGGACCGCGAACACCACCAGCTCGGGGGCGTCGTCGAAGCGGAACCCGGCGATCTCCAGCGGCGGGACGTCCCGCCCGTTGAAGCCGCCGGTGACGCTCCCGGCGTTGAACAGCAGGTGCTGCCCGATGAAGATCAGCGCGAGGGACGCGATGCCGAGGTAGGTGCCGCGCAGCCGCCCGGCGATGGGGCTGAACAGCCCGCCCGCGACGCCCGCGAGCAGGATCGCGCCGAGGAACGCCAGCGGGGTCGGCAGCCCGAGCCCCGCGAGCCGCGGCCCGGAGCCGGACGCCAGGTAGACGTACCCGTACGCGCCGACCGCGAGGAAGAAGGCGTGCCCCATCGACAGCTGCCCGGTGGCGCCGGTCAGCAGGTTCAGGCCGATGGCGCCGATCGCCGCCGCCATCGCGAACAGGCCCGTCTGCAGCCAGAACGCGTCGAGGTAGAAGGGCATGGCCAGCAGGACGAGGATGCCCGCGGCGGCGGACGCGAGCCGGATCCGGGGGTCAGACACGCGACAGCTCCCTCGTCCCGAACAGCCCGGCGGGACGGACGAGCAGCACCGCGAGCATCACCAGGAACGGCGCCACGTCGCCGATGCCGCGCCCGAGGAACGCCAGCTGGCCCTGGTACCCGGTCACCAGCGACTCGGTGAGCCCGACGGCGAGGCCGCCGACGAGCGCGCCCGTCGTGGAGTCCAGGCCGCCGAGGATCGCGGCCGGGAACGCCTTCATCGCGGCGAACGAGGTGGCGCGGTCCAGGCCGGGGGTGGGGAACACGGTCAGGAACAGCGCCGCCACCGCCGCGAGCGCCCCCGCGATCGCCCACGCGGCGAGCGACACCCGGCTCAGCCGGACGCCCATGAGCGCGGCCGTCTCGCCGTCCTCGGCCGCCGCCCGCATCGCCACGCCCCACGGGGTGAGGCGGAACGCCAGCAGGAACGCGGTGATGAGGACGGCCGCGGTCACGAACGCGGCGATGCGCGTCTGCGCGACGCCGACGCCCGCCACCTCGACGATCCGGTCTCCCCACGGGTCGCCGAGCGGCAGGACCCGCGTGCCGATCTCCCGGGTCAGCGCCGTGGTCAGCACGATGTCGACGCCGATCGTGACGATCGCCAGCACGGAGTGGTCCTCCACCCGGGCGCGCCGCAGCACCAGCAGCTCCACCAGCGCGCCCGCGGCGGCCGCGGCGGCGACGCCCGCGCCGAGCGCCGGCAGGAACCCGATGTCGTCGTGCAGCACGGCCGTCACGTAGCCGCCCGCCAGCAGCAGCGAGGCGTGCGCGAAGTTGACCACCTCGGTGGCCTTGAAGATGACCACGAAGCCGAGGGCGATCAGCGCGTACACCGACCCCGCCGAGACCCCGTTGACCACCAGCTCGATGAACGTGCTCAAGGATTTCCCTCCGAATCGGGGGCGTCCGCGGGCGCGTGCGCGGCGCCGAGGTAGGCGCGGACCACGGCCGGGTCGCGCTGCACCGCCGCGGGCGCGCCGCCCGCGATGCGCCTGCCGAAGTCCAGGACGGTGACCTCGTCGGCCAGCCGCATCACCATTGCCATGTCGTGCTCGACCAGCAGGACCGAGAGGCCGAGGTCGGCGCGGGCGCGGGCGATGACCTCGGCCATCCGCCGCCGCTCCGCGCCGTTCATCCCGGCCACCGGCTCGTCCAGGAGCAGCAGCCGGGGCTCCATCGCGAGCGCCCGTGCCAGTTCGACCCGCTTGCGCACGCCGTAGGACAGCGGCCCGACGGGCGCGGCCAGATGCTCGCCGACGCCGACGAACGCGGCGATGTCGCGGACCCGGGCCCGGTGCCGCGCGTCCTCCCCGCGCGCCCACGGCATCCGCAGCCCCGCCGAGGCGAACCCGGCCCGGGTGAGGCGGTGCCGCCCGAGCATGAGGTTGTCCTCGACGGACAGGTGCCGCGACAGCGCGATGTTCTGGAACGTCCGGGCGACGCCGAGGGCCGCGATCCGGTGCGGCGGCAGCGCGGTGAGCTCCGCCCCGCCGAACCGCACGCTGCCCTCGCTCGCCCGGTAGACGCCGGACAGCACGTTGAAGCACGTCGACTTGCCCGCGCCGTTCGGCCCGATGACCGCGTGGACGCTGCCGGGCGCGACGGTGAAGTCCACCCCGTCCAGCGCCGTCAGCCCCGCGAACCGCACCGTGAGCCCGGTGACGCGCAGCTCGCCCTCCCCCGTCCCGCTCATCCGGCGGACCACCGCTCCAGCGAGGGCCCGTCCCCGGTCCCGGGGGCCTCGGCGTCCTCGCCGCCGACGCCGAGGTAGCGGCGCCTGACCTCGTCGCTCGCGGCCAGCTCCGCCGACGGGCCGTGCAGCGTCACCGCGCCGACCTCCAGCACGTGCGCGGACGACGACAGCTCCAGCGCCAGCGCCGCGTTCTGCTCGATCAGCAGGATCGCCGTGCCCTGCAGGTTGATCTCCCGGACGGTCTCGGCGATGCGCTCGGCCATCAGCGGCGCCAGCCCGAGCGTCGGCTCGTCCAGCAGCAGGACGGCCGGGCACGCCATGAGCGCCCGCCCGATCGCGAGCATCTGCTGCTCGCCTCCCGACAGCAGCCCGGCGCGCTGGCGCGCCCGCTCCGCCAGCAGCGGGAACAGCGTGAGCACCCGCGCGCGGGCCTTCGCCGCGTCGGACCTGCTCGGCGCGCCGAGCGCGCCCGCCCGCAGGTTCTCCTCGACGCTGAGCCGGCCGAACACCCGGCGGCCCTCCGGGACCTGCACCACCCCGGCCGCCACGACGGTGGCCGGGTGCAGGCCGACCAGGGACCGCCCGCCGAGCCGCACCGTGCCCGCGTCGACCGCGCCGCGGTGGAACGGCAGCGTGCCCGAGATCGCGCGGAGCAGGGTCGTCTTGCCGGCCCCGTTCGCGCCGAGGACGGCCGTGACCGATCCCGCCGGGACGTCCAGCGTGACCTCGCGCAGGGCCCGCACCGCCCGCCCGTAGCTCACCGACAGCCCACGGACCGCGAGGGTCCCGTTCGCCATGCGCCCCTCCAGAAGTTCGTGTGACCGGCACCCCAGCACGGGGCCCCGACCTGCGTCCACGGGCCGCGGGCAAGACGGGGCGGGGGTCCAATCGAACGTCGTTCGGGTTGTGCGGGGAGCACAGTGCGGCCCGATTCGGGCGGGCGTTCGTCCTTCTGGGGGTCCGGGTGCGTATGACCCGTCATGAGGCAGACGGCATGGAACCGTTCGCGGCGGCTCGCCGCCGCGCTCGCCCTGGCGGCCGCGCTCACGGGTGCCTGCGAGTACGGCCCGGCCGCGACGGGCCCCGGCGCCCGTCCCGCGGCGCAGGGCACCCCGGTCGCGTCCCGCGCGCCCGCTCCCCGGCAGGCCGCGTTCGACGAGCGCGAGTTCCGGGAGGACGTCCGGACCGCCGAGACGCTCACCGACGACTTCTGGCGGCGCCACTGGGACCGCCTGTTCACGGGGGAGTACAGCTCACCGCGCGTCGTCGGCCTCTACGACGGCCGCGACCCCTCCTCAGCGCCGGTGTGCGGCGGCGAGCGGTTCGAACCCGACAACGCGGCGTACTGCCCGACCGGGGACTTCGTCGCCTGGGACGCCCACCTGATGCGGTCGGGGTACGCGCGCGGCGACGCGTGGGTCTACCTGGTGATCTCGCACGAGTGGGGCCACGCGGTGCAGAACCGGCTCCGGCGCGGCCTGGTGTCGCCCGCCGCCGAACTGCAGGCCGACTGCCTGGCGGGCGCCGCCCTGTACGGCTCGTCCGACGACGGCACGCTGCGGTTCGAGGACGGCGACGAGCAGGAGCTGGTGGACGCCTTCAAGGTCATCGGCGACCGGGCGCCCTGGACCAGGCCCGGCGACCACGGCTCCGCCGTCCAGCGGCTGCGCGCCTTCTCGCGCGGCGGCGAGAAGGGCGTGCGGGCCTGCTTCACCTGAGGTGGCGCTCCACCGACTCCACCTTGGCGTCGAGGGCGCCGGTCACGCCGGGACGGATGTCGGCCTTCACGACGAGGCTCACCCGCGGCGCCCGCGCCGCGACCGCGTCGGTGGCGGCCTTCACCACCGCCATCACCTCGTCCCACTCGCCCTCGATCGTGGTGAACATGGCGTCGGTCCGGTTGGGCAGGCCGCTCGCCCGCACCACCCGCACCGCCTCGGCGACGAGTTCGCCGACCTCCTCGCCCGCGCCGAGCGGGGTGACCGAGAACGCGACGAGCATCGCGCACCTCCGAACCTAGGGTTGGACGACCTGCCGTACCACGATCTCATCCAGCCGCCGCTCGACGACCACCCCCACCGGCCAGTCGCGCACGAGGCAGCGCAGCAGCGCCGCCTCGTGCTCGGCGAAGGAGGGGTCGCAGCCCTGCTGTTCGAGGCTGGAGCGGATGGCCAGGACGTAGTCGGCGTCGGTGAAGCCCGCGACGTCGCGGACCATCGCCGTGGTCGTGGCGCGGTGGGAGTTGAGCCCGGCGAAGGAGCGCCCGCATCCGCAGCCGCCGTCGGGGTCGTCGCGGTCGCGGGCGCACACCGTCCCGATGTGGACCAGCTCGCCTTCGACGCACCAGTCGAAGTCGTTGCCGCGGAATCCCTGGCTGGAGTTGGTGGCGGTGAGAAGTTTCAAGGCCATGCCCCCTCGGCTCGTGGACGCCCGACCACCGTACGACGAGGGTCTGACGTAACGTCGGGAACATGAGCGAAGACGACGACGTCCTGCTGCACCGCGACGGCCCCTTCACCACGATCACGATGAACCGGCCGCGCCGCCGCAACGCGCTCTCCCGCGACTTCCTCCTCCGGCTCACCGAGGCGTTCCGCGAGGCCGGGCGGACCGACGCCCTCGGCGTGGTCCTCGCCGCGAACGGCCCGGTCTTCTCCGCGGGTCACGACTTCGCCGACATGTCCGGGGCGTCGCACGCCGACGTCCGCGAGCTGCTGCGGGTCTGCACCGAGTTGATGCGGACGATCCAGTCGGTCCCGCAGGTGGTGGTGGCCCGCGTCAACGGCCTCGCGACCGCCGCCGGCTGCCAGCTCGTGGCGAGCTGCGACCTGGCCGTCGCCGCGGAGGGCGCGGGGTTCGCCGCGCCCGGCGGCAAGGGCGGCTGGTTCTGCCACACGCCCCTGGTGGCGATCTCCCGCAACGTCGGCCGCAAGCGCGCCGCCGAGATGGCCCTCACCGGCGAGGTCGTCGACGCTCCCACGGCCGCCGAGTGGGGACTGATCAACTACGCGGTCCCCGCCGACGAGCTGGACAAGGCCGTCCGCGACCTCCTGGAGCGCGCGACCCAGGGCAGCCCCAGCAGCAAGGCCCTCGGCAAGCAGGCGATGTACGCCCAGTTCGACCGCCCCGAGCAGGACGCCTACGCCTACGCGATCGAGGTGATGGCCGCATCCAGCCAGACGCCGGAGGCACAGGAGGGAATGGCCGCGTTCCTGGAGAAACGCCGCCCGAACTGGCCCGCCTAGGCGGCGAAGGGCCCGCGCCGCTCCGAGAACGGCGCGGCGCCGCGTGTAGGGCGGGCGGGACTCGAACCCGCGACCGGGAGATTATGAGTCTCCTGCTCTGACCAGCTGAGCTACCGCCCCAGGCGCATCCCCGGCCCGGCCGGGGCGTCGCCGGGAGCAATCCTAGCGGCGGGCGTTTCGCCAGGGCCATCGAGAACCCCGATGTCCCGCGATCGCGATGCCCGGAACCGCGAAGTCCTACCTCAGGGGGTGGGATGTCATACCTGGTACCGAGTGACGGGCTGCGGTACCCGTCGGTAGGGTCCCGCGTATGTCCAGACGCATCCTCGCTCTCGTGCCCGTCCTGCTCGCGCTGGTGTTCGCCGGGGCCTGCGACGGCGGGTCCGGCGGGCCCGCGAAGAAGGCCGACTTCGACGCCGCCCAGACGCTCCGGCAGGCCGCGCAGGCCATGGGGGGCCTGAAGAGCGTCGCGTTCACCCTGGAGTCGGAGGGCAAGATCCCGGTCATGGTGAAGGGCGGCGACATGAAGCTGCTCCGCAGCGGGGACGCCGAGGGGACGCTGGCGGTGGAGCAGCAGGGTCAGAAGGTCGAGATGAAGGTCGTCGCGGTCGGGGACAGCATCTACCTGGACGCCGGGACGGGCGGCTGGCGCAAGCTGCCCAAGGGTCTCGCGGCGAGCGTGTACGACCCGTCGGCGGTGCTGGACCCGCAGCGGGGGATCGCGAAACTGCTGACGTCGGCGCGGGAGCCGTCGCCTGAGGCGGTGGAGAAGGTGGACGGCAAGGAGGCCTACCGGGTGGCCGCGAAGCTGCCCAAGGACCAGGTCGCGGGTCTGATCCCCGGCATCGGCGAGGACATGGACGGCCAGGTCTGGGTGAGCAAGGCCGACCACCGGCTGCTGAAGGTGCGGGGGGCGTTCCCGAAGGACGCGGGCGCGGTGACGATCGAGTTCACCGAGTTCGACGCCCCGTACAAGATCAGCGCGCCGCGGTGAGCGGGCGTCGCCGGGTCGCGATCGGCGCCGGCGGCGCGGTGGTGCTGCTGGCCGCGCTGGACGCCTACGTCGTCACGACGATCCTGCTGCCGGTGGTCAAGGACCTCGGGATCCCGGTGAACCGGCTGGAGCGGGTGACCCCGGTCCTGACGGGGTTCCTGCTGGGGTACGTGGCGGCGATGCCGCTGCTCGGGCAGCTGTCGGACCGGTTCGGCCGGCGGCCCGTGCTCCAGGTGTGCCTGCTGTTCTTCGCGATCGGGTCGGTGGTCACGGCGCTGGCGCACGGCGTCCCGGTGCTGACGGCGGGCCGGGTCGTGCAGGGCGTCGCGGGCGGCGCGCTGCTGCCGGTGACGATGGCGCTGGCCGGCGACCTCTGGGAGGAGCGGCAGCGGCCCGTCGTGCTCGGCGCGGTGGGGGCGGCGCAGGAACTCGGGAGCGTGCTGGGCCCGCTGTACGGGGCGGGGATCGCGGCGGCGCTCGACTGGCGGGCGATCTTCTGGATCAACCTGCCGCTGGTCGCGGTGGCGATGGCGGCCGTGCAGGTCGCGGTGCCGGGCGGGCGCGGGGCCGGGCCGGAAACGAGCGAAGCGCGGCCGGGCGTGGACGTCGTGGGCGGTCTGCTGCTGGCCCTCGGGCTCGGCCTGCTGGTCGCCGCCGTCTACAACCCCGAGCCGCAGGAGACGGCCCTGCCGCCGTGGGGTCTGCCGGCGCTGGGCGCGGGCGCCGTCGTCCTCGTGGTGTTCGTGCTGTGGGAGGTCAGGTCCAGGACGCGGCTGCTCGACCTGTCGGGCGTGCGGCGGGGGCCGCTGCTGGCGACGCTCGGCGTGAGCCTGCTGTCGGGCGCGGCGCTGATGGTGACGCTCGTGGACGTCGTCCTGGTCGCGCAGACCGTCCTGCACAAGGACGCGACGGACGGCGCGCTGCTGCTGACGCGGTTCCTCGTGGCGCTGCCCGTCGCGGCGGTGGCCGGCGGCCTGGTGGCGCGGCGGGTGGGGGAGCGGTGGCCGATGGCCGCGGGGATGGCGGTCTCCGCCGGCGGCTACCTGCTGATCGCCGGCTGGCCGGCCGACCTGGCGAACGCGTCGTACGGGCCGCTGCCGAGGATGGACGTCGACCTCGTCGTCACGGGGCTCGGGCTCGGCCTGGTGATCGCGCCGGTGTCGTCGGCGGTGCTGGCGTTCGTCCCGGCCGCGCGGCACGGCGTCGCGTCCGCGGCCGTGGTCGTCGCGCGGATGATGGGGATGCTGCTCGGCATCTCCGCGCTCACCGCGTGGGGGTTCCACCGGTTCCACGCCCTCACGGCCGATCTGAAGCCGCCGCTGCCGTTCCTGATGTCGAAGGCCGAGTTCGCGGAGCAGATGAAGATCTACGACGCGGCCCTTCAGGACGCGCTGCGGACCGAATACCGGGAGATCTTCTGGATCACCGCCGGGATGTGCCTGCTGGGGGCGCTGCTCGCCCTGGCCGCCGGGGCACGCGGAGGCTCGCAGGGCCCGTCCGACGGCCGGATTCGGTCATCGGCCCGGAATATCGGCCCGGAAACCGGAGATGATTCGGCCACCGGCGACGTGCCGATCAACGAGCTCGGGAATATCCTGGGAAAAGATGGCTAAAGGCCTCTTGCCGGGAGGGCACACCCCGGGGAGGTGAACGCAGATGCGCAGGTCCGGCATCGGCCGAGGAGGCACGCCGCTCACCAGGCTGCGCCGGCGCCTCGGCCTGCAGCGCAGCGAGCTGCGCCGCCAGGTGGACCGCGTCCAGCGGCGGATCGCCCTCGGCCTCCTCCTGCTGCTGCTCGGCACCGCCTCGCCGCTCGCCGCCTGGAGCGCGTCCTGGTCCTACTCGGCGGGGACGCGCGCGGAGAACGCGGAGCGGGCCGACCGCCGCCAGGTCGTCGCCACGGTCACCTCGACCGGCGGCCTGGGCTCCTCCGGCGACCGCTACATCCACGAGACCGTCCAGGCCAGATGGCCCGGCACGGACGGCCGGCCCCACGCCGGGTCGCTGCCGGCCTGGAAGAACGCCAAGGTCGGCGCGCACCGCACGATCTGGGTGGACGGGCAGAGCGAACCGAGCGTCCGGCCCCGCCCGCACAGCCGCACCGTCACCGACGCCGCGTACGCGGCCGGCGCCACCGTGCTCGGCTGCTCGCTCCCCGTCCTGATCGCCTACGCCCTCGTCCGGCGCCGCTGCGACCGGCACCGCGACGAGCTGTGGGAGGCGGCCTGGGCGCGCCTGGACGCCGCCGGCCACAACCCCCGCTCCTGACGCCCGCCTAGGGCGTGAGGAGGGCGCGGGCCGTCTGGACGAGGACCGCGTTGTCGGCGGCGGGGGAGCCGTCGGGGAGTTCCAGGGTGTCCTCCAGCCCGATGCGGACGTCGAGGTTCAGCCTGACGGCGAGCCGCAGCACCGGCCACGCGCCGCCGTCCTCGCCGTGCAGCAGGATCGGCCGCGACAGGCGGGTGCCGAGGTCGTGCAGCAGCGCCTTGGCGGTGTCGGTCGCCGTCTCCGGGTCGGTGTCGGTGACCTCCGCGAGGATCCGCAGCACGTGGTGGGCGTGCGGCCAGCTCAGGAACCGCGCCGCCGCGTCGGTGCCGGAGAAGATCCCCGCCTCGATCGCGACGCCGCGCTCGAACAGCGCCTCGGCGACCAGCTCGGCGCCCTCCTCGTGGAAGTTCACCGAGGCGTGGTCGGGCAGGACGGTCCAGGAGCGCACGAGGGCGGCGCGCTCGACCGGGTCGGGCGCGGCCCAGGCGCCGGTGGTCACCCCGACGGCGATCGACGGGGTGGCGGCGCGGACGGCGGCGAGGGTCTCGGCGACGCGGGGCGCCTCCAGGGTGTCGGCGCCCGCGTCGTCCTTGGCGTGCAGGTGGACGTCCTGCGCGCCCACGTCGGCCGCGGCGCGGACCGCCGCGGCGATCTCCTCCGGGGACGTCGGAACGCCCTCGGTCCGGCTTCCGTTGGGGCAGACCTGGAGCATGACCCCGATCATCTCAGGTCCCGATCAGGGCGTGATGACGCAGGGTCCCCCGCCGCACACGTCCACGACCTCGCCGGTGGTGAGGAAGGCCGCCTTCTGCCGGCGCGCGTCCGCGCTGCCGCGGGGGTCGGAGTGCGGGTCGCGTCCCTCGGTGGGGGGCGTGTTGGTGAGCGGCGGGACGGGGGAGCCGCTGTCCCACACGACCATGGCGGAGCCGTCGTGGGACGAGCCGAACGTCGGTATGCCCCAGTAGGGCGTCTTGTCCGGGCTGCGGCCCGGGGTGAGGGCCGGCGTGTGGATCCGGGCGCCGATGGTGCGCGCCTCGACCTCGGCGGCGACCGGGGCGACCTGGTGGTCTCCGAACGCCACGTGCATCAGCACGCGGTGCTTCGGCGTGTTCGGCAGCGGGTCGTCGGTCATGTGCCAGGCGTAGCCGTTGGCCTCGCCGCGGTCCCACAGCATCTGGATCAGCGCGAGGCCGATCTGCTGGTCGAGCCTGTCCGGGTAGAACAGGTCGAGGACCTTCGCGTACTGCGGGAAGTCGGCGCTGCGGTTGAGCAGCGTGCTGTAGTTCATCGCCGGGACGCCGAGGACGGCGCGGCGGACGTCGGGGGAGACCGCGGTGAGCGCGCCGCCCATGATGCCGCCCTGGCTGTTGCCGTCGTAGGTCAGCTCGGCCCCGGCGTCGATCAGCGGGGCGCCCGCGGCGTTCTGGAACGCCTTGTCGCCCGCGAACCCGCGGGTCATCGCGCGTCCGAGGAAGGTGAAGTTCACGAGGCTCTGCTGGAGGCGGTCGGCGACCGTCCGGAAGCGGGTGAGGTCGGCGAGCGCTGAGACGACGTTCGGGACGTCCTCGTCCGCCATGCCGATCCACTTGGTCGCGCAGAACACGAAGCCGTGCTCGGCGGCCATCGCCTTGACGTTGCCCGCGTCGACCTCGCCTTCGCTGCCGAGCAGGCCGTGCCCGTAGAGGGCGGGACGTGCGGGGCGGGTGAGCGCCGAGCGCGGGATCTCGCACTGGAACGGGACGGCCTGGGAGTTGCCCGGCAGTTGCGAGGGCATGCCGTCCGCGCCGCGGTGCAGCGCCGATCCGGGCAGCCCGCCGTACTGGTCGAGGTAGCTCGGCGCCCAGACGACCCCCTTCACCTCGCGGGCGATCTTGTCGTCCACGTCGTCGGCCACCTGCGTGACGAGGAACGAGGGGGAGCGGTCCCCGAGCCCGCGCAGGGCGTCGTCGCGCATGCGGAGCACCGGCCCGGTGAGGCTCTGCCGGCTCGCGACGGTGAAGTCCCAGGCGAGGTAGAGGCCGTCGCGGCCCACCCCGCGGGCCTGGAGCGCGGCGAGGACCCGTGCGCTGTCCCGCTGCCGCGCCGCGAGCGGGTCGGCCGACGGCAGCTCCGGCCCGAGGATCTTGGCGAACGCGGCGTTCGGCCCGATCGGGTTCCCGGACGCGTCGCGCAGGTCGCGCAGCGCGACGGCGTAGCGGTGGCCCTCGCGGAAGTTGCGGGCGGGGCGGACGATCAGCGCCCGGCGGTCGGCGGGGGCGTTCGCGTCCAGTTCCGCCCAGTACGGCCAGCGCTCGCCGGTCGCGGTGTCGACGATGACGATCGGGGCGTCGTCGCGCAGCGAGGCGCCGATGTCGGTGACGGGCGCGGCGCCGGTGCGGGCCAGGTCGAGGCCGGGGACGCGGCTGAGCAGCATCGATCCGGGGGAGAAGCCGTCGGCGCGGTTCCACTCGCCGGGCGACACGGGCACGCCGAGCGCGTTCTTCAGCGTCGTGCGCAGGTGGACGCGGCGGCCGGTGGGAGTGCCCGCGTCCGCGACCGTGTTCCAGTCGTTGGGGAACGGCAGCAGGCACGCGGCCGGGTCGATCGGGTCGCAGCCGTCGCCGGCCTGCGCCGCGGCCGGCGGCACGGCGGCGGGGCCGGCCAGCAGCGCGAGGGACGCGGCGAGCGCCGCGCATGCCGACAGGGTGCGCTGGGGGAGACGCAACGTCCACCTCCGGAAGAGCCGCGGCGTTAGCGGGATCTTGGTCTCAGCGCAGGCTCAGGTCAATGGGTGTCCGGAAGTGGTCAGAGCGCTTGTCGGTCGAGGCGGGGCCGTGGGAGCGCAGGACGACGGGCGCGCCCAGCGCGTCCTCGATCGTCTCCACGGGGTCGCCGAGCGGGGCGTACACGGGGCGCGCCGCCAGGAGGCGGCGGGTGAGGGCGGCCTGGCGGTCCAGGTCGGGCGGCCCGGACTCCAGGCGCCCGACCCGTTCGCCGTCGATCTCGTAGGAGTGGCAGACACGCAGGTCTGGACGTGCCCCCGCTACGTCCAGGTGCGTGACCGCCAGGCCGTCCACGCCGCCCGTCACCTCCAGCGCGTACCGGAGCGCCACGGCGTCGAGGTGGCCGACGCGGAACGCGCCCTGCCAGCGCCCCGTGCCGTTGTGCCGGTCGGGGAGGTCCGCGGTCAGCGCCGGGTCCTCGGTGACGAAGGGCCCGGGCCCGTGGCGCGTCGCGTACGCGCGCAGCACCCCGAGCCGCGTCGCGGTCGCGCCCGCCTCGGCCAGCAGGGCTTCGGCGTTGGTGAACGTCGTCGTCGACCACGTCGTGTACGGGTGGAAGCCGTGCCACTCGTCCAGCAGGACGCCCTGGGCGCCCTCGAACACCACGTTCCCGGCGCGGAGCAGGGCGGGCAGATGGCCGGGGCCGACGATCCGCACCCGCCCGGCGAACGCGGTGAAGGCCCCGGCGCACGCGTCGGCGGACGGGACGTCCTCGCCGCCGGGGAACGCGGCGCGGTACCAGTCGCGGACGGCGGCGAGGCGCCGCCGCAGCCGGGCGGGCGACAGGCAGTCGCCCGCCCGCGGCGCGTCGTCGTGCGCCAGGGCGTAGGACGCGGTCTCGCCGATGCCCATCCCGCACGACCCGTGCCGGGCCGCGCCGCGCGCCGACTCCCGCGCGCGGTTGGCGGCCCGGTGGTAGGGCGTCGTGAGCAGCGCCTCCCCGTCGACGGTGAGCCGGTCGAGCGCGTCGGGGACGCCCAGCGCGCGCAGGTGGTCGGCCTCGGCCGCGAGCGCCAGCGGATCGACGAGCATGAACCGCGACAGGTGCGTCCGGACCCCCGGCGTGAACGTTCCCGAGCCGAACTGGGCGAACGTGTGGTGCCGCCCGTCCGGCGCGACGACGTTGTGCGCGGCCTGCGCGCCGCCGTTGAACCGCACGACCGCCGTGACCCCTCCAAAAGAGCGGGGAGAACCGGGGGGTGTGGGGGGTCGTCCCCCCACAGAGGGCAGGGCAGCGCGGAGCGAACCTGAGGGCAGCCCGGTGCGGCAGAGGTGGTCGACGACCGTGCCCTTGCCCGCGTCCCCGAAGCCGAGGTCGACGACGATCACGTGGCCCATGGGTCAGAGGCGGGTCGTCGCGGACGGGCCGGAGGCGTCGAGGCCGGGCGGCGTGGAGGAGACCGCGACCGGTGCGCGGGCCGCGTCCAGCCGGGCCAGCGCCCGCGACACCGAGGCGCCGGCGTCCGAGCCGGCCTCCGCCAGGTGGTCCAGCCCCTCGCCGAGGTCGATGGCGTCCTCGGCGAGCCCGATCGTCAGCGCGATGGTCTCGCAGACCGCGTCCAGGTCGTCCAGGTAGAGCACGTTCTGGCCGAGCAGCTTCTGCCAGAAGTCCTTCACCTCGCGCCTGCCGGAGTGGTAGGCGCCCTCCGGGATGATGAAGTACACGTCGTACTTCCTCTGCAGCTCGCGGACGAGCTTCTCGATGGGGACGTCCCTGTCCGGCTCGCCGCCGATCACCGCGGCGATCTCGCGCCGCTTCGCCTTCGGGTAGGCCAGCTCGTCCCCGATCATGAACAGGTAGCCGCGCTTGCCCCGCCGGTCGAGGCAGTCGATCGCGGTGTGCCGCGCCATGAAGTACATGGCCAGCTCGTAGGACTCGCGCATCTGGCCGCCGCCCCCGCCCTCAAGGAGGATCTTGCCGAGGTCGTCGTCCATCCGGTTGTCGGCCTCGAACTGCCCGACCTGGAGCGGCGCCCGGTCGCAGGTCGCGTCGCCGACCGCGCCGAACAGGATGTGCGGGTGCTCGACGTACCCCTTGCGCAGCAGCAGCCCGAGCAGGTCGGGGAGCTTGGCCTGCAGCGTCCGCGGCACGGTCCCCATCGAGCCGGTCACGTCGAACAGCACGCCGATCGCGAGCGACTCGGGGTGGTCGTCGGAGTCCCGGCTCTCCCGGACGGTCACGCCGCGCGGGTCCAGGTCGGGGTGGACGGCGGTCGCGCCGCCGTCGGAGTAGGCGAACGCGCTGGCGCCGGTGGACGCGCGGTAGCTCGCGCGCGCGGCGTAGACGTCGGTGGACCAGTTTCCGCTTCCCATGATCTCTCTCCTTCAGCGGGTGGCGGGCATGTGGAAGGGCCGGAAGCGGCGCGGGCCGTAGAGCCGCTCCAGCAGCTCGTCGAACTCGGCCAGCAGCCGCCAGGCGTCGGAGGGGCGCCGGTTCTGCGCCGGCGACGTGCAGCCGCGCGCGAACGAGCGCATCGCCTTCGGGGCCTTGTCGCCCATCAGGTCGGTCATGCACCTGGTGGCCATGAAGATGTCGGTCGCCGCGCTCGCCGGCCGCCGTTCCGGCACCTCGGGCGGGTACCAGCCGGCGTACCGCCCGACCATCGCCGGGACGCGACCCGAGGGGTCGGCGTGCGCGTAGCAGCCGGGGACGGAGTAGCACCAGTCGACCAGGACCAGGCCGTGCTCCTCAGGGTGGATCATCACGTGGTCGGGCAGCACCGCGCCGTGCAGGACGCCCGCGCGGTGCGCGAAGCCGAGGCCCGCCAGCAGGCGCCGCCACATCCAGGCCGCGTCGCGCGGGTCGACGCCGCCGGGGTGGGCGCGCTTGACCTCGGCGAGGCTGTGGAAGCCGTCCAGGGCGGCGATCACGTTGACCTGCCGCTGCGTCCCGGTGGCGGCGTCCCGGTGCCGGAACGACTCGACGAGCCGCGGCACGTAGGGCAGGAACCGGGCGTCGCCGTCCTTGGGAAGCTGGCGGAGCGCCACGGCCTCGCGTTCGAGCAGGTCGCCGTCGGCCGGGTCGCGCGGCATCTTCACCAGCACCTCGCGTCCCGGCTCCGGGCGCGCCGCGTACAGCACCGCGAGGTCGCCGCCGATCGGGTCGCCCTCCAGCCGGTACGCGTGGCGGCGCGTGGTGATCAGCGTCTCGTCGCCGCGGTTGTGGGCGCGCCAGAGCGAGGTCAGCCTGACGAACGCCTCCTCGGTCCGGCGGCCGCCCGCGTCCGGGTGCAGGAGCCGGGCCAGCCGCCGGTAGCGCCGCACCGCCTCCGCCTCGTCGTCGCCGAACAGGTCGGCGGGAACACGGGCCCGACCGAGCCGCGCCAGCGCGTCGTCCAGATCGCTCCCGCTCATCTGATCTCCTCCTCCCGACTCGGCCGCAAGAGAGCCGGGTGCAGGAGCCGGGCGTCGCCCGCGCGGTAGAGGCGGGGGCGCGGGCCGCCGCGCCGGCCTCCGCGGTCGGACGTCGCGCCGGTGCTCTCCACGAACCCCGGGACGGACAGGACCTTGCGGTGGAAGTTGCCGGCGTGCAGCTCCTCGCCCCACACCGCCTCGTACACCGAGCGCAGCTCGGGGATGGTGAACTCGCCGCCGCAGAACGCCGTGGCGAGCGGGGTGTACTCCAGCTTCCCGCGCGCCCGCTCCAGCCCGTCCGACAGGATCCGCGCGTGGTCGAACGCCAGCCGGCGGGTGGTGCCGGGGCGCTGGTCCCCGGACTCCGCCAGGCCCAGCGCGTCCACCGGCACCCAGGCGGCGTCGGCCGCGTCGCCGCCCGCCTCCGGGTCCGGCAGCTCGGGCGCGAACGCCAGGTAGGCGACGGAGATGACGCGCATCCGCGGGTCGCGGCCGGGGGAGCCGTAGGTGCCCAGCTGCTCCAGGTGGACCCGGCTGAGCGCGCCCCCCTTGGCGCTGAGCCCGGTCTCCTCGGCCAGCTCCCGGACGGCCGCGTCGGGCAGGTCCTCGGCGTCGGTGCCCTGGAGCGGGCCGCCCGCCTGGACGAAGCCGCCGGGCAGCGCCCACATCCCCTCGTGGGGGGCGTTCCCCCTCCGCACCAGCAGGACGTGGAGGGCGCCGTCGCGGATGGTGAGCGCGACCACGTCCACCGTCACGGCGACCGGGTCGTAGTCGCGCGGGTCGTAGTTCGCGAGGAACTCGCTCTCGTCGCGCCTCGGTTCCGGGGTCATCCGCCCGCCTCCCGTCGATCTCGGCCTGAGTAAGTCTCAAGATGAGTTCATCTCGGTATGAGAAGAACATAACCCGGACGGGAGCCGCTGTCCAGTCCGTTCTCCCGGAGACGGGCGAGGGCGCCGCCCCGGGAAGGGGGCGGCGCCCTGGGTCCTGCGCCGGGCCCGGTCGTGCGGCGGGCCCGGTGTTCGGCGGATCCTTACAAAACCGAAGTTCTCTCAGCGGCGGTGCCGGCCGCCGTGCGGCGGCTCCTGGGGCTCGTCGCCCTGACCGGAGGGGTGACGCTCGCCGGGACGGGGATCGCGGGCGAACTGGCCGCCCGGCTGCCGTCCCGTCGAGTACCGGCCGGTCGGGTAGGGGCTCTCGGGCGTGCCGGGGCGCCGTTCGGCCGACCAGGGGCCCGTCCCGTACGGCCCGGGGGAGGAGTAGAGGTCCCACGGGCCGGGCGGCGTGGCCGCCCCGGGCGGCGGTGCCATGCCGGGCTGGGGGACCATGCCGTGCTGGGGTGCCATGCCGGGCGGCGGGGCCATGCCGGGCGGCGGGGCGGGGGCGAGCCGCGCGGCGGCCGGGCGTTCGGGCGGCGCGTCCAGGAGGAGCTTCATCTGGCTCTTGCGGCGCCCGTAGACCATGTAGAGGACGAGCCCGACGCCCATCCAGACGGCGAAGTACCCCCAGGTCTGGACGTTCAGGTTCAGCATCAGCCAGCCCACCGCGACGATCGTCACGAGGACGACCAGCGGCGCCGCGGGCATCCGGAAGGGCCGGTGCAGGTCGGGCCGGGAGCGGCGCAGCGCCAGCACCGCCGCCGCGACGAACAGGAACGCGAACAGGGAGCCGATCACGACGAGCTGCTCCAGCGTGAGCACGTCGACCGTCTGCGACATGACCACCGCCGCGCCGCCGGCGACGAGCGTGGCGCGGGACGGCACCTTGTAGCGGCTCATCGCGGCCAGGGGGCGCGGCAGCAGGCCGTCCCGCGAGATGGAGAACACCACCCGGGTCAGGCTGATCATCAGCACCAGGATCACAGTGGTCAGCGCGAGCATCGCGCCCACGTCGACGATCTTGCCCATGGCGCCCGCGCCGACCGAGTCGAAGGCCGCGGCGAGCAGCAGCTTGTCGGGGTTCAGCTTGGCGATGCCGTCCATCCCCATCATGCCGACCAGCGCGAACGCCACGGCCACGTACAGCACGATCGCGGTGACCAGGGCGGTGAGGATCCCGCGCGGGACCTTGCGGGGCGCGTCGTCGGTCTCCTCCGAGGCCGTCGCGATGAGGTCGAACCCGATGTAGGCGAAGGCGATGGCGGGCGCGGCCGCGAGCATGCCCCAGGTCCCGAACACGTGCGGGGTGCCGCCGCCGACCGCGCCGAGCACGGCGTCCAGCACCGTCTTGTCGCTCGCGGGCGCGGGCTGGGAGGGCGGCAGGAAGGGGGTGAGGTTGCCGGGGTGGAAGAACTTCAGCGCGGTCGCGATGACGAGCCCGATCACGATGACCTTGGCCAGCACCATGAACCACAGCGACTTCAGGCTCATCCGGCTGCCGCCGGCGAGCATCAGGACGACCAGCAGCAGGATGCCGAGCGCGAACACGTCCGGCCCCTTCTGCTGGCCGATCAGGTCGCCGAGCCCGCTCGGGATCGGCACCCCGAAGTCGTGCAGCGCCTGCGTCGCGTAGAGGGACCAGACCCGGGCGAGCACCGACGCGGCCAGCAGCAGCTCCATGATCAGAGCCCAGCCGACGACCCACGCCCAGACCTCGCCGAACGCGACGTAGCTGAAGGAGTAGGCGCTGCCCGCGACCGGGATGATCGAGGAGAGCTCGGCGAAGGCGAGCGCGGCCAGCACGCACACGCCACCCGCGATGAGGAACGACACGAGCACCCCGGGCCCCGCCGTGGAGGACGCCTGCTCCCCGGCGATCTTGAAGATGCCGGATCCGATCATGACGCCGAGGCCGAGCACGACGAGATCGCGGGTCCGGTAGACCACGCGGAGCCGGTGCCGGCCGCCGTAGAGCCTGCCGGTCGCCTGCTCGACCGGCAGCCGGCGGAACATGTTGTTGCGCATGCGCATGTCCAAGGTCATAGGTGGTCCCCCAAGGCCTGAACCCGCGCCGCTGTTCGCGAGGTGACGGCTGGCTGAAGTCCCTAAGAATTCACCAACTATGGGCAAAATAGCAACGTTTTGTGGGTGATTAGTGTGGTCAGGCCGTTGTCGGATCCTGACAACCATCGCAGGTCGGCGACGTGTCGCAGCGGATCCCTCACGCTCGGCACAGGGAGGCCGACTCCCTTTCTGATGGAGCGTTCCGAGCGAATACGCCTCATTTCCAATGAGGAAAGCGCTTAATGATCTTTGTGTCGCCCGGCCCGCCGGGCGAGGGTCGGCCGGGGTCGGCCGGTGCGGACGCTGGCGCGGACTGAAGATCAATGGCACCGTAGGGGCGCCGCGTTCGTCTGGAGGTCCGGTGTTGCGCTTCCCGTCGCCCTCGCATGCGTCCCCGCCCCGTCCGCCCGCGCCGCCGGGACGATCGCGGAACCGGCGCCGGACGGCCGCCGTCGCCGCGCTGGCGGTCGCCGCGTCCCTCACCGTCCCCGCCTCCGCGGGCGCCGCCCCCGTCCCGAGGCCCGCCGCGCCGGGGCACCCGGCCCCGCCGGCCAAGCAGGCCGTCGCCACCGGATTCGGCGGCGCGGTCTCCACCGTCGACCCGGACGCCAGCAGGACGGCCCTGGAGGTCCTCAAGCGCGGCGGCAACGCGATGGACGCGGCGGTCGCGTCCGCCGCGACGCTCGGGGTCACCGAGCCGTACGTGTCGGCCATCGGCGGCGGCGGCTTCATCACGTACTACAACGCCCGGACGCGCCGCGTGTACGCGCTCGACGGCCGCGAGTTCGCGCCGAAGCGCATGCGCCAGGACTCCTTCGTCGACCCGGCGACGGGCAGGCCGCTGCCGTTCGACCAGGCCGTCACCAGCGGGCTGAGCGTCGGCGTGCCCGGCACGCTCGCCCAGTGGGACCTCGCGCTGCGCCGCTTCGGCACCCGCGACCTCGGCAGCCTGCTGCGCCCGGCGATCGGGGTCGCGGACCGGGGCTTCGTCGTCGACCAGGAGTTCCACGACCAGACCGCGGTGAACGAGGCGCGCTTCCGCGACATCGTCCCGACCCGCGAGCTGTTCCTGCCCGGCGGCAAGGTGCCCGAGGTCGGCTCGGTGTTCCGCAACCCCGACCTCGCCGACACGTACCGGGAGCTGGCGAGGCACGGCACCGACTGGTTCTACGAGGGCGGGCTCGGCAAGGAGATCGTCGAGACGGTCGCCCGGCCGCCGGTCGACCCGAAGGCGACCCGCGCCGTCCGCCCCGGCCTGATGGAGCGCGGCGACCTGGGCGCCTACCGGGCGGTGCCGCGCAAGCCCACCCACGTCTCCTACCGGGGGACGGACGTGTACGGCATGCCGCCGTCGTCGTCCGGCGGCTCCACCGTCGGGGAGGCGCTCAACATCCTCGGCAACTTCCGGCTCGACCCGCGCGACCCCGTCACGGCCCTGCACTACTACCTGGAGGCGTCCAAGCTCGCCTACGCCGACCGCGGCCGCTACGTCGGCGACGCCGACAAGGTGGACGTGCCGCTGGAGGAGCTGCTGTCCTCCGGGTTCGCCCGCGAGCGCGCCTGCCAGATCAAGCCGGACCGGGCGGCCCCCGCGCCGGTCGCCCCCGGCTCGCCCGACGGCCGCTACGAGCCGTGCGTCCCGCCGGGCACCCAGACCAGGGCGCTGGCGTTCGAGGGCCCGCAGACCACCCACCTCGTCGTCGCCGACAAGTGGGGGGACGTCGTGTCCTACACGCTGTCGATCGAGCAGTTCGGCGGCAGCGGCATCACCGTGCCGGGGCGCGGGTTCCTGCTGAACAACGAGCTGACCGACTTCTCCTTCCAGCCGCCGGCGCCCGGCCAGGCGCCCGACCCGAACCTGCCCGGCCCGCACAAGCGGCCGCGCAGCAGCATGGCCCCGACGCTGGTGCTCGAGGAGGGGCGCCCGCGGCTCGCGGTCGGCACGCCCGGCGGCTCGACGATCATCACGACGGTGCTGCAGATCCTGGTGAACCGCCTCGACCTCGGCATGGACCTGCCCGCCGCGCTCGCCGCGCCGCGCGCCACCCAGCGCAACACCCCGCAGGTCTTCGCCGAGCAGGCGTTCATCGACCGGTACGGCCGCGACCTCGCCGCCCGCGGGCACCGGCTGGAGCTCTTCCCCGGCCCGCCGCAGGGCGTGATCGGCGCCGCGACCGGGCTGGAGTTCCTGCGGCCCGGGCTCGTCCAGGCGGTCGCCGAGCCGACCCGGCGCGGCGGCGGCAGCGCGCTCGTCGTCCGTCCGGCCCGTTGACACTTGCCTACCCGGGGGCGTGCCCGGACGGCGAGCGGGAAGGAGTCGTGCCATGGCGCACTCATACGTGCAGGTGACGACCACGACCGACTCCCGCGCCGAGGCCGCCGAGCTGGCCCGCTCGGCGGTCGCCGAGCGGCTCGCGGCCTGCGCGCAGCTGGTGGGCCCGATCGCCAGCACCTACTGGTGGGAGGGCGAGATCGAGTCGGCGGAGGAGTGGATGGTGCTGTTCAAGACCTCCGCCGACCGGTTCGACGAGCTGGCCTCCCTGATCACCGAGGGGCACTCCTACGACACCCCGGAGATCATCGCGACGCCGGTGGTGGCGGGCAGCATGGACTACCTCGCCTGGATCACCGAGCAGACCGAGCCCGGCGAGCAGGACGAGGCGATCGCGGAGGACGACGGGGATTGATCGTGTGACGGACGTCATGGCAGGGTAAGCCTTCGATTACGTGGTCCGGGCGGCGCGCCCGGCCGCGGCGGCGGAAGGCGGTCGAGGTGCACGAGGCGAGCGAGGAGAGGACGGACCTGGGGCTGTTCGGGCCGGGCTCGGTGACCTGGCACGTCATGGGCGAGCCGGTGCTGATCGTCGGCGGGATCCGGGCGCTGCTGCTCCAGGCGCTGCACCCGCGCACGATGTGGGGCACCGCGCAGAACTCCGAGCTCATGGACCCCTCCGCGGCGTGGGCGCGGCTCGTCCGGACGGTCGAGTTCGTCCGCGTCCGCACCTACGGCACGCACGAGGAGGTCGAGCGGGTCGGCCGCCGCGTCCGCCGGCTGCACTCCAAGCTGACCGGCCTCGACATGCGCACCGGCGAGACGTTCCCGGTGGACGACCCCGAGAACCTGCTGTGGGTCCACATGGGCGAGGTCGACTCCTACCTGGACGTGGCGCGCCGCGCCGGGGTGCCGCTGACCGCCCGCGACGCCGACGCGTTCGTGGACGAGCAGCGCCGCGCCGCCGAGGTCGTCGGCCTCGACCCGGCGGACGTGCCCGCCACCGTCGCCGACATGCGGGACTACTACGCCGGGATGCGGCGGCAGATCTTCGCGTGCCGGGAGGCGCGCGAGGGGCTGCGCCGCATGTTCAGCCCGGCCGTGCCGCGGCCGCTGCTGCCGCTCAAGCTCGCCGCGCCCGGCCTCGGGGTGCTGGTCGTGTCGACGCTGCCGCGCTGGGCCCGCCGCATGTACGGGCTGCCGGGCCTGCCGACCTCGGACCTGGCCGCGACGGTGACGCTGAAGGGCCTCTACCGCACCACGCAGGTCGTCCCGGAGCGGTTCCGGTACTCGCCGGACGCCCGGCGGGCCAGGCGCCTCACGCGCGAGCACGAGACGGGCCCGGCCCCCTGGTCGATCGCCTCCTGAGGCTCATCCCATCGGGGGAGCGTCCGGCACGGAGTCGTGCTCGTGGGCGCCGCGCCGCGGAAGCAGCAGCGCGGGCACGATCAGCACGGCGGTGAGGACGAGCGCGATCCAGAACGTGTGTCCGAAGGCGTCGGCCAGCTGGGGCGCGACCTGCTCGCGGGCCCGCTCGGGGATCTGCCCCGTCCCGGCGGGGCCCCCGCCGCCCCCGGGGGCCTGCGGGATGCGGTCGCTGATCTGGCGGGACAGGACGACGGCGAGCAGCGCCGTGCCGACCGATCCGCCGAGCTGGACGATGATGTTCAACGTGCTGCTGGCGCGCGGCACCACCGCCCGGCCCAGCGTCGTCAGCGCCGCCGACATGGTGGGCATCATCGTGCAGCCGAGCCCGAGGCCCCGCACGTAGAGGGCGCCGCCGAGCAGCCAGTAGGAGGTGTCCGAGCCCACCATCGCGAACGGGAGGGTGCCGAGCACCAGGACGACGATGCCGACCGGGACGATCCGCCCGGCGCCGAGCTTGTCGGTGACCACCCCGGCGAGCGGCATCGCGGTCGCGGCGCCGAGGCCCTGCGGGGCGAGCAGCAGGCCCGCCGCGAGCGCCCCCTCGCCGCGGGCGATCTGGTAGTACAGCGGGATCAGCAGCATCGAGCCCATCAGCGCGATGCCGACGAAGAACACCGCGACGGCCGCGGTCGCGAACGTCCGGTCGGCGAACAGCCGCACGTCGATCAGCGCGCGTGCGCGGCGCCGCAGGCTGTGCAGCGCGAACAGTGCGACCAGGACCACGCCGCCGGCCAGCCAGGCGATCGTGGCCGGGCTGCCGAAGCCGCCGTTGCCGCTCGCCGTCGACAGGCCGTAGATGAGCAGGACGAACCCGGGCGGCAGCAGGAGCAGCCCGCGCAGGTCGATCCCGGGCGTCGCGTGCTCCCCGCGGCCGTGCGGCACCTTCCACCACGCGAGCGTGAAGGCGAGCGCGCCGACGGGCAGGTTGACGAAGAAGATCCAGCGCCAGTCGACGTCCTGGACCAGCCACCCGCCGATGACGGGGCCGAGCACCGGCCCGAGCAGCATCGGGACGCCGACGATGCTCATGATGCGGCCCATCCGGCGCGGCCCGGCCGCGAGCGTCAGGATGGCCATGCCGGTCGGCATCAGCATGCCGCCGCCGAGCCCCTGCACGACCCGGAAGACGATCAGCGACTCGATGTTCCAGGCCGCGCCCGACAGGATCGACCCGAGGACGAACAGCACGATGGAGGTCATCCACACGCGGCGGCCGCCGAAGCGGTCGACGGCCCAGCCGGTGATCGGGATGACGGTGCCCATCGCCAGCATGTAGCCGGTGATGACCCACTGGATCGTCGACAGGCCGGTGTCGAAGTCGCGTCCGAGCGTCTCCAGCGCGACGTTGACGATCGTGGTGTCGAGGATCGCCATGAGGGTGCCCGACACGATGACGAGGCCGAGGACGATCGTCTGCCGGTCGAGCCGTTCGCCGTTCCCGGCGCCGCCGGGCGGCGCCACCTTCGCGGCCGGGCTTTCGGTCATGGTCGGCCCCCTCGCGTCGAGTCCCGGTTGCCCCGTGCCCCCGTCGGTTAAGGCGTGAAACGCCTTGAAGTTCAATATTTTGCAGTGCATCACGGAATGTGTTGAACTTCAAGGTATGTCAGAGGAAGGGATCGGTGCCGGCGCGTCGGTCGACGCCGACCTGGAGACGATGATCCAGCTCCTGGGCCGGCTGGTCCGCGGTCTGAAGGGCGGCCGCGAGGACGCCGAGGAGCTCATCGGCGAGGTGCGGGCCGCGGGGCTCGGCCCCCGGCACGTCCCGGCGCTGATGCAGCTCGTCCTGCACGGCCCGGTCCCGGTCGGCGTGCTCGCCGGGCACATGGCGCTGAGCCCGGCCACGGTCAGCCAGCTGGTCGGTGAGCTGGAACGGGGCGGCTTCGTCGAGCGCCGCCCGGACGAGCGGGACCGGCGGCGGATGATCATCAGCCTGAGCGGGCGGCACCGCGAGATGATCGAGCGGTTCGCCTGGCGGCGGCTGCGGCCGCTGCGGGTCACGCTGGAGACGCTCGCCCCGGACGAGCGGTCCCTCTTCCTGCACGGCTGGCGCGTCCTCGTCGAGGCCATGGAGCGTGCGGATCCGGAGGCCTCACGGGAGTGCGGCCCCGGAGGCGGCCCCTAGGGCGGCCGCCCCCGGGCGGTGGCTCAGCCGCGGCGCATGAGCCGCCCGACGGCCGCCATCAGCTCGGTCGACATCGCCTCGCCCTTGCCCTCCTCGGCGCCCTCGGCCACGCAGTGCCGGACGTGCCCGTCCAGCAGGCCGAGCGCCACCTTGTCCAGCGCGGCCTGGACCGCGCTGATCTGCGTGAGGATGTCGATGCAGTAGCGGTCCTCCTCGACCATCCGGTCGATGCCGCGCACCTGGCCCTCGATCCGGGCGAGCCGCGTCTGCAGCTGGTCCTTCGTGGCGGTGTAACCGCGGGTGGGGGTCTCGCTGGTCGCCATCTCCGTCCTCGCAATCCGTCGGGGGCGCACGCCCGGGTACCCCTGGGGGACATCCCCCAACAGGTACCTTATGCGTTGGGGAGCCTTACGGCGCGGGCACGTTCCACGCGCTGACGACCGGACGGTCGTGCTCGGAGCCGAGCGCCGACACGGTCCCGGTGTCGAGCGCGAACAGCCGCCCCAGCGCGGGCTCCAGGCCCAGCCAGCGCGCCGTCAGCACCCGCAGGACGTGCCCGTGCGCGACCAGCGCGACGTCGCCGCCGGCGAGCAGCGGACGCGCCCGCGCGAGCACCGCGTCCGCCCGCTCGCCGACCCGCTCGACCGTCTCGCCCGGATGGGCGGCGTCGCCCGGGACCACCCCGTCGTCCCACAGGAACCAGCCCGGCCGCTTCTCGCGGATGGTCCGGGTGCTGACGCCCTCGTAGCCGCCGTAGTCCCACTCCCACAGGTCGGGGTCGATCGCGTCGGTCCGCAGCCCGGCCAGCTCGGCCGTCCGCCGCGCCCGCTCCGCCGGGCTGACCAGCGTCGTCGCGATGGTCCGCCCGGCCAGCGCGCCGCGCAGCGCGCGGGCCTGCTCCTCGCCCCGCGCGGTCAGCGGCAGGTCCGTCCGCCCGGTGTGCCGCCGCGCCCGGCTCCACTCGGTCTCCCCGTGCCGCACCAAGATCAGTTCACCCATGCCCGCCTGTCTACCCGGCCGGCCGTCCCCGAAGAACCCCCGGAACGGGTGAGACGGCGGGGGAGGCCGCCTCAGTCGAGGATCGAGGTGAGGGGCGTGTGGGGCAGGCCGTGGGCCTCGGCGACATGGTCGTAGACGAGCATGCCGTCGTGGACGTTGAGGCCGCGGGCCAGGGCGGCGTTGGCGTGCAGGGCCTGCCGCCACCCCCTGTCGGCGATCTGGACGGCGTAGGGGAGCGTCACGCCCGTCAGGGCGTAGGTGGAGGTGTTGGGGACCGATCCGGGCATGTTCGCGACGCAGTAGAACGTCGAGCCGTGCACCCGGTAGGTGGGGTCGGCGTGCGTGGTGGGGCGGGAGTCCTCGAAGCAGCCGCCCTGGTCGATCGCGATGTCCACCAGCACCGAGCCGGTCTTCATCCGCGCCACCAGCTCGTTGGAGATCAGCTTGGGCGCCCGCGCGCCGGGGATGAGCACGGCGCCGATGACGAGGTCGGCGGCGCGGGCCTGCTGCTCGATCGTGTAGGCGCTGGACACCAGGGTCCGCAGGCGGCCCTGGTAGACGGCGTCGATCTCGCGCAGCCGGTCCACGTCGACGTCCAGGACGGTGACGTCCGCGCCCATGCCGACGGCGATCTGCGCGGCGTTGAGGCCGGACACGCCGCCGCCGATGACGACCACCTTGGCGGGCGCGACGCCGGGCACGCCGCCCGGCAGGACGCCGCGGCCCCCGGTGAACGACATCAGGTTGTAGGCGCCGACCTGCGGGGCGAGCCGTCCGGCGACCTCGGACATGGGGGCGAGCAGCGGCAGGGAGCGGTCCGGGAGCTGGACGGTCTCGTAGGCGATCGCCGTGACGCCGGCCGCCAGGAGCGCGTCGGTGCACTCGCGGGACGCGGCCAGGTGCAGGTAGGTGAACAGGATCTGGCCCGCGCGCATCCGGTGGTACTCGGGCGCGACCGGCTCCTTCACCTTGAGGATCAGCTCGCCCTCGGCCCAGACCTCGTCCGGCCCGTCGAGGATCTTGGCGCCCGCGGCGGCGAAGTCGTCGTCGGGGATCGCCGAGCCGGTCCCGGCGCCCCGCTCCACGAACACCTCGTGGCCGTGCCGGGTGAGCTCGTGCGCCCCCGCCGGGGTGATCGCCACCCGGTACTCGTGGTTCTTGACCTCTCGTGGGACACCGATCTTCACCGGGAGCTCCTCCGTCAACGCTGACCAGGATGTACGCCTCCAGCGTGCGGGCCGGGGACGAGGCCCGGCCATACGCAGTGTGTCAAGGCATCGGCCCTTTCGACGACACTGTGTAAAGGGCGGCCCAAGGGCGCCGGGGGAGCGCGGCCGTTGGAGCGGTCCGGCCTACGGGGCGCCCCGGGGGAGCCACTCGTCGGCGATCGCGACGGTCAGCTGCTCCAGCAGCGGGCCCGCGCGGCGGACGCGGCGCTCGTCGTCCGGCTCGATGTCGGCCAGCGCGTACGCCGCCTGGATCCGCGCCTTGCGCAGCTGCTCGCCGGTGAGGCTCCGGCGGCCGGCCACCGCGACGACCGGCGCGCCCGCGCGGGCGGCGGCGCGGGCGACGTGCACCGGCGCGGTGCCGCGCAGCGAGCGGGTGTCCAGGACGCCCTCCCCGGTGACGACCAGCCGCGCGCCGCGGGCCTTCGCGGCGAAGCCCAGCAGATCGAGCATCAGGGCCGGGCCGGGCTCGATCGTCGCGCCGAGGAAGGTGAGCGCGGCGAACCCGACGCCGCCCGCCGTCCCCGCGCCGGGCAGGTCGCGGGCGGCCTTGCGGGCCGCCGCCTCCGCCAGGTCGGCCCAGCGGCGCAGGCCCGCGTCCAGCAGCCGCACCTCGTCGCGGTTCGCGCCGCGGCGCGGGCCGTCCACCGCGGCGGCGCCGGTGCGGCCGAGCAGCGGCCCGGCGGGGTCGCCCGCCACCACCACCTCGATGCCCGACATGTCGGGCAGGCCGCGCAGGTCGAGGGCGTGCAGCGAGCGCAGCGCCGCGCCGCCCGGCGGCAGGTCCTTGCCGAGCGCGTCCAGCAGCCGCCCGCCGAGCCCCTGGACGAGGCCCGCGCCGCCGTCGGTGCACGCGCCGCCGCCCAGCCCGAGGACGATCCGCCGCGCGCCGAGCCGGACGGCGTGCGCGAGCAGCTGCCCCGTCCCGACGCTGGAGGCGGTGAGCGGGCGCGGCCTGCCGCCGGGCAGCCGCCGCAGCCCGGACGCCTCCGCCAGCTCGACCACGGCGCTGTCGCCGTTCAGCGCCAGCCGCGCCGTCACCGGGCGGCCGGTCGGCCCGCACACCTCGATCTCGACGCGCCGCCAACCGGCCGCCACCGCGGCCTCGACGGTGCCGTCGCCGCCGTCGGCCACGGGCAGCTCCACCAGCGCGACCCCGGGGCGCGCGCGGCGCAGCCCGGCGGCGAGGTGCCGCGCCGCCCGCGCCGCGGTCAGCGCTCCCGGGAACCTGTCAGGCGCCAGCAGGACGTGGCCTGGCGGGGACGGGTGGGAGGGAGAGTCCGCGGACACCACAGCCACGCCTTTCACGCCGGGGGGTAAGGCCCTACCTTCTGCTTACGCCATGCCGGCACTATTTGACACCCGCAACCGCCTCCGAGACCTACAAACGGGCGAGTTCCGTCGCGGAGCGGTCACGGTGCGTCCGTGTTTCCCCGGGGTCGCGCGTGCGCGGGCGGGTGCGCGGGCGTTCGCGCGGGGTCACACGACGCCGAGCCACTCCTCGATGGGGTGGATGGCGAAGAAGACCACGAACAGGGCGGCCACGATCCAGAGGGCGGGGGAGATCTCGCGCACCTTCCCGCGGGTGGCCTTGATGACCACGTAGCCGACGATGCCCATGCCCAGGCCGGTGGTGATCGAGAAGGTGAAGGGCATCAGCACGATGGTGAGGAACGCCGGGATCGTGATCTCCAGATCGTTCCAGTCGACCTTGGCGACCTGCGTCATCATCAGCGCGCCGACCACGACCAGCGCGGGCGCCGCGGCCTGCGCGGGGACGGTCGCCGCCAGCGGGGTGAGGAACAGCGTCACCGCGAACAGCGCGCCCGTGGCGATGTTGGCCAGGCCCGTCCGGGCGCCCTCGCCGACGCCCGCCGCCGACTCGACGAACACCGTGTTCGCCGACGAGCTGGTGAGGCCGCCGAACGCGGCGGACAGCCCGTCCACCGACAGGATCCGGCCGAGCCGGGGCACCTCGCCCTTCTCGCTCACCAGTCCCGCCTCGTCGCTGATGCCGAGGATCGTCCCCATCGCGTCGAAGAACCCCGACAGCACCAGCGTGAACAGCACGACCAGCGCGGTGATGACCCCGGCGCGGGCGAACCCGCCGAACAGCGAGATCTCCCCGAACAGCCCGAAGTCGGGGGCGGCGAACAGCTTCTCCGGCATGTTCGGGGTGACCACGCCCCAGCCGCCCTGCTTGACGGAGGCGTTCTCCTGGATGACCACGGCCCCGACCGTCCCGGCGACGATGCTGATCAGGATCGCGCCGGGCACCCGCCGCACGTACAGGACGATCATCAGCACCAGGGTCGCCGCGAACACCAGCGCCGGCCACGTCTCCAGCCGGCCGCCGGTGCCGAGCGACAGCGGCGGGCTCGTGGCGCTGGAGGTGACGAACCCGGCGTCGTAGAGGCCGACCAGCGCGATGAACGCGCCGATCCCGACCGCGATCGCGTGCTTGAGCGCCAGCGGGATCGAGTTCATGATCCGCTCGCGCACGCCGGTGACCGCCAGCAGCACGATGACCACGCCCTCGATCACCACGAGGCCCATCGCCTCCGGCCAGGTCATCACCGGCGCCGCCTGGAAGGCCACGACCGCGTTGATGCCGAGGCCCGCGGCGAGCGCCAGCGGCGCGTTCCCGACCAGCCCCATGATCACGGTGGTGACCGCCGCGGACAGCGCCGTCATCGTGGTCAGCTGCGGGATCGACAGGGTCGCGTCGTTGACGTCCTTCGCCCCGCCGAGGATGAGCGGGTTCAGCAGGATGATGTAGGCCATCGCGAAGAACGTGGTCACGCCGCCGCGCAGCTCGCGCGGGACGGTGGTGCCGCGCGCGGTGAGTTCGAACAGCCGCTCCAGCGGCCCGCCCCCGCTCGCCGGCGGGGAATCGTCGGCCGGTCCGGCCTGGGTCTTGGACATGACGGGCGCTCCGCTTTCAGCAGCATGGTGTTCGGAAACGGCGTGCACAGGGTAGCCGTCCGGGCCCCGGGTGAGGCCAGGGGGCCGCGGGAAGAAAGGTGGGCGGGACGTGATTCGCGGCCTTCGCAGCGTGACGGGGGTGATGCGCCGCCTATAGCCTGCCCTGGTGCGAATGCGAGACTCCGCCGGGGCGACCGCCCTGGACTCCTACGCGTGGCTGCTGGCGTCCGTCCCGGAGCGGACGCGGTCGTCCTTCCGCGCGCGGATGCTCGGCCCCCTGGAGGAGTACGACAGCACCAGGCAGGCCGATCTCGTGCACACGCTGGAGGTCTTCCTGTCCTGCTCGGGCTCCTGGAGCCGCACCGCGACGCGGCTGCACGTCCATGTGAACACGCTTCGGTACCGAATCCGGCGGATCGAGGACCTCACCGGCCGGGATCTCGGCAGACTTGAAGACCGAGTCGACTTCTTCCTCGCCCTGCGCGCGGCGAGCACCTTGTAGGCGGTGGTCACACGATGGATCGCGAGACACTGGGGCAGCGCATTCGCGCCCTGCGGATCCGGCAGGGCGTGAGTCAGGCGCAGCTCGCCTTCCCCGAGCTGTCCGACAGCTACATCTCGCTGATCGAGAGCGACAAGCGGGTACCGGCGCCGAGCGTCGTCGACCTTCTGGCGGCGAAGCTGAACTGCTCGGCGACCTACCTCGTCAGCGGCGTCAGCGAGGACGTCGTGGACGAGCTGCGCGTCACCCTCGACTATGCCGAGATCGCGCTCAGCAACGGCGCGGCGGCCGAGGCGCGGGCCCGGTTCGCCGAGGTGCTCGCGAGCGCCGACGCGGTCGCGCTGCCCGAGATGCTGCACCAGGCCCGCTGGGGCCACGCGCTCGCGCTGGAGGCCGCGGGCGAGCTGGAGGAGGCGATCTCCGAGCTGACCGCGCTGACCGAGCAGGCGTCCGCCGAGGCCGACCTCGACCACTGGGCCAAGGTGCACGTCGCGCTGAGCCGCTGCCTGCGCGAGCGCGGCGACCTCAGCGCGGGCGTGGAGGCGGCCGAGACCGCGCTGCGGCACCTCGTCGCCACCGGCGCCGACTCCACCGACGCCGCCGTGGACCTCGGCGCCGCGCTGCTGTCGGCGTTCATCGAGCGCGGCGACCTCGTCCGGGCCCGCCAGCTCGCCGCCCAGCTGGTCGAGCGGGCCGAGCGGATCGGCAGCCCCCGCGCCCGCATGGTCGCCTACTGGGAGGCAGCCTACGTCGCGGAGATCCGCGGCGAGTACGACGAGGGCGTCGCGCTCGCCGAGCGGGCCCTGATGCTGGCCGGCGACGGCGAGGACCCCCGCAACCTCAACCGGCTCCGCGTCATCTACGCGGGCCTGCTGCTGCGGGCCAAGCCCGACCAGGCCGCCCGCGCCCGGGAGTTGCTCGCCCGCGTGCGCGGCGAGATCAGCGCCAGCTCCTCCGGCGAGATCGACGTGGCCTGGTGCCTGACCGAGCTGGCCCGCGCCGAGACCGCGCTCGGCCGTCCCACCGAGGCGGTGGCGCTCGCCGAGGAGGCCCTCGACCTGCTGGGGGACGCCCCGCGCCGCGCCACCGCCGGAGCGCTGACCGTGCTCGGCGAGGCGTCGGTGCGGCTCGGCCGGCACGACCGCGCGGTCGAGGTGCTGACCCGGGCCGCGACCTGCCTGGAGGAGATGGAGTCCTCCCGGGAGGCCGCCCAGGCCTGGTTCGACCTCGCCGAGGTGCTGGCCGGGACGGGAACCTCCGACGGGCCTCGCATGGCCGCCTACCGCCGCGCCCTGACCTGCGTCGGGGTCTGACCGGACCGTTCCGGCCGAACCGTTTCGCCCGCCGCCGCGTCCATGAATAATGCTGCGGTCGGTGTGAGATGGGGGAGTTCTTCGTGTTCGGTGTTGTTCGGCCCTGCCGTCATGTTCTGTGCGGGTCCCTGTTCAAGGACTGGATGGCCCACCTGTGCGGGCTGTGCCTGACGCTGCGGGCCGAGCACGGCCAGGCCTCGCGGCTCGTCACCAACTACGACGGGCTGCTCGTGTCGGTGCTGGTGGAGGCGCAGGCGCCGGAGCTGTCGCCGCGCCGGAAGGCCGGGCCGTGCGCCCTGCGCGGGATGAAGACCGCCGAGGTCGTCACCGCGCGGGCGCAGGGCGCGCAGCTCGCCGCGGCCGCGTCCCTCCTGCTGGCCGCGGGCAAGACCCGCGACCACGTGGCCGACGGCGACGGGCCCTACGCGCGGCGGCTCGTCGCCGCCGCGGCCGGGCGGATGGCCGACCGGTGGGACGCGGCGGGCGGCCGCACGGGCGCCGCCGTCGGGTTCGACCCGGCGGTGCTGCGCGACGCCGTCGCCCGGCAGCCGCTCCTGGAGGCGGCCCCCGGCCTCGGGCTCCTCGACCTGACCGAGCCCACCGAGACGGCGGTCGCCGCGGTGTTCGCGCACACGGCCGTCCTGGCGGGCAGGGAGGGCAACGCCGAGACGCTCGCCGAGGCGGGCCGCTTCTTCGGGCGCCTCGCCCACCTCATCGACGCCGTCGAGGACCTCGCCGAGGACGAGGCGGCGGGCGCGTACAACCCGCTCCTCGCCACCGGCACCACCCTCGACGAGGCCCGCCGGCACGCCGACGGCGCGCTGCACGGGCTGCGGCTCGCGCTCGCCGAGCTGGAGCTGGAGCGGCCGCGCCTCGTGCGGGCCCTGCTGGACCGCGAGGCGGGCCGCTCGGTCGAGCGCGCCTTCGCCGAGCCCGCGAGCCTGGCCAGGCGGGGGCCGCGGCCTCCGCGCCCCGGCTGGCCGATCCCGTGCTTCACCGGGACGCTGGTCTGCGTCACGTGCGGGATCTTCCAGCCCGAGTGGAGCGACCACCACGGCGACTCGTGCGACGACCGCTGCTGGTGCAGCCGGCACTGCGACGGGGGCGGCGACGGCTGGGACTGCTCCGGTTGCTGCGACTGCTGCAACTGCTGCGACTCATGTAACTGCTGCGACTCGTGCGACTGCTGCGACTGCGACTGCGGGTGCAACTGACCGGTCCCGTTCCTGCCGGTTCGTGCCATCGCGCGACCCGGGACGTGCCATGGCGGCGGGCTCAGTAGGGTAGACGGAGCCCTTCGACTCACTAGAGAACCCGGCCCTCCATGAACATGTTCAAGTCCCGCCGGCCCCTGCGCCGTCTCGGTCTGGTCGCCGCCGCCGCGCTCGCCTTCGGCGCCTTCACCGCGCCGCCTGCGATGGCGCACACGAAGCTGGTCGGCAGCACGCCCGAGAAGGGCAAGGCCGCGGACGCGGTCACCGAGGTCACCCTGGTCTTCAGCGACAAGATCAGTCTGGCGAAGGTCGTCGTCAGCGACGGGAAGAAGAAGGAGTTCCAGGCGGGCGCCGCCGAGCGCGCCGGGACGAAGGTCACGCAGAAGCTGTCCGGCCCGCTGCCCGCCGGCTCCTACACGGTCGCCTACCGGGTCGTCGGCGAGGACGGGCACCCGATCGAGGGGAACGACCTGACGTTCAGCGTGGCCGGGGACGGCGGCGGCGGCGATCCGGCCGCCTCGGCCGCGCCCTCCGCGGGCGGGGTCGGCGCCGAGGAGCAGACGGGCCCGGCCGCCAACTCCGACGAGCAGCCGCTCAAGGCCGACCAGGAGAAGACCGCGGCCGAGGAGGACTCCGGCTCCGGGATGCTCCTCTGGGTGCTGATCATCGCGGGCCTGCTCGTCGGCGTCGGCATCGGGGTGGTCATCGTGTTGCGCGCCAAGCGCAAGCACCAGGCGGCAACCGGCGGTGAGTAGGGGGAGCCTGGCCGTCTGGCGGGCGGGGGCGGCCGCCCTGGCCGCGTGCGCCGCCCTCCTGGTGGCCGGGCTCGTCCTCGGCGGCTCGGTCACCGAGAAGGTCATCCCCGGCCTTGGCGACGCGGGCGCCCTCACCCGGTGGGGGCTGCCGGTCTCGCGGGCGGCGATGGACCTGCTGTCCGCGCTGACCGTCGGCGCGCTGCTGACCGCGGCCGCGTTCCTGCCCGTCGAGGGCGGGCGCGCCGCGCCGCGGCTGTCCAGGGACGCCGTCGGCTACCTGAACGCGGCCTCCTGGATCGCGGCGGCCTGGGCCGCCGCCGCGGCGGCCACGCTGGTGTTCACCGTCGCGGACGTGCTCGGCCAGCCCGTCGGCGACGTCCTCACCGGCAGCGAGCTGAGCAGCTACGTCGGGTCCCTGCCGCAGGGCACCGCCCTCATGGTCGTGGTGCTGCTCGCCGTGGTGGTGGCGCTGCTGGCCCGCACCACCACCACGCCCGCCGCCGCGTTCGGGCTGCTCGCCCTCGCCGGGATCGCGCTGCTGCCCGCGCCGCTCACCGGGCACTCGGCCTCGGCCGCCAACCACTCCACCGCGACGACCGGCGTCGCGCTGCACGTCGCCGCGGTCGCCCCGTGGGTCGGCGGGCTCGCCGTCGCCGCCGCCCACGCGCTGCTGCGCCGCGACCGGCTCCCGGTGGTCGCGGAGCGGTTCAGCCGGATGGCCCTGTGGTGCTACGTCACCGTCGGCGCCAGCGGCCTGGTGAACGTGATCGCCCGGCTGCCGGACCCGCGGGAGCTGGTCGAGACCGACTACGGGCGGCTCGCCCTCGGCAAGATCATCGCCTTCTGCCTGCTCGGCTGGTTCGGCTGGTGGCACCGGACGCGGACGCTGCCCGCGGTGGCGGACGGCAGGCCGGGGGCGTTCGCCCGGCTCGCGTCCGTCGAGGCCGCCGTGATGGGCGCCACCATGGGCCTGGCCGTCGCGCTGGCCCGGACCGCGCCGCCCGCGCCCGCCGAGCCGGAGTCCGCGGTCAAGTCGCTGCTCGGCTACGACATGCCCCCGCAGGTCACCCCGGTGCGGCTGCTGGCCCTGGGGCAGTTCGACCTGTTCTTCGCCGCCCTCGTCGTCGTCCTCGGCGGGCTCTACCTCGCCGCCGTCGTCCGGCTGCGGCGGCGCGGCGACTCCTGGTCCTGGGTCCGCACCGCGTCCTGGCTCATCGGGCTCGTGACGATCGTGGCCGTCACCCAGACCGGCATCGCCAGGTACGCGCCGATCCTGTTCAGCGTGCACATGGCGCAGCACATGGTGCTGAACATGCTGACGCCGATCTTCCTGGTCGTCGGCGCGCCGGCGACGCTGGCGCTGCGGGCGCTCAAGCCCGCCCGCGTGCGCGGCGACCGCGGCCCGCGCGAGTGGCTCACCGCCGTGCTGCACAGCCGGTTCCTCGCGGTCGTCGCCCATCCGGCGGTCGCCACCCTCATCTTCGTGGTGAGCACGTTCGCGCTGTACTTCACGCCGCTGTTCGAGGCGGCGATGCGCAACCATCTCGGCCACATCGCGATGATGGTCCACTTCCTGGCCAGCGGCTCCCTGTTCTTCTGGGTGCTGCTCGGCGTCGACCCGGCGCCGCGGAAGCTGCCCTACCCGGCCCGGCTGCTGCTGCTGTTCGTCACGATGCCGTTCCACGCGTTCTTCGGAATCGCCCTGATGAACATGAGCCAGGCGCTCGCCCGCGGCTGGTACACCTCCGTCGACCCGCCGTGGGGCACCACGATCCTGCACGACCAGCACACCGGCGGCGCCATCGCGTGGGGCTTCGGCGAGGTGCCGACGTTCATCGTCCTGATCGTGCTGGCGTTCCAGTGGTACGTCCACGACCAGCGGCAGGCGCGGCGCATGGACCGCAAGGCCGACCGGGCGGCGAAGGCCGGGGGGCGCCCCGAGGACGACGAGCTCGCCGCCTACAACGCCCGGCTGGCCAAGCTCGCCGAGCGCGACCGCGCCGCCGGAGAGAAGGACAACGCATGAGTGCGGCCTCCCCCGCGCGGGGGAGTGGCCGCGCCGCCGGTTCTGTCAGGATCAGGACGTGCTCCGTGTGCTCCGCCCGCTGATCGAGCGGACGACCTGGCGGCGCTGGTCCCACCTCGTCGTGGGCGGCGCGCTGCTGATGCCGTACTGGTTCCTGGCGATCAGCATGACCCCGCTGGTGCCGGTGGGCAACAGCCTGTTCAAGGGCGTGCTGATGCTGGTCGTCATGCCGGCCGCCGCGACGTTCGTCACGGGGCTCGTGCCGACGGTGCGGCTGCTGGAGAGCTCCCTGGCCAAGGAACTGCTCGGGGGGCCCGCGGCCGGGCTCGCGCCCGGTTCGGCGGGTTCCTGGGAGAGCCGCGGCCGCACCGCGGCGTGGTTCACCCTGCACCTCGGCACGGGCGTCGTGGTCAGCGGGCTGAGCCTGGTGCTCCCCCCGGCCGCCGTCGTGATGCTCATCGCGCCGGCGGTGAGCTGGGACACCCGGTTCCTGCAGTCCTGGGGGTGGCAGGACGCCTGGCACCAGTGGCCCGCGCCGCTGGTCGGGCTGGCGTCATTGGCCCTTCTGCTCGCGCTGATCGTGGGGGCGGGCGCGCTGCTGGCCCGGCTGGCGCCGGTGTTCCTCGGGCCGTCCGCCGCCGAGCGGCTGGCCGGGATGCGGGCCGAGGCCGTCAGGCTCGCCGAGCGCAACCGGCTGGCGAGGGAGCTGCACGACTCGGTGGGGCACGCGCTCAGCGTGGTGACGCTCCAGGCGGGGGCGGCCGGGCGGGTGCTGGACAGCGACCCGGAGTTCGCCCGCGAGGCGCTCGCCGCGATCGAGGACTCGGCCCGGTCCGCGCTGGAGGACCTCGACCACGTGCTCGGGCTGCTGCGCGACGACCGGTCCCGCCCGGCCCCGCAGGCCACGCTGAAGGACCTCGGACGGCTGCTGGAGCAGACGCGGATCGCCGGGGTCGCGCTGGACGCCGAGGTCGATCCGGAGGTGGAGCACGTCCCGGCGGCGGTGTCGCGGGAGGCGTACCGGATCGTCCAGGAGGGGCTGACGAACGCGCTCCGGCACGCGGGGAAGGTACCGGTGCGGCTGCGGCTCGGCACCGACGGGGAACGGCTGGAGGTCGAGATGACCAATCCGCTCGGCGCGGTCCGCGGCGAGGGCGCCGGCCACGGCGGCGGCCGCGGCCTCGGCGGGGTCCGCGAGCGCGTCACCGTGCTGCGCGGCGAGATGAGCGCCGGGGCCGACGGCGACCGCTGGCGGTTCCGCGTCTCGCTGCCGCTAAGGTCCGGATCATGACGA
Source organism: Actinomadura luteofluorescens (assembly GCF_013409365.1). NCBI lineage: Bacteria > Bacillati > Actinomycetota > Actinomycetes > Streptosporangiales > Thermomonosporaceae > Actinomadura > Actinomadura luteofluorescens. The sequence goes on along the minus strand of NZ_JACCBA010000001.1, from coordinate 1,766,184 downwards.
TCAAGGTTCTGCTGGTCGACGACGAGCGGCTGATCCGCGCCGGGCTCGCCGCCATCATCGACGCCGAGGACGACCTGGCCGTCGTGGGCGAGGCGTCCGACGGCACGGAGGTGCCGGGCGAGGTGCGGCGGCTGCGCCCCGACGTGGTGCTGATGGACGTGCGGATGCCGCGGCTCGACGGCATCCAGGCGACCCGCCACATCCTCGCGACCGTGCCGGAACCGCCCCGGATCATCGTCGTCACCACGTTCGAGAACGACGAGTACGTCTACGACGCGCTGAAGGCGGGCGCCAACGGCTTCCTGCTCAAGCGGACGCGGCCGGAGGAGATCCTGCAGGCGGTCCGGATGGTCGCGCACGGCGACAGCCTGCTGTTCCCGGCGGCGATCCGGGAGCTGGCCGGGCGGCACGGGCCGTCCGGCGGCGGAGGGGCGGCCTGGCACGGCCGGCTCACCGAGCGGGAGGGGGACGTGCTGCGGCTGATGGCCAAGGGGCACTCGAACGCGGAGATCGCCGGTGAGCTCTTCGTGAGCCCGCAGACGGTGAAGACGCACGTCGGGAACATCCTCGCCAAGGTGCAGGCCCGCGACCGGACCCAGGCGGTGATCTTCGCCTACGAGACGGCCTTCATCACGCCCGGGTGAGGTGGCAGTGTGACCGCATGAGGGACTTGCGCTTCGGGTTCAACGTCTTCGACATCGTCTCCCGGGACGACTTCGCCGAGCGGTGCCGGCGCGGCGAGCGGTACGGGTACGACGTCGCGCTCGTGCCCGACCACCTCGGCTCCCCGGCCCCCTTCCCGACCATGGTCGCCGCCGCGGACGCGACCGAGCGGCTGCGCGTCGGCGCGCTGGTGCTGAACGCCGGCTTCTGGAACGCCCACCTGCTCGCCCGCGAGGCCGCCACCGCCGACCGGCTCACCGGCGGGCGGGTCGAGCTCGGGCTCGGCGCCGGGCACATGAAGTGGGAGTTCGACGCGGCCGGGATCCCGTGGGAGCCGTTCGGCGCCCGCGTGGAGCGGATGACCGGGCTGATCGAGGAGCTGGGCGCGCTGTTCGGTGGGGACGGCTACGAGCGGCACCGGCCGGTGGCCGAGTTCTTCGGGCTGGCCGAGACGGCGCCCGTGCAGCGCGCCGGGTTCGGCGGATCGGGACCGCCGCTGCTCGTCGGCGGCACCGGCGACGCGGTCCTGCGGGCGGCGGCGCGCCACGCCGACATCGTCGGGATCGCGGGGGCGTACCAGATGAAGGGCGAGCCGCCGGGCACCTTCCGGCTGGGCACCGCGGAGGAGGCCGCCGAGCGGGTGCGGTTCGCCCGCGAGCACGCCGGCGACCGGGCGGAGCGGATCGAGTGGAACGTGCTCGTCCAGCACGTGCAGGTGACCTCCGACCGGCGCGCCGAGGCCGGGCGGATGCGCGCCGAGCGCCTCCCGTACATGACGGTCGAGGAGATCTTGGACACCCCGTTCGTCCTGCTCGGGACGGAGGAGCAGCTCGCCGAGCAGATCCGGGAGCGCCGCGAGCGGTACGGGTTCTCCTACGTCACGGTGCACTCGCCGTTCATGGACGTCCTCGGCCCGGTGATCGAGCGGGTCTGAGGCCCGCAATTCGGCCGGGGCTTACACCTCATTTACCTACAGGTCGCTACAAAAGAGACAGAAAGGATAAAGAGCGACGATCGGGGGATCATGGACGCCGTCACCCTGGCCGGGCTGCGCAAGCCGAGGCCCTACCCCGCGGTGTCGGTGCTGATGCCGACGCACCGCTCCGCCCGGGACGTCCGGGAGGACCGCATCAGGCTGCGGAACCTGCTGGGCGAGGTACGGCGCCGCCTGCACGACGATCCCCGGGTGGAGCCCGACGCCGCCGACGACGTCGTCCGGGGGCTGGAGCGCGCCGCGAGCGAGGTCGACCCGCGGCACGGCTCCGACGCGCTGGTGCTGTTCGCCGCGCCGCACGGCGAGCACCACGCGTTCACGATCGGGCAGGCCGTGGACGAGCGGGTGGTCGTCGACACCGGGTTCGCCACCCGCGACCTCGTCGCCGCCTACACCCGCACGCCGCGCTACTGGCTGCTGTCCCTGTCGGACCACCGGACGCGGCTGTGGAGCGGCCTCGGCGCGGAGCTGACCGAGCACGCCCGCGGCGGCTTCCCCGTCGAGCCCGAGCCGATCGACGAGGCGAGCGCCGGACGGCTGGCGCGGCGGGCCGCGCAGGGCGGCGAGAGCGAGCGCCGCCTGCAGAGCATGCGGGACGTGGTGGCCGCCCTCGAACGCGTCCTCGCGCGGGACCGGCGCCCGCTGATCGTCGCGGGCGTCACCCGGCACCAGGCGGTCTTCGACGAGGTGGCCGGGCCGCACGTGACCGTGGCGGGGCGCGTCGACGGCAGTTTCGAGGGCGCCTCGCCGAGCACGCTCGCCGAGGCGGCGCAGCCCGCGCTCGCCGCCTACGAGGACCTGCGCGAGGTCGGCGTGCTCTCGGAACTGGAGGCGGCGCGCAGCATCCAGCGGTACGCGGGCGGGCTGTGCGAGGTGACGGAACTGGTGGACGAGGGCCGCGGCGAGCACCTGGTGGTCGAGCGCGGCTACTACGCGCCCGCGGTGCGGACCAAGGGCGAGCTGATCCCGGTCGAGGGCAGGCCCGGCGTGCTCAAGGGCGCCGACGTCGTCGACGACGCCGTCGACCACGTGATCGAGACGGTGCTGGAGTACGGAGGCGAGGTCACCTTCGTCTCGGACGGCTTCCTCATCGACCACGACCGGATCGCGCTGGTGACGCGCTACTGACCCGCCGCCGAGCACGAGGGGTCGTGCCAGCCCACCCAGCCGATCGACCAGAACCGTCCCGCGTGCGGCCGCCAGCCAGCCGGATGCGCCGGCCAGGACGCCTCCGGCGGCGTCCCGTCCGGGAGGGGCACGACGACCGTGCACACGTCCGGTGCGGGGGGCCGCCCGGCGCGGACGTCGAAGGCGCCGACGCGCGTCCACCACACGGGGTACAGCAGCGCGACCCTGACGGCCCAGTTGAGCGACGAGTCGGTGACGACCCTGCCTGTGGCCGGGCCGGGCAGCGGAGGCTCGGCCGGGACGCGCCGCGCGTGCGGCCCCATCGCGAACGTCAGCGCCGCGAGGTTCACCCCGGCGAGCGCGACGGACGCCAGGGCCGTCCTGTCCAGTCTGGACAGCGCGAGCAGGCCGCCGAGCAGGGCGAGCGCGGCGAAGGTCGCCTCGTGCAGGTGCAGCCCGCTCCGGTCGGCGGTGAGGAACGTGACCTCCGGGAAGTCGAAACCGATGAAGATGTGGGTGCGGAGCCGCTCGCCCGCGTAGGCGGTGACCCACAGCGCGGCGCCCTCCAGCAGCAGGGCGCCCGCCGCCGCCAGCCGGATCGCCGGGCCCGCGGCCAGGCGCGCGAGCGCCGCGGCCCCGGCGAGGGCGTAGACCAGCGCCACGCACGCCAGGTAGCGGCCGTAGGCGAAGTTGCCCACCCGGTGCTCGTCCGGCAGCGCGGCCGAGGAGGCGTAGGCGATGCCGCAGGTCGCGGCGAGCAGCACCCCCGCCATGATCCTGTCCGCGGCGGGCGTCCGCCGCCGCGCGAGGACCGCCGCGACGGCCACCAGCCCGGCCCCCGCCAGACCCCAGGTGGAGACGATCAGGTACCAGAGCTGCCCCGCCGCGCCCGACAGCGCCCACTCCTGTCCGGGGACCGTGGTCAGCCGGGACGCCAGGATCTCGCCGAGGTCCCGCGTGCCGCGCGGATACAGCTCGGCGCGGACGTGCGCGTTCAGCGCCGCGCCCGCCGCGTACCCGGCGAGCGCGACGGCGGCCCCGGCGAGCGCGGCGCGGATCCTCCGGCGCCCGGTCAGGGCCATGACCAGCAGGGCGGCGGCGTGCACGGCGAGCAGGACCGTTCCCCGGGTGTGCACGGCCGCCGCGCAGGACGCGGCCAGGCTCGCGAGGGCGGCGTCCCCGGCCCGGCCGTTCCGGACGAACCGGTCCAGCGCCAGCAGCCAGGCCAGGACGAGCGTCGGAAGGACGGCGTCGGCGAGCGCGAAGGCGCCGAAGAACGTCGTCGCGGGCAGCAGCGCCGCCGCGAACGCCAGCGGCAGGGCGCGGCGGCGGGCCAGTCCGAAGCGGCGCGCCGCCGCGTACCCGAGCGGGAACAGCGCCGCCCCCAGCACCGCGTTGATCGCCATGACCGTCGTGTAGACCGTCGCGGGATCGTGGGAGAACCAGAACGCCGGGGTGAGCAGGAGCGGATAGCCGCCCTGGTAGAAGGTGTTGCCGGACAGGTCGCCGCCCGGCCCGCCGGCCAGCAGCCGGGCGGCGAGCAGGTAGCCGGTCTCGTCCGGGTTGGCGGCCGGGGCCGTCCGCGCCCAGGAGAACCAGAGCCGGACCGCCGCCTGCGCGAGCACGCCGGCCGCGAGCAGCCACGGCAGGGCGCGCGGGAACCTCCGGGAGGGGCCCGGCGGGGTGGGCGGCGCCTGACGGCGGGGCGGGAGCAACGCGAGCGACATGCGCTCCACGGTTCCGGCGGACCGTCATGGTCTCGTGCCGAAGATGTCCGGATCTTGTGACACATCCCGTTCGTTGATCGCGGACGGCCGATAATGACCGGGTGGCGAGCATTCTGTTCATCGAGGATGATCCGTCCGCCCGGGCGGCTCTGGAGCTGGCGCTGACCCGCCAGGGACACGGGGTGACGTCCCGGGCCACCGGCGAGGACGGGCTGGAGGCGCTGCGGGCGCGCCGCCCCGAGATCGCCGTCCTGGACGTGATGCTGCCCGGCATCGACGGCATCGAGGTGTGCCGCCGCATCCGCCGGGAGGACCCGCTTCCGGTGATCCTGCTGACCGCGCGGGGCGACGACCTCGACATCGTCCTCGGGCTGGAGGCGGGCGCCGACGACTACGTGGTCAAGCCCGTCGAGCCCCGCGTCCTGGACGCCCGGATCCGCGCCGTCCTGCGCCGCGCCGACCAGACCCGCCTCGACCGGTCCGTCTACGGCGACCTCGTCGTCGACCGGACGTCCCTGAAGGTCACCAAGGGCGGCGCCGACCTGCGCCTCACCCCGACCGAGCTGCGCCTCCTGCTGGAGCTGACGCGCCGCCCCGGCCAGGCCCTCACCCGCCAGCACCTGCTGGCCGAGGTGTGGGAGCACACCTACCCGGGCGACTCGCGGCTCGTGGACGCCTGCGTCCAGCGCGTCCGCGCCAAGATCGAGGACGAGCCGGCCGAGCCGCGGCTGATCGAGACGGTCCGCGGCTTCGGCTACCGGTTCACCGCCCCGTGAGGCGCACCCTCCGGTTCGCCGCGCCGTGGGTGCGGCGCCTCCGGTTCACCGGGCTGCGGATGCGTCTCGCGGCCGCGTTCACCGCGGTGGCGCTGCTGGCGTCCGTGCTCGCCTCCGGCATCTCCTACGTGCTGCTGCGGCGGGTGATGCTGCAGCGCGCCCAGGACGCGGTGCTCAACGACGTCCGCGCCACCCTCGCACAGCAGGTCCCGCCCGACCTTCCGCCCGACGTGGAGCCTCTGGTCGAGGTCGCTCTGGAGGACGCGCTCCGCTCGGAGCCGGGACGAAAAGCGACCGCGGTGCCGGTGCTGGGGCATGGCGGGCCCGGGCTCCCGCCGCCGGGCCTGCTGGACGTCCCCGTGACCTCGGAGTTCGCCCGTCGCGCCATGCGGGGCGTGGTCTTCCAGCGCGTCGACCGGAACGGCACGCCCTACCTGCTCGTGGGCGCCCGCGTCTCCACCTGGCCCGCACCGGCCGAGCCGTGGCGGACGACGCCGCCGATGGTGTTCGTCTCCGCCAGCCTGCGCCGGGAGGCCGCCGACCTGGCGCTGTTCACCCGCACCCTGCTGATCGCGGACGCCGCGGCGCTGGCGGCCGCGCTCGCCCTCGCGCTGCTGGCCACCGGGGGCGTGCTGCGCCCGGTGCGCCGCCTCGGGGCCGCCGCCCGCGCGCTCGGTGAGGGACGGCTGGACACCCGCGTCCGGGTGCAGGGCCGCGACGAGCTGGCCGATCTCGCCGAGACGTTCAACCGCACCGCGCAGGCGCTGGAGCGGACGGTGACGGAGCTGCGCGCGATGGAGGCCGCGTCCCGCCGGTTCGTCGCCGACGTCTCCCACGAGCTGCGCACGCCGCTGACCTCGATGATCGCCATGACCGACGTGCTGGCCGAGGAGGCCGCCGAGGACGGCGGCGGCGCGGCCGCCCGGCTCGTCGCGGACGAGACCCGGCGGCTCGGCACGCTCGTGGAGCACCTGATCGAGATCAGCCGGTTCGACGCGGGCGCCGCCGCCCTCGTCCTGGACGACGTCAACGTCGCCGACGCGGTCGGGGCGACGCTGGAGACGCGCGGCTGGCGGGAGGACGTGGCGGTGGAGGGCCCCGCCGGCCTGTTCGTCCGGCTGGACCCGCGGCGGTTCGACGTCATCGTCGCCAACCTCGCCGGGAACGCCCTCAAGCACGGGCTCCCGCCCGTCTCGCTGCGCTTCGGCCGGCCGGAAGGGGAGGACGCGGGCGGAGTCCGGGTCGTGGTCGCCGACCGCGGGCCCGGGCTTCCGGCCGACGTGGCCCCCGTGGTCTTCGACCGGTTCGTCAAGGCGGAGGCGGCGCGCACGCGCAGCGAGGGAAGCGGCCTCGGCCTGTCGATCGCCAGGGAGAACGCCCTGCTGCACGGCGGCACGCTGGAGGCCGCCAACGGGCCGGAGGGCGGCGCGGTCTTCACCCTGTGGCTGCCCGACGGTGCAGCGGAGGAACTCCTGTGATCTGGTCGAGACGGGCGCGAGCGCTACTGGCGATGGCGACCTGTGCCGCGCTGGCCGGTTGCGGGATCCGCCCGACCGGGATCATCAGCGCGGGAGGCGCGCCGAACGCGCGGGGGTACGCCGCCACGATCACCCTCTACCTCGTGCGGGGGCGCAGCCTGGTGCCGGTGACGAGACCCGGTCTGCCCGGGCAGCCGAACCTGGCCGTCCAGCAGCTGTCCGTGCCGCCCACCGCGCGGGAGCGCGCGGCCGGGCTGCGCACGGAGGTCCACGGCAGGCTCTCGGCGGAGGCCGCCGTCGACGGCTCCAGTCCGACCCGTCGCGCCCCCGTGATGGACGTCCGGCCGTACGACCCGGACGCGCGGCCGACCTGGTCGCGGACGGCCAAGGCTCAGATCGCGTGCACCGCGATGGCGATCCCGGGCACCAGGAGCGTCAACCTGTGGCGCGGTCCCTACCGGGAGAAGAGGACATGGGAGACCCTGACCTGCGGCCAGTTCGCCGTCCTGCTCGAATGATCAGCCCCGGGTCAGCCACTGGGCGGTGATGTCGCCGAGCACGGAGCGGACGGTCAGGATCGCGATGCCGAGGATCAGGACCGGCATCACCACCCAGCGCTCGACCTTGCCGTCCGTCCGCGGGATGACGGGCACGTCGATCCGCCACGGCAGCGGCCAGAACACCGGGCAGCCCCGCGGTGTCAGGCAGTCGCCGGCGACGTGGGCCAGGCAGCCGAGCGTCACCGCGAACCCGACGAAGCTCATGTCGATGTTGTGCATGAGCCAGACGGCGATCAGGGCCAGCGCGCAGTCCGCCAGCGCCGACTGCGGCTCGGCGCCCTCGAAGTCCAGGCCGACGCCGCGCAGCCCGAGCCCCACGATCATGAACAGGCAGGCCCACCAGGCCCAGATGACGTGGGTGGCGAGGGTGTCCATCGCCCAGCCGATGCCGACCGCGAACAGGATCGAGTGGGTCGCCTGCCGGTGCCCGCCCGACAGCTTCCCGATCCACTTGCACATGTGGTTCGTGATCGGCCCGAAGGTGTTGGCGATCCGGCCGTTGTGGTGGTCGATGTCGGGCAGGATCGCGGCCCCGGCGCACACCACCGCGCCCGCCATGATCTGCTCCGGCGACAGCGCCACCGCGTGCTCGCCGAGCAGCCGCTCCTGCCCGAGGATCGGGACGGCGCCCAGCCATGCCAGCGCGCCGCTCAGGGCATGCGTCTTGCCCATCATGTGCCGTTCCCCCGCCTTCCAGCGCGTACCGCCGCCCGTCTCAGGGCGGGACTCTAATCCGCTCCTGATCGTTTTCGGCGAAGACGCGCCGAACGCGGCGTCACGTCCTTTTGATGCCCGGAGGCTCCCGCCGGTTCCGCCCTGGACACAGGGCTTTCCGCGCGCTCGGGGGCGGGCCGGGTGGACCGGCGTCGGGTCAGCGGCGCTTCGCGGGCCGGGCGGGGACCAGCCGCCAGGCGCCGGACTCCTCGTCCGGCTCGTAGCGGGAGTCCAGGCGTTTGGCGACGACGCCGGGCAGGCCCTGGTCGCGCGCCGCCTCCAGGACCGCCGCGCCGTCTCCGGGGAACCAGGGGGCGGTCTGCCAGCGCGGGCCCGACAGGCCGAGGTCGTCGAGCCGCTCCCGCCGCTCCCGGTAGGGGACGTCCAGCAGCGGATGCCCGTCCAGATGCGGCACGTCGTAGATCATGTAGGTCTCGCGGCCGTCCAGGACGGCCAGCTCCCCGTCCAGCAGCGCGGGCCGGACGCCGAGCTGCGCCCCGAGCCGGGAGCCGAGCCCGCCGGGGCCGTCCACGGCGTGGCCCCGCCCGTCGGTGAACCGGGTCCGGCCGCCCTCGACGTAGGCGGCCAGCCGCCTGCCGCCCCACGCGAACTCGAACCCCCACGCGCCGGTGTCGCGGGGCAGGCGGGCCCGCTCCTGCGGCCGCATCGGGCGCAGCGACTCCGGCAGCGGCTCGGCGTCTGGGTCCGCGGGCGGGTCCATCCGGTGGATCATCCAGTTCCGGCCGCGCGTCCTGAACAGCACGTAGCGGCCGGACACGCGCGACCCGTGGATGACGACCTTCACCTCGCGCTCGGACCACTTCTCCGTCTCGTAGGTCCCCCGGTCCCAGATGGTCATCGTCCCGGCGCCGTACTCGCCGCGCGGGATCTCGCCCTCGAAGGCGGCGTACTCCAGCGGGTGGTCCTCGGTGTGCACGGCGAGGTGGTTGGTCTCCGGGCTCCACGGCAGGCCCTTCGGCACGGCCCACGAGACGAGCACGCCGTCGCGTTCGAGCCGCAGGTCCCAGTGCAGGCTGGTCGCGTGGTGCTCCTGGATGACGAACGTGTCGTCGTCGCCGCGCGGCAGCGCCTCGCCCGCGGGCACGGGCTCCGGCGTCCGCCCGGGGTCGCGCCTGCCCCGGTAGTCGGCGAGCCGGTCGCCCTCGCGGGCCGGGGGAGCGGCGTGCTTCCTGGGCTTCTTCGGGGTCACGCCCGCTGCATACCCGCGCTCAGCGGATGAAGACGGCGTAGTCGGCCAGATCGCCGGTGAGGGAGGGCGGCAGCCCCGCCACCGCGGACAGCTCCTCGGCCGACATGAACCCGCCCGTCTCGGCCCGGACCCGCTCGATCGTGGCCGCCAGCTCCGCGGTGATGCCGGGCAGCAGCGTCAGAGCCTCCGCGGACGCGTGGTTGACGTCGACGAGCCCGCCGTCGTTGTACTGGCGCCGCAGGTCGGGACGTCCGATGCGCAGCTCCTTGGCCAGCCCCGGGTCGGACGCCGCCAGCACCCGCGCCTTCTCCCGCAGCAGCCGCTGCCGCTTGACCCGCTCCACCACGGCCTCGTTGTCGACGCCCGACAGCCCGTGCGGGTCGAACACCTTCCGCCGGATCAGGAAGGCGTGCCCGCAGCCCACCAACGCCAGGACGGACATCAGCATGCCGGCGAACCGCACGGTGCCCTCGTCCTCACCGTTGCCGGAGAGCATGGACAGCATCAGCACGAACACGCCGGCGTAGGCGACCGTCGACACCAGCAGGTGCAGGCTCCGGCGCCACAGCAGCGCGGCGGCGAACGTGAACGGCGTGGCGAAGCCGAGCGTCAGGAACGGCAGCGCCGCCCACGTCACGCTCAGTGCGGCCTGCCCCGGCGGCATGCTGTCGGAGGGAACCCTCGGCTCGTACGGCGCTGGGGCGTTCATCTCTCGAGGGTCTCCCGGGCCGGATATGGGCGATTCGGACTCTAGACCGAGGGAAGGGTCACGGCAGGGTGAGGATTTCGTGGCCGTCCTCGGTGACCAGCAGCGTGTGCTCGAACTGCGCCGTGCGCCTGCGGTCCTTGGTCACGACCGTCCAGCCGTCGGCCCACATGTCGTACTCGGCGGTGCCGAGGGTCAGCATCGGCTCGACCGTGAACGTCATGCCCGGCTCGATGATCGTTGTGGCGGCCGGGTCGTCGTAGTGGGGGACGACGAGGCCGGAGTGGAACGTCGTGCCGATCCCGTGCCCGGTGAAGTCGCGCACGACGCCGTACCCGAACCGCTTGGCGTAGGACTCGATGACCCGCCCGATCACGTTCAGCGCCCGGCCGGGCTTGACCGCGCGGATGCCGCGCATCGCCGCCTCGTGGGTGCGCTCCACCAGCAGGCGCGACTCCTCGTCGACGTCCCCGCACAGGAACGTCGCGTCGGTGTCGCCGTGCACGCCGTCGACGAAGGCGGTGATGTCGACGTTGACGATGTCGCCGTCGCGCAGGACCGTGTCGTCCGGGATGCCGTGGCAGATCACCTCGTTGATCGAGGTGCACAGCGACTTGGGGAACCCCCGGTAGCCGAGCGTGGAGGGGTAGGCGCCGTGGTCGAGCATGAACTCGTGCCCGACGGCGTCGAGCTCGTCGGTGGTGATCCCGGGCCGGACGTGCTTGCCGACCTCCTCCAGCGCCTGCGCGGCGATCCTCCCGGCGACCCGCATCCGCTCGATGATCTCGGGCGACTTGACGTCCGGCTCGCCCGTCCGCGGCCGCTTCTTCCCCACGTACTCCGGGCGCGGAATGTTCGAGGGAACCTTGCGCATGGGGGAGACGCGTCCGGGCCGGAGCAACTGGGTCGTCATAGTGATGGAGTGTAGTCAGCGCGATGCGGGCACACTCCGGTGCCAGCGCATGATCGAGAGGAGCGCCGATGGCCGGTGACGACGGTGACTGGTGGTTCTGCCTGAAGCACATGAAGCCCGAGCACGGGGCGGGCTGCCCCGGCAAGGACCGCATGGGCCCGTACCGGACCGAGGGCGAGGCGGCGGACGCCATGGCCATCGCCCGCGAGCGCAACGAGGCGTGGCGCAGGCAGAACGAGGACTGACTAGTCCACGGCCGGGCCGGAGACGGCGTCGAGCAGGCGGGCGAGGCGGCGCCGGAGTCCGCGCGGACTCCGCGCCGGCTCCCGGCCCGCGGCCGCGCTGACGAGGTGCTGCGCCCCGTCGAACGACATGAGGGCCTCGCCCGGCGGGACGGTCAGCGCCTCGTGGGCGAGGCCGCGGAGCTCGCGGTCGCCGCCCTCCAGCGCGAGGACGGTCGCCCCGGTGCGGCGCGCGTCGTCCACCCGCTCCAGCAGCGGGACGGGCGCCCCCTCCTCGGCGACGACGAACAGCGTCTCGCCGCGCCTGGCCGCCTCCAGCCGCTCCAGCCCGATCCGCAGATGCGCGGGCGCGCCGGCCGGAGGCCGCCAGCGCACCAGCGTGGGCGCGAGGCCGGGCGCGTCGCCGAGCCGGCTCTCGTCGTCGAGGTGCGCCGCCAGATGCCACGGGTCGCCGGCCGGAGTGCCGACCAGCAGCAGCCCGCCGGGGGTGCGGGAGGTGACGCGCAGGGCCCGGCCGAACTCCTCGGTCCGCTCCAGCCAGCCCGTCGCCGACAGGACCTCGCGCAACATCGATATCTGCTCGGCGTCCACGGCACCATGGTGCCTCACCCCGCCTCCCGGGCAGGCCCTTTCTCCCATGTGGGAGCCCGGCGCCGGGCCCTCGCGGGGCCGCCTGGCAGACTCGGCCGCATGACTGAGCAGCAGCAGAAGACGCCGTACGACCTTCCGGACGCGAGCGGCCTGACCATCGGCATCCTGGGCGGGACGGGAGACCAGGGCAAGGGCCTCGCGCGCCGGTTCGCGCTGGCCGGGCACCGGGTCACGATCGGGTCCCGCAAGGCCGAGCGCGCCCAGGCCGCCGCCGACGAGCTCGGCGCCGGCCTGCCCGTCTCCGGCGCGGAGAACCCGGCCGCGGCCGGAGGGTCCGACGTCGTGATCGTGGCGGTGCCGTGGGACGGGCACAGGGCCACGCTGGAGTCGCTGCGCGCCGAGCTGGCCGGCAAGATCGTCGTGGACTGCGTGAACCCGCTCGGCTTCGAGAAGGGCAAGGGCGCGTTCGCGCTGCCGGTCGAGGAGGGCAGCGCCGCGGAGCAGGCCGCCGCCGTCCTGCCCGACAGCCGGGTCGTGGCCGCCTTCCACCACGTGTCGGCCAGGCTGCTGCTCGACCCGGAGGTGGACGAGATGGAGCTGGACGTCCTGGTGCTCGGCAACGACCGGGAGGCCACCGACCTCGTCCAGGCCCTCGCCGGGCGGATCCCCGGCATGCGCGGCGTCTACGGCGGGAGGCTGCACAACGCCCACCAGATCGAGGCGTTCACCGCCAACCTCATCTCGATGAACCGCCGCTACAAGGCCCACGCCGGGCTGCGCATCACGGACGTCTGACCGCGCCTCGGGCGGTCCGCCCCGGTACGGTGCCAGGATGACTACGGTGCCAGGATGAACGCTCCGGACGCCGCGCGACGGCCGCTCGTCCTGCTGCCGTCGGCCCGGACGGGGCCGCTGCGCGCGGTGGCGAAGCGGGTCGGGCTGGCGTTCGTCCTGCTGCTCATGGTGGTGGCCGTGGTCTACCTCGACCGCGACGGGTACCGCGACACCGGCGACGGGCGGCTGTCGCTGCTGGACGCCTTCTACTACGCCTCGGTGACCATGTCCACGACCGGGTACGGCGACATCACCCCGGTCGGGGACGGCGCGAGGCTCGTCAACATCGTCTTCATCACGCCCGTCCGGGTGCTGTTCCTCATCGTCCTCGTGGGCACGACCCTCGAGGTGCTGGCGGAACGCACCCGCGACGACTGGCGCAGGTCCCGCTGGAGGGCACGCGTGCGCGACCACATCGTGGTGGCCGGCTACGGCACGAAGGGCCGCAGCGCCATCAGGACCCTGCTGAGCACCGGGGTGCCGCCCGAGTCGATCGTGGTCGTGGACCCCGACCCGCGGGTGGTGGCCGAGGCCGCCGAGGCCGGGTTCGCGGGCGTCGTCGGGGACGCGACCCGCAGCTCGGTGCTGCGGCAGGCCTCGGTCCAGCGGGCCCGCGAGATCGTGGTGGCGAGCGCCCGCGACGACACCGCGGTGCTGATCACGCTGACCGCCCGGCAGCTCAACCCGCGCGCCGGCATCCAGGCGGCGGTGCGCGAGTCGGAGAACGTCCCGCTGCTGCGCCAGTCCGGCGCCGACCACGTGGTGACCTCCTCGGAGGCGGCGGGGCGGCTGCTCGGGGTCTCCACCACGCAGCCGAGCGTCGGCGAGGTCATCGAGGACCTGCTGGAGCAGGGGAGCGGCCTCGACCTGGTGGAGCGCGAGGTCCACCCGGACGAGGTCGGCGGCCCGATCGGCGCCGTGCGCGCCCCGGCGCTGGCGGTGGTGCGGGGCGGGCGGCTGCTGCCGTTCGACGACGCCGGCTGCGCGGCCCTCGAACCGGGCGACCGGCTGATCGTGGCGCGGTCCTCCTCCCGTTCCTCCGGCCCGCCGGACGGCCCGGAGGAGCGCGATCACTGACCTGCCGGGGAGCGGTTTCGGCCTGCGGCGCGTCCTAGTCCTGACGTACCATCGCAGTGGCGACAGGCGGGATGGACATGAGAGAGAACCGGTCGGCAGATCCGTGGAGCGCGTTCCTGGCCCCTTCCGGGCGGAGCGGCGGGGTCCGGCCGCCGGGCGCGGCGCCCGCCGGTGAGCCCGGCCACGCCGCCGGGTACGCCGAGCCCGGCGCGGAGGACGCGTGCCGCCGCGTGCTGGCGCAGTTGCGGGCGGCCAACGGCCCGCTGTCCCTGGAGCAGATCCACCACGCCACCCGCCTCGGGCTGCTGGAGGTCGCGGGCGCCGTGGACGCGCTGCGCGAGCGCGGGCTCGTCGCGGTGGAGCGGGAGATCGACGAGGTCGTCCGGCTGACCGGGGAGTGACCGCGGCCCGATGATCGGATACGTCGTCGCCGTCTCGCTGAGCTGCCTGGTCGGCATCGCCGAGCTGGTCAGCCGGTACCGGGACCGCCCCACCACGCTGGTCCGGGTGCCGAGCACCTGGGCGTACGTGCTGATCAACGGGGGAGCGGGCGCGGGCTCGCTGCTGCTCCTGCACACCTTCGGCTGGCGGTTCGGCGTCCAGTCGCCGCACGTCGCCGACGCGACGCAGGTGCTCGTGGCGAGCCTCGGCTCGATGATGGTGTTCCGCAGCGCGGTGTTCACCGTGCGGGTCGGCGACGAGGACGTCGCGGTGGGGCCGAGCACGCTGCTGACCTCGCTGCTCGCCGCCGCCGACCGGGGCGTCGACCGGATGCAGGCCAAGACCCGCGCGCACGAGGCGGGCGAGATCATGCGGGGCGTCTCGTTCGCCAAGTCGCGGCTCGCGCTGCCGACGTACTGCCTCGGCCTGCTGCAGAACGTGTCCGCCGAGGACCAGGCCGACCTGCGCACGGCCGTGGACGCGCTCGCCGGCAGCGAGATGACCGACGGCCAGATGGCCCTCAACCTGGGGCTGCTGCTCATGAACGTCGCCGGTCCCGACGTGCTGCGCTCCGCGGTGGAGACGCTCCGCGACGAGATCACGGCGGACGGCGCGGCCCCGCGCCGCCTCCCGCCGCCGCGCGACGGCCAGGACCACGAGGGCGGCCGGGCCGGTGCCGGAGCACGGCCCGAACCGGTCCGCTCCAACCCCGACCAGTAGCGAACGCCACCGCCCCTCGGCCGGAAAGCACACACGGCCGCGCCGGGCGGCGCGGCCGTGCGGGGGTGGGCCTGTTCGGTCAGTGGGGCCCGTGCCCGTCAGTGGTAGGTGTGCTCCGGTGCCGGGTAGACGCCGCTGACGACCTCGTCGGCGTAGGCGCGGGCGGCCTCGCCGAGCAGGGTGTTCATGTCGGCGAACTTCTTGACGAACTTCGCGGTGTGCGGGGTGAGCCCGGCCATGTCCTGCCAGACGAGGACCTGGGCGTCGGTCTGGTTGCCGCCGCCGATGCCGATCGTCGGGATGGACAGGGACGCGGTGACGCGCGCTGCGAGGTCCTCGGGCACGCATTCGAGGACGACGGAGAACGCGCCCGCCGCCTCCAGCGCCTTGGCGTCGGCCATCAGCTCGTCGCCGTCCTGGCCGCGGCCCTGCACCCGGTAGCCGCCGAACACGTTCACCGACTGCGGGGTGAGGCCGAGGTGGCCCATCACCGGGATGCCGGCGGCGACCATCGCCTCGGCCTGCGGGATGATCCGGCGGCCGCCCTCCAGCTTGATCGCGTGGGCGCCGGTCTCCTTGAGGAACCGGGTGGCGGCCGTCAGCGCCTCGGTGACGCCCGTCTGGTAGGAGCCGAACGGCAGGTCGGCGACGACCATGGCGCGCTTGGAGCCGCGGACGACGGCCGCGGTGAGCGGGATCAGGTCGTCCACGGTGACGGGGATGGTCGAGTCGTAGCCGTAGACGACCATCGCGGCGGAGTCGCCGACGAGCAGCACGGGGATGCCGGCCTCGTCGAAGATCCGCGCGGTGAGCGCGTCGTAGGCCGTGAGCATCGGCCACTTCTCGTGCCGCTGCTTGGCCGCGGCGATGTCGCGTACGGTCACCCTGCGCCCGCTCGTACCGCCGTAGAGTGCGGTCGGCTGTGCCGGGGGTGCGACGGAAGAAGACATGCAGAACCTCCGCTGGTCTTGAGGCGCCACTGTGGCGTACCCAGACGAAACCGATGGTGCCACCTGACCAACGATTCGGGTACCCCTCCCCATTCCAGAATTTTCTCCGCCGGGCCGGGAACAGATTCCGAAACGATACCGTTGCGTATCGACATGGACCCCCAGACGATCCAGCGGCGCCGGTGGTACATCCTCGGCGTCCTGACCATGAGCCTGCTGGTGGTGGTGCTCGACAACACCATCCTCAACGTCGCGCTCAAGACCATCGCCGACCCGGACAAGGGCCTCGGCGCCACCCAGAGCCAGCTCGAATGGGCGATCAACTCCTACACGCTGGTCTTCGCCGGCCTGCTGTTCACCTTCGGCGTGATCGGCGACCGGATCGGCCGCAAGCGCGTGCTCGTCGGCGGCATGGCGGTGTTCGCCCTCGCCTCGCTCGCGTCGGCGTACGCGCAGTCGCCCGAGCAGCTCATCTACGCCCGCGCCCTGATGGGCCTCGGCGGCGCCGCGGTCATGCCGCAGACACTGTCGATCATCACCAACGTCTTCGAGCCGCACGAGCGCGCCCGCGCCATCGGCATCTGGGCCGGCGCGGTCGGCCTCGGCGTCGCCATCGGCCCGCTCACCGGCGGCCTGCTGCTCGCCCACTTCTGGTGGGGCTCGGTCTTCCTCATCAACGTGCCGGTCATCGCGGCCGGCGTCACCCTGATGGCGTTCCTGGTCCCCGAGTCGCGCAACCCCGCCCCCGGCCGGCTCGACCCGGTCGGCGTGGTCCTGTCGGTCATCGGGCTGGTCGTCCTGTCGTACGGGATCATCCAGGGCGGCGAGAAGGGCGAGTGGCTGGAGCTCCCCGTGCTCGGCCCGATCCTCGCCGGCGCCGCCGTCCTCGCCCTGTTCGTGTGGCACGAGGCCCGCACCGCGTCCCCGGCCTTCGACGTCCGGCTGTTCAAGGACGCCCGCATGTCGGCCGCCGTCGCGTCGATCGCGCTGTGCTTCTTCGCCGCCACCGGCGTGTTCTTCTTCGCCAACTTCTACATGCAGTCGGTGCGCGGCCTGACGCCGCTGCAGTCCGGCGCCATGGTGCTTCCGTTCGCGGTCGCGCAACTCGCCTTCGCCCCGCGCAGCGCCGCCATGGTGCGCCGCTTCGGAGCCAAGGCGGTCTGCACGGTCGGGCTGCTGCTGGTCACCGTCGCGCTGGCGAGCTACCAGTTCGTCGGCGTCCACACCTCCCTGTGGATCCTCGGCGCGATCTTCTTCGTGCAGGGCGTGGGGATGGCCAACGTGATGCCGCCCGCCACCGAGTCGGTCATGTCGGCGCTGCCCCGCGAGAAGGCCGGCGCCGGATCGGCCATCAACAACACCGCCCGCCAGGTCGCGGTCGCGATGGGCGTGGCCGTGCTCGGCTCCGTCGTCGCCTCCGTCTACCGCGGCGACCTGCGCGACGAGCTCGCCGCGCTGCCCGCGGGCGCGCGGCAGGCCGCCGCCGAGTCGATCGAGGGCGCGCACGCCGTCGCCGCCCAGATGGGACCCGCCGGGCAGGGCCTCGTCGGCCCCGCCGACGCCGCCTTCGTGCACGCCATGCACGCCGCGTCCGTCGCCGCCGCCGTGATCTCCTTCGTCGGCGCCCTGGTCGTCCTGAAGTGGATGCCGGGCCGCGTCGCGGCGCCGCCCGAGCGGGCGGCCGCCGAACGGCGGCCGGAGAAGCCGGAGAAGGCCGCCGTGTGACGGCCGGTGTGGCAGGGTGAGGGGATCATGACCGGGACCGAGCGGCGGCACGCGGGGCGGCCTCGCAGCGAGCGCGCCGGCAAGGCCATCGTCGAGGCCACTCTGGACCTGCTGGCCGAGGAGTCCGGGGTGGCGGGCGTCTCCATCGAGGCGGTCGCCGCCCGCGCCGGCGTCGGCAAGACGACGATCTACCGGCGCTGGCCCAGCAAGGAGGCGCTGATCGTGCACGCGCTCGGCGCGGTGAAGGAGCCGCTGCCCGAGCCGTCCGGCGCCTCCGCCCGCGAGGACCTCACCGCGATCGCGCGGCGGTTCGAGGGCGACCGGCACCGCCGGTACTCGCGGTGCTTCTGGAACGTCGTCGGCGGCGCGGAGAAGTACCCCGAGCTGTACGCCCGCTACCGGCAGGAGGTCATCGAGCCGCGGCGCGACGTCATCCGCAAGGTGATCCGGCGCGGGGTCGACTCCGGGGAGCTGCGCCCCGACCTCGACGTGGAGGTCGCGATGTCGCTGCTGCTCGGCTCCCTGACCGCCAAGCGGCCGCAGGAGACGTTCCCCGAGGGGTACGCCGACGCGGTCGTCGACACCCTCCTGCGGGGCATCGAGAACGCCCCGCAGAGCCGTCCGGAAGCGGACGAGGGGCGGTTTTCGGCGCGGTAAGCGCGATCTTCTCCCCTTACCGCGTGGTCATGCCCCATACTGTCGCTGGGTAGTGCTGAGACGACCGGCTGTCTGGAGCGCGTCAGGTGAGATCCGTCATGGCGCCGCGAGGCGAAGCGCCAGCCACCGATTCGGCGTCCCGGACCCTTGTCCTGGGCATCGACGGTGCACGGCACATCGTGCAGTGCGGCCCCAACGCCAAGGCCGTCCTCGGCCGTGCCCCCGAGGAGCTGATCGGCCGGCCCGCCACCGACCTGGTCGGCGACGAGGCGAAGGCCGAGCTGGAGACGCTCCTGGAGGTCAACGGCGCGGGGCAGGAGCGCAACGGCGTGATGGGCGTGCTGCGCGGCGACGGCGGCGCCCCCGCCGACGCCCTGCTCACCGTGCAGCCGATGCTCGGCGGCGGCGCGGGCGCGGCGCCCGCGGCGCTGCTGTTCATCCGGGTCGAGCTGCCGCCGAGCGAGCGCTACCAGGACCCGGCCCTCATGCGGCGCGCCCTGATGGACGACCCGCTCACCCGGTTCGGCGCGACGCTCGACCTCGACCAGTCCGCCCGCGGCCTCGTCGACGTCGTCGTCCCGCACTTCTGCAACGTCGCCTCGGTGCTGGTGCTGGAGAGCCTGGTCGCCGCCGACGAGGTGCACGCCGAGTCCGGCTCGGCGGTGCTGCGCCGCATCGCGGTCACCTCCGACGACGGCAACCCGGCCTGGACGTCCACGTTCCCCGTCGGCGAGGTGCTCGTCTTCCCGGAGGGCACCCCGTACCGGCAGGTGATGGAGACCGCCCGGCCCGTCCACCTGCCGCACATCGAGGTGGACCGCGCGAGCGAGATCGGCCGGCTGTGGCGGCGCGGCCCGGCCGGCGAGCTGCTGTCCAACGTGTCGATGGTGCTGCTGCCGATGATCGCCCGTGACACGCTGCTCGGCTTCATCGCCTGCACCCGCATCCCCGGGTTCCGCAAGTTCGACGCCTACGACGTCGAGATCGGCATGGAGTTCGCCGCCCGCGCCGCCATCGTCATCGACAACGCCCGGCTCTACAGCCGCGAGCGGGCCACCGCGCTCGCGCTGCAGCGCAGCCTGCTGCCGATGCGGCTGTCCGCGCCGTCCTCGGTCGAGGTCCGGCACCGCTACCTGCCGGGCAGCAAGCTCGTCGAGGTCGGCGGCGACTGGTACGAGTCGATCGCGCTGCCCGGCGCCCGCGTCGCCCTGATCGTCGGGGACGTCGCCGGGCACGGGGTCCGCGCCGCCGTCACCATGGGGCGGCTGCGCACCGCCCTGCACACGCTCGCGAACCTGGAGCTGCCGCCCGCCGACGCCCTGCACGTCATGCACGAGCTGATGATCGAGCTCGGCGAGCAGGAGCCGCACTTCGCCACCTGCGTCTACGCGGTGTACGACGCGACCAGCGGCACCATCGAGATCGCCTCCGCCGGGCACCTGCCGCCGCTGCTGGCGAGCCCGGCCGGCGACAACGAGTACCTGCAGGTCCCGCCCGCCCCGCCGCTCGGCGTCTCGGGCGGCTCGGCCATCGAGAGCCGCGAGTTCGCCGTCGAGGACGGCAGCCTCTTCGTGATCTACACCGACGGCCTGGTCGAGAACCGGGGCCGCGACATCGACGACGGCCTCGCCCGCCTCCAGAAGATCTTCGGGCGCGACTCGGTCGACCGCTCCATGGAGGACCTCGCCAAGACCACCCTCGCGGGCGTCTACGCCGACCAGCACCGCGACGACATCGCCGTCCTGATCGCCCGGCTGCGCCGTCTCCCCCAGGACCGCTACTCCTCCTGGACGCTGCCCGCCGACCCGGCCGCCGTCCGCCGCGCCCGCGGCCTCGTCAGCACACGCCTGGCGGAATGGGGTCTGGAGGACCTCGACTACACCACCGAGCTGCTGGCGTCCGAGCTCATCACCAACGCGCTCCGCTACGCCCACGGCCCGATCGAGCTGCGGCTCCTCCTGGAGCGCACCCTCGTCCTGGAGGTCCTGGACCGCTCCGCCGCCCTGCCGCGCCTGCGCCGCGCCGAGGACGACGACGAGAACGGCCGCGGCCTCCTGGTCGTCAGCCAGCTCGCACACCGCTGGGGCAGCCGCCGCACCGCCGCGGGCAAGGTCGTCTGGTGCGAGCAGATCGTCCCCGGCGTCGACCCCGATGCCTCGGAGCAGGTCAACGCCTGGCCCGAAGAGGCCTGGCCCGGCGAACTCCACCACCGCGAATAGCTGTGTCTTCCCAGGGGGGCGACCCCCTGGAACCCCCGTTGCGACGCAGGCGATCCTCACGCCGCCGTTGCGGTTCGTTGCGCCTGTGACGGCTTGTGTGGCGTCGCTGCGGTCGCCTGCGTCGGCGGGCATGCGCGTTGCGCTCGCTGCACTCGCTCCACGCGCCTGCCCGCGGCCCCGGTTGAGCTCCAAGCCCAAGAGGGTGCGAATCGTTCACGTCCAACGCTCTTGGACGTGCCACGGCTGTGCCGCTCTTGGAGTGGGCCTGAATCGGGGGCCTTAGCCGGGGCGCGGGTCGGGCGGCCGGAAGGCGCTCTGGGCGCCTGGAGGTCGCCCGGCCCGTCGAGCCGGGCGACCGCAGCGACACGACGCGAACCCGCACGGGCACGAGGACCTCAGCCGTGGCGTGAGGATCGCCCGGCTCGTGACGGGGGTTCCAGGGGGTCGCCCCCCAGGGAAGACACAGCGACCGCAGCGACGCCGCGCAAGCCGTCACAGGCACAGCAAACCGCAACGGTGTCGTGAGGATCGCCTGCGTCGCAACGGGGGGTTCCAGGGGGGTCGCTACCCCTGGGCTAGCTCCCGCCAGCGGTTGGTGATGGGGAGGCGGCGGTCGCGGCCGAAGTTCTTGGGCGTGATCTTGGGGCCGGGCGGGTACTGGCGGCGCTTGTACTCGGCGATGTCGACGAGGCGGATGGCGCGTTCGACCAGGGCGGGGTCGTGGCCGGCCTCGACGAGGGCGTCGCGGCCCATGTCGCGCTCGACGTAGTCGGTGAGGATCGGGTCCAGGAGGGCGTAGTCGGGGAGGCTGTCGCGGTCGCGCTGGCCGGGGCGCAGCTCGGCGGACGGCTCCTTGACGATGATGGCCTCGGGGATGGGCTCCTGCGCGAAGGGGTGCAGGAGCGGCGAGTCCTTGCCCGCCTGGGCGTTGCGCCAGCGGGCGAGGTCCCAGACGGTGAGCTTGAAGACGTCCTTGATGGGGCCGAAGCCGCCCGCGGAGTCGCCGTAGAGGGTGGAGTAGCCGGTCGCGAGCTCGCTCTTGTTGCCGCCGGTGAGGACGAGGTGGCCGTCCTCGTTGGACAGGGCCATCCACACGTTGGCGCGGATGCGGGCCTGGAGGTTCTCGGCGGCGAGGCCGTGCAGGTCGAGTTGCTCCTCGAACGCCTCGACCATGCCGGCGATGGGGACGGTGCGCGCGTTGACGCCCTGCCGCTTGACGAGATCCTCGGCGTCCACGACGGAGCCTTCAGAGGAGTAGCGGCTCGGGAGCAGGACGGCGTACACGTTCTCCGGGCCGATGGCGTCGGAGGCGATCGTGGCGACGAGCGCCGAGTCGATGCCGCCGGACAGGCCGAGCACGACGGAGCGGAAGCCGTTCTTGCGGACGTAGTCGCGGGTGCCGAGGACGAGCGCCGCGTACACCTCGGCGAGGTCCTCCAGGGGCGGCGCGACCGTCCGCGGCTCGGCGGGGTAGGCGGGCAGCGGGTAGGCGGACAGGACGTGCCGGTCAATGGTGATCGTGGTGCCGTCCTGGGCGTCGACGCGGACGGGGCCCTCCGCGGCGGCCGGGCCGGCGGCCGGCAGGTCCAGGTCGGTGACGAGGAGGTGCTCGACGAACTGGGGGGCGCGGGACAGCGGCGAGCCGTCCGGGCCGACGATGACCGAGTCGCCGTCGAAGACGAGCTCGTCCTGGCCGCCGACCATGTTGACGTAGGCGAGCGCGCAGCCGGCCTCGCGGGCACGGCTCGCGCACAGTTCGAGCCGGGCGTCGTCCTTGTTGCGCTCGTAGGGGGAGGCGTTGATCACCAGCAGCAGGCCCGCGCCGGAGGCGCTCGTGACGCTGACCGGGCCGCCGTCCTGCCAGAGGTCCTCACAGATGGCGGTGGCGACGTCCACGCCGTGCAGCCGGACGACCGGCAGCCGGTCGCCGCGCGCGAAGATCCGGTACTCGTCGAACACGCCGTAGTTGGGCAGGTGGTGCTTGGCGGAGCGGACGAGCACCTCGCCGCCGTGCAGCCATGCGGCGGCGTTCAGCGGCAGGCCGCCGGGCCGGCCGGAGCGGGCCCCGCCGGCCGGGGGGCGGTCGAGGTGGCCGGTGACCACGGGCAGGTCGCCGAGCCCCTCGTCGGCGAGCCGGCGGGCGAGCCGCTGGAGGGCGTCGCGGGAGGCTTCCACGAAGGACGCGCGCAGCGCGAGGTCCTCCACGGGGTAGCCGGTCAGCATCATCTCCGGGAATGCGACGAGGTGCGCGCCCGCCTCGGCGGCGCGGCGCGTCCACGTCACGATCTGGTCGGCGTTGCCGTCGAGGTCTCCGACGGTCGAGTTCACCTGCGCGAGCGCGAGCCTGAGTTGTGCCACGGTCCAAGGGTAGAACGCCGGACCCGGTTTCGTCACTTTGACGAGAAGTCGGCGGCGAGCGCGGCGGCGCGGCGGCGCCGGATCGCGGGGCCGAGCGCGAGCTGCGCCGCGGCGGCGGCCAGGGCGAGACCTCCGCAGGTCAGCCACAGTGCTGGCGCACCTCCGGCGCCGAGCAACTGGGTGCCGCCGAGCGGCGCCAGCAGGAAGCCGCCCGACCACGCCATCCCGTAGAGGCCGCCGTAGCGGCCGCGCAGGCCGGCGGGCGCGAGGTCGGCGACGACGGCCTGCAGGACGGACGCGGCGATGATCTCCCCGAGCGTCCACACGAGGATCGTCGCCGTGTAGGCGGCCAGCGAGGAGGCGAGCGAGGTGAGCCCGTAGCCGACGCCGACGAGCGCGAAGCCCGCCACCAGCACCAGGCTGTGGTCGCGCCGCGCCAGCCACGCGTTCACCAGCGGCTGGACGATGATGATCAGCGCGCCGTTCGCGGCGATCGCCAGGCCGTAGGACCGCGGGCCGAGCCCGTCCTGCTTCATGGCGAGCGGCATGGTCGTCATGCCCTGCATGAGCACGAACGTGTAGATGAGGGTGACCAGCACGTAGCCGACCATGACCCGGTCGCGCAGCACGCGGCCGAACCCGCCCGTCCGCTCGGCGCGGGCGTCGCGGGTGCGCGTCTCCGGGATGGCCCGCCACACGAGCAGGCCGAACGCCGCGCAGGTGAGGGCGTCGATCCAGAACAGCCACAGGAAGCCCTGCTGCGCGAGCGTCCCGCCGAGCACCATGGCGACGGCCCAGCCGAGGTTGATCGCCCAGAACAGCAGCCCGAACGCGCGCGGGCGCTCGGCCGGGGAGATGATGTCTGCCACCATCGCCTGCGCGGCGGGCCGGTACATGTCCAGGAGCAGGCCGAGCACCAGCGCGGCCGCGAGGATCGCGGGGAGCCCCTGGGCGTAGCCGAGCGCGAGCATGGCCGCGCCGGTGCCGACGGTCGCCAGCGTCAGCGTCGCGCGGCGGCCGAGGCGGTCGGCGAGCAGGCCGCCCGCGAGTTGCCCGGCCAGCGAGCCCGCGCCCAGCACGGCCATCGTCACGCCGGCCTGGGCCAGCGACAGGCCGCGCATGGACGTCAGGTAGAGGCCGAGGAACGGCTCGACCATGGTCCCGAGGCGGTTGAGCAGGGTGCCCGCCCACAGCACCCAGAAGGGCCGGGGGAAACCGCCGACCCGGGGCCGGAGGAACGCCGCGAACCTGCCGGGAGAGGGACCGACAGGAGTCTCTTCCAGTGTCGTCACTTTCACGATGGTGGGGGCGGCGCGTGCTCCGAGACATTCATTTAGCCTGGGCTAAATGATCGAGTTCGTGCTCGCCCCGGACGACGTGGCGCGGGTCCGGTTCGCGTTCTCGCCGCTGTGGGAGATGGTGCGCAGCCTGCGGGTGCTCGCCGACCCGTCCGGCCACGCGCTCCACCTGCCGTGGGTGCGCACGGTCCGCCCGCGGCTGCGCGGCCTCGGCTTCGAGACGCTGCTGGACGTCGTCCTGCCCGCCGGGTACATCCCGGACTTCCTCACCCCGCCGCCGCGCACGCCCCTGCCCGACCTCGGCGCGGAGCTCGCGACCGTCCGCGCCACCCCGCCCGAGGTCGTGGCCGCCGAGCTCACCTGGACCGCGCCCGGCAACCCGCCCCGGCCCGCCCGCCGCGCCATGGCCGCCGACCCCGAAGGCACCCTCGCGACGCTCGCCGACCTCCTCGAACGGTACTGGGAGGTGGCGGTGGAGCCGTTCTGGCCGCGCGTCCGCGACCTCCTGGAGGGGGAGGTCCTGCGCCGCAGCGCCGCGCTCGCCGCCGAGGGCGCCGCGGGCGTGTTCGGCGACCTGCACGAGGCGGTCTCATGGCGCGCCGGGACGCTCTCCGTCGACCGCCACTGGGACTTCCGCGGCGAGCTCGCCGGGCGCGGGATCCTGCTCGTCCCGAGCGCGTTCGTGTGGCCGCAGGTGTCGGTGATGGTGCCGCCCTACCAGCCGATGGTCAGCTACCCGCCGCGCGGCGCGGCGACGCTCTGGGAGACGGGGCGGCCGGACGAGCCGCGCGCCGGTGCTCTGGCCGCGCTGATGGGACGCCGCCGCGCCGAGCTGCTGACGGCGCTCGCCACGCCCGCGTCCACCACCGATCTGGCCCGGCGGCTGGGCGTGACCGCGGGGGCCGTCAGCCAGCATCTGGGCGTCCTGCGCGCCTGCGGCCTCGTCACCGGGCACCGCATGGGGCGCCGCGTCCTGTACGTCCGCACGCCGGCCGGGGACGCCCTGGCCGGCGCTCAGCGCAGCGAAGCGAGCGCGTCCAGGCGCGGCGGCGCGGGGGAGGCGCCCGGCCCGTAGCGGCCGGACTCGGCGAGCCAGTCCATGTGCGCGCGCGGCGTGTCCAGCAGGACCTTGACGACCTGCGCGGCGGCGGCGCGCTGCGCGACCGTCAGGTCCAGCCGGTCGAGCATCTCCGGCAGCCTGCGCGCCGCCGTCCACGCCTCCTCCAGCCGGTCGGCGATCCGGTCGGCGACCAGGTGGGCCGCCCGCGCCTCGTCCAGCCCGTGCGCCCTGGCGAGGACGGCGGGCAGGTCGTGCACGTCGCCGCGCGCGGCCTCCAGGTCGTGCGAGGCGAGGTCGTTGGCCCAGGCCAGCGCGTCGGCGACGCCGTCGGCGAGGGTCTTCCAGCGGGGCGTGCGCAGCAGCCCCGCCGGCAGTTCGACGCCGAGCACGGCCTCGATCAGGTCGAACAGGAACGGCCCGGACGCCCGGCGGCGCAGCGCCGGGTACTCCTGCTCGGTCGGGACGTGGCTGATCCGCCGGTTGACGGCCTCCTCGGCGCAGCCGTCGCGGTGCGCCTCCAGATGCAGCATGAACCGGCGGCGCCAGTCGCGGCTCATGTCCTTGGACGTGGCGTGCCACAGCTCCACCAGCGCCGCCTCCAGCGGGCGGGCGCCGGGCCGGGCGTGGCCGCGCCGCATCGCGCGCAGCAGGTCGTCGTACAGCGCGTGCACGGCGCTGCCGCTGTCGGCGAGCGGGGCGTGGTCCAGCGTGTCGTCCAGCGCGAGCGTCCAGGTGAGCCAGCGGGCGAACAGGTCGACGGCGGCCAGGTCGGCGGACGGCAGGACGCGGGCGGCGAGCCGCTCGCAGCGCGCCCGGCCGAGCGGGGAGGTGTCCGGATCCCCGAGCACCAGCCCGCGGCCGCGTGCCCAGGCCTCCACCTGCGCGCACAGCTGCCACGACTCCGGGTGCATGGCCGACGGTGTGGCCAGCGCGGTCACCCGGTCGGTCATCGAGAGAAGAAGTGAGATGTCCACGACGCGATCCACGCTAACGATCACCTTGCCGGACGACCATGATCGCCACGTCAATTTCCGGGAAACGGATATCCGGGGACGGTCACGGGCGAGTCAGCCGCCCGGCACTGCCCCCCGCCCGGGGGACGTGCGATAGTGCGGTGATCGGAAGCCAGCACGATCAGGAGGAAACGTGTCGAGACGGACGACGCTCCGGGCCTTCGGCGCGGGGCTCGCGGCCCTGGCGCTGACGGCGTCGGCGTGCGGTGGCGACAAGGGCGCGACGGTGCAGGGCGTGAAGCTCATCGAGAAGGGCGCGCTCACCTCGTGCACGCACCTGCCCTACCCGCCCTTCCAGTCGGAGGACAAGAAGTCGGGCAAGGTCGTGGGCTTCGACGTCGAGCTCATCGACCTCGTCGCCAAGCGGCTCGGCGTCACCCAGAAGATCGTCGACACCCCGTTCGAGACGATGAAGACGGGGTCGGCGCTGAACGCCGGCAAGTGCGACATCCAGATGGGCGGCATGACGATCAAGCCCGACCGGGTGAAGTTCATGGACGTCTCGGCCCCCTACTTCGACGCCACGCAGTCGCTGATGGCGAAGAAGGGCAGCGGGATCACCTCGCTCGACGACGTCAAGGGCAAGAAGCTCAAGCTCGGTTCGCAGGCGAGCACGACCGGCGAGGACTTCGTCAAGGGCAAGGGCTTCGACCCGCGCTCGTTCGACAACTCCAACGCCGAGCTGAACGGGCTGCGCACCGGCCAGGTGGACGTGATCGTGCAGGACGACCCGGTCGTCAAGGGCTGGCTGAAGGACCCGGCGAACGCCGGCTTCGAGATCGCCGCGAACCTGAACACCGGCGAGCAGTACGGGTTCTGGATGCGCAAGGGGCACAACCCCGAACTGGTGAAGATGACGAACCAGGTGATCGCGCAGGCGAGGACGGACGGCTCCTACAAGCGGATCTATGAGAAGTGGATCGGTCCAATGCCGGCCGCCGCCGGCGGCGGGTCGTGACGGCCGAGGGTGCGGCGGCGCCGGGCGGGCTGACCCGCCGGCGCCGCCGGCAGCTCTCCCTCGGCGGCCAGTACGGCATCTTCGTCGTCGTCGTGGTGCTGTTCCTCGCGCTCGCCGACTGGGGCACCCTGCGGCTCAACTTCGCCAACTGGGACGTCGCCAAGAGCCTCTTCCCCGAGATCATCACGGTCGGGCTGCGCAACACCGCCGTCTACACCGCGGTCGGGTTCGGGATCGGCCTCGGCGGCGGGCTGCTCGTCGCGCTGATGCGGCTGTCGTCGGTGCCCCCGTACCGGTGGTTCGCCACCTCCTACATCGAGATCTTCCGCGGCCTGCCGCTGCTGCTGATCTTCATCTTCGTGGGCGTCGGCGTGCCGCTGGCCTTCCCGGGCACCAACATCCCCGGCGGCGCCGCCGGGCAGGCGGGACTGGCCCTCGGCCTCGCCGCCACGGCCTACATGGCCGAGACGATCCGGGCCGGGATCGAGGCCGTCCCGAAGGGGCAGCTGGAGGCGGCGCGTTCGCTCGGCATGTCGCACACCCGCGCGATGCGCTCGATCGTCATCCCGCAGGCGTTCCGGATCATCATCCCGCCGCTGACCAACGAGCTGGTGCTGCTGTGCAAGGACTCCTCGCTGGTGCTGTTCCTCGGCATCACGCTCCAGCAGCGGGAGCTCACCAAGTTCGGCCGCGACCTCGCGGGCGAGCAGGGCAACACCACCCCGATCATCGTGGCGGGGATCTGCTATCTGCTCATCACGATCCCGCTGAGCCTGCTGGCCCGGCGGCTGGAGGCGCGGCAGCGCAGGGGGCGGCGATGACGAGCCTCGTCAAGGACGCCGATGGCCGGGCGGCCATCGAGATCAGCGGCCTGTACAAGTCGTTCGGCGCGAACGAGGTGCTGCGCGGCGTCGACTTCCATGTGGCGGCGGGCGAGGTCGTCTGCGTGATCGGCCCGTCCGGGTCGGGCAAGTCGACGCTGCTGCGCTGCGTCAACCTGCTGGAGGAGCCGTCCGCCGGGACGGTCCGGGTCGCCGGCGCCGACGTCACCGGCCCCGAGGTCGACATCGACGCCGTCCGCCGCAGGATCGGCATGGTCTTCCAGGCGTTCAACCTCTTCCCGCACCTCACCGCGCTCGGCAACGTCATGATCGCCCAGCGGAAGGTGCTGAGACGGGGCCGGGCGGAGGCCGAGCGCGTCGCCCGGGAGAACCTGGAGCGGGTCGGGCTGGCCGACAAGGTCGAGGCCTACCCCGCGCAGCTGTCGGGCGGCCAGCAGCAGCGCGTGGCCATCGCCCGCGCGCTCGCCATGGGCCCGGAGGTGATGCTGTTCGACGAGCCGACGTCCGCGCTGGACCCCGAGCTGGTCGGGGACGTCCTCGGCGTCATGCGCGGCCTCGCCGAGGCCGGGATGACGATGCTCGTCGTCACCCACGAGATGAGCTTCGCCCGGGAGGTGGCCGACCGGGTGGTGTTCATGGACGGCGGCGTGGTCGTGGAGGAGGGCCCGCCCGCCCAGGTGATCGGCGAGCCCGCGCACGAGCGGACCCGGGCCTTCCTTTCGCGCGTCCTCGACCCGGCGGCGGCGCGGATCGAGGACGGTTCGCGGTCGGATATGTTCCGATCACCGGCCCCGGACGCGTAACGTCGCGGTAACAGCGTCCGGGCATACTGCAGATACAGCCGGACCGGCTCCAGACGGCCGGCATGCCGGGCCCGCGTCGTCGACAACGCAGTCTCGCCGACAGGGCAGTACCGAGGGAGAGGGCATTGGACCGTCAGCAGGAGTTCGTGCTCCGCACGCTGGAGGAGCGCGACATCCGCTTCATCCGGCTGTGGTTCACCGACGTGCTCGGTTTCCTGAAGTCGGTGGCCGTCGCCCCCGCCGAACTGGAAGGCGCCTTCGGCGAGGGCATCGGCTTCGACGGCTCGGCCATCGAGGGCTTCGCCCGGGTCTACGAGGCCGACATGATCGCCAAACCGGACCCGTCCACCTTCCAGGTGCTGCCCTGGCGGTCGGAGTCCCCCGGCGTCGGCCGCATGTTCTGCGACATCCTCATGCCGGACGGGACGCCGAGCTTCGCCGACCCCCGCTACGTCCTCAAGCGCGCCCTGGCGCGGGCCGCCGACCTCGGGTTCACCTTCTACACCCACCCCGAGATCGAGTTCTTCCTCTTCAACGACAAGCCGGAGGACGGCCGCGAGCCCGAGCCGGCGGATGCGGGCGGCTACTTCGACCACACCCCGCACAGCGCCGCGCACGACTTCCGGCGCAACGCCATCACGATGCTGGAGGCGATGGGCATCTCGGTGGAGTACAGCCACCACGAGGGCGCCCCCGGCCAGCAGGAGATCGACCTGCGGTACGCCGACGCGCTCACCACCGCCGACAACATCATGACGTTCCGGCTGGTCATGAAGGAGGTCGCGCTGGAGCAGGGCGTGCACGCGTCCTTCATGCCGAAGCCGTTCACCGAGCACCCCGGCTCGGGCATGCACACCCACATGTCGCTGTTCGAGGGCGACCGCAACGCCTTCTACGAGCCGGGCGCGGAGTACAAGCTGTCCAAGGCGGGGCGGGCGTTCATCGCCGGGCTGCTGCGGCACTCCGCCGAGATCACCGCCGTGTGCAACCAGTGGGTCAACTCCTACAAGCGGCTGTGGGGGAACGTCGGCTCCGCGGCGGGGCTGGGCGGAGAGGCCCCGTCCTACATCTGCTGGGGGCACAACAACCGGTCGGCGCTGATCCGCGTCCCCATGTACAAGCCGCACAAGGGCCACTCGACCCGCATCGAGTTCCGGTCGCTGGACACGGCCGCGAACCCCTACCTGGCGTTCGCGGCGATCCTCGGCGCCGGGCTCAAGGGGATCGAGGAGGGCTACGAGCTGCCGCCGGGCGCCGAGGACGACGTCTGGGCCCTGACCGTGGCCGAGCGCCGCGCGCTCGGCATCGAGCCGCTGCCGCAGAACCTGGACGAGGCCATCCACGCGATGGAGCGCAGCGAGTTGATGGCCGACGTCCTCGGCGAGCACGTCTTCGACTTCTTCCTGCGCAACAAGCGCCAGGAGTGGGAGGACTACCGCCGCCAGGTGACCGAATTCGAACGGAAGCGGCTCCTGGCCGTCCTGTAACCGCAGGTCAGACCCTCCTTGCAGGTCCACTAGAGCGCCGGGGCCGATGGCTCGAAAGCCGTCGGCCCCGGGTGTCTCACCCGCCCTGGGCCGTCTGTGGGCCGTCCTGTGCCGAACTAGTGGTCTTGTAGAGGCTGTCCACGGCCTTCCGGGTGCGGCCCTCGCTGCTGGGCACCAAGTGCGTATACACCCGGAGGGTGAAGCCCGGGTCGCTGTGCCCCAGGTAGAGACTCAGCGCTTTGATGTTCTCGCCTGCGTCGAGGAGCACGGATGCGTAGAAGTGTCGGAGAGCGTGCATGCCATGCTCCCGCGCGGACTGGTGACGCTCTCCCGGTTTGGGGGCGGGAATGACTCCGGCCGCTACGAGACTGGGCTTCCACGTGTGAACGTTGAAATCGGTACGGCGAATGGCGCCCCCGTCTGCTCTGGTGAACACGAGCTTCTTTGTCACGGGCTGGCCGTCGGGGCGCTGCCAGGGGAGCGTGACCTCCATGGGCGGATACGACTCCATGTGCCGCTTCAGCGAAGCGGCGACGTGACCAGGGAGCGGCACGTCGCGCTCCTTGTCGCGCTTCGGGAGCCCGAAGACCAGGTGACCGTTCACGACCTTCACTTGGCACCCGACGTGCAGCCAACCGGAAGCGAAGTCGATCGCGTCCTCTGGTAGCCCGAAGATCTCGCCTTGCCGGAGGCCGCAGCCAGCTCCGAGATCGACCATCGCCTGGAAACGTTCGGGGAGCGCGGCCTGGACGGCGAAGACGCGTTCGGAAGCCCAAGGGACTATGCGGCCTTGACCTCGTGATGGTGCACGAACGGATCTGGCACGGCATGGGTTCTTAGGAAGGTGTCCGTCGTCCACCGCGGCGCCGAACACCGCAGAGACGCTGCTGAAGATGACTCGGCGGTACGAGGAAGCGGGGACGTCACTTTCCAATGCGCTCAGCCAGTCCCTGATGTGACCCGGTTGGAAGGAGCCCATTGGGCGTGATCCGAGGTACGGGATCGCGTGTCGTTGGATCTGTGTTCTGACAGAGGCTCGTGTTCCCATGTCGGTGGTCTGTGACGCGAGCCATTTCGTGGCGTACTGGTTGAAGGTCACTTTCCCTGCCGCTGGGTCGATGTACTGCCCGCGGGTCATGTCGGCCGCGAGCTGGTTCAGCCACGCCTCAGCGAGGCGCTTCTGTTTGTCCGGGAACGACTTGCTGCGCTCGGTTCCGTCTGGGGCGATGTAGCGGGCGCGGTAGCGCATCCCGGTGCCGTGGCGGTCGGTCTTGAGGCGCTTCTGTGTTCCGTCGGCGTTCGTCTCGGTCTTGTACCAGCGGTCCTGGATGTGGCCTGCCACGTGGCGTAGGTCCCTTCGTGGGGTGATTAAGCGGCGGTGTCAGCGGCCATGCGTTCGGTGGCCCATTGGCGTACGGCGGCGGGGTCGTAGCGGAGGTGTTTGCCGACGCGGAAGCCGGGCGGGCCGGTGCGCTTTTTGCGCCACTGGTAGACGGTTTCCAGAGGCACAGAGAACAGGGAAGCGATGTCCTCGGGTGTGAGGTAGCGGTCTGGGAGCCCGTTGCGGAGAGTAGAGAACGGCGGGTCGGCTATGGCCATGTTGGGATCCCCTTCGGTGAGGGAGGGCTGTCCTAGGCGCGGATTTCTGCGTCACTTGCGCCATCAGCGTCACTTGTGTCTCTGGCCTGCGGGTTGGTGTGTCGCAAGGACTTCGGGGTGCGTCACCTCGTAACACGGCCTGCGTCACCTGGTGACGCGGGTGACGCGGGTGACGCGGGATGACGTAGGTGGGGGCGTTCTGCGTCACCGCTGTAGCGGCAGGTCAGGGGCGGGTTCGTGTCCTTGAGTGACGCAGGTGACGCAGCGTCTCTTCTCTTAGGAAAAGAGAAGGGGGTTTGTTGTAGTAGGCGGGCGGTTCGAAGAAGAGCACCCCGCGCGTCTCTCCCGCAGCGGGGTGCTCTTCTTGCTTGTCCGACGGGCGGCGGTCAGAGGATCGACTCTTGCTGGGGTGGCGGCGGACCCGGGGGCCGGGTCATTTCGATGTAACGGCTCTCGCTGGTGCGGCCCCAGTCGATCAGTACGCCGCGCGCGGCAAGGGTCGGCTGAAGGCGTTTGAGGCGGTCGGAAAGGACTTTTCCGGTGGTAGGCCAACCTTTGGGCAGGGGGCGGTGGTCGTCGCTGGTGTACAAGCCGGTGAGGGTGTGGAGCCATTGCGTGGACGTCATCCGTGTCGGGTCGCCCGGAGTGAGATCGTCGGCGTATTTGAGGACGGTTTGGGCGAGGAGGTCTCCTTCGATGACGTCGTCGTTGAGGTCGTCCAGGCTGGTCCGGTAGGCGTTGAGGGCTCCGAGACCGGTGGCTGCGTCGAGTTGGGCGCACAGGTGCGCGAAGTCGGCCATGCGCAGGTCGGTGGGGATGTCCGCTTCGGCCGCGCGGACTTTGACGGTGAGGTCGAGCAGGGAGCCGAGGATGGCGGGCAGGGCCTCTTCGAAGTCGCGCCACAGCTCGGCCTCAGTGCGGCGGACGGCGGGGCGTTCTAGGCGGAGCGGTAGGAGGCGTTCGGCGAGGTCGGGCCGGATGACGCCCACGTCGATGCCGGTCAGCAGCAGCGGCCGGCGGTAGCGGGCGCGGACCACGTCGCCGTCGGTGTACAGGGCGCGTTTGATGGTCTCGGCGCCGGTGACGATGCAGCACATCAGGTCCGACAGGTCGGGGGCCAGGTGGGACAGGTTGTCCAGCGCGGTGACCCATCCGGCCGCAACGGCTGCGATCAGGTTCTCTTCGTCTTTGGGGGCGCGCCGCAGGTCGCCGCTCATGCCCTCGATGATCCGCACGAGCATGCGCCCGCCGGTGGACTTGCCGGCGCCTTGAGGGCCGGTGAGGAAGGGAGCCGGGACGGGCACCGAGGGGCCCAGGCAGCCGATGAGCCAGGCGACGGCCAGGCATTCGGTCTGGGCGTTGGCGAAGTTGCACAGCCGCAGCAGCAGATCGATTCCCTTGCCGTTGGTGTCGGCGGCGGGCAAGGGAAGTTCCCCTGTGAGCTGGGTGCGGCGCCAGCACACCTCACGCGGGTCGGGCGTGCGGACGTCCCACCCGGTGGGGTGGATACGAACCGACTGCCCGTCGGTGCGCCCCAGGTCCAGCCACGTGGCGTAGGTCCCTTCGTGGGGTGATTAAGCGGCGGTGTCAGCGGCCATGCGTTCGGTGGCCCATTGGCGTACGGCGGCGGGGTCGTAGCGGAGGTGTTTGCCGACGCGGAAGCCGGGCGGGCCGGTGCGCTTTTTGCGCCACTGGTAGACGGTTTCCAGAGGCACAGAGAACAGGGAAGCGATGTCCTCGGGTGTGAGGTAGCGGTCTGGGAGCCCGTTGCGGAGAGTAGAGAACGGCGGGTCGGCTATGGCCATGTTGGGATCCCCTTCGGTGAGGGAGGGCTGTCCTAGGCGCGGATTTCTGCGTCACTTGCGCCATCAGCGTCACTTGTGTCTCTGGCCTGCGGGTTGGTGTGTCGCAAGGACTTCGGGGTGCGTCACCTCGTAACACGGCCTGCGTCACCTGGTGACGCGGGTGACGCGGGTGACGCGGGATGACGTAGGTGGGGGCGTTCTGCGTCACCGCTGTAGCGGCAGGTCAGGGGCGGGTTCGTGTCCTTGAGTGACGCAGGTGACGCAGCGTCTCTTCTCTTAGGAAAAGAGAAGGGGGTTTGTTGTAGTAGGCGGGCGGTTCGAAGAAGAGCACCCCGCGCGTCTCTCCCGCAGCGGGGTGCTCTTCTTGCTTGTCCGACGGGCGGCGGTCAGAGGATCGACTCTTGCTGGGGTGGCGGCGGACCCGGGGGCCGGGTCATTTCGATGTAACGGCTCTCGCTGGTGCGGCCCCAGTCGATCAGTACGCCGCGCGCGGCAAGGGTCGGCTGAAGGCGTTTGAGGCGGTCGGAAAGGACTTTTCCGGTGGTAGGCCAACCTTTGGGCAGGGGGCGGTGGTCGTCGCTGGTGTACAAGCCGGTGAGGGTGTGGAGCCATTGCGTGGACGTCATCCGTGTCGGGTCGCCCGGAGTGAGATCGTCGGCGTATTTGAGGACGGTTTGGGCGAGGAGGTCTCCTTCGATGACGTCGTCGTTGAGGTCGTCCAGGCTGGTCCGGTAGGCGTTGAGGGCTCCGAGACCGGTGGCTGCGTCGAGTTGGGCGCACAGGTGCGCGAAGTCGGCCATGCGCAGGTCGGTGGGGATGTCCGCTTCGGCCGCGCGGACTTTGACGGTGAGGTCGAGCAGGGAGCCGAGGATGGCGGGCAGGGCCTCTTCGAAGTCGCGCCACAGCTCGGCCTCAGTGCGGCGGACGGCGGGGCGTTCTAGGCGGAGCGGTAGGAGGCGTTCGGCGAGGTCGGGCCGGATGACGCCCACGTCGATGCCGGTCAGCAGCAGCGGCCGGCGGTAGCGGGCGCGGACCACGTCGCCGTCGGTGTACAGGGCGCGTTTGATGGTCTCGGCGCCGGTGACGATGCAGCACATCAGGTCCGACAGGTCGGGGGCCAGGTGGGACAGGTTGTCCAGCGCGGTGACCCATCCGGCCGCAACGGCTGCGATCAGGTTCTCTTCGTCTTTGGGGGCGCGCCGCAGGTCGCCGCTCATGCCCTCGATGATCCGCACGAGCATGCGCCCGCCGGTGGACTTGCCGGCGCCTTGAGGGCCGGTGAGGAAGGGAGCCGGGACGGGCACCGAGGGGCCCAGGCAGCCGATGAGCCAGGCGACGGCCAGGCATTCGGTCTGGGCGTTGGCGAAGTTGCACAGCCGCAGCAGCAGATCGATTCCCTTGCCGTTGGTGTCGGCGGCGGGCAAGGGAAGTTCCCCTGTGAGCTGGGTGCGGCGCCAGCACACCTCACGCGGGTCGGGCGTGCGGACGTCCCACCCGGTGGGGTGGATACGAACCGACTGCCCGTCGGTGCGCCCCAGGTCCAGCCACGTGGCGTAGGTCCCTTCGTGGGGTGATTAAGCGGCGGTGTCAGCGGCCATGCGTTCGGTGGCCCATTGGCGTACGGCGGCGGGGTCGTAGCGGAGGTGTTTGCCGACGCGGAAGCCGGGCGGGCCGGTGCGCTTTTTGCGCCACTGGTAGACGGTTTCCAGAGGCACAGAGAACAGGGAAGCGATGTCCTCGGGTGTGAGGTAGCGGTCTGGGAGCCCGTTGCGGAGAGTAGAGAACGGCGGGTCGGCTATGGCCATGTTGGGATCCCCTTCGGTGAGGGAGGGCTGTCCTAGGCGCGGATTTCTGCGTCACTTGCGCCATCAGCGTCACTTGTGTCTCTGGCCTGCGGGTTGGTGTGTCGCAAGGACTTCGGGGTGCGTCACCTCGTAACACGGCCTGCGTCACCTGGTGACGCGGGTGACGCGGGTGACGCGGGATGACGTAGGTGGGGGCGTTCTGCGTCACCGCTGTAGCGGCAGGTCAGGGGCGGGTTCGTGTCCTTGAGTGACGCAGGTGACGCAGCGTCTCTTCTCTTAGGAAAAGAGAAGGGGGTTTGTTGTAGTAGGCGGGCGGTTCGAAGAAGAGCACCCCGCGCGTCTCTCCCGCAGCGGGGTGCTCTTCTTGCTTGTCCGACGGGCGGCGGTCAGAGGATCGACTCTTGCTGGGGTGGCGGCGGACCCGGGGGCCGGGTCATTTCGATGTAACGGCTCTCGCTGGTGCGGCCCCAGTCGATCAGTACGCCGCGCGCGGCAAGGGTCGGCTGAAGGCGTTTGAGGCGGTCGGAAAGGACTTTTCCGGTGGTAGGCCAACCTTTGGGCAGGGGGCGGTGGTCGTCGCTGGTGTACAAGCCGGTGAGGGTGTGGAGCCATTGCGTGGACGTCATCCGTGTCGGGTCGCCCGGAGTGAGATCGTCGGCGTATTTGAGGACGGTTTGGGCGAGGAGGTCTCCTTCGATGACGTCGTCGTTGAGGTCGTCCAGGCTGGTCCGGTAGGCGTTGAGGGCTCCGAGACCGGTGGCTGCGTCGAGTTGGGCGCACAGGTGCGCGAAGTCGGCCATGCGCAGGTCGGTGGGGATGTCCGCTTCGGCCGCGCGGACTTTGACGGTGAGGTCGAGCAGGGAGCCGAGGATGGCGGGCAGGGCCTCTTCGAAGTCGCGCCACAGCTCGGCCTCAGTGCGGCGGACGGCGGGGCGTTCTAGGCGGAGCGGTAGGAGGCGTTCGGCGAGGTCGGGCCGGATGACGCCCACGTCGATGCCGGTCAGCAGCAGCGGCCGGCGGTAGCGGGCGCGGACCACGTCGCCGTCGGTGTACAGGGCGCGTTTGATGGTCTCGGCGCCGGTGACGATGCAGCACATCAGGTCCGACAGGTCGGGGGCCAGGTGGGACAGGTTGTCCAGCGCGGTGACCCATCCGGCCGCAACGGCTGCGATCAGGTTCTCTTCGTCTTTGGGGGCGCGCCGCAGGTCGCCGCTCATGCCCTCGATGATCCGCACGAGCATGCGCCCGCCGGTGGACTTGCCGGCGCCTTGAGGGCCGGTGAGGAAGGGAGCCGGGACGGGCACCGAGGGGCCCAGGCAGCCGATGAGCCAGGCGACGGCCAGGCATTCGGTCTGGGCGTTGGCGAAGTTGCACAGCCGCAGCAGCAGATCGATTCCCTTGCCGTTGGTGTCGGCGGCGGGCAAGGGAAGTTCCCCTGTGAGCTGGGTGCGGCGCCAGCACACCTCACGCGGGTCGGGCGTGCGGACGTCCCACCCGGTGGGGTGGATACGAACCGACTGCCCGTCGGTGCGCCCCAGGTCCAGCCACGTGGCGCCGTCGAACCCCGGTGCGACGCGGATGTGAACAGGCTGGACGTCCTGGGTCACCGCGAGCGCTTCGATCAGGTCCAGCGCTTCTTTGAGGGCGGTTCCGCTGAACACGCCGTACCCGTCGTTGAACAGGCCCACCATGAGCTCTTGGCGGTGGCTGCCCGAGGTGCCCTGGGAGCGGATCGGCCGCGCGACGGGGTGGTTGTTGCGCTGGGCGAACACGGTTCCGTCTGCGGTGCGGAAGTACCGGAAGTGGGCTTGGGCGTAGTCGGTGATGACCTGGCGGCCCGGGGTCTTGTCGTCGTCGGCCATGGCTACAGTCCCAACCTTGCTCGGGCGTTGGTCCACGCGTCGGTGCAGTGCCGCGGCGATTCGCCCATGGCTTGTGCGGCGGTGAACAACCTGGTGATGTGCGCTTCGGTGAGGCAGCCGCACCGGCCGTGAGCCGACAGCACGGCCAGGAACGTGCGGTACACGGTGGTGTGGACCGCGCTTTGGGCGTCGGTGATGCGCTGCTCGGCCATGGCGATGCCGCGCTCCAGGTAGGCGGGCGTGCGGTGAGGGCACGGCCCGCCGGGGCCGGGTGCCGGCGCGGTGGCTGCGGGCCGGGCGGCCGGGATCGTCTGGGGTTTGGTGACGGCCAGCGCGCGGACGGCGGCGGGCAGCTCGGCCATGGCGCCGGTCCCGGGGCCGCGCCAGCGGGCGTAGGACATGAGCGACTTGATGTCGACGCCGAACCGGACCGCGTTCGCCGACTGGATGACGCCCCGGTAGATCCAGTGCTCGCCGCGCGTCGTCGGCACGGTGCGAGTGGCGGGCAGGGCCGCGCGGGCCCAAGCGACGGCGGCCGGGTTGTCGAGGTCGACCACGGTCAGCCCAGCCCCGCCGGGATGGTAGGCGACCGCTCCGGCCTGCCGCCACGCCGGAGCCCACGCAGACGAGGTCAAGACGTTCGGGTCGAGGGTGGCCGCGGCCCAGGCGTGGCAGGGTGCGGGGCACTGGCAGGGGCCCGGGACCTTCATGTTCGGACGCCCGCCGCACGCGCCTCCTGCGCACGCGCGACAGTTCCCAAACGGCACCTTGGCCGCCCGCAGAGGCAGCGGCGGCACGCCCGCCGCCGCCAGGTCCAGCGCGGTGCGTAGGTGACGGGCGCCGGAGATGGTTCCGGTGGTCATACTGCGGTCTCCTCCAGCAGCGTCGGCAGTGAAAACAGGTCGGTTTGGTGGCCGCGGACGGCCAGGCCGGTCAGGAGCCGGGCACGCCACCCGGTGGCGCAGGTAAGGCAGTTCGCGCAGTTGCGGTGCCCGCGGGTGTGGTCGTCGGCTATCGGTCGATAGCCGATCCGGTAAGGGTGAAATGTTCTGTCGGGTAAGACTTTGACTGGAATGTTTGACGGGAGATCGTTCTCGGCGTAGATGGTGAATTGACGGAGGTGAGTCGGGGGGGCTGGGTGCCGGAGAAGCGCTAAGGGGTCCGATGACGGCTTATGTTCCGATCTTGAAAGCCAAGAAAGGCGAGACCGACGCGCTGCGGAACCTGACGATCCCGCCGGTCCAGATGCGACCGCTGTTGGAGGTGACTCCGCAGGAACCCAAAGAGAAAGACACTGCCGACGATGTGGCCGCCAAGTTCACCGCACGGGTGACCAAGTTCGCCAAGGCGCTGCGTGACGATGTGCCCGCAGAGGTGGTGTGCGCGATCGACACCGCGCTGGTAGATGGCGCGGACTATGCCGAGCAGGTATGGCAGCCCATCATCGAGGTGCTGACCGAGCAACTGATCCCCAGAGCGGTGAGGCCGGTGGTACGGCTCACCGATTCCCCTGGGCGCTTGGCCCAGGCACGCGCGGTCATCTCCGCCTTCGAAGACGGCGGTTGCCTGCGCCTGGAACCGGTGACTCGCCCCCTCTCCGTCGATGAGGCCACGACGGCCCTTGAGGGTCTACTGAGTGCCCTGGGTCAGGTTCCGCAGTGCATGGACCTGGTGATCGATCTGTGGGCGATCAGCGACGACGATGACGCCCAGCGTGCGTGCACAGCGGCCTTGGCGTGGCTGTCGTGGACCGACCTCAACCCCTGGCGGTCAGTAGCGGTGGCCAGCAGCGCATTTCCCAAAGACTTGACTGGCGTGCCTCTGGACACGGTGACGCCGCTCCTACGCCGGGACGCTGACCTGTGGCGGCAGGTTCGCCAGCACCCGGACGGCCGGCCGGTGGACTTCGGTGACTACGCGATCGCCCACCCCCTACTGGGCAAGGGGTTTCGGGGGTACCCCAACCTGCGCTACACCACCGGCACCCGGTGGCAAGTCTGGCGGCGGAGAACCCCGGAGCATCTAGGCAATCATCGGTTCTGCCTCATCTGCCAGAGCGTGCTGGCCTCCGAACACTGGACCGGGGAAGCCTGCTGGGGCGACGCGCAGATCGCCCTGCGGGCTGAGGAGTGTTCTAGCCCCGGGAGCACGACCGACTGGCGGGCGTTCGGAACATCTCGGCATCTGGCCGTGGTCACTGACCGCCTGGCCAGGCTTGGCGAGCCTTGAGCTGCGTGCACACCAGCCGCTGCAGCTCCGGCAGCGGCACCACCTCGGCCAGGCGTTCCCACACCAGCCAGCGGCGTGCCCGCTGCACCCCCTTGTGCTGACCACGGGCACGCAGGATTGCCAACGCCTCATCCCTCCACAGCAGTTGCGCCACCGCGAACGGTTCCTGCCCGGTGTTGACCGCGGCCGGCCGGACCTCACCCAACTCCACCGTGCCCACCTCGTCCTGGGCGGCGGAGGTGGCCCGGACGAGGCCCCACCAGTCAGGAACCAGGGCGGCGGCACGGGCCATGTACCGGTCGGTGGTGACTAGAGTGACGCGGTCGAGGACCCGCCCATAGTCGGCGGCCTGCCCTGCCAGTCGTTCCAGCGTGTCCTGATCGCTCTTGATCTCGAAACCGGCCAACTCGCCGTTGATCACTGCCAGGTCCACTCGGCGCGCGCCCGCACACAGCCCCATCTCGTGGCGGATCACCGTGTCCGCGTCGTTTCGGTGACGGTCCTGGAGCAGCGAGAGCAGGGACTGGCGTAACTGACGCTCTCCCAGCCGCGCGTCGCCCATTAGGCTCCCCCTTTCCCGGCCAGCCCACGACGTGCGGGGCGAACGTCATCAAGTGACCTCAGATCCTGACGCAAGCGCCCGGGAGGCGTCCAACGGACGCGCCCTAGGGGCGGGCGTCCCGGTCCGGGGCGTGGGGTTCGCGGCGACGGTGTGGCCGCGCCTCATGGAGGTGTTTCGGGTGAGGTGGCGGGTGGACGGGTTAGTTTTCTCACCTGCCGCCCGCCCGGCCCTCACTTGGCCGCTGAGCTGCGGAAAGTTAGGCGGGTTAGCCCGGTTAGGTGGGTTAGGCGACCGCCCCTCACAGGCCCCTGAGAATGGCTTTGGGGAGGGTGGCGGCCGTCTAACTCACTCGTTGTCGTCGAGGTCGGCGGTGGCCTTGTCGGCGATGGCGCGGCGCAGGTCGGCGGGGTCCAGGCGGGGCACGTTGCCCTTGTTGGTGGTCTTGACCCTCAGCTCGGTGAGCCGCTCGCGGAGCTGCGCGCCGGTCAGCGCGAGATACGGGCCCCAGGTGGGGGCCAGGTCGCGCAGCAGCGCGGGCACGTCGGCGAGCCGGACGCGTTCGGTGCCCAGCACCTCGTCGAGGTCGTCCAGCAGGTCACGCTGCTCAACCGTGGTGGGCTTGGTGTTGGCCTGCACCGGGGTGGCCGGGTGGACCTGGGTCATGGCGCGGGCGATGACGTCGGCGGCAGCGTCGTAGCCGGTGTCGTCGTCGACCTCGATGAAGTACCAGCGCAGCAGCTCAAACGGCGCGTCGGACACCCCGGTGATCAGGGAGGTTCCCCGGTCGCGTCCGGGCCGCAGCTCGGTCGCGCGGATACCGGCGGCGAACGACCCATCACCCAGGAACCCGTCGTTGGACCGCCAGGTCTTGACGTAGAAGCAGGCGTTCACCGACACGAGTTCGACGAGCTTGGGCGGGATGGCCTCCTTTCGGGACGACTGGGTGTCGAACATCAGCGTGATCGCGGTCTTGCGGGCGCGTTTGGCGGTCTTGGTCGCCAGCTCGGCGGCCTGGTCCCCGTAGGTGGGGTGCCCGAACAGCTCGTGGCATTCGGAGAACAGCGCCACGATCGGGTGCAGGTCGGCGTGCTGCTCGGCCAGGCTCCGGGTGACCTTCTTGGCTCCCAGCTCGGCGAGCCGGTTCTCCCGGCGTCCGACCTCGGCGTACAGCTCGTGCAGCCGAGCCAGCGCGGCGGCGGCGGTCTCGTCGTCCACGCCCTTGCGGTAGCGGGCCAGGCGGGGGGCGTAGGAGTCGAAGTCGCCGTTGTTGGCGAACACGAACACATCCAGCTCGGCCAGCGGGTCCAGCGCGGCACCGAGCATGACGACGCGGCAGGCGTTGGACTTGCCCTGCCCCATCTGCCCGCCGGCCACCACGTTGTTGGACACCACCGGCACGGTGATGGCGTCGCCGCGCGGCGACACCCCGCCCGGGACGCCGGTGAACACGTCCGCGGTGCCCTCGTGCAGCAGCGGGTACTCCGGGGCGTTGCGGGAGATGGCTCCGGCGTCGGCGACCCACAGGTCAACCGACCCGGCCTTGCCGGTCCCGGCCTTGTCGGCGTCGGACGGCCACACCTCGATCTCGGCGCGGTGCAGGTTGCGGGCCAGCACCGGCCGCAGGTCGGCGACCATTTCGGCGGTCACCCCCAGCGGGAGGGTGAACACCGTGTGGTAGCCCTGCCCGTCCCGCACGGGCTGCGGGTCGAACGTCGGCACCCACCCGTCCTTGAACGCCTTCTTCAGCTCGGGGATCTTCAGGTGCTGCAACGCCAGCACGATGGTGTCCGCGGTGACCACCATGTGCGTGTCGGCTCCTTCCTCGGCGGGTGCGGCCAGCCAGCCCGGCACTCCGGCGCCGCGGCGGCGGCCCTCGTTCCACAGCCACGCGGCCGTCGCCCAGGGCGCGATGGTCATGGTGGGCTCCCACGCGGCCTGTACCGCCACGGCGGTGCCGTGCACGACCATGGCGGCGGCCATCAGCGGGTCGTTGACCAGGGACGGGTCGTGTTCGGAGACCGCCATCGCGACCCCCAGGCCCAGCAGCGCGCCGACGCTGGTTCCGACGCTGACGGCGGCGGTCTTGGCGAACTGGACCGGGTTGGTGATCCAGTCCATGACCCGCTGGTGGCGGCGCTGGCGGGCCTGTTCGGCGCGCTGCTCCCAGTCGGCGACGGCTTCGAAGTCCCCGGCGGCCTCGGCCGCGCGCATCATCCGCTCATAGCGGGAGTTGGTCTTGGCCTCCCACACCCGCCGGGCCACCACACCCGCCCCGACCGGCACATACCAGGCGTTGCGGGCCACGAACTTGGTCCGGTCGTCGGCGGCCACCGCGCCCAGCGCGCGGGCCAGCCACGCCGCGTCGGAGCGGTAGCCGTGCCACCGCGCGTACGCCTGTTCACGCTGGCTGAGCATCCGGGCGTACTGCTCGGCGGTCAGCACCCGCCCCGACACCGCATCGCCCTCGGCGTCCCCGGGTTTGCCGGGCTGGTCGTGCTGGTCGTGCTGGTCAACGGGCAGCCGCACCACGGTGGCAAGCTCGCTGGCCCTGCTGGTGTTGCTGGCGCCGTCCATCACTCGCTCTCCTCACTTGCGTCGATGGCCGTCGTTGCGGCCGTGTTCAACCGGCGGTGCCGGTGGGCCTGGCGGGCTTCCTGCGCCGCCCATGCACTGGCCGCCCCGGCTGCCAGGACCGCGAACCACCAGGACACGGTCACCGCCAGGCCCAGCGGTGCACCGACGCCGGCCAGTTCCACCAGGTGCCAGCGCACCCACACCACCAGCGGATCGGCCGCCTCCTC
The DNA here is from genome assembly GCF_013409365.1 of Actinomadura luteofluorescens. NCBI lineage: Bacteria > Bacillati > Actinomycetota > Actinomycetes > Streptosporangiales > Thermomonosporaceae > Actinomadura > Actinomadura luteofluorescens. The sequence continues at coordinate 1,723,377 of NZ_JACCBA010000001.1, read as the reverse complement.
CTCCCACCGCACGGGGGAGGAGGAGGCACCGAAACTCGGCGGCGGCCCAGGCAGCGGGGAGGCTCTGTCCGGCTCGCCCCGGTGTCCCGGCTCACTCATCTCGGTCGTCACCTCCACGTAGCTCGTCGCGGACCTGCCGGGCGGTGTCCATCCCGCACCGCAGGACTTGCCGCAGGGCGTTGGCAGACGGCGTGGCGGGCAGATCACCCGAGGCGATCAACGACCGGGCCAGGATGGTCAGCGCGGCCACGTGGTCCCGCTCCACACCGTTACCCGGGGGGTTACCGGCGGGCCGGTCGGTGTTGGCGTTTGCGCTGTACGCGGGGGCAGTAAGGGGCCCGGTAACGCCGGGATGGGCCGGGCGGTGGTCCAGGCGGGCGAAGGCCTCCAGGATGATCGGCAGCGCGGTCACCACCGCCACCGCGACGACCGGGCCCAGGATGTGCAGCACCAGTCGGGACACCTGGAAGGTGTCGGCGACGCCGGGCAGGTAGGGCCAGGCGTTCATCGTCAGCGTCAGGCCCAGGAACCCGTACTCGATCCGGTCCAGCTTCTGAGAGTTGATCGGCTGCCCTCGGGTGCCCAGGTATGCCTTGGCGCCGACCACGGTCAGCAGCGCCAGCGACATGAACGGCTCCACCAGCCACGCGAACACCCACGCGGGCGTCCAGTCCTTGGCCTCACCGGCGGCGAACGTCTGGACTCCGGCGGTTGACCAGGCCAGCGCCAGCGTCAGCGCCACCATGCCCGCGGCCACCAGCAGGCGGCGCATCCGCGCGGCCTGCCATGCCCGCATCGCCGGGTCCTGCCCCAGCTTGTGGAGCCGGGACGCCTCGTGCGCCTTGCGGCGCCGCTTGCGGACCCGGCCCGAGTCCAGCAGCAGGGGCGTGTCGTCGTCTTGCAGCTCGGCGAGGCGGTGCGCCTCGGCGACCTCACCGGCAAGCTTGCGGACACGCCGGGTCCGGCCATCAGCACCCTCGTCCGTTGCCGGGCCCTGCGCGGGCGGCTCGCTGGGCGGCTGGGTGGGCGGCTGGGCGGCAAGGTATGCCTCCAGGGCGTTGATGCCCTGCCCGACCTCGTCAGGGTCGGGAGTCGAAGCCTGAGCGGTCATCGTCTGCCTCCTTCACGTTCGGTCGGGTCGCCATCGCCGCTGTCATCGCCGCTGTCGTCGAGCCGGACGGCCTCCATCCAGGACGCGCCTGCGGCGAGGTGCTCGGCGGCCTGGTCATAGGTGACGTAGCCGGTGGGCGGGTAGTCGGCGAGGCGCTCGCGCAGGTACTCCAGCGACCACGCCAGGCCGACGTCTCGCTTGGTGAGGGTCTCCAGCACCACCACGGTCAGGCTGAGCCGCTCGGCGAGGATCTTCGCGCGGGTCTCCTCGTGGCCGACGGTCGCCGCGTAGGGGATCGCCAGGGCCTCCAGGACGGCGTCGATCACGGCCCGGGTCTCGGGGTTGAGGGCGGTCATCGTCTTCCTCCTTGGTGGGCCACCGGCCCGGACGTCCCGGCCACCGAGGTCAGCGCGTCGGTGGCCAGCTCGGCGACACCATCGACGGCGGCGGCCACGACCACCGCTGTGAGGGACACCAGCCGCAGCGCGGCCACCGCAAGGACCAGCAGCAGCGCGGCCAGCAGCGGAAGCACACCCGTGCGCCGCACCATCTGCGCCGTACTCACACCACCGCCCCCTCACGGGCCGGCGGCGAGTCGGGCCGCGCGGCAGGCCCCTGCACGGCAGTCCCCTGCGCGGCCAGGCCCACGGTGTCGGCGAGGCGGCGGCACCGCTCGGCCGCCTCCAGCGCGACCGTGGCTCCGGCCGGGTGCGCGGCCTGGGCGGCCGCCTGGGTCATGCGCAGCGCCCGGCTGCGCAGCGCCACCACGATCACACGCGCGTCGCTGGAGCTGATCTCCACCACGAGGCTCTCCTTTCGGTCAGGCGCGGCCGAGTTCCCACGGGTCCGCGCAGGTCAGGCACGCCCCGATGCGTTGGGGCAGGACGTAGCCCGCATCGCGTCCGCAGCGCGGGCAGGTGCGCCGCGCAGCCAGGGCTTTGGCCAGCGCACGCAGTTGGGCGGGGGTGGCGGGGCGGCGCGGCTTGGCCAGCCGCACGTCGTACAGGTACGCCGCGCGGGTCCACCCGTCGCGGGCCGCTCGCCGGGAGCGCCACAGGATCTGGCCCGCCACCGGCTGCCCGCCCGGGCACAGCCCGCGGTCGCGGAGCTGTGCCCGGGTGAGCAGGTGCGCGGGCGCCTGGCCCCAGGACCACGTCGGGACACCCCAGCGGTCACCGGCCGGATCCATGAAGGCCAGGCTCGCGGCGGCAGGCATCGCTACCGGCCCGAAGCGCCGATGACTTCAAGCGGGGTGACCTGACGCTCGCACTTGGAGCATCGGGCGCTGGTCATGGTCGCCTTCACCGGCGCTTTGCAGCACGCCGAGATCCGCGCGGCCATGTCAGTGGCTCTCCCGGCACCGCGCGGCCTCGGCCGGGGTGTCGTAGCAGGTGCCGCACGTGGGGCACTCGTTCCACGAACTCATCGCGCGGTCACCGCCCGCCGGGGCACGTGCCGGTGCCCGAGCACACCGGGCACGTCCGGTTGGTGGAACCGAGCTTCTTCGCGCCACCGCAGTAGTGGCAGGCCTGGGCCCTCACCACGTCCGACACGTGGCGGAGCAAACGCAGGTACGTCATGATGGGACTTCCTTCCTGATGGAGGGGCCCCGGGGCGCTAGTGCTTGGTCGTGCGGGCGTCCCGGGGCGCAACGTGCCGCACCGTGGCCGGTGCGGGGGCGGCGGTTCTGCCGTTCCGTGAGCCGCTCACCCCTCTGGGGGGCGGGGTGAGCGGCAGGACGCAACGCCAGAGGGCGCGCGTCCTACTGGGCCTTGCGGACCTTGACCTTCACACCGGCCTTGCGGGCCGCCGCCAGGCGCCGGTCGAGGTCGGCCTTGTCGTGGATCAGGGCCGAGTCCCCGCGTTCGCCGGTCACCGAGTTGGGGACATCGGCGCTGAGGATCCACTTTCCTGCCATCGTTGCTACTTCCTTCCGTGCAGGTGGGTGGTGGCGGTTCCCCGGGCGGGGGCGCCGTCCAGGGCGGTGCGGAGCATCGCGGTATGGGCGGGGAAGACCTGGCCGTCGTGGACCTCGGCCAGGACGCCGGTCAGGACCCTGTAGGAGGGGGCCGGGACCCATTCGGCGCGGCGGGCATCGTCGACGCCGGCCACGCGCGGGAAGTCCAGGATGTCCACGCGCGCCAGGTCGGCGATGCTCAGCACGGTGACCATCCACGCCTCATCCGAGGCGCGGGGGTCGGGCACGTACCGCGGCGCGGTCGCGGTGAAGTACGAGGCGGACAGGACAAGCCCGGTCTCCTCGGCCAGCTCCCGCGCGGCGGCGGCGGCCGGGGTCTCGCCGGGGTCGACGAACCCGCCGGGCAGCGCCCAGCCGTGCCCGTCGCCGCGCTCGACCATGAGGATCCACCGGCGGCCGGACGTGTCGTGCAGCGACACCAGCGCATCGGCGGCCAGCGCCTCGCCCCAGTGCCCCAGCTCATTACGACCCCGGCTCACCGAGGTCTTCTCGCACGGGTTGACCGGCCGCCCGTCGACGACCTTGAACGGGATCGCCGCGGCGGCCTGCCGCGCCTCCCAGTCGATCCGGGTCGGATCCATCTCCGGGTCGGCCCACGCCGCGCCGTCGCGAATGCCCTGCAGGACGGACGGGTGCGTGTACGTGCGGGGATTGGTGCGCCTCATGCGGTCGTAGTGCCGGGTCAGCGCGGCATGGACCGCGGCGGTGTCGGCGGTGCTCATTGGTCAGGCCACCTCGTTGAGGTCCGGGGCGAACAGGTTGAGGTCGGACAGATCGACGCCGGACAGGTCGACGGCGAGTTCGGCGGCGGTGAAACCGGCCCACACCCCGAACTCGGGGCGGATCTGCATCGCCAGCTCCAAGCACTGGGCCCGCAGCGGGCAGGACTCGCACACCTGCGCGGCCACCAGCTCGCGGGCCGCACGCTCGTCCGGCGACTCCTCGCCGTCCGGGCCGGTGTGCAACTCGGGATCGAACCGGCACTGCGCGCCGGTGACGGGCCTGCCGCGCAGGTCCATCGCACCCAGTGCGGTCATCGCGGGCAGCTCTTCCAGGGGCGTCGCGGTCATCCCAGCGCCCCCGCGAACCGGCCGACCGCGTCGAAGAACTGGTTGATCAGAGAGGCGGCCTTCTCTGGGTTCTGGAAGGCGAACACCGCGATCACCAGACCGGTGATCCAGGGCCCGAGCTTGCCTTTCTGCGGCATCACAGTGGGTCTCCTTTGCTTGGTCGACTGGCAGGCGGTCTGCCTGCGGCCGGGGGGGTGTCGCCTGAAGTCAGGCGGCTATCTGGCCGGAGGCCAGCAGGGCGTTGAGGGTGCCGGTCGGCAGCGCGCGGTCGGGCTGCGCGGTGAAGCGGGTGGTTTCAAACAGCCACCACCCGGCCTGGCGGCTCTGGGCGGTGACGAACTGGCGGACGCGGTCGACCTCCAGGCGCGCGGCCCGGTGACTGTCGAAGGGACCCAGCGCGAGCGCGGCGTGGGCTCGGGCGCTGGTCCGCACCGTGACGTAGAACCCCGTCGCTCCCACCTGAGCGGGAGCCGGAACACAAGCGGCGGGACCAGAAGAGGCTGCGAGGTGCATCCGGCTACTCCAAACATCGAAGGGGCGGAACGAACGGGGAGAAGCGCGCCGTCCCCACCGCGCTGTGTGCGGCGGGGACGGCGACCGGTTGACGTTGCCAGCCTTCGGACCAGGGCGTTCATGCGTAGAAGGTGTCTTCGGGAGCGTGCTCCCGTTTCAGGCGGAGACGTGGGTCACGTCTCAGGCCCTCCGGTTGACCAGGGGTCCGGGTCCCTCGGCCCCATCTACCCGGGGCCCCTTGTCGTGCAGCTCGAAACAGCCCAAAGAAGGGCCCTTCCGGCTGTCTTCGCTTCGTTCGCGGCGACATGCTCAACATAGGCAACCTGCTTAGGCAGGTCAAGAGAGTTGGGTAAGTCGACCATGTTGAACATGTGACCTAACATGGAGGGATGAGCCTTGACCCGGACGACCCGCGACCGCCGTATCAGCAGGTCAGCAGCTCTCTGCGAGCCGCGATTCTCACGAAGAAGGAGGGGTTCGCCCCTGGTGACAAACTTCCTTCCGGCCCTGAGCTGGCCCGGCGCTACACCGTGGCGCGCGGCACTGTGGACAAGGCCTTGGAGCTGCTTCGGAGCGAGGGACTGATCATCACTCGCCAGGGCAGCGGGTCATTCGTGCGGGAGCGTACGGAGCGGCCCGTAGGGCTCAGGCCCCACATCGAAGCGGCGTTTGCCGAACCGCAGGTCACCCTAGACTTCGCGGGGTTCTCCAGCGAAACGCTCTACAACGCCATGCAGGAACCGCTGGACAAGATCCGTTCGGGTCGACTCACCCCTGAATCGATCACGGTGCGTCTGCTCCTGCCGGACACGACCGTACCCATGGCGGTCCCTGTTCTTGTCGACGGACTACGGGACGAAGTCGCGCTGCGTGACCGGGCGCGGAACATCGCGCTGACGAACGCCGGCGGTATCGAGCACTCCGTGGGAGTGCTCGCGGAGTACGGACTGGTCAAGTCCGTCAGCGTAGAGGTGCGCGTACACAAGGCTTCCAGTCTGTTCAAGCTGTACATCCTGAACCGGAAGGAAGCCTTCTTCGGGTTTTACCCGTTGCGGGAGCGGTCCCTCTCGCTTGAGGGTGAGCCGCGTACATTCTTCGACGTCACCGGTAAAGACACGACCCTCTTCCACCACTCCGCTGGACCGGATGACGCCTCGCTGGGTTCGCTCTACATTCAGCAGGCTCAACTCTGGTTCGACAGCGTGTGGAACACCATCGCCTACGAGCGGCAGCCATGAGCACGAACCATCTCGCCGATGTGCTTCGCCCCGTCAAGCACGTACTGCTCGACTTCGACGGTCCAGTCTGTTCAGTCTTCGCCGGTCTGCCCGCACCCGAGGTGGCGCGTCGGCTGTACGGTGCGCTCCTTTCCACCCTCACAGTGGATGCCCCCGCTGATTGGGCGACGGAGACAGATCCGCTCGCCCTGTTGCGGCACGTCGCCGATGCGCGTCCGGACTTGGCGGCGACCGCGGACAGGACGCTGACACGGTTGGAGGTGGAGGCGGTCGCGAGCGCTGAGCGGAACGCCGGTGGGGAAGCCGCCATTCGTGCCTGTGTCGAGTCGGGCCGCTCCGTCTGGATCATCAGCAACAACTCGGGTGCCGCGATCCGCGACTATCTCGATGCTCACGGGCTCGCCGACGTCATTGCTGGAGTGTTCGGGCGAGTACCGGGCGACCCCACATCCATGAAACCCAGTCCCCGCCTGCTCCTCGATGCCCTGGCCGGCGCGTCCGCCGCACCCGAGTCCTGCATCCTTATAGGCGACGCGGTCCGAGACGTACAAGCTGGCCACGCCGCGAAAGTGGCCACCATCGGCTATGCCAACAAGCCCGGCAAGGAAGCCAAATTGACGGCAGCAGGGGCGGTGGTGGTGACCGACTCGATGGAGGGCCGTCGCGGATGCTCTCGTCTGACCATCCGGCTTTGGCTGAGCACCTTGACCGTCTTCGACAGATAAAAGGGGCTGCTTAGCTTTTCCTTACTCGCTTCAAGAGTTGAGCGAACAAGTTCTCTCTCGCCAGGTCGCCGACATCAAGGCAGCCGAGCAGAGAATTTCGGGCGGTATCCGGATCTTTGAAACCTTTCCTATCTTCCCGGAAAAGTTGAGCGTGACATTTCTTGAGATAGAGGCACAAGTATTCAATAAAGTCATGCCCGTTCACTGCGTATGCCATCACTTCAGTGACACTTTCTCGCAGTTCTTGGAATTTTTGCACCAAGGCGTCTGGATCTGCTTTGCGTGAAGGCTTACTTGAATGAGCGAGAAGAGATTCTCGTAGTATTCTCTCTGCATCGACGGTTAGTTTGTCATTTTCCACGCCAATGCGGCGTTTGAGAACTATTGGCGGCGAGCCGGGAGCATTGTGGAGTACCCAGCGCAGAACGAAGAGATCGATAAGCCCGCCCGAGATAGCTGCCAAGATCGGGCCAGCATCAATTTCTTTAGGAGCCCGGAGCACAACGCGCAGATATTTTGCTATCACCTTCTCGTTGCAACAATACAGTTCGATCGAGGCATAATCCGTAATCAGCAGGTGCTGCAGATTCGGTACAGTGCGTTCAAAAATCAGATCATAATCGGCGTCAATCACAAAAGACATTCCATGTACAGTCCGGTCGCTTTTGGTAAAATACTTAGCGGCGTCCACTATAATCTTTCGATTATTTGTAATGTCTAAATCAGGAATCCGCTCTTTGGCGTCTTCAAGGTCGATGAGATCTCGAATCGCGAAAACTGGTATGTCCAACTCGTGCGAATCCAGAAACCAGCTGATTAGAGAGGCGTCGACCCGCCCTTCAGTTACTACTTCATGTAGGCCGGGCTCCAACTCGTGAAGAGTTATGAGTTCTTCCAGGGTTCGACCTATTGCTGTCAATCTTCCCGCACCTCGGCTAGATAAGGACGATGGCGAGTCACAATCTCAATGGAGTGAGTTGCGAGGATGAACTGGACGTTCGAACCATGCACTAGTTCAAGTAGGGCTTCTACGAGCCTTCTTTGCCACTTAACGTTCAGGCTCAGTTCTGGCTCGTCAATCAAGAAGAGACCAGTTGTTTCTCGCGCGAGAAAAGCGTTGCAAAATAGAAGCATTAGTTGACGCTCACCCGACGAGAGTTGGCCTGGGGATAGAGTAGTTGGTCTTCTTTCGATGGTTTGGATGCGAAGCCCTCGCGCGGGACTATACGTAACTTTCTTATCGGCTAGAAAGGTATTAATGTTGCTTACGAAGACGCGTACGAGTTGTTCAGTCTCTTGCAGTGAGTCCAGGCGAGCATTCTGCCCTTCTACATAAGGTGCAATGATGCTCGCGGCGAGGTCCTTTCGTGTAGCAGGGACCGCGTCCATCAAAGAAGTCAGCTGCCTGGCAGAGATGGGCGGAACTAGGCCGAATTCCGCAAAGCGAACGGTACGTGTCTGCAACTCTATAATGCTTTCTCTAACCCCTTCAAAAGAAGTTTCGCTTGAATCGCCAGCACCAGCCGATGCAAGATGTGTCAACACTTCGCGGTAGATGTGCTCCGCGCTTTGGGACCCTGCTTGGGCGCCGCTAAATAGCTGCTGGCGCAGCCAGTCGTTGGTTCGCTTTATGGCGCTTGACAGCTCGAGCGCTACAGAGGAAGCAGCCGGAGTCGGTTGTTCGCGCTTGCGGTTGATGCGCGGTTCAGTACCTTCCGGTTCGTCTGCATACATCTGTCGATCGTCGGCAAGCAAGTATGGCACCGTGCCAATTTTGTGTAGATATGCCGCAAAATAATCAGTTCTATCATTGAAAAACGAGGTAGTGAAACTATCAAGCAATTTGTCTGAATATCTGTCTTCGATTATCTTTCTAGCGCTCGCGGGAAGAGTCTCTAGTCGCTCTCTCATTCGTTCGTTGTGAGGGTCCGGATCCCCGCCGCCTATAGGGTTTATCCTCCCTTCAGGGTCCAAGGTGTAAGGCTGACGAACTAGGGGCTCGTTTTTGGCATTGAAAACCTCGATGCTGTAGTCGCCGGTAAGTTCTTCCTCATCAGTTCTCGTGATACGGATAAGATGTCCTGCTCCGAGGAGAACCTCCATAGACCTAAATGGAGTTCTGGCTATGCGAGTCCGATGTCCACTTTTCTCGGAAGGAGAAAAAAGGTCCCAAAGGAGACGCATGATCGTGGTCTTCCCGCTGCCGTTGTCGCCATAGAAGAGCATAAGTGCTGGCCCTCCCTTTAGGGCCACCTCGTGCTGAACTGGACTTATTCTATAAGAATACCTACCAAAAAGCTTGTTTATTCTGATCTCTGATATTAGGTACCCGCGCTTTATTTTTGGAGCACTCCCTGCTATCTCCGCTTTAGCCATTGCCTGCTCTCGATCGGGTGAGTTGTTAAGTGGAGTTGGGTCGTTGAAACTGGGCGCGATTATACCATCGCATCGTTTTGCTTGCCCCTAGGTGTCCGAAACTGGCCGAGATGCGCGGGATTGTCGCCCTCGCATCGCATCGAAGTCTTACGTCCTATAGGGAGTGGGAAAGTTGCATAGGCGGTGCTTGGGCGCCACGACGACAGTCTTGCAGTTGCGCTGCAAGGTGAGCCGAATGCCGACTTGAATGCGCCCGGGCTCAAGCGGCGGTTATCGCCTCTCTGTTGTCGCCATCTGCCCCGCGGGCCACCAGCTCGCGGGCCCGCGCTCGTCCGGCGACTCGTCGCTGCCCCGGGCGGGTGTGCAGGTCGGGATCGAACCGCCACTGCGCATCGGTGATGGGCTTGCCGCGCAGATCCACACCGGCCGGCGCAGCCCAGCAGAGCCCGAGTCCGTACCGTGGACACCTGTTCGGGCCGTCTGTGGGCCGTCAGGGGGCGCCCCAGAGCGACCAGTAACGACCACGGACGACCGCTCTCCCGCTGGTCAGGACTTCGAAGGGTTACAGCGTCTGAGGCAGTCGGCCTTGAGCATCAGTTCCTGCGCAACAAGCGCCAGGAGTGGGAGGACTACCGCCGCCAGGTGACCGAATTCGAGCGGAAGCGCCTCCTGGCCGTCCTCTGAGGCCCGCACCGGAATACGGTTGGTCTCGTGACCGAGTCCTGGACTTCCGACCGCCGTCCCTCGCTCGCCGGACGCCTGGCGCGGCTCGGGTTCACCCACGCGGCGCGGGCGGAGCGCCTGATCGCGGAGGCCGAGCGGGAGGGCGCCGCACCCGGTGACGCCCTGCTCGACGCCCTCGGCGCCACCGCCGACCCCGACCTCTCGCTGGACGGCCTGCTGCGCCTGCTCCCCGCCGCCGGCGGCGAGCTGCGCGAGGTGCTGGCCGCAGAGCCGGGCACGCGGGAGCGGCTGACCGCGGTCCTCGGGGTGAGCGCGGCGCTCGGCGACCACCTGGCGCGGCATCCCGACCACTGGCGGGTGCTGCGCGACGGCGTCGCGGGCCCGCTCGGAAGCCCCCGCGCCGACCTGCTGGCCGCCGTGGGCGCCGACCCGGCGGCGAGCGAGCCGGTGGCGCGCGGCGAGGACGCGCTCGCCGCGCTCCGCGTCGCCTACCGCCGCCGCGTCCTGGCGCTGGCGGGCCGCGACCTGATCGGCGTGGCGGACGTCGCCGAGGTCGCCGCCGAGCTGGCCGACCTCGCCGCCGCCGCGCTGGAGGCCGGCCTCGCGATCGCCCGCGCCGAGGTCCCCGGGCACGAGGCGTGCCGGCTCGCCGTGATCGGCATGGGCAAGTGCGGGGGCCGCGAGCTCAACTACGTCAGCGACGTCGACGTGATCTTCGTGGCGGAGGCGCGGGGCGCCGGCGAGAACGGCGAAGGCGCGGACGAGGACGCCGCGCTGCGCACCGCGACCCGGCTGGCGTCGGCGATGATGCGGGCCTGCTCGGCCACGACCGAGGAGGGCGCGCTCTGGGAGGTGGACGCGGCGCTGCGCCCCGAGGGCAAGTCCGGGCCGCTCGTGCGGACGCTCGCCAGCCACCGCGCCTACTACGAGCGGTGGGCCAAGACGTGGGAGTTCCAGGCGCTGCTGAAGGCCCGTCCCGTCGCGGGCGACGCCGACCTCGGCGCCCGCTACCTCGACACGATCACCCCGATCGTGTGGAAGGCGGCCGAGGGCGAGAGCTTCGTCGAGGACGTCCAGGACATGCGGCGCCGCGTCGAGGCCGACCTGAACCAGCGCACCGCCGACTCCGAGCGGCAGCTCAAGCTCGGGCCGGGCGGGCTGCGCGACGTCGAGTTCGCGGTGCAGCTGCTCCAGCTCGTCCACGGCCGCGCCGACGAGACGCTCCGCAGCCGGGCCACGCTGGACGCGCTGGCCGACCTGTCCAGGGGCGGCTACGTCGCGCGCGACGACGCGGCGGCGCTGGCGTCGGCCTACCGGTTCCTGCGCCGCGTGGAGCACCTCGTCCAGCTGCACCGGCTGCGCCGCACCCACCTCGTCCCGGACGACGAGGCCGGCCTGCGCCGCCTCGGCCGCGCCCTCGGCCTGCGCACCGACCCGGTGGGGGAGTTCACCGCGCTGTGGCGGCGGCACGCCCGGGAGGTCCGCCGCATCCACGAGAAGCTGTTCTACCGGCCGCTGCTGCGGGCCGTCGCGCGGCTGCCCGGCGAGGAGGCCCGGCTCACCCCGCAGGCGGCCCGGATCCGGCTGGAGGCGCTCGGGTACGCCGACCCGGCCGGCGCGCTGCGGCACATCGAGGCGCTCACCTCGGGCGTGTCGCGGCGGGCCGCGATCCAGCGGACGCTGCTGCCGGTCATGCTCGGGTGGTTCGCCGACGCGCCCGACCCCGACGCGGGCCTGCTCGGGTTCCGGCAGGTCAGCGACGCCCTCGGGACCACGCCCTGGTACCTGCGGCTGCTGCGCGACGAGGTGACCGTCGCCGAGCGGATGGCGTGGGTGCTCGGCTCCAGCCGGTACGCCACCGACCTGCTGCTGCGCGCCCCCGAGGCGGTCGCCCTGCTGGGCAGCGACACCGGCCTCGCGCCGCGCCCGCACGAGGCGCTGCGCGCGGAGGCGCTCGCCGCCGCCCGCCGCCACCGGGAGGGCGCCGGCGGCCGCCCCGCCGAGGAGGCCGCCGGGGTGGTGCGGGCGCTGCGGCGCCGCGAGCTGTTCCGCGTGGCCGTCGCCGACCTGCTCGGCCTCGTGGACGTCCGGGAGGTGGGGGAGGCCCTCACCGGCATCTCCGCCGTCACCCTCGAGGCCGCCCTCCAGATCGCCGTCAACAAGATCGAGATGGAGTCGCGCGGGCCGCTGCCGACCCGGATGGCGGTCGTCGCGATGGGCCGGTTCGGCGGGCACGAGCTCGGCTACGGCAGCGACGCCGACGTCATGTTCGTCCACGACCCGCTGCCCGGCGCCGACGAGCGCGCCGCCGGGCGCGCCGCGCACGCCGTCGCCGAGGAGCTGCGCCGCCTCCTCGCCCTGCCCGCCCCCGACCCGCCGCTGGTGATCGACCCGAACCTGCGCCCGGAGGGGCGGCAGGGGCCGCTCGTGCGCACGCTCGCGTCCTACGCCGCCTACTACGCGCGCTGGTCGGAGCCCTGGGAGGCGCAGGCCTTGCTGCGCGCCGACCCGATGATCGGCGACCCGGGGCTGTGCGAGCGGTTCCGCGCGCTGATCGACCCCGTCCGCTGGCCGGAGGACGGCATCGACGAGGACGCCGTCCGGCAGATCCGGCGGCTGAAGGCGCGGATGGAGTCCGAGCGGCTCCCGCGCGGCGTCGAGCGGCGCCTGCACACCAAGCTCGGGCCGGGCGGGCTCGCCGACGTGGAGTGGGTCGCGCAGCTGCTCCAGCTCCGGTACGCCCACGAGGTCCCGGCGCTGCGCACCACCCGCACGCTGGACGCGCTGGACGCGGCGGTCGGGGCGCGCCTCCTGGACGCCGAGGACGCGGAGATCCTGGCCGAGGCGTGGTGCATGGCCACCCGGATCCGGGGGTCGCTCATGCTGGTGCGGGGCCGCGCGTCCGACCTGCTGCCGACCGACCACCACCGGGAGCGCAGCTCGGTCGCCCGCGTCCTGGACTATCCCGGGACGGGCGACCTCCTGGAGGACTACCGCAGGCACGCCCGCCGCGCCCGCGCCGTCGTGGACCGCGTGTTCTACGGAGCCGAGTGAGCCCCGGAACGGTCCGTCCGCCGTCCGGCCCGCTGATGGAGCCGGTGCGTCACGCGGGCCCTGGCCAGCAGGAGCGGTGCGGGGCAGCGCGTGTAGAGGATCCACGAGACCCACAGCGCGCCGCCGATGAGCGCCATGCCCGCCACCGCGTCCAGCACGTAGTGGTTGGCGGTGGACAGGATCACGATCACGGTGGTCGCGGGGTAGAGCGCGCCGAGGAGCTTGGCCCAGTTCTGCGACGCCAGCCTGACCAGCACCAGCCCGCACCACAGCGACCATCCGGCGTGCATGGACGGCATGGCCGCGTACTGGTTGGTCAGGCTCCCGGACGCGTCGCTGGCGTACAGGCCGAGCGAGTGCAGCGCGGTCACCGGGTCGACGAAGCCCTCGCTGTGCAGGAACCTCGGCGGCGCCAGCGGGTACAGCCAGAAGCCGATCAGCGCCACCCCGGTCGCGATCATGATGGACGTGCGGAGCCACCGGTAGTGCTGCGGCCGGTAGCGGTACAGCCAGACGACGATGGCGAGCGTCACGATGAAGTGCATCGTGGCGTAGAAGACGTTCGCGGTCCGCGCCAGCCAGGGCACGGTCAGCAGCGTCTGGTTGAGGTGCAGCTCGAAGTCCAGCCCCAGGAAGCGCTCGGCGCGCAGGATCTCGTCGGCGTGCGCGAACGCGGGCCCGGTGCCGTCCTGAACCAGGACGATCCGCGTCAGCGTATAGCCGGTGTAGAACAGGACGACCAGCAGGAGCTCGCGCCATACCGGGGGCGCGGTGATGATCCGGCGCCGCATTCCGGTGGCGCCGGCCTCGCTTCTGCGGGCCGCTGGGGGGGCGGATTGAGCCATGCTACCTATCTTTGCCGCCGGGGCCTCGTATGAGATCACCGCGACGAATGGTCTTCATCTCAGACCTGAGTAGTACGACCCTGATGCGGTATCCGGACTTTCGGGGGAGGGCCTCAGGGACGCTCGGGGGATCCCCGCGCCGCCCGCCCCTCCGATCGAGCCCATCGAGTTGATCAGGAGTCAGCATAGAGGGCCATGGGTAGGTCCCGATCGCTTCAGGCGATGCGATCGGAGGGACGAATGGCCAGGTATCGGGGGACATCAGGCGTGGTGCCGGCGGGCGCCACGACCCTGGCCGCCTTAACACTCCTCTCACTCCCGGGAGTGACGGGTTCCGCGCGCACGTCGCCCGGAGGGCTCCGCGCTGCGACCGGAACCCCTCCGGCGGCGACCGGTACCGCGTCCGTGGCGGGCGATACCCCGTCCGCGGCGATCGACACCCCGTCCGGGGCGGCCCCGAGGCTGACGTGGGGGCGCTGCACCGGACTGCCGTCCCCGCCGCCCAAGAGCAAGCCGCCCCGCGGGCTGCGCTGCGCGGCGCTCCCGGTGCCGCTCGACCACGCCCGGCCGTCCGGCGAGAAGATCGAACTCGCCCTGATCAAGGTGCCGGCGACCGACCCGCGCCGGCGCATCGGCTCGCTGGTGTTCAACTTCGGCGGCCCCGGCGGGGAGGGCGTCGACACGCTCGCGCAGTCCGCCGGCCAGTACGCCGACCTGCGCGCCCGCTACGACCTGATCGGCTTCGACCCCCGCGGCGTCGGCCGGAGCAGCCCGGTGGCCTGCGTGGACGACCGCCGCATGGACGCGATCGCCGCGATGGACGACAGCCCCGACACCGCCGCCGAGGAGCGGGCGTACGCGGCCGGCCGCGCCGACTACGTGCGCCAGTGCGAGGCGCGGTCGGGGCGGCTGCTGCCGCACGTCGGCACCGCCGACGCCGCCCGCGACCTCGACATGGTCCGCGCCGCCGTCGGCGACGAGCGGCTGCACTACTTCGGCATCTCCTACGGCACCTGGCTCGGCGGCAACTACGCGCACCAGTTCCCCGCCAGGGTGGGACGGGCCGTCCTGGACGGGGCCGTCGACACCAGGCTCGGCCGTGCCGACCTCGCCCTCCAGCAGGCGGCCGCGTTCCAGCGCGCCCTCGGCGGCTTCGGCGCCGCCTGCGCGCGCCTCGGGAAGAAGGGGTGCCCCCTCGGAACCGACGGCCCGTCCGTCGTTGCGTCCATCGGCCGGTTCCTGGACGGTCTCGACCGCGCTCCGCTCCGCACCTCGTCCGGGCGCAGGCTCACCCAGAGCCTCGGCACGACCGGCGTCGCCGGCGCGCTGTACTCCCGGGACGCCTGGCCGTACCTCGCGCAGGGCCTCGTCGACGCGGTGAAGCGCCGCGACGGGTCGCTGCTGCTGATGCTCGCCGACGTCCAGAACGGGCGGCGCCAGGACGGCACCTACAGCAACCTCTCCGCCGCCAACACCGCCATCACCTGCGCCGACGGCGCCGACCGGCCCTCCGTGAGCGACGTGCGGCGGCTGCTGCCGCGGTTCCGCGGGGCCTCGCCGATCTTCGGGACGTCGCTGGCGTGGGGCCTGCTGCAGTGCACGGGCTGGCCGGTCAAGGGCGACCCCGCCGGGCGCGAGGTGTCCGCCCCGTCCGCCGCGCCGATCCTCGTCGTCGGCAACACCGGAGACCCGGCCACCCCGTACGCGTGGGCGTCCGCGCTGACGGAGGCGCTCGGCGGCCGGGCCACCCTCCTCACGCTCAGGGGAGAGGGGCACGGCTCCTACGACACCGGCGACCCCTGCGTCCGCGAGGCCGTGCACGCCTACCTCCTGCGCGGCGCGGTGCCCGCCGCGGGCGCGACCTGCGGCTAGCGGTCGCCGAGCCCACCGGGCCGCGCCGATCCTGTCAACATCTGCCCCTTGAACCGACCGCTGGTTCGGACTGGTCTAGACCGCGAGGTCTATCGAGGAGGCTGGATGAACGGCGGCCGAACCATCACGTCCATCGTCGCGATCGCGGCCCTCGGGCTCGCCCTGGCCCCGCCCGCCCGCGGCCGGGCGCAGGCGCCGCCGGGCCGCGGCTGCGACCCCGGCGCGATCCTCGCGCGGATGACCGACGCCGAGAAGGTCGGCCAGCTGGTCATGGCGGTCACCGAGGACGGCCCGGACGGGATGCCGTCCGAGCGGACCCGCCGCGCCGTCCAGGAACTGAAGATCGGCTCGGTCATCACCTCCGAGCCGCGCACGCCGGGCCTCGCCGCCCGCTACGCCAACCGGCTCCAGCGCTGGGCGCGGGACACCCCGTCCGGCCTGCCGCTGCTCGTCTCCGGCGACTTCGAGTTCGGCACGACCCACAACGTCCGCGAAGGCACCACGCCGCTCCCGAACGCCATGGGGCTCGGCGCCGCCCGCGACCCGGCGCGGGCCCGCGCCGCGGCGGCCGTCACGGCCGCCGAGGCCCGCGCGATGGGGTTCCACTGGAACTACGCGCCCGTCGCCGACGTCAACACCAACCCCGCCAACCCGATCATCGGCGTCCGGTCCTTCGGGGAGCGCCCGGGCCTGGTCGGCGGGCTCGTCGGGACGCAGGTCCGCGCCTACCGGCGGGCCGGGATGATCGCGACGCCCAAGCACTTCCCAGGGCACGGCGACACCGAGACCGACAGCCACCTCGGCCTGCCGTCGGTGACCTACGACCGCGCCACGCTCGACCGCGTCCACCTGCCCCCGTTCCGCCGGGCGATCGCGGCCGGCGCCGACGCGATCATGACGGCGCACGTGGTGGTGAAGGCCGTCGACCCCGACCTGCCCGCCACGCTGTCGGAGAAGGTGCTGACCGGCCTGCTGCGGCGGGACCTGGGCTTCGACGGCGTCATCGTCACCGACGCCATGGACATGGACGCGATCGACGCGAACTGGGGCACCCGCGAGGCCACCGTGATGGCGGTCCGCGCGGGCGCCGACGTGATCATGTCGACCGGCGACCACGCGGCCCACGCGCAGGCCGTGGACGCCCTGGCCGGCGCCCTGCGCGACGGGACGCTGGCCCGGGAGCGGGTCGACGCGTCCGTCCGGCGCGTCCTCGCGCTGAAGTGCCGGTACCGGGTCTTCGACCACCGCTACGTCAGCCCCGCGGCCGCCGAGCGGATCTCCGGAAACCCCGACTTCCTGCGGCAGGCCCTGTCGGCGGGCATCGCCGCCACGACACTGGTGCGCAACGAGGACCGGGTGCTCCCGTTCGACCCCGGCTCGGACGCGCGGACGCTGGTCGCGGGCGTCGTGCAGACCGGGGAGTTCGCGAACGAGGTGGCCGCGCTCGCGCGCGGCCCGGTGACGACCTGGCAGGCCGCGACCACCGACCCCACCGACGCCGAGATCGCCGAGGCCGTCCGCCGCGCCCGCTCCGCCGACCGCGTCCTCGTCGCCACCTTCTCGTCCGGGACGCTCCCGGCGGGGCAGGCGCGGCTCGTCCGGGCCCTCCAGGCGACGGGCAGGCCGGTCGCGGCCGTGGCGACCGGCCTGCCGTACGACATCGCCTCGTACCCGTCCGTGCGCGCCTACCTGGCGACCTACGGGACGACCGCGCGGACCCAGCGCGTGGACCTGACCATGCACAGGGCCGCCGCACGCGTCGTCTTCGGCGCGCAGCCCGGCGGGCGCCTGCCGGTCACGATCAAGGGCCTGTACCCCTACGGGCACGGCCTGCGCTACTGAGGGCGGACCGGGTGCGCCGCCCCCGGCGCACCCGGGCCCGCTACACCACCTGATCGACCTTCATCGGCTCCCGCAGCGCGTTGCCGACGGTGCAGTACTTCTCGTGGACGCGCGCGGCCACGGCCTTCAGGACGTCCTCGGCCTCGTCGTCCCCTTCGGGCAGCTCGACGTCATAGGTGACCGTGATCGTTCCGAGCGTGCTGGTGGCGACCTTGTCGGCCTGGACGGTCGCGGCGAGCCGCGCCATCCGGTGCCCCCGCTTGGCCGTCAGCGGCTCGACGGTGACCAGCTCGCAGCCGCCGAGCGCCGCCAGCAGCAGCTCGACCGGCGTGAAGGCGCCCTCGGCGTCCCCATCCCCGATCGCGACCGCCGCGCCCCGGCCGTTGACGGCCCGGAAGCCGTCCTCGGTGCGCTCCACCCTGACCTCCGCCATGACATCCCTTTCGATCGGCCGGTCTCCGCCCCCCGGTGAACGCGGACGCCCCCGGCGTTCTTCCCTACGTCCCGAGTCTCTCCTGCTCCTGCGCCACGATCTGCCGGGCGAGGTCGCGCTCGGAGATGTCGACCGCGTCGGGAGTCTGCTCCGCCAGGTCGCTGCGCCGCGCGTACTCGTCGAAGAGCATGGTCTTGACGTGCAATATCTCCAGCATCCGCTCGTCGACGCTGCGGGGCGTCAGCAGCCGGTGCACCTGGACGGTCCGCACCTGCCCCATCCGGTGCGCCCGCGCGACCGCCTGCGTCTCCATGGTCGGCTTCACCTGCGGCTCGCAGAGGATCACCACCGACGCCGCCTGCAGGTTGAGCCCGACCCCGCCGGCCTGGATCTGCGCGAGCAGCACGGCGTGCCCCGGCTCGGCGGTGAACGCGTCCACGATCTCCTGCCGCCGCGCCGGGGGCGTCTCGCCCGAGATCGGCCCGCGGGCCCGCGGCCCGAGCGCCTCCCCGACGGCGGCCAGCACGTCGCGGAAATAGGAGAACACCACGACCTTCAGATCGTTCTCGGCGGCCTCGACCACCAGCTCCTTCAGCCGGTCGAGTTTGGCCGACCGCTTCGGGACGGCGTAGGCGGCCCGGCGCATCGCCATGAAGTTCCCCGCCGCCACGGCCCTGCGGTACGCGGCCGCGTCGGCCCGGCTGAACTCCTCCAGCTCGTCCACGTGCACGACCTCGGGCAGCTCGACGAGGACGTCCCGCTGGTTGCGCCGCAGATACACCGGCGCGACCGCCGACCGGAACGCCCGCGCCCCCATCGCCGCGTCGTGCGGGCGGACCCGTCCGGCCACGTCGGGCCGCAGGTGGGCCACGAGACTCCGGAACTCCTCGACCCGGTTCTCCATCGGCGTCCCGGTGAGGAACAGCACGTGCTCCGTCCTGCGGCACCACCGCGCGACGGCCTGGGCGCGGCGCGTCTCGTGGTTCTTGGCGTAGTGGGCCTCGTCCACCACGAACATGCCGATCTCGACGTCCTCCGGGACGTTCAGCGAGTGCAGCGTGGCGAGCGTCGTCACGGCGATGCCGCCGTCGCCCGCCCACTTGCGCAGCGCCGCCGCGCGCCCGGACCCGTGCAGCGGGTGCGCGGCGATCGCGCTGCGGGTCTCGATCTCCCGGACCCAGTTGATCAGGACGCTCGCCGGGCACGCCACCAGGAAGTGCGTCGCGCCCCGCGCCCGCAGATGGGCCATCGCCGCGATCGCCTGGACCGTCTTCCCGAGCCCCATCTCGTCGCCCAGGATCACCCGCTTCTGGACGAGCGCGAACCGCGCCCCGAACGCCTGGTACCCGCGCAGCGACACCCGGCGGAACCCGTCGTCGAGCGGCTGGGCCTTGACCCGCGCCGCGAGGTCGCCCGGCAGGAACCCCTCGGCGGCCTCCCGCTCCGGGTCCGCCGCGGCGAGCTCGGCCAGGAGGGTCTGGTAGTCGGCCGCCCGCAGCTCGAAGTCGATCCAGGCCTCGTCCGCCGGCACGTGCGGCCGCAGCAGGTCCACCGACGCCTGGGAGATCAGCAGCCGGGTGCCGCGCGCCTCCTCGCCGGCGAGCGCCTCGGCCAGCTCGCCGACCGCCTCCCGCGCCCGCTCCCGCCGCGCCGGCGGCGTGAGGAGCCTGCGCCACCACGACCCGGCGGGCCGCGCGTCCTGCACCAGCGGCCCGACGCGCTCGTCCACCTCGTCGGCGGCCGCGCGGGCCCGCGGCAGCTCCGGACCCGCGTTCACCAGGCGGTGCAGCGCGACGACGGCGGGCGTCATCGCCTCGTCCCGCCGGTCGACGTCGATCCGCACCGTCGTCGAAGCCTCCGCCGCCTCGGCCAGGCTCCCGGCGGCCGCATGGAGCTGCTGCGCCGTCTGGGGCCCGATCCCGGGCAGTAGCTGGAGCCTGTACGGGGTCGAGTCCAGCACGTCCACGACGCTGGTGAACCCGGCCTCCTCCAGAGGCCCGAGCCGCAGCCGCCCGTCCGTGACGTCCTTCAGCCGGGCCAGCGGGATCGACTTCAGCTGCTCCCGCGCCGCCTCCGCCCGCAGCGGCGCCAGCGCCGCGTGCACGTCGGCCAGCGCCCGCCGATGGTCGGCGACCAGGTCCCGCGCGGCCTCCAGCAGCGAGTACCCGCCCCTCAGGACGTCCTTGGCCTCATGCGCCATCCCGACCCCTAACCCGCGCGCTCGGCCCACATGATGCCACCCGCGTCCCGGTGCACCGACCGCCCGACGCGGCGCCCGCCCGGCACGATCCGATCCGATCCGATCCGTCAAGCCCTCCACGGTAGGCCGCCCCACCGACAACGCCGGGCGATGACGGCGGGCTTCAGGGCGCGTAGGGGTCGACCAGAGTCATGGGAGTGCGCGCGATCTCCAGGGCGTCCTCGGGGAAACGCGGGCCTTCCGTGTAGTAGCGGGCCCGGGTGCGCCCGACGGGTGCCAGCACCTCGGCGGCGACGAGATCACGGAGGTCGCGCTGGGCCTGCTGAAGGCTGAGTGCCTCAGAGCGCTCGTACCGGAGGCGGCGCACCCGTCCGGTCATGGCGACATCATGCAGGGCGGTGACGACGCGCTCGTCGCGGCCAGTACTGTCCGCGAACGATGTCAAAGCCTGCCAGATCCTCCCCGCGCGTCGGATGCGGCCTTGCACCGTCTGCGCCTGCTGGTGGTACGCGGTGAGATTGAACCGGATCCAGGCGGAGACGTCCTGGTCGGGGACGTAGTGTGAGCCGCGGTCAGCCAACTGGCGGTAGTAGTCCCAGGTGTTGCCCGGCCGTCCGAGCCAGGCTTCGATGGACGAGAATTCAGGGGCGAGGACACCCTCCCGGGCGATCAGCAGGGTCTGCAAGGAACGCGACATCCGGCCGTTCCCGTCGGCCCAGGGGTGGATGGAGACCAGGTGGAGGTGCGCCATCGCCGCCCTGATCAGCGGGTGGGCGTCGCAGGTGTTGAGCCAGTCGACCAGTTCCTCCATGAGCGAGGGGACTTGGTCTGCGTCAGGGCCCGTGTACGCGGCGATGCTCGGGTCCCGAGGATCGGTGACGTAGACGGGGCCCCCGCGCCACTGTCCGGCGGGCTTGCGGGGGCTGTGGCGGTGGCCTTGGAGCATCCAGTGCAGGGCGTTGAGCAAGCCCTTGCCGTAGGTGAAGTCCTCCACGTCGTGAAGGGTCTGGATGTACGTCATCATCCGCTGGTAGGCGAGGGTCTCCTCGCGGTTCTCCTCTGAGACCTCGACGTCCCGCTCGCCTTCCATGAGGTCTTCGACGTCCACCGTGGCCACTTTGAAGCCTTCGATGGAGTTGGACGCCGCGACGGCGTCGGCCGTGAGGAACTTCCGCAGACCCTGCGTCCACCTGGAGGGCGAGCCGTGCACCTGATGCCGCAGGAGCCTGCGCATCTGGTCGATCTCGTCAAGTACGCGGGTGTCCTCTGAAGACAGGCCCGGCGTCGGATAGAGCATAGGATAACGATACTTTGACATAGTCACCACGTCAAAGCTTTCGGTCGGCCGCCACCCCCGACTCGGTGACCCGGAAAGCCGGTTGCGGGCCGCCCGCGTCGGCCGATCCGGCGCAGTGAAGGGAGCGCGGCCTTGTGGGCGGTCCCATGACACGCGAAGGCCCCGTTGCCTAGCCTGGGAAGCTGCGAGGCCTCCGGGAGAAGGGCAGGGCCCAATGTCCGATGATGCTCTCGAAACTGTCGGGACGCGCCTGGCCAGGGCACGCAAGAGACGTGGCCTGACACAGACCGGGCTGGCGCAATTGTCGGTCTACAGCCGCAGCCACATCGCCCAAGTGGAGACCGGCAAGAAGGTGGCGACACCGGCCTTCGTTTCCGCGGCCGCTGCCGCTCTGCGGGTCGACCCCTCCGAGCTCTACGGGCAGCCCTACCGTGCGTACGGACACGACTACGCCGTCCACTCCGTCATTCCCGACCTTCGCCGAACGTTGGTCTACGTGGACATCGGTCCCGAACTTGACGGCCCGCCGCGCGCTCTCGACGTGCTTGCCGCCGAGGTTGCGACCGCACACAGGCTGATTCACAAGGCGCAGTTGACCAAGCTTGCGGGACGTTTGCCCGCGGTGATCGAAGAACTCACCTATTGGGCACAAGAGACCGGAGACCCCTGGGCCTGGCTGCTGCTGAGTCGCGCGTTCGGTCACGCCGTCAGCCTCACGCGCCGACTTGGCTACACGGGGGATGCTCTGGCGCTGCTCGAACGCGGTGCCGATGCAGCCCGCCGGTCCGGCGACCCGAATCTGCCTCACCTGGTGATGCTGGCGCGAGCGCTCCTCATGATGAGCATGGACCAGTACCGGCCCGCTTTGACGCTGCTCGATCGGGCCGCGGCGGGTGTCCAGCCAGAACTGCCGGACGCGGGGGAGGTGGCGGGGGCGATCGAGTTGCGGTCCGCGATAGTCGCCGCACGCGCCGCTCGCGGCGGGAACGGCGCGGCCGCGTGGGAGTACTTCGGGCGGGCGGACGAGCGAACCAGGCGCGGCGGGTGCGGTGCGCCCGTCCACGGGCTGGAGTTCACGGCGGCCAACGTGGCGATCCACGGGGCGGCGGTCGCCGTCGAGCTTGGCGACATGGACGAGGCGGCCCGCCGGGACCAGCGCATCGGCGAGGAGACGCTCGCGGGCCTGCCGCCGGAACGCCGCGCGCACCATGAGATCGACATGTCTCGGGTCATGACCGAGATCGGCGACCTCGGCAGGGCCGAGAAGCGCCTCGCCTTCGCGGATCGGATCGCCCCGCAGATGATCACTTTCCACCCGACCGCGCGATCGGTCGTGTCCCATCTGGTCGACGCGCGGCGAACTCTGCCAGAGCCGTTGCGTCGCATTCACGCACGGATGGCCACATAATCCGCCAGGCTCGGTGCCGCAACCCGGCTCCGGTTCCAATGTGGAACATTGGGAGTCCAGTCCGACTCCAGAGTGTGATCCATGACTCACTCAGGATCACCGGCTCCCGAGGACTTCGAGGGGCGGCTTGCCGCGTTGCGCGCGGAGTTCCCCGGCTGGACGATCGAATGCGCCGACATCTCGCCCCTCTACCGCGCCGTCCGGTCGAGCGGGGAGGGGGAGCGTCTCGGCGCGGGCTCGTACTCCGGTCTGCGGCGGCTGTTGTACGAGGCTGACACGGCCGATTGCGAGCGCGCCTTACTGGCGCTGAGCAAGGAGTTTGAGGCGCGCGGCGCCTCGGCCATCCGGCACAGCGTCAGCATCGTCACAAGGACCCGGACCGGGACCGCCCGGACGGTCGGCGCGTCCCGCAGGCGCTTCATCTGGGATTCGGGCCTCGACCTCGGCCCTCTCGACGCCGTGGACGAGGTCGCTCTGAAGATCACGCGCCTCCTCGGCCTGGAGCTCCACCCGCAACTCGCCGCGCTCGCACGGCGCATGGGTGTGCGCGGCTACCGCGTGGACATCGGCGCCCCCGAGATCACCGTGACCGCCGACGGCGGGACGCCGCGCGCCGTGCGGATCACCTGTGAGGTGCGGCCCACCGACGAGGACCGCGACTGGTTCTGGACGCACTGGGGCGACCCGATCGCCGAGGCCACGGACATCACCGGCGCGGAGGTCGTGCTCGTCGGTCTCCTGACGGCCCGGCCATGAGCCGGACCCCGAGGCGCTCTGACGAATCACCACGTCAGAGCGCCTGGCCCGCCAGTGGCAGGGCACGGCCGCGCGTGGAACCGGTCAGGAGGGGGTCTGGTCCTCGTCGGCGAGGCGGACGATGTGCGGGATGCCGACCGGGTTGCTGATCCAGTGGGCGTCCATGCCGGCGGGGAACGCCTCCAGCTCGTCCTGGACGGCGACACCGTGCGCGGCCAGGTGCCTGGTCGCGGCGTCCACGTCATCGGTGAACAGCTCAAGCCACAGGTCGGCCCGCGCGTAGTTGTCGACGCGGTCGAACCACAGCGTCACCGGGCCGAGTTGCACCTTGGCGCACTGGTCCACGACGCCTCCGCTGTTCTCGTCGGTGACCTCCATGCCCAGGACGTCGCGGTAGAAGGCGACGGTGCGGTCGAACTGCGCCTTGGGCAGCTTCATGGCGATGTTGTGGCCGCCACGGAATGTCGGGCTCATGCTTCGTTCCCCCCGTTGTGGTCGAGATGGTCGCGTAGTGCGCTCAGGTGGCCGTCCCAGTCGCGCGCCAGCGCGGTGAGGAACGACTGGGCCACGGCCACCGGTCCGGTCTGCAGCCGGTAGCGGATCCGTCGCCGCTCCCCGGGCTCCCCCCGGACCAGTCCGGCATCGGACAGCAGGTCGAGGTGCTTGGCGATCGCCTGGCGCGAGATGGGGAGCCGGGCGGCCAGGTCGGTCGCGGTCGCGGGGCCGCGCGCGGCGAGCTCGGCGAGGATGCCGCGCCGGGTCGGGTCGGCCAGCGCGGTGAAGACCGCCTGGGCGACAGGTTCTTGGTCAGGATGCGGCATCGAGGTATCCGGCCAGTTCGGCCAGCTCCGTCCGCCACCCGTTGGCGTTGCCCTCGTAGGCGCCGGCCAGTTCGTCCGGCAGCTGGGCGAAGCCGCTCTCCACGACCGTCACCCGGGTGCCCGTGCCGGTCGGCTCCAGCGTGAACTCCACGTAGGTGCGCCGCGGATCGTCCGCCGGCAGCCCCTCGATCGCCCACGTGTAGGCGAACCGGCGGGGCGGCTCGACGACCTGGATCCAGAGGGTGAACTCGCCCTGGCCGTCCCACCGGACCCGGGCCTCGCCACCGGGGCGCAGGTCGTCGATCTCCGCGTGGGAGCCGAACCAGCCGCCGAGCCCTTCGGCGGTGGTCAACGCCGCCCACACCCGCGCGGGCGGGTGGGCGAGTTCGAGCGTCCGCTCGATGCGATCCGGGACGGGCACGGCACCCCCTATGGCAACTAATCGGTTGCCATAAAAGCTATCACAACCAACAGGTTGCGATACTTGTCTGTCGCCGGACCAAGGAGGCCGCCACCCCGGTGCTCGTCCAGAACAGGGCCGGAAAGGGGCAGAGGCGCGCTGACGAACACGTCAGCGCGCCTCTGCGACTCCGCGACCTAGATGTCGTAGTAGAGCTCGAACTCGTGGGGGTGGGGGCGCAGGCGGATGGGGTCGATCTCGAACTCGTTCTTCATCGTGATGTAGGTCTCGATGAGGTCCGGGGTGAAGACGCCGCCTTCCAGCAGGTAGTCGTGGTCGGCCTCCAGGGCGGCGAGGACCTCGGGGAGGCTGCCGGGGACCTGCGGGATGGCGCGGGCCTCCTCGGGCGGCAGCTCGTAGAGGTCCTTGTCGACCGGCTCCGCGGGCTCGATCTTGTTCTTGATGCCGTCCAGGCCGGCCATCAGCATGGCGGAGAAGGCCAGGTAGGGGTTGCAGGCCGGGTCCGGGACGCGGAACTCGATGCGCTTGGCCTTCGGGTTCGAGCCGGTGATCGGGACGCGGATGCAGGCCGAGCGGTTGCGCTGGGAGTAGACCAGGTTCACCGGGGCCTCGTAGCCGGGGACGAGGCGGTGGTAGCTGTTCACCGTGGGGTTGCTGAAGGCCAGCAGGGACGCGGCGTGCTTGAGCAGGCCCCCGATGTAGTAGCGGGCGTTGTCGGACAGGCCCGCGTAGCCGACCTCGTCGTAGAACAGCGGCGAGCCGTCCTTCCAGAGGGACTGGTGGCAGTGCATGCCCGACCCGTTGTCACCGAAGATCGGCTTCGGCATGAACGTGACGGTCTTGCCCGCGGCGCGCGCCACGTTCTTCACGATGTACTTGTAGAGCATCAGGTTGTCGGCCGTCTTCAGCAGCGTGTCGAAGCGGAAGTCGATCTCGGCCTGGCCGGCGGTGCCGACCTCGTGGTGCTGCATCTCGACGTGGATGCCCGACTCGAGGAGCTGGGCCACCATCTCCGAGCGCAGGTCGGTGAAGTGGTCCATCGGCGGGACGGGGAAGTAGCCGCCCTTGTAGGGGGGCTTGGCGCCGAGGTTGCCGCCGGGCTCCTCGCGGCCGGTGTTCCAGGCTCCCTCGACGGAGTCGAGGTAGTAGTAGCCGGCGTTCTGCTTGGTCTCGAAGCGGACGTCGTCGAAGATGTAGAACTCGGCCTCGGGGCCGAAGTAGCAGGTGTCGGCGATGCCGGTGCCGCGCAGGTAGTCCTGGGCCTTGCGCGCGATGTTGCGCGGGTCGCGGCTGTAGGGCTCGCCGGTCAGCGGGTCGTGCACGAAGAAGTTCAGGATCAGCGTCTTGTGCTGCCGGAAGGGGTCCAGGACGGCGGTGGCCGGGTCCGGCAGCAGGAGCATGTCGGACTCGTGGATCTCCTGGAAGCCGCGGACCGAGGACCCGTCGAACATCAGCCCGTCGGTGAAGACGTTCTCGCCGAAGCTCTCGACGGGGAACGTGAAGTGCTGCATCTTGCCAGGCAGGTCCACGAACCGGCAGTCGACGAATCTCACACCTTCGTTCCTGATGTAGCTCAGGACCTCTTCGGCGCTGCTGAACATCCAGCCTCCTCAGGGCGGTTCTCGGCTTCCCGACGTTATGTCCACGCCGTTTCCCGACCATGTCTCATGTGTTTCCAGTGTGTTACGGGTCACTTCGGGCCTCCCCCTGGGAGCCGCGTCCGAACCTCCGGAGGGACGGGATAGCGTAGGGGCCATGAGCGGTGGTAAGGCGGCCGGGCCGCGGTGGACGCAGACGTGGCTCGGCGGGGCGCGCTCGGCCGGGGCCGACCTCGGCGAGCCCGGGGAGCGGATCGGCCTGCCCGAGAGCGGCAGCGGCTCCGTCGCCCCCTACGGCCGCCGGCTCCTCGCCCTGTTCATCGACTGGGGCCTGTCGATGCTGGTGGCGAGCCTGCTCGCGCGCTCGTTCGGGTGGGAGCCCGCCGAGCGCAGCACGTGGACGCTGCTCATCTTCGGCCTCCAGGCGTGGGTGCTCACCGCGTTCCTCGGCACGACGATCGGCAAGCGGCTGTGCGGCATCAGGGTCGCCCGGCTGGACGGCCGCCCCGTCGGCCTCGGCTGGAGCCTCGCCCGGACGCTGCTGCTGCTCCTGGTCATTCCCGCCCTGATCTGGGACCGCGACCACCGCGGCATGCACGACCGGGCCGGCAACACGGTCGTCGTCTCCGCTTAGCTGGACGGGAAAGCCGGCCGGAAACGAGAAAGCGCCCCCGAGGGGGCGCTTTTTCTTGGGACGTCAGCGCAGTTTGGGCTTGGGGCCCTTCGGCATCTTCGCGCCCCTGGGCATCGGGCCCTTCGGCATCTGCATCGACCGGGGGAGCGCCTGGAGCCGGTCGTTCAGCTCGGCGACCTGCCCCTTGGTGAGGTTGCGGGGCAGCTTCATCAGGTGCCGCTGCAGCTTGTCGACCGGGATCTGGCCCTCGTCGTCGCCGACCTGCACGTCATAGATCGGCACCTGCTGGGCGGCGCGGGAGATGCGCTTCTTCTCGGCGCCGAGCAGCGGGCCGACGCGGCTGCGCGGGCCCTCCGAGACCAGCACCACGCCTGCGCGGCCCACGGCGCGGTGCACCATGTCGAGGTTGCGGTTGCCGCTGACCGCCTCGGTCACCGACCAGTTCCCGCGCATGTTCTTCAGGATCGCGGCGGCGGCGCCGGGCTGCCCGGCGATCACCTTGTACTGCGCGCGCTGCGCCAGCTGCCCGAAGACGATCATGCCGACGGCGAACGCGGCGAGGATGCCCAGCGGGATGAAGAACCACAGCTGGCCGATGAGCAGCCCGATGAGGATGACGACGACCAGCGTCCCGATCGCGGAGGCGAACACGATCGGCAGGGCCTTCGGGTCGGCCTGCCGGAGCACCTGAGCGACCATGCGGATCTGCTTGAGGCGCCCTGGACTCTCCTGGGCCCCGTCCGTGGGCTTTTTCGACATGAAACCAAGGATAGTCCGGCCGGGCCGCCGTCCCGACAGCCCGGTCGTCAGCCGCGCGCGGAGACGGCCTGCTTGTAGAGGCGCCCGGCGCGGTAGCTGGAGCGCACCAGCGGCCCGGACATCACGCCAGCGAAGCCGATCTCCTCGGCCTCGGCCGACAGCTCCACGAACTCCTCCGGCTTGACCCAGCGCTCCACCGGGTGGTGGCGGGGGCTCGGCCGCAGGTACTGGGTGATCGTGATGAGCTCGCAGCCGGCCTCGTGCAGGTCGCGCAGCGCCTGGGAGACCTCCTCGCGCGTCTCGCCCATGCCGAGGATCAGGTTCGACTTGGTGACCAGGCCGTCCTCGCGCGCCCGGGTGATGACCTCCAGGGACCGCTCGTAGCGGAACCCGGGCCGGATCCGCTTGAAGATCCGCGGGACGGTCTCCACGTTGTGCGCGAGCACCTCCGGCCGGGACGAGAACACCTCGGCGAGCTGCTCCGGGACGGCGTTGAAGTCGGGGATCAGCAGCTCGACGCCGCAGCCCGGGACCGCCGCGTGGATCCGCCGGACGGTCTCGGCGTACAGCCAGGCGCCGCCGTCCTCCAGGTCGTCGCGGGCGACGCCGGTGATGGTCGCGTACTTCAGCCCCATCGTGGCGACGGACTCGGCGACGCGGCGCGGCTCGTCGCGGTCCAGCGCGGCGGGCTTCCCGGTGTCGATCTGGCAGAAGTCGCAGCGCCGGGTGCACTGGTCGCCGCCGATGAGGAACGTGGCCTCGCGGTCCTCCCAGCATTCGAAGATGTTGGGACAGCCGGCCTCCTGGCACACCGTGTGCAGGCCCTCGGACTTCACCAGCCCGGTGAGCTCGCGGTACTGCGGGCCCATCTTCATCCGGGTCTTGATCCACTCGGGCTTGCGCTCGATCGGGGTCTGGCTGTTGCGCGCCTCGACGCGCAGGAGCTTGCGTCCCTCAGGTGTCACCGTCGTCACGGGTCCCAGGGTACGTCGCGATCAGCGGTACCGGCACACCGGCGGTCCGGCGGCGCGAGCAGCATCGAAGCCGTATCGGACCGATCTCGAACGTATGACGGTACTCCGCCGGTGCAGCCGATTCGCGTGTTTCGGCCATCTCCGGCAATGGATCTCTCTAGGGTGACTCCCTGTCGTCACGCAACAGCGTCAGCAGGAGGACCACCGTGGGTCTGGCAATGTCGTACCTCAGGGTGCCGCCCGTGCTGGAGGGAGAGCCCGACCCCGGCCGGATAGCGCGCCACGTCTTCGGCGACGCCAACTGGCGGCGGCGCGGCGCGGGCGCGCTGTTCGAGATCGGCCGGGCGTGGCAGGCGATGCACTACCTCGTCACCGGCGACCCGTGGGAGGGCCGCCAGCCCGAGGCCGATGTCGTGTGCGGCGGGCGGCTGCTGACCGAGGACGGCGCCGACGAGCTCGGCATGGACGTCATCTACCTCGCCCCCGAGCGGGTCAAGCCCGCCGCCGACCATCTGGCCGCGACGCCGTTCGCCGAGATCGCCGGACGCTACGACCCGCCCGCGATGGTCCGGGCAGGGGTCCAGGACGCCGGGCGGCTGGACGACGCCGCCCGCGAGAGGGTGTTCCAGCCCGCCTACGCGGGGCTGGCCGAGTTCTTCCGGCTCGCCGCGACCGACGGCCAGGCCGTCTACAAGGTGATGGCCTGACCGAGGACCCCGAGCTGCGCCGTGGTGCGGTGGAGCGTCTCCGCCGCGCCCAGCGCCGCCGCCAGGCGCCGCTCGACGAGCGGGACGATCTCGGCGACCGTCACCTCACGGCCCAGCTCGCGGGTGAGGTTGGTCGACCCGACGTCGCGGATCCCGCAGGCGACGATCTTGTCGAACCAGCCCATGTCGTTGTCGCAGTTGAGCATGAAGCCGTGCATCGTGACGCCGCGCGCCACCCGGATCCCGATCGAGCCGATCTTGCGGTCCGGGGTCCCGCGGACCCACAGCCCGCTGCGCCCCTCCACCGTCTGCGTCTCCAGCCCGAGGTCGGCGCAGACGTCCATCATCATCCGCTCCAGCAGCCGCACGTAGCCGACGACGTCCACCGGGTCGGGCAGCCGGACGATCGGGTACCCGGTCAGCTGCCCCGGGCCGTGCCAGGTGATCTTCCCGCCGCGGTCGACATCCACGACCGGGGCGCCGGGGTCGCCGAACGGGCGGTCGAGCGCCTCCGTCCGCTTGCCCGCCGTGTAGACCGGCTGGTGCTCCAGCAGGAGGACGGTGTCGGGGATCGCGTCGTCCACCCGTAGCGCGTGGGTGCGCTTCTGCAGCTCCCACCCGTCCTCGTAGGGGACGGCAGCCGTGCCGAACCCCGCGTGCACCACCACCAGCTCGCGTACGTCCACATCGCTCACACGGGCCAGCTTATGCCGTGATCGCCCGGACCGCTCCTCAGAACGCGGCGAGCAGCCGGGGCTCCAGCCGGTACTCCTTGGCCGTCCCCGGTCCGTCCGGCTCGATCCGGTAGGCGCCCGCCTCCCGCCGGTAGGAGACCGCCTGCACGAACTCGGTTCCGACGTAGTGCAGGCCCACCGCCTCGTCGGCCGCGTACCCGCCCGGCAGGGTCCCCTCGCCGACGAGCTGCTGGAGCAGCGGGCGCCGCTGCGGGTCGCTGTCGTAGTGGACGCCGCACGAGTACGGCAGGAGACCGAGGCCGTCGGTCAGCGGCCGCAGCTGCGGCCCGAACGAGTCGGTGTTGCCGCCGGAGTGCCAGCACAGCGCGCCCGCGCTCTGCCCGGACAGCACGACGCCCTCCTGCCACGCCTCGCGCATGATCTCGTCGAGGCCGTGCAGCCGCCACAGCGCCAGCAGGTTCGCGACGCTGCCGCCGGACACGTACAGCAGGTCCTGGCCGAGCAGGTGCGCCCGGACGTCGGCGACGTTCGGCATCGGGAACAGCGCGAGATGGCTGACCTCGGCGTCCATCGAGGAGAACGCGGCGTAGGAGCGCGCGATGTACTCGGCGCCGTCGCCGACCGCCGTCGTCAGGAAGCACACCCGGGGGCGGTCCTGGCCCGTCAGATCGAACGCGTAGCGCAGCAGCGGGCTCGGGGCGAGCCCCTCCCGGCCGTCCGGCACGAAGGTGCCTCCGCCGATCGCGAGGATGTGCGGCTGTCCGTCGGTGCTCATGCATCCCCCTCGTAGGCCATCTGTCTCATTGTCACCGTATGACTACCGAACGGGAGCGGGTGGGACTTTGACGATTCTTGGGACTCAGAGGACGGCGGCGATGGCCGAGTCGACGTCCTCGTGCGCGAACCGGAACCCCGCGTCCAGCAGCCGGCGGGGCAGGACCCGCTGGCTGACCAGCGGCCCCTCGTCGGCGAAGCCGCCGAGCGCGGCGCGCAGCGCGAACTTCGGGACCGACAGCCGCGCCGGGCGGTGCAGGGCGCGGCCGACCGCCTTGGTGTAGGCGTCGTTGGTCACCGGGTTCGGGGCGGTCAGGTTGACCGGCCCGGCGATCTCGGTGTCGACGAGGAACCGCAGGGCCGCGACCTCGTCGGGGAGGGAGATCCAGCTCGTCCACTGCCGGCCGTCGCCGAGGTCGCCGCCGACGCCGAACCTGAACAGCGGAAGGGTGCGCCCGAGGACGCCGCCCTCGCGGGCCAGCACGACGCCCGTCCGCGGGTGCACGACCCGGACCCCGGCCTCGCGCGCGGGCGCGGCCGCGGCCTCCCAGTCGCGGACGACGTCGGCGAGGAAGCCCTCCCCGGCGGGGGAGTCCTCGTCGACCTCGCGGTCGCCGGTGTCGCCGTAGTAGCCGATCGCCGACCCGCAGACCAGCACGCGGGGCCGGGGCGAGGCCGCCGCGATCGCCTCGGCGAGCGTGCGGGTGCCGACCAGGCGGCTGTCGCGGATCTTCTGCTTGTACGCCTTCGTCCACGGCCGGTCGCCGACCCCGGCGCCCGCCAGGTGCACGACGGCGTCGGCGCCCTCCAGCGACTGCTTGTCGACGCAGCCGTCGGCCGGCGACCAGCGCGCCTCGTCGGGCCGGGACGGCTCCCTGCGCACCAGCCGGACGACGTCGTGGCCGTCCCGCCGGAGCGACTCCACCAGCGCCGAGCCGATGAGGCCCGACGAGCCCGTGACGGTGATCCTCATATCCCCAGCGTAGAGGGACGGAGCCGCCGGACGCCGGTTCTCCCCGGCGGGTCCCGCGTTTCCCCGGACGCGCGGGACCCCGCCGCCCGTGCGGGCGCGGCGGGGTCCGGCGGACGTGCGGGAGGGGTCAGAGGCCGAGTTCGGCCTCGAAGTTGCCCTCCTCCAGGCGGTGCTTGACCGTGGCGAGGAAGCGGGCCGCGTCCGCGCCGTCGATCAGGCGGTGGTCGTAGGTCAGCGCCAGGTAGACCATCGACCGGACCGCGATGACCTCGCCCAGCTCCGGGTCGTCGATGACGGCCGGGCGCTTGACGACGGCGCCGGTGCCGAGCATGCCGACCTGCGGCTGGTTGAGGATCGGCGTGTCGAACAGGGCGCCGCGGCTGCCGGTGTTGGTCAGCGTGAACGTGCCGCCGGCCAGCTCGTCCGGGCTCACCTTGTTGGTGCGGGTGCGCTCGGCGATGTCGGCGATCCGCTGCGCGAGGCCGCCGAGGTTGAGCTGGCCCGCGTTGTGCACGACCGGGACCATCAGGCCGCGCTCGGGCACGTCCACCGCGATGGAGAGGTTCTCGACCTCGTGGTAGGTGACCTCGTTGGTCTCGCCGTTGATGACCGCGTTCAGCTTCGGGTGGGCCTTGAGGGCCTCGACCGTCGCCATCGCGAAGAACGGCATGAACGACAGCTTGACGCCCTCGCGGGCCTGGAAGTCGGCCTTGGCCTGCTCCCGCAGCCGCGCGATCTTGGTGATGTCCACCTCGACCACGGTGGTGAGCTGCGCGGACACCTGCAGCGACTCGACCATGCGGCGGGCGATCGTCTGCCGCATGCGCGACATCTTCTCGGTCCGGCCGCGCAGCGCCATCTGCTCGGCGGGGGCGCCGGCGGGCGCCGGGGCGGCGTGCCGTCCGGCGGGGGCCTGGGCCTGGGCCGGGGCGGGCGCGGGCGGGGCGGCGGGCGCGGCCTGCTGCTGGGCGGCCTGCTGCTGGGCGGCGCGGGCCGCCTCCAGGACGTCCTGCTTGCGGATGCGGCCGCCGACGCCGGTGCCCTTGACCGTGCCGAGGTCGACGCTGTGCTCGGCGGCCAGCTTGCGGACCAGCGGCGTGACGTACGGGCCCTCGCCCGGCTCCGAAGGCTGCTGGGCGGGCTTGGCCGCCGGGGCCGGCGCGGGCGGCTGCTGCTGGGCCTGCGGCTGCGGCGCCGGGGACGGCGGGGCGGCCGGCTGCTGCTGCGCGGGCGGCGGCCACGCGGCGGGCGGCGGTGCCTGCTGCGCCTGGGGCTGCGCCTGCTGCGGGGCCTCCTGCTGGGGCTCCGCCTTCGGCTGCGGCTCGGGCTCCTGCTCCTCGGCGGCCGGGGCGCCGCCGCCGGACGGAGCCTCGCCCTCATCGCCGATGACGGCCAGCTCGGCGCCGACCTCGACGGTCTCGTCCTCGGCGACGGTGATGCTGGTGAGGATGCCCGAGGCTGGGGAGGGGATCTCGGTGTCGACCTTGTCGGTCGACACCTCCAGGAGCGGCTCGTCGGTCTCGACGCGCTCGCCCTCCTTCTTGAGCCAGCGGGTGACGGTGCCCTCGGTGACGCTCTCGCCGAGCTGGGGCATGGTGACGGAGACCGGCATGTCTCAGCGCACTCCTTCGGAATACTTGTGCGGCTTCTCAGCCGTGCACGTGCAGTGGTTTGCCGGCGAGGGCGAGGTGCGCCTCGCCGACCGCCTCGGACTGGGTCGGGTGGGGGTGGATCAGCTGGGCGACCTCGCCGGGCAGGGCCTCCCAGTTGTAGATGAGCTGCCCCTCCGCGATGAGCTCGCCGACGCGTGCGCCGACCATGTGGAGGCCGAGGACGGGGCCGTCCACGGCCGCGATCACCTTGACCTCGCCCTGCGTCCCCAGGATCTTGCTCTTGGGGTTGCCGGCCAGGTCGTAGGTGACCTCCTTGATCTCGTACCCGCGCTCACGGGCCACGGCGGACGTGATGCCGACCGAGGCCACCTCGGGGTCGGAGTAGGTGATGCGAGGGACGCCGTCGTAGTCGATCGGCGGCGGGGTCAGCCCGCTCAGCCGCTCGGCGACGAGGATGCCCTCGGCGAAGCCGACGTGGGCCAGCTGGGGGGTGGGGACGAGGTCGCCGACCGCGGAGATCGTGGGGACGCTCGTCCGGCAGTACTCGTCGACCTTGACGAACCCGCGCTCGGTCTCGACGCCGGCCTCGGCCAGGCCGATGCCGTCGGAGAC
This sequence comes from Actinomadura luteofluorescens, assembly GCF_013409365.1. Taxonomy (NCBI): domain Bacteria; kingdom Bacillati; phylum Actinomycetota; class Actinomycetes; order Streptosporangiales; family Thermomonosporaceae; genus Actinomadura; species Actinomadura luteofluorescens. The sequence goes on along the minus strand of NZ_JACCBA010000001.1, from coordinate 1,689,394 downwards.
CGGTCCGCGGCCCACCGCCACGAGCAGCAGCTCCGCGTCAATGGTCTTGCCGTCCTCCAGGGTGACCGAGACGCCGCCCTGCGTCGTCTTGGCGCTCTGGAACCGGGTGCCGAGCTCGAACTTGATGCCGCGCTTGCGGAAGGCGCGCTCCAGCCGCTTGGAGCTGGTCTCCTCCTCCAGCGGGAGCAGGTGCGGCAGCGCCTCGACGATCGTGACCTCGGCGCCGAACGAGCGCCACACGCTGGCGAACTCCACGCCGATGACGCCGCCGCCGAGGATGACGACCGAGCCGGGGACGTGCTCCAGCCGCAGCGCGTGGTCGCTGGAGATGACCCGCTCGCCGTCGATGTCCAGGCCGGGCAGCGACTTCGGCGCCGACCCGGTGCCGAGCACGATGTGCCCGCCCTCGATGCGGCGGGTGCCCTCGGCGGTCTCGACCTCGACCGCGGTGGGGCCGGTCAGCCGCCCGGTGCCGTGCACGACCTCGATGCCCCGGGACTTGATCAGCCCGGTGAGGCCCTTGACGGTCGTCGAGACGACCTTGTCCTTGTAGGCGTTCACCCCGGCGACGTCGATGCCCTCGAAGGTGGCCTTCACGCCGAACTTCGCCGCCTCGCGGGACTGGTCCGCCACCTCGGCCGCGTGCAGCAGCGCCTTGGTGGGGATGCAGCCGCGGTTGAGGCACGTTCCGCCGAGCGACTCGTCCCGCTCGATGAGCGCGACCGACATGCCGAGCTCGGCGGCGCGCAGCGCGCACGCATAGCCGCCGCTGCCGGCACCCAGGACGACGATGTCGAAGGGGCCGTTGTTGGCCACTGGACGCTCCCTTTCCCCGGTTGTGGCGCCGCGTGGATCGCGGCGCCCTGGGCGGGGCGGGGCGCACCGGCAGACCGGGCCCCCACCGCCACAAGAAAACCTATTCTGTTCTCCGCCCGCTCACAGCGGGCGGGGCCCGGTGTCCTCCTAGAGGACGCCCGCGGCGACGTCCTCGGCGATCTGGACCAGGGTGCGCGCGGCGGCGCCGGTGCCGCCCTTCGGCGTGTACCCGTACGGCTCGCCCTTGTGGAAGGCGGGGCCCGCGATGTCGAGGTGCGCCCACTTGACGCCGTCCGGCACGAACTCCTTGAGGAACGTCCCGGCGACCAGCATGCCGCCCCAGCGCTCGCCGCTGATGTTGGCGATGTCGGCGACCGCCGAGTCGAGGCCCTTGCGCAGCTCCGGGGGCAGCGGCATGCCCCAGGAGGGCTCGCCCGCGCGCCCGGCGGCCGCGACCACCTTCTCGCGCACGTCGTCGTCGTTGGCCATGACGCCGGTGGTCCGGGTGCCGAGCGCGACGAGCTGCGCGCCGGTCAGGGTGGCGACGTCCACGATGAGGTCGGGGGAGTCCTCGCCCGCGCGGACGAGGGCGTCGGCCATGACGAGCCGGCCCTCGGCGTCGGTGTTGAGGACCTCCACGGTCTTGCCGCCGTAGATGCGCAGCACGTCGGACGGGCGCTGCGCGGTGCCGCTCGGCATGTTCTCGGCGAGGGCGAGGTAGCCGACGACGTTGACCGCGGGGCGCAGCTCGGCGATGGCGGCGAGCGCGCCGAGCACCGCGGCCGCGCCGCCCATGTCGGACTTCATCCAGTCCATCGCGTCGGTCGGCTTGAGGGACAGGCCGCCGGAGTCGAACGTGATGCCCTTGCCGACGAGGGCGAGCGTCCTGCCGGCCTCCGGGTGGGTGTAGGCGAGCCGGACGAGCCGCGGCGGGTTCACCGACCCCTGCCCGACGCCCGCGATGCCGCCGTACCCGCCCTCGACGAGGGCCTTCTCGTCCAGCACCTCGATGGCGAGGCCGGTCTCGGCGGCGACCCGCTCGGCCTCGCCGGCGAAGTCCTCGGGGGACAGGTGGGAGGGCGGGGTGTTCACCAGGTCGCGGACGAGCGTGACCGACGCGGCGAGGGTGCGGGCGCGCCCGAGGGCGGCCTCCTCGGACGCGGGCGCGATCAGGCGGATCTCCTCGACGGGGCTCTTGTGGCCGTCGCCGGTGCGGAAGGCGTCGAAGGAGTAGGCGCCGAGCAGCGAGCCCAGCGCGACGGCCTCGACGCCCTCGGCGCCGGAGGCGGGGAGCGCGACCGCGACCCGGGCGGTGCCCGCGAGGGAGCGGACGGCGGCCCCGGCGGCGCGGCGCAGGTCTTCGGCGGAGGGGTCCTCGCCGAGCCCGGCGGCCACGATGACCCTGGCTGGGACGGCGCCGAGCGAGGGCAGCCGGGTCACCTCGCCGGCCTTGCCGGTGGCGCCGAGCGCGCCCAGCGCGTCCGCGAGCCTGCCGTCCATGGCGCGGTCGATCGCCTCCGCGCCGTCGGCCGGTGCGGCACCCGCCCCGGCGGGGGCGACGCCGATCACGATCGCGTCGACGTCGAGGCCGGCCAGGTCTGCGCTGTCAAGGCTGATGCTCGTCACGTAGCCCGATGTTAGTCCTCCTGGTGACCGCTTTCGCCCTTTTGGATCAAGCATTGCCCTCCCGGCGGCCGCCGCGCCCTCAGGGCAGCGCCGCGAGGGCGACCAGCGCGGCCGTCGCGGCGACCTCGACGAGGGAGCCGAACACGTCGCCGGTCACGCCGCCGAGGCGGCGGACGGCGCGGCGGAGCACCGCCAGGGCCGCGCCGGTCCCGGCGGCCACCGCCGCCGCGCCGTGCAGGGCGCCGCCGGTGCCACCGGCGGCCAGGCCCGCGGCCGCCGCGGCGGCCAGCACGGCGGCCGTGGCGGCGACCGCCGCGCGCGCCGGCACGGTGCCCGCGACCAGCGCGCCGAGGCCGCCGGGCCGCGCGGACGGCACGCCCGTGCGGCAGGCCCAGGCGAGCGCCAGCCGGCCGGTGACCGCCGCGGTGATCGCGGCGAGGGCGGGATGCGGCGCCGACGCCAGGGCGGCGACCTGGACCAGCAGCGTCAGCAGCAGCGTGACGACGCCGAACGGGCCGATGTCGGACCGCTTCATGATCTCCAGGGCCCCGGCGGCGGGGCGCCCGCTCCCGAGGCCGTCGGCGAGGTCGGCGAGACCGTCCAGATGCAGGGCGCGGGTGACAGCGGCCGAGGCGGCCACCGCGAGCGCCGCCGTGAGCAGGCCGGACAGGCCGAGAGGGCCGCCCGCCAGCAGGACCAGCGCGGCGGCCCCGCCCGGGATCAGGCCGACGGCGGGGGCGAGCAGCATCGCCGAGCGCGCGGTGCCCCGGTCGACCCGGCCGGTGCCCAGCGGGACGACGGTGAGCAGCGTGACCGCCAGCCGCAGGCCGTCGGGCATCGGGACGTTCCTGACGGTCACCGGAGTTCCATGACGCGGCCCGCGACCACCAGCGCCGCCTCCTCCGACTCGGCCGCGAGCCGCTGGTTGACCTGGCCGAGGACGTCGCGGAACGCGCGCCCGGACACGGTGGTCGGCACCAGCGACAGCCCGACCTCGTCGCTCACCGCGACCACCCGCGCCGCCGTGCCCCGCCAGGCGGCGACGAGGCCGTCCACGAGCGGCAGCACCCGCGACGGCTCCTCCCAGGCGTCCGTCTCGGACATCGCGGCCGCGAGCCAGGTGCCGACGCCGTCCACCAGCACCGGGCCGCTGGCCGAAGCGAGTGCGCCGGCGAGCTCGGTCGTCTCGGTGGTGCGCCACCATGCCGGACGGCGCAGCCGGTGCGCGGCGACGCGTTCCGCCCATTCGGGGTCGTCGTCCCGGAGGGGGCCCGTCGCGATGTAGAGGACGTCCGAGCACGCGGCCAGGCGCAGCTCTGCCTCGGCCGACTTGCCCGACCTGCTCCCGCCGAGGAGCAGCGTCCGGAACGGGCCCTGCTCGGAGCGCTTCCAGAAGTCCGTGCGCCGCTCCAGCTCGGACGGCGAGGGCAAGCGGTGGTCGACGTGAACGGCCACGACCTGCGTCAGCGGCGTCACGGCACCGGTGTGGCGCAGGTATCCCAGATGGTCCGGGGACCCGGCCATGTCCAGGAGCACGGCCCCGTACTCGACACCCGCGGACGGCTCGGGCCTGGCCCCCGGGCCCGCCGCCACCAGCGCGCGCCCTCCGCCGGGCGCGAGGACCTCGTACCCGCCGGGGACCTCCGTGCGCGGCAGGTCCTCCAGCGCGACGCCGTCGATCGCGGCGGCGAACGGCTCGTGCCGCACTCCCGCCGCGCGCAGCCGGCCGCACGACGCGCACCGGCACCCCGGAGCGGGCCAGCCCTGTGCGGCGGCGACGCCGCGAAGCTCGATGTCCATCCCGCCGCGAACTCTACGGTTACCCTCGGCTGGAAGGATCACGACGCCCCCTCTGGAGGAGTTCCGGTGGGCAACCCCCCGAACGCGCCCTGGCCACCGCAACCGGGCCGGGGCGGGCAGCAGCCGCCCTACGGCCCGCCCCCCGTCCCGCCGGGCGGGCCCGCACCGGGTCCGCCTCCGGGTCCCGGATGGCGGCCGCCGCACGGCATGCCCCCAGCGCCCCCGCCCGGGCGCCGCGGCGGCGGCCTGGTGATCGCGCTGGTCGGGGGCGGGCTCGTCCTGGTACTGGTGGTGGCGGCGGTCGTCGTCCTCCTCGTCCGGGGAGGCGACGACGAGGGAGACGGCGGCGCGCAGCAGCTGACGGTCGGCAAGATCGCCGGTGGTGCGGAGGCCACGCCCCTCGCGGACGGGAGCCTCACCATGGCCCGGCCGGGCGTCACCGCCCCGGTCGTCGACATCTACGAGGACTTCGCCTGCCCGCCCTGCGGCGCCTTCGACCGCAGGCACGACCCGATGCTCAAGCAGCTGGCCGTCGAGGGCCGCGCCAAGGTCGTCTTCCACCCGATGCTGATCTTCGGTGAGGCCACGCAGCCGGCCCACGACAACTCGCTGCGGGCCGCGGCGGCTCTGCGCTGCGTCACCGACGGCGCCCACTGGCTGTCCTACCAGGACGCCCTCTACGCGCATCAGCCCCCGAACGAGAGCGCCACCGGCTACCTGACCCGGGACCTGCTCTCCTACGCGGAGCCGCTGGGGCTCACGAGCGACGATTTCACGTCGTGCGTGAAGAGCCAGCGTCACGCCGCCAGCGTGAAGACCGTCAGCCAGGGCTACGTTTCGTCCGGGATCCAGGGGACGCCGAGCGTGCGGGTCAACGGGCGGACGCTCGCCCAGTCCGACACCGAGAGCCCCGACGCGCTGCGCCGCGCGATAGAGGCCGCCGCCTGACCGGCTAGTCTCACCGCGACGAGGGAGGTCGAGGGCTATGGCGTGGAGCTGGCGGCTGGAGAAGGCCGACGGGCGGACGATCGGCATGTCGGAGGAGACCTTCTCCACCCAGGCGGACGCGGAGAGCTGGCTGGGGGAGAACTGGCGGGGGCTGCGCACCGAGGACGTCGACAAGGTGACCCTGCTGGACGGCGACACCGTCGTGTACGCGATGAGCCTGCACGACCCGGAGTGACCGGCCGGCAAGAGCGGGGGCCGCGCAGCGCCGAGCTCCGCGGCCCCCGGGCGCTCGCCGGGCTCAGGGGCGCCTGCGCGGGCTGACGGTCTTGGCCGGGTCGCGGATGACGGTCCCGCCGAGGATCTCGTCGATCCGCTCCATCACGCCGGCGTCCAGCTTCACCCCGGCCGCCTTCACGTTGTCGGCGACCTGCTCGGGGCGGGACGCGCCCACGATCGCCGCCGAGACGTTCGGGTTCTGCAGCGTCCAGGCGATCGCGAGCTGCGCCATCGACAGGCCGAGGTCGTCGGCGACCGGCCGCAGGTTCTGCACGCGGGTCAGCAGGTCGTCGTCCAGGTAGCGCTTGATCATGTCGGCGCCGCCCTTGTCGTCGGTGGCGCGCGACCCCTCGGGCAGGGGCTGCCCCGGCTTGTACTTGCCGGTCAGGACCCCCTGCGCGATCGGCGACCAGACGATCTGGCCGACGCCCTCGCGCTCGCAGAGCGGGACGACCTCCTCCTCGATGACCCGCCACAGCATCGAGTACTGCGGCTGGCTGGAGACGATCCGGTCGAAGCCCATCTCGTCGGCGATCTTCAGGGCGCGCTCGATCTCCTCGGCCCGCCACTCCGACACCCCGACGTACAGGACCTTGCCCTGCCGGACGAGGTCGTCGAAGGCCCGCAGGGTCTCCTCCAGCGGGGTCTCGTAGTCGAACCGGTGGGCCTGGTAGAGGTCCACGTAGTCGGTCCCGAGGCGGCGCAGGGAGCCGTGGATCGACTCGAAGACGTGCTTGCGGGACAGGCCCCGGTCGTTCACCCCGGGACCCGTCGGCCAGTAGACCTTGGTGAAGATCTCCAGCCCCTCGCGGCGCTGCCCCTTCAGGGCCCGGCCGAGGACCGTCTCGGCGCGCGTGCCGGCGTAGACGTCGGCGGTGTCGAACGTGGTCACGCCCTCGTCGAGGGCGGCCCGCACGCAGGCGCGCGCCGCGTCCTCCTCGACCTGCGAACCGTGGGTGAGCCAGTTGCCGTACGCGATCTCGCTGATCTTCAGACCGCTCCGGCCCAGGTTTCGGAACTCCATGGCCCCGACCCTAGCCCCGCGTCGATCGTGCGACGCGCGGCGGACGCTTCCGCCGGACACCGCGACCGACACGAGGGCACGGCCCTCAGGTTCCGGCCCTTCGGGGCACGGTCCTTGTCAGACCTTGTCCTTCTCGCCGAGGCGCACCTGCGGGTTCGGGATCCGCAGCCGGCGGATCTGCATCGCGCGCATCGCGGCGTACATGCCGACGCCCTTGGCGTCCTCGCCGGGGAAGCGCTCGGCGGCCAGCCGCTTGATGCCGCGGCTCAGCAGGAAGCCCTCCGCGAACACCACGACGAGCAGCACCGGCGGCGCGAACAGGACCAGCAGCCGGGCCGCCGGGATCGGCAGCAGGCTGAGCAGCACGATCGCGAACATCGCGTACATCAGGTAGGAGCCGACCGTGCGGCGCGAGTCGACGTAGTCGCGGGCCATCCGGCGCACCGGGCCCCGATCCCGCTTGAGCAAGTGCTTCTCGTCGCCCTTGGCCATGCCCTGGCGGGCCCTGGCCCGCTCGGTGGCCTGCCGCTCCCGCACCTTCTTGTAGGCCTCCTTGCGGGTCGCCGGAGCCGTGATCGGCTGCCGGCGGCGCTTCTCGGCCTCGCTCCGCTTGGGCGTGGGACGGCCCTTGCCGCCGGGCTTTACTACCTGAGGAGGATCCGGCGGGGCCTCCGGGGTACGACGCTTGAACACAGGGATCAGCCTACCGGCTGCGAACATCGTGGCTGCCTCGCGCGTTAACGCGTAGGGTGATAAGAACCCCAGCAGTGGTCATTGAGCCCAGTTCACGACTGAGGCGACAGCACGAAGGGACCGGCGCCGCGCGATGAGCGTGATGAAGCGAATGTCGATGATCTTCAAGTCCAAGGCGAACAAGGCCCTGGACCGGATGGAAGACCCTCGGGAGACCCTCGATTACTCCTACCAGCGCCAGCTGGAGATGCTGCAGAAGGTCCGTCGCGGGGTCGCCGACGTCGCCACCTCGCGCAAGCGTCTCGAGCTGCAGATCAACCAGCTCGAACAGCAGCAGAGCAAGCTGACCGACCAGGGCAAGAAGGCGCTGCAGGTGGGCCGCGAGGATCTGGCCCGCGAGGCGCTGACCCGGCGGTCCGGCCTGGAGAGCCAGCTGGGCGACCTCCGCGGGCAGTACCAGCAGCTGCAGGGCGAGGAGGAGAAGCTCACGCTCGCCTCCCAGCGGCTGCAGGCCAAGGTCGACTCCTTCCGCACCCGCAAGGAGACGATCAAGGCGACCTACACGGCCGCCGAGGCGCAGACCAAGATCAACGAGGCGTTCTCCGGCATCTCCGAGGAGATGGGCGACGTCGGCCTGGCGATCCAGCGCGCCGAGGAGAAGACCGACACGATGAAGGCCCGTGCCGGCGCGATCGACGAGCTGCTGGCCTCCGGCGCCCTGGAGGACTTCTCCGGTCCCAAGGACGACATCCAGGCCGAGCTCGACCGGATGGGCTCCGGCCCCGGCGTCGACATGGAGCTGGAGCGCCTCAAGGCCGAACTCGGCCAGGGCCCCGCGCCCAAGGAGCTGAACCAGGGCTCGCCGACCGCCGCGCCGCACCAGCAGCAGGACACCCCCCAGCAGGCCCCGTGGCCGCAGAACCCCGGGGGTGCCCAGTGATCGTCCGCCTGATGGGCGAGGGCCAGCTGGACGTGGCCGAGGAGGACCTGTCCTCGCTCAACGCGCTCGACGCCGAGCTGGAGGCGGCGATCGAGTCGGGCGACGAGACGGCGTTCCGTGCCGCGCTGCACGCCCTGCTGGACAACGTCCGCAAGGTGGGCAAGGCGCTGCCGGCCGACAGCCTGGAGCCGTCCGAGCTGATCCTGCCCCCGGCTGACGCGCACATCGACGAGGTGCGCTCCATGCTGGGGGACGAGGGCCTCATCCCGGACTGACGGCGCGTCCTCGGGCCGTCCCCGGGCGACGCGCGGGGGCCCGGGGCACGTTATGGACATCCGGGCACAAAACCCGTGGCCTGTGCGTTCGTACAAGTGAAGAGGAGCAAGGACTGGGGGTGGCCGGATGGCCAGGACGCGTTACGCCTCCGACCGGGGGCTGACATCGCGGATGCTCGTGACGATGTTCCTGCTGGGGCTGGTGTACGTCGTCTTCGTGGGGGCTTTTTTCGTCTTTGTGCCGAAGTGGGCCGGCGTCGCGCTGGTCTTCGCGGTGCTGTTCCTCATCGCCCAGTACTTCTTCTCCGACCGGATGACGCTGTTCGCCATGCACGGCCGGGTCGTCTCCCCGCAGGAGGCGCCCGAACTGCACGGCGTCATCGACCGCATCTGCGCGATGTCGGACGCGCCGAAGCCGCGGGTCGCGATCGCCGACACCGACGTGCCGAACGCCTTCGCCACCGGCCGCAACCAGAAGAAGGCCGTCGTCTGCGTGACCACGGGCCTGCTGCGCCGGCTCGACCCGGTCGAACTGGAGGGCGTGCTCGCGCACGAGATGGCGCACGTCGCGCACAAGGACGTCGCGGTCATGACGATCGCCTCGTTCCTCGGCATCCTCGCGGGCCTGATCACCCGGTTCGGGCTCCAGTGGGGCCTGTGGGGCGGGTTCGGGCGCCGCAGCAACGACCAGAACACCGGGCTGATCCTGCTGGCGGTGGTCGCGGCGAGCGCGCTCGCCTACGCGGTCAGCTTCCTGCTCACCCGGGCCCTGTCGCGCTACCGCGAGCTGTCGGCCGACCGCGCCGCCGCGCTGCTGACCGGCCGCCCCTCCGCCCTGGCCAGCGCGCTGACGAAGGTCAGCGGCGAGATCGCGCGGATCCCGACCGAGGACCTGCGGTCCTCGCAGGCGTTCAACGCGTTCTTCTTCACCCCGGCGCTCGGCAGGGGGGTCAGCGTCTCCGCGCTGTTCTCCACCCACCCGTCGCTGGACCGGCGGCTCGCGCAGCTGTCGAAGATCTCCGACCAGCTCAGCAGGGGAGTGTGATCCGTGGGGTTCCTGGACACCCTGCTCGGCCGGTCCAAGCCGGCCAAACCCGACCTCGACCAGATCTTCGGGCTGTCGACGGCGGCCGTCACCCTGGAGGCGGCGACGGGCTTCACCCCGACCGGGCTCGGCTCGGTGTGCTTCCGCGCGGCCGAGGGCGGCGCGTTCGCGCGGCTCCAGAGCGACGTCCAGGAGCTCCTGGACGCCGACGAGGGGCCCAAGGTCCAGATCAGCACCGACGGCTACGGCTACACGTGGCTGCTCGCCGAGCAGCGGCCGGACCAGCTGCCCGACCTCGTCACCGACCTGCACGCGGTGAACGCGACGCTGGAGGCGGGCGGGTTCGGCCCGCACCTGCTGTGCTCCCTGGCCGGCTTCAGAGGGCCCGACGGCCGTCCCCTCGCGCTCGTCTACCTCTACAAGCGCGGAACGTTCTACCCGTTCGCCCCGCTCCCCGGAGACAAGCGCGACAACGCGCTCGAACTCCAGGTGCGGGGGGCGATCGGCGCGGACCTGCGGTTCGAGCAGGACCTCGGCCGGTGGTTCCCCGTCTGGGGCGCCCCCGGCCTCTGATCCCCTCCTGCGGCACCCGCCCGCGCCCGGTCAGGGCAGGGCGAGCATCTGGTCGAGGGCCACGCGGGCGTAGTGCGCGGTCTCCTCGTCCACCTCGATGACGTTCTCGACCTTCCCGGCGGCCAGCGTCTCCAGCGACAGCACCAGGTGCGGCAGGTCGATCCGGTTCATCGTCGAGCAGTAGCAGACGGTCTTGTCGAGGAACATGACGTTCTTGTCCGGGTGGGCGTTCGCCAGCCGCCGCACGAGGTTCAGCTCCGTCCCGACGGCCCAGGACGACCCGGGCTCGGCGGCCTCGATCGCCTTGATGATGTACTCGGTCGAGCCGATCCGGTCGGCGGCCGTGACGACCTCGTGCCGGCACTCGGGGTGGACGAGGACGTTCACCCCCGGCACCCGCGCGCGGACGTCGTCCACCGACTCCTTGCTGAACCGGCCGTGCACCGAGCAGTGGCCCCGCCAGAGGATCATCTTGGCGTCCCGCAACTGCCGGTGCGTGAGACCGCCCTCGCGGCGGTGCGGGCTGTAGACGACGCAGTCGTCCAGCGAGAGGCCCATCTCCAGCACGGCCGTGTTGCGGCCGAGGTGCTGGTCGGGCAGGAAGAGGACCTTCTTGCCCTTGCCGTAGGCCCAGTCGAGGGCGCGCCTGGCGTTGGACGAGGTGCAGACCACGCCGCCGTGCCGCCCGACGAAGCCCTTGATGTCGGCCGAGGAGTTCATGTAGGTGACGGGGACGACGTCGTCGGCGATCCCGGCGTCCTCCAGGACGTCCCAGCACTCCTCGACCTGGTCGAAGGTCGCCATGTCGGCCATCGAGCAGCCCGCGCCGAGGTCGGGGAGGATCACCCGCTGGTGGGCGGCGGTGAGGATGTCGGCCGACTCGGCCATGAAGTGGACGCCGCAGAACACGATGTAGGGCGCCTCGGGGCGGGCGGCGGCCTGCTGGGCCAGCTTGAACGAGTCGCCGGTCACGTCCGCGAACCGGATGACCTCGTCGCGCTGGTAGTGGTGGCCGAGCACGAACACGCGGTCGCCGAGCGCCGCCTTGGCGGCGCGGGCCCGCTCGACGAGGGCGGGGTCGGACGCCGCCGGCAATTCGCCGGGGCAGTCCACGCCGCGCTCGCTCGCGGGGTCGGCGCCGCTGCCGAGCAGGAGCAGCGGTAGGTCGCGCACTGGGGTGGTCACGGCGGTCTCCCTTCGCGACGGGACTTATCGTCGCTTTGACGACTAATGATGGCATATCCAACGGGGGATCGGCGGTGTGACGTAGACCGCACCCGTCCGGGGCGTTAAAGACCGCCGATAAGCGGAATGGCCATGTAGCGAGGTACGTTGTCCTACGGGAAGAGGCATAGACGTCTTCGAGGACAAGCGACAGTCCGCCGCTAGCGCGGCGCAGCGAGACCCGGGAGCTGAACACATGACGGTTTCAGGCGAGACCACGCAGGAGACCACGCAGCAGGGCGTCGTCCTCACCGACGCCGCCGCCGAGAAGGCCAAGGGCCTGCTTGAGCAGGAGGGCCGCGATGACCTTGCGCTGCGTGTCGCCGTGCAGCCGGGCGGCTGCTCCGGCCTGATCTACCAGCTCTTCTTCGACGAGCGGGAGATGGACGGGGACCAGATCCAGGACTTCGACGGCCTGTCGGTGCGCGTCGACCGGATGAGCGCGCCCTACCTCACGGGCGCCACCATCGACTTCGTCGACTCGATCGAGAAGCAGGGCTTCACGATCGACAACCCGAACGCGTCGGGTTCCTGCGCCTGCGGCGACTCCTTCAACTGACGCGCGGCGAGCACGCCGGCGCCGGTCGAGCGCACGGCCCGGAGGGGCGGGCCGGACCCACGGGTCCGGCCCGCCCCTCAAGGCTGCCCGGCGGTATCGCGGCGAAGTGTCGTGCGGCGGCGATCTGTGGTGCGATGGTGAGTAGCCTGACGGGTTCGAACAGCCGGTGAAACAGCCGGACGACCACGACGAGGAGAGCGACGCCGTGCGCATCGCCGTGACCGGTTCCATTGCGACCGACCATCTGATGACCTTCCCCGGAAGGTTCACCGACCAGCTCCTGCCCGACCAGCTCGACCGGGTGTCGCTGTCCTTCCTGGTGGACGAGCTGGAGATCCGCCGCGGCGGCATCGCCGCCAACATCTGCTTCGGCATGGGCAGCCTCGGCAAGGAGTCCATCCTCGTCGGCTCCGTCGGCGACGACTTCGCCGACTACCGCTCCTGGCTCGAACGGCACACGGTCGACACCGCCTCGGTGCACGTGTCCGAGATCCACCACACGGCGCGGTTCCTGTGCACCACCGACCAGGACCAGAACCAGATCGCCACGTTCTACGCCGGCGCGATGAGCGAGGCCCGCTCCATCGAGCTGCGGCCCGTGGCCGACCGCGTCGGCGGCCTCGACCTCGTCGTCGTCAGCCCGAACGACCCGGAGGCGATGCTGCGGCACACCGACGAGTGCCGCGACCGCGGCATCCCGTTCGCCGCCGACCCCTCCCAGCAGCTCGCCCGGATGGACGGCGCCGACGTCCGCCGCCTCATCGACGGCGCCGCCTACCTGTTCAGCAACGAGTACGAGAAGGCCCTGGCCGAGGAGAAGACGGGCTGGTCGGGGGAGGAGATCCTCTCCCGCGTCGGCGTCCGCGTCACCACCCTCGGCGCCAAGGGCGTCGTCATCGACCGCCAGGGCGAGGAGGGCGTGCACGTCCCCTGCGTCCAGGTCGACTCGGTCGTCGACCCGACCGGCGTCGGCGACGCGTTCCGTGCCGGCTTCCTGTCGGCGACCGCCTGGGGGCTGCCGCTCGAACGCGCCGCCCAGGTCGGCAACGCCATCGCCGCGCACGCTCTCGAAGCCGCCGGGCCTCAGGAGTACACGCTCGGCCGCCGCGCGTTCCTCGACCGGTTCGCGGCCGCCTACGGCGCCGACGCCGCGGCCGAGATCGAGCCCCACGTCACCTGCCCGACCCCGTAGAGCCCGCGCACCCGTGACACGGGCGCACGGAGAAGGCCGCGCCGGACCGGCGCGGCCTTCTCCCTGTCCCCGGCGCTCGCGACTAGGGCCGGTCTCGAAGTGGCCTCGACCTCGCGCGCGAACGCGTGAGCTGGCCGGTGGAGCGAGGCCGGAGGCGAGCGGAGCCGGGCGGATCGCGAAGCGATGCCGCGTTCGCCCAGGCACGGTCACGTAGCGGGCCGCAAGGCGAGCGAAGTGGGCCGGGGCTTTGAAATACCGCCTAGTAGGTGCGGCGGATGTGGAAGCCCCAGCCGCCCTGCTGGAGCGTCTCCTCGCGGACGAAGTCCTGGGACTTCATGCGGCACCAGGCGGGGATGTCGGTGCGGGCGGCGGCGTCGTCGGCGAGGACGGCCACGACCTGCCCGACCGGGACCTCCCGGATCCGCTCGGCCAGCATGATGATCGGGATGGGGCACTTGCGGCCGAGCGCGTCGATGACGAGCACGGGCGGCGGGCCCTCCGGCTCCGCGGGGGGCGGCGCCGCGTCGACGGGCGGTGCGCCGGTCCTGGCACGGCCTCGGAACCTCATGGGCGCGACCGCCTCCCTGTCTCGAAGGTGTTCATCGTCGTCCGGCGGAGGCGGGCGACGGCATCGGGGAGCGCGGCGAGGAAGCGGCCGACGTCCTCCGAACCGACGCCTCGCGGCAGCGATACCCGCACGTTCCCATGCGTAATCACTCCCATCGCCTCCAGCACATGGCTCGGACGCAGCGTATCCGCCGTGCAGGAGCTGCCGGAGGAAACGGCGAAACCCAGCCGGTCGAGTTCGGTCAGCAGCGCCTCGCCCTCCACGTACAGGCAGGAGAACGTCACCAGGTGGGGGAGCCTGCGGACCGGGTCGCCGATCACCTCGACGTCGGGGACGGTCTGCGGTACCTCCGTCCGGATGCGGTCCACCAGAGCGGAGACGCGCGGCGCGTCCGCCGCCATGTCGGCGCGGTAGGCCACCAGCGCGGCCGCGGCCGCGGCGATGGCGGGGACGTTCTCGAACCCCGGGACCCGGCGCGCCTCGCGCTCGTCGGCCGGCAGCGGCGAGCGCCACCGGGTGCCCTTGCGGACGGCGAGCACGCCGACGCCGGCCGGGCCGCCCCACTTGTGGGCGCTGCCGGCGAGGTAGGACCACCCGCCGGGGACCTCGGCCCGCCCGAGGGACTGCGCCGCGTCGACGAACAGCGGCACGCCGGCCGCGCGGCAGGCCTGCGCGACCTCCTCGACGGGCTGGAGGGTGCCGACCTCGTGGTTGGCCGACTGCAGGCAGGCCAGCGCGGTGTCGGGCCGCAGCGCCGCGGCGAACTCGGCGGCGTCGACGCGGCCGGCCCGGTCGACGCCGACGAGGGTGACCTCGCCGCCGTCGCGCTCGTGCAGCTCGGCGGCGTGCAGGACGCTGGAGTGCTCGACGGCGCTCGCCACCAGGTGCCGCCCGGTGCGCCGGCGCGCCTGGAGCCCCCCGAGGACCGCCAGGTGCACCGCCTGGGTGCCCGACGAGGTGAACGACACCTCGTCGGCACGGGCGCCCAGGACGCCGGCGACACGCGCGCGCGCCCGGTCGAGCAGCATCCGGGTGCCGCGGGCCGCCCCGTAGAGCCGGGCGGGGTCGGCCCAGGCCGCGTCCAGCGCCTCCAGCAGGGCGGCTCGCGCCGCCGGGTGCGGAGGCTCGGTGGACGCGGCGTCGAAGTAGCCGCCCGGAGTGCTCGATCCTGCCACGTGAGAACACTAACCGGGCACCCGATCGGGGGTTCGCGCGACCCTCGCGCTAGGGTGTCCACCACACGTGTAAACACCGATCTCTCCGCCCGGCCGACCGGGCTTTCATCCGTGGGGAAGGCATTCCGTGAGTCCGACCCGCTCTAGGGAGCGGCGTACGCCTGTGCGCAGTCGCCGCGCATTGAAAAGCGCCGGCGCGCTAGGGCTGCTGGCGCTCTCCGCGACCGCGTGCAGCGGCAGCCGCCTGGGCATGCCCGAGCCGATCAGCGTCCAGGGCGAGCGCATGCTGAAGCTCTGGCAGGGCTCCTGGATCGCGGCGTTCGCGGTCGGGGCCGTGGTCTGGGGCCTGATCATCTGGGCGGTGCTGTTCCACCGCAAGCGCTCCAACGACCTGCCGCCGCAGGTCCGCTACAACATGCCGATCGAGATCCTCTACACGGCGGTCCCGTTCGTCATCATCGCGGTCCTGTTCTACTTCACCGCCAGGGACGAGAACTTCGTCGAGAAGACCACCAAGAATCCCGCGGTGGTCGTCGACGTGATCGGTTTCCAGTGGAGCTGGCAGTTCGACTACAAGGAGAAGGACGCCGCGGGCAAGGAGAGGACGGTCGCCTCCGTCGTCGGCCAGCCCGTCGCCCCGAACGGGCCCGCCGCCGCCAAGCCGGTGATGACGATCCCCTCGGGCAAGACGGTGCGGGTGCGCCTGCACGCCAACGACGTCATCCACTCGTTCTGGGTGCCGGCACTGATCTACAAGAAGGACGTCATGCCGGGCTACACCAACGAGTTCGAGTTCACGGCGAACAAGCTCGGCACCTATGAGGGCCGCTGCGCCGAGCTCTGCGGGGTCGACCACAGCCGGATGCTGTTCCAGCTCAAGGTCGTGACGCCGGACCAGTACCAGAAGTTCATCGCCGATTCGAAGCAAGCACTGGCCGCGGGAGGTGCCAAGTGACCGCGACGAGTCACGCACCGAGCGCGCCGATCGCCGCGCCGCGGACGAGCAAGGGGCGCATCATCGCGTCCTGGATGTCGTCCACCGACCACAAGGTGATCGGCTACCTCTACCTGATCACCTCGTTCGTGATGTTCCTGTTCGGCGGCGTGCTCGCGCTGCTGATCCGTATGGAGCTGTTCGAGCCGGGCCTGCAGTTCGTCAGCAACGAGCAGTACAACCAGCTGTTCACCATGCACGGCACGATCATGCTGCTGATGTTCGCGACGCCGCTGTTCGCGGGCTTCACCAACGTCATCATGCCGCTGCAGATCGGCGCGCCCGACGTGGCGTTCCCCCGGCTGAACATGCTGGCGTACTGGCTGTTCCTGTTCGGCAGCCTGATCGTCATCGCGGGCTTCCTGACCCCGGGCGGCGCCGCCAGCTTCGGCTGGTTCGCCTACGCCCCGCTGTCGGACGCGGTCCGCTCGCCGGGCGTCGGCGGCGACATGTGGGTGATGGGCCTGGCGATGTCGGGCTTCGGCACCATCATGGGCGCGGTCAACTTCATCACCACGATCCTGTGCATGCGGGCGCCGGGCATGACGATGTTCCGGATGCCGATCTTCACCTGGAACGCGCTGCTCACCTCGATCCTCGTGCTGCTGGCGTTCCCGGTCCTCGCCGCCGCGCTGCTGGCGCTGGAGGCCGACCGCAAGCTCGGCGCGCACATCTTCGACGCCGCGCACGGCGGGGCGCTGCTGTGGCAGCACCTGTTCTGGTTCTTCGGGCATCCGGAGGTCTACATCATCGCCTTGCCGTTCTTCGGCATCGTGACCGAGATCCTCCCGGTGTTCAGCCGCAAGCCCGTCTTCGGCTACATCGGCCTGGTCTTCGCGACCATCACCATCGCGGGCCTGTCCATCACCGTGTGGGCGCACCACATGTTCGTCACCGGCCAGGTGCTGCTGCCGTTCTTCTCCTTCATGACGTTCCTCATCGCCGTTCCCACGGGGGTGAAGTTCTTCAACTGGGTGGGGACCATCTGGCGAGGACAATTGACGTTCGAGTCGCCGATGCTGTGGTCGCTGGGCTTCCTCGTGACGTTCCTGTTCGGCGGGCTCACCGGCGTCATCCTGGCGTCGCCGCCGATGGACTTCCAGCTGTCGGACTCCTACTTCGTCGTGGCGCACTTCCACTACGTGGTGTTCGGCACCGTGGTGTTCGCGATGTTCGCCGGCTTCTACTTCTGGTGGCCGAAGTTCACCGGCAAGATGCTGAACGACACCCTCGGGAAGATCCACTTCTGGCTGCTGTTCATCGGCTTCCACGGCACGTTCCTGCTCCAGCACTGGCTGGGCGCCGCGGGCATGCCGCGCCGGTACGCCGACTACCCGAGCGAGTTCCACGGGCTGAACGAGATCTCCAGCATCTTCTCGTTCATCCTCGGTGCCTCGATGCTGCCGTTCTTCTACAACCTCTACATCACGTGGAAGCGGGGCACGCGCGTCGAGGTCGACGACCCGTGGGGCTACTCCAACTCGCTGGAGTGGGCGACGTCCTGCCCGCCGCCGCGGCACAACTTCAACTCGATCCCGAAGATCCGTTCCGAGCGGCCGGCGTTCGACCTGCACCACCCGCACGTGGGTGCCAAGGGCGAGCTGGCCGGGGCGAAGGGGGAGTAGCCGATGCGCGTCCAGGCGTTCATGTTCTACGGGTGCGCGGTCTTCTTCCTCGCCACCGACGTCGTGTACTGGCTCTGGTCCAACGACTGGACGGGCACGACGGCGCTCGCGCTCGCGGTCGGCCTCGCCGGGCTCATCGGGTTCTACGTCCACTTCACGGTCCGGCGCCTCGAGCGCGCCAACGCGGGGCCGCTGTACGAGGACGACCCGGAAGGCGAGATCGCGGACGCGGCGGGCGAGCTGGGCTTCTTCAGCCCGCACAGCTGGTGGCCGCTGTTCGTCGCGCTGTCGGCCACGGCCGTGGCGCTGGGTGTGGTGTTCGGCTGGTGGCTGGTGATCCTCGGTGCCGCTGCCGCCATTCTCACGTCCGTCGGTCTGGTGTTCGAGTACTACCGGGGTCATTTCGCCCACTGATCAGTAAAAGAACCCCATCAAGGGCCGGTGTCCGCTTTCTAGCGGGTACCGGCCCTTTCGAACATACTGGGCGCCTTTCCAGCGACCGGGCTGGAACCGACAGATCGCCCAGTGGGACGACCGGGGGGTCCACATGCGGGTGAGTGGCTCAAGGCCGGGAGACCGGGGGCGGCGTACCGCCGCGCTCGTCGTCGGCGGTGTGCTCGTCGGCGCGGGTGCCGCGGCGTGCTCGGGGGGCGCCGGACCGCAGGGCAAGGACGAGGTGAAGCTCGCGGTGTCGCCGGACGGGGGCGGGAAGCTGCGGCCGGACAGCCCCATCGCCGTCGAGGCGCGGCAGGGCACGATCGAGAACGTGACGGTGGCGACGAGGGCCGGCGCGGTCGAGGGGGACCTGAACGCCGACAGGACGCGGTGGCGGTCCCGGTGGACGCTGAAGCCGGGCACGGAGTACACCGTCCAGGCCACCGCCCTCGGCCGGGACGGCCGGACCCGTACGGTCCGCAGCGGCTTCTCCACGGCCGAGGTGAAGAAGACCAACGACGTCACGATCGAGGCGCCGTTCAACAAGGAGACCGTCGGCGTCGGCATCCCGATCATCGTGCACTTCGCCCGCGCGGTGAAGGACCGGGCGGCGGTCGAGCGGGCCCTGGAGGTCACCGCCGACAAGACCGTCGAGGGCGGCTGGAGCTGGTTCGGCAGCCAGGAGGCGGTGTTCCGGACGAGGAGCTACTGGCCGGCCCACACGAAGGTGTCGTTCCGGGCGCACCTCAGCGGCGTGCGCACCGGGCAGGGCGTGTACGGCGGGAAGGACTACGGCGTCGACTTCAAGGTCGGCGACTCGCACGTCTCCACGGCCGGCGAGGACAGCCACAAGATGGTCGTGAGGATCAACGGCAAGAAGGCCCGCACGATCCCGACGAGCATGGGGAAGGGCGGGGAGCGCAAGTACACCACCACCAACGGCGTCCACCTCGCCATGGGCAAGGAGGACCCGACCATCATGACGTCGGAGTGGGACGGCTGCGGCCCCGGCTGCGCCGGGTACTACAGCCTCACCGTCTACAAGTCGGTGCGGATCTCCGACAGCGGCGAGTACGTCCACAGCGCCCCGTGGTCGGTGGGCTCCCAGGGCAGCGAGAACGTCAGCCACGGCTGCATCAACGTCAGCCCGTCCAACGCGAAGTGGTTCTACAACCTCTCCCAGCGGGGCGACCCCATCACGGTGACCGGCAGCGACCGGGAGCTGGACGCGGAGAACGGCTGGGGGTACTGGCAGGTGAAGTGGCAGGACTGGGTGAAGGGCAGCGCCCTGAAGCGGTCGGTCACGACGGCCGCGCACGTGGACGCGGCGACCCTGTCGGCCCAGCGGGGCGCCAAGCCCAAGGCACCCGAGAAGCAGCGGGCCGAGGGCAACTGAGCGGCGGCTACCGGAGCGGCGGCGGCACCTGGACGCGGTGCAGGCGCGCCCAGTCGCGGGCCATGGCGATCCGGTCGGGGCCCGAGGGGTGCGTGAGCCACAGCAGGTACTCCGCGGCGTCGGGGTCCAGGTCGGAGATGTTGCGCACCGACAGCGCGTGCTGCATCGACACGAACGTCGCCGGGTCGCGGGTGAGGTTCAGCGCGTGCGCGTCGGCGCGGGCCTCGATGCGGCGGCTCACGAGGTTCTGGACGGGGGCGGCGAGCGTCGTCCCGGCCGTCACGAGCGCGAGGAGGAGCGCGATGGACCTCGGGTCGGCCGCCCCGCCGCCGCTGCGCGCGTCACGTCCGGTGGCGCCGGAGCCGGTCGCGTCGGGATCGAGCCCGGCGCGCCGCAGCAGGCGCGGGGACGTCGTCAGCAGGTACAGCAGGCACAGGGCTCCGGCCACGCCGAGCGCGCCCACGAGCGTGCCCCACAGCACGTCGTCGCGCTTGGCGTGGCCGAGCTCGTGCCCGACGATGGACTCGACCTGGGCGGGCGGCGACTTCAGAAGCGTGTCGTAGAGGACGATGCGGCGCGTGGAGCCGAACCCCGACACGTAGGCGTTCAGCGACGTCGTGCGGCGGGAGGCGTCCGCGACGAGGACGTCCTTGACGGGCACGCCGTCCCGCCGGGCCATCGCCAGCAGGTCGCTTCGCAGCGGCCCCGCCGGCAGCGAGTGGAACTTGTTGAACACCGGCTCCACGGCGAGCGGGTAGACGAACGAGGCGAAGACGACGAGGACGAACCCGCCCGCGGCGGCGCCGGTCCACCAGTAGCGCGGGAAGCGGCGTGTGAGGGTGAAGAGGAGCAGCAGGGCGATCGTGTAGATGACCCACGTGAGGGCGAGGGACTTCGCCTGGTCGACGAGCCACGAGGGCCAGCTCTGCGTGGACAGCCCGTACCGGCGCAGCACGGACTCGCCCCAGACGTCGAACGGGAGCCCCGCGACGCGCAGCAGCGTGGTCAGGGCCATGGTCCCGAGGATGATCCGAAGCGGCCGGCGGCGGGTCTTCGCGGTGGCCCAGCCGAGGAACCGGGCGCCCAGCGGCGTGAGGCCCAGGACCAGGATCAGGGCGAGGCCGACGAGGAGCCCGGTGTAGGCGGGCGGGTTGACGGCCGAGTCGAACGCGCGGGAGCGGGCGATCTCGGCGGGGGTGAAGTCCAGCGCGGGATCGGGTGTCACGCGGCCGCCGGGGACGTGCCCGGGCAGCGGGTTCCACGGCGTGGTCTTCGCGAGGACGGTCGCGACCCCGGCGAAGAGCACGGCGGCGCTGACGGCGGCGGCGATCCGGGGCCGCCGCGCGGGGGCGGCGCCGGGCGTCCGGGCGGCGGCGCCCTCGGCCCGTCCCTCGTCGGTCTCCGCCTCGCTCATGCGAGCTCCTCCTTCACGTAGTCGCGCCACAGTGCGGTGAAGCGCTCCCGGGTGAGGCCGAGCACGTCGCGCAGCGCCGCGGCCTCCGGGGCGCGCCCGGCGGCCCGGTAGAGCCGCACCAGCGCCGCCTCACCGTACCGGTCGGCGACCATCCGGCAGGCGAGCCAGGCCTCCTGGTAGGCCTGGGAGAGGCGGGGGGAGCCGCCGGCGAAGGCGTCGGCGGCGGGGAGCGCGGACGGCGCGCGCCCGGCGGAGACCTCGCGGTGCAGCTCGCCCGCCGCCGTCCGGGTGCTGATCTTGACGCGCCGGTAGCCGACGTAGTCCGCGAAGCCCTCGATCAGCCACAGCGGGGTGCGCCGGTCGCGGGCGCCGCCGGTGGCGACGTGGGTCAGCTCGTGGGTGAGCACGACGTCGCGGC
Organism: Actinomadura luteofluorescens; assembly: GCF_013409365.1. Lineage (NCBI taxonomy): Bacteria > Bacillati > Actinomycetota > Actinomycetes > Streptosporangiales > Thermomonosporaceae > Actinomadura > Actinomadura luteofluorescens. Next base: position 1,668,378 of record NZ_JACCBA010000001.1, on the reverse strand, counting down.
CGAGCTCGTTGAGGCGGCCGAAGGTGCCGGGGGAGACGATGACGCGGTCCTCGCCGTGGCCGGCCCCGGCGGCGGGCGCCACGGTGGCGAGCGCGGCGATCTGGCCGAGGCTCTGCCCGGGGCCGGCGAGCGCGGAGGCGAGGGTCGCGTCGGCGGGGACGAGCGCGACGACCCGCTGCGCCCACGCCTTGCCGACCACGGACGTGACGACCGGGACGGCGGCGTCCAGCCGTTCGGCGATGCCGCCGAGGCCGGCGCCGTCGCCGATGACGAGGCCGGAGCGCCCCCTGACCACCGCCAGGGGGCCGCAGTCCCAGATGTCGGTGTCGTCGGCGAGGCCGCGGGACGTCCCGTCGCCGACGATCGTCCACGTCCCGGCCCGGGGGGCCAGCGTGAGGTAGCGGGTGCGGGCCACGTCGCCCCGGTCGAAGCCGCGCAGCCGGTAGCGCACCTCGACGCGGACGACGGCGGTCGCGCCGTCCATGGCCTCGGTGTCGACGAGGCGCTCCCGCCAGCCTTCCAGGGGAAGCTTCCGGAGGTTCCCGTACACGCGGGACTGGGCGTCCTGGAAGGCGGCGGGGGCGCTGCCCACCGTGGCGAGGAACGCCATGCGGTCGCCGTCGCGGACGGCGCGGGCGCGGTTGGCGAGCACGGCGGCGGCCGTGTCCGGGCTGAACGTCCCGGCGGCCGGGGAGGTGGGGGCTCCGGAGCCCGGCGCCCCGCCGCCGGAGCGCGAGCCGGCCAGGCCGGCGCCCCCGGCGAGGAGGACGGCGGCCCCGCCCGCGCCGAGGGCGAGGACCCTGCGCCGCGTCACGGGGGCGTCCTGCCCGGGGCCTTCCTCCATGGGCGCGATCCTATGCAGGACGCGGGGCGGTGGGCGCCGTCACGACCGGTAGTCCGGGTAGCCGTAGCCGACGACGACGTCTGTGGAACGTTCCTTCACACGGACGGCGTTGTCGGCGTTGCCCTCGACGGTCTCGATCGTGCCGTCGTCGACCTTCTCGACCACCATGCCGACGTGCTCGATGTCGTCGACGGACTCGCCGCCGTCCCAGGCGAAGAAGACGATCGCGCCGGGCCTCGGCTCGGTGCCCCAGCGGCCGTGCTCCTGGAACCAGCGGGCGTGGGCGACGGTCCAGGCATCGCTGCCGACCTGCTCGCTGAAGCCGATCTGCTCGCCCACCCAGGAGACGAACATGTCGCACCAGTTCGCGTCGCCGTAGCCGTCGAGGGAGCCGCCGTCGCGCGCGAGCGTCTCCCGCGCGCGGGACGTGGTCATATACCACTCCTGGAACTTGGTCTCGCCGCCGCCGTCCTCCTCGATGCCCACCTGCGAGCGGGCGAGCCTGATGGCCTGCGCGGCGGTGGGCCGCGACTTCGCGGCGGCCTTCTCGGAGGTCTTCGCCCGCGGCTGCTCGGGACGGGCGTCCCTCTTGGCGGCCGGGGCCTTCGAGGCGGTGGGTTTGGGCGCCTTCCCGGACGCGGGCCCGGACGTGCGCCCGGACGTGCGCCCGGACGGGGCGCCGCGCGCCGTCAGGCCGGGGGCCAGGTCGGCGGCGGCGGAGCTCACCGGGGTGGAACCGAACGGCAGGACCGACGCGTTCGCGGTGGCCGCGGCGGTGCCGAGCACGGCGGCGCCGACGACGACGCCGCCGGTCGTCCGCCATGCGAGGGACAGGGAGTTCGGCTTGCGGTGCCTGCCGGGGGTCTTCTTGCAGTGCGCGCGTGGCACGGGGGGATCTCCTCGACTTCCATGCCGCCTACCGGGTTAGCTGACGGGTTCGGGCGTGGAAGCCGCCCTACGGCCCGCGAAGGCAGGCCGATTCACCCCGAAAGGACGCAGTGGGTCCCCGGTTCCGCGACGGGCCGCGCACAGGGGCACGGCGGTCCGCGGACTCGGCGGTGACGCGCCCGAGAGCGGGCACGCCGGTTCGGATGGGAATCTCGGCGGGCGATGGCGCCCGCGGAGTAAAGGGGGGTGGGGGCGTGACCGCGTGGCGGCCACGCCCCAGGTAACGCTGCGGGATTCACTCCTTGTCTTCCAGACGCCTACCGGGTTAGCTGACGGGTTCGGGCGTGGAAGTGGCCCTACGGCGGCTCTCACCGGACTGCCGGGAGAGACGCGCCGATTCACCCCGGGTGCCGGAATGCCCGTCCGGAGAGGTTCTCCGGACTCCGGCGGTGTGGGTCCCCGGCTCCGCGCTGAGGCGGATTCGGCGCTGCCGCTGCGATCCTGGGGGCGAGATGGGGCCCGGCGCGGGACCTGTCTCCCGCGTGCGAACGAGCGGCGCCTGATGTTGTGGGCGGACGGCGTCCCGTCTCCGGGGACCGCCCGGGGCCTGCCCCGTGTACGCCACCGCGGCTGCGCGCTCAGCGCCATGCACGCTGCGGGCGTGCGCCCGGTGGACGGGGTCGGCCTGGTCTGCTTCGAGACCGTGCGGCGCCTTCGGGCGCCGCGGGACGGCACGTGGGGCGTGCCGCCCTGGGGGGAGCGGCGCGTGGCTCGCGCCGCCGTCACGCGGGTGCTGGATGCGCCGCGTGGGGCCGGGGCGCCTGGTGGGCGCCGCGGGGCCACGGCGTCTGGAGGGCGCCGTGAGTGGTGACAACGTACCAAAACCCCAAAAGAAGGCAAACCCCCCCAAAATCAACAACGGACCAGGTCAAGCCTGGTCCGTTGTCGACGAGGGTCCGTCAAGCCCGCCCGAGGGGGACCGTCAGGGCCGTGTGTCAGGGGCGTCCGGCGCCGTAGTAGTTGCTCAGGTAGTAGCCGGAGGTGATGTCGGCGATCCTGACGACGTCGCCGGTGTGCGGGGCGTGGATCATCTTGCCGCCGCCCACGTAGAGGCCGACGTGGCCGAGGTTGCTGAAGAACACCAGGTCGCCCGGCTGCAGGTTCTCCTTGGCCACCCGCTTGGTCGCGGCGTACTGCGAGTTGGTGGTGCGGGTGATGCCGACGCCCGCGGCGGCCCAGGACTTCATGGTCAGGCCGGAGCAGTCGTAGGAGCTCGGCCCCTCGGCGCCGTAGGAGTAGGGCTTGCCGAGCTGCGCGTAGGCGAAGTCGAGCGCCGAGCGCGCCGGCCCGCTCGCCGGGCCGTTGTAGGTGCCGCCGGTGTTGCCGCCACCGCCCGGGGTCTTGGTCGTGCCCCCGCCGAGCCGGCGCACGAGCGACTTCTGCTTCTGCACCTGCTTGTCGAGTTCCTGCTTCTGCTTCTTCAGCTCGTCCTGCTTCGACTTCACCTCGTCGTAGGCGGACTTCGCCTGAGCCTGCTCCCGGCGGAGCCGCTGGGCGGTCGCGAGGAACTGGGTGAGCTGGGAGCTGCGCTCCTGCGACAGGTGCGAGAAGACGGCCGCCTGGTCGAGGATCGACTGCGGGTCGTTGCTGCCCACGAAGCCGGTGACGTCGGTCGAGTCACCGTTCTTGTAGGCGGTGGCCGCCATCGTAGCGATCTTGGACCGCTGCTCCTCGAAGCTGGCCTGCTCCTGCTTGCTCGCCTTGGTCGCCGAGTCGAACTTCTTCTTGGCGACCTTGAGCTTCTCGCGGTTCTGGTTGAACTGCTCGACCTTCTGGTCCATCTTCTCGTTGAGCTTGTCGAGCGTCTTCTGGGCCTGCGCCCGGGTCGGCTTGGGCTCGGCGTGCGCCACCACCGGGGAGCAGGTCAGGGAGACCGTCACGGTCAGGCCGGCGACGGCCGCCAGGCGACGGGAGACGCCTCTGCCCGCAGAGCCTGCCCTGCGGCCAGGCCGCTGCGCCGGTGCCCCGATGTGATCATTGGCCACGGTCAGTTTCGCCCCTCTCGTCCACGACGTCAGCGGACGACACTAGCGAGGGGCAACAGCCGTCACAACCGATTCATCACTCTTTGATTGACATCTATGGATATTGTCCACTTTTAGTGACGCCATGATCACGTACGGCGAGGCTTGCCTTATCGGAGCCTTATGGGAGCCTTAGGAACGGCCCAGCCTCCGCAGCAGCAGAGAGGACGGGCACGGGCGCGCGCTGGCGCGCCGCGCGGCGTCGGCGACCTCCCGGTCCGACGACACCACGACCACCGACCGGCCCGGCGGCTCGGCCCGCACGAGCTCGCCGATCAGCTCGTCCGCCGTCTGGCCCGGGCGACTGAACAGCACCCGCACCCCGCGCGGCGCCGCGATGGCGACCGGCGCCTCCAGCTCCGCGCCGTCGAACACGCACGTCACCTCGGCGCGTGTCTGCGCGGCCAGCCCGCCGAGCCCCGACAGCAGCCGGCTGCGCTGGTCGGCGAGCGGCAGCTCCCCGTACCCGGTCTTCGTGACGTTGTAGCCGTCCACCACCAGGTGAACCTGCGGAAGCGTCAGCAGCCGGTCCAGCAGCTGCGGATCGCTGTCGGACAGCGCCCGGCCGGGCAGCGCGCGGTGCGCCAGCCGGTCCGGCTCCAGCCCGCCGACCGCGTCGGCGGGGCGGCCGATGGTGGAGGGCAGGGCCAGCTCCCGGCGGACGCCCTGCGCCGCGTCGACGAGCGCGTCCAGCAGCATCCGCAGCCGCACGTCGTCGACGTTGCGCCCCTCGCGCGCGGCCCGCTTGGCGGCCTCCGCCGCCTCCTCCGCCCGTGCGGCCCGGGCGCGCAACCTGCGCAGCTCCTTCTCCGACGCGGCGGTCGACTCGCGCGCGGCGGCGAGCTCGCGATCGGCCTCCGCCGCGACCGCGTGGGCGTGCTCCTCCGCGGCCCGGTACCGGGTGCGCGCGTCGTGCAGCTTGCGGCGCAGCTCCGAGACCTCGGTCTTGGTCTCGCGCAACTCGGCGCGCAGCTTGGCCAGCTCGGCGCCGCGGGCGTCGCGGGTCGCGGCCAGCTCGGCCTTCAGCGCGGCGACGCGGCGCTCGGCCTCCTGCTCCTCCGAGGCGGTCGCCGAGCGCGCCAGCTCCTCGCGCGCCGACTCCACCAGCGCGGTCCAGCCCTCCGGGCGCAGCAGGTAGGCCAGCACCGCGACGCGCACCGGGTCGGCCGCGGGCGGGACGTTCCCGTCCTCGACCGCCTCCACCAGGTCGGCCTGTGCCTCCCGCAGCGGCACGGCGACCCGGCGCCGGAACTCCCCGTCCTTCTCCAGCACCGCCGCGATGTGCTGGCCCGCGAGCCTGGCGCGCTTGCGGCGCTCGAACCGGGCGAACCGGCGCAGCGGCACGGGGACCTCGTCCGGGGGCAGCGACCCGATCAGCTCGGCGGCGACCTCCACCACGCCCTGCCGCACCGCCTCGGGCAGCGGGCGGGTCGGCTTCTGCGCGGGCGCCCCGTCGCCGGGGGTCGCTCCGGGACCGCTGTCGATGACCCCGCTCCTTCCGGGCTGCGCCGCCGGTGGGCTGTGTGTTCCCGAGCGCAACCCGCCCTAACCAGGGCGGACGTGCGATCGGACGGATCGCGCCCGGCCCTCGGCGGGATGCCTCCCGCCCGTCCTCGCGGCCCCCGCCCGGCGGGACGTCCCGGCGCCCCCCAACCCTAGCGGCCCGAAGTTCTGTCGGTGGGGTCCTCTACGGTCGCGCACATGACGGCTGCGCACGGTGTCCAAGGGCGCGGGGTCCAGGGGCGCGGAGCCCCGGGGGACGGCGTTCAGGGGCACGGCGTCCAGGGCACCCTGGACGACCTCGGCACTCCGCTCCGCGACGTCACCTTCGTGGTGGTCGACCTGGAGACCACCGGCGGCTCGGCGGCCGACTCGGCCATCACCGAGATCGGCGCGGTGAAGGTGCGCGGCGGAGAGGAACTCGGCGAACTCGGCACGCTGGTCGACCCGGGCGGTCCGGTCCCGCCGTTCATCACCGCGCTCACCGGCATCACCACGGCGATGGTGACGGCCGCGCCGCGGATCGAGTCGGTGCTGCCGGCGTTCCTGGAGTTCGCGCGCGGCTGCGTCCTCGTCGCGCACAACGCCTCGTTCGACATCGGCTTCCTCAAGGCCGCGTGCGCCGCCAACGGCTACGCCTGGCCCGCGTTCGCGGTCGTCGACACCGTCGACCTGGCGCGGCGCGTGCTGTCGCGCGACGAGGTTCCCAACTGCAAGCTCGGCACGCTGGCCCGCTTCTTCCGGACGTCCAACGAGCCGACGCACCGGGCCCTCGCCGACGCCCGCGCCACCGTGGAGGTGCTGCACGGCCTGATCGAGCGGCTCGGCTCGTTCGGCGTCACCTCGCTTGAGGAGATGCGCGGCTTCGCCAAGGCGCCCACCCCCGAGCAGCGCCGCAAGCGGCACCTCGCCGACGACGTCCCCTCCACCCCCGGCGTCTACCTGTTCGAGGACCACGCCGGCGAGGTGCTCTACGTGGGCAAGAGCGGCGACCTGCGCTCGCGCGTGCGCAGCTACTTCACCGGCTCGGAGACGCGCTGGCGCGTCCGGGAGATGGTCGGCCTCGCCGAGAACGTCCGCACCATCGTGTGCGCCACGGGGCTGGAGGCCGAGGTCCGCGAGCTCCGGCTGATCGCCGAGCACAAGCCGCGCTACAACCGCCGCTCCAAGTGGCCCGAGCGGGCCATCTGGCTGAAGCTGACCGTGGAGCCCTTCCCGCGGCTGTCCATCGTGCGGGAGTGCCGCGCCGACGGCGCCCGCTACCTCGGGCCGATCTCCTCGCGGCGGCAGGCCGAGGAGGCCCGCGCCGCGCTGCACGAGGCCGTCCCGCTGCGGCAGTGCACGCAGCGGCTGACGCTCCGGCTGATCGAGCGCGGCAAGGCGCGCTCGTGCGCGCTCGCCGACCTCGGCCGGTGCGGCGCGCCGTGCGACGGCCGCGAGTCCGCCGACGCCTACGCCGTGCACACCGGGACGGCCCGCTCGATCATGGAGGGCGACGTCCGGCCCGTCGTGGCCGCCGCGCAGGTCCGCATCGACCGGCTGGCCTCCGAGCTGCGCTACGAGGAGGCCGCCGCCCAGCGCGACCGGCTCGCGGCGTTCGTCCGGGCCGCCGCGCGCGGGCAGCGGCTCGCGGCGCTGGCGCGGCTGCCCCAGCTCGTGGCCGCCCGTCCCGCCTTCGACGGCGGGTGGGAGCTGTCGGTCGTGCGGTACGGCCGGCTCGCCGCCGCCGGAACCGTCCCCGCGAACGCCCGGCCCCGGCCCTACGTCGACGCGCTCATCGCGACGGCCGAGACGGTCTTCCCGCCCTCCGGCGAGGCGCCCGGCGGCGTCGCGCTCGGCGCGCCCCCCTCGCAGGGCGCGACCGCCGAGGAGATGGAGTGCGTCCTGCGCTGGCTCGACCTGCCCGGCGTCCGCCTGGTCGAGGTCGACGGCCCGTGGACGTGCCCGCTGCACGGCGCCGAGGGGCTGCGCGAGTGGATCGACAAGGCCTACGACCGGAGCTACGAGCGGCCCGAGGGGGCCCATCGCGGGCCCCGCCGCCCACTAAGGTGACCGTGTACACCCGGCAACCGGAGGACGACCCCGCATGGCACTGCCTCTCTACGACAGTCAGCCTGCGCGGCGCGTCCCCTGGGTCACCTACCTGCTGATCGCCGTCAACGTGGTGGTCTTCCTCCTCACCCCGATGTCGAACTTCGCCGCCTGGTACGGCAAGGGCTCGGTCCGCGAGTGCAGGGCCACTCAGTTCACGTTCGAGTACGGCGCCGTGCCGAAGGAGCTGACCACCGGCGACCAGCAGCCGCTGCCGGCCGGGGTCGTGCACGACTGCGGGCCCTCGAAGTTCCGCAAGGCGCCCTGGACTGCAGCGTTCACCTCGATGTTCCTGCACTCCAGCGCCATGCACCTGCTCGGCAACCTGGTCTTTCTGTTCGTCGTCGGCATGGGCGTGGAAGACCGGCTCGGGCGATGGCGCTACCTGCTCGCCTACCTGGTGTTCGGGCTCGTCGCCGTGTACGGGTTCGCGTGGACGTCGCCCGACTCCACCGTCCCGCTCATCGGCGCGTCCGGTGCCATCGCCGGGGTGATGGGCGCCTACGTGATCCTCAACCCGCGGGGCCGCGTCGTCAGCTGGGTGCCGCCGGTCATCTTCATCCGCCTGCCGGTGTGGGTGGTGCTCGGCTACTGGTTCGTGCTGCAGTGGCTGTCCCTGGGCGACCAGAAGAGCAATGTCGCCTACACCGCGCACATCTACGGCTTCGTGGCGGGTGTGGTGTTCGCGCTCCTGGCCCGCCGCGCCGGTCCGGCCCACCGCCTGGCCGCGCTGAGCCGCGGCTGACCGTCCCGCGGCCCGCCCGGCGCGGGTCCCCGCCCCCACCGGGCCTCCCCTCGCGCTCGCGCCGCCGGGCCCCCGATAGGGTCGGAGCGTCCGTTTCTGTGGGGGAGGGGTGCAGTGGTCACTGCGATCGTGTTCGTCAAGGCCGACGTCGCGCGCATCCACGAGGTGGCCGAGACGATCGCCGCGCTGGACGGCGTCAGCGAGGTGTACTCCATCACCGGCGACCACGACCTCATGGTGATGGTCCGGGTGCGCCGCCACGAGGAGCTCAACGACGTGATCCCGGGCCGCATCAACAAGGTCCCCGGCATCGCCGGCACCGAGACCCACATCGCGTTCCGCACCTACTCCCAGCACGACCTGGAGCAGGCCTTCTCTCTCGGCCTCCCCGACGCCGACTGACTCTGCGGCCAGGGCCTGTCTAGAAGTGGCCTCGGTCATGCTCGCGAACGCGTGAGCTGGCCGGTGGAGCGAGGCCGGAGGCGAGCGGAGCCGGCCAGATCGCGAAGCGATGCCGCGTTCGCTCAGTGCCGGTCACGTAGCGAGCCGCCAGGCGAGCGAAGTGGGCCGGGACTGTGAGCACACAGACTAGGCGCCGACGACGAGGGCGATGCGGTCGATGCCGCCTCCGCAGGGGCGGGCGGCGTAGCCGGGCGCTTCGCGGTACACGGCGCCCGGCGGCCAGTTGGCGGTGTTGGAGGCCATCACGCGGCCGGGGGCGTTGACGACGAACGCGGGCGCGGGGATCTCCCGCAGCGCCGGGACGACCTCGTTCTCGAACGTCCGGGCGAACACGTCGGCGGCCGCGACGCCCGCGAACTCCCCGCCGGCGCGCACCGGCGCCGACAGGGTCAGGACGTACTCGTCGCTGCACAGGTAGTCGACGTAGGGGCCGCAGACGGTCTTCTCGGCGCCGCTCCGCGGTCCCGTGAACCACTCCCAGTCGGTGTAGTCGTACAGGACGCTGCTCTCGGGGTTCAGGTCGCGCAGCAGCTGGGACGGCCGTCCGGCCGGGCCGGTCTGCCACCACTCCATGTACCAGGCGGCGTCGGCGAGCAGGCCCGGCGCGGCGATGAACCCCAGGCCGCAGACGAGCGGGCCGAGATGGGAGATCAGCAGCGGGCGCAGCGCGGCGAGGTCGGCGCGGGCAGGGGCGCGCCCGGCGCGGCGGACGTCATCGAGGCAGCGCGCCGTCGCGTCGCGCACCTGGGCCACGGTGGTGAAGACGCCGTCCAGGGTCGCGCGGACGTGGGCCGCCGCCGCGCCGACGGCCGGTGGCTCGGCGGGCATGGGTCCCCCTCGGGGTCTCAGAGTGCGAGCCGTCGTTCAATCAGACGTTCTACCGCATTCGAGACGTGGCTTTCAGCTACATCGCGCGCTCCGGCGCCGTCGGCGGCCTCGATCGCCTCGACGAGCCGGGCGTGCTCGGCCTCGACGGGCCCGCGCCGTTCGGGCAGGTCGTGCGCGGCCCAGATCAGCGGCCCGATCTCGGCCTGGAGCCGGATCTCCTCCCGGGTGAGCCGGCCGGACTGGGAGGCGGCGGCGATCTCCAGGTGGAAGCGGCCGTCCAGCCGGCACATCCCGGCGCCGGGGTCCGCCCCGGCCATCTCCTCCAGCGACCGCCGCAGCCGCCGGACGTCGCCGGGCAGCGACCGTGCGGCGGCGAGCCGGGCGGCGGCGCCGGCGACGGCGGCGTAGTGGTCGCCGAGATCGCGGAGCTCTTCCGCGCTGAGCGAACGCAACCGCTCGCCGAGGTCGAATGCCCTGGCAGGAGCCCGGACGAAGCTGCCGCCGCCGCGCCCCCGGCGGGTCTCGATGAGGCCTTGCTGACGCAAGGCCATCAGCGCTTCGCGTAGTGTGACCGTCGAAACACCGAGATAAGCCGACAGGTCGGTCTCACTGGGCAGCTGCTCGCCGTCCGCGAGGAGGCCGAGCGCGATCGCGTCGCTCAGGCGTCGCACGACGGCGTGCACCCGCGCGGTGTTGTCGACGGGAGCGAACACGACGAGGTGCGCGCTGTCCATGGGCCCCCTCCCGGTGTCGACACAGTGATACCGGAACATCACTTGAACTTAAACCTATGAATCCATATGTTTTCGGTCATGCCGGCTTCAGCGGTGAGGATCCGCGATCTGCGCAAGACATTCGGCCCCGTCGAGGCGGTGGCGGGCGTCGACCTCGACATCGGGGACGGCGAGTTCTTCTCCATGCTCGGCCCGTCCGGGTCGGGGAAGACGACCGTGCTGCGGCTCATCGCGGGCTTCGAGCGGCCGACCTCTGGAACGATCGAACTCGGCGGCAGGGACGTGACCGGACTCGCGCCGTTCGACCGTGACGTCAACACCGTCTTCCAGGACTACGCGCTCTTCCCGCACCTGGACGTGCTCCGCAACGTCGAGTACGGCCTGAAGGTGCGGCGGGTGCCGAAGGCCAAGCGCCGCGAGCGGGCCCTGGAGGCGCTGCGCAGCGTCCGGCTCGACGCGATGCACGCGAGGCGGCCCGCCGAGCTGTCGGGCGGCCAGCGCCAGCGGGTCGCGCTCGCCCGGGCCCTCGTGAACGAGCCGAAGGTGCTGCTGCTGGACGAGCCGCTCGGCGCGCTGGACCTGAAGCTGCGCGAGGAGATGCAGGTCGAGCTGAAGAGCATCCAGCGCAGGGCCGGCATCACCTTCGTGTTCGTCACCCACGACCAGGAGGAGGCGCTGACCCTCAGCGACCGGGTCGCGGTCCTCGACGGCGGCCGGGTCCAGCAGGTCGGCACGCCGGCCGAGGTGTACGAGCGGCCCGCCACCGAGTTCGTGGCCGGCTTCGTCGGGACGACCAACCGCATCGGCGACGTCTGCGTGCGCCCGGAGAAGCTCCACGTCCACGGGGACGGCGCCGCGGACGGGCCGGACGCGGGGGACCGGCACGCGCTCGGCACGGTCGCCGAGGTCGTCTACGCGGGCGCGGTCACCCGCTTCGTGATCGACCTGGAGTCGGGGGAACGGGTCGTCGCGCTGGAGCAGAACCTGCGGACCTCCTCCATGGACGTCATGGGCCGGCGCGGCGCGCGCGTCCGGATCAGCTGGCACGAGGCCCACGAGTTCCACGTGTCGGGGGCCGGCTCCACGCCGGCCCCCACCCCCTGAACCACCCCAGAAAACCCCCGAAAAAACCCCCGAAAATAAGGAGTTCCCCATGTGGTCCACGCGCATGGCGGCCGCCGCTGCGGCGACGCTGGCGATCGGACTGGCGGCCGCCGCCTGCGGCGGCGACTCGGGCGACAAGGCGAGCGGAGCAGGGCAGGGCGGCTTCCCGGTCCCCAAGGTCGCGATGCAGAAGTCGCTCGGCCAGGGCGAGGGCCAGGTCAACCTGGTCGCCTGGGCCGGGTACGCCGAGGACGGCTCCAACGACCCCAAGGTCGACTGGGTCACCCCGTTCGAGAAGCAGACCGGCTGCAAGGTCAACACCAAGGTCGCCGGCACGTCCGACGAGATGGTGACCCTGATGAAGACCGGTGAGTACGACGCGGTCTCCGCCTCCGGCGACGCCTCGCTGCGGCTGATCGCCTCCGGGACGGTCGCGCCGGTCAACACCGGGCTCGTGCCGAACTACGCCGACATCTTCGCCGGGCTGAAGATGAAGCCGTGGAACTCGGTGAACAACGTCGCCTACGGCATCCCGCACGGCCGCGGCGCCAACCTGCTCATGTGGCGCACCGACAAGGTCAAGACGGTCCCCGACTCGTGGGGCGCGGTGTTCGACGCGAACTCCCCGTACAAGGGGAAGATCACCGCCTACGACTCGCCGATCTACATCGCCGACGCCGCCCTCTACCTGAAGACGGCCAAGCCCGAGCTCGGCATCAAGGACCCGTACGCGCTCGACCAGAAGCAGTTCGACGCGGCCGTCGAGCTGCTGAAGACCCAGCACGGGCTCGTCGGCGAGTACTGGTCCGACTACACCAAGGAGGTCCAGGCGTTCAAGAGCGGCGACTCGGTCCTCGGGACGACGTGGCAGGTCATCGCCAACCTCGCCAAGGGCGAGAAGGCCCCGGTCGAGGTGGCCCTGCCCAAGGAGGGCTCCACCGGCTGGTCGGACACCTGGATGGTCGGCGCGAAGGCCAAGCACCCCAACTGCGCCTACAAGTGGATGGACTGGATCGTGTCCCCCAAGGCGAACGCGCAGGTCGCCGAGTGGTTCGGTGAGGCCCCGGCGAACGCCAAGGCGTGCCGGGAGACCGCGGACAAGACCCACTGCGACACCTTCCACGCCACCGACGAGAACTACTTCTCGAAGGTGCACTTCTGGACGACGCCGATCGCCCAGTGCCTCGACGGGCGCAAGGACGTCAAGTGCGTCGACTACTCCAAGTGGACCCAGGCGTGGACCACGATCAAGGGATGACCGGCTCCGCCCTCACCGGCGGGAAGGACGGCCGCCCGGCGCCGGGTATCCGGCGCCGGGCGGCGGCCCTGCTGCACCGCCGCCCGCGGCTGCGCCTGTCGCTGCTGCTGTCGGCGCCGCTCGCCTGGCTGGTCGTCGTCTATCTCGGCGCCCTCGCCGCGATCTTCCTGACCGCGTTCTGGACCACCGACGTCTTCACCGGCGAGGTCGTGCGGCAGTTCACGCTCGCCAACTTCCAGACCCTGCTCGACGAACCGGTCTACCGGACGGTCGCGCTGCGCAGCCTCGGCGTCGCGGCGGCCGTCACCCTCATCGACACCGCGATCGGCTTCCCGATGGCGCTGTACATGGCCAAGGTCGCCAGGCCGCGGCACCGGCCCTACCTGGTGATCGCGATCCTGGCGCCGCTGTGGGCCGCCTACCTCGTCAAGGCGTACGCGTGGCGGGTGATGCTGTCGCAGGGCGGCCTCCTCGACCAGGTGCTGGGCCCGTTCGGGCTCTCCAGCCCCGGCTACGGCCTCACGGCGACCGTGATCGTGCTGGCCTACCTGTGGCTGCCCTACATGATCCTGCCGCTGTACGCGGGCCTGGAGCGGCTCCCGGACTCGCTGCTGGACGCCTCCGGCGACCTCGGCGCGCGCCCGCTGCGCACCCTGCGGTCGGTCGTGCTGCCGCTGGTCTTCCCCTCACTGGTGGCCGGATCGATCTTCACGTTCTCGCTGTCGCTCGGCGACTACATCACCGTGAAGATCGTCGGCGGCCGGAGCCAGCTGCTCGGCAACGTCGTCTACGACAACATCGGCGCCGCCAACAACCTGCCCTTCGCGGCGGCGGTCGCCACGATCCCGGTGGTGGTGATGCTCGGCTACCTCGCCGCGGCCCGCCGCACCGGCGCGCTCAGGGAGCTGTGATGACCCTCTCGCCCGCCGCGCGGATCGCGCTGCGCGTCGTGATGTTCCTCGGACTCGCCGTCATCTACGTGCCGCTGCTGGTCGTGCTGGTCAACTCCTTCAACGCCGACAGCGCGTTCGGCTGGCCGCCGCCCGGGTTCACCGGGCGCTGGTGGTCGCAGGCGCTGCACAACGAGGGCGCCCGGGAGGCCGTCCTCACCAGCGTGAAGGCGGGCCTCGGCGCGACGGCCGTCGCGCTCGTCCTCGGCAGCATGGCCGCCTTCGCGGTGTCGCGGTACCGGTTCTTCGGACGCGAGACGGTGTCGCTGGTCGTCGTGCTGCCGATCGCGCTGCCCGGCATCGTCACCGGCATCGCGCTCAGCAACGCCTTCCAGGTGGTGCTGAAGCCGCTCGGGATCGGGCTCGGCCTGTTCACCGTGATCGTCGGGCATGCCACGTTCTGCGTCGTCACGATCTTCAACAACGTGCTCGCCCGGCTGCGGCGCACGGGCACCAGCCTGGAGGAGGCGTCCGCCGACCTCGGCGCCGACACGTTCCAGACGTTCTGGCATGTCACGTTCCCGGCGCTGCGCTCGGCGCTGCTCGCCGGCGGTCTGCTGTCGTTCGCGCTGTCCTTCGACGAGATCATCGTGACCACGTTCACCGCCGGGCCGGGCGCCCAGACCCTGCCGATCTGGATCTTCAGCAACCTGTTCCGGCCCAACCAGGCCCCGGTGGTCAACGTGCTCGCCGCGGCCCTGATCGTCCTGTCGGTGATCCCGATCTGGATCGCGCAGCGGCTGTCCAGCGGCGCCCGCGGCGTCGCGTGAGCCGGGGCGAGGCGGCGGTGAGCCGGGGCTGAGCGTCAGCCCCGCAGGCGCCGGGAGGCGTCGACCCAGCGGTCGAGGAGGGTGGCGGCGCCTCCCGAATCGACCGCTGCGGCGGCGCGCTCGTAGGCGGCCCCCAGCGTGGCGGTGAGGTCGCCGGCGGGCGGCGCCCCCTCGTAGGCGGTGATCAGCGCGGCGGCGTTCAGCAGGACCATGTCGCGGACGGGCCCCGGCCGCCCGTCGAACGTCTCGCGCGCCACCCGCCCGTTGAACACCGCGTCGGCGCCGCGCAGGTCCTCCGGCTTCGCCGGCGGGATGCCGAGGTCGGCGGGGTCGAACGTCGTCTCCGTCGCCGTCCCGTCGCGCACGACCCACACCGTGGAGGTGCCCGTGGTGGTCAGCTCGTCGAGCCCGTCGTCGCCCCGGAACACCAGCGAGGAGCAGCCGCGCGCGGCGAACACGCCCGCCATCACGCCCGCCATCCGCGGGTGGAAGACCCCGACGGCCTGGGCCAGGGGGCGCGCCGGGTTCGTCAGCGGGCCGAGGAAGTTGAAGACCGTCGGAGTGCCCAGCTCGCTGCGGGTGCGCGAGGCGTACTTCAGCGCCGGGTGGTAGAGCGGCGCGAAGCAGAAGGTGATGCCGACCTCGTCGGCGACCCGGGCGGTGGCCTCGGGGGACAGGTCGATCGCGACGCCCAGGTGCTCCAGCAGGTCGGCGGCGCCGCAGGAGGACGACGCGGCCCGGTTGCCGTGCTTGACGACCCGCACGCCCGCCGCGGCCGCCACCACGGCGGCCATCGTGGAGATGTTGACGGTGTGGCCCCGGTCGCCGCCCGTCCCGACGAGGTCGGCGATGCGGCCGGGCACCTCGATGGGCGTGGCGTTGTCCATCATGCCCCTGGCGAGGCCGGTGACCTCCTCGACCGTCTCGCCCTTGGCGCGCAGCGCCACGGCGAAGCCCGCGATCTGCACGTCGGTGGCCTCGCCGGACATGATGCTGTTCATGGCCCAGGAGGTCTCCTCGCTGGACAGCGAGTCGCCCGACACGAGGGCGTTGAGCAGTCCGGGCCAGGTGGTGCGCGCGTCCATGTCGCCTACAGGGTCGTGGTGGGTGCGTTGTAGGGGCGGTGCGTCGTGCGGGGGGGCTACAAGGCCGGAAGGCGGTTCTGGAGCCGCTGCCGCATGAGGCCGGCGAGGGCGTTCGCGAAGGCCATCGGGTCGATGGGCAGGCCCACCACGGCGTCGGCGCGCGACCAGGTGGCGAGCCAGCCGTCGTCGCGGCGGCCGATGACCGCGAGGACGGGCGGGCAGTCGTACACCTCGTCCTTGGCCTGCCGGCACACGCCGAGACCGCCCGCGGGCTGCGCCTCGCCGTCGACGATCAGGACGTCGACGCCGCCCTGGTCGAGCCGCGCCACGACGGCCGGCTGGGTGGCGCACTCCTCGAACTCGACCTTGGGGAGGTCGGCGGCGGGCCGGCGCCCGATCGCCATCCGGATCTCGGCGCGGGTGTTCGCGTCGTCGCTGTAGACGAGGATCTTCATCGGACTCTCCGGGGCGGTGCTCATGGACGTGAGGGTACCGGGTCGCGGCACTGGTGACACGCTCGGGGAACCCAAGGAGGGGGGTCATGCGTCACTCACTGGATAGGGGCGCAATAATGCTGGCGTGACAGCATCCGCGATAGAGACAACACCTCACGCACGGGCGAACCGTCCCAATCTGGTCAGCGTGGGGACGATCGTTTGGCTGTCGTCCGAGCTGATGTTCTTCGCGGCGCTGTTCGCGATGTTCTTCACGATCCGCTCTGTGACGATCGGCCAGTCCGGCCACCACGCCTGGCCGGGCGCCCCGCTGGACCTGCCGCTTTCGGCGATCAACACGACCGTCCTGGTGCTCTCCTCGGTCACCTGCCAGATGGGCGTGTTCAAGGCCGAGGCGGGCAAGGTCGGACGTGACGGAAGCGTGTTCAACGTGGCGCGCTGGGGCCTGCGCGAGTGGTACGTGCTCTCGTTCCTCATGGGCGCCTACTTCGTCGCCGGCCAGGGCTACGAGTACTCCCAGCTGGTCTCCAAGGACGGCCTCACCTTCTCGTCCTCGGCCTACGGCTCGGTCTTCTACCTGGCCACCGGCTTCCACGGCCTGCACGTCGTCGGCGGCCTCGTCGCGTTCCTGTTCCTCCTGGGACGCACCTACGCCGCCAAACGGTGGACGCACGAGCAGGCGACGAGCGCGATCGTCGTCTCCTACTACTGGCACTTCGTCGACGTGGTGTGGATCGGCCTGTTCTCGGTCGTCTACCTGCTCGACCTCTGAACGACCCGACCGACCCGACCGACTTGACCCGAACGGGGACTTCCGTGAAAAGGATCACCGCATGGCGACGGCGCCCGTGGGCGGGCTACGCCGTCGTGCTGGCGGCCCTGGCGGCGATCGGCGCGATCTACGCCGGCTTCTCGCCGCGGACTGACCGCGCAGAGGCGCAGACCACCGCCCAGGCGGCGCAGGACCTGAAGAACGGCCAGCAGCTCTTCAACAAGAACTGTGCGAGCTGCCACGGGCTGAACGCCGAGGGCACCAAGGACGCCAAGGGCAACCCGATCGCCCCGAGCCTCATCGGCGTGGGCGCCGCGGCCGTCGACTTCCAGGTCGGCTCGGGCCGCATGCCGGCGGCGAACCCCGGCGCGCAGATCCCGCGCAAGACGCCGATCCCCGAGTTCAACACCTCGCTCAAGACCGACTACGAGGAGAAGGACAAGCGGGAGGCGGCCGAGAAGCAGAAGGCGCAGGCCGAGAAGAACCTGTCCGACCTGAGCGCCTACGTCGCCTCGCTCGGCGGCGGCCCGGCGGTCCCCCCGGCGTCGGCCGTGGACCCGAAGACCGGCAACGTCGCGCTCGGCGGGAAGCTGTTCCGCACCAACTGCGCGCAGTGCCACAACTTCACCGGCCAGGGCGGCGCTCTGACCGGCGGGAAGTACGCGCCCTCGCTGTCGAACGCCGACGTCACGCCCACGCAGATGTACGAGGCCATGCTGACCGGCCCGCAGGCGATGCCGGTGTTCAACGACACCACGCTCACGCCGAAGGACAAGCAGGCGATCATCGCCTACCTCGTCCAGACGCGCGAGGAACCGAACCCCGGCGGTAACGGCCTCGGCCGCATCGGCCCGGTGACCGAGGGGCTGGCCGGCTGGCTGGCCGGCATCGGCCTGCTGGTCCTGGCCGCCATGTGGATCACCGCGAAGAAGCCGAAGAAGCTGAAGAAGTCATGAGCGACGACAACAAGGACACGGCGGGCCGGCCCGGCCCGCGCGAACGCGTGATCGGCACGCCGTCCCCCGCGCGGGAGAAGGCCCTGCTGGCCGAGGACGACATCTCGGCGCCCGCGGGCGTGGGAGACCAGCTCGACGAGGCGTCGGCCAAGCGCGCCGAGCGGATCGTCGCGACGCTCTTCCTGGTCGCGTTCGCCGCCAGCGTGGCGTTCATCGCCTACTTCATCGGCTGGAGCGGCCGCGACGGCGGCATGCACGGCGTCAGCCGGGCGCGCGAGAGCAACCTGTGGCTCGGCGGCCTGATGGCGCTGTCGTTCCTCGCGCTTGCCTTCGGCGTCACCATCTGGGTGCGCCGCCTGATGACCAGCAAGCCGATCGTCCAGGAGCGGCACGAGCTGGCCGCCGACGAGGAGACCCGGGCGGCCTTCACCGAGGACTTCCTGGAAGGCGCCGACGACAGCGGCATCACCAAGCGGCCCCTGCTGCGCCGCACGCTGCTGCTGGCCGCCGCGCCGCTCGGCCTGGCCCCGCTGGTGCTGCTGCGCGACCTCGGCCCGCTGCCGGAGAAGCGGCTCCGCCACACCTACTGGGGCGAGGCCGTCAAGAAGGCGCAGGCCGAGGGCAAGAAGGGCGCTCGCCTGGTCGTGGACGGCACCAACAAGCCGCTGCGGGTCAGCGACTTCTCCTCCCCGGGCTCGATGATCACCGTCCTGCCGGAGGGGATCGAGGAGGAGCTCCCCGAGGACCAGGTGCTGACCCAGAACGCCAAGGCCGTCACCATCCTCATCAACATCCCCGCGGACCAGTTCAAGCCCGCCAAGGGCCGCGAGAACTGGCACGTCAACGGGATCGTCGCCTACTCCAAGGTCTGCACGCACGTCGGCTGCCCCGCGGCCCTGTACGAGCAGACCACCCACCACATCCTGTGCCCGTGCCACCAGTCGACGTTCGACGCCACCGACGCGGCGAAGGTCATCTTCGGGCCGGCGGCCCGGTCGCTGCCGCAGCTGCCGCTGTCCGTCGAGGACGGGTACCTCATCGCCACGAGCGACTACCACGAACCCGTCGGACCGAGCTTCTGGGAGCGCGGATGAGCGAGGCGACAGCTCCGAAGGCGGTCGAGGCGCCGCTGACGTTCCTCGACGACCGCCTCGGCTCCACCACCTTCTTCAAGCGGAACATGAAGAAGGTCTTTCCGGACCACTGGTCCTTCATGCTGGGCGAGATCGCCCTGTACTCCTTCATCATCCTGCTGCTGACCGGGACGTTCCTGACGCTCTGGTTCCAGCCGAGCATGACGGAGACCGTGTACAACGGCTCGTACACGAAGCTGCAGGGCGTGAAGATGTCCGAGGCCTACGCCTCGACGCTGCACATCACGTTCGACGTGCGCGGCGGCCTGCTCATGCGGCAGATCCACCACTGGGCCGCGATCCTGTTCATGGCGTCGATCCTCGCGCACATGCTGCGCGTGTTCTTCACCGGCGCCTACCGCAAGCCGCGCGAGCTGAACTGGCTGATCGGCATCGGCATGTTCACGCTGGGCATGCTGGAGGGCCTGTTCGGGTACTCGCTGCCCGACGACCTGCTGTCCGGCACCGGCCTGCGCATCACGCAGGGCGTCGCGGAGTCGATCCCGGTGGTCGGAACCTACATCTACATGTTCCTGTTCGGCGGCGAGTTCCCCGGCCAGGACATCGTCCCGCGCCTGTACATGCTGCACATCCTGCTGATCCCGGGGCTGCTGCTCGGCATGGTCACCGCGCACATGATGATCATGTGGGTGCAGAAGCACACGGCGATGCCGGTCAAGAACCAGAGCGAGCAGCAGGTGTACGGCTACCCGTTCTACCCGGTCTTCATGGCCAAGACGGGCGCCTACTTCCTGTTCACCTTCGGCGTCCTGGCGCTGCTCGGCGCGTTCGCGCAGATCAACCCGATCTGGCTGTTCGGCCCGTACGACCCCGGCGCGATCTCCTCGGGCTCCCAGCCCGACTGGTACATGGGCGTCCTCGAAGGCGCGCTGCGCATCATGCCGAACTGGGAGGTCTCCGCCTGGGGCCACACGGTCAGCTTCAACGTGCTGATCCCGGCGCTGGTCCCGCTCGGCATCGTGTTCGGCGGCGCGGCCGCCTGGCCGTTCGTCGAGCAGTGGGTGACCGGCGACAAGCGCCACCACCACGTGAACGAGCGGCCGCGCAACGCCCCGGTCCGCACGGCGACGGGCATCGCGGCGGTCACCTTCTACGGGCTGCTGTGGGTCGCCGGCGCCAACGACGTCATCGCGGACAAGTTCCACGTGTCGCTGTTCGCGACGACGTGGTTCTTCCGGGTCGCGTTCTTCCTCGGGCCGATCGTGGCGTTCATCGTCACCAAGCGGATCTGCCTGGGCCTGCAGCGCAAGGACGCCGACGTCATCGGGCACGGCGTGGAGGCCGGCGTGATCATGATGTCGCCGGACGGGAAGTTCTCCGAGCGGCACGAGGCGCCGCGCGAGGAGGAGCGGCACGTCCTGCTCTCCAAGGAGAACACCCGGCCCGAGGCCCCGGCCCGGGACGCCAAGGGCATCCCGGCGCCCGGCACCAAGGGGCCGATCGGGCACCTGCGCTCGCGGCTCAACCGCGCGTGGACCTTCGACGACATCCCCGTCGAGGAGCACCCGCACGGCGAGCAGGCCGAGATCGAGGGCGGCGCCACGTCGCACGAGGTCAGGCACTGACCGTTCGCGCATCGAGGGCCCGTCACCGCACCGCCGGTGGCGGGCCCTTCCGCGTGCCGGGCCGCCCGCGATGACCAGGACGCTGTTCGTCACCAACGACTTCCCGCCGCGGCCGGGCGGCATCCAGGCGTTCGTGCACGGCCTCGCCGTGCGGCGCCCGCCCGGTTCGGTCGTCGTCTACGCCCCGGCCTGGAAGGGCGCCGCGGAGTTCGACGCGGCGCAGCCGTTCCCCGTCGTCCGGCATCCGGGCTCCCTCATGCTTCCGGAGCCGGGCGTGCTGCGCCGGGCCGCGGACGTGCTGCGCGCGGAGCGCTGCGACTCGGTCGTGTTCGGGGCGGCGGCACCGCTCGGCCTGCTGGCCCCGGCGCTGCGGCGCCGCGGGGCGCGGCGGCTCGTCGGGATCACGCACGGGCACGAGGCCGGCTGGGCGTCGCTGCCGGTGGCGCGCACCCTGCTGGGCCGCATCGGGGACGGTGTCGACGTCCTGACCTACCTCGGCGAGTACACCCGCTCCCGGATGGCGCGGGCCCTGTCGCCCGAGGCGGCGGCGCGGATGGCCCGGCTCGCGCCCGGCGTCGACGAGACGCTCTTCCACCGGGGCGCCGGCGGGGCGGAGATCCGGGAGCGGCACGGGCTGGCCGGACGTCCGGTGGCGGTGTGCGTGTCCCGCCTGGTCCCGCGCAAGGGGCAGGACGCCCTGCTCCACGCCTGGCCGCGCGTCCTGAAGTCCGTGCCGGACGCCGCACTTCTCCTCGTCGGCGGCGGCCCGTACCGCGGCGACCTGGAACGCCTTGCCGCGTCCCTCGACGTGGGCCGTTCGGTCGTCTTCACCGGCGGCGTGCCCTGGGAAGAGCTGCCCGCCCACTTCGACGCGGGCGACGTCTTCGCGATGCCCTGCCGCACGCGCCGCCGTGGCCTTGACGTGGAAGGCCTCGGCATCGTGTACCTGGAGGCGTCCGCGACCGGGCTCCCGGTCGTCGCGGGCGACTCAGGCGGCGCCCCCGACGCCGTCCTGGACGGCGAGACGGGCCTTGTGGTCCCGGGCCGCTCCGTCCCCGACATCGCCGAGGCCGTGGCGGGCCTCCTCGCGGACCCGGACCGGGCTCGCGTCATGGGGGAGAAGGGCCGGGCCTGGGTCGAACGCGAGTGGCGCTGGGACGTCCAGGCGGCCCGTCTGGGAAAGCTGCTCGTGCCCTGAACGACACCGCCCCCAGGACGAGGACCCGCCCCCGCGCCGTAGGCGGGTCCTCGTCCCAGGGACGGCGGCTCAAAGGCGCCTGAACACGCCGGACCCGCGGGCACGCCGCTCCGGGCCCGGACGCTCGAAGGCGTCCGGGCCCGGAACGGCGCCGCGGGCGCATGCCCCGCCCCCGGAGACCGGTTCCGCGCGGACCGCCCCTGCCGAGACGGGGTGGGCGTGATCCGCCGCCTGCCCGCCCGGCGCCCTCGTGGGGGAGGACCAGGAGACGGGCGCGCCGTGCGGGCCGGCAGGCGGGAACGGATCGGGTACGCGTGGACGGGAGCGCGGGGCACGGCCCCGGCGTGCGGCACCGTGGGGCCCGGCCCCGCGACGGTGCCCGGCCGTGGACGCGCGGGAGGCAGAGGAGGCCCCCGGGCTGATCCCGTGTCGCGGTGATCGTGTCATGGGGCCACCTCCTGCCGCCGCCCGCGTCCATGGCCGCCGGCTTTTCCGACGTTAGGGCCGCCGGCCGCCCGCCGCGGTGGCGTTAACCCGCACTTAATGGGCGGATCAGCCGTCACTAAGCCCGTTGTCCGCCGGAATGTCGATCCGCCCAGGTGGGAGGGGTACCGGAACTCGCGCCGGAAGGCGTGAACCTGTGGCGGCCTCCGTGCGTACAGGTGATGAGCGCAGCCCCGCAGGACGAGAGTCACCGGCCTTTTCTGGCATCGATTGACATCTACGAGGCTTCAGGGGCGTATGCTCCCGGAGTGATCGGGCGGATTCGCGAGAATCCGTTCCGGGGATCGTGGTGGGAGCGAGCGGGCTCCGACATCACGGTCCCGTCATGTCTCAGCGGGACGGCCGCCGGGCGACAGGCCCGGCGGCGCGGAACCTACCGGCGTTCGCCGTGCTCTCCGTCTCCTCCACAGGAGAGGGCATGGCGCGACGCGATTACGGGCATGCGTCCCAGGGCCAAACGCATGCTTCACCGTGGGCCGAGACGCCCGCGCGCCCGTCCACGAGACCCGAGCCCGAGCGGGGGCTCCGGTCCGGGGACCCCCAGTGGCCCGAAGGGTCCTGGTGGTCGGAGCAGCCGGACTGGTCCGAGCGGGGCCGCGGAGCGTCGCGGCGCGAGCCGTCGCGGCGCGAGATCAAGCGCCGCGAGTCCAAGGCCCGCGCGCGCCGTTCCGGCAAGGGCACCGAGCGGCCGCGCCCCCGGGCGCAGTGGCCGGAGCCCGCCGAACGGCGCGGCGACGCCGCGAGCGAGCGTTTCGACGCGCGCGGCAGCTACGACCCCGCGGGCTACGCCGCCCGCACGCGCCGGGACGCCCGACCGGAGCGCCCCGACGCCCGAGGCGAGCGGCCGGCCCCCCGGAACGCGCGGCGGGACGCCCGCACCGAGCAGCCCGACGCCCGCACCGAGCAGCTCGACGCGCGGGCCACGCGGCGCGACACCCCGACCGGGCGTCCCACCCCCCGCGCCGAGCGGGACGCACGGACGGAGCGCCCCGACGCCCGCGGCAAGCCGCGCGACGACCGCACCGAAAGGTTCGATGCCAGGGTCGAGGGGCTCGGCGGGCGCGCGGGACGCTCCGCGAGGGATCGGTCCCGCGAGTTCCCCGCGCGGGGCGGGCGTCCCCGCCGTGCGGAGCCGCCGCGCGCGGGGCGGGACGGCTCCCGGCGCAGGCCCGCCCGACCGGAGCAGCGCCGCCGCCAGTCGCCGCCGCGCCCCGGGCCGAAGGCGACGCCGCGCCGCGGCAGGCGGCCCGCCGACCGGCTGAGCATCGGCGCGATCGTCCTGTCCACCGCGGTCGGGCTGTCCCTGCTGGGCATCGCCGAGCGGGCCCTGCTCGACGGCGGGCCCGTCGGCGGCTCCTCGGGACCGGTCGGCTCGCAGCGCGCGATCCGGCCGCCGAAGCCCGGCACGGGCGGGACACCCGCGCGGCCCCAGCAGCCCCAGCAGCGGCCCGGGACCGGCGGCGGCACGGCCGCCCCTCCGGCGGGACCCGACCTCGGGGTCCTCGCCACGCAGGTCCGCAAGCTGACGCTGGCCCAGCGGGGCGCCGCGGCGCGGCAGGCCTACGGTGCGGCGCTGACGCGGCAGCCGTTCGTGGGCGCCACCCGCCAGAGCGCCGACCGGACCTGGGTCTTCGGCACGAGCGCGATCCCGGTTCCCGAGTCCAGCGCGGCCGGCCCCGAGCTCGCCTTCTACGCCGCCCACTGGACGGGCCGGCAGTGGCAGGTCGGGCTGTCGGGCGCGACGACCTTCGCCGCGCTCCTCGGAGCCGCCCCCGCGAACCTCATGTCGCCGTCGGAGTCGCGGCTCCTGCGCAAGTACGGCGCGCTCAGCGCCGCGCAGGCCACCACGCTCGTCAACGGGACGCGGGCGGGCGACCGGCTGATGCTGCCCTGGAAGACGGGGGAGGCGTGGTCGATGACGACCTCCGACGACGCCGCGTCCTCGCGCCCGCTGGCGTCGCTGGCCTTCTCGGGCGGCGACGGCCGCGTCCTCGCCGCCGGCGCCGGACGGCTCTACCGGTTCTGCTCCGGCCAGGCCGGTGCGGTGGTCATGGTGATCCACCCGAGCGGCCTCGCGTCCACGTACTACGGCATGCGGAGCGTGACCGAGCTGCGCGACGGCAGCGTCGTCGCGCAGGGCGACGCGCTCGGCCGCACCGGCGCCGCCCGGCCCTGCGGCGGGGCGGCCGCGCCGGGCCCCGAGGTCGCCTTCGGGCTGCGCCGCGGCGGCGGGGCGGTCCCGCTCGACGGCGCCGAGATCGGCGGCTGGACGTTCCGCGAGCGCGCCAAGCCGCTCCTCGGCTTCGCCGAACGCGGCGTCCTGCAGGTGCTTCCCGGGGGCCTGCTGGCCAACCTCGGCCCGGTCCCCGCCGCGGACGACCCTCCGTCGTCATCTCCGTCCCCCGGCGCGAAGCCGAAGAAGGACGGCGCCGGATCGGCCGGAGCCCCGGCGCCGGCCGCCACCTAGAACAGGAGTCCGAGCGGTGCGAATGCGCAACAGTGATGATCCCGCGGTGCCCGCCTGGGCGCTGCGCGTGGTGCTCGCCGGCGCGGTGCTGGTGCTGGTCGGCGCGGCGACCCCGCAGGGCGCCGTCGCGGTCGCGAACGTGCAGTACTTCCTCAGCTTCTACGCGGGGGTCTTCGCGCTGGTCGCCCTCACCACCGCGGTGATGAGCGGGCTGCTGGCCACCGAGCGCCTCATCCTGAAGATCCGGCACCGGGTGCTCGCCCAGGCGGTGCACCGCGCCTCCGCCGTCATCGCGACGGCGATGCTGGTCGCGCACGTCACGGTGAAGGTGATGAGCGGCCTCGCGCTGCCCGTCCAGATCGTCGTGCCGGACGGCGGCGCGATCGGCCTCGGCACCATCGCCTCCGACCTGATGCTCCTCATCGTGGTCACCGGGCTGATGCGGGCGCGGTTCGCGCTGCGCGGCAAGGCCTGGGTGTGGCGGTCGATGCACGCCGTCGCCTACGTGTCCTGGCCGCTCGCGATCGTGCACGGCCTGATCACCGGGCGGGCCGCGGCGCCGTGGGTCGTCCTCAGCTACGTGATGAGCGTCGTGTTCGTCGTGCTCGCCCTGGTCACCCGCATGGTCGTGGTGATCAAGCCGCGGGACGTCCACCTGGCGGGCGAGGACGTCGAGGCGTACTCGCTGCCGGACGGCGCGGGACGGCGCCGCGACCGGCGCGCCATGGCGGCGCGCGAGCACGAGGAGGGACGCGCCGCCGCGAGGGCGCGCGCCCGGGCGGGGGAGGACCGCTTCGACGACCCGCGCGACACCGACGACCCGCGCGACTTCGGCGGCCGCCGGGACTTCGGCGTCCGGCGGGACCTCGACGACTCCCGCAGGACCGTCGCGGACCCGCGCGGCATGCCCGTCACCGGCCAGGGCCGTGACACCGAGGTGATCCGATGACCTCGACCGTCACCGTCTCCAATATCGGCGGGCCGCGGCTGACGCTCGGGTTCGACCGGTTCGACCGGCTGGACCTCGACCGACATCTGGCGGTGCACGGCAGGCTCCGCGCGCCGGCGCTGGACGACCTGGTGCGCATGGCCGAACAGGTCGACCTGAGGGGGCGGGGCGGGGCGGGGTTCCCGTTCGCCCGCAAGCTGATGGCGGTCGCCGCGCGGGTCAACCACCCGACCGCCGACCGGACCGCGCTGCTGCCCGGCGAGAAGGGCGACGAGCGCGGGTCCAGCGAGGATGTCGTCGTGGTGGTCAACGGCGCCGAGGGCGAGCCCGGCAGCGCCAAGGACAAGGTGCTGCTCGGCAGGGCCCCGCACCTGGTGCTCGACGGCGCGCAGATCGCGGCGAGCGCGCTCGGCACCCAGCGGATCGTGCTGGCCGTCGAGAGCGACGAGGCCGCCCGGTCGGTCCGCGCCGCGATCAGCGAGCGGCGGATGCCCGCCCGGGTCGTGCGGCTGACGGAGCGGTTCATCTCGGGGGAGAGCGGCGCGGTGATCCGCGCGATCAACGGGGAGACGCCGATCCCGCCGGGAGTCAAGGTCCGCGCGTCCGACTCGGGGGTGGACGGCTTCCCGACGCTGCTGTCCAACACCGAGACGTTCGCGCAGCTGGCGGTGCTGGTCTCCCTTGGCCCCGACCTGTACGCCTCGGCCGGGACCGACGACGAGCCGGGCACCACGCTGCTGACGATCGGCGGGACGCAGGTCGTGGAGGCGCCGCTCGGCACGCCGCTGCGGGCCGTCCTTGACCACTGCGAGGTGCCGCCGTCGCCGGGCGTGCTCGTCGGCGGGTACCACGGGATGTGGCTCGACCCGGCCGCGGTGTCGCGGGCGGTGCTGTCGCGCGCCGGGATGCGGCGCGTGGGCGGGACGGTGGGCGCCGGGATCATCCTGCCGCTCACCCAGGGCACCTGCCCGCTCGGCGAGGTCACGCGGATCGCGTCGTACCTCGCCGCGCAGTCCGCCGGGCAATGCGGGCCGTGCCGGCTCGGGCTGCCCGACGTCGTCCGGTCGCTGATGGCGCTCACCGAGGGGGCCGGGACGGCGGAGGACGTGCGCCGCGCGGCCGGCGTCGGCCGGGGCCGCGGCGCCTGCACCCACCCCGACGGGACGGCGAGGTTCGTCCTGTCGGCGATGGAGGCCTTCACCGCCGACATCGAGGAGCACCGGTGGGGCGGCGGGTGCGGCCAGTCGACCTACGGGGTCCTGCCGCTGCCGGTGCCGGACGGCTCGGAGGGGCGGGTCGCGATCGACTGGAGCCGGTGCGACGGGCACGGCCTGTGCGCCTATCTCGTGCCCGAGCTGATCCAGCTCGACCGGTACGGCTTTCCCGTCGTGCTCGGCACCGACATTCCCTCATGGATGGAGAAGGACGTCCAGAAGGCGGTCGCGATGTGCCCTGCATTGGCGCTGCGAGTCGTCGGCGGAGTTCCCGGAGCGCCGTCGCGGCGCTGAATTCCCGCGCGAAGAAATGACAACAGGTGGACATCGTTGAACCCGGACGGTGGGCCGGTGCGTATCTCCGGACGAACCCGCGCCGGGTCCGTCGAGAGATCCTTGAAAGGAGGGACGAGAGCCCTTGAGGAAATCCTACGGAATCGCCGGAAAGCGCACGCTCCCGCGCCTCGGCAAAGGACGCCTGCTGCTGGTACTGGCGGCCGTGGCCGCCGTCGTGGCGGCCTTCGCGGTCGTCATGAGCCCGGTCGGCACGCCCGCGAGCGGCGCGGCGAACCTCGGTGGCACCGTCAACACCCGCTGGGGGCGGCTCAGCACTCTGGACAGGCAGCTCCTGGTCAAGGTCCGGCAGGCCGGCCTCTGGGAGATGCCCGCCGGGCAGCAGGCCGCGCAGCGCGCGTCCAGCCCCCGGGTGAAGGAGGTCGGCGAGATCATCATGCGCCAGCACATGCAGCTGGACGCCGACACCCGCGCCGAGGCGCAGAAGCTGGGCGTACTCCTTCCCAACGAGCCCAACGGCAGCCAGAAGAGCTGGCTGAGGGAGATGTCGGGAAAATACGGCGCCGACTATGACAAGACGTTCGTGCTGCGGTTGCGTGCCGCCCACGGGCAGGTCTTCACCGTCATCGCCAAGGTGCGCGCGGCGACCGAGAACACCGAGATCCGCGCGTTCGCCGAACGGTGCCTGAAATTCGTCAACACGCACATGTCGCTGCTGGAGAGCACGGGCCTGGTTCCCAGGCGCGCCCTGCACTGACGTACACCCCGCAAAGGGAGCAGTTTTTCGATGGGACGAAAGAAGAAAGCCTTCGCCGTGTTGATCCCGGCGTTCACCCTCGTCGCGACGGCCTGCCAGGGGACCCCCGGCGCGGCGGCGCAGCCGTACATTCCCGTGACCACCGCGGCGGCGGGCCCGGCCGCCTATCCGGCGCTGCCCGCGGACGGCTCCGGCGTTCCGAAGCTCCAGGGCTCCGGCCGGACGACGCCGCCGGCCGACCCGCAGGGCGGTCAGCAGCCCGGAGGCGGCCAGATGGGCGACGGCGGTCAAATGGGCGACGGCGGTCAAATGGGCGATGGTGGCCAGATGGGCGACGGCGGTCAAATGGGCGACGGTGGCCAGATGGGTGACGGCGGTCAGATGGGCGATGGCGGCCCGATCGACGGCGGCCAGACCACCCCGCCGGCCGACCCGCAGGGCGGCCAGACGACACCCCCGGCCGACCCGCAGGGCGGTCAGCAGCCCGGAGGCGGGCAGGGCAACGGCCAGAACGGCGGCCAGAACGGCGGGCAGAACGGCGGGCAGGCTCCGGCGAATCCGAGCCTGCGCGCCGACCAGTTCGTCGACATCCGCAAGGCGCCACGTGTGCGGCAGCCGCGCCGCAGCCGCCAGGCCTCGACCGGCGTGTTCGCCTCCAGTTGCGGTGTGAACAAGGGCCAGGCCCACAGCAACCCCGACAACGTGCTCGCGGCCCCCGGCGTCGTGAACGGCGCGCACCACATCCACGACTACGTGGGCAACCTCGACACGAACGCGTTCTCCACCGACGAGACCTTTGCCGCCGCCGGGACGACCTGCACCAACGGCGACAAGTCGGCCTACTTCTGGCCGGTGATCCGGCTCCGCAACGGCCAGGACGACTCCGATCGCGCGCAGCAGAGCCAGGCGGACGGCAACACCGGCAGCATCGTCACGCCGTCGAGCGTGAAGCTCCAGTTCCTCGGCAACCCGCGCAGCAAGGTGACCGCGATGCCGCGGTTCATCCGGGTCGCCACCGGTGACGCCAAGGCGGTGACGAACGGCCTGAAGAACGCGCACGCCAGCTGGACGTGCACCGGATTCGAGAACCGGGCGTTCACCGACAAGTACCCGCTGTGCCCGCGGGGCAGCAAGGTGCTGCGCGTGCTGAACTTCCCGAGTTGCTGGGACGGCCAGAACACCGACAGCGCCAACCACCGCGACCACATCCGGTTCCCGGACCAGGCGACGGGGCAGTGCCCGCAGGGCACGAAGGCGGTGCCGCAGCTGCGGATGACGCTGGCCTACAACCTGCCCGCCAAGCCGCTGGCGTTCGCGCTGGACAGCTTCCCCGAGTCGGGCCACGACCCGGTGACCGACCACGGCGACCTCATCAACGTGATGGACGACCAGCTCATGGCGAAGGCCGTCAACGCGATCAACGGCAGGGCCGGGACGCGGATCAAGCGCCGCCGCTGAACGGCTCCGACCCGCCGGGACCCGGCCGCGCGTCCGCGCGTCCGGGTCCGCGGCGTCCTACGATCGCGGCATGAACATCGTGATCGCGGGCGGGCACGGGCAGATCGCACTGCGGCTGTCCCGGCTGCTGTCCGCACGGGGGGACACCGTGCTGAGCATCATCCGCAACCCCGGCCACGCCGGCGACGTCCGGGACACCGGCGCCGGGCCGGTCGTGTGCGACCTGGAGTCGGCGACCCTCGACGAGCTCGCCGACCATCTGACCGGCGCGGACGCCGTCGTGTTCGCCGCGGGCGCGGGGCCGGGCAGCGGAGTGTCGCGCAAGGACACCGTCGACCGCGGCGCCGCGGTGCTCGCGGCCGACGCCGCCGAACGCGCGGGGGTCCGCGGCTTCGTGCAGATCTCCGCGATGGGCGCGGGCGAGCCGCCCGCGCCCGGGCGCGGCGAGGTCTGGGAGGCCTACATCAGGGCCAAGGGCGAGGCCGAGGACGACCTGAGGCGCCGCGACGCCCTGGACTGGCTGATCCTGCGGCCGGGCCGCCTCACCGACGACCCGCCCACCGGCCTGGTGGCGCTGGCCGAGCCGCCGATCGGGCACGGCGCGGTCACCCGCGACGACGTCGCGGCGGTCGTCGCGGCGCTGCTGGACGCCGGCGACGTCCGCCGCCTCACGCTGGACCTGCTCAACGGCTCGACCCCGATCGGGGACGCCGTCGCCGCGCTGGCTCAGCCGGTGTAGAGGGCGTCGATCTCGTCGGCGAAGTCCTTCATCACCACGTTGCGCTTCACCTTCAGGCTCGGCGTCATGTGGCCGGCCTCCTCGGTGAAGTCGACGCCGAGGACGACGTGCTTCTTGATCGCCTCAGCGTGGCTGACCGACTTGTTGGCGTCGGCGACCGCGGCCTCGATCTCGGCGACGAGGTCGGGGTCGCGGCGCAGCTCGTCCACCGTCATCTCCGCCGGCTTGCCGTGCCGGGCCTTCCACGGGCCGAGCGCCTCCTCGTCCAGGGTGACGAGCGCGCTGATGAACTTGCGGCCGTCGCCGACGACGAGGCACTGGCTGATCAGCGGGTGGGCGCGGAGCCGGTCCTCCAGCGGGGCGGGCGCCACGTTCTTGCCCGCCGCGGTGACGAGGATCTCCTTCTTCCGGCCGGTGATCCGCAGGAAGCCCTCCTCGTCGAGGGAGCCGAGGTCGCCGGTGTGGAACCAGCCGTCCTCCAGGGCCTCCTTGGTGGCGGCCTCGTTGTTCCAGTAGCCGCGCATGACGTCGACGCCGCGCACGAGGACCTCGCCGTCCTCGGCGATGCGCACGTCGACGCCGGGGATCGGCCTGCCCACCGTGCCGATCTTGATGGCGGAGGGCCGGTTGACGGCGGCGGGCGCGGTCGTCTCGGTGAGCCCGTAGCCCTCCAGGATCGTGATCCCGACGCCGCGGAAGAAGTGCCCGAGCCGCTCGCCGAGCGCGGCGCCGCCGGACACCGCGTACTGCACCCTGCCGCCGACCGCGGCGCGCAGCTTGCGGTACACGAGCACGTCGAAGACGCGGTGCCGGGCCTTCAGCCCGAGGCCGGGGCCGCCGTCGTCCAGCGCCCGGCTGTAGGCGACCGCGGTCTCCGCCGCCGTCTTGAAGATCTTGCCCTTGCCGTCGGCCGCGGCCTTCTGCTCGGCGCCGTTGTAGACCTTCTCGAACACGCGCGGGACGGCCAGCAGGAACGTCGGCCGGAACGAGGCCAGGTCCGGCAGCAGGTTCGGGACGTCGCTGTGCCCGAGCACGATGCCGCCCTCGATGGTGGCGACCTCGATCAGCCGGGCGAACACGTGCGCCAGCGGCAGGAACAGCAGCGTGGAGCTGCCCTCGACGGCGATCTCGGCGATCGCCCCCTGCACGGCGTTGCGGGCGGTCGACACCAGGTTCCCATGGGTGATCTCGCAGCCCTTGGGGCGCCCGGTGGTGCCGGAGGTGTAGACGAGCGTGGCGATGTCCGCGGCGCGGCGGGACCGGCGGCGCTCCTCGACGACGTCGTCGCCGACGTCCGCGCCGAGCCGGGTGACCTCCGCGACGCCGCCCGCGTCGATGCCCCACACGTGCGCCAGCCCGGGGAGCCGGTCGCGGATCTCCTCGACGGTCGCCACGTGCGCGGCGGTCTCGGCGAACACCGCCCTGGCCCCGGAGTCGCCGACGATCCACTCGATCTGCTCGGCGGAGGACGTCTCGTAGATCGGGACGGAGACCGCGCCCGCCGCCCAGATCGCGTAGTCCAGGACCGTCCACTCGTAGCGGGTCCGCGACAGCAGGCACACCCGGTCGCCGGGCTCGACGCCGGCGGCGGCCAGGCCCTTGGCGACCCCCGCCGTCTCGGCGGCGAACTCCGCCGCGGTGACGGCGCTCCACGCGTCGCCGTTCTTGCGGCGCAGCACGATCCGGCCGGGCTCTTCGGCGGCCCGGGCGAAGGGCGCGTCGGTCAGAGTGGCGGAGTCGGGGACCTCCACCATCGCGGGGACGCTGAACTCGCGCACGGCCCACTCCTGTCGTCGGTCTTCGAGGACGGCGGGAGGGTCCGCGGCGCGCTCGGGCCGTCCGGCCCGCGGCGCGCGAACTCCTCCGTTGCCGCATGATACCCACGAGTAGGAATCGTGCCGCGAACCCCGGCGGTTAACGGCACGGCAAAGACCGCCCGCCGGCTCCCGGCGCCCGCCGCCGGGTCGCCTACCCTGGAGCCGGTCGCACAACGCAAACGGGTTCCGGGGGTCGCCATGTCGCTGCTCGAAGTGATCGCGCTGTCCGCCGCCGACGCCCGCGCGGCGCAGGAGGGCGGCGCCGACCGCATCGAGGTCGTCGCCGACATGGCAGCGGACGGGCTCACCCCCGACCCCGACCTGGTCGCGGCCATCCGGGAGGCCACGTCCCTGCCGATGCGGGTGATGCTGCGCGCCAACGCGGGGTTCCGCACCACCGGCGCCGAGCTGGACCGGCTGCGGCGCGCCGCAGCGGGCCTCGCCGCCGCGGGCGCGGACGGGTTCGTGCTCGGCTTCCTCGACTCCTCCGGGCATGTCGACGCGGGCGCCACCGGCAAGCTCGCCGCCGACACCGACCCGCTGCCCTGGACCTTCCACCGGGCGCTGGACCACGCCGCCGACCCGGCCCAGGCGTGGAACGCCGTACGCGCGTTCGGCGGACGCCTGGACACCGTGCTGACGGCGGGTTCGGCCCGCGGCGTGGACGCGGGGGTCGACGTGCTCGTCCGGCGCGCGGTCGGGGACCCCGCCGCCGCCGAGATGATCATGGCCGGGGGCGGGCTGCGCCGCAAGCACGTCGCCGTCCTCGCCGCCGCGGGCGTCACCGCGTTCCACGTGGGCACGGCCGTGCGCCCGGACGGCGACTGGGACGCGCCGGTCGACCCCGCCCTGGTGCGCGAGTGGCGCACCCTCGTGGCGGCCGCCGCCGGCTGACGGCCTTCCGGCGGACGCCCGTTCACTCCGGTGGTCGGCGCCATTACATTCGGTTCATGAGGATCCATGTGGTGAGCGACGTCCACGGCCGCGCGGACGCGCTGGCGGGCGCGGCGGACGGGGCGGACGCGCTCATCTGCCTGGGCGACCTGATCCTGTTCATCGACTACCACGACCACGGGCAGGGGATCTTCGCCGACCTGTTCGGCCAGGACAACGCCGACCGCTTCATCGGGCTGCGGACCGAGAAGCGCTTCGACGAGGCCCGCGAGTTCTCCCGGGGGCTGTGGGCCTCGCTCGACGGGGACGCCCGGCCGCACATCGAGCGGGCCGTGAACCGCCAGTACGCCGAGCTGTTCGCGGCCATGCCCGCCCCGGCGTACCTGACCTACGGCAACGTCGACGTCCCCCGGCTGTGGGACGCGCACCTGCGCGACGGCCACCACGTCCTGGACGGCGAGACCACCGAGATCGGCGGCCTGCGGTTCGGGTTCGTCGGGGGCGGCCTGCGCACCGAGTACCGCACCCCTTACGAGCTGGACGAGGAGGCCTTCGCGGCCAAGGTCGAGGCGGTCGGCGAGGTGGACGTGCTGTGCAGCCACATCCCGCCCGCCGTCCCCGACCTGCTGTACGACACCGTGGCGCGCAGGTTCGAGCGCGGCAGCGAGGCGATCCTGGAGGCGATCCACCGCACGCAGCCGAGGTACGTGCTGTTCGGGCACGTCCACCAGCCGCTCGCGAGCCGCATCCGCATCGGCCGCACCGAATGCGTGAACGTCGGGCACTTCCGTGCGCGCGGTGTGCCTTACGTCCTGACGGTGTGAACCATACTTCTCTAGGGACAGCGAGCCCGCAGGGGTTCGGGGCGAGCCGGAGGGAGACGCAGATGGCGGACCGCACGAGTTCCTCCGTCACGGTCAAGGCCGGAAAGGCCGAGATCATGGCGGTGATCGCCGATCTCGAGGCGTACCCGGAGTGGGCGAGCGGCATCCGCGAGTTCACCGTGCAGGACAGGGGCGAGGACGGCCGGGCCGCCCGCGCCCGGCTCACGTTCGACGGCGGCCCGTTCAGCGACACCGTCGGGCTCGCCTACACCTGGGAGGGCGACGACCGGGTGACGTGGGAGCTGGTGGAGCCGGGCACGGTCGTCACCGGGCTGCACGGCACCTACGACCTGGCGGAGGAGGGCGGCGTCACCGAGGTGACCTACGAGCTGGCGGTGGACGTCCGCATCCCCATGATCGGCATGGTGAAGCGCAAGGGCGAGAAGCGGATCATCGACTCAGCCCTCAAGGGCCTCAAGCGCCACGTGGAGGGCTGAGCCCGCCGCGGGGTGGTGGCCTGAACACGGCGCGGAGGCGATACCGTTCACGCCGACGACGGATGGAAGATGGAGACATGAGCGACCAGTCGGGCGACGTCCTGGACGAGGCGGCGAAGCTCGTCGACGCGTTGATCAGACGGGTGGGCGGCGGCGGCCGGGACGGGCGCGCGGGCCGGGGCGGCGAGCCGGACGAGCCGGGCGGGAACGTGTGGGACCGTGCCATCGCCGACGAGACGTCCGGCGGGCCCGGCGCGGACGCCCGCGGGCCGCACATCGCCACCGGCGCCCCCGAGTGCCGCGACTGCCCGGTCTGCCGGGCCATCGCGATCAAGCGGGAGTCGGGCGGCGACGTGGGGCGGCACCTGCGCGAGGCCGGGCGGTCGCTGGTCGCCGCCGCCCTGGACGTCGCGGCCGCGTTCGACCGGACCCGGCCGTCCGACCGGGCGCGGGAGGCGCACCGGACGGGCGGGCCCGGCCGGACCGGGCCGCCGGAGGCGTCGGAGGGCGCGCGGGCGGGTACGTCCGATCGGTCGGAACGTCCCGATCCGGGCGACCCGTGGTCGGCCGCCACCGGCGGCCCCATCGACATCGGGTAGAGCGGGAGTGGCTCCAGCCAGGGGCGACGCGAGGAGGAGGAAGGGTTACATGGCCCTGACCATCGGCGTGGATGTGGGCGGCACGAAGGTGGCCGCGGGGGTCGTCGACGACCGGGGAACGATCCTGGAGAAGGTCCGCCGGCCGACTCCCTCGACCAACCCCAAAGAGACCGCCGAGACCATCGCCGAGGTCGTCGACCTGCTCAAGGGCAAGTACGAGGAGGTCGCGGCGGTCGGGCTCGGCACCGCGGGCTTCGTCGACGAGACCCGCTCCACCGTGCTGTTCGCGCCGAACCTCGCCTGGCGGGACGAGCCGATCAAGGAGAAGGTGGAGAGCCTCGTCGGGCTGCCGGTCGTCGTGGAGAACGACGGCAACGCCACCGCGTGGGGCGAGGCCCGGTTCGGCGCCGGGCGCGGTGAGAACTTCCTCGTCCTGGTGGCCCTCGGCACCGGCATCGGCGGCGGCATCATCATCAACGGCGAGCTGTACCGGGGCCGGTTCGGCATCGGCGCCGAGATGGGGCACTTCCGGGTCGTCCCGGACGGGCGCCGCTGCGGCTGCGGCAACCGCGGCTGCTGGGAGCAGTACGCCAGCGGCAACGCCCTCGTGCACGAGGCACGCGACCTGGCCCGGGTGGCGCCCGCGATGGCCGGGCGCCTGCTGGAGCTCGGCGGCGGCCGGCCCGAGGGCATCAGCGGCCCCGAGGTGTCGCAGGCGGCCAGGGAGGGCGACAAGGCGGCGCTGGAGTGCTTCCGGACGATCGCGCACTGGGCGGGCCAGGGCCTGGCCGACCTCAGCGCGATCCTCGACCCGGGCGCGTTCATCATCGGCGGCGGCCTGTCGGACGCCGGAGACCTGCTGCTCGATCCGATCCGCTCCGCGTTCGAGGACGCCCTGACCGGTCGCGGCCACCGCCCGCTGCCCGACATCCGGATCGCCGAGCTGGGCTCGGCGGCGGGCATCGTCGGCGCCGCCGACCTGGCCCGCGTCCGCCCGTTCCAGGACGTGATCGTCTAGGCGTGACCGCCGTCCGGTTGCTCTCGTACAACATCCGGTCGCTGCGCGACGACCCGGCCGCCGTGGCCCGCGTCGTCCGCGCGAACGCCCCGGACGTGGTGTGCGTGCAGGAGGTCCCGCGCTTCTGGGGCTGGCGGCTCCGGCGCCGCCGCCTGGCGCGGGACTGCGGCCTGCGGATCGCGGCGGGGCGGCGGGCCTGCGGGCTCGCAGTCCTCGCCGCGCCGCACGTGCGCCGCGTGGCCCGCGAGTTCCACCTGCTCACCCCGGACCCGGGCCTGCACCGCCGCGCCCTCGCGATCGCCGTCCTGGAGGTCGGCGGCGCCCGCCTGATCGCCGCGAGCACCCACCTGGACCTGGCGGACGGCCCGCGGCTGCGGCACGTCCACGAGATCCTCGCCCACCTCGACCGCGCCCGCGCCCGCCACGGCGCCCCGGTCGTGCTCGCGGGCGACGTCAACGAGGAGCCGGGCGGACCGTCCTGGTCACTGCTGGCCGGCCGCTTCCAGGACGGCTACGCGGCCGCTCCGGCAGGCGGGGAGCTCACCTTCACCGCGCGCGCCCCGAAGCGCCGCATCGACGGCGTCTTCGCCGACCCGGCCGTGCGGGTCGCCGCGTGCGGGGTACCGCCCGACGACGCCGGGGACCACCCCCTGGCCACCGACCACCGGCCCCTGCTGGCCGAGCTGGAGACGCCCTAGACGACGGCCCCGTCGTCGGGGTCGCGGGGCTCGTCGCCCATGCGCAGGACGAGGGTGACGAAGCCGCCGATGAAGGCCGCGACGGCGAGGAAGGCGGCCCAGCCGGGGACCTCCCAGTCGAGGATGACGGTGAC
Organism: Actinomadura luteofluorescens; assembly: GCF_013409365.1. Classification (NCBI taxonomy): domain Bacteria; kingdom Bacillati; phylum Actinomycetota; class Actinomycetes; order Streptosporangiales; family Thermomonosporaceae; genus Actinomadura; species Actinomadura luteofluorescens. The sequence goes on along the minus strand of NZ_JACCBA010000001.1, from coordinate 1,632,072 downwards.
CAGCAGGTAGACGGGGCCGCCGATCAGCGCGATCCAGGCGCCCTTGGTGAGCGGGTCGGCGCTCGGCAGCGGCGGGGGAGGGGGCGGGACGTAGTGCCCCTCGTCGTCATCGTCGTCGCCGGCGGGGAACGCGGGCTCCTCGACCGGCCTGATCACGCGGGCGCGGGGCAGCCGCCCGGTGCGGTCCTCACCCTCGCCCGGGGGGTCGGCGGGCTCGCGGATGTTCTCCTCGTCGGGCCACGGGACCTCGTCGCCCTCGGGGACGGCGTCGTACCCGGCGACGATCTCGGCCCAGATGGCGTCCTCGTCGCGCTCGGCGGCGCCGCCCGCCTGGCCCGCGCCAGGGTCGGCCAGGCCGGTCTCGGTGCGCTCGGCGGGGTCGGGCCGGCCGGCGCCGAGCAGGTCGGCGTCGTTGAGCTCGGCGCCCTCGTGCTCGCCGTCGGAGCCGCGTGCGGAGGCCTCGCGCAGGCGCGCGAGGTGCACGCGCAGGATGCCCTCGGCGGCCGGCTTCATCTCCACGTCCACGTACAGCCGGTCGAGGACGTCGCCGGCGACCGGCTCCGCGGGCGCCTCGGCGATCTCCGGCAGCCCGGACGGGGACGCCGCGTAGGCCGCGACGCCCGCCTCGCCGAGGGCCGACAGCATCGCGTCCGCGAGATGCGGCGCGAGGTCGACCAGTGGGGCGTAGGTCTCCGCTGACAGTCCATTGCCACGGCGATTCACGGGGCCGGCTCCTTCGACGACTCCGGCGTGACCGACAGCACCGGCATGGCGGCCTCCGCTCCCCCCATTGACATGTGGTGCCCGGTCGCCTCCGCGCGGAGGACTCTCCCGGACACCCCGAAACGTGTGTCCCACGGTATTCGCTGCGCCGCCCGGGACAAGCCCCCCGGCGCACCCGATTGAGATTTACCGCTCCGAGCCTACGGTTATTCCCGGTCCGCCGCCGGGCGGTCGCGTTCCGGTGCGCGGTACCGGCCGGTAGATCGGTGGGACGGAGAGTGGGAGGATGTCCCATCGTCTCCCGTCGGCCAGGACCGGGGCACGCCCGCGCGGGGGCGTCCGGTCCGAGGGAAAGGTGCCCGCATACGATGCTCTGGTTCTGGATCCTGCTGAGGATCGTCCTCACCCCGGTCATGTACCTGCTGTGGTGGCCGCGGAACCGGGGGGTGCGCAACGTCCCGAAGCGCGGGCCGGCGCTGATGGTGAGCAACCACCTGTCGTTCGCCGACCACTTCTTCGGCCCGCTGCCCCTGATGCGCCCGATCTTCTTCATCGGCAAGGAGGAGTACTTCACCGGCCGGGGGATCAAGGGGCTGGTCAGCAAGGGCTTCTTCACCGGCGTCGGGGTGGTGCCGGTCGACCGGACCGGCGGCTCGGCGGCCGAGGCGGCGCTGCGGACGGGGCTGCGCATCCTCGGCGAGGGCAAGCTGCTCGGCATCTACCCCGAGGGCACCCGGGCGCCCGACAACCGGCTGTACCGCGGCAAGACGGGGGTCGCGCGGCTGGCGCTGAAGTCGCGGGTGCCGGTGATCCCGATGGCGATGGTCAACACGTTCGAGCTGATGCCGCCCGGCAGGCCGTACCCGCGGCTCGGGATCCGGCCGGGCGTGCGGTTCGGCGAGCCCCTGGACTTCTCCCGCCACTACGGGCGCGAGGACGACCACGAGGTGCTCCGCGAGATCACCGACGAGATCATGATGGCGATCCAGAGGCTGTCCGGGCAGGAGTACGTCGACCGGTACTCCGCCGAGGTGAAGGCCGAGATGGCCGGCAAGGAGGTGCGTCCGGTCGAGGACGACGGAGGGCTGAGTGACCGCGGCTGAGCCGCGCGGGACGGGCCTGGAGACCGCGCTGTGGCGCGCCGTGGCCGTCTACCGCGGGCTCGCCCTGTGCTACGCGGCGGTCGTGATCGCCATGAACTCCGGCGGCTACGCCCACCCGCTCGGCGGATGGGCCGTCCTCGCCGTCATGGCCGCGTGGACGGGCTACGCGTCGTTCGCCTTCAGGCCCGCCGCGTTCGCCCCGGGCGGCCCGGGCCCGCGGGGCAGGGCGCTGCTGGGCGCCGACCTCGCCGTCGCGGCGGGGTGCGTGCTGGCGACGGCGTGGGTGGAGACGTCCCCGAACATCTCGGCCGGCCGCCCGACGCTGCCGGTGTCGTGGGTGGCGGCCGCGGTGCTGGCGTGGGCGGTCGCCGGGGGCCGGCGGGCCGGCATCGCCGCCGCGGCCGTCCTGGCCGCCGCGAACCTCATGGTGCACGCGGTCGCCGGGACGAGCGGCGGCATCGGCGGGACGACGTTCAACGGCATCGTGCTGCTGTTCCTCGCGGGCCTCGTCGTCGGGCACGTCGTGCGGCTGGCGCGGGAGGCGGAGGCGCGGCTGGCGCGGGCCGTCGAGCTGGAGGCGGCGACCCGGGAGCGGGAGCGGCTGGCGCGCCGCATCCACGACTCGGTGCTGCAGGTCCTGGCGATGGTGCAGCGGCGCGGCGGCGAGCTCGGCGGCGAGGCGGCCGAGCTCGGCCGCCTCGCGGGCGAGCAGGAGGCGGCGCTGCGCGCCCTCATCGGCGCGGGCCCGGCGGCGCCGCCCGCGGACGTCTCCGGGGCCGGGACGGACCTGCGCCCGCTGCTCACCGGGCACGCCTCCACCTTCGTGACGGTCTCGACGCCCGCCACGGAGGTGCGGCTCCCGGCGCACGCAGCCGGGGAGGTCGGGGCGGCGGTGGCGGCGGCCCTCGACAATGTCCGGCGGCACTGCGGTGAGGAGGCCCGCGCGTGGGTCCTGCTGGAGGACGGCGAGGGCGAGGTCACCGTCAGCGTCCGCGACGACGGCCCGGGCATGCCCCCGGGGCGCCTGGACCGGGCGGCGGCGGACGGGCGGCTCGGCGTCGCCCAGTCCATCCGCGGCCGCATCGCCGACCTCGGCGGGACCGTGGCGATCGTCTCCGCGGAGGGCGAGGGGACCGAGGTCGAGATGACCGTGCCCCGGGCTAGGGTGTGACCGTGAGCGACGTTCCCTTCCGGCCCCTGCGGGTCATGGTCGTGGACGACCATCCGATGTGGCGCGAGGCGGTCGCCCGCGACCTGGCCGAGGCCGGCCACGACGTGGTCGCGACGGCGGGGGAGGGCCGCGCCGCGGTCCGCATCGCCGCCGCGGCGAGGCCGCAGGTCGCCGTGGTCGACCTCCAGCTGCCCGACCTCAGCGGGGTCGAGGTGACCCGGCGCCTCGCCGCCGCCGACCCGCCCGTCCGGGTGCTGGTGCTGTCGGCGAGCGGCGAGCAGCAGGACGTCCTGGAGGCGGTGAAGGCGGGCGCGACCGGCTACCTGCTCAAGTCCGCCGCCCGCGAGGAGTTCCTCGACGCCGTCCGGCGGACCGGCGAGGGCGACGCCGTCTTCACCCCCGGGCTCGCCGGGCTCGTCCTCGGCGAGTACCGCCGCCTCGCCGCCGCCCCCGCCCGCGAGGACGACGACGCGCCGCGGCTGACCGAGCGCGAGACCGAGGTGCTGCGCCTCGTCGCGAAGGGGCTGACGTACAAGCAGATCGCGCAGCGCCTCGTCCTGTCCCACCGGACGGTGCAGAACCACGTGCAGAACACGCTCGGCAAGCTCCAGCTGCACAACCGCGTCGAACTCGTCCGCTACGCCATCGAGAAGGGGCTCGACGAGGAGGAGTAGCGAACCGCCGCGGCGGCGCCTGCGTCTCATCCCGCAAAGGCGCATAGCGAGGGGAGCACGTCATGGCGGACGAGATCCTGGGCCCCGCGCTGGGGTTCCTCGCGGCCCACTTCCTGATCGGGCTCGTGCTGCTGGCGTTCCTGCGCCGGATGCGGGCCGCGGTGCTGCGGGGGTCGCCCCGGCGCCAAGGCACGGCGCGCGATCCGCACCCGTACGAGGTCGCCTACCTGCAGGGCGGAGGGCGGCACGCGATCGCCGCCTCGATCACGGCGCTGCGCCTGGACGGCGCGGCCGACGCCTACGCCGACGGCCGGCTGCTGGCCACCGAGCCGTCCGCCGGCGGCCCGCGCGCGGCCGGGACGCCGCTGGACACGGCGGTCTTCGGGGCGGTCGCCCACCTGCGGGCCGGGACGCTGGCCGAACTCACCGCCGAGCCGGGCGTGCGCGCGGCGCTCGACCAGCTCCGCGACGGTCTCGCCGCGCAGGGCATGGTGCTCGCGCCGGCCGGGCGCCGCCGGCTGCGCACCCTCCAGCTGGTCATGTTCGGCTGGATCCTGGTCGGCTTCGCCGCCTTCGTCGTGAGCGACGCCTTCAGCGGGTTCGGCAAGCTCGTCCCGATGGCCGCGCTGGTCGGCCTCGGCGCCGGAGCCATCGGCCTCGACGCGGGCGCCGAGCGGACGCGGGAGGGCGAGCTGGCCGTCGAGCGGATCAAGGCGTCCCAGCCCGCCCTCGACCCGGCGAACCAGCCGTCCTACGCCGGGCTCCCGGCGCCCGCCGTGCTGATGGGCGTGGCGCTGTTCGGCACGGCCGCGCTGATGGCGCTCGACCCGGTGTTCGCCCAGACCGTGGGGCTCGGCCGGTACCTGGAGATGGCCGGGGTCGCGGCCTCCTCTGGCGGCTACTCGGGCTCCTCCTGCAACTCGACCGCCTCGGTGTGCTCGTCCTCCTCCTGCGGAGGCGGCGGCTCGTGCGGCGGCGGAAGCGGCTGCGGCGGCGGGAGCGGCTGCGGTGGGGGAGGCGGGTGCGGTGGTGGCGGCGGCTGCGGCGGAGGGGGCTGAGATGCGGCTGGGCGTGGGGATCGGCTGGCGCCCCGAGATCAGCGGGTTCGTCGGCGCGCTGCCGGGGCTGCGCTTCACCGAGGTGATCGCCGAGTCGGTGCACCCGGCGGCGCCCGTCCCCGAGCTGCTCGCGCTGCGCGACCGCGGCGCGGCGATCGTCCCGCACGGGGTGCGGCTGTCGCTCGGCGGCGCCGAGCCCGTGGCCGCCGAGCGCGTCGCGCGCCTGGCCGCCTGCGCCGAGGCGCTCGGCGCGCCGCTGGTGAGCGAGCACGTCGCGTTCGTCCGCGCGGGCGGTGTCGAGGCCGGGCACCTGCTGCCGGTTCCGCGCACCCGCGCCGCGCTGGACGCGCTGACCGCCAACATCCGCCGGACGCAGGCGGAGCTGCCCGTCCCGCTGGCCGTCGAGCCCATCGCCGCGCTCTTCGACTGGCCTGACGCCGAGTACACCGAGGCCGACTTCCTGACCGAGCTGCTGGAGCGCACCGGCGCCCTCCTGCTGCTGGACGTCGCCAACGTGTACGCCAACGCGCGCAACCGGGGCGAGGACCCCGCGGACCTCCTCGCCCGCCTACCCCTGGAGCGCATCGCCTACTGCCATGTCGCGGGCGGCTCGCAGGAGGGCGGGCGGTACCACGACACGCACGCCGCCGCCGTTCCCAACGAGGTGCTGGAGCTGGTCGCGGAGCTGTGCGCGCGGCACCGCCCGCCCGGCTTCCTGCTGGAGCGCGACGGCCGCTACCCACCCGCCGCCGAGCTGCGCGCCGAGCTGGACGCCATCGCCGCGGCCTCCGGGATGGAGCCCGTCACGTGAGCGAATTCGACGCCGGGCTGGCCGCGGCGCAGGAGGCGCTCGTGCGGGCCATGACGGCGGGCGGCCCGATGCCGGAGGGCTTCGACGCCGGCGCGGTGCGGGCCGCCGCGCACGGGATCCTGCTCAAGCGGGCGGGCGAGGTCGCCCGCGCCTGGCCCTCGCTGGCCGAGTCGTACGGGACGTCCTGGAAGGCGGCCTTCGCCGCGTGGGCCGCCGAGCGCCCGACGCGCGGCTCCCTCCGGGACGGCTGGGACTTCGCGCGCGAGAACCGGGACCGGTTCGCCGGAGACGCGGCGCGGGAACTCGCGCTGGCCGAGGCGCGATGGTCCTATGACGGGCAGGACCCGCCGCGCCCGCGCCGGGCGGCGGCGCGGCGCGTGCCGGGGGGAGCGGTGGTGGTCCTCGGGAGGTGGGTCCGCGTCTTCGGCCGGGATCCGTCCGGCTGAGGGCGCCGTCCCGCCGGCGAAGTGCCGCGCGACCCCCTGCACGGACTATGGTCTAGACCAATGGCGGCGCGCCGGGACATCCGGTGAAGGGCCCGTGCCGCCGCGTGCGACGACTAGTCTTGAGAACGTGGAGCGAGGGAGGAGCCCGGTGGCGGGAGAAGGTGACGGCATGCGCGTCGGAGTGCTGACCGGAGGCGGGGACTGCCCCGGCCTGAACGCGGTGATACGCGCGGTCGTCCGCAAGGGCGTCCAGGTCTACGGCTACGAGTTCGTCGGCTTCCGGGCCGGCTGGCGCGGACCGCTCGAAGGCGACACCGTGGCCCTCGACGTCCAGGCCGTGCGCGGGATCCTGCCCCGCGGCGGGACGATCCTCGGCTCGTCGCGGACCAACCCGGTCAAGGTCGAGGGCGGCGTCGAGCGGATCAAGGACAACCTCGCCGGCCTCGGCGTGGACGCGCTGATCGCCATCGGCGGCGAGGACACCCTCGGCGTCGCGAGCGAGCTGTACAAGAACGGCGTCAACGTCGTCGGCGTCCCGAAGACGATCGACAACGACCTGAACGCGACCGACTACACCTTCGGGTTCGACACCGCGGTGAACATCGGCGTGGAGGCCGTCGACCGGCTGCACACCACCGCCGAGAGCCACCACCGCGCGCTGATCTGCGAGGTCATGGGCCGGCACGCGGGCTGGATCGCGCTGCACGTCGGCATGGCCGCCGGCGCCAACGTCATCCTCATCCCCGAGCGGCCCTTCGACATCGAGAAGGTCTGCCAGTACGTGGAGAGCCGGTTCAAGACCCGCTACGCCCCGATCATCGTGGTGTCGGAGGGCGCGCACCCCGTCGACGGGCAGATGCAGCTGCAGACCGGTGAGCGCGACGCGTTCGGGCACGTCCGGCTCGGCGGCATCGGGCAGGCCCTCGCCGACGAGATCGAGAAGCGCACCGGCAAGGAGGCCCGCGCCACCGTGCTCGGGCACATCCAGCGCGGTGGCACCCCCACCGCGTTCGACCGCGTCCTCGCCACCCGCTTCGGCCTCCAGGCGATCGACGCCGTCAAGGACGGCGACTACGGCAAGATGGTCGCCCTCCAGGGCACCGACATCATCCGCGTCGGCCTCGACGAGGCGACGAAGGAGCTCAAGACCGTCCCGCTGGAGCGCTACTCCGAGGCCGAGGTCTTCTTCGGCTGATCGTCCCGCCGGGCGGGAACAGGGAATGCGGGTCGCGGTGTTGGCCTCTCTGGGCCACACTGGAGGTCCTCTCTTTACCCTGTTCCCGCCAGGAGGATCACGCATGACCACGCTCGACACCGCGCCCGGCACCGCGGCGGCGGACGTCCGGGAGCAGTCGCCGGTCGACGGCGAGCCGTGCGTGCTGCTCAAACTGGGCGAGGTCGTCCTCAAGGGCAAGAACCGCGAGCAGTTCGAGCGCCGCCTCGCCGACAACGTGCGCACCGCCGTCCGGCCGGTCGCCCGGGTCGACGTCGTCCGCCGGCACGGCGTGTTCATCGTGCGCAAGCACGACGCCGACCTGGCCACCATGGAGCGGGTCGCGCAGCGGATCACCGACGTCATGGGCATCGTGTGGGCGCACCGCGCCTGGCGGGTCGGCAAGGACCTCCCCAGCGTCGAGCGCGCCGCCCTGGAGCTCATGGACGGGCGGACCGGCTCGTTCGCCGTCCGGTCCCGGCGCCGCGACAAGCGGTTCCCGATGACCTCCACCGAGCTCGACCGGCACATCGGCACGCTCGTCACCGCCCGCTACGGCCAGCCCGTCCGGCTGAAGCACCCCGACCACACCCTGTCGATCGAGGTCGACCGCGACGAGGTGTTCGTCTACTCCGGCGGCCTGCCCGGCCAGGGCGGCCTGCCCGTCGGGATGAGCGGCCGCGGCCTGGTGCTGATGTCGGGCGGCATCGACTCGCCCGTCGCCGCGTACCGGATGATGCGCCGCGGCCTGCGCGTCGACTACCTGCACTTCTCCGGCATGCCGTTCACCGGCCCCGAGTCGATCTACAAGGCGTACGCGCTGGTCCGCGAGCTGGACAAGTTCCAGACCGGGTCCCGGCTGTTCGTCGTGCCGTTCGGCAAGGCGCAGCAGCAGATCAAGTCGTCCGGCGCCGACAAGCTCGCGGTGATCGCGCAGCGGCGGCTGATGCTGCGCACCGGGGAGGTCCTCGCCCGGCGGCTGCGCGGCTCCGCGCTGATCACCGGTGACGCGCTCGGGCAGGTGTCCAGCCAGACCCTCGCCAACATCACCGCGCTGGACGACGCCGTCGAGCTGCCGATCCTGCGCCCCCTCGTCGGCATGGACAAGGTCGAGATCATGGACCAGGCGCGCCGCATCCGCACCCTGACGATCTCCGAGCTGCCCGACGAGGACTGCTGCACCCTGCTCGCGCCCCGCCGCGCCGAGACCCGGGCCAAGATCGAAGACCTGCGGCAGATCGAGAAGCGCCTCGACGTCGGCGAGCTCGCCGACCAGCTCGCCGCGTCCGTCCAGGAGCACCGCCCCGCCTACGGCGACCCCGCGGTCTGATCGGACCGCCCGCGCACGCCTCGGCCAGGTCCTGTCTCGAGGTGGCCTCGTCCACGCGCGCGAACGCGTGACCTGCCCGGTGCCGCGAAGCCGGAGGCGAGCGGCACCGGGCAGATCGCGAAGCGATGCCGCGTTCGCCCAGGCCCGGTCACGTAGCGAGCCGCCAGGCGAGCGAAGTGGGCCGGGACTGAATCAACACAGCCGCCAGGCGAGCGAAGTGGGCCGGGACTGTTGAAACACAGCGAGCCGGGACCTTGAAACACGGCTAGCGGGCGTCGAAGTCCGTCGGGCGCGGCGGCTCGGGCCCGTCCGGGCCCATCAGGGTGATCCGCTCGATGCGGACGATCCGGAAGCGGCGGCCCGCGACGGCGATGCCGTTGCGGCGGCTCTCGTCCTCCATCAGCTCCGCCGCCTCGGCGAACCGGGCGACGTCGGCCTCGGCGGGGCTCTCCACCACGGGCACCACGTGCCTGAAGTACGTGGCCAGCGAGTCGCGGGCCTGCTGTGGCGCGTCGTACAGGCGCCCCACGGGCCGCCAGCGCCGCTCGCCGCGCTCGGCGACGGTGAACGCGGGCGCCAGCGCGACCGGGGTGAGGAACGCGCCGGACGGCTCGTTGCCCGTGGCGGCTGCGGCGTCCAGCACCTGGCACAGCAGCTCGGCGGTCGCGAGGTCGGACGTCGGGCCCTCGTCCGGCAGCAGCTCGTGCGGCCGGGCCGGCGGGACGCGGCCGCCCGCCGGGAGCGGGTCGAGGTCGGTCGGCCGGGGCGGCTCCGGCCCGTCCGGGCCGGTGCGGGCCAGCTGCTCGATCCGCGCGATCCGGAACCGCCGGCCGCCGGCGACCACCTCGTCGACCGGCTCGCGCCGCAGCGTCCGGGCCGCGGCCGCCAGGTCGCGTGCCCGCGCGCCGGATCCCGGCGCGGCCCGGTCCTCCAGGTGGTCGGCGAGGATCTCGCGCGCGCCCTGCGGCAGCGGGTCGAACGGGCACACCACCTGCCAGCCGCCCGGAACGCGCTCGGCGGCCGTGTACACGGCGCCGAGGGCCACCAGTTCCGGGTAGGCGGCGAGGGCGCGGCGGGCGTCCGCCAGCAGCACCGCGGCGACCGGGTCGACGCCGTCCAGGTCCTCCGGGAAGAGCCGCCCCCCGGCGTCACCATCTCCCGTCGTCATGCCGGTCATCATCCTCGCCGCGCCGCGCCCGGCCAATGGTTCAGACCAATTCGTTACCGCCCTGTGCGCGCGCGTCGCGGCCGCGCCGGCGGGCGGGCGGGCGCCACGAGGACCACCAGGCTCGCCGCCAGCAGCGCGAGGCCGCCCAGCGCCGCGCCGCCCAGCCGCTCGCCCAGCAGGGCCGTGCCGAGCACGGCCGCCACCGCCGGCTCCGCGAGCGTCAGGGTCGTCGCCGTCGTCGCGGGCGTCGTCCGCAGGCCCCGGGCGAACAGCAGGTAGCCGCCGCCCGTGGTGACCACGCCGAGGTAGAGCGCGATGAGCGCGCCGCCGCCGGTGAGCAGCCAGCCCGTGGGCCCCGCGAGCAGCACGGGGACCATCGGGAGGGCCGCCGTGCCGAACAGCGCCGCGGCGACCGCGCGGTCCTCCTCGCCCCGGGTGATGAGGACGGACGCCACCGTCGCGTACCCCGCGTACGACAGCCCGGACAGCAGGGCCAGCCCGATGCCGAGCGGCTCCGCGCCCGCGTCCCGGCCGCCGCCGACGAGCAGCGCGCAGCCCGCGACGGCGCCGGCCGTGGCGAGCGTCCACCGTCCGGTCGGCACGGACCGGCGGGCGATCAGCCCGATCACGCCGGTGAACACGGGCGCGCTGCCGATCGTGACGACGGTGCCGACGGCGACGCCGGTGCGGCCGGCGGCGACGAAGAACGCCGTCTGGTACACGGTGATGGCGGCCGCGCCGAGCCCGACGAGCGGCAGGTTGCGGCGATCGGTCACCAGGCGGCGCAGCCCCGCGCCGCCGCGCGTGGACGCGGCGAGGGCCAGCAGCACCAGGCCGCCGATGATGATGCGGATCGCGGCGACCGAGTAGGGGGACGCTCCGTCCGCGAACGTGCGGACGGTGCCGGTCGTCCCCCACAGGGTCGCCGCCAGCAGGACGTCGGCGCCGCCGCGCCGGGCAGGGGACCGCGAGAGCTTGCCGGAGGCGCGGCTGAGGGAGGTGTTCTGTGACACGGAGAAGGGCTCCTGGGCTCGAATCGGAAGGGAAGATCCGGATTCGGGGCGCAGGACGGCGCGGCCCGGGCGCGTGATCGCGCCGGGCCGTGCCGTGATCAGCAGGGAATGCGGTCGCTACGCCCCGTCAGGAGCGCGGCGGGCCGCAGTCGGGTGCCCAGTAAGCCATGGTTCAGGACGATACCTGCCCGGGTCAGGCGGGCACCGCGTCGGGGTCCTCGCTCCGGGTTAGGGAGCGGCCGACGATCGGGGGCAGGTCGCGCACGAGCTTGGCGAGCTCGCGCAGGTCGCCGTCCACCAGGGCCTGCGGGCCGTCGCACAGGGCGGTCTCCGGGTGCGGGTGCACGTCGATGATCACGCCGTCGGCGCCGACCGCGATCGCCGCGCGGGTCAGCGGCAGGACGAGGTCGCGGCTGCCGCCCGAGTGCGACGGGTCCACGATGACCGGCAGGTGGGAGAGGCGCTGCGCCACCGGCACCGCGGAGATGTCGAGGGTGTTGCGGGTCGCCCGCTCGAACGTGCGGATGCCCCGCTCGCACAGCACGATGTCGAGGTTGCCGCGCTGCGCGACGTACTCGGCGGCCATCAGCCACTCCTCGATCGTCCCGTTCATGCCGCGCTTCAGCATCACCGGCTTGCCCGCCTCGCCGGCGGCCTGCAGGAGCGCGAAGTTCTGCGCGTTGCGGGTGCCGATCTGGAGCATGTCGGCGTAGGAGGCGACCAGCTCGACGTCGGCGGCGTCCACGACCTCGGTGACGATCGGCATGCCGGTCTCCTCGCGGACGTCCGCGAGGATGCGCAGCCCGGCCTCCCCGAGGCCCTGGAACGCGTACGGCGACGTGCGCGGCTTGAACGCGCCGCCGCGCAGCAGCGTCGCGCCCGCGGCCTGCGCCATCTGCGCCGCGCCGAGGGTCTGCTCGGGGGTCTCCACCGCGCACGGGCCCGCGATCAGGGTCATGGTGCCGGGGCCGATCGGCACCCCGCCGACCCGGACGACCGACCGCTCGGCGTGGTTCTCGCGGCTCACCAGCTTGTAGGGCGCCGAGATGCGGATGACGTCGCTCACGCCGCGCATCCCGCGCAGGTTCAGCGAGCCGAACTGCTGGACGTCGCCCACCAGCCCGACGATGGTCCGCTCCACGCCGCGGCTGACGAAGGCGTCGCCTCCCGCCGTCTCGACCAGTGAGACGACGGCTCGGACATCCGCTTCGCTGGCCTCCGGGGCCATGACGACGACCATGGGTCTGCTGCCTCTCGTTCATGCCCCGGGAGGCCGGCCGGTCCCCGGAACGACGAAAGCCCCGGGCCGGCCGGCCCGGGGCTTTCGCCTTAGTGGTCTGTCAGCGCAGCGTCTGGCAGACCAGCCGTCCGGGCTGGTCGGGCCAAAAGAAATACACGACGTTGCGCATGGGGAAGAGCCTAGCCGATGTCCGGGCCGGCGGCCCGCACGCACCCCGGATATGGCTCAGCTCACTCCGGATGGCAGGATGGCCGCGTCATGACCCACCCCGAACAGTCCGCGCCGCAGCCGGGCGAGCTGCCGCCCGGGCAGTACGTCCCCCGGGGCTGGCCCGTCCTGCACTACGGTCCCGTGCCGAAGTTCCGTCCCAAGGACTGGGATTTCCGGGTCTTCGGCGCCACCGAGTCGGGGGAGCAGCACCGCTGGACCTGGGACGAGTTCGACGCGCTGCCGAAGGCCGCCTCGGTCGCCGACTTCCACTGCGTCACCAAGTTCACCATCCCGGACAACGAGTGGCGGGGCGTCCCCGGCGCGACGATCACCGAACTGGCGCCGCCCGCGCCGGACGTCACGCACGTCATGGTCTGGGCCGAGTACGGCTACAGCGCCAACATCCGGATGGGCGACTTCCTCGCCGACGGGACGATGTTCGCCACCCACCGCGACGGCGAGCGCCTCACCCCCGACCACGGCTTCCCCGTCCGCATCGTCATCCCGCACCTGTACGCGTGGAAGAGCGTGAAATGGGTCCGGGGCGTGGAGTACCTGGTGAAGGACCGGCGGGGTTTCTGGGAGGAGCGCGGCTACCACAACGTCGCCGACCCGTGGCGGGAGCAGCGCTACTCATACCAGGAGGACGAGGGCGAGTCGCCCCCGCTGTGACCGGTCCGCCGCGATTGGTCCGCCGGAGCGGGCCGTTCGGGGGGAGCGAGCGTGTCCCATTCGAGACCTCGGTAAATCGGCAACAGGCGCACCCGCGGCGATGATAGCCATTACCGTAAGTTTCCATGGACCTACCGTCCGTCACAGATGTCGTGGTGTGCGCCGCGGCAGCCGGGGCCAGCGGGGTCTGGGCGCCGCGCCGGTGGTGCCTGCTGCCGCGGCGAGGGCGGGCCGACCCGGCGGAAGCGGCGGCCCTCGCCGCCCTGCACCTGGTCGCGCACGCCGCGCCCCCGCTGCGGGCCGGGCTCACCGGCGCCGCCGCGCGCAGGGCGACCCGGCTGCTGCGCTCCCTGCTCGGCGCCGAGGCGGTCGCGATCGTGGCGGCGCGCCCGCCCGACGACCCTGACGGCGCCGGCGACCCCGGCAAACCCGGCGATCCCGGTGACGGCGCGGGCGCCGCGCCGCGGCTGCTGGCCTGGGACGGCACCGGCCGCGGCGCCCACGCGGGAGAGGCCGTCGCGCACGCGCTGCCCGTCCTCACCTCCGGCAGGCCCCGGGTCATCGCACCCGAGCCGCTCGCCTGCGGCGACCCGCACTGCGGCGTCCAGGTCGCGATGATCGCCCCCCTCACCGTCGAGGGCCGCGTCGAGGGCACGCTGACCGCGTACTGGCCGAGCCCGTCCGCCGCGCGGGTCCGCGCGGTCGGGGAGGCGGCCAGGCTCGTCACCGGGCAGCTCGAACTGGCCGGGCTCGACTCGGTCCGCGTCCGCCTCGCCGAGGCCGAGATGCGCGCGCTGCGGGCGCAGATCTCGCCGCACTTCGTCTACAACTCGCTGACCACGATCGCCTCGTTCGTCCGCACCGACCCCGAGCGGGCCCGCGGCCTGCTGCTCGACTTCGCCGACTTCGCCCGCTACTCCTTCCGCAACCCGCGCGACTTCACCACACTCGCCGACGAGCTGCGCTCGATCGACCGCTACCTGCTTCTGGAGCGCGCCAGATTCGGCGAGCGGCTGCAGTGCAACGTCGAGGTCGCGCCCGAGGTGCTGCCGGTCGCCGTCCCGTTCCTCGCGCTCCAGCCCCTAGTCGAGAACGCCGTCCGGCACGGCATGGCCGGGGGCCGCCGGGCGTTCCACATCTCGATCGTGGCCCGCGACTCGGGCGCCGAGGCCGCGATCAGCGTCGAGGACGACGGGATCGGCATGGATCCCGAACGCCTCGAAGAGATCCTCTCGGCGCCCCTCGGACGTCCCGGGCCCACCGGCTGGGGGAGCGTCGCCACCCACGACCGGCCTGAGGGCGCCCCCGGCATCGGCCTCGCGAACGTCGACGCGCGCATGCGCCAGGTCTACGGGGACGAGTACGGCCTCACCGTCGAGACAGCGCTCGGCGCCGGAACAAAGGTCAAATTACGCGTCCCGAAGTACCGTCCGGGCGTCTTTCCCGACTGAGGGGCGATCCGGGCGACACGCCACTCACTTTTCGGAACCGATTGCGGACAGACGGTAATCGCGGCAAAGTCGCCCTCATGCTTCACGTCCTCGCCGTCGACGATGAACGCCCGGCCCTGGAGGAGCTGACCTACCTGCTCAGGAACGACCCGCGGATCGGGCGGGTCACCGGCGCCGCGGACGCCTCGGCCGCGCTCCGCGACCTGAGCCGGATGCTCGTCGAGGGGGAGCGCCTCGACGCCGTGTTCCTCGACATCCGCATGCCGGGCCTCGACGGGCTCGACTTCACCCGGCTGCTGACCGGGTTCGCCGCGCCGCCGCACGTGGTGTTCGTGACCGCGCACGACGACTGCGCCGTCACCGCCTACGAGCTCGGCGCGCTCGACTACCTGCTGAAGCCCGTCCGCCCGGAGCGGCTGGCCGAGTCGGTCCGGCGCGTGGCGGCGGCCGTGCGCCGGCCGTCCCCGCCCGCCGGGGAGGCCTCCCCCGACCCCGACGACGAGATGATCCCCGTCGAGCTCGGCGGTCGGACGCGGCTGGTGTCGCGCCGCGCCGTGACCCACGTCGAGGCGCAGGGCGACTACGTGCGGCTGCACACCGCCGACGGCGGCTACCTCGTCCGCATGCCGCTGTCGGCGCTCTCCAGGCGGTGGGAGGGCGCCGGGTTCATCCGGATCCACCGCAGCACCCTCGTCGCGGCCGCGCACATCACCGAGCTGCGCTTCGACGGCGGCCGGGCCGCCGTCCAGATCGGGGACGAGCTGCTGCAGGTCAGCCGCCGCCACACCCGCGAGGTCCGGGACCTGCTGGTCCGCAAGTTCCACCAGCCGGACGAGGACGCCCGAGTCCCGGGGGAGGGCCGCGATGACCGATGAACGCCGCGACGCGGTGGCGGGGGCGGCGGCCGTCCGCCCCCTCGCGCCGCCGGAGGGCGCGGCGGCGGGCACGGCGGCGGGCACGGCGGCGGGCACGGCCCAGGCCACCGGGACGGCGGCGCCCGCGGCCGGCCCGGTGGATACCGACCCGCCCGATACCGACCTGTCCCTGTCCGCCCCGCCCGCCTCCGGGCCACCGCTCAGCGCCGCCGAGACCCGCCACCTCATCCGCGCCCAGCTGCGCACCGCCCTCGGCACCGGCGCGCTCGTCATGACCGTGGTGACGGCGCTCCCCGCGCTGATGGCGATCGTCCCGGCGGTGGCGCGGATCCGCGTGCACGGCGTCCCGCTGCCCTGGCTCGTCCTCGCCTTCGGCATCCAGCCGGTCTGGGTCGCGGTGTCGTTCCGCCAGCTCGGCCGCGCCGAACGCGCCGAACGCGACCTCACCCGACCGGCGGGCCGGCGATGACCGCCGCGGCGGTGGCGGCGGCGCTCCTGCTGCTGCTGGTCGCGTCCGCCGCGCTCGGCGCGTGCGACCGCCGCTCCGCCTGCACCGCCTCCGACCTCCTGGTCGCCTCCCGGGGCGTCACTCCCTGGCGGAACGCGTCGGCGATCGGCGGCGAGTACCTGTCCGCCGCCGCGTTCCTCGGCACCGCCGGGCTGGTGCTCGCCTACGGCGCCGACATGCTGTGGCTGCCGGTCGCGGCGACCGCCGGACACGTCCTGCTCCTGGCGTTCGTCACCGCGCCGCTGCGCAGGTCGGGCGCCTACACCGTCTCCGACTTCGCCGAGTGGAGGCTCGGCTCCCCGGCCGTGCGGCGCATCGTCACCTGCTGCGTCTGCTTCATCGGCTGGTTCTACCTGCTGCCGCAGTTCCAGGGCGCCGGCGTGACCCTGCGCGTGATGACCGGGGCCCCGGTGTGGGCGGGCTGGGCCGTCGTCGTCGCGGTCACGCTGCTGCTCGTCGCCTCCGGCGGGATGTGCAGCATCACCGCCGTCCAGAGCATCCAGTTCTGGGTGAAACTGGTCGCCCTGGCCGTCCCCGCCCTGGCGCTGCTGGCCATGTGGCAGATGGACGGCCGCCCCGACCCCCTCGCCGGCGGGCCCGCGCGGTTCGCGCACTCCACCCGGGTCCGCGTGAGCACCGAGGCGGTGGTCACCGCGCCCGCCGCCGTCCTGGTCACCGCCCGGGGACGCGTGGACGGCGTCCGCCACGGCGGCGGGGCGATGACGCTCGCCGCGGGGCGGCACACCATCGGACCCGGCGCCGAAGTGGTCTTCCCGGCCGGAGCGCCGGTGCCCCACGCCGAACGACTCCCCGTCCAGAGCGGCCAGACCTGGGCCACCCCCTTCGGCCGCGGGGAGGAGCACGGCTTCTACCGCACGTACTCGGCGCTCCTGGGCATCCTGCTCGGCACCATGGGGCTGCCCCACGTCCTCATCCGCTTCTACACCAACCCGAACGGAAGCACCGCCCGCCGCACGGCCGCCCTCGTCCCGCTCCTCCTCG
Source organism: Actinomadura luteofluorescens (assembly GCF_013409365.1). NCBI lineage: Bacteria > Bacillati > Actinomycetota > Actinomycetes > Streptosporangiales > Thermomonosporaceae > Actinomadura > Actinomadura luteofluorescens. Next base: position 1,615,404 of record NZ_JACCBA010000001.1, on the reverse strand, counting down.
CGCTCTTCTACGTCTTCCCCACCATCTACGCGTCCATGGGACGCCTCTACGCGCCCGAACTGCTGATGACCGGCGACACCGACGCGACCGTCCTGCTGCTGCCCCAGCGCGTCCCCGGCCCGGCCGGCGCGCTGCTCACCGGGCTCATCACCCTCGGCGCCTTCGCCGCGTTCATCTCCACCTCCTGCGGCCTCGTCGTCACCATCGCGGGCACGGTCACCCAGTGCGCCCGCCGCAGCGGCACCGCCTCCTTCCGCATCGCCACCGTGTTCGCGCTCATCGTCCCGCTCGCCCTGCTCCCGAGGATCGGGACGCAGGGCGCCGCCGGCCTCGTCGCCCTGGCGCTCTGCGTGTCGGCGTGCTCCCTGTGCCCGCTCCTCCTCCTCGCCATCTGGTGGCGCGGCCTCACCGCCGCCGGCGCCGGCGCCGGCCTGCTCGTCGGCACCGGCCTCGCCGTCACGTCCGGCGTCCTGCACCTGTACGAGGTCCCCCTGACGGGCTGGCCCGCCGCCGCCGTGGCCGAACCCGCCGCCCTGGCCGCCCCCGCCGCGTTCGCCGTCATGGTCGCCGTCTCGCTCCTGACCCGCCGCCGCGTTCCCCGCCGCGCCGACCGCGCCCTGACGAAACTGCACCTACCGGAGGACGTTTTCGCCCGCTGAGCCCCGATATGAACCGTTCGCGATGGCGCCCCGCCCCCCGCCCACCGCCCCGCGACCGCTCGTCCCGCCGCAGAGACCGTTCATCCGATGACTACGCTCCGTATATCTCTGACTACGCACCGTTCATCGAGAGCCGCGCCGTCCCCCTGTCCCCAGGTGGCGGACCCCCTCTAATGTTCTCAGTGGCACCACACGTCACACCGCCGAGGAGGGGCGGGCGGCCCCCGGCCGCAGACCCTCCCACAAGAGCAAATCCGGAGATCCGGCGACAACGCCGGATCGTGAGTCGCAGGATCCCGTACCGGGGGGGTGGGATCCCGCGACCTGTGGCTCGGGCGTCGCTGAACAGTCGGGGGGTTGTTCAGCGACGCCCGAGCTCTTTTTTATTGCTTTTTTCTCCTCCTTCGGGCCTGGCGGCCCTCCATCGTCGATAAAAGCGGGCGATCGCTGGCATCGCTTCGGCTCGCCTTGCGGCTCGCTTCGCGATCAGGTTCTCGCAGGCTCGAACCTGCCTTCGGACGCGATCGCGGCCCCCCAGGTTGTTGTGGGGTTGCTGTGGCGGCTGGGGTTGTCTCGTTCGACGGCTTAGGTCTTCTCGTTCGACGGTTGCGGTTGTGGTCCGCTGGGCTTTCGCGGCTCACTGCTGGTCTCGGTCATGGGGTGGGGGTGTTCGTTGTGCAGGTAGTGCTCTATCTGGTGGCGGCTGAAGCGGCGGGCTCCTCCCGGGGTGCGGACGCTGGTCAGTTTTCCCTGCTCGGCCCACTGGCCCACGGTCTTGGGGGTGACGCGGAAGATCTTGGCTACGTCTCCCGGGGAGAGGAGCTGGTGGGGACCGAAGTCCCAGCCGTTGACGATCAGGGGGCGGTTGCTTCTCGGCCTACCGGTCATGGGGGAGTGTCCTTTTCTGGGGAGAGGCCGCTGGTGTGGGACGGGGTGTTCGGTTCGCGTGCGGCGAGGGCGAGGCGGGCGTGGTGGACGCGTGTCACCGCGCGGCGGCGCTCGGCGAGGCCCACCGCCCTGGACGTGAGCCACGGGCCGTAGACGCTCAGGACGGCGCGCTGGAACAGGGTGTCGGCGACGAGCTGCTCGGGGGTCAAGGCCGGGTCCACTGGGCGTAGACGACCTTGCCGCCGTCATCGTCGTCGTGGCGGACGCCCCAGCGGTCGGCGTAGTCGGTGACGATCCAGAGCCCGCGCCCGCCAGGTGACTCGGGGCAGAGCGGCTGCGCGGCGGGGACGGGGGGCCTTCGGTCGGCGTCCCAGACCTCGATCACGTACACGCCCTCGCCGGCGCAGGCATGGACCCGGATCACCTCGGTGGCGGCATGCCGGACCGCGTTGGTGACTAATTCGGATGCGACTAAACGGATGAAGTACTCATTAACCGGCCAATCGGTGGTGATCTCGGCGACGTGATCGCGTGCGATCCTCACCTTCTCCAACTCGGGTCTGAAAACGATCACTCCCGGCCGCCCCCTTCCTCGTTCTGTCTTGGGTGTTCGCCATTCTCAGGGTGAGGGGGTGGGGATAGTCTCGGAAGGTCAGGCACAACTACAGCGGACTGACAAGACCCGTCCCCCCGGCGTATCGAGGTGTATCCGCTCATGGCCAATAACCGCATGACCCCTCGCCGGTTCCTCGCCAGGCAGATCCGGCGGCTGCGCGAGTCCGTGATCGACTCGGAGACGAGCAAGATCATGACTACTGCCGGGTTGGCCAAACTGGTGTACAGGAGCGAGTCGCTCGTCAAGGCGTGGGAGAGTGGCCGGCGGGTGCCGCGATCCGATGATCTGAACCGGATGGATGACATCTTTCAAACGAAAGGTCTATTGTCTGAAATGGGCCGCGACCTCGTGAAAGACGAGCATGCGCCGGAATTCATGGACCGGTGGCGGGAGGTCGAGGAGCACGCGTCGCTTCTTCGTTCCTACCATCCGCTTCTCGTTCCCGGGCTGCTGCAGACCCCGGAGTATGCCCGCGCGGTCATCGTCTCCTCGGGAAGGCGCACGGACAACGTCGATGAACAGGTTCGGGCGAGAGTGGATCGGCAGTCGATTCTTTCTCCGGAGAACGACGCGATGTTCATCGCGGTCATAGACGAAGGAGCGCTGTTCTATCGGGCGATCGGCGGTGCGGAGGTCATGTGCGATCAGGTTTTGAAGCTTTTGGAAGTCGCCGAGTATCCGAACGTGCGCATCAACGTCGTCCCCGTGAGTGTGGGGGAATATGCCGGGCTCGCCGGCAACTTCCATATCGCCACCATGGACGGGCGGTCCTTCGCCTACGTCGATGACGCCTTCAGCGGAGACGTTCTCGAACACGCGGAGGATGTCGCGACCATGGAGCGCGTGTGGGAGGCGCTCCGCGACAGGGCCTTGCCGGTAGAGCAGTCGGTCGAATTGATGGCGAAAGCAGTTGAAAGGTGGAGACCATGAAATGGCGAAAGTCCTCGTACAGCGGCAATGGAGGAGCCGACTGCGTCGAGATGACTCGCATTGAGAAGTCGGTGGCCCTGCGGGACAGCAAGAGCCCTGAGGAGTCGTATCACCGGTTCAGTGTCGCCTCGGTGACGGCTCTGTTCGAGGAGATTCGGCGAGGGCGGTACGACCTGGTCTGACCTGGAGAAGAGAAATTCCCCGGACGGTGTCCGGGGAATTTCTCTTGCGGGGTGGACTGCCGCGGTGGGTCAGGGAGCGTCGCGGAGGCGTTTGAGGGTCTTGATGTCTTCGGCGTGGGGGGCGGGGGCTCGGCCCGGGGTCTCGATGATGAAGGGGACGCCTGCCGTGGCCGGGTGACGGAAGAGGTCGGCGAAGGGGGATTCGCCTATCTGGCCGGCGCCGATGTTCTCGTGGCGGTCCTTGGCGGAGCCGCACGCGTCCTTGGAGTCGTTGGCGTGGACCAGTTTCAGGCGGCCCTCGCCGACGGCGGCGACCAGGGCGTCGAGGGTGTCCTTGGCGCCGCCGGGGGCGGTCAGGTCGTGGCCTGCGGCGAAGGCGTGGCAGGTGTCGAAGCACACGCCGAGCTTCGGGTGGTGGTCGAGGCGCTCGAAGAACGGGGCCAGGTCCTGGACCTTGGCGCAGAGCATGTTGTTCTGGCCGGCCATGGGCTCCAGGAGCAGGTCGGGGCCGTCCTCGGGGATCTCGTCGAGGAGCGGCAGGACGTGCTCGCGGACCTGGGCCATGGCCTCGTCGTAGGTCCGGGTGACGGCGGAACCGGTGTGGACGACGACGCCGCGGGCGCCGATGGCGCGGCCCCGGGTCAGGGAGTGGCGGACGGCCGCGAGCGACTTGTCGAGCGTCTCCGGCGTGGGGGAGCCGAGGTTGACCAGGTACGGGGCGTGGACGTACACGGGAACGCCCTCGTCGCGGAGCTTGGCGTCCTCCGCGGGCCTGCCCTCGGGCAGCGCCCAGCCACGGGGGTTGGAGACGAAGACCTGGACCGCCTCGGCGCCGATCTCGGCGGCGTACTTCAGGCCGCCGGTGGCGAGGCCGCCGGCCACGGGGACGTGCGCCCCTACGGGGCTGATAGGTGAGGTCATGGCACGTTCAGGTTAGCCGGTCACGGGCCCCGGACGATCGTGACGGTGGAGCCGCGCGGGGCCTCGCCGCTGTTGGGCGACTGGAAGCGGACGACGTTGCCGCCGAAGCCCGTCACGTTCACCTGGAAGCCCGAGTCCTCCAGGGCCTTCTTGGCGTCGTTGACGCGCCGGCCGGTCAGGTCGGGGATGGGGACGTTCTGGTTGCCGTCGCCGTCGTCGCAGCCGAACTGGAAGGGGCCCGCGTCGACGATGCAGTCGCGCTTGTTGACGACGATGGTGACCTTGTCGCCGCGGGAGACGCCGGTGCCCTCCGACGGGTCCTGCTCGATCACGGTGTTCGGGTCCTTCCCGTTCACCTGCTTCTTCTTGACCGTGACGTCCAGGCCCATGGAGCGCAACTGGTTGGCCGCCGTGTCGCCGTTCTGGCCGAGGAGGCCGGGCATCGACATGCCCGTGGAGACGACGATCGCGACGGGCACGTCGGGGGACTGCTTCTCGCCGGCGTCCGGATCGGTGCTGATCACGTCGCCCTTGGTGACGGTCTGCGAGGGGGTGGAGCTCGTCCGGCCGACGGTGAAGCCCTTGTCCTCCAGCGCCTTCTTGGCGTCGGCGAGGGACTTGCCGCCGACGTCGGGCACCTCGCGGGGCGTGATGCCCCGGGACGGGGTGAGGGTGACCGTCTGGCCCTTGGCGATGCGGGCCCCGGCGGGCGGGTCGGACTTGGCGACGCCGCCCTTGTGGACGCGGTCGCTGTAGACCGCCTTGGCGGTGCGCACGTCCATGCCGTCGGACTCCAGCTGGTCGCGGGCGTCGGCGACCTTCATCCCGATGATCGAGGACGGGACGTGCTCGTACTGGCCGGACGTCTGGTACCAGACGGCCCAGCCGAGGATGACCGCCGCGACCAGGCCGATGGCGATCAGGACGTAGCGGCCGGTCAGCGCCCCGAGGGCGCGGTCGGTCCTGGTGGGCCGGGCGGCGTGCTCGGGGGCCAGGGTCTCGGCGTCCATGACGGCGGTGCGGCCGTGGGCGGGCGGGGCCTCCAGGACGCTCGTCGCGTTGCGGGACGACTCCTCGACGCGGCGGTCGAAGTCGCGGGGGAGGCCGCCGAAGACCTCGGCGACCTCCGCCAGGTACTGGTTCGCGTCGTGCGGGCGGCGCGCCGGGTCGTGGCTGGTGGCGTCGGTGACCAGGGCGTCCACCTGCGGGGGGATGCCGGGCACGACGCTGGACGGCGGCGGCACCGTGTCGTTGACGTGCTTGTAGGCGACGGCGAGGGGCGTGTCGCCCTGGTGCGGCAGCCGCCCGGTGATCAGCTCGAACAGCATGATCCCGGCGGCGTAGACGTCGGAGCGGACGTCGGCGTTGCCGGACAGCACCTGCTCGGGCGCCAGGTAGCCGACCGTCCCGATGATCATGCCGGTCTTGGTCATCTTGCTGGCGGTCTCGGCCCGCGCGAGGCCGAAGTCGGCGACCTTGACCTGGCCGTCCTCGGTGATCAGCACGTTCTCGGGCTTGACGTCGCGGTGCACGAGACCGGCCCGGTGCGCGGCGCCGAGCGCGGCCAGCACCGGCTGCATGATCTCCAGCGCGGCGCGGGGGCCGAGCCGCCCGAGCGAGTTGAGGGCGTCGCGCAGGGTGCGGCCGGCGACGTACTCCATCACCAGGAAGACGTGCTCGCCGTCGGTGCGCTGGTCGTAGACGGCGACGACGTTGGGGTGGGACAGCGCCGCGGCGGCCTTGGCCTCGCCGATGAAGCGGGCGACGAAGTCCTCGTCGGAGGCGAGTCCTGCGTGCATCACCTTGATCGCGATGATGCGGTCGAGCCTGAGGTCGCGCGCGAGGTAGACCGTGGCCATGCCGCCGCGCGCGATGCGGGACTCAATGCGGTAGCGCCCGTCGAGCACACGCCCGACGAGTGGGTCTGCAACCGTCGTGTCCATCGGTGCGAGTTTACGGGCGAATCCGCATGGATCCCATCAGTCGCGAGTATGAGCCTCGATGAGCCCGGAGGGTGAGGCCTCCGGGGCGCCCGGTTCGGGAGCGACCGGCGGGACGCGGCGGCGCAGGGCCCGCGTGCTGCGGGACACGGCCACGCCGGCGAGGCACAGCAGCCCGCCGCCGAGGGTGACCGGGCCGGGGACCTCGTCGAGGAACAGCCACGACATCCCCACGACGAGCGCGGGCGCGGCGTAGGTGGTGGCGCCCATCTTCCCGGCGGTCGTGCGGGCGAGGGCGTATCCCCAGGTCGTGAAGGCGATCGCGGTCGGGAAGACGCCCAGGTAGACCATGTTGAGGGTGGCGCCCGCGGGGGCGTCCGCGGCCTGCGAGACGAGCTGCCCGGAGAACGGCAGGCACGCGACCGCGCCGATCGCGCAGGCGAACGTGGTGAACTGCAGCGCCGACGCGTGCCGCAGCGCGGGCTTCTGGGCGACGACGCCCGCCGCGTAGGTGACGGCGGCGGCCAGGCAGAGCAGCACCCCGCCGACGGACGACCGGCCGTCGCCCGACATCGACAGCCCGACGACGGCGGCGCCGGCGAACGACACGGCCATGCCGAGCATCAGCCGCGGCGGCAGGCCCTCCTTCAGCAGCCAGCCGCCGAGGAGCGCGATGAGGATCGGCCCGATGTTGACGACGAGGGCGGCGGTGCCCGCGTCCACCAGTTGCTCGCCCCAGTTCAGGACGACCATGTAGGCGCCGAACCACAGGAGGCCGGCGGTGACGATGCCGGGCCACGCGGCCTTGGGCGGCAGGCCCTCGCCCCGGATGAGCCAGAACGTCCCCAGGACGACCGTTCCGGACAGGAGCCGGCCGAGGGCGAGGGCGCCGGGGCTGTACTCGGCGCCCGCGCTGCGGATGGCGACGAAGGCCGAGGCCCAGAACACGACCGTGACCGTGGCCGCCGCCACCGCGAGCTTGCCGGCGCGCGCGCCGCTGTCCTGCTGCATGTCACGCACCTTAGGGAGGGGACGCTTCTATGGACACCGAAGCAATCTGTGTGGTTGCGCCCCGGTACGCCCCAGTCTGGTGGTGCGCGACTTTTCAGGTCCAGCGAATATTTCTACAGGTGGAGCTTAAGCATCGCTACGAAGTCGCGAGGCCGTCGAAGGGGGAGGACGCCTGGGCGTAGCGGCGCTTGGGGATGCGCCCGGCGAGCCGGGCGAGCCGCCCGCCCTCGACCGCGTGCCGCATCGCGGCGGCCATCCGCGCCGGGGACTGCGCGCGGGTGACGGCGGTCGCGAGGAGCACGGCGTCGCAGCCGAGCTCCATGGCCAGCGCCGCGTCCGACGCCGTGCCGAGCCCCGCGTCGAGGATCACCGGGACGTTCGCGCGCTCGACGATCAGCTCGATGTTGTGCGGGTTGCGGATGCCGAGCCCCGACCCGATCGGGGAGCCGAGCGGCATGACGGCCGCGCAGCCGAGCTGCTCCAGCCGGTGCGCCAGGACCGGGTCGTCACTGGTGTAGGGCAGGACGACGAAGCCGTCGTCGACGAGCTGCTCGGCGGCCTCGACCAGCTCGATCGGGTCGGGCAGCAGCGTGCGCTCGTCGGCGATCACCTCCAGCTTGACCCAGTTCGTCCCGAGCGCCTCCCGGGCGAGCTTGGCGGTCAGGACGGCCTCGCCCGCGGTGAAGCAGCCGGCGGTGTTCGGCAGCACCCGGATGCCGCACTCGGTCAGCACGTCCAGCACCGAGCCGCGCGCGGCCGGGTCCACCCTGCGCATCGCGACCGTCGTGAGCTCGGTGCCGGAGGCGGTCAGCGCCTCGCGCAGGACCGCCATGCTGGGCGCCCCGCCCGTTCCCATGATCAGCCGCGAGCCGAGCTCCTCGCCCGCGATGACCAGTCCGTCGGTGTCGTTCATCCTCAGCCTCCCTGGACCGCGGTCAGCACTTCGATGCGGTCGGCGTCCCGCAGGGGCGTGGCCTCCCACTGCGAGCGCCGGACGACCTCGTCGTTCAGCGCCGCGGCCACGCCCGTCGCCGCGGCCGTGACGGACGCGACGACCTCGGCCACGCTCGCGCCGTCGGGCAGCTCGCGCGGCTCACCGTTGACGATCACCTTCATGCGCTCACCTCGGGGGAGAAGCGGTCGGGGGCGAACGGCCCGGCGACCTCGGGGACGGGCCCGTCCAGCAGCATCGCGGACAGGATGTCGGCGCTCACGGGCGTGAGCAGGATGCCGTTGCGGAAGTGCCCCGTGCCCACGAGCAGCCCGGGCAGCGCGGTCGGCCCCATCACGGGCGCGTTGTCGGGGGAGCCGGGCCGCAGCCCGGCGGTGACCTCCGCGAACTCCAGCTCGGTGATGCCCGGCAGCAGCTCGCGGGCGTCGCGCAGCAGCTCCCAGAGCCCGCCGGCGGTGACCCGCGTGTCGAAGCCCAGCTCCTCCTGCGTGGCGCCGAGGACGATCTCGCCGTCCGCGCGCGGCACCAGGTAGACCGACGAGCCCCGGACGAGGCCGCGGGTCGGGCGCCGCAGGAAGGGCGCGCGGGTGCGCAGCCGGATCACCTGGCCCTTGACCGGGCGGACGGGTGGAACGGTCCCGGGAGGCAGGCCGCCGAGGTCGCCCGACCACGGCCCCGCGGCCAGCAGCACCCGGTCCGCGCGGATCACGGTGCCGTCGTCCAGGCCCACGCCGGCGGCGGCGTCGTTCTCGACGACGAGGCGCTCGGCCCGCCGCCGCACGAGCCGGACCCCCAGCCGCTCGCACGCCGCCAGCAGCGCCGGGGCGAGCCTGCGGGGGTCGACCGAGCCGTCCTCGGGGGCGAGCAGGCCGCCGCGCACGCCGGGCGCGAGCATCGGCTCCAGCCGCCGGCACTCGCGGCGGGTGAGCGCCTCGACGGGGATGCCCAGGCTCTCCTGGAAGCGGCGCAGGTCGTCCAGGTGCCGCAGGTCGTCGGAGTCGAACGCGACCTCGATGATCCCGTCGGTGCGGTAGCCGGTCTCCAGGCCGGTCAGTTCCTCCAGTTCGGCGACGAACGCGCCGTACCGGTCGCGGGAGGCGAGGCCGAGTCGCAGCAGCGGCTCCTCGCCGTAGGTCAGCTCGCTGACCGGGGTGAGCATGCCCGCCGCCACCGAGGAGGCCCCGGACGCGGGCGCGGGGTCGACGAGGGTGACGGCGGCCCCGCCGGCGGCGGTGCGCCAGGCGGTGGCGAGGCCGACCACCCCGGCGCCGATGATGACGATCTGCATGCGCGCTCCCTTCGCCGGCATGATCCGGATCAGGTCGTGGCGGTCGGCGGCCCGTTCAGCCGCCCTCTCAGCCCGGTCGCACCGGACTCCCGCGCTCTGTGCTGTTCTGCTGTGCCGTTCTGCTGGCCCCCACCTTACGACCTCGGGGAACCGGGCAACTGCCTGGACACCTGTCCACTCCCGGATCGCCGCCCGTTAGGGTGACCTCCATGGAGAGGGTCATCGTCGTGGGTGGCGGGCTGGCCGGCGTGCGCGCCGTGGAGGCCCTGCGGAGCAAGGGGTACGAGGGCGCGCTGACCCTCGTGTCGGCGGAGCGGCACCGGCCCTACGACCGGCCGCCGCTGTCGAAGGCCGTCCTCGCGGGCGAGTCCGACGACACGACCGTGGACGCCGACTGGGACGCGCTGCGCTGCGAGCTGCTGCTCGGCGAGCGCGCCACCGGCCTGCGGCTGGACGGGCCCGGACGCGGCGGAACGGTGGCGTCCACGGCGGGCGGGCTGCCCTTCGACGGGCTGGTGATCGCGACCGGCGCCGCCCCGATCACGCTGCCGGGGGAGGGGCGCCAGCATGTGCTGCGCACGATCGACGAGGCGCGCGACCTGCGCGCCCGGCTCACCCCCGGCGCCCGCATCGTGATCGTCGGCGCGGGCTGGATCGGCGCCGAGGTCGCCACCGCCGCGGCCCGCCGGGGCTGCGCTGTCACCGTCGTGGAGGCGGCCGACACCCCGCTGGCGGGCGCGCTCGGCCCCGAGGCCGGCGCGCTCACCGCCCCCTGGTACGCCGAGGCGGGCGTCGAGCTGCGGACCGGGGTCAAGGTCGCGGAGGTGCGCGACGGCGGCCTCGCCCTCGCCGGAGGCGGCCGCGTCGAGGCCGACGAGGTGGTCGTCGGCGTCGGGGTCCGTCCCGTCCTGTCCTGGCTGGAGGGCTCCGGGCTGCTGCTGGAGCGCGGCGTCGTCACCGACGGCTCGTTCCGGACCTACATGGGCGAGGAGGACCCCGGCGCGCTGCGCCCGGACGTCGTCGCGGTCGGCGACTGCGCCGCCTGGTGGTCGCACCGCTACGGGCGGCGGCTCCTCGTCGAGCACTGGGACGCGGCGCTGAACGCCCCGGAGGTCGCCGCCGCGACCCTCCTCGGCCAGGAGGCCGTGTACGACGCCGCCCCGTACTTCTGGTCGGAGCAGTTCGGGCGCATGGTCCAGTACGCGGGCGACCACTCGGCGTCCGAGCGGCTCGTGCGCCGGGGCGACCCGTCCGGCCGCAGGTGGGCGGTGGCGTGGCTGACCGGCGACCGCCTCGACGCGATCCTCACCGTCGACCGGCCCCGCGACCTGGTGCAGGCGAGGCGCGTGATCGCCGCCGGGACGCCGGTGGATCCGGAGGCGATCGCCGACCCGGACGTGCCCGTCCGGCAGGCCGTTCGCGGATAGCGATCGGAGAGGACGTAACGGCTGCGCGGGGGGTTTGAGCCTTCCGAAGGCGTGGTAGCAAGGGGGCGTGACGCAGATGCACGCAACCGTTGACAGCGCACTGGACCCCCGCACCGACGCCCTGGCCGGCGAGTGGCTCACCCTCCGGGAGACCGCCGAGCGGCTCGGGATCAAGCCCAACCGGATCAAGCAGCTCATCCACGAGCACCGCATCCTCGCGGTGCGCCGGGGCGGGGAGCCGATGGTGCCCGCGGCCTTCATCAAGGACGGCCAGGTCATCAAGGGACTGCCCGGCACCCTGACGCTCCTGTCGGACGCCGGCTTCGACGAGGCCGAGACGATCCGGTGGCTGTTCACCGCCGACGACACGCTGCCGGGGACGCCGGTGGACGCGCTCACCGAGAACCGGGGGACCGAGGTCCGCCGCCGCGCCCAGGCGCTCGCCTTCTAGGCCGTGTTCCCCAGGCCCGGCCCACTTCGCTCGCCTGGCGGCTCGCTACGTGTCCGGGCCTGGGCCGCCGCCGGAGGCGCACGACGCACGTGACACGATCGCGGGGTCGCGCGCGGCGGGTGACCGCGCGCGCGGCCCCTCGATCATCTGTGGAAAGGACGTTCCCCGGCCGTGTCCAGGCACCTCCCCACCGAGCGCGCCGTCGCGCTGCGCGCCCGGCTGAGCCGCGCCCGCCTCTACCTCTGCACGGACGCGCGGGAGCGCCAGGGCGACCTGCCGGACTTCCTCGACGCCGTGCTCGCGGGCGGCGTCGACATCGTCCAGCTCCGCCAGAAGGGCCTGGAGGCCCGCCAGGAGACCGCCCACCTGGAGGTGTTCCGGGCGGCGTGCGAGCGGCACGGGGCGCTGCTGGCCGTCAACGACCGGGCCGACATCGCGCACGCGGCCGGCGCGGACGTGCTGCACCTCGGCCAGGACGACCTGCCGGTGCCCGCCGCCCGCGAGATCGTCGGCGGCGACATGCTGATCGGCCGGTCCACGCACTCCGGCGAGCAGGCGTCCTCGGCGGCGGTCGAGCCCGGCGCCGACTACTTCTGCGCGGGCCCGGTGTGGCCCACGCCGACCAAGCCCGGACGCCCCGCCCCCGGCCCCAAGCTGCTGGAGTACGTCGCGGCGCAGCGCGCCGCGCGGCCGTGGTTCGCGATCGGCGGCATCGACCTCGGCAACCTGGACGAGGTCCTCGCCGCGGGCGCGGAGCGCGTCGTGGTGGTCCGGGCGATCACCGAGGCCGACGACCCGGGCGCCGCCGCGGAGCGGTTCGCGCGGCGGCTGGCCGCCCGGCCGCTCGGCGGGGTTTGACGCGGATCACGGTGCGGGCCGCGCCCCGCATCGCCGACAATGGGGATCATGAGCGTGGGACCCGACGACGACCGCGTGGTCGACCTGGACGACGACCTGGACGTCCTGCCGGACCAGACGTCCGACGACACCGACACCGGGTGGGGCGAGTGGCGCACCCCCGACGACGACGCGCGCCTGCTGGAGGACCGGCCGCCGCACTGGTGAGCGGCGGCCCGGATCAGGTCAGGACGCCGAGGAGGAACCCGGCGGCCACGACGCCGCCGAGCGCGACCATCATCCGCCACCGGTAGCGCGGGATCCGCGTCGGGCGCGGCTTGGGCGCCGGGGCCTGGCCCTCGCGCAGCGCCCGGACGATCTGCGACGCGGTCGGGCGCGCGGCGGGGTTCTTGTCCAGGCAGCGCGCCGCGAGCTCGCGCAGCGGCCCCTGCATCTCGCCGAGGTCGGGCCTGCGCGACGTCACGCGCCGCATGACGGCCGCGCTCGGCCCGGTGCCGAACGGCGGGCGCCCCGTCGCGGCGAACACCATCGCGGCGCCCCACGCGAACACGTCGGCGGGCGGCCCGACCGGCTCGTCCTCGATCTGCTCGGGCGCCATGTAGGCGGGCGTCCCGACCGGGCCCGTGGTCAGCGGGGTCGCGTCGGCGGTGCGGGCGATGCCGAAGTCGATGACCTTGGCGCCGTCCGGGCCGAGCAGCACGTTGCCGGGCTTGAAGTCGCGGTGCACGATCCCGGCGCGGTGGATCGCCGCCAGCGCGCCGGCGGTCCGCAGCGCGAGCTTGCGGAGCCGCGGCGCGGCGAGCGGGCCGCGGTCGGCGACGACGTGCTGGAGCGAGGGCCCCTCGACGAACTCGCTGACGATGTAGGGGCGGTCGCCGGTCATGTCGGCGTCCAGCACGCGGGCGGTGTGCCGCCCGGACACCCGCAGGGCCGCGTCCGCCTCCTTGGCGAAGCGGCTGCGCGCCCTTTGACCGGCCGCCACGCCTCCGCGCAGCAGCTTGACGGTGACGAGTTCGCCGTCGCCGTCCCGGCCGAGGTAGACGACGCCCTGGCCGCCCTCGCCGAGCCGCGCGACCAGCGTGTAGCCGCCGAGGCCGCGGGGGTCGTCGGGGCCCAGCGGGCCGCCGGGCTGGTGGTCGCGGCCGTGCGCGGGGCGGGCCGGGGCGCGGCCCGGCCCGGCGTGCGCCTTGGCCGGGCGGCCGGCGTGCGCGCCGTGGGGCTGCCCGGCGCGGCCGGCGCGGCCGGGGCGGGGGGAAGAGGAACGCGGGGGATGGGGATCCGTCCTCCCGCGGGAGGTGTCGTGCGGCACAGAGGACTCCGACTCGGCGGGGGCGGACGAAGATCTCCCCCTTTGTACCGCGTAATCGTGACGTGGGGCAGGGGAACCGCGATCTTCGCTGTCAGCGGCAGGTCCCGAGCGCCGCGGATTCGGCGATCCGCCGGGACGACTCGCCCACCATGATCTTGTAGCAGCCGGCGGCGACCTTCCACGCCTTCGCCTTCTCGTTCCAGTAGGCGAACGAGCGCGACGACAGCGGGAACGTCACCTTCGCGCTCCGGCCGGGCGCGAGGGCGACCTTGGCGTAACCCTTGAGTTGCCTGGGCGGTTGCGGGACCTCCGCGCCAGGCGACGGCATGCCGATGTAGAGCTGCGGCACCGCGACGCCGGTGCGGCGACCGGTGTTGGTGACGGTCACCTGCACGGACTTGGAGGTCGCGACCAGCCCGCTGTAGGCGAAGGTGGTGTAGGACAGGCCGTGCCCGAACGGGAACCGGGGCGCGATGCCCTTCGCGTCGTAGTGCCGGTAGCCCACCATGACGCCCTCTGAGAACGTGGTGTTCTTGCCGAGGCCGGGGTACTGGGCCGGGTTCCCGGACGCGGGCGCGTCGTTCTCGTTGACGGGGAACGTCACCGGAAGCCGTCCGCCGGGGTCCACGTCCCCGTACAGGACGCGCGCCAGGGCGTCCCCTGCCTCCTGCCCCGGGTACCAGGCCTCGACGATGCCCCTCACCTGTCCGGCCCAGGGCGTCAGTACAGGTCCGCCCGTGTTCAGCACGACGATCGTGTTGGGGTTGGCCTTGGCGACCTCGGAGATCAGACCGTCCTGGTCGCCCCTGAGCGGCTCACCGCAGCGCAGCGTCAGGCACGACTTGTCGAAGAACTCGCCCTGGCTGTCGGTCGCGAACACGATGGCGAGGTCGGCGGCGCGGGCCGTGTCCGCAGCGCCTCGGTGGTCGTCGCCGTCGTGATAGGTCACCCTGGTCCCGGAGCCCGCGCGGCGCGAGAGGCCGTCCTGCGCGCTCACGGTCGCGAACGGGACGACCTTCGCCGAGCCGAAGCCGCTCGGGCTCTGCCGCGCGGCCCGTCCGATCAGCGCGATCGACCTCGGAGCCTGGAGCGGGAGGACGCCGTCGTTCTTCAGCAGCGTGATCGCGCCCTCCTCGATGACCCGGGCGGCGTTCCGGCTCGCCGTCCGGTCCGCGCCGCTGAGGTCGTTCGGGTAGGCCTGCCGGTCGAACACCCCGAACCTGAACATGGTCCGCAGGATGTTGCGCACGTGCCCGTCGATGGCGGCCTGCGTCACCTTCTTCTGCGCGACGGCGAGCTTCAGCAGGAGCCCGTTGTACTTCATGCCGAAGGGCAGTTCCATGTCCAGCCCGCCGTTGGCGGCTCCGGCGGCGTCCTGGGCGGCGGTGTGGTCGGACGGGACGAACCCCGTGAACCCCCACTCCGACCGCAGGATCCCGTTGAGGACGGCGCCGTCCTGGCAGGCCCACCGGCCGTTCAGCCTGCCGAACCCGCACATCACCGTCGCGGTGCCCGCGTCCTTCACCGCGGCCTCGAACGGCGGCAGGTAGATCTCGCGGAGCGTGCGCGGGTCGACGTTCATGCCGAGCGACAGCCGGTCGGTCTCCTGCGCGTAGACGGCCATGTGCTTGACCGAGGTCATCACGCCCTGCGCCTGCGCGCCCTGGATCCACGGCACGCCGAGGGTCGCCGACAGGTAGGGGTCCTCGCCGAAGCCCTCGAACGTCCGGCCGTTGCGCGGCGTGCGCAGGACGTCCACGGTCGGGCCGAAGACCAGGTCGTTGCCCCGGTGCCTGGCCTCCCACGCGACCGTCCCGCCGTACAGCCGGGCCGCTCGCGGGTCGAAGGCCGCCGCGAGCGCGATCGGCGCGGGCAGCGCCGTCGCCCTGCCCTGCCGGACGCCGGCCGGGCCGTCGGCCATGCGGACCGGGGGGACGCCGAGCCGGTCGATCCCAGCGGCGGTGTCGGCGTGCGCGTTCTCGGAGAACCCGCCGAGCGGCCCGCCCAGCGGATCGTCCGACGCCAGCATCGAGATCTTCTCGTCGCCCGTCATCCGGGCCAGCAGCAGCGCCGCCCGGCGGTCGGGGGTCAGCGCGGTGTCGCACCACGGCCGCCGGGCCGGGTCGCCGCAGCGCCCGGCCGCCGCCCGCGCCTCGCCGGGCGCGGACGCCGCGGCCGGTAACGGCGTCAGCGCCAGGGCGGAGGCGACCGCGACCGCCGCGGGCAGTCCGCGTCCCGGCCTCATCCGCCCGTCCCCTCCTCGCCCGGGGCCCGGTCCTCGTGCCGGCCGTCGTCCTCGTTCTGGACCCGTAGGGCGTTCAGCGCGAAGGCGACCATGTGGTAGTGGCCGATGAGCATCACCAGCTCGATCAGCTCGTGCTCGCCGAAGCGCGTGGCCAGTTCCGTCCACGTCGCGTCGCTGACGGTGCCGCGCTCGTGCAGCTCGTCCGCGGCGGCCAGGACCATGCGGTCGTCGTCGCTCCAGCCGTGCCCGTCCCGATCCTTCCGGAGCGCGGCGATCTCGTCCTCGGTGAGCCCCGCGCCGAGCGCGACCCGCCGGTGGTGGTCCCACTCGTACGCGCAGGACCGGTGGTGCGCCGTGCGCAGGATCGCCAGCTCGCGGTCGCGGGCGCCCAGAGTCCCGTTCATCAGCAGCATCGAGCCGAAGCCGATCCACGACCGGAACAGCTTCGGGTGCCGGGCGAGCGTGGTGATGACGTTGAGGGGACCGATCGTGTCGGTCACGGCCCGGACCGCGTCGTCCCACTCCTCCTCGGGGAGCGGGTCGAAGCGCGGGACGCGGTCTCCTGGGGTGTCGGCGCACATGGCGACATTTCTGCCACTGATCAGTGGGAAAGTTCTAGTGCCCCGGGAAATCTTGGCCGGATCGTGTCACGGGAGGCGCGTGCGGCCCGCGTGATCAGGTGCTGCGCGTGGTGGCCGCCACCGCGAGCTCCGCCAGCGCCTCCCGGGCGGCGGCGGTGATCGGTGCCGTCTCCAGGGCCTTCTCCGCCTCGCGCAGGTAGCGCTCGATCATGGCCTCGCACGCGGCGAGGCCCCCGGTCTCCTCGATGACGGCGCGCAGCTCGTCCACGCCGGGACGGTCCAGCGCCGGGTCGCCGAGGCGGCGCTCCAGCGCGGCGGCCTGGGCGGCCGAGGCGCGTTCCAGGGTGAGCGCGACCAGGACGGTCCGCTTGCCCTCGCGCAGGTCGTCCCCGGCGGGCTTGCCGGTCTCGGCCGGGTCGCCGAACACGCCGAGCACGTCGTCGCGGAGCTGGAAGGCGATGCCGAGCGGCAGGCCGTAGCCGCTGAGCGCGGCCGCCACGTCGGGGCGGGCGCCGGCCAGCGCGGCGCCGAGGTGCAGCGGGCGCTCGATCGTGTACTTGGCGCTCTTGTACTCCACCACGCGCAGCGCCGTGGCGACGTTCGCCTGGCGGCGCGTCCCCTCCAGCATGTCGAGGTACTGGCCGCACATGACCTCGGTGCGCATCAGGTCGTAGACCTCCCGGCCGCGCAGCCTGCTCGCGCCGTCCAGCCCGGAGGTCTCGAACATCTCGCCCGACCAGGCCAGGCACAGGTCGCCGAGCAGGATGGCGGCGCCGCCGCCGAAGGACTCGGCGTCGCCCGGCCACCCCTGCGCCCGGTGCAGCGCCTCGAACCGCCGGTGGACGGACGGCTGGCCGCGCCGGGTGTCGCTGGAGTCCATCACGTCGTCGTGGACCAGCGCGCTCGCCTGGAGCAGCTCCAGGGACGCGGCGGCGGCCACGATCCCGGGCCCGTCCTCGCCGCCCGCCGCGCGCCACCCCCAGTAGCAGAAGGCGGGGCGCAGCCGCTTCCCGCCGCCGAGCAGGGCGTCCAGGGCCGACAGCAGCGGTGCGAGGTCCTCGCTGATGGCGCGCAGCGCGGGGCGCCGGCGGTCGACGAAGGCCAGCAGCGCCTCGTCGACCTCCTTGCGGATCCGGGTGGTCGACATGCCGAGATCGTATCCACCTGGGTGCTTTCCACCCTCCATCGCAAGCGGGAGATGTCGCTAGATCTTCGGAAATACGGACATAACGCATGTCGGGTGTGGCGAGCATCACGCGGATCGGCGGCCCCGGGCGGACCCCCCGTCCCCCCGTCCGCGCCGGTCCGCCCGGGCGCGCTTCTGTAGGCTTGACGAATGCGACGCGTACGCCCCGACAGGCCCCCCACCGTCCGAGAACTGCTCGCCTCAGGCGAGCGCTCGTTCTCGTTCGAGTTCTTCCCGCCCAAGACCGACAAGGGCGCGCGGAACCTGTGGCGTACGATCCGCGAACTGGAGTCCCTGCACCCGACGTTCGTGTCGGTCACCTACGGCGCGGGCGGAGGCACCCGCGACACGACCGTCGACATCGTCGAGCGCATCGCGACCGACACCACGCTCACCCCGGTCGCGCACTTCACCGCCGTGAACCACTCCCAGGCGGAGCTGCGCAACCTGATCGGCCGGTTCGCCGCCGCCGGCGTCCGCAACGTCCTGGCGCTGCGCGGCGACCCGCCCGGCGACCCGATGGGGGAGTGGGTCAAGCACCCGGACGGCGTCGAGTACGCCGCCGAGCTGGTCCGGATGATCCGCTCCTACGGCGACTTCTGCGTCGGCGTGGCCGCGTTCCCCTACAAGCACCCGCGCTCGCGCGACATCGAGAGCGACACCCGCCACTTCGTGGACAAGTGCCGGGCCGGCGCCGACTACGCGATCACCCAGATGTTCTTCCGCGCCGAGGACTACTTCCGGCTGCGCGACCGCGTCGAGGCCGCCGGCTGCGACGTGCCGATCCTGCCCGGCATCATGCCGGTCACCAGGCTCAGCACGATCGAGCGGTCCGAGCAGCTGTCGGGCGCGCCGTTCCCGCCCGAGGTCAGGGCCCGCTTCGAGGCCGTCGCGGACGACCCGGAGGCCGTCCGCCGGCTCGGCATCGAGCACGCCGCCGAACTGTGCGGCGAGCTGCTCGAACAGGACGCGCCGGGCATCCACTTCATCACGTTCAACCAGTCGACGGCGACGCGCGAGGTCTACGCGCTGCTGGACGGCGCCGGGTACGGGGCCAGGGGCAGCCGCCCGCCCATCACCGCGTAGCGGGGCCCTCCGCCCGGGAACTCGAAGTCGGTCAGCAGGTCGACCAGGCCTATTGAACGGTAGAGGTGGCGCGCCGGGGTGTCCGGCCTCCTGTCGAGCGTCGACAGCACGACCGTCCGCTCCGGCCGCCCGCCGCACAGCGCGCCGAGCAGCGCCCGGCCGAGGCCCTTGCCCTGCGACTGCGGATGGACGTGCAGTTCGGCGACCTCGAAGGCGTCCTCCAGCCACGCGTCGGCGCGGTCGGGCCCCTCCCGGTCGGACAGCGCCTGGTGGACGACGTCGTGCCACCACTGGCCGCGCGCCCCGTGGAACCCGTAGGCGAACCCCTGGACGGGCCCCGGCATGACCGGCAGCGCCGCACGCCGCTCGACCACGAACGCGCGGAACCCCGGATACGAGGCATGCCGCTCCATGATGGTGTGCCGGCCCGGGAGCTGCTCGTTCGGCGGTTCCATCGCGGCCGCGTACACGTCCAGCATGGGGCTCAGCCTGCGTAGGAAGGCGCGTTCGTCGATCTCGCGCAGCTTCGGGTCCCTCACCCGACAGAGACTAGACCCGCGTGATGGTCCGCTGGGTCGCGGAAAGCCGATCGTAGAGGTCCCAGAGGATGCGGTCGGCGGCCTTGCGCAGCGTTCCGCGGTTGGTGTCGAGCTGCCCGCCCCATTCGCGCGCCTCCGGGCCGAGCCACGCGTCCGTCCCGCCGAGCGTCTTGACGGGCCCGTCCAGTGCCTGGCGGAGCCGGTCGATGCTGCCGTAGGCGTCGGCGTACGCCTGGTAGAGCTGCTGGTACTCCGGATTGGGCTGCTCGGCGGGCGACAGCCGGGCCGACGCGGCGCCCGTGATCGGCGGGGGCAGGCTGCCCGGAGGCGGTGGAGCGGCCATGGCGACCTCTCAGGCGGTGGCGGTGGACGGGTGCAGGTCGAGCCTGGCGATGGCCTCGCGCGTACGGCCGCTCATGTCGGCGCCCAGGAGCACCTGGACCGCGACGGGACGGATATCGGCGCGGTCGGCCTCGGCCAGGAAGGCGCGCAGCCACTTCACGTCCATCGTCAGATGGTGGCTGGACGTTCCGAGCGACTGCTGCACGGCCCCCAGCCTCGCCTTGTCACCCTGGGCGGCCTTCAGCAGGTCGGCGGCGGCCGCGGGGCCGAGCCGCTCGTAGAACTTCTCGGTGTAGTCGGGGTCGCCCGCGTTGGCCCGCAGATGCCTCCACACCGAGTCCGGGACGGGCCGGCCGTGCTGGACCGACGCCGCCACGGCCAGCGCGTCGGCCTTGGCGGCCCGGGACGCCGCGGGCCGGTCGGGGAAGTCGCCGATGTCACCGGCGCCGTGCGGGGTCGGCTGCGGCGCCGCCTTCGCGGGCGGGGTCCGGTGCGGCGGCGCCTTCACCGGGCGCGGCGCGCCCGCCGGGCCGCCGCCGGCCGGGCGCGGCGCCGGAGCCGGGGTGGGCGCCGGCGGCATGTCGATGCCGCCGCCGGGTGAGGGATGGGTGACCGCGAAGTTGTACCGGCGGGTCAGCATCCCGAGCTGCTCGGCGGCCCACCGCGCCACCTCGTCGGCCTGCCGGTACCCGGCGGCGGAGACGCCGGGCGGCGGGCGATGGCCGTTCAGCCACCCCTGGATCGCGTTCTGCGCGTCCTGGAGCTGCCTGATGACCTGGTTGAGCGCGGGCGGGTCGATCCCCCGGAACTCCGGGTCGCGCGCCGCCGGACCCGTCCGCATCTGCGTCGCCATCACCCCTCCGGTGCTCGCCCCTCGGCGTTTCCCGACTCCCCAGAATCACACTGGTGTCACTGGCTGTCGAGGGCCTTGCGCACCGATTCGGCATCGCGCGCCACGACGGCGGTCTCGTCCGCCACGACGATCGGACGCTGGATCAGCACCGGGTTCGCCACCATGACCTCGATCCAGCGGGCCCGGTCGCGTTCGAGGTCCTTGAGCCCGAGCTCCTTGGCGACGGGCTCGTTCAGCCGCGCCACGTCCCAGGGCTCGGCGCCGATCCGGGCGAGGACCTCGTCGAGCTCCTGCGCCGTGGGCGGCTCGTCCAGGTAGCGGCGCTCGGTGTACCGCACGCCCGCCTCGTCCAGTGCGGCCTTGGCGCTGCGGCTCTTCGAGCAGCGCGGGTTGTGCCAGAGCTCCATCACTCCACCTCCGCGGGGGTTCCCCCGGTGATCCTCAGCAGTTCGCCGTACGACGTGGGGAAGACGGTGTGCGGGTGCCCGCCCGCCGCCCACACCTCGTCGTACCTGTCCAGCCAGACGTCCACCAGCGTGCGGATCGGCTCCGGATGGCCGACCGGCGCGACGCCCCCGATCGGCTGGCCGGTCGCCTCCCGGACGAACTCCGGGGACGCCCGCCGCACCTTAGCCGCGCCCACCAGCGCCGCCACCTTCACCGTGTCGACGCGGTGCGCGCCGCTGGTCATCACCAGCAGCGGCGACCCGTCGGCGTCGAACACCAGGCTGTTGGCGATCGCGCCGACCTCGCAGCCCAGCTGCTCGGCGGCGGCCTGCGCCGTCCTCGCGGAGTCGGGCAGCTCGACGATCGCTCCCGTCGCGCCCAGGTCGAGCAGAGCCTTCGCGACGATTTCGGCATTCGGATGCATGGGTAGAACTTTAAGGTCAGCGCACGCGAGGGAGAGCGAGCGACGTGCGGAAGAGCGCGGTTCTGCTGATCGCGGCCGTCGTCCTGACGGGCTGCAACGACATCGACTCGGCGGCACCCGCCCCGTCCAAGGGGTCGCCGAAGGGGACGCCGTCCAAGGCGCCGGCGACGCCCAAGCCGAGCCCCACCCACCGCAAGCTGAAACCGGGCGCCAAGGGGCCTGACGTCAAGGCGCTCCAGCGCCGCCTCAAGGAACTGCACTACGACCCGGGAAAGGCGGACGGGAGGTACGGGCCGTCGACGCAGACGGCCGTGTGGGCGTTCCAGGCGGTGAACCGCCTCAAGCAGAAGAGCACCCTTTCCGCGGCGTTCTGGAAGGCCCTGGACGCTCCCAAGGAGCCTCGGCCGGTGGCCAAGAAGCGCGAGAAGAACCGCGTCGACGTGGATCTGAAGCGCCAGTACCTCGTCCTCTACAGGAGCGGCAGCCCGCGGCTCATCACGCACGTGTCGTCGGGCTCGGGGGAGTACTACTGCGCCAAGGACCGGGGCGCCACCGTCGCGCGCTGCCGCTATGCCACGACCGGTACGGGCGACTTCCAGACGGGACGCCGCGCCTCCGGCTGGGAGACCTCACCGCTGGGGCAGCTCTACAACCCGATCTACTTCAACGGCGGCATCGCCTTCCACGGCGCCCTGGACGTGCCCATGAACCCCGCCTCGCACGGCTGCGTCCGCATGCCGATGCACATCGCCGAGTACTTCCCGAACCTCGTCGGCACGGGCGTCCCCGTGCACGTCAGGCGGCCTCGCTAGCGCCCGCGTCCGGGCCGCTGTCAAGTGCGCTGACCTGCGGGATACGCCACGTGTTCGAACACGTTGACGAATCGCCGTCAGGGCGGTTTACTGTGAAGCGCGTCGAACTTATGTTCGATGTGGTGCGGGACTCGCGGCCCGCGCCAGGGCGACGTCCCCGCCGATCGCGGTGTTTCGGCGGGACGGACGGCCGGGCGGAGAGAGGGGAAGCTCTCCGCCCGGCCGGCCCGAGCCCCGGAAGGAGGCAGACATGTCCGGAACGATGACCGCACGCGGAGTCCACTCCGCAGCCCAGTCCGTCCCGTCCCCGAGTCCTCGCCCACGCCACCGCCCGATGCCCGCGCCGCGCCCGGCGCACACGGCCGTCGGGCAGTTGCACGCCGCCCGCATGGGCCTCGCCGAGGCGGCCGAGGCCACCTCGCCCGCCGTCCGCTACGTGTGCGCCCACCTGGCGGCGCTGCGCGCGGCCGCCGCCGTCCTGGCGTCCAAGGAGCCTCTGGAGACCCACCGCCGCGGCCGTCCGCGCAGCGTCTGGGTGCTGCTGCCCGAGGCCGAGCCCGCGCTGCGCGAGTGGGCCGCCTTCTTCGCCGCCGGCGCCGACAAGCGCGCCGCCGCCGAGGCGGGCCTGCCGCGCGCCGTCACCCCGCGCGAGGCGGAGGAGCTCCTGCACGACGCCGAGGTCTTCGTCACCCTCGTCGAGGACACCCTCGGCGTCGACGGGCAGCCCACGCTCCCCGTCCCCGAAGCCGGCTGAGCCACCCCCGAGGCCGGACCGATCGCGCCGGCGGGGCCGCGACCCCCCGAGCCGGCCCCTCCGGCGCGGTCCTCCCCGGGCCCGGCCCGGGGGAGGGCGCTTGGTAGACATGGCCGGATGACCGACCTACTGCCCCTGGACGGCATGCGCGTCATCGAGCTGTCCAGCTTCGTCGCGACGCCGCTGGGCGGGATGACCCTGGCCCAGCTCGGCGCGGACGTCATCCGCGTCGACCAGATCGGCGGCGGGCCCGACATCGACCGGTGGCCGCTCGCGCCGTCCGGGCGGAGCCTGTACTGGGCCGGGCTGAACAAGGGCAAGCGATCGGTCGCCGTCGACCTGCGCTCGCCCGAGGGCCGCGAACTGGTCGCCGGGCTCGTCGCGGACGGCGGAGTCGTCCTGACCAACGCGCCCCCGCGGCCGGGGCTGTCCTACGAGGAGCTGAAGGCCGCGCGGCCCGACCTGATCCACGTCCGGCTCCAGGGGACGCGGGGAGGCGGCAACGCCGTCGACTACACGGTGAACGCCGCCATGGGCTTCCCGGCGATCACGGGGCCCGCGGGTCTGGAGGCGCCCGTCAACCACGCGCTGCCCGCGTGGGACGTGGCGTGCGGCCTCTACATGGCCGTCGGGCTGCTGGCGGCGGAACGGCACCGGTCGCGCACGGGCGAGGGCATGCGGATCCAGGTCGCGCTGCAGGACGTCGCCCTGGCCACCGCGGGGAACCTCGGGTACCTCGCGGAGGCCCAGCTCGGGGAGCCCAGAGCGCGCCTCGGCAACCACCTCTTCGGCGACTTCGGCCGCGACTTCGCCACGGCCGACGGGCGGGTGATGGTCGCGATCCTCACCGCCCGGCACTGGCGCGACCTGGTGGAGGCGACCGGCCTCGGCGAGGTGGTCGAGGCCCTCGAACGCGCCCTGGGCGCCGACTTCCGCCGCGCCGGCGACCGCTACGGCCACCGGGAGGCGCTCGGCGGCGTGCTCGCGTCCTGGTTCGCGTCCCGCACCTGCGAGCAGGTCGCCGGCGGGCTGGAGGGGACGTCCGTCCTGTGGTCCCGCTACCGCGACTTCGCGGAGGTGGCCGCCGGGCTGCGGGACGAGCCGCTCATGGCGCCGCTCGACCAGCCGGGCGTGGGCCCGCACCTGGCCCCGGGCTCGCCCGTGCGGCTCGGTGAGGCGTCCCCGCCCCCGGTCCCGGCCCCCGCCCTGGGCGAGCACACGGACGAGGTCCTCCGGGACGTCCTGGCCCTGCCGCCCGAGCGCGTCGAGGCCCTGCGGGGCAAGGGGACGATCATGGGTTTGTGATCCGCGCGGGCGTGGAAGTCCTTCTGGCAGGCATTCCGAATCGTGGGCTTCGTCCGGCCTGCCCCTGACGGTCCGGCCATCGAACCCTGCCGCGTCCGAACGACGAAGGGATCCGCCGCATGGCCCTCGACGCCGCCCCGGAGAAGTCCGCACCCGCCCGCATCCCGCATCCGCTGGACAGCGACGCCGACGGCGTCAACAGGCCGGGGCTGCACAAGAACGCGCGCTACCACGAGATCCGCGAGACCGGCACCGGAGTCGCCGAGGTGCGGCGCCACGACGGCGGAACGGCCAAGCTCGTCACCCGCTACCACGACGTCGAGCAGGTGCTGCGCAACCAGGAGGTGTTCTCCAGGGAGGCCGCCCTGGACGCCGACGCCGTCGACCTCGAAGGCACGATGCTGGGGCTCGACCTGGAGGACCACGCGGCCGTCCGCGGCGCCGTCAAGGACTGGTTCTCGCCACAGGCCACCGAGCGGCTGCGGCGCACGGCGCGGGAGCGGGCCGCCGCGCAGCTGACGGCGATGCTCGCGGGCAAGGAGCCCGCCGACCTCGTCACCGCCTTCGCGCTGCCGTTCTCGCTCGACCTGATCTGCGACATGATGGGCCTCCCGCAGGAGGACCGGCTGCGCTTCCACGCGTGGGGCGACGCGTTCCTCGGCACCAGCGCCCAGACCCGCGTCGACGCGGCCGAGGCGCAGATGGCGATGGTCGGCTACCTGAGCGGCCTGGTGGAGGAGCGGCGGCGCGACCCGTCCGAGGACCTGCTGTCCCGGGTCGCCGTGGGCGCCGCGGACCTGCCGTTCGACCGCCAGGTCAAGCTGCCGCTGACGCTGGTGCTCGGAGGCTGGGAGACGGTGGCGAGCAGCATCGGCACGCAGATCCACGTCCTGCTCACCCACCCCTACGAGGACCACGAGACCGCGTACGGCTACCTCAGCGCCCATCCCGAGGCCGTCCCCGGCGCCGTCACCGAGCTGGAGCGCCTGTTCTCCACGACCGCGGCGGACGACCTGCCGCGCCGGGTCACCCGCGAGGTGACGCTGCCGAGCGGTGAGCGGCTGCGGCCCGGGGACCTGGTCATCCCGTCCCACGACGCCGCGAACTGCGACCCGCGCGTGTTCACCGACCCGCACCGCATGGACTTCGGCCGCACGCCGAACCGGCACCTGTCCTTCGGCTACGGGCCG
This sequence comes from Actinomadura luteofluorescens, assembly GCF_013409365.1. Taxonomy (NCBI): domain Bacteria; kingdom Bacillati; phylum Actinomycetota; class Actinomycetes; order Streptosporangiales; family Thermomonosporaceae; genus Actinomadura; species Actinomadura luteofluorescens. Next base: position 1,590,208 of record NZ_JACCBA010000001.1, on the reverse strand, counting down.
CACCACTGCATCGGGCGCCATCTCGGGCACATGGAGGTGGAGACGGCCGTGGCGCTGCTCACCCGCGAGCTGCCGTCCCTGCGGCTGGCGGTGCCGTCGGACGAGATCACCCGCAAGCCGGGCCACGTCATCAACGGCCCCTCCGCCCTCCCCGTCGCCTGGAGCGCGCCCGCGGACTGACGCCGTCAGGCGCGCGCGGGTGGAGGACGTTCCCGGCGGCGGCGCCGGTAGGCGACGGCGAGGGCGGCGAGGAGCGGCGCCCAGGCCACGAGAGGGAGGTAGAGGAACCCGACCGCGGTGTGGCCCGCCGGGGTCATGTCGTCCGCGGGCATGCTCCACCAGGCCGCCAGGGGCGTCCACAGCACGGCGAGGACGGCGACGCCCGCCCACGCGGGGATCAGGGCCGCCAGGGGCGGGACGGTCCGGCCGCCGGCGAACGGGATCCAGCGCGGGACGACCTCGCCCCACGGCCGCACGAGGCCGAGCGCCAGGAGGGCGGCGCCCTCGCTGAGGACGGCGAGCAGGACCAGGTAGGCGGGTCCCCAGAAGCCGGGCGGGCAGACGGTCCGATAGCCCTCCTCGGTGTATCCGAGGGGGAAGCCCAAGGCGAGGCCGAGCCGCCAGACGCCGGACGGCAGCGCGAGCAGGGTGATCGCGTGGGCGGCCAGGTGCGCCCAGCGCGGGGCGTGCCGCATCGCCGGAGGCGCGGACGTGACCGCCGGAGGCGCGGAGGTGATCGCCGGAGGCGCGGACGTGACCGCCGGAGGTGCGGGAGCGGCGGGACGGGAGGGCGCGGTCATACGGATGATCATGTCCGGCGGGGGCGCCGCCGCCCTCCCTCCCGGGGCCGAACCGGATCCCCCGCCGGGGGGAGCGGGGGCGGTTCGTCCCGGTATGAGATTGTTAGGGGGGCGAACTTCAGGAGGACGCGGTGGCGGGGCGGGGCGGGCGCGGGCTGGTCCCGCTGCTGGCCTTCCTCGGGGTGATGGCGTACTCGCTGTCGATGGCCGTGGTGACGCCCGCGCTGCCGCAGATCCAGCACGGCCTGCACACGTCCCCGGCGGGCGCGGCGTGGGCGCTCACGGCCATGACGCTGTCCGCGGCCGTCGCCACGCCGGTGGTCGGCCGGCTCGGTGACCTGTACGGGGCGCGCCGCGTGCTGCTCGCCGTGCTCGCCGTCGCCACCGCCGGGACGGTCGTCGCCGCGCTGGCCCCGACGGTGCCGGTCATGCTCGCCGGGCGCGTCCTCGGCGGCGTCGGCGGCGGCGTCTTCCCGCTGGCGTACACGATCATCCGGGACGTCCTGCCGCCCGCCAGGCGGGCCGCGGCCGTCGGCCTCATGTCGTCCATGCTGGGCCTCGGCGGCGCCGTGTCGTGGTGCCTGGCCGGTCCGATCATCGACCTCCTCGGCTGGCGCTGGCTGCTGTGGGTGCCGGTCATCGGCCTGGTGCCCGGCGTCGCCCTCGCCTGGTGGATCGTTCCGGACGGACGCCGCGGCGGGGACTCCCGCGCGCCGGCGCGGGTCGACTGGTGGGGCGCCGCCCTCTTCGCCGCCTGGCTGGTGGCCGCGCTCACCGCCCTCACCGAGGGGATGGACTGGGGCTGGACGTCCCCCGGCGTCCTCGGGCTCCTCGCGTTCGCGCTCGCGGCGGCCGGCGCATGGCTGTGGGTGGAGGGCCGCGTCCGCGAGCCCCTGATCGACCTGCGCCTCATGCGGGTGCGCGGGGTGTGGACGGCGAACGCCGCCTCGCTCCTGTCCGGCTACGCGCTGATGGCGGGCGGGCTGCTGTTCCCCCTGCTCGTCCAGCTTCCGGAGGGCACCGGGTACGGCTTCGGCGGGACGGCCACGCAGGCGGCGCTGCTCCAGCTCCCCGCCAGCGTCGGCATGACCGTCGCGGGCATGACGGCGGGCCTGCTCGACCGGCGCGTCGGCTCCCGCGTCGTGCTGCTCGGCGGCGCGGTGACGACCGGGCTCGGCTACGCGTTCGTGGCGGTCGAGCACGGCGCCATGTGGCACCTCTACGTCGGCGGCCTGGCCCGGGGCATCGGCCTCGGCTTCGCCTACGCCGCCGTGGCGACCCTGGTCGTCGCCGCCGTCCCGCCGGAGGAGACCGGCGTGGCCACCGGCATCAACACGCTGCTGCGCACGGTCGGCGCGTCCCTCGGGACGCAGGTCAGCGCGGTCATCGTCGTCGCGGTCCCCGGCGAGGGCGGGTTCTCCGCCGGGTTCGCGGTGAGCGCCGCCGTGATGGCGGCCGTCCTCCCGCTGGCCCTGCTCGTCCCGCGCCCGGGGCGGCGGCGGGCACGCGGAACGGGGCCCGGCGCGGTGCCGGACCCCGTCGCGGTCGTGCGGTGAAACCGGTGAATCAGGTCGTGCGGTGAATCAGGTCGTGCGGTGAATCAGGTCGTGCGGTGAATCAGAACGACTCGACGGCGCGGCGCGCCTCCGGGTCGAGGACGCCCCAGCCGATCAGCTCTTCGGTGAGCTCGGTCGGAGACTTGTCATAGATGACCGCGAGTGAACGCAGGTCCTCCTGACGGATGGACAGGACCTTTCCGTTGTAGTCGCCCCGCTGGCTCTGGATCGTCGCGGCGTAGCGGGCGAGAGGACCGGCCTTGTCTTTCGGAAGCTGCTGCAACCGCTCTAGATCGATCACGAGCTTGGGTGTAGGCCCGAGCGGGCTCGGCGCGGCTCCGCCGGGCAGCAACTCGGAAACCGGCACGCCGTAGAAATCGGCGAGCTCGGCCAGCTTCTGAACGGTGACGGCGCGGTCGCCCCGCTCGTACGAACCCACGACGACGGCCTTCCAGCGGCCGCGGGACTTCTCCTCCACGCCGTGCAGGGACAGGCCCTGCTGGGTGCGGATGGCGCGCAGGCGCGCGCCGAGAGCCTTAGCGTATTCAGACGGCATGATGCGGCCCCCCAGGCTCACTTTCGTCGTCGTCGAACCCCGGCTGTCACCGGGGGGAGACAGATTCGCGAAGCCAGGGGGCCTCAGGACTCTGTCTCCAGGGATGGTTACGGACAGTGACGGTAAAACGGGTACGGCCCCAGGTCAAGCTGATTGGAAAAAAGCGGTCGAATCCGCAGGACTCGATCCGGGCCGTCCGGATCGCGTCCGGCCCGTGCGGGCGGGGGTGCGGCGGCCCGGCGCGGCGGCCGCGCCGCCCTCCGGACGGCCTCCGAATGTGACCCCTCTCACCTGCGAAGACGCGGACCGGCCCGGGGTGCTGGGCAGCCGGGCCCGGCTGCTAACGTGTGGGGGACACGACGTCCTTTAAGGCCCGTCCCGTGAGGCGGGGAAGGAGGTTTCGGCGGTGAATGCTGCCTCCAGGCAGGAACATCGCGTGGCGGACGGTGACCCCCGGCCCAAGGCCGTTCTGGAGGGTCCCGACATCCGACGCGCGCTGACCCGTATCGCACACGAGATCCTCGAGCGGACCAAGGGCGGCCACGACGTCCTGCTGCTCGGCATCCAGACCCGCGGCGTGACGCTGGCCGAGCGGCTCGCCGGGGCGCTGCGCGAGGTCGAGGGCCGCCCGGTGCCCTGGGGCTCGCTCGACGTGACCATGTACCGGGACGACCTGCGGATGCGGCCCGCCCGCGCCCTCGGCCGCACGGAGCTGCCCGCCGACGGAATCGACGACAGGGTCGTCGTGCTCGTCGACGACGTGCTGTTCTCCGGGCGGACGGTGCGCGCCGCGCTGGACTCGCTGAACGACCTCGGCCGGCCCCGCGCCGTCCAGCTGGCGGTGCTGGTGGACCGCGGGCACCGGCAGCTGCCGATCCGCGCCGACTACGTGGGCAAGAACCTGCCCACCTCGATGCGCGAGACCGTGAAGGTCCTGCTGGACGAGAACGACGGGCGCGACGCGGTGCTGCTCGGCCCGACGGGGGGTGCCGAATGAACCGCCATCTGATCTCCGCCGGCGACCTGAGCCGCGACGACGCGCTGCTCGTCCTCGACACGGCCGAGGAGCTCGCGCAGATCGCGGGCCGCTCCATCAAGAAGCTGCCGACGCTGCGCGGCCGGACGGTCGTCAACCTGTTCTTCGAGGACTCCACCCGCACCCGCATCTCGTTCGAGGCCGCGGCCAAGCGGCTGTCGGCCGATGTGATCAACTTCTCGGCCAAGGGCTCCAGCGTGTCCAAGGGCGAGAGCCTGAAGGACACGGCGCTCACGCTGGAGGCGATGGGCGCCGACGGCGTCGTCATCCGGCACAACGCCTCGGGCGCGCCGCACCGGCTGGCCGGCTGGGTGCGGGGCAGCGTGGTCAACGCCGGCGACGGGACCCACGAGCACCCCACGCAGGCGCTCCTGGACGCGTTCACGATGCGCAAGCGCCTGGGCGACCTGGAGGGCCGCAAGGTCACGATCGTCGGGGACGTGCTGCACAGCCGTGTGGCACGATCCAACGTCCTGCTGCTGGACACGCTCGGCGCCGACGTGACCGTGGTCGCGCCGCCGACGCTGCTGCCGGTCGCGATCGGCACCTGGCCGTGCTCGGTGTCCTACGACCTGGACGCCGTCCTCCCCAAGAGCGACGTGATCATGATGCTGCGGGTCCAGCAGGAGCGCATGAACGCCGCCTACTTCCCGACGGTGCGCGAGTACAGCCGCCGCTACGGGCTGGACGCCGAGCGCATGGCCGAGCTCCCCGACCACGCCATCGTCATGCACCCCGGTCCGATGAACCGCGGCGTCGAGATCGCCGCCGAGGTCGCCGACTCGGTCCGCTCCACGATCGTCGAGCAGGTCGCCAACGGCGTCAGCGCGCGCATGGCCGTCCTCTACCTGCTGCTCGGAGGCTCCGAGCCCGCCATCGGCCAGGAGGTCCCCCAGTGAGCACCTACATCATCAAGGGCGCCCGGATCCTCGGCGGCGCGGCCGCCGACGTCCTGGTCCGCGACGGCGCCATCGCCGCGGTCGGGACCGGCCTGGACGAGGCCGGCGCCGAGGTCGTCGACGCCGCCGGGCTGGTCGCCCTGCCGGGTCTCGTGGACCTGCACACCCACCTGCGCGAGCCGGGCCGCGAGGACGCCGAGACCGTCGAGTCCGGCACGCGGGCCGCCGCGATGGGCGGGTTCACGGCCGTCCACGCGATGGCCAACACCGACCCCGTCGCCGACACGGCCGGCGTGGTCGAGCAGGTGTGGCGCCTCGGGCGCGAGGCCGGGTACTGCGACGTCCAGCCGGTCGGGGCCGTCACGCGCGGCATCGCCGGCGAGCAGCTCGCCGAGCTGGGCGCGATGGCCGACTCCGCCGCCGGGGTGCGGGTGTTCTCCGACGACGGGCACTGCGTGTCGGACGCGGTCATCATGCGCCGGGCCCTGGAGTACGTGAAGGCGTTCGACGGCGTCGTCGCCCAGCACGCCCAGGAGCCGCGCCTCACCGAGGGCGCCCAGATGAACGAGGGCGAGATGTCCGCGGCGCTCGGCCTGCGCGGCTGGCCCGCGGTCGCCGAGGAGGCGATCATCGCCCGGGACGTCCTGCTCGCCCAGCACGTCGGGTCGCGGCTGCACGTGTGCCACGTCTCCACGGCCGGGTCGGTGGAGATCATCCGGTGGGCGAAGAGCAAGGGCTGCCCGGTGACCGCCGAGGTCACCCCCCACCACCTGCTGCTGAACGACGCCAAGGCCGGCTCCTACGACCCGATCTTCAAGGTCAACCCGCCGCTGCGCACCGCCGACGACGTCACCGCGCTGCGGCACGCCCTCGCCGACGGGACGATCGACTGCGTCGCCACCGACCACGCCCCGCACCCGGTCGAGGCCAAGGAGACCGAGTGGGCCGTGGCCGCCATGGGCATGATCGGCCTGGAGACGGCGCTGCCGGTCGTCCAGGAGTCCATGGTCGAGACCGGGCTGCTCGACTGGGCCGGGGTCGCCGACCGCATGTCGTTCCGCCCCGCGCGCATCGGCCGCCTTTCCGGACAGGGTCGTCCGCTCGAGGCAGGTTCGCCCGCCAACATCACGCTGTACGACCCGTCGCCGCGCCGCGCCGTGGACCCGTCCGCGATGACCTCCAAGAGCCGCAACACCCCGTTCGCGGGGCTGGAGCTGCCCGGCCGGGTCGTGGCGACGTTCCTGCGCGGCAAGCCGACCGTCCTCGAAGGGAAGCTCCAATGAACCCTGCTCTGCTCGTTCTGGAAGACGGCAGGGTGTTCCACGGGGTCGGGTACGGGGCCGAGGGGGAGACCTTCGGCGAGATGGTCTTCAACACCGGCATGACCGGCTACCAGGAGACCCTGACCGATCCCTCCTACGCGCGCCAGATCGTGGCGATGACGTCCCCGCACATCGGCAACACCGGCGTCAACGCCGAGGACCCCGAGTCGCGCCGCATCCAGGTGGCCGGCTACGTGGTGCGCGAGCCCGCCCGCGTGGCGTCCAACTGGCGCGCCACGGGCTCGCTCGGCTCCGCACTGCGCGAGCAGGGGGTGGTGGGCATCGCCCTGCCCGGCACGCGGGCCCTGACGCGGCACCTGCGCGACCGGGGCGCGATGCGCGCCGGCATCTTCAGCGGCGACGCCGCCGGGCCCGGCGCGGACGCCCTCGTCGAGCGCGTCCGGCAGAGCCCCTCGATGGAGGGCGCCGACCTGGCCCGGGACGTCTCCACCAGGGAGCCCTACATCGTCCCGGCGCGCGGCGAGAAGCGCTACACGGTCGCGGCCGTCGACCTCGGCATCAAGTCGATGACGCCGTACCGGATGTCCGAGCGGGGCTGCGAGGTGCACGTCCTGCCGGCCACCAGCACGGCCGCGGACATCCTCGCCCTCGCCCCCGACGGCGTGTTCTTCTCCAACGGCCCCGGCGACCCCGCCGCCGCGGACTACGCCGTGGACGCGCTGAAGGGCGTCCTGGACACCGGGACGCCGTTCTTCGGCATCTGCTTCGGCAACCAGATCTTCGGCCGCGCGCTCGGCCTCGGCACCTACAAGCTGAGGTTCGGCCACCGGGGCATCAACCAGCCCGTCCAGGACCGGGCGACCGGCAAGGTCGACGTGTCGGCGCACAACCACGGGTTCGCCGTGGACGCCCCGGCCGACGGGCCGTTCGACACCCCCTACGGGCCCGGCGAGGTCAGCCACGTCAACCTGAACGACGGGTGCGTCGAGGGGCTCAGGCTGCTGGAGCGCCCGGCGTTCAGCGTCCAGTACCACCCGGAGGCCGCGGCCGGCCCGCACGACGCCTCCGGGCTCTTCGACCGTTTCTGCGACCTGATGGAGGCGTCGAAGTAATGCCGCGCCGCGAAGACCTGAACTCCGTCCTGGTCATCGGCTCCGGGCCGATCGTCATCGGCCAGGCGTGCGAGTTCGACTACTCCGGCACCCAGGCGTGCCGGGTGCTCAAGGCCGAGGGCCTGCGGGTCACGCTGGTGAACAGCAACCCGGCCACGATCATGACCGACCCCGAGTTCGCCGACGCCACCTACGTCGAGCCGATCACCCCCGAGGTCGTCGAGAAGATCATCGCCAAGGAGCGGCCGGACGCGCTGCTGCCCACCCTCGGCGGCCAGACGGCCCTCAACACCGCCATCGCGCTCTACGAGGGCGGCGTCCTGGCCAGGTACGGGGTCGAGCTGATCGGCGCCGACGTCGACGCGATCCAGGCCGGGGAGAACCGGGAGCGGTTCAAGGAGGTCGTCGCCAAGGTCGCCCGCGAGCAGGGCCTGAACGCCGAGTCCGCCCGGTCGGTCATCTGCCACTCGATGGAGGACTGCCTGGCGGCGGCCGGCGAGCTCGGCTACCCCCTCGTCGTCCGGCCGTCCTTCACGATGGGCGGGCGCGGCTCCGGCTTCGCCCACGACGAGGACGACCTGCGCCGCATCGCCGGGGCCGGGCTGGACGCGTCCCCGACCGGCGAGGTGCTCCTGGAGGAGTCGATCCTCGGCTGGAAGGAGTACGAGCTGGAGGTCATGCGCGACCGCCGCGACAACGTGGTGATCGTGTGCTCGATCGAGAACCTCGACCCGATGGGCGTGCACACCGGCGACTCGATCACGGTCGCGCCCGCGCTGACGCTGACCGACCGCGAGTACCAGAACATGCGGGACGTCGCGATCGCGGTGATCCGCGAGGTCGGCGTCGACACCGGCGGCTGCAACATCCAGTTCGCCGTGCACCCCGGCACCGGCCGGATGATCGTCATCGAGATGAACCCGCGGGTGTCGCGGTCCTCGGCCCTGGCCTCCAAGGCCACCGGCTTCCCCATCGCCAAGATCGCCGCGAAGCTGGCCATCGGGTACACCCTGGACGAGATCCCGAACGACATCACCCGGGAGACGCCCGCCTCGTTCGAGCCGACGCTCGACTACGTCGTGGTGAAGGTGCCCCGGTTCGCGTTCGAGAAGTTCCCCGGCGCCGACGGCACGCTCACCACGCACATGAAGTCCGTGGGCGAGGCCATGGCCATCGGGCGGTGCTTCACCGAGGCCCTGCAGAAGGCACTGCGGTCCCTCGAGCAGAAGGGCACCTCGTTCAGCTGGGCGGGCGAGGTCGACGCCGCCGAGCTCGTCGAGTCGGCCCGGCGCCCCCACGACGGGCGGCTCAGGGACGTCCAGCGCGCGCTCTGGGCCGGAGCCGGCATCGAGGAGCTGTACGAGGCGACGGGCATCGACCCCTGGTTCCTGGACCAGATCGCCGCCATCAACGAGGTCGCGGAGGAGATCCGCACCGCCGACGACGCGCTCACCAAGGACAAGCTGCTGCGCGCCAAGCGGCACGGGTTCTCCGACGCGCAGATCGGCGAGCTCCGCAACCTCTCCGAAGAGGTCGTGCGCGAGTTGCGGCACGCCCTCGGCATCCGCCCGGTCTACCTGACCGTGGACACCTGCGCCGCCGAGTTCGCCGCCCAGACCCCCTACCTCTACTCCGCCTACGACGAGGAGACCGAGGTACCGCCGGGCGCGAAGCCGAAGGTCCTCATCCTGGGCAGCGGCCCCAACCGCATCGGGCAGGGCGTCGAGTTCGACTACTCCTGCGTCCACGCGTCGTTCACGCTGGCCGAGGCGGGCTATGAGACCGTGATGGTCAACTGCAACCCCGAGACGGTCTCCACCGACTACGACACCTCCGACCGGCTCTACTTCGAGCCGCTCACGCTGGAGGACGTCCTGGAGGTCGTCTACGCGGAGCAGCAGTCCGGCGAGGTCGCGGGCGTCATCGTCCAGCTCGGCGGCCAGACGCCCCTCGGGCTCGCGCAGAAGCTGAAGGACGCCGGCGTGCCGATCGTGGGCACCTCGCCGGAGAGCATCCACCTCGCCGAGGAGCGCGGGGCCTTCGGCCGCGTCCTGCACAGGGCGGGGCTGCTCGCGCCGAAGCACGGCACGGCCACGTCCTACGAGGAGGCCCGGGAGATCGCCGCCGAGATCGGCTACCCGGTGCTCGTCCGCCCGTCCTACGTGCTGGGCGGGCGCGGCATGGAGATCGTGTACGACGACGCCACGCTGGAGTCGTACATGGCCCGCGCCACCGAGGCGAGCCCCGAGCACCCCGTCCTGGTCGACCGCTTCCTGGACGAGGCCATCGAGATCGACGTGGACGCCCTGTTCGACGGCGAGGAGCTGTACCTCGGCGGCGTGATGGAGCACATCGAGGAGGCGGGCATCCACTCCGGCGACTCGGCGTGCGCCCTGCCGCCGATCACGCTGGGGCACGACGACATCCGCCGCATCCGCGAGTCGACGGAGGCGCTCGCGCGCGGCGTCGGCGTGCGCGGGCTGATGAACGTCCAGTACGCGCTGTCCGCGGGCGTCCTGTACGTGCTGGAGGCGAACCCGCGGGCCTCCCGCACGGTGCCGTTCGTCTCCAAGGCGACCGCCGTCCCGCTCGCCAAGGCGGCGGCCCGCGTGATGATGGGCACGACCATCGCCGAGCTGCGCGCCGAGGGCATGCTGCCCGAGGCCGGCGACGGCGGGACCCTGCCGCTGGACGCGCCGATCGCGGTGAAGGAGGCCGTCCTGCCGTTCGACCGGTTCCGCAACGAGCACGGGCAGGGCGTCGACATCGTCCTCGGCCCCGAGATGCGCTCCACCGGCGAGGTCATGGGCATCGACGAGGTGTTCGGCACCGCGTTCGCCAAGTCGCAGCAGGCGGCCTACGGGTCGCTGCCGACCAAGGGGCGCGCGTTCGTGTCCGTGGCGAACCGCGACAAACGGCACATGGTGTTCCCCGTGAAGCGCCTGGCTGACCTGGGCTTTGAGATTCTTGCCACGGAGGGGACCGCGGAGGTCCTGCGCCGCAACGGCGTGCGTGCCAAGATCGTGCGCAAGCACAGCGAGGGTCCGGGCCCGTCCGGCGAGCCCACGATCGTGCGGCGCGTCCTGGACGGCGAGGTCGACCTCATCGTCAACACTCCCTTCGGCAGCCCCGGCCAGTCCGGGCCGCGGCTCGACGGCTACGAGATCCGTACCGCGGCCGTGCTGCGGGGCGTACCGTGCGTGACGACCGTCCAGGGGCTCGCGGCGGCCGTGCAGGGCATCGAGGCCGTCGCCGGCGGCCAGGTGGGCGTCCGCTCCCTCCAGGAGCACGCCGAGCGGCTCAGCGGCGCGCACGGCCGCGCCGGCGCCTCCGGCACGACGGCCGCGGACGGCGGGGACGGCGCTGTGTCGCCCGGCTGACAGGACCGGGCGGTCCGGGCGGGCGCGACGCCGCCCGGACCGCCCGGCGCACGCGATGAGGAGAGGGAGACGGGTGTCCGACACGCCGGTGCAGACCTCGGCGACGGTCCTGACGGTCCGCCAGGTGCAGGACTACCGCGCGATGACGCTGGTGGCCCCGGCCATCGCCGAACGGTTCAGGCCCGGCCAGTTCGTGGCGCTGGCCGTGGGCGGCGAGCACACGTCCCGCCTGGTGCGCCGGTGCATCGGGGTGCACGAGGTCAAGTCCGACTACGGCGGCACCGTCGAACTGGTGTTCGCCGACACCGAGCCCGGCACCGCCTGGCTCGCCGGCCGCCGCTCCCGCGACCAGATCGACCTCGTCGGGCCGCTCGGCCGCCCGTTCCGGCTGCCCCGCGATCCCGTCACCTGCCTCCTCGTCGGCGGCGGTCCCGGCGGCGCGGCCGTGTTCGCGCTGGCCGACACGCTGCTGCGGCGCGGCTGCCGGGTGCACTTCGTGCTCGCCGGCGCCTCCGCCCGGCAGGTGTTCGGGTCCCGCATGGCGCAGCGCATCGGCGACAGCTCGGCCGTGGTGACCGAGGACGGGTCGATGGGGGAGAAGGGCACCGTCCGCGACGTGCTGCCCCGCGTCATCGAGGAGACGGGCGCGGACGTCGTCTACGGCTGCGGCCCGACGGCCCTGCTCCGCTCGCTCACCCAGATCGCCGGCGACTTCGGCCTGCCCTCGCAGGTGTCGGTCGAGGAGTTCCTCCAGCAGACCGGCGCGTGCGGCATCGGCGTGTGCATGACGTGCATGCTCCCCGTCCACGGCGAGGACGGCGTGACCCGCATGGTCCGCGCCTGCGCGGACGGCCCCGTCCTGCGCGGCGACCGCGTCCGCTGGGGCGACCTCGGAACCATCCCGTTCGACGCGCTCGGCGCGCCGCGCGTCCTGAGCGTCTCTGAAGGGGGCCTGCAGTGAGCGAGCGGGTCACGACCACCCTCGGGCCGCTGGAGCTGCCCAACCCCGTCCTGACGGCCTCCGGGTGCGGCGGGACGGGACGGGAGCTCGCCCAGTTCTTCGACCTCACCCGCCTCGGCGCGTTCGTCACCACGTCGGTGATGGCGCAAGCGCGCGCGGGGCGGCCCACACCGCGCGTGACCGAGACCCCTAGCGGCCTCCTGACCGCCATGGGCCTGCCCGGCCCCGGCGTGGAGACCTTCCTGGAACGCGACCTGCCCTGGCTCATCGAGCAGGAGGTCCGCACGATCGTGTCCGTCGCGGGAAGCAGCGTCGAGGAGTACGGCGACCTCGCGCGCCGCCTCCGCAACGTCCCGGGCGTCGCCGCGATCGAGGTCAACGTCGCCTGCCCCAACGTCGAGGACCGCGGCCGCATGTTCGGCTGGCACCCGGCCGCCGCCGCGTCCGTCGTGCGGGCCGTGCGCGCGCACGCCCGGCCCGGCCTCCCGGTCTTCGCCAAGCTCGCCCCCGACGTGACCGACATCGTCACCATCGCGCTCGCGTGCGTCGACGCGGGCGCCGACGGCCTCACCCTGATCAACACCATGGACGCCATGGCGATCGACCCGCAGACGCTGCGTCCGGCCCTCACGGGCGTGTCCGGCGGCCTGTCCGGGCCCGCCGTGCGGCCCGTCGCGGTCCGCTGCGTCTACCAGGTGCACGCCGCGCTGCCCACCACCCCCATCATCGGCGTCGGCGGCATCTCCACCGGCCTGGACGCCCTGGAGTTCATCCTCGCCGGGGCCTCCGCCGTCGCCGTCGGCACCGCCCTGTTCCACGACCCCGCGGCAGGGCCGCGCGTGCTGCGCGAGCTGGAGGAGGCGCTGGCGGCCCGCCGCATCGGCCGCCTCGCCGACGCCGTCGGCCTCGCGCACAAGCCCGCCGGGTACGTCCCGCCCCAGGTGCGCCCGCAAGAACCCGAGAAGGAGAAGCTGTGACCGACGCCCCCATCGCCGTCGCGCTGGACGCGCCCGACCTGGAGACCGCCGCGCGATGGGCCACCCTGGTCACGCCGCACGTCTCCACCGTCAAGGTGGGCCTGGAGCTGTACCTGCGGTACGGGCCCGACGTCGTCGCCAGCGTGCGGGGCGCCAGCCGCGTCCAGGTGTTCCTCGACCTCAAGCTGCACGACATCCCCGCCACCGTCCGCGGCGCCGCCCGCGCCGTGGCGCGCCTCAAGCCGGCCTACCTGACCGTGCACGCCGCCGGGGGGCCCGCGATGATCCGGGAGGCGGTGCAGGCCGTCCCCGCCACCAAGATCGCCGCGGTGACGGTGCTGACGTCCCTCGGGGACGCCGATCTCACCGCCCTCGGCCTCGCGGGGCCCGCCCCGGACGCCGTCCGCCGGCTGGCCGTCCTCGCCGTCGAGGCGGGCGCTCAGGCCCTCGTGTGCTCCCCGCAGGAGGCCGCCGCCGTCCGCGCCGAGGTCGGCCCGGACATCACGCTCATCACGCCCGGCATCCGTCCCGCCGGCTCGGGCAACCAGGACCAGGCCCGCGTCGCCACCCCCGAGGCCGCGCTGGCCGCCGGCGCCGACCTGCTGGTCATCGGCCGCCCCATCACCGGCGCCCCCGATCCCGGCGCCGCCGCGGCCGCCATCGCCGCCGCGCTGCGCCGTACGTCCGCCGGTACGGGCTGAGCGCGGGCCGGGCGCGAGTCCCGGGCGGGCACGGCCGCCGTGCGCGGACGGGCCCGCACGCCATTGGTGCACGGCGCACAGAACCGCTTTGTGGGTGAGTTTTGTGGCACGAGCGATCGCGATTGTGGTTTTAGTCGCATGCGAATGCGGGGACGGAGTCGCCGCTTTGCGATACGTGCCGAACGGCGAACTCGTTCACGCGGAGGGGTCGTTTCCGGACCGGGGGGAGTCTCCGGTGCGACGGCCGGCGTCTTCGCGTCCATGGGGCGCCCTGGCGGCGGGCTGGGGGAGCTGGTGCGGTGCGGGTGTCCTCCGTGCGGAGCGAACGATCTTGGCGGGTGTGTTGTCGAGGATGACAGTAACGGTGCCGGGGCGACGTGCGGAACGGCGCGGGGTGACGAGTGTCACTCGGTCGGGATCACTTGTGGGAGGGCCCGTGGCGGCGCCTGTGCGGGGCCCCGGGCGGGGGTGCCGGGACGGTGGCGGACCGGCCCTCCGGGGGCGCGAAGCGCAGTGGCGAAGCGGTGCCCGGTGCCATATTTACGGCCAGAACGGGCGGATTTTCACGATCATGCGAAAGTCCCAGCAAGGCAAGGGGATGCGGCGCCGAGGGGGCCGAGTTGGGTACACTCTGTATTCAGGACACTCCGAGGAGTGATTTTCGTGAATTTGTGGCGGGCTAAACGGCACTTCACGTTGCCTTATGGGTGGTGAACTCGCTAGTTTCCCAACCCGTCCGACTCCGTCGAGTGGAAACCTGAGGTGACCCGGCGTGGCTCTTCCGCCCCTAACCCCCGAACAGCGCGCCGCAGCCCTGGAGAAGGCTGCCAAGGCGCGCAAGGAGCGGGCCGAGGTTAAGAACAAGCTGAAGCACGGGGGAACCTCGCTCGCCGAGGTTCTCAAAGAGGGTCAGGCCGACGACGTCATCGGAAAGATGAAGGTGTCGGCCCTCCTGGAATCGCTGCCCGGTGTGGGCAAGGTCCGTGCGAAGCAGATCATGGAGCGCCTGGGCATCGCCGAGTCCCGCCGTGTGCGGGGCCTCGGCGCCAACCAGCGCGCATCCCTGGAGCGTGAGTTCGGCGGAAGTGCGAACCGCTGACGCGCGACTCACGGGCGGGCGCGGCGGTCAGACCGCCGCGGCCGGCTCGGGGCGACCCGGGAACGGCACCATCCCGTCCGGCTCCGGCGCACCCATCGCTGCGCCGGAAGGCTCCATGCCGCATGGCCCGCTCGCGCGGCGGCTGACGGTCCTGTCCGGGCCGTCGGGCGTCGGCAAGAGCACGGTCGTCGCCGAGATCCGGCGCTCACACCCCCGGGTGTGGCTGTCGGTCTCGGTGACCACCCGGGCTCCCCGCCCGGGTGAGACCGACGGTGTGCAGTACTTCTTCGTCGACGACGCCGGTTTCGACCGGCTCGTCGCCGAGGGGCAGCTCCTCGAATGGGCCGAGTTCGCGGGCAACCGCTACGGAACCCCGCGCCGGCCCGTCGAGGAACGCCTCGCCCGCGGCGAACCGGTGCTGCTGGAGATCGACCTCCAGGGCGCCCGGCAGGTCCGCCGGTCCATGTCCGAGGCGCGGCTGGTGTTCCTCGCTCCCCCCAGCTGGGAGGAGCTCGTCCGCCGCCTCACCGGACGCGGCACCGAGCCCCCCGAGGTCATCGAGCGCCGCCTCGACGCGGCCCGCGTGGAACTCGCCGCCGAGAAGGAGTTCGACGTCACGCTCGTCAACACGTCCGTTCGGGACGTGTGCGGCGAGCTGCTAGCCTTGATGGCTGACCAGTAGCCTGTTCAATCTACGGAAGGCCACCGAGTGGCAGTCAGCAACGAGGGCATCACCAACCCCTCGATCGACGAGCTCCTTGAGGTCGTCGACACCAAGTACGGCCTCGTGAGCATCGCGGCCAAGCGCGCCCGGCAGATCAACGCCTACTACGCCCAGCTGGGCGAGGGCCTTCTGGAGTACGTCGGCCCGCTCGTCGAGACGCAGGTCCAGGAGAAGCCGCTGTCGATCGCGCTCCGCGAGACGCGCGAGGGCCTCCTGAACGCCGAGCCCATCGAGGGCTGAGCCCGCAGCGCCCACCCCGGGCGGAGAGCGGGCGGCGCGTGATGGGATCGTGGGCCACATGACCTCCCCCAAGCCGCGCGTCGTGCTCGGCGTGAGCGCCGGCATCGCCGCGTACAAGGCGTGCGAGCTGCTCCGGCGGCTCACCGAGTCGGGCCACGACGTCACCGTCGTGCCGACCGCGGACGCGCTCCGCTTCGTCGGAGAACCCACCTGGGCCGCCCTGTCCGGCAAGCCGGTGTCCCCGCGCGTCTGGGACGGCGTCGCCGAGGTCCCGCACGTCCGTCTCGGTCAGCAGGCCGACCTGGTGTTCGTCGCACCGGCGACCGCCGACCTGCTCGCCAAGGCGGCCCACGGCCTCGCCGACGACCTGCTGACCAACACCCTGCTCACCGCCCGCTGCCCCGTGGTGTTCGCGCCCGCGATGCACACCGAGATGTGGCAGCACCCGGCGACGCAGGCCAACGTGGCGACGCTGCGCGAGCGCGGCGCCGTCGTCGTCGAGCCCGCGTCCGGACGCCTCACGGGCAAGGACACCGGCCCCGGCCGGCTGCCCGACCCCACCGAGCTGTTCGAGGTGGCCCGGCACGTGCTGGCCCGCGGCGCCGCGGGGCGCGACCTCGCCGGACGGCATGTGGTGGTCTCGGCCGGGGGCACCCGGGAGGCCATCGACCCCGTCCGCTTCATCGGGAACCGCTCGTCGGGCCTGCAGGGCTACGCCCTGGCCCGGACCGCCGCGGCCCGCGGCGCCCGGGTGACCCTCGTCTCGGCGAACGTCGCTCTGCCCGACCCGGCGGGCGCCGAGACCGTCGCCGTCGGATCGGCGGAGGAGATGCGCGAGGCCGTCGTGAAGGCCGCCGGATCGGCCGACGCGGTCGTCATGGCCGCGGCCGTCGCCGACTTCCGCCCGTCCGGCTACCGCGACTCCAAGATCAAGAAAACCGAGGGGACGGAGCCCGAGCCGATCCGGCTCGTGAAGAACCCCGACATCCTGGCCGAGCTGGGCAGGATCCGCAGGCCCGGCCAGGTCGTCGTGGGGTTCGCGGCCGAGACCGACGACGTCCTCGCCAACGGCCGGGCCAAGCTCGCCCGCAAGGGCAGCGACCTCCTCGTCGTCAACCAGGTCGGCGAGAACCTGACCTTCGGCCGTCCCGACAACGCCGCGACCATCCTCGGCGCCGACGGGTCGCGGACGGAGGTGCCGCGCGGGGCCAAGGAGGCGCTCGCCGAGGTCGTGTGGGACCTCGTCGCCGCGCGGTTGGAGCGCACGTCAGGCCAAGGTCAGGGCGAAGGGCGCCGATCCCGCTAGACTTCTGGGCCTAACATCGTGGGGAACCCATGGCGGGGGGCGGCGTCCCTCGCCGAACTCGACAAAGAATCCGTTCTGCGACGTCAGTCAGCAGCCGCTGCAAGGAGTTCACGTACGTGTCTCGCCGCCTGTTCACCTCCGAGTCGGTGACCGAGGGTCACCCGGACAAGATCGCGGACCAGATCAGCGACGCGATCCTCGACTCGATGCTCAAGGACGACCCGAAGAGCCGGGTCGCCGTCGAGACGATGATCACGACCGGTCAGGTCCATGTGGCCGGTGAGGTCACCACCGAGACCTATGTGGACATCCCGGGCGTGATCCGGGAGAAGATCCTGGAGATCGGCTACGACTCGTCCAAGAAGGGCTTCGACGGCCACTCCTGCGGCGTGTCGGTGTCCATCGGCGCGCAGTCGCCCGACATCGCGCAGGGCGTGGACGACGCCTACGAGACCCGCGAGGGCGAGGGCGTCGACGACCTGGACCGGCAGGGCGCCGGCGACCAGGGCCTGATGTTCGGCTACGCCACCAACGAGACGCCCGAGCTGATGCCGCTGCCGATCACGCTGGCGCACCGGCTCGCCCGGCGGCTGTCGGCGGTCCGCAAGAGCGGCGACGTGCCCTACCTGCGCCCCGACGGCAAGACCCAGGTCACCATCGAGTACGACGGCGACCGCGGCGTCCGCCTCGACACCGTCGTGGTGTCCAGCCAGCACGCTCCCGACATCGACCTCAAGGAGCTGCTGGGTCCCGACGTCAAGGAGCACGTCGTCGATCCGGTGCTCGCCGAGTTCGAGCTCGACACCGAGAACTACCGGCTGCTGGTGAACCCCACCGGCCGCTTCGAGATCGGCGGCCCGATGGGCGACGCCGGCCTCACCGGCCGCAAGATCATCGTGGACACCTACGGCGGCATGGCCCGGCACGGCGGCGGCGCGTTCTCCGGCAAGGACCCGTCCAAGGTCGACCGCTCCGCCGCGTACGCGATGCGCTGGGTCGCCAAGAACATCGTCGCCGCGCAGCTGGCCGACCGCGCCGAGGTGCAGGTCGCCTACGCGATCGGCAAGGCCCACCCGGTCGGGGTGTTCGTGGAGACGTTCGGCACCGAGAAGGTCGCCCCCGAGAAGATCGAGAAGGCGATCGGGGACGTCTTCGACCTGCGTCCGGCCGCGATCGTCCGCGACCTGGACCTGCTCCGCCCGATCTACCAGCAGACGGCCGCCTACGGCCACTTCGGCCGCGAGGAGCCCGACTTCTCCTGGGAGTCGACCGACCGCGCCAAGGACCTGGCCTCCGCCGCCGGCCTCTAACCGGTCTTCCGCGAAGAAGGGCCCCGGGCAACCCCGGGGCCCTTCTTCACGCGCCCGTGCCGGTCCTGTGCCTGTGCCGGCTCCGCGCCTGTCACAAGGGGATGCCCTGTGAGCGGACCCCGCCTTGCGGCCGCCGATGTGGAGACGGGCCGCCGTGCGCCGGCTGGGCGGGGGTCAGCGAGCGCAGTGGTTGCCGCGGTGCAGGCCGTAGGGAGCGGCGATGGTGTAGCGGCCCGGGGTGCGCGCCTTCAGCCGGACGAACTCGCCCGCCCGTGCCAGGCACGCGTCCCCGCCCGTCGCTCTCAGCCAGGGAGACCAGGACACGCGCACCAGGACGGACCCGGGCGAGGGCATGTCCACGACGAGCTTGCCGGAGTCGAGCGTGCTGACGAACGCGGGCCGGTCGACCAGCGGCGTGGGGCTCGCCACGCGGTACAGCCGCCAGTGCTCGTCCCGCCAGATCTCCGTCAGGTACGGCTGGCCGCCTTCGACGAGGGCGGCCTCCTCCTGCGCGGACCAGTCGACCTCCTGCTCGGGCAGGACGACGTACTGGACGGCCCACTTGTGCAGCCAGTCGCGGTAGGAGGCGGGCGTCAGCGCGCCCTTCTCGTAGAACAGCTCGTGGCGTTCGGCGTCGACCTGGCGGTTCCAGCCCCGGGCGAGCGCGAAGTGGCGGCTGAGGCCGGAGGACTCCCAGTGCGAGCGCAGCGGGACGACCTCGATGCGCGCGTCGCCCGCGCCGACGGCGCCCAGCTCGCCGATGAGGCCGCGGGCGTGGTCGGCGGCCGTGGCCGCGGGCTCGGTGTGGATGACGTCGTCGACGGGCTTCACGACCTGCCAGGACGCCGTCACGATGAACGCCAGCGACAGCACGGCGATCCGCAGCCGTCCGTGCGCGCGCGCGACGGCCGACAGCAGGAACATGCCGCCGAACAGCAGCGAGAGCCGTTCGACGTTGCTGCCTATGGGGGAGGGGATCAGCCAGGTCAGCAGGATCCCGGCCAGGTAGACGGCGGCGCCGGTGCGGATGAAGCTCCAGCTCTTCGGCGCGCAGAACAGGATCGCGGCGACGCTGGTGACGGCGGGCAGCACGATCGCGTTCAGGGAGATCGGCTGGACGCCGCTGAACGGGAAGAGCAGGCTGGTCGTGCCGACCACGACGGGCAGGCCCACGGCGACGCAGACGCCGGCGCGGCGTCGCCCGGTGAGGAAGAGCGCGGCGGCCAGCACGAGCAGGAACAGGCCCGCGACGGGGCTCGCGAGCGAGGCCAGCACGCTCAGCCCGACCATCGCCGCGGCGCGCAGCGCGGGCGTCCCGCGCGGGGTGAACGCCACGATGGTCGCCATGAGCGCGAACATCAGCCCCAGGCCGAACGTGACGCGGCCGGAGGCGGCGTTGCAGGACAGCGCGAAGGCGGCCCACAGGGAGGCGGGCAGCGCTACGGGCGCCCTGAACTGCTTGAGCAGGCAGGCGGTGAGCGTCGCGCAGAGCGTGCCCGTGATCACCGCGACCGTGCGGATGCCGAACAGCGCCATCAGGTACGGCGACACGAGACTGTAGGAGGCGGGGTGCATCCCGCCGTACCAGGCGAAGCTGTAGGCCGCGCCGGGGTGCTTCCAGGCGAAGTCCGTCCACGCGGCCTGCGCCGCGAGGTCGCCGCCCTCGGTCGCGAGGAGCAGGCCCCACACCAGGTGCAGGACGGCGCCGGCCAGCGTGGCCGCGACCACGGGGTGGCGTGCCCACTTCTTCCACCGGGAGGCGGCCGAGGGGCTGGGGGAACGGCGTGACACCCCGTCGCTGGCCGGGGAGTCCGTCCGCTCATGGGCATGAGCTGTGGTCACATCGCCTGCAGGGCTCGTCGGACGGCGAGGGTGCGGACGGGCGTCGGGCAATGGGCCGGAGATCGCGCACCCCGTTCAAACGGACCAACCCTAGCGTGCGAGTTCGGCTGTCGGATCGATCTGGTAGGACGGGGACGTGACGAAGGACGGCGGGGGAACGGACCTGATCCCGGGGCTGGACGCCCTCCCGGGCGCGCCCGCCGCCAAGCCGAACAAGCCCGGGAAACCCGCAAGAACAGGGAAGAAGGGGGCGCGCCGTCCGGCCGCGGATCTGCCCGTCGCGCGGGTCGCGGTCGACATGTCGCTCCCGCACCTGGACCGTCCCTTCGACTACCTCGTCCCCACCGAGCTGGACGCGAAGGCGGTTCCCGGCTGCCGCGTGCGGGTGCGCTTCGCGGGCCAGCTCGTCGACGGTCTCCTCCTGGAGCGGGCCGCCGAGAGCGGCCACGGCGGCAAGCTGCTGTTCCTGGAGAGGGTGACCTCGCCGGAGCCCGTCCTGACCCCGGAGATCGCCGCGCTGGTGCGGGAGGTGGCCGACCGCTACGCGGGCACGTTCGCGGACGTCCTGCGGCTCGCCGTCCCTCCCCGGCACGCCCGCGTCGAAGCCGAGCCCGTGGAGGAGACCGCCCCCGCCCCGCCCGAGGCGCCCGACGCCGGCGCGTGGCGGGAGTACCCGGCGGGGGAGTCGTTCCTGAGCGCGCTGGCCGACGGGAGGGCGCCGCGCGCCGTGTGGACGGCGCTGCCCGGCCCCGACTGGGCGGCGGCCATCGCGCTCGCGGTCGCCGCCACGCTGAGCGGCGGGCGCGGTGCGCTCGTCGTGGTCGCCGACGGCCGCGACGCGGCGCGCGTCGACGCGGCGCTGGAGGCGGAGCTGGGGGAGGGCCTGCACGTCGCGCTGACGGCGGAGCTGGGCCCGGCGGAGCGCTACCGGAGATGGCTCTCCGTCCTGCGCGGCAAGGCGCGCGCGGTCGTCGGCACCCGCGCCGCCATGTTCGCGCCCGTCGCCGACCTGGGGCTGGTCGTGCTGTGGGACGACGGCGATGACGTCCACGCCGAGCCGCACGCGCCGTATCCGCATCCCCGCGACGTCCTCGCCCTGCGCGCCCACCGGTCGGGGGCCGGCGCGCTGATCGGCGGGTTCACCCGGACGACCGACGCGACGCAGCTCGTGGAGACCGGCTGGGCCCACGCGCTCGCCGCCGACAGGAACCGCATCCGGGCGAGGATGCCGCGCGTCCGCTACGTGGGGGAGGACGCGCAGCTCGCCCGGGACGCCGCCGCCCGCACCGCGCGCCTGCCGAACGTCGCGTTCGAGGCCGCACGGCAGGCGCTGGAGAGCGGGCCCGTTCTCGTCCAGGTGCCGAGGCGCGGTTACGTCCCCGGCATCGCCTGCGGGAGGTGCCGCACACCGGCGCGCTGCCAGACCTGCCAGGGGCCCTTGGCGCTTGCGTCGTCCCACGCGGCCCCGTACTGCGCCTGGTGCGGTCACATCGCGGGCGACTGGCACTGCCCCGAATGCGGCTTCTTCCAGGTGCGCGCCGTCGTGGTGGGCGCCAAACGCACGGCGGAGGAGCTCGGCCGGGCGTTCCCCGGAGTGCCCGTACGCACCTCGGGCCGCGAGGCCGTCCTCGACCGGGTCGGCCCGGAGCGGGCTCTCGTGGTGTCGACGCCCGGGGCCGAGCCTCCGGCGGAGAACGGATACCTGGCCGGGCTGCTGCTGGACGGCTGGGTCCTCCTCGGGCGACCTGACCTGCGCGCCGGTGAGGAGACGCTGAGGCGCTGGATGAACGCGGCGTCGCTGGTCCGCCCCCAAGCCCCGGTGATCGTGGCGGCCGAGGGGGCGCTGCCGGCGGTCCAGGCCCTCGTGCGCTGGGACCCGGTCACGTACGCGGAGCGGGAACTGGCCGAGCGCAGGGAGGTGGGCTTCCCCCCTGCCGCGCGCATGGCGTCGCTGACCGCGTCCCCGGCCGCCATACGGGAACTCCTGGCCGACACCCGGTTGCCTGAGGGCGCGGAGGTCCTCGGGCCCGTTCCTCTCCCACAGTCGGGCACGGAGGCTCAAGAGAAGGAACGCGCACTCATACGCGTCCCTCGCACCTCAGGCAACGCCCTGGCACGCGCCCTGAAAGAAGCGCAGGGCGTACGCAGCGCACGCAAGGCAACGGAGACCGTCCGCGTCCAGATCGACCCCCTGGAACTGATCTGACGCTGAAGCTCTGCCGACGCCGTACCTCCACCGGCGCCGCGGAGCGCAACCGGTGCTTGTGGAGCGCGACCGGGCCCTGGAGCGCAGCCGGGTGGTGGAGCGCAGCCGGGTGGTGGAGCGCAGCCGGGTGGTGGAGCGCAACCGGGTGGTGGAGCGCAACCGACCCCGTGGAGCGCAACCGGTGCTTGTGGAGCGCGACCGATGTTGTGGAGCGCAACCGACCCCGTGGAGCGCAACCGGTGCTTGTGGAGCGCGACCGATGTTGTGGAGCGCAACCGACCCCGTGGAGCGCAACCGACCCCGTGAAGCGCAACCGGTGCTTGTGGAGCGCGACCGCCCCCGTGGAGCGCAGTCGGTGCTGTGGGGCTCGATCGACCCCTGACTCGACCGGCCTCCGTGGGGGCGTGGTGGAGCGACTCGGGTGGGTGGGGGGCTCAATCGACCCCGGGGGGCTCGGTCGACCAATAGGGTTCAGGCGTGGCCGACAACTGGGTGGAGACCACCGCGGGCGACCTGCGGCGGTGGTCGGACGAGCGCGGTGAAGCGCTGGACGAGCAGGGCGTCCGCATCCTGCTCGACCTGGCGCGGGAGGAGATGGGCCTGGCGGGCCCGGAGGCGCTGGAGCCGCGGCACGTCCGCGAGCTGCTCCTGGAGGTCTTCCCCGAGTCCGTGGTCGCCGCGCGCGACGACGTCCCCACCATCCTGGACGCCCTGCGCCGGATCGTCGCCTACCTGCGCGACACCGGCGCCGTCCCCGCGGCGGCCGCCGACGGGCTGGAGGCGGAGATCGAGCGGACCGGCCCCGGCTTCGCCGAGGTCGTCGCCGCCGTCGACAGCGAGGAGCGGCAGGCGGCGGCCGAGGTCGTCGCCGGGCTGATGCAGGCCGACGGGATCGACCTGGACGACCAGGACGCCGTCGACGCCTGGATGCGCGACTTCGAGGCGCAGCCGGAGGAAGAGCGCTTCGCCCGCACCGAGGAGTACCTGCGGCAGGCCGGAGAGCTGACGGTCCCGCCCGTTCGGCTCGCGTCGCAGGCCGAGGTCGCGGACGCGGCGCGGCGGTCCGGCCTCACCGAGGCGGTCCTGGCCCTGGCCCGCTGGACGGGCGAGCGGCCGCTCGGCGAGCACGGCGCGCTCACCGGCGCCGACGCCGAAGCCGCCCGGCAGGCGCTCGGAATCGACACCCCGCGGCGCCACGGGCAGCTGGAGGACGACGGCGCGCTGGACCGGCTGTGGTGGGCCGCCGTCGAGGCGAAAGTGATCGACGCCGGGGACGGCCGCGCCGCTCCGGGCCCCGCGCTGGCGGGCCTCGGGTCCGGTGACGACGCGGCGCTGCTCACCGCCTGGCTGCCGCTGTTCGACTCCGTCGTGGTGCCCGGCCACGACTACGCCGACGGCCTGGACGCGGTCGAACTCGTCCAGAACGAGCTGACCGGCGTCCTCATCCACCTGTACGAGCAGGAGGAGCCGGCCGGGTTCGAGGCCCTCGCCGATGCGCTGCTGGGCCACATCGAGGAGGCCTACGACCTCACCGACGCCGACACCATGTACGCGCTCGTGGCCGACGCCCTCGCGCTGGAGCTGGCGGTGCTGGGGGACTGGGGCGTCATCGAGGAGTCCGGCGGGGGGCGTGTGCTCACGCCGCTCGGGGTGTGGGCCGTCCGGGAGCTGCTCCTCGCGGACGGGTTCACCGCCCCCGTGATCGGCGAGCTGGCCGGAGCCCGCGCGTCCGAGCTCATCGCGGGCCTCACCTGGTACCGGCCGGAGGCCGCCGACGAGGAGATCGACGGCTGGCTGGCGTCGCACGACCCCAAGGACGCCGCCGCCGACCTGCTGGACGTGATGCGGACCGGCGGCCCCGGCGCCCGCAACCTCGCCGCCGCCGTCCTGCACCGCGTCGGCCCCGAGGCCGCGGGGGTGGTCCGCGCCGCGCAGGAGCACCCGCTCGTGGCGCCCTACGCCGCGATGTGGCTGAACGCCGCCGGCGACCCGGCGGGGCGGGAACTGGCCCGCGAGGAGTACCTCTGGGTCTTCGTCGACACGGTCGCCGGGATGCTGGAGACGGCCGAGCCGCAGGAGGCGGTCGAGGCGGCGCTCATCGACGCGCCGCCCGGGGCCGAGATGATGACCATGGTGGACGAGCTGTGGCGCACCCATCATCCCGGTGTGGCCGACGTCCTGGAGGCGCTGGGGGCCCACCACCCCGACAAGGCGACCGCCAAGGCCGCCCGTACCGCCGCCTACAAGGCGCGTTCGGCGCGTCAGAGCGCGCACCGCGGTGTGTGAACATGGCGTGAATGTTCCGGGCCCGCGCCTCCGTAGACTTGTGGGGCGCGCGCCGGTTGTCATCGGCACCCGCAGGCAGTCGGCGGCACCCGCAGTGACCGGGCGCCGCCCGCAGTGATCAGCGACATTCGCACGAAACGGAGTCCCCGTTGGCCGTCAAGCCCATCCGCCTCTTCGGCGACCCCGTGCTGCGCACGCCCGCGGAGCCGGTGAAGGACTTCGACAAGGAGCTGCGCCAGCTCGTCAAGGACCTCACCGACACGATGATCGACGCCCCCGGCGCGGGCCTGGCCGCCCCCCAGCTCGGCGTCGGGCTGCGCGTGTTCACCTACTACGTCGACGACCGCCTCGGGCACGTGGTCAACCCGACGCTCGACCTGTCGGACGAGCAGGAGACCGACGACGAGGGCTGCCTGTCCCTGCCCGGCCTGGCGTTCCCCACGCCCCGCTCCCTCGGGGTGGTGGCGAAGGGCTTCAACATGCACGGGGAGCCGATCACGCTGGAGGGCACCCACCTGCTGGCGCGCTGCGTCCAGCACGAGACCGACCACCTCGACGGGATCATCTTCATCGACCGGATGGACCCCGAGCAGCGCAAGGCCGCGATGAAGGCGATCCGGGAGGCCGAGTGGTTCGGCGAGCCGGCGCCCGTCGTGAAGGAGTCGCCGCACCGCACCCTCGGGAAGGCGATCTAGATGCGGCTGGTCTTCGCCGGGACGCCCGAGACGGCGCTCCCGGCCCTGACGGCCCTTCTGGGGTCCTCGCACGAGGTCGTGGCGGTCGTGACCCGCCCCGACGGGCGTTCGGGGCGGGGGAGGCATCTGAGCGCCAGCCCGGTCGCCTCGCTCGCCGCCGAGGCCGGCGTTGAGGTGCTGAAGCCGGCGAAGGCCCGCGACCCCGAGTTCCTCGACCGGCTCCGGGAGATCGCGCCGGACTGCTGCCCGGTGGTCGCCTACGGCGCGCTGCTGCCCCGCGAGGCCCTGGACATCCCCCGCCACGGCTGGGTGAACCTGCACTTCTCGCTGCTGCCCGCCTGGCGCGGGGCCGCCCCCGTGCAGCGCTCGATCCTGCACGGCGACGACGTGACCGGCGCGGCCACGTTCCAGATCGAGGAGGGCCTGGACACCGGCCCGGTCTACGGCGTGCTCACCGAGCCGATCCGGCCGGACGACACCGCAGGCGAGCTGCTGGGACGGCTGGCCGTCGCCGGCGCGGACCTCCTGCTGGACACCATGAACGGGATCGAGGCGGGCGTCCTGGAGCCCCGGCCCCAGCCGACCGATGGGGTGTCCCACGCGGCGAAGCTGACGCCCGAGGACGGCCACGTCGACTGGAAGAGCCCGGCCCTGCACATCGACCGCCTGATCCGCGCCTGCACCCCGGCGCCGGGCGCGTGGACGAACTTCCGCGACGCGCGCGTCAAGCTCGGCCCCGTCCGTCCGGCCTCCGGCGCCGCCGCGCTGGCGCCCGGTGAGATCAGCGCGGGCAAGAGCGAGGTGCTGGTCGGCACGGCCACGCATCCCGTCGCGCTGGGCGAGGTGCAGCCGCAGGGCAAGCGCCCCATGGCCGCCGCCGACTGGGCTCGCGGCCTCAACCTCACCGGCAAGGACGCCCTGCACTGATGCCTCCCGCCCGCAACCGCCGACGCGCCCCGAACACCCGTCCGGGCGGTCCCCGCAAGACGGGCCGCCCTCAGGATCTCGTCCGCCGTACCGCGTTCGACGTGATCCGGGCGGTGGAGACCCGCGACGCCTACGCGAACCTCCTGCTTCCCTCGCGCCTGCGCGACCGCGGCCTGACCGGTCGCGACGCCGCCCTCGCCACTGAACTGACGTACGGGACCTTGCGCGGCAGGGGAACCTACGACGCGGTGCTCGCGCTGTGCAGCGACCGCGAACTGCGCCGGATTGACGCGCCCCTCCTGGACGTCCTGCGCCTCGGCGCCCACCAGGTCCTCGCCACCCGCATCCCGCCGCACGCGGCCGTGGGGACGACGGTGGAGCTGGCCCGTTCGGTCTCCGGCCCGGGCCAGGCCAAGTTCGCCAACGCGGTGCTCCGCAAGGTCGCCATGCGCGACATGGACGCCTGGCTCCAGATCGTGGCGCCCGCCGACGCCGACACCACGACGCGCCTGTCGATCGCCCACAGCCACCCGAAATGGATCGTGTCCGCCATGCGGGACGCCGTCGGGACGGCCGAGATCGACGAACTCCTCGCGGCCGACAACGCCCGCCCCCGCGTGACGCTCGTCGCACGCCCCGGCAGGGCGACGCTCGAAGAGTTGTACGACGCGGGCGCGGAGCCCGCCCCCTACTCGCCCTACGGCGCCGTCCTAGCCGAGGGTGACCCGGCGGGTATCGCCGCCGTCCGCGACGGGCGCGCAGCCGTCCAGGACGAGGCCAGCCAGATGGTCGCCCTCGCTCTGACCGAAGCTCCCCTGGAGGGCCCGGACGCACGTTGGGCCGACCTTTGCGCCGGCCCCGGAGGCAAGGCCGGGCTCCTGTCGGCTCTCGCCGCCCAGCGCGATGCCCGGCTTCTCGCCGCGGACGTCCAGCCGCACCGCGCCGGGCTCGTCCGGCGCGCGGTCGACGACCGGACGGGCGTGGTCGCAGCCGACGGCACCGCTCCGGCGTGGCGTCCGGGTTCCTTCGACCGGGTCATGGTGGACGCTCCCTGCACCGGTCTGGGCGCGCTCCGCCGCCGCCCTGAGGCCCGCTGGCGCCGCGGCCCCGAATCGGTCGCCGAACTCGGGCCGCTCCAGCGGAAGCTGCTCGCCACGGCACTGGAGTCCATCCGCCCCGGCGGCGTGGTCGCCTATGTCACCTGCTCTCCCCACCTGGCGGAGACCCGCGTGGTGGTGGACGACGTCCTGCGCAAGCGCGACGACGTCGAACGGCTCGACGCGCCCGGCATCCTCGCGGGGATCGCCCCGGGTCTCACCGGGCTGGGGGACGGCCCGTACGCCCAGTTCTGGCCGCACCGCCACGGCACGGACGCGATGTTCCTGGCGCTGCTCCGCCGTACATGACCTGACCTCTGGGGGGAGGCACTCTGCTGACCGGCTTCATGGTCTTCATGTCGTACCTGGGCAGTGCGGCCTTCTACGTTCCGCTGCTCCTGGCGCTGTTCTGGTGCGTTGCGCCGAGGCTGGCCGGCAGGGCCGCCGTGGTGCTGCTGTTCGGCGCGGCGGTCAACTCCCTCCTGAAGCTGGTCTTCCACGCTCCCCGCCCGTACTGGACGGACCCGAACATCCAGGGCAGGCAGTCGCTGTCGTCGTTCGGGATGCCGTCCGGCCACGCCCAGAACAGCGTCGCGGGCTGGGGCTTCTTCGCCGCCCAGACCAGGCGGTGGTACCTGTGGGCGGGCGCCGCCGCCGTCATCTTCCTGATCGGGGTGTCCCGCGTCTACCTGGGCGTCCACTCGACGGGGCAGGTGCTGGCGGGCTGGGGCGTCGGCCTGGTGGTCCTGGTCGCCGCGCTCGGGTTGGAGCCCATCGTCGTCCCGTGGTGGCGGCGGCGACATCTGGCCGTGCAGCTGGCGCTCTCGCTGGCGGTGTCCTTGCTGATGCTCGCGGCGGCCTGGGGCGCGGCGCGGCCGCTCCGGGACTGGCAGTGGCCCCAGGCATGGGCGGAGGCCATCAGGGCGGCCGGGGGTGTCGCCGAGCCCGTCACCCTGACCGATTCGGCCCAGGCGTCCGGGGCTCTCTGCGGACTCCTGATGGGGCTCTCCCTCGTCGCCTGGCGCGGCTGGTTCGATCCGGGCGGCAGGGCCTGGCAGCGCCTGACGCGCCTCCCGGTGGGGCTCGCGGGGGCGGCGGTCATCGCCCTGTTCGAAGGGGCCGGCCTGGTGCAGGCCTTCGTCGTGCAGGCGCTGCTCGTGCTGTGGGTGACGGCGGGTGCGCCGGAGGCCTTCGTCCGCCTGCGCCTGGCGGCCCGTCCCACCCCGGGCCTCACCCAGGCGGGTGACGATCGGGCGGGGCTGCGCCAATAGAATCGGGGCATCATGGCTCCTCAGATCGCACCCAGCATCCTGTCCGCCGACTTCGCCCGCCTGGCCGAGGACGTCGCGCGCATCGCCGACTCCGCCGACTGGGTCCACGTCGACGTGATGGACAACCACTTCGTCCCGAACCTCACCCTGGGACTGCCCATCGTGCAGGCTCTGCTCAGGAACAGCGCGCTGCCCCTCGACTGCCACCTGATGATCGAGGACCCCGACCGCTGGGCGCCGCAGTACGCCGAGGCCGGAGCCGGGAGCGTCACCATCCACGCCGAGGCGGCGAAGGCGCCCATCCGCACCCTGCGGGCCATCCGCGCCGCGGGCGCGCGCGCCGGGCTGGGCGTCAACCCGGCCACCCCGGTGGACGGTTTCGAGGACCTCCTCGGCGAGATCGACATGCTCCTGCTGATGACCGTCGAGCCCGGCTTCGGCGGCCAGAAGTTCCTGGACGTCGTCCTGCCGAAGGTCCGCCGCGCGCGGGAGCTCATCAAGGGCCGCGACCTGCCCGTCTGGCTCCAGGTGGACGGCGGCGTCAGCGCTGAGACGATCGAGCGCTGCGCGGAGGCGGGCGCGGACGTGTTCGTCGCCGGCAGCGCCGTCTACGGGGCCGACGACCCGGCCGAGGCCGTCCGCAGGCTCCGCGGCCAGGCCGAAGAGGCGACGGCCAAGGCGGACTGGTGATCCTCTCTTGTGCCGCCGTCCTGTTCGACGTGGACGGCACGCTCGTCGACTCGACGCCCCTGGTGGAACGCGCGGGCCGTGAATGGGCCGCGGAGTACGGCATCGACCCGGACGTGTTCATGTCGGGCGCGCACGGCCGCCGCACGAGCGACCGCGTCGCCGAGTTCCTGCCGGCCGAACGGGTCCGCGAGGCCACCGCGCGCCTGGACGCGCTGGAGGCGGTCTCCACCGACGGCATCATCGCCCTGCCCGGGGCCCTGGACCTGCTGGCGGACATGAGCGGCCTGCCCCACGCCTTCGTCACGTCCATGGACCGGGCGCAGTTCAAGGCGCGATCGGAAGCGGCGGGGATCCCCTCCCCGCCCATCCTGGTGACCGCCGAGGACGTCGCGGACGGCAAGCCCGACCCGTCCGGCTACCTCCAGGCGGCCGGCCGCCTGGGCGTGGACCCGTCCGCCTGCGTGGTCGTCGAGGACGCCCCCGCCGGGATCGCCGCGGGCCGCGCGGCCGGGGCCACCGTCCTCGCACTGGTCACCAGCCACCCGGAGGAGTCCCTGGCCGAGGCGCACCACGTCGTCCAGGACCTCAGCCGCGTGAGGTCCACCCCCGCCGGTCTGCACCTCACGATCGCCTGACGCCCCGGTCTCAGCCCCCGGCGCTCCCGGCCCCCGCGGCGCCGATGCCGAGCGAGGCGTGGAACATGGCGTGGACGCGGAACCGGCGCACGGCCGCGAGGTTGAGGTGCTGCACCTGGTGGCTGCCGAGGAACCGCCCTTCCCCGGACGCCCGCGCGGTCAGCAGGCCCGCCCGCCACAGGATCTCGATCAGCTCGTTCGGGTCGCACGAGGGAAGCCACGACCCGGTCCCGTGGGTGGGGACGTCGCCGCAGGCCAGCTCCAGGCACAGCAGTTCGAGCTCCTCGCGGCCGAAGACGGCGGGACGGCTGCGGAACACCTCGAACACGCTCAGCAGCCCCGGGTACTGGGAGCGGTACTCGGCGGCGATGTCCTTGGTCCGCTCGGCGGAGTAGCCGTACTCCGACCGCTCGATCGCCGAGTACGGCACGGGCAGTTTGGAGCGCCGGGCCCTGGTCTGCTCCAGCGCCTCCGAGCAGAACTGGATGAGCTCGCGCGGCCGGTACAGCGTCCGGTCGACCATGTAGCCGAACGTCCCGTCCCGCCCCTTGCCGGGCGGCGGCGGCGCGAAGACCGCCGACCAGCACGCCCGGTCCCCGGCGCGTTCGAGGGCGTCCACGGCGAAGCCGTTCTCGTGGGCCGAGTGCCGGATCCGCCTGGCGATCAGTTCGAGCAGGGAGTCCTCCGACCAGGAGATCTTCTCCAGCAGGTCCCGGTGTTTCTGCGCGTCGTCGTACAGGGCGGGGATGTCGTCGTACAGCTCCTGCCGCAGCGACATGTAGACGCGCAGGTTCTGGTGGAGCGCGTTGATGGACACGCACGCCTGGAAGAGCCCGGACACGAACGCCTTGGCGTCCTCCGAGGAGTCCCAGCCGCGGTCCAGCTCGTCCACGAGCACCACCACCCGCTGGTTGTCCAGCACCTTGCGCAGCGCCGGCAGCAGGTTCTGGATCTCCTCCAGCTGGTAGAGGCGGTCCAGCTCGCGGGTCCGCACGCCGGCCTCGATCGGCCCGATCTTCACGGCCTCCAGCCGCTTGAGGTAGGAGACCAGCAGCGACAGGGGCCCGAGCTGCTGCGCGCCGTGGATGTCGCGGATGTAGTTGTGGATCTGCCGGCCGCCGTTCTTGGTGAGCCGCATCCCCTTGCGCGCGAGCGCCTTCATGACGAGCACGTAGATCAGGTACTTCCACGCGGCGGCGTAGGCGCCCTGCTTGGCCCACGAGCCCGCGCTCTCCGCCGCCATCGTGGAGCTGAGCAGCTCGTAGGAGTAGTCCTCGGGCGACAGTTCGATGACGTGGCTGCCGGCGGCCCGCTCCCGCCTGGCCAGCACCTGGAAGATCGCGCTCTTGCCGGCCCCGCGGTTGCCCATCAGGATCGTCTTCGCCCCGGACCGGACGCGGTGGTAGGCGGGGGACTCCACGAAGTACTTCTCCAGTCCCCGGGAGATGTCGCGTTCGGCGGACGGGGTACCGAAGTCGAGAACGTCAAGGATCTTGGGCGACAGGTTCAGCTTCGCCATTGGCCTTTCCAGAAATGGAGGGCGGGGGTTCCGTCAACAACGTGCACCGGGCGCCCGCCTTCCGGCAAGACCCGCCGCCGACTCCTGCGGAGCGGCCGTGCGCGCCGTGGCACGGCCGCCGCGTCGTGGCGATGGTCACAGGGGCGCGGAATGGAATGCGTGGCACACTGGTTGGCAAAGCATGAACGCGTGCTCCGGGGTCGGTGAAATTCCGAACCGGCGGTGACAGTCCGCGACCCGGCCGAATCCATCGGCCGGTTGACCCGGTGGAACTCCGGGACCGACGGTGAAAGTCCGGATGGGAGGCAGCGCGCGGTACGCCCCTGACCAGGGGTGTATCAGGACGTACGTACGTCTCTCGCGTCCCCCGGAGCCACTGATCTAGGAGGCCCGGGAGATGTTCACCGGCATCGTCGAGGAGCTCGGCGAGATCGTGGCGATCGAGCCCCAGGGGGACTCGGTCGCGCTCGCGGTCCGCGGGCCGCTGGTCGTCCAGGACGCCGTGCACGGCGCGTCGATCGCGGTCAACGGCGTCTGTCTCACCGTGGTGGACGTCAAGGGCGAGGTCTTCACCGCCGACGTCATCAAGGAGACGCTCGACAAGTCCAGCCTGGGCGTGCTGGAGCCGGGCTCCAAGGTCAACCTCGAACGTCCCGTGCGGCTGTCGGACCGGCTGGGCGGCCACCTCGTCCAGGGCCACGTCGACGGCGTCGGCGCGATCGTCTCCCGCGAGCCGGGGGAGCGGTGGGACGTGGTGACGGTGTCCCTGCCCGCCGAGCTGAGCCGCTACCTGGTCGACAAGGGCTCGATCACCATCGACGGGATCAGCCTCACGGTCGTCGAGGCGGGCGCCGACCGGTTCAGCGTCGCCCTCATCCCGACGACGCTCGCGCTGACCACCCTCGGCCACAAGCGGCCCGGCGACCCGGTCAACCTCGAGGTGGACGTCGTCGCCAAGTACGTCGAGCGGATGCTCGGAGACCGGTCTTGAACTGGCTCGGCGCCGGATTCGAGGTCTTCGGCGAGCACATCCTGTGGACCGATCTCGCCGGCAACGTCCTGTCGCTCGCCGTGGTCTGGCTCGCCATGCGCAAGACCCTCTGGACCTGGCCGGTGCAGCTGGTCGGCGCCCTCCTGCTGCTCGCGGCCTCGCTGCACGCGAACGTCCCGGGGAACGCGCTCAAGCAGATCCTCTTCTGCGGGCTCGCCCTCTACGGATGGTTCATGTGGACCCGGGGGCGGAGCGAGGCCGAAGGGCTCGTCGTGCGGCAGGCGACGGTCAGGGAGCGCGCCGTGCTGCTCGTCGCGCTCCTGCTCGGCACGGCCGTGGTCGCCGAGCTGTTCGTGCACCTCGACTGGCTGAAGGTCGCCTGGTCGCCGTGGGCGAACGCCTACATCTTCGTCGGCAGCGCGGTCGCGACGTTCGCGCAGAGCCGCGCGCTCGTCGACTTCTGGATCGTCTGGGTGCTGGTCGACCTGGTCGGGGTGCCGCTGGCGCTCAAGTCCGGGCTGTACGTCTCCGGCGCCGTCTACGGGATCTTCTTCGTGATGGTGATGGTCGGGTTCAGGAACTGGCTCCGGGAGTCCCGGGGCGAGCGCAACTCCACGCAAAAGGCGGTGACCGCATGAGCGGCAACGACACGGCGCTGAACGGCACGGGAACCGAGGGCACGGTGGCCGGGAACACGGGGATCTTCGACTCCATCGAGTCGGCGGTCGCCGACATCGCGGCGGGCCTGCCCGTCGTGGTCGTCGACGACGAGGACCGCGAGAACGAGGGCGACATCATCTTCGCGGCGTCGAAGGCGACGCCCGAGCTGCTGACGTTCACGATCCGCTACACCAGCGGCGTCATCTGCGTCCCGATGGAGGGCGCCGACCTCGACCGGCTGCAGATCCCGCTGATGACCGCGCAGAACACCGAGCGCATGCGCACCGCCTACACGATCAGCGTCGACGCCCGTCTCGGCATCGCCACCGGCATCTCCGCCGCCGACCGGGCGCACACGATCCGCACGCTGTGCGACTCGGCGTCCGAGCCCGGCGACTTCGTCCGCCCCGGCCACATCTTCCCGCTGCGCTACCGCGAGGGCGGCGTCCTGCGCCGGCGCGGCCACACCGAGGCCGCCGTCGACCTCGCCCGGCTCGCCGGGCTCGCCCCGGCCGGCGTCCTCGCCGAGGTGGTGAACGAGGACGGCACCATGGCGCGCCTGCCCGAGCTCCAGGTCTTCGCCAAGGAGCACGGACTCAAGCTCATCTCGATCGAGCAGCTCGCCGAGTACCGCAGGCGCACCGAGGCGATGGTGACCCGCGTCGTCGAGACCCGCCTGCCCAACCGGTTCGGGATGTGGCGCGCGGTCGGGTTCTCCAGCGCCATCGACGGCGGCGAGCACATCGCGCTCGTGCTGGGCGACCTCGGCGACGGCGAGGACGTCCTGGTCAGGGCCCACTCCGAGTGCCTCACCGGCGACGTCCTGCACTCCGAGCGCTGCGACTGCGGAACCCAGCTCGACGCCGCCATGGAGCGGATCGCCGAAGAGGGCCGCGGCGTCGTGCTCTACCTGCGCGGGCACGAGGGACGCGGGATCGGCCTGCTCGCCAAGCTCCAGGCGTACGCCCTCCAGGACAACGGCTCCGACACCGTCGACGCCAACCTGGAGCTGGGGCTGCCCGCCGACGCGCGCGAGTACTCCAACGCCGGCCACATGCTGCGCGAGCTGGGCGTACGCTCGGTAAGGGTGCTCACCAACAACCCGGACAAGCTCAGGGGACTGGGCGGTTTCGGGGTGGACGTGCGGGGCCGCGAGGCCATGCCCGTCATCGTCACCGAGCACAACCGGCGCTACCTGACGGTCAAGCGCGACCGCCTCGGCCACCAGATCGAACTCGGCCACCAGATCGGAACCCGGCACCAGAGCGAGGGACTCTCATGAGCGGCGCGGGACGCCCCGAGGACATCACGGTCGACGCGGCCGGGCTCACGCTCGGCATCGTGTGCACCCGCTGGCACGAGCGCGTCACCGACCGGCTGCTGGAGCGGGCGCTCGCCGCGGCGAAGGCGTGCGGCGTGGAGGAGCCGGTCGTGGCCCGCGTCGCCGGCGCGCTCGAACTGCCCGTAATCGCCCAGCAGATGGCCCGCGACCTCGACGCGGTCGTCTGCCTCGGCGCGGTCATCCGAGGCGCCACCGCCCATTTCGACTACGTGTGCGACTCGGTGACCGCCGGTGTGACCCGCATCGCGCTGGACGAGTCGACTCCGGTGGGCAACGGGGTGCTCACCTGTGACACCATTGAGCAGGCACTGGAACGCAGCGGGCTGCCTGGCAGCTCCGAGGACAAGGGATGGGAGGCGACTGTGGCCGCACTCGACACGGCACTGACCCTGCGAGGTCTGCGGCATCACGGTCACGCCAGGCACGGCCTGGAGCATCTGGGCTCCTGAGCGGGGGGCGCCAGAGCCCCGAACGTCCCGGTATCCCGTACCCGTCCTGATCGAAAGGCTGATCCGTGCTGTCACTCGTTCTGCCCAAGGGGTCGCTGGAGAAGGCGACCATGCAGCTGTTCGACGCCGCCGACCTCACCGTCCAGCGCGCCTCGGACCGCGACTACCGCGCCTCCATCGACGACCCCCGCATCGACCGCGTCCGGGTCCTGCGCCCGCAGGAGATCCCGACCTACCTCGAACAGGGCCTGTTCGACCTCGGCATCACCGGCCGCGACTGGATCACCGAGACCGACGCCGACGTCGTCAGCCTCGGCGAGCTGAAGTACTCCAAGGCGACCTCCAACCCGGTCCGCGTGATCATGGCGGTGCCGGACGGCGCGCCCTGGCGGTCCGTGGCGGACCTGCCGGAGGGCGTGCGGATCTCCACCGAGTTCCCGGCGATGACCAAGCGGTTCCTCGACCAGCACGGCGTGAAGGCCACGGTCGTCCCGTCCTACGGCGCGACCGAGGCGAAGGTGCCCGACATCGTCGACGCGATCGTCGACCTCACCGAGACGGGCTCGTCGCTGCGCAAGAACGGCCTGCGCATCCTCGACACGCTCCTGACCAGCTACACCGAGCTGGTCGCGAACCGCGAGGCCTACGAGGACGCCGAGAAGCGCGCCGCGATGGAGGACATCTCGCTGCTGCTGCAGGGCGTGATCCGCGCCCGCGGCAAGGTGCTGCTGAAGCTGAACGTCGCGCACGCCGACCTGCAGCAGGTCCTGGACATCATGCCCGCGATGTCCTCGCCCACGGTCACCTCGCTGGCCGGCGGCGAGTCCAACGCCGTGGAGTCGGTGGTCGCCAAGCGCGGCGTCAACACGCTGATCCCGGCGCTGAAGGCGGCGGGCGCCCACGACATCCTTGAGATCCCCATCGCGAAGATCGTTGACTGACCTTCCGGCCCTGCCGGCGGTGTGGCGCCCCCGCACCACCCGGCTCGTCGCCTACACCACGGCGGGGGTGATCGTGCTCGGCATGATCGTGCTCGCCGTGGTGGTGGCGCCGCAGTTCAAGCTGTTCGACCGGATCCTGATGGTCGCCTTCGCCGCGGTGGTCGCCTGGGTCCTGCACATGCTGGCCCGCTGCCGCGTCAGCGCCGACGACTCCGGTCTCACGGTCGTCAACGCCTTCCGCACCCGCCGCCTCGAATGGCCCGAGGTCGTCGACGTCACCATGACCACCGGCGACCCGTGGCCCACCCTCGACCTGGCCGACGGCACCTCCCTGCCCGCCATGGGCATCAACGGCGCCGAGAAGGCCCGCGCCGCCCACCAGCTCACCGAACTCCGCGCCCTCCTCCACACCCGAGGCGAAGCCCCCGACCCCGCCTGACCCCTCGGGTCACCAGGCGGTGAAGGCGGTGACGGTGCCGGCGCCGATGAGGGCGACGGCCCACACGCGGTCGAGGTCGAACCAGGCACGGCGCAGGACGGCCAGGCCGACGACCTCGTAGACGAGCACGGCGATCACTCCGGCCACGGTGAACATCGACAGGGTGTGCACGGCGGTGACGAAGATCCCGGTCGACAGGGCGCTGCCGGAGGACGACGCCAGGCCGTGGTCGTGGCCCGCCGGGGCCGTCCCGGACGAGGTGAGCACGGGCAGCAGCATCAGGCCCGCGCCGTGCACCGACGACATCAGGAACGACCAGCCGGCGAGCTGCCACAGCGAGATCCGCATGCCGACCCACCGGAAGTGGCGCCGCGACAGCAGCCGCCACAGGCCGAACCCGACGAGCACGGCCCCGCCGCCGATCGCGACCGCGCGGGTCGCGACGACGGAGCGGGTGAGGGCGACCAGGACGGCGACGGCGCCGACGGAGGCGGCGTGGCCCGCGGCGATGGCCGGGAGCGACTGCAGCACGAGGGACCGGCTGCGCTCCTGGAGTCCGCGGGCCACGGCGAACAGCCATCCCATGGCCGGGTTGAGGCCGTGGAACGCGCCGAGCGCGACGAGGGCGGCGAGCGACCCGTCGTTCACGGGTAGCAGTAGGAGTCCGAGGAGGCGTCGCCGCCCTGGAGGCGCGTCTGGTGCGGGCGGCGTCCGCGGAAGGCGTCGCCGCTGGGGAAGAACCGCTCGTCGAAGGAGAAGCCGTCCGGGGTGGAGTCGAGCTTGGCCATCCACGCGCCGACGCCGTCGGGATAGAACTGGTCGTCCCAGGAGCCGTAGAGCGAGTTGGTGACGTAGACGCGCTCGCCGTCGCGGCTGACCTCCACCATCTGCGGCCCGCCCGCGAGGGGGCGCCCGGGGTCGGCGGGGTGGGGGGTCCGGTCGACGATGCCGCCGATGCGCACCGAGCCCGCCTCGACCGGGTGGAACGGGTCGCTGACGTCGTAGCGCTTGAGCTCGCCGGTGCCCCAGCACGAGACGTACAGCCACTGGTCGTCCACGGACAGGTCGATGTCCGTCACGAGCGGCGGCACGGCCCCGAACGGCCGGATGACGGGCGGCAGGGAGTCCGGATCGGCGGGCTCGGCGGGGATCGTGATGACCTTGGTCGCGGCCCACCGGTCGCCGTCGCGGTGCCAGACCCACACCGACGCCGACAGGTCCTCGACGCTGACGACCACGCCCGCGAACCCGTAGAGCTTCGTCGGGTCGTGCGCGGGGCGCAGTTCCAGGACCATCTGGTGCTCGTCCCCGAGGTCGACCGTCTGGACGTGCTTGCGCTTGCGCAGGTCGAAGAAGTTCAGCGAGTGCCCGTACTTGCGGCCGAGCAGCAACTCCCCGACGACACCGTCCTCGATCATGGACGGGGTGCCCCACTCGGACGCGACGAGCACGTCGTGCGCGATGTGCCACCAGGCGTCGTAGGCGAAGTGCTGCGGGCCCCGGTCGACCTCCCAGCGTCCGAGGACCTCGAACGAGGTGTGGTCGAGCAGCGCGATCCCTCCGGGGCCGTCCTCGCCGTTCGCCCCGCCGAGGGCGGTCAGGTAGAGGCCCTCCGGCCCGCAGTGGACGGTGTGCGGGCGCGAGTACCCGGCGCGCTTGGCCAGCTCGTCCGGCTCCAGCGTCTTGACGATCTTCGGGGCGACGGGGTCGTCCTTGGTGTCGATGACGTACACCCGCGACGACCGCAGCCCGGGGACGATCAGGTACCGGCGCTCGACGTGCGGGTGCGGGGAGCCGGGGCACAGGGCGCTGCTGCACGCGTTCCAGCCGAAGTGGTGCAGCTCGTCGCCGAGGTAGGGCAGCTCGGTCCACCCCACCACCGTGCCGTAGGAGGCGGAGCCGGGGTCCACGTCGAGCACCGCGATCGCGTCCGGCTTCTCGGCGGCCCGGTCGAACGCCGCGACGTAGGCGAGCTTCTCCGGCGGCGCGGAGGCGGCGTCGCGCGGGGACGCGTAGAACGTCGGGTCTGGCTTCCACAGTGGCATGGGTGCCCTTTCAGGTGAGGGTGACCGGGTGACGGACGACGGCGCCGAAGAGATAGCCGAGCGTGTTGTAGGGGGCGGTCGCGGGCTGGGTGGTGCCGGTCTCGTCGGTCGCGCGTGCCAGGAGCTCGTACCGGCCCGGCCCTTCGGGGTGCCACGGCAGCTCCCAGCGGACCCATGCGCGAGGGCCGGAGTGGCGGTCCCGCAGGCGTGCGCGGCGCCACGTCCTGCCGCCGTCCACGCTGACCTCGGTGTGCCGGATCCGGCCGTTGCCCGACCAGGACCGGCCGTGCAGGACGTGCGGGCGCGCGGGCAGGGAGGCCCCCCAAGGCAGCTCGAACGCGGACTTGACGTTCATGCGGGTCAGGGGCGCCGACCCCTCCTCGGGGTAGCCGGGCCCGAAGAGCCGGTAGTAGCGGGTGTTCCACGGCGAGAACAGCGGCTCGTCGGCCACCTGGATGTCGCCGAGCCATTTGATGGACGCGATGCCCGTCCACGAGGGCACGACCAGGCGCACCGGGTGGCCGTGGTCGGGCGGCAGGGGAGCGCCGTTCATCTCGTAGGCGAGGAGCGCGTCCTTCATGGCCTTCGCGATCGGAAGGGGACGCCGCACGCGACCGAGGTTCTCGCCCTTGTCCACGAACTCAGAGTCCAGCCCGCGCGGCATGATGTCCACGGCCCCGGGGGTGACACCTGCGCGACGCAGGACGGTCGCCAGCCGGACGCCGCGCCAGCGCGCCACCCCGACCCCGCCCAGCCGCCAGGGCGTCCCCGACACCTCCTGGCCCTGCTGGGAGGTGTAGAACCCGCGCGCGTTGCCCGTGCACTCGATGAACGCGGTGACCTCCTCCGCCGGGAGCCGGAGGAGGTCCTCGTAGGTGAGCTCGACGGGGCGGTCCTCGGTGGGCGCGCCGCGCAGGCCGGTTCCCCACAGCCTCAGCCGCCAGGTGCGCGCGTCGATGAGCGGCGTGGCGACATGGTTGCGGACGAAGAACCGGTCGGTGGGCGTGAGGTACCCCTGCCCGCGCATGGCCTCCCACCGCATCTCGGCGTTCGTGCCCTGAGGGACGAACAGTTCCGGGGGCAGCGGCTTCACGATCCCGGTCGCGGCGTCCGCGGGCCGGGGGCCGAGGGCCGCGGAGAGGCCGGCGGTCAGCCCGGCCCCGGCCGACAGCCGCAGCAGCCCTCTCCGGGAGGGGAGCCGGACGCGTTCGTAGGTCGCCTCGTCGGTCAGGTCGTCCTCGGGGGGCAGGTCACCGGGATCACCGCTTCGCATGGCTCCGATGCTGCTCAGCCCGCGACCAAAAGTCAACTTTCCCTACTGCTTTAACAGGTTTTTAGCCGGAGGTGAGGTTCGCGGGAGGCCGCGGACCGGGCGTGCGGTAGGACGGAATCCCTGGAAGGTCCAGAGGTGTGACTCGGGTCCCGGGCTGAGTAGCCTGTGATCCGTGGGGGAGGCGGCGCCGATGACCGTGGACCAGGTCGGATCGCCCGCGGAGCTCGCGGGCCTGCTCGACAGGCATGGCTACCTGTGCGACGAGGGGCTCGCCACGGCCTGCTTCCTCGCCCTGCGGATGGGGCGGCCCCTGTTCCTGGAGGGGGAGGCCGGCGTCGGCAAGACCGAGCTGGCCAAGACGCTCGCGCGGGGCCTCGGCGCGCCGCTGATCCGGCTCCAGTGCTACGAGGGGCTCGACGCGTCGCAGGCGCTGTACGACTGGGACTTCCCCCGCCAGCTCCTGCACCTGCGCGCGGCGGAGGCCGCGGGCGTCAGCGACGTGTCGCGGCTGGAGGGCGAGCTCTACGACCGGCGGTTCCTGCTGGCACGGCCCCTGCTCCAGGCGCTGGAGACGTCCCCCAGCGTGCTGCTCGTCGACGAGCTGGACCGCGCCGACGACGAGTTCGAGGCGTTCCTGCTCGAAGTCCTCAGCGACTTCACGATCACCGTCCCCGAGCTCGGCACGATCCGGGCCGAGCGGCCGCCGGTGGTCGTGGTGACGTCCAACCGCACCCGCGAGGTCCACGACGCGCTCAAGCGCCGCTGCCTGTACCACTGGCTGGAGCACCCCTCGTTCGACCGCGAGGTCGCGATCATCAGGCGGCGGCTGCCGGACGCGGCGGAGCGGCTGGCCGGGCAAGTGGCGCGGGCCGCGCAGCGGATGCGCGAGACCGACCTGCTGAAGCCGCCGGGCGTCGCCGAGTCACTCGACTGGACGGAGGCGCTCGTGGCCCTCGGCGTCCGCGACCTCGACCCGGGGACGGCGGCGGTGACGCTCGGCGCCGTCCTGAAGTACCGCGAAGACCAGCAGCGCGTGCTCGGCGGCGGGGGCGCCGCCGGGCTAGAGGCCCTGCTCGACGGGGGATAGCCGTGGACCGGGACGTCACCGAGACGATGGTCGGCTTCGCCAGGACGGTGCGCGCCGCGGGCGGGGCGGCCGACCCCGAGCGGGTCCAGGCGATGCTCGCGGCGCTCGACCACCTCGACGTGCTCGACCCCCGCGACGTGTACTGGGCGGGACGGCTCACCCTGTGCGCCGACCCCGACGACCTCGCCCGCTACGACCGCTGCTTCGCCGCGTACTTCACCGGCGCGACCGCCCGCGCGCGGCGCGGGACGCCGCCCGTCGTGGTGCGCCGGGTGCCGGTGGCGGAGCCGGGCGGGCGCGGGGGAGGGCAGGAGCAGCAGGGACTGGAGGCGGCCACGGCCAGCGACGTCGAGGTGCTCCGCGACCGGGACGTCGCGCGGCTCGGCGCCGCCGAGCGCGCCGAGGTCGCGAGGCTCATCGCCCTGCTGGACGCGGGGGCCGAGCGGCGCAGGTCGCGGCGGTTCGCGCCGACGCCGACGGGGCGGCTCGACCCGGCGCGCACCGTCCGGGAGACGCTGCGGCGCGGCGGCGAGACGTCCCTGCTGCGGCATCGGAGCCACCGCACCCGGCCGCGCCGGGTGGTGCTGATCGTGGACGTCAGCGGGTCGATGAGCCCGTACGCCGACGCGCTGCTGCGGTTCGCGCACGCCGCCGCGCGCTCGGGCGGGAGGGACGTCGAGGTGTTCAGCGCCGGGACGCGCCTCACCCGCCTCACCCGCGAGCTGCGGCACCGCGACCCGGACGCGGCGATGGCGGCGGCGTCCGCGGCCATCCCGGACTGGAGCGGCGGCACGCGGCTCGGTGAGGAGCTCAAGGAGTTCCTCGACCGGTTCGGGCAGCGGGGGCTGGCGCGGGGCGCGGTCGTGGTGATCGCCTCGGACGGGTGGGAGCGCGGCGACGCGGGCCTGCTCGGCGCTCAGATGGCGCGGCTGCACCGGCTCGCGCACCGGGTGGTGTGGGCGAACCCGCACAAGGCGCGGCCCGGGTACGAGCCGCTCACCGCGGGTATGGCCGCGGCGCTCCCGCACGTGGACGACTTCACCTCCGGGCACAGCCTGGCCGCACTGGAGGAGCTGGCCCGCCTCGTCGCGGGCGCCGGAGAGGGGAGGGCTCATGCGTGACGTGCTCGGCGACATCGCGGGCTGGTACGGGTCGGGGCGGACGTTCGCGCTCGCGACCGTCGTGAACACCTTCCGCAGCGCGCCGCGCCCGCCGGGGGCGGCGATGGCGGTCTCGCCGGACGGGGAGGTCGCGGGCAGCGTGTCCGGCGGCTGCGTCGAGGGCGCCGTGTACGAGCTGGGGCAGACGGTGCTGGAGACCGGTGAACCCGTCGTCCAGCGGTACGGGGTGAGCGACGACGACGCGTTCGCCGTCGGCCTGACCTGCGGCGGGATCCTGGACGTGCTGGTGGAGCCGGTCGGCCCGGGCACCTTCCCCGAGTTCGCGGACGTCGCCGCGGCGATCGAGGCGCGCGAGCCGGTCGCGGTCGCCACCGTCGTGGCCGGGCCCGGCCGGATCGGCGCCCGCCGCGTGATCTGGACCGACCGCGCGTCCGGGTCCCTCGCGCCCGGCGCCCCGCACGCGGCCCGGCTGGACGCGGCGGTGGACGACGACGCGCGCGGCATGCTCGCCCAGGGCCTCACCGGCCAACGGCACTACGGGCCCGAGGGGGAGCGGCGGCTCGACGACCTCGCCGTCTTCGTGCACTCCTTCGCGCCGCCGCCGCGGCTGCTGGTGTTCGGCGCGATCGACTTCGCGGCGGCCGTCGCCCGGATCGGCAAGTTCCTCGGCTACCACGTCACGGTGTGCGACGCGCGGCCGGTGTTCGCGACGCCCAAGCGGTTCCCCGAGGCCGACGAGGTCGTGGTGAAGTGGCCGCACAAGTTCCTGGAGGAGGCGCGCGGCTCCATCGACGGGCGCACGGCGATCTGCGTCCTCACCCACGACCCCAAGTTCGACGTGCCGCTGCTGGAGGTGGCGCTGCGCACCGACGCCGGCTACGTCGGCGCGATGGGCTCGCGCCGCACCCACGAGGACCGGACGGCGCGGCTCCGCGAGGCGGGCCTGACCGACGCCGAGCTGGACCGGCTGCGCTCGCCGATCGGCCTGGACCTCGGGGCCCGCACGCCGGAGGAGACGGCCGTGTCGATCGCGGCGGAGCTGGTCCAGCTGCGCTGGGGCGGCTCCGGCCGCCCGCTCACCGACACCAGCGGCCGGATCCACGCCGAGTCCCACGCAGAGTCCCACGCAGAGCCGGGCTGAGCGCCTACCCTCGCGGGATGACGTTGCGCAGTGAGGAGTCCCCGGCCGGCCTGCTGCTCGCCGCGGGGGAGGGCCGCCGCCTCGGCCGCCCCAAGGCGACGCTGGAGCTGGACGGCGAGCGGCTCGTCGACCGCGGCGTCCGCACGCTGCGGGACGGGGGCTGCTCCCCGGTCCTGGTGGTGGCGGGCGCCGCGCCGATCGAGGTCATCGGCGCCGTCGTGGTGCCCAACCCCGGCTGGCGCGACGGCATGGGCTCGTCCCTGCGCGCCGGGCTCGCCGCGCTGCCGCCCGGCTGCCCCGCCGTGGTCGTCGCGCTGGTCGACCAGCCGCTGGTGACGCCCGCCGCCGTGCGGCGGCTGGTCGACGCGTTCGAGGAGGGCGCCGGCATCGCGGTCGCC
The DNA here is from genome assembly GCF_013409365.1 of Actinomadura luteofluorescens. Classification (NCBI taxonomy): domain Bacteria; kingdom Bacillati; phylum Actinomycetota; class Actinomycetes; order Streptosporangiales; family Thermomonosporaceae; genus Actinomadura; species Actinomadura luteofluorescens. Next base: position 1,547,213 of record NZ_JACCBA010000001.1, on the reverse strand, counting down.
ACCTACGCGGGAGCGCCGCGCAACCCCGTCCTGCTGGCCGCCGCGCATTTCGCCGGCGCAGCGGAGGCGGCGGTCGGGGACCAGGGGGCGCGCGGCTACCTGCGCGCCCACCCTGAGCTGGTGACGCCCGTCCCGTGCGACGACGTCGCCGCGCCCGACGACATCGACACCCCGGAAGACCTGTCCGCGCTCAACCGCCCGCGGGAAGGACGCTCTCGTCCAGCGCCCCGCAGTCGACCGCGCGGCGCAGCCGGGCGGTGAGCGCCGTGATGGTGGCGGGCTCGTCCAGGACGCCGCTCGCGTTCCCCGCCGCCTGCTCGTGCCAGGCGCGGACCCTTCCGATCACGTCGTCGACGCCGCTCAGGTGGAAGGCGTACACCGCCGCGTACCGGCTCGGCAGATGCGCGGGATGCAGGTCCCAGCCCTGGTAGAAGCCGTGCGCCAGGGAGTGCCTGACGTGCCCGGCGTGCGCGGCCCACGCGGCGTTGACCTCGTCGGGCCCGTCGTTGCGGGGGATGACGTTGGTGGAGCCGTCCGACAGCCGCACCCCGGTGCCCGCCAGCGACACCTGCATGATGTGCCGGGCGAAGTCGCAGGCGGGGTGGTCGAGCCGCTGCTCGTGCGGCGGCAGCCCGAGCGCGGCGGTGTAGTCGAACACGCCGAAGTGGGCGGCGGTGATGCGGCCCTGCGCCTCGGTGACGAAGGGCTGGAGGCCGATCCGGTTCTCCACGGCGTCCATCAGCACCTGCGGCGTCTCGATCTGGATCTCGAACCGCAGGATGCCCTGCGGCAGCCCGAGCGCGGTCTCCAGCCGGTCCAGGAACTCCACGAACAGCTTGATCTGGTCGATCGAGGTCACCTTGGGGAAGGTGATGGTGAACCCGCCGGGCAGCCGGCCGAGCCGGTCGCGCAGCGCGGTCAGGAACCCGTCCAGCGTCCGCATCGCGCGCTCGTGGCCGCCGTCGGCGAACGACTTGACCCGCAGCCCCCAGTAGTGCGGCAGGCCCTTGACCTGGTACGCGGCGCCGACCGCCTCCACGACCTGCTCGACGTGGGCGTCCTCCTCCTTGTCGTCGCGCACCCCGTAGCCGTCCTCGAAGTCGATCCGGACGTCCTCCACCGGCTCGGCGGCCAGCTTCGCCGCGACCCGCTCCCGCACCGGCCCGGCGAGTTCCGGATCGAGCCCGAACGCCGCGCCGAACGACCCGGCGCCCGGCGTGTGGGTGTTGAGCAGCCGCAGCGCCTCGGCGCCGAAGTCGGCGGGCGTCGAGCGGGAGAACCGGTCCGCCGGGACGTACACCGTGTGGACCGGCTGGCGGCCTTCCGCGCCGCCGGGGAAGCGCTCGCCGTGGGCGTCGCGGACGGCGGCGATGCGCGCGGACAGATCGTCGTACGAGGAGACGCTGAGGTTCACCCCGCAATGATCCCCCAACCGCCACCGGCTAGGGAACCGTCCCGCGTGATCAGGACGCCTGGATCCCCCAGGTTCCGCTGAACACGGCGCCCGGTTCGAGGTCCACGACGCCCTCCCCGGTCACGAACGCGTTGGGCGGGCACGTCATGGGCTCGACGCCGAGGCCCGAGCGCGGCCGCGGGGCGTTGTCGGCGGTGTAGATCTCCATCCACGGGTGCGCCTCGTCGGCCCAGAGCCGGACCGTGCGGCCGCCTCCGGACAGCGTCACCCAGGTGCGGCCGCGGCCGTCGCGGTTGAGCTCGGCGAACGCGTTGTCGATCCGCCGGTCGCCGAACACGGGCCCGGCGCGCAGGTCGTACCGGGTGCCGGTGACGTCCACGGCCGGTCCGGACGGGATCAACCGGTCGTCCACCGGGAGGTACCGGTCGGCGCCCAGCGTGACCGTGCAGCCGTCGATGGGTTCGCCGACCGTCAGGTAGGGGTGCGCGCCGTGGCCGTAGGGGGCGGTCCTCGTCCCGGCGTTGCGCGCGGTCATCCGCACGCGCAGCCCCTCGGCGGCGTCGAGGGCGTACTCGGCCTCCAGGTCGAGGCGGAACGGGTACCCGGCCGTGCCGAGCAGCCGGTGCGTGAGCCGCACCCGGTCGGGCTCGTGCTCGGCGGCCCTCCACGGCGCCCAGCGGACGAGGCCGTGGATCGCGCAGTCGCGGTCGGGCTCGGACACGTCGAGCCGGTGCTCCTCGCCGCCGTACTCGTAGCGTCCGCGGTCGACGCGGTTCGGCCACGGGACCAGCAGGTGCCCGAACGCGGCGGGGGCCGGCTCGTCGGCGCCGTGCGTCAGCACCAGCGGGCGCCCCTCGCGGGTCAGCTCGCGCAGGCTCGCGCCCGACTCGGTGACGACGGCCTGGTAGGGCCCCGCGCTCAGGGCGTACTGCTCGCCCGTCAGGGCGGACCGCTCCCCGGAACGGGCGCGCTCCCCGTTGATCGACTCGCTCATGCGGCCGACGTTACCCCGCCCCGACGAGCCGGCCTCCCGCCGACGACCGCGCCCGCCGGCCCGGTTGCGCCTCGCCGTGACCGTCACGCCCTGCGGCGACGGCCGCCGCGGGTCGCTAGGGCGTGTGCGCGATCTCCGCGAGAGCGTGCAGGGCGTCGGTGAACACGTTCGCGGGCGGCTCGACCAGACCCGCGCCGACCTGGCCCGTGCCGGCCTCCCGCCCGGCGATGCCGGTGTCGATGACGGGCAGGATCCCGGTGCGGACGACGCGGGCGGCGTCCACGCCCACCGGGGTCCCGCGGAACGACAGCAGCGGGATCTGCAGCACCGGGTGCTCCGCGAGGGTGATCTCGTACATCCGCTGCGTCGCCGCGACGGCGTCCGGGACCTCGCCGCCGACGAACCGGACGATCGCGGGCGCGGCGGCGAGCGCGAACCCGCCCATCCCGGCCGTCTCGGTGATCGCCGAGTCGCCGATGTCGGGGTTGGCGTCGTCCGGGCCGTAGCCGCCGAGGTAGAGGCCGTCGGGGACGCCGGCGGGGCCGGTGAACCAGCGGTCGCCCGTCCCGGACACCTGGATGCCGAAGTCGGTGCCGTTGCGGGCCATCGCCACGACGAGGCTGGACCCCGGCACGCCGCGCGCGGCGTCCGCGCACGCCTTCGCCGCCGCCATCCCCGCGTTCAGGAAGAAGTGGTCGTTGCCCGCCGCGAACTTCAGCGCCTCGGCGGCCCGCGCCCTCGGCACCTCCTCGGCCGCCGCGAGCGCGGGCGCCAGCTCGCGCAGCAGCAGCGACGTCGCCGCCCGGTTGCGGTTGTGCAGCTCGTCGCCCATCTGCAGGGCCTGCGCGATGAGCGCCATCAGGTCGACCGGCCCGTGCCGCCGCACGGCCTCCCGCAGCGCCGGGCCGAGCACCTCGCCCATCCACGCCAGCCGCTCGATCACCTCCGGCCCGTACGCCCCGTACCGCAGGACCTTCCCGAGGCCCTCGTTGAGCGAGCAGTAGGAGGTCCCGCCGTGCTCGGCGTCCTCGACCACGAGCATCCACATGGACGGGGCGACGACGCCCGCCATCGGGCCGACCGCGGCGTGGTGGTGGCACGGTTCGAACACCGCCGCGCCGCGCTCCAGCTCGCGCTCGGCGCCGCGCGGTGTCTCGGCGAGCCCTTCGAGGAGCATCGCGCCGATGAGGGCGCCGCGCATCGGGCCGGACGCGCGGTCCCAGTCCAGCGGCGGGCCCGCGTGCAGGAACGTCCCCGGCTCCAGGCCGAGCACCTCGCGCGCGGGGCGCACGTCCACCAGGTGCGGGCGCGCCGTCACCATCCGCTGGACGGCCCGCGCGTTGGCCTCGGCATGCCCGGGGGCGCCGAGGACGGCCGCCAGCGCGTCGCGCGTCCCGGCGGGCGGCGGCCGCCAGTCGACGGCCTCCACCGGGACGGCCTGGTCGGCGAGGGCGCTCGCGAGCACCTCCACGCCGGTCGCGACGACGCTCGGCTCGCGGGAGAGCAGCCCGCCCAGCCGGTGCGCACGGTTCGGGTCGCGGTTCGGGTCGCGGTGGTCGCTCATCGGGGCGTCCCTTCGACGATCGACCCGTCCACCAGCGTGAGGGCGTGCCGGGTCGCCTGCGCGTTGGAGGCGAACACGTCGGCGCCCGCCTCGCACAGCGCGACGGCCTGCCGGTCGCGGTCCTGCGGGTCGGCCGCCGTCCCGCACAGCGACACCACGACGCGGAGGCCGGGGCGGTCCCGCAGCGCCGCGGCGACGGCCGGGGCGAGCGCGGCGGCCGGATCGGGCTCGGCGCCGTACCCGAGCACCACGTCCAGGAGCAGGACGCCGCAGCCGTCGTCGGCGGCCTCGGCGCGCAGGGCCTCCAGGCGCAGCGTCGGGTCGATCATCGGGTGCGCGCGGCCCCGCGTGTAGGCGTCGTCGCCGAAGTCGGTGAACCGGTGCCCGCGCGCCTCCAGCTCCCGGCCGAGCGCGTCCCGCGCGATCATCTCGGCCTCGTCGCGCAGCGTCCCGCCCGCGAACAGGCCGCGCAGCGCCCGGCCGGGCACCGGCGCGGCGCCGCCCCGCGAGGTCCAGCGCGGCCATGCCGGGACGGGCCGGCCGAGCGCCCTCAGCGCCTTCTCCGCGGCCCGCGTCAGGTCGTCCTCGCCGGGCAGCGGCAGCGCGAACACCACGGGCGTGTCCAGGCGCCGCGCCGCCTCCCGGATCAGGTCCAGCACCTGCGGCGCGGGCGGCTTGGACACCAGCACGATCAGTTCGGTGGCCGGGTCGGCGTCCAGCGCGGCCAGCGCCGCCAGCGCCGACCGTCCGCTCACCTCGGGCGACAGGTCCCGGCCGCCGACGCCGAGCACGTGGCTGACGCCGGTGCCCGCGGCGTCCAGCAGGCACATCAGCTGCTGCGCGCCCGTCCCGGACGCCGCGACGACGCCCACCGGGCCGGGCCGCACCGCGTTGGCGAACCCGAGGCCCGCGCCGCCGACCACGGCCGTCCCGCAGTCCGGGCCCATCACGATCAGCCCGCGCCGCGCCGCCGCCTCCTTCAGCGTGATCTCCTGCGCGACCGGCACGTTGTCACTGAAGATCATCACGTTGAGGCCGGCGTCCAGCGCGTCCATCGCCTCGGGGAAGACGTACGGCCCCGGCACCGACAGCAGCGCCACGGTCGCGTCGCCGCGGGCCGCCGCGGCCCCGGTCGTCCTGGCCGGCGCAGGCTCCCCCAGCACCCCCGCCCGCGCGGACGGGCGGGACGCCCCGCGCAGCAGCCCGTCCAGCGCCCCCCTGGCCTCGTCCAGCCCGGTTCCGTCCGGCCCCTCGTCCTCGACCCGGATCGCCACGACCAGGTCGTCGGGCCCGGCGTCGTCCGGCACGGCGAAGCCCATGCGGCCGAACATCTCGCGGTTCAGCTCGGTGCCCATCGCGACCATGGCCCCGGCGACGTCCGGCCGCTCCGACAGTTGCCGGCTCACCCGCATCAGCGTGACCGAATCGTGGTAGCCCCCCCGCCGCACCTCGACCCAGTCCCTCATACGCGCCCTCCGAGGGCGGCGCGGCACCCGGCGAGGACGCCGTGCGCCAGGTCCGTGCCCGAGGTGTGGCCCACCGCGAGCAGGCGGCGGACGGCGGCCTGCGGCGGCTCGTGCCCCGCGACGCCGCGCAGGACGGCGGCCACCTCGGCGCCCGCGTGGCCCGCCGCCGCGCAGTGCAGCAGCGTCGCGGCCAGCGCGGTCGTGCGGGTGCCCGCGTCGGCGGTGACGGCCGCGCCGAGCCAGTCGGCCAGCCGCACCGCCCCGCCGTGCCGGACGGCGCCGCCGACCAGCCGCAGCGCGACCAGCAGGCCGCACAGGATGTCGTCTCCGGTCGGGGTCAGCCCGGGGCCGAGGCCGACGATCCGCTCGGCCGCCTCCACCGCGCCCGCGAGGTCGCCGGCGGCGCACGCGGCGGCCAGCGCGTCCGGGTCGGGATGCCCGGCGAGGCCGCCGCCCGACGGCCCGGCGGCGGTGAGCGCGCCCGCGGCGGTCAGCTCGGCCTCCAGGGCGCGCACGCCCAGGGCGAGCGCGTCCGGGCGCAGCCCGCCGAGCGCGGGCGAGGGGTCCCACCAGCGGCGCACGCGCACGGTGAGGCCCTCCGCCTCGATCCGGCCGTCGCCGACGAACGCGTCCGCGCCCTCGCGGACGGACCGGAACGGGTGCTCGCGGCGGCTGGCGACGACCACCACCGCGTTCGGAAGGCGTCCCGCGTCGGAGGTGACGACGGCGAGCACGCGCGGCTCGGGGCCGCCCCGCATCTCCAGGTACAGCGCGGCCGGGAACACCGCGATGACGCGGGCCGGGCGGCGCGGCGGGTCGAGCAGCGGCCGCAGCGCGAGGCTCGCGGCGCCTGCGGCGGGGGGCCGTCCGGTGGGACGGGCCGGGAGCCGGATCGGGTCGCGGACGAGAGCGGTCACGGATCCTCCCGAGGCCGGTGTCGGCGGCCGCACGGCGTGCGGGCGGCCCGGCCTCCGGCATGACGGTAGAACGGGCCCGGCACCGGACGTATGGAGAATTCTGCCAAGGATGGTTGTCATCGTTCGTCTTTGTTGTCAGTGTTGATCAGGAATCGGTAGCGATCACGCCGTCACGGGCGATGTACGCACCAAAAGGCGAGGTGACCCCTGGCATGAGTTACACCACTGCGGACCCGGGCCCACCGGCCCTCCGGCTCGCGAGTACCGGAACACTGACCTACGGCCTTTCGGTCGGCGAGGTCCTCGGCGTCAGCACCCTGAACGGCGCCCGCCTCATCGCCGGACGAGCCGGACTCGAACGCGTCGTCCAGCGGCTGAACGTGATGGAGGTCCCCGACATCCTGTCGTGGGTCAAACCGAACGAACTGCTGCTGACCACCGGCTACCCCCTCCGCAACACCCCCCAGTCCCTCGACAACCTGGTGTCGGACCTGGACGAGCGCGGCCTGGCCGCCCTCGCCATCAAGCTCGGCCGCTACCTGGACTCGCTGCCCGCCGAGATGATCGCGCAGGCGGACCGGCGCGGCTTCCCCCTGATCCTGCTCCCGAACGACGTCGGTTTCGACGACATCCTGAACCAGGTGCTGACCGACATCCTGAACCGGCAGGCGGCCGTCCTCGCCCGCACCGAGGAGGTGCACCGGGCGCTCGTGCAGATCGTGCTGTGCGGCGGCGGCCTCCAGGAGGTCGTGGACGAGGTCGCGACGCTGCTGGACGTGGCGGTCGTGGTGCTGGACGGCGAGCAGCGGGCGCTCGCGGGCGCCGGCCCCGACGAGCACGTCCAGGCGATGCGGGCCTTCGACGCGGGCCGGCACGCGGCGTGCGGCCGCGGCGGCTGCGGCATCATCGGCGCGCACGGCACCGGCGACCACCTGGTCGTGCCGGTGATGGCGGGCGGTTTCGACCACGGCCGGATCGTCGCGTTCAGCCCCGCCGGCACCCTGCGCGGCACCGACCTCGGCATCCTGGAGCGCGCCGCGACCGTCGCCGCGCTCGTGGTGACCAAGCAGCAGGCCGTCGCGGCCGTGGAGAGCAAGTACCGCGCCGACTTCCTGCGCGACATCCTCGCGGGACGCGCGGGCGGCGACGACCGGATCGTCGCGCACTGCGGCGGGTTCGGCTGGGACCTGGACCGCCCGATGATGGTGGTCGTCGCCGAGCTGGACGGGCGCCCGCGCGGAGCCGTCGCCCAGGACGCCGAGGGCAAGGCCCGCGGCAAGGCGGCGGCGGAGCCCGACGGCGGCCCGCGCGGTGTCCGCGGCGCCGAGGAGCGGGCCGCGCAGGAGCGGCTCGCGGCCGCGTGGACGACGGCCGTCCGGCGGCACGACCGGGGCGCGGCCGTCGCGAGCTTCGCCCACGAGGTCGTCGCGATCGTCGGCGCCGAGGGCGACGACCCCGCCGAGTGGACGGCGGGCCCGGTCCAGGCGATGGTCAAGGAGGCCTCGTCGATCTTCGCCGAGCACCTGCCGGTGCGGCGGACGTTCTCCACCGGCATCAGCCGGACGGTGACCTCGCCGGCCGCGCTGCCCGAGGCCTACGAGCAGGCGGTGAAGGCCGTGCGGGTCGGCCGCCAGCTCAACGGCGCGGGCGCGCGGGCGCACTTCGACCAGCTCGGCGTGTACCGGCTGCTGAGCCTCGTCTCCGACCCCGAGGAGCTGCACGCGTTCGTCCGCGAGACGCTGGGCGACCTCGCCGCCGACGACGAGCCGGAGCTGGTGGACCTGCGCCGCACCCTCCAGGTGCTGCTGGAGACCAACCTCAACGTCGCCGAGACGGCGCGCCGGCTGCACTTCCACTACAACACGCTGCGGTACCGCATCGGGAAGCTGGAACGGATGCTCGGAGCGTTCACCGAAGACGCTCATCTGCGGCTCAACCTCACCCTCGCCCTTCACGTGCTGCGCATGCGGGGTATCTGAGGGTAGCGCCGGCGTCCCGGTGGCCCCGGGACGCCGCACCGGAGCGCCCGGAGGGCCGTCGTCCCAGATCGGCCCGCCGGCGCACCGGCCGGTCCTCCCAATCCTGGACGCGGGGTTTGGCAGAAGTCGCCGATGTCCGCCGGGCAGGGTAGATCTACCTTGCCCGCATGAATGGCCCGCGGGAACGCGGCCGGCTGAGCAGGAGGACCCCCGATGGTGATCGGCTGGAAGCTGCACGGGGACGGCAGGACGCCGCCGCCCGGGGAGGTCGTGCGGCCGGACGAGCGGCTGTCGTGGCCGCGGACCGCGGGCATCGGCGCCCAGCACGTGGTGGCGATGTTCGGGGCGACGTTCGTGTTCCCGATCGTGATGGGCCTGGACCCCAACCTGGCGATCATGATGTCGGGGATCGCGACGATCCTGTTCCTGCTCATCGTGGGCGGCCGGGTGCCGAGCTACCTCGGCACGAGCGCCTCGTTCGTCGGCGCGGTCGCGGCGATCCGCGCGGCGGGCGGCGACAGCGCCACCGTCACCGGGGCGATCTTCGTCGCGGGACTGGTGCTCGCGGCGGTCGGCGTGCTCATCCACGTCGTGGGCGGCGACGTCATCCACAGGGTGTTCCCCCCGGTGGTGACCGGCGCCGTGGTCATGCTGATCGGCTTCAACCTGGCCCCGGTCGTCGCCACCGTGTACTGGCCGCAGGACCAGTGGGTGGCGCTGGCGACGCTGGCGTTCGCGGTGCTCTGCGCGGTGCTGCTGCGAGGGTTCTGGGCGCGGATCACGATCCTGCTGGCGCTGGTGTTCGGCTTCGTCCTGTCGTGGCTCCTCGACGCCACCGCGGGCAAGATCACCTCCGTGCTGCCGGGCCAGAACCTGCTGGACGGGGCGGGCAAGCCGTGCGCGGCCGAGGGCCCCTACTGCGTCGCCACCGCGTTCCCGCACGAGCGGGTGAACTTCTCCGGAGTCAGGGCCGCCGACTGGTTCGGCTTCCCCGACCTGCACGCCCCGGACTTCAAGACCTCGGCGATCCTGCTGGCGCTGCCCGCCGTCATCGCGCTGATCGCGGAGAACACCGGGCACGTCAAGGCCGTCGCCGCGATGACGCGCGACGACCTGGACCCGGTCCTCGGCCGGGCCATCGCCGCCGACGGCGTCGGCACCGCCCTCGCCACCGCCGTGGGCGGCTCGCCCACCACCACCTACGCCGAGAACATCGGCGTCATGGCCGCGACGCGGATCTACTCGACGGCCGCCTACCTCGTCGCCGCGGTCGTGGCGATCCTGTTCGGGCTGTGCCCGAAGTTCGGGGCCCTCGTCGCCGCGACGCCGGGCGGCGTCCTCGGCGGCATCACCGTCGTCCTCTACGGGATGATCGGGCTGCTCGGCGCCAAGATCTGGATCGAGAACCGGGTCGACTTCGCCGACCCGGTCAACCTCGTCCCGGTGGCGGCCGCGATCATCCTGGCGATCGGGAACGTGACACTCCAGATCACCGACGACTTCCCGCTGCAGGGCATCGCGCTCGGTACCATCGCCGTCCTGCTCGGCTACCACGTCCTGAACGTGCTGCGCCGGCCGGAGGACACCGGCGGCGGCGTCATCGCCCCGGCGGAGGAGGAGATCGGCGGCCCCGTCAGGCACTCCGGACACGAGCCGCCCGAAACGGGTACACCGAGGAGCGATGCGAGCTGACCGGGATGTGAGCCGACAGTGATGCGAGCTGACAGGGCGGCGCGGTGAAACCACCTCCGTTCGGCTACCACGCGCCGCGCACCCTCGGCGAAGCCCTGGACGCGCTGGCCGCCACGCCAGGCGGGAAGGTCCTCGCGGGCGGGCAGAGCCTCATCCCGCTGCTGAACATGCGGCTGGCCGCGCCGCCTGCCCTCGTCGACGTCAACCGCGTCGCGGAGCTGGACGCGCTGCACGTCGGCGACCAGGGCGTGCGGATCGGCGCGCTCGCCCGGCACGCGCGGGTGGAGCGCTCGGCGGAGGCGGCGGCCGTGCAGCCGCTGCTCGGCCGGGCGCTCCGGCACGTCGCGCACCCGGTGATCCGCAACCGGGGGACGGTCGTCGGCAGCCTCGCGCACGCCGATCCCGCCGCCGAGATGCCCGCGGTGCTGGCCGTCCTCGGCGGGACGGTCGAGGCGGCGTCCGTGCGGGGCCGGCGCACCATCGCGGCCGAGGCGTTCTTCCTCGGGCCGCTGGAGTCGGCGCTGGAGCCCGGCGAGCTGGCCGTCTCGGCGTTCTTCCCGGCCGCGCCGCCCCGCACCGGCTCCGCGTTCGCCGAGACGGCGCGCCGGCACGGCGACTACGCGCTCAGCGGCGTCGCCGCCGTCGTCGGCCTCGACGAGGACCTACGGGTCGCCTCCGTGCGGGCGGGCTTCCTCGGCATCGCGCCGGTGCCGCTCGTCCTCGACCTGACCGGCGCCGCCGGGTCCCGGGGCGACTGGGCGGCGGCGGCCGCCCACGTCCGGGAGCGGATCGACCCCGAGCCCGACATCCACGCGGGCGCCGCCTACCGGCGCCACCTCACCGGCGTGCTCGCCGAGCGCGCCCTGAACGCGGCCGCGGCCGAGGCGCTGCGGCGGGCGGAGGACTGATGGCCGAGAGCTTCGAGGTCGCCCTGACCGTCAACGGGACGCACCGCGCGGCCCGCGTCCCGGCGCGGCGGCTGCTGTCGGACCTGCTCCGGCACGACCTCGGGCTCACCGGCACGCACGTCGGCTGCGAGCACGGCGTCTGCGGCTGCTGCACCGTCCTGCTCGACGGGGAGCCGGTGCGGTCGTGCCTCATGCTCGCCGTCACCGCCGCGGGCCACGAGGTCACCACCGTCGAGGGGCTCGCCGAGCCGGACGGGACGCCGTCGCCGGTGCAGCGCGCGTTCCGCGAGTGCCACGGGCTGCAGTGCGGGTTCTGCACGCCGGGCTTCCTGTGCACCGTCACGGCGCTGCTGCGGGAGACGCCGCGCCCGACGGAGGACCAGGTCCTGGAGGGGATCTCGGGGAACCTGTGCCGCTGCACCGGGTACCAGAACATCGTCAAGTCGGTGCACCGCGCCGCCGACCTGCTCACCGAGGAGACGTGAATGGGCACGCGGGTGTTCGGTGAACCGGTCGAGCGGCGCGAGGACGGCAGGCTCCTCACCGGGCGCGGCCGCTACCTCGACGACCTCGGGCGCGACGCGCTCGCGGCGGCGTTCGTGCGCTCCCCCCACGCGCACGCGCGGATCGTCGACATCGACGTGTCGGAGGCGCTCGACGTCGAGGGCCTCGTCGCCGTCTACACCTGGGAGGACCTGCCCGGGAAGGTCGGCGACCCGCTGCCGCTCCTCATCCCGCACCCCGCGCTGACCCACGGCCGCACCGGGTACCCGCTCGCCCGCGACGTCGTCCGGCACGTCGGCGAGCCCGTCGCGATGGTCGTGGCCCGCGACCGCTACCTGGCCGAGGACGCCGCCGAGCGCATCCGCGTCGAGTACGAGCCGCTGCCGCCCGTCGTCGGCATCGGGACGGCGGAGCGCGCCGAGCACCTGGTCCACGACGACGTCCCCGGCAACGTGGGCGCCGTCCTGGTCCAGGAGAACGGCGACGCCGCCGCCGCGATCGACGCCGCGCCGCACGTGCTGGAGTTCCGGCTCTCCATCGAGCGCAGCGCGTCCATGCCCCTGGAGGGCCGCGGCGTCTACGCGCGCTGGGACGCCGACGACGGGTCGCTGCGCGTGTACTCCTCGACGCAGGCGTCCACCAGCGTGCGGGCGGCGATCGCGGCGCGGCTCGGGCTGCCCAACGGGAAGGTCGAGGTGATCGCGCCGGACGTCGGCGGCGGCTTCGGCGTGAAGATCGTCCACCCGTGGCCGGAGGAGGTCCTCGTGCCGTGGGCGGCGCGGCTGCTCGACCGCGAGATCAAGTGGACCGAGGACCGCCGCGAGCACTTCGTCTCCGCCGCGCACGAGCGCGGGCAGCTGCAGGACGTGCGGGTCGGCTTCGACGGCGAGGGCCGCGTCCTCGGCCTGGACGTGCGGATCCTGCACGACCACGGCGCCTACACCCCGTACGGGATCATCATCCCGATCGTCACCTCCACCCAGCTCCTCGGCCCCTACAGGATCGGCGCGTACCGGGCGGAGGTCGTCAGCCTCTACACCAACACCCTCATCGTCACCCCGTACCGGGGCGCGGGCCGCCCGCAAGGGGTGTTCTGCATGGAGCGGACGATGGACCGCATCGCCCGCCATCTCGGCCGCGACCGCGCCGACGTGCGCGCCGCCAACTTCATCCAGCCGGACGAGTTCCCCTACGACCAGGGCCTGACGTTCCAGGACGGCCGCCCGCTCATCTACGACTCGGGGAACTACCCGGAGCTGCTCCGCAAGGCGCGCGAGCTGATCGGCTGGGACGGCTTCGAGGCCGAGCGCGCCGCCGCCGCGTCCCGGGGCCGCCGCATCGGCGTCGGCCTCGGCGTCTACGTGGAGGGCACGGGCGTCGGCCCCTACGAGGGCGGGCACGTCGAGATCGACACCGCGGGGCGGGTGCACGTGTCGACCGGGCTCACCTCGCAAGGCCAGGGCCACGAGACCGTGTTCGCGCAGATCGCCGCCGCCGAGCTCGGCGTCCCCATCGAGGACGTGCACGTCACGACGGGCGACACCCGGCGGTTCGGGTACGCGGTCGGGACGTTCGCGTCCCGCGCGGCCGTGATGAGCGGCAACGCGATCGCGCTGGCGTGCCGCAAGGTCCGCGGCAAGGCGCTGCGCATCGCGGGGGAGGCCCTGGAGGCCGACCCGGAGGACCTGGAGATCACCGACGGGGTCGTGCACGTGCGCGGCGACCGGTCGGCGGCCGTCCCGCTGCGGACGGTGGCGGTGCTGTCCAACCCGCTGCGGTACGCGTTCGACGAGGAGGCCGCGGCGGCGACGCAGTTCGCGGTGGGGCGCCCGGTCACCGAACCGCCCGTCGCGCCCGGGGACGAGCCCGGCCTGGAGGGCCGCGACTACTACTCGCCGGTGCGCTCGACGTTCTCCTCCGGCGCGCACGCCGCGATCGTGGAGGTCGACCCGGACACGGCCGAGGTCGCGATCCTGCGGTACGCGGTCGTGCACGACTGCGGGCGGCTCATCAACCCGATGGTGGTGGAGGGCCAGATCCACGGCGGCGTCGCGCAGGGCGTCGGCGGCGCGCTGTACGAGCGGATGGTGTACGACGAGTCGGGGCAGCTGCTCAACGCCTCGTTCATGGACTTCCTGATGCCGTACGCGACGGAGGTCCCGCGCATCGAGACCGACCACCTGGAGACGCCGTCGCCGCTGAACCCGCTCGGCATCAAGGGGGCGGGGGAGGCCGGCGTCATTCCGGTGTCGGCGGTGATCGCGTCGGCGGTCGAGGACGCGGAGGGCCTGCGGGTGGACGCGATGCCGCTGTCACCGGACGAGCTGTACACGCTCCGGCTGCGCGCCGCGGACGACCCGTCGCTGCGCGTCCGCGAGGCCGCCGACGTCACCTGAGGCGGCGCCTGTTTCCGCGCCCTCTTCCAGGGGCGGTTCCCCGTACGGGCCTCGGTCGATGGCTGGCGGGGCCGGCTCGGGAAAGCAGGGGACCTCGGCCCCGCCAGCGTGTTGACCTTAGGCACAGATCGTCCCGGCCTCCCGCTCAACCGGGTTTCCTCCGGGAAGGTCGGTTTCAGGCGTGGGACGGCTGGTCAGGGGCATTTCCGCCGAGCGACCGCGGAAGGTAGTTCTGCACGGCGGCGGGCCGGAAGCCCGCCTGCCTGATCCAGCCGAGGATCATCTGGAACTCCTGGGCGAGGCCCTTGCGGTAGTGCATGAGGATGATGTCGCCGGGCTTGAACCCCTTGGCGCCGTCGGCGCGCGCGAAGCCGTTGTAGCCGACGCCGGGCCCGGAGGTGCCGTTGTAGAACTCCGCCGACCACAGCAGCACCGACTTGATGCCGCACTCCTTGGCGACCTGCAAGGTCGTCTGGTTGTAGCTGCCGAACGGGGGCCGGAAGATCTGCGGCCGGTGCCCGTACTGCTTCTGGATGGCGTCGGAGGAGTCGCAGATCTGCTTCTTCTGCGCCGCGGCGCCCAGCGTCGCCATGTTGGGGTGGTCGACGGTGTGGTTCTCCATCGGCGAGCCCGCGTTGCGCATGGCCCAGAAGTACTGCCCCTGCCCCTTGATGTAGGTGGAGGTCAGGAACGTCAGGATGGGGACCTTCTCCTTGCGGACGAGGTTCACGAACTCCGAGTCGTAGGTGTAGCCGTCGTCGATGGTCAGGAAGACCACGCGCTCCTGCGTCTGGATCTGCTTGATGACGGGCGGCAGGCCGTTCGCGGCGGGCTGCGGCATCGTCCACGACCCGGGCTTGGGCGTCGCCCACCGCTGGTCGTCGAGCACGGAGGCCAGCTGCGTGCGCATGGACGGGCCGGACTCGCCGCCCAGCCCGGCGGTCACGACGGGCCAGCCGCCCGCGGCCACGCCGAACACTCCGGCGGCGACCATGGCGATCACGGGCGTCTTCCCTGGCATCGGCCGCGTACTCCGTTCGCTCGGGGGTCTGCAGTTCCCGGGGAGGTGCAGTTCTCAGGGGCCTGCAGTGGGTCCGCATCGGTTGACGCGCGAGCGGCGACCGGGGTTCGCCGCCGCGCGCAACCTGGCGGACATATCTGACCATTCCCAGAGCCCTCGGGGGTGCATCTGCCCAATCCTCGGCGTGTACTCGGCAGAAGTTGCCGTTCGGGGAGGCGGCGGGGTTCTCTAAAGTCGGGTCATGCAGCTCACCGGCAGTGCCAGCGTCGCCGCGCCGCTCGACCGCGTCTGGGACGCGCTCCAGAACCCGGCCGTGCTGGCGAGGACGATCCCCGGGTGCCGCTCCCTGGAGGAGACGGGGGACGGCACCTACCGCATGACGGTCACCGCGGGCGTCGCGTCGATCCAGGGCACCTACGTGGGGCAGGTCGAGCTGGCCGACCCCGACCCGCCGCGCTCGTTCGTGCTGCGCGCCCGCGGCCAGGGCGCGCCCGGCACGGTCGACGCCACGGTCCGCGTCCGGCTGTCGGACGGCGACGGCGCGACCCGCGTCGACTACGACGCCGACGCGGTCGTCGGCGGGATGGTCGGTGGCGTCGGGCAGCGGATGCTCGGCAGCGTCGCCAAGCGCACCGCCGGAGAGTTCTTCGCCGCCGTCGAACGCGACCTCACGGCCCCGGCCCCGGCCTTGGCCCCGGCACCGGAGCCGGTGACCGCCGGCCCGGCCGCACCCGCCGGGACCGTGTACCCGGGACGCGCCGCCGCCGAGGCCCCGTCCCCGGTATGGCTCCCGATGGCCGTCGCGTTCGGTACCGGCGGCGCGGTCGCCCTGGCGGGCGTCGCCGTCGGCTACCTCATCGGCCGCCGCTCCCGCTGACGGGCCCGCCCGGGAACGGCGACGGCGGGCGCCCCGGAGCGTTCTCCAGGGCGCCCGCCGTCGGAGGCGGCTAGCTGACGCCGACCAGGTCGACGACGAAGATGAGCGTCTCGCCGGGCTTGATGGCGGGGCTCGGGCTGCGGTCGCCGTAGGCCAGGTGCGGCGGGATGACGAGCTTGCGGCGTCCGCCGACCTTCATCCCGGCGATGCCCATGTCCCAGCCCTTGATGACCCGGCCGGAGCCGAGCTCGAAGTCCAGCGTGCCGCCGCGGTTCCAGGACGCGTCGAACTCCTCACCGGTCGACCACGACACGCCGACGTAGTGCATCGACACCTGCGAGCCCTTGACGGCCTCCGGGCCGTCGCCCTCGGTGATGTCGGTGATGTCGAGGTAGGCGGGCGGCTGGCCCTCGGGGAAGTCGATCTCGGGGCGTTCAAGCGCCATGAACGGGCTCCAGCGGTCTCGTCAGATGTGAGGACAGAACAGAGCTGCTCAGCCTATCCGCACCCGGGTCACGAAAGTACGCCGCTCCCGTTGGCAGATTGCGACGGTTTCGCAGGTGGCCGGCGTCCGGTAGACCTCTGGGCATGGTGAGGCGGCTGCGGATCGGCATCGACACGGGCGGGACGTTCACCGACGTCGTCGCGCTGGACGGGGACGGGGCCCTCGTCACCACCAAGACGCCCTCGACGCCCGCCGACCCGGCCGAGGGGTTCGCCGACGGCGTCGCCAAGATCCTCCGGCTGGCCGGCGCGGAGCCGCGGGACGTCGCGGCGCTGTCGCACGGCACGACGGTCGCGACGAACCGGCTCCTGGAGGACCGGATCGACGATCTCGGGCTCGTCACCACCGAGGGCTTCGAGTCGATCCTGGAGATCGCCAGGCAGAGCGTCCCGGACGGCTACGGCAACAGCTACTTCTGGGTGAAGCCGCCGCGGATCGTCCCCGCGCACCGGGTGCGGGCGGTCGGCGGGCGCCTCGACCACACCGGCGCCGAGCTGCGCCCGTTCGACGAGGAGTCGGCCGTCGCGGCGGCCCGCTGGTTCCGCGACCAGGGCGTTCTCGCGATCGGGGTGTGCCTCCTGCACTCCTACGCCGACCCGTCCCACGAGCTCGCGATGCGGGACGTCCTCGCCCGCGAGCATCCGGGCGCCGTCGTGTCGCTGTCGTGCGAGGTGCTGCGCGAGTACCGCGAGTACGAGCGGTCGGTCACGACGCTCGTCGACGCCGCCGTCAAGCCCGCGATGAACGGCTACCTCGCGCGGATCGCCGAGCGCGCCGCGTCCCGGCTGCTGGTGATGAAGAGCAACGGCGGCGTGCTGTCGGCGGACGAGGTGGCGCGGCAGCCGATCACGACCGTGCTGTCCGGCCCGGCGGCCGGGGCGCTCGGCGCGGCGTTCGTCGTCGCGCGCAGCGGTCACGGCTCGGTGGTGACGCTGGACGGCGGCGGGACGTCCACCGACGTCGCGGTCGTCCTGGACGGCGAGCCGACCCTCACCACCGAGGGGTCGATCGGCCGCCATCCCGTCAAGATCCCGATGATCGACATCGTGACCGTCGGCGCGGGCGGCGGATCGGTCGCGTGGCGCTCGCCCGAGGGCGCGCTGAAGGTCGGGCCGCGCAGCGCCGGGGCCGACCCCGGGCCGCTGTGTTACGGGCGCGGCGGCGCCGAGGTCACGGTGACCGACGCGCACGCCGTCCTCGGCCGCGTCCCGCCGCACCTGCTGGGCGGCGAGGTGCCGCTGGACGTGGACGCCGCCCGCCGGGGCCTCGCGGCCCTCGCCGCGGAACTCGGCATGCCGGTCGAGCGCGCCGCCGCCGGGATCCTGGAGATCTCCGCGTGGAACCAGGCCAACGCCATCCGGCAGATCACCGTGAAGCGCGGCCTGGACGTGCGCGACTACCCGCTCGTCGCGTTCGGCGGCTCCGGGCCCCTGCTGGCGTGCCGGCTGCTCGACGTCCTCGGCCTGCCCGCCGCCGTCGTCCCGGAGAACCCCGGCAACCTGTCGGCGTTCGGGCTGCTCACGGTGGACGTCAAGAACGACTACGTCCGGACCCGCGTCGTTCGCGACGCCGAACTGGACCCGGCGCTGCTCGCCGGCGTCTACGCCGACCTCGAAGCCGAGGCCGCCGGGGCCCTGGCCCGCGAGGGGTTCCCCGAGGACCGCCGCCGCTTCGCCCGGTCCGCCGACCTGCGCTACTACGGGCAGGCGTTCGAGGTGCGGGTCGCGGCCCCCGCCGGGCCTCCGGACGAGGGGCTGCGCGCCGAGGTCGTCCGCCGCTTCCACGACGCCCACGAGGCCCTCTACGGCTACTGCTACCGGGACGACCCACACCATCCGGTCGAATGGGTCAACCTACGGGTCTCCGGCATAGGACCCATCGAACGGCCGCGGCCGGCCGAGCGTCCACCCGGGGACGGCGACCCGTCACGGGCCCGCACCGGCACCCGGACCGTCTACTTCGACGCCTGGGAGGAGACGGCCGTCTACCGGCGCGAGAAACTCGCGCCCGGCGACGCCGTCGCAGGCCCGGCCGTCATCGAGGAGTTCGGCTCGACGCTCCCGCTGCACCCCGGCTTCACGGCGACCCTCGACGGCCACGGCAATCTGGTGGTGACCCGATGACCGGCCCCGCGACCGACCCGATCCTGCTGGAGATCGTCGAGGGGACGCTGGCGTCGGTGGAGCGCGAGGTCGAGACGGCCATCGCCCGCACCGCCCGCTCCCCGATGATCCGCGACGCGCACGACTTCCGCGCCGGGATCCACGACCGCCGCCTGCGCAAGCTGACCGGACGGTCCTACTCGGCGCTCGTCCAGCCGATCGCCCGCGACTTCCCGCCGGAGGAGATGCGGCCCGGCGACGTGTTCTTCCACAACGACGTCTACCTGTCCGAAGGCGGCATCGGGCACCTGCCGGACCTGTGCGTGACGGTCCCGGTGTTCCACGACGACGAGGTGGTCGCGTTCGTCCAGGCGTTCGGCCACCACGACGACATCGGCGGCGCGGTCCCCGGGTCCATGCCGAGCCACGCCCGCAGCGCGTTCGAGGAGGGCCTGATGGTCCCGCCGATCAAGCTGTGGGACCGGGGCGTGCCGAACCGGGCTGCGCTGGCCATCATGACCCGCAACTCCCGGATGCCCGACTCGCTCGCCGGCGACCTGGACGCCGAGTGCTCGGCGTGCCTGATGGGCGCCCGCCGCCTCGGCGAGCTGTTCGCCCGCTACGGCCGCGCCGCCGTCGAGGCCTGCTTCGACGCGATCATCGACCGGACCACCGAGACGTTCCGCCGCGAGCTGCTCGCCAAGATCCCGGACGGGACGTTCGTGTGGGAGGACTACGCCGAGCACGACGGCGTCGACCCGCCCCGCCTGCACGCCCAGCGCATCACGCTCACGGTCGACAAGGCGGCCGCCGTCCCCCTCGTCATCGACTTCACCGGGACGTCCCCGCAGGCCAAGGGGCCCATCAACCACGCCGGCGACTACTCCGGCGGGGTGTTCCTGAAGAAGTGGCTGGCGCCCGTCCTGCGCAACCTCGCCGACACCCCCGAGCGCGCCGCCGAACTCGACGTCAACGAGGGCGTGGTGCCGCTCATCGAGATGCGCTTCCCGGAGAAGGGCACCCTGCTCACGCCCGTCTTCCCCGCCCCGACCAACGCCCGCACGTTCGTCATCCTGCGGCTGCTCGGCGTCCTCGCGGGCGTGCTCGCCAAGGCGACGGGCGGCCGCATGCCCGCCGACCAGGAGACGATCCGCTACACGGGCGTCTACGGCGAGGACGACCGCGGCCCCTACCTGATGCGGGAGGTGCTCGGCGGCGGCTCCGGCGGCCGCTACTACGCCGACGGCGAGGACACCATCCACGTCGTGCCCGACTCCCGCAACATCCCCGCCGAGTTCGCCGAGGCCCGCTGGCCGTTCGTCGTCGAACGCCTCGGCCTCGCCGTCGACTCGGGCGGGCCGGGGGAGTACCGCGGCGGCCTCGGCTACGACAAGCACATCCGGATGCTCCGCGACGCCCACTACATGTCGATCGCCGACCGCTCCATCCTTTCGTGCTGGGGCGTCAACGGCGGCCGCGCCGGACGGCCCTTCCGCGTCGACATCGACGGCGAGGAGATGGACGGCCTCGTCGACGATCGTCCCGTCCGCGCAGGGCAGGTCATCCGCATCCGCACGACGGGCGGGGGCGGCTGGGGCGACCCGCTGAACCGCGACCCGTCCCGCGTGGCCGACGACGTCCGCGACGGCAAGGTCTCCCTGTCCGGCGCCCGCGACGACTACGGCGTCGTCCTGAAGGACGGAGCCGTGGACGCCGAAGCGACCGACACCCTCCGCGCCCGCCTCCGCGCCGAACGCGGCCCCGTCCCGTTCTTCGACCGAGGCCCCGGCTACCCGCGACTCGCCGCCGGCGCCACCTCCGCCGCCGTCGACTCCCTCGACCCCTGACCCCTCGCCGGCCTGGCACTCCTTCGAGTGCTCCTCGTGCAGCTCTGCGGCGCGGGGATGGCCTACTCACACCAGCCCGATCCGATCCGGCCTTGTCGCCGCCAGCGGATGCCAGGGGGTGCGTTGGCTATAACATTGGATGCATGGGGCTGTTCGAGATCCAGGCTGAGCCGGAAGTCGTCGACTGGCTCATGTAGCTCGCGTCCGCTCAACTGGCGCGAGCGGACGTGGTGTGCGGCATGCTCGCGGTCGAAGGAACCTGCCTCGGCATGCCCCTGTCCAGACCACTTGGTGACGGCGTGTGGGAACTGCGGATCAACCTCCACCCCAAGGACATCCGGATCACCTACTGGTTTCCCGGGCACGACCGGGTCGTACTGTCAACGGTGTTCCGCAAGACCCGAGACGCCGAGACCGCGCAGGTGAGACGGGCCAAACAAGCACAGAAGGTCTGCGAAGCCGAACACGACACCGACCAGATCATCAGCGTCATCGAGAGTCCGGAGGGCTCATGAGCAGTCAGCGGAGCAGCCCGCACGTTCTCCTCGGCGACCACCCCGGCCTGGCCGCCAAGCGAGACACCGACGAGTACCGGCTCGCCCACGAGGAAGCGCGCCTGGCGATCGCCCTCGGCCGTGCCGTCTACGCTCGGAGAACCGAGCTGGGCATGTCCCAGACCGAACTGGCCCGCCGCGCCGGGATGCGGCAGCCAGCGGTCTCCCGCATCGAATCCGGCGGTGGAGGAGTTCCGACCCTGGCCGTACTGAACCGGCTCGGGCACGCCCTCGGCCTGCGGTTCCGGGTCATCGTCGGGGAAGGCGACGCCGGCGCGGCGGAGACCGAACTGCTCGCCACCGCATGACGGCGTGATCCTGACAGACGGGGCGGTGGACACCGAGGCGACCGCGACCCTGAGGGCGCGTCTGCGAGCGGAACGCGGCCCCGTCCCGTTCTTCGACCGAGGCCCCGGCTACCCGCGACTCGCCGCCGGTGCCACCTCCGCCCCCGTCGACTCCCTCGACCCCTGGGACCATGAGCCCCGAACGAGGCGTCAAGGTCACGGTCCCGCCCCGGCTTCGCGGAGGCCTCTCCACTCCTCGGCACAATGGCCGTGAACTGGCGTGCTTCGGTCTCGACGACCAGGCTTCGAACCTGCTGCTACGCGAGATACGCGGTATGGCCGCGACCTTGCGATATCCGCCGTTCATCTGGGGCCGGTCAGTCCTCCTGCTCAGCGCCCTGGGCGATGCGGACGCCCGCTTCGACGGCCTCCTCCCAGGTCGGGTACTCGTCGTCGAAGTCGGTCGGGCCGTCCAGGCTCCCGTCGACGTACATGCCGCCTTGCCACTCGGTTCCTGCGATCTGCTCCTCGAACTCCGCGGGGCGCTGTACCCATTCCAGCGGCCAGACCGGCATCA
The DNA here is from genome assembly GCF_013409365.1 of Actinomadura luteofluorescens. Taxonomy (NCBI): domain Bacteria; kingdom Bacillati; phylum Actinomycetota; class Actinomycetes; order Streptosporangiales; family Thermomonosporaceae; genus Actinomadura; species Actinomadura luteofluorescens. Next base: position 1,525,609 of record NZ_JACCBA010000001.1, on the reverse strand, counting down.
TGACGCGCACCAGCCACCGATTCGCGATCTTGAGGCGGAACGACCACTCCTCCGCGCCGTCGGCGTCCGGCTCGTGCTCCACCTCGGAGACGACGACACCACGCCGCTCCAACTCGGCCACATAGGCGAGCACGTTGGCCGCGACGTCGGTGTCCACATCGGCCGGCGCCATGAAGTCCTCAACTCTCAGCATGATCCTTACGACGTCCACCCGGCGATACCCGTTCCGGGCGCGGGAGCAAGCCCCGATGGCCGGTTCGAGCCCCACGTGACCCGCCATCCGCGACCAGGGCAAACGCAAGTTCGCCGGCATATCCCCACCCGGCGGCGCCACCTCCGCCGACGTCGACCCCTGAGCGCTACCGCCGGGGTTCGCGGCCGGCGGCGAGTTCGGCGAAGACGTGGTCGGGGTCGTGCTGCTTCCAGTAGCGGAACATGAGCGAGACCCGGCCCCCGTTGCCGCCGAACGAGCTGATCGGCTGCGAGGCGTCCACGAGGTAGCGCGGCTCGTCCCACTGCTGCGCCACGACCGCCAGCGGACCGTCGGCCACGAGGATCCACGTCGCCCGCCCGCTGGCGATCACGGCAAGGAAATGCTCCTCCAGGAGCCCCGCGACCACGTCGCCCAACGGGGTCCCGGACGGCACGTCGATGCTCCGGGCATGGGGCAGGACGTCGTCGCCCGCCGCCACGCTGCCGCGATCCACCTCGATGATCAATGTTCCGCCGCCTTCCGCACCCGCCAGTATCCCCCTTGCCGGCGCGACCGCGTCCCGCCGCCGGATGGCGACGGGACGCGGCGTCCTGTTCGTTCGAGGACCGTCAGGTCAGCATGCCTGGACGTAGTACGCGGGCCTGAAGTCGTACGAGCCGTCGGTGCCGGGAGCGACGTTGACCAGGACGTTGTGCGCGGCGCCCTTGATGAAGGCGTGCGCCCCGCCGGTGTTGGAGTTGTCGTAGAGACCGACGCCGTTCCACGCCCGCAGGACCCAGTCCGAACCGCCACGACGGCAGTGGAAGAAGGAGAAGACCTTGCCGCCCTCGGCGGCCAGGACGTTCGTGTAGATGCAGAAGTGGCCGGTCGGGCAGGGAGTGCCGCTGGTCGTCTTGATCCACGTCCAGCAGTCGGCGCTCACGTTGATATTGGCGCAGTAGGGGACGCCGACCACCGAGGCGTTGTCGTTGCCGTGGTCCCGCGGGGCCTGTGCCGCAGCGGAGGCGATCCGCGTGCCGTCGGCCCGCACGGCCCCCGCCGCCGGGACCCGCGGCGTAGGCGGCGCCGGTGCCGGCGAGGAGCACCATCAGGCCGATCACCAGCCCGAGTGCCTTGCTCATCGTTCGTGGTGCCATCAGAGGACAACCTTTCTCGTGTGCCGCGAGGTCGTGCCTCTTGCAGGAGCGATGCAGGGCGGGGAGGTCGGATCTTGCAGGGAGCGTCCGGCCTCGCGTGGTTTCCACGAACGAGAGTGCAGGGCATCGCCCTGACCTGTCGTTACGTGTGCGCGCACATGCCTGTCGACTGAGCGCACTGCCGCCGGAACTGGCCGGGGGAGAGGCCGTAGGCCCCGCGGAACACCTGGCTGAAGTGCGCGGCGCTGCTGAACCCCCACCGGGCCGCGATCGCGTTGATCGGACGATCGGCCAGCCGGGGATCGGCGAGGTCGCGCCTGCACCGCTCCAGGCGGCGCTCGCGGACCCATCCGGCGACGGTGTGCCCTTCCTGGTGGAAGAGCTTGTGGAGGTAGCGCAGCGAGATGTGGTGCGCCGCTGCTATCGCGTCCGGGGTCAGATGCGGGTCCCCCAGATTCCGCCGGATGAAGCTGAAGATCTGGGCCATCAGGGCACGCCGCCTCGCATGGGGCGGAACCGCGCCCTGGGCGTCCAGCGCGGTGGCGAGCGCCGTGCTGAACACGTCGAGCGTCAGGGTGGACAGCCGGGCGGTGTCGGACGGCCCGAGTTCGTGCATGTGCCGGGCCAGTTGCAGCAGGAACTGCGACGACAGCGCGCCCATGCCCTGATCCCCCTTGAGACGGACCGCGGTCAGGCGCCGGAGATCCCGATGCGGGAACGGCAGCAACGAGCGCGCAAGGCACAGGACCAGCACCTGACCGCCGGGGACGTGCGGCGATAACTCCGCCTGAAAGGGACGCGAGGTGTCGGCCAACACCAGGTCACCGGGTCCGAGTTCCGCTTGCCGGCCGTCCTGTGCCATCACACCGCGCCCGCGCACCGTGCACACCAGTTTGAAGACCCCGGGATCGGCCTGGCGGATCAGCTTGGGAGTGCGCTGCACCGAGTACGGCGTGGCCGTCATCAACGAGGCCTGCACGGGCCCGAATTCGCTGACGCAGAGACGCGCTTGGAAGCGGCTTTCCAGGTGCGGTTCGCAGCGCAGATCATAGGGGACCCAGACTTTCGAAGTCACCTCGTGCCAGAAGGCGAATCGCTCGACCGCCGGTACCTCGGCAGTGAGCCTTTTTCAGCGTGCTGCGGTCTCGCGGAGTTGCAGGGTGTGGATGGCCTTGGCGAGGCGTCCGGCGCGGTGGGGGCAGCAGCGCAGCTTCCGCAGGATTCGCCATGACTTGAGCTGGGCATTCGCGCGTTCGCCGGGGCCGCGGAGCTTGGCGTGTGCACGGTTGGCGTCCTTTTGCGGTTCGGGCTTGTCGCGTCCCTTGTAGGGCGTGAGGATGTGCGCGCCGGCGCCCTGGTAGGCCTTGTCGGCCAGCACCAGCAGCCCGGTGGCCGCCAGTGCCCGGACGACGCCCCAGATCCGGGCCGCGGTCAGGTCGTGGACCGAGCCGCGCAGCGGTCCCGACACCCACAGCAAGGTCCCGTCCGGTGCGGCGATGACCTGGAGGTTCATGCCGTGGCGGCGGTGTTTTCCCGAGTAGTAGGGCCGGTCGGCGGCGACCCTGTCGATCGAGACCAACGTGCCGTCCAGCACCAGGTAAGGCAGCCCGGCTTTGACCGCTCTGGCCAGCGCCGCACCGAGTTTGGGCGCTCGGGCGGCGAGAAGGTCGACGGTCTCGTTGACGTAGCGCCACGCGGTGGCGGTGGAGACGCCGAATCCGGCGCCCAGCTCGGCGTAGGTCTCGCCCTTGCGCAGGTAGACCAAGGTCATCAGAGCCTGCATGCCCGGGGGCAGGCACCGGCCCCTGCTGCCGAGGGCCTGGCGGTGGCGGCGGACGACACCGGTGGCGTAGGCCAGGGTCCGGCGCGACAACGGCAGCGAAGCACGGTACAAAAGCATGTGAGGCCTCTGGTGGGGACGGGACGTTGTGAGAGACCAACCGTCCTACCAGGGGTTTCTTGACGTCCGGCACCGCCCACACCGTCCGCGATCATGCTGTGATCAGCGCACATCGAACTGCCGCTGAAAAAGGCTCAGTGCTGATCACTTTCATGAACCCACCCGAACACGGTCGTGGCGGGGTTTCGGAGCATCGTCCCCCGAACACCTCCATGAACGCAACCCCGCCCTTTCCGCCCCCCTGGACCGAGCGTCGAAATGCGCCATTCATTGAGATTTCAGGCCAGTTGTACCTAAGGAATGATTCGGGCCCAGACCCGCTTGCCTCCGCAGGGATCGCGCATGGCCCCGCACGCCGAGGACAGGGCCGGGACGATGTGCAGCCTCCACCGTCGTTGTCGTCGAACGCCTCCTCGGACAGGTCGAGATCGTCCAGGGTGAGATCGACCTCGGCGGCGGTGGCGGCGGTGGGGTTGGCGCGGACGCTGGCCGGGGCTCGGTTTACAAATGGGGCTATTTGCACGTTCTCGACGATGCGCTGCTGATCGTTTCGGAGGCCTGTGCGAGGGCGCGCGCTGCAGAAGGCAGGCATCCTCACCCTGGCCGACAAGGCCTACCTCTGGCCGTCCTGCAGAACTACGAGCGCGCTCGGACGCCGGAACCGTCACGAGGATCGGAGGCCCCGCTCCTCATGGCATCAGATGATGTAAGAACCGACTTGGCGGCGTTCTTTGGAGGACAGCAACTCCAACGGCAGCAGCGGGATCGCCTCTCGGTTGGCCGCCAGGTAGCAGAGCAGCACCAGTGCGCTGCCGTCCTCGTCCTTGAACAGCAGCCAATGCGCGAGGTCTACCGAGCCGCTGGAGAAACCGGACGAGTGCATCACCGGATCCAGCATCGCCAGGTAACCCTCCGGAAGCAGTTTCTTGCGAATCTTCCGGAAGTTCGCCGACGGGAAGGAACTGACCATCAGGAACAGCTGACCGAACGTCTGAGTATGATGCACAATCCGCCCGGGCGTGACCGGGACCGGAGCTCGCACGACGTGGTCGATCAGGTTCGGATGGGCGAGCCACCGCCAGGTCTCCCGAGAGGTCACCGTATCCGGAAGGTTGTCCTCCATACGCTCCAGGTGTACAGGCAGCCACTCCCGCGCCCACTCGTTGATGAAAGCCTCCACACATCATGATCAACCCCGCCGGCTCCCGATTCTTCCGGACGCGGCCCACCGCATGTCAAGCCTGCGGGGCGCTCCCACCCCTGGCACGAGGGGGGTTCTGGGTTTTCCGTCCCGTCCGCCGCCACCGCTAGGCCCTCGGCAGCAAGGGCCGGTGCCTACCCCCGGGAATGCAGGCTCTGATGACCCAGGTCTACCTGCGCAAGGGCGAGACCTGAGCCGGGTTGGGCGCCGGATTCGCCGTCTCCATCACCACCGCGTGGCGCTACGTCAATCGCCGCACCTGACGGCGCTCTGCTGTCGCTCGAACCCGTCGTGTCCTTCCTTGGCCGGCAAGGAGGGCGAGGGCATCGGGTGATGTCAGGACTTCGACGGCCTTTCGCTGGAACCAGTCGGATGCCTCGGTGACTTGGGCGGGTGCCCATGGTTTGTCCTGGGCGATAGTTGCCAGCAGCGTCCATTCGGTAAGGCGGCGGGTGAGGAAGTCCCGCTCACCGATGACGCCGGTCATGGTGTGGGCCCAGCCAGGAAACCGTTCGTCGGTCAGCAGGAGGCGTGCCCGGTCGTCGATGTGGCGGGCCACTGCGGACTCTGCCATCACCTGGTCGGGATCCTGCAGGATCTCGTTCACCAACGTGGGCTCATCGTCGGCGTCCACGTTGGCCAGGGCCTGCAGGTGGCAGGCGTAGCGGTGGTGCTCGTCCGGCTCGGCGGGGCCGTCAGTGGGGCTGCTCACGCGGCCGCTCCTTCGGGACGCTCGACAAGCCGGCCGTGTTCGAAGCGAGCCCCGGCGCCGACGGCGGCGACCAGGCGGGGAGCGTTCACCGCGCGCCGGCGGGCCTGGGCCCACTCGGTCAGCTTGAACGCCATGGCCGACGCAGGGCCGGTGCGCTTGTCGTTGAACTCCGGCGCGCGGACCTCGGCGGGGCATGCCAGGCTCATAGGTCTTGAGCGTCGCGTTCGGATGGGGCTGTTTCGCGGAGGCTTTCGTGGAGGCCGCCCAGGCGTCGGCCGGTGTCTTGAGCAGTGGAGTCGGTCTCGTGAAGACGCCAGCCCGGGAGTGGCTGGTCGTCCGCGGTGATCGGGCCGCCTTCGTCGATCGCGAGCAGTGTGGCGAAGACCGCCTCGAACGCGGCGGTTCGCATGGCGAGCACGATGTCGTCGCGGTTCGCTCCGGCGGTGAGCAGGCGGGCCGCCGCCGGGATGTTCTCCACCGCGCCCGGATCGCCCCAGCCGTTGACGGCTTCGTCCCACAGCCGGCGGAGCAGGAGGAAGCGTGCCATCTGGGGGATGTCTTCGGAGACCTCCGACCGGGCCCACTCGCCCGGCCCTGGGGCACCGAGCCGGGCGAAGCGGTCCCGCAGCCCGGTCGCGGCGGTGCGCTGCTGCGCCGGGAGGCCGGTGAGCCACCGGTCCCAGGCGATCTGCTCGTTGGTCACGTGCAGATCATGGCGTATGGGGCGGTGGCCCGGTCAGGTCTGGCGGGGGTCCGAGGGGCGGGTGCCGGGTTCGGCGAGTTCGATGATGTTGCCGAGGTTGTCGGTGATGAACGCGACGCGCTGACCGATCTCCGCCACGGCCATCGGGCCGCCGATCAGGTTCACGCCCCGGTCGCGCAGCTCGGAAACGGCAGCGTCGAGATCTGTGACGGCGAGGCAGAAGTGGTGCACGCGCGCCGGGTCCATGCTCGACAGGATGTCGCCGGTCGGCGCCTGGCGCTTGGACGCGGTCGCCATCAGCTCGATTCTCACGTCACCGCAGATGAGGAACGCGAAGATCATGCCGTGGGTGTCGAATCGCCGTTCGACGGTGAAGCCGAGCGTCCGGCAGTACCAGTCGATGGTGGGTTCGAGGTCCTCAGAGGTCACGCTGAGGCCGATGTGGTCATGGGAGAAGGCGATGCTCATGCGATCAACTTCGCCGACGGCGCGGCCCCCTTCAAGAGACGGATCGACGGTAGGAACACGGGTACCACCCTCGACCGGGCGTGACCGGCGAGAATCGGCCGCATGGCCACCGAGGACGCGGCCTTGGGCGCCACCCCGCGCGTGCGGCGCGACCGCATCGCTCCGGCGGAGGCGGGACTACCGAGCGGACGCGCCCGCCGGCTGGGCGGCGCTGCTGGGCGCCCCCTCGGGAACGCCGGCGCGGCCACCGCTGGTCGGCTGGGTCTGAGACGCCCAGGTGTCCGCAGCGGTGGCCGTCGTTCGTGGGAGGCCGGTTATCGGGGCGGCTCGTTGGTCCAGGCTGCCGTGATGGTGGTCTGCCCCATCGACTCCTGCCTCCCGTTGATGTCGGCGTAACCTTCGCCGCTCACCGCGGAGGTCTTCGGGTCGACCACCAGCTTCGTCCCGCCGCCCTGGCCTGAGAACTGCAGGCTCTGCCCGCCGGGGACCCTGCCCAGGTTCTTGACGTCGGGCAGGGAGGCGAGGGCGCGGAGGGCCGCGGCGCGGACCTTGGGCGGGGCCGGGACCTCGGAGAGCAGGTTCTCCAGGAGCATGATCGTGAGGGTCTCCCTCACGGCCGGGTCCTTGGAGTCCTTGGCCGGAACGGTCGCGCTGCCCAGCAGCCTCGCCTTCAGGGCGGAGGGGGAGGCCGGCAGCTTCGCGACCTGCTCCATCCGGAGGCGGGTCCGGCGCACCGTGATGGGGTGCCGCCCGGGGAGCTCGGTGACCGCCCCTCCCTGGACGCGGACCCATCTGCGGCCGTCGGTCGTCGTCCAGCTCTCGAACGTCTGGGCGGTGCCGGTCGCGCCGACGTTCTTGACGTGCCAGTAGGTGCCCGAGGCCGCCGGCTTCGTCTCCGCGGTGGTGGCCGCGACGAGAAGGACCTGCGAGCCCGACATCTCGGCCGTGGTCGTGCGGTCCTTGTGCGCCGAGCCCGGGGCCAGCGCGCCCGTGGCGGCGACGGCGACGGCCACGGTGCCCGCGGCGGCGGTCGCTCCGATCGCGAGCATCGGGCGGCGCGACCGGTGCGTGCGGGCGGGGCCGCGCATGGTGTTCTGGAGCTGGTGCCGGCGGCGGTCGAGCGTCTCGGCCGACGGCTCGGGCTTGGTCAGCGCGGCCTCGAGAAGCTGCAGGTCATCCATCGAGTTCCTCCCTGTTGATCAGCTGCTGGAACTTCCTGCGGGCCCGGCTGAGCCGGGAGCGGACCGTGCCGTCGGCTACGCCGAGGGTCCGGGCCACCTCCTCATGGCTGAGCTGGCCGAGGGCGATGAGCAGGACGACGTCACGCTCGCCCCGGTTCAGCCTGGTGAGGGCCTTGAGGAGCTGTGGCTGCAGGCCCCGCGCCGCCAGCGAGGCGACGACACGGCTCTCGGGGCCCTCGGCGGAGGGCACCGTGCCCGCCCGCATCAGTGCCTTGTAGTGGCGGGCCTCCTTGCGGCGGTGCCGCGCCACCAGATTCGTGGCGATGCCGAACAGCCACGGCCGCAGGCCGCCCCGTGACAGGTCGAAGCGATCCCGCTGCGCGAAGGCCACGCAGAACGTCTCCGCGGCGATGTCCTCGCCTGCCTGCACGTCCAGCCGTCCGACCGCGTACCGGTACACATCGCGGAAGTACCGGTCGTAGACGGCGGTGAACTCGTCCGGATCCCGCCGGAACCGGGCGACGAGCTCCGCGTCCGCTTGCTGCCGGTCGACGTCAGCGGTCACGTTCGTGTCTCCATCAGCGTTCCCCTGACTGAGGTGGTCGATCATCACCGACCCTTCGCCGCACCCCCCGGACGCGTTCCCACCCCGCCCGGCCCGCCGCGGGTCCGCCGTCCGACGCCACGCCCAGGTCGCGCAGCCGGGTCGAGATCTTCGACGGCGAGGCAGAAGTCGTGCGGCCGTGCCCGGGGTGTATGCCCGACCGGCATTTCGATCTAGATTTCGGCTGGTCTTCGCTGCGGGGCGCATTTTCCGGGCCTGGTAAGGACCACTGTCGGGTGGAGGTACGCTCGGTGTCCGCATGCGTGCATTGTGTGGTGGGAAATGATGTCGATTTGCTCTCACCTCGCGGCGCGGCGGCATGAAACGCGTATCCGGGGGGACGCATCCCCGCCGAGCGGCGATCATTTCGTGCTTTCGGTGTTGCGGCACGAGCCCCCTCGATCGCCGGCCTTGGTTTAAGGAGAAGACAGCAGATGACCGTGTCGCAGCAGGAGCCGACGCCCCCCGGAGACGACCTGCTCTCCTCTGCGTCCGACGCCCCGTCCGACGAACGCGCGCACCGGATCCGCCGCGCTCTGGAGCGGTTGATCGGCGTGGCGGCGACGGAGGGCAACGCCGTGACGCCCCTGCGCAACGGGGACGAGATCTTCCCCCGGATGCTGGACGAGATCGCCGGGGCGCGGAGCACCATCGACATGATGACCTACGTGTACTGGCGCGGTGACATCGCGCACCGGTTCGCCGACGCGTTGTCGGAGCGCGCCCGCGACGGGGTGCGGGTCCGGTTGCTCCTGGACGGCATCGGCGCCTGGCAGATCGAGAAAGACCTGGTGGAGCGGATGGAGGAGGCCGGAGTGACGGTCGCCTGGTTCCGCAAGCCCGTCTACGTGTCGCCGTTCAAGCAGAACCACCGCTGCCACCGCAAGGTGCTGGTGGTGGACGAGCAGGTGGCCTTCACCGGCGGTGTCGGCATCGCGGAGGAATGGTGCGGTGACGCCCGCGACGAGAGCGAGTGGCGCGACAGCCATTTCGAGGTCCGCGGGCCCGCGGTGGACGGGGTCGCCGCCGCTTTCGCGCAGAACTGGGCCGAGTGCCACGACATGCTGTTCGACGACCGCGACCGTTTCGTCGGCCACGAACCGGCCGGGGACGCCGTGGTGCAGGTGGTGCGGGGGTCGGCCAGCGTCGGCTGGCAGGACATGCAGACCCTCCTGCGCGTCGTCCTCCAGCTCGCCGAGAACCGGCTGCGGCTGGCCTCCGCCTATTTCGCGCCCGACGACTATTTCGTCAATCTGTTGTGCGAGACCGTCGCCCGCGGCGTCGAGGTGGAGATGCTCCTCCCCGGCCCGCACGCCGACAAGCGGGTGAGCCGGCTGGCGAGCCAGCGCCATTACGAGGATCTTCTGAAGTGCGGAGTTCGCATTCACCAGTTCCAGCCCGCGATGCTGCACACGAAAATCCTCACCATGGACGGAATGGTCTCGCTCATCGGGTCCACGAACTTCAACCGGCGCTCGATGGACCACGACGAGGAGGTCATGCTCGCCGTGATCGACCAGGGGCTGACCGCGACCCTGGACGCCCATTTCGACGAGGACCTCGCCCGCAGCGAGCGGGTCGATCACGCGCGGTGGGCCCGGCGCTCCGTGACGCAGCGCGCCAAGGAGATGTCGATCACGCCGATCCGCCGCTTCCTCTAGGCCCGCCCCGCGGGGCGGGCCTAGAGGCGGTGCGGGGTGAAGGTGGTGCCGTCCACGAGGAGGTCGCAGCGGTCGAGGGTGGCGTCGGCGGCGAAGTGGGCCTGCTCGCGGACGGCCCAGTCCTCCCAGGCTCCGGTGTATTCGGGGCCGTCCCGGTCGAGGGCGCGGGCGCGGCGCAGGTCGTACGGTGCGTCGATCCAGATCCGGTAGGCGGCGGGCGACTTCGCCCAGGCGGAGCCGACGCCCTCGATGATCAGGACGGGTGCGGGCGGGACGCGCTCCTCGGGGCCGTAGCGGTCGCGGTGCCAGTCGTAGCGGCGCAGCACGGCGGGGCGCCCGTCCCGGAGCGGGTCGAGCACCGCGTGGCGCAGGGGCTCCCACCAGGTGAGCGGGTCGGCGTCCCACGGCACCCGGAAGTCGTCCGACCGGACGACCGGGGCGCCGACCAGGACCTCCGCGAGGTGGTCCGCGAACGTGGACTTGCCCGCGCCGCTCGGGCCGTCGACCGCGACGATCCGCACCGGGCCGCAGGACGGCGGCAGCGCGAGCAGCCGCGCGGCGAGCGCGGGGTAGGTCACGCTGGGGCGGGGCCCAGCGGGGGAGGGCATGGCGGACTGCGGCACGGACGGCATACTTCCAGGTGCCAGCCCGAGAAGGAGAACGCCCTTGCCCGGACCGCTCGAAGGCGTCGTGATCGTCGACCTCAGCCGCGTCGTGGCGGGCCCGCAGGCCACCATGACGCTCGCCGACCTCGGCGCCCGCGTGATCAAGGTCGAGCGGCCCGGCGACGGGGACGAGACCCGCGGCTGGGGCCCGCCGTTCGCGGGCGGGGAGCGGGTGAGCACCTACTACCTGTCGATCAACCGGAACAAGGAGTCGATCACCCTCGACCTGAAGTCGGACGAGGGCCGCGACGTCCTCGCCCGGCTCGTCCGGCACGCCGACGTGCTCGTGGAGAACTTCCGGGCGGGCGTGCTCGACCGGCTCGGCTTCCCGGTGGAGCGGCTGCACGAGCTGAACCCGGGACTGGTCGTCCTGTCCATCACCGGGTTCGGGCACGACGGGCCCGAGGGCGGGCGCCCCGGCTACGACGCGATCATGCAGGGCGAGGCGGGGATCATGAGCGTGACGGGGCCGCCCGGCGCGCCGAGCAAGGTCGGCCTGTCGATCGCCGACATCCTCGCCGCGGGCAACGGCGTCGCGGGCGTGCTGGCCGCCCTGTACGAGCGGTCGCGCACCGGGCGCGGGTCCGTCGTGCGCACCTCGCTGCTGGCGTCGGTGGTCGGCGCCCACATGTTCCAGGGGACGCGCTGGACCGTGGCCCGGGAGGTCCCGGAGTCGGTCGGCAACGACCACCCGTCCATCGCCCCCTACGGGACGTTCCGCTGCAAGGACGGGCAGCTCCAGATCGGCGTCGCGAACCAGAGCCTGTGGCGCAGGTTCGCACCGATCGTCGGCCTGGACCCGGACGACCCCCGCTACGCGACGATCCCCGACCGCGCGGCCCGGCGCGCCGAACTGGCCGCCGACATCGAGCGGGTCCTCGCGGGCGGCACGCGCGACGCCTGGCTCGGCCGGCTCGGCGAGGCGGGCGTCCCGGCGGGGACGATCCGGTCGATCGACGAGGTGTACGAGTGGGAGCAGACCCGCTCGCAGGGCCTGGTCATCGAGGTGGACCACCCGCAGCTCGGACCGATCGAGCTGCCGGGGCCGCCGCTGCGCTTCGACGGCGCGCCGCCGCGCGGGCACACCGCGCCGCCGCTGCTCGGGGAGCACACCGCCGCGGTCATGGCCTGGCTCGAGGACAGAGAGCGCGAGGAGAGGGGCGAGTGATGGATCTGCTCGGCGGGACGGGCGGCCCGGTGCGGATCGCCGGACGGGAAATGCCACGCGACGAGCTGCTCGGCTGGGCGTCGGCCGTCGCCGCGGAGATCCGGGGCGCGGACGCGGTCGCCGTGCACGCCACGGCGTCCCTGGAGACGGTCGCGGCGGTCGTGGGGGGCCTCCTCGCGGGCGTCCCCGTGGTGCCGCTGCCCCCCGACTCCGGGCCCGCCGAACGCGCGCACATCCTCGGCGACTCCGGCGCGAGCCTGATCCTCGCGGGCGGGAGGACGGAGGTCTCCAGCACGGAGCCGCCGCTCCTCCCCGTCGACTGGCTGTCGCCTCACGACGGCGGCGTGGACGCGGAGGTCGCGCCCGACGCGACCGCCCTGATCCTCTACACGAGCGGGACGACGGGCGCGCCGAAGGGCGTGCTGGTCTCGCGGAGCGCGATCGCCGCCGGGCTCGACGCCCTGGCCGAGGCCTGGGCCTGGACGCCCGCCGACGTCCTGGTCCACGGGCTTCCGCTGTTCCACGTGCACGGCCTCGTCCTCGGCGTGCTCGGCCCCCTGCGGGTCGGCTCGCGGCTCGTCCACACCGGGCGGCCCAAGCCGGAGCTGTACGCGGCGGCGGCGCAGGACGACGGCGGCAGCCTGTTCTTCGGCGTCCCCACCGTCTGGTCGAGGACGGCGGCGGACCCGTCCACCGCGGAGGCCCTGCGCGGCGCGCGGCTGCTCGTGTCCGGCAGCGCGCCGCTGCCCGTACCCGTCTTCGAGCGGCTCTCGGCCCTCACCGGGCACCGTCCGGTCGAGCGGTACGGCATGACCGAGACCCTCATCACGGTCAGCGCCCGCGCGGAGGGCGACCGGCGCCCCGGCTACGTCGGCACGCCGCTGCCCGGTGTGCGGACCCGCCTGGCCGCCGAGGACGGCTCGCCCGTCCCGCCGGACGGGGAGACGCCCGGTGAGCTGCACGTCCGTGCGCCGCTGCTGTTCAAGGGGTATCTCAACCGGCCGGAGGCGACGGCGGAGTCGTTCACGGCGGACGGCTGGTTCCGCACCGGCGACATCGCCACGATCGGCCCGGACGGCTGGCACCGGATCGTCGGGCGCGCGTCCACCGACCTCATCAAGAGCGGCGGCTACCGGATCGGCGCGGGCGAGATCGAGAACGCGCTGCTCGCCCACCCGGCCGTGCGGGAGGCCGCCGTCGTCGGCACTCCGCACGACGACCTCGGCGAGCAGGTCACCGCCTACGTCGTAGCCGACGGGATCGGCGAGAAGCAGCTCATCGACTTCGTGGCCGAGCGCCTGTCGGTGCACAAGCGGCCCCGCGTCGTCCACCTGGTCGGCTCCCTGCCCCGCAACGCCATGGGCAAGGTCGTCAAGGCCCGCCTGGGCGAGCTCTAGGGGAGGAGTTCGGGGAGGACGGGCCGGACCAGGTCGCGGGCGAACGGCTCGGGATGGTCGGGGGCCTCCTCGCCCTCCGCGAAGTAGAGCAGGAAGCCCTGCTGGAAGCACGCGCCCATCAGCAGGGCCGCCGCGGCCCGCGTGTCGGCGGACGCTGCGACCCGGCCGAGGTCGCGTTCGGCGTCCAGGTACCGGGCCAGCGCGCGCACCGGTTCCTGCGGGCCCGCGCCGTACTTGCGCAGCGACTCGCGGCTGGCGTGCATCAGCCGGGGCTGCGCCACCATCGAGATCATCATCGGGAACGCCCGCCGGTAGAAGCGCAGCGCGCCGTGGACGACCTTGACGAGGTTGGACTCGACGGTGCCCTCGCCCGGGACGGCCGTCGAGGTGAACGGTGGCATGCGCTCTTTCAGCACGCTGAGCATCAGCTCCTCCTTGTCGCGGAAGTGCTTGTAGAGCAGCGCCTCGGAGTAGCCGGCCGCCTTCGCGATCTCCTTGGTGGTGGCGCGGGCTACCCCGTGCCGCCGCATGATGTCCGCCGCGGCGTCGAGGATCCGTTCGCGCGCGCTCAATGAGGCCCCCTTGACAGGTGAGTGAACGCTCACCACGATAGAGGTTAGTAAGCACTCACTCACCCCCCCCAGACCCGTCGACTTTCCAGGAGGACACGATGAGACTCACGGTGTTCGGGGCGACCGGCGGCACCGGCGTCCAGGTCGCCCGGCGCGCGCTGGACGCCGGCCACGAGGTGACCGCCGTCGTCCGCGACCCCACCGCCCTGCCCGGCGAGGTCCGCGCCTGCGCCGACGTCGTCCAGGCCGACGCCATGGACCCGGCCGCGATCGAGGAGGCGGTCAAGGGGTGCGACGCCGTCGTCACCGCGATCGGCACCCGCGACGGCCGCCGGCCGACCAGCGTCTGCGCGGCCAGCACCGGTGCCATCATCGCGGCCATGCGCGCGGCCGGGGCCGAGCGGTTCGTGCTGACCAGCGCGTCCGGGCTCCACGCCGGGCCGGGCGACGACCCGCTCACCCGGTTCGTGGTCAAGCCGCTCGTCCTGGGCCCGCTCCTCAAGCACGCGTTCGCCGACATGCGCGCCGCCGAGGATCTCACCCGCGGTTGCGGCCTCGCCTGGACGATCGTCCGCCCGCCGCGCCTCACCGGCGGCCCCGGCAACGGCCGCTACCGCAGGGCGCTCGACCGCAACGTCTTCGGCGGCATGTCGATCGCCCGCGCCGACCTGGCCACCGCGCTCCTCGACATCACCGGCGACCCGTCCACCATCGGGCACGTCGTCAGCGTCGCGGGCTGAGGATCCGCGGGCCGGGGGAAGGGGCGTGACACCTGTCATGCCGATCACCTGACAGGGCGCCTCCGGAACCGGTGACACGCGCTTCTACCGGGGCGCCCGCGCGGCCGCGACGCTGGGGGCATGAAGACGAACCCAGCCATCCGCGTCGACGCCCTCCGGCAGCGGTACGGGGACTTCGAGGCCGTCGCCGGGATCTCGTTCGACGTCGCGGCGGGGGAGCTGTTCGCGCTGCTCGGCACGAACGGCGCGGGGAAGACCACCACCCTCGAAACGCTGGAGGGCCACCGGACCGTCCACGAGGGAACGGTCCGGGTCCTCGGCCACGACCCGCACCGGGAGCGCCGCGAGGTCCGCCCGCGCATGGGCATCATGCTCCAGGACGGCGGCTTCTTCGCCGACCTCACCGTCGCCGAGACCGTCGAGCACTGGCGCGGCTTCACCCGCCGCGCGCGCGAGCGGGACGAGGCCGTCGCCATGGCGGGCCTAGCCGAGAAGGCGGACGTGCGGGTGCGGCAGCTGTCCGGCGGCCAGAAACGCCGCCTCGACCTCGCGCTGGCCCTGCTCGGCAGGCCCGACGTCCTGTTCCTGGACGAGCCGACGAGCGGCATGGACCCCGAGGCCCGGCGCGCGACCTGGGACATCGTCAGGGACGTGGTGGCCGGCGGCACGGCCGTCCTGCTCACCACCCACTACCTGGAGGAGGCCGAGCACCTCGCCGACCGGCTCGCGATCCTGCACCGGGGCCGGATCGAGGCGTCCGGCACGGTCGCCGACGTCGTCGCCGGGCACGGCGACCGCATCGACTTCCGGCTGCCCGAGCGCCTCCAGATCGCCGAACTGCCCCCGCTGAGGGGCGTCCGCGCCGACGTCCGGGTGGAGAGCGGGCGCGCCCTCGCGTCCTACGCCGTACCGTCCCGCGACGGCGACGACCCCGGGCTCCAGACGGCGCTCTACGAGCTGCTGCGCTGGGCCGACGAGGAGGGCGTCCGGCTCGACGGCCTGCGGGCGCGCAGCGCCTCCCTCGAAGACGTTTTCCTGCGCACCGCCGAAGGAGCCCCCCGATGAGCCCCATCTCGCTGGACCCGGCCGCCGTGCTGCGCGTCGCCCGGCTCGACCTCACCCTGCTCTGGCGGAACCGGACCGCCCTGTTCACCGCCGCGGGCCTGCCCGTCCTGTTCGCGGCCATGCTCGTCCCGGTCCGCGGCGAGAAGATCGACGGCGTGGACGGCGCCCTCCTCCAGGGCACCGGCCATCTGGGGTTCTTCCTGGTCTTCGCCGTCTTCATGAACCTCGTCAACATCCTCACCGCCCGCCGCGAGGACCGCACGCTCAAGCGGCTGCGCGGCACCGCCCTGTCCGACGCGGAGATCACCGCCGGCAGCGTCCTCACCGCGACCGCGCTGTACGCGGTGCAGGCCGTCGCGCTGCTCGTCCTGCTCGGCGCCGCGATGGGCGGCCGCGTCCCCGCCGACCCCGTCCTGGTGCTGGCCGGGCTCGCGGGCGGCGCCGCCGTGTTCGCGACGCTCGCGTTCGCCGTCTCGGGGATCACCCCGAACGCGGAGCTGGCGCAGCTCACCGTCCTGCCGATCATGTTCGGGTGCATGCTCGGGGCCGGCGTCATGTTCCCGCTGGACGGCCTGCCCGGCTGGGTCCAGGAGGCCTGCCGGTGGGTCCCGCTCAGCCCGGTCGTGGAGATCGTCCGGACGGGGTACTTCGGCCAGGACTTCGTGCACCGCCCCGGCCATCCGTCCGTCGGCATCGCCGAAGGCTGGCTCTGCTGCGTGCGGCCGTTCTTCCTCCTGGCCTTCTGGGCCGCGTTCGGCCGCCTGCTGGCCGCCCGCTGGTTCCGGTGGGAGCCGCGCCGCGCCTGAGGACGCGCGGGCCGGCATTACAGTGCGATGCGAGGAGGATCGAGTACATGGCGGTCGCGACCACGGCGGACATCGAGGAACAGGCCGCCCGCAAGCTGGAGCGGTACCGGCGGGTGACCTACCGCTCGTTCATGTTCGCCGCAGCGGGCTTCGTCCTGCCGGGCCTGTACGGGCTCGAAGACGCCTACACCAACGGCGACGCGGGCGTGCCCGTCATCGCCGCGGTCATCGCGGGGCTCTGCGTGCTCGCCTGGTGCTACACGCGGCTCGTCCGGGAGGGCCTCGAAGGCGGCGCGTCCAGGCGCGACGTCGTGGGCAGCGGCGTCGTCGCCGCCGCGCTGAGCCTGATGCTGCTCACCAGTCCGTGGTTCAGCGTCATCCCCGTCTTCTGGGTCTCGGCCGTGGTGCTGTCCCCGATGGGACGGAAGCGGATCGTCGCGCTGTGCGCCGGCACCGGGGCGTACTGCGGGGCGGTGGGCACGATCGCCACGGGCCGCCTCTACCCCGACAGCGACGCCCCCTGGTACGTGATCTTCCCGGTGCTGGCCGCGGTGTACACCGCGATCTCCGGGGTCGTCGTGTTCGTCAACCGGTACCAGCGGCGCATGTGGGAGCTGCACCAGGAGGCCTACGCGGCCCGCGACGCCCTCGCCCGGCTCGCGGTCACCGAGGAGCGGCTCCGCTTCTCCCGCGACCTGCACGATCTGCTCGGCCACAGCCTGTCCCTCATCGCGGTGAAGAGCGAACTGGCCAAGCGGACGGTGCGCGACGACCCCGACCGGGCGGGCGCCGAGATGGCCGACGTCCAGCGCGCCGCGCGGGAGGCCCTCAGGGAGGTCCGCGCCGCCGTCCGCGGCTACCGGGCCGTGGAGCTGGACGCCGAGCTGGCCGGGGTCCGGGCCGTGCTGGAGGCCGCCGGAGTGCACTGCGAGATCGGCCCGCTGCCGGACGGCCTGCCGCCCGAGGCCCGCTCGGTGCTCGCCTGGGTGATCCGCGAGGGCGCCACCAACGTCATCAAGCACAGCGAGGCGAGGAACTGCGCGATCTCGCTCGGCGTGTACGGCGACGCGGTCTACGGTGACTCCGTGGTCCTGGAGATGCGCAACGACGGCGTCCGCGGCGCCGAGACCGCCGAGGGCTCGGGCCTGACCGGCCTCGCCGAGCGCGTCGCCGTGCTCGGCGGCGAGATCACCGCGGGGCGGCACGGCCGCGACGGGTTCCTGCTGCGCGCCGCCGTCCCGCTCCCGCCCCCGCACGGGCCGGACGAGGGCGGCGCGCGGGAGAACGGCCGGGCGCTCCCGGCCGGGAGGCGCGCGTGATCCGTGTCCTGCTCGCCGACGACGAGCACCTCATCCGCGGCGCCGTGGCCGCGCTCCTCGGCCTGGAGCCCGACCTGGAGGTCGTCGCCGAGGTCGGCCGCGGTGACGAGGTCGCCGCCGCGGTGGCCGCGCACGGCCCGGACGTCGCCGTCCTCGACATCGAGATGCCGGGCGCGGACGGCCTCGCCGTCGCCGAGGAGCTGAACGCCTCCGGCGCCCGCTGCGCGGTGTGCATCCTCACGAGCTTCGGCCGCCCCGGCTACCTGCGCCGTGCCATGTCCGCCGGGGTCCGCGGCTTCGTCGCCAAGGACGCTCCCACCGACGAGCTCGCCAGCGCCATCCGCAAGATCCACGGCGGCGGCCGGTACCTGGACGCCGAGCTGGCCGCCAGCGCGATGGCCGCCGGGGACAACCCGCTCTCCGAGCGCGAGCGCGACGTCCTGCGCCTCGCCGGGTCCGGCGCCGAGACCGCCCGCATCGCGGCCGACCTGCACCTGTCGGAGGGCACCGTCCGCAACTACCTGTCGACCGCCATGGCGAAGATGGGCGAACCCACCCGCGTCCGCGCCGCCCGCGCCGCGATCGACATGGGCTGGATCTGACCTGCGGGGAGACGTCCCCGCGGGGCCGTGATCTCCGCCCGGGCCTTGGCGGGGGCCTAGGGCCTGTCTCGAAGTCGCCCTGGCCATGCCGCGCGAACGCGTGACCTGGCCGGTGGAGCGAGGCCGGAGGCGAGCGGAGCCGGGCAGATCGCGAAGCGATGCCGCGTTCGCCCAGGCCCGGTCACGTAGCGAGCCGCCAGGCGAGCGGAGTGGGCCGGGACTTTGGAACACAGCCTAGGCTTGGGGCGTGAGCGAGCCATTGGTCGAGCGCATGCAGGGATTCGGCGAGACGATCTTCGCTGAGATGTCGGCTCTCGCCGTCCGGACCGGCGCCATCAACCTGGGCCAGGGCTTCCCGGACGAGGACGGCCCGGCCGGGGTCCTGGACGCGGCGGTGAACGCCATCCGGACGGGTGCGAACCAGTACCCGCCCGGCCCCGGCCTGCCCGTGCTCCGGGAGGCCGTGGCGGCGCAGCGGCTGGAGCGCTACGGGCTGGAGTTCGATCCGGCGACCGAGGTGTTCGTGACCGTGGGCGCGACCGAGGGGATCGCCGCGTCCGTGCTGTCGCTGGCGGGGCCGGGCGACGAGGTCGTCGTGTTCGAGCCGTACTACGACTCCTACGCGGCCGTGATCGCGCTCGCCGGGGCCGTGCGCAGGCCGGTCACGCTGCGCCCGGTGGAGGGGCGCTTCACCTTCGACCCGGACGAGCTGCGCGCCGCCGTCGGCCCGCGCACCCGCGCGATCCTGGTGAACTCGCCGCACAACCCGGCCGGCACCGTGTTCACGCGGGACGAGCTGGAGGCCATCGCGGACGTCTGCCGGGAGCGCGACCTGGTGGCGATCACCGACGAGGTGTACGAGTACCTGACGTTCGACGAGACCGAGCACGTCCCGCTGGCGACGCTCGACGGCATGCGCGAGCGGACGGTCTCGGTGTCGTCCGCGGGCAAGTCGTTCTCCGTCACGGGGTGGAAGACCGGCTGGGTGACGGCGCCCGCCCCCCACATCCGGGCCGTCCAGACCGTGAAGCAGTTCCTCACCTACGCGGTCAGCGCCCCCTACCAGCACGCCGCCGCGTACGCGCTGCGCAACGAGATCCCTTGGGTGGAGGAGCTGCGCAAGTCGCTCCAGGCCAAGCGGGACCGGCTCATCACCGGTCTGGAGGCGGCCGGGTTCGCGGCCTACCGCCCGCAGGGCACCTACTTCGTGCAGGCCGACATCCGGCCGCTCGGCTTCACCGACGGCAGGGAGCTGGCCCGCGCGCTGCCGGAGAAGGCGGGCGTCGTCGCGATCCCGAGCCAGGTGTTCTACGACCACGCCGAGGCGGGCGCCCACTTCGTCCGGTTCGCGTTCTGCAAAAAGGACGAGGTCATCGACGAGGCAGTGAGCCGCCTCGCGCGCCTGCGCTGAGGGGCCCGCGCGGCGCGGAGCATTGCCGGAACCTGCCGAAGAAACGCCGTTCCTTGGGCGGAATTCGCCCGTGAGGGGCGGCGGCCGCCCGGGTTAGCGTCCGTCCCGTGACCTGGGTCCCTGCAGAAGGACGCGACCGCGGGCGCGGCGGGACGCTCGGCGGCGAGCGGATCCTGATCGCCCTCGGCGGCAACGCCATGACCGCACCGGACGGCAGCGCCACCCCGGACGCGCAGGCGGCCGCGATCGAGGCGGCGATGGCGCGCGTGGCGGACCTGGCCGCGGCGGGCGCGCGGGTCGCGCTCACGCACGGCAACGGCCCGCAGGTCGGCAACCTGCTGATCAAGAACCAGCTGGCGGCGGGCGTGGTGCCGCCCGTCCCGCTGGACTGGTGCGGCGCGCAGACCCAGGCCACCGTCGGCGTGATGATCATGAACGCGCTGGAGCGGGCGCTGGCCGCGCGGGGCTTCGCCCGCCCGGTGTCCACGGTGGTGACGCGGACGCTCGTGGACGCCGCCGACCCCGGGTTCGCGGCCCCCGCCAAGCCGGTCGGCCGCTACTTCCCGGAGGCCGAGGCCCGCCGCTCGATGGCGCTCGGCGAGGTGTGGAGGCGGTTCGGGGACCGGGGCTGGCGGCGCGTCGTCGCCTCGCCCGAGCCGCTGGAGATCCTGGACGCCGACGCAGCGGCGCTGCTGCTGGACGCCGGGCACGTCGTGGTCGCCGCGGGCGGCGGGGGAGTGCCCGTGGCCCGGGCGGACGGGGCGCTGCGCGGCGTCGAGGCCGTCGTCGACAAGGACCTGGCCGCGCAGCTGCTGGCGCGCCGCCTGGAGGCGACCACCCTCGTGATCGCCACGGACGTGGAGCACGCGATGACCGGGTTCGGGACGCCGCGGGCCCGCCCGCTGCACCGCACGACGGTCGCGGAGCTGGCCGCGCTGGCCGCCGCCGGGCACTTCGCCGGCGGCAGCATGGGCCCGAAGGTCGAGGCGGTGCGGCGGTTCGTCGCGGGCGGCGGCCGGCGCGCCGCGATCGCCTCGCTGGCCCGGCTCGGCGACGCCGCGCACGGCAGGGCCGGGACGGTCGTCGAGGGCTGACCCCGGGTAGAGACCGATCACCAGAGCAGCTGAGGAGCGATGACGGTGCCCGATCCGATCGAAGTCCGCAAGATCCCCATCGAGAGCGTGACCGACGCGTCCGGGCTGGCCCGGCTGATCGACGACGGCGTCCTGGAGGCCGACCGGGTCCTCGCCGTCGTCGGCAAGACCGAGGGCAACGGCGGCGTGAACGACTACACGCGGCTGCTCGCCGACCGGGCGTTCCGCGAGGTGCTCCTCGCCAGGGGCACCCGGACGGCGGAGGAGGTGGCGCGGGTCCCGCTGGTGTGGTCGGGAGGCACGGACGGGGTGCTCAGCCCGCACGCGACCGTCTTCGCGACCGCCGACCCCGCCCGCGTCCCCGCCTCCGGCGAGCCGAGGCTGTCGGTCGGCGTCGCGATGAGCGAGGTCATCCTGCCCGAGGACATCGGCCGTCCCGCGATGGTGGAGACCGTCGCCGCCGGCGTCCGCGAGGCCATGAAGACCGCCGGGATCGACGATCCCGCCGACGTCCACTACGTGCAGACCAAGACGCCGCTGCTCACCCTCGACACGATCAACGACGCGAAGGCGCGCGGCCGCGACGTCGTCACCGAGGACACCCTCAAGTCGATGGACATCTCCAACTCCACGACCGCGCTCGGCATCGCCGTCGCGCTCGGCGAGATCGAGGCGCCGTCCGCCGAGCAGATCCACAAGGACCTGTCGCTGTACTCGTCGGTGGCGTCGTGCTCGTCCGGAGTGGAGCTGGACCGGGCGCAGATCGTGGTCGTCGGCAACGTGCGCGGCATCGGCGGCCGCTACCGGGCCGGGCACGGGGTGATGAAGGACGCGCTCGACGCCGACGGGATCTGGGACGCCGTCCGGTCGGCGGGCCTGGACCTGCCCGAACGGCCCCGCACGTCCGACCTCGGCGACCGGCTCGTCAACGTGTTCATCAAGTGCGAGGCCGACCCGGGCGGCTCGGTCCGGGGCCGCCGCAACATCATGCTGGACGACTCCGACGTGCACTGGCACCGGCAGATCAAGGCGTGCGTCGGCGGCGTCGCCGCCTCCGTCACCGGCGACCCGGCGGTGTTCGTGTCGGTCGCGGCGGTGCACCAGGGGCCGTCGGGCGGCGGCACCGTCGCGGCCATCGCCGACCTCGGCTGAAAGCACCTCAGGTGCGGAGAGTATCCGTGGAGTAGCCCCTTGTGGTCGCCGGAGGCTATAGCCTTCCTGGCGTGTCCGGACTGACCATTCCCGAACCACAGTTCCCCGGGGACGACGGAAGCGCCGACCCCCGGTTGTGCGAGGCGCTCGCCGGGTACGCGTCCGGCCGCGTCGGCGTGCACACGGTGCTGCGGCGGCTGCAGGGCGCGCGGCTCCTCGTGCCGATCGTCGCCGTCCTCACCGAGGAGGAGCCCGCGGCCCCCGGCGAGCTGCGGCGGGAGAAGTCGAGCGACATGGCGCTGCCCACCCTGGTCGGCGACGACGGGCGCCGCGGCGTGCTCGGCTTCACCTGCACCGAGACGATGAAGGCCTGGCGCGCCGACGCCCGCCCGGTCGCGGTGCGGGCCGGCGACGCCTGCCGCGCCGCCCTCGACGAGGGCGCGGACGCCCTGGTCGTGGACGTGGCGGGCCCGGTCCCGTTCGCCGTGGACGGGCTGCGCCTGCACCTGCTCGCCGACGGCCGCCCGATCCCGCCGCCCCACGAGGACCCCGACATCCTCGCCGCGGTCGAGGCCGCGTTCGGCTCGGACCCCTCGGTCAGCGGGGTCCGCGTCGTCGAGGGCACCTCCGCCGAGATCGCCGTCCGGTTCGCCGTCGTCGCCGGGCACGACGAGCGCGGCACCGTCCAGCGGGTCTCCGACCGCCTCGCCGAACTGCTGCGCGGCCGTATCGTCGGCGGCGTCGAACTGAACGTGCTGCGCAGGTAGCCCGCCTGCGGGCGGCCGGGGGCGCGGTAATTCGCTGGCCCCCGCCGCGGCCGCTCTGCGACGCTGGCGCCATGGTGGACGTCGACGCATTCCTCGCTGACGGGTACGTCCGGGTGGAGCAGGCGTTCCCCCGGGAACTGGCCGCCGAGTGCCGCGACATCCTGTGGCGCGACACCGGCTGCGATCCCGCCGACCCCGCGACGTGGACGCGCCCGGTCGTGCGGCTCGGCGAGCACGCCGAAGAGCCGTTCCGGGCCGCGGTGAACACCGGCGCCCTGCACGCCGCGTTCGACGCCGTCGCCGGGAAGGGCGCCTGGCTGCCGCGCGTCGGCCTCGGCACGTTCCCGGTGCGGTTCCCCAGCGATCAGCCGCCCGGTGACGACGGCTGGCACATCGACGCGAGCTTCCCCGGCGACGACCCGGCCGACTTCCTGTCCTACCGGGTGAACGTCGCGTCGAAGGGCCGCGCGCTGCTGATGCTGTTCCTGTTCTCCGACGTGGGGGAGGACGACGGGCCCACCCGCATCCGCGTCGGCTCCCACCGGGACGTCCCGCCGATCCTGGAGCCCGCGGGCGAGGCGGGCCTGACGTTCATGGACCTGGCGGGTAAGGCCGTCCCCGCCAGCGAGCACCGCCCGCTCGCCTACGCGACGGGGCAGGCAGGCGACGTGTACCTGTGCCACCCGTTCCTGGTGCACGCCGCGCAGGCGCACCGGGGCACCACCCCCCGCTTCATGGCGCAGCCGCCCCTGCTTCCGGCGGGGCCGCTGCCCCCGTCGTCCCCGGTGCGGGTCGCGATCGAGAAGGCCCTCGGCCGGCCCTGACGTCAGGCCGAGGGCGACCAGGTCGTGGGGAGGCCGTGGGACGGGCCCTCACCGAGGACCACCGGCTCCCCGCCCGGCCACAGCCGCAGCGTCACGACGTGCTGGACGTCGAGCCGCGAGGCGTCGCGCCCCTCGAACGACAGATGCGCCACGGGCGCGTCGGGGGTGGCCGCCGCGCCCGCCCGCTCGATGCTGCGGTCGACGCGTGCCGCCTCCTCCTGCGACAGGTAGGCGCGCATCGTCGAGTGCCACACGACCGTCACGACGCCCTGTTCGGGGGCCAGCCCGTCCAGGAAGTCCGCCGCGCCCGCCTTCACGACCGTCGCGGGGACCCGCGCGGCGACCTCGAACGCCGCCCGCAGCCGCGCCACCCGCGCCGCCTGGTCGGGCCACACGTACGACAGGAGCCGCCGCCGCCCGGCGGGCGAGGACGCGTCCACCGGGTTCGGGTCGCATCCGCGCCGCTCGGCGACGCCGAGCGGCGCGCCCACCGGGGGAAGGCCCCGCCAGGCGTCCGGCAGGACGACCGGCGACTCCGGCCCGTACGCGCCGCTCTCGTGCAGGAACCGGAAGTGGTCGGCGCGCAGGTTCAGGCCGGCGCTGGCCCCGATCTCCAGCAGCCTGACCGGCAGGGACCGGGCCGGATCGCGCGCGGGACGGCAGGCGTCCGCGATCGTCAGGAGCCCGCCGACGAGCGGCGCCGCCCGCCCGACCTCGTTGGTCTGCGGCGGGTCGAGGAGGCCGTCGCGGATCTCGGCCGCGTGCCCGGCCAGCACGTCCCGGAACGCGGGCCAGGCCTCCAGAGGGTCGCTCGTCCCGCCGGCGGTCGGGTAGTGCGCGGCCAGTTCCGGCACCCGTCCCTCGAGGACGAGCCGGTGCACCGTCCCCAGCATGCCCAGGATGCGGCCGGTCTCCGTGCGCTCCCCGAGCACCCCCGTCACGACCCCGCCCGGATCGTCCGCCGCCCGCGCGAGCAGTTCGGCGTACATCGGCGACCCGAGCTGGGCGGACGCGCGCGCCTGGCCCAGCAGTGCCCGCCTCGTGTCGGCCGTTCCCGGACCCGCTCTCCTCATCGCCACCTCCACGACGAGACTCTCAGATGCTGGACGCCCGTCACGCGCGGGGGCGCGGAGTCAATAGGATTCGTCCCATGCTGCGCTGGTTGACCGCGGGGGAGTCCCATGGCCCGGCCCTGACCGCGATCGTGGAGGGGCTGCCGGCCGGTGTGCGCGTGACCTCGGAGGACATCGCCGAGGAGCTGCGCCGCCGGAGGCTCGGCCATGGGCGGGGCGCCCGGATGAAGTTCGAGCAGGACAAGGTCACGATCATCGGCGGCGTCCGGCACGGGGTGACGCTCGGCGGGCCGGTCGCGATCGAGGTCGGCAACACCGAGTGGCCCAAGTGGGAGACGGTCATGTCGGCCGACCCCGTGGCCGCCGACGTCCTCGCCGCCCAGGCCAGGAACGCCCCGCTGTCGCAGCCGAGGCCCGGCCACGCCGACCTCGTCGGCATGCAGAAGTACGGCTTCGACGACGCCCGGCCCGTCCTGGAGCGGGCGAGCGCCCGCGAGACGGCCGCGCGGGTCGCGCTCGGCACCGTCGCCAAGGCGTTCCTCAAGCAGGCGCTCGGCGTGGACGTCCTCAGCCACGTGATCGCGCTGGGCGAGGTTGAGGCCCCCGAGGGCGTCCTGCCGGAGCCCGGCGACCTGGCGCGGGTCGACGAGAGCCCGGTGCGCTGCTTCGACGGCGAGGCGTCGGCGCGGATGGTCGCGCACATCGACGAGACGAAGAAGGCCGGCGACACCCTCGGCGGCGTCGTGGAGGTCCTCGCCTACGGGCTCCCGCCCGGCCTCGGCAGCCACGTCCACTGGGACCGGCGGCTGGACTCCCGGCTCGCCGGCATCCTCATGGGCATCCAGGCGATCAAGGGCGTGGAGCTCGGAGACGGGTTCACCACCGCGCGGCGGCCCGGCTCGCGGGCGCACGACGAGATCGACGCGACCCCCGGCGGGATCCGCCGCCGCACCAACCGGGCCGGCGGCGTCGAGGGCGGCATGACCACCGGCGAGGTGCTGCGGGTGCGCGCCGCGATGAAGCCGATCTCGACCGTCCCGCGGCGGCTCGACACGATCGACGTCACGACCGGCGAGCCCGCCAAGGCGATCAACCAGCGCAGCGACGTGACCGCCGTCCCGGCCGCCGGGGTGGTCGCCGAGGCGATGGTCGCGCTCGTGCTCGCGGACGCGGCGCTGGAGAAGTTCGGCGGCGACTCCGCCGAGGAGACCGCCCGCAACCTGCGCGGATACCTGTCCTCTCTGACGATCAAGTGAGCGGTGCCATGCGACCGAAGGCCGTCATCATCGGGCCGCCCGGCTCGGGCAAGTCCACGATCGGCGCCGCGCTCGCCGAGCGTCTCGGCGTCTCGCTGCGCGACACCGACGCCGACGTCGAGCGGGCCGCGGGCAAGCCGATCGGCGAGATCTTCATCGACGACGGCGAGGAGCGCTTCCGCGAGCTGGAGCGCGCCGCCGTCGCCGAGGCGCTGACCGGCCACGAGGGCGTCGTCTCGCTCGGCGGCGGAGCCGTCCTCGCGCCGGAGACGCAGGACCTGCTCGCCGGGCACACCGTCGTCTACCTGCGGGTCGGCCTGTCGGAGGCGATCAAGCGGGTCGGCCTGGCGTCGGCGCGGCCGCTGCTCGTGCTGAACCCGCGCAGCCAGATGCGCAAGCTCCTGGAGGAGCGGCTCCCGATCTACGAGCGGCTCGGCAGCGTGCACGTCGACACCGACAACCGCGAGCCCGCCGACATCGTCGAAGAGGTCGTGAAGGCCCTGGAGGGGGACGCGTGACGGAGGCGCGGGTGCACGTCGGCGGCGCCGACCCCTACGACGTCGTCATCGGGACGGGCGTCCTCGGCGAGCTGCCCGCCATGATCGGGGAGCGGGCGCGGACCGTCGCGGTCGTCCACGCCGAGGGGCTGCCGCAGATCGCCCGCCCCGTGTGCGGGGCGCTCGAACAGGCCGGGTACGCGGTGCACGCGCTGCCCGTCCCGGACGGCGAGGCCGCCAAGGAGGTCGGCGTCCTCGCCGGGCTGTGGTCGTCGTTCGCCCGCCTCGGCATGACCCGGACCGACGTCGTCGTCGGCGTCGGCGGCGGCGCCACCACCGACCTCGCCGGGTTCGCGGCCGCCTCGTGGCTGCGCGGCGTGCGGGCGGTGCTCGTCCCGACGACGCTGCTCGGCATGGTGGACGCGGCGGTCGGCGGCAAGACCGGCATCAACGTCCCCGAGGGCAAGAACCTCGTCGGCGCGTTCCAGCCGCCCGCCGGCGTCGTGTGCGACCTCGCCACGCTGGTGACGATGCCGCGGGAGGACTACATCAGCGGCCTCGCCGAGATCATCAAGGCCGGGTTCATCGCCGACCCGGAGATCCTCGCCCTGGTCGAGGACGACCCCAAGGGCGCCGCGCACCCCGACGGCCCGCACACCCGCGAACTCGTCGAGCGGGCCGTGCGGGTCAAGGCCGGCGTCGTGTCGGCCGACCTGAAGGAGAGCGGCCTCCGCGAGATCCTGAACTACGGCCACACCCTCGCGCACGCCATCGAGAAGAACGAGGACTACCGGTTCCGCCACGGCCACGCCGTCGCGATCGGCATGGTGTACGCCGCCGAGCTGTCCCGCCTCGCGGGGCGGCTGCCCGCCGACGTCGTGCGGCGGCACCGGGACGTCCTGGAGTCCGTGGGCCTGCCGGTCTCCTACGCCGCCGACTGGCCCGGCCTGCGCGCCACCATGACCATCGACAAGAAGTCGCGGGGCGCCACGCTCCGGTTCGTCGTCCTCGACGGCATCGCCGAGCCGGGCCGCCTCGAGGGCCCGGACGAGGACCTGCTCGCCGCCGCCTACCGGGAGATCACCCGATGACCCGCGTCCTGGTCCTGAACGGCCCCAACCTGCGCCGCCTCGGCGTCCGCGAGCCCGACACCTACGGGACGGCCGGCTTCGACGACCTGGTCGCCGTCTGCCGCGACGCCGGCCGCCGCCTCGAACTGCAGGTCGAGGTGCGGCAGACCGACGACGAGGCCGAGATGATGCGCTGGCTGCACGAGGCCGCCGACGAGCGCGTCCCCGTCGTGCTGAACCCGGCGGCGTTCACGCACTACTCCTACGCGCTGCGGGACGCGGCCGCCCAGCGCACCGCCCCGCTCATCGAGGTCCACATCACGAACCCGGCTGCGCGCGAGGAGTTCCGCCACACCTCCGTCGTCGCCGGCGTCGCCACCGGCACCATCGCCGGCTTCGGCACCATGTCCTACGTCCTCGCCCTCCAGGCCGTGGCCGAACTGGTCGCCGAGAGCTCCTAGTCCTCCTGCGCGCCTAGCCCTCTTTCGCGGCGCTGCGTGCCATGTCCTTGAGTTCGGCGACGACGTCGTCCAGCGGCGCGACGTCGCGGTGGGCGCGGCACAGGATCGTGGCGCCCTCGACGGCCGCGACGATGAGGCGGGCCAGGCGGGACGCGCGGTCGTCGGGGACCCCGGCGTTGCCGAGGCCGGTGGCCAGGGTGTCCTGCCAGCGCCCGAACGCGGCCGCGGCGGCCGCGGCGAGCTGCGGGGCCTCGTCGTGGGACTCGACGGTGACGGCGACGACGGGGCAGCCGGCGCGGAACTCGCTCTTGATCAGGACCTGCCGCCACCAGCCCGTGAAGGCGTCCACGGCGGACGCGGCGTCGCCGCCCTCGGTGGCGGCGAGGATGCCGGCGTTGAGGAACTCTCCGGCGTAGCGGACGGCCTCCTCGGCGAGCTGCGCCTTGCCGCCGGGGAAGTGGTGGTAGATCGACCCGCGCGGGGCGCCGCTGTGCGCGATGACGTCGCGGAACCCGGTGCCGCTGTAGCCGCGCTCGCGGAAGAGGTAGGCGGCGCTGCGCACCATGCGTTCCCTGCTGTCCGTCCCCATGGGGACGATTATGACATTCATCATACGGTCTTCGCGTTGACCATGACGACCGTCATGGCGAATTTTGGCTATGTCGGACGTCATAGCTACTACCCGCGAGTAGGGTCGGCTCAGGCAGGCGATGCAGGCACGGGCTCCGGGACCGGGGCCGGCCGGGAGAAGGAGACGTTCGTGATCGACCTCCAGCGCGACGGAGACGTGTACGTCCTGCGTTTCGACGCGGGCGAGAACCGGTTCGGCCCCGGCTTCCTCGACGCGGTCGAGGGCGCCCTCGACTCGGTGGCCGAGAACGACGGCCCGGGCGCGCTCGTCACCATCGGCACCGGCAAGTTCTATTCCAACGGCCTCGACCTGGAATGGCTCGGCGCCAACCAGGACCGGTTCGAGGAGTACCTGCGGCGCGTGCACGCCCTGTACGCGCGCGTCCTGTCGCTGCCGATGCCGACGGTCGCGGCGCTGAACGGCCACGCCTTCGCGGGCGGCGGGATGCTCGCCCTCGCCCACGACTTCGCCGTCATGCGCACCGACCGCGGCTACTTCTGCCTGCCCGAGGTCGATCTCGGGATGAGCTTCACCCCCGGGATGAACGCGCTGATCACGGCGCGGCTGCCGAAGGCCACCGCGCACGAGGCGATGCTCACCGGACGCCGCTACGCCGCGGAGCAGGCGCGCGAGGCCGGGATCGTGCAGCGCGTCGCGCCCGAGGAGGAGGTGCTTCCCGCCGCCGTGGAGTGGGCGGCGTCGCTGGCGAGCAAGAACGGGGCGGTCGTGGCGACGATCCGCACCGCGATGTACCGGCAGGCGCTGGACGCGCTGAACGGTCCCGCACTGCCGTGACCCCTCCTCCCGGGCGGCTGCCGGGAGTAGGTTACGTTCGACTGGAATCGGATTCGGTTTAGGAAGGGGCGCGGGACACCATGCGCATCGGTATGGCGCTCAGCTACTCGGGCGGTTTCAAGGAGACCGTCGAGGAGCTCGCCGACTACGAGAAGGCCGGCCTCGACATCGTCTACGTCGCGGAGGCCTACAGCTTCGACGCGGTGAGCCAGATGGGCTACATCGCCGCCAGGACCGAGCGGGTCGAGATCGCCTCCGGCATCCTCAACATCTACTCGCGCACCCCGACCGCGATCGCCCAGACCGCCGCGGGGCTGGACTACGTCTCCGACGGGCGGTTCACGCTCGGCATCGGCGCGTCCGGCCCGCAGGTCATCGAGGGCTTCCACGGGGTCCCCTACACCGCGCCCCTCGGCCGCACCCGGGAGATCATCGAGATCTGCCGCAAGGTGTGGCGCCGCGAGCGGGTGCAGCACGACGGAAGGTACTACCACCTGCCGCTGCCGGAGGGGCAGGGCACCGGCCTCGGCAAGGCGCTCAAGCTCATCAACCACCCGGTGCGCGCCGACATCCCGATCATGGTCGCCGCGATCGGCCCGAAGAACGTCGAGCTGACCGCCGAGATCGCCAACGGCTGGGAGCCCATCTTCTACGTGCCGGAGAAGGCCGCGGACGTGTGGGGCGCCTCCCTCGCGGCCGGGAAGGCCAAGCGCGACCCCGCGCTGGGCGAGCTCGACGTGGTCGGGCAGTCCCCGCTCGCCATCGGCGAGGACGTGAAGGGCTTCCTGGAGTTCGGCCGTCCGATGGCCGCCCTCTACATCGGCGGCATGGGCGCCAAGGGCAAGAACTTCTACAACGACCTCGCCCGGCGCTACGGCTACGAGAAGGAGGCCGAGGAGATCCAGGACCTGTACCTGGACGGCAAGAAGGACGAGGCCGCCGCGAAGGTCCCGCAGGAGCTGCTGGAGAAGATGTCCCTCATCGGCCCGGAGGGGCACGTCCGCGAGCGGCTCGCCGCGATGAGGGACTCCGGCGTCACGACGCTCAACGTGTCCCCGATCGCGGGCGACCACAAGGGCCGCCTCGCGCTGATCGAGAAGGTCAAGGAGATGGCGGCCGGGCTCTGACCGGCCGCCTCCGCCGCCACCGGCGGAGGCGGAGCCGGAGCCCCTTCCCGGGCCCGAACGGCGGGACGCCCAGCTCGAACAGCACGCGGAGCAGGACACCGCCGCCGAACAGGGCGGCCCCCCATGCCAGGGAGCCGCCCGGATCGCCCACCGAGCCTGCGGGACGCGGGTCGAGGCGGCCGCGCGGGTCGTACACGACCTGGACGCGTTCGCCCCGGCCCGCGACCCTGGACCCGGTCGTCATCGTCCGCACCCGCGGCTCGGCGCAGGCGAGGTCGTGGTCGTAGAAGACGTCCGTGGTCCTGTTCCCGTCGCCGTCGGTGCTGGTGACCTCGCGCCGGTCGACCTTCTGGACCGTGCACGCCGTGGTCCGGCCGCGCTCGTGAATCGCCTGGTCCGACACCGCGCCCGCGACCATGGACGCCCCGATGGTCAGCAGGAAGAAGGCGCCGAAGAAGACCAGGACGTTCTCGTAGCGCAGCTGGGTGAAGACCAGCAGGGCGTATCCGGCCATCATCATCACGAAGAGCAGCGCCGAGCCCGCCCAGTTGCCCGCCAGCGCCGACGGCCCGTAGGCGTCCAGGGCGGCCCGCGCGACGATCAGCGCCGCCCCGGTCAGCGGCGCGCCGACCGCCAGCAGCGCCGCCGGGGCCCATTCCGGCCGATTTCCGTACCCCGCCATCGGAACCCGTCCCGTCGTCCATCCGTGTCCCTGGATGAGACGCGCGGATCCGCCGACCGGATCGGCATCCGATCCTTACCTCTCGCGGCCGGCGGAACCGTGCGGGGCGACGACCCGGGAGGGGCGGGCTCAGAGCGCCGCGTCGACCTCCTTGGCGACGCGCTCGCCGGAGCGGACGGCGCCGTCCATGTAGCCCGTCCAGTAGCCGGACGTCTCGGTGCCCGCCCAGTGGACCGGGCCGCACGGCTCCCGCAGGGCCGGGCCGAACGCGGTGAGCGCCCCGGGCGGGGCGACGCCGACGGGGCCGCCGCCGCTCCACGTCTCGTTGTCCCAGCGCTGGAACGCGGTCAGCTTCGGGTTCGCGGCCTTGTCGCCGAACAGCTTGGTGAACGAGGCGAGCCCCGCCGCCCGGACGTCCGCGGCCGGCGCGCCGTCCAGCCTCCTGATGTTGGCCTGGTTCATGAAGCCCATCAGGATGCCCCGCGACCCGTCCGGCGGGCTGTTGTCGAACGTCGCGTCGATCGCGCCGCTGTCGGCCACGGCCTGCCCGGTCAGCCCGTCCGCCCGCCAGAACGGCGTGTCGTAGACGGCGACGAACTTGGAGACCGAGCCCATCGGGTAGCGCTGCATGAGCTGCGCCCGGCTCGCGGGCAGCGCCGGCGAGAAGTCGATCCTCCCGGCGATCGCCGGGGACATCGCCACCACGACCCGCCGGGCCGACACCGTGATCCCGTCGGCGGTCACCGTCGCGCCGCCCGCCTCCGTGGCGATCGACCGGACCGGCGCGTTGTAGCGGACGATGTCGCCGAGCCGCGCCGCCAGCCGGATCGGCACCTCCTGCGACCCGCCGACGAACCGCGACTCCTGCGCGCCGCCCCTGGTGTTGATCAGCCGGTCGATCGTTCCCGGGCTGGTCTCGTTGCCCGCCGAGGCCGCGTAGTTCAGCAGGTACAGCAGCGACACCTCCTGCGAGCGCATCGACAGCGTGGAGGAGGCGAACGCGTCCATCAGGAACCGCGCGCCGCTGCTCAGCGAGTTGGACCGCGACCAGGTGTGGAAGGTCTGCGCGTCCCACTCCTCGGCCTTGGCCGCCTTCCACGGTTCGCCGACCGGCACCTCCTTGACCATGCCGCCGAGCTTCAGCAGGGCCAGCTCCAGGTCGACCACGCCCCAGTCCGGCGGGACCGCGCCGAGCAGCCCGTCGGTCGCGTAGAGCGACCGCTTGCCGTCCCGGTAGTAGACGTTCTTGCCCTCGTTGTAGGTCGCGTAGGTGTCGACGCCCATGTCCTCTGCGAGCGCGGCGATGCGGTCCTGCGTCGGGCCGACGAACTCGGCGCCGCCCTCGTTGGTGGTGCCGTCGCCGAGCGGCATCCCGTAGACGCGGCCGCCGGGACGGTCCCGCGCCTCCAGCACGATCACGGACCGGCCCGCCGCGACGAGGTCGCGGGCGGCGGTGAGCCCGGAGAGCCCGGCGCCGACGATCACCACGTCCGCGGTCAGGGGCGCCGTGCGGGCGGAGGCGGAGGGGGCCGCGGCGGCGGAGACGACGGCTCCCGCGGCGGTGAGCGCGCCTGTGCCCAGCAGTCTTCTTCGGCTGACTCGGGTCAAGGGGAATCACTCCTGGGGAAGTCCATGGGGGAGGGACATTCGGGGGACGGAGCACACGCCCGGTCACGCTAGGCCAGCCCTCGACGAGAAGTCGAGGGTTCTTCATGTTCGTGACCGCGTTGAGACGGCCGTCCCGCGATGACCTAGAGTCCTGGCCATGGGGGAGACTCACTACGCGCGGCGCCGCCGGCTCGCCGCGCTCGTCGCCGACCGGGGCGCCGCCGCGCTGCTGGTGACCCGCCTGGTCAACGTCCGCTACCTGACCGGCCTGGACAGCTCGCGGGCCGCGCTGCTCGTCCCGGCCGACGGGCCCGCCGTCCTCGCCACCGACGGCCGCTACGCCGGCATGGCCGCGCAGGTCTGCCCGGAACTGCCCGTCGTGGTCGACCGGCAGGTGGCGGAGGCGCTGGTGAGGCAGGCGGCCGCGGACGGCCACGGCCGCGTCGGCTTCGAGGCCCACGACCTGACCGTCGAGCACCACACGGCGCTCCTCGGCATCGAACCTCCCGGCGGCGCCGCCGTGGAACTCGTCCCGCTCGGCCACCTCGTCGAAGAGCTGCGCATGGTGAAGGACGAGGAGGAGATCGGCCTGCTGCGGGAGGCGTGCGCCGTCACCGACCGCGCGTTCGAGGCCGTCCTGCCCGAGATCCGCGCCGGGGTCACCGAGCGCGCCGTCGCGATCGCCCTCGAACGCGCCATGGTGGACCACGGCGCCGAAGGCCCCGCGTTCGACTCGATCATCGCCTCCGGCCCCAACGGCGCCGTCCCGCACCACCACCCGGGCGGCCGCGAACTCCAGCGCGGCGATCTCGTCACCATGGACTTCGGCGCCCTCCACGGCGGTTACCACGCCGACATGACCCGCACCGTCGCGATCGGCGAGCCCGCGGCCTGGCAGCGGGACCTCTACGACCTCGTCCACCGCGCCCAGGCGGCCGCGCTGGCCGCCGCCCTGCCCGGCGCCGACACCAAGGACGTGGACGCCGCCGCCCGCGAGATCATCGGAGAGGCCGGGCACGCCGAGGCGTTCACCCACGGCCTCGGGCACGGCGTCGGCCTGGAGATCCACGAAGCGCCGCTCATGGGGTACGACAAGACCGGTAAGCTGATGGATCGGGTTCCGATCACCGCGGAGCCGGGGGTCTACCTCACGGGCCGGGGCGGGGTCCGCATCGAGGACACGCTGGTGGTCCGCGCGGGCGGGCCGGAGCTCCTCACCACATCGACCAAGGACCTGCTCGTCCTGTAGGACGCGCGGGCCCGCGACCGGGAGAACAACGCAGTGGCGACGACGAACGACCTGAAGAACGGCATGACGCTGAACATCGACGGCCAGTTGTGGACCGTCCAGGAGTTCCAGCACGTCAAGCCAGGCAAGGGCGGCGCGTTCGTCCGCACCAAGCTCAAGAACGTGCTGTCGGGCAAGGTCGTCGACAAGACCTTCAACGCCGGCACCAAGGTCGAGGTGGCCAGCGTCGACAAGCGCGAGATGCAGTACCTCTACCGCGAGGGCGAGGACTTCGTCTTCATGGACACCGAGACCTACGACCAGCCGCACATCCCCGCGTCCGTCGTCGGCGACGCCGCGAACTACCTGCTCCCCGAGCAGAACGCCGTGATCGCCTTCAACAACGAGAACCCGCTGTACGTCGAGCTGCCCGCCGCCGTCGTGCTGGAGATCACCGAGACCGAGCCCGGCCTGCAGGGCGACCGCTCCACCGGCGGCAGCAAGCCCGCCACCCTGGAGACCGGCGCGCAGATCCAGGTCCCGCTGTTCATCACCACCGGCGAGAAGGTCAAGGTCGACACCCGCTCCGGCGAGTACCTCGGCCGCGCCTGAGATGGCCGCGCGCACCAAGGCCAGAAAACTCGCCCTGGACATCCTGTTCGCCGCCGAACTCCGGGAGGAGCAGCCGACGGCGGTGCTCGCCGCCCGCGGCCGCCCCAACCAGGACGAGCTCGCCGAGTACCCGCACGCCGTCCGGCTGATCGAAGGCGTCCAGGAGAACCGGGAACGCATCGACGAACTGCTCGCCACCTACGCCACCGGCTGGACCCTCGAACGCATGCCCGTCGTCGACCGCAACATCCTGCGGATGGGGACGTTCGAACTCCTGTGGGTCGACGACGTCCCCGACGGCGTCGCGGTGAGCGAAGCGGTAGGCCTCGCCACCGAACTGTCCACCGACGAGTCCCCCCGCTTCGTCAACGGCCTCCTCTCCCGCCTCCAACAACTCAAGCCTTCGCTCAGTCTCTAGGCTTCTCTCTCCTCCTTCGGGCCTGGCGGCCCTCCATCGTCGAGAAAAGCGGGCGATCGCTGCTGTGCCTATTGCAGTGCCCTCCTCCTTCGGGCCTTGGGGGCCCTCCATCGTCGGGTACTGCGTGCGATCGCTGGCATCGCTTCGGCTCGCCTGGCGGCTCGCTGCGCGATCAGGTTCTTGCTTCGCTCGAACCTGCCTTCGGACGCGATCGCGGGTCCTGAGGTTGTTGCGGGGTTGGGCAGGGGGCTGGTGTTGGTGTGCTGTGTTTTTCGCAGTGCACTCCTTCTTGGGGCTGGCGGTCCTCTGACGGCGGCACTGCAATAAGCTCTCCTTGATGACGAACGTAAAGGGAGCGGCCGTGACGGGGCGGCAGCAGAAGCGTGTGCGGGGTGGCAGCCGGGTGCGCAGTGCCGTCCTGTGGGACGCTCTGCGCGCGGTCCTCGAACGCATCACTCCCGAGGCCGGCCTGAGCGATGTCGTGGACGTCGGCGGCGGGACCGGGGGATTCGCCGTCCCGCTCGCCGAGCTCGGGCACCGGGTCACCGTGGTCGACGC
The DNA here is from genome assembly GCF_013409365.1 of Actinomadura luteofluorescens. NCBI lineage: Bacteria > Bacillati > Actinomycetota > Actinomycetes > Streptosporangiales > Thermomonosporaceae > Actinomadura > Actinomadura luteofluorescens. The sequence goes on along the minus strand of NZ_JACCBA010000001.1, from coordinate 1,490,231 downwards.
CAATCCGGACGCGCTGGCCGCGCTGGAGCGGCGGGCGGCCGAGTCGGGGGTGCGGGTGCGCGCCGTCCAGGGCGACGCCGTCGACCTGCCCGACCTGCTCGGCCCCGACGCCGCCGACCTCGTGCTGTGCCACAGCGTCCTGGAGTACGTCGACGGCCCGGCCGCGGCGATGGCGGCGCTCACCGGTGCCGTCCGCCCGGGCGGCTCGGTCAGCGTGCTGGCGGCCGGGCAGATCGCGGCCGCGCTGCACCGCGCGGTGTCCGGGCACTTCGACGACGCGCGGCGGGTGCTGACGGACCCGTCCGGACGGTGGGGCGAGGGCGACCGGATGCCCCGCCGGTTCACCCGCGAGTCGCTGTCGGAGCTGGTGCTCGGCGCCGGACTGCGGGTCGCCGAACTGCACGGCGTCCGGATCTTCGCCGATCTGGTGCCGAGCGGCCTGCTGGACGGCGACGCCGACTCCGCCGACGCGCTGATCGCGCTGGAGTCCGTCGCGGCCGTCCATCCCGTCCTGCGGGACCTCGCCACCCAGCTGCACCTGGTGGCGGACAAACCGGCCGGCTAGCACCGTGAGCCGCAAGCAGCAGCTGCATCGGCCGGGGCCCCAGCCGGGTCCGCCGGCCGACGACACCGGCTGCGCCATCCTGCACGTCGACATGGACGCCTTCTTCGTCAGCGTCGAGCTGCTGGAGCGACCCGAGCTGCGCGGGCGCCCCGTCGTCGTGGGCGGGGCCGGGCCGCGCGGCGTCGTCTCCGCGGCCTCCTACGAGGCACGGAAGTTCGGCGTCCACTCGGCGATGCCGATGACGCGGGCGCGGCGGCTGTGCCCGCAGGCCGTGGCGCTGCCCGTGAGCCACGGCAAGTACGGCCGCGTGTCCGCCGCCGTCTTCGAGATCTTCCGCTCCGTCACGCCGCTGGTGGAAGGCCTGTCGCTGGACGAGGCCTTCCTGGACGTGGCGGGCGCGCGGCGGCGGCTGGGCCGTCCCGCGGCGATCGCGCAGCTCATCCGCGACCAGGTGCGCGACCAGCAGGGCATCACCTGCTCGGTCGGCGTCGCGAACACCAAGTTCGTCGCGAAGCTGGCCTCGACCCGGTGCAAGCCCGACGGGCTGCTCGTGGTGCCCGCCGACGGCGTCGTCGACTTCCTGCACCCGCTGCCCGTCGCGGCCCTGTGGGGCGTCGGTGAGCGGACGGAGCAGAACCTCACCCGCCTCGGCCTGCGCACCGTCGGGCAACTCGCCCAGGTGCCCCTCTCCACGCTGCAGCGCGAACTCGGCAACGCGCTCGGCGGGCACCTGCACGAGCTGGCGTGGGGGCGCGACCCGCGGGAGGTCGTCCCGCACACGCCCGACAAGAGCATCGGCGCCGAGGAGACCTTCGACACCGACGTCGACGACCCCGAGGTCATCCGGCGTGAGCTGCTGCGGCTCGCGGAGAGGGTCGGCGCGCGGCTGCGCGAGAGCGGGAACGCCGGCCGGACGGTCAGCGTCAAACTGCGGATGGCCGACTTCAAGACGATCACGCGGGCGCGCACGCTGGCCGAGCCGACCGACCTGGCTCGTGTGATCTATGTCACAGCCCGCGAGCTGTACGAGGCGTCGGGCCTGGAACGGGTACGACTCCGACTGGTCGGGGTGCGGGTGGAGAACCTGGGCCCCGCCGGCGAGGCCCCCCGTCAGCTCGCCTTCGACGAGCCGGACAGCGGCTGGCGTGAGGCCGAGCGAGCCATGGATCAGGTCGCGCACCGGTTCGGGCGCGGCGCGGTGCGCCCCGCCGCGCTGGTTCGGCGTGCGGCGGAGGGTGACGCACGGGACGGCAGGGACGGAAGACAATGAAAGAAGGCTGTGAGGTGACCGGCGCCGGGCCCTCGGCGGGCCGTTCGCTTTCGTACGCTCGAGAGTCCTCGTATTCTGGGCATATCACCGTTGACGTTCGCGTCCCGCATCGGATACTCCGTCGCGGAGCTGTCGCTGGGAGGTGCCGTGCCGCTCTCTGAGCACGAGCAGCGCATGCTCGAACAGATCGAATCGGCGTTGTACGCCGAGGATCCCAAGTTCGCTCACGCGGTTCGCTCGACCAACCCCCAGGTCCATTACAAGCGCCGGATCGTCAAGGCGGCCCTCGGCTTCGTGGTGGGCGTGTGCGCCCTGATGGCCGGTCTCGTGATCAACAAGGGCACGGTCACGATCGCCATCAGCGTGACGGGATTCCTGCTGATGGTCGTGTGCTGCGTGTGGGCGCTGACGAGTTGGAAGCGGATGGCGGGCATCGGCAACGAGCCCGCGCGCGGAGGCGGCCGGCAGGCGCGTCCCGCCAAGGCCGGCTTCATGGAGCGCATGGAGGAACGCTGGCGACGCCGCACCGAGGGTGACTGACGCCGTCGTCGTGACGAGACGACTCGTCCCGGCCGTATGCGGGATCTGACCGCGAGGCCGGGACGAACGTGTGTCCGGGGGCGGGTGTGGCGCCTACCTGCGGCGGAGGCGCGACGGTAGGTCGTTCACGCGGGCGGTGACGTCGAGGGCGCGGTTGGTGGCGGTCCGGAGCGCGGTGCGGGTCTGCGCCATCGTCGAAGGCGGCAGCAGACGGGCGCGCCACCGGGTCCGGCGCCCCACGGACGCGGCGAACGCCTCCCGGACGGTCCGCACGTCGGCGCGCAGCTGCTCGGCGGGTTCCGCGGGGCGGGTCCGCGAGTAGCGCGCCAGTTCCTCGGCGCGAGCGATCCGGTTGAGGGCCTGCAGGCTCGGCGCGTCCAACTCCAGCAGCTCGCCGAGCCGGCGGGCGGTGGCGCGCGGGGAGTCGCTGGCCCGCCATTCCAGGCCGTAGTCGAGCGTGTCCTCGCGCATCTCCTGCCAGGCGGCGTGCGCCACCCCGGCCGGATCCGGCCCCCGCGTCCCGAGCGCGGGCCCCGAAGTCCCGGCCGGGTCGGGTTCCCGCCCTCGCCGCGCGGGTTTCACCTTCCAGGCCTGATCGGGGGCGGGCGTCCGCCGTGCGGGCATCGTCGTCCCGGTGGGCGACGGCGCAAGGGCCGCCCAGCGGCGCCACCGGGTGAGGATCCGCAGCGTCATCGGCACGGCCGTCAGCAGCAGCACCAGCAGGACTCCGGCGAGCCACCCCGCCGTGGAGAACCCGCTGCCGTCGTCCTCCTGGGCGCCGGTCGCGTCGCCCGCGCCCTCGTCGTTGCGGTGCCGGGGGCCGGCGGGCGCGGCGGTCGAGCCCGCGTCCGGGGACGAGGGGTCCGGCGCCCGCGTGGCCTCGTCCTCCGGCCCGCCGCCGGTGCTGACCTCGGGCTGGCTGTAGGCGGGGGCGAGGGCGGTGCCCTGCCCGGCGGCGCCGCTCGGCGTGGGTTCGAAGCGCACCCATCCCGAGCCCTCGAAGTACAGTTCGGGCCACGCGTGCGCGTCGCGCGACCGCACCACCCACTCGCCGGGCTTCTCCTCGCTGCCCGGCGTGTAGCCCATCGCGACCCGCGACGGGATGCCGAGGATCCGCGCCATCAGCGCCATCGCGGCGGCGAACTGCTCGCAGTAGCCGCGCTTGCTGTGCAGCAGGAAGTCGACGAGGTCGCTGCCGTGCTGGGGCGCGGGCGCGGTCAGGTCGTAGCTGAACCCGCCGGACATGGTGAACCAGCGCTGCAGCCGCACGGCCTGGGTGAACGCGGTCGCCGACCCGGCGGTGACGTCCGCGGCGAGCTTCCGGACCTGCGGCGGGACGTTCTTGGGCACCGCCGTGTAGTGGGCGACGACCTCGGGCGGGTAGGGCCCGGCGCCCGCGAGCTGGCCCGGGGTCGGCTGCGGGAGCAGGCTCTTGACGGTGTAGGAGCGACCGCCCGCCGAGTCGCGCAGCGAGTAGATCATCAGCGACGGGCCGTGCACCCGCCAGTCGCCCTTGATCGACACTTTGGCCGGGGCGTACGGCACCGGCAGGAACGTCATGTTCCTGACCTCCGGCCGCACCCGCACCTCGGTCGTCACCTCGCGCGAGGGCGCGACCGTCAGCCCCGGCGGGGCGGGCAGGGCGCGGTCGCCGCTCAGCCGGTCCTTGGCGCTGCTCTTCAGCGGGCTGTAGGTCCACCGGTCCCCGTCGAACCGGTCGAGGGCGTAGAGGCGCAGGTAGCCGGGGCTCTCGGGGGCGTCGCTGCGGTAGGTCAGGACGGTCGAGTCGTCCAGCCGGGTCAGCTCCCGCTTCAGGCTGACCAGCGGGTCGGGCGTCGTCACGGTCTGCGTGCCCCGGCCGGAGCCGCCGCCGACGCCGAACACGCCGCGCGGGTGCAGGCCCGGCACCGCCGCCGGCAGCAGCACCGCGACGGCGACCGTGCCGGCCGCGATCCGGCGGCCGCTGGCCGCCAGGGCCGAGGAGTCGGGCCGGTCGGCGGGGTCCCCGGGCGGCGGCTGTGATCCCGCCAGCGGCACCTCCCGGGGTCGGCGGCGCGTCGTCACCGTCCGGCCCCAGCCGCCGACCTGCTCGCGGGAGTCGGCCATGAGCAGGGCGAGGAAGGCGAACGCGCCGACGCCGAAGGCGAGCCAGCCGACACCGTCCTCGCGGATCGCCGCGGGCACGCTGTACATGGCCAGCAGCGGCAGCCCGGCGGGCGCGGCGCGGCGCAGCCGCACGGCCAGCAGGTCCACCAGGACGGCGACCAGGCCGATGCCCGCGGCGGCCAGCATCGAGATGCCGGGGACGAGCGGGACGGGCGCCGCGTACCGGTTGGCGGCCCGCCAGCCCTCGTCCGCGAGCTCGCCGAGGCGCCGCAGCGACTCCGGGGACGGGACGACTCCGAGCCACGCCTCGCCGCCGGCGAACGCGAGGTTGAGGTACAGCAGGAGCGCCGCCAGCCCGAACAGCAGGCCGATCGGAGCGGGCATGCGCAGGCGCCGCGCCAGCAGACCGCCGCCGGACACGGCCAGCACCGCGCCGAACCCCGCCCAGAACCAGCCCGCGTTCTCGAACAGCGGGTACAGCCCGAGCGAACCGGCGAGCGTCGCCAGCCCGGCCATCACCGTCATCCGGACCCTCATGCACTGCCCTTACTCACGCGCTGCCCCTGACACGAAATCCTCGCCCGCCTTGCCTGCCCGCGCCCACGCCCCGGCGAGCTCCGCCGCGGATCGGACGGCCAGCACCCGCCAGCCGCCCGCGCGCAGCAGACCCGCGGCCGTCCCGCCGTCCTGCGGTGTGACGTCTTCGGGCCCGCCCCGCAGGAGCACCGCGACGCACGTGCCGGTGCCGCGCCGGGCCGCGGCGACCGCGCGGGCCTCCTCGTCCGACAGCACGCCGAACACCCCGACGACCAGGCCGTCGCCCTCCCGGCCCGCGCCGCGGCCGCGCAGCGCGGCCAGCCCCGCCGACAGCGAGCCGCCCTTGGACCGGCGGGCGACGGCCAGCGCGTCGAGCAGGAGCCCCTCGAAGGCGCCCTCGGAGGGCCCGGACGGCAGCGTCTCCCCGCCGTCGGTGACGTACCGCAGGCCCATCCCCGTCCGGACGAGGTGGACGCCGATCGACGCGGCCGCCGACACGGCCTGCTCGAAGGAGCCGGCCGGCCCGTCGCCCCAGTGCGCGGAGCGGCGGGTGTCGAGGAAGAGGGTGCCGCTGCTCTGGAAGTGCTGCTCCTCGCGCCGCACCATCAGCTCCCCGTGCCGGGCGGTGGACCGCCAGTGCACGCGGCGCAGGTCGTCGCCGTGCCGGTACTCGCGCGGGGCCACGTCGTCCTCGCCCGCCGCGGAGACCGCGCGGGCCACGCTGTCGCCGCCGCCCGTCCACGCGCCCGACAGCCGGCCCGGCGGCAGCGGCACGATCGTCGGCGTCACCGTGAGCGTGTCGGACAGGCTGAACGAGCGGACCAGCTCCACCATCCCGAACGGGTCGGCGAGCCGGACGGTCAGCGGCCCCACCCGGTAGCGCCCGCGCACGTCCGAGCGGATCCGGTAGCCGAGCTCACGGAACGCGTGCGGCTCGATCCGCTCCAGCACGAACCGGGCCCGCCCGCCGAGCGCGTAGGGGACCCGGTCCTCCACCATCAGCAGCCCGCTCGGCAGCCGCGACACGTTCTCCAGCCGCAGGTCGACGCGGGACTCGTGGCCGACCGGCAGCCGCGCCGGCTCCAGCCGCCGCGCGCAGGCCAGCCGGTACCGCGTCCGCGCCACCGCGATCGTGCACAGCAGGGGCAGCGCCAGCACGAGCACGCCGGCGCGGAGCAGGTCGCGCTCCCCGAGCGCCACCGCGCAGACGATCGCGGTCGCCCCGGCGGCCACGAACGACCGCCCGCGCGTGGTGAGGCCGGCCAGCGCCCGTCGCACCCCTCACCTGCCGGGGGAGGGCACCGGCAGGCGCTTCACCAGATCGGCGACCACCTGCTCGGGGAGGCGGCGCTGCACCTGCGCCTCGGCGGTCGGCAGCAGCCGGTGCGCGAGGACGGGGACGGCGAGGTCCTGGACGTCGTCGGGGACGACGTAGTCGCGGTCGTCGAGCGCGGCGTAGGCCCGCGCGGCCCGCACCAGGTGCAGGGTCGCCCGGGGGGACGCGCCGAGCCGCAGATCCGGATGCCTGCGGGTGGCGGAGACGAGGTCGATGGCGTACTGCCGCACCGCCGGCGCGACGTGCTGGGCCCGCACCACCTCGATGAGGTCGCGGACGTCGGCGGCGTGGGCGACGGGGGTGAGCCGGTCGAGCGGGGACGTCTCGCCGTGCGTCTCGAGCATCTCCAGTTCGGCGGCGGGGTCGGGGTAGCCCATCGAGATGCGGGCGGTGAACCGGTCGCGCTGCGCCTCGGGCAGCGGATAGGTCCCCTCCATCTCCACCGGGTTCTGCGTGGAGATGACCATGAAGGGCGGCTCCAGGGCGTAGGTGGTGCCGTCGACGGTGACCTGGCGCTCCTCCATGCACTCCAGCAGCGCGGACTGCGTCTTCGGGGACGCCCGGTTGATCTCGTCGCCGACCACGATGTTGGCGAACACCGGGCCCGGCTTGAACTCGAACTCGCGCCGCTCCTGGTTGTAGGCGCTGACCCCGGTGATGTCGCTCGGCAGCAGGTCGGGCGTGAACTGGACGCGCCGCACCGAGCAGTCGACCGAGCGCGCGAGCGCCTTGGCGAGCATCGTCTTGCCGACGCCGGGCACGTCCTCGATGAGCAGGTGCCCCTCCGCGAGCAGCACCGTCAGCGCGAGCCGCACCGCCGAGGGCTTGCCCTCGATCACCGACTCCACGGCGTCGCGGATCTTGTTCGCGACGTGGGCGAGCCCGTCGAGCCCGCCGCCCGCGCCGCCACGGCCCGCGTCACGGCCCCCGGCGTCGCCCCCGGCGTCACGGCCGCCGCGCCGGGCCGGGTGGGATGCCGGGGGGTCGGTCTCCATGAACGACTCGCCGTGCGTGCCTACTGCCACCAAACCCTCCTCAGCCGTTCCAAACGACAGTACGTCGTTGGAACGCCCCCTGCGATGTTCATGTGGAACGCGAGCCAATTGTGCTCCACAGGGACGACGACAAACGACGCGCGCAACGCACCACTTCACTCCACCCCGTCCCTCAGGACCGTGCCGTGCCCTCGCGCGGGGGCGTTGCGGACCGGCTCGTGCCGGTGCGGCGCGCTGAGGGGCGCCGCTGGGCCCCACTCCACACCACCCCCGTTGACCTGCGATTTCGTCGCAGAAAACGGCGCGTGGACGGTGTTTTTCTTGTTGACGGTGGGGAAGAGTGGAGTAGAGTGGGGCGCCGTGGGGGGCGGTAGCGCCCCATGCGGCGCGGGAGGTGGGGCCCGGTGTTTCTCGGCACCCACTCGCCGCGCCTCGACGACAAGGGACGACTGTTCCTGCCGGCGAAGTACCGCGAGGAGCTGTCGGGGGGATTGGTGATCACGAAGGGCCAGGAACGCTGCCTGTACGTCTTCCCTATGGCGGAGTTCCAGCGGATTACCGAGGCTCTGCGTGCCGCGCCGGTCACCGAGAAGACGGTCCGGAGCTACAGCCGGGTCTTCTTCGCCAGCGCCTCCGACGAGGTGCCCGACAAGCAGGGCCGCGTCACGATTCCCCCGCCGCTGCGCAAGTACGCGGGTCTCACCCGCGACTGCACGGTCATCGGGGCCAACACGCGTCTGGAGATCTGGGACACCCAGGCCTGGGAGACCTACCTGGAGCAGGAGGAGCAGACCTTCTCCGACGTCTCGGAGGAGGTGTTGCCAGGGATTCTCTGAGATACGACTCGTCGGTCCGTTGACCGGCACTGGCCCACGTTCGGCCAGGTCTCCAGCCGCTCTCCAGTCAGCTGGCGCAGCTTCCCCGGTGCCAGACGGCGACCCCCCGCGGGCAACGCGGTGATCTTCCTCCAGGGCAGCGGATGGGGACCTGGCCGGGCGAGGCCGCCGCCGGGGGCGCGGGACGGTCCGGTCCGGCGATGCCACACAGTCCGCGAGCGAGGTGGCAGTACAGGGGGTGAGGCATGGACGGCGTGGAGAACGGAGCGGGGAACGGCGCAAGGAACCACGCGGCGCACGACCAGGGGCCCGGCAGCGGGCACGTCCCGGTCATGCTCGGCCGCGTACTCGAACTTCTCGTCCCCGCGGCCGAGTCCGTCTCGGGCCGCGCTCCCGTGTACCTCGACGCCACGCTCGGCATGGGCGGTCACGCCGAGGCGATGCTGCGGGCCGTCCCGGCGCTGCGCCTGATCGGCCTCGACCGCGACACCACGGCGCTGGAGCGCTCCGCGCGCAGGCTCGCCCCGTTCGGCGACCGGGTGACGCTGGAGCACGCCGTCTACGACGAGATCCCCTCCGTGCTGCGCCGGCTCGGCGTCCGGGCGGTCGACGCCGTCCTGTTCGACCTCGGTGTGTCCTCCCCGCAGCTCGACGAGGCCGACCGCGGCTTCGCCTACTCCTACGACGCCCCCCTCGACATGCGGATGGACCGCACCCAGAGCCTCACCGCCGCCGAGGTCGTCAACGGCTACCCGCCCGCCGAGCTCGCCCGCATCCTGCGCGAGTACGGCGAGGAGCGGTTCGCCCAGCGCATCGCCGCCGCGATCGTCCGGGAGCGCGAGCGCGCCCCGCTGGAGTCCACCCGGCGGCTCGCCGACCTGGTGCGCACCTCCATCCCCGCCGCGACCCGCCGCACCGGCGGCAACCCGGCCAAGCGCACCTTCCAGGCGCTGCGCATCGAGGTGAACGCCGAGCTCGACACCTGGCGCCGGGCGCTGCCCGCCGCTCTGGACGCGCTCCCGGTCGGCGGCCGGGTCGTCGTCCTGTCGTACCACTCGCTCGAAGACCGCATCACCAAGCAGGTCCTCGCCGCCCAGGCGGCCGACACGACCCCGCCGGAGCTGCCGGTCCCGCTGCCCGAGCACGAGCCGAGGTTCCGGCTCCTGACACGCGGGGCCGAAACGGCGTCCGACGAGGAGACCACGACCAACCCACGGGCCGGATCGGTGCGGATGCGCGCCGCGGAGCGCGTCCGGGAGGCGACATGACCACGACGAGCAGGCGGCCGCCGACCAAGGCGCCGAAGAAGAGGGCTCCCGAGCGTCCGGACGGTTCCGCCGCGGTCAGGCCCGCGCCGGCGAAGGGCCGCTCCGCCGGGACGGCGCCCGCCAAGCCGACGCCCGCGAAGCCGACGCCCGCGAAGCCGACGCCCGCGAAGCCGACGCCCGTCAAGGCAGCGTCCGTGAAGGCGGCGCCCGTGAAGGCCGCGCCCGTGAAGGCCGCACCGGTCAAGGCGGCGCCCGTGAAGGCCGCGCCGGCCAAGAGCACGAAGGCCGCGAAGGGCGCGACCGCGTCGCGGCGCACCGGGCAGGCCGCGCCGCGCGCCCCGTTCGTCCTGCTCATCGTCGGGCTGCTCGGCGGCGCGCTGGTCAGCCTGCTGCTGCTCAACACCGTCCTCGCCAAGGACGCGTTCACGCTGACGCGGCTCCAGCAGAGCAACAAGCAGCTGGAGCAGCAGCGCCAGGCCTACGAGGAGGAGATCGCCCGCGAGGGGGCCCCGCAGCAGCTGTCGAAGAAGGCCGAGGGGCTCGGCATGAAGCAGGCCAAGGACCCGGCCTTCTTCTCCACCGAGCCCGGCCGCCCCGGCGGCACCATCCGCCCCGTCCCGCAGTCGGCCGCGGCGTCGGCCGGCGCGGCGGGCGTCCTCGGCGTTCCCGGCACCGTGATCCCCGGCGACGGCGTCCCGCCCGCCGACGCCCGGACGAACGGCACCGGCGCGGGGTCCCGCAACGGGCAGGGCGCCGGAACAGGGAACGGCGCGGGAACACGGAACGGCGCGGGAACAGGGAACGGCGCGGGAGCACGGAACGGCGCGGGAGCACAGCCCGGGCACGGGGCACCGTGAGCGGGCGCGGGTACGGCGGGGAGCGGGTGGCACGGTGACGAAGGGCCCGGGACGCGGTTCCGCCGGCCCGCCCCCCGGCCGCAGGCGCGGCTCGGACGGGCGCGGCCCCCGCGGCGCGGCCGGGCGTGACGACAAGAGCGGCCCGGGCGCGGCGCGCGCGTCCGGGCGTCAGACAGGGAGTGCGCCGCGCCCGCCCGCAGGACGGGCGGACGGCGCGGGACGGCCGGGCGCGAAGGGCGGCGCCCGCCGTCCCGCGCGCAGCGGCATGGCCCCCACCCCCCGCAAGGAGACCCCGCGCAAGGAGACCCCCGCTAAGGACACGGCGCGCAAGAACGCTGCCCGTAAGGACACCGCGCACAAGGACGCTGCGCGCAAGACCGCCGCGCGCAAGGAGAAGCCGAGCGGGCAGACGGGCGCCGCCACGGCCACGAAGCGCTCCGCGCGGAAGAAGTCGCCCGCCAGGGCCTCGGCCGCGGAGAGCCGCACGGTCCGCAACGCCCAGAGCGCGCCGCCGAAGAAGGACGCCGCGGGCCCCCGAGGCCCGCGCCCCGGCGGCGGCTCCGGCCGGCGCCCGCCTCCCGGCCGCCCCCCGCGGGCCCGGGTCCCCTTCCATCGGCGCGACCCGCTCAAGCGGCTCAACGTCGGGCTGCTCGTCGTCGCGTTCGTGCTGTCGCTGTTCGCCGGCCGGCTCGTCCAGCTCCAGACGATCGACTCGGAGCAGTACACCGAGCAGGCGATGCTCCAGCGGATGCGGGAGCTCACGCTGCCCGCCGTCCGCGGCGACATCACCGACGCGCAGGGCAACCCGCTCGCCATGACGGTGGAGGCCCGCGCGATCTTCGCGGACCCCTCGCTCATCAAGGCGGACAAGCGGCAGTCGATCGTCAACGCGCTGGCCCCGACGCTCGGGCTGAACCCCGCGACGCTGCTGAAGCAGATCAGCAAGCCCGAGACGAGGTTCGTGTACCTCGCGCACGGGGTCCGCCCCGACCAGGCGCGGCTGGTCAGCTCGTGGAACTTCCTCGGCATCGGTACTTTGCCGGAATATCGCCGGGAATACCCCAACGATTCGCTGGCCGCCAGCGTCATAGGTTTCGTGAACGACACGGGGAGCGGGGCCGCCGGCCTGGAGAGCTCGCTGAACGGCGTGCTCGCCGGCAAGGCGGGCTGGCAGCGGGTCGAGATCAGCCCCGAGGGCCAGCACATCCCCATGGGCGAGGACCAGAAGCGCCCGTCGGTGCCCGGCAGCGGGGTCCGCCTGACACTGCAGCGCGACCTGCAGTTCAAGGCGCAGCAGGCGATCGAGCAGCAGGTCAAGGCGAGCCGGGCCAAGAGCGGCACCGTGATCGTCATGGACCCGCGCACCGGCCGGCTCCTCGCGATGGCCTCCGCGCCGGGATTCGACCCGAACGACTACGCCGACTCCGACCGGTCCCGCTGGGGCAGCCCCCTGGTGCAGGACGCCTACGAGCCGGGCAGCACCGGCAAGGTCGTCACCGCCGCGGCCGTCATGGAGCACGGCGGCGTCACCCCGCAGACGCCCTACACCGTTCCCGACAAGATCAAAAAGTACGACGTGGTGTTCCACGACTCGCACCCCCACCAGCCCGAGCGGCTGACGTTCGCGGGCGTCCTCGCCAAGTCGAGCAACGTCGGCACGATCATGGCCAGCGAGAGCATCGGCCAGGAGCGGCTCTACCAGACGCTGCGCGACTTCGGGTTCGGCCGGCGGACCGGCCTGCCGCTGCCCGGCGAGACGGCGGGCCTCCTGGAGCCGCCGGCCAAGTGGTCGGGCACCGACCGGTACCCGATCGCGTTCGGGCAGACGGTCTCGGTGAACGCGGTGCAGATGGCGAGCGTCTACGCGACGATCGCCAACGGGGGCGTCCGCGTCGCGCCGAGCCTGGTCGCGGGGACCGTCGGGGAGCACGACAAGTTCACCCCGGCGCCCGAGCCGGAGCGCAAGCAGGTCATCAGCGCGAAGACGGCCCGGCAGATCAGCGACATGCTGGAGGGCGTCACGACGAAGGAGGGCACCGCTCCGAAGGCGCAGATCAAGGGGTACCGCGTCGCGGGCAAGACCGGCACCGCGGAGATCGTCAACCCGCGCTGCGGCTGCTACGACGGCGGCGGCTACACCGCCTCGTTCGCCGGGTTCGCGCCCGCGGACGACCCGCGCCTGGTGGTGCAGGTCGTCCTGCGGGATCCGAAGCGCGGGAGCCACTATGGTGGCGATGCGGCGGCACCGGTCTTCAAGGACGTGATGAGCTTCGCGCTTCAGTCCGAGAAGATCCCGCCGACGGGGAGCAGGCCGCCGATCATCGAGATCCGCGCCCGCGACTGATCGCAGCGAGTACCCTCCTCGCCTGTGAGTCCACCACCCGTGTCCCACCAGTCCCGTACCGTCCGCAACGAAAGAAACGCCATGCGTCCCACCACCAACCCGGCTCGTCCGCTGAGCGGACTCGCGGCGCTCCTCGGAATCGGACATGACGGGCAGGACGGGCGGAGCGCATGGGACGCGGTGTCCGCCACGGGGATCACGCACGACTCGCGCGCGGTGGCGCCCGGCGACATCTACGCGGCGCTGCCCGGCGCCCGCGCGCACGGCGCCCAGTTCTCGTCCCAGGCCGCCGAGGCGGGCGCCGTGGCGATCCTCACCGACCCCGACGGGTACGACCGGGCCGCGGCGACGGGCCTTCCCGTCCTGGTGACGGGCGACGTCCGGGCGCGGCTCGGCGACGCGGCGGCGTGGGTGTACGGCGAGCCCGGGCGTGACATCACTCTCATCGGCGTGACGGGCACCAGCGGCAAGACCACCACGGTGTTCCTGCTGGAGGCGGGCCTGCGCGCCGCCGGGATCGAGACGGGCCTGGTCGGCGGCGTCGAGATCCGGGTGGGCGGCGACCGGGTGCCGAGCGCGCTCACCACGCCGGAGGCGACCGACCTGCACGCGCTGCTGGCGATGATGCGCGAGCGCGGCGTCGGCGCCGCCGCGATGGAGGTGTCCAGCCACGCGCTCGTGCAGGGCCGGGTCGGCGGGGCCCGCTTCGAGGTGGCGGTGTTCACGAACCTGTCCCAGGACCACCTCGACTACCACCCGACCATGCAGGACTACTTCCTCGCGAAGGCGCGGCTGTTCACGCCCGAGTACTCGCGGGTCGGCGTGATCAACCTCGACGACCACTACGGCCGCGAGTTGCTGGAGATCGCCACGGTGCCGGCGACGACGTTCTCCCCGACCGGGGACCCGGCGGCCGACTGGCGGGCCGAGGACGTGCGCGTCGGCGCCGACGGCAGCGTGTTCCGCGTCGTCGGGCCCCTCGGCATCGAGGCCGACGGCGAGGTCCGCCTCGCCGGGCCGTTCAACGTCGCCAACGCCCTGGCCGCGATCGTCGCGCTGGTGGAGGCGGGGATCCCGCTGCAGGCGGCGGTGCGGGGGGTGGCGTCGCTGCCGGGCGTCCCCGGGCGGCTGGAGCGGGTCGACGAGGGGCAGGACTTCACGACCCTCGTCGACTACTCGCACAAGCCGGGCGCGGTCGAGGCCGTCCTGAACGCCCTGCGGCCCGTCACCGGGGGCGACCTCGCGGTGGTGATCGGCTGCGGCGGCGACCGCGACCGCGGCAAGCGGCCGCTCATGGGCGAGGCCGCCGCGCGGCTGGCCGACATGGCGTACCTCACCAACGACAATCCGAGGTCGGAAGATCCACTGGCCATCCTTGCCGCTATGGTCGAGGGCGGGCTCAAGGTGCCGCAGCCGGAGCGCGCGCACATCGTCGTGGAGCCCGACCGCGCCGCCGCGATCGACCTGGCCGTCGGCCGCGCCCGCCGCGGCGACGTCGTCGTCGTCGCGGGCAAGGGGCACGAGCAGGGCCAGAACGTGGCGGGCGAGGTACATCCGTTCGACGACCGTGAGGTCGTGCGCGCCGCGCTCCGGCGCCGTGCGGACGCGCTCCGGCGCCAGGGACAAGGGACAAGAGGGGACGGGACGCAGGCGTGATCCCACTTCCGCTGTCGACGATCGCGGAGATCACGGGAGGGGTCCGGCACGGGCCGCCGGACCCGGTGGTGGACGACCCGGTGGTGGACGGCCCCGTGGTGATCGACTCCCGCGCGGTGGAGCCCGGGGCGCTGTTCGCGGCGCTGAAGGGCGACCGCGCGGACGGGCACGACTTCGCGGCCGGGGCCCTCGCCGCCGGGGCGGCGGGCGTGCTCGCCCAGCGCCCGGTGGACGGGCCGTGCGTGGTCGTCGACGACGTGCAGGAGGCGCTCGGACGGCTCGCGAGGGCCGTCCTGGAGCGGCTGCCGGACGTGACGGTCGTCGCGGTCACCGGCTCGGCCGGCAAGACCTCCACCAAGGACCTCATCGGGCAGGTCCTGAGCGGCGCGGGCCCGACGGTCTACCCGCCCGGGTCGTTCAACAACGAGATCGGGCTGCCGCTCACCGTGCTGCGCGCGGACGCCGCCACCCGGCACCTGGTGCTGGAGATGGGCGCCCGCGGCATCGGCCACATCGCCTACCTGACCGGCATCGCGCGCCCGGACGTCGGCGTCGTGCTGAACGTCGGCACGGCGCACGTCGGGGAGTTCGGCGGCCGGGAGAACATCGCGCGGGCCAAGGGCGAGATCGTGGAGGCGGTCCCGCCGGGCGGCACCGCCGTCCTCAACGCCGACGACCCGCTGGTCAGCGCGATGGCGTCCCGGACCCGGGGCGAGGTCGTCATGTTCGGCCGGTCGCCGGGCGCCGCGGTCCGCGCCGAGGACGAGACCCTCGACGAGCGGGGCCGGGCGCGCTTCACCCTCGTCACGCCGGAGGGCGCGGCGCCGGTCGCGCTGCGCCTGCACGGCGCGCACGCCGTCCCGAACGCGCTGGCCGCGGCCGCCGCCGCGCGCGCGGCGGGGCTCGCGACCGGGGCGGTCGCCGAGGCGCTCTCGGCGGCCGTGCCGGTCAGCCGGTGGCGGATGGAGGTCACCGAGCGGGCCGACGGGGTGACCGTGGTGAACGACGCCTACAACGCCAACCCCGACTCGACCCGCGCCGCGATCGACGTGCTCGTCCACATGGCCCGCGGCCGCCGCGCCTACGCGGTGCTGGGCGAGATGGCCGAACTAGGTGACTCTTCCATGGCGGAACATGCCAGGATCGGACAGCATGTCGCGCGCAGCGGGATCGCCGGGTTCGTGGTGGTCGGCTCGAACGCGGCGGCGATGGCCGAAGGGGCCGGGCAGGTGGCGTCATGGACGGGAGAGTGCGTACAGGTGGATGACGTCGGCGCGGCGGTGACCGTGCTCAGGGAGCGGCTCGCGCCGCGGGACGTCGTGCTGGTGAAGGGCTCCCGCGTGGCCGGCCTGGAACGGGTGGCCGAGGCGATCCTCGCGGAGGACGGCCGATGACCAACATCATCATCGCCGCGGGCATCGCGCTGGTCTTCGTGATGGTCGGCACGCCGGTGTGGATCCGCATCGTCAACCGGCTCGGCTACGGCCAGATGATCCGCGACGAGGGCCCCGAGGCCCACCTGAACAAGCGCGGCACCCCCACGATGGGCGGGACGGTCTTCATCGTCGGCTCGCTCGTCGGCTACGCGGCCGCGCACCTGTTCACCGGGGAGGTCCCCACCATCTCGGGGATCCTGGTGCTGTTCCTGATGACGGGCCTCGGCCTCGTCGGGTTCGTGGACGACTACATCAAGGTGTTCAAGCAGCGCAGCCTCGGCCTGCGCAGCGGCGCCAAGATGATCGGCATCGTCCTCGTCGGCGTCGTGTTCGCGGTCGGATCGCTGAACTTCCCCAACGGCTACGACGTCACCCCCGCCGACCCCCACATCTCCTTCCTGCGCGACTTCGGCCCCTCGATCGGCCCGTACCTGTTCGTGGTGTGGGCGCTGCTGCTCATCGCGGCCATGTCCAACGGCGTGAACCTCACCGACGGGCTGGACGGCCTCGCGGCGGGCCCGGCCGGCATGGTGCTGGCCGCCTACGTCATCATCGGCAACTGGCAGCTGCGCAACAGCTGCGCCGCCGCCCTCGCCCCCAACTGCTACAGCGTCCGCGACCCCCTCGACCTCGCGGTGGTCGCCGCGGCCGTGCTCGGCGGCGTGTTCGGGTTCCTGTGGTGGAACGCCCCGCCCGCGAAGATCTTCATGGGCGACACCGGCTCGCTGGCCCTCGGCGGCGTGCTGGTCGGCCTGGCGATCCTCACCCGCACCCAGCTGCTGCTGGCCATCCTGTGCGGGCTGATCGTGATGATCACGCTGTCGGTGATCATCCAGGTCGGCGGGTTCAAGATGACCCGCAAACGCGTGTTCAAGATGGCGCCGCTGCAGCACCACTTCGAGCTGTCGGGCTGGGCCGAGACCACGATCGTCGTGCGCTTCTGGCTGATGTCCGCGACGTTCGTGGCGATCGGCATCGGCCTCTTCTACCTGGAATGGATGCCCAAGAAGTGACTGAGCGCCCCTGGGACGGCCTGAGCGTGTGCGTGGCCGGGCTCGGCGTGTCCGGTCGCGCCGCCGCCCGCGTCCTGGCCGCGCGCGGCGCCCGCGTCACCATCGTGGACGCCCGCGACGGCGAGGAGCAGCGAGGGCACGCCGCCGAGCTGGAGGCCCGCGGGGTCGCGGTCCGGCTCGGCGACGGCGAGTCCCTCCCGGCGGGCACCGGCCTCGTCGTGACCTCGCCGGGCTGGCGGCCGGACGCGCCGCTGCTCGCCGCGGCCGCCGCGGCCGGCATCGAGATCATCGGGGAGGTGGAGCTGGCGTGGCGGCTCCGCCCCGAGGGCGCGGCGCCCTGGCTGGCCATCACCGGGACGGACGGCAAGACCACCGCCGTGCGGATGCTGGCCTGCATGCTCACCGCCGCCGGCCACAGGGCCCTCGCCGTCGGGAACGTCGGGACGCCGATCGTGGAGGCCGTCGCGGGTGTCCCCGGGGAGCCCGGGGAATCCTCGCCCCGGGAGGAGCAGGAGCCCTACGACGTGCTGGCGGTGGAGCTGTCGAGCTACCAGCTGCACTGGTCCGGCTCGCTCGCCCCGTACGCGGCCGCGGTGCTGAACGTCGCGCCCGACCACCTCGACTGGCACGGCTCCATGGACGCCTACGTCGGCGCCAAGGCCAAGATCTTCGCTCCGGGCTGCGTCGCCGTCTACAACGCCGACGACGACACCTCCGCGGCGCTCGCCGAACGCGCCGAGGGCGTGTCCCGGCGGATCGGCTTCACCCTCCAGGTGCCGCGCCCCGGGGAGCTCGGCGTCGTGGAGGAGCTGCTGGTCGACCGGGCCTTCACCGACGACCCCGCGAGCCAGGCCGCCGAACTGGCCGCGCTCACGGACGTGCGGCCGTTCGCGCCGCACAACGTCGCGAACGCGCTCGCCGCCGCCGGGCTGGCCCGCGCGTTCGGCGTGCCGCCCGAGGCCGTCCGGGAGGGGCTGCGGGCGTTCGTCCCCGACCCGCACCGCATCCAGCACGTCGCCGACGTCGCGGGCGTCGCCTACGTCAACGACTCCAAGGCGACCCAGCCGCACGCCGCCGCCGCGTCCCTCGCCGCCTACGACAGCGTCGTGTGGATCGCCGGCGGCCTCCTCAAGGGCCTGGACGTCGACGACCTGGTGCGCTCGTGCGCCGGGCGGCTGCGCGGCGCCGTGCTGATGGGACGCGACCGGCACCGGATCGCCGAGGCACTCGCGCGACACGCCCCGGATGTCCCCGTGGTGGACGTCCCCGACACCGACACTGGGGCCATGGACCGCGTCGTCGCCCACGCCTCCGGCCTCGCCCGGCCCGGGGACACCGTGCTGCTCGCGCCCGTCGGCGCCTCCTTCGACATGTTCGCCAACTATCCGGCCCGCGGGGACGCCTTCATCGCGGCGGTCGAGCGCCTCTCCCGGGACGCCCGGTAACGATGACCACCGCGGCCGGGGAGGACGGCGCCGCCCGGCGTCCGGGGCCACGGGAGCAGGTGGTCGCCGCCGTCGGGCTGCTCGACCGCCCCCTCACCTCCTACTACCTGGTGCTGGGCTGCTCGGTGATGCTGCTCGCGCTCGGCCTGACGATGGTGCTGTCGGCCTCCAGCGTGAAGCAGCTCCAGGCGACGGGCTCGGCGTACACGCTGTTCCAGAAGCAGGCCGTGTGGGTGGCGATCGGGCTGCCCGGCATGTGGCTGGCGTCGCGGCTGCCGGTGAAGACGTTCCGCGCGCTCGCCTACCCGCTGCTGCTGCTGTCGGTCGTCGCGCTGGCGATGGTGCTGATCCCCGGGCTCGGGCGCAGTGCGGGCGGCGCGACCCGGTGGGTCGCCCTGGGCCCGGTGCAGATCCAGCCGTCGGAGCTGGCCAAGCTCGCCCTGGTGCTGTGGGGCGCCGACCTGCTGGCCCGCAAGGACCGGCTCGGCCAGCTCACCGAGTGGCGGCCGCTGCTGGTGCCGCTGATGCCGGGCGCCGGGGTGCTCGTCCTGCTGGTGATGCTGGGCAGCGACCTCGGCACCACCCTGGTGCTCCTCACGATCTTCCTGGCGCTTCTGTGGGCCGTCGGCGCGCCCGGGCGGCTGTTCGTCGGCATCGCGGGGCTCGTGTGCCTGCTCGTGTCGATCCTCGTCATCGTCGAGCCGTACCGGATGCAGCGGCTCACCGGGTTCCTCGACCCGTCCGGCAACCAGCTCACCACCAACTACCAGGGCACGCAGGGCCTGTTCGCGCTCGCCTCGGGAGGCCTGTTCGGCACGGGCCTCGGCGAGGGCCGCGCCAAGTGGGACTACCTGCCGCACGCCGAGACCGACTTCATCTTCGCGATCGTGGGGGAGGAGTTCGGCCTCGTCGGGACCCTCGTCGTGCTCGGCCTGTTCGGCCTGCTCGCCTACGCGGGACTGCGGATCGCCAAGCGCGTGAAGGACCCGTTCACCAGGCTCGCCGCCGCGGGCGCCACGGCGTGGGTGGTGGTGCAGGCGATCGTGAACATCGGCGCCGTCATCCGCGTCCTGCCCATCACGGGCATCCCCCTCCCGCTGGTGTCCTACGGGGGCTCGGCGCTCATCCCGACCCTGTTCGCGCTCGGCATGCTGCTCGCGTTCGCCAAGCGCGAGCCCGGGGCGCGGCAAGCACTCTCCGCACGGGGTCCCGGACCGGTCGTGAGGGCTCTAAGCTGGCTGGGTCTGGCACGGCGTTGAAATCCCCCCTTCGAACCACGCTGAGGAGTTGTCAACGGACATGAGGGTTGTCCTGGCCGGCGGCGGCACCGCCGGACACATCGAGCCCGCCCTGGCGCTCGCCGACGCGCTGCGCCGCAACGACCCGAACACCGGGGTCGTCTGCCTCGGGACCGAACGGGGCCTGGAGACCCGTCTGGTCCCGCAGCGGGGCTACGAGCTCGCCCTGATCCCGCCGGTGCCGCTGCCGCGCACGCTCACCCCGCAGCTGCTGTCGGTGCCCGGCCGGCTGCGCGGGGCGATCAACGCGGCCGCCTCCGTCCTCGACCAGGCCCAGGCCGACATCCTCGTCGGCTTCGGCGGCTACGTCGCCACCCCGGGCTACCTCGCGGCGCGCAAGCGCAAGGTGCCGATCATCGTGCACGAGGCGAACCCGAAGCCCGGCCTGGCCAACAAGCTCGGCGCCCGCTTCACCGAGCACGTCGCGGTCTCGCACGCCGACTCGCCGCTGCCGAACGCCCGGTTCGTGGGGATCCCGCTGCGCCGCGAGATCGCGACCCTGGACCGGCTCGCGATGGGGGACAAGGCGCGCTCCTACTTCGGGCTGCTCCCCGACCTGCCCACGCTGCTGATCTTCGGCGGCTCGCAGGGCGCCCGGTCGCTGAACCAGGCCGCCGTGGCCTCCGCGCCGTACTTCCGGCAGGCGGGCATCCAGGTGCTGCACATCGTCGGGCCGAAGAACACCGAGGAGCCCGAGCCCGCGGCCGGCGGCCCGCAGTACGTCACGATCCCCTACTGCGACCGCATGGACCTCGCCTACGCCGCCGCCGACATGGCGATGTGCCGCGCGGGCGCGATGACCTGCGCCGAGCTGGCCGCGGTCGCGCTCCCGGCGGTGTACGTCCCGCTGCCGATCGGCAACGGCGAGCAGCGGCTGAACGCCGAGCCGATCGTCGCGGCGGGCGGCGGCATGCTGGTCGACAACGCCGAGCTGTCGCCTGACTGGATCGCCCGGCACCTGCTGCCGGTGCTGGCCGACCCGGCCCGCGTCGCGCACATGTCGGAGGCCGCCGGACGGATGGGCCGCCGCGACGCCGACGTCGCGCTCGCCCAGATGGTCTACGAAGTGGTCCGCTCCGCGGGCGCCGCCCGATGAGCCTGATCGACCCGGGGGAGGTGGTTCCGGCCGCCGAGCTCGGCCGGGTCCACTTCATCGCGATCGGGGGCGCCGGGATGTCCGGCGTCGCCCGCATCATGCTGCGGCGCGGCATCGCCGTGTCCGGCAGCGACGCACGCGACTCCGAGCTGCTCACCCAGCTCGGCGACCTCGGCGCCAAGGTCTTCGTCGGGCACGATGCCGCGCACGTGGGCGACGCCGACACCGTCGTGGTGTCCACGGCGATCCGCGACACCAACCCCGAGCTGGTCGCCGCCCGGTCGCGGGGCCTGCGCGTCCTGCACCGCTCGGCCGCGCTCGCCTCGCTGATGGCCGGCCGCCGGGCCGTCGCGGTCGCCGGCACGCACGGCAAGACCACCACCACCTCGATGATGACGGTGGCGCTCCAGCACGCGGGCGCCGACCCGTCCTACTGCATCGGCGGGCAGCTCGTCACCACCGGCCTCGGCGCCGACGAGGGCACCGGCGACGTGTTCGTCGCGGAGGCCGACGAGAGCGACGGCTCGTTCCTCATGTACACCCCGCGCATCGCGGTCATCACCAACGTCGAGGCCGACCACCTCGACAACTACGGCGGCTTCGAGAAGGTCAAGGAGAACTTCGCCCGCTTCGTCGACCGCGTCGAGCCGGGCGGCACCCTCGTCGCCGGGGCCGACGACCCGGTCGCGATGGAGATGGCCGAGCGGGCGCGGGCCCGCGGCCTGACCGTGCTGACCTACGGGGAGGCCGAGGGCGCCGACCTGCGGGTGACCGGGTTCACGCCGCGCGGCCTCGGCTCCCGCTTCGAGATCGAGGGCGACGGGGAGTTCACGCTCGCGGTGCCGGGGCGCCACAACGCGCTCAACGCCGCCGCCGTCATCGCGGTCGCGCGGTCCCTCGGCCTCGACGACGCGCCGGTGCGCGACGGCCTCGCCGCGTTCGGCGGGGCGATGCGGCGGCTGGAGCGCAAGGGCGAGGCGGGCGGCGTCGAGGTGTTCGACAGCTACGCCCACCACCCGACCGAGCTGACCGCCGACCTGGACGCCACGCGCGACTACCTGGGGGAGAAGGGCGCGGGGCCGGACGGCCTGGGCCGCATCGTCGCGGTCTTCCAGCCGCACCTGTACAGCCGCACCCGGTTCTTCGCCGCCGAGTTCGGCGCCGCGCTCGGCCTCGCCGACGTCGCGGTCGTCCTCGACGTCTACGGCGCCCGCGAGGACCCCGAGCCCGGCGTCACGGGCGCGCTGGTCGCCGACGCCGTCCCGGCGGGCACCGAGACCGTCTACGCGCCCGAACGGGACGATGTGCCCGGTATCGCGGCGTCGCTCGCCCGCCCCGGCGACGTCGTCATCACGCTGGGCGCCGGGGACGTGACGCAGCTCGGCCCGCTCGTCCTGGAACGCCTCGCCGGGGCGCGGGGCCCGTCGGGCCGCTAGGGCCCGCCGGGGGATCGGGCTTGCCGAGGGGGTCGGGCTTGTCGGGGCATACGGCTTGCCGGGGGACGGGACGTGACACGCCGCCGCTCGCGCGGTCGGCCGCGGACGCGGGGATCACTGTCAGGCTTGGGGCATGACCGAGGCGCAGACGGGCCGCCGCGCGTCGCCGGAGCCGGAGCACGATCCGGCCCCGGAGGCCGCGGCGCCGGACGGGCGCGCCCGCGCGAACCGTTGGAAGGTGGTGTTCGTCACCCTCCTGGTGGTCGGCGCGCTCGGCGCGGTGTCCTGGGTCCTGCTCGGGTCGAGACTGCTGGTGGTGCGGCACGTCGAGGTGACCGGTACCCGCCTCGCGTCCTCCGACCAGGTGTCGGCCGCGGCCGGGATCGATCTCGGCACGCCGTTGGTGCGGCTCAGGACCGGCGCGGTCCGCGACCGCGTCGAGCGGCTCCGCGAGGTCGAGTCGGCGGCGATCGAGCGGCGCTGGCCGGGGACGGTCCGCATCGTCGTGCGGGAGCGCCGGCCGGTCGCGGTCTTCCGCAACGGAGGCGGCTACCACCTGCTCGACCGGCACGGCGTCACCGTCGCCGACGAGGAGTCCCGCCCGGCGGGGCTGCCCGTGCTCACCGTCGCCTCGCCCGGGCCGTCCGACCGGGCGACCCTGGCGGCGCTCACCGTGCTGTCGGCACTGCCCGAGCGCCTCAGCGGCAAGCTCACCGAGGTGGAGGCGAGCGGTCCGGAGGCGGTGACCCTCTACCTGGCGGGCGGGCAGACGGTGGTGTGGGGCGCCGCCGAACGGGCGGACGAGAAGATCAGGTTGCTGGACGCCGTGCGGCGGACCGCGGCCGGGCGCGCCGTCCGCACCGTCGACGTGAGCTCGCCGGAGGTCCTCAGGACGAAATGAGGCCCGTCCGCCGGACCGGGGCGGGGACCTGCGGAGGCGGACGGTCCGCGACACGCCGGGGGAGTTCGGGGGAGGTTAGTTGACCCTGGCGGTAAGGCCGCCCTACTGTCCGTATCAGTCCTCAGGTTGACATAACTGTAAGCCTCAAGTTGAGGGTGAGGGTTTACCTCGCCCGCCGAACGGCTTCACAGCACGACCGCACGGCACTGCTACACAAACCAGTTCGAAGACAGACTCGAAGAACAGTCCGGAAATACAGGTCGGGAACACCGCGGCGGCACGGTCGGCAGACCGGGCAGGGCGGTCGGAGAGAGCGGAAAGGCCCCTCGTCGTGGCAGCACCGCAGAATTACCTCGCGGTCATCAAGGTCGTCGGCATCGGCGGCGGCGGCGTCA
Organism: Actinomadura luteofluorescens; assembly: GCF_013409365.1. NCBI lineage: Bacteria > Bacillati > Actinomycetota > Actinomycetes > Streptosporangiales > Thermomonosporaceae > Actinomadura > Actinomadura luteofluorescens. The sequence continues at coordinate 1,466,901 of NZ_JACCBA010000001.1, read as the reverse complement.
ACGCCGTCAACCGGATGATCGAAGAGGGACTCAAGGGCGTCGAGTTCATCGCGATCAACACGGACGCCCAGGCGCTGCTGATGAGTGACGCCGACGTGAAACTCGACGTGGGCCGCGAGCTCACCCGGGGCCTGGGCGCCGGGGCGAACCCCGACGTCGGCCGCAAGGCCGCCGAGGACCACCGGGAGGAGATCGAGGAGGTCCTCAAGGGCGCCGACATGGTGTTCGTCACCGCCGGCGAAGGCGGCGGCACCGGCACCGGCGGCGCGCCCGTGGTCGCCAACATCGCCCGCTCGCTCGGCGCCCTGACGATCGGCGTGGTCACCCGCCCGTTCAGCTTCGAGGGCAAGCGCCGCGCGATGCAGGCCGAGGCAGGCATCGAGACGCTGCGCGACGAGGTCGACACCCTCATCGTCATCCCGAACGACCGGCTGCTGTCGATCTCCGACCGGCAGGTCAGCGTGCTGGACGCCTTCAAGGCCGCCGACCAGGTGCTGCTGTCCGGTGTCCAGGGCATCACCGACCTGATCACCACCCCGGGTCTGATCAACCTGGACTTCGCCGACGTCAAGTCCGTGATGTCCGGCGCCGGCTCGGCGCTGATGGGCATCGGCTCGGCGCGCGGCGACGACCGCTCGGTCGCGGCCGCCGAGATGGCGATCTCCAGCCCGCTGCTGGAGGCCAGCATCGACGGCGCGCACGGCGTGCTGCTGTCCATCTCCGGCGGCTCCGACCTCGGGCTGTTCGAGATCAACGAGGCGGCGCAGCTGGTGTCCAACGCGGCCGCCCCCGACGCCAACATCATCTTCGGCGCGGTCATCGACGACGCGCTCGGCGACGAGGTCCGGGTCACGGTGATCGCGGCGGGTTTCGACGAGGGGCGTCCGGCCAAGCCGGTCCCTGAGCCGGAGAGCAAGCGGCTGCCCCCGCCCCCGCGTCCCGTCCCGCCGCCCGCGCCGGCCAACCCGATCCCCAGCAGGGTCGGGCGGTCCGAGCCCCCGGGCCCGCAGCCGACCGCGCAGCAGTCGGTGGCGCAGGCCGCCGCCGCGCCGCCGCCTCCGGCCCCCGTGCAGCAGCGGCCGGAAGGCGACCGGGCGCAGGCGCCCGCGCGCGCCCAGGACGACCGGTCCGCCGGGCGCGGCGAGCAGTCCCGGCCCGAGGGGCCGGCGTCCGGGCAGCCGGGGCCGCCGGCCGACCGGGACGCCGGCGAGTCCGGCGGTTCGCGCGCCCCCGCGCCCCGCCCGCCCTCCGAGCAGCCCTCCCCCCGCGTGCACGCGGGGGAGAACGACGGCGGCCCCGCCTCCGGGCAGCGCCGCCGTCCCGTCGTGTTCGACGAGGACGACGACCTCGACGTCCCCGACTTCCTGAAGTGATCTCCGCCGTCGCCCTGGGCGACGGCGTCGGCGCCGGCTTCACCGGCCGCGCCGGCGGCGTGAGCGGGCCCCCCTTCGACTCCCTGAACCTCGGCGGCGCGGTCGGCGACGACCCGGCCGCCGTCCTGGACAACCGGCGGCGCGCCGCCGCCGCGCTCGGCGCCGACCCCGAGCGCACCGTCTTCATGCGGCAGGTGCACGGCGCCGACGTCGCGTTCGTCACCTCGACCGACCTGCCCGGCCCGGTCGACGCCGTCGTCACGACCGTGCCGGGGCTCGCCCTCGCCGTCCTCGTCGCCGACTGCGCGCCCGTCCTGCTGGCCGACCCGGCCGCCGGGGTCGTCGGCGCCGCTCACTCCGGCCGTCCCGGGACGGCCGCCGGGGTCGTCCCGGCCCTGGTCGAGGCGATGTGCGAGCGGGGCGCCGACCCCGCCCGGATGGTCGCGGCCATCGGGCCCGCCGCCTGCGGCCGCTGCTACGAGGTCCCCTCTCGGATGCGGGACGAGGTGGCCGCCGCCGTCCCCGCCGCGTACGCCACCACGTCCAAGGGCACTCCCGGCCTCGACATCCGCGCCGGCGTCGCCGAGCAGCTCGCGTCCGCGGGGGTGGCCCGCGTGACCGCCGACGGCCGCTGCACGATCGAGGACCCGGGCCTCTACTCCTACCGCCGCGAGGGACGCACCGGCCGATTCGCCGGATATGTCTGGTTGAAGGAAGGCACGTGACCGACCAGGACCACACCGGCGCCGCCGCGGACGGCGCCGCCGCCGAGCGGCGCGCCGAGATCGCCGAGGGCCTGGCCGCCGTCCGGGAGCGCATCGCCGCGGCGTGCGCGGCCGCCGGCCGCGGCGAGGACGAGATCACCCTGATCGCGGTGACCAAGACGTTCCCGGCGTCCGACGTGCGGCTGCTGGCCGGGCTGGGCGTCACCGAGGTCGGGGAGAACCGCGACCAGGAGGCCCGCCCGAAGGCCGCCGACTGCGCCGACCTCCCGCTCACCTGGCACTTCGTCGGCCGGCTCCAGACCAACAAGGCGCGAGCCGTGGCCGGCTACTCCGACGTCGTGCACTCCGTGGACCGCTCGCGGCTGGTCACGGCCCTCGCCGATGGCGCCGCCCGCACCGGCCGCACGCTCCGCTGCCTCGTGCAGGTCTCCCTCGACGAGGCGGGGAAGCGGGGCGAGGTGGGGGAGCGGGGCGGGGCCGTGCCCGGCGACGTCCCCGGCCTGGCGGACGAGATCGCCGCCGCCCCCGGCCTGGAGCTCGGCGGCGTGATGGCCGTGGCGCCCCTCGGAGCCGACCCGCTGCCCGCCTTCGCCCGGCTCGCGGAGACGGCGGAGCGAATGAGGCGGAACCATCCGGACGCGCGGATCGTCAGTGCGGGTATGAGCGGCGATCTGGAGCAGGCGATCGCGTGCGGCGCGACACACCTGCGGATCGGTACGGCGTTGCTCGGCGGCCGACGGGCAATCGTCAGGTAATGTCCCCCCAGTGGTACCTGCCTGAACGCGGGGCGCCACAACGGATCAGTCCAACGGCGGGGCCGGACGCGCCCGGCGCCGAGGCCACAGGACACGGAGGGACGCATGGCCAGCGCGATGCGCAAGATGGCGGTCTACCTCGGCCTTGTGGAGGACGATCGCTACGACGACAAGTACGGCGAATACGACGAGTACGAGGTCTACGACGAGGAGACCGACACCGGGCAAGGCCGCCGTCGCGATGACGAATCCGGCGGTCAGCTTACCCGAGCCGAAGAGGCGTCGGACCGCGATCGCGACCATCACTCCACGTCGACCATCGAGCGACGGTCCGTGGCGCTCTACGAGTCCGGTACCACCGACCTTGCGCGTATCACTACGCTGCATCCGAGGACCTACAACGAGGCGAGGACGATCGGGGAGCACTTCCGGGAGGGCACGCCGGTGATCATGAATCTGACCGAGATGGTCGACAGCGACGCCAAGCGCCTGGTCGACTTCGCGGCGGGTCTCGTGTTCGGGCTGCACGGCAGCATCGAGCGTGTTACCAACAAGGTGTTCCTGCTGTCGCCCGTCAACGTCGAGGTGACGGCGGAGGACAAGGCCCGGATGGCAGAACGTGGGTTCTTCAACCAGAGCTGAGAGTCGCATGCGAGAGTGTCCGTGAACATCGTTGGATCCGTCCTGCAGGGCATCCTGTACCTCTTCCTGCTGTTCCTGATCGGCAGGCTGGTCCTGGAGGTGCTGCAGTCGTTCGCCCGGCAATGGAAGCCGACCGGGGTGGTGCTGGTGATCGCTGAAGCGACCTACACGGTCACCGATCCTCCGCTGAAACTCCTCAGGCGTTTCATCCCGCCCATCCGGCTGGGTAACGTTGCCCTGGACCTCAGCTTCACGGTCCTCATCCTTGTGGTCTGGGTCTTGATCGTCTTCGTCGGTTCCATATTCGGCGGAGGTTAGGTCGATCGGATACCGTCCTTCGGGGACAGACTCCAAGCGCGCCAAGGAGACGAGAACATGCCGCTGACACCCGCCGATGTGCGGAACAAGCAGTTCAGTACCACCAGGCTGAGGCCGGGGTACGACGAGGAGGAGGTGGACGCCTTCCTCGACGAGGTCGAGGCGGAGCTCGACCGCCTCATCCAGGAGAACGAGGAGCTGCGGGCCAAACTGGCCGAGTGCCTGCGCGGCAAGGTTCCCGCCATGGCCGCTCCCATCGTGGAGCCCAAGCCGGACATCCAGAAGATCCCCGAGCCTCCCCGGCCCGAGCCGCAGCCGCAGCCCGAGCCGGAGCCCGTCCTCGGCGGTCTCGGCATGTCCTCCCCCGCCCCCAGCGGCGAGGACAACATGGACACCGCGGCCCGCGTGCTCGCGCTCGCGCAGCAGACGGCCGACCAGGCGATCGCCGACGCCCGGCGCGAGGCCGACGAGACGCTCGGCCGCGCCCGCCGCGAGGCCGAGGAGATCCTCGGCAAGGCCCGCCGGCAGGCCGACCAGATCGTCAGCGAGGCCCGCTCCCGCGCCGAGGCCCTCGACCGCGACGCCCAGGAGCGGCACCGCCAGGTCATGGGCTCGCTCGTGCAGCAGCGCGAGGAGTTGGAGCGCGAGGTCGACAACCTGCGCGCCTTCGAGCGCGAGTACCGCAGCCGCCTGAAGGTCTACCTCGAGGGCCAGCTGCGCGACCTGGAGGCGGGCAGCACCGAGACCGGCGCGTTCGCCGCCGTCCCGGGCGCGGCCCCCATGCAGACGCAGCAGAACACGCCGCAGACCGGTCCGCAGACGGGCCCGCAGAACGCTCTGCCGCACGCCGACAACCGCAACGGCGGCGGCGCGCCGGCACCGGGCACGTTCCCCGCGCCCGAGCACGCCCAGCAGGTCCAGCACTCGGCGACGGGCGCTTTCCACTCCGGCGGTGACAACCCGCCGCACGACAGGCGCTGACACGGACGCCTCAGGCGATAGTGTCGTTTCGATCGCCGCGCCGGGGATGGCGCGCCGCCATCCCCGCGGCGCCGGGCGGTCGTGCCCTGGGCCGGCCGCCGGCCATCTCGCGCGGTCCGGAGCCTAGCGGTCTGAACGAGTGGGAGTGACCCTGTGATCATCCTGAGTGGCGTTCTCGTGGTGGTGGCGATCGCCCTGCTGGTAGCGGGAATCGTCGCGGGCAACGGAGACAGCGCCCAGGTCTTCGGCCTGGACGCCCTGGTGGTCATCTACATCTCGATCGCTGTCAGCATCGTCTCCGCGGTGTGCCTGGCCATCGGGGTGTTCCTGCGGCGCAAGGAGCTGTTCGGCCCGGGTGCGTCGCCGGGCCCGGCCCGCCCGAGCAAGAAGGCGCAGAAGGTCAGGAAGGACAAGCGGTCCAAGCGCCAGGAGAGCGCCCCGGCCGCGACCACTCCGGCCACGGACGCGCAGGGCGCCGCGAAGGCCGAGTCCCCGACCGCCCCGATCGAACCGGCCGGCGACGAGGCCGAGATCCCCGCCCCCGCCGTCGACGTCCCCGACGACGCGCTGGTGTTCGTCGTCCGCGGCCGCAAGCGCTACCACCTCGACACCTGCCGGCAGCTCGCCGGGCGGGACACCGAGGAGCTCACCTACGCCGAGGCCAAGGAGGAGGGGTTCAGCCCCTGCACCGCCTGCATGCCCGACACCGCACTGGCGGCGCGCGCCGCGGTGTCGGCACCCGCGTCCTCCGACGCGAGCAAGGCGGAAGGGGACGCACCCGCGCCCCGCAAGCCCGGCGCCGAGCGATCCGAGAGCGGCCTCGCGGGGCTCGCCAAGCCCGCGCCCACCCCGTTCGACAAGCCCGCCTCCTCTGACAAGCCCGGTGCGTTCGAGAAGCCGCGCGCGTTCGACAAGCCCAGTGCGTTCGACAAGCCCAGTGCGTTCGACAAGCCCGGCGCCTTCGACACGACGGCCGAGATTCCGCGGGCCGGCGACCACGCCGCCGACGAGACCGAGGACGGGAAAGCCGGCGACGCGAGCGCCCCGAAGCGGCCCACGGCCGGCCCCACCCGCACCGACATGCCCGTCGCGGGCCTGTTCGCGTCCGGAGACACCGCCGGGAAGGCGCCCAAGGCGCCGCAGAAGGCCGAACCCGCCGACGCGGAGGCCGAAGACCGGCGCAGTGCGGAACAGGGCGCTGCGACCGAATCCGCGCCGCCGGACGTCACCGCCGATCTCGGTACCGCTCCGTTCGGCGGCTCCGACGCAGAGGACGTCCCCGCGCCGGAGCATGAGTCGTCCGACGCCGAGCCCGCCGGTGAGCCCGAGCCCGAGCCGTCCGCCCTGGACGACGCCGGCGACGACGGCCCGCAGGTCCGCATCCTGAGCGGCACCAAGCGCTACCACCGCGTCGACTGCGCCCTCATCGAGGACATCGGCGACGAGGCCGACGACCTGGAGTCGCTGTCACGCGCGGACGCCAAGGCCCGGGGCTGCACGCCCTGCCTGGTCTGCCAGCCCGACCGCGAGCACGCCCGCGACTGACTCCGGCCCGGCCGTTACGGGTCCGGCCGGTATCCGACCGAGCCCCGGGCGGCCGGAGCCGTCCGGGGTCAGCGGCCGTGGTGCCGCTCGTCGCGCAGCTCGCGGAGGCGGTCCCGGCGCGCGTCGCGCCGCTCCCCGCGCCGCTCGCGGTGCAGCCGCCGCATCTCCTCGTGGTGCTCGCGGCGCAGCTCCTGGTGCTGGCTGTGCAGTTCCTGGTGTTCGCGGTGGAGCTGGTGGCGCTCACGGTTCCGGGAGCGGCCGCGCTTCTCGCCCACGGCCCTGCGCGCGACCGAGATGCCGCCGAACAGCAGCATCCCGGTCAGCTTGATGACCGGGGCGTCCGGATCGGTGGTGTCGTCCTCGGGCAGGTCGGTGCCGCCGAAGACCGCGAAGTTGGACCCGACGACCCGCACGCCCGGCGGAACCACGATGTCCACGCCACCGAAGACGCAGGTCACGGAGAGGGTCACCTCGCCCCTGCTGAGGACCGCCTGCCGGAAGTCCAGCTCCACGCCGCCGAAGACGCAGGTGACGGTGGTGGTCGGCTCGACCAGCCAGCGCCCCTTGCGCTCCACGCCGCTGAACACCGCGACGAGGTGCGGCGACTGCGGCGACGGCGGGGCGGGCACCTGCTCCTTGCGCAGGTCGACCCGCGGCTGCGGCGCGTGCTGCGAGGGCAGGTCGCTGAGCACGGGCTCCAGCTCGGCGTAGGTCTTGGCGTTGTAGACGACGTCGATCCGCTCGGCGTGCTCCTCCGGCGTGAGGCGTCCCTCGGCCAGGGCCTCGCGCAGGCGGTCGGCGACCTCGTCGCGGTCGGCGTCCGACGCGCGCATGCTCGCGGGGGACGGACGCGCGGGCGGCTCGGAACCGGACGGCTGCTCGGGAAGGTTCACGGGTCCATCATCGCAAACGCGATGTGTCGCGAAGAACCCCATCGCGAAATTTCTCCGATACCGCGAAGAACTCCGCCGCGACCGGTCCCGGACGGGGCGGCCGCGGCGGAGGGGATCACGCCGTGCGCGGGCGGTTCACGCCTTGCGGAGGTAGTACGTGAGGCCGAGGTCCTCGTCGCGGGTGGCGGCGAGGTCCTCCGGGCGGCCCTCGGACACCGTGGCGGCGAGGACCTCGGCGGCGACCTCGTCGCCGTGGGCGCGCAGCGCCTCGGCGAGGTCGGTGCCGGTGGCCTCCCACCACAGGTCGATGCGGTCGGTCACCTCCAGCCCGGCGGCCTTGCGGCCCTCCTGGACGAGCCGGACGGCCTCCCGCACCAGTCCCGCGCGGCGCAGCTCGGGCGTGACGGTGAGGTCGAGCGCGACCGTCTCGCCGGCGGCGCTCTCGACCGCCCAGCCGCTGCGCGGGCGCTCGGTGACGATGACGTCGTCGGAGCCGAGCGGCACCGCGCCGACGCCGTCGGCCTCGACCCGCGCCTCGCCCGCCCGCAGCGCCTGGACGAGGGCGGCCGGGTCGGCGGAGGTGATCGCCTTGGCGACCTTCGGAGTGTCCTTGGCGTACCGCTTGCCCAGCTCGCGGAAGTTGGGCTTGACCTCGTACTCGACCAGGTCGCCCCCGATCGAGGACAGCTCCTCGAAGCCGAGCACGTTCAGCTCCTCGGAGATCTGCGCGCGCAGCTGCTCGGGCAGCGCGGACCAGCCGGGGGCGCCGACGAGGGCGCGGCCGAGGGGCTGCCGGGTCCGCACGCCGCTGGCGGCGCGCGCGGACCGGCCGAGCTCGACCAGCCGGCGGACGAGCGCCATCCGCTCGGTGAGCTCCTCGTCGAGGAGGCCCTCGTCGACGGCGGGCCAGTCGGTGAGGTGCACCGACTCGGGGCCGTCCTCGGGGCGGATCACGTCCCAGACGTGGTCGGTGACGAACGGGACGATCGGCGCCATCAGCCGGGTGAGGGTCTCCAGGCATTCGTACAGCGTCGCGAACGCGGCCGAGCCCTCGGGCGTCTCCGGGCCCTCCCAGAAGCGCCGCCGGGAGCGCCGCACGTACCAGTTGGACAGGTCGTCCACGAACTGCGAGAGCCGGCGTCCCGCGCGGGCGGTGTCGAACTCCTCCAGCGCGGCGTCGACCTCGCGGACGGTGCGGTGCAGCTCGGCGAGCGCCCAGCGGTCCAGAAGCGGCCGGTCGGCGGGGGCCGGGGCCTCGGAGAGCCGGTCGGGCGTCCACGCGCGCCCCTGCGCCTGCGCCGCGTTCGCGTACAGGACGAAGAAGGACGCGGTGTTCCAGTAGGTGAGGAGGACCTTGCGGACGATCTCCTCAAGGGCGCCGTGCCCGACTCGGCGGGACGCCCAGGGCAGCCCGCTCGCGGCCATGAACCAGCGCACCGCGTCGGCGCCGTGCTGGTCCATCAGCGGGATGGGGCGCAGCACGTTGCCGAGGTGCTTGCTCATCTTGCGGCCGTCTTCGGCCAGGATCAGGCCGAGGCACACGACGTTCTCGTAGGACGACCGGTCGAACACCAGGGTCCCGATGGCCATGAGCGAGTAGAACCATCCGCGGGTCTGGTCTTGGGCCTCGCAGATGTACTGGGCCGGGTAGGCGTCCTCGAAGACCTCGTTGTTGCGGTATGGGGCGCCCCACTGCGCGAACGGCATGGACCCGGAGTCGTACCAGGCGTCGATGACGTCCGGGACGCGCCGCGCCTCCTCCCCACAGTGCGGGCAGGGGAACGTGACGTCGTCCACGTAGGGGCGGTGCGGGTCGAGCGCGGACAGGTCGCGGCCCGCCAGCTCGCCCAGTTCCTTGAGCGACCCGACGCAGGTGACGTGCTCCTCGTCCTCGCCGCAGACCCACAGGGGGAGCGGCGTGCCCCAGTAGCGGCTGCGCGACAGCGACCAGTCGACGTTGTTGCGCAGCCACTCCCCGTACCGGCCGTGCTTGACGGTCTCGGGGTACCAGTTGGTCTTCTCGTTCTCCTCCAGCAGCCGGTCCTTGATCTGCGTGGTGCGGATGTACCAGGCCGGGAGCGCGTAGTAGAGCAGCGGCGTGTGGCAGCGCCAGCAGTGGGGGTAGCTGTGGTCGAAGTGCCCGCCGCGGAACAGCAGCCCGCGGGCGCGCAGGTCGTCGGTGAGCGGCTCGTCGGCGTCCTTGAAGAACTTGTTGCCGACCAGGGGCACCTCGCGCAGGAACCGCCCGTCGGGCCCGATCGGGTTGACGATCGGCATGCCGTAGCGCTTGCAGACGGTCATGTCGTCGCCGCCGAACGCGGGCGCCTGGTGGACGAGCCCGGTGCCGTCCTCCACGGTGACGTAGTCGCCCAGGACGACGTAGTGGGCGTCGGGGATGTCGACGAGGTCGAACGGCCGCCGGTAGGGGGTCCGCTCCAGCTCGGTGCCCTGGAACGTGGCGAGCCGCTCGGCGCCCTCGCCGAGGACCTGGTCGACCAGGGGCTCGGCCACCACGAGCACCTCGTCGGACCCCTGCGGCCGGGCCGCCACGTACGTGACGTCCGGGTGGACGGCCACGGCGGTGTTCGACACCAGCGTCCAGGGGGTCGTCGTCCAGATCAGGAGCGCGGCGCCCATCTCGGCCAGCGGCCCGGACGTGACGGGCATCCGCACGAACACCGACGGGCTGGACACGGTCTCGTACCCGCCCGGCTGACCCAGCTCGTGGTCGGAGAGGCCGGTCCCGCAGCGCGGGCAGTACGGCGTGATGCGGAAGTCGCGGAACAGCAGGCCCTTGTCGAACACCTGCTTCAGGGACCACCAGACGGCCTCGACGTACTCGGGGTCCATCGTGCGGTAGGCCTGGTCGGTGTTGACCCAGTAGCCCATCCGCTCGGTCATCTCTTCGAAGGCGTCCACATGGCGCAGGACCGATTCGCGGCAGCGGGCGTTGAACTCCGCGACGCCGTACTCCTCGATGTCCTTCTTGCCGGTGAGGCCGAGTTCCTTCTCCACGGCGACCTCGACGGGCAGCCCGTGGCAGTCCCAGCCGGCCTTGCGGGGGACGTGGTGGCCCTTCATGGTCTTGAAGCGCGGGAAGACGTCCTTGAAGACGCGGGCCTCGACGTGGTGGACGCCGGGCATCCCGTTGGCGGTCGGGGGGCCCTCGTAGAACACCCACGGGGTCCCGGACGCGGTGCGCTCCAGCGACCGCTCGAAGACCTTGTTCTCCTGCCAGCGGCGCAGCATGTCCCGCTCCAGGGCGGGCAGATCGACCTGCGCGGGCAGCGGCCGAAAAGCTCGGCTCACGATGGCGGACCTCCGGATCGACGCGAACACGTTGACCGGAGGGACGAGGCGGCTGCCCCGCGGTACCACCCTCCTTGACCGTGCCCGAACGGCGCGGTCCGCTTCGTTCCAGTCTGGTCGGCCGGGTCTACTGGGCCCCTCGGCGGGGCGGTTCTTCCGGCGGCTCCGGGGTGATCAGACCGCCGGGCTCGCCCCCGGGCTCGCACCGTCCCCGGGTCGCTCATGGCTGCGTGCGGCGGCAGGTGTCCCCATCAGTGCCTGCCATGCGACTGCTCGTCCCGACTTTAACGCACGCCGGGCCCCGGCTCTTCCCCTTTTCGCGCCCCGGCGACACGGTTCCTTTGCGATCTCGTACGCCGCGCTGGAGTTTCCATGCGTTCGGCGACCGGGCATAAGCGGTCGGTAACACGGCCCAGGTTGTTTACCGTGCCCGAGAGAGGGGACCAATGCTGCCCGCACTGCCCGTCGAGGCGACCAGCGCGAGGGAGGCCGACATGGCCGGCGCGATCAAGGGCGCGACGCCCGCCGCAAGCAAGAGCCGGGGCACGGCGCGGCCGTCCCAGACGAGGACGCCCGCCGCGGGAACGGGCACGAGAACGGGAGCGGGGAAAGGCGTGGCGGAAAAAGGGACGGCCGAGAATGACACCGCGGTCGTCGCCGATCGTGAAAAGGGCGCCGCCGGAAAGGGCACGGCGAGAAAGGGCCCGGCCAAGCCGGGCGCCGCCAAGCCGGGCGCCGCCAAGCCGGGCGCCGCGAAGAACCCCGCGAAGGGCGCGGCCGTGAAGCCGGGCAGGGCGGCGGCCGGGCGCGGACCCGCGAAGCCGGGCAGGGGCGCCGCGGCCGCGGGGAACGGCGAGGCGCCGGACGCGCGGGAGCCGGCGAGGACGGCGGCCGCGGAGCTGCCGGTCCGCGAGGGGGAGCACCAGTGGACGCCGGGTGAGCTGGCCGAGGTGCGGGCGGGCCTGGAGGAGCAGATCGTGGCGCTGCGCGGGGAGATCGCCGCCTCCGCCAGCCAGATCGCCGAGGGCGACTCCAGCGACGGGGCCGGCGACGACCAGGCCGACGCGGGCGCCAAGACCTACGAGCGCGAGCACGAGCTCGCACTGGCCTACAATTCACAGGACCTGCTCGCCCAGATCGAGCGGGCCGTCCAGCGGATGGACGCCGGCACATACGGGATCTGCGAGTCCTGCGCCAGGCCGATCGGCAAGGCGCGCCTCCAGGCCTTCCCGCGTGCGACCCTGTGTGTGACATGCAAACAACGCGAGGAACGTCGCTGAGCGACTCAACGAACCCAGAGCGGCAGGCCGGGGAGACCGTGGGATCTCCCCGGCCGCGCCGCGTCGGCGTGCTGGTCGCCGTGGCCCTGGCCGCGCTCGCCGCCGACATCGTGTCCAAGATCATTGTGGTGTCGTCGCTGCAGGACCGCGCGCCGGTCCGGCTGCTCGGCGGGCTGCTGACGCTGCGCGAGACCCGCAACAGCGGGGCCGCGTTCTCGATCGGCACCGGCTACACCATCGTGTTCACGCTGATCGCCTGCGGGGTGGTCGTGGCGATCCTGCGGACCGCCCGGAACCTGCGCAGCGTGCCGTGGGCGGTCTGCCTCGGGCTGCTGCTCGGCGGCGCGGTCGGCAACCTCATCGACCGGCTGCTGCGGGCCCCGGCCCCGCTGAAGGGCCACGTCGTCGACTGGATCCAGCTGCCGCACTGGCCGGTGTTCAACCTGGCCGACTCCGCGATCGTCTGCGGCGGCGTGCTGGCCGTCCTGCTGGCGGCGCGCGGCCTCCAGGTGGACGGGACGCGCCTCAAGGACGAGGGCTCCGGCACGGACGAGACCCCGAACACGGGTGGGAGTCCGGACGAGAAGGTCACCCCTGGTAAGGGTGGCGCGGCCGAAAGTGACCCTGCCAAGGGCGCGGCCACCGGTGAGACGGAGAACGGCTCCGAGGTCGCGGCGCCGGAGGAGAAGTCGTGATGGGCGACGTGCGGAGCCTCCACGTCCCGGACGGCCTGGAGGGCGAGCGGATCGACGCGGCCCTGGCGCGGCTGTTCGGGCTGTCGCGCGGCAGCGCCGCCGACATCATCGCCGCGGGCGACGTCGTGCTGGACGGCGCGCCCGTGGCCACCAAGTCCGAGCGGCTGCACGCCGGCGCCTGGCTGGAGGTCATGCTCCCGCCGCCGCCCGCGCCGCCCGCCCCGGTCGCCGAGCCCGTCCCCGGCATGGGCGTGCTGTTCGAGGACGACGACATCGTCGTGGTGAACAAGCCGGTCGGCGTCGCCGCCCACCCGACCACCGGCTGGACGGGCCCGACCGTCCTCGGCGGGCTCCTCGGGGCCGGGCACACGATCGCCACCAGCGGCGCGTCCGAGCGGCAGGGGATCGTGCACCGGCTGGACGCCAACACCACCGGCGCCATGGTCGTCGCGAAGAGCGAGGTCGCCTACTCGCGGCTCAAGCGGGCGTTCAAGGAGCGCCGCATCGACAAGCGTTACCAGGCGCTCGTGCAGGGCCATCCCGACCCGTTCCGCGGGACGGTCGACGCCCCCATCGACCGGCACCCCTCCGGCGACGGCCGGTTCGCGGTCGTCGCGGGCGGGAAGCCGTCCGTCACCCACTACGACACCGTCGAGGCGTTCCGGGCGGCGTCGCTGCTCGACATCGACCTGGAGACGGGCCGCACGCACCAGATCCGCGTCCACATGTCCGCGATCCGGCATCCGTGCGTGGGCGACATGGCCTACGGCGCCGACCCGACCCTGGCGGAGCGCCTCGGCCTCAGACGGCAGTGGCTGCACGCCGTCCGGCTGGGCTTCGAGCACCCCACGAGGGGCGAGTGGGTGGAGTTCGAGAGCCCCTACCCGGACGACCTGGCCCGCGCCCTGGAGATCGTCGCGGAGGAGTCCTGAGCCCGAGCAGGCCGTCAGAGACCGAGCAGGCGCAACCCCGCCGCGACCCCGGCCGCGACGACCAGCACCACCAGGAACGGCGCGCGCAGCAGGAGCGCGGCCACGGCGGCGCCCAGGCCCGACAGCCGCGCGGCGTCGAACTCCAGGGTCCGGCCGTCGCTGAGCGCCTGGACGGCGATCAGCGCGGTGAGCAGGGCCACCGGGACGAGGTCGGTGAACCGGCGCACCCGCGGGTCGTCGAGCATCCGGCGCGGGGTGACGAGCCCGCCGAGCTTCAGCGCGTAGCAGCCGAGCCCGGTGGCGATCACCGCGATCCAGACGCTCACGGCGCCGCCCTCCGTCCGAGGAGGGCGGGCAGCGCGGCGACGGCGGCCAGCATGACCGGCACGCCCGGCGGCAGCACCGGCGTCGCCGCCACCGCGATCACCGCCGCGGCGACGGCGACGCGGACCGCGGTCCGCCCGCTTGTGAGCCGCGGCCAGAGCAGGGCGAGGAACGCCGCCGGGCCGAGGACGTCCAGGCCCACGGCGTCAGGGTCGCCCAGCCGCGCCGCGCCCACCGCGCCCAGCAGCGTGGTGAGGTTCCACGCCAGGTAGAGGGTGATCGCCGTCGTGTAGAACCCGGCGCGGGCGGCGGCCCGGCCGCGCTGCGCGGTCGCCACGGCCGCCGTCTCGTCGATGACGACGTGCGCGGTCGCCAGCCTGCGCCGGCCGCGCACGCCGAGCGTCGCGGCGAGCCGCATCCCGTACAGGGCGTTGCGCCCGCCGAGCAGGACCGCGCCGAGCGTCCCGGCGACCAGCCCGCCGCCCCCGCCGACCACCCCGGCCAGCGCGAACTGGGACGCGCCCGTGAACGCCAGCAGGCTCAGCGCGCACGCCTGCGCGACCGTGAGCCCCGCCGTGACCGCCGCCGCGCCGAACGCCAGGCCGGACACCCCCACGGCGACGCCCACGCCGAGCCCGTCGCGGACCGCCGCGGCACGCGCGGCCTCGTCCTCGGCGCTCTCCTGCCGGGCGATCCCGTCCGGAGCCTCCTCGTCCGGGACGTCCTCTCCGGCCGCCCGCGCGGACCCGGCCGCGCTCATCGGCCGGACTCGGCCGCGTCCAGCCCCGCCTCGATGATCGCGTTAACGATGGGGGCGAGCCGCTCCGGACCGAGCGAGGGGGCGCGGGCCGCCATGGCCTCGACGATCCGCCGCTCGCGCTCGGGGTCGCGGCCGGCGAAGCCGCCGACCGGCTTGAGCCGCTGGACGACGGCGGCGACCGCGGTGCGGTGCTCCAGCAGCGTCGCGAGGGCGGCGTCGAGGCCGTCGATCGCCTCGCGGGCCTCGGCGAGCGTGGTGACGGCGTCGGCCGACGGCAGCGCGACGCGCATCTCCCCGGACGGCCCGCGGGCCGGGCAGTCCGCGTCCGCGCCGACGGGATCGATCACCTGGTCGTTCATCTCGGGTCCCCTCTCGCGCGGCCCGTCCGGGCGAGGGGAGCAGGTGCCCCGGGCCGCGCCTGATCAGCGAAAAGGCGTTTCAGCAGAAGGGCGGAGCCCCTCTGGGACTCCGCCTCGCCGGCTCCGGGGTCGTCGCTAGGTCGCGGGGGCGACCGGCTCACCCGGAGCCGGCCGCGTAAACCTGAAATGGCGACGTTCCACGGAGCCGATCGTATGCCGTGCCGCCCGGCGGGCCAAACTCCGGACATCCCGTCCCGGGTTTCGAGACGACCGGAAGGGGTCCCCGGGGATTGGGCGCGTCGGGGCGCGAGTGACCAGGGATGCGGGTTAGGCTCTCAGAGCCGCGTCGTTCCGGCGCCCGCCGGCCCGACGACCTTCCCCCGGTACCGATGCCGCGACCACGTGCCGAACCCGCACGTGGGCGGTCGCATGCGACGAGCAGGAGGCGCAGCACGCATGGCCGACTCTTTCGTTCACCTGCACGTTCACACCGAGTACTCCATGCTCGACGGAGCCGCCCGGTTGAAGCAGATGTTCGAGGAGGTCGGGCGGCAGAAGATGCCGGCGATCGCCATGACCGACCACGGCAACATGCACGGCGCCTACGACTTCCACAAGCAGGCGACCGCGGCCGGCATCACCCCGATCATCGGCATCGAGGCCTACATGGCGCCGGAGTCCCGGTTCCACAAGAAGAAGATCCAGTGGGGCGAGCCGAGCCAGAAGCGCGACGACGTCTCCGGCGGCGGCCTGATCAACCACATGACGCTGTGGGCGCGCAACAGGTCCGGCCTGCACAACCTCTTCAAGCTCTCCAGCCGCGCCTACACCGAGGGCTTCGTCTTCAAGTACGCCCGCATGGACGAGGAGCTGCTCGCCGAGCACGCCGACGGCCTGATGGCCACGACCGGCTGCCCGTCCGGCAAGGTCCAGACCCGGCTGCGGCTCGGCCAGTTCGACGAGGCGCTGAAGGCCGCCGCGAACTTCCAGGACATCCTCGGCAAGGAGAACTACTTCCTGGAGCTGATGGACCACGGCCTCGACATCGAGCGCCGCGTCCGCGACGGCCTCATCGAGATCAGCAAGCGGCTGAACATCCCGCCGGTCGTCACCAACGACTCCCACTACACGCACGAGTCCGAGGCCACCGCGCACGACGCGCTCCTGTGCGTGCAGGTGGGCAAGCAGCTCGCCGACCCCGACCGGTTCCGGTTCGACGGCAGCGGCTACTACCTCAAGACCGCCGACGAGATGCGCGCCATCGACTCCTCCGACATCTGGGCCGAGGGCTGCCGGAACACCCTGCTGATCGCCGAGCGCGTCGACCCCGCCGGGATGTTCGAGTACCGCGACCTCAGCCCCCGCTTCCCCGTCCCGGAGGGCGAGACCGAGGAGAGCTGGTTCCGCAAGGAGGTCTGGAAGGGCCTGGAGCGCCGCTTCCCGGACGGCCTCCCGGAGGGCTACAAGGAGCAGGCCGAGTACGAGATGGGCGTCATCCTCGGCAAGGGGTACCCGTCCTACTTCCTCGTCGTCGCCGACTTCATCATGTGGGCTAAGGAGAACGGCATCCTGGTCGGCCCGGGGCGCGGCAGCGCCGCGGGCTCGCTGATCGCCTACGCGATGGGCATCACCGACCTCGACCCCATCCCGCACGGACTGATCTTCGAGCGGTTCCTGAACCCCGAGCGCGCGTCCATGCCCGACATCGACATCGACTTCCCTGAAGACCGGCGGGCCGAGGTCATCAAGTACACGACCGAGAAGTGGGGCGCCGACAAGGTCTCCTTCATCGCCACGTTCGGCACCATCAAGGCGAAGGCCGCCATCAAGGACGCGGGCCGCGTCCTCGGCTTCCCGTACGCGCTCGGCGACCGGATCTCCAAGGCGTTCCCGCCCGCCGTCATGGGCAAGGACATCCCGCTGTCGGGCATCTTCGACGACAAGCACCCGCGCTACGGCGAGGCGGGCGAGCTGCGCAGGCTGTACGAGGAAGAGACCGACGTCAAGCAGATCATGGACCTGGCGCAGGGCCTGGAGGGCCTGATCCGCCAGACCGGCGTGCACGCCGCCGGCGTCATCATGTCCGGCGAGACGATCACCGACCACATCCCGATCATGCGCCGGGACGCCGACGGGGCGATCATCACGCAGTTCGACTACCCGACCTGCGAGTCGCTCGGCCTGCTCAAGATGGACTTCCTCGGCCTGCGCAACCTGACGATCATCGACGACGCGCTCAAGGGCATCCAGAAGAACAAGGGCGTCGACGTCGACCTGCTCGCCCTCCCGCTGGACGACCAGAAGACCTACGACCTGCTCGCCCGCGGCGACACCCTCGGCGTCTTCCAGTTCGACGGCGGCCCCATGCGCTCCTTGCTCCGGCTGATGAAGCCGGACAACTTCGAGGACATCTCCGCCGTGGGCGCCCTGTACCGGCCGGGCCCGATGGGCGCGAACTCCCACACCAACTACGCGCTGCGCAAGAACGGCGCGCAGGAGATCACCCCGATCCACCCGGAGCTGGAGGAGCCGCTCAAGGAGATCCTCGACACCACCTACGGCCTGATCGTCTACCAGGAGCAGGTCATGGCGATCGCGCAGAAGGTGGCGGGCTACACGCTCGGCAAGGCGGACCTGCTGCGCCGCGTGATGGGCAAGAAGAAGAAGGCCGAGCTGGACGCCCAGTTCGTCGGGTTCGAGCAGGGCATGATCGACAACGGCTTCTCCAAGGAGGCCGTGAAGACGCTGTGGGACATCCTCGTCCCGTTCTCCGACTACGCCTTCAACAAGGCGCACTCCGCGGCGTACGGCCTCGTCTCCTACTGGACGGCCTACCTCAAGGCGAACTACCCGGCCGAGTACATGGCGGGCGTGCTCACCTCCGTCGGCGACGACAAGGACAAGAGCGCCCTGTACCTGTCGGAGTGCCGCCGGATGGGCCTGAAGGTGCTGCCGCCCGACGTCAACACCTCCGAGGCCGACTTCACCCCGCTCGGCGACACCGAGATCCGCTTCGGTCTGTCGGCCGTCCGCAACGTCGGCACCAACGTCGTGGACGGCATCGTCGCGGCCCGCCGCGAGAAGGGCGCCTACACCGACTTCAACGACTTCCTCAACAAGGTCCCGCCGCCGGTGTGCAACAAGCGGGTGGTGGAGTCGCTGATCAAGGCGGGCGCGTTCGACGAGCTCGGCCACCAGCGCAAGGCGCTGCTGATGGTGCACGAGCAGGCCATCGACTCGGTCATCGACATCAAGCGCAAGGAGGCCGTCGGCCAGGACTCCCTGTTCGGCGCCCTGGAGGACGACGGCGGCGAGGACGCGTTCGCCGTCGCGATCCCCGAGGCCGAGGAGTGGGACAAGACCACCCTGCTCGCCTTCGAGCGGGAGATGCTCGGCCTGTACGTTTCGGACCACCCGCTCCTCGGCGTCGAGCACATCCTCGAACGGGAGGCCGACTGCACGATCGCCGTCCTGAACGGCGGCGAGCGCCCCGACGGCCAGGTGGTCATCGTCGCCGGCCTGCTCTCGGGCCTCCAGCGCAAGGTCACCAAGCAGGGCAACTCCTGGGCCATGTTCCAGCTGGAGGACCTCGGCGGCTCCATCGAGGTGATGTGCTTCCCGTCGTCCTACCAGCTGTGCTCGACCCTGCTGGCCGAGGACGCCATCCTCGTCGTCAAGGGCCGCCTCGACCGCCGCGAGGACGTCGCGAAGATCATCGCGATGGAGGTCGTCCAGCCCGACCTCAGCGTCACCGACGCGACCGGCCCGCTCTCGGTCACGCTCCCGCTGGGCCGCTGCACGCCCCCCACGGTCTCCCGCCTCAAGGAAGTGCTGATCACCCACCCCGGCACCGCCGAGGTGCACCTCCACCTCCAGAACGGCCCGCGCACAACAGTCGTCCGCCTGGACGACCGCCTCCGCGTGGCCCCGTCCCCCGCCCTAATGGGCGACCTGAAACAACTCCTAGGCCCCTCCTGCCTGGGCTAGCTGTTCTGCCCCGTGAGGTTGGGGACGCGGCTGGCGGGTGAGTGGCCGCCATCGAGCCCCACCCGGGGGTACCCGCGCCGTACGAGGCCGCAGACCGCAACCAACACCCCCGACGGCCGCAACCGGCACCTCAGCCACCGGGGACCCTGGGGATCGCGATCGCGTCCGAAGGCGGTTTCGAGCGAAGCAAGAAACTGATCGCGCAGCGAGCCTTTAGGCGAGTCGGAGCGATGCCAGCGATCGCACGCAGTGCTCGACGATGGAGGGCCGCCAGGCCCGAAGGAGGAGAGCACTGCAATAAGAACAGCGAGTCGGAGCGATGCCAGCGATCGCACCGCGGTTTCTTAGGGTTTCGGGCCCCCAAGGCCCGAAACCTAAGAAACCGCAATAAGTTCAGCTCTCCAGTCGACGAAGCGGCCGGTTCCGTCGAAGTGGGCGCGGGCGGTGCCGCCGCCGGGGAGGGTGACTTCGGTGAGGTCGTCGCTCTGCCGGTAGGGGACGCGGTGGTGTGACAGGAGCCCGGCGAGGGTGAGGCGCGGCTCGTGGGGGAAGAGGCTGGCGGCGTTGGCGACGAGGCGGGGGAGTGGGACGGGGTCCCACTGGGCGGGCGGCGCCTGGGGGTCGTCGACGTGCAGGTAGGCGGAGCCGCCGTCGTAGCCGGCGCCGATGTAGCCGGAGCCGCCGAGGACGCCGCCGGCGGCCATCGCGATCAGTTCGCCGCCGTGGCCCGCGGGGCCTTCGTACCAGGACAGGTCGACTTCGGGGGTGGTGAACTCGGTGATGCCGAGGCGTTCGCCGATGGCCCGGAGGATCAGGGTGGGGGCGACGGCGGGGTGGGCGTCGCCGAACTGGGGGTTGGCCCAGCCCCACAGCCAGGTGCGCTCGCGGGCGGCGTAGCTGCCGAGCAGCGAGACGCGGACCGTGACGCCGCCGCTGGTGTAGGTGCGGGCGGTCAGGTCGGCGCTCCAGTCCTCGCGCGGCAGGAACTCGGCGAGCGTCTCCTGCTGCTGCAGGACGACGGCCGCCAGGGCGGCGCCGAGGCGTTCGAACGCGGGGCTGAATCCGGACATGTCGGGCACATTATCCCAGTTATCGGGGCTGCCGTGGGCGGGAATCGGACACCCTTCGAGAGTCGATCGGCTGACCTGGGCAGGCTAGGCTTTCGCTGTCGGACGACTTGCAACTAGGAGCGTACGAGGTGCGGCGACCCACCGGGAGGCTCTTGGCGATCTGGGCGGTCACCAGCGCCGTCGTCACGTTGCTGGGGCCGCTCGCCGGCCTGCTGTGGGCGGCGGTCGTTCCCAAGGTGACGTACGTCGTCGTGCAGGGTGAGGCTCTTCTGGCCGACCCGGAAGGCCAGGGCCCGATCGGCATCGACGCCCGCTTCGCGCTGATCGCGCTCGTCGCCGGGATCGTCTGCGGTGTCGGCGCCTACCTGGCGGGCGGGCGCGGCAACGATTCCGCGCTGCTGCTCGGGCTGGCCGTGGGCGGCGCCGCGGCGGCCGTCCTCGCGTGGCAGACCGGGCACCTGATCGGGCTCGGGCACTACGAGGACGTGGTCCGCCACGGGCGCGACGGCACCACCGTCACCGGCGTCGCCGACCTGCGCGCCAAGGGCGTGCTGGTGTTCTGGGCGCTGCCGGCGGTCGCCGCCTACGGGCTGCTGGAGCTGGTCGTGCGGCGGCTACCCGCGGGCGATGGCGGCGACGCGGGCGCCGGTGAGGCGGACGAGGTCGGCGGGGACGAGCTCGATCTGGAGGCCGCGCCGGCCGGCCGAGACGTAGACGGTCGTGAGCCCTGACACCGACGCGTCGATCACGGTGGGCAGCCTCCTGCGCTGCCCGAGCGGGCTGATGCCGCCGACGACGTACCCGGTGGCGCGCTCGGCGTCCCGGGGGTCGGCCATCCGCGCCTTCTTGCCGCCCGCGGCGGCCGCGAGCGCCTTCAGGTCGAGGGTGGACGACACCGGGACGACGCCGACGGTGAGGTTCCCGTCGACCTCGGCGAGCAGCGTCTTGAAGAGCCGGTCGTGCGGGACGCCGAGGGCGTCGGCGGCGGCCTCCCCGTAGGACTCGGCGTTCGGGTCCACCTCGTAGGCGTGCAGCGTGAAGTCGGCGCCGGCCTTCGCCGCGGCGATGGTCGCGGGGGTGCCCTTGCCGCCCTTGGCCTTGGCAGTGCTCATGGGGGCAGTCTGCCGTGGGCGTTCAGTTCGGCGTGAACGACCCGTCCAGGAACTGCCCGGCGGGGATCATCGGGAGCACGTCCAGGATGCGGTTCTCCCTGGCCAGCAGGTCGCTCTCCGCCTCCAGCCGCAGCGCCGCGTCCTCGTGCTCCAGCAGGCGCTGCTTCTCGTGCCCGTCCAGGACGAGGGACGCCGCGATCGCGTACGACAGCGCGACCGGGTCGCCGGGCGGCTCGATCTCCTCCAGCGGTCCGGCGCCGGCCGCGCCGAGGCGCTGCCGGTAGCGCCGGAACAGCCGCCGGACCCGCGCCGCGGCGGGCGCCGGGTCGGCGCCGGGCTCCTCGGGCAGGAACTCGACCTCGCCTCGCAGGTAGGGCCGGGACCGGTCCAGCTCCTTCACCCGGAACCGCCGGGTGCCGACGGCGACGATGTCGTACCGCCCGTCGGGGTGCGGCGTGACCTCGCGCAGCTCCGCGACGCAGCCGACCTCGGCGAGGCGGTGCGCCGCGTTCTCGCCGACCTCGTGGCCGAGTTCGATGCCGACGACGCCGAAGCCGCGGGGCTCGGGCTGTTCGAGGAGGTCGGCGACGAGCCGGCGGTAGCGGTCCTCGAACAGGTGCAGGGGGAGCACCAGGCCGGGGAACAGCACGGTGCCGAGGGGGAACAGGGCGAGGCGCTCGGTCACATCTTCTCTCCCGCGCTCCTGGGCGCTACCGGAAACGCCCGTGCCGCCAGGGTACGTCGCAAATGATGATCTTGGTAAGGGGTGATTTTTCACAGTGTGAAGCAGGTGTAGCGTCGGCGCCATGAGGATGCTCGTCGTGGACGCCTTCACCGGCCGCGCGTTCGCCGGCAACCCCGCCGGGGTGTGCCTGCTCACCGGTGCCGCCGACGCGGAGTGGATGCAGCGCGTCGCCGCGGAGATGAGGCATTCCGAGACGGCGTTCGTCCGTCCGCTCCAGGACGGGGACGCCGACTTCGAGCTGCGGTGGTTCACCCCGAAGACGGAGGTCGCGCTCTGCGGGCACGCCACCCTCGGTTCCGCGCACGCCCTCTACGAGACGGGGACGGCCGCGAGGGGCCGCCCGATCAGGTTCCGCACGCTCAGGAGCGGCGTCCTCACCGTCACCCCGGAGGGGGACGGCGCGCTGGCGATGGACTTCCCGGTGATGCGCGCCGACCCGGTCGAGGTGCCCGAGGGGCTCGCGGAGGCGCTCGGCGCCAAGGTGCTGCGCACCGGGCGCAACGCCCAGAACGACCTGCTCACGGAGGTCCCGGACGAGACCTCCGTGCGGGAGCTCGCCCCGGACGTCCGGGCGCTCGCCGCGATCGACGCCCGCGGCGTGATCGTCACGGCGGCCGCCGCCCCCGGCGGGGAGCACGACTTCGTGTCCCGGTTCTTCGCCCCGCGCGTCCTGCCGGGCGACGCCGAGGACCCGGTGACCGGCTCCGCCCACTGCGCCCTCGCGCCCTACTGGGCCGAGCGCCTCGGCCGCGACGCCCTCACCGGCTACCAGGCGTCGCCGCGCGGCGGGCACGTCCGCGTGGCGCTGCACGGCGACCGGGTGACCCTCGCCGGCCGGGCCGTCACCGTCCTGGACGGCGCCCTGCGCGTCTGACGCGCCGCCCCGGGGCGCTCGTCCCGGAGAACGCCGCCGCGCCCGCGACGACACGGCGTCTCGGGACGTGAGACGGTGCGCGAGGGACGGAGGGCACTCCGTAGACTGGACGGGTGATTTCCCGTATCGACCTGCGCGGCTCGCTGCCCGGCGATCTGCGCTCCGTGCTGCCCCGCGCCGAACTCGACGTCGAGGCCGCCCTGGACAAGGTGCGGCCCATCTGCGAGGACGTGCGCCATCGCGGCTCGGCGGCGGTACGGGAGTACACCGCCCGGTTCGACGGGGTCGAGCTGGAGCGCGTCCGGGTCCCGGTCGAGACCGTGCACCGCGCGCTCGCCGAGCTCGACCCGGCCGTCCGGGACGCGCTGGAGGAGAGCATCCGCCGCGCCCGGGCCGTGCACCGAGTCCAGCGCCGCACCGACGTCACCACGCAGGTCGTGCCCGGCGGCACCGTCACCGAGCGGTGGATCCCGGTCGGCCGCGTGGGCCTGTACGTGCCGGGCGGCCGCGCCGTCTACCCGTCCAGCGTTGTCATGAACGTCGTCCCCGCGCAGGAGGCGGGCGTCGGCTCCCTCGCCGTCACCTCGCCCGCGCAGAAGGACTTCGGCGGCCTGCCGCACCCCTCGATCCTCGCCGCGTGCGCGCTGCTCGGCGTCGACGAGGTGTACGCCGCGGGCGGCGCGCAGGCCGTCGCGATGTTCGCCTACGGCACCGACGAGTGCCCCCGCGCCGACCTCGTGACCGGCCCCGGCAACGTCTACGTCGCCGCCGCGAAGCGGCTGCTCAAGGGCGTGATCGGCATCGACGCCGAGGCCGGCCCGACGGAGATCGCGATCCTCGCCGACGGCACCGCCGACCCGGTGGAGGTCGCCGCCGACCTGATCAGCCAGGCCGAGCACGACACGCTCGCCGCCTCAGTCCTGGTCACCGACTCGGCGCGGCTCGCCGACGAGGTCGAGGCCGAGCTGAAGGCGCAGGTCGCCCGGACCTGGCACGTCGAGCGGGTCACCGAGGCGCTGGCCGGGCGGCAGTCCGGCATCGTCCTGGTCGACGGCGTCGACGACGGCCTGAAGGTCGTGGACGCCTACGCAGCCGAGCACCTGGAGATCCAGACCGCCGACGCCGCCGCGGTCGCCGCGCGCGTCCGCAACGCCGGGGCGGTCTTCGTGGGCCGGTACGCGCCGGTGTCGCTCGGCGACTACCTGGCGGGGTCCAACCACGTCCTGCCGACCGGCGGGTGCGCCTGCCACTCCTCGGGGCTGTCGGTCCAGTCGTTCCTGCGCGGCGTGCACGTCGTCGAGTACGACCGCGACGCCCTCGCCGACGCCACCGCGCGCGTCGTCGCGCTCGCCGAGGCCGAGGACCTGCCCGCCCACGGCGCCGCCCTCAAGGCCCGCTTCGACTGGGAGATCCCTTCGTGACCTCGCTCAACGACCTGCCGCTGCGGGACGACCTGCGCGGCAGGGAGCCCTACGGCGCGCCCCAGCTGGACGTCCCGTACGCGCTCAACACCAACGAGAACCCCTACCCGCCGTCCGAGCGGCTCGTGAAGGCCCTCGGCGAGGCCGTCATGGACGTCGCCGGGTCGCTGAATCGGTACCCCGACAGGGACGCGGTCGCGCTCCGCGGGGACCTCGCCGCGTTCCTGAACGCCGACACGCCCGGCGCCGGCCTCACCACGGCCCGGGTGTGGGCCGCGAACGGCTCCAACGAGATCATCCAGCAGATCCTGCAGGCGTTCGGCGGCGCGGGCCGCACCGCGCTCGGCTTCGAGCCGTCCTACTCGATGCACCCGATCATCACCGGGGTGTCGGGGACCCGCTGGGTCAACGCCTTCCGTGACGAGGACTTCGGCCTCGAACCCGAGCGGGCCGTCGCGGCCGTCGTGGAGCACCGGCCCGACGTGGTGTTCCTGACCTCGCCCAACAACCCGACCGGCACGGCGCTGCCGCTCGACGCGATCGAGGCCGTCCTCGCCGCCGCGCCCGGCATGGTCGTCGTCGACGAGGCCTACGCCGAGTTCCGCCGGGCGGGCACCCCGTCGGCGCTGACGCTGCTGGACGGCCACCCGCGGCTGATCGTCACCCGGACGATGTCCAAGGCGTTCGCGATGGCCGGGGCCCGGCTCGGCTACCTGGCCGCCGACCCCGCCGTGATCGACGCGCTGCTGCTCGTCCGGCTGCCCTACCACCTGTCGGCCGTCACCCAGGCCGTCGCGCGCACCGCCCTCGCCCACGGCGAGGAGCTGCTCGGCGGCGTCGAGGCGCTGCGCCGCGAGCGCGACGACCTCGTGGCGTGGCTGCGCGCCGAGGGGCTGCGGGTCGCCGACTCCGACGCCAACTTCGTCCTGTTCGGGACGTTCCCCGACCGCCGCCGCGTCTGGGAGGACCTGCTCGGACGCGGCGTGCTGATCCGTGAGGTGGGCCCGCCCGAGTGGCTGCGGGTCAGCGTCGGCACCCCCGCGGAGATGGCCGCCTTTCGCACCGCGCTCCGCGAGGCGCGCGGAGCGGGCACCGAGAACAGTGAGGAGAGTCCGTGACGCGCAAGGGACGAGTCGAGCGCGGGACCGGGGAGACCCAGGTCCTCGTCGAGATCGACCTCGACGGCACCGGGCGGGTCGACGTCGCGACCGGCGTGGGGTTCTTCGACCACATGCTGGCGCAGCTCGGCAAGCACGGGTCGTTCGACCTGACCGTCAAGACCACCGGCGACCTGCACATCGACAGCCACCACACCATCGAGGACACCGCGATCGCGCTCGGCGCGGCGTTCCGCGAGGCGCTCGGCGACAAGTCCGGCATCCGGCGCTTCGCCGACGCCTCCATCCCGCTCGACGAGGCCCTCGCCCAGGTCACCGTGGACGTCTCCGGGCGCCCCTACCTGGTGCACGTGGAGCCGGACGGCATGGCGCCGATGATCGGTCCCGAGTACGACACCACGATGACCCGGCACGTCTTCGAGTCGTTCGTGTCGAACGCGCGGGTCGCGCTGCACGTCCACGTCCCCTACGGCCGCAACGCCCACCACATCGTCGAGGCGCAGTTCAAGGCCCTCGCCCGCGCGCTGCGCGACGCCGTGGCGTTCGACCCGAAGGTGCACGGCATCCCCTCCACCAAGGGGGCCCTGTAGCCGTGGACGTCGGGGGCCTGCACCTCACCTACGGCACCGTGGCGATCTTCGCGGTGGCCGTGTTCCTGCTGGCGGGCGTGTACAGCTTCGTCAAGCAGGGCCTCAAGATCGCCGCGCTGCTCCTGCTGGTGCTCGCCGGGTTCGCGGTCGCCGGTGGAGTGATGTGGTCGTGAAGAAGATCGTCATCCTGGACTACGGCTCGGGGAACCTGCGCTCCGCCGAGCGCGCCGTCGCCCGCGCCGGCGCGGAGGTGACCGTCACCGCCGACCGGGACGCCGCGCTCGGCGCCGACGGCCTGGTCGTCCCGGGCGTCGGCGCGTTCGCCGCCTGCATGGCGGGCCTGCGCTCGGTGCGCGGCGACCAGATCATCGGCCGCCGCCTGGCGGGCGGCCGCCCCGTCCTCGGCATCTGCGTCGGCATGCAGATCCTGTTCTCCAAGGGCATCGAGCACGGCGTCACCACCCAGGGCTGCGACGAGTGGCCGGGCACGGTCGACCGCCTGAACGCCCCGGTCGTCCCGCACATGGGCTGGAACACCGTGGACGTCCCCGAAGGCTCCGCGCTCTTCGAGGGCCTGCGCGACGAGCGCTTCTACTTCGTCCACTCCTACGCCGCCCGCAGCTGGGACCTGGAGTCCGACCCGACCGGCACCATCCCGGCGCCGCTGGTCACCTGGTCCGAGCACGGCGACCGCTTCGTCGCCGCGGTCGAGAACGGCCCCCTGTGCGCCACCCAGTTCCATCCGGAGAAGTCCGGCGACGCCGGCGCCCGGCTCCTGCGCAACTGGCTCGCCACCCTGGCCTAGGCCCCCGTCCCATCTGCATCGATAGGGTTTCCGCATGACTTTGACGCTCCTTCCCGCCGTTGACGTCGCCGACGGCCGGGCCGTCCGGCTGGTGCAGGGCGAGGCCGGCACCGAGACCTCCTACGGCGCTCCGCTGGAGGCGGCGCTCGCCTGGCAGAAGGCGGGGGCGGAGTGGATCCATCTGGTGGACCTGGACGCGGCGTTCGGGCGCGGCTCCAACCGGGAGCTGCTCGCCGAGGTGACCGGGAAGCTGGACGTGAAGGTGGAGCTGTCGGGCGGCATCCGCGACGACGCGTCGCTGGAGGCGGCCCTCGCCACCGGGTGCGCCCGGGTCAACATCGGCACCGCCGCGCTGGAGGACCCCGCCTGGTGCCGCAAGATCATCGCTTCGCACGGCGACCGGATCGCGGTGGGGCTGGACGTGCGGGGCACGACGCTGGCCGCGCGCGGGTGGACGCGCGAGGGCGGCGACCTGTGGGAGGTCCTCGCGCGGCTGGAGGACGACGGCTGCCCCCGGTACGTGGTCACCGACGTCACCAAGGACGGGACGCTGCGCGGCCCCAACACCGAGCTGCTGCGCGAGGTCTGCACCCGGACGGACAAGCCCGTCGTCGCCTCCGGCGGCGTCTCGTCGCTGGACGACCTGCGGCAGCTGGCCGGGCTCGTCCCCGACGGCGTCGAGGGCGCGATCGTCGGCAAGGCCCTCTACGCGGGGGCGTTCACGCTGGAAGAGGCCCTGGAGGCCGTGAAGTGAGCGTCGCCGTGCGGGTGATCCCGTGCCTGGACGTCGACGCCGGGCGCGTGGTCAAGGGCGTCAACTTCCAGAACCTGCGGGACGCGGGCGACCCCGTGGAGCTGGCCCGCCGCTACGACGCCGAGGGCGCCGACGAGCTGACGTTCCTGGACATCACCGCCTCCAGCGCCGACCGCTCCACGACCTACGACGTGGTGCGGCGCACCGCCGAGCAGGTGTTCATCCCGCTGACCGTCGGCGGCGGCATCCGCACGGTCGACGACGTCGACCGGCTGCTGCGCGAGGGCGCCGACAAGGTCTCGATCAACACCGCGGCGATCGCGCGGCCGGAGTTCCTGCGGGAGGCCGCGCACCGGTTCGGGTCGCAGTGCGTCGTGCTGTCGGTGGACGCCCGGCGCGCCGGGGGGACGCCGTCCGGCTTCGAGGTCACCACGCACGGCGGCCGCAAGGGCACCGGCATCGACGCCGTCGAGTGGGCCCGCCGCGGCGCGGAGCTCGGCGTCGGCGAGATCCTGCTGAACTCGATGGACGCCGACGGCACCAAGGCCGGCTTCGACCTGGAGATGCTGCGCCGCGTCCGGGAGGCCGTCACCGTCCCGGTGATCGCCAGCGGCGGCGCGGGCGCCGTCGAGCACTTCGCGCCCGCCGTGGCGGCGGGCGCGGACGCCGTCCTGGCCGCCAGCGTCTTCCACTTCGGGGAGCTGAAGATCTCCGACGTCAAGGACGCGCTGCGCGCCGCCGGCAACCCCGTTCGCTGAAGAGGAAACCCCCCGCATGACCATCGCTCTCGCGACCTGCTCCCTGCTGCCCGACGGAAGCGACGACGTCCAGGACCTGATCGGCGCCCTGGCCGCCGAGGGCGCCGGCGCCGAGCCCGTCATCTGGGACGCCGGCATCGACTGGACCCGCTACGACCTGGTCGTCATCCGCTCCACCTGGGACTACACCGCCCGGCGGGACGAGTTCACGGCATGGGCGCGGAGCCTGCCCCGCGTCCTCAACCCCGCCGAGGTCGTGCGGTGGAACACCGACAAGCGCTACCTGCGCGAGCTCGCCGGCGCGGGGGTCCCCGTCGTCCCGACCCGGTGGGACCCCGACGACGTCCCCTCCGACTGGCCCGAGTACGTCATCAAGCCGGCCGTGTCGATCGGCGCGGGCGACACCGCCCGCTGGGGTCCCGGCGAGGAGGACGCGGCCCGCGCGCACCTGCGCTCGCTGCGCGAGGCGGGCCGGACGGTGATGGTCCAGCCGTACCTGCCGGCGGTCGACACGGTCGGGGAGACGGCGCTGATCTTCTGCGACGGAGAGTTCAGCCACGCCTGCCGGAAGGCGCAGATCCTCACCGCCGGTGCGGGCGTCCAGGGCCACGTCCGGGACGACCCGGCGCGCGGCCAGGTCACCGCGTCCACGGCGACCGACGGCGAGCTGGAGGTCGCCCGCCGCGCCCTGGCCGCCGTCCCGCACGGCGACGATCTCCTCTACGCCCGCGTCGACATGATCCCCGGCCCGGACGGCGCCCCGATGCTCATCGAGCTCGAACTGACCGAACCCGCCCTCTACCTCCACCACGCCCCCGGCAGCGCCGGGAGACTGGCGAAGGCGATCATCTCCCGGCTGCGCTGAGCCGTCTCCCGGCCGCGGTCAGGGCGCGTCCTCGTCCGGGGCCGGAGCCGCGGTCTCGGGGGAGCGCGCCGAGACCGGGAGGATGATCGCGGACGGGTGGTCGGGGTCGTGGAGGACCTGCTGCCGGGCGGTGACCATCCTCGTCGCCGCGGTGGCGAGGGGCTCGCCGGTGCCGGGGTTGGCGGCGACCTTGGGGTGCGCGCCGCTGGTGACGTGGACCCGGACGCGGTGCCCGCGCTGGAAGCGGTGACCCGTGGGCCACAGGTCGACGGCGAGGCGGAACACCCCACCGGTCCCGACGGGTCTCGCCGCGGCAGCGGGCAGGCGCAGGCCGCCCTCGCAGACGTTGCGGGACGTCCCGTCCGGGGAGACGTCGCAGAGCCGGACGACGAAGTCGGTGTGCTCGCGGTCGGAGCGGACGAACAGGTCGGCCTCGACCGGGCCGATCACGTCCAGGTCGGCGCCGAGGGGCGAGGAGGTGAACACCAGCACGTCCGGCCGCCGCTCCAGGGGGCGGTTGTCGACGGGGCGGGAGCTGCCGAGCAGGGTGGGGCCGCCGAGGGCCGGCGTCGGGCGGGCGGGGTCGAAGCGGTAGGCGCTGGGCGCGGCGCCGCGCGGGCCGTCCTCGCCGAGGCCGCCGCCGGCGTGCAGGTGCCAGCGCGTCCACCGCGTGCCCGGCGGGGGCCAGTCGCGGTAGTGCCGCCACTCGCGGGCGCCGGTGACGTAGACGCGGACGGGGTCGCGCCGCAGCCCGGACGGGTCGCCCTGCAGGTGGGCGCGGAACCAGGCGAGCGACTCGCGGATCGCCGGCAGGCCGTGGCGCGCGTCGGTGTGCCACCAGGGGCCGATCGTCAGGTACGGGACGCGCCCGGCGGCGCGCAGCGCCAGATAGTCCTTGATCATCCAGGGCAGGAAGATGTCGTACCAGCCGCCGAGGAGGGTGGCGGGCGCGGCGACCTCGCCGACGGTGCCGCTGAAGTCGCGGGTGTCCCAGTAGCCGTCGGCGGTCCCGTGGCCGGCGAGCAGGTCCTGGTAGAAGCGCATGGGCTCGCCGCCCGCCACCACGTCCAGCTCGGCCAGCGGGCGGCCGGAGCGGGCGGCGCGCTGGACGCGGCGCCGCGACGTCAGGGGCGCGGTCAGCATGCCGAGCCGCCGCTGCTGCCGGTGCGTGAGGTCGGTCCAGGTGAGCGTGGACTCCAGGGCGAACGATCCGCCCACGTAGGCGGCGTCCCGGAACGTGGACGCGGTGATCTGCAGGGACATCGCCTTCAGCTCGGGCCCGGCCTCGGCGGCGATCGCCCAGGCCGCGTAGCCGAGGTAGCTCGGCCCGAACGTGGCGAACGAGCCGTGGAACCAGGGCTGCCGCTTCAGCCACTCGACGGTCGCGAGCCCGTCGGCGCGCTCGCTTCCGAGGGGGTCGAACTCGCCGCCGGACCCGGAGGTCCCGCGGGCGCTCTGCACGACCAGCTGGAAGCCGAACGGGACGAACAGCAGGCCGTTGGCGAGGGCAGCGGGGCCGCGCCGCCCGTAGGGGGTGCGGACGAGGATGGTCGGGGGCCGCTCGACACCGGCCGGGACGTACCGGTCGGCGAGGAGGACGACCCCGTCCGGCATGGTCACCGGCAGGTCGCGCTCGACGGTGTAGGGGGCCAGGCCTCGCGGCCGCGGCAGCCCCGCCGGCCATGGCAGGCCTTTCGGCCGGGGCAGCCTGATCGGCGGCACGGGCAGTCGGTCCCAGGGCGCCATGCTGTCTCCGAACGCGGTCGGCTACTCCTAGCGAGATTACCGACCCGCTCCGACGGCGGCGCGTTCAGGTGCCGGTGACGAGCGCCCACGGGTCGGGCGCGGCGGCGAGCACGGCGCCGAGGTCGTCGGCCCAGGCGGTCTCGTCGCCGTACTCGTCCCGCCACGACCACAGCCGCAGGGTGACCCGGCGCAGGGGGTGCTCCTCGGTGACGCCGAGCGCGCCGTGCACCTGGTGGGCGATCGCGGCGACCGCGCCCGCGGCCCGCGACGCGTTCGCCTTGGCGGCCGCCACCGCGACCGGGTCGCCGGGGGTGCGGACGGCGGCGCGCACCGCGACGTCCGCGACCGTCGCCTCCCCGGCCAGCTCCGCCAGCATCTGCTGGACGGCCTGGAACCGCCCGATCGGCCGCCCGAACTGCTCCCGCTCGCCCGCGTACCGGACGGACAGCTCCAGTGCCCGCGACATCGCCCCCGTCAGCTGGACGGCCCGCGCCAGCGCGGCGCGCCGCCGCAGCTCGGCCGCGTCCACCGCGCACGGCGCCGCCCGCTCCGCCGGGACGCCGGACAGGACGACGTCGTCGCGCGGCTCGCCCGCCACGTTCGCGCCCTCGGCGATCCGCGCCCGCGCCGGATCGACGACGGCGGCGATCCCGTCGCCGAGGACGACCAGGGACCGTGCCGAGCGCGCCCAGGGGACCCGGCGGAACGTCCCGCTCAGGACGGGGACGCCGCGGCTCTCCGCCGCCTCGACCGCGCCGGACATGACGGTGAGAGGGCCCGGAGCGGCCCGCAGCCCGGCATCGGCGAGCAGCCGCCCGGCCAGCAGGGTCTCCGCCAGCGGCACGCCGGCGGCGTGGTATCCGGCCGCGCACAGGAGGGTGGCGGCGTCGGCGAGGTCCCCGCCACTGCCGCCCGCCTCCTCCGGCACTCCGGCCAGCGTCAGACCGGAATCCTCCAGCGCCCGCCACGGGTCCTCGCCGGCCAGGATCTCGTTCGCGGTGTCTTCCAGAAGCCCCATCAGCGCACTCCCAGACCGCGGGCGACGATGCCGCGCAGGATCTCGTTGGTGCCGCCCCGCAGCGTGAACCCGGGCGCCTGGACGACCGACTCCGCCAGCGCGCGGGCCAGCGGGTCGGCGGAGCCGGGGTCGGGTTCCACGCCCGCGTGCTCGCGCGCCACCTCGATGACCTCGCGCTCGAACCGCGTCCCGAGATCCTTGACGAGGGCCGCGGCCAGTTCGGGCGTCTCGCCCCGGGCGAGCGCGCCCGCGACCCCGAGCGACGCCTGCCGCAGCGCCCACAGTCGTGCGATGAGCCCGCCGAGGGCCCGGCGGGCCGCCGGACCCTCGGCGCGGCCGTGCAGGAGCCGGATGAGCATGAACGTGCTGAGCAGCCGTTCGGGGCCGCTGCGCTCGTGGGCCAGCTCGGCCGTGACCTGCCGCCACCCGTCCCCGGCCCGGCCGAGGACGAGCGCGTCCGGCACGAACACGCCGTCGAGCACGACCTCGTTGAAGTGGTGCTCGCCGGACAGTCCCCGGATCGGCCTGACCGTCACGCGGTCGTCCGGCAGGGGCACGATGAACTGGCTGAGGCCCGCGTGCCGGTCCTGCGAGCGCGGCGCGCTGCGGGCCAGGACGAGGATCGCGTGCGCGAGGT
Source organism: Actinomadura luteofluorescens (assembly GCF_013409365.1). Lineage (NCBI taxonomy): Bacteria > Bacillati > Actinomycetota > Actinomycetes > Streptosporangiales > Thermomonosporaceae > Actinomadura > Actinomadura luteofluorescens. The sequence continues at coordinate 1,434,510 of NZ_JACCBA010000001.1, read as the reverse complement.
GGGCGCCGCTTGTCCACACCTTGGCGCCGTGCAGCCGCCACCCTCCGCCGTCGCGTTCGGCGCGGGTCCGCACCGAGGCCAGGTCGGAGCCGGAGTCGGGCTCGCTCATCCCGATCGCGAAGAAGCACTCGCCGCGCGCGATCGCGGGCAGGAACCGCGCCTTCTGCTCCTCGGTGCCATGGGCCAGGATGGACGGCCCGGTCTGCCGGTCGGCGATCCAGTGCGCGCCGACCGGGGCCCCGGCGGCCAGCAGCTCCTCGACCACCACGAACCGTTCCAGCGGTGAGCGCCCGTGCCCGCCGTAGCGTTCGGGGAGCGTCATGCCCAGCCAGCCGCGCTCGCCCAGCAGGCGGCTGAAGGCGGGGTCGGCGCCGGTGAGCCAGCTGTCGCAGCGGGCCGTGAAGGGTGTCCCGGCCAGGAACTCCCGCACCCGGGCCCGCAGCTCGGCGGTCCCGGGCGGGAGCGTGCCGGGGGTCAGGCCGGGCAGTGCCGCCACACGCACCTCCTCTGTCCAAGGGGACGTTACAGACATGCCCCAATCTTTCGGTCAGCGGCCCCTTACCGGAGGCCGCCTGGCGGGGCGGAGCGTTGTCTGGGATCGTTGTCGTCCGGCACAGGCGTTCCGCAGGGGGAGAAGACATGTGGCCCGGGTCCAACCCACCGATGGGACCGCCGCCCGTGGAACCCGGCCGGCCGGGACCGGGCTGGACGCCGCAGCCGCAGCGCATCAGCCCGAGCGCCGGATGGTACGCGCTGCCGGTCGTCCTGGTCCTGGTCGCCGCCATCGGGTTCCTCACGCTGCTCGCGCTCCTGTGGGACGACTCGGAGGTCGCCGGAGGCCCGTCGGCCGCGGGCGACCCGGCGGCCGGGGTGACCGTCCGCCTCACGGAGGGCTACGGCTACTTCGTCTACGTCCGGGAGGGCGGCCCGTCCCCGTACGCGTGCCGCGTCGAGGCGGGGGAGCGGTCCGGGCCCGTCCAGCTCACGCGGAAGAACTCCTGGAGCGCCTCCGACCACGCGTCCTACCGCTACACCGCCACGTTCAGGGCGCCGGTGTCGGGCGAGGCCCGGCTGACATGCCGGGGCGCCGACGGGCCGATCCTGGTGACGCCCGACGACACCGCCGACGGCTACCTCGGCCTGGCCCTGCTGGCCGCGCTCGGCCTCGGCGGCCTCGCCGCCGTCGCGTTCATCGTGACGATCCTCAGGCGCAGCGGAGCCCGGCGCCGCGCCGTGACGATCGCGGGCCCCCACTTCTGACGGCCTGAGCCCGCATCGGGCCCGCCGGGAGCGGGCCCCGGCTCATGCCGTCAGCTCGCGCTCCAGCGGGGTGCGGAACCGGGGGATCGCGCGGACGTCGCCGTACCACGCCGCCATGCGCGCCGCCTCCCGCTCGACGGCGGCCTCCGCGTCGGCGCCGACGTCCTCCAGGAGGCGGAAGACGATCTCGCCGTCCCTGCGCTGCGCCCACCCGCCGACGACGCGGCCGTCCCACCAGACCGACGGCCCGGCGTTGCCGTTGCGGTCGAACAGCAGCGGGCCGTGGGGGCCGAGGAACCAGCCCCGCTCCTGCCAGCCCATCGGGGTCGGGTCGAGCGCGGGCAGCAGCGCAGCCCACGGCTCCGGCGCGGGCGTCGGCTCCAGATCGTCGGACAGGACGAGGCCGGTGGCGCCGCCGCCGAGGTCGACCTCGGTGACGTCCAGGAGCGCGAGGGCCTTCCCGACGTCGCCGGCGCTCCAGCCCGTCCACCACTTCAGGTCGGTGACCGGCGCCGGCCCGAACGCGCGCAGCCAGCGGCGGACGAGGCCGGCGCGGGCCTCGCCGGCCGGGAGCGGCTCGATGCCGCCGGGCAGCCACGTCTCGACGGGCGACCACACGTACTGGCTGCTCGTCCACGACCCGTTCGGCCGCCCGCGCACGATGCGGCCCTCGCAGCCGAGCGTGACCAGGATCCAGGTGGTGATGCCCGTGACCCGCGAGTAGGACTTGCCGGGCGCCATCTCGACCTGGGTCCGCAGCAGGGGCACGTCGGCGCTGAGCTGGGCCCCCGTCGCCATGCCGCGTGCCAGCAGCGCCTCGTGCGCGGCCTCCTCGGCCCGGGCGAACAGGGCCGGCGCGTCGGTGACGTCGCCGCCGCGCTCGATCATCTTGGTGTACCTGGCGCGCTGCTTGGCCGCCAGCCCGTTCGCGGTGGACGCCTGCAGCACCGGGACCAGCTCGGTCGGCGCGACGAACATCGTCCGGCGCATCGCGAGCATCCGCAGCAGCGTGCGGTCGTCGTACAGGGCCTTCTCCACCGCCGCCGGGACGGCGTGGACGCTGCGGGCCGCGACCGACAGGTGGACGGTCGCCGGGTCGGTCGCGTGCAGCACCACCATGGACCGGACGACGTCGAGGACGTCGTCGGTCCGGGCCGGAGGGCAGAGCCGGTGGCGGAGCGCGAGCCGGGCCCGGCGCTCCGCCGTGTTCATCGAACGCATGAGCGAATGGTAGACCCGGTCAGCCGTTGTTGGAGATCTTCACCACCACCTGGTCCTGGGTGACGGACTGCACCGAGACGTCGAAGCCCTCGGCCTGCTGCCCGTCCCCGGCCGGCACCGTCACCGTCTGCCCGCCGATCTTGAGGGTGACCATCTGGCCCTGCACCCTCACCAGCTCGGCCTTCACTCCGAGGATGGACGCGCTCGCTTCGACACCGCGGTCGAAGGTCACCGTGCAGGAGTTGACGTCGCAGGAGGTCTTGCTGTTCTCGCCGCCGCACGCGGCCGCGGCGCCGAGGGGCAGCAGGACGAACGGGAGTACGGCCAGCTTCCGCCGAAGGGGAAAGGAGGTCGAGGTCATGCCGGGGAGTCTAGGCGGCCGGGGCGGCCGTCCGCGCCCTCCGCGAGGCGGATCCGCGCCGCCCGGATCCGGCACCTGGCGGCGAGCCGGTGTCGCCCTGCGCGGTGAGCTGACCTCGCCCTGGGTGGTGAGCGAATGTCGCACCGCGCGGTGATGGCGCTGGATCTCGGGATGACCTCGTGTTTCGCTGGGCGGGTGGACTTCACCGAAGGGGCGGACGCCGCCGGAGGGCGGTTCTGGTCCGACGCCGAGGACGCGCCGATGCTCGGCCCGGTGGTGTGCGCCGCCCTCGGCACGGAGGCGCGCGCGATCCGGCGCGGCCTCACCCGGACGCCGGTCGTGGTCGTCGGCTACCGGGCGCGGCGCGCCGACCGGCTGCCGGCCGCCTGCGCCGCCCTCGTCGTCGCCGGGTTCGGCGGCGCGCTCGACGAGCGGCTGAGGCCCGGCGACGTCCTCGTCGCCGACGAGATCCGCGCCGCCTGCGGGGGCGGGAAGGCGGTGCCGTGCGCGGCGCCGCGGCTGCTCGCCGAGGAGATGATCCGGGACGGCCTGAGCGTCCAGGTCGGCCCGCTGGTCACCACCGACCGCGTCGTCCGGGGCGCCGAGCGCGGCCTGCTGGCGGCGCAGGGGGCGCGGCTCGCGGACATGGAGTCGGCGCTCGTCGCCGAGCGCGCCGGACCGCTGCCGGTCGCGGCGGTCCGGGTGGTCGTCGACGGGCCGCGGCACGCGCTGTGGCATCCGGGCATCGTCCGCCGCGGGCTGGCGGGGCGGCGCGTCCTGACCCGCCTCGGCCCCGCCCTGGAGCGCTGGAGCGCCCTGCTCGTGCGGGGCGAGGAGGGCACGAGCGAGGGGAGCCCGGCCGGCCGGGCCTGAGCGCCGCTCAGCCGTGCCCCGAACCGTGCTCCGGGCCGTGGTCGTCACCCTGGACGATCTTCCCGCCGAGATCCTCGCGCAGCGACTCCAGGGTCTTCTGCTGGCTGACCGCCACCCAGCGCGCCCCGACCAGATACGTCCCGCCCCACGGCTTGGCCTCCTCCAACCAGGCGTTCATGCCGTTGTCGGAGGTGAAGCTGAGCAGGACGTAGCGTCCCCGCGCGGTCTTGCAGTTCCCCTGCTCCAGATCCTGCACTTTGCGCTTCCCGGTGAGGGAGCAGTCGGTCTGCTGCGCCAGCTCGGCCAGGCTGGCCGGCTGGGCGGCCTTGCCATCGGACGCGTCCGACGCGGCGGAACAGCCGGCCGCCAGCGGCATCGCCAGCGCGGCGGCGCACAGCGGCACCGTCCTCCACGAGCCGAGCCTCAACAAGCCGAGATGGTGTCGGGAACCCATCGCTCTTCCTCTCCGGGGTGAGACGCGCGATTCGAGAGACGAATACGCGCCCCGCCCCGGAGGGGTTCATCCAGTTCGGGAAACCGGCGGCTCAGGTCATCATGCGGGCGCCCGCGGCGGCGCGGACGCCGGGGTCCTCGGCGTCGTCGTTGTGGAGCCTGCGTAGCCGCAGCGACGTCTCGTCGGTCAGGGGCGCGGTCCGGGCGGCCTCGGCACGGACGCCCTCCTCGCAGTCCCACAGACCCTCGACGGTGTAGGACTCGGCGGTGTGCGGGGCGGTTCTCGTCAACGCGGTCAGGATGCGGGGTCTCAGATAGGCATAGGTGGATTCGGTCCAAGCGGTCTTCAACAGCGGGACGGCCTCGCCCGCGCGCAGCCGTCCCAGCCCCTCGATCGGGCTGGCGGCGTCGGCCCAGTCGCGCCGGGCGACGGCGGCGTTCAACTCGTCCATCAGCAGGGGGATGTCCTGGCGGGTGCCGTAGCGGGCGAGGATGCGCAGCCCCATGTCCGCGCAGCCGCCGCGCTGCGCCGCCCACATCCGCGCCCGCGGCAGCGTCTCCGGCCCGTACTCGCGCAGAGCCCGGCACACCGCGCCGCCGAACCTGCTCGGCCGCTGGGGCAGCAGCTCCTCCGCGAGGTCCAGCAGGGCCAGCGTCCGGCGGCGGCCCAGCTCGAATATCGCCGCTATGGAGCCCTCCCCGCGGCGCCGCGCGAGATCCAGCAACTCGGCCTCGCTCTGCGCGTCCTTCCCTGGAGCGGGCACCATCGCGCGGCGCGCCGCCCGGCCCGCCTCCCGCTGCCGCGCCAGGGCGTCGGCCACCCGCGGCTGCCGCGCCGCCCACGCCTCGATCACCGGGTTGTACCGGCCCGGGACCAGCAGCGCCAGGTCCGCGTCGTCGCACCGCGCGGCGACCAGGGCGTCCAGGCCGACCGCCAGCGAGGGATCCTCAAGATCGATGAGCTCGGCGACCGCGTCGAACCACTGCGCGCCCTCCTCGGCGTACCGGCGCAGCGGCCCGGCGGCCTCCCGCCGGCTCAGCCGCACCAGATCGGCCAGCACGCCCAGCGCCAGGTCCACCCGCCACTCGTCGGGGTCGGTGTGGTCGGACGGAGCGAACAGATGCTCCGCCACCGGCCCCACCGGCAGCTCCAGATCCACCATCAACCGGGCGTAGTACAGCCGCCGCGACTCGCACTGCCGATCCCAGCGCGGATCCCGCCGGACGCAGGCGTACACGTACTCGCCCGCGCCGGGCTTGTCCGCCGCGCGGCGCGCGGCCCTCCCGAGTCCACGCTGCAGTTGACCGTGCAGCGTGGCCGCCGATTCCAACACGACTTCGTTGCTCACCCCAGCAGAATGCGCACTGGACCAGATATCGGGCAAGTGCTTTAGCTTGCGTTTACCCAGGAAGTAGCCCCGTGGAACCCGTCACAGGCTCCGCTGGGCGATCCAGGACGCGTGCAGATCGGCGTACACCCCCGGCTCGGCGACGAGCTCCGCGTGCGGGCCGCGCTGCACGATCCGCCCCGCCTCGAAGACGATCACCTCGTCCGCCGCCTCGGCCGTGGACAGCCGGTGCGCGATCGAGATCGCCGTGCGGCCCCGCGTCACGCCGTCCAGCGCCCGCTGGATCCGCACCTCCGTGGCCGGGTCCACGGCGGAGGTCGCCTCGTCCAGCACGAGCAGGTCCGGGTCGGCGATGTAGGCGCGGGCCAGCGCGACGAGCTGGCGCTCGCCCGCCGACAGCGACTCGCCCCGCTGCCCGACCGGTGTCGCGAGCCCCTCGGGGAGGCCGTCCAGCCAGTCGGCGAGGCCAAGCTCGGTCAGCGCGAGGACGAGGTCCTGGTCGGAGGCGTCCGGGCGCCCGTACCGGATGTTGTCGGCGAGCGAGGCGTCGAACAGGAACCCGTCCTGGGGCACCATGACGATCCGCTCGCGCAGCGACGAGAACCGGACGCGGTCCAGAGGCACGCCGTCCACGAGCACGCGGCCCGACACCGGGTCCATGAGCCGGGTGAGGAGCTTGGCGAACGTCGTCTTGCCCGATCCGGTCTGCCCGACGATCGCGACGCGGCTGCGCGGCGCGATGCCGACGCTGACGTCGTGCAGCACGGGCGGCCCGCCCGGGTAGGCGAACCCCACCGACTCGAACCGCAGATCGATGGGGCCGCGCGGCAGCGTCTCGCCCGCCTCGCCCGGGTCGGCGACGTCCGGGGCGGTGTCCAGCACGCCGAGCACCCGCCGCCACCCCGCGATCGCGTTCTGCGCGTCGTTCAGGACCTCCGTGGCCGTCTGCATCGGGCTGACGAACAGCGTGACCAGGAACAGGAACGCCACCAGCCGCCCGGCCGACAGCTCCCCGGCGATGCCGAGCAGCGTCCCGGCGATGACGACGGCGGCGGTGGCGAGCGCCGCCACCAGCTCGCTGACCGGGAACGTGAGCGCCACCATCGCCTGCGCCCGCGTCTGCGCCGACCGGTAGGACTCCACCGTCTCGTCCACCCGCCGGCCGGTGCGCTCCTCCGAGGCGTAGGCGCGGATCACCGGGGCGCCCACGACCGACTCGCTGACCGCCGCCAGCAGGTCGCCCATCCGCTCCCGCACCCGCATGTACGCCCTCGACAGGATCCGCTGGAAGCGGCGCAGCGCGAACGCCAGCGGCACGAACGCCGCCCACACCAGCAGCGCCAGCGGCCACGAGTAGACGACCATCAGCACGCTCGCCACGACCAGCTGCCCGATCGACACGATGAACATCAGCCCGCCCGACTGCATGAACTGGCTGATCTGGTCGACGTCGCCGGTCACCCGCGACACCAGCGAGCCCCGCCGCTCCCCGCTCTGGGTGAGCATCGACAGGTCGTGGACGTGCCGGAACGCCCGCACCCGCAGCGTCGCCAGACCGCCCTCGGACGTCCGGTACAGCCGCACGTTCATCAGGTAGGCGCACACGGCCGTCACCAGGACGGCCGCCGCGCACAGCAGCACCGCGGTCTGGATGAAGGCCAGGTCGGGGCCGTCCGGACGGCCGAGGCCCTTGTCGATCGTCTGCTGGACGGCCACGGGCACCACCACCCGCCCGGCCGTCGACACCAGCGCGAGCGCCAGCGTTCCGGCCAGGCCGGCCCGGAACTCCGGGCTCAGCCGCAGCCCGCGCCGCAGCGTGCTGATCGCGCCCTCCGCCGCGCTGTCGCTCAGTCCCGGCGCGCTCCGCGGCTTCGATGCCGCCGTGTCGGTCACCGTCGTCATGCCAGGGCCTCCTCGCCGCCCTCGACCGCTTCCTGTTCCGCCTCGGCCCGCTCGTAGGCGTTGACGAGGTTGCGGTAGCCCTCCGAGCCGTCCAGCAGCTCCGCGTGGGTGCCGCGCGCGATCACGCGGCCGTGCTCCATGTAGACGACCTCGTCGGCGAGCGCGATCGTGGCCTTGCGGTAGGCGACGACCACGACGGTCGCGCCCCCGGACTCCTCCGCCTGCGACTCCCGCAGGCTCTGCAGGATGCGCGCCTCGACCTGCGGGTCGACGCTGGACGTCGCGTCGTCCAGGACCAGCAGCCGGGGCCTCCGCACCAGCGCCCGCGCCAGCGCCAGCCGCTGGCGCTGGCCGCCCGACAGCGTCGCCCCGCGCTCGCCCACCTTCGTGTCGAGCCCGTCGGCGAGGGCCGCGACGAACCCCTCCGCCTGGGCGAGCCTCAGCGCCTCCCAGACCCGCTCGTCGGGGACGTCGAGACCGAGCGTCACGTTGCCGCGCACGGTGTCGTCGAACAGGAACGTCTGCTGCGGGACCAGGGCCGCCGTCGCCGCGACCCCGCCGCGCCGCACGTCGCGCAGGTCGACGCCGTCCAGCAGGACGGACCCGTCCGCCGGGTCGACCAGCCGGACGAGCAATGAGGTGAGCGTGGACTTGCCCGACCCCGTCGGGCCGACGACCGCGATCGTCCTGCCGGGCTCCGCCGCGAACGACACGTCGTGCAGGACGCGGCGCCGCGTCCCCTCGCCGGCCGCCTCGTAGGCGAACCTGACCTCCCGGACCCGGAGCTCGGTCGCCGCGCCGCCGGACCCGTCCAGCGAACCGTCCCCGAACGGCAGCGACCCCGTCGCGTCCAGAACCCCGCGGACCCGCTTCCATCCGACGACGCTGCGCGGCACCTCGCCCAGCACCCAGCCCAGCGCCCGGATCGGCCACGACAGCAGCGTGAACAGGTAGGCGACGTTCACCAGGTCGCCCGGCGACATCGCGCCCGAGTCCAGCCGCACCGACCCGATCAGCAGGACCGCCAGCACCCCGAGGTTCGGCAGCGCCTCCAGCACCGGGTCGAACAGCCCCCGGATGCGGCCGACCGCGATGTTGGCGTCCCGCAGCTCCCGCGCCCGCTCGCCGAACCGCTCGGTCTCCGCCGCCTCCCGGCCGAGGGTCTTGACCACCAGGCCGCCCTCGAAGCTCTCGTGCGCGACCTCGCTGACCTCCGCGCGCAGCTGCTGCGCCCGCGTCGCCACCGGCGACAGCCGCCGCTGGTACACCACGTTGATGAGGGCGACGGCGGGGAACACCAGGAACCCGACCGCGGCCACGACCACGTCGGTGACCAGGATCGACACCGCGGCGATCAGCAGCATGAACACGACGCCTACCGCCATCGGCAGCGGCGCGATCGGCGCCCACACCGCCTCGACGTCGGCGTTGGCGTTCGACAGCAGCTGCCCGGTCGGGTGCCGGTGGTGCCAGGCCAGCGGGAGCCGCAGGTACTGCCTGGTCACCGCGCGGCGGTAGGACGCCTGGAGCCGGTACTGCATCAGGCCCGCGTAGAACCGGCGGCCCGCGACGCCGAGCGCCTTCAGCAGCGCCACCGCCATGATCAGGGCGGCGGCCCCCGCCAGCGCCCCGGCGGTCGTGTGCCCGGACTCGAACGCCGGCAGCACCACGTGGCCGGTCGCCCAGCCCAGCACCTGCGCCGTCCCCACCGTCATCGCCGCGTACAGGGCGCTCGCCAGCACCGACAGCGCGAACACCCGCGGCTCCGCCTTCACCGCCACCCACAGGACGCCCAAGCCCTCTCTCAGGACGGGCGGGCTGACGCGTCTGGACGCAGGTGGCACGGCGACTCCTCGATGACGGCGGCGCCCCGGAATATGCCCCCTTGCGGCCGCGGCGGGGGGTTTGTGGGGCCGGATATTCCCTACCATCCAGCCGGGGCGCTTATTCCCGGCCGCCCGCCCGCGGCCTACGATCGGCCGATGAGCACGCCCGACGACGGCCCCGCGCCGTCCGCCCCGAAGCAGGACGGATCCGGCCCGGCGGACCCCGGCCCGGTCCGCCGCGAACGGCTGCTGCTGGCAGCGGCACTGGCGGAGGCGGGACCGGAGGCCGCCACCGAGTGCGCCGGCTGGAACGCCCGCGACCTGGCCGCCCATCTGGTCGTCCGCGAAGGACGCCCCGACGCGGCCCCCGGGATCCTGCTTCCCCCGCTGGCCTTCTACACCGAGCGGGTGCGGCGCCGGACGGCCCGCGCCGTTCCGTTCGAACGGCTCGTGGAACGGTTCGCGCAGGGGCCGCCGAAGTTCTCCCCCTACGCCCTTCCCGGAGTCGACAAAAACGCGAACGCCGTCGAGTTCTTTGTTCACCACGAGGACGTCCGGCGTGCACGTCCCGACTGGGAGCCCCGCGCCCTCTCGCCGGAACTAGAGGAACTACTCTGGCGAAGGATAAAAATTGCCCGCTTTGTCCTAAGGAAAGTTCAGGTCGAGGTAACCTTCGTCCGGCCCGACGGCCGGGCCGCCCGCGTCTCCGGCGGCGGTCGCGGAGCCGTCCGCGTGCACGGCCCGGTAGGCGAACTCGTCCTGTGGGCACTGGGCCGCCGGGACGTCGCGAAGGTGAGCCTCACCGGCGCCACGGACGCTGTCAAGACCCTGACCGAGACCGGTTGGAGTCTTTAACGGGCAGGTAACGGCACGGTTCGCCGAGAGGAGAATCGCAAGTCTTGCGGCTCCTCCGCTTTACGCGGAACCGGTGATACGGTGGGGCGGTCGGTTGCAGTCGTGGTTCTCGATCGTTCAAAGACGCCCGCGAACTGATGGCAGCGGGCGTTTTGGCTTTTCCGGGACCGTACCGGGGGCGAGAGCGTTCCGCAGCGACCGCACGGGCCCGCGAGGTGTGGGCCCAGGTTTTGCCGCAAGGAGAAAGACATGCCCCAGCAGGGCACCGTGAAGTGGTTCAACGCCGAGAAGGGCTTCGGCTTCATCGCCGTGGACGGCGGCGGGCCGGACGTCTTCGTGCACTACTCGGCCATCCAGAGTTCCGGCTACCGCAGCCTGGACGAGAACCAGCGCGTCCAGTTCGAAGTGACGCAGGGTAACCGGGGCCCGCAGGCCGACCAGGTCGTCCCCCTGTAAGGCCCGCCAGCCGTACGTGGCAGAGCCCGCCCCCCACCGCCAGGGGGAGGCGGGCTCTGTTTATTGCGTTTTTCTCCTCCTTCGGGCCTGGCGGCCCTCCATCGTCGATAAACGCTTGCGATCGCTGGCATCGCTCCGGCTCGCCTTGCGGCTCGCTGCGCGATCAGGTTCTCGCTTCGCTCGAACCTGCCGTTGGACGCGATCGCCGTCCCTTCGCTTGTTGCGTGGTTGCGCCGTCGGCTGAGGTCGGCGCGGCCGTGGTGGTGCGGGTCGCCCTTTGGGCCTGGCGGCCCTGGGGCTTGTGTTGGTGAAGGGTGCTGTTGCGCGTTGCTCGCCTGGCGGCTCGCTCGCGCTGGGGTTCTCGCAACCTCGAACCCGGCGCTGGGCGCGACGACGTCTCTTGGGTGTTGCGGGGGTGCTTCGGTGACTGGGTGGGGTGGGGGCGGGGGTTCTGGGGGCTGCAATAAACTTGGGCGCATGTCCCTGGGAACGTCATTGGTCTTCTCGATCGCTGTGGTGGTCGGGGAGAGGCGCGTGTCATGACGCCTGGGCGTGAACGTGGGCTTACTGCCCTGGTGTGTGCTGCGGGAGCTGGGCTTGCGCTGCTTGCTGCCGGGCGTACCTGGGCCACTGTCAGGGCGCAGGACGCCATCACGCCGTTCTCCCAGCAGCTGACCGGGGGCGACCTTGGTGGTGCGGCCGGTGCGCTCGGGTGGGCAGGGCTTGCCGGGCTTGCCGCTCTGCTGGCGACCCGGGGGCGGGTTCGCGCGGGGGTGGGTGTCTTGATTGCCCTGTTCGGTGTGGGCATCGCCTATGCGTCCACCGTGAGTGTGCAGCGGTCGAGTGTGCTGGCGGCCGCTGGTGACAAGAGCGCTCTGTTGCGGCTCGGCGCGGACCCTGTGCTGGACGTCAATCTGTGGTGGCTTGTGTCGGTCACGGGTGGGGTCGTTCTGGCCGTGGGCGGGATCCTCACCGCCGTGCGGGGGGCGCGTTGGCCTGGCATGTCGGCCCGTTACGAGCGCAGCGCGCCGCGCAAGGCGGCGGAGGACGATCCGTCCGCCCTGTGGAAGTCGCTCGATCGTGGTGAGGACCCGACCGCGCACGAGCGGTCGTGAGCATCGACGGGGGCGGGGCCGTCCTCGTGATCGAGCACGACCCCGCCGTCGCCGAGCTGGAACGCCGCTACCTCGCCCGGGAGGGCTTCGACGTCGAGATCGAGGCCGATCCCGCGCGGGCGCCCGCCGCGGCGCGGCGCCTGCGCCCCGACGTCGTCGTGCTGGACCTGTCCACCTCGGCGCTGCCCGTCGACCTGTACCGGCGCGTCGCCGACGCCGCCCGGCCCGCGCCCGTCATCGCCGTGACCGGCCCCCTCGACCCGATGATCGCGCGCGCTCTCGGCGACCACCGCGTCGAGCGGCCCTTCGGGCCCCGCGTCCTCGTCGCCGCCGTCGCGGAGGCCCTGCGCGACGGCGGCCCCGCCCAGGCGCCCGGCCCCCTGCGCGCCGGCCGCATCGCACTCGAAACCCACGACCGGGCGGCCGTCGTCGGCGACCGGCGCGTCGCCCTCACCGTCACCGAGTTCGACCTCCTCGAATTCCTGATGGGCAACCCGGGCCGCGTCTTCACCCGCGAGCAGCTCCTCGACGCCGCGTGGGGGCCCGGAGCCGGCGCCGGGAGCCGCACCGTCGACGTCCACGTGGCCCAGTTGCGGGCCAAACTCGGTGACGGCAACCCCATCAGGACGGTGCGCGGCGTCGGCTACGTCCTGGACGCCTAGGGTGGACGATGTGACTCGCGTATCGCGGGCGTTCGCTCCGCACGCGGCGGTGCTGGCCGGGGTCGCCGGCGGCGTCCTGGTGATCGCGTTCCGGGCGGATCCCAACGAGCCGGGGCACTACCCGGGCTGCCCCTTCCTGGCGCTGACCGGCTACTACTGCCCCGGGTGCGGGATGACGCGGCTCGTCTACGCGCTGGCGCACGGGCACGTGGGCACCGCGTTCGGCCTCAACCCGCTGCTCTTCGTCCTGCTCCCGGTCTTCGGGTACCTGTACGCGCGGTGGACGCTCAGGACCGCGCAGGGGCTGCCCATGCGGTCCGCCCTGTTCACGCCGGCCGTCGCGTATTCGTTCGTCGGCCTTCTCATCGTCTACTGGATCGTGCGCAACCTGCCGTTCGCGCACGTGCTCGCGCCCTGACACGCGCGGCCCGGCCGGCGGGGAGCCCCGACGGACCTCCCGGGTGCGGGACGCGTCGGAGGGGGCGGCTACGATCGGTGCACGGAACGACCTGAAATAGGGGGCCTGCGACCTTGAGCGTTTTGGACGAGATCATCGAAGGCGTCCGGGCCGATCTCGCCGACAGGCAGCGCGAGGTCCCGCTCGACGCCCTCAAGGAGCGGGCGGCGAAGGCCCCGGCCCCCAGGGACGCGCTCGGCGCGCTGCGCGGGCAGGGCGTCTCGGTCATCGCCGAGGTCAAGCGCAGCAGCCCGTCCAAGGGCGCGCTCGCCGCCATCGCCGACCCCGCCGCGCTCGCCCGCGACTACGAGGCCGGCGGCGCCAAGGTGATCAGCGTGCTGACCGAGCGGCGCCGGTTCGGCGGCAGCCTGGAGGACCTCGCCGAGGTCCGCGCCAACGTCGACATCGCCCTGCTGCGCAAGGACTTCATCGTCACCTCCTACCAGCTGTGGGAGGCGCGGGCCGCGGGCGCCGACATGGCGCTGCTGATCGTCGCCGCCCTGGAGCAGGACGCCCTGGTCTCGCTGGTCGAGCGCGCCGAGTCGATCGGGCTCCTCCCGCTCGTCGAGGTGCACACCGAGGAGGAGGCGGCCCGCGCGGTCGACGCGGGCGCCAAGGTCATCGGCGTGAACGCCCGCGACCTGCGCACGCTGCAGGTCGACCGCGGCGTGTTCGCCCGGGTCGCGCCCCTCATCCCCAAGGACGTCGTGAAGGTCGCCGAGTCCGGGGTGCGGGGCCCGCACGACCTGCTCGCCTACGCCTCCAGCGGCGCCGACGCGGTGCTGGTCGGCGAGAGCCTCGTGATCGGCAAGGACCCGCGGGCCGCGGTCGCCGACCTCGTCGCCGCCGGCGCCCACCCGGCGCTGCGGCAGAGCGGCTGAGACACTCCCGCGACGAGTGGATAGGGTTACGGGCATGCAGGTCGAACCGCTCCGGGAGCGATGGCGGGGCTAGTCCAGGACCCCAGTGACCGGATCAGCCGCTTCTCCCACGACAGGACGCGTTTTCTCATGACCATGGACACCGCCGCGCGCGGTGCTGGACCCCTGCCCGACGCCACGGGCCACTTCGGCCGTTTCGGCGGACGGTTCGCCCCCGAGGCCCTCATGGCGGCCCTGGACGAGCTCGCCCGCGAGTTCGAGACCGCCAAGAACGACCCCGCCTTCACCGCCGAGCTGGAGGACCTGCTCGCCAACTACGCGGGCCGTCCCAGCCTGCTGACCGAGGCCGCGCGCTTCTCCGAGCACGCCGGCGCGCGGGTGCTGCTCAAGCGCGAGGACCTCAACCACACCGGGTCCCACAAGATCAACAACGTGCTCGGCCAGGCGCTGCTCACCCGGCGGATGGGCAAGACCCGTGTGATCGCCGAGACCGGCGCCGGCCAGCACGGCGTCGCCACCGCCACCGCCGCCGCCCTGCTCGGCCTGACCTGCACCGTCTACATGGGCGAGGTCGACACCGAGCGGCAGGCCCTCAACGTCGCCCGGATGCGGATGCTCGGCGCCGAGGTGATCCCCGTCCGGACCGGCAGCCGCACCCTCAAGGACGCCTGCAACGAGGCGTTCCGCGACTGGGTCGCCAGCGTCGACGACACCCACTACTGCATCGGCTCGGTCATGGGCCCGCACCCGTTCCCGGTGATGGTCCGCGACTTCCAGCGCGTCATCGGCGTCGAGGCCAGGCGGCAGTGCGTGGAGATGACCGGTGCCCTCCCGGACGCCGTGGTCGCCTGCGTCGGCGGCGGCTCCAACGCGATCGGCACCTTCCACGCGTTCGTCGGCGACGAGTCCGTCCGGCTGATCGGTTTCGAGGCGGGCGGCGACGGCGTCGCCACCGGCAGGCACGCCGCGACCCTGGTCGGCGGCTCCCTCGGCGTCATCCACGGCATGCGGACCTACCTGCTGCAGGACGACGACGGCCAGACCCTCGAAACCCACTCGATCTCCGCCGGGCTCGACTACCCCGGCGTCGGCCCCGAGCACTCGTGGCTGCACGACACCGGCCGCGCCGAGTACCGCGAGATCACCGACGCGGAGGCGATGGAGGCGTTCGCGCTGCTGTGCCGCACCGAGGGCATCATCCCGGCGATCGAGTCCGCGCACGCGCTCGCCGGCGCCCTCAAGGTCGGCAAGGAACTCGGCCCGGACGCCACGATCGTCGTGTGCCTGTCCGGACGTGGCGACAAGGACATGCACACGGCCGCCACCTTCTTCGGCCTTATGCCCGAGGGAGAGAACGCGTGAGCGCCCAGACCGCCTACGACAAGGCCAAGGCCGACGGGCGCGCCGCGCTCGTCGGGTACCTGCCCGCCGGGTTCCCCAGCTACGAGGGGGCCGTGCAGGCCGCCAAGACGATGGTGGACGCGGGCTGCGACGTCATCGAGATCGGCCTGCCCTACACCGACCCGATGATGGACGGCCCCACCATCCAGGACGCCGTCCACCGGGCGCTCGTCGGCGGCGTCCGCGTCGCCGACGTGTTCCGCACGGTCGAGGCCGTGGCCGCCACCGGCGTCCCCGTCCTCGTCATGACGTACTGGAACCCCGTCGACCACTACGGCGTCGACCGGTTCGCCCGCGACCTCGCCTCCGCCGGCGGATCCGGCCTGATCACGCCCGACCTCACGCCCGAGGAGGGCGGGCCGTGGCTGGAGGCGTCCGACGCCCACGGCCTCGACCGCGTGTTCCTCGTCGCGCTCAGCTCCACCGACGAGCGCATCGAGGCGATCACCCGGGCGTGCCGCGGCTTCGTCTACGCGGCCTCGCTGATGGGCGTCACCGGCGCCCGCTCCGCCCTCGACACCGGCGCCCCGCGCCTGGTCGAGCGGACCCGCGCCGTCCTGGACAAGGCCGGCTCGGCCCTGCCGGTCGGCCTCGGCCTCGGCGTCGGCACCGGCGCCCAGGCCGCCGAGGTCGCCGGGTTCGCCGACGGCGTGATCGTCGGGTCGGCGTTCATCCGCCGCCTGCTGGACGCCCCCGACCTCGCCGCCGGCCTCGCCGGGGTCCGGGCGCTCACCGAGGAGCTCGCCGCGGGCGTCCGGCACGGCCGCTGATCGTTCCGGACAGCCCCGGGCGTCCGCGCGGGACCGGCGAAACCCGGCTCCGCGCGGACGTCCCGGCAGGTCGCGGGAACTCGCCGCGCCCCCGCCCGAGTTGAAGGCTTGTGGGGCCGCCGGCAGCCAATAGGGTGTGGTCGCCGGCACAGGCGGTCCCGGGAGGATCACGATGGCGCAAGAGATGACGGTGAAGAGCCGGGCGGAGGCTGCGGAGCAGCCGCCGCCCCCCGCGTGGCTCCAGATCGCGGCGTGGGTGCTGACCCTCGGCGGGCTCGCCATCTCCGTCTACCTCACGATCTCGCACTACGACGAGGGCGCCCTGGTGTGCTCGGCGTCCAAGACGGTGGACTGCCACGCCGTCACGACCAGCGAGTACTCCACCCTGGCGGGCATCCCGATGCCGCTGTTCGGCCTCGCGTTCTTCGTGGCCTTCGGCGCGCTGATGACGCCGTGGGCGCTGCGGTCGACCTGGTCGCCGCTGCGGTGGGGCCGGGTCGCGTCCACCGCGGTGGGCGTGCTGTTCGTGGTCTACCTGGTCACCGTGGAGCTGGCGCTCCTGCACAAGATCTGCCTGTGGTGCACCGGCGTCCACGCCATCACCGTCCTGCTGTTCCTCCTCGTTCTGGCCGACGAATTCCGGCGGGTCGGCCAGGTCGACTAGTCTCGCCGTCGTAGCGCGCCGCACGGTGCCGGCGCGCGTCCGCACGCTTAGGAGAACCAATGAGCAAGGCCGCACGAGAGCGGTCCGCGAGAGAGCGCCTGGCCGAAGAGCGCAAGCGGCAGGCGGCGCGGGAGAAGCAGCGGCGGCTGCTCGCCATCGTCCTCGGGTCGGTGGTGGTCGTGGCGGTGATCGTGGTCGCGACCGTCCTCATCATCGACCAGAAGAACAAGAACGGCCGGGCCGAGGTGCACCAGGGCGCGCTCGCCCCCGTCAGCCGCCAGGCCGACGGCTCCATCCTCATGGCGCAGTCCGGGGTGAGCAAGCCGGAACTGGAGATCTTCGAGGACTTCCAGTGCCCGATCTGCAAGCAGTTCGAGGAGGCCACCGGCAAGACCGTCCAGCAGCTCGCCCAGCAGGGCAAGGTCAAGGTCGTCTACCGGCCGTTCCACCTGTTCGGGCAGCAGAAGGACCCCGTCCGCACCAACTCCCTGCGCTCGGCCGAGGCGGCGCTGTGCGTGCCGGCCGGCCAGTGGGTCTCCTACCACGACGCGCTCTTCAAGTTCCAGCCGCCCGAGGGCGAGAAGGGCTTCTCGCCCGACGACCTCGTCAAGTGGGGCAAGGACGTCGGCGTCACCGACCCGAACTTCGAGAAGTGCGTGCGGGACGAGCAGAAGAAGTCCACGGTCGACGCGATGACCAAGTACGCCCTGCAGGACCGCGGCGTCCAGGGCACCCCGAGCGTCTTCCTGAACGGCAAGTCGCTCGACCAGTCGGCGCTCATGAACCCCGCCGCCCTGCGCGCGCAGATCGAGTCCGCGGCCGCCAGCAAGTGACCGGCCGCGTCCGGGACGCCTGAACGCCGAAGCGCCACGCCGCGCCGCCCCCGCCCGGGACGGCGCGGCGTGGCGTTTTCCCATCGCCCGCGAGGCCCCTGCCCGCTACTCTCGTAGACGCTCACCAACACGCAGAGTGGCGATCGGGGGATCGGATGAGCGAGCAGGGCAGGGAACCGTCCGCGCGCGACCGGCTCGCGGAGGATCGGGCGCGGGCCGCGGCCCGGGTGCGGCGCCGGCGGGCGCTGCTCGTCGTCCTCGGCGCCCTCGCCGTGGCGGCGGTCGCGGTCGTGGTGGTCGTCGTCGCGCTCTCCCGCAGCGGCGAGGAGCCGCTGCGCAACTCCTACAAGGGCGCGCTGGCGCCCGCCACCCGCCAGCAGGACGGGTCGGTCGCCATGGCGCAGCCGGGCGTCGCCTCGCCGGTCCTGGACGTGTGGGAGGACTTCCAGTGCCCCGCCTGCAAGGCGATGGAGGAGCGGGTCGGCGCGACGATGAAGGAGCTCGCCGCGCAGGGCAAGGTCAAGGTCGTCTACCGGCCGTTCCAGCTCTTCCAGCAGGACCCTCTGATGTCCAACTCGCGGCGCGCCGCGAACGCCGCCGCCTGCATGCCCGCCGACCACTGGGTCGCCTACCACGACAAGCTGTACGCCGAGCAGCCGCCCGAGGGCGACACGGGCTTCTCCACCCGTGACCTCGTCGCGTGGGGCGAGCGGCTGGGGGTCGCCGACCCGTCCTTCGCCGGCTGCGTCCGCGGCGACCAGAAGATCAAGACCGTGAACCAGGCGAGCGCCCAGGCCGGCCGGGCGGGCGTCGACGCGACCCCGTACCTCGCGCTGAACGGTAAAAAGGTTGGAAATGACGCCCTGGCCTCGCCGAGCGAGCTCAGGAAGGCCGTCGCGGAGGCCGGGGGCGGCGCGCCCGTCCCGGGGAGCACGCAGTCCAGCGGCACGGCGGGCGGCGCGGGCGCCGGGGCGGCGAAGATGACGATCTCGTCGCGGTCCTAGAGGGGGCGCGCGCTGTGCCCCGGAGGCGGTAACGTCAACGGTCATGCACCCGGTCGCCTACATACCGAGTCCCTCGCAGGGCGTCTGGCACCTCGGCCCCGTGCCGCTGCGCGCCTACGCCATCATGATCATCCTCGGCATCGTCGCCGCGGTCTGGCTCGGCGAGCGCCGCTGGGCCGCCAAGGGCGGCACCCCCGGCGTGATCATCGACGTGGCCGTGTGGGCGGTGCCGTTCGGCCTGGTCGGCGGGCGGCTCTACCACGTCGTCACCGACTACCAGCGCTACTTCGGGGAGGGCGGCGACCCGGTCCGGGCCCTGGAGATCTGGAAGGGCGGCCTCGGCATCTGGGGCGCCGTCGCGCTCGGCGCGGTCGGCGCGATCATCGGCTGCCGGCGGCGCGGGATCTCGGTGCTGGCGCTCGGCGACGCGGTGGCCCCGGGCATCGCGCTCGCGCAGGGGATCGGCCGCTGGGGCAACTACTGGAACCAGGAGCTGTACGGCCGCCCGCTGGACACCTTCTGGGCATTGAAGATCGACGAGAACCACCGGCCGATGCTGGACGGCGGGCCCGGTCTCGACCCCAAGTACGCCGACGTCGCGACCTACCACCCGACGTTCCTGTACGAGTCGCTGTGGTGCGTCGGCGTCGCGATCCTGGTGATCTGGGCCGACCGCCGCTACAAGCTCACGCACGGCCGCGCGTTCGCCCTCTACGTCGCCGCCTACACGGTCGGGCGCGGCTGGATCGAGGCGCTGCGCATCGACGACGCCCACCACGTCCTCGGGCTGCGGCTCAACGACTGGACGTCCATCGTCGTCTTCGTCTGCGCGGTCGCCTACCTGTACATGGCCCGAGGCCGCACCGGCCCCGAGAACGTCGGCGCCCCGGTCGCGGCGCCCGGCGACGTCCCCGTAGCGGAGGAGTCCGCGGCGAAGCCCGGGACGCCGGACGACGGCACCGCCGAAACGGCCGCGGAGCCCGCGGACGAGGCACCGGTCGTGGAGCCCGCGGCGAAGGACGAGGCGGCGAAGCCCGAGGCCGCGGAGGACGAGGCCCGGGCCCCGGAGGCCGGGGAGCCGGAGGCGGCGCCCGAGCCGGACGGCGGGGAGCCGGAGGCGACGGCCGTCGAGGAGCCCGAGCCCGCCCCTGAGACCGCGGAAGAGGATCCGGAGCCGGAGGCGAAGGCCGGTGAGGCGGCCGAGCCGGAGGGCGAGCCCGAGCCGGTGGCCGGGGCCGATGCGGAGCCCGAGTCGGAGGCCCGCAGCGAGGCCCCCGCCGGGGAGGCGGCGGACGAGGCCGGGGAGAATGAGGCCGACGGTGCCGCCGACCACGACCGGGTGGAGAAGGGGGAGCCCGTCAAGGACGGGAAGTAGGAAACGGCGACGGTGTCCGAAACAGGCGAGAAGCACGGCGTGCGGCCGGAGCAGCACCACCAGCACCGGGACGTCACCGGCGGCTGGCTGCGGCCGGCGGTGTTCGGCGCGATGGACGGGCTGGTCTCCAACTTCGCTCTGATCGCCGGGGTCGCGGGCGGCCAGGCGACCCAGAAGGTCGTGCTGCTGGCGGGCCTCGCGGGCCTGGCGGCGGGCGCGTTCTCGATGGCGGCGGGGGAGTACATCTCGGTCGCCTCGCAGTCGGAGCTGGCGCAGGCGGAGATCGAGGTGGAGCGGCTGGAGCTGGCCCGCCACCCGGTGGCCGAGCAGCGGGAGCTGGCCGAGGTCTTCGAGGCGCGCGGCGTCGACCCCGAGACGGCCGCCGAGGTCGCGCGGCAGCTGTCCCGCGACCCCGACGAGGCCCTGGAGGTCCACACCCGGGAGGAGCTCGGGGTGACGCTCGGCGACCTGCCCTCGCCGCTCCTGGCGGCGGGCTCGTCGTTCCTGTCGTTCGCGGTCGGCGCGCTGCTGCCGGTGCTGCCGTACCTGCTGGGCGCGACCAGCCTGTGGCCCGCGGCGGGCATCGCGGCGCTCGGGCTCTTCAGCGCCGGGGCACTGGTGTCGCGGATCACGGCCCGCGCGTGGTGGTTCGGCGGTTCGCGGCAGCTGCTGTTCGGCGCCGCCGCGGCGTTGATCACCTATGGCTTCGGCGCGCTGATCGGCAGTAACGGGCTGTAGCCCAAGGAATCTGGGCGAAACACCCTTTTGGGCGCGCGAGGGGGACCCGGACCGCTAAGCTCCGGGGCTGTGATCGAGGCTTCTGACACCGGTTCCGCCGAGGCCGCCGAGGGCCGCCGGCGGGACTTCTGGCCGGAGGACAAGTCCGGCCGCAGGCTCCCCAGTCCGAAGCTGCTGCTCGGCGCGGCCGCCGCGCTGGTCGCGGTGGTCGTCGCGGTGGTCGCGGTGCTCCTGCTGACCGGCGGGGGCGACGAGGCGAAGCCGCAGCAGCGGGCGGTGCCGACCGCCTACGCGCCGGACTACCTCGGCGAGGGCTTCGCCAAGCTCGCCTCGCGTTCGAACGACTCCCGCCCGATCACCGAGGGCGAGGCGTTCTCCACCAAGACGCTGAAGTCGGGCAAGTACACCTTCACGCTGGCCGAGTCCAAGCTGAGCTCCGACTGCAAGGCCGCCACCTGGGGCGGCCGGCTGCAGGGCGACCTCGCCAAGTACCAGTGCAGCCAGGTCGCCCGCGCCGCGTACGTCAGCGCCGACAAGAAGCACGTCGGCCAGTTCGCCGTGATCAACCTCGTGAGCGAGGAGGGCGTCAAGCAGGTCCTGCGCGACCTGGATCCGGCGACCGGCGCCGGCTGGGTGTCCCCGCTGCAGCCGAAGGGCACCCCCGCGTTCGGGCCCGGGTTCTCCGCCGCCTACACCAAGACCTACGGCCACTACGCCGTGGTCACCTGGGTGGAGCGGGCCGGCGGCGCGCAGCCCGCCTCGCTGAACGAGATGATCGATGTGAGCCTGGTCATCGAGAACGCCGCCGACTTCCTGTACGGGCGCCTCGACCTGGTCTCCGGCGGGAAGGCCGGGCAGTGAGCCGGCCGGGCGCGGGCGCGTCCTGCGCCCGCGGCGAGTAGTCTGCGCCGTCGTGGATCCCGATGAGCACCGCCGCGGCGGCTCGGGGCGGCCGCCGGTGAACCGTCCGGGCCGCCGGCAGCCCGCCGGGCGCCGGACGGCGCAGCCCCGGTCGGGCGGCCCGCGCCGGACGCCGCCGCCCCGCCGCACTGCGGCGCGCCGGGAACGCCCGGCCCCGCCGCCACCGCGGACGCCTTACGACGACGATCCGTACGAGGGCGTCCCGTACGGGGACGCCCCCTACGAGGACGGCGGCCAGGACGGCCCGTTCGCGTCCGGCGAGGACGCCCGCGGCGCCCTTCCGCCCGAGGGGCCCGCCGCCGGCCAGACCCGCCCCAGGCGCCCGGAGAAGCGCGGCAAAGCCCAGCGCGGCAAGCCCCAGCGTGAGAAGGCCCAGCGCGAGCAGGCTCAGCGTGAGAAGGCCCAGCGCGGCAAGCCTCAGCGCGAGAGGGCACCACGCGGGAAGGCCCAGCGCGGGAAGGCCAAGAACGCGGGCAGGCCCTCGGAACGTTCCGGCGCGGCGGAACCCGGGCAGGCCGCGGCGCGCCGCGCCGGAGGGCCGGGCCCGAAGCTCTACTTCGGTGCGGCTGCCGTCCTGGGCGTGCTGGTCCTGCTCGGCCTCGGCGTCGTCGCCCTGACCGGCGGCGGCGACTCCGCGCCGAAGCCCGGCGGCGCCCCCGGTGCGGCGATCGGGCGTCCCGCCGGGACCGGCCCGTCGCCGACGTCCTACTCCAGTTCGCCGTCCAGCTCCGCCTACGCGGGGATCGCGAACCGAAGCGCGGACCCGAAACCCCTCACGGAGGGCGAGGCGTTCCCGTCCTCGGCGGCGAAAATGCCTCTTCCCGACGGGAAGGTCTCGGTAAAGCTGCGCGCCAAGCGGCTGGACGGCGACTGCGCCGCCGCCGTGTGGGGCGGATCCGTC
Source organism: Actinomadura luteofluorescens (assembly GCF_013409365.1). NCBI lineage: Bacteria > Bacillati > Actinomycetota > Actinomycetes > Streptosporangiales > Thermomonosporaceae > Actinomadura > Actinomadura luteofluorescens. The sequence goes on along the minus strand of NZ_JACCBA010000001.1, from coordinate 1,412,232 downwards.
GGCGAGGAGCTCGGCAAGGGCGGCTGCACGCAGGCGGCGCGCGCGATCTACTCCGACACCGGGCACGGGTACGCGCTGTCCGTGGCCGTGTTCAACCTCGCCGGGTCCGCGGACGCCGACCGGTTCGTCGCGAGGCTGGAGACCACGATCGGCGCGGGCTTCGTCCGGCCCCTGGAGGCGCCCGCCCCGCTGGACCGTTTCGGGCGCGGCTTCGGCATGGCCCGGGGCCTCGCGATGGGGCACTTCGCGGTGGTGTCGTGGGCGCAGCGCCTGGACGGCAAGGGCGACGAGAAGGACGAGAACCTGCTGTCGCTGCTGATCGAGGGCGGCAAGGCGCCGGCGGTGCTCGGCCGCGCGGCCCGCGGGACCGGCTGACCCCCGTCCGGCCGGAACCGGTCCGGTCGGGCCCGGTGCCTCCACGGTCCGCCCCGCGTCTGCGGCAGGGCATATTTCGGTAGGTTTTCGGCGCGTTGCCGTAAACATCGCGTACCGGTGATGATCCTCACCGAGGTCAGGGCGTTACGCGGCCCGGGTCAGCCGGTAACCTGGTTTAGACCACTTGCAGATGACGCACGTCCGATCGCGCCGAAGAAGTTTCGCGATCTGGTGCAGTCGGGCATGATCCCGGCAGTGATGTAATGTCATCTCACCGCAGCAGGGCCAACGCCGTCCCGTGCCGCACTGACATCGAAGCAGTGACACGACGACGGGAGGGTTGATGGCTGCTGCTGCCCTCACACCTGATGGCCGTGCACCGGGCCGCCCCCAGCCGCAGGGCTTGTACGACCCGGCCAACGAGCACGACGCCTGCGGCGTCGGCATGGTCGCCGACCTGCACGGACGCAAGAGCCACGACATCGTCCAGAACGCCCTGGACGTCCTGAAGAACCTGGACCACCGGGGAGCCGTCGGCGCGGAGCCGGACGACGGCGACGGCGTCGGCATCCTCGTCCAGATCCCGGACGCGTTCTTCCGCGAGGTCTGCGACTTCCCGCTCCCGGAGGCCGGCGGCTACGCGGCCGGCATCGCGTTCCTTCCCGCGGACGGCGACGAGCGCGCCGCGGCGGTCGCCCACGTGGAGACGCTGTGCGTGGAGGAGGGCCTGACGGTCCTCGGCTGGCGCGAGCTCCCGCACGACCCCGACTTCACGGGCCCGGCCGCCCGCCGGGTCATGCCGCACTTCGCGCAGATGTTCGTCGCCCCCGCGGCCGGCGGCCCGCACGACGGCAGGACCGGCCTGGAGCTGGACCGCGCCGTCTTCTGCATGCGCGAGCGCGCCGAGCAGGACGTGCGGGTCTACTTCCCGAGCCTGTCCAGCCGCACGATCGTCTACAAGGGGATGCTGACGACCCCGCAGCTGGAGCCGTTCTTCCCCGACCTGTCGGACCGCCGGTTCACCAGCGCGATCGCGCTGGTCCACTCGCGGTTCTCGACCAACACGTTCCCGGCCTGGGAGCTGGCGCACCCGTACCGGTTCATCGCCCACAACGGCGAGATCAACACCGTGAAGGGCAACCGGAACTGGATGCGGGCCCGCGAGGCGCTGCTGAGGTCCGACCTGCTGCCCGGCGACATCTCCCGGATCTTCCCGGTGATCGACATCGAGGCGTCCGACACCGCGTCGTTCGACGAGTGCCTGGAGCTGCTGCACCTCGGCGGCCGGTCGCTGCCGCACGCGGTGCTGATGATGATCCCGGAGGCGTGGGAGAACCACACCGAGATGGACGCCGAGCGCCGGGCGTTCTACGAGTTCCACTCCACGCTGATGGAGGCGTGGGACGGCCCCGCCAGCGTCAGCTTCACCGACGGCACCGTCGTCGGCGCGGTCCTGGACCGCAACGGGCTGCGCCCGGGCCGGTACTGGGTGACCGACGACGGCCTGGTCGTGCTGGCCAGCGAGGCCGGCGTGCTGGACATCCCCGCCGCCAAGGTCGTCCGCAAGGGCCGCCTGCAGCCCGGCAAGATCTTCCTCGTCGACACCGCCGCGGGGCGGATCGTCGAGGACGACGAGGTCAAGGCCGAGCTGGCCGCCGAACACCCGTACGGGGAGTGGCTGCACGAGGGCCTGGTCCGGTTCGAGGAGCTGCCGCAGCGCGAGCGGGAGATCCCGACCCACGAGACGCTCGTCCGGCGGCAGCAGACGTTCGGCTACACCCTCGAAGAGCAGCGGATCATCCTGACGCCGATGGCGCGGACGGGCGCGGAGCCGATCGGGTCGATGGGCACCGACACCCCGATCGCGGTGCTCTCCGAGCGCCCGCGGCTGCTGTTCGACTACTTCAAGCAGCTGTTCGCGCAGGTCACGAACCCGCCGCTGGACGCGATCCGCGAGGAGCTCGTCACCTCGCTGCAGTCCACGCTCGGCCCGGAGGGCAACCTGCTGGCCCCCGGCCCGGACTCGTGCCGGCGCCTGGTGCTGCCGACCCCGATCCTGGACAACGACGAGCTGTCCAAGATCATCCACATCGACGACGAGGGTTCGCTGCCGCACCTGGCCGCGCACGTCGTGCACGGCCTGTACGAGGTCGCCGGCGGGGGAGAGGCCCTGCGGTCCCGCCTGGAGGAGATCAACTCCGAGGTCGGCCGGGCCATCGAGGCCGGTGCGCGGATCATCGTGCTGTCGGACCGCGGCGCCGACTCCGCCCGCGCCGCGATCCCGTCGCTGCTGCTGACCGGCGCCGTGCACCACCACCTGATCCGGGAGAAGACCCGCACCCAGGTCGGCCTGGTGATCGAGACGGGCGAGGCCCGCGAGTGCCACCACATGGCGCTGCTCATCGGGTACGGCGCGTCCGCGATCAACCCGTACCTGGCGATCGAGACCGTCGAGGACCTCGTGCGCGGCGGCGCGATCGAGGGGCCGGACCCGGCCAAGGCCGTCCGGAACCTGGTGAAGGCCTACGGCAAGGGCGTCCTGAAGGTCATGTCGAAGATGGGCGTGTCCACGGTCGCGTCCTACACCGGCGCGCAGATCTTCGAGGCGATCGGGCTCGGCGAGGACGTGGTGGCGCGCTGCTTCACCGGCACCACCTCCCGGCTCGGCGGCGTCGGCTTCGACGTGCTGGCCCGCGAGGTCGCCGAGCGGCACGCGCGCGCCTACCCGCCGGGCGGCAACGACCTGGCGCACCGCACCCTGGAGGTCGGCGGCGAGTACCAGTGGCGCCGCGAGGGCGAGCCGCACCTGTTCAACCCGGACACGGTGTTCAAGCTCCAGCACGCCACCCGCACCCGCCGCTACGAGATCTTCAAGGAGTACACCTCCAAGGTCGACTCGCAGGCCGAGAAGCTGATGACGCTCCGCGGGCTGTTCCGGCTCCGCGAGGGCGACCGGGAGCCGGTGCCGATCGAGGAGGTCGAGCCGGTATCGGAGATCGTCAAGCGGTTCTCCACCGGCGCGATGTCCTACGGCTCCATCTCGGCGGAGGCGCACGAGACCCTCGCGATCGCGATGAACCGCCTCGGCGGCAAGTCCAACACCGGCGAGGGCGGCGAGGACCCGGCGCGCTTCACCCCGGACGAGAACGGCGACCTGCGGCGCAGCGCGATCAAGCAGGTGGCCTCCGGCCGGTTCGGCGTGACCTCGGAGTACCTCACCAACGCCGACGACATCCAGATCAAGATGGCGCAGGGCGCCAAGCCCGGCGAGGGCGGCCAGCTGCCCGGCCACAAGGTCTACCCGTGGATCGCCAAGACGCGGCACTCCACCCCGGGCGTCGGCCTCATCTCGCCGCCGCCGCACCACGACATCTACTCGATCGAGGACCTGGCGCAGCTCATCCACGACCTGAAGAACGCCAACCCGGCGGCGCGCGTGCACGTCAAGCTCGTCGCCGAGGTCGGGGTCGGCACGGTCGCGGCCGGGGTGTCCAAGGCGCACGCCGACGTGGTGCTCATCTCCGGGCACGACGGCGGCACGGGCGCGTCCCCGCTGACCTCGCTCAAGCACGCCGGCGCGCCGTGGGAGCTCGGCCTCGCCGAGACGCAGCAGACGCTGCTGCTGAACGGGCTGCGCGACCGCATCGTCGTGCAGACCGACGGGCAGATGAAGACCGGCCGCGACGTCGTCGTCGCCGCGCTGCTCGGCGCCGAGGAGTACGGCTTCGCGACCGCGCCGCTGGTGGTGTCGGGCTGCATCATGATGCGGGTCTGCCACCTGGACACCTGCCCGGTCGGCGTCGCCACCCAGAACCCGGTGCTGCGGCAGCGGTTCTCCGGCAAGCCCGAGTTCGTGGTGAACTTCTTCGAGTTCGTCGCCGAGGAGGTCCGCGAGTACCTGGCGGCCCTCGGGTTCCGGTCGCTGGACGAGGCCATCGGCCACGTCGAGATGATCGACACCCGGGAGGCGGTCGAGCACTGGAAGGCCGCCGGCCTGGACCTTGCCCCGATCCTGCACGTCCCGGCGCGGGCGGAGGGCGCGGCCCTGCACCGGATGACCGAGCAGGACCACGGGCTGGAGAAGGCCCTGGACAACACGCTGATCCAGCTCGCCGAGGGCGCGATCTCGTTCGGCGACCCGGTGCGGCTGGAGCTGCCGATCCGCAACGTCAACCGGACGGTCGGGACGATGCTCGGCCACGAGGTGACGAAGAAGTGGGGCGGCGGCGGGCTGCCCGACGACACCATCGACGTCACCTTCACCGGTTCGGCGGGCAACTCCTTCGGCGCGTTCGCGCCGCGCGGCGTCACGCTGCGGCTGGTCGGCGACGCCAACGACTACGTCGGCAAGGGGCTGTCCGGCGGGCGGGTCACGCTGCGTCCCCCGCGGGACGCCGGGTTCGCCGCCGAGGAGCAGATCATCGGCGGCAACGTGATCCTGTACGGCGCCACGTCCGGCGAGCTGTTCGCCCGCGGGGTCGTCGGTGAGCGGTTCTGCGTCCGCAACTCCGGCGCCACCGCCGTCGTCGAGGGCGTCGGCGACCACGCCTGCGAGTACATGACCGGGGGCCGCGCGGTGATCCTCGGCCGGACGGGGCGCAACCTCGCGGCCGGCATGTCCGGCGGCATCGCCTACGTCCTGGACCTCGTGCCCGAGCGGGTCAACGGCGAGATGGTCGACCTGGAGCCGCTGGACGCCGCCGACACGGACTTCGTCCGGGCGCTCACCGAGCGGCACCTGGCCGAGACCGGCTCGGCGGTGGCCCGGCGGCTGCTGGACGACTGGGACGGCGCCGCCGCCCGCTTCACCAAGATCATGCCGCGCGACTACCGGCGGGTCCTGGACGCGATGGCCAAGGCCGAGGCCGAGGGGCGCGACGTCGACGAGGCCGTCATGGCCGCGGCGCAGAGCTGAGAGAGGGGGACTTCCAACATGGCTGACCCGAAGGGTTTCCTCACCGTCCGGCGGGAGCTCCCGCGGCGCCGCCCGGTCGACGTGCGGATCAGGAGCTGGTCCGAGGTCTACGAGGACTTCGGCAAGGACCGGCTGGAGAAGCAGGCGAGCCGCTGCATGGACTGCGGCATCCCGTTCTGCCACCAGGGCTGCCCGCTCGGCAACCTCATCCCCGAGTGGAACGACCTCGTCTACCGCAAGGACTGGCAGGAGGCCGTGGAGCGGCTCCACGCCACCAACAACTTCCCGGAGTTCACCGGGAGGCTGTGCCCGGCCCCGTGCGAGAGCGCCTGCGTCCTCGGCATCAACCAGGACCCGGTGACCATCAAGCGGGTCGAGGTCGAGATCATCGACCGGGCGTTCGCGGAGGGCTGGGTGCGCCCGCAGCCGCCGGCCGTCCAGACCGGCAGGCGGGTCGCGGTGGTCGGCTCGGGGCCCGCGGGCCTCGCCGCCGCCCAGCAGCTCACCCGCGCCGGACACGACGTCACGGTGTACGAGCGCGCCGACCGGATCGGCGGCCTGCTGCGCTACGGCATCCCCGAGTTCAAGATGGAGAAGCGGCACCTCGACCGGCGCCTCGCCCAGATGCGCGCCGAGGGCACCGCCTTCCGGACCTCGGTGAACGTGGGCGTCGACGTCACCGCCGACGACCTGCGCGCGTCGAACGACGCCGTCGTCCTGGCGGGCGGCGCCACCGCGTGGCGCGACCTGCCCGTCCCGGGACGCGAGCTCAAGGGCGTCTACCAGGCGATGGAGTACCTGCCGCCCTCCAACAGGGCGCAGGAGGGCGACTACGACGAGTCGCCCATCTCCGCGGAGGGCAAGCACGTCGTCGTCATCGGCGGCGGCGACACCGGCGCCGACTGCATCGGCACCGCGATCCGGCAGGGCGCCGCGTCGGTCACCCAGCTGGAGATCATGCCGCGGCCGCCGGAGGCGCGCCCCGACGGCCAGCCGTGGCCGACGTACCCGATGCTGTTCAAGGTGGAGAGCGCCCACGAGGAGCTCGCCGGCATGGGCGGCGACCGCGTGTACGCCGTGTCCACCACCGAGTTCCTGGGCGACGTGGACGGCAACGTCCGCGCGTTGAGGCTGGTGGAGGTCGGCGGCCCGCAGACCGGGTTCGCGCCCGTCGAGGGCAGCGAGCGGGAAATCCCCGCCGAGCTGGTCACGCTCGCCATGGGCTTCCTCGGCCCGGAGCGCGAGGGCCTGCTGGAGCAGCTCGGAGTCGAGCTGGACCAGCGCGGCAACGTGGTCCGCGACGGCGACTACCGGACGTCCGTGGACGGCGTGTTCGCCGCGGGCGACATGGGCCGCGGCCAGTCGCTGATCGTCTGGGCCATCGCCGAGGGCCGCGCCGCCGCGCACGGCGTCGACGCCTTCCTCGGCGGACGGACCGACCTGCCGTACCCGATCCCGCCGACGGCGCGCCCGCTCGCCTGACCCGCACAGCGAGCGATGGGGCCCTGGAGGAGCGATCCTCCAGGGCCCGACCGCTGAACGGGGTGTTCACCGGTCGGCGGGCCGGTCTCGTGTCGGTGCGGTGTGCCAGCATCGGCCCATGGGAAACGTTCGGACGGGCGCGCCGCCCACCCTGGACACCGGCGTCCTGCGCCGGATGAGGCTCGCCCGCGACGCCATGGACCGCGAGTGGGCGGAGCCGCTGGACGTCTCCGCCGTCGCCGCCCGCGCCGGGTACTCGCGCTACCACTTCGTCCGGCTGTTCCACGAGGTCTACGGCGAGACACCCGGCGCCTACCTCACCCGCCGCCGCATCGAGCGCGCGCAGGACCTGCTGCGCACCGCCAACCTGACCGTCACCGAGATCTGCATGCAGGTCGGCTTCACCAGTCTCGGCACGTTCTGCACCCGGTTCAAGCAGCAGACCGGGGCGACGCCCACCGAGTTCCGCAGGCGCGCCCGCAGCGGGGATGCCGCGGCCATCCCCGGATGCTTCGTGCTGCTCTGGGCCGGCGGCTTCCGCGAGCGGCCGGCTCCCGGAAGCGGTGAGGCTCCCGGGAGCGGCGAGACGTCGGGGAGCGGCGAGACGTCCGGGAGCGGCGAGACGCCGGCGGTCAGCAAGAATCGAGAAGGCCGGGCGGCCCGGGGTGTCCTAGCGTGAGCGCATCATCCCAGTTCACCAAGGAGACACCGGCATGATCACCAAACTCGGGCTGGCCACCGTCTGGGTACTCGACCAGGACTCGGCGAAGGCGTTCTTCACCGAGAAACTCGGTCTGGAGGTTCGCGACGACATGACGCTGGGCGAGGGCGGAATGCGCTGGGTCACCGTCGGCGCCAAGGGCCAGCCCGAGCTGAGCCTCGCCCTCATGGTGCCAGGCCCGCCCACCATGGACCCCGGCTCCGCCACCCAGATGAAGGCGCTCATCGCCAAGGGCGTCCTCGGTGCCGGTGCCTTCAACACCGACGACTGCCAGGCCGAGTACGAGCGGCTCTCGGCCCTGGGCGTCGAGTTCGTCCACCCGCCCGAGAAGCGCCCCTACGGGATCGAGGCGGTCTTCCGGGACGACTCGGGCTGCTGGTACAGCCTCACCCAGCCGTTCGACGAGCTCGACGAGACCGTCCCCTGGAACGACTGCGTGGGCTGAACGGACGCCTCAGCCCGTCAGGCGGGCGCCGAGCTCGCGGAGCACGTCCACCAGCCGCTCCACGTCGGACTTCGTCGTCCGCCAGTTGAGCGGCGCCGGACGGAACACCGTCATGCCGCGGTAGGTGCTGGTGCCCGCGTAGACGCGGCCGTCCGCGAGCAGCGCCTCGCCCAGGCGCGCGTTCAGCTCGTCCAGCCGCTCCTCCGGGACGCCCTCGGGCCGGTACCGGAAGCACGCGATGCAGAGCCGCACCGGGGCGAGCAGCTCCAGGTCGGGCGCCGCCTCGACGAGCCCGCCCAGATGGGCGGCCACGTCGAGGTGACGCTCCACCATCTCCCGGTACCCGTCCCGCCCGTACGCCCGCAAGGTCGCCCAGATCGGCAGCGCCCGCGCGCGGCGGGACGACTCCGGGCCGAGCATGTTGTAGTTGATCCGCTCCTCGTCGGCGTCCGGCAGGTACGCCGCGCCCCACGCCCCGAACGCGCGGCTCAGCGACGCCGGGTCCCGCACGAAGGAGAACCCGCTCTCGTAGGGCACGTTCAGCCACTTGTGGCCGTCCGCCGTCACCGAGTCCGCCCGCTCGACGCCCTGCGCGAGATGGGCCGTCCGGGGGCTGAGGGCCGCGAACAGCCCGAACGCGCCGTCCACGTGCAGCCAGGCCCCGTGCCGCTCCGCGAGGTCCGCCAGCTCGGTGATCGGGTCGCTGTCGCCCGTGTTCACCTCGCCGAGGTTCGCCACGATCACCGCGGGCCCGCCCGCCCCGGCGAGCGCGGCGTCCATCGCCTCCAGATCGACCCGCCCCGCGTCGTCGCGGGCGAACGTCCGCAGGGTGTCCCGGCCGCAGCCGAGGATCTGCAGCGCCTTGCGGGTGCTGACGTGCACGAGGCCGCTGGTGAGCACCGGCATCGCCGGCAGCCCCGCGAGGCCCTGCGACGCGACGTCCACGCCGTGCCCGGCCGCCCACCAGTGCCGCGCGGCCGCCAGGCCCGCGACGTGCGCGAGCGTGGCGCTCGGCGTCAGCACGCCGCCGAACCCCGGGGGCAGCCCGAACAGCTCCTTCAGCCAGCGCAGGACCACCGTCTCCGCCCGCGCCGCCAGCGGCGACGTCAGCCACAGCCCGGCCGCCTGGTCGAGCAGCGACGCCGCCCAGTCGCCCGCCATCGCCGCGGGCGTCGACCCGCCCACCACGAAGTGGAAGAACCGCGGCCCGGACGAGTGCGTCGCCGCCCGGGTGCCGATCCGCACCAGCCGCTCGACGGCGGCCACCGCGCCGTCCCCCGTGTCCGGAAGCGGCCCGTCCAGCTCGTCCAGGAGGGGGTCCTGCGCCCGGTCGTGGACGGGGCGGTCCGGCAGGCTCGCCAGGTACGGCTCCGCGGCCCGCGCCACCACCGCGAGCGGGGCACCGGCGATGTCACGTTCGTCAAGCGGATCGGTCATGACGCAAGGAGATCACAGAGACGGTGCCATCGGGAATGTCGAGAAACATGAGGAAAAGGGCGACTTGTGGTCTTCGTGCTGGTCGGCTACGGTCCCGCCTGGGTTCGCCCCCGCGGGACCGCAGGGGCCCGGCCACCCACCGCTGGGGTGGCCGGGCCCACCGCCCGCCCCGCGGACGGCGTCCGTTTCCTACAAGACGCCCGGCCGCCCCACGCCCTAACGTCACCAGCATGAAAGTCCTGCACGAAACCGGCCTCGCGCGCGCCGCGGAGTTCATGCGCCTCAACGGCCGCCTCATCGACCGGCACCGCTTCGCCCTCCACTTCCGCGGCGGCCCCGCCGCGCCCGTCCTCGCCGCCCTCAGGGCCTACGAGAACCCCGACGGCGGCTACGGCCACGCCCTCGAACCGGACCTGCGCGGCGAGGCCAGCCAGCCCGTCCCCGCCCAGCACGCCTTGGAGATCCTGCACGAGGCCGGCGCCGACGACGACCCCGCCGTCACTCGCATCGCCCGCTACCTGGCCTCCATCACCACCGACGGCGGGGGAGTGCCGTTCGTCCTGCCGACCGTCCGCGACGCACCCCACGGCCCCTGGTGGCGGACACCCGACGACCCGCCCGGCGCCATCAACCCCACCGCGACCCTCGCCGGCCTGCTCCACAGGGCCCGCGCCGACCACCCCTGGCTCGGACCCGCCACCGGCTTCTGCTGGCGCTACCTGGAGGCCCCCGGCGCCGAACCCGGCGGCTACGACGTCCTCGCCGTCCTGACCTTCCTCGACCACGTCCCCGACCGCGACCGCGCGGAGGCCGCCTTCACCCGCGTCCGCGACGTCCTCGCCGCCCACGCCACCAGCGACCACCAGGGACCGCTCGACTTCGCGCCCGCCCCCGGCGGTTACGGGCGCCGGCTCTTCGCCGCCCGCGAGATCGACGCCGGCCTCGACGCCCTCATCGACGAGCAGGGCGACGACGGCGGATGGGACGTCGACTTCCCCATCTGGACGCCCGTCACCGGCCCCGAATGGCGCGGCAACGTCACCGTCGAACGCCTCAGGACCCTGCGCGCCTACGGGCGCCTCAAGCCCTGAGCGGGCCCGGAGGCGCTCACAGCAGGTTCCGGACGGGCTCGCCCGCCAGGTCCCTCACCTCGTGCGCGAAATGGGCCTGGTCGGCGTAGCCCGCCGCGAACGCGACCTCCGCCAGCGGCCCGCCCGCCCGCGCCAGGCCCAGCGCCCGCTGGAACCGCAGCACCCGCTGCAGCGTCTTCGGCCCGTAACCGAACGCCGCCAGCGACCGGCGCCGCAACTGCCGCTCGCCGATCCCGAGCGCGTCCGCCACATCGCGGACCGATCCCTCGGCCAGGCCCGCGACCACCGGGCCGACGAGCGGATCAGCCGGGCCCATCCGCCCCCGCACCGCCGCCACCAGCGCCGCGCGGCGATCGCCCGCCGCCGCCACGGCCGCCGCCAGCCGATCGGCCTCCCCGCCCCACAGCTCCCGCAGCGGCACCCGCCCGTCCCGCAGAGCGTCCGCCGGCACGCCCAGCACCGGCGGCGCCGTCCCCGGCGCGAACCGCACCGCCGCGATCTCCTCGCCCGGCCGCATCACCGCCGGCATCGGGCCCGTGTCCGGCCCCGCCACCACGATCCCGCCGGCCGTCCAGAGGAGGTCGACGCAGCCGTCCGGGAGCACGCGCTGGACGAACGGCCCGGCGTCCGGAGGCAGCGCCGCCGTCCACGAGCAGGCCAGCCCCGGCGTCCGGTACTCGCGGTAGCCCGTGGGGTTCATCCTTCCTGCATACCACCCGCGTTCACGGGCAGGGGCCCCAGTACACACCGACCACCGGAGGAGACCATGCCGAACAACGATCTTCAGGGCGGGACCGTCGCCTTCCTGTGCGCCCCCGAGGGCACCGAGCAGGTCGAGCTGACCGAGCCGTGGAGGGCCGTGGAGCAGGCCGGCGCCACCCCGCGCCTGGTGTCCACACAGTCCGGCCGGCTCCAGGCGTTCAACCACCTGGACAAGGGCGACACCTTCCCCGTCGACATCACCGTCGACGCCACCGACCACAGTGAGTTCGACGGCCTCGTCCTTCCCGGCGGCGTCGCCAACCCCGACTTCCTGCGCACCGATGCCGGCGCCGTCGCGTTCGTCCGGTCGTTCTTCGACGCGGGCAAGCCCGTCGCCGTCATCTGCCACGGCCCGTGGACCCTGATCGAGGCCGACGTCGTCCGGGGGCGGACCATGACGTCCTGGCCGAGCCTCCGGACGGACCTGCGCAACGCGGGGGCGACCTGGGTGGACGAGGAGGTCAAGATCTGCGAGGACGGCCCCAACGTCCTGGTCAGCAGCCGCAAGCCCGACGACCTCAAGGCGTTCTGCCAGGCCGCCGTGGAGGCGTTCAAACGGTGACGCGGCCACATGTGGTCTAGACCTCTGACCTAGACCACTCGGTGAACCCCGGGCGACCATATCCTGCACGAATATCCGTACCGGCTGGTAACTAAGTACGGTTGTGCACGTGACCCGTCGAGCGAAGATCGTCAGCACCATCGGTCCGGCCTGCTCCAGCAGCGAGCAGATCCACGCCCTCGTCGATGCCGGCATCGACGTCGCCCGCCTCAACATGAGCCACGGCGACTACGGCGTCCACGAGGAGGTCTACCACCGGATCCGCGCCGCCGCCGACGCCACCGGGCGCGGCGTCGGCATCCTCGCGGACCTGCAGGGCCCCAAGATCCGCATCGGGCGCTTCCCCGACGGCCCCGTACGGCTCACCCTCGGCGACGAGTTCACCATCACCACCGACGACGTCCCCGGCACCCGCCGCGAGGTGTCCACCACCTACCAGGGGCTGCCGGGCGACGTCAGCCCCGGTGACACCGTCCTCATCGACGACGGCCGCGTCGCCCTCAAGGTCACCTCCGTCGAGGGCACCCGCGTTCACACCACGGTCACCGTCGGCGGCATGGTGTCCGACAACAAGGGCCTCAACCTGCCCGGCGTCCCCGTCAGCGTGCCCGCCCTCACCGAGAAGGACGAGCGCGACCTGCGCTGGGCCCTGCGCCTCGGCGTCGACCTCGTCGCCCTGTCCTTCGTGCGCACCCCCGCCGACGCCGACATCTGCTACCAGATCATGGAGGAGGAGGGCGTCCGCGTCCCCCTCATCGGCAAGATCGAGAAGCCGCAGGCCGTCGAGCGGCTCCCCGAGATCGTCGCCGCCTTCGACGGCATCATGGTGGCCCGCGGCGACCTCGGCGTCGAACTGCCCCTCGAGCAGGTGCCGATCGTCCAGAAGCGCGCCATCGAGCTGTGCCGCGAGAAGGCCCGCCCGGTCATCGTCGCCACCCAGATGCTCGAATCCATGATCTCCGCGCCCCGCCCCACCCGCGCCGAGACCTCCGACGTCGCCAACGCCGTCTTCGAGGGCGCCGACGCCGTCATGCTCTCCGGCGAGACCAGCGTCGGCCAGTACCCCATCGAGTCCGTCCTCACGATGAGCCGCATCGTGCAGACCGCCGAGCAGGCCGCCCTCCAGGCCACCCACACCCTGGAGCGGATGCCCGAGACCGTCGGCGGCGCCATCGCCCGCGCCGCCGCCGAGGTCGGCGCGATCGTCGGCGCCGAGGCCCTCGCCGCCTTCACCATGTCCGGCGAGACCGCCCGGCGCCTGTCCCGCTACCGCTCGCCGATCCCGCTCCTGGCCTTCACCTCCGTGCCCGCCGTCCGCGGCAGGCTCGCCCACGTCTGGGGCGTCGAGACCTTCATCGTCCCCCAGGTCGACCACACCGACGCCATGTTCCGCCAGGTCGAGCAGGCCCTCCTCGAACTCGGCCGGTGCCAGAAGGGCGACAAGGTCGTCGTCGTCGCCGGCTCGCCCCCCGGCACCGCCGGCTCGACCAACGCCCTCCGCGTGCACAGCCTCGGCGAGGCCATCGCCATTCCCCACTGACCAACCACCCCTGCCGGGCACCGCGCGACCCGCACCCCGCGCGGTGCCCGGCTTCCTCCACCCCCGCGGACCCGCGCGCCAATCACCGCCCGGTCTCAGTTCCACGACGCTCCGGAAACCCGCCGCGCCCTCAGAACTTCGGCCCGACGAACGCGTCCAACCGCGCCACCGCCTCCCTCTTGGCGACCGAGATGTTCGTCGTGTTCATCTGCGTCCACGCCACCCCGAGCCGATCCAGCGCACCGGTGAACATCCCCTGGATGTCCAGCGAGACGTTCGTGAAGTTGTAGCGCGGGTACTCGTACCAGCGGTCCCCGTCCTTGAGAGGGCGCCGTACGCGGTTGACGAATCGGCACCCGTCGGAGTGGAGCAGTCCGCGGACGAACTCCTCGGCGAACTCGTCCACGATCTTCTTCTGCCAGGGAAGTAACTCGATCTTCCTCTCGTGCTTCTTGCCCGGTCCGTGCTGGGGGAAGAAGCAGGGCCAGTGCCTGGAGTGGCTGTTGACCTCGACGCAGCCGACACGCTGGACGGTCCGCACCTTGTTCCCCGGCCGGATGGCCCTGACGGCCTTCACGCACTCCTCGATCAGTCCGGGCCAGGCGTCGGCGCAGGCGATCCGGAGAGCCCAGATCATCTTTGTGCGGTCACCCACGGGACTGATGTAGCCGTCGCCCAGGTAAAGGCCGAGGAGGTAGGCATAGGAGTCCTCCGGTTCGGGCGACCTCGGTAATGCGGTGCACCGTGGACATACTCGGTGGGGGTGCACATAAAGTTCGCGTCCTTGCTCCGTCCGCAGGAGCCATTCGCGGAGCGCGCCACGCGAAATACCGGTCCGGCGGCTCACGTCGCTGATCGTGAGGCCCTGTTCCAGCAATGCGAGAGCGTGGCGGCGCGCGGTGATGTCATACATGCGCACAGTGTCGCGGTGGGCTATGACAGAACCGCGCCCACGTAGAGGAGGGGGCTACGGCCGGGGATGAAAAGCGAACTGGGGGAGCTTTGTGGAGAGGTGCCCCGAGTGGGATTCGAACCCACACTGGATGTGGTTTGAGCACATTGTCTCTGCCATTGGACTATCGGGGCTAATGTCCTGATAATTCGGACATCTAGGTTGTCCGTGAGAGCAGGGCTCTCCGGGCGGCCCTGACGGGGACCAGGGTAGCGGGTTTCGGTAGGGTCGTGGGCGTGGAGAGCGCTCGGCGAGTTGTGATCGCGGAAGACGAGGCCCTGATCCGGCTGGACCTGAAGGAGATGCTTCAGGAGGACGGCTACGAGGTGGTCGGGGAGGCCGGTGACGGTGAGACGGCCGTCCGGCTGGCCGGGGAGCTGAGACCCGACCTCGTGATCCTCGACGTGAAGATGCCGGTGCTGGACGGCATCTCGGCGGCCGAGCGGATCTCCGCGGAGCGGATCGCGCCGGTGGTGATCCTCACCGCGTTCTCCCAGCGCGAGCTCGTCCAGCGGGCGACGGACGCGGGCGCGATGGCCTACCTCGTCAAGCCGTTCTCCAAGACCGACCTCACGCCGGCGATCGAGATGGCGGTGAGCCGGTACACCGAGCTGCGCGCGCTGGAGGCCGAGGTCGCGGGGCTGCAGGAGCGGCTGGAGACGCGCAAGGTGGTCGACCGCGCCAAGGGGCTGCTCCAGCAGGCCCACGGCTGGTCCGAGCCCGAGGCGTTCCGGTGGATCCAGAAGACCTCGATGGACCGGCGGCTCACGATGCGGGCCGTCGCCGAGGCGGTCGTGGCCGGCGCCTCCGGAGGCCGGGACGAGTCCGCCGCGGGCTGACTCCTCAGCGTGGTCCAACCCCTGGTTGTCAAGGTCCAAAGCGCAGGTCCCGGACCGGGCCGCAGGCGTCACGTTTCGTAATCGTCCCAGGCAATGCCCTGTATCGGATGGGCACAGGGGCGTAACGAACGAGTAACCCTTCGATCCGGGGGTCCTGTTCTGGGGTGGGTCGACGGTGTACGACATACCTGGTCCCCGAGTGACCGGTTTCCTCCTGTGAGGCGTCGGCGTCGGGGCTTCACTCGTACCCGATCCCCTCCCGGATCCGGATGGAAAGGTTGGGCACCTTGCGGCGCAACAAGATGAGGATCACCGGCGCGGTTGCGGTGGGCGCGGCGCTCGCGCTCAGCGCCGTGGCGTGCGGTGACGGCGATAGCGGTTCCGGCGGCGGCAACGAGGTCACGATCGGGTTCATGGGTGACCTGACCGGTGAGAACTCGGGCCTGGTGATCCCGCCCAAGCAGGGCGCGCAGCTGGCCATCGAGCAGTACAACGCCACGAACCCCAAGGTCAAGATCAAGTTCAAGACCTACGACAGCCAGGGCAAGCCGGAGCAGGCGACGACGCTGGCGCAGGGTGCGATCAAGAACGACAAGATCGCCGGTCTGATCGGCCCGGCGTTCTCCGGTGAGTCGCAGAGCGTCGCCCCGATCCTCGAAGAGGCCAAGGTCCCGAGCGTGTCGCCGTCGGCGACCAACATCACGCTCGGCGAGAAGGGCTGGAAGTTCTGGCACCGGGTCGTGGCCGACGACGCCGTGCAGAGCGACGGCGCCGCGAACTTCCTGGTGAACTCGGTGAAGGCGAAGAAGATCTTCACGGTGTCGGACAACCAGGACTACGGCAAGGGCCTCGCCGACGCCATCGGCAAGGCCGCCGGCGCCAAGGGCGTGCAGACCCAGACCGACGCGGTCGACGACAAGGCGACGGACTACTCCTCGACCGTCAACAAGATCAACCAGTTCAAGCCGGACGCGGTCTACTTCGGTGGCTACTACGCGGTGGCGGGCCGGCTGTTCAAGCAGCTGCGCGAGGCCGGCTACAAGGGCAAGATGATGTCCGGCGACGGCTCGCTGGCGACCGGCCTGATCGAGGGCGCCGGCCAGGAGAACGCGCAGGGCGCGCTGCTGAGCTGCGGCTGCCTGATCGACGCCGAGGGCAAGACGAACCCGAAGGCCAAGAAGTTCGCCGACGACTACAAGGCGAAGTTCAACTCCGAGGTCGCCATCTACTCGACCGAGGGCTTCGACGCCGCGACGGCGTTCATCGAGGCGGTCAAGGCCGGCAAGACCGAGCCGGAGGACATCAACAGCTTCCTCAAGACCGAGGACATCCAGGGCGTCGGAAAGCAGATCAAGTTCGCCGAGAACGGCGAGCTGGCGGCCAAGGACATCTTCATCTACGAGGTGAAGGACAACAAGCTGCCGCTGCTCGGCAACAGCAACGAAGCGAAGGTCTCGTAGGCGTCACCACGCCCGGACCGACCGCCCCCGGCCCCGGGGGCCCCTGATGGCGCGGGAGCGGGAGCGCTACAGCGCTCCCGCTCCTTTTGACGAAGGCGACCGAAGGTGCTCGACGACTTCATCAATCAATTCTGGCCGTCGACCGTCGACGGCCTGGCGCTGGGCGCGATCTACGCGCTGCTGGCGCTGGGCTACACGATGGTCTACGGCGTGCTCCGGCTGATCAACTTCGCGCATGCCGACATCTTCATGGTCGGCACGTTCGCGGCGCTGTGGACGGTGCGGACCCTGGACGTGTCCGCGGTGGGCGGCGTCGCGCTGATCGGCGTGGTGGCGCTCATGGCCGTCGTCGGCGGCGCGGTCGCGGGCGGCGGCGCGATGCTGCTGGAAGTGGCCGCCTACCGGCCGCTGCGCAAACGGGGGGCGTCGAGACTCGCGGCGCTGATCTCGGCGATCGGCGCGTCGATCTTCATCCAGCAGCTGATGGGCACGGTGCTCATCCACCGGGTGTTCGGGACGTCCAAGGAGGGCGGCAAGCTCGACGTCAACGAGCACTTCAAGAAGCTGTCGGACGTCGTGGACGTCGGGCCGATCCTCATCCGCAACGACCAGCTGATCGTCTTCCTGGGCGCGGTGCTCATGATGGTCGCGCTGGACCAGTTCGTGAACCGCACGAAGCTCGGCCGCGGTATCCGCTCGACGGCGCAGGACCCGGAGACGGCCGTGCTGATGGGCGTGAACATCGACCGGGTCGTGCAGGTGACGTTCCTGGTCGGCGGGGTGATGGCCGGCGTGGCCGCCGCGCTGTACTTCCTGCGCTTCGAGAGCACGAACTACTTCGTCGGCTTCCTGCTCGGGATCAAGGCGTTCACGGCGGCGGTGCTCGGCGGCATCGGCAACATCCGGGGCGCCCTGGTCGGCGGCTTCACCCTCGGGTTGCTGGAGATGTACGGTTCGAGCTTCTTCGGTTCCCAGTGGCGCGACGTGGTCGCGTTCTCCGTGCTGATCTTGGTCCTGATGTTCCGTCCCACCGGCATCCTCGGTGAGTCGCTCCAGAAGGCGCGCGCATGAACCTCACGAAGAACGGAAACGGCAACGGCGGCGCGGGCGGTGTCCGCTCGGCGCGCGACAGGCTTTCCCTGGACCCGCTGCGCGACTGGTGGGCGGCGGCTCCCGGCGCGGTGCGGTGGGGGGTCTACCTGCTGCTGATCGTCGGCGCGCTGCTGCTGCCGAGCGAGGCGATCGGCTCGTTCATGGCGCCGAGCGGCAGCGACTGGCCGTCGATGCTGAGCAGCCAGATCGCGATCTACGTGCTGCTGGCGATCGGGTTGAACGTGGTGGTCGGGATGGCCGGCCTCCTCGACCTCGGGTACGTGGCGTTCTACGCGGTCGGCGGCTACACGATGGCCATCTTCGCGACGCGCTACGAGTGGAACTTCTGGGAGTCGCTGGGGCTCGCGATCGGGTTCTCGGCGCTCGCGGGGGTCATCCTCGGCGCGCCGACGCTGCGGTTGCGCGGCGACTACCTGGCGATCGTGACGCTCGGCTTCGGTGAGATCGTCAAGCGGACGGCGAACAACAGCTCGTACGTCAACGGCCCGCGCGGCGTGCAGGGGATCCCGCACCCGCCGTCGCTGTCGGAGTTCGAGATCCTGGGCGTGCAGCCGCTGAAGTACGGGCTGCTGGACGCGCGGCCGTACTACTACCTGCTGGTGCTGTTCATCATCATCGCGATCGTCTTCGTGAAGCGGCTGGAGCGGTCGCGGGTGGGCCGCGCGTGGGCGTCGATCCGTGAGGACGAGGACGCGGCGGAGCTGATGGGCGTGCCGACGTTCAAGTTCAAGCTGGCGGCGTTCGCGATCGGCGCGGCGATCGGCGGCAGCGGCGGCGTGGTGTTCGCCGGCCAGATCACCTCGATCAACCCGCAGAACTTCGAGTTCCTGGTCTCGGCGCTGATCCTGGCCGGGGTGGTGCTCGGCGGTTCGGGCAACCTCCCGGGCGTGATGCTGGGCGCGGCGGTGCTGGCGTGGCTGCCCGAGCGGTTCCGGTTCCTGCACGACTACCGGATGCTGATCTTCGGTGCCGCGCTCGTCATGATGATGATCTTCCGTCCGGAGGGTCTGTGGCCGTCGCGGCAGCGGAAGGCGGAGCTGGCCGAGGGCACCGGCGGCATGGGCAGCATGGGCGCCGAGGTGGCCGGTCCGGGCCAGTCCGGCGCGGCCGCCGTGGAGGAGGGCAAGTGAGCGAGGCGAAGGGCGCGTCGCCCGTCCTGGAGCTGCGGGACGTCGTCATGCGGTTCGGCGGCGTGGTCGCGCTCAACAAGGTGGACATCACGATCCGCGAGGGCGAGATCTTCGCGCTGATCGGCCCGAACGGGGCGGGGAAGACGACGGTGTTCAACGTGACCACCGGCGTCTACCGGCCGACCGAGGGCGAGGTGGTGTTCCGCGGCAAGCGCATCGACGGCAAGAAGCGTTACGCCGTGACGAAGCTGGGTGTGGCGCGCACGTTCCAGAACGTGCGGCTGTTCCACAACATGACGGCGATGGAGAACGTCATGGTGGGCGCGGACGCGCACCACCGGACGGGTTTCGTCGGGGCGGCGCTCGGGCTGCCGTGGCATCACCGCGAGGAGCGCCGCGGGCGCGAGCGTGCGCGGGAGCTGCTGGAGCTGGTGGGGATCCCGCACCGCGGCGAGGAGGCGGCGAAGAACCTGCCGTACGGCGACCAGCGGCGGTTGGAGATCGCGCGGGCGCTGGCCACCGAGCCGAAGCTGCTGCTGCTGGACGAGCCCGCGGCGGGCATGAACCCGGCCGAGAAGGTGGCGCTTCAGCAGCTGATCCGCGACATCCGGGACACCGGGGTGACGGTGCTGCTGATCGAGCACGACATGAGCCTGGTCATGGGCATCAGCGACCGGGTCGCGGTGCTGGACTTCGGTCAGAAGATCGCGGACGGCCTGCCGGCCGAGGTGCAGAACGACCCGCGGGTCATCGAGGCGTATCTGGGGGCTCCGGCCGATGCTTCTTGAGATCAGTGACATCCACGTCCACTACGGGAAGATCGCCGCGCTGAAGGGCATCACCGCGGAGGTCGGCCAGGGGGAGATCGTCACGCTGATCGGCGCGAACGGCGCCGGGAAGACGACGACCCTGAAGACCGTCTCGGGGCTGCGCGGGCTGTCGTCGGGCGCGATCCGGTTCGACGGCCGGGACATCAGCAAGATGCCCGGGCACAAGCGGGTGCTGGTGGGGATCGGGCAGGCGCCGGAGGGCCGGGGGATCTTCCCCGGCATGACGGTGGAGGAGAACCTGCTGATGGGCGCCTACGCCCGCAAGGACGACCCCGCCAAGGAGCTGGCCGAGGCGTACGAGCTGTTCCCGCGGCTGGCCGAGCGCCGCAAGCAGATGGGCGGCACGATGTCCGGCGGCGAGCAGCAGATGCTCGCGATCGGGCGGGCGCTGATGGCCAAGCCGAAGGTGCTGCTGCTGGACGAGCCGTCGATGGGCCTGGCGCCCATGCTCGTCCAGCAGATCTTCTCGATCATCCAGGAGATCAACCGGCGCGGCACGACGGTGCTGCTGGTGGAGCAGAACGCGCAGCAGGCGCTGCAGATCGCGCACCGGGCGTACGTGCTGGAGACCGGCCGGGTGGTCAAGTCGGCCCCGGCGGCGGAGCTGCTGGACGATCCGGAGGTCCGGGCCGCCTACCTGGGCGGTGAGATGGGCGATGCGGCCGCTCCCGCGGCCGGGAACGCCGCTCCGGCGGCCCGGGATGCCGCTCCGGCGGCGGAGGACGGCGCTCCGGCGGACGAGGGCTCGGCGGACGGGTCCGGCGAGGAGACCGCGAAGTAGCGGCGCGTCCGAGCGTGTCAGGCCCGCTCGGCCCGGTTCGTCCGGGTCGGGCGGGCCTCGCGCGTCCCCGGGGTCAGGGGAGCCTGATCTCGGCCGGGGCTGGGTCGGTCGTGGCGCCGACCGGCGGCGAGCCGTACAACCGGACGGCCCTGGTCTTCGCGCCGCGGGGCACGTCGAACCACAGGTCGAACTCGACGCGCATGCTCGCCCCGACCGACAGCCGCTCCGGCTGCCGCTTGATCATGGTGGCGTTGACGTCGGGGGAGTGGGTCCGGCCGTCGGTGGTGACGAGCCGCTGCCGCCAGGTGTCGAAGACCTGGATGTCGCGCCCGGTGTTGACGGCGAGGACGCGCACGCGGGTGAAGGCGCCCTTGGCGTTCATGGAGGCGTGGGTGCCCATGACGTCCGTCATGGCCTCGCGGAAGCCGACGACGGTGAACCGCATGTCGGCGCTCTTGCCGGTCTTGCCCTCGGGGACGGCCTCGTCCTCCCGCGCCTTCTCGGCGGGGATCTTGTAGTCGGGGAGCGAGGCGGTGCCTTCGGAGCCGGAGCATCCCGCGAGCGGAAGGGCCGCGGCGAGGACGAGCGCGGCGCCCGCGAGGGCGGCGCCCGCACGGGTGCCCGCAAGGTGCCGGGTGCGCGTGTCAGGGTGGCGCATGCCTCGGAAGGTACGTCCGGTGCCGGGGGCGGGTGAACGGGCGGGATCGTTTCGCAACGCAACCGCAACCGGTGATGAACCTACACCGGTGTCGGCCGGCGGGGGCCGTCCCCGGACATGCGTTGACCCGGGGTCACCTTTGGGGCCGTACGAACCTTCCCCGGGCGCGTACGTTGTCTACTCGGTGACCCCGGGCCGGTCCGATCCACGCTACAGACCCGGGGCGCCGCATCGCAAAGAAAGCGCGGATCACGCCGTGTCAGCGGCCGGGCGGCGCGTCGCGCAGCATGCAGGTGAGGCGCGCGGTGCAGACCCGCCGGTCCTGGTCGTCGGTGATGACGATGTCGTAGGTGGCGAGGGTGCGGCCCCCGTGCGCGCGGGTCGCCACGCCCGTGACGTACCCCTCGGTCGCGGACCGGTGGTGGGTGGCGTTGATCTCGATCCCGACCGCGATGCGGTCCGGGCCCGCGTGCAGAGCCGAGCCGACGGAGCCGAGGGACTCCGCGAGGACGCAGGAGGCGCCGCCGTGCAGCAGCCCGTAGGGCTGGGTGTTGCCCTTGACCGGCATGCGCCCCACGACGCGCTCGGCCGAGGCCTCCAGGTACTCGACGCCCATGTTCTTCGCCAGGTCGCCGTGCGCGTCGAACTCCTCCCCCGCGAGGATCTTCGCGCCCAGGTCCTCCGGGCTCGCGCCGCCGGTGTCAGTCACTTACGCCTCCACAAAACTGTCCTACGCGCAGACTAGAGTCCTGGTGTGGCGACCTCACCGACGACCCCTGACAAGCGCGACCGGCTTCTCCTGCTCGACGGCCATTCCCTGGCCTACCGGGCGTTCTTCGCATTGCCCGTGGAGAACTTCTCCACGACCGACGGGCAGCCGACCAACGCCGTGTACGGCTTCACCTCGATGCTCATCAACGTCCTGCGCGACGAGCAGCCGACCCACATCGCGGTGGCGTTCGACCGCTCCGAGCCGACGTTCCGGCACGAGCAGTACGTGGAGTACAAGGCCGGCCGGCAGAAGACGCCCGACGAGTTCCGGAGCCAGGTCAGCCTGATCTTCGAGGTGCTGGACGCCCTGCGCATCCCGCGGCTGTCGGTCGCCGGGTTCGAGGCCGACGACATCATCGCCACGCTGTCCGTCCAGGCCACCCGCGCCGGGATGCAGACCCTCGTCGTCACCGGCGACCGCGACGCGTTCCAGCTCGTCGACGACTCGGTGACGATCCTGTACCCGGTCCGCGGCGTGTCGGAACTGGCCCGGATGGACCCGGCCGCCGTCGAGGCCAAGTACGGCGTCCCGCCCGAGCGGTACCGCGAACTCGCCGCCCTCGTCGGGGAGAGCAGCGACAACCTGCCCGGCGTGCCCGGCGTCGGCCCGAAGACCGCCGCCAAGTGGCTCACCAAGTACGGCGACCTCGACACCCTCGTCAACCGGGTCGACGAGATCAAGGGCAAGGCCGGCGACAACCTGCGCGAGCACCTGTCCGGCGTCCTGCGCAACCAGCAGATCAACAAGCTCGACACCGAGGTCGGCCTGGAGCTGGCGCCGCCGCAGCTGTCGATGGGCCAGTGGGACCGCGAGGAGATCCACACCCTGTTCGACTCTCTGCAGTTCCGCGTCCTGCGCGAACGGCTGTACTCCTCGATCTCGGCCGCCGAGCCCGAGGCCGAGGAGGGCTTCGACGTCGAGGTCGAGGCGCTCGAACCCGGCGCGCTCGGCGCCTGGCTCGACGCCAACACCGCCGGGCGGATCGGCGTCGCCGTCACCGGCACCTGGGGCCGCGGCACCGGCGAGATCACCGCGCTGGCGCTGGCGTCCACGAAGGGCCCCGCCGTCCACCTCGACCCCGTCGAGCTGATCGAGGACGACGAGCGCGCCCTCGCCGCCTACCTCGCCGACCCCGCCCGCCCCAAGGCGATCCACGAGGCCAAGGGCCCGATGCTGGCGCTCGCCGCGCGCGGCATGCGGCTGGAGGGCGTCACCAGCGACACCGCGCTCGCCGCCTACCTCGCGCTCCCCGGCCAGCGCACCTTCGACCTCGCCGACCTCGTCCTGCGCTACCTGCACCGCGAACTGCGCAGCGAGACCGAGGACTCCGGCCAGCTCACCCTGGACGGCTCCGGCGAGGAGGAGGCCGCCGAAGCCCTCGCCGTCCGCGCGCGCGCCGTCACCGAACTCGCCGACGTTCTCGACAAGGACCTCGACAAGCGCGGCGCCACCCGCCTCCTGCACGAGGTCGAACTGCCCCTCGTCGGCGTCCTCGCCGGCATGGAACGCGCGGGCATCGCCGTCGACGCCGACCACCTCGCCGGCCTGTCGGCGTCCCTGGGCGGCCAGGTCAAGGAACAGGAGCAGCTGGCCCACGCCGCCGTCGGCCGCGAGTTCAACCTCGGCTCGCCCAAGCAGGTCCAGCAGGTCCTGTTCGACGAGCTGAACCTGCCCAAGACCAAGCGCACCAAGACCGGCTACACCACCGACTCCGAGGCCCTCACCACCCTCCTGGAGAAGGACGGCCACCCCGTCCTGGAGCACATCCTGCGGTGGCGCGAGGTCGCCAAGCTCAAGAGCATCGTCGACTCCCTCATCCCCATGGCCGACGACGCCGGCCGCATCCACACCACGTTCAACCAGATGATCGCCGCCACCGGCCGGCTCTCCTCCACCGACCCCAACCTGCAGAACATCCCGATCCGCACCGCCGAAGGCCGCCAGATCCGCGAGGCCTTCGTCGTCGGCGACGGCTACGAGACACTCCTCACCGCCGACTACTCCCAGATCGAGCTGCGCATCATGGCGCACCTGTCGGAGGACGAGGCCCTGCTGGAGGCGTTCGGCTCCGGCGCCGACTTCCACACCATCACCGCCTCCCGCGTCTTCGGCCTGCCCCCCGAACAGATCGACTCCGAACTCCGCGCCCGCATCAAGGCCATGAACTACGGCCTCGCCTACGGCCTGTCCGCCTACGGCCTCTCCCAGCAGCTCCGGATCTCCCCCGACGAGGCCCGCGGCCTCATGGAGGAGTACTTCGAGCAGTTCGGCGGCGTCCGCGACTACCTGCGCGACATCGTCGCCAAAGCCCGCCAGGAGGGCTACACCGAGACCATCCTCGGCCGCCGCCGCTACCTGCCCGACCTCAACTCCGACAACCGCCAGCGCCGCGAAATGGCCGAACGCATGGCCCTCAACGCCCCCATCCAGGGCTCGGCCGCCGACATCATCAAGGTCGCCAGCCTCAACGTCGACCGCGCCCTCCGCGACGCCCGCCTCACCTCCCGCATGCTCCTCCAGGTCCACGACGAACTCGTCTTCGAAGTCGCCCCAGGCGAGCTCGACGACCTGAAAACCCTCGTCAGCAACCAGATGGCCGCCGCCTACGAACTCCGCGCACCCCTGAGCGTCTCCATGGGCACCGGCCGCACCTGGCAAGACGCTGCTCACTAGTTTTTTGCGTTTTTCTCCTCCTTCGGGCCTGGCGGCCCTCCATCGTCGATAAACGCTTGCGATCGCTGGCATCGCTTCGACTCGCCTTGCGGCTCGCTGCGCGATCAGATTCTTGCTTCGCTCGAATCTGCCTTCGGACGCGATCGCGACCATTGAGGCTGTTGCGTGGTGCGGTGGCGGCTGGTGTCGTTGCAGTAGTAGGTGCGGGTGGCCGCTTCGTTGTGGCCTTCTGTGGCGTTGGTGCGGCTTCGGCTCGTCTGGCGGCTCGCTGCGCGGTCAGGTTCACCTGCTTTCGGACGCTGGCCGTTGTTGGGGGTTGGTCAGCGGGCCACTGCTTGGCGGTAGGTGTCGTCGGTGGCCAGGAGGTCGCGGTGGGTGCCTTCCTTGGCGATGACGCCGTCGTCCAGGACCAGGACGCGGTCGGCCACGTCGAGGAGGGCGGGGCTGGTGGTGACCACGAGGGTGGTGCGGCCCCGGCGCAGTACGGCGATGTTGCGGGCGATGAGCTGTTCGGTGACGGCGTCCACGGCGGTGGTGGGGTCGTGCAGGACGAGGACGGGGGCGTCGGCGGCCAGGGCACGGCCCAGGGACAGGCGCTGGCGCTGGCCGCCGGAGAGGTTCGCGCCGCGGTCGCGGACGGGGTGGTCGAGTCCGGCGCGGTGGAGGGCGACGACGTCGGTCAGCATGGACGCCTCGACCGCCTCGGAGACCTTCCGTGCGGTCCCCGAGGGGTCGATGTTCGTGCGCAGCGTGCCCGCGAAGATCTCGGCGTGCGAGGGGTTCACGAGCAGGTGCTCGCGGAGCGCGCCGACCTCCAGGTGCGCGGTCTCCCGCCCGCCGACCCGCACCGCGCCCTCGACCGCAGCCGGCGGAACCTCGCCGGACAGGACCGCCACCAGGTCGGCCGCCGAGCGCTGCCCGTAGGCGGCGATGGCGACGAAGCGGCCGGCGGGCACGTCGAACCCCAGTTTCCGCAGGGACCCGTACTGGACGCAGTCGACCTCCAGGCCCGCGTCCGCGGCGGGACGGTCCGTGCCCGGCGTCGCCACCGGCGGCGCGGCCAGCACCAGGGCCATCCGCTCCGCGGACGCGCGAGCGACCATGATGTACTTCGGCATCTCCGAGAAGAGCTTGAGCGGCTCCATGATGAACTGCGCCAGCCCGACGGCCATGACGAGTTCTCCGGTGGTGATCTGGTCGCGGAACGCCAGCCGGCCGGCCACCAGGGTCACGGCGGTGGCGAGGGCCATGTTGAGGGCCACCGCCGTCCCCATGTAGGCGCCGTTCGCCCGGGCGACGGCGATCGCCTGGTCCCTCGCCTCGCCGCTGGCCCCGCGGTAGGAGCGCAGCGCCGCGTGGTTGCCGCCGAAGCCGTGCAGCGGGCGCAGGCCGGCGATCAGGTCGGCGACCTTCGCGCCCGCACGCGCCACCCGGGCCTGCTGCTCGCCGGTGCGGGAGCCGATGCGCCTCGACATCACGCTCAGGACCGACAGGATCGCGACGGTTCCCGCGATCACCAGCAGACCGAGCCCGAGGTCGGCCGTGCCGAGCGCGACCGCCGTGATCAGCACCGCGACCAGTGAGCTGACCAGCAGCGGGACCACCTCGATGATGTCGGCGGTCTGGTCGGCGTCCTCGGTGGCGATCGTCAGCACCTCGCCGGACTTCAGATCGACGTCCCGGGCCACCGGCTGGAGCCCGCAGGCCGCGACACTCACCCGCCGGCGGTGCGCCTCGGTCGTGTTGGCCCTCTGCAGGATGCGCATCCCGAACCGCCACGAGAACGACACGGTCGTGATGATCGCGGCGAGTGCGGCGAACGACAGGGCGAGGGCACCGAGGCTCCGGTCCCCGAGCGCGTGCTCGACGATCAGGCCGAGCGCGATGGGGAAGGCGGTCTCGGCGGCCTGGTACAGGCCCATGAGGACGGTGCCCGCGGCCATGGCGCGGGCGTTGCGGCGCAGCGCGGTCCGCAGGATGTGGGCCCCCGTGATGCGGGCCGGGCTGTCCGGGGTCGTCATCGCAGGTTCAGCGCCCCGTCCGCCATGCTTGCCACAGCCGCGCGTACGCGCCGTCCAGTGCCACCAGTTCGTCGTGTGTGCCCTGTTCGACGACGCGGCCGCCGTCCAGGACGGCGATCCGGTCGGCCGTCCTCGCCTGGGTCAGGCGGTGCGCCACGAGCAGCGTCGTGCGGTTCCGGCACGCCGCGAGGACGGCCCGCTCCAGTTCGGTGGCGCCCTGACTGCCCGCCTCCGCGGTGGACTCGTCCAGGACCACGACCGGGGACCGGTTCAGCACCAGGCGGGCCAGGGCGATCTGAGTGGCCTGTGCGGCGTCGAGGCGTTGGCCGCCCTCGCCGACGAGGGTGTCCAGCCCGTCGGGCAGCGCGTCGACCCATCCGTCCGCGCCGACCGTGCGGAGCGCGTCCGCGAGGGCGGCATCGGTCGCCTCCGGCGCGGCCAGCCGGAGGTCGGCGGAGAGCGGGCCGGAGAAGACGTGCGTCTCCTGCGTCAGGATGCTCACCAGTGCGCGCGCTCCTGCCTCGTCCAGTCCGGCCAGGTCGGTGCGGCCGATGCGCACCGATCCGGCCTGTGGGGTCCCGATGCCCGCGATGAGTGCGGCCAGGGTCGACTTGCCCGCGCCGGTCGCGCCCACCAGCGCCAGCGAGCCGCCCGCCGGGATCGTCAGGTCGACATCGCGCAGGACCGGTTCGGTGGTTCCGGGATAGGTGAACGTCAGCCCCGCGACCGTCACCGGGTAGGCCGCAGCGCCCTCCGGCGCGGCGGCGCTGCCCACCAGCCGCTCGTCCGGGGCCTCCGCCAGCACCCCGACGAGCCGGGCCAGGCTCGCGCCCGATTTCTGGGCCTCGTCGAAGGTGAACATGATGGCGCCCAGGGGGTTGAACAGGCGGTGGAACAGTAGCGGGGCCGCGGCCACCTCTCCGAGGCTCGCGGAGCCGGCCTCCAGCAGGGCGTACCCCACCGAAATGATCAGGACCAGCCCGATGAACTCGGCGCGGTTCTCCCTGCCGACGAACCGGCCGAAGAGGCGGAACACCTCGACGCCGATCTCGCGCACCCGCCACGACTCGCGGGTGACCCGCTGCTGGAAGGCGTCTTCGAGCCGGTACGCCCGGACCGTCCCGATCCCGTCCAGGCCGCTGATCAGCTCCTGTGCCCGGTCGGCCTGGGCCGTCCGCTGCTCGGCGTAGAGCGGGGCCGACCTCGGCAGGTACCAGCGCAGTGCCAGCGCGTACGCGGGCAGCGCGCCGAGGCCCGCCAGACCGAGCCGCCAGTCGAGGCCGAACATTCCGGCTGTGGCGACGGCGACCAGCACTCCCGCCGACAGGACCGTGGGCACGGCCGTGCGGATGCCCTTGGACAGGACGGCGACGTCGTCGCCGACCCGGGAGAGCACGTCTCCCCTGCCGGCCCGCTCCACGCTCGTGATCGGCATTGCGAGCACCGCCCGGACGGCTCCCTCGCGCAGCCGCGCGAGCAGGTCCGCGCCCAGCCGTCCGATGAGGTGGGTCGACGCCGCGGAGGCCGCCGCGGCGAGCGGCGCGCCGACCGCCATGAGCATCCCGATCGTGAGCAGGGTCGATTCGGGTCCGCCGCGGGCGACCTTGTCGACCACCCTTCCGAGCAGGAGTACGGGCAGTACCTGGAGCGCCGCGCCGGCCAACGTGGTGAGAGCGGCGGCGGTGGTCGTCCACGGCGTCCGACGGCAGCGCGCCGTGACCCATCGTGCGGCCTCGCGCCCGGTCGCCGTGCGCAGGGCGGCCGGGGCGGGGCGCGTGCCGGTGGCGCTCACGCGGCTAGGCGGCCGACTCGGCGATCGCGTCGATCGCGTACGGCAGGGACGGCAGCGTGCCCTGGGAGATGGCGGCGCCGACCGCCGGCCCCTCGCTGTCCAGCAGGTAGGACACCTTGCCGCCCTTGACTGCGGAGAGGTTGGCGAACAACGCGAACTTCTTCAGCGCCTCCTGGTCCGCCTTGTCGTTGATGACGAAGATGCGGTCGACGTCGACGAGGTCGATGCGCTCGGGGGACAGCACGGTGAAGAACTTGCCGCCCGCGATCTTGTCGATCTCCGTGGCGCCCTTGAAGCCGATGCCGGACACCAGCCGCCCGCGCACGTCGGTGGTGGTGAAGGGCGCGACCGAGTTCTTGTACCAGGACAGCACGACGGCGGTCTGGCTCCCGAACTCCGGGTGCGCCTTGCGGGCGGCGTCGAGCTTGGCCTGGACGGCGGCGACCTTCTGCCTGCCTTCGGCCTCCTTGCCCAGGGCCTTGGCGATGTGCACCGCGTTGTCCTGCCACGGCGCGCTGAACGGCTCCTTCTCGGCCTTGGTGCGGCCCACCGTCGGGGCGATCTTGGAGAGCTTGTCGTAGCCGGCCCTGTCGATCTCGGAGTAGACCGCGATGATCAGGTCCGGCCGCAGCGCGGCGATCTTCTCGAAGTTCGGCCCGGAGCCGCCGTTGCTCATGACGACCTCGGGACGGGTGCCGCCCCACTTGTCCTTCACCCAGGGCCACTGGGTGTTGATGTCGGGAGTCCGCCCGGGCGGGTTCGGGTACTGGTCGACCATGCCGACCGGCTTGACGCCGAGTTCCAGGATGGTCTGGTCGTCGGTGTAGCCGACGGAGACGACCCGCCGCGGGGCCTCGGTGATCTCCGTGGATCCGAAGGCGTGCTCCACGGTGACGGGGAACACGCCGCCCGCGGCCGCGGGGGCTTCGCCGCCCGGCTCGCCGGCCGAGCCGGAACCGCACCCCGCGAGGAGGCCGGCGCCGAGGAGCGCGGCGGACAGTGCCGCGGCCAACCGGCGCCAGGAGATCACGGGTGTCATTCGATGGGGGGCCATGCAGGATCCTCGCTCTGTGCACTGTCCGATGCGGCGCCTACGGGCCATCCGCAACGGGGGTTAAGTTAGGAAAGGCTAACCTAACTCATCGTCGGATCCGGGGTGCCGCCGCGTCCCGGCCGGGTGTGCGCGCGACCGATCGGAACGATGAGCGGCCGGTCTCCCACCGGGTCGCCGATCACCTCGGCACGCAGCCCGAACGCCTCGTCCAGCAGCTCGGCGGTGATCACGTCCCTCGGATGCCCCTGCGCCAGGATCCTCCCCGCCCGCATCACGACGAGGTTGTCGCTGTAGCGCGCGGCCAGGTTGAGATCGTGGAGGACCATGACCACGGTGCGCCCCGCCTCGTGCAGGTCGTCCACCAGGTCCAGGACGTCGACCGCGTACGCCAGGTCCAGGTACGTGGTCGGCTCGTCCAGCAGCAGCAGGTCGGTGCCCTGCGCCAGGATCATCGAGATCCAGACGCGCTGGCGCTGCCCGCCCGACAGGGTGTCGACCGGACGGCCCGCCAGATCCGACACCCCGGTCATGGCCAGCGCGCGTTCCACGACGTCGGCGTCATCGGACGACCACTGCCGCAGCCAGCTCTGATGCGGATGGCGGCCCCTGGCGACCAGGTCGGCCACCGTCAGCCCCTCCGGCGCGACCGGCGCCTGCGGGAGCAGACCCAGCTTCCTGGCCACGTCCCTCGTCCGGAGCCCGGCGATGTCGGCGCCGTCCAGCACGACCGAGCCGCTGTCGGGCCTGAGGAGCCGCGCCAGGGTGCGCAGCAGCGTCGACTTCCCGCAGCCGTTGGGCCCGATGATCGTGGTGATCACACCGGACGGGATCCGCACGTCGAGCCCGTCGAGGACCGTCCGCCCGCCGTACCCGACGGCGACGTCCCTGGCGGCGAGCCGCGCCCCGCCGTCGCCGCGCCCGGCCGGGGCGGCCGACGGGTCCGTTCCGGCTCTTCTCCGCCGCGCCATCACGCCGCCTTCCTCACGTTCGCCCGCACCAGCAGATAGACCAGGAAGGGGCCGCCGACCGCGGCGGTCACCACCCCGACCGGCAGCGCCACCGGCAGCGCGGTGCGCGCCGCCAGGTCGGCTCCGGTCAGCAGCGACGCCCCCGCCAGGCCCGAAGCCGCCAGCGGCGGCGTCGGGCACCTCGCCAGCCGCATCGCCACCTGCGGCGCCACCAGCGCCACGAACGGGACCGGGCCCGCGACGCTGACCGCCACCCCCGCCAGCAGCACCGCGCACAGCAGCATGACCGCCCGCACCACCGGGAACCTGACGCCCAGTCCCGCGGCCACCTCGTCGCCGAAGTGCAGCGGCCCGAACTGGAAAGCGGCCCCCGCCACGACGGCCAGGAGGACGAGCGTGCAGCCGAGCGCGGTCCAGGCATGGCCCGGCGACCGGCCGTCCAGCGAGCCGACCAGCCACACCTGAGCCCGGGCCACGTCGGTGATGTCGGCCGTGACCAGCAGCCAGGTCGTGACCGCCTGCATCGCCGCGCTCACCGAGACGCCGATGAGGACGAGCCGGAAACCGTCGATCCCGCGGCGCCACGCCAGCGCGTACACCACAAGGCCGGTCCCGAGTCCTCCCGTGAGCGCCGCCGCGGGGAGCCCGACGGATCCGGTGACCGCCGCGGTGGCTCCGCCCGACACCGTCAGCAGCGCCACCGCGACAGCGCCGGCGCCCTGGGTGATTCCGAGGACGTCCGGGCTGGCCAGCGGGTTGCGCGCGAGGGACTGGGTGATCGCCCCCGAGACCCCGAGCGCGACGCCCGCGGTGAGCCCGGCCAGAGCGCGGGGCAGCCGCAGATCCATGATCACAAAGGTGTCGAACCGTTCGCCGCGGCCGAGGAGCGTGGCGAGGACCCGGGGGAGGGCGATGGGGAAGTCGCCGGCGCCGATGGACAGGCAGAGCGTCAAGAAGGCCGCCGCCGCCAGCAGCACCGTGACCAGGGCCGGCCAGGGCCGCCAGACGAACGACACCGGGCCGAGCCGCACGCCTGGCGCCACGGGCCGCTTCAGATCGGTCCCGCTCATGCGTTCCTGAGCTTTCCGCGCCACACCAGGGCCGCGAGGAACGGGGCGCCGAGCAGTGCGACGACGATGCCCGCGTCCAGCTCGCCCGGCCGCGCGACCAGGCGGCCCGCGATGTCGCAGGCCATCAGGACGGCTGCGCCGAGCAGTCCCGCGTACGGAACGAGCCAGCGGTAGTCCGGGCCGGTCAGGTACCGCGCCACATGGGCCACCATGAGCCCCAGGAACGCGATGGGGCCGCACGCGGCGGTCGCCGCGCCTGCCAGCAGGGTCACGGCGACGATTCCGACCGTCCGGCTCACCGTGGTGTTCACCCCCGCCGCCTGCGCGACGTCGTCGCCCAGGCTGAGAAGATTCAGGGCGGGCAGCGTGGTGAGCGCCAGGACGAGCCCGACGGCGACGAACCCCGCCACCGGCCATATGACGGGGAACTTCACCCCGGCCACCGACCCCGCGTTCCAGAAGCGCAGCGCGTTCAGCGACTGCCGGTCCGACAGCGCGACCGCCGTCGTCATCGCCGCCAGGAACACCGTGACCCCCTGCCCGGCGAGTGCGAGCGTCAGCGGGCTGCCTGCTCCTCGGCCGATGCTCGCCAGCCCGAACACCACGCCTCCGGCGAGTCCCGCCCCCAGGAACGCGAACCAGACGTACTGGAACGGGCTGGTGAACCCGAAGACCGACACCGCCGACACCACGGCGAACGAGGCCCCGGAGTTCACCCCCAGCAGGCCCGTGTCGGCGATCGGGTTGCGCGTGCACCCCTGGATCAGCGCCCCGGCGACACCGAGGGCCGCGCCCGCCACGACCGCGAGCACCGTCCGGGGCGCCCGCACCGTCCGCACGATGAGCCTGATCTCGCTGAGCCGCTGATCGGAGTCCGGCGCCGCGAACAGCCCGTCCCAGACCTCGCCGGGGCTCAGGGCCCGCGCTCCGACGGCCAGCGACGCCGCGCCCGCCGCCGCGAGCACCGCGACGAGCAGGCCCAGCCCCGCCAGGCGCCTTCTCCGCGCCGCCGAGGTTCGCGCCTCGGGACGGGACGCGGGCGGGTTCTCCGTGACCGCGCTCATCCGCGCCTGTCGAGCCCGGTCAGCACTGCTCTCCTCCGACTTCGGCCGCCAAATAAGGGAAGCCTAACCTAACGCGATCCGATCGGGCGCCCCGCCCTCCGCCGTGGCGCCCGGTCAGGTGGGACGGACGAGCGGCCCGCGCCTGTGGGCAGGCCGGCGCGGCCCACGTCGCGCCATCCGCGAGACCGGCGCCGCTGCGCGGAGGTGCCGGTTCTTCGGCTCGGCGTTGGTCGTCATGACGGGAGGAGTGGATGGCAATTTGGGCTTTTTGTTCTTTTAGTGGTTATTCGTCGCTTTCTTGTGTGAGACGGGGCTTGGTGATGGGGGGTGTTGTTTTCGGGGGTGGGCGCGTTTTACCGGGGGTTTTCGGACTTTGGTTGATGTGAGGTGGGGCGGGGGTGGTGGGCAAGGGTCATATGGGTACGTCGGTTGGTGTCCTTAGATGTCCGGGGGGTCGTACGCTGTCCTCCTGGTCCTGTTCGGGTCTACCGGCGGGGGTAATGTGCCTCTCCTTCACAAGATCGCTGGAGTTGTGGTCGTCTGCGCCGTGATCCTGGGGCTGACACTTCCCGGGGGGCGGAAAGAGCGCGGCAAGGAGAACGTGGCGCAGCGCGCTGGAGCCGCGTCCCAGGTGACGCCCACCGCGCAGGCGGCCAAGGCGGGGATCACGCCGGGGCCCGGGGCGCCGGGGGCATCGGGGAGCGCTACGCCTTCCGTGACGGTGTCCACGCCCATTCCCGCGGCGGCGGCCGCGGCGGTCGCGGCCAAGGCGAACGAGCTGGGGCAGATCCCGGTGCTGATGTACCACCGGATCATGAAGAAGCCCGAGCTGTCGCTGGACCGCTCGAGCAAGGAGCTGTACGACGAGCTGACCGGGCTCGCCAAGGACGGCTACTACCCGATCACCGCGGCCGAGTTCGTCAGCGGGCGGATCGACGTGCCGGCGGGGCGGCATCCCGTGGTGCTGACGTTCGACGACAGCACGCCCGGGCACTTCGGGCTGGACCCGCAGGGCAACCCGGCGCCCGACACGGCGGTGGCGGTCATCGAGCAGGTCGCGCGGGAGAACCCGGGGTTCCGGCCGGTCGCGACGTTCTACCTGAACAAGGAGCTGTTCGGGATGGACGACACGCAGGCCGCCGCAGGGCTGAGGTGGCTCCAGCAGCACGGGTTCGAGCTCGGCAACCACACCGTGTCCCACCCGAGCCTGTCGGGCATGTCCGAGAAGGGCGTGCACAAGGAGATCGGCGACATGGAGGACCGGATCGTCCGGCTCACCGGGGCGCACGCGACCACGTTCGCGTACCCGTTCGGGGCCGTCCCGAAGAAGAAGGCCTGGGCCGAGAAGCAGGACGGCCGGTACGCCTTCCAGGGGATCTTCCTGGCCGGGTGGCGGCCGTCGATCTCGCCGTTCGACGCCGACTTCGACCGGTGGAACATCGACCGGGTGCGCTCCGAAGGCAAGATCAAGGAGAACGACTGCACCAAGTACTGCTCCACGGCGTGGCTCGAGTACCTCGACAAGAACCCCGGCGAGCGGTACACATCGGACGGGGACCCGAACACGGTGACGTTTCCCAAGGCGGCCGAGGACCGGCTCGCCAAGCAGTACAGGGGTTTCGCGCGGACGTACTGAGGCCGGGCGCCGGTGGCGGATTGACCCCGGGAGTTCGGTCCCATATCCTGATCGCTGCGCTGTGGGCCTGCGCGCGCTTCGGACGGAGCAGGCTCGCGCTCGGTCAGGTCGGCGACATCGGTTCGGTTCACTTACGCGGTTGCCCGCGTTCCCTTCCGGTCTTCGGCAGGGCGGATAACGGCCCTCCGCGCAATGCCCATCACGACTTCCATGTCCGTACCGGAGCCAGCCGACACATGACGAGCAGCACCGAGGCCACCTCGACCACCCCGCAGGTAGCGGTCAACGACATCGGGTCCGAGGAAGCCTTCCTCGCCGCGATCGACGAGACCATCAAGTACTTCAACGACGGCGACATTGTCGAAGGCACTGTCGTCAAGGTCGATCGTGACGAGGTCCTCCTCGACATCGGCTACAAGACCGAGGGCGTCATTCCCTCGCGCGAGCTGTCCATCAAGCACGACGTCGACCCCAACGAGGTCGTCTCCACCGGAGACCACGTCGAGGCCCTCGTCCTCCAGAAGGAGGACAAGGAGGGGCGTCTGATCCTGTCCAAGAAGCGCGCCCAGTACGAGCGCGCCTGGGGCACGATCGAGAAGATCAAGGACGAGGACGGCATCGTCACCGGCACGGTCATCGAGGTCGTCAAGGGCGGTCTCATCCTCGACATCGGGCTGCGCGGCTTCCTGCCGGCGTCGCTGGTCGAGATGCGCCGGGTCCGCGACCTTCAGCCCTACGTCGGGCGCGAGCTCGAGGCCAAGATCATCGAGCTGGACAAGAACCGCAACAACGTGGTCCTGTCCCGCCGTGCCTGGCTGGAGCAGACGCAGAGCGAGGTCCGCCAGACCTTCCTCAACACCCTGCAGAAGGGCCAGGTCCGCAAGGGCGTCGTGTCCTCGATCGTCAACTTCGGCGCGTTCGTCGACCTCGGCGGCGTCGACGGTCTGGTGCACGTCTCCGAGCTGTCCTGGAAGCACATCGACCACCCCTCCGAGGTCGTCGAGGTCGGCCAGGAGGTCACGGTCGAGGTCCTGGACGTCGACATGGAGCGCGAGCGCGTCTCCCTGTCGCTCAAGGCGACCCAGGAAGACCCGTGGCAGCAGTTCGCCCGCACCCACCAGATCGGGCAGGTCGTCCCGGGCCGCGTCACCAAGCTGGTGCCGTTCGGCGCGTTCGTCCGCGTCGAGGAGGGCATCGAGGGCCTGGTGCACATCTCCGAGCTGGCCGAGCGGCACGTGGAGATCCCCGAGCAGGTCGTCCAGGTCGGCGACGAGATCTTCGTGAAGATCATCGACATCGACCTCGACCGGCGCCGGATCAGCCTGTCGCTCAAGCAGGCCAACGAGGGCGCCGCGGGGATCGAGGAAGAGGACTTCGACCCGACCCTGTACGGCATGCCGGCCGAGTACGACGACCAGGGCAACTACAAGTACCCCGAGGGCTTCGACGCCGACACCGGCGAGTGGCTGGAGGGCTTCGACGAGCAG
The DNA here is from genome assembly GCF_013409365.1 of Actinomadura luteofluorescens. Lineage (NCBI taxonomy): Bacteria > Bacillati > Actinomycetota > Actinomycetes > Streptosporangiales > Thermomonosporaceae > Actinomadura > Actinomadura luteofluorescens. The sequence continues at coordinate 1,376,602 of NZ_JACCBA010000001.1, read as the reverse complement.
CGCGAGACGTGGGAGCGGCAGTACGCCGAGGCCCGCGGCCGCTTCGACGCCCACCGCAAGCAGATCGAGGAGGCCCGCAAGGCCGAGGCGGAGGCCGGCGCCGAGCCCGCGAGCAGCGGCGAGACCTCCTACTCCGGCGGCGGCGAGAGCGAGTCCGGCGGTGGCGCCCTGGCCACCGACGAGGCGCTCGCCGCACTGCGGGAGAAGCTCTCCGGCGGGCAGTGACGCCCAGCCGACGCGCCGTCCGCGCGCGGCCGCTCCGGCGGCCCGCGCGGCGGCCGGTGAGACCCTGAACACGGCCGGAGAACGATCTTTCGAGATCGGCCTCCGGCCGTGCTGCGGTTGCGCCACCATGACCGTGCAGGCACGCGCCGGTCCGCGGCGCTCCGCAGCATCCGCACGTCCCGAAGGTCCGCTCGTCCCCCGGGAGCAGTCGTTCAATTGGCCAGCACAGACGTAGGCACCAGGACCGGCGGCCCGGCCGCGGCCGGCCCCCCGATCGTCCCGCAGGGCCCCGCCAGACTCGCGCTGATCGCCGTCACCGTCGCGGTGCTGGCGCAGACACTGCGGTTCTCGCTGCCGCAACTCGACCACTTCGCCGACGAGGCCGGGACCGCGGCCGCCGCCGGAGCGGTGCTCGTGGTCTACCTCGCCGGGTTCGCCTCCCCCCTGATCCGCCGCTTCGCCGGCCCACGCGGGCTGCTGCTCGCCGGCGTCGGCGGGCTGTTCGCCGTCCGGCTCCTCGCGCAGGCGCTCGACCCGCGCACCTGGCTCGCGTTCGCCGGAACCGCCATCGGCATGATCGCCGTCGCGGCGCTGTACGAGGGCGCCCGCGGCCTGTCGGGGGTCGGCTTCGCCACCGCCACCGTCGCGGGCCTGTCCATCGACGGCGCCGTGCGGATGTGCTTCGCCACCTGGGACCCGGTGTGGCGCGACGGCATCGGCCCCTGGCTGGCCTGCCTGGCGTTCGTCGGCGTCGGCGCCGCCGCGCTCTACCGCGAGCTGGCCTCCGGGCCCGTCAGCGCACCCGGCGTGTCCTGGCGGGACGCGCTCGGCGCCGCGGCGTTCGGGCCGTTCCTCGCGCTGCAGATCCTCGTCCTCGCCAGCCCCGCGTTCGTCGCCTCGTCCGGGTGGCAGTCGCTGACCGGCGCGCACGTCGCGATCGTCATCGGGCAGGGCCTGGCGCTGGCGTTCCTCGCGTCCGGGCTCGCGGTGCGGGCCGTGCCGGGCGGCGTGTGCGTGCTCGGCGGGACGCTCCTCGGCGTCGGCGCTGGCGCCGTCGCCGGGACGTACGCCGTCTCCGGCATCGAGGTCGTCCCCGTCGTGATCGTCGGCCAGGTGGTGTCGGCGTGGCTGCTGGCCGTGGCGTGCCGCGCGCCGCTGCGCCGCGCCGGGACCGGCGGGCCTGTCTGGCGGGTGGACGCCGGCGCCGCGCTCGGCGGCCTGCTCGTCGCCGCGATCCTCATCCCGTACCAGGTCAGCGCGGTCTCGCCGCTGCCGGTCCCCAACAACCTGCTGCCCGGGCTCGCCGGCATCGCGCTCGGCGCGCTCGCGGCGATCGCCGCGGCGCGCGGCGGCCCGCTGCCCGCCCGCGCCCCGCTGCGGGCCCTCACCGCCGGCGCCGCCGCGCTGGTGCTGCTGGCCGGCACCCTCGTGTTCACCGTGGCCGCGCCGGACGGCGAGGCCCCGGCGGCGCCCGCCGGGGGCCAGGTGCGGGTGCTCAGCTACAACATCCACGACGCGGTCAACCAGTCCGGGCGCCTCGACCCCGAGGGCGTCGCCCGCGTCATCGAGGGGCAGCGCGCGCAGGTCGTCCTGCTGCAGGAGGCCGGGCGCGGGTCGCTGCTGTCCGGGACCACCGACGTCGCCGTGTGGCTGTCGCGGCGGCTCGGCATGAAGCTGATCTGGGGGCCCGCCGCCGACGGCCAGTTCGGCAACGCGATCCTGACGTCGCTGCCGGTGCGCAGCTCCGGGACGGGCCGGATGCCGAAGGGCGACTGGTCGCAGATCCGCGGCTACGTGTGGGCGCGGCTCGCCGTCGGCCGGACCACGGTGGACGTGTGGTCGACGCACCTGGAGGGCGGCGACGACCAGGGCCGCGAGCGGGCCCGGGAGATCGCGGCGCTGCTGCGGGCCTGGGGCGGCGCCCCCCGCACGATCATCGGCGGCGACTTCAACGCGGGCCCGGGCAGCCCGGAGCTGACCGCGATGACCGACGGCACCGACCTGCGCAACACCGCGATCGGCGGCGAGCAGTACCCGACCAGGTCCGACGGCACCAGCACCGACTGGGTGTTCGGGTCGGACGGGGTGCTCGTCACCGACTACGACGTGCCCGAGTCCGACGCCTCCGACCACTACCCCGTCGCGGTCACCGTCCGGATCGGGCGGTGAGCGGCCGCCGGGGGCGCCCGCTAGGGTCGTGCGCATGAGCGCCGAGACGGTCGCGATCGAGCGGGCGGCCCCCGGGGACGCGGGGGAGATGATGACCGTCCAGCGGGCCGCCTACGTGTCGGAGGCCCAGCTGTACGGCGACCCGTTCATCCCCCCACTGGTGGAGTCGATCGAGCAGCTGCGCAGGGTGCTGTCCGGCGACGCCGTGGCGTTGAAGGCGGTCATGGACGGCCGCCTCGTCGGCGCCGTCCGCGCCCAGTTCAGCGATCGGACGTGCCTGGTCGGGCGGCTCGTCGTCGTCCCCGACCTGCAGGGCCGGGGCATCGGGCGGCGCCTGATGACGGAGCTGGAGAGCGAGATCGCCGGGCGCGTCGACGCGTGCGTGCTGTTCACCGGCCACCTGAGCGAGGCGAACCTGCGCCTGTACCGGGGGCTCGGCTACTCCGAGACGCACCGGGAGCGCGTCGCCGCGCACCTCACCCTCGTGCACATGCGCAAGGCCGTCGTCCCCGCCGGGACCCCCTAGCCGCCCGAAGCCCTCAGCGGCCGCGCCGCTAGGGTGTGTCCCGTGCTGAAAGTGGGACTCACCGGCGGGATCGGCTCCGGCAAGAGCGAGGTGTCGAAGCGGCTGCGCGAGCACGGCGCGGTCGTCATCGACGCCGACAGGATCGCCCGCGAGGTGGTCGAGCCGGGCACCCCGGGCCTGGCCGCCGTAGTGGCGGAGTTCGGCGAGGACGTCCTGCTGCCGTCCGGCGCCCTCGACCGGGAGAAGGTCGGCCGCATCGTGTTCACCGACCCGGACCGGCTCGCCGCCCTGAACGCGATCGTCCACCCGCTGGTGGGGGAGCGGATGCAGGAGCTGATGGACGCCGCCCCCGCGGACGCGGTCGTCGTCTACGACGTCCCCCTCCTGGCGGAGAACGGCCTGGCCGGCATGTACGACGAGGTCGTCGTCGTGGACGCGCCCGAGGAGGTGCAGCTGGACCGCCTCGTCGCCCGCCGCGGCATGACCGAGGAGGACGCCCGCGCCCGCATGTCCAACCAGGCGTCCCGCGCCGACCGCCGCGCCGTCGCCACCCACGTCATCGACAACTCCGGCACCCTCGCCGACCTCAAGACCCAGATCGACACCCTCTGGACCACCCTCGCCCAGCGCACCGCACGCTAGAACGGGGCGTCGAGGGGGAGGCGGTGGACTTCGGGGAGGTAGGCGTCCAGTTCTCCCGGCTCGAAGCGGCACATGCCCACGGCGTACCAGAACTCGGCGGTGGCGTTGCCCTCCCACTTGTAGCGGCCGTCGGGGGCCAGGGCGGCCCAGCCCTCGGCGAGGCCGAGGAGGGTGGCGCGGCGCGCGGGGGCGGCGCGGTTGGTGACGTCCCACAGGATGATGGCGCCGTCGTCGCCCGCGGTGGCGAGCAGGGAGCCGTCCGGGCTGAACGCCGCGGACCAGACGCGGCGGGTGTGGCCGGTGAGGGTGTGCAGGAGCCGCCCGTTGGACGGGTTCCAGAGGCGCACGACCATGTCGTCGCCCGCGCTGGCGAGCATCGCTCCGGACGGGTGGAACGCGGTCGTCCACAAGCGCCCGCCGTGCTCGGTGAGGGTGTGCAGGAGGTCGCCGGTGGACGGGTCCCAGAGGCGGACGGTCCCGTCGTTGCTGGCGCTGGCGAGCTTCTCCCCTGACGGCGAGAAGGACACCTGGTAGACGCGGTCGCCGTGACCGCGCAGGGCTGCGGTGAGTTCGCCCGTGCGGGGGCTCCAGAGGCGGACGACGCCGTCGTCGCAGCCGGTGGCGACCAGGGCGCCGCCGGGCTGGAAGTCGATGGAGCGGACGCGGCCCCTGTGGTCGGCGAGGTTGACGGTCTCGCGGCCGGTCGTCCAGTACCAGAGCCGGACGGAGTCGTCGTCGTTGGCGGTGGCGAGGACGTCCCCGGACGGCGCGAACGCCTGCGCCCAGACGTGGTCGGTCTCGACGTTCAGCTCGCGTTCGAACGTGCCCGTCCCGGCCTGCCACAGGTGGACGCCGCCGTCGTTGGTGGCGGTGGCGAGCTGGGAGTCGCGGGTGTTGAACGCGGCGGAGGTCAGGTTGTCGGCGACACCGCGCAGCTCGCGGATCATCCGTCCGGAGCGCGGGTCCCAGAGCCGGACGAGGCCGTCGTTGCCGCTGGAGGCGAGCAGGCCGCCGTCCGGGCTGAACGCCACGCCGGTGACGCGGCGGCCGTGGCCGCGCAGCACGACGCGGCACTGCCCGGTCTCGGCGTCCCAGAGCCGGGCCGTGCCGTCGTTGCTGCTGGTGGCGAGCTGGGCGCCGTCCGGGCGGAACGCGAACGGCCACACGGCGCCGCGGTGCCCGGCCAGTTCGAGGCGCTGCCGGCCGGTGCGCGGGTCCCACAGGCGGACGGACCCGGCGCTGTCGGCGGTGGCGAGCCGGCCCCCGTCCGGGCTGAAGCCCGCCTGGTAGATGCCGCCGCCGTGGCCGGTGAGGACGCCGCGCTGCCGGCCGTCCTCCCAGATGCGGACGGTCCCGTCGGTGTCGCCGGTGACCAGGAGGTCGCCGTCGGGGTGGAACGCGATGGCGTAGACGCGGCCGGTGTGGCCGAGGAGCTCCTGGCGGATCTCGCCGGTGCGGATGTCCCAGAGCCGGACGACGCCCGCCTCGTCCCCGGCGGCGAGCAGGGAGCCGTCCGGGTGGAACACGGCGCGGAACACCGCGCCGTGGTGGCCGGCCAGCTCGCGGCGCAGCGCGCCGGTGGCGAGGTCCCAGACGCGCAGGGTGCCGCCCGCGTCGCCGGTGACCATGAGCGAGCCGGCGGGGTCGAACACGGCGGTGTAGACGGGGGCGGTGTGCCCGGGCAGCTCGTGCAGGAGCAGGCCGGACACGGTGTCCCACACGCGGATGGTCCCGTCGGCGGCGCCGGCGGCGACGAGGTCGTCGCCCGCCGGGGAGCGTCCCCCGACGACCAGGGGCCACACGCCGTCGGGGTGGACGGCGAAGGTGTGCGTGGTGTGGCCGGTGGCGAGGTCCCACAGCCGGACGGAGCCGTCGGCGGATCCGCTCGCCAGGAGGCCGCCGGCGCGGTCGAAGGCGACCGCGTAGGCGCGGTCGGTGTGGCCCTGGAGGTTGCGCAGCGGTGTGCCCGTCACGGCGTCGCAGATGAGGACGCCGCCGTCCTCGCTGCCGACGGCCAGGACGGAGCCTCCGGGGCTGTAGGCGAGCGGCTGGGGGAGGCGGCTGGTCTGGAAGTGGAAGCCGTAGGGGACGCCCACCGCGGCCGGCGCGACCTGGATGTCGATCGGGCGGCCCGGCGCGATGGCGGCCTCGCGCAGTTCGGGGGCGGCCGCGAGGTGGTCGGGGAGGGCGGCGTCGACGAGGGCGGCGCGGGTCCAGCGGCTGCCCTCCACGGCGACGTCCCGCAGGTCGGCGCGGGCGAGGCGGGCCCGGGACAGGTCGGCGCCGCGCAGGTCGGCGCCGGTCAGGGTGGCCTCGTCCAGTCGGGCCCCGGCGAGCGAGGCGTCCCGCAGGACGGCGCGCGAGAGGTTCGCGCCGACGAGCTGGGCGTCGGTGAGGTCGGCGCCGGTGAGGTCGACCTCCTGGAGGTCGCGGTAGGAGAGGTCCTCGCCCTGCAGGCGGGCGCCGCGCAGATCGGTGTGCGCGGGGGTGCGCAGCCGCGTCGTGATGCGGATCGCGTTGGCGCGGGCGATGTCGTCGGCCTCGGGGTCGGCGAGCACCCCGGCCGTCCACTCCTGGCAGGCGCGCGTGTCGGCGAGGTCGCACAGGAAGTCGACGGCGAGCTGGGTCAGGGCACGGCGGCCGAGGGCGGCCGGTGCCTCGCCCTTGGCGAACTCGTCGGCGATGTGCCGGGCGACGAGCCATTCCATGACGGACGTGTGGATGAAGCCGAACAGGCCCTCGGGCGTGCGCACGAGCAGGCTCCCGGCGCCGACGGCGTGGGTCACCTGGTGCGGCGACATCCGCCCCCCGGCGAGCCCGGTGAGGGCGTCGGAGACGTCGGCGAGCTCGGCGAGCCGCAGGAACTGCTCGTTGCCCTCCCACAGGCGTAGCGCGAGGGTGCCCACGGCCTGCCACATGTCGTCGGTGCCCAGGCCGGACGGGCCGCCCGCGCCGCCGACGCGCTCGGCCTCGTACGCGAGCCAGGACGACAGGATCTCCTGGTAGAGGTCGGCGGGGCTGACGGCGCGGCGCGCCTGCGCGACCGCGCGCAGCCGGTCCTCGGGGAGGTCGGCGATGAACGACAGCATCCGCGGGTTGGACGTCAGCGCCAGCAGCTCCTCGATGCCCGCCAGCAGGCTCAGCCGGTCCTCGGCCGCGCCCTCGTCGCCGTACCGGTTCACCAGGTAGGAGCGGACCTGCGGGGGAGTGAACTCCTCCAGGGAGAGGACGCGGCGGTGCGGCAGCACGCCGACCTTCTCGCCGAGGGCGGTCAGCACCTGGGCCTGCGACTTGAAGTGCTGCGTCCGGCTCGCCACGACGATCTTCGCCTTGTCCTGGGCGGCCTGGAGCAGGGTGTCGAGGTGGTCGGCGGCCCGGTCGTAGGTCATCCGCGTCACCAGCTCGTCGAAGCCGTCGAAGAGCAGGACGATGCGGCCCTGGCGGAGCATGTAGTGGAACGCCTTGAGGTCGATGAGCTCCTCGCCGTGGTTGGCGAGGTGCGCGGCGACGAGGCCGTCCACCGAGTGCGCCTTGTCGAGCGCCCGCAGCTCGATGAGGATCGGGACGACGTGCGGCAGCTCCTGCGGGATGCGGCGGGCCAGTTCCCGCAGGGCGAAGGTCTTGCCGCGCCCGAAGTCGCCGAGCAGCAGCAGGAACCGCCCGTGGTCGGCGGCCAACAGCCGCAGCATCTCGCCGACCACGTCGTCGTGGACGTCCGCCCCCGCCCGGCGCTCGTCGTCCGGGCCGCCCTCCGGGAGGAACCGGTCGAGCTCCCGGTAGCGCTGCGGGACGTACAGGGACGGCGGGTAGAGCCCGCCAGCGGAGAGCCGCCCCGTCTGGGCGACCACGTACTCCGACAGGTCGACCAGGCCCTGGAACTCGGTGAGGCTGCGTACCCGGATGCCCCGGCGCAGCGCGTCTTCGCGCAGGGACCGTGCCGGGGCCGGACCCAGGTACACCAGTTCCGAGCCGTGGTCGGTGCCGTCGGCGTGGACGTGCCGCACGAACGCGTCCACGTCCGCCGCGGTCACCTGCCCCACGTGGGCGCCGATGCGGTACTGGCGGACGAAGCCGTCCTCCAGGTGGGTGAGAAGCAGGTGCGGCGGGTCGGAGCGGCCGTCCTCGCGCGCGGGCGGGACGACGCGCCGGATGGTGGCGCGCTCGAACCGCGTCTCGCACGCCTCCGTCAGGCGGTCGAGCAGGCGCCCCGTGGGGTCGGGGACGGGGTCGGCGGTGCCGTCCCCGCCGGGGCCGAGTTCCGGGGCGGGAGGGGCCGGAGGGGTCTGCGCCAGGGGCGGCGGGAACGTTCCGCCCACGGCCGTCCAGGACCGTTCGAGGCGTTCCGGGCCGCGCCGCGCGGCGTCCTCGGGGATCCAGCGCTCCAGCCCGTCCGCGCGCACGACGACGAGCTGGTGCCGGCCGGGCCCCAGCGCCGGGACGGACGGGACGTCGCCACTGGCCAGCACGGGGACGGCGCCGTACTCCGACTCCGTCCCCTGGAAGAACAGGTTGATGTGGGCGGCGAGGAGCGCCTCCACCGTCTCGGGGTCGCGCAGCGCGCCGGGCTCGCCCGCGATGGGCGTGTGCCCGATGGCGCCGAGCCGCAGCCAGCCCTCGTCCTCGAAGTGCCGCAGCCGCTGGTTGAACCAGGCGGCCTGCGCCTGGCCGACGCGCCCGTAGCGGTCCTCCTCGCGGTGGGTCTGCGGCAGCGTCGAGTTGAGCCCGGCCACCACGACCTTCAGGTCGGGGACGGGGAACAGCGTCCACGGCTGGGCGCTGTCGAAGATGAGCGCGTCGATGCCCTGGTAGAACTCCTTGAACAGCCCCGCGTAGTGCCGCCACTTGGGCCAGTACGGCGGCTGGGGCTCGATGTCGTCGGCCTCGCAGCTGGAGAAGTACGCCTGGCAGGCCGCGCGGGTGACGTCGTGGGTGCCCGGCACCAGCACGACGCGCTGCGCCTCCAGGCCCAGCAGCGCGCGCAGGCTCGTCAGGAACGACAGCGCCTCGGCGAACTCCTTGCGGCTGCCCGAGTGGGTGATGTCGCCGGTGACGACGAGGAGGTCGGGCCGCGGCACGCCGGAGTCGGCCAGCCGGGTCACATCGCTCCAGATCCGGTCCTGCAGCTCGGTCGCGGTCGTCGGCTCGCCGGGCTCGGCCAGCGTCCGGCCGAACCGGGGGCCGGAGACGTGCAGGACGGTCAGGTGATCGCGCGGCTCCTGCCCGGCGTCCGAGGCCGGGAACGCGGGCGCGGCGACGGGCGCGCGCCGGGCGGGCCGCTCCCCGGTCGGCCCGGGCCGCCCGCCTCCGGGCCCGTCAGCCTCCTCCAGACGCCCCATCAGCGGTTCCCGGCCACCAGGAAGCGGCCCGGGGCGGTCGCGCCCCGCTCCGGGGAAGCCAGGACCTTCGAGGGGGCGCGCGTGGCCGGCGAGGGCCTCCTGGATGCGCCGCATCAGCAGCCGCCGCGCCTCGTCCGGGTCGTCCACCCCCACCAGGTCCACGTAGGTGATCGTGGAGAGCAGGCCGTCGATGGGGCAGTCCTCGATGCGGACCGTGACCAGCTTGCGCGCCGGGTCGTCCGGGTCGGCCCGCAGCGCCGCCATCCACTCCAGCCGCCCGTACCGCGAGCGCAGGTAGTTGCGCGACAGCACAGCCACGACGGCCTTGGCCTCCGACAGGCCCCGGTCCATGTAGTCGATGAAGTTGGTCCCGGGCACGAAGTCCCACGCCTGCATCATCGTGCGGTGCCCGGCGGCCTCCAGCTGCCAGGCGATCCAGGACGCCCACCGCTCGTCGGCCGGCGAGTAGCTGATGAAGAAGTCGGTGGGACGCTCCTGGGGGTGGCCGGGGGTTGTCATGGCGCCAGTATCGCGCGGCGTACGGCCGGACGCCGCGACATGACCGCCTGTGGAATCATGACGCGCGTGCCGCCCCCTCCGACCGAGGCCCTGCGCCGTGCCGCCGCCTCCCTGGGCGCCCTCGACTGGATCCGCATCGCCGTCCTGGTGCTCGGTCTGGTGTTCGTCGCCACCGGCCTGCTGCCCGCCGACACGGCCCGCTCCAGCGTCGGACGGATCGCGCCTCTGCTGCTCTTCCTGTTCAGCGTCATCATCCTGGCGGAGCTGACCAAGGAGGCGGGCGTCTTCGACGCGATCGCCCAGCGGATGGCCAAGGCCGGGCGCGGCAACTACGCCGCGCTGTTCCTGCTGTGCGTGGCGTTCGCGTCGCTCACCACCGTGTTCCTCAATCTGGACACGACCGCGGTACTGCTGACCCCGGTCATGCTGGTGTTGGCGGCGCGCGCGCGGATCGCGACCCTCCCGCTGGCCATGACGACGGTGTGGCTGGCCAACACGGCGAGCCTTCTGCTCCCGGTTTCCAACCTGACCAATCTGCTCGCCGCCGACCGTGTGGCTCTGGAGACCCGCGCGTTCGCGGCGCGGATGTGGGTGCCGCAACTGGCGGTCCTGGCCGTGACCATGGTGCTGCTCTGGGTGTTCTACTGGCGGCGTCGGATGCGCGGCGAGGAGACCTACGACCCGCCCGCCCCAGTCCCCGTCCAGGACCGGGTGCTGTTCTCCGCCACGGGTGCCGCGTGCCTGCTGTTCATCGCGGCGATCCTCGCGGGAGTGCACACCGGGATCCAGCTGGGCGTCGCAGCGACGGCCGCCGCGGTCGTGGCCGTGGTCGCCTTCGCCGTGCGCGACCGGTCTGTGCTGCGCCCCGCGCTCATCCCCTGGCAGCTCATGGTGTTCGTCACCGGGCTGTTCCTCGTCGTCCCCACCCTGGAGCGGTTCGGGCTGGACGACGCCATGCGCGCCCTGATCGGCGACGACGGCGGTACGGCAGGCGCGGTGCGGGCGGCGTTCTCGGGGGCGGGGCTGTCGAACGTCCTCAACAACCTCCCCGCCTACGTGGCCGGGGAGTCGGCCGTGCCCGCCTCGAACAAGGACCAGTTGCTCTCCCTGCTCATCGGGACGAACGTGGGGCCCGTCATCACGCCCTGGGGGTCGCTGGCCACGCTGCTGTGGTTCGAGTGGTGCCGGCGCTGGGACGTGCGCGTGCCGATGCGCACGTTCGTCCTGGCGGGCTCGGCTCTGGCCGTGGCGGGCTCGGCCGCCGCCGTCGGAGCCCTCCTGCTGACCGGCTGAGTCCGCCTCCGGCCGGGAACGGGCTCACCGGGCGAGGGGGGCGCGCCCGTCCCGCGGGTCGATCTTCGCCGTGGTCTCCAGGAGCCGGTCGAGCAGTTCCGGACGCGCCGCGACGAAGCCCAGCTCGGACGGCGGGCGGTCGATGCCCAGCTCGTACGGCGCCCCGTCCAGGCGGCGCAGCTCCGCGCCGGCCTCGGCGGCCACCAGCATCCCGGCGGGCAGGTCCACGATCTCGGGCAGATAGCCGACGATGCCATCGATGTCGCCCCGCGCCAGCATCGTCCACGCCACCAGCGGCGCCCACAGTTGCAGCATCCGCGCGCAACGCAGTTCCAGGGCCGAGCGCATGGCGAACGCCACCGGATCGCCCGCACCTACCTGGTGGCCCTGCGTCCATGCCAGGAGCGGGTTCTTCTCCCGTCCCGGCCTGGGGCGGTCGGCCAGCGTCAGGGGCCTCCCGTCCGGGCCCAGGGCGCCCCGCCCGCGCACCGCCGACCACGTCCGGCCGCTCACCGGGTCGTGCACGACGCCCAGGACCGGCTCGGCGCGCGCGCACAACGCCAGCCCGACCGCGTACACCGGCATGCCGATCGCCACGTTGTTGGTGCCGTCCAGCGGGTCAACGAGCCAGACCATGTCCTCGCCGGGCGCGCCGTCGAGGATCCCGGACTCCTCGGCGATGATCCGGTGCCCCGGATACGAGGCCCGCAGCCGCTCCACGATCAGGTCTTCGGCGGCGGTGTCCAGCTCGGTCACCACGTCCCCGCCCGCGCCCTTCGGACGCACCCCGAGGGGGCCGTCCACGCGGGCGCTCAGCAGCGCGCCCGCCGCCTCAGCCGCCTGCACCGCCACGCGGCGGGCCCTGGAAAGATCGACCGGAAGGGCCGCTGACGGGGGCGTGGGTCTCATCGGGCCTCTCCAGTGGGATCCGGCGTCCGGCTACCGGCGCGGCGAGCAGTGGGCGGCGGCGATCCTGCGGGCGGAGCGGCGCAAGGCCCGCAGCGTGTCGGCGTGGTCGGAACGCGAGCGGCGCACCCTGTGGCTGGGAACGTCCAGAGGGCCGAGCGACAGATCGCCCCCGCCCGGCGTCTGCCGGCCTAGAGCGACCGTGGCCGCGTCCAGGCCGTCCTCGATCAGCGTGCTGTGGAAGACACCGGCGGGCAGGGTGTACGACTCCCCGGTCCGGTGCGTGCTGGACCTGGCGGGAGCGCAGTGGACGGCGCGCCCGGTCGCCCTCAGCTCGTCCAGGTCGCCCTGGCTCACGACCTCGAAGACCTGCTGCGTCCCGGTGGCGGACGCCTCACTGACGTCCATCCGCACGTTCCGGACCGTCCCGTACAGGACGAAGCTGAGCAGATCCCAGCTGTGGCAGTGGACCGTCGACGTGGTGGACGGTGCCGGACGCACCTCCGGAGTCCAGATGTGCAGGCACACCCCGAGGTCACCGCTGCGCTCCAGGGGAAGGCACAGGAAGCCCAGCGGGTGCCGCACCGCCGGAACACGGGAGCGGCCCGCCGCGGCGTCGTCCAGGACCCCGCCGAGGATCCGCCCGACCCGCTCCGGCAGCGTCCGGGCCGCGGTACCGGCGTGGATCTCCTCGCGGATCTCCTCGTACCTCACTCCGGCGGCCTCACCCTTCACCGTCACCGTCGCCCCCCCGGCCCGTCTCCCGCGCCCCGCACCGTCATCCGCGCGTCACTCGTAGGGGTCCTTGGCCCGCAGGGCCTTACGTATGATCTCGATGACGTCGCGGTCGGTATAGCCCTGCGCGAGGTCGATTCCGATGACCTCGAAGAGCTTGCGCACTTCCTCCACGGTCGGCTCGTCGTCCAGGGGCGCCAGCCTGGCCTGCTCGACCGGGACGCGCCGCGCCTGGTCGAGGCTCGTCTGCAGCTCCGCGCTCACCCAGCTGTAGTAGAACTTGGCGCTGTCGACGACCAGGGCCTCGCCGCGCGGATCGTCGCGGGTGACCACCACGCCCGAGGAGGCGAGGTCGTAGCGCAGCGTCGTCATCGTCTGCGCGAGGCCGATGTCGATGTCGAGCATCGCGAACCGCTGCTTGTGCCAGCACGCCGCCAGGATCGTGGCGTACGCCTCCTTGCGGGTGCGTTCCAGCGTCCACGGCTCGCCCGTGGCGTCCGGCCCGTCCGACACCGACCGGCGGTGACGCGCGTACGCCTCGCACACCTCCACGTTCGTGGGGTCGAGGATCTCCATGCGGAACAGCAGCGTCCGCCGCTCCCGCCGCGCGGCCGCCACGCACTCGGGCAGCGTGCGCGCGCGGATGTAGGTGCCCGTCCCGCCCTTGAAGAACCACCGGTCGGTGGCGCGGCGGGCCTCCGCCAGGACCTGCGCGACCTGCGCCCCGCTGATGACCCGCACGACCGTGGTCTCGTCCAGGGCGCGCTTGGTGTCGGACAGGACGCCCTCGAACGCCTCGATGTGGGTCAGCTTGGCGTCGAGCTCACCGAGCGTGGCCGCCGAGGCGCGCAGCGTGTCGCGCACCTCCGCCTCGACCGGGACGCGCCGCCCGCGGTCGCGCAGCACCGACGTCGCCAGCAGGCCGATCACCGCGAGGATCCCGCTGTTGGTGATCTCGGTCTCGTTCGGCAGGTTCACCCCGAGCCCGAGCACCGCCACGACGACCGCCAGCACCAGCGCGATCACGGCGTCGGCGTTCTTCCCGAACCAGTTGGCGAATCGGGCCATTGTGCGGTTTCCCCGTCCTTGTCGGCGCCGGGGCGCTCGGGGCGCCGAGGGGCGGCCCCCTCGAACGGCCCGACCGGCGCGGTCATCGTAACCACAGCGTCCATTCGCTGGAAAAGCCCTGCAGGTAAGGGCTGTGCTCACATGTGCGACAGGCGCCCTTTAAGTCGCTATAGGCTCGTCGCCATGCGCGTACGGGGATGGTGGTCGGGGGCATGGCCCACCCGGCGTTCCCGTGCCTTCGACATCGCGATCGCCCTGACATTCGCGGTGGGCGACGGCCTCTTCCTGTGGTTCGCCGAACAGAGCTTCTGGCTGCCGCCCCCGGTCGTGTCGGCCTGCAGCGTCGTGCTCGGCCTGGCCCTGATCGTGCGGCGCTCCCACCCGGTGGGCCTGGCGGTGTTCGCGGTGGTGTACGGCACCGTCACGGGCGCCGGGGCGTTCAGCACCCTCATCGTCCTGTACTCGCTCGCCGCCTACACCGCGTCCCGCCGCACGGTGGTGGTCATCGCGCTCGGCGGCTACGTCGCCAACCTGGTCTTCCCGGCCCCCACGGCGGCGACGGAGTCCTTCCTCGCACAGTCGATCTTCGGGATCGCGTTCGTGGGGGTCCCCGTCCTGCTGGGCCTCTACATGGGCGCGCGCAAGCAGCTCCTGGTCTCGCTCCAGGAACGCGCCGCGAGACTCGAACGCGAGCAGCACCTGCTCGCGGAACGCGCGCGCGGGGAGGAACGCACCCGCATCGCGCGGGAGATGCACGACGTCGTCGCCAACCGCATCAGCGTGATGGTCGTCCACGCGGGCGCGCTGAAGGCGATCGCCGTCCGCGACCCGGCGCGGGCCGCCGAGACCGCCTCGGTCATCGGCGACATGGGGCGGCAGGCGCTGGAGGAGCTCCGGCACGTCGTCGGGGTGCTCAGGCAGGGGGAGGAGGCCCTCCCCCAGCAGGAGGTGACGCTGGCCCATCTCCGCGAGCTGGTCGGCCAGTCCGGCGCCGCGGGCCTGCGCGTGGACCTGACGATCCGCGGCGAGGAGCGCCCCATGCCCGCCGCCGTCGGCCGGACGGTCTACCGGCTCGTGCAGGAGGCCCTCACCAACGTCCACAAGCACGCCGGCGCCGCCGACACCCGCGTGCACCTCGGCCTCCTCCCGGAGGCGGTCGAAGTGGAGATCGCCAACGAGCCGCCCACCGCCGGGCCCCAGCACCGGCTGCCCTCCGGCGGGAACGGCCTGGTCGGGCTGCGCGAGCGCGTCACCGCCCTCGGCGGCAGCTTCGACGCCGGCCCGCGCGGCGGCGGTTACGCCGTCCGGGCCCGGCTCCCGCTGCCCGCCTCCTGAGCCCGCGCGACGCCGCCCGCGCGGCCGCGGAATGTCCGAGCCCCTGCATACAGTTGGGAGAGCAGGGAGAACGCCGGATCCAGGGGAGTGTCGATGCGCCCAGTCACGGACCTGCGGCGCCGCGTGGCGCCGTTCGAGGTCGTCACCGAGATGACGCCGTCGGGCGACCAGCCGCAGGCGATCGCCGAGCTCGCCGCCCGCGTCTCGGCGGGTGAGAAGGACGCGGTGCTCCTCGGCGCGACCGGCACCGGCAAGACCGCCACGATCGCGTGGCTGGTGGAGAAGCTCCAGCGGCCCGTCCTCGTCATGCAGCCGAACAAGACCCTCGCCGCCCAGTTCGCCAACGAGCTGCGCGAGATGCTGCCCAACAACGCCGTCGAGTACTTCGTGTCGTACTACGACTACTACCAGCCCGAGGCGTACATCCCGCAGACCGACACCTACATCGAGAAGGACTCCTCGATCAACGACGAGGTCGACCGGCTGCGGCACTCGGCGACCAACTCGCTGCTCACCCGCCGCGACACCGTCGTGGTGGCGTCCGTGTCCTGCATCTACGGCCTCGGCACCCCGCAGGAGTACGTCGACCGGATGGTCCGGCTGCACGTCGGCCAGGAGATCGACCGCGACGACCTGCTCCGGCAGCTCGTCGGCATGCAGTACACCCGCAACGATCTCGCCTTCACCCGCGGCACGTTCCGCGTCCGCGGCGACACCGTCGAGATCATCCCGCAGTACGAGGAGCTCGCCGTCCGGATCGAGATGTTCGGCGACGAGATCGAGAAGCTGGCGACCCTGCACCCGCTCACCGGCGAGCTGATCACCGAGGACGAGGAGCTGTACGTCTTCCCCGCCTCCCACTACGTCGCCGGGCCCGAGCGCATGGAGCGCGCCATCGGCCAGATCGAGGCCGAGCTGGAGGAGACCCTCGCCGTCATGGAGCGGCAGGGCAAGATGCTGGAGGCGCAGCGCCTGCGCATGCGCACCACCTACGACATCGAGATGATGCGGCAGGTCGGCACCTGCTCCGGCATCGAGAACTACTCCCGGCACATCGACGGCCGCGGCCCCGGCACCGCCCCCAACACCCTCCTGGACTACTTCCCCGAAGACTTCCTCCTCGTCGTCGACGAGTCCCACCAGACGGTCCCGCAGATCGGCGCCATGTACGAGGGCGACGCGTCCCGCAAGCGGATGCTGGTCGAGCACGGGTTCCGGCTGCCGTCCGCCATGGACAACCGCCCGCTGAAGTGGGAGGAGTTCCTCGAACGGATCGGCCAGACCGTCTACCTGTCGGCGACGCCCGGCCCCTACGAGATGAACCGCGTCAAGGGCGACGTCGTCGAGCAGGTCATCCGCCCCACCGGCCTGATCGACCCCGAGATCGTCGTCAAGCCGACCAAGGGCCAGATCGACGACCTCATCCACGAGATCCGCGAGCGCACCGAGCGCGACGAGCGCGTCCTGGTCACCACCCTCACCAAGAAGATGGCCGAGGACCTCACCGACTACCTGCTCGAACTCGGCATCCAGGTCCGCTACCTGCACAGCGAGGTCGACACCCTGCGCCGCATCGAGCTGCTGCGCGAGCTGCGCGCCGGCGACTACGACGTCCTCGTCGGCATCAACCTGCTCCGCGAGGGCCTCGACCTGCCCGAGGTCTCCCTCGTGGCGATCCTGGACGCCGACAAGGAGGGCTTCCTGCGCTCCGAGACGTCCCTCATCCAGACGATCGGCCGCGCGGCCCGCAACGTGTCGGGCCAGGTCCACATGTACGCCGACACCGTCACCCCGTCCATGGAGCGGGCGATCGACGAGACCACCCGGCGCCGCGCCAAGCAGCGCGCCTACAACGAGGAGCACGGCATCGAGCCGCAGGCGCTGCGCAAGCGGATCGCCGACATCCTCGACTCCCTCGCCCGCGAGGACGCCGACACCGAGACCCTGATCGGCGGCGGCGGCCGCCAGCAGAGCCGCGGCAAGGCGCCCGTCCCCGGTCTCGCCTCCCGCACCAGGGAGGCCGGCCGGCACGCCGCCGACCTGGTCGGGGAGCGCCCCCGTGAGGAGCTGGAGGGCCTCATCGAGCAGATGACCGACCAGATGCACCAGGCCGCCACCGACCTGCAGTTCGAACTCGCCGCCCGCCTCCGCGACGAGATCAAGGAACTCAAGCGCGAACTACGCGACATGAAGGAGGCGGGCGTCAAGTAACCCCCACCCCCTGACCGAAGGCCCCATCGGGCGAACGGCCCCGTCCTCTCCCTCGCGACCATCACGATCAGCAACCCGCAGGGGACGGGGTAGTGGACCAGTGCTCACACCACGACCCGCGCGAGCACGACCTCCCATCACCGATCAAGACCTTTGATCAGCGGTGAGGGCACGGCTCCGGCCCGAGGACGGCCGCTGGTTGCCAGGCATCGAGTCCGTCGGGGCTGGCCTGGGGGCTTTTGTCAGGTGAAGGTGAGGGCGATCCGGTCTTCGACCGGGCGGTAGCCGAGGCGGTGGTAGACGCCGTTGCTGGTCGGGTTGGCGAGGTCGGTGAACAGTACGACCTCCGTGGCGCCGGCGTCCTGGGCGGCGCGGGTGACTGCGGCGGTCACCGCGGCCCCGTAGCCGCGGCGGCGATGCTCGGCTGGGGTGTACACGGGCGCCACCCGTGCCGTTCCCGCGACCGCCGGCGTCCGTCCCGCCATCGCCACCGGGCCGCCGGCCGACTCCCAGAGCACGATGCCGTCCTCCGCGAGCCGGCCGTCGACCACCGCCGGGTTCGGATCCCCGTGGCCGCCGGCGTCCCGGCGGAACGCCGCGTACCAGTCGTGGACCAGCTCCCGGTCCCTGGCGTCCGCGACCCGCGCCGCGCCGTCCGGCGGCGGGTCCGGCATGTCGAGCCCCGCCAGCCGGTGGAGCCGCTCCCTCCGCGCGACGCGGACCGGGCTCCCGGTCCGGCGGGTCCACGCCTCCGCGAAGCCCTCGGCGACCTGCGGCGTCCCGTTGACGCCCGGGACCCGCGCCTCCCGCCTGGCCAGGGCCTCGGCCAGCTCCGGCGCCGCGGACCCCGGCATGGCGCTGAGCATGACCGGATACGCCCCCGTCCACACGCAGGTGCCCGCGACGCCGCCGACCGCCGTCCACCAGCCGAACAGCGCCGTCGGATAGAGAGCAGGGCCCTGTGTCCGAATCGCCTTGGTCACGGTCAGCGGCACGGTGTTCGCGACGGGATCGGCGCGCAGAAACCCCTCCGCCCGCGCCAGGAACTCTTCGACATCGTCGGTCAGCTTCCAGACCATGCCTCAGCATGCCCGCGGCCACGTCCCCGACGCAGCCCTTTTACGATGCGCCCAACCCGCGACCTGCGACCGCGACCTGCGACCGCGGCATGCGGCCTGGGACTGCGGCCTGGGCACTTCTGCTGCAGGCGGTGGACGGCGGTGCCTGCTGGTGGATGCAGCCAGCCTGTTGGAGTGCTGAGGGGTGGGTGGTGCGTCCGTGGGAGGTGGTGGGCAGTGGTGGCCTGGCTTGGTGTGTTGAGGGGTGGGTTGGGGTGGGTGCCGGAGGTGGTGTGCGGGGCAGGCGTCTAGGGGGTGCTCAGTGCGGTGGGGGAGGGGCGGCGGGTCCGGCGGAGGCAGTAGGCGGCGGTCGCGGCGGCCAGGAGCGGGCCCCAGAGGACGAGGGGGCCGTAGGACGCGACGAAGAGGGCCAGCCTCCAGCCTTCGAGCGCGACCGCGGTCCCGTCCGGCTCGGTGAACTCGTTGAAGCCCGGCAGGCTCGTGATCGTCACGATGGTGAGGACGGCGGCGCCCGTGCCCGCCGGGACGGCGGCGGCCAGGACCGGCACCCTGCGCCCGGCGAGGCCGGGGATCCAGCGCGGGACCACCTCGCCCCACCGGGCCACCAGGCCGACGGCGAGGAAGGCCAGCGCCTCGCTGAGGACGCTGAGGAAGATCGTGTACCCCCACATCGGGACCCAGCCGGGCAGGTCGCCGCGCGCGTCGCCCATGTCCCCCCGCAGCGGGCCGATCGGAGCGCCGAAGCCGAGGGCGATCCGCCACAGGCAGGAGGGCAGGACCACCAGGCTGGCGGCGTAGGCGGAGACGACCGCCCACCGCGGGGCGTCCTCGACGGTGTCTCCGTGCATCCGGCGGATCATCGCCGTCGGGTTCCTCAGCATGTTCGCCCTTCTGGTCGTGCGGCCTGTCTGCACGGCCAGTGAACGGCTTCCGCCCGATGGGGCACCTCCCTCCCGCGCGTGATCCGGCTCCCCTCCGGGAGGGAGCGGTCACCTGGACCGTGGTGGCTCCCTTGCGCTCAGCGGGTGTCCGAGCGTCGTCGGGGAAGGGCCTGGCGCGGGCTTCCTCCGATGCATGGCGCCGGGCCGCCCGGTGATCTTCGCCGGGACGCGCGGCCGGCGGGTCGGTAGCGTGTCGGGCATGGCGGACATGGCGGGCGATCGGATGCTGGGGTGCCTGTTCGGCGGGGCGGTCGGGGAGGCGCTCGGACGTCCCGTGGAGGGGATGTCCGTCGCCGAGATCCGCGCGGCGTACGGGCCCGCGGGCGTGACGGGCCTGCCGGCACGGGCGGAGATCGGGGAGGCGACGCAGCTGAGCCTGCTCACCGCGCAGGCGGGCGTCCAGGCGTCCATCCGGGCCCGGGCGAAAGGGATCGGCGGCGCGTACCTCGGGCTGGTGCAGGCGAACTACCTCGCGTGGCTGCGCGCGCGGGGAGAGCGGATGCCCGAGCAGGATCTGCTGGTGAGCGGTCCGGCGCTTCGCGATCCGGCGGTGACGGCGCGGCGCGGCGCGGGTCGCACCACCCTCGCCGCGCTGCGCATGGCGGCGGAGCGCGGCAAGCCGGGGTGGCCTCTAGGCAGGGTGGACGAACCCGTCAACGATTCCAAGGGCTGCGCCGGAACGGTCCGGGCCGCGCCGTGCGGCTTCGGGTATCCCGATCCCGGGGTCGTCTTCACCTGGGGGCAGGGGACGGCGGCGCTCACCCACGGCCACCCGTCCGGCCGCCTCCCCGCGGGCACGCTCGCTGTAGCGGTGTCGGCGCTCGTTCACGGCGCCACTCTCGCCGACGCGCTGGGGCACGCCATGGCGCGACTGCGCGAGCACGAAGGGCACGAGGAGACGACGGCGGCGCTGGAGAAGGCGCTGGCGCTGCCGCGCGGCGGCCCGGCGTCCCAGGTGCCCGAGCGGCTGGAGAGCCTCGGCGGCGGATTCACCGGACCGGAGGCCCTCGCCATCGCCGTGCACGCCGCGCTGGCCGCGGAGGCCGCGGGCGGCCACCCGCTGGAGATCGTCCCGCGCGGGACGCTGCTGGCGGTCAACCACTCCGGCGACAGTGACTCCACCGGCGCCATCTGCGGAAACCTGCTCGGCGCCCGGTACGGCTCCCGGGCGGTCCCCGAGCACTGGCGCGCGGGCGTCGAGGCCGCCGGGGTCATCGCCGTCCTCGCCGAGGGCAGCGCGGTCGAGTTCGGCCCGAGCCCGCCCGCCGACTCCTACGGCGAGCCGCCCATGGACTGGCACTCGCGCTTCTACGCCTGACCAGGGCGCCGTTTAATCGGGGGACGGCGCTCGGGAGAGCGCCTACCATCGCGGCATGGAGCATGAGGTCCGGACGGCGCGGGGCGGTGACCTGGCGGGGCTGGCGGAGATCGAGAACTCGGGCGACGCGATGTTCGGCGAGATCGGGATCGTGTTCCCGCCCGGCCCGACCGTGGCCGAGCAGATGATCGGCAGGGGCGCGGAGATCGTGGTGGCCGGTGACCCGCCGGTCGGGTTCGCCGCCGTCGAGGAGGTCGACGGGGCCGCGCACCTGGAGCAGATCTCGGTGCGCGGCGACCTGGTGGGGCGGGGGATCGGCGTCCTGCTGCTGGACGAGGTCAAGGCGCGGGCCGCCGCGGCCGGGCGGCCCGGGGTCAGCCTGCTGACGTTCCGGGACGTCCCGTGGAACGGCCCCTGGTACGCCCGGCACGGGTTCGCGGAGCTGCCGCGGGAGCGGTGGGGGCCGGGGATCAGGTCCTACTGGGACGCCGAGATCGAGGCCGGCCTGCACGAACTGGGGCCGCGGATCGTCATGTGGGCGCCGCTCCGGCGCCCCAGTTAAAGATCTACAATGTAAAGGCGGGAACCCGGGGCGCTCGGCGGACGTCTGGCCCATGGACGTCCGGCGCGTGGACGAAGGAGAACGATGATCAGCCCGGTCGCATGGGTGCGGGGCCGTCTCGGCGAGCGGGGCGCCGCGCTCGCGCTCCTGGCGCTGCTGCTGGCGCTGGCGGTCGTCCCGCTGGTGGCGATGCCGGCGGCGCGGTGCGAGGTGTTCGGGAGCGGCTGCCGCGCTACGGACCCCGAGCGGCGCGCGGACCCGGTCGCCGCGGCCACCCCGGCGATCACCCCGGTCGAGGTGGCGACCCGGGGCGCCTATGTCGCGCTGGGGGACTCCTACTCGGCGGGCGTCGGGGCGGAGGCGACGGTGGGCGACCAGAACCCGCTCGACCGGTGCCACCGGACGTCCAAGGCGTACTACCACGAGGTCTCGCAGGCGTTCCGCTTCGCGAAGGGCAGCGCGTTCTGGGCGTGCTCGGGCGCGACCACCGACGACGTGCTGGACGGACGGGGCGGCGAACCCCCGCAGATCGGCCGTGTCGGGCGGGACACCAGCCTGGTCACGATCAGCATCGGCGGCAACGACGTCGGGTTCTCGCGGGTGCTCGCCGGCTGCGTGGTGAAGCTGCCGTGGGGGAGGGGCTGCTCCGGGCAGGGCGAGGAGATCGCCCGGCGGATGGCCGGGCTCCGGGAGAGCCTGCCCGCGCTGCTGGCCGAGATCACCGCGCGGGCGCCGGAGGCGCGGGTGATCGTGATGTCCTACCCCAAGGCGTTCTCCGAGGTCAGCGGCGTGGACGGGGACAACATCACCGTGCCGGACCAGCGCTGGCTGAACGCGCGGGCCTACGAGCTGGGCGGGGTGATCCGGCAGTCGGTGATGGAGGCGGACGCGCGCAAGGTGGCCGGGCACCGGCACGGCAGCGTGGAGTTCGTGGACGCCTTCAGCGCGTTCGCCGGCCACGAGGTGGGCAGCCGCGACGCCTACATGAACGGGCTGACGCTGAACCTCGCGGCGCTCGAAGCGGAGCCGCGCAGCTACCACCCGACGGTCGCCGGGCAGCAGGCGCTCGCCCGGCTCTTCGTCGACCAGGTCAAGAAGGGCCCGGGCCGCGCGCTCTCCTGACCCGCCGCCCGATCTCGCAGAGCCCGATCTCGCAGAGCCCGATCTCGCAGAGCCCGATCTCGCCGGGCCGGTGAGAGCCGTCCCCGACCAGGGCACGACTGTCCTAGGGGGTTCTGCGCATGGCCATCACGATCGCGCTCGCCGGAGACACGATGCTGGGACGCGGCGTCGCGGAGGAGATCGCCGCGTTCGGCCCGCACGGCCTGTTCTCCGACGGGGTGCGCGAGGTGTTCGGCGAGGCCGATCTCGCCGTGGTGAACCTGGAGTGCTGCGTGTCCGGGCGCGGGCGGCGGTGGGACGCGCCGGGCAAGCCCTTCCACTTCCGTGCGCCGCCGGCCGCGGCCGAGACCCTCGCCGACCTCGGCGTGGACTGCGTGACGCTCGCCAACAACCACGCCCTGGACTACGGACCGGACGCGCTCGCGGACACGCTCGACCTCCTCTGGCGCGCGGGCATCCGGACCGTGGGCGCTGGCGAGGACCTGGAGCGGGCGCGGGAGCCCGCCGTCCTGGAGGCCGGGGGAGTGCGGGTCGCGGTCCTCGGCGTCACGGATCATCCGGCCGACTTCGCGGCGGGGGCGGACCGTCCGGGCGTCGCCTACGCCGATCTGGAGGACGGCGTCCCCGGCTACCTGCTGGAGGAGGTCCGGCGCCTGCGCGGCGGGCACGACGCCGTCCTGGTCATGCCGCACTGGGGCCCGAACATGATCCCGGCGCCGCTGCCCTACGTGCGGCGCGCGGCGGGGAGGCTGGTGGACGCCGGCGCGACGCTCGTCGCCGGGAGTTCCGCGCACGTCTTCCACGCCGTGGCGTGGCCGGTGATGTTCGACATGGGCGACTTCATCGACGACTACGCGGTCGACGCCCTGCTGCGCAACGATCTCGGCCTGCTGTTCCTGGTGACGCTGGACGACGCGGGGCCGTCCCGGATCGAGGCGGTTCCGATCCGGCTGGACTTCTGCCGCACCCGCCTGGCGGCCGGCGCCGACCGCGCCTGGATCATCGACCGGTTCGCCAAGGCCTGCGCGGCGTTCGACACGCCGGTGACGGTCCGGGACGAGCGCCTCGTCATCGAACGGCTCTAGGGGGTCAGCGCAGCACGGCCGCGACGACGCCGGTCACCGTCCTGCGCACGGCTTCGTCGTCCGGAGGCGGGGCGGTCCGGTCGGCGAACAGCAGGTGGCCGGCGCCGACCAGGGTGGGGGCGAGCAGGTCGACCTCGGCGTCCGCCGCGATCCGGCCGAGGTCGCGCTCGGCGGAGAGGTAGGAGGCGATCATCTCCACGGCCTCGGTCAGCACCGGCACCCCGGCCGGCCAGGTCCGCCGCAGCCGGGCGCGCAGCTCGTCCCGGAAGGTGATGAGGGGGACGATCGCGACGGCGACCGACGCGTAGACGGCTCTCAGGGCCTCGGAGAGGTTGCCGACGACGGTGCCGGTCCCGGCGGCTTCACGTAGGGCGGCCGTCTCGGCGTCCATCCGGTGCACGCGGTCCAGGACGAACTCGGCGAGGAAGGCGTCGAAGTCGGCGAAGTGCCGGTGCAGGACGCCCTTGGCGCAGCCCGCCTCGGCGGTGACCGCCCGGCTGGTCAGGGCGCTCGGCCCGTCCCGCAGCAGGACGCGCTCGGCGGCGTCGAACAGCTGCTCGCGCACGTCGCGCATGGCGACCCCTGTCGGCACGGCGGTTCCTCCTTGACGAGTGGGCAAGCGCCCATTCATAGTGGGCGCATGCCCATTATATCGACCGGCCCTCCCCCCGAACCGCACCGCGCCCGCGAGGTGGCGGAGTCCTTCGGCTCGGACGCCGAACGCTACGACCGCGCCCGGCCCCGCTATCCCGACGCTCTCGTGGAGCGGATCGCCGCCGCCTGTCCCGGGCCGGACGTCCTGGACGTCGGTTGCGGCACCGGCATCGAGGCCCGCCAGTTCCAGGCCGCCGGCTGCACGGTGCTCGGCGTCGAGCCGGACGCGCGGATGGCCGGCTTCGCGCGGCGCGGCGGGCTGGAGGTCGAGGAGGCGACGTTCGAGTCCTGGGACCCGGCGGGCCGGGACTTCGACGCCGTGATCGCCGGGACGGCCTGGCACTGGGTGGACCCCGTCGCCGGAGCGGCCAAGGCGGCGCGGGTGCTGCGGCCGGGCGGCCGGCTGGCGGCGTTCTGGCACGTGTTCGAGCTCCCGCCCACCGTGATGGCCGCCTTCGTGGCGGTCTACCGGCGGGTCGTGCCCGACTCCCCGTTCAGCGTTCGCACGGACAAGTCGGCCATGGAGGGCTACCAGGTGATGTTCGCCAAGGCCGCCGACGGGATCGCGGCCGCCGGCGGCTTCGGCGAGCCGGAGCAGTGGCGGTTCGACTGGGAGCACGTCTACACCCGCGACGAGTGGCTGGACCAGATGCCCACCCAGGGCACGCTCACGGGGCTCCCGGAGGCCGACCGGGCGCAGGTGCTGGAAGGCGTCGGCGAGGCCATCGACGCCCTCGGCGGAAGCTTCACCATGCCCTACGCGACCGTGGTCGTCACGGCGTCGAAGGCCGCTGGCCCGGCGTGAGGCGACCGGGCCCGGTCAGGATCCCTCGACCGGGTCCACGCCGCGCCGGACGTCGATCCCGGCGGCGTTGCGCGGGTCGCGGCCCGGCAGGTGAACCTCGAATCTGGTCGCGTCGGCGTGGTAGAGACGCAGTGGGGCGGCGCCGCTGAGCTCGTCGGGCCGGAAGGCCACAGCGCCCGGGTCGACCCCGGGGAACGCGTCGGCGCAGCGCCGCGGCAGATCCTCGTCGGCGACGAGGGAGGCCACGGCGTCGATGTACACGGCGCGGCCCTGCCCGATCTCCACGGTCGAGTCGTAGATGACGATGGCGACCTCCGGACGCGCGGCGATGTTGCCCGAGTGCCGCGCGTCCGGGGAGGACACCCAGTAGAACGTGCGGTAGCCGGCGTGCGTGAAGTACACCGGCGACAGGCGGGGCCGGTGATCGGCTTCGCTCGTCCCCAGGGTCATGTACCGGTTTCCGTCGATCACCGTGCGCGCCAACGCGTCCAAGTCCTCTGGCAGGCTCATAGGGAGGAGTGTGGCCCAGGGGACTGACATCGCGGCGGTGAAGGTGGTCTGGATCTTCGGGTTTTTATCGTCTATCGTCGATGAACGATGGATGCTGAGACGGGCCCGCTGGACCGGCCCACCGCCGCCGAGTACGCCTCCTGGTTCAGGGCCCTGGCCGACCCCACCCGGATCCAGATCGTCTCGCTGCTGGCCCGCCGGGACCGCCCCATGAGCGTCGGCGAGATCGTGAGGGCGGTGGAGGTCGGCCAGTCGACCGTCTCGGCCCATCTGAGGGTGCTGGCCCGGGTGCGGTTCGTGCTGGCGGAACGGCGGGGCACCGCCTCCTACTACCGCGTCAACGCCGCCTGCGTCGGCTGCTTCCCGTCCGCCGCCGACGTCGTCATGGGCAGGCCCGTCCCCGCCCTGCCCGCCGGATCCCCGGAGGGACGGCCGTGACCGATCCCGAGGCGGGCCCCGGTGTCACCGTCAGGGCCATGCGCGCGGCCGACGCCGGGCGAGTACTGGCGATCTACCAGGACGGCCTGGACACCGGGCAGGCGAGCTTCGAGACCAGCGCCCCCACCTGGGAGACGTTCGACGCAGCCAAGCTGGACCGCCACCGGTACGTGGCCGTCGACGCGGCCGGGGCCCCGCCGGGCGACGTGCTCGGCTGGATCGCCGCGAGCGCCGTGTCCGACCGCTGCTGCTACAGCGGTGTGGTCGAGCACAGCGTGTACGTCTGCCCTGGCGCCCGGGGGCGTGGCGTCGGGTCCGCGCTGCTGACCGCGCTCATCGCCTCCACCGAGGCGGACGGCATCTGGACGATCCAGTCCGGCGTCTTCCCCGAGAACGCCTCCAGCCTGCGGCTGCACGCCAGGGCCGGGTTCCGCACCGTGGGCGTCCGTGAACGTCTCGGCCGCCTCCACGGGCGCTGGCGCGACGTCGTCCTCCTCGAACGCCGCAGCCCGCGCGTGATGTAACGGCCCGGCGCGATCGGCGTCAGCGCGGGCAGGGATCCAGGCGCGGCACGCGCCTCATGCCGTTGAGACGGCCGCAGATCGGCGTGGAGACCGGCTCGCCGTTCTTCAGCGTCACCCGGATCAGGGTGACGCCGCGGGTGCCGGGGCCGCCCCGCTCGTGGCCCTCCCCCTCGAAGGCGATGGTCCCCGTGGCGCCCTCCAGGCCGGACAGGTGGGGCAGTTCCTGCAGTACCGAGCCGGAGGTGACGGTGCGGCTGCCGGCCACCGTGTCCGCCGGATCCCGGGTGGGGGAGAGGGCGTCGTAGGCGTTCTGGGCCGCCTCCCCGAGGGCGAGGGCGGCGTCGTAGGAGAGGGCCATCTGGCCGTTCACGAGGAGCGGCTCGTCCGGGCGGACGCGCGGGGCGCCGATGTGCAGGATGTTGCGGGCCAGCAGGAAGAAGCCGTTGGTCTGGTCGCGGTCACCGGCGATGAGGAACGGCAGGTGGACGAACGCGGTGTGGTAGACGACGGTGTTCTCCGGAAGCGGGACGTCGTGGGGGCCGGTGCCGAAGCGGGACTTGGTCACGTCGTCGCCCGCGAGCAGGACGAGGCGGCGGCGGGTGCAGCCGCCCTGGATGAGGCCGTCGCGCAGGCCGCGCAGGTCCTCGGAGCGCCCGGCGAAGTAGATCAGGCGGTAGGAGGCGGTCTTGCACGCGGCCTTCACCGTTCGGGCGACGTCCTCGATGCCGGTGTACTCCACGCGGTCGGCCGCGCGCGGGCGCAGGACGCGGGTGACGTCGTCGGCGATCTCGCGGCTGTAGGCGTCCCTGGACGGGCCCGGGGTGCGGTGGACGATCATCACGCGGCCGATCGGGCGGTCCCGGAACTCCGCGTGGACGGCGGCGCGGGTCGCGGCGGCCTCGTCGTAGTCGGTGGCGGCCAGGCCGTGGTAGTGCTTCAGCCGGGGCAGCTCGTCGGAGGAGTTGACGGTGTCGACGACAGGGAGGCCGGCGGCGACGAGCCGTTCGATCGCGGCCCTGGACGGCTCGGTGTTGCGGCCGAAGCCGACGACGCCGGCGAGGGTCGGGTCGCGGCGCGCGAGATCGAGGATCCGGTCGGCGGTCTCGCCGGAGAAGGCCATGTTCTGCCCCGTGTTCGCGGGCAGCAGCCGGATCTTGAGGGGGTTGCCGACCTCGCCGGGGCCGCCGGAGCCGTTGTTGCGCCGCTGCGCGAGGTAGGCGCCCGCGAGTTCGTGGACGCTGCTGACGGTGACCTCGCTCTGCCCGGGGCTCGCGGTGAAGATCCCCACGTAGACGAGCGTCACGTACGGGTCGCCCGAGGCCGCGACGGCGGTGTTCTCCCGCTCGATGCGGCGCTGGAGGTCGGCGAGGGTGAGCCGCGGCCCGGTGTTGCCGGCCGAGGGCGGATGCCGGTCTCCGTCCATGCCGATGCTGTCGGCGCCGCGCTCGAACCGGACGCCGTGCGTCGACACGCCGACGCATTCGCGGCTCCCGTCGGTGTTGGTGTGCAGCCTGGTGTCGCCGTTCCAGCTCATGGGCAGCCCGACGCTGCAGTAGGTGGAGCGCAGGTCCAGCTGGACGTAGGTCACCGCGAACACGCAGACCAGGACGGCGGCGATGAGGGCGCGCCACGACCACAGCCACGTCCAGCGGGGGCGGCGCCGGACGGCGAAGTCGTCGGCGGGGCGCTGCGCGGCGGGGTCGCCGGAGACCGGGACGCGCAGCAGGTAGGGCAGCCGCACGGACTCGCTCGGCCCCTGCGCGGTGCCGAGCGAGGACCGCCAGTGCTCGTAGCGGTCCATGGCGTCGCCGCTCGCGGGCGCGGCGCCGCCGAGCTCGTCCCGGGTGCCGGCGTCGATCGAGGCGATGACCAGTAGCGGGTGGAACTCGCTGCGGCGCGCCCGGATGTCGCTGATCGCCGACAG
The DNA here is from genome assembly GCF_013409365.1 of Actinomadura luteofluorescens. Taxonomy (NCBI): domain Bacteria; kingdom Bacillati; phylum Actinomycetota; class Actinomycetes; order Streptosporangiales; family Thermomonosporaceae; genus Actinomadura; species Actinomadura luteofluorescens. The sequence continues at coordinate 1,348,675 of NZ_JACCBA010000001.1, read as the reverse complement.
CACGGCGAGGCCGCCGTTGCGGCGTCCCGGACGCGACAGGAACACCACGGGCGGCGCGGGCCGCTTGAAGCCGCGCAGGCTGGGCGCGAGCCGCCGGTACTGGTCGCGGATGTCCTCCAGCAGGGCGAACGTCTTGATCTGCAGGAGGAACCGGGCCGCGTCCGGCTTGGTGAGCCGCTCCGACACCCGGTGCAGGCGGCCCTCGAAGCCGAGGTCGTCGCCGCTCTCGTCCAGGACGGCGAAGAACGACGTGCGGGCGAACCAGCGGTAGCGGCCGCCGAACCCGGCGCGCGACAGCACGGGCAGCCAGATCCGGCGGGTGGACAGCGCGGCGACGGCGACCAGCACGACGGCGAGGACGGCGGCGGCGGTGGCCAGGATGCGGCTCGGGGTCTGCTCGGCGATGCCGCCGGCGAGCACCGCGATGAGGGCGACGATGGACGCGCCGATGCCGGGCCACCAGGCGGGGGCGCGCAGCGGGGCGCCCTGCCAGCGGAACAGCCCGGCGCGCTCGTTCCAGCGGTCGACGGTCGCGACGGGGGAGCGGCGGTACGGGGGCGGGGCGAGGGCGCCGTCGGTCCCCGGTTCGGCGGCGGCGGCCTGGATCGTCCGGATGAGCTCGGAGCGGGGGAAGCGCAGCAGGCCGAACTGCGACCGCGTGTGCCGCCAGGTCAGCGGCTGGGACATGGTGTCGACGAGCGCGATCGCGGCGGCCTCGCCCCCGGCGTCCGCGAGCTCCGGAGCGATCGCCGAGAGCCCCATCTCGCCCGCGAGGCGTTTCAGCTCCTCCAGGTGCTCGTCCGGGTCGTCCCGGTCGCCGGCCGGTTCCAGGACGGTGACCGGGTACGGGCGCGAGTCCAGCCGCCAGGGCAGGCGTCCGGTCATCCAGTCGAAGAGCGCGAAGAGCCCGCGCCCGGAGTCGTCGGGTCGGGGGTTGCCCACGGCGGCCTTCCCTGACGGCGGGGGCGGATCATGCCTGTCGCAGGGAAGCGTAAGCCGGGGCCGCGGCGGCGTCACGCCGCTAGCGCCGCGCCACCTGCCGGAACGATGTCCGGTTTCGGCCGTTCAGTCCGTGCCGGTGACGGCGTTGAGCCGCTCCACCGCGTCGGCGAAGTCCTCGACCATGTCGTAGACGACCTGGCGTGCGGGCTTGACGGTGTTCATCAGGCCGACGCACTGGCCGACGAAGTAGTTCGCGAGGGCGCGGGCGCCCGGGTTGCCGGACTCGGCCACCTTGGTGATCTGCCGCATGGCGCCCTCGGCCACGATCATCTGGAGCGGCATGCCGAGCGGGCCGGGGCTGTCCGGCCCCTCCCACTCCTGCGTCCACGCCGAGCGCAGCTGCCGGGCGGGCTTGCCGGTCCGCGACCGCGACCGGATCGTGTCGCGCGACGTGGCGGCGAGCAGCTTCTCCTTCACCGGCGGGGACGTCTCGGCCTCCTCGGTGGTGAGCCACACCGAGCCGCACCACACGCCGGACGCGCCGAGCGCGAGGGCCGCGGCCATCTGGCGTCCGGTGGCGATCCCGCCCGCGGCGAGGACGGGCACCGGCGCGACCGTGTCGACCACCTCGGGGACGAGCACCATCGTGGAGATCTCGCCAGTGTGCCCGCCCGCCTCGCCGCCCTGCGCGACGACGAGGTCGACGCCGGCGGCGACCTGGCGGCGGGCGTGCTCGGACGTCCCGACCAGTGCGGCGACGGGGATCCCGGCGGCCTTGGCCTTCTCCACCATCAGCGGCGGCGGGGTGCCGAGGGCGCTGGCGATGAGGCCGATGGGGTGGGCGAGCGACACGTCGATCAGCTCGGTCGCGCCCTCCTTGGTGACCTGCGCGCCGCCGCGCGCGTTGGACCGCCGGGCCTTGTCGAAGTCGGGCGGCGGGACGTCGTACTTGGCGAACAGGCCGACGAGGAAGCGCCAGTGCTCGTCGGGAACGGCGGCGAGCAGGGCGTCCAGGCCGCCGCCGCCCTCCGCCGCCTTGTCGATCTTGCCGGGGACGAGCACGTCGACGCCGTAGGGGCGGCCGCCCACGTGGTCGTCGATCCAGCAGAGCTCCTCTTCGAGCCGGTCCGGCGTGTACGCGACGGCACCGAGGACACCGAACCCGCCGGCGCCCGTGACGGCGGCGACCACGTCGCGGCAGTGGCTGAAGGCGAACAGCGGGAACTCGATGCCGAACCGTGCGCAGACCTCGGTGTTCATGGCCCGACGCTAACGGACCGAACCGCGTTCGGTCCAGGGGCGGAACAGCACGTACGACTCGCCTTCGTCCGGATGCTCGAACGCCGCGCGCAGCGCGAGCCCCTCGCGCAGGTCCGCGCGCTCCACCCCGTCCAGGCGGGCGTGCAGCCAGGGCCCCTCGGCCAGCTCGACGAGCGCCAGGAACGCGGGCGGCTCCTTGGGCAGGATCGTCCAGGTCACCAGGGTCGCCGCGCCGCTCGCCTCGGCCCAGCCGAGCTCCTCCTCGCCGCAGCCGGGGCAGCCGCTCGCGTCCGGCGCGAACCACCGGTCGCACGCCTCGCAGCGCCGGACGACGAGCCGGCCGGCGGCCGTGCCGTCGAAGAACGGGTCGGTGCGCCCGTCCCGCCGCAGAACGCCGATGTCCATGGCTAGGCCCCCTTCTCGTGCGGGCTGACGACCAGCGTGGAGTGGTGGTCGAGGATCCCGCCGTTCCCGCTGACGAGGATCACGTCGGTGGAGGGGGCCTGCCGCTGCCCGCCGTCCCCCCGCGCCTGGATCACGGCCTCCGACAGCGGCGTCATGCCCCACATGTAGTACGCCGACAGCTGCCCGCCGCCGGTGTTGGTCGGCAGCGACCCGCCGGGCCCGAGGGCGCCGGACGCGGCGAACGCGCCGCCCTCGCCCTTCGCGCAGAACCCGTAGTCCTCCAGCGTCACCAGGACGGTGTAGGTGTAGCAGTCGTACAGCTCGCACACGTCCACGTCGGCCGTGGTGATCCCGGCCATCTTCATCGCCGCCGCGCCGGACGCCGCGGCGCCCGTCGCCAGGCCGAAGTCGCTGCCGCGCTCCTTGCGGTGCCCCGGGTGGCCCTGCCCCCAGCCCCACAGGTGGACGGGCGGGCGGGCCAGGTCGCGGGCCCGGCCGGCGCTCGTCACGATGACGGCGATCGCACCGTTGGACACCAGGCAGCAGTCCAGCAGGTGCAGGGGTTCCGACACCCAGCGGGAGGCCTGGTGGTCCTCGATCGTGATCGGCTCCCGCATCTGCGCCAGGGGGTTGCCGGACGCCCAGGCGCGGGTCGCCACGGCGATCGCGCCGAGCTGCTCGCTCGTCGTCCCGTAGCGGGCCATGTGCCGCTGGGCGGCGAGGGCGTAGTGCGAGTTCACGCTGCGCAGGCCGAGCGCCGCCGTCATCCCGCCGAACCCGTACCATTCGCGTGAACTGCGGTTGTAGGCCGAGCCCGCGGACTGCTCCGGCTTCAGCGGCGCGTCCGCGAACACGCACGCGACCGTGGTCGCCGAACCGTTCAGCACCGACATCGCCGCGTACGACACCATCGCCCCGGCCGTCGCCCCGTAGGAGTTGACCAGGGCCAGCAGCCGCAGGTCGCGCAGGCCGAGCGTGTCGGCCAGCTCGATCCCGGGCGAACCGCCCATGCCGTGACTGACCAGCAGGCCGTCCAGGTCGCCGAGCGCCAGGCCCGCGTCGGCGGCCGCCAGCCGTACCGCGTCGGCGGCGAGCCGCCGGGGGCTGCGCCCGTACACCCTGCCGAGCTCGGTCATGCCGAGCCCCACGATCGAAGTGCCCATCGCCTCGCTCTCCTCGTCCGTCGCCGCCACGGTACCGAATCGCGTTCGGTGCGGGGGCGGGCGGGGTGATCGGGAGCCCGGGCGCCGTCGCGGCGGCCCCGGAAACGGGAGTCGCCCGCGTCCCCGGGGCGACGGGGACGCGGGCGACGCACGGGACGCGGTTCCGGCCGGCGGGCCCGGACCGGTCAGGACGCGAGCACGGCCTGCAGGAAGTCGCGGGTCCGCTGCTCGGACGGCTCGCCGAAGATCTGGTCCGGGGGACCCTCCTCGACGATCTGGCCCTGGTCGAACATCAGGACCCGGTCGGAGATGTCCTTGGCGAAGGTCATCTCGTGGGTGACGCAGAGCATGGTCAGGTCGCTCTGCCGGGCGATGTCGCGCAGCAGGTCCTGGACGCCGACCACGAGTTCGGGGTCGAGCGCCGAGGTCACCTCGTCCAGCAGCAGCACCCTCGGCTGCATGGCGAGCGCCCGCGCGATCGCCACCCGCTGCTGCTGGCCGCCCGACAGCTGGGTCGGGTGCGCGCTCTCCTTGTCCGACAGGCCGACCATGTCGAGCAGGCCGCGGGCCCGCTCGACCGCCTCGTCCTTGGACACCCCGAGCACGCGCACCGGCCCCTCGGTGAGGTTGCGCAGCACGTTCATGTTCGGGAACAGGTTGAACTGCTGGAACACCATGCCGACCTGCTTGCGCATCTCGTGCAGGTGCTTCTGGTTCGCCGGGACGCGCTTGCCGCCGCGGTCCATGTGCCACAGCGTGTCGTCGCCGATCCAGATCAGGCCCTCGTCGAGCGTCTCCAGCGTCATCAGCAGCCGCAGGATCGTGGTCTTGCCCGACCCGCTCGGCCCGATGAGCGTGACCCGCTCGCCGGGCGCCACGGTGAAGTCCAGCTCGCGGAGCACGACGTTGGAGCCGAACCGCTTCACCACCTTCTCGAAGCGGATGCCCGGCGCCTCGCCGCGCGGCAGCCCCGCGGCCGGCTCGGCCTTCGTGGCGGTGCCCTTCTGCGTGGAGACGCCCGCGCCGGCGGCCGCCTCGCCGGGGACAGGGGCCGGCGCCTCGGCGGCGCCTTCGGGGGCTGGGCGGTCCGCGGTGCCCCCGGGGTCGACTGAGTCGGTGTCAATTGGTGGCATAACGCCTCTCCAAGCGGCGGACGAGTATCGAGGATATGACGCTGACCACGACGAACAACAGGCCGACCATGGTGATCGGCTCCAGGAACTGCAGGGACTTGGACCCGACCTGGTACGCGGAGAACAGCAGCTCCGCGACGTTGATCGCCAGCAGCATCGGCGAATCCTTGAACATCGCGATCAGGTAGTTGCCGAGCGTCGGGATGACCCGCCGGATCGCCTGCGGCAGGACCACGTCCAGCCACACCCGCGAACGCGGCAGGTTCAGCGCGGTGCACGCCTCCCACTGCCCCTTGGGGACGTCGGCGATCCCGGCCCGGTACACCTCGGCCGTGTAGGTCGAGTAGTGGATCCCGAGCGTGATCGTGCCCGCGGTGAGGGACCCGATGGTGACGCCCCAGGCCGGCAGCACGAAGAACACGAAGTACAGCTGCGGGATCAGCGGCGTGGACCTGATGAACTCGGTGACCCACCGGACCACCTGGTTGAACACCCGGCTCGGGGAGCGGCGCAGCAGCGTCCACACCAGCCCGAGGACCAGGGCGATCACATAGCCCAGCAGCGTCGCGGTCAGCGTGTAGCGCAGCCCGTTCAGCAGGTCGGGCAGGATCTCGCCGGAATAGTGCCAGTCCCAGCTCATCAGCCGCTCACCCCCGCCCCGGGCGCGCCCGCCGCGATCGTCCCGAGGGACGGCTCAGGGGGCAGCCTGCGGCCCAGCATCCGGTCCACGCGCCGCTCGGCGTAGCGGACGAACAGCTGCAGGACCTGAGCGATCACGAAGTACAGGACGAGCACGACCGTGAACGAGGCGACGGTCTGGCCGGTGCTGCCCTGGATGTTCTTGGAGACGCGGGTCAGGTCGACCAGGCCCACCAGGGACACGATGGCGGTGCCCTTCATCAGCTCGATGATCAGGTTGCCGAACGGCGGCAGCATGAGCGCGAACGCCTGCGGCAGCAGCACGCGCCGCATGCGCTGGAACGGCGTGAAGTTCAGCGCGATCGTCGCCTCGTACTGCGCCTTCGGGACGGCGTTGATCGATCCGCGCACCACCTCGGCGCCGTACGCGCCGACGTTCAGGCCGAGGGCCAGCACGGCCGCGAACATCGTGGTGAACCGGAGGCCGATCAGCGGGAGGGCGTAGAAGAACCAGTACAGCAGCACCAGCGTGGCGTTGCCGCGGAAGAACTCCACGTACACGCGGTTCAGCCCGCGCACCCCCGCGCTGCGTGACGTGCCCGCCAGCCCGAAGACCAGCGCGAGCACGAGCGCCAGCGCTCCGCCGAGGAGGGTGAGCCGGATCGTGACCCACGCCCCGTCCAGCCACTGGGGATAGCTGTCGAGGACCTCGGACACGGGTCAGCCCTGGCAGAACTTGGCGGCGGTGTCGTCCGGGCCGGGCATCTCCGCCTGGGTGAAGCCGAACGGCTGCAGGACCGGCAGCAGCTTGTTGCCCTGCTGGAGCTTGGCGAGCTCGGCGTTCCAGGCGTTCAGCAGGTCCGAGTCGGCCTTGCGGAACGCGAACGCGCCCGCGCCGAGCTGCTCCTTGCCGTCGATGACGGGGGTGAACGCGTCGGTGACCTCGAAGCCCTCGCCCTTGTGCTTGGTCAGCAGGTCGGCCAGCGAGATGCGGGTCAGCCAGATGCAGTCGATGCGCCCGGCCTTCAGGCCCTCGTAGGCGCTCGCCTGGTCGGCGAAGGTCTTGACGTCGCCCTTCTTGACGCCGGTCTTCTCGGCGTACCCGGCCTCGACCGCGCCGGTGAGCACGCCGACCTTGACGCCCTTCTTGCCCGGGTCCTCGGCGGCCTTGAGGCCCTTCGGGTTGCCCTCGGGCACCATGAAGGCGCTCTTGGCGACGTACTCGGGGTTGCCGAACGCCGCGGAGGCGCACCGCTCGGGCGTGATGAACATGCCGGCGGCGATCGCGTCGAAGCGCTTGGCGTTGAGCCCGCCGATGAGCCCGCCGAAGTCGACCTGGACGCCCTTGATCTCGTCGATGCCGAGGTTCTTGAAGATGACCCGAGCGAGCTCGGGGGCCTCGCCGGTCAGCTTCCCGGATTTGTCGGTGTAGCCGTAGGGCGCCTCGTTGGCGAACCCGACCGTGATGGTCCCGGAGTCCTTGGCCTTCTGCAGCGTGCCGCCGCCGGCCTTCTCCTTCTCCGGATCCGTCGTGGAGCAGCCCGCCGCGGCCAGCGGCGCCGCGGCGGACAGCAGCACGGCGGTGCGGAGGAAGTCGCGTCTCGAGGAAGTCATCGTCGATCTCCTGATGATGGGTGCGCTCCGCGCCCGCAGGGAGGCCGGACGGCCCCCTTGCGGGCGCGGAGCGGGTGGGTCGGGTTATCGAATTGTTAGGCTCAGGCGCCGGCGGTCCCCTCCGCGGCGGGACGGCCCGCCCCGCCTTCCGGAGAGGTCTCGACTCCGACGGGAGTGAAGTCACGGGCGCCGATGAAGGAGGGACGGGGCGCGGGTGCGGAGAACGGCTCGACGCACGTGTTCTCAACGCTGTTGAACACGATGAACACGTTGGAGCGCGGGAACGGGGTGATGTTCCCGTTCGAGCCGTGCATGCAGTTGCAGTCGAACATGGTGGCCGAGCCCGCGGGACCGGTGAACAGCTCGATCCCGTGCTTGTCGGCCAGGATCGACAGGCTGTTGGGGTCGGGCGTACCGATCTCCTGTCCGCGCAGGGACTCCTTGTAGTGGTCGTCCGGGGTCTCCCCGACGCAGGCCACGAAGGTCTTGTGCGAGCCAGGCATGATCATTAGCCCGCCATTGTGCACGAAATTCTCGGTGAGCGCGATGGATATGCTCACCGCGCGCATCCGGGGCATGCCGTCCTCCGCGTGCCAGGTCTCGAAGTCCGAGTGCCAGTAGAAGTCCTTGCCGGTGAAACCTGGCTTGTAGTTGACCCGGCTCTGGTGGACGTAAACCTCCGAGCCGAGGATCTGCCTGGCCCGGCCCACCACGCGGGGGTCGCGGACGAGCTCGGCGAACACCTCGCTGATCTTGTGCACCTCGAAGATGGAGCGGACCTCGTCCGAGCCGCGCTCGGTCACCGTCCGCTCGTCGGCCAGGATCCGCGGGTCCGACGACAGCCGGCGCAGCTCGGCCCGGTAGTCCTCGACCTCCTCCGGCGCGATCAGCTGGTCGACGGACAGGAACCCGTTGGCCTCGAAGGAGTCGAGGGTCGCGCCGTCGATGGGCCCGTCCTTCGCCTCGCCGTACACGACCGGGTCCTGGCGGTACAGCAGTGCGGCCTCGGAGGCCTTCCGGGTGGGGTAGGCGTCGTCGATCGTCGGATGGGACTCGATGATGCTCATGCGTCCTCCTCGGTCAGCAGGGGGTAGACACCGTTCTCGTCATGGACCTCCCGGCCGGTGCAGGGCGGGTTGAACACGCAGACGGTCCGCACGTCGGTGTGGGCGCGCAGGGTGTGGTGCTCGTGGCCGTCGAGGAGGTACATCACGCCTGGCTCGATCTTGTGCTTCTCGCCCGTCTCGTCGTTGGTCAGCTCGCCCTGGCCCTCGACGCAGTACACGGCCTCGATGTGGTTGGCGTACCACATCTTCGTCTCGGTGCCCGCGTACAGGATCGTCTCGTGCAGCGAGAACCCGACGCCCTCTTTGGCCAGCACGAGGCGGCGGCTGCACCAGGTCGGCGCCTGCACGTCGCGCTCCGTGCCGATGATCTCTCCGAGGGAACGAACGATCATTGAAACTCCTCTGCTGTGTCGGTGCCCGGCGGGCTCAGGCGGTGATCTTCTGGCGGACGGCCTCCACCGAGTCCGCGATGATCTCCAGGCCGGTGGCCAGCTCGGACTCGGTCGTGGTGAGCGGCGGCAGCAGCTTGACGACCTCGCCCTCGGGGCCGGAGGTCTCCATCAGCAGCCCTCGGGCGAACGCCTCGCCGCACACCTGCGGCGCCGTCTCCGGGTCCTTCATCACCAGGCCCCACGCCATGCCGCGGCCGCGGACGCAGTCGATGGCGCCGGCATGCGCGATCGCGATCTCGTTCAGCGCCGCCTGGACCTGCTGGCCCTTGGCGAGGGTCTGCTTCTCGAAGTCGTCGCCGGTCCAGTAGTCCTCCAGCGCGCCGACGGCGGTGATGAACGCCGGGTTGAAGCCGCGGAAGGTGCCGTTGTGCTCGCCCGGCTCCCACACGTCGAGCTCGCGCTTCATCAGCGTGATCGCGAAGGGCAGCCCGTAGCCGCTGAGGGACTTGGACAGGCAGACGATGTCCGGGGTGATCCCGGCCTCCTCGAAGCTGAAGAACGGCCCGGTGCGGCCGCAGCCCATCTGCACGTCGTCGACGATGAGCAGGATGTCCTGTCGGTGGCACAGGTCCTGCAGGCCGCGCAGCCACTCGGCGGTGGCGACGTTGATGCCGCCCTCGCCCTGCACGGTCTCCACGATGACGGCGGCGGGCTTGTCGAGGCCGCTGCCGCTGTCGTCCAGCATCGTCTCGAAGAGCAGGAAGTCGGGCGTCCTGCCGTCGAGGTAGTTGTCGTAGGGCATCGCCACGCCGTGCCCGAGCGGCACGCCCGCACCGGTGCGCTTCATCGAGTTGCCGGTGACGGCGAGCGCGCCGAGCGTCATCCCGTGAAAGGCGTTGGTGAAGCTGACGACGGTCTCCCGGCCGGTGTACTTGCGCGCCAGTTTCAGCGCCGCCTCGACCGAGTTGTTGCCCGCGGGCCCGGGGAACTGGACCTTGTAGTCGAGGTCGCGGGGCGCCAGGACGTACTCGTTGAAGCGTTCCAGGAACTCGCGCTTGGCCGAGGTGTACATGTCGAGGCCGTGCACGACGGGGTCGCCGGCGAGAAAGTCCAGCAGCCGGCGTTTCAGCCCCGGGTTGTTGTGCCCGTAGTTGAGGGTTCCGGCGCCGGCGAAGAAGTCGAGGTAGGTTTTGCCGTTCTCGTCGGTCATGTGGCTGCCCTGTGCCGTGGTGAACACCGTGGGCCAGCTTCTGCAGTAGCCGCGGACTTCCGATTCCATGCGGTCGAACACGTCCATGTCTGCCTCCAGGCAGGGTCGGAGAGGAGCGGGTGGGGGCGTGGAGCGTGGGTCAGTTCGCGGCGGCGATCGGGCCGATCCTGAAGAGCACCTCGGGCTCGTGTCCCCCCTCGGGGAAGTGCTCCGCGGCGAACAGCGGGCTGCGGGCGAGTTCGCACCCGCGGGCTCTGGCGAAGGATTCGAACATCGCGGTGGAGGCGGTGTTGTCCGGTGTGACCGTGGCCTCCATGTACTCGAGCCCCCGGGGCGCGAGGCGGTCGGCCAGGGCGTCGAGCATGCGGCGGGCGAGCCCCTGGCCGCGGTGGTCGCCGTCGACGGCGACCTGCCACACGAAGAACGTGTCCGGACGGGACGGGCGGACGTAGCCGGTGATGAAGCCGCACGGACCCGCGTCGTCGCGCGCGACGACGGAAGTGTCCGCGAAGTCGCGGCACCAGAGCGTGTAGCTGTACGGCGAGTTGACGTCCAGGACCCGTGAGTCCCGGGCGAGCCGCCAAAGCGCGGGTCCATCGGCGAGGCTCGGCTCCTGGAGTTGCACTTCCGCGTTCGTCTCGTTCTTCCCGGGGCGTCGGGTCGGTGATTCCAGGGGTTGCGCTGCCATGTCCAGGCAATTTAGCGAATCTCGCGCGATGATCGCAGATAGATGTTATCGACGAGATGTTTAGCTCGCTCGCCAGTGGGTATAATTAATTGCTTTCCCGATTCGGGTGCAATTTGGGCGGTCTTCAGGCGGGCCGCGATCCGCTTTTCCCCGGGATACGCAGGAGGTACTGCCGGGTGCGCCGGAGATGTTGCCGGCATGCTTCCTGAATGCAACCTTAACGTTTCGCCGCGGGGCGGGGAGCCGCTTTTTGTATCGGTTATGTGAGGTAAGTCACATGGATCGGGTGACAACGGGGCGGGTGCGGCGGGCGTCACTTCCCATCGCGGGAGGTCGGGCCGCGCGCGGGCGAGGTGGGGCGGGTGTGGGCCGAGGCGCTCCGCGAGACCCTCTGTACTGCCCCCTGGGGGCAGGGGCGCTATCCGGAGAGTAAGGCCGGGCTTGCCAATGAGACAGGAGATGTGGATTTTGGTCCGCTTCCGGGTGGCCGGGGCCGGGCGAGGAAACCGGACCCCGACCCGGTTGCGGACGTGCTGAAGCCCATTCTCGGTGTGACCGATTCAGGCTCGGCGCCTCAACGTCCGATAACGTGACGTTATCAAACGACCACCATGAGTCACGTCTTCTCGGCGAAACGGTCGGTCGCCTCGATCAGGTGATGCAGGATCCCCGGCTCGCTGTAGGCGTGCCCCGCGTCGTCGACGATGTGGAAGTCCGCCTCGGGCCACGCGCGGTGCAGGTCCCACGCCGTCGCGACCGGCGTGCACACGTCGTAGCGGCCCTGCACGATCACGGCCGGGATGTGGCGGATCCTGTCCACGTCCCGGAGCAGCTGGTCCTCCTCGAAGAACCCCTCGTTGGTGAAGTAGTGGTTCTCGATGCGCGCGAACGCCACCGCGTACTCGGGCTCGCCGAAGCCGCCGGCCATCTCCGGGTCCGGCCGCAGCGTGAGCGTCGAGCCCTCCCACGTCGCCCACGCCTTCGCGGCCGTGGTCCGCACCTGCGGGTCGGGCGATTCGAGCCGCTCGCGGAACGCCGAGATGAGGTCCTCGCGCTCGTCCTCGGGGATCGGCTCGACGTACTTCTCCCACAGGTCGGGGAACAGCAGCGACGCCCCCTCCTGGTAGAACCAGTACAGCTCGAACGGCCGCAGGGTGAAGATGCCGCGCAGCACCAGCTCGGTCACCCGGTCGGGGTGCGTCTGCGCGTACGCCAGCGACAGCGCGCTGCCCCAGCTTCCGCCGAACACCAGCCAACGCTCGATGCCGAGGTGCTCGCGGATCCGCTCCATGTCGGCGACCAGGTTCCAGGTGGTGTTGCTCTCCAGCGACACCTCCGGGTCCTTCGCGTGCGGCAGGCTGCGCCCGCAGTTGCGCTGGTCGAACAGGACGATCCGGTACGCCTCCGGGTCGAACTGCCGGCGGTGCGCCGGGCTGCACCCGCCGCCCGGCCCGCCGTGCAGCATCACCGCGGGCTTGCCGTCCGGGTTCCCGCAGACCTCCCAGTAGATACGGTTTCCGTCGCCGACGTCGAGCAGCCCAGAGTCGTAGGGCTCGATCGGCGGGTACAGCGTGCGAAGCTCCATGAGGCGCGATTGTTCCATCCGGCCGCCGCCGCGGCCGGATGTGACCCACGGCACCCCGCGGACGGGTCGCGCAGGCGACGATCAGGCGTCCTGCGTGCGCGAACGCCGGACGGGTGTCGAGAAGGCAAACCCCAAACTGGGCAAACGTTCCGCTGGTCGGGACTAGAGTGCTCCTAGTGAGCGAAGCGAGGAGCCGCAGGGCCGGCAGCGGAGCGAGCGAGATGTGCACAACGACCCCCGCGAACGCGGCCGAGCGCCGCCGGGCGAGGAGACACGTGAGCGATGTGACGAGCCGGCGGGCCGGGAACGCCGCGAGCAGGGCGGGCGGCGTGCCGCCGGCCGGCCCGCTCCCGTCCGGGAGGCGAGGAGACCGGTGAGCGAGCTGAACGGATCCGGCGGTTCCCGAGGAGTCCCCGACGCGGCGACTCCCTGGCCCGCCATGGGACGCGACCCGGGCGGCGCGCAGCAGGCGCTGCCGTCCGCCCAGCAGCCCATTCAGATGGCCAAGCCCGGGCAGCCCGCGCAGCCCGGCCAGCCCGCGCACGGGCAGACGGGGGAGATCATGCGCCCCGACGTCGAGCAGGCCGGGGCCCAGCCCTGGGACATCGTCGAGCGGCTCCGCCAGATGGCCGACCTCATCGGCGACGCGCTCGCCGCAGGGGAGCGCAAGGTCAGCGAGGCGCAGACCGAGACGGCCTCCCAGGTCGCCGCCATCCAGGCGGAGAAGGAGTCGGCGCAGCGCGACGCGGCCGCCGCCTGGGGCGAGGTGCAGCGCGCCCGCGGCCAGGCCGAGCAGGCCGACCGCCGCGCCGTAGAGGCCGAGCGCCGCGTCACCGAGGCCCAGAACGAGACCGCGGCGCAGATCGCGGCCGTCCAGGCGGAGAAGGAGTCGGCGCAGCGCGACGCGGCCGCCGCCTGGGGCGAGGTGCAGCGCGCCCGCGGCCAGGCCGAGCAGGCCGACCGCCGCGCCGTAGAGGCCGAGCGCCAGGTCGCCGACGCCGAGCGCCGCGCCGCCGAGGTGCAGAACGAGGCCGTCACCCAGATCGCGGCGCTCCAGACCGAGAAGGAGAACGCCCAGCGCGACGCGGCCGCCGCCTGGAACCAGGCCCAGCAGGGCCGCGTCCAGGCCGACCAGGCCCGGGGCCAGGCCGAGCAGGCCCGCGTCCAGGCCGACCAGGCGCGCGCGCAGGCCGAGCAGGCCCGCGGGCAGATGGAGCAGTTCCAGGCCCAGGTCGAGCAGGCCGAGCGGCGCGTCGCCGAGGCCGAGGCGACGGTCCGGCAGGCGATCCAGCAGCGCGACGCCATGAGCGAGGCCCGCGACGACGCCCTGCGCGCCGTCGAGGACGCGGTCGGCGGCCGCCGTTCCGCCGAGGCCGAGCGCGACCGCGTCGCCGAGCAGGCGGGTGAGCTGTCCCGCGCGCTGGAGACCGCGCACGCCGAGCTGGCGGGGCTGCGCGCCAAGGTCACCGACGCCGAGATGACCGCGCAGAACCTGCAGCACGCCGTCGTCGCGGCGGGCAAGGAGGCCGACGAGTCCCGGCGCCGCGCCGAGGTCGCCGAGCGCCGCGCGCAGGAGAACGAGCGCCGCGCGCAGGAGGCCGAGCGCCGCGTGCAGGACGCCGAGCGCCGCGCGCAGGAGGCGGCCGGACGGGCCGACGCCGCCGAGGGCGAGCGGCAGCAGGCGCTCGACACGGCCGCCCAGTCGCTGGAGGCCGCGAAGAAGGCCGAGCGGGAGCGCGACGGCAGCGCCAAGGCGCGCGAGGCGTCCGAGCGGGCCCGGGAGGGCGCCGTCCAGGCACAGGCGCGCGCCGAGTCCGAGCTCACCCTGGCCCGGGGCCGCGCCGACCAGGCCGGCCGCGAGCGCGACCAGACCGTCGCGGCGATGCGGCAGCTGGCCGCCGAGCGCGACGCCGTGGCCGAGAAGCTGGCCGAGCGCGACCAGTGGGTCGACCAGCTGGCCCAGGCCGTCACCGAGCAGCGCGCCCAGATCGCCGAGCTCTCCCAGGAACGCGACGCCGCCCGCCAGGCCGCCGACCAGGCCCGCTCCCTGATCGACGAACTGACCCGCCAGCTACGCACCATCATGCCCACGGCCGCCACCCCCCGCCTGTAGGCGGCGGCGGGGCACCCCCGCCAACGCCGCGCCCGCGACCTGAGGGGGCCGGCCGCAGTAGCGGGCGCCGCCGCAAAGGCCGCGCCTTCAATGCGACGAGGCGTTACTGGCTACGGGCGCGCCAGCGAAGGCGAGGCCGCGACGCCACGCGAGCGACGGCGCCCCTGGCCGCCCCAACCGCGTCGACCGACGGGTCAATAGCGCTGACACCAGCCACCACGGCAACCATGCGAGGGCCTGGGGCCGCGATCGCGTCCGAAGGCAGGGACGAGCGAAGCAAGTCCCTGATCGCGCAGTGAGCCGCCAGGCGAGCCGGAGCGATGCCAGCGATCGCCCGCAGTGCTCGACGATGGAGGGCCGCCAAGGCCCGAAGGAGGAGTGCACTGCCATAAACACAGCGACCTCAGCCACCGCCGCAACCATGCGAGGGCCTGGGGGCCGCGATCGCGTCCGAAGGCAGGTTCGAGCGAAGCGAGAACCTGATCGCGCAGCGAGCCGCCAGGCGAGCCGGAGCGATGCCAGCGATCGCCGCGTTTTTCGACGATGGAGGCCCCCGGGCCGAAGGAGGAGAGAAATGCAATAAGCTAGAACCCCGTGGACAGTGCGGTACCGTCCGCCTCGTTACGACCACGGGAGCGCCTTCTTGCCTTCGGCTACCACTGGTAGGTCACGTCCTACCAAGCATCTCTTCGTCACCGGCGGTGTCGCCTCGAGCCTCGGCAAGGGTCTGACGGCGTCCAGCCTCGGGCGGCTTCTCGCCCTCCGCGGTCTTCGGGTCACCATGCAGAAGCTGGACCCGTACCTCAATGTCGACCCCGGCACGATGAATCCGTTCCAGCACGGCGAGGTCTTCGTCACCGACGACGGCGCCGAGACGGATCTGGACATCGGGCACTACGAGCGGTTCCTCGACACCGAGTTGCACGGGTCGGCGAACGTCACGACGGGCCAGGTCTACTCGAACGTGATCGCCAAGGAGCGGCGCGGGGAGTACCTCGGCGACACGGTGCAGGTGATCCCGCACATCACCAACGAGATCAAGGACCGGATCCGGGGGATGGCCGACGACGGCGACGTCGACATCGTCATCACGGAGGTGGGCGGGACGGTCGGCGACATCGAGTCGTTGCCGTTCCTGGAGTCGGTCCGGCAGATCCGGCACGAGATCGGCCGGGAGAACTGCTTCTTCCTGCACGTGTCGCTGCTGCCCTACATCGGCCCGTCCGGCGAGCTGAAGACGAAGCCGACGCAGCATTCGGTCGCCGCGCTGCGCTCCATCGGCATCCAGCCGGACGCGATCGTGTGCCGGTCGGACCGGCCGATCACCGACGGGCTCAAGCACAAGATCAGCCTGATGTGCGACGTGGACCGCGAGGCCGTGGTGTCCGCGGTGGACGCCGCCAGCATCTACGACATCCCGAAGGTGCTGCATTCCGAGGGCTTGGACGCCTACGTGGTGCGCCGCCTGGACCTGCCGTTCCGCGACGTGGACTGGGGCGCCTGGGACGAGCTGCTGCGCCGGGTCCACAAGCCGGCCCGCGAGGTGACGATCGCGCTGGTCGGCAAGTACATCGATCTGCCCGACGCCTACCTGTCGATCACTGAGGCGCTGCGGCACGGCGGGTTCGGCAACGACGCCAAGGTGCACATCCGCTGGGTGAAGAGCGATGACTGCGAGACGCCCGAGGGCGCCAAGCGGGAGCTGGACGGTGTCGACGGCGTGCTGGTGCCCGGCGGGTTCGGTGTCCGCGGCATCGAGGGCAAGCTCGGCGCGATCCGGCACGCCCGCGAGAACCGTGTCCCGCTGCTCGGCATCTGCCTCGGGCTGCAGTGCATGGTGATCGAGGCGGCGCGGACCCTGGGTGGTCTCGCCGATGCCGGCAGTTCCGAGTTCGACGCCACGACCGCCCACCCTGTGGTCGCGACGATGGCCGACCAGCTCGACGTCGTCGCCGGGGAGCGCGACATGGGCGGCACGATGCGGCTCGGGCTCTACCCGGCGGATCTGGCCGACGGGTCGCTCGTCCGGGACCTGTACGGGGAGGCGAAGGTGTCGGAGCGGCACCGGCACCGCTACGAGGTCAACAACTCCTACCGCGACCGGCTGGAGCAGGCGGGGCTGCGGTTCTCGGGCCTGTCGCCCGACGGGCGCCTGGTCGAGTACGTCGAGCTGCCGCGCGATCGGCATCCGTTCTTCGTCGGGACGCAGGCGCACCCGGAGTTCCGGTCCCGCCCGACGCGCCCGCATCCGCTGTTCACCGGCCTGGTGTCCGCCGCTCTCGACTATGCCGAGGCGCGCGCGGGCGAGGGCGGCGCGGGCTCGGCGGACGCCTCGTGAGCGGCGGGGAGCTGGGCCCGGACGATGTCCGCGACCGTCCCGACCGCTGGAGGGTCGTGGAGTCGTCCACGGTGTACCGGGGGCGCGTCTTCAACGTCCGCAGCGACCGGGTCGAGATGCCGCGCGGTGAGGCCACGGAGGCCGTGCCGCGCGACGTGATCGAGCACACCGGGTCGGTCGGCGTCATCGCCGTCGACGACCGCGACCGGGTGCTGCTGCTGCGGCAGTACCGGCATCCGGTGGGGCGGCAGCTGTGGGAGGCGCCGGCGGGACTGCGGGACGTGGACGGCGAACCCCTGCACAAGCTCGCCGAGCGCGAGCTGCTGGAGGAGTCGGGGTACCGCGCGGAGCGCTGGGACACCCTGCTGGACGTGTTCCCGTCGCCCGGCATGGCCGACGAGCGCATCCGGATCTTCCTGGCGCGGGGCCTCACCGAGGTTCCGGCCGACCAGATCGACTTCGAGCGCGTCCACGAGGAGGCCGACATGCCGGTCGTGTGGGTGCCGCTGGAGGAGGCGGTCCGGAAGGTGTTCGCCGGTGAGCTGCACAACATGATCGCGTGCATGGGGGTGCTCGCGGTGCGCGCCGCCCGCGACTCGGGCTTCGCGAACCTGCGCCCCGTCGACGCGCCGGAGGACTGAGCCGGATGAGGTCCCCCTCCGGTCGCCGGAGGGGGCATGATGGGCGGGTCCCCGGAGCCCACGGCCGGAAGAGGTGCCGCCCTGTCCCCGAGCCCGTCCTCCCGGAGCACCGCGCGGCGCCCCGCAGGCGACGCCGGCGCGGGGTCCGCGCTCGACTCGGCCGTGCGCACCTATCTGGGGCATCTGGCCGTGGAGCGCGGCCTGGCCGCCAACACGCTCAGCTCCTACCGCCGCGACCTGCGCCGTTACGCGCAGGTGCAGGCGGGGCGGGGGCGGGAGGCGGTCGGGGAGGTCACCGAGGAGGACGTCCGCGCGTTCCTGGTGGGGCTGCGCGAGGGCGACGAGGACCATCCGCCGCTGTCGGCGGGTTCGGCGGCGCGGGCGCTCGTGGCGGTCCGGGGGCTGCACCGGTTCGCGCTGCGGGAGGGGCTCGCCGCCGGCGATCCCGCCCATGACGTCAAGCCGCCCACGCCGCCGCGGCGGCTGCCGAAGGCGATCTCGCTGGAGGACGTCGAACGGCTGCTGGGGGCGGCGGCCGGGCCGTCCGGTGACCAGGGCACCGCGCGGGGCCTGCGCGATCGGGCGCTGCTGGAGCTGCTGTACGGATCGGGGGCGCGCATCTCCGAGGCCGTCGGCCTGGACGTCGACGACCTCGACCTGCGGGACGGTTTCGCCCGCGTCGCCGGCAAGGGGGGCAAGGCCCGGGTCGTGCCGATCGGCGACTATGCCCGCGAGGCCGTGGACGCCTACCTGGTGCGGGCGCGGCCCGAGCTGGCCGGGGCCGGGCGGGGCGGGCCGGCGCTGTTCCTGAACGCGCGCGGGGGGCGGCTGTCGCGGCAGGGCGCGTGGATGGTGCTGCGCGCGGCCGCCGACCGGGCGCAGCTGTCGGAGGTGTCTCCGCACACGCTGCGGCACTCGTTCGCCACGCACCTGCTGGACGGCGGAGCCGACGTCCGTGTCGTGCAGGAGTTGCTGGGGCACGCCTCGGTCACCACCACGCAGGTCTACACGCTCGTCACGGTCCAGTTACTGCGCGAGGTCTACGCGACATCGCACCCGCGGGCGCGGAACTGAGCGGAACCGAGGGGAACCGCCCGCTCCGCGGGGCGCAACGGACACGCATGAAGGGACGAATCGGGCCATCCGGCACATCGACAAATCGCGACCTTCGTTGCGCGTCGGCTTGAGCGACGGGGTGGACGGCCCTAGAGTCCCCGTTCTGGATGGCATTTCCAGGCCGCCGGGGAGGGATCTGGTGACCAGCACTAACAGTGCGGATGGAGTCCTCTCCTCCGCCACCATAGAGACCGATCCGAGCCGTGCCCTCGGGCCCACTCAGCGACCCGTCCCGGTGTTCCCGGAGCCGGAGCCGCTGGCCGAGCACGGGCCCGCGCGGATCGTGGCCGTCTGCAACCAGAAGGGCGGCGTCGGCAAGACCACCACGACGATCAACCTGGGCGCGGCGCTCGCCGAGTACGGCCGCCGCGTCCTGCTCGTCGACTTCGACCCGCAGGGCGCCCTGTCGGTGGGCCTCGGCAAGGGCGACCCGCGCCAGCTCGAGGTGACGATCCACAACCTGCTGCTCGAACGCGACACCGAGTGGGAGGACGTCGTCATCGAGACCGGCGTCGACGGGATGGACCTGCTGCCGAGCAACATCGACCTGTCCGGCGCCGAGGTCCAGCTCGTCCACGAGGTCGGCCGCGAGTACATCCTGCAGGGCGCGCTGAAGTCGGCCGTCGACCACTACGACTACATCCTCATCGACTGCCAGCCCTCGCTCGGCCTGCTCACCGTGAACGCGTTGGCCGCCAGCGAGGGCGTGCTGATCCCGCTGGAGTGCGAGTACTTCGCGATGCGCGGTGTCGCGCTGCTGATGGAGACGATCGAGAAGGTGCAGGGCCGGATCAACCCGGGCCTGGTCATCGACGGCGTCCTCGGCACCATGTACGACTCGCGGACGCTGCACACCCGCGAGGTCCTCGGGCGCATCGTCGAGGCGTTCGGCGACAAGGTGTTCCACACCGTGATCAACCGTACGGTGCGGTTCCCCGACGCGACCGTCGCGGGGGAGCCGATCACCTTCTTCGATCCCAGTTCGATGGGCGCGAACGCCTACCGCAGCCTGGCCCGCGAGGTCCTCGTCAGGTGGGCGGAGTTCGAGTGAGGCCGCCCGGCGGCCGCTGACCCGACGGAGCACACCATGGGCCACCCCCCGCCCGCCCCTTACGGCATG
Source organism: Actinomadura luteofluorescens (assembly GCF_013409365.1). Lineage (NCBI taxonomy): Bacteria > Bacillati > Actinomycetota > Actinomycetes > Streptosporangiales > Thermomonosporaceae > Actinomadura > Actinomadura luteofluorescens. Next base: position 1,329,249 of record NZ_JACCBA010000001.1, on the reverse strand, counting down.
CCACCCGGCGCCGTGCCGCAGCCATCGCCCTCCCGTGGGCCGGGCCCGCTGCTCATCGGGCTGGTGGCCGTGGCCGCCGCGGTGCTGCTCGCGGTCGCCGGTCTCGGGGCCTATCTGGTCCTCAGCGACGACGGCGATGACTCGGCCGCCGCCTCGTCGGGCCCGGTCGACCTGCGGGTACCGCTGACGTTCCGGCTCCTGGCGAGCGCGTCCGCCCCGCCGTGCGCGGGCGGCGCCGTCACCGTCTCCGGCGCCTCCGAGTGCTACACGCTGAGCGCGGACCTCCTGACGGTGCGCCGGCTGGAGGAGGTCAAGGCCGTCCCGCCCGACCCGGCGCGCGGCAGTCCCGGCTGGTCGGTGGCGCTGACGCTGACCTCGGCGGACGCGCCCGGCTTCGCCGCGCTGACCCGCAAGGCCGCCGACGCCTTCGCCGCCCAGGCGCCCGGCGGGAGGATGGCGATGCTCGTCGGAGGGACCCTGGTGTCGGAGCCCGCGCAGGTGATGCAGGCCATCACCGGCGGCCAGGTGGAGATCAACGGGCCCGCCGGCAGGTTCACCCGCGCCTACACCGAGGACCTCGTGCACCGGATGACCGGGAAGTAGCGGCGCGGCGCGGCGTCACCGCCGGTGATCTCGGCTGGTGCGAGCGCGGGCCGGGGCATGGGACGATGGGGCCGGTGAGCACAGCGCGCGAGCGGCTCTCCGCTACCGTGAGCGACGTGGACGCGACGTCGCCCGAGCCGGGGCGGGAGACCGAGGAGGAGCAGGGGTTCCGCGTCCGCCTGGACAACTTCGAGGGCCCCTTCGACCTGCTGCTCGGGCTGATCTCCAAGCACAAGCTCGACATCACCGAGGTGTCGCTGCACAAGGTCACCGACGACTTCATCGCCCACATCCGCTCGCACGGCGCGGAGTGGGACCTCGACCAGGCCAGCCACTTCCTGCTGGTCGCCGCGACCCTGCTGGACCTCAAGGCCGCCCGGCTGCTGCCGTCCGGCGAGGTCGACGACGAGGAGGACCTGGCGCTGCTGGAGGCCCGCGACCTGCTGTTCGCGCGGCTGCTGCAGTACCGGGCGTACAAGGAGGTCGCGCGGGTGATCGCCGCTCGCGTCGCCGACGCGAGCCGCCGGTTCCCGCGGCTGGTCCCGATGGAGCCGAAGTTCGCGGGCCTGCTGCCGGAGGTGCTGCTCGGCCTCGGCCCGCAGGAGTTCGCGCGGCTGGCCGCCAAGGCCCTCACGCCGAAGGCGCCGCCGTCGGTCTCGGTCGAGCACATGTACCAGCCGAAGGCCAGCGTCAAGGAGCAGGCCGCGATCGTCGTGGAGCTGCTCCGCCGGCTCCGCCAGACCACCTTCCGCGTCCTGGCGGCCGACGCGGAGGGCACCTACGAGGTGGTCGCCCGGTTCCTGGCGCTGCTGGAGCTGTACCGGGAGCAGGCCGTCACGTTCGAGCAGCACGAGCCCCTCGGCGAGCTCCACATCACCTGGACCGGCGCCGACGACGGCGACGTGGAGGTCGGCGACGACTACGAGGGCGCCCCGAAGAAGGACCCCGCGCAGGACGCCGCCGGACCCGACCCGAAGACCCGGAAGGACGAGGGAGACGATGAGTGAGGAACCCGGCGCGGACGTGCCGGAGCTTCCGGGACTGCGCGCCTCGATCGAGGCGATCCTGCTCGTGGTGGACGAGCCGGTCACCGAGATGACGCTGGCGCAGCTGCTGGAGCGGCCCCGCGGCGAGGTCGCCGGGACGCTGCGGGAGCTGGCCGCGGAATACACCGAGCAGGGCCGGGGGTTCGATCTCAGGGAGGTCGCCGGCGGCTGGCGGTTCTACACCCGGGACGTGTGCGCCCCGGTGGTGGAGCGGTTCGTCACCGACGGGCAGCAGGCGCGGCTGACCCAGGCCGCGCTGGAGACGCTCGCCGTCGTCGCCTACCGGCAGCCGGTGAGCCGGGCCCGCGTGTCGGCGATCCGCGGCGTCAACAGCGACGGCGTCATGCGGACGCTGACGCTGCGCGGCCTGATCGAGGACGCCGGGCAGGACCCGGAGTCGCAGGCCCACCTGTACCGGACCACCGGGTACTTCCTGGAGCGCCTGGGGCTGCGCGACCTCGACGAGCTGCCCGAGCTGGCCCCCTACCTTCCCGATGACCTTCCAGACGACATAGTTGAGGACGCGTGAGCGAGAACGAGGGCGTACGCCTGCAGAAGGTCCTGGCCGAGGCCGGGATCGGCAGCCGCCGCCACTGCGAGGAGCTGATCGGCGAGGGCCGCGTCACCGTCAACGGGCACAAGGTGTTCCGTTTCGGTGAGCGCGTCGACCCGCGCAGCGCCGTCATCCACGTGGACGGCAAGCGGGTCGAGACCCGGTCCGAGATGCGCTACTACGCCATCAACAAGCCGCGCGGCGTGGTGTCGACGATGGCGGACGAGCGGGGCCGCAAGTCCCTGGCCGACTACGTGGAGGTGCCCGAGCGGCTGTTCCACGTCGGGCGGCTGGACACCGACACCGAGGGCCTGATCCTGCTCACCAACGACGGCGAGCTGTCGCACCGGCTGACCCACCCGTCCTACGGGGTGTTCAAGACCTACCTGGCGGAGATCCACGGCCCGATCCCGCGCGACCTCGGCAAGCGGCTCAGGGCAGGGGTCACCCTGGACGACGGTCCCGCGAAGGCCGACAAGTTCCGCATCTTCGACCAGGTCGGACGGCGCGTGCTGGTCGAGATCACTCTGCACGAGGGGCGCAAGCACATCGTCCGGCGGCTGCTGAAGGAGGTCGGCTTCCCCGTCCAGCAGCTCGCCCGCGTCGAGTTCGGGCCGATCAAGCTGGGCCAGCTGAAGCCGGGCGGCATGCGGGCGCTCAGCGTCCACGAGGTCGGCGAGCTGTACAAGGCCGTCGGACTGTAGAGGCACCCGACACCACGAGGACACCGGACACCACGAGGAGGTACGACTGTGGCGGTACGCGCGGTCCGTGGCGCGACGCAGACGGACGCCGACGAACGGGAGCAGATCCTGGAGGCGACGACCGAGCTCGTCGCCGAGGTGATGGCCCGCAACGAGCTGACCACCGACGACGTCATCAGCGTCATCTTCACGGTGACGCCGGACCTGACGGCCGAGTTCCCGGCGCTCGCCGCCCGCAAGCTCGGGTTCCACGAGGTGCCGCTGCTGTGCGCCACCGAGATCGGCGTCCCCGGCGCGCTGCCGCGGGTCATCCGGCTGATGGCGCACATCGCGACGGACCGTCCCCGCTCCGACGTCCAGCACGTCTACCTGCGCGGCGCGACGGCGCTCCGCCTCGACATCGCACAGTAGGGTTTCGGACGTGAGCGAGGACGTGGTGCCGCGGCGGATCGTCGTGGTCGGGACGGGCCTGATCGGGACGTCGATCGCCCTGGCGATGCGGGAGCGCGGCGCCGAGGTGCTGCTGGCCGACCGGGACTCGGCGGCCCTGGCGCTGGCCGTGGAGCTCGGCGCGGGCGAGGCGATGCCGGACGGGGCGCGGCCCGAGCCCGCCGACCTGGCGGTCCTGGCGGTGCCCCCGGCGGCGGTGGCGGTGACGCTGCTGGACGCGCAGAAGCGCGGCCTGGCGACCGCCTACACCGACGTGGCGAGCGTGAAGGCGCTGCCGCTGGCGCAGGCGGCCGAGCTGGGCTGCGACCTGACGACGTTCGTGGCGGGCCACCCCCTCGCCGGGAGCGAGCGGTCCGGGCCGAGCGCGGCGCGGCACGACCTGTTCCTCGGCCGCCCGTGGGCGCTGTGCGCGACGCCGGAGGCGACGCCGGAGACGGTCGAGGTCGTGACGGGCCTGGCGAAGGCGTGCGGCGCGATGCCGGTGCAGGTGGACGCCGCCGAGCACGACCGGGCCGTCGCGCTGGTCTCCCATGCCCCGCACGTGGTGTCGGCCGCGGTCGCGGCCCGCCTGACCGGCGCCGACGACGTGGCGCTCGGCCTGTCCGGGCAGGGCGTGCGGGACGTCACCCGGATCGCGGCGAGCGACCCGCGGCTGTGGATCGGGATCCTGTCGGCCAACTCCGCGCCCGTCGCCGACGTGCTGGAGGCGGTCGCCACCGATCTCGCGGTGGCGGCGTCGCTGCTGCGCGACGGCAGCGAGGAGGCCGCCACGCACGTCGCCGACCTGCTGCTGCGCGGGAACGCGGGCCGGTCCCGCATCCCCGGCAAGCACGGCGGCGACCAGCCCGCCTACGCGACGGTCCAGGTGGTCATCCCCGACCGGCCGGGCGAGCTGGCGATGATCTTCCAGGCGGCGGGGATCGCGCGGGTGAACATCGAGGACGTGACCATCGAGCACTCCCCGGGCCGCCCGCTCGGCGTGCTGGAGCTGTCGGTCGTCCCGGAGGCGGCCGAGCGGCTGGCGGAGGAGCTGCGCGCCCGCGGCTGGTCGGTGCCCGGCTAGGCCGCAGTGGTACCGCGCGGCCGGTAATCTGGGGCGCCGAAGACGTGTTCCGGGGGACTTCTGCGCACCGGCGCGGCGACGAGCGCCGCCCGCTTCACGACGAACAGAGAGGGAGCGATCGTGCCGCTCGTCATCGCCATGGACGGTCCGTCCGGGTCGGGGAAGTCCAGCGCGTCCAAGGGCGTCGCCCGGACGCTCGGGCTGCGCTACCTCGACACGGGCGCCATGTACCGCGCCATGACGTGGTGGATGCTGGAGAACGGCGTTCCGGTCGAGGACGGCGCCGCCGTCGCGGCCCGCGCGCAGGACCCCGTGATCGAGTCCGGCACCGACCCGGCGGCGCCGACGATCACCGTGGACGGGACGGACGTGTCCGGCCCGATCCGCACCCGCGCGGTGACGAACGCGGTCAGCGCCGTCAGCTCCGTCCCGGCGGTGCGCGCCCGGCTCGTGGAGCTCCAGCGCGAGATCATCGGGGCGGGCGGGATCGTGGTGGAGGGGCGCGACATCGGGACGGCCGTCGCGCCGGAGGCGCCGGTCAAGGTGTTCCTCACGGCGAGCGCCGAGGTCCGCGCGGCGCGCCGCGCGAAGGACCTGGCCGCCGACCCGGGCGCCTCGGTGACGGTCACGCGGGCCGAGCAGGAGCGCCGGGACCGGCTGGACTCGACGCGCACGGCGTCGCCGCTGGCCAAGGCGGCCGGGGCGCACGAGATCGACTCGACCGGGCTGAGCCTGGACGAGGTCATCGAGGCGGTCGTCCGCCTCGCCAAAGAGCATGAGTGAGCGGGCGGCCTGACGGTCCCCGCCGGGGAATGTGACAGTGAGCGATTTCGAGATCGAAACGGTGGACGTCGTCGAGGACGTCGACCAGGACGCGGGCCCGGCGCCGGTCGTGGCCGTGGTGGGGCGGCCGAACGTCGGCAAGTCCACCCTGGTCAACCGGATCCTCGGCCGCCGCGAGGCCGTCGTGGAGGACGTCCCGGGCGTGACCCGCGACCGGGTCGCCTATGACGCGTCGTGGAGCGGGCGCCGGTTCACCGTCGTCGACACCGGCGGCTGGCTGCCGGACTCCTCCGGCCTGGCCGCGGCGATCGCCGAGCAGGCCCGGCTGGCGGTCGACCTGGCCGACGTGGTGATGTTCGTGGTGGACGCGACCGTGGGCGCCACGGACGTGGACGAGGCCGTGGTGGAGATCCTGCGCCGGTCCGGCAAGCCGGTGGTGCTGGTCGCCAACAAGGTCGACGGCGTGAGCGCCGAGTCCGACGCGGCGCTGCTGTGGTCGCTCGGCATCGGCGAGCCGCACCCGGTCAGCGCCCTGCACGGGCGCGGCAGCGGCGATCTGCTCGACGCGGTGCTCGACGCGCTGCCCGAGGAGCCTCCGGCGGAGACGTTCGGCGAGTCGGGCGGGCCGCGCCGGGTCGCGCTGCTGGGGCGGCCGAACGTCGGCAAGTCGAGCCTGCTGAACAAGCTGGCGGGGGAGACCCGCGCCGTCGTCGACTCGGTGGCGGGCACCACCCGCGACCCGGTCGACGAGCTGATCGAGCTGGGCGGCAAGACGTGGCGGTTCATCGACACCGCCGGCATCCGGCGCCGGCACCGCGAGAACCAGGGGGCCGACTTCTACGCGACGCTGCGCACGCGGTCGGCGCTGGAGCGCGCCGAGGTCGCGGTCGTGCTGGTGGACGCCGACCAGCCGCTCGCCGAGCAGGACCTGCGGATCATCTCCATGGTGATCGAGTCGGGCCGGTCGCTGGTCATCGCCTACAACAAGTGGGACCTGCTGGACGAGGAGCGCCGCCACTACCTCGAACGCGAGATCGACCGGCAGCTGCACACCGCGCGGTGGGCGCCGCGGGCGAACATCTCCGCCCGTACGGGCCGGCACATGGAGAAGCTGGTGCCGGCCATCGAGACGGCGCTGGAGGGCTGGGGCACCCGCGTCCCGACGTCCAAGCTGAACCAGTTCTTCGCCGACCTGGTGAACTCGCATCCGCACCCGGTGCGGGGCGGCAAGCAGCCGCGCGTGCTGTTCGCGACCCAGGCGGGGGTGCGGCCGCCGCGGTTCGTGCTGTTCACGTCGGGCTTCCTCGAGGAGGGCTACCGACGGTTCATCGAGCGGCGGCTGCGGGAGGAGTTCGGGTTCGACGGGACGCCCCTCGACATCACGATGAAGATCCGCGAGAAGCGCGGCAAGGGCAAGAAGTAGCGGAAATGTCACGCGGCGGCCCGCCGGAGATCTTCCCCGGCGGGCCGCCTCCGTGGCAGGATGCATCTGCGAGACGAGTAAGTCTTCCATTACTCGCTGATCTCGCGACGGACGCGTTCGCGACGTCCGGGCGGCCGGGTCCCCCGGCGCCGGGACGCGGTCGAGGGGTGTGACGTGAAGCTCTTGCTGCTCATCGCCGTCGCCGTCGCCTGCGTGGCGCTCAGTTTCGCATGGCGGGAGCCCTGGATCGGCGGTGTCGGGCTGCTGGTCGCCTTCGTCGCCATGTTCACCGACCGCGACGACGTGCGCCTCGACGACGAGCGCGGCAGCTACGAGACCACCAAGTCGGTCCGCGACATGCGGCGCCGGGACCGCTAGCGTTCCCAGCGGGTGTCGCCCGCGACGTGCTGGTCGCCGGTCGGCGGCGGGTCCTGGCCGCGCTGGTTCTCCCGCGCGTAGCGCCCGTAGACGAGGGGTTGCGTGGTGTTCGACCCGGGGGGTTCGGGCTCGTTCAGCCGCTGTTCGCGGACGCCGACCACCGCGAACCTGCCGAGCGCCAGCGCGGCGAGGAAGACGATCACGACGCCGAGGCCGGTGAAGCCGGCGAGCTGCTCGGCGACGTGCCGGCCGTCGCCCGCGCCGAGCGGCGCGCCGACGCCCTGCACGTTCCACAGCGTGGCGAGGATCGGCCCGACGGCGAACCAGGCGCCGGCGAGCGCGGCCAGCCAGCCGCCGAACATCCCGACGACGCGGTTGGCGCTGAACAGCAGGATCAGGCCGCCCAGGGCGGCGGCGGCACCGGGGGCGATGCTGAGCTGCAGGCGGTCGGTGGTGTAGACCCAGGTGTCGTCCGGCGCGAATCCGAAGTGGAAGTAGGGGCCGACGAGGGGCAGCAGCGCGCCCCAGAGCCCCAGAAGGATCAACAGGATTCCGCTGAGGACGCCTCGGGTGCGCGGAACTCGCATGGTCCCAGCCATGATCGATTCCTCCTGACCGGGAGTGTGATTCTGTTATCAGCAGCGTTTACCCGTTAGTAGGCGGTCCACACGACCAGAAGGGAGCCGCCGCATGGACGACGGCGTGATCCTCGTCCACGCGAGGGAGGAGCCTCCGGACCGCTGGGACGCGGCCGTGTTCCTGGCCGGCCCGACGCCCCGGACGCCCGGGGTCGCCTCGTGGCGGCCGGACGCCCACGCCGAACTGCGGGCCCGCTGGCGCGGCGGCGGGCGGCTCGTGGTGTTCGATCCCGAGCACCGGGAGGACCGCTACGACGACTACGACGGCCAGGTCGAATGGGAGGAGCGCTGCCTGCATCTGGCCGACGAGGTCGTCTTCTGGGTCCCGCGCGACCTCGCGACCATGCCCGCCTTCACCACGAACGTGGAGTGGGGGATGTGGCACGACAGCGGCCGGGTGGTGTTCGGCGCGCCTCCGGAGGCGCCGAAGAACGGCTACCTGCTGCACTACGCGGACAAGTCCGCGGTGCCGACGGCCGCCGGCCTGCCGGAGACGGTCGCGGCGGCGCTGCGCCGGATCGGCGCCGGCGCGTCCCGGGCCTCCGGGGAGCGCGAGGTCCCGCTGCTGCTGTGGCGGGACGCGGCGTTCCAGCGCTGGTACGCGGGGCAGCGGGACGCGGGCAACGTGCTGCTCGGGGCGCGGGTGGTGTTCCGCTTCGGGGTGTGCTGGGGGTTGCACGTCCGGGTCCGCGTGACCGCGGAGGACCGGGTCAAGGACAACGAGATCGTCATCGGGCGGCCGGACATCTCGGCCGTCGTGCTGTACCGGCCCGGCGCGACGCTGGACGCGACGCAGGTCGTGCTCGTCCGGGAGTTCCGGAGCGCAGGGGCGGACGGGGACGTCCACGAGCTGCCGGGAGGCTCCGGGCCGGGCGGCCCGGCCGAGGTGGCGCTCGCGGAGGTCGCCGAGGAGACCGGGCTGGTGCTGGAGCCCGCCCGGCTGCGCGGGCACCGCTCCCGCCAGGTGAACGCGACACTGTCGGCGCACCGCGCGCACCTGTTCTCCGCCGAGGTCACTGCCGCAGAGCTCGAGCGGATCCGGGGGTCGGGCCCGCACGGTGTGGCGGCGGCCGGCGAGCGCACCTACGTCGTGGTGGCCCCGTTCGGGCGGATCAGGCGGGAGGGGCTCGTGGACGCCGCCAACCTCGGGATGATCGCGGAGGTGCTGCTGGAGACGCGCTGACTCAGCGGTCCAGGGCGTCGCGGACGAACGCGCCGAGCGCGGCGACCGCCGCGCGCGACTCGGGCAGGTACGGCCCGAACATCTGGAACACGTGCAACTGGCGGTCCCATACCTGGAGCGTGACCGGCACCCCGGCCTCGGCGAGCCGCCGCGCCATCAGCTCGGAGTCGCAGTAGAGCAGTTCGGTGGATCCGGCGGTGAGCAGCACGGGCGGCAGCCCCGCGAGGTCGGCGCGGACGGGTGAGATCGCGGGGTCGGCGAGGTCGAGGTGGCCGAGGAACCCCTCGACGAGGCGTTCCAGCAGCGCGCCGGGGCCGGAGGGGTCGAGGCCCATGTTGGCGTGCGCGAGCTTGCTCGTCAGGTCCATGTCGAGCATGGGGGACAGGGCCGCGAGCGCCGCCGGCATGGGCAGCCCCTCCTCGCGGGCGCGCAGCGCCGTGGCGAACGTGAGGTGCCCGCCCGCCGAGTCCCCCATGATCACGACGCGTCCGGGGTCGATCCCCCGCTCCTCCAGCAGCCACCGGTAGGCGGTGACGCAGTCCTCGACCTCCCGCTCGAACGGGACCGCCGGGATCATCCGGTAGTCCACCGACAGCGCGGTGGCGCCGGACGCGGCGGCGAACGAGGCGATCATCCGGCGGTGCGTGTTGAGGCCGCAGGAGATCCAGCCGCCGCCGTGCAGGTAGAGGATCGCCCGGTCGCGGGGTGGGGCGGCGCCCGGCGCCGACACCCACTCGGCGCCGAAGCCGTCGAAGCGGACCTTCTCCACGCTGATGCGCCGCGGCGTCCCGGCCCGTGCCGCCAGCCGGTCGAGGAGGGCGGCGCGGCGCAGCGCCCGGTCGTCGAACGGCCGGCCCGCGAGCCGGGCGAGGCCGGGCCGGACCAGCCGCCGGACGCCCGCCGAGACCGCGCGGGAGCGCAGGCTCGCCGTCCCGTGCCGTTCTATCACCAGGGTCGCGGGGCCTTGCGCCGTCACGGGTCCTCCTCGCGTCGGGGGATGTAAGTAGATGGTGACATCCGCGGCGATCGACGGGGAAGGGAGCCTTCCCCTTCCGCGGTTGCGAGGGCATCGGTGCGGTGGATATCGCTGTATCAAGGATGATGTCGCTCTTCCCCTTGCATATGCGGTTGTCTAGGCTTTGCCGGGTGACGACGTTCAGGATCAGCGAGGCCGCCGCCCTTCTCGGCGTCAGCGCCGACACCGTCCGCCGGTGGGTGGACGGCGGCAGGCTCCCGGCGTCCCGGGACGAGCACGGCCACCGGCGGGTGCCGGGCGCGGAGCTGGCCGCCTTCGTGCGGGACCAGGCGCGCGGCAACGGCTCGTCCGACCAGGCCGAACGCTTCTCCTCGGCGCGCAACCGGATGCGGGGGATCGTCACCGAGGTCCTCCGGGACGGGGTGATGGCGCAGGTCGAGATCCAGGCGGGGCCGTTCCGCGTCGTGTCGCTGATGAGCCGCGAGGCGGCCGACGACCTCGGCCTGGAGCCGGGCGTGGTCGCCGATGCCGTCGTCAAGTCCACGAACGTCGTCGTCGAAGTGCCGGACCAGGGCTGAGGAGGCAACGTGTTCAAGCGAACCGCGGCGGTGGCGGCGCTGTCGCTCGCCGTCCTGGCGGGCTGCGGCGACGCCGGCGACTCCTCCGGTTCGGGAGAGCCGGGCGGCGGCAAGACCCTCACGGTGTTCGCGGCGGCCTCGCTCACCGAGGCCTTCACCGAGCTCGGCAGGACGTTCGAGGGCGCGCATCCCGGCGTGAAGGTCAGGTTCCAGTTCGGCGGCAGTTCGACGCTGGCGCAGCAGATCACGCAGGGCGCCCCGGCGGACGTGTTCGCGGCCGCGAGCCCCGCCACGATGAAGACGGTGACCGACGCCGGGGACGCGTCGGGGCGGCCGCAGACCTTCACCCGCAACCGCCTGGTCATCGCCGTCCCGAAGGGGGACCCGGGCAAGGTCGCGAAGGTGGGCGACCTGGGCCGGCGGGGTTTGAAGGTCGTGCTGTGCGCGGTGCAGGTGCCGTGCGGCGCCGCGGCCGAGACCGCTCTGGCCGTCGCCGGGGTCGAGGTCGAGCCGGTGTCGCGGGAGAAGGACGTCAAGGCCGTCCTGACGAAGGTGGGCCTGGGGGAGGCCGACGCGGGGCTCGTCTACCGCACCGACGTGAAGGCGGCCGGCGGCGAGGTCACGGGCATCGAGTTCCCGGAGGCCGCGAAGGCGATCAACGACTACCCGATCGTCGAGGTCGCCAAGGCGCCGCAGGGCGCGCTCGCCGGGGAGTTCATCCGCCTGGTGGTCGGTGAGCAGGGCAGGGCGGTGCTGAGCCGGGCGGGCTTCGAGGGGCCGTGACGCGACCGCGGAGGGCGTCCCGGGAGGCGCGGGAGGCGGACCGGCTGCCGGGCCGGCCGCCGTGGGTGCTGCTCGCGCCCGCGCTGCTCGGGCTCGCCTTCCTGGTGCTGCCGCTGCTCGGCCTGCTCGTCAGGGCGCCGTGGTCGACGCTCGGCACCCGCCTCCTGCAGGCGCAGGTCCTGGAGGCGCTCCGGCTCTCGCTGCTCACCGCCACCCTCGCCACCGGCCTGTGCCTGCTGCTCGGCGTCCCCCTCGCCTGGACGCTCGCCCGGGTCCGGTTCCCCGCCGCCCGGCTCGTCCGGGCCCTGGTGACCGTTCCGCTGGTGCTGCCGCCGGTGGTCGGCGGCGTCGCCCTGCTGCTGGTGCTCGGACGGCGCGGGCTGGTCGGCGGCTGGCTGGACCGCGCCTTCGGCCTCACGTTCCCGTTCACCACCGCCGGCGTCGTGCTCGCCGAGGCGTTCGTCGCGATGCCGTTCCTGGTGATCAGCGTGGAGGGCGCGCTGCGCGCCGCCGACCTGCGCTACGAGGAGGCCGCCGCCACCCTCGGCGCCGGCCGCTGGACGATCTTCCGGCGGGTCACGCTGCCGCTGGTCGCGCCGGGCGTCGCGGCCGGGTCGATCCTGTGCTGGGCGCGGGCGCTCGGCGAGTTCGGGGCGACGATCACCTTCGCGGGCAACTTCCCCGGCCGGACGCAGACGATGCCGCTCGCGGTGTACCTGGCGCTGGAGACCGACCCGCAGGCGGCGATCGTGCTCAGCCTCGTCCTGCTCGCCGTCTCGGTCGCCGTCCTCGCCGTGCTCCGGGACCGCTGGGTGGGCGGCGCGCGATGAGCGGACCCCGGGGGCTGGACGCGCGGCTCGTCGTCCGCCGCGCCGCGTTCGACCTCGATCTCGCGCTCACCGCCGGGCCGGGCGAGGTCGTGGCGCTGCTCGGCCCGAACGGGGCGGGCAAGAGCACCGCGCTGCGCGCCCTGGCCGGGCTCGTGCCGATGGCGGGCGGGCACCTGCGGGTGGACGGCGCCGACCTGCGCGCGCTGCCGCCCGACCGCCGCGGCATCGGCATGGTGTTCCAGGACTACCTGCTGTTCCCGCACCTCACGGCGCTCGACAACGTCGCGTTCGGGCCGCGCTGCCGGGGCGCCGGGCGCCGTGCCGCCCGGCGGATCGCCGCGGGCTGGCTGGAGCGGGTGGGGCTCGCCGAGCACGCGTCCGCGCGCCCGCGGGCCCTGTCGGGCGGGCAGGCGCAGCGGGTGGCCCTGGCCCGCGCGCTGGCCGTCGATCCGGGCCTGCTGCTGCTGGACGAGCCGCTCGCGGCGCTGGACGCGCACACCCGGATGGAGATCAGGGCCGCGCTGCGCCGCCACCTCGCCGGGTTCGAGGGCGCCGCCGTGCTCGTCACGCACGACCCGCTGGACGCCATGGTGCTCGCCGACCGCCTCGTCGTCGTCGAGGGCGGCCGGCTCGTCCAGCAGGGGACCCCGGCCGACGTCGCGCGCCGCCCGCGGACCGACTACGTCGCGCGCCTGGTCGGGTTGAACCTGTACCGGGGCAGGGCCGAGGCGGGCACGGTGGCCCTGGGGGACGGTGCTGCAACCCTTGACACTGTTGACTCACTCGAAGGTGAGGTGTTCCTCGCCTTCGCGCCATCCTCGGTGGCGCTGTACCGGACGCGTCCCGACGGCAGCCCGCGCAACCTCTGGCGCACGCGCGTCGGCGCGATCGAACGGCAGGGGGACCGTGTCCGGGTCCGGCTGTCGGGGCCGCCTTTCGACGCCGTAGCGGACGTCACTCAGGCGGCGGTCGCGGAGCTCCAATTGTCGGAGGGCAGCCCCGTCTGGGCGGCCGTGAAGGCCACTGAGACCCACGTTTACCCAGCTTGAGCGCTCTCGCGCCGTCCGGCGGGTGCGGGTGGGCGGTCGGTTCCCCCATCCAGTGATATCCCTCACAGAACCGGGCATCATGCCCCAAAAGCGGACGGGATTGGTCCAGACCAAATGGCAAAAACGACGGGTCTTGTTCATCATGCAAACATCCTGCGAACAGCTGAAGGAGAACGCCCGTGTCCAACCAGGTCCCCGGCCTCGACCAGGCCCCTACCGGCCACACCGAACTGATTGAGTGGGTGCGCGGGATCGCCGAGCTGACCGGGCCCGACCGGGTCGAGTGGTGTGACGGCTCGCAGGAGGAGTGGGAGCGGCTCACCGGCCTCCTCGTCGAGCAGGGCACCCTGACGCGGCTGGACCCGGCCAAACGGCCCAACAGCTTCCACGCGGCCTCCGATCCCACCGACGTCGCCCGCGTCGAGGACCGGACGTTCATCTGCTCCGAGAAGCAGGAGGACGCCGGCCCCACCAACAACTGGGTCGCGCCCGGGGAGATGCGGGAGACCCTGGGCGGCCTCTTCGCGGGCTGCATGAAGGGCCGCACCATGTACGTGGTGCCGTTCTGCATGGGCCCCCTCGGCGGCACCATCTCGCAGCTGGGCGTTGAGATCACCGACTCCGCCTACGTCGCCGTGTCCATGCGGATCATGACGCGGATGGGCGAGGGCGCGTTGCGCCTCATCGAGGAGCGCGGGTCGTTCGTCAGGGCCGTCCACTCCGTCGGCGCCCCCCTGGAGCCGGGCCAGGAGGACGTCAGGTGGCCGTGCAACTCGACCAAGTACATCACCCACTTCCCCGAGACCCGGGAGATCTGGTCCTACGGGTCCGGGTACGGCGGCAACGCGCTGCTCGGCAAGAAGTGCTACGCGCTGCGCATCGCCTCGACGATGGCCCGCGACGAGGGCTGGATGGCCGAGCACATGCTCGTGCTGAAGCTGACGCCGCCCACCGGTGAGACCCGCTACGTCGCCGCCGCGTTCCCCTCGGCGTGCGGGAAGACCAACCTCGCCATGCTGGAGCCGACCATCCCCGGGTGGAAGGTCGAGACGATCGGCGACGACATCGCCTGGATGCGCTTCGGCGACGACGGCCGCCTGTACGCCATCAACCCCGAGGCCGGATTCTTCGGCGTCGCGCCCGGCACCGGCGAGAGCACCAACGCCAACGCGGTCAGGACGCTGTGGGGCAACAGCATCTTCACGAACGTGGCCCTCACCGACGACGGCGACGTGTGGTGGGAGGGACTCACCGACGAGCCGCCCGCGCACCTGACCGACTGGAAGGGCAACGACTGGACGCCGGACTCCACGAGCCCGGCGGCCCACCCGAACGCCCGCTTCACCACCCCGGCCGGGCAGTGCCCGATCATCGCCGACGAGTGGGAGGACCCGAAGGGCGTCCCGATCTCGGCGATCCTGTTCGGCGGCCGCCGCGCCTCCGCCGTCCCGCTCGTCACCGAGTCGTTCGACTGGCAGCAGGGCGTGTTCCTCGGCGCCAACGTCGCGTCCGAGAAGACCGCCGCCGCCGAGGGCGCCGTCGGCGAGCTGCGCCGCGACCCGTTCGCCATGCTGCCGTTCTGCGGCTACAACATGGGCGACTACTTCGGCCACTGGCTGGAGATCGGCAAGGCCACCGACCCGGAGAAGCTCCCGCGGATCTACTACGTCAACTGGTTCCGCAAGAACGCCGACGGCAGGTTCATCTGGCCCGGCTTCGGCGAGAACAGCCGCGTCCTGAAGTGGATCGTCGAGCGCCTCAACGGCAAGGCCGACGCGGTCAAGTCCCCGATCGGGCACCTGCCGACCCGGGAGGCGCTCGACACCGAGGGCCTCGACATCGACGACGCCGACCTGGGGACCCTGCTGTCGGTCGACACCGAGGTGTGGAAGCAGGAGGCCGCCCTCGTGCCGGAGTTCTTCGAGCGGTTCGGTGACCACACGCCGAAGGCGCTGTGGGACGAGTACCACGACCTGGTGCGCCGCCTGGAGCACTGACGCGCGGGCGGAGCCGGCCACCGGCCGGACCCGTGGGCCGGTCGCGAACTTTGCGAAGTTCGCGACCGGCCTTTGCGTTCCCCGCAGGCGGCGGCGGTCAACACTGGAGGAGTTCCCCGTCCCCGGGAGGCCGGCATGTTCGACCTGATGACCCGCCACTGGTGGGTGCTCGCGCTGCGCGGCACGTTCGCGGTCATTTTCGGCATCGTCGCCTGGGTGTGGCCGGGCATCACCGTCTGGGCGCTGGTGGTGCTGTTCGGCGCCTACGCCTTGGTGGACGGTGTGTTCGCGGTCGCGCAGGCGATCCGCGGCACCTCCGGCGGCCCGCGCGGCCTGCTCGCCCTGTCGGGGGCCGCAGGGATCGCGCTCGGCATCGCGGCGCTGGTGTGGCCCGGCATCACCGCGTTCGTCCTGCTGATGCTGATCGCCGCCTGGGCGGTCGCCACCGGCGTGCTGGAGATCGGGGTCGCGCTCGCGATGCGCAAGGAGCTCAAGGGCGAGTGGGCGTACGTACTCACCGGCGCCGTCTCGCTGATCTTCGGGATCATGCTGTTCGCGTGGCCCGTCTCCGGCGCGATCGCCATCGTCTGGCTGATCGGCCTGCTGGCCGTCCTGGCCGGCGCCGCCATGATCGGCGCGGCGTTCCGGCTGCGCCGGCTCGGCCACGCGGCCGAGCGTCCCGGCGGGACGAGCCCCGCCGCCCACTACCGGCCCGGCCCCCACTACTGACCGGGGCCCGGCCGCCCGGCCCGACCTCAAGCGCGGTTGAGGAACGCATAGGATCCGGTGCATGACGCGGCTGGAGCACCGGGTGCACGAACTGACCGTCGGGCAGCTCGCCGAGCGGAGCGGCGTGGCCGTCTCGGCGCTGCACTTCTACGAGTCCAAGGGACTGATCAGCAGCCGGCGCACGGCGGGCAACCAGCGGCGGTTCAGCCGGGACACGCTCCGCCGGGTCTCGTTCATCAAGGTCTCGCAGCGCGTCGGGATCCCGCTCGGCGACATCCGCGACGCGCTCGCCACCCTCCCCGAGGAGCGCACGCCCACGGTGGCCGACTGGGCGCGCCTCTCCGAGCGGTGGCGCGGCGAGCTCGACGCGCGCATCCGGCAGCTCGAACGGCTGCGCGACGACCTCACCGACTGCATCGGCTGCGGCTGCCTGTCGATCAGCAGGTGCGCGCTCGCCAACCCCTACGACCGGCTCGGGGACGAGGGGCCGGGACCGCGCCGGCTGCTCGTGCCGGCCGGCCCCGGAGACCCCGCGTCACGCCCGGCGGACGGGACGCGGGCCTCCGAGGCGGACGGCTGCGCGCGGGTCTGCGCTCCGGAGAGCGGCCCCGCCTAGCGGCCCGCTCAGCGACCCCGCCTAGCGGCGGCGGGGGTCGCGTCCGTGCGGGTCGATGCGCCGCGGCGCGGGCTCCCGGCCCGCCGGCTGCGTCACCGCCGGGCGCACCGGGATCTGCTCGATCGGCAGCTCGACGGGCTCGTCGGCGAGGGTGAACCGCTCGCCGTGGTGCCACAGCGTGAGGCCCCGGCCGTCCAGCAGCTCGTAGCGGGCCGCCTCACCGGTCACGCTGACCTTGATCCGGTTGCCCCGGTACCGCATCCGGAACGCCAGCCGGCTGATCCCGCCGGGCAGCCGCGGCGCGAACCGCAGCGTGCCCTTGCCCGCCCGCATCCCGCCGAACCCGGCGACGAGCCCGCTCCACGCCCCCGCCATCGAGGCGATGTGCAGCCCGTCGCGGGTGTTGTGGTTCAGGTCGTGCAGGTCCATCAGCGCGGTCTCGCCGAGGTAGTCGTGCGCCAGCTCCAGCTGGCCGACCTCGGCGGCGACGACCGCCTGCGTCTGCGCCGACAGAGACGAGTCGCGGACGGTCAGGCCCTCGTAGTAGGCGAAGTCGCGCTCCTTCTGCTCGTCGGTGAACGCGTCGCCGCACAGGTGCAGGGCGAGCACCAGGTCCGCCTGCTTGACCACCTGCTTGCGGTAGAGGTCGAAGTAGGGGTAGTTCAGCAGCAGCGGATAGTGGTCGGGTTTGGTGGCGGAGAAGTCCCAGCGGGCGTGGTTGGTGAAGCTCTCGCTCTGCGGATGGACGCCGAGCCGCTCGTCGTAGGGGATGAGCATCGCCGCCGCCGCGTCCCGCCACGACGCCGCCTCCTCGGCGTTCACGCCGAGCCGGTCGGCCACGTCCGGGTGGCGCATCGCCGTCTCGGCGGCCTCCTGGAGGTTCCGGCGCGCCATCAGGTTGGTGTAGACGTTGTTGTCCACCACCGCGCTGTACTCGTCGGGGCCGGTGACGCCGTCGATGCGGAACACCCCGCCCACGTCGTGGTGGCCGAGGCTCCGCCACAGCCGGGCCGTCTGGACCAGGATGTCCAGGCCGATCTCCCGCTCGAACTGCTCGTCCTGCGTGGCGTCCACGTACCGGACGACCGCGTCGGAGATGTCGGCGTTGATGTGGAACGCGGCGGTGCCGGCGGGCCAGTAGCCCGAGCACTCGTGCCCGCGGATCGTCCGCCACGGGAACGTCGCGCCCTCCAGGCCGAGCTGGTTGGCACGGTCCCGGGCCAGGGGCAGCGTCATGTGCCGCCAGCCGAGGGCGTCCGCCGCGGCGCCGGGGGAGGTGTAGGTGAGGACCGGCAGCACGAACGTCTCGGTGTCCCAGAACGTGTGCCCGTCGTAGCCCGGTCCCGTCAGCCCCTTGGCCGGGATCATGCGGCGCTCCGCGCGGGCGCCCGCCTGCAGGACGTGGAACAGCCCGAACCTGACCGCCTGCTGGATCTCGGCGTCGCCGTCGACCTCGACGTCCGCGCCCTCCCAGAAGTCGTCGAGGTACTCGCGCTGCTCGTCCAGCAGGCCCTGCCAGCCGGTCTGCCGCGCGCCCGCCAGCGCCCCGACCACCTGGTCGTGCAGCGCGGGGCGCGACCGCCGGCTCGACCAGCCGTAGGAGATGTACTTGACGATGCGCAGCCGCTGCCCCGGCTCCAGCCGCGTCGCGACCGTCAGCCGCCCCACGTCCTTGGAGCTCTCGGTGTCGATCGCCATCGACTCCGGGCCCTCGATGTCGTGCGACATCCCGGCGGCCATCCGCAGGCCGCTCTGCCGCGTCCGGTGCAGCAGCAGCACCTTGGTGCCGTTGGCGACGTGCTCCTCGCCGACGAGCGGGCTGCTCAGGATCGCCGAGGCGCGCGGGTCCTTGCCGCCGCCGGGCAGTGCCTCGTTGGCCACCAGCTCCGACTGGGCGACCACCCGGACCGCCTCGTCCACCGGCTCGACCTCGTAGCAGATCGCCGCGACGGCCCGCTGGGTCAGCGACACCATCCGGACCGAGGTGACCTTGATCCTGCGGTCGGCCGGGGACGTCCACTCCACGTGCCGGGTGAGCGTTCCCGCGCGCATGTCGAGGATCCGCTCGTGGTGGTGCAGGCGGCCGTAGCGCACGTCGAGCGGCTCGTCGTCGACGAGCAGCCGGATCACCTTGCCGTTGGTGACGTTGATGACCGTCTGGCCCATCTCGGGGTAGCCGTAGGCGGTCTCGGCGTGCGGCAGGGGACGCTGCTCGTAGAAGGAGTTCAGGTAGGTGCCGGGAAGCCCGTGCGGTTCGCCCTCGTCGAGGTTGCCGCGCATGCCGACGTGCCCGTTGGAGAGGGAGAACACCGACTCGGTCTGGGCCAGCCGGTCGAGCCGCAGCTCCGGCTCCCGCACGCACCACGGCTCGACGGAGAACACCGGCCGGTCGGCGCCCTGGCTCTCGTGCTCGCTCACGGCCCCTCCAGCAGCTCGGACAGGTCGTCGACCACGATGTCGGCGCCGTGCTCGGCGAGCGCCTTCGCGTGCTCGTCGCCGACCCGGTTGACGCCGACGACGTAGGCGAACTTCCCGGCGCGCCCCGCCTGGACGCCGGCGAGCGCGTCCTCGAAGACGACCGCCTTGCCTGCGGGGACGCCCAGCTCCTCGGCCCCCGCGAGGAAGGTGTCGGGAGCGGGCTTGCCGGGCAGGTCGCGCTCCGCCGCGATGACGCCGTCCACGCGCGCGTCGAACAGGTCGGTGATGCCGGCGGTCCGCAGGACCTGGACGGTGTTGGCGCTGGAGGAGACCACGGCGGTCTTCAGCCCGGCCTCGCGCGCCTTGCGGACGTAGTCGATCGACCCGTCGAAGGTCTCGACGCCCTTCTCCTGGATGATCTTCAGGACGAGGGAGTTCTTGCGGTTCCCGAGGCCCCGGATGGTCTCCTTCTCGGGCGGATCGTCCGGATCTCCCTCGGGCAGGGAGATGCCGCGCGACTCCAGGAACGAGCGCGTCCCGTCCTCGCGTCTCTTGCCGTCGACGTAACGGCCGTAGTCGCGCACGGGGTCGAACTCGGTGAACGGCTCACCGGTCCGCTCCGCCCGTTCGCGCAGGTAGCCGTCGAACATCTCCTTCCACGCCGCCGCGTGAACGGCCGCGGTCCGGGTCAGCACGCCGTCGAGATCGAAGAGACACGCGGCCGCCTCGTCCGGCAGTCCCAGCATCGCACCCCCAGGTAGATGGCACCATCGATAGTGATCCTCAAAGCGCGACCCGTTCCCGCGACGAGCGCGGGTATGCGGGCCCGGGCGCTCGAACGGGGGGATCATGAGCCGCGTACAACCCCTTGGTCAGGGTCGCACACGAGGAGGAGTCAGCCAATGCAGAAGGCGCGAATCGGTGTCACCGGACTGGCGGTGATGGGGCGCAACCTGGCCCGCAACCTGGCCCGGCACGGGCACCCCGTAGCCGTCCACAACCGCACGTCCGCCAGGACGAAGGCCCTGGTGGAGGAATTCGGCGGCGAGGGAACGTTCCTGCCCGCGGAAACGCCGGAGCGGTTCGTGGAGTCCCTGGAGCGGCCCCGGCGGCTGGTCGTCATGGTGAAGGCGGGCGGCCCGACCGACGCGGTCATCGACGAGTTCGCCCCGCTGCTGGAGCCCGGCGACATGATCGTCGACGGCGGCAACGCCAACTTCGCCGACACCCGCCGCCGCGAGGCCGACCTGCGCGAGCGCGGGATCCATTTCGTCGGCACCGGCATCTCCGGCGGCGAGGAGGGCGCGCTGCACGGCCCGAGCATCATGCCGGGCGGCTCCGCCGAGTCCTACGAGGCGCTCGGTCCGCTGCTGGAGGACATCTCCGCCAAGGTCGACGGGACGCCCTGCTGCGTGCACGTCGGCCCCGACGGCGCCGGGCACTTCGTGAAGATGGTGCACAACGGCATCGAGTACGCCGACATGCAGCTGATCGCGGAGTCCTACGACCTGCTGCGGCACGCCGCCGGGCTCGCGCCGGCCGAGATCGCCGAGGTGTTCCGCACCTGGAACACCGGCCGCCTGGAGTCCTACCTGATCGAGATCACCGCCGAGGTCCTCGCGCACACCGACGCCTCGACGGGCCGGCCGTTCGTTGACGTCGTCCTGGACCAGGCCGAGCAGAAGGGCACCGGCCGCTGGACCGTGCAGACGGCCCTCGACCTCGGCGTCCCCGTCGGCGGCATCGCCGAGGCCGTGTTCGCCCGGTCCGTCTCCGGCCACGCCGCGCTGCGCGAGGCCGCGCGGGGCCTGCCCGGGCCGTCCCGCACGGCCGTCGCGGACTCCGGCTTCGCCGACGCCGTGGAGAAGGCCCTGTACGCCTCCAAGATCGTGGCGTACGCGCAGGGGTTCCACGAGATCCAGGCGGGCAGCGCCGAGTACGGCTGGAACATCGACCTCGGGGCGATGGCCACCATCTGGCGCGGCGGCTGCATCATCCGGGCCCGCTTCCTGGACCGCATCCGCGCCGCCTACGAGGCCGACCCGGAGACCCCGACGCTGCTGACCGACGACCACTTCGCAGAGGCCGTGGGCGACGCCCAGGACGCCTGGCGCGAGGTGGTCGCCACCGCCGCGCGTCTCGGCGTCCCCGCGCCCGGCTTCTCCACCGCGCTGGCCTACTACGACTCCCTGCGCGCCGACCGCCTGCCGGCCGCGCTCACGCAGGGGCAGCGCGACTTCTTCGGCGCCCACACCTACCGCCGCACCGACCGCGACGGCTCCTTCCACACCCTCTGGGGAGGCGACCGCACCGAGGTAGGCGCCTGACGGCCGGCCCCTGTGCCCGCAGCTCGGTCCGTCCCTGACGGGCCGAGCGGGCGCGCCGGTCTAAGGTCGTGGGGTGGAGATACCTGGGGTCGACGAGATCCGGGCCCTGCACGAGCGGTACGCGCCAGGGGCCGAGGCGTTCGAGGCCGTGTGGACGCACTGCGTCATCGTGTCCGAGATCGCCGAGCGCGTCATGGACGGGGCGGGGCTCGCGGTCGACGCCGATCTCGTGCGGGCCGGGTGCCTGCTGCACGACCTCGGCGTCTACCGGCTCTTCGGCCCGTCCGGGACGATCGACTACAGCGGCTACGTCCGGCACGGGGTGCTCGGTCACGAGATCCTCCGGGAGGAGGGGTTCCCGGAGGAGATCTGCCGCTTCTGCTCGTGCCACACCGGGGTAGGGCTTTCCCGCGACGACATCGCGCGGCAGCGGCTTCCCGTCCCGGCCGGCGACTACGTGGCCGTGACCGGCGAAGAGCGGCTCGTGATGTACGCCGACAAGTTCCACAGCAAGACCGATCCGCCGACCTTCGTGTCCGCCGCCACCTACGCCGGCCGCGTCCGGCGGTTCGGGGAGGAGAAGGTCCCCGTCTTCGAGGCGATGCGGGAGTCCTTCGGAGAGCCCGACCTCCGGCCCCTCATGGACAGGTACGGCCACGGGCTGGTCTAGACGCGGAGCGGCGTCCGGCGCGGGCAGTGGGTGATCGGGGGCAGGATGGAGGGGTGAGCCTTATCGATGAGCTTCCCTCCGGAAACGACACCGACGCCGACTCGCTGTTCGAGGCGTTCGAACGGTGGGTGTCGGGGCGCGGGATCACGCTGTACCCCGCCCAGGAGGAGGCGCTCATCGAGGTGGTCTCCGGCGCGAACGTGATCCTGTCGACGCCGACCGGGTCGGGCAAGAGCCTGGTGGCGGCGGGGGCGCTGTTCGCGGGCCTCGGCCGTGACCAGGTCGGGTTCTACACGGCGCCGATCAAGGCGCTGGTGTCGGAGAAGTTCTTCGACCTGTGCGAGATGTTCGGGCGCGACAACGTCGGGATGATGACCGGCGACGCCAGCGTGAACGCGGACGCGCCGATCATCTGCTGCACGGCGGAGGTGCTGGCGAACATCGCCCTCAGGGACGGCAAGGACGCCGACATCGGCGTGGTCGTGATGGACGAGTTCCACTTCTACGCCGAACCCGAGCGGGGCTGGGCGTGGCAGATACCGCTGCTGGAACTGCCGCAGACCCAGTTCCTGCTCATGTCGGCCACCCTCGGGGACGTCGCGTTCTTCCAGAAGGACCTGACGCGGCGGACGGGGCGGCCGACCGCCCTGGTGACGTCGGCGGAGCGGCCCGTGCCCCTCATCTACGACTACCGGGTGACGCCGCTGCACGAGACGATCGAGGAGCTGCTGGCCGAGCAGAAGGCGCCGATCTACCTGGTGCACTTCACGCAGGCGGCGGCGATCGAGCGGGCGCAGGCGCTGATGAGCATCAACGTGTGCACCAAGGCGGAGAAGGCGCGGATCGCCGAGCTGATCGGCAACTTCCGGTTCACCACGAAGTTCGGGCGCAACCTGTCGCGGTTCGTCCGGCACGGCATCGGGGTCCACCACGCCGGGATGCTGCCCAAGTACCGGCGGCTGGTGGAGCGGCTCGCGCAGGCCGGGCTGCTGAAGGTCATCTGCGGGACCGACACCCTGGGGGTCGGGGTGAACGTCCCCATCAGGACGGTCGTGTTCACCGCGCTCAGCAAGTACGACGGGCACCGGGTGCGGCGGCTCAGGGCGCGGGAGTTCCACCAGATCGCCGGGCGGGCGGGGCGGGCCGGTTTCGACACGGTCGGGTTCGTCGTCGCGCAGGCGCCCGAGCACGTGGTGGAGAACGAGAAGGCGCTGGCCAAGGCCGGGGACGACCCGAAGAAGCGGCGGAAGGTCCAGCGCAAGAAGCCGCCGGAGGGGTTCGTCGGCTGGGACGAGGACGTCTTCAAGAAGCTGCAGGAGGCCGAGCCGGAGATGCTCCGGTCCCGGTTCCAGGTCAGCCACGCGATGCTGCTGTCGGTGATCGCGCGGCCGGGCAACGCGTTCCAGGCCATGAAGCGGCTGCTGACCGACAACCACGAGGAGCCCGCGGCGCGGCGCAGGCACATCTCCCGCGCCATCGCGATCTACCGGTCGCTGCTCGCGGGCGGCATCGTCGAGGTGCTGCCGGAGCCGGACGACGCCGGCCGGTACGCGCGCATCACCGTCGACCTCCAGGAGGACTTCGCGCTCAACCAGGCGCTGTCGACGTTCGCGCTCGCGGCCTTCGAGATCCTCGACCCGGCGTCGCCGTCGTACGCGCTGGACGTGCTGTCGGTGATCGAGGCGACGCTGGAGGACCCGCGGCAGATCCTGGCCGCGCAGGTCAACCGGGCGCGGGGCGAGGCCGTCCAGGAGATGAAGGCCGAGGGCATCGAGTACGAGGAGCGGATGGAACTGCTCCAGGACGTCGACCACCCGAAGCCGCTGGAGGACGTACTCGGCGCCGCCTACGAGGTCTACCGGGCCGGGCACCCCTGGGTCGGCGACCACCCGCTGCGCCCGAAGTCCGTCGTGCGCGACATGTACGAGCGGGCGATGACGTTCACCGAGTACATCGGGTACTACGAGCTGGCGCGGGGCGAGGGGCTCGTCCTGCGGTACCTGTCGGGGGCCTACAAGGCGCTGCAGCAGACCGTCCCGGAGTCGATCAAGACCGACGACCTGATCGACCTGATCGAGTGGCTGGGCGAGCTGGTCCGGCAGGTCGACTCCAGCCTGCTGGACGAGTGGGAGCAGCTCGCCAACCCCGCCGCCGAGGACCTGGACGAGCCGATCGAGGAGCGCGTCACCAAGGTCACCGCGAACGCGCGGGCGTTCCGGGTGCTGGTGCGCAACGCGATGTTCCGCCGGGTGGAGCTGGCGGCGCTGGAGCGCTACGGCGAGCTGGGCGGGCTGGACCCCGACTTCGGCGCCGACGCGTGGGCGGAGGCGATGGACCGCTACTTCGAGGAGCACGACGAGCTGCTCACCGGGGCCGACGCGCGGGGGCCGAAGCTGCTGCAGATCGAGGAGGTCCCGCAGGACGCGCTGTGGCGCGTCCGGCAGGTGTTCGACGATCCCGAGGGGCATCACGACTGGGGCGTCAGCGCCGAGGTCGACCTCGCGGGTTCCGACCAGGAGGGCGAGGCCGTCGTCCGGGTGACCGGCGTCGACCGGATGTAGGAGGCGGCGTATGGTGCGGGTCGCGGTGGCGCAGTTCGCGCCCGGAACCGACAAGGACGAGAACCTGGCGGCGATCGGCGGGCTGGTCGCCGAGGCGGCCGGGCAGGGCGCGCGGGTCGTGGTGCTGCCCGAGTTCGCGATGTTCACCGCACCGAAGATGGACCGGCGGTTCGTCGACTCGGCCGAGGCCCTCGACGGCCCGTTCGTGGCGGGGCTCGGCGGCCTGGCCCGGCGCCACGGCGTCCACGTCGTCGCGGGCGTGAACGAGCGGCTGGACGATCCCGGCCGCATCTCCAACACCCTCGTCGCCGTCGCCCCCGCCGGGGACGTCGTCGCCGAGTACCGCAAGATCCACCTGTACGACGCGTTCGGGTACGAGGAGTCGGCGCTGGTGCGCCCCGGCGAGATCGGCGAGCCGCGCACGTTCGCCGTCGACGGCGTCACGTTCGGCATGCAGACCTGCTACGACGTCCGGTTCCCGGAGGTGACGCGGCGGATCGTGGACGCCGGCGCCGACGTCCTGGCGCTGCCCGCCGAATGGGTGCCGGGGCCGCTCAAGGAGGACCACTGGCGGACGCTGGTGCGGGCCCGCGCGATCGAGAACACCATCTACGTGGCGGCCGCCGACCAGTGCGCCCCGACCGGCGCCGGAAACAGCATGGTCGTCGACCCGATGGGCGTCGTCGTGGCGGCGCTGGGGGAGGGGACCGGGGTCGTGTCCGGCGACGTCTCGCCCGAGCGCGTCAAGGCCGTCCGCGCGAAGAACCCGGCGCTCGACCTGCGCCGCTTCACCGTCACCGAAGCCGGCCGTCCGTCAGCGTGACGGCTGGTCTCCATCCGCCGGACGGAGACCGCCCATATACCCGCTGGGTGGCGCCGGGCGCATCGGCTGGCCTGAGACACCGTTCGGCCCGGCAGCCCACCGGCAGCACTGCGTTTCGGTGAACTGAAGCATTGTGCGGTGTCAGGCATTCTGCGGGAACCCTAGTTCGAGCCCGCCTCCTGAGCGGACGGACGGGTCGATCCAGCGGGAGGTGACGACCTTGGCGCGGGTGAAGAAGTGGACCCCCTCGGTGCCGTGGGCGTGGGTGTCGCCGAACAGCGAGCGCTTCCAGCCGCCGAAGGAGTAGTAGGCGACCGGTACCGGAATGGGGATGTTGACCCCGATCATGCCGACGTGGACGTCGTTCGCGAAGCGGCGGGCGGCGCCGCCGTCGTTGGTGAAGATCGCGGCGCCGTTTCCGTACTGGTTGGCGTTGATGAGCGCGACGGCCTCGTCGTAGGAGGAGACTCGCACGACGCACAGGACCGGCCCGAAGATCTCCTCACGGTAGATCTCCATATCGGGCGTGACGTGGTCGAACAAGGTCGGGCCGAGCCAGAAGCCGCCCTCTTCGCCATGGGCTTGGACATCGCGGCCGTCGATGACCGGTTCGGCGCCGGCCCTCTCGCCCGAGGTCACGAAGCCCGCGACCCTGTCGCGGTGGGCCTTGGTGACGAGGGGGCCCATATCGATCGTGTTGGCGCTGTCACGGCGACCGTCGCCGATGCGCAGCGTCCGGATGCGCTCGGCGATCTGGACGACGAGCTCGTCGGCGATCGGCTCAAGGGCGACCAGCACGCTGATCGCCATGCAACGCTCGCCGGCGCTGCCGTACCCGGCGTTGACCGCCGCGTCGGCGGCGAGGCCGAGGTCGGCGCCGGGCAGCACGACCATGTGGTTCTTCGCGCCGCCGAGGGCCTGCACTCGCTTCCCGCGCCGACTGGCCTCCTCGTAGACGTACTGTGCGACCGGAGTGGAGCCGACGAAGCTGATCGCGGCGACGTCGGGGCTGTGCAGCAGCCCGTCGACGGCGGTCTTACCGCCCTGGAGCACGTTGAAGACACCGTCGGGGAGCCCGGCCTCCCGCCAGAGGTCGGCGATCCAGAGCGCGGCGGAGGGGTCCTTCTCGCTGGGCTTGAGGACAACGGTGTTGCCCGCGGCGATCGCGATGGGGAAGAACCACATCGGGACCATGGCGGGAAAGTTGAACGGGCTGATGATGCCGACCACACCGAGCGGGGCGCGTGTGGAGTGCACGTCGACGCCTGTGGAGGCGTTCTCGGAGTGACCGCCCCTGAGCAGGTGAGCGATGCCGCAGGCGAACTCGACGACCTCCTGGCCGCGGGAGATCTCGCCGAGCGCGTCGGAGAACACCTTGCCGTGCTCGGCGGTGATCAGCGCCGCGAGCTCGCTCTTGCGGCTGTTGAGCAGCTCACGGAACGAGAACAGGATCTGGGTGCGGCGGGCCAGGGAGACGCCCGCCCAGGTCGTGAAGGCCTTCTTGGCCGCGTCGACGACGAACTGGACGTCGGGTTCGCTGGCCAGCGCGACGCGTCCGGTGACGCGTCCGGTGGCGGGGTTGGTGACATCGGCCCACAGTTCCGGGGTCCCGGTGAACTCGGTGCCGCCGGCCCAGTGCGTGATCTCTTTGGTCATCGTGCATCTCCTTGCTACTGGCGGTTGCGGTCGTCCTCGTCGGGCCGCGGTGACGGTGCCGCGCTCAGCGGTCCTGCGGCCGTCGCATGGAGGCTTCCAGGACCGCGTTCGCGATGATCAGGTCCTCCCACGACATCCCGGAACTCTTGAACAGCACCGGGCGGCCCGCCTCGAGCCCGCGTGATCCGTCCACGACGTCGCGCATGGCGACGAGCCGATCGGCAGTGATCACGCCATCGGCGATGGCCATGACGATGTCACCCGACTCACGGGTGGCCGTCTCCACGTCCTCGACCACGACCTGCGCACGACCGACGAACGCGGAGTCGATCTCACGAGCGTCCGGCTGGTGTGAGCCGACGGCGATCACGACGCAGTCGTCCTTGACCTGGTTCGAGTCGAAGCAGGGCGTGGACGCGCTCGTCGCGCAGACGATGAGATCCGCTTCGGCGACGGCTCCGTGATGAGCTCCGGCTCGGATCACCGGCGCGGCCCGGACCGTGCTCCGGTCCACGCGGTCCGGGTTCCGAACCACGTAGGTCACGTGTGCCACCGCCTCCGGACCGAGAAGCGACCGAAGCGCGTCGACGTGCGCCCGCCCCTGCGGTCCGGCTCCGAACAGCAGGATCCGGGGCGCGTGACCCAGACGCGAGACGGCGGACCGAACCGCCGCGAAGGACACGGCCGGTGTGCGCAGTGTGGTCAGCGCGGTCCCGTCGAGCAGGGCTCGGGGGGTGAGGGTCGCGGCGTCGAACAGCACGTAGAGGGCCTGTATTCGCGGTAGGCCGCGGCGCGGGTTGCCGGGGGCGACGGACGCTATCTTGACGCCGGCGCTGTCCCCGGCCTCTGACGGCATCAGCAGGAACTGGCCGTGTCTCAGGCCGGTGGTCGTCCGGACCAGGTCGTCCTTCGGATCGAGCCCTGACCGGAGGGCGTCTTCGATCGCGGTGACCGCCATGGCCGGCGTCGTTGAGGCGTGGATGTCGGCGGCGGTGAAGTAGGGAATGCCGGCGGCACTCATCTCGGCGCCGGATTCCGGACCGGTCGCCCGCCGGTGGAGCACTCGTACACCATCATGTCTCGTTTCCTTCTCTGGACGGTCGAAGGCCGCCGAACCCGCAGGCGGGCGGCCCGGCCGGCCGCCTGCGGGCAACGGATGATCAGCGGGTACCGATCTTCATCCCGAGTCGCGCCGGCAGGTTCGCGACGAAGCGTTGGAGCCCGTTGACCGACACATCACCCTGCTGGCCGTCCTCGACTCTCGCGATCGACAGGCGGACGGCGTTGCCTCCGACCCAGCGGAACGGCTCTGGCGGGAAACGCGGGACGGTGCGCCGCACCAGCGGAAGCCGCCCCCAGGAGTCCCGCCGTCCGAGGACGAGCGAGGTCAGGATCCGCCCGATGAGGTAGGAGGGATTGACGCCATGGCCGGAGAACCCGCCCGCCCGGAGGACCCTCCCGGTTCTGCTGGGGCGGATGAACGGCAGCCCGTCCCCGCTCACGTCGATCGGGCCACCCCAAGCGCGCTCGATGCCGACGCCCTTGAGTGAAGGAAGGAGGAACTCCAGCCCGCGGCGCGCCCGAGCGACGGCCTGCCGATCGGCGTAGAGGCTCGGGTTGATGCGCCCCCCGTAGCCGATGTGCCCGGAACCGCTGCCGATGGCTATCCGGCCGTCCGGCGTCGTCCGCAGATAATGGACGAACATCCTGGCGTCGAAGATGCCCACCCCGTCGGTCCATCCCAGCTCCTCGATCAGCTCGGGAACCGGCTCGGTGAGGATCATGTGGCTGCTGAAGTTGACGACGCGGCTCCGGATGTGGCGTTCCCCGGTCAGAGCGGCCCCGGTGGCGATGACCGCACGCTCCGCCCGCACCCGCCCGCGTGCGGTCGAGACCTCGACCCGGTCGCCTGAGTCGAGGATCTCGGTGACGGGTGAGTGCTCGTGCATCCGCACGCCCACCTCGACGGCGCGCCGCCGCAGCTCCCGGGCGAGCCGTGCGGGTTGCACGGTCGCACCGTGCCTGTAGTGGACGCCGCTCCGGAACCGCGGCGAGTCGCAGAACTCGCGGGCCTCCGCGCCGCTGAGGCCGCGTACCTCGTCCAGTACACCGAGACGGCGGGCCACCGCGATCGATTGCCGAACGATGGTGTCCTGTTCGGGAGTCGCCGACATCATGGTGATGCCGGCGACGTTGAGCCACAGATCACGTTCCGAGCCCCGGCAGAAGTCCAAGATCGCCTGTTGCGCCTCGTCCGCCGCGCGGGCGACCGTCAACCCCTTCTCCGGGCCGAACAGGTCGACGAGCTGGCCGAGTTGTCCCCAGTAGCCATGGACGAAACCACCGTTGCGACCGCTGGGCCCCAGACCGCACTCGTCGCCTTCCAGCAGGACGACGTCCAGGCTCGGATCATGCGTCTTCAGCAGCCACGCGGTCCACATGCCCGTGTAGCCGCCCCCGACCACCGCGACATCGGCGTCGATCCTCTCCGAGAGAGGCGACAGCGCGGTCCCCTCGGCCTCGTCCCGAAGCGCGTCCTCCATCCACCATGGAGTCGACGCGGTGGCGACGATCTGGTCGAGCGTCAGCGTCATATCACGACCTCGAAACTCAGGTCGTCCCAGCTCCGTAGCGGTCCGGTGACCGAAAGGCGGGAGTGGAGGAACGCGGCGGCCGATTCGAGCGCGACCCTGCCCAGCGGGATGGTGCCCGGCATGCGGAAGAAGCCGTGGATCGTTCCAGCGAAACGGCGCATGCTCACCGGCACGTCCGCCGCCACCAGCGCCGCACCGTACTCCTCCGCCTCGTCCCTCAGCGGATCCAGTTCGGCGGTCAGGATCAGAGCGGGCGGCAGGCCGTGCAGGTCGTGGGCCGCGAGCGGCGAATGCCCCGGGTCGTCGGCCTTCGGTGCCTCGCCGAGGTAGTTCGACCAGTACCAGAGCATCTCCGCGGCCTCGAGACCGTATCCCGTCGCCATCGTCTCGAAGGACTTCGATCGGGACCTGCTGTCAACGGGGGGGTAGACCAGCACCTGGCAGCGCAGGCGCACCCCGGCGGCCGTCGCTCGCTGTGCGATCACCGCCGCGAGATTGCCCCCCGAGCTGTCGCCCACCACGGCGATCGCCCTGGGGTCGACGCCGAGGTCGTCGGCATGGGCGGCGAGCCATTCGAGCGCGGCCTCGCAGTCTTCGACCGCCGCCGGATACCGGTGCTCGGGAGCGAGCCTGTAGTCGACGGCGACAACGGTGACGCCCGCCAGGGCGCACAGCGCCCGGCTCACACCGGCGTGCGAGTCCAGATCGCCGACCGTCCATCCGCCGCCGTGGATGTACAGCACGACCGGACCGGCGCCCGCGTCTCCGGCGGGCCGGAACACGCGGACTGGGACGCCGCCCGCGAGGTGGTCCGCCATGGCGCCGACGACCGGCTGCGGGCCGAACTCCGCGACGAGTGCCTTCCGGTTGAACTCACGTGCGTCGGCCGCGCCCATCTCCTCCTCCGAGGTCCGGGACGGGACGTTCAGGCGGCGCAGGTACGCCGCCGTCGCCAGCTCGATCCTCGGTCGTGCCGTCACTGGGGAGTCTCCGCTCCATTGATCTCGATCTTCTTGACGACGGATCCCTGCAATCCGTGCTTCTTGAATATCGCGGTATAGGTTCCGTCCGCGAAGAGCGCCTCCAGCGCGGCCTTGACCGCGTCCCGCAGCTCGGTGTGGTCCTTGCCCACACCAACTCCGATCTTGATCGGGTTGTAGCCGCTGGGCGGCGCTTTGGAATCGTTGAGGACTTCGAACGCCGCTCCCTTCTCGCTGGTCCGGGCGATGTAGGTGCCGCTGGCGAGATCGACGAAGAATCCGCTTGTTTTGCCGGTCTTCAGGGAGAGCAGCGCGTCAGAGCTCTTCGCGAACTGGGCGATCTGGATGGGCTTTCCCGCCTTCGCGCAGGTGGTCTTGTTGAACTCCTGGATGAAGGTGACCTGGATGGCGCCCTTTTCCATCGACACCGGCTTCCCGCAGAAGTCGGCCAGCGTCGTGACGCCTTGAGGGTTCCCCTTCGGGATGACCATGCCGATGCCGGCGAGCGCGTACGTGACGAAATCGATCTCCTTCGCCCGCTCGGAGGTGACGCCCATGTCCGAGATGATGAGGTCGAACCTCTTCGCCTTGGTCCCGGCGATGACGCCGTCGAAGCTGACCGCCTGCCAATCCGTCTTCATGCCCAGCTTGGCGGCCACCGCATTGCCCAGATCGATGTCGAGTCCGACGAGCTTCTGGTTCTCGTCGAAGTACTCGAAGGGCGGATATGGCGCCGCGGTGGCGATGCGCAGGCGGCCCCTGAACGAGTCGGGGACCTTCGCCGCGAGTTGCTCGTCGAC
This sequence comes from Actinomadura luteofluorescens, assembly GCF_013409365.1. Taxonomy (NCBI): domain Bacteria; kingdom Bacillati; phylum Actinomycetota; class Actinomycetes; order Streptosporangiales; family Thermomonosporaceae; genus Actinomadura; species Actinomadura luteofluorescens. The sequence goes on along the minus strand of NZ_JACCBA010000001.1, from coordinate 1,298,038 downwards.
CATGACCTTCCGATCCGCGATCGTGGTCGAGCCGCTGCCGGTCGAGTCGGATGAGTCACCGCAGCCGACGAGCCCGCCGGCGAAGACGGCCGCGCATGCTGCGACCGCCGCCAATCTACGTGCTTTCATGTCTTCCTTTCGGGAATTTCCCGGCCGTGCTCAGGCGAGTACCTTGGAGAGGAAATCCCGTGTTCTGGCATGTGAAGGATTGGTGAGTACCTGCTCGGTGGGGCCGCTCTCGGCGATGATCCCGCCGTCCATGAAGGCCACGCGGTCGGCGACTTCCCGGGCGAAACCGATCTCGTGGGTGACGACGACCATCGTCATTCCGCTCTGGGCGAGGTCCCGCATCACGGCGAGGACGTCGCCGACCAGCTCCGGATCCAGTGCGGACGTGGGTTCGTCGAACAGCATCAGGTTGGGACCCATGGCCAGTGCGCGGGCGATGGCCACTCGTTGTTGCTGGCCGCCCGAGAGCGAGGAGGGGTAGCAATCGGCCTTGTCGCTGAGGCCGACCGTTTCCAGCAGTTCCCGCGCCGTCTGGTATGCCTGCTCTTTGCTCTTGTGCAGGACGCGTACAGGCGCCTCGGCGACATTCTGGACCGCCGTCATGTGCGCGAAGAGGTTGAACCGCTGGAACACCATGCCGATCTCGCTGCGGCGACGGCAGACCTCCTTGTTCGGCAGTTCGCGAAGTGTCCCCCGCTCTTCGCGGTAGCCGACGGGTTCGCCGTAGACGGAGAGGAGGCCGACGTCCACTGTCTCGAGATGGTTGATGCAGCGGAGGAAGGTGCTCTTGCCCGAGCCGCTCGGGCCGATGAGGCAGACGACCTCTCCGTCGTGTACGTCGAGGTCGACCCCCCGGAGCACGTGGATGTCGCCGAAACTCTTGTGGATCCCCTGGGCGCTGACGGCCAGGCGCGGTTCAGGCATCGACGGCTCCCCTCCGCTTGAAGCCGAAAAGCCTGTTCATGGGCCCTCGGGCCGTGGTCCGGGTCAGGCCCCGGCTGTATCGCTTCTCGAGATGGGTCTGGAGAAGAGTGAGCACCGAAGTGATCGCCATGTACCAGATGCTCGCGACGATGAGCAGCGGGATGACCTGGAAGTTCTGCGCGTATATCTGCTGGAGGTTCGTCAGCAGGTCCTTGCCGGCGATGACGGAGACCAGCGCCGTCGTCTTCAGCATGGTGATGACCTCGTTGCTCATCGGCGGGACGATCGTTCGCATGGCCTGCGGAAGGACGATCCGCCGCAGGGTCTGGGGCGAGTTCATCCCCAGCGACGACGCCGCCTCGACCTGTCCGGCATCGACTCCGAGGATCCCCGACCTCACGATCTCCGACGCGTAGGCCACCTCGTTGAGACCGAGGGCCAGGAGCGCGGCGACGGTCGGGGTGATGACGTTGGCGTCGAAGGACACGAAGGTGATGCCGGTGAACGGAATACCGATCTTCAGCTCGGGATAGAGCGCTCCGAGGTAGCCCCAGAAGATGATCTGGATCAGCACGGGTGTTCCCCGGAAGACCCACAGGTACAGGTTGGCGCAGAACGACAGGACGGGGTTCGGCGACAGACGCATGATCGCCAGAAGCGTGCCCCCGACCAGCCCGATGACCATGGCGAGAACCGTGAGGTACAGGGTGACGACGAGCCCGCTCAGGGTCAGTTCATGGAAGAGGTAGTCCCACACCACGTCCTTCGGCAGTCGCGGATTCGTCCACAGTGAATGGGCGAGTGCGACGAGGAAGAACACGACGACGGCGCCACAGAGCATCCTGAGCCGGCGCGCGGCCCGCCGAGGATGCACGCGCAGTTGCTGGGCCGGCGCGGTGGGCGTCCTGGTGGCGCTCATTTCGTCTCCTCGGGGAATCGGGCCTCGGCGATGCGGCGGCCGATCCCTCTGGCGACGGCCTTCGAGTACGCGAGCGACGCGATGGCCGCGTCCTGCGAGCCGACGCCGGACAGGTCCGCGATCGTGATCCCGCGGTCGTCGAGCCGTCCGCGCGCCTTCCCCTGGAGGAGCGCGCCGAGTGCCACCGTGCGCGACACGTCCCATGACCCGTCGCGCGCCGCATGCTGGAGCTCTCCATGAGTGATCGCCTGGTCAGGGTCGTCGACGACCACGACCGCCGCGCGCCGCAGGCACTCGGCGTCCAGTTCGCGCTTGCCGGGCGAGTCGCAACCGATGGCCGTGAGGTGGGTTCCCGGTTCGAGCCACGCGCCTTCGACGACCGGCTCGCGCGATGGTGTGGTCGTCACGACGATGTCCGCGCCCGCCACGGCCTCCTCGCCCGAGTCGCACACCTGTACGGTCACGCCGTAACGGGTCCGGGCATCGAGCGCGTAGCGTTCCGCATGAGCCCGGCGTCTGGAGAGGACGCGTACCGTGTCGATCTTGCGGACGCGAAGAAGGGCGTCGAGCTGGAACCTTGCCTGGCTGCCGGCGCCGATCACGGCCACGGTCGAGGCGTCGGCTCTCGACAGCAGGTCGGTGGCCAGCGCGCCGGTGGCGCCGGTGCGGAGTTCGGTCAGGTATCCGTTGTCGAGGAGAATGGCCTCCAAGTAGCCCGAGGACGAACTGAAGACGAGGCTCAGGCCGCTGTGCACGGGCTCGCCCGACCTGTTGTTTCCGGGGAACGATGAGGCGACCTTGACGGCCCAGGTCGGATCGCCGTGGATGTAGGAGCCCTTGGCGTGGACGTCCGCGCCGTGCTCGTCGAATTCGAGGGTGATCACATCCGGCTTCTCGACGGCTCCGCGGTCATGTGCGATGAAGCTCGACCTCATCGCTTCCAGAGCCTCGGACGGAGTGAGCAGGGTGTGAATCTCCGACTCACTGAGCAGAAGCATCGCCGAGCACCCCCGCCAGTGTCGGCAACGCGATGTTCCTGCCGGTGACCAGCGCCAACGGGCTTCCCACGGAGGTCGCCCGGCGGTTCATGACGGCGGCCACCCCGACGGCCCCGGAGCCCTCGGCGACCAGCCCGTGCTCGGCCGCGAGGAACCGGATGGCCTCCTCGATCTCCTCCTCGGTGACGGCGACCATCTCGTCGACGCGTCGTGAGGCGATCTCCACCGTGACCGAACCCGCCTCGAGATTGCCCGCGAGTCCATCGGCCAGCGTCCGGCCGACGGGCACGTTCACGACGCGTCCCGCCTCGATCGCCGCGCTCAGCCCTCGCGACGCCGCGCTCTCGACACCGACGACCCTCACGTCGGAGCGGTCCTGTGCCCACAGGCAGACGCCTGCCACCAGGCCGCCCCCTCCGACGGGGACGTACACCGTGATCGGTCCGTCGATGTGCGCCAGTTCGGCGCCGATGGTGCTCTGCCCCGCGATGACGTTCGGGTCGTTGTAGGCGGAGATGTAGGAGTGGCCTTCCGCCGCCAGGGTGAGAGCGTGCTCCTCGGCCTCCTCGTAGTTCTCGCCCACGTGTTCGAGCTTGCAACCCGAGCGTTCGAGCGCGTTCGCCTTCGCGCTGGAAGCCGTCCGAGGGATCACGACCGTGGCGTGCCGGTCCAGCCGCTCGGCCGCCCACGCGACCGCCAGTCCGTGATTGCCTGCCGATGCCGTGACGATTCCGCGGTTCCGCTCGGCCATCGCCACGGCGGCCAGGGCACCCCGGACTTTGAAGGAGCCGGTCGGTTGGAGGCTCTCGAGTTTGAGGAACGCGTCAGGCGCCAGCCGCGGGCTCGGCATGAGAGGGCTCGCCACCAGGGTGTTCGTCACCACGGCCAGTGCCGCGTCTACCGCCGAGGCGGTCGGAGCACTCACAGCTCGCGTTGCGGGGTGAATCATGCGGGAAGTATTGAGGTGCCCCGAGACGGAGGTCAATCGCGGGTTTTTCCGAAATAGATTAAGTTTTGCTTATGCTCGACGCGAAACGCCTCCGAGTCCTCGCCGAGTTGTCACGGCGGGGGACCATCGTGGCCGTCGCGAGGGAGCTCGGTTACACGGCCTCCGCCGTCTCCCAGCAACTCGCGCAGCTCGAGCGCGAGGCCGGAGTCGTTCTCCTGGAGAGACACGCCCGCCGGGTGCAGCTGACCCTGGCCGGCCGTGTCCTGGCCGAGCACGCGTACAGGGTGCTGTCCGAGCTCGAGGCGGCCGAGCACGCCGTCCACGACGTGGCGAACCTGCGAGCCGGCATCCTCCGCATGGCCACCTTCGCGACCGCCGCGACCGAACTGCTCCCGTTGGCGCTGCGACTGTTCCGACACCGCTACCCGGGCATCTCTCTCACGATCATCGAACACGAGACCGAAGAGGCGCGTGCGGCCGTCCTCGCCGACGAGATCGATCTCGCGATCACCTACCAGTACTCGTGCTCGCCCAGGCCGGACAATCGCGGTCTCCAGCAGACGTTGCTCGGGGCGGAGCCGATGCTGCTGGCGGTTCAACGGAACGATTCGCCGTCCGCTCACTCGCGGGCCCGCCTGTTCGACTACGCCGAGGCGGAATGGGTCGGTGACATGGTGCCGCCGGGCCACCAATCCGTCACCGAGATCGCCTGCCGGGCCGGGGGGTTCGAGCCTCGGGTGCCGTACAAGGCGGTCAGCTACCGCACAGCCCTCGGCCTCGTGGCCAGCGGTTTCGGCATCGCCCTCATCCCGGAGCTGGCCAGACAGCGCGAGGATGTGATCCAGTACCTTCCCGTCGACGAACCGCAGGGGCTGGCCCGCGAGATCTTCGTGACCTGCCGCGCATCCGATGCGAATCCGGCCGTCCGCGCCATGTCCATCGCGCTGTGGGAGAGCGCGTCGGCCTCGCTTCGCTCCACCTCGCCCTGACGAGCCGGACGTCCAGGTCGGGATGGTGGGAGAAGCCGAAGCGGCCCCCGCCGGGAAACCCGGTGTGATCACGGGCCGCCGGGGACGGACCGGGGCGGACGGCGGGTGTCGGTCTCCTCCGCGTTCGTCGAGGAATTCGCCTGCTCACGAGGCTTCGGCCCCCGCCAATGTATCGAGCTGGCAACGGTTGCGGCGCGTCTCCGTGTCCGGGCGGGTGCGTAGCGTGACCATCGTGGGGTGCGCCTTTCCTCCAGCCTTCCGCCCGCCGGGTTCACCCGCGGCGGGCCCCGGCGGCCCATCCGCCGCCCGACCCGCCTGCCGGCGGTCGCCGCGGCGTTCGCCCTCGTCGCGGGGCTCGTCCTCGTCATCGCCTACGGCACGACGCGGTTCGCGCCGGTCCGTCCGGCGGACGGCGTCACCACGCCGGTGCCGTCCGCCAGGCCTTCGCCGGCCTCGTCGCCGCCGCCGGGACGGGACGTGGCCGAGCCGCGCGCGAACCCGTCCCGGCACCACGCCGGGCACAAGAAGCGGGCTCATCGCGGCGGGCGCGCCGCCTCGCCGCGCCGGCACCACCGCCCCGTGCGGCGGCACCACAGGCCCGCGGTGCGCAAGCCTCCGCGGCCCCGCCACGCGCCCCCGCCGTGGGTCTCGGGGGAGTGCAAGCGGCGCTTCCCCTACGATCCCGCCCGCGGCGCCGCCTGCGTCGGCGCCCTCACCGGCGCCTTCGGCTGACCGGGCGGTCAGGCCGCTTTGGAGGTCAGCAGCCGGCGCACCTCGGCGCGCAGCTCCTCGACGTCCACCCCGGCCCCGGTGACCAGCCGCACCGACGGGAAGCCGCCGTCGTGCAGGACGCCGAGCAGGAGGTGTCCGCTGCGGATCTCCTTCTGACCGAGCCGGATCGCGTGCCGGAGGCTCAGCTCCAGCGCCTTCTTGGCCTCGGGCGCGAAGGGGACGCGGCCCTGGCGGAACCGGTCGGCCTTCCCGGCCGGCGCGTCGAGCGCGCCCTCGCCGAAGCTCTGCTCGGTGGCCTCGCGGACCGCGTCCAGGTCGATACCGATGCTGCGCAGGGCGTCGGGGTCGAGGGCGTCGCCGTCCGCGCGGCCGGCGCGGGCGATCCGGGCCCGCAGGTCGTCCGGGGTGAGCCCGTGCGAGCGCAGCGCGCGTCCCGTGGCGTCCCCGGCGCCCGCCAAAGCGAGCAGTAGGTGCTCGGTGCCGATGTGGCGGTCGCGCAGCGCCCGCGCCTCGGCCTGGGCCCCGGTGACCGTCTGCCGCGCCTCCGCGGTGAAACGCTCGAACATGCTCTACTGCTCCTTCTTGAGTAGGCGGCGGCCGGAGCCGTGCTTCTTGTGGACGGCCTGCCGGCTCACGCCGAGGCAGACCGCGATCTCCTGCCAGGACCAGCCCTGGTCGCGGGCGCTGGCGACCTGCAGCGCCTCCAGCCTCTCGGCCAGTTCGCGCAGCGCGCGCACGGCCCGCAGCCCCACCGCGGGATCCCGGCTGCTCGCCTCCTGGGCGAGCGTCACTCCATCGCTCATGTCTGTCAATGTAGGTTGACATCGAGCGCGTGTCAACCAACGTTGACATGCCGGGGGTTCAGCGCACGGCCAGCAGCGTCGTGAGCAGGTCGTCCAGGCTGACCAGTCCGGCGACGCGGCCGTCCGGCGCGACGGCGAGACCGAGATGGCTGTGGCCCGCCTTCAGGGTGGCGACCGCCTCGCCGACGGGCGTGCCGACCGGCATCGCCGGGACGGGATGCGCGAGGTCCCCGGCGGGGGTTGCGCGGCCCCGCGCCCGGGCCACGAAGGCGTCCCGGACGTGCACCATGCGGGCCTGCCCCGGACGCCCGAGGCCCCGCACCATCAGCCGGATGTGACCGGTGCGCGCGGCGACGTCGATGACCTCCTGCGGCGTCGCCGATGGCGGGACCGACACGATGTCGGTGACCGGCACGACGAGGCCCGCCAGCGGGGCGCGCGGCGCGTCCAGCGCGGCGGTGAGCAGCGTCAGGTCGCTCTGCCCGATCAGCCCCAGCCGCCGCGACTCCTGGGCGATGCTGCGCAGCTGCTCGGGGGTGCGCGACACCTCCCGCGAGTCGGCCGGGCGGACGCCCACCAGCCTCAGCAGCAGGTTCGTCGCGCCGTTCAGCGCCGCCAGCACCGGGCGCGCGAGGGCGGCGAACGCGCGGAAGGGCAGGCCCAGCACGCTCGCCGAGCGCTCCGGGTCGGCGATCGCCCACGCCTTCGGCGCCATCTCCCCGACGACCATGTGCAGGAACGTCACGAGCGCCAGGGCCAGCACGAACGCGACGGCGTGCGCCGCGCCCCCCGGCAGCCCGGCGGCGTGGAACAGCGGCGTGAGGGTCCCCGCGAACACCGGCTCGGACACCAGGCCGAGGCCGAGCGAGCACATCGTGATGCCGAGCTGCGCCCCCGCGAGGGTCAGCGACAGCTCGTCGATCCCCGCGACGGCCGCGCCCGCGCCCCGCCCGCCGCGCGCGGCGGCCCGCTCCAGCCGTGGCCGCCGCGCCGCCACCAGTGCGAACTCGGTGGCGACGAAGAACCCGTTGCCCGCCAGCAGCGCCAGCGTGACGGCGGTGCCCAGCCCGAGGTTCACCGGTCCTCCTCCACGGTGCGGACGCGGATCAGCTCCGGCACGTGCCGGCGGATGGTCAGGACCTCCACCACGGCCGTGCGGGCCGGCTCGTCCAGCCGGGTCGGCGCCAGCTCCACCCGGACGACGTCGCCCGGCCGCGCGACCCGGCCGAGCCGCTTCATCAGCAGCCCCGCGACGGTCTCGTAGTCGCCCTCCGGCAGCGCGATGCCGGTCTCGTGGGCGACCTCGTCCATCCGCAGGCCCGCGTCCGTCGTCCACCACTCGCCGCTGCGGATCGCGAGGTCCTCGCCCGGCTCGTTCTCGTCGGCGATCTCCCCGACCAGCTCCTCGGCGACGTCCTCCCAGGTGAGGATGCCGGCGAAGCCCCCGTACTCGTCCACCACGCAGGCCAGGGGCTCGCCGGCCCCCTGGAGCCGCAGCACGACCTGCGGCAGCGGCAGCGACGACGGCAGCAGCAGGGCCGGCCGGGCGAGCGCGCGGACCTCGGTGTGCGCGGCGGCGTCCGGGTCCAGCGCGACCAGCTCCTCCAGCCCGACGACCCCGACCACGTCGTCGACGCCCTCGCCGAGGACGGGGTAGCGGGTGTGCCCGCTCGCCGCGATCACGTCGCTCACCTCGGCGGCGCGCGCCGCGGCCGGCACCGTCACCACGTCGACGCGGGGCACCATGACCTCCTCGGCGTCCCGCTCGGAGAACACCAGGGCCCGCTCCAGCAGGTCGGCGTGGCCCGCCTGGAACAGCTCCCCGGACTCGCCGATCATGTGCCCGAGCTCCTCCAGCGTCGCGCCGTGCCGCAGTTCCTCCACCGGCTCGATGCCCACCGCGCGGACGAGCCGGTTCGCGGACGCGTCGAACAGCCTGATCAGCGGGCCGGCCACCGCCAGGTAGACCAGGGTGGAGCCGGCCAGCGCGCGGGCCAGCGGCTCCGCCCGCGCCAGCGCCAGGTTCTTGGGGAACAGCTCGCCCAGCAGCATCTGGATCAGAGTGGCCAGGACGAAGCCGAGCGCGACCGCCACCCCGCCGACCGCCGCGTCCGGGACCCCGAGCGCGCGCAGTGCCGGCGCGATCAGGTCCGCCAGGGCCGGCTTGGCGATGAAGCCCACGACCAGCGCGGTGACCGTGATGCCGAGCTGGGCGCCCGACAGCATGAACGACAGCCGGCCCATCACCCGCACCGCGCGTCCCGCGGCCCGGTCGCCCTCCGCCGCCCGCTGGTCCAGCGCCGGGCGGTCCGCGGTGACGAACGCGAACTCCTGCGCCACGAAGTAGCCGGTCGCGGCGGTCAGCACGAGGACGGCCAGCAGTCCGAGCGCGGCGTTCACCCGGGGATCCTCCTCACGCGCGGCGTCTTCGAGTCCCCTCCTACCCCCGGCCGGGCGTCCCTCCCCGAGGGGTGGGACGGTTATCGACCGCTCTGTGTGGAATGAACCACATTGCAGGCGAAGAGGCCGGGGCCATGACCGCGAGGGGGCGCCCATGCCGAGACCGTTCGCGTCGTCCGCGGACCTGGGCGGCAAGACGCAGACGCTGGAGATCCTCGCCGACGGGGTGTACGCGCTCACGGCCGAGGGCGACCCGAACGTCGGGGCGGTCGAGGGCGAGGATTTCCTGGTCTGCTTCGAGGCCCTCGCAACGCCCGCCGCCGCGCGCGACTGGCTCGCGGTCCTGCGCGAGCACACCGACAAGCCCATCCGCTACCTGGTCCTGTCGCACTACCACGCCGTCCGGACGCTGGGCGCGAGCGCGTTCGGCGCCCCGGTGGTCGTGGCGCACGACCTCACCCGCGCGCTGATCGCCGAGCGCGGCAGGCAGGACTGGGAGTCGGAGTACGGCCGGATGCCCCGGCTGTTCAAGGACCCGGACGGCATCCCGGGGCTCACCCGGCCGACCGCGACGTTCTCCGGCACCCTCACCATCGACCTCGGCGGCGACCGCGGCGACCTCGACCTGGCCTACTGCGGGCGCGGCCACACCGAGGGCGACATCGTGGCGTGGCTGCCCCGGCACCGGATCCTGTTCGCCGGCGACCTCGTGGAGACCCAGGCGGCGCTCTACACCGGCGACGCTTTCCACCGCGAGTGGGCGTCCGGCACGCTCGACCACGTCCACTCCTTCGGGGCCGAGATCCTCGTCGGCGGGCGCGGCGCCGTCGCGCACGGCCGCGACGCCGCCCAGGCCGCCGTCGGGCAGACCCGCGACTTCCTCGTCACGATGATCGACGAGGTCGAACGGGTCCGGCGGGAGGGCGGCGCGCTCAAGGACGCGTTCGCCGCCGTGCACGCGGCGCTCGCCCCCGCCTACGGCGGCTGGCCGATCTTCGAGCACTGCCTGCCGTTCGACGTCTCCCGCCTCTGGGACGAGCTGGACGGCGTCGAGCGCCCCCGGATCTGGACGGCGGAGCGCGACCGGGAGGTCTGGGCGGAGCTGCAGGACTAGCCGGTACGGAGGAGGGATATCCAGCGACGGCAGAAATGTCCGGATCTCGTGACAACCCGGAGAGAGCCGGGGCCCGCGTGGAAGGCTCGGAACGGCCCGGCAGCGGGTTCCCGACGCGGAGGGGAGTGGCGATGACCGAGCGATACCGTCCCCGCCCGGTGTTCGATCCCGGCATCGGCGGCGAGGAGCGCGCCCTGCTGGCCGCCGCGCCCGAGCGGCTCGTCCCGGCCTGCCTGCCCGCTCCGGCGCCCCCGCGGCTGCGCACCTCCACGGTCGCCGCGCGGCTGGTGTGGATCCCGGCGTTCGCGCTGTTCTACGGCGTGCTGCCCGGAGGATGGCTGCGCGTGTGCTTCGTCGCCTCGCTGGACGACGACGAGCTGGTGGGCGGCGCGGTGCGCTGGGGGAGGCTGCCCGTCCTCGCGATGATGCTCACCCCGGCCCTGCAGGTCGCCCTGCTGCTGCTCGGCCAGGTGGAGGCCGCCGTCGTCCTCGCCGCCGCGAGCTTCGCCGCCTGGGTCGCCGGGGCGCTGCGCCACGTCCGGGAGCCCGCGGCCGCCCGCGCCGCGCGCGAGCACCACGGACGCTACCTGCTGCCCGCCGACTTCGACCAGCCCGCCGCCGGGCTCCTCGTGCGCGCCCAGCGCGCCGTGGACGGCGTGCTCGGGTCGAGGGCGCACTGCGCCGGGCTGCTCGACGACATCAACAACTCGGTCGTCCTGCCGCGGCAGGAGTGGGCGATCGCGGACGCCCTCGCCGAGCACACCCGGCTGCGCCGGGAGCGCCGCGCCCAGCGGCCGGAACGCCTCTCGCCGCACGTCCTGGCCCTGCTGGAGCCGCAGGACCGCGCCCTGGACCTGTCGGTCCGCTCGGTCACCGGGCGGATCGAGGCGCTGGAGGCCTACGCGCGCCGGGCGGGCGAGGCCGACGACGCCTACCACGAGGCCGGCGTCCTGCAGGAGCTGCCCGAGCAGAACGCCCGCTACCGGGACCTGCTGGCGAGCACCGTCGGGGACGCGATGGCGGGCGAGGAGATCCGCGGGATGGCCGAGGACGCCCGCCGGGCCGAACTGGCGCTGCGCGAGCGCGTCGCCGGCGCCGTGCGGGCCGGGCACGAGCTGGGCCCGCCGCTGCGCTGACCCGAGGCCCCCGGGTGCCGTACGCGTCCCCTCCCGGCTCCCCGCGGGCCCCGCTCAGTTCTCGGCGAGCACGATGACGCGGTCGTCGGCCGACAGGGTCAGCGGCGCCGTCTTGTCCGGGTTCAGCACCACCCCGTAGCCGGGCGGCTCGTGGAACCGCTCCGTCAGGCGGTAGCCGAGCGCGACCTCGCCGCGCCGCCGCGCCGACTCGATGAGCGTCGCGAAGTCGGCCTCGGCGCCCGGCGCCAGGTAGTCGCAGGCGGGCTTGAGGTAGATCTCCGAGCCGGCCGGGTCGAGCAGGTCGGCGAACACCTCGTACAGGTGCCGGTTCTCGCTCAGCTGGGTCAGCATCAGACTGATCAGCTTCTCGCTGACCACGAAGTCGTCGGCCTTGGTGACCTGCGCGATCTCCCGGTTGGCGTCGTCGTTGATCTCGCTGACGATGGCGAAGGGGTCGCCGAGGCCGTCCTCGATGTCGCGCAGGTGCAGCAGCGTGACGAGGGTGCGGGCGTCGGCGTGCTCCCGGTCGTGCCGGGCGTCCGACAGCACGATGACCCGCTGGAAGGAGCCGAGGTCGAGGGACTCCAGCGCCGGCCGCTCGGTCGGCTCCGCCCGGACGAAGGCGATCTTGAGGTTGACCGCGGGGGGCAGCGCCCCGGTCGGGTCCTCCCGCGGCGCGGCCACGACCAGTTCCGAGTCCGGGGCGAGGAACTCGTCCAGCAGCTCGACGATCTTCGGGGCGCGGTGGTTCCAGCCGAGCATCAGCGTGCGCTCGGCCGCCGGGGGCCGGGCGGTCGCCGTGGTGATCGCCTCCTCCCGGACGGGCGGCGCGGGCCCGCTGGCCAGCCGGATCAGCAGGTCGTCCTCCGCCAGGACGATGACCTCGTCGTCGGCGCGGATCTCGGTGTCCATGGGCGGGTTCAGCAGCACGGACCCGTCCGCCCGCCGCAGCCCGGCCGGGACCCCGAGGTCGTAGGCCGCCAGCGAGGCGCCGAACCGCATGCCCGCCAGGGCCGGCTCGGCGCGCATGTAGAACTCGTGCCCGGCGAAGTCCAGCAGGTCGGTGCAGACCTGCGACAGTCCCGACTGCCGGTGCGACTGGACGATCAGCCGGATCGCCACGTCGTCGGCGTCGATGACGTGCGCGGCGGGCCCGCCCGCGAGCCGGGCGGCGGGCAGGTTCGCCGAGTCGTGCACGGCGGCGACGATGTGCGGGCGGCGCCGTCCCCAGGAGCGGGCGCCGAGCGACAGCAGCACCTTGATGACGCGGGCGTCGGACTCCTCGACCTCCGGCGTGACCACCATGATGGACCGCGCGGTGCCGGGGCTGACCAGCTCCACGTCCGCGACCTTCAGCGGGTCGCCGGTGCGGCACACGATCCTGGTGCGGCCGAGGTCGCCGACCCGGGCGCGGATGGCGTCCTCCATCTCGACCTTGTCGCGGTCGGCGAGGATCGCCACGCACGACCTGCGCCGGCTCTGGTTGGCCTCCACCAGCTCCGCCACCACGGTGAAGACCTGCTCGGACCAGCCGAGCAGCACCGTGTGGTCGTGCTCGACGATCCGCGAGCGGCCCTTGCGCAGCTCGGTGATCTTCGCTTCCAGGCCGGTGGTGAGCACGCCGATGAGCGAGCTGACGATGAAGATCCCGCCGATGGTCGACACCAGCATCAGGCCGAGGAACGGCGCGGTGCCGGTGTCGCCCCCCATCGTCCCGGGGTCGAGCGTGCGCAGCAGGCTGCGCCAGACCATGCCGGGCCAGTGGCCGTTGGACTCGCTGTCGCCGGGGGCGATCACGAGCGCCGCGGTCGCCACCACGAGCACCAGTGCCCCGGACGCGAGCCCGAGCCAGCCGATGAGAGCGGGCGTCCCTTTCGACATCGTCCGGTCGAACCAGTACCGGACCCTGTCCCGCCGCGTCACGCGTGTCAACGGGCCGCCCCCTCCGCCGTCGCCCCCGGCGCCAGCCTATTGTGTTGTCTCGCACCATTACTGGCATTCTCTCCCGCAATGTGGGGAGGATTTGCCCGATGCGCACGCAAGAGGGCCGGGGCGTGGATAAATCCGCCCCGGCCCCTCGCCGCGCGCCGGAACACCGCCGGCCGCGCGGCGGCCGCTAGTGCGCGGCTTCGTACTGCTCGATCACATTGGCGGGGATACGGCCCCGCTCATTGACCTTGATGCCGCGGTTCTTCGCCCACTCGCGAATCTCCGCGGAGCGCTCGCGGCTGCCCGCGGTGCGCGTCCCGCGGCCGCCCCGGCCGGCGGCCTTGCGCGCCTTGCGGGCGCCGGCCACGAACGGCTCCAGGCCGCTGCGGAGCTTGGCGGCGTTCTTCTTGCTCAGGTCGATCTCATAAGACGTGCCGTCGATGGAAAAGCTGACGGTCTCGTCAGCCTCTCCGCCGTCGATGTCGTCCACGAGAAGGACTTCGACCTTCTGTGCCATGCGGGGACTCCCTCTAGCTATGCGTCCGGCTTGGCGTCCGGATGTGCCTCGATGAATGCAGCATAGACCTCATCCGATATCTTGCCACGTTCGGAGACTTCGATGTCCTCACGCAATGCCCACGCCCGGACATCGCCGTTCGTGTAGCCCTTGATCTTCGCGGTGCGGGACTTGCGGCCCTTCCCGGCCGGCTTCACCTCGGCGGCGTTCTCGATGAAGGGCGCGAGGGCGTCCAGCATCTCGTTCAGCCGCTTGTAGTTGTCATCGTTCAAGTCGATCGTGAACGTCCGGTCCAGGACTTCGAAGTCCCGCTTTGCGACATCGGCTCCTTCGGAGCCGTCCATGTCGTCCACCCGAATGACCTTCTCGGCCATGTGTTCTGTGTCTTCCTTCCCCTCGCCGGCTGCGGCGACCTTGACCGTAGCGGATTCCGGGGGCGGACATGGTGGCGGGACGCGCGGGGAGCACGGAAAGAAGGGCGCGCGTCAGCCGCCGCGGCGCTGGATCCAGGTGTGCAGGAGCAGCATCATCTCCAGCCGGATCTCAGGATCCTCGATGTCGAAGCCGAACATTTCGTGGAGTTGCGCCAGCCGGTAGCGGACGGTCTGGGGATGCACGCGGAGGACCTCGGCCGCCCCGGTGGCGTTGAAGCCGTGCTTCATGCACTCCAGCAGCGTCACCGCGAGCCGCCGGCCCTGCCGGGGGCCCAGCGCGTCCAGCGGGGCCAGCCGCCGGGCGGCCACGAGCGCGGCGAGCGTCGCGCCCTCGCGCAGCAGCAGGCCGGGCAGGTGCTCCTCGGCCCGCACGAGCAGCCCGCCGCGCCGTGACCGCCGTCCGGCCCGGCCGGGGGCGGGCCCGTCCGGGCCGGACGGCGCGGGCGGCGCCAGGTCGAGGGCGCGCCGCGCCCACAGCAGCGACGTCCCGGCCTCCTGCGCCGGCACGGACGGGCCGACCGCGCCCGTCCAGCCCGCGAGCGTCGCGGCCAGCTCGTCCAGCCGCCCGGGCCCGTCCGGGTCCGGCATGACCAGGCAGGGGCGGCCGTGGTCGAGCCCGGTCAGCAGGGACGGCGGCAGCCCGGCCGGGCCCTCCCCGCCGCTTCCGGGCCGCGCCCGCAGCACGATCACCGCCAGCCGCCGCGGCAGCGGCCAGCCGGCCCGGGCCGCCTGCTCGCGGACGACCTCGGGCGGTGCCGGCGGGTCCGCCAGCAGCAGGGCCAGCAGGCGGCCGCGGCGCTGCTCGCGCTCCCCGGCGGCCTTCTCCCGCGCCCGGGCGTAGCCGTGCGCCGCGGCCGAGGCCAGCGCGTCCAGGTAGGCGAAGTTCGCCTCGGCGAGCAGGCTGACCAGCGCGGGAGGGCGGCCCAGCCGCTCGGCCTCGACCGCCAGGTGCCGCCAGGCGAGCCGCGACCCGACCCGCATCGCGTTCTGCAGGTGCTCCAGGCTGCGGCCCTCCACGGCCTCGCCGTAGCCGACGTCGAAGTAGACCTGGTACACCTCCTTCCACGAGGTGTCCGGATCGGCGATCATCTGCACGAAGTGCTCCATCGCCTTGGCGACGGCGGCCTCGGCCACCCGCCAGTAGGCCGCGTCGCCCGGCCGGTCGTACTCGGGGACGTGGCGCAGCACGCCCTCGACCATGACATCGAGCAGCCCGGGCAGGCGGGGGCGCATCCAGCGGGCCTCTTCCGCCGGGACGTCCCGCCACGGCTCGTCCGCCAGGCCGTCGAGGACCGGTGGCCCGGAGTCCGCGTCGTCGTGGGCCACCGCCACGGTGACACCTCCCCTCGCCGTGCTGGAGCGGGCACAGGGCCCGGACGTCTCAACCTAGGCACGCGGCGTGACGCGCGACACTCACCGGGCCTCACCGTCCTCGGCGGCCTTTGTCAGCGGTCTGACAAGCGCCGCCGCCCGTCCGCGCGGCCCGTGCCGAACAGGACTCAAGTTCCGGTCAAACAACGCATGCCACAGAAATACCGGGGTAGCCGCCACAACACGTGCGCAGTCATCGCCAACGAGTCACCACCCGCGTCATCATCCGAGGAGCCAGAACATGGGCGACCCCACCGGCCGCGACGACCGGAAGCAGGAGCAACTGGACCACCGGAGGGTGAGCCCGGAAGGGACGAAGCTCACCACCGACCAGGGGATCCGGGTCGACGACACCGACAACTCGCTGTCGGCGGGCGAGCGCGGCCCGTCGCTGATGGAGGACTTCCATCTGCGCGAGAAGATCACGCATTTCGACCACGAGCGGATTCCCGAGCGGGTCGTGCACGCGCGCGGTTCGGGGGCCTACGGCCATTTCACGCTGCACGAGTCCCTCGCCGAGTACACCACGGCCGAATTCCTGACCGACACGTCGCTGACGACGCCGGTGTTCGTGCGGTTCTCCACCGTCGCCGGGTCCCGCGGCTCCGCAGACACGGTCCGGGACGTCCGCGGCTTCGCCACGAAGTTCTACACGCGCCAGGGCAATTTCGACCTCGTCGGAAACAACATGCCGGTCTTCTTCATCCAGGACGGCATCAAGTTCCCCGACTTCGTGCACGCGGTGAAGCCCGAGCCGGCGAGCGAGATCCCGCAGGCGTCCTCCGCGCACGACACGCTGTGGGACTTCGTGCAACTCCAGCCCGAGACCATGCACATGATGATGTGGCTCATGTCGGACCGGGCGCTGCCGCGCAGTTACGCGATGATGGAGGGCTTCGGCGTTCACACATTCCGGCTCGTGAACGCCCAGGGGCGCGCGACGTTCGTGAAGTTCCACTGGAAGCCCAAGCTCGGGATCCACTCGCTCGCCTGGGACGAGACCCAGAAGATCGCGGGGAAGAATCCCGACTTCAACCGGGCCGACCTGTGGGAGCGGATCGAGGCCGGCGCCTTTCCCGAGTACGAGTTCGGCGTCCAGCTCGTTCCGGAGGAGGACGAGCACGCCTTCGCCTTCGACCTGCTCGACCCGACCAAGATCATTCCGGAGGAGCGGGTGCCGGTGCGGACGGTCGGCACGCTGGTGCTCGACCGCAATCCCGACAACTTCTTCGCCGAGACCGAGCAGGTCGCCTTCCACCTCGGCAACGTCGTGCCCGGCATCGACTTCACCAACGACCCGCTGCTGCAGGCGCGGCTGTTCTCCTACCTGGACACGCAGCTGATCCGGCTCGGCGGGCCGAACTTCCCGCAGATCCCCGTGAACCGGCCCGTCGCGCCGGTCCGCAACCACCACCGCGACGGCTACCACCAGACGGACATCCACCAGGGCCGGGCGAGCTACCACAAGAACTCGCTGTCGGGGGGCTGCCCGGCGGTCGGCGGCGAGGGCTCCTTCACCCACTACCAGGAGCGGGTGGACGGCAACAAGATCCGCAAGCGCAGCGAGAGCTTCGCCGACCACTACTCCCAGGCGACGCTGTTCTGGAACAGCATGTCCGACTGGGAGAAGGAGCACATCGTCGGCGCGTTCCGGTTCGAGCTCGGCAAGTGCGACCACCGGCACATCCGGGAGGGCGTCATCGAGCAGCTCAACCGCGTCGACCACGACCTGGCCGTCCAGGTCGCCGAGGGCGTCGGGGTGGAGCCGCCGCAGGAGGCGGCGACGGCCAACCACGGGCGCACCTCGCCCGCGCTGAGCCAGGCGAACGCGCCCGCGGAGTCCGTCCAGGGCCGCAAGGTCGCGGTGCTGGTGGCGGACGGCGCCGACTCGGCGGCCGTCGCGGCGGCCGGCGACGCGCTCACCGAGGCAGGGGCGGTGGTCGAGGTCCTCGCCGCGAAGGACGGCTTCGTGCAGGCGGCCAACGGCGGTCAGATCGAGGTGACCCGCGCCATGCCGACCGTCGCTTCCGTCCTCTACGACGCGGTGCTGGTGCCGGGAGGCGAGCAGAGCGTGCGGACGCTGGCGCAGGACGGCGACGCCGTGCACTTCGTCGCCGAGGCGTTCGTGCACTGCAAGGCGATCGGCGCGCTCGACGAGGGCATCGGCCTGCTGGAGCGCGCCGGCGTCGACAGCGTGCGGTTCTCTGGCGGGGAGGCCGTCAGCGACGCCGGCGTCGTCACCGGGCGCGGGGCGGGCGGCGACTTCCCGGCCAGGCTGGTCGAGGCGGTCGCGGCGCACCGGCACTGGACGCGCAGGAAGGCTCACGTGCCGGCCTGACCGTGGCCCGCGGGCGGCTTTCCGCCCGCGGGCCGGGACCGATCGGGGGACGGGGCCCGGCACGGCGGACGCTCTGCGCGGCCGCCGCGCCGGGCCCCGCCGCGCTGGCCGCATTCTGCCAATTAATTGTGGGCAACGTCACAGGACCGCGGCCGGTCGCGGCAATTGAACAATAATCTGAAAATATACCTTGTGTGATCGCTCTGAGAATGTGCGGCGCAGGTCGCGCGGAAACGCGCGGCGTGCGGTCCCGCCGGGAGCGGGTGACGTGCGAGGTCCGTGCCCGCGTCGCCGGGGCGCCTCCTGCAAGCAGACGCTGACATGCGGTTTCCGGGGCACAGGAGCCTAGCGCGGACGGTGTCCGCGCCGCGCCGGTTGCCGGTCCGGGCAGCCCGGCGCGCCCTGGACTGCCCGGGAGTGCAGTTCAGCAATCCGCATTTCTGTAGCAGGATGACGGCCGTCCGGTCGGCTTATCCGCCCTTCCCCGGAAGGGCGCCGGCGCCGTTTCTGGCGCGGGCCGGCGAGCGTTGTGGTCGAAGAAATCAGGAAACGCGCGTGGCCGGGGCCGTCATCGACCGATTCCGTGAGCCGGCACCCTCGGCGGCGCCCGGATCGAGCCGGACGGCGGCGCCGGCACGGCCCGAGACACCCCCGCAGCAGAGGAGTTGGCACGTGGACGAAGGAGCGTTCGGCAGGGCCGCCCAGGAACGGGCGATCGCCGAGGTCGAGGCGGAGATGGCGCGGCTGTGCGAGCTGCTCGCCGAGGGCCTCGCGATGGGCGTGGACGAGGGCCGCGAGATGGTCGGGGGCGCCATGTCGGAGTTCCTCGTGGAGTTCTTCGACCTCGCCCGGGCCGAGGGCTCGCGTCCCGGCGTGAAGGCGATGATCACGCTGCCGCTGCTGGTGCACGGCGCGGAGACCGGCGAGCCGGGCCCCGCGATGCCCGTCGCCGTGCTGCACCTGCTCTGGTGGGCGTCGGCCCGCTACCTCTGCGACCTCACCGGCGCCGCCGGCGCGCCGTCCCCCGGGGGCGCGCGCCGCCGGCGGGAGGGTGCTCACCGCGCTGGCCGTCGGCGGCCAGCTGCCCGGCCGGCTCATCGCCGGCCTGCCCGCCGGCGCGGCCGTCCGCGCCGCGCTCGCGGACGAGCTGTCGCGCTCCTGGGTGGACGCCGTCGACGGCCGGCTCCGCGACCTCACCGAGCGGGCGCCGAACGCGACCCCCGAGTCGGTACTGCGCGGCTACGAGGGCAGGGCCGGCGCGCCCTACGCGATGGCCGCGGCCTCGGCCGCGCGCCTCGCCGGAGCCGTCGACCACCGGGTCGCGGGCTGGCGGGCGTACGGCCGCGCCCTCGGCGTGCTGCGCCGGCTCGCCGACGACCAGCGCGACCTCGCCTCCGGGCGGTACGAGGACCTCGCGGCCGGCACCGCCACGTTCCTGCTCGTCCACCTGCTGGCCGAGCTGCCCCCCGCGCGGCGTCGCGAGGCCCTCGCGCTGCACGCCTCCGCCCGCCACTCGGCGTCCGCGCGCGCCGAGATGGCGTCCTGGATGCTCGACGAGGAGGTCGCCGAGTCCTACGCCGCCTCCCTCGCTCCGCTGATCGACCGCGCCCACGGCCTGCTCGACATGCTCGGCGGCGATCCGGGCTGCGTCCGGGAACTGCACCGGGTGGTCGACGGCACCGTCGGTCACCTGCCCGGGCTCCCGCTGGCCGCGGCCTAGAGAGGACAGTCGATGACCGTTCCCGGCGGCCTCCCCGAAGTCCTCGCCGCGCACTGCCCGCGGGTCGCCACGGCGATCCGGGAGGCATTGCACGGCCATCCCGCCTACCAGCCGATCCGGCGGGCGGCGGGCCCGATGTTCGGCGGGCGCAGGGAGACCTGCGCCCGGCTGCTCGGCCTCGTCCTGCGCCGGGCCCCCCTCCCCGAGGACGACCGCGGGCGCTTCCGCGACCTCGGCGTCCTCGCGGCCCGGCAGGCGGTCCCGCTGCCGGTGCTGTCGGAGGCGTGGGACCTGGCCCTGGCCGCCGCGGCGCGGACCTGCTGGACGGTCGCGCCGCCCGGCTGCTTCACCGAGATGGCCGAGCTGACCGCGCACGCGGCCCTGCTCGCCTCCGGCGCGCGGGAGGCCTGCATCCAGGGCTACGCGGAGGCGCCCCGCGAGGGGACGAGGTCGCGGCCGCTGCGCCGGCTCCTCGCCGAGACCCTGATCGACGGCGCTCCCGCCGGCGTCATCGCCGACGCGGCCGGCGTCCGCCTCGCGCCCGCCTACCTCGTCCTGCGGTGCGAGGCGCCCGCCCTCGCGGCGGAGGACTGGGAGCGGGAGAGCGAGCGCCTGGAGTCCTGGGAGGGCGTGCTGTACTCGGGCGACCCGGCGGGGCTGATCGTGCTGTTCCCCGCCGCCGAACCGCTGCGCGCCGAGAACCTCGCCGCCGAGTTCACCGCGGGGCTCGCCGCCCGCTCGCGCGGTCCGGTGCACGCCGCCGAGTCCTACCGGCGCGGCATCGCCGACATCCCGGCCGGGCTGGAGGAGGCCTCCCGCGTCCTGACGATCGCCAAGGCCATCCCGGACGCCGAGGACCGCCCCTACCGCGCCGACGAGCTGCTCGTCGAGCTGGCGATCCTCGGGCAGCCCGCCATCCGGGGCCGGCTCGCCACCGTGCTGTCCCCGCTCGACGCCGGCACCGACCTGCGGCGGACGCTGGAGGTGCTGCTCGCCTGCAACCTCGACCGCGAGCGCGCCGCGCGGGAGCTGTGGATCCACCGCCGCACCCTGCACTACCGCCTGGACCGCATCCGCGAGCTGTCCGGCGTCGACCCGAGCTCCGCGCGCGGCCTCCAGCTCTTCCGCGCCGCCCTCACCTCCGTTCGGCTGACGTGCCTGGAGCGCGAAGGCCGCCGCGCCGAGGACCCGCCGCCGCTGAGCGCCTGAAGGAGGCACCGTGGAGCTCTGGAAGGCCCGGCGGGAGCCGGGGCGTCAGGCGAGGCCCATCTCTCGTCTGACGGTCTCGAACTGCACCGCCATCGCGTCCGACAGCGCCTGCGCCCCCGACAGCGGCCGGACCATGACGCAGAACTCGTCGATGAGCCCGGCGTCGTCGTGGTGCAGGAAGTCGCAGCCGTGCACCTCGCGGTCGCCGACGCGCGCCTTGAAGACCAGCGCGTGGTCGCGGCCGCCGCCGATCTCGCGGACGTAGCGGAAGTCGGTGAAGACCCGGGTCACCGCGCGCAGGATCGCGGTGGCCGTCGCCCGCCCCTCGTACGGCGCGAACGCCACCGGGCTGAGGAACGTCACGTCCTCGGCCAGCAGCGCCGGGAGGGCGTCCAGGTCGCCCTTCTCGATGGCGGCGCGGAACGGGTGCATCGGGTCCACCTCCAGAGCCTCGGTCATCGGCACGCCCGAAGACGTGCCGGAAAGCCTAGGGCGGGAGGCCCCGGCCCGCGATCACCTCGCGGGCGGCGTCACGTGCCCGGCTGCAGCAGCACCTTGATGGCGCCGTCCTGCTTCTTCTGGAACATCTCGTAGGCCTGCGGCGCCTTCTCCAGCGGCCAGCGGTGCGTGGCGAGGTCCATCACGCCGAGCGGGTCGGCGTCGTCGGCGACGAGCGGCATCAGGTCGTCGATCCAGCGCTTGACGTGGGCCTGGCCCATCCGCAGGGTGATGCCCTTGTCGAACATCTGCATCATCGGCAGCGGGTCCGTCATGCCCCCGTACACGCCGCTGAGGGAGATCGTCCCGCTCCGGCGCACCACCTCGATGGCCGTGGTGAGCGCCGCGAGGCGGTCCACCCCGACGCGCGTCATCAGCGGCGCGGCGGCGTTGCCCGGCATGAGCCCGGTGAGGGTCTGCGCGAGCTTGGCGCCGGGGGAGCCGTGCGCCTCCATGCCGACCGCGTCGATCACCGAGTCGGTGCCGCGCCCGCCGGTGAGCTGCCGGACCGCGTCCGGGACGTCGTCGGCGTCGGAGGCGTCGATCACTTCGACGCCGTGCCGGCGCGCCATCTCCAGCCGCTCCGGGACGAGGTCGACCGCGATCACTCGGTGGCCGAGATGGCGGGCCACCCGGGCCGACATCTGCCCGATCGGGCCGAGCCCGAGCACGGTGACCGAACCGCCCTCGGGGATGTCGGCGAAGGCCACCGCCTGCCAGGACGTGGGGAGCACGTCCGACAGGTAGACGTAACGCTCGTCCGGTGGCCCCTCCGGCACCTTGATCGGCCCGAACTGGGCCTGCGGGACCCGCAGGTACTCGGCCTGCCCGCCCGGCACCTGCCCGTACAGCCGCGTGTAGCCGAACAGCGCCGCGCCCGTGCCCTGCTCGCGGACCTGCGTCGTCTCGCACTGGGCGAACAGCCCGAGGCCGCACATGTGGCAGTGCCCGCACGAGATGTTGAACGGGATGACCACACGGTCACCGGGCTTGACGTGCGTGACGTCAGGCCCGGTCTCCTCGACGACGCCGATCGGCTCGTGGCCGAGGACGTCGCCCTCGCTCATGAACGGCCCGAGCACCTCGTACAGGTGCAGGTCCGACCCGCAGATGCCGGACGAGGTGACCCGGATGACCGCGTCGTTCGGCTCCTTGATCTTCGGGTCGGGGACCTCCTCGACGCGGACGTCGCGCTTGCCGTGCCAGGTGACAGCCTTCATCGTGCTCCTCCGGTGGGACGGGCTCCGTCCCAGGCGGCCCTACCCGGGCGACTGGGGCGAAACGTCCGCTCCGGCGGTCAGGGGCAGCGGTGGGCCCGCGCGGTGGCGCGCACCGCCGCCGTCCTGGTCGACCACAGGCGGGGCGTGGCGGGCGGGTACGCCTCCGGCCCCGGTTCCGGGCGCAGCCGGAATCCGCGGGCGTCATAGGCCTCCCAGCCCGTCCGGCGGCCGCGCAGGTTCAGGACGTGCGTCACGGTCCCGGCGGCGTGCCCGTCGTGCCGGAGATGCCAGCGGTGGGCGTCCCGGTCGGCGGTCGTGAACTGGTACAGGCGCCAGCCGGGTCCGAGGCGGTGGGCCAGGTCGAGCGTCACGAGCGGCCCGGCGGCGGTCTGGCGCCCCGTCCGCTCCGGGGAGGACGCTCTTGCGGCCGGGGCGGGCCGCGGTCCGCAGTCGCGGACGGCACGGGCGAGTTCGCGGGCGGCCTCCGCCAGCGCGTGCGCGGCTTCCGCGAGCCGCTGCTCCTGCGCGGGCGGCGGCGCGCCGGCGCCGGTCTCGCGGCGCGCCCGCGCCGTCCTCCTGCGCGCGGTGTCCAGCTGGTCGAGCGCGTGGGCGGCCTCGTCGCGGGCGGCCGCGACACCGGCCCGCCCCTCGACGGTGGCCCGCACACGCGAGGGTTCGTCGGGCTCGCGGGCCCGAGGGCTGAGATTCTCGTTTCGCACGGGGGGAGCTCCTTCGGTTGTGCCTTTCTGGGCCGCTTTCCCGAAGTTCCCCGCTTCATCCCTCGCGTGATCGCCGGTCCACCGCTCCGCGGCCCTGCTCGCCGCGTTTGAAACCGGCGTGCGCGGCTAATGGCCGAATGGGGGCGGACGTGGGGGAGAGCTGGGATGACGACCGTGCAGGGGCGGCAGGACACCAGCGTCGCCGACGCGCTCGCGCGGCATCGCAAGGGAACGAGAATCGGCCATGTATTGGCGACGACCGACCACAAGATGGTCGGTTACCTCTATCTCGGGACATCGTTCGCCATGTTCCTGGCCGCCGGGCTGCTGGCGATGGTGATGCGGGCCGAGCTGCTGGAGCCCGGCAAGCAGGTGGTGAGCAACCACACCTACAACGAGATGTTCACCATCCACGGCACGATCATGATGCTGCTGTTCGCCACCCCGCTGTTCGCCGGGTTCGCCAACGTGCTCGTCCCGCTGCAGATCGGGGCGCCGGACGTCGCCTTCCCGCGGATGAACGCGCTCACCTACTACCTGTTCCTGTTCGGCGCGCTCATGGTGCTGGCCTCGTTCGTCATGCCGGGCGGCGCCCCCGCGTTCGGCTGGTTCGCCTACACGCCCCTGTCCACCCAGGCCTACACGCCGAACCAGGGCGGCGACATGTGGGCCATGGGACTGATCCTGTCCGGTGCCGGGACGATCCTGACCTCGGTGAACATGATCGCCACGATCATCGCGATGCGCGCCCCGGGCATGGTGATGTTCCGGCTGCCGATCTTCACCTGGAACGTGCTGCTGACCAGCCTGATGGTGCTCATCGCCTTCCCGGTGCTGACCGCGGCCCTGTTCGCGCTGGAGGCCGACCGCAGGCTGGGCGCCCACATCTACGACCCCTCCAACGGCGGCGCGCTGCTCTGGCAGCACCTGTTCTGGTTCTTCGGCCATCCCGAGGTCTACATCGCGGCGCTGCCGTTCTTCGGCATCATCACCGAGATCATCCCGGTGTTCAGCCGCAAGCCGCTGTTCGGCTACCTCGGCATGGTCGGCGCCACCATCGCGATCACCGGGCTGTCGATGACGGTCTGGGCGCACCACATGTTCGCCACCGGCGGCGTGCTGCTGCCGTTCTTCTCCATCACCTCCTTCATGATCGCCGTGCCGACCGGCCTGAAGTTCTTCAACTGGGTCGGGACGCTCTGGAAGGGGCACCTGACCTTCGAGACCCCCATGCTGTTCGCGCTCGGGTTCCTGGTGACGTTCCTGTTCGGCGGCCTGACGGGGGTCATCCTCGCCTCGCCCCCGATGGACTTCCACCTCACCGACTCCTTCTTCGTCGTCGCCCACCTGCACTACGTGCTGTTCGGGACCGTGGTGTTCGCGATGTTCGGCGGGTTCTACTTCTGGTGGCCGAAGATGACCGGGCGGAAGCTGAACGAGACCTGGGGGAAGATCCACTTCTGGACGCTGTTCGTCGGCTTCCACACCACCTTCCTCGTCCAGCACTGGCTGGGCGCCGAGGGCATGCCGCGCCGCTACGCCGACTACGCCGACCAGTTCGCGACGCTGAACCTCGTCTCCTCGATCGGCTCGTTCGTTCTGGGCGCCTCGACGTTCGCGTTCCTGTGGAACGTGCTGTGGTCCTGGCGGCACGCCGAGCGCGTCGGGACCGACGACCCCTGGGGCGCCGGCGGTTCGCTGGAGTGGGCGACCTCCTGCCCGCCGCCCCGCCACAACTTCACGTCGATGCCGCGCATCCGCTCCTCGCGCCCCGCGTTCGACCTGCACTACCCGCCGAAGGAGCCGCCGCAGGAGGCCGAGCCGGCGCTGCCGCCGCCGGCGTCGTCCGGCTGACGGGCGCCGGTCACTCGCCCTGGCCGTTCTCCCCGGAGCCCTTCCGCAGATCGCCCTGGCCGCCGCCGTGCGACTCCGCCTGGTAGTTGAGATAGAAGCGGTTGACGCGGGTCCGGACCTGCGTGCGGGCCCGGTCGGGCGTCGGCAGCGGGATCAGGTGGTGCGGGTAGGGCGCGACCAGTTCGCCCGGCCGCCGGGCCTCCATCACCGCCTCCGCCTCCTCGGACGGCTGCTCGTGCCGCTCCCGGAACCCCCCGTCCGGGGTCAGCGAGATCAGCCCGCTCTCCACGCCCTCCTCGCGGGTCCGCAGGTCGCGGCGCTGCAGGCTCAGGCAGATCCGGCGGGTGATGACGAAGGCCGCGATCGGGAAGACGAAGAACCCGGCGCGGAAGAACCAGGTCGTCCAGAACAGCGGGATCTTGAAGGTCGCGGAGATGTAGTCGTTGCCGCCGGCCGACAGCAGGCCGCCGTACCAGGCGACGGCGGCGGCGCCGATCGCGGTCCTCGTCGCGGCGTTGCGCGGCCGGTCCAGCAGGTGGTGCAGGCGCTCGTCCCCCGTGGCCCAGCGCTCCACGAACGGGTACAGGCCGATGAGCGTGAAGAACACGCCGGGCAGGATGACGGCAGGGACCAGCACGTTCCAGGAGACGGTGTGGCCCGCGACGGTCGTGGACAGGCGCGGCATGATGCGCAGCGAGCCTTCGAGGAACCCGACGTACCAGTCGGGCTGGGAGCCGAACGACACCTGGTCAGGGTCGTAGGGGCCGTACAGCCAGACCGGGTTGATCTGGAAGAACGCGGCCAGCCCGGCCAGCACGCCGAACGTGAAGAGGAAGTAGGCCGTGCTCTGCGTGGCGAAGTGCGGGAAGGTCGGCTCCCCGGTCACCGCCCGCTCCCGCCGCCCCCGGCCCGGAAAGATCGTGTGGGTCTGGTGCCAGAGGATCATCAGGTGCGCGGTGATGAGGGCCAGCAGGATCCCGGGGACGATCAGGATGTGCACGGTGAACAGCCGCGGGATGAACTCCGCGGCGGAGGGGAACTCCCCGCCGAAGGCCCACAGGGCCGCGTAGGTCCCCGCGAGCGGGACCGAGAGCAGGATGCCCTGGAAGATCCGCAGGCCGGTGCCCGACAGCAGGTCGTCCGGCAGCGAGTACCCGGCGAACCCTTCGGCGACGGCCAGCACGAACAGCGTCGTGCCGATCACCCAGTTGATCTCGCGCGGCTTGCGGAACGCGCCGGTGAAGAAGATCCGCAGCAGGTGCACGCAGATCGCCGCGACGAAGACGTTCGCCGCCCAGTGGTGGATCTGCCGCATCAGCAGACCGCCCCGCACGTCGAACGACAGGTGCAGGGTGGAGGCGTACGCCTCGCTGACCGTGACGCCCTTCAGCGGGGCGTACGAGCCGTCGTAGACCGTGTCCGCCCCGCTCGGGTGGAAGAACAGCGTCAGGTAGACCCCGGTGAGCACGAGGACGACGAACGAGTAGAGCGCGATCTCGCCGAGCAGGAACGACCAGTGCTTGGGGAACGCCTTGCGGATGTTCTTGTCCAGGAACCCGGTGGACCCGAGCCGGTCGTTGACCCCCCAGAAGAGCTTCTGCGCGCGCTCGGCCTTCGCGGTTCCGCTCCCGTTCCGTCCTGCCATAGCGTTCTCCCCGGCCGAACAATGATCTCCCTTGGGCGGCTACCCGGGGTAAGTAAGGGCAAACGCTCCGTACCGGTGACGCGGAACGGTCAGGCGACGGCCGCGTACAGGACCTCCCGCATGCCGGGGACGCCCTCCCGGTCGGCCCGCCAGACGAGGCGAAGTTCGAGGCCGGGGGCGTCGAACGCGAGACGGGCGAGGGTTCCGGCCGCCAGCCGGTCGCGGACGGCGAACTCGGGGAGCAGCGCGATGCCGAGGCCCTGCTCGGCCCAGGAAGCCATCACGGTGACGCTGCCCGCCCGCACCCGCTCGACGGCGGAGCCGAGGAGCCGCTCACCGGCCATCCAGAACGAGCACGCCGGCACGTTGACCAGCAGCCTCTCGCCGCGCAGGTCGCCGGCGGCCAGGCTGGGCGCCCCGGCGAGCCGGTGGTCCGGCGCGGCGACGAGGGCGAGCGGCACCGGCTCCACGTCCACGAAGTCCAGCGGCGCCGGCGGCGGCGCGAACCCGAGCCCGCCCACGCCCTCGCCGGCGTCCAGCAGCAGCGCGGCCTCCAGGTCCCCGGCGGCGACCGCGTCCAGGAGCTGGTCGCGGGCCGCGTCCGACCGGACCTCGACCCGCAGCCCCGGCCGCCGCTCGGCCAGCCTGGACAGGACGGCGGGGACGTGCGCGGCGGCGATCGACTCCAGCGCGCCGAGCCGCAGCACCGGCTGCTCCGCGGCCACCTCGCGGCGGGCCTGCTCGGCCTGCCGCAGCAGGCGCCGCGCCCACCCGCGCATCCGCTCGCCCGCCTCGGTCGGCCGCATGCCCTTGGGGCCGCGGTGGAACAGCGGGACGCCCAGCGACGCCTCCAGCGCGCGGATCTGCTCCGACACCGACGACGGCGCGAGCCCGAGGGCGTTGGCGGCGTCGGTGACGGTCCGGTGGGCGACGACGGCCTCGAACGTCCGCAGCTGGCGCAGTTCCATGCCGGTCGCAACCCGGGCCGTCCGTTCGGATATTCCGAACGCCGCGTGCGGGCCGGCCGGTGGAGCCCTCCCGCGCGGATGCCCAGACTGGGGCGCCATGAACCCGGTTATCTCACCCGCGACGGCCGCGCCCTCCGGGCGGCGCGGCCCCGCCCTGTTCGGCATCTCACTCGGCTACTTCATGGTGCTGCTCGACACGACCGTCCTGTCGGTGGCCGAACCCGACTTGGCCGACTCCCTGCACGGGACGGTCGCGGGCCTGCAGTGGGCCGTCACCGGCTACACCGTCGTGTTCGGCGCGCTGCTGCTGTCGGCGGGCGCCGTCGCCGACCGGTACGGCGCGCACCGCGTCTTCCGCGCGGGCGTCGCGGCCTTCGGCGCCGGGTCGCTGCTGTGCGCCGCGGCGCCGGACCTGTGGACGCTCGTCGCGCTGCGCGCCGTCCTCGGCGCCGCCGCCGCGGCCTGCGTGCCCGCCTCCATGGCGATGATCGCCCGCCTGTACCCGGCGCCCGCCGAGCGCGCCCGGGCCGTGGCGACCTGGGCGGCGACCAGCGGCGCCGCCCTCGCCGCCGGGCCCGTCGCGGGCGGCGCGCTGGTCGGCCTCGCCGGCTGGCGCGCGATCTTCCTGGTCAACGTCCCGCTCGCCGCCGCCGTCCTCGCGCTCGCGGCGGGACGGCCCGTGCACTGCCCGCGCGGGACCCGCCGCCTCGACCCGGTGGCGCAGCTCCTCGCCTGCGCCGCGCTCGGACTGCTGACCGACGCCCTGATCGCCCTGGGAGGCGGGCCGGGCGCGCACGCGGCCGTCTCGGCGGCCGGAGCGGTCGCGGCCGGCGCCGCGTTCGCGGTCCGCGAGCGCGGGAGCGAGGCGCCGGTCCTGGTCCCGGCGGTGCTCCGGGCGCCGGGGATGCCCGCCGCCCTGGCCGCCGGCGCCGCCGTCAACTTCGTCATGACCGGCGTGCTGTTCGTGCTGCCGCTGGTGTTCCGGCAGACCCTCGGGCTGACGCCGCTCCAGACCGGCCTGGCGTTCCTGCCGATGACCCTGCCGTTCGCGTTCAATCCGCTGCTCACCGGGCGCATCGTGGCGCGGACCGGCCCGCGCCGCCCCGTCCTGGCGGGCCTGGGCCTGCTGACCGCCGGGGGAGCGCTGTTCGGCGCCGTGCTGCTGGACGGCGCGTCCTATCCGCCGCTCGTCGCGGGCCTGCTGTGCACCGGCTTCGGCGTGTCGTTCGCGCTGCCCGCGCTCGCGACGATGGTCGTCGCCGCGGCGCCCGAGGGCACCGCGGGCGCGGCGGGCGGCGTGCTGAACGCCGTCCGCCAGCTCGGCGCCACGCTCGGTGTCGCGATCATGGGCACGTTCGCGCCGGTCGGAGCCGGGGACGGCTCCAGCGACCCCGCCCGGGCGCTGTTCATCGCCGCCGGCGTCTGTGCGGCCGTGTGCGCCTGCGTCCTGGCCGCTACGCCACGCGCACGTTCGCGCCGGACGCCTTGAGGTCGCCCCGCAGGGCGCGGATGTCGGTGCGCAGCCGCTCGGCGGCCAGCGGGTCCGGTTCCAGGCCGCCGAGGCCGTCCTCGATGAGGGCGAGTTCGGCGGCGCGGAGCCGTTCGAGCAGCCGGCGCGACTCCCCGGCCGGCACTCCCCACTGCTCCTTCCTGCGCCACTTGCGGAACGCGAGCACGTGGCCCTCACCCGGCACGAGGACGCCGTCCCTCGTCTCCGCGTGCACCGTGCGCCGGAAATGCGAGAGGTAGCGGCGCCTGGCCAGGCGGTAGGCGACGACCGCCGCCAGCAGGATCGGGGCGCCCTTCACCGGCATCAGGACCAGCCCGGACAGGACGGGGGCGTCCCACCACGAGTGCAGCGCCATCGCCAGGACGAACGCGCCCATCGCGACGGCCAGGTGCGCCTTCGAGGCCCGCCCGATCAGGAGGCCGAGGCCCGCGCCGCCGACCGCGGTCATCGCCCAGTGGCTCCACCACGCCCCGCAGACCACCCGGGTGCCGAACGAGAAGAGCGCCGCGTTCGCGTCGTGCGTGGCGCCCGTCAGGACGATAGTGTTCAGGACGTACAGGAAGTTCTCCGCGAACTGGAAGCCCAGCCCCGCCAGCGCGCCGTAGCCCCAGCCGTCGAGCGGCCCGCGGACCGCGGCAGGCGCCATCAGCGCCAGCGTCGCGACGCCGAGCAGCTTCAGGATCTCCTCGTTCACCGGGGCGGCGATCGACGCTCCCCACGCCGCGTTGAAGCCCGGCCCCGCCGTCTTCCCGACGATCGCCTGGAACGCCGCGTTGGCGGGCAGCGCCGTCCCGAACGCGGCCAGCCCGCCCCACGCCACCGCGACCAGCGCGTAGCCGAGCGGCGGCGAGCGGACGGGGTGCAGCCGCCGCAGCAGCCACACGCCGCCGGCCAGCGCCGGCGCGAGCAGCACGACCCCGGCGACCGCCCCGCCGGGGAACGCCGAGACGTGCGTGCCGATCCCGCGCAGCGCGATCCAGACGCCGAGCAGGCACGCCGCCGCCCACAGCCAGAACGCGGGACGGCGCGCCAGACCGCCGCGGGTCATTCCCATGGCGCCGCGATCCTGATCGTCCGCACCATCGCCTCGACCTGCGGGGCGGCGTCACCGAAGGCCTGCGGTGGGCCCGTCGCCGTGACGGCCGCGCCGAGCGTCCCCTTCGCGAACACTGCCGCCGTGCCGACGCGCTCACGCCCGGCGAGCCGTCCCGTCAGCCCGGTCAGGCCCTGCGTGGTCGTGAGCGGGACGGGCCCCGTCCCGAGGCGCGTGCGACCGCCCGCGGCGACGATCCGCCCGAGGCCGCCCCACAGCGCCCGCGCGTCCGCCGATCCCAGCGGCACCACCACGCTGAGGTCGAAGACCACGTCGCCGCTGAGCAGTTCGGCGCTGCTGGCGAGGGAGGTGGCGCCCCGGTTCAGGACCCAGCCGGGGGAGGTGACCGAGAACGTCACCGGGCGGGCCCCGTCGCGCTCCGTCCCGACCGACACCACCGTGCCCGGCGCCAGCGGCTGCCCGCGGGGCCCGAGGGCGCGGTCGAGCAGGGGAAGCCCGCCGCCGAGGACCAGCAGCACGAGCGCCACGGCTCCCGTACCCCACCATCTGACCCGCACCACGCGACCCCCCGACGACGTGCGCTGCGGAAATGCCCTTTGACAGGCGAAAATGCCCCTTGACCGGGCGGCTAAACAAGATCAGGCCGCGGGAGTCGTCCAGTGCGCGGGCCGTGCGAGGGCCGCCGGCAGCCGCGTCGCCGCGTCACCGCGCGCCGAGTCGAGCTGCGGCTGGGTCAGGAAGAGGCACCCGGTGAGGTCGGCGCCGCGCAGGTCGGCGTCCCGCAGGTCCGCCCCGGTCAGGTCCGCGACCCGCAGGTCGGCGTCCCGCAGGTCGGCGGCGATCAGGTACGCGCCGCGCAGATCGGCGCCGCGCAGGTCGGCGCGCCTGAGCCTCGCCCCCATCAGATCGGCGCCGCGCCGGTTCTTCCGGCGCCCGGGGACGCCGGCCCTGGCGAGCTCTCCCGCCCGCGACAGCAGGCCGTTCACCCTCTCCCGGACGGCCCGGACGTCCACCTCGGCGAGTTCGCCGGGGTCGCCCCCGGTGAGGCGGTCGACCTCGCCGGACGCCCGCCGCAGCCCGTCGAGGATCGGGCCGGAGGACGGCAGCGCCGCGGCCTGGTCCAAATACCAGAGCAGTTCGTGGAGCTGCCGCATGACGGGGAACACCGCGAACATGCGGTGCGCGGCCTCCGGGTCCCCGCGCCAGTCCCGGCCGGAGAAGGTCTCCTGCGACACCTTCTGACCGGCGCCGAAGCAGTCGAACACCGTGCAGCCCGGGAAGCCGCGCCGCCGGAGGTCGGCGTGGATGCCGCAGCGGAAGTCGGCCAGGAGGTTGCGGCAGGGCTCGCCCGCGTCCTTGTCCACCGCGAAGTCGGTGGACCGGGCGAACGGCAGCGCCACACAGCACAGCCCGAAACAGCTGGCGCAGTCGGCCCTCAGGTCCGATCTGTCCGACACCCACGACCCCCCGGCTTCTGGACGACGCTCCATTGTCGCGCCCGGCCGGCCATGCCGGGGACGCGCGGGAGGCCACGGTGCCGGATACAGTTGCGGACTCCAATGACAGCACCCCTCACCGAGCCCGCCATCGTCTCCAGGCTCCGCGCAGCCGGCTGCGTGTTCGCCGAGGACGAGGCGCGCCTCATCCTCTCCACCGCCCCCGCCCCCGGCGACGCCGCCGCCATGGTGGAGCGCCGCGCGGCCGGCGAGCCGCTCGAACACGTTCTCGGCTGGGCGATGTTCTGCGGGCTGCGGATCGCCGTCGGCCCCGGGGTCTTCGTGCCCCGGCCCCGCACCGAGTTCCTCGTCCGGAGGGCCCACGCCCTCGCGCCTCCCCGCCCCGTGATCCTCGACCTGTGCTGCGGGTCGGGCGCGCTCGGGGCCGCGCTCGCCTCCGGCGCGGGCGAGTGCGTCCTGCACGCCGCCGACATCGAACCCGCGGCGGTGCGCTGCGCCCGCGGCAACATCGCGCCGTACGGCGGCACGGCCCACGAGGGCGACCTCTTCGACGCCGTCCCGGGCGAGCTGCGCGGGCGGGTCGACGTCCTGCTGGCCAACGTCCCTTACGTCCCGACCGGGGACATCGCCCTGATGCCGGCGGAGGCGCGCGACCACGAGCCGCGCTCGTCGCTCGACGGCGGGCCGGACGGTCTCGACGTGCTGCGCCGCGTCACCGCCGAGGCGTCGCGCTGGCTCGCCCCGGGCGGCCGCCTGCTGTTCGAGACGAGCGAGCGGCAGGCCGCCGCCGCCGTCGCCGCCGTGGAGGCCGGCGGCCTCGCTCCCACGGTCGCTGCGTCCGAGGAGTTCTCCGCCACCGTCATTGCCGGGGCAAAGCCGGTGTAAAACTCCACAGGCGGGTATCGGTCGGTCAGGACCGAGCCGAAGGAGTGAAGCCAGATGCGCCGCATCAGCGCAGCGATCAGCGCCATTGTCGGGACGATCATCAGCGTCGTGACCCTGCCGTTCCGCGTTCTGGGGCGGTTGCTGACCCCCGGCCGCGGCCGCAGCCGCCGCGGGGCGGCGTGACGCATATCCGACTCGCCCCGGGCCGATTCTCCCCGAACGGCCCGGGGCGTTCGCATGGAAAAGGCGTTGCGTGCCCGCGCGGCGTCCCGCACCATAGGGGCATGGAAAAGGTCGGAAGCGCACGGGAGGCGGTGGAGGCCATGGTCACGACCATCGGGCGGCAGGCCCGACAGCCCCTCGGATTCGGGGCCGGTCAGGGCGTCGCCCTTGCCGGAAACGCCTCCGGATAGAGCCGTCAGGCTCCGCCGGAGGCCGTCAGGGAGAGATCCCGGCGGCCTTTCTCTTTTATCAGGGGTCAGTAGCTCAATGGGGAGAGCGCCCGCCTTGCAAGCGGGAGGATGCCGGTTCGAGTCCGGCCCGATCCACGGCCTTGAACGGCCACCGGGCGGAGCCTTTCCTGCTCCGCGCGCCGCACAGGCCTGAATGGTGAGGCGGCTGGTCTCCACCCAGCAGAACCGGGTTCGATTCCCGGGTGCGGCTCTGGACTGGACCGGCGGGAGTAACGACCCCCGGCCGGTCCTCCCCGTGCCCACGGCGGGCGGACGCCACCGCCCGCCGGCGGGCACCCGTGCTGGATCATCCAAGGGCAGGATGCGTGATTCTGGATCACGTCATGCAGGTTCGACCCCTGCTCCAGCAGCTCCTCCGGCCCGGCCCGGTCAGGGCCGGGCGCCGGCGAGGGCCCGCCGCGTCGTCCAGGCGCGGGCCCGCTCGCTGAGCGTGATGCCGAGACCGGGACGGGACGGGACGTGCATCCGCCCGCCCTCGATGGTGAGCCGCTCCTCGAACAGCGGGCCGAGCCAGTCGAAGTGCTCCACCCACGGCTCGGACGGGTACGCGGCCGCCAGATGCAGATGGATCTCCATCGCGAAGTGCGGCGCGAGCGCCAGGTGCCGGTGCTCGGCGAGCGCGGCGACCTTCAGGAAGCCGGTGATGCCGCCGATGCGCGGGGCGTCCGGCTGCAGGACGTCGACGGCGCCCCGGTCGATGAGCTCGCGGTGCTCGGCCACGCTGGTCAGCATCTCCCCGCTCGCGACGGGGGTGTCGAGCGCCCGCACCAGCGCGGCGTGCCCCTCGGCGTCGTGGGCGTCCAGGGGCTCCTCGATCCAGGTGAGGCCGAACTCCTCCAGCGCGCGCCCCATCCGGCGCGCGGCCGGCCGGTCCCACTGCTGGTTGGCGTCCACCATGAGCGGGAACCCGTCGCCGAGCCGCTCCCGGACGGCCGCGACGCGGCGCAGGTCCTCGGCGTGGTCGGGATGCCCGACCTTGATCTTGACGCCGCCGATCCCGGCCCGCGCGGAGGCGGCCGCGTTGTCGAGCACCTCCTCCAGCGGTGCGCCGAGGAACCCGCCCGTGGTGTCGTAGCAGCGGACGGAGTCGCGGTGCGCTCCGAGGAGCTTGGCGAGCGGCAGGCCCGCGCGCCTGGCCTTCAGGTCCCACAGCGCGATGTCGATGGCGGCGATCGCCTGCCCGGCGAGGCCGCCGCGCCCGGCCGACGCCCCCGCCCATGCCAGCTTCGTCCCGATCCTGCCGATGTCGCTCGGATCCTCGCCGACGGCGGCGGGGGCGATCTCGGCGGCGTGCGCGAACTGGCCGGGCCCGCCCGCGCGCTTGGAGTACCCGAAGCCGACGCCCTCGTGGCCCTGCTCGGTGCCGATCTCGGCGAACAGGAACACCACCTCGGTCATCGGCCGCTGCCGCCCGGTGAGCACCTTCGCGTCGCTGACGGGCGCGGCGAGCGGCAGCGTGACCGACGACAGCTCGATCCAGGCGATCCGGTCGAGGACCGCCTCGGCGCCCGCCATCTCAGCGCACCCGCTTCACGAGTTCCGCGAGCCGTGCCGTCTCGTCCCCGGTCAGGTCCGTCAGCGGCGGGCGGACGGGGCCGGCGGGACGTCCGGTGACCCGCATGCCGGCCTTGACGATGCTCACCGCGTATCCCTTGCGGCGGTTGCGGATCTCGCAGTACGGCAGGACGAACTCCGCCAGCCGCCGGTGGACCCCCGCCCGGTCGCCGGCGAGGACGGCGGCGTGGAAGGCGAGCGCGAACTCCGGGGCGAAGTTGAAGATCGCCGACGAGTACGTCGTGACGCCCATCTCCCGGTAGGGGAGGGCGAACGTCTCGGCGGTCGGCAGCCCGCCGACGTAGACGAGGCGGTCGCCGAGGCGGGACCGGATCCGCGTCATCAGCTCCAGATCGCCGACGCCGTCCTTGAAGCCGACGAGGTTCGGGCACGCGTCGGCCAGCTCGGCGATCGTCGCGTCCTGGTAGACGGCGTTGGCGCGGCTGTAGACCGTCACGCCGAGGCGGGTGGCCCGGCACACCGCCCGGACGTGCGCCGCCAGGCCCTCCTGCGAGGCCTCGGTGAGGTAGGGCGGGAACAGCAGCACCCCGTCGGCGCCCGCGCGCTCGGCGTCCTCGGCCATCCGCACGGCCTGCGCCGTCCCGTACCCGGCGGGCGCGACCACCGGGACGCCGTCCGGCGCCTCCGCGACCGCCGCGCGCACCACCCGGCCGACCTCGTCCGGCGTCAGTGAGAAGAACTCGCCCGTCCCGCCCGCCGCGAACAGGCCCGCCACGTCGTACGCGCCGAGGCGGGCGATGTTCTCGCGGTAGGCGTCCTCGTCGAACGACAGGTCGTCGCGGAAGTGGGTGACGGGGAACGACAGGAGCCCGGACCCGAGCCGCCGGGCGATCTCGTCGGGCGCGGTCTGCTTCATGCCCCGAGGCTAGGATGGTCGATCGATCCAGGTCCAACACAGAAAACGCATCCACTGATACCCGAAGCGAATCGATGTTCACGCTCACCCAGCTGGCGAACTTCGTGGCCGTCGCCGAGGAACTGCACTTCGGCCGCGCCGCCCGGCGCCTGCGCATGACGCAGCCGCCGCTCAGCCGCCAGATCCAGCTGCTGGAGAACGAACTGAAGGTGCGGCTGTTCGACCGGACGAACCGCTCGGTGCGCCTCACCCCCGCCGGGCGCGCGTTCCTCGTCGAGGCCCGCCGGCTGCTCCAGCAGGCCGACCACGCCGCGATGTCCGTCCGGCAGGTGTCGGCGGGGGAGGCGGGGACGATCACCCTCGGCTTCACCGCCGCGAGCGCCCACGCCACGCTCGGCCGGGTGCTGGAGGCCGCCCGCGCGGCGCTCCCGGACGTGGAGATCGTGCTGCGGGAGATGGTGACCCGCGACCAGGTGCGCGCCCTCGCCGAGGGCGGCCTGGACCTCGGGCTCGTCCGGCCGCCGGTGAGCGACCCCGACCTGGAGGAGCGCCCCGCCGACCGCGAGCCCCTGCTCGCCGCGGTCCCGCACGGCCATCCCCTGGCGGAGGGGGACGGCCCGGTCCCGCTCGCCGACCTCGACGGGCGGCGGTTCCTCATGTACTCCCCCGTCGAGGCCCGCTACTTCCACGAACTGCTGGTCAGCCTGTTCCGGCAGGCCCGCGTCTCGCCCGTGTACGCGCAGTACCTCAGCCAGGTGCACAGCATCCTCGCGCTGGTCAGCTGCGGCTGGGGGCTCGCGCTCGTGCCCGCGGCGGCGGCCCGGCTGCGCTACGCGGGCGTGGTGTTCCGGCCCGTCGACCTGCCCGATCCGGCCCCCGTGGAGCTGAGCCTGACCTGGCGGCGCGGCAACGACAATCCGGCGCTCGCCCTGCTGCTGCGCCACCTGTGACCACCGGGGAGCGCCTTGACGGCGTCCGCCCGCTCGCTTAATTTGGCGTCCAAATATTGGCCGTCAAAATATCGGCCCGCG
The DNA here is from genome assembly GCF_013409365.1 of Actinomadura luteofluorescens. NCBI lineage: Bacteria > Bacillati > Actinomycetota > Actinomycetes > Streptosporangiales > Thermomonosporaceae > Actinomadura > Actinomadura luteofluorescens. The sequence goes on along the minus strand of NZ_JACCBA010000001.1, from coordinate 1,261,802 downwards.
GCCCCGGCATCCTGGAGGAACGATGAGCGACTTTCCCGCGTACGCGCCGTCGGAGGAGCACGAGCTGTTGCGGCGTTCGGTGCGTGAGCTGGCCGAGGCCAAGATCGCTCCTTTCGCGGCGGAGGTGGACGAGGAGTCGCGGTTCCCGCAGGAGGCGTTGGACGCGCTGGTGGCGGGTGATCTGCATGCGGTGCACGTGCCGGAATCGTACGGGGGTGCGGGGGCCGATGCTTTGGCGACGGTGATCGTGATCGAGGAGGTGGCGCGGGTGTGCGCGTCCTCGTCGTTGATCCCGGCGGTGAACAAGCTGGGGACGGTTCCGGTGCTGTTGGCGGGGTCGGAGGGGTTGAAGGAGCGGTTTCTTCCGGCGGTGGCGCGGGGGGAGGCGATGTTCTCGTATGCGTTGTCGGAGGCGGATGCGGGGTCGGACGCGGCGGGGATGCGGACGCGTGCGGTGCGTGATGGGGATCACTGGGTGCTGGACGGCGCGAAGATGTGGATCACCAATGCGGGGGTGTCGCGGTTCTACACGGTGATGGCGGTGACCGAGCCGGGTGCGGGGGCGCGGGGGATCTCGGCGTTCGTGGTGGACTCGCAGGAGGATGCGGGGGTGTCGTTCGGGGCCAAGGAGCGCAAGTTGGGGATCAAGGGGTCGCCGACGCGTCAGGTGGTGCTGGAGGGGGTGCGGGTTCCGGCCGATCGGATGATCGGTGAGCCGGGGACGGGGTTCAGGACGGCGCTGGCGACGTTGGACCATACGCGGATCACGATCGCGGCGCAGGCGCTGGGGATCGCGCAGGGGGCGCTGGATTTCGCGGTGGGGTATGTCAAGCAGCGGCGGCAGTTCGGCAAGGCGGTCGCGGATTTCCAGGGTGTGCAGTTCATGCTGGCCGACATGGCGATGCGGCTGGAGGGGGCGCGGCAGCTGACGTATCACGCGGCGGTGAAGTCCGAGCGGGCAATGGGCGGGGAGCGGGTGCCGGATCTGACGTTCGTGTCGTCGGCGTGCAAGACGCTGGCCTCGGATGTGGCGATGGACGTGACGACCGACGCGGTGCAGTTGCTGGGCGGGTACGGGTACACGCGGGAGTTCCCGGTGGAGCGGATGATGCGCGACGCCAAGATCACCCAGATCTACGAGGGCACCAACCAGATCCAGCGCATGGTCATGGCCCGCCAGCTCCTCAAGTAACCGGCCCCGGGGAGCCGGGTCACAAGGCCGGCAGTCGCACCTCGAACAGCGCACCGCCGCCGGGGGCCTCGCGCACGGCGAGGTCTCCGCCGTGCGCCAGCACCAGGTCGCGGGCGATGGCCAGCCCGAGACCCGCGCCGCCCTCGTCCCGGCTGCGCGCGTCGTCCAGCCGCACGAACCGCTCGAAGATCCGCTCGCGGTCGGCGGGCGGCACCCCCGGCCCGTCGTCGGCGACCCGCACCACCGCCGCGCCCGCCTCCTCGTCCACCGACAGCCGGACCGCCGAGCGCGCGTGCCGCTGGGCGTTGTCGAGCAGGTTGCCGACCACCCGCGCCAGCCGCCCCGGCACGCCCATGACCCGCGGATCGGCCCCGATCGACGCCTGGACGGCGATCCGGTCGCCCGCCGCGCGGCGCTCCAGCTCGTCCAGGACGAGTTCGCCGAGCGCGACGGGCCTGGCCGGCGGGCGGTCCCCGGCGTCGATGCGGGCGAGGAGCAGCAGGTCGGCGGCCAGCCGCTGGAGCCGCAGGACGTCCTCGGTGAGCCCGCCGACGTCCAGCAGCTCCGGGTGCGCGGCGGCCACCTCCAGCTGGGTGCGCAGCGAGGCGATGGGGCTGCGCAGCTCGTGCGAGGCGTCCGCCACGAACCCGCGCTGCCGCGCCACCGACTCCTCCAGCGCGGCGAGCGTCGCGTTCGTCGTCGCGGCGAGCCCGGCGATCTCGTCCCGCGCGTCCGGGACGGGCACCCGCCGGGCCAGGTCGCCGGAAGAGGTGATCTCGGCCAGCTCCGCCCGGACCGCCTCCACCGGGCGCAGCGCCCGCCGCGTGACCAGCCACGTCACGCCCGCGACGACCGCGAGCAGGGGCGGCAGACCCGCGAGCATCGCCCGGACCGCGGTGCCCACCGCGTCCCGGGCGGCGGCCAGGTCGGCGCCCGCGTAGACGGTCACCGTCTCGTCCCGCGGCGTCGTGACCTCGACCGCCGCGAACCGGTAGACGGCCGTGCTGTCGTCCACGGTCGCGCGGCCCGTGGTGAGGTCCGGGTCGCCGCCCGCCATCTCGCCGCGCGCCGGGTCGTCGTCACCGCGGTCGTCATCGTCGCCGCCCTGCGGCGGCCGCACGGGCCGCACGGCGGGAGAGCCGGTTCCGTGGATCTCCCGCAGGTCCTCACTGGCCGCCAGAACCCGGCCCTCCTCGTCCACGACCTGCACGGGACGGTCCTCCCCGTCCGGCAGGTCGAGCGCCGCGAACGGGGTGCCGCTCGCGAGCTGCGAGGCCACCTCGCGCGCCGCCACCTCCGCCTTCAGGTCTGCCTGGCCGCCGAGGTTGGAGCGCAGCAGCAGCACCACCGCGAGCCCGGCGGCGACGAGCGCGACGGCCACCACGGCGGTCGCGCCCAGGGTCGTCCTGGCGCGGACGGACGTCGGGCGGCGGGCCATGTCAGGCGCCCCCGTCCCGGGCCAGCCGGTACCCGGCGCCCCGCACCGTCGTGATCGACCGGCGCCCGAACGGGACGTCGAGCTTGCGGCGCAGCGCGCTCACGTACACCTCGACGATGTTGGGGTCCCCGCCGTAGGCGAGGTCCCACACCGCCTCGATGATCTGGGCCTTCGAGACGACCCGGCCCGCGTTCGACGCCAGGTGCTCCAGCACCGCGAACTCCTTGGCGGTGAGCTCCACCTCGACCTCGCCCCGGTGCACGCGCCGCGCGGCCGGGTCGACCGTGAGGTCGCCGAGCACGATGGCGGGCGCCGCGCCCCGCGTCCGGCGGCGCAGCAGCGCGCGGACGCGGGCCACCAGCACCACGTAGGAGAACGGCTTGGTGAGGTAGTCGTCCGCGCCGGTGTCCAGGCCCTCCGCCTCGTCGTACTCGCCGTCCTTGGCGGTCAGCATCAGGATCGGCGTCTCGTCGCCCGCCGCGCGCAGCGCCGCGCACACCCGGTAGCCGTTCATCCCGGGCAGCATGATGTCGAGGAGGATCAGGTCGTACCCGCCGCCGAGCGCCCGGTGCAGCCCCTCGGCGCCGTCGTGGACGGTCTCGACCACGAATCCCTCGGCCGTCAGCCCCCGCGCGAGCGAGGCGGCCAGGCGTCTCTCGTCCTCGACGATCAGCAGGCGCATCCCCACAGCCTGCCAAACCGCACCTGAAGGCGGCTTCAGGTCCCTTCAGCGGCGCTACAGGAACGCCCGGCATCGTCCATGGCGAAGGGTCCGGCCGCGAAGGCCGGCACGACACCCGCAGATGGGAGCTTCGATGAGGTTCGACGCACGGCGCATGGTCGCGGGCCGCGGCCTGCTGGTCACGGTGGTCGCCGCGGGCGCGCTCGCCGCCGGGGGAGCCACGGCCGCGGTCGCGGCGGCGGACGGCGGGGAGGGCGCGTCGCCCTCCGGCGGGAAGCCCGCCCGCCCGGCCGTCTCGCTGACGCAGGCCGCGGACGCGGCGCTGAAGGCCGTCCCCGGCGAGGTCCATGAGATCGAGCTGGACGACGACAACGGCAGGACCGTCTGGGAGGTCGACGTGGTCGGCGCCGACGGGAAGAAGCACGAGGTGATCGTGGACGCCGCGACCGGCAAGGCGGTCGCCGGGAAGGCGGACGACGGGAAGGCGGACGACGATGACTGACCTTCCTCCGTAACGGGAAGGGAACGGCCGAGGGGGTGGCGCATGAGCGACCAGAAACCCGTGTCCGGCATCGACACGAGCGTCCCGCATGTTGCGCGCATCTGGAACTACTGGCTTGGCGGCAAGGACAACTATCCGGTGGACCGCGAGGTCGGGGACCAGATCCTCGGGATGCTGCCGGACGTCGCACGGCTGGCACGGGCCTCCCGGCTGTTCCTGAACCGGGTGGTGTGGCATCTGGCCGCCGAGGCGGGCATCCGCCAGTTCATCGACGTCGGCACCGGGCTCCCCACGGTGGACAACACCCACGAGGTCGCCCAGCGCGCCGCGCCCGAGTCGAGGGTCGTCTACGTCGACAACGACCCCCTGGTCCTGGAGCACGCGAAGGGCCTGCTCACCAGCACGCCCGAGGGGAGCACCGCCTACATCCACGCGGACCTGCGCGACCCCGGCACGATCCTGGAGGGCGCCGCCGAGACGCTCGACTTCAGCCGCCCGATCGCGTTCACCCTGATGGGCATCCTGGAGTTCGTCCCCGACAACGACGAGGCCTACCGGATCGTGCGGCGGCTCATGGACGCGGTGCCCTCCGGCAGCTACTTCGCCATGTACGACGGGACGAACGTCGTGCACGGAGAGGCGTCCGACCGCATCGTCGACGTCTGGAACGCGGCGGGCAACGCGCACCTCGTCCTGCGGACGCCCGAGGAGATCGGGCACTTCTTCGACGGGCTGGAACTCGTGGAGCCCGGCATCGTCCCGGTGACGCACTGGCGGCCGGACACGGCGGCCGAGCCGGAGGCGGTGGACGCCTACGGCGCCGTGGGCCGCAAGCCCTAGGCTGTGTTTTTCTCAGTCCCGGCCCACTTCGCTCGCCTAGCGGCTCGCTGCGTGACCTGGCCTGGGCGAACGCGGCATCGCTTCGCGATCTGCCCGGTTCCGCTCGCCTTCGGCTTCGCTCCACCGGGCAGGTCACGCGTTCGCGCGCGTGGCCGGGGCGACTTCGAGACAGGCTGTGAGTCTTGTGGTGGCTGGTCTGGGATCGGCTGGTAAGGATTGTGTCGGCTGCTGCGGCCTTGGTCGTGACTCGAGACAGGCTCCCTAGAACCCCAGGTCCGCTGAAAAGGACGCGATGACCGGAAACGAGTTCGTCTACACGACCTACATCAGGACCACGCCGGAGCGGCTCTGGGAGGCGCTCACCGACCCGGGCTCCACCCGCCGCTACTGGGGTGTCGCCTTCGAGACCGACTGGCGGCCCGGGTCCGCCGTCACCTGGCACGAGGAGGGCGCGACGACGTCCGACCCTGAGCAGGTCGTCCTCGCGGCCGAGCCGGGCCGGTGCCTCAGCTACACCTGGCACACCTTCACGCCGGAGTGGGCGCGGTCCACCGGCGTGGACGAGGAGACCCGCGCACGGCTCCTGCGGGAGCCCCGCTCCAAGGTGACCTTCGATCTCGAACCCGTCGGGGAGGCGGTGAGGCTGACCGTCGTCCACGAGGGCGGCGAGGTGCTGCTCGGCATGTCCCGGCACGGCTGGCCGCACGTCCTGTCCGGCCTTAAGACGCTCCTGGAGACGGGCGCTCCCCTCCCCACCACGTAACCGGTCGCGCGTTCACCGGCCGGCCGGGCACTGCGCTTCGGAACGGTCCACCAAAGGTCGCCCGCTCACATGCGCATGCTGCTGCCGCCGGACTCCTCCTCGCCGTCGGTGGTGTGCTCCAGCTCCAGGTACTCGTCGTCGGGCCAGAGCTCGTCGGCCACGAAGGCGAGGTACTCCTCGTCGCCGGGGTCCAGCTCGGCGGTCATGGACTCCGGGTGGCCCGGGGGATCGGCGGCGAGGGCGGGGGGCGGGACGGCGCGTGGCGGCTCGGGAGCGGGATCCCCCTGCTCCGGAGCGGGGCGCGGCGGCATGGGGTGGAGGAGGTTCGGCAGGAAAAGGCCGAACAGGGCGACCAGGGACGCGAGGACCAGGACTGTGACCACACCCACACCGTCCTTCCGCGGTCGAGTTCCGCATGATTGTTGCGTAAGTAGCAAAACAGTTGAACGCTACCGGGATCGCCCGCCGGATGGGAGTCCGACATGCGGATCGGTGGAGACGAACAGCGCACGGCGTCTCATGCGGACGCGCGCGAGCGGGCGAGGTTCACCTGGGATCGCCGCGCCCTGTCCGCTCTCCTCTCCAAGGCTGTGCGCGATCGTCGCGCGGGGGCGTCACGACACGCGGGCTTTCGTCGCACGCTGCCAGGGTTTGGCAAGCGGGTTGGAGTCCGGTGGTGGTCGCCTGATGACGGCGCGGAGAGGTGGCCTCGGCATGGCCTGGCCTGGATGAACGCCACGACGGTCCGAAGGCGAGTGGAGGGTCTCGGCTGCCGGACCGGGGGCGGCGCGTACGGGGGAGAGCGCCGGTTCATCGAGCTCACGTGGGGGTCTGCGGCGGATCGCCGTCTGTGCGGGGGGCTGGGAGGGGAGCCGGAGAGCGTGCTCGCGACGTCCCGGGCGGCAGGCGCTCGCCCGGCGTCGGGAACGACCGGCACGTGATCGGATGATCGTGCCGGGACGGGTCGCGGGCTCTAGGCGGCGGTGGTGGGACGGTGCGGTGCGATGACGCGGCCGTCGGGAAGGAGCTCGCCGGTGTCGTCGAAGACGACGACGCCGTTGCACAGGAGATTCCACCCCTGCTCGGGGTGGGCGGCGATGATGCGCGCGGCCTCGCGGTCGAGGTCGTCCGGCTGCGGACAGGGCGGCTCGTGCTGGCAGATGGTGTGGTGCTCGGCGGTCACAGGGTTCCTCCACGGGTGTCCCACGTGATTAAGGACATATTGCAGCCTGCCGCGCTGCGTCCGAAATATGCAAGTGGATGGCGAATTTTTTACCGTCGCCCACGTGTGAAGGCGTCGAAGCTAGGGCAATCAGGGGCGATTCACCGCAAGATGCCACCGTCCGGTTCGTCGCCGTGGTCCACGTCGAGACCGACGACGGCCGTGCAGCCCGTGCAGATCCACTCGGCGACGACGGCCTCGGAGTTGGTGCCGTGGGTCCGGTAGGGGCGCTCGACGGTGCGGCGCCGCATGCCGTGGCCGCAGGAGGAGTGCAGGAGCCTGCCGCAGGCGGGGCACGGCCAGACGTCCTCGCGGCGCAGGTCGCACCGGGGGCACAGCGGCGACTCGTAGTGGCCCGCCGGCTCGCCGAACTCCAGCTCGATCCGCCACTCGTGCTCCAGATCGAGGTACTCGTCGGCGGGCCAGTGGTGGTCGGCCAGCCAGGCGAGGTACTCCTCGTCCCCCGGGCCGAGGACGGCCGTCAGCGACTCGGGGTGCCGTTCGTCCGAACGGTCGGGGCGCCTGCCGTGCCGCGCGGTGGCCAGGAGCGAGAGCAGGCCCACGAGCGCGGCCGCGGCCAGGCCTGTCGCCAGGGGCATCGCGGCGTCCTTACATGATCTTGTGGCGGGAAAGTCCGATCATGAATGCACTTCACAAAACGCTGCGAACGCTACAAGAAAGGCCCAACAACGGAAAAGTCGATCAAAAAGATCTTTTACCTGGATCATGACCGGACGTGGGCCCGAAACCGGGGGGCGAGGCCGTCCGTAACCGCGCGGCCTGCGGGAATCGGGGCTCCGAGCCTCCTGCGGGCGCGGGCGCGGGCGGAACCGGTTTCACTCTCCGCTGAATCCGCTGATCAGTCCTTACGCCCCAGGACGGCGACCATCTGGGAGTGCAGCGGGTGCTCCAGCGGCCCGGCGGGCCCGGCGGGCCGCCACGCGGTCACGTTGGCCACCCCCGGTTCCAGGATCGTGAGGCCCTCCATGAACCGCTCGATCTCGGAGGAGTGGCGGAAGTAGGACCCGCCCAGGCCCGACTGCAGGATGCGCTTGGCCTCCTCGACGCGCGGATCGTCCCCCGCGTCGTGCAGGTGGGTGAGCACGACGTGGCTGCCGGGCGCGAGGAACGGGAGCAGCGCGTGGACGACCCCGGCCGGGTCGCGGTCGTCCGGCACGTGGTGGATGATCGCGGCCAGCACGACGCCCACCGGGCGCGACAGGTCGAGGAGCCCGGTCAGCGCGGGGTCGGTGAAGATCTTCTCGGGCTCGTACAGGTCGCCCTGGATGAACGTCGCGACGCCGGTCTCGGTCAGCAGCGCCCGCCCGTGCGCCAGCACGATCGGGTCGTTGTCGACGTACACCACGCGCGCGTCGGGGTTGGCCGCCCGGGCGAACTGGTGCACGTTGGACGACGTGGGCAGCCCCGACCCGATGTCGACGAACTGGTCGATGCCGAGATCGCGGGCCATGTAGGTCACCGCCCGCTCGATGGCGACCCGGTTGCCCTGGGCCACGACGGGGGCCTCCGGCACGAGCTGCATCACCATGTCGGCCACCTCGCGGTCGGCGGCGAAGTTGTCCTTGCCGCCGAGGAAGTAGTCGTACACGCGCGCGAAGGTGGGCGTGGAGGGGTCGATGCCCGGAGGTGCGTTCTCGGGGAGGTCGTCGGCCACGCGCGCGGCTCCTTCTGTCGTGCGCCCTGATCTCCCAGGACGGGCGGCGGCGGTGATCCAACAGTAGGCCGGATGCCCGTCCCCGTCCCCGTTTTCGGCCCCTCGGGGTGCGGTTTTCCGCAGGGGAGGGGTGCGGGAGGCGGCCGGACGGACCGGCGGTGCGCTCCATGGTGGCGCGGCGTCCCGGTTCCTAGCGTCGTACACATGATCGAGACGATGTACGCGGCGCCGGCGGCCGAGCCCGCGGGAGGCGTCGCGGGGTGGGCGACGGACCTGATGGACAGGCTGGGCGCGCCCGGGGCGGGGCTGGCGATCGCGCTGGAGAACCTGTTCCCGCCGCTGCCGAGCGAGGTGATCCTCCCCCTGGCGGGGTTCGCCTCCGCGCAGGGCCGGATGAGCCTGGTGGCGGCGCTCGCGTGGACGACGGCCGGCAGCGTGGCCGGGGCGCTGGCCCTGTACGGGATCGGCGCGCTGATCGGGCGGGACCGGATCCGCGCGATGGTGGCCCGGCTGCCGCTGCTCAAGCTCGACGACCTGGACCGGACGGAGGCGTGGTTCGCCCGGCACGGCGCCAAGGCCGTGTTCTTCGGCCGGATGATCCCGATCTTCCGCAGCCTGGTCTCCGTCCCGGCGGGGGTGGAGCGGATGAGGCCCGCGACGTTCCTGCTCTACACCGCCCTCGGCAGCCTGCTGTGGAACACGGTGTTCGTGCTGGCCGGGTACGGGCTCGGGGACAACTGGCGGACGGTGGAGGAGTTCGTCGGCGTCTACTCCAAGGCCGTCGTCGCGCTGGTCGGTCTGGCGGCGCTGGCGTTCGTGGCCGTACGTATCGTGAAGGCGCGCGGGTCCGCGCGGAGGCCGGGGCGGGGGCGGAGGCAAGGGGCGCACCGAGCGGAGGCGAGAGAACTTCAACGTGATCGCGACTTTTGACGTGCCGCGCGGCGGCCCGCGCGCGGCCGGGCGAGCCGCGGCGGGCCTGCTGCTGGCCGCGGTGACCGCGGGAGTGGAACTGGTGCTGCTGGCGGTGGCGGCGCTGCTGATGGCGTACTCGATGGCGTTCTCGCGCGGGCGCCGGAAGGTCCCCGGGGCGGTCGCGGAGGGCGCCGAGCTCCTGGCCGAGCTGGAGCTGTGGAGGCTCCGGGTGTTCCTCGGCGAGGACCGGGCCGTCCGGTACGGCCCGCTGAAGGCGCTCGCGTACCTGGTGCTGCGGGTGCCGGTGGGGCTGCTCGGCGGGGTGATCCTGCTGCTGCTGGCCTACGGGGCGGCGGCCGCGGTCCGGCTGGCGGTGGGCTGGTGGATCACGGGTGACCACCTGGACGGCATCCCGCCGACCTGGTGGATCGTCCTCTACACGGCCGTCGCGGGCGTGGTGCTGCTCTTCCTCGCCGTGCAGGGCCTGGTCGGGGTCGCGGCGATGGAGCGGAGCGTGGCCCGGCGCTGCCTCGGGCCGAGCCCGCTGGAGGAGTACGAGCGCCGCATCGCGCAGCTGTCGGTGACGCGGGCGCAGGTCGTGGACGCGGTGGACGACGAGCGGCGCCGCATCGAGCGGGACCTGCACGACGGCGTCCAGCAGCGGCTCGTGGCGCTCGGCATGCTGATCGGGCGGGCCCGCCGCGCCGGCGACGGGGAGCGGGCGGCCGAGCTGCTGAGGCAGGCGCACGAGGAGTCGCAGCGGGCGCTGGCGGACCTGCGGGAGGTCACCTGGCGGGTCTACCCCGCCGCGCTGGACGGCGAGGGGCTGCGGGCGGCGCTGGAGACCGTGGCCGAGCGGTCCGCGCTGCCGGTGGTGATCGACTTCGACGTCCCCGGGCGGCCCCCGCACGCGGTCGAGACGGCGGCGTACTTCGTCGTCTGCGAGGCCGTCACGAACGCCGCGAAGCACTCCGGCGCCGCGTCGGTGCGGGTGGCCGTGGCGGGATCGGCGACAATGATCGGCGTGCGCATCGAGGACGACGGGGGCGGGGGAGCCGACCCGGGCGGCGGCGGGCTCGCCGGGCTGGCCCGCCGGGTCGCCGCGCTGGACGGGACGTTCACCGTGGACAGCCCGCGCGGCGGCCCAACTGTGATCACCGCGGAGCTGCCGTGCGGGTGATGCTGGCCGAGGACTCCACGCTGCTGCGCGAGGGCCTGGTGCGGCTGCTCGCCGAGGAGGGCCACCGGGTGGAGGCGGCGGTCGGCGACGGCGACGCGCTGATCGCGGCGGTGGCCGAGGGCCCGCCCGACGTCGTGGTCGTCGACGTCCGGATGCCGCCCAGCCACACCGACGAGGGGCTGCGGGCCGCGCTGGAGATCCGGCGGCGCTGGCCGGACGTCGGGGTGCTCGTGCTGTCGCAGTACGTGGAGAAGCGCTACGCCGCCGAGCTGATCACCGCGGACACCGCGGGCGTCGGCTACCTGCTGAAGGACCGGGTCGCGCAGGTCGACGAGTTCCTCGACGCCCTGGAGCGCGTCGGCGCGGGCGGCGCCGCGTTCGACCCGGAGGTGGTGCGCCGGCTGCTGGCCGCGCACGGCGCGCAGGGCGATCCGCTGGCGCGCCTCACCCCGCGCGAGCGGGACGTCCTCGACACGATGGCGCAGGGGCACACCAACGCCTCGATCGCCGCGCATCTCCACATCTCGCAGAGCGCCGTCGAGAAGCACGTCAACGCGATCTTCGACAAGCTCGACCTGTCGCACGCGACCGGGTACAGCCGCCGCGTCCTGGCCGTCCTGCGGTACCTCGGCTCCTGAAGGCGGCGGCTACCCGATCCCCTCGGCGATGCGCAGCGCCATCGCCATGATCGTGAGCTGCGGGTTCACCTCGGGGCAGCTCGGCAGGACCGACGCGTCGGCCACGTGCACGCCCCGCACGCCGCGCAGCCGCCCGGACGGGTCCACCGGCGCCCGCCCCGCGTCGGCGCCCAGCCGCACCGTCCCGGTGGGGTGGAACCCGGCCAGGTGCAGGTCGGAGGCGGACGCCATCGCGACGGCGCGCGTGAGCTCGGCGTCGTCGCGGGCGGACGGGTGGCGGGGCAGGCCGGTGAGGACCTCCTCGGCCCCGGCCGCGAACAGGATCCGCCCCATCGCGACGAGCGCCCGCCGCAGCCGGGCCGCGTCATCCCGGGCCAGGTCGTAGCGGACGAGCGCGCGGTGCCGGGCACCGTGCACGCGGCCGGACGGAGCGTCGGCGATCATCGCGCCGAGCACGGCGAGGCGGTCGGCGCCCTCCAGCGCGCGGCGCAGCGCCCGTCCCGCGCCCGGCAGCGGGAACGAGCTCATGCCAGGCGGGCTCGCGGTCGCCTCGATGAGGATCCCGTCGCCGTGCAGCTCCTCGACGCCGACGCTCTGCATCACCCCAGACCACGACACGACCGGTTCGGCGAACCGCCCGGCGATGTTCGTCGCGGGGTGCACGGCCATTCCGCGTCCCACCTCGGGATGCGCGCCGATCCCCGACCGCCTCAGCAGCAGCGGCGTCTCCAAGGCGCCGGCCGCGACGACGACGCGGGGCGCGAGGATCTCGAAGGCCGTGCCGTCCGGGCGGCGGGCGCGCACGCCGGTGGCGGTGCCGCGCTCGACGAGGATCCGTTCGACCCGGGCCCGGGAGACGATCTGCGCCCCCGCCTCGCAGGCCTGGGGGAGAGCGTTCAGGTGGACGCCGTGCTTGGCGTTGTGCGGGCAGCCGGCGGCGCACTGCCCGCTTCCCACGCAGTCGGGCGCGTTGCGGCGCAGCGGCCCCGCGCGCCAGCCGAGCCGCTCGGCGCCCTCCAGCGCGAGCAGCCCGTTGCGGCCGAGGGGGCCCATGGGCTGCCGCGCGACCCGCAGCGTGGCCTCGACCTCGTCGAGCCGGGCGCCGAAGTCGCCGACCGGCACGCCGAACCCCGCCCACCGCCGCAGCACGCGGTCCGGTGTCCGGTAGCAGGTGCCGCTGTTGACGACGGTCGTCCCGCCGACCGCGCGGCCCTGGGGCAGCAGCACCGGAGGCCGGCCGAGCGCGACGGTGGAGCCGCCGTCCCGGTACAGGTCGAGGAACCGGTCGAGCGGCGGGCGGTCGCGGAACTCGGCGACGGTGAACCGCCGCCCCTCCTCCAGGACCACCACCGACATGCCGCGCCGGGCGAGGGTCCGCGCCGCCATCGCGCCGCCCGCGCCCGACCCGACCACGACGGCGTCGGCGGTGGAGCACGCGGGCCAGCCGCCGGACGGCGTGCAGTCCAGGGGCGCGTCGGGGCGCGGGTCGCCGGAGGCCCTGGGGAGCGGCAGCAGCTCGGTGCCGGCCGCCAGCAGCAGCGGGATCTTCAGCGCCTCCACGAGCCGCGCCGCCGGCTCGCGGGAGGTCAGCAGGGCGCAGAACGCGTCGCGGCGGTCGGCGTCCAGGCCGTCGAGCGGGTGCCCGGTGGCGAGCCGGGACAGCGCGTCCAGCGTGCCCGCGCCGGCGCGCAGGCCGAGCCGCGCGGGCGCCGGGAGCGCCCGGCCGATGGCCTCCGCGCGGGCGGTCACCCGCGCGAGGTCGGCGGCGTCCTCGATGCCGAGGAGCGCCGCGACCGTTCCGGTCAGCGCGCTCACCGCAGCCCCACCTCCGCGTGCCCGGTGCCGTCCAGCCGCCATGCGCGCTCGGTCTCCCAGCCGCGCCCGGCGCGCCGGGCCAGCACGATCCGGACGTCGGCGCGCTCGGAGTTGTGGCAGACGGCCGGGGCGCCGTCCGGGTCGGCGTAGTCGACCGAGACGGTCTCCCCGGGCGGCAGCGTCACCCGCACGTGGACGCGCCGGTCGCCGAGGCGGCCGTGGACCGTCCAGACCGGCAGGCCGATGTCGGCCCGCAGCCGCAGCGCCGCGAGCAGCGGATCGCCTGAGGCCAGGTCGGCGCCGTCCACCCGGAACCGGACGAACGGCAGCGGGGGGAGCCGGTTCATCCCCGGACGCGTCGAGACCGCCGCCACGATCTCGCACACGTCGCCGCCGCCGAGGTCGGCGTGCAGCCACGCCCAGCGCCGCGCGTTCCCGTGCCCGTAGATGCGGGCGGACGCGCCGGGTGCGGCGTCCAGTTCGAGGACGCGGTCGCCGAACCGCACCGTGCCGTCGTACGTCGCGGCCGGCCTCGGAACGATCTGCGCGGCGGGCAGCAGCTCCGACTCCCACGCCCAGCGCGGGAACGTGTAGAGGGGCGGGCCGCCTCCCTTCTCGCGCAGGTCCCAGCCGACGTCCCCGGCCGTTCCGGTGAGACGTCCGTCGGCCTGCTCGACGGGCCCGGCGGCGAACGCGGCGTCCGCCGGGGGACTCCACCTCTCCGGGCCGAACCGGGCGAGCACCGGCGCCTCGCCGGGCGGGAAGACGGCGGCCCACCCGTGTGCCCGCGCCGCGCCCGCGTCCGCCGCGCCCCGCTCCGGCGCGACCAGCTCGTGGTGGATCCACACGCCCGTCCCGGTCGCCGGGTCGGTCAGCGTCGTGTACCAGACTTCCAGCCGCCCGGCCTGCCCGCGCCAGCGCGACCGCATGGGATCGGGTCCGGGGAACCGGAAGCCGCCGAGGAAGCGGACGAGGTCGCGGCGCAGGTCGAAGCGCAGCCGCGCCTCACCGACCACGGCTCCGTCCTCGTCGGTGACCGTGAGCGGCAGGAACGTCATCGACCGGACGGGGCGGCGCGGGGTGACGGTCTTCCAGCCGTCCAGGCGCAGCCGCCGCCCGTCGCCGGCGGTGAAGCCCAGCGTGTAGCGGATCCGGCGTGCCGCGACGGGCGCCACCCGCAGCCGCCCGGACGCCGCCGGGTCGTCCGCCCAGTCCGGCACGCGGACGCGTCCGGTCAGCGCCCCCTCCGCATCGCCCCAGGGGCGCAGCACGCCCGGCAGGTCGGCGGTCAGCTCCAGCCGCATCGGGCGGTCGCGGTCCTCTCCGGCGAGCCGCAGCGACCCCTCCATCACCTCGCCGAAGACCGTGCGCCGCGCGCTCATCGCGAGCCCCGCATGATCGCCTCGGTCTCGGTGAAGTACGCGCCCGCCGCCTCGCGCGCCCGCGCGGCGTCGCCGTCGCACAGCGCCTCGACCAGGGGCGCGAGCCGGTCCGCGGCCGCCGGCGGGTCGGCGAACGCGTGCGTGAAGCCCTCCCGGACGGCGAGGTAGGCGTTGAGCAGGGCGTTGACCATGAACCCGTAGACCCGGTTGCCGGTGGCCGCGGCGATGACCCGGTGGACCTCGCACTCGGCCAGCTGGGCCTCGTCGCCTCCGGCGGCGTCCCTTACCCGCGCGGCCAGCTCCCGCAGCCGGGCCCGCTGCTCGCCGGTGGCGTGGATCGCCGCCTTGGCCGCGACCTGCGCGCCGACCTCGCGCCGCACCTCGAAGATCTCCGCCATCCAGGCCGTTCCGACGGTGCTGACCAGCATCGGCAGCAGTTCGGGCCCGCCCAGCCGCTCGTAGTCGCGGACCCGCGTCCCGACGCCGTGCCGCGTCTCCAGCAGCCCGGCCTGCGCGAGCCGGACGATGGCGTGCTTGAGCGACGTCCGGGTGACCGCGTAGCCGGCGGCGAGGTCCCGCTCCGGCGGCAGGTATGAGCCGGGCGGGTAGCGGCCGCCGAGCACGTCGTCGCGCAGCCGGTCGACGAGCGCGTCGACGACCGTGTCGCGGGGGATCGGGGTGGGCGGCACCGATGACCTCCAGAGGTCGAGTGGATGAGCCACTGGACCACGAGCGCGGTCCCGCCGTCAAGACCGTGGCAGGGTGGGGGCATCACGAGAGGGGATGAGACATGGTCGGCACGCTCGACTGGGGACCGGTGAACGAACGGAGCGGCCTGCTGGCGGATCCGGTGGCCGCGGCGACCGGCGGCGTTCCCGGCGCGCAGGCCGCCGAGATCGACCCGGACCTCGCCGACACGGCGGCGTTCTGCGAGCGCTACGGCGTCCCGCTCGACGTGAGCGCCAACTGCGTCGTCGTCGCCGCCAAGCGCGGCGGCGAGGTCTCCTACGCCGCCTGCATGGTCCTCGCCACCGGCCGCGCCGACGTCAACGGCGTGGTCCGCAAGCACCTGGGCGCCCGGAAGGTCTCCTTCGCCCCGATGGCCGACGCCACGTCCCTGACCGGCATGGAGTACGGCGGCATCACCCCCGTCGGCCTCCCCGCGGGCTGGCCGATCCTCGTGGACGAGGCCGTCGCCGCCGCCCCGCAGGTCGTCATCGGCAGCGGCCTGCGGAAATCCAAGATCCTCCTACCGGGCAAGGCCCTCACCGGGCTCCCCGGGGCGGAGGTCATCGCGCTGGCGCGGTGAGGGGGCCGGGAGGCGCTACGGTGCCGGGATGCCCTCCCCGATCCTGCGCCGCGCGCTGACCGAACCCGGGCTCCGTCCGCTGCCGGAGCGGGCCGCCCGCCTCCTGGAGGATCTCGACGCCCCGCCCCGCCTGGCCGCCCATCTGCGGGCCGTCCACGACGTGGCCGCCGAGCTCGTCGGCTGGGCGCGAGAGCACCACCCCGGCCTCGCCGTGGACGCGGAGGCCGTGCTGTTCGGCGCGGCCACCCACGACATCGGCAAGGCGCTGCACCCGGCCGAGCTGTCCGGCCCGGGCGCCGAGCACGAGCGCGCCGGGCACGCCCTGCTCCGGGAGCGGGGCGTGGAGGAGCGGCTCGCGCGCTTCGCCCGCACCCACGCGTCCTGGGACGAGCCCGGCATCGGCATCGACGACCTGCTCGTCAGCCTCGCCGACGCGATCTGGAAGGGCGAGCGCCTCTCCGAACTCGAACAGCGGCTCGTGGAGGTGCTCGCCGCCGCGTCCGGCCGGGCGGAGTGGGAGGAGTTCATGGACCTCGACGACGCCTGCGACCGGATCGCCGCGGGGGCCGACCGGCGCCTCGCCTTCCAGTCCGCCTACCCCGTCGCCGGCGGGACCGAGTCGACGGCGTAGCGGACCCCGCCGACCTCCTCGGCGCGGTCGAGCAGGGCCCGGTTGGCGGCGAGCATCTCCGCGACGGACGCGCATCCCGGCGAGGCGGTGCGCAGCATGCCGAACAGCACGGGGTCGCCCGGCGCCGCGAGCATCGGGACATGGCCGACCCGCAGCGCCTTGACCACGATGAGGCCGCCGAGGCCGATGTCCGCCGCGGTCATGCCGGCGACCGTCGATCCGATCACCGCCGCGGCCGCGGCGCCGGGCAGCAGGACGATGCCCCACGGGTGCGGGCGCGCCCACTCGCCGAGCGCGATCAGCTCCTCCACGTCGGGACGCATCCGGTCGGCGAAGTCGGCGTAGGAGAGCTCCTCGGTCTCCGCCGTGCCGGCGGGGGGCTCGCCCGGCCCGTACAGGACGGCCTTGGCCTCGTACGCCCAGCCGTCCTCCGAGGGCTTGACCCGGCCCGCGATGTGCTCGGCCGCCGTCTCGCGCTGGACGCGCAGGAGGTCAGCGGCGTCCCGGCACGGGACCGTGCAGCTCAGCACCCGGTCCGGCGCCGGGACGAGCCGCAGCGTCGCCGCGGTGATGACGCCGTGCCGGCCCAGCCCGCCGCGGACCGCGTCGAACACGTCCGGGCGGACGCCGGGGGAGCAGGTCACGGGCTCCCCGTCCACGACGACCTCCAGCGCGAGGACGTTCTCGGCCTGCGTCCCGTACCGGTGGGAGGTCCCGCCGATGCCGCCCGCGGAGACCGTTCCGCCGACGGTGACGTCGAGGTGGTCGGTCAGGACGGGCGGGGTCAGCCCGAGCGGCAGCGTCGCGGCGAGAACCGCGCGCCAGCTCGTCCCCGCGCCGACGACCGCGCGGTCCGGGCCGACGTCGCGCACGCCCGCCAGCCCGCCGAGGTCGATCGAGACGCCCGATGTCAGCGACTGCCCGTAGGTGGAGTGCCCGAGGCCGCGCGGCACCGGCTCCAGGCCCTGCGCGGCGGCCTCGCGGATCGCCGCCGCGGCCTCCCGCGCCGACTCCGGCCGGACGACCCGCGCGGGCGAGCGTTCGATGATCCCCCCGAAGTCGCGCACAGCGATGCTCCCCCCGGCCGGTGGTCTCCCCCTCCGGTCACGTTAGCCCGGCGCGGCGCCGGGCGCCGGGGCGTCCGCGAGTGTGATCTGGGTCACTTTTGACTTCCGCCGCCCGCGCCGCGTGACTCCTGCATCAACAGGGGTCACCTGCCGGGAAAGGAATATGGCCCGATCCAATCCCGCCTCCAGGCCGCCCCGCCCGCCTGACTTCGTCCTTTGCGGGCTTCGGGTCCTTTGCGTCGAAATGACAAGATGTTCCCGTTGGCCGTTTGTGGGCATGAGTGAGCGCTGAGAGTTTCCTGGAGAGGCGGGTCGCAGAGTGTCGCGCGGTAGTGAGTTCGTTGTGGTGGCCAACCGGTTGCCGGTGGACCGGAACGTCGGAGCCGACGGCGTCCCGCGCTGGCGGCGCAGTCCGGGCGGACTGGTCAGCGCGATCGCCCCGGTGATGAGGCGCAGGCAGGGCACCTGGATCGGCTGGACGGGCGCGCCGGACGAGGAACTGGAGCCGTTCGAGGAGGACGGCATGTCGCTGCACCCCATCGCGCAGTCCGCGCGGGAGGTGGAGCTCTACTACGAAGGCTTCTCGAACGCCACGCTGTGGCCGCTCTACCACGACGTCGTCGCCACGCCCGTCTACGACCGGGCGATGTGGGACGCCTATGTCCAAGTCAACCGGCGCTTCGCCGAGGCGGCGGCGAAGGTCGCCTCGAAGGAAGCCATCGTCTGGGTGCAGGACTACCAGCTCCAGCTCGTGCCGCAGATGCTCCGTGAGCTGCGTCCCGACCTGCGGATCGGCTTCTTCCTGCACATCCCCTTCCCGCCGGTGGAGCTGTTCTGGCAGCTGCCGTGGCGGCGGCGGATCCTGGAGGGGCTGCTCGGCGCCGACCTGGTCGGCTTCCAGCTTCCCGGGGCGGCGGCGAACTTCGTGCGGCTCTGCCGGCGGCTCCTGGACGCCCGGTTCTCCAAGCAGAACGTCTTCTGGGACGACCGCGTCGTGCGTGCCCGGGCGTTCCCCATCTCGGTGGACGTGGGCGAGCTGAACGACCTGGTCGGGCGCGAGGACGTCCTGGAGCGGGCGCAGGAGATCCGCACCGACCTCGGCGACGCCACCGTGCTGCTGGGCGTCGACCGCCTCGACTACACCAAGGGCATCACGCAGCGGCTCCAGGCCTTCGGGGAGCTGGTCGCAGAGGGCCACATCAAACCGGGGCAGGCGGTGTTCGTGCAGATCGCGACGCCGAGCCGGGAGCGCGTCGAGCAGTACCAGCTGCTGCGGGAGGAGATCGAGCAGCTGGTCGGGCGGATCAACGGCGAGCACGGCGAGATCGGGTTTCCGGTCATCCACTACCTGCACAGCTCGTATGACCGCCCCGAGCTGGCCGCGCTGTACCTCGCGGCGGACGTGATGGTGGTGACCCCGCTGCGCGACGGCATGAACCTGGTCGCCAAGGAGTACGTGGCCTGCCGCAAGGACCTGCGGGGCGCGCTCGTGCTCAGCGAGTTCACCGGGGCCGCCGCCGAGCTCAAGCGCGGCGCCTTCCAGGTCAACCCCTACGACATCGACGGCCTGAAGGGGACGCTGATGGCCGCGCTGAACGCCGAGCCCGCCGAGCAGGCGCGGCGCATGCGCGTCATGCGCCGCCGCGTCATCGAGCATGACGTGGACCGGTGGGCGCAGGAGTTCCTCAGCGAGCTGGAGAATCCGGCGCGCCAGGCCACCGCGGAGCAGGTCGTTAGCGGACTGGAGAGCTGAACCGCAGGTCGAAGGCGGCCCAGACCGCCTTACCGCCGGTCGCCAGGCGCGCCCAGCCCCACGAGTCGCTGACCGCGCCGACGACGACGAGGCCGCGACCGCCCTCGGCGCAGCGGTCGGGTTCGGTCGGCACCGGCTCGGGCGCGCGAGCGCCCGGGTCGGTCACCGACACGACCAGCCGCCTCGGGTGGCCGATCAGCACGAGCTGGATGGGGCACAGCGGCAGCGGCTGGGGCAGGCCCTCCAGGCCGTGGCGCAGCGCGTTGGTCACCAGCTCCGACACGGCGACGACCACGTCCCCGGCGTCGTCCGCCAGGCCCCACGCGTCCAGGGTGACCTGGGTGAACTCGCGCGCCGACCGGGGTGCGGTGATCTCCGCCGGGAGCACCCGGCGGGCCGTGCGCGGCGTGCCCGCGTGCGGGGCCGGCCAGAGTCCGGCGAGGCCGGGGGCCGCGGCCGGGCCGCGTGCGGCCTCCGCGGGGACGTTCGAGCCGAGCGTCATCGGCGGGGCGTCCGGCCAGGGCGTGCGGACGGCCGAGAAGTGCCGTGGCCGCCCGCCCCCCGTGGCGGCGGGGGCTGCGACGTCGTCTGCCTGGTCAACGGTCATGGTCAAACCTCAGAGGCGTGCGGGTTGGTCACCGGCGAGCGTTCGCTATCTTGCTCCCCAAGTCGTGCAGATGCAAGACCGTCTGCATGAACCAATGCAAGAACGAATGCACGTGCATCTCGTACCATGGTGTGGGGTGGGGCGAGATCGCGGTCTCCCGGGACAGGGGGGCCGAGACGCCTAAAGGGGGCAAAGATGGACGGCCACCACATGTCGGACGTCCGGGTCGGCGGGCTCGTCTGGCAGAAGAGCCGGCGAAGCAACCCGTCCGGCAACTGCGTCGAGATGGCGGAACTCCCCAACGGGGAGATCGCCGTGCGCAACTCCAGGGACCCCGAGGGAGCGATCCTCGTCTACACGCGCGAGGAGGTGGAGGCGTTCGTCGGGGGAGCCAAGGACGGTGACTTCGACCACATGCTCGTCTGATCCGCCGGCAAACCGAACGGGATTCCATTTACCGGTCCGGCCAGGTAGGTTGCGGCCATGCACCTGGGGCAGATCGCCGCTCGGACGCCCGACAAGCCCGCCGTGGTCATGGCGGGCTCCGGGCGGGTCGTCACCTTCCGGGAACTGAACGAGGAGTCCAACCGGCTCGCGCAGCTGCTCCGCGCGGAGGGGCTGCGCCCGGGGGACCACATCGCGTTCATGCTGGAGAACCATCCGCTCTACCTGGCCGTCGCCTGGGCCGCGCAGCGGTCCGGGCTGTACTACACCGCCGTCAGCTCGCGCCTCCAGCCCGACGAGCTCGCCTACATCGCGGCCAACTGCGAGGCGAAGGTCTTCATCGCCAGCGCCGCGATGGAGGCCGCCGCCCAGTCGCCGCCGGACGTGCCGCTGCGCCTGATGCTCGGCGGCACCGCCCCCGGCTACGACTCCTACGAGGAGCGCGTCGCCCGGCATCCGCCCACGCCCATCGAGGACGAGTGCGAGGGCGCGGACATGCTCTACTCGTCCGGCACGACCGGCCGCCCCAAGGGCGTGAAACCGGCCCTGTCCAAGGCGCCGATGGGCGAGGGCGGGACGCTGTACCAGCTCCTGGCGTTCCTCTTCCAGCCCGACGCCGACTCGGTCTACCTCTCCCCGGCGCCGCTCTACCACGCCGCGCCGCTGCGGTACTCGCTCAACTTCCACCGGTTCGGCGCCACCGTCGTCGTGATGGAGAGGTTCGACGCCGAGCAGGCCCCTCGCCGCCATCGAGAAGTACGGCGTCACCCACAGCCAGTGGGTGCCGACCATGTTCATCCGGATGCTCAAGCTGCCGGAGGAGACCCGCGCCCGCTACGACGTGTCGTCGCTGCGCTGCGCCGTGCACGCCGCCGCGCCCTGCCCCGTCCCGGTCAAGGAACAGATGATCGCCTGGTGGGGGCCGATCCTGCACGAGTACTACGCGGGCACCGAGGGCAACTGCTTCGTCTACACGAACTCGGAGGACTGGCTCGCCCACAAGGGCACCGTCGGGCGCCCCATCCTCGGCGAGGTCCACGTCTGCGACGAGGAGGGCCGGGAGCTGCCGCCGGGAGAGCCCGGCACGCTCTACTTCGGCAACGGCCCCGAGTTCGAGTACCACGCCGACGAGGCCAAGACCGCCGCGTCCCGCGACCCCTGGGGGCACGGCTGGACCACCCTCGGCGACGTCGGCCACGTCGACGCCGACGGCTTCCTCCACCTCACCGACCGGCGCGCCTACATGATCATCAGCGGCGGGGTGAACATCTACCCGCAGGAGGCCGAGAACGTCCTCGCGGTGCATCCGAAGGTCGCCGACGTCGCGGTGTTCGGCGTCCCGGACGCCGAGATGGGGGAGGCGGTCAAGGCCGTCGTCCAGCCGCCGTCCATGGACGACGCGGGCCCCGCGCTGGAGGCCGAGCTGATCGCGTACTGCCGCGACCGGCTCGCCCACTACAAGTGCCCGCGCTCGGTCGACTTCCGCGCCGAGCTGCCCCGGCACCCGACCGGCAAGCTCTACAAGCGGCTGCTGAAGGACGAGTACTGGGCGGACGATCGCCCTGCCACGGCCTGAGGCGGCCCTGAACGGCCAAACCCCGGCCGGAGCCCCTCAGGGACCGGCCGGGGTTTGGAACGCGCCAGGGGCGTTCTAGTGCATCGGCATCGGCGCGTCGACCACGGGGGTCTGCGGCTTCTTGCGCGGCAGCAGCAGCGCCGGCAGGAACGCCAGCAGCAGCAGCCCGGCCGAGTACCAGTAGGTGTGCTGGAACGCGTCGGCCATCGGCCCGGCGATCTTCTGCATGATCGCCGGCGGCACCTTCTCGGTGCTGCCGATCTCGCCGCCGCCCCCGCCGCCGAGCTCCGAGACCAGCCGGTTGGCCAGCAGCACGGAGATCATCGCGGTGCCGATGGACGCGGACACCTGCTGGATGATGTTCAGCATCGTGCTCGCCCTCGGCACCTCGTCGTGGACGAGCGTCTGGATGGCCGCCGCCATGGTCGGCATCATCGTCATGCCCATGCCGAGGCCCATCACGAACAGGGTCCCGCCGAGGGCCCAGTAGGAGGTGTCGGCCTCCAGGATCGAGGCGAAGCCCGCCACCGACAGCACCACGACGACCATGCCGACCAGCACGACCCGGCCGGGGCCGATCCGGTCGGTCAGCTTGCCGCCGATCGGCATCGTGATCATCGCGCCGAGGCCCTGCGGGGCCAGCAGCAGGCCGGACTGCAGGGCGCCCTCGCCGCGCACGGTCTGGTAGTACAGCGGCAGCAGCAGCATCGCGCCCATGAAGGCGGCCATGAACAGCACCATCGTGCCGGACGCCGCCGCCACCGAGCGCCGCTTGAGCAGTCGCAGGTCGATCAGCGGGTTCTCGGCGTTCAGCGCGCGGAACACGAAGCCGATCATCAGCACGGCGCCGACCGCCCAGAAGGCCAGCGAGCCGGTCTTCAGGAAGTCCTTCATCTCGGCGCCCTTGGCCACGCCGTAGATCAGCGAGGCCAGGCCGGGGGACAGCAGGAGCAGCCCGATGAAGTCGAGGCGCTCGGCCGGCTTCGGCTCGTCCCGCTTCAGGATCTTCGCCGCCAGCGTCAGCGCGATGATGCCGATCGGCAGGTTGATGAAGAAGATCCACCGCCACGAGACGTCGTCGACGAGGTAGCCGCCGATGATGGGGCCGAGGATCGGGCCGAGCAGCATCGGCACGCCGACGATGCTCATCACCTGCCCGACCCGCTGCGGCCCCGCCGCCTGGGTCAGGATCGTCATGCCGGCCGGCATGATCATGCCGCCGCCCAGACCCTGCAGCACCCGGAAGGCGATCAGGGACTCGGCGGACCAGGCCAGGCCCGCCAGCATCGAGCCGGCGACGAACAGGCCGATGGAGATCATGTAGAGGCGCTTGGTGCCGAACCGGGCCGAGGCCCACCCCGTGATCGGGATCACGGTGGCCAGCGCCAGGGTGTAGCCGGTCGCGACCCACTGGATCGTCGCCAGCGAGGTCTCGAACTCCTTCGCCAGGTCGTTGATCGCGACATTGACGACCGTCACGTCCAGAATGGACATGATCGCCCCGAGGACGACCACCATGGCCGTGGCGAGCACACCGCGGTCCAGTCCTCCTCCGGCGCCGGGTTCCTCCAGCGGGCCGTCCGCCACCTTGGGGGATGCGGGAGCGGTCAACTCTCTTCCAATCGTCAGGCCCGCATGTGGGCACGCGGGGGCCGTGGTCTCGTTGCTCAGGGGGTGTCGGGGCTCGCGCAGGGCTCGCCCCGGGTACTGCCGCAAATTACTGCAGTGACTGACACTTTCGCGAACGATTAAACTTCGAGCGCTCCGGGAGTATTCCAGCGGGGTCCGACAGATCCGCCCTGCTCCGCGCCGTCCGGCCTCCCTCGTCCACCGCGTCCGAGGCCGATCAAGTGTGACG
This sequence comes from Actinomadura luteofluorescens, assembly GCF_013409365.1. Classification (NCBI taxonomy): domain Bacteria; kingdom Bacillati; phylum Actinomycetota; class Actinomycetes; order Streptosporangiales; family Thermomonosporaceae; genus Actinomadura; species Actinomadura luteofluorescens. The sequence goes on along the minus strand of NZ_JACCBA010000001.1, from coordinate 1,238,316 downwards.
GACGCGACACCCGAGGGGCTCCCCGCCCGCGTGCCCTGGACCGGGCGCCCCGCAGGCCGGTGTCCGAGCCTACTTCGCAGGCAGGGACAGTACGTAGGCGAGCCCCCGGTCCACCCACGCGGCCACCTCGGACGGCGTGGCGCAGGCTTCGGGCGACACCGTGATCCAGCCTCGCATCGGGTGCCCGCGCATGACCGTCGTGGCGGCGCCCGGCTCGGCGAGCACCGCCTCGTGGTCGTCGGGGGAGACCCGGATCATGAGTCCGCCCTCGTTCCTCACGACCACGGCCATGTTGCCGTTCACCATCCAGGCGACTCCGCCGAACATCCGCTTCGGGGTCGCGTCACGCCTCACCCCGAGCAGGTCCTCCACACGTTCGGCCAGTTCCTCGTCGTAGCTCACACCGACATCTTCTCTCCTCGGCCCGCACGCGTCTTCCACGGTCTCGACCAGCGCCGTCAGGCGGAGCCGAAGGTCCAGAGGCGGGTGGTGCCGGCGCCGCTGGTCGTGGCGAAGCTCTGGCCGTCCGGGGCGAAGGCCACGGTCTGGTCGTCGTCGCTGTCCCCGGGGAGCGTTGCCGTGCTGCGGCCTGTCGGGACGTGCCAGAGACGGATGTTCTTCTCGTCGGCGGTGACGAGGGTCTCGCCGTCGGGGCTGAACGCCATGGCATGGACCTCGCCGTCGAGGTTCTTGATGGTCTTCCTGAGCTTGCCGTCGTCCGCGTGCCGCAGTTCGAACCCGTAATAGCCGCCGGTGGAGACCGCCATGGTCTTCCCGTCCGGACTGAACGCGAGGCACGGGACCCCCGTGGCGTAGAGCGGCGCTATCTCGGTGCCGTCGCCGTTCGAGGCGTTCCAGAGCGTGAAGCGGCCGGACAGCGACCGGTCGCCGGCGAGTTTCTCACCGTCCGGGGAGAAGGCCAGCGTGCCGGCGGCGTAGTCGATCTTCATCGGAACGGTCTTGCCGGTGACGGTGTCCCAGATCTGGACGTACGGGGAGCCGCTCTCGCTGCTGACGGCGAGGGCCCGGCCGTCCGGGGCGAACTCGAGCGCCTTGGGGCCTCGCAGCCCGGAGAAGGTCTTGCGGATCCGGCCCGACGCCACGTCCCAGAGGTGGACGGTCCCGTCGCCGCCGCCTGTGGCGAGAGTCCCGGCGTCGGGAGTGAAGGCCATGGGGCGCTTGTAGGTGTCGTCGGAGTTCTCGATCTTGCGGGTGGCGACCTGCGCGGTGGACAGGTCCCAGCGCAGGATCGAGGAGAAGCCCGCGCCCCACAGGGCCCGGCTGTCAGGGGAGAACGCCAGGTCGAAGACCGCGACCTCCGTACTCGGGAGGCTGAAACCGGTGGGGACGCCGCTCGGGGTCTTCGGCACGTTCCGCCTGGCCGAGGGCCACAGCAGGACGGCCGGAACGGCGACGGCGGCGGTCGCCGCGACCCCCGCTCCGCCGAACAGGAAGGCGCGGCGGGGGAGCCCGCGCGGTGGTGCGGAGCTCAGCCCGGTCATGACCTCCTGGACGGACGGCCGCCGCGCGGGGTCCTTCTCCAGGCAGCGGACGACCAGTTCGAGCAGCTGCGGGTCGGTGAGGCCGGCCAGGTCCGGTGGCGCGCCGACGATCTTGTGGACGATCGCCGGGATGGTCGGCGCGTCGAACGGGCCGCGGCCGAGCGCGGCATAGGCGAGCACGCAGCCGAGCGCGAACACGTCGCTCGCCGGGCCGGTGGCGTCGGCGCGCACCTGCTCGGGCGACATGAACGAGAACGTGCCGACGACCGAGCCGGTCGAGGTCAGCGCGGTCGCGTCCGCGGCGCGGGCGATGCCGAAGTCGATGATCCGGGGGCCGTCCGGGGCCATGATGACGTTGCCGGGCTTGAGGTCGCGGTGCACCAGCCCGCACGCGTGGATCGCGGCGAGTCCCTCGGCGAGGCCCCGGCCCAGGGCGCGGAGCTCGGGCGGCGCGAGCGGCCCCTGGCGCAGCACGACCTGCCGCAGGGACGGACCGGGCACGAACGCGGTCACCATCCAGGGCGACGCGGCCTCCGGGTCGGCGTCGACCACCTGCGCGGTGTGGAACCCGCCGACCTTGCGGGCCGCCTCGACCTCGCCGGCGAACCGGCGGCGGAACCCCGGATCGGCGGCGTACTCGGCGCGGACGACCTTCACCGCGACCTTGCGCCCGCTCGGCGAGGAGCCGAGGAACACCTCGCCCATGCCGCCGGCGCCCAGCCGTCCGTCCAGCCGGTACGGGCCGACCTGGCGGGGGTCCTCACTGCGGAGCGGATCCAAGGGTCAGACCTTCCAGAGGGTCACGGTGCCGTCCGCCTTGGCGCCGCCCACGCCGGCCACGGTCCGGCCGTCCGGGGTGAGGACGATCCGCTCGACGGACTGGGGGTGGCCGACGAGCGTCGCGGTGAGCACGCCGGTGGCGGCGTTCCAGATCCGGACGGTCCGGTCGGAGCACGCACCGAGGACGGACGAGCCGTCCGGGGAGAACTTCGCGTCCTTGACCGTCGCATCGCCCGTCTTGATGACGCGCAGGGCGCGGCGTGAGGCGACATCCCAGATCCGGACGGTCCTGTCCGCACCGCTGCTGGCCAACCGTCTGCCATCGGAGCTGAACGCCACACCGGTGACGCTCTCGGTGTGGCCGGCGAGCTGCCCGCGCTTGCGGAGCGTCCGGCCGTCGAGGAGCTGGACGGTGCTCCCGGGCGGCTTGTCGTAGTACCCGTCCACGCCGGCCGCGACGAGCCCGCCGTCCGGGCTGTAGGCGACCGCGTTGACGCCGCTGTGGCGGAGGTCGAACGACGCCAGCCTGCGGCCGGTGCCGGCGTCGAAGAGCCGGACGTCGGGGTTGGCGCCCGCGAGCGTCCGGCCGTCGGGACTGTAGGCCAGCGAGTTCAGGCCGAACTCCCCGCTCCGCACGTTCACCTTGAGGCGGCCGGTGGCCGCGTCCCAGACGAGCAGGAGCCCGGGGGTACTGCAGGAGCTGGCCATGGACCGGCCGTCCGGGCTGAACGCCAGCGCGCTCACCCAGCCCGTCTTCTTGATCGTCCGCAGGACGCGTCCGGTGGCGGCGTCCCACAGCGTGATCGTGGAGTCCAGCCCCCCGGCGGCGAGGGTCCGGCCGTCGGGGGTGAGGGCGACCTCGCTGAGGCTTTTGACGTCGGTGGCGCTGAGCGAGCTGCTGGGGGAGACCAGGCCCTTCGGACGCCGGGCGGGCGCGGGCGGCGCCGCGGCCCCCTTCCCGCCACTCCGGGTCAGGAGGATCCCGGCGGGGACGGCCACGGCGGCGGCCGCCGTGACGGCGCCCGCGCCGATGAGCAGCGCCCGGCGGCCGACGGGAGCCCGCCCGGCGGGCGCGACGGCCGGGGCCTCCTGCTGCCGTGTCGCGACGCGTGTCGCGTTGGGGTGCGTGCTGAGCGCGTCGTCGCCGGGCGGGGAGGACGCCGGCCGCGGCGTCGGGGCCTCGATGCTCCGCGGCGCGGTGATGAGGGCGTCCGGTGTGGGCCGCTGCCCGGGATCCTTGGCCAGGCACGCGGCGATCATGTTGGCCAGGTCGCCGGGCAGTCCGGACAGGTCCGGTTCCTCGTGCAGGACGCGGTGGACGATCGCCGGGATGGACGTGGCGTCGAAGGGGCCGCCGCCGGTCGCGGCGTAGGCGAGGACGCAGCCGAGCGAGAACACGTCGCCGGGCGGGCCGGGAACATCGCCGAGCACCTGTTCCGGCGACATGTAGGCGTAGGTGCCGACGACCACGTTGTGCGAGGTCAGCACGGTCGCGTCGGTCGCGAGGGCGATGCCGAAGTCGATGATCCGGGGCCCGTCCGCCGCCATGATGACGTTGCCGGGCTTGAGGTCGCGGTGCACCAGCCCGCACGCGTGGATCGCGGCCAGGCCCTCCGCCAGCCCCGCCGCGAGCGCCCGGACATCGTCCGGATCGAGGGGCCCGCGCTCGGCGACCACCTCCCTGAGGGACGGCCCCGGGATGAACGCGGTCACCAGCCACGGCGCGTCGGCCTCCGAGTCGGCGTCGACGACCTGCGCGGTGTGGAACCCGCCGACCTTGCGGGCCGCCTCGACCTCGCGGGCGAACCGCCGCCGGAACCGCGCGTCCTCGGCGTGCTCGGCGCGGATGACCTTGACGGCGACGCTGCGGGCGCCGGGCGAGGCCCCGAGGAACACCTGCCCCATGCCGCCGGCGCCGAGCCGGGCCTCCAGCTCGTACGGTCCGATCCGCCGGGGATCACCGGGATGGAGGGGTTCCATGTGCCACCCGTCGTTGGGCCTGCAAGCGTCCGGCCTTTTCTAGCAGACACGAATGTTCCCCTGGCGTCGCCTCGGGGCCGGTGTGACGCACGGCATGAACCGTGCCGGTCGCCCGACTCTCCGTGAGGGTGATCTCGCCGGCCGGTCGCCTGTCGTCGTCAGGCCGGGCCTGCGGTCAGGTGCGCTGGAAGCCCTCCTTGGTGCGCAGCCCGTAGCCGAAGGCGCGGTCGAAGGAGATGTGGGCCAGCCAGCCGCAGAGGCCGGCGAACAAGGGAGCCCAGGTCATCGGCGTGAACGTGTAGACCACCATCAGCGCGAGCGGCACGAGGGCCCGGTGTGCGGCGTTGTAGAACGGCACGGCGCGCGGCTGGAGCCGGCCGCGCTCGACGGTGCGGGCGTCCCGCAGCCCGACGAGGAAGGTCAGGTCGGGGGCGATGAAGAAGGCGAGCGCCAGGAGCGCCGCGAGCCACCCGTGGTTGACGCCTTCGAGGACCGCGAAGGCCGTCCAGAAGAGCGCCCCGGCGAACCATGCGGCGCGCCGGAGGGTGCGGATGCCGGAGTCCCGGACGACGGCTGCGTTCACGATGACGGCCCTTCCGAACGTTGGCTAATGACGTTAGCCAACCGTAAGGCTAAGTATGTTAGCTGTCAAGCTACTGACCTCCGACCGCGGGGCGGTGTGCGGTGATGGCGCGGTAGTTCGTCGCGCGAACTGACGGGCTACTCTGGGCGGGTGGGCAAAGAAGGCGAAGGCCGGATCGGTGTAGTGGCGGCGCTCGTGCGAGGCGCGTTCCTTGTGAACGCCGTTTATGGCGAGTCGGCGCGGGAGTACGGAATCACGGCGCAGCAGGGGCAATTGCTGTGCGTGCTGATGGCGCGGCCGCGGGGGATGGGGGAGCTGGGCGCGATGCTGGGGCTGGCCAAGTCGAGCCTCACCGGCCTGGTGGACCGCACCGAGCGCAACGGCCTGGTCCGGCGCGAGCCCGACCCGCGGGACCTGCGCGCGGTGAGGGTCGCGCTGACCGCCGAGGGGAGCCGGCTGGTCGAGGAGTTCTACGCCGAGACCTGCCGGCGGATCGACCGGCTGCCGGAGGGGCTCAGCGACGCCGAGCGCGGTGCGCTCGCCGATCTGCTCGGCCGGGTCGTGCTGGACAACGAGGTCCCGGTGGTGTTCGCGGAGCCCGGCGAAGGGCCCGCCGGGGAGCGCTGAGACGGTCGACGGGTGTTGCGGTTCGTGGCACGAACTAATATGGTTCGTGTCACGAACTGAAACCTGTCGTGGGAGAGTCCAGAATGATGAGTGCTACGGTTCCGGCCACCGGTGAAAGCGTGCCCCTCTTCGGGTTCGGCGCGCACACGAGCATCGAGGACGTGCCCGGCCTGCTGCGCATGACCCGGCAGGCCGACCGCGACGGCCTCGACCACTTCTCCCTGTCGGACCACCCCTACCTCGGCGATCGCGTGGACGCCTACGCCGCCATCGGGTTCGTGCTCGGACGCACCGAGCGCATCGCGGGCTTCGCCAACGTCACGAACCTGCCGACCCGGCCGGCTCCGCTGCTCGCGCGGGCGGTGACGTCGCTGTCGGCGCTCTCCGGCGGCCGCGTCGTACTCGGCATGGGGGCCGGCGGGCTGTGGGATCGGATCTCCGACATGGGCGTCCCGCGGCTGTCGCCCGGCGACGCCGTGGACGCCTTCGAGGAGGCGATCGTCCTGGTCAGGAAGCTGGCCGGCGGCGGCTCGCCCGTCACCCACCACGGCCGCCACTACTGGGTGGAGAAGATCGAGCCGGCTCCCGTGGACGCGCCGCCCGTCTGGACCGGGTCGGTCGGCCCGAGGTCCCTCGCCGCGACCGGCCGGGTGGCCGACGGCTGGATCCCCGGCCACGCGGCGGACTGGCTCAGCGAGCGCCACCGCACGTCGCGGCCGGTGATCGACGAGGCCGCGGCCGCCGCGGGACGCGACCCGCGCGAGATCCGCACGATCTTCAACCTCCCCGGGCGCGTGACCGACCGGCCCCTGGCGGCCACCCGCGACCGCGACGGGTGCTGGATCGGCGGCTCCCCCGAGCAGTGGGCCGAGGAGCTGACCGGGGCGGTCCTGGAGCACGGCGCGTCCGGCTTCACCCTCTTCTCGCCCAGCGGCGGGACGCAGGACCTCGCCTCCATCGGCCGCTGGGGGCAGGAGATCGCCCCCGCAGTGCGCGAAGCGGTCGCGAAGGAGGTCGGCCCCCCGGCGGAGGCGCGCCGCCAGGGGCCGGCCCGCCGCTAGCATGATCGGATGTCGCAGACGGTGGGGATCGCACGGTTCGTCCGGCAGCCGAGTGACCTGGGCGAATGCCGGGCCGGAACCGACCTGATCGGCAGGGACGAGGTGCAGGCGTTCCTGGGGACCGTCACCGATGTCGACGCCGCCATGGCGGAGCTCGCCGCCGCGTTCGAGTCCGGCGACGTCTTCCGCGCGGGGATGATGGCCTTCGTCTGCGGGGTGCTGGTCGAGCGGGGCGGCTCGGTGACCGTCCCGGTGGACGCGGTCATGCGGGTGACGGAACGTTGCCTGCACCTGGCGAAGGAGTTCGTGGCGCAGGGCGGGGTGAGCGCCGAGGACGAGCTGTTCCAGGTGTCTCCCGACCTTGTCCGGGCCCACCACACCCTGCCGTTCGTCCTCCTCGCGGCCATGACGATGCTCAGCCGCGACGAGGGCGCGCGGCGGCGTCTGCGGGCCCGGTCCCAGGTCGCGCCGTTGGCGGAGGAACTGGAAGACCACTACGAGACCCTCTACTACGTCCGCGAGGTGCTCGCCCTCCTGGACGGCCGGGAGATCCTGCTGCTGGACCCGCGCGGCCGGCGCGGCTTCGTCCTCGGCCTGACCGGCGTCCAGGACCGGATGTACCACTTCTTCGCGCTCGCGCAGGACGCTCTCGAACGCCACGCGGGCCCCGGGTACCTCGGAGCCGAGCCGACCGACCCCGCGAGCGTGCGGTACGCGCGGAACCAGGGCCTGACTCCGCAGGAGCACCAGGAGGCCCAAGAGCTGATCGACCACCAGCGGATCGGATTCCACTACCCGGGCGCCGGCGCGAAACCGGCCCTGTTCTTCCCCGGTTCCGCGCCCTTCGAGGCGATTCCCGTGGTCGACGGCCTTCCCACCCTGTTCCTGGACGAGAAATCGATCCACGCCCAGTGGTCCCCGACGAACATGTACCCGGTCCTGCACGAGGCGCTGGAATCGCGGGTCAGCCTCCGCGAGCTGGCCCCCGGCGAAGCGGAGGCGCGGCTCGCGGTCTTCGCGCGCTAGGCGGTGTTTTCTCAGTCCCGGCCCACTACGCTCGCCTGGCGGCTCGCTACGTGACCTGGCCTTGGCGAACGCGGCATCGCTTCGCGATCTGCCCGGCTTCGCTCGCCTCCGGCTTCGCTCCACCGGGCAGGTCACGCGTTCGCGTGCGCGGCCGAGGCCACTTCGAGACAGACCCTAGGAGTCCAACAGGGTGCGTTCGACGTCTGGGTGTCGGTGTACTCCCGGACGCAGGTGATCTTGCCGTTCCGCACCGTGAACACGCCGAGGCACCGGTTGTCGTGGGCGCTCCCGCCGCGCGCCGCCCCCTTGACGTCCACTCCGCCACGACCTGGTCGCCGACGACGACCACGTTGGTCAGAACGACCTCGCGGGGTCGTGGTCGTGGCCCAGCCGGGCGGCGAGCCAGTCGAGGGTGCCGGGAAGCCAGGCCCAGCGGCGGTTCTCCAGGAGGTGGTTGCCCTCGGGTATCAGGACGTACTCGCCGTTCGCCGCCCGGCGGGCCAGTTCCGCACCGTTGGCGACGCCCGGGATGACGTCCAGCCCGCCGTCCAGGACGCGCAGCGGCTGCGGAACCGGTGGAGCGGTCACCCGTTCGGCGAACTCGCGGGCTGCCGCCTCCCCGCCCATGCGCAGGACGAACGACTCCGTCACGTACGGCGGAAGCTCGTCCCAGGTGAGGGCGGTGGGCCCGCTGACGGTGACGACGGCGCCGATCCGCGGTTCGTGCAGCGCGGCGACGGAGGCGAGGAAGCCGCCCATGCTGAGCCCGACCAGTCCGATGCCGGAAGGCAGACCGTCCACCGCGTCGAAGGCCTGCCGCACGATCCGCTGGTAGTCCGCCGCCCAGGGGCCGCGGACGGCGAGCTCTCCCTGCCCGGGGCCGTCGATGGCGAGCACGGCGAGGCCGCGGTGCAGGAGCGCCTCGGCGATCGGCATGAACTCGACCTTGCCGGAGTTCATGCCCGGCACCAGGACGACCAGGGGGGCGTCCGGGGACGGGCGCCGCAGGACGCCGGTGAATTCGGGGCCGGTGAGGTGCTCGGCGTCCGGTGCGAGGCGGGCGAGCGAGCGGCGCAGGGCGTCGGCGGACGCGGCGGCGGCCCGCCCGTGCTCGGCGAGGTCGGGATTCGGCAGCACCGTGGCGAAATAGAACCACAGCGCGGCGTCGCGGAACGCCTCGCCCGCCGAGCGCGTCAGCCGCGCCTCCCCGGCGAGGGCGAGATGCTCCCGCCCGGTTCGCGTGAACGCGTCCGTCCACTCGCGCAGTGAGGCCAGGCCGGCGGTGACCTCGTCGTACTGGTGGGGGTCGAGGCCGGCGGCGACGGCGCGCGACCGGTTGGCGGCGGCGAAGGGCGCGGCGGGCTCGTCGAAGAAGGCGGTCATCGGTTCTGCTCCAGGGTGAGGACGGCGTTGCCGCGTACGCGGCGCTCGCGGAGATCGGTGAGGACGGCGGCGGTCTCGCTCCAGTCGGCGACGCGGCCGAGTTCGGGGTGCAGGCGCCCGGCCGCGGTCAGCCGGACGAGTGTCGCGAGATCCTCCCCGTACGGGGCGCCCGCGTAGTGGAAGTGCCTGATGGATGCGGATTCCGGGCCGTCGAAGAAGGCGAAGAAGTCGAGCGTCACGGGCCGGCGGCTCGCCTGACCGAACCAGATCAGCGTGCCGCCGGGCCTCACGCGCGCCAGCGCGAGCGGCAGGACGTGCCCGCCCGTGGACTCCAGGGCGACGTCGAACGGGCCGACCGCGTCCCGCACATCGTGGACGACCGTGGCGCCCAGCTCGGCGAGCCGCCGCCCGCGATCGGACGTGGCCGTGACGGCGGTGACCTCGGCTCCCGCGGCGGCCGCGAGCTCGACGAGACAGTGCCCGACCCCTCCTGACGCGCCGGTCAGCAGGACGCGCGTCCCAGCCGTGGCGCCGGACGCGCGCAGCAGGCGCAGCGCGGTGAGCCCGGCCAGCGGCAGCGCGGCGGCCGACCGCACGGACACGGAGGCGGGGATCTCGGCGAGCGACGAGGTGGGGACGGCGACGTACTCCGCCCAGCCCGCCGACGGCGGATGCCCCACGACCCGGCTGCAGGCCGGTGGCCCCGTCCCGTCGGCGGCCGCCTGGACGACGAGGCCCGCGACGTCCTTGCCGGGCCGCCACCCGGGCCGGTCGGACTCCAGCTGGAACAGCTCGCCCCGGTTCACCGAGAACGCCGCGACCTTCAGCAGCGCCTCGTCCGGCCGGGGCACCGGCTCGTCGGCCTCGCCGAACGCCACCGATCCCGCTTCGGGAAGGAGTGCTCTCATGCCCGGCAGGAAACCGGACGGGCGGCGGACCGGTCCAACAGCCGCCGGGCGAGGTTGACAACCATCGGTTGTCGCCCACGATGGGAGCCATGGACCTCGACCTCGGCCAGGTGCGCGCGTTCGTCGCCGTCGCCGACCACCTGCACTTCGGGCGGGCCGCCGAGGAGCTGTCGATCAGCCAGCAGGCGGTGTCCAAGCGGGTGGCCAGGCTGGAGGCGGCGCTCGGCGTCGCGCTCCTGACCCGCGGGAACGTGGAGCCCACCGAGGCGGGGCGCCGTTTCCTGGAGCCGGCGCGGGAGGCGCTGCGGGCCGCGGAGGCCGCGGCCGGCGCGGTCCACGCCGCCGGCCGGCCGCTGCGGATCGACGTCTGGGGCCACCTGTACGGCCCGTCCCGGACGGTCGCCCCGGTGATCGACGCGCGGCCGGAGCTCGACGTCGAACTCGGCATGAGCCGCGACCTTCCCGCCGCGGCGGCGGCACTGCTGCGCGGCGACATCGACGCCGCGTTCGGGCGCGTGCACCCCCCGCTGCCGGACGGGCTGACGCACCGCGTCGTCCGGCTCGAACCCGTGGACGTCCTCGTCGCCGACGGGCATCCGCTCGCCGCCGCGTCCGGCGTCCGCCCGTCCGACCTCGCCGGACGCGACCTGTGGTTCCCCGCGGCGGCCGGCCGGCTCGACTTCATCAGCCGGTTCTGCGACGAGTTCGGCGCCCGCGCCGCGTCCGGCGGAGCCAACCTCGGTGTGGAGCACCTCCTGGCAGGCCTGCTCGCCGAACCGGGACGGATCACGCTGTTCCCCGCCGACGCCCGGCTGCCGGGCGTGCCGGGCGTCCGGGCGATTCCCCTCGCCGACCCGGTCCCGCTCTACGCCTGGTCGCTGATGTGGCCGCGGCAGGCGCCGCACCCGATGATCCCCGCGCTGGTCAGGGGGTTCGCCGAGCACGGGCGGCGGCACCGCTGGCTGGAGTACGACCCGGCCCGCGACTGGCTGCCCGGCGAACCGGGCCCCGCGGACTGACCCGGGTCAGGGTTTGCGGGCCAGCCCGCCGTACATGGACACCTGACTGTCGTCGATCGCGCGTGCCCTCTCGTCCGGGCGCCAGCGGTGGACGGGGACCACGCCCGGGGCGAGGAGTTCCAGGCCGTCGAAGAGGGCCGCCACCTGCGCCCTGGTACGGCCCTTGGACCTGATCCCGCGCGCGTTGTACTTCTTCACGGCGTCCCCGACCTCTTCGGGCGCGCTGTCGATGGTGATCGTGGAGAGCGCGAGGAAACTGCCCGGCGCGAGCGGCTCCAGGAGCCGCCGGACGACGTCGTGCGCCCGTTCGTCGTCGTGGACGAAGTGCAGGACGGCGATCAGGCACAGCGCCACCGGCTCGCCGAAGTCGAACGTGGCCCGGACCTCGGGCGAGGACAGGATGGCCTCCGGGTCGGCCAGGTCAGCGTGGATGTAGCGGGAGCGTCCCTGCGGGGTGCCGGTCAGCAGGGCGCGGGCGTGCGCCAGCACGATCGGGTCGTTGTCGACGTACACGACGCGGCCGGACGAGTCGACCTCCTGGACGACCTCGTGCAGGTTCGGGGACGTCGGCAGCCCGGTCCCGACGTCCAGGAACTGCCGGACGCCGCACTCGGCGGCCAGGTGGCGGGCGACCCGGACCATGAAGTCTCGGTTGGCCCGCACGGAGGTGCGCATGTACGGGGCGACCCTGACGACCTCTTCGGCGGCGTCCCGGTCGGCGGCGTAGTTGTCCTTGCCGCCGAGCAGGTAGTCGTAGACCCGGGCCGAGTGGGCGACGTCCGTTCTCAGGTCGGCGGACGTCGGTTCACGGACGGTCTTGTCCGGCACGTTGGGCCCCCGGTGGCTCGGCGTGCTGGCCTGCACCAGCATTAGTAAGTCTTGTTATCTAATCGGATGTCCTTCCCGGCGTCGACGCTATCGGCCGGATTCGCGGAGGCGGGCGTAGATGTCTCCCGACCGCCCGCGCGGCCGGATCCTCTCCAGCCGCCGCCGCAGTTCGGCCGCGTCGAGCCAGCGGGGGCTGGCCAGCCGCATGGTCTCGATGGGGGAGTAGTTGTAGGCGTAGTCGCCCAGCCGGTCCACGAGGTCCAGCGCCTCCAGGGCGGCGTCGTGCGCGGACGGCACGTACTCGAACGACAGGGCCGGCAGCGGCCGGGACAGCCCCGCCAGCACGTCCGCCTCGAAGCCCTCGACGTCGATCTTGCAGAAGGCCGGCACGCCGTGCACGGCGATGAGCTCGTCCAGCGTGGTCACCTCGACGCCGACCGAGCGGTCCCAGCGGACGCGGGCGAAGCCGCGGTCCGTTGTCACCGCCTTGATCCAGCCGGGCGACATCGAGGACACCGTGGGCGTCGCGGTCGACAGGGCCAGGCGCGCCCTGCCGGGCTCGGCGCCGGCCGCGCCCGGGACGAGGGCCACGCCGCGGTCGCGGCCGAAGAACAGGCGCAGGACGCGCAGGCAGTCGGGCTGCGGCTCCACCGCGACGACGCGCGCCCCCAGCCCCCGCCACACGCGCACCCGCCCGCCCACGTGCGCCCCGATGTCGAACCCGACGTCGCCGGGCCCGAGGAACTGCCCGTAGAGGCGCGACGCGCGCCGGTGCCGGCCCGGAATTCCGTGGTACATGACCAGTGAGCGAGCGATCCCGTAGGCGCGCAGCAGCATCCGCCGACCTTACCGCGCCGGGCCCGGCGACCGGCGGAACTCCGCACGTGGCGCGGGGGCACGTGGGGCCGGCCCGGCGGCGTCCGGGCCGGCCGGACGTCAGGACGGCGGCAGGCCGAGGGCGCGGGCGATCAGCATGCGCTGCACCTCCGAGGTGCCCTCGCCCACCTCCAGGATCTTCGCGTCGCGGTAGAAGCGTCCGACGGCGTACTCGTTCATGAAGCCGTAGCCGCCGAAGACCTGCGTGGCGTCGCGGGCGTTGTCCATGGCGGCGTTGGAGGCGACCAGCTTGGCGATGGCGGCCTCCTTCTTGAACGGCTCGCCCGCCAGCATCCGCGCGGCCGCCGCGTAGTAGGCGAGCCGGGCGGTGTGCGCCCGGGTCTCCATGTCGGCGATCTTGAACTGGATGGCCTGGTAGCGGCCGATCTCCCTGCCGAACGCCTCCCGCTCGCGGACGTAGCGCAGGCACTCGTCCACGCAGCCCTGGGCGAGGCCGACCGACAGCGCGGCGATCGCGATGCGCCCCTCGTCCAGGATGCGCAGGAACTGGGCGTACCCCCGGCCGCGCTCGCCGACGAGGTTCCCGGCCGGCACGCGGACGTCGTCGAACGACAACTCCCGCGTGTCGGACGCCGACCAGCCGACCTTGGAGTACTTGCGCCCGACCGTGAAGCCCGGGGTCCCGTTCGGGACGATGATCGTGGAGATCTCGTCCTCGCCGGTGAACGCGGTCACGGTCACGAACGCGGTGATGTCGGTGCCGGAGTTGGTGATGAACGACTTGGACCCGTTGATCACCCAGGAGTCGCCGTCCAGCCGGGCCGTGGTGCGCATGCCGCCGGGGACGTCCGACCCGCCGCCCGGCTCGGTCAGCCCGAAGCCGGCCAGCCGCTCGCCGGAGGTGAGCAGCGGCAGCCATCGCTCCTTCTGCTCCGCGGACCCGAACCGGTAGATCGGCATCGCGCCCAGCGACACCCCGGCCTCCAGGGTGATCGCGACGGACGAGTCGACGCGCGCCAGCTCCTCCAGGGCGAGGCAGAGCGTGAAGTAGTCGCCGCCCATGCCGCCGTGCTCCTCGGGGAACGGCAGCCCGAACAGCCCCATCTTCCCCATCGCGGCGACGATCTCGTAGGGGAACTCGCCGCGCTCGTACAGGTCCCCGATCACCGGGGCGACGCTCTCGCGGGCGAACCGCTCGACCGTGCGCCGCAGCTCCTCCTGCTCCTCGCCCAGCGTGAAGTCGATCATTGGCTACTCCGATTCAGGTGACAGGGCTTGCACTACGCGGGACGGACTGGGACGGCCCAGGCGGCCCGCCATCCAGCGGCTCGTGGCCACCAGCCCGGCGAGGTCGACGCCCGTCTCGACGCCGAGGCCGTCCAGCATCCAGACGAGGTCCTCGGTGGGCAGGTTGCCGGTGGCGCTCTCGGCGTACGGGCAGCCGCCGAGACCGCCCGCCGAGGCGTCCACGACGGTGACGCCCGCGCGGAGCGCGGCGAGGGTGTTGGCCAGCGCCTGCCCGTAGGTGTCGTGGAAGTGGACGGCGAGCCGGTCGGTGCCGATGCCGGCCTCGCCCAGCGCCTCGATGAGCGCGGTGACCAGGCCGGGCGTGCCGACGCCGATGGTGTCGCCGAGGCTGAGCTGGGAGCAGCCCATGTCCATCATCCGGGACGCGACGGACACGACCTGCTCGACGGGGACGTCGCCCTCCCACGGGTCGCCGCACACCATCGACACGTAGGCGCGCACCCAGAGGCCCTCGGCGCGCGCCCGCTCCACGACCGGGGCGAACATCGCGAGGGACTCGTCCACGGTGCGGTTGAGGTTGCGGCGGGCGAACGTCTCGGTGGCGCTGCCGAAGATCGCGATCTCGGTGACGCCGTTGGCGAGGGCCCGGTCCAGGCCCCGCTCGTTCGGCACCAGGACGGGATACCGCAGGTGAGGGGAGCGCGGCAGGATGTCGAGCAGCTGCTCGGCGTCGGCCAGCTGCGGCACCCATTTCGGGTGGACGAAGCTGGTCGTCTCGATCGTGCGCAGCCCCGCGTCCGCCAGCCGGGTCACGAACTCCGCCTTGACCTCGGCGGGGACGACCGCCTTCTCGTTCTGCAGCCCGTCCCGCGGCCCGACCTCGTAGATCGTGACCCGCTCGGGCAGGCCGGAGAGGGGAACCACCGCCACCGTCACGCCTCCTCGATCACGGCCAGCACCGCGTCGAGGGCGACCTGCGCGCCCGCGCGGACCGGCAGCTTCGCCACGACGCCGGCGAGCGGCGCGGTGACCGTGTGCTCCATCTTCATCGCCTCGACGACCACGAGCGGCTGCCCGGCCTCGACGCGGTCGCCCTCGGCCGCCTTGACCGCCAGGACCGTCCCGGGCATCGGACTGCGCAGCACCCCGTCGCCCGCGGCGCCGGCGTCGGCCCCGCCCTCGGCGCGGACGTGCTCGCCCAGCGCCCACGCGTGCCCGTCGCGGCCGAGCCACAGGGTGCGCCCGTCCCGGGCGCTCGCGAACGAGGTCGTCCTCCCACCGTAGGTCAGCGTGAACGGCCTGGTGAGGGACGCGGCGACCGGCGGCTCGCCGCCGACGGCGACGCGCGCGGACGCCGCCCTGCCCTGCACGCGGACCTCCACCGGGTCGCCGCCGGACGGGGTGATGATCCACGGCGCCCAGGCGTGAGCGCCGGGCCGCCACCCGTCCGGGACGTCCCACGGGTCGTCGCCTGACTCCAGGTCGAGCATCCGCTCCAGCGCGGCGGCGGCGAGGACCTCGGGCGGGACGGCCGTTCCCGCGACCAGGTCGTCCAGGGCGCGCTCGACCAGGCCGGTGTCGAGGTCGCCGGAGACGACCGAGGGGTGCCGCAGCAGCGCGCGCAGGAACGCGACGTTCGTAGGGACGCCGAGCAGCGTGTAGGACGCGAGCGCGCGGTCGAGCCTGTGCAGCGCCTCGGCGCGGTCGGCGCCGTGGACGATGACCTTGGCGAGCATGGGGTCGTAGGAGCCGCCGACCTCCGTCCCGACGTCCAGCCCGGAGTCGACCCGCGCGGCCTCGGGCTCGGCGAGGGCGAGCACCCGCCCGCCCGTGGGCAGGAAGCCGCGCGCCGGGTCCTCGGCGTAGACGCGGGCCTCGATCGAGTGCCCGTCGAGGCGCACGTCGTCCTGCGTGAACGGCAGCGGCTCTCCCGCGGCCACCCGGAGCTGGAGCTCGACCAGGTCGAGCCCCGTGACGAGCTCGGTGACGGGGTGCTCGACCTGGAGCCGGGTGTTCATCTCCATGAAGAAGAACTCGTCGGGGCGGTCGGCCGAGACGATGTACTCGACCGTCCCGGCGCCCACGTACCCGACGGCCTGCGCGGCGGCGACGGCGGCGGAGCCCATCCGCTCGCGCGCGGCGGCGTCCAGCAGCGGGGACGGCGCCTCCTCGACGATCTTCTGGTGCCGGCGCTGGAGGCTGCACTCGCGCTCGCCGAGGTGGACGGCGCCGCCGCGGGCGTCGGCGAAGACCTGGATCTCGATGTGCCGCGGGTTCTCGACGAACCGCTCGGCGAGCAGCGTGTCGTCGCCGAACGAGCCGCGCGCCTCCCGCCGGGCGGACGCGATCGCCTCCGGCAGGTCCGCGGCGTCCCGGACGAGCCGCATGCCCTTCCCGCCGCCGCCCGCGGACGGCTTGAGCAGCACCGGCAGCCCGACCTCCAGCGCCGCGGCCTCCAGTTCGGCGTCGGACAGGCCGGGCTCGTCCCGCCCGGGGACCACGGGGACGCCGGCCGCCGCGACGGTCCGCTTGGCGCGGATCTTGTCGCCCATCGCGTCGATCGCGCCGGGCGGCGGTCCGATGAACACCAGCCCCGCCTCGCCGCACGCCTTCGCGAACGCCGTGTTCTCGGCGAGGAACCCGTACCCGGGGTGCACCGCCGACGCGCCGGCGTCGCGGGCGGCCGCGATGACGGCCTCGATGTCCAGGTACGAGGGGATGAGCAGTGCCTCGTCCGCCTCCCGTACGTGGCGCGCCAGGGCGTCGGCCCCGGTGTGGACGGCCACGGACCGGATACCGAGCCGCCGCAGCGTGCGGAACACGCGGACGGCGATCTCCCCGCGGTTGGCGACCAGGACGCTGTCGAACATCAACACCCTCACATCCGGAAGACGCCGTAGCCGACCGGCTCCAGCGGTGCGTTGGCCGCGACCGACAGCCCGAGCCCGAGCACGCGCCGGGTGTCGAGCGGGTCGATCACCCCGTCGTCCCACAGCCGCGCCGTGGAGTAGTACGGGTTGCCCTGTGCCTCGTACTGCTCGCGGATCGGCGCCTTGAACCCTTCCTCGTCCTCGGCGGGCCACTCCTCGCCGCGCGCCTCCATCTGGTCGCGGCGGACGGTGGCGAGGACGCTCGCCGCCTGCTCGCCGCCCATGACCGAGACGCGGGCGTTCGGCCACATCCACAGGAAGCGCGGCGAGTACGCCCGGCCGCACATCGCGTAGTTGCCGGCGCCGAACGAGCCGCCGATGACGACGGTGAACTTCGGGACGCGGGCGCACGCGACGGCGGTCACCATCTTCGCGCCGTGCTTGGCGATGCCGCCCGCCTCGTACTCGCGCCCGACCATGAACCCGGTGATGTTCTGCAGGAACACCAGCGGGACGCTGCGCCGGTCGCACAGCTCGATGAAGTGCGCGCCCTTCTGCGCCGACTCGCCGAACAGGATGCCGTTGTTGGCGACGATCCCGACCGGGTGCCCGTGGACGCGCGCGAACCCGGTGACGAGCGTCGCGCCGTACTCCTTCTTGAACTCCTGGAAGCGGCTGCCGTCGACGATCCGGGCGATGACCTCGCGCACGTCGTAGGGGGTGCGCGAGTCCGGCGGGACGATCCCGTACAGCTCGGACGGGTCGGCGGCCGGCTCCTCGGGCGGCGCGACCTCCCACGGGCGCGGCTCGCGCGGACCCAGCGTGGCGACGATGTCGCGGACGATCCGCAGCGCGTGCGCGTCGTCCTCGGCGAGGTGGTCGGTCACGCCGGACGTGCGCGAGTGCAGTTCGCCGCCGCCGAGCTCCTCCGCCGTCACGACCTCGCCGGTGGCGGCCTTCACCAGCGGCGGCCCGCCGAGGAAGATCGTTCCCTGGCCGCGGACGATGACGGCCTCGTCGCTCATCGCCGGGACGTAGGCGCCGCCCGCCGTGCAGGAGCCCAGCACCGCCGCGATCTGCGGGATGCCGCGGCCGGACATGGTGGCCTGGTTGTAGAAGATGCGGCCGAAGTGCTCGCGGTCGGGGAACACCTCGTCCTGGCGCGGCAGGAACGCGCCGCCGGAGTCGACCAGGTAGAGGCACGGGAGGCGGTTCTGCAGCGCCACCTCCTGCGCCCGCAGGTGCTTCTTCACCGTGACCGGGTAGTACGTGCCGCCCTTGACGGTGGCGTCGTTGGCGACGATGACGCATTCGCGGCCGGAGACCCGCCCGACGCCGGTGATGATCCCCGCGCCCGGCGCCTCGTCCCCGTACATGCCGTTCGCGGCCAGCGGCGACAGCTCCAGGAAGGGCGAGCCGGGGTCCAGCAGCGTGTCGACCCGGTCGCGGGGCAGCAGCTTGCCGCGCGCCACGTGCCGCTCGCGGGCGCGCTCGGGTCCGCCGCGGCCCGCCCGGTCGACGCGGTCGCGCAGCTGCGCGACGAGCGCCTCGTTGTGGGCGGCGCTCGCCTTGAACGCCTCGCCGCCGGCGTCGGCGTGCGAGCCGATCTCGGGTCCGCTCATGACCCCCCTTCCCGGTTAACGCTCATTAACAATGCTGATGTTAACGGTCGTTAACAACTCTAGTCTAGACTGGGCGCATGACGTCGCATCCGGCCGAGGCGCCGCCGGGCCCGCCCAACCCGCGCCGGGCCGAGATCCTCGGCGCCGCCGCCGAGCTGTTCGCGCGCCGCGGCTACCACGGGGCGTCCATCGGCGACCTCGGCCGGGCCGTCGGGCTCACCGGCCCCGCCCTCTACCGCCACTTCAGCGGCAAGGAGGCCGTCCTCGCCGAGATGCTCCTCGACATCAGCGAGCGGCTCCTCGCCGAAGGCCTGCGGCGCGCCGCCGAACCCGACCCGGGGCGCGCCATCGACGCGCTGCTGAGCTGGCATATCGCGTTCGCCCTCGACAACCCCGCGCTGATCACCGTGCACGAGCGGGAACTCGACAACGTCCCCGAGCCGCAGCGCCACCGCATCCGCCGCCTCCAGCGCGCCTACGTCGAGGAGTGGGTCGCCGTCCTGCGCCGCCTCAGCCCCCGGCTTCCGGACGAGCGCATCCGCGCCGCCGTCCACGCCTGCTTCGGCCTGCTCAACTCCACCCCGCGCAGCGCAGCGCAGGGCCTCGACCGCGCCGCGATGGCCGACCTCCTGCACGGCATGGCCCGCACGGCCCTCGCCGCCGCGGACTCCCACCTGCCGGACACAGCCTCTCCGGACGGCCGGGCAGAGAAGGCGCCGGCCGCCGACCGGGGCTAGGGTCTGTCTCGAAACCGCCTCGGCCTTGCCGCGCGAACGCGTGACCTGGCAGGTGGAGCGAAGCCGGAGGCGAGCGGAACCGGGCAGATCGCGAAGCGATGCCGCGTTCGCCCAGGCTCGGTCACGTAGCGAGCCGCCAGGCGAGCGCAGTGGGCCGGGGCTTTGAAACACTGCCTAGCAGGAGGCCGTCTGGCCGTCCAGCGAGCGGCGCACCGCGCGGGCGAACGTCCGCTCACCGACGGGCTTGTTGTTGATCATCTTCACGACGCAGCCGCGGAACGTGCGGCTGAACGTGCTGTAGTGAGCCGTCACCGGCCGCGGTGACGCGCCGGGCAGGGCGGTCACGATCGCCCGGCCGAGCTCCTGGAGTTGTTCGTGGTCGAGGACATGCGTCTCATCCAGGCCGGTCATGCTCTTGTCGAGTTCCGAGCATTTGGCGATCGGCCAGTTCTCGGGAACCTTCTGGCCGGGCCGCAGGCCGAGCGCCGAGTAGCGGGCGGGGGCGAGCCCACCACACGCGAAGAGCTCTTTCTGGTTCTTCACTTCGGTGAGGAACTTGACCAGCCTCTCGGCATCGGCGGCGTGGGGGGAGCGCTTCGCGACGGCGAGGTTCTGCCCGCCGAGAACGGTGCGGCCGGGCAGGGCGCTCACCTCGAACCTCAGACCTCCGTCCTGCTGCATCTGCGGCTCGGCGGCGAGTGTCGAGAACGCGTAGGGCCAGTTGCGCATCAGGCGCGCAGTTGAGGAGCGGGCCTTCTGCGAATTGGAGGCGAACGCGTCGATGCTCTCTCGCTCGTGATACTTCCGTGCCTCGAGATCGGGCTTGACCCTCGTAGCGAATTCCTCCAGTGCCTGGTAGACGTTCTCACGGAGGTATTTCTCGCCCCGACCGCCCTCTCCCATGAAATCGGCGCCTCCGCTGTTCCACACCCTTTCGAGTGCGTTCACGGTCAGGCCTTCGTAGTCGGCGAGCTGCATGATGACAGGGGAGTCGATGAGACGAGCCCATGAGTCGGGCTGTTCCGTTTTCGTCGGCATGTCGGTACGGCGGTAGAGCAGCCCGACGTCCACGTTGAACGGGACGGCGTAGAGATCGCCCTGCCACATACCGGTCCGGAGCGCGTTGGGGAAGAAGTCCTCCGGGTCCTCGGGATCGTCGAGGGGACGCAGGTACCCGCTCTCGGCGAACTGCGCGGTCCACGTGTTGTCCATGATCAGTACGTCGTAGGCGCAGCCGCCGGACTCCTCCATGGCCTTGATCTGGCTGTGCTGCAGGTCCGTGGAGTCCGACACCTCGACGAGCGTGGCGTGCCGATGCTCCTCGTTCCACTGCGAGATGAGCCTGCGCCGCTCGTAGTTGAGGCTGATGTCCGTGCCGCCCACGACGAACAGTTCGCTGTGCTCGCACTTCGAGGACAGCGGGGTGTAGGAGGAGGCCGGGTAGAGGAGTCCGGCGGCCCCGGTGAGCAGCGCGACCACCGCCCCGACGGTGAAGAAGATCCAGGACCGGCCGTGCGGCCGGACGGGGAAGCGCGGCCAGGAGGTCATCCTCGCGCTCCCCTCATGCTCGCCCGCCCCATCTGAGGTCCGACAGGATTCTCGCGGCCTGGGTCGCCTCCGGCGCGTCGTCGAGTTCCACGCAGGTCCCCGCGCGGTCCGGAAGCGAGGCGACGATCTCGCGGACGGGGGTGTCCCCGCAGGTGGCCGGTCCCGTGAGTACCACGGTCAGCCGCAGGCGCCCGTCCGGAGCGTGCCGGCGGAAGAAGTCGGACAGGCGTGCCGTGCGGGAGTCGAGCCCCGGGGTGCTCCTCGGGCCCTGCCCGTCGGTGAGCAGGACGATCTCCTGCTTTCCCCGGGCGAGATCGGTCGCCTCGACGATGTCGTCGAGCGCCGTGTCCCTGCCGGTCGCCGACATCGCCTGGAGGTTCCTCATGATCGTTTCCTTGTTCGCGGAAGCGGCGTTCTGCTCGACCCGGAAGCCGCCGAGCCCGATCGAGGGGGACGTGGCCGAGAACTGGAGGTCCACCCGATCGGTCGACTGGAGCTGGGACACCAGGCTCTGCAGGACGGCCGCTCCGCGACCGAGCCGCGAGCCGCCGTTCCCGCCGGAGGCGCTGCCCATCGACGTGGACGCGTCCACCATGAGATGGATCGAGCTCTTGGGGCGCGCGTTCTTGATCCGATCCAGGATCTCCTGAAAACCCGTCCGTCCGGGGTAAGGCACTTTCTTCGGCAACTTACTGTATTCCAGGAAAGTCTGAATGTTTGGCAGCGTGTCGTTCTCCTTGTCCTCCGCGGATGCCGAGGGCGCCTTGCCGGAACGGTCCCGGAACCCGCGCATGGTCAGGGGATTGTCCTTCAGCCAGCGCCGGAACTCGTTGACGGCGGCGTTCCGCTCCTCCGAGTCCTGTCCCTGCCAACGGACCTTGACGAAGGGGTAGTCGAGCAGTGGCAGGTCACTTGCGTAGTGCGGATACAGCTGCCATTTCCTGTACTTCGGATCCCGGTCGAGGAGGTCGACCCGGTGGCAACGGTCGTCATCGCCGAGCGTGAAGCCCATGTCGTAGTCGAAGAGCACCTGTTCGGGAGCGATCACCGCGACGTCGTCCGGAGGCCCGTCGCCGGACGCGGCCATCTGGAGCCGGAAGCGGCACAGCAGCGACACCGCGTCCGGGGTGACGAGGTCCGCGGGCTCGGCGAACCGCTCGGCCTCCGCGGCCTCCGCGTCTCCTGCACTTGTCGGGCCGTACAGCACGGGCGTCACCGCCAAGGCGGCTCCCGATGTCTCCGGGACGGGGCGGGCGATATTGCGGAGCCGAACGCCGGCATCCGAAATGGTTTTCAGCAGGTCCTCGGTCGAGGAATTGATGGGATCCGTACGCGAGTCGGCCACGGGCGCGTTGGCCTTGGGGAACAGCGCGAGTACCAGTGGCGACGTTCCGAGCGAGCCGCAGAGTTCCAGGCTGTGGGTATCGTCATCGGGATGCTTCGCCGTAGGCGGACAGGACCGGGTCAGGCGTCCACTCTCGGAGACGGCGGAGTGCGAGACGTACTCGTACTCGGCGGTTGACGACGGGATCCAGATATCGGGCTGCGGGCCGAAGAGCTGCTCGTTCTCCGCCGACACGCTGCTCCGCCACAAGCGGGCGAATCCATCGGAGAGCGCGACCGGGCCCGGCTCCGGGACGACGGTCACGCTGTACTTGCGGCAGCCCCGTTCCCCCGTGTCGCGCTCGAAATCCTGGGCCGCCCCGCGCAGCGCCGTAAGCGAGTCCTGGGCGGTCAGCATGCGCAGTTCCAGCGGCTGGCCGCACGGCCGCGCGCCCTCCCACAGGTTGTACGCGCCATAGCCCGCGAGAAGGACCAGGGCCATCGTGGCCGCCCCGGCCAGCGTCCACGCGGTCGCGGGCGCGGTCAGGCGCAGCGCCTTCCACGTCCACTCCAGAACGCCGTGCATCGTGCCGGGAATGACCGCGAACAGCAGGACGGTCGCGAGCATCACCGTGGCCATTGTCGCGAGTGCGTTCCACCAGGAGAACGCGTCGAAGACTCTCAGGCCGCCGCTGATGACGAGGGTGCAGCAGAAGTCGATCAGCAGACCCTGGAGTATCCGCTCGGGCCACTCCTGCGGCTCGTCCCGGCGTCCGGAATTCCGGGACCCGTCACCGTCGTACGGTCCGCTCATTCATGCCCCATCGCCGCGCAGGTATCGACTTGTCGGCCCCCCGGCAAACGCGACCTCATGATACGTAGCCCGATGCGGGGCGTCATGGAATGTGACTGACCGGGGTCGGCCGATCTTGCTGGACCGCCGCCGGGGCGGACGCCGCCGTCGGCCGGGGCGCCCTTGACGGGGCCGGCGGAGGATCGGTCGTATGGAACCGAAGACCATTCGGTCGTCGGGCCCGGACCAGAGGAGAGCCGTATGGGCGTCGAGGGTGTCGGCTTCTACGAGATCGCGCGCAACGACCCGGACCGTCCCGCCGTGCTGGCCCCCGGCGTGCCGATGTCCTACGGCGAACTGCACGCCGAGGCGAACCGGCTGTCCAACGCACTGGCCGGGCTCGGGCTGGGTCCCGGCGACACTCTTGCCACCGTCCTCGGCAACCGTCCCGAGTTCCTGACCGTCCTGCTCGCCGCGCTCCAGTCGGGCCTGTACCTGGTCCCGGTGAGCCGCCACCTGACCGCACCGGAAATCGGCTACATCCTGGGCGACAGCGGCGCGAAGGCCGTCATCACCGAGAGCGCGCTGGCCGAGGCGGTGGCCGACGCGGCCGGCGAGGCGGGCGTCCCGGCCGAGGGACGGGTGAGCGTCGACACCGGCGACGGGTACCGCTCGATGGCCGCGCTCTGCGCGACCGGCAGCGCGGAACCGCCCGCCCGGCGGCGCATGGGTTCGGTGATGCTCTACACCTCCGGGACGACGGGACGGCCGAAGGGCGTCCGGCGGCCCCTGCTCGACATCGCGCCCGAGGTGCTGATGGACATCATGCGGCGGACGCTGGCGCGGCACCTCGGGCTGGAGCCCGGCGACGAGGTGCACCTCGCCGTCGGGCCGCTCTACCACTCCGCGCCCTGCGTCCACGCGATGATGGCGCTGAACTTCGGCCACGCCGTCGTCGTCGCCCCGCGCTTCCACCCCGAGCACACCCTGGAACTGATCCAGCGGCACGGCGTCACCAACACGTTCATGGTGCCGACGATGTTCCACCGGATGCTGGCCCTGCCGGACGGCGTCCGCGCCCGGTACGACCTGTCGACGCTGCGGCAGGTGTACCACAGCGCCGCGCCCGTACCCGTGGAGACGAAGCAGAAGATGATGGAGTGGCGGGGGCCCGTCCTCTACGAGTACTACGGCTGCACCGAGAGCGGCCCGGTCGTCGTCGCGACCCCGCACGAGTGGCTCGCCCGTCCGGGGACGGTCGGGCGCGCGGTCGACGGTGTGCAGATCAAGATCCTCGATCCCGAGGGGGCCGAGCTGCCGCCGGGGGAGACCGGCCTCATCTACGCGGCGGGGCAGCCCGGCTTCGAGTACCACGGCGACCCGGCCAAGACCGCCGCCGCCATGCGGGACGCCTACTACACCCCCGGCGACCTCGGCCGCCTCGACGAGGACGGCTGGCTGTACATGAGCGACCGCCGCACCGACCTCATCATCTCCGGCGGAGTCAACGTCTACCCCGCCGAGATCGAGGCCGTCCTGCTCCAGCATCCGGCGGTCGGCGACGTCGCCGTCATCGGCGTCCCGGACGACGACTGGGGGCAGCGCGTCGTCGCGCTCGTCGAACCCGCCGGGGACGCCGAGCCGGGGGAGCGGCTCGCCGCCGAACTGCTCGCGCACTGCGGGCCCCGGCTGGCGAGGCTGAAGCACCCCCGCCGCCTGGAGTTCCGCGAATCGCTGCCGCGCACGCCGTCCGGCAAGCTCAGCCGCCGCCGCGTGCGGGAGGCCTACCTGCGCGAACACGGGGACTGAGCCGCCGGGACGGCCGGGGCGCAACTCGTCGCCGAGACCGTCGAACGCCTCCGGGCCGCCGTGCGTACAACGGCACATGGAAGACCAGAAGGTCGCCCCGTTCGACAACGTCGCCCCGACCCCCGCCGCCCCGACGCAGACCGACCTTCCCGTCATCACCGACCCCGCCTCCTACGCCGAGCGAGAAGATCCGGCAGGCCCGCGCGGGTCCTCCGCCGCGCTGCCCGACGCCCCGCCGGCCGGCGCGGCGGAGACGCCGGCCACCGAAGACGACCGTGCCGGGATCGCACGCCTCGGTGACCCGGTCGCGGTCTGGCCGTGCGCCGGCTGCGGACGGCCCGTGCCGCAGCCGGTGCGCGGCGCCCGCACCGTCCGCTACTGCCAGGACGGCGACGGCGCGTGCGAGCGGGCCGCGCGCGAGAGCCGGGAGCGCGGGCTGGAGTCGCCCGGCCTCACCGGCCAGGTCGCCTGGACGTGGGAGATGGTCGACCGGCTGGAGGGCCTCGCCGACCGGCTCGCCGGGTCGCTGATCTCCGAGCTGAGCGTCGCGGGCGTCGAGCGGCGGATCGCCGAGGCCCGCGCCGAGGCCGCCGGGCTCGTCGCGCTCGCGCAGCGGGAGCGCGACGCGTCCCAGCGGCAGGCCGAGGTGGCGTGGCGCGAGACGGCCACCGCCCGCGCCCGCGCCGAGGCCGCCGAGCAGGAGGCGGCGTCCGCCCGCGCCGAGGCCGAGCGGCTCGCGGCCGAACGGGACGCCGCGCGGCGGGAGCGCCAGGAGGCCAAGGACGACGCCGACGGCGCGGGCGCCGCCCGCCTCGCCGCCGAGCGCGAACGCGACCGCGTGGCCGCCCGGGAGGGCGAACTGCTCGCCTCCCTGGAGAGCGCCCGCGCCGAACTCGTCACCCTGCACGGGCGGCTGTCGGAGGCCGAGACCCTCGTCGAGGGGCAGCGCGTCGAGGCCGCCGCCGCGACCCGCGCCGCCGAGGACCTGCGCTCCGCCGTCCGCGACGCCGAGGCCAAACGGGGGCAGGCCGTCGCCGACCGCGACCAGATCCAGGCGCGGGCCCGCGAGCTGGAGCAGCACAACTGGCAGCTCGGCCGCGCCACCGAGGAGCTGCGCGCCGCGGTGCGGGCGCTGACCGCCGAGCGGGACGCCGCCCGCGCCGAGGCCGATCGCGCGCGCCGCCGCGTCGACGCGCTCACCGCCCTGTCGGAGGGGCGCGCGGACGGCCCGGCCGGGCCGCGCCCGGTCGTCGACCGGGAACCGCCGACCGGGCTGCACTCCCTGCCGCCGATGAACGGGTCCCTGCTGGACGGCGGCGACCCGCTCGCCACCGACCCCCTGCGCCGCAACGGATACGGACACGGGGGGCACAACGGGCATCGTCTTCCTCACGCCGGCTGACCGTCATGCCGGCCGCGCGACCCACAGGGAGGAGGTGAGGCCCGACCCCCCAACTGCACTGGCCCTGAGACCGGCCGCCGTACCGCACCGGGGTGGTACGGCGGCCGGCCCTAGCCGCGCGACTCCAGCCGGGCGGCGTAGTCCAGGGCCCCGGCGCGGACGGCGGCGTGCACGGTGCGGGCGATCCGTGCGCCCCAGGTGGAGCGGGGCCCGGCGAAGACCTCCGGCGTTCCGCCGGTCGCGGCCGCGACGCAGATCGCGTCGGACGCCGTGCCCGTGCACGGGAAGCCCGCTTCGAGCAGCGCCTGCGTCTTGGCCTCGGTGGCGGTGACGACCGCGTTCACCAGTGCCGCGTCGCTCAGCGCGACGGGGACGGCGACCACGATGTTGATCGTCCCCGGCCTGTGGGCCCGCGTCCCGTCCCCGTCCAGCGGGGCCAGCTCGGCGTCGGGCGTCCCGGCGGGGGAGGCCGCCCAGGTCGGGACGCGCAACCCGACCGTCGCCGACACGCTCACGCCCTCGCCGTCCCGCCGCACCGTGCGCGCCACCGAGGCCGCCGTGAGCATCCCGACGCCGGGCCCCTCCAGCTCTTCCGCCGCCGCGAGTTCGGCGAGGTGCGCGACCGGGTCGGTGCGCGCGTAGGCGCCGGGCACCTGGGCGTTCAGCACCCAGCGGGCCGGGCCGATCCCGCCGCCCAGCATCGCCGAGGAGATCATCCGATGGCCGGCGCCGGCCCGCCACACCGTCGAGGCGAGCCGCCTGCCGTCCTCCACCCGCCACACCGTCTCGAGGTTCACGGACGCTCCAGCGACAGGATCGGCCGGCCGCCCGGCCCGGGGGTGACGCTCACGCGGGCGTCGAAGTGCTCCTCGACGGCGTCGCGGGTGAGGACCAGGCCGGGCGGGCCGGACGCGGCCACCCGTCCGCCGGAGATCAGCACGAGCCCGTCGGCGTACTGCCCGGCGAGCGTCAGGTCGTGGATCGTGGTCACCACGGTCAGCCCGTCCGACAGCCGCAGCCGGTCGATCAGCTCCATCACCTGCTGCTGGTGGCCGATGTCGAGCGCGGTCGTCGGCTCGTCCAGCAGCAGCACCGAGGTCTGCTGCGCGAGGGCGCGGGCCAGCACCACCCGCTGCCGCTCACCGCCGGAGAGGTGGTCCAGGGGGCGGTCCGCGAACGGCGTGAGGCCCAGCCGGTCGAGGACCTCTCCGGTGATGGCCCGGTCGCGGGCGCTCTCCCGGCCCAGATGCGGCACGTAGGGGGAGCGCCCGAGCAGCGTGTAGTCGTACACCGTCATGCCCGCCGGAAGGTTCGGGCTCTGCGGGGCGTAGGCGACGAGCCGGGCACGCTGCCTCGGCTTGAGCGACTGCAGGTCCGCGCCCGCGAGGGTGATCTCGCCGCGGGACGGCACCAGGCCGAGGACCGCGCGCAGCAGCGTCGACTTCCCCGCGCCGTTCGGCCCGATGACGGCCGTCCACGAGCCCGCCGGGACCTCCACCGACACGCCCTCCAGCACCTGCCGCCCGCCGAGCGCGACGTCCAGGGCCCGCACCGAGACGGTCACGTGTCCACCTGCCGGCGGGACGCGCGCAGCACCACGACGAAGAACGGCCCGCCGACGAACGCCGTCACCACGCCGAGCGGGAGCTCCCCGGGCCTGATCACCGTCCGCGCCACGAGGTCGGCCACCTCCAGGAACGCCGCGCCGCCCAGCAGCGACAGCGGCAGCACGATCCGGTACGACCCGCCCGCCAGCCGCCGCACCACGTGCGGGACCACGATGCCGACGAACGCGATCAGCCCGCTCACCGCGACCGCCGACGCCGTCGCCAGCGACGCCGCCACCAGCACCGTCAGCCGGACCCGCGACGCCGACAGGCCGAGCGAGGCCGCCTCCTCGTCGCCGACGCTCAGCACGTCCAGCAGCCGGCCGTGGGCGAGGAGCACCACGGTGGAGACCAGCGCGTACGGGAAGACGAGCGCCAGCTGGTGCCAGTCGGCCGACCCGACCCCGCCGAGGATCCACGAGTAGATCCGCTGCAGTTCCTCCGCCCGCATCTGCTGGATCAGCGTCTGGACCGCGGCGAGGAACGACGACACCGCGACGCCGGCCAGCACCAGCGTCGCCGTCCCGTTCCCGCGTCCCGCCGCGGCGCTGCCGAGCAGGTACGCCAGGGCGACCCCGCCGATCGCGCCGACGAAAGCCGCGAGCGGCACCGCGTACCCGGGGTCGCCCGGCACCAGCGCGATGACCAGCGTCGCCCCGACACCCGCCCCCGCCGCCGCGCCCAGCAGGTACGGGTCGGCGAGCGGGTTGCGGAACACGCCCTGGTACCCGGCGCCCGCGACGGCGAGCATCCCGCCGACCAGCGCCGCCATCAGCGCTCGCGGCACCCGCAGCTGGAACAGCACGTTCTCGTCGATGACGCCGAGACCGCTGTCGACGTGCACGAACGGGATCCTGTCGGCCAGCGCCTTCAGGACCCCGCCGACGGGCAGCCCGGCCGACCCCACCAGCACCCCCGCCAGCAGCGTCGCGCCGAGCAGCCCGACCGCGACGGCCAGCGGCAGCGGCCGCAGCCTGGCCTGGCCCCGCAGGCCGTGCGGCGCGCCGGCACCGTCCAATGCGGCGACGCTTGCGAGACGCGTCCGCGCCTTGGCGCGGCCGCCGGAGATCTCGGCCGCCTGCCCGGAGACGTCCTCGGAGTCCGTGCGGGCGACCTGGAGATTGGCGCTTTCGCCGTCGTCCGGCCCCCGACCGGAGACGTCCTCGGGACCTGTGCGGACGTCCGGGGACGTCCCGGCCGCGTCCTCAGGATCGGCCGGGACGTCCCCGGTGTGCGGTCGGCGCCTGCTCACGGGCGGGCGCCCTCGGCGGCAGCGGTCACTGAACCTTCTGGACCGCGTCGCCGATCGCCTTGACGAACTCCGTCAGGCGCGGCCCCCAGCGGGAGGCGATGTCGTCGTCCAGCTCCACCACGCCGTCGTGCCCGACCGCGTCCAGGTCCGACCAGCCGGGGCGCTTGGTGAGGGCGGCGGCGTTCTGCCCGCAGCACTTGGTGTCGGCCAGGAAGATCAGGTCCGGGTCCTGCTTGAGCAGGTACTCCCGGGACAGCTGCGGGTAGCCGCCGGAGGCCTTGTCCGCCTTGTCGGCGATGTTCTGGAGGCCGAAGAGCCCGTACACCTGGCCCGCGAAGGTCTGGGAGGTCACGGAATGGAGCTGGTTGTCCAGCTCGTGGTAGTACGTGAGGCCCTTGGCCTTGGACGACGCGGCGACCGTCTTCTGGATGTCCGCGCGCATCCCGTCGGTGACCTTCTTGGCCTCGGCCTCGTGCCCGGTCGCCTTCCCGAGATCGCCGATCTCGTCGTAGGCCTCGTCCAGGTTCTTCGCCGCCGGCTCCAGCAGGACCGGGACCTTCACCTTCTCCAGCGACTTGACGATGCCGTCCATGTCGTCGGACAGCACGACGAGGTCCGGCTTGTGGGTGATGATCGCCTCGGCGTTCGGCTTGAAGCCCGACAGCTTCGTGCGCGGGGTGCCGGCCGGATAGTTGGAGTAGTCGTCCACCGCGACCACCTGCGGGCCGGCGCCGATGGCGAACAGCGTCTCGGTGTGGGTGGGGGAGAGGGAGACGATGCGCTTCGGCTTGGCCGGGACGTTCACGGCCCCGTTGGCGGCCTGGACGGTGACGGCCTTCCCGTCCGGCGTGCCGCCGGACTTGCCGTCGTCGTCGCCGCATGCGGCGGCGAGCGTGACGACGCCGATCGCCATCACCGCGCCCAAGGTGCGTACGGGTCTCACAGGAGCCTCCTGGCTGGTGCAGGGAAGCCGCGGCCCGTCATGACGGATCGCCCTTCCACGAGGTCGACAATCGTCGGCGCGCGAGGAGGCGACCTGGCTCGGCCACTTCGAGAGGGGCACCACAGTTGCGGGACAGCGCCGGATTTTCCACCGGACTTCGCTCCTGGCGCGCAGCATCGCAACGGTATCAGCCACCGTATGCTGATCTGTCGGGTTGTGCGGAGTGAGTACTCACTTCGATGTTGACGGAGTGAGTACTCACTCCGTACCGTGGCGGGCATGGAGGACAAGAGCCGCCGGCGCGCCCCCGGAATGAGCCCGGAGCAGCGCCGCGAGATGATCATCCGGACGGCCCTGCCGCTCGTCGCCGAGCACGGCATGGCCGTCACCACCGCGCAGATCGCCCGCTCCGCCGGCATCGGCGAGGCGACGATCTTCCGGGTGTTCGCCGACAAGGACGAACTGCTGGACGCCTGCGTCGCCGAAGCTCTGCGGACCGACCACGTCCTCGCCGAGATCGGCGCCATCCCGCTCGACCAGCCGCTGCCCGCGCGGCTCGCCGAGGCCGCCGCCGCGATCGACGCCTACCTCGCCCGCATGGGCCTGGTGATCGGCGCGCTGCACGCCACCGGGCGCCGCGAACCCGGCGCCGGCGAACCCGGCCCCGACCGCGCCGCCGCCATGACCCGCACCCGCGAGGCGCTCGCCGAGCTGTTCGAACCCGAACGGGACCGGCTGCGCCTGCCCGTCGAGCAGATCGCGGGCCTGTTCATGGGCTTCGTGTTCAGCCGCGCCCGGCCCGCCGCCGGCCCCGAGACGCAGCCCCTCTCCGTCGAGGAGTACCTGGACGTCTTCCTGCACGGCGCGCTCAAGGAAGGAACCGCCGCATGACGATCACCCTGAACCACACCATCGTGACGGCCGCCGACAACGACGAGGCCGCCCGCTTCTTCGCCGCCGTCATGGGCCTTGAGTACACGGGCCCGCACCCGCACGCGCGGCACTTCGTCCCGATCCGCGTGAACGACGGCCTCACCCTCGACTTCATGACCGTCGCCTACCCGCAGGGCCACCACCTGGCCTTCGACGTGGACGCCGCCACCTTCGACACGGTCGTGGACCGCCTCGACGCGCGCGAGATCCCCTACGGCGACGAACCCGCCCACGCCGACAACGGCCGCGTCGACGAGAACCACCCGCTCGGCGGACGCGGCCTCTACTTCTCCGACGCCAGCGGCAACCTCTACGAACTCATTTCGCCGTGACCGTCTTCAGGAACTCCCGGGTGCGCCGGTCGCCCGGCACGTACTCGGCGGCGACGAAATCGGTGACGCCCGCCTCGGACAGCTCCTCCAGCTTCGCCGCGACCGCGTCCTCGTCCCCGACGACGGCCAGGTCCTTCGGCCCCTCCACGCCTTCCCGGTCCATCATCGCCCGGTAGGACGGCAGCACCCCGTACACCTCGAACGTCTCCGCGGCCTGCTCCCGCGCGCGCTCCACGTCACCGGTGACGCACACGGGCAGGACGCACACGACCCGCGGCGCGCCGCGTCCGGCCGCCTCGGCCGCCGCCGTGATGGTCGGCACGATGTGCTCGCGGACGGTGACGGGGCCGGTCATCCACAGCACCGTCCCGTCCGCCCGCTCCGCCGCCAGCTTCAGCATCTTCGGGCCGAGCGCCGCCAGCACCAGCGGCACCCGCCCCTCGTTCGGCACGCTCAGCCCGATGTGGCCCCGCAGCGTCTCGCCCGTGAAGGCGGCGTTCTCCCCGTTGAGCAGCGGCCCCAGCACCGACAGGTACTCGTCCATGTGCCGCAGCGGCCTGCCGAAGTCGTACCCGTACATGTCCTCGATGACGATCTTGTGGGACAGCCCGACGCCGAGCGTGAAGCGCCCCCGCAGCGCCAGCGCGGTCGTCCTCGCCTGCTGCGCCAGCACGGCCGGGTGCCGCGGATACGTCGGCACGACCGCCGTCCCCAGCTCGATCCCGGGCACGCCGCTCCCCGCCACGGCCAGCGCGGTCAGCGCGTCCACCCCGAAGATCTGCGACATCCACGCCGAGGAGAACCCGTCGTCCGCCGCGCGCCGCACGTCGTCGGCCAGCTTGCCCAGCGCCTCCGCGCCGCCCCGCTCGTTGAGCAGAACCCCAACCCGCACAAGGACCTCCCAGAGAGCCTTACATGACCTTCCTACCTAAGCGCCCCGCCCCGACGGCCACAAGGCGGACGCCCGGCAGGCCCGGCAACGCGGAAGATGCCAGGCCCCCCACGGGCGCTCAGGGCGGGCGGGAAGGCGGTCGGCGACTCTGGAAGACGGTGGTCTTCACCGCCCTTGGTTAGGGGCGTCGGGTTTGTCGTCGTGGGGGGCGTGTTGTCGGGCCAGTTTTCTGTCGTTGTCGGCCCATCGGCGGTGGCGTGCCGCTGACTGCAGGTGCAGCTCGGCTTCTTCGGGATGGACCGTGGCCATCTCCTCCAGGAGCAGCGCGGCGCGGTCGTGGGCTCGCGCCGAAGAGACCATCGCCTGCTGCGCGTACTCCTCGGCCTCGCGCCTGCACGCCGAGGCCGTCGCAGAGGCTTCGGGAACGTCCGGCAGCCGCGTTGTCGCTCCGCCCTCGCCAGCGCGCCGCGTGCGGCGTGCCTTCACCTGAAGCGTGCGCTCTTCGCTGTCCATACCAGCCAATCCGACGCCAAAGCCCGTCGACCAACCAGCCCACCAGACACGTTCGATTTCTACCCAGCACCCTGTCCTTTCAGCCCACTACGGCGGACACATACCTAAATCGTCATTTCCCTGTGGGTGGCCTTGGGGTTGCTGAGGCGCGGGGCCACGCGCCGGGCGAGATGCGGGCCGGGGCGGCCGAATTGCGGATGTTGACGTTCGTCGCGTCCTTGTGACCGTGGCGGGGGCAGGAAAGGAGCCGAGTTTGGTGTGGAACGTCAGTGCTGGCCCAGGTAGAAGCGGCTCCCTTGGTCGTCGGTGCATTCGGAGGTGATCCCGTAGGGCTGCCGGGCAGGGGCGGTCGCGGTGCCGCCGGCCTCCCGGGCGCGGGCGACGGCGGGCTCGATCTCGTCGACCGTGTACATGGGTGATCACCACGGGACGGTCGGCGCCGCCGTACATGCCGGTCATGGGGCGGACCTCCGTTCCGCCGAGGCGGACGCTCCAGCCGCCCGGCGTGTGGCCCGGCGCGAACTCCCAGTTCAGCACTTCACCGTAGAAGGAACGCGCGCGGGCGATGTCGGGCACGCCGATGGTGAGGTAGGAGATCTCACCGTGGTGAGCGGTGAGGCCGGGCTCTTCCGCCTGCCCGCTCTCGACGGGGCCGACCGCCTCCGCAGGCTGGTAGACCGAGAAGCGCAGGTCCTGGTCGTCGGTGCACGCGGCGCTGAGGCCGAACGGCTCGTCGGTCGGCTCCTGGGCGTCGCCGCCGGCATGGCGGATCCGCCGGACGGCTTCGTGGAGATCCTCGACCGCGAAGGCCAGATGGACGGTTCGGTGCTCCTGCCCGCCGAAGAGACCGATCTGCTGGTCCGGCAGTCCTTCGACGTGACAACCGGCCTCCACGCCTTCGGGAACCGTGTGCCAGCCGAGGATCCGGGGGACCCGATTCCCTGATGGACAGTCGTCTGTGTAGGCGTGGCGAAAGGCCTTGCGCGCCCGTGTCAGCAGGGCCTCGGTGGCGTGGAGCGTCCGGCCGAGGTGCTCGGCGACGTGCGGGACGGGCAGCCCGTCGAGGTAGCGCAGCGTCAGGGCGGCCCGATGGTGAGGTGCCAGCGTGCCGAGGACGTCTCGGGCGACGAGCGCGTCCAGGCGTTCGTCCCACGGGTCCTCCGCGGGGTCTGAGACGCCCCCGTCCAGGGCCTGAAGGCCGCGCTGCTCCGGTGCCGCCCGCCTCCAGTGGTCGGCCAGTTTGTGCCGCGCCACGCCGACGAGCCACGCGACCGACAGCGCCGGGGGCGGCTCCTTGCGTACCGCCTCCACGGCGGCCAAGAAGGTCTCGGCCGTGAGGTCCTCTGCCAGGGCGCGCCGGCCGCACCTGGGCAGCAGGTAGCCGTAGACCTCGGGCAAGGCCGTGTCGTAGAGAGCGAGCAGGGCCGGCCCCGGGTCGGGCTCCAGCTTTCCCGGGTGGTTCATACCCCTCCATCGTTCGGCGGGTCGCTTCTCCGACGGGCCGGGGCAAAGTTTCTTCGAGCCGCCGCAGCCGATGCGCGATCATAGAAGCGTGGTGAATCCCGAACCGCTCACCCTGTACACCACCGATGGTGTCCGGATCGACGCAGGTCACACGCCCTTTGGTGGGGAGGTCTGCTTCATCTTGGCGCACGGTTTCACCTGCTCGTGGCGCCTGCCCGCACTTCGCCGGATCGCCGCGGCCCTCGGCCGCCACGGCGGTGTCATCGCGCTCGACTTCCGCGGCCACGGCCGGTCCGGCGGTCACTCAACGGTGGGTGACCGGGAGGTGCTCGACGTCGACGCGGCGGTCGCGGCGGCCCGTCGACGGGGATATGAGCGAGTCGTCCTGACGGGGTTCTCCATGGGCGGCGCCATAGTCGTCAGGCACGCTGCGCTGTACGGCGGGGTGGACGCGGTGGTCTCGGTCAGCGCGCCCGCGCGCTGGTACTACCGCGAAACGGTGCCGATGCGGCGCGTGCACTGGGCGATCGAACGGCGCGCGGGCCGAATGGCGGTCCGCCTGGCACGCGGCACACGGATCGCGCCCAAAGGCTGGGACCCGGTTCCAGAGGCACCGCACGAGGTCGCCGGACGGATCGCGCCGGCGCCGCTGCTGGTCGTCCATGGGGCCGCGGATCCGTTCTTCCCCGTCGAGCACGGCCACCAGCTCTATGAGGCGGCGTCCGACCCGAGGGAACTGTGGATAGAACCGGCCTTCGGCCACGCCGAGGTGGCGGCCACCCCTGACTTGATCAACCGCCTGGCCGCGTGGGCGACGAAGGCGGTCTCCGCAACGCCGGCCCCCTCGGCGCCCTATGCGGAACCGTCAGACCACCGAACTCGCGACTAGCTCGCTGGCCTGCGAAAACTTGGAGTTATCCACATTCTTGCGGTCGCCTTCCTGGAACCGCCGGGCAAGGCATCCTCGATCCCATGGACGGATTCACCCTCACCTGGAAGCGAACGGGCGCCCACTCGATCATCCCCATCGGCCCGGACGCCTATTTCGTCCCCGTCAAGGGAGCCGGTCTCGCCGCGCGTGCCGCGGCGTTGAGCAGCCTCCTTCCCCCGGAGGTCGTCATCGCGCGGCGCACGGCCGCATGGATATGGGGCCTGGACGTATTACCTCCGGGGGTGAACGAGCTCGACTGGGACGTCGAACTCATCGCCCCCCGAACCTCCGAGACTCCGCCGGCCCCGTCTCCAATCACGCCCGACAGTGTCGAACTGCCGCCCGAACACGTAGTGAAGGAATCCGATGTACGCCTCACATGCCCGGCCCGCACCGCACTCGACTGCGCCCGCTGGCTCCCTCGCTACGAGGCAGTCGCGGCCCTGGACCAGTTCCTGCGGCGAGACGTGGACGTCGCGGAGCTCACCGCGATGGCCCGGAGGCTGCGGGGATACCGCGGCAACAAACGGCTGCGTCAGAGGCTCCGGCTCGGTGACCGCGGCGCGGCCTCCCCCGGCGAGAGTTGGGTTCGCGTCGCTGTTGTGGATACGGGCTTCCCGCTCCCTGAAACACAGATCCCCGTGCAGGGCCCGCAAGGCCACTCGCTGTACATCGACCTCGGCTACCGCGAATTCCGCGTAGGCCTCGAATACGACGGCGAACGCCACCACACCGGCCGAGAGGCCAGGAACCACGACGCACGCCGCCGAGACTGGCTCGCCAAGGAGATGGGCTGGGACGTCATCCCCGTCACCAAGAACTTCTTGACCCGCCCAGCCCCTTACCTGGGCGCTCTCCTGACAGCGCTGCTCCAGCGCGGCTGGCAACCCGACAACGCCACGATGGAACATATAGCCGCCCGCCTAGCGCGCCTAGAACGCCGACCACATTGAACGCCAAGAGCTGCCGGCGTGCCCGCGAGAGGAGGTGCCACGCGCGAGCCGGCCGACGAGTGATCGCGGGCGGGCGGCAGTCCCAGAACGCGCGAATCGAGCAGCCGGACCGCACCGCCCCGAACTCACCCGATCCACCCCGGCCAACGGACTCGGCCCCCCTCCGGCGGACCGGCCCCCTCCGGCGGGCATTCAAGAACAGCTCCGGCACCCCCTCCTCGTTCAGCGCGGCCTTGTCCTTCAGGTGTTGGCTTTTGTGGCACTGTTGCCGGGTTTCGCTCTGCCTTGTCCGGCTCGGGTATGGCTACCTCGTTCAGCGCGGCCTTGTCCTTCAGGCGTTTGCTTTTGCAGCACTGTCGCCAGGATTCGCCCTGCCTCGTCCGGCCCGGTACGGCTACCTTGTCCGGCGCCGCCTTGTCCTTCGGACGTTGGCTCTTGCAGCACCGCTGTCAGGATCCGCCCGCCTCGTTCCGCACCGGCACGCACACCAGTTACGCCAGCGGCCGGGCCAAACTTGCCCTGGTGGTACAGGGGCGAGCCGCTGCGGGGTGCGTTGGAGGAGGCGTCGGCGTCGGTGGCGCTGGGGAGTTCGTGGAGTTCGGGTGGGTCGTTCGGGACATGGGGTTGTGGCTGCGGGGCTGGGTGCTGCACGAGCGCTGCCGGACAATGCCCCGATGTCTATCTGGCCGGGCGGCCGTCGGGACTTACGACCTCCGAGCTGCTCTGCTAGAGGCTGGACGCCAGGGCGAGTCACGAGAACGAGCCTTCCGCCAACGGAGCCGATCCCGGGGACGAGCCGTGCTGGTCGGGTTCGTGCTGCCTGGCGACGACGGCGAGCTTTGCCCGGTGGGCGTGTGCGCGGGCGCGGCCAGTCCCAGCATGGCCTCGGCGACCGCGTTGGGGCATCGGACGATGCCGTTGCGGGGCAGGGGCGTGCTCCATCAGATCCGCTGCCTGGGCGACTCGGTGCCGTTGGGCTCGACGGGGCTCAGTTGTCGAGGAGATTCGCCAGGCGCTTGGGGGCGACAAGCCTGTAACTGTCCTCGATCAGCTCGGCCATCTCGTCCCAGTCGTGGTCGACGTCGAGTCGTGCGCCGACCCAGCCCTTAACGCCCACGTACTTCGGGACGAAGAAGCGCTCGGGAGCCTCTGCGACCAGGGCATCCTGCACACCGGGCCCGGCCTTGAACGTCAATGTCAGGCCGTCCTCGGAGGTCATTGCGAACAGCTTGTCGCGAACACGGAAAGAGGGTGCTGTGTGGCCGCCGAAAGGCTTCTCCGTCGCCTCTGGCAACGACATGCATATTTCTCGTATCCGAACCAGAGAATCCAAGTCACTCATTGTCGATTCCTCTTCTGTAGCAGGGGTGCAAGAAAACTATTCGATGAGGGAGGTGTGAGGCCGCAACACGCAGAATTCGTTGCCCTCGGGGTCCGCAAGCACGACCCACGACACATCGGTGGACTGGCCGATGTCGGTGCGACGTGCGCCCAGGGCGAGTATGCGCTGCACCTCGGCCTCTTGGTCGTCCGGGTCAAGGTCTATGTGGAGCCGGTTCTTCGTGGTCTTCGTGCCGTCGTCACGGATGAAGCACAGCCCGGGATAGGTGTGAGGGTCCGCGCCGACGATGACTTCGTCGTCCGAGCGGTAGAGGACCGGCTGATCGAGGACGGCCGCCCAGAACTCGGCGAGCGCGGACGGCTCCCGAGAGTCGATGACCAGATGATAGAAGCGCGATGCCATGCGCAGAGGCTAGCCGCAGGGCCTGACACCGCGAGGGGAGGGCAAAGCGGTCGCGCTTCTCCGAGATCGCATGCCAATGCGCGGTCCCGGTGTCACCGCGGCATGGCGGGTGAGAGGGGTGTTTTGCGGCGGGTTGAGTTGTGCACGAGCTCGGAGTGGTGGCTGCTGGTTCTTGGTCGAGTTCGTGTCATGCGTGCCTGAGTTGCCCGCCGCTGGGGATGTGTTCGCTCGGCTTCATGTTGCTTGGGGTTTGGTGGTGGGGATGGGCGCGGCCCTGGGAAGCGGGGGGCCGCGTCCATCCCCGGGCTCGGTGACGGAGCCTGCTGCTTGTCAGCGGCTACCGCGTTGACGGTGTAGGTGTGGGGGCTTGGGCACGGAGCTCTCGGTCATGCGGGAACTCGGATTTTTGCGGGTTGGTTGGCGCGGGAGGGGTGTTTCTTCCGCTCTGCGGAAGGTGGCTAGCGCGGAGATGCGGTCGTGGGCGCTGATTTCGGTGCGTGGCTGCAGGTAGACGGCGGCCAGGGGCGGCAGGAGGCCGGGGAGTCAGAAGCTTTCGGGTGCGTCTGGCGCCTCGGCGCGGCGGCGGTGACCACCGCATGGCCCCCCGGCGCCGGCGTCCCGCTGAGGTAGTGGGTCGGCTGATGGCGGTGGGGAGGGGCATGGTGCGTCAGGTCAGGCTTGCGTGCTGGCGCTGCGGCGCTTCGCCGGGGTAGTGGGTTGGCCGATGGCGGTGGGGAGGGGTGCGGTGCGCCAGGCCGGGCTTGCGTGCTGGTGCAGGGGCGCTTCGCCGGGGTAGCGGGCTAGCTGATGGTGCGGGGGGCAGAGTGCGTCGGGTCAGGCTTGCGTGCTGGGGTAGTGGCGCTTCGCCGCTTGCGGTCCTGCCCTGCTCGCCGGGCGCGGCTACGTCTTGCCCGGCTGCGTCCGCGCCGTTGTGGCGGGGCTGGAGGGCGGGGGCCTTGTTGTGTGGATCTAGGGCGCTAATGGGTGGGGTGTAGGGCCTGGTGGAGGGCGGTTGTGCGGTCGGCGGCCATGCGTTTTGTTATGGGGGCTTCTGTGATCATCGTGGAGCCGTGGAAGGTGCCGGGGTAGTGGTGCAGTTCGGTCGGGACGCCTGCCTGGATCAGTCGTTGTGCGTAGGTCAGGCCTTCGTCGCGCAGCGGGTCGAACTCGCAGGTCGTGATGTAGGCGGGCGGTAGGCCGGAGAGGTCGTCGGCGCGGGCGGGTGCCGCGTACGGGGAGACGGCGTCGGTGCCGCGCACGCCCTTGCCCAGGTAGTAGTCCCAGCTCAGCTCGGCGTTGGGGCGGTGCCAGATCGGTGTGTCGGTGAAGGCGCGCATGGACGGGGTGTCGAGCCGGTCGTCGAGTTCGGGGACGCCGAGGAGTTGGAAGCACAGTGGGGGGCCGCCCCGGTCGCGGGCGAGGAGGGCGACGGCCGCGGAGAGGCCGCCGCCCGCGCTTTCGCCGCCCACGGCCAGCCGGTCCGGGTCGATTCCGAGGTCGGCGGCGTTCGCCGCCGTCCAGGTGAGGGCGGCGTAACAGTCATCGAGTCCGGCGGGGAAGGGGTGCTCGGGAGCGAGCCGGTACTCGACGGACACCACCACGGCGTTCACTTCTGCTGCGATGGCGGTCGCGTCGTCCGAGGACATGTCGACGCTGCCCAGGACGAAGCCGCCCGGATGGAAGTAGACGAGTCCTGGGAGGGTGCCCGCCCGGTTGGCCGGTGCGTAGATGCGGAGGGGGACGTCCGGGGGCCCGGGAATGGTGAGGTCGCGGGTCTCGACCGGAGCGGGAGGGACGTATTTCGACATTCCGGCGAACATGTCCTTCTCGTCGCGGCGGGTCTGCTCGATGTCGGCGATCGACAGCCGCGGGACCTGCGGGATCCAGGGGAGGAGTGCCGGGTCGTAGGCGTAGGGCACCTCGGGGCTCCTTTCTGCTGTGGGATCAGTGTCGGACGATTCCCTCCGCCTGCCCAGCCGTTGCCCACCGCCGCCGGGTGTGGAGACGGTGTCAAGGGCGGTGCGGAGACGTCGGAGGGTGCGGTCTCACCGAATCCGTTATTGCCAGACTGATCATCCGTAGGCAGCCTCTGAGGTATGGGAGACGCGAACCCCACCGTCCTTGCCCGGGCTCCCGCCGCCGCGCGCGGTGACGGGAGGCGGCGATGAGCTTCTCCGAGTACCTCTCCGAACGCTGGCCCACGATCGCCCGGATGATGGGCGAGCACGCCGAGGTCGTCCTGATCGCCGTCGCGATCGCGGCGGTGGTCGGGGTCGGGCTCGGCGTCGCGGTCGAGGGGCGGCCGAGGGCGAGAGGGCTGGCCCTCGGCGTCACCGGCACCATGCTGACCGTCCCGTCGCTGGCGCTGTTCGGGCTGCTCATCCCGCTGTTCGGGCTGGGGCTGACCCCGACGATCACCGCGCTGGCGCTGTACGCGGTGTTCCCGATCCTGCGCAACACCATCACCGGGCTGGACGGCGTGCCGAGCGCGGTGGAGGAGGCCGCGCGGGGGATGGGGATGAGCCCGCTGAGCCGGATGCTGCGGGTCAGGTTGCCGCTGGCCTGGCCGGTCGTGCTCACCGGCGTCCGGGTCGCCACGATCATGACGGTGGCGATCGCGGCGATCGCCGCGGCCGTGGCCGGGCCCGGGCTGGGCGAGCTGATCTTCGGCGGGCTGTCGCGCATCGGCGGCGCCAACGCGCTGAACGACACCCTCGCCGGCACGCTCGGCGTCGCCGTCCTGGCGCTCGTCCTGGACGCGCTGTTCGTCCTGCTGTCCAGGCTCACCACCTCCAGGGGGCTGCGATGACCGAACCCGCCGCGACCGAGACCGCGCAGGTCGCCCCGGCCGGACGGGAGATGATCCGGCTGGAGGGCGTCACCAAGCGGTATCCGGGGCAGGACGCCCCCGCCGTCGGCGACCTCACGCTCAGCGTCCGGGACGGGGAGATCGTCGTGCTGCTGGGCCCGTCCGGCTGCGGCAAGACGACCACGCTGCGACTGATCAACCGGCTGATCGAGCCGACCTCGGGCCGCATCCTGCTCGACGGGGAGGACGTCACCCGGGCCGACCCCGACCGGCTGCGCCGCCGCATCGGCTACGTGATCCAGCAGGTCGGGCTGTTCCCGCACATGACGATCGCCGCGAACGTCGGGCTCATCCCGCGGACGCTCGGCTGGGACGGCAAACGCGTCCGCGCCCGCGTCGACGAGCTGCTCGACATGGTCGGGCTCGACCCGGGCACGTACCGCGGCCGGTACCCGAAGGAGCTGTCCGGCGGGCAGCAGCAGCGCGTCGGCGTCGCGCGCGCCCTGGCGGCCGACCCGCCCGCGATGCTGATGGACGAGCCGTTCGGCGCGCTCGACCCGATCACGCGGGAGCGGCTGCAGGACGCGTTCCTGGAGCTCCAGGCCCGGATCGGCAAGACGATCGTGCTGGTCACCCATGACCTCACCGAGGCGCTGAAGCTCGGCGACCGGATCGCGATCCTCGGGGAGGGGGCGAGGCTCGTGCAGTACGACACCCCCGCGGCGATCCTGGCCGAGCCGGCCGACGGGTTCGTCGCGGAGTTCGTCGGGGCGGGCGCCGCGATGCGGCGGCTGCGGCTGGTCGAGGTCGGCTCGATCGAGCTGCTGCCCGCCGGGGAAGGCCCCCCGGCGGCGACCGTCCGCGCGGAGCAGTCCCTGTACGAGGCCCTCGACGCGATGCTGCGCGCCGGGGCGGAGACCGCCACCGTCCTGGACGAGGACGGGCGGCCCGCGGGCGCGGTCTCGTGGTCGGCGATCGTCCGGCGGACCCCGGAGCCGCGGCCATGACCGTCACGGCGGTGCCGGAGCGGACGAGGCCGGGCGACGAGGCCGCCGGGCGCTCCCTTGCAGGGCTCCTCGTCACGCCCGTCTTCCTCGTCGCCGTGTCGGCGGCGCTCTACCTGTACGTGCGCGGCCTGGATCTCGACGCGATCGAGCGCCGCTCCCTCAACCGGTCCGAGATCACCCACCAGTTCCTCCAGCACATCAGGCTGGTCGCGGTGTCCACGGCGCTCGTCCTCGCGATCGCCATCCCGCTCGGCGTGCTGCTGACCCGGCCCCGGCTGAACCGGCTGTCGGCGCCGTTCCTCGCGCTCGCCAACGTAGGCCAGGCCGTTCCCTCCATCGGGGTCCTCGTCCTGCTCGCCGTCACGGTCGGCATCGGCTTCCAGAAGGCGGTGGTCGCGCTCATCCTCGTCTCCGCGCTGCCGGTGCTGCGCAACACGATGGTCGGCCTGCAGGGCGTCGACCGGTCGCTGATCGAGGCGGGGCGCGGCATCGGCCTGTCCAGGGCGGCGGTCCTGTTCCGCGTCGAGCTGCCGCTCGCCGTCCCGGTGATCCTCGCCAGCGTCAGGGTCGCGGTGATCCTCAACGTGGGCAGCGCGACGCTCGCCGCGTTCACCAACGCGGGCGGGCTCGGCGATCTCATCAACACCGGCATCTCCCTCAACCGGACCCCGATCCTGCTCACCGGAAGCGTCCTGACCGCCGTGCTCGCGATGGCCGCCGACTGGCTGATCGGCATCGTCGAGTCCGTCCTGCGCCCCCGCGGCCTCTGAACCCCTTGAGGAGAGTCACCATGCGCAAGCTCCCCGTCGCCGCGTCCCTCGCCGCCGTCGCCCTGACCGCCGGATGCTTCAGTTCGGCCGGCACCGACGCCAAGGCGGGGAGCCTGGCCGAGGGCAACTCGCTGAAGGGCGTCACGCTCACCGTCGGGTCCAAGGAGTTCACCGAGCAGCTCGTCCTCTGCCAGGTCACCGCTCTCGCGCTGCGCTCGGCGGGCGCGACCGTCAAGGAGAAGTGCGGGCTCCAGGGCAGCAACACCACGCGGGCCGCGCTGACGTCCGGCAGCATCGACCTCTACTGGGAGTACACCGGAACCGCCTGGATCAACTACCTCAAGCAGACCGAGCCGATCGGCGATCC
This sequence comes from Actinomadura luteofluorescens, assembly GCF_013409365.1. Classification (NCBI taxonomy): domain Bacteria; kingdom Bacillati; phylum Actinomycetota; class Actinomycetes; order Streptosporangiales; family Thermomonosporaceae; genus Actinomadura; species Actinomadura luteofluorescens. The sequence goes on along the minus strand of NZ_JACCBA010000001.1, from coordinate 1,195,913 downwards.
GGCCAGGCAGTACGCGGCCGTCGCGCAGCAGGACCTCGCGAAGAACAAGGTGAAGTGGCTGGCGGCCGCGCCCGCCAACAACACCTACGCCCTCGCGGTGAAGACGACGACCATGCGGCAGCTCGGGATCGCGGACCTGTCGGGCTACGCGAGGCTGGCGAAGAGCGACCCGGCGAAGGCCTCCACGTGCGTGGCGAGCGAGTTCGCCGGACGCAGTGACGGGTGGCCCGGCCTGCAGAAGGCCTACGGGTTCAGCCTGCCGAAGTCGGATGTGGCGACACTTGCCGAGGGCGCCATCTACGACGCCATCGGCAAGGGCAAGCCGTGCGCCTTCGGCGAGGTCGCCACCACCGACGGGCGCATCAAGGCGCTCGGCCTTACTCCGGTACCGGACGACAAGAAGTTCTTCCCCGTCTACAACCCCGCTCTCACCGTCCGGGAGTCCGTCTACAGGGACGACCCCGCCATCGAGAAGATCGCGAACCCGATCGCCGCGGCGCTCACCGACGCGGTCCTCCAGGAGCTCAACGGCGAGGTCGACATCAAGGGCAAGGAGCCCGCGGAGGTCGCCGAGACCTGGCTGAAGTCCAAGGGCTTCATCGGCGGGTAGCCGCGGCGGCCCGGCGTCACACCATGTACTGGTCGTGGCGCCGGTACAGGTCCGTCCACTCCTCGTCGCTGAGCCGCCGCCCGGTCGCGGCGATCTCGGCGAGCTCCTCGAAGTAGGCCTCGCGGGGAGCGCCCGGCGTGAAGAGCAGGAGCATCGCCGCCGGTTCGCCCGACTCGTTGCGGAACCCGTGCACGCCGCCTTCGGGGACGAAGAGGAAGTCGCCGGCCGAGGTGTCCTTCCACCCCGTCCCGTCGTGCAGCCGGACCGTCCCGGACAGGATGTAGAACGACTCGGTGATCGTCCTGTGGAAGTGCGGCATCGGGCCGGACGGTTTCGGCCCCATCTCCCAGCGGTAGAGGCCGAAGGCGCCGGCGGTCGAGCCGCCGGTGCCGAGGTAGTGCACCCGCGTCCCGCGGTGGACGCGGTCGCTGTCGGCGGCGCCGATGAGCAGGTCGGGCGCCGCGCCGGCGGGACGGAACGTCCCGCTGCTCTCGCCGCCGTCCCCGAGGTAGCGGGCGTCGGGATAGGTCATGGCTACACCACCAGGTTCAGCAGAAGGACGAACACGAGGCCGCACACCGAGATCGCGGTCTCCATCAAGGACCATGTCCTGATGTTCTGCCCCACGCTGAGCCCGAAGTACTCCTTGACCAGCCAGAAGCCGGCGTCGTTGACGTGGGAGAAGAACAGCGACCCGGCCCCGATCGCGAGGACGAGCAGCGACGTCTGGCTGCTGTCGAGCGTGGTGGACAGCGGTGCGAGGATCCCGGCCGCGGTGACCGTGGCGACGGTCGCCGATCCGGTGGCGAGCCGGATGAGGACGGCGACCAGCCACGCCAGGAACAGCACGGACAGGTCGCTGTCCTTGACCCAGTCGGCGACGAGGTCGCCGATCCCGGTGTCGACGAGCGTCTGCTTGAAGCCGCCGCCGGCGGCCACGATCAGCAGGGGGCCGGCGATGGGCGGCAGCGATCCGGCCAGGGAGGAGGCGATCGCGTCCCGGTCCATGCCGGAGCCGCGGCCGAAGGTGAACATGGCGACGACGACCGCGATGATCAGCGCCACCAGCGGGGTGCCGAGATTGTCCAGGACGGTGCGCACGCGGCCGCCCTCGTCCAGGGCGATGTCGGCGACGGCCCTGCCCAGCATCAGCACGACCGGGAGCAGCACGGTGCACAGGGTGACGGCGAAGGACGGGCGGCGCCGCGACTTCAGGTCCACGGCGGCGTCGTCCTCGGCGTCCCGCTCGTCCGCGCCGGTGACGTAGAGCTCCGGCGCCGGGACGTCCACCCAGCGGGACGCGAACCGGGCGAACACCGGGCCGGACAGCGCGATGGTGGGGAGCGCGACGACGATGCCGAGGGCGAGCGTGAGGCCGAGGTCGGCCTTGAGGTTGTCGATCGCGACGAGCGGCCCCGGGTGCGGCGGGACGAGCCCGTGCATCGCCGACAGGCCCGCCAGCGCGGGGATCCCCACCGCGATGATCGACATCTGTGCGCGGCGCGCCACCAGCAGGATGACCGGCACCAGCAGGACGAGCCCGATCTCGAAGAACATCGGCAGCCCGATCAGCGCGCCGGCCAGGGCCATCGCCCACGGCAGGAACCGGCGCCCGGTGCGCCCGATGATCGTGTCGACGATCTGGTCGGCGCCCCCGGAGTCGGCCAGGAGCTTGCCGAACATCGCGCCGAACGCGATCAGCGCGCCGACTCCGGCGGCGGTGTCGCCGAACCCCTTGACGAAGGCGTCGACGGTGTCGGCGACCGGCAGGCCCGCGCCGATCCCGACCAGCAGCGAGCCGAGGGTCAGGCTGAGGAACGGGTGCACCTTGAAGTAGGTGATCAGTACGACGATCAGGGCGATGCCGGCGAGCGCGGCCGGGACGAGCCTCCCGCTCGACGCCGCCGGCGCCGCGGCCAGCACGATCGGGTGCATGCGTCATCCTCCTGGGAGCCGGAGCGAACGATGATGGTCGCCCGAGTGTGGCGCCTATAACCTGCCGTTAACAAGGGATAGCTCCGTAAAATCATATCTTTGTCGGAAGTTGTCTAGCTTCGTGTGATGATTAGCGCATGGTGGAGACGCCCTCGGCGGGCCTGCACGGCAGCGTCCTCGACCGGCTCGGCATGCTGATCACGTCCGGCGCGCTGCCCGCGGGCGAGGTGCTGCGGATCGAGGAGCTGGAGTCGCGGTTCGCGGTGTCCCGGTCGGTGATCCGGGAGGCGATCCGCGTCCTGGAGTCCATGGGCATGGTCAGGAGCCGCCGCCGGGTCGGCGTCACGGTCGCCGCCCGGTCGGGCTGGAACCTCTTCGACCCGCAGATCATCGGCTGGCGGCTGGAGGGCGACGGCCGGGCGGAGCAGCTGCGCTCCCTCGGCGAGCTGCGCCGCGGGCTGGAGCCGGTGGCCGCCGCGCTCGCCGCCCGGCACGCGACACCGGACCAGTGCGGCGTGCTGACCGGAGCGGTCATGGAGATGGCGGTGCACGGCAGGTCCGGCGACCTGGAGGCCTACCTGGCCGCGGACATCCGCTTCCACCGGACGCTCCTGGAGGCGTCCGGCAACGAGATGATGGGCGCGCTGAGCGGCGTGGTCGCCGCCGTCCTGGCCGGGCGCACCCACCACGACCTGATGCCCGCGCACCCCGAACCGGCCGCGATCCGCTGGCACGCCGAGGTGGCGCAGGCGGTGCAGGCCGGCGACGCCGGCGACGCCGAACGCGCCATGCGCGACATCGTCGAGGAGGCGACCCGGGCGATGCTGGAGCCCGGCTGACCGGTCAGAACAGGGTCGGCGGCTCCGCCGGGACGGGTTCCGGCATCGGCTCCACCCCGGGGACGCGGGCCCTCACCTCGTCGTGGAAGCGCCGGGCGAGCTCGGGCGCGTCGGCGTTGTCCGGCGTGTGGACGAACACGGTCGGCGAGCGTCCCTCGGCCAGCCATCCGGCGACGCGGCCCACCCAGAACCGCCAGCCCTCGACGGTGCGCTCGGTGTCGTCCCGTCCGAGGTAGCGGACGATCGGACGGTCCGTGAGCGCGGTCGCCCTGCGCGGCACCCGCGGCTTCTTCGTCCAGGCGTCCCGCTCGGCGTCGCTGGTCGGACGGTCCTGGAAGAACGCGGTCGTGTCGAACGGCACCCACTCGGCACCGGCGCGGGACAGGAGCCGCTCGAGGTCGCGCACGGATGACGCGTCCTCGAAGAACGCGCGGTGCCGCACTTCGACGGCGTACCTGTGCGCCGAGGGCAGCCCGCGCAGGAACGCGGCCAGCGACCCGACGTCGCCGGGGCCGAAGGAGCCGGGGAGCTGCACCCACAGCGCGTGCGCCCGCGACTGGAGCGGCTCGATCGCGTGCAGGAACGCCCGCAGTTCCTCCTCGCCCCCGGCGAGCCGCCGCTCGTGCGTGATCGTCTTCGGCAGCTTGAGCACGAAACGGAAGCCGGGGCCGGTCTGCTCCGCCCACGACTCCACGGTGCTCCGCGCGGGCGTCGCGTAGAAGGTGGTGTTGCCCTCCACCGCGTTGCACCAGCTCGCGTAGGCGCGCAGCCGTTCGCCCGGAGGCAGCGACGGCGGGACGAAACGCCCCTGCCACCGCGCGTGAGCCCACATCGCGCACCCCACGTGAAGCCGCATGCCCCGACGCTACCGGTGATCTAGAACGGCCGCGCCCCTCACCGGTGCGGGCCTCCGGGGCCGCACGCCGGAGTTCCGGCGGCCGAGGGTCCCCCAAGAGCCTCGGCCGCCGGCCGGCGAACCGTAGCGGATCGCCGGCGGACGGGATCCGGGCCGCCGCGGAAATCGCGGGAGCCGCGCTCACTCCCCCCGCCCTGAAGGGCGAGAGCCCCCCCGCGAGACGGATCTTCTCCCGTCCGGCTGTAGATCATCCTGTCGGCCGGCAGGGGAGCGCGCATCGGTAGATGAACCGATCCGCGTACCGATCCGCGATCCGATTCGGCTTTGGGAAAGTCATAGCGGTGCGTATTGGTGTGACTACAATCCAGAAGATCCCCTGGAGCCGGAGACCCCGGCGGTAGCTGACTGGAGACGCCGTGCCGCTGACCGCGACGCTGGAACGACAGACGGGGCGACTGCCCGCCGAGCTCACCAGCTTCATCGGCAGACAGGCGGAGCTGGAGCAGGTGCGGCGGCTGATCGACGGTCACCGGCTGGTCACCCTGACCGGGGCGGGCGGAGTGGGCAAGACCCGGCTCGCGGTCCGGGCGGCCGGGCTGGCGCGCGACGCCTTCCGCGACGGCGTGTTCTTCGTCTGCCTTTCGGACCTGACCGAGCCGTCCCTGCTCGCGCAGGCGATCTGCGAAGCGCTGGGAGTGGGGGAGCAGGGCGACCGGCCCGCCGCCGCCTGCCTCGCCGACCATCTCGCCGACCTGCGGGTCCTGCTCGTCCTCGACACGTGCGAGCACATGGTCGACGAGTGCGCGACGCTGAGCGAGGCGCTGCTGCGGTCGGCGCCGGAGCTGCGGGTCCTGGCGACCAGCCGGCAGCCGCTGGACGTCATGGGCGAGTACCTGTTCACGGTTCCCCCGCTGGGCGGGCCGCGAGCCCCCCGCGACACCGTCCCGGACGGCCGGGAGTGCGACTCGGTCACGCTGTTCGCCGAGCGCGCGGCGGCGACCGTCCAGGGATGGACGCTCACTCGCGCGAACCGCGACACGGTGGTGCGCCTGTGCGACCGCCTCGACGGCATCCCGCTGGCGATCGAGCTCGCCGCCGTGCAACTGCGGACGTTCTCGCTCGACCAGGTGCTCGCCCGCCTCGGAACCCATCTGTTCCAGGCCGGCGGGCGGCGGACGGGCCTGCAACGCCATCAGACCCTCCGCGCGACGGTCGACTGGAGCCACGCGCTCTGCTCGCCTGAGGAACGGCTCCTGTGGGCGCGGCTGTCGGTGTTCGCGGCCGACTTCGACCTGGCCGCGGCCGAGAACATCTGCTCCGGGGACGGACTGGACGCCGAGCACGTCGCCGAAGTGCTGACGGGGCTGCTGGACAAGTCTATCGTGCAGCGCGCCGACCGCGGCGTCCGGGTTCGCTACCGGATGCTCGACACGCTGCGGGAGTACGGTTCCGAACGCCTCGCCGCACGGGACGGCGGCGAGGCGGGTCGGCTGCGGTCCCGCTGCTTCGAGTGGTATGCCGGTCGGCTGGAACGTGCCCGCAAGGAACTCGCCGGCCCCGAGCAGGTCCAGTGGCTGGAATGGTTCGACTGCGAACGCGCCAACGTCCGCGACGTGCTGGGCAGGGTGCTCCCGACGGCCCATCCCGAAACGGTCCGGGGCGCGATGGAGACTCTCGGGCGGTTCTGGGTGCTGAAGGGCGTGCTGGGCGAGGGCCGCCATTGGATGGACCGGCTGCTCGAAACCCGCGACACGACGGGTCCCGGCTGGTCAGGGCTGCTCACGATGGCCGCCCTGGCGAGCACGATGCAGAACGACCTCGCCGGAGGCGGCGCGCTGCTGGAGCGGGCATTGGCCCAGGCCCAGGCGGAGGGCGATCGGGCGGCGGTCGCGGACGTCTACTTCTGCCAGGGCGTCGCCGCCCTGTTCGCAGGCGACTTCGACCTGTCGCTGGACGGGCTCGACAGGGCGGACGAGATCTACCGGGAGACCGGGTGCGACGACGTGCTCAGCCTGCTCGTCGAGGTCTTCCGCGCCGTGGTGCACCTGTTCGAGAACGACTTCTCCGCCGCCGTCGAGCACGCCGACCGGGCCGTCCGGCTGGGCGAGGAGCGCGAGGAGTTCTGGGTCCGCTCCTACGGGATGCTGGTGGGCGGGCTCAGCCTGTGGCTCGCCGGCGACCTGGACGGGGCGGTGCGGCGGCTCCGCCGGGCGCTGCGGACGAAACGCGACCTTGGCGACCGGCTGGGCATCACCCTGGGCCTCGAAGCGATCGCCGGCTGCCTGTGCAGCGGAGGCGACCACGTGCGGGCCGCCCGGCTGCTCGGCGCCGCGGACCGGATGCGCGAGTCCACGCGGACGTCCTGGTTCGGCCCCTACCACGCCGTCCTCCGAGACCTGCACATCGACAAGACCGTGGAGGCCCTGGGCGAGGCGCGGTACCGCACGGCGTTCGAGGAGGGCGAGCGGCTGCCCCTGGCCCTCGCGATCATGGAGGCGCTGGAGGAGCCCGCGCCCGCCGAGCCCGCGGCCGGGGCGGACGGCGACGGCGCGTCCCCGCTCACCGAGCGCGAGCGGCAGGTCGCGGGGCTCGTGGCCGAGGGACTGTCCAACCGCGGCATCGCCGAGCGCCTGACGATCGCGAAACGCACCGCCGACTCGCACGTCGAGCACATCCTCGCCAAGCTCGGCTTCTCCTCCCGCGCCCAGATCGCCGTGTGGATCAGCGAGCGGGACCGGTGACCCCGTAGGATCCGGCACGTGAGCGAGGAGGAGATCCGGGTGGCGCCGCCGGCCGCGTCCCGTCCCGGCATCACCCCCGCGGAATTCGAGGAGTTCGTCGCCGAACGGCTCCTCGGATCGGCCGCCCCGCACGTGAGCGGGCTGAGCGTCACCTTGCACGAGAAGGTGGCCGGCTCCGACGGGACCTACGACCTCGACGCGACCGTCCGCTACCGGTTCGCGGGCATGGACTTCCTGGTCGTGGTCGAGGCCAAGCACCACCGGAATCCGATCAAGCGCGAGCTGGTGCAGGTGCTGCACCAGAAGGTCCAGAGCGTCGGCGCGCACAAGGGCGTCATGGTGTCCACCGCCGCGTACCAGAGCGGTGCCGTGGCGTTCGCGCGGGCCCATGGCATCGCCCTCGTGACGGTCACCGACGGCCTGTTCCTCTTCGAGACGAGGGACGCCATGCCGATCGAGGGGGACGCCGGTCCCGGTCCGTCCTCTCTCATCGTCCACTGCCATGGCCTTCCCGGCCGGCGGCCGGGCACGTCGCGGACCCTGCTCATGGTGCCGGACGACGACGACTACCCCCGGCAGGCGGCGGAGACCCTGCTGGGCTGCCCCTCCGAAGGGCGTGCGCCGGAGCACGGACGGCCCGGTCAGGCGCCGACGTGGACGTGCGACGCCCACACCGAGGGATAGTCCGGCCACCGGTCCCGCATCTGGCGGGTCGCGGCGTGGACCGCGCCGGCGACGTCTCCGCCGCCGGTGACGGCCGTGTAGACGAGGTCGGCGATGTCGACGGCGTGCCGGTCCCCGATCGGCCACAGGGTGCCGATCACGTGCCGGTAGCCGGCGAGCTGGAACGCCGACGCCAGGTGGATCGCCTCGTCCGCGAGGCGCGCCCCCGGCCGGGCGGTCGAGCAGGCCGACAGGAAGGCGAGTTCGGCGCCGTCCATGCGGAGCCCGGCGAGGTCCGCCACCGTCAGCGGCCGGGTCCGGTGGTCGGCCAGGAGCAGATGGCTGGACGACGGGTCGGCCAGGTCGCTGTGCCCGTGGCAGGCGAAATGCGCCCACCGGGCCTTCGGCAGCGCCGCGAGCACCGCCTCGTGGGTGGCGGACGAGCCGGTGAGGACGTCCACCGGGCCCGGGAAGCGCCGGCCGACCAGCGCCGCCTCGGCCTCCGCCCCCGGCAGGTCGGACCGGGCGCCGGGCGTCCGGGGCATCGCCACGGCGACCGCCCGGCCGTCGCCCGGCCGCACCGCGTCCGCCGCGCCGCGGCGCGCGTGGGCCAGGGCCCGGACGGTCGGGGTCGTCGAGCACACGACCCGGTCGATCACCGTTTCCGGAGCGGCGCCGGCCATGGTGCCGTGGTATCCCGCCGCATGCACCGGGAGGAACGACAGCAGCCCTGACAGGCACCACCACAGCCGCGGCCAGGGTTCGCCGTCCCGGGGCGGCCCGCTGGCACCGGCGTGATCGAGCACCGGGCCGGCCACCGCGTCCCACAGCCACTCGAGCGTCCGCGACATCCGGCGCTGCCCGGCCGCCCACGATCGGGCCTGCCGCGCGCCGGTCTCCTCGACCGCCGCCAGGAACGCGCCGACCTCCGCCGTCACCGCGGCGGGGGTGAGCGCGGGCAGCGGCACGACCGTGGCGCCCGCGCCGGTGTCGGCACGCAGGACCAGCGCGTGCGACCCGAAGTCCGACACGTTGACGATCACGACGTGGCCGCCGGGCGGTACGAGGTCGCGGACGGCGGGCGGACGCAGGAAGCGGTCGAAGCCGGGCAGTTCCCTGATCTCGGCGACGAGCCGGTCGAACTCCGCGGCCGTGGCGCGGCGCTCCACCGACGCCTGGGGCGCCGGGGCGGCGCCACTGCCGGGGGCTCCCGCCGCGGGCGCGGGACGGTCGAGTTCCGCGCAGAGGGCGGTGAACCGCGCGGCCCGATCCGGGTGCCGTCCGGAGAGCGCGGTGAGGTCGGTGCGGGTGTCGAGCGCCTGGCCGAGCAGCAGCCCGCGTCCCTGCTCGAACAGTTCGACGCCGTACTCGGCCTGTCCGGCGCGCACGCAGCAGGCGGCGGCGTCCGATCCGATGCCGCCCATATCGCTGAGGAGGATCTCCTGGTCGCGGCGGTCGAGGCCGCGCGGGACCGTGCGTCCCATCAGGTCCACGACCGTCGCGTAGCCGGACACGGCGTCCTCCCACCGTCCGGCCCTGGCGGCGAGCCTCGCCCAGCGGGCGGCCGCGACCGCGCGGACGCGGGGCGGGGCGGCTTCGGCGCCCGCTCCTTCCCGGCACGCGGTGAGCGCCTCGTCCAGGTCGAGGACGGCGCCCGCGCGGGCGAACCGGGCGCCGAGCGCCTGGCCCAGATTGGCCAGGTAGCCGGCGCGGTCGGGATGGCCGGGGGCGATGGCCGCGACCGCGGCGCGGGCGGCGCCGATCGCCGCGTCCACGTCCGCGGCCTCGCCGGTGTGCTCGAACCGCCGGTGGAGCACCATCGCGCGGTTCGACAGGACCGAGGCGCGGCGCGGGTGGCCGTCGGGGACGGCCGCCGCGGCGGCCTGGACGGTCTCGGCCGCCTCGTCGATGTCGGCCCGCTCTCCGCCGGCCGAGAACCGGGCGTGCAGGGCCGTGCCGAGGTTGGACAGGCGAGCCCCCCGGCCGGCATGCCCCGCCGGGGTGGCGAGCACCGCCTTCCGGCAGGCGTCGACGGCCTCGTCGATGTCCTCGCGGCGCTGCACGGAGTCGAACCGGATCTGCAGCGCGCCGCCCAGGTTCGCCAGCATCGTCCCGCGGTCGGGGCCCGCGTCGGGGGCGGCCGCCACCGCCGTCCGGAGCGCGTCGACCGCCTCGTCCAGGTCAGTCTGGGAGCCGCAGCCGCGGAACCGGGAGAGCGAGGCCGCCCCCAGGTTGCCGAGGTAGGCCGCGAGGTGCGGATGCCCGGGCGGCGCGGCGGCCACCGCGGCGCGCCCGGCCTCCACCGCCGCGTCGATGTCGGTCTCCTCCCCGGTGCGCTCGAACCGCACGCGGAGGATGTCGCACAGGTTCGACAGGCGCGAGGGGCGGTCGGGATCATCCGCCGGAGTGGCCGCCTCGGCCTGCCGGGCAAGCGTGACCGCCTCGTCCAGTTCCGTCCGGCCGCCGGTGCGCCGGTGCAGCTCGCACAGCACGTTGGCGAGGTTGGACCGGCGAGCGGGCAGGCCGGGATCGTCGGCGGGGGTCGCCGCCACCGCGGCCCGTCCCGCCTCGACCGCGTCGGCCAGGTCTTCTTCGCCGCCGGTCTGGACGGACCGGATCCGCAGGACGTCGCTGAGCTCGGACAGGTGGGCGGGCCGCTCGGGGCCGTGGGGCTCGGCGACGGCGGCCGCCTCCCGATGGGCCTCGACCGCCTCGTCCAGATCCGCCGGGTCCCCGGCGCGGTCGAACCGGGCCAGCAGCGCCTGGCCGAGCTGGGCCAGCTGCGCGGCGTGCGCGGGGTGGTCGGGCGCGGTCGTGGTCACCGCGTCCCGCGCCAGGCCGATCAGGTCGTCCACCTCGGTCACCCGGTGGACGAGTGCCTCCTTCGTCCGTAAGGCGAGGTCGAGGTTGGACGCCATGGCGGCGCGGTCGGGGTGGTCGGGCCAGCCGGTGACCGCGGCCCGCCCGGCCTCGATCGCGGCGTCGAGGTCCGGCTCGCCGCCGAGGTACTCGAACCGGGTCAGCAGGGCGTTGCCGAGGTTGGACAGGTAGAGGGCGCCGTCGGGCTCGCCCGGTCCGGCGCTCTCGGCCGCCGCCAGGCCGGACGCGATCGACTCCTCCAGGTCCGGCGGCGCCCCCGTCCGCTCGAACCGGGTCAGCAGCGCACTGCTGAGGTTGGTCCGGCAGCGGCCGTACTCGGCGTGGCCCGGCCCGGTGGCGCCGGCCGCCATCCGGAACAGCTCGACGGCCCGGTCCAGGTCGCCCGCGTCCTGCGAGGCGAGCGTGTCGCGGTAGAGCATGCGGCCGAGGCGGGCCAGCAGCCCGCCGCCGTCCGGGGCGGCCGGAGGCTCGCCGTCGAACAGCTCGCCGATCAGCGAGGGGACCCCGGCCGGAACCACCCGGTACACCGGATTGAGCAGGTCCAGGGCGACGGAGAGGTCCGGCTCGCCCTCGGCCGAACCGCGGGCGGCGAAGCGCAGCCAGAACAGCCATCCCGCGGCCTGCGCGACCTCGACGTCGTCCACCGGGTCCGGGACCGAGCAGATCAGATCCACCGCGTCGGCGACGGCTCGGGAAGTCAGGACCAGGGTCGCGTCCTGCCCCGCGTTGAACCGGTCGACCCGATCACGCACCTGTGCGAGCAGACGCGTTCGCACCACCGACGCTCCAACCATGTCGACAGCCGGGAGAGCAGCAGTGAGGAACCATATCCGTTCCGGCGGTGGGAGGTTCCCGCGTTCTTCGCCTTCCCGGTCGGGTGCAGATCAGGGGAGGGCGGCGGCCAGGCGGGTGCGCAGGGCGGGCATGCGCTCGGAGGCGGCGGCGAAGGTCGTGGGCACCTCCCACTCGGCCAGGATCTCCAGCAGGATCGCGAGCTGCCGGAGGTCTTCCTCGGCCAGGAGTTCGTCGGCGTGCGCCACGGTGAGGGCGGGACGGTCGAGGTCGCGCAGGCAGTCCAGGAACGCGTCCCAGTTGTGCCCGAAGTAGTCCGGGAAGCCGAGGGCCCGCGCCGCCGCGCGGAAGAAGGCGGCGCGGGTCCGGCACGCGTGCCCGTCGACGGCCGCCCGCACCGGATCGCTGGTCAGCGTCAACCAGGGCGGCAGCGAGGTCATCGAACGGGTCCCGTCTCTAGGAGAGCTTGTAGAAGTTGGAGTAGTGGTCCGGCGAGAAGTAGACGGTGCCGGTGCTGCTGTGCACGATCCGGTAGGCGTCGCGCGAGGAGCCCTTCGTCCGCGAGTAGACGTCGTACTCGTGGTAGGTCGCGCTCGCCGGGAGCTGGCCGTCGTAGTTGTGGTAGACGCCGCCGGTGTAGTTGTACAGGCCGTCCGGCCAGGAGTACCAGCCTGAGCTGGACGGCCATCCCTTCCCGGCCCACACCGAGGCGGCGTACCGGCCGTCGGAGCAGCGTGAGATCGTGCAGGAGCCGTAGACCGTCGCGCCGGCCGGGACGGTGGCGGTGACGCCCGTCGCGCACGTCGCGGCCACCAGGGTGACGGCGGCTCGTTTCGTCCAGGACGGCCGGGAGCGCTGCTTGAGCACAGGTACCTCCTACGAACGAGTGCGTCCCGAAGGGGACGATTTCCCCCGGACCCGGACCGCGCCGGAATCGGGGGCGACCAGCCGCCATGATGACCTCGCGTCAAGGCTTAGTCGATACAGAGCCGACAAGTTTCTATGAACAGCACCCGACCGTTCATCTCGGCAATTTCGTCAGGAATTAGCGCAGCTCCTGGATACGGATCAGATTGCCCGCGGGATCCCGGAACGCGCAGTCGCGCATCCCGTACGGCTGCTCGATCGGCTCCTGGACGACCTCGGCCCCCGCGGCCTGCACCCGGTCGAAGGTGTCGTCGAGGTCGGGGGAGGCGAGCAGGATCCAGCCGTAGGTCCCCTTGGCCATCATCTCGGCGATGGTGCGGCGCTCGTCGTCGGTGATGCCGGGATCGGTGGCCGGCGGCGCCAGCAGGATGGAGGTGCCGGGCTGCTTGGGCGGACCGACCGTGATCCAGCGCATCCTGCCGCCGCCGACGTCGTTGCGGACCTCGAAGCCGAGCGTGTCGCGGTAGAAGGCCAGCGACGCGTCCGGGTCGTCGTGCGGGAGGAAGCTCGTGTGAATGGTGATGTCCATGCCGATCACGCTAGCCCCGGCTTCTTCATCCGCGCTTCTCGATTCCTGACCGGTCTCGCCACGGGCCGCACGGGCATCGCAATCACAACGGCACGGCGGCCGTTTCTTAGAGCGGCGGGCCTTCCGTAAGGTCCTGGCGAACGTGACGGTCGAGGAAGCCACCCGCCCGGCCGGTCCACCCGGTCAGCGTGAAGCCGTCGGAGAACACGCGGTCAGCGGCGGGTGGGGAGGCGGACGACGGTGACGAAGAAGTCGTCGATCTGCCGGATGGCCTTGATGAACTGGTCGAAGTCGACGGGCTTGGTGACGTAGGCGTTGGCGTGCAGCTTGTAGCTGCGCAGGATGTCCTCCTCCGCCGACGACGTGGTCAGCACCACCACCGGGATGGAGGCCAGCTCCGGATCGGACTTGATCTCTTCGAGGACCTCGCGGCCGTCGCGCTTGGGCAGGTTGAGGTCGAGCAGGACCAGGTCGGGGCGGGGCGCGCCGACGTGCTCCCCCCGCTTGTACAGGAAGTCCAGGGCCTCCGCGCCGTCGCGGACGACCTGCAGGGTGTTGCCGACCTTGTTGTGCTCGAAGGCCTCGCGGGTCATCAGCTCGTCACCGGGGTCGTCTTCGACCAGCAGGACGGTGATGGGCTGGACGGCGCTGCTGGTCACGAACTGGCTCCTTGGAGGTCGGTGGTCGAGGAGGGAACGTCTCCGCCGGCCGCTTCGGCGGCGGATGCGCCGGAGCCGTCCGGTGCCCGGCCGTCCGGGGCCTCGTCGGAGGCCTCCGCGGCGTCGGGGGCGGCGGACAGGGCGTCGGCCGCGAGGGTGAAGTGGAAGCGGGAGCCTTCCCCGCGGTCGGGGTCGAGCCAGATCCGGCCGCCGTGGTACTCGACGATCTTCTTGCACAGGGCCAGGCCGATGCCGGTGCCGGCGTAGGCGTCGCGGCTGTGCAGCCGCTGGAAGATGACGAAGATCTTGTCGGCGTACTCGGCGGGGATGCCGATCCCGTTGTCGGTGACGGTCAGGTGCCAGTGCCCGTCCTCCCGCTCGCAGGTGACGCGGACGACCGCGTCCCGGTCGGGGGAGCGGAACTTGACCGCGTTGCCGATCAGGTTCTGCCACAGCATCACCATGAGGGTGGGGTCCGCGGTGAGCTCCGGCAGGTCGTCCGGTCTCTCCACGCGGGCGCCGGCCTCGGTGAGGGCGCCGTCGAGGTTGGCCAGCGCCTGGTCGAGCGGCTCGCCCAGCGAGAGCGTCCGCTGGTGCTGGTGCAGGCGGCCGACCCGGGAGAACGTCAGCAGATCGTTGATCAGCACCTGCATGCGCTTGGCGCCGTCCACCGCGAAGGCGATGTACTGGCGGCCCCGGTCGTCGAGCTGGTCGGAGCAGCGGCGCTCCAGCATCTGGCAGAACGAGGCGACCTTGCGCAGCGGTTCCTGCAGGTCGTGGCTGGCGACGTAGGCGAACTGCTCCAGCTCGGCGTTGGAGCGGCGCAGCTCCACGGTCTGCGCGTCCAGCTCCGCGGTCCGGCTCTGCAGCAGGCGCTCGCGCTCGGTGGACTCCTCCAGCGCCATCGTGATCCGGCCGCGCATCGCCTCCACGGCGAGGGCCACGTCGCGCACGTCGGCGGGGCCGTGCGCGCCGATGACATGGGTGAAGTCGCCGTCGGCGACCCGGCGCGAAGCGGAGCGGAGCATGCGCAGCGGCCGGTCCACGGCGTAGTGCAGCAGCATCGCCAGCAGCGCGGCGGTCACCAGCAGCGCGATGAACAGGGCGGTCAGCGTCCAGTCCCGCATCGTGCGGGTGTGGCGCAGGTCGGCGCGGCTCTCGGCACGGACCTGGCTCAGGTGGCGGTTCTGGGTCGCCCAGGTGGCGCGGACCTCGTCGAAGGCGGGTTTGCCCCGCGCCGCGGTGGCGGCCGCCTCGCCGCCGGGCCCCTGCTCGGCGACCTGGTCGATGACGACGCCGCCGTAGTCGCGGCGCCACACGTCGACCGCCCGCTGGATCGCGTCGAGGTCGGCGCGCAGCTCGGGCTCGTCGGCCAGCAGCCGCCGCAGCCGCGCGAGGGACGCCTGCTCGGTGGCCAGCCCGTCGGTGTAGGGCTGCAGGAACTGCCGGTCGCCCGCCAGGGCGTAGCCGCGCACGCCGGTCTCCTGGTTGAGGATGGCCATCTGCATCCGGCTCGCCTCGACCTGCGCCGGTGCGATCCTGTCCACCAGCCGGTCCGAGGCCCGCGCGGTCTCCTCCAGCAGGCCGTGGACCACCACGGCGCCGGTGACGGTGAGCGTGACGATCAGCAGCGCGGCCAGCATGAACCATGTCCGGACGGCCAGTCCCCGCCGTCGCGGGGGCCCGGTCGTCGGCGCCCGTGGGGCGGGACCGGCGGATTCGGCCGTCTCGGCGGATCCGACCGTCTCGGCGTTCCGCACCGGCTGGGGCGGTGTGCTCATGTGGGGGTCCATCCAAGGTGTATGACGGCGACGTCGTCGGCCAGGCCGCCGTGCTGGAGCGAGGCCGCCTCGACGTCGGTGATGAGTGTGTCGACGAAGTCGCCGGCGGGGAGCGTGCAGTGACCTTGGGCGAGCCGGAGGAGGCCGGTCAGGTCCAGGCGCCGGCCCTCGGTGTCGATCTGGCCTTCGAACAGGCCGTCGGTGAACAGGACGAGCGAGGACCCCGGCGGCAGCGGGACGTCGTGCTCGCGCCAGCCGGCGAGCCCCGGCACCATGCCCACGCCCAGCCCGCCCGGCGGCTCGACCAGCCGCACCTCGCCGTTCCCGTGCAGCAGGAACCCGGGATGCCCGGCGCGCACCACCCGCGCCACGGGCCGGTCGGGGAACAGGGTCGCCGTGATGAGGGTGACGAACATCTCCGAGCCGCCGTGCTCCCCGGCCAGCAGCTCTTCCAGGAGCTCGACCACCCGCGCACCGCGCGCTCCGGCCAGCACGAACGACCGCCAGGCCACCCGCAGGCTGACGCCCAGGGCCGCCGAGGCGGGACCGTGCCCGGCCACGTCCCCGATCACCGCGTGCACCAGGCCGTCGCCGGTCTCCACCACGTCGAAGAAGTCCCCGCCCAGCAGGGAGTGGGCCCGCCCCGGCCGGTACCGCGAGAGGACCCGCAGGCGCGGGTTGGACACCCTCGGGCGCGGCAGCAGGCCGCGCTCCAGCCGCGCGTTCTCCTGGGCCATCATCTGCTGGACCTGCAGGGCCGCGACCGCCTGCTGGACCTGGCGCCGCTGCACCGCGTACCGGATCGCCCGGCCGAGCCGGTCCGCCTCCAGCTGGTCCTTGGACAGGTAGTCCTGCGCGCCGGCGGCCACCGCCGCGGTACCCGCCTGCGACTCCGCGAGCCCGGTCAGCACCACCACCGCGGCGCCCGGCGCCCACTCCAGCACCTGCCGGAGCACCGCCATGCCCTGCGACTCCCCCAGATGCAGGTCGAGCAGCACGCAGTCGGGCATGGGATTCGCCGACAGCGGGCCCCGCGCCTCGGGAAGCGAACGCACCCACTGCAGCGACGCCCGCAGCCCGGTGTCGGCGAGCGTGTCCTCCACCAGGAGGGCGTCGGCGGAATCGTCCTCGACCAGCAGCACGCGCAGCGGCCCGAGCTCCGGCCCGCCGTCGGCGGCGCCGGTGATCGCGACCGGGACGCGCGGTCCGGGCGGCGTGGACGAGGTCGCCTCAGGGCCGGTCGTGCCGAGACCGTGCGACATCAGTCCGTCCACCGCCCTTCCCCTCTCCGCCCCGCCGGTGCCGCGCCGATAGTAGTTGCCTTATGGCAAATACGCATACGCGGCTCACCGCTCCGTGACGCATCCGAGTCCTGCGTGACCTGCCAGACCGCGACCGTAACGCACCGGTGGCCGTGACCCGCCGGCCGGTCCGCCACCGCGTCGGCGGACGCACCACGGCCGGCCGTGGACTTCCTGAACGACCACGCGCGGCCCTCGCATGCGACCCCGACCTGCGGATCCGCGACATCGCCCATGACATCGGCACCACCGGGCGCGCGGCCCGGCTGATCACCACGGATGAGGAGGGCAGGTCGGCAGGGGCCGCCCGGGAGAGGGGCCGTGCTCAGAGCGTCATCATACGAGCATTCGTTACGGAACGAAATTTCCTGGACCGAACGTGACGCATCGCTTTCCGGCGCCTGCCCCCGGGCTCAGCCGTTCCGCAGATCGGCTCCCGGCGGCAGCGACTGGGCCAGCGCGTCGTCGAGGGTCGGATGGATGGTCAGGCGCTCGTCGACGTGCGTGATCTGCAGGACGCGCCGGACCGCTTCCTGCAGCGGGCCCGCCAACACGGCGCTGCCGCCGCGTCCCTCGGCCGCCAGGTAGAACCGCATCAGCAGGCTGAGACCCACCGAGTCCAGGTACCGCAGGCCGCTCAGGTCGAGCACCAGGTGCTCGCCGTGCTCGCTGCGCAGCCGGCGCATCCGCTGCTCAGCCTGCTGCGCGGAGTCCAGCGCCAGATCCCCGGTCATCGTGATCACTGTCCGGCCGTCACGCGCGCGACCGGTCACTTCGGCCATGGCGTTGCCTCCACGTCGTTCCGCTTTCTGTGGGTCGGGGTCCTGCGCCTCCGGCGTGCCGGGGACGTCAGGGGACGTCGGCCGCGGGCGGCGCGGCGTCGGGCGGGGCGAGGTGGACGGTGGCGAGCTCCGGGAGCCCGGAGAGGGTCAGCACCGGTTCCAGGAGTTGCGGAGCGATCAGTTCGAGATGGTCGGCATGGGCGAACAGGACGCTCAGCCCCGCGCTGTCAAGGTACTCGACCGCGGTGAGGTCCAGGACGAGTTCGCCGCCGTTCTCGCGCGCGGTGCCGAGCGCGTCGGCGAGGGCCCCGCTGTTGCTCATGTCGATCTCGCCGACGGCCGTCACGAGCGCCCTCCCGTCCGGGTGCCGGGCGGTCGTGAGGGTCAGGGGTGTGCTCATGAGCCAATCCTGGTGTGCATGTGGACGGTGGTGCCGTCCGGTCCGGGCGTGATCGTGAGCTTGCTCATCAGTGCGCGCATCAGCGCGGTGCCGCGCCCGCGGTTGAGGTCGGCGCCGCCTCCGGGCGGCTTCCAGCGGCCGGTGTCGGCGATGGTCAGGTGCACCTGGTCGACGAAGGCCTCGGCGCGCAGCCGGACGGTGTGCACGCCGGCGCCGGGCCGGCCGTGCTCGACGGCGTTCGCGCAGGCCTCGCCGGCGGCGACCAGGACGCCCTGCGCGGTGCGGCGGGGGAGCTGGCACTGGGCGAGCCAGCCGCGCAGCGCCTCCCGGAGCGGGGCGAGCTGCGCGGACTCGGCGGGGAAGCTCACGTCCAGCGGCGCGGGGTGCCGGTACAGCATCAGCGCGACGTCGTCGTCGTAGCCGTCCGGCGGGGCCATGGTCGTCATGATGTGGGTGGCGAGCTCGTCCACGCCCCGCTCGCCGCCGTCCTGGACGGCGTGGCCGACCCGGTCGATGCCCTCGAGCAGGGAGCGCCGGCGGCGTTCGATGAGCCCGTCCGTGTAGAGCAGCACGGTGCCCCTGGCGGGGATGGTGGTCGCGGCGTCCGGCCGTGGCCGCGGGGGGCCGGCGGCGATCGGGACGGACCGGCCGCCTTCGAGCAGCTGGGTGGTGCCGTCTGACCGGGCGAGGATGGCGGGCGGATGCCCGGCGCTGGAGTAGGTGAGGTCGCCGGTCGCCGGGTCGAGGACGCCGCAGAAGACGGTGGAGCATCGGGCTCCGGGGATGCCGGCGGCGAAGCGGTCGAGGGCCGTGAGGGTCCCCGCGGGGCCGGCGTCCTGGAGCAGCAGGGCCCGGCTGGCGCTGCGCAACTGGCCCATGACGGTGGCCGCCTCCAGCCCGCGGCCGACGCAGTCGCCCACGATGATGCCGATGCGGCCGTCGGGGAGGGCGAAGATGTCGTACCAGTCGCCCCCGACCTCCAGCGGCCGCGCCGCGGGCTCGTACCGGACGGCGAACCCGTTCGGCAGCTCGGACGGGCCGAGGATTGCGCGCTGCAGGGCCAGGGCGGTCTCGCGCTGCTGGTCGATCAGGTTGGCGCGGGACAGCCCCTGGGAGAGGCGCCCGGCGAGCAGGGACAGCAGCAGCCGGTCCTGGTCGGTGAACGGGCGCCGCTCGCTCAGGTCGATCCAGAGGACGAGGGTGCCCCGGGGGTGTTCGAGCGTGATCGCGGTGGCGTGCTCGGCGATGGGGGTGAGGGTCGGGTGCTCGCGCAGCGCGGTCAGCTCCCCGCGGCGGTCCTCCGGCAGGTTCTGCCAGGTCTGCCCCGGGTCGGTGGAGGTCAGCTCGGGCGGTCCGCCGCCGAAGACGGCCGCCAGCACCCGCTCGGCGTGCCAGAGGTCCCGGAGCTCCTCCAGCGCGCCCGCCAGGGTGTCGGGCAGGTTCACGGCCTCGGTGAGGCGCATGCCGAGGGCCGCGAGGGCGCTCTCGCGCTGGATGGCGTAGTGGTCGGCGGTGACGTCGCGGAAGGTGCCGACGATGACCCGCCGCCCGGTCTCGGGGTCGTGGACGTGGTTGAAGGCGACGCTGACCCAGACGCGCTCGCCGTCGCGGTGCCTGAGGGGGATGTCGAAGGTGCCGCGTTCCCGTAGGAGCATGCCGTCGAACGTCTCGGCGACCTGCCGGTGCGCTTCGGGGTCGCTCTTCTCGTCCGGCCACCAGGGCGGACGCGGCGGGTAGGGGAGCCCTGCGGCGTCGTAGCCGAGGATGTCGGTGAAGGCGGTGTTGAACTCGACGACGACGCCGTCCTCGTCGCAGACGAAGAACGCCTCCTGAAGGGAGTCGACGAGCGCGGCGCGCCACCGGGCGTGGTGCCCGCGCAGCCGGGCCAGCTCCACGTTCGCCCGCACGCGGGCCAGGAACTCGGCGGCGGCGAAGGGCTTGAGCAGGTAGTCGTCGGCGCCCGCCCGCAGGCCCTCGATCGAGGCCTCCTGCCCGGCACGGGCCGACAGCAGCAGGACCGGCAGGGCGGCGGTGCGCTGGTCGCCGCGCAGCGCGGCGACCAGCTCCAGCCCGTCCACGTGCGGCATCATCACGTCGCTGACCACCATGTCGACCGCGGTCTCGCGGACCGCCTCCAGGGCGGCCCGGCCGTCGGCGACCGTGTCGACCTCGTAGCCGGCGCCGCGCAGCAGCCGGGAGAGGTACTCGCGCATGTCGGCGTTGTCGTCGGCGACGAGCACCCGCGCCGCCGCCTCGGGCGCGGGCGCCGCGACCGGCTCGGCCGGCGTCGGGTCGGTCGAGTTCGGGTCCCCGCCGGGATGCCCGCCGGGATGCTCGGCGGGCAGCCAGCGCAGCGCCTCCTGGACGTAGGGGTCGGCGGTGACCGACGCCGCCGTGGAGGGGCGCGCCGGAGCGACGGCGCCGGGGGGCAGGTGGTCGGCCCCGAACGGCAGCCGGACGGTGAAGCGCGTGCCCTCGCCCTCGCTGCTCGCCGCGGCGATGGTCCCGCCGTGCAGGCCGACGAGCTCCTTGACCAGGGCCAGGCCGATGCCGCTGCCCTCGTTGGACCGGGCGCGGGTGTTCTCGACGCGGTGGAACCGCTCGAACAGGCGCGGCACCTCGTCCGCGGCCACCCCGACCCCGGTGTCGGCCACCGTCACCTGCGCCAGGCCGTCCTCGACCTCCACCCGGACGTGGATCGCCCCGTCGAAGGTGAACTTCAGCGCGTTGCTGAGCAGGTTCAGGATCACCTTCTCCCACATGTCGCGGTCGACGTACACCGGCTGGGGGAGCGGGTCGCACTCGACGACGAAGGCGAGGCCCGCCCTGTCCACGGCGGAGCGGAAGACGCTGGCCAGCTCGGCGGTGACCTCGGGCAGGTCGACCGGCTCGTAGCGCGCCTGCATCCGCCCGGCCTCGATGCGGGAGAAGTCCAGCAGGGAGTTGACGAGCCTGCCGAGGCGCAGCCCGTTGCGGTGGATCACGTCCAGTTCCCGGTGCACCTGCTCGCCGGCGCCCTCCAGCCTCGCGCGCAGCTCCTGCACCGGGCCCATGATCAGTGTGAGCGGGGTGCGGAACTCGTGGCTGATGTTGGAGAAGAACGTCGTCTTGGCGCGGTCGAGCTCGGCGAGCTCCTCGGCGCGCCGCCGCTGCGCCTGATAGCCGCGGGCGCTGCCGATGCCCGCCGCGACGTGCCCGGCGGCCAGTTCCACGAAGCCGCGGTAGGCCTCGTCAAGCTTCCGGTACGGGTTCAGCGCGGCCACCAGGAACCCGTACGGCGCACGGCCCTGCCGCAGCAGCGGCACCACCAGCGCCTGGTCGGGGGGCTGGGGCCAGTCTCCGGAGGGAAGGACCCCGAACCGAGGATCGTCGAGCTGCATCAGGACGGATTCTCCCCGCGCGAGCGCCGCCGCGGGCCAGATTCCGCCGGGTTCGTCCGCCGCCAGCTCGGCGGGGGCCGCCGGATGGTCGCGGGGGACGCCGGTCGCCCCCGCGAGCCGTGCCGTGCCGCCGTCCTCGAAAAGGTAGGTCAGCGTGAAGGGGAGATCCTTGCGGTTGCGGTCGAACTGCCCGTCGGCGAAGGCGAGCGTCTCCTCCTCCGTCCGGATCATGCTCGGATCGGATCCCAGGTCCCGCAGCGTCGTCATGCGCCGCTCGCCGATGACCCCCTCGGTGGCCTCGTTGACCACGCACAGCATTCCGACCACGTCACCGGTGTCGTCGCGCAGAGGGCTGTAGGAGAAGGTGTGGTAGGTCTCCTCGGAGTACCCGGACCGTTCGAGGAACAGCAGCAGCCCCTCGTCCCACGTCGCCTCCCCCGTGCCGAGCACGGATTCGATCTTGTGGGAGACGTCGTTCCAGGCTTCGGCCCACACCTCGCTCGCGGGCCGGCCGAGGGCCCACGGGTACTTGCGGCCGAGCGTGTCGCGGCGGTAGGAGGCGTTGCAGAAGAACGTCAGCTCCGGGCCCCAGGCCATCCACATCGAGAACCGGGACGAGAGCAGGATGTCGACGGCCGTCCGCAGGTTCTGCGGCCAGGCGTGCGGGGGGCCGAGCGGTGTCGCCGCCCAGTCGACGGCGGCGAGATCGGGGCCGATCTCCCGGTCGGCGGAGAAGACGCCCGCCTCCTCCCGCGGCTCGCGTCCGGCCTTCTCAGAACGCCCGGCGTCCTCCGAAAGCGCCACCGCACCCCTCTTCCACTCAGGCGATCACCCACCGCATCCGGCGGGCGCCCGACACGCCCGCACCCCGCATGGCCAAGCCTTTACCCCGGAAAACCCGGAGGCAACAACCGTTTTTGCGGCATCTGGGCGGCCCGCCACGCCGCGCACCCGCGGCGTGGCACCCCTCTCCGGCTACGCCGTCCATCCTGGTCAATGGCCGAGGTGATAAGTAGACCAAACAGGGTAAAGCCTTCCTTCTGGCGGGACTGCCGCCGCCCGGTCCCGACCAGAGGAGGTGACGGTGACGGAGCCTGCCCGCCACCTCGAACCCGTGCCCGAACCCGCCGCCGAACGGGAGCGGCTCGCGGCCGTCCGCCGCTACCGGATACTCGACACCCCGCCCGACGGCATGTTCGACACCATCGCGTCCCTGGCCGCTCGCTGCTGCGACGCGCCGATCGCCACCGTGGCCATCGTGGACAGCGACCGTATCTGGTTCAAGGCGGCCCATGGTCTACACGGCGTGTCACAGATCGACCGCGATCCCGGGCTGTGCGCCTCCGCCATCCTCCACGACACCCCCTACGTCGTCACGGACGCGCTCACCGACCCGAGGACGGCAGCCAACCCCCTCGTTCACGGCGAGCTGGGCGTGCGCTTCTACGCGGCCGCCCCCATCACCACCGCGGACGGCCACCGCCTCGGCACCGTCAACGTGCTGGACACCCGTCCCCGCGACGCGTCCGAGGCGCAGCTGCGCATCCTGGGCGACCTGGCCGCTCTGGTCGCCCAGGAGCTGGAGCGGCGACTGTCGTCGATCTGCACCATCACGGCCGAGCGGACCATGCGCACCGGGGCCGAGCGCCTGGTGCGCACCCTCCAGCGCACCCTGCTGCCGCCCGCCCTGCCGAAGGTGCCGGGCCTCGACGCCGCCGCCGCGTACCATCCGGTCTCCCAGGACGAGGTCGGCGGCGACTTCTACGACCTGTTCCCCCTGAACGACGGCCGCTGGGCGTTCTTCCTCGGCGACGTGTGCGGCAAGGGCGCCGAGGCCGCCGCTCTGACCTCCCTCACCCGCTACACCCTGCGCGCCGCCGCCATCTACGAGCCCGACCCGTGCGCCGCGCTCGGCAACCTCGACGCCGTTCTCAAGGGGGAGTACCAGGGCGACCCGCGCTTCTGCACCGCGCTGTTCGGGGTCCTCGCCCCCGAGCCGGACGGTTCCTTCGCCGTCACGCTGGCCGGGGGCGGCCATCCGCCCGCCCTGGTGGTCCGCGCGGACGGGACGGTCGAGTCCGTCGACACACCCGGCGGGCAGCTCATCGGGATACTGCCCGCCCCGGTCTTCGGGCAGGCGGAGGTCCGCCTCGCCCCCGGCGACGCCCTCCTGCTGTACACCGACGGCCTCACCGAGGCCCGCACCCCGGACGGCGCGATGCTCGGCGACGAGGGCCTCACCGCCCATCTGACCAGCGCGCCCTATGAGGGAGCGGATAATCTGCTGGCGAACGTCCATAAACTGCTCACGGAACTGGGCGCGGGAGTCAGCGACGACACGGCTCTGCTGGCTCTGTCCGTGCCTCGCCGTGCCGAATCGTCCGGACAGGAGCCACTTCGGTGACCGACCACACCTTCACCGTCAGCCTCCCGTCCGAGGGGGCCGAAGTCCCCGTCCTGCGCGTCGCGGGAGACCTCGACTACCACACGGCCCCGCGCCTGCGGGAGGCCCTCGATGCCCTGCCGCTGGCCTCGGGCGGCGGCGCCGTGCTCGACGTGACGGAGCTGAACTACTGCGACTCCACCGGCATCACCGTGCTGATCGCCGGCTACCGCAGGGCGCAGGCGGCCCAGAGCAGGATCGTGCTCGCCGGGCTGAACCCCGACCTCACCCGGGTCTTCGAGATCACCGGACTCGACCAGGTCTTCGCCTTCCACCCCACCGCAGACGAGGCCGTCAAGTCCCTGGGCGAGCGGTGAGGCGACCGCGCCGAGGCCGCGGGGCGAGGCCGCCGGGCGGGGTCAGCCGCGCCGCGGGGTGACGAGGCCGGACTCGTACGCGAACACGACGAGCTGGGCGCGGTCCCTGACGTGCAGCTTGGCCAGCACCCTGCTGACGTGCGTCTTCGCGGTGGCCGGGCTGATCACCATGTGGGCGGCGATCTCGTCGTTGGACAGGCCCCGGGCCACCAGCACGAGGACCTCGCGCTCCCGCCTGGTGAGCATGTCGAGCCCCTCGGGGGCGGGATCGGGACGGCGCGCGACGTACTCGCCGATCAGGCGCCGGGTGATCGCGGGGGACAGCAGCGCGTCGCCGCGGGCCGCGACCCGCACGCCCCGCACCAGGTCCTCGGGCTCGGTGTCCTTGACCATGAACCCGCAGGCGCCAGAGCGCAGCGCGTTGAAGACGTACTCGTCGAGGCCGTAGTTGGTGAGGATCACGACGTGGACTCCGCTCAGCCGGGGGTCGGCCGCGATCAGCCGGGTCGCCTCGATGCCGTCCATCACCGGCATCTGGACGTCGACGAGCGCGACGTCGGGCCGGTGCTCGGCGGCGAGCGCGACGCCCAGCTCGCCGTTCGCGGCCTCGGCCACCACCTCGATGTCGTCCTCGATCTCCAGCAGCGCCCGGAAGCCGCCGCGGATGAGCGCCTGGTCGTCCACGAGCAGTACGCGGATCACGAGGGTTCCCCCAGGGGAAGCTCGGCGCGCACGGTGAAGCCCCCTTCGGGCCGGGGCCCGGCCCGCAACCGGCCGCCGAGAGCGGTGACGCGCTCGCGCATGCCGAGAAGGCCGGTGCCGGGCACGGGCGGCGCGTCCGGGTCGGCCTGGCCGTCGTCGTCGACCTGCACGACCAGTTCACCGCCCGCATAGTCGACGCGCACCGCCGCGGCCGCGCCGCCCGCGTGCCGGGAGACGTTGGTGAGCGCCTCCTGGACGATCCGGTACGCGGCACGGTCCACTTCCGCGGGCAGGTCGCACCGCGTACCAGAGATCGTCACCGTGGCCGGCAGCCCGATCGAGCGGGCCCGCTCCACCAGGTCGTCGAGCCGGTCGAGGCCGCTGGCGGGGGACTCGCCGCCGGAGCGGCCGTCGTCGCGCAGCACCTCCAGCGTGGCGCGCAGCTCGCGCATGGCGTCGCCGCTGGCCTCCTGGATGGCCAGCAGGGCGGGCGGGACGTCCTCGCCGCGCCTGCGCGCCAGGTGGACGGCCACCCCCGCCTGGACCTTGATGATCGAGATGCTGTGCGTGAGGGAGTCGTGCAGCTCCCTGGCGATGCGCAGGCGCTCCTCGCCGGCCCGGCGCAGGGCCGCCTCCTCGCGGGTGCGCTCGGCCTCGGCGGCCCGCCGCTCGGCCTCCTCGAGGTAGGCCTGCCGGTGCCGGGTCACCGTCGCCGTCACGCCGGCCGCCACGAACCACCCGACCAGCAGCGAGAGGCTCTGCAGGTCGCGCAGGGAGCCGTCGGCGCTGGGCAGCCGCACCATCAGGCCGGCGCCGAGGAAGGCCGTGCCCACCAGCGCGGTGGCGAGCCGGTGGCCCGCCCTGAACGCGGCGAACACGGCCACGATGACGGGGAAGGCGGCCGCCGGGCCCGGCCGGACGTGCGCGGCGAGCGCCAGCATGCAGCCCGCGCTGACGACCAGGGCCGCCAGGGGCGCCCGCCGCCAGGCGACGAGCGCGAGCGAGCCGGCCAGGGCGGCGGCGAGGTCGAGCGCGCCCGCGTGCGGGGTGATGGCCACGACGACCGACAGGAAGAGGGCCATCGCCACGGCGAGCAGGCCGTCCTGGGCGAGCGGCCGCCACCGGTTCATGGAGCTCATCCGTGCAGATTAGGACCGTTTTCCCCGAGATTCCTCGGCGGCATGGCGGAGAAATCCCTACATCCTGCGGTGTAGTGCCACTGATCGTACGCCGCGGGCGTCAGCGCAAAAGGCCATCTCCCGAGCGATGCGCGCTGACCTGCCCGAACATCACCATTTCAGGCATGCAAACGATCGAGGAGAAGGCCGGGGCACGCCCCGGGATGACACTGGCGGCGGTGGCCGTCGTGCAGTTCATGGTGTCGCTGGACCTGTCGGTGGTGAACGTGGGCCTCCCGCGGATCGCCTCCGGCCTCGGGTTCGGCGCTGTCGGCGTGACCTGGGTGATCCACGCCTACGCGCTCTCCTTCGGGGGGCTGCTCCTGCTGGGCGGCAAGGCCGCCGACCGGTACGGCCGCAAACCCGTCCTCCTGCTCGGGCTCGGTCTGTTCGGCCTGGCCTCCCTCGCCGGCGGCCTGGCGCAGGAACCCGGCCATCTCGTCGCCGCCCGCGCCGCCCAGGGCGTCGGCGCGGCGGCGCTGGCACCGGCCGCGCTGGCACTGCTGACCGCGACGTTCCCCTCGGGCCGGGCGCGGGTCCGGGCCTTCGGGATCTGGAGCGCGACGAACGCCGCCGGAGGCGCGCTCGGCGTCCTCATCGGCGGCGTGCTCACCGAGTACGCCGGCTGGCGCTGGGTGATGCTGGTGAACGTGCCGATGGCCGCCGGCGCGCTGGCACTGGCCTGGCGCGGAGTCGCCGCCGGACCGCCCCCGGACCGCGGCGGCCGCCCGGACGTCCTCGGCGCCGTCCTGGCCACCGCGGGCATGAGCCTGCTGGTGTTCGGGATCGTGCGCACGGACCGGCACGGGTGGACCTCGCCCGTCACCCTGACGACCCTGGCCGTCGCCGCCCTGCTGCTGGCCGCGTTCCTCCACCTGGAGCGGACCACCGCCCGCGACCCGCTGATCAGACTCGGCCTGTTCGCCAACCGCTCGGTGGCCGGCGCCAACGCCTTCAACCTCCTGGTCGGCGCCGCGATGGCCTCGTCCTTCTACTTCATGTCCCTCTACCTGCAACGCGTGCTCGGGCACGGAGCGGCGCTGACCGGGACCATGTTCCTGCCGTTCGCGCTGGGAGTCGTCGCCGGATCGTTCCTGGCCGTCAAGCTCGGTTACCGGCTGGCCCCCCGGACCCTGCTGGTCGCCGGCGGGCTGCTGGCGGCGGCGGGGTTCGCCTGGTTCGGCATGATCAGTTCGGACGGCGCCTTCGGCACCGACGTGCTGGGGCCCTCGATCGTCGCGAGCGTGGGCTTCGGGCTCTGCCTGGCGCCGGTCGTGTCCATCGCCACCGCCGGGGTCGCGGCGCGGGAGACCGGCACCGCCTCGGCGCTGCTCAACAGCTCGCGCCAGATCGGCGCCTCCCTCGGGCTGGCCGCCCTCGGCACCGCCGCGCAGCACCGCGGCGGCGACGTCCCCACACCTCAGGCCCTCAACAGCGGGTACGCGCTCGGCCTCACCCTCGGCGCCGCGCTCCTGGCCGCCGCCGCCCTGGTCGCCTTCACCGTGCTGCCCCGGACCGCCCCGCCGTCGCCGGCCGAGCAGATCGACGACCGCGACCCGCTGACCGTTTCCGGTTGACCGGACCGGCGAGACCCTCGCCGCCGAGCAGCCCACCCCAGAAAGGACGTCCCGGTATGACCGTCGCCCCGATCGATCTCTTCTCCTGCTTCCTCCACCTCCGCCAAGGCGGGGAAATCGAGGCCGCCCCGCGCGCCCTCGACGACGAGCGCGACGGGTGGCGGCTGACGGCCTTCCACGCGAAGACCGACGCCGACGTCCACGCCGACCACTGGGAGGTCCACCCCGAGGCCGAGGAGGTCGTGTCCTGCCTCATCGGGAAGCTGCGCCTCTACCTCCGTCCCGAGGAGCCGGGCCTGCAGGAGGAGGTGATCAGGCTGACGGCCGGAACCGCCGCCATCATCCCGCGCGGACGATGGCACCGCATGGAGCTGGACACGCCCAGCAGCATCATGGCTCTCACCCTGCCCCGCGGCAGCCGCCTGGAGAAGCGGACCGCCGGCCGTCCCCGCGGCCCGGAACCTACCGCCGTCCACCGCGCCGCCCTACGGTGATGAACCTGGTCCAGGGTGGGAAGGAAGCATCGAGATGGGCACGTACGTCGTCGTCGGGGCCGGCCTGGTGGGCGCCGCGACCGCCTGGCAGCTGGCAAGGCGCGGGCACGAGGTGACGGTGCTGGAGCGTCGCGCGCCGGCCAACGCCGAAGGCAGTTCCCACGGATCCGCGCGGATCCTCCGGTACGGCTACGCCGACCCGTTCTACGCCCAGATGGTCGTCGACGCGCGGCGCGAATGGCGGGAGCTGGAGCGCCTGTCCGGCGAGCGGCTGTTCACCCGCACGGGTTCCCTGGACGCCGGAGCGGCCCGGGATCCGGCGGCGCTGGCCGAGGTGTTCGCGAAGGTCGGCGTCGATCACGAGCTGCTGACCGGCGCCGAGGCGGCCGCGCGCTGGCCGCGGTTCCGCTTCGGGGAAGGCGACGTGCTGTGGCATCCGGCCGCCGGCGTGGTCGACGCGGAGGCCTCGGTGGCGGCCATGCTGCGGCTGGCGCGGGCCGAGGGCGCCCGGGTCGAGACCGGCCGTCCCGTGTCGTCGGTCGAGCGGGCGGGCGGCGGCCACCGGATCGTGGGCCCGAACGGGCGGGCGGAGGAGGCCGAGAAGGTCGTCGTCGCCGCCGGGGGCTGGCTGCCCGACCTGCTCGGCGGCCTCCCGCTGCCGGACTCGTTCCTCTCCGCTTTCCCGCCGCTCCAGGTGATGCAGGAGAACGCCTACCACTTCCCCTACCGCGACGCTCCGGAGGAACCCTGGCCGACGTTCATCCACAAACAGTCGGACGCGCTGGTCTACGGCCTTCCCGGCGGCCGTGACGCAGGCCTCCCCGGCGGCCGGAGCGGCCAGAAGGTGGCCGAGTTCAACGGCGGGCGGCCGATCCGGAGCGCGGCCGCGCAGACCGGCGCGATCGACCCGGCCAACCGCGAACGGATCGTCGCCTACGTCCGGCGGGCCCTGCCCGGCGTCGTCCCCGAGCCGTACGCGGAGACGACCTGCCTGTTCACCAACACCCCCACCGAGGACTTCGTGGTCGACGGCGCGGACGGGATCACGGTCGCCTCGCCGTGCTCGGGGCACGGCGCGAAGTTCGCGCCGCTCCTCGGCCGCATCATCGCCGAGGCGGCGTCGGGGGAGCGCCCGGCCCCGGACCGGTTCCGGGTGCGGGCCGGCCGCGCGGCCCCGCCTTCGCGCTGACCCGCGACCGCCGTCCCGGTACGGGTGAAGATCGCCTAGCCTGCCGGGGTGGAGAACATGCCTGGGGACCTCGCGCTGCCCACCGCCCTTGCAGAGGTGGCCGCGATCGGCTTCGAATGGGAATGGGACGACGAGACCGACGAGGGGCGCGGCTGCGACTTCGAGCCGTACGACCGCTTCGAGGAACCGGCGAAGACGGCGTGGTGGTTCCGCCTCTGGACCGGCAACCCGGACGTGGACGGCGGTGAGTTCCGCTTCTTCGGCTCGACCGGGGCGGGCGACTACGTCGGCTTCTGGCTGGTGCGGCCCGGCGTGCCGGTCACCGGCCAGCCCGTGGTCTACCTCGGCTCCGAGGGCGACCGCGGGGTGATCGCGCGCGACCTCGGCGATCTGCTGTGGCTGTTCGCCGCCGGCCTCGGGCCCGCGGAGGCCCTGGAGGAGCCCGACTCCCCGGCGGAACCGAACGACGCCTTCCGCGCGATCGCCGAGCGCCACGCCCCCGGGCGCCGTTCGCCCACCGAGGTCGTGGCCGCCGCGCAGGCGGAGTTCCCGCACTTCTCGGACCACATCGACGCGATGTGCCGCTGACCCCGTAGGCGACGGGCTGTTCGGGACCTTCGTCCCCCGGACCGGGACCTCCCTCCCTACCCGCCCCCGGCCGGGGGCGGGGATCGTCGATGTGCGCGACGGCCATGCCCCCCGGCTGGGCACGACGGGGCCGGCGTGCCGCCACGAACGGGGAGGGAACATGAGCGGCACTGGGACGGGTGTGGCCGATCCGGCGCTCCTGGAGGACCGGCTGCGCCGGCACCACCGGCGCTGCCTGCCCGCGCTGAGCAGGCTCAGGCTGGTGGCGAGGAGCGGCCTCGGAACGGGCGTCGACGTGCGCGCCGCCACCGCCGAGGTCATGGCCGAGCTGCGCGCCGCCGAGGCGATCCTGCTCGACACCCTGTCCGGGAGCGTGCGCCGCGAGGCGCTCGCCCACTTCCTGGCGTGCCGCGTCAACCGGCTCACGATCGTCGCCGAGCACGCCGCCGCGACGGCGTCCGCCGGAGACCTGCCCGCCCTGCGGCGCCTGCTCTACCAGTTCCACGCGCTGGCCGAGGCCATGTGGAAGGTGCAGCTGGGCCTGCGGACCACCGACCTTGGTCCCTCCGGGGTCCGGACGTTCCTCCCTACGCCGCCGCGGAGCGGGAGCCGACGGTGGGTCTAGGACAAGCCCGGTGACACCGGGTCGCCGGACGCTCGGCTAGGGGAGGACGAGATGGACGGCCGAGACACGCCGGTCCACGTGGAGGGACGGCTGGAGGAGCCTCTGTCGCGGTGGCTGTGGCTGGTGAAGTGGCTGCTGCTGATCCCGCACTACATCGTGCTGTTCTTCCTCGGGATCGCCTTCACCGTGCTCACCGTGGTCGCGTTCTTCGCGATCCTGGTCACCGGCCGCTACCCGCGGCCGATCTTCGAGTTCGACGTCGGGGTGCTGCGCTGGGCGTGGCGGGTGGCGTTCTACGGTTACGGCGCCCTGGGCACCGACCGGTACCCGCCGTTCACGCTCGCAGACGTCCCGGACTACCCGGCCCGGCTGCGGATCGACTACCCCGAGCGC
Organism: Actinomadura luteofluorescens; assembly: GCF_013409365.1. NCBI lineage: Bacteria > Bacillati > Actinomycetota > Actinomycetes > Streptosporangiales > Thermomonosporaceae > Actinomadura > Actinomadura luteofluorescens. Next base: position 1,165,332 of record NZ_JACCBA010000001.1, on the reverse strand, counting down.
CTGTCGCGGGGGCTGGTGCTGGTGAAGTGGTGGCTGCTGGCGATCCCGCACTACCTGGTGGTCTCGCTGTTCACCGGCGGCGGCATGGGCGGGGAGAACTGGAACTCGCCGGGCGTCGTCGGGCTGCTGGTGCTCATCGCCGCGATCGCGCTGCTGTTCACCGGGGGCTACCTGCGGGGCGTCTTCGCGTTCGTGATGGGGATGGACCGGTGGGTCCTGCGGGTGGCCGGCTACGCCTTCCTGATGACCGACCGCTACCCGCCGTTCCGGCTGGACATGGGCGGCGCCGAGCCCGGTGCCGAACCGGTGCCCGCGGCGCCGGACGCGCCGGGACGTTAGGCCCGCGCCCTGGGACGTTAGGCCCTGCCGCCGCCGTCGCCCCCGTTCGACCCTGGTAGCGAACCTGAGGACGACGAGGGAGGCTCGCCATGCGGGCGCTGGTGTACCACGGACCTGGCCGGAAGTCCTGGGAGGACGTGCCCGAGCCCGAGATCGTCGCGGACGGCGACGCGGTGGTGCGGGTGGACGCGGTGACCATCTGCGGCACGGACCTGCACATCCTCAAGGGAGACGTCCCGGCGGTGACCGACGGGCGGATCCTCGGGCACGAGGCGGTCGGCACGGTCGAGGCCGTCGGTTCCGGCGTGCGGACGGTCGCGCCGGGCGACCAGGTGCTGGTGTCGTGCATCACCGCGTGCGGCACGTGCCGGTTCTGCCGCGAGTCCCGGTACGGGCAGTGCCTGGGCGGCGGCGGCTGGATCCTCGGCCACAAGATCGACGGGACGCAGGCCGAGTACGTCCGGGTGCCGTTCGCCGACACCTCGGTGCACCCGCTGCCGTCCGGCGTGCCCGCGCAGGACGTGCTGATGCTGGCCGACATCCTGCCGACCGGCTACGAGGTCGGCGTGCTCAACGGAGCCGTCCGTCCCGGCGACGTCGTGGCGGTGGTGGGCGCGGGCCCGATCGGGCTCGCGGCGATCATGGGGGCGCGGCTGTTCAGCCCGAGCCACGTCGTCGCGATCGACCTGGCCGACAGCCGGCTGGAGGCGGCCAAGCAGTTCGGCGCCGACGCCACCGTCAACAACTCCCGGCAGGACGCCCTGGCGGCGGTGCGCGACATGACCGGCGGCCTCGGCGCCGACGTGGCCATCGAGGCCGTCGGCGTCCCCGAGGCCTTCGAGCTGACGGTCGCGCTGGCCCGCCCCGGCGGCCGGATCGCCAACATCGGCGTGCACGGCGCCCCGGCCGCGCTGCACCTGGAAGAGCAGTGGATCCGGGACATCACCATCACCACGGGACTGGTGGACACCTTCTCCACTCCCACCCTGCTCAGGCTCGTCGCCGGGCACCAGCTCGACGCCGGGCGGTTCGTCACCCACCACTTCGCGCTGGAGGAGTTCCCGAGGGCCTACGAGGTGTTCGCCGACGCCGGCCGCACCGGCGCCCTCAAAGTCGTCCTGACCCGCTGAACCCGAACCGAGGAGAGGCCATGCCGACCCAGATCATCGTGGGCGTCGACGGCTCCGCCCACGCCTGGCGGGCCCTCGACTGGGCCGCCGACTACGCCGTCCGGCACCGCAGGCCGCTGGAACTGGTGCACGCCTCCCGCGCGCTGGTGGACGACGGGGCGATCCCGAAGGACGCGCTGCGCCGGCTGGTCGCCGAGCGGGAGGACCTGCTCGCCGAGGCGCGGCAGTACGCGCTGAAGGTGAATCCCGACCTCGACGTCGCGACGCGGCTGGTCCGGACGGACCCGGGCGGCGCGCTGGTGGAGGGCAGCGAGCACGCCGCGCTCGTGGCCGTGGGGTCGCGCGGCATGGGCGGGTTCGAGGGCCTGCTGTTCGGGTCGGTCGGGCTGTACACCGCCGCGCACGCCCGGTGCCCGGTCCTGGTGGTGCCGCGCGAGGCGCCCTACCCCGCCGAGGCCCCGGCACGGATCGTGGTGGGGGTCGAGGACCGCCCCGGCGAGATCGCCATGGCCGGCTGGGCCTTCGAGGAGGCCGCCTCGCGCGGCGCCGGGATCCTGGCGCTGCACGCCGTGGGCGGGGAGTTCGGGTCCCCCCGCCGGCGGGTGATGGAGGACCTGGAGCTGTCGGAGGCCCTGGCGGGCCTGCGCGAGCACCACCCGGACGTCCGGGTGGAGCAGCTCGTCTCCGACCGTGCGGCGGGCCAGGCTCTCGTCGAGGCGTCGCGGTCGGCCGCCCTGGTGGTGGTGGGCGCCGCCCGCCGGACGGGCCGGATCGGCATGGCGCTGGGCCGGGTCAACCACGCGGTCCTGCACCACGCGCACTGCCCCGTGGTCGTCGTGCCCATCGACAGGTGACCGGCGCCGCCCCGGCGGGACGTCCACCGGGGGAAGCGAAGAGGAGTTGACCATGTCCGATCCGATCATCGTCGGAGCCGACGGCTCCGTCCCGTCCGAGCGGGCCGTCGCCTGGGCCGCCGACGAGGCCGCCCGCTACGGCCGCCCCCTGAAGATCCTGCACGCGGTGGAGCGGTGGGGGTTCGACATCCCGCTCAACACCGCCCCCGGCGAGGTGGTCTCGCTGAGGCGGGAGGGCGAGGAGGTGCTGATGGCCGCGGAACGCGTCGCGCACGCCCGGCGGCCGGAGGTGCCGGTGAGCCTGGAACTGGCGTCCGCGCGCACCGTCCGGGCGCTGGCCGAGCACTCCGAGGAGGCGTTCGAGATGGTGGTGGGCAGCCGCGGTCTCGGCGGGTTCGCGGGCCTGGTCCTCGGCTCGGTCGGGCTGGGCGCGGTCCGGCACTCCGCCTGCCCCGTCGTGGTGGTGCGCGGCGAACCGGCCGCCGAGCGCCGCGAGATCGCCGTGGGCATCGGCCTCGGCGACGACTCCGCCGTTCTGGAGTACGCGTTCCGGGCCGCCGCCGCACGCGAGGCCAGGCTCCGCGTCGTGCACGCCTGGCCGTTCCCGGCGGCCCTGGACGAGCCCGGAGCGGGCCTCGACATCCGCCGCGTCGAGGAGCGGGCCCGGTGGCGCGTCATCGAGGCGCACGCGCCGATGCGCAAGAGCTTCCCGGGGGTGGAGGTCGTGGAGGACCTCGTGCAGGACAACCCCGCCGCCGCGCTCGTCGCCGCGTCCCGCGACGTCGATCTGGTGGTCGCCGGCTCGCATCCCCGCGAGGGCCTGACCGTGCCGCGCAGCCGCGCGGTGATGCACGGCCTCCTGCACCACGCGCACTGCCCGGTCGCCGCCGTCCCCGCCGTGACCGCCCCCGCACCGTGAGCGCGACACCGGACATGGTCGCCTGGACATGACCGCCGCATCCGAAAGGCCCGGCAGCCGCCGGGCCTTTCGGATGAAGGGGCGGGCGCCGGTCCGCGCGGGGCGCCCGGCCGTTCAGGCCGCGGTCTCGCGGTCGCCGGCCATGACGACTCCGACGCGCTGGCCGCTGATCCGCCCGCAGGAGACCAGGATGAACTCGGCGCCCGTTCCCGCCGTCCAGGGCCGGAGGGCCTCGCGGGCGCGGTCGCCGGGATCGCGGACGACCCGCGCCCGTCCGACGACGGTGACCGACCACCCGATGCGGTCGGCGGCGTCCAGGTCGTCGGCCTGGAAGGCCACGATCGCGCCGCGGGTCGCGGTGACCAGCCCTGAACCGCGCGGCACCGGGATGACGACGTCCTCGCCGTCGACGACGAAACCGACCGGAGCCACGGCGGGCAGCGCCTGCCGGGTGAAGACGATCCGGCCGACGGCGGCGGTGCCCATCAGGCGCAGGCATTCCGCTCGCGTGAGGCCCGCCGCCTCGTCCGCGCTCCTCATGGCTTCCTCCCTCATGACTCCATGCTCCGCGCCGCCCGCGGCGGGCGGGAGGGGCCCTAGGTCACCGCGCCGGTCGCCGTCCGTCCCCTTCCGGCCGGGCCCTTCGAACGGCCCGGCTCAGCCGCCGGCCGGCGGCGGCCTGCCGGCGACCAGGGGACTCTCCCAGGACGCGCCGGGCTGGATCTCGATGTCCTCGGCGCCGTAGGAGATGCGGATGGGGGAGGCCGCGCCGGGGCGCAGCGCGACGCGGACCAGGTCCTGGCGGCAGGTCAGGTCGATGCCCCAGTGGCCGCGGTAGCGCAGCCCGAGGCGCAGCTCGCCGACCGCCGAGGGCAGGCGCGGCTCCAGCCGCAGCGCGCCGCCCCGGGTGCGGACCCCGGCGTGGCACCGCTGGACGAGGTCGACGGTGCCGGCCATCGCCCCCAGGTGGATCCCCTCGGCGATGGTGCCGCGCTGGATGCCGGTGATGTCGGTGAACAGCGAGTCGAGGAAGACGTCCCAGGCCTCGTCCCCGTCGGTGTAGGCGAGGAGCCAGGCATGGACGAGCGAGCTCAGCGTCGACCCGTCGCAGGTGCGCGGCAGGTAGTAGGCGATCGTCCGGGCGGCGAGCTCGGGCCCGTGCTCGTAGCCGAGGTTCCGCAGGACGGCGTCCAGCTCGCCCGGCGAGAGCACGTAGAAGAGCATGAGCACGTCGGCCTGCTTCGAGGCCTTGTAGCGGTTCGGCGAATCGCCCTCGGCCTCCAGGATCCGGTCCAGCCTGCGGATGTCGCCGTAGCGCTCCCGGTAGCGGGCCCAGTCGAGCTCCTCCAGGGCGCCGTAGCCCTCGAACTGGCTGATCACGCCGGCGTGGAACGGGACGTACATCTTGCGCGCCACGTCCTCGAAGCGGGTGATCTCCTCGCGGGTCAGCGCGAGCCGCTCGCGCAGCTCCCCGCGGCGGTCCTCGGGGAGGACGGCGAGCGCCTCCAGCGCGCGCTCCAGCAGCCAGGCGGCGAGGACGTTGGTGTAGGCGTTGTCGTCCAGGCCGGGCCGGTCCCGCCCCGGGTAGGCGTCGTGGTACTCGTCCGGGCCCATGACGCCGCGGATCCCGTACCGGTCGGTGGAGTGGTCGTAGACCGTCAGGTCGGCGAAGAACCGGGCGACCTCCAGCATGATCTCCGCGCCGTACTCGGCGAGGAACTCGGCGTCGCCGGTCGCCTCGTAGAAGCGCCAGACGTTGAGCGCGATGGTCAGGCCGACGTGGCGCTGCAGGTGCGTGTGGTCGGGCAGCCACCGGCCCGACCGCGGGTTGAGGTGGACGAGCTGGGTCTCCTCGCGGCCGTCGGCGGCGCTCTGCCACGGGTACATGGCGCCGCGGCGCCCGGCGTCCGCCGCCGCGCGCCGGGCGGCGGGAAGCCGCCGCCACCGGTACATCAGCAGCGCGCGGGCGATCTCGGGGAACCGCATGGTCAGGAACGGGAGGATGAACACCTCGTCCCAGAAGACGTGGCCGCGGTAGGCCTCCCCGTGCAGGCCACGTGCGGGGACCCCGACGTCCAGGTCCACGATGTGCTCCGACACGGTCTGCAGCAGGTGGAAGATGTGCAGGTTGAGGACGCGCTGGACCTCGACGTGGTCCACGCTCAGCTGGCAGCGCCGCCACAGCCGGTTCCACGCCAGCGTGTGCCGCTCCAGCAGGGCGTCGAAGCCGCCCGCCCCCGCCGCGGCCCCGAGCGCGGCCTCGCCGGCCTCCTCGACGGCGCGGTCGCGGGAGGTGAACACCGCCGCCACCTTCTCGACCGTGACGTGCGCGCCCCGCTCGGCGTCGACGGTGAGGTCCTGGGCGGCCCAGCCGGCCTCGGCGAGCCGGGAGGCCTTGGCGGGGACGGACACGCGGGTGCGGGCCGCGACCCCGATGCCGATCTTCGAGGAGACGGTGGAGGCGCGCAGCAGGAGCAGCTCCGGGCCGCTCTGCGGCGGCGGCTCCTCACGGGTGAGGTGGGTTCCAGGCAGGCCGCGGTACCGCTCGACGCCGGCGTTGGCGACCCGTCCGTCCAGCGCGGACCGGATGTGCAGGGCGCCGCTCCAGTCCTCGGCGACGATCGTGGTCTCCAGCGCGGCCAGGTGCGGGTCGTCCATGGAGACGATCCGGCGCTGGGCGAGGCGGAACGTCCGCCCGGCCCGGTCGCGCACGCGGACGAGCCGGGTCAGGACACCGCGCCGCAGGTCGAGTTCCTGCCGGTAGGACAGGAGCCGGTCCTCCTTGAGGGCGGCGTCCGGATCGAACCACTCGCCGTCCTCGGCGCGGAAGGTCAACGGCAGCCAGTTCGGCATGTTGACGAGGTCGGCGTTGTCGGCGTGCAGCCCGCCGATCTCGGCCTGGAGCCGGTCGTAGCAGCCGGCGACGTAGGTTCCGGGGTAGTGGACGCCGTCGGCCGGCGACTCGGGAGCGGCGCCCCGGGTGGCGACGTAGCCGTTGCCGAGGGTGCACAGCGCCTCCCGCAGCCCCTCCGTCGCGGGATCGTAGCCGTCATAGGCCAGGACCCACCGGCTCATGGCGTCTCCTCACACCGTCGAGGCCTCCGGGGGGACGTTCCCTCCACCCACGCTGTCATCGGCCCGTCGCCGTCCGGCAGTACCGGACGACCCGGCGCGGGGGGACCTTCGGCCCCTGCCTCGCACGTTCCGGCGGGCCGAGACTGTAGTCGGGACCCTGTTGGAGGAAGGGGGCGGGCGGATGGCGGCGCTGACGAGGGCCCAGAGGTCCAACGTCCTATTCGGCTACGACGGGACCAAGGAGAACGACCCAGCGCTGCGCTGGGCGGTGGAGGAGGCACGGCTCCGCGGGCTCGACCTGATGCTGTGCTACTGCTGGCACTGGCCCTACCCGAGCGGTCACGTGGACGCCGGCGTGCAGGCGGTGCTCCAGCGGGCGGGCGAGAACCTCCTGCGCAAGGGAGCGCGCCGCGCGCGCGCCCTGGGAGCGCAGGGGAAGGTGCGCACGCTGCTGAGGCGGGAGCCCGCCTGCGACACGCTGGTGTACGAGTCCGACGACGCGGAGCTGATCGTGGTCGGCTCGCACGAGCGGCACCGGATGCCCGCGGGTTCGACGGCGACGGAGCTCCCGTCGCGGACCCGCCGTCCCGTGGTGGTGGTCCGCGGCGCGGACGGCGGTCACGGTCTCGTCGTGGCCGGCGTCGACGCGTCGGAAAGCGCGGACGCGACGGTCGGCTTCGCCATCGAGGAGGCCCGCGCTGCGCGAGTGCGACCTGCGCGTGGTGCACGGGGCGTGGGAGCCGGGCGCCGTCCCCGAGAGCGACCTGCCCCTGTTCGCCGACAAGGCCAAGCTGTTCCAGGCGCGGGCCGCGATGCTGGAGAAGGTCGTCCATCCCTGGCGGCGGCGTTACCCGAAGGTCCATGTGGACGTCATGCCGCTGCTGGAGCGTCCCCGTGAGGCGCTGCTGGACGCCGCCGGAACCGCCGACCTGCTCGTGGTCGGGGACCGCGGCACCGGAAGCCTGGACCCGCTGCTGCTGGGGGCGACCAGCTCGGCGATGCTGCACCACGCCCCCTGCACTGTCGCCATCGTCCCGGCGCCCCGGTACGCCGCCCAGAACGCCGCGTGAGGAGCGCCCGCCGGATCAGTCGGGGCCGATGCTGCTCCGGCCGGGATGCGGGGCCGGCGTCGCGCGCGGCAGCACGGGCTCGATCCGGTACAGGGACGGCATGCCTCCGGTCCGCGCCGGGATCTCGCGGTGCACCCCGGCGAGGGCGCAGACCAGGTCCCGTGCGGTGACGAGGCCCGCCAGGGCGCCGTTCTCGTCCGTCACCGCCACGTAGTCCCTGTCCGACTCCAGCATGGCCAGGGCCGCTTCGGCGACGGTGGCAGACGGGCGCACCGCCGCGGGCGGCCGGGACGGCAGGAGGGCCGTGACGGGCCGGCGGGCCTCGCGGGGGACGGCGGCGTTCCAGGACGAGGTGAGGGTCTGGGCGTCCAGGACCCCGAGGAAGCCGCCCTCGACGTCGGTGACCGGCAGGTGGTGGATCTCGGCCCGGCACATCAGCTCCCAGGCCATGATCACGGACTCGTCCGCGGCGATGGTGAGCAGGTCGCGGCTCATCAGCTCGGTGACGGCGCGCTGCTCCAGCGGTGGGCTCGACGTCATGGCTCCTCCTCCGGGCTGGACGGCTTGCCTCCGCCTCCAGACTCCTCGCCTGCCCCGGCCGCCGGCAGGGGCGAACGTCCCGCGCCGCCCTGCCGGAGGGCCGGATCAGCGCGCCGCTGGACGTACTTGAGGATCTCGACCACCACGTAGGAGACGGCGGCGATGACGACGATCCGCGCCCAGGCGGCGGCGCCGAGCGGAGCGGAGCGGAACAGGTCGTTCATGAAGGGCGCGTAGGTGTAGAGCGCCTGGATGGCGATCAGGGCCAGGATGCTGGCACCGACCCAGGGGTTGCGGCGGACGCCGTGCCACAGCAGCGGCCGGTCCAGCGACAGGCAGTTGAAGAGGTAGGTGAGCAGCGTCAGCGCGAAGACGTTGACGACCACCGTCTGCGCGACCTGCGGTGTGGCGCCGTGGGCGCGTTCCCAGTGCTGGAGGCCGAACGCGCCGGCGAGCAGGATCGCCGAGACCGCCAGGATCCGCAGCGTCATCGCGCGGGTGAGCAGCGGCAGGGACGGGTCGCGGGGCGGGCGGCTCATGATGTGCTCGTCCTTCGGCTCGACGGAGAACGGCAGGCCGAGCACGAGCACCGCGGTCATGTTCAGCCAGAGGACCTGCAGCGGCAGGACGGGCAGCGCCGTGCCCGCGACGATCGCGGCGACCAGCACGAGCCCGAGCCCGATGTTGGACGGCAGCGCCCAGACGATGAACTTCACCAGGTTGTCGAAGACGCCGCGCCCCTCCTCGACGGCCTTCTCGATCGAGGCGAAGTCGTCGCCGGTGAGGACCATGTCGGCCGACTCCTTGGCGGCGTCGGTGCCGGTGCGCCCCATGGCGACGCCGATGTCGGCCTGCTTGAGGGCGGGCGCGTCGTTGACCCCGTCCCCGGTCATCGCGATGACGTGCCCGCGATCCTGCAGGATCTGGACGAGGCGGAGCTTCTGCTCGGGGGAGACGCGGGCGAAGACGGTGGTGGCCTGGACGCGTTCGGCGGAGACGTCGCCGGTGAGCTCGGCGCCCGTCATCACCTCGCCGTCCAGCCCGACGCGGGTGCCGACGGCGCGCGCGGTGGCGGCGTGGTCACCTGTGATCATTTTGACGTGGACGCCCGCGTCGTGGCAGGTCCGGACGGCGCGGGCGGCGTCCTCGCGGGGCGGGTCGAACATGGCCTGCAGGCCGAGGAAGGTCAGCGGGGGCGGCTCGTCCAGACCGGCGCCGTCGGCGTGCCCCCGGGCGAAGGCCAGCACGCGCAGCGCCTGGCCGCCGTAGGCCTCGGCGCGCGCGGTGACCGCCGCGCGGTCGAGCGGGACGGGCGCGCCGTCCGGCCCGGCGGCGGTCTCGCACAGTTCCAGGATCCGCTCGACGGGGCCCTTGACGTAGACGGTGCCGTCCTCGTGCAGGGTGGCCATGTAGCGGCGTTCGGCGTTGAACGGCAGCGTTGCCGTGCGGTCCGGCACGCTGTCGACGCCGGCCTTGGCCGCGCTGGTCAGCAGGGCCCCTTCGGTCGGGTCCCCGGTGATCTGCCAGCCGTCCCGCCGGTGCAGCTGCGCGTCGTTGCAGCCGAGGCCGGCCCGGAGCGTCTCCCTGAGCGCGGGGTGGCCGGCGGGGTCGATCTCCCGGCCGTCCTGCCGGATCGTCCCGTCGGGCGCGTAGCCGGCGCCGGTGACGGTGTAGTCGCGCCCTCCGGCGGACACGGCGGTGACGGTCATCTGGTTCTGGGTGAGGGTGCCGGTCTTGTCGGTGCAGATGACGGTGGTGCTGCCGAGCGTCTCGACGGCGGGCAGGTGCCGGACGATGGCTCCGCGGCGGACCATGCGCGAGACGCCGAGCGCGAGGGTGATCGTGACGACCGCGGGCAGCCCCTCGGGGATCGCGCCGACCGCGAGGGCGACCGCGGCGGTGAGCATCTCGGTCGCGCCGCGGCCGCGGAGCACGCCGATGAGGAAGGTCAGCGCGGCCAGCGCCAGGATCGCCACCGTCACGATCTTGCTGAAATGGGTGATCTTGCGGGTGAGGGGCGTCTGGACCGCGCCGGTGCCCTCCACCAGCCGGTGGATGCCGCCGAGCTCGGTGCCCGCCCCGGTCGCCACCACCAGGCCCGCGGCGCTCCCGGCCGTCGCGAGCGTGCCGGAGAAGGCCATGCCGGTGCGGTCGGCGAGGGCCGCCTCGCCCTGCGCCGCGGTGTCCTTGGCGACGGGCACCGACTCGCCGGTGAGCGCCGACTCGTCCACGGCGAACTCGTCGGCCCGCAGCAGCCGCAGGTCGGCCGGGACCTTGTCGCCGGCCTCCAGCCTGACCAGGTCGCCGCGCACCAGCTCGGCCGACGGCACGCGCCGTGCGGCGCCGTCGCGGACGACCAGCGCCGCCGTCCGGGCCATGGCGGCCAGGGCGCCCAGCGCCTTCTCCGCTCGCGACTCCTGGACGAACCCGACGACGGCGTTGACGACCACCACACCGAGGATCACCAGCGCGTCCACGTGCTCGCCGAGCAGTCCGGTCACCGCCGCCGACACCAGCAGCACGTAGATCAAAGGACTGTTGAACTGGAGGAGGAACCGCACCACCGGGCCGCGCCCGCGTGCGGCGGGCAGCGTGTTGGGCCCGTCCCGCTCCAGCCGCCGCGCCGCCTCGTCGGACGCCAGCCCGTCGGAGGCGTCGCCGCCGAACTCGCGCACCACGTCTTCGGCCGTCCGCCGGTAGGGCGCCGGAGCCGTCGTCATCGTCGCACCTCCTGCCGCCCTCAGCATGGCGGCACGCGGCGGCGCGGATCAGGGCCGAAGGTCCCGGCGTCGGCGGACCCACGCCTCTGACCGCCCGCCGCGGGGGTTGTGAGGCTTGGACATCTGGAGGTGGAAGACGATGGACGGACCACATGTCCTGGTCGGGTTCGACGGTTCCCCCGCCGCCGGGCGCGCCCTGCGCTGGGCGGCGAGGGAGGCGTCCCTGCGCGGCGTGCCCCTGCGGGTCTGCCACGCCTGGAACTGGCCCTATCCCGCGGGGCCGCAGGGGGACGAGGCTCTGGAGATAGTCCGCGGCATGGGCGTCATCGCCCTGGAGGACGGGGTCCGGATCGCCCAGGAGACCGCCCCCGGTCTGGACGTGCGGTCGCTGCTGTCCAAGGGAACGCCGCCCGCCGCGCTGCTGGCGGCGTCGCGGGACGCCGAGCTGATCGTGGTCGGCGCCCGCGGGGCGGGCGGGTTCGACCGGCTGCCGCTCGGCTCGACCGCCGTCCACGTCCCCGCGCACGCCGACCGCCCCGTCGTCGTGGTGCCCGCCCACGAGCCGGCGCGGTCCGGGGAGCGGATCGTCGTCGGCATCGATGGGTCGCCCGCGAGCCAGGCCGCGCTGAGGTTCGCCCTGTGCGAGGCCGCGCTCTGGCACGCGTCGGTGACGCTGGTGTGCGCGTGGTGGGATCCCGCCACCCTCCCGGGCCCGGACCGGCTGCCGTTCAGCGATCCGCAGGCGCTCAAGGAGCAGGCCAAGGCGCGGTTCGCCGCCGCGGTCGCGCCCGCCCTCGCCGCGCACCCCGAGATCGCCGTCGAGCGCCGGTTCGTCCTGGAGCGGGCGGGGCGCGTTCTCGCCGACGAGGCCCGGGACGCGATGCTGCTCGTGGTCGGCGTCCGCGGGATCGGATCGTCCCCCAAGACCATGCTCGGCGCCGTCACGCGGTTCGTCCTGCACGAGGCACCGAGCCCGGTCGCGGTCGTCCACGACCGCGACCCGCACGCGAAGGAGCCGTCATGATCCGGGTACTGGTGGCGTTCGCCTCCGAGCGCGGAGGGACCGCCGAGATCGCCGAATGGGTGGGCGCCGCGCTGCGCGATTCGGGCGTGACGGCCGACGTGCGCCCCGCCGGAGAGGTCGAGAGCCTCGACGGGTACGACGCCGTCGTCGTCGGCGGCGCCCTGTACGTCGGGCGCTGGCACCGGGAGGCGCGCCGCTTCGTCCGGCACCACGCGGACGGGCTGGCGCACCGGCCGGTGTGGCTGTTCAGCAGCGGCCCCCTGGACCGGAGCGCGCAGGAGCGCGCGATCGATCCCGTGCCCGGCGTCGCCAAGCTCGCCCGCCGGGTCCACGCCCGGGGGCACGCGACCTTCGGCGGGCGGCTCGCTCCCGACGCCCGGGGCTTCATGGCCGCCAAGGTCGCCCGGACGGCGTCCGGGGACTTCCGCGACCGCGACCGCGTCGGCGCGTGGGCCGCCGGCATCGCCCGCGACCTGCGGAGCGTGACCGTATGAACAGGATCATCGTCGGGGACGACGGTTCGGAGCCGAGCCTGCTCGCGGTCGACTGGGCCGCCGACGAGGCCGCCCGCAGGGGCGCGTCGCTGCACGTCGTGTACGTGGTCACGCCGTGGCTCTTCGACGTCCCGACCGATCCGGGCGCGGCCCGCGTCCGCGAGCAGCTGCTGGACGGCGGGCGGGACATCGTCGAGTTCGCCGTGGCCCGCGCCCGCGACCGCGTCCCGGGCCTGGAGGTGACCGGCGAGCAGACCGGCGGGCAGCCCGCCAAGGTGCTCGTCGAGCAGGCGCGCGACGCGCTGATGGTCGTGACCGGCTCGCGCGGGTCGGGCGGCCTCTCGGGGCTGCTGGTGGGCTCGGTGGCGATGCAGGTCGCGACGCACGCCGCGTGCCCGGTGGTGGTCGCCCGGGCCTCGAACGCGGACCCGCGGGGGGACGTCGTGGTCGGGGTCGACGGTTCCCCGGCGGGAGCGGACGCCGTCGGGTTCGCCTTCGAGGAGGCGTCCGTGCGCCGGGTGCGGCTGCGCGCGCTGACGGCCTGGTCGCATCCGGTTCCCTCGGGCCGGGGCGACATGCAGCCCCTCGTCTACGACCGCGCCGTCGTCGCCGCGGAGGAGGAGCGCGTCCTCGCCGAGTCGCTCGCCGGATGGTGGTCCAAGTACCCCGACGTCGAGGTCGTGTCCGAGGCCGTCAACGGCCGGGCCGCGAAGGTGCTGGCGGGCGCGTCCGTCCACGCGGGCCTGCTGGTCGTCGGCTCCCGGGGGCACGGCGGCTTCGGCGGGCTCCTGCTGGGGTCGGTCGGCCACGCGATGCTGCTGCGGGCCCACTGCCCGGTCGCCATCGTCCGTGGACGGGGATGAGCTCGTCCGTGGACGCGAGTGAGCTCGTCCGTGGACGCGGACGAGCGGAAGCCTGGCCCGGCCGCCCCCCCAGGGACCCGGCCGGGCCAGGGCTCAGTCGCGCCCCTGCCTGGACTGGGCGCCGTCGGCCTTGAGCTGCGCGGCCAGTGCGGCGGCCTGGGTGCGGCGGCTCATGCCGAGCTTGGCGAAGATGTTCGAGATGTAGTTCTTGACCGTCTTCTCGGCGAGGAAGAGGCGCTCGCCGATCTGCCGGTTGGTCAGCCCCTCGCCGATGAGTTCCAGGATGTGGCGCTCCTGCTCGGTCAGGCCCTTGAGCGGGTCGCTCTTCTCCTGGCGGGTGCGGAGCCGTTCGAGCATGCGGGCCGTGCTGCGGGGGTCGAGCAGGGACTGGCCGGTGGCGACGGTGCGGACGGCGCCGACGAGGTCCGAGCCGTGGATCTGCTTGAGGACGTAGCCGGCCGCCCCGGCCATCACCGCCTCGAACAGGGCGTCGTCGTCGTCGAAGGAGGTCAGCATCAGGCAGGCCAGCTCCGGCAGCTGGGAGCGCAGTTCGCGGCAGACGCTCACGCCGTCACCGTCGGGCAGGCGGACGTCCAGGACGGCCACGTCGGGCCGGACGGCGGGGATCCGCGCCAGTGCCTCGGCCGCGGTGCCGGCCTCGCCGATGACCTCGATGTCGTCCTCGGCGGACAGCAGCGCGGCCACCCCGCGGCGGACGACCTCGTGGTCGTCCATCAGAAAGACCCGGATCGTCCCCGCGTTGCCTGGCGTCTGGGCGGTCATGGTTCTCCTCGGTCCGGTGGTGACGGAATGGACGCTACCCCGGCGCCCGGCCTTTCCCCAGCCAGCGGACGTCCCCCGCGCGGGGGACCAACGTCCCGAACCGGCACGCGTCCCCGTGCCCCTCGGGTGGACCTTCGGCCCTGCCGCGGGTGCGGGGCCGCTGATGGGGTGAAGAGTGGAGGAAGGAGCGATTCATGCAAACCAGGTACAGGACTTCCGCGGACATCGCGGACGACATACGGCGTGCCGTCGAGGACGCGCTGTGGGCGCCGTCGGTGCACAACACCCAGCCGTGGCGGTTCGGCGTGCGCGGCTCGCGCGTCAGCCTCCGCGCCGACCCGGACCGGCGCCTGGGCGTCGCGGACCCGAAGGGCCGGGAGATGCTGATCAGCTGCGGCGCCGCGCTGTACAACCTGCGGGTGTCGCTGCGGGCGCAGGGCTACGACCCCGTCGTGCGGCTGCTGCCCGATCCGGACCGCCCGCACCTGCTCGCCGACGTGGTGCTGGAACCCGACGAGCCCGCGGACCGGCAGACGCTGCGGGAGCACGCGCAGATCCCGCGCCGGCGCAGCCATCGGGGCGCGTTCCGTCCCGAGGCGGTCCCCGCGGGGGTCCTGTCGGCGATGCGGTACGACGTCGAGCGCGAGGGCGCCCGGCTGATCGAGGCGGTCGACCAGCACGTCAAGGGGGCCCTGGCCGCCCTGACCGACGCGGCCGAGCACATCCAGCGCCGCACCCCCGCGTACTCGACGGAGATCGGCCGCTGGGCGCCCTCACCGAGGACGGCCCGCAAGGACGGCGTCCAGGAAGGCGCCTACCCCAGGCGGACGCCCCAGACCAGCCCGCACTTCCCCGCCCGCGACTTCGCGCGCGGGCAGGGCTGGGGCACCGAGCCCGCGAACCCGAAGGAGGCGGCCGCCGCCGGAGTCGCGCTGCTCCTGGTCTCCGAGGGCGACGGGCCCCTCGACTGGCTCCGCACGGGCCAGGCGCTGCAGCGGGCGCTGCTGAGGGCGGCCGAGAGCGACCTGGCGGCGGCCTTCCACACCCAGGCGCTCGAAGTGCCGGAGCTGCGCGCGTTCATCCGCGCCCAGTTCTGCCGGGACGCCTACCCGCAGATGCTCCTGCGCATCGGAACGCCCGAGGGGGAGGGGCTGGACACCGTCCGCCGCCCCGTGGACGACGTCATGGTCGTGGAACCCTGAGCGGGACGCGGCCGGGGATGCGGCGGCCGGTGATGAGCCGGGGGCGGACGACGATGAACTGGTCGCGCTCGCCCGGCGCCCAGCTGCGCAGCGGAAGCGCGGAGAGCCGGGCGATCTCGCCCGGCTCGGTGACGCGGCGGGCGGGTCCCACGGTGACCACCGACCAGCCCCGGCCGGCGTCCGCGTCGATGTCGTCGATCTCGAAGGCGACGATCGTGTCGGAGGCGGCGGTGGCCAGGCGCGAGACCGACGACGTCTTCACCACGATGAGCTCGCCGTCGTAGACGAAGTTGACCGGCTGGACGGTGGGCAGCGCCTGGAGGGTGAACACGATCCGGCCGATCGTCGATCGGCCGAGCAGGGCCCGGCATTCCCCGTCGTCGAGGATCTCCATGCCGCTCTGGTCGAGGTGCATGCCCCCCAGCGTGCGGCACGGGTGACCCTGGGCATCAGGGTCTAAGGTCCCTGACCTGACTTCTCGCCCCGGGCAGGGTAATACTGGATCTGTGGCTCATGATTCGGGCGCCGGCCAGGACCGGGCACGGCTGATCCTGCCGCAGTTGCAGCTGGACGATCTTCTGTCGGAGCTGCAGTCGAGGCTGGAGGCGGCGCGGTCCACGCGCGACCGGGTCCACGCGCTGCTGGAGGCCGTGGTCTCGATCGGCAGCGAGCTGGATCTGGAGTCGGTGCTGCGGCGGATCACCGAGGCGGCCACCACCCTCGTCGACGCCCGCTACGGCGCGCTCGGCGTCATCGGCGAGGAGGGCGAGCGCCTGGTGCAGTTCGTCACCGTGGGCGTCGGCGACGAGGAGATCGAGGCGATCGGCCACTGGCCGCACGGGCACGGGATCCTCGGGCTGCTCATCCGGGACCCGCGCTCGCTGCGGCTCCCGGACCTCGGGGACCATCCCGCCTCCAGCGGCTTCCCCGCCAACCATCCGCCGATGCGGACGTTCCTGGGCGTCCCGATCCGCGTGCGCGACGAGGTGTTCGGCAACCTCTACCTGACCGAGAAGGCCGGCGGCGGCCAGTTCGAGGAGGAGGACGAGGTCGTGGTGATCGCGCTGGCCACGGCCGCCGGCGTCGCGATCGAGAACGCCCGCCTGTACCAGGAGACGCGCCGGCGCGAGCGGTGGCTGGAGGCGTCGGCCGAGGTCTCCACCGCGCTGCTGTCGGGCACCGACCCGCACGAGGTGACCACGCTGGTGGCGCAGCGGGCGCAGGAGATCGCCGAGGCCGACCTCGCGACCGTGGCGCTGGTGGAGGAGAGCAGCCCGCACTTCGTGGTCGAGGCCGCCCGCGGGCGGGGCGCCGAGCAGTTGGAAGGGCTGCGGGTGCCGCTGGAGCACTCGGTGGCCGGGCCGGTGTTCACCGAGGGGACCGCCCTGCGGCTCGCCGACGGTGAGAAGGCGGCGCGCGAGGCGAACGTGCCCACGCGGCTGCCGATCGGCCCGCTGCTGATCGTCCCGCTGGGCCTCGGCTCGGCGGCGCGCGGGATCATCGCGGTGGTCAACCCGCCCGGCGGCGCGCTGTTCTCGGAGGGGACGCAGCGGCTGCTGGAGGCGTTCGCGGGGCAGGCGGCGGTGGCCCTGGAGCTGGCCGAGCGTCGCAGGGACGCCGAAAGGCTCGCCCTGCTGGAGGACCGCGACCGGATCGCCAAGGACCTGCACGACACCGTCATCCAGCGGCTGTTCGCGACCGCGATGGGGCTGATGGCGGCGATCAAGATCACGCAGAAGCGGGAGGTCGCCGTCCGGGTGCAGCGGGCGGTGGACGACCTGGACGACACCATCCGGCAGATCCGCTCGTCCATCTTCGCGCTGCAGGGCCCCGAGACCGACGAGACGTCGCTGCGCAGCCGGGTGCACGCGCTGGCCGACAGGGCGGCGGAGCACCTCGGGTTCGCGCCCTCGGTACGGCTGGACGGCCTGCTGGACACCTCGGTCGACGAGGAGACCGGTGAGCAGCTCCTCGCGGTCGTGCGGGAGGCCCTGTCGAACGTCGCCCGGCACGCTCACGCCACCGAGACGTCCCTGAACATCGACGTCGGGGACGACGTCACGGTACGGGTCGAGGACAACGGCGTCGGCATCACCGACGGCGGCCGCCGCAGCGGGCTCCGCAACATGGAGACCCGGGCGGAGGGGCTGGGCGGCACGTGCACCGCCGGGCGCCGCCCAGAGGGCGGCACGGTGCTGGTCTGGTGCGTCCCGCTCAAGCCTGCCTGACCCTCCGCGTGGACCTGGCCCACCGTGGTCAGGGACCGGTGCGGTGGTGGTCGAGGCGCGCCCATTCGGCGTCCCACAGCCGGTACCGGAGCCGGTCGCAGCGTGCGCGGACGAGCCAGTAGAGGCAGAGCACGGGCAGTCCGGTGGCGAGGGCCATGCCCGTCCCGGCCACCGCGGTGTGGATGACCGTCTGCGCGTGCCGGCGGGGCGGCGTGATCGAGACGCCGTCGGGACCGGCCCACAGGATGAGGCGCTCCCCGACGCCGGCCCCCCGCCACGTCGTGTAGTCGCCGGTCCGCCGCGTCCCGTCGGGGTCGGTCCAGGCGACCGTGACCGTGCGCCGGCCTCCCGGGTCCTGCACCTTCACGATGGTGGCCTCGACGCGGTGCCGGGTCGCGGCCTGCTGCCGCTCGGCCCTCACGCCCGAGCCGTAGGCGGACGCGACGGCATGGGAGAGCAGCGGTGGCGTCGCGCTGAGGAAGACGATGAGCAGCAGCAGCCCGAGCCGCCACTGGATCCGGTCCACATCGCGCCGCAGGTCGTTGCGGTCGAAGCCGCAACCGCGACGCCAGCGGTTGATCCGTGCTGTCCAGCGGCCGGTCCGTGCTCGCATGGTCGTCGCTCCCATGACGCCGTCCCTTCACCTTCCTTCCATCACGACGCTACGCATCAGCCCCCTGAGGGGGCAGAGACGGAAGCCCCGCGCGGGCGGGACCTCCCGGGTCTTCCTGCCCGCCGCACGGGGGACCTTGGTCCCGCCGATCGTGCGCCGAACGTACCTACAGGCCAAGGGCGGTTCAGGATTGAGTCATGGGTGACGAGATCATCGATGCGATGGAAGGTGAGTGGCGATGGCACTCTCCGAGCACAAGACCCACGTCGGACGGGACACCCTGATCCGGGTCGTGACCCCCAGGCCGCTGACCGAGTCGCACGCCGCCCGTTACGCCTGGGCCGCCGCGCGCTTCGCGCTCGGCTGGGTCTTCCTGTGGGCGTTCCTGGACAAGACCTTCGGGCTGGGCCACGAGACCCCCGCCGCCAAGGCGTGGATCGACGGCGGCAGCCCGACCGAGGGGTTCCTGGCGCACGCGACCGCCGGGCCGTTCGCCGGTTTCTACCACGACATCGCGGGAGCGGGCTGGGCCGACTGGCTGTTCATGATCGGGCTGGCCGGCATCGGCACCGCGCTCGTCCTGGGCGTGGGCATGCGGATCGCCGCCGCGGCGGGCGCTGCCCTGCTGGTGATGATGTGGTCGGCGGTCCTGCCTCCGGAGAACAACCCCTTCATGGACGACCACCTGGTCTACGCCATCCTGATCATCGGACTGGCCCTGGTCAGCGCCGGTGACACCCTGGGCCTCGGCCGCTGGTGGGGCGGGACCCGCCTGGTCGAGCGCCTCCCCTTCCTCAAGTGACCTGATCCGCGGCACGAGGGGCGCTCCCCGGGAGCGCCCCTCGTACGCATGTCCTGGGGCATGCCGGGCGGTGCGAGGGTCAGGCAGGGCGCGGCGCCGGAGAACGGTCCGGCGGACCCGCGGGGTGGACGGCGGCGAGGGCCTGCTCGACGGCGCGGGGGAGGGGGCCGCCGGTGTCGACGGCGGTCGATCCGGGCCAGGGCGCGGAGTCCGCGCGCATGGCGGCGGCGATGCCCGCGTCGGCGTCGGAGGCGCCCCGGGGGCGGGTCCGCATCCGCTCGGCGCAGACGGCCTCCGGCGCCTCGCAGCGCAGCGACGTCAGGTGCGCGTGCTCCTGCTCGGCGACGGCGGCGAGGAGCTCCCGGTTCGCCTCGGACGTCCAGGACGCGTCAAGGATGACCGTCTCGCCCATCCGGAGCAGCCGCGCGGCCCGCGCGGCCATCTCGCGGTAGGTGCGCCGGCCCCACTCCGGGGTGTAGATACCGGAGCCGTAGGGCGCGGCCGCCGGGTCGGCGGGCGCCAGCCCGGCGAGCTCCTTGCGGATCCGGTCGCTGCCGAGCACCGTGCAGCCGAGCCGGTCGGCCAGCGCGCCGGCCAGGGAGGTCTTCCCGGTGCCCGGGAGCCCGCCCACCATGATCAGGCCGACGCGGCCGGCGCGCAGATGGCGCAGCGCGACGCCGGCGTAGGCGCGGGCCTCGGCGGCGGCGTCGGGCGCGCCCTGGCCGTGGCGCAGGCAGGCCACCTTGGCGCGGACGAAGGCGCGGTAGGCCACGTAGTGGTGGCGCAGCGAGGACGGGGCCGGGTCGGCGGCGTACTCGGCGTACCAGCCGAGGAAGCGTTCCGCGTGCTCGGTGGCGCCGAGGCGTTCGAGGTCCATCGCCAGGAACGCGGCGTCGTCCAGACCGTCCAGGTAGCGGAGCCGCTCGTCGAACTCCAGGCAGTCGAGGATCCGCGGGCCGTCGTCCAGGCAGAAGACGTCGCCGGCCAGCAGGTCGCCGTGCCCGTCGACCACGCGGCCGTCGGCGATGCGCGCGTCGAACAGGGGCTCGCGGCCGGCGAGGAACTCGTCCGTGAGGTCCTCGGTCTCGGCGGCGGCCCCGGCGTCCAGGACGGTGCCGTGGAACGGCCTGGCCTGCTCGAAGCTGTCGTGCCAGCGGCCCCGGACGGCGTCGCGGGTCTCCTCGGCCGCGATGCGGGGGCCGCGCGGCGCCCTGGCGTGCCAGGCGGCCAGGATCCGGGCGGTGTCGCGCAGCGCGTCCCGCACCGGGGCGCCGGCCTCGACCAGGGTGGACAGGCGCCGGTCGGCGGGCATCCGCCGCATCACGACCAGGTGGTCGCAGGGGTCGCCGTCGGGCCCGAGCACGTCGGCCACGCCGAGGTACACGTCGGGGGCGAACCGCCGGTTCAGCCGGACTTCCTCGTGGCACGCGCGCTCGCGCAGCTCACGGGTGCTGAAGTCCAGGAACCCGAGGTCCACCGGCTTCTTCAGCTTGTAGGCGCGGTCACCGGTGAAGAAGACCACGCCGATGTGCGTCTCGGCGACGGCGGCGTTCCCCATAGGCCTCAGGGCCCCGGGTAGGGGGCGGAACCGGTGTCGTCGTAGTCGTAACCGAGGTTGTCGGCGACGTCGACGACGCCTTCCGTCGCGGCGGCCATGCGCACCATGATCGGGATCAGGCTCTTCCGCTCGACGCGCCCGGTGAGGTGGACGACCCCCTCCTGGACGCGGACGTGCACCTCGGCCGGGTCCTGCCAGAGCCTGCTGATCAGGACGTCGTCGATGATCTCGTCGCGGATGTCGGAGTCGGAGCGGTGGAACACCGAGAGCAGGTCGCGGCGGGCCACGATCCCGGCGAGCCGGCCGTCCCTGACGACCGGCACGGCCTTGAACCCGTGGGCGTTCAGCAGGCGGGCGGCCTCGGCGACGGGGGTGGTCGGCGCGACGGTGACGACCGGCGTGCTCATCAGCCCGCGGGCGTCCGCTGCGGCCGCCTTGGCCTGCGCCCCGGCCCGGCCCTGGGCATGGCGCCGCAGCCTGGACCGGCGCGGTCGCGTGCCGTCCCCGTACTCCTGCTTGCGCAGGAGGTCGGCCTCGGTGACGATGCCGGTGAGCCGGCCGCCCTCGCCCATGACGGGCACCGCGCTGATGCGGCGCTCGGCCATCGCGTCGGCGATCTCGGTGAAGGGGGTGTCCTCGGAGACCGTCACCACGTTCCTGGTCATGACGTCCCCGACCGTGCGACGTTTCATGACTTCCCTCCCCGGGGTTGGCCGCGGGCCTCAGAGGTTCTCGCCGGCGGCGGCCCTCTGGTCCGCGCAGATCACGACCTCGCACCGCGCCCGCTCCCGTACGACCGGGACGGTGTCGCCGCCGAGCGGGTTGCCGTGCTCGGAGTGCGACCGGGCACCTACCACCAGCAGTTCGGCGCGGTCGGCCGACTCGGCCAGCACCGCGCCGGGCTCCCCGTGCAGGACGCGCAGCCGGGTGGTCAGGTGCCGGGAGCGGGGGATCAGGCGGGCGACCAGGCGGCGCAGCCGCAGCCACTCCCTGATGGAGTGGAACGGGCGCCCTACCGGCGTGTCGCCGGGTTCCACGACGCGGATCACGTCCAGGCGCGCGTGCCGTTCGGAGGCCTCGCGGGCGGCCCGGCGCAGCGCGGCCATGGAGTTGGGGGAACCGTCCACACCGACGACGACGGACCGTTGTTCGGGCACGACCCACATCAGCGACCTCCCTCAGTCACCCCCACCCTTCCGCCCGGGACGTGCCGCGGGTCAGTGCCGAGCGTCCCCCCGAACGGGGACTTTCGGCCCGATCCGGGCGTCCGGGGGCGGGCTCAGCCGGTGGCCCCCGGATGGAAGATGGCCTGCGCGGCGACGAAGGCCGCGACGGCGAAGACCAGGTAGGCGAACCAGCGCCGCAGCCGGTCGGCGTCCAGGCGCCGCGCGAGGCGGGCGGCGGCGAGCGACCCGGCGACCGCCGCCAGGGTGAACGCCGCGATGACGCCGTAGTCCAGCGTCGCGTCCCCGGCGTGCGCGGCGAAGCCGGCGATCGAGTTGACCACCACGATGACCAGGGAGGTGCCGACCGCGGCGGCCATCGGCAGGCCGAGCCCGACGACCAGGGCCGGGATGATCAGGAAGCCGCCGCCGACGCCGAACAGCCCGGTCAGCACGCCGACGGCCGCGCCCGCGCCGATCGACTTCGGCAGGCAGGAGCGCCAGTCGACCCCGCCGCCGGGAAGGGCGCACGCCCCGCCGATCCGGTCGCCTCCGGCCAGCATCCGCCAGCCCGCCGCCACCATGAGCGCCGCGAAGCCGAGCAGGACGACCTGGTCGGGCAGGAGCCGGTTCAGGGCGGCGCCGCCGAAGGCGGCCGCCGCTCCGGCGGCGCCGAAGACGCCGGCGATCCGCCAGCGCACCTGCCCGGCGTGCACGCGGGGCAGCGCGGCCGTGGCCGAGGAGATGCCCACGACCAGCAGGGACGCCGGGACCGCCGAGACCAGCGGCAGGCCCGCGCCGTAGACGAGGGCGGGGACGGCGAGGATGGAGCCGCCGCCGCCGAGCAGCCCGAGCAGGACGCCGATGAGGGCGCCGAGGACGAGTGCGGTCAGCATGCGTTCACCTCCCTGGCGGGCGTGGGCGGGGGGTCACGAGCGGTCCGAGGCCAGGGCGCTCAGGACGGCGGCCATGTCGCACTTCGGCCCGCGGTTGTAGGGGAGCTTGGACAGGGCCATCCCCATGGCGCAGGTGTTGGAGAGGGCGGCGAAGGTGAGGCCGCCGCCGATGGCCGCGGCGAGCCACTTGGCGCGCGGGACGGTCGTGCTGGTCAGCACCGACCCGAGCACGATCGAGCCGGCGACCAGGCGGACCTGGCGCTCCAGGTCCCAGCGGGGGCGTCCCGCGGAGACCGCCTCGCCCGCGGCCTGCCAGGCGCCGATGCCGCCGTGCAGGACGCGCAGGTTGGGCAGGCCCGCGGTGGCCAGCGCCTGCGAGGCCTGGCCGGCCCGCTGCCCGGAGCGGCAGACGAGCACCACCTGCTCGTCGAGGTGGGCGCGCAGTTCGGCGCGGTGCTCGCGCAGCAGGTCGAGCGGCACGTTGTAGGAGCCGGGGATGTGGCCGGTCTCGAACTCGCCCGGCGTGCGGACGTCGATGAGCCGCGGCCGGTCGTCGGAGTCCAGCAGTTCGCGCAGGGCGGGGACGTCGACGGTGGACGCGGTGGGCGGGGTGGTCACGAAGTCTTCTCCCGTGTGTCGTGTTGGTGAGTGGTCGGTGCGGTTCAGCGGTCGGTGATGGCGAGGCCCGTGAGTGCGGCCTCGGAGTAGGCGTCGTCGATGTGCACGGTCCGGCGTCCGGCCCGCTGGAGCAGGCTGGTCGCTACGGCGGCCCGGTAGCCGGAGCCGCAGTGCACCCAGACGGTCCCGTCGGGCAGTTCGTCCAGCCGGTCGGCCAGCTCGGGCAGCGGGATGTGGACCGCGCCCTCGACGTGCCCGTCCCTCCACTCGTTGGTCATGCGCACGTCCAGCACGGCGTCCGGGGCCGGCAGGTGCCGGGGGACGCGGCCGGAGCGGGCGGCGGCCAGGTCGGTGAACGTCGCGACGGGCGTCTCCCGCAGCCGGGAGGCGTCGCCGCCGGCCCACTGCTCGGGCTCCCCGGAGGAGGCCGCGGCCGGGCGGTCGATGCCGATGCGCGCCAGCTCCCGCTGGGCGGCGGCGATCTGCTCGGGGCTGTCGCCGAGCAGGGTGAGGGGCGCGCCCCAGGGTGCCAGCCAGCCGAGCCACGTCGACATCGCGCCGTCCAGGCCGAAGCTGAGGGTGCCGGCCAGGTGCCGCTGGGCGAAGGCCTTGCGGGAGCGCAGGTCGACGACCCATTCCCCGGCGGCGATGCGGTCGCGCAGCTCGGCGGGGTCGGCGGTCCGCGCGGGCGTGAGGTCGAGCAGGTCGGCGCCGGCGCTGTTGCGGACGCCCATGTGCGCGTAGTAGGCGGGGTAGGCGTCGAGCCCGTCCAGGGTCTGGGTGACGAAGTCGTCGGCCTCCAGCCGCAGCGCGGGGTTGGCCCGCCGCTCCTGGCCGATGGTCGACGACGCGGCGTCGGACTGGCTCGCCGAGCAGAAGCTTCCGAACCCGTGCGTGGGCCAGACGTGCGCGCCGTCGGGCAGCAGGTCGGCCAGTCTGCGAGCCGACGCGTGCTGCCGCTCGGCCAGCAGGTGAGCGTGCTCGGCGCCGAGGAGGTCGGTGCGGCCGGTGGTGCCGAACAGCAGCGACCCGCCCGTGAAGACCCCTTCGGGCCCGCCGGGCCCGGACAGGACGTAGGAAACGTGGTGGAAGGTGTGCCCGGGGGTGGCGACGGCGCGGATGCGCAGCCCGTCGGATATGGCGATCTCGTCGCCGTCGGCTATGGCGGTCCGGTCGAACTCGACGTTCTCGTCGGCCGAGATGAGGTACGCGGCCCCGGTCGCCTTGGCCAGGGCCAGCCCGCCGGAGACGTAGTCGTTGTGCAGGTGGGTCTCGGCCACGTGCGTGATGCGGACGTCCAGCCGCCCGGCCAGGGCCAGGAAGCGGTCGATGTCGCGCTGCGGGTCGACCACCAGCGCCACCCGCCCGTCGTGGGCGAGGTAGCTGCGGTCGCCCAGGGACGAGGTCTCGACTACCTGGACATGTGCCATCTGCGTTCAACTCCTTATACCCCGGGGGGTATCCGTGGGTCAGATCGAGGCCATGGTCGTACCCCCTCACCGGTCGGTGAGGGGCGGCCCTCCCTCCGTTCTCAGGAAAGGGCGAGGAAGAGTTTCTCCAGGCGCTCGGCGCTGATCGGCGGCTTCTCGCCGCGGTCGGCCGCCGCCTGGCAGTGCCGCAGCCCGGTTGAAATGATCTTGAAACCGGCCCGGTCGATCGCCTTCGACACGGCCGCCAGCTGGGTCAGCACCCGCTCGCAGTCGTCGGCGTTCTCGATCATCGAGATCACCCCGCCCAGCTGGCCGTGCGCCCGCCGGAGCCGGGTCAGCGCGTCCGCCAGGGCGGTCGCGTCCATCTCCAGATGCTCCACCTTCCACCTCCGTCGCCCACCATACCCCCTGGGGTATCCCTTCGTGCGTGAGGTACCTCACCCCCGCACCGGGACCTCCGGCAGGACCTTCGGCTCTACC
This sequence comes from Actinomadura luteofluorescens, assembly GCF_013409365.1. Taxonomy (NCBI): domain Bacteria; kingdom Bacillati; phylum Actinomycetota; class Actinomycetes; order Streptosporangiales; family Thermomonosporaceae; genus Actinomadura; species Actinomadura luteofluorescens. The sequence continues at coordinate 1,140,531 of NZ_JACCBA010000001.1, read as the reverse complement.
TGCGAAGACTCCCGAAACCGAGACTGGGGCCAAGCGAGAGGAACCGCCAGCAGAGGAGGTGGCACCGATGAGCGAGATGCTGGTCGTCCACCGAGAGGACGACGCCTTCGCGGTGATCGTCCGCGACCACGTGATCCACGTGGACCAGCCGTACATGGCGGGAGGGATGGACGCGGGGCCGACGCCGGTCGAACTGTTCGTGGCGTCCCTCGCCGCGTGCACGGCGCACCACGCCCGGCGCTACCTGAAGGCGCGCTGCCTGCCCGCGAACGGGCTGGAGGTCGCCGTCGACTACGTGATGAGCCCGGAGGGCCCCGCCCGGGTGTCGCGCGTCGACCTGCGCCTGCGCCCTTCCGTCCGGCTGCCCGACCGGGACGTGGGCGGTCTCATGGCCGCCGTCATGGCCTGCACGGTCCACAACTCGATCCTCGCCGCCCCGCGGATCGGCGTGAGCCTGGAGGCCGAGGTCACGGCCGCCTGACCGGACGCCAGAGGTCCCGCCGCCGAGGGCCGTTCGGCCCTGGGGGACGGGCCCCGCGGACGGTGAGACTGAGGCGGACCCGAGGAGGAGGGCGTCATGACCCACGTGGTCGTCGGATACGACGGAACGAGTGAGAGCGAGCGCGCTCTGCGCTGGGCGGTGGAGGAGGCCAGGCTCCGGCGGGAGCCGCTGACGGTGGTCCACGCGTGGCAGTGGCCGTATCCGATCCGCTCCATGGACCGCGAGGGCGTGGCCATCGTCCACCGGATGGGGGAGCACACGCTCGACCAGGGCGTGGCGCTGGCGAACGACCTGGCCCCGGGCGTGAAGGTGCGCAAGCACCTGGAGACCGGCGGGCCCCACGCGGCCCTGCTGAACCAGGGACCGGACGCCGAGCTCATCGTCATCGGCTCGCACCCGCCGGAGGAGACGCCCGTCGGGTCCACCGCCCTGCGGGTGCCGGCCCGGGCCGCCGTCCCCGTCGCGGTCGTCCGCTCGGCCGCCGCGCGCGACGGTCTGGTGGTCGTGGGCGTGGACGGCTCCCCGGGCGCCGACGGGGCGCTGGCGTTCGGGTTCGAGGAGGCGGCGCTGCGCGGCTGGCGGCTGCGCGCGGTGTACGGGTGCTGGGAGCCCGGCGCCGCCCCCGACGGGGACCTCTCGCTTTTCGACGACGAGGACAAGCTCCGCCACGTGTGCGGGGCCGTACTGGAACGCGCGGTCGCGCCCTGGCTCGTCAAGTACCCGCTCGTCCAGGCCGCGACGTCGCTGGTGCTCAGGTCGCCCCGGGAAGCGCTGCTGGAGGCGGCGGAGGACGCGACCCTGACGGTGGTGGGCGCGCGCGGCACCGGCGCCGTCAAGCCGCTGACGCTCGGCGCGACGAGCGACGCGCTGCTCAAGCACGCGCCCTGCACGGTCACGATCGTCCCGCAGCGGGTCGGATGACGCAGGGCGGCGGAGAACACCGAAGGTAGGCGAGCCATGAGCATGGTGACCGCGGCCGATCTGGCCCGCGAACCGTTCTTCGACGGTATGCGGAGCCCGGATCTGACCAGGCTGGCGAAGGCGGCCAGGCGCACCGACATCCCCGCGGGCCGGCGCATGTTCGCGGAGTCCGCCGCGGCGGAGCGGTTCTGGCTCCTCCTCGACGGGAGCGTGGCCGTCGACATGCGCGTCCCCGAGGGCGGGACGCTCGTCATCGACACCTTCGGGCCGGGATCGGTGGTGGGCTGGTCATGGCTGTTCCGTCCGCACCGCTGGCGGTTCGGCGCGGTCGCGAGCACGCCGGTCCAGGCGATCGAGTTCGACGGCCGGCTGGTCCGGACGCTGAGCGCGGTCGACCCGTCGCTCGGCTACGAGCTGACGCGCCGCTTCGCCGAACAGGTCGTGGGCCGTCTGGAGGCCACCCAGACCCGGCTGGCCGAGGCCGCCCCCGAGACCCTGGGACGGGCGGTGTGACCGACGGCCGCCCCCGCGGCTCCGCCATGGGCGGGATCGCTCCGGGGGCGGCCGCGGCGTCGCGTCAGTCGCCGCGGGGGCGGACGACGGCGACGGGGCAGTGGGCGTGGTGGATCACACCGTGGCCGACCGACCCGAGCGGGAACGACCGGCCCCGGGACCCGACCACGAGCAGGTCGGCCTCGGCGGAGGCCTGCGCGAGCATCTGGACCGGGTGGCCGACGACCACGTCCTCGACCACCTTGAGGTCCGTGTGGCGCCCACGCCACGGCGCCAGTGCCGCCGCCAGGCGTTCGTAGCGGCCGCCGGCGGCGAGCTGCGCGTCCACGTCGACGGCGTGCGCGGCGGGCCGCCAGGCGTGCAGCACCCGCAGCCGGGAGCCCCGGACGGCGGCCGCGGCGAACGCGTGGTCGAGCGCGGGCGCGGGGTCCCCGGCCAGGTCCAGCCCGACCACCACCTCGCCGAGGGGGGTGTCCGAGTGGCCGCGGACGATGGTCACCGGGCCCGGGAAGCGCCCGGCCAGGTGCAGGCCGGTGGAGCCGAGCAGCAACGAGGCGAAGCCGCCCCGGCCGCGGTGGCCGACGACGACCTCGGCGGCCTCGCCGGCGTAGTGCCGCAGGCCGCCCGCGACGGTCCGGTCGTGGACGAGCATCGTCTCGACCTTGAGGCGGGGGTGCCGCAGGAGGGCCGTGTCCCGTCCGGCGCGCAGTACCGGGTTCCAGGCGTCCACGAGCGATGCCCGGTCGCCGCCCGTGTTCCCGGGCGCGGTCTTCGTGGGGGTCTCCAGGACGTGCAGGATGTGCAGTTCCTTACCGAGCCGCGCGGCCTCGCCCGCCGCCCAGCCGATGGCGCGATCGGAGGGGGTGGACCCATCGGTTCCGACCAGGATCGCCGTTCGTTCCGTGGACATGTGCTTCTCCAGGGGGGATCGGGGGTCAGTGCCCGGTGGCGGGCGCCAGCGGCGGGAGCAGGAGCAGCTCGTGCGCCTGCCGTGCCGTCGGCGCCGTGTCGCCGAGCTCGGAGGTGTCCAGGGGAGTGCCCTCCAGGGCGGTGGCGAGAAGCCGGGCCGCTTCGGCGAGCGCGGCCACCTGCCGCTCCAGCACCGCGACGCGATGCTCCAGGGCCGGGACGGACGAACCATGGGAGATCTGCCTCGCCATCGCGAAGCTCCTTAAAGCTCGGCGAGCCGCCCCGGTGGCGGCCACGGTGCCGACTCAAGCGTCCATTGCATGGCCTGGCCGGCCGTAGGGACCTTTGTCCCCGCCTCGACGGCGACGGTCCTCTCGCCCCGGTCCCGGCCCTCAGGCCCGACCGGAGGGAAGCAGGGCGATGTCCTCGAAGCCGGGCGTCCACCACAGGCGGTGCCCGGAGGTCACGCCGAGCGCCTCGATCCCCGGGCGGGCCTCCGTCCAGGCGCGGGCCGCGTCGCCCATCGCGAAGGCCGCGGTGGCGAGGGCGTCGACCTCGGTGAGGTGGCGGCCGGCCAGCGTGACGGAGAGGAGGCCCGCGGCGGGACGCCCGGTGCGGGGGTCGAGGATGTGCCGGCCGCGCTCGGCGGTGCCGGAGGTCGCGACGGCGATGTCGTGACCGGTCACGGCGGCGATGAGCCCGCCGGGGTCGCGGGGGTCGGCGACGCCGATCCGCCACGGGTCTCCGGGCCCGGCCTCTCCGCGCGCCTGCACGTCGCCGCCGCCGTTCACGCAGTGGTCGAGCGCGCCTGCGTCGTGCAGGATCGTCGACGCCCGCTCGACCGCCCAGCCCTTGACCACGCCGCTGGGATCGAGCCGGCCGCCCGGCGCGCAGGTGAACGCGCCGCCGCTGATCCGTTCGAACTCCGCGCCGAGGCGCAGGACCTCGGCGACCTCGGGATCGCATTCGGCGACCCCGACGCGGCCGTCCGCCAGGCGCGAGACCTGGCTGTCGGGGCGGTAGGTGGAGAAGACGCGGTCGACGTGGTGCAGCCAGGCGACCGCCTCCGTGAGGGCCGTGGTGACGGACGGCGAGCGCGGGGTGCGGATGTCGAAGGAGAACACCGTCCCCATCACGTGCTCGACGTGGCGGATCCCCTCACGCACGGGCACTGTCCAGGGCGCTCTGCAGGGACGTGATGTACCCCTCGCTGGTGTAGGTGGCGCCGGAGACGGTGTCGATGTGCGCGCTGCCCGCCGCCAGGGCCTTCTTGGTGAGCTTCGGGAGGGCGAAGGACGCGATCTCGCGGTCGCGGCCGTTCTCCGACGGGGAGCGCAGGACGCGGACGCCGGTGAGGTGGCCGCCCGACATCGTGATCTCGACCTGGACCGGGCCGTAGCGGGTGTCGACGGTCTGCCCCCGGTAGGTCCCGCTCGCCGGGGTCGCTCCGCCGCTCGTCCCGGCGCCGGCCCCGTTGCTGGTCCCGCCGCCCGCGGTGGGCGGCGGTGCGGCGGGGGTCGCCTGATGGTGCGGCTTCAGCGACAGCAGCATCACGACACCCGCGATCGTCGCGCTCGTGGCGAACACGGCTCGGCGCATGTGGTTCGGTCCTCTCAGAACTCGAAGGATTCGGATCGGACGTGGCGGCGCCGCACGCCGGCCTGCTTGAGGGCGCGCTGGGCGGCGGCCATCATGCCGGGCGGACCGCACAGGTAGACGTCCCGGTGCCGGATGTCGGGGACGAGGTCGCGCAGCGCCCGGCCGTCCAGCGACAGGGAGTAGTGGGACGGCTCGTCCACGAAGTAGTAAGCGCGCGCGCCGCGGACGCGGGCGATGTCGTCCAGTTCGCCGCGCAGGGCGAGGTCCTCGGGCCGGCGGGCGAGGTAGACGAGGGTCACGTCGCCGGGCAGGGTCTCGAACAGCGTCCGCAGCGGGGTGATGCCGACGCCGCCCGCGATGAGCAGGGCCCGGTCGTGGTGCGGCCGCGCCCCGGTGAACCCGCCGTAGGGCCCTTCCGCCCAGACCCGCGTCCCCGGGCGGAGCCGGGCCAGCGCCCGGCTGTGGCCCCCGGCCTCCTTGACGGTGATCCGGAGCCGGTGCCCGCGGGGCGGCTCGGACAGCGAGTAGGGGTTGGCCGTCCACCAGAAGCCCGGGGCGAGGAACCGCCAGCGGAAGAACTGGCCCGGTTCGGCGCGCAGCTCGTCCAGGTGGCGGCCGCTCATGTAGACCGAGACGACGCCGGGGGCCTCGGTGTGGACGGCGGTGACCCGCAGCCCGTGCCGGACGCCTCGCACGGCGGGCATCAGGAACCGGAACCAGACGAGGGTGACGGCGACGCCGATGTACAGGGTGTACCAGGCCGCCTTCGCCCAGGGCGATCCGGCGAACTGGGCGCCGTTGGCGAGCTGGTGCGAGAACGCGAGGAAGATGGCGAGGTAGGTCGCGAAGTGCAGGTAGTGCCACGTCTCGTAGCGCATCCGCCGCCGCGCCGCCCGCGCGGAGGTGATCCCGACGCCGAGGAGGAGCAGGAACCCGGCCGTCCCCTTGAGCATCTCGGGGTAGTCGACGATCACCGTCGCCGTCTCGTGGACGACGTCGGTCCGGGCCGTCACCGCGTACCCCCAGATGATCAGGAGGGCGTGCGCCAGTACGAGGCAGACGGTGTACCGGCCGCCCATCGCGTGCCAGCGGGCCAGCCTGTCGGTGCCCACGCCCCGTTCGAGCGCCGGCACGCGGGCCATCAGGGCCAGCAGGACGGCGCACCCGTAGCCCGCCAGGAGCCCGGTGACGCGGCCCGCCTCCGTCAGCCAGCCGTCCAGGCCGGTGACCGAGCCCGTGCTGCGCCACCACATCGCCAGCACCGCGACCGCGCCGGCGTAGATCAGCACCTGCGGCCACCAGTGCGGGACGCGCCACGACGGCCGCCTGACCTGCGGGGTCGGCCGCATGATGTCGTACCTGGTCGTCGTCATGGCGGCCACCCTGCCAACGCAGTTTCTGAGTTCCCTATGACAGCGAGGGGGAAAGCGACTCTCAGAGCCTTTTCAGAGGAAAGGCAGAGGTTGGAGAGGGATGCTGTCCGGACCATGACGAACGACGAAACCGCGGTGGCGGGCCTGACACGGGGCGACGGGACGCCCGTGCGGGTCCTCGTCGTCGACGACGAACCGGACCTGGCGGAGGTGCTGTCGCGCGTGCTGGCCTCGGAGGGCTGGGCGGTGCGGACGGCGGGCGACGGCGCGGGCGCGCTCGCCGCCGCGCGCGACTTCCTCCCCGACGCCGTCGTGCTGGACGTGATGCTCCCCGACATCGACGGCCTCCAGGTGCTGCGGCGGCTGCGCGCCGACGCGCCCGACGTGTGCGTGCTGTTCCTGACCGCCAAGGACGCCGTCGAGGACCGCATCGCCGGCATCACCGCGGGCGGCGACGACTACGTGACCAAGCCGTTCAGCCTGGAGGAGGTCCTGGCGCGGCTGCGGGGGCTGCTGCGCCGCGCGGGCATGGCGCGGCAGGCCGACGCCGGCCGGCTGCTCACCGTCGGCGGCCTGGCCATGGACGAGGACGCCCGCGAGGTGACCCGCGACGGGGAGGTCGTGGAGCTGACGCCCACCGAGTTCGAGCTGCTGCGGTTCCTCATGCGCAACCCGCGCCGGGTCCTCAGCAAGGCCCAGATCCTCGACCGCGTCTGGGACTACGACTTCGGCGGGCAGGCCCACGTCGTCGAGCTGTACATCAGCTACCTGCGCAAGAAGATCGACGCGGGCCGGGCACCGATGATCCACACCGTGCGCGGCGTCGGGTACGTGCTGAAACCGGGGCCGGGGGCCTCGTGAGGGGCCCGCGCACGCTGCGGGCCCGGCTCACCGCCGGGCTGCTCGTCCTGCTGGCGCTGAGCTGCCTCGCCGTGGGCATCGCCACCGCGACCGCGCTCGACCGGTTCCTGATGGGGCGGCTGGACGAGCAGCTGACCGCGTCCGGCGGGCGGTTCCCGGCCAGCCTCGAACACGAGCGGCGCCGTGACGCCGACGACCGTCCGGACACCCGGGGCCAGGCGCCGGGGACGTTCGGCGCGCGGCTGTTCGGCGGGAAGGTGACGGAGGCCGCGGTCGTCCGCGACAGCTCCGACGAGCCCGTGCCGCTCGACGCCGCCGACCGGCGCGCCCTCGCCGCCCTGCGGCCCGACGGGCGGGCGCGCTCGCTCGACCTGTCGGCGCTGGAGGAGTACCGGGTGATGGCGCTGCGCGGCGACGACGGGGACGTCCTGGTCACCGGGCTGCCGCTGCGGCCCGCCGAGGAGACGCTGCACCGCGTCATCCTGGTGGAGGCGGTCGTCTTCGCGGCCGTGCTCGCCGCCGGCGGGATCGCGGCCGCGGTCTGGGTCGGGCTGGCCCTGCGCCCGCTGCGGCGCGTCGCCGCGACCGCGTCCCGGGTCACCGAGCTGCCGCTGGCCAGCGGGGAGGTCGCGATGCCCGAGCGCGTTCCCGACACCGACCCCCGCACCGAGGTCGGGCAGGTCGGGGCGGCGCTGAACCGGATGCTCGGCCATGTCGAGAACGCGCTGGCCCGCCGGCACGCCAGCGAGGAGCGGCTCCGCCGCTTCGCCGCCGACGCGAGCCACGAGCTGCGCACCCCCGTCGCCGCGATCCGCGGCCACGCCGAACTCGCCCTGCGCACCACCGAGCCCGTTCCGGCCGGGGTGCGGCACGCGCTGGGGCGGATCGAGGCCGAGTCGGTCCGGATGTCCGAACTGGTCGACGACCTGCTGCTCCTCGCCCGCCTGGACGCCGGCCGCCCGCTGGAGACGGGCCCGGTGGACCTGACCCGCATCGTCCTGGACGCCACCGCCGACGCCCGCGCCGCCGGCCCCCGGCACCGCTGGGAACTGGTGCTCCCGGAGGAACCGGTGACCGTCACCGGGGACGCCCGGCGCCTCCACCAGCTGGTCGCCAACCTGCTCGCGAACGCGCGCGCCCACACGCCTCCCGGGACCCACGTCACCGCGCGGCTCACGGTCCGCGGGGGCGCGGCGCTGCTCGACGTGGAGGACGACGGCCCCGGCATCCCGGCCGGCCTGCGCGAGGAGATCTTCCAGCGGTTCGTCCGCGCGGACCAGGGCCGGGCCCGCAGCGCGGGCGGCACGGGACTCGGCCTGGCCATCGTCCAGGCGGTGGCCGCCGCCCATGGCGGCCGCGCCGAACTCGTCGAGGGGGAGCACACGCTCTTCCGCGTGACCCTTCCGATCTTCGAGCCCGAGCCCCCGCGGACGGGGCCCCGGGACTGACTCACCGCCGCGCCGTGCGGGTGTCCTTGTAGTGGGCCGTGCTCTCCACGCGGGCCCGCAGCCGGGTGCCGGCCAGGCTGATCGCCTCCTGCATCGAGGCGGCCGCGGCGTGGGCGTTGAGCGGCAGGCCGTCGAGGTCCACCCGGAACGAGACCAGGTAGGGGCGGGGCACGGCGGGGTCGTGCAGGACGCTGAGCGCGGCCTTGGCGAACAGGACGGGGCGCGGGGCGTGCGCCAGGGCCCTGGCGACGTTCTCGCGGGCCCGCCGCACGTCCTCGCGCGAGACGTCCTTGGTGGTCGTGAACTGGATGTCGAGTTCGTCCGGAGCGATGGCGGGCAACGTGGGCCTCCTCATTCGTGCGGGCCGGTGTCACCAGCATTCGACCCGTGCGGGGGGCCTCCCCAGGGGCCTTGGTCCCCCCGGACGCGGCCGTTGGGCCGCCGCGGGCTCAGCCGAGGGCCAGGACGCGCGCCGCCATGCGGGCGGTCCGGCCGCCCTCCTGCTCCGCCACGTCGAGCGCCGTCCGCACGTCGAGGTCGTCGAGGAGCGCCCGGGTCACGGCGGCCTCCGCCGCGGGGGAGGAGCCGCCGCGGCCCGCCGCGGCGAGCAGGCGGTCCAGGCCGGCCGCGGCGCGGTCGAGGGCGCCGGGCGTGTAGTCCCACTCCCGCGCCCAGGGCTCGGCGAGCAGCATGAACCGGACGGCCGACGCCGGATGGTCCCGGATCAGATCGGACACCAGCACCAGGTTGCCGGTGGACTTGGCCATCTTGGCGCCGTCCCGGCGGACCATCCCGACGTGCAGCCAGGCCCGGGAGAACGGGCGCACCCCGGTCAGGGCCTCGGCCATGGCGGCCTCGTAGGCGTGGTGGGGGAACCGCAGGTCGGCGCCGCCGGCGTGCAGGTCCAGTGCCGGGCCGAAGGTCGTCATGGCCATCGCGGAGCACTCGGCGTGCCACCCGGGCCGTCCGGCGCTCCAGGGACTGGGCCACGCCGGCTCGCCCGGCCGAGACGGCCGCCAGAGCGCGACGTCGAACGGGTCCTCCTTGGCGGGGTCGCCCGGTGCGTCGCCGTACTCGGCGAGGAGTTCGCGTGCCCGCCCGTCGTCGAGGCCGGCGCGCCGCGGGACCTCGCCGCCGCGGAAGCGGACCGCGCCGTCCCGGACGTAGGCGTGGCCGGAGGCGAGGAGGCCCTGGGCGAGCGCGACGACCTCGCCGACGTGGTTGTGCGCGCGGGGCTGGTGGTCGACGGCGTGGACGCCGAGAACCTCCAGGTCGCGTTCGAAGTAGAACTGCTGGACGGCGGCGAAGCTGTCGTACGGGCTGCCCGCGCGGTGCGCGGCCTGGTCCAGCACGTCGTCGACGTCGGTGACGTTGCGGCACACGCGCACGTCGCCGCCCGCGTGCCGCAGGACCCGGGCGGCGACGTCGGCCCAGACGAACGTGCGGGCATGGCCGAGGTGGGTCGCGTCGTACGGGGTGATCCCGCAGACGTACATGCGGGCGGGGCCGACGACCGGGAGGGGGTGGCCGCCGATCCGCAGCGTGCGGCCGGGTGAGTTGAGATCCACGAGAGCGCCGTTCCTCACGGTGGCGGGTTTCCTCCATTTCTTCCCCTACGTCCTACCCGGCCGGCCCGTCCGCGCCGGGGGACGAACGTCCCGGCGACCGGTGACCTTGGGGCGCTGGCCGGCGGGGCGGTCCCGTCCGACGCTGAGGGCATGACGCAGAGCCTTTCCGGCGCGCGCGTGTTCGCGCTGCTGACCGACGGGACGCAGGTCGAGATCCGGAGTCTGGGCGAGGCGGACCGGGAGGCGGTGCGGGACCTTCACCGCGGCCTGAGCGAGGAGAGCCTCTACCTGAGGTTCTTCGGGCTCAACCGGGCCGTGTCCGAGCAGGTCGCGGGCCGGGTCTGCCGGACGGACGGCGAAGGCCACGCGGCGCTCGGCGCGTGGCTGCACGGCGACCTGGTCGGCGTCGCGGAGTACGAGCCGACCGACGTGCCCGGCGAGGCCGAGTTCGCCATGGTGGTCGCCGACCGGGTGCACCACCGCGGCGTCGGGACGCTGCTGCTGGAGCACCTCGGGTCCCTGGCGCGGGCCCACGGGATCGTGGCCTTCCGCGCCGACACGCTCGCCGAGAACACCGCGATGCTGCGCGTCTTCGCCGACGCCGGGATGGCGGCCCGCCGCCGGTTCTCGGGAGGCGTGGTCGAGCTGACCCTGCCGCTGGTCTCCGACGACCGGTACCTGGACGCGGTGGCCGAGCGGGAGCGGCGCGCGGACGTCGCCAGCCTGGAGCCGCTGATGCGGCCGCGGACGGTCGCGGTCGTCGGCGCGTCCCGGCGGCCGGGGACGGTCGGGGCGGAGGTCCTGCGCAACCTCGTCTCCGCCGGCTTCGGCGGCGCCGTGTACGCGGTGAACCCGCACGCCGCGGGCGGCGACCTGCACGGCGCGCCGTGCGTGGCGGCGCCCGCCGGCCTGCCGGAGCGGCCCGACCTGGTGGTCGTCGCCGTGCCCGCCGGAGCGGTGGTCCGCGCCGCGGCCGAATGCGGGCGGTACGGGGCCCGCGCGCTGGTGGTGATCAGCTCCGGGCTGACCGCCGGCCAGGGACGCGACCTGCTGGCGGTGTGCCGGGAGCACGGCATGCGGCTGGTCGGCCCGAACTGCCTGGGGACGGCCAACACAGCGATCTCCCTCGACGCGACGTTCGGCGCCCGCCATCCCGTCCCCGGGACCGCGGGCGTGGTGGCGCAGTCGGGCGGCGTCGGGATCGCGCTGCTGGAGCAGCTGTCCCGGCTGGGGATCGGCGTCTCCTCGTTCGCCTCGGTCGGCGACAAGTACGACGTCAGCGCGAACGACCTGCTCATGTGGTGGGAGTCGGACGACACGACCCGGCTCGGGATCCTGCACGTGGAGTCGTTCGGCAACCCGCGCAAGTTCGCCAGGACGGCGCGGCGGGTGGCGGCGCGGATGCCGCTGCTGACCGTCCTCGCCGGGCGGTCGGCGCCCGGCACGCGGGCGGCCGCCTCCCACACCGCGGCCGCCGCGACCCCGGAGATCACCCGCCGGGCCCTGTTCGAGCAGGCGGGCATCGTCGCGACCGACGACCTCGGGGAACTGGTGGACGCCGCGGCGCTGCTGGCGAGCCAGCCGCTCCCGGACGGGCCGCGCGTCGCGGTGGTGTCCAACGCGGGCGGGGCGGGGGTCCTGGCGGCCGACGCCTGCGCCGACGCGGGCCTCGCCGTCCCCGTCCTGGGCCCGGACGCGCAGCGCCGCCTCACTGGGCTCCTGCCCGAGTGCGCGGCGGTCGCCAACCCTGTCGACACGACGGCCGCGGTCTCCGCCGAGCTGTTCCGGAGCGCCCTGGAGGCGGTCGCCGCTGACGAGTCCGTCGACATCGTCCTGGCGCTCGTGGCGCCGACCGCGCTCGCCGACCTGCGCGGTGCGCTCGGCGGCTGCGGCAAGCCGGTCGCCGCCGTCGTGCTCGGGCAGCCCGAGAGCGTCGTGGTCAACGAGCAGGGCGTCCCCTGCTACGGCTACCCGGAGAACGCCGTCCGGGCGTTCGCCCGCGCCTTCTCCTACGCGCGGCGGCGGGGCGTCCCGCCCGACGCGCCGCCCGTCCTGCCCGGCCTGATGCCGGCCGAGGCGGCGGGCATCATCGACGGGTTCCTCGCCACGAGGCCGGAGGGCGGCTGGCTGCCGCCCGTCGAAACCTTCCGGCTGCTGGAGTCCTACGGGCTTCCCCTCGCTCCCTGGTGCTGGGCTCGCACCGAGGACGAGGCCGCATCGGCCGCCCGCGAGATGGGCGTGCCGGTGGCGATGAAGGCCCACGTGCCCGGAGTCGTGCACAAGACCGCCGCCGGAGCACTGCGGCTGGACCTGGACGGCGATCGCGAGGTCCGCGAGGCGTTCCGGAGCCTGGCCGGACGGTTCGGCGACGCCCTGGAGGGCGTCGTGGTCCAGGCCATGGTGGACGAGGGCGTCGAGGTCCTGTGCGGCGCCGTCCAGGAGGAGGTGTTCGGCGCCGTCGTGATCTTCGGTGCGGGCGGCGTCGACGCCGACGCCCTCGCCGACCGCACCGCCCGCCTCGCCCCGCTGACCGCGCGGGAGGCCGGCGAGCTGATCCGCGAGCCGCGGCTGTCGGCCCTGCTGCTCGGCCATCCCGCCCGCCCGGCCGGTGACCTCGCCGCCCTGCGCGACGTCCTGCTGCGGCTGTCCAGGCTGGCGGCCGAGCATCCCGAGATCGCCGAGCTCGACCTCAACCCCACCCTCGTCCGGCCGGACGGCGCGGTGGCCGTCGACGCCCGCGTCCGGCTCCTTCCGCGGCGCTCCTGGGACCCCTACCTGCGCCGCCTCCGGTGACGGGAAGCCGCCGTGCGACATCACCCACATCCCGAACCCGCCGCCGGATCGGCGGTCGCGACCGCCGATCCGCGCGACCCCCTGCCCCGGCTCCGCGAGGAGCTGCGGACGGGAGAGCGCGGACTGTCCGAACGCGAGGCGGCCCGCAGGCTGGCCGTCTACGGGCCGAACCAGGTGCGGCGCCGCGAGAGACGCTCCCTGACCAGGCTGGTGTCCGCCCAGCTCCTGCACCCTCTGGCGCTGCTGCTGTGGGGTGCGGGCCTGCTGGCCTTCGTCGCCGGCATGCCGGTGCTGGGCTGGGCGATCCTGGCCGTGATCCTGGTGAACGCCGTGTTCGCCCTGCTCCAGGAGCACCAGGCCGAGCGCGCCGTCGAGGCCCTGGCGGCCTACCTGCCCGAACAGGCCCATGTCGTCCGGGACGGGACCGCGCGGGCGGTGGAGGCCACCGGGCTCGTCCCGGGGGACCTGATCGCCCTTGAGGAGGGCGACAAGGTCCCCGCCGACGCCCGCCTCACCGACGGGGCCCTGGAGCTCGACCTGTCGATGCTGACCGGCGAGTCGGCGCCGGTGGACCGGGTGGCGGCGCCGGCGGAGCAGGGCGTCGCGCTGCTGCACGAACCCAACCTGGTGTTCTCCGGGACGACCTGCACCGGAGGGCAGGCCCGGGCGATCGTGTTCGCGACCGGCGGGCACACCGAGCTCGGCCGCATCGCGGCCCTCAGCCAGCGCGCGCCGCGCGGCGAGAGCCCCCTGGAGGCCCAGGTCAAGAGGGTCGCCTGGCTGATCGCCGCGGTCGCCGTCGGGATGGGCATGGTGTTCCTGCTGATCGGCGCGCTGGTCGGCCTGCCGCTGACCGACGCGCTGATGTTCGCGATCGGGCTGCTGGTCGCCAACGTCCCCGAGGGCCTCCTGCCGACCATCACCCTCGCGCTGGCGGTCGGGGTGCGGGTCCTCGCCCGGCAGGGCGCGGTCGTCAAGCGGCTCAGCGCCGTCGAGACGCTCGGCTCCACCAACGTCATCTGCACCGACAAGACCGGGACCCTCACCCAGAACCGGATGCGGCTCCAGGCGTACTGGACCCCGGGCGGCGGCGCGGTCACGGCGCCCGGGGAGCCGCCGCCCGCCGACCTGACGCGGGCGATGACCGAGTGCACCACGGTCTCCTACGACGAGGCCGGCGACCTGCGGGGCGACCCGACGGAGATCGCCCTGGTCACGGGCGGCGGCCCCGACCTGCCCGCGCGCCTCGCGGCACGCGACGACGGGCGCCGCGCCGTCTTCCGGTTCGACGCCCGCCTGCGGCTGATGTCCACCGTCGCCCGGCGCGGCGACCACCTCGCCGTCTACGTCAAGGGCGCGCCCGAGGCCGTGCTGGGCCGCTGCTCCGGCGCCGACCGGCAGGCGGTGATGGGCGTCGTGGACGATCTCGCGCGCAGGGGACTGCGGGTCCTCGCGGTCGCCGACCGGGACCTGCCGTCCGGCGCCGGACCGCCCGGGCGCCGGGAGGACGCCGAGACCGGGCTGCGCCTCCTCGGCCTCGTCGGGCTGTACGACCCGCCGCGCCCGGAGGTCGCGGACGCGGTGCGCCGCTGCCACGGCGCGGGGCTGCGCGTCCACATCGTCACCGGTGACAACGGCGCCACCGCCGCGGCCGTCGCGGCGGAGGTCGGGATCGGCGTCCCGCGCCTGCGCGTGGTCGCCGAGGCCGAGAAGATCCACGACCACGAGCTGGACGAGCTGCTGACCGGCGACGCGGAGATCGTCTTCGCGCGGTCGTCGCCGGAGACCAAGCTCAAGGTCGCCGACGCGCTGCGCGCCCACGGCCGGATCGTGGCGATGACCGGGGACGGCGCCAACGACGCCCCCGCCCTGCACCAGGCGCACATCGGCGTGGCCATGGGCCGCTCGGGCACCGACGTGGCCCGCGAGGCGTCCACGATGGTGCTGACCGACGACAACTTCGCGACGATCGTCACGGCCGTCGAGTCAGGCCGGCGCGTCTACGACAACGTCCGCAAGTTCATCCTCTACATCTTCGCCCACGCCGTCCCGGAGATCGTGCCGTTCCTGGTGTTCGCGCTCAGCGGCGGGCTGGTGCCGCTGCCCCTCACGGTCCTGCAGATCCTCGCCATCGACCTCGGCACCGAGACGCTGCCCGCGCTGGCCCTCGGCCGCGAACCCGCCGAACCCGGCATCATGAACCGGCCGCCCCGCCCGTCCTCCCAGGGCGTCATCTCCCGGGACATGCTGATCCGCGCCTGGGGCTACCTCGGCCTGGTGTCGGCCGTCCTGGTCATGTCGGTGTTCTTCTACGTGCTGTGGCGGGCCGGCTGGCGGCCCGGCGACCCCACCGGCGCCGGCGCCCCGCTCCACCACGCCTACCTGACCGCGACCACCGCCACGTTCGCCGGCCTGGTGACCTGCCAGATCGGCACCGCCATGGCCGCGCGCACCGACCACGCCTCCTTGCGCCAGGTGGGGCTCGCCACCAACCCACTCCTGCTGGCCGGCATCGCCTTCGAGGTGCTGTTCGCCGCCGCCCTGATCTACCTGCCGTCCTTCCAGCGCCTGTTCGGCACCGCCGCCCTCCCCGCGGACGTCCTGGCGATCATCGCCGCGTTCCCCGTCATCGTCTGGGCCGCCGACGAGTTCCGCCGCTACCGCCGCCGCGCCCGCGCGGTCACGCCGGCCCCATCCGCGCCGTCTCCTTGAGGAGCTCGTCGACGCCTTCGCGGACGCCCGCGCACAGGGTCCGCAGGTCGGGCAGGGCCTCGCGGTCCCCGGTGATCCCGAAGGACAGGACGCCGTCGTAGGACACGATGCCGACGGAGACGCGCGACCCGGCGACGATCGGGATGTAGGGGTCCATCTCCAGCATCCGCCGGCCCATCGCGTACAGCGGGAACGAGGGGCCGGGGACGTTGGTGACGATCGTGTGGACCAGGGGCTGCCTCATCCGCAGCGCGGCGTGGGCCGCCAGGGCGAGCAGCCCGGGGGCCGCGCCGACGAGCCGCACGAAGGCGTCGAGCCCGGCCGCCTGGTCCGCGCTCTTCGCGCCGTCCATCTGCTCCCGCACCAGCCGCAGGCGGCGCAGCGGGTCGGGCTCCCCGCAGGGCAGGTCGGCCAGTACCGCCGACACCCGGTTCGTCAGGATCCCGCGCTCGTCGGGCGACCGGACCGAGACGGGAACCAGGGCGCGCACGACCGAATCCCCGGTGAGCACGCCGCGTGCGGCCAGCAGCGCCCGGAAGCCGGAGGCGGTCGCGGCGAGCGCGACGTCGTTGACCGATCCGCCGAAGGCGCGCCTGATCCGGGCCACCTCGTCCAGGCCGGCGCAGGTCCGCGACCAGCGCCGGAACGGAGCGGTCGGGCCGTTGAGCGAGGCCGCGCCGGGCCCGGTGAGGCGCGCGGCGTAGCCGGGCGCCGCGCCCGCGGCCGCGATCGACTCGCGCAGCGCCGGCAGGAAGAGCCGGGTGGCCTGCCGCCCGAGCCCCCTCATCCGATCCGCCACCGCGCCGCGGACGACGGCCCGCCCGGACGGTTCCGGAGCGGGCGTCCACAGCCGCGGGGCGGCGGGCGACCACCCGGGGCCGGCGTCGAGCAGGACGCCCAGCAGGTCGATCCCGGCGAGCCCGTCGACCATGCAGTGGTGCACCTTGGAGATCAGGGCCCAGCGGCCGTCCTCCAGCCCCTCGACCAGCCACACCTCCCACGGGGAGCGGGTGAGGTCCAGCCGCCGGCCGAGGACGCGGCCCGCCAGCTCCTGGAGCTCGTCCGGGCCGCCGGGCGCGGGCGCCTCCACGTGCCGGACGTGGTCGGCCATCCGGAAGCCGCGGTCGTCGACCCAGACCGGGTGCGCGAGGTGGAGCGGCACCGTCCGGACGCGCTGCCGGCAGCGGGGCGCGAACCGGAGCCGGGCGAAGATCTCCCGCACCAGCTCCGCGTGGCCGGGCGCGGGCCCCTCGAACACGGTCACCGTGCCGATCTGGAGCGGGGTCGTGTCGTTCTCGGCGAAGTACATCCCGGCGTCCAGCGCGTTCATCCGCTGCATCGCGCACCTCCGGCGTGGCGTGTCGGGTCTTCCTAGGTCGAACGGGAGCGGCGGTCGAAGTCGGCCCATTCCTCGTCCCACTGCCGGTAACGGCGCCTGTCGCAGCCCCAGCGGACCAGGAGGTAGACGGTGAGCGGCGGCAGGCCCGTCACCGCCACGGCCGCCGCGGCGGCCGACACGTCGTCACCGATGGTCCGCACGTGCTTGCGCGGCCCCATCTCTCCCAGGCCGTGACGGGGCCCCGTCCAGAGCACGCGGTGCTGCCCGATCGCGGTCGCGCGCCAGCTGGTGTACCGGCCCGTGTGCGGAGCACCGTCCGCGCCGGTCCAGACCACGGTGACCTCGCGCCCGGACTCCAGCGGCGTGACCCCGACCACCGTCGCGTCGATCCGGTGGCGTGTCGCGGCCTCGTACCGCTCGGCGCGGACGCCCGCGGTGTGCACGGACCAAACGACGTGGGCGCAGGCGACCGGGGCGACGACCAGGAAGAGCAGGAGGAGAAGCAGCCCGGCGCGCCACTGGGTCCGATCCACCTTCCGGCGCAGTGCGTTGCCGTCGAACCCGCAGCGGCGCCGCAGGCGGTCCGCGCGTGTCATGGCATCCGGCGGCTTCATGCCCGCTCCCCGGGTCGATGACCGAACGACCTCGGAAGTCGCCCGGAACGGCTTCTCCCTCCAGCCTTTCCGGCCGGGGCCGTTCGGGGCAGAGGACGAACGTCCCTGGCCGACGTGGCGAAGGACTCTGCGGATCCGAGCCGCCGCTCGCGACCGTGGAACCGAGCGGTCATCGACAGGGGAGGACTCGTGAGGAACATGAGCGTTCGCGGTGTCGCGCTCGCCTGCGGCGCGGCCGCCACCTACGCGGCCGTGATCCGCCCCGCGCTGCTGTCCTGGGGGGCCACCGACGCGGAGGCGGGCACCCGGTATCCGAGCGACGAGCTCATCGAGGACGCGACGAGCCAGTCCACCATGGCGGTCTCGCTGCCGGCGCCGCCGGAGGCGGTCTGGCCGTGGCTGGTACAGATGGGATGCGGGCGGGCCGGCTGGTACAGCTGGGACCTGCTCGACAACGGCGGGCGGCCGAGCGCGGAACGCATCCACCCCGAGTGGCAGGGCCTGGCGGCGGGGGACCGCGTGCCCACGGTCCCGGGCGGGACGACCTACTTCCGCGTCGAGGTCCTCGATCCGGGCAGGACCCTCGTGCTGCGGAGCGACGTGGAGCTGCCGTCCGGAAGGTCGTTCGACCCGCGCGGGCCGATGCCGCGGGCGTACGCGGACGGGCTGTGGGCCTTCCACCTCCACCGGCTCCCCGACGGGTGCACGCGGCTGATCGTCCGCACGCGCGGCCGCGGGGCCCCTTCGATCCCGGACCGGCTGTTCACCTGGACCCTCGGCGAGCCGGCGCACTTCATCATGCAGCACAGGCAGTTCCACGAGCTTCGCCGGCGCGTCGCCCGCCGCCCGCCGGCCGGGGCGCGGGACGCGGAAACCGGACGGGCCCGGCGAGGGGACCTTCGGCTCTTCCGGTGACCGGTCCGCCAGAGCACGCTGCGAGCAGCGTGGGACGAGGGAGGTTCCAATGAAGGCGAACAAGGGTGACTGGGTCATCGTCCGGGGCCACCAGGTGGGGGAGCCGGACCGCAAGGCGCTGATCGTCGAGGTGCACGGACGGGACGGCGCGCCACCCTACGTCGTGGAATGGGACGACGGGCACGAGAGCACGTTCTACCCGTCCTCGGACGCCGTCATCGAGCGGCACCCCGCGCGACCGTCCCGGGCCTGAGGCGAACGAGGGACCTTCGTCCCTGGTCCGGACGCGGGCGGCGAGGTGGAATGTAGTCGGGCGAGAGAAGTCGAGCCGAAAGGGACGGAGAAGTGGGAGACCACGCACCGTCCATCTCGAAACGCTGCCTAAGCGGCGGAGGGCTTCTCCCGCCCCCATCACGTCCGCGAGGGGGACGGAGGTTCGCGATGTCCGACGTGGGCGGCGCGCGCGAGGTGGTCGTCGGATTCGACGGATCGGTCCACGCCATGCAGGCGCTGGATTGGGCGCTGGACGAGGCGGAGCTGCGCGGATCGCCGCTGGTGCTGTGCCACGCGTGGCAGTGGCCGTACCAGGGTGCCGCCCCCGAGGTGGAGGAGGCGGGCCGCCGGTCGCTGCGCGAGGCTGCGCGGCACGTGCTGGCCCACGGCGTCGAGTGCGCCCGGGAGCGCACCGCCGGGGTGGCGGTCAGGCCCCTGTCGGAGGAGGGGTCGGCGGCCGAACGGCTCACCGGGCTGTCGGCCGGCGCCGAACTGCTGGTGCTCGGGTCCCGCGGGCTCGGGCGGCTCGCGCGCGTGCCGGTCGGCTCGGTCGCCGCGCACGTCGCCATGCACGCGCGATGCCCGGTCATCGTGGTCCGGGGCGTCGGCGCGCTGCCCCGCCCCGGTGATCCGCGGCCGGTCGTGGTCGCGGTGGACGACTCGCCCGCGGCGGAGGGCGCGCTGTCGTTCGCCGCGCGCGAGGCGGAGCTGCGGCAGCTGCCCCTGAAGATCGTTTACTCGGGCGCCGAGGGCGGGCCGCCGCCGGAGCCCGCGCTCCGGCGGCCGCCGGTCCACGACCCGGTGGAGCGGGCGGTGACGGTGGTCCGGGAGCGGCATCCCGACGTCCTCACGCACCCGGAGAATCCGCTCGCGCCCCCGCCCGGAGCACTGCGGGAGGCCGCCCAGGAGGCGCGGCTCCTAGTGGTGGGGGCCGCGCACCCCGCGTTCGGTTCGGTCGCGCAGTGGCTGCTGTACAACGCGGTCTGCCCGATCGCGGTGGTGCCGCTCCGCGAGGACGAGAGGGCCGAAGGTCCCTGATTCCCGCGGACCCTCGACCCTCCTGCGCGGCGTCCGGGCGGGCGAGGCTTGACTCGACCAGGCAGGAACCCTGAAGGGGAGTTCTCCATGAACGACGAGCCGATCACTGGTGTGGTCGTTGGCTACGACGGTTCCACCGGCGGTGTGCAGGCCCTGGAGTGGGCCGCCGCCGAGGCCCGCACCCGGGGCCTGCCCCTGACCGTGCTCCACGTGTGGGACGTCTACGTCGGGGGCCCGATCGCCATGCCGGTCGTCGACCTGCGGGCCGTGGCCGAGGAGAACCTCAACAACGGGGTCGAGCACGCCCGGAAGGCGGCGCCGGAGCTGAGCGTGCGGGGCGTGCTGGCACGGGGGCAGGCGGCCGCCCGGCTGATCGAGGCCGGACACGGCGCGGACATGATCGTGCTCGGCCCGCGGGGGCTCGGCGGGTTCGTCGGACTGGTGCTCGGCTCGGTCGGCGCGCAGGTGGCCGCGCACGCCCCCTGCCCGGTCGTGATCGTTCGGGGCGACCTCGTCCCGCCGCCGGAGCGGGTGCACGGGCACGTCGTCGTGGGCGTGGACGGTTCGCCGGCGTCGCGCGAGGCGCTGGCGCTGGCCTTCGCCGAGGCCGGCGCGCACGGCTGGGACGTGCACGCGGTCGTCGCCTGGGAGGCGGTGCCCGAGAAGGACGTCCCTCCGCTGGTGGACGAGACCGGGATGCGGGACGCCGCCGCGGCCAGGCTGGCCCGGCTGATGATCCCGGCGCGTGAGCTCCACCCCGACGTGAAGGTCGAGGTCGACATCGTGACCGGCCCGCCGCGCGAGGTGCTGATGAACGCCGCGGAGGAGGCGCGCCTGCTCGTCGTCGGCTCGCGGGGCCTCGGCGGCTTCCGCGGCCTGCTGCTCGGATCGGTCAGCCACGCCCTGATCCACCACGCGCCCTGCCCGGTCGCGGTCGTCCACGCGACCTGATCGCGGACGCGCCCGGTCCCCGCGAACGGGCTCCGCGGGGCCGCCGACGGCGACCCCGCGGACGTGCCGGTCAGTGCCCCGGGGCTTTCTCGTGCTCCGCCGGCGTCACCGGCGCGGGCGCGGGCGCGTGCTCCGGGCGCGGGGTGCGCAGGGTGACGGCGGCCAGCGCCGCGCCCGCGAGCGCGACCAGTCCCGCGCCGGCGAACGCCGCCGAGAAGCCGTCGGTGAGCGCGGGCAGGTCGCCGGGCCGGTCGGCGCCGAAGGAGGCGGCGATGGCGGTCATCGCGGCCAGGCCGAGTGCCGAGCCGACCTGGTAGCTGGTGTTGACGATGCCGGACGCCAGCCCGCCCTCCTCCGGGCGGGCGGCCGACAGCGCGGTGCCCAGGGAGGGGATGAAGGCCAGCGACATGCCCAGCGCGGCCACCAGCGACGCGGGCAGGACGTCCACCCAGTAGTTCCCGTCCGGGCGGATCAGCGCCAGCCAGCCCATGCCGGCGGCCAGCACCAGCAGCCCGGTGACGATGGAGGCCTTGGGGCCGAGGCGCCCCAGGGCCCGCGGGGCCAGGACGATCATCCCGAGCATGATCAGCGCGGTCATCGGGACCAGCGCGGCCCCGGAGGGGAAGGCGCTGTAGCCGAGGACCCGCTGCAGGTAGAGGTTCAGGAAGAACCACATCGGGATCCACGCGCCGCCGAGCAGGAGCTGGGCGAGGTTCGCGGCGCCCAGGTTCGGCGCCCGGAAGATCGACAGCGGCATCAGCGGGGCGCGGCGGGACGCCTGGACGGCCAGGAACGCGCCGAGCAGGACGAGCCCGCCGGCCAGCACGGCCCAGGTCGACGCCGCGTCCCAGCCGGCCTCGGGGGCGCGGACGACGGCGAAGACGACGGCGCCGAGCCCGGCGGTCACGGTCAGCGCGCCGACCACGTCCACCGAGCCGCGGGCGCCCCCGCTGCCCCCGGGCATCAGCGCCGGCGCGGCGGCCAGCGCCAGCACGGCGATGGGGATGTTGATGTAGAAGACCCACGGCCAGGCCGCGTACTCGGTGATGACGCCCCCGAGGAACACCCCGGCGGTGCCCCCGGCGGGAGCCGCGGCGCCGTAGAGCGAAAGCGCCTTGGTCAGCTCGCGGGGCTCGGAGCCGAACAGCATCATCAGCAGGGTGAGCGCGGCGGGCGCGATGAGCGCGGCGCCGACGCCCTGCAGGGCGCGGCCGGTCAGTTCGACGCCGACGGTGCCGGCGGCTCCGGCCACCGCGGAGCCGGCGAGCAGGACCACCCAGCCGGCCGAGAACAGCCGGCGGGCGCCGAACAGGTCCGACAGCCGGCCGCCGAGCAGGAGCAGGCCGCCGAAGGCGACGACGTAGGCGTTGAACACCCAGGACAGGTTCTGCTGGGAGAAGCCCAGGTCGTCCTGGATGCGGGGCAGCGCCACCCCGATGATCGAGGTGTCCATGATCACCATGAACTGGGCGGTCGCGATGAGTGCCAGGGCCCACCACCGGCGGGCGGCGGGCGGCACGGAACGAGCGGACATGTCCCCTCCTATGTACCCCTAGGGGGTATCAACGATTCGGGCTTACCCTAGGGGGGTATAACCGAAACCGCAAGACCTGGCGGCGTGGAGCGAACGTGGTCTAGGGCACTCTCCGTGGACGATCCCTTGTCGTTACGGGGTAGGGGTACCTGGGGCGCCGCCTCAGCGGACTGGCGTGCGGGCCGGCGCGAACCGGCGGTCGAGGCCGGTGAGCCGCAGGATCTTCGCCATCTGCGGGCGGGGGCCGGTCAGGGTGACGGTGCCGCCCTGGCTGCGCGCCAGCTCGTCGGCGGCGACGAGCGCGGCGAGGCCCCGCGCGTCGCAGAAGATCAGGCCGGAGACGTCGATGACGACGTCGGGCCCCCGTTCGCCGATCAGCCTCGCCAGCTCGATGCCGAACGCGGCGGACGAGGCGATGTCCAGCTCGCCGCGGGCCGTCACCCGCGCCGGCCCGCCGTCCTCGCCGTCGATCATGGTGACGAGCTCCCCGAACGCTTCCCGCCGGATCCTTCGCGTCTGCATGCCTTCCCCCTAGGCCTTGCCCGAATGCCCCCAAGACTCCTTTGCCGGACGGCCCGCCACCAGGGACCTAGGTCCCCGCGTCCCGCCGCCGAGGTCCGCCGCGCCCCGGCGGCTCCGCGCGGCGTAGCCCGGCCGCGCGGCGATCGTCGAGGCCCACGCCTCGACCCGCGGCCAGTCGCGGTAGTCGCCGTACCGGCATCCGAGCGCTCTGAAGAGCAGATGCCCGACCAGGGAGGTGTGTTCGCGGAGGAAGACGCCCGAGAACAGGCGGTGGTCGACGGCCGTGACCCTCGTCCGGAGCTCGTCCCGCACGAGGCCCTCCTCCTTGGCGCCGAAGTGCCGCCACGGGCCGCGCAGGGCCGCCGGCACCCCGACGCTGAAGAGCCACACCGGCCGGATCGCCAGGACGTCGCGCTCGCGCGCGAGGAAGTCGAGCGCCTCGGGCAGCCACGTGCGGTCGTGGATCGCGCTGCCGAGCACGAACATCTCGTAGGCTCCGGCGTCCTCCACCCCGGCCATGGAGCGGACGTCGGCCTGGAGCCCCCGCTCGGCCAGCACCGTGCCGATCCGTCCGGCGATGCTCCGCGTGGAGCCGTGTGCACTGGCGTATCCCACCAAGACGGTCACTTTCCTCACCTCCGGCGGTGTCCTGCCTTCAGCCTCGGCCCTGGCGGCGCCCCTCCCCAGAGTCGAACGTCCC
This sequence comes from Actinomadura luteofluorescens, assembly GCF_013409365.1. Taxonomy (NCBI): domain Bacteria; kingdom Bacillati; phylum Actinomycetota; class Actinomycetes; order Streptosporangiales; family Thermomonosporaceae; genus Actinomadura; species Actinomadura luteofluorescens. The sequence goes on along the minus strand of NZ_JACCBA010000001.1, from coordinate 1,117,446 downwards.
GGCCCGGCCGCCGGATGGTCAGGGCCCTGCCGGATCGTGCACGTCGGCGAGGACGAAGTAGTTCTCCTCCTCCTGGGCGAAGTGCAGGCGGAGCACCGCGTAGAGCTCCTGCACGGTCCGCCGCAGGTCGCCGGCGGGCTCCGGAGCCTCGGGCGCGGCGCGGAGCTCCGCCGTCAGAGCGCCGATCCGGCGCGCCAGCTCGGCGATCTCGGTGTGCCCGCGGCTCATCGCCCCCGTGGGGTCGGAGCCGCCGAGGACGCGCGCGACCGCCGGGTAGAGCAGCCTCTCGTCCTTGCGCTCGTGCGCCTCCAGGTCCGCCAGGAACCCCGACAGCGCGTCCATGGCGGCGTCCCGGTCCTGCCCGGCGTGGCCGGCCGCCGCGTCCGCCAGGGCGGGGAGCCGCTCGATCCGCGGCCACAGCGCCCGGTGCTCCTCGTCCAGCCGCCGGACGAGTTCGGCCTCGTCACCGCGAAGGCGCGGCGCCCGGTCGCGGCCCGGGCCCAGCACGCGCAGGGCGGACAGGATCGCCGCCACGTCGATGCCCTCCTGGAGCAGCGCCCCCGCCGCCGGGGTCAGGAACCCGAGCGCCGCGACGACCATCGCGGCCAGCGCCAGCCCCATCCCGACGAGCACGCTCTGGCGCGCGACCGACCGGGTGCGCCGCGCGATCGCGAGGGTCTCGGCCAGCCGCTCCAGCCGGTCCACGGTGACGACCACGTCGGCCGCCTCGGACGAGGCCGTCGCGCCGCGGGCGCCGAGCGCGACGCCGACGCCCGCCGCCGCGAGCGCGGGCGCGTCGTTGACCCCGTCGCCGACCATCACGGTCGGCGCGCGGGCGCTCTCGTCCCGGGCGATCTCGACCTTCCCGGCCGGCGACAGCCCGGCGTGCACGGTGTCGGCCCCCACGAGCCGGCCGATCGGCCCGGCGACGTCCGCGCGGTCGCCGGTCACCATCACCGCCCGGCCGATCCCCGCCCGGCGCAGCAGCCGGAACGTCCGCGCCGCGTCCGGACGCACGCGGTCGCGCAGCAGCAGGACGGCCGCGAGCCGCCCGTCCACGCCGACGAACACGGTGATCGCGCCGCGGGCGGCGGCCCGGTCGCGGACCCGGTCCAGCCACGCCGGGTCCGCCCGCCCCGCCCAGCTCGCCTTGCCGACGCTCACCCGGTGGCCGTCGACGGTGCCCCGCACGCCCTGCCCGGCGCGCTCCACGACGTCCTCCGGCGCCGTGAGACGCAGCCCGCGCTCGCGGGCGCCGCGGACGATCGCCGAGGCCAGCACGTGCGGGGACACCTGGTCGAGCGAGGCCGCGAGCAGCAGCGGGTCCTCGTGGCGGCCCGGGTCGGCGGCGATGATCTCGGTGAGCGCGGGACGCCCCGTGGTGACGGTGCCGGTCTTGTCGAACAGCAGCACCCGGGCCTGCGCCAGCCGCTCCAGCGTGCCGCCGCCCTTCACCACCACGCCCCGCCGCGCGCACCGCGACAGGCCGGAGACGAAGGCGATGGGCGCCGCGAGGATCAGGGGGCAGGGAGTGGCGACGACCAGCACCGCCACCGCCCGCACGGGGTCGGCGGCGGCGATCCAGGCCGCTCCGGCCAGCAGCAGGGTGGCGGGGATGAACAGGGCCGAGTACCGGTCGGCCATCCGGATGAACGGCGCGTTCTCGGCCGCGGCCTCCTCGGCGAGCCGGACGATGCCGGCATAGGTGCTGGACCGGGCGTCGTTGGTGGCGCGCAGCTCGAAGGGGTCTCCGGCGTTGACCGTCCCGCCGCGCACCGCGTCCCCGGCGGGGCGCTCCACCGGCAGCGACTCCCCGGTCAGCGTGGACTCGTCCAGCACCGCCGCCCCGCGCTCGACCAGCCCGTCCACCGGCACGGTCTCCCCGGCGCGGACCAGCAGCAGCTCGCCCGGCCGCACCTCGGAGACGTCGACGGTGTCCAGGCCGGTGCCGGTCCGGCGGTGCGCCACCCGGGGCGCGAGCGACAGCAGCGCGCCGAGGTCGCGGCGGGCGCGCCGCCCGGCCCGCTCCTCCAGCAGCCGGCCCCCGGTGAGCATCACGGCGATGACGGCGCCCGCGAAGGGCTCGCCGACCGCGATCGTCCCGGCCAGCGCGAGGACGGCGATCACATCGCTGCCGAACCTGCGGTGCAGGAGCCCGTCCACGACCCACCACACGGCGGGGCAGAGCGCGACCGCCGTCGTCAGCACCCAGACCAGGTCCCCGGCGCCGGCGCCCACCGACCAGCGCAGCGCGGCGCCCGCCGCCAGCCCGGCGCCGGTCAGCGCGAAGAGCAGCTCGTGAGCGTTCCGCGTGAGCGCGGCCCTTACCGCCATATCCACACCGCCATACCCACCTCGCCGCCTGTGCGGAGTCCGTGCCGTCCACGCTTCCACGCCGCGGCCGGGGGTCTCAGGGGCGGTCGGCTCGTGGCCGGAGGGACGAGAGGGTGCCTGACATGGGGACCTTCGTCCCTAGGGCCGCCCCCGGCCCGCGATGGAGCGTGGAAAGGAGCGGCCGTGCCGCTGTGCCCGCGGGGTCGCGTCGAAGGAAGCGACAGCCGCTGAGCCGGGAGGAGATCCGATGTCCGAGCCGATCGTCGTCGGGACCGATGGTTCCGACGAGGCGGCGGGCGCCCTCGACTGGGCCGCCGCCGAAGCCGCCTCGCGTGAGCGCCCCCTGCACATCGTCCACGCCGTGGAGAGCTGGCCCTACAAGACGCCGCTGTTCGCGCCGCCCGAGACCGCCGAGCGCATGACCCGCGCGGGGCGCACGCTCCTGGCGGCCGCGCGCGAGCGCGTCAAGGAGCGGTGGCCGGACCTGGAGATCACGACCGAGCTGGTGGCCGAGGAGGCGTGGCAGGCCCTGCGGGCGCAGTCGGAGAAGGCGTTCGAGCTCGTGGTGGCCAGCCGCGGCCGGGGCGGGTTCTCCAGCCTGATGCTGGGGTCCACGAGCCTTCGCCTGGCCGGCCACTCCGCGGTGCCGGTGGTGATCGTGCGCGACGGCGGCGTGGACCGCGGCGACGTCGTGGTGGGGATCGACCTGGCCCGGCAGATGGATCCGGTCCTCGACTACGCCTTCGAGGCCGCCGCGCTCCACGGCGCCCGGCTCCGCATCGTCCACGCGTGGCAGACGTTCGCGACGCTGATCGAGGCGGGCTACGCCGTCGACGCGGACCAGATCGAGGACGATCTTCGCAAGGAGGTCGTCGCGGCCTACCAGCCCGTCCGGCGCACGCACCCGGGGGTCGAGGTCGCCGACGACATCGTCCTGGAGCACCCGGTGACCGCGCTGGCCAACGCCTCGCAGAGCGCCCGCCTGCTGGTGGTGGGCGCCCACGACCGGCGCTGGAGCGCTCCGCAGCTCGGGTCGACCTGCCACGGGGTCATCCACCACGCGCGGTGCCCCGTCGCGGTCGTCCCCGCCCACTGACCCCGCGCCGGTCCCGTCGGCGGTTCCTTCCGCCGACGGGACCGGCATGTCCACGCGGGGTCTCAGGCAGGGGCGGGGCTGCCCCGGCTGAGCCGGGTCCGGCGCATCATCCGCTGGAGGTCGTCGGTGGTGACGATCCCGAGCAGGTGGTGGTCGGCGGCGACCGCCGCGACGAGGTCGCCCGCGACGGGGGCCATCTGGAGCAGGGCGTCCACGGGCTGCTCCGGGCCGACGACCCGGTCCGGCCCGAGCGGGACGCTCAGGTCGCCGAGGGTGACGCCGGTGTCCGGCTCCGGGACGCGGGCCAGCCGGTCGACCGTGACGGCGCCGACGGGGTCGCCGGACACGCCCACGACCGGGAACACCGTCTGGCGGGACCGCACCGCCACGTCCTGGACGAACGCGGACGCGGGCTGCCAGGCCCAGCCGTGGTCGGGATCGCGCGTCATGACCTCGGCGACCCGGAGGTCCTTCGCGGCCTCGCGGAGATCGGTGTAGCGCGCCTCCGCCCGCGCCGAGCTGGAGATGAACCAGCCGATCACGGCCAGCCACAGCCCGTTGAACCAGCTCCACAGCAGCAGCGTCAGCAGCCCGGCGCCGATCATGGTCTGGCCGAGCACCATCCCGGCGCGCTGGGCGCTGCGGGTCGCGCTCGCCCGGTTCCCGCTCCGGCCCCACAGCAGCGCGCGCAGGATGCGCCCGCCGTCCAGCGGGGCTCCGGGGAGCAGGTTGAACACCGCGATCAGGATGTTGGTCGCCGCCAGCCAGCTCAGCGAGGCGGTGACGATGACGGGGGCGCCCAGCGCGTGCCCGGCGGCCCAGGCCCCGGCGAACACCCCTCCGGCCAGCGCGCTGGTCAGCGGGCCGACCCCGGCGATCTGGAGGTCGGCGCGAGCGGTGGCGGGTTCGCCGTCCAGTTCCGCGAGACCGCCCAGCGCCCACAGCGTGATCGAGGCGACCCCCACGCCGTGGCGGCGGGCGACCAGCGCGTGCGCGATCTCGTGCGCGGCCAGCGAGGCCATGAACAGCACCGCGGCCAGCGCGGCCGCCGCCCAGCGCACGCCGGGCGGCGCGCCCGGGGCGGCCGTGGGCAGGACCGAGCGCCCGAGGATCTCGGCGATCAACAGCATGATCACCAGAACCGACCAGTGCATCCCGACCGGTATCCCGCGGAAGGTGCCGAATCTGAACGTCTGCTTCATCGCGAGCCTCCTACCGACGCCACCAGGCTCGCGCGAGGGTTCGCCCGCCGGTCAGGGGCGAATTGCTCATGTTTATGGGCCTTTGGACCCCTCGGGGCGATGGGGGCCCTCCCCGGCGGCCTCGGTGCGCAGGGCCGCGACCTCGACGGTCAGGTCGATGCCGACCGGGCACCAGACGATGCACCGCCCGCAGCCCACGCAGCCGGAGGACCCGAACTGGTCGTGCCACGTGCCGAGCTTGTGGGTGAGCCACTGGCGGTAGCGGCTCCTGGCGGACGCTCGGACGTCGCCCCCGTGCAGATGGGTGAAGTCCGGATCGAAGCAGGAGTCCCAGAGCTGCCAGCGTTCGGCGTGGTCGCCGGTCAGGTCGGTGGTGTCGGTGACCCTCGTGCAGAAGCAGGTCGGGCACACCATCGTGCAGTTGCCGCAGCTCAGGCAGCGTTCGGCCACCTCGTCCCAGCGGTCGGCCTCCAGCGTCCCGGCCATGAGCTCGCGCAGCCCGAGGGCGGGCATCTCCCGGCCCATCCGGCCGGCCGCCGCCGCCACCTCCGCGCGGGCGCGGTCGACGTCGGCGGGTTCGGCGGGGGCGGAGCCGAGGTCGTCCATCAGGGCGGCGCCCGCCTCGGTGGCGACGTCGACGACGTAGCGGACGCCGCCGTCGCCGGCCAGCTCGGTGAGCGCGAGGTCGTACCCGGGGCCCGCCTGCGGGCCGGTTCCCATGGAGGTGCAGAAGCACGTCCCGCCGGGCTCGGTGCAGTTGACGGCGATGACGAAGTTGTCATCCCGCCGCGCCGCGTAGGAGGGGTCGACGTGGCGGCCGCCCATGAGCACGCGGTCCTGGATCGCTATCGCGCGCAGATCGCATGGCCGGACGCCGAGCAGCGCGAGCCGGGCCGGTTCGGGCGGTTGCTCCTGGACCCGGAACCCGTCCCGCGTCCGGTCCGCCTCCCAGAGCTTGACCCTTGACCGGTGCAGGAACGGCTTCCAGGACTGCGGCCCGGCCGCGTGCGCGAAGGCCGCGCCGTCCTCCCGCCGGCGCAGCCGGTAGCCGCCCGCGCGGAGCGTGACGCCCCAGCCGTGGGGCAGGCGGTCGGCCGAGTCGAGTTCGGCGAGGACGATCGCGTCGTCGCGCACGGTCGGCCCGATGACGGTGTAGCCCGCTCGCCGCAGCGCCTCGCAGAGCGGGCGGAGACTCGTCAGTTCCAGCGCGGCCGGGCCGCCGGGCCCCGGTGCGTCCGTCGGAGCGGTCATCCGTCTCCCCTTCCTGTCCTGTCATCCGCCGGGAGCGCCGTCCCGCCCGGGGACGCGAGCGCGCCGGCCAGGCGGTCGGCGACCGCGCCGACCGCGGCGGCGACGCTCGGGGTCAGCCCCTCGCCGAACCCGAAGTCGTCTCCCTCGATCGCGATCACGCGGAGCCGGGCGGGCATCTGGCCCACGGCCCGCCCGAGCGCGACGGCGTCGCCGAGTCCGAGGGCGTGATCGGTGACCGGCCGCGTGGGGAGCGCCGCGGTCTCGGCGTCCAGTTCGCGGACCCTGCCGGGGGTGGGCGGGTCGGCGCGCACGGCGTCCACGACGATCGCGAGGTCGGCGTCCGCCCACAGCGCGACGAGCCTCGCGGGCTCGCCGTCGGTGACGGCGAGCCCGGCCCCGACCCGGCCGCGGAGCGCCTCGACCACGGCGGGGCCGGCGCCGTCGTCGCGGCGCAGATCGTTGCCGACGCCGATCACGATGGTCACGAGCGCTCCACGGTCAGGTCGAGGAAGTGGGTGGAGCAGGAGATGCAGGGGTCGTAGTTGCGGATCGCCTGCTCGCAGCGCCGGGTCAGGGCCTCGTCGTCGAGGTGGAGGCGGGCCGCGACGAAGCGGCGCAGGTCGTCCTCGATGGCCGCCTGGTTCTGCGACGTCGGCGGGACGATCCGGGCCGCCCGGATGAGCCCGTCCGGGCCCAGGTCGTAGCGGTGGTAGAGCAGGCCGCGCGGGGCCTCGGTGACGCCGTGGCCGGTGCCCTCCCGCGGCGGCACCGGCACGGCCGGACGGGCCGGCGGCTCGTAGCCGGCGATGAGCCGCAGCGCCTCGTCCGCCGCGTAGACGACCTCGACGGCGCGGACCAGGATGCTGCGGAACGGGTTGCGGCACTCGGCGCCGAGCCCGGCCCGGTCCGCGGCCTCCAGCGCGAGCGGGGAGAGCCGGTCGCGGTTCAGGGAGTAGCGGGCCAGGGGGCCGGTCAGGTAGCGGCCGCCGTCGGTGAAGCGCGCGTGCAGCGCGGTCGAGTGCGGGACCTGCTCCTCGACGACGTGGCGCTCGAACTCGGCGGCGGGGAAGACGCGTCCCGTGCCGCCGCGGACGACGCCGCGCTCCAGGGGGTAGCGGTCGGCCGACAGCGCGAGGAACTCGTGGCCGTGGTCGAAGTCGGGGAACTCGAAGCCCGCCGCCCACTCCACGGTGGCCAGGGCGTCGGCGCGCGCCTCCCGCAGCGTCTCGGCGAGCGGTGCCAGCTCGGCGGGCGCCGGGGTCCGGTAGAACCCCCCGACCCGGACGTTCACGGGGTGGATCGCGCGGCCGCCGAGGAACTCCATGAGCGCGTTCCCGGCCTTCTTCAGCCGCAGCCCCCGCTCGACGGCGGCGCGGTGGTCGCGGGCCAGTTCGACCGCGCCGGGATAGCCGAGGAAGTCCGGTGCGTGCAGCAGGTAGATGTGCAGCGCATGGCTCTCGATCCACTCGCCGCAGTAGAGCAGCCGGCGCAGCTCGCCGAGCGCGCCGTCCACGGTCACGCCGCAGGCGGCCTCGACGGCCTGGCAGGCGCTCATCTGGTAGGCGACCGGGCAGATCCCGCAGATCCGGGCGGTGATGTCGGGCGGCTCGGTGTGGGCGCGGCCGCGCAGGAACGCCTCGAAGAAGCGCGGCGGCTCGTAGATGTCGAGCCGCACCTCCTCGACGTCCGGGCCGCGCACGCGGACGTACAGCGCGCCCTCGCCCTCGACCCGCGCGAGGGCCCCGACGGTCAGCGTCCTCTCATTGCGGTGCGTCATCGCCGCGTCCCTCGGCCGGGGCCCCCTCGCGGAAGGCGGTGACGTTGAAGGTGGACAGCACGCGGTGCGCCTCGCCCTCGGTCATGTCGAGCCACGGCAGCAGCCCGCGCGTGTTGGGCCGCCCCCCGCCCCACGCGGGGGACGGGCCGAAGCAGCCGTAGCAGCCCCGCGCGTACGCGGGGCAGATCGCGCCGCAGCCCGCCTGGGTGATGGGGCCCAGGCACGGCGTGCCGCGGGCGACCATGACGCAGACGTTCCCGCGGATCTTGCACTCGAAGCAGACGCTGTGGGACGGGACGTCGGGCGTGCGGTCGGCCAGGTGCGCCGCCAGCACCTCCAGGAGCTGGCGGCGGTCGATCGGGCATCCCCGCAGCTCGAAGTCCACGGGGACGTGCGCGGCGATCGGGGTGGACCGCGCGAGCGTGGCGACGTACTCGGGCCGCGCGTAGACGACCGAGGCGAACTCCTCGACGTCGGCGAAGTCGCGCAGCGCCTGGATACCCCCGGCGGTCGCGCAGGCGCCGATCGTGACCAGCTTCCGCGAGACGGCCCGCACGTGCCGGATGCGGTCCAGATCCGCGGGCGTCGTGATCGACCCCTCGACCAGCGACACGTCGTAGGGCCCGTCCCCGGCGGCGCTCGACGCCTCCAGGAAGTGCGCGATCTCGATCTCGCCCGTGAGCGCGAGCAGCTCGTCCTCGCAGTCCAGGAGGGTGAGCTGGCAGCCGTCGCAGGAGGCGAACTTCCACACGGCCAGCGTCGGTCGTCCCATGGCTACAGCTCCCTGACGGTCATCAGCGCGGCGGCGCGCGGGTAGGGCACGACGGGCCCGTCCCGGCAGACCAGCAGCGGGCCGAGCTGGCAGTGCCCGCACCAGCCGACCCCGCACCGCATGCTGCGCTCCAGGGAGAGCCGGACGTTCCCGGCGGGCACCCCCAGCCCGGTGAGCGCCCGCGCGGTGAGGCGCATCATGATCTCCGGCCCGCAGACGAACGCGGCGGCCCGGGCGGGGTCGACGTCCGCGGCGCCCGCCAGGGCCGTGATCACGCCGACCTGGCCGGTCCAGCCCGGGGCCGGCCGGTCCACGGTCACCTCGACCTGGGCCCCGCGCTCCCGCCAGGCGTCCAGTTCCCCGCGGAACAGCAGGTCGCCGGGGGTGCGGGCGCCGACCAGGACCGCGATGCGGCCGAAGGCGTCCCGGTCGGCCAGGGCCCGCAGCACCACCGGCCGCAGCGGCGCCAGGCCGATCCCGCCCGCCGCCACGACCAGGTCGTGCCCGCGGGCCTCGTCCAGCTCCCAGCCGGCCCCGAACGGGCCCCGAAGCCCGAGGACCTGGCCGGGCCGCGCCGCGCACACGGCCCGGGTGACCGCCCCGACGGCTCGGACCGTGTGCTCCAGCACTCCCGGGGCGGGCGTCCCATCGAACGGCCCTGTCCGGCTGACGGAGATCGGCGCCTCGCCCACACCGAACGCGTACATCATCGTGAACTGGCCCGGCGCCGGCTCGGGGATCGGCGCCCCGACGGGCTCCAGCGCGAGCGTCACCGTGTCGGCGGTCTCCGCGCGCCGGTCGGTCACGCGGTAGGGGACGGGGACCATGGGGCCGTCCGTGGCCGCCGGGGTCATGCCCGCTGCTCCGGGTGCGCGTACAGGTCCAGGACGCGGACCCGGGTGGCTTCGAGACGGTCCAGCAGCACGGCGGCGAACCGCAGGGTCAGGTCGTAGCCGAGCCTGAGGTCCGCGGCGCACAGCTCCCGGACCTCGGTCCCGTCGAACCGCAGGGTCCGCACCGGCTCCAGGGAGACGGCGCCGAACCTCCAGACGTGCGGAGGGAACATCCACGACCAGCCCAGCACCGAGGAGGCCGGCAGCGTCTCCACCACCACCGCGCCCCGTCCGGGCACCTGGAGGTCGAGGGCGACCGTCCCGGAACGCAGCAGCCAGAAGTGCTCGGCGGCCCAGCCCTCCTCGAAGAAGCGGTGCCCGGCCGGGACGTCCACCGCGCGGGCGGTGGCGGCCAGGGCGGCGCGGTGCCGTTCGGGCATGCCACCGAAGAACCGCTCCCCGGCCAGCGCGTCGCCCGTGACGCCGTTCCCTGCCTCCACCTGCTGTGACCTGCCCTTACGGCGGCCAGCGCATACCGCGTGAACGGTCAAGAACAGGCGCGGACCGGCCGCGGCGAAGGTCCCCGCCGCGGCGGACCTTGGTCCCTGGCCCGTGCCGGCGCCGGGCGCGAAGGCTGGGAGGAGGCCGTGAGAAGACGGGTGATCGCCGGAGGAGCCATGTCCGCACCGATCGTCGTGGGGACCGACGGGTCCGCCGCCGCGGGCCGGGCCGTCGACTGGGCGGCGGGCGAGGCGGCGCTGCGGCACCGGCCGCTGCGCATCGTCCACGCGGCGGAGATCTGGCCGTACCAGGTCCGGCGCTTCGTCCAGCCGGACGCGGCCGAGCGCACCTCACCGGCCGGGCGGGCCGTGCTGCTGGAGGCCGAGCGCCGCGTCCTGGAGCGCCGGCCGGAGCTGCGGGTGACGACCGCCCTGGTCGTCAACGCGACGCCGGACGCGCTGCGCGACGAGTCGGAGAAGGCGTTCGAGCTGGTGCTCGGGCACCGCGGGCACGGCGGCTTCCCCGGGCTCCCGCTCGGCTCGGTCGGGCTGCGCATGGCGGGGCGGACCGCCGTCCCGCTGGTGATCGTGCGTGACGGCGCCGCCGATCGCGGCGAGGTCGTGGTGGGCCACGACGTCGCCGCGGAGCCGGGCGAGGCGCTCAGGTACGCCTTCGACGCGGCCGCGGTCCGCGGCGTGCGGCTGCGCGTCGTGCACGCCTGGCAGCTGTCCGTGGACATGGCCGAAGCCGCCTACGCCCTCGACGAGGAGCGCCTGAACGACGAGCGGCGGGCGCGGGTCATCGAGGCCTACGCTCCGCTCCACGAGCGGTATCCGCTGGTGGACGTGGTCAACGACGTCCTCGTGGGGCACCCGGTTTCCGAACTGGTCCGGGCGTCGCGGACGGCGGACCTGGTCGTCGTCGGCGCGCACCCGCACCGCTGGGGCCTGTTCCGGCTCGGCTCCATCGGCCACGGGGTGATCCATCACGCCGAGTGCCCGGTCGCCGTCGTCGGCGGGCCCCGGTAGGTCGCCTGCCCGGTCGCCGTCACCGCTCCTTGAGAGGACCCGCGCCGGCGGCCCGGTGCCCGGCGGCGAGTTCCGCGTAGAGCCGGTCCCGGGTTCGCCGGAGGCGCGCGCTCAGCCGGACCGGACGGGATTCGGGGGCACGGAGCCGCGTGATCCGGTCGGGGAGGGCGGCGATCTCGGCGGCGCACCGTTCGCGCACGGCATCGAGCGGGTCCGGTCCGGCGACGCGGCGCCCCGCCTCCATGACGGGGACGAGCAGCGGCTCCATGCCGTCCGGCGCGGGCTCGTCCCGCAGCGCGACCACGTCGCCGTCCGCGCCCCGGTAGACCTGCTTGGCGCACGGTGCGGTGATCTTGCCGGTGGACAGCTTCATCACCGGCCGGTCCGCGTAGGCGACGAGCTTGTAGGCGCTGTCGAGGTAGGGGGCGTCCGCGGACACGCCCATCTTCGTCCCCACCCCGTAGACGTCGATCGGCGCGCCGGCGGCGGCGAGGTCCGCGATCCGGTGCTCGTCCAGCCCGCCGCTGGCCACGATCAGCGTGCCGGTCATGCCGGCCTCGTCCAGAATCGAGCGCGCCTTGACCGCCAGGTCGCCGAGGTCCCCGGAGTCGAGCCGGATCCCCGCCAGGGACGGCAGCCCGGCCCGGCGGGCCGTCCGGATGGCCGCCTCGACCCCGGCGATCGTGTCGTAGGTGTCGACCAGCAGCGTGGTGCGGTCGGGGAAGTCGGCGGCGAAGGCGGCGAACGCCTCGCCCTCGCCGGGGAAGGCCTCGACGTAGGAGTGGGCCATCGTGCCGGTCGCCGGGATGCCGTACCGCCGGGCGCCCTCGACGTTGCTGGTGCCGGCGAAGCCGGCGAGGTAGGAGGCCCGCGCGACGGCCATCGCGGCGTCGACCCCCTGCGTCCGGCGGAAGGAGAAGTCGATGACCCGCGCACCGGCGGCGGCCCGCACGCAGCGGGCGGCCTTCGTGGCCACCGTGGTCTGGAACGTGACGTGGTTCAGCAGCACGGTCTCCACCAGCTGGGCCTCCGCGATCGGCGCCGTGACCTCCAGAAGCGGTTCGCCCGGGTAGACGACGCGCCCTTCGGGGACCGCCCGGACCTCACCGGTGAACCGGAGGCGCTCGAAAGCGCGCAGCGAGGCGTCGTCCAGTCCCTGCTCCACCGCCAGGTAGTCGAGATCCTCCTGGGAGAACCGGTAGTCCTCGACGAACGACAGGCAGTCCTCCAGCCCGGCGGCGATCAGGAAACCGCGGTCGGGGGGCAGCTTGCGGACGAAGAGGCTGAACGTCGCGGGCCCGGTCATGCCGCGGCGCAGGTAGCTCGCCGCCATCGTCACCTCGTACAGGTCGGTCAGCAGTCCGCCGCTCATGGGTCCGTCCTCGCGTCCGTCGATCCGCCCCGGTACGGGTCGAGCCTTCCCCGCCCGGGCCCGGCCCCCCGCCCCCATCGGTCCTGCGGACCGGGGCCGAAGGTCCCTTCCCAACGGTCTGATCAGCGGATTCGGGACTTCCGCCCCTAGGGGCGGCCCCACCCCCTTCCGACGATGGAGGGTGAACGGCCGAGCGAAGGAGGTTCGTCATGAAGGCCAAGGAGTGGAGCGTCGAGCTCTACATCACCGAGGAGGGCTCGGACACCGTCGCGCAGGCGGTCCTGTTCAGTGGCGGCGAGAAGAGGACCACCGGGCGCGGGCACGCCCGCCGCAACCCGGCCGACCGTGAGGTCCCGGAGATCGGTGACGAGCTCGCCGTGAGCCGGGCGCTCGCCGATCTGGCGGGCCGGCTCCACGGGGTCGCCGACAAGGACATCGCCCAGTTCGCGGGACCTTCGTGAACGTCGCCGGACCACGCTGGGACCCCATCGCCAAGGCCGGGCGGCCGGTCCTCCCGCCGAACCTGGACGACTACGAGAAGGTCTACGACCGCTTCCGCTGGGACGAGGCGCGCGCCGCCATGGACGGCCTTCCGGGCGGCCGGGGCCTCAACATCGCCCACGAGGCGGTCGACCGGCACGCCGAGGGGCCGCTCGCCGGCCGGGTGGCGCTGCGCTGCCTGGACCGGCACGACCGGGTCACCGAACTCACCTACGCGCGGCTGCGGGACGAGACCTGCCGGTTCGCCAACGTGCTGCGCGCGCTCGGAGTCCGCAAGGCGGACCGGGTGTTCACCCTGCTGGGACGCGTTCCGGAGCTGTACGTGACGGCGCTCGGGACGCTGAAGAACACCAGCGTCCTGTCGCCTCTGTTCCCCGCGTTCGGGCCGGAGCCGATCCGCGACCGGCTCCGCCTCGGGGACGGGGTGGTGCTGGTCACCAGCCTCGACCTGTACACCAGGAAGATCGCCCAGATCCGGGACGAGCTGCCGGGGCTGAGGCACGTGCTGATCGTCGGCGGGTCGGGGGCGCCGCCCGGCACGGTCTCCTACCGGGAGGTCATGGACGGGGCCGCCGCGGACTTCGAGATCCCCCCGACCGGCCCCGAGGACATGGCGCTGCTGCACTTCACCAGCGGCACCACCGGACGGCCCAAGGGCGCGGTCCACGTCCACGAGGCGGTCGTGGCGCATCACGCGACCGCGGCGTACGCGCTGGACCTGAAGCGCGGCGACGTGTTCTGGTGCACGGCCGACCCCGGCTGGGTCACCGGCACCTCCTACGGGATCATCGCCCCGCTCACCCACGGCGCGACGCTGCTGGTGGACGCCGCGGAGTTCGACGTGCGGCGCTGGTACCGGATCCTGGAGGAGCAGCGCGTCTCGGTCTGGTACACGGCGCCGACGGCGCTGCGGATGCTCATGCGGTACGGGACCGGCCCGGCGCGCGGCCGCGACCTGTCCGCCCTGCGGTTCGTCGCCAGCGTGGGGGAGCCGCTCAACCCCGAGGCCGTCGTGTGGGGCGTGGAGGCGTTCGGCCTGCCCGTCCACGACAACTGGTGGCAGACCGAGACCGGCGCGATCATGATCGGCAACTACGCGTCCATGGACATCAGGCCCGGCTCGATGGGACGTCCGATGCCCGGCGTGGAGGCCGCGCTGCTGGAACGCGGCCCGGACGGGCGCGCGCGGGTGTCGGCCGGCCGGCGGGTGACCGTGGCGCGCGGCCCGGAGGCCGAGGGCGAGCTCGCGCTGCGGCCCGGATGGCCGTCGATGTTCCGGGGCTACCTGCACGACGACGCGCGCTACGCCCGGGCCTTCGCCGGCGGCTGGTACCTCACCGGGGACATCGCCCGCCGGGACGCGGACGGCTACTACTGGTTCGTCGCCCGCGCCGACGACGTGATCAAGTCGGCCGGGCACCTGATCGGCCCGTTCGAGGTCGAGAGCGCGCTGATGGAGCACGAGGCCGTCGCCGAGGCGGGGGTCATCGGGCGGCCGGACCCGGTCGCGGGCGAGGTCGTCAAGGCGTTCGTCACCCTGCGCCCGGGCTACGAGCCGGACGAGGAGACCCGCCGCGAGCTGATCGCCTTCGGCCGCCGGCGGCTGGCGTCGCTGGCGCCCAAGGAGATCGCGTTCGACCGGCACCTCCCGCACACCCGCAGCGGCAAGGTGATGCGGCGGCTGCTGAAGGCGCGCGAGCTCGGGCTCCCCGAAGGGGACGTGTCGACACTGGAGCAGAGCCCATGACCACGAAGAAGACGGTGAAGACCGATCCCGGCGGCGCCGCCGGGGAGGCCGCCCGGACGGCGGGCGGGGCGGCGCGGGACGCGGCGGCGAAGGAGCGCCGGAGCCTCCTCCACGAGATGCTGCGCATCCGGCGCTTCGAGGAGCGCTGCGTCGAGCTGTACAGCGCGGCCGAGATCCGCGGGTTCATGCACCTGTACATCGGCGAGGAGGCCGTGGCCGCCGGGGTGATGCCGGAGCTCGGCCCCGAGGACGCCGTCGTCACCACCTACCGCGAGCACGGGCACGCCCTGGCGCGCGGGATCCCGGCCGAGGCGATCATGGCGGAGATGTTCGGCCGCTCCACCGGCTGCAGCCGCGGCCGCGGCGGCTCGATGCACCTGTTCGACGCGGCGACCCGGTTCTACGGCGGCAACGCCATCGTGGCCGGCGGGCTGCCGCTCGCGGTCGGGCTGGCGCTCGCCGACCGGATGCGCGGCGCCGACCGCGTCACGGCGTGCTTCCTCGGGGACGGGGCGGCCGCCGAGGGCGAGTTCCACGAATGCCTGAACCTGGCCGCGCTCTGGCGCCTGCCGGTCCTGTTCGTCTGCGAGAACAACCAGTACGCGATGGGCACCGCGCTCGCCCGCGAGCACGCCGAGACCGACCTGGCCCTGCGCGCCTCGTCCTACGGCCTGGTGGCGTGGGCCGTGGACGGCATGGACGCGCTCGCCGTCTCTGCGGCCGCGCGGCGGGCGGCCGAGGCGGTGCGCTGGGGCGGCGGCCCGCACTTCCTGGAGATGCGCACCTACCGGTACCGCGCCCACTCGATGTACGACCCGGACCGCTACCGGACCAAGGCCGAGATCGAGGAGTGGAGGCGCCACGACCCGATCGACGCGCTCGCCGCCCGGCTGCGCGCCGACGGCGACCTCGGCGGCGACGACCTCGCCGCGATGGACAAGGAGATCGCCGCCGAGATCGACGGCGCCGTGAAGGCGGCGCGCAAGGCCCCGCTGGAGCCGGTCGCCGACCTGACCCGCTTCGTCTACTCCGAGAGGGCGGTGCGGCCATGACCACCACCCGGACGGCCCCCGGCGCTCCGGCGGCCGGCGCGAACGGCGGCATCACCTATCGGGAGGCCATGCGGGCGGCCCTGCGGGAGGCGCTCGCGAAGGACGAGCGCGTGTTCCTGATGGGCGAGGACGTCGGGCGCTACGGCGGCTGCTTCGCCGTCAGCCTCGGCCTGCTGGAGGAGTTCGGCCCCGAGCGGATCCGCGACACGCCCCTGTCGGAGTCGGCGTTCGTCGGCGCGGGCATCGGCGCGGCCCTCGCCGGCATGCGCCCCATCGTGGAGATCATGACGGTGAACTTCAGCCTGCTCGCGCTCGACCAGATCCTCAACAACGCCGCGACGCTGTCGCACATGTCCGGCGGGCAGTTCGGCGTCCCGCTGGTGATCCGGATGACGACCGGGGCGGGCCGGCAGCTGGCCGCCCAGCACTCGCACAGCCTCGAAGGCTGGTACACCCACATCCCCGGCCTGCGGATCGTCGCGCCCGCGACCCTGGAGGACGCCCGCGGCATGCTGTGGACCGCCCTCGCGGACCCCGACCCCGTCCTGATCTTCGAGCACGGGTCGCTGTACACCCTGTCCGGCGAGCTGCCGCCGGGCGCCGGGGCGGTGGACATCGACCGCGCGGCCGTGCGCAGGCCCGGCTCGGACGTCAGCCTGATCACCTACGGCGGCACCCTGCACAAGACCCTGGAGGCGGCCGGGCGGCTCGCCTCCGAGGGCGTCGAGGCCGAGGTGCTCGACCTGCGGTCGCTGCGCCCCCTGGACGACGCCACGATCATGGACTCGGTCCGCCGCACCCACCGCGCGGTGGTGGTGGACGAGGCGTGGCGGTCGGGCAGCCTGTCGGCGGAGATCAGCGCCCGCGTCACCGAGCAGGTGTTCTACGAGCTCGACGCGCCGGTCGCCCGCGTGTGCGGCGTGGAGATCCCCATCCCGTACCCGCGGCACCTGGAGGAGGCGGCGGTGCCGCAGCCGGACGACGTCGTCGCCGCCGCGCACCGGGTGGTGAGCGGGGATGCCTGACTTCACGATGCCCTCGCTCGGCGCCGACATGGACCGCGGCACCCTCACCGAATGGCTGGTCGGGCCGGGGGACCGGGTGAACCGGGGCGACGCCGTCGCCGTCGTCGAGACCGACAAGGCCGAAATCGAAGTGGAGTGCTTCGACGACGGCGTGATCGACGCCCTCCTCGTCGAGCCCGGCACCAGCGTCCCGGTCGGGGCCCCGCTCGCCCGCCTGACCTCCCCGGAGGCTCCGGCGGCCCCGCCGGAGCCTTCGGCCCCGGAGCCGGTGAGCGGGGAGCCCGCTCCCGCTCCCGCTCCCGCTCCCGAGCCCCGGCATGCGGCGACTCCGCTCGTCCGGCGGCTGGCCGAGGAACAGGGCGTCGACGTGGCCTCGGTGCACGGCACGGGCCACGACGGCAGGGTCGTCCGCGCGGACGTCGAGCGGGCCGCCCGCCCGCCGTCCCGTCCGAAGGCGTCGCCCATGGCCCGCCGGATCGCCGGCGAGCTCGGCGTCGACCTGGGGCGGGTGCGCGGTTCCGGGGCCGGCGGCGCCATCCGGGCCGACGACGTCCGCGCCGCCGCGCGGACGCCGCGGCCGCCCGCGCGTCCGCGGCGCAAGGCGGCGGCCCCGCGTCCCGCGAAGGCGGGCAGGCAGGCCGCGATGCGGCGGGCGATCGGCGAGCTCATGGCCCGGAGCAAACGCGAGATCCCGCACTACTACCTCGGCACCACCATCGACATGAGCGCCGCGACGGCCTGGCTCTGGGCGCGCAACCGCGAGCTCCCGGTGGCGAAGCGCCTCCTCCCGGCCGCGCTGCTGCTCAGGGCGAGCGCGCTGGCGGCCCGCGAGGTCCCCGAGCTCAACGGGCACTGGCTCGACGAC
Source organism: Actinomadura luteofluorescens (assembly GCF_013409365.1). Taxonomy (NCBI): domain Bacteria; kingdom Bacillati; phylum Actinomycetota; class Actinomycetes; order Streptosporangiales; family Thermomonosporaceae; genus Actinomadura; species Actinomadura luteofluorescens. The sequence goes on along the minus strand of NZ_JACCBA010000001.1, from coordinate 1,100,090 downwards.
GCGTTCGTCCAGGGGGACGGCGTCCACCTCGGCATCGTCACCGCGCTGCGCGGCGGCGGGCTGATGACCCCCACCCTGCGCGGCGCCGACGATCTGTCCTTGGACGAGCTGATGGCCGCTCTGAAGGAGATGCTGGTGCGCGCCCGGACGGGCCGGCTGCGCGGCTCCGAGCTGGCCGACGCCACGATCACCGTCACCGATCTGGGCGACCAGGGCGTGGAGTCGGTGACCGGCGTCATCTTCCCGCCCCAGGTGGCCCTGATCGGCTTCGGCAAGATCGTCCAGCGGCCGTGGGCGGTGGAGGGGCTGCTGGGCGTCCGGCCGGTGGTCACCGCCACGCTGGCCGCCGATCACCGCGCCAGCGACGGCCACACGGGCGCGCGCCTCCTGGAGGCCGTGGACCGGCTGCTGCAGAGCCCGGAGGAGCTGTGACACCCCGACAGGCACGAGACCTCGCCGCCCGCTCGCTGGAGAAGGCGGCGCCCGACATCGACGCCTCGGCGGTCGGCGGTGACGCCGACCTGCGCGAGGACCTCGGCCTCGACTCGCTCGACTTCCTCGGCTTCGTCGAGGGGCTGAGCGACGCCGCGGGCCTGCGCATCGACGAGGACGACTATCCGGAGCTGGCCACACTGGACGGCTGCGTCGCCTACCTCACCCGCCGGGCCTGACCGCCGGGAAGGGCCGGGACGAAGGTCGGCCCGGGGGAGGGCCGATGCGCACTGGAACCACCGACGCCCCCATCGAATGCTGGTGGGTGAAGCGCAGGCGAACGAGGTGGGGCGATGTACTCCGATCGGCAGGACGCGGGGCGGCAGCTCGTCGCCAACCTGCGGCGGTACACGGGTGGTGGCGTCCGGGTCCTCGGCCTTCACGGGGGCGGCGTCCCGGTGGCGGCCGAGACCGCCGCGCGGCTCGGTTGCGCGCTGGACGCGCTCGTCGTGCGCGAACTCGTCGTCCCGGGGCCTCCCGGCGTCCTGGTGGGCGCGGTCGCGGAGGGCCCGGCACGGGTCCTGGACGAGGAGGCCGTCCGGCGGTCGGGGGCCGGGGAGACGCGGATCCGGGAGCTGGAGCGGGACGCCCGCGTCGAGGCGCGGGCCCTCGGGCTCCGGCTGCGCGGGCGGCGACCGAGCCTCCCGCCGACGGGCCGCGACGTCATCGTCGTCGACGACGGAGCGGCAGGCCGCCTCGCGGCCGAGGTCGCGTGCCGTGACGCCCGGGCCCAGGGCGCCGGGCGGGTCGTCTTCGCCGTGGCCGCGGCGCCGCCCGCCACCATCGACCATCTGTGGACCGTCGCCGACGAGGTGGTGTGCCCGCTCTCGCCGACGTTCTTCGTCACCGCGAGCGACTTCTACCTGGACTTCGCACCGGTCTCCGAGGTGGAGGCCGCCAGGCTGCTCGAACGGGCGTCCCAGCACACCGCGTGAGCCCGGGGCGGATCGGGGCAGCATCTCGTAGGGGCGGTGGTCCTCGGGGGCGCGCGGCACGGACCTGCGGTTGGGGGGATTTCGGTGGATGGTCCGATCTTGGTGGGGGTGGACGGGTCGGAGGCCGGCACCCGGGCGCTGGACTGGGCGGCCGGCGAGGCCGGGGTCCGGCGGGTCGCCCTCCGGCTCCTGCACGCCCTTCCGGAGCCTCGTGCCGGGCGCGGGAACGGGCCCGAGCGGGACGAGGCGCGGCGCTTGCTGGACCGCGCCGAGCAGCGGGTGCGCCGCCGCGTGGAAGGCGTCGAGGCGACGGGCGAACTGGTCGAGGGCGACGCGGCGAGCGCCCTGGTCGCGCGGGCGCGGGACGCCGGGATGGTCGTCGTCGGCACCCGGGGGAGCGGCGGCCTCGCCGGCCTCATGCTCGGCTCCGTGGCCTTCAAGGTCGCGGCCCACTCCCCGGTCACGGTGGCGCTCGCGTCGGCCGTGCGCGAGCCGACGACCGGCCGCCCCGAGATCGTCGCCGGTCTGGACGGGACGTCCGCGGGGGCGGTGCTGGCCGAGGCCTTCCGGGAGGCCTCGCTGTGGCAGGCGCCGCTGCGGGTCGTGCACGCCTTCCGGTTCTTCCAGGTCCCGGACCCGGTGCACTCCGCGGAACTCGCCGCGCTCCTGCGGCGCCACCGGCGGGCGGAGGAGCGGCGGATCGAGGAGGCGCTGGCCGGCTGGCGGACGCGGTTCCCCGATGTCCCGGTGACGGCCGAGGTCGTCAACGACAGCGCCCGCAAGGCCCTGCCCCGGGTGTCGGCCGGCGCGCAGCTGGTCGTGGTCGGGCCCCACGACCACAGGGATCCCCTCATGCCGCTCGGGTCGGTGACCTATACGGTCATCCACCGGTGCGGCTGCCCGGTGCTCATCGCCCGGCCCGCCTGACGGCCGCCCGCCCGCCGGTCCGCGGAGCTCAGGCCGCCCAGGTCTCCAGCGCCAGCAGGTCGCGCATCGAGACCATCCCCACCAGCCGCCCGTGGTCGTCCACCGGCAGGTGGCGGATGCCCGCCTCCAGCATCCGGCGGGCGACGTCCCGCGCGTCCTCGTCCAGCGCGGCGGTCTCCACCCGCGCCGAGGCGTAGCCCGCCGCCTCCTGCGAGGCCGCGTCGGCCGAGGAGGCGAGGGCCCCGGCCAGATCGCGCTCGGTGATGATCCCGGTGACCCGCTCGCCGTCGAGCACCGCCAGCGCGCCGACCTCCCTCTCGATCATCTGCCGCGCGACGTCGCCGAGCGGCTCGTCCGCCCGGCAGGTGAAGACCGTCGGCCGGTACACGTTGCTGACCCGCATGTTCCCTCCCCGTTGGATGGACCGCCCGCTCGGACGGATCGGTCGCTCCGGCGGCCCGGACGGGCGTCCGGACGCCTCCCTCAGCCCGTTCCGCCGCGCGCCGAGGCGCCCGCGGTCTCGGCGGCCCTCCGCCGCCCGGCTCCTTCGGCGGGCACCACCGCCACCGGACAGGGCGCCTCCTGCAGCGCGGCCTGGGTCACCGGGCCGAGCAGCGTCTGGGGCCCCGAGCCGATTCCGCGCGCGCCCACCACCAGCAGCGCCGCGCCGCGGGCGGCGCCGGCCAGTGCCTCCCGCGGAGTGTCGACCACGAACTCGGTCTCCAGCGGCACCTGCGGGTACCGGCTCCGCCAGGGCGCGACGTCCTCCTCGAAGCGCGCCATCGCCTCGCGCCTGATCACCTGGGGATCGCTGAAGGGGACGCGGTCCGGTCCGCGGAACGCGGCCGGGTCCCACCAGCTGCACACGGCCGTCACCGAGGCGCCGCGCAGCGCGGCCTCCTCGAAGGCGAAGCCGACGGCCGACTCGCCGCCCGTCGAGCCGTCCACGCCCACCACCAGCCGCTCGCGGCCCTTTGGGGCGGCGGGCAGGTCGGGCCGGACGACGATGACCGGGCGGTCGGCGTGGGACGCGACCTGGACCGCGGTCGAGCCGACCGTCAGGGCCTCGAAGCCGCCGTGCCCCCGCGAGCCGAGCACGACCAGGGAGGCCTCGCGCGACGCCTCCAGCAGCACGGCCGAAGCCCACCCCCGCTCCAGGCGCCAGCGGACGTCCAGGCCCTCGGCGAGGCCGTGGGCCTTGCGCACGCCCTCGTCCGCCACGATCGCGCCCGCGCCGCGCAGGACCTCCAGCGTGTCCTTGTCCGGCTGGCGCAGTGGATAGGGCCAGTGCCAGGCATGGCAGACCGTGAGGGGCAGGTGGCGGAACAGGGCCTCCCGCACCCCCCAGCGGAGCGCCTCGTCCGCGACGGGCGACCCGTCGTACCCGACCAGGACGGTGCCCGTCCTCTCGTGATCGTTCATGGCCGATCCCTCCCCCTGTCGGTGTGTCCAGCCTTCCCCCGGGCGAAAAGGCGCAGGCAGGGGCCGCTGTCCCGGGTTCGAGGGACCTTCGGCCCTGGAACCGGACTCACGATTGCGGACAGAATCAACAAAATGCCCGCAAACCAGTACCTCGCAGGCGTGGTTCGGGGCGCGGTCGGGGGAATGCTCCTGCGTGTACCGTTCGCTCCCCGTCCAGAGGGCAGAGGGATGACCTATCCGTCACCTGCGCCCGGGCATGCATGCGGATCGCCTGACGCGCGGCGCGTCGCCCACGATCTGGCCGACCAGATCACCCGCCGGCTGTTCGGCATCGGCCTCGAACTGCACTGCGCCCTGGCCCGCATCCAGGACCCCCATGCCTGCCAGGGCGTCCGTGCGGCCCTCACCGGACTGGACGACGCCATCGACGATCTGCGCCGCGCCGTCTTCGACCTCCACGCCGCCGCCCGGGACAGGGACACCGCCGACCGCTGAACCCGTCCCGCCGCGCGGGCCCGCGACGTCGGCGGCTACGTTGGAGCCGTGCGCGCACGAGACCTCGCCGTCGAGTACCCGACCGTCACCCCGGACAGCAGTGCGCTGGACGCGGCCCGGCTGGTGGCCGAGCACCGCCTCGCCGGTCTGATCGTCGTCGGCCCCGGCGGCCGGCCCGTCGCGGTGGTCCCGGGTTCGCAGCTGCTGCGGTCGATCATCCCGCCGCACGTCCGGGACGACCCCGCCCTGGCCCGGGTCTACGACGAGCGCCACGCCGACATGCTGTGCGCCAGGCTCGGGGAGAAGAGCGTCGCCGATCTGCTCGTCGAGGGGCAGAAGGCACTGCCCGTCGTCGACGCCGACGCCACCGTCATGGAGATCGCCAGCGTCATGGCGGCCGACCGCAGCCCCGTCGTCGCGGTCAGCGGCGAGGCCGACCGCACCGACGCGCCGATGATCGGCGTCATCACCGTCGCGCACCTCCTCGACCGGCTCCTGCCCGGCCCGCCGGCGGGCTGAGCCGCCGGCGCCTCCGGCGGTTCACCGCGTGAGCGGGGTCTCGGACTCGACGCGGGTCAGCTTCTCGGGATTGCGGACGTAGTAGAGGCCGGTGATGCGGGCGCCCTCCACGCGGACCGCCAGAACGCCGTCGAGTTCGCCGTCCAGCCGCATGACGAGCGCCGGGTTGCCGTTGACGACGGTCTGGTCGGCGGTGACCGTGCTCGGCACCCTGCCGGTGCCGCCGATGATGTAGCGGGCCACCTTCTCGGCGCCGGTGACCGGCCGCAGCGCCGCCTGCTTGAGGCCGCCGCCGTCCCCCACCATCACGACGTCGGGGGCGAGGACGTCGAGCAGCCCCTGGAGGTCCCCGGTGTCGAGCGCGCGCCGGAACGACTCCAGGACCGCCCGGGTCTCGCTCTGCGAGACCGCCTCGCGGGGACGGCGGGCGTCGACGTGCCGGCGGGCGCGATGGGCGATCTGGCGGACGGCCGCGGGGCTCTTGCCGACCGCCGCCGCGATCTCCTCGTAGCCGACGGCGAAGACCTCGCGCAGCACGAAGACGGCGCGTTCGGTCGGCCCCAGCGTCTCCAGGACGAGCATCAGCGCCATGGACATGCTCTCGGCGAGTTCTACGTCCTCCGCCACGTCCGGCGAGGTGAGCAGCGGCTCGGGCAGCCAGGGACCGACGTAGGACTCCCTGCGGCGCGTCATCGTGCGCAACCGGTTGAGCGCCTGCCTGGTCGTGATGCGGACCAGGTAGGCGCGCCGGTCGCGCACCTGCTCCAGGTCGACCTTGACCCACCGCAACCATGTCTCCTGGAGGACGTCCTCGGCGTCGGCCGCGGAGCCGAGCATCTCGTAGGCGACGGTGAAGAGCAGGTTGCGGTGGGCGACGAAGGCCTCGGTCGCAGGGTCGGCGGCGTTGTCGCTCATGGGTCCATCCTTTCCCGCGCGCTCGGCGCCCCCGGCCGGCGGGCCGGTCGGTTCGCTTCGGGAAGGGCGCCGACGTCCACAGGACACCGCGGGCGGAACGTCCGTAACACCGGCGCGAGTGTGCTGCGTCACAGTGCGCCGTGCGGCCGCCTCAGCGGACGGGTGTTCCGGAACCGGACGCCCGGCGCGCGGCGGGACGCGCGTGGCGCATGCCCCGCGAGCGGTACACCTCCCCTGCGTGCCGGGCGGCGGCGGTGGGGCGGGCGGTGCGGTCGTCAGTGGAGGCGGTGGTGGAGGGGCGCCGCCAGCTCGATGGTGCTCAGCATCAGCGCGACGGTGTAGTCGATCAGGTGGTCGCGATCGACGTCCAGGTCTCCGCGGAACCAGGTGGTGAACAGCTCCCAGAGGCCGGCCGTGAGGGTCAGGCCGGTCAGTTCCACGTCCACGTCGGGCAGCAGGACCTGGTCGAGCGTCTCGTGGGTCTGGACGGTGAAGATCGCCGCCATGGTCCGGATGATCTCGATCCGCCGCCGCTGGAGCAGGGGGGAGGAGGGGAAGGCGTGGGTGAGGATGTGGGCGCGGCGCGGGTCCGTGGTCAGGAAGTCGAACACGGCGGTCACCACGGCGCGCGTGCGGGCCTGCGGGTGGCGCGGCGCCCGCCGGGCGGCGGACAGGATCACGTCGGTGCCCCGGGCCACCTGCTCGTCGACGATCGCCAGGAGCAGGGCGTCGCGGTCCGGGAAGCTCTCGTAGAAGTAGCGGTCGTTCAGCCCGGCCTCGGCGCACACCTTCCGGACGGTCGTGGCGGCCCACCCCTGGGTGCCCAGCAGTTCCAGCCCGGCCGCCAGCAGCGCGGCGCGGCGGCGGGCCCGGCGCTGGTCGGCGGGCACGCCGCGGTAGGGGCGCGCGCCGGGGGCCTGGGACGTCACCACCCGATTGTGCCGCATCCCTTGACTTCCCCCGCAAATCTGGAGACGGTACACACCAGATATTTCTGGTGTATTGGTTCACCAGAAATCTGGGTCGCGACGAGACGGGAGCGTGAGGCCCGGTGGCCACGGAGATCCCCCCGCAGCCGGAGCTGGCGGACATCGACCTGAGCGATCTGCGGTTCTGGGCCCGGCCGCTGGAGGAGCGGGCGCGGGCCTTCGCGCTGCTGCGCGCCCAGCCGGGTCCGGTGTTCTTCACCCTGCCCAAGCTCCCCTTCCTCGGGCAGAGCCCCGGGTCCTGGGCGCTGGTCCACCACGCCGACGTGACGGAGGCCAGCCGCCATCCGGAGGTGTTCAGCAGCGAGCCCAGCGCCACCAGCCCGGCCGACATGCCGCGCTGGATGGACGGCTACTTCAACTCGATGATCGACATGGACGATCCGCGGCACGCCAAGATCCGCCGGATCGTCTCCCGGGCGTTCAGCCCCAAGATGCTCGCCAAGGCCGAGGACGACATCGCGCGGCGGGCCGCCCGGATCGTGGACGAGCTGGTCGAGGCCGGCGGCGGCGACTTCGTGTCCGGGGCGGCCGCGCGGCTGCCGGTCGAGGTCATCTGCGACATGCTGGGCATCCCCGCCCGGCACCACCGGCGGGTGGTCGAGCTCACCAACATCATCGTCGGCTACAGCGACCCCGAGTACGTGGGCGCCACCGTCGAGTACAGGGACGGCGTCCCGAAGCTGGGCCGGCTCGGCACGCTGCGCATGCTGGGCACGGTGGCGTCGGCGGGGTGGCGGCTGCACCGGCTGGCGGCCCGGCTCGGACGGGAGCGCCGGGCCGCTCCCACCGGCGACCTGACCTCGGCGCTGGTGAACGCCAACGTCGACGGCGAACGGCTGACCCCCCGCGAGTTCGCCACGTTCTTCCTGCTGCTGGTGGTGGCCGGGAACGAGACGACCCGCAACGCGATCGCGCACGGCCTCAAGCTGTTCACCGAGCACCCCGACCAGCGCGAGCTGCTGCTGGCCGACTTCGACGGGCGCATCGCCGGCGCCGTCGAGGAGATCGTGCGCTTCAGCAGCCCGGTCATCTTCATGCGGCGCAACCTCACCCGCGACCACGAGATGAACGGCCACACCTTCCGCGAGGGCGACCGGGTGACGCTGTTCTACTGGTCCGCCAACCGCGACGAGGCGGTCTTCGCCGACCCCGACCGCTTCGACATCACGCGCTCGCCGAACCCGCACGTCGGCTTCGGCGGCCCCGGGCCGCACTTCTGCCTGGGCGCCAACCTGGCGCGGCGGGAGATCACGGTGATGTTCCGCGAGCTGTTCACGCGCCTGCCCGACATCGCCGCCGGGGAACCCGACCGGCTCGTGTCCGGCTTCATCAACGGCTACAAGCGCCTGCCCTGCACCTTCACCCCTCCGCGGCCCGGGCGCTGAGAGGCCGGCCCGGGGTCAGTGCCGGCCGGGCGCCGGTGGACGGTCCACGGCCTCCACGTCTTCCACGTCTTCCACGTCCTCCTGCCCGTCGACCCGGTCGTCGGCCACGCCGTCGGCGGGCCGGGGGACGGCGTGCTCGTCCCGTGCCGCGCCCGGCCGGGTGCGCGAGGGCCGGATGCCGCGCCAGCGGATGAAGGGTTCGACGCCACGCGCGATCAGCGGCCCGGCGATGGCCAGCATCAGCACGTAGGCGGCGGCCAGCGGCCCGAGCCGGGGGTTGACGCCGTCGGACACGGCCAGCCCGGCGATGACGATGTTGAACTCTCCGCGCGGGACCAGTGCCGCTCCGGCGCGCAGGCGCCCGCGGGCGGCCACGCCCGCTCGGCGGGCGGCCACCCAGCCCGAGGTGAGCTTGGTGGCGATCCCGGCCACGGCGAGCAGCGCGGCCACACCCAGCACGGGGGGCAGCTGGCCGGGGTCGGTGTGCAGGCCGAAGAACACGAAGAACACCGCGGCGAACAGGTCCCGCAGCGGAGCCAGCAGCTCCCGGGCGGTGTGGGCGAGCGGTCCCGACAGGGCGATGCCGACCAGGAACGCCCCGACCGCCGCCGACACCTGCAGCTGCTGGGCCAGCCCGGCGACCAGCAGGGTCAGCCCCAGCACCTTCAGCAGCAGCACCTCGTCGGTGGGGCTGGTCACGAACCGCTCCACCAGCCGGCCGTGCCGCAGCGCGACGTAGAGGATCACCGTGATGGTGGCGGCGGCGATGCCGAGCGTGGTCGCCCCGGCGACCAGCGACGCCCCGGCCAGGAGCGCGGTCAGGATCGGCAGGTAGGCGGCCATCGCCAGGTCCTCGAACACCAGGATGGACAGCACCGCCGGGGTCTCCCGGTTGCCCAGCCAGCCGAGGTCCCCCATGACCTTGGCGGTGATCCCGGACGAGGTGACGTAGGTGATGCCGCCGAGCGCCACCGCGGCCACCGGCCCCCAGTCCAGGATCAGCGCCACCGCCACCCCGGGAGCGGCGTTGAGCACCAGGTCGGCCAGTCCCGCCGGGGCCGAGGTGCGCAGCGTCCCGACCAGTTCCCCCGCGGTGTACTCCAGCCCGAGGGTGAACAGGAGCAGGATCACGCCGACCTCGGCGCCGAGCGAGACGAACTCCTCGCTGGCGCCGAGCGGCAGGATGCCCCCCGAGCCGAAGGCCAGCCCCGCCACCAGGTACAGCGGGATGGGGGAGATGGAGAAGCGGACCGCCACCGCGCCCAGCAGGCCCAGCGCCAGGACGATCGCCCCGAGCTCTATCAGTTGTGTCGCAGCGTGCATGGTCCTCTCACCCGCCGTGCAGGATGGTCGCGACGGCGGCGGTGCCCTCGTCGGTGCCGACCACCACCACGACGTCCTCGGCGCGGAACTCGAAGTCCGGACGCGGGCTGGCGATGACCTCGCCGTCGCGGACCACCGCCACGATCGAGGCGCCGGCGCGGGTGCGGGCCCGGGTGTCGCCCAGCCGGCGGCCCGCGTACGGCGAGGCGGCCGTCAGCAGGATCTGCTCGGTCACCAGCCCCTCGACCTGCCGGTTCAGCTCGGCCAGCCGTTCCACCACCCGGCCGGTGCCGAGCAGTTCGGCCACGGCGTTGGCCTCCTCGGCCGCCAGCGCCACCGACACCACGCAGGTGTCGGGATCGTCCTTGTCGTAGATCACCAGATCCCGGCGGCCCGTGCGGTGCGACACCACGCCGATCTGCCGGCCCCGCCCCGTGGTGAACACGTGCCGCAGCCCGATGCCCGGCAGCGAAGTCCGCTCGACGTCCATGACCCTCTCCCGCCTTCTCCGTGATCTCCGTGGCCGCCCGAAGCATGCCCGGCACGCGCGTACCGCCCTCTGGCCGTCCTTGATCGCCGCCCATGAGGTTTTGGACATGTTTTCAGACCCAACCGGACATGACCCTAGGCGAAACTCGCCGGTGAGGGCGCAGCCCAGGGTGCTCTCAGACCCCATCGCGGTCCCCGCCCGGGGTCTCGGGGCGGTCCGCGGCGACCAGACGGCGGGGATCGGCCGGCTCCGGGTCCGGTGCGGCGGAGGGGCGCGCGTCCCCGTGCCCGTGCGTCGTCCGGTGTCGGCGCAGGGGAGGATTCGCGAGACCGACGGCGACGACCGCGGCCGCCGCCACCAGTCCGCCCGTCACGAGGGCCGGCGGCGCGGAGGTGAGGGACGCGAGGAGGCCCCCGCGGAAGTTGCCGATCTCGGGGCCGGCCACGCCGATGACGTGCTCGATCGAGGAGACCCGTCCCCGGAAGTGGTCGGGGGTCTCCACCTGGATCAGGGCGCCGCGGGTGATCACGGCCATGGTGTCGGCCGCGCCGGCCGCCGCCAGGCAGGACAGCGCGAGCCACAGGGGCTCCGCCAGGCCGAAACCGGCGAGGGCCAGGCCCCAGACCGTGGCGGCGGCGAGCTGGGCCAGGCCGCCGCGGCGCAGGCGGGTGACCGTTCCCGAGAACAGCCCGGCGCCGAGCCCGCCGACCGCGACCGCGGACAGGAACAGCCCCAGCGTCCGGGGATCGCCGCCGAACCGGAGTTCGTTGACCATGGGGAAGAGCGCGATGGGCATGGCCAGGACGGTGGCGGCGAGGTCGACGCCGAACGAACCCCACAGGATCGGATGCCGGAAGGCGATGAGCCACCCTCCCGGCGGCGGCCCGCGACGCTCGCGCCCCGCCGGGTGCCGATCGCCGCGGCCCGGGGCGGGCATCGCGGGCAGCCGGATCACGGCGATCATCGAGGCGACGGTGGTCAGGGCCTGGATCGCGTACGCGGCGGGGTAGTGCCACCGGGCGAGCACGAGCCCGGCGGCGGCGGGGCCGACCAGCATGGACGCCTGGAACGCGACGTTCTGCAGGGCGAGCCCGGCGGCGACCTGGTCCGCGGGCAGCAGCCGGGTGGGGAAGGTGCGCCGGGCCGGTGCCCCGAGCGCCGAGCAGCCGGCCCCGGCGGCGACCAGGGCCAGCAGGAGCGTCACCGACCGGTTCCCGGCGGCGGCCTGGACCATGAGGCCGAGGGCCGCCAGGGCCTGGCCGCCGGTGGCGGCGCGGACGAGGCTCCTGCGGTCGACGGCGTCGGCCAGCGATCCGCCGACCAGCCCGAGGACGAGCAGCGGGACGCCCGTGGCCAGGCCGATGGCCCCGGTCCACAGCGGGCTGCGGGTCAGTTCCCAGACCTGCTGCAGGACGGCGACGACGGCGATCCGCTGCCCGATCGAGGCGAGCACCGACCCGGCCCACAGGGCGCGGAACGGCCTGCTCCCGCGCAGCGGGCGGACGTCCACGAGCCTCTCGCGCAAGGCCACGGCTACGGCCCGGCCGGGGGCGCGTCGAGGTGGGAGAGGATCCGGTCCTTCATCGGCCGCCGGGCCAGCGCGCGCTCCAGTTCGGTGACGACGGCGCTGAGCGGGTGCGGCACCTCGTCGTCGAGCTCGGCGACCGCCGCCTCGGTCGCGCGCCACTCGGCCTCGAGGAACGGGACGAGGGCGCGGCCGCGGTCGGTCAGGGTGACGCGCCGTGTGCGGGCGTCCGTGCCGGGCTCGGTGGTGACCAGCCCCTCATGGCGCATCGTCGCGATCGTCTGGCTCATCGCGGAGTGGGAGCGGTCCAGCGAGGCGGCCAGTTCGCGGATCGTCAGCGGGCCGGTATGCGCGAGCCGGATCAGGGGGTAGGCGAAGCGGGGGCGGACCCCTCGGACGCCCCGGTCGGCGTACAGGGATTCGATCTGGGCGTCCAGGCCCGCCAGCAGGGTGTGCAGCGCATGCCAACGTCCCGGCGTCGCGGTCGGGTCCATAGATGTCACAGCGCTAATATAACAGCGCTCATGCATACCCCGCCCGCCCGGCGGCGCTCAGCGGGGCGCAGATGGGTAATAGAGCCGGCAAGGAATCCGAGACCCCGGGGGCCGTCCGCGATGAGCTCACAACCCGAGATCGACACGACCGTGCCGCATTCGGCTCGCATCTGGAACTTCCTGCTGGGCGGAACCGACAACTACCCCGTCGACCGCCAGGCCGGAGAGGGGATCTTCGCCGTCTTTCCCGGCATGGTCGCCATGGCCCGGCAGTCCCGGCGGATGCTGCGGCGGGTGGTGCGGCACCTGGCGGGCGAGGCGGGCGTCCGCCAGTTCCTGGACATCGGGACCGGGCTGCCCACCATGGACAACACCCACGAGATCGCCCAGCGGCTGGCGCCGGCCTCCCGCATCGTCTACGTCGACAACGACCCGCTGGTGCTGACGCACGCCCGGAAGCTGCTGACCAGCACGCCCGAAGGCGCCACCGACTACATCGAGGCCGACGTCCGCGACCCCGGCGCCATCCTCGCCGAAGCCGCCCGCACCCTCGACTACGACGAGCCCGTCGCGCTCATGCTCATGGGCATCCTGGGGCTGGTGGGCGACTACGACCAGGCCCGTTCGATCGTCGGCCGGCTCATGGCGGCCCTGCCGTCCGGCAGCTACCTGGCCGTCTATGACGGCACCGACGCCGACCCCGCCTACACCGAGGCCATCCGGACCTACAACTCCGCCAGCGGCGCCGTCCCCTACATTCCCCGCACGCAGGAGCAGATCGCCGGTTACTTCGAGGCCCTGGAACTGCTGGAGCCAGGTGTCGTACCGGTGACGCGATGGCGGCCCGACCCCGGCCAGGAGGACGTCCCCGAGGTGTCCTGCTCGGGAGGGCTGGCCCGCAAGCCCTGACCCGCCTGGGATGAGGCGACTCCGCCCGCTCCGAAATGGCCGCCGCGTATTCGGTGGTACCCCCGTTCGCTGCTTTCGTGGTGAAAGCTCGGCCATCTCATGGGATGCCATGCATTCCGGTAAAGAATGACTTCATGTATTGCCGCGATACCGGCAATCCGGGGGTCTCGACGTGATCGTGTGTTCAGATGAACGCGGAAGGAAGATCGCTTCGGACCTCCGTGGGGAGAAACGGCATGAGGCATCGGGGAGCTTGCATCACGGCGGCGGTCGGTGTCGTCGCGGCCGTCGCGTCATTCGGGCACGCGTCGGCGGCCGACCGGCGTCCGGGATCGGTGCTGGTCCAGGAATCGTTCACCAGAGCCACCGCGGACGCGCGCTTCATCGGGTACGGGGCGGCCTGCCTGACGGGCGCGGCGCGGGCGAGCGCGGCTGCGGAGGCCACGAACCACCCGCTCGGGGGCTGCCGCCGGGACCCGGTCGGCCCCGTGCCGCCGGGCAACGCCGCCTCGCGCGGATACCTCCAGCTCACCGACGCCCACTTCGAGGAGACCGGCGCCGCGCTGTTCGACTCGCCGATCCCCACGCGGGGCGGCCTGGAGGTCACCTTCGAACAATGGCAGTACGGCAACACCACGCGCGCCCCGGCCGACGGGATCTCGTTCTTCCTGACCGACGGCGCCAGGAGCCTCAATACGCCGGGCGCATTCGGCGGAAGCCTCGGCTACGCCCAGAAACTGCCGGGCGGCCGGGCCGGCGGGCAATTCATTCCCGGAGTCGACGGCGGGTACCTCGGCATCGGGCTCGATGTGCTCGGCGACTACTTCGGCGACGGGGAAGGGCGCGGGAACGGCTGCGAGCGGCGTTCCCCGGCCGGGACGGCGTTCCGCCCGCCCGCCCCCGGCCCCAACGTCGTGACCGCGCGCGGGCCCGGGAACGGCGCCACCGGATACTGCCTGCTCGGCGCGACCACCAAGAACAAGACGACCAGGGGCCCCTGGCGGTCGTCCCTTCCCGGGCGCCTCCACGGCGACCTGAAGACGATGCCCGCCGACGTGACGCCGAGCCGGGCCGAAAGGCTGCTGGAACCGGTGAAGCGGGTCGTCCGCGTGGCGGTGTCGCCTGGACCGAACCCGGTGGCGACGGTCGACATCGACTTCCGGGACGGCGGCGGCTTCAAGCGGGTGCTGAGGTTCGCCGCCCCCAGGCCCGTCCCGAACACCGTCAAGTTCGGCTTCGCCGCGTCCACGGGACCGCTCACCGACGTTCAGCTCATCCGCCGGGTCGCGGTGCGCTCCCAGCGCAGCTGACCCGGACGGAGGACCGCGGCTCGACGGACTCACTCGGAGCCCGTCGAGCCGCGGCCCGTGGATCGTCCTTCTCCCGTACTAGGTGAACGCCGCGACTCCCTCGTACTGGCCTTGAGGTGCTCGGCCGGTCGTCTCGTATTCGAGGAGCAGCACGCCCGCCGGGGTGGCCTCGTGGCGGACGAGGCGCAGCCCGTTCGGGGCGCCCTGCGCGTCCAGAAGGCGCCGGCCGCTTCGCACCACGACGGGCGCGACCACGAGGCGGAGCGCGTCGATCAGGCCCGCCGACAGCAGCGAGTCCCCCAGGTGGGAACTGCCGTGGATCTGGAGTTCCCGGCCGGGCCGCGCCTTGAGGCCGGCGACCGTCTGGACCGGATCGCCCGCGAGCACGGTGGTGGGGTGCCAGGTCCCCTCGGTGAGGGTGTCGGAAACCACGTATTTCGGCAGCGCGTTCATCCGTCCGGTGAAGGGGTCGGCCGGATCGGTGATCTTCGGCCAGTCGCGCGCGAACGCCTCGTAGGTGCGCCGGCCGAGGAGCAGGCCGTCGGCGAGGTCGAGCCACTCGGAGGCGCGCCGGACGAACGTCGCGTCCATGTGGGGCACGAGCCAGCCGCCGCGGGTGAAACCGTCCGTGGTGTCCTCGTCCGGCGAGCCCGGGCCCTGGCTGACTCCGTCGAGCGTGACGAACTCGGTGAGGGTGATCTTCATCGTGCGGTGATCCTCTCCGCGAAGGCGGCCAGCTGGCCGGCGACCGTCGTCCAGCCGTCGGCGAAGCCGAGTTCGCTGTGGCGGGCGCGGGCCTCGGGGTCGCGGTGCTGGACGACCAGCCGGTAGGCCGTGCCCTCCGGATGGTCGTCCATCGTGATCGTGGCGGTCATCGCGACCGGTGCGGGGTGCGCGGGACGCCACGTGCTGTCGATCGCGTTGGTGAACACGATCCGGTGGGGCTCCTCGACGGCGAGAAAGCACGCGTCCATGTGCGGGCCGAAGTGGGCCCCGTCGTCGCTCAGCCGCGTGACGAAGGCTCCGCCGGGCCGCGTGTCCAGATGGTCCACCCGGCAGCGGGACGGGGCCGGGACCCACCACTGTTCGAGCTGGGATGGATCGGTCCAGGCCCGCCACACGGTCGCGCGGGGAGCGCGGATGATCCGCTCCAGGCCGAGGTCGAGATCGGGGTTCATCGGCCTTCTTCCTTCGGGTCGGTGACGAACTGTTCGAGGCGGTCGGTGCGCCCCTCCCAGATCCGGCGTTGCTCGGCGAGCCAGTCGTCGACGAGATCGAGCCTTTCGCGGTTGAGCACGCAGGTGCGCACCCGACCGGACTTGAGGGTGCGGATGAGCCCGTTCGACTCCAGGGTCCGCACGTGCTTCATGAACGAGGGGAGGGTCATGGGGAACTCGCGGGCGAGGTCGCCGACGCTCGTCGGCCCGAGCCCGAGGCGCCGGACGACGGCGCGCCGGGTCGGGTCGGCGAGGGCGACGAACACGCCGTCCAGCTCCGGCGAATACTGTGCCATAAAGCTAAGTATTACCCGAGCGTCATGGTTAGCGCAATGGCTAAGTATTCGGCGGTCTCTTCCAGGCGCCGCCTTCCGGCCGGTCGGTGAGGAGTTGCCAGGCGTGCAGGGCCATGAGGTAGTCGAGGGCGCTGGCGGGGGCGTAGAGCTCGGGGCCGAAGAGAGGTTCGAGCAGGCGAAGGCGGTTGCGGACCGTCTGGGGATGGGTGTGCAGGCGGGCGGCGGTGGTGCTGGCGTTGAAGCCGCATTCGAAGTAGGCGAGCAGCGTCTTCGCCAGCCGGTCCTGCTGGGCCGGGCGCAGCCGGCGTAACGGCGCCAGCTTGCGGTCGACGAGGCGTTGGGCCAGATCGTGGTTCTGGACGAGCAGGAGCGCGGGGATGTGCTCGCTCACGTGCACGGGAGTGCCGGCGGCGAGCATGGCGGGCGGGAGCAGGTCGAGACCGCGCCGGGCCAGACGCAGGGAGAGGGCTGCGCGGGTGACGGCGACCGCGGGGCCGACGACGGCCGGTTGGTCGCCCAGCATCGCCTCCAGGGCGGCGCGGCGACCGGGTCCCTCGGGGTCGGGGAACACCAGGCAGGGCACCTTCAGGTGGAGCCCGTTCAGAACGTCCTCCGGCAGGAAGCGCGGCGGTGCGGCGTCCCGGCGGCGACCGTCGACGGCGATGACGGCGACGGTCCGCGGGAGGGGCCGGCTCGCACGGGCGGCGGCCTCGCGCAGGGCCCGGATCTCGCAGTGCGGACTCAGGATCAGGTCGATCAGGCGCCGTTGCTCCGGCCCGCCCTGGGCGGCGCCGCGCGCCGTGGCCGACAGATGGCCGGCAGCCGCGGCCCGCCGGAGCCGGTCGGTGTAGGCGAGGCCCTTCTGTACGGCCGTCCCGCCGTGCCGCGGAGTGAGCGCCAGCCCGCGCCGCAGGGCCTGCCGGGTGAGGTGCTCGGCGGCGACGCCGGTCGCGACGGTGAGGGCCGCCTGCAGGTCGTCGGGGGCGCGGCCCTCGGCGGCCTCGGCCTCGCCCAGGTCCCGGAAGGCCTCCAGGACCGCCGGCCGCGGCTCGCCGGACCAGTCCGCGGAGGGATCGAGGAAACCGCTGAGCGCGAGGGCGATCGCCCCGCGCAGAAGATCGCGGTCGGCCGTCCGGCGGGCCCACCGGTAGCCCGGAATCCGGGTGCGCGCGGCGTCCGCGGCGGTGGCGGCGATGTGCGGGACGCTCTCGCGCAGGCTCCTGACCGCGTGCTCGTCCAGGGGCCGTCCGGGTAAGGGCGGCGACTCGGGCGCGGTCATCGGCCACGCCACCTCCCCAGGCCGCCCGCGGCTCCGGCCGGTCGGCGCGCTCGGCCGGGCCGCGGGCGGCGGCTCATGGCGGGACTTCGCGGATCACGGCCTGGCCGGGTCGTAGAGGTCGAAGAAGTTGGCCTCGCCGCGGTCGAAGCGGCGGTCGTCGTCGTCGAAGAAGCCCTTGAACTCGTTCGGCTGGTAGAGCTTGAACAGCTTGGCCGGGGTGCCGGAGGCGCCGGAGGCGTCCAGGATGGCGTTGGCGGCCTTCCGCCCGGCCTCGTTGGCGCCCTCCATCGTCGCCAGGTTGATGTCGGCGCGGACGTAGTCGGAGGCAAGGAACAAGTTGGGCAGGGCGGTGGCGGCCTCCGGCCGGTGGTTCCAGGAACTGGGCCTGTTGATGAGGAGTGGTTCGTCGTTGGCGGCCTGCGAGGTCCCGTTCCCGGTGATGGCCGGGTCGATGAAGTAGGAGTGGATGTTGGCGTCGTTGAGGATGATCCCGTTCCAGGGGAGAGCCTTGCGGATCTGCGCGACGACCTCCTTGAAGATCTGGTCGGAGGTGCAGTCCCTGGCCGCCTTCCCGTAGAGGATGCCGGGCTTGTCCCAGGCGGAGAGGTCGATCGACAGGCACTCGTTGACCTCGCCGTTGCCGTAGGTGGTGCCGAACCTCTTCTTCCAGAACTGGGCCTGGCTGATGGAGGTCAGCGCCCACGGCTGCCCGGCGTAGGCGACGTGCCCCTTGGCCAGGTTGATCGGCTGCCGCAGGTAGATCATGATCCCGTTCATCCAGTCGGTCGTCAGCTCGCGCAGCGACCGCAGGCTCGGGTCGGCGGCCAGGATCTGGTCGTTGAGCAGCGGGACGGCGCGCTCGACCGGGACCGCCAGCACGTAGTAGTCGGCGTCCACGGTGCCGCTGCCGGAGGCGCCGGTGATCTCCGCGCCGCTGATCTTCTTGTCCTGGACGTCGAGCCGCGTGAGCGTGGCGTCGGACTGGAAGGTCACGCCGAGCGACTTGAGGTAGGCCACCCACGGGTCGATGAGCGCCTCGTTGGTCGGGGCGTTCAGCAGCCGGTCGGGAGCCTTGTAGCCGCCCAGGCCGAGGGTGCTGTAGACCCACGCCTCGGCCATCAGGCCCATGGTGTGGGCGTTGGCCTTGTCGGGCTTGGCCGCCACGAGGGTGCCGGTGAACATCTCCACCAGCAGCTCGTTGTAGGGCTTGGACATCTTCTCGGCGTGCACGAACTGGGAGAAGCTCATGTTCTCCCACTGCTGGTAGCGGCGCTTGGGCCCGCTGGTGACGAACGCGATCATCTTCTGGAGGAAGTAGCCGACCTCCACCACCGGGACGGCGCCGGCCACGTTGAGCGCGGTCTGCAGGAAGGCCAGCAGCGAGTCCGGGCTCAGCGTGCCGATGATGCTGCCCTTCGCGGGAAGGGTGAACTTGGTGCCCTTGTAGAAGGCGGCGACCTGGTCGCCCGCGACCAGGTTCTCGAAGGCCTTGCCGCCGCCGGGCAGCGGGATCCGGGACATGGTGTCGGGGAGGTTCTGGTAGAAGCCGGGAAAGAACCGGAACCCGTGCTCGGCGGGCAGGTCCTGGCGGCCTCCGCCCGCGGTGTTCGGGACGGGCATGCTGCGGCACTTGCCGCCCCAGGCCTTGCGCTCGTAGACGGTCACCTGGAAGCCGCGCTCGGCCAGCTCGTGGGCGGCCGACAGGCCGCCCATCCCGCCGCCGAAGATCGCTACCCGGCGTCCGGCGGCCGCGCGGCCGGTGCGGGCGGCCCGGCGCGCGGTGGGCGCGGCCGCCGCGGCCTGCCCGGCGCCGAGGGCGCCGGAGGCGGCGAGCGCCCCGGCCGCCGCGATCGCCCCGGTGACGAACCGGCGGCGGTCCAGCCCGCCGCCGCCCGCCCGCCCGCTCGGTTCCGGCTCGCTCTGGGGCGACGGGTTCTGCGATGGAGTCTTGTCCTCCACAGCGCACTCCTTGGGAGGTGGTGTGCTAACCGACACTCATGTCGGTTGCGGATGGCCCCTCACTATGAGCACGCCGCCGCGGGCCGTCAAGCCCCCGGTGCGATCTCCGCCGGCGGGCGCGCCGGGTCACCGCGGCCGGCCGAGACCGTTCCACAGCAGCCTCGCGACCCCCTCGACCAGCAGGGATCTGGGCATGTCGGGGTTGCGCTCCCACCACTGCGCCACGCCGTCCAGACCGGTGATGATGAGCTCGACCATCGCCTCGGCGATCGGTTCGCGGGGGTCGACGCCCATCGCGCGCATATCGTCGGCGAGCAGGGAGGTCACCGCCTGGGCTCGGGACTCCCGGATGCCCTGGCGGGCGATCCGGATCTCCGGATCGTCCTCGTTC
Source organism: Actinomadura luteofluorescens (assembly GCF_013409365.1). NCBI lineage: Bacteria > Bacillati > Actinomycetota > Actinomycetes > Streptosporangiales > Thermomonosporaceae > Actinomadura > Actinomadura luteofluorescens. Next base: position 1,080,818 of record NZ_JACCBA010000001.1, on the reverse strand, counting down.
GCGTGGTCGAACAGCAGTTTGCGCGCGGCGGACCTCGTTTCGGTGAAACTGAAATAGGCGTCGATGGTTGACCGCATCCGATCCTCGGCCGCTCCCACCGCGGTGATGCGAGCACCGACATGGCTCATCAGCGCCGTGTTCTGCTCCTGCACGACGGTCAGCAGCAGCCCGCGCTTCGAGGGGAAATGGTCGTACAGGACCGTCCGGGCCACGCCGGCCCGGGCGGCGATCTCGCCCAGCGACGTCCCGTGGTAGCCCTTGCCCGCGAAGAGCTCCAGCGCCGCGGCGGTGATGACCGCCCGCCGCGCCGGCCCCCGCATCCGCGTCCTGGGCGGATTCTTGCCCATGGTCTTGACTCCCGTCTTCCGGTGCGGCCACCCTAACCGACATGAGTGTCGGAAAAGCGCGACCGCGGCCGGCGCCCGGCCGGCCCGGCGGGGCGGGAGGCCCACGCGTGCGGCGCCGCACGATCTCGATCGCCGTCGTCGGCAGCGGGTTCAGCGGGATAGGCCTGGCCATCGCCCTGAAAAGGGCCGGCTTCGAGGACATCACCATCTTCGACGGGGCCGACGGGCCGGGCGGCGTCTGGCGCGACAACACCTACCCCGGCGCCGCCTGCGACGCGCCCTCCCACCTGTACTCCTACTCCTTCGAACCCAAGCCCGACTGGTCACGCCGGTTCGCGGAGCAGCACGAGATCCTCGCCTACCTGCGGCACTGCGCCGACAAGTACGGCCTGACGCCGCACTTCCGGTTCCGGACGACGGTCACCGACGCGCACTTCCACGCCGCGACAGGACGCTGGCGCCTGCACACCGGCGATGGCGGAGTTCACGAGTACGACCTGTTCGTCGCCGCATGCGGGCAGTTGTCCAACCCGGCCGTGCCCCGCCTGCCCGGGCTGGACCGCTTCGCCGGCACCGCGTTCCACTCCGCCCGCTGGAACCACGACCACGCCCTGGAGGGCAGGCGCGTCGCCGTCGTCGGCAACGGCGCCAGCGCCGTCCAGTTCGTCCCGCTGATCGCCCCCGCCGCCGCGCACCTGACGATCTTCCAGCGGGAGGCGCACTGGATCAGCCGCAAACCCGACCGCCTCTACCCGCGCCGGCGGCACGCCCTCAACCGCCGCCTGCCCGCGGTGCAGAGGCTGTCGCGGCTGGGGATCTTCCTGTGGTTCGAGCTGGTCCTCAACCCCGCGCTGGTCTCCCCGCGCGGCCGCCGCGTCCTGTCGGCGCCCGTCCGCCTGCTGTGCCGGTACGCGCTCCGGTCCGTCCGCGACCCGCGGCTGCGGCGGCGCCTGACACCCCGCTACGAGCCGGGGTGTAAGCGCATCCTCACCTCGAGCGAGTACTACCCGGCGCTGAACCGCCCCGACGTCGCCGTGGTGGACAGCCCCATCGTCGAGATCACCGGCCACGGCGCCCGGACCGCCGACGGCGGCCGCCACGCCTTCGACACCCTCATCTGGGCCACCGGGTTCCGCTCCCAGGACTTCGTGGCGCCCATGCGCGTCTTCGGCGCGCACAGACAGGAGCTCAACGCCGCCTGGAAGGACGGCGCCCGCGCCTACCTCGGCCTGGCCGTCACCGGATTCCCCAACTTCTTCCTCATGTACGGGCCGAACACCAACGTCGGCTCCGGCTCCATCGTCCACATGCTCGAAAGCCAGGCCGCTTACATCGTCCAGGCCGCCCGCCTCCTCGCGGGAGGCGCGACCTCGATGGACGTCCGCGCCGACGTCCTCGACCGCTTCGACGCCGCCGCCCAGGAGCGCCTGTCCACCTCCGTCTGGAACGAGGGGGGCTGCGACAGCTGGTACCTCGACGCCGACCGCCGCAACACCAACAACTGGCCCGGCTCCATGACCGGCTACCGCCGCCGCACCCGCCGTCTCGACCCCACCGACTACCACCTCGAACACTGACGGGGGCCGCTCGCCCCGATGGACGCGGAGTACGGGATCCCTAATGCACCCTCACGACTACCACTACCGGGACGGCATGGCTCTGCGGCCGGCGCCCGAGACCGCGCAGGCCTCACCGCTCTGGCTGACCGAGCCCCATGTCGAGCAGTTCTCACCCTGGATCCCGGTGCGGGCCGATCCCGTGCGGACACCGCTGACCCGGCTGTTCGACGACCACCGCTGGCAGGGCGACGAGCCGATGGACGCCGTCGTCCTCGCCTTCACGAAGATCGGGATGTCGCGCGGCCGCAGGATGCTCGACCAAGCCCTCGACCGCGGCATCGACGCTGTCGAGGACGCGCCGCCCGCGCTCGTCGAACTCTTCCGCCACCTGGACCATCCTCCGGAATGGTTCGACGCCGGCACCTGGGAGCGGGGACGGCGCCTGTGGATCAACGCGTCCCTCGCCGGAAAGACCACCATGATGCTCAGCGACGCCATGGGGACCTTCGTCGGCGCCGAGGTGTCGGCGGCGACCGGGCAGACGCGCAGGTTCCTCGCGGACTTCCGCCGCCGCGAACTGGAGACCGTCACCTGGTTCCACGACGTCACCCGGCCCGGGGGCGCCGACCGGCATTCCGAGGTCTTCAAGAGCATCGTCCGGGTCAGGCTGATGCATGCCCAGGCGCGGCTCGCGCTGCGCCGGATCTGGGGGGACGAGCATTTCGCCCGGCACGGCAACCCCATCTCCAACGCCATGACCATGGGCGCCGCGGTCACCTTCGGCCTGCTCCCGCTCCTGTTCGACCACGCCCACGGCCGGCGGGTCACGCCGGCAGACCTCGACAGCGTCATGCTCTACTGGGCCTACATCGCCCACCTGATGGGCGTCGCCGACGAGCTCATCCCCCGCGGCGCCGTCGACGGCCTCCAGATGGCCCACCACATGATCCTCACGGCGGGCGGCCCGACGGAATGGACCGACATCACGGTCAGGGCGGCCTGCGACCACCTGCTCAGCAGCAACCCGGTGCTGCGCCGCCTGCAGATCCACGCATCGGCCCCGCTGCTCGGCCTGGTCTCGGCCCTCACCGGCGAACCGCTCGTCCGGGCCCTGCTCCGCGCCTCACCCTTCGCGACGCTGCGCCTCCAGCCCTGGGAGTGGATCGCCGGACGCCTCGTCCACCTCAACGTGGCCGTGCGCCGGATCGGTGACCGCCTGCCCGGCGCGCGGCGCAGGAGGGACGCGAGGGCCTGCCACGGTGACGCGTGGCAGCGGCGGGGTGTCGCCCTGGCGTCCAAGCTCGCCGCCAGGTCCGGGGTCGCCGGGACTCCTTACGACCACCACGACACGAGCGTGGGCTGAGCGCTCACTCGCCGAGTCCGGTCCACAGCAGCCGCATCGCGCCCTCGACCAGCATGGACCTGGGCATGTCGGGGTTGCGCTCCCACCACTGCGCCACCCCGTCCAGCCCCGAGATGATCAGCTCGACCATGGCCTCGGCGATCGGCTCGCCGGGCTCGACCCCCACCGTGCGGACGTCGTCGGCCAGCAGCGCCGTCACCGCGCGGGTCCGCGATTCGCGGATGCCCTGCCGGACGATCTGGACCTCCGGGTCGTCCTCCCCGGTGCGGTCGAACAGCAGGCGCCGGGCGTCGGGGCGGCTCTGGGCGAAGCTGAAGTAGGCCTCGATCGTGGACCGCATCCGGTCCTCGGCGGTGCCGGAGGCCCTGATGCGGGCCCCCACGTACTCGATCAGCGACGCGTTCTCCTCCTGCATGACCGCCAGAAGCAGCACGCGCTTGGACGGGAAGTGGTCGTACAGGACCGTCCGCGCCACCCCGGCGGCCGCCGCGATCTCACCGAGGGACGTGCCGTGGTAGCCCTTGGCCGCGAAGACCTTCACGGCCGCGGCCGTGATCAGGGCCCGGCGGGCCGGCGCGCGCAACCGCGGCTTGGGACCGGCATCGGCCATCGTTGCAGTTCCTCCGTCGGATGGTGGACGACCATTATCGTCCCCGCCCGGCGGCGAGCAGGACTCCGGCGCCGCCGAGCCCGAGGCCGGCGATCACCAGCGGGCCCAGCGCCTGACCGGTGACCAGCCAGGCCAGCACCGCCGTCACCGACGGGGTCAGGAAGAACACCGTGCTCACCCTGGTCGCCGACGAGCGCGACAGCATCCAGTTGAGCAGCAGGAACGCCGCGATGGAGTTGACGAGCACCATCCACGCGACCGACCCTCCGAACGCCGTCCAGTCCGACACGCGCGGGCTCTCCAGGGCCAGGCTGAGCGGGCCCACGGCCGCCGCGCTCACGAGGACCTGCGTGGCGGTCCCGGTCCGGATGTCCATGTCCGGGACGAAACGCTTCTGGTAGAGGGTGCCGAGGCTGAGCCCGCCCAGGCCCGCCAGGCACAGCGGGACGCCCCAGGCCGACAGGCTCACCCGGTCGGCGACCGCGAGCACCACGCCCGCCGCGCCGAGGGCGAAGCCCAGGGCCTGCCGCCGGGTGACGGTCTCGCCCAGCAGCCGCGCCGCCAACGCGATCACCACCGGGTTGAGGCCCTGGACGAGCGAGATCACGGCCGCCGGGTAGTGCAGGGCGAGGGCCGTGTAGAAGCAGCCGAACTGCACCGCCTGGATGAGCAGCCCCGTGACGGCGACGTGCGCCAGCGCCCGCCCGCGCGGCCACCGGGCCCGCGTGACGAGGGCGTACGCGGCGAGCAGCGCCCCCGCGACGGAGAACCGCGCGAACATCAGCAGCAGTGGCGGGGCCGCCCTGACGCCAGGGACGCCCGCCACGAAAGCGCTGCTCCACAGGACGGTGAACAGGGCGGGCGCCAGCGCCGCTCCCATCGTCCTCCGGCTGCCGTCCCTCCTCCGGGCGGTGGCGGCGGGGTTATGAGTGCTGGTCGGCGGGGGAGGAGCGGGGGTCCCCGGCTTCATCGAGGGTCCTTCCGTTACGGGGGCGGGCACACGCGACCGGCCCGCCCGGCCGCGGGGCGGCACGGGTGGGCGGGCCGGCGCGTCGGACCGGGGGAGGGCGGTCAGGACGTGCGCAGAGCGATCAGGACGTGCGCAGGGCGGACCGGCGCAGATCCCACAGGGCGTCGTCGGAGGTGCACGCGCCCGCGGCGCCGTGGCGGAGCGCCTCGGAGACGTCCGCCTCCTCCTGGACGAAACCGGCGGCCAGGTACGGCACGCCGAGGTCGCGCGCCTCGCGCTCGATGTAGCGCAGCATGACCGCGGGCATGAGCTGGACGAGGTCCGGGTGGGACCGTCCGATGGACTGCACGCTGCGGTGCAGGTTCGAACGGTCCGTGACGAAGACCTTCTGCATGGTCAGCAGGCCCAGCCCGCCCGCGCGCTCGATGATCGCCGCGCGGGTGGAGCAGACCCCGATCGCCCCGATCCCCTTGAGGTAGGTCAGGGCGCCCGGGTCGTGCCCGAGGCCGGGCGTCGAGTCCATGTTCACGAAGACGATCTTGCGTGCGGCGACCGTCGCCGCCACCGTGGCCTCCAGTTCGCCGAGCGGTACGGACGCCAGGATGCCGAGCGGCGCCGACCGGGCGGCGAACCGCTCGGCCATGGCGACCCCCACGATCGAGGCCATGACCGGGTGCTCGGCCAGCGCGGCGAGCAGCCGCCGGTCCACGGGACGTTTCGGACGATGACCCACAAAATCACCCTATGTGCGCTCAGATGTCCTCGGAGAACCCGGGCAGACCCAGCTTCCCCGGGTTCATGATCCCGTTCGGGTCGAGGGCTCGCTTGACCGCCGCCAGGGTGCCGAATCCGCTGCCCAGGGAGGGCCGCACGTAGGGCGATCGGAGCAGTCCCACGCCGTGGTGGTGGCTGATCGCGGCGCCGTGCCGGATCAGCACGTCGTTGGCGGCGTCCCAGGCGGCCCGGTACCACTCCCGCCGGCGGAAGCGTTCCACGTCGCCGCGCAGGGAGAAGTACAGGCAGGCCCCGTCGGTGTAGGCGTGCGACTGGTGCGCGGAGGCGCGCAGCGTCCCCGGAACGGCCTCCACCGCCGCGATCACCTCGTCGTAGAGCGCCGTGAGCGACGACCACGGCGCCGCGATCTCGCAGGTGTCCGCGACGAAGCCGGGTCCCTTGGCGAACCCGTCGCCCGACTTGCCCACGATCATCCGCTCGTCGAGCCAGCGCGCCAGGACCGCGTCCCCGTCCAGCGTCACCGGAGCGCGGGCCGCGCAGACCTCCTTCGCCACGGCCATCGTCGCGTCCACCAGCACCGGGTCGCCCTCATCGGCGATCAGCAGCAGGCTGGTGTCCGGCTCGCCGAAATGGGTGCCGCTCTCGTGCGCGTCGTAAAGGCGCAGCACCGCGGGGGTCGCGCCGCGCTGGAGGATCTCGCGGCAGGCGTCCAGCCCGTCGGCGAACGTGGCGAACCCGTACGCCAGGCCCGACGCGTACGCGGGCAGCCGGTGGGTCCGCAGCCGCAGCCGGGTGATCACGCCGAGCGTGCCCTCGGAGCCGATGAACAGCTGCCGCAGGTCGGGGCCGACCGCCGCCCGGGGGTGGGTCCCGAAGCTCGCGGACGATCCGTCGGGCAGGACCACGTCCAGCCCCACGACCATGTCCTCGATCTTGCCGTACCGGGTGGAGAGCTGGCCCGCCCCGCGGCAGGCCGCCCAGCCGCCGACCGTGGAGATCGCGAACGCCGACGGCCAGTGCCCCGCGGTGGCGCCGTGGACCTCCTGGAGCTCCTTCTCGAACAGGTCGCCGAACATCCCCGCCTGCACCTCGACGATCATCGATTCGGCGTCGAAGGACAGGATCCGGTCGAGCCGGCAGACGTCGAGCACGACCCCGCCGGACACCGGCAGCGCCGCGCCGAGCACGTTGCTGCGCCCCGCCGACACCGTCAGCGGGACGCGGTGCGCGGCGCAGATCCGGACCACGGCGGCCACCTGCTCCTCGTCGGCCGCCTCGACGACCACCGCCTCGGGGGTGGCCGGGCGGCCGTCGGTCTCGCCGATGGACGTGCCCGCCCACCAGTCGCGGGTCCGCCGGACCACCTCGTCCCGGGCGGTGTGCACGGCGGCCGCGGCCGCGCGCAGCTCGGCGACGACCGCCTCGGGCACCCGGACCACGCCCTCCTGCAGGCTCGCCTCGCCGTCGCCGGGCGGGCAGTCGGCGGCCCAGCGCGGCGGCGTGGGCGCCCCCACGACGTAGTCGCCGCGGTTGAAGGGGTGGGTGATGGTCTGCCTGCTGATCAACTGAGTTCCTCCATCAGTACGGTCCGCTCCCGCTCGACGCCGGAGACGTAGTCCTCGATCTGCCGCCCGGCCTCCTCGTCGGACAGCCCCAGCTCCCGCTGCAGCAGCCGCGCGACCTCCGGGGCCGCCTTGACCGACAGGTCACGGGCGAACAGCCGCATCCGGGTGCGGCGCGACAGCACGTCGTCGACGGTCCGCGCCATCTCGCACCGGGCCGCGTACACGACCTCGGCCCGCAGGTGCCCGCCGCCCTCGATGACCGGCTCGGCCAGCGAGGCGTCCTCGGCGATGAGGTCGGCGACGAAGCGGGCCTCGGTGCCGTACCGCTCGCCCAGGTGCGCGCCCAGCCCCCCGGTGGCCGAGGTGGCCTCCGCGTCGTAGCCCGACCCGCCCAGCAGCGGAAGGCGGACGGTGCGGCAGCGCGCCGTGCGGCCGAGCTCCTTCAGCGCCTCGTCCACGACCAGCTCTCCCATGTGGCGGCTGGTGGTGAGCTTCCCGCCGGTCACGGTCACCAGCCCGTGGGCGTCGGTGGTGATCTGGTGGTCGCGGCTCATGTCGAGGGTGGCGCCCTCCTTGCCGCCGACGAGCGGCCGCAGCCCTGCGATCGACCCGACGACATCGTCCGCGCCCAGTCCGGCGTCGAACGCGGTGTTGGCGCCGTCGAGGAGGTACTGCATCTCCTCGCGCGTGCACAGCACCTCGTCCAGCGGCCCGTCATAGTCGGTGTCGGTGGTGCCGACCACCACCACGTCGCCCCATCGGGTGCACGTGGCGCGGCGGGCCCGGCCGGGAACGGGCACCGTCACGGTCCCGTCGATCGGCAGCCGGGTCCACGGCACCACGATGTGCACGCCCTTGGCGGGACGGACGCGCGGCCGGTGGCCGGGATCCGACAGCGCGTCGAGCGTGTCGGACCAGACCCCCGTCGCGTTGACGACCACCCCGGCGCGCACGTCGATATCGCGGCCGTCGACCTGGACGGTGGCGCCGCGCACGCGCCCGCCCTCGCGGACCAGGCCGCGGCACGCGGCGCCGTTGAGGACGGCCGCGCCGAAGTGCGCGGCGGTCCGCGCGATGGTCAGGGTGAGGCGGGCGTCGTCGGTGCGGCTGTCGTAGTAGAGCAGGCCACCGCGGAGGCGGTCGGCGCGCAGCCGGGGCGCGCGGACGAGGACCTCCGGCGCGGTGAGCCGCCGGTGGAGCCGCCCGATGCGCCAGCCGCCCGCCAGGTCGTAGGTCCACAGCAGGCCCTCGAACGCCTTGGCGATGCGCGGGTCGAACACGCCGTCCTGCGTGAGCACGGGGAACACGAAGGGGAGCCGCTGCACCAGATGCGGGGCGTTGCGGCGCAGCCGCTGCCGCTCCAGCAGCGAGCGCCGCACCAGCGGAAGGTTGCCCTGCTCGATGTAGCGCAGGCCTCCGTGCACCATCTTCGAGGACTTGGAGGACGTGCCCGAGGCGAAGTCGTCCCGTTCCACGAGGGCGACCTTCAGCCCCCGGCTGACGGCGTCCAGCGCGGTGTAGGCGCCGGTGACGCCGCCGCCGACGACGAGCACGTCGAACCGCTCGGCGGCGAGCCGTTCGATCTGCGCGGCGCGGTCCAGTGCCAGCGGGGTGCGGCGGACCGCGTTCCTCGCCTCTGGCCTCGCCTTGCGTTCGGTAAGCCGGATCACGACGTCGATTCCTTCGTTGAGTGGGTGGGGACATGGCGGGCCAGCAGGTCGCGCCACGCGGCGCGGGCCTCCCGGCGGTCGCCGTCGGCGAGCTCGGGCTCGAACACCGGGGCGGTGCCGAGCCCGGCGACGGCCGAGGCGAGATCGGGCCACAGTCCGGCGCGCACGCCGCCGAGGTAGGCGGTGCCGCGCAGGCTGGCGGTCTCATGGGCGAGGGCGCGGCGTACCGGCCGCCCGATCAGGTCGGCCTGGGCGGACATCAGGGCGTCGCTGCCGGCGAGGCCGCCGCCGCAGACGAGGTCGGTGACGGGCCGCCCCATGGCCTCCTCCACACCTTCGAGCAGGTCGCACACCGAATGCGCGAAACCGTCGAGGACGCCGCGGGCGAGCTCGGCCCGGGTGGTGGACAGGCTCAACCCGGCGAGGAGCCCGGTGGCCTCCGGGGCCCAGACCGGCGTGCGCAGCCCCGCCAGCGCGGGCACGAACCGCACGCGGGACGGCCCGGAGTGCTCGCGGGCCAGCTCGGCCAGGTGCCGGGGCGACTCGAACAGCCCGATCTCCTCGCAGAGCCAGCGCACCGCCGAGCCGGTCGTCGCGGCGTACCCCTCCAGGCTGAACAGCGGCACGCCGCGCGAGCGCCAGGCGAGCAGGGTCAGCACGCCGGGCACCCGGTCCCGGCGGCCGGGCGGCCGGTCGCCCGCGACGGCGTCCAGGAACGTTCCCGTCCCGTGCACGCACATCGCCTGGCCGGGCCGGTGCGCGCCGAGCGCGACCATCGCCGCGTGCTGGTCGCCCATGACCGACAGGATCGGCAGCCGCACCCCCAGGACGGACGGGTCGGTGGAGCCGAAGTCCCCGTCCTCGTCCACGACGGACGGCAGGATGTCGGGCGGGCAGCCGAGGAAGTCCGCCCACGGCCGGTACCAGTCGCCGGTCCTCAGGTCGTAGGCGCCGGCGGCGACGGCGTTCGTCGCGGACATGACGTGCCGGGCCCCGCGGGTGAGCTTCCAGACCAGCCAGGTGTCGATCGACCCGAACACCAGCCGGCCCCGCTCGTGCGCCCGCCGCGCCTCCCCGTTCCGGGCGATCTCCTCCGCCGCCCACAGCAGCGGGGCGCGGGACCCGACCGGCCGGCCGGTGCACTCGGCGAGACGCTCGTCCCAGTCCGGCTCCCACTCCCGCAGCCGTCCGGCGTAGCGGCGGTCCTGCCACACGACGGCGGGACTCAGCGGCTCACCGGTCACCGCGTCCCACAGCAGCACGGTCGCGCGCTGCGTGGAGATCGACACCCCCGCGATCTCCACCCGGTCAGCGGCCGCCCGCTCCAGGGCCGTCCGGCAGACCCGGACGGTGTTCTCCCAGATCTCCGCCCCGTCCTGCTCCACGCGCAGGTGGTCGGGGGAGCGCACCGAGATCGGCAGGTACGCGGCCGGTACCGCGCCGCCGTCGTCGAGGACGACGGCGGCGCGGGTCCCGGTGGTGCCCTCGTCGATGCTCAGCACGCCGCGCCGGCGTTCTCTGATCATCTGCGAAACATTCCTCTCCTCAGCGCGTCCGGACCGGCACTGCTCTCAGACGGGCACTGCTCTAAGACGGGCACTGCTCTAAGACGGGCACCGCGCTCAGACCGGCACCGTCTCGCGGCGCTCCAGCCGGACCTGCTCCTCTTCCAGGTTCACCGCGACGCGCGTCGGGTCCCACTTGACGATCACGCAGGTGACCAGGCCGAGCAGCGGCACCGCCGACAGCACCATCAGGCTGGTTCCGACCCCGAAAGCCGCCTGAAGCTGCGGGAACACGTACAGGCCGGCGACCGAGCCGAAGCTGCCGAGCATCCCGGTCACGCCGGTGCCGAGGGTGCGGATGTCGCTGCGGTACGACAGCGCGGCGATCGACTTGCCGTTGGGGCCGGGACCCGCGGAGTGGAAGAAGATGAACAGCACCGGCAGCATCGCGGCCAGCGCGATCGGGAGCTGCTTGAAGGTCGCCCCCATGACCAGCAGCGCCACGAACACCACGGCGTACCCGGCCGCCGAGCTGACCCGCAGCCCGAGCCGGCGGCCGAAGTAGGCCGACAGGCACCCGCCGGCGATGCCGACCGCGTTGAACGCCATGGAGCCCGCGGTCGCCTTCTCGAACTCCTTGCCGAACAGCTCCAGGCTGATCACCGGCAGGTACCAGCCGACGGCGAAGTACTGCATGGACTGGGTCAGGGAGATCACCGTGGACAGCACGGTCCGGGGCAGGTACGCGCCGCGGAACAGCACCCCCGCGTCCCGGATGCCGACCTGGTGGCGCGCCTCCCGGGCCTGCGGGGTGGCCGGCGGGCCCTCCTGCGCCTCCACCCCGTAGAGGCGGCGCAGGTTCGCCGCGGACTCCCGCAGCCGGCCCTTGGACGCCAGCCAGGTCGGGCTCTCCACCAGGAAGGCCAGCTGGAGGAGGAACAGCGCCGTCGCGAAGACGACCGCCGAGCCCACCGACCACCGCCAGATGTCGGAGCCGACGTCGAGCTTGTAGAACAGCAGCGTGAGCGCGAGGTTGGTGGTCGTCGCCACGTACCAGGCGCCCTGCCAGAAGTTGAGCCGGCCCTTGAGCGAGGACGGGGTGTACTCGGCGAGCAGCGCCATCGCCACGGCGAAGTCGATGCCGTAGGCGACGCCCACCAGGGCCCGTCCGGCGAAGACGGTCTGGAAGTCCGAGCCGACCGCGGTCAGGATCGCGCCGACCCCGAAGATGACCTTCGTCATCAGCAGGGGCCTGATCCGGCCGATCCGGGCGGCGAGCCAGCCGCCGAACGGATTGGAGACGATCGCGATGGCCGGGGCCATCGCGGTGAGCACGCTGACCTGCGTGGGCGACAGGTCCAGCTGCGCGACCATGGGGGACAGCCCCGCGCCCAGCGCCGCGTTGGAGTAGGCGTCCAGGAACAGCCCCGACAGGGCGAGGAACCAGATCCAGTTCGCCCGGCCGCGCAGGCTCGTGAGGGTGTCGATGAGGCCGGCCGCGTCCGCCGCGCTGCGGATGACCGCCGTTCTCTTGCTCGCAGGGCCGTCGTTCATGCCCGCCGCCTTTCGGGGGGTTGAAACCCTTGCCAGCGGTCCGGGAATGACAAAGGCACAGACGAAGACCACTGACAGGGGTGTCTTCGTCTGTGCCTGTCGGTTGACGGGAGGTTAGGCGGGTCCGATCCGGTGTGTCAAGCGCCACACCCCTGCCCTGCCCCGCGCGGGCCGCCTGCAAAGCCGCAGGCCACGGGCCGATCCAGCGACGCGCACGCCTCCGGCGATGAGTTCTCGCCGCGCCGCAGGTCCTCACTCCGGACCCGATGGTCACCGAAGGAGGGATCCATGAAGAACGATGTTTGGCCGATGGTGCACGCGGAGCGTGCGGCGCTGATCGACGACCTCTCGCACCTCGACGGCGAGCGGTGGGAGGAACCCTCGCTCTGCGACGGGTGGACGGTGCACGACGTGGTCGCGCACCTGGTCGACACGGCCCGCACGACCCGCCTCGGGTTCGTCCTCCGCCTCGCTCAGGCGCGGTTCGACTTCGACCGCCAGAACACGCAGGGGGTGGAGCGCGAGCGTGGCGCCTCACCTCAGGAGACGCTGGAGCGGTTCCGCCAGGTGGCCTCACGGACGTCCACCCCTCCGGCGTCGCTCGACAGTCGGCTGGTGGAAGAGGTCGTCCACGGCGAGGACATCCGCCGTCCCCTGGGCATCGTCCACGCCTACCCGCTGGAGGCCGTCGTCAGATCGCTCCGCTACCAGGCCCGCACACCGGCGTCCTTCGGCGGAGCCAAGGAGTTGACGGCCCGTTTCCGCTTCACGGCGACGGACGCCGACCTCTCGGTCGGAGACGGCCCGGAAGTGAGCGGAACCGCGCTCTCCCTGCTCCTGGCGATGTCCGGCCGCCGCGCGGCGTCGAACGATCTCTCCGGACCGGGCGCCCCCACCCTGGCCACCACCTGACCGGGGGCCTTCATGATCACGACTCGGCGACGACTGCCTGAAATGCCGGTTTCATTGGGATTTTAGGTTCTACCGTTCCGCCGTGACCACGCCACCTCCCTCTGACGACGTCCCGAACGGCCCGGCCCCGTCCCCCGCCTGGGCTCCACCCGACGCCACCGAGCCCCCGGCTCTCCCGTCCGCCCCCGCACCCGCTCCGCCCCTCCCCGCCCCCGCCCCGCGCCGGACAAACCGGTTCGCGGTCATAGCGCTGGTCACGGGCCTGCTCGGCCTGATCCCGTTCACGGTCGGCTTCGTCATCGCCGCGCTCGTCCAGACCACCCGCCGCGGCGAGAGGGGCAAGGGACTCGCCATCGGCGGACTGGCCGCCTCCCTCGCCTGGGCCGCCGCCGTCGCCCTGGCGCTCACGCTGCCGCTCTCGAACCTGGACGGAAAGTCCGGACGCAAGGACGGAAAGGTGACGGTCACCGCCATTCGACCGGGGGAGTGCTTCAGCGATTTCGAGGAGACTCGCACCGGTCTGTATGTGCGGCGATCGTCCTGCACCACACCTCATCAGGGAGAGGTCGGTGCTGAGGGGGAGCTCCCGGACATCCCGTACCCCGGAGAACGAGAGACCGCTGACCGGGCGTGGACCGTTTGCCGTGAGCGGACCGAGTTTCTGGAGCGGAGCCGGTACGGCTCCGATCTGAAGCTCCACGTCGCGCCACCGGATGAGGACGCGTGGAAGGACGGAAGACGGTCCGCGACCTGCGTCATGGTCTACAAAGGATCGGGCCTGCTTCCGTCCCCTCTCGCGCAGACCATGGATACGAAGTCCCGGTACGAATCCGAACTCTCGCCGGGTGACTGTGTCAAGAAATGGAACTACGACGGCGTGCAGCCCATCATCGCCTGCACCGAAGAACACGAGTTCGAGGTGCTCGCCGTCTACACGATGCAAGGCGGCAAGTACCCGGGCGACAAGGGGATGGAGAAGAAGGTGACCAAAGACTGTCTCAAGTTCGCCCGCGAGGCTTGGGGGGAGGACCCGCCCGCCGATATCGACTTCGCCTACGTGGTCCCCAACGAGGACGGCTGGGAATCCGAGAGGCGCTTGGGCTTCTGCCTGGTCGAGGGCCGTCACGGACCTCTGAAGCGGTCCGTGGTCCCGCACTGACCCCGTGCGGCCGAGGCGCTGACTCTCCGCTCGGCGCCTCCGCCTAGGGTTTGCGGCCTATGCCGCCGTACATGTGGACGTGGGCGTCCGGGTCTTCGGACGCCTCGTGGTCGGGGTGCCAGTGGTTGACGAGCACGATGCCCGGATCGAGGATCTCCAGGCCGTGGAAGAAGCGCTCCACCTCGGGCTTCGTGCGCGCCACCAGCGGAATGCCGTTGGCGTTGTAGGCGGCGACGCCCGCGGCCACCTCGTCCGGGGCGCTGTCGGCGGTGCAGGTCGACACGGCCAGCATGCTGCCCGGGGCCAGCGGCTCCATGAGGCGGTCGATGATCCGCTGCACCTCGGCGTCGTCCGGGATGAAGTGCACGATCGCGATCAGGCTCAGCGCCACGGGCCGGCTCAGGTCGAGGGTGTCGCGCAGATGTCCGGAGCCCAGGATCGCGTCGGGGTCGAGGAAGTCGGCGTCCAGGTAGGTGGTGCGGCCTTCCGGCGTGCTCGTGAGAAGGGCGCGGGCGTGCACCAGAACGATGGGGTCGTTGTCGACGTAGACGATTCGCGAGTCCGGCGCGACGGACTGGGCCACCTCGTGCAGGTTGGGCGCGGTGGGCAGCCCGGTGCCGATGTCCAGGAACTGCCGGATGCCGAACTCGGCGGTGAGCCGACGGGCCATTCGCGCCATGAAATTCCGGTTGGCCCGCATGGACTTCGGCAGGTGGGGCCAGTCGGCGACGATGTTCGTCGCGGCGTCGCGGTCCGCCGGATAGTTGTCCTTGCCGCCGAGAATGTAGTCGTAGACCCGGGCGGAATGGGGGATCTCGGTATTCAGGTCCACCTGGTCCTCGGTCATTTCCGGCCCCTCGATCGTCATGACTGCCGCCCAAGATCACTCTAGGGGCGGCACCGTCGCGCGTCGTGCGGATCACTCATATCAGCGAGCCGTCTCCGTGTCACGGCGGGCGGGGGGTGCCCCGGCTGTGGAACGGTCCCCGAGGCGCGCGTTCGGACGCATCCGCCTCGGCCGCGGGATCCGCTCATCGTGGGCGCGGGGTCGCGGCCGCATGAGCGCGTGCCCTTATGGCGCGGCCAGTGCACTCGCGGCGAATTGGTCCGAGGGCGAGGAGCGGGTGGGTCGGTGTTGGCTGTCTGCTACTGGCAACGGCCTGGGGTGTGGATCCAAAGCACTTCGTCATTGCAGGCGAGGTCGTTTATGATCACGCCTGGAATGGTCTCTTTTTGAATTCCTGACTGCTTGGCATCTTCTTCTCGCGAATGCCGTGGGGCGTGGGAAGGTGCCTGCGTCGACTCGTGCCTCGACCGTGCCCTGTGCGCCACCCTGGATTCTCTCAGCAGGTCAGAGCTGATGATCGTCGTCGTGGCGGTCGGGGCGTCCTCGGTCGCATAACCGGCATAGCTGGCTCATCTGGCGAGTTGTGCAGCCCGGACATGTGGCGCAAATGACTCACATCGAACCCCCTTTCGGGGGCGGGGTGTCTTGATGGCGCGCTCGGTCCGGATTTCAGAAGAACTGTGCTCCGAGGATCTCGCAACAATCTACCTATGGCCTGCCATTGATCGTTCGCTATTGGCTATAAAGAAGAGAGTCCGCGCGGTTCCCTGAAAGGAGCGAGCCCGGATCGAGCGCACGTGCTTCCCCTGGGCGGGAGGGCCCCGACACGGCGCTCGACATCGATCTCCAGAGGCGTACCGGCCACTCTCGGCTGCCGAGCAGGGCGAGGGAGGCCGCCGCCCGCCAGGAAGGACGAAACCCCCTATGGCCCGCACCCCCATGCCCTTCGCGACGCGCGCCTTCGAGGTGCGCGACGCGCCCGCCCGCGACCGGACGCGGGCCGGGTCGGCCGCTCCGCCCGTTCACGCCGGTCCGGCACCGGCCGCCGAGCGGGGCGAGGGAACGTGAACGCGCTCGAAGCCGTCAAGGTCGGCGCCCGCGAGGTCGAACCGAACCACCGCCTCGGCGGCAGCATCCGCATGCTCCTGTCGCCCGGCACGGCCCGGACGACCGCGGGCCTCATGGCGCTGCTCGAACTCCAGCCGGGGGAGCGCGTCAGCGAGCATTATCACCCGTACACGGATGAGCACGTCTACGTCTCCGACGGGCGGCTGGTTCTCGCCGTCAACGGTGTCGAGCAGGTCGTGGACGCCAGGGAAGCGGTGCTCATCCGTCGCGGCGCCCGGCACGGCTACGAGAACCGGAGCGACCGGCCGGCGACGGCCGTGCTGTTTCTCGGGCCGCTGGCCCCGAGCCCCGACATGGGACACGTGGAGACCGCCGAGCCGGCCGGCGACGGGCCGCCGCCCGCGGTGGACACGCCTCCGTCCGCCGCCGCGGGCGCGCGGGAGCCGGCATGAGCGGGGGGCCGGCCCGCCCCGTGGCGATCACCGGGATCGGGGTCCTGACGCCGGGCGCCCCGGGCGCGGGCGGCTTCTGGGAGACCGTCACCGGCGGAAAGCCCACCTTCCGCAGGATCACCGTGTTCGATCCGGGGCCGTACCGGTCCCAAATGGCGGCGGAGATCGACTTCGACGCCGCGAGGCACGGGCTGACGCCCCGGCAGCGGCGCCGGATGGACCGCGCCGCCCAGTTCGCCCTCGTCACCGCCCGGGAGGCCCTGGCCGCCTGCGGCCTGCGGCCCGGCGACCTCGACCCGGCCCGCACCGGCGTGGTCGTCGGCAGCGCGGTCGGCTGCACCGTCTCGCTCGAACGCGAGTACAGCGTGGTCAGCGACAGCGGCCGCCTCCCGGTGGTCGATCCGTCCTACGGCTCGCCGCACCTGCCCGACTACCTCGTCCCGGCGTCCCTGGTCCGCGAGGTCGCCTGGGACGTCGGCGCCGAGGGGCCCGCCTGCGTGGTGTCGACCGGCTGCACCTCCGGACTGGACGCCGTCGCGCACGGTGTGGAGATCATCCGCGACGGCGCCGCGGACGTGGTGCTGGCGGGGGCGTGCGAGGCCCCCATCTCCCCGATCACGGTGGCCTGCTTCGACGCGATCCGGGCGACGTCCCCGGACAACGACGACCCTGAACGGGCCTGCCGCCCCTTCGACGCCACCCGGGCGGGGTTCGTGCTCGGCGAGGGCGCGGCGATGCTGGTGCTGGAGGACGCCGCGGCGGCCCGTGCGCGGGGGGCGCACGTGCACGCGGAGATCCGCGGGTTCGCGTCCCGGAGCAACGCCTACCACATGACCGGGCTGCGGCCCGACGGGGCCGAGATGGCGGCGGCGATCAGAACGGCGCTGGACGAGGCGCGCGTCCCCGCGGAGGGCGTCGACTACGTCAACGCGCACGGGTCCGGCACCAGGCAGAACGACCGGCACGAGACGGCCGCCTTCAAACTCGCGCTCGGCCCCGAGCACGCCTACCGGCTTCCGGTCAGCTCCATCAAGTCGGTGGTGGGGCACTCGCTGGGCGCGATCGGCGCGATCGAGGTGGCGGCGAGCGCGCTGGCGATCGAGTACGACCTCGTCCCGCCCACCGCGAACCTGCGGCATCGCGATCCCGAATGCGACCTGGACTACGTTCCGGTGACGGCGCGCGAGCAGCGGGTCGACACGGTGCTCACGGTCGGCAGCGGGTTCGGCGGTTTCCAGAGCGCGATGGTGCTCAGCGCCCCGGGACGGTGGCCGGGATGACCGGCGCCGCGGCGGCCGCCGAGGACGACCGGGCGGTCATCACCGGGATCGGCGTGGTGTCGCCGAGCGGCCTCGGCGCCGAGCGGCACTGGGAGGCGACGCTGACCGGCCGCATCGCGATCGGGCCCATCACCCGGTTCGACCCGAGCGGCTACCCGGCCCGGCTCGCCGGCGAGGTCCCCGGGTTCGTCCCGCGCGACCACCTCCCGGGCCGGCTGCTGCCGCAGACCGACCGCCTCACCCAGCTGGCGCTGACCGCCGCCGAATGGGCGATCACCGATGCCGGGCTGTCGCCGTCCCCCGAGGAGTCGCTGCGGTACGGCGTCGTGCTGGCCAACTCCGCCGGCGGGTTCGAGTTCGGCGAGAACGAGCTGCGCAAGCTGTGGTCGATGGGGCCGAAGAAGGTCAGCGCGTACCAGTCGTACGCCTGGTTCTACGCGGTCAACACCGGCCAGATCTCCATCCGGCACGGGCTGCGCGGCCCCTGCGGCGTCCTGGTCAGCGGTCAGGCCGGCGGGCTGGACGCGATCGGGCAGGCGTGCCGTGTACTGCGCAAGGGCGCCGACGGCGTGCTGACCGGGGGGTTCGAGGCCCCGGTCTGCTCGTGGGGGGTGACCGCGATGTCGGCCGGCCGCGACGCGCCGACCGCTCCGCAGCTGTCCGCCGGCGACGACCCGGCGACCGCCTACCGCCCCTTCGCCGCCGGCGCCTCCGGGCACGTGCTCGCCGAGGGCGGCGCGATCCTCGTCCTGGAACGCGAGGGCCGTGCCCGCGCCCGCGGCGCCCGCCACCGGTACGGGCGGGTCGCCGGATACGCCGCGACGATGGACCCGCCGCCCGGGTCGAGCCGCCCGGCGACGCTGCGCAACGCCGCCGCGCTCGCCCTCGCCGACGCCGGGCTCGCCCCCGAGCGGATCGACGTGGTGTTCGCGGACGCCGCGGGCGGCACGATGCGCGACCGTGCCGAGGCCGAGGCGCTCACCGGGCTGTTCGGCGCCGGCGGTGTGCCGGTGACCGCGCCCAAGGCGATGACCGGACGCATGTCGGCGGGCGGCGCCGCCGTCGACGTCGCGACCTGCCTGCTGGCCATGCGCGACGGGATGATCCCGCCGACCGCCGACGTCCGGCCCGATCCGTCCTACGGACTCGACCTGGTCACCGGGCGCCCCCGGCCCGCCCGCATCGACCACGCGCTGATCCTGGCGCGCGGCGAGGGCGGGTTCAACAGCGCTCTCGTCCTGGCCGCCTGCCCGCGCGAAACCCCACCGGCGGCCGAACCACGCGATGAACGAGCCTCCCGCGACCTTCCCGGAACCTGACCCCTGGAGCTGACATGGCCCAAGACGGACCGATAACCCTGACCGATCTGGTGACCGTCCTGCGCGCCTGCGCAGGCGAGGACGACGGCGTCGATCTCGGCGGCGACATCGCCGACCGCGCGTTCACCGACCTCGGCTACGACTCCGTCGCGATGATGGAGGTCTCCGCGCGGATGGCCGAACGCTTCGGCCTGGAACTCGACGAGGACCGGCTGTTCGACCTCGCGACCCCCGCCGAGATGCTGCGCTGCCTCAACCAGGCCGCGGCCGGGGACGGGGAGGCCCGGCGATGACCGCGCGCACCGACAACCAGATCCTGGTGGACGCGCCCATGGAGCTGGTGTGGGAGCACACCAACGACGTGGCCGGGTGGCCGGACCTGTTCACCGAGTACGCCGCAGTGGAGATCGTCGAGAGGGACGGCCCCTCGGTGGTGTTCCGGCTCACCACCCACCCGGACGAGCAGGGCAACGTCTGGTCGTGGGTGTCGCGGCGCGTCCCCGACCCCGAGACCCGCACCGTCCGCGCCCACCGGGTGGAGACCGGGCCGTTCGCGTTCATGAACATCTGCTGGGAGTACCGCGAGCAGGCGGCGGGCGTGCTGATGCGGTGGACGCAGGAGTTCGCGATGAAGCCGGACTCTCCGATCGCCGAGGACGCGATGCGCGACCGCATCAACCGCGGCACCGTCGAGCAGATGGCGCACATCAAGGCGGTCCTGGAGGAACGCGCGCGCAAGGCCTCCGGCGATGACGGCCCCGACGGGTACGGGCCCGGCGACCTCCACGCGCGGCGCCTGCTGTACCTGACGTGCGGGATGCGGCTGGCCGCGGTGGTGAGCACCCTGGCCGAACTGGGCGTGGCGGATCTGACCGCGTCCGGGCCGCGCTCCGTCACCGAGCTGGCCGAGGCCACCGGCGCCGTGCCGGACGCGCTCTACCGACTGCTGCGCTGCGCCGCCTCCGTCGGGATTCTGGAGGAGCGGCCGGACGGGCGGTTCGCCGGCACCCCGGTGGGCGACGCCCTCCGCGCCGACGACCCCTACAGCCTGCTGCCTCTGGTCCTGCACAGCGCACGGCCGTTCGTGACGAAGCCGTTCGGCGCGCTGGCGCACAGCATCCGTACCGGCGAGCCGGCGACGGTCCCGACGCTGGGCACCGACATCTGGCGCTACTTCGAGGAGAACCCTGAGGACGGCGACCGCTTCGACCACACCATGACCACGCTGGGCCGCTGGGAGACCGAACGGCACCTGGACGTCGTCGGGCCCGAGCGCTTCGGCCGGATCGCCGACATCGGCGGCGGGCAGGGCCACTTCCTCGCGGCGGCGCTGCGGCGCGCCCCGCACGCGGCGGGCGTGCTGTTCGAACGGCCGTCCGCCGTCAAGGCCGCGGCTGAGGTGCTCGACGCCGAGGGGGTCGCCGAGCGCGTCACCCGCGTCGCCGGCGACTTCTTCAACGATCCGCTGCCGGACGACTGCGACGCCTACGTGCTCAAGGCCGTCCTGCACAACTGGCCGGACGAGCGGGCCGCCGAGCTGCTGACCGCCGTCCGCGAGGCGATCGGAGAGCGTCGCGACGCGCGGCTGTTCATCGTCGAGCACGTGGTGGCGGAGGGGAACCGTTGGGACCACGCCAAGTTCCTCGACCTCGACATGCTCGTGCTGTTCGGCGGCCGGGAGCGGACGCCGGGGGAGTGGCGGCGGCTGCTCGCGCGGTGCGGTTTCGCGCTGGTCGGCCGCCCCAGGGAGGGGCACTGGACCGTTCTGGAATGCCGCCCCGTGGAGGCCGCGTGACCGGGCGCCGGTGACCCGGGCCCGCCGATCCCGATGTCAAGGAGGACGAGCATGCTTCCCCAGGCCCCGCCCCCGACCCACCGGGCGGTCATGATCCGGAAGATCGCGCCCGGTGACCGGGACGCCGTCGCGGCGGTGTTCCGCGAGCACGACCGCACCGACCTGCCCCGCCGCATCGGCGTCACGCGCCGCACGCTGCTGACCTTCCACGACCTGTACATCCACCTGGTCGAGGGAGACGCCTCCTTCGAGAAGGCCCTGTACGCCGCCGGCGACGACCCCGGGTTCCTCGACATCAACGCCAGGCTCGCCACGCTGCTCGTCCCGTACGACAGGGACCGTCCGGCCATGCGCCAGGCGCAGGCCGAGGAGTTCTACCACTGGTCCGACGACCGGCCGCAGGCGACGTACCGGCTGCTGCTGGAGATCAGCGTGGACGAGGCGCGCGGCACGGAGTTCGAGCGGACCTGGTGCCAGATGGCGGCCGTCGCCGCCCGCCACCCCGGGCACGTCGCCCAGTCGCTGTCGCGCGACCTCGCCGACCCCGGCACCTACCACCTGATCAGCGACTGGACCGACGAGGACGCCCACGAGGGCTTCCTCGCCTCCCCGGAGCACCGGGCGCTCGCCGCCGCGCTCCGCGGTCTGGACGCCAAGGTCCGCGCGACCCGCACGCGCATCAGCGCCTACCACGCGGGCCAGGCCGGGGACGACCGGGCGCCCGGGGCGTCCGGGACCGGACGGGAGGAGCGATGAACGAGCCGACCGGTCGGGAGGAGGCCGGCGACCGGCCGCCGCCGTCGATCAACGACATCCGCACGCCCGGCCCGGCCGCCCGCGTGCGGATGCTGTCGGGCGACGTCGGGTACGTGGTGACCCGGGCGGCCGAGGCGCAGCACGTGCTGTGCGACCCGGCCTTCAGCAGCGCCGCGACGTTCCTGCCCCGCGCGCCCGCGCAGCCGCGGGAGCCGGTCGGCTCCAGCAGGGTCCTGTTCGAGATGGACCCGCCGGAGCACACCCGGCTCCGGCGGGCGGTCGCCCAGGCGTTCAACCGCCGCCGTGTCGAGGCCATGCGGGCGGGCATCGCGCAGGTCGTCGACGGACTGCTGGACGAGATGGCCGCGGGCGGGCCGCCCGCCGACCTGGTCCACGCGCTGTGCGCGCCGCTGCCGCTCACCGACATCTGCGAGCTGCTCGGCGTGCGGCGGGAGGACCGCGACTCCTTCCGCGGCTGGGCCGAGACGATCATGGCGCTGCGCGGCCACTCCCCGGAGGAGATCGACCGGGCCCGGGCCGCGATCCAGCGCTACTTCGTCGACCTGGTCGCGGCCAGACGCGCCGAACCGGCCGGCGACCTGGTCAGCGAGCTGCTGACGATGTCCGACCGAGGAGAGCGGATCAGCGAGGCGGAGCTGGTCAGGCTCGCGATCACGCTCCTGATCGCCGGGCACGGGCCCACGATGAACCAGCTCGCCCGATGCGTGTACGCCCTGCTGGCGCGCCCCGAGCTGTACGCCGCGCTGCACCGCGATCCGGACCTGGTGGCCCCGGCGGTGGAGGAGCTGCTGCGGACGGTGCCGTCGGTGCCGGTCGGCACCCCGCGCCTGGCCCTCCGGGACGTGGAGATCGGCGGGGTGCCGATCCCCGCCGGCAGCACGGTCGCGGTGTCGGCGCTCGCGGCCAACCACGACCCGGCACTGTTCCCCGATCCGGAGATGACGGACCTCGGCCGCACCGACAACAAGCACCTGACGTTCGGCCACGGCCCCCACTTCTGCATCGGCGCCCAGCTCGCCAGGACCGAGATGCGGACGGCCCTCGCCGCCCTGGTGCGGCGCTTCGCCGACCTGCGCCTGGCGGTGCCCCCGGAGGCCGTCCAGTGGCGCGCGGACTCCCTCTTCCACGGCCCCCTGGAGCTGCCCGTGACCTGGTGACCGTTCGGCTGGGAAGGCTCGCGCGCCGACGTCAGGGGGCGCGCCCGGTCAGCCTCGCGACCGTGTCGTCCAGCGCCTGGACCTGCGTCGACTCACCGGCGTAGGCATGGACCAGTGCGAGGAATTCCTGGAGCCCGTTGGGGAACTCCAGGCACGTCCGCACGATCGAATGGACGTCCAGATGGGGCTGCGCGCGGCGCGGCACGCGGATCGCGATCTCTTTGCGCAGGGCGTCCACGATCTGCTGGCGGCCCTCGGCCGTCGTCAGCAGCGGGATGTCCATGAGCCGCTCGACGATCTCGAACAGGGCGGGCAGGGCGGGAACGTCCGCCCGGTCCGGCTCGGGGTGCCCGTCGAGGCCGGGAGCGGGCGGCCCGGTGCCGCTGGCCGGAAGCGGTCCCACCCGGGCCGGCGCGCCGGCGGCGTCCTCCGTGGCCTCCTGCTGTCGCGAGGTGCGGACGCTGAGCCAGGCGGTGGTCTCGGTCTCCTTGAGACGCACCTCGATCGGCCGGAACTCCGTGGGGTCGATGGCGCCGCGGCCCTCCCGGATCACCTCGCGGTAGAACTCGTCGGACGCCAGCACCCCCAGGTCGGCGGGCACCGCGGCGAGCGCCTCCTTGAAGGACGGCGCGTCCAGGAGCCGGTTGACGTGGTTGACGGAGGTGCCGACGATCCCCTTGGCGTCCGATTCGAGCGGCCCGCTGTGCAGCGCGATCCGCAACCGCATCCGCGCGTGCTCGGCGGCCAGTTCGTTGTGCCTGCGCAGGGCGCCGCGCAGGTGGTCGGGCAGCGGATGGGCGAGGCGGGACGGGTCGTAGGACGGCGGCAGCACGACGATGACGCCGTCGCCGCGGTCCTCCTGGTAACAGCCTTCGAGGGGGACGCCCGACGCCTCGAAACAGCTCCGGAGGGCCTCGTATAAGACGGTTCGCAGATGGCTTTGCACGTGGTCAGGGCGTTTGCCGAAACTGATGATGTCGCAGACGAAGAGCGTGCAATGACCGGTCGGGGTCCAGCCTGTCCCCGCTTCGCCGGAGCCGTTCCGCATGACCTCTGATGCCCCTTGAACGATTGGATTGCCCCCAAGGGTGCACGCATGGTGCACACTCCGGCAAGTAGGGTTCCGTTCGGCCGCTCCGGAGAATGGGCGCCCCTTGCGGTGATGTGGTAAATCCCATTGTGTCCGGCGACGCAGAACGATCGGGCGGTCGCGGCCTACATTGACTGGCGGAACGGACGGGGGCGGGGAGGCGGTGACGGCGCATGGCCGACGAGGAGTCGAGGTGGCCCGCCCTGGTGCCGTCGGCTTCGCTGTCGCTGGGGCACGCGCAGGAGCAGGTCCTCGCGGAGCAGACCACCGCCGACATCGTCGCGCTGCTCTTGGACATACCGGATATGCGGGAGGCCACCGCCCGCTCCATCGTCCTGCATTACATCAGCGAGCACGTGCGCGCACCGGTGCTGCTGCCGGATCTGCCGCAGCCGAGGTATTACCTCTACCACCTCGTGCTCGCCTGCCGGGAAATACCCGACGGGCTCCAGTTGCTGGTCCGCGCGATCGAGTTCGTGGCCGGCCCGACGGCGGCCGTGGCCCACCTGAAGCGCATGCTGAGCCCGGTCCGCGCCCACCTGGAGCCGGTCGTCGAGACCCAGATCGAGGATCTGCTCAGCGGCCTGCGGATCCCCTCCCTCACCCGCCTTTACGTGGCCGCCACCGGAAACGGCATCGCCACCGTGCCGTTCAGGCTCACCGACGCCTGGGACGCGTTCTCGGCGCTCCTCGACCACAACACGGCGCCCGGGAAACCCTCGCCGCACCTTATTTTCGTCGCGATGCTGCTGCAGACCATGCAGACAAGGCAGACGTCCGGAAGCGCGGGGACCGAGGAGGCGTGGCGGCTCAAAAGGCTGCGCGATTGGCTCGCCCGGCAGACCGAGCAGTTGCGCGGCGCGGGCGACGTCGCCCAGGCCGATTACCTCGACCGCATGCGCGACCGTTCCGGGGTGCTCTCGACGCGCGCCGACAAGCCCATCTACCTCATCATCCAGCTCGAACCGCTCCCGGATCTCGTCGAGGACGAGGTCGTGTTCCGGCTGTCGCACTGGCGGCAGATACATCCGCTCGAATGGCGCCCCGAGCCGGGAGAGGACGAGGTCGTCACCATGAGTTCGGTGCGCGAGCGCGTCGGCGCCCTGATCCACGAGGCCGAGCACGGCTGGGCCTACGAACTCGACGACTCCCTCGTGCTGGAGTTCGTGCTGCCGCTCGACATGATCAATCTCGATGTGGACCGGTGGACGCGCGACGCCCTGGAGATGCCGGATCCCCCGCCGCTCGGCGCGGAGTACGAGATCCTCGTCCGGAGCCAGGAGCGGCTGCGCGCGTTCGGCTTTCACCGTGCATGGCGCCAGCGCTGGCAGGTGCTCGTCGACGCCGTCGACGGGCTCACCTACTGGGCCGCCCCGGGGGAGCCCGCGCATCCGCGTCCGATGGGCGACCGGCTGCTGAGCCGCCGCGAGATCGTCGCGTGCGTGCTGAGCGGTCCGCCCGATCGCGAGCCCGGCCGCAGCGAACTCTGGAAGGCGCTGCGGGCCGGGGTGCCCGTGGTGCTCTGGCACAGGGCGGATCGGCCCGCACCGGAAATGCGGGAGGCGGTGCGGCAGGTCGTCGATCGTCCCGACATCAGGACCCTGCCGACCGACATCAGACGGCTCCGGGGAAACGCGCCGTCCGATGACCATAATGGTGGCTCCGCACTGGAACTAACCCTCCTATGGGATGACCCGAATCACTTCCTGGACGATTCCAGTGCACTTCGGGCCCCTGCCTCCCGGATGTGACGGTTGACGCGACGTGACTGATTAAGGGTC
The DNA here is from genome assembly GCF_013409365.1 of Actinomadura luteofluorescens. Taxonomy (NCBI): domain Bacteria; kingdom Bacillati; phylum Actinomycetota; class Actinomycetes; order Streptosporangiales; family Thermomonosporaceae; genus Actinomadura; species Actinomadura luteofluorescens. The sequence goes on along the minus strand of NZ_JACCBA010000001.1, from coordinate 1,055,303 downwards.
ACAACGCCGTGGCCCAACAAGCTCTTGCGAACGGCCGCCCCGAAGGGGATGCTCGATCTAAGGTGGCCCTCACCGGTTCTGCCCGAGTTCGACCATCCATCGCAGGAACCCATAGTCACACCAGAAGGGGACATCGTCGATGGCCGCTGACGAGCCGCCCGAGGTCCCTTACCCTCGTGACGCGCCCATGCCCGCCGGCGCGGGGGACGCCGCCCCGGACGCCCGCGCCGCATGGTGGATCTATCGCGGCACCGGACGCCCCCTGCCGGAGGGGCGGTTCGCCGAGGAACTGCCCCCGCCGCCCCCGTGGCGCGCCTTCGACGGCGGACCGGCCCTCCCGCCTCCGCCCGGCGACGAGCGCGACCTCGTCCGCAGGCTCGGCCCCGTCAGCGCGCGGCCGCGCCTGGCCGACCCCGCGGAGGTCGACGCCGTCAACGCGGCGCTGTTCCTGCGGCGGCCGCTTCTGGTCACCGGAGACCCGGGCGTCGGGAAGTCGACCCTCGCCTACCGGATCACCCGCGAGCTGGGCCTCGGCCGGGTGCTGCGCTGGCCCATCGGCAGCCGGAGCACGCTGCGCGACGGCCTCTACGAGTACGACGCGATCGGACGGGCGCAGGACGCCGCGACCGGCCGCAGGACGCTCGCGCGCCAGGCCGGGGAGTTACCGGAGGCGCCGGCCGAAGGGGATCCGGATGTCGCCGCGCTGACCGATGCCGGAGTGGGGCACTACCTCCGGCTCGGCCCGCTGGGTACCGCGCTGCTGCCCTATGAGCTCCCGCGGGTGCTGCTCGTCGATGAACTCGACAAAAGCGACATAGATCTGCCGAACGACCTTCTCGACGTCCTGGAGGAGGGCGAATACGGGATTACCGAACTCTTCCGCGTCAGCGCCCGGGAACCCGTGGTGAAGGTCCACACCGCCGACCCTGACGGCACGGCCGAGATCGTGCGGGGCAGAGTCCGCTGCCGGGCGTTCCCCATCGTGGTGATCACCAGCAACGGCGAGCGGGAGTTCCCGCCCGCCTTCCTTCGCCGGTGCCTGCAGTTCTCGATGGGAGAGCCCGACGAGACACGGCTCGCCGACATGGTGGCCGCGCACTTCGCCGAGCGGTCCGACGAGCGCACCCGGCGGCTGGTCCGCAGTTTCCTGGAGCACCGCAGCAGCCACCGCGGGCTCGCCGCGGACCAGTTGCTCAACGCCGTCTACCTCGCCACCTCCGGTGCAAGCGACCCCGATACCGGCTGGGAACGTCTCCTGGATCTCATCTGGCAGCGGTTGGAAGTGGCGCCTGAGTGAGCGAGCGGACCGGAGACCCAGCGGCGCGAGGCGCGGGACGTCCCGACGCCCCGGCCGGTCCTCCCCTTTGGCACCAGGTCTCCGACGCCATCTGGCTGGCCGCGCAGATGAACGCCGCCGCCCTCGCGGCGGGCCGCGAGGGAGATCCCGCCGCGGCGCGCGCACCCCAGGCGGAGCAGCGGCGGTCCGCGAACGGTGCCGCCTCCGCCGCCGATCGTGCCGAGCCTCCAGAGGGCGCCGGCCCTGACGGCGTTTCGCGCGACTCCTCTCCCGGCGCAGAGCAGGCGACCATGCCCGGTGCGGCCGGGACGCCGCCGGCGTCGGCTCTCGGAACGTCCCGAGGCGAAGGCCCGCAGGACCCGGCACCGCATCGGGCGGGGATGAACGGGCACGCCGCGCCCCCTCGCCTCCTCTTCCCCGTGCGGAGCGACCCGTTCGCCGGAGTACGGCCCCTGACCGACCGGCGCCGCCTCGAACAGGCGCTCCGCCCTTTCAAACGGGCGGTCGAGTCCCGCCGGGGCGAGGTGGAACTGGACGACGAGGCGACGGCGATCCGCGCCGCCGAGGACGGTCTCTGGCTGCCCCAGACACGTCCCGTCCCCGAACGGTGGCTCGATCTCGACGTCGTCGTGGACGACGGGCGCCTGGCCGCGCTCAACCGGCCGACGACCGAGCGGTTCATCGACTGCCTCGGGGCCGTCGGCGCCTTCGGGATGATCCGCACGCACCTGCTCGACACCGACACCGGCGAGAGCGGGCCGCTGGCGTTGCGCGAGACGGGCCCGCTGGCCGCCGCGCGCGCGGCCGAGGGCCTCACCTCCCGGGGACGCCGCGACCGGCGGCTCATCTTCGTGCTGACGGACGGGATCGGAGACGCCTGGCACTCGGGCGCCGCCCAGCGACTGCTGGCCCGGTGGGGCCGGCAGGCCCCGATCGTGGTGATCAATCTGCTCGCCCGGCGCCAGTGGCGGCGCACGGGCCTCACCACCAGGCCCGCCAAGCTCTACGCGGCGCGGCCCGCGATCGCCAACCGCCTCTACCGAGCGCGCTACCCCGCCGCACCCCTCCTCGGCGACCCGGCCGCCGAGCCCCGGCACGCGGACCGTTCACATGTCCACGTGCCCGTGATCGAGCTGGATCCGGGGCAGCTCGCCGGCTGGGCTGGGTTCGCGGCGGCGCGCCGCGGTGACTGGTACGGCGCGGTCGCCGTCTGCGGAGCACCCCCGGAACCCTCCTGGGCGCCGGACGCGGCGGACATCGAGGAGGCCCCGCCCTCGGAGGCGTCGGCGCCCGAGATCGTCCGGCGGTTCCGCGCGGCGGTCAGCCCGACCGTGTACGCCCTGGCGGTGCACCTGGCCGCGGCGCCCCTGAACGCCCCGGTCATGCGGCTCGTCCAGCGCACCATGCTTCCGGAGTCGCGGCCCTCCGACCTGGTCGAACTGGTCGGCAGCGGACTGCTGCACCGGGTCGGCCCCGAGCCCGGGCCGGGGGCCGACGCGCGGGACGAGGTCGTCTTCGACTTCGCTCCCGGGGTCCGCGACGAACTCCTCGCCGGGGGGCGGCGCTCCGACACGACCCGGGTGCTGACGACGGTGGCCCGGCATCTGGGCGACCGCATCGCCGGGCTCCGCGATCTGGCCGGACTGGTCACCGCGCCGGAGCGGGCTGAAATGCCAGAATTGACTGCCGAACTCGTGCCGTTCGCCCTTCCCGTTCTGCATGTCTTCAGGGCGCTGGCCGGGCCCTATCTCAGGCCGGCGAAGGCGCTGGACGCCGAACTCCACGGCAAAATTGACCCTCTCTATGAACGAATCCAGGCTAGAGCCGTGCGAGATGCGGGAAGGACTGGCTCCATGCAATCGCTGGACATCGCCGCTCTCGATGCGCTCACCAGACCTGAGGACATTGTCAAGGCCCCCCACCTTGGAGTCGGTGTGACAGTTCGAGATATCCCGGAGAAAGTCGGGCGCAAGGCGGACGAGCCGCCGCCCGTCTGGGGAAACGTACCTCCACAGAACATCAGTTTCACCGGGCGGGAAGAGTTGCTGGAGCAACTCCATGAGCGCCTTTCGGAGGGAACGACGGCGGTCCTGCCGCAGGCTTTGCATGGAATGGGCGGGGTCGGCAAATCCCAGATAGCCATTGAATATGTTTACCGTCATATGGCGGATTATGACGTCATCTGGTGGATCAGATCGGAGCGGCCCGGCCAGATCCAGCAGGACCTCGCCGAACTGGCGGCCGAGCTCGACCTGCCGGTCAGCCAGGAGGTCAACGTCGCGGTGCCGGCCGTCCGCGAGGCGCTGCGCCTCGGCCGCCCCTACCGCAACTGGCTGCTGGTCTTCGACAACGCCGAGGAACTCCAGGACGTCCGCGACTTCTTCCCGACCAACGGCCCGGGCAAGATCCTTGTCACCTCCCGCAACCAGGAGTGGACGAAGGTCGCCAGCTCCCTGGAGGTCGACGTCTTCGCCCGGGAGGAGAGCAAGGCCCTGCTCCGCCTCCGCGGGCCCGAGCTCGCCGACGCCGAGGCGGACGAGCTCGCCGAGGTGCTCGGCGACCTTCCGCTGGCGATCGCCCAGGCCGGAGTCTGGCTCGCCGAGACCGGCATGCCGGTCGACGAGTACCTCCAGCTCTTCAGGGAGAAGCACGAGAAGGCGACCGAGCTGCTGGCCGACGCCGCGCTCGTGGCCAACGAGCTGCCGGTCGCCGCGGCCCTGGAACGTCTCCCTGGACCGGCTGCGGACGAGCGACCCCGCGGCGCTGCAACTGCTCCAGGTCTGCGCGTTCTTCGCGCCGGAGCCGATCTCGCTGCGGATGCTGTCCGGCGCGCGCAACGTCGACGGTCCTCCCGAGCTGATCGAGGCCCTGGGGGACCCGGTCAGGCGGGGGCGCGCGATCCGTGCGATCAACCGGTACGCCCTGGCGAGGATCAGCCACAAGCACAACACGATCATGTTGCACCGCCTGGTCCAGCGCGTCCTCGTCGGGCAGATCCCGCCCGGAGAGGCCGAGGAGCTGCGCCGGTGCGGCTACCAGCTGATGGCCAACTTCGACCCGCGCGACCCGGCGCTGCCCGCCAACTGGCGGCGCTACGCCGATCTGCTGCCGCACGTCCACTACTCGGGCGTCGTCGGCTTCGACGACCCCTGGACGCGCCGGCTCGTCCTCAACGAGATCGACTTCCTCTTCCAGTGGGGCGACCACCGAGGCTTCCTCGAACTGGCGGAGACCGCGGTCAAGACCTGGACGGAGATGCTGGGCGAGGGCAACGAGCAGGTGCAGGAGGCCATGCTGCACCTTGGTCGCGCCATGCGCCTGCAGGGGCGGTTCGAGGAGGCGTACGTTCACCATCTCCGGGTCCGCGACCTGCGGGCCGAGGAGCACGGCGCGGACGACGAGCGCACGATCGACGCGCAGCGCTTCGTGACGGCCGACCTGCGCTACCTGGGGCAGTTCCAGCAGGCTCTCGAATACGACAGGCGCTCCTTCGAGGCACTGCGCCGTATGTACGGCGAGGACGACCCCACCACCCTGCAGCAGGCTCACCTCTACGCCATCAGCCTCCGCCTCAACGGTGACTTCCGGGCGGCGTGCGATCTCGACCGGCAGACCTACCGGCACTTGATCAACATCTTCGGGGAGCACCACGGCCGGACCCTGTCGTCCCTGGCGGCGGTCGCCGTGGACGAGATGGAGCTGGGCCACTTCGAAGTGGCGAGAGAGCTGACGCGGCAGAACGCGCAGCGCCTCGAATCCGCATTCGGCAGCAGTTTCGCCGGCCTTGCCGAAAGCCTGACCGCGCTCTCTGTGATGGAGCGCAAGGCAGGAGACCACGAGCGCGCACTCGATCTCTCCACCGAGGCGCTTGAACGCTACAACGAGCGGTACGGGCAGTACCATCCGGGTTCGATCTCCGCCGCGCTGAACCACGCGGTGAACCTGCGCCAGGTCGGCAGGCTCGGCGACTCGATTCGTCTGGCGCGCATCACGGCGCAGAACTTCCTGCGGATGTTCGGCCCCGATCACCCCAACACGCCGAGCGCGAACATCAACCTCGCGGTCGCCCTCCGGCTGAACGGGCAGCTCGAAGAGGCCAAGAAGCTGGACGAGGCGGCACTGGAGGTCCTGACCCGGGTCCTCGGCATCGACCACCCGCGCAGCATCGTCTGTGCGATCAATCTGGCCAGTGACCACTACGCGGTCGGCAATTTCCATGAGGCCATGGAGAGGGACCGGGAGACCCTGGAACGGGCGCAGCGCGTCCTCGGGGAGGAGCACCCCACCTCGCTGGCATGCATGCTCAACCTCGGGCTCGACCTGCGCGCGCTGGAGGAGGAGCAGGAGGCCGGCAGCCTGACGGAGCGCGCCATCGACGGCATGCGCAGGGTACACGGCCCCCAGCATCTGGCCACAGCGGCCGCGCAAGAGGGAGCCCGCGCGGACTGCGATATATATCCGATTCCGGTCTGAGTCTAAACCGACCGGGGGCTGGAAACGTGGCAGCCTTCCGGGCCCCTGCTCCTGACTTGGCTCTGTTTCAATGCCCGTTGAGTTGGGTAAGGATAAATCCGGCGTCACGCCGCCGATGACAGTTGAGGTGTAATTTTCCGGATCTGGACATGACTATGCTCCCCACGTATAGTAGGGGAGCAAATTTGTGTGTCCGTACGGATTGTTTATCTTTGGTAATTGTCGGCGACCACGTGAGCGTCGTGGGAATCCAGCCGATCCGGCCGCCGAGGGATCGGGCTCGCGGACATCGCCGTCCTCTCCCACCGAGAACCACCGCGATGCTCCCGAGGACGGAAGAGGTAATGGGCGGTCAAGGAAACTGGGACAAGGTGCCATGGCGCAAGAGCAGGCGGTCTGGCTCGGAGGATCAGGGGGGAAACTGCGTCGCTGTTGCCGCCTCCGCCTCGTACGCCGCCATCCGGGACACCAATGACCCCTGTCGGGCGACCATCGTCCTTCCGAAGTCCGCCTTACGCGGAGTGTTGGACGAGATCAAGAACGGCGTCTTCGACCTGCGGTGATTCCGTCTCATCATCGGTTGGAGGCGCGACGTCCACCCCGGGATCCGCGCCTCCGCTTCCGTCCGCTCAGGCCTCGAAGGCGTCGGTCTTCACCGCGTTCATGAACGTGCGCCAGGAGTCCATGGACAGCGACAGCCGCGGACCTTCGGGGTCCTTGGAGTCGCGGATCGCGCGGGTGCTGCCGATCGACGCCACCTCCACGCACACCGCGAGGTCGGGGTCGCTGCTCCGGCTGCTCTTCCTCCAGACGGGCGTGGGCGCATTGGTATGAGTCATGGCTGGATGCTCCTTGTGAACCGTTTCAACGCCGCCAGGAAGTGCACAAGGCCGTCCCCGGCGACCCCTGGTGAGAATTAATCTATCGCATGGTCCGGGTATTCCTCGCTAATCTGGACCCAAATGTGCGACATGCGGGATCGCCGTATTCGGCAAAGCTTGTATCTGACATTTAGTATTTAAAGAAAATCGGCAACCAAAGCACGCATTTCCCGGGCGACGCGGTGGGGTGCCCACGGGTCGGCGGCTGCGCGATCAGGCCTGGTGGTTCGGGTGGTGGCGGGCGCCTTCCGTAGGCCGGGCTGTCAGCTCGTCGCGCCGGCGGTCGTCCATGCGGAACGAGTCTGGTCCGCCTGCACCGAGTGGAGGAGGGTGTCGGGCGGACCGTCTGTGTAGGGCTTGTCACGGTCCGTCCGCCTAGGGGTTTCCCGTCGGTGTGATCTGCGTAACCGTGGAGTCGGTCGGCGAGGAGAGGTGCCCTCGGCATATTCCCAGGTAAAACGGTAGGTTTTATCGGGAACTTGCCCGGCGGTGGACGTCTTCGCAGGTGAAGCCAGCTTCTTTGGGGCTTCACAGGGGCGGACGCCGAGTGCATGCTGTGGGCATGAACGCAGCGAAGGTCCTGGTGGCGAGGCGCCACGTCGACCTCCTTCGCGTGTGCAGTGCGTCCTGTTGAGCCACTTTTTCGTGCGCCGACGCCACTGACCGGCGAGTCCCCCTCTTCCACCGGCCGCCCTCTGCGCCGGGACCCTGCCGCCTTCCTTCCGTTCCCCTCTTCCGGAGGTGCCTCGTGTCCACCCATCTGCTCGATCCACCCCGCTCGGCGATCCCCGAAGCGGCGCGGCCCGCGGACGCCGCCCGTTCCGGCGCCGTGCTGCTGTCCCTGCTGCGCCGGGCCCGCAAGGTCAGCGGGCTTGTCGTCGTCCTCGCCCTGTGGGAGGCCGGCGCCCGCGCGGGCTGGCTCGGCAGCACGACCCCGCCGCTCAGCGACGTCGCCGTCCGCGGCTGGGAGATGGCGTCGTCGGGCGCGCTGTTCCAGAATCTCGGAGTCTCGCTGGCGCGGGTCCTGAAGGGACTGGCGGTCGGGCTGCCGGCCGGCCTCGTCCTCGGACTGCTCTCCGGGCTGTTCAGGATCAGCGAGGACGTCATCGACGCGCCGGTCCAGGCGGTCCGGATGCTTCCGCACCTCGCGCTGGTCCCGCTGTTCATCATCTGGTTCGGGATCGGCGAGACGTCCAAGGTCGGCCTGATCGCGGTCGGCGTCGTTTTCCCGCTCTACATCAACGTGTTCCACGGCATCCGGGGCGTGGACGAGCGGCTGGTGGAGTCGGCCCGTACCTGCGGGCTCGGCCGTCTCGGCCTCATCCGGAAGGTCATCCTGCCCGGCGCGCTCCCGCAGATCCTCGTCGGCCTGCGCCTGTCGCTCGGTGTCGCCTGGCTGACGCTCGTCGTCGTGGAGCAGTCCGCGACGGCCAGCGGCATCGGCTTCGTCATCAACCAGGCCACCCAGTTCCTGCAGATGGACACGGTCTTCCTGGTGCTCGTGGTGTACGCGCTGCTCGGCGTTTCGACGGACCTGCTGGTGCGGCTCGTCGAGCGGCGCGCCCTCGCGTGGCGGAGGGGGCTGGTGGCGCGATGACGGCGACGGTTGCGAGCGGCGTGCGCGTCCGCGGCCTCAGGCGGGTGTTCGGCGAGCGCGCCGTCCTGGACGGCGTCGACCTCGACATCGCGCCCGGCGAGTTCGTCGCCCTGCTCGGGGCGAGCGGCTCCGGGAAGAGCACGCTGCTGCGCGCACTGGCCGGGCTGGACGGCGAAGGCGGCGGCGAGATCGATGTTCCCGGCAGGCGGGCCGTCGTCTACCAGGAGCACCGCCTGCTGCCCTGGAGCCGGGTGTGGGACAACGTCGTCCTCGGCCTGCGGGGACGCGACCTGCGCGGGCGGGCCGAGGCGGCCCTGGCGGAGGTCGGGCTGACGGCTCGCGCCGACGCGTGGCCGCTCACCCTGTCGGGCGGCGAGTCCCAGCGCGTCGCGCTGGCGCGGGCGCTGGTGCGGACGCCCGACCTGCTCCTGCTCGACGAGCCGTTCGGGGCCCTGGACGCGCTCACCCGGCTCAACGCCCAGGCGCTCGTCGCCGACCTGTGGGCCGAGCACCGGCCGGCGGTCCTGCTGGTCACCCATGACGTCGAGGAGGCGCTGCTGCTCGCCGACCGCGCGCTCCTGCTCGCGGACGGCCGGATCGAGCGGGAGTACGCCGTCGACCTCCCGAGACCGAGGTCGCTGGACGACCCGAGGTTCATCGCGCTGCGGCGCGACCTGCTCGACGGGCTCGGCATCCAAACCGTCCTCCAGCCCCCACCCGCCGCCATTCAACCGACGAGCTCCGCTCGACCAACCGTCCTCCAGCCCCCACCCGCCGCCATTCAACCGACGAGCTCCGCTCGACCAACCGTCCTCCAGCCCCCACCCGCCGCCATTCAACCGACGAGCTCCGCTCGACCAACCGTCTGACTGCCAAGGAGGCATCATGACCGATCTGACCGCCGACGTGCTCGTCGCGGGCGGCGGCCCCGCCGGCGCGTGGGCCGCGATCAAGGCCGCGGAGGCCGGCGCCGACGTCGTCCTCGCCGACAAGGGCTACCTCGGGACGAGCGGCGCGACGGCGTCGGCGGGCACCGGGGTCTGGTACGTCGAGCCGGACCCGGAGGCCCGGGAGGCGGCCATGGCCGGCCGCGAGGCCCTCGGCGGGTACCTCGCCGACCGCGGGTGGATGGCCCGCGTCCTCGACCAGACGTACGCGAACATGAACGAGCTGGCCGAGATCTCCAGGTACCCGTTCCCGGAGGACGGGAACGGCCGCCAGATCAGGCGGGGCCTGCAGGGGCCCGAGTACATGCGGCGGATGCGCGTGCGGGTCCGCCGGTCGGGGGTGCGGGTCCTCGACCACAGCCCGGTCACCGAACTGCTCGCGGACGGCGCCGGGGCCGTCGCCGGCGCCGCCGGGTACCGCGTGCGGGACGACCGGCCGTTCCGGGTCCGAGCGGGCGCGGTCGTGCTCGCGACCGGCGGGTGCGCCTTCCTCAGCAAGGCGCTGGGCTGCGACGTCAACACCGGGGACGGCGCCCTGTTCGCGGCGGAGGCGGGCGCGGAACTGTCCGGCATGGAGTTCTCCAACGCCTACGCGATCGCCCCGGCCTTCACGTCCGTGACCAAGACGGCGTTCTACTCGTTCGCCACCTTCTACCACGCGGACGGGACCGTACTGGAAGGGGCGGGCAGCCGGCGGGGACGATCGGTGATCGCCCGGACGCTGCTCAGCGAACCCGTCCTGTGCCGCATCGACCGGGCCACGCCCGAGGACCGGCGGGCGATGCGGCTCGCGCAGGCGAACTTCTTCCTCCCGTTCGACCGGCAGGGCATCGACCCGTTCACGGACCTGTTCCCCGTCACCCTCCTCGCCGAGGGGACGGTCCGCGGCACCGGCGGCATCCGGATCACCGGCGCCGACTGCTCCACCACGGTGCCCGGCCTGTACGCGGCGGGGGACGCCGCGACCCGCGAACTGATCTGCGGCGGCTTCACCGGCGGCGGAAGCCACAACGCCGCGTGGGCGATGTCGTCGGGCACCTGGGCCGGGCAGGGCGCCGCCCGGTACGCCGCCGGACTGGGCGGGCGCGCCGGAGCGCGGACCGTGCACGCCCTCGGCGAGGCGGGCGTCCGCCCGGAGGGGACGGCGGCCGGCGGCCACGCCGACTACGTCGCCGCCGTCCAGGCCGAGGTGCTGCCCTACGACAAGAACCTGCTGCGGCACGGCGGGCGCCTCGCCCCGGCACTGGACGTCCTGGACCGGACGTGGCGGCAGCTGCGCGGCACGCTCCGCGAGGAGGGCGCCGGGGTCGTCCGGGCGAGGTCGGCCGCCGCGATGACCGCGCACGCCCGCTGGATGTACCGCGCCGCGCTCACCCGCACCGAGACGCGGGGCATGCACAAGCGCCAGGACCTGCCCGACCAGGACCCGGCCCAGCACCGCCGGCTCGTCACCGGCGGCCTCGACGAGATCTGGACGCGTCCGGAGGACGAGGCGGTGGCGTCGTGATCGAGATCGTCTCGCGGGAGCGGTGCATCGCCTGCGACAAGTGCGTGGACGTGTGCCCGACGAACGTCTTCGACCGCGGAGCGGACGGCGTCCCGGTCATCGCCCGGCAGGGCGACTGCCAGACCTGCTTCATGTGCGAGGCGTACTGCCCGGCCGACGCCCTGTTCGTCGACCCGCGCTCGCACGCGCTGCCCGAGCCTCCGGACGAGGCGGCGCTCGCCGCGGACGGGACGCTCGGCGCCTACCGCGCGCAGATCGGCTGGGGCCGGGGCCGCACCCCCGGCGCCAGGCTCGCGATCGGCCCGTCGCTCGACCCGGGCGCCCCCCTCACCTCCTGAGACACCACTCGATCGACCCCGCGAAAGGCAACCACGTGAGATTTCCCCGAGCTCTGGCCGCCGGCCTCCTCGTCCTCGCCGCGACGGCGTGCGGCTCCTCCGAGGCCGACAGCGGCTCCGGGACGCTCCGCATCGGAGTGATCGGGTCGGGGGCCGGCAACAAGCTGACCCGCGCCGTCGGGTTCCTCGACCGGCGCGGCGAGCTGCTGCCCGAGCTGAAGGCCGCCGGCATCACCAGGATCCGGGTCGCGACGTTCCCGAACGGCCCCGACCTGAACCAGGCCCTCGCCGGCGGCTCCCTCGACATCGGCCAGTACGGGGACACCCCCGCCCTGATCGGCCGGGGGCAGGGCCTGCCGACCCGGCTGCTGTCGCTCAACTCCGTCCGCCTCGACGCCGCGATCGTCGCGAGGAAGGACGGCGGGCCCGCGTCCCTGAAGGACCTGGAGGGCAAGCGGATCGGCGTCCAGACCGGCTCCTACATCCACCGCTACCTGCTCGGCGCGCTGGAGCGGGCCGGGGTGAGGCCGAAGGAGATCATCCACATGTACACGCCGGCGATCATCGCGGCGCTGGAGAAGAACGCGATCGACGCCGGCGGCCTGGTCTCCGCCGACCAGGCCGCGCAGGAGAAGAAGGGCTACCGGTCGATCGACATCGCGTCGCGGGACCATCCCGACCTGCTCGGCACGTCCGTCACCGTGGTGACGGAGAAGTACCTGGCGGGGCACAAGGACATCGTCCAGGTGTGGCAGAAGGCCGAGACGAGGGCCGCGAAGGTCGCCAAGGCCGACTGGCCCGGCTACACCGCGTACGTGGCCGAGACCGGCGGCTACGCCCCCGACATCTCGGTCAAGACGACACTGAAGGACCAGCTGCCCGACGAGCCCTTTCCGGCCGAGGGTCTGAAGTTGCTCGACGGGACCAAGACGTTCCTCGTCCGGCAGGCGCTCGTCAAGAAGGACTACACGCTCGACTCCTGGCTGGCGCCCGGAGCCAGGCCGTGACCCGGCTGGACGCCGACGTCCTCGTCCTCGGCGGCGGGCCCGCCGGGGCGTGGGCGGCGCTCGCCGCGGCCGGCGCCGGGGCCGCGGTCGTCCTCGCGGACAAGGGCTACTGCGGGACCAGCGGCCCGACCGCGTCGGGCGGCAACAACCTCTGGTACGTCCCGCCGGACACCGAGGCGCGGGCACGGGCCGTCGACGAGCGCTTCGAGCAGAGCGGCCGGCTCGCCGACCGCCGTGTCATGGCGCGCGTCCTTGACGAGACCTACCGCCGTGTCGACGACCTCGCCTCTTTCGGCTACCCGTTCCCCTCCGGCGAGGACGGCGTCGAGCGGCGGGGCAGCCTCCAGGGGCCCGAGTACATGAAGCGGATGCGGCGCCGTGTGCACAGATCGGGCGTGACGATCCTCGACCACCATCCCGCGCTGCGGCTGCTCGTGGACGACTGGGGCGTCGCGGCCGGCGCGTCCGGCATCGCCCGCCAGAAGGGCGGCGAGACGTGGACCGTCCGCGCGGGCGCGGTCGTCCTGGCCACCGGCGGTTGCGCGTTCCTTTCCGGCGCGTTCGGCACCAACGTCGACACCGGTGACGGGCACCTGATGGCCGCCGAGCTGGGCGCCGAGCTGTCGGGCATGGAGTTCTCCAGCGCCTACGCGTTCTCCCCGGCACACGGTTCGCACACCAAGGGCCTGATGATGCAGTTCGCGACGTACTACGCCGAGGACGGCGCCCCGATCGACGTGCCGGACCCGCTCGGCGCCAGGATCCGCGTCGCGGAGCGGCTCGCGGCGGGGGAGAAGGTGTTCGCGCGTCTGGACAAGGCGCCTCCGCACCTGCACGAGGCGATGCGGGACGCCCAGCCGAACTACTTCCTCCCACTGGACAAGGCGGGGATCGACCCTTTTCGCGACCGTTACGAGCTGCGCATGGTGCTGGAGGGCACGGTCCGAGGGACGGGCGGTCTGCGGATCGTCGGCGACGACTGCGCGACGACCGTCCCCGGCCTCTACGCCGCCGGTGACGTCGCGACGCGGGAGCTGGTGTCCGGCGCCGTCAGCGGCGGCGGTGCCTACAACGGAGCATGGGCGATCTCCTCGGGCACCTGGGCCGGCCGGGGCGCCGCCGGGTTCGCCGTGGGACGAGCACGTCCGCACGCCGTCCCGGCCGGGCGCGCCGGCCTGCGTCCCGGACGGCTCGACGCGGCGGCGGTCGTCCGTGCCGTGCAGGACGAGATGCTGCCGCTCGACCGCAACCTCTTCCGGACACGTGACGGGCTTCGCGACTCCCTCGCCTCGCTCGACGCCCTGTGGGAGCAGATCACCTCCCAGGGCATCGCCGGAACCGGCCGCGAACGTCTCCGCGCGAGATCGGCCGCGGCGATGACGGCGCACGCCCGGTGGAGCTACCGCGCCGCTCTGGCCCGTCCCGAGTCCCGGGGCATGCACCGGCTGGACGGCCTTCCGCAACTGCCGCGGTTCGAGCACCGGCACCTTGTCGGAGGTCTGGACCGGCTCTGGACGGCCGCCGAACCCGAGGAGGCTCTGGCATGATCGAGGTGGTGAGCGCGGACCGCTGCGTACGCTGCGACGTGTGCGTCAAGGTCTGCCCGACGGACGTGTTCGACCGCGGCCCGGGCGGTATCCCGGTCATCGCCCGGCAGAGCGACTGCCAGACCTGCTTCATGTGCGAGGCCCACTGCCCGACGGACGCGCTCTACGTCGCGCCGTTCACCGGCCCGGCCCCGGCGGACTCTCCCCACACCGACGAGGACGTGTTGGGCGACGCGTTCGGCGAGTACCGCCGCATCGTCGGCTGGGGCCGCGGCCGCACCCCGGGCAGCCGCGCGGACCGCAACCACATCTTCACCGAACGCCTCCGCTCCTCGCCCTGACCGTCTTCTAGCGGGAGGTGACCGGATTCTCGTCCTTGGCGAGGGTGAGGAAGAAGTCCCGGACGTCCTCGGCGAACAGATCCGGCACCTCCATCGCGGCGAAGTGGCCGCCGCGCTCGAACTCCGACCAGTGCCTGATGTCGAAGAGCCGCTCGGCCAGCGGCCGCACCGACTGCGTGATGTCGTGCGGGAGGACCGCCACCCCGACCGGCACCGGGCACGGCTCGGTCTTTCGCGGGGCGTCGTGGTGCAGCCGCGCGGAGGAGGCCGCGGTGGCGGTCAGCCAGTACAGGGAGATGTCGGTGAGCATCCGGTCGTCGCTGATCTGCGAGCGAGGATCCGTCCATTCCGCGAAGCGCTCGGCGATCCAGGCGAGCTGGCCGACCGGCGAGTCGGTCAGCGCGTAGCCGATGGTCTGCGGGGTGAGGGCCTGCAGAGCCTGGAAGGGGGGACGGTTGGCCATCAACCGCCTGACCTTGTCGAGCCTGGCCTCGTCCGTCTCGGACAGGTCGATGCCCGCGTCCGGGTCCGGTCGGGTCGGCAGGTAGTTGACGTGGACCCCGACGACCTGCTCGGGAGCCACGGCGCCGAGCGCCAGCGAGACGCCCGATCCGAAGTCGCCGCCCTGCGCGCCGTAGCGCTCGTAGCCGAGACGGCGCATCAGTTCGGCCCACGCCCGCGCGATCCTGGTGACGTCCCAGCCGCGCTCGTGGGTCGGCCCGGAGAAGCCGTAGCCCGGCATGGACGGGATCACCAGGTGGAAGTCGCGGGACAGCGACTCGATCACGTCGAGGAACTCCAGGAACGAGCCGGGCCAGCCGTGGGTGAGGACCAGCGCGAGCGCGTCCGGTCTCGGCGACCGGACGTGGACGAAGTGGATGTTCTGGCCCTCGATCTCGGTGGTGAAGTGCGGAAGCTCGTTGAGTTCGGCCTCGTGCCCGCGCCAGTCGTAGCCGGTGCGCCAGTACTCGGCCAGTTCCCTGAGCCGTGCCAGCGGGAAGCCGTAGTCCCACCCGGCGCCGGCGACCTCGTTGGGCCAGCGGGTGCGGGAGAGCCGGTCGGTCAGGTCGTCGAGGTCGGCCTGGGGGATCTCGATGCGGAACGGCTTGATCATGCTCTGACTCCAGGGATCGCCACTTTGTTGGCATGGCCAACGTTGGTATTGCCAACCATACACGGCATTGTTGGTCGTGCCAACAAAGTTCGGCGGCCCCGTGGCCGAGCCGGTGCGTGATCGAATGCGGGCCCGCGGCGAGGACGGGACGGCCTCCTAGGCGCGCCAGAACGAGGGGGGCAGCGTCTCGATCTCGGTCGCGGCCTGCTCCAGCCGCTCGCCGAACGGCCGCAGCGCCGTCTGCCCGGCGTCGGCCAGGCGGCGGATGATGGCGGCCTGACGGCGGGCCCGGCCGACGACGACGGCGGCGAAGGCCTCGCGATCGCCGTCGTAGCCGTAGGAGTCCAGCAGGAGATGCAGACGGCGGGACCTGTCCTCGAACGCCGTGAACCCCTGGAACTCGGCGACGTGCCGTGCCTGGAGCGGAACCCAGGTCAGTGCCAGGTGGGCCAGGTCGAACTCGCGCGAGGAGGGCCCGGCGGTGTCCCAGTCGACGAACCCGACCAGACCGCCGGCCTCGGTCCACACCGCGTTGTACGGCGAGGCGTCGTGATGGCCGATGACCGACCCGGGCTGCCAGCTCTGCCCGGCGAACCAGGTCGCGTCCTCGGGCGGGACGAAGGCGGCCGTCGTGTCGTGCAGCCGCCGCATCCACGCGCCGACCTGCCGCAGCGCTCCGTCCGAATGAGGCCATGCCGGCCACGGGTGGCGTTCGCCGATGGTGTCGCCGTGCAGGAATGTCAGGACCTCGCGCCCCCGCTCGTCATACCCCAGCACCCGCGGCGCGCCTTCGAACCCGGCCGCCTCCAGATGCCGCAGCACCGCGTGCACGGTGGGTGTCCAAGGATTCGCCGGACGGTGCACGGTGTCTCCGACACGGACCCCGCCCACGTGCCTGCCACCCGGCAGCGGCTGCTCTTCCATGCGGGCTTTCTAACCCGAGGCGCGAGCCCGCGCATCTGGTTTTTCCCGAGAGTAGTACTCTCCGAA
This sequence comes from Actinomadura luteofluorescens, assembly GCF_013409365.1. Lineage (NCBI taxonomy): Bacteria > Bacillati > Actinomycetota > Actinomycetes > Streptosporangiales > Thermomonosporaceae > Actinomadura > Actinomadura luteofluorescens. The sequence goes on along the minus strand of NZ_JACCBA010000001.1, from coordinate 1,039,264 downwards.
TCCCGATAATGGTGCGAACCTTTCCCCGCCGGGCGGCCGTCACACAGACGCATGTCTCTTCGGTGTCCGTCCGTTATCACCGCCCCCCGGAGCTCCCCGTGACCAAGACGATCGCGATCCGCCTGGCCGTCAGCGGCCTGCTGCTCATCGGCGCCGCCGCGTGCGACGGCGACGGTGGGAACGCGGCGGGCTCATCGTCCGCGCCGTCCGCCGCCGGCACCCCCTCCGCGGCGACCAGCGAGCCGGCGCCGCCCTCCGCGGCGCCGACCGCGAGCGCCTCGCCGACATCGCGGGCCACGCCCGCCGATCCCAAGGTCACCAACAGCAGGCAGATCGTGATGATCGATCCCGAGGGCAAGCGCTACACGTTCACGACGATGGCGCAGATGGCCGCGGGCATGCGGGTCACCATGGGGGAGAACGCCCCGTCGGGCTTCTGCGAGAAGTCCTACCGGAAGGGCGTAGAGGGAGGAGGGTCGTTCCCGGCGGGACGCGACGCCTTCCTGGCGGCCTGCCGCGAGGGATGGCTCAAGAGCGAACGCTGGATGCGGCAGCAGTAGGACCGTTCGAGACGCAGCGGAACTGACGGAGGAAAAGTGCGTCACCAGGTGTACGAGCCCCTGGCCCAGGATGACCCCGCCGAGATCGGCGGGTACCGCCTCCTCGCCCGGCTGGGCGCCGGCGGGATGGGACGGGTCTACCTCGCCGCCACGCAGAGCGGGCGGAAGCTCGCGATCAAGGTGGTGCGCCCGGAGTTCGCCGACGACCGGGAGTTCCGCCGCCGGTTCGCCCAGGAGGTCACCGCCGCGCAACGCGTGCAGAACCTCTACACGGCCGCGGTCGTCGACGCCGATCCGAGCGGCGCGATGCCGTGGCTGGCCACCGTGCACGTCCCCGGCCCCTCCCTCGCGGAGGCGGTCGCCGAGTCGGGGCCGCTGCCGCCGTCGGCGCTGCCCACGCTGGGGGCGGGCGTCGCCGAGGCGCTGCAGAGCATCCACCGGACCGGGATCGTGCACCGGGACCTCAAGCCGTCCAACGTGCTGCTGGCCGACGACGGCCCGCGGGTCATCGACTTCGGGATCGCCCGCGCCGCCGACGCGACACCGCTCACCCGGACGGGCGGCGTCATCGGATCGCCGCAGTTCATGGCGCCGGAGCAGGTGCGCGGCGACGCGTCCACCGCCGCGGTCGACATCTTCGCGTTCGGCACCCTGCTCCACTTCGCGGCGACGGGCCTCAGCCCCTTCGGGGAGGGCGACCCGCAGGCGGTCATGTTCCGCATCGTCCAGGAGGCGCCCCGGCTCGACCGGTGCCCCGAGGCGCTGCGGCCGATCATCGAGCGGTGCCTGGACAAGGACCCCGCGAACCGTCCGTCCGACGCCGAACTGCTCGGCGAGCTCAGCCGCATGCAGTCGTCGCGGGCCGCCGTCTGGCCGCCCGAGCCGGTCACCGAACAGCTCCGGGCGTACAAGGAGGTGCCGTCTCCGACCCGGGTCCTGGACGAGCCGCGCACCCGCACGCTCCCGGCGGGCGCGCACGAGCAGCCCCACTACGGCGCGCCTGAGCAACCCCGCTACGGTGCGCCTGAGCAGCCCCGGTACGGCGCGCCCACCAGCGTCTCGTACGGCGCGCCCACGCTTCCGCCGCACGGCGCGCCCACACCGCCCCCGCACAGTGCGCCCGCACCGCCCTACCCGGGCACGCCCCCTCCACCTGGGCGTGGTGTGCCCGCTCCGCCCCCGCCTGGCGCGCACACCCCGTACCCGCCGTACCCGCCGGCGCGCCAGAGGGGCTCGGGTTGCGGCAGGACCTTCCTGCTGGTCAGCGGTGGCGTCGTCGCGCTGCTCATCGTCCTCGGGTTCGTCGTCAGGGCCGGCCAGTCGGGCAGCGGGAGCCAGACGGGCACGGACGGCTCCGGGAAGACGACCGCGTCGCCGCGGTCCGGCGGCGGCAAGGGCGGGAAGGGGAAGAAGCCCGGCACGCTCCTGGCCCGTTACAGCAAGATCGACATCTCGACCGGCTACACCATCGGCTTCGCCGACAACCCGAAGCGCCCCAAGAAGGGCGAGGGCGGCGATATGGAGTTTCTCGCCGGGAACATCCGCGGCGACGGCAAGTTCGGTCCGATCGCGCGTGGCCGGCCGGCGACCTACAAGACCTGCCACGACAACACCAAGTACATCGAGGACAGGATCTTCCAGCCCGACCCGGGGACGACCTGGTGCGTCTACACCGAGTCCGGCCTTCTCGGCATCGTCCACATCAGGACCAAGGACTACGAGTTCATGAACTTCGACCTGAGCGTCTGGCAGGGGCCCGCCGACTGACGACGCGCCGTCAGCTCACCGTGGCCGCGATCCTTTCGAGCACGGTGGTGTAGAGGGGACGCTTGTCCGGGCGCGCCCGGCCTGCGGCGTGCTTGAGGGCGGGGATCGCCTGCGCTCCCATAAGGACGAGCCCGTCGGACGCGGCCCTGCGGACGGCGGGGTGGGAGTGCGTGAGCAGATCGACCATCGCCGGCACGGCCGGTTTCCACGCCGCGTGCGACAACGTCTTGACCGCCGAGCGCACGATGTCGGGTTGCCGGTCGTCGAGCAGCAGCACCGTCTGCTCCAGGTAGTCCCCACGGCCCATCACCTTGCGGGAGATCCGGTGCGCGTGCAGCCGGACCCTGGCCTCGGGATGGCCGAGCGACTCGGCGAGCAGCTCCTCGAGTTCGGGAGCGCCGGCGTGGGACTCGGCGAGCAGGGTCAGCGCCCGCCGGATCTGCTCGGGGCCGCCGGTGCGGGCCAGGTGGAACAGTTCCGCTCGTCCCGGCCGCCGCTCTGCCTGCGGGACGGGGGTTCGGACGCGAAGCGCCGAGAGGGCGGCGGTGTCCTGCTGGGCCGCGCCGGGACGGCGCAGCGGCCCGTCCACCAGCAGGATCTTGTCCGCGAGGTCGTGACGTCCCTCTTCGCGGAGCCGCCGGCGCGCTCGCACCAGCGCGGGGGTGCGCAGCAACGCGACTCTGGACACGAGATCGAGCAGGCCCCAGTCTCCGTTGTCGATGCGGGCGGCCAGGGCTCCCGCCAGGACGTCGGGGTCCGCCTTGCGCAGTGCTCGCCCGGCCGAGGTGTGAAGGGACGCGCCGCCGTGCTCCCACCATGTCAGCAGCAGGGGGATGAGCCGTTCCACGTCCGGCGGGTCCAGACCGGCGGCGACGAGGGCGATGCGTTCGCGAACCGTGTCGCCGCCGGAGTCGCGGTCACCGGCCTGGCGCAGTTCGGTATCGCTCATCAGGGTCAGGGCCTGCGCGAGAGTCGAGGAGACGGGGAGATCGATCCGGCCGTCGAGGAAGGCACGCAGCACCGTGAGCCGGAACTGAGGTTCGGGCCAGCCCAGCATGACGCGGGCCGCGGCTTCGCGTTGATCCCGCGCGGGATCGTCCAGCAGTTCCATAAGGCGCTCATGCCTGTCCGCGGACCGGGGCCGGTCCCGATCGGCGGGGTGGCTCGGTGCGGGGCGGCAGGCGTCCTCGGCGATGGTCCATGACGGTGCGCCGGGCGGTTGCAACTCGATCATCCAGTCCAGGAGAGCATCGCGCGCCTGGAGGCCGGCGTTGACGAAGACGCCGATCAGCGCGTCGAGCTGGTCTCGCGAACCGATCGGGCGTCCGTCGAGATCGACGGGCGGGTCCGCACGGAACCGCCGGAGGGTGTCAGGCGTGCGGACGGCCGCGGCGAGGGCCTCCCGCCAGGGGCGGACGGCGGGACGCTCGGACGCCTCGGCGCTGATCGGTTCCGTCAGCCCGAACGCCTCCCGCAGCGCCTCCTCTTCCGCCAGCCACGGGTTCGCGCCCGCGCGGGCGGCGTCCAGCGCGCGCACGAGATCGGGCCGGGTCAGCACAGCGCCGCACCGGCGCAGCAGTACCAGGAAGGACCGGCCTCCCGCGGCCTCCGGCGGCAGCGCGCGAATCCGCGCGGCGATGTCGAACCTGGCGGTGGACGACAAGCGCACCACCGTCTCCTTGAGCAGCGCGAGAAGACGGTCGCGATCAGCGTCACCGACGTCTGCCAGCCCCGCGACCAGGGTCCGCGCCGACCGGGCGAAGACCGCCGTCTCACCGGCCGTCCACGGCGGCGGGCAGAGCCGCAACGTGAGCCGCAGGACCCGTCCGCGCTGTTCCGGCCCTTCGGCGGCCAGCTCCAGCCAACGCTCCAGCAGCGGCCGGAGCCGGCTCAGCCGCTCGGCGGTCAGCTCGCCGGGATCCCGTTCGAACCTCTCCACGAGGCGCCGTGCGGTCTCGGCGTCCCAGCCGCGGTTCGCCAGAGCGTCGAGTTCGGCGTCCGGCCGAGCGGCCGGCGGTACTCGCGGGACCGGCGGCGTGATGCCGCGGGCCGCCATCCGGTCCGTCAGCTCCGCGGCCGTACCCGAACCAAGGGTGAGCCGCCCCGCGGCGACGAGCGAGAGCAGCGCGGCCCCGGCCGGTGATCCTTGGTCGGCCAGGGCACCGACGGCACGGGCGGACAGCGCGCCGCCGAGGCCGGTCAGCAGCAGGGAACGGGTGCGGTCGTCGTCGGCGCGGTCGGCCGCGGCGACGACGGTGGCGGCGTAGGCGTCGCCGAGGATCGTCCGCAAGGCCTCGACGAGCGCGTCGCGCAGGCCCGGATTGTCGTGCCGTCCGAGCCAGAACAGCAGCTTCGGCACAGCCGGTGGGGCTCCCGCGCTGATCAGCGCGTTCGCGGCGGTCTTCTTGACGTTCATGTTGGGGTGGTCGAGACAGGCGGCGATCGGTTCCGCGGCCCAGCGCGCGCCCGCGTGTCCGAGCGCGAGCAGCGCCTGGCGCGCGGTCTGCACGTCGGAGGCGGTGGTGAGCGGGACCAGGCTCGCCGACAGGGCCTGTGCGTCCTCGCCATCGGCGTCGCGGGCGAGCAGGGCGATCACATGCTTGCGGACATGGCGGTCACGGTGGCGCAGCAGCGGATGCACCCGTGACCGGATTCCGCGATGGGAAGTCTGCAGGAGCAGGCTGAGCAGGATCATTTGCTCGGCCGCCGTGAGTTCAGGGCGGTCCAGCAGATCGAGCGTGAGGCCGGCGACGAGCGCCTCGCCCGCCTCCCGCTCGTCCACGGCGTCCAGCAGCAGGCGCGGCCTGATCTTCCTTCGTGCGTGGAGACGGCCGCCGAGATCGCGAAGGGCCGTGACGACCTCCTGAGGCACCGTCGGTTCGCCGGCGTCTCCGGACGCGCCCGGCGCCCACGCCGCTGCGAGATCGGACACGACCCGCAGCAGAAGGTCGGCGATGGCCGGCACGGTGCCGGAGCCGGCGTTGCGCGCCAGCCTGCACAGGGCGGCCACGGGCCTGCCCGGGTCCAGGCCCGCGCGGAGCAACGCCAGTTCCCGCTCGTCGGGCCCGCCGAGATCGGCGGCGATGCGGCGGGGTAGATCTCCCGGGTCGAGCCGGACCAGAATCGACCTTCGCTGGTCGGGGTCCTCGGTGAGATGCCACAGCACTTCCAGGGCCCGGTGGCGTGCGGGGCGCAGGTAGGACGCCACAGCGCCCTTGCCGTCCGGTCCGTCCAAGCCCAGACCGTCTCGCAGCGCCGCGACCGTCCGGGCTCCACCCACGGCTTCGAGGGCCTCCACCGCCGCCTCCGGTGACCGTGGCAGCGCGGCGATGACGGCCTCCTCGGCGGCCGTATGGCGCAGCGCGCGGAGCGCCCGCAGGAACGGCCGGGGATCCGGCGCGGTGCCCAGCAGGCCGGTGACCTGCTCACCCACCGGCAGGTCCCCGGTGCCCTGGGCGGCCAGAGCGACCAGGAGCTCCAGCCGCCGCGGCCAGTGCGGATCGTCGGCGTCCGCCGTCACCAGCTCCTGGAGCGTCTCGTGCCGGCACGTGAACAGGATGGTGGCGACGTCGTTCGCGGGCACCGAGTGGTCGTCGATGGCCAGGCGCACGACCGCCGGCACGGCGTCGCCCGCCGGGAAGTGCCCGCGCCGGTGCAACCCGCGCAGGCACCGGATGGCCGGCCCGGCGAGCAGGAGCGGGTCGGTAGCGGCGATGTTCACGAGGCCGCCGATGTCGTCGCGGCTCGCGAGGTCTCCGAGCAGCTCCAGCGCCTGCCGCCGGAGCACCGGAGGCCGGTTCCGGTCGGCGGCGACGTCGCGCAGCAGGTTCCGGTGCCCATGGCGGGCCGCGGCTTCGATCGCCGCGGCGGCACAGTCAGGCCCGGCTTCGAGGAACCGGAACAGACGCTCATGGGGCAGTGGATCCAACGCGGCCCAGGGCTCGGACAGCTCACGCAGCGCCGCCGTGGCGACGTCGGCCGCGGCAGCCCTCGGCTCGGGTTCCCCGGCGATGGATCGGGCGAGGCTCACGACGAGCGTCCGGGCTCGCTCCGGTGCCAGCAGGCCGGCGTGCAACGCCTCGCGGGTGACCCGCAGTGCCTCCTTCCGCAACACGGGATCGGGCCGGCCCGTCAGCTCGCGTGCGAACCTCTCGGGTTCGTCCACATCGGCCACACCGATCCCGCGGACGGCCTGGTAGAGCAGTTCGCCCGGGCGCTCGTCCCGCAGGGTCTCGGGCCGCTCAGCGATCTCGGCGCTCAGCCAGGCGACCTGGACCCGGGCCGGCAGATCCGCCTCGCGCCACCGCGGCCAGTGCCGGGGCCGGATGTGGGAGCGCAAAAGGAGATGTAGGCGCGCCAAGGCAAGCGCCGCCTCCGGCGACCCATCGAGTGAGCCAGGTAGCGACGCCGCGAACTCGGCCAGCTCGGAGCGGTCCTCATCCCGCCCAGCCTCCAGGCGTTCGGCGAGGCAGACGAGGCCCAACTCCCGCAGGCGCGGATCCTCGTGCGCGACGAGAAGCCGCAGGACGCCCGGCGGACACCGCAACGGATCGAGGGCGGCCGACAGCCGGTCCGGGTCAGCGCAACGCAGGGCGGCGAGGACCGTATCGTCGACCGACGTCATGCGCTCTCAACTCCACCCGATCTTGGAACGCCGCCAAGCGTAGCGACCCCTCCGCCGTGGCCCGGCGCGTGCGGAACTCGGCCGAACCCATCGGCCCGCCATGCGTCCGGCAAAGTCCTCGCCATATCGGCGTGATCACCGGATGCCGCAGCGCAGACTGGCCCCGGCTCGGGCGCGTGACGGGATGCATCGCGCGGCGGACGCTCCAACCGGACGATCACCAGGCTCGTCCTCGACCGACGTTGTTCTCCCAACCTGGGGCAGGTGAGATGGCCGGTACGGGACTCAGGGCGCTCAGGGCCGCCGACCCGGAACGGGTCGGGCCGTACCGGCTGCTGGCACGGCTGGGAGCGGGCGGCATGGGGCAGGTCTACCTGGGCCGGTCACAGGGCCGGCGGCTGGTCGCCGTCAAGGTCGTCCACCCGCACTTCGCCGACAACGCGCTGTTCCGGCGCCGGTTCACGAAGGAGATCGCGGCGGCGCGCCGCATCATGGGCTTCTACACGGCGCAGGTGATAGACGCCGACGCCGAGGCCGAGCCGCCGTGGCTGGCCACGGAGTACATCGCCGGACCATCGTTGCAGGACGCCGTCGAGGAGAACGGCGCGCTGCCCGAGGTCTCGCTGGCGGCCCTCGGCGCGGGGCTCGCCGAGGGGCTGCGGGCGGTCCACGAGCAGAACGTGATCCACCGGGACCTCAAGCCGGGGAACGTGCTGCTGGCCCGGGACGGGCCGCGGATCATCGACTTCGGCATCGCGCGCGCGATGGACGCGCCCACCCAGAGCCTGACGTTGATGGGCACGCCCGGGTACATGTCGCCCGAGCAGTTCCTGGGCGGCGACCTCGAACCGTCCAGCGACGTGTTCTGCCTGGCCGCGGTGCTGGCCTACGCCGCGACCGGCCGCCATCCCTTCGGGGAGGGACCGTCCGAGGCCCTCGGCTACCGGGTCCGTTACGAGGACCCGGACCTGACGGGCGTCCCTGCGTCGCTGCTGCCCCTGATCGCGGCGGGTCTGGAGAAGGACCCGGACGACCGTCCGGCGACCGGGGACTTCCTGGACCGCTGTTCCGCACTGGTCGCGGACGAGGGCATGTCTCTGCCGAAGCCGTTCACCACCATGATCGCCTCGCGGGTGGCCGAGACCGAGGTCTTCACGCGGAAGGCGGGCACAGGCGAACACCGGGCGCCTCCTCCGTCCCGCGATGGGAAACGGCCACCTGCGGACCGGAGCCAGTCGCCACCGAAGCCGGTTCCGGGGGAGCGTTCACCTGCCAAAGCAGGGGTCGCGGTAGTGGCCGGGGTCGCGGGTGTCGCGCTCGTCGCCCTGCTCATGGCCGTCGTGGGCAACGGAGACTCCAAAGGATCGGACAACGATGCCGCGGCGTCGACCTCGAAAACGAGCCGCTCGACCGGTCCCGCCAGCGAAGGAGGCAGTGCCCGGCCGAGTCCGACTCCTGACCACACCTGGAAGGCGTTCAACGAGATCTCGGTGAACGACTGCTTGAGCGCGTCCGGGAACCCCTGGAATCCCGGCGGATGGCTCGGAGACGTCCCCCGCGCGGTTCCCTGCGGGGAGAGCGACGCCTACCTGAGGGTCACCAGGGTGGGGAAGACCAGCAGCGCGTGCGGCTCCAAGCCGCTCGACGGAGAATCGTATTGGGAGTCCCCCGCTCACGGGGGAGACAGAATCTATCTCTGCGTGGAACGGCAGTTCAGGAAAGGCGAGTGCTTCCTGGGCAAGCAGGGCAGCAGGCCGGGCCTGGCGGCCATCAGCGGGTACGGCCTGATGACCGCCTGGAGATGCGGGAAGGGCGACCTCCCGAAGGAGTACGCACACGTCCTCCGGTTCACCGGCTACTACAGGAGCAGATGCCCCAAGGGCTCCCTGACCTGGGACTTTCGCCGAGGAGTCCTCTGCGCCAGGATCGTCTAGACGCGAAGCGCGGCTCGGGGCCGGGATGTCGGTGGCGTCGCGTTTAATCGAGGGGTGGACGTTGGAGAGCGCATCGCCGAGCTGACCGCCCAGGTCAAGCGACTGAACGATCTGTACTACGGCGCCGGTGACAGCCCGCTGCCGGACGCCGACTACGACGCGTTGAAGGACGAGCTGGCGGCACTGGTCGCCGAGCACCCGGAACTGGAGCCGGCCGACAGCCCGCTCGGCAAGGTCAACGCCCCGGCGGAGCTGACCGGCCCGACCGTGCGCCACGCGCGCCCGATGCTGTCGCTGGCGAAGGCGACGAGCGAGGAGCAGATCCGCACGTTCTGCGAGCGGTTCGGCGGCCAGGTCTTCCGCGTGTCGGAGAAGCTCGACGGGCTCTCGCTCAGCGTCGTCTACACCGACGGGAGGCTCGACTACGTGGCCACGCGCGGCACCGGCGCGGTCGGCGAGCTGGTGACCGAGAAGGTGCGCCACGTGATCCCCGGCCTGCCGGCCGAGATCGAGGCGCCCGGGCGCGTGGAGGTCCGCGGCGAGGCGGTGATGCTGCGGTCGGTGTGGACGGCCTACAACGAGGCGCACCCGGAGCGGATCCTGACCAACCCCCGTTCGGGAGCCGCCGGAACCCTGGTCCTGAAAGACCCCGAGGCGGCCGTCGCGGCCAAGCGGGTGCTGCGGTTCTTCGCGTTCGGAGCCGACCGCGACGGCGTCGCGATCGAGGTCCCGGAGGGCTTCGAGTCGGTCGCCCAGTATGTGGGCGCCGGTGCCGAGGAGGTCATCGCCGCGATCGAGGAGATCGGCGGCCGCCGCGACGGTCTGGACTACGACATCGACGGCGCGGTCGTGCGGCTGCACGAGCCGGCGGCGTTCGACGCGGCGGGCTTCAACAGCGCCGAGCCGCGCGGGGCGATCGCGTTCAAGTACCCGCCGGAGGAGAAGCTGACGACGCTGCTGGCGGTCCAGTGGCCGGTCGGCAAGATCGGCCGCGTTCCGCCGCGCGCGAAGGTCGCGCCGGTGTTCGTCGGCGGCGTGACGGTGGAGAACATCACCCTGCACAACCCCCGGCTGATCCGCGAGCGCGATCTGCGGATCGGTGACACGGTGGCGGTCGTGCGGCGCGGCGACGTGATCCCGTTCGCGGGCCGCTCGCTGCCGGAGCGGCGCGACGGGAGCGAGGTCGAGATCGTCCCGCCGGCGCACTGCCCGTCGTGCGACTCCGAGCTGGAGGTCCGCGGCACCGGCGAGGAGCGCTGGTGCGTGAACCTGCAGTGCCCGGCGCAGGCGACGCGCCGGCTGATGCACTGGGCCTCGCGCCAGGCGGCCGACATGGAGGGCGTCGGCGACGTCTGGATCGAGAAGCTCGCCGAGGACGGCGTGCTCAAGCGCCGCAGCGACTTCTACGACCTGACGACCGAGCAGCTGCTCGGCTACGAGCGGATGGGCGAGGTCAGCGCCCAGAACATGGTCGACTCGATCGCGTCCTCCAAAGGCGTGGGCCTGCGGCGCGCGCTGATCGGGCTGGCGATCCCGATGGCCTCCGAGGGCACCGCCAAGCGCCTGTGCCTGGCCGGCTACGAGCGCATCGAGGACGTCGCCACGGCGACGGCCGAAGACCTGGTGGCCATCCGCGACATCGGGCCGAAGGCCGCCGAGAGCATCGTGGCCTTCTTCGCCCGCCCCGAGGTCCGGGAAGAGATCGCCGCGCTGCGCGAGCGCGGCGTCGACCTCGACGTGCTGCCCGAGGACCGGCCCCTCGACGCGGCCGCCGCGGGCGACTCGCCGCTCAAGGGGAAGTCGGTCGTCATCACCGGCGCGTTCACCGATCCCCGCTCCGGCGCGAAGACCAGCCGACCCGACGTCACACGCCTGGTCGAACAGGCGGCCGCGACCACAGCCTCATCGGTCTCGACCAACACCGACTACCTGCTCACCGGAGACAACGTCGGAGCCGCCAAGACCGGCAAGGCCGAGAAGCTCGGCGTCACGGTCGTCCAGCAAGACGAACTGTGGCGCTGGCTGACCGAAGCCGGAGTCGTCTGACCCGGCTCACCCGAGCCTCCCGCCGGGCGTCGGACGCCCTTCCGTCCCAAGGCGCCCGCCGGTGGGGAGGGGCTCAGGCGTGAAGGGTGGGCCGGTAGACGAGCTCCTGGGTGTGTCCGTCGAGCGTCCGGCTCCCGATCAGTTCGAGGTCGAAGCCGGCCGCGCCCTGGAACCTGAAGCCGGAGGCTCCCGGCGCGCCCGCGACTCGCGAGGGCGCGCCGGGCGGGTGGCCCGGTCATGGAGAGGGCGCGTCCACGGGCGTTGTCGTATCGGCGTCGGCCTCTTCCGCGGCCTCGTGCAGGCTGATGACCTGGTTGGGGCACATCCGGACAGCCTGGCGGACCGTCTCGTGGAGGTCCTCGGGAGGAGACTCGGTGAGGAGGACGACGGTGCCGTCCTCGTCGGACTGGTCGAAGACCTCCGGCGCGAACAGGGCGCACTGTCCCGCGCCGAGGCAGAGGTCGTGATCGGCGACGATCCGCATGGCGGTCACCGCTCCCAGCTCACCGGCAGCCGGTGGACGCCGTAGATGAACATGTCGTGGCGCATGGGCACCTCGTCGGGCGGCACGGCGAGGCGCAGGCCGGGCAGCCCGTCGAACAGGGCGGTGAGCGCGATGCGCATCTCCACGCGGGCCAGCTGCTGGCCGAGGCACTGGTGGATGCCGTGGCCGAACGCCACGTGCTGGGACGGCGGCCGCGTGACGTCCAGCTCGTCGGGCCTCTCGAAGTGCTCGGGGTCGCGGTTGGCGGCGGGCAGCGACAGGACCACGGTCTGCCCGGCGCGGACCGGGTGGCCGTGGATCTCGACGTCCTCCTTGGCCACCCGGACGACGCCGAACTGGATGATGCTGAGGTAGCGCAGCAGCTCCTCGACCGCGGGGCCGGCGGCCTCGGCGCCGCGGCGGAAGGCGTCCAGCTGGTCCGGACGGGTGAGCAGGGTGAGGGTGCCCAGCGCCAGCATGTTGGCGGTGGTCTCGTGCCCGGCGACCAGCAGCAGCCGGCCGATGCCGCCGAGTTCGGCGTCGCTCAGCCCGGCCCCGGAGGTGATCAGCGAGCCGAGCAGCGCGTCGTCCGGGCTGCGCCGTTTGGCGGCCACCAGCTCCCGCATGTACCCCATCAGCGCGTCCCTGGCCTCCGCCACCCGACCCGTGTCCGCGGTGATGCTGAGCAGGTCGGCCGACCAGGCGTGGAAGCGGGCGCGGTCGGCGTAGGGCACGCCGAGCAGCTCGCAGATCACCAGGGACGGGATCGGCAGGGTGAACGCCGGAACCAGGTCGGCGGGCGGGCCGGCCGCGCGCAGGGCGTCGAGGTGGTCGGCGACGATCCGCTCGACGCGCGGCGCGAGGGCCTGCATCCGGCGGGTGGTGAAGAACGGCGTGAGCAGCCGCCGGTAGCGGGTGTGCTCCGGCCGGTCCAGGAACAGCAGCGAACCGGTACGGTCCTCGGGCCGGAAGGCGGGCCGCCTGATCGGCGAGGAGGCCGACGACCGGTCGGCGCTGAACCGCTCGTCGGCCAGGATCTCGCGCACGTCCCGGTGCCGGGTCAGCAGCAGGCCGGTCGCGCCGTCGGGGAACGACAGCGGGGACACCGGCGACTCCGTGCGGAGCAGGCCGAGCGCCGGCGGCGGGTCGAGCGGGTCGTCGCGCCGCGTGGGCAGCGGGGCGGGGGCGGGAACGGAGGCGGGGGGCTGCGGAACGCGCATGGGACGAGATCCCTTCCTCGGAGACTCGCGCTGTGCCGCTCGCGGCGGGACGGCACAGGGCGGCCCGCCGGAACCAACGAACGGCATCCGCTCCGAAAATAGAACGGACTCGTTCTATATGCGAGGTTCCGGCTGGTTGGGGACGTCCAGTAGGGGGGACAGGATGCCGTCCACAAAGCGATCGACCAGGTCGTGGCCGGGGGGCTCGTCCTGCATCAGCACATGCCCGAGGATGACCGCGAACGGCAGGTCCGCCAGCAGCCCGGCGTCGACCCGGCCGGGGATCTCGCCGCGCTCGCGCGCCCGGTCGAGCGCCGCCTCGATGGCGCGCCGCACGGGATCGGCGAGCCGCTCGCGGCGCATCCGGGCCAGCTCGGCGTCCCGGCGGCTGCCCTCCAGCAGCGCGATGACCAGCCCGCGGTCCAGGCTCGACCAGCTGGCGACGTAGGCCATCAGCAGCTGGCGGATGTCCTCGGTGAACGACCCGGCGTCCCGCCCCGACACCACGGGCCGGTAGCGCTCCATCGCGGCCATCACCAGGTGCGCCTTGGTGGGCCAGCGCTGGTACAGCGTCGCCTTGCCCACCCGCGCGCGCCGCGCCACCAGGTCCATGGTCAACCGCTCGTACCCGACCTCCGAGAGCAGGGCGAGGACGGCGTCGAACAGTTCCGCGCGCCGCTCGGGCCTGCTCAGCGGCACCTTCCTCAGCCCGCTCCGCGCCGTCACGTCGTCCCGCATGCCGCCCGCCCTCCGCGCCGGATCAAGGGTGCTCAACACCGTAGGCCAGCAGAAGTGTCACGGCAGTCCCCGGGACGGAAAAGAACAAACGCCGGGCCGCCGGTGAGCGCCGCCGAATGGGCGAAGGCGCCGTCCGCGTCTCGGCCTGACGAGATGGCCGGTGACCGTCGTCGGGAGCCGGTCGGCGTCGGAGGGGCGGACGACGACTTCTACCGCGGGCCGGGCGCCGTGCGCCCTGCACGCCGTCATCCGGCCCTGCGCGCCCAGGTGCCGGGTTGCGTTCGTGAGTTCGATCGGGTGATGCTGCTGATCCAGCCAGACGGCGGCAGAGCTTTGGTGGGTCATGGACGTGGTCAGCTTCGCCGATATCCCGGTGAAAGAGCGGTTCGCCTTCTGGCGCGAGATGAGCTCGAAGATGTGGATGCCGCTGGACGCGCGCTGCGAACCGCACCTGGAAGGCCCGTTCCAGGCCCATACCGCTCTCGGCGGGCCCGCCTCCCTCCAGGCGACCCTGCTGACGGCGACGTCGCTGACGATCCAGCGCACGCCCGGGCTGATCCGCCGGTCCGACCCCGAGACCTTCTTCGTGACCTGCGCCGTTCGCGGTCACGCCATGGGGGAGCAAGCTGATCGGCGGGCCGATCTGCGCACCGGTGATCTGATGCTCCGGGACAGCTCGCGTCCCTACCTGACCAGGTTCGGATCGGGGGACCCCGCGGGCGGCCAACTGCTCTCGCTGCAGTTTCCGCGCTCGATGCTGCCGATGCCCGAGCGGGGTCTGCGGGACCTCAGCGCGGTCCGCATCCGGGGTGACCGAGGCATCGGTGCGCTGGCCTCCCAGTACCTGCTGGAGCTGGCCCGGCGGCTCGAGGATTTCAGCGCGGCCGAGGCGGTGCGGGTGTCCACCCTGACCCTCGACGTCCTGACCGCGGCGCTGGCCGCCGAACTGGACGCCCGCAACGCCGTCCCGCCGGACGGGCGGCGGCGCGCGTTGCTCGCGCAGATCCACGCGTTCATCCGAGCGAACCTGGGTGATGCGCATCTGACACCGGGCGCGATCGCCGCGGCCCACCACATCTCGGTGAGCTACCTGCACCAACTGTTCCGAGCTGAAGAAATCACCGTCGCCGGCTGGATCCGCGAACGCCGCCTGGAACGGTGCCGCCGCGACCTGAGCGACCCGATGCTGGCCGCCACACCGATCGGAGCAATCGCGGCCCGCTGGGGCTTCACCAGTCCGGCGCACTTCAGCCAGGCCTTCCGCGCCGCCTACGGGCTCTCCCCTCGCCAGTTCCGCCAGAGTTCCGCAGGGAACGGCCGAGGACCGTCGGACCCCTCGGTCTGACGGTCCCGCCCGGCCGCACGATCATGACCCGTCGAGGGTGAGAGGACGGCGGCGAGTCCGATGGCGGCGGAGAAAGCGAAGCCCGTGCCCTGCCCTGGGCAGGGAGCTAGCAATAGTCGTGATAGGTCGTGTCCAGGGACCAGACGGGGTACCAGTTGGCGGACTTGAAATTCCGCGAGAGGTCGGGCGCGGAGGCGGGGGCCGGATAACACGAGATAATGCTCCCGATCACACCTCCGTCGAACGTCAGCACGTCCGCGTCGCCCGTCTGGTTGTTGATGATCCACTGGTATTTGCTGTCGTAGTTGAAGTTGTGGACGCGGTAGGACTTCTCGTCGTACAGCCGGAAGACGTACCAGTAGTTCCTCGTGCTCGTCTGGTTCGAGAGCACGTACAGGCAGGCGTAGTACTTGGCGCATGAGGGCAGGTAGTTCCGCGACTCCTCGCCGCGTGGCCGGTCCATCCACCTCCAGGGGCCCGAGATGCCGTCGATCGTCGGCTCGCCCCCGGGGCCGATGTAGGGGTCGGCGGACGCGTTCGGTGCGACGGCGACCGTCGACAGCAGCATGGCCGATGCCGCGACGGTGACCGCGGCGAGCCTTCTTTTCCGCATTCGCGCCGTTCGCATAATCATATGGCCCTCCTGGTTCGCGGTGAGCGCTCGTGCGCACCACTCTTGGATCAGCGAGTTCTTCCTCAGAAGTCTGAATGAGGCGCCATAAGACATCTATCGGGTGAGTGCACACCGCTTTAGGATCGGTGCAGTGTTCGGCGACGGCCGTCCGGGAGGCGCCCAGGAGACCGCGCGCTCGTGACCGACCCCGGCATCAGCGGTGGTGGACTCCATGCCCGCTCCAGCCTTTCGTGGACGGTCAGAAGGTGAGAGCGAGCGGGCCTCTCCGGCCTCGTCTTCGCCTGGAAGAGGTCCCAACCGCGCTACAGGCTTGACGCCTGATGCGGTGACCTGGAATGGGGTCCTCGCACTGACGTGCGCGGCCTCGTTCTCTCGCCGCGCGCGCGGGTCAGGGCCTGTGCGGGTCTGCGCGTTGATGACGGGATACTCCAAGGGTGGGATCGGACGTCTTTCCGGACGAGCTGCGGGCGGCGGGGGTGACGCCCCGTGAGCTGGAGATCTTCTGGCTCGTCGGGGACCGCCTGCACAACCAGGAGATCGCCGATGCCCTGAACGTGTCCGAGCGGACCGTGGAAAGCCACGTCTCGGCCCTCCTCCGCAAGCTCGGCGGCCCGGACCGGCAGGCCGCGCCGAACCGCCGGATCCTGGTCGAGGCGGCGGAGCGGCTGAGGGCGCTCCGCGACGCCGCCGCCCTGCCCAAGCCGATCTCCTCGTTCGTCGGACGAGGCCGGGAGATCGACGACCTGCACCGGCTCGTCCGCGAGAACCGGCTGCTCACGCTGACGGGACCCGCCGGGGCCGGCAAGACCCGGCTGGCGCTGCGACTGGCGAACGCGGTGACCGCCCTGCCGCCCGCCGTCCTGGTCGACTTCGCCCGCGTCCCGCCCGGCCAGAGCGTGGAGCGGGAGTTCGCCGACGCTCTCGGCCTCGTCGCCGGGGACGGGGAAGGGGGCGGCTCCCGCGCCCGGATCCGCGCCGCGCTCGCGAAGGGCCGGCACTGGCTCCTTGCCGACAACTGCGAGCATGTGGCCGACGGCGCGGCGGCGCTGCTCGCGGATCTGCTGGCCACCACGCGCGGCCTCCATGTGCTGGCCACCAGCCACGGGCCGCTGCGGGTGGCGGGGGAGGTCGTGTACGAGGTCCCGCCGCTTCCGGTCCCCGAGGAGGGCGACGATCCGGCGGCCGTGCTGAGCGCGGCGTCCGCGCGGCTGTTCGCCGACCGCGCCGCCGCGGTCTCGCCCGGTTTCGAGGTCACCTCGGACAACGCCCGGCACGTGGCGGTGATCTGCCGCAGGCTGGACGGCCTGCCCTTGGCGATCGAGCTCGCGGCGGCCCGGACCCGCGCGTTCTCCGCGGCGGAGCTGCGGACCCGGCTGGACGACCGGTTCGCGGTGCTGACCGACGGGCCGCACGGGTCACCGGCCAGGCACCGCACCCTTGAGGAGGCGCTGGACTGGAGCTACGAGCTCCTGAGCGGCGAGGAGCGGCTGCTGTTCGAACGCTGCTCGGTGTTCCCGTCCGCGTTCGACTACGACACCGCGACACGGATCCTCGGCTATCCGCCGCTGAGCGCGGCCACCCTCGTCCAGGTCTTCCCGCGGCTCCTCGACCGCTCTTTGATCTCGCGTCGGCGGCGGGACGAGACGACCGAGTACTGGCTGCTCGACAGCGTCCGCCAGTTCGCGCACCGGCGGCTCCAGGCGAGCGGGACCGCCGATGTGGCACGGGAACAGCATGCCCGCCACCACCTGGGGCAGGGCGTGGCCGCGCTGACCGACCTGTGCGGGCGAGACCAGGCCGCCGCGCTCCGCTGGTTCGGGCACCACTGGGCGGACCTTCGGGCCGGGATGCAATGGGCTCTCCAGCAGCCGGAGACGAAGGTCGCGTGGGAGTTCCTCGCGGGCATCGGCACCGGATGGGAGGTGCTCGGCGCCCGTGGCGAGCTCTTCGACTGGCTCGGCACGTTGCTCGACGAGCATCCCTTCCCGCAGGGCTCCCTGGGCGTCCGAGCGGCGATCACCTGCGCCTTCCTGCTCGATTACCAGGACACCGAACGGGCGCGGAGGTTCGCCGAACAGGCGTACGAGCGCGCCGGGAACTCCTCTGCGCGGGACCGGGCCCTGGCCTTGCTCGCAGTCGGCTGGACGGCGAGGGCGGCGGCGGTGGAGCAGGGCAGCGAGTTCGAGGTCCTCGAACGGGCCGTCTCCCTTTTCGAGCGGCTGGGCGACGACTGGCATCGCGCTCTGGCGCTGTTCTGCCTCGGGCTGTCCGCGCCGGACACCTCGGCCGCCCTGACCCGGCTGGCGGATGCCGCCGACCTCTTCGAGCGACTCCACAACCCGGTCAAGCGCTCCAACTGCCTCTTCCACATGGCCAATCTCGCGATCGAGGACCGCGTCCGTCTCGACGAGGCCGCGACCTGGCTGGCCGAGGCGGGCCGGCTGGCCGGGACCAGCGGCAACGAGCACGAGCGCCTGCACACCGAGCTCGCCCTCGCCCGCCTCGACCAGGCACGTGAGGACCACACCGCCGCCGGACCCCGGTTCGCCCGGCTGCTATCCGAGTTCCGCCAGATCGGCGACCTGCGCTGCGCGGCACGGTGCCTCCACGGGCTCGGCGGCGCCGTCGCCTCCGCCGGTGACCACGGGCCCGCCCGGCGGCACCTCGCCGAGGCCCTGGAGATCGCCGTCGGCCTGGGCGACCGGAACGTGCTCGTGACGAGCCTGCTCCTGCTCGCCGACGCCGATCACGCGGCCGGGCGATCCGACCGCGCAGCGATCCTGCTGGGCGCCGCCGAGAACCTCGCCCCGAGGTCACCCGCGAGCCCGGAGCCGCCACTTCGGGCCGTCCTCCGCGAACGCCTCGGACCCGCCGGTTTCGCCACGGCCCTCGCCACCGGCCGGAGCACTCCGCTCACCGCGTTGCCCTCGCTCTGAAGCCCTGTGACCGGCCGCGTTCCCGCCGGAGGCGTCAGCTGAGCTTCGAGGTCTCGTCCTCGATCGGACGGCCGAAGGTCACGGCGTCGAGGACGGCCGGGGGAGCGGTCGCGCGGAAGGCGGCGTCCGGACGTGCGCCGAGCGCGCCGTTGACGGTCGAGAACGCGATGCGCAGCGCCGCGAACACCGTGATCGCGAAGACCTGGAGATCGTCCCAACCGGTGTCGCGCAACTCCTGCACGTCTTCTCCAGAAGTGCCGTGGGGCATGACGGCGACCTTGCGCACCCAACCGGCGAGGGCCCGCTCCCGGGCGGTCAGCCCGACGTCGGCGCCGCGGAGCACGGCGGCGGCGGTGTCCGCGTCGCCGGCCTCCGCCAGCCGGGATCCCCAGGCCAGTGCGCAGTACGAGTCGCCGGCGGCCGAAGCGCACGCGGCGATGAGGATGCCGCGTTCGCGGCCGTCCAGCCCGGCCGCCTTGCCGGCCTCACGAAGCAGTTCGAAGAGCCCGGCGACGAGGCCGGGCCGGTAGGCCCAAAGCCTGGAGTTGTTCATGACGTGACCGGTGTCGGCGACGTCCTCGTCGAACATGCGCTGCGCCTCGTCGGTCATGGGAGGGGCCGAAAGAAAGCCGATCTCGTTCATCGCCGTCCCGCCGCGAAGGTGACCGGACGGCCCTGCTCCTTCCACGCGGCCAGCCCGCCGTCGAGATGTGCGACGTCGGTGTAGCCGAGCACCTGCAGCGTCTGCGCGGCCAGCGCCGACCTGCCGCCGGAGGCGCAGTAGAGGATCGTCCGCGCGGACGGGACGAATTCCTCACGGTGGTACGGGCTGGCGGGATCCGCCCAGAACTCCAGCATTCCACGGGGCGCCTGAATCGCGCCCGGGATGGCGCCCTCGCGCCGGACCTCGTCGGGCTCGCGCAGATCGACCAGCGCCACATCGCCGCCTTCCAGCGCGTCGGCGACCTCTGGCACCGACAGGTTGCGCACCTCGTCTCGTGCGCGAGTCACCAGCTGCCGTACGGAACCGCTCATTTCCTCACCTCGAACTGTCGGGTGTCCTTGCCCTCTATCTGACAAGGGCCCGGCAGAAGGCACATCCGTGCTCAGTACGGAGACACCGTCCGGGGAGGAGTTCCTGGCAGTGCGGTAGTTCTTGGTCGACTTCGCACTGCCAGGAGCCTCGCCGCGTCCAAGGCCCGCAAAGGGCGTGCGGTCAGTTGTAGGGCAGGGTCACGACGGACTTGTCGCCGGTGCCGAGGGTGGTCGGGTTGGCGCCGATGGCGTTCCAGACCTCGATCCTGACGGTGCCGCCGTCCAGGTCGCCCAGAGATCCGGTCGCCGACTCCAGACCGGCGGTCTGGGTGTAGTGCTCGTAGCCGGGCTGCGGGTCGGTGGCGTAGTAGTGATAGGTCTCCACCCTGTCCCACGTCCCGTCCCCGGTGCGGTCGTAGGAGATCCGCACCTGGGGGCCGTTCGCTACCGCGGTCCCGGCGTCGACAGCGAGGTCAAAGGCGGTGGCGCCGTTGTTGTATTTGAGGGTCACTCCCTTGGCGGTGAAGGTCACCGGGTTGGTCGGCGTCCCGTCGTGGTTCTGCCCGCCGGCCGATGCGAGGGTGGCGGTGCCGGTCGTGCCGGGGGACGACAGCACGCTCCCGTCGCTCTGCGGATACAGCGTCGATTTCCAGGGCGTCCCAGTGGGCGTCGGCGTCGGCGTGGGGGTTCCGCCACCGTCGCCGCCTCCGGTCGCGCTGCCGCCGCTCCACTCGTTCGCCCCGGAGGCGACCGTCTTGCCGGAGGGCACAGTGAGAGTCGTGCCGTCGGAGAAGTGGACGGTGCGGTCCGTCGAGGTGATGTTGGAAGCGACGTACGTGCGTGCGCCGTTGTTGACGAAGACGCTGCTCAGGGGGCTGTCGGCGGTGACGCTCGTGTCGACGTGCCCCAGTGCGGCCAGGTTGCGGACCCAGTGGAAGGTATGGGCCTTGCTCTCACCCTCCTCGGACGTGAAGCCGCTGTTCGCGCGGAAGTCGGCCAGTGCCTTGTCCCCGTCGCCGAGCGCGAGGAATTCGTACCAGATGTCCGTCCAGGAGGAGGGCTGGGTCGTTCCGCTGTTGGTCAGCATGTCCCTGTAGTCGGTGAGCACGTAGTCCGGGTCGTGGCCGAGGTAGAGGTGGCCGCCGGTGACGGGAAGCAGGTTGATGCCCTGGATCTTGGCCGGATCGGCGGAGAACCAGGTGGAGTACGCCGCGCCGTCGCTCCAGACCATGCCGACCTCGCGGTGCGGGAAGCCGCTGGGGAAGATCTGGTCCTTGGTGTCGAACCAGTAGTCCTGGATCGCCGCCGCCTGCGTCGTGTACATGTAGATGCCCGCGTCGCGGACGGCCGTGTTCCCGGTGGCCTGCCCCCACTGGATCAGTGCGTTGTCGAAGTTCATGCCCTCCGACGACGACTCCTGGTTGTTGCCCGCCGCGAACGACCCGTGCCCCGACGCCCAGTCGTGGCCGCCGTAGATGTCGAAGTCGCGCAGGTAGGGGAACCGGGTGTCGGCGCGGTCGTAGTTGTTCGCGTCGCGGATCAGCAGGTCGACCATTCCGCCGTACCGTTCCGTGGACGCCCACTGGGGATCGAACTTGGCCAGGGTCGCAGCCGCGGCGATGTAGTAGCCGTAGTGGAAGTGGTGGTCGTTGAGCTCCTGGTCCGACCCGTAGGAGGCCGGGTAGCCGATGAGCGTCCCCCAGTTCCGGTCGTAGTAGAAGACGTGCGCCGTCTTCCCGGACGGGGCGGTGAACCAGTCGGTGAGCTTGGACCTGATCGCCGACAGCGCCGCGTCCCGCACCGCCGTGTTCCCGGTCTGGTCGGCGATCTCCGCGAGGCGGGCGGCGCGCCCCAGGCCCTTGCCGGTCCAGTACGTGTCGTCGCTGACCTGCCTGGTCGGGTCGGACTTCTCGGCGTCGAGGTAGTTCTGCAGGGTGGCCGCGTCGGATCCGCCGGAGTCCGCGACGGCGGGCACCTCCGGGAGCACACCGTGGAACCGCATCGAGGTGGTGAAGGAGCCGATCCCGGTGAGGACCTTGAGGGAGCCGCGCGGTGAGATGTACGTCTGCGGCAGCGGGGTGCCCGCCGCCAAGTATCGCCACTGGTGGGGGAGCAGCGCCGCGACCGTTCCCGTGCCGCCGCCTTCCATGGCGGCGGTGGTGAACTTGTAGGTCGTCGTCACGGTGCTCCCCGCCTCGTCATACCGGTAGGAGACCACTGTGCCGGTGACGTGGTCGTAGGCGGACTTTCCGTAGGCCGTCGCCAGGCTCTTCCGGTCGGCATCGCTGCTCGACGCGGTGGTCGGCAGGACGGCGACGGAGAAGTAGTCCTTCCCGGCGAGCGTCGAGCCGATCGTCGAGCCGCTGACCGTCCAGGTCGCTCCGGACGGGGCGTAGGCCGCGTAGTCGTGGCCGTTGATGGTGTAACCGATCCAGGAACCGCTGTTGGACCAGACGGCCGGGGTGGCCCCGCCGGAGGCGGCGATCCGCGCGTTACCTCCGGACGTGCGGAAGAACGCGAACGGCAGGCCCTTGCCGATCGTGGCGCGCAGGGAGCGCGCTCCGTCGCTGAGATATGGGCTCACCGTCCAGTCGCTCCAGCCGTCGACCTTGACTTCGGAGGAGTTCAGCTGGGCCACTCCGGCGACGAAGTCCTCCCTGTAGGGGAAGTGGTACTCCCCGGGACCGGTCGCGGAGCCGCTGATCGACGGCGTCGTGGTGTAGGAGAACCCGAGGCCGCCGGCCTGGGCGCGGAAGCTCAGCGGGTTGGCGGCCAGCGGTTCGCCGTACGCGCAGTTGGTGCGCTTCCACAGGATGGACGACCACCAGTCGTTGGTCGGCACGGCGCCGGACGGGGCGTTGGCCGTCACCCACTGGCGCGGGTCGGTCGAGATCGAGCCGCATCCCGAAGGCAGCGGGCCGACCTGGGTGGTGGTGTAGCCGCCGGCACCCACGGTGTCGGCGGCGGCGTCGCCGGGACGGAGGGCCGCCAGGGACAGGACTCCGGCGATCAGCACGGCGACGCCGGCGGCGACCAGGGCCTGGTACGGACGGCGCGGGCGGACGCGGATCGGCCGCCGGCGGCCTGGTGGCCGGGACATGTCGGACGCGGTCATCGTTAACGCCTCCCAGATCTGATCCGCACGGCGTCGGGGGACGTGAACATGCCGTGCGGAGGGGGTGGGTGGAGGGCGGGCGGGGGCTGCGCGGAAGGCGCAGACGAGAGAGCGCTCTCACACAGAAGAGCGCAATCCTTCGGCGCCGTCAATACCGAATCCTGGACGCGTGTGATGAGGCGGCAAACCAGCATTCTTGTAGGCGAACCCGTTGACAGTCGACGAGTCGACGGCCCAATCTCTTGGGAGAGCGCTCTCTCGGCAGCAGACGATCACTCGGCCCCGGAGGATTCATGAGACCGACACTGGGCGGCCGCCGCGCCCGTCCCCGCACGCGAGGAGGGACGCCCGCGCGTGCCCTCAGCGCGACCATCACCGCCGGCGCGCTGCTCCTGGCCGGAGCCTGCGGCGGATCGGCCGCCGCCGGCAAGGAGAACATCACGCTGTCGGTCGGCCTGTTCGGCGACTTCGGGTTCGAACCCCTCTACCGCCGGTTCGAGCAGGCGCACCCGAACGTCCGGATCAAGGAACGCCAGGCGACCTACGACGACCACCACACCAACCTGGCCGCGCACATCGCGACCGGCAGCGGCGCGGCCGACGTCGAGGCGATCGAGGTCGGCTACATCGGGACCTACACCGCGCAGCCGCAGCGCTTCGTGGACCTGCGCAAGTACGGCGCGTCCACCCGGCAGAGCGAGTACCTGGCCTGGAAGTGGCAGCAGGGCGTCGCCGCGAACGGCGCGGTGATCGGACTGGGCACGGACGTGGGCGGCCTGGCACTGTGCTACCGGCGCGACCTGTTCGCGAAGGCCGGGCTGCCGGCCGACCGGGCCAAGGTCTCCGCGCTGTGGCCGACCTGGCAGGCGTTCCTGGACACGGGCCGGCGCTTCGCCGCGAAGGCTCCGTCCGGCGCGAAGTTCGTGGACGGCCCCGGCGAGTTCTTCCGCGCGATGGTGGCGCAGGCCCCGGAGGGCGTGTACGACCGGCAGGACAAGGTCGTGGCGGCCACCAACCCCGCCGTCAAGCAGGCGTGGGACCTGTCGACGCGGATGGTCGCGGACGGCCTGTCGGCCAAACTGACCTCCTTCACGCCCGCGTGGGACACCGGCTTCGCCAAGAGCTCCTTCGCGACCGTCGCCTGCCCGGCCTGGATGATGGCCTACATCCAGGAGCACTCCCCGGGCTCCTCCGGGCGGTGGGACATCGCCGCGATCCCGGGCGGCGGCGGCAGCGCGGGCGGCACTCACCTCACGGTGCCGACCCAGAGCAAGCATCAGAAGGAGGCCGCCGAACTGGTGCAGTTCCTTTCCGCCGCACCCCAGCAGGAGGCGGTGTTCAAGGCCATCGGCAACTTCCCCTCACTTCCGGCGCTGTACGACAAGCCCGAAGTCCGCGACCACACCAACCCGTTCTTCAACGGGGCGCCGGTCGGGAAGATCTACGCCGACTCGGCCAAGAGCCTCGACCCCCAGCACCTCGGTCCGGCCGAAGGCCAGGTCAGGGCCGCCATCGGCAACGGCCTGACCCGCGTGGACCAGGGCAGGCAGTCCCCTGACCAGGCCTGGAAGCAGGCTCTGGACGACGTGTCGAAGGTCAAGTAGCCCGCCGGCGTGACGGCTGATCGGCGGGTCTCCGGTTCCCCGGGGACTCGCCGGCCGCACGCGCCGAACCCGGAGGCCCGCGCGGCGTCCGGGCCGGCTCACGAAAGGATCTTCCATGGCCCTGCGCCAGACCGACCCGCTCCCCACCGCCACCGCCCGGCGGCGAACCGGCCCCACCCGCGCCCGGCACCGGCCGGGCGGCTCGCGGTGGAACCGGTTCGACCGCGCCGTCAGCCCGTACGCCTACGTCTCGCCCTTCCTTGTGATCTTCGCCGTGTTCGGGCTGTTCCCGCTGCTGTACACGGCCTGGGTCGCGCTGCACGACTGGAGCCTGCTCAAGGGCGACCAGGGCTTCGTCGGCCTCGACAACTTCCGCACCCTGCTGTCCGACGGCAACTTCTGGAACGCGGCGTTCAACACGGCGTCGATCGGCGTGCTGTCGGCGGTGCCGCAGCTGCTGCTCGCGCTGTGGCTGGCCCACCTGCTCAACCGGCCGCTGAAGGCGCAGACCTTCTACCGCATCACCCTGCTGCTGCCCAACGTCACCAGCGTCGTGGCGGTCGTCGTCATCTTCAGCCAGCTGTTCGGCCGCGACTACGGCCTGATCAACATGGTGCTGACCCACCTCGGCGCCGGCCGCGTCGACTGGCAGGCCGGCACCGCGTCCAGCCACGTGGCCATCGCCCTGATGATCATCTGGCGCTGGACCGGCTACAACGCCCTCATCTACCTGGCCGCGATGCAGGCCGTCCCGCGGGAGCTGTACGAGGCGGCCACCATCGACGGAGCGTCGCGGCTCAAGCAGCTGCGCTCGATCACCGTCCCGATGATCAAGCCGACCCTCCTGTTCACGATGATCGTGTCCACCATCGGCTCGATGCAGATCATGGCGGAGCCGATGCTCTTCGGGGCCCAGGTCGGGCCGGCCGCGATCGCCACCGGCGGCGCGGGCCGCAAGTTCCAGACGCTGTCGCTCTACCTCTACGAGCTGGGCTTCCGCAACTTCGACTTCGGCTACGCGTCGGCCGCCGCCTGGCTGATGCTGCTGCTCGTCATGGTCGCGGTGGGCGTCAACTTCCTGCTCGCCCGCCGCATGAAGGGGGGCCTGTCATGACCGGACTCCGCGCCCGCGGTTCGCTGCCCCACAGGCTGACCCACCTGACGCTGATCGGGGTGGCGTTCTTCTCCGCCTTCCCCATCTACTGGAGCGTCATCGTCGCCTCGCAGGACAACGGCGCCATGGCCGAGGTGCCGCCGCCGATGGTCCCGGGCGGAAACCTGCTCGCCAACATCGCCAAGGTCTTCGACACCGCGCCGTTCGCGCTGGCGCTGCTGAACTCCCTGATCGTGGCGGGCTCCATCACACTCTCGGTGGTGTTCTTCTCGACGCTGGCCGGCTTCGCGTTCGCCAAGCTGCGCTTTCGCGGACGCACCCTGCTGCTCGGGCTGACCGTCGGGACCATGATGATCCCGACCCAGCTCGGGATCATCCCGCTGTACATGCTGATGATCAAGCTGCACTGGACCGGCACCCTGTACGCGGTCATCGCCCCCGCTCTCGTCAACGCGTTCGGGGTCTTCTTCATGACCCAGTACCTGTCCCGGGCGCTGCCGACCGAGCTGCTGGAGGCCGCCCGCGTCGACGGCTGCGGCAACTGGCGGCTCTTCTGGCACGTCGTGGCGCCGGTGGCGCGTCCCGCCGCCGCCGTTCTCGGCATGCTCACGTTCATGACGGCCTGGAACGACTACTTCTGGCCGCTGGTCGTCCTCACCCCGGACGACCCGACCGTCCAGGTCGCGCTGTCCGCACTCGCCAGCGGCTACGTCCAGGACTTCTCGCTCGGCCTGGCCGGCACCGCGGTGGCCACGCTGCCACTGGTGCTGGTCTTCGCCCTGCTCGGCAAACGCATCATCGGAGGCATCATGCAGGGGGCGGTCAAGGGATGACCACGCGCACCGACACCGGCGCGTCCGGCCGGACGCTCGCCTTCCCACCCGGATTCGTGTGGGGCGCCGCCACCGCGGCGTACCAGATCGAGGGCGCGACCGGCGACGACGGGCGCGGCCCGTCGATCTGGGACGTCTTCTCGACCCGGCCCGGCGCCGTCGCCGGAGGCCACACCGGCGAGGTCGCCTGCGACCACTACCGCCGGTACGCCGCCGACGTCGCGCTGATGGCCGGACTGGGACTGCCCGCGTACCGCTTCTCGATCGCCTGGCCGCGGGTTCAGCCCGACGGGTCCGGCCCGGTCAACCCGCGCGGCCTGGACTTCTACGACCGCCTGGTCGACGAACTCCTCGCGCACGGCATCGACCCGTACGCCACCCTCTACCACTGGGACCTTCCCCAGGCGCTGGAGGAGCGTGGCGGATGGGCCGACCGGAGCACCGCCCTCAGGTTCGCCGACTACGCGTCGGCCGTGCACGAGCGGCTCGGCGACCGCGTCACGGCCTGGACCACGCTCAACGAGCCATGGGTCGCGGCGTTCCTCGGGTACGCGTCCGGCCAGCACGCGCCCGGACGCCGTGACCCCGCCGCCGCGTTCCGAGCGGCCCACCACCTGCTGCTCGCCCACGGGCTCGGCACGTCCGCCCTGCGGGCCGGCGGTGCGCCGCAGATCTGCCTCACCCTCAACCTCTCGCCCGTCATGGGGACGGACGCGGACGCGGTACGGCTGGTGGACGGCCTGGTCAACCGGCAGTTCCTCGACCCCGTGCTGACGGGCGCCCTGCCGTCCGACGTGCGGGCGATCGTGGAGAGGCACGGCGGACTCGGCCACATCGCGGAAGGCGACGCCGCCGCCATCGCCCAGCCGATCGACCTGCTCGGCGTCAACTACTACAACCCCACGTACGTGGCCGCCGTGCCGGGCGCACCGGCCGACCCGGCCCACCCCGGCAGCGAGGGCATCGCGTTCCTGCCCGCCCGGGGCGTGACCACCGAGATGGGCTGGCCGATCGAGCCGACCGGGCTGACCGCCCTGCTCACGCGCCTGTCCCGCGACCACCCGCGGGTGCCGCTGGTCGTCACCGAGAACGGGGCGGCCTTCCCCGACGAACCGGACGGCGACCGTGTCGCCGACGCCGACCGGATGGCCTACCTCAGCGACCACCTGTCCGCCGCCCACGCCGCCATCGAGGCCGGGGCCGACCTGCGCGGGTACTTCGTCTGGTCGCTGCTGGACAATTTCGAATGGGCCGAGGGATACCGGCGCCGATTCGGGATCGTCTACGTCGACTACGCTTCTCAGCGCCGCATCGTGAAGGACAGCGCGTTGTGGTTCCGCGACGTGATCCGCAGGAACGGGGTGCGAGATTGAGCCGGCCCACACTGGAGGCGGTGGCCGCACGCGCGGGCGTGTCCCGGGCCACCGTCTCCCGGGTGGTGAACGGGTCGGCGACCGTCAACCCGCGCATCCGGGAGGTCGTCGAGCTGGCGATCAGGGAGCTGGGCTACGTGCCCAATCCGGCGGCGCGAAGCCTGGTCACCCGGCAGACCAACTCCTACGCCCTGGTGGTGTCCGAGCCGCCCACCCGGGTGTTCTCCGACGATCCGATGTTCTCCACCGTGATCCGCTCGGCCAGCGTCGAGCTGGAGGCCGCCGACAAGCAGGTGGTGCTCATGCTGGCCGGATCGCCGGGCGGGCACGCGCGGGTCGAGCGGTACGTGGCGGGCGGCCACGTGGACGGCGTCATGCTGATGTCGATGCACGGAGCCGATCCGCTGCCCGCCGCCCTCGGGCGCCTGCGCGTCCCGGTCGTCTCCTACGGCCGGCCCACGGTTCCGGTGGACCTGCCGTACGTCGACAACGACAACGCCGGCGGCGCGGCCGCCGCCGTGCGCCATCTTCTGGGCACCGGCCGCCGGCGGATCGCCGCCATCACCGGCCCGCTCGACATGGTCGCCGGCCAGGACCGCCTCGCCGGATACCGCGAGGCCCTGCGCGACGCCGGCCGCCGTCCGATCATCGCGCTGGGCGACTTCACGCGCGAGTCCGGGGCGGAGGCGATGCGGCAGTTGCTGGAGGACGATCCGGCGCTCGACGCGGTGTTCGCCGCCAACGACATGATGGCGATCGGGGCGCTGCGCACGCTGCGCTCCGCCGGGCGGCGGGTGCCGGACGACGTCGCCGTCGTCGGGTTCGACGACATCGAGGCGGCGCGCTACTGCGAACCACCGCTCACCACCGTCCGCCAGCCCGTGAGCGAGCAGGCCGCCGCGATGGTCCACCTCCTGCTGACCCTGGCCGAGGGCCGGCGCCCGCCGGACCGGGAACGCTACAAGATCCTTCCCACCGAACTGGTCGTCCGCGAGTCCGCCTGACCGGGCCGGCGTGAGCGCTGGGCCGGAGGGACCGGGTCCGCGGATCCGGCCCTTCGGCCGGGCGTTCGCCGGCCCCGGCTGACACCGCCGACGAGACAGGCCCTAGACGCACCCCTCGAACTGCGGCACCTCGATGATCGACAGGTCCAGCCCGGTGCCGCCGAACCACCGGTTCATCAACCTCGCCGCCGTCCCGTCCTGGTACATGCGGGTGATCGCCCGGTTCAGCGCCTCGCACCCCTCGACGTCGCCGCGGCGGAGCCCGATGCCGGTGTTCTGCTCGCTGATCCGAGCGTTGACGAGCCGATACCCGCGGCCCTCCCGCCGGACGAGGCCGGCCAGGATCACGTCGTTCGTCGTGATCGCGTCCACCGTCCGACCCTTGATCATGCTCATGCACTGGTCATAGCTCTTGGCGGGGACGGTCCTGGCGGTCATCCCGTGCACCGCCAGCAGCCGCTGGATGGGGTCGGCCCCCTCGACGGCGCAGAACCGGCGCCCCGTCAGGTCCCGGACGCCCTTGACGCCGCGCTCGTCCGACCGGACTAGCACGTCCTGGTAGGACATGTAGTACGGCCCGGCGAACGCGACCTGCGTCTTGCGTTCGGGCGTGACCGACAGGGTCGCGAGGACGAGGTCGGCGCGCCCCGACGTCAGCGCCGTGATCCGCTCGGACGCCAGCACCTGGACGAACCGCACCTTCTTCCCGAGCCGGTCCGCCACGTACCGCGCGACATCGATGTCGAACCCCTCGAACCGGCCGTCCGGTCGCCGCAGCCCCAGCCCCGGCAGGTCCGGCCGCACCCCCACCACCAGGGTCGGCTCGTCCAGCAACGACTCGGAGCCGCCCGGGCCGCACGCCATCAGCATCCCACCCGCCAGCACGATCGCCGCCAGAACCCGCCCCACCGCCACCCGGACCTCCCGCACGTTTCCGACGAAATGACCATAGACCGGCTGAAGGCGCCGGAGGCGGACGCCGGACTCATTCGCCGTGCGGGCCGAACTCCACGCAGCAGTGACCGGAGCGGGGGCGAGCGTTGCCTCGATGCTGTTCCGATGAGCCCGAGGCTCAATACGTGAACGCCTCCTTCAGGTGGCCGTCCAGCGAACCCGCAGGGGACCATCCGGTTGCTTCTCTCAGTTTCCTGCCGATCCCCGCTGAACGGCGCAGATGGCCCTCGATCGCTGAGGCGCGTACGACCTTTGGCGGCTTCTCCACGTGCGAGAACACCAGCCGGCATATCTCATGCACGGAAACCTCGTTCTCGGCGCACACATTGTAAATGCCGCCCTCCACGTCATCTGCAAAAAGGAGGCGCGCCAAGGCGTCGGCCGTATCTCGGACATGAACCCAGTCCCGAGTCTGGCTTCCGTCCGAGGTCATGCTGAACTCGGTTCCCTCGGTGCAGGCTCGCATCAGTGCTGGAATCAGACGGTCGGGCTGCTGACCGGGGCCATAGTTGTTGAAGAGCCGGGCGGTGACCAGAGGCAGCCCCCAACACTGTGCGGCCGCCTGGCAGAACGCCTCCTGACTCAGCTTGCTCGCAGCGTAGGGGCTCGCGGGTCGCGGGGACGCCGACTCGTCCACCGGCACGGACGTCGTGCCGTATACCTCACATGAGGAGACCAGAAGGAAACGGGTGATGTGGGGCGCCGCGGCTAGTACTTCAATGAGGTTGGTCGTCCCGATCACATTGTTCTGCACGTATCGATCGGGATGGGTGACGGACGTGGGGACGTAGGCCTCTGCGGCGAGATGAATCACATGAGTGAAGGACTTCAGGCGATGGTGAAGGTGGAAGTCCTCTCGGAGGTCGAGCAGGTCCTTGTGGATGAAGTCGCCTGAGTTGTGGCCCGTCCGACGATCCAGCCCCGTCACGTCCAGACCGTCGGACTGCAACCGCGTCACGACGTGGTGTCCGATGAACCCGGACGAACCTGTCACGAGTACTCGAGTCATTCTGCTTCCTCTCGCAACATCGAGGCTGCACAGAAACTCTGGCTACCGAAGCGATGCTCCAACCAGGAGCCAGTCGCTTGAGGTCACGCATCATTGAATGGAGGTCCGTGCCGGCATGAGAAAGGCCGTCGGCTCCGCCGCAACCGAGCAGAAACCATTGGGGGAGGGGGCGTGAAAAAGGTCGATACTATCAACGGTGCGGCGACACGGCCTCGCAGCCGGTCCCTTGGGAGTCTCCATTGGTCGCCGCGATGATATACCATGTGTTCCCAGGTCACGTAATGGCGACTGAATTACGGACATCCGCAACTGTGGGTGCCGCATATGCCTTATATGGCTTCAGCGTCATGGTCTCGGGGCGGCACGGCGGGCACGGCGGTCGCCGAACCTTTGCTGGACAAATATACTCATGGTGATGTAATATGCGGACGCATTGATGGGCGTAATGTCCGCCGATCCGGGGAGAGTCCGTGACTGGTGATGCCTCTGCCGAAAACAGCTCTACGCGGTCGAAGGATCCAGTCATATGGGTGGCCACGGCGACCGATGAGAACTATCTGCCGTACACCGCCGCCATGGTCCATTCGCTGGCGACCCACCGGAGCACGAGCACCCAAGTTGAGCTGACAATTATGCACAAGGGTGTTTCCAGGCGGGATCAGGAGAAGCTGGAGAGCCTGGCCGATCAGATCGCCGTAAGCTGGGTTTCGATGGATCCGGCCAGCTATCAGGGATGGGGGATAGAGGCCGACCCGCTGATACTGGATCCCCACTACTTCCGGTGCCTCCTGCCGAAGATCTATCCTGACACCGTGAGCCGCGCCGTCTACATCGACTCGGACACGCTCGTCCTCGAAGACCTTTTCCCCTTGTGGAGCATGCCGCTCGACGGCAACCCCGTCGCCGCGGCCGGTGATCTGGTGTCGGTCATCAAGGACGCCATCAGCCACTGGCAGGAGATCGGCCTCGACGGCGACGCGCCCTACTTCAACTCCGGCGTGATGGTGATCGATCTGGCGCGGTGGCGAGCCGAAGAGATCGGCGAACGCGTGCTCCGACGTTGCCAGATCGATCGCCACCGCCTCCTCATCCGAAATCGCTGGAACCAGCACGACCAGTACGGCTTCAACGTCGTGTTGCAGAACCAGTGGAAAGCGCTGCCCAGCAGATGGAATCACTATTCGGAGCGCAAAAGCGACCGACCGGCGATCATCCACTTCCTCGGCGACATGAAACCCGGCGCCACGCTGGCACGACCCGAGTTCACCCAGTTGTTCTTCGAGTACGTGGACGCGACTCCATGGGCAGGATGGCGCCCGAACCTGCCGGCCGCAATTTCGGCAAGCAGCCTCGACTGACGGGGTAAGTCTGCTCGTGGTAGGCGGCCCCTCGTGTCAGGAGCCGATCGCCGCACGTTTGCGGGCGCCCCGGACCGCCGCGGAGAGGGTGGCGATGTCGTAGGCGCCGACGTGGCGCCGTCCGTTGACGAAGAAGGTCGGGGTACCGGAGACGCCGCTCAGGTCGGCCGAGTCGACATCCTCGGCGATCCGTCCGGCACCGGCGTGCCGGCGCAGGTCGGCACGGAAACGGTCGACGTCGAGGCCGATGTCGCCGGCGTAGCGGACCAGGTCCCGGGGGCTCAGCGCCTCCTGACGGTCGAGCAGCAGGTCGTGCATCTCCCAGAACCGGCCCTGCGCGGCGGCCGCCTCCGCGGCCTCGGCCGCGAGCTGGGCCCGGGGATGGATGTCGTTGAGCGGCAGGTGGCGCCACACGTACCGGACGTCCCCGTGGTCGGCGAGCAGTTCCCGGACGACCGGCTCCGCCCGCCCGCAGTACGGGCACTCGAAGTCGCCGTACTCCACCACGGTGACCGGCGCCTTCGCGGGACCGCGGACATGGTCGCGACCGGGCTCGACCGGCGCGGCCAGGTCGATGATGCTCTCCGCCGTCCCGAGCAGCGCGCGCAGCCGCCTGCGCGGTGGCAGCAGCGCGGTCGCGCGGACGACGACCCAGGTCACGACCGTGGCGCACAGCGCCGCCGACAGGATGCCGATCTTGGCCTCCTCCAGCCTCCCACCGGTGAAGGAGAGCGTCGCGATCAGCAGGGCCACCGTGAAGCCGATGCCGGCGATCGTGCCGCCGGCACCGACCGCGGCCCAGCCGACCGGCGGACGCAACCGGCCCCGGCTCACCCGGGTCACCAGCCAGGAGGACCCGAGGATCCCGAGCGGCTTTCCCACCACGTAGCCGATCACGATGCCGAGCGTCACCGTCGAGGTGAAGGCGCGGCCCAGGAACCCGGCGGTGATCGTGACGCCCGCGTTCGCCAGCGCGAACAGCGGCACGACCGCGTAGCTCGTCCACGGGTGGATCAGCAGTTGGAGCCGCTCGTTCGGGGAGATCGCCGCCGCCACCCCGGTCCGCGCCGACCGGGCGAACTCCGGGGTGGGCTGTTCCCGGAACAGCCTGAACACCTCGGTGGCGCGTTCCAGGTCGTCGCGCGCCGCCGGGTGGGCGTACGTCAGCAGTCCCATCACGAGGCCGACGACCACCGGCTCCACCCCGGAGGACTGGACCGCCGCCCACGCGGCGACGCCCAGCACGACGTACACCGGGATCTGCCGCACCCCGAGGGCGCGCACCAGCACGGTCACCGCGAGGATGCCGATCGCCAGCAGCAGCGGTGGCAGCGCGATGTCGCCGCTGTAGACGATCGCGATCACCGCGAGCGCTATGACGTCGTCGACGACGGTGGCCGTGAGCAGGTACGTGCGCAGCCGTGCGGGCAGGCCCCGTCCGACCAGCGCGAGCACGCCCAGCGCGAACGCGGTGTCGGTCGACATCGCGATGCCCCAGCCGTGGGCGGCCGGGCCGCCGGCGTTGAAGGCGAGGTAGATCGCCACCGGCACGGCCATCCCGCCGACACCGGCTGCCAGCGGCAGCGCGAACCGCCGCCGGTCGCGGAGCTCTCCCATGTCGAACTCGCGGCGCGCTTCGAGACCGACCACGAAGAAGAACACCGTCATCAGGCCGTTGTTGACCCACCCCCGCAGATCCTGCGAGAGGCCGGCGCCACCGAACCGGATCGACAGTTGCGTCCCCCATACCCGGTCATAGGAGGACGCGTCCGCGTTCGCCCACACCAGTGCGGCGATCGTCGAGGCCAGCAGGACTACGGCGCCGCCCGTCTCGGTGTACAGGAACTCCCGCAGCGGGGTGCGCAGGTTGCGTGCCCACGCGGTCCGGTCGGCGAACGATCCGGAGGGCGGGCCTGCTCCGCGGTCCGTCACCGCTGGACGCTCATCCGCGCTCCTCCTCGTCCGCGTCCGGTAGCCGGACACGCAGCGAGACGGTCCCGGTCAGGTCGATCCAGGCGGAGTCCGGCGTCCGGACGTACCGCAGGAGGACGTGGCCGCATCCGGGACAGCGGGCGACCAGGCCGGGCGCCCGGTCGTACACCCGCAGCTCGGCGATCGGGCCGGTGAGGCCGCAGTTGACGCAGCGGCCGGTTGCCGCCGTGATGTCCACGGCGAACAGCTCGCTCAGGGGACCGGCCAAGGCGTTGCCGTCCACATGGTCCATCGAGGTGTCCTCCCGGCGGGGCACGTTCATCTCGCTCAGCCTCCGTTCAGCCGAACCGTTCGGTCCTGATCCGGCGCGGGTCGTGACCGCGGGCGAGCAGCAGGTCGGCCGCCGACTCCACGAACCCCGTCGGCCCGCAGACGAAGCAGTCACGGTCGGGCGGCCCGTCCCCGAGATCGGCCGCCGTCAGCCGGCCGGGCGGGCGGGGCCAGCCCTCGGGCGCCACCCGGGTGTAGACATGCGCGACATCCAGGCCGGGCTCGGGACGCCGAAGCTCGTCGGCGTAGAACACGTCCCCGGGCGTGCGCGTGGAGTACACCAGCCGGAACCGCGCGCCACTGCCGGCCAGGCGGCGAGCACGGACCATGGCCATCAGCGGCGCGACGCCGGAACCGCCCGCGATCAGCAGGACGTCCCGTCCCGCATCGGGCCGCCACACGAACCAGCCGCCCACCGGACCCCGGAGCTCGACGGGGTCGCCGATGCCGAGCACATCGGTGAGATACGGGGAGACTTCACCGTCCGCTATCCGCTGCACGGTGAGCTCGACCCGGTCAGGCGCGGAGAGCGAGTAGCTGCGCTGCGCGGTATAGCCATCTGCCGCGGTCAGCCGCACGTCGACATGCTGACCGGCCAGATGGCCCGGCCACCCCGGCACATCGAAGACGAGCGTGCGGGCCGTATCCGTCTCCCGACGCGTCTCAGCCAGCCGCGCGACGCGCCACGTCAGTCGCCCTGGTACCGCTGCTCTCGCCATGGGTCCCCGTAGTCGTGATATCCGGCGGTCTCCCAGAAGCCCGGCTCGTTCTCGGTCAGCAGGTCGATGCCACGCAACCATTTCGCCGACTTCCAGAAGTAAAGATGCGGTACCAGAAGCCGCACCGGGCCCCCGTGCTCCGGTGCCAGCTCCTCCCCGTCATAGCGGTAGACGATCCATGCCTGGCCGTCGAGCAGATCCTCAAGCGGCAGGTTGGTGGTGTACCCGCCGTACGAGGAGACGAGCGCGAAATCGGCCGCGGTCTCCACGTCTTCCAGCAGGACGTCCAGCGACACCCCCTGCCAGTCCGTGCCCAGCTTGGACCACTTGGTGACGCAGTGGATGTCCACGCGCGGCGTCTCGAACGGCAGGTCCAGCAGCTCCCGCCACGTCCACCGGTACTGGCCCCCGGTCTCCGTGGCCACCGTGAGCTCCCACTCCTCCTCTGGGATCCGCGGGGTCGGACCGGCCGACAGCACGGGAAAGTCCTCGGTCAGGTACTGCCCAGGCGGCAACTGGACCGCGGACTCGCGCCGCCGCCCGTGGAACCCAGGCGAAACGATCCCCATCACAGCCCCCTCTCGTCAGGCCGAACGAACCCCGTCCTCTGGGCCTACCTTCCCCAACACGACGAGCCCGATGCGACCCCCACCACGCGACGCCCCCCGCCACCGTCACCTCAGCCTCCTCATGAGGGTGAGACGGTGTTCAGGGCACCGTGCCCTTGCCGACGTCTCACGCTCCATGGGGCGAGAGGGACAAGGCCGCTCCGAGTCGCTCACACAACGCTTCCACCTCGGTCTCGTCTGGCACTGCCCCTTCACGGAACATCGCCATCTGCAGTGCTGGGCCGAACGCGTCGAACCGGGCCATGTCGGCCTTCGTCGCGGGCTGGACCACGAAATGCAGGTGGCCCGGCGCGGCATTCGCATGGGACCAGAGGCATACGTAGACCTGCTCCGGCTGGACGACCTTCGTCACCGCTGCGGCCACTCGCTGCAGCAACGGACCCAGAGCCGCACTCTCGACCACGCTCAACTCGGCGACATGGACGACGTGCCGCACCGGCTTGACCACCAGCGTCCCCAGGCCGAGCGGCCCCACCGAGTGCTCGACGACCCAACCCGACGACTCCGCCAGACGACCTCCGGGAAGAGGCCGAACCCCGACAAGAAGATCGCACGCGAGACACCCAGCGACAGGTTCCATGACAGCAATCCTCCAGGCGTCAGGCCCCGAGCGCTGCCGAAGACTCGCAAGGCGGTCGTTCGTCGACGTCATTGAAGCGCGTGTTGAGAAGGATCTTGTTGGGGTATCCGGGGCGGCGTCGGACTTGACGGACGCCGGGCCGTCCTCTGACGCGGAGGGTGGACGGCACCCGTCCTCGCGGATCGAACATCCTGCGCCCAGCGATCGACGATTGCCCACCCAGAAGAGGCCCGGAGGCAGGACTCCGGCTAGGACAGGAGGACTTCGCCGGAGAAGTAGCGGATCTCCAGGGTGAGGTGAGAGCAGCGCCAGCCTTCGGGGGTGCGGCGGAGCTTCCAATGGTGCCATCCGGCTCCGTCGGCGTGTCGTCGCGGGTCGTTCGCGTCGATCAGGTGCGCGGCGAAGAAGCAGGACCGCGCTTCGGCCGTGTCACCGTCCAGTGTGATCTCGTGGTTGGTACTGAGGTGGTGGGTGCCTGCGTATCGGCCGAGGTTGCCGGCGACGAACTCGGCCATGCCCTCGCGTCCGCGGTGGGTGATGGTCTGGGCGATGAGCGGTGAGACGGTGAGCACGCCGTCCTCGGTGAAGTCGGCCGCGTAGCCCTGCCAGTCCCGGTCGTCGAGCGCGCGGGCGACGTCGATGAGCAGATCGCTGATCGCCGCCCGGTCGACCAGCCATTGGAGCCTGCTCGCCGAACCGGTCGGCGGGTTCGTCGGTGGCATGTCGCGGGATCTTCCTTCCGGTCGGGCGGCGCGGGGGCGCGGAGCGGTCAACCACCGAGTGTCCGCCGGACCACCGTCTCGGCCGCGGTCGCGGCGGCGGTGGAACCGAGGGAGACATGGTGCTTCAGGCGGTGCCCCCGTCTCGGGCCGAGAGGGTCGGCCTGGTTGGTCCGGACGTTGATGCCGAGCTGGCCGGTCGTCATGTCGCCGAGGACGGACTGCATCTGGGAGGACGAGTTGTTGAACGAGTAGATCGAATCCAGGAGCATCTGCATCCCGTTCTCCGGGCCGAGGCTGTCCGCCAGCAGCTCGCGGGCGATGTCCTCCATCACCTTGCCCAACGCTTTGTCGAACTTCAGTTTGGGGTAGATGGACCGCACTGATCCTTCGATGTTCCCCATCGACTTGCCGATCAGAGAGACGAGCGGGCTGACCTGGATTCCGCGTTCGGTGGAGTAGCGGGCGAGCGACATCAGGGCGACCCCGAGGTTCAACTCCTCCAGGGTGGCGTTCGCCCAGTAGGGAATGGTGTTCGACACGTCGTTGGCGAAACGGGTGCTGTTGCTCCAGGGCGTGAGCGAGCCCAGTTTGATCCAGTCTCTCGCCAGGGCCGCCCCGTCGCCGCGCGCCATCCCGACCAGGCCCTTGAGCAGGGTCAGGCTCGCGTTTCTGTCGATCTTTCCGTACATCCCCCAGTCGATCACGTGCGCCTTCCCGTCCTGGTCGATGAGGATGTTCCCCGGGTGAGGGTCGGCGTGGAAGGCGCGGTCGACGAAGTAGCCGCGGAACATGAATCCCATCAGCTGGTAAGCGATCTTCTTGCGCTGCCTGTCCGACAGCTGGTCGTCCTTCACCCGGTTGATCGGCGTGCCGTCGACGAAGGTCTGGACCAGCACGCGCGGCGTCGCCTCGATGACCTTGGGGACCTTGACCTGCTTGAAGTGCCGCGCGGCCTTGCGCGCGTCCTTCATGTTGCGGGCCTCGCGTGTGAAGTCCACCTCGGCCTCCATGGCGGTGAACACCACTTCCATCATCGACTTGACGTCGATGACCTCGCACATGTGCGGGGCCGCCCGGTGCAGGAGGCCGGCGATCCTGCGCAATACGGCCATGTCGCCCAGCATGGCCGCGGAGGTTCCGGGGCGCTGCACTTTCAGCACGCAGGGACGGCCGTCGGTCCAGACGGCGCGGTAGACCTGGGCGACGGAGGCGGCGCCCAGCGGCCGCTCGGTGTTGATCTCCTGGAAGCAGGAGCGCCAGTGCCCGCCCAGTTCGGCTTCGATGACGGGTTCGAAGACCGGGAAGGGTTCGATGCGCGCCTGATCGTTGAGGTTGGCGAACTCGTCCATCAGGTACTGGGGCATGATGTCCGGCCGGGTCGCCAGTATCTGCCCGAGCTTGATGTAGATCGGGCCGAGGTCCTCCAGCATCGCCCGCAGCGCCCTCGCCCGCTCCTGCCTGCGCAGACCGTCGGCGGAGTCCTGCGACCGGGCCAGCCGCGCCTGGAGGCCGCGGGTCGCCTCCTGGGCCGCCGCCCGAGAAGCGATCTTGATGGTGCGGCTGGCCCTGCCTGCGGGCACGCGTTCTCCCTACCCGCCGGTGTGATCGGTCGACGGCACAGTGTTCGGCTCCGGCTACTTCTTCATGTCGGCGATCTGCTGGCTGAGCACGCTGATCTGACCGGCGAGCTCGCGGATATCCTGCTCGTTCCGCTTGGCGCGCTTCTTCGCGCTCTTCTTCTTTTTCTTCACACCGAGACTCTTCCGCACGGCCTTGGCGTGCCGGTTTCCGGCCTTTTCTGAGCGCCTTATCATGTCGTCGAAGACGGATCTTCTTGCCACGACGCCACCTTTCTCGCATGGTAGGGCCTCGGCTCCGAATCCGCGGAGATCGCCGATTGACGTGGATCTTTTTCCGGGGGAGCCTTGTCGAATGCGAGTATGCATCGGGTAGCCCGCCGACTGTCAACACTCCGGCGGAGCCTTCACCGCGTACTTCGAACGGGGCCGCGCTCGGACGAGCTCACTTCGCCCCAAATAGCACGATTAATACTTGTTTGCTGAAATTATTGATGGCCACACACTGTTGGCCGACCAGAAAGGCGCTCATGGGCGGTTTGGATAGGGCGTTCCGGGCCGGCGCCGTCGCGGGGTCCTTGCACGACTGGTGGACGCAGGGCAGGGGCGGCCGCAGGGTGGCCGCCGCCGTACCCGGCGCCCATGCGGTGACCGCGGCGGACCGAGCGGCGGCCGAGCGGCTGCTGGGACGAGCCGCCCCCGGGCCGGGGGCGCGGATGTCCCTCTCGGTCTACGAGACCGCCCGGCTGGTGCGGCTGGCGCCGTGGGTGTGGGGCCATCACGCGCGCATCGACTACCTCGTGGCTCTGCAGCGCCGGGACGGCACCTGGGGCGGACCCGACCTCTACGCGCTGGTGCCCACCCTCAGCGCGACGGAGGCACTGCTGCATCTGGCCTGCGCTCGGGACCGTTCGCCGATCAGGGCCGAGCACCGGACCGAGGCCGCCGACCTTCTGACGGCCGCTGCCGACCGCGGGCTCGCGGCGTCGCGGCGCCTGCTCGACCGGGCCTGCCGGCCGTGGCCGCGCACGCTCGGAGCCGACCTGCTCGTGCCGTACCTGGTCGACGAGATCAACCGGACGCTGCTCCGATGCGAGGCCCCCGCCTCGCGGGGAAGCGTGCCGCGGCCGCTGGAGCGCCATGCCGTGCTGCGGGCCCCTCTGACAGGCCGCGCGGCCCGGGGGACCGCGCCCCCGTCCGCCCCGCCAGGGGGGTCACCGCTCCCGGCGGGCCACCTCTGGGAAGGCTCCGCCGGCCCGGCCCGCGAGGCGGCCGCCGGGAGCCCCGACGGTTGGACGATCGGCGCCTCGCCCGCCGCGACCGCGGCGTGGCTCGCACACCGGCCGGCCGGAGATCGCGACGAGGTGTGCGTGGACGCGCTCGACCGCTTGGCACGCCGGCACGGCGGTCCCGTGCCCGGCCTGGGTCCGGCGATCGCCGGCGAGCAGGTGGAACTGGCGGGCACGCTGGTCCGTGCGGGGCTGGGCGCCAGCGTGCCGCCACGCCTGCGGGAGCAGTTGCGACGGCAGGTCAGCGGGACGACCGGAGACTACGGGACCGTGAGCACCGCGCTGTACACCCTCGCCGAGCTCGGCGAGCTGGGCGGACGGTGCCCCGCGGAGGTGCTGCGGCCCTTCGAGACCGCGAAGCGCTTCCAGCGCCCGCCCGGGCACCCGGTCTGGTCGCCCGTCGCCAACGCCCACATGCTCGAGGCGTTCGGGGTGCACGCCGCGGCCCGGCCCGCCCACCTCAGACGCCACGCGCCCGCCATCTCCGCGATCACACGATGGCTGTGCGGACGCCAGCAGCTGAGCGGCCGCTGGGAGGATCCGCGCCACGCCTCCCCCTACTACGCCACGTCCCACGCCGCGGCGGCCTTGAGCCGCTTCGGTCGCCGCGGCGCCTCCTCCGCGGTCGCCCGTGCGGTCTGGTGGGTTCGCGGCACCCAGCGGCCCGACGGGTCCTGGGGAGTCTGGAGGGGCACCGCCGAGGAGACGGCGTACGCCCTCCAGACGCTGCTGGCAGCGCCGCACCGCGTCCCCCAGGACCTTCTGGCGAGGGGTGCCGCCGCTCTGGAGCGCCTGGTCGCGACCGGGACGGGCCACCCGCCGTTGTGGCACGGAACGGACCTCTACGCCCCCGCCGCCGTCATCGACGCGGCGATCCTGGCGGTGACCTGCCGACTGCGCGGCCATGTCGCCCTTACCGGCCGTGCCTATTCGCTTTCCCTCTCGCTCACGCAGGCTCGCGTGGAGGAATGCGCCTCGCAAGGCGCAAAAGGGCTGGTCGGACGGTGAGGACCAGCGTCCGTTCGCGGACCGCCCGACCGTTGCCCGCCCGAACCCCCCGGTTGCTCAAAGCCAAGGATCAATTACTCTGAGTGAGAACCTTTCTCATCGCTCCCGCTCGGTGGAAGGATCACATGTCCCCTCGCATCGCCGACACCCCCGCGGTCGCCCCCCAGATCGCGACCGGCGCCGATCCCGCCGATCAGCCGCCGGCCCCCCAGTTCCCCACACCGCTGGACGTGCCCTCACGGGTCGCCCTGGTCAACGGCAGTTTCGAGGAGCCGAAGATCGCCGGTGGAAACCAGATGCTGCACGACGCCTCCGGGCCCGGCGCGGGCTCGGTGCCCGGCTGGCTGACGACGGCCTCCGACCACGTGATCGAGATCTGGCACAGCCGCAGGGGCGTGCCCGCGGCGCACGGAGAGCAGTTCGCCGAGCTCAACGCCAACGAGTCCGCCGCGCTGTACCAGGATCTGGAGACCACGCCCGGAACCACGCTGTACTGGAGCCTGCGGCACCGCGGCCGCGAGGGCGACGACACGATGTCGGTGAAGATCGGCCGGCCTGGCAGGAAGCCGAACAAGACCTGGACCTTCACCGACGGCACCGCCGAATGGGTGCCGCACGCCGACTCCTACAAGGTCCCGGCGGGGCAGACGGTGACCCGGTTCGCCTTCGAGGCCGCCGGGACCGCCACCGGCGACCCCACCGTCGGCAACTTCCTGGACGACGTCGTGTTCGGCACCGCGCCCAGCGTGGTGGTGACCACCGCCGCCGAACCGGAGTCCGGAGCCGCCGTCGGCGACACCATCACCTACACCGTCAACCTGAAGAACCATGGCGGCATCCCCGCCGAGAACGTCATCCTGTGCGCCACCGTCCCCCCAGGGACCAGCTACGTGCCCGGATCCCTGAGACTCGATGAGGGGCCCGGTCAGAACAGCGGCAACGGCTGGTACGACTCGACCACCGGCCGGCTCACCCTGCCGCTGGGGCAGGGCGCCACCGCGGCCCAGGGCGGCACCCTGGCCTCCACCGTCGAGCTGCCCGGCGGCGTCACCGCCCAGTTCGCGGTCCAGGTGGAGCGCGAGGGCGCTGGTCGGACGCTCGCTCATCAGTCCACCGCCACCTACGCGGGCGCGGGCGGCGACGCCGGCGAGCAACTGACCTCCACCTCCAACACGACCCACGTGTCCGTCGATCCCGCAACCGAAGCGGAGGCGGCCGAACTCACCGCGACGATCGTCGCCGACCCGCCGTACGCCGCCGTAGGCGAGGACATCACCTTCCACCTCGCGGTGAGCAACCCCGGGCCCGTCGAGGCCACCAGCGTCGTCGTGTCCGTCCATCTCCCGGCGGACCTTGAGCTCGTGTCGGCCGAAGGAGCGCGGTGCTATGACCGGGCCACCGGCCGGTGGGCGATCGAGGCTCTGGCTGCGGGCAACACTGCCGAGCTCCAGTTGCGCACCACGGCCACGGCTCCGGGCGCGCTGTCCTGTACCGCCACCGTCACCGCCGACCTTCCCGGCGGGCCCGACCGCACCGGCCACGGCACCGCGACCGCGAGCGTCGCGGTGTGCCCCCATGCACGAACTGCCTGCGCAGCGGCTGACAGGCAGAGCGTCGGCCCTGCCCCCTGCATCTGCCGTCTCGGCTGCGCATGCGGCCGACACGAACAGCCCGTGCAGGCCCCTTCGGCGCTTTTGTCTGCCACCACACCCCACAGGTGGCA
The DNA here is from genome assembly GCF_013409365.1 of Actinomadura luteofluorescens. Lineage (NCBI taxonomy): Bacteria > Bacillati > Actinomycetota > Actinomycetes > Streptosporangiales > Thermomonosporaceae > Actinomadura > Actinomadura luteofluorescens. The sequence continues at coordinate 997,068 of NZ_JACCBA010000001.1, read as the reverse complement.
CGGCAAGAAGGGCAGCAAGAAGCGGGACAGGCACCACCGGCGGTTCCTGCGTGAACTGGCCTTGCAGGTGCAGACGCTCAGCCGGCAGCTCACCGAGATGCGTGACGAACGATGACACGGTGACGCGGCCGTTCACAGGTCCGCCTCCAGGACGGTAATCGCATCCGGGATGCCCTGGCGACCATCGCCGGCAAGACCGCCGGATCGGTAATGCCCCTGCCCTGATTTCCGGTTGGCCAGAGAGAAAGTTGTCGACTGAGCGGACTTGGCCTTTCCGTCAATTCACCAATGATCCGGGACGGCGGCGCGCCTAAAGTCGGGCGTTCTTCTTTTTCTTCACAGCTTCCCAGTTCAGGCACCCTTTGCTGGCGGTGCGCCATGACTTGTGCGCCATATTCGCCGCAAATTGCCACACGACACGATGTCCTGCGAAATCCAACAAGCTTTTGTAGCGGCAAAGCAACTTATTGCAGTGCTAGTGTTCTCATCGTCGCAAACGCGACAACGGCAACGGCATTGCCGACTCATCCGGCTAGTGGAGGAGATCGTGCGTCGTCATCTACATTTCGGAAGGCTTCGATGACCGGGGATCATCCCCGCCGCGTGGTCGTCACGGGACTGGGAGCCGTGACGCCGGCGGGAATCGGGATCAAACCGTTCTGGGATTTAATTCTCCATGGCGACTCGGCCATTCGGAAGATCACCTCCTTCGATGCGACCGAGTTTCGTTCCAAAGTCGCCGGAGAATGCGACTTCGATCCGCAGGAGCACGGGATCGGCCCGGACGAAGCCCGGCGGCTGGACCGCTCGGGCCAGTTCGCCCACGTCGCGGCGCGGCAGGCGATCGCCCAAAGCGGGCTCGACCCGGACCGGATCCCCAGGGACCGGATCGGGGTCTCGATGGGCAGCGCGCTCGGCCGGGTCAGTTCCTTCGACCACTGGACCGCGTGCGACACCACCAACCGGTTCGCCATGGCCCTCGGGGGCCCCGGCGGCAGGGGGCGGCCGCTGTCCGAGGCGGAGCCGAGCGTGATCGCACAGGTGGTCGCCCAGCTGGTGGGGGCGCGCGGACCGGTGCGCGTGGTGAGCAACGGCTGCACCTCCGGGCTGGACGCGGTCTCCCACGGCGTCCAGCTGATCGAGGACGGGCTGGCCGACGTCGTGATCGCCGGAGGCACCGAGGCGCCCCTGACGCCGGTCGCGGTCTCCTCGATGGACGCCATCCGGGCCACCTCCGCCCACGACGGCGACCCGGCGGAGGCGTGCCGCCCGTTCGACCGCAACCGCGACGGCATGGTGGTGGCCGAGGCCGCGGGCGTCCTGGTCCTGGAGGAGGCCGGCAGCGCCCGCGACCGGGGTGCGGAGGTCCTGGCCAGGATGCTCGGCTGCGGCCACCGCGCCAACGCCCACCACATGACGGGCCTTGAGGCGCGAGGGTCCGACCTGGCCGAGGCGATCCAGGAAGCGCTGCGCACCGCCAGGGTGGCCGCGAGCGAGGTCGACTACGTCAACGCCCACGGCACCGCGACCGGGCACAACGACGAGCACGAGACGGCGGCGCTCAAGCAGGCGCTGGGACCGCGGGCCTTCACCGTCCCGATCAGCTCGATCAAGTCGATGGTCGGCCACTCGCTCGGCGCGGCGGGCGCGATCGAGCTGATCGCCTGCACCATGGCGATCCGCGACCACCTCATCCCGCCCACCGCCAACCTGTACGACCCCGACCCGAAATGCGACCTGGACTACGTGCCCCTGATCGGGCGCGAGCACCGCACCGACGTCGCACTGTGCACCGGGAGCGGGTTCGGAGGCCTCCAGACGGCCATCCTGATGGGCGCCCCCGGAGGCCGCCGATGACGCGCCGGGAGAGGATCATCGTCACGGGGCTCGGTGTGCTGAGCCCGACGGGTCTCGGCCACGCCGACTTCTGGAAAGCGGCTCTGGCCTGCGACACCGGCCGGCTCGCCGGCGCACGGCAGGTCACCCTGGCCAGCTCCTTCGAACCGGCGGCCCACATCCCCGCCCATCTGCTGCCCCAGACCGCCCGGGTCACCCAGATGACACTGGCCGGGACGGACTGGGCCCTGGCCGACGCCGAGCTCGAACTGTCCGATGTCCCGGCCGAAGGCCGGAGCACCGTGTTCGCCAACGCCTTCGGCGGCACCGACTACGTCGGGCAGGAGCTGCGGAAACTCTGGACGCTGGGGCCCGGGCACGTCAAGCCCTACCTGTCCTATGCCTGGTTCTACGCCGCCAACTCGAGCCAGGCGTCGATCCGGCACGACGCCCACGGCCCGGCCTGGACGCTGGTGAGCGGGCAGGCGGGCGGGCTGGACGCCGTCGCGCAGGCGTGCCGCCACCTCCGCAGGGGCGGCCGCGTCGCCATGACCGGCGGCTTCGACTCCTTCCTCGACCCGATCGGGCGGGAGGTCGCGTCCGGGTACCTCGCCGACGCGGACGCGCGATGCCCGGACGCGAGCAGCGTGGTCGGGGAGGGGGGCGCCGCCCTCGTCCTCGAAACGGACACGGCGCACCCGCGGCCGTCCGCCCCCTACGGTCAGATCAAGGGCTACGGGACCTCCTTCGACCCGGTGGCGCCGCGGCCCGGCGACTCGGGGCTGGAACGCGCGGTCCGCACCGCCCTCGCCGACGCCCGGGTCGATCCCGCCGACATCGACGTGGTCTTCGCCGGCGGCTCCGGCCCCGGCCTGGACGACGTCGAGACTGCGGCCGTCACCGAGGTCTTCGACGGCCGCGCGGTGCCCGTGACCTCCCCCAAGACCCTTACCGGAGAGATGGGGGCGGGCGGAGCCGCCCTCGACGTCGCGGCCGCGCTCCTGTCTCTGCACCACCAGGTCATCCCCCCGACCGCCCGGCCGGAGGGCGTACGGCGGCCGCCGGGCGTCGACATGGTCTACGACCGTCCGCGCGAGACCCGGCTGGGCAACGCACTGGTCCTGGCCCGAGGGCACGGCGGCCACAACTCGGCCCTCGTGGTCGGCGCCCTGAACTGACCCGCACTCCAACGTCCGCCTAGAAAGGGCACCGACATGGACCCAGATGCCCGGCTGAACGAGAAGGACCTCATCGCCATGCTGCCGTTGGACGGCGCGCCCGCGCCGTCCGCCGACAGCGCGACGACCGGCGACCGCAGCCTCGCCGACTTCGGATACGACTCGATCGCGATGGCCGACCTGATGTCGCAGATCGAGCTCCGCTACAAGGTCAAGCTCCCCGACCCCCTGCTCGGTGAACTGCTCCACGTCAGCATCACCCGGGCCACCGACATGATCAACCAGCACATCGCGGCGCCCGCCCGGTGACGCCGGCCGGGACGTCGCGAACCAGAGGGGACCAGTGACCGTGGAGACCACATCGCCCGGCTCCATCAAGAACCTGATGGAGATCTGCACCGGGTTCTGGGCGTTCAAGGCCATCGTCAGCGCGCAGGAGCTCGGGCTCTTCGATCTCCTGCACGAGACGGGCGCACAATCGATCAGTGACCTGGCACGGCGGCTCGACGTGCGGGAACGGCCCGCGGAAACGCTGGCGACCGCCCTGGCCTCGGTCGGGCTGCTCGACGTCGAGGGCGGCAGGTACGGCAACAGCCCGCTCGCCGAGACCTACCTGGTCAAGGGCGGGAGGTACTACTTCGGCGGCTGGATCGCCCATCTCGACCAGCGCAACTACCCCGGGTGGGCCAACCTGACCGAGGCGATACGCGCCGACCGCCCCATGGGCTGGCAGTCCGGCAGGCACGAGGAGACCCCCTTCGACATCGTCGACCCGGAGCTGACGTCGCGGTTCCAGGACGCGATGCACTCCCTGTCGCGGCAGTCGGCGGCCTCGGCCGCCCGGCGGATCGACCTGTCGGGCGCCCGGACGCTGCTCGACGTCGGCGGCGGGACCGGGGCCTGGGCCATCGAGCTCGCCGCCGCGAACCCGCAGCTGACGATCACCATCTACGACCTGCCGCCCGTGTGCGAGCTCGCCCGGGCCAGGATCGAGGCCGAAGGGCTGAGCGACAGGATCACCGCCATCGGCGGGGACTTCCGCGTCCAGGAGCTGCCGTCGGGCTACGACACCGTCCTGCTCTCGATGATCCTGCACGACTGGACGCCCGACGAATGCCGCCGGCTCCTGCGCGCATGCCACCGGGCGCTGGTGCCCGGCGGGCAGGCGATCATCAGCGAGCTCCTCGTCGACGACGACAAGTCCGGGCCCGCCGACGCGGCGCTGATGAGCCTCAACATGCTCGTGACCACCCGGGGCCGCAACTACACCGCCGCCGAGTACGGCGCCTGGCTGCGGGAGGCGGGATTCGAGGCGCCGGAGGTACGGCCGCTCGACGCCCCTTCCTGCAACGGCCTGGTCCTGGCGCGCAGGCAGGCCCAGGCCGGCGGTCCGCAGGAGGGGCGGCACGCCATCGACACATCCGTCCCGTAGGGCGCGGGCCGGCTCACGAGTCAGGGCAGATCCGAGAAGACGAGTACGGAGGATCGGAATGGAACCAGCCCAGGACGACATCGCCGCCGCGACGATCATCCTCGACCAGACCGTCGGGATCTACCGGACCGCGGCGCTCGCCGTCGCGGCCAGGGCCGGCGTCGCCGACCACCTGGACCGGCCGCGCACGGCCGCCGAACTGGCCGACATGACCGGCATGGACGCCGCGTCGCTGCGCCGGGTCCTGCGCATGCTCGCCTCCCAGGGCATCTTCCGGGAGGACGCTCAGGGCCTGTACCACCTGACTCCGGCGGCCGTCCTCCTGCGCTCCGACGCGAGCCCGTCCCTGCGCAGCGCCGTGATCATGTTCTCCGAGGACTACATGTGGAGATCGGCCGGGCATCTCGGCGACGCGGTCCGGGAGGGGTCCAGCGCGTTCGAGCAGCTGTACGGGAAGCCGTTCTTCGAATGGCTGGGCACCGACCCCGAAGCCGCCTCGACCTTCCACGCGTCGATGGTCGGGCTCTCCGAGACGGGGATCGAGAAGGTGATCGACGCCTACGACTTCCCCGCCACCGGCACCGTGGTCGACGTCGGCGGGGGACGGGGCTCGCTGCTGCGCGCGATCCTCGAACGGAACCGGCGGCTGAAGGGCGTTCTCCAGGACGACCGGAGCGCGCTGCGCGAGCACGTCCTCGACACGCCGCAGACGGCCGAGCGCTGGCGCCTGGAGGAGGGAAGCTTCTTCGACACCGTCCCCGTCGGCGGGGACGTCTACATCCTCAAGCACATCATCCACAACTGGGGCGACGAGCAGGCCACCGCCATCCTGCGGAACTGCCGGTCGGCGATGAAGACCGACGCCCGCGTACTGATCATCGACCCCGTCCTGCCGGACCCCGGCACCCCCCACTTCGGCTGGGCGCTCGACCTGGTCATGCTGAGCACCCTCACCGGTAAGGAACGCACCCGGCAGGAGTTCGAGAAGATCCTCAACGCCGCGGGCCTGCGGATCGGCACCGTGTTCCCGGTACGGACGCTCGGGGAGTACTCGATCATCGAGGCCGTCGCGGCCTAGGCGGGGCCTCCGGGCCCGCCCGGGCCGCACTTCCGGTACGCCCCTACGGACGTTGAGAGGCTGCTCGGTGAGCGAGCCGGACATCTACATCACGGCCTGCGCGACCTGGCTGCCGCCGCTGCTGCCGGTCGCGCAGGCCGTCGCCGACGGCCACTGCGACGAGAGGCTCGCCCGGCGCACGGGAATGGTGTCGGTCGCCGTCGCCGGCGCCGAGGCGGCGCCGGAGATGGCCGGCAGGGCCGCCCGCATCGCGCTGCGCCGGGCGCGCTACGACGGTGCGGACATCGCCCTGATCCTGCACGCGAACTTCTTCTACCAGGGCCATGACGTGTGGGCCCCGGCCTCCTACGTCCAGCGCGTCGCCGTGGGTAACGACTGCCCGGCGGTGGAGATACGCCAGGCGTCCAACGGAGGCATGGCCGCGGTCGAACTGGCTCGCGCCTTCCTGGTCGCCGCACCCGGCCGCGAGGCCGCGCTCGTGACGACGGGCGACAAGTTCGGCCCGCCGGCCTTCGACCGGTGGCGGAGCGACCCGGGAACCGTCTACGCCGACGGCGGGACCGCGCTCGCGCTGTCCCGCCGGCGAGGGTTCGCCCTGCTGCGGAGCCTCGTGACGGTCAGCGACCCGGAACTGGAGGGCATGCACCGCGGCGACGACTCCTTCGGGCCCGCTCCGCTGAGCGCGCGCTCCATCGTCGACCTCGACGCGTGCCAGCGCGACTTCCTCGCCAGCGCCGGGATGCGGCACGTGGCGGCGCGCGTGAGCGCGGGACAGGAGGCGGTGCTGACCGAGGCGCTGGCGCGGGCGGGGGCGCGGCTCACCGACATCGACCGCGTCGTCCTTCCCCATCTCGGCCTCCACCGGCTCAACGGCAGCTACCTGCGACGGTTCGGTCTCCGGCCGGAGATCACCACCTGGCCGTGGAGCCGGCACATCGGGCACCTCGGCGCCGGAGACCCCATCGCCGGGCTGGAGCACCTGATGCTGACCGGCGCGCTCGGCGCCGGGGACCGCTGCCTGCTCGTCAGCGTCGGCGCCGGCTTCACGTGGTCGGCCGCCGTGATCGACATCCTGGAACGCCCGGCCTGGGCCGGCACCCCGGCGAGACCACCGTGAAGCCCGCCCGCGGCCCCGCTTCACCGGTCCGCCCCCGTCCAACCGATCACCGGTCCGGCCCCGGCCCCGCGGCCGGCGCCGTCCGGTCCACAGCACCGGAGGAAGCCCGTGACTCAGCTCGACGTTCCCCACAGCGACCGGCACCCGTCGGTTCCGATCGTCACCATCGACCCCCTCGGCGCCGACCCGCACGCCGAGATGGCCCGGCTGCGCGCCGCCGGGCCGGTCGTGCGGACCGTGCTGCCCGGCCTGCCCGACACCGTGCACGCCTGGATGGTCACCCGGCCGGACCTGCTCGCCCAGCTCGGACGGCATCCCGCCGTGTCCCGGGTCGCGCACCGGCACTGGGCCGCCCACCGCGACGGCCTCGTCCCCTCCGACTGGCCGCTGGCCGGCATGTTCATCGGCTTGACCAGCATGTTCTTCCTCGATGACCCCGAGCACCAGCGTCAGCGGCGGATGATCAGCTCGGTGTTCACCGCCAGGCGCGTGGAGCGGATGGGCGGCGACATCACACGCGTCGTGCGGAACGCCCTGGACGCCCTGCCCGGCCACCGCGGCCCGGGCGGCGCCGTCGACCTGCGCGCCCACTACGCCTACGCGATCCCCATGGGCGTGATCTGCCACCTCCTCGGCATCCCCGAACCGATGCGGCCCCGGTTCCGGGCCCTGGTCGACATGCTGCTCGACACCGACGGCAAGACGGCCGAGGACGCCGCCGCCCTCGAACGGGGCCGCCTGGAGTTGCTGGACGAACTGGTCGACCTCCGCCGCACCCGACCCGGCACCGACCTCACCAGCAGCCTGATCACCGTGCGCGACGGCGACGGCGGCACCCTGTCCCACCGGGAACTGCTCGACACGCTGTGGTCCCTGGTGGTCGCCGGGCACGAGACCACCCTCAACCTGATCACCAACGCGGTCCGCGCGCTGCTCACCCACCCTGACCAGCTCGCCCGCGCCAGGGCGCTCCCGCCCGCCGGCTGGAGCGCCGTCGTGGAGGAGACCCTGCGGTGGGACGGCGTGATCAACTACCTGGTGGCCGGCTACACCACCGACACGATCGCCATCGGCGGCACCAGCATCCCGCCCGGGCAGCTCCTGGTCAGCCTGTACGCCGGCATCGGCCGCGACCCCGGCGTCCACGGCCCCACCGCCGGCAGGTTCGACATCTCCCGCGCCAACATCCGGCAAGTCGCCTTCGGCTCCGGAAGCCATTACTGCCTGGGCGCGCCCCTCGCCCGTCTCGAAGCCCGCATCGCACTGTGCGAACTGTTCGGCCGCCACCCCGAGTTGCGGCTCGCCGTCCCGGACAGCGAACTCCGGAACGCCCGCTCCCTGTTCACCAACAGCCCCAGCACACTGCCCGTCCACCTCGAAGCCCACCCGAACCATCACCGCTGAGCGAGCGCCCGTCACCCATGAAGCGTCTCAACGTCCACGAGCCAAACGGGGGAGGGCCTGCTCATATAAGAGAAAGGCCCGGCTGACGCCGGGCCTTTGGTTGTGGATCACTTGTCGAGTGTCTGCTGAGTCGGCACAGTGCCGACGGTGTCGGTCAGGCTCGCGGTGCTGTTCCGCGGGCGAGCAGTCCTGTGGCCACCGGTGCCATGAGGGCGACGGTGCCCACCACTGAGGCCAGGGACGCGAGGCCGCCGATGATCAGGGTCGAGCGTGGCCCGAAGGTCTCGGCCAGCCAGCCGATCAGGGGGTACCCGATCAGGGAGCTCCCCGTGATCACCAGCAGGTAGAGGCCCATCACCCGGCCGCGCATCTCCTCCGGAGCGCTCAGCTGCGTGATCGAGTAGGCCGCCGTGGTGAAGGCCATCATCGCCATGCCGGTCGGCAGTTGCATGGCCGCGAACGCCCAGTAGACCGGCATGAGTCCGCTCGCGGTGACGAGCACCCCGAAGGCTGCCGCCGCGGCCATCATGTCCCGCATGCTCGGCTGCCTCCGGCGGGCGGAGAGCAGCGAGCCGGCCAGCCCGCCGACGGCCATCATCGCCGTGACGACGCCGAAGGACGAGGCTCCGGTGTGGAAGACCTCTCGGCTCATCAGGGCGTCGGTCACCGCGAAGTTCATGCCGAACGCGGAGACCAGCAGCATGACCGTCATCAGCATGACCAGGTCGCGGCGCTTCCGGACGTAGCGCAGGCCTGCGCGCAGCTGGCCCTTGGCCCGCGGCACCGGTTCTTTGACATGCAGCTCGTCCTCACGCATGAGGTAGAGCCCGAGTTCCATGGCGCCGAACGACGCGGCGTTGATGAGGAAGACCGGTCCGGTTCCGACGGCGGCGATCAGTACGCCGGCGACGGTCGGGCCGAGGATCATCGTCGTGTTGAACAGCGCGTTGTTCAGGCCGATGGCGTTGGACACGTCACGGGGCCCCACGACCTCGAAGGTGAACGCCATCCGGGCCGGGGTGTCCAGCGTCACGGTCAGGCCGAGGCCGAACGCCAGAGCGTACACATTCCACACGGTCACGGAGCCGGTGACGGTGAGCAGGCCGAGCACCAGCGCGAGCGTGCCCATCACCGCCTGGCTGACCATGAGGATGCGGCGCCTGGGGTACCGGTCGGCCAGGACGCTGCCGTACAGGCTGAACAGCAGCGCCGGCAGTACCTGCAGGCCGGCCGTGATGCCGACCGCGGCGCCGCTGCCGTGCGTCAGTTCCAGTACCAGCCAGTCCTGGGCGGTCATCTGCATCCAAGCGCCGATGCTGGAGATGCCCTGACCTGGCATGAGCAGCCGGTAGTTGCGGTGGTTCCGTAATGAGCGGAACAGCTTGAGGTCCTGCCGAGCCGCGTCAGGATCGCTGCCCGGTGGGCCTTCCCCGGCGGAGCCTGCTCCACCTGCACCCGAGATGTCGGACATTCTCGTTCCTTTCGTTTGTGTGGTCTTGCCGTGGCGCTTTGGCGCCACGGGAGGACCGTCCGGCCGGCGCACGGCAAAGCAAGGGCCGGCGGGGCAGGGTGAGAATCGCGACACCGGATGTGCTGGGCGACCCCGCCCTCGCCCAAGCACCCGACCGCCCGCGCGCCGAACACGCGGCGACCTCGGGCCGGGACTGTCCCGTAGCGGTGAGCGGGAACGACTGCCGTCAACGAGCACTGGGCCCGGGGCCTGGGAACAAGGGGCCGAAGAACCCGGCACCGTAGACCGCCCCATCCGCTACGCCACCCAAACAAGGTCAAGGGCACTGCTATGCGTCGCCTGGACACAAGTCGGGGCCCGGCATCTGCCGGGCCCCGAGTCGAACGCGCCCAGTACGGCGCGCAGCCCCATGGCCTCACGACCAAGGAGTGTCTTGTTCAGGACCCAGCGTCCGGCGGTTCGTCGACCGTCCAGCGTTGCCGACCTAGTCGATCTTGCTGAAGACGATCGAGAATCCGAGAACGGCCGCGATCCCACAGGGAGCACTTGAGACAGACTCCGAGTAGAGCAGCTCTCGGGTCATCCCGTCGGAATGGTGATCGGTCCAGGTGGTCATGTGGCTCTGGATGTTCTCGTCAGGAGCCGAATCCGAGTTGGTGACCCGGTTGCTGGAGTACTTGACTCCGCCACCCTTGGCCACGTAGATGGAGAACACGAAGGCTTCGTATTCTTCGTCCACCTCGCTGAGCCGGTTGGGTTCCACAGAGCAGAACGTGACCGCCTGCCTCCCGGGGAACCCCGGGATCAATGAGAACACCGCGCGGCACCGATCCATGTCCGTCATCTTCGGGTCGAGGTGCACCGTCTCCGCGAAGGTTTTCGGCCCGGTCTCGGTCATGAAGGTGACGATCGCGAAGTAAGCGATCGTGTCGGCGGACACAACGGACAGGCGGGGAGTCTTGTTTGTCATGATCTGTCCTTGCTTTTTGCTTTGGCCGCGCAGTCGACGCGGGAGCATCTCGGAGAGGGCTCACCAAGGACAGTCCCCACTCACCAAGCCCCGGCCAGTTCACCCCCTGGGTACCGGAGCGTGGTTCGCGGCGCGGCCCTGACCGCCGGCCCGGCCCACCATGGACGGCCCGCCCCTACCGCCGCGCGCAAAGGCTCGCCGCACAGGTGCCGGGCAGCGGCTTCCAGGCCGGGCGACTCTTGAGGCGGAATTGCCGCAACGGCGCCGGCTGCCTCCCTCCGGTCGCCCCTGCGGGGTGGCCTACGGCCATCGACCGGCCCCGCCTCTGTCAGCACGCAAGGGAAGCCGCGGCCCTCACGGCGTCACGGGTCCACACGCGGAACGACCCCGCCCCGGACGGTTCCGGGAACGGGGCCGCCGTGTGCGGATCAGGCGATGTCGAGCTCACCGCGCTTGATACGGGTCAGGAATTCCCGCGCGTGACATGGTCCAGTCCTTCGCCGAGCAACTGGACGGCTGCGCCGCCACCGAGCACGGATGGGTGCAGTCCTACGGGTCCCGGTATGTGCGGCCGCTGTAGGCCGGATAGTGGTGGCCTTACATGATATGTGGGTCTATGTCCTGGCGGGCGCGCTCGACTGTGAGGCGGAGTTCTGCCGCCAGCGGGGATATCCGGCTACGGGGAAAACGTGGCGTGGGCGCCGCTATGGTGAGCGCTCCGATGACCTGGCCGGAGCGGTCGACCGCGCATTTCCCGATGGCGCATATCCCGGCCTCGGTGGCTTCGAGATTCAACGCGTAGCCGCTCTTGCGCACGCCGCGCAGCCCCTCCAGAAGCCGCTGGAAATCGGCTGTCGAGATCTTTCCGTCGCCGGCCTCGGCGGACGTGTCCCGAGGTTCGGCGGTACTCGACGCGTCCTCGATCAGGTAGAGCGAGGCGAGTTGCGCATCGTCGAGTTCGGCCAGCAGGGCGCGGCCGCCGGACGACAGGTGCGCGGGCAGGATCGTGCCCTGCCGATCACCCACGTGCAGAGCCTGGTGGGATTCGACGGTGGCGAGAAAGCGCGTCTGCGTGCCGACTCGGACCATGAGGTTGACCGACTCGTTCACACGGTCGCACAGGGCCTCCATATGCGGAAGCAGAGCACGGCGCAGCCGCTGCATGCGCGGCCCGCCGAGCAGGCTGGGGGCGGACAGGGCGGGCCCCGGCAAATAGGTGTGGTTGTCGTCCTGCACGGCGAAACCGCGGTACACGAGCATGGCCAACAGCCGGTGAGCCGTGGAGCGGGCGGTTCCCAGCTCTGCCGCGGCTTCGCTGACGCGCAGCCCACCCTGGTCGCGCAGGACTTGCAGCAGGTGCAGGGCGTTGTCCACCGACCGGAGCGGGTAGGGCGGCTTGTTCTCCATAGCAGAATACCGTACCGGTATCTGGAACTCCGCTCGTATGGTGCGGCTATGTCAGTTGGTTCACATCCGAGCTCCGGCATGGGTGGGGCGCCCTCCGAGTGGAGTCTCGTCCCCTCGGACGCCGCCGATTCGTCACCGCATGGCCGCCTGCACGCAGCCCCCGGTGGCCCGTCGGGGTCGCTCCGTATCGGGCTGTTCGCCACCCGCCCCTGACGACTACCGGCACGTCGCCCGGCTCTACGGAGGCGCCTCCCTCTGCACGAGCGGACACGAGTGAAAGGAAGGACCATGGAACCCTTCAGCTCCGCGGTCTCGATCGCTGAAGCGGTCCGGTCGCGCAAGGTGAGCCCCGTGGAGGTCGCCGAGTTCTATCTCGGGCGCATCGACCACTACGACCACGAGCTCAACGCGTTCATCTGGCATGACGCGGAGCGGGTCATGGACGCGGCCGAGATGGCCACCCGGGCCGTCATGGCGGGCGAGGACCTCGGGCCCTTCCACGGTGTGCCCCTGCCGATCAAGGACCTTACCTCCGTGTCCGGGCAGCCCAACACCATGGGGTCGCTGGGGTTCCCTGACACGCCGCGCCATGGGAACGAGCTGGTCGTCGACCGGTTCCTGGAAGCGGGCTGCATCCTCATGGGCAGAACCAACTCCGCGGAGATGGGCACCCTGCCCGACACCGAGAACGCCCGCTACGGCCCGACGGCTAACCCGTGGAACCTTCGTCGCTCGCCGGGAGGTTCGAGCGGGGGCGCCGCCGCGGCGGTGGCGGCGGGACTGGCCCCGCTGGCGCACGGCAACGACGGCGGCGGCTCGCTCCGGATGCCCGCGTCGGCGTGCGGCCTCGTGGGGCTCAAACCCAGCCGTGCCCGCGTCCCGCAACTCGTCCAGTCCTGGTGGGAGTACTGCAGTACGGAAGGCGTGATCACCCGCTACGTGCAGGACTCCGCCGCGATGCTCGACGTCATGTCCCTCCCGGACCCGCACGGCTGGTTCCAGGCGCCGCGGCCGGCGCGGCCCTTCGCCGGCGAGCCGGGGAGGGATCCCGGCCGGCTGCGCATCGGCCTGATGGTCGACGCCCCCACCGGCCTTCCCGTCGATGCGGAATGCGTCGAGGCGGCGACGGCCGCGGCGTCGCTTCTCGACGAGATGGGCCACGACGTCCGTCCGGTCTCACCGGAGCTGCTCAGCCCCGAGGCGGCGCAAGGCTACGTCGACCGGGTCATCCCAGGCTCTCTCTATGTGAACCCCTTCGACGACCCCGACCGGGCCGAGCCGTACAACCGGTACCGCTGGGAACGGATGAACCAGGTCAGCGCCGGGGAGTACGTCCGGACCGCTGCCCTGCTGCAAACCGAGACGCGCCGGATCGTCGCCCAATGGCGGCGCGACTTCGATGTGCTCCTCACCCCCACCATGGCCTGCCAGCCGCCCGAACTCGGCGTCGTGCGGGCCGACGCGAACCGTGACGTGGCGGTCGCGCAGCCCAGCGCGCTGCTCATGGTCTCCTTCACCCTCCTGGCCAACATCACGGGCCAGCCCGCGATCAGCCTGCCGGTCCACGTCGCGCCGACCGGGCTGCCCGTCGGAGTGCAGCTGATCGGCGCGCCCTTCGACGAGGCGACCCTGCTGCGGCTGGCCGCGGCGCTGGAGGCCCGGACGAACTGGCCCCTCACCGTCCCTGCCGACTTCTGCTGAACCCACCCCGACCACGTTAGGAACGCATGGCATGTATCACCCCACCCGCAGACGCGCGCCATTCCTGGCCGCGCTGCTCGCTCTTCCGCTGTCCCTCGCGCTCGCGGCCTGCGGGTCCGCCCGCTCGGAGGGGTCGGCGGGCACGGTCACCTCCGCCCAGGTCGTCAAGGAGTCGACCGACGCCGTCACGCGCGCGTACGGTACCGCCGACTACACCGAGCCCGCGGCGGACGGGCCCAGACCGGCCTCGGGCAAGAACATCTGGGTGATCTCCGCCTGGCAGCAGGTGCACGCGCTGGTCTACCAGGGCCAGGAGGTGTCGGCCGCCGCCGCCTCGCTCGGCTGGAAGACCCAGGTCTGCGACGGACGCAACAACGAGAACGGCGGGTGGGGCGGCTGCGTCCGCCAGGCGACCGCGGCCCGGGCCGACGGCATCGTCCTGCTGGCCGTCGACTGCGCCCCGGTGCGGCAGGCGCTCGTCGAGGCGGGACGCGCCGGCGTCAAGATCGCGTCATTCAGCGGCTTCGACTGCGACGACCCGTCGCAGGGCCGCAGCAAGGCACTGTTCGACGCTCCGGCGCGGTTCTCGGCGGCCACGCCCACGCTCGCCGACTTCTACACCCGCATGGGGCGCCTGCGCGCCGACACCGTCATCGCCAAGACGAAGGGCGAGGCGAAGATCCTGCACGTGTCGTTCGAGGACGTGGCCATGGGCGAGTACCAGGCCAAGGGCTTCACCGACCGGATCGCCGCCTGCGGAGGCTGCCGGATCGTCGATTCGGTGAAGATATCGCCGGCCGACGTTCCCGGCATCCGCCAGAAGTTCGAGACCGCGCTGTTGAAGCATCCTCAGGTGGACGTGGTCACCGTGGACATCGATCACTTCTTCGTGGCGGGCGTCCAGCAGGCCCTCGTCGCGGCGAACCGGCCCGGCCTCCTCGTGGTCGGCGGCGAGTGCCAGATCGACAACATGAACTACATCCGCAGCGGCAAGGGGCAGGAGATCTGCTACGGCGCCTCCGCCGGCTACCGGGCCTACGCGACCGTCGACGCGCTCGACCGGGCCTTCCAGGGAAGCCCGCCGGCGACCGCGGGCGTCGGCCTGCAGATCATCGACAGGACCCGCAACATGCCCGCGTCCGGGACCGAGTACACCGGTCCCATCGACTACAGCGCCCTCTACAAGAAGGCGTGGAACCGCCAGGGCGGAGCAGAGGCGCCATGATGTCTGCCGCGTCTCGTGAACGAGCCGGTCCCGCCGCGGTCGAGCTGACCGGCGTCTCCAAGTCCTTCGACGACGTCCGGGTGCTCGACGCCCTGAACCTGCGGGTGGAAGAAGGGTCGGTCCACGCCCTCCTCGGCGGCAACGGGTCGGGGAAGTCGACCACGTTGAAGATCCTGGCCGGCGTGTACGGCGCCGACGACGGCGGGACGATCGCGATCCACGGCGAGAGGTACGCCACCGGGTCGTACACGGCGGCGGTGGCGCGCTCGGCCGGTCTGCGGTTCGTCCACCAGGATCTCGGGCTCATCCCCGACCTGACGATCAATGAGAACTTCGCGTTGGACGAGGGGTATCCGCGGTGGGCGGGACCTGCGATCTCGTGGCGGCGGTTGCACGGCCGGACGGAGGAACGGCTGCGCAGAGCCCAGGTCGACCTCGATCCGCGGACCCTCGTCCGCGACCTGCGTCCCAGCGACCGGACCCTCGTCGCCATCGCCAGGGCACTGCGCGACGTCGACGAGGGCGAGCGCGTGACGCTGGTGCTGGACGAGCCCACGGCGAGCCTGCCCCACCACGAGGTCTCGCTTCTGCTGGAAGCGCTGCGGCGCTGCCGGGCCCGGGGCCAGACGATCATCTATGTCAGTCACCGGCTGCGCGAGGTGCTCAGCATCGCCGACCGGATCAGCGTGCTGCGCGACGGCGCGGTGGTGGCGACCGCCCCGCCCGGGGAACTGGACGAGGCCCGGGTGGTCGCGCTGATGGCGGGCGAGGCGGCCCGCGAGCGCGCCGCGCAGGGCGCCCGCGAGCGGAAGGATCCGCCGCGGGGCCGGTCGGCCGGGACGCCGGTCCTGCGCGTGCGCGGCCTCGCCGGAGGGCCGCTGCGAGGAGTGGACCTCGATGTCGGGCAGGGAGAGATCGTGGGAGTGGCCGGCCTGCTCGGATCGGGCCGGTCCAGTCTCCTCCGGGCGCTCTTCGGGGCCCTGCCGGTGAACGCCGGCCGGATCGAGATCTGCGGTGCGCCGGGCCGGCACCGGACCACCGCCGCCGCGATCGGTGCGGGCGTCGCCCTGGTGCCCGAGGACCGGGCGCGGGACGCGGCGTTCGCGGACCGCCCGGTGTGGGAGAACATGTCCGCCACCGTCGTCGGCGACTACTGGACGGGCTGGCGGATGGCACGTCGTGCCGAGCGGCGGGACGCCGCGGCCCTGTTGGGGCCCTTCGCGGTCCGGGCCGCCGGTCCCGACGTCGCCTTCGGTGCCCTGTCGGGCGGCAACCAGCAGAAGGCCGTGCTCGCGCGGTGGTTCCGGCTCAATCCGCGGCTGCTGCTGCTCGACGAGCCCACACAGGGAGTCGACGCGGTGGCGCGCGCGGAGATCCACGCGCTCGTCCGCGAGCAGGTCGCGGGCGGCGGAGCGGCACTGGTGGTGTCGTCGGACTTCGAGGAGCTCGAAGGGCTCTGCGATCGGGTCGTCATCCTGCGCGAGGGCGTTGACGCCGGCGAGCTGAGCGGTGACCGGTTGACCGAGGCCGCCATCGCCGCCGCGACCCAGACCACGTGAAAGGGACTTGAAGATGGTCGATGTCAATGGCTCGGTCGACACGGGGGCGGCCCCGGAACCGGCTGTGACGCCCCCCGGAAGCGGCGCGGGGAGGAGGGCGGCGTCCGGCGTCCGGAGGTCCCGCTCCGCTGTCGCCGTGGTCGAACGCTACGGCCTGCTGCTGATGCTCGTCCTCATGGTCGTCGTGTTCGCGGTGCTGCCGGAGTCCGGAGCGGCGTTCCGCAGCTCGGCGAACGTCCAGGCGCTGCTGGCCAACCAGGCGGTGGGCCTGGCCGTCGCGCTGGCGCTGCTGTTCCCCATGGCCGCGGGCTACCTTGACTTCTCGGTCGGGGCCGTCAGCGCGACCGCGTGCGTCGTCGCGGCCGCCGGGATGTCCAGGTTCGGCCTGCCGATGCCGGTGGCCATCGCGCTCGCGCTGGCGGCCGGCGTCCTGATCGGTGTGGTGCTGGGGGTCCTGGTGGCGCGTTTCGCGATGAACCCCTTCATCGCGACCCTGGGCATGGCGACGCTGCTGGGCGGCGCGATCTTCGCTTATACCGACGGCATGCAGATCACGGAGGGCATCTCCGCGGGGCTGACCGACCTCGGGTCGCTGACGTGGCTCGGCGTTCCCCGGATCGTGCTGGCGGCGGCGGGCATGGGGGCCGTCGTGTGGTTCGTCATCGGCCAGACGCCGCTCGGCCGCCATCTCTTCGCGGTCGGCTCCAACGCCAACGCGGCCCGGCTTGTCGGCGTCAACGTCACGCGTGTCCAGTTCCTGTCGTTCGTGCTGTCCGGCCTCGTCGCCGCGGCGGCGGGGGTGCTCCTTCTGGCGCGCCAGGGCGCGGCGACCTCCGACAGCGGCATGAGCCTGCTCTTCCCGGCGCTCACGGCGGTCTTCCTCAGCACCATCGTGATCGAGATGGGGCGTCCCTCCGTCCTCGGGACCGTCATCGGAGTGCTCTTCGTGGCGGTCAGCGTGAGCGGCCTCACCCTGGTCGGTGCCCCTTCCTGGGTCAGCCAGGTCTTCAACGGGGCCGCTCTGCTGGTGGCGGTGGGCATGGCGAGCATCGGCCGGCCGCGCGGAAGAGCCGCCCGCGGGTGACGGGACGCGGTTAGCGTTCCCTGCCATCGTCCGGGCGCGCGCGAACCCTGGGCGCCCCATGCACGACGGGGGCGCCCAGGGGAGTCCCGCTCAGAAGGACGTCTCGGGGACGTCCATCAGGGAGTTGTCAGTGGATTCGACGATCGAGCGGCGTGCGGAGAGCTCGGGCAGGACGGTCCTGGCGAAGAACCGGGCGACGGCCGGCTTGCCCGCGTAGAACGCCCGGTCGGTGTCGGAGAGCCCCCCTCCGTCCAGCCTGGCCAGGGCGGACGAGGCCTGCCGCAGGAGCAGGTACCCGACCAGGAGGTCCCCGGCGGACATCAGCAGGCGGGTCGTGTTCTGGCCGACCTTGTAGATCTCGCGCGGGTCGCGCCGAGCGGCCCGATGCTGTTCGAGCATCGCGTCCACCATGCCGTTGACGTCGGCCAGGGCGCCGCGCACGGCGGCGCACTCGCCCTCCAGCCGGCCGTCGGCGGCGAGGGAGTCCAGGAACCCGGTGATCTCCGCCGTCAGCGCGGCGAGGGCGGCGCGGTCGTTCCGGACGATCTTCCGGAAGAACAGGTCCTGCCCCTGGATCGCGGTGGTCCCCTCGTACAGGGTGTCGATCTTGGCGTCCCGCAGGTACTGCTCCAGGGGGTAGTCCTGCAGGTAGCCGGAGCCGCCGAAGGTCTGCAGGGCGTGCGCGAGCCGTTCGCAGGCGCGCTCGGAGGCCACGCCCTTGACGACGGGCAGCAGCAGGTCGTTGACCGCCCGGGCCGGTGCGGTGTCGAGGCCCCGCTGCCCGCCCACGATGATCTCGTCCTGCCACCTGGCCGTGTAGAGGACCAGGGCGCGAAGCCCTTCCGCGTACGCCTTGGTGAGCATCAGGCCGGCGCGCAGGTCGGGATGGTGGATGATCGTGACGGGCGGGGCGGTTCTGTCGCCCCTGCGCGCGAGGTCGGGCGACTGGATCCTCGTCCTGGCGAAGTCCACGGCGTTCAGATGCGCCGTCGACAGCGTCGCCATGGCCTTGACGCCGACCAGCATCCGGGTGTGCTCGATGACGTCGAACATCTGGGCGATGCCGTCGTGGACGTCGCCGAGCAGGTAGCCGATCGCGGGCTCGCCCGCGCCGAAGCTCAGCTCGCAGGTGGTGGAGGCCTTGAGTCCCATCTTGCGTTCGAGGTTGGCGGCGCGCACGCCGTTGCGGCGGCCGAGCTCGCCGGTCTCCAGGTCGAACAGGAACTTCGGCACGATGAACAGCGACAGGCCCTTGGTGCCGGGCGCCGCCCCCTCCGGCCGCGCGAGCACGAGATGGACGATGTTCTCGCTCAGGTCGTGTTC
Organism: Actinomadura luteofluorescens; assembly: GCF_013409365.1. Taxonomy (NCBI): domain Bacteria; kingdom Bacillati; phylum Actinomycetota; class Actinomycetes; order Streptosporangiales; family Thermomonosporaceae; genus Actinomadura; species Actinomadura luteofluorescens. The sequence goes on along the minus strand of NZ_JACCBA010000001.1, from coordinate 978,283 downwards.
GGCGGAGGTGATGAACCGCTTGACGCCCTCGATGTGCCAGGTGCCGTCCGGCTGCCGCAGCGCCCTCGCACGGCCGGCGCCGACGTCCGAGCCCGCCTCCGGCTCGGTGAGCACCATGGTGGCTCCCCAGCCCCGGTCGATGATGTGTCGGGCGATCGCGCGCTGGGATTCGGTGCCGAGCCGGTGCACGACGCCGGCGAACGGTACGCCGGTGCCGTACAGGTGCACGGCCGGGTTGGCGCCGAGGACCAGCTCGGCGACCGCCCACACCAGCGTTCGCGGGGCCGCGGTGCCGCCGAGCTCCACCGGCGCCTCCAGCCGCCACCACTCGGCGTCCCGGAGCGCGGCGTAACTCTTCTTGAAGGAGGCCGGCAGCGTCACCGAGCCGGTCGCCGGGTCGAAGACCGGGGGATGGCGGTCCGCGTCGCCGAACGAGTCCGCGATCGGACCCACGGCGAGCTTGCCGACCTCGCGCAGCACCTCGCGGACGGTGTCGCGGTCCATGTCCGCGAAGGGACCGTCCGGGCCGGTGGCCTCGTCGGCGCCCAGCACCTCGAACAGGTTGAACTCGATGTCACGGACGTTGCTTCTGAAATGCCCCATCGTGCGGAGCTCCTTGGATCTCACTGGTGGGCGACGGGCACGGCCCGCCGGCCCTGGGCGGCACGGTGCCGCGGGCGAGGCGGCCTCGCCGCCAGGGACGGGACGGGACGGGCCGTGGCGGTTCGCGGATCAGGCCAGGTACCGGAGGACGGGGCGGGCGACGCAGACCGGCCTGCTCCCGCCCTCGGCGTGGACGGTCGCGTCGACGATCACCTGGACGCCGCCGGTGACCCCGGTGACCTCGGCAACGGCCGCCTGGAGGCGGATCCGGGTGCCGCTCGGCACCGGGGCCGGGAAGCGCACCCGGTCCAGGCCGTAGTTGATCTTCGTGGTGGCGTCCTCGATCTCCAGCAGCTCGCTCCAGAGCGGGATGAGCAGCGAGAGCGTGAGGTAGCCATGCGCGATGGTGCCCCCGAACGGGCCGTTCTCCGCGGCGGCGGTGTCGATGTGGATCCACTGGTGGTCGTCCGTCGCGTCGGCGAACGTGTCGATCCGCGGCTGGTCAACGGTGAGCCACCGGCTGTGGCCGAGGTCCTCGCCGACCAGTTCGGCGAGCCCGGCGATGGTGACGGTCCTGGGCATGGTGGTCTCCCCGCTCATCCGGCCAGGCCGAGCAGCCGGCACGCGTTCCGCTTGAGGATCTTGGGCTGGACCTCCGGCTTGATGTCGAGGCGCTCGAAGTCGGCGAGCCAGCGGTCGGGTGTGATGACCGGGAAGTCCGATCCGAACAGGACCTTGTCCTGCAGAAGCGAGTTGGCGTAGCGCACCAGGTTGGGAGGGAAGTACTTCGGCGACCAGCCGGAAAGGTCGATCCAGACGTTCTCCTTGTGGGTGGCGACCGCCAGCGCCTCGTCCTGCCAGGGGAAGGAGGGGTGGGCCATGACGATCGTGAGATCGGGGAAGGTCGCCGCGACCTCGTCGAGGAGCATCGGGTTCGACAGGCCGAGCCGTATCCCCCCGCCGCCGCGCAGCCCCGCGCCGATCCCGGTCTGGCCGGTGTGGAAGACGGCCGGGACGCCCTGCGCGGCGATGGCCTCGTAGAGGGGGAAGACGGCCCGGTCGGTCGGGTCGAAGTGCTGCAGGCTGGGGTGGAACTTGAAACCGCGGACACCGTACTCGCCGACGAGCCGGGACACCTCGGCGACGGCGGCGCGGCCCCGCGCGGGGTCGAGGCTGGCGAAGGGGATCAGGACGTCGGGATGCCGCGCGGCGGCCTCGGCGACGAACTCGTTCGCGATCGGCGGGTGGCCGGTCGCCGCCTGGTGGTCCACGGTGAAGACGACCGCCGCCATCCCGCGGTCCCGGTAGGTTCTGGCGATCTCGTCCGCGGTCGGGGTGCGGTGGTGCGACTTGAAGTACGCGGCCGAGGCCTCGAGCAGTTCGCCGCCCATCGAGGTGTGGCCGTCGTCGTCCACCTCGATGTGGACGTGGACGTCGAGGGCGGTGAGGTCGTCGGTGCGGATCTGTGCGGGCATGGGGATCACTCCTGGGGCTGGGGAAGCTGCTCGCCGAAGGTCTGCAGGTGGGGCCGGAGCGCGGTGGCCCAGACGCCGGCCAGGTCGTCGGCGCTCCAGCCGCCGGTGGAGTAGGCGGCGGCGGCCTGCTCCGGGTGCGTCCAGACGCTCACCCGGTCGCCGCCGATGCCGATCGCCTGCCCGGTGACGTCCGCGGCCGCGTCCGACGCGAGGAACGTCACCAGCCCGGCCGCGTCCTGCGGAGTGCCGAACCCCAGGGTGCGGCGCACGAAGGACGGCAGTGCCGCTCCGCGTTCCAGCGCCTCGACATGGGACTTGAGGAAGGGCACCGTCCGGGTCATCGCCGTACCGGCGACGGGGACGACGGCGTTCACCGTGATCCGCGACCTGGCGAGTTCCATCGCCCAGGTGCGCACCATGCCCACGATCCCGGCCTTGGCGGCGGCGTAGTTGGTCTGGCCGAAGTTGCCGCGCTGGCCGGTGGGGGAGCCGACGCAGATGATCCGGCCGCCCTCGCCCTGCGCCCGCATGGTGACGGCGGCCGCCCGCACGCAGGTGAACGTGCCCCGCAGGTGGACGTCGACCACCGCGTCGAAGTCCTCGTCGGTCATCTTCCACAGCACCGTGTCCCGCAGCACTCCGGCATTGGTGACCATCACGTCGAGCCGGCCGTACTCGCCGACGGCGCGGTCGACGAGCGCCTGCGCGACCGCCGAGTCGCCGACGGCGCCCGCCTCGGCCACCGCGGCGCCGCCGGCCGCGCGGATCGATGACGCCACGGCTTCGGCCGCGGCGTCATCCACGTCGTTGACCACCACCCGGGCGCCGGCCGCGGCCAGGTCCCGGGCATACGCCAGCCCGAGCCCGGCGCCGGCGCCGGTGACGACGGCCACCCTCCCAGCAAGATCCATGAGTTCTCCTTCGCGTTCGGGCGTCCGCTCCATGCGGGTCGCAGCCTGGACACTACGGCAATATAGATGATAGCTTCAATTATTGATGTCGCCATCGTTTAGGGAGTGGATGCCGCGGTGACGGGACGTGAAGAGATGCAGCTGGCCGGCGACGTCGGCTTCCTGATGGCCCGCACCAGCGGGCTCATGGTGCGGATCACCAACGGCCATCTGGCCGGCCGAGGCCTGCGGGTCCGGCACTTCTCCGTCCTGTCGTACGTGTGCGACCGCGACGGGGCCTCGCAGCGCGAGATCGCGGCCTACCTGGGGCTCGACCCGAGCCCGGTGGTCGCCCTGGTCGACGCCCTGGAAGCCGAGGGGCTGGTCGAGCGCCTGCCCCATCCCGGCGACCGGCGTGCGCGGCTGGTCGCGCCCACTCCGCGGGGCCGGGAGCTGCGCGAGCAGGCGAAGAAGGATGTCGAGGCGGCCAGGGAACGATTCCTGGAGCGTCTGGCCCCCGAGGAACGCGATCTGCTGCTGGGCCTGCTCCAGCGGCTGGCCTTCACCGGCGACGGGGACGGCGCTCCGGCACCCGGAAAGGAATCCTGATGCGGAACCAAGGCCTCGGATCATGGCCGGCCCGCCGGGTGCGCAGCGGCCCTCACCGGGCGGCCCTTCTCGGTGAACACGGCGCCGTCAGCTACGCCGACCTCTACCTGCGGGTGACGAGGCTCGCCCACGCACTGCGAGGGCTCGGGCTAGGCCGCGGCGACCGCATCGCCTACCTCGGCCCCAACCGCCCTTCCTTCGTGGAGAGCCTGTTCGCCGCTCACACGCTCGGCGCCGTCTTCGTCCCGCTCAACACCCGGCTGGCGGTCGCGGAGGTGGATCACCAGCTCCGTGACTGCAGGGCGTCGGTGCTGATCTACAGCGCCGAAAGCGCCGGTGTGGTGGCGGACCTGACGGCGCCGCCGCTCCTGGTGGCCGTGGACGGCGGCGTGGACGGCGCGCACGACTACGAGTCCGTCGTTCGCGCCGCTCCCGACGATCCCATCGACGAGCCCGTGGGCCACGATGATGCCGCGCTCATCCTCTACACCTCGGGCACCACGGGCAGCGCCAAAGGGGTGACGCTGACCCATGGCAACGTCATCTGGAACTGTCTCAACACCCTGGTGGAACTGGACCTGACCCGCGACGAGGTGACCCTGGTCAGCGCGCCGCTGTTCCACGTCGCGGCGCTCAACATGACGCTGCTGCCGACCCTGCTCAAGGGCGGCGCCGCCGTGCTCATGCCCGGATGGGACGTCGACGCCTGCTTCGACCTCATCGAACGGCACCGGGTGACCTGGATGTTCGGCGTGCCGACGATGTTCGCCGACCTGGCGCGGTCGTCCCGCTGGGCGGCGGCGGATCTGTCGTCCGTGCGCTCCCTTCTGGCCGGCGGGGCGCCCGTGCCGCTGCCGCTGATCCGCACGTACCAGGAACGCGGGCTGGAGTTCCTGCAAGGGTTCGGGCTGACCGAGGCCGCGCCGGGCGCCCTCATCCTCAGCGCCGAGATGAGCACGGCCAAGGCCGGGTCCGCCGGTGTTCCGCACTTCTTCAGCGACGTGCGTCTGGAGCACTCCGCCACGGGCGACGCGGTGGGCGAGATCCTCATCGAGGGACCGACCGTGATGCCGGGGTACTGGGAACGCCCCGAGGCCACCGCCGCGGTGCTGTCCGAGGACGGTTGGCTGCGGACCGGCGATGTCGGGCGGGTGGACGAAGACGGGTACTTCTCCATCGTCGACCGCATCAAGGACATGTACATCTCCGGCGGGGAGAACGTCTACCCGGCCGAGGTGGAGGCGCAGCTCCTGGAACACCCGGACGTCGCGGAATGCGCCGTCATCGGGGTGCCCGACGGCCGCTGGGGCGAGGTCGGCCGCGCCTTCGTCCGGACACGGCCCGGTGCCGTCCCCGACCGGGACGGCCTGATCGGCTTCCTGACCGGCCGGCTGGCGCGCTACAAGATCCCTAAGACCGTCCAGTTCGTCGAGGACCTGCCGCGCACCGCGTCGGGGAAGATCCACAAGCAGGCGCTGCGGTAACGCCACCGCACGATGCGCGGCCGGCCCGCTCGCCGTGATCACACAAACCCCCTGTCATGCGTAGAAGGAGACTCATGTCCGGCATCGTCATCATCGGCGGCGGTTTCGCGGGTGTCTGGAGCGCCGCCGCGGCGGCCCTGGTCCGCGGTGAGTCCGACCTGGACATCACACTGGTGGCCCCCAACGAGGACATGGTGCTGCGTCCCCGCCTGCACAGACTCGTCCCCGAATGGTCCCGCGTTCCGCTGAAGCGTTTCCTGGAGCCCATCGGCGTTTCACATCTGCGAGCCGAGGTGACCGATGTCGACACCGAGGCCCGCAACATCACCGCGGACGACCAGCTGCTCTCCTACGACCGGCTCGTGCTCGCGGCGGGCAGCCGCCTCGCGCGCCCGGCGATCCCCGGCTCCGACCTCCTCTACGACATCGACACCGCTGAGGGGGCGGCCAGGCTGGCCGGCCGGTTGAACGGCACGGACGGGGCCCGGTCCGTCGTCGTCGGCTCAGGGTTCACCGGCCTTGAGATCGCCACCGAACTCGCCGAACGGGGCACCGTGGTGATGATCGAGCGCGCTGACACGGTCGCGCCGGACCTCGGGCCGGGACCCCGTCCCCAGATCGAGGCGGCCCTCGCCGCGCTGGGCGTCGAGGTCCGGCTCGGCACCACCCTCACGGCCGTGGACGAAACCGGCGCGCACCTCGTCGACGGCACCCGCCTGGAAGCGGACGTCGTCGTCTGGACGGGCGGCATGCGCGCAAGCCTGCTGACGGCGCAGTTCCCCGGCGAGCGGGACCGGCTGGGCCGCCTCCTGGTCGACCGCCGGCTGCGCGTCGACGGCGAGATCTTCGCCGCCGGCGACGTCGCCGCCGCCCGCGCGGACGCCGACCATCACGTGATTCAAAGCTGCCAGTTCGCCACTCCCATGGGCAAGGCCGCCGGGCACAACGCCGCCGCCGACCTGCTCGACGTCCCACTCGTGGACTTCGACCCGGACCCCTACGTGACGTGCCTGGACCTCGGCTCCGCCGGCGCTCTCTACACCACCGGCTGGGAACGCCAGGTGCAACTCGACGGAGCGCAGGCCAAGCAACTGAAGGACACCATCCTGGACGTCATTCACCCTCCCCTCGACGACGCGGAGGAGATCCTCCGGCAGGCGGGGCAGCAGAGCAACGGTGTCAGCGGCTGAACTGAGGAGGTAGCCCGCCTCGGCCTTGCGGAGCGGTTTCATCGGGCCGGGGCGGTTTCATCGGGCCAGGTCGCGCTCCAGTGCGTTGGCCGCTTTGCGCAGCGTGCCGACCAGATGGGGGAGCCGCTCCTTCTCGTAGCGTGCGCTCGGCATCGACAGGGAGAGGCCGGCCACGGCGGCGCCGTCCGGTGCGCGCACGGGGACGCCGACCGCGACGACGCCGCGCTCGGAGCGGCCCTCGTTGAGGGCGAATCCGTTGCGGCGTACCCGTGCCAGGTCCGCTCGCAGGGCGTCGAGGTCTGGAGCGACGTCCGGTCGCTGATCGTGGCGGTCGGGGGAGTACAGGGCCGCCAGCCCGTCCGGCGGCAGTTCGGCCAGGAGCAGCAGCCCGCCGGTCGTGCGGTGCGCGGGGAAGACCATGCCCTCGCGCGAACCGACCCGCAGGACCTGCTGTGACTCGACGCTGGCGATGAAGCGCGCCGTGTCGCCGGTGCGGATGGTGAGGTTGGCGGACTCCTCGAGCAGTTCGGCCAGCGCGTGCAGATGCGGCAGCGCAGCGGCGCGCAGCCTGGCGGCCGTCGACTGCGAATGGGCGGCGAGTTCCAGGACGGGGCCGACGCGGTAGGCGCGGTCGGGCCGGCGGACGGCGAAGTCCCGGTAGACGAGCATGGCGAGCAGCCGGTGCGCCGTCGAGTTCGCGACGCCGAGCCGCCGCGCGACCTCGGAGACGGTCAGAGGGCCTTCGAGCTGCAGCATCGTCGCGATGCGCAGGGCGTTGTCGACGCTCGCGATGGCGTAGGGAGGCGGTTCCTTGAGCGGCTTGTCCACTCCGTCCTCGATTCTGTAACACAGAATTTTCTTTTCCTCAGAGAGTACAGGCAGCACGATGACCGCCATGACCAGCACCTCTGCCGACGCTCTCGCGGACTCTCCCGTGAAACTGCGAGCGGTCGACGCGCCGGGCCAGCCGGACGCCACCCCCGAGCTCGAAGACCTCTACCGCGGTTTCGAGACCGAACTCCTCGTCCCGCTGTGGACCGAGATCGGCGGACTGATGCCGCCCCAGCCGCGGTCCAGCGCCGTCGCGCATGTGTGGAAATGGGACCGGCTCGTCCGGCTGGCCGAGCTGGCCGGCCGGATCGTCCCGGTCGGGCGCGGGGGCGAGCGCCGGGCGATCGCGCTGGCGAACCCCGGGCTGGGCGGCCGCCCGTTCGCCACGCCGACGCTGTGGGCGGCGATCCAGTACCTGATGCCCGGCGAGGACGCACCCGAGCACCGCCACACCCAGCATGCCTTCCGCTTCGTCGTCGAGGGCTCCGGAGTCTGGACGGTCGTCGGCGGCGACCCGGTGCCGATGAACCGGGGCGACTTCCTGCCGCAGGCCGGCTGGAACTGGCACGCCCACCACAACGCCACCGATCGTCCGATGGCCTGGATCGACGGCCTCGACATCCCGTTCCAGTACCTGACCGAGGCGCAGTTCTTCGAGTTCGGACGCGAGGAGCTCTCCCAGGACGAGCGCAGCACGCCCGAGCGGTCCCGCTCGGAGCGGCTGTGGGGCCACCCCGGACTGCGTCCGGTCGCCGTCGCTCACACCACCCCGGGCTCGCCGCTGCTCTCCTACAAGTGGGAGTACACCGACCGCGCGCTGGCCGACCAGCTCGCGCTGGAAGAGCAGGGGTTCGCGGCCACGGTGGAGCCGGGCCACGCTGCCGTCCGGTACAGCAACCCCATCGACGGCGCGGACGTGCTGCCCACCGTGCGCGCCGAGTTCCACCGCGTGGCGCGGGGCGCCGCGACGGCTCCCGTCCGTGAGACCGGCTCCAGCGTCTACCAGGTCTTCGACGGCTCCGGCACGGTGACGGTCGGAGACCGGACCTGGTCGGTGACCCGCGGAGACCTGTTCGTCGTCCCCTCGTGGGAGCCGTTCTCGGTGCGGTCCGATGCCGGGCCGTCCGACTCCTACTCCGGAGCCCTGGACCTGTTCCGCTTCAGTGACGCGCCCGTCTTCGAGGCGCTCAAGCTCAACCGATCCGCCAAGGACGCCTGATGAAGCTCTGCACCATCCGCACCCCCGAGGGCACCCGCGCCGCCCGGCTCGACGGCGGTGAGCTCATCGACCTCGGGTTCAGCGACCTGGGCGCCCTGCTCGCCGAGCCGGGCTGGCGGGCCAGAGCGGCGTCAGGCACGGGGGCGACCTACGACGTGCGGGACGCCGACTTCGCGCCCCTCGTGCCACGCCCGTCGAAGGTGATCTGCGTCGGCCACAACTACACCCGCCACATCGAGGAGATGGGCCGCGAACTTCCGGCGTACCCGACACTGTTCCCCAAGTTCGCCGACTCCCTGATCGGCGCCCATGACGACATCGTCAAACCGGCCGAGACCGACGCCCTGGACTGGGAGGTCGAACTGGCCGTCGTCATCGGCGAGGAGGTACGCCGCGCCGGCGAAACCCAGGCCGAGGCGGCGATCGCCGGGTTCACCGTCATGAACGACATCTCCGCGCGCGACTGGCAGTTCCGCACGATCGAGTGGACCCAGGGCAAGATCTGGGACTCCTCGACCCCTGTCGGCCCCTATCTGGTCACCCCCGACGAGGTCGGCGGCGTCCGCCCCGCCCTCGGGGTGCGGACCGTCGTGGACGGGACGGTCATGCAGTCCGACGACACCGGCACGCTGCTGTTCGACCCCGTCTCCCTGATCGCGTACATCTCCACGATCGTCCGGCTGCGGCCCGGCGACCTGATCGCCACCGGCACCCCCGCCGGCGTCGGCCACGCCCGCGACCCGAAGGTCTACCTGACCGGCGGCGAGACGGTCGTGACCGAGATCGACGGCCTCGGCGCCTGCGCCAACCGCATCGTCGAGGACGTCTGATGGCCCGTTCCGTCGCCGACGCCCACCGCTGGATGCGGGAGGGCACCGAGTTGTTCCTGGCCGCCGCCGGCGGTCTGACCGAGCCCGCCTACGACGCGGCGAGCCCGCTGCCCGGCTGGACCCGCAGGCATCTCGTCGCCCACGTCGCATCGAACGCCGACGCGCTCGGCAACCTGGTGCACTGGGCGGCCACCGGGGACGTGACCCCGATGTACGCCTCGCCCGAAGACCGGGCGGCCGGGATCGAGCGCGGCCCCCGGATGAGCGGTCCGGAGCTGACCGGCTGGCTGACCCGTTCGTGCGCGGCGCTGCGGACCGCGACGGAGGCGCTGACCGAGCGGCAGTGGCGGAACGAGGTGGTGACGGCGCAGGGCCGCACCGTCCCCGCCACCGAGGTGCCCTGGCTGCGGTCGCGCGAAGTCTTCGTCCATGCCGTCGACATGGACCGCGGCGTCTCCTTCGCCGACCTGCCGGGCGACTTCCTGCGGGCCCTCGTCCACGACATCGCCGCCAAGCGGGAACTCGGCACGTCGAGCCTGCCGGCCGGACCGCTGCCCGAGGTGGCCGCCTGGCTGGCCGGGCGGCCCCACTCCCTCACCGGCCCCCCGCGGCTCGGCCCCTGGCTCTGACGCCCGACAAGGAAGAGACCATGACCAACCCTGATGTGCTCGTCGTCGGCGGCGGGATCGGCGGACTGGGGGCCGCCTACGCGCTGGCCCGCCGCGGCCTCGCGGTCCGCGTGCTCGAACAGGCCGCCGCCTTCGGCGAGGTCGGCGCGGGAATCCAGCTCGCCCCCAACTGCACGCGCATCCTCGACGACTACGGCCTGCTGGACGAGGCGGCGGCCCTCGGCGTCCTGCCGCACGCGATGATCATGCGCGACGCCGTCGACGGCTCGGAGCTGACCCGGCTCGACCTGCGCGACCTCGAGCGGCGCTACGGCCACCCCTACCTGGTCATCCACCGCAGCGACCTGCACACCATGCTGCTGCGCGCCTGCGAGCGGGCCGGCGTCCATCTGCGGACCTCGCAGTCGGTGGTCGCCTACGCCAACACCGCCGAGGGCGCATGCGTGACGCTTGCCGACGGCCGCAGGGAGGAAGCGCGGGTGGTCATCGCGGCCGACGGGCTGCATTCGGTGGCGCGCGGGCTCCTCTCGGACGACCGGCCGGTCTCGTCGGCCTACGTCGCCTACCGCGGCACCACACCGACCGCGAGCGGCCGGGGGGCGGAGGTCGACCTGTCCGAGGTCGTCGTGTACGTCGGCCCGCGCTGCCACTTCGTCCACTACGGGCTGCGCGGCGGCGGACTGCTCAACCAGGTCGCCGTCTTCGAGTCGCCCAAGGCACGTGCCGGCGAAGAGGACTGGGGCACGCCGGACGAGTTGGACGCGGCCTTCGAGCGGACCTGTGACTTCGTCCGCGAGGGGCTGCCCCACATGTGGCGCGACCGCTGGTGGCGCATGTACGACCGCGAGCCGCTCATGACCTGGGTGGACGGCAACATCGCCCTCCTCGGCGATGCCGCCCACCCCCCGCTTCAGTACATCGCCCAGGGCGCGATCATGGCGATCGAGGACGGCTGGGTGCTCGGCGAACACCTCGCCCGGCGTCTCGCCCACGACGGGACGGTGGACTGGCCGGCCGTCCTCGCGGCCTACCAGGCCGTCCGGCCCGAGCACTGCCGCCGTGTGCTCACCGCTTCGCGCGCCTGGGGCGACCTGTGGCACCTCGACGGGACGTCCCGCCGAAACCGCAACGCCCTGCTACGGGAACGTGCGATCGACGACTACTCGTTCGTGGACTGGCTCTACGGGCCGACCGCCTTGGAGCCCTCCGAAGAGCCGCCGATGTTCACACCGGTGCCCCTGGCGTCGAAGGCGGACCCTCTCACGGCGACCTGTGGCGTCAGGCGGTCGTGAGAGAACCCGGGGGCCGGCCGCGCCGGCTTGCCGGCCGTGGCACGGCTCGGTTGATCGTCAGTGGTAGAAGCCCTCGATCGGGATGCGGGCCTCCTCGAACAGGGCCGGCCCCTCCTGGGGCACCTGCGGCCAGCCGCCGCCCGGCTTGAGCGTGGCGAGCTGATCATTGGACAGCGCGTACACCACGCGTCCGAGCCCGGACCGTTCGATGCCGCCTCTGCACATGTCGCAGGGCTGGCAACTGGTGTACATGGTGGTGGCCGCCGCCGTGGGCGGGTCCAGCTCGCGGGCCGCCCACCGGGCCAGCTTCAGCTCCGGATGGGCGGAGATGTCGCCGTCGCTGGTGACCGTGTTGTGCTCCTCGGCCAGCACCTCGCCGTCCGGCCCCACCAGCAGCGATCCGAAGGGTGCGTCCCCGCTCTCGCGCGCCTTGGAGGCCAGCTCGATGGCCCTGCGCAGGAAGTTCTCGTCTTGAGGTGTCACTGTGGTTCCCCTCGCTGAGTCGAGTGTGTCCAGGTCCAGCGGTCGGCCACGGTCGCCAGCGCCTGCCAGGCTTTGCTTGGGGCCAGCGTCTCCGCGGGGTCCCTGTCGAACGGGTCGAGCACAACGGTCTCGGAGCCGAGGAGCCGCAGCTCTTCCAAGTCCTCGAGGACCTGGTCGATGGTGCCCTCGCCGACGCGGCGTTCGGGGCCCGTGACCGGTAGGTCGGTCAGCCGCAGAACGATGCGGGGGACCAGGGCGGGTACCGGCCGTTCCAACGCCTGCGCGACGGTCTTCATCCGGTCCACCGCGCTGCGCAACCACGGCATGGTCATGCGCAGGGGATGCCAGGCGTCACCGAGGCGTACCGCCCGGCGCAGGCCCACGTCGGTGTTCCCGCCGACCCAGATCGGTATCGGCCCGCTCTGGTAGTCGGCCTCGTCCGCCCATGCGGTGCGCATCGCACGGAGGTGGTCGTCGGTGAGCCGCCCGCGCTGTTCGAACGGCACCCCGAGCGCGTCGAACTCCTGGCGGGCCCAGCCGACGCCCACGCCGAGCACCAGCCGGCCGTCGCTGAACCGATTGAGGTTCGCCGCCATCCGGGCCATGAGGAGGGGATGCCGGTACGGCACGATGAGCACCGAGGTGCCGAGCGCGACCCGTTCGGTGACACCGGCCAGCCACGCGAGGGTGGTGAACGGCTCGTAGAACGGAGCCGGATACTGCTCGGCGACGTCGGGCGTCACCACCACGTGGTCGGAGATCATCAACAGGTCGTAACCGAGCGCCTCCACGGTCTGCGCCCAGCGCCGCAACACGGCCGGAGCCGTCCCCGGCCCGAAGTTCGGAACATTCACCCCAATGTGCACAGAACGACGCTATCCAGTTGATCACTTGTTTCTGAAGGCGGTGCTCACGGTGCTCGACCGTCATCACCGTGAACCTACCGGTACATTCGGCGAATGACCGAGGATCTGGACGTAACCGACTGGTCGATCCTGGCGGAGATCCAGCAGGACGGCCGCGTTCCCCTCACCGAGCTGGGCCGCCGGGTGAATCTCAGCGCCTCGGCGACCACCGAACGGGTCAGGCGGTTGGAGGCGCTGGGGGTCATCACCGGATACCGAGCCGACATCGATCTGGCGAAGGTCGGATTCGCCGTGCTGGCCGTCGTCCGCCTGAAGTACCCCGGCAGCCGGCACGAGCCGCTGCGCCGCCTGCTCGGCGAGCGCCTGGAGATCCTCGAATGCCTGCGCACCACCGGCGAGGACTGCTACACCCTGAAGGTGGCGGCGGGCTCCATGGCCCACCTCGAACGGATCGTCGACGAACTCGCCCAGTTCGGCAGCACCACGACCAACGTCGTCTACAGCCAGACCCTGCCCTACCGGGGCCCGCGAACCGCCCCCGATCATCCGTGAGCGAGCATCATCGGCCGGGTACCCAGATGGCCGTCAGAGCGCAGTTCGTCCGTTGGGCGGTTGCGCGGGACGAGGTCGCCGCGAGCGGGCGTGTCTCCCGACCCGCTGAGCCGACTCCGAACCGGTGCCACCCGCGCGACCATCCGATGCTGCTGTCACGGACCAAGGACTCGCGGCCCTCGTCCGGCTCCCGGGCCGAGCTGCGGGGTTGACAGGGCCCGCTCGGGTTCGTGGAGAGAACCTCTGCCGCCAGTGCGCGGCCACCTCTTTGGGAGCCTCGGACTGCCTACCGTCCTGGAACGCAAAGGCCTACAGGGCTATTTGGCAACACATTTGCGCGAAATTTAGCTTATCGATACCCCGGCTTTGTTTAATCATCTGACAGTCATTGGCATAAAGTGGCTGGAAAGGTGATGCTGATATGCCGGATATTACGGAGTACCCGCCAGGGTGGCCGGCATGGATTGAGTTGGCCAGCCCCGACGTGGAGGGGTCCAAAGAATTTTACTGTGAGCTGTTCGGGTGGGGCGTCTATGACGTGACGATCCCAGGCCTGACCGACCTGTCCATGTTCACTCTTGGCGACCTGGGCCCGGAGGTGCTCGGGATGCAGCCGCTCGCCGACAGTGCGCAGTACCCGTCCTGGCTCTGCTACTTCCGTGCCGGCGATCTGCAGACCACCGGGCAGGCGGTGGCGGACGCTGGAGGTCAAGTGCTGTCCGACCTCATCGATGTCGCGGATCTCGAACAGCTCGCGATGTTCGGCGACCGCGAGGGGGCCGATTTCGCCGTCGTGCAGCCCCGGCGGCTTCACGGTGCCGCAGTCATCGATGAGCCCTCCGCCGTCTGCTGGGTGGAGCTCGCCTGTCGTCGGCCCGGGCAGGCGCGCATGTTCTACGAGCAGGTGTTCGGCTGGCAGGCCGTGGAGCGCCGTTTCCGCGACCGCCCCGTCACCGCCTGGAAGGCCGGCGGGCACGTGGTCGCAAGCGTGATCGAGATGGATGACTCGTTTCCGACGGGTTACCCGCCCCACTGGTTCCCCTGGATCTGGGTCGAGGACTGCGACGCCACGGTCAGCCGGGCCGCGGAGTTGGGCGCCAGCATCCGTTTTGGCCCGACCGACGAGGAGCAAGTGGCGATGGGGCGCATGGCGTTCATGACCGATCCTGCGGGCGCCCGCTTCGCCGTCATCACCCCGCACGGCGACTGGATGGGCAACAGGCTGAATTCCACGCCGCACCACCCGCCTCCTGAGAATAATCGGAAGTGGTGGCAGAAGCCGCCGAGCCTCCGCTCCCGTCTGCGGCGATAGCCCCAGAAACCCTTCCGCCTTCTCGCACGCAACGTTCCCCACCGCGTGTAAAAAGTCAGAAGCTCTCGTATCAGACTGGTCAGCCGTTCTTCGAGGGCCGTTCAGCGTACGGGCGGCAACCGGAAGTGTGGGAAGCCGCCTCGGCGGCCGCCGTATCCGCTGCCGAGCTGCGGATCGCCTCGAGCAGGCGAGCGTGGTCCATGTAGCCGTCAGGCTGCAGCCCGGCGCTGAAATGCTCGTGCAGCGACTGACGGATCACCTGTCCGAGGTCCGCGTACAGCTCGACGAGCACCTCGTTGTGGGATGCGGACACCACCGCGCGGTGAAAAGCCGCGTCTGCGTCCACGAAAGCGTCCCGGTTCCCGGACGCCCAGGCACGCTCGCGCCGGTCCAGCATTTCGTCCAACCGCAGTAGATCTTCCTCGGTACGGCGCTGTGCGGCCATCCTCGCCGCGCTCACTTCCAGGGCGGCCCGTACCGCGATCACGTCACCCTGGTCTGCGGCGGCGAAGCGGCGCTGCATGACGCCGGCCAGCTCGCTGGTGGCGATGACGTAGGTGCCCGAACCGTGGCGTACGTCCAGCAGGCCGTTGTGGGCGAGCGCCCGCACGGCCTCCCGGATCGTGTTCCGGGCCACGCCGAGTTGCCGAACCAGCTCCGGCTCGGTCGGGATCCGGGAACCCACTGGCCAGGCGCCCGAGGTGATCTGCTGCCGCAGCCGGGCGACCACGTGGTCGAACAGCCCTGCCGGGCGGGGAACCGGTGGCATATTCATCCCATGATTATACGATCCTGGCGTGACTCAGGAGGATGCAGGAACACGCCCAGGTGCAGCCCCACTGCACGACACGCACCGCGCCGCCATCTGGGGGCACCGTCTCGCGGCGATCGGGCTGGTCCTGGCCGCGGTCAACCTCCGGCCGGCCGTCACCAGCGTTGGGCCGGTGCTCGAAGAGGCGCAGGCCGGCTTGGGGATGAGTGCGAGCTACGCGGGGCTGCTCACCTCCATGCCGGCGGTGTGCTTCGCCCTGATCGGCTTCGCCGCCCCCTGGCTGGCCGGCCGTGGGCGCGACATCGTCATCGCGGCCAGCATGGCGGCGGTCGCAGTCGGGCTGACGGTCCGCCCGCTCGCGGCCGGTGGCGCCCTGTTCGCCGTGCTCAGCGCCCTGCCGCTCGCCGGCATCGCTGTGGCCAACGTGCTGCTCCCGGTCGTCGTCAAGCAGCGCTTCCCCGAACGCGTCGGCGCGATGACAGGCTTGTACTCGATGGCTCTCAACGTCGGCGCTTCGACCGCCGCCGCCACCACCGTCCCCCTGGCCGGGCGGTTCGGTGGCGACTGGCGGATCGGCCTGGGCGCCTGGGCCCTGCTCGCCGCCATCGCCGTGCCGCCGTGGCTCGTCCTGGCCCGCAAGCGTGCCAGTTCCACCCTCGGTTCCCCAGACACGGGCCCCACCGTCGAAGGCTCTGTGCCCCGCACCCGTCTCACTCGGAGTCCGACGGCCTGGGCTCTCGCCCTCTACTTCGGCCTGCAGGCCACCGCCGCCTACATCATCATCGGCTGGCTACCGCAGATCTACCGCGACGCCGGACTTCCCCCCGAGACCGCCGGCCTGCTCTTCGCCGTCACCTCGGTGCTCGGCATCCCGCTGTCGTTCGTGCTGGCCGCCGTCGCCGGCCGTCTGCGCAACCAGAGCGGGGTGGCCATCGCGATCGGTCTGTTCGGCCTCGCGGGATATGGCGGGCTGTGGGCCGCCCCAGCCGCCGCACCGTGGGTGTGGGCCGGCCTGCTGGGTGTCGCCAACTGCTCGTTCCCCCTCGTCCTCACGATGATCGGCTTGCGCGGCCGCGACAGTGGGACCGTGATCCGGCTGTCCGCCTTCGCCCAGAGCACCGGCTACCTCCTGTCCATCCCCGGCCCCGTCTTGGTAGGCGCTCTGTACGAGCACAGCGGCAACTGGCGGGCGCCGCTGGTCTTCATGGCGCTGCTGATGCTCCCGCAACTAGCCGCCGGCCTCTTCGCTGGCCGCGACCGGCAAGTCGGCTGACTCAAACGACAGCCCCCTCACCGCAATCACGTTCGTGCACCGCGTAGCGGCCAGGTAGGCGAGCGTCGCGAATTGCAGGCCCTCCCTACCGCGGTCCCGGTACCGGGAGCCGCTTCCAGAAGCTCACCGAAGCAGGTCATACCTACGACGCTGCGCTCGCATCAGGCGCAAGGCCAGACCGACCACACGCGGCAGAAGAATGTGTTCGCCCTCGGCCGTCAAATCTTGGTCTCGCAATGCGAGCTGGAGGGGTCGGCCTTCAACACCGCCTTCGATGGACGCTTTCGCGTCGGCCCGCTTCAGGGCCGGACGGTCAACGTCAAGTGGTGCCTCAAAGCGGAAGGCGTGCTGGACACCAACTCGTCCGCAACGCTTGACTACTACCTGGTGCTCACCGGTCCCCGATCAGCGGCAGGCTCCTCACGAGCCGGCACTCGACCCTGGTGCGTCCGGGCGGTCGGCAACCCAGCCGATAAGGGTGTAGCCGCAATAGGGATGATGACCGGTCTCCAAGACCTGGACCATTCACCCGGCCGTGAACACTCGCTGCGCCGGTCGCTCGGCGGGCCGTTCGATGTATTGCCGGATGAGAGCGGCGTGGGACAACGGTTTGGTGACGTCGGTGAGGTCGCCGTTGGTGGTGTAGTCGAGCAGCACGACCTCTGCCCGATCGCTGAGTTGCCGAAGCCGCTCGAGCAGGTCCGTGACGCGGTGGTCCAAGACCCATCGGTAGGACGGCAGATAGATCAGGCGGCGGGCCGTCACGTAATCGAGCAGGCGATCACTGTCGAGTCCAGCGCGATGGCCCCTCACGGGGCCATGCCGGCGCACGGTGCGCTTCAAGCCCCGCATGGTGGTGACCTGGAGCTTGGCGGGGTCGATGTCGGCGTGTTCGAAGACCTTCAGCGCTTGCCAGATCCCTTCGACCGACTGGGCGGTCACGCCATCGCAGAAGGGAACCGGGATACCGCCGTGGGGGTAGAACGGGCTGAGCCGTACCCACGGCTCCATCGCCTTGGACGTCGTGTCGATGATCTGCGCGCCGGGGAACTCGGCGGTCAGCGACGCCACGGTACGACGGCGGCTCGCGAGATGGATGGGCACGGAAGATCCCCTCATTTGACGGCCCTCCCAGCTTCGACGAAGGCTCTGACATTTCGGAAGCCGGCCTCCTCCCGCGAACAAGCCGAAGCAGCCACCAGAGACCGGGCATCCATGTCGGCGGGCAGCACTCGCGACCGGCCGACGTCCTGCCCAGGCGTTGCCCCGCCGACATTGAAGATCAATGACGCGCTACGTCGTGTTGAACATGAAGGCGGCGAACGCATCGCCTGGTCTGGAAGCGGAGGGCATTACCGGGGTGCACTGCGATTCTCGCCGCCCGCAGGCCCTGTTGTGCGGACCGAGGGGCCGGGCGGTTCAGCTTGTCAGCAGGAGGTCGTCAGCGAGGCTGCTGCTGGTGAGGTAGCCGATGCCGGGTCCGGCTACCTGCCCGCGAAGGCCTTGCCTGCGCTGATGATTCCCGTCGGCGCCGAGCGCACATCGTTCAGTTCGGTGAAAACAAGTAGCCCCTTCTCCTCGTAGTAGCGCAACGCGCGAGGGCTCACCCCTGCGTGCCGTGCCAGTGCACCGATCTGCACTCCGTTGCTGCCTCTCAGCTTGACCTTCACGCCAACGTGAACCTTTAGCGTAACGGCCACGCCGAAACCCCGGCGTTCTCGAACGAAGGGAGAACACGACATTGATCCAGCAGCTCTCGCCTGCGCCGGTGACCGTGCTGGGAATGGGGCCTATGGGACGCGCCATCGCCTCGGCGTTTCTCGCTGCCGGTCACCCGACCACGGTGTGGAACCGGACCGCCGACAAAGCCAACGAGTTGCTCGCCCGCGGCGCCGTCTGGGCCGGCAGCCCGCTGGCCGCGCTCGACGCCGGCGAGCTGGTCATCGTATGCGTCATCGACGCCAACGCGGTAGATGCCATCTTCGACCGGGCGCTGGCGGAGTCGGGTCGGTCGCGGCTGCCTGGTACCAGGCTGGTGAATCTCACCTCCGAAGGTCCGGGGCGCACGCGTGAGCTGGCCGCCAGGGCGGACGAGTTGGGCGTGCTCTACCTCGATGGCTCGATCATGACTCCGGCGGCGGCCATCGGTACGGAGGCGACCCGCATTCTCTACAGCGGACCCGTCGTCCTCTTCGACCGCCACCGCCACACGCCGGCGGCGCTGGGCGGCGCGGCGGTCCATCTCGGGGACGACCCCGGGCGGGCAGCGAGCTTCCACATCGTTCACGCGTTGGAGGAGGCCGGGGTCTCCCCGGCCGTCACCCAGGCTGCCAAGAACACTGTCGACGCCGCGGTGTCGGCAGGCCACGAAGGAGACTCCGCCGCCCGCCTCGCCGAGTTCCTCGGCCGCGGCCACACGAACCGAGATCCGCAGGCGGCGGGCTGACCACCCGGCACTGTGGCATAGCCCCGTGGCGAGAAGCGGTCAGCGGCCGAACCCTCGGCCTCACGTCACCACTACGCCGGATGCGGGGGTGATCGCGGTGATCACCTCGAACCGTGACGCTGGTGCGGCGTTCGCCGCGGGAGGGCGCCGTCGGTGGGGACGGCGCGTGCTCACCGGGGGCGGCGGCAACCGTATCGAGGTTTCTCTGGGATGCTGCGGGCGGCTCGGCCCGGTCGGGTTACCCAGGCGGGGCTTGTGGGGTGAGGATCACCAGGGGCAAATCGCGTGCTGATTCCTCTTGGTACTTGGCGTATTGGGAGAACAACTCGGTCATGATCTGCCACAGCCGGGGCTTCTCCTCAGCGGTGGCAGTGCGGGCGGTCGCGGTGAAGTGGTCCGGTCCGACCTGCAGCGACACCGTCGGGGTGTCGGTGAGGTTGAGGTACCAGGCCGGGTGGCGGTCCGCGCCGCCGTTGGAGGCGACCAGCAAGTAACGGTCCTGGTCGCGGCCGTAGATGAGCGCGGTGCGGCGGAGTTTGCCGGTCCTGCGGCCGCGGGTGGTGAGCAGCAGCGTTGGCCAGCCCTGGTAGAGGTGGCCCTGGACGCCGCCGGTGTCCAGGTAGGCGCGAATGTGATCGGCCACCCAGCGGGTGGGGCTGTCGAAGATCTCGTTCTCGGGCGCTGTCATCTTCCGCTCCCGCTGTCGGCGGCCCGGGTCGTGGCCGTCAGCCAGAAGACGGGGATGAGAACGGCTGCGACGGCGAGATGGGTGAGGGCGAGCACCGCTTTGCTCGCGCCGGAGGCTTGCACGCCGATGATGGGCAGGAACGACACCGCGAGCAGGGCCAGGGCGGCGGCCGTCCAGATCCGGGCCGCCAGTCGCGTCACCCGCTCCAGCACGGCCAGTAGTGCCCAGCCGAGCAGCGAGGGGACCAGCGCGAACACGCCGATCGCGGCCGCCCCCAGGTCCTGCGGCTGTTGCCCTTTCTGCTGGACGACCAGGTCATGGCCCAGCAGCGGTTCCCCCACCGCCCAGATCGCCAGCGCGGCCGCGACCGCACCCGCCACGCCGAGTGCCCGTGCACGTCCTGGACTCCTGGGGCTGGGGCGCCGACCCGTGCTCGCTTGTGTCATCGCGACATCTCCTTCAGCTGCTTCATAGTTCAGGATCCTAAGTTTCTGGGCCCGGAGCCTAGCACTTACTTCATGAGCTAAACAGTCCAGTTGCTTAAGCGGTGGCTATGCTGGTTGCATGGACTCCGACCCCGTCCCCGCCCCCGACATCGGTGCCGGTACCGACACGGATGCGGTGGTGGCCGAGCTGAGCGGCCTGGTCTTCGAGGTCACCGGGCGGCTGCGCGCGCAGTTCAACGCCACCGCGGCGGAGCTCGGCCTGCCCCCGGCCCAAGCGCTCGTCCTGACGAACCTGTCCGGCCCCGCCCCGATGCGTGAGTTGGCCGACTGGCTGTCATGCGAGCCGTCGAACGTCACCGGCATCGTCGACGGCCTGGAACGCCGCGGCATGGTGACCCGCCGTCCCGCTCCGGGCGACCGCCGCGTCAAGCACGTGGTACTCACCGAAGCCGGCGAGCGCAAACGCCGGCAGTTGCGCTCCAGCGCCCACGCGCTGGCTCGGACCTTCTTCGAACTCCCAGGGCCCGACCAGCAGCACCTCCGTGACCTGCTGGCACGCGTCCTGGCCGGCCCATCGGCAAGCACAGATGCCGAATCCGGCTGAAACGCCGAAACGCCGCTCCCTGCCGGTCGCCGTCGCTGGCCCCGGAAGCTCTCTGCAGGGGACAGATGGCGCGGCCGGTCGCAATCGGGACAGGGCAGGTCGGCACACGCCACGGACTCGGTGAGGACGGATCTGCCCGCTGATGGCGGGGGAGTGGCGGTGCGCGGGTCATGGCCACCGGGGCCCTCCCGAAGTTCGGAGTCGGGGCGTGCGCGGCGAGAGTCAGCACGGCGCGGGCGCTTCTCTGTGGGTGGTAGTGCGGGGATAGGCAGCCATCATCGGTCGTCGGGTGCCGTGCGCTCGGCCCGTCCGGCGGCGCGTTCGGCGGTTTGGGCGCGCTGCTCGGCGGCGGCGCGTTCGCGCTGCTGGTGGGCCGCTGTGCGCGCCTCCTCGAGCTGGCGCCGCCCTCGTTCATCGCCGCGTCGGCGGCCCCGCGGGCGGCCTGCACCTCGGCGCGGGCCTGCACGACGTCCTCGCGAGCGGCGTCGGCCATCGTGGGCCTGTTCCTCGGACGCGCGGTCGCCGCGCGCGGCGCTCTCCTGCGCGGTTCGCCCTTGCCGCTGGGCGTCGGCGAGCTGGGCGCGGGACTCCGTCAGGGCCGCCTCGGCGGCGTCGGTGGTGGCGGCGTGCCGCGTCTGTTCCTCGGCGAGCTGCGCGCGTGCGGCCTGCAGTTCCTCCAGCAGGCGCGCGTTCTCCTGGTGGGCGGCGTCCAGCTGCGCGGCGATGTCGGCGCGCTCCCGCTCGGCGTCGGCGGCCTGCCGCTGGGCGACCTCGCGCAGGTGCCGTTCCACGGCGGCCTCCTTCTCGATGGCCTGCTGGGTGCGCTGGGCCTGCCCCGCCTGCCGCTACGCCCGCTCGGCGTCGGCGCGCGCGGCGGCGACCTGCTCGCGCGCGTCCCGGCGCGCGGCGGCGACCTTCACGTCCTGCTCGGTGCGCCTCCTTCGCCGCGGCGTCGGCCGCGTCGGCGCGGGTCTCGGCCGCGTCGGTAGCGCGCCGCGCGGTCTGCGCCTCGCGGCGCGCCTGCTCAGCGTCCTCGGCCGCTCTTCGGTGACCGCGCCGTTCAGCAGATCGGTGAGCACGCCGGTGCGCTTCTCGAACGCGGCGAGTATCCGGCCGAGTTGTGCCGTCTCGCCGCGCAGCGTTCGGGTGCGCGCGAGCCCGGCGGTCTCGGCCTTGCTCCTGGCCTTGTGGCGCGCGGTGCGGTGCGCGGGGCTGCAGTACTCGGCGTCGCGGCAGACGCCGCGGGGGATCGGTCGGCCGCAGTGCTTGCAGGGGCGGCGCTCGGCGACCGCGTCGGTGGACAGGTCGTCGTCGGGCACCGGGCCGTCCGCTGGCAGCCATCGGTGTCGCGGCGTCAGCAGGCGAGGACCTGAGCGCGGCGATGAGCGCACCGGGCGCTGGCGAACAGCCAACGAGTTCGCCGGACGGGGGTTGCCTGGATCGATCGCGCCGTCGCCGCCGCCGAGATCAGTCCGGCCGCGGCGAGCCCGTGGACCTCCTCGACGAGCCGCCCGCCGCGCGCGGGACTTGAATCTTGGACGATTCGCGTCCAGGAGCGGTCCTTTGCGTACGGACTCGCGACTTGCCCCTGCGGAGGAGCCCCTCGTCGCGAAGAGGGTGCCAGGTTCCGCTGGTCAGAACTCCCGGCAGATCTCGGTGTGCAGATGCCTGTCCCTGACTGAGCCGCACATCGAGAAATGAGCTCCGACGCTCGTTGCGAGCAACGAACGCCGGAGCCGACTTAAGGGTAAAAGTAAAACGGGATGCCCCGGCCTGCCGCTACGTCACCCGATCTGGGTGCCGCAGGTCTGGCAGACCTTGGCGTTCTCGCTGTTGTACGTGCCGCAGGAGGGGCACGGGTACTGGTCGGCGCTCATCGCCCGGCGGACGATCATCGCAATCTCGTGCATCGCTTCTCTCCTTTGTTGATTCGCAGACGGCTTTTGCCGTCAGCAATCTGAACTGTACGCATCTGCGACTGCGCCAGTGACGAGAAAGCGCTTTCGGAGGCCATTTCAGTGCAGAATGTGCACTCATCTGTAAGAGTTGTGCACGCATACATAAGAGTGGCAATGGAATCGCTCTGCGGCGGGGGCGCAAGCCCGGTTCGTTGATGGCCCGAGAGGGCGATGAGCGGGGCGAGGGGCTGGAACCAGTTCACCGCCGGGCCGGTGTGCCAGGGCGGCGCGCCTCCATGCGCAGCGATCAGAGCTTCTGGCGAGCGACGTGGAGGAGGAGGTCCCGGACGTGTCGGGGGACCTCGCCCCGGCCCACGGCGGCGGTCATCTGGCAGGGCGCAAGGAGTAGAGGGTGTTCGGTGTGATCGCTGGTCGCGGCCTTCTTGCGCAAAGCGACGGCGAGGGCATCCGCTGGAACCGGATGCCCTCGCCGTGGGAGCCGCCGCCAGCTCCGCGGGGTCTGCCCCCTTGTTCCCGCCCGGATTCGGCTTGGAGTATCAGTCGGGAATGCCGGAGGTATGCCAGGGCATCTGCCGTACCGTGACCTCGTCGGCCCGTTCCACCAGCACCGCGGGCGCCTTCAAATGACCGCGACGGCCGCCGCTCGCCATCTCGTTGGAGGACCATCCGTGGCGTGCGCCGGCTTGTTCGTCCGTGGTGCCGGCCTTCTCCCGGGCGTACGCCGGGGAGAAGGTGTCCCGTCCAAGGTGGCGAAGGGTAGGCGACCGCGTCCAGGGAGCCAGGGGAGGCAGCGCTTCTGTACAGGCCAGGGCGCGTGCCGAGGAGGCCCGCCCGTGGAGTTCTCTCAACCGGGTTCGGTGACCTTGCCGGCGCCTTCCGGTGCGTTCCCCGGCTCGGAGGACGCGAGCACGGGGTGTTTGCGCAGCGTGATCCGGTCGATCTTGTTGGCGGGCGTCCGCGGCAGTTCGGGAAGGATGAGGATCCGGGAGGGCCGCTTGTACGCGGTGAGGCGCTCGGCGCAGTGGCGTTCGAGTTCCTGGAGGTCGAGCGGCGTGTCCGGTGCCGCGGACACGAACGTGACGGGCCGCTCGCCCCTGCGCTCGTC
The DNA here is from genome assembly GCF_013409365.1 of Actinomadura luteofluorescens. Lineage (NCBI taxonomy): Bacteria > Bacillati > Actinomycetota > Actinomycetes > Streptosporangiales > Thermomonosporaceae > Actinomadura > Actinomadura luteofluorescens. Next base: position 954,765 of record NZ_JACCBA010000001.1, on the reverse strand, counting down.
CGGTACGCCGATGGTCGCGGACTCGACCACCGCGGGATGTGCGAGCAGCGTGTCGTCGATCTCGCGGGGGTAGACGTTGAAGCCGCCCACAATGATCATGTCTTTCGCGCGGTCGACGATGCGCAGGTAGCCGTCATCGTCGAAGCGTCCGACGTCACCGGTGTGGAACCAGCCGTCCCGGTGCGCGGGGATGATCCCTCCGTCCAGGCTGCGGTAGTGGCGCAGCATGTGAGCCGCCTTGACCCTGATCTCGCCCACCTCCCCGGGGGCGACGGGCGTGCCGGTTCGGAGGTCGGCGACCTCCACCCCGACGAGGGGGGAGGGGATCCCGACCGAGCCCGGGCGCGGTGGTCGCCCGACCGGGTTGTAGGTGATCGGTGCCAGTTCCGTCATCCCGTACGCCTCGTAGATCGGTAGCCCGGTGACCGCCTGCCAGCGTTCCTGCAGGTCGGCGGGGATGGCCGAGCCGCCGCCCTGACAGAGGCGCAGCGCCGACAGATCGGCGCCGGCGAGTTCGGGGGCCGCGAGGACGCCGCCGTAGATGGCCGCCGGTCCGCCGCTGAAGATCGTCACGCGATGCCGCTCCAGTTCCGCGGCGACCGTCGCGGGGACGAAGCGCGGCACCATCACGAGCCCGCCGCGGCGGTAGACGGCGTGCAGGAAACCGATCGCCAGGCCCCAGATGTGGAACATCGGCGCCACGTTGAGCCAGATCTCCTCGTCCGGACGCGTCGGCCAGCACAGTTCGGCGCCCTCGACCGTCGTCAGCAGCGTTTCGTGGGTGTACTCAACGCCCTTCGGCAGACCGGTCGTGCCGCCGGTGAACAGAAGAGCGGCCATGTCGTCGGGGGCCGGGTCCTCCGCCGGGGCCGCCGCGTCCGCGGTTCCGGTCGGCCGGAGATCGGCGTCGGCGACCGGCAGGACGTCCAGGCCCAGTTCGGCGGCGGCCGCGAGCGGACCGGTCGCGGCCGCCTCCGCGTCGGTGAGGACGAACACGGGTGAGGCCCCCTTCAGCAGCGGGACCAGTTCCCCCGGGGTGTAGCCGGGGTTGAGGCAGGCGATGCTCCCGCCCGCCGTCCACACCGCGAAGATCGCCACCGCCATCCGGGGGCTGTTGGGCATGGCGATCGCGATCGTCGCACCCCGCGCACCCGCCTCGGCGAGGCGTGCGGCCAGGCCATCGACCGCCCTGCCGTACTCGGCGTAGGTCAGCGTCCCGGCGCCGCACGTCACGGCCGCGCGGGCGGGGGCCTGGGCGACCGCTTCGCGCAGCGCCGCGACCATCGTGGCCGGCCGGCGCCCGCGTGGCCGCGGGACGGTTCCATCCAGGGCAGGCATGGCTGCACTCCTCTCACCAGAGTGCGTTTTTTCTATCGGTCTATCGATAGAACGTCAATAGTCCAGCTCGGACCGGCCGGGCGTGGATGGGAGGAGGAGTCGCCGCTCAGCCCTCGGCCGGCAGGCCGATCAGGTCGCAGAACGCGGCGGAGACCTGTTCGGCGTTGAACTCGTCCGGCTTGTACCACCAGTGCATCCAGCTCATCATTCCGAGGATCCCCTCGCTGACGACGCGGGTCGGGTGCTCGGCCGGCAGGACGCCCTGCTCCTGTGCGCGGGAGACGACCTCCTCGACCCGGACGACGAAGTCCCGCTCGTGTCCGCTGACCTCGCGGCCGACGTCCGCCGGCAGCGAGCGGAACTCCTTCCAGTACACGGCGAACGTTCGCTGGTTGAGAGCGAGGGAGCGGACGAAGGCGTCGATGACGCGACGCAGTTGCGTCGCCGGGTCGGCGGGGGCGGCGAGGGCCCCGTCCAGCGCTCTTGTGAAGTCGCGGTCGACCTGGCGGGCGATCTCCGACATGAGGACTTCCTTGGAGCCGACGTAGTGGTAGATCGTCGGCTGGCTCATCCCCGCGCGTTCGGCGATCTCCTTCGTGGTGCCCCGGTCGTAGCCGCGGACGAAGAAGACGTCGGCGGCGACGTCCAGGATCCGGCGCCGCTTGTCCTCCCAGTCGTCGTTCCGGCTGCCGGGCTTGCGCCCCGGACGCCTGCGCGCCGGGGTCTCGTCGCGTCGTGCGGTGTCCTCTGGAATCACGCTCCGATGCTAGCCGAATGATCGATCGGCCGATCGATCGCCTTTGCGGGCCGGTGGGCCGGCTGCTACAGTCCCCAAAATAAATCGATTGACCGATCGAATGAATGGGAGGTGTCGTGGTGGGAGACCGACTCTTCGACCAGGGCGCCCAGGTGCGCCGGGTCCTCGCGGCCGGCCACGAGACCGCGTACCACGAGGCCGGGCACGGGCGGCCCATCGTGCTGCTGCACGGATCCGGCCCGGGCGTTTCGGCCTGGTCGAACTGGTCCGGTGTGCTGCCCGCACTCGCTGCCGAGCACCGGGTGCTCGCGCCCGACATCGCCGGATTCGGCAGGACCTCTTTCCAGGAGGGGACCGAGTACGGGATCAAGCTCTGGACGCGGCAGCTCTTCGAGTTCCTCGACGCCCTGGACATCCCGTCCGCCCTTCTGGTGGGGAACAGCTTCGGCGGCGGTCTGGCGCTGGCCGCCACGCTGCGGGACCCGTCCCGCGTGGACGGCCTCGTACTGCTCGGCACGCCCGCCGGGACGTTCACGATGACCGAGGGGCTCCGGGCGGGCTGGCACTACGAACCCGATCCGGACGAGATGCGGCGCATCCTGCGGCTCTTCCCGTATGACAAGGGCCTCGTCACCGAGGAGATGGTGCGGGCGAGGTACGAGGCCAGCGCCGCCCCGGGCGCCCAGGCGGCCTTCCGGAAGCTGATCCCGGAGCCCGGCCCCGGAGACACCCCGGTCAGAGGCGTCCCCGAGGACAGGCTCCGCACGATCGGCAAGCCCTCGCTCATCGTCCACGGGCGCGAGGACGAGGTCATCCCCGTGGAGCTCGGCTGGCGCCTGGCCCGCTCGATCCCGGACTCCGAGCTTCACGTGTTCGGGCAATGCGGCCACTGGGTGCAACTCGAACGGCCCGCCGCGTTCACCGGCCTCGTCCGCGACTTCGCCGGGAGGCAGACATGAGCCTGCACGGCGTCGAGAAGGCGCTCTACGACCTCAACGTCGACCGGCGCGCCCGGGAGGCCTTCAAGGAATCTCCCGCCCGTTTCGCCGATCGTTACCGGCTGACCGGGGAGGAGGCGGCGATGCTGACCGGCCGGGACGTTCGCGGCCTCGCCTCGCTGGCCGCCAACCCGATGCTCGTGTGGGGGTTCTGGCTGATGCTCGCGCCCGACGGGGAGCGCGGTGCACCCGGCTATCTGGCCAGGCTGCGCGGCGAAACACCCGCTCGGCGACCCGTCCCCGCGTCCGGCGACTCAGAGGGAGACTGACCATGGGCAGCATCGTCGGCGGCTTCCTGCTGCCCCACGACCCGATGATGTTCACGCATCCGGACGCACCGGACGCGCCGGTGCGCGACCGTGTGCACGAGGCGTACCGGGAGATCTCCCGGCGGCTCGCCGCGCTCGACCCGACCACAGTGGTGATCATCGGCACCGACCACTACATCCTGTTCGGTCCCGGCTGCCTGCCCCAGTTGCTCATCGCGACCGGGGACCTGGACGGTCCGGTCGAGCGGCTGCCCGGCCTGGCGCGCGGCCCGCTGCCGGACAACGCGCCGCTGGCCCGGCACATCGCCGGACACGGGCACCGGCACGGCGTCGACTGGGCGGTCGCTCCGACGTTCACCGCGGACCACTCCGTGGTCATCCCCTACCATCTGGTCGCCGAGCCACTCGGGCTGCCGGTGATCCCCGTCTACCTCGCCTGCGGTGTCGAGCCACTGCTGCCGCTCGCCCGCGCCGTCCGCGCCGGAGAGGCGATCCGGGAGGCGGTCGAGGCCGCCGGAGAGGACGAGCGCGTCGCCGTCATCGGCAGCGGCGGTATCAGCCACTGGGTCGGAACCGCCGAGATGGGCCGGATCGACTCCGGTTTCGACCGGATGGTGCTCGACCGCGTCGCCGCCGGCGACACCGCCGCACTGGCCGGCCTGGATGACGCCGAGACGCTCGCGGAGGCCGGCAACGGCGCACTCGAAGTGCGCACGTTCGTCGCGGCGATGTCGGCCGTGGGGCCCTGCCGGGGGGACGTCATCGCCTACGAGGCCGTCCCGGAGTGGATCACCGGCCTCGGCTTCGCCGAGCTGCTCCCGCTGGAGGCCGCCGATGTCCGCTGACCTCAGGAGCACCGGGGGCCGTACGGTCCTGTGCGCGGCGGATGACGTGCCTCCTGGGCGGATGCTGCGCGTCGTCACCGGCGACGCGGGGCCGCTGCTGGTCTCGAATGTGAACGGGACGATCCACGTCACCGACGACACCTGCACCCATGCCGAGGCGTCGCTGAGCGAAGGCGATCTGGAGGCAGACCGGGTCGTCTGCCCAGTGCACTGGGCGGAGTTCGACCTGGCGACGGGCAAGGCCCTGTGCTTCCCCGCGTCCAGACCCCTTGCCGTGTACAGGGCGGTCGTCGAGGACGGCATGGTCGTCGCATTCCTCGCGCGGAGGTCGGCATGAGCGGCATGAACGACGAACTGCTCGCACTGTCCGGGCTGGACGACGGCTGGCTCGATCGCCGCGTCTTCTGGGACCGGGACGTCTACGAACTGGAGCTGGAGCGGATCTTCGCCCGGTGCTGGCTGTTCGTCGCCCACGAGTCCCAGCTGCCGAAGCCCGGGGCGTTCATCACCACCTGGATGGGCGAGGACAACGTGCTCGTCGTCCGGCGGCGGGACGGCTCCATCGGCGCCTACCTCAACAGCTGTCCCCACAGGGGCAATCGCGTGTGCACCGCCGAAGTGGGGACGGCCCGCGGGTTCGTGTGCAACTACCACGGCTGGTCGTTCGGCCTCGACGGCGGGCTCACCGGCGTGCACGAGTCCGCGGCCTTCGGCCGGGAACCGGGCTTCGACCGCTCCCGGCTCGGGCTCACCCCCGTGGCTCAACTCGACACCTACAAGGGACTGGTGTTCGCCACGTTCGACCCCGGCGCGCCGCCGCTGCGGGACTACCTCGGCGACTTCGCCTTCTATCTCGACGTGATCCTTGACAACGACGAGGGCGGCACGGAGTTCGCGGGCGGCTCGATCAAGTCCGTCCTCGGCTGCAACTGGAAGATCGCGGCGGAGAACTTCGCCGGTGACGCGCTGCACGCCGGCTGGACGCACGCGTCCGGCGCGGAGGCCATGCTCGGCCGCGGCGTCCCCGACCTGGGCGCGGAGGATGCCGAGAGTTACCACGTCAACGCGAACGGCCACTGCTGGGAGTTCAACCTGGACGGCGTCGGGAACGCCGCCACCCTCGGTGACCCACGGGTCATGGCCTACCTGCGCGACCATGAGAAGCGCTTCGCCGAGCGACTCGGCGCCCTGCGGGCGCGGATGGTCGGCTCGATCAGCTCGGTGAACGTCTTCCCGAACTTCTCGTTCCTGCCCGGCCAGAACACCTTCCGGACATGGCAGCCGAAGGGGCCACATCGCACCGAGCTGCACACCTGGGTCCTGGTGAACCGGAACGCCCCCCAGGATGTGAAGGACGCTTGGCGCAAGGGAGCGATGATGACCTTCTCTCCCTCCGGCGTCTTCGAGATGGACGACGGCGAGAACTGGGAGCTGGCCACCCGGTCCAACGCGGGTGTGGTGACGCGGAAGCAGCGGCTCTACTACGGGCTTGGGTCCGGTACGGCGATCGAGCACCCCGAACTGCCCGGCAACGTGCACCGCGGCCAGATCAACGACGCCAACCAGCGGGCGTTCTACCGGCGTTGGTCGCAACTCCTTCGCGCCCGTACATGGGACGAGGCGGCGTCATGACCACGATGGAGACGTACTGGGAGGTCCAGACCTTCCTCGCATACGAGGCGCGGTTGCTCGACGAGGAGCGGTACACCGAATGGCTCGGGCTCTTCACCGAGGACGCGCACTACTGGGTCCCCGGCGTGGAGAACCGCGGCCGGTCCGATCCGAACGGCCCCTACGCGCCGTCCCGTATGGCCTACTTCGACGACACTCTCGAGGACCTGCGCCGTCGTGTCGTCCGCTTCACCGCGCCCACCGCGTGGGCGGAGGACCCGGCGACCCGGCACCTGCACGTCGTGTCCAACATCGAGGTGGAGCGGGCGGAGACGCCGGGCGAGCTGCTCGTCCGCTCGGTGATCGTCAACTACCGGGGCCAGGGCGACATCGACGCCGCGACCCTGTACGGGCGGCGCGAGGACATCCTGCGCCGGGTCTCGGGCGAGCTGCGGATCGCCCGCCGGCTCGTCCTCCTGCGGCACGCGGTTCTCCCTGCCAAGAACATCAACACCTTCTTCTAGGAACCGGCACGACATGACGGCACCAGGTACAGGACGGCTTGACGGCCAGGTCGCGCTGGTCACCGGCGGCGGAAGCGGCATCGGCCGGGCCATCGTCGACCGCTACGTCGCGGAGGGAGCGCGGGTGGGCGTTCTCGAGCGCGACTCCGGCCGGGCCGCGGCGCTCGCCCGCGATCATGGTGACCGGGTCACGGTCGAGATCGGGGACGTCAGGGCGCCCGAAGCCCACGCCGCGTCGGTGACCCGCACACTCGACGTCCACGGCCGATTGGACGCCTACGTCGCCAACGCGGGCGTGTACGACTACTCGACCCGCTTCGAGGAGCTCGGCGAGAACCGCGTCGTGGAGGGTTTCGCCGAGCTGTTCGAGACGAACGTTCTCGGCTACATGCTCGGCGCAAGTGCGGCACTTCCGGCTCTGCGCGACAGCGGGGGTTGCCTCATCTTCACGATCTCCTCCAGCGGCCTGTACGCGGGCGGCGGTGGGGCACTGTACGTCGCGTCCAAGCACGCGGTGGTCGGGCTGGTCCGGCAGCTCGCCCACGAACTGGCCCCGGACGTCCGGGTGAACGGTGTCGCCCCAGGCGCGACGCTGACGGCACTCGGCGGGCTGGCCGCCCTCGGCGCCGCCGACCGGCGCCTGGACGCGGAACTGGACGGGATCGACCGGCACATCCCGCTCGGCTTCGTCAGCGACCCCGCCGACCACGCCGGCCTGTACGTCCTGCTCGCCGACCCACGCGACTCCCGCTTCATGACGGGAGCCATCCTGCCGAGCGACGGCGGGCTCGAAGTCCGCGGCGCGGCACGTCGACCGAAAGGCGCCCGATGAACGCGAAGCTGACGGTATCGCTCGGGCTGTGGCAGGACAGGCCCGCACGCGAAGCCCTGGAAACGGCCGCCCTCGCCGACGAACTCCGCTTTCCGGAACTGTGGATCGGCGAGATGGCCACGTACGACGCGTTCGCCCTCGCGGTGGCGGTGGCCGCCCGGACGTCCTCGATCATGCTGACGCCCGGGCCGCTGCCGGTCGCGGTACGCGACCCGATGATGATCGCGATGGCGGTGGCGTCACTCGCCGATCTGACCGGTCGCGTCGCCGGCGTCGCGATCGGCACCTCCAGCCCGCACGTCGTGGAGCGCTGGCACGGCCGCGAACGGCGGGATCCTCCCACCGCGCTCGCCGAGTCCGCCGAGGTCCTGCGGCACCTGCTCGCCGGAGAGCGGGCCGGCTTCGAAGGCAGGACCGTTCGCGTCCAGGACTACCGGCTGCGGCTGCCGGCACCCCGCACTCCCATCACGATCGCGGCGTTCGGCGCGGCGGCGGTCCGCGCCGCCGCGAGGCACGCCGACCGCATGGTGGTCAGCCTGGTCACGGCGGACTCGGCGGGACGGCTCGCGGCACGGCTCCGATCCGAGTCCGATGCGGCCGGCACCAGCGCACCACCGGTGGCGGCATGGGTGCCGGTGGCCGTGGACGGTGGCGTGCAGGCACGTGAGCAGGTCCGCCGGGCCGTCGTCGGCTACCTTGCCGCGCCCGGATACGCGCAGATGTTCGAGGAGGCCGGCTTCGGCGAGGTGGTCGCCTTGGCGCGCAGCCGCCCCCATCCGTCCGAGCTGCTCGCCGCCGTCCCGGACGAACTGGTCCACGCGGTGGCGGCGCTCGGCGGGCCGGAGGAGGTCGCGGCACGGCTCGCGTCCTACGCCGTCGACGAGATCGCCGTCCTGCCGTGCTGCACCGACGAGGACCCGGCAGGCGAGCACACCCTGCGCACTCTGGCCGCCTGGACCGGGCCGTGAACCGGCACGTCCCCCGCCGGATCGTCATCGTGGGCGGCGGCCTCGCCGGGCACACCGCCGCGACCACTCTTCGAGCCGAGGGCTACGACGGTGAGCTGATCCTGGTCTCCGACGAGCCGTGCCCGCCCTACGACCGGCCACCGCTGTCGAAGGAACTGCTCGCTGGGACGGTCGACGACACCACGCTGCTCACAGCTCACGACATCGAGGTGCGCACCGGTTCCCGCGCCCTTCGGCTCTTCCCCGACGCCGTTGAAAGCACGACCGGCACCTACTCCTTCGACGGGCTCGTCATCGCGACGGGCAGTTCCCCCATCAGGCTCGCCGATCCGTCACCCCGCGTCCACGAACTGCGCACCGGCTTCGACGCGCTGCGTCTTCGCGAAGCTCTGCGCACCGCCTCCTCGGTGGCGGTCGTCGGCGCGGGCTGGATCGGCAACGAGGTCGCCACCCGCGCCGCCGCGCTGAACCTCGAGGTCACCGTGATCGACGCCGCGTCCGCCCCGCTCGCGCGAGCGATGCCCGCCCCGCTCGCGGAACACTTCGTGCCCTGGTACGCCGACCGGGGGATCGACCTGCGCTTGGGCGCCCCGGTTGACGGGGTGGACGAACGCGGCGTGCGCCTGGCGGACGGCGGGCGCGTCGACGCCGATCTCGTCGTCATGGGCGTCGGCGCACGCCCGGCCACCGGCTGGCTGCACGGCAGCGGCGTTCCGGTGGCTCCTGACGGCGCCGTCGAGGCCGACGCGACACTGCGCGCCGGCCCGGGCTCCGTCTACGCCGCGGGGGACGCCGTCCGCTGGCCCTCCAGCTTGTTCGGTGACCGGCTCCGCGTCGAGCACTGGGACCACGCCGCGGCATCCGGCCGGACCGCCGCCCGCAATCTCCTCGGTCTCGGCGAGCCCTACGACCCGGTGCCCTACTTCTGGTCGGAGCAGCTTGGGCACCGGATCCAGTACGTGGGCCATCACCGTCCGGCGGACACGTTCGTCCTGCGTGGGGACCCCACCGGTCGGGGCCCATGGGCGGCCCTGTGGTTCCAGGGGCCGCGGTTGCGTGCCGCGCTCTCCATCGACGACCCGCGCACCACGAGGGACGCGCGGCGCCTCATCGCCGGCCGGGTTCCCCTGTCCGCCGACCGGGCCGCCGACCCGGACGTCCGGCTGAACGAAACGGCGAGGACGCCGTTCCGCTGACGATCCAGGAGGTCTCCGGGCCCGATCGAGGCGCTGGGCTGCCTGCGAGCCACCGACCGCTCCGCCTTCTCCGACGGGCGCCCGTCCGCGTGGCAGCCCGGAGCGGCTCCGGCTTCGGCGGGGTGTCGGCCTCGGCGGGAGCCACGACGTCGCACTCGCTTCCTGCAGTGGGCTTCCGGTCGCCCCAGGGGAGGGCGATCCCACCGGCCCCCGGACGGGGCCGGTGGGACCTTCGCGTGTCCTACTTCAGGGACGGGGGGACGTCTGCGGCGTCGCCGAGCCCGACCAGGTAGTCGGCGTACTCCTTGGCGCCGCCCTTCGTGACGAGCCTGCCCTGCAGGGTCTCGTCGGCCGCGACCTTCTTGCCGGCGAGGACGTCGGCGGCGAGCGTCATGACCTTCTGGCCCAGCGCGAACGGCGACTCGGCGTTCGTCGAGTACATGTCGCCCGCCGCGACCGCGGCCAGCGCGTCGGAAATGCCATCGTTGCCGACGAGCTTCACCTTCTTGGACAGGTTGCCGGCCTTCAGTGCCGACAAGACACCCATGGCCATCTCGTCGTTCGCGGCGTACACGCCGTTGATGCCCGGGTTGGCCTGCAGCACGTTCGTCATCACGTTCAGCGCCTTGGCGCGGTCGAAGTCGGCGGCCTGCTTGGCGACGACCGTGATGCCCTTGTGCTTGGCGATCTCCTCGTTGAAGCCCTTGCTCCGGTCCTGCGCGACGTTCGTGCCGAGCAGGCCCTGGATCTCCACGACCTTGCCCTTCTCGCCGACGGCCTCGGCGAGCGACTTGGCGGCGTTGCGCCCGGCCTGGACGGCGTCGTAGCCGACGAATGTGGCGAGCTTGCCGCCGGACGGCTTGCGGTCGAACGCCATCACCGGGATGTTCGCGCCGTTCGCCTGCGTCACCGACGACGTCGCCGACTGGGTGCTGACCGGGTCGATGATGAGGATGCCGGTCTGCTTGGAGATGGCCGTCGTCGCCTGGTTGAGCGCGGCGGCGTCGCTGTTGTTGGCGTTCTGCACGTTCAGCTTGATGCCGAGCTCGGCCGCCTGCGCCTGCGCGCCGTTCTTGACGCTGACGAAGAACGGGTTGTTGAGCGTGCTCATGATGATCGTCGCGTCCTTCTTTCCGGACGCCTTGCCGGTGGAGGCGCCGGCGTCCTCGCCGGCGCGGCTGCACCCGGTCAGGGCGAGCGCGGCCGCGGCCGTCACGGCGATCACGGCGCGGGTGGTTCTGGCCACGCGCATGGGAATCTCCTTTTTGCGGGGTCGGGGTGGGAGTCGATCAGGGGGTCTTGGCGGCGGCGCCGCTGCGATGAGACGGTCCGCCTTGTGTGGTCTTGTCCGTACGTTTCGGGATGAGGGAGCGCAGCACGTCGATGTTGCGGTCCAGGAACACGGCCAGCAGGATGACCAGGCCCTTCACGACGTTCTGCAGGAACGGCGAGACGTCCAGCAGGTTCATCCCGTTGTCGATGACGCCGAGGACGAGCGCGCCGACGAGGGTGCCGAGAAGCGTGCCGCGGCCGCCGGCGAGGCTCGTTCCGCCGATGATGACGGCGGCGATGGCCTCCAGTTCCAGGCCGGTGCCGGCGGTGGGCTCGGCGGTGGACAGCCGGGCGGTGAGGATGAAGCCGGCGAGCGCCGCCAGCACGCCGCTGATCACGAACGCGAGGATCTTCACCCGGTCGGTGCGGACGCCCGACAGCCGGGCCGCCTCGGTGTTGTCGCCGGTGGCGTAGACGTACCGGCCGAACCGGGTCCGCGCGAGCAGGTACCCGAACACCGCGAACACCACCAGCATGATCACGACGGGGACGGGCACGCCGGCGATCCGGCTCTGCCCGATGCCCTGGAAGTCGTAGTCGGTGACGGCGACCGGGTTGCCCTTGGTGAGCTGCAGGCTGAGACCCGACAGCACCGACATGGTGGCCAGTGTCGCGATGAACGACGGCATCCGTGTCTTGGTGACGAGCAGCCCGTTCACCAGCCCGATCGCGGCGCCCGTCGCCACGCCCGCGCCGACCCCGGCGACGAGACCGTGGTCGCGGAGCGTCTGGGCGGTGACGACGGCGGTGAAGCCGAGCGCCGCGCCGACCGACAGGTCGATCTCCGCCAGGATGATCACATAGGACTGGCCGACCGCGAGCAGCGCCGCGACGGACGTGGCCAGCCCGACGTTCATCAGGTTGTTGTGCGTCAGGAAGACCGGTGAGGCGATGGTCAGGATGATCCCGACCAGCAGCAGCATCCAGACCGCGCGCAGCCGGCGCGCGGCGGCGGCCGCCGAGGAGAGCCGCGACGGGGACGCGAGGCTCGTGACGGTGGAGGTCATGGGGCACCTACCAGTGCGTGCTCGAGGATGTTCTGTTCGTTGACGTCGTCGCCGGTGAGCTCGGAGACGGTGCGTCCCTCGCGCATCACGAGGACGCGGTCGGACATGGCGACGAGCTCGGGCAGGTCGGAACTGACCAGCACGACGGCGACGCCGTCCGCGGTGAGGCCGTTGATGATCCGGTAGATCTCGGTCTTGGCGCCGACGTCGACGCCGCGCGTCGGCTCGTCCATCAGCAGCACCCGGGGCCCGGCCATCACCCACTTGGCGAACAGCGCCTTCTGCTGGTTGCCGCCCGACAGCGACCCGGCCGCGATGGACGGCGACGCCGCGCGGACCCGCAGGTCCGCCATCACCTTCCCGGTCTCCGCGCGCTCCCGGCCGCGCAGGACGACGTCGGCCTTCGTGAAGCGGCCGAGGGACGGCAGCGACACGTTCGCCTCGACGGACTGCTGCATGGCGAGACCCTCACCGGACCGGTCCGGGGTGACATAGGCGATGCGCCCGGAGATCGCCTGCCTCGGGCCGCGCGCCCTGACCGGCTCGCCGTCCACGGTCACCGTCCCGGACGTGAGCGGGTGCAGGCCGAACAGCGCGCGGAGCAACTCGCCGCGGCCGCAGCCGACGACACCGCCGATGCCGAGCACCTCGCCCGCCCGGACGTCCAGGTCGATGTCGTGGAACGCGTCGCCGCCCGACGCGCCCCGGACCCGCAGGACGACCCGGTCCGTGGTGTTGTGCTCCTTCGGGTAGAAATCGTCCACGGTGTCGCCGACCATCGCGGTGACGACCTGGGCGGGGGAGAGCGTCCCGGTGGGCTCGTCCAGGGTGACGCGGCCGTCGCGGAGAACGACGATCCGGTCGGACAGCTCGAACACCTCGTCCAGCCGGTGGCTGATGTAGAGGATCGTGACGCCGGCCTTGCGCAGCCGCCGGATCTGCTCGAACAGCCGCTCCGACTCCCGCTCGTCCAGCGCCGCGGTCGGCTCGTCCAGGATCAGCAGCCGAGGCTTGTGCGTCATCGCCTTGGCGATCTCGACCATCTGCCGCTCGGCGGCGCCGAGCTCGCCGACCGGCCGCCGCACGTCGATGTCCAGGCCGAGATCCTTCAGGGCGGACACGGCGGCCTCCGCCATCCGGCGGCGCGACACCAGCAGCCGCCCGAACCGGCCCTCCCGGTCGAGGATGTGCATGTTCTCGGCGACGGACAGGTTCGGGAACAGGTTCTGCTGGAACTCCTGGTAGATGACCTCGATCCCGAGCGTCATCGCGGCCTGCGGGTCCTTCAGGACCGTGGCGCGGCCGTCGACGAGGACCGTGCCACCGTCCGGCTGGTGCGCGCCGGAGATCACCCGCGTCAGGGTGGACTTGCCGGCGCCGTTCTCGCCGCACAGCGCGACGACCTCGCCCGGCTCGACCGCGAGGCCGACGCCCCGCAGCACGTGGTTCTCCCCGAACGACTTGTGGACGTCGACCAGTTGCATCCGCATGTCGATCTCCCGTCAGTAGACGACGCCCGCGGTCAGCAGCACGTTCGCGTACGGGGTGAACTCCCCGGACCGCACCGCCGCCCGCGCCTCGCCCGTGGACCGCTTGAACTCGGTGTGCGGCACGAACCGGATCTCGACGCCGGTGAACCTTGCCTCGATCTCGGCGAGCATCTCCGGGCTGTGCTGCTTGATCTCCTGCGACATCAGCACGCCCTCCACGGCGACCTCGGCGAGGACGGCGTCCAGCAGGTCGAGGAAGCGGGGAAGGTTCTCCCGCACCGCCAGGTCCACCCGCTCCACCCCGGGCGGGACGGGCAGCCCGGCGTCGGTGACGACGAGCCTGTCGGTGTGCCCGAGTTCGGAGATGACCCGGGCCAGCTGGCCGTTGAGCGTGCCGTGGTTGCGCCTCATCGGGCGGCTCCTTCCAGGGTGTTGCCGGACATCAGTGCGTCCACCTCGTCCCGATCTGGCAGGGACGGGCTCGCGCCGGGTCGGGTCGTCGCCAGCGCCCCGGCGGCCATGCCCCGCCGGATGGCACGTTCCATGGCGTCGCCGGCCGCGAGTGCCGCACCCAGCGAGCCGGTGAAGGCGTCCCCGGCCGCGGTGGTGTCCACGGCGGTGACCTGGTAGGCGGTGAAGTGCCGGGCGCCTTCGCGGGTGACGGAGACGGCTCCTCCCGCGCCCAGCGTGATCAGCGCGTGGCCGACGCCGCGGTCGAGGAACCATCGTCCGGCCCGCTCGGCGGACGCCGGGTCGGTGACCTCCACACCGGTCAGCTCCGTCGCCTCGCTCTCGTTCGGCGTGACCAGGTCGATGTGCGGCCACACGTCGTCCGGGAGCGCCTGGGCGGGGGCCGGGTCGAGGACGACCGTCAGCCCGGCCGCCCTGCCCGCCTTGGCCGCGTGGCAGGTCGTCGCCGCGGGGACTTCGAGTTGCAGGAGCAGGACGCCGACCTTCCCGGCGGTCGCGCCGATGCTCGCGTCGACCATGGCCGGGCTGAGGTCGGCGTTCGCCAGAGGGGTGATGACGATGTCGTTCTCCCCGGACGCGTCCACGCGGATGTGTGCGACGCCGGTGCGGCCGTCCCCGGTCCGGACCTCGTCCAGTCCGACGCCGTACGACCGCAGGCCGTCCAGGACGATCTCGCGGAACGGGTCGCGGCCGACGCACCCGGCGAGCCAGGTCCGTGCACCGGCGCGGGCGGACGCGACCGCCTGGTTCGCGCCCTTCCCGCCGAGCACGAGGGTGAAGTCGTCGCCGAGCACGGTCTCACCGCGCCGCGGGAACCGTGCGCTGAACGCGGTCACGTCCGCGGTGATGCTGCCGACGACGAGAACACCGTGGGGTTCCATCGCGGTCCTCCTGTTCCGGCTGTTCGAGGCATGAGTGGGGAGAGGTCACGGCGATCGCGCCGTTTCCTTGGGCGTTTTGCGGTTGTGGATCAGATGCCGACGGGGTGCCAGACGGTCTTGGTCTCCAGGAACGCGGTCAGGCGTGCGGTTCCGGGCTCTTCGGACCAGTCGCCCGCGGGGCGAAGAACGCGCTTGAGATTCCCGGCCGCCTTGTCCTCCAGGTCCTGGACGTGCTCGGGGAGCGCGCCGGTGAGGTCGATGGCGTTGACGTCCATGTGGGCGGCGAGCCAGGGCGCGAGTTCGGTGCGGTGGCCGGTGAGGAGGTTCACGACGCCGCCGGGCAGGTCGGAGGTCGCCAGTACTTCGGCGAGGGTGATGGCGGGTAGCGGCGCTGGTTCGGAGGCGACTACGACGGTGGTGTTGCCGGACACGATGACGGGGGCCAGGACGGAGACCAGGCCGAGGAGGGGTGAGTCGGGTGCGATGGCGGCGACGACGCCGGTGGGTTCGGGTGTGGAGAAGTTGAAGAAGGGCCCGGAGACGGGGTTGGCGGCTCCGGCGACGGCGTCGAGTTTGTCGGCCCAGCCGGCGTACCAGACCCAGCGGTCGACGGCGGCGTCCACCTCGGCCGCGGCGGTGTTCTTGGACGCGCCGGTGTGGCGGAGTTCGTCGGTGAACTGGTCGCGGCGGCCTTCGAGCATTTCGGCGATCCGGTAGAGGATCTGGCCGCGGTTGTAGGGGGTGCGCCCCGACCAGCCGGGGAAGGCTTTGCGGGCGGCGACCACGGCGTCGCGGGCGTCTTTGCGGGACGCGTGGGAGGCGTTGGCGAGGAAGCGGCCCTTGGGGTCGGTCACGGGGTAGGACCTGCCGGATTCGGATCGGGGGAACGCCCCGGCGATGTAGAGCTTGTAGGTTTTGCGCACGGCCAGACGGTCAGGCATTGAGGTAGGCCTCCAGTCCGTGGCGTCCGCCCTCGCGGCCGAACCCCGATTCCTTGTAGCCGCCGAAGGGGGAGGCCGGGTCGAACTTGTTGAAGGTGTTGGCCCACACCACCCCGGCCCGCAGCCGCTGCGCGGTCCACAGGATCTGCGACCCCTTCTCGGTCCAGATGCCCGCCGACAACCCGTACGGGGTGTTGTTGGCCTTGGTGACGGCCTCCTCCGGCGTGCGGAACGTCAGCACCGACAGGACCGGCCCGAAGATCTCCTCCCGCGCGATCCGATGCGACTGCGCCACCCCGGTGAACACCGTCGGCGCGAACCAGAACCCCTGGGACGGCAGCTCGCACGGCGGCGACCACCGCTCGGCGCCCTCGGCCTCCCCGGCATCGGACAGTTCGCGGATTCTGGCGAGCTGGGCGGCGGAGTTGATCGCGCCGACGTCGGTGTTCTTGTCGAGGGGGTCACCGACCCGCAGCGTCGCCATCCGCGCCTTCAACCGCTCCAGAACCTCGCCGGCGACCGACTCCTGGACCAGCAGCCGCGACCCGGCGCAGCACACGTGGCCCTGGTTGAAGAAGATCCCGTTCACGATGCCCTCGACGGCCTGATCCAGCGCGGCATCTTGGTAGACGATGTTGGCGGCCTTCCCGCCCAGCTCCAGCGTCAGCCTCTTGCGTGTGCCGGCGAGGGTGCGGGCGATCTGCCGCCCGACGTCGGTGGAACCGGTGAAGGCGACCTTGTCGATCCCGGGGTGGGCGACCAGGGCGGCGCCGGTGTCGCCGGCGCCGGTGACGATGTTGACCACGCCGGGCGGCAGCTCGGCCTGGCGGCAGATGTCGGCGAACAGCAGCGCCGTCAGCGGCGTGGTCTCCGCCGGCTTGAGCACCACGGTGTTCCCGCAGGCCAGCGCCGGGGCGATCTTCCAGGCCAGCATCAGCAGCGGGAAGTTCCACGGGATGACCTGCCCCGCCACCCCCACCGGCCTGGGGTCGGGCCCGAACCCGGCATGGCGCAGCTTGTCGGCCCACCCGGCGTAGTAGAAGAACCACGCCGCGACCAGCGGCACGTCCACGTCCCGCGACTCGCGGATCGGCTTGCCGTTGTCGATCGACTCCAGCACCGCCAGCTCCCGCGACCGCTCCTGCACGATCCGCGCGATCCGATACAGGTACTTGGCCCGCTCGGCCCCCGGCATCGGGCCCCACACCTTGTCGTAGGCGGTGCGCGCGGCCCGCACCGCGCGGTCCACGTCGGCCTCGTCCGCGCAGGCGACCTCGGCCAGGACGCTCTCATCGGCCGGGTTGATCGTCTTGAACGGCTCGCCGTGCCCGCCGGTGAACTCACCGTCGACGAACAGCCCGTAGGAGCCGCGGATGTCCACCACGGAACGGGACTCAGGCGCCGGCGCATAATCGAACACAGTCATGCCCCTCAGTCCAGGGTGAAGTAGTCGGGACCGGAGTACACCCCGGTGGCCAGCTTGCGGCGCTGCATCAGCAGGTCGTTCAGCACCGACGACGCCCCCAGGCGGAACCACTCGGGCGTCAGCCAGTCCGGGCCGGCGGTCTCGTTCACCAGCACCAGATACTTGATCGCGTCCTTGGTGGTGCGGATCCCGCCCGCGGGCTTGACCCCGACCTGCCGCCCCGTGGCGGCCCGGTAGTCACGGACGGCCTCCAGCATCACCAGCGTCACCGGCAACGTCGCCGCCGGCGACACCTTGCCGGTCGAGGTCTTGATGAAATCGGCCCCCGCCCGCATCGCCAGCCACGACGCCCGCCGCACATTGTCAAAGGTGGCCAGCTCACCCGTCTCCAAGATCACCTTCAAGTGCGCGGGCCCGCACGCCTCCTTGACCGCGACGATCTCCTCGAACACCTTGCCGTAGTCACCGGACAGGAACGCGCCCCGATCGATCACCATGTCGATCTCCGCCGCGCCCGCCGCCACCGCCGCCCGCGTATCGGCCAGCTTGGCCTCCATCGGCGCCCGCCCCGACGGAAACGCCGTCGCCACACTCGCCACGCCGATCCCCGACCCGGCCAGGGCCCGCACCGCGACCTCGACCATGTCCGGATACACGCACACCGCCGCCACCTTCGGCACCGAGGCATCCGACGGGTCGGGGTGCGCGGCCTTGGCACACAACGCCCGCACCTTCCCCGCCGTGTCCGCACCCTCCAACGTGGTCAGATCCACCATCGAGATCGCCAGATCGATCGCCTCGGCCTTCGCCGACGCCTTGATCGACCGGGACGCGAGCCGCGCCGCCCGCTCCTCCGCACCGACCTGGTCCACACCCGGCAGACCATGCAGGAATCCGTGCAACTCGGTCGCGGTCATCGGGTCCTGCCCGCCTTCCTGTGGGTCTGGGGCGGGGCCGTCGAGGCCCGCTCGATGATCTTTGTGTCCATGACGATGCGCCGGGGGAGGTCGCGGGTCTGGCTGTCGTCGAAGCGGTGCAGGAGCAGCCGCATGGCCAGGACGCCCTGCTCGATCATCGGACGGTCGACGACGGTCAGCGGGGGCCGCAGCAAAGGCCCGGTGTCGAGGTCGTCGAATCCGATGAGGCTGATCTGCCCGGGGACGTCCACCCGCATGTCGTGCAACGCCTTGAGCGCGCCGAGCGTCGTGAGGTTGTTCGCGGTGAAGATCGCGGTCGGTGGCTCGGCGAGCGACAGCAGCGACAGGGTGAGCTGGTAGGCGCGCTCCTCGCGGAAGTCGCCGATGATGTCGTACTCCGGCGGGATCTCGACGCCGGCGGCGGACACGGCCTCCACGAAACCGTCCCGCCGGTACCGGCCCGGCGTGGACTCCTGGCCGCCGCTGATCATCGCGATGCGGGTGTGGCCGAGCGCGAGGAGGTGCTCGGCGGCCTGCCTGCCGCCCGCGCGGTTGTCGACGAGGACGGCGTCGAAGCTCTCACCGTCGGCGAGGTCCCGGTCGATGAACACGACCGGCAGGCCGCTGTCGCGCAGCTGCAGCGGGGTCTGCTCGTGCTCGGTGGCCGGGGCGAGGATGATGCCGTCCACCTGGCGTGCCATGTCGGCGAGCAGGTCGGCCTCGCGGGCGCCGCTCTCGTCGCTGTTGGCGAGCAGCAGCCGGTAGCCGCGGTCCCGGCTGACCGACTCCATGCCCTTCACGACGGCGGCGAAGTACGGGTTGGTGATGTCGGGGACGACGACGCCGATGGTGCGGGTGCGTCCCGACTTCAGCGACTGCGCCGCGATGTTCGGTGCGAAGCCCAGCTCATCCACGGCGGCCCGGATGGCCTCCGCCGACCTGACCCGCTGTCCCCGCAGGAACCGCGAGACGGTGGCGGGGGAGACGCCGGCCCGCGCCGCCACGTCGTGGATGGTCGCCACATCGACTCCTGTCTGTTACCCGCATCACTGAAACCGTTGTCAGAGAATGATTGCAGCAGAGGCCCCAAAGATGTCAAGAGCTGGTGCCAGAGAGTCTGACCTGCGGGTCCGCATCGGACCGAGGCGGTCTGCGGCCACGCGGACGAGGAACGAGCACGTGCGAGCAGCCCACGACGCCGCCGAACGGGAAGTCCGGCGCGCTGCGGCAGAGCGCCCTCGACGCCGCCGAGCAGCCGCGCGGTGAACGCGACCAGGCCAGCACCGACCTGATCGCCGGAAGATCAAGCGGTTCCGGTCATCACCAGGCTGACCGAGCGGTGGAAGGCCGACCAGCGGGCCTTCGCCGACTGCTACCTGTGGGCGGACGGCCGCAAGGAGTTCACCGCCCTGGCCGACGGATGCCGGGGTCGACGGAGGCCTGGGCCGACCTGCTGCGCGAGTGTCGGCGCCGCGGGATGCGCACCCGAAGCCGGACGTCACCACGGACGGACGGACGGACCACTGAAACGCGTCGAGTTCCACCAGAGAGGGGAACAGTCAGTCACAGGCCTGTGCATAGAGTCGGCGAGCACGAAGCATACGGAGGTAGAGATGAAGGCGATCGTGGCTACCGATCAGGCCGCGGAAGCGGCCGGGATCACGCTGGCGGTGCGGCCTGAACCGACGCCGGCGATCAACGACGTCGTCGTTGAAGTCCATGCGTCGGGCTTCGTCCCGGCAGAGTGGGAGTGGCCCTCGACATGGGTCGATCGCTCCGGTCACGACCGAGCCCCGGCGATCATCGGCCACGAGTTCGCCGGAGTCGTCACCTCCCTCGGCTACGGCACGACGGGACTCTCCCCGGGCCAGCGGGTGTTCGGGATCACGGACTGGCACCGCGATGGAACCCTCGCCGAGTACGTGGCCGTGGAAGCACGCAACCTCGCGCCGCTGCCCGGGGCCGTCGACTTCACGGTGGGTGCGAGCCTGCCGATCTCCGGCCTGACCGCATGGCAAGGCCTGTTCCAGCATGGTCGTCTTCAGGCGGGGCAGAGCGTCCTCGCGCACGGCGCCGCCGGCGCGGTCGGATCGATGGTGACGCAGCTCGCCAGGGAGTTCGGCGCTTACGTCATCGGTACCGGGCGGGCGGCCGACCGCCAGGCGGCGCTCGACTTCGGCGCGAACGAGTTCTTCGCCCTCGACGAGGGGGATCTCGAAGACATCGGAGGGGTCGACCTGGTCTTCGATGTCATCGGTGGTGAAATCCAGAGGCGCTCAGCCGGCATCATCCGGCCCGGCGGAACGCTGGTGTCGGTGGTCGGGCCCGTTGAGACCCGCCCTGTCGACGGTCTCGCGGTCGACTTCGTCGTCGAGTCCGTTCCGAGCCAGCTGGTGGAGATCGTCGACCGGGTGCGGGACGGGCGCCTTCGCACGCACATCGGAACCGTCGCGACCCTCGACGACGCCGTCCCTGTGCTCAACCCGACCATGCGGCGCAAGGGCAAGACCGTCATCCGCGTGCGCCCCTGAGCTTCCTGGAACGGACGGTAGGAGCGTTCGCCTCTTCTGACCGGACGCCGCTCTTGGCTGCTCCCGGCCAGGTCTCCAGCAGCCAGGGCGGCGGTGGCCTGCGGATACTGATCATCCTGCTTCTTGCCGCGGGCCCACCCATGCCGAACAGCCTGACCCAACCACCTGATCAACTCAGGAGATCCGGGGACACAGGACCTAGCGGCCCTGGGGTTCTGCGGCTTGTGTGATGTCCTGGGTCAGCGCTGTCACGTCGGCGAGGTCGTCCAGGGCGAGGCACCGGTCGCGCCAATCGGTGAGCGCGCATGCGGTCAGAGTGTCGAACTTGCTGAGCACCGCCTCCCGCGAGAGGGGGCGTGCCGGGGAGCCCAAGGCGTCCACCACGCGCCGGGAGGCCCGTCCGGAGGGCGTTTCGACCGTCACGCGGGCGGCCCAGTGGTCGGGGAGGAGAGCGTCCAGAGCCGGGTCCGGAACCAACGTCACGGCCGGGACATCGTCGGCGATGCGGGCCCGGCGGAACGTCGACACGTCCTCAGGGGTGCCGGAGAGGGCGGCGGTGACCGCGAAGGCCGCTCCGGCGGAAGCCTCGGCCGGGCCCGGCACCTTCCGGTCCGCGTTGACGAACGACATCAGACCGGACGGGAGCGCCACCTCGACGTGGGTGGCGTTCCGGGCGTCCAGTGCGCGCAGCGCGTCGATCACGGCGTGCAGCGGACGGGCGCACGGGTACGGTTTGAAGCCGCATCGCTCCAGGTGGACGCCCGCGGTGGGAGAGGCCGGTGCGGGCGGCCGGGCGAGCGCGAGCGCGGCCGGGCGGTCCAGCAGGGCGGCGCTGCCCGTCGCTCCGGCGCGGGTCAGGTACGCCGCCTCGACGCCGTCGGCGGAGGCCCGGCCGGGGAGCAGGTAGTGCGCCTCGCCGAAGCGGCCGGACGAGAGCAGCCCGCCGAGGCCGGCCGCCGCCACCGCGAGCGCCGAGGCCGTCCGCTCCTCGTCCAGCTCCAGCAGGACGGCGGTCGCGGCGGCGGCGCCGATCGGACCGAACAGGGCCGTCGGCCACCAGCCGGACGCGTACAGCGCGGCACCGCCGAATCGCAGGCCGGCCTCCACCACCGCCTCGTAGCCCGCGAGCACCGCGTCGACGACCGCAGCGCCCGGCCGCCCCTCGTGCTGAGCGACCAGCAGGGCCGCGGGGACGACGACCGCCGCGGGGACGACGGCGGCTCCGGCGTGCAATGCGTCGAACTCGTCCAGATGTGCCTGGGCCGACCAACGCAGCACGCGGTCTCGCAACGAGTCGCCGAAGTACCGGGCCGGCGGCCCGGCGATCGGGTGCGTGGCGCCGGAGACCACGCAGCCCAGCGTGTCCAGGACGTGCAGGGCCGCGAGCCCGCGGGCGCCGGGCGTCGCCGCCCGGGGGGCCCGCGCGGCCCGGGCGGCGAGGTCGTCGAGCGTGCTCACAGGCGGGGGAGGACGTCGCCGCCGACAGCCTCGATGAGGTCGTGCGGCGGGTCGTAGGAGCCGACGTGCTGGAGGAACACGCCGGACGCTCCCGCCTCGAACGTCTCCCGGAGCCGGGCCGCGACCTCCTCGGCGGTGCCGACCAGGCAGAAGGCGCGGGCGAAGGCGAGCGCGTCGTCGTCGGTCACCCAGCGGTCCGCGACCTTGACGGCGCGGTCCCAGTCCTCGGCGTGCCCGATGTCCGGGTACACCTCGTCGATCCGGTCGGGGACCCGGAGATGGATCCCCGCGAGAGCGAGGAAGGGGGCGCCGCCGTTCTGCGCGATCGACGCGCAGATGGGCTTCAGCTTCCGGGCAGAGGCGAGGACGTCGTCGGTCACCTCGCAGAACGCCGACACCGTCAGCGGCACGTCGCCGGACCGCCCCGCCTCCCGCGCCCCCTCGCGGACCTGCGCCGCCGCAGCGGCGAGGGTCTCGGGCGAGACGCCGCTGAGCAGGATGACGCCGTCCGCGACGGCCCCCGCCAGCCGCAGGTTGCGCGGCCCGCTCGCGGCGAGGTGGACGGGCACGGACGGCGACGGGTCGCGCAGCCGCGACCGCACCGGGCCGTAGTCCCATTCCTCTCCGGCGAGCAGCGCCCGCAGCTGGTCGAGCCCCTCCCGGAGTTCCGCGCGGGTGCTGGCGCGCAGCCCTATCGGCACGACGGAGCTGTTCCCGACGCCGAGGCCGAGGGTGAACCGTCCGGGCGCCAGCTCGGCGACGGTCCGTGCCGCGGAGGCCACCACGGACGGGTGCCGGGTCGCGACGTTGGTGACGGCCGTTCCGAGCCCGATCCGCTCGGTGCGCAGCGCGGTCACCGACAGGACGGAGAAGACGTCCCGCCACAGCAGCTGCGAGTCGGGGAACCAGACCTCGTCGAACCCCAGTGTCTCGGCCCTGGCAGCGACGGAGGCGAGCCGGTCCGGACGGTCGCAGGCCGGGACGCGGATGCCGACCCTCACCGCGCCTCCCCGAGGAAGTCCAGGTTGAGGCGGTTGAAGCGGGCGGCGTGCTCGTGCTGGGGCCAGTGCCCGCACTCGCCGAAGATCTCCAGCCGGGAGCCGGGGATGCTGTCGTTCATCCGGTGCGCCTCCGGGATGTCGCCGAACGGGTTCTGCGCGCCCCACACGATCAGCGTGGGCGCGACGATCCTTCCCATCTGCGCGGCGCTGAGAAGGTCGGGCTCGCGGTTCTCCATCTCCTGGAGGCAGAGCAGGTTGTCGACCCGCTTGACGAACTCGGGCCGGTGGTAGATCGCATGCCGGACTTCGACCAGTTCCTCGGACACGTCCTTCGCCGGGTCGTGCATGAGGAGCTGGAGGCGCTTGCGGGTGAGGCCGATGTCGTCCTCGGCGACGGCCCTGCGGGTGCTGGTCTTGATGCGTTCCATGACCTGGGGGTTGGCGACGGTTCCGCCGGGGGCCACGAGCGTGAGCCGGCCGACGCGGTCGGGGTGGTCGGCGGCGAGGCGGCCCGCGACCCAGCCGCCCAGCGACTCGCCGACGAAGTGGGCGCGGTCGATGCCGCAGGCGTCCAGGTAGGCGAGGACGTGGTCGACGTAGCGGGGGATGCGGTACGGCTCGTCCACGCCGTCGGTGTAGCCGTGCCCTAGCATGTCGACGGCGTGGCAGGCGTACCGTTCGGCGTGCGCAGGGATGTTGCGGACGAACGCCTCCAGGTGGCCGCTGGTGCCGTGCAGGAACACCACGGCCTCTCCCGTCCCGGCCTGGAGGGCCCGGGTGCGGACGCCGCCCGCGTCGACGAAGCGGACGGCGTGGTCGACGCCCGTGAGGTCGGTCCAGATGCTCATGCTTTCTCCTTCGTTGTTGCGGGCTCGACGACGGCGACGCCCATTCCGGTGAGCCATTGGGGGACGGCGGCGTAGGCGAGGGTCTCGCCGCGTGCGCCGGGTCCGAGGGCGGCGAGCATGGCGATCCAGGAGCGGATCTCCTGTGCGCCGTTGCCGGCCTCCTCGTCGATCTCGGTGGTGGTCCGGTCGAGGACGGGGCCGAGGTCCCCGTTCTCGACGAGATCCAGGAAGGCCGCGTCGAACGCGGGGTTCAGATCGGCCTCGGCGGCGCGGATGATCTGCCGCCGCCGGACCTCGTAGTCGCCCCAAGATCCGCGCCCGTTCAGCCACGCCTCGACGAGGAAGCGGTCGTCGTCGGAGAGGGTCTCGAACCACTTCGGCCACGGCAGCCGGTGCGACAGCCCGCCGGACGCGATGACGGCGACGCGCTTCCCGGCGCCGTCGGCGGCGATGGCGCGGCCGAGTGCCGCGCCGAGATCGTGGCAGCGACGCAGGGCCGGCAGCGGCGGCGCGAACATGTTGATCACGATCGGGACGATCGGGATGTCGAGGTCCGGCACCAGGTGCTGGAGCCCGTGGGTGATGCCGTGGTCGACGGTGAGCCGCAGGGAGAAGGCCGGGTCGAACCCGTCGTCGACGAGGGACGTGGTCAGGTGGCGCGCCAGGTCGGTGTCGGCGGGCAGCGGCCCCCCGGGCGTGAGGGCCTCGCCGGCTCCGAGCACCTCGCCGACGCCGATGGTGAACGCGGGCATCATGTCGAGGAAGAACCCGCGGAAGTGGTTCGACCCGATGATCACGACGGTGTCGGGGGCGGCGGCGCGCAGCCGCTCGGCGGCGCGTTCCAGCCCGTCGCGGAAGCGGTGGGCGTCCTCCAGGTGGTCGACCTTGGCCCAGTCGGTGTTCATCAGCGTGCTGTGGGAGGCGCCCACGCCGAGCACGATGTCGCTCATCAGTTCCTCCAACGCAGGGCGGACGAGGCGACGGCCCGCCCCGTCCTCGGGGTGGTCGTCGCCGTCCGCCCGCGGAGGGCGGCCGGAACGCGGGTCAGGGCCGCTCGGCCGCGAGCCCTCTCAGCAGGACGTCGAGTCCCGCGTGGAACTGCCGGTCCGTGGGGAGCCAGGCCAGCTCCGGAGACAGCTCGATCATGTTCGGGAACTCGTCGGCGGGCAGCGCCGAGTAGAAATGGGCCCGCTGCCTGCGCAGTTCGGCGGCGTCCTCGTCGTCCCCGCCCCACGGACGCGGCATCTGGTAGGCAGCGAAGCCGAGCGTGTACGTCAGCAGGAGGCCGTAGACGCAGACGGCGTCCGCCGGGGGCAGCCCGCTCTGCCGGAGCCGTGCCAGGACGCGTTCGAACGCGCCGCCCAGCGAGCCGCGGCTCGCCGTGGTCCGGGTGGACAGCAGCCGGACCACGCTCGGGTGCTCCCGCATCATGGACAGGAGCGCCTCGGCGATGCGGCGCGCCTCGGTGACGGGATCGGGTCCGATCTCCTCGGGAAGCCGCAGGTTGCCGAGCACCTGGTCCGCCATCCCGTCGAGGATGTCGTCCTTGTTCTTGAAGTGCCGGTACAGGGCCATCGTGCTGAAGCCGAGCTCGCCCGCGAGCCGCCGCATGGTCAGCCCGTCGAGGCTCTCCCGGTCGCCGATCGCGATGGCGGCGTCCACGATGTCCCGCGCCGTGAGCGCCGCCTTGTCCGGACGGCGTCCTCGGGGCGGGGGCCGCCGTGTCGTCACTCTTCGCTCCGTCTCGCCCAAGGTCCTGAACTCTTCTCCACTCGATCTTCTCCCGGATCACAGGCCCACGTCCGCCGTTGCCCGGGTACAGGTGTTGATCGTGGTGCGCATCACGTGCCGGGTGAGACGGGCCATCTCCCTGAGGTCGACCACGTTCATCCCCATGGGGAAGTCGACGGGCAGCGGCGCCTCCGCCCCCGCCCTGGCCATGCCGATCCGAGCCGTGGGCAGACCGCGGCCCCGCAGGATGTTGGCGTCGGTGGCGCCGCTGTTGCCGAGGATCGGCTCGTGCGCCCGGCCCTCCTCGGCCTCCCACGCCTCGATCGCCGCGCGGACGATCCACGCGTCGGGATCGGTCGCCGTCCCCGGGATCGCGAGGGTCATGTCCCAGCCGATCTCCAACCGCGGGTGCGCGGCGGCGATCCGCGCGACGGCGGCGGCGAACTCGCGCTTGACGCTCATCGGCGTGGACGCCGGTGACGTGCGGAGGTCAAGGACGAAACGGCACGAGGCGGGCGAGACGGCCGGCATCCGCATGAAGCCGCCCTCGATCGCGCCGATGTTGCCCTGCGGGGCGACCGTTCCGGACGTGTGCCGGGCGGTGTACTCGGCGAACCACTCCTCCAGGGCCGCGGCGACGGTGCCGGCGCCGAGGATCGCGTTGCGGTAGTCGATGCGGTGGCGGCTGCCCGCGTAGGAGTAGCTGCCGCCGACGGTGACCTCGAACCAGCACAGGCCGACCTCGTCCCACGAGACGGCCCATCCGGGCTTGGCGATCAGCGCGAAGTCGGCCCAGACGCCCTGTTCCAGCATGAACGAGGCGCCGTTGCCCTGGCCCGCGTTGTACCGGCGGACGTGGGGGGCGGTGCGCTTGTTCGTCGGCATCCCGCCCGCGCCCAGTCCGAGGACGACGTCGCCGCGCAGCGGCGTGCCGGCCCGGTGCAGGATCTCCAGCGCGGCGACGAGGCACGCCGCGTGGCCCTTCGGGTTGCTCGCGCCGAGGCCGATGACGTAGTCGCCGTCCCGGACCGGTTCCGGGACCATGTCGTAGCGCAGCGTCGCGCCGACCCGGGGCAGGTCCTCTTCGGGATTCCCCGTCGTCAGCGTGTCGATCGGGGCGTAGAGGAGAAGGTCGGGGCCCGTTCCGTCGCCGTGGAGCCGGGCGACGGCGTTGCCCTGGGCATCGTCGATCGGCTGGTAGGCGGCGTCGATCCCGGAGGCGGCGAGGGTGGAGACCGCCCAGCGGGCCAGTTCGCCCTCCTCGCCGGTGGGGCTGGGGATGCCGGTCATGCCGGTGATGAGTTCGGCGAGGCGCTCGGGGTCGATGAGCCTCTCGGCGTCCCGCAGCAGTGCCAGACGCGCGTGGTCCAGCGCCGTCATACGGTTTCCTCCCTGTCATGGGTGAGTCGTTCGGCGGCGCGTTCGGCGAGTCCGGCGGCGGCGTCGAGCTTCCAGGCGTTGCCGGGCAGGGGGTGCCCGTGCCTGGTGAGTTCGGCGTCCACGACGTCGCGGAGCGCGGCGGGGTCGAACGGCCTTCCGTCGAGGGCGCGTTCGGCGTCGGCGGGACGCCACGGCGTCGGAGCCAGCGCGCCGAACACGATCCGGCAGTCGTCCCACCGCTCCGCCGACCGGCTGGACGCGGCGACGGACACGACGGCGAAGTCGCCCTGCCAGAGCGCGAGCTTCTCGAACACGCAGGGCCTGCCCGGCTCGGGGATCCGGACGGCGACGACCAGGTCCGTCTGCTTCAGGGCCGTCTCCCCAGGGCCGGTGTAGAGGTCGCCGATGGGGATGCGGCGCCCGTCCGACAGTTCGACGACGGCGTCCAGCGCCGCCAGCACCGTGGCCAGGTCGGACGGCGTGACCGCCTGGCAGCGGTGCCCGTCGACGGCCGCGTGGTAGAAGCGGTGGTCGCCGAGGATCGCGTAGCAGGGGCTGGAGGCGCCGTTGCGCTTGTAGCAGGGGAAATCGTTGCGGAAGAACCAGCAGCGCTTGGCCTGCAGTAGATTCCCCGCGACCGTCGCCGCGTTCCTGACCTGCGGCGACGCGATGGAGTCGGCGACCTCCGCCAGCGCCGGGATGGACTCGGCGAACCGGGCGGACAGCTCGGCCAGCGTGACGGCCGCGCCGATGACCGCGGTCCCGTCCGGTTCCTCGGTGATGTCGCGCAGGCCCGGAAGCAGCGCGGTGGAGACGAGGCGTTCCGGCGCGGCCAGCCGCTGCCGGCGCTGGAGCAGCACGTCGGTGCCGCCGCCGATGGCGGTCCCGCCCCGCAGCGCGGCGCCCGCCTCCGCCAGGCTCTCCGGACGGACGATCTCGGCGATGTCCGGGACCGCCGGCGCCAGGCCCGGGTACCGGCCCTGCCGGCCGAGGTGCGTCCCCCACCGGTGCAGCAGTGCGTGGACTCCGCGCGGGTAGGCGGCCCGCATCAGCGCGATCCACCAGCGCGAAGGGCGCCGCCGCAGCCGGTGGTCGCGGACCCTTCCCTCCTTCTCCGCCAGCGCCCGCAGCACCTTGTCCGGAGTGATCGGCAGGTCGCGGATGCGGACGCCGACCGCGTCGTGGACGGCGTTGGCGATCGCCGCGCCCGGCGGGACGATCGGGATCTCGCCGACGCTCTTGGCGCCGTACGGCCCCGCGTCGTCGTGGCCCTCGACGATGAACGGCCGGACGCGCGGGACGTCGGCGGCGCGCGGCAGTGCGTAGTTGATGTAGGCGGGGTTGACGACGCGCCCCTCGGTGCGGATCAGCTCCTCGCCGAGCGCGGCGCCGATCCCGTGCACGGCCCCGCCGATGATCTGGCCTTCGACCATGACGGGGTTGATGGCCCGCCCGACGTCGTGCGCGGCGACGTAGTCGAGCACGGTGACCTTGCCGGTCCGGACGTCGACCTCGACCTCCGCCCCGTGCGCGGCGAAGGAGTAGGTGGGCGACAGATTGGCCCTGTCCTCGCCGGGCGTGATCGTCTCCGTCCCCTCCAGTTCGTAGCGGGACTCCAGGCTGAGGCCGCCGTGCGCGCCCGCCAGGTCGCCGAAGCTCATCGCATGGTCGCCGTGGACGGCCGCGCCGTCGCGCAGCTCGACGTCCCCGGGTGCGCAGCCGAGCTTGTCGGCGGCCAGCCCGCGCAGCCGGTGGGCCATTTCCCGGGCGGCCCGGCCGGTGGCCGTCCCCGACATGTGCGTGGCGCGCGACGACCAGGCGCCGAGGTCCAGCGGCGTCAGCTCGCCGTCCATCGACAGCACGTCGACGTCCTCGGGGGCGACGCCGAGCTCCTCCGCGGCGATCTGCGCGAGGATCGTCTTCTGGCCGGTGCCCGCGTCCGACCCGCCGAACCGGACGCGCACGCGGCCGTCGGCGTCGACGTCCACGCCCGCCTCGCTGACGTTCGACAGCGGGTAGGCGTAGGCGCCCGACCCGTGCGCGGCGCTGGACACGCCGACGCCGCGGCCGTAGGTCCTCGCGGCCCGCTTGGCGTCCCAGTCCAGCTCCCGCCTGACGGTCTCCAGGCAGTCGACGAGCCGCGCCGTCGTGAGGCGGTACCCGCACAGCGTCTCGGTGTCCGGCTCGACGGCGTTGCGGACGCGCAGGTCGATGGGGTCCATCCCGAGCCGCTCGGCGATCTCGTCGAGCTGGGACTCCATGGCGAGCGCGACCTGCGGTGTTCCGTACCCGCGGTACTGCCCGCCGGGCTGCGTGGCGGTGTCGACGAGGCGCGCGTCGTAGCGGACGCCGTCCGCCCGGTACACCGACCCGAGGGCGATGACGCCGACGCGCATCACCGACGAGCCCATGTGGGAGTAGGCGCCGTTGTCGACGTTCAGTTCGGTCTCGAACGCGCGCAGGTTCCCGTCCGCGTCGGCGTAGGTGCGCAGCCGCGTCTCGAAGCGGTGCCGGGGCTTGTTGGAGGCGAACTCCTCCTCCCGCGTGAGCGAGATGAGCACGGGTGTCGCGGTCTTGCGGGCCAGCGCCGCGGCGAGGATCTCGTGTTCGGAGGCCTTCGACTTGGAGCCGAAGCTCCCGCCGGTGGCGACCTCGCGGCACACCACCTGGTGGTGCTCCAGCCCCAGCAGGTGCGAGACCTCCTTGGCGATGAAGTAGGGCGCGTGCGTGGAGGTCCACAGCTCCATCACCTCGCGGTCGGCGTCCCACCGGGCGAGCGTGACGTTGGGCTCCATGCACGCGTGCGCGACGCTCGGGTAGACGAAGTCGCCCTCGACCATCACGTCCGACGCCGCGATCCCGGCGTCCGGGTCGCCCCACACGCTGTTCCACCGGATCGCGACGTTGCGTTCGGACGGGCGTTCGTGGAGCGAGCGGGAACGCGGCGCGAGGGCCTCGGCGATGGTGAGCGGTGCCCGGAGCGGCCGGATGCGCAGCCGGATCGCCGCGACCGCCGCCCTGGCCTGCTCCACGGTGTCGGCGGCGACGGCCGCGATCTCCTGACCGACGTAGCGCACCACGCCCGCCGCCAGGGGCGGCCGGTCGGACATGTGCCCGCCCCGATGGAGGTAGGTGATGCCGGAAGGGAAGTCGTCGGCGGTGATGACGCCGCGCACCCCCGGCATCCGCAGCGCGGGGGCGGCGTCCAGACGGGTGATCCGGCCGTAGGGGACGGGGGAGCGCAGCACCGCGGCGTGCAGGTGCGGCGGCTCGGTGAGGTCGTTGACGTAGTCGACACGTCCGAGGGACCGGTCCTGCCAGTCCAGCGGCCGGATGCTTCGCCCGATTCGTTCGGTCATAGCGAATCCCCCCGCGCCCCTGCCCGCGCGCGGGCCGTCGCGCACACCGCCTCGACGATCGCCGCGTAGCCGGTGCACCGGCAGATGTTGCCGGACAGTTCCGCCCGCGCCCGGGCCCGCGCCCGCTCCGCGTCGGCGGGGAGGCCGGCGCGGAGCAGGGCGGTGGCGTGGACGACCTGGCCGGGCGTGCAGAATCCGCACTGGAACGCGCCCAGGTCGGCGAACGCCGCACGCAGGTCCTCGGACTCCTCCGCGAGGCCCTCCGCCGTCGTGACCTCGCCGTCGACCAGTTCGACGGGTGTCACGCAGGACAGCCTGGGGCGCCCGGCGACGAGCACGGTGCAGGCGCCGCACTCGCCGCGCTCGCACGCGAGCTTGACGGACGTCGCCCCGAACCGCTCCCGAAGGAGCGTGGCGAGGACGGTCCCGGGAGGCGCGGCGGCGTCGCCGGTCTGCCCGTTGACGGTGATGTTCATGAAGGACCCCAGACGGAGGAGGTGCGGACGGGACGGCGTGCTACTCCAGGTCGGCCTCGGTGAGGTCACCGGAGTCGTTCTTGTCGAACGGCCGGGTCTCGATGTTGACCACGCTGGGGGTGTCCTTCCCGCCGAGCTTGCCGACCATCGTCTGGAGCGCCGTGGCGCCCCACTTCTTCGGCTGGAGCGCGATCTCGTAGCCGACCCGCCCGTCCCGCACCATCGCGAGCGTGGAGGGGATGCCGTCGAAGCCCGTCACGGTGATCTGGCCGGTCTTGCCGGCCTCGTTGATCGCCTGCACGACTCCGGTGAGGAAGTCGTCGAGATTGGCGTAGACGACCTTGGCGTCCGGGACCGCCGACAGCGACGCCTTGGCGGCCTTCAGCCCCTCCTCGGAGGTGAGGGCGGAGACGTTGACCTCGTGGGCGACCGACATGCCCGGGCACTCCGCCGAGCCGACGACCGCCTTGTAGGCCTTCGTCATCTCCTGGACGTAGGGCGCCGCGGACGGCCCCTTGATCATGATGATCTTGCCCTTGCCGACGTTCTTGCAGGTCCACTGGGCGATCTGCGTACCGGACCTGCCCCAGTCGTTGCCGATGTAGGACGCGCGGCTGGACTTGTCCTCGACGTCGCGGGCCACGGTCATGACCGGGATGTGCGCGGCCTTCGCCGCGTTGAGCGGCGCGACGACGGCCTTGGCGTCGATCGCGGAGACGAGGATGCCGTCCACGCCCTTCGCGATGAGGTCGTTGATGTCGTTGGCCTGCTTCAGCGGGTCGCCGCCGGCGTCGGTGAAGACCACCTTGACGCCGAGCTTCTTCGCCTCCGCCTGGATGCCCTTCTGGATCCCGGCGTACAGGGCGATCCTGGGGGCGGCGAAGCTCACGCCGATGGTCTTCGCGCCCTTTTCGGACGCGTCCGAGCCCGTGCAGCCGGTGGCGGCCAGGCCGATGCACAGCGCCGCCGCGGCGATCCCGCGAAGTCGGGTCATGCGCATGATGGGTCTCCTCTTGCGGGTTTCGGTGAAGGCGGGGGGCTGGGCGTGTTCAGGTGACGGTGGCCTTGGCAGGGGCGTCCGCGACGGTCGTGCGCGGCGGTGCCTCCTTTCTCCCGGTGCGCAGGCGGGAGAACCGGCGCAGCAGCTCGGCCGACATCGCGAGGATGAACACGATCCCGACCGCGACCTCCTGCCAGGCGTCGCCGACGCCGTTGAGGTTGAGGCCGTTCTGGATCACGGAGATGACCAGGACGCCGAGCAGGGTCCGCCACACCGCGGCCCGCCCGCCGTGCAGGGCGCTGCCGCCGAGCACGACGGCGGCGACCGAGAACAGCTCCAGTCCCTCGCCGACGGTCGGCTGCGCCGACTGCAGCCGCGCCGTCGTCGCCATGCCCGCCACGGCCGCGAACGCCCCGGCGAGCACGAAGGTGGCGACGATCGTCCGCTCGACGCGCAGGCCCGCGAGCCGTGCCGCCTCCCGGTTGCCGCCGCTGGACAGCACGCGCAGCCCGAACGGGCTCACGCTCAGCAGGAACGCCGAGACGGCGAAGCAGACGATCATCAACCAGACGATCCACGGGACGCCGAGCGGGCGCCCGACGCCGAACCCGGCGATGCTCGCGGGCAGCCCGCCGACCGACTCGGCGTGGGTGAGGATGAGCGTGACGCCCACCCCGATCACCGAAGTGCCCAGCGTGATCATGAACGGGTGGACCTTGAGCGCGATCACGAGCAGCCCGTTGAGCAGCCCGAACACGACCCCCGACAGCACCGCCGCGGCGAGGCCGAGCGCGATGCTCTGCGTCTCCCGCATGACGATCGCGCCGACCGCGCCGTGCAGCGCGACCTGCGCGCCCACCGACAGGTCGAACCCGCCGCCGGCGATGACGAAGGTCTGCCCGAACGCGACGATCGCGAGGATCGCCATCGAGCTGAGGACGTTGAGGACGTTGCCGCTGCTGAGGAACGAGTCCGTCGAGAACGTCAGGACGACGGCGAGGACGACCAGCAGCAGCGGGACGAACGCGTCCTCCAGCGCGGGGGCTTTTCTCTTCATGAGGCAAGACCTTCCGGGTGTTCGCCGAGGCACGCCGTCATCAGTTCGGCGTGCGTGACGTCGGCCGTGAGTTCGGCGACCAGGCGTCCCCGCCGGAACGCCAGGTAGCGGTCGGTGATGGAGCGGAACTCCTCGCTCTCCAGCGCCACGACCACCACGCAGCCGCGCTCGTCCGCGAACGCGCGGAGCTGGCGCAGCACGTGCTCCTTGGCCCCGATGTCGATGCCGTGCGTGGGCTCCTCCACGACCAGGGCCCGGGCGCCCGCCGCGAGCCACCGCGCGATGAGGACCTTCTGCTGGTTGCCGCCGGACAGCAGCCCGGCGGGGAACGCCGGGTCGGCCGGGCGGATGTCGAGGTCCGCGATCAGCCGGAGCGCCGTGGAGCGCATCTTGCGCCGGTCCAGGGCGCCGAACCGGCTGAACGCCCGCACGTCGCCGAGCGCGATGTTGCGCTCGATGCTGAGGAGCGGCTGCACGCCGTCGCGCTTGCGCTCCTCGGGCACGAACCCGATCGCGGCGGCGACGGCCGCGACGCGGTTGAGCGGCCTGACCCGCCGTCCGCCGACCGTGACCTCGGCGCGCTCGCGCCCGGGCGGCCGGGCCGCCCCGGCGAGAGCGCGCGCGTAGCGGCCGGCGCCCGAGCCGAGGAGGCCGGTCATCGTGACGACCTCGCGATGCCGCAGGTCCAGCTCGGGTGCGCCGGGCAGATCCGCATGCACGAGCACGTCGCCGGGCTCGTGCGGCTCGCGGTCCGGGGCGTTGGCGAGGGTCCGGCCCGCGACCAGCTCGACCAGCCCGTGCGGGGTGGCCTCGCCGCGGCCGAGGCGGGCGACGATCCGGCCGTCGCGCAGCGCCGTGATCCGGTCGCAGAGCAGGCGGACCTCGTCGAGGTCGTGGCTGACGAACAGGACGGCGAGGCCGTCGCCGGCGAGCCGCCGGACCAGGTCGGTGATCAGTTTGGACTGCCGCGGTTCGAGCGCCGCCGTGGGCTCGTCCAGGATCAGCAGCTTCGGCCGGGCGCGCAGCGCCCGCGCCACCTGCAGCAGCTTCTTCTCGGCGAGGTCGAGGGTGCCCGCGCGGCGTCCCGGTTCGAGGCCGGTGCCGAGCGTGCCGAGCAGCTCCGCCGCCTCGGCATGGTCGGCGCGGCGGTCCCGCATCAGCCGGCCGCGCCGGTTCGGGGCGGCGACGACGATGTTGTCGGCGACCGTCAGCTCGGGGAACAGCTGCGTCTCCTGGTGGACGACGGTGATGCCGGCGCGTTCGGCCTGCGCGGGCGTCGCGTTGCCGACCCTGCGGCCTTCGACCTCGAGGCGTCCGCCGTCCGGCGCGTACGCGCCGCACAGCACTTTGATGAGGGTCGACTTGCCGGCGCCGTTGGAGCCGATCAGTCCATGGACCTCGCCCGCCATGAGGTCGAGGTCCACCCCGTCCAGCGCGGTGAAGGGGCCGAACCGCTTGGTGACGCCGTGCGCGGCGACGGCGGGCGCCGTCACGACGCGGGCTCCGTCCGCACCGCCGTCCCGGTGCCGCGGACGAACGCGGCCAGGACGCGGCGCCGCACCGGCGGGACGCCGAAGGCGGCGGCCAGCAGGACGGCGAGGATGATCAGGATGCGCATCGGGTGGCCTCCACAGGTGCGAGCCGGGGGTCGGTGGGGCGGGTGTCGGTGGGGCGGGGGTCGCGCAGGAACGCCTCGGCGAGCCGGGCGTAGTCGCGGGGCCGCTCCTCCTGGGGGTGGTGCGCCGTGTCCGGCAGCACCTCCAGGTCGGCGGCGGGCAGCGCCGCGGCCAGGCGGGCCGCGTAGCCGATGTCGGCGAACGGGTCGGCGGAGCCCCACAGCAGCAGGACGGGGGCCGCCACCTCCGGCAGCAGAGGACCGAGATCCTCGGGCCGGCCGCGCGCTTCGATGTCCGTTCCAAGAGCAAGAGCGGTTGCAGAGACACTGTTTCGGAAGCGTTCAGCGACAGTTGCCTCCGGAACCATCGTGGGATCGTTCCACTCATGAAGACCGATGAGGTCGCGCATCTTTTCCGGGGTCGGGCCCTCACCGCCGTAGTACGCCGCGCGGATCTCCGCCCCGCTCACCCCGGGCGTACCGCCGAGTTCGGCGGGGCGGCTGCCGGTGAGGACGATGCGGCGGACGCGGTGCGGGTGGCGTGCCGCGATCAGCAGCGCGACCGCCCCGCCGAGCGACTGGCAGACGAAGTCCGCGCGCTCGATCCCGAGGTCGTCGAGGAGGGCCGTGACGTACCGCGCGTGGAAGGAGAACAGCGGCAGGTCGGCCCGGGGCGCGTCCGAGTCGCCGTACTGCGGCAGGTCCACCAGGACGAGCCGGCGGCCGGGCAGTTCCGGCACGAGGGCGGCGAAGTCGGTCCAGGCGGAGCAGCCGGGGCCGCCGCCGTGCAGCAGGACGGTGGGCACGCCCTCGCCGGTCGTGCGGACCCGCAGCGCGGTCCCGAGCACGGTGTGCCGGGTGCCGGCGATCGATGCGGTCATGGAGTGCTCTCCGGTTCTCCCGGCCTCCTGGCGGAGGCTCCCGGCGGCCTTGACGAGCGGGGGGCGCGCTCCAAGAAAGCCGAGCTTGTGCCGTGAATCACGGTGATGCGTACTATGTACACTACTTAGGTCCGGAGTCAATGCCCGGACGCGGACCGCGTCTCAGAGATCCAGCACGAGCCGGTCCGAGAGGCAGCGCGAGACGCACGGCATCATCGTCGCCCCGGCCTCCCGCTCCGCATCGGTCAGCAGGCCGTCGCGATGGTCCGCGACCCCCGCCAGGACGGGCGTCTCGCAGCTTCCGCAGATGCCCTCGCGGCACGCGTTCGGAATCTGGACGCCGGCCTGCTCCAGCGCGTCCATCACGGTCTCGAAGGCGCCGACCTCGACGGTCACCCCGGACCGCGCGCACTCCACCTCGAAGGCGGTGTCCTCGCCGTCCAGCACCTGATCGCGCGCGGCGGCGAACCGCTCGACGTGCAGGCTCCCGTGCGGCCACGCCTCGCACCGCCGCTCCACCGCCGCGATCAGGCCCTCGGGCCCGCAGCAGTAGACCGCCGTGCCCGGCTCGGGCGCGCCGAGCAGCGCGTCGAGGTCGGGACGGCCGTCGCTGTCCTCGGGGACGATCGTCACAGCGTCTCCGTACCGGGCGAGTTCGGGCAGGAACGCCATCGAGTCCCGGCTCCGCCCCCCGTAGACCAGGCGCCAGGGGACGCCGCCGTCCGCCGCCTGCGCGATCATCGGCAGCAGCGGAGTGATCCCGATGCCGCCCGCCAGGAACAGGTAGCGCGGCGCGTCCTCCAGCGGAAACCGGTTGCGCGGACCGCGCACCCGCACCGTGCGGCCGGGCCGCAACTCCTCGTGCACGTAGGCCGAGCCGCCCCTGCCGTCGGGTTCGTACAGGACGGCGATCCGGTAGGAGCCGGTCCCGCCGGGCGCTCCGCACAGCGAGTACTGGCGAACCCATTTTCCGAGGTCGATCTCAAGATGGGCCCCCGGCTCCCACGGAGGCAGCGGCGCGCCGCCGGGAGCGGTCAGCGTGACCGACAGGACCCCGTCCGCCTCCCAGGTCATCGAGCGGACGACCAGCTCGCGTTCGTTCTCCACCATGGCTCGTACTATGTACGGTACTTTGCATACCCGTCAAGAGTCGGGGGTTGACATGGCAGAACTCGCCGTACAAAGTACGTAACATTGTTAAAGGAGGTACCGTTGTCCACCAACGCCACGTCCCCCGGCCGCTCCCGGCCCGAGCGGCGCCAGCCCGGCCAGGACTGGTCGTCCTGGCCGACCTATGAGAGCGCCGCTCTCGGGTTCCGCGACCACTGGTACCCCGTCCTGTGGACCGAGCAGGTCGGCAAGAAGCCCGTCGCCGTCACCCTGCTCGGCGAGAACATCGCCCTCGTCCGCGAGGGCGAGGAGATCCACGCCCTGCACGACCGGTGCCCCCATCGCGGCGTGCCCCTCTCCCTGGGACGGCGCCAGTTCCCCGGCACGGTCTCCTGCCCGTACCACGGGTGGACCTACGACCTGAAGGACGGCAAGCTCTGCGGCGTCCTCACCGACGGCCCGGACTCGCCCATCAAGGGCCGCGTCAAGGTCCGCACCTACCCCGTCCGGCAGCGCTTCGGCCTGGTCTGGGTCTACATCGGCGACGGTGACCCCCACCCGCTGGACGACGACCTGCCCGAGGAGCTGCGACACAATGCGCTCGTCATCGGCGGCCGCACCGACGTCCGCAAGGGCAACTGGCGGTTCGCCGCGGAGAACGGCTTCGACGAGGGCCACGCCAAGTACCTGCACAACACGGCGCTGTGGCGGTTGTTCAAGGTCATGCCCGCATGGAACAAGACCCGCGTCGTCGAACGCGGCGAATGGCTCGTCCGCGTCCAGGACGAGGTGCACTGGGAGGCCCGCATGCCCGGTCTCGGCCTGTGGACCAACAAGCGCTGGTGGAAGCGCATGCCACTGCCCGACGCCCCCGGCAAGGCCCAGAAGACCAACCCCGTGATCAAGGGCCTCGACCTGCCCGGCTTCGTCTCGATCCGGATGCCGGGCATCCTCCGAGTCGCCTACCCGCAGTTCATTCACTACGAGTGGTACGTCCCGGTGGACGCCGACAACGTGCGCTACGTCCAGCTCATGGTGCGCTTCGAGACCGGTGCCCGCGCCGGCCTCTTCAAGCTCAAGTACCTCGCCGCCATCCGCTGGCTGTTCCACGGCCAGTTCACCGCGCAGGACGCCTGGATGGTCGACGTGATGGACGCCCCGCCGGAGAAGCTCTACCGGCCCGACCTGTCCCTCACCGCGTGGCGGCGCAAGGTCGAGCAGAGCGCTCCGAACGTCCAGCCGGACAAGCGGTAGGCGCTACCCTCGCTCGGGAAGACCGACGAGACACGGAGCGGAATGGCCAAGAGGGACGCGCGGACGCTCACCCGCGAACGCATCGTCGAGACCGCTGTGCGCATAGGCGACTCCGAGAGCCTGGACACACTGACCGTCCGACGCCTGGCCGGCGAGCTCGGTGTCGGCGCGATGACCCTGTACAGCTACTTCCGCAACAAGGAAGAGATTCTCGACGCGATGGCCGATCACGTCCTCGGCGGGATGGAGGTCCCTCCCGCCGAGACGGACGACCCCATCGACCTGCTTGTGGGATGCGGGCGCGCCTTCCGCGCGATGATGCTCGCCCACCCCTGCGTCGTCCGGCTGCTCTCCACCCGAGTCACCGACAGCATCGACGCCCTGGACGGCGCCATGGAAGCCGTCCTCGACCGCCTGGAGTCGGCGGGGCTCAAGGGGGCGGACGCCACCCGCGCCTACGGTGTCCTCATCACCTACGCGCTCGGTTTCTCCGGCTACCAGACGCCCCGCACCTGGGGCGACGACCCGGAGGGCCGCCGCCAGCGCCACCACTTCTATGCCGGCCTCCCCGCCGACCGCTTCCCCAGCACGTTGAGGCTGGCCCCGGAGCTCCCCACGCTCGCGTCCTCGGAGCAGTTCGAGTTCGGCCTCCGCCTGATAGCGGAGGGGCTGGCCGCCGCCAAGCACTGACGGCCCGCCATGCCCCCGGCGCGGCAACACTCCGCACCATTCTGGGGGTGGCTGGCGGACCTCCGCGTCGTCAGGTGATCGCGTTGCCCGGGTCGGACCGGTCAGCGTGGCGGAGATCGAAGTCAACCTTTGAGCAGGTAGCGCTTGGGTGTGGTGCCGACCGTGCGGCGGAAGGCGGCTAGGAACGCGCTCGCCGTGGCGTAGCCCACGCTGTGGGCCACCCGCGATACCGGCTGCCCCTCGGCCAGCAGCGGCAGGGCGGCACGCAGCCGTACCTGGGTGCGCCAATGGTCGAAGCTCATGCCCGTGTCGCGCACGAACAGCCGCGTCAACGTCCGCCGGCTCACGCCCGCCGCGCGGGCGTGAGCCTCCAGGCTGCGCGGGTCTGCCGGGTCTGCCAGCAGGGCGGGCCGCGACCACCTGGACGCGCTCGTCGGTCGGTTGCGGCACGTTGATGGGTCGGGTGGGCAGAGGACGCAGCAGGTCGGGCACTACCGCCTCGGCACGCGACCGTGCTTCGTCGGTGAGGTCGGTGCGGTCCAGATACCCGATGAGCTCGGCCAGCAGTCCGTCGACGCCGACCGCCGTCGGTTCGGACCAGTTCACCGGGCAGCGGTCGGGCGCCAGATAGAGGCTGCACAGGACCGCGTCGCGGGTCGCGCCGGTGGTGTGGGTGATGCCGGCGGGCAGCCATAGCGCCCTGGTGGGCGGCAGGACCCAGTACACCTCGTCCACACCGACGCTCAGGACGCCGCGGCGGGTCCAGGCGAGCTGGTGGTAGGTGTGCTTGTGCGGGGGGATCCACTCTCCGGAGGCCAGCGGGAAGTGGCCGACGGTGATCGCGCCCATGTCCTCCATGCGACACAGTCTGGCCCCATCGCGGATTGTGGCCAAATGCGGCGGATCATAGCGTCGTTCAGATGCCGATGATCGTGTTGTGCCTTGTCCAGTTCATGCTCGTGCTCGACGACACCGTCGTGAACGTCGCCCTGCCCAGCATCCGCGATGACCTGGGCTTCGGCGCGTCCGGGTTGCCGTGGGTCGTCAACGCCTACTTCCTGGCCTTCGGCGGGTTGCTGCTGTTGTGCGGCCGGCTGGCGGACCTGCTGGGCCGCCGACGCGTCTTCCTCATCGGTGTCGCGCTGTTCGGGGCGGCCAGCCTGGCGTGCGGGCTGGCGCAACAGCCGTGGCAGCTCGTGGCCGGGCGGTTCGTGCAGGGCACGGGCTCGGCGATGGCCGGTCCGGCGGCGATGTCGATGATCACGTTGCTGTATCCGGGGCCGGAGGAGCGGGTCAAGGCACTGGGCATCTGGGGCGGGATCGCGGCCCTGGGCGCAACCTCGGGCCTGGTGATCTCCGGGGCGCTGACCGACCTGGTGTCCTGGCGCTGGATCTTCCTGATCAACCTGCCCGTCGTCGCTGTGGCGCTGGCGTTGCTTCCCCGCCTGGTCCCCGAGTCCCGCGCCCCCGGGCGGCGCCGCCTCGACGTTCCCGGCGCGGTCCTGATCACCGGTGCCGCGGTGACTTTGGTGTACGGGCTGCTGCGCGCGGGTGAGACCGGCTGGACCGATCCGGTCGTCGTCGGCGTCGTCGCGTTGTCCGCCGCCTTGGCAATGGCGTTCCTTTCGGCCGAGTCGCGGGCGGTCGCGCCGCTGGTGCCCGGGGCGTTCCTTGCCTCGCGGACGCGGGCGGCGGCCAACGGCGCGACCCTGCTGTTCTCGATGGCGATGTACGCGATGTCGTTCCTGCTGATGATCCAGGTGCAGGCCGCCCTGGGGTACAGCCCGCTCCTTGCCGGCATCGCCTACCTGCCCTACGGCGCCGGCATCCTGTCGGGCATGTGGCTGTCCTCCCGAATCTCCCCCAGAATCGGGACGCGCTGGACGCTCCTGCTGGCGTTCCTGGTCAACATCGCCGGCCTGCTACTGCTATCCGGCTTGGTGGCGGGCGACTCCTACCTCGTCCACGTCCTGCCCGGCATGCTCGTGCTGAGCGTGGGCAACGGACTGGGCCTGCCCGTCATGGCCACGGCCGCGGTCGACGGCACCACCGAGGACGACGCCGGTCTCGGCTCGGCCCTGTTCACCTCCGTCCAGCAGATCGGCGGAGCCATCGGAGTGGCCGCGCTGGCCATCATGGGCTACTCGAGCGGGCTCACGGCGGGCGCGATCTGCATGGCGTTCGGCGCCGTGCTCATCGTCGCGCTATTGCCGCCGCAGGCCAACAGCCCGCGGCAGCCCGCCGACATGGAGGCGGCGGCCGAAGCAAGTCGATAGCCGGACACCCAGGTGACGACGACATCGGCGAGGCCGCCGCTCTCCCCGTGGTCAGGATGCGGCGGAACCGACGCACCGCGGACTCACCCTCGTCGGCCTCCGCCACCTCAGAGCGTTGCTGAAACTCGTCGGCATCACGCCCGCCCAGATGCTGAAGGACGAGACGGCTGTCGTGGTGGAAGAGCGCGTGGGCGGCACCCATGCCCGCAGCGCCTCCGAAAGCGATGGTCTCCGGCATCGTAGATGCCGGGCGTCCAGCCGTCGATCAAGCCGTCCGAGAGCATCATGTCCAGCGCCCGGTCCAGTCTCCGCAGGCCATGGGCGGTGGTCGGGCGATGCCGTAGCCGTCAGGTCGGGTACTTGCGCACGAACCACCACCCGTGCGGCTCCCCGCTCCGCGATGGTTCGAGCACGGGCGGCAGATGCTCCAGCACGATGCGCTCAGCGCTGCACCAGTCGGCGAATCTGATGACGTGCTGCGGCCCCTGCTGGGCTGTCATCCAGCCGCTCCCTTCAGGCGTACGAGGTCAAGTGATCGGGAAGCAGGAGTCCTAGCGGAAAGGGCGCTTCCGTTGACCTGGGCGAGCAAAAGGAAGGGCAGGACCAAAGCCCAGGTCCTGGACAGGCTCAAGCAAGTGGTCGAGGACCTGGAGGCCAGCGTCAAGGACCCGGCGACCTACACGGTCGGGGACTGCGTCGAAGACTGGCTCGCCAAAGGCCTCAAAGGGCTGGATGACGACACGGTCGGCAACTACGGGAGCCTGGCCCGGAAGCATGTCATCCCGCTGCTCGGCAAGGCGAAGCTCGCTGATCTGCGAGCCGACGACGTCGACGAGTGGCTCGACGGGCTCTCCGGCACGTTGTCGACTCGGAGCCTGCGGCTCGTGCACGCGATCCTCAAGCGCGCGATCCGGCAGGCTCAAGCACGCGACATGATCATGCGGAACGTGGCCGAGCTGGTCAAGACCCCCAGGGCACGGCCGGAAGGCCGAGCCGGGCTCTCACCCTTGAGCAGGCCCGGGCCGTGCTGGAAGCGGCCCAGTCATCTCGACTGCACGCCTACGTCGTGGTCAGCCTGCTGACCGGTGTCCGTACGGAAGAAGCCCGCGCGTTGCAGTGGGCACACGTCGTGGCGTGGAGCGATGAGACGGCCGAATGGCGGCCGGTGGTCAAGGCGGGCTTCGATCGCGAGAGGTTCGCCGTCTACGTGTGGCGGTCCGTGCGAGCCCACGGTGACACCAAGACCGAGAAATCGCGGCGGACGCTGGAACTGCCGCTGCAGGCGGTGGACGCCCTACGACGCCATCAGACGCGCCAGGCCTCCGACAGGCTCAAAGCGGGGCCGGCGTGGCAGGAGACCGGGCTGGTGTTCTGCTCGACGACCGGAAAGCCGCTGGACGCCGCGAACGTGCGGCGGGGCTTCCGGCTCATCACCAAGAAGGCGGGGATCGGGGAGACCTGGTCGCCGCGCGAACTGCGTCACTCGTTCGTATCGATCATGAGTGACGGCGGGGTGCAGAGCGATCGCAGACCTCTGCGCGCACTCCTCTCCGGCGGTCACCGGGGAGGTCTACCGGCACCAGCTCAGGCCGGTGATCACCCGGGGCGCCGAGGTGGCCGACGTGGTGTTCGGTCCGGGCAAGTCGGCGTAGGCCGGATGGTGGTGGCTCCCCTTTGGCTCCCCATCGACCTTCAAGATCGGAAAAGGGCTCCGGAATGACCTCCGAAGCCCTTCTGACCTGGTCTTTCTCTGTCGGGACGGCGGGATTTGAACCCACGCCCCCTTGACACACCTCGGTAGGCGGCTTCCACCGGATGGACCGGCCAGCCGACTACGGCACCCGGGCCGGCGTGGTGTCCGTACGGAC
Organism: Actinomadura luteofluorescens; assembly: GCF_013409365.1. Lineage (NCBI taxonomy): Bacteria > Bacillati > Actinomycetota > Actinomycetes > Streptosporangiales > Thermomonosporaceae > Actinomadura > Actinomadura luteofluorescens. The sequence continues at coordinate 912,427 of NZ_JACCBA010000001.1, read as the reverse complement.
AAGGAACGGGGCGAAGTCCGCCGCGAACAGGGCGGCGCGCCCGCCGGTCACTCGGGGTTCTCGTAGCGGACGTTCAGCTCGTCGTTCGCGACGGTGATGTGGATGGTCGCGCCGTCCCGGACATCCCCGGCGATGAGCGCGCGCCCGAGTCGGGTCTCGACCTCGCGGGCGATGAAGCGACGGAGCGGACGAGCGCCGTACACCGGATCGAAGCCCTGCTCGGCGATCAGCCGCCGGGCGTCCTCGTCGATCGCCAGGCGCATCTGCCGGTCGGCCAGCCGGGCGCGGAGGTCGTTGAACATCAGGTCGACGACCTGCTCGATCTGCGGCAGCGTGAGCGGCTTGAACAAAACGATGTCGTCGACCCGGTTGAGGAACTCCGGACGGAAATGGCGGCGCAGTTCGCCCATCACCCGGTCGCGGGCGTCCTCCTCGATGTCGCCCTCTGAGGTGACGCCCTGGAGCAGATGTTCCGACCCGATGTTGGACGTCATGATGATGACGGTGTTGCGGAAGTCGACGGTGCGGCCTTGCGCATCGGTGAGGCGGCCGTCGTCGAGCACCTGGAGCAGCGTGTTGAACACGTCGCCGTGCGCCTTCTCGATCTCGTCGAACAGCACGACCGAATAGGGCTTGCGGCGGACGGCCTCGGTGAGCTGGCCGCCCTCCTCGAATCCCACGTAGCCGGGAGGTGCACCGACCAGCCGGCTGACGGTGTGGCGCTCCTGGTACTCGCTCATGTCGATGCGGACCATGTTCTCCTCGGTGTCGAACAGGGCCGCGGCGAGGGCGCGGGCCAGTTCGGTCTTGCCGACACCGGTGGGGCCGAGGAAGACGAACGAGCCGATGGGGCGGCGCGGGTCCTTGATGCCCGAGCGGGCGCGGATGATGGCGTCGGACACCAGCTGGACGGCCTCGTCCTGTCCGACCACGCGCTCGTGCAGAACCTTGTCGAGCTTGAGCAGCTTGTCCCGCTCGCCCTCCTGCAGGCGGCTCACCGGGATGCCCGTCCAGCGGGACACGATCGCCGCGATCTCCTCCTCGGTCACGACCTCGCGCAGCAGGCGTCCGCCGTCCTGCTTGCCGGCCAACCGCTCCTCCTCGGCGCGCAGCCGCCGCTCCAGGTCGGGCAGCCGGCCGTGCCGCAACTCGGCAGCACGGTTGAGGTCGTAGTCGCGCTCCGCGCGAGCGGCCTCCTGCCCAAGCTGTTCGATCTCCTGACGCAGCGCCTGCACCTTGCGGAGCGCCTGGCGCTCGGCCTCCCACTGGGCGCGCATGGAGTCGGTCTCGGCGCGCAGCCCGGTCAGTTCCTTCCGGAGTCTCTCCAGGCGGTCCTTGCTCGCCGCGTCCTCCTCCTTGGACAGTGCGGCCTCCTCGATCTCCAGCCGCATGACGCGGCGGGTGAGTTCGTCCAGCGGCGCCGGCAGGGAATCGATCTCGGTACGCAGCATGGCGCACGCCTCGTCGACCAGGTCGATGGCCTTGTCCGGCAGGAACCGGTCGGAGATGTAGCGGTGACTGAGCGTCACGGCGGCGACGAGGGCGGCGTCCTGGATCTTCACGCCGTGGAAGACCTCAAGGCGTTCGCGCAGGCCGCGCAGGATGGAGACGGTGTCCTCCACGGTGGGCTCGTCGACCAGGACGGGCTGGAAGCGCCGCTCCAGGGCCGCGTCCTTCTCGATGTGCTTGCGGTACTCCTCCACCGTCGTGGCGCCGATCATGTGAAGTTCGCCGCGGGCGAGCATCGGCTTGAGCATGTTGCCGGCGTCCATGGCCCCTTCGGTGGCGCCCGCGCCGACGACGTTGTGCAGCTCGTCGACGAACAGCAGGATCCGGCCCTCGGCCGCCTTGACCTCGTTGAGCACGGCGGTGAGGCGTTCCTCGAACTCGCCCCGGTACTTGGCGCCGGCGACGAGCGAGCCCATGTCCAGACTGAAGATCGTCTTGTCGCGGAGGCCCTCGGGTACGTCGCCGTTGGTGATGCGCAGGGCGAGACCTTCAACGATGGCGGTCTTGCCGACGCCGGGGTCGCCGACCAGCACGGGGTTGTTCTTGGACTTGCGGGACAGGATCTGGACGACACGACGGATCTCGGTGTCCCGGCCGATGACCGGGTCGAGTTTGCCTGCCGCGGCATCGGCCACCAGGTCACGGCCGTACTTCTCCAACGCCTCGTAGGCGACCTCGGGCATCGCGGACGTCACCCTCTGGTTCCCGCGGATCTGGGTGAGGGCCTCCAGGAAGGAGTCCCTGGTGATGCCCTGACGTTCCAGCAGCCGTCCCGCCGCCGTCGCCGAGCCCTCCTCCAGCAGCGCGATGACCAGGTGCTCCACGGAGACATATTCGTCCTTCAGCCGTTCGGCCTCCTGCTGGGCGGTGTCGAGCAGGCGGGAGAGCCTCTGGGTCACCAGGACCTGGCCGGGTTCGGTGCCGGGACCGCTCACACTGGGGCGGTGACCCAGTTCGGCCTCCAGCGCCTCGCGCAACCGTGCCGGATCGGCCTTCGCCTCGGTCAGCAGTCGCGGGACCAGGCCATCGGCCTGGTCGAGCAGGGCGAGCAGGAGGTGCTCGCCGTCCACTTCGATGTGGCCGAAGCGCAAGGCCTTGGTCTGGGCGTCGTGCAAGGCCTCCTGGGATTTCTGGGTCAGGCGGTTGGGGTCCACGTTCGGCCTCCGGTGTGGTGTTGGATGCGCAGTTCCCGCTCGAGCTCGGCGATGCGGTCGAGCAGTTCGACCACGAGTCCCAGCGCGGCGTAGTTGAGGCAGAGGCCCGTCCGCAGGCGTTCGAGGCGTGCGTATGCGGCGATTTGCGCCGGCGGGAACCAGAGCCGGCCGGAGCGGTCGCGTTCGGGATCGAGCAGCCCGAGACGCACCAGCCGGCGTGCCAGCTCGGGATGGATTCCGGCGGCCTCGGCGAAGGCGTCGAGGTCCATCCGCCGGGAACGGGCCGGGATGATGGCGTAGACCGTGCCGGGCAGCAGATGGACCATCAGGTTCTCCTCGGGTCGAACGGTGACACCGAGGCGAGCTCTTCGAGCAGCCGGCGTTCCGTTTCGGACGGCTCGGGCGGCACCATGATCCGGACCTCGGCGAACAAGTCGCCCGGGGTGCCGCGGGGGTTGGGCAGCCCGCGGCCGCGCAGCCGGAGCCGCCGCCCACTGGACGTGCCAGGGGGCACCTTCAGCTTGGCCTCGCCGCCGGGCGTCTGCAGTGCCACTGTCGTGCCGAGGGCGGCCTCCCACGGAGCGAGCGGCAGGTCGGTGTAAATGTCGCGACCTTCGACGCGGTAGCGGTGATGCGGGGCGATCCGCACCACCAGGAAGAGGTCACCGGCGGTGTCGCCGCTCCCGCCCTGTCCGGCCAACCGGATGCGCTGGCCGTCGGTCACCCCGGCGGGAACGGTGACGTCGAGGGTCTGCCGGCCCCCTGGACGCTCGAGGGTGATGGTGCGTCTGGTCCCTCGGTACGCCTCCTCGACGCTGACCTCGATCTCGGCCTCCTGGTCTGCGCCCTGCGACGGCGCCCAGGCCGACCAGCCGCCGCCACGCCCGCGGCCACCGAAGATCCCACCGAACAGGTCCTCCAGGTCGATGTCCTCACCGAACCCCTCGGTGCGGCCGCCGCCGCCCGTGGTGGCGTAGGGGCCGGCGCGTCCGGCACCGGCACCGGCGGCGGCACCGGCGCGAGAGCGTGCCCACATGTCCGGGTCGACGTCTTCCGGAACCCGCCGGAAGTCGGGCCCGAATGCGTCATAGCGGCGGCGCTGCTCCGGGTCGGAGAGGATGGCGTAGGCCTCGGAGACGTCCTTGAACTTCTCCTCGGCTCCGGGGTCCTTGTTGATGTCGGGGTGATGGGCCCGGGCGAGCTTGCGGTAGACCCGCTGGATCTCGTCCTGGCCGGCGTCGCGGGAGACCCCGAGCACCTCGTACGGATCTTGGACGGCCATCACTCACCGGCCCTGGCCGACACCGACACCAGCGCCGGACGCAACTGGTTCTCGTCGTCGCCGTAGCCCGGCTGGTGCACCTCGACCACCGTGCCGGGCGGAACGTCGGTGTCGGCGCGCACGGCGACCGCCGAGTGCCGGGCCGGATCGAACGGGACCCCCAGGTCATCGCGACGCGGATAACCGAGGTCGCGCAAAGTCGCCACGGCCCGGTCCCGGACGCTGCGAATGCCCTCGACGAGGCCCCTCGGGTCGGACTCGGCGTGCTGGAGTGCGCGTTCGAGGTCGTCGAGTACCGGCAGCCACGCCGCTGTGACCTCAGCCCGCTGGGCACGGCGCTGCGTCTCCAGTTCGCGTGTCATGCGTTTGCGCAGGTTGTCGAGGTCGGCGAGTGCGCGCCGCCACAGGTCCTCGAGTTCCTCGACCCGCGCCCTGAGCCGTTCGACCTCGCCGGGATCCCGGCTGGCCGCCTCGGCGGGCTCCTCCTGCCCGGGCCCCTGCCCTGCGCGCTCTGGCCGCTCGAAGGACCGGTCGCGGTCGGCCGGCTGTCCCGTCTGCTCAGTCCGTCGTGAATTCGGCGTCGATGACATCGTCATCCGAGCCTTCCGTCGTGGCCCCGGCGGGACGCTCGCCCGCGCCGGATCCGGTGGTCGTTCCCAAGCCGTGCAGGATCTGCTGGAGTTCGGAGGTGAGCGTGCGCAGCCGGTCCAGCGGCACTTCCTCCTTCATGGCCTGCCGGGCGTCCTCGATCAGCCCCTCGGCCCGCGACTTCTCGTGCACGGGCACCGTGTCACCGAGTTCACCAAGCCGGTGTTCGACCTGGTAGATGGCCGAGTCCAGTTCGTTGCGCGCGTCGACCTGCGCGCGCAGGCGGGCGTCCTCCTGCCGGTTCTGCTCCGCATCGGCGATCATGCGCTCGACCTCGCTCTCGTCGAGGTTCGAGCTCTGGCTGATGGTGATGTGCTGCTCGGCCCCGGTGTCCTGGTCGCGCGCGGAGACATTGAGGATGCCGTTCGCGTCGATGTCGAACGTCACTTCGATCTGCGGTTCGCCGCGTGGCGCGGGGCGGATGTTCTCGAGCCGGAAGCGACCGAGCACCCGGTTGTCGGCGGCCCGTTCCCGTTCACCCTGCAGGACCACGATGTCGACCGCGTTCTGGTTGTCCTCGGCGGTGCTGAACGTCTCGGTGCGGCGGGCGGGGATGGTCGTGTTGCGCTCGATGATCTTGGTCATGACGCCGCCCATGGTCTCCACGCCGAGCGACAGGGGCGTGACGTCGAGCAGCAGGACGTCCTTGACCTCGCCCTTGAGGACGCCGGCCTGGATCGCGGCGCCCAGTGCCACGACCTCGTCGGGGTTGACCGACATGTTGGGGTCCTGGCCGCCGGTCAGCCCGCGGACGAGGTTCTGTACGGCGGGGATCCGGGTGGACCCGCCGACCATGATGACCTCGTCGATGTCGTCGGCGGTCACCTTGGCATCGCTCATCGCCCGTTCCACCGGGCCGACACAGCGCTCGATCAGGTCCGCTGTGATCTGCTCGAACCCGGAGCGCATCAGTGAGGTGTTGAGGTGTTTCGGGCCGCTGGCGTCGGCCGTGATGAACGGAAGGCTGATCTGTGTCTGGGTCACCGTGGACAGTTCGACCTTGGCCTTCTCGGCGGCCTCGAACAGCCGCTGCAGGGCCTGGGGGTCCGCTCGCAGGTCGATCCCGTTCTCCCGCTGGAACTCATCGGCGAGGTGGTCGACGATCCGACGGTCGAAGTCGTCGCCGCCGAGATGACCGTCACCGGAGGTGGCGCGGACCTCCACCACGTCGTCGCCGATGTTCAGCAGGCTGACGTCGAACGTACCGCCGCCCAGGTCGAACACGAGCACGGTCTCGTTTGCCTTCTTGTCGAGGCCGTAGGCCAGTGCCGCCGCCGTGGGCTCGTTGATGATGCGCAGGACTTCCAGCCCGGCGATCTTCCCCGCGTCGCTCGTCGCCTGGCGCTGGGCGTCGTTGAAGTAGGCGGGCACGGTGATGACCGCCTCGGTGACCCTCTCGCCGAGCGACTTGCCGGCGTCGTCGGCCAGCTTGCGCAGCACCAGCGCCGAGATCTCCTCAGGCGCGTACTGCTTGCCGCGCACGTCGAAGCGTGCCGTCCCGTCGGACCCTTCGACCACGTCGAAGGAGACCGCGTCCTTCTCGGTCTCGATCTCGTCGTAGCGCCGTCCGATGAAGCGCTTCGCCGAGGTGATGGTGCCCTTCGGGTTCATGATCGCTTGCCGCCGGGCCAACTGCCCGACCAGCCTCTCCCCCTGCTCGGTGAAGGCCACCACGGACGGGGTCGTCCGTGCTCCTTCCGCGTTGGGGAGGACCCGGGGTTCACCGCCTTCCGTCGCCGCGATGACCGAGTTGGTGGTGCCGAGGTCTATACCGACTGCTCTACCCATCAGGTTCCCTCCGATGGTCCTCACCGCGCACTCCAGCGAGATCGCGTACATCCGTTGCCGGAGACGGCGATGCCTTCGTCCCCACGTTGCGCCGTCAGCCGGCCCAGCACATCCACTGACCGTGTAGGTCCGACTCGGCGCCTACCACGGGGGCGTTGGTGAGGTTGTCGTTGGGAATGGCGGTCGGGCAGGCGGCGCGCGCAGGTCGAACCGCCGGCCCGGCGTGGTCCTGCAGCCTCGTCGCGGGCGAGCCAGGCCTACAAGATCTGACGATGTGACGGCCCCCCGGGGCGGGGATGCTGCAAGCAGTACTTCTCCTCTGTCAGGAGGAGACAGGGAGGTGGATCCATGGCCGTGTTGGGAATCAGCAGGTTCGAGCGCTTCTTCAGGGCTGCCTCTGGGGTGGACGTCGACAAGAACGATCTACGGCGCTATCACGAGTTCCTGGACGCCAAGCTGTACGACCTGCTCCTCATCGGGCAGGCCAGGGCGAAGGCGAACGGGCGCGACATCATCGAGCCGTTCGACCTCCCGATCACGAAGGGCCTGCAGGAGTGCATCCACCGGTTCCGCCGGTTGGACGAGGAGATCGAGGTCGAGCCGATCCTGGAACTGCTGGCGAGGAGGCCCCCGCTGGACATCGCGGTCCGCGATGTCACCGATGAGAAGCTTCCCGAAATCGCTGGCGGCCTTTCCTACGCGCTGGCGCAGGCCTTCCGGATCGTGTTCCCGGACCGGCGCAACCCGCAGACCACGCAGTGGGAGCGGGTCCAGCGCATGTTTGACCTGCTCTTGTGAGCAGGACTGCTGCTTTGACTGGTTCGCGATAGATGCGCTCCCGTGTGCGATTATGGCTTTATGTAAGGTTTACGTAATTTGCCGATAAATGAGACATCCGTGTGTCGGCGGTCGCGTATTCCCCGCGATCACGGGCACGTTCGGTTGCATGGAGGGCAGGCCGCCGACGCGGGGAGCGACGTTCGGTCGCCAACGGGAACAAGCGAGCATCGACGAGTTGCTGACGCGCGTCGACGGTCCGAGGGTCATGCTCGTCGAGGGGGAGCCGGGCATCGGGCGGACCCGCCTGCTCGAGGAGGCCGCGCGGATCGCCGCCGACGAGGGTTTCTCAGTGGTGGACCCGGATATGGCCCCCGAACTGCGTCGGCCCGCGGACCTGGACCTGCTGCTGTCGGCACTCGACGAACCCTGCCCGCCGTCGCCTTCGCCGTCGGCCGGCGGACAGGACCGTTCGGCTGAGCTGCTGCGGGACGCGCTGGAAAGGCGGGCCCGCTCCGCCTCGCTGCTGGTCGTGTTGGACGATCTCGAATGGGCCGATCCCGAGACGCTCCTCGCCCTGCGGACGCTGCCGATCCGACTCGCATCGTCTCCCGTGTGGTGGATTCTCGCACGCCGCACCGGTTCCGGTGGCGCCGAGCCCGATCGGCTGTTCTCCCGGTTGAAGGCGCGCGGCGCCGTCCTGTGCCGGCTCAGTCCTCTGCCGGATGAGGCCGTCTTCGATCTGGTCACCGCCACCCTGGGTGCATGCCCTGATGTCGACCTGCGCGTGCTCGCGGACAAGGCGGGCGGCAATCCGCTGCTGCTTCTCGAGCTGATGAACGGACTGCTCGACGAGGGCAGTGTGATGAACGCCCGGGGTCACGCCCACCTCATCGCCTCGCGGTTGCCGGAGCGGGCCCGTCTCGTCGTCCAGGGCCGCCTGGAAGATCTGGATCCGGCGGCCCGGCGGCTTCTCGAGGTGGCTGCGATGCTGGGGCCGGCGTTCCACCCCCTGGTCGCCGCAGATCTGCTTGGCATCACCCCCTCCGAACTACTGCCGTCACTGGAGGCGATTCTGGCGACCGAGTTGCTGACAGCGCATGAAGAGGCTCTGGTGTTCCGGCACGATCTGGTGCGCGAATCGGTGATCACGGATATTGCCGGTCCCGTCCGGCAGGCTCTGCATGTGCAGATCGGCAGGACCCTGCTGGAGCACGGTGGCAGGGTGAAGGCCGCGGCGGCCCACCTCATGGCGGGGGCGGTCTCAGGCGTCCCGGAGGTCCTCCAGAGCCTGGACCGGGCGAGCGCGCAGATGCTCGACACCGACCCGGCGGTCGCCGCCGAGCTGACCCGGCGGGCGCTCGACCTCACCGAGCCCGCAGATCCGCTGTGGTTCGCACGCACGATGACGGCGATGGGGGCGCTGGTCACCGCCGGTGACCTGACGGGGGCCGCGGAGTTCGCGGAGGGCGCGCTCGACCGATGCGCCTCCGGCCCCTCGACCGCCGAACTGCTGACCGCGCTGTCCTTCGTCCTGGTGCCGATGGGCCAGGCCGCCCGGGCGTCGGACACGGCCAAGGCCGTGCTGGACATGCCTGATCTGAGCGACGAGGTGCGCGACCGCGCCGAACTCGCCCTCCTGCAGGCCGAGGTCGGGCTGCAGGAGGGCGGAAGCGCGCTGGAGCGGGCCAGAGAGATCATCAAGGCGGCCGACGCGCGTGGCCGTGGCCTGGTGACCGGGGCGCTCATCGTCCTCGCCTTGGACGACTGGGACAAGGGCGATCTGATCGGCGCGCTCGACCTCACGCGAACCGGTGTGCGGCAGGTGTCCAATGACGGCGTGCATGAGTGCCGGCTTCACCCAGCTCTGATCCTGGCCTCGTTCCTGGTGGACGTCAGACTCATGGACGAGGCGCGGCGGACGATGGTGCTGGGGACCGGCGGAGCCGAGGGGATCGGACGGGACGGCTGGGCGGCCGGATCGGCGATCGTGCGATCTCGCATCGACCTCGCCGAGGGGCGTCCGGAGGACGCGATCCGCGGCGCGAGGGCGGCTCTGGAAGCCGCCGACGAGGTCGGGGCGCGCCTGCTGGGTTCCTGCGCCAGGTCCACGCTGTCCATCGCGGCGCTGCGCTCCGGCGATCTCGAGACGGCCGCTGAGCACAGCCTCGGAGGCAAGGACGCGGGCGGCCCGGCATCCCCTCCCTTCGATCTGACCCGAAGCGAGTTGATCCGGGCACAGGTGACCGAGGCGTGTGACGGGCCGCGAGCCGCCGTGCCCGGAGTGAGCCGACTCCTCGAGGGCCTGGCGAAGCACAATCGGGTGCTGATCTGCGATCCGACCGCGGCGGCCTGGCTGGTCCGGACGGCGGTCGCGGTGGGTGAGACCGGACACGCCGAGAAGGCCGTTGCTGCGGCGGACCGGCTCGCCGACATGAACCCGGGGCTGCCCAGTCTGGCTGCCGCCGCCGAGCACGCCCGCGGGTTGCTCCACGGCGATTCGGACCTCCTGCGACACGCCGGGGCGGGGCACGCCGACCACTGGTCATCCGCCTCCGCATACGAGGACCTCGGCATCCTGCTGAGCGGGCTGGGCGGCGCGCGCGGCCGTACGATCCAGTGGTTCGACGAGGCTCTCTCCCGCTACGTGGCGGCCGGCGCCGAGCGGGACGCGGCCCGCATCCGTGGGCGCCTGCGGCGGATGGGGGAATCCCGCAGGCACTGGGAACGCCGCGATCGCCCCGCGACCGGCTGGGCCAGCCTCACCGGGACCGAGCGGCGGATCTCCGGGCTGGTCTCCCATGGGCTCACCAACCAGCGCATCGCCGATCAGCTGTTCGTCAGCGTCCACACGGTCGCGTTCCACCTGCGGCAGGTCTTCCGCAAACTCAACATCCGCTCGCGCGTCGAACTGGCGCGGCAGGTCCTCGAACACTCCGACGACCCCCCAGACGCGCATACCAAGAAGAGCTCCGACGGCCCGGAGGCCGAGTTACCTCCCGCCCACAGACGCCCTAGACCGGAATGAGCGGACGCAGGTCCTGGGAAATGCTGGACTTGAGGTCCTTCCACGCCACTTCCGCGACGTAGTGCCACACAGGTCGTGCAGGACGGTGGGCACCAGCCGTTCCACGCCGCCCTCGCCCCACGGGGTGGTGTTCCAGCTCAGCGGACGGACTTCCCCCAAGGCGGATGGGGCGTTGACCAGCGTTATCGGGCACTGTGCCGCCAAGCGTCGACATGGCTGAGACGCAGCCGCTCCACCAACCCTGGCGGGGGCCGGGCGGCTTGGGCTTCGGCTTCGGGTAGCGGTTCCTCGTCACGTCCGCAACACTTCGTTCGCGTGCCGCCGGGTGCCCTACATCCTCCGGCCGGGTAGCAGCTGTCGCTGAGCATTGACGGCAGTGATCGTCCACAGGTCGGTTCCGCTTAGACATTTCCCTACCTGCATGTCCGGCTGGCCGTGCCCTGCGGGGGAAGGCCGCGATCATGGGCCCGGAATCCGTGTTCATCGTCGTCCTGGCCACCGCGGTCGCGGTCCTGCTCTCCCGGGCGTTGTCGGCGCGTACAGGGCTGCCCGAAGCGATCCTGCTCGTCGTGCTCGGCGCGGCGATCGCGTTCCTGCCTGGCATGCCCGAGATCGAACTGCCTCCGGAAGTGGTGCTCCTCGGCTTCCTGCCTCCGCTGGTCTACTACGCGGCGTTCTTCAGCGCCCCCCGCGAGGCGAAGGCGGACGCCGTGCCGATCACGGCGCTCGCGATCGGCCTGACAACGGTGACCACCTTCGCCGTCGCCGCGGTACTGCGGGGGGTTCTGCCCGACCTGGGCTGGGCGGCGGCCGTGGCCCTCGGTGCCGCCGTCGCCCCCACCGACCCCGTCGCCGCAATCTCGATCATGAAGCGGCTGAATGCGCCGGTTCGGATCGTGACCATCATCGAAGGAGAGAACCTCATCAACGACGCTGTCGCGCTCACCGCTTTCGTGCTGGCCGTCGAGGCGCTGACAACGCCCTTCAGCGTCGGCCACGGCATAGCGCGGCTGGCCGGAGTGGTCGCCGGCGGTGTGGCGTACGGCCTGGCAGTGGGGTTCATCGCGTCCCGCCTGCGTCGCCGGATCCGCGATCCCGGCAGCCAGATCATCGTGTCCCTGCTGACGCCGTACCTCGCGTTCGTCCCGGCCGACGAGCTCGGCTTCTCCGGGGTACTCTCCACCGTCTGCGCGGGCTTCTACCTCGGCACCCGCGGAGAGGGCGTGCTCCAACCGGCGTCCCGGCTGCCGGGTCATCTGTTCTGGCAGGTGCTGGTCTTCCTCCTGGAGTCAGCACTGTTCGTTTTGCTCGGCCTCGAGATACGCGTCATCGTGCGCGAGTTGACCGGCGCGGCTTGGCCGTCGGCACTTCTCGGCGCGGCCGCGGTCACGGCTGTCATCGTGGCCCTGCGGCTGGCCTGGACGCAGTTCGTCTTTCCGCTCTCCCGGTATCTGCCCGGCCGCCACATCGCCTTCGATCACCTGCACTGGCGTGGCCGGCTCGCCATCGGCTGGAGCGGCATGCGAGGCGCGATCTCCCTGGCGATCGTGCTGTCCCTGCCGGTTTCCGCGCAGGGACTGCCACCGGAACGGCGCGGCGAGCGGCTCTTTGTGACCGGCGCGGTCGTGTTCATCACCCTGATCGGGTGTGCGACCACGATGCCCGGCCTGCTGAGACGACTGGGCCTGGCTGAGTCCGACCGCGTCCGGATCGAGTACCGGGAGGCGAAGAAGGCCGTGGTGGAAGCGGCTCTGGCCCGGCTCGACGAACTCATCGAGAACGGCGAGGTCGATGGTCGCACTGGCAGGACCTTCCGCCAGCTGTACGAGGACCTCCTGGACCAGATCCGCACTGAGTTCGGTGAGCACCTCGAGGAGGAGCTGACCGACTCCCTCGGCCTCCGCCGCGAACTGGTGCGGACGCAGCGAGAGAAACTGCGCCGGCTCTACTCCAAGGGCAAGATCAGCGCCGAGGGCCTGCGGGCCGTGGACCGATGGCTCGATCTTGAGGACCCCGACATCCGGGAAGTCGGCTGAGCGGGGCCTGGCCGGTACCTGTCAACTCTGAGGATGTGCCGGACCGGACGGACGGGCAACGCTCTGTCTAGAGAACGTCCCGACGAGACGAGAGGGTCAGAACATGGCACTGCCCAGCACCCGCCGCTCCGGTGACACGATGCTCACACCGAGGCCGCGGGCGTTCGACGCGCTCTACGAGCAGATGGAGCAGTTGGTCAACGCGGCCTTCGCCGGCGCCCCCACGGAGATGCCCTGGGTGCCCGCGGCGGACGTCGGCGAGACCGACGACGCCTACGTGATCGAGGCCGAACTACCCGGCCTGAAGAAGAACGAGGTCGACGTGTCGCTGCACGACCGGGAACTGACCATCACGGGGGAGGTCAAGGAGCGGGAGAGCCGCGGACTGCGGCATCGCAAGCAGCGGCGCACCGGCCGGTTCGAGTACCGGGTATTCCTGCCCGGCGACATCGACGCCGAACGGGTCGACGCGAACCTCGCCGACGGCGTGCTGACCGTGACGGTCCCCAAGTCCACGACCGAAAAGGACCGCCACGTCGAGGTCAAGGACTGAACCGACAAGGCGCTTCGACCACATCCGCTGGAGGAGCCGGTGATCGTCCGTTGTGAGCACTGCGGAAAGAAGAACCGTGTGCCGGCAGCCGCTGACGGCGGTCCGGTCTGCGGGAACTGTCACCGGCCGCTCCCATGGATCGCGGAGGCCGGAGACGAAGACTTCGCCGAGGTCGCCGAACACTCCTCGGTGCCGGTCATCGTCGACCTGTGGGCGACCTGGTGCGCGCCGTGCCGGACGGTCAGCCCGGTACTGGAGCACCTCGCCCGCGAACTGGCCGGGCGGCTGAAGCTCGTGAAGATCGACATCGACCGGGCGCCGAAGATACAGGAGCGCTTCGCCGTTCGTGCCGTTCCCACGCTGCTGCTGATGCGTGACGGGAAGGTGATCGACCAGAGAGCGGGCGCCGTGCCCGCTGGGCCGCTCCGAACGTGGGTGGAGGGAACCCTTGGAAGAGACACCTGATCTGAACGGTGCCTACCCCCGGCTCGACCGCGAGCAGATGGGGCTGGTCGCGGCATACGGCGAACAACGCCCGACCCGCCGCGGCGACGTCCTCTACTCGGAAGGGGACCGGGACTACGCCTTCTTCCTGGTCCTGGCCGGGACGGTGGAGATGTTGGACAAGGGCGAAGTCATCAGCCTGCACGGTCCGGGACGGTTCCTCGGCGAACTGGGCCTGCTGACAGGTCAGCCCACGTTCCTCACAGCCCGCGTCGCCGAGCCGGGCAAGGTGATCGTGGTTCCGCCCCGGCGGCTGCGGGAGCTGGCCGGCCAGGAACCCTGGTTCGGCGATCTCGTCCTGCGCGCGTTCCTCATCCGCCGTTCGCTGCTCATCGCGCAGGGCGTCGGGCTGCGGATCATCGGCTCGCGGTTCTCTGCCCGCTGCCGGCGACTGCGCGACTTCGCCGTGCGCAACCGACTGCCGCATCGATGGATCGACGTCGAGGACGATGAGGACGCCGAAACGCTGCTCAGAGGGCTCAGCATCCCGGTATCGGAGACACCCGTCGTGATCCTTGACGGCGAACGGGTGTTGCGCAATCCGGGGGACGACGAACTTCCCCGGCTCCTCGGGCTGCCGCCACCGGCACCGGCCTCCTCGGCATACGATCTTCTCATCATCGGGGCGGGTCCGGCCGGGCTGGCCGCGGCCGTGTACGGCTCCTCAGAGGGCCTGGACACGATGGTCGTCGATGCCATCGCCACCGGAGGACAGGCCGGGACGTCATCGAAGATCGAGAATTACCTCGGTTTCCCCGCCGGCATCTCGGGCGCGGATCTGACCGATCGGGCGGTCATCCAGGCCGGGAAATTCGGGGCGAGGCTCCAGGTGCCCGGCGATGCCACGGGACTACGGGCACGCAGCGACCGTTACACCGTCGACCTCGGCGGAGGCGGCGAACTCTCCGGCCGGACGGTCGTCATCGCAACCGGTGCCCGCTATCGCCGGTTGGACGTCCCGCGCCTGGAAGACTTCGAGGGTGCCGGGGTGTACTACGCGGCGACCCAGGTGGAGGCGCTGCAATGTCGGAACATGCCGGTGGCCATCGTCGGCGGCGGCAACTCGGCGGGCCAGGCGGCCGTATTCCTGGCTCGGCACGCCACACGCGTCCTGCTCTTCGTCCGGGGTGCTGAGCTCGGCGAGAACATGTCGCGCTACCTCGTCGATCGGATCGAGCACTGTCCCGATATAGAGGTGTTCCTCCATACAGAGATCCGTGAAGTGCACGGACACGATTTCCTGGAGGAGGTTGTCGCGGTGAACAACCGGACCGCTGAAGCCCGCCGATTCGAGGTCGGCGCGTTGTTCGTCTTCATTGGAGCCGTCCCCTGTGTCGACTGGTTGGCGGACACGGTCGAACTCGATGACAAGGGATACGTGCGCACCGGCGGCCCTCAAGCCCTGCCGTTGGAGACCAGCCTCCCCGGCGTGTTGGCCGTCGGTGACGTGCGAAGTGGCTCGATCAAGCGTGTCGCTTCGGCGGTGGGGGAGGGGGCGATGGCCGTCCGCCTGGCATTCGTGCGCCTGGACCGATAAACGGCTGTGGGGCGTGAGATGAGCGACCAGCGAATACGTGCTGTGGCGCACGGCGCCGTCACGCCGGCGCGAGTGGGCCTGAGGCAGCTGAAAACGCAGCCTACGGCCTTCGAGATTGCTCGCCTCGCCGTGACAGCAGTTCTCTCGTTCGAGTTCGCGTCGTGGTTGCCCGACACCAGTCCAAGGCCCGTACTCGCCCCTCTGACCGCGATCCTCGTCCTCCAGATCACGCTGTTCCAGACCATTCGCCATGTCTGGCAGCGCGTCGTCAGCGTCGTGGTCGGTGTGATAGTCGCGGCACTACTGTCGAACCTGGTGGGATTCAGTTGGTGGAGCCTGGGCCTCACCATCACCGCCGCGCTGGTCTGCGGAGTCTTGATGCGGCTCGGCAACTATGTCCTCGAGGTGCCGATCAGCGCCATGCTCATCCTGTCTCTCGGAGCCGGTGCTGCGGCCACGGGGCGGATCGTGGAGACCCTCGTTGGCGCTCTCACCGGCCTGATCGCCGGAATCCTGACCTCACCGGTCAGGATCCAAGCGGCAGAGGAGGCCTTGGAGGGTCTGAGCGAGATCATGGCCAGCCACCTCCATGCCATCGCCGAAGGGGTGGAAAAGCGCCCCGAGCCACGCACGTACGGCGAGTTGCTCGCCCAGGCCCGCTTCCTCAGCCGGGATGTCCAACGCGTCGACGGCGAACTCGCACAAGCCGAGGAGAGCATCCGACTCAATCCTCAGGGGGTCGGAATGTTGCGGGCAATGGTGGCGCTACGGGAGACCCTGGCCGCTTTGGAGCACTGCGGGATCACCATCCGCGGCCTGGCGCGCTGTCTAGCCGACCACGCCAACGAGGTTGAGGCAGAGCGAGAGGACCCTTTGTCCCAGAGTGACGCACGCAGCCGGCTGGCCACGGCGCTAGGACATCTGGCCTCGGCGCTGGGCACCTACGGGCGGTTGCGCCGCCAGCAGTTCGCCACAGGATCGACCGACCTCGAGGACCCACTCGCCTATCACCTGGCCGCCGCGCACGAAGAGCGCGTAAAACTAGGTGATTTGTTGTGGGCCGACAGTCCCGATTGGCCGCTCCATGGTGAGATCCTCGTTCATCTCGACCGCTTGAGAAACGAACTGAAGTCCGAGCGGCGGATGCTGACTAAAGGGCGAGCGAATCGCCGGCTCCGCATTCCCAGGCCTTCGCCGCCCGCCACGCTCAGCCCAATCCGGCGGCGAACAGACCTACGCCGAGCACGCTCCTGACCGACTCGCCGTCGACAGGTTCCGAGCGCCTTCAACCTGGAACGTCGTACAGGCCACTGAGGCGCCCGCCGAGTAGCCCTCCGAGTCAGCCCGTGAGCTCCGCGTGATGTCGCACAGAAACTGATGGTGCGGCACGGCTCTGGCGTCAAGAATCACCGGATGCATGAGGTGAAGCTGTCCGACGGGATCATCACTCTGTCCCCCCTGCGCCTGGACGATGCGGAGGCGCACCTCGCGGGGGAGGACGAGCTACTCGTTCGCTGGCTCAACGGCGGTCCAGGCACGCGACAGGGCATCGAGGCGTACTTCCGGCACTGCCGGGAGCAGTGGGACACCGCCGGACCACTCCGCGCGTTCGGCATCCGGATGGGCCCCGACGAGGTGCTCGTGGGCACGATCGACCTGCGATTCGCAGGAGAAGGTCTGGCGCCTGGCCAGGTGAACGTCGCCTACGGCCTCTATCCGTCCTGGCGAGGACGTGGCCTGGCTACCCGCGCGGTCCTGTTGGCATCCCAGTACGCGGCGAGTGAGGGCGGGGCAGAGGCGGTAATCCAAGTGGAGCCGCAGAATCCCGCATCTGCCGCAGTCGCAAAGCGGGCAGGGTTCACCCCCGGCAAGCCGACACACAGCAGCGACGGCACACGCTTCGACTGGTACATCCGGGACCTGCACGCCGCCACCCGGTGACCACCAACAGTTACGGGACAGCCCTGAGCTGCTCAGCTCCGGCTAACCGGAGCGCGCCGCTCCTGGCAGCTCGCTTGAGGAGGCAAGAAAGTCAGTCGAACGCTGAGGGTGCAGAGCTGATCATCTCTGAGGAGATGGCCGGGCGATGCCCGTCCGGCCCGCCGGTATGGCGTGAGCTGTGGGCCGAAGGGAGCCGGGTTCGTGGATCCGGCCCTCCGGTCGGGCGGCCGCCGGCCTGGCTGTCGCTGCGTCTAATTCGACACCCTGCGGATCTAAGGTCCGAAACTGCCGTATCGGAGCGGCCTGCTCAGTGTCGGCCTGTGCCGATCCGTCACCATCGAGGCCGGTATTCGTGCCGCATGATGCCGCCCGCATGCCGATCCGGTCCGAAACCGCCGAGCCGACAACGAGCCGACATGGACTGTTGACAATCTTGTGGTTCGCTCGTAGGTGTCCCTGCCTGACCAGCATGGATTGAGTTTTTCGGTAAGCGCAGGGCTCGTCCTGGCGCTGCGGTTGCGGCAGGAAGGCATCGGCTGCGAGGGGTACGAGCAGAGCGAGAAGCTTCGGGAGTTGGGCGTCGGGCTGAACGCGCTGCCGTACGCGGTCAGGGAGCTGGACCGGCTTGGGCTGCTCGTACGACTCGATGACGTGGGCATCCGCACCCGCGAGCTGTTCTACGCCCACCGGCTGGGTCACCAGATCCTGCACCGGCCGTGCGGGACGGACGCAGGGCTCAGCTATCCGCAGATCGGCGTCCATCGGGGACGGCTGCAAAGCGTCCTGCTGCGGGCGGTGCGGGAAGGCTGGGACCGGACGCGGTCCGGATGGGGCACCGTCTCGTCGATTTCGAGCAGGACGCCAAGGAAGTGCGCGCCGAGTGCGTGGACCGGCGTGGGGATGCGCTCGCTCCGGCGCGCGGTAATGTCCCGTGGGCGCCGACGGGATCCATTCGACGGTGCGGTCCTTGATGTTCCCCGATGAGGGACCGCCCTGGTGGAACGGCGTGATGGTGTGGCGCGGGGCGGCCGAGTGGCCGGTGTTCGCGACCGGACGCTCGATGCTCCTCGTCGGGGGCACCGACGCGAAGCTGGTCGTCTATCCGATCTCGCGGGGCCGGGATCTGGGGACGCGGCTTACCAACTGGGCAGCCCGGGGATCCGGTGCCGCAGCGGCAGGACTGGTCGCGCGGCGCCGATCCGGGCGGCCTCAAGGAGCACATCGCGCGGTTCCGCACGCCGCTCCTGGACCACGCGGCGCTCGTCGAGGCGACCGAGGAGTGCTTCGAGTTCCCGATGTGCGACCGCGACCCGCTGCCGTACTGGACGCGGGGGCGGGGGCGGGTGACGCTGCTGGGCGACCGGCCCATCCGATGTATCCGATGGGGTCGAACCGCGCGGGCCAGGCCGTCCTGGACGCCGCGGGCCTCGGCGGGCAGCTCGTCGAGCAGACGCGGGTCGGGGTCGCGTTCTGGCCTACCAGCAGGACCGGCTGTTGCCGACGAGCCAGGTTGTGCCGCGCAACCGGACGGGCGAGCCGGAGAGCGTCATCGACGAGGTCGAGCGCCGCGCCCCGGACGGCTTCGACCGCCTTGAGGACGTGATCGATCCCGCGACCGTCGAGGCGATCGTCACCGGCTGCGCCCAGGTCTCGGGTTCCTCGCTGGATCAGGTCAACCGCCGCACCTGAGCTTCCGGGCGCGGGAACCGAAGGTGGTTCGGAATACCTGAGGTCAGGGATGTTCGGGTTCGGGCGTTCCCGGCATGGTTGGGGGTGTTCGTTCCGGACGGCGTGCACGGCGCGCCGGCCGGGCGGGCGGACTTTCGGGGGAGTCCGCCGCCGGGATCGGCGGCGGTCGGAGGCGGCCGGGTCGGGGAACCCGGGCGCCCGGCGTGGCGCGGCTCCCTCCCGCGGGCTAGGGGGCCACAGGTTGAGCGAGATCGCTTCCACCACACCGTTCGTCGTGTTCGGGCCGATGGTCCGGAGAGTCGATCGGACGAGCGTGACCGTCGTCGTCGGGGTGCGGGAGCACTGCCAGGCCACGCTGCGGGTGTTCCCGCTGGGGCCGGCGCCCGGGTACGCGCGGGGCGCGCCGGAGGTGTCGGCGGCGGCGCCGACCGTCCGGCTGGGGGAGTCGCTGCACGTCGTGGCGGTGACCGTGCGCGGGACGTTCGGCGCCGGGGCGCTGTTCGGCTACGACCTCGACTTCGGCGGTCAGCGGACGTCGCTGTTCGCGGCGGGCGTCGTCCACGCCGATCCGGCGGAGGCCAAGGCGGCGCTGGCCTATCCGGACGGTCCCGGGTGGCCGAGCTTCCCGACGCCGCCGGACGATCCGAGCAAGCTGCGGATCTTCCACGGGTCGTGCCGCCGGCCGCACGCGGAGGGCAAGGACCTGCTGCCCGCGCTCGACCACATCGTCCGGGTGAGCGCCGGAGATCCGCTGCTGCGCCCGCACCAGATGATCATGACCGGGGACCAGATCTACGCCGACAACGTGTCGGACCCGCTGCTGGTCATGATCCAGCAGGCGAGCGCCGGGCTCGGGATGGCGGCCGAGACGCTCCCCGCGGAGGGCGATCCGGCCGACACGGCGCTGCGTCCCGGCCTGCGGCAGGACGTGCTGCTCAAGCAGGCGCACTTCACGTCCGGGCACTGCGACAGCCACCTGATGTCGTTCCGCGAGTACGTCGGGATGTACCTGATGGTGTGGTCGGACGTGCTGTGGACCGGGCCGGTCCCCAGGTTCGAGGACGTCTTCCCCGAGGACACCGCGATCCTGAAGGACCCGGCGCGGCGCAAGCCCGGCGAGGACGTGTACCGGTTGATCGTCCAGGGACTGCCGTACCGGCCGTTCAAGCACCAGAAGGCGATCGCGGAGCGGTTCGAGCGCTGGCGCGAGGAGGCGCCGGTGCTGGAGGAGTTCCGGGAGGGGCTGTCGCTGGTGCGGCGGGCGCTGGCGAACGTCCCGACGTACATGGTCTTCGATGACCACGACGTCTCCGACGACTGGAACATGAGCACCGAGTGGATCACCAAGGCCGTCATCGCGGACGGGCTCGGGCGGCGGGTCGTGCGCAACGCACTCGCCGCGTACGCGGTGTTCCAGCACTGGGGCAACACGCCAGAGCGGTTCGCGGACGGCACGCCGGGCCGCGCGGTGCTCGGGGCCTTGGAGCGCTGGCTCGCCGCGCCGGGCGCGGCAGACGACGCGGCGCTGCGCACCGGGCTCGGGCTGCCGCTGGAGCTGAAGTACGGCGTCCAGGTGAAGCCGCCTGCGCCGGACATGCTGACCTACCACTACACGATCACCTGGCCGCGCTACCAGCTCGTCGTCCTCGACACCCGGACGTGGCGCCGCTACGTCGGCAACCGGGGCGTGCTGCTGCTGGACGACGGACCGATCGACGCGATGGTGGCCGCCGAGCCGCCGCTCGGGGACGACGCGGTGACGATCGTCGCGCAGCCGACCGCGTTCCTCGGCGTTCCGGTCGTGGAGCAGATCGTCCAGCCCCTCGCCAAGGCGTGGGGCGGCCGGTACGAGGCGGACGCGGAGGACGCCTGGTTCCACGACGACGCGTCGCTGCACAAGATGATCGGGCGGCTGTGCGCGGCGGCGCAGAAGGACGCCGACGGGGTGCGGCGGCGCCGGCTCGTCCTGCTCGGCGGGGACATCCACTACGGCTTCGCGGAGCGGTCGCGGTACTCGGCGGTGCTGCCGTACGCGTGCGGACCCGACCGGTCCAAGCCGTACGAGGGCGAGAACCGGACGGAGGCGGTGCTCGCCACGTTCGTCGCCAGCGCGCTGCGCAATGAGGCCCGCCTGACGAGGCTGCTGCACAAGACGGGCTACGGGGTCGGCGACACCGTCCCGCACCTGCACTATGTCGGCTGGTCCGGGGAGGACCGCGGCGGGGCGCGGCGCCAGGTGGGCGTCGAGGTGCCGCTGACCGGCGGCGACCCGGTCGGCTGGTCCGTGCAGGGCAAGCCGTCCGTCGGTGAGCTGAGCGAGGGGCGGATGCTCACCGTCCAGCCCGAGTGGCGGCTGGCGACGCGGTTCGTCCGGCATGACGAGGCCGACCCGAAGCGGAGCGCCACCGGAGCGGTGCCGGTGGGCGACCCGACCGGGAAGTCCGGGCCCGAGGCGCTCGCCGAGTACCTGGCGGCGTCCCGCGACTTCGACGGCTACACCGGCGACTGGGGCGCCGGCAAGGAGATCGTCGGTCACTGCAACCTCGGGGAGCTGTCGTTCTCCTGGGGGCAGGGCGAGGACAAGAAGGCCACGCAGACGCTGTGGTGGCATCTCGGCGACCGGCCGGAACCGGGCCCGCTGACGACGTACGAGGTGAGCCTCGACCTCGGCCCGTCCCTCACCGAGGACATCCCGTACGGGTTCGTCCTGCGGGAGTTCGACCACGACGCGATCGCGTCCGGGCCCGCCGTCTACGACGGGCTGCGGCGCCCCGCCGTCCTGATCGCGGGCAAGGTCGTGGAGCAGCTCCAGAAGGACCTGCTCGAACTCGGTTTCCTCGCCCCGCCGGCGGTCTACGGGACGTACGACACCGAGACCGTCCGGGCGGTGCGGGAGTTCCAGACGTACGCGCGGCGCTCCCGCGCGGCCCGCGAGGACGGTGACGCCGCCCGCTACTCCGACCGCCTGCACCCGGTGGACGTCCCGGACGCCGACCGGTACGTCGGCCCGGTCAGCGGCGTCGCCGACCTGCCGACCCAGCTCACGATCGCGAAGTGGAAGCGGAACCGCTGGCGGTGCCCGGTGGTGGTCGAGGGCTGGCGGATGTCCGGGACGGCGCTCGCCGAGCTGGTCGACCCGAACGTGTGGGGCGCCGGGCAGGTGTCCGCGTCCACGCGGCTGTTCGCCCGCGACATCGCCGGTCCGGTCGTCGGCCCGGCGCCGCCGGGCCACCCCGAGCTGACGCCGCTCGGTTCGATCGCCACCGACCCCTCGTATCCGGACGGGCCCGGCCCGGTGCTGCCGGGCCGCTCGGAGCTGCTGCCCGAGCATCTGCTGCCGCGGCTCCCGGACACCTCGTCCGGGCCGACGCTCGCGCAGCTCGTGGCCCGCCGCGCGGACGAGCACGTCGCGAAGCAGCTCTCGACGTTCAAGGTGCTCCGCGCGGTCGCCGAGGCGACGGCCGGGGCCTGGTTCGACGCCGTCACCGCCGCCGACGCCGCGCTGCTGCGCCTCGGGCCGTTCGGCTGGGCCGCCGACGGGCCGTTCCCGCCGGTCACGGCCGTCCGGCAGAACCGCGAGTGGTCCGGCGAGCTGTGGGCCTACATCGCGTTCCTGCGCGCCACCGACCGGGACGCGTTCGACGCGCTGACCGGCGGCGCCGGGCTCGTCCCGCTGCCGGGCTGGGGCGCCGACGGCGCCGGCCTGCTCGACACCGGGCTGCGGACACCGCGGTCGCGTCCCACGCTCACCGCCGAGAACGGCAAGCCGGGCGCGCCGCTCGCCCACGAGTTCTCGCTCGGGATCTTCCGCGCCTGGCACTGGATGTACCGCTTCGTCGCCGCCACCCGGACGGACGCCGCCGTTCGCCGGAGCTTCTGGAAACCGGCCCGGCAGCGGCTGCACGACCTGCTCGGCGCGCCCTGGGACGGCCCTGCGGCGCCCGCGACCGTGGGGTCCGTGCCCGGCGCGGACGGTAACCCGCGTCCCGCCCGGGTCGGGGACCTGTTCACCTCCGAGCGCGCGGCGGGGATGCTCGCCTGCCTGCACCTGCTCGAACCCGGGTTCGTGCTGTCCGCCGCCCAGCCCGGCGCGGCCGAGCCGCCCGAGAGCCGCTTCGCCGGACGCGCCGCGACGCCCCTGCACGAGGTCCTCACCGCCGCGAAGGCGCTCGGCCCGGACTTCTCCGGCGCCCCGAACACCTGGACCGGCGATCACGAGACCGCACTCATCACCGCGCTGGCCCGCGCCACCGCGACCCGCGCCGGGGTCGGCGCGCCGGTCGAGGCCGTCCGGAACTGGCCCACGTGGCCGACCGGTACGCCCTACACGCTCCCGATCGAGGCCCTGCCCCCCGCCGACCGCAACCTCTCCGGCGGCCGGAACTCCCTGCGCCCGGACACCGACGACCTCCCAAGGAGGCAACCGTGACCGACCCGACGCACACCCCAGGCCCGGCAGACGCTGAGGCGGCGGATGTGGAGAGGAGCGTCCTGGCGCAGATCTTCGCCGAGTTCGCGCTGTTCGTGGAGCCGGCGCGGGCGGCGGCCGATCCGTGGCGGCGGAACCAGTTGCTGCGGGCGCTGGGGTGGGACCTCGGGCCGCTGATCGGGTACGACTCGCAGGCGTTCCAGGAGTGGGCGGACGGCATCGGCAAGGCCGTCACGGACGCGGCCGAGGCCGCCGCCGACCTGCCGCGCGACTCGCTCAAGGGCTACAAGGCGGCGTTCGAGAAGCTGGGCGCGGCCGCGGGGCCGGTGAAGGCGCTGCCGCCGCGGGTCGGCGGCGAGGTCCCGGACGAGCTGTACGAGACCATGCTCGGCGACCTGCTCGACTACCTGCCGACCGCCTACCTCGCGCGGCGCGCCCGGTGGACGCTGCCGGCCGCCGTCATGCTCGGCGTGGCGACGCTCGCGGCGGACCAGGAGAACCCCAGCCCGCCGATGCCGCCCGGCGACAACCCGATCCGGCTGCCGCGGCGCCGCGCCGGCTTCGACCTCGGCCGGCTCATCGACCTGCTGTCGGATCCCGGGGCGTACTTCCGCGCCCTGTACGTGCCGGAGGGGATGGACACGCCGGAGGCGATCGACGCCGCGGCGGCGCGCATCTTCCCGAAGGCGGCGGCGCTGCTGCGCGGGCTCGGGCTTGACGCCGCCTACGGCGTCAAGCCCGGGGTGGGGCCCGACCTCGGGGCGGACGGGGAGCGGCTCGCCGGGCACCTGCTGTCGGTGCGCGCACGCGTCCCGGACGGGGCGGGCGACGAGGTGGAGCTCGGCGCGACCTTCGGGCTGGGGCTCATCGAGGGACGCCCGGCGCTGATCGTCGTCCCGCGGATCGCGGCGCACGTCGTCGGAAGGGCCGGGGGCTGGAACGTCAGCGGCGACATGGACGTGTCCGCGGAGGCGTTCGCGTTCGGGCCGGGCGGGGTGACGGTGGCGGGCGCAGACCCGGCGGTGCGGGTGGCGGCCGAGGTGGCGCGGATCTCCGCGCCGGACGAGCCCGCGTGGGTCGTGGGCGCGCCCGACGGGGTGCACCTGGCGGTCGGCGAACTGGTGCTCGCGCTCCGCGCCGCGCTCGGCACCGGACGCGACGACATCGAGATCGGTGTCCGGGCCGGGCGGGCGGAGGTCGTCATCGCGGGCGGTGACGGCGACGGGTTCGTCAAGCGGGTCCTGCCGCACGAGAAGGTGTCGGTGCCGTTCGAGCTGGGCGTGGCGTGGTCGCATCGGGCCGGGCTGCACCTGACGGGCGCCGCCGGGCTGATCGCGGAGTTCCCGGTGCACGCGACGGTGCTCGGCATCAGCCCGGAGACGGTGCGGATCGGGGTTGAGGCGTCGCTGGCGGACGAGGCGGTCACCGCCTGGGCGACCACGACGCTGTCGGTGCGGGTGGGCGGCCTGACCGCGGTGATCGAGGACGTCGGTCTCGCCGCCGACCTCACGTTCCCGGACGAGGGCGGCAACCTCGGCAAGGCGAACCTCGCGCCGCGGTTCAAGCCGCCGTCCGGGCTGGGGCTGCACCTCGTGCTCGGTGTGGTGGACGGTGGCGGCTACCTGTCGATCGACGAGCCGCGCGGCATGTACTCCGGGGCGTTCCAGTTCGGGATGGCGAGCAGTATCGCGCCCGGGTCGAGCGGGTTCCGGCTCCAAGCCGTCGCCGTCCTCAACACGAAGACGGCGGACGGGAGGCCGTTCACCGAGCGGGACGGCAGCGAGAGCTACTCGCTGCTGGTGTCCGGGTCGTTCCAGTGGCGTCCGGGGCTGGTGCTGCCGGCCGGGATCACGTTGACCGGGCTCGGGGCGATCGTCGGCCTGAACCGGCGCGCGAACCTGGAGGAGCTGCGCAACGCGACCCGGTCCCGGAGCCTGGACGCGGTGCTGTTCCCGGCGGACCCGGTCGGCAACGCGCCCAACGTGATCGCGACGCTCGGGCGGATGTTCCCGCCCGACCCGACCGGCACGCTCGTCGGGATCATGGCGCGGCTGGAGTGGCTGGCCGGGACCGTCCGCGCCGACCTCGGCATCATGATCGAGTTTCCGGAGCCGATCCGGCTGGTCGTGCTCGGCCGGCTGGTGATCAACTTCCAGGAGGCCGGGAGGTTCCAGCTCGACGTGGTCGGGACGCTCGACCCGGGCGCGGGCGAGGTGTCGCTCGACGGCAGCCTCGTCGACTCCAAGCTGTTCGGGCGTCCGGTCAGCGGCGACATGGCGCTGCGGCTGCGCTGGAAGGGCGAGAAGAACTTCGCGGTCTCCATCGGCGGCTTCCACCCGGCGTTCCCGAAGCCGACCGGCTTCCCCGACCTGAAGCGCTTCTCCATCAACCTCAACAAGAGCGGCGACCTGTTCCGCGTCGAGGCGTACCTCGCCGTGACGAGCAACAGCGTCCAGTTCGGCGGCGCGCTCTACCTGCACTTCGCGTTCTGGGAACTGGTCGTGGACGGCCGCGCCTGGCTGGACGCGCTGATCCAGTTCAAGCCGTTCTGGCTGACCGCGGAGCTCGGCGCGACCGTGTCGGTGAAGTGGGGCGACAAGACCCTGCTCGCCCTCACGCTGCTCATCGGCATCAGCGGCCCCGGCCCATGGCGGGCGCACGGCGAGGTGACCGTCCACCTCCTGTTCTGGGACATCAGCAAGCGGTTCGACAAGGTGCTCGGCGACCCGACCGAGGAGAACCGGCCGACGTTCGTCAACGCCGCCGACCTGCTGCTCGACGCCCTCAAGCAGCCGGGGACCTGGGACGTCGCCACCCCCGGCGGCGGCGGGGAGATGGCCGCCCTGAGCACTCCGGAGCTGCCCGCGGGGCAGGTCCTCATGCACCCGGGCGCGACCCTCGGCGTCCGGCAGAACCTGCTGCCGCTCGGCGTGGACCTGGACCGCCTCGGCACCAGCCGCGTCCAGGGGCCCCGCCGCTTCGACATCACCTCGTTCACGGTCGGCGGGGAGGCCGGGGGGCTCGGCGACACGATCGACGACTACTACGCGCCGGGCCAGTTCTTCGACCTGACGCAAGCGGAGATGGTCGAGCGTCCGCAGTCCGAGCGCCGCGCGGCGGGACGGCGGCTCGTCGCGCCCGCCGGGACGGACGTGCCCGACGCCGCGCTGACCGTCTTCACGACCGCGGGCGACGACGGGTCCTACGACCGGATCATCATCGACGACCCCGACACCGCGGCCCGTCCCATGGGGGACGCCGTGCCCGCCCACCACGCCGCCCGCGATGGCGCGGGCCGCGACGGCGACGGCAGGGCCTTCGGCGACGGCCTGCTCGCGGTGTTCGCCGGGAACGGGCCCGCCGCGAACGCGAGGACCCGCACCAGCGGCCCGGCCCGTTTCGCCGCGCCGCCCCTCGCCGCGCGCATCGACCATCCAGAGCGCCCAGACCACTCGACCGACCACTCGGAGGTGTCCTGACATGGCCGCCGGACTGCGTTTCCTGCCCTGGGTCCGGGACGGCCTGGCCCGCGCCGTCACCGGCGCCGACCCGCTGAGCGGCGCCCTGCCGAAGCTGCGCGGCGAGATCCCGTTGCACGTCGGCTTCACCGCCGACGACGGGAGGGTGATCCCGGCGGACACGACCGCGGCGATCCACGGGCCCGGCGACGTCACCGGCCTGGACGACCGGCAGGTCATCCGGAGCTTTCCGGCGCCCGGCACCGACGGCGCCGAGGACACCCTGTTCGCCGCGGTCGAGTTCGACCGCCCGGACCTGCCGTGGGCGTTCACCCCGGCCGAGGCCGACGCGCAGGGCCGGCTCCGCCCCTGGTTGGTGCTCGTCGCCGTCCCGGCGGAGGACGGCGAGATCGCCGAGCCCGCCGGGGCGCTGCCGACACTGACCTGCGCGGTCCGCGAGCTGCCGCCGCTGGCCGAGTCGTGGGCGTGGGCGCACGCGCAGGTCCTGCTCACCGGGGAGGACGGCGACGTCGCGGACGTCCTGCGCGACCATCCCGACCGCACGCTGTCGCGGCTGGTCTGCCCGCGCAGGCTCCAGGCCGGGACCCGCTACCACGCGGCCGTCGTCCCCGCCTTCGAGGCCGGACGGCTCGCGGGCAGCGGCGGGCGGCCCGCCCAGACCGGGACGCTGGTCCCCGCGTGGGGGCCGGGCTCCCCGAAACCGTCCCCGCAGGACGTCGTCGTGCTGCCCGCCTACCACCACTGGTCGTTCACCACGGGACCGGAGGGCGACTTCGAGTCCCTGGTCCGGCGGCTGCGCGCGCGCCCGCTGCCCCCGGAGGTCGGCAAGCGGCCGGTGGACATCTCCGCGCCGGGCGGCGGGCTGCCCGCCACCGAGCCCGCGGGCCGGGTGGGCACGTCCGTGCTCGGCTTCGAGGGCGCGCTGTCGTCGCCGGTGATGGAGCCGACCGTATGGGAAGAGGGCGTCCGCGCGTCCTGGCGGGAGGTGATCGAGGAGCTGCTCCAGGACACCGACGAGTGGCTCACCCCGCCCCTGTACGGGGCCGTCCACACGGCGGAGGTGGACCTCCCCGCGGGCGAGCCGAAGTGGTTGCGGGAACTGAACCTCGACCCGCGCTACCGGGCCGCGGCCGCGCTCGGGACCGAGATCATCCAGCGGCACCAGGAGGACCTGGCGGCGGCCGCGTGGGCGGCGGCGGCCGCCGTCCGGGACATGAACGAGGTGCTCCTGCGAGGGCAGGCGGCGCGTGACGTGTCCGCCGCCCTCCACGGCAAGCGGCTCGACCCGGAGCAGCCCGGCGGGGCCCTCACCGACGCGCAGCTGCTCGCCGTCACCGGCCCCGTCCTCGGGGAGATCGAGGCGCCGGACGCGACCGCCGCCCGGAGGGGCGCGGGCATCGGCCGGAAGGGGCCGGACGGCCCGAAGGGCGACGGTCCCGTGGGCGGCGACGTGGAGGGCGGGCCGAGCGTCGGCGACGAGCTGGCCGGGAACGCCGGGCTGCGGGCGGCCACGTCCGTGCCGATGCGGCGGCTGCTGCGCCCCCGGGGCCCGCTGGCGTCGCGCGCGGGCACCGTGCCGGCCCCGGTGGAGCGGCTCGCGACGGGCGACACCGCCGTCCCTCCGGCGGACGTCCCGGCCGGGGGAACGCCGTTCACGAAGGTCGCGGGCCGGTTGCTGGGCTCGGTGGACGAGGCGTCCATCCGCGCCGCGATGGCCGACCCCTGGTGGAACACCACCCGGGCCGGCGTGGCCGCCGGGAGCATCCCCGGGGAACTACCGGCCGCGAGCCCCGCCGCCGTGTCGGACGACACGCCGCGGACGCTCGCGTCCGAAGGCGGGGACATGGTGCAAGGGGGGTTCTTCGTCGCGGCGAACGACGGCCACCTGTTCCAGCGGCGCTTCGTCGAGGACCGCTGGCTATGGCTCGACCACGGGACGCCGCCGAGCGGACAGCCCGTCCGGTCGGCCGGGGCCGCGATCCGGACCGGCGGGGCGCCGCAGGTGCTGGTCCGCACCGCCGACGGGAACCTGTGGGAGCGGTACCGGGACGCGCCGAGCGCCGGCTTCGTCTGGGCCGACCGCGGCGCCCCTCCGGGCGGGGCGAGGACCGACCCCCACGCGGGCGGCACCTCCGTCTACGTCCTGGGAGGCGACAACGGCCTGTACGCCCTGGACTGGGACTACCAGGCCCGCACCTGGACGTGGCGGGCCCTCGGCCGCCCCACCTTCGCCAGCTCGAAGGAGGTGCTGATCGGCCCGATCTCGTCCCGCAGCCGTGACTTCGTCTACGTCACGACCAACCTCGGCGGGCTGCACGCGTGCTCCCGGCAGGGGCTCACCACCCGGGAGTGGATCAACCTGAACGTCGGTGAGAACCCCACACCGCTGGTGAACGGCAACCTCGCGGCCCCCTGGCCGGACTACGAGCACCTCACGGGGATGGCGTACGCGTCCCGGGACGGGAACCTCATCCTCACCCGCGGCGACCTCCGGCCGGCCTCCAACTACTGGGAGCCGTACAACGGGACGTCGGTGGTGTCGGTGGCGCGGGAGGCCGGAGTGGACTTCTACGGCCGTCCCACCATCAGCATGCTGGTCGTCCCCGACGCGAACCCGAACGACGTCGTGATGTGCCGCCTGGAGCATGCCGGCGGCGACACGTGGAACTGGAGCAACGCGCGCCTGCGTCCGCCGGGCGGCCTCTCGCTCCGGCAGCCGGGCCCCGTCGTCCTGCGGGAGGGCCGGGACAGCGAGCTGTTCGCCGTCACCGCGGACGGGCGGCTCGCGTCCGTCGACCACAACGGCCAGTGGACCGACCACGGCTTCCCGCGGGATGTCCGCGGCGCCGGGGGGCCGGGCGACGTCCCGGTGCCCGACAAGCGGTGGGCGTCCCGGGTCGGGCTGTTCTCGTCCCTGATCGTCGCCGACTTCGCCAAGGAGGGCGGCGCCGGGCGCGTCCGGCACCGGGTCGCGCACGGCTTCGACGCCGACGGGCGGATCGGCGGGTTCTCCGGCGCCCGCACCGGCCCGGACCTCGGCGGTATCGACGTGGAGGTGATGGCCGTGACGGCCGGCCGGATCACGCCGTCCGGCCCGCAGGTCATGGTGGTCCTCGGCGACGAGCTCGGCGAGATCACCTACCAGCTCGGGCTCGACCTCGACACCGAGGGCGTGCCCGCCCGGTGGAGCGCGCCGCGCCGGGCGCACGACCCGCTCGGCGCGCCCGCGGAGGGCGCCGACATCGCGCTCGCCGACATCGACGGCGACGGCCGCGCGGAGCTGGTCTTCGTCTACACGGCGAACGGCCGGGTCCGCTACAGGATCGGCTGGCGGCTGTCCGACGACGGCGTCGTGACCGGCGGCTGGAGCGACACGGTGACGCTGCCCTACTCCTTCACGTCCTTCGGCGACGTGGCCGTGGACGTCGCCGACGTCTCCCAGGACCTGCGGCCCGACCTGGTCGTGTTCCTCAGCGGCACCGACGCCGCGGGCAGGCCGTTCGCCGGGTACGGGATCGGCCGGACGCTCAACCGGCGCGGCGTCGTCCTCGGCGGCTGGAGCGGCCTCGTGCCCGTCCCGCAGGACCGGGAGGCGGGCTGGGGGCACGGCGCCGGGATCGTCGTCGCCGACTTCAGCGGCACGCGCCGCCCCGACCTGCTCGTCTACCGGGTCGGCAGCGCGTCCGGCGGCAACGACGCCGCCTACCGCATCGGGTTCGACCTCGGCGCGGACGGCGCCGCCACCGGCTGGACGGAGGCGCGGAACGTGGAGCGGCTGCCCGGCGCGTCCGTCCGCGGCGGCGGCGTCGCGCTGGCCGACCTGCGGCCCAGCCTGGTCGCCGACCGCGCCGCGATGGGCGACGACTTCATGAAGGCGGCGCTGAAGCACCAGCAGTACCTCGCCCCGGCGCAGGCGCTCGCCCGCGACGATCGCGGCGCCGAGATCGAGGTGGACGCGACGGCGGCGGCCGTCCGGGAGCAGCTCCGGCCGGAGGCGACGGTGCCCCGCAAGGTCCTCGACGGGCTGCGGCTCGGCGACGGGCCGCTCGCCGAGGCGATCCCCGACACCGGCGACCCGCTGCGGCGGCTGCTCGCGGGCGTCCGGTTCACCGTGCCCGCGTACGAACTGCTGCGCGGGCTCTCGCAGGAGAACGTCGTCCCGGGTCTGCCGGAGGTGGCGCCCGAGACGCTGACCGCGCTCGCCGCGAACCCGCGGTTCATCGAGGCGTTCCTCGTCGGGCTGAACCACGAGATGAGCCGGGAGATGCTGTGGCGCGGCTTCCCCGCCGACCCCCGCAACACCTGGTTCCCGCAGTTCTGGGACGTGCGGAACGCCGTCTCGGCCGGAGCGCCGCTGACCGACATCCCGCCGTTCACCGAGCCCGCCTGGCGGACCGGGCCGCTCGGCACCCACCTCACCGCCGTCGGCGCGCCCGGCGAGCGGTCGCTGATCCTCGTGATCCGCGGTGAGGCGATGCGCCGCTACCCGTCCACGGTCGTCACGATGCGGGCCGCGACGTGGAAGGAGGGCCGCCGCGACTGCACCGGGCCCGACGTCCTGCCCACCTTCCACGCCTGGCTGAACCCCGACCTGCTGCTGTTCGGCTTCCCGCTGACGGCGGAGGAGGCCCGGGGCGACGCCGACCCGGCGAAGAAACGGCCGGGACACTTCTTCGTCCTGCGCGAGCAGCCCACGGCGACCCGGTTCGGCGTGGACGACCCGCCCGAAGACTGGGTGCCGGGCACTCCCTGGGCGGGTGCCCACTGGGACGACCTGCACTGGGGCCACCTCCCGGCGGACGCCCTGTTCCTGTCGCCCCACGCGCCGGGTTTCGGCGGCGAGCCACTCGACGGCGCCGTCTTCGGCCGCAACGCCGCCGACATGGCCCGCGTCGCGCTGCAACGCCCCGCGCTCGTCGCCCGGCACGCGAGCGACCTGCTGCCTCCCGACCCGTCCCCGGCCGCCCTCGCCGAGCCGGGCGTCCTCGCCGGGCCGGCGTCCGGCGCCCTCATCGTCCCCGCGGCCACTGGAGCGATCGGAGCCCGCTCATGAATCTCGCACTGTCCGGCCAGGTGCCCGCCACGGGCTGGTCGCTGTCGGCCCGGTACCCGGTGGCGCTGCTGCCCGTCCGCCTGGAGACGAGGTTCGACGGCTCCCGGCTGCTCATCCGGATCTACCCGGACCAGATCCACGTCGACTCGCACGAGGCGAAGCTGACCCCTACCGAGCGGGACGCCGGCCGCCGCTACTGGACGCGGAAGAACGAGCCCGAAGCCGCTTGGGAGGAACTCGTCCTCTATCACGGCGCACCCCGCGCGACCTGGATCGCGCGGGTCATGCAGCCGGACGACACCGGCAAGTTCCCCGGACCGCTCGAACGCACCGACACCTGGGAGGAGGCGCCCCACGCGCGCGCGATGCCCACCCGGTGGCGGCTCGCCGCCCGCACGGCCAGCGGACGCGTCATCGCGGCGGACTTCGCCAAGGAGGTCCGTCCGGACCTCGCGGTCGGCCCGTCCCCCCGCGCGCCGCAGGGTCTCGCCGGGCTCACCGACGAGGACGCCGCGGTCGACGAAGGCATGCGGTGGCTCGTCGACTTCCCCGCCGCGGTGGACGCCGGGATGGCGGTCGCCGTGGACGGCGTCACCGAGGAGATCGAGCTGCTCGTCGTCTACGGCGTGGACGAGGGGGCCGCGCCGGAGACGGCCGCCGCGAGGCTGGCGGAGCTGCTGGAGGCGCAGGCCGCGACGGTCGGGCTCGGCTTCGTCCCGCCCGGCACGCCGACCAACAACACCGAGACCGTGTCCAGCGGGTACGCGCCCAGGTCCCGCGAGACGGCGGCGGACGCGCGCGTCACCGGCGCGCCCGCGACGGCCGTCGGCCCGGACAGCGCGGCGGCGCTGCTCGCGGAGGCGCTGGCGCTCCCGCTCGTCTCCCGGACCGGCGACCTGCTGGAGCGGACGCGGCGGGCGCCCGCCCCGTCCGGCGCGGCCACCGCCCTCGGCCGGGCCCCGGACGGCGGCGACGACCTGCGCCGGACCGGCGCCGCGGTGCGGCGGCTGCTGTTCCCCGCCTCCCTGGACTACCTCGTCCGCCACCTCATGGACGGCCACGAGACGAGCCGGGACTCGGACCTGCCCGCCATCCGGTCGCACTTCGTCGCGCACGTCCACCCGGACGGGCCGCTGCCGACGCTGCGCGTCGGCCGCCAGGTCTACGGCGTGCTGCCGGTCGCGGCGATGCGCCGCTGGGCCGCCGCCGGGCCCGGCGAGGCGAAGGCCGTGGACCTGCTGACCCGGCTGCTCGACCGGGTGTGGCTGACGTCGCCGGTGCCGCGGATCCGTCCCGGCCTGGACGACCCGGACGGCACCATGCTCGACATCCTCGCGACCGACGCGCTGCCCCGCGAGATGCGGGTCCGCGCGATGCTCGGCAACGAGTACGTCGCCTGGCTGTGGCGGTTCGCCCGCCTGGAGCTCGGCGGCGGCTGGCGGGAGCAGGTGGCCGGGCCGTCCCGGCGGCTGCTCGCCGACCTCGGCCTCGGGACCGCCGACGACCCGCCGCTGGCCCTGGCGGTGTTCGCCGACACGTCGATGCGGCTCGCCACGCCGATCGCGGGCACCGACGCGGCGGCGATCCGCGCCTACCTTCAGGAGCTGGCCGCGCCCGGCCTCCGCGCGGACGAGGCGCCCGCGCCGTCCGGTCCGGCGCCGCTCTTCCGGCGGCTGCTGCGCGCGGCGCTGCTGGCCGAGCACTCCAACGCCGCCGCCCTGATCGACGGCGTCGGGCAGGTCCCCGACCCCGAGCTGATCGACATCTTCCCGCGCGAGGTGACCTCCACGCTCGCGCGGCGCCTCAGGCAGCCCCTCCCGCTGCCCGGCGGCGGCACCGATCCCGCCCTGACGGTCGGCGGTTACCTCGCGGCCGCCGACCGTCCGGGCGACACACGGCACGCGACCGTGACCGAGGGCATCCGCGACTTCCGCGCGACCCTCACCAGGCTCGCGGGACCCGGTCTCACGCCGGGGCGGCTGGAACGCGAGGTCGCCGGGACGCTCGCGCTGACCGCGCACCGGCTGGACGCCTGGATCACCTCGTTCGCCACCCGGCGGCTGGAGGGGCTCGTCCGCGGGCGTGCCGCCGGGGAGAAGGCCGGGGTGCACATCGGCGGCTACGGCTGGGTCGCGAACCTGGTCCCGCCGGCCGGAACCGGGGACCAGGTCCCGCTGCCGGACGGCGTCCCCGCGGGGCCGCTCTACCCGGCACCGGACGAGGCCGGGCACGTGCACGCGCCGTCGCTCACCCAAGCCGTCACCGCGGCCGTGCTGCGCAGCGGCTGGCGCTCCCACGGCGGCGCGGGCGCCTCGGGCGACGGCGGCGCCGCGAACGCGGGCGGCAACCCGCTGGCGGTCGAGCTCACGTCGCGGCGGGTGCGGCTGGCGGAGCAGCTCATCGCGGGCGTCCGCGACGGGCAGCCGCTCGGCCTGCTGCTCGGCTACCGGTTCGAGCGCGGCCTGCACGAGCACCCGCGCGGCCCCTTCGACCAGCACCTGCCGGTGTTCCGGGACGCCGCGCCGATCCGCGCGCACAGCGTCACCCCCGACGCCACCGCCGTCCCGGCGATCGAGTCGACCGCGGTGACAGACGGCCTGGAACTGCACCGCCTCTACGGCGCCGGAGACCTGGACGCGGTTCTCGCGGGACTCCCCGTCCGCGACCGGACGGCCGTCGAGGACGTCCTCACCGACCTGGCGGACGCGATCGACGCGGTGGGCGACGCGCTGCTCGCCGAGGGCGTCCACCAGATCGCCCAGGGCAACGCCACCCGCGCCGCCGCCGCCCTCGACGCGTCCGCGCACGGCGGCTCCACCCCGCCGGAACTCCAGTTCTGCCGCACCGCCGACAGCGGCGCGGCCGTCACCCACCGGGTCCTGCTGCTGTTCAACTACGACGCCCGGTTCGAGAAGCTGCGCTGGGGCGCCCCGATCGCCGAGCAGGTGCGCGTGTTCGCCGCCGCCCCGGCCGACGGCGTCGCCACCGCGCTGCTGCCGCCGAACTGGCGGGTCAAGTGGCGCAACACATGGCGCTCGCCCGACGGCGCGCGCACCGTCGTCCAGCCACCGCTGAGCCTGGACTTCCTCCAGATCCCGGCCATCGACCACGTCGCCGCCCCGGTGCGGGGCGCGCGCCCGGACGCCGGCGCCGAACTGGAGCGGCGGATCGAGGCGGCCGCCTGGCCGCGCCGCGACGCCGCGAAGATCGGCGAGGACTGGGCGCTGGAACCGGGCTTCGAGCGGGACCCCACCTGGCCGGCCGACCAGGTGTCGCTCGCCGAGTTCCTGGAGGCCGCCTCGGCGGTGCGGCGGCTGCTCACCCAGTCCCGCCCCGTTGAGGCCGCCGACCTCGCCGGGCCCGGCGCCACCGCCGAGAGCACCTTCGACCAGGCGACCAGGAACCGCGCCGACTTCGCCCTCCAGATCGTCGGCACCAGCATCACCGGCCTCGCCGCCACGACCGAGACCGAGGTGCGCAAGGCCCTGGCGAGCGCCGCCGGGTTCGGGGTGCTCGGCACCGTCGCCCCGCCGCCGCGGACCGGAGCCGCGCAGCAGGTCATGGAGCAGGCCGCGTCCGCGCGGACGGAGCTCCTGCACCGCAGGCTGGCGCACTGCCGGATCGTCGCCGAGTACCGGGGCCGCGCGCTGAACTGCACGCTCGACGCCTGCACCTGCGTCCCCGCCGACTACGACCTGCCGTCGGGATCGCCCGCCCGGCGCCGCGAGTTCCAGACCGCACGGCTCCGGGCGCTGTTCGCCCAGGACCTCCCCGTCCTCCAGAGCACCGCGGCACCCGACCCGGCCGCGCTCGCCGCCACGCTCGCCCCCGGCAACGAGCTGGAGGGCGGAACGGCGCACGCCGTCCGCCGGTGGCTGGCCAAGTACGGACGGGTGCGGCCGAAGGTCGGGACGCTCCAGAAGGCGCTCGCCTACACCGAGGCGCTCACCGGGGCCGGGGCCGCGACGCTGCCCCCCACCGTCCGCGCCGTCCAGTTCCCCTCCAAGCCGGGCGACCGCTGGGCGGGGGAGAGCGCACCGGACGGCGACGTCGTCTCGATGGTCGTGGTCACCCTCGGCGACTTCGACCCCGCCAAGCCCGTCCACGGGCTCCTCGTGGACGAGTGGACCGAGGTCGTGCCCGCCGCCCGGCAGGAGACCGGCCTGACCTTCGAGTACGACGCGCCCGGCGCCACCGCGCCCCAGGCCGTCCTGCTTGCCGTGCCCGCCGACGGCGCGCCCGCCTGGCAGCCCGACGCCCTCGTGCAGACGCTCGAGGAGGCCTTCGACCTGGCCCGCGCCCGCGCCGCCGACATCGACTCGCTCGGCGCGGCCGGGCAGTTCCTGCCCGGCACCTACGTCCCGGTGAACCTGACCGAGCCGCAGACCTCCACCGACTTCGTTCCGGACGCGCCGCCACCCGACGGGACCGCTCCCGCCGCAACGCTCACCGCTCCGTCCGCCGCTCCGTCCACCCCCGGGGGGATCCGATGACCGTTCCCGACCTCCTCCCGGACGCCGAGAAGCCACCACACGTCCCGTCGATCACCACCTGGAGCCGACTGGAGCCGCGCACCCGCGCCGAGGACCTCAGCCCCGCGCTGGAGGCCCGCACCGCCGACCCGCTCTGGTTCCTCGCCCGGCAGTGGCAGCTCGGCGAGTTCCAGGGCGAGGACGCGGGCAGCCCCGTCCTCGCCAGGCTCGACGTCGAGTCCGCGCGCTTCACCGAGGTGCGGTACGGGCCCGCCGGCGGCCCGGCGGCGCCGATGCCAGCGGCGCGGCCGCTGGAGGCGGTCGTCGAGGCCGAGGACACCGGCGGCGCCCACGACCTGCGCTGGGCCGCCGAGATCGGGCAGGAGCTGCTCCGCCTCCTGTCCGAGCACGGCGCCGGGGCGGTGCGCGCGGCCGTCGTCGCCCGCTACCCGATCCCGGGGCCGCCCGCGGACGGCCCGTCCGCCGCCGACGAGACGACGGCCGGCTACCTGCGGATCATGGCGGGCCGGGCACCGCACGGCACGGACGTGCTCCGCGACTACGCCAAGGGCGCGTTCCCC
Source organism: Actinomadura luteofluorescens (assembly GCF_013409365.1). Taxonomy (NCBI): domain Bacteria; kingdom Bacillati; phylum Actinomycetota; class Actinomycetes; order Streptosporangiales; family Thermomonosporaceae; genus Actinomadura; species Actinomadura luteofluorescens. Next base: position 875,967 of record NZ_JACCBA010000001.1, on the reverse strand, counting down.
GGCTCGGTCAACGTCCCGGCCGAGCTGACGGCCTCCGTCACCGCGGCCGTCACCGGCTGGCTGGACTGGCTCCAGGTGGGGGAGCGGCCCTCCGGCACCTCCGACCCGGGCCACCTGATGCGGCTGCCCGGCGTGCTGGCGCCCGCACCCGGCGGCGCCGCGCAGGACCCGCCGTGGCCGCCGGACGGATTCCTGCCGCTGGTCGACACCCCCGGCCCGGACGTCCGCACCTGGCAGCGGGAGCGGATGGAGTACGCCTTCGCGGTCGCCGCCACCGGCTCCGGCGGCGAGACCGTCCTGACCGCGCCCGAGTACGGCGGCGACCGGCTCGACTGGTACCACCTCGACCACGACCCCGACGCGTCGCTGCACGCGCCGTCCGACACCGAGCGGCGCACGCGGGTCGTCGTCCCCACTCGCGCCGCCTACCCCGGCATGCCCGCGACGCGGTTCTGGGAGATGGAGGACGCCGACGTCAACCTCGGCCGGATCGGCGCCGGCCCGACCGACCTGGCCCGGATGGTCCTGGTGGAGTACGCCACCGTCTACGGCAACGACCACTTCGTCATCCCCGTGGACGTGCCGAGCGGCTCGGTCACCCGGATCCGCTCGCTGGTCGTCACCGACAGCTTCGGCGTCCGCACGCTGGTGCCCGCGACGGGCCCCGGCGGCGGCACCAGCCAGGGCTGGGGGCTGTTCCGGCCCGCGTCGGCCCGCGGCGAATCGCCGTCGCCGCTGCTCGTCCTGCCGCCGACGACGTCCTCGACGCTGTCCTCGGCGCCCGTCGAGGAGGTGCGGTTCCTGCGCGACGAGACCGCCAACCTCGCCTGGGCCGTCGAGCGGACGGTCACCGGCGCCACCGGCGAGCCCATCGACCGGGACGGCCAGGTGCCGCGCGCCCGGGTGCCGGCCCGCGCCGACGTCCCCGGACTCCCCGAGCTGACCTACACCTTCGCCACGACCGTGCCGGAGAACTGGGTTCCGCTGGTCCCGACGCCGGAGGACGGCCGGCCGGACGGCGTCCGCCTCCGGCGCGTCCCGCTCCAGCAGCCCACCCGGGGCGGGGCCCCCGTGCCGATCATCGGCCACAGCCGCGTCCTCGACTGGACCCTCGCCCCCGACACCGGACGGGTGGTGAGGCTCGCCGTCCCCGAGGAGGAGGTCGGACGGGCCGGGCTCCGCGTCGTCCGCGAGTGGCGGCTCGCCCGCTGGACCGACGGCTCGGTGCACCTGTGGCTCGCCCGCGCCAAGCGCACCGGCGGCGGCACCGCCTCCAGCGGCCTGCGCTACGACGCCGTCGCGCCCCGCTGACCGTCCCCGGGCGAAGCCCTCCCACCACCGACCTTCCTGGAGACACCGATGACCATCACCTGGCGGAACGGCACGGCCCTGCCGATGGCCCGGCCGCGCTACTTCGACTACCAGTTCCTGCGCGCGGCCGACCTCGCGCAGGGCCTCGACTACCTGCTGTCCCGGCAGAACCTGCTGACCCGCGCCCAGTCGCCCTCCGGCGTGCTGTCCGGGCTGGCGGTCAACCCCGCGGGCGGCGACGTCGTCGTCACCGCCGGCGTCGCCGTGGACGCCGACGGCATGCCGATCGTGCTGCCCGACGACACCCGCCTCACGCTCCCCGGCGACGGCACGCACGTCCTGACGCTCACGCTGCTGGAACGGGAGACCGACGTCAACGGCGACGGCGGCGTCGCCCGCGCGACCCGCCTCACCGAGGAGGGGCTGCTGAGGTTCGCGGCGTCCCCGCCGTCCGACCCGGGCCGCTCGCTCGTCCTCGCGTCCGTCACCCGGCAGGGCGGCACCGTGACGGTCGACACCTCGTCCCGCGCCGCCGCCGGGCTCCGCGTGCTCAGCGGCGCGATCACACCGACGGCCGGGAACACCCGCCGCTCCGGCATCCAGTGGCCCTCCGACCCCGGCGGCGGCTCCGGCGACGAGGCGTTCCTCCGCTACTACGTCCGCGGCGGTGAGGAGACGACCCTGCTCATCGGCGTCAACAACGACGCCGGCGACACGATCGACTTCCTCCAGGGCGGCGCCGAACGGCTCCGCATCTCCGGCGGCATGCTCCACCTCGGCTCGATCAACGGCACGACCGTCAACAGCGGCCAGGTCGTCTCCGCGCTCGGCTTCTGGGGCCACGGCGTCCAGCACGGCCAACTCTCCTTCCGCGCCGGGCGCGGCTTCGAGCTCATCGACCCCAGCACCAACTGGCCCTCCCTCGACTACGCCTTCGGCTCCCGCCCCTACGCCGACCTGCACGCGCGCGACGTCACCGCCGCCGCGATCGTCGGACGGGGCAACGCGCTGACCGTCCGCGGCGGCACCACGTTCGAGAACGCCGTCGTGGCGCGCGGCGACCTCACCGTCCAGGCGAACCTGCTCGCGCAGGACGTGTACCACGCGCCCGGCAAGGCCATCCTCGGCCAGGGGCGGCTGCACATCGCGGGGGAGGAGCGCCTCTACCTGCTGAACAAGGGCGGCGTCCACATCAACGCCGACTGGGGCGGCGGCTCCCCGGCCGCCGGGACGCTCACCGTCGGCGCCCACACCAAGCCGTCCTGGAGCGGCGGCGGCATCAGCACGTTCGACCTGTTCGCCGACGGCGCCGTCTATGTCGGCAGCTACGAGCGCGACAACTGGCCGATCAAGCTGATGGCCGACGGCAACCTCTGGGCGGGCGCCAAGCACTTCCTCATCGACCACCCGGTCGAGCCCGCCGAACGCGACCTCGTCCACGCCGCCGTCGAAGGACCCGAGTACGCCGTCTACTACCGCGGTGAAGGCCGGCTCGCGGATGGCAAGGCCACCGTCGAACTGCCCGGCTACTTCGAGGCGCTCACCCGCCCGGACGGCCGCACCGTCCAGCTCACCCCGAAGTTCGAGGCCGACGAACCACTGTCGCCACTCGCCGCGTCCGCGGTGGCGGACGGCCGGTTCGCCGTCCGCACCGTGGACGGCGCCCCCGCGGACCACGGGTTCTACTGGGAGGTCAAGGCCGTCCGCGCCGACCTGGACGAACTCGCCGCCGAAGTCCCCAAGGGCACGCACTGAGGCGTGTCCCGCAGCCGGGCGGCCGGCCCGGGGACACGCGCTAGTCGGGACGCGGGGCGCGGGCGACGACGAGCGCGGCGAGTTCGGCGCGGCTGCGCACCCGCATCTTCGCGAACACCCGCTTCAGATGCGTCTCCACGGTGTACCGCGAGATGAACACGCGCTCGGCGATCTGCGGGTTCGTGAGCCCCTCGGCGATCAGCACGGCGATGTTCCGCTCCGTCGGCGTCAGCGCCTGCCACCCGTGCGCCGGACGGTCCACGCGCCGCCGCCGTGCCCCGGGCCGCACCCCGAGCGCCCGCAGCGCGGCGGTGGCGCGGGCCGCCTCCCGCCGCGCCCCCAGCGCCTCGTAGCGCTCCAACGCCTCGGCGAGCATCCGCCGCGCGTCCGCCGCCCGGCCGTCCCGGGCCAGCGCCACCGCGGCGCTCTCCGCTGCCAGCCCGTGCTCGAACCCGCGCGCACCCTCCCGGTATGCCTCCACCGACGACACCAGCGCATCCGTGTCACCGCGGGCCAGCCCCTCGCAGTGCAGCCGGAGGCCCTCCGCGGTCGACGTGCCCGCGTGCTCCGCGTACTCGGCGACCTCATCGGTGACGGTGTCCGCGACCCGCCCGTCACCGACCGCCGCCGCGAGCCGTACCGCGTCCAGTGCGGGCAGCCGGTTGCCGAGCATCCGGCAGCCGTTCAGCGCCCGCCACGCCCGCGCCGCCGCCCGCGCAGCCGCGTCCGCCTCGCCCCTCGCCTCCAGCAGCAGCGCCCCGATCCACAGCGACCAGCCCCGCCCGGTCGCGAACTCGGGCGCGTCGGCCGCCGCCAGCGCCGCCTCCGTCTTCGCCGCCATCCGCCCCGCCGTCCGCAGATCGTCCCGCGCCAGCGCGATCCGGCCGATCACCGTCTCGGCGAAGAACAGCCAGCGGGTGCCGATCTCCTCGTCCATCACGAGACCGGACTCCGCCTCCGCCAGCGCCGTCTCCCAGTCGCCGAAATGGAACCCCCGGAGCGCCTTCACACCCGGCACGTACGGCCGGAAACTCAGCGCGCCGACCTCCTCCATGAGCGCGTGCCCCTCGTTCAGCACCCGCTCCGCGTCGTCCGGACGGTCCGCGTCCAGCAGCACGAACCCGACCGGGATGTGCGGGAACAGGAACGCTCCAGGCGCGGGCCGCGAATCCCCGACCGCGACCAGGCCCCGCTCGCCGAGATCCAGCGCCTCCTTCAACTTCCCCTCCGCGGCCAGCGCCAGCGCCAGCGTCGTCACCGCCGCGCCGAGCGCCTGCTCGTACTCCGGCCCCAGCGCCGCGTCTCGGATCCGCTCCGCCCGCGCCCGCCCGCCCGCGACATCCCCCGCGAAGATCAGCGCGTAGGCGGTTCGCGCCTCGAACAACGCCCGCACCGCGCCACCGGGCACCAGCTCCGCGATCGCGCCTAACGCCCGCGCCGCCTCCGCCCAGCGCCCCTGCCGCGACAGCGCCCGCGCCTGCCCGCTCCGCAACCGGATCTCGTCCTCCACCGACAGGCACCCCGCCGGGATCGCCGCCGCCAGCTCCCGCGCCTCCGCGAACCGCCCCTCCAACCCCAGCAGCGGCACCAGGTCCGCGCGCACCGCGGCACCGCGCGCCCCGTCGCCGCTCGCCAACTCCAACCCCCGCTCCAGCAACCGGACGGCCGTCCCCACCGAGTACGCCGACACCTCCTCCGCCGCCTTCCGCAGCCACGCGATCGCCTCCGGATCACCCGGCTGCGCACCCTCCGCGAGCTGCACCGCCACCTGCGCGGCCGGCGCCCCCGCCGCCGCGAGCGCCTCCCCCGCCTCATGATGCAGCCGCCGCCGGATCGCCGACGGCAAACTCTCGTACAGCGCGTCCCGCATCATCGGATGCCGGAACGCCAGCACGTCCCCGCGATCCCCGACCAGCCCGTGCGACACCGCGTCGTTCAACTGCGGCAGCAACCCCGCCAGCGGCCTGTCCAGTACCGTCGCGAGATCACCCGGCGCGAACGACGTCCCCAGCACCGACGCGATCTGCAGCAGCTCCACCGTCGCCGCGGGCAACTGCCCGAACCGCCGCACGATCACCTGCCGCAGGCTCGGCGGCAGTGGACCGTCCCCGCCGTCCGCGACACCATCGCCCACCACCACCGCCCCCTGCTCCTGCAACGCCCGCAGCAACTGCACCGCGAACAGTGGATTCCCGCCCGCCGCCGCCAACCGCCGCCGCAGCGCCCGCGACGGTGGCGCCCCCAGCACCCGCTCGCACAGCGCGCCGATCGCCTCCTCGCCCAGACGCTCCACCCGCAGCACCTCCGCCCCGCGCGACGTCACCCGGTCGAGCAGCGCCGCCAACTCCGCACTCCGCGGACGAGCACGGAACGTTCCCACCAGCAGCAGCGGCGACGACCCCAGATGCCGGACGACCGCGTCGAACGCCCGCAGCGTCTCCTGATCCGCCCAATGCAGATCCTCCAGCGCGAGCACCACCGGCCCCTCCGCCGCCAGCCGCTCCAACCCCGCCAGCAGACCCTCGATCACCTGAAGCCCGCGCAGCCCCTTCTCCGCCGGACTCCCCGCCGGCACGGGCACCCCGTCCTCGGCACCCCCCGCGTCCGGCGCCAGCAGCCCGTCCCCCGCCGGCGCCGCCAGCGCCTCCGCGAGCGCCCCGAACGGCCGACTCCCGCCCATCGCGTCCGCCGTCCCCGACAATGTCCGCGCACCCCGCCCCCGCGCCCGCGCGAGCAGCGCCTCCAGCAGGAACGTCTTACCGATCCCCGGCTCACCCTCCAGGAAGACGATCTCCCGCGAACCCCCGACGCCCCGCTCCAGAACCTCCGTCAATCTGCCGAGCTCCGCATCCCGCCCGATGAGGAAATCCGGTCCCCCCACGGCCACCTCTCCGCAACCACCGCATGAGATTCCCACGACCCAAGAAATCGTCCCCCGTTTCCCCGCCCCAAGGACCCGGCTGGCCGATCCCGGACGGGCTTATCGCATTGCTCTCGGCGGTCGGCGCTGGCGCGCCTCCCTTCAACGGCAATGCGGCGATCGCTGGCATCGCTCCGGCTCGCCTGGCGGCTCACTTCGCGATCAAGTTCTCGCTCCCCAGCGATCTGTCCACCAGTAGGGCCAGAGCAGCGACCTCGTTGGCGCTGAGAACGCCGGCGTCGACCCTGGCCGGCAGGAGCGCGGCGCAGCACGCCGCACGCCGGCGATCCTCGGTGAGCGTGGCGTCGGTTGGCCGATCAGCCAGAGAACGTGCTGGCTGGCAGTCCTGTACCTGCCGAAATTACGTCCGTGCAGGTGAGACCTGCAGGGCGTGGGTTCTGGCGCAAGGCTTAATCGGTTCGCAGCGACGGGGGCGAGGCGGTCGTCGCGAGATGATGAGCGGCTTTGCTGTTGCGACTGGCCTACTTGACCGTGGCGAACACCTTCGCGGCCCTCCGCCTTCTCCCGATGACCGATCGGGACAAGGACGCCGAAATCTTGGTGTTGGGGCCCCAGATCGCCGTGCTGGAGCGCCACTGGCCGGGAAGAGGATGCGGTTCACTGCGGTGGATCGGGCGCTGCTGGCGGCGTTGGTCGACTCTGACGCCCACGCCTGCCTGGTCCGGGCGATCCGCGCGACGCGGCCCGAGGCGCGGCGACAGCGGCGCCGCCTCCACTAACCGGGCCCCCTGCTCACACGCGCCCCAGTCTGCCCAGCCGTGGATCACGCGGGAGGCCGACACCATTCCGCTGATCGTGACCGGGGAGGACCTTTTGACCGAGCGGCACAGAAGACCAGTCGATCAAGGTCGATGGAAGTCGATCGGGGAGCCTCTCACCTGCGGAAATCTCCGGGGGAGTCGTGGGGAGTCGAGAGGGGTCCGACCACGGTGGCTCCCTGATTGGCTCCCCAGGGCACCCCGCCTAGGGTCTTCTACCACGAACAAATCACGGTCCGAGGCCTCTCCGCCTCTGATGCACCGTGGGTATTCGTGTGTGCGTGTCGATGGAGTTGGTGAGGCAACGCGTCAGCCGCCATAGTCCCCGGAAGCGGGCGCTGTGGGCGAGGAGACCCTGACAGCAATACCCTGCGGATTAAAAGTCCGCAAATCTCATATCAGAGCAGTGCTCTTAGTGTCGGGGTGTACTGCTCTGTCCACATCCAACTCCATTTCTATACCGTGCCATGTCGCGTGGTGCTGCCCTGGTTCAGAACCGTCGAGCAGGTAGCGAGCCGACCTGGTCGACGGCAACGGCGGTGGGGCGGGTGGGGACCTTGAGGTGAGGCTTGGGCCGGTCTGCTCCCGGGGAGGGAGGAGGGGACTGGGCGCTGTTGCCGCGCCGTCCGGCTGTGGGCAGTGTCTTCTTCGTCGGCGCGCCGAGGGGTCCGGGGCGGGGCCCGCATTAGGTTCGGGGGTGAGGCGGGCTCCTGGACTCATGGAAGGTGGGGCTCATGAGCGGTAACGCACCGGAGGTATGGATCTCGGCGGCTGAAGGCGACCTGATCCGTGCTGATGCGATCGTTGTCCTGCGTCTGGACAGGACCGGCCGGCTGACCGTGCAGCTGCGCGACGAGGCGAAGGTCAGCGTGTCCTTGTTGGAGGGGTCGTCGGGCGATGGCCGTCCGCCCGCGGACTTCCACCGCCGGCTGGTCCGGATGATCGCCGAGGTCGCGGACTCCGGGAGCGCGCAGCTGATCAGTGCGCGTCATGTCGACGGGGGTTGGCGCTGGGTCAGCGAACCCTTGTGAGCGGAGGCGCACGCTCGACCCCTGTCGCCGGGGCGCAGGGCTTGTGCCCTCATACGGGGACGCGGAGGGCGAGGAGGGCGACGTCGTCCTCGCCGCTGAGTTCCATGCGTTCCAGGAGTTGGTCGCACAGGTCGGACACGGGGAGCCGGGCCAGGTGGGCGCTGTGGCGGCGAAGGCTGGTGAGGCTGTCGGTCAGGTCGGTGCCGCGGGTCTCGATGAGGCCGTCGGTGTAGAGCAGCAGGGTGGACAGCGGCGGCAGTTCTCGAGTGCCGTCGGGGCGGCCACCGGTGAGGGTGGGGTTGCCGAGCAGCATTCCGTGCTCTTCGAGGAAGGTCGTGGCGCCGTCATGTGTGATCAGGAGCGGCGGGGGGTGGCCCGCGTTGCACCAGCGCAGTTGCCAGGATCCGGCGGCGGTCTTCTCGACGCGGGCGAACACGGCGGTGGCGAGTTCGGCGTCGCTGACGGCGTCCATCACCGCGTCCAGGCGCTCCAGGACGGTGCTCGGGGGCGCGGCGAGGTCCCAGGCCAGGGCCCTGAGCATGTTGCGGACCTGCGCCATGCGGGACGCCGCGCGCAGGTCGTGGCCCATGATGTCGCCGATGACCAGCCCGGTGGCGCCGTCGGCGAGAGGGAACGCGTCGTACCAGTCGCCGCCGACCCAGCTGGCCAAGGCGGCGGGCAGGTACCGGGCCTGGAGTTGCAGGTCGTCCGGTTGGGGCAGAGGGGTGAGCAGGCTGCGCTGCATGGCTTCGGCGGTGTTCCGTTGGGCGGTGTACAGCCGGGCGTTGGCCAGGACGAGTCCGGTACGGCGCGCGATGTCCTCCACGACGAGCCGGTCGTCAGGACCGTAGCCGTGACCGGGGCGCGAGTAGCCCAGGGTCAGCGCGCCGTAGGTCTCGCCCCGGGCCGCCAGGGGGGTGATGATCACGTTGTGGGCGTCCATGGCCCGGAAGAGCTCGTGCTGCGCGGCGGTGAGCGGCTCGTCGGAGTACGGCCGGGCATCGTCGCCGCTGATGACCAGGGTCGTGCCGCCGTGCAGCACTCGCGCGAGGGGGCCGCGCGGGGACCGGGGGAGTGGCGGCAGTGGCCCTTCCAGGTGAGCGATGTCGGCGGGGGAGAACTCGCGGTGGGTCGCGGCCACCCGCTCGACGCGTCCGTCTGGGATGAGCAGGTCGACCTCCGCCCAGTCACCGAGCGCGGGGACCGCCAGCCGGACCAGCCGCCGCAGCACCTCGCTCTCGTCCAGGGTGGACGACAGCACGGTGGTGATCTCGGCGACCAGCTCCAACCGGGAGTTGGCCCGCCGCGCCTGCTCCATCCGGTCGTGCTGTTCCCGCTCGATCCGGAGTGGCTGGGTCGCGTCCTGCAGCACGATGACCGCTCCGGTCACCGTCCCGGCTTCGCGTCCCTCCGCGCCCGGCTCGCCGGCGTAGATCGGGGCGGATGACCAGGCCAGCATCACCGGGTGTCCGTCGCGATGGGTGAACGAGTCAGCTCCGGCGTCGACGGGGACACCGGCCCGCAGTACACGCAGGATGCGGTGGTCCCGCCGCGGATGGGCACCGCCCTCGGCGACGCGGTGCAGGAACCGCTCCACTGGCCGTCCCAGCGCCTCCTCGGCGGTGTGGCCCAGCAGGTGCCGGGCACAGGGACTCCAGGCCGTGATCATGCCGGTTGTGCTGATCGCCACGATCGCTGAGTTCATCGCATCGCCCGGGCCCGCGTGGTCCGCGCCGACCCGGGCGTGCGGCCGCCCGCTCATCTGCTCCTCCTGGTCGGACATCAGGATCCCTGCCCCTCGCGGCCACCGGAACACCTCGACCCCGCGGGGGCAGGGCCGATCTGCCGATGGTGCGCCCACCGGAGGCGTCCCCCGTACCTGCGCGGTCGCCTCCGCTCGGCCGGTTCAGGAGACGATCAGAGAGACGACGGCGACGACCGCGCAGACCGCGACCAGCGCGATGGCCATGCCTGCGGCGAGGCCCTTCATCAGCGAGAGGTATTCGTCTTTCATCGTCATCGGCTCGCCTCGGAGTTCGATGGACCTCTCGTCGGGGTCGCCGGTGCGAAGAGCACGCGGCGGGGGATCACGCGTCCGCCCGATCAGTGAACGTCCCGCGCCGTCCGGTACGACCCGCCTGGTCGGACACGGTGCGCTCTGGCGCCATACCCGTGGCGTCCAGAGTCCCGGCGGTCATGCCGCGGCCGCGGCCCGCACCCCCGGAGCCGTCTGGACCACAAGTACGCGGTCCAGACCCGTGAGGTGGAGGAGTTCGGTGGGCTGCCGGTTCGCGGCACTGAGGCGGACGGTGATCCCAAGTCCTGCGGCGCGGCGCTGGATGCCGACTAGGACGGCGAGGCCGGCCTCGCCGCAAGACGACACCTCACCCAGGTCGAGTATCAGTAGCCGGCCGCTGGAACGCAGCACTCCCAGCAGGTGCTCGCGCAGCGCCGGCGCAGCTCCGGAGTCCAAGGTGCCGTGCAGCGCGACGATGGTGTGGCCGGGGCGCCGGTGGGCGGGCGTCCGCACCTCGGCGGGTACTGCGGTCAGGCCGTCGACAGTGGACGCGGCGGTCATGGTGCTCACTGATGATCTCCGATCACGGAACGCCCTGCGGACCCGGGAGGTAGGAGATGAATGACACCGAATCGCGTGGCACGGGAGGCGAGGTTCTCCTCCGCATCACATCGCCGCCCGGGACCGCCGCCTGGCGACATAAGTGAATCGAGCACTGTGCGGGCCATCTCGAAGGCCCCGTTCTCGGTCCGTCGAGGACCGGGTCGTGATCGCCGGAGACGGCGCCGACTTGGCGGCCCGCGCACGAAGTGCCTCCGGTGCCACTGAGCCTACGCCACCGGGCCCCGCCTGAGGGTGCTGTCGGCGATCGAGGTCAGGAGTGCCACCGCCCTGAGCCGGCTCATCGCGATGGGTGGGCCTGTTCGTTCGGGGTATGAGCTGGCCACTCCTCCGGAATCACGGGCACGAACGCCGGGCGCCCCTCCCCGGGCGGCAAGCCGATGCAGAAGGACGGGGCACGCTGTGGGCACGATAGATCGCATGCTGCGGTTACTCGGTCTCACCAGACCACCCCGGCCCGAACCAGCATCCGGACCACCGCTGGCAGCCGCGCGGTACCGGGAGCAGAGCGCGACGAACTGCGCGACGCTCTGCAGGCGCTCGGCGGTGTACCGGCCCATCGCCTCGACAGGCTGCGCTCACGCTGACCCCGGCGGCCACCGTCGGAGCCGGTGAGGCGATCGAGCCACGTCGGGCCACGACAGCTCTTCTCACACCTGGTCTTCCCGCCACGCTCGATGACCAGGAAGCCGGACGGGGCGGAAATGCGATGGAAATCCACCGCCGTCAAACCCGCGAAATCCAAAGACAGAAGAAGAAATGTCGAAAACTTGGGCAGACATTACTCCAGGTTTTTGAGGCGTCGAGGATTGGCGACTAGAGTTATCGATATCCGGCAAAGACGACATCCCCGCCCTTGAGGGTGATCCGCCACACCGGCTCGTTCGCTGATCGGAACCGCCCCGCTTGCCGGGTTCTGCCGCATCACCCCGCATCTGCGGGGGAGCCCCAGACCTGTCGGCCGGTCCGTCCGATCGACAGCTCACCCAGAGGAGCCGCCTCGCGGTTCCGGGGGGAGGGGAATAGTCCATGCGCACCACCGCGGAACCGATCACGACCGGCGGGCTCCCGCCGCCCCCGGCCCCCCGGCTCGCCCTGCAGCCGTCCGCCCCGCTCATGCGCCACCGTTCAGGGCGGGGACGCGCGCTTCTGGACGGCGCCTGGTGGCCCCGCTCGGCCGATCCGGTCGCCGAACTGCCCGCGTTGCTGCTGGCCTTGCGGGCCCACGGCCCACCTGGCGACCGCCAGCCGATCAGCCACGTCCTGCTGCGGGCGGCCGACTGGCACACCCATCCGCGCCGCCTGCTCGTCAACGGCCCCAACGACACCCGCGAGGTCCTGCTGAGCTGGTTCGACAACCTGCCCGCCGGGCTGCTCACCGCGATCTACGCCGACGGCCGCCGCATCGACCTGCTCACCGTCCCGGCCGCCACCGGCCACACGGCGGCCCAGGCGGCCCTGGACAAGGCCGCCGATCGGCTGACCGCGTGAACCGTCAATGCCGCGCTGACCCGCGGACACGACCGGCACGGCCGAATTCATCCACCCCGCGATCGGAAATCGCCATGACCGGCGGCAAGCCCACGACCGTATGCACCCGGTACTCCGGCCCCACCCGGTTCACCGCCGTCAGCCGATCCCGGGCCGTCGCCAGGGCCACCGCGCCTTCCCCCGGACGTCCGGGCATCACCATCGTCGCCTTGCGGGGCGATCTCGACATGGCTTCCGCCCCCGCACTGGGCGAGCGACTTCTCACCGCACTGCCCCAAAGCGCCCGGCTGCTGATCCTCGACCTGCGCGAGGTGACCTTCTGCGACGCGGCCGGGCTGACCATGCTGATCGGCATCCAGCGCGATGCCACCGAACTCGGCATCAGCCTTTACCTGTCCGACCCCCGCCCGCAGGTCGCCAAACTGTTGCGCATAACCGGCCTGGACCGCGGCCTCAACGTCCACCCAGGCTCCTCCCGCCACGCCCCGGATGCTCCAGGCAGCTGATGCGGTCGAACTGGAAATCCACGGCGCCCGCCAGACCGCCCGCCGTCCGGTCGATCAGAACGGCGGCCGGCCGGACCGGCGTGGTGGCCGCCCGGTGCGTTCGGTGCTGCGGCCGGGCTCCCGCGGCGGGCGGAGCGAGCGCACCGCCGCGGGCCGGCGTCCTTCAATCCATCAAGGAAGTGGTCTGCGATGCCGGAACACCCGCCCCACCTACCCGCGGACGGCGGGCCCCCGGACTTCAGCGTGCTGGCCGATGGGCTGATCCGCCAGGCGTTCACCGTCAGCATGGACTTGCACCAAGACCTCGCCCGGCTCAGCCCACACGACGGTGACGACCATCCGCCCCGGCGGCAGCGCGACGGCAGGCCCGGTCGGCCTGCCGCTGCGGCGCCGGCCCATCGCCAGGTGACCCCCGCTGAGGCCGAGCGGCTACGCAGGACACTGCGGCAGGCGATCGGCACACTGGACGAGATCATCCACGGCATCCGCGCCGCGGCGCTCGCCCACGCCATCGCCCAGGCGCCGCCGGCCCCATCGACCACGACCTTCGCACCCGACGGGAGACTCGGTGCCGCACGCCACCGCCGCTGGACGGCGGAACGGCCGCACTGAGGCCATCGGCGTCCCTGCCTTCCGGGACGGGCCGGGCCGGCGCTCCCTCGTCGACCTCGGCTCCCCGGCCATGACGAAGTTCACCGGCAGGGTGGACGCGGGGCCGCCGTCCCGGCTCAGGCGATCCGGCCGACCGCGAGGTCCTGCGGCAGGGCAGGACAGGTGTCGGCATCGAGGGCCTGCGGTCCGGCGCTCATGGTGTCTCGATTCTGGTGCCCGCCTCGCCGGTGAGCAGGGCGGGCGCGTCGGCGAGGGAACCGATGACCGCCGCGGCGCCGGGACGCTGCTCGGCGAAGCGACAGGCGGCTTCCGCCTTCGGCCCCATGGAACCGCTCGGGAGGTCCATCGCGCGCAGCCGGGCCGGGGTGATGAGGCCGACGGGACGGGCGTCCGCGGTGCCGTAGCCGGCCATCACGGCAGGAACGTCGGTGAGCAACATCAGCGTGTCCGCCTTCAGGCGCGCGGCGAGGAGCGCGGCCGTGAGGTCCTTGTCGACCACCGCCTCGACACCGTGGTGGTCCGGGTCGATCGGGACGCCTCCGCCGCCGGCCGCGATCACCACGCAGCCGTCGTCGACGAGCCGCCGCATGGCCGCGAGTTCCACGATGTCGCGCGGTTCGGGGGAGGGGACGACCCTCCGCCACATGCGGCCGTCCGGGCGCATCGCCCAGCCCCGGGCGTCCCGCAGCCGCCGTGCCTCGGCCGGTGGGTAGCCGCGGCCGATGAACTTGGTCGGGTCGCGGAAGGCGGAATCGGCCGGGTCGACCAGGGTCTCGGTGAGCAGGGCGACGACCTCCCGGTGGGGAAGGACGCGGCGGAGCTCGCGGATCAGCCAGTAGCCGATCATGCCCTGGGTCGCGGCGCCGAGGGCGTCGAGCGGGTAGGGCGCGGCGAGTTCCGGGTCCGCGGCGCTCTCGATCGCCAGTAGCCCCACCTGCGGACCGTTCCCGTGCGTGACGATCAGATCGTTGCCGTCCGCCAGAGCCGCGAGGCCGCGGACGGCCTCGCGGACATGCGCGATCTGGACGGCGGCGTCAAGGGGTTCCCCGCGCTGGAGCAGCGCGTTGCCCCCGAGCGCGGCGACGATCCTCATCGTCGGCCTTCCAACTGGTCGGTCAGGAGGGCGTAGAGGACGGCCTGTGTGGCGGGCAGCCGGTTGGCGGCCTGCCTGAAGGCCAGCGACCGTCCGCCGTCGATGACGGCCGCGGTGACCTCCTCGCCGCGATGGGCGGGCAGGCAGTGCATGAACACGGCGTCCTCACCCGCACCGTTCATGAGGTCCTGGTCGACCCGGTACGCGGCGAACACGGAGCGGCGGCGCGCGCGTTCGTCTTCGGAATCTCCCATGGACAGCCAGACGTCGGTGTAGACGACGCTTGCGCCACTGGCCGCCGCGGCGGGGTCATGCGTCACCACGATGCTTCCGCCGCGCCGTTCGGCTTCGGCCCTGGCGGACGCGAGGGCCTCCTCTTGGGGCAGGTAACCGTCCGGGGCGGCGATGGCCATCTCCATGCCGGCGACCGCCGCGGCCTCCATCAGGCTGCGGGCGACGTTGTTGCCACCGTCGCCGACGTAGGCGATGCGGTGGCCGTGCAACTCACCGAAGTGCTCCCTGACGGTCAGCAGGTCGGCGACGGCCTGCAGCGGATGGTGCCCGTCGGTCAGCGCGTTGACCACCGGGATCGGGGCGGCGGCCGCCAGTTCCTCGACGTCGGTGTCGGCGAAAGTGCGGATGACGATCGCGGCGGCGTAGGAGCCCACCACCCGGGCGGTGTCGGCGATGGTCTCGCCGCGCCGCAGCTGCAGTTCGTCCGGCCCGACCGTGACGGGTACGCCGCCGAGTCGCGCGACCGCCGCCGCGGTGGACAGGCGGGTTCGGGTGGACGGCTTGGCGAAGTACATCGGGACGATGCGGCCGGCCAGCAGCTCGTGCGCCGAGCCCGGCTCGTCCTGGAAGCCGGTGGCCAGCTTCAGCAGCATGACCAGGTCGTCGGCGCTGAGGTCGGCGGTGCGGAGCAGGTCTTTCATGGGGTCACCTCGTCGCGGTGCAGGGGGCAGGACATGCATCGGGGGCCGCCTCTACCGCGGCCGAGTTCGCTGCCGGGGATGGTGATGACCTCGATTCCGTGGTGGCGGAGCATGGTGTTGGTGGTGACGTTGCGCTCGTAGGCGACGACGACGCCGGGTGCGACGGCCAGGACGTTGTCGCCGTCGTCCCACTGCTCGCGCTCGGCGGCGCGGACGTCCTGATCGGCGGTCAGGACGCGGACGTGCGGCAGGTCGAGGGCGCGGGCGATGGCGGGGAACAGCGCCTCGTTCTCGTGCACCAGCACCTCGGTGCCCCGGCCGGGCGTGAGCGTGTAGGACCGCAGCGGCGGCAGCCCGCGGTAGACGGTGAAGGCGTCCCGGTCGACCATGGTCATGACGGTGTCCAGGTGCATGAACGCCCGCCGCCGGGGCAGCTGGGCGGCGATGACGCGGTGCGCGGCGCCCTCGGCGAACAGCCACCGGGCGAGCAGCTCGATGGCCTGCGGTGTCGTCCGCTCGCTCATGCCGATCAGGACCAGGCCCTTGCCGAGGACGTGGATGTCGCCGCCTTCGAGCGTGGGGAGGGCGAAGTCCGCGCCCGGATACCAGACGGGCTGGTGCTGCTCGGCGAACATCGGGTGGTACCGGTAGATCGCGTCGAGATGGAGGGTCTCGCGGCGGCGGGCGGGCTTGGCCATCGGATGCAGGGTGACGCCGCCGTACACCCAGGCCGACGGGTCGCGGGTGAACAGGTGGTTGGGCAGCGGCGGCAGGACGAAGTCGCCGTCGTCGAGCGAGGCCAGCAGCAGGCTGTGGACGGCCAGGCCCATCTCCGCCTTCGTCAGCCCGCCGATGAGGTGCCGGGCGAGGGTGTCGGGGTCGAGGCCGTCCAGCGCGGCCCGGACGGGGCCGGCCAGCGTCGGCCCAAGCACGGTCTCGGCGGCGGTGTGGTCCAGCACGTGCGCCCGCGCCTGGTCGTTCTTGAGGGTCTCGGCCAGCAGGTCGGCGACGTAGAACACCTGGACGCCGCGCTCGCGCAGAGTGTCGGCGAACACGTCGTGCTCCTGCCGGGCGCGCTTGGCCCACAGCACCTCGTCGAAGAGCAGGTCGTCCTTGTTGGCCGGAGTGAGGCGGAGCAGTTCCAGGTCGGGGCGGTGCAGCAGCACCTGCCGCAGCCGCCCGACCTCGGAGGAAACGGTGAACAAGGGATCTTTCCTTTCGGAGGGCGGTTCAGGCGGCCTTGGCGGGCGGTTCGGGCTCGCTTCCGACGGCCTTGAGCGGAGTGCGAGCGTCGCGGTACTTCAGCCACGCGTAGACGGGGAATCCGGCGAAGACCAGCAGCGTGCCCTTGAAGACGACCTCCTGGCCGGCGCCGGAGATCGCCCACACCGAGTAGCCGAACGCCAGCAGCGCGATCACCGCGTCGCGGGCGAGCCGGCGCCCGGAGAACGCGGCATGGTCGGTGGCGAGCAGCACCAGTTCGGCGGCCGCCGCGTAGGCGTAGGGGATGACGGTGGTGAGGGTGGCGAGCAGGATCACGAAGGTGAACTGGTCGACCAGGCTCGCGTTGTAGTTCATCGCCATCAGCGCCGTCACCAGCACACTGGAGATCACCAGCCCGGCGACCGGGGTGCCGCCGCGTCCGGTGCGGGCGAAGATCCGCGGGAACAGCCCGTCGCGCGCGGCGGCGAACGGCACCTGGCCCTGCAGCAGGATCCACCCGTTCAGCGCCCCGAACGCGCTGATCGCGGCGCCCGCCGCGACGAGGTCGGCGGCCCAGCCGCCGAACGCCGCGTCCGCGGCGTCCGCGAACGGCGCCGTCGAGCCGGCCAGCGCGGCGGCGGGCACCAGGCCGAGCACGGCGACGGTGCCGAGGATGTAGATCAGCGCGGTGACGGCGGTGCCGGCGATGGTGGCCCTCGGGATGGTCTTCTCCGGGTTCTCCACGTCCTCCGCCGGAACGGTGGCCGACTCCAGGCCGATGAACGACCACAGCGTCAGCGCCGCGGCGGCGGTGACCGCCGAGAACGCGCCCTCGCCGCTGCCGTTGAACGGCCCGAAGTTGGCGGACTTGATGAAGAACAGCCCGCCGACCGCGATCAGCAGCAGCGGAACCAGCTTCACCACAGTCGTCACGACCTGGACCGCGCCGCCCTGCCGGACGCCGTAAGCGTTGACGCCGGTCAGCAGCCAGATCACCGCGATCCCCACCACGGCCGCCAGGGCCCTCTCGGTGGCCAGCGCGTGCCAGAAGTGGGCCAGGTAGCCGACGAACGCCACCGCGATCGCCGCGTTCCCAGCCCAGACCGCGATCCAGTAGCCCCAGGCCGTCTGGAAACCGACGAAGTCGCCGAACGCCTGCCGCGCGTAGGCGTAGGGCCCGCCCGTCCGCGGGTAGGCGCGGGCCAGGCGGGCGAACACCAGTGCCAGCAGCACGGCGCCCAAACTGGTGAACACCCAGGCGATCAGGCTGATGGGGCCGTACTCGGCCAGCGAACTGGGCAGCAGGAAGACACCTGATCCGATCATGTTGCCCACGACGAGGGCGGAGGCCATCCAGAAACCCAGTCTTCGGCGGGGGGATTGCGTGCGCATGAGCGTCTCCTCGATGAGCGGCCTGCGTGCCGCGACACTCAGTCGATCATCGGCGGCCCGCCCGATCGCCGGTCATCCGTCCCCAAGCCTCCGGACCAAGGTCCCGCCCCGTGGAGACAATCGGCCGCTGCCCCGCACAATGACGGGCTGTTGGACGCGGCTCTCGCGCACGCCACCGGACCTGCCCGCCGAAACGGACGTCGTCGAGGCCGCATGACGCCCGTTCCGCACCCGTCGGTTCGCCGAAAGGCGCATGCTGGTCCACGCTGTGCCGACGGGCACTTCCGTCGGCATCGATTACGTCAGCGGCGAGGGCCCGGACGCGGCCGGTGTGAAAGTCCCGTTCGTAGTGAGTTCGCCCGCCCTCGTGTCTGGCTGCGGCGTTTCTCAATGGTTTATAGGCGGCTGTCCATACTGTTCCAGTGATCATCTTGCTGCCTGGGAAAAGCGGAACGGGATTCAGAGATATGGCCCGCGCCGTGGTGTGATCAGGGCAGGATGCCTTCTTGAGGGGACGGATCGGTGGCCGGGCTCATGTCGGCCGTGGATCCGGCTCCTGGTCCGGCGTCGGCGGCACACCGAGAGGCCCGCGCGGAGGGCCGTGAATCCCGGGGCCGTCGATGCCCACGGCCATACCTCGTCGTTTCTGCATCATTAGTTCCTTCGGGATTCGTTGAATCCATCGGCGGGGTTGCCTGTACGGAGAGCACGCGGCGCGGCTCGCCGATCGTGGCCGTCGGGACGGGCCGAGTTGGCACCAGGGCAGTTGCGCTTCTGGCGCGACGGCGCCCCGACTTCTTCCAGGTGCCGTACCTCCTCTGCTTCCGCCAATTTCAAGGTGCTGTCCGGGCCGTCGCTACCTGTAGCCCTACGCCGCACCCTTGGTCGGCCTGTACTGGAAGGAAGTGCCAAGGACATGTGCGGCGTATGACACGGGCGGGTGCTAACGGCAGCCCTGCTCCGGGGCTCGGGTGAGGGAAGTATGCGCGGCTGCGTGCGGAGGACATCGCAGTGACCGCGCGGACCAGAACCGTGCGGCTGCGCGCCAAGCACCACCAGGTTCGTATGGTCGCCCTGATTGCCGGCTCCGTCACGCGGAACCAGTACTTGCTCCGGTTACTCCACTGTGGAGGCCCGCGATCCGAGAGCGCTGGGGCACCAAGGGCGCCTGCACGGCGGGCGGGGCACGCCGTCCGGCGCACAGCCGGTCCACCTGTCGGTCTCTGGCACTGCGCTGGTGTAGGACGCGAAGCGCTCGGGATCGCGACCCCCACAACGATTGGGCGTTGCCTACTCCGACAGGCAAGGGCCAGCGTTTTGTGGCCCAGACCGTGAAATCCTCGGCCGCATGGAGAACGGCGGCTATCGATTGAGCCGGTGACGTTCGGCTTGCCGGAAGATGTCTGGAACGGGCTGGCTCTGCACAGGGCGGCGAATGATGCCGCGCTGTGGAGACGCCCGCGGCGATGAGCAGGACCGCGGCAGTCTCGGGACCGACTCGATAGCAGCCCGCCACGCCGGATGGCAGGTGGTGATGGCGGCGGCGATCTGAGCTTTGAGGTCGTCGATCTCTTGGGGCAGACGCAGGATCCGTCGAGCCAGTGACCGCAGCGTGTGACCAGTCGGGGCGCCGGTGGTCGTGGCCGCGGCAGGTTCCAGGACGGCGCAGCGACGAATCGGCGGCGGAGGCGGCGGTCTGCGTGGTGGGCGAAGCCGGGCGACAGTGTGTTCGACCAGTGATCTCCGGTGGGGGTAGGCGGCTTGCCAATCCGGTGCGCCGGTTTCCGAAGCTGGCTTTGACACGCGAAGGGGGAGCCGCGGCCCTTCACCCCGCGACTCCCCGAAACCTACACCTTGCCCTGTGTCACTCGCAGCACCTCACCGCGACCCGCCCCCAGCAGGTGACGCGCCACCATCAGCCCCTCTTGTCCATAGTGCAGATGCACTAGCGCAAGATCCACCACATCAGTCTCCGCCCTCCGACGATCGTTCACCTCGCGCTCCCGGATCGACTCCGTACGCGTCACCACCGCCCTGACGACCGACCACACCAGGTCCAGCACATCCACGGTCACCTCCAGCGCATCACCCGTCCCCGCCAGGGACAGGCCGTCAGAATCGCGCTGCACCACCTCCCAGGCCGTTCTCGCTTGCTGGTAAAGCGCCTCGAGCGTCACCTCCACCGTGTCCGGCCCAGACACGTCCGGCCCAGACACGTCCGGCCCGGTCACCGGACATCTCCTGCAACGTGTGACACTGCGGGCCCGGCCTTACGTGCTGCGGCCCGCCCGTACCACAGGTGCTCGACCTGTTCACGGCTGTAACGGTGTATACCGCCCTGTGCGCGATCACTCGCCAGCTTTCCTCTGTTGCCCCAGCGCACCACTGTGTTGCGACGCACACTTAACATGTGCGCAGCCTCACCGGAAGTAAGAGTCCGCCCAGGACCGAAGTCGCACCCGTCGACCATCACCCGGGCAGCGATCATCCGTTCTCCCACACCGATCCCCTCTGTCATTGAAGGCGACCACGGCGGGAGCAGACCCATGCAGATCCACCCCACGCATGGCAAGAACAAGCCGCGCATGCTTGATACGCGCACGCGCCCATCGAACTTCCCGGCCCGCCAGCACTTCCGAGGACCGCCACGGCGAGAACACGCGTATCAGCCCGCTGGTACAGCAACTCGGCGTCGGACCGCTTCAGGAGAGATCACGACACCGCAACTCGGTCAAGACGGCCTTTCCGCCCTTATAGTCGAAGCGCGAACCCCACCGTGTGACGGACTCGGCGACCGTGCGCAGGCCCCAACTGCCCTGACTGAGCGTCTCGGTCTCCTTGAAGACCGGAAGGGGTCTGTCCCCGTCCCAGGCCTCCACGACATACGCGCTACCGGAAGTGTAGGCGTTCACCGTGCCCAGCTCCGTTTTTGCGTGAATCACGGCATCTGGTCGCCAGTTCGATTGCGACCAGCCGAGCTGAGCACGCATCGACTGGCCACCCCTTGGCAGCGATCTTCACGACTGATCAAGAGCGGCCTTGACACTGGCCGGTTCAGCTTTCAGATAGATCATCTAGAGAGCTTCAATGGTTGGTTTTACCGACTGTGTCTTGATAGTGACTGGTCTGCGGGGTGAGCGGGTTACCTCTGGTGGATGCGGTATGGGCGGGGGCGCCGATGTCGGTGAACCGGTGACGGCGGGCCTGGCAGACGGGAGGGACGGCAGCGCTGGCCTCCAAGGGCGCCAGTGGCGCGAAATGCAAAGTGACCGGCGATCAGGTGAAGCTCCTGGAGGAGGCGTTGGAGGCCGGTCCGGCCGCGCACGGCTGGACCGAGGCAAAGGCACTACCGGGGGACGACGCGGACGCACACCGGTCGTGCGCGTCACCGCCCGCGGCACCCACCGGAGGGGTTCGACGAAGGCGACTACATCCGCTTACTGGACGCCGCTCACCAGCATCTCGGCGGACCGATCGTCGTCGTTTGGGATGGCCTCAACACCCACCGCTCGGCCCGGATGCGCCGCTACCTGGCCGCCCGGGACTGGCTCACCGTCTTCTAACTGCCGCCCTACGCCCCCGAACTCAACCCCGTCGAAAGCGTCTGGGCACACCTGAAACGGTCTCTGGCCAACCCCGCCAAGCACGCCATCGACCAGCTCATGACGCTCATCAAGACCCGCCTGAAACGCGTCCAGCGCCGGCCCGCCCTACTCAACGGCCTCCTCGCCGGCACACACCTACCACTCTGGTAACCCCAACTCTTGAAGCTCTCCAGTCCGGAGTCGCGCGCCGGCTGGACGACTCGACGATGGTGTGTCCTGGATCACAGTCCGCCACTCGGTCTGTGCGGTGAGCCGCGTTGTTTGCCGAAGGCCGCCGTTTCCTTTTCTTTTCCATGCCCATCCCCGTGCCGGTGTTCTCCGAATGTCGAATGAAGACACCCGGGCGACGACATCCAAGTCCGTTTTAGGGTGGTATCGAGAGGAATTCAACTATCGTGATAAAAGTAAGTAAGCCGGTGGCCGCCGCTGCCGGGGCGGGAGTGATCGCGGCTGGAGGGCTGGTCGCCGCCGTCGCGCTGCGGCCGGCGCCATCCAGCGCGTCCAGCCACCGCGAGGCGCCGCTGATCGCGGGTGACCCACAGGCCGACAACACCGACCTGTACGCCTTCACCAGTCCTGACAGGCCCGACACGGTGTCGCTGGTGGCCAACTGGATTCCGTTCCAGGAACCGAACGGCGGACCGAACTTCTATCCGTTCGCCACCGGGGCGCGCTACAACATCAAGATCGACAATGACGGCGACGCCAAACCCGACATCGTCTACCGCTGGACGTTCCGGAACGAGGACCGGCGCGGCAACAAGACGTTCCTGTACAACAACGGACCAGTGACGTCGCTCGACGACCCCAATCTGCTGTTCCGCCAGCACTACACGCTGCAGCGGATCACTCGTAAGGGCACTCGCACGCTGGTCCGCGACGCTCTCGCCGCGCCCTCGCGGACGGGCGCGGCGTCAATGCCCGACTACGGGACGCTGCGCCGGCAGGCGACGCGGCAGCTCGCGGGCGGTGCCCGTACCTACGCCGGGCAGGCCGACGACTCCTTCTTCCTCGACCTGCGGGTCTTCGACCTGCTCTACGGCGGGAACCTCAAGGAACGGGGCAACGACACCCTGCGCGGCTACAACGTCAACACCATCGCGCTCCAAGTCCCCAAGAAGGACCTCGCGCTCAAGGGTGACCCGGGCCGCAACCCGGTCGTCGGGATCTGGTCGACCACCGACCGCCGCGGCGCGCCGGCGAGGCTCGGTCACCACCGCGCGGGCGGCTACCACCAGGTCTCGCGACTGGGCAACCCGCTGGTCAACGAGGTCGTCTCGTCAGCCGGGCTGAAGGACGCCTTCAACCGTCTCGCCCCGGACAAGGACCACACGGTCAAGCCGCTGGTGAAGCGGGTCCTGGAACCTGAGGTCCCCGTCCTGGTGGAGAAGATCTACGGCGTCAAGGCGCCGCCGACCCCGCGCCGGGACCTGTTCGAGATCTTCCTGACCGGCCTGGCCAAGAAGACCGGCGGGCCGCTCCAGGCCGACCTCAACTCCCAACTGCTCAACAAGGACGCCCGCGGTGCGCGGTTCACACCCGCCGAGATGCTGCGGCTGAACATGGCCGTCCCGGTCACCCGCGACCCGAACCGGCTCGGCGTTCTGGCCGGTGACCTGCAGGGCTTCCCGAACGGGCGGCGGCTGACCGACGACGTCGTCGACATCGAACTCCAGGCCCTGGAGGGCGCGGCCCAGACCGGGCGGCTCGTCCCGGCCCTGGCCGACGGCGACCGCGTCAATCGCAACGACACGCCGTTCGGCGGGACGTTCCCGTACGTGGCGCTGCCGCAAACCGCCGCGGTCAACCAGGCCGGCTGAGCAGACGGGGTGCAGGAGGCCGCCGCCTCCTGCACCCCTCATCCGAGAGGGAAACGTGCTGTCCACATCAAAGCTCAGACATGCGGCCTTCCTGCTGCTCCCGGCCACGGCGCTGGCCGTCGCCTCGATCGCGGTCGTGGGCGTCGTGCGCGGGCCAGCGCCCGCGCGCCGCGATCCCGGCCCCGCCGCATCCGCGCGGCCGGCGGACGCGGCGGCGGGCGCCATCGCGCGCTACCAGCGGACGCTCCGGGGCACACCCGGCGACTACGCGACATGGGCGGCGCTGGGCGCGGCCTACGTGCAGCAGGCCAGGATCACCGTCGACCCGGCGTACTACGCCAGGGCCGAAGGCGCGCTACGCCGGTCCCTGGCGCTGAACGCGGCCGGCAACCACCGAGCGATGATCGCCATGGCCGCGCTGGCCAACGCCCGCCACGAGTTCACCGACGCCGTCCGCTGGGGCCGGCGGGCCGAGCGGATCGACCCGGCCAGCCCCGAACTGTACGGCGTGCTCACCGACGCCTACACCCAGCTCGGCGACTACCCGGCCGCGACCGCCGCCGTGGCCCGCATGAACGATCTGGGCCCCGGCGTCGCGGCGTTCACCCGCGCTTCCTACGAACTTGAGACGCACGGCGACGACGCGGGCGCCCGCCGGGTGCTGACGCAGGCGGCCGAGGACGCCTACACCCCGTCGGACGTCGCGTACTGCCGCTACTACCTGGGTGAACTCGCCCTGCACTCCGGCGACCTGGAGGAGGCCGTCCGCCAGTACCAGGCGGCCCGCAGCGCCGATCCCACCTACGTCCCCGCCGCGCAGGGCATAGCCAAGACCCAGGCCCTGCGCGGAGACCTCGCGGGAGCGATCAACGGCTACCGTGACGTGGTGGGCCGCGTCCCGCAGCCGCAGTACATCGCCGAGTACATCGAGTTGCTCCGCGCGGCCGGTCGCACCGGCGAGGCCGCCGAACAGCATCGGCTGCTGCTCGCCCAACGCGGGCTGATGGCCGGCAACGGCGTCGTGGACGATCTGAGCGCGTCCGAGTACGCCGCCAGCGCAGGCGACGCGGCCGGGGCGCTGCGGCACGCCCGCGCGGAGTGGGCGCGCCGCCGGAGCGTCGTCGTGGCCGACGCCCTCGCCTGGGCGCTGCACCTCAGCGGCCGCGACCGGCGGGCACTGCGACACGCCGAGCAGGCGACCCGCCTTGGCTGGCGCAACGCACTGTTCTACAGCCACCGGGCCGAGATCCACGCAGCCCTCGGCGACCACAACGCAGCCCGCCGGGACCGCGCGACGGCCCGGCGCATCAATCCGCACCTCGACCTGAGATTCCCCGCGATCGGCAGAGCATCATGACCCGAGCCGACCCAGGCACCGCCCTGAACGGACACCCCCAGCCGACGTCTCGGCCGTGCGGCCGGACGTGCCGCCCGGCCGCACGGGCCGCAGCACGAACCGCGCCAGGCCGCGCCGGACTATCGGCCGCTCCGGCGTTGATCTTCGCCCTGATCGCGGTGATCTGTTGGGGACCTCCCCTCCCCGCCAACGCCGGCACCTTGTTGCCCCACCATCCGCTGGGCAACTTCACCGTCAACCACTACGACGGGCTGCGGCTGGAGACCGACCGCATCGAGGACACCGCGATCGTCGACTCCGCGGAAATCCCCACCCTCCAGGAGCGCGGCGCGGTCGACACCGACCGGGACGGGACGGTCAGCGCACCTGAGGCGGCCCGCTACGCCGAGCGGCAGTGCGCAGCCGCCGCCCGAGCCAAGCCGCTGACCGTAGGAAACAGGACGGTCGCCTGGCGGCCGACGGCCACCTCCTACACCCGCGTCCCCGGCTCGGCAGGACTGCCCACCAGTCGCCTGACCTGCACGCTCTCGGCGCCCGCCACCATAACGGCGGCCACACGGATCCACTTCAGCGACACCTTCCGCAACGACCGGATCGGCTGGCACGAGATCACCGCCACCGGCAAGGGGGTGCGGATCGACCGCTCGCCCGTCCCCGCGAGCAGCATCAGCGACCAACTGCGCCACTACCCCAGCGACCTGCTCACCTCGCCACTGGATGTCCGATCGGCAACCCTCGACGTCCGACCCGGCACCGGCTCGTCCTTCGCACGACTACCCGGGCTGCCCACAGCCGGGCCCTTCACCCGAACCCTCGGACACCTCACCACCTACTTCAACTCCCTGGTGGGAGCCCGGCACCTGTCCCTGAGCGTCGCCCTGCTCGCCGTTGCTCTCGCCGCCGTCATCGGCGCCGGACACGCCGCGCTCCCCGGCCACGGCAAGACGGTCATGGCCGCCTACATCGCCGGACGCCGGGGCAGGGCCCGCGACGCCATCATCCTCGGCGCCACCGTCACCCTCACCCACACCGGCGGCGTCCTGATCCTGGGCCTGCTGCTCTCGACCTCGGCAGCCCTGGCCGGAGAAACCATGCTCGCCTACCTCGGCATCGCCAGCGGCCTCCTGGTCGCCGCCATCGGGGTCGGTCTCCTCCGCTCAGCCTGGCGCGCACGCCACAACCGCCACCCCCACGGCCACGGGCACGGCCACGGGCACGGCCACGGGCATGGCCAAGCCCACGGGCATGGCCACGGGCGCTTCGGCAAAGCCGGACTGATCGGGTTGGGACTCTCCGGCGGCCTGGTACCCAGCCCGTCCGCGCTGGTGGTCCTACTGGGCGCGATCGCGCTCGGTCGGACGGTCTTCGGAGCCGGTCTCGTCCTCGCCTACGGAATCGGCATGGCCGCCACCCTCACCGCAGCGGGCCTCACCCTCATTCACCTGCAAAGCAGGCTGGGCCAGACCGCTCTCACCCGCAAGGCAAAGCGCTTGAGCCGCCTCGTTCCCTTCGCAACCGCCGCGCTGGTCATCGTGGTCGGCCTCGGGTTGACGATGCGCAGCTTCAACGGCTCGGTGTAGTCCGACACCCCCATGACCCCTATCAGAGTTCAAGTCGATGCGGAGGGTGATGGCGAGTGGTGATCGATGTGATCGTCCCGTGCCTCAGCCAGGCCGAAGCCCCGCCGTGTGGGCACTGTCGCGAATGCCCCGCAGCGGCGGAGGAGCTGACTGGTTTCGACCGCGCACCCTGCACCGAGCCACAGACCGACACCGAGACCTTCGCCGTACCTGATGCGAAGCCGACTCTCGGCGACCGGTCCGCCGCGGGGGGCCGCACTCTTGGAACCCGAGTCGCCGAGGGGACCGTCCGGGCATGATCGGCGAACTGTTCGAGGAGGAGCTGTATGACAGCGCACGGGTGGAGATCGAACACCTCGACGGCCGCCGCCGACCCCTGCCGGTGCAGGATTGGCTGGCGTCGCGCCCCGGCGACACCGGGCTGCTGGACCACTGCCAGGGCGCCACCTTGGACGTCGGGTCTGGCCCGGGACGGCTGACGGCGGCGCTGGCCCACCGCGGCACTCCAGTACTCGGCATCGACGCGGCACCGCGCGCGGTCGCACTGGCCATCGCGGCCGGCGCCCCGACCCTGTGTCGAGACGTGTTCGGCCGCGTGCCAGGCGCCGGGCGATGGCGGACGATCCTGCTCGCCGACGGCAACATCGGCATCGGCGGCGACCCCGACCCCGCAGCACTGCTGCGCCGCGTCCTGAGACTGCTGGGACCAGGCGGCCAGGTGTTGACGGAAGTCGACCCGCCCGGCACGAGCTCGCGAACCGAGTCGCTGCGGCTGCGTTCAGCCCGGGCGATCGGTGATTGGTTTCCCTGGGCTCATGTGTCCACCGATGGCGCCGACGCGCTGGCCGCCTCGTGCGATGCGGCCGTCACCGAGAGATGGGAGGAGGCGGACCGCTGGTTCGTCGCCCTGCGCGGCCGGCAACCAGCACCACATTTTCCAGGGAATGTGATGGAGGCGAATAGGACACCGCACGCCGAGAGCGTTATCAACGATGCTCACAATGAGGTTCCCCCAATTGATACCAGAAACTGGGTTGATGGACGTTCATCCGGCTCGGACCGGCGAGCCCTACAAGCTCCCACTCCTTGGGCGAATCGCCTCCGCGCGCCTTGACGTGAACTGTCTGGGCCGATCGTGTTCACGTTTTCCATGGTCATCAGGCGTGTTGGGCGACCAAGCGGAGAGGGCATCCCCGTTCGGGGAGCGTCGGGTTAACGGCGAATCCGATGATCAAGGAGACGTCAGGTGATCGACAGCATTGTTGAGGACGAATCCGCGGAGGAGTCGGTCCGGGCGCCGTAGCGTGCGGTTTCGGAGGAGCAGCTGATCGCGATGCTGGTGGACCGTGCTCGGACACAGGGACTGCAGTTGACTGGAGAGAACGGCCTGTTGCTGCCTTCCCGACATCGTCGCCACTCTGCCTGTCGGCATCCAAGCCCTCGTGACTGGGCGCCGGCCGGTGATGCAGGCCCGCCCGGAGATCCGCAGCGCTGAGGGGTCCAGGTTCGACGGGCTCGAAGGCGCTCATGGGGCGGCCTTCCTGTGCATCAGGTACAGGAAGAACGGGCCGCCGACCAGGGCGGTGAGGCTCCCGACTGGAATTTCCCCGGGGCTGGTGAGGGTCCGGGCGTCCAGGTCGGCGATGATGAGCAAGGCCCTGCCGAGCAGCGCCACGGCGGGCAGGGCCCGCCGGTGGTCGGCGCCGACCAGGAGGCGGACGAAGTGGGGCATGATCGGGCCGATGGAGCCGCTGACCGCGACGACCGTGCCGATCATCAGGGCGACCAGCACGAACACGGCCGCGCGGAAGCGGTGCACGTCCAGGCCGAGGGAGGCGTCGGCCTCCTCCCCGGCCAGCAGAAGGTCGAGCGGGCGGGACAGGCCGAGCAGGACCGCGGTGCCGGCCAGTGAGGCGGTCGCCGGGATCCACGGGACGGCAGGTGGTACCGGCCAGCCCGCCGCGCGGGTCGTCGGAGGCGATGACCAGGTAGCCGGCGACCGCCGACAGCACCTCGGCCGTCGCGACACCCGCCAGCACCAGCCGCACGGTCGTCATACGTCCGCCCGAGCGGGCTAGGAAATACACCAGGACCAGCGCGAGCAGGGCGCCTCCGAAGGCGGCCAGCGGCAGCGAGAACATGCCGAACCAGGCCACGTGCAGCACCACGACCAAGACCGCCGCGACCGTGGCGCCCGACGACACCCCGAGCAGCATCGGGTCGGCGAGCGGGTTGCGCACCAGCGCCTGCAACGCCATACCGCACACCGACAGGCCCGCACCGACCACCCCGGCACAGCCGGACCCGGGGGAGCCGGACGTCCAGCACGATCGTCTCGCGGACCGGCGTCCAGGGCGGGGCGACCAGGGCGGGGTGGAGCCGGTGCAGGAGGATGCCCCAGATCTGGTCGGGTGGCAGCCGCACCGACCCGGCCGCGATGCCCGCTGTCGCCGCCGCCAGCACCAGCGCCCCGAGCAGGGCGCGCGTAGGGGATTTGGAGTCGGCGGCGGTGGTCGTCGGGTCGTTCACCATCCCCAGCCGGACGGGGCGCGCTCCAGCGGCTCGCCCGGCGGCCGAGGGCTGCACGACGATGACGTTGGCGCGCGCTCACACGTTCAGGCATCGCGACACCCGCACCGCGCCGGCCTCGCACAGCCGCGCCGGCTGGTCGTCATGGTCGACGCCGGTCACCTCGGGACGTCCGCAGCAGCACTCCCGGCACACGGTCACTCGGCACGGTGCCGGGAGCGATGAACCATGGGCATGCAGCTCCTCCTCTCCGGGGAGCTCCGACCCAGTTGTCTTGAGGAGGCGACCGCGTGAGTCTCCTGGCTCTCCGGTCAACGCTCGTCCCGGCCTTCCCACCCGCCTTCACAGGCAGTGGTGTCGTTCGGGATCCGCTCGCCGATCACAGTGGCGGGACCGCGCCGGGTCGGCACCGGCTTTGGCGACATCGTGCCCGACTGGTCTCTCCGTATTGCCTGCGGTCTCGGCGGACTGGCCGGCGGGTGGCTGGGCGCACGCCTGCAGCCCCGACTCCCTGAAACCGCGTTGCGGGCTTGGCCTGGGGCTCCTGGCCACCGCGTCATCTCGTCGCCTGACACACAGGCTGGGCGCTTCAACCGCGCGTGCTCCACGGATGGTTACACAGAGCATCAGGTGCCGGCACCCTCGTCGGCGCGAGTCTGGGAACCGCCTTCGCGGCGGTGCTGCCAGTGGGGCTATCGCCACCGCTCGTCCGATACCCGCGCGTTGGGCACCACGGCCGTGACCACCAGCACGCCGAACAGCGCGAGACCGACGCCGACCCACTCGCCTGTCGAGACGACATCGTCGGCGAGCGCGGTCCCAAGGGCCGCGGCCCCGGCGACCACACCCGCGACGATCGCCTTCGCGTAGCTTCCGATATGCATCGCGACCCTCCTCAGGCCACACGGACGGCCCTGCCGCCCTCGTCCTCGAACTGGCGACGCCTGCCGCCGCCGCGTGCGCCGCGACACGGCGCACGCGGTGTGAAGAGCCCGCGCGGTGATCCGCTCCGGTCGGGGCTCTTGCGGATCAGTGGACTCGGAGCAGGACGCTCCAGGTGACGGGGCCGATGATCCCGTCGCTCTCGACCTTCGCCCACTTCTGGACGGCGCGGACGGCCTTGTCCATGGTGACGTCGAAGTCGCGGTCCATGCTGGTCCCGATCTCGGGATGGCTGCGGGCGAGCAGCAGGCCGCGCGCGGTCTGCACCGCCTCGTTCGAGCCCTTCGCGCCCTTGGAGATCGTGGGCAGGTCCTTCACCGAGTCCTCCATCCAGCCGGTTCCGTACGTGGGCCGTCCATAGCCGGCGATGACGCCGGCCGCGCGGACGCGGCGCTTCACCGCGTCGCCGGTGTTGGCCTCGATCGTCTGGAGCCGTCCGTCGCCCAGGACCTTCTCCACGACGCCGACATGGTCGACCGACCCGCCGCGGTTGCTTCCGCCCCAGTCGAAGAACACGATGTCGCCGGGCCTGGCCCGGTCGACCGCGGAGGCGGTGCCGGCGTGCCAGCGGCCGATCTTCTTGAAGTCGTCGACATGCCAGACGGTGTAGGCGCGGTCTCCGCCCGGAAGCACCGCCGAGGCGTTGCCGGAGTGCCGGGCCCAGTAGGTGATGGCCATGTCGCACCAGGACGCGCGCAGGAACTCTTCTCCGTTCCGGGACGCGTACTCTCGCGTGATCGGGTTCGGGCGTCCCGACATCCCCAGCGACTCGCGCGCCGCTACGATCATCCTCGCGGCGCTCATACTGAACCCTCCCTCCCTGTCCCGTCCTCTCCACGGAAGATCCCGGCGGCGTCGGGCTCGCCGTACAGCCCGCGCAGGACCTGCTCCTCGTCGGTTTCGGTTGCTCGGTGCACGCCGGGGTCTACGTCCACTTCGTTCATGTGGTCGGCTTCAGCCATCGCACTCCTTCACCTGAACAGCGACCATTGCGCGCCTGTCGAGGCGCCTGATATCTGCTAGCTCTGGAAAGGGGGCCAGCGTTGATCGCGCTGGCCTGTCGCCTCTCGTGTCCACGCCCGTATCATCCGGGCGACGAATGCATCCAGAAGGTGCCGGCCGGCTTCAGGTGATTCCGCCAGGCGGGTGACGGACGCAGGGACTCAGCGACGGTCCTGGGCGATGGTCCACCGTCCGACCGTCGCCCGGGGCGCGGGCCGGTCGCCGGGATTGCCGCTGGCGGGGAAGGCCGCGACCGAGACGTACACGTGCTGGCCCTTGCGGAGCCCCTTGGGCATCGCGGCGGTCGCGAACTGGTCGCCGCCGGTCGCCTTGGCGTCGGCGCGGACTTCGGTCCACGACCCGGCGGACTTTCCGTCCGTCCAGTCGTGGACCTCGAACTGCAGTTGGTACTCGTCGCCCTCGCTGAGGCCCTCGATGCGGACGACGGTGTCGATGTCCGCCCAGGTCGAGGCGGGGGCCACGTAGCCGGGATAGCCGTCGGGATGGTCCTTGTCGGGCACGGAATGAGCCTTGGCCGGGTCGGCGTGGGTGATGTCCCAGTTGAGGCGGGTGAACCGCCCCCATTCGAGGTTCTGGGGCCTGGATTTGCCGTAACTACTGCGGATGGGCACTTCGACCTCCTGGAAATCGCTGAGGGCCAGCACCTTCAGTTCTGCGAGTGAGCCGCGGAAGGCGTTGACATCACAGCGGCCCGGCACGCCCGGTACCGCGCCGCTGGACGAGTACTGCAGGATCGAGATGGGCTCTCCGCCGAACTGCACCCACCACGAGGAGGAAACCTTCCTGTAGAGAGCGGCCGGTGTGCCGGAGCCGGAGACGTACCGCGACTGCCAGATCGTGTCGAAGAACCCGAGGTCGGGACGGCCATGGGCCTCCCAGTACCAGCGCGGGAAGTAGCCGATGACGGGCTGGCCGCCGGTGCGGTCCTTGAACTCGGCCACCCACTCCCTGGCCGTGGAAACGTTCGCGCCGGACGCCTCGACGTCGAGCGCGACGGCGAACCGGGAGAGCTCTCCAGCCTTGGCCAGGAAGTAGCGGGCCTGCGCGGCGCCGTTCCCTCCGTGCAGGAAGTGATAAGCCCCCGGCACGAACCCCGCCCCGAGGGCCAGCATTCCTGACCGATTGTGTCCCCAGGTGGGGTTGGTGTAGTCGGTGTTCTCGGTGACCTTGGAAAACCCGAAGCGGATCCCCGAGCGGTGTACCGCGGCCCAGTTGGGATTGCCCTGATAACTGGCCACGTCGATTCCGTAAAGCAAAACGTCCCCCTTCTGGTGGTCGAGGTCACCCTGAGATAAGACGAGTTCGGCTTCGAGGGGCCAGGTCAGCCGCGCGATCATGAATCGAACTCGGTCCTACTGCCGCAGCAGGTCCGCGACGTGCTCTTGATCGACCCGATCCGTGTGGGCCGTCTCCAGGTGTCGGCATCGAGATGCGCCCGGCGGGGGCGAACCGGCAAGCGGAAGCGCACCTCGCATGCCGTCCGCGGTCCGCCGCCGATGTCAGGTAGGAGACCTGGGCCTTCGGCCAGGCCACCCCTCGCGTGCCGGTTCTGCCGTAACCGGTTTCCGGGGCCGCCCATGGGGGTGCCCTTTGAACGGGGCGAACCTTACGGCCGGCCCCCATAGGCTGGGGTCGCTACCAACGTGGGAATAACCGTTCGCGCCGAGGACGTCTACGAGCCCGTCGCCCAGCCAGGTCTCGGCATAGTGACCGCCAACCTGGGGCGAGATGCCGGACCAGGTGATGAGGATTTGGATCGTGTGCAGGCGAGATCGCGATGATCGATGGCTTCCCGCTCCAGCAACCGGTCCGCTTTTCCGCATGCACCCCGGTGTTGCAGGCCGCCCTGGACGCGGGCATGTTCGCGGCGGCGGGCTGCTGGGAACGGCGGATGGTCTGCGGCCCGTACGCCGCATCCTTCGCGTCGGAGTCGGAACCGGACAGATGCCGGGGGCGCGCCCCCCTCAAGATCGCGTTCCGGTCTCTCGTCATGGGTTCCCGCTTCGCTTGCAAGCACCGTAACTGGGTATTCCTCGTAATCCTTGCAACGATTCTTGCAGTCGCCGCCGCGGCAAAATAGCAATAAGGCGGATAGTAGATCGATTTCGCAAGTAATAACAATGTAACGGTAAAATATGAATATGTCGTAGCAGGTTTCGAAGGGAGTGAAGTCGGCGCGTTGAACCTGGAGGTGTAGCCGAGGAGTCTGGTGAGGCAGAATCAGGTCAATCCAGGCATATAGGTGTTTATAGGCGAAATATAATATAATTGAACGTGGTGGAAGTCCTCGCGGCCGGGAGTTCGTAGGGGAGTCTCTAGCCTCGGGCGAGCTGGACGCAGATGCGATGTGCCTGTCGCAAGGAGCCTGCGACCTCAGGCCGGGGAGCCGACGTGGAATTCCCGGGATTGTTTCCGGGCCTGAGAAGGCTCCGAGGTATGGCCGGCGCCGGGAGGATGAGGCGCATTCGAGAAGGATGCGGTGACGCAGGAGGTGGAAGCCTGCTCGGTGTGCATCTGCCTTTGATCAGCTTGGCTCTGGCGTTGATGCCCGCCTCCGTGAACTCACAGGGACGCCGGTTCGTCGGAGCCGCTCAGGGAAGCTCCGAGCACTGGCGCCCATGGTGCTCACCGGCACCGAGCCGGTGAACCAGACTCTCGTGGCTTTCCGGGCGGAGGGTTGCGTGCTGGCCGGCGCGGGCGACGGCAGAGCACGCTTGATCGGACGCACACCGGCACGCCACTAACGCCGCAAGAAGCGTTCGGCCGGGAAGGACGAGGCTTGCCGGCCTCGCACGCCGACCGACCCGTCACGTGGGCACCGCGACGATCGCGGCTGTCCTGGCCGCCTGCAGCTCGGAGATCTACCCGACGCGGATCCGCTCGCGCGAGTCGGGGCTGTCGGCGGGCGTCGGCAGAATCGGGCGGCGTCGTGGTCACGATCGTGCTGGTGGCGGGCGCGACGGTGCCGTCGATCAACACGACCGCGCTGCTCGGGGCGGTTCCGCTGCTGCTCGCGGTGCTGGTCGTCGCGGTGCTCGGCGTGGACACCGGGCGGACCGCCGGCGCCGCCGAGGACGCGACCGTCCAGCCCGCCGGCGCCTGACTGCCCGGCCGCGAGTTCGGCCGGGGCCCGCGGTCACCCGCGCAGGCCGATATGTCCTCCTGCGAAGCCGGCCCGCCGGACAGTGGATCGCCGATCCTCACAGGTAGCGGAGCCAGAGGTACGGCACCGACAACGCCACGGTGACGATGGTGACGATCAGGCCGTACTTGGTGAACTGCCAGAAGCTGATCGGGGTGCCGTTGCGGGCGGCGATGCCGAGGACGACGACGTTGGCGCTGGCGCCGATGGCGGTGGCATTGCCGCCGAGGTCGGCGCCGAGGGCGAGGGCCCACCACAGGACGGTGCCGTCTCCGGCGGGTTGCTGCTGGACGAGGTCGGAGACGATCGGGCTCATGGTGGCGACGTAGGGGATGTTGTCCACGATGGCCGACAGGATGGCCGAGGCCCACAGCAGGAGCATGGTCGCGAATCCGAGGCGCCCGTCGGTGGCGTCGGCGGCGGCGCGGGAGATGTCGCCGATGACGCCGGTCTCGACCAGGCCGCCGACCATGACGAACAGGCCCGCGAAGAAGACGAGCGTCAGCCACTCGACTTCTTCCAGGGCCTGCTCGGTGGTGACCTTGGTGGCGGCCACCAGCAGTCCGGCGCCGAGCAACGCCACCACGGACGGTTCGTAGTGCAGTACCGGGTGCAGCACGAACGCGACGATCACCAGCCCGAGCACGGTGAGGCTCTGCCAGAGCAGCCGCCGGTCGGTGATGGCCTCTTTCTCCTGAAGGGCCATGACTTCGGCGGCGCGGTCTTCGTCGTAGACGAACGCGCTGCGGAACAGCCAGCGGCACAGCAGGCAGAAGACCACCATCAGCCCGACGATGAGCGGGGCCAGGTTGACCAGGAAGTCGTTGAACGACAGGTCACCGCGGCTGGCGATGATGATGTTGGGCGGGTCGCCGACCAGGGTGGCGGCACCGCCGATGTTGGAGGCCATCACCTCGGCGATCAGGTACGGGACGACCTGCAGGGCGAGTCGTTCGCAGACCAGGAACGTGACCGGGGCGATCAGGAGCACGGTGGTGACGTTGTCCAGCAGTGCCGAGGCGAGCGCGGTGATGACGGTGAGCATCACCATCAGCCGGTAGGGCTTGCCGCGGGCGCGTTTGGCGGCCCAGATCGCCACGAACTCGAACACCCCGGTCTGCCGCAGCACCGAGACGATCACCATCATGCCCAGCAGCAGGAAGATGACGTTCCAGTCGACGCCCGACTCGGTGGAGAAGAACGCCTTCTGCGCATCGGTGATGTGGAACAGCAGCATCAGCCCCGCGCCGCCCAGGGCGACGGCGGTGCGGTGGATCTTCTCTGATGCGATCAGGACGTAGGCGACGACGAAGATGACGATGGCGGCGATTGCCAAGAAAGCTCCTGGTCATTGCGGACGGTCGCGGGAATGATCTTCGGATCGCGATGGCGGGGAGGTGTCGTCCTGCGCCTTGCCGGCGGCTCCGGAACGCCGGATGCGGGTGCGGGTGCGCTCGAACCAGGCCGGTACTTCGTGTTCGTCGTCGAAGCCGCGGGCGACGACGATGTCGGTGGAGGAGTGCGCGAGGATCGACAGGGTGATGGTGACGCCGACCAGGTGGAAGATCTTCTCGCCGGCCGGGATGCCGGATTCCAGGACGAGCAGCCCGTAGACGACCGAGGCGAAGCCCTTCGGGCCGAACCACATCACCGCTGCCTGCTCGCGCGCGGTCAGCCCGGAGCGCAGGAACGACACCCAGATCGCCACCGGCCGGGCGACCACCAGTGCGAGGACGGCGAAGGCCCAGCCCGTCCAGCCGACGTCGCCGAGGAACGCGGGGGACAGAAGCGCACCGAAGACCAGCAGGGCGGCGAGCTTGAGGAGTTCGGCGATCAGTTCGCCGAACTCCTCGAACGCCTCCCGGTGCCGGTGCCCGACGGTCGCGACGGTGACCCCGGCGGCGAAGGCCGCCAGGAAGAGGTTGCCGTGCGTGGCCTGCGCGGTGGCGAGCACCAGCAGCCCGATCGCGACGGCGTTCAGCGGCTCGTACTTGGGCGAGATCGCGAACCACCGGGTGCGGACCAGCATGATCGCCGCCCAGGGGATCGCCACGCCGATGGCCAGGCCGCCGGCCAGTTCGGCGCCGAGCTCGCCCAGGTGCAGGTTCTCCTCGCCCTGGGCGATCGCCAGGAACAGCACCACGAACGGCAGGACGAGCCCGTCGTTGACGCCCGACTCGACGTTGAGCAGGTGCCGCAGCCGGGGCGGAACCTTGTCGTTGCCGACGAGCGCGGCGGCGAACACGGGGTCGGTGGGGGTGAGGATGGCCGCGATCAGCAGCGACTGCACCCATCCCAGACCGACGACGTAGTGCGCGAGCACGGCGGTGACCAGCAGGGTCAGCGGCAGGCCCCAGCCCAGCGCGCGTCCGGGCAACCGCCAGGCACTGCGCAGGTCCTGCCAGCCCGCGTGCATGCCGTCGGTGAACAGGACCGCGAACAGCGCCAGCTCCGCCAGCTCGGACACCAGCGTGTCACCGGGCCGCAGAGTGATCACTCCGGTGACGCCGTCACCGAGGAGGAACCCTCCAACCAGGAACAGCGCCGCCGTCGACAGCACGGTGCGGTGCGCGAGGCTGGACACCAGGACCGCCAGCAGCAGCATGGCGGAGAAGGCGAGCAGAAGGTTGGTCATACCGGAGCTCTTTCGGGAATGGCGGACGAAGTGCCGACCAGACTTCCCGGCTCACCGGCCACGACCCTAACGGATCTAGCGCGCTCTCCGCTCGACCCCTGCGTGGGCCCCTCGCATCTGTGCCGTCGGTTACGTTGGGGCGATGCGCGCACGAGACCTCGCCGTCCAGTACCCGACCGTCGCACCGGACAGCTCCGCGTTGGACGCGGCCCGGCTGGTGGCCGAGCACCGGCTCGCGGGCCTCATCGTCGTCGACTCCGACCGCCGCCCCATAGCTGTGATCCCGGGATCACAGCTACTGCGGTACATCATCCCGCCGCACGTCCGCGACGACCCCGCCCTGGCCCGCGTCTACGACGAGCAACACGCCGACCGACTGTGCGCCAAGCTCGCTGGGAAGACCGTCGCCGACCTCCTCGCGGAGGAGCGGACGGCGCTGCCCGCCGTCGACGCCAACGCCACCGCCATGGAGATCGCCAGCGTCATGGCGGCCAGTCGCAGCCCCGTCGTCGCGGTCAGCGGCGCACCCGACCGCACCGACGCCCCGATGATCGGTGTCATCACCGTCGCGCAGCTCCTCGACCGGCTCCTGCCCGGAGCGACCGCGGTCTAGAAGCCCGCTGCCGGACGCCCTTGGCCGGACCAGGATCAGCCGAGGTCACGACGTGTGAACCGCCAGGCTCCAGCGATGATGAGGACGGCCGCGGCCGCGGCAAGGATCGCGGTGTCAGCGATCTCGAGGCCGTTCTTCAGTGGTTCGCCGCCGATGTAGTACTGGTACGGGGTCAGATTGCGGAGCCAGGTGGCGCCGATCTGCGGGGCGAAGCCGTGGAGGGCGTAGGCGGCGACGCCGACCCCGGCGGTGATGCCGAAGACGGTGGGGCGGCTCTTGCGTGTGGCGGCGCCGAGACCGGTGGCGAGTGCCCCGAACACGGTGGAGAGCAGGGCCAGGTTGATCGCCTGGGCGGTGAAGTGGCCGAGGCTGATGGCGTCCAGCTCGGCACTGGAGCGGATGGCCGCCATCGCGGCCAGGACCACGGCGGCGATGACGGCGGCGCCGGTGGCCAGGGCGGCGAAGCGGTGCAGCAGCAGGCGGACGCGGCCGACGGGGTGGGCCAGCAGGAGGTCCAGGTAGCCGGACTCCTCGTCGGCTGAGACCGTCCGGGCTCCGGTGGCGGCACCGTAGAAGGTGGCCAAGAGGGGGAGGAGGAGGCCGAACACGGCGCCCTGGAGATAGCCGGCGGCGCTGGAGACGTCGTCGAGGCCGAAGCCCCGCATGGATTCGGGGACGCTCGCCACGGAGTCGGCGGAGATCTGCGGGTAGAAGCTGCCGTACATCATCGCCAGCAGTCCGGTGGCGGCGGCCCAGGCGGTGAAGACGCGGCGGTTGTCGTACAGGGTCTTGGTGAAGATCGACCCGCTGAAGGCGCGGGCCAGGCCGGAAATGCCGGGGACGGGGGTGGTCATGGTGCCGCCCTTTCGGGGACGCGGTGGCGGGGGGATGGGTCAGGCGGCGCTGGGGGCGCCGGTGTAGTAGGCGTGGAAGAGCTCTTCCAGGTCTTGGGTGTCGGCGCGCAGGGCGGTGACGGTGTGCCGGGCGGCGGCCTTGACCAGTGCGTCGGGGGAGCCGTCGACGCGGCAGCTGAGCGCGGAGCCGTCGACGGCCACCTGGGTGACGCCGGGCAGGTCGGCGAAGTCCTCCGCTCGGACCGGGGTGGCAAAGGTGATCCGCACGGTAAGGAAGGAGCGGGCGCGCAGTTCGGCGACGGTGTCCAGGGCGACCAGCTCGCCGTCGCGGATGATGGCGACGCGGTCGGCGACCGCCTCGACCTCGCTCATGATGTGGCTGGACATGAACACCGTCTGCCCGTCGGCTCGCGCCTCGGCCACCATGTCCAGGAACGTCTGCTGCACCAGGGGGTCCAGGCCGGAGGTCGGCTCGTCCAGGACGAGGAGCTCGGGCTGGTGCATGAACGCCTGGACCAGGCCGACCTTCTGCCGGTTGCCCTTGGACAGGGTCTTGATCCGGGCGGACAGGTCCAGCTCCAGCCGATCGGCCAGCGCCGCGATCCGATGAGGGGAGACGCCGCCGCGCAGGTTGCCCAGGAATGCCAGGCACTCGCCGGCCTTCTGCCGGCCGTCCACGACGAAGTCGCCGGCCAGGTAACCGATGCGGCGGTGCAGCTCGACCGCGTCGGCGCGCGGATCCAGGCCCAGCACTCGGGCGGCGCCCAAGGTGGGCCGGATCAGGTCCAGCAGCAGCCGGATGGTGGTGGACTTCCCGGCTCCGTTGGGGCCCAGATAGCCGAACACCTCCCCGGCCTGTACCTGGAGGGTGAGGCCGCGCAGGCCGCGGCGGTTGCCGTAGGTCTTGGTGAGCTCGGTGAGCTCGATCGCCGTGTTCACGAAGGAGAAGCTATCAGAACTTTCAGAGAATTTTGAAAACTCGAAGCTGTTAGGATTCGACCTCAAGAGATCAGAGAGGGGACGAGGTTGGCGGACACCACGGAAGCGGCTGAGCACCTGGCGCTGGTGCTGGCCCAGGGCGGTCTGCAGAAGGCGACCGCGCGGGTCCTGGCGGCATTCATGTTCGCCGACCAGGACAGCATCACCGCACCCGAGCTGGCCGAGCGGCTGGGCATCAGCTCCGGCGCCGTGTCCGGTGCGATCAAGATGCTGTCCACCGTCGGACTCATCGAACGCGTCCCGGCGCCGGGCAGCCGACGCGAGCACTACCGGGTGCGCGAGGGCGCCTGGGCCACCCTGATGTCGTCCCAGAACGGCTTGGTCCAGGCGATGTTCGAGGCCGCCGACCGGGGCATCGCCGCCGCCGGGGACGGCAGTCACGCGGCTCGGCGGCTGCAGGAGATGCGTGACTTCTACGGCTTCATGTTCCGCGAGATGCCCGCTTTGATCGAACGGTGGCGCGCGGAACGCGGCACCTGACGGCTCCCCCAGGACGGGGCTGCGACTACAGCGTGGCTGATTTCCTGGCGCCGCCCTGCGAGGCCGTAGGGCACGGACGACCGGCCCCAGACCAACGAGCGGGAGCGGCCTGTGGAACGAGCGACGACGGTGATCGACCTTCCGTCGGGGCCGGTGGAGTACCGGCTGGAGGAGCGCGGCCCGCGTGTGGTGCTGATGCTGCACGGCGGGCACATGCGCGCTGGGCTGCCGTTGGGCGAGGAGACGTTCGCGGACGCCGGCTGCACCGTGTTGGCCGTCTCCCGCCCAGGCTACGGGCGCACCCCTCTGGCCACCGGCGCCGCACCCGATCAGTTCGCCGCTGTGATCGGCGACCTGTGCCGCAGGCTCGGCATCGACTCCCTGACCGCTGTCGTCGGACAATCGGCAGGCGGCCCCACCGCGGTCACGC
This sequence comes from Actinomadura luteofluorescens, assembly GCF_013409365.1. NCBI lineage: Bacteria > Bacillati > Actinomycetota > Actinomycetes > Streptosporangiales > Thermomonosporaceae > Actinomadura > Actinomadura luteofluorescens. The sequence continues at coordinate 836,292 of NZ_JACCBA010000001.1, read as the reverse complement.
TGGCGGCCTGCCGCCCCGACCTGGTCGAACGCCTCATCCTGGAAAGCGCGGTCGGGCTGCTGCCCTGGCCCGACCGCCGCACCCGGGTGGGCGCGAGCATCATCTTTCACCCCCGGGCCGAACCGGTCACCTGGGCGCTGGTTCACTCATTGATGCGCCACGCTCCCGGCCTGGGCCTGAGACTGCTGCTGCCCGACCTGACCCGCCGTCCGATCACTGAACTGGTCGCCGCTCTCACCACCGCGCAGCGTGCCGTGTTGCTGGACCTGTTCGGTCGGATGCGTTCAGGCGCCGGATTCGCCAACGACATCCGCACCATGACCGCACCGCACCATCTCGACGCCCTGGCCGCGCATGCCGCCAGGCTGCGCCAGCCCACCCTCGTGATCGCCTCCCGGGACGACGGGGCGGTCGCTTACGCCCACGCCCAGTCCCTGGCCGGCGCCATCCCCGACGCCCGCCTGATCCCCAGTACCGCGCCCAGCCACATGATCTGGCTCGGGGACGACTACCCCGCCGTCACTGCCGCCATCACCGCCTTCCTGCCCAGCTGACTCGTCGGCTTGGCCCCCAGTCGATCGTGCGGAGCGGGTGGGGGGCCCAGCGGGTTTCTCAGAGTCGCCCGGCGAACCGTTCGGCCTTGGCGATGGGCCCGGCGACGAGGATGACGTCGCCGTACTGCAGGACGGTGTCAGCGGTCGCGTAGGTGAAGTGCTCGCCGACCGACTTCACGCACAGCACGGTCACGCCGTGTTTGGAGCGCAGGCGGGTCTCACCCGGCGGGACACCGACGAGGTCGCGGTGCGGGTGAGTCTTGACCAGCGCGAAGTCCTCGTCGACTTCGATGTAGTCGAGCATGCCGCCGATGTCGGCGCGGGTGCTCGTCACGATGATGGCCGGTGAGAAGGACATGAAGGCGGGCGCCGCCGAGCCTCCATCGCCGCCCCTCGACATGTGAGAAGGGCCTGCTTCTGGCCAAAGGCGCGGACGAACCAGGCGTCGCTCAGGTAGTCGTGGAGACGAGATGGTTCCGCCCTGCGGACGGCCGCCGTACGCGGGAGGCGGCGTGGAGAGCGCGGAGGACGGCTTGGTGGGTGACCCAGCCGGTGAGAACGGTGCGCTCATCGTCCAGGACCGGCAGCCCGGTGCCGTCGGTGGTGGTCAGGATGTGGAGCGCGTCGGCCAGCGGCATTTCGGTGGTGAGGGGCGTGGGCATCTGCGCCAGCGCGCCGGCGGTCGGCGGGTGGTGGGCGGCGCCGGTCTGCTCGGTGTCGGCCAGGGCCTCGGCGGCCGCGCGCGCGGTGACGACCCCCTGGTAGGCGCCCTGGTCGTCGAGCACCGGCAGTGCGCCGTGCTCGGAGAGGGCGAGCAGCCGCGAGGCGTCCTCCAGGGAGAGCGCAGCCTGGAGCGGGCCGGGGACGGGCTCCATCACGTCGGCGATGCGGCGGGTCAGACGCGGGTCGGGGGGCGGCTTGTCCAAGTCGATGCCGCGGCGACGGAGCTTGAGGCTGTAGATGGTGCTGTCCGTCAGCCCGCGGCTGGCCAGGGCTGCCACCACGATCGCGGTCATCATCGGCAGGATGATGGAGTACTCGCCGGTCAGTTCGAAGAGGATCACCACGGCGGTGATCGGGGCGCGGGCGGCGCCGGCGAACACGGCCCCCATGCCGACGAGCCCGTAGGCGCCGGGGGAGGTGGTGATCGAGGGCCCGAGTTGGTGGGCTGCCGCGCCGAAGGCGCCGCCGAGCATCGCGCCCATGAACAGGCTCGGCGCGAAAACCCCGCCCGAGCCGCCGATTCCGATGGTCAGGCTGGTAGCGACGACCTTGGCCGCGAGCAGCAGGAGGAGGAACCCGATCACGTACCTGCCGTTCACGGCGTTCTGCAGGACCGGGTATCCGACGCCGTACATCTGCGGCACGGCCAGCAGCAGCCCGCCCAGCAGCAGGCCGCCGGCGGCGGGACGGAGCCACTCGGGCCCGCGCCACACCCGGTCGCACAGGTCCTCCATTCCGTAAAGGAAGCGCGTGAACCCCACCCCGACCAGGGCGCCCAGCAGTCCCAGCACGGCGAACAGGAGGTACTCGACTGGGTGTGCGACGTGGAAGTCCGGCGGTGACATGAACGACGCAGATCCGAACACGGCCCGGCCGATCACGCTGGCCGTCACGCTCGCCAGCACCACCACGCCGAAGGACTCGACGGTGTAGTCGCGCAGGATGAGTTCCATCGCGAAGAACACCCCGGCCAGCGGCGCGTTGAAGGTGGCGGCGATTCCGCCGGCCGCACCGCACGCGACCAGGATCCGCAGCCGGCTTTCGGTCACCCGGGCGATGCGTCCGAGTGTGGAGCCGAGCGCCGCGCCGATCTGCACGATGGGGCCTTCGCGTCCGACCGAGCCGCCGGAACCGATGGTCAGCGCCGAGGCCAGCGACTTCACCACCGCGACCTGCGCCCCGATGCGTCCGCCACGCTGCGAGACGGCCAGCATCACCTCCGGGACGCCGTGGCCGCGCGCTTCGGGGGCGAACCGGTGCACCAGCGGCCCGTACACCAGCCCAGCGACCACCGGCACCACCAGCACGAAGAACGGCCCCAGCCATGGCAGATCCGGATTGGCCGCGCGTCCTGCCGCGGAGTAGTCACCGTGCCCGGTGAACAGATGGGTGAACAGCGTGATGAGCTCACGGAAGACCACGGCGCCCACTCCGGCCCCGCAGCCGACCAGCAGCGCCAGCGCGACCAGACCCCCCTGGGTCTCGCGAACCCTGGCCACCAGGCCGCGAGCGCTCGACTCGACCGGTATGCGGCCGCCTTCCGAGGTGCTGCCCACCTGCGAACCCCCTTGCGATACCTGTCGAGCCGACTATTGCAGTATGCAACGCTTTGGCCCCTGCTTCGACCCGGGGCCGTCCAGGCCTGCGCCTTCGGATATCCGGCCGTCAGGCAGCCCAGAAATATGCGGGAGCTGCTCGCCGGGTTGCCTGAGCAGCGCAAATGAAGCCTTGCACAGTGCAAATGTTTCAGTACTCTAGGGCCGCATGACCAACGAGGGCCGCCGAACCGAGACTCATCGTGGGCGGCGACGCCGCGAGCAACTCCTGCGGATCGGGGTGGACCTTCTCGCGGAGGGAGGATGGCCGGCGGTCACGGCCCGGGCGGTGGCGGAACGCGGCGGTATCAAGCCGGGGCTTCTGCATCACTACTTCGGGGGCCTGCCCGGCTTCCACACCGCCGTTGCGGCGAATGCCCATGTGCTGGTGACGGAGCCGCTGCTCAAGGGCGTCTTGGAGGTGTCGGACGCGACGAATGCGGCCACGAACGCGCCACAGGTCGTGGCGACGAGGTTCGCAGATGCGCGTGCCCTGCGGCTCGCACGTGAGGTTCTCGTGCGGGCCCTGCGGGACCCGAGCATGGCGGCACAGCGTTACGGGTGGCTCCGGGAAGGGCATGAGAAACTCGCCATACGGCTGGCGGACATGCATCCGCAATGGACTCCGCAGCGCCGCGATGGCACCGCGTCGCTACTGGCCGCGCTCGTGGACGGACTGATGATGGAGCGGATGCTTGATCCGGGAGCGGCGAACGGCTCCGCCGACGGCCCGGCCAGTGGCATGTCGGAGGCCAGCCTCACCGATGAAACAAGGCATCCTCGCGAGAAACCGGACCGGCTGTGACGCACAGTTCGCCGAGAGGTGGAGAGAGGGCGATTCATGCGGTCCGGCTTTCTTGCCGAGCACCGGCTCACACCCTATCGGGGAAGATCCTTGCAGCCGCCATGACGGAGGCCGTGAAGATCGGGCGCGGGCGCCCGCCGAAGGAGGGGCCCGATACGTTCGGGATATGCGCGTGAGGATCCTCGGTCCGCTGGACGTCGAGGCTTGCGGCGAGGCCGTGGACGTCACGGGTCCGCGGCTGCGCGCCCTGCTGGTCCGGCTGGCTCTGGACGCGGGACGCACGGTCTCCGCCGAGGCGCTGGGCGGCTCGATCTGGCCGGGCGAGCGTCCCGCGAAGGAGGCGAACGCGCTCCAGACCCTGGTGTCGCGGTTGCGCCGTCTCCTGCCGGACGGCGTCATCCGGTCGGATGCGGCGGGCTACCGGCTCGACATCGCCGCCGACTCGGTGGACGCGCTGCGGTTCGAGCGGCTGGCCTGCGAGGGGCGCCGCGCCCTGCGCGACGGCGAGGTGGAGGTCGCGCTGCGGCTGCTCGACGGGGCGCTCGGGCTGTGGCGGGGCGGGCTGCCGGAGGAGGTGCCGGACACGGCGCGGCGCCGGCTGGAGGAGGTGCGGCTCGCGGGGGCCGAGGACAGGGCCGAGGCGTCGCTGGCGATCGGGGCCTTCGACGGTCTCGTCGCCGACCTGGAAGCACTTGTCGCGGCACACCCACTGCGGGAGCGTCTCCGCCTCCTGCTGATCAGGACGCTGGCGGAGGACGGGCGGCGGGCCGAGGCGCTCTCCGCCTACGCGGGATACCGCGCGTTCCTTGCCGAGGAACTGGGCACCGATCCGGGCTCAGAGCTGCGTGAACTGCACTTGGAATTGCTGCGGGCAGAACCGGCTCCCGCCGCCCGGCCGCGCGGGAATCTACGCGCGCCGGTGTCCAGCTTCCTAGGGCGCGTGGAGGAACTGCAGCTCGTCCGTGACCAGTTGGAGACGGGGCGGCTGGTGACGCTGACCGGGCCCGGGGGAGTGGGCAAGACCCGTCTCGCGGAGACGGCGGCGGGCGAGTTCCCCGGCGTGGTGTGGATGACGGAGTTGGCGCCGGTGAGCCGTTCCGGCGCGGTCGAGCATACCGCGGTCGCGCACGCGGTGATCGCCGCGTTGGGCATCCGCTCGGGCGACCATCTCGCCTCCCCGCGTCCCCCGATGGAGCGGCTGGCCGAGGCGCTCGCCGGCGACGCCGTCCTGCTGGTGCTCGACAACTGCGAGCACCTGATCGACGAGGCCGCCGGATTCGCCCGCGACCTGCTGGGCCGCTGCCCCGAGCTGCGGATTCTCGCGACCAGCCGGGAGCCGATGGGCATCCACGGCGAGGCGGTCTGCCCCGTCGCGCCGCTCGCGCCGGCCGCCGCCGCCGCGCTCTTCACCGAGCGCGCGAGAGCCGCGCGCCCCGGCTTCGCGGCCACCCCCGACGAGACGCCGCTCATCGAAGAGGTCTGCCGCCGCCTCGACGGCCTTCCGCTGGCGATCGAACTGGCCGCGGCCCGGCTCCGCACGCTGCCCCTGAACGACGTCGCTGAGCGCCTCGGCGACAGGTTCGCGCTTCTGGCGCGGGGCGACCGGACCGCCGACCCACGTCACCGGACGCTCCGCGCCGTTGTCGCCTGGAGCTGGGACCTGCTGGAACCGGAGGAACGGCGCCTCGCCCGACGCCTGGCGGTGTTCCCGGGAGAGATCACGGCGGCGAGCGCGCGGGCGGTCGCCGCGACCGACCCCGGTGTACTGGAGTCGCTGGCCGACAAATCGCTGCTGCGGTTCGACGGCCACCGGTACCGGATGCTGGAGACGATCCGCGCCTACGGCGTCGAGGAACTGGTGAAGACCGGCGAACTCACCCGCGTCCGCGCCGCGCACGCCGCCTACTTCACCGGCGTCGCTGAACAGGCCGAGCCGCACTTGCGGGAAGCGGGACAGTTGCCGTGGGTGGAGCGACTGGCAGGCGAGCGCGGCAACCTCCTGGCGGCGCTGCAGTTCGCCTGCGAGTCCGGAGACGCGGGCACGGCCACGCGACTGTGCGCGGCGCTGTGCACGTACTGGCTGCTCAGAGGAGAGCAACAGGCGCTGCTGCGCTGGACGGAGGCGACCCTGGAGGTTCGCGGCGAGGCGCCGGACGAAGGCAGGATCATCGTCGGGACCCTGCATCTGCTGGCCACGTCGATCTGGTCCGGACGACCCCCGGGCGACGACGAGGCCGCCGAGATCCGCCACCTGCTGAAGACCACTCCGCAGGAGCCGCGCGCCGCCCTCGCCGAGGCCGTCGTCGAGATCGTCGCCGGTGCCGATGCTCAGGCGATGGACGCGCTCAGCCGCCACCTCTCGCATCCCCACCCGTGGACGCGCGCGATGGCGGTGCTGATCCGCGCGGTGCTGCACGGCAGAGCCGGGGACGTGGACCACATGCGCACCGATCTTGAGGACGCGATCGCCGCCTTCACCGAACTGGGGGAGCGCGCGGGACTGGCCTGGGCCTTGACGTCGCGCGCCGATCTGCGCACCGTCGCCGGCGAGCACGCCGTCGCCGACCTCGAAGAGGCCGTCCGGCTGCTCCGCGAGCTCGACCCCGCCGACCCCCTCGTGCTCCAGCGGATATGGATCGCCGAGCTGCGTGCCCGGGCCGGTGCCCCGGCCCGGGCACGCAGGGAACTTCGCGCGCTCGTCCAGCAAGAGGCAGAGACGGGCCACCTCGCCTTCGCCAGGGTCGTCCTTGCCGAACTCGCCCTGCGCGAGGGTGATCTGGACGATGCCGCCCGCCATCTCCGACCGGCCTGGGACGCGGCCCGCCGCGCCGAAGACCCCCAGTTGCGGATCGCGGTCTGCTGCACGGCGGCAGACCTTGCCATGGCCCAGGGCGACCTCGTGACGGCGCGGGAGCGGATCGCCGCGTCCTTCGAGCTCGCCGTCACGGTCCACGACTCCGCGATGGCGGCCGTCGCCGCGGCCCGCCTGGCACGCCTGACGTCCCTGGACGGACGCGCCGAGCAGGCGGCCGAGTTCCTCGGCGCCGCCGAGGCCCTGATCGGCGACGTCCGCGCCATCGACGCCGACCTCATGCGCCTCGTGCCCGCCTTGCGGGAGACGCTGGGCGAAGCCACCTACAAGGCCGCCCGTGCCCGCGGCCGCGCCCGCGGTCACGACGAGGCCCTCGCCCTGATCGCGGAGCGCCTCACCTAGCCGGAGCGGACCGCTTGGCGAAATGACCACGGCAGTGGGAGCAGCAGAAGCCGTACGTGGTCCCTTCCCGCTCGAGGACGACGGCCGTCTCCACCGGGACCCGCGCCCCGCACACCGGATCGACGAACGTCCCCGGCGGCGCCTCCGCCGGGGACCCGGTCCTGGCCTGCTCGATCATCTCGAGCAGATCCGAGGAACGCCGCATCCGGCCGTCGATCCCGTAGCCGCCTTCGGGCACGCCGAGGACGTGCACCAGCACCTGCGTCTCCGCTCCGCGCGCGTCGGCCTCCACGAGCTCCCGGGTGATCGCGGCGATGAGGTGCTCACCCATCTCCCTGGCCCACGCGGCAACGTGGACGTTCACCACGAAGTGGCGTCGCTCGCCTGGCCCGCCCGCGGCGATCCAGGTCTCCGGCTCGTGGACCACGACGTGGGAGAGCGATGCGAACAGATCGCCCACGCCCGAGTCGGGGGCGATGTGCTCCGTGCCTTCTTCAGAAGCCGAGAAAAGCCGCGCTGGGGTGAGTCGCTCGGCGAGGCCCTCCCGCTCCTGCAGACTGAGCGCGCCCTTGGGGACGAACAGTTCGATGAACAGCATCTCAGCCCTCCTTTCCAGGGCGGTGGGCGGTGAGGCCGGCCGCGGTGAGCACGCTCACGATGCGGTCCTTGTCGGTGAAGTTCATCGGCCCTGGCGCGTCGTCCTCGGCAGGATCGGGAAGCGGGACGTGCCGCGCCATCGCCGCCCAGACGCGGCCGGTCTCGTCTTCGTCGGTGGTCCTACCGCACACGAAGGCCAGCCGCCCGCCGGGCTTCAGCGCCTCGCGGACGTTGGAGAACGCCGCGACGGGGTCGGCGAAGTACATGACGCCGCCGCGGCTGACGGCCACGTCGAAATGCGCCCGGGGAAAGGCGTGGACCTGCGCGTCGCCTCTTCCGAAGGTGACGTTGGTGATGCCCTCTTCCTCAGCCGTACCGCGGGCCCGTTCCAGCATCGGCCCGGACAGGTCGATGCCGACCGCGTGACCGGTGTGCCCGGCACGGAGCGCGGCGATCCTGGTGGTCTTCCCGGCGCCGCAGCCGACGTCCAGCACGCGGTGCCCGGACTCGATCCTCGCCGCCGCGAACAGCGGCTCGTTGAGACCGGTGACGAGCGTGTCGTACCGGTTGTGGTGGTCGGCCCAGTGACGGCCTTCGTACCCGTTCCACGCCTCGGACTGATGGGTGTTGACGATGTTCATGCGCCGCAGGTTGCCGTCCCGCGCTTGCATCTCCAGCACACATCGCTGGCACCACGTGATCGCCGAGGTCTGTGGCGCGACCGCGTTCAGTGGCGGGGGCGCGGTGCGGCAGGGTAGAAAAATCCTTATGACCGATGACGCGCCGCGCCGCAACAACGTTCGCGGCCAGGCCGCGGGGGACGTCGAAGTGGGCGACATCGACGAGGTGACCTCGGCGATCCTGACGGCCTCCCGGTTCCTGGTGGCGGTCTCGGCGCGTTCCCTGGCGGCTGTGGAAGAGGCCGTCACCCTTCCGCAGTTCCGGTTGCTGGTCGTGCTCTCGTCGCAGGGGTCCGCCAAGCTCGTCTCCCTCGCCCGGTCGTTGGACGTGAATCCGTCGACGGCCATGCGGATGGTCGACCGGCTCGCCGCGGCCGGCCTGGTCAGCCGGCAGGCCAGCCCGCACAGCGGACGCGAGGTCCAGATCACGCTCACCGCCACGGGTCGCGGCGTGGTCGACGATGTGACGGCGCGGCGCCGCGCCGAGATCACGGATGTCGTGGCGCGGATGCCGGCCGGGCAGCGGCTGGCGCTCGTCGTCGCCCTGCGGGCGCTCAGCGAGGCGGGCGGTGAGCCGCCGGTCCCCACTCCCGTGCCGCTGGGCTTGACGCGCCCCGTTCTGATCGGTCTAGCCTGAGCCCCCAGCCTTACTTCCCGGGGTGCCCGCCGCATGGTGGTGACGCTGTCCCGTCAGGTCGCCGGGCTGGACGCGTTCTGCGCCAGAAACCCGCCCGCACGGGGCTACGTGCGGGAGCGTCTCGACGACCTGGCACGTGTTGGTCGTTCGGGCACGGATCCGATGGCGATCGAGGCCAGCAGCACGAGCCCGGCGGCGGCCACCACCTGGCTCTCTCCTACTGCTGGGAGGTCTGACTTGGGGCCGCCGACGGGCGCGAATCGTCCTCGCGGATCCAGGACGACCGGCATGGTGTCGCCGCGTCCGTACCCTTCACAGCTGGTCGCGAGCTTACGCGGGATCGGCGCTCCACCGGTCCGGTGCAGCGTGCAGTGGTGGCTCTGGGAGCCGCGGCTGTGCGTCGTCCAGGTCCGCTCCACGACTGCCTCGGCGTCGACGCCGACCAGCGTCATCGCGATGTCGCGTGCAGCCACGACACCGGCGATGTGGACGACGAACGCCGCCAGGACGCCGAGGGTCAGCGGCGCGCCGCGGAACCGCAGTGGCCGCCGGGTGCGGTACAGCCAGCCCAGTGCCATCACCACGCCGATCATCGCGGACACGGCGATCAGCGCCGCAGCGGTCGTCCCCCACCACAGGTAGCCGGCCGCGGCGAACGCGAATCCGAGCACGGCCGCACCCGCCACCAGACCACCACGACGCACGGCGGAACCGATGACAGACACACACCCTCCACGAGGTCAGACCGAACGCCGAGCCTAACTGTGATCCACCACCTCATCAGGACGCGCTGCGGCGTCAAGCCTCGGGACGAGGCTCGTCGCATGTCCGCTCGGGTCCACCAGCCGGGTTCGGCTCTGGTGTGCTTGGCGGCATGTCCAACAGGTCGGGTGCGAGGGTGGCCCCACATCTTGCTTTGGCAGGGTGCAGTTGGCAGGTCACCTGGATCGTCGCGCTCGTGACAGATCCGGCTCAGGAGGTGGGTGACGCCCTCGGCTAGATGAACTGTCGAGGCCGAGGTAGGACTGAGCTGTCGCGGGTGTTTCAGGTGACGTGGTCTCGTGCTCACGTCCCGTGAGCAGTGACGAAGATCGAGAGCGTCACCGGGTTGCCGACTGTTGCCTCCCGATCCGCCAGGGCCTGAGATACCGCTGTCAGGACTTGGATCGCGGTCGCATAGTCGTTGGGTGCGGCAGTCTGGAATGCTGACGCATCCGGCCAGACGATCACCTGAGTTCGGTGGCCTGTCTGAAGCAGCCCCTCCCAGAGCGAATCCTCCAGGGCGTCCCAGACGTGGCTGCTCGACAGAGGCGGGTCCAGCGGAAATGTCGACCGGACCGCCTCGAAGAAGGTCGTGCGATCCACTGCGCCTGCCAACAGATGAACGATGGCGCCCTCGTCGCGCGCGGTCCTCACCAGCCCGGCGGCTTCAGCGTGATCGACGGCAGTCACCCCAGGTCGAAATTCCATGATCACAACGTAGTCACCCGAGGTCATCCTGATGGATGTTCTTCAAGTTCCCGGTGCCCGATGGCCCCTCGCGTCCTGCTTTGCTGCGCTTGGGTTTGCGGCCTTGAAGCGGCTGATGGTTGGTGGTTGTGCGGGCGGTCTCGGCAATGAGCTGACCGTCGTCGGGTGGGCTTCGACGCGGCGCTGTTCTGCGAGGCGCTCTCCTGCTCGCTAGTTGCGGTGGCCGCGAACGTTCATCGGGTTATGGCATGCCGAACCGGGTCAGTTCCGAGGAACGTGGACCGTTTCGACCCAGGCAGGTGGGGGCGGCGGATCGGCGCCGATGAGCGCGGCGATGAGGCGCGATGACGACGGCGCTTCGGGCCACGGGGTGAAACCGTCGGTCAGCACGATCATGACACCGGGGCGTTCGGGCCGCCCGGATGCCGACCCGCATGTCGGTGCCGCCGCCGCCTTTGAGCGCGACCTGCTGCGCGGACGTCACCCGCGCCGCGGTGTGCACGTCGGCGTCGCAGGCGAGCACGGTGATCCGGTTCCCCCCGAACGCCGACCTCCTGCAGTACGCCGGTTACCTCGGCGAGGGCCGTCGCGAGGTCGTCCTCGCCCATGGATCCGGAGGTGTCGATGACGATCGCGACGACCGGCAGTGGGCGTCGCAGGCTCGGCAGGACGACGCCGCGCAGCGCGGCGGTGCGGCGGGACGGACGGTGGAAGGTGTAGTCGACCCCTCCGGCCGCCAAGGCGACCGCCTCTCGCACGGCTCCGGCGAGCACGCGGCGCCAGTCGACCGCCGGTTCGAGGAGCTGCTCCGCCCAGCGTTGCCAGCCTCCCCGAAGGGAGCCGCGGTTGCGCTGGGCGCGCATGGCCTCGGCGGTGTGGCGGCGCAGTGCCTCGGCCTCGACCGTGCTGACGCCCCCCTGCCCGCCGGGCCCGAGGATCTCCCAGTCGCCGGGTGCGCCATGGGCGCCGGAGCCGCAGTCGAAGCACTGGGCCGACGGCGGCAGGTGGGGGAGGTACTCCTCGAACAGCCGTCCGGTCTCCAGCCCGAAGTCGCCGGGTGCCGCCCGGCCCTCGGGAAGCTCCAGCCTGTCAGCGAGCAGGTCGTCGTTCATTTCGCAGTCCTGGGCGACGTTCAGGCGCGCCTGGTCGCGGCGGTCGGCGGTCGGCAGCAGGTCCGCACGGCCGTGATAGTTCCGCAGCAGGTGTGCCACCTCGTGGATCCACTCGCCCGCCAGTTCGGGGACAGAGGACGCCGCGACGAAGGACGGTGACACGTAGCACCGCCAGTGCCGATCGACGCCCATCGTCGGCACCCCGTCGCTCGGTACGACCGTCAGCGAGTAGAGCGCCGAGGCGAGATAGGGCCGGTCGCCAGCGGCCCTCACCAAGCGCTGAACATGGCCACTCCGGCCAGCGTGTTCCGCCCGCACGCTCCCGCCCGCCCCGACGAGCCCGAGCCCGAGAGCCAGGATGAGGCCGCGGCACCGTTGCGGGTCGAGGTGATCGAGCCACCGGCCGACCGGCCACAGGAGCCGGCGGTGCAGTTCGAGGTCCGCGTCCCACCCAGCGGCCAGGTGACTCTGGTGCCGGGACGGCAGGGGTTCTCGGTTCCCCAGGGTCTGGCCGGACGAACGTTGACCGTCCGGGCCGGCCTGCGCAGCCTGCACATCCTGCTCGACGGGCATCTGGTCCGCAACGGGGGGCAGATGCGGGCAGGACGCCCGCATCTGCCCCCGTCACGGGTTCCGTGCGGATCTCAGGATCGGGCGTCTCCGACCGAGACCATGTCGAGGCTCGCCTGGTTGTGGCGCTCCACCCAGTTCATCAGCGCCGTGTGGCAGGCGTGGTCCAGGTGCCGCAGACCGGTGAGGTCCAGTTGGACCGGCCGATCTCGGGGGAGCTTCTCCAGGGTGTCCAACATCTGCGGCAGCCGCAAGAACGTCGCATGGCCGGCCAGGGCGACACGTACCGGACGCCCGTTCGCGTCGGCCGCCTCTTCCGTCTCGTCCACCTCGATCTGGATGTGCGAGGTCTCCCAGGCTGTCTTGATCACAGCCAGCACCAGGCCGAGCAGCACTCCCTCGAACAGGTTGAGGACGACCACTGCCGTGGCCGTGAGGACGAGGATCAGTGCCTCGCCGCGATGACGGCGCCACAAGGGGCGCAACTGCTTGACAGGCATGAGTTTCCAGCCGGCGTGCACGAGCACGCCCGCGAGGGCGGCGAGCGGGATGATTCCCAGCGCCGCAGGGAAGGCCGCGGCGAACAAGAGAATCCAGAGCCCGTGCAGGACGCGCGAAGCCTTGGTCTGCGCTCCTGCCTGCACGTTGGTGGCGCTGCGTACGATCACCGCCGTCATCGGCAGGGCTCCCAGGAGCCCGCACACGGTGTTGCCGGTGCCCTGGGCCATGAGCTCCTTGTCGTAGTCGGTGCGGGGGCCGTCGTGCATGCGATCGACCGCGGCGGCGCTGAACAGGCTTTCCGCGGAAGAGATGAGCGCGAACGCCAGCACGGTTCCGAGGACGCCGATCTCGGCCAGTCGGGCCACGTCGCCGATGCCGGGTGGCTGGACGGCTCCGAGAAGGCCCTGTACGTCCAGCCGGGCCACGGGCAGATCCAGCAGGAAGGACGCACCCGTGGCCAGAGCCACGGCCGCGAGCGGCGCCGGAACTTTTCGGACTCGTTCCGGCAGGTGCGCCCATCCCGCCAGCAGTGCGACGGTGCCCGCGCCGACGCCGAGCGCGGCCAGCGCCGCGGCTGATCCGGTGCTGTCGAGGAGCAGGCCCGGCAGCCCGGCGAGTTTGGCCATGCCCGAGCCGGGCGCGGTGGCATCGGCCATGGCGTACAACTGCCCGGCGATGATGGTCAGGCCGATGCCGGCGAGCATGCCCTCCACCACGGCCACGGAGATCGCGCGGAACCACCGCCCCATCCGCAGCGCGCCGAGCAGCAACTGCAGGAGGCCCGCCGCGAGGACTATCGCGCCGAGCGTGCTCAGGCCGTATGTCTGGACGGCCTCGTACACCAGGACGGTCAGGCCCGCGGCGGGACCGCTGACCTGGAGGCTGCTGCCGGGAAGCAGACCGGTCACCAGGCCGCCGACGATGCCGGTGATCAGGCCCAGCTCGGCCGGGACGCCGGAGGCGACCGCGACTCCCACGCACAGCGGCATGGCGACGAGGAAGACGACAAGGGACGCGGTGATCTCGTTGCGAAGCACTCGGGAGGACCGCAGGGTCGTTGGGAGCATCGGTCCTCACCTACAGGGGAGAGAAGGTGTCGGCGTCCGGCCGGTGCGCCAGCACCGATCCGGTGTGCACTTCGTAGTACCAGGCGTGCAGGCCGATCCGGCCGTCGGCGGCCCGCTCGGCCACGCCGGGATAGGCGCGCAACCGCTCCAGTTGATCGAGCACATGTCTCTGGACCGCCGCCGCCAGGTCGCCGCAGCCGGCGGAGGGGGATGCCGCCCGCTCGGATGCGGCGTTACCGGGCAGACGCGGCGAGGTGCCGGCGGCCTCGGCCAGCCATGTGCGGACGGCCGGGGCGGCGCTGAGGTCGTCGCCGCGGACCAGGGCGCCGACGGCCCCGCAGTGGGAGTGCCCGCACACCACGACGTCGGCGACGCCGAGGATCTCGATCGCGAACTCGATGGTGGCCGCTTCGCTGGTGGGACGGTCCAGCCGGTACGGCGGAACGATGTTGCCCGCCGTGCGCAGCTCGAACAGCTCGCCTGGACGGGCTCCGGTGAACAGGGAAGGGATCACGCGCGAGTCGGAGCAGGTGATGAACAGCGCCAGAGGCGACTGGCCGTCGGCGAGCCGATGCAGTTCTCCGCCGTTCTCCGCTGCCCGGGAGCCGAACGTTCGGGCATGGTCAATGAAAGTGCGCATGCGAAATACCTCCAGGGCGTCCCCGCGAAGGCGAGGGCATCGTAGGAGTTGGACAAAGGACGATCTGACGGTGTGGTCGTCCGGTCGCGTTGACCCGTTCCGATACCGAGGCGCGATAAGGCCGTCGTTCATTGCATGTGGCATGGTCGTAACGACCAAGCGCGACGACTTACGCCCTCAAAATGGTGCTTCGGCAGGAAGGTGACACGCGCCGGAGGGCGCTGTCAGCAACGAAATACCTGGAGGATGGCGGGTATGTTCCCGGTGGTACGTCTGCTGATCGCGTGCACGAGCCCGCCGACGCGGCGCGGAAACGCGATCGTGCTCACGCCGGCGGTGAATGCCGAGCGTGTCGGGGTGTCCGGGGCTTTGACCTCTTTGGGGTTGGCCACGCGACTGCTCGCCCGGACCGTCAGATGCTTGGGCGACTCCTGCGCGGACTTCCGCTCCTCCGAACTGGAGCGAAGCGCGCCCGAGTCGCTCAGTTGAATGCTGCCCGCCGAAGCCGGCGCCGTGAACTCGCCGGGTCCTGCGCTTTGGAGAGCCGTGTCCAGTACCAGGTGCAGGCAGCCGCAAAGGACGACGATGAGCAAGGCGGCGGCACGTCTCATCGTGCTGTGCCGTCTCACCCGCGACGTCCTCCGATCGGGCCGGGCTCATCCAGCCGTTTCGTCCGCTACTAACTGACCCGTGCGTGAAGCGCTGATGGCTCGCCAAGCTGCATGACAGTGCATTCGAGCGCCCGGCAGAAAGCGGGAGGCAGCCAGATCACGACCCTATCACGCATCGTTAGTCTCTGATCACGAAGCCGGAATCGGTTCCAGGGATGGCGGGAGCTTTCCGGTCGGCCGTGCCGGCTTGCGCGGTGCCAGGGTGTCGGCCAGTCCCGTGCGGTCGGCACCGGTCCCATCTTCTACATACGATAGAAGATGATGGTTGGAGTCCCGGGCGGCGACGATCCCCGTTCTTCGCACGATCGTGCAGCTCCGCCGGATTGCCTCTCAACGCACGAGCTAACGCGGACCGAAGGCAACGGTGGCACTTCTATGCATTGTAGAAGAAGATGTGGGCATTGGTACAACTTTGAGGGGGCGCCTCCGCTGGTCCCTGCCGACCTCGAAGGGGCGCACCTGGTCGCCAAGGCCGCGCCAGCGCGCCTCACTGGCTGCCTCGAATCCAAGTGCCGGTCTCGCGCCCTCCCAGGACCCACATCAGCGCCTCTGTTGGCGCCCCGCGCCAGAGGATGTGTCCGGGCCGACAGTTGCGAGCCTCGCAGAGTTCGTCACGCTTCACGACGCCCTCCGCGGCGAGAGTGCGCGCCCCGGTCAAAACGCCCGTGACCGGCTGTGCCCGTGCTCCAGTCCGGATGGGTGTACGCGCAGGTCCAGGTAAGGGCTGTTGTGCTGCTGCGCGGCCCAGGCCTCCAGGATGGTGCATCCAGAAGGGTCCGGGCCTGCATCGAAAGGCTGGTGGCGATTGCGCTGCCGTCGAGCGCAGGGGCTGCGAACGTTTGCCGAGGTCGCATCGCCTGGTCGGCCGATACCGGAGGCTGCTAACGTATCAGTCTGTGATGATGTCAGTCGGTACTGATGTGCTCAGGTTGTTGGCCGACCCGTTGCGCGCACGGATCGTGTCGCTGCTGGCAGCGGAGGCGCTGTGCAACTGCCACCTCGTGGAGGAGACCGGCGCCAAGCAGACCAATATCTCCAACCATCTGCGGGTGCTGCGTGAAGCGGGCCTGGTGGACACCGAGCCTTGCGGGCGTTTCACCTACTACCGGCTGTGTCCCGAGGCGCTGGAGCAGTTGGCCGCCGAACTCGGCGAGTTGGCCGCCGCCGCCCGCGAGGTCCAGACCCACCAGCGAAAGAGGCCTTGCACGTGACCACCACGCAAGACCCCGGCACCGTCCCCGGGCCACAGGGTGACGGGGTGGTCGGCGGGCTGTCGACGCTCGACCGCTTCCTGCCCGTGTGGATCATCGCGGCCATGGCGCTCGGCCTCGGGCTGGGACGCGCAGTTCCCGGACTGGACGACGCCCTGGCCAAGGTCGAGGCGGGCGGGATCTCGCTGCCGATCGCTCTCGGCCTGCTGGTGATGATGTACCCGGTGCTGGCCAAGGTCCGCTACGACCGGCTGGACACCGTCACCGGAGACCGCCGCCTGATGATCGCCTCGCTGGTGCTGAACTGGGTGATCGGCCCGGCGGTGATGTTCGCGCTGGCCTGGACCTTCCTGCCCGACCTTCCCGAGTACCGCACCGGGCTGATCATCGTCGGCCTCGCCCGGTGCATCGCCATGGTCATCATCTGGAACGACCTGGCCTGCGGCGACCGCGAGGCCGCCGCCGTCCTGGTCGCTCTCAACTCCGTCTTCCAGGTCATCGCGTTCGGCGCGCTCGGCTGGTTCTACCTTCAGGTCCTGCCCGGTCGGCTGGGGCTGGAGACCGACGAGGCGGACTTCTCGGTCGGCAAGATCGTGGTGAACGTGCTGGTGTTCCTGGGCATCCCGCTGGCGGCCGGATACCTCACCCGCCTGTTCGGTGAACGCGCCCGCGGCCGCGCGTGGTACGAGGAGCGGTTCCTGCCCCGGATCGGTCCCGTGGCGCTGTACGGGCTGCTGTTCACCATCGTCATCCTGTTCGCCCTGCAAGGCGACACCATCACCAACCAGCCCGCCGACGTCGCCCGCATCGCCCTACCGCTGCTGGCCTACTTCGCGGTGATGTGGGGTGGGTCCTTCGCCCTTGGCCGTGCCGTCCGGCTGTCCTATCCGCGCACTGCGACGCTGGCGTTCACCGCTGCCGGGAACAACTTCGAGCTGGCCATCGCCGTGGCGATCGGAACCTTCGGCGTCACCTCCGGGCAGGCGCTTTCTGGCGTGGTCGGCCCGCTGATCGAGGTCCCGGTCCTGGTGGGGCTGGTGTACGTGTCGCTGTGGCTGCGCCGCCGATATCAGGTCGGCGGCGGTGACAGGAGATGACCAGCGCGGTTCCAGAGATGTGCCACGGAGGTCCGCAGTGATCACGAGACCCGGTGAGGCGTTGTTCGATCGCATCGCCGTGCGGTTGGCTGGACGGTTCCACGGGCTGGTCTCCACCGAGACCGCCCGAAGTCTGGTCGTCGACCCCTACGGGCAGTTGCGGGCCACTTCCAATGTCGATGCCCATCTGGTGGTGCTGGCCGAACGGTTCGCCGCCGAGCGGCTCACCGCTCTTGCCCAGGCTGAAGGGCGGCTCGACAAACCGGTCCCCGAGGTGCTGTTCGCCTGCGACGCAAACGCCGGCCGGTCCCAGATGGTCGCCGCGCCGGCCATGGCGCGCGGGCACGGGCGGCTGCAAGCCCGCTCGGCCGGCATAGCGCCGGCGGCCGAACTGGAGCCGGCCGTGGCCGAGACCGCCGCATCCGCGACGAGATCGACCCGCTCGTCATCGACCTGCTCGCCGCTCTCGGCCATCCCGGCCCTCGACCAGCAAAGGACCTCCGATGCCTGATCGGTCTCTCTCCGGCAAGCCCAGCGTGCTGTTCGTCTGCGTTCACAACGCCGGACGCTCCCAGATGGCCGCCGCCTACCTCACCCATCTGGCCGGCGATGAGGTCGAGGTCCGCTCGGCGGGGTCGGCGCCGGCCGACCAGATCAATCCCGCGGTGGTGGAGGCGATGGCTGAGGAGGACATCGACATCTCCGCCGAGATCCCCAAGGTGCTGACCACGGACGCCGTCCAGGCATCCGACGTGGTCATCACCATGGGATGCGGCGACACCTGCCCGGTCTTCCCTGGCAAGCGCTACCTGGACTGGGCCCTCGACGACCCCGCCGGGCAGGGGGTCGACGCCGTGCGGCCGATCCGCGACGAGATCCGCAAGCGCGTCGAGAACCTTGTCAGCGAGTTGCGGCCGCAGGAGTGAGAGCGCAGGGGCCGGAGTCGACGGTGCGCTGTCTTGAGCGCCGGTATGCGGCGCCGCCCCGCTCTCCGGCTCCTGCCTCGCCCCGGTCGATCCGCGGCCTTTGCCGGGCGCGGTAGGAGCGGTGAGCCAGGGCGGCGGGCTCAGTCCGCGGGCGGGCAGCAGGTGTTCAGGTAGTCGCGCAGTTCGGTGAGCGACCGGTCGATCGCGGCCGAATCGATGCGGTAGAGGACCTGCTTGCCGTCCCTGCGTGAGGTGAGCAGGCCGCCCCGGCGCAGCAGCGCGAGTTGCTGCGAGGCGTTGGACTGGCCGACGCCCAGGCGCTCGGCGACGGCGCCGACGCTGAGTTCGATGCCGCCGGCGAACAGTTCGAGCATCTGCTGCCGCTGCTCGCTGGCCAGCGCCTTGAGGAACTCGTGTGCTCCGGCGCCGAGAGGAGCCGCCGGCGTCCCATCGCAGCCTCCGCCGGGAGACCGGGTGGCCGCCCCGCCAACCGGCCCTTCCAACGACATCGACTGGCTGGTCACCGGCTCGGCCATCGCTGCTTGCTCCTCC
This sequence comes from Actinomadura luteofluorescens, assembly GCF_013409365.1. Classification (NCBI taxonomy): domain Bacteria; kingdom Bacillati; phylum Actinomycetota; class Actinomycetes; order Streptosporangiales; family Thermomonosporaceae; genus Actinomadura; species Actinomadura luteofluorescens. The sequence continues at coordinate 817,670 of NZ_JACCBA010000001.1, read as the reverse complement.
ATGGGACGGGCCTCCATCCTAGGCCGCATATCAACAATTGGACATTTTATGAAATGTTGATATGTTCGCCTCATGCTCACCACCGCACCGCTGGTCGTCATCGGCGGCGGGCAGGCCGGTCTGGCCACCGCCCACATCGCTCGCTCGCTCGGCTTGGCGCCCATCGTCCTGGAGGCGGCCAAGCGGCCGGCCGGGTCCTGGCCGCACTACTACGACAGCCTCACCCTGTTCTCCCCAGCCCGCCGCAGCGCTCTGCCTGGGACGGTGTTCCCGGGTGATCCGGACGGCTACCCCGCGCGGGACGAGGTCGTGGCCTACCTGACCGACTACGCCGCCCGTCTGGACGCCGACATCCGCACCGGTCACCGGGTCACAGAGGTCATGGCCGCGCAGGACGGATCGCGAGGCGGATTCGAGGTGGTCACGGCGGGCGGCGAGGTCCTCGCCGCACCGGTGTTGATCGCCGCGACGGGCGGGTTCAGCCGCCCCCACCGCCCGGACCTGCCGGGGCTGGACGGTTTTCCCGGTATGGTGCTGCATTCCTCCGACTACCGGCGCCCGGACGCGTTCGCGGGCCGGCGCGTGGTGGTCGTGGGCGGGGGGAACTCGGCGGTGCAGATCGCGATCGAGCTCGCCGGGGTCGCCGACGTCACGCTGGCGACCCGGCATCCCCTGCGCTTCATGGCGCAGCGCCTTCTGGGCATCGACATGCACATCTGGTTGCAGCGCACCGGGCTGGACACCGCGGGCTGGGCGCGCCCGCTGCTGACCGGCGGCAAGGGCACGCCGGTGATGGACATCGGCACTTATCGGGACGCCATCGCCACCGGCAACCCCGACCGCCGTCCGATGTTCACCCGCCTGGAGGGAGACCAGGTCGTGTGGAGCGACGGCACGCGCGAACACGTCGACGTGGTGTTGCTGGCCACCGGGTACCGGCCGGGAGTGGACTACCTCGCCGGGTTGGGCGCGCTGGACGAGGACGGGCAGCCGCACCACCGCGGCGGTGTCTCGCTCACCCATCCAGGACTCGGGTATGTGGGGCTGGAATGGCAGCGCTCGTTCGCCTCGGTCACCCTGCGCGGGGTCGCCGCCGATGCCCGCCATGTCCTCACCCGGCTGCGCAAGCAGATACGCACCACCGACCGTGCGTTGACGTCGTCCAGATGATGACGGCGTAGGGCCCCGCTGGAGACGCCGCTGCTCGCCCGAGGACCTGACGGGTGCGCCACATCCCGGGCGATCAGGACGGCGCCGCGGTCGGGGGGGCTCGCGACAACCCTGCCCTGCACCTCGCAGGGGGCGGCGAGGGTGTTGTGGACGGTCCCGTGGCGGCGCAGGTTGCGGTGCAGCTGGCCGGGACGCGGGGGACAGGGACGGGTCAGGCCGGTGCCAGGGTGGGCAGGGCGAACAGGCCTGACAGGCGGGTCAGTCTTTCCGGCACCACCCGGTAGTACACCCACGTGCCGCGACGTTCACCTTCGATGAGTCCGGCCTGGCGCAGCACCTTCAGGTGGTGGGAGATGGTCGGCGCGGTGAGGTCGAACGGGCCGGTCAGATCGCACACGCACGCCTCGCCGTCCTCGCCCGACGCGATCAGGTTCAGCAGGCGCAACCGCACCGGGTCGGACAGCGCCTTGAACACTCTGGCCAGTTCGGTCGCTTCCGCCTCGCTCAATGCCGGATTGCTCAGCGGCGCACAGCAGACGGGGTCGGTCACGTCCTCGAGCTCCAGCGACTTAGACATGCCTCTAATTTGACATCCATCTATCCAGTAATGCAAACTGGCGCCTGCTTAGATGGACATCTAAACAGGGAGTCCGAGATGAGGAGGTTGCTCTCCAAGATCACCGGCCGTCGCGTCAAGGCCGTCGCCTTCTGCGAGACCTGCGACCAGGTGTGCACGCCCACATGCCGCTCGTCCGCACACACCGACCGCGTCACCACCGCCGCCTACCGCGCCCGCCTCTGAGCAGCTCCCCCGCCGCCGACACCCATTACCGAACGGACAAGGAGTCATCGTGAACGACGAGACCGGACGACCCGAGCCCGCCGCGTCCCGGAACGCCTCCACCGGTGCGAGCAGCTGCTGTGGTGTCAGCGCCTGCTGTACCGACGCAGAGCAGAGCGTGAACCCGGACGTCACCGTCCAGCAGGCCAAGACCGACGCCGGCTGCGGCTGCGTCGAGGCCGGGACGCCGGACGGCCTTCCGGTCGTGGTGATCGGTGCGGGACCGGTCGGGCTGGCCGCCGCCGCCCATCTGGCCGAACGCGACCAGGACTTCCTCGTCCTGGAGGCCGGGGGAGAAGTGGGCGCGGCGATCTCGGAGTGGGGGCACGTCCGGCTGTTCTCGCCCTGGCGGTACGACACCGACGCCGCCGCCCGACGGCTGCTGGAGCCCACCGGGTGGCGTCTGCCCGACCCCGAGGCGCTGCCGACCGGCGCCGAACTCGTCCGCGACTACCTGGCTCCGCTCGCGCGGGTGCCCGCGCTGGCCGACCGGATCCGCACCGGCACCCGTGTGGCGGCGGTGACCCGGCAGGGAGTGGACGTGACCCGCACGGTCGGGCGTGAGGAGCGTCCGCTGCTGGTCCGCGCGGTCGGCCTGGACGGCGCGGTGGACGACGTCGCCGCCCGCGCGGTCATCGACGCGTCCGGCACCTGGGGCCGCGGCAACCCGCTCGGCCACTCCGGCCTTCCCGCCCCCGGCGAGGACCAGGCCGCCGCCCACATCACTGGCCCGCTGCCGGACGTGCTGGGCCGCGACCGCGCCCGCTTCGCAGGCCGCCACACCCTGGTGGTCGGGATGGGGCACTCGGCCGCCAACACCCTGCTCGCCCTGGCGGGACTCGCCAAGAACGAACAGGGCACCCGCATCACCTGGGCGGTGCGCGGCGCATCGGTGGCCCGGCTCTACGGCGGCGGCGACGCCGACGGCCTCCCCGCCCGCGGCGCGCTCGGCACCCGCCTGAAGGCGGCCGTGGACAATGGTGAGATCGACCTGGTCCGCGACTTCACCATCACCGGCCTGGCGATGCGGGATGATCGAGCTTCCGCTGGAGCGGTGCAGGTCACCGGCCAGACCTCGGACGGCTCTCGCGTCCTGCCGGCCGACATCGTGGTCGCCGCCACCGGATTCCGGCCCGACCTCGACATGCTGCGCGAGGTGAGGGTCGACCTCGACCCCGCCACCGAGGCCCCGGCCAAGCTCGCTCCGATGATCGACCCCAACTTCCACAGCTGCGGTACCGTCCCGCCGCACGGCGAACGCGACCTCGCCCACCCCGAGCCCGGCTTCTACCTGGCCGGGATGAAGAGCTACGGACGCGCACCCACGTTCCTCATGGCCACCGGCTACGAGCAGGTCCGCTCCATCGTCGCCGCGCTCGCCGGCGACCGCGAAGCCGCCGACTCCGTCCAGCTCGACCTTCCCGAGACCGGTGTCTGCTCCACCAGCCTGGTCACCGAAGACCTGCTGCCTGGCGCCGCCGACCAGGACGGCGGCTGCGGGACGTCGTGCTCCACCGAGGCGACGCCCGCCCCTGCCGCCCAGTCGGGATCCGTCGGCGGCTCGTGCTGCGGGCCCGCGGCTCCCGAACCGGTCAGCATCGGCGTCGGCGCACCCGCCGGCCTGGGGTTCGCGACCGGGCGCGTGCACGGCTACTCCGGCGAGTCCGGACATGGCGACGCCTGACGGGGCACCGACGACCCGATGAGCCGTGGCATTCCCGCTCCGGTGCCGTCGGCGGACACCTCCGCCGACGGCACCGGCGTGTCCCGCGTCCCGCTGCTCGCCCTCTGCGTCACCGAGATCACCAGCTGGGGCGTGCTCTACTACGCCTTCCCCGTCCTGTCGCAGGCCGTCACCCGTGACACCGGCTGGTCCACCGCGGCCATCACGGCCGCTTTCTCCGCCTCGCTGGTCATGGCCGCGCTGGGCGGCATCCCGGTCGGCCGCGCGCTGGACCGGCACGGCCCCCGCGTCCTGATGACCGGCGGCTCGGTGCTCGCCGTGGTCGCCGTCCTGGCCGTGGCCGCCGCACCGAACCTGTGGACGTTCACCGCGGCCTGGCTGCTGGCCGGCGTCGCGATGTCCGCCGTGCTGTACCAGCCCGCCTTCGCCGCGCTCACCCGCTACTACGCGCCGCACCACCTCGGCGCCCTGACCACACTCACGCTAGTCGCGGGCCTGGCCAGCACCGTCTTCGCACCACTCACGGACGCGCTGTCGTCCCACCTCTCATGGCGCGGCGTCTACCTCGTGCTGGTGGCGGTACTGGCCGTGGTGACCGTCCCGCTGCACCTACTGGCCCTGCGGCGCCCCTGGCCCCCGCCACCCGAAACCGCGCCGGACAGGCCCCGCCGCCCGCACGGCCGCACCCGGGCGAGCGTGTCCGGCACCGTGCGCAGCAGGCCGTTCCTGCTGCTTGCCACCGCGCTCACCTTGTCGGCGTTCGCGATGTACGCGGTGGTGATCAACCTCATCCCACTGCTCACCTCCCGCGGCGCCACCAGCGCCACCGCCGCCTGGGCACTCGGGCTCGGCGGGATCGGCCAGGTCACCGGACGCCTCGGCTACCGCGTGCTGGTCCGCCGTACCAGCGTCCGTGCCCGGACCGTCTGGATCCTCGCGCTGTCGGCCGCCACCACCGCGGCCCTCGCCGCCATCCCCGGCCCCGTAGCGCTGCTCATCGCCATCGCCTTCCTGGCGGGGACGACCCGCGGGATCGCCACCCTCCTCCAGGCGACCGCCGTCTCCGACCGCTGGGGCACGGCGTCCTACGGCGCCCTGTCCGGAATCCTCGCCGCTCCCATCACCACGGCCACCGCCGTGTCGCCCTTCGCCGGAGCCGCCCTGGCCGCCGGACTCGGCGGATACCCCCGCATGTTCCTGGTGCTGACCTTCGCCGCCGTCCTGGCCGCGGCACTCGCCGCCGGCACCGCCCCGGCCCGCACCACCACACGCCACCGATCGGCCGCACTGCCGACAAGGCCGGCTGCGCGCCTGGCGCCGCACAAGAGGAGGAGTGAGACATGAGCGCCGATGTTCTGGACGTGGCCGTCATCGGCGGCGGCCAGGCGGGCTCGGCGGCCGGCTTCTATCTGCGCCGCAGCGGCGTGGAGTTCGCCATCTTCGACGCGCAGGACGAGCCGGGCGGGGCCTGGCCGCACATGTGGGCGTCCCTAAGGCTGTTCTCACCCGCCCGCTACAGCTCCCTCCCGGGCCGGCCGATGCCGCCATGGAACCGCGGCTACCCACCAGCCGCGCACGTCGTCGACTACCTGACCGCCTATGAGAAACGCTACGAACTGCCGATACACCGGCCGGTGCGCATTGAGGCCGTACACCGCGACGGCGACCTGCTCCGCCTGGACAGCGCGACCGCGTCCTGGCGGGCCCGCCATGTCATCAGCGCGACGGGCACCTGGTGGAGCCCCTACCTGCCCTACTATCCCGGACGCGGCGACTACCAAGGCCGCCAACTCCACACCGTGCAGTACCACACGCCCGAGGACTTCCACGGGCAGCGGGTCGTCGTAGTGGGCGGAGGCAACTCCGCCGCCCAGATCACGGCAGACCTGGCCTCGCAGGCGACGACGATCTGGACGACCCCGCGTCCGCCGCGCTTCCTGCCCGACGACCTCGACGGGCGCGCCCTGTTCGAGCTGGCCAGCCGCCGTCTCCGCCGGCTCCGCGACGGGCACGCCGACTCCGGCGGCATCGGCGGGCTGGGCGATATCGTCGCCGTGCCCGCCGTCCGGGACGCCCGGGACCGAGGCCTCCTGCACGCACAGCCGATGTTCGACCGCCTCACCGCCACCGGCATAGCCTGGCGCGACGGCAGGACCGAGGACTGCGACGCGATCATCTGGTGCACCGGATTCCGGCCGGCACTGAGCCACCTCACGCCGCTCGGCCTGCGGGACGGGACGGGACACATACCGACCGGCGGCGGAACCCGGGCACTGGCCGAACCCCGGCTGCACCTGCTCGGCTACGGCGACTGGACCGGCCCCGGATCGGCCACCCTGGTCGGCGCAGGCAGAACCGCCCGAGACGCCGTCCGCGACATCACTTCCCAACTCGCCCCCGAATAGGCGCCGGCGCAGCTCGTACCGCAGCCATGTTCCGTGTCGCGTTCGACCTTGCTAGCAGTACACAATCACACAAGACAGTGTCATAGTGGAGTCGTGGAGGACGAGACACCCGAGTGCTGCCCCCCGGTTCTGGAACCGGGAGTGGCGCAGACCCTGCCGGCGCGGGCAGGCAAGCCGCCGCTGGCCGAACGGCCGTTGCTCGACCAACTGCAGGCGTCGCAACTCGTGGTGTTGTTCAAGGTGCTGGGCAACGACACCCGCCTGAGATTGCTGCACGCGCTCCATCGCGACGGCGAGGTGCCGGTGGGGGAACTGGCCGAGCAGGTGGGGATGCGGCCGCAGGCGATCTCCAATCAACTGCAGCGACTGACCGACCGGGGCATGGTGGCGGCTCGCCGGGACGGCAACCGGATCTTCTATTCGATCGCCGACCCCTGCATCCCCGCCGTGCTGGACCTGGCCTTGTGCCTGACCGAGGAGACGGCGGTGGCCGGTGATGACCCGACATGAGCAGAACGGTCTGACCAGGCGGCGTCCCAAGACGCGGCGTCTCCTGGGTGCCCGACTCCGTCCCACCAACCAGGCCGACACCGCCGCGGCTCCGAAGGTTCGACGCCCCGATGGTGGTCATCCGCGGGGCCGAGGACATGCACATCCCGCCCCTCTGAGGCGAGCGACCGCGCCGCGACGTCGCCGGCGCGAGCGGGCACCCCGGACGCCTGGTGATCGTGCCGGGCGTCGGCCATCTGCTGATGGAGAACGGCCCGAAGAGACCGGGCCGGCACCCGCGCAGCGGGCGGGTCCACCTCGGTGCCCTGGTCGTCGTCGCGGTCACCGCGTCCGGCATCGCCGCCGCCCGGCCCCGCACCTCCTACCTGCTGATCCTTGGAGCCTTGGCGGTCGCCGCCGCAGGCGTTGGACTCTCGGCCCGCCGGATGCGGTGGCACGGATGGCGCCACCACATCGCCGCCATGGCGATCTCCTACATCACCTTGCTGACCGCCTTCTACGTCGACGACGGTCCCCGGCTCCCGCTCTGGAAGCCGCTACCTCCGATCACCTTCTGGTTCCTCCCCGCGGGGGTCGGGCTGCCGCTGCTGCTACGGGCGCTCCACCGCTTCCCCTCATCGTCCAGACCGGATTCCACCTTCCGTGAGGAGACCGCCCCATGATCGAGCCAGACGACACCGACATGGCCGCTCCGTCCGGAGCAGAGGACGACGGCCAGGCGCGTGACCAGGTCCGAGACCACTACGCCGCCGTCGCCCGAGCGGTCACCGTCCAAACCGGCGGCTGCTGCTCCAACTCGCCCCAGGGCGACGACTGCTGCACCGCCCCCACCGGACTGGACGAACAAGGGTTCGGGGCCACCCGATACACCGAACACGACCGCTCACATCTGCCCACCGAAGTGCTGGCCGCAAGCCTCGGTTGCGGAAATCCGCTGAAGGTCGCCGAACTGGCAGACGGCGACACCGTCCTGGACCTGGGGTCGGGCGGCGGAATCGACGTCCTGCTGTCGGCCCGCCGCGTCGGTCCCGGCGGCAAGGCCTACGGCCTGGACATGACCGAGGAGATGCTCGAACTGGCCAGGCGCAACGCGCTCGAGGCCGGCGCCGCCAATGTGGAATTCCTCAAAGGCCACATGGAGGAGATACCGCTCCCCGACGACCACGTCGATGTGGTCATCTCCAACTGCGTGGTGAATCTGTCCACCGACAAGCCCGCGGTCTTCGCCGAAACCTATCGGGTCCTGAGGCCTGGCGGCCGGATCGGCATCAGCGACGTCGTCGCCGAGAACCACCTGACTCCCGACGACCGTGTCGCGCGCGGCGGCCACGCCGCCTGCATCGCCGGAGCCCTCACCTTCGCCGAGTACCGCGACCACCTGAGCGCCGCCGGCTTCATCGATGTCACCATCACCCCTGCACAGCAACTCACCGACGGAACGCACTCGGCGATGGTCCAAGCCACCAAACCTGAGACTTGACCTGTGTCTGGACCGAGGGCCGCTGGCCAGGTGTCAACTTAATGGCCGATCTTGGTTGTCAGTGGATGGCCGAGGTGAGGCGGCTCTCGAAGGCGATCTGGAACGCGTTCAGAGGGTGCCTTCCAGCATGGTCCACCGCTTGCGAACGGCAGGGTTCCTCTCCACAGCCCGGGAAGCCACGGGAGCCAGTCTCGGGAGGCACCATTGCGTCCCCCCGCACACACCCCGGAGTCGATCGCGACCTTGGGCGTGCTCAGGCGCGCCCGGGCGGCCCGCCAGGTGAGGTAGGCCAGGATCGCCAGGAAGGGGACGCCGTGAGCCGCCGCCTGGAGGCGCTCCCGGACGGGGGCGTGCCCCTCGGCGTCCCCTTGGTTGATCAGGCCGGGCACCGTCGGCCGGAGATCGCGTAGACCAGCAGGTAGAAGGTGCCGCCGACCAGAACCACTGCCGCGAAGACCATCAATGGCACGCCGAGCAGCAACTCCAGCCCGCCCAGCCTGATCTTGCGGGGCGGCCGGCCTTTGAGGTCGGCGACCACGGCGTCGGCTCCCGGCCTGGTCTGCTCGGACATGAATCGGACCCGATCCGCCTGATGAAACCCCTGTTCTCAGTTGCCCCGGTTGGGAGCTGGAGCGACTGCCGGGGCCGAGGAGCCTAAGCGGCGCCATCGCGAGTGCGGCCGGGAGCCGACAGGCTCGATCAGCCGATCGGTGGTGCGAGGTATTCCAGCGCATAACCGTCGCCGGAGGGGGTTACGCGGGCGATGCCGGGGGAGTCGAGGTGGGCGCCGGCTACGTAGTGGTGTGGTCGGGCCAGTTGATCGAGGAGCGCCCCTCGCGCGGCGCGGGCCTGGGACTGGTCGCCGTCGAGCTCCCAGGACACGTTCGGCTGCTCGAATTGGAGCGTGGGAACGTGAACGGTGTCACCCCAGACAAGAAGGTGACCGGTGCTGCTCCTGATGTCGTAGACGGTGTGACCGGGTGTGTGGCCCGGTGCCGGGACCGCGGTGGCCCATTCGTTGATCGCGACCGTCTCCGACACGGGCACGACCCTGTCACGGATCGGCTCGAGCCGCCCCGTGAACACCGAGGCGTCGCCCGCGCCGATCCATACACGCTCGAGTGCGGTGAAGGCCTCCGAGCCGTTCGGCGCGATCAGGCCGCTCACATGGTCTTCGTGCTTGTGGGTGATGGCCACGTCGGTGACCTGCGCACGATCGATTCCCGCTTCGTCGAGCGCGTCGTAGATCAATCCCATGGTGGGGTCGTGCCAGACGTCGGACGCACCGGTGTCGATGAGAACCGAGCGCGTGCCGTCGGTGACGAAGAAGGCGTTGACCGACAGCCGCAGGTTGTCGTCGGCCAGAGGGACGGCGGCCGGCAGCTCGTCGAGCGGGCGCCCCTCCTCGTCGCGGAGCCGTGTCGGTGGCATGTCGATGTACCCGTCTCGCAACGAGACCACCTGCAGGTCGCCGAATGCGAAGGTGGCGTGGTGCCGGCCACTCGAGATCAAACGCATGGAACCTCTGTCATGTAGGGCGCACGACGCGCGTCTCTGATAGAAGACAAATATCTTCTTTAGGAGAAACTATACACTTCGGCGGCGAGATACTCGTCGATTGAGGAGCACAGTGGTCGAGCGGGACAGAGACGCGGCCGAGTCACAGCACGGTGATGACCTGGCCGGCGCGTTCGGCGGTAACGTGCGGCGCCGTCGCGAGGAGGCGGGCCTGACGCTGGAGCAGTTGTCCGCACAGTCGTCGGTCAGCCGGGCAATGTTGTCCAAGGTCGAGCGCGGTGAGAAGAGCCCGACGATCGGCGTGGCGTCCAGGATCGCCCACGCGCTCGACGCGTCGCTGTCGGACCTGATCGGTGCACCGACCGCTGCCGTGTCAGGTGTGGCCATCGCCTTGCGCAAGCAGGACCGTCCCGTTTTCCGTGACCCGGAGACCGGCTTCGAGCGGCACATGGTGTCGGCGGCCCCGGGCGCGGGAGGAGCCGAGGTGATCGTCCACTATCTTCCGGCGCAGGTCTCGACCGGGCTGCTGCCCGCGTATCCGCCCGGTACGGAGAAACAGCTCGTGGTGCTCGAAGGCACCCTGACCGTTGCGATCGGCGGGATCAGCGAGACCCTGAACACGGGCGACTCCCTGTTCGTCCAAGCGGACACAGAGCACGGCTTCGCCAACCGAACGAACGCGCCCTGCGAATACATCATGGTCATCTCGCGGAGAACCTGATCGGCTGCAGCACATCCCTGACCTGCAGCAGGCGGCTGAGCGTTCCATTCCGGCCAGATGCTCCCGGCCCCTACCCGACACCAGCCAACGCGCCCTTGCTGCGGGTGAGGAGCCAGGCTGGGACGACTTGGCCCGAGTTGGCGCACGTGCCACGGCGAGTTGGAGACCAACCGCTCACCTCGGCTGGAGACGTCGGCGACGGCGCGGGCCTGGGAGACCGCAGCTCCCGGCGAGCTGGGTCCGCGAGATTCACGGTGCTCCTGGTGACATTTGCATCTACTGACCGGCCGTGATTGCGGCGAAGGTTTGGGGACCACGAAACCTCATCGCAAGGAGCACCCCATGGCCAGGCTGGTGGTCTGCAACATCATGTCTCTCGACGGCTTTTACGCCGACAACGACGGCAACCCGCTCGTACTGGAGATGGACGCCGCGTTCGACGCCTACAACCTGGAACGTCTGCGGGCGGCCGAGGCCCTACTGCTCGGCGCCGACTCGTACCGGATGTTCATGGGGTTCTGGCCCGCCCAGGCGGGCAACCCCGAGGCCTCGACGGTGAACCAGGAGTTCGGCGGAATCTACGGGCGAATCAAGGTGAACGTGATCTCCGATTCTCTCACGGGTGACGACATCGCCCCCTGGTCGGAGCAGACCACGGTGATCGGGCGTGGAGAGGCGGAGTCCCGGGTCAAGGAGCTCAAGCAGCAGACCGAAGGCGACCTGGTGACCTTCGGCAGCCGGATCACCTGGAACGCGCTCCTGCAGGCAGGCTTGGTAGACGAACTGCACCTGGTCGTCGGCCCCGCGGCGCTGGGCGCGGGCACGCCCCTCTTCACCGGCGCGTCGGGCCGGTTGGGCCTCGCGGAAGTCCGCAGGCTCGACGGCTCCGACAGTGTCGTGCTGCGGTACGAGGCGTCCGTCGCCTGATGAGCCTTCTGCTCATATCCGCCCGGCTCTGGTCATCAGCGGACGTCGCCGTCCCGCCGCAGCCCCTACCCTGGTCGTCCGCGACGGGAGGCCAGGTGGTGGACGGGGTCGAGCAGCGCTGGCATCTCGACCGCGTCGTCCGAGTGGCGCCGGGCGGCGCGGTCGCCTGCAGCGCGTTGTTCCCCACGTTGCAGGTGGCTCTCGCCTTCGGCTATCCGGGCGGCACCCGCGCAGCGCTCTGGAGCCTGGCCGCGACCGCGGCCTATCTACCGCTTCACCTGCGTCATCTTTGGCACGCGGCCCATGGCGCCCGACCGCCGGCCGGGCTCTGGACGCTGGCGGCCATGGCGGTCGTGATTCTCGGTGCGACACCGCTGGCCGGGGCCACGTGGGTGCGGGCCTATGTCGCGTTGATCGTATCGGCTGTCCTGGTACTGCCCAGCCGCTGGTCTTACGCGGTGAGTGTCGCGCTGGTCCTGGCGTCAGCTCCTGTGGGCTACGCGATGGGGCTGGCGTTGACGGAGGTGCCATGGGTGTGGTTCACCCTGATCTGCGGCAGTACGGCATTGCTCCTGCTGGTCTGGCTGCCGGCGGCGCTCATCCGCCTGCAGTCGGCCCGTGAAGCGCTGGCCCAGCAAGCGGTCGCGCAGGAACGCCGGCGGATCGACGACGACCTGCGCTCCACGCTCGGTGCCGCGCTGGCGGCGATCGCCGCCCGGGGAGAACGGAGCCGCGAACTGCTCGCGCAGAGTGATGAAGGCCGTCTCGAGGCAGAGCTGACCAGGCTCTCCGAGGACGCCAGGGCCACCCTCGCCGAGGCCAGACAGCGCGTGCGGGGCTATCGGCGGCCCTCGCTACGCGCCGAACTGGAGACCGCCGCCGCGCTGCTGTCGGTCGCAGGCATCACGACTCGCCTGGACCTGCCGCAGGGCCCGATCCAGGCGACGATCGGCGATCGGCCGCGAGCGGCCCTGCGCTCCACGGTCACCCGCCTGCTGCGCGACCGCACGGCCCGCGCGTGCGTGATCACGGTCTCCTCCCGCGGTGGCCGGATCCAGTTGGAGCTGCGCACCGACGACTCGGCCGAGACGATCGAGGTGGCCGCGTGAGCGGAATGATCCCGCCGGCTTGGGTGATGCGGCGCCCCCACTGGCCCCTGGTCGTGCTCATCGTGCTGTGGACCGCCCAGGCGCCGCTCTACACGACAGTCGGCCTGAGCGAGGGCACACGGCACAGCCCGCTCCTCGCCGTCCCGCTGGCGTCCGCCATCGGTGCCCTGCAGTTGCGGCACAGCCTGCACGTCGCTCGCGGAGAGCGGCCGAGGGGATGGCCCTGGACCCTCACCGCGCTTGTCCTTCTGGCCAACGTCCCGCTGCTGTGGTTCGGGCAGGACTGGGAGGCGCTGGGCTTGTTCGTCATCGCCTCGGCGATGTTGCTGCGCGGCTGGGCCAAATGGGCAGTGGCAGGCGTGCAGCTGCTCATCACCGAGCTGGTCGGCGTGCTGGGCGCGATGTCCCTGCCCGGGTCCACGACCACGTTGGTCGTCGTCATCGGCGTCTACAGCGTCGTCATGCCCGCCCTGTACGCGGGTGCGCTGATCGGCGGGACGCGGCTGGTGCAGCTGGTGAACGAGCTGTACACCACCAGGACTGAGCTGGCCGCCAGCGCCGTCGGGGAGGAACGCGTGCGGCTCTCGCGCGACCTGCACGACCTGCTCGGCCAGAGCCTGTCGGCGATCTCCCTGAAGGGCGACCTGGCGCTGCGGCTGCTCGCCAAGGACCCCGCCGCAGCCTGCGCCGAGATCGAAAGCCTGACCGAGGTGGCTCGGGAGGCGCTGCGCGACACGCGCGCCATCGCCCGTGACGAGCACGCCGTGTCGTTGAGCACTGAGCTCGACGGGGCGGCCGCCCTGCTCGGAGCCGCGGGAGTCCATACCCACCTGGACGTGGCCGAACTGCCGGCTCTTTCGGTTCCCGTCCAGAGCGCACTGGCCTGGGCGATCCGCGAAGGAACCACCAACTTGCTGAGGCACAGCCAGGCCCATTCCTGCGCCATCAGCTTGTCGCGCCATCAGGGCACGATCAGGCTGGAGATCATCAACGACGGTGTCCGCGGGACCGCCGAGCACGGCTCGGGCCTGTTCGGTGTCGCCGAACGGGCCCGCGCGGTCTCGGGAGAAGCGTCGGCCACGGTCCGCGACGGACGGTTCCGGTTCCGCGTCGAGGTCCCCGAGGAGGCCACGTGATCCGCGTCCTGATCGCCGAGGACATGCACATGATCCGCAGTGCGCTCGTCGCGCTCCTGACGCTGGAGGACGATATGGAGGTCGTCGCCGAACTGGAGCGCGGGGACACGGTCGTCGCCACCGCACTGCGCGTGCGGCCCGACGTCGCGGTGCTGGACATCGACATGCCCGGACTGGACGGGCTGACGGCGGCTGAGCATCTCCATGGCAAGCTGCCCGGCTGCCGCACCCTCGTGCTCACCGGGCTCAGCCAGCCCGGCAACCTCCTGAGGGCACTGAAGGTCCACGTCCAGGGCTTCATCGTCAAAGACGCCCCCGCGCGGACCCTCACCGACGGCATCCGCCGCATCGCCCGGGGCGAACGGGTCATCGACCCCGACCTCGTCGCCGCCGCCCTCGAAACCGGCAGCAGCCCCCTCACCGCCCGCGAGACCGAAGTTCTGCGCGTCGCCGCGACCGGCGTGCCGGTAACCCAGATCGCCATCGAGCTGTCGCTGTCCCAGGCCACCGTGCGTAACTACCTGTCGAACGCGATCGGCAAGGTCGGAGCCCGCAACCGCATCGACGCCATCCGCATCTCCCGCGACGCTGGCTGGCTCTAGACGAGCCGGGCAAACCGGCGACCACCCCGGCTTGCTGGGTCCGCCTGCTCCAGGCTGTCGGAATCAACGGCTTCGTTTCGGTGAGGTCGGTGCCTGGCGTGCGGTGACTCCAGGGGTGTCCTGTTCGCCCGTGCTGGCGACTTCGAGTGCGACCTCGCCTTGCTGGACAGCGATGGCCACGGATTGGCCGCTGGCGAGACTGCGTAGAACTCGCTGGCGAAGAGCTCGGCCGGTAGGGCGCCGAGGGCGGTGACCAAGGCGATGACTGCTTCGGCGACCTCCAGAAGCCGTTCAGCGCCATGGTGATCTCCCGGTGGAGGCGACCGGCCGCCCAACGCAGCCGCGCCAGGTGCTCGTCGACACCGTCGGGCCAGCGGCCAGCGGCCAGCGTGCTCGGCCAGGGCGGGTGCGTCCAGTCGAGGAGGAGGGGAACGGTGCAGAGTGCGGTAGAGAGCTCACGTGATCTTCCGAGTTCGTCTCGGGGCGGCGGTGGGTTAAGGCCGCCGTCGCCGCCTCAGCGGGGGCGCGGACGGCTGCAGGTCGGCGCGAGCCTGCGCGGCGTCCTCGCGCGCTGCCTCGCAGCATCGGCGCGCTTCCGTTCGGCGTCGGCGGTCTGCCGCTGGGCGACCTCGCGTAGATGCCGTTCCGCGGTGGCCTCCTCCTCGGCGGCCTGCTGGGCGCGCTGGGTCTCTGCGCCTGGAGGCGCGCCTGCCCAGCCTCCTCGGCAGTGGCGGCGACCGCGCCGGTCAGCAGTGCGGTGAGCGCGCCGGTCAGCAGTGCGGTGAGCGCGCCGGTGCGCTCTTCGGAGACGACGAGCAGTTGGACGAGCCGCGCCGCCTCGCCGCCCAGCTTCCGGGTGGGCGCAAGCTCGGCGGTGTCGCCCTTGCGCCCGGCCTTGTGGTGCGCGGGGCTGCAGTACTCGGCTTCCGGTGTGCCCGACCAGGTCGGCGATCGTCGCCAGCGGCACCCCGCTGTCACTCATGATCGAGACGAACGAGTGGCGGAGCCCGCGAGGAGTCCACTCCTCACCGATCCCGGCCCGCGAGGTGATCAGCGGCGCCCATATCATCCCGACCTGCGGTGCCGTCACGGCTGGACGGTGTGCCATTGGGGGCTCCTTAACGGAACAGCGCCGAGAAGTCGGCTTTTGCGGTCAGCGACGCGGCGACGCCTGTTCAGTCACCGACATTCGTCTGGCGTCTCGCCGTCCGCTTGCCGACGGGGCCGGCAGCCCGGGTGTGGTCGGTCATGTCAGTTCCTGTCCTGGTGACCCTGGCTGACGCTACGTCGCAGGCGCAGTGCGGAGACGAGGAAGAAGATGCCGCCGAGCAGGGCGTAGCCGGCCACGCTGGTCAGGGAAGCGTCTGCGCTCGACGCCATGAGGAAGAACGACGCGCCGGCCGGCACTGAGATCGCCCCGCTGGCGATCATCGCCCACTGTCCCCCCATGCGGCGCCGTCGGACGGCCACGACGAGCTGCACGATGCCGGCCACGACGGCCCATGCGCCCCAGACCCGCAGGACGGCCGACACCCCGGAGGTGCGGACGACGGCGAGCAGGACGGCGGTAAGGGTACTGATCGCGACGTTCACGTAGAGACCTGGAACGAATGCCTTCGCGGATCCGCCGCCCACATTGACCCGCGCGGAACGCGCATCGATGACGGCGGCAGCCACGTCGAACGCCGGGTACAGCACGATCAGCACCGCGGTCAGCGGGTTGATGCTCGACGCGGTCGGCCACAGCAGGGCCGCCCAGACGAGGGCGAAACCGAAACGCACGAGGTAGAGCCGCCGAAGTGTCGCTGCGACACCGGTCGCGGCCGGGGCGGTGACGGTCATGACAGATTCCCTTCATTGGGGGTGGATCAGCGCTGGACGAGCCTGGTCGTCGCCCGATCGCTGCGTGGCGGCCGCGATGGTCGTCCTCCATGACCTCAGCTCTACGTGCTGCTGGGCGGCCTGCCACGAGCTGGTCACGTCTCGGTTCGCCGTGACGCTTGAAGTAGAAAGACTGTTCTCTCTCCCAGGGCCGAGCCTGGCAGACGTCGTCCACGAATGCAAGACCGATCGTTCTTTCTGCTACGGTCAAGGCATGGCTACACCGATCCGTCCCGCGCACGAGGGCCAGAACAGCAGCGCGGGGAGGCGGGGGCGGTCAGAGGCCCGGGAACGGTTGCTGTCCACGGCCAGCGCCCTGTTCTATCGGGAGGGGATCCGAGCGGTCGGGGTCGAGCGGATCCTCGCCGAGGCCCCGGCCACGCGAGCGACGTTCTACCGGCACTTCCCCTCGAAGGAAGACCTCGTACTCGCCTACCTGCGCGGCGTTGACGCCCACATCCGCTCGGACACGCAGGCCGCCATCGAGGCCGCGCCGTCGCCGGCCGACGCGCTGCGTGCGATCGGTGCCGCCGTCGCCGATGACCTGGCCAGACCAGAGTTCCGCGGATGCGCTTTTCTCAATGCCGCGAACGAGTACCCCGGCCCCGACGACCCGGTGCGGCAGGTGGTCCTCGAACACCGGGCCTGGTACGTGGCCACGCTTACGGAACTGTTCACGCGGGTCTTCGGGGACTCACCGCGGCGCGGCAAACCAGAGCACGCCGCGAGGCACTTCGTCATGATGCGCGACGGCGCCATGACCGGTGCCCACCTCGACGGCGTCGAGAGCGTCGGGGGCGCTTTCCAGCGCGGCGTTGAGGGCCTCCTCACCGTCCTCCACTGAGCATCTGCCGGCCTCGCAGTAGCCGATCGACGTAACCCGATGCAGATCAGGAGAGCCGGAGGTCTGGCCGCTCGCGCTACGCCTGCTGGGATTCGCCGTACTCCACGTCACCGCCCCTCCTGATGGTGGGTGAGGCCCGCCCGGCGTGGCTATCACCAGCCCGGGACGGGACGCCGAGTCACCTGTCGGCGTCGTGGTCGGTCGCTCAAACCAGGTGGTGCCGGGGCTCTCAGGCTTCGACAGGGCTGGGGTCATGCCATCCGGCAGCGAGAGGGGCCGGCGACCGGTCGCTGCACTGAAGTCGACCGTGCCGCCGTTGAGCAACGCCATCCGCAGCTACGAAAAGGTCGGCTGCCGCCCGGTCGGTGTCATGCGCCCGTACGAACGCGACATCGACGGCACGTGGCACGACCTTCTCCTCACGGACCTCCTATCCAACGAGTTGGCCGATCCCGCCCAGGCAGCGAGCGAAGTGAACGCGCTAGCTAGGCGCATGTGGGACTGGCGGCCAGCACAGCCCCGCACCTGTCATAAAGCGATCGTGAACGAACGCCCAACGCGCGCACCGAACGCAGTCCTGGAGCCCGCTACTGCCAGACCCGGACCGCTCCTCCTCGTGGGCCCAATCAGGCGTCGGCCGCAGCGGCCATCGCCCTGACCGCCTGTTCGGCCTCATCGGTGGTGTGTCGGCCGAGACCGCAGGCCGTGGCTACCGCGTACGCGTTGCGGCCCGCGGCGGCCTCGAACAGCCGCAGGCTCTCGACGCCGCCCGCCGGGTCGGCCGCCGCTGCGATCCCCGCGATGACCTGCCACTTCGGGGTGAGCCCGCTCAGCGGCCGGTAGAACGCCTCGGTACGCGGCGCAGGGTGCGCGCCGTAGGCCGCAGGAAGGTGCACCGGCGGCAGACGCCGGCCGCGGCGGCGCAGCGCGTCCGCGAGGAGGTTGAGGTATCGGACGGCCGAGCCGAGGTCGCGGGGCGCGAACATTTCTGTGTTGCGGTAGTTGCCGTAGCACAGATGCAAGATCACCTGAGCGTCGTCGGGGAAGCGCGCGATCAGGCTCGCGACCTGGCCGGCCATGAGCCGCGCGGCCAGGGCCGGGCCTCCGGGCGCCCGCCTGGCCATGTCCATGCCGATCAGCACGGACGGCGTCTCAAGCTGCCAGACGACGTCCGGTCCGGCGTGGGCCGCCAGGTCCGCCACCTCGTCCACGACGGCCTGAGTGAACACCGGCAGATACCGAAGCGACAGCCACGGCCGGCCGGCGAACACGAAGATCGCCAGGTCGAGCGGACTTGGGAGGCTGATCTGCAGGCGGGTGTCGGCGATCTCTGGGCGCTCGGCGCGCAGCGCACGGAACTCGTCCACGATCTTGCGCAACCGGTCGGCGCGGCGCATCGACACGTCATCGGGCCGCAACCGCCGACCGCGCCGTACGCCGTACCTGCGCATGTCGTCGTAGTCGGCGTACTCGCCGGCCCGCTTGATCTCGAACGCCTCCCGTCCGGCGAGATCGCGCAGGTAGGCGATGACCCAGTTCGGATCGAGATCGCAGGGCAGGGAGATCAGCCGGTGGCCGCGGGCATGATCGAGGATCCACTCCATGGCCTGGCGAGGGCTGGTGGACAGATCCGGCGGCAGACTGCCTACAAAATGGATGGAACGTTGCATAGTCCATATTTCAGCACTGTGCTGTATCTAAGGTGTCAAAAACGCATAACGGTGATTCAGGATCGTCCCGCGTCACCGGCTCCACTAGCCGCCTGCCTCACAGCCGGGCGCCAGGACCAGCTCGGCGGCCAGGCGCGACTGAGCCTCGTGGTGAATGCCAGGCTCTGGGAGGGGCGACGTAGGAGAGCTGCGCGAGTCGGCGGGGGAGTGGCCGCGGGCTCTCACCAAGACGCCGACGGGAGGCGGTTTGAAGCGTCGGTGCTGGCGCCGATGGCGGGGGTGGACGCGTCTACGGTGCATGCGGCTTGTCGGAGGCTCGGCGCCACCAGGCCGACCACGCCGCCGACGAGCTGGCCCGCTTCACCGCGTTCGAGGAACGCGGCGGCGCACTGACCGCTCAGACTCCCTCCGGCGACGGCACCGCCGCCCCCGACCGCGTGAGCAGGCCGCCGCGCTCGCCACCGCGACCACCGCTCAAGCCCGCGCCCGCGAGCACCTGACCGACCTCGAACGGCAGGCCGCCGCTGTGAGCGGATCATGTAGGACACCGGTAAGAACCGGCTGCTGTCTGCGGTTCCGTCCACGTCCAGGCACTTGCCGCTGTTGGCACTGATCAGCTTGTAGTAGCCATCACCCGAATCGATGAACTGCGAGTCCTGGGCCGGGTGGGTGTTGCAGTTCCACTGCTGCACGTTCGTGCCGTTCTCTGTTCCGGCTCCCGCGACATCCAGGCAGTGGCCGGAGTTGACGTTCAAGGCGCTCAAGGCCCGGCCGGGCAAGCCCCCGGCACGGCAGGGACATCGGTCTCAGCCAAGGCGCCCGCACCGGTATGGCCGGAACCCGGCGAGGGCTTTGCGGATATGGCCGGTCTTCGCGCCGACACGAAGGTTCTCCGGGCAGGTGTGGTCGATGATATACCCACCAACGGCCCATTTCGTTGGGCCAGAAATGGACTTAATTCGGCATATCGCGAAGATGGTTAGCCTTTTTGTGGTTACAGCAGGGGGTACCGTAAAATTGACTGCACGCATGGGAATGGTTCAAATTCTTGTTCGGCTACTTGGAGGAACAAGTCTCTCCTTGCATGCGATGGAGGCCGCCGGAAGAGGTATAGCCGCTGACTCGAGGGCTAATATCTGGATGCTCGATGTAGGAAAAATCGATGTCGCACCGGAACCTCTCGCTGAATGGTGTGAAGGCTATGAAGATCTGCTGGAGGAACTCGAGTATCTAGCTTCATGGTGGGAAGGTGAACGGCCTCCGGTCGCTTCCTTCGACGTTAAAATAAACGATTGGGTTGGCCGGCTAGAATCGCATGTGGCATCGACGAACTTGATAGGCGACTCCTGACCGCAGGCGGGTGAACCGTCGTCGGCGGCGGAGGTCGCGGCGCCGGCGGCGGGGGCGTCCGCCCGATTCTGTGTCGCGTCGCCGCTCGGATCCCGTGCCGCTGGCCAACGGTTGCTGCAAGCCGATCTGCAGTGAGGACACACAACGGCCGGGTGGACGCCTTCTGGGCGCGGTGGATGTGCGGCGCGGCGGGCAGCGGTCAGGTGGTTGCTCGCGAGCGGGCTTCGGCGGCCCAGTGGGGTGCGTTCCATTGGGCGGCGATGGCGGCGGCCCGGGCGAAGTGGTCGGCGGCCTCGTGGTCGCGGCCGAGGAGGACGGCCAGCTCGCCGAGGGTGTGGGCGACCGGTCGCAGTGCCACCGCCGTGCTCTCGGCGCCCGCGGGTGGACCGTTGCGGTGTGGAAGCAGCGTCGCGTAGATCTCTTCGGCTGCGTCGCGGTCGTTCAGGGCGACGATCGCCATCGCGCGCAGCGTTGTGAGGAAGGTGAAGAAGAAGTCGGGACGGATCGGGCCGGATGACGCGCGGACTTCGCGGGCTTCGGTGTCCAGGCCGTTGGCGTGCAGGGCGAGCGCGAGCAGGTCGGTGGTCATGGGGTCGAGCACGGCGTGGACGGCGCGCACGTCGTCGAGATGCGCTCCGAGCGTGCCGTCGTTCAGCCAGATGACGGCCAGGGCGAGTTGGAGAAAGCCCGCGGCGTGCACCGATCCGGTGCGCCGCATGCCCTCGCCGGCCTTGTTGTAGAGGTGTGCGGCGTCGGCGAACCGGCCTTCGATGAGCGCCAGGGTCGCCAGCGTGATCTCGGCGACGGCGATCGCCTCGGGCATCCGGTAGGTGCGCGCGAGATCCAGGGCCTCGGCGGTCACCCGGCGCATGGTCACCGGGTCGTTGGCAGCGGCGGCGATGGCGGCGTGGTGCAGCCGCCCGGTGATGCGGTACACCGGCAGGTCGTGCTCCGTGCCGATCTCCACGAGCTCCTGGGAGAGTTCGGCGTCGCCATGGACTTCGGCCAGGATCTCGAGTGCAGCGGCCCGCAGGCGGGGGCCGGTGGCGAGGTCGAGGGCCTCCTGAGCCGCTTCCAGAACGGTCGGGTCGTCCTCGCCGACCAGCTCGTTCGCGTACGCCGTCAGGAGCCGGGACCGCACCGACGGGGTCAGTTCGCGCTCGAGCAGGCGGCTCAGGCGGTCGACGATGGGCCGGTCCACCGTTCCGTACGTACGGGTCTGCCAAGGGGTCGGCTCTGTCCACGCGGTGAATGCGGCGATCATCAGGTCGTCGCGACCCAGGGACTCCGCGTACTCCACGGCTTCACGGCGTGTCTCGCGGGCGGCCGCGATGGCTCCCGCCCGGATCTGCGCGCGCAGGAGCCTGCCGAGCAGTTCGACGTGTTCGTCCGGTCCGGTCGAGTTGGCGACGGCGTCGCTGAGGAGGCAGGCCGCCACGTCGTGGGCGTAGCGGGCCTCGGCGAGCTCGGCGGCTTGGACGCAGTAGCCGACGGCCTTGGGTGAGCCGGCGCGCGCGTAGTGGTGGGCCAGCGCCGCGATGTCGTCGGTGCCTTCGAGAGCGGCGGCGATCCGGGCGTGCATCCGGGCTGCGCGGAGGCGGCTGAGGTCGGCGACGAGCGTGTCTTTGACGAGGGCGTGGACGAAGCGGACGAGGCCTGGGCGGGGCTCGTCGAGGAGTCCGGAGATGACGCCCGCGTCTAGCGCGTCCAGCACGCCGTCCTCGTCGGTGTCGGCGGCCTTGACGAGGACGTCCACCGGGCTCTCCCGGCCTGCGACCGCGGCGAGCCGGAGGATGGACACGGCTCCCTCGGGCAGGCGCGCCAGCCGGCGGCGCAGGACGTCCCGCACGCCTTCGGGGACCTCGGAGAGGGCGACCAGCGCCCCTTCGCCGTTCAGCAGCCGGGCGCTTTCGCGCACGTAGAAGGGGTTGCCGCCGGTGCGCTCGGCGATCCCGGCGATGGTCTCCTCGTCCGCTTCGCATTCGGTCCGCACGAGCTCCGCGACGGCCTCGTCGCTCAGACCCGGCAGCGCCAGGCGGAGCGGTGCGGCACGCGCGAGCGAGGCCAGCATCTCGGTGAGGTGCCCGCTTTCGTCCGCGCGGTACGCGGCGACGACCAGGATCGGGGCCCGCAGGCCGAGGCCGCCGCCGAGCAGCTCCAGCGTGGCGGCGTCGGCCCAGTGCAGGTCGTCCAGCACGACGGCGACCGGGCGTTCCGCGGCGACCTCCGCGAGCCACTTCCAGGTGGCCTGGCGCAGGCGGAACCGTCCGGCGGTGGCGTCGGCGTTCACCGGTCCGGTGTCGGTGAGCAGCGGCGCGAGATCGTCGCCGAACTCTCCTGGGGCCGTGGTCGCGGCGACGGCTTTCAGCGCCTCGGTCCAGGCCCACGCGGGCGGCGCGCTGTCGACCTCGAGGCAGTGGCCGGCGGCGACCAGCCATCCCTCCCGTTCGAGCCGCCTGCCCAGGTGCTCCAGCAGCGTCGACTTGCCGAGCCCGGCCTCGCCGGTGACGAGGGCGACGCGGGCGCCGTCGGTGACGGCCTGGGCGGCAGCCGTGACCAGCGCCGACAGCTGTGTCTCGCGCCCGACGAACGGAGTTTCGCCGATCGGCGCCGGCTCCGGGGGAGGGGCCGTCCGCGGCGGCGGGGCGGTGAGCGGTGGTGTGGGCGCCTGCGGTGTCCGGGGCACGATCGTGCGTAGGACGTCGGTGCGCTGGGTGAGGATCGCCTTTTCCAACGCCGTGAGGTCAGGGCCGGGGTCGAGCCCGAGCTCCTCGGCCAGGACGCCGCGGGCGCGGCGGAGCGTCGCCAGCGCGTCGGCCTGGCGGCCGCTGCTCCACAGTGCCAGGGCGTGCAGCCGCCAGCCCTCCTCGCGCAGCGGCTCGTCGCGGGTGAGCCGCTCGGCCTCGGGGACCATCGCGGCGGGGTCGCCGATGCGCAGACCCGCCGCGACGTGCAGCTCGGTGGCGGTCAGTCGCAGCTCGTTCAGCCGGGCCGTCTCGGCGGCGGCCCACGGCTCGTCGGCGACCTCGGCGAACGCCGGTCCCCGCCACAGCCCGAGCGCCTCGGCGAGCCGGTCCTTCGCGGTGCGCGGGTCGGTGTCGGTCCGGGCAAGGCCGAGTAGCTCCTCGAACCGCCATGCGTCTACCGACTCCGGTGGCAGCCGCAGGGCGTACCCGGGTGCGGCGCTCACCAGCAACCGGGCCGGCGTGCGCGGCGGACGTCCGGGCTCCAGCAGCCGGCGGAGGTTGGACACGTACGCCTGCAAGGACATCAGCGCCCGCGCGGGCGGCTCCCCCCGCCACAGATCCTCGATCATCCGGTCGACCGGCACGACCTGCCCGCGCGCCGCCACCAGCAGGGCCAGCACGCCCCGCTGCCGCGGGCCGCCGAGGTGGACGGACTCACCGTTCACCTCGGTCGCGAACGCGCCCAGCACCCGGACGAAAACCATGATCCGCACATCGTACGGGGACGTTCCAAGTCGGCTCCAAGTCCCCTCCAAACCCCCGGGAGCAGTCTGAACACGTCGCAAACCGGCGAGGGGCAGGGAACAGATGAGCGTCAACACCCGGGACATGGGGATCGTCCACAGCGCGTTCGCCACGAGTCTCGGCAGCTGGTGGAGCTCGTCGCGGCCGTCGCCCCGCGTGACATCGCCCCCGCGAAGGTCGCGCCGGTCCGCGGCAGAACCCTTCCCACTCTGACCATCAAGGGAGAACGACCATGTCGCAGAAGAAGCTCAACACCGTCCTGGCCACCGCCATCGTTCTGTTCACCCTCTACCTCGGTCGTCCTTCGTCCTGCCCTTCGGGACGTCCTTCCCAGGTCTGCGGAACTGGCCCTCTGACGACAGCGGCTTCCCGATCGTTAAGGGCAGCCGCGAAATCGCGATGGGCCTGGCCATGGGCGCCCTGCTGGTGACGGCCCACCGCCGTGCCCTGGGCTGGGTCCTACTGATGACGGCCGCCGCCCCGTTCGCCGACATGGTCAACGTCCTGGCCCACCACGGCCCCATGGCCGCCGCGTTCGGCGTCCACGGCCTTACCTCGGCACTGATCGTGGCCACCGGCCTGCTGATCCTCCGCGAGACCGGCAAAGCCCGCAAGGCCCCCGAAACCGCCACGGTCCCCGAGGCCGTCGCGCCGACGCCCGCCGCGCAGTCCGCCTGATGCCCCCGACAGGCACCTCATGGAAATCCTCACCCCGGGCGACACCGGGTCGTAAGGCCGATCACCGCCCGGCCAGGCAGTCGGCGACCACCGTCCGCCAAGTCCCATGGACCCCTCGGCCAACCGAACCAAGACCCTCTCCACACGCACTCAGGAAATCGAAGAGGAAGACGACGATGACGATCAACGATGTGCGCGGCGCGCTCAAAGGGCGCGTGCTCCTGCCTGATGACGACGGCTTCGAGCAGGCGGCCACCGCGTGGAACCTCACCGTCAGGCAGCCGGTCGCGGCGGTCGTGGAGGCCGCGGACGCCGACGACGTGGCGGCGCTCGTACGCTACGCCCGGCGAGCGGGGTTGACGGTGGCCGCGCAGCCGACCGGGCATGGCGCCTCGGGCGATGTGGAAGGCCTGATCCTGCTGCGTACCGGTCTGCTGAACGAGGTGGTGGTACGCGCGGAGGAGCGAGTGGTCCGGGTGGGCGCGGGCGTGCGATGGGGGCAGGTGCAGGCGGCGGCCGGTCCGCTGGGGCTGGCCGGCCTGTCGGGCAGCGCGCCAGGGGTCGGCGTGACCGGCTACACCCTGGGTGGTGGGGTCGGCTGGTTCAGCCGCAAGCACGGCCTCGCCTCCGGCAGCGTGCGGGCCATCGACATCGTGGACGCCGACGGCGAGCCCGGCCGGGTGACCGCCGAGTCCGATCCGGAGCTGTTCTGGGCGCTCCGCGGCGGTGGCGGAGACTTCGCGATGGTGACCGCCCTCGAACTCGAGCTGTACCCGGTGCCCACCATGTACGGCGGGCGCGTCGTCTGGCCCGAGCACCGGACCAGAGCGGTGTACGACGCGTTCCTGGAGATCACCGCCGAGGCACCGCGTGAGCTCAGCGTCTGGTTCAACCGGTTCCAGCCGCCCGGCGCACCGCCGATGGTCACGCTGGACCTGACCTACCTGGGGGAGGCGGCTCGGGCGCAGAACCTGCTGGTGCGCCTCGACAAGATAGAGGGCGCGATCTCCGACAGCCTCGGTGTCGTCCCGATCGCCGACCTGGGTGCCATCTCTCCCGAGCCCATCGACCCGACCCCCTCCATCAGCCGCGTGGAGCTACTCACGGGCCTGGGCGCCGACGCGGGGGAGCTCCTGCTGTCCAAGCCGCTCGAACCGCTCATCAACCTGCAGATCAGGAACCTGGGCGGGGCGCTCACCGAGCCGGGCCTCGGGGCCGGTGCGAGCGGCGCGGTGGCTGAGCCGTACCTGCTGAGCCTGGTGGGTCTCGGCCTGCCGCACATGGCCGACGCGACGCGTGCCAAGCAGGCCGAGGTCGTGGCGGACCTGAAGGCCCGCATCAGCGGCCGCAAGCCGTACACCCTGCTGTCCCCCGGTGAGACGGCGGCCGAGTCCTTCTCCGGCGGCGCGCTCGCGCGCCTGCGGGAGATCAAGCGGGCCCGCGACCCGCATAATGTGTTCCGCGCCAACTACCCGGTGCTCGGATAGGCCGGTTCCCAGCAGGTCACGGCTCTTCCGCCCTCCGGAGCGGAGGAGCCGCACCGAACCCGCGCGACCGACGTCGCCCTGTGCTTGCCGCGAAGTACGTCCGCGCAGGTGAGAGCCGTGGTGTCCGGCAGGTAGCGGTGCAGGTCGGGAACCGTCACGGGACATGCCACGACACTGCCCCCTCAGGGGGATGGGCGGTTGTGCCCGCGACTGGCCAACGTGACCGGGGCGAACGCGTTCGCGGTCCTGCGTCTGCTCCGATGATCGACCGGGAGAAGGACGCCGAGATCTTGGTGCTGCGGCACCAGATCACGGTGCTGGAGGGCCGGCTGGACGGGGTGAGGGTGAGGGTGCGGTTCGCCGGTCCGGATCGAGTGCTGAGCCCGTTCCAACCTGAGGCTGCAGGGTGGCGCTCGGTGCCTCAGGGGCGCCAGGCGCTGCTGGTCCTAGTGCATTTGCGCCGCAACGAGACCTTCGCCGCCTTGATGGCCGCGTTCGGGATCGGAGTGAGTCCGGACAGTGATCCCGCAACCCGCCTCGCCTGCCGGGCCGCGTCCCGCAAACAACTGGGCAGCCGCAGGCCTCGGCTCACGGTGCGTCTCTGATCGGGCGCCTGTTGTCAGTTGAGTTGTGCCAGGTCTTCCGGGGTCAGAGTCAGGGCGCCGGCGCCGATGTTCTGTTCGAGGTGGTCCAGGGAGCCGGTGCCGGGGATGAGCAGGATGTTCGGTGACCGGGCCAGCAACCAGGCCAGGGCGACCTGCGGCACGGTCGCATTGTGGCGGGCGGCGATGGCGTCCAGATGCTGTGCTGTGAGCGGCTGGAATCCGCCGACCGGGAAGAAGGGGACGTAAGCGATACCGGCCTGGGCGCAGGCATCGACGAGCGGGTCGTCATCGCGCTGGGACAGGTTGTAAAGGTTCTGGACGCAGGTAATAGGCGCGATCTCGCGGGCCTCAGCGAACTCGGACGCGGTGACGTTTGAGACGCCCAGATGGCGGATCAGCCCCTCCTCGCGCAGTGCGAGCAGTGTTTCGAGGGGTGCTTTCAAAGGCGTCTGCGTCCGGTCGAGGTCGCCCATCCGCAGGTTCACCACGTCAATGCGGTCCAAGCCGAGGGAGCGGAGGTTCGCCTCGATGCCACGGCGCAGATTGCCGGGCGTGAGGCCGTTCTGCTCCGCCGCCGGGAGTGCGATGTCGGCACCCTCGACCAATGCGCCGACCTTGGTCACGATGACGAGGTCGTCCGGGTAGGGGTGCAGCGCCTCGCGGATGAGTTCATTGGCCGCGACTCCGTCACGCGAGTAGTAGTTTGAGGTGTCGATGTGGTTCACCCCGAGTTCTACTGCCCGGCGCAGGACGGCGAGTGCCGTCTCTCGGTCGGGTCGGCCGCCCCTCGGCCAGCCGGTCAGCTTCATCGCACCGTAGCCGATTCTCGCGACGCTCAGGTCGCCGCCCAAGGCCCATCGTTGTTCCGTCATGACCGTCAAGCCTAATGGCTTGGACAGGTGTTGATCACGCGTCTGGGGCCGGCCCGTGCCAGGCAGAAGGCGTGTAACGGGGTACTCGTTCTGGACAGGACGCGGCCAGGCGCGCGGCCCAGTCATGGGCACATGCCGGGCCGGGAACCGGCGGCCAGCGGCAGTGGGGCGCTCGGCCGTCGCAGAAGTCCTTTAGAAGTCGTAACAGAATCAGCGGACGAGGCGTCGCCAGCAGATAATGGCTGCGGCCAGGGTCATGAATGCATCCCTAAGATCGAAGTGTCTGGAGTGAGTCGCTCTGGATGCCCCGGGCGACGGGGTGTGGCTGATGAATGCTTGCCGTGGTTGTGGCTTTCCACGAATGGCCGCCTCGTCGCCCTGGACCCCCTGGCCGCTCACTGAGATCTGATGCGAACCGTCGCTGTTTAGGGACCTGATGGCGGGGCCGTCCACGGGCTTGACCTGCGAGAACGGGGAGGTGGCCGGGGTGACGGCCACGAGTGTCGTGTGGGTGGGGATCGACGCGGGGAAGGCGAGCCATTATGCGGTGGCCGTCGACGCATCGGGCAAGAAGCTCTGGTCGGTCAAGGTGGGCAACAGCCAGCAGCCGATCGAGGAGCTGCTCGACCGAGCCTCCACGACCGCCGGCGGCGGTGAGGTGCGGTGGGCGATCGACCTGGTCAGCCCACCCGCTGCCCTGTTGCTGGCGATCCTGCTGTCCAGCGGCCAGAACGTGGTCTATGTGCCCGGCCGGGTCGTCCACGGCATGGCCGGGGTGTTCCGCGGCGAGGGCAAGACCGACGCGAAGGACGCCCGCATCATCGCTGACACCGCCCGCATGCGAAGCGATCTGACGGAACTGATCACCAGCGACGAATTGGTGGTCGAGTTGACCCGGCTGGCCTCCTACCGGGCCGACGTGATGGCCGACTGGGTGCGCGGCATCAACCGACTCCGTGCCCTGCTGACCAGCATCTTCCCTGCGCTGGAGGCCACCTTCGATTACTCCACCCGGTCAGCGCTGATCCTTCTCACCGGTTACTGCACTCCGGCCGGAATCCGAGGCGCCGGAGCTGAGGGGCTGGCCGCCCATCTGCGTGAGCACGGGGCCTGGGCCAGGGGGGTCGACAAGATGGCCGCCCAAGCCGTCCAAGCCGCTGAGCAGCAGACCGTCGAACTGCCCGGCGAAGCCACTACGGCGCTGCTGGTGAAGAGGCTCGCCAAGCAACTCCTGGACCTCGACCAGGAGATCAAGGACACCGACAAGCTGCTCACCAGCAGGTTCCGCGACCACCCCCAAGCCCACATCATCGAGAGCCTGCCCGGAATGGGCCCGATCCTGGGCGCCCAATTCCTTGTCGCCACCGACGGGCGTCCCCTGGACGCTTTCGCCAACTCCGGCCGCCTGGCTTCTTACGCTGGCTTGGTGCCAGTCCCGCGTGACTCCGGACGCGTCAGCGGCAACTACCACCGGCCCAAGCGCTACCACCGGCCACTGCGCCAGGTCTTCTACATGATGGCGTTGTCCAGCCTGAAGACCGAAGGGCCGTCAAGAGCCTTCTACCAGCGCAAACGGGATGAGAACAAGATCCACACTCAGGCTCTGCTCGCGCTGGCCCGACGCATGGTCGACGTGCTGTGGGCCCTCCTGCGTGACAACCGGACCTACAACCCGATCCCACCATCGCAGGTCAACGCACTCGCGACTTGACACCATCACTGAGATTCGTGGATGCCGCGGATCTGGTAGTGGGAGTCGAGTTCTACACCGAGGCGGTCCCCTCGGAGGGGGCCTAGGCCCGCGCAGGCAGACTGAAGTCTGGCCTAGCTTTGGTTCAGCGGCATGTCGGCAACGAGACAGTTATCGAATCGACTGGAAATGGTTAGTTCCCATTCCCGTCGTCCTGCTTGTGGCCGGGGCGGGTAGCAGGTCACCTGGATCGTCTGGAGGCGTCGCTTCTGCTGCGTCGAACCGTCTGACCGTCCCAGGAAGGCCCGCTGGCGCGCACGGCCCTCACCGGCTCCGGCTTCGCGGTCATCCGCGCATACCGGGACGTTCCGCTGGGCGCCGACGCGCGGGTCACCATGACCGAACGAGCCGTCCGCGGCCTCGCCAAGCCCCCCAGACCGCCCCGCCACCATGCATCTCGGCGGACCCCAAGTCCGCGAGCAAGATCCATTACCCCTTTCGGGCTACTTGGTCTACGCCCCGTGTAGGCCCGCCAGTCGTAGCCAGGTTCATCCAGGCCGTCGCCGCGCTAGCGGCGGGTGAGGCGAAGTCCGCCGACGGTGAACTCCAACGAGCCGTTGCAGCGCACTTGGGTGCGGAACGATGTAGCCCATCCATTACGCCCGAACTACCTGGTATTGACCATTTATCTACGTTCGGCCTGATTCAGTGAAGAATGCGTTGTTGAGTGAAGCTTTTGGAAGGACGGTGCTGTCGATGCCACACGCGCACGAGGCTTCAGACGGGGACGGCGGCCGCATACCCGAACGCGTACTCACTACCGCCGCACGGCTGTTCTCCGAGCTCGGCTACGACGAGGCCTCCACGCAGATCATTGCCGATGCCTGCGGTATCGAGCAGAGTGTGGTGACTGACCGCTACGGCGGCAAGTTCGGCTTGTACAAGGCCGTCCTGAGGAGTCTGACCGAACTCCGCATCGAATCCATGAAGGGCGCCTTGAAGGAGTTCACCCCCGACGCCGCCGGCCTGATCCGCTTGATCGACTCATACTTGGACTTCTGCCTGCAGTACCCGGAGTTTCCGGCGCTCTGGATGCACCGCTGGATGTCCGACGCCACTGACATCCCGGAGGGGGAGGTGCGCGACAGTCTGCGAGAGCTGGACCAGATCGTCGGCCGGATCGCTGAGGCAGTCGCGGAAGACGTGGACCCGGAAATGTTCAACTGGAACGTGGTCTGGGTGATCAACAGCTTCGTCAGAGGTGGGATCACCGGTGTCGACGGAGTGAGTCATCGTGCCGACGATCCGGACACCCTCCTGCGGTTCCGGCGTCATTTGCGTCAAACTGCACGGTGGGCAGCCGGACCTCCCTTGCCGACTGGCGGGGCGTCGAGGTCACCTTACCGATGACCTCAAGCCCCTTGTCCGGTACATAAGCATACCCCGCGCAGCTTTAATGCCTTCGCGGGACGTTCGTCGTAGGGCGCTACTGACGTTTTCTCAGTGCATGCTGCGTGCCCTGGCGGCCAAGATCCTGGAACTGAAGTCATCGTGCTACTCCGGTCGTTCTTCTTGAACGATCCGCGCGGTCACGAGGCGGTGGCGCCCGTGCGACGTTTGTTCTAGTTAGGACCAGCCGGCCATTCTGTGGCGCGAGATCCGAGCGACCGTGTTGCAGGCGATGCCGTGGCCAGAGGTGGGGGGTCTGAGACCAAGCCTCTCTCATACGGCAGGAGCACTGCATAGGCGTCGGGCCCAGATATCTGCGCCAGCGGAGTGGACTTCTGGAGGCGGTCGGCCCACTTCGTTGGGGGCACGGTGGGGCCTGAGACCCCCTATCTTCGCTGAAGATTGGGTTGGCCTTGAGGTGCGTGGACAAAGGGCGGGTCGGCTCGGTCGCTGGTGCGCCGCAGGTCGAGGGCCTTGCGGTAGATGCGGATCGCGGTGGCTGGACCGCCTGCTTGCGCGAGCTTGAGGGCGGCTCTGAAGGTGTCGATGGCCCTTGAGTCTGTGAGGCGACCGCGCAGCCGGTAGGTGGTGGCCCCTCTGTTGATGATCAGCCAGCCGCGGGGGATCGCTCGGCGGGTGGTCAACTCCCTCGCCGGCTACCTCATCAAGATCAGCTGGCCCCGCATCACTACCTGACGCGGACCAAAAGCTGCCATTTCCGGTGCATGCCACTAGGGACCAGCCCCCGCGCGTCGACGCCCAGCGACTGCCCGACCTCTAGGTTCCCCCAGCCGCTCGACCTCCCTCGATGACTCACGACGGGCTCGGAAGACCCTTCCGTTCGGCAGTGACGAACGTCTCACCACCCGGGTTTGAATGTGGCTTCCGATCCGCAAGACGAAGGTGGCAGAGCGATGTCCAGGACGGTCTCGACCGGGCACGGCCAGGGATCCGTGCAGCCCCAGGAGTCCGACTCACGGCTCGCCAGTGAGGCCGCAGGTGGCACCGGCCGGCCGCGCAGCCCACTGGGCGAGACCTTCGGGCGCTACATGGTCCCATTGCTGTTCTTGGTGCTGACCGCCTACTTCGCGATCACGCTGCCGAACTTCCGCACCTCGGTCAACCTGGTGTCGATGGCGGACGCGCAGAGCATCATCCTGATGCTGGCGATCGTCGGCTGCTTCCAGCTCCGCATGGGCGAGTTCGACCTGTCCATCGTCTCGACCATGGTGCTCTCCGGTGCCCTCGTGGCCCGGCTGACCCAGGAAGGTCACGGGTTGACGACGTGCCTCCTGGCAGTGGGGCTGGCGGCGCTCGTGATCGGCACCCTGGCCGGGTTCCTGGTGGTCGTGCTCGGTGTCGACGCGTTCGTCACCACGCTGGGCATCAACACCCTCACCAGCGGCCTGGTCTACTGGGTCACCGGTTCGACCGCCGTCGTCACCGTGCCCGACCCGATCGTCTCGCTGGCGAGGACCGAAGTCCTCGGACTCACCTCGGCGACCTGGAGCGGGTGGCTGTTCGTCGTGGTGGCCTGGTACGTCTTCGATTTCACTCCACTGGGGCGCCACCTGCTGTTCGTGGGAGGCAACCGCGACGTGGCCCGCCTGGCCGGTGTCGGTGTCGACCGGATCCGGTTCCTCGGCTTCGTCGGTGCCGCGATCGTCGCGGCGTTCATAGGGCTCCTCCTGCTCGGGCAACTTGGCGCCGCGGATCCGTCGACGACGAACCAGTACCTGCTTCCACCGTTCGCGGCCGTGTTCCTGGGCGCCGCCACGATCCGGCTCAACCAGTTCAACGCACTCGGCACGCTGTTCGCCCTCTACCTCCTGGCGGTCGGCGTCACCGGGTTGCAGTTGATGGGCGCACCGACCTGGGTGTCCTCGGCCTTCAACGGCATCGCCCTTGTCGTGGCGGTGACCTTGGCCCGCCTCGCGGGCCGAAAGTTGGTCACCGCATGAGCGCCCCGGTGCTGGAGCTCACCGGAATCGCGAAGTCCTTCGGCGCGGTCCCGGCCCTCGTCTCGGTCGACCTGGTCGTCGAGCCTGGGACGATCGTCGGCCTCCTCGGGCAGAACGGTTCGGGCAAGTCGACGCTGGTGAAGATCCTCACGGGCATCCACCGCGTCGACGCGGGCGAGATCCGTTTTCACGGCTCGGTTCTCGAGAGCCCGGTCCGGCATGCGTCGCGCCGCGGCATCGTCGTCATCCACCAGGACCTGGGGCTGCACCCGCGGTTGAGCGTGCTCGACAACGTCGGGGTCGGCGACGGGTACGCGACCGGGAAGCTGCTGCCCAGGTCCCGGCGAGGGGAGCTCGGCACCTTTCGCCGGCTCGGCGAGCGCCTCGGCATCGACCTCGACCCGTGGCGGCTCGTCGGCGAGTTGAGTCCCGCCGAGCGGGTCTTCGTCGCGGTGATCCGGGCGCTCCGGGAGCTCGAGCACGGTGGCGGTGACGGCCGGCCGCTCATCCTCTTCGACGAGCCGACGGCGCTGCTGCCCGCGGCCGAGAGCGCCCGTCTGATCGAGATGATGCGCCGGCTCGCGGCGGGCGGGGCCGGCGTCCTGTTCATCACCCACCGGCTCGCGGAGCTGATGGCGACATGCGACAAGGCGGCCGTGATCCGGGACGGCTCCGTCGTCTTCGAGAGGCCGACCTCGGAGGTCTCCCACGACGACTACATCGAGGCGATGCTGGGCCGGCGGATGTCGTCGTACTACCCGGAGAAGCATCCGGTTGCCGGCGGTGAGCCCTTGCTGCGGGTGCGCGGGCTGCGCGGCCGCCGGCTCCAGGGCCTCGATCTCGACGTCCGGCCCGGGGAGATCGTCGGGGTGACCGGACTGGTCGGCATGGGGCAGGAGGAGCTGCCGATGCTCCTGTGCGGCGGCGCCCCGGCCGCCGGGGGCGCGGTCGAGGTCGGCGGGCGGTCGATCACGACGGTGCGGGACGCCCTCGCGTCCGGGATGGCCATGGTTCCGGGCGACCGGCGCCGCGACGGGGTGTGGACCGGGACCACGGCACAGGAGAACGTGACCCTGCCGGTGCTCGGCTCGCTCTTCGATCGCGGGCTGCTGAGGGCCCGCCGGCAACGCGAGCAGGCACGAGACCTGATGGGACGCGCCGGTGTCCATCCGCCCCGGCCGGACCTGCCGATCTCCGCCTTCAGCGGCGGCAACCAGCAGAAGATCGTCTTCGCGAAGTGGATGAACACCGATCCCCGGATCCTCGTCCTCGACGAGCCCACTCAGGGTGTGGACGCCGGCGCCAAGCGCGACCTTCTCCAGTGGATCGTCTCCGAGACGGCGCGTGGCATCGCCGTGGTGATGGCCTCCGCTGACCACGAGCAGGTCGCCGCGCTGTGCCACCGCGTGCTGGTGCTCCGCGAGGGTGCCATCGCCGCGGTCCTCGAAGGCGACCAGGTCACCGAGGAGCAGATCCTCAAGGCATCAAGCGGACTGACTTCTTCCACGGGACGACCGGAAGGCGGAACGGCCTGATCTGACCCCACGCGTCTCGGTCCCTTTCGCCCGCCATCTCACCGAACACCCGGAGGATCATATGAAGCAGTACCTCAGCACGTTGGCCGTGCTCGTGGCTGTCTCCGCGTCACTGACCGGCTGCGCCGGGTCCGGCACCTCGTCCGGGATTTCGGGCAAGGCCCTGGCCGACTGCAAGGCCGCGGCATCGGACGCCGTCGACGCGCTGCGCGCCGTTCCCGAGCTGTACATCCCCGCGGCCGCCGCCAAGGGCGCCGTGGCGCCTGGCAAGTCGGTCTGGGTCGTCAACCTGCTCAGCAACGACCTGACGAACAACATCACCACCGGAATCAAGGCCGCCGCGTCGGCCCTCGGCATGGAGTTCCACGAGCTCAACGGGAACGGCACCGCCCAGTCCGCGAACCAGGCCCTGTCCACCGCGCTCGGTGCCGGCGCCGACGCCATCGTCACGAGCGGGATCGACGCCTCGATCGCGAGCAACCCGCTCCAGAAGGCCAAGAGCGCCGGCGTCGCGGTGATCACTATTCTCGCGGACGACGTCGACGCCCCGATCGACCCGCTCGTCTACGCCGACCTCACCCTGAGCGCCGACTACGTCGGCAAGGCGTACGCCGACTACGCGCTACACCGCACCGGCTGCGACCTCGAGCTGGGCAACGTCTCGCTGCCAGCCTCCATCCCACTCAGCAACGAGGTCGGCAAGGTGACCGAGGGCGAGGTGACTCGTCTGTGCTCGGCCTGCGCCGTCCACACGATCGAGATGGACGTCGCGAACCTCGCCACCGGCCTTCCGACCCAGGTGCAGAGCATGATGAAGCAGCACCCAGGCATCAACTACCTGGCCGTCGGCTTCGACTCCGCGGTCCCCTTCGCCGGACCCCGGGCACAGCGGATCAACAAGGACGTCACCCTCATCTCGGCCAACGGCCTGGCGCCCAACCTCCAGATGATCAAGAACGGCGGGGTGCAGGACGCCGACATGTCCTTCCCGCCGAACGACTACATCGGCTGGCTCGCCGTCCACTCGGTGCTGGCGGCCCTATCCGGCACGCCCGGGGAGAACCAGAGGATCCCGATGCGGCTCATCGACAAGACCAACATCGAGAACAGCGCCCTGACCAGCCTGTACCCGACGTACGACGGGTTCCAGGCGGCCTTCGAGAAGGCCTGGGGTTTGAGCTGACCCGTCACTATCGTGGAGGGCGACGCCGGCGGCGAGGAGGCATCATGACGGGCGAGAGCGTCCCGAGCAGGCATGTCCTCGACGCGCTGCTCGACATCCGGACCGTCTTCGACCCGAGGTCGGCACTCACGCTGACGCTGCGGGAGGTCGTCCAGGCGGAGGGCCGGCAGACGGCGGTGTCCTGGGTCGCGCTGCCCGATCCCGCCGGTGGGCTCGTGATCGAGCACGTCCTGGGGCAACGGACCCCGGAGTTGGAGAGCCTGGACATCCGCCAAGGTCAGGGGCTCACCGGCCACGTGTTCGCGCACGCGTCCATCCACTGGGTCGAGGAGTACGCCGAGGCCGCCAGCATCACACACGAGTTCGACCACATCATCGAGGCGGAGCGGGTGCGGCGGATGATCGCCGCTCCGCTCTCCATCGAGGAGGAGGTCCTCGGCGTCCTCACCGTCGGACGACGGGACACGGGACCGTTCGCGGATCGCACCATCGCCCACATCGAGCAGCTGGCCGAGCGGACGAGCCTCGCGCTCGGCATCGCGCGCCGCAGCCGTGACAACGCGGCGGCCGCCGCGCTCGTGGAGCGGCGCCGGATCAGCGAGGAGATCCACGACGGCGTCAGCGCGTTGCTGTTCTCGATCTCGTCGCGGACCGAGAAGGTGCACCGGCGAGCGGCCGACCAGGATCTCGCCCGCGAGCTGGAGACCCTGCAGCACGAGGTCGCCGAGGTCAGCGGGATGGTGCAGGACCTGATCCACGGATGGCACGCGAGCGCGACCACCGACCTGCGGGCCGAGATCCAGGGCACCGTCGACGACTTCCGGCGCCGTACCGGGATCGACGCGATCGCCGTCTTCCTCGGCGGCCTCCCGGCGCTGGACACCGCTCGCGTCGAGGCCGTGGTCCGGTTCGTCGCCGTGACGCTGGCCAACGTGGAACGGCACTCGACCGCGACGCGCGCCTCGGTGACCGCGGCGGTCCTCCCCGACCAGCTGACCGTGGCCGTCTCGAACGACGGCCCCGCGCCGCCCCGGGTCCGGCCCGGGATCGGTCTCACCAGCGCGGAGACCAGGATCGCGAGGCTCGGCGGAAGCGTGTCCATCGTCGACGACGACGCGGCGGACGGCTTCACGATCAGGGCACGGATCCCGTTGTGAGCATCAAGCTGTTCGTCGTCGACGACCACCCCATCGTCCAGGCCGGAATCCAGAACGTGTTCGTCGACGAGGACGACTTCGAGCTCGTCGGAGCCGCCACCTCGCTCCCCGAGGCCCTCGCGGCGGCGCACCGCCGGCAACCGAACGTGATCCTCCTCGACGTCCGGCTCGGCGACACCGACGTCGCCTCGGCCGTCGCGGCGCTGCGCGCGGCAGCGCCGGAGGCCTGCGTCGTGCTCTTCACCGCCGACCCCCAGAACCCGCAGATCCCGGACGCACGACGGGCCGGCGCGATCACGACGGTACCGAAGGACACCGCGCCCGCCGCGCTCCGTGCCGTGGTCCGGGCGGCCGGGGAGGGCAGGCTCCGCGACGATTCGCCCACCGGGCGCTCGCTGCTGACACCCCGCCAGCGCGAGGTCCTCGCCGGTGTCGCCGGCGGCATGACCAACAGCGAGATCGCCCAGGAGCTGGGGCTCAGGCCGTCCACGGTGAAGGCCTACTGGCAGGAGATCCTGCAGCGGATCGGGGCGCGGAACCGGGCGGACGCGATCGCCACCGCCTACCGCCTCGGCCTGCTCTGAGGCGGGCATCCGAGCCGACCGGGGCGAAAGACCCTTCCGATCGGCGGTGACGGCCGGCTCGGCGCCCGGGATTGAATGCGGTGTCCCACCTCATCCAGCCCGGAGGTCGTGTTGAACGCCGCACTGTTCCCGCCCCTCGACGGCCTGGGGCGGCTGCTGCCCCAAGCCGCCCGGCGCTGGCCTCGTCGCATCGCCCTGGTCACCGATGAGCGAACCCTCACCTTCGAGGAGCTGGACCAGCTCGCGAGCCGGGTCGCCCACGCACTCAGTGCCCGCGGTGTCAGGCCCGGCGACCGCGTCGCGCTGCTCTCCCAGAACCGCTGGGAGTGGATCGTCGCCTACCACGGCGCCCTCCGCTGCGGAGCGGTCGTCAACCCGCTCAACGTCATGCTGACCGGCGCCGAGCTGGACTACATCCTGGGCGACTCGGGAGCCAAGGTCCTGCTGGCCTCGGGGGAACGCCTGCGGGCGGTCGGGGCGGCGCTCGGGAGCGTCCCGGGCCTGGAGCAGGTCATCTCCTTCGACGACGCGGACGAGCCGGCCGCCACGTCGTTCGCGTCGCTCCTGGCCTCGGCCGACGCGGAGCCGTTCGAGCCGGTGCCGGTGGATCCCGGGTCCGCGGCCTGCATCGCCTACACCTCCGGGACGACCGGCCACCCTAAAGGGGCCATGCAGTCGCACCGCTCGCTGGTGCTGAACTGCGCGTACACGGCGACGATGCACGTGCGGACGCCCGAGGACGTCGTCGTCACCGCCCTGCCCTCGGCCCACGTGTACGGCAACGTCGTGCTCAACAGCACCTGGATGGCCGGTGGCCGGGTCGTGCTGATGACCCGGTTCGACCCCGAGGACGCGATCCGCCGCATCGAGCAGCACGGCGCCACCATGTTCGAGGGCGTGCCCGCCATGTACGCCACCATGCTGGCGACACCGGCGCTGGCCGGGGCCGACCTCTCCACCCTCACCCGCAGCACCGTGGGTGGGCAGACGATCGCGGAGAGCGTGATCGAGTCCTGGGAGACACGGACCGGCGCCCCCCTGATCGAGCTGTGGGGGATGACGGAGCTGTCCGGACTGGGCTCCACCCACGCCCTCTACGCCCCCAACGTCCACGGCTCGATCGGGGTCGCTCTCCCCGGGAACGAGCTCCGGGTGGTCAGCACCGAGGACGGCGTCACCGAGTGCCGGCCCGGCGAACCCGGCGAGCTCGTGGCCCGTGGCCCGCTGGTCACTCTGGGCTACTATCACGACGACGCGGCCACCGCCGAGGCGATCACGCCCGACGGCTGGCTGCGCACCGGCGACGTCGCCACCCACGACGGCGCCGGGCGGTTCTTCGTCGTCGACCGGCTCAAGGACATGATCCTGACCGCCGGCTACAACGTGTACCCCGCGGAGATCGAGCGGGTGCTGATCGGGCACGCGGGCGTCGCGCTCGTCGCCGTGGGCCGCGAGCCGGACGAGGTCAAGGGCGAGGTCGCGCACGCGTACGTCGTCCCGGCGCCCGGGTCCGCCCCGGACGCCGAGGAGCTGACGGGCTACTGCCGGCAGCACCTGGCGGCGTACAAGGTCCCGCGCGCCATCCACTTCGTCGACCAGCTGCCGACCACGTCCAGCGGCAAGCTGATGCGACGCATGCTGCGCCGACCGGACGCCGCGCACTGACCTGGGCAGAATCGCCACCACAGAAAGGATCCC
Organism: Actinomadura luteofluorescens; assembly: GCF_013409365.1. NCBI lineage: Bacteria > Bacillati > Actinomycetota > Actinomycetes > Streptosporangiales > Thermomonosporaceae > Actinomadura > Actinomadura luteofluorescens. The sequence goes on along the minus strand of NZ_JACCBA010000001.1, from coordinate 779,432 downwards.
CATGCCGAACGACATCTACGGAGCGGACGCGACCGAGCTGGCGGCCCTCGTGCGCGCGGGCGAGGTCTCGCCCCGCGAACTCGCCGAAGCAGCCATCGCCGGGATCGAGGAGACCGATCCGGTCCTCAACTTCATGGTCCACCGGCGATTCGAGGAGGCGCTCGCGGACGCCGGCGGACCGCTGCCCGACGGCCCCCTCCGCGGGGTCCCCACCGTGCTGAAGGACCTCGGTCAGAACCTGATGACCGGCCAGCCCAACTACGCCGGATCCGCCGTGATCCGCGACCTCGGCGTGATCGCCGACCACGACAGCAACGTCACCCGCAAGCTGCTCGACGCAGGCCTCGTCGTCCTCGGGCGCACGAACGTCCCCGAGTTCGGGCCCACGGTCACCACGGAGCCGGTCGCGTTCGGGCCGACCCTGAACCCGTGGGACACCTCTCGCTCGCCCGGCGGGTCGAGCGGCGGCTCGGCGGCCGCCGTCGCCTCGGGCAGCGTCCCGCTCGGCCACGGAGGGGACGCCGGCGGCTCGATCCGCATCCCGGCGTCGATGACGGGGCTGGTCGGCTTGAAGTCCTCACGCGGCCGCATGTCGATGGGCCCCGACCAGGGCGAGGAGCCCGCCGGGTTCGCCGTCGAGGGTGCCGTCACCCGCACCGTGCGCGACGCCGCGACCATCGTCGACGTGCTCGCCGGCTGCGAGCCGGGCGACCCCTACACCGCACCCACGCCGGTGCGTCCGTTCGCCGCCGAGGTCGGCGTGACACCGGGCCGACTGCGCATCGGGGTGACCACCGGGCTCGGCGACTTCGAGACCGATCCCGCCTGCGCGCTGGCGGCCACCCAGGCCGGCGCGCTCCTGGCCGAGCTCGGACACGACGTGGACGCCTCCACGCCCGCGCCGATGCAGACACAGCGCTCGGAGCTGATGCCGCACTTCTTCGGCACCCTCTCGGCGCAGTTCGCGGCGACCATGATGGAGCTCGAGGGGAACCTCGGGCAGCCGCTGGACCTGGATCGCTTCGAGCCGCTGACCCGCGACCACATCGAGACCGGCCGCCGGATGAGCGCCGCCGACGCGGTCCGCTCGCGCCTCGTCCTCAACCGCTTCACCCGGGCCATGGCCACCTGGTGGTCGGACGACGGCTGGGACCTGCTGGTCACCCCGATGATGCCGGTGCCGCCGTTCCTGCTCGGCTCGCTCGACTTCGACCCGGCCGACCGCGAACGCTCACACGACCGCATCTACGCGGCGACTCAGTACAGCGTCCCGTTCAACGTCACCGGCCAGCCGGCGATCTCCCTCCCGCTGCACTGGACCCCCGACGGGTTGCCGGTCGGTGTGCAGCTCGTCGCGGCGTACGGTCGCGAGGACCTCCTCGTCCGAGTCGCCTCGCAGCTCGAGGAGGCAGCGCCCTGGGCACACCGGCGGCCGCCGGTCTTCGCCGGAGCCTCCGTGTCCTGACCGCACGCGTCGCGCTGACCGAGGCGGCTCGAGGTGGTGGATGATCGGTACCGTCGGCCGATCGGCAGGCCGTACGTCTCCGTGGCGATCGACGTCGCGTCGCAGTGTGCGGTCACGCTGGAGCCGCCCTCGGCGTTGTCGGTGGGGCTGTGCTTGGCGCACACGCTGACCGACAGGCTTGTCGCTGGGCGGCAGCTGCGCATGCACGCCACCGGCGACTACACCATCGCCGATCTAATGGAGGTCTTCTCCGTCGGTCGCGCCACCGTCTACCGCGCATTGGAATGCGCAACCCGCGCAGCAGCCCCCACCATCGCACCGGCTGGAGACTCCTGATCGCCCTGAATGCACAACAGAGAATCGAGGGTGCTGTGCGCGCCGCGACCCCGACCACAGTGTCCCCAGGGCTTCGGCTGCTGACCGCGCTGGCCGGTTCCCAGCTGCTCGTCGCTCTGGACTTCTCCATCATCTATGTCGCGCTTCCCGACATCGGGGTAAGCCTGCGCTTTTCCAGCGCGGCGTTGCAGTGGATCGTGAGCGCGTATGCCATCTTCTTCGCGGGATTCCTGCTGCTGGGCGGTCAGCTGGTCGACGTCTTCAGCGGTAGCCGTGTGTTTATGGCCGCGCAGTCGCTGTTCGCGCTGGCCTCTCTGACCGCCGGCCTGTCCGGCAGCGCGGCGACGCTGATCGCAGCCCGCGCAGGCCAGGGCATCGCAGCGGCTCTGCTGGTGCCGGCGACGCTCGGTCTGCTCAGCTCGGCCTATCCCGCGGGCCCCGCGCGCAATCGGGCGCTGAGCGTCTGGGGAACGACGGGTGCGGTGGGTCTCGCGCTGGGCGTCACCTCTGGCGGAGCCCTGCTCACCGTCGCCTCATGGCCATGGCTCTTCTGGATCAACCTGCCGATCGTGGCGGTCTGTCTCACCGCGGCAGGACCTGCCCTGCGTGTCCCACCCAGCCGAGCCCGCCGACCCCTTGCCATCAGCGGGGCGCTACTGGCCTCGGCCGCCGTCGTCGCGATTGTGCTGGCCTTCACCGAACTCGCCCGCGCGCAGCCCTCGGCGCCGGTCGTGGGCGCCAGCGCGGTCGCGGCAGTAGTCGCCGGTGTGCTCTTCACAGTCGGCCAGCGTCGGAGCGACCACCCGCTCGTACCGGCCGCGCTCCTGACGGTGCGAACCCTGCGGGTCGCGTGCCTGGCCGCAGCCCTGTACATGGCCAGCTTCGGAGCCGAGTTCTTCCTCGTCACCCTCTACCTGCAAGATGAACGCGGCTACAGCGCGCTGACCGCCGGCCTGGCCTTCCTGCCCCTCGCCGCGACCATCGTCGCGGGCAACACCATCGCGGGGATCCTCGCCAGCCGCTGGCAGCTTCGCCATCTGCTGACCGCCGCCTACGGGACCGGGGCCGCGGGCCTGCTGATCCTCGCCTACGCCGCCGCCTCCTCGGGCGGCTACGCGCCAGTGATCCTGCCCGGCCTGCTCCTGAGCGGACTGGGCCAAGGCATGGCCTTCACCGCCATGTTCATCACCGGAACCCGCGACCTGCCCGAGGACGGCAACGGCACCGGCAGCGCATTGATCACCACTGCGCAGTACACCGGCGGCTCGATCGGCCTGGCGCTCCTGGTCCTGCTCCAAGGAGAACACCCCGACCCCTCCGCCTTCACACTCACCTTCTGCGTCACCACCATCGTGGCCACGGCCGTCATCCCAGCGGCATGGCGCTTTCTACACGCCGAGCCCCACACCTGACAAACAACACAGACCGCGTGCAGAGGGCTTCAGACATTGACAGAGGTACCGCGCGTCCACTGCGCCTCATCGAGGTTGATCATGTCCAGCGGCAGCACGAACTTCGACGCACGAGAGTCCGCAAGCTGGCGTAGCCGGGCCGTTTCGGCGTCCGAGGGCTTCCTGATCGGCTTATCAGCAGGTTGGGAGGTGGCGCGGCTTGGCAGGACGAGGGTTGCGGTGGGGCGCGTGCGGAGGTGGGGGAGTGCCGGTGATCGAGTGGGCGGAGACGGTCGAGCAGTTGCGCTTGGAGCTGGGCCTGCTCAGGATGCCGGGGCGGATCAGCAGTTGAGGTTCAAAGTGACCGAGGTAGCGAGAGCTGTTGGTCGAGCACCGGATCGGCGGACGGCGGGGAGGTTGGATCCTCCCCGCCGCAAATGCGGAGCCAGCCAGGTCACTTCCTGTGCTGACTGATCGCTGCGCCGACGCCGGCGGCCGTGACCATGGAAATGCCGATCCAGGACGCCCAGTTCAGCTGTTGACCTGCGATCAGTCCCAGGATGGCACCGCACGCAGGTTCGATGGGGTTCAACAACGCCACGGCGAAGGGGCGGATTCCCCGCTGCCATGCCATGTTGGACAACACCGTCGACAGAAAGATCAGCGCCCCCGCGGCCAGGAAGATCAATAAATCACCCCTGTCCAGACCGAAGACCGCGTCTGACCCCTCCCATAGTAAAGCCAACACGAACATAAGGATGATATTAGGGATTCTTGCCAAAGTCGTGCAGGCGGTGATGTCACTTCTTTTGATGCTGGACATCATTTTCATTCCGACCAGGAAATTCGCTGCCATAAGCGCAACGACAGCGAATCCCCAGTAGTTGATCTCGCCTTCCCAGGAGGGCGTGAGCACGACGACACCGGAGAAACCCGCCACCGGCCACGCCAGGTCCCACCACCGGCGGGACCTTAGGATCTCGATGGTGACGAGCAGCATCGGGCCTCCGACATAGAACGCCGCCAGCACGATCCCGAGGGGCAGCATGCGAATGGCATACTGGAAGGAGACGAACCCCACGGTAAGGCCGAGTCCCAGAATCAGCGCCGATCGCCAGATCGGCCAACCCGCCCGCAAGGACGGCCTGTACGTGATCAATAATGGCGCGATGCCGACTGTGGCGACCAAGAGAGCGGCTGTGAATGGGCCGATCCTGCCAACCAGTCCCAAGGCGAGCTGAACAGTGCCTGCCGTCACGCCCAAGGCAATTGAAATAATCAGTGCAAAAACTGCAATATTAGAATTTCTTGGGAGGTCTGCTGCGCACATGCACCTCTCTCCCTTCTTGTTTGAGTTGCCCCCGCATCCTTTGGATGCAGGCATGGAAGACCGTCCGTGTTCACTACGGAACGGCAAGTGGATCCGCTGTCTCGGCGCACTGCTCTTTCGGACGGGTCGCACCGCGAGCCTGCCGGCGCCCCGTGTTTCCAGGGCCGACAGGCTCCCAGTCGAACGTCATTCCGTCCGGAGCGAAGTGTCTACGGGTTCGCGGCCGTCCGAACCACGGGAGGCGATGGACCATTTCGGGTGGTCGGGAGCCGGAAATCAGAATCCGGGCCGTGTGAGGGTCGAATGGGCCGGTCGTCCGGTCCCGACGGGCGCGGCGCTGAGTGAGGTCCTCGTTTTCGTGCCGGAGCAGGATCCGAGACCGGCCGCCGCCTCAGCGCATCTCTTCCCACATGGTGCGGGTCATCTCGTACTCGACCTCGCCGAGGTGCGCGTCCGGCAGCGGATCGTCGAACTGCGGATAGTACGTGCGCACGTACCGCATGCCGATGGCCCGCATCACTCCTATGGATCCGGCGTTGGCGGCCATGGTCTGCGCGATCACACGGCTCTGCCCGACTGTGTCGAAGGCGTGCCGCAGAAGGGCGCGGGATGCTTCGCTGGCCAGGCCCTGCCGCCAGTGCCGGCGGACGAGCCGGTACCCCAGATCGCAGACGGTGGGATCGTCGGGCTGATCGAGACCATGTGCAGGCGGCAGCATCATGAGCCCGACGAACTCACCCTCCTCACCTTCAGCGGAGAGGTGGGCCATCCAGAAGCCCAGCCCGTCCACCTTGCCTGCCATGGCCATCCGCCGCTGATGAGTTGCGACCACCTCGTGCCTGGTCGGCGTTCTCGCGTCGAGATATCGCAGCACCTCGAGGTCGGAGTCGAGGTAGACCTCCAGGTCGAGATGCCGATCGGCCAGCGGTACCAGCAGCAGACGCTCGGTGTGCAAGATCGGTTGAGGCACGTGGCAACCGTTTCACACCGACTTCGGTGAAGCGATCGTTATTCTCCCCGGCTGTCGCGGTGCCGCGGGGGAAGACAATGAGCCTTTTTCAGCGGCAGTTCGATGTGCGCTGATCACAGCATGATCGCGGACGGTGTGGGCGGTGCCGGACGTCAAGAAACCCCTGGTAGGACGGTTGGTCTCTCACAACGTCCCGTCCCCACCAGAGGCCTCACATGCTTTTGTACCGTGCTTCGCTGCCGTTGTCGCGCCGGACCCTGGCCTACGCCACCGGTGTCGTCCGCCGCCACCGCCAGGCCCTCGGCAGCAGGGGCCGGTGCCTGCCCCCGGGCATGCAGGCTCTGATGACCTTGGTCTACCTGCGCAAGGGCGAGACCTACGCCGAGCTGGGCGCCGGATTCGGCGTCTCCACCGCCACCGCGTGGCGCTACGTCAACGAGACCGTCGACCTTCTCGCCGCCCGAGCGCCCAAACTCGGTGCGGCGCTGGCCAGAGCGGTCAAAGCCGGGCTGCCTTACCTGGTGCTGGACGGCACGTTGGTCTCGATCGACAGGGTCGCCGCCGACCGGCCCTACTACTCGGGAAAACACCGCCGCCACGGCATGAACCTCCAGGTCATCGCCGCACCGGACGGGACCTTGCTGTGGGTGTCGGGACCGCTGCGCGGCTCGGTCCACGACCTGACCGCGGCCCGGATCTGGGGCGTCGTCCGGGCACTGGCGGCCACCGGGCTGCTGGTGCTGGCCGACAAGGCCTACCAGGGCGCCGGCGCGCACATCCTCACGCCCTACAAGGGACGCGACAAGCCCGAACCGCAAAAGGACGCCAACCGTGCACACGCCAAGCTCCGCGGCCCCGGCGAACGCGCGAATGCCCAGCTCAAGTCATGGCGAATCCTGCGGAAGCTGCGCTGCTGCCCCCACCGCGCCGGACGCCTCGCCAAGGCCATCCACACCCTGCAACTCCGCGAGACCGCAGCACGCTGAAAAAGGCTCAGTGAGTCGGGCCCCGATCGGAGCGTGTCCCCGACCATTCGGCCATCGGAACCGGCCGACACGGATCGCCTGAAGCGGGCGCTGTTGCCGATCCCGGCGGCGCAGTCGAGCGAGACGTTCCGATACGGACCGATCTCGGGCACCTACCAGCAGCTCACGGACAGAATCGTCGACGGTAAGACGTGGCCGTCCGAGCCTTGCGCCGATCGGACGATGCTGCCGGGCCGCATCCAGGCGCTCGGCGAGCAGGCCCGATTCTCGCCCGCAGCGCTCGCCATGTGGACCGACGAAGCCCGAGCCCTCCTTGTGACCGAGACCATCATCAAGCTCACGGAGGCGGACGCCCAACAGCTCGTCGCGACGCCGGCACCAGAAGAATGCCACGCCTACGACATCGTCATCGACGGAGAGAATCACCACGTCATACTGAGAGCCGACGAATTCTATCGGCGTGACGGCGGGCCCGCACGCGTCCAGATCTGGGAACACCAAATCGGCAGGACGACCAAGAGCGCCCTGCAACTCACCAGCAGACGCGGCAATTACGTGATCATTCTTTCGTTGTCACCGGATGGCAAGATCAAGCTTGCGGACTATCAGGACATCGTCACCCGGGTAGAAGACCACGCCACGACCGTGCTGAGGCAAGACGGAGGCTCGCGAACATAACTTCATCGGACGGCGGCCTGCGAAAGCGCTGAACGTGCCACCCGCCCAGTGGCGAGCTAAACGTCGTAGTGCTCCACCCTCTCCGGGCGACCGCCCAAGCCGTCTCACCAGCAGTCGGGCAAGCCGACCAGGCGACAGGTTGGCCACCGCCGGTGCGACTGGACCATGTACCGCCTCGCTTGGGCCTGGTCACGGCCGGGGCCCGGCGGCTCCGTGGAGAGCGAAGCGGTCGTGTGCAGGTCGTGATGCCCTGCGGCCTGGGCGCGCTGAGCACGGCCACCGTGGGCGGACACGGCAACAATCCCCGCCGCCGAAGCCCGGAAGGTTCACCGCCGCCCTCCCTGCGGGTGTAAGAACCTGCTCGGCGGAATCAGCGACCTCGACCCACTCGCGGGCGCCGCCCTGGAGACCCGCACCTTCAACGGTGCCTTTCCAGCCCCTCAGCGTCAGAGGCGATGTCGGCGTCACTCGCTGACCTGCACTCCGAACAAGCCAAGAACCAGCGCATCAACGTCCTGTTCGCCCACGCCGACGGCTGCCGCCGGGTCGTTGACTGGAGGCTGATCGAGCGGATGTGGCCGATCTGAAGCGCGTGGTGACCTCGATCAAGGGGGGGAAGCCGAACCTGGCGACGCTGCTGCGCCGCCTGACCTCTAACTTCCGCGTCGACGTGGGTCACGCTTGCGGTTCACGGCATGGCCGGATCAGGTCAGGTCCCCTGGTCACACGCGGCCGGAACTGATCTAGATTGTCGTTCGTGGCCTATTTCCCCGCGCCGCCCCCTCACATTCCGCCACCCGCGCGCAATGGCATGGCTACCGCAGCCCTCGTGCTGGGCATCCTCGGCTTCTTCACCTGTGGCTTCACATCTCTGTTCGCGGTGGTGCTCGGACACATCGCCGCCGGGCAGATCCGCAGGACCGGCCAGTTCGGACGCGGCTCAGCACTGGCAGGAGCACTGCTGGGCTGGCTACTGATCCTGGTCGTCCCGGTTGCGTTCGTCGCCTTTATATTCGTCGACCCGGGAGCCGTGAACCGCTTCTTCGCCGCATTGATGAATTAGACCTGCAATGTGCTGCCCGATATGGACCGCCGGGGTGATGATTTTGGGCGACTGCCACATCGACCGTCTTGTGGCACCCGGCAGGGCCGGTCGAGCGCGGGTGGCGCCGAGGTCGGCCCGACTGAAACTCCGCAGGCCCGGTGAGGATAGTTGGAGGGCCTGCGTTTCGTCGTCGGCTTTCGCCCGCTGCTGGCCCTCACCAACGTCCGGACCTTGATCAACCTCTGCCTGGCGGTGGACACCCTGATCGTTTACTTCGCCCGCGTGCGGCTGAACCTTTCGCCGCCATGATCACGGCGGGCGGGGTCGGCGGGATCGCCGGGGCGGTCACCGCTCCGCGGCGCGGCTGGGTGCGCTGCCCTCGATCCAGCCTTGGCATCCTGTGACCGGACTTGGGGTCAGGTTCTGTGATGCGGTGATTGCCTCGTCGGGCCGGCTATCGAGGTGGGGAGGATCTCTCGGGGGACAGGGCCTTTGTTGCGTTGGCCGCTTTGGGTCTCCTCCCAGGCGTGGGCGAGGATGCCGATGCTGCGGCTGAGGACGAACAGGCCGCGGGCGAGAGGGGCGGGGAAGCCGAGTTCGGCGTAGATGATGGCGGTGGCGCCGTCGATGTTCATCGGCACGGGCCTGGTGCGGCCTTCGGCGAGGAGGGCCTCCACGGACCTGCCGGCGCGGAGGTGGTCGCCGGGGACGACGCCGTCGCGGGCGGCGTCCTCGACGAGGCTGATCAGCGGGTCGCGGCGGGGGTCGCGGGGGTGGAAGCGGTGGCCGAAGCCGGGGAGGTAGCGGGGCCAGGCGGCGATGGTCTGCTCGGTGGCGGTGCGGAGGTCGAGGCCGGTGCTCTCGCGCTGGAGGACGTCGTCCAGGAGCCGGACGCATTGCTCGCCCGCTCCGCCGTGGGCGTCGCCGAGGGTGTTGACGGCGCTGGCGACGGCGTTGTTGAGGCCGACACCGCAGGTGGCGGCCATGCGGGCGATGGCGATGGAGGGGGCTTGGGGGCCGTGGTCGACGGCGGCGACGAGCGCCGCGTCCAGGAGGGCCGCCTGCCTCGGGGCGGGGAGGTCGCCGCGCAGCATCAGCCAGATCATGGACGTGAGGCCGGTGGTGCCGATGAGGTCCTGGACGGGGTGTCCGCGCAGTTCGATGACGCCGGGTTCCATACGGGTGATGGCGGTCGCCCACCACTGCGCGACGGCGCCCGTCGGGTCGATGTCGTTCACGGGAGCCTCCTGCGCTGGGCGGTCGGTCATGGGGTGATGGCGTCGCGGTCGTTCCAGCGGCTCGTCAGGGCTCGGCGTTCGGGGTTCTGCTCGCCGAGCAGGGGCGGAGGGCCGGTGGGACGCAGCGGCTCGCCGTCGTGCAGGACGCCGCTGCCGACGGCCTTGAACGCGCGCGCGGAGCCGTCGGGGAACGGGAGTTCGGTGAAGAAGCCGCGGTGGTCGAGCTGGTCGAGCTCGACCGTCTGGGGGACGGTCGTGACGCGCGCGGCGGGGACGCCGGCCGTGCTCAGGAGCTGCTCCCACTCGCGGGCGGTGCGGCGGCGCAGGGCGTGTTCGAGTTCGGCGGTCAGTTCGTCGCGGTGCTGTTTGCGCTGCTCGCGGTCGATGAAGCGCGGGTCGTCCAGGAGGTCGCGGCGGTCGATGAGGGCGCACAGCGTTTCGAACTGCTGCTGGCGGTTCGCGGCGATGTTGAGGGGGCCGTCGGCGGCCGCGAAGGTGCCGGACGGGGCGGCGGTGGCGTTCTGGGTGCCCATGGGCTCGGGCGGGACGCCGCTGACGAGGTAGTTGGAGATCGCCCAGCCCATGGCGGAGACCGCCGACTCCAGCATGGAGACGTCAAGGAACGTCCCCTCACCGGTGCGGTCGCGGCCCGCCAGGGCGGCGCAGATGTGCAGGGCGGCGGTCAGCCCGCCCACGGTGTCGCAGACGGGGAAGCCGATGCGGAGCGGGGCGGTGTCGGGGGTGCCGGTGATGCTCATCATCCCGGAGAGGCCCTGGATGATCTGGTCGTAGGCGGGGGCCTGGCTCATCGGTCCGGTCTGCCCGAAGCCGGAGATGGCGCAGTAGACCAGCCGCGGATTCAGCTCGCGCAGCCGCGGCCAGCCGAAGCCGAGCCTCGCGAGGACGCCCGCGCGGAAGTTCTCCAGGAGCACGTCGGCGCCGCGCACCATGTCCTCGAAGTCGGCGCGGTCGGCGGCGTCCTTGAGGTCGATCTCGACGGACTTCTTTCCCGCGTTCTGCGCCAGGAACGAGGCGCCGATGCCGGTCCGGTTCAGCTCGGCCTCCGGGCCGAGGTGCCGGGCGAGGTCGCCCTGCCCCGGCAATTCGATCTTGACGACCTCGGCGCCGAGCAGCATCAGCTGGTAGCTGCAGTACGGTCCGGCCAGGACGTTGGTCAGGTCGAGGACCCGGACGCCGCTGAGCGGTCGCTGTGGCATGCGGTAGCTCCTTAGGTCACGCGGGTTCAGCGCGCGGGGCTGAGCGGGTGGTCGAAGCCGCGTTCGGACATCTCCTCGGCCACCTGGCGCAGGTCCGCCGCGTACTGCTCGACGAGCTCGTCGGGGAAGCGGACGGTAGGTCCGCTGAGGGACAGGGCGGCGACGACGGTTCCGGAACGTCCGACGACCGGGACGGCGACGGCGGACAGGCCGTCCTCCCGCTCGCCGTGGCTGGCGGCCCAGCCCAGGTGGGCGGCCTCGTCGATCCACTCCCGCAGCCGCTGGACGTGGCCCTCTCCATAGGGGGAGGACAGGGCGACGCGGCGCAGGAGGGTGTCGGGGGCGTCGCGCAGCAGGACCTTGGAAGACGCGCCGGCCCAGAGTGGCAGCTCGTCGCCTATGTGCACGACGTGCCGGAGCGGCTGCGGGCTCTCCTGCTGGGCGACGCAGACCCGGTAGATGTCGCGGACCATGTAGAGGTTCACCGTCTCGCGGCGGCGGGCGCCGAGGTCCCGCATGAACTTGCGGGTCTCCGGCGGGAGCTCCCAGCTGCTGCGCGCGAGATGCGCCCACCGCCACAGGCCGGGCCCGGGAAGGTAGCCGTTGGGAGCGGCCCAGAGCAGGCCGTTCTGCTCCAGCGTCTGGACGAGGCGGATGACCGTCGTCTTCGCCAGGCCCGTCGCCTCGACGATCTCGCGGATCGAGATGACGGGGCGCTCCTCGCCGAGCAGGGACATGATCTCGACGGCGCGCTGGACGCTGCGGACGCCCCCGGCGTCGGCCGCCTGCTCGCCGCCGTTCTTCTTCGCTGGGCTCACTGGTTCTCCCCGATTCTGGTCCGGGACGGTGGAAGCACGAGTGTCCCGGTTTCTCCGCGGTCGAGGGGCGCGGAACCGGCGAAGACCGCGCCCCGGGGCGGGGGACGGTTCGTACGTTACACGCAGTCCATACAGCGGTCTAGTTGGACCGTCAGTCGGTCTCAATGTGGGGCGATCGGGAAGTTTTTCTCCTGCACCCTTCCCCTTGTGAGCCCGGTCACCTATAACTAACTCACTGGTTCGAACATTAAGTTCCGGCTCGATCGGTGGAGGTGCGCCTGTGCGAGAGCCCCTCCTGGCCGAGTCGCGGCGCGAAAGTTTCTCCGCACCGGCCCTTGTCAGCGCCCGGCGGCGGCCCTTACGTTGACCCGAAGTCCGCATGATGGCACTAATAGTCCGCTTAGCGGATTGGGAGGCATGGATGCTGGAAGCGGTGCTCGCGGCCGCCGCCGAGGGCGGGCCGGTGCAGGCGGCGGCCCTCATCGGCGGCCGGTGGAGTACGGAGGGTCCGCAGAGCGAACGCGTCGGACCGTACCTGCGCACGACGGTCAGCCGGGCTCCGGCCGCCGGGCCCGCCGACGTCGCCGACGTTCGCGGCCATGCGCGCGACTACGCCCGGGTGGTGGCCCGGCTGGCGCCCGCCTCGCGAGCGGACGTGCTGGAGCGGGCCTCGTGCGCCGCCACCGACAACCGCGACGACCTGGCCCGGCTGCTCGCGCTGGAACTGGGCAAACCCGTCAGGGACGGCCTGGGCGAGATCGACCGCGTCGCCGACACCTTCGCCGTCTGCGCCGCCGAGGCGCGGCAGATCGGGGGAGAGACCCTTCCCGTCGCCGGATGGGCCCGCGGGACCGGTGACACCGCCTTCACCTACCGGGCCCCTGCGGGCGTGGCGCTCGCCATCACCCCCTTCAACGCGCCGGCCAACCTCCTCGCGCACAAGCTGGGCGCCTCGTTCGCCGCCGGCAACACCACGATCGTCAAGGCGCCGCCGCAGGCTCCCGCCGTCTCCACGGCCGTCGTCGCGTTGCTGGTCGAGGCGGGGATGCCCGTCGAGGCCGTCCAGCTGCTGCACGGGGACGGGGCGGTCGGCGCCGAGCTGTGCGCGGCGGAGGAGGTCGCCGTCATCAGCTTCACCGGGAGCGCCGCCACCGGGGCGGCCGTCGCCAGGGCGGCCGGGGCCAAGCGCCTGGTGCTCGAGCTGGGCGGGAACGCCGCCACGATCGTGTGCGAGGACGCCGACATCGCCGAGGCCGCCCGGATCTGCGCCCGCACCGGCTACAGCAACTCCGGCCAGAGCTGCATCTCCGTCCAGCGCGTCTACGTCCACCGCTCGCGCTACGAGGACTTCCTTGACCGCTTCACCGCCGAGGTGGGGTCGCTGAACGTGGGCGACCCGCTGGATCCGGGCACCGACGTCGGATCGATGGTGGACGACGACGCCGCCGAACGGGTGGTGCGATGGAGCGCCGAGGCCGCCGAACAGGGGGCGCGCGTGCTCCTCGGCGGTGGCCGCGACGGGGCCACCGCCCTGCCGACGGTCGTGGCCGACCCGCCGCCCGGCGCCTCGCTCGTCCGCGAGGAGGTCTTCGGCGCGCTGGTCGCGGTCATGCCCTACGACGACTTCGCCGGCGTCGTCGAGCAGTGCAACCGGAGCCGGTACGGCCTCCAGGCGGGGCTGTTCACCCGCGACCTCGATCGCATCGTCACGGCCTGGCGCGAGCTGGAGGTCGGCGGGCTGATCGTCAACGGCTCGTCCAACTACCGCCTGGACCACGTGCCGTTCGGCGGCGTCAAGGACTCAGGATTCGGACGCGAGTCGCCGCGCTGCATGATCGAGGACTACACCGTCGTGAAGACGCTGATGCTTCGCGGCACCTCGCTGTGGGGCGCCGCGTGAAGGCGGTCGCGCTCGTCGCGCCGGAGACGGTGGAGGTCGTGGACGACCGGCCCGAGCCGGCCTGCGGGCCGGACGACGTCGTCGTGGCGGTCCACGGGGTGGGGCTGTGCGGCTCCGACCTGGCGGTCGTCTCGGGCCACCGCCCCGTGCCCGCCCTGCCGTGGGTGCTCGGGCACGAGGCGTTCGGCGTGGTCGTCGCCGCAGGCGACCGGGTCGCCGACCGGTACCCCGGGCAGCGCGTCGTCGTCGAGCCCAACTATCCGTGCCTGCGGTGCGCGCCGTGCCGGTCGGGCGCCACGGCGGGCTGCCGGAGCCGCCGGGCGGCCGGCATCTCCGAACCGGGCCTGCTGGCCGAGCGCGTCGCGGTCCCGGCGCGCTTCGCCTGGCCCGTCCCGGACGGGTGGGACGACACCGACGTCGCCTGCGTGGAGCCGCTCACCGTGGCGCTCAACGCCGTCCGCATGAGCGGGCTCGCCCCGGGGGACAGGTGCCTGGTCGTGGGCGCCGGCTCCCAGGGCCTGCTGGTCTCGGTGGCCGTCACGCACGCCGGGGGCGTCCCGTTCGTCGTCGAACCCCACCCGGGCCGCCGCGCACTGGCACGGGAACTCGGCGCCGAGGACGCCTCCGGCCCGCCCTCCCGGACGAGTTTCCCGGTGGTGATCGAGACCTCCGGCGTTCCTGAGGCGTTCGAGCAGGCGCTGGAGCGCACGTCCCCCGGCGGCACCCTCATCGTCGTCGGCCAGAGCCCCCGGCACGCCCGCCTGTCCACCTTCACCCTCGTGCAGCGGCGCCTGACCGTGCGCGGCTGCCTCATCTACGACCACCCGGCCGACTTCCCCCGCACGATCGCGACGCTCGCCGAGCACGATCTTCGCCCCGGCAGGGTGCTGCGCGAGCGCTTCGAGCTCGCCGAGGCGCCCGCGGCGTTCGCGCGGGCCGCCGGCGCCGCCGGCAAGACCTGGATCAGCCTTCCCCGAACCGAGGAGAACGCCTCATGACCGTGGACGTCCACCCCCGTGAGGACAGCGCCGTGGCGGTGTCCGCGGCGGAGGCGCTCGTCCGGCAGCTCGAAGGCTACGGCGTCGAGTACGTCTTCGGGACCTGCGGCCACACCAACATCGCCCTGCTGGACGCGCTGGGCCGCAGCCCCATCACCTTCGTCATCGCGCGGCACGAGCAGGCCGCCGCGCACGCCGCCGACGGCTACGCCCGCGCCTCCGGCAAGCCCGGCGTCCTGCTCGTCCACGTCGGGCCGGGCATGATGAACGCCGTCACCGGCGTCGCCACCGCCGCGCTGGACTCGGTGCCGCTGGTCGCGATCGCCGGCGACATCCCGTCCTACTACCACGGCCGGCACCCGCACCAGGAGGTCAACCTCCACGCCGACGCCGACCAGACCGCCATCTACCGGCCCTTCGTCAAGCGCGCCTGGCACGTCCACCGGGCCGAGGACCTCGCCCGCTTCACCGAGCGCGCCTTCTGGACGGCGTCGACCGGACGCCCCGGCGCGGTGCTGCTCAACGTGCCGATGGACCTGTTCTCGCGGCCCGTCGTCCCGGCCGAGCATCCGCTCCCAGCACACGAGGCGGTGCCCGCGCTGCCCGCCGGCGTCGCGGAGCGGATCGCCGTCCGGCTCGCCGAGGCCGAACGGCCGCTGATCTACCTCGGCGGCGGCCTGCGCGGCGAGGCGGGCCGCCGTGCCCTGCTCTCCCTGGCAGAGCACCTCGACGCCCCCCTGGTCCACTCGCTGATGGGCAAGGGCGCCGTGCCGGACGACCACCCGCTGCTGCTCGGCATGCCGGGCTTCTGGGGCCTGCGCACCACCAACGACTACGCCCGCTCGGCCGACGTCGTCCTCGCCCTGGCCACCCGCTTCGCCGAGACCGACGCCAGCTCGTGGGACCCGCGCCACACCTGGAACCTCGCCACCGCCACCGCGGACGGGGAGGCGCCGGGGCGGCTCATCCAGATCGACATCGACCCCGCGGAGATCGGCCGTAACTACCCGGTGGAGATCGGTGCCGTCGCGGACGTGACCCTCGCCGTCCAGGCGATCGACGCCGCCGTGCGGGTGGTCCGGCCCGAGCCCATGGCGCGCCCGGGACTGCGCGAGCGCATCCGGGTCGCCCGCTCCGAGCTGTTCGAGGGGAGCCGCGAGCGCGGACGCGGTGCCGACTTCCCGCTCCGGCCCGAGCGGATCCTCGCCGACCTGCGGGAGGCGCTGCCGCCAGACGCCGTGCTGGTCACCGACGTCGGCTGGAACAAGAACGGCGTGGCCCAGTGCTACGAGCTGCCCGCCGAGGGCCGGTTCATCACCCCCGGCGGCGCGTCCACCATGGGCTTCGGCCCCGCCGCGGCCGTCGGCGTCCAGATCGGCGCGCCCGGCAGGGTCGTGGTCGCGCTGGTCGGCGACGGCGGCATGAGCGCCCAGCTGCCGGCCGTCCCGATGGCGGTCGAGCAGGGCCTGCCGGTCGTGTTCGTCGTGATGAACAACCGCGCCCACGGCACCATCGCCGACCTCCAGGCCGCCAACTTCGGCGCGAGTTACGGCTGCGAGTTCCGCGACCCGGACGGACGGCCCTACAGCCCCGACTTCGCCGCCTTCGCCGAGGCGTGCGGCGCCGACGGACACCGGATCGACGCACCGGAGGCGCTGCTGCCGGCGCTGCGCGCGGCCGTCGCCGCCCGCCGCCCGGCGGTCCTCGACGTGCCCATGGTCAACGAGCCCGTGCCCACACCCGGGCACTGGAACATCAACGACATCTACCAGGGTGTCTTCCCCGACGGCAGCGGCCACCCCGCGCCGCCCGCCCCCTGAGCCGACCGACCCCCACCCCACCCCACCCCGACATCCACCCACCGAGGTGAAGCAATGTTCAACATCCCCAGGCTCCGTGTCACCGCCCTGGCCGCCGGAGTCCTCGCCGCGGGCCTTACCGCGGCGTGCGGTGCCCCCGGTGAGTCGGAGGACTCCGGCTCCGGCGGCAGCGGGCCGATCAAGATCGCTGTCGTCGACGCCCAGAGCGGGCAGCTGAGCTCGCTCGGCAAGTGGGAGCACAAGGGCGCCAAGCTCGCCGTCGACGAGTGGAACGCCAAGGGCGGCGTCAACGGCCGGAAGATCCGGCTGGACGTCTTCGACGACCAGGGCGACCCCACGGTCGGGACGAACCTCGCCCGCAAGATCGACAGCCAGGGCTACATCGCGATGCTCGGCACCGCCGAGAGTGCCGTCACGATCGCCATGGCGCCCTCGCTCCGGCAGGCCGAGATCCCCAACATCGCCTCGGGGCAGTCGCCGGGCATGGTGGCTCTGAAGAGCCCGTTCCTCTTCCTCAACGGACCCACGAGCACGACCTACGACGAGACGCTGGCCAAGTACGTCGTCGATCAGAAGAAGCTGAAGAAGATCGCGATGATCAGCAACAACGGGTCCTACGGCAAGGGCGAGCACGACGCCTTCCTCAAGGCGCTCGGCGACCGGGGCCTCAAGCCCGTCGCCGACGAGGTCGTCACCACCGACCAGAAGGACTTCAGCGCCCAGCTCACCAAGATCCGGCAGAAGTCGCCGGAGGTGATCTTCCTCGGCGCCGAGGAGGTGGAGTCGGGGCTGATCGTCAAGCAGGCCCGCGACCTCGGCATCACCGTGCCGTTCGCGGGCGCGGCGCCGCAGGGCACCCCGGTGTACCGCGACACGGCCGGTGTCGAGAACGCCGAGGGGACCATCGTCAGCTCGCCCTACCTCAGCAACGAGGTGAGCGAGGCGTCCAAGAAGTTCGCGGCCGCCTACAAGGCCGCCTACGGCGAGGACGCCGAACTGCACGGCGCCAAGGCCTACGACGGAGCGCAGATCCTGCTCACCGCCCTGAAGAACAGCGGCGTCGCGACCGGCGGGAAGCTCGCCGACGCGATCCGCGCGGTGCGCTACCAGGGCCTGCTCGGCGACTTCGCCTACGACGAGACGGGGGTCGGCATCAAGGCCACCACGATCGGGATCATGAAGAACGGGACGGTCGTCGAGGCCGGAACCTGATCCGGCGACCGGACGGGCGTCGGCGGCCGGACGCCGGCACCGAGCACGGTGCCCGGCCGCCCGCCCCCGTCCCCGGCCGGCCCCTCCGCCGGCCCGCGTCAGAAAGAGAACCATGCAGGTCTTCCTCCAGACACTCATCGGCGGGCTCAGCCTCGGCGCGATCTACGCCCTCGTCGCGATGGGGTTCTCCCTCGTCTACCGCACCATGGGCCTGGTCAACTTCGCGCACGCGGACGTGCTCATGATCGGCGCCTACACCGCCTCCACCTTCTACATGTCCAGCAGGCTGCCCTTCGCCCTGGCCATGGCGCTGGCCATCGCCATCACCGCCCTCATCGGCCTGTTCATCGAGCGGGTCCTGCGCCCGCTGGAGAACAAGGACTTCACCCTGATGCTGATCGGCACGATCGGCTTCGGGATGGTCCTGCAGGCCGTCGCGGTGCTCATCTGGGGCGCCACCGGCCGCGCCGTCGCGTCCCCGGTCAAGGCGGCGCCGCTGGAGTTCCTCGGGCTGCGGGTGCGCACCTACGACCTCGTCGTGCTGCTCATCGCGGCGCTCGCGGTGCTGCTGCTCGTCGGCTTCCTCCAGCGGACGAAGATGGGCGCCGCCATGCAGGCGGTCGCCATGGACCACGAGGCCGCCACCGCGGTCGGCATCCACGTCGGCCGCAGCAACGCCATCGCCTTCGCCGTCGGCGCCGGGCTCGCCGCCCTGGCCGGCGGCCTCGTCGGCCCGCTGCTGTACGTGAACGCGACGATGGGCGGGACCATCGGGATCAAGGGCTTCGCCGCCGCCATGCTCGGCGGCTGCGGGAACGTGCCCGGGGCGATCGCAGGCGGCTTCCTCATCGGGATCCTCGACTCGTTCGCCGCCGGGCATTTCCAGGGCTACTCCGAACTCGTGGTGTTCCTCGTGTTCACCGCGGCCATCATGATCCGGCCGACCGGCCTGTTCGGCGAGACGACGGTGAGCCGGGCATGACCTCGCTCCTGCGCCACCGCCGCACCCCGGGGGTCGCGACGCTCGCCGCGCTCGTCCTGATCGCCTGGCTGCTGCCGTACCAGCTCGGCGGCTACGCCATCCACGTCGTCAACATCGCGCTGGTGTTCGCGCTGCTGGCCATCGGCATGGGCCTCGCCATGGGGATCGCCGGCCAGATCAACCTCGCGCAGGTGGCCTTCTTCGGGGTCAGCGCCTACGCCACCGCGATCCTCACCACCGACAAGGGACTCGGGTTCTGGCCCGCCGCCCTGATCGCGCTCGTGGCGACGGCCCTGATCGGTCTTCTGGTGGGCATTCCGGCGCTGCGCATGCAGTCGCACTACCTCGGCATCGTCACCCTCGGGCTCGCGCTCGGGTTCATCAACTGGACGACCAACGCCAAGACGGCCGGGGGCGCCGAGGGCATCTCCGCCATCCCCGTCCCGCCGATGTTCGGCATCGACCTGTCCAGCGAGTACCTCTACTACTACCTCGAAGTGGTGGTGTTCGCGATCGCGCTGGCGTTCGGGCTGTTCGTCGTCCGGACCGGGCTCGGCCGCAGGATGATGGCCATGCGGGACGACCCGCTGGCCGCCGGCGCCGTCGGCGCGGAGATCCCGCTGCTGCGGATGACCGCGTTCATGCTCTCCAGCGTGTTCGGCGGCCTCGCCGGCATCCTGTACGCCGGGCTGATCCGCTACGTCGCGCCCGACACCTTCAACATCGCCAACATGTTCCTGCTGCTCGCGATGGTGGTGATCGGCGGACGGCAGAGCCTCGTCGGCTGCGTCGTCGGCGCGGTCGGGCTGACGCTCGTCCGCGAGCAGCTCGTCGACTACCCGACCTACGCCCAGCTCGGCTTCGGCGTCGTGGTGGTCCTCATGGTGGTGTTCGCGCCGACGGGCCTCGCCGGTGTGCCGGCACGGGTGAAGACCTTGGTGGACCGCCGCCGGGGCCGGACCTCCGAGCGCGCCGTCCTGCACCCGTTCCGGCCGTACGAGGCCGCCGAGCCCGCCGGAACCGCCGGCGCCGAACCCGCGGACGGCGGCGCCGGCCCGGACGGGGAGCCGATCCTGGAAATCAGGGAGATCGCCAAGCACTTCCGCGGTCTCAAGGCGCTCAAGGACGTCACGCTGACGGTGCGGCGGGGAGAGATCCGCGGCATCGTCGGCCCGAACGGCTCGGGGAAGACGACGCTGTTCAACGTCATCAGCGGCTTCTACAGGCCGTCCGGGGGCCGGGTCCTGCTGGACGGGCGGACCGTGTCGGGATCGCGCCCGTACCGGCTCTCCATGCTGGGCGTGGCCCGCACCTTCCAGAACCTGCGCCTGTTCGGGGAGCTGAACGTCCGGGACAACCTCCTGGTCGCGCTGGACCGGTCCCGCACCCGCGCGATCTGGCGGTACGCGGTGTGGCCCGTCGGGATCTGGCGGCAGGAGCGCCGGCTGCACCGGCGGGCGGACGAGCTGCTCGACCGCTTCGGGCTGACCGGGTTCGCCGGGGCCGCGCCGGGAGCGCTGCCCTACGGCATCCAGCGGCGCATCGAGATCGCCCGCGCGATGGCGTCCGGGCCGCGCCTGCTGCTGCTCGACGAGCCGGCGGCCGGGCTGAACGGCGAGGAGGTCCGCCAGCTCGCCGAGATCGTCCGCTCGATCCGCGACAGCGGCGTCACCGTCGTCCTCATCGAGCACAACATGGGCCTGGTGATGTCCCTGTGCGAGCGGGTCACCGTGCTCGCCGGAGGCTCGGTGATCGCCGAGGGCACGCCCGCCGAGGTGGTCGCCGACCACGCGGTGATCGAGGCCTACCTCGGAGACTCCGCCATGGCCGGCATGCCCCTCCCGGACACCAGCGAGGTGACCTCATGAACGCCGACACGACCTCCGCCGGAACCCGGCGCGAGAAGCCGCCTCCGGAAAGGGAGGGGGCGACGCTCACCGTGGAGGATCTGTCCGTCCACTACGGGGGAGTGTGCGCGGTCAGCTCGATCGGCTTCACCGTCGAGCCCGGCCAGTCGGTGGGCATCATCGGCGCGAACGGCGCGGGCAAGACCTCCACGCTCAAGGCGCTGATGGGCCTGGTGCCGCGCAGCGGCGGCCGCGTCACCTTCGGCGGCACCGACCTGGCGAAGGTCAGGGCGCGCGACGTCGTCAGGCACGGCATCGGCTACGTCCCCGAGGGGCGGCACGTCTTCCCCGGCCTCACGGTCGAGAAGAACCTGATGCTGGGCGCCTACGCCCGGTCGTGGCGCGACTCCGCGACCAGGGAGAGCCTCGCCGAGGTCTACGAGCTGTTCCCGGTGCTGGGGGAGATGCGGTCCCGGCTCGCCGGCGCCCTGTCCGGCGGGCAGCAGCAGATGCTCGCCGTCGGCCGGGCGCTGATGGCCCGGCCGCGGCTGATCCTGCTGGACGAGCCGTCCATGGGCCTGTCGCCGAAGCTCGTGGAGGACATCCTCGCCGTGCTGCTGCGGCTGCGCGGGGAGGGTCTGAGCCTGCTGCTGGTCGAGCAGAACGCCAAGCTGACCTTCGAGGCGACGAGCGACTGCGTGGTCATGGAGAACGGGGCGGTGGCCATGACCGGCACCTCCGCCGAGCTGCGCGACGACGTCCGCGTCCGCCGCATCTACCTGGGCCTGTAGTGCGGGCGGGCACTGCACACCGCGCCTGCGGACGTTGAGGCGCGGTCGCTCGTTCCCGCTCGACACCCGCGCCTCCTGTCGCCGCCCGGAACGCGATCCGGGCGGCGACAGGTGGGGGAGGCGGCACGATGGGCCGCCGCCCCCGCGTGCGTCAGCGGCAGAAGGGCTTCTTGCCCATGGCGGACTCGATCCCGTTGAGCAGCAGGCTCTGGAACTCCTTCGCCCCCGCGAAGGAGCCGCCGTCATCGGTGAACGCCTTGGCGTCGTGGCCGAGGGTGGTGAGCCAGGCGCGCCCGCCGTCGTAGTACTGGCACCAGGCCACCGGGTGGAGCGAGCCGTGGCCCGGGTGGTTCATGTTGCCCGCGATCCCCTGCGTCAGGGTCCCCTCGTCCACGGTCGCCAGGAACCGCACGCGGCTCGGGAAGGGGACGAGGTTGTACCACTCGTCGGTGAAGGCCCAGCGGCTCGGCAGCCCCGAGGTGGAGACGTCCTCGCGGTCGACGGTCTGGACCGTTCCGGGCTGCTCTCGCGGGTGGTCGTAGAAGTTGGCGCCGCCGAGGAGGCCCTCGTACCACGGCCAGTTGTACTCGGTCCCGAACGCGTTGTGGACGCCGACGAATCCGCCGCCGCCCCGGATGTACTGGCGCAAGGACGTCTGGGCCGCGTCGTCGAGGGTGTCGCGGGTGGTGCTGAGGAACACGACCGCGTTGTAGCCGAAGAGCCTGGCCGGGGAGGCCAGCTGTGCCACGTCCTCGGTCCAGTCGACGGAGAACCCGTTCTTCCGGCCCATCTCCACCAGGGCCTTCTGGGCCGCGTTCGCGTCGCCGAGCGCGGGGTTCATGCCCGGCGGGAGAGCGGGCCCGAGGTTGGCGTGCCGGGGCCCGGCGGTCCGGCTGTAGACGAGGATCCGGTAGCCCTTCGACGCGTCGAAGTTGCCCCAGTCGTGGTAGCAGCGCGGGTCGGTGCCGCGGCACACGCCGTAGTCGGGGTCGCCGAGCTCCTGGGCGCCGCGGTCCTTGGGCTTGGCGAGCGGGCCGCCCGCGGTGGCGGGCACCCCGGTGAGCAGCGACGTGGTGACGAGCACCGCGGCCGTGCCGAGCGCGGCGGCGGTCGCGGTGGCGAGGCGGGACGAGGGTCTCCTCATGGAACGGGTTCCTTCCTGGCGAGCGGCCTCCATGGTCCGTCTAGTGGTCTAGTTGGACCGTCAAGAGGTTCAAGGAACATCTCATGTGAAGCTCGGCGGCGGCAATACCCGACCACGCACTGCGACTACTGCGGCTCCTCTCTGCGACGAAACAATGGTTTGGTGCGAGAAGTTCCTTCGGTGCCTCTTGTCAGGGGCCGGAAACCGACTTACCGTGGCGTCCGTTCACTGGACCTTCAAGTCCGCCTAGCGGACCATGAGAGGAAGCGGGCATGGAACGACGGAACTTCCTGACCGGTGCGGCCGCGGCCGTCGGCGGCACCATGGCCTTCGCGCCGCTCCGTGCTCCGGAGGCGCAGGCCCAGACGGCCGGCTCCCGGCTCGCGCTGCCGGTGCCCCGCCAGCCGGCCGCGTTCGGTCCCACCGGACGCGACTTCCCGAAGGTCTGCGGGAACCTCGCCAACCAGAACCACTCCACGCTGCGCGGGATCGACCGCGGCAACGTCAGGCGCCTCGGCGGCGCCTGGCACGTCAACCTCGAAGGGGGCAGCACCTCCGGCCGCTCGCAGCAGAGCACGATCGTCGCCCAGGACGGCGTCCTGTACGTGCAGACCGCCCAGCAGAACGTGTTCGCCGTCGACGGCCGGACCGGCGAGGTCAAGTGGCGGACCGGCGTCGGCGCCCGGCAGACCAACATGCGCGGGGTGGGGCTGGGGGAGGGGCTGGTCTTCACCACCTCCGGCGAGAACGTCGTCTACGCCCTGGACCAGAGGACCGGCGCCGTCGTCTGGCAGCGCGAGCTGCTCATCGCCGGGGAGGGCGACCCGTCCTGCGACCCCCAGGAAGGCCAGTGCGGAGGCAACCGTGGCGGGCTCGCCGGGGCCATCGTCTACTGGGACGGCCTCATCTACGTCGGGACCGAGGGGAGCACGGCCGGGGCCCGCGGCCGCGGCTACGCGCTGAACGCCCGGACCGGCGAGGTCGCCTGGACGTTCTGGGGCACGCCCGGCCCCGGCGAGTACGGCAACGACACCTGGGAGGGCGAAACCTGGAAGACCGGCGGGGCCGTCTGCTGGATCCACCCGGCGGTCGACCCGGAACTGGGCCTGGTCTACTGGACGTTCGGCAACCCCTACCCCCGGACGAACGGCTCCACCCGGGGCGGTGCGAACCTGTTCTCCAACTGCCTGGTCGCCATCGACGCCAAGACCGGGAAGCGCCGCTGGCACTTCCAGTCCGTCCACCACGACATCTGGGACTACGACAACGTCATGGCCCCGGTGCTGATCGACCTGCAGATCGGCCACCGCAAGCGCAAGGTGGTGGTCTACGGCAGCAAGGTCGGGATGTACTACATCCTGGACCGTGCGACCGGCAGGCCCGTGCACGGCATCACCGAGCGGCCCGTCCCGCAGGAGCCGCGCCAGAAGACCTGGCCCACCCAGCCCTTCCCCGGCGGCGAGCCGTTCGTCCACCAGGCCCCGAGCTTCCACGACACCACCAGGCCGGTGCCGTACTACCCGACCGGTGAGATCTTCACGCCGTTCTGGGACGACGCGACCATCCTGTTCCCCGGCGCGGGCGGCGGCGCGGACTGGTCGTACCTGTCGTTCAGCCCGCACACCGGGTTCGTCTACGTCGGCTACGGGCTGATCAACTCGTCCTACTCCAACACCAACGGCGGGCGCGTCAACACCGCACGCCCCCTCGGGGAGTACTTCTCGGGCGGACTCGCCGCAGTGGACCCGCGCACGAACAAGCCCGTGTGGCGCAAGGAGGGCGAATGGTCCCTCGCCCACGGCAACGGCATCCTCACGACCGCCGGGCGCGTGATGTTCCAGGGCCGGCCGGACGGGGTGCTCGTCGCCATGGACGACGCCGACGGCCGCGACCTGTGGACGTGGCAGTGCGGCGCGGGCGTCCACACCAGCCCGATCAGCTACGAGATCGACGGCGAGCAGTACGTCGCGGTCTTCGCCGGCGGCAGCGGGCTGCCCTACCCCGACATCCCCAAGGGCGACCACCTCTGGGCGTTCAAGCTCGGCGGCAAGGTCGGCCCCGCGCCCGCGCCCACGCCGCCCTCCAAGCGGAACCAGATCCGCGCGGCGGCGGTCGCGGGCAGCGCCGTGAACGACACCGTCACGCTCGGCCGGATCTGGGACCCCGCGGCCGGCGCGCCCGGCGGCGAGGAGAACACCGTCGCCCAGAACGCGATGTCACCGCAGCACCTGACGGTCCCGGTCGGGACCGAGGTCACGTTCGTCAACCCCGCCGGCAACGAGCACTCCCACGGCGCCGCGTCGTTCTTCGAGCACGTCTTCAACAGCGGGCGGCTCAAGCCCGGTGAGTCCTACAAGCACAGGTTCACCGGGCGCGGCGAGTACTTCTACAACGACCCCGTCTTCCCCCAGAGCACCGGGAAGATCGTCGTCCAGTGAGCCGCCCGGGGCGGTGCCCCGGGCCTACCGGATCCATCAACGGAAGGGAAGCAGCGATGACCGCGCACACCACCGACACCGAGGCCGCGACCACCGAGAACGGGGAGGCCCGACCGGCGACCCCGGCCGGTGAGCAGGGCTCCGCCTGGTCGGCGCCCGGCTACCAGATCGTCGAGACCTCCATGGAGGTCACCGCCTACTTCGGCGCCGAGCTCTGACCTCGTGACGATGCGGGTGCGGATACTCGGCACCGCCGCGGGCGGCGGCGTCCCCCAGTGGAACTGCGCGTGCCACGGGTGCGCCGCCGCCCGCGCGCACCCGCGATGGCGCCGCCGGCACGCCTCGGTCGCGATCGAGGCGGGCGAGGGCCGATGGCACGTGGTGAACGCCACACCCGACATCGCCGAGCAGATCGAATCGACTGCGGAGCTGCGGCCGCGGTCCCGGGACCGGAGCCCCGTCGCGGGGGTCATCCTCACCGACGCCGAACTCGACCACACGCTCGGCCTCCCGCGGCTCCGGGAGGCGCAGCAACTGCGGATCGCCGCCACCGGCACCGTCCGCGCCGCGCTGGAGCGCGGGTTGCGCCTCGACCGCGTCCTCGCTCCCTACGCCGACCTCGCCTGGACGGACCTGCCAGAGGACGGGCCCGTCCCGCTGGACGGCTCCGGCCACCTGGAGATCAGCGCCGTGCGGGTGTCGGGCAAGCGACCCCGCTACGCGGCCGCCCTCGACATCTCCGACGGTCCCTGGTCGGTGGCACTTCACGTCACCGACCGGGGCAGCGGCAGGAGCCTCGTGTACGCCCCGGCGGTCGCGGACTGGTCACCCGGCCTCGCCGCCGCGCTCGCCGCCGCGGACTGCGTCATCGTCGACGGGACCTTCTGGGACGATGAGGAACCACGCCGGTCCGGCTTCACCCGCAAGACCGCCACCGAGATGGGCCACCTGCCGATCACCGGTCCCGGCGGGACGGCGGAGCGGCTCGCGGCGCTGCCCGCGGCCCGGCGCCTGTACACCCACCTGAACAACACCAACCCCCTCGTCGACCCTGGCCACGAGGGGCATCGCACCCTCGCGGCGATGGGCGTCGAGGTGGCACCGGAAGGCCTGGTGATCGAACTGTGAGCACGGCCCCGTCCCGTCCCGCGCCCGGCGGCTCCCGTACCCGCCCCTGGACGCCGGACGAGCTGGAGCGGCGCCTCCGCGAGACCGCCGCCGAGCGCTACCACCACCGGCACCCCTTCAACCTGCGCATGCACGAGGGCCTGCTGTCGCGGGCGGAACTGCGCTGCTGGATCCTCAACCGCTTCCACTACCAGCGCAACATCCCGATCAAGGACGCGATCATCCTGGCCAAGCTGGACGGCCGGGAGCTGCGGCGGAGCTGGATCCGGCGCATCCACGACCACGACGGCCGGGACGGCGACGGAGGAGCTCCGGGCGACGCCGGTGGAATCGAGCGGTGGCTGCGGCTCGGCGAGGCCGCCGGGCTGGACCGCGTCCTGCTGCTGTCGGGCGAGGGCGTCCTTCCGGCCGTGCGGTTCGCCGTGGACGGATACCTCAACTTCTGCCGCCTCGGCTCGCCCCTCGAAGCCGTCGCGTCGTCGCTGACGGAGCTGTTCGCGCCGGACCTCATGGTCACGCGCATCGGGGCCTGGGAGCGCCACTACCCGTGGATCGAGCCCGAAGGGCTGCGCTACTTCCAGGTCCGGGTCCAGCAGGGCCGCCGCGACGCCGACGAGGCGCTTGCCCTCGTGCACCGGTGGACCGAGACCCGCGCCGACCAGGAGAAGGTCTTGGCGGCGTTCGCCCTCAAGTGCGACGTCCTCTGGACGCTGCTGGACGCGGTCGAGCACGCGTCCCCCGAACGCACCGGGACGGCTGATGACCGCTGACGCCGCCCCGGTGGCCCCGGCCGTCGCCGCACCGGCCGAACCCTGGCGGCCGGCTCTGGCCCGGTCCGTCCTCCTGCGGTACGACCGCGTCCGCGATGCCGAGCTGCTGCTCATGCCCGAACGCGCCGTCCTGCTCAGCCGGGAGGGCGGCCGCATCCTGCGGCTCTGCGACGGGCGGCGCACCCTGACCGGCATCATCGCCGAACTCGCCCGCACCTACCCCGACGCCCCGCTCGACAAGGACGTCCCCGACTTCCTCACGAGAATCCGCACGGAGGGATGGCTGCGTTGACGCAACCCGCCGCACCCTGGGCACTGCTCGCCGAAGTGACCCACGCGTGCCCGCTGCACTGCCCCTACTGCTCCAACCCCCTGGAGCTGGTCCGGCGCAGCACCGAACTGGCGGCGGACGAGTGGGCGCGCGTCTTCGCCGAGGCCGCCGGACTCGGCATCGTCCAGGCGCACATCTCGGGCGGCGAACCGCTGCTCCGCGAGGACCTGGAGGAGATCGCGGCCGCGGCCGGACGGGCGGGCGTCTACACCCAGCTCGTCACCAGCGGCCTCGGACTGACCCGCGAACGGCTGGACGCCCTTGCCGACGCCGGCGTCAACAGCGTGCAGCTGTCGGTGCAGGACGCCGACCCGGCGAACTCCGACCTCATCGCCGGGCGCGCCTCGTTCACGGCGAAGGCGCATGCCGCCGAGCTGGTCCGCGCGTCCGGACTGCCGTTCGGGCTGAACATCGTCCTCCACCGGCACAACCTCGACCATCTGCCACAGATTCTCGAGCTGGGCGCGCGCTGGGGCGCCGACCGCATCGAGCTGGCCAACGCCCAGTTCTACGGCTGGGCCCTGCGCAACAGAACCGCCCTGCTGCCGTCCCGGGAGCAACTGGAGCGCGCCAAGGCGACGGTCGCCGAACACCGGGCGACCGGAGGCGGGCCCGAGCTCGTGTGGGTGATGCCCGACTACCACGAAGGCGTCCCCAAACCGTGCATGGGTGGATGGGGGGCGCGGTCCATCACGGTCGCGCCAGACGGGACCGCGCTGCCCTGCCCGGCCGCCTACGCGATGACGGACCTGCGCCCACCGAACGTTCGCGGCGACTCACTGGCCTGGATCTGGACCGAGTCGGAAGCGTTCAACGCCTACCGGGGCACCGGCTGGATGACCGGCCCGTGCGGGGACTGCCCGCGCCGCGAGACCGATTTCGGCGGATGCCGCTGCCAGGCCTTCGCGCTCACCGGGGATGCCGCGCGCACCGACCCCGCCTGCTTCCTTTCCCCCGACCACCACCTCGTGCGCGAGCCCGCCATGGCCGCCGCCCAGGACACCGGCGCGCGGCCGGGCTTCGTCTACCGCAGACCCGGAGCCGGCCGGCGCGTCCCGGCACCACAGGAGAAGTGATGCGGCTCCACCGCTTCGAAGGCCGGGACGCGGTCGACCTCTTCCGCGACCTCGCCACGGTCTGCATCGCCGGGCTCGGCTGGCGCGGGTACCGCGTGGCACTGGAGTTCCCGTGCGGGAACGCCGCCGGCGAGACCGGGCCGGCGACATGAGATACCCGGCGCTGGCCAGGCCGCTGACGCTCGGTCCGGTCGTCCTGCGCAACCGCGTCGTCAGCGCCCCGATGGAACGCAACTACTGCACTCCCGACGGTGAGATGACGCGCGCCTACATCGACTACCTGGCGGCACGCGCGGAAGGCGGAGCGGCGCTGGTGTTCAGCGAGGCCTCCTACGTCCGCGCCGACGGCAGGGGGCGCGCACGTCAAGCGGGCGTCGCCGAGGACCGCCACATCCCGGGACTCGCCGCCATGGCCGCGGCCGTCCACGAGCACGGCGCGAAAGCGGGCGTGGAACTCAACCACGGCGGTCGCACGGTGCGGAGCCGGGTCAGCGGACTGCCGCCGGTCGCACCGTCCGCGGTGCCCTGCCCGCCCGCCGGCGGGGACATGCCCGCCGTACTCGGCGGAGAGGAGGTCCACGACCTCGTCGAGTGCTACGGAAAGGCCGCGCGACGCTGCCGGGAGGCCGGCGTGGACGTCCTGTCGGTGCACGCCGCCCACGGATACCTGGTGCACCAGTTCCTCTCGCCGCTGACCAACCTCCGGACGGACGAGTTCGCCGACCCCATGCGGTTCCTCGACCTGGTCCTCGCGGCCGTTCGGAACGCCGCGCCGGAGCTGTGCGTCGGCATCCGGATCTCCGCCTTCGAGGGCGTGCCGGGCGGGCTCGACGCCGCCCGGACCCTGGAACTGGTCCGGGCGGCCCGCCTCGAGCTGATCGACTTCATCGACGTGTCCGCCGGCAACTACGAGGCGGCGCAGTGGATGGTGCAGCCGGGGGAGTGGCCCCCCGGGATCCTGGCCGAGCACGCGGAGCCCTATCGGACGCTCGGCCTGCCGGTCGGCGTGGCGGGACGGATCAGCGATCCGCAGGTCGCCGAGGAGGTCGTCGCCCGCGGCCGCGCCGACTTCGTGAGCGTGGCCCGGGCCCTGCACGCCGACCCCCGATGGCCGCGCCGTGTCCTCGCAGGCGAGCCGTTCCGGCCGTGCATCGCCTGCAACGTGTGCATCGACAGCCTGCACGGCGGCGCGCCCGTGCCGTGCTCGGTCAACCCCGACGTCGGCGCGCCGGAGCCGCGGCGGAGCGGGACTGCCCGGCCGTCCTCGCGGCACGGGCCGTCCGGCGGCGGCGTGGTCGTCGTCGGTGGGGGACCGGCGGGCCTGGAGACCGCCCGCCTGGCGGCCGGACGCGGGCTGAAGGTCCGTCTTCTCGAACGGGAGGACAGTCTGGGCGGCAGGTTCCGGTTGGCCGCGGCCCTCCACTGCAATCCCGGCCACCACCGCGTCCTCGACTGGTACGCCGGCGAACTCGACCGGCTGGGCGTGGAGGTCCGCACCGGCGTCGCGGCGGACGCGGCGGTCCTCGCCTCGCTGCGGCCGGACGCGGTCGTCCTCGCCACCGGACGCGCGCCCCGCCTCCCCGAGGTCGAGGGCGCCGGGCCCCCGCACGTCGCCGAGATCGCGGAGTGGCTCAGGGAGGGCGGCGAACCGCCGGAGCAGTGCACGATCTGGGGCGCCGACCAGGCCGCGATGGCCGTCGCCGACCACATCGCCGTCCATGGCGGCCGCGTCCAGATCATCGCCGCGCGGGAGACACTGGCGCCCGAGGTCGGCCCCCGGGCGAGGATGCTGCCCGTCGCCCGCCTGGCGGAGAACCCGGCGGTGCGCATCCTGCTGGGACGCCGCGTCGTGCGCGTCGGAACCGATCACCTGGTCGTGCGAGGCCCTGCCGGCCGGGAGGAGATCGCCGCTCCCGGCCCGGTTCTGGTCTCGCAGGAGCCGGCTCCCGGCCCGGAACGGCCGAGGTGGCTCCCGGCGAACACCGGGACACCCTTCCGCCTGGTCGGTGAGGCGGCAGGCGTGCCGAACTCCCTGGGGGCGGTTCTTCGCGACGCGGTGTCGGTCGCCGGCGCCTTCCCTGCCGAGATCGGCTGACCGCCGGACGCGCGTCCGCCTACCCCAGGCCCTCCCGGGGTCCTCCGCGTCCGGCGCCGGTCAGATAGGCGACGACCATGTCGCCGATCATCTCGCGGTGCCGGTCCCGGTGCTCCGGCGCCGTCATGTCGCGGCCGAACAGCACCCCGAACGTGTGCTGGTTGGCGATCCGGAAGAAGCAGAACGAGCTGATCATCATGTGCACGTCGACGGCGTCGGCGTCGGCGACGAAGTCGCCGCTCGCGCGGCCGGCGGCGAGGATCTGCGAGATCAGGTCGGCGACCGGGCCGCTGAGATCGGCGAGGATCCGCGACTCGCGCAGATGCTCGGCCTGGTGGATGTTCTCGATGCTGACGAGCTTGATGAAGTCGGGATGCGCCTCGTGGTGGTCGAAGGTGAGTTCGGCCAGCGTGCGGATCGCCTCCACCGGTGCCAGATGCCGCACGTCGATGGCGGACTCCAGCTTCCTGACCTCGGCGTACGCCTTCTCCAGCACGGCGAGGTACAGCTTCTCCTTGCCCCCGAAGTAGTAGTAGATCATCCGCTTGGTGGTGCGCATGAGCGCCGCCATGTCGTCCACCCGGGCACCGGCGTAACCGTGCCGCGCGAATTCCCGCTGAGCGACGTCCAGGATCTCCGCCCGGGTGCGGTCGGCGTCGCGCTGACGCTCTCCCGAGGCGGGTGTGACGGACCGCGTCGACATGTGACTCCGCAATGGTGATGGCTGACGGACCAGATCCTAGTGTGGGGCGCGGCGGGTTCGCCGGGCGTGCTGGGCGGCCAGCCGGACCGGCGCGTTGGCCGCGCCGTACCCCCGGTAGCCGCCCGTCCGCTGGACGATCTCGAAGAACACCCGGCCGATGGTCGCGGTGTAGAAGTGCAGGAACTCCCCGCGGTCGTCCCGGTCGTAGAGCAGCCCGAGTTCCCGGAGCAGGAGGTGCCGCTCCGCGCCCAGGTCGTACCGGGCTTCGAGGTCGTCGTAATAGTTGTCCGGAACGACGAGCGTCGCGGCCCCTGCCGCACGCATCCGCCGCGCGGTCGCCACGATGTCCGCGCTCGCCAGCGCCACGTGCTGCCACGCCAGGTCGTCCCTGCCGTCGTGCGCCCCGACATAGGCCACGTTGAGCGCCACCCGAACCCCGCCGTCCTCGGTGGACACCGCGCGGCTGCGCATCAGCCCGTAGGGGTCGGGCAGCTCCAGGCTGTCATGCGGCCGGAGCCCGAGCACGCTCCGGTAGAACAGCGACGCCTCGTCGAAGTGGTGCCAGGGCTGGGTGAGCGCCACATGGTCTATATGTGTGATCTCGCCCGTCGCCGCACCGGCGGGACTGCGGTCCTGCGCGAAGTCGTCGGTCCAGCTCGAATGGTCCGGCCGGGCCGTACGGCAGAAGAACACCTCGGTCCCGTCCGGAGCGGCGACGGCGTCCAGGGGCGCGTCCTGAGGACCGCGCAGCCGGGGCAGGACGGGCGCCAGGAGCGCCTCGGCGCGCTTGACCGACGCGGCCGGGTCGGGCGTCTCCAGCCCGATGGCGCCGAGCGCCGGCCCGTCCTGGCCTTCGGCGCTCCCGCTGTTGACCAGGATGCGCGCCGCCCCCTGCTCCCACAGCTCCACCGGCTTGCCGGTGTGCCGTCCGCCGCGGACGAATCCCAGCGCGCCCAGTACCTCGCCGACCGGCCCGGCCGACGGCGCGGCCAGCTCGGCGAAGGCGAACCCGGTCGGGACGACCGGAGGGGGAAGCGCCCCGCTGGCGGACGCGGAGCCACCCGCCCGCTGTGCGACCCCCTCCTCCAGGGCTATGAGGGAGCGCATGGCGTCCTGGGCGGTGCGCATCGCCGCGGCCTGCCGGAAGATGTCGTTGAAGACCTCCAAGGACAGCGGGCCGTCGTACCCGGTCCGCAGGACGTGGTCGACGAGACCCGTCACGTCGAGGTCCCCCTGTCCGGGGAAGCAGCGGTAGTGCCTGCTCCAGTAGAGGACGTCCATCGGCAAGGCCGGCGCGTCCGCGAGCTGGAGGAAGAAGATCTTGTTTCCGGGGATCGTGCGGATCGCGTACGGGTCGACGTCGCGGGCCAGGATGTGGAAGCTGTCCAGGCACATCCCCAGGTTGGGGTGGTCGGCGGTGCGAACGATCTGCCAGGCGTGGAAGTAGTCGTCGACGTGCCGCCCCCAGGCGAGCGCCTCGTAGGCGATCTCGATACCGTGCTCCGCGGCGCGCTCCGCGAGCAGCCCCAGCTGCTCGGCGGCGAGCATGTCGTCGTCGATCGCCGCGGCGGAGACGTTCGAGCAGACGAGCAGCCGCGTGGCACCGAGCCGCTCCATCACGGCGAACTTGTGCTCCGCGCGCCGCAACCCGGCGGCGAGCAGGTCCGGCGGCACCGCCTCGAAGTCGCGGAACGGCTGGTAGAGGTCGATGGTCAGGCCGAGGTCCGCCGCCCGGCGGCGCACGTCCTCGGGACTCATGTCGCTGCCGAGAAGATCGTTCTCGAAGATCTCGACCCCGTCGAATCCCGCGGCCCCGACGGCCGTCAGCTTGTCCGCCAGCGACCCGCTGAGCGACACGGTCGCGATCGACCTGCGCATACCGCGCCCCCTCTAATGGACGAACTAGTACGTTAGCCTAACATCCGCTCCTGGCCCCCGGCACTGGA
This sequence comes from Actinomadura luteofluorescens, assembly GCF_013409365.1. Classification (NCBI taxonomy): domain Bacteria; kingdom Bacillati; phylum Actinomycetota; class Actinomycetes; order Streptosporangiales; family Thermomonosporaceae; genus Actinomadura; species Actinomadura luteofluorescens. Next base: position 746,777 of record NZ_JACCBA010000001.1, on the reverse strand, counting down.
CCGTTCGAGGTTCCGTGCCGCGGAACGGCTGCCGGTAGTTCTCCGGCGTTCGCCTCTACCTCGGTAGAAGTCTCCGTGGCACAGGTCAGCCGACCGCTGTCACAGGGATCTGGTCGTCGGTGTCTGGTGCTCGAAAGCCACTTCCGAAGGAACGGAACGTCATCATGAACAAGGTCTGGTTCGTCACCGGTTCGTCCCGTGGTCTGGGCCGTAACTTCGTCGAGGCCGCACTGTCCCGCGGTGACGGGGTCGCTGCGACCGCCCGGAACACCGAAAGCCTTGATGAACTGGTCGCCGCCTATGGCGAAGCGGTGCTGCCGGTCGCGCTCGACGTGACCGACAGGGCCGCTGTCTTCGCGGGGGTGAAGCGGGCCGTGGAGCACTTCGGCCGTCTCGACGTCATCGTCAACAACGCCGGGTACGCCCAGGTCGGCGCGGTCGAGGAGTTGACCGAGCAGGACCTGCGCGACCAGATGGAGACCAACCTGTTCGGTGCGGTGTGGGTCGTCCAGGCCGCGTTGCCCTACCTGCGCGAACAGGGCTCGGGGCACATCATTCAGTTGTCCTCGGCCGCCGGACTCATCGCGATGCCGCTCGGCGGCGCCTACCACGCCTCGAAGTGGGCGGTGGAGGGCCTGAACGAAGCCCTCGCCGGCGAGGTCGCCGGCTTCGGGATCAAGGTGACCGTGATCGAGCCCGGCGGGTTCGCCACCAGGTCCGGGAAGAACCCCGACCCTCTCGCCAACGGTCACATGGCCGAGCCCGACCCGGCCTACGACGGTCTCCGCCGGCACCTCGCCCAGGTCGCGGGCAAGCAGCCCGCCGGAGACCCGGCCGCCGCGGCCCGGACCCTCCTCAAGATCGTCGACTCCGACGCCCCGCCCCAGCGGGTGCTGTTCGGCCAGGGCTTCTACCCGATGATCCAGCAGGCCTACGCCGACCGGCTCAAGACCTGGGCCGACGGATTGGACCTCTCGGCCGAAGCTCACGGCAACCTCGATCAACCGACCCACTGACCCTCACCCTGAGCCCTCGAGACCCGAGCCGCCTCGGCGCACCGGAGGACGTGGCCCGGGGCGGCGGCCTTCCTGGCCTCGGATGGGGTGGCTTGGATCGCCGGACAGGTCCTCACAATTGACGGCGGAAAGGAGCGGAAGTGTTCCTAGAACCAGGCCCGCGTCTGGAGCGATGATGGTCTTGTGCGTTTAGAGGATGATCTGCTCTGGGAGGCCGCTGACCGGAACGGCTGGGGCCTGCGATGGCTCCGCCATGTCGCGGCGGCCGCCGCCCTCGCCGGCTTCGGCGGCCTGCTCTGGCTGGGCGACGAGTGGTTCGTCTCCGTCGCGGCGTTTTGCGGAGCATCGGTCTACGCGGCCTGGGCCACGGCCTACTGGCTGCGGGATCGGCGGCGTTTTGTCCGGGTGACCGTCGTCGACGACGGCCTGCGCCGTATCCGCGTTCACCGCGTCAGCGGGCGGACCACCGACCACGACCCCCGCATGGTGAGCACGGTGCACATCACCCACCGGGGCCACGACTACGATCCCGACCACCCGTCGCTACTCGGCCCGGGAGCGGGAACCGCGACACTGCGGCTGCGGATGGAGGGCCGGCAGCTCACCAGCCGTTGGGCCGGGCTCAACTCCGCAGAGCTCGATCGGGTGGAGCAGTCCTGGCGCGCCGTCTGCCCGAAGGCCGCCATGGACGGCAGACGCCTCCCGGGGAGGTTCGCGGGCTACTCCTACTGAACCTTTGGTGCTCAGATCGGTCTCGGCCGGGATGCCTGGGCACTCTTCCTCAGGAACGCGTCGATCGCCACGAACAGCCGGTGCGGCGGCTGGGAGAACAGCATCGCAACCGGCCGTCGCGCCGTGACAACCCCGTATCCGGCCCCGGTCGCGCCGGGAGTTGCGGGACGATGTCGAAGGCCGAGTTCTCGGATTATCTGCCCAAGGATTCTTGGTACTTGTTCAAATCCATAGGGCCCGTGCAGGCAGTGGCTCAGCACATCGAACAAGCACAACGGATCGGCGATGTGACGATGGTGGAGTCTGCATGCGTCAGCCATGACTTGGGCGTCAACGTGCTGAATGGAATTCCGTACGAGCCACCCCGCAGCTGGCGCACACGACGGCGCGTGCCGGCACCCGCACTCTCGCTGGGCACCTTGACCGCCCGAGGGACCAGCGGGAGCAGCGACCGGACCATCGCTACGTGGATACCCGGGCTCCAATCTCCGTTCACCGGGATCCGGTGCCGCCCGTAACTCTCGTGGGGCCGGGCCGAATGCTGCTCACCAGGGAAGTTGTCTCGTCTACAGTCTTTCAGTTTCTGGTTTGTGAAAATTCATGCTGCTTTGAAAATATTGACACGTTCAAGTCCGACAGGGTGCACTTCGGGCAGCTCATCCCGTATGAGCGACACGTCCCCAATCCCCCCGGCGACAAGGGTGTCGCGGAGCGCTCCCACATGAGGCTTCGGACGCCCTGTGCCGCAGGGCCCGTGGAAGGAGCACCCTGTGAGACACCAGACCGCGATCGGGGCGGCCGCGCTGGCGGCCGGCCTCGCCGTGGCGATGTCCGTCCCCGCCACAGGAGCGACCGCCCGCACGATCCCGGCCAAGCCGGACCCCCGCACGCTCGCGGCGGTCTCAGCCGACACCTTCGTGGCCGCCAAGCCGGCGGAGTTCATGAAGGCCCCGAAAGACAAGATCTTCCGTACGAACGTCACCTCGGGCCTGCGCGGCCTGCAGTACGTGGAGTACCAGCGCACCTACGACGGCCTGCCGGTCCTGGGCGGCGACATCGTCGTCACCACGAACGCCGACGGCGGTGTGCTGAGCACCTCGGCCAACCAGACCTCGACGCTCGACGTCGGCACCAAGCCAACGATCCAGGCGGCGAGGGCCGCCGCGGTGTCGCGTGGCAAGGTCGCGAAGGTCGACACGGTCTCCACCCCCCGCCTCACCGTGTTGGCGGAGGGCAAGGGACGCCTGGTCTACGAAACGGTCGTCACCGGTCACCAGAAGAAGGGCGAGACGAAGCTGCACGTGTTCGTCGACGCCAAGACCGGCAAGGTCGTCCGGACGTTCGACGACGTCCGCGACGCCGCCGATGACCGAAGCTTCTACCACGGCACGGTGGACCTGAGCACCGCGGCGACGTCGATGACCGACCCCGCGCGTCCCGGCCACCAGTGCGGCGGCCAGGGCGGCTCGGCCTACACGGGCAGCGACAGCGCCTGGGGCAACGGCAGCGGGACGAACCTGGAGACCGGCTGCGTGGACGTGCTGTACGCGGTCCAGAAGGAATGGGACATGCTCAAGGCATGGCTCGGCCGCAACGGGACGAACGGCAACGGCCGGGGCTTCCCCTCGCGCGTGGGGCTGAACGACGTCAACGCCTACTGGAACGGCAGCTACACCAACTTCGGCCACAACCAGTCGAACACCAAGCTGGCCACGTCCGTCGACGTCGTCGGCCACGAGAACGGCCACGCGATCTTCCAGACCACGCCCGGCGGCTCCAGCGGCGGCAGCGGCAACGAGAAGGGCGGGATGAACGAGTCGGCCGGCGACATCTTCGGCGCGCTGACCGAGCACTACATGAACGAGCCCTCCACCCTCGACCCGCCGGACTACCTGGTCGGCGAGGAGGTCGACCTGGTCGGCCAGGGCCCGATCCGCAACATGTACAACCCGTCGGCGCTGGGCGACCCGAACTGCTACTCGTCCTCGATCCCGAGCACCGAGGTGCACGCGGCGGCCGGCCCGCAGAACCACTGGTTCTACCTGCTCGCGGAGGGCTCGAACCCGTCCAACGGCAACCCGACCAGCCCGACCTGCAACAACTCCAGGGTCACGGGCATCGGCATCCAGAAGGCCGGCCAGATCTTCATGGGCGGCCTGAACCGCAAGGTGACGAGCTGGAGCCACGCCCGCGCACGCGTCGCGACCCTCCAGGCGGCCAAGCAGCTGTTCCCCAGCTCGGCCACCGAATGCAACGCGGTGAAGGCCGCGTGGAGCGCGATCAACGTCCCCGCGCAGAGCGGCGAGCCGACCTGCTGATCCGTCCGGCAGAGCAACACGGGACGTCGCCGACGACCTCCCGGCACGCCCGGTGCGGGACTGGCCCGCACCGGGCGTGCTCGTCGTTCACGGGAGTTTTCTCGTCGTCATTTTGTGTGCTTTCAGGCAGAGGTTCGAAGAGGGGCTCGCTAACCGTCTATCGCGCGCTCCGAGCGGTCCGCTGAGAAGAACAAAGCACGCGGACGGCATGGCCTGCCCTCTGCAAGGCGAAGGCGAGCCCCGGCGGGAGCGCAGGGTGTCAGGGTGGTGGACCCGAGGGGGCGCTTCTTGTATGCCTGGCGAAGACATCGGTTGTTCCGCCCCCCGCAATCCGCCGCTACTTCGCCGCACCTGGCCACCGAGCCAGCACGGAAGCACGGACCTGAACTGGCCGTCCAGCCGTTGTCTTGGATGTCACGAAGCTCGCGAGCGTGTCTTTCCGCTCGCTCAACGGTCATGCCGCGCGTATGCGTACGCGGGTGAAGGTCGCATGTGACTCAATGGCTCGCGGTGACGAGCGGGCGGGTGGTGGGCGTGTTTGTCTTGCATTTGGTGCCGTTAGCCGGGTGGGTGCCGTGGATGAGGGCGGCGTCAACCGCGCTATTGATACACGGGTTGGTGCCGTAGGAGCCGTGTCCGATTCCTTCCCGCGTGAGCAGGACCGCGGAGTCCAGGGTCCGGATCATGTTCTCGGCCCAGTGGTGGGGGGTGACGGGGTCCAGTCGGCTTGCGACCACCAGTGCCGGCGGCGCACCAGCGCCTGTGAGCGGCTTGGTCACGCGGTCCTTGTTCGGCGCGGGCCACCGGGCGCAGTTCAGGGCAGAGTAAGCGGCCCGGGTCCCGATCCGCCTGGCCTCAGTAACGACCTTGGCGGCTGCGGCCTTGTGCACCGCGATGCCGGCCGGGGTCCGCCAATCGGCGCAGCGTACCGCGGTGTGGCCTTCGAACATCGCGGTAGGGACAGGGAAGGGGGAGACCGTGACGCTGCTCCACAGGGTGTGCAGGGGTGCGCCGTTCCCGTCTTGTGCGGCCAGCAGCGCCGAGGTCAGCAGCGGCCAGGTGTTCTGGTCCCCTGCCAGGGCTCGGGTGGCCTCGAGTGCCATGGCGCCGTCGAGTTCGCCTCCCGGGGTGGCGCCCTTGGCGGGTGCGATCTTCAGCGGCTTCTCTTCCAGTGTGTCGATCAGTGTGTCGAACGCCGACTGCGGGTCTCCCGCTCCGAACGGGCACACCGCGGTCCCTTCGGTGCGGCAGGTCTCGAACCAGGCGTTGAGCGTCCGTTCGCTTGCCAGGGCGACGTCGTGGAGGAAGGGGAGGGAGTTGCCGAACCACAGGTTGGTGTCGACGGGCGCGTCGAGCACCATCTGGCGGACGCGGTGAGGGAACAGGGTGGCGTACATCGGGCCGACCACGGTGCCGTAGGACAGGCCGTAGTACGTGATCTTGTCCTCGCCGAGCGCGGAGCGGACCTGGTCGATGTCGCGGGCCACGTTGTCGCTGGACAGGCCGGCCAGGAAGTCTTTGCTCTGATGTTCGACGCAGCCGCCGGTGAAGGCGGCGGCATCGGCCAGCAGCCGCGGCAGGGGTTTGCCCCCGGGGACGGCCGGGTCGAAGGCGGTGCCGGCGGCGTCGGCTCGCTGCTCGTCGGTCAGGCAGCGAACGGCCTGCGATCCGCCGACGCCGCGCGGGTCCATCGCGATGATGTCGAATCTGGCGAGCACCGCGGGGGAGAAGGCGCCAGGAGTGCCTGCTGTTCTGGGCAGATTACGCAGTGTTTCAGTGGCGGGAACCCCGGGCCCGCCCGGGTTGAAGATCAGGGTGCCGATGCGGTGGTCGGGGTCGGTGGCCCGGTGTCGCATGACCGCGAGCGGAATCTGCGCGCCACCAGGCTCGGTGTATTCCTGCGGCACTTTGAGCGTGGCGCATTCGAGGCTCTTCCCGCACGAGCTCCAAGTGAGCGGGTCCGGGGACGGGACGGAGGCCGACGCGCCCACTGCGGACGAGGCTCGCATCCCCGAGGCAGCAGAGGAACACCCAGTGAGAACCATGAGAGCTGCGGCGAACACCGCTCCGTACCGGGCGGCGGGCCTTGGCCTCAACTGGATCATGATGCCCTTCCTTTCGCCGTACTCATGTCGTTTTCATGCAGCCGGTCCATGCCGATCGCGTAAGAAGCCAGCCGGAGAGGGCCGATGTGGTCGTGCCTCCCTCACTTCGAAGGAGTCAGTGGCCGGCCGTGTCGAGCAGAGAGGAGTACCGCAGGCGGAGCGCGCAGAACAGGGAGCGCAGGGGGAGCTGCCACCAGCGGAAACGCTGCAGTTCCCTGCCGTCTCCCGGCTTGAGGCGCTTCGCCGCTGCCCACTGCTTCCACGCCATGCTCCGCCCCTCCTTCGCACCTCAGCCGCGACACCACTGGTCAGCGCGCCGGGCACACGCTAGCACACTGTGCTAGTACGGCGTGCTAGTAGGGTAGGGGGCTGAAGGACGCGAAGGAGAGCGGAGCATGGAAACACGCGAGAAGATCCTCCAGGCCGCCGCAGAGATGATCGCCGAGGACATGGCCGCGAAGCTGAGCGTCCGAGCGGTCGCCGCGCGTGCGGGTGTGAGCACCGGCTCGCTGAGGTTCCACTTCCCCACCCAGCGCGCCCTGCAGGACAGCCTGCTCGCGAGGATCTACGAAGACCTGCTGCCCGGCGACCCGATCCGGGACCGGACACTGCCGCCCCGCGAACGGCTGCTGAACTGCCTGCGGCAGGTTCTCGCGCCGCTCGGCACCAACGAAAAGGCGCGGACCGCATGGGGCACGATCTATCGGACCTTCATCGAACCCGAACCGACCGAACCGGTACGCGCCGCATACCTCGGCCATGAGCGGGAGGCGGAGCGCCGGGTCGGACACTGGCTGGCCACGCTCGCCGAGGAAGGCGCACTGCCCCCGGGAGACCACACCCGCAACGTCAGGTTCCTTCTCGCCGTCCTCAACGGACTCTCGGTCGAACGCGCCCTGCCCACCAGCGAATCCGTCCTCAGCGCCGAGACCGATACCCTCAACGCCGCCGTCGACCACGTCTTCTCTACCGGCCCCGCACCACCCGCCGGGCGGACTCGGCCGTGAACCGACTGCGTCGCCTGCTCGACTGGGCCGACGAGATCTCCGGCGGCCGATCCTGGCGCTCGGACGAGGACCGCCTCGGTGCGGCGCATGTCCGCCTGTGCAAGGACGCCGCGTGGCGCGCCGGCGGCACTCAGGCGGCCCCGGCCTCCCGCCCGTACAGGTGTCAGGTGGCCGGGGTGAGCGTTGAGGCGAGTCTGGCCGCTTCCGTTCCCGCCTTGCGGCCGAACACGGTGCCCGCCGACAGGCCGCTGCCGCCGGGATAGTTGTGGTAGAAGAGGCCGCCGACCATCTCTCCCGCGGCGAACAGGCCGGGAATCGCCTCGCTCTCGTGGTCGAGCACTCGTCCGGAGTCGTCGATCTTCACTCCGCCGAAGGTGAAGGTGATGCCGCAGGTCACGCCGAAAGCCAGGTAGGGAGGCTCGTTGAGAGGGAGGGCCCAGTTGCTCTTGGGGGGATGGAGCCCGTCCGTGCCCAGGCCGTCCTTGACGGAGGGGTCGAAGTGCCCAGGCCGGGTGGCGGCGTTGTAGCCCTCGACGGTGGCGGTGAGGCCGGCGACGTCGATGCCGGCGAGTTCGGCGAGTTCGGCGATCGAGTTCGCCTCGTACCGGGTGACGCCGGGGACCTGGTACTCGGCCTCACGCAGGAGCGGTGCCGTCTTGGCGTCGAAGAGCTGGAAGGCGCGGGCGCCGGGCTGGAGGAGGATCTGCGCACCGTACTTGGCGTAGGTGTAGTTGCGCAGTTCGGCGCCTTCGTCGAGGAAGCGCCTTCCTTCGGTGTTGACCACGATGCTCAGCGGATACGACTGCTTGGTGTGCCGGTTGGTCAGCTCGAAGTCGCCGGTCTCCGGGGCGTTGGCGTCCCAGGCCACCGCGTGGCAGCCGCTCCAGTGGCCGGCCGGCTGCGCGCCCGCGTCCAGCGCGGCCAGCAGGGCGGCACCGGTGTTGTGCGGCGTACCGCGCACCTTGGCCAGATCCCAGGTCGGGCCGAGGTACTGGGCCCGCAGCAAGCGGTTGGCCTGGAATCCTCCGGCGGCCAGCACGACGGCCTCGGCGTAGAACTCCTGCTCACCTGCCCCGACACCGACCACCCGGCCGTCGGCATCCCGCAGCAGCCGGTCAACGGCGGTGGAGCAGCGGATGTCGACGCCCTCACGTGCGGCTATGAGCCGGTGCTGGGCCACCATGCCCTTCCCTCCGTCGACGACGGCCAACGGAAGCCCTCCCCAGAACCGGTGGCGTCCGTTGACTTCGTACGCCTGCCGCTCGTACTGGAGGCGGAATCGGATCCCGAGATCGCGCATCCATGTCAGGGCGTTCGCGATGTCGTGCACCATCGTGCGGGTCAGTGAGGGATCGCACCGCCCGAGCGTGACACGTTCCATGTCGCCGATGAAGTCGGCGGCGGTGTACGGCGCGATGTCGGTGCGCGCGTGGCGTTCGTCGTCCACCACCAGTTCTGCCAGTTCGCCGAGGTCTCGGTAGGTCGTCCGGATCGCTCCTGCGGTGAAGTAGGTGTTGCCGCCGATCGCCTCGGCGGGGCCCTTCTCGAGCATCAGCACGCGTGCGCCGGCCTGGGCGGCCGCGTGCGCGGCGCAGAACCCGGCGTTGCCGGTGCCCACGACGATGACGTCTGCCTGGGTGTCCATGGAGGGAGCCTTTCGAGTCGGCCGGCTCTGCAGCCGGTCGTGGAGCGGTGACGGGCTGAGGGCGCTCGGGAGTGCTGATGGTCGGGCTGGCTTCGCAGTGTACATGTGTATACCAAGGTCCTCCAGAGCCGGAACATTGCTCCCGAACAGGCAGATCGCCACCCCAGGGTGCGGCATCGCGGTCGTCGGACGATCTGGAACCGGGCTCTGATTGCGCAGGTGAGATAGGTTTTCTCGATTCCTCGGAACACATCATTGAGGATCGTGAATTCATCTGTGTACACTCGCATGCCATGAGCGAGGATGTGGAAGACGTCACAGGCGCCGTCGTCGCCGCCCTGGTCGCCGAGGACACGGATGTGGTCTTCGCGCTGATGGGTGACGGCAACGTGGACCTGCTCGCGCGGATAGCGGCCGGAACCGGCATCAAGCTGGTGCACGCCTGCCACGAGCAGGGGGCCGTCGCCATGGCGGACGGCTACGCGCGGTTCTCTGGCAGGCCCGGGGTGGCGAGCGTGACGCACGGCCCCGGCCTCAGCAACACCGCCACCTCGCTGCTGACCGCCGCGGCGGCCCGTTCCGGTGTCGTGCTGCTGGCGCCCGATACGCCGACCGGCGATCTCGATCATCCCCAGCGTTTCGACCAGCGCGGATTCATCGGCGCGACGGGGGCGTACTTCCGGCCCCTGCACCGGCCCGGCACGGTGTACACCGACACCGCCGCCGTCTTCCGTCACGTGCGCGCCGGCCGGGGGCCGGCCGTGCTCAACGCCCCCACCGACGTCATGCACGCCCGCTTGCCGGCCGGGGCCGGCGCCTACGAGCCGACGGCCGCCCCGCCCGCGCCTCCGCCGCCCGACCCCCGCCTCGTCGCCGAGGCGGCGGCGGCCCTCGCCGCCGCCCGGCGCCCTGCGATCCTGGTCGGGCGGGGGGTGGCGCCGGACGGCGGGGCGGCCGCCGTGGGAGAGCTCGCCGACCTGCTGGCGGCGCCGATCGCCACGACCCTCAAGGCGAAAGGCCTGCTGGCCCGCCATGCGCGGCACGTCGGCGTGGCAGGCGGGCTCGGCTCCGGGCACGCCGGCAGGGTGCTCGCCGAAGCCGACTGCGTCCTCGTGCTCGGAGCGTCGGCCAACCAGTGGACCACCGACGGCGGCACCGCCTTCTCCGGCGGTCTCGTGGTGCATGCCGACCGGGACGGCGAGGCCATCGGCAGGCATACCTCAGCGGACATCGCCCTGGTGGGAGACGCGGCGGCCACCGCGAGCGCCCTCTGCGCCCTCATCGGCGGCAGCGGCCGTCCCGCACCCGCCGGATGGACCGGTCCGGACCGCCCCGACCAGCATGTTCCAGCGGCACCCGATTCCTCACCGGTCCATCCCCGGCTCGCCGTGGAGGCACTCGACGCCGTCCTGCCGGAGGACCGGCTGCTCGTCGTCGACGCCGGCCACTTCGGCTCCTACGCCCAGCAGACGCTGCGCAGCTGGGATCCCGGCCGCTATGCCTTCACCCATGAATTCGGCGCGATCGGGCAGGCTCTGGGAGTGGCGATCGGCGCCGCCTTCGCCCGTCCCGGCGAACGGGTGACGGCCGTTCTCGGCGACGGATGCCTGATGATGAGCCTGAGCGAACTGTCAACGGCCGTGCGGTACCGGCTTCCGCTGACCCTCTTCGTGATGAACGACGGCGGCTACGGGCAGGAACGCCACAGCCTGACCGCCAAGGGCCTGCCGGACACGGAGGCATGGCACGCATGGCCGGACGTCGGCCAGGTGGCCCGGGGGTTCGGCATACCCGCGCACTGCATCCGGTCCGTACGGGACCTCGACCTGCTCCAGCGGACGCTGCCCGAAGCCACCGGACCGGTGCTGTTCGACGTCCACATCGACCCGGAACCGCAGAATCCCGCCTTCGCCGATATCGCCTCCCGGCTGAGCGGAACCGCCCTCAGCCAGACCCCGTCCACGTGAACCTCACGCCGGCGCCTTCCACGCGCGCCGAAGCCCACCCCTTACGGCCGCTCACCAGCGGTCAGTTCACCGCCGGTCGGCGCACAGGCGACCCGTCGGTCCGCTAGACGCGGTACCCCGCGAGGCCGACCCGCCGGAGACCACCCCTTCCGCAACGCCATCAGGGATGACGCCGCATGGCGGCTTCCGATCCTTCGCGCCGTCCGGCGCGGAAGTTCGCCGGAGCAGCCCAACGCGCGGCCCAGCCGTGACCCCCACCCGAACAGGCGACCACGCCGTTCACACCCGCGGTGCCAGTCATCGGCGCCCACGCACCATCGCACGCTCAAGGCGCCACAACCGAAGGAGATGGAAGTTGTGCCGCACGTTCAGAAAGAAATAGACGACACCGGTACTCCAGCACCGTCCCTGGCGGAGGCTACGAAGGTAGCCAGAGCAGCATTTCTCGGCACTGCCATCGAATGGTACGACTTCTACATCTACGCCAGCACCGCAGCACTGGTGTTCGGTACCCAATTCTTTCCTGAAATGTCCGATGTCGCGGCCACCCTCGCCTCCTTCGCGACCATCGCGGTGGCCTTCGCGGCCCGTCCGATCGGGGGGCTGATCTTCGCTCACTTCGGCGACCGCATCGGCCGCAAGGCGACGCTGGTGGTGTCCCTGGTCCTGATGGGCGTCAGCACGATGCTCGTGGGCGTCCTGCCGACGTACGAGACGGCGGGCGCGATCGCCCCGGTCCTCCTGGTGCTGCTCCGCTTCGTCCAGGGCGCCGCCGTGGGCGGCGAGTGGGGCGGAGCCGTGCTGATGGCCACCGAGTTCGCCCCGCACGACCGCAGGGCCCGGCTCTCCGCGTGGCCGCAGCAGGGCGTCACCGCGGGGCTCGCCCTCTCGACGGGCGTGCTGCTGGTGATCACCCTCGTCATCCCCGACCAGACCTACCTCGACTGGGGCTGGCGGGTGCCGTTCCTGTCCAGCGCCGCGCTGATCGTGGTGGGGCTGGTGCTCCGGCTGCGGATCAGCGAGTCCCCGGTGTTCGAGGCCGGCCGCAGGAAGGCCGAGGCCGGCGCCGGTCCGGAGACCTCCAAGCTGCCGATCGTGAGCGTCGTCAAGCAGGCCCGCCGGACCACCCTGCTCGCCACCCTCGCCTACGTGTCGGTCAGCACCACGTTCTACGTCGCCTTCATCTTCCTGCTGGCCCACGCGACGGGCAAGCTGGAGATGAGCAAGGCGTCCGCTCTCACGGCGGTGCTCATCTCGGCCGGCGCCTACTCCGTCGGCCTCCGCCTGTCCGCGGGAACGGCCGACAAGCGCGGACGGCGCACGGCCCTGATGTGGGGCCTGGGCGGGGCCATCGTGACGATCTTCCCGGCACTCGCGCTCATCGAGACCGGCGAACCCGTTCTCTTCACGGTCGCCATGGTGGTGTTCGCCTTCCCGGTCGGCTTCGCCTACGCCCCGGTGGGCGTCTACTTCGCAGAGTTGTTCCCGACCGCCATCCGGTACTCGGGCGTGACGGCGGCCAACCAGGCCGGCTCGCTCCTGGGAGCGGCCGTGGCCCCCTTCATCGCCGTCGGCCTCTACGAGGGGCTCGGCATGTACGCCGTCGGAGCCTACGTGGTACTGGTCTCCGTGATCAGCGCCGGTGCCGTCCGGGCGCTCGGCGAGACCCGTCATCTCGACCTGAGGCGGTGAGCACGACCGTGCACAGTATCGACGAGGCCGTAGCGGCGGCGGCCGATCTGGAACTGGACCGGGTACCCGAGCCGGCCGTCCGGCATGCCCAGCGGGTCATCGCCGACACCGTCGCCGCCGCCGGGGCCACGACGCCGGAGGTCGCCGCCCTGATCGCGCTGGACGAGCGCAACGGCCTGGTGACACCGGCCGGAAAGGCGGGGACCGGGCATACGGCGACGGTGCTTCCGGCACCCGGCAGGCGCACCTATCCCGAGCACGCGGCGTTCCTCAACGCCACTGCGGGAACCGCCTTGGAACTGGACGAGGGCATGCGCCCGACCGGCCATCCGGCCGTGCAGGTGGTCCCTGCGGCGCTCGCCGTCGCCGAGCACCTGCACTCGTCCGGCGCCGAGCTCCTGCGCTCGGTCATCGCGGGCTACGAGGTGAGCAGCCGCCTGTTCCGGGCAGTCCGGCTGCGGCCGGGCGTGCATCCCCACGGACACCTGGGAGCCCTCGGCGCCGCGGTCGCCGTGGCGCTGCTCGAGGGCACCGACCCCGTGGCCGCGGCTCGCATCGCCGCCACCGGACCCGTGCTGGCGACGTGGCAGCCCTGCTACGAGGGCGCGACCGCGCGCAACGCCTTCACCGGACACGCCGCGGCGAGCGGGGTGCGCGCCACGGCGATGGCGCAGGCCGGGTACCGGGGTTCGACGGGAGCGCTGGAGGACGCGTTCGGCCGGGTGGCGGGCGAGATCGTCGACGGACCGGAGCTGTCGGGCCCGCTGGACTACGGCGGGCTCGGCATCACCCGCAACTACTTCAAGGTCCACAGCGCATGCGCCCTGACGCACTGCGCGATCGAGGCGGCGCTGGCCATCGGGCCCGTACAGGTCGACGCGATCCGGGAGGTCCGGGTGGACACGGTGAGCATCAACCTCAAGATCGCCCGCCAGCCCGCCCCGAACGACCTGTCCGGCCGGTTCTCCCTGCCCTACGCGGTGGCGACCGCCCTGCTCGTCGGCGGCAGCGGCGTCGATGCCTTCCGCTACCGTCCCGAGGTCGCCGAGCTGGCGCGCAAGGTGACGGTCCGGGCCGATGCCGGATTCGACGCACGGTGGCCGGAAGCCGCCCCGGCCCGTGTCACCGTGCGGACCGACGACGGCGCCCTGACCGCCGTCGTGGACAACCCTCGCGGCCACCACACCCGGCCTCTCAGCGCGGAGGAGCATCGCGACAAGTTCGTGGCGCTCCTGGGCGACTCACCGGCGTCCAGAGCATGGTGGGACCGTCTCACGGAGCTGACCGCGGTGACCGACTGCGCGGAACTGTTCGCGTAGGCGCAAGACGATCGGAGGCGGAGCGGTGCGAGGAGGCCGAGTGTCGAGGACGGGAGCAGAACGATGAGCAACGGCCCAGTGAGCCTGCTGGCCATGGGCGGCACCGTCGCGGCGGCTCTCGACGATGGCGGCGCGGCGCCACGCCATGGCGCCGGCGACCTGGCGGGCACGGTCAGCGGGCTGCCGGTCGCCGTCCGGCCGCGCGACGTGCGCACCGTGCCGAGCCGCGCCGTCACCCTCGACGACATGTGGACGCTGGCCGCGGCGGTGCGCGAGGAGATCGAGGGCGGCGCCGCGGGCGTGGTCGTCACCCATGGCACCGACACCCTCGAGGAAACGGTGTACGCGCTGGCGATGCTGGTGGACACGGACGTCCCCGTCGTGGTCACCGGAGCAATGCGCGCCCCGCACCTGCCGGGCGCCGACGGGCCCGCCAACATCAGGGCGGCCATCAGCGCGGCGCTGCACCCGCCTCTCGCCGGGTACGGTCCCGTGGTGGTCTTCCAGGACGAGATCCATGTCGCTCGACTGGTGACCAAGCACCACAGCACCCGGGTCGCGGCGTTCGCCTCCCCCTCCGCCGGCCCCGTCGGGTTCCTGGTGGAGAACGAGGTGGAACTGCTGCTCGGTCCGCCGCCCGTCACTGACCGGCTCCCGGTCACCGCGGCGCCGGACAGGAGGGTGGAGATCGTACCGGCGATGGCCGGTGCGGACGGGCGGCTGGTCGATGCCATCGCCGCCGAGGTCGACGCGCTCGTGGTCGCCGGCACGGGCGCCGGGCACCTGCCGCCGCCACTGGCCGACGCGCTGGTACGCGTCGTTCGCGGAGACCGGCCCGTGGTCCTCGCCAGCAGGTGTGAGGACGGGCCCATCCTGCGGCGCACCTACCGCGGCCACGGTTCGGAGACCCAACTGCTGGCCGACGGGCTGCTCGCCTCGCGGACGCTGTCACCGCTCAAGGCGAGGCTCCGCCTGGTGTTCGGCCTCTCCGCCGGACTGACCGCCCGGCAGCTCTTCTGATCCTGCCGCTCCCCGACCCGGCCGCGCGCACCGTCGCCACTGAAGGAGACAGATGGACACCCTGGCACCACGCGACTTCGTCGGCTACGGCCCGAACCCGCCCGACTTCGCATGGCCGAACGGCGCGCGGCTCGCCGTGAACTTCGTCGTCAACTACGAGGAGGGCGCCGAACGCAACGTCCTGGACGGCGATCCGGCGCACGAGACGCTGGTCGAAGCCCGGTACGAGGTTCCGGCCGGGCAGCGTGAGCTGTTCGCGGAGTCGACGTTCGAGTACGGCAGCCGCGTCGGCATCTGGCGGCTCCTGGAGACGCTGGACGAGCATGGGATCGTTCCCACCGTGTTCGCCTCGGCCCTCGCGCTGGAACGCAACGCCGCCGTGACCGAAGCGATCAACGCGCGCGGCTGCGACGTGGTGGGGCACGGCTACCGCTGGATCCCGCACACCGGCCTGAGCGAGGCGCAGGAGCGCCGCAACATCGTCGACTGCGTCGAGACGCTGGAGCGCCTCACCGGGCGGCGGGTCCAGGGCTGGTTCACCCGTCCGCCCAACACGGTGCGCACCCGCTCGCTGCTGGCCCAGGCCGGCCTCGTCTATGACGCGGGCTCGGTCAGTGACGACATTCCCTATTACGAGGAGGTGGACGGCCGGCCCTTCCTGATCGTCCCCTACTCGCTCGACGTCAACGACACGAAGTTCTACAAGGGGCAGTTCTTCACCGCGGACGACTTCGCGCGCTACGCGATCGACTGCTTCGACACCCTCGCGGCCGAGAGCGCGCGGCGCCCCCGGCTGATGTCGGTCGGCCTGCACCCCAGGATCATCGGCCGTCCGGCCCGGCTGCCCGGGCTGCTGCGCCTGATCGAGCACCTCAGCGCGAACGACGACGTCTGGATCGCGGGCCGTGACGAGATCGCCCGCTTCTGGCTGGAGACGTTCCCGCCCGAGACCGCGCATGCCTGAACCGATCACCGGTCACCGACCGATTGTATACAGTGGCTTACGAGCGATCCGAAGATGTGCCGTAGAAGGCCTCACTCTTGCGCGGCGTCCCGTGTAACAGTCGGCCGTGAACCACCAGAGCGTAGGGCGCGTCGACAGTCTCACGCAGCTGCGGCTAGATTGTATGCGGCTGCGCACTGGCCTCCGCATCGGCACCGTCAACGACTAAGGAGCGGCATGAAGCCTGCACCGGCCGGACCGAGCCGATCGGTCGCGGCCCTCCCCGAGAACCGGCGCCACGCTCTCTACGAGCAGCTCAAGCAGTCGATCTATCTCGGCGACCTGGAGCCGGGCCGGTACCTGGTCGAGAGCACGCTCGCAGCCATGTACGAGGTCAGCCGCACCCCCGTCCGGGAGGCGCTCCTGCGTCTCGAGCAGGACGGGCTGGTCGTGCGGGACAGCGGAGGCCTGACGGTTCGCGACCACAGCCCGGACGAGATCCTGGATCTCTACGAGGTGCGGATCCTGCTGGAACGCGAAGCGGGGCGGGCGGCCGCCGGCCGGCGCACGACGCACGACCTTCTGACACTGCGGAAAGCCGCCAAGCACTACGAGGTCGTCGACGTCGACAATCCGCGCGGAATGGTCGAGACGAATAGGGAGTTCCACAAGGCCGTCTGGCGATGCACTCACCAGCTCGCGCTGCTCGACCTGCTTGAACGCCTCGACCTGCATCTGGGGCGCTTCCCCAATACGACGCTGACGTATCCGAACCGGCGGGAAGCGACGATCGAGCAGCATCGCGCGATCGTGCGTGCCATCGAGGCGCGGGACCAGGAACGGGCGGGCGACCTCTGCGCCCAGCACTTCAGCGATGCCCGCGACATCCGGCTGGCCCAGTGGGAGGACGAGGACTGAGCTGTCTTTCAAAGTCCCGGCCCACTTCGCTCGCCTGGCGGCTCGCTGCGTGACCTGGCCTGGGCGACCGCGGCATCGCTTCGCGATCTGCCCGGCTCCGCTCGCCTCCGGCATCGCTCCACCGGCCAGCTCACGCGTTCGCGCGCTTGACCGAAGCCACTTCGAGACAGGCCCTAGGCCGGCAGGCCACCCGCTCCCACCCACCCCCCGCGGAGGCGAGGTCGGCTTGTCATGCAGAGGCGCATGGCAGGCGAAGGATCATGCGCGTTCCGCTGGTTTGGTCGGCGATATGAAGGTCGCCGTGGTGGGCGCGAGCGATCTGGCGGGCGATGGGCAGGCCCAGCCCGGTGCCTTCAGGGTCCCTGCGGCGGGCGTCGGCGCGGCGGTAGAAGCGATGGAAGACCGCTTCCCGCTCGCTGGCGGGTATACCGGCGCCGTCATCGACGACCTCGATGAACGCCTGTTCGTCGCGTTGGTAGACCTTGACATGGATCATGCTGATGGCGTGCCTGTCGGCGTTGGTCAGCAGGTTGGACAGCAGCCGTGCCAGGCGGACCGCGGAGGCTTCGACCACGATGCCGGGGGTGATGTCGACGGCGGTGTCGCAGGCCAGGTCGGCGCGCGCGAGTTCGGTGGCCACCAGCGCCGACAGGTCGACCGTTTCGGTGGAGAAGGGAGTGTTGCCTTCGAGCCGCGCCAGTTCGAGCAGGTCGCTGACGATGTCACCAAGCCGTTCGGCGTCCTGCAATGCCGCGTGCAGGACCTGCCGCGAGTCGGCCTGGGGGTCGGACAGGGCCACCTGCAGTCTGGTCTGCAGGCCGGTAAGCGGACGGCGAAGGTCATGGGAGGTGTCGGCCACCACCTGCTGCTGCTGGCGCAGCGCCGCGCGGGCCGCGGCGGTGGCCTGCCGCTCGCGCAGCCGTGCCCTGCGCAGCCGCCGGTTGGCCTCCTGGAGCTCCTGCGCCCGCAGGAACAGCTCGGCTTCGGCCGCCTCCACCTTGTCGGCCAGGGACCGCTCGTCGGCTGCCCCAGCTGACCGCAGCTGCTGGATGTAGGAAGTGACTTCTTCGACCCGGTTGACCACGCAGGCGACCCGGCCGTCCGGGCCCAGCAGGGGCGAGTTCACGGCAGTCCAATACCGTTCCTCGAAGAGACCAGGCCTCCCGGCCACCTGCACGTCGTAGCGCACCAGTGGCATGACATCGACGTCGCCTTCGGCCAGCACGCGCTCCAGTGAGGCACGCAACTCCTGCACGCCCTGCCCGGACGGACCACCCGGAAAGACGTCAAAGATCTGATGCCCGAGCAGCCGTCCCCTCGGGCGTTCCACGACATGCTCATACGCCCGGTTCACCGCCAGATACACCAGGTCGGGCGACAGCACCGCACACCCAGCGGGAACCGCGTCGAACACTGCCGCGTAGTCCAGCCTGGTCATGTCCACTACCTACCCGGAACACGCCAAGACTCCTCCACGGCACTTCCGCACTGCCATAAGACGTGCGCTGATCGAGGAAGTCGGCATCGTGCCCGGCGCAACCCTGTGCCGGCACTCCTTCGACGCCGTGATCGGCATGGTCACCGGCATTGATCGGAAGTCAAGGCGACGGCGGGGGAGTGGCTGACCCACTGGCCGGCCCCCCGTACCGGAGCGGCGTCCACCGCTCACGTTCGCCTAGACCTGCCCCCGTACCTGAGCGACAGTGGCTCTGGCCGAGGTATCGACCCGATCGCGATCGAGGCCAGCAGCACGAGCCAGGCGGCCGCCACCACCTGGCTCTCTCCTACTGCTGGGAGGTCCGACTTGGGGCCGCCGACGGGCGCGAATCGTCCTCGCGGATCCAGGACGACCGGCATGGTGTCGCCGCGTCCGTACCCTTCACAGCTGGTCGCGAGCTCACGCGGGATCGGCGCTCCACCGGTCCGGTGCAGCGTGCAGTGGTGGCTCTGGGAGCCGCGGCTCTGCGTCGTCCAGGTCCGCTCCACGACTGCCTCGGCGTCGACGCCGACCAGCGTCATCGCGATGTCGCGCGCAGCCACGACACCGACGATGTGGACGACGAACGCCGCCAGGACGCCGAGGGTCAGCGGCACGCCGCGGAACCGCAGTGGCCGCCGGGTGCGGTACAGCCAGCCCAGTGCCATCACCACGCCGATCATCGCGGACACGGCGATCAGCGCCGCAGCGGTCGTCCCCCACCACAGGTAGCCGGCCGCAGCGAACGCGAATCCGAGCACGGCCGCACCCGCCACCAGACCACCACGACGCACGGCGGAACCGATGACAGACACACACCCTCCACGAGGTCAGACCGAACGCCGAGCCTAACTGTGATCCACCACCTCATCAGGACGCGCTGCGGCGTCAAGCCCACCCGGCGCTGTTCACCTTCTCTTCCGGCGTCCGCCCGGCTTGACACGCCGAAACCGGCAGATCATCCGGTTGGGCAGCGACGACATGCGGCTTCGTCCTGATCAGTTGCCGATATTCGCGATCCGCAACTCCGCCCCACAGAGCGTCAGATGGTGGCGAAGGTGGTTCCGATGGCCGTCATCCGCTCGACGGTGAGGGCCGGGTCGA
The DNA here is from genome assembly GCF_013409365.1 of Actinomadura luteofluorescens. Lineage (NCBI taxonomy): Bacteria > Bacillati > Actinomycetota > Actinomycetes > Streptosporangiales > Thermomonosporaceae > Actinomadura > Actinomadura luteofluorescens. Next base: position 727,514 of record NZ_JACCBA010000001.1, on the reverse strand, counting down.
GCAGCGCTTCGGGGGTGTGCAGGCCCGGGCCGACGGGTCCGCCGCGCAGGCCGAGGAGCCGCTCGACGCCGAGGGCAATGCCGAGGGCCGTGAGGGGGCGCTGGCCGGCGGGGTGGAAGAGGTGGCTGCGGGTGCGGAGAGGGGCGCCGGACGGGCCGGTTCCCTCCAGGTCGATGAGGACCTCGGTGGAAGCGGGCTCGCCGCGTCTGCGGCTGGCCGAAGCGCCGACGGCGAAGTCGAAGTGGACCTCACCCGCCCCGGTGGCCAGGGCGAGACTCGGGACGTCGAGGATGGCGATCCGCCGGCCGGGCAGTACGACACCGTCGATGCTGGGCACACCCACCTCCGCCTCGTCCCCGGAGACCCAGGTGAAGGCCCCGTCCCGGCGCACCAGGCCGGCGGAGGTGACAGCGGCCAGGCGCTCCAGGTCGTCGAGCGCCGCCGGTCCGCCGGCGTCCTGCTCGTCGAGGACGGCGGCGATCCGGATGGCGTCGAGCCGTCCGAAATCCCGGGCCAGGTCCAGGGCCACGAGGACGACCAGGCCGGCCAGATAGTGGCTGGCCAGCAGCACCGGCGCGGCACTCGCCCGCTGGGCGCCGGCGACGACCTCCGGGGCGATGTCGACTAGGCCGCTGGAGATGCTGAGGTAGGGCAGGCCGCGCTCCTGGGCGTAACCGAGCCCGTGCAGGCGGGAGTCACGCACGGCCGCGACCACGGCGGAGAAGCTCTGTTCGGCGGGGAGGCCGAGGTCGGAACGTTGAAGGTCGAGGGTGACGGCGGTGGCATTGCCGAGTCCGTCGGCGACCTTCCGGGCGCGGTCGAGGTTGCGGCCCGCGATGGCCAGGGGCAGGTCCGGGTGCCACTCCCGTAGGACGGCAGCGGTGTCCGAACCCGCCTGGCCCGATCCGCCCATGATCAAAACCGGCTGCTTCATCTGCGGAAGTCCTCTCACTCGCATCAAGCTACATTTTGTAGCCTACATTTTGTAGCTTAAGCTGGCGTCGTGACGCAAGGGAGGACGATGAAGGCATCCACGACCCGCCTGTCCAAACAGGCCAGGCGGGAGCAACTGCTCGATTCGGCGACGGCGATGGTCCGCGACCGTGGGGCCGATGGCCTGACCCTGGTCACGCTGGCTGAGGCCGCTGAGGTGAGTCGGCCGATCGTGTACGACCACTTCGGCACCCGTCAGGGGCTTCTCATCGCGCTCTACCGGCGGCTCGACGAGCAACACCGGGCCGCGCTGACGCAGGCACTGACGGAAGCAGGGCCTGACGCACGCGGGGTCGCGGGGCTGATGAGCCAGGCCTACCTCACCTGCGCCACGGCCATGCCGGAGCTCAACGCGATCTCGGCGGCGTTGAAAGGGAGCCGGGAGATGGAAGCGGTCCAGCACGAACTTCTCGATGACTACACCGACCTGATGGCCGACGCGCTGGCCCCTCACTCCGGCCTCGACGCCCAGGCGCTCCGGCTGCGCTGCGCAGGTGCACTGGGCGCCGCCGAGGCGATCGCCGCCGAACTCAACCACGGGCGCACAACCGTCACCGACGCAACCGACGCGCTCACCGACCTGATCATGAGCTGCCTGGCCGCCGCACCCCGCCGCTAACGCCAATCGCCGTTCGCATGGCTTCGTCCGCGTGTAGCGGCAACGTTCGTCGATGAGTCTGGGCAACGCCCTTGATCGATGTCTGGTGGGTCTTGGTTCCCCGGCTTCACGGACGCCTTGCTCTTCCCCCGGTTCTCCGGTCACATTTCTGAGGAGACGGCGGGCCGGCGGCGGCGCAGGTGATAGGCGGAGGTCAGAGCGAGCAAGATCGGGCCCCATCCACCGATCGGGGCGATGGCAGTCATGGCCAGCGCCGGGAGCACCTCACCCCACCGACTGACAGTGATGATGTTCGTGGTGACGCCGCAGGTGGGTCTGACCCGCCGACTGACTGACGTCTCGACTGTCCTCTTTGGGGATTTGTCGGCCCGCCAGGCGTCACCACGCACGCGGCCGGACGGGCGTTTGTGACCTCATAGGAGCTTGGTTCAGAAGCCCCGTCACTGTCTTGTCCACCCGCCCGACCGGCGCGTGCCGCCCTGACGGACACGCAAGGACGGACACCCCCAGCATGACGCACGATGAGCTCGAGGTCACCGGCGGAGTCGACACCCACGGCCTGACCCACCACGCCGCGGTGATCGACGCGGTGGGCCGGCGGCTGGCCGACCGCGAGTTCCCCGCCACCGTCGGCGGCTACCGCGACCTGCTGAAGTGGATGCGCGTCCACGGCACCCTCACCGCCGTGGGTGTGGAGGGCACCGGCGCCTATGGCGCCGAACTCGCCCGGGTCATGACGGCGGCCGGGGTCACCGTCGTGGAGGTGGACCGGCCGGACCGCAAGATCCGCCGGATGCGGGGCAAGTCCGACCCCATCGACGCCTACGCGGCAGCCACCGCGGCAGCCACCGCGGTGCTGGCCGGGCGGGCCACCGGCGTCCCCAAGAGCCGGGACGGCGTGGTCGAGGCCATCCGCGTCCTGCGGGTCGCACGGCGCAGCGCGGTCAAGGCCCGCACCCAGGCGATGAACCAGATCCGGGGGTTGCTGGTGTCGGCGCCGGCCAGAGTGCGTGAGCAGGTCACGGGACTGAACCGGGCCACGCTGATCGGCGCCCTGGCCCGGCTGCGGCCCGCCGGCGATCTGTCGGACCCGCCGACGGCCACCAGGGCTGCCCTGCGCCGCCTGGCCCGCCGTCACCAGGCGCTGGACATCGAGATCACCGAACTGGACACCGAACTCGGCCCCCTGGTCCAGCGGGCCGCTCCGGCACTGCTGGAGCTATTCGGCGTCGGCACCGAAACCGCAGGACAGCTGCTCGCATCGGCGGGGGACAACGCCGAGCGCATGCGCTCGGAGGCCGCGTTCGCCCATCTGGCCGGGGTCGCACCGATCCCCGCGTCCTCGGGCCGCACCCGCCGCCACCGCCTCAACCGCGGCGGCGACCGCGCCGCCAACAACGCCCTGCACACCATCGTGCCGGTCCGCATGCGCCACGACCCGCGCACCCGCGCCTACGTCCAACGCCGCACCACGCAAGGGCTGTCCAAGAAGGAAATCATGCGCTGCCTCAAGCGCTTCGTCGCCCGCGAGATCTATCGCGCTCTGACCAGTACCTCAACCGGGAGCACCACCCAAAACGATCTTGCTCCCGCAGCTTGACAACTATAGGAGCATCCAGGCCGATCGCCGCCAGCGCTGCGACCTCGGTCAGGACGCTGAGTCCGAACACGTACGGGATGGAGATCGCCAGGTGGGCATGCCGATGTCCTGGACCTGTCCCATCGGGAAGTGGAACGCGAACGGCAGCCGCCACAGGCACGACGGCAGCAACAGCAGCGGCAGCACGTAGGCCAGCCGCAGAGCCCAGCGGGGGGCCGGCCGTTCGGTGTCGCTGACGGCCGGGACCTTGTGAATCAGCTTGATCGCCATGTGCGTCAGGTTGCCTGGCCTGCGAATACCGCAGATCACCCGCGATGGTGAAGTGGCTCCCCCGGACAGGGGGTGGGCTCAGCAGGACAGGCCCATCGGCACCGCGTAGGTCGTGTAGTCGTCCTCGGGCTTGCCCCCTGCGTTGAGGTGGATCGACGGACCGCCGATGTTGATGTGCTCGACCAGCTCCTCAGCGGCGAGCAGTTCGAGCATTCACCCCACGTCCGTCGTGGTCATCCGGCGCGGGGAGGACCCACTGGTCCCCCCAACGGGTAGGTGCTCGGCGAGAGCGGAGAAGCAGGCGCGCTGGGGCCGCGGCTTCTTATGCGTCGATGACGGGTGCGCAGGTCTTCACGTAGATCAGGCGGCTGACGCCGGCCGTCACCGCCATCGCCACTAGGAGGGCCCGCTCAGTTCAGCCCGGGTGCGGTCAGCTTCTCGAACGTGATGGAGAAGGGGACCGTCGCGATGGCGAGCGCGACGGTGACGCCGAGCCACTGGACGCCGTGGCCGCCGTAGCTGTGCTCCCTCGTCCACACCCGGCCCTCGGGTGTCCACGAACTGTTCTTGCGGAAGCCGACGAGGAACACCACCGCCGCGGCGGCGACCTCCCCGGCCAGGACGCCCATGGCGGGTGGCCCGAAGACGTCCTCGATCTCCAGCCAGGCGCCGGCCGCGATGCCGAGCGAGGCTCCGAGGACCAAGGCGAGAAGGGGCAGCACCGGACCGACCCATCCGGAGCCTGTGGTCTTCGCGCGTCCCAAGGTTTCCTCCCGCTCGCCCGATTCCGCAGATCGTCCGATCATGCCGGACGTCCGATCATGCCTACGGACTGTCACATTCCGGTCACGGCGACATGGGGCGTATCGCTTGCGAGAGGTGGTCGAGGTGCTCAGGCGGGAGCGTCGCGGTAGGCGTAGTACGCCAGGAACATGTCCACCCCGGAATCGATCAGTCGATCGGTCGTCTTCGGGTCGAGCGTCGTCCCATAGGTGCCGTGGACCAGGTGCGGATAGAGCACGAGCGCGTAGAGCTGGAGGATGGCGGTCTCCATGTCCGGCATGGTCAGCCGGCCGGCGGCTATGAGGCGGTTGAACTCCGCCTCCAAGGCGGGGCGGGCGTGGTCGGGGCCGTGGTGGCGCCAAGCTGCGCCGAGTTCCGGGAATCTGCGGACTTCGCCGGCGACGAGGCGGCGCAGGGCCACCATGTCGGGGGAGGTCATGCTGTCCACCCAGGCATGGGCAGTCCATTTGAGTGCGGCCCGCAGGTCGTCGGACTCTTCCAGCCGTTGCGCGGTGCCCGAGATGGCGTCGGCGAGAGCGTCTTGCAGAGCGTCGCCGATGACGGCGACGAAGAGAGTCTCCTTGCTGCCGTAGTGGTTGTAGACGGTGACCTTGGAAACACCCGCCTCGGCGGCGATGGCGTCCATCGCCGCGTCGAACCCGTCCCGGACGAACGCCGACCGGGCCGCCTGAATGATCACCTGTCGCTTGCGCGCCGCCCGGTCGCCGGCGAGAACGCGCGGAGACTCGCTGCGCTGAATGGGTGCCGGCATCGTCGCTCCTTCGTCGTCGCTGTTCAGCCTACCGGTACATGAACTGTACGGTTGAGTTCAACTGAACTGTTCCGTACAGTACAAGAGATCGACCCGCACCTCGACTCCTCATGAGCGTGGGCGACCAGAGCGGAACACCGGAGTGACGCCATGCACGACACCTGTGATCGACCACACGTCCACGACCACGACGCGGACGCTCGTCGTCCTGTTCGCTCCAAGGCGGCTGCGCTGATCTTGCTGTCGTTCGCGATGCTGATCGTTTCTCTCGATCAGTACATCGTCGTCGTCGCGCTGCCGGACATCGGCCGCGAGCTCGGGTACTCGGCGCGGACCCTGCAGTTGGTGGTCAGCGCGTACGCCGTCGCCTCCAGCGGATTCCTGCTGCTGGGCGGGCGCGCCGCCGACCTGCTCGGCAGGCGCCGGATGCTGGTCACCGGGCTCGCGCTGTACGCGCTGGCCTCACTGGCCGGCGGGCTCACGACCGGACCGGCGCCGCAGCTGGCGGCCCGGGCGGTTCAGGGGCTCGGCGGGGCACTGGTCTTCCCCAGCACGCTGGCGATCATCAACACCGCCTTCGCGGAGGGGCGCGACCGCAACCGTGCGCTGGGTGTCTGGGGCGGCTCCGGCGCGGCCGGGCTGGTGATCGGTGTGCTGCTCGGCGGCGCGCTCACCCGCATGCTCGGGTGGGAGTCGGTCTTCTTCGTCAACGTCCCCCTGGCGGGAGGAGCGCTCGTCGCGGCCTTCCGGCTCCTCGCGCCGGACGGGTCGCGGACGGTGGGACGGGTGTTCGATCTGCCGGGTGCTCTGACCTCCACCGGCGCGGTCACGCTGCTGATGTTCTCCCTGGTCCAGGGACCGGCTCTCGGCTGGGACTCGCCCTGGACCGTCGGCATGGCGGCCGCGGGGCTCCTGCTGTTCGCGGTGTTCGCCGTCGTCGAGCGGCGCAGTCCCGACCCCCTTGTCCCCGTGAAGCTTCTCGCCAACCGCGTTCTGGCCGTGGCACTCGTAGTTGCTTTCATGTTCACGGCGACATTCGGAGCCCTCCTGTACTTCCTGTCCATCTACTTCCAGGACGTCCGCGGCTATGACCCTCTGCAGACCGGCGCGGCCTTCCTGCTCCCCACCGCGGTGGTGGTGGCGGGCTCGACGCTCGCCGGTCAGACGGTGACGCGCTTCGGGCTCAGGCGCACCCTCGTCGCCGCGCTCGCGATCGGTGCGGCCGGGGCGGTCGGCGTCGGCCTGGCCCTGTCGGTCGACGGCTCCTATGTCGCGCTAGTGCCGGGTCTCGTCGCGGTCAGCCTGGGGGACGGTGTCGTGTTCACCCTGATGTTCATCGCCGCCGGCACGGGGGTGGCCGACCACCGGCAGGGGGTCGCCTCCGGTATGGCCTCCACCAGTTCCGGAGTCGGCGCCGTCGTCGGCCTCGCCGCACTTGTTCTCGTCGCGAACGCCGGCACCGAGGGGCTCAGCGGTGAAGAACTGCGCGTCGCCACCGCCGAAGGCATACGCACCGCCGTTCTCGTCATCGCCGGAGGGATCGTCCTCACCCTCCTCGCCGCGCTCAACCTCCGTGGTCCCTCCGGCCACCCCCACCGATCCCAGGCCGACTCCGCCGCGTCGACCTAGTCGGCGGGGCGAGGCGAACGAACAATCGCGCCACACGTCAGGCAGGGTGCCGCGACGCAGGAAAGGCGGACGACCATGACCGCAGCCATGAGCACCGAGAACATCACCGAGGTGATGAACAGGCCGTACGCGCGGGAGTTGCTGGCCTCGCGCATCCCCGCCCGGCTCGCCTACACCGGTCTCGACCGCACCCCGCGGGTCGTGCCGGTGGGGTACGACTGGGACGGCGCCCGCATCACGGTCGCCAGCGCTGTCAGCTCGGCGAAGACCAAGGCTCTGCAGGAGACCCCCAACGTCGCGCTGACCATCGACAGCGAGGACTTCCCGCCTAAGGTGCTGCTGCTGCGCGGCACCGCGCAGGTCGACGTCGTCGCCGGCGTCCCGGACGTCTTCCTCCGGGCATCGAAGAGACGGATGTCGGACGACCAATGGCCCGACTGGGAGGCCGGCGTGCACGCTCTGTACGACCAGATGGCGGTCATCACGATCACGCCCACCTGGGCCAAGCTCCTCGACTTCGAAACCACCATCCCCAAGGCCGAACACGACATGATGCACGCCCGCAGCCACGATGCATCAGTTGCCGATGGGGCCCTTCACCAGGACTGATGTCGGGCCGCCGCCGAGCAGGACCGCCGCCGGCGGCGCCGCCCGACGACCCGGCGCCACTATCGGCGCGGCGCCCACACGGCCGCTCGATTCATGCGATCCCAGGCAACCTCGCGCACCTCACATGGCGACGCCGTGATCGCCGTCGCCGTTTCCGCGGGCGCGAATACGGCCCACGGCAACCGCGTCGCCCTCGGCACCTGGACAGTCGACCGCGTCATCGCGCGTGCTGGCGGCCAAGCACAGCTCCGGGACCGCATCGCCGCCCAGGCGGAGATCGTCTGCACCTCGATGGAGATGTTGAGTGAACCCGAGCTCGGCGCACCGCTGCCCACGCTGCTGGTGCCCAACGGCATCGTCTGAGCGGCTGGGAAAGCCGGGCCGCGGACGCTCTGGCGCCATAGCCGCCGTCCGGATCCACCGGCGGGGGCCGATGGTGGCCGACTGAGCGGCAGGCGGCTCTATGCCTGACCTGTGGGCGGGATCGTCGGGCGGGCAGCAGGTACACATGGTGGTTGTAGTGCACGTTTGTGCAGGTTGCGCTCGCTCGGGTCTTGTGATCGCCGAACTGTCATGATTATAGTGAAGCTAAGAATTTTTTAATGAGGAAGCGGGGGCCGCGGCCGGGGGTTGCGTGGAGCACCGAAAGGGCTGGTATGGCTACAGAAGGACTTCTCCTCCGGGACTTGCGCCTCGTGGACGGCGCTGGTGGTCCGGTGGTCCCCGATCAAGCGGTCCTGGTCACCGGGTCTCGCATCGCCTGGGTGGGCCCGTCCGCGGACGCTCCGAGCGTTGATCTCCCGGTGATGGACGCGGCTGGGCGCACGCTGCTTCCCGGACTGATCGATTCGCACGTCCATCTGACGGACGACGGTTCGATGCGAACGGATCGAGATGATGAGGCCGATCCGTTCGTGGCGGAGCGGGCGGCTCGCAATGCGGTGGCGACACTCCGCTCCGGTGTCATGACCGTGAGGGACTGCGGAGCGCGGAACGGCCTGATCATCGAGCTCTCCCGGGCCGTGCGGGCCGGTGCGGTGGCCGGACCTCGCATCGTCGCGGCGGGGCGGCCCCTCACTCCGGTCGGCGGCCATTGCCATGACATCGGGAGAGAGGTGGCCGGCGCGAGTGAGGCGGTCACCGCGACGCTGGCGGAGATCGCGGAGGGTGCGCAGGTCATCAAGGTGATGGCGACCGGCGGGGTGCTGACTCCGGGGACCGGGACGCGGACGGTGGGGCTCCGGCCCGGCGAGCTGCGCGCGGTGGTCGCCACGGCACATGCCGCGGGCCTGCGTGTCGCGGCGCACGCGCTCGGTGAGCTGGGGATCCGGAACGCGATCGATGCCGGAGTCGACTCGATCGAGCACGGGACCTATCTCGACGGCGAGGCCGTCGAGTGTGCTCTCGCCTGTGGCACCTACCTCGTGCCGACGCTCAGGTCGGTGACTCAGGTGATCAACGCTCCGGCCGGCGTCGTGCCCGGCGAACTGCTGGCGGCGGCGCGTGAGGAGTACGCCAACCGGCGGAACGGCGTCCGGATGGCCGTCGCGGCCGGTGTGCGGATCGCCGCGGGGACGGACGCCGGGACGCCGCTCAACCCGCACGGCGGGCTCGCCCAGGAACTCGAACTGCTCGTCGAGCACGGGTTGTCGGCCGGGGAGGCGGTGACCGCCGGGACCCGGAACGGGGCGGAGAACCTGGGGCTGCTCGACGAGCTCGGCACGGTCGAGGTGGGTAAACGTGCGGACCTGATCCTCGTCGACGGCGATCCCACCCTGGACATCCGCGCACTCCGGCGGGTCGTGATGGTCTGCCGCGACGGCGTCGTGCACCGCGCCGGCATCGGCGGCGCCGCTGCCCACGCCGCGGAGTCGGCCCGGTGACCGGCCACCCGGGAATGCTGCCGCGCCACATCGCGGAGATGCCGACCGTCGCGCAGCCCGCGGTCTCACCGGACGGACGATGGGTTCTCGTCGTTCTGCAGCGGGCCGATGAGCAGGCCAACCGCTACCGGAGTGGTCTGTGGCTGGTGGCGGCGGACGGGTCGACGCCACCGCGTCCGTTCTCTGATGGCGAGCACTCGGACACGAATCCGTGCTGGAGCCCCCAGGGGGACCGGGTGGCGTTTCTCCGGGCGGAGGACTGCGGGCAGTCGGTTCTGGTGGCGCCGTTCGGGCTCGACGAGTCCGCCGTGACCGTGGCGGCAGGGCTCGACGGAGCGGGCGCGCTGTCCTTCTCGCCCGATGGCGCGAGGCTGGCCTTCACCGCGCGCGTCCGTCCGGCGCGGTGCGGCGTGCCGGACTCCGGTCGGCCGCCGAGCCGCGTGACACGGCTGCGGTCGAGGCTCGACGACGTCGGGTTCATCGGCGACCGGCCCCGGCACGTGTTCGTCGTCGACGCCGACGGGTCCGCCGCTCCCCGGGACCTGACCCCGGGGGAGTGCGAGTTCGAGGACCCGGCGTGGGACCGTGATGCGCGGTCGCTCGTCTTCACGGGCGCCACGCATGACGATCGCGACCTGGACCTGCGGCGTGATCTGTACGAGGTGGACGTCGCCGACGGCCGCGCGCCTCGACGGATCGGAGCCCCGGAAGGCGTCTTCGCGCTGCCGAGCGTTTCGCCGGACGGGCGGAGGATCGCGTTCCTCGGGACGGACGACCACGAGACCGCGCCACGCAACAGCCACGTCGCCGTCTTGTCGCGCGAGACCGGAAGGCACCGGTGGGTCAGCTCGGAGATCGACCGTAGTTTCGCCCCGGCGTCCGGCGCGCGCTCCCCGGTGTGGCTTGACGACGACGAGATCCTCGTGGCGGTGGAGGACCGCGGCGACGTTTATCTGTACCGGTTGTCCGCTGAACGCGGGTCGCCGGCGAAGGCGGTGTGGTCCGGGCAGGGGGTCGTCACGGCCTACGACGCGGCGGCGGGCAGCACGGCGTTCGTCCTGTCCACCGCGACCCGTCCGAGCGAGCTTCACGTCGTCCGGGACGGGGCCGGCCGGCGCGTGACCGACTTCGGCGCGCGGTTCACCGCCGAGGTGCGGCCCCGGTCCCCCGAGCCGCTGACGGTCCCGTCACGTGACGGGACCGTGGAGATCGACGCATGGATGCTCACTCCGCCGGGCTTTCGCTCCGACGGGTCCCACCCGGTGCTGCTCAACATCCACGGTGGCCCGTTCAACCAGTACGGAACCGGATTCCATGAGGACTTCCAGATCCAGGCCGCGGCGGGCTACGTGGTGGTGTGGTGCAATCCGCGCGGCGGTTCGGGACGTGAGGAGCGGTTCGCCCGCGCCATCACGGGCCCGGCCTTCGGCGGGACGGGATGGGGGAGCGTCGACCACGACGATGTGATCTCCGTGCTCGATCACGTGCTGGACGGCCGTCCGGGGCTCGACCGCGACCGGGTGGGCGTCCTCGGCGGCAGCTACGGCGGCTACCTGGCGAACTGGGCGATCGGGCAGAGCGACCGGTTCGCCGCGGCCTGCTCGGAGCGCGGCGGCAGCAACCTCGCCACGGCCGAGTGGGCCAGCGACGGGGCGGGGACGTTCCGTCACACGTTCGGGGCCTCGCACCTGGACGATCCGCGGCTCTACCGCGCGATGTCGCCGATCGCCCACGTCCAGAAGATCACCACGCCCCTGCTGATCCTCCACTCGGACCAGGACCTGCGCACACCGCCCGCCATGGCCGACGAGCTGTTCGTCGCCCTGCGCCTGCTGCGGCGGGACGTGGAGATGGTGCGCTTCCCCGGCGAGGGACACGAACTCTCACGGTCCGGATCGCCCGTCCACCGGAGGCAGCGCATGGAGATCCTCCTGGACTTCTTCGGTCGCCGCCTGCGCCCGGCGCACGAGGTCTGACCACCGCTCGGAACGTTCCACCGGTCGGCGAGCCCCGGCTCACCATCCCGAAGGAGAGGCCATGTTCACAAGGCAGAGTCGATCGGCTGCGGCGGTGTGCTGCGTGTTCGCTCTGGCGCTGACGGCGTGCGAGGGGGCCGGCACGACCGGCGCGGACGAGCGGCCGCCGGTGAAGGGCGGAACGCTCAACCTCCTCGGCGCCGGCGACGTCGACTACATGGATCCCAACATCAGCTACTACACGAACGCGGAAATGAACCTGCGGCTGTGGAGCCGCAGGCTGTTCGGCTATCCGGCGCGCAAGGACCAGGCGACGACGCCGGTCCCCGACCTGGCGACCGAGGTGCCGACCGCCGGCAACGGGGGTGTCAGCAAGGACGGCCGCACCTACACGATCACCCTGCGGGACGGCGGACGGTGGAACACCAGCCCGCCGCGGCCGGTCACGGCGGCGGACGTCGTGCGCGGAGTGAAACGGACGTGCAACCCGGCCGCGCCTTCCGGAGGCACGCCCGTCTTCCTGAAGCTGATCGAGGGTTTCGCGAAGTTCTGCGAGGGCTTCGCGAAGGTCAGCCCGAAACCGGAGGCGGTCGCCCGGTACCTGGAGGAAACGCCGGTCGCCGGTCTGACGGCGAAGGACGACCGGACGGTGGTCTTCTCGCTGACCTCGCCCGCGACCTACTTCGTCGGCGTCCTGACGATGCCGGCGTTCGCTCCCGCCCCCAAGGAGCTCGACCGCTACCTTCCGGGCAGTGCGGATCTCGCCCAGCACACCGTGTCGAACGGTCCGTACCAGGTCCGGTCCTATGCGCCCGGCAAGTCCATCGAGTACGTCCGCAACCCGGCCTGGGACCCGTCGAGCGACCCGATCCGCAAGGCGTACGTCGACCGCGTCGTCATCAACGAGACGGTCAACCAGGAATCGGTGCAGCAGCAACTGGAGGCCGGCACCGCCGCGGCCGACATGGAGTTCGACGTCCGGGTGCCGCCCTCGCAGGTCCCCGCGCTCGTCGCCCGGCGCGACCCCAACCTGAACCTCGGCGAGACCTCGTCGACCAACACGAGAGTGATCTACAACCACGCGTCGCCGAGCAACGGCGGGGCGATGGCCAGGCCGGAGGTCCGCCAGGCGCTGTCGTACGCGATCAACCGGAACCACATCGTGCAGGTCCTCGGCGGGCCGAACCTGAACCGGCCGCTGTCGCACGTCCTGCCGTCCAACGTGCTCGGTTCCACGCAGTTCGATCCCTATCCGCACGATCCCGCCCGGGCGCGGCAGCTCCTCGCGTCCGCCGGGCACGGCGGCGGGCTGACGCTCAAGCTGCTGTACCGCAACGCGTCCGAGGGCGACTCGAAGGCGTTCCAGACGATCCAGCAGGACCTGGCGGCGGTGGGCGTGACGGTGAAGGGGATCCCGGCACCGAACGCCGACTTCGGAACGAAGTACCTGTTCGTCCCGGAGGTCGCGCGGCGCGGTGTGTGGGACCTGTCCCTGGCCGGCTGGAACGCCAGCTGGTTCGGCGACGCGGCGCTCGCGTTCTTCAAACCGCTGCTGTACGGCCGGTCCTCCTTTCCGCCCGACGGCAGCAACTTCGGCCTCTACGACAGCGCGGAGACGAACGCGCTCATCGAGCGGGCGGCCACCGCGGTCGACCGGGACGAGGCGGCGGCGCTGTGGGCCAAGGCCGACCAGCAGGCCATGCGGGACGCGGCGTTCTATCCCACCGTCCAGCCCAAGACCGCGAACTACCGCGCGTCGCACGTGAAGAACGCGGTCTACCTCCCGACCCTCACGAACTTCGACCCGGCGAACGTCTGGCTGGAGGAGGGCCGGCATGGCGGATGAACGCCGTGGTCCGGCGGCGGCCGACGGGGCGTCCCTGCTGACGGTCGAGGATCTGCACGTCTCCTTCGACACCGATGACGGCACGGTGCGGGCGGTACGCGGTGTCTCGTTCACTGCCGAGCAAGGGCGGACGCTCGCGATCGTCGGGGAGTCGGGCTCCGGCAAGAGCGTCGCGACGCAGACGGTCACCGGGCTCACCCGGGGTGCGACGGCCCTCGGCTCGATCGTCTTCAAGGGGACGCAGCTGCTCGGCGCGCGGGAACGGGAGCTGCGGGCGATCCGCGGCGCGCAGATCGGGATGGTCTTCCAGGACCACATCTCGAGCCTCCACCCCTACCACCGGGTCGGCGCGCAGATCGTCGAGGCGATCCGCGCGCACGACCGGTCGGTGTCCCGCGAGGACGCGCGCCGCCGGGCGGTGGAACTCCTGACACGGGTCGGCGTCCCGGCCGCCGGCGGCAGGCTCCGCGACTACCCGCACATGTTCTCCGGCGGGATGCGCCAGCGGGTGCTGCTGGCCATGGCGATGGCCCGCGACCCCGCCCTGCTGATCGTCGACGAGCCCACGACGGCGCTCGACGCCACCGTGCAGGCGCAGGTGCTGGACGTGCTGCGACGCCTGTGCGAGGAGCAGGGCACCGGGATCATCATGATCACCCACGATCTCGGCGTCGTGGCCGAGGTCGCCGACGACGTCGTCGTGATGTACGCGGGGAGGGTCGTGGAGCGTGCGCCGCGGCGCACGCTGTTCCGCGGGCACCGGCACCCCTACACCGAAGCGCTGCTGGACTCTCTGCCGGAACGCGGCAGAGGCAGCCGCCGGCTGCCGGCGATCAGAGGCAACCCGCCGAGCCCCCTCGCGGTCCCGGCGGGGTGCTCGTTCGCGCCGCGGTGCCCGACCGCCGCCGACCGCTGCCGGCAGGCCGTGCCGCCGCTGCTGCCCGTGGACGGCGACGCGTCGCACCACACGGCGTGCTGGCTGGTGCACGAGAGCGAAGAGCCCCAAGGCGGAAACGGAGCCGACGATGGTTGATGCCCATGACGATGGCCCGCTGCTGCGCTGCACCGGTGTGCGCAAGACCTTCCGCCTCGGGACGGGCGGGGCGGGCGGACGCGGCGGCGGCCGGGAGCTCCGCGCCGTGGACGGGGTGGACCTGGACGTCCACCGAGGGGAGACGGTCGGGCTGGTGGGGGAGAGCGGCTGCGGCAAGTCCACGCTCGCCCGCTGCATCGCGGGACTCCACGCGCTGGACGGGGGCCGCGTGGAGTTCGACGGGCGCGACGTCGCGCAGCTCGGCCTCCGCCGGAACCGGGCGCTCCGGCGCGACATCCAGGTGATCTTCCAGGATCCGTACAGCTCGCTGAACCCGCGGCGCCGGGTCGGAGCGATCATCGGTGACCCGTTCGCCGTCCACGGCATCGGCACCCGCCGGCAGCGCCGGAGCAGGGTCCAGGACCTGATGGACCGGGTGGGCCTCAACCCGGAGCACTACAACCGCTTCCCCGCGGACTTCTCCGGCGGGCAGCGGCAGCGCATCGGGATCGCCAGGGCGCTGGCGCTGCGCCCCCGGCTGATCGTCTGCGACGAACCGGTCTCCGCGCTGGACGTGTCCGTGCAGGCGCAGGTCCTCAACCTTCTCGTCGATCTCCAGGAGGAGTTCGGCCTCACCTACCTGTTCATCTCCCACGACCTGTCGGTGGTGCGCCATGTCAGCGATCGGGTGGCGGTGATGTACCTGGGGCGGATCGTGGAGTCGGCGCCCGCCGAGTCGTGCTTCACGGCCGGCCGCCATCCGTACACGCGGGCCCTGGTGTCGGCCATTCCCATGGCCGACCCGGACGTCGCCGACCGGCGCGAGCGGGTCACCCTGACCGGGGACCTGCCGTCGCCCGCGTCCCCGCCCGCGGGCTGCCGGTTCCATCCGCGGTGCCCGTCCGCGCGCGAGGACTGCGCGACGGTCGAGCCGCGACCGCAGGACGCCGGCCCGCCCGGCCACCGCGTCGCGTGCCGGTACCCCCTGGACGTCGACGCGACGGTGTCACCGGCCACGGTCACGGGAGGCGGCCGATGAGCGCCGGAACGGACGTGGACCGGGGAGCCGAGGCGGCCGCCCCGGCCATCGTCGGACGCAGCCCGTGGTCGCTCGGGTGGGCCAGGCTGCGCAGGGACCGCGCGGCCATGATCTCGCTGGGCCTGATCGTGCTGGTCATCGCGATGGCGCTGCTGGCGCCGCTCGCGGCGGTCATCACCGGGCATCCGCCGAACACGCAGTACCGGACACCGGACGCGCTGAGTCCCGAAGGACTCCCCGTCGGGCCGAGCGGCCGGTTCTGGTTCGGCACCGACGACCTCGGGCGCGACATCTTCGTGCGGATCGCGTACGGGGCGCGGGTCTCGCTGCTCGTCGGGGTGGCGGCCACGGCGCTGGCGGTCGCGATCGGAGTGGTCGTCGGGCTCGCCGCGGGCTTTCTCGGTGGCGTCACCGACACGTTGCTCGCCCGGTTCGTCGACGTCGTCCTGTCCGTTCCCTTCATCCTCGTCGCCATCGCCCTGGTCTCCGTCAGCGGGTCGGGCCTGGGAGTGTCGATCACCGTGATCGGCTCGTTCAGCTGGGCGGCCATCGCGCGGATCGTCCGCGGCCAGGTGCTGTCGCTGCGGGAGCGGGAGTTCGTCGAGGCGGCGAGATCGCTCGGTGCGCGCAGCGTCCGGATCATGTTCGTGGAGATCCTGCCGAACGTCCTCGCCCCGATCGTCGTGTACGCGACCCTGCTGATGCCGGTGGCGATCGTGGCGCAGGCGTCGCTGTCCTACCTCGGTCTCGGCCTCCCGCCGCCCACCGCGGACTGGGGCGGCATGATCAGCGCCGGCCAGAAGCACTACACCACGGCCTGGTGGTACATCGTGTTCCCCGGCGCGGCCCTGCTGGTCACGACCGTGGCTTTCAACCTGCTCGGCGACGGGGTGCGCGACGCGTTCGACCCGCGCGCGGGGCTCAGGAAGGGCTGAGCCGCCGATGATCCGATTCGTCCTCCGGCGCCTGGCGTTGGGCGTCCTCGTCCTCTGGCTGATCGTCACCGCGGTCTTCGCGCTGTTCTTCGTCTCGCCCAACAACGTCGCGCGGACCCTGGCCGGCCCGCAGGCGTCACCGGAGACGCTCGCGCTCATCAACGCCCGGCTCGGACTCGACCGGCCGATGGCGGAGCAGTACCTCGCCTTCCTCGGCAAGCTGCTGCACGGCGATCTCGGGTTCGACTACTACCACGGCGTCCAGGTGACCTCGATCATCGCGGAGGCGCTGCCGGTCACCCTCTCGCTGGCCGTGGGGGCCGCCGTCCTGTGGCTGCTGATCGGCGTCTCGGCCGGAGTCGCGTCCAGCGTGCGGCCCCGGTCGCCGCTCGACCGGGTGCTCACCACGGGGGCGCTGTTCTTCCACTCGATGCCGACGTTCCTCATCGGCCTGGCGCTGCTCTACCTGCTGTTCTTCAAGCTCTCGCTCGCGGGGCTGAGCTGGTTCCCCGCGGGCGGCTACGCTCCGCTCTCGGCGGGCGTGGTGCCCTGGCTCGATCACCTGGTCCTGCCCTGGCTCACGCTGGCGCTGGTGCTGGCGGCCACGTACGCCCGGCTGACCCGCGGTTCGATGCTGGACACGCTCGGCGAGGACTTCATCAGGACGGCCAGGGCGAAGGGCGTCAAGGAGTCCAGGGTGGTGTGGCGGCACGGGTTCCGCGCGGCCGTGACGCCGGTGGTGACGCAGTTCGGGATCGACTTCGGCCAGCTCGTCGGCGGTGTGGTGATCACCGAGAGCGTGTTCAGCCTGCCCGGCCTCGGCAAGACGGCGGTCGACGCGATCAACCAGCAGAACCTCCCGGTGATCATCGGCATCGTGCTGGTCGCCTCGGCCGCCGTCGTGGTCGCGAACATCGTCGTCGACCTCGGCTACGTCCTGATCGACCCTCGGGTGCGGCTGGGGTGACGCGCGGCGGCGGGGCCGCCCCGGCCCCGCCTTCTCACAGGAGGTTCTTCTGGCATGACCGCACTGTTCGTCAACTGCGCCGCCATGCGCGGCGGCGTGCTCCACGGCAACATCGCCCCCTACCCGTTCCTGGGTGAGGCGCGGACCGCTCCGCGGTACCGCTTCTACTCGGTGCGCGACGAGTTCGCCGGGCTCCACCCGGCGGACGACGGTGTGACGATCAGCGGGGAACTCTACGACGTCCCGCTGGAGGTGATCGGGGAGCGGTTCATGCCCGCGGAGCCCCCGGAGTTCGAGCTCGGCGTCATAGCGCTGGCCGATGCGGGGGCGGCGCTGGGCGTCGTGCTCCGCTCGACGCGGGGGGAGACCGGACGCTACCGCGACATCTCCGGCTGGGGCGGCTGGCGCTCCTACGAACGGAGCCTCGGTCGGCGGTAGCGACCGAGGCTCGCGCGTCGTGGCCGGGCGGGCCGGTGGGCCCGCCCGGCTCTCGCATGTCAGGCGGGGGACCGGCCGTCCCAGACCGCGCGCAGGTCGGCGCTGTCGACGACGTCCGCGCGGTAGGCCTCGAGGATGGTCATCGCCGCGGCGTGCAGGTCGGCGCGGTCACTGGCGACGCAGTCGCGCGGGACGACCGTGAAGTAGTCCAGGAACCCGGCGTCGCGGACGGTGGAGTCGAGGCAGCCCTCGGTCGTGCATCCGGTGGCGACCACCGTGGTGATGCCGTTGCTGCGCAGCAGCAGGTCCAGCGCGGTGCCGGCGAACGCGCTGGAGCGGTACTTCTCCACGACCAGGTCCTCCGGCCTGCAGTCGAGCTCGGGCAGGACCTCGTTGCCCCACGTGCCCTCCACGCAGTACTGGAAGCCCGGCCCTTCCCAGCCGGGGTATCCGGACTGGATGCGCCACTCGAAGTACAGCTGCGCGGGCGACTGCATCGCGTGGTCGGGCCGTGTGGTGATCTTGACGAAGACCACCAGGGTCCCGGCCGCGCGCGCCGAGGCGATGAGGGCGGCGAGCGCGGGCGTGATCTTCTCGTAGGCGCCGACGTCGGATCCGTTCCGTGCGAACACCCCGCGCGGGCTGCACAGGTCGTTCTGCATGTCGATGACGACGAGGCAGGTCACGGCCGGGTCGACGATCTCCTCCAGGGTCGTCGGCACGCGCCGCCCGTGGATCTCGATCAACGTTCCTCCAGTCTTGGTGCTGTCATGGTGGGGGCCGGGGCGGGAGCGGTCAGCCCGCGCCGCCGGCCAGTCGGGGGTCGATGCCGTACTTGGTGAGGATCGAGCCGATGGTCCCCTTGGCGAGCAGACCTCGGATGTCGTCGTCGAAGGCCTTGGCCAGTCCGGTGGCGTCCCGCCGGATGGCCAGCACGACGTCGCTGCGGGTCCGGGAGGCCGCGACCCCGGGGTCCGGCTTGACCTGGGCGACCTTCAGCCCGGGCGACTGCTTCGCGCGGTGGCCGGCCTCGCTGCTGTTCAGGACCGCGGCGTCGACCCGGCCGTTGCGCAGGTCGGTGATCATGCCGTCCGTCGCCTGGTAGACGTGCACCGCGTCCGGGCCGAGCACCTTGCGCAGGTCGGCGATCCAGGACGTGCCCTGGACGACACCGACGCTCTTGCCGCGCAGGGCACCGATGTCGCCGTCCAGGGTGGACGGGGACAGCAGCGCCATCCCGTCCTGGTAGAGGGGAGTGCTGAGTTTCAGCGTCTCGGCGCGCTCGGGTGTGTGGTAGATCGCGCCGATGCCGACGTCGGCCCGGCCGGCCTGCAGGCCCGCGATCAGGGCCGCGCCCGCGACCGGCCGCATCCGCACGGCGAGGCATTCGGCCTTCGCGAGCTCGGTGACGATCTCCGGTTCGATCCCGCTGAAGGTGTTGTTCTCGCTGAGCGTGGCCGGGGGCGAGACGTAGACCGACACGGACAGGGTCTTGCCCGACAACGTCTGCACGCCGCCGTGCGCCGGTTCGCAGTTCGCCGGCACCGAGCCGGCGCCATCGGCTCCGGCTCCGGCGCACCCGGACACGGACACGGCGAGCAGCAGCCCGGCGGCCGCCGCGAGGGACTTGGACATCGGGGTCATGAGGATCTCCCGTCGGTCGGATGGGGAGCGGTCCCGGCCGCGGCGAAGGACCGCCGGGTCCGGCGGCCCGGACGGGGCAGCCGGAGCAGGGCGACGGCGAGCAGGGAGACCGCCGCGTACATCGCGCCGGCGACCGTGAGCGTCGCGGTGAACTGGTAGGTGATCGTGGCCGCGTTGTACGCGCGGCTGAGCAGTTCGGGCACGGCGATCGCGAACGCGAGCGAGGTGCCCTGGAAGAGCAGGATCGCCACGCCGGCCAGCGGCGGCACGATCGTCCTGACGGCCTGCGGAAGGACGACGAACCGCAGTTCCGCCCCGCGGCTCAGCCCCAGCGCGCGGCTCGCCTCCCGCTGCCCGGCAGGGACCGCGTTGATCCCGGCCCGGAAGACCTCCGCGGAGTACGCGGCGGTGCTCAGCCCGAGGGCGAGGGTGGCCGAGGCGAAGCTGCTCCAGGTCAGGTCGAGCTGCGGGAGTCCGTAGTAGACTAGGTAGAGCACGATCAGCCCGGGTGCGCCGCGGCCGATCTCGACGATCGCGACGCACGTCCATCGGAGCGGCGCCCGGCGCGCCGTGGTCGCCAGCCCGAGCAGGGCGCCGACGGGCAGCCCGACGCCGAGCGCGGCGGCGGTCAGTCTGAGGGACACGCCCAGGCCCGCCAGGAAGTCCGGCAGGTAGGCGCCCCACTCCGCGGCCGTCATCGGACCAGTCCCATCCGCCGGGTCAGCACGCCGTCCACGCCCCGCGCGACGGCCGCGAGCGGAACGCTCAGCGCGAGATAGATCGCGCCGGCGACGGCGAAGTTGCCGAGCCCGTTGAGATCCTGCTGGGTCTGCTGGACGGCGAAGAAGGCGACGTCCGTCGCGCCGATCACCGACGCCACGGCGCTCTCCTTGAGCAGCGCGATGGCGAACGTGGCCATCGGCGGAACGACGACGACCAGTGCCTGCGGGAGGATCACCCGGGTGTAGGCGGCCCGCGGGGGCAGCCCCAGAGCGGCGACGGCCTGCCACTGCCCGCCGGGCACGGAGTCGAGCCCGGCCCGGTAGGCCTCGCAGAGGTGCGCGGCCGCGATCAGCCCCAGCCCGAGCACCGCGGCCTGGAACGTGGAGAGCGCGACCGATCCGCTGCCGATCGCGTAGTAGACGATGAACAGCCAGGCGATCGGCGGCACGCCGCGGAGCACCTCCACGACCACCGTGGCGCAGACCCGCGACACGGCCCACGCCGACCGGCGCAGCATCGCGAGCGGCAGCCCGGCGACCGCGCCCAGCAGGAAGGCGGTGACCGTGATCATCACGGTCTGGCGGATTCCGGCGGCCATGACCTCCAGTGCGTGGATCATGGCTGCCGGCCCCGGACGGCGGAGAGGAACCTGCGCGTCCGCTCCTCGCGGGGCGCGCGCATGAGCGCGTCCGGCGCCCCCTCCTCCACGATCCGCCCGTCGGCCATGAACAGGATCCGGTCGGCGACCTCCTCCGCGAACCGCATCTCGTGCGTGACCACGATCATCGTCATTCCCTCGTCCGCCAGGCGGCGCATCGTGGCCAGCACCTCGGCGGCGAGTTCGGGGTCCAGCGCCGAGGTCGGCTCGTCGAAGAGCATCAGCCGGGGCCCGAGGGCGAGCGCCCGCGCGATCGCGATGCGCTGCTGCTGGCCGCCCGAGCACCGGCCCGGTTTGACCTGCGCGTACTCTTCCAAGCCGACGTGCGCGAGCTCCTGCAGCGCCCGCCGCGTGGCCTCCGCCTTGGGAACGCCGAGGGCGTGCACGGGCGCGAGGGCGACGTTCTGCAGCGCCGTGAGGTGCGGGAACAGGTTGAACGACTGGAAGACCATGCCGATCTCCCGGCGCAGCGCCTCCAGCGCGCGCCGGCCGCGGTCGGGCCGGACCTCCGTGCCCCGCCAGACGACCCGTCCGCGGCTCGGGGGCTCGAGGAAGTTGATCGAACGCAGCAGGCTGCTCTTGCCGGCGCCGCTCGGCCCGATCAGCGCGACGACCTCGCCCGTGCGCACGCGCAGCGAGACGTCGTGGACGACCTCCCGCCCCTGGTAGGCGGTGCATATGCCGTCCAGCACCAGCGGCGGATCGACGGTTTCCGCCGGAGCCGCGGTGGCGCCGCCGGGTCTCGTGCGGTCATGACCGTTCATCGGGGTCCTCCACAGGTTCGTCGGCCGCCGCGAGGACGGTGGACAACGCCGCCATCCGGGCCCGCATCCTCGCCGCGCCCTTGAGCTTGAGCCCCTCGTAGCCGCGCACCAGGTCGGGCAGGCCCGCCATCTCCGCGACGATCTCCGCGTTGTCGTCGGACAGCGCCGCGACGGCGGCGCCGATCGCCTCGGTGTACTCGCCGATGAGCGCCCGCTCCGTGGCGCGCACCTCGCCGAACCGGAACGGATCGAGCCGGGTGCCCCGCAGGCCGCGCATCCCGTGCAGCATCCGGAACGCCGGCCGCGACCAGGGGCCGAGCCGGATCTTCCGGGACAGGCCCATCGCACGCAGGACGGGCGGGTGCAGCAGGAACTCGTACCGCACGTCCGCGCCGAACTGGCGGCGAAGCCGGGCGCGCAGCGCCGGGTCGAGCGACAGCCGCGCCACCTCGTACTCGTCCTTGTAGGCCATCAGCTTGAACAGGTACCGCGCGACCTGCCGGCTGATCTCGCCCGGTTCGCGGAGCGCGGCCGACTCGGCCTCCCGGACGCGTTCCACGAACCGGGCGAAGCGTTCGGCGTAGGCGGTCGACTGGTAGGCGATGAGCTCCCCGACACCCCGCAGCACGAGTTCGGCGAGTTCCCCGTCGGCCCCGGAGGCGACGAGCCCGGCGATCCGCTCGGCGTCGGCGGACGGAGCGGGCGGGGGAGGCTCGTCCTGCCCGGCCTCCAGCAGGGCGCCGATCGCGTCCGGGTCGGCGACCACCTGCCGGCCGCGGCGGAACGCCTGGACATTGCGGTCCACGGAGACCCCGTTGAGGCCGATCGCCTCCTCGATGCGCCGCGCCTCGATCGGCAGGGCGCCCGCCTGGACGGCCATGCCGAGCAGCAGAAGGTTGGCGTACTGGTCGCTGCCGAGCAGCGTGGCCGCCAGCTCCCGTGCGTCGGCATACCGGTTCCGCTCGCCGCGGGTGCTCGCGTCGATGCGGCCGCGGGTCGAGGTGTCGGGCGGGAACACCGCGTCCGGGTCGACGACCATCGATCCGGTCGGCACGCGCGCGGTGGACACGACCGCGACCGTCCGGTCCGGCGACGCCACGGTGAGGTAGACGTCCTGCGCGGCCACCAGAAGATCGCACCCCATGTAGAGGTCGCACGAACCGGGGCCGAGCTTGTTGGCGCCGGCACGCGGAGTGCGCGACAGCAGGATGTCCGAGACGACCGCGCCGCCCTTCTGGGCGAGACCGGTCTGGTCGAGGCTCTGCACGTACAGACCGGACAGCACCGCGGCGGTCGCGACGATCTGGGCGGTGGTGACGACGCCCGTTCCGCCGATCCCGGTGATCCGCATGCCGAAGTCCGCGGCGCCGACGGACACCTCCGGGTCCGGCAGGGCGGCGCCGGCCAGCGGCTCACCGGCGGCCCCAGGGGAGGCGGCCGTTCCCGGCCGCACGCTGATGAACGACGGGCAGTCTCCGTCGAGGCAGGAGAAGTCCTTGTTGCAGGAGGTCTGGTCGATGCGGGTCTTGCGCCCGAAAACGGTCTCCACCGGCTGGACCGACAGGCAGTTCGACTTCGCGCCGCAGTCACCGCAGCCCTCGCACACGCGCTCGTTGATGAACACGCGCCTGGCGGGCTCGACGGCGAGCTTCCGCTTGCGCTTGCGGCGCAGTTCGGTGGCGCACTCCTGGTCGTGGATCATGACGGTCACGCCGGGGACCGCCGCGAGCTCGTCCTGCGTCTCGACCAGGCGGTCCCGGTGCCGGACCGTCACGCCGGCCGGCAGTCGAACCCCGTCGTACCGCCCGGGGTCCTCCGTGGTGACGACGATCCGGGCGACGCCCTCGGCGAGCAGCGCGGCGGCCATCTCCGGCACGGCCATGCCGCCGACCGCCCGCTGCCCGCCGGTCATCGCGACCGCGTCGTTGTGAAGGATCTTGTAGGTGATGTTCACGCCCGCCGCGACGGCGGCGCGCACCGCCAGGCTGCCGGAGTGATGGAACGTTCCGTCGCCGATGTTCTGGAGCAGGTGGCCCTGCCGGACGAACGGCGCCATCCCGATCCACACCGCGCCCTCGCCGCCCATCTGGCTCAGGCCGACGATCTCGCCGACCCGCGCGGCGGGCATGGTCGCGGCGAGCGCGTGACAGCCGATCCCGGCACCGACCAGCGACCCCTCCGGCGTGACCGTCGAGCGGTTGTGCGGGCATCCGGAGCAGAAGTAGGGAGCGCGGGAGACCAGGGGCAGCGGCTTCGGGCTCCGGCCGCGCGACGGGGACCGAGGCTCGGTCCGTTCCTCAAGCCACCGCCGCAGGTCCGGTGCCGCGAGGTGGGCGGTCGCCCGCCGCGCCACCGCGGTCGCGATGACGCCGGGTGTCAGGACGCCGTCGCGGGGGAGCAGCGCCGACCCGTCCGGGGCGCGTTTCCCGCTGATCAGGGGGGCGCCGGGCCGCCCGTACAGCTCGTCCTTGAGCGCCGTCTCCAGGAACGGCCGCTTGTCCTCGACGACGAGGATCTCGTCGAGTCCGGCGGCGAACTCGGCGACGATCCGCGGTTCGAGCGGAGCCACCATGCCGAGCTTCAGCAGCCGGACGCCGGAGGAGGCGAGCTCCTCCTCGCCGATGCCCACCATGGTGAGCGCCTGGCGGAGGTCGCGGTAGGTGGCGCCGGCGGCGACGATGCCCACCCTGGCGCTAGGGTCGCCCGCCACCGTGTTGAGCCCGTTGGCGCGAGCGTAGCGCCGCGCCAGCTCGACGCGGCTGGTCAGGAGGCTGCGTTCGAGCTCACCGAGCGCCGGCTGGAGGAAGCGTGCCGTGACGCGGTGCTCGAAGGGGACGCCGTCGAGCGTGCGGTCGGGCAGCACCGGCCGCACCCGCTCGGGGCCGACGACCGCGACCGCTGATCCGTCCACCACCTCGGTGGCGAGCTTCATACCGGTCCACAGCCCGCAGAACCGGGACAACGCAATGCCGTGGCGGCCGAGGTCCAGGATGTCCTGCGGGTCGGCGGGGGCGAGGACGGTCATGCCGATCTCCGCCATGGCCGCCTCCGAGCTGCTCGGGATCGTCGACGACTTGGCCGTCGCGTCGTCCCCGACCAGCACGAGCGCGCCCCCGCCGGCGGACGATCCGCCGAGGTTCGCGTGGCGCAGCGCGTCCGTCGCCCGGTCCAGGCCCGGAGCCTTGCCGTACCAGATGCCGACGACGCCGTCATGGGTCAGCTCGCCGACGCTCTCGGCGAGCTGGGACCCCTGGACGGCGTTGGCGGCCAGCTCCTCGTTGAGGCCGGGGCGGAACACCACCTCGTGCTCGTCCAGGAGCCGCCGCTGCCGCGCCAGTTCGAGGTCGTATCCGGCCAGCGGCGACCCCTCGTAGCCGGAGACGAGCACCGCGGTTCGCCGCCCGGCGGCCCGGTCGGCGCGGACCTGGTCGAGCGGCAGCCGCACCAGGGCCTGCAGCCCGGAGAGGTAGACCTCTCCGTCGAGCAGCTCGTAGCGGTCGTCCAAGCGGGTCTGGCGCCCCGCCGGCCCGGTCATCCCCGCACCGCCGGAGCGCGGAACTCGCCGAGAACGCGGTGAAGGTACTTGTCCCAGTACAGATAGCAGGACCGGGCACCGCGCCGGTACATCTCCGCGGCCGCCTCCGGCCGGGCGACGGGGACCACGAGATCGCGGTCGGCGAAGGTCCGGAGCAGTTCGTCGACGATCTCGTCGAGTGGTTCGTCCGGCCGCTGCCGTGCCAGGTCGCCGCGCAGGTCGGCCAG
Source organism: Actinomadura luteofluorescens (assembly GCF_013409365.1). Classification (NCBI taxonomy): domain Bacteria; kingdom Bacillati; phylum Actinomycetota; class Actinomycetes; order Streptosporangiales; family Thermomonosporaceae; genus Actinomadura; species Actinomadura luteofluorescens. Next base: position 702,571 of record NZ_JACCBA010000001.1, on the reverse strand, counting down.
CCCGAGCCAGGCCCGGCAGATCAGGTCGGATGCCGCGATCTTCGCCGCCGCGTCGACCGCGTCGACCGTCTCGATGATGACGCTCAGCGCGGGAACCTCCCAGCTCTCCCCGTAGCCGTTCGCCGCCGAGGGGGCCCGGGACCGGAGTCCTTCCGGTGCGTAGCGCAGCGCGGCGGCCGCCTCCTCGATGTCGGCCATGCAGAGCACGCGGGGAAGGACGATCTCGGCCGCGCCCGTGTTCACGAACTCGGCCAGCGTCGCGGGGGACCCGTCAGGAACGCGGACGCACACGCGGGTGTCGCTCATCGACAGGGCGCGCACGGCCTCCGCGCACCGGGCCGGAGTGAGCCCGGTGTGCTCGGCGTCGAGGACGAGGAAGGGAAGCCCGGCCAGCCGCACATGGTTCAGCAGCAGCGGACCGGTGTCCGTGGTCACCAGCCCTATGCCGTACTCGGTCGTCGCCATGGCACTACACCCGGGAACCCGAGCCGGCGTCGCTGGTCTCCGGGTGGTACACCGGCTCGACCCAGCCTTGCTCGCGATCGAGGGTGCCGCGCGTCGCCGCGTCGTAGAGCCACTGGAGGGCGGTGGTGGTCTCGCCGGCCCCGCCACCGCCGACCGGCCTGCGGTCGATGGACGCGACGGCCGTGACCTCCGCGGCGCTCCCGCACACGAACACCTCGTCCGCGAGGTACAGCTCCGTCCGGTCGATCCGGCGTTCCTCGACCTCGACGCCCAGGTGCCGGGACGCCAGTTGCAGGACGGTGTCCCGGGTGACGCCCTGGAGGATCGCGTCGGTGACCCGCGGCGTGGCGATCCGCCCGTCGCGCACCACGAAGACGTTGTATCCCGGCCCTTCGGAGACGCTGCCCTCGTGCGTCAGCAGGATCGCGCCCGTGTATCCGTCGGCGCGGGCCTCCAGCATCGCGAGCCGGGAGTTCTGGTAGTTCGCGATCGCCTTGACCCGCGGGGGCATCGACCTCTCGGAGATGCGGGCCCACGAGCTGACGCAGACGTCCAGGGCCGCGCGGCCGAAGTAGTTCTCCATGGGGATCGTGGCCATGCTGACGACGACCGGCCCGGTGGCGTCCGGTGTCCCGTCGTCGTTGTCGACGAAGGCCTGGACGCGGATGTGGAGGTTCTGGCGGAGGTCGTTCGCCTTGATCAGTTCCGTGAGCCGCTCGGTGAGGTCGTCGATGCCGTCGGGGACGTCCATGCCCGTGACCCGCAGGGAGTCGTGCAGCCGGCGGAAGTGGTCGTGCGGGCGGAAGATGTAAAGCTCGCGCTCGTCTTCCTTCCAGTAGGCCCGAAGCCCCTCGAACACCCCGACGCCGTACTTCAGCGTCGTCGTCAGGACGTGGAGGCGGGCGTCTTCGTAGGGAACGAGCCGTCCGCGGAAGAGAACATGGCGAGGCTTCATTTGACTGAAGCTAATCTCAATCTACTGAAGCGTCAACCCTCCGGACCTGGGACACACGAGCCCGTCCGGGTGCTGGCGCCAGTGCGGGCCGGGCATACTGGCTCCATGGCGACGCCGGTTCAAGGCTCGAGGCAGAGCCCCGAGGAGGTCCCGTTCGGGTCGGTGCTGGCGGTGTCCGTGCGGGCACGCCGCGAACGTGCCGGGTTGTCCCAGGGAGAGCTCGCGAAGCTGGCGGGACTGTCCGCGGGCACGCTGTCCGTCGTCGAGGCGGGAACGGGCAACCCCACGGTCAGCACGCTCCTGGCCCTGTCCAAAGTCCTGGGCTGTGATGTCACGGACCTGCTCAGGGACGCGACGGACCCCATGATTCGCTTGTTGCGCCATTCGGACCCGGCCCCTCCGGGGGGAAGTATCAGCAAGTCCCGGCTGCTGCACCAGTTCGCACCGAACGGCCCGGTCGAGTTTTATGAAGCAGAATTGCCCGCCGGGTCGCGGAATGCCAGCAGCCCCCATGCGCCAGGCGTCTACGAGCACATCTGGCTCGCGCGAGGCACGCTCACGACAGGGCCGGAAGGGGCGGTCGAACGCCTCGAACCCGGAGACTACTTCTGCTTCCAGGGCTGGGTGCCCCACAGCTACGAGGCCGGCCCCGACGGAGCGACGTTCCTGTCGGCACTCAGCTACACCCGGTCTTTGTGGGCGACCCGTGAACTGCTGGGGCACAAGCCGTAGCGACAGTGAAATACCAGTAACTCGAAAGCGCAGGCCACTGATCTACAATGTAAAGGCATCGGCTCGGTGCGGAGGCTGGACCAGGTCGGCTGGCGTGCGGTGACGTGAACGATCACTCGTCACCGCGCACCAGCCATCGCCTGGCGGTCACCCCCGTTCCGGTGAGGTGACCGGCTAACGCTCGGTGGACGTCCCGGTGGTCTCGGGAAGGAACGGCAGGACCAGGAGCCCGACGATGTAGAGGGAGCCGAGGATGACGGCCGCATGGGCGGCGCCTCCCAGGGCCAGGACGAGTTCGCCGAAGACGATGGGCCCGGCGGCGGCGACGATCCGGGTGGAGTTGAAGACGAAGCTGATCGCGGTCGCGCGCACGGAGGCGCCGAACAGCTCGGGCAGGTAGATGGCGAAGGCGGCGAACATGCCGAGGGTGAAGAAGCCGTTGAGGGCGGCCATCAGGATGATCAGCGGCAGTGACGTGGTGGTCAGGTAGAGCAGCGCGGTGGTCGCCACGGCGCAGACGAGGTAGAGCGCGATGTACGGCCTGCGGCCGATGCGGTCGGCGAGGAAGCCGCCGGCGACGTAGCCGAGGATCGATCCCACGTTGTAGGTCATGCCTGCGAGGCTGGTCAGGTGGTTGAGGTCCGTCCGGCCCTGGTCGGCGGCCAGTTCCTTGACGAACAACGGCAGGGACGTGGACACGGTGTAGTAGGCGCCGATGGAGAACAGGGACAGCACCAGCGTCAGCAGGACCCGGCGCCGGGACTCCGGCTCCTTGAAGACCTGGACAAGGGTGAGTTCTTTCCTGCGCCGGGCCGTCGCGGTGTCCTTGGCATGACGCCAGGACGAGGACTCGGTGACGTGCCGCCGGATGTAGAGGGTGAACAGCGCCGGCGCCAGCCCGATGAGGAAGACGATGCGCCAGGCGCCGGGGCCGGCTTCGCTGAGAACGAGCCAGACCCCCGAGGCGAGCAGGGCGCCGAAGCCGAATCCCGCCTGCATGATGCCCGCGGCCTTGGCGCGCGCCCGGACGGGCCAGGTCTCGGCGATGAGCGCGGTTCCGGTGCCCCATTCGCTGCCGAGCGAGAGCCCGGTCAGGAAGCGCAGCGCGAGGAGCATCTCCAGGTTGCCCGCCAGTGCGGTGAGGCCCGCGAACACGGCGTAGGCGGCGACGGAGAACAGCATGACGCGTTTGCGTCCGATGTAGTCGGCGACGACGCCGCCGATGACGCCGCCGATCGCCCAGCCGAGCAGCGTCACCCCGACCGCGACCCCGCCCCAGAACGGGAGGTCGGCCTGCTGCCCGGGCGACAGCAGGTCGTTCATCATCGGGACGAGCACGACGACGAGCGCGTAGGTCTCGTACCCGTCGAAGCCCCATCCGAGGAAGGCCGCGACGAGCGAGCGCCGGTTGGCGCTGGTGACGTCGCGGTACCAGCGTCCCTGCGCCGGTGATCTTCGGGTGCTCTCGTCCTTGCTCAAGGTCATGACTCGTCCCTGCGTGCGTGGGGTGGCCGGCGTCGTCCGGACCGCCGGATCGTGGGCCTCACGCTAGGAAGGGTGACGCCGGTCACGCCTCGGGAGTTCGCACGATGTCGCGGGGGCGGCGTTGGACATCCTGACAAGGCTCACCGGTTCGAGCACGGTTACCGTGGGTGTCACCGTCCAGGTCGGACGGGGGGTCCACCGCGGCGGCGGTCCGGGGGAGGACGATGAGGCTCAGTGATCTGCTGGCCGCGCTGAGGCCGGACCAGTTGCGCGCCGAGTCCGTGGTGCGGGACGGCATCGCCGTGGTCGACGACGTGGTCGTCCATGATCCGCCGCAGGCCGTCGAGCGCGGCCAGGTGGTGCTCGCGGTCGGCGTCGAGGCGTCGTCCGCCGGGGCCCGCGAACTCGCCGCCGAGGCGGGCGCGGCGGGCGCGGCGGCCGTCGTGTTCCGGGACTCCGCGGACGAGGGCCCGGTGGAGACGGCCCGCGAGTTCGGGACGTCGGTGCTGCGCGCGCAGCCGGGGTTGGGTTGGGCGCGGCTGGTGACGCTGCTGCGGACGCTGATCTCGGCCACGACCGCAGATCCGGAGGCGCGCAGCGAGCGGCTCGCGCCCAGCAGCGTGCACGGGCTGGCCGACGCCATCGCGGTGATGGTGGGCGGATCGGTGGTGCTCTACGACAGGGCCCATCGGGTCATCGCCTACTCGGTGCAGGATTTCGAGATCGACAGCGTGCGGCGCGACACCATCCTCGGCCGTCAGACGCCTGAGCAGTGGATCGAGCGTTTCACCGCCGACCGCAGCGCCTACGAGACGTTCCGCAATCCCGGCTCCGTGGTCCGGCTGGACGGCTACCCGGGCCTGCGCACCCGGTTGCGGATCGCGATCTGGTTCGAGGGGGAGGCGCTGGGCGAGATCTCGGTCGCCGAGGGCCGGCAGCGGCTGGGCGCGGAGGCGGAGGCCGCGCTGTCCCGCGCCGCCGAGCTGGCCGTGCCGTTCATGCTGAGGCACCGGCTGGTGGAGGACACCGACCGGGCGGCGCGGACCCGGATGGCGCGGGGGCTGATGTACGGGGATCTCGGGCCGGGCGCGAACGCCGTCGCCGAACTCGGGCTGGGCGACCGCACGGGGTTCGTCGTCGTCGGGTTCGCCGGCGAAGAGCCCTCCGGCGGGTCCTCGGGCCTGCTGGGCGAACGGATCCTGCATCTCCTGTCGTTGCAGATGAGCAGCATCGATCCGGCCACCGTGGTCGTGCTCTGTGAGGGCGTCTACTACGCGCTCGTACCGACACCGGACGAGAACGGCCGGGCGCGGCTGGCGGCACGGGTGAAGCCGGCGTTGAGCCAGCTCGAACGCATGGGCGCCGTCATGCGCGCGGCGATCGGCACCTGGGGGCCGGGCCTGGCCGGCCTGCCCGCCTCCCGGCAGATGGTGGACGACCTCCTGCAGGTGGCCCGCCGGAGCGACGTTCCGCACGCGGTGGTCACCGCCGAGGACCTGTGGCCCGACCTGGCACTGCTACCGGTGGAGAACGCCGTCGGCGGCGCGGGGTTCGAACCGTGCGCGCCCCTGCGCCGGCTCATCGAGCACGATGCGCAGCAGCACACCGACTACCTGACGACCCTGCGGGTCTACCTGGACGAGTTCGGGTCCGTCTCGAAGGCCTCCGAACGACTGGTGCTGCATTCGAACACGCTGCGCCACCGGCTCCAGCGGCTCGGCGAGATCTCGGGGCTGGACCTGGCCGATCCCGTGCAGCGGCTGGCGGTCGCGGTGCAGCTCCGCGTCCTTCGCGTTCGAGAGCGGGTCCACGGCGCTGAGGCTCAGCCGGAATGACCGTCCGCCGGGGTCCGGAGCGGACCCCGGCGGCCTCGCCCTACGCGCGGCCGAGGGCGGAGGTGACGGTCTTGGCCAGGTGCGCGAAGTCGTCGACGATCAGGTCGGGCTCGTAGAGCGTGTTCCCGAAGGGCCGCTGGCGGCGGTCGACGAAGGCCGTCCTCATGCCGGCCGCCTTGGCTCCCACGCAGTCGAACGCGTGGTTGGCGACGAACAGGACCTCCTCCGGCGCCAGCCGGATCAGGTCGGCCGCCGTCCTGTAGGTGTCGCGGTGCGGTTTGAAGGAGTTCGCCGTGGCGACGGAGACGACGCGGTCCCAGAGGTGTTCGGTGCCCGAGTACCGGACGCCGCTGGTCAGCATGTCGGGGTCCCCGTTGGAGAGAATGACCAGTTTCGTTCCGCCGGCCTTGACCAGTGCGAGGGCGTCCACGACGTCGGAGAACGGCTTGAGGCGTTCGATCTGCGCCACGAGGCCGACCACTTCCTCGTCGGTGTGCTCGATGCCCGCGCGGTCGAGCGTGTAGTGGACGGCCTGCCGCCCGATCTCCCGGTAAGGGGTGTGCTCGCGGTGGAGCAGGGCGTCGATCATCGAGTTCTCGAAGTGGGTTCGCCGCCACCAGGTGACGACGCGGGAGGCGGGATTCGCCGTGTAGTTCTTCTGCGCCAGGTACGGGGTGATGGCTTCGGTGAGGCCGGCCTGCATGTCGACGACGGTCCCGTAGAAGTCGAACATGAGGGCTTTGATCCCGCGGATGGCGTCTTCGTTGTTCGTCAAGGCCTTTGCTCCTCCAGAGTCGGATCGGTGGGCATCGACGACGCTAGGGCCGTGCCGCGGGCGCCGGCATCGGGCGATCGTGCAACGTCGGTCGTGCGGTTTTGGGGGAACTCACGTCGCCGTGACACCCGCGAAGAGATCACGCTGGCCTAATGCCGGAGAACGAGCATCCAGAAATGCGGGACCGGGCTTTGGGGGCGCTGGCGCTCGCCCGTGCGAGCGGTGTTCCTTGGCTGGCCACGATGGCGCGGGTCCAGGCCGTCGCGACCGGCGACGCGTCCGTGGTCGAGTTGCGGATCGGCTGTCCCGGCCCGTCCGATGCCGGGCTGGTGGGCGTCGCCATGCTGGCCGATCTGGCCCTCGGCGCCGCGCTGCGCTCCCAGGTCGGTGCCCGGCGGGCGCTGCCGACGCTCACGCTGACGCTGGAGCTCGATCCGGATCCGCCTCGGCCGTGGACCTCGGTGCGTGCGCGCAGCGAGCCGCCGCGCGGCGGCCTGGGGCGGACGCACGGCACCGTCCTGTCCGGCGAGACGGTGGTGGGACGCTGCCTGGCCACTTTCGCCGTCCCCGGCTCGGCGGCGCGGCTCGACCCGCTGCCCTGGGAGGTGCCAGAGGCTGTGACCCCACCGGCGCATTCGACGGCCGAGCTCTTGACCGACGCAGAGCAGGCGGTGCTGACCGCCATGCCAACACTGGACGCGGAGCACGGGCGGCCATGGGCTGACGCGCTACTGGCGAAGGCCTGCCAAGACGGCCCGGACGGACGGTTCCTGCACCCGAACGCGGCCATGCTGAACCGCTCCGGCCAGGTGCAGGGCGCCGTGCTGTTCTGGTTCGCCGCCGCTTCTTCCGAGGTCGACGGCCACCTGGTGTCGGGGCATATCCAGTTCCTCACCCCCGCGGATCCCTGGACGTCGCTGCTGGCACGGCCCGTCACCGTTCACGAAACGCGTAGGACGGTTTTCGTGCACACCGAGGTGTCCCAGCGCGGACAGCCCGTCGCGTCCGCCGATTTCGTGTTCCGAAGGACCGCACGGAAGCCCTGAACTGGGCGGTGTAGGAATTCCCAACCGCACTCCGGCAGGTTCGGTGGATCGGCCGACGACCGACGGTCTCCCAACTCCTAGCGTCGGTCTCGCCTCCCTCTGCAGAGAGGCGAAAACGGAGAGAACAGGAAAGGCGAAGATGGCGAAAATCCCTGACCCGGCTCCAGCCGGCGGCGCCGCGTGCGACGCGCCGGCGCCGCCGCTCGCCGGCCTGCGCGTGGTCGCCCTGGAGCACGCGGTCGCGGCGCCGCTGTGCAGCCGCCATCTGGCCGATCTCGGAGCCGACGTGATCAAGATCGAGAACCCGGCAGGCGGTGATCTGGCCCGGGGCTACGACTCGGTGGTCAAGGGGCAGTCGGCGTACTTCGTCTGGGCGAACCGGGGCAAGCGCAGCGTGGCCCTCGACCTGAAGTCCGCCGACGGCCGCGCGGCGCTGCACGCGCTCCTGAACGACGCGGACGTGTTCGTCCACAATCTCAGCCCCGGAGCGGTCGACCGCCTCGGCCTCGACGCCGGGACGCTCGCGGAGCGGTGGCCGCGGCTGATCAACTGTGCGATCACCGGCTACGGGACCGGCGGGCCCCTGCGCGAGCGCAAGGCCTTCGACCTGCTGGTCCAGGGCGAGGCGGGGCTGCTGTCGGTGACCGGGCAGCCGGACGCGCCCGCGAAGGCCGGGATCTCGGTGGCCGACATGTGCGCTGCGGTGTACGCGCTGTCCTCGATCCTGGCGGCGGTGCTCGACCGCACCCGCACGGGCCGCGGGCAGTCCGTCGACGTCGCGATGCTGGACTGCCTGGCGGAGTGGATGATGGCCCCCGCGTACCACCAGATCTACGGCGGCACCCAGCCGCGGCGCGCGGGAGCACGGCACAACATGATGGTCCCCTACGGGGTCTACCGGGTCGGCGACAAGGGACACGTCAACTTCGCCGTCCAGACCGACGCCCAGTGGCGCGCCTTCTGCTCCCACGTCCTGGACGACCCCGAGCTCGCCGACGTGCCCGAGTTCCGCGGCAACGAGGCGCGCGTGCGCAACCGGGCCGCGCTGGAGCGGCTGATCGAGGACCGGTTCGCTCCGCGCGAGGTCGACGAGGTCACCGGGCGCCTGCTCGAGGCCGGGATACCCACCGGCGACGTCAATGACCTGCGCGGCCTGGTGGAGCACCCCCAGCTCGCGGCCCGGGGCCGATGGCTCGAAGCCGACTCTCCGGCGGGCCCCGTGCGGGTCCTGCGGGCCCCGTTCGACCTCGCCGGTCTACCCCCGCACGCTGGACGGGGGATTCCCGCACTGGGCGAGCACACCGACGAGGTGCTGTCCGCGCTCCGTGCCCAACCCGGCGAGGGGCCGGCATGAGGGGGACCGGCACGAAGGGAGAGGGCCTCGTCTCCGCGCTTCGCCGGGCCGGGGTCACCGACCTTGACTACTCGGCCCGCCGGCGCGCCGAGTACTCCACAGACGCCTCGCTCTACCGCGTCGTCCCGGCGGTGGTCGTGTTCCCCCGCGACGCCGACGAGATCGCCGCCGTCGTCGAGGTGTGCCGGACGCTGGCGACTCCGCTGACAGCCCGCGGCGCCGGCACGTCCATCGCGGGGAACGCGGTAGGGCCCGGCGTGGTGGTGGACCTCTCCCGCCACCTCGACCGGATCCACGACATCGACCCGGGCTCGGCCACGGCCGTCGTCGAGCCCGGGGTCGTGCTGGACGACCTGCAACGCCGTGCGGCGGTGCACGGGCTGCGGTTCGGCCCCGACCCGTCCACCCATGACCGCTGCACGATCGGCGGCATGATCGGCAACAACGCGTGCGGGTCCCGGGCCCTCGGCTACGGCCGCACCGCGGACAACGTCGTCGATCTCGACATGGTGACCGGCACGGGAGAGCGGTTGCGCGCGACGCGGGGCGCCGACCCCGGGTCGAGCCCGGTGCTGTCGGCGCTGGACCGCCTGGTGCGGTCGCGGCTGGCCGTGATCCGCACCGAGTGCGGGCGGTTCACCCGTCAGATCTCCGGCTACTCGCTGGAGCACCTGCTGCCCGAACGCGGCTTCGACGTCGCCAAGGCGCTGGTCGGAACCGAGGGGACCTGCGGGGTCCTGGAGCGAGCGACCGTGCGCCTGGTCCGCGCGCCCAAGGCGACGGCCCTCGTCGTGCTCGGCTACCCCGACATGGCGGCGGCGGCGGACGCCGTCCCCGCCCTCCTGCCCTTCCACCCGGTCGCGCTGGAGGGCCTGGACTCCCGGCTCGTGGACGTGGTGCGTCGCCGCGGCGGCGCGCCCGTCCCCGCCCTCCCGCGCGGCAGGGGGTGGCTGTTCGCCGAGCTCGGCGGTGACGACGCGGGGGAGGTCGCCGCTCGCGCGAAGTCCTTGCTGGACGAGGCGGGCGCCCTGGACGCGCGGATGGTCCGCGACTCTCGCGCGGCGGCCGCGCTCTGGAGGATCCGGGAGGACGGGGCGGGACTGGCCGCGCGGGCGGGGAACGGCGGCCCCGCGTTCGCCGGATGGGAGGACGCCGCCGTCCCACCGGACCGGCTCGGTGCCTACCTGCGCGACTTCGAGGCACTCCTGGACGGGCACGGCCTGACCGGCGTCCCCTACGGGCATTTCGGTGACGGTTGCCTCCACGTCCGCATCGACTTCCCGCTCGGCCGCAGCGGCGGCACGGCCGTGTTCCGGGAGTTCCTCGGTCAGGCGGCGAAACTGGTGGCCGGCTACGGCGGGTCGATGTCGGGCGAGCACGGCGACGGGCGTGCCCGCGGCGAACTCCTCCCGGCGATGTACTCACCCGCGCTGCTGGACGTGTTCGGCGCGGTCAAGGACGCGTTCGACCCCGGCGACGTCCTCAATCCGGGCGTCATCGTGCGTCCCCGCCCAGTCGACGCCGACCTGCGGCAGGTCGCGGCACGGCCCTCTCCCACCCGGCTCGGCTTCGGTTTCCACGAGGACGGGTCGGACTTCGGCGCGGCGGTGCACCGCTGCACCGGCGTCGGCAAATGCCGCGTGCCCGCCGGCTCGAACGGCGTCATGTGCCCCTCCTTCCGCGCCACCCGCGACGAGAAGGACTCCACGCGCGGACGGGCACGCGTCCTGCAGGAGATGGCCGCCGGGGAACTGGTCGCCGGGTGGCGCTCGCCCGAGGTGCTCGACGCGCTCGATCTCTGCCTCTCCTGCAAGGCGTGCTCCTCGGAATGCCCCACGGGTGTCGACATGGCCACCTACAAGGCGGAGGCCCTGTACCAGCGCTACCGGCGACGACTCCGTCCCGCGGCGCACTACTCGCTGGGGTGGCTGCCCCGCTGGGCACGGCTGGCGTCCCGGACACCGAACCTGGTCAACCGCGCGATGGCGGCGGGACCGCTGGCGTCGGCGGGCAAGCGGCTCGCCGGCGTCGACCCCCGCCGGCCGCTGCCCGTCTTCGCCGGTCGCACCTTCCGCCGGTGGTTCGCCGGTCACCGGCCCGCTCCCGGCCGGCCGGTGATGCTCTGGGTGGACACCTTCACCGACCTGTTCGCCCCGCAGGTGGGCATCGCGGCCGTGGCGGTGCTCGAGGACGCCGGGTACTCCGTCGCCATTCCCGAACGCGCGCTGTGCTGCGGGCTGACCTGGATCTCGACCGGCCAGCTCGGCACCGCGCGCCGGCTCCTCGGCCGCAGCGTCGCCGCCCTCGCCGCCGCGGACATGCCCGTCGTCGGCCTCGAACCCTCGTGCACCGCCGTGTTCCGCGGTGACGCCGCCGAGCTTCTCGGCCGGACGCCGGAGGCGTCCGCCGTAGCCGCCGCGACGAGGACGCTCGCCGAACTACTCATGGACACCGAAGGCTGGCGGCCGCCGCCGGGCCTGGACGGCATGTCCGCGATCGTGCAGCCCCACTGCCACCACCGCGCGGTCATGGGCTTCTCCGCCGACCAGGCCCTGCTGGAACGCGCGGGCGTCCGGACGCGGACGATCGACGGCTGCTGCGGTCTGGCGGGGAACTTCGGCGTCGAGCGCGGTCACTACGACGTCAGCGTGGCCGTCGCCGGGACCGCGCTGCTGCCGGCGGTCCACGCCGAGGACGCCCCGGAGACCGTCCTCACCGACGGCTTCTCCTGCCGGACACAGCTAGGCGACCTCGCCCACAAGACCGGCCTCCACCTGGCCGAACTCCTGTCCCTAGCCATCACGCCTCCGGGGAGCAGATCGTGAGTGTCCGACACGGAGTAAACGACGGCCGAGCCTCCAGGGCGCACGAGAGCTCGGCGACCGCACGATCGAACATTCCGAGTTTCCCTGCGCGTGGCGGCCGGTTCGGGTGCGTTGGCGCGGGCCCAGGCCAGCAGGTCCTCCTCGCTTGCCTGGGCGCCTTCGGCCAGGACGAGACGGCGACGAAACGACAGAGCTTGCAGGACGTCTGCGGCTGCATCCAGCCCGTGCACTTGCCGGTGCAGCTGTGTGCTCCGGTCGTTCCTGTTTTGTCGCCTACTGGCTGTTGCGGATCCAGATGTACCGCGAGCAGCCTTTTCCGCCGACGCACGCGTACAAGCGGATCCCGCTTCCCTTGCCCCCGTAGGCGTTCACGGACTGGTCCTCGTAGAAGTTGTGCTTCCAGGGCCCCCTCCAATTTTGAGGATAGGGGTTGACGTGGTGACCTTTTCGGTAGTATTTCCACGCTCCGGAGCGGGTTCGCAGGTAGTTGCTCCATTTCGCTATCGTCACGTCGTCGCTCGTGTTGCCCCCGTTGTACAGCAGGATTCCGTCTCCGTGCTTCCGGAAACACGCTGTCGCGAAACTGTACGTCACGCACTCCGTGCCGGCAGCGGCCCCTCGCGCTGTGCGCCTGACTGTTGACCGCCGCCTGCGAGGACGCTAGCGGGATCATCAGAGCCGCTCCTGCGACTATCGTGCTTGCCGCCGCTACAGCGATCCGGCCACCTGTGCGCATGATCTGCCCAACTTTCCGTGGCGACTGGCGACCTTGCATGAGGCCGCATCTCGCGGCCAGCATTACTCACTGTCCTAAGCGGGGGCATCGTGGAAAACACGCACAATAGGCGGAAGATGATCTCCGTCCGATAATCGGGCGAGCCTTAATTTTGATATCGGTTTACCCTGAACGATAAGGTGCAAAGTTGCCAAATCATGCTAAATGGACGGGCGTGAGGGAGTCTGGCGGAATGTCTACTGAACGGCGGATTTGACAATAAGGAGCCGTTGGCTGATAAAAGCCATCACCCGCCGTAACGGCCACGGCGACGAGTTGGGTCAGCTGACCCGGTCGGGTGGGAGCGGGGGATCGCGCAGGGCGCACCACCGCACCCATGGCTCTTCGTCGGGGCTCAGCTTGTCGACGAGTTCCGGCGGTGTCTGCGGGTCGTCCAGGGCCAGCGCCCGCATCCGGGGGTGCGGATCGTCCGCGAACCGGCGCAGTCCTTCGTGTGGGATGCGTTCCCTGATGTGCCATTGCGACAGCCCTCCCACTCGCGCCAGATCTCCGAGAGCAACTCGACGGGCGCATCGTGGTGGTGCTCGGCGAGGAGCGGACGCACCGCGAAGTCCTGGTCGGTGGAGAACTGCGCCTTCACGTCCTTCGGGAGGTCCTTGCGTCTGGCCAGCCCGCGTCGACGGATAGGGGGTACCTGATCTCCGGGGCGATCTCGACGTCGACCGCCGCACGCTCGTCCTCCGTAAGCGCTGGATATGAAGCCGCCCAAGGCGGGCGAGGCGGCTGCCGAGTTCACGAGCCCGCTCTCGCCGGGTGGCGGCTGTCGCTGAGCCCTGTTGCCTGGTCTTTCTCGGTGGCGACGGCCGAGGCGGACAGGAGCGTCGAAGCGGCGAGGCTGCCCCAGAGGGCGGCCGGGCCGTGGGAGGCGAGAGAGGTCATGACAGCCGGGGAGACGGCGAGGCCGAGGCCGGTGGAGAGCTGGAAGCGGGAGAGGGCGCGTCCGAGGACGGGGGCCGGGGCGAGGGCGGTGACGAGCGCGGTGGCGCTGCCGGCATAGATGATCTCGCCGATGGCGCAGACCACGGAGACCGCGGCGACGGCCGGGGCGCTCCAGCGGTGTTCCGGCGACGTGGCCGCCAGGAAACCGAGGTAGGACGCGGCGAGCACCACGCCGGCCAGAGCCAGCACGGTCCGCCGGGAGAAGCGGGACATCAGGACGGTGACCGGGACCTGCAGGGTGACCACCAGCACCGTGTTCGCCACGAAGATGGCCGCCGCCCACAGCGGGGATGCGTGCAACTGGGTCACCAGGACCAGAGGCACCGCGATTTCGGGGACGTTGAGACAGAAGACGTAGACCACGTTGGCGGCCAGCAACGCACGCATCCGAGGTGCGGTCCCGCCGGCCCCGCCATTGGGCGGAACAGCGGCCGGACGCGCACGCAGGCGGACCGACCATGCCAAGGTCGCCGCGGCGAGATAGGCGAGCCCGGTGGCGGCTGCCAGCGCCTGCAGCGCAGTGGTGCCGCCCGTAAGGCAGGCGGTGGCGAGGAGGGCGCCCGCGCCCAGGCCGGCGTTGCGCAGGGCGCGGCCTCCCGCGAGAGCGGCGTCGCGTTCGCGGCCGTGAGCGACCGTGGCCACGAGGGCGGCGTGGGCTGCGGGCCATGCCTGGTTGCCGATGCCGAGGAAGAGCGCCGCCGTCGCGAACAGCCAGACGTGCCCTGCGGGGGCGGCCAGCAGCAGCGCCACTCCCAGCACCCGTACCAGCATCGACGCCGCCACGACCGTGCTGCGTGCGCCCCGGTCCAGCCATCGGCCGACAGCGGGCATGCACACCAGACCCATGACGACGCCGGTCGTCATGGCGATGCCGGTGGCCGACGCGGACAGCCTCAGCACCATCACCCCGTAGAGCAGCAGGAAGGGCCGTAGCAGGCCGGTGCCGAGCGCGTCCACGGCCAGGGCGATGGCATAGCGGGGGCCTCCGGAGGCGCGGAGGAGGGCGCGCGCATGGATCTTGGTGGTCGCCATGGCGTCAACGGTGCGTTCGGCCGCCCGGCCCACCCATCCCGGTTGACGAATACCGTCAACCGGGACGGTCGTCGGCCCTCCGACCAGCGAGGATGTGGGGATGACGTTGAGGATCGACATCGGCGGCCCGCCGTCCGGGAAACTGCGGTTCGCCGCCTCCCCGCTGGCGGAGCTGACCGCGATGCTGCACGTGCTGGCCGAACCCGGGCATCACCCGCAGCTCGCCGGCTGGGCCGGAGGCGTCTGGGCCGGGCTGCGACCGGAGCTGGCCGAGCGGCTCAGGGAGGCGGAGTTCCTCTGGCGTTCCTCACGAGCGGACTTCCTGGTGCCCGCTCGTCCCCGGCCGACCCTCGCCGAGGAGTTGGACGAGGTGGACCGGATCGACGACGAAAGCTATGTGACCGCCGCGCTCATCACCACGTGCGGCAGCAACCGGGTCCACTTCGCCGCACCGTCGCCGCTCGCCGACGCGGCGGCGCGCGATCGGGCCCTGGACCTTGCCCAGGCCCGCGGCGCGCTCCAGGAGGCGTTCGCGGAACGGCTGCTCGCGGACCCGGCCGGCGTGCGAACCCGGGTGCGCGGCACCCTCGAGCAGTGCGCCGAGGCCTTCTTCGACCTGGCCTGGACGGACGTCGCCGTGCAACTGGCCACCGACCTGCGTCTGAAGAACGACCTGCTGAAGCACCAGGGCATCGGGGCGGCGCTCGCGTCGGTCTCCAGCGCCGTGACCCTGGCCCCGGACGGCGACCACATCATCGTGGACAAGCTGCAGGACAGTGCGACCACCGCCCGCGGCACCGGGGTCACCTTCCTCCCCAGCGTCTTCGGCCACCCGCACCTGGTGGCGGTCTACGCGCCCGGATGGCAGCCGGTGGTGCAGTATCCCGTCGCCGAGGCGAGTCCAGCGGAACCGGTATCGCTGGAAACGGTCACGCTACGTCTGGAGGCGCTCGCCCATCCGGTCCGGTTGCGGCTGCTGCGCACCCTGGCCCGCGGCCCGCACACCACCGGCGAGCTGGCCCACGCTTGGGGACTCTCGCCCCCGGAGGTTTCCCGCCACCTCGCCGTCCTGCGCCGCGCAGGCCTGCTCACGGCCCGGCGACAGGGCCGTTACGTCCGCTACACCGCCAATTTGACCGACCTGACCGCCCTGGGAGCCGACCTCCTGGCGGCCGTCCTGCGCTGAACAGCTTCGATCCCCGAACACGGGCAACCGGCGTCCTGAAACGGAACAACGCCGAGAAGCCACCTCAGGCGGGCAGCGGCGGCGAGGTGGTCAGAGCGGGCTTCAGGCTTGTTCTGTCTCATGCGTCCGGTTCATTGGCTCCCAGGTCGGAGTGGAGCGGTGGTGGACGGTACCGTCCGGCTCGAAGATCAGGTAGCGGTCGAAGTCGTCGGCGAACCAGCGGTCGTGCGTCACGGCCAGGACGGTGCCCTGGTAGGCGGTCAGGCCGTCCTGGAGAGCTTGGGCGCTGGCGAGGTCGAGGTTGTCGGTCGGCTCGTCCAGCAGAAGGAGGGTGCAGCCGGACAGCTCCAGCAGCAGGATCTGCAGGCGTGCCTGCTGACCGCCGGACAGGGTCTGGAAGGGCTGGCGTCGCGTGGGGGCGAGTTCGTATCGGGCCAGCGCGCGCATGGCGTCGTTCAGGGTTGTCCCGAAGCCGGTCGTGATGATCTCGGCAGGGCCGCGGTCACGCAGGTCGGGACGCGTGTGGGTCTGGACGAAGTGGCCGGGAGCGACGCGGGCGCCGAGCCTCGCCGTGCCCTGATGGGGGACTGAGGACGGGTCGGCGAGCAGCTTGAGGAACTGTGACTTGCCCGACCCGTTCGCGCCGAGGACGGCGACGCGTTCGCCGTACCAGACCTCCAGGTCGAACGGCTCGGTCAGGTCGGCGACCGCGAGTCCTTCGCAGACCACGGCGCGTTTTCCGGTGCGTCCGCCGCGCAGGCGGACACGGATGTTCTGCTCGCGCGGCGGCGGCTCCGGCGGCCCCGCCTCCTCGAAGCGGGCCAGGCGGCTGCGGGCGGCCTGGTAGGACGAGGCGACGGCGTCGTTGGCGGCGGCGCGCTGGCGCAGGGCGTGGACCAAGCGGCGCAGCCGGGCATGCTCCTCGTCCCAGCGGCGGCGCAGTTCGCCCATGCGGGCGGCGCGGTCGCGGCGCGCGGCCGGGTAGGTGGCGAAACCGCCGCCGTGCACCCAGACCGTGCCGGACTCGACGGTGATGATCCGGTCGGCCGTCCCGGCGAGCAGGCGGCGGTCGTGGGAGACCAGCAGCACGGTCTTGGTGGTGGCTCGCAGCCGTTCCTCCAGCCATTGCTTGCCGGGGATGTCCAGGTAGTTGTCGGGCTCGTCGAGCAGCAGGACCTCATCGGGGCCGCGGAGCAGCGTCTCCAGCATGAGCCGTTTCTGCTCGCCGCCGGACAGGGTGCCCGCGGGCCGGTCGCGGACGTCCTCGTACGGCAGGCCGAGGGCCAGGGTCGTGCAGGCGTCCCAGACGACTTCCAGGTCGTAGCCGCCGGCCTCGGTGAAGTCGCTGATGGCCTGGGCGTAGGCGATCTGGGTCTCCGGGGCGTCGGCCAGCGCGGCTTCGGCGCGTGCGAGCGCGCCGGTCGCCGCCCGGATCCGCGGCGGTGCGACCGACAGGAGGAGCTCGCGGACAGTGCGGTCCTCCGCAGTGAACTGGCGCATCACGCCGAGGCCGCCCGTGTTGGCGACCTTCCCCGCGGAAGGGGTCAGTTCCCCGGCGATGAGCCTGAGCAGCGTCGTCTTGCCGCCGCCGTTCGGTCCGACCAGGGCCGCCTTCGCACCCTGCCCCACACGGAAGGACACCTCGCGCAGCAAGGGTCGTCCATCGGGCAGCGCATAGGCCAGGTCGCTCACATCGATGTGCCCCACGAACCACCTCTGAACGATGATCGGGTAACTAGAACATTGATCCGGTACTCGTCCACCGTACTAGACTGGGCGGATGGGGACGAGCCGAGCGGGCGACATCTGGTTGAAGCAGCCGCGCGGACGGCGGGAGGCGCCGCCGCTGTCGCGGGAACGCATCGTCGCCGAAGCGGTCGCGCTCCTGGACGAGGAGGGCGCGGACCGGCTGACCATGCGGCGGCTGGCCGAGCGGCTCGGCACCGGCTCGACCACGCTGTACTGGCACCTCGACACCAAGGACGACGTGCTCGACCTGGCGCTCGACAGGGTGTTCGCCGAGGCCGAGGTGCCGCCGGCGACCGGCGACTGGTGCGCCGACGTCACCGCGATGGTGGAGCGGTGGCGCGCGGTGATGCTCCGGCACCGATGGACCGCGACGCTGATGGGCCGGCCGATGCTCGGCCCGAACGTCCTCACGCGCACCGAGTTCCTGCATGCGGCCCTGCAACGCGCCGGGCTCACGGGCGCGCCGCTGACCGCCGCGGCCTACGGACTGTCGCACTTCGTGATCGGGGCCGCGATCAGCCAGCTTTCCTGGCACGGCGGGGACGAGCCGTCCACCCGCGACGCCGCCGACAAGATCCTCGCGGCCCGGCGCGAGACGTATCCGACGCTGGCCGCGCATGGTCATCCCAGCGACAACGACTGGGACGACGCGTTCCACCGCGGCCTGGGATACCTGATCGACGGAATCCGCGCGAACAGCACCGGGTAGCCCGGCGCCGCATCTTCGGCGGCCCACGCTGCGCCGTCGCTTCCAGCGCTCGGGGTCTTGGTCAGGCCGGAAGGAGCCCCGCCCCCGACTCGGGGGTGTCAGGGACGGGGCTCGAGCGCGGGGTGGTCCGCAGTCCGGGCGGGTGCACCCCGCCGACGGTCACGGTGGGGTTTCCGTGGCCGTCGTCTACCACTCAGCGTTCTGGATGTCCGGAACGTCACTCATGGCCCCGGTGCAACCGCCGGGCAGCGGAGCCGACGGCGTGACGAGTTACCAGGGCACCACGCCGGCGTCTTCGAAGAAGGAGCCGGTGGGGCCGTTGTCGGGCAGGGTGGCCAGGTGGATGGCTACGGCGGCGCCTTGTCGAGCGGTGCGGACGCCGCGGAAGCCGTTGAGATCGGTTGCGCAGTAGCCGGGGCAGGCGGCGTTGATCAGGATGTTGGTGTCGTGCAGTTCCTTGGCGTACTGGAGGGTCACGGCGTTGAGGAAGGTCTTGGAGGGCGAGTAGGCGGCGGAGATCGGGCCTACGGCCTCCATGGCGGACTGAGAACTCTGGCGGGTGAGAGACCCGACGCTGCTGGACATGTTCACGATCCGTGGTGCGGCGGACCGCCTGAGCAGCGGCAGCATGGCGTTGGTGACGCGGATGACGCCGATCACGTTGGTCTCCACGACCGTTCGCACGGTCGCGGGGTCGACGGTCGTGGGCGTCTGTGGCATCCCGCCGGTCACCCCGGCGTTGTTGACCAGCACGTCGAGCCGTCCGAAACGCTCGGAGAGCAGGGAGGCCGCGGCGGCGACGCTCTCGTCGGAGGTCACGTCGAGGGGTACCGCGAACGCGTCGACCCCCTCGGCGCGGAGTTTCTCGACGGCCTCCGAGAGCCGCTCCGGGGACCTGGCCCCCACGCCGACGGTGTGGCCAAGGGCGCCCAGCCCGACGGCGATCTCGTATCCGATTCCCTTGTTGGCGCCGGTGATCAGCGTGATCGTCTGTTCGCTCATACCCGAAATCCTGGCCGCTCGGCCGAGAGCACTCCAACACCGCCTGGGTAGCGGTCGATACCTCACGGGTATTGATCCCCGGGTACGGTGAGAGCATGGAGACGCGGGAGTTGCGGTACTTCGTCGCCGTCGCCGAGGAGTTCCATTTCGGCCGCGCCGCCGAGCGCCTCGGGATCGCCCAGCCGCCCCTCTCGCGGGCGATCAAGCAGCTGGAACGCCGCCTGGGCGTTCAGCTTCTCGAACGTACCAGCCGTACCGTCGAACTCACCGAGGCAGGAAAGGTCCTGCTCAGGGAGGGCCAGGCTGCCCTCGACGCGGTCGACGCCGCCGCCCGCCGCACCCGCCGCGCCGCCGCCGGGGAGCCGAAACTGGTGCTGGTCACGAAGGCCGGGGCATCGAGCGAACTGCTGCCGAAGCTCCTGGACGCCTACGCCGCCGAGCCCGGCGCGGTCGCCGTCGAGGTCCTGCTGTGCGGGATCGGGGAGCAGGAGCGGCTCCTTCGCGACGGCCGGGCCGACGTGGGCCTGCTGCACAGGCCGTTCGACTCGACGACCGGCCTGGACATCGAGGAGCTGAGCACCGAGGGCCAGATCCTGGTCCTGCCGAAGGACCATCCCCTCGAAGGCCGTACGGACCTGCGCATGGCCGACATCGCCGGCCTTCCGCTGCCACGCTGGCCGCACTGCGACGGCGGCTACCCCGACGGCCCGGGACCCGAGGTGCACGACCACGCCCAGCTCCTGCAGCTGATCGCGCTGGGGAGGGCGGTGGCCCTCCTGCCGGAGACCGCCCGGATCCATCTCCGCCGCGACCTCGCCTTCGTGCCGATCCTGGACGCGCCGACCGTCACCACCGTGATCGCCTGGCCGCCGCACAGCCGTTCCCTGGCCCTCGCCGGGCTGATCCAGACGGCCACCCGCCTTTAGAGCGGGAGCCATTTGTCGAGGCAGCGATAGCAGGTGCCTCGCGGGAGAATTTGGATTGTCACTATCCGTTTCTCAGGGCTGGCGCAGTTTCGCGGCGTGCGATCGGGCGGTGGTCGCGGTGGCGGCGTCACCGAGGGCTTCGGCCACGTCGGCGTGCTTGAGCCAGTTGAACGGGCTGGACGGTCGCACGCTGATCCGCTCGCTGACCAGGACGCGGGCCAGATCGAGGTGGCCGGAGCGGAGGGCGGCCTCCAGCAGGGTCTTCTGCACCGCGTCGCGCTGCGCGTGGCTGCCGCCGAATTCGTTGACGTGGTGCCTGACGGGGGCGAGGAGGTCGACGGCGGTGGTGTGGTCTCCGCGGCCGAAGGCCACCAGGGCGCGGCAGACGGGAAGGCCGACGCGTGCGGTCATCGCCTGGTTGGTGACGTCGGGCAGGGGGGCGGCCAGGTAGGCCTCGCGGTCGGCGATCAGCCGGTCGGCGTCGCCGAAGCGGCCGGCGCCGACGAAGGCCATCACCGCGTGCATGTCATTGAACGCGTAGAAAGGCTCCCGGGCTTTGGACGCCCATGCGTCGGCCAAGGCGTTCCACCTTGCGTTCTGGTCATCGCCTTCGAGAAGCAGGCGCCAGAGCAGGGCGGCGGCGTCCAGCAGTTCCATCGCGGTGCCTGTGGACTCCGGGCCGTGGAGTACGGCGTCGTAGATCTCCAGGGCCCGGGCCGTGTCTCCGGCCTCCAGTGCGTAGAGGGCGTAGTGCCACCATGCGTGCACGTTGAAGAACGTGCCGGTCGACCAGTCCGTCAGACGTTCGTCCAGGTAGGCGGTTCCTCGCCGGAATCGGCCTTGCATTTCGTAGGTGTGGACGACCGCGTGGATGCCCCACACGTCCTTGGGGTCGAGTTCGACCGCGCGCAGCCCCACCTCTTCAGATCGGTCGTAGTGCCCGGCCTCTTCCAATCCGAAGGCGTACATGCCGAGCAGTTGGCCGAAATGCCGGTCGGTCTCGCTCCATGCCGTCAGCGCACCGCCGACCCGGTCGCGCAACGCGCGGGCGTCGCCGGTGAAGTAGTCGATCTGATGGCCGACGAACAGCGCGAGGACGTCGCGTGGATACTCCTCGCTGATCTTGCCGAGCAAGCGGCCGCAGCCGGGGAAGTCGCCCGCCAACAGGCGGTCGACCGCCGCGACGTGTGCTCGCTCCCGGGGGAGGAGCCCGGAGCCGTCCACGCGCGACCGGAAGTGTCGGAACCGCTCCGCCGCGGCCCGCGCGTTGTCGGGCTCGGTGCTCAGCAGTTGGAGGTATGCCGACAGGACGTTGCCCAGCGGGAAGTCGGGATCCGCTTCGAGTGCCTGCTTCGCTTCGGCGTCGACCTCCGGGCGGAAGTGCAGCAGTTCGTGGATGGCGTTGTCGTAGTGTTCGAGTGCGGTGCGGCTTCCCGTACCGATGGCCTGCCCGTGCTCGTCGGCCCTCATGGCTGTCCGGGGTCCGCCGGACGCTCGACGTCCGCCCACAGGCTGGGCAGGTTGACCACGATTCCCTCCTGCGTGCTGCGGGCGATGACCACGACTGCCTCCTCGTCGGGGGAGGGGTTCTCTTCACGGTGCGGGACATAGGGCGGGACGAAGATGTAGTCGCCAGGCCCGGTCTCGACTCGGACCTCCTCGGTGCCTTCGGCGAAGACGAAGACCGGGCGGCCGGAGACGATGTAGATCGCCGTTTCCGCCTCGCCGTGGTGATGGTCGCCGGAACTGGTCGCGGGCCCGACGTGGGTACGGCCCATCCAGAGCCGCTCCGAGCCCACCCTCCTGCCCGAGATCGCCTCGTACCTTCGCATTCCCGATGTCTGTGCGGTGTCGGGGTCCAGGTCGGCGCCGCGGACATGCTCGATGCGGCCATGCCAGGCCGCCGCCCCCCGTGCGTGATCAGTCAATTGTGTCCCTTGTTGGCCGTTCCGGTGGGGAAACCCGGCGTGGCCCGGGTTCCTCGCGCCGTGCTCGTGGACGTCGCCGGCGGCACAAAGCGGCAGTGATCTCCGCGGGCCTGTGCACCGTCCACTCCGAGAGGGCGCGGAGTGTAAGCGGAAGAGATTCTTGTGAGGACTGTTCAGCCTTGCATGCGATAAACCGTCCGGGCAACGGGCCCCGCCGGGTGGCCTGGGGCAGTACCTGAGTGGCTGCCCGGGCGCGAGAGCCTGCGTGGGGGGAGCCGTGGCCTGCCCGCATGGACGCGCGGTCTGGCGACCCTGGCCTTGGCATCGGTGTCGGACGAGTTCCGACCGGGACCCGGCCACCCCACCTGCGGACGGCCGTGCCTTGGAGGCGGCGCGGGGGGCGGACGCCGGAACATTGCCACCGAGATCGCCGGTGGGAGGCGGCCTGCCTCGGCTTCGCCAATCGCTCCTTCCCTGCTGCCGGGCGTCCGCTGTGGGATAAGGTATCGCCGGTTTTGTAGGAAAAGTGTCGCGGGGGATGTCGTTGCAGGGTGGCCGGCCTTCTGGTGATCTCACGCCCGAGCTGCTTCGCTCACCGCTCTGGCACGACCGGCAAGTGGAAGCCGCCGGAATTCCGTTGTACGACGTGCCAATGGTGTCGGTCGGGGGCGGGATCGGCACGTTCACGCTGGTGGACGTGCTGCGGATCCAAGGCGTTCCACCGGGTTCGATCCGGGTGCTGTCCAGCCGGGACGCGCCGTGGCAGTCGTGGGAGTACCTGACGCGGGTTTCGCAGCTGCCCGCGGGCGAGCGGATCCGCTCCGACGCCGGAGCGCGCCCGGACAACATCTGGGGGTTCCCCTCGTACGCGCTGCACGAGGCGTGGCGGGACAAGTCGGTGAAGCTGCTCCTGCAAGTGCTGACCGAGCCGGTCCTGTCCGACTTCTTCAGCCCGCGTGCCGCGACCGTGTTCGAGACGATGCGCCGCGAGGCCGACCGGGTGTCCTACTGGGAGATGCTGGCCAAGGGACAGGTGCGGATGGTGCGGCGCCGGGCGGGCGGCGGTTATTTCACGGTTCTGACGCCGCCGCCTGGCACCACGGCTACCAAGCGGGTGGTGTTCCGGTCGCAGTACGTGCACCTGGCTGTGGGGTACCCGGGCCTGAAGTTCCTGCCGGACCTGCAGGAGTTCCGCGAAACTCACAACGACTACCACCGGGTGGTCAACGCCTATGAGCCGCACGAGCACGTCTACGAGGCGCTGAAGTCGCGTCCCGGGGTGGTCGTGGTGCGCGGTGCGGGCATCGTCGCCTCCCGCGTGCTGCAGCGGTTGATGGACGACCGGGAGAAGTACGGCCTGCAGACGCAGATCGTGCACATGTTCCGCACGTTCGTGACGAGCGCGCACGGCCCCGGCCCGCGGATGCGGCGCAAGGGCGGCGATGGGTGGGCCTACCAGGCGTTCACGCTGCCGAAATCGGCGTTCGGCGGGCAGTTGAAGGCGCAGTTCCGGCGGGCCGGCCCCGAGCGCAGGGCCGCGCTGTCCAAGATGGTCGGCGGGACGACCACGCCGCGGCTGCGGCGCTGGCAGGAGCAGATGCGCCGGGGGAGGAAAGGCGGCTGGTACCACCCGTTCCAGGCGGTGGTCGACCGGGTCGAGCCGGCGCCGGACGGGCGGCTGGTCAGTCTCACCCGCAGCGGTGACGGGCGGCTCGGCCGCTACGTCTCCGACTTCATCATCGACTGCACCGGGCTGGAGGCCGACATGCCCGAGCACCGGGTGCTGGCCGATCTGCTGCGGTTCGGCGGGGCCCGGCGCAACGGCGCCGGGCGCCTGACGGTCGGAGAGCACTTCGAGGTGCTCGGTGCCGAAAGCGAGGGCGGCGTGCTGTACGCCTCCGGCGCGGCCGTCGCGGGCAACCACTTCCCCGCCGTGGACAGCTTCCTGGGGATGCAGACCGCGGCGCTGGACATCGCCGCCGACCTCGCCCGTCGCGGTTTCTGCTCGCGCCTCGGGCCGGTGCGGTCGGTAGGGCAGTGGGTCAGGTGGGCGGCCGGACGCCCAGTCTGACCGGGTTCCCCGTGGCCCGGCCACCGGGTACCTCACCGCCCCGTCCCCCGACGTCAGGAGTGCTCCCATGATCCCCACCCTCGCCGGACGCCTGCAGACGAGGATCTTCGTGCTGGCCACCGTCGGCGTCGTGCTGACCGGCCTGATCGTGCCGGTGCTGCCCGGCACGTCCGGGTCGATCGGCGCGACCTACAGGACGGCTTACCTGATCCTTCTCGCGGTCATCGTGGTGGGCCTGGGGTGGGAGCTGGTGTACCACCTGCTGATGCAGTTCCGCTGGGACAAAGACTGGCCGACCCTGTTCGGCCTGGTCACGATCGTGCCGGAGGGGCTGGTGATGTGGCTGCTGGTCGACGCAGGGCTTGTCCCCGGCGGCGAGCATGTCGCCGCGTCCACGTTCTGGACGATGTTCACGTTCGTGTGGCTCGGACAGTGGCTCTTCGTCAACGGCCCGATGCGGGTGCTGTTCGTGCAGTGGAGGCTGCGCGGCGGGCGGGTGCTGTGAGTGGCGGGCCCCGGGGGGGTCGCCCGGCCGCTGGCCGGGGACGGGCTGGTCGCGCAGGAGGGCGAGCTGTCGCTGGTGTGCGCCGCCCCGGACGCGGTGACCGCGGCGCTGGTGGACGGGCTGCTGGCCGCGCTGGAACAGGTCGCCGCCGGCGGCGGTGACGGTCCGGCGCTGGTGCGCCGCGCGGCGCGGGTGCTGGCGGCGCAGCACGGGAACCGTCCGCTGGCCTGCGCGCTCGCCGGCCCCGCAGGGCGGACCGGGTTCGCGGTGCTGGTCAGCGGGGACGCCGCGGCGCGGGTGATGCTCGCCGATGGGCGCGAGGTCCGGATCGGAGGCGACCCGCACGGGGCCGCCGACCGGGTCGTGGAGGGCCCGGTGGCGAGCCTGGAGCTGACACTGCCCGGCGCGGGACGGGCCGAGCCGCGGCTGCGGCTGGGGTCGGGCGTGACGCGCGGCGGGGGGCTGCGCCGGTCGGTGCGGCGCCCGGCGGGGGACTCCGCGGCGCGGGCCGACCAGCCGGCGGCGGGCGGGCCGCGGGCCGTCGCGCCTGAGCAGCTGAGGACGATGCTGGACGAGGCCGCCCCGCAGGAAAGGGTCAGCCTTATCCGCAAACAGCCCAAACGGCGTCCGGGCGGCCCGCCGGTCCTCGGCGTCAACTGCAAGAACGAGCATTTCAACGATCCGCGCGCGCATTACTGCGCCGTGTGCGGCATCTCGATGCTGCAGTTGACGCTGTTGCCGTTCCGCGGCCCGCGGCCGCCGCTCGGCGTGCTGCTGCTGGACGACGGGCAGACGGTCCCGCTGGAGGACGACCAGCTGATCGGGCGGCTGCCCGACCGGGCCCCGGAGGTGACCGACGGACGGGCGCACCCGCTGCGGATGGCCGACGCCGAGGAGTCGATCTCGCGGCGGCACGCGCTGGTCCGGTTGGAGGAGTGGCAGGTCAACGTCGTCGACCTCGGCTCGGCGAACGGCACCGCCGTGCGCGGCCCCGGCGAGACCGAGTTCGTCCGGCTCGCGCCGGACGCCCCGCTGGAGCTGGCGCCGGGCGCGACCGTGCGGGTGGGGCTGGCGCGCACGCTCCGCTTCGAGTCCAACCGGAAGATCTGATCCGGTCCGGGGGGATTCAGACGGGCACCGGACAGGGCGTCCCACGTCCCCTCGGTCAGTCTCGACCATGATCGACATCGGCCGCTGTCCCGGCCGTGTCCCCGAAAGGAGACAGATGCGAACACGTCCCATGGGCGGCATCACGTTCGCCCACCCGCCGGCCTTCTGGACCGGGTTCCTGGCCTGCGTGGCGGGGGTGGCGCTGCACCTTCCGATGTACATCGGCTCGGCCGACATGCACTACCACATGCGCGGGATGGCGATGGACGCCCCGATGGTCACCGGTATGGCGCTGATCGTCGTGGGGCTCGCGCTCACCACCTACGGGCTGCTCCCGCGAGGGCTCGCGGCGTCCCGGCGCGAGGGCGCGGCCCGGATCCGTGCCGCGCACGACGCGCCGTTCCGGCCGGCTCACATCGGCCTCGTCCTGGTGATGACGACGGCGGTGACGATCGACGCGATGAAGCCGATCACGCTGTCGTTCGTGGCGCCCGGGATGGGCAAGGAGTACGGGCTGAAGTCGGCGCTGAACCCGGGCGGGCATTGGCCGGTCGCGCTCCTGCCGCTGTTCGGCCTCACGGGAACGGTGCTCGGGTCGTTCCTGTGGGGGTGGCTCGGCGACCACATCGGGCGGCGGTCGTCGATCCTGCTGGCCGGGGTGATGTTCGTGACCACCGCGGTGTGCGGGGCGATGCCGTCGTTCTGGTGGAACCTGGCGATGTGCCTGATGATGGGGCTGGCCGCCGGTGGGATGCTGCCGATCACGTTCTCGCTGCTGGCGGAGATGATCCCGGGCCGGCACCGGGGCTGGGTGATGGTGCTGATCGGCGGGAACCTGGCGCTGGCCTACTCGATCACCAGCTCGCTGTCGTCGGCGCTGGTCCCGCACTACTCGTGGCGGATCCTTTGGCTGCTGGGGATGCCGACGGGCGTGCTCCTCATCGCGCTGAACCGCTGGATACCCGAGTCGCCGCGGTTCCTGCTCGCGCACGGCCGGGAGGACGAGGCCCGCGCGATCATGGCACGGTACGGCGCGGTCGAGGCGCCCGCCGCCGACCCGGACACCGACGCCGCCGAGGAGCGCAGGGAGGCCGCGCACGGCGCCGGGTTCACCCCGCTGTTCCGGCCGCCGTTCGCCGGGCTCAGCATCGCCGTGGTGGTGCTCGGCCTGGGCATCGGGCTGGTGACCTACGGGTTCCAGTTGTGGATCCCGTCCAACCTGCAGAAACTCGGACTGGCGCAGAAGACGGCGGACGCGGCGCTGCGCGACTCCTCGCTGCTCGGGCTGCCGCTGGTGTTCGTCGCCGCCGCGATGTACGGGCTGTGGAGCGCCAAGAAGACGATCATCATGTTGACCGCCCTGGTCGCGGCGGCCCTGGTGGCGTTCTCGGTTTCTGGCGAGCATCTCGCGCACGACCGTGCCTGGCTCTATGTGCTCCTGGCCGGCCCGATCGTGGGCACCGCGACGATCGCGGCTGTCCTGGCCGCCTACAGCTCGGAGATCTACCCGACGCGGATCCGCTCGCGCGGGTCGGGACTGTCGGCGGGCGTCGGCAAACTCGGCGGCGTCGCCGTCACGGTCGTGCTGGTGGCGGGCGCGACGGTGCCGTCGATCAACACGACCGCGTTGCTCGGGGCGGTGCCGCTGCTGCTCGCGGTTTTGGTCGTCGCGGTGTTCGGCGTGGACACCAAGCGGACCGCCGGCGCCGCCGAGGGTGCGGCCGTCCAGCCTGCCGACGCCTGACACACCGGCCAGGACCCAACGGTGCCCCTGCCCGACAAGCCAGCGGTGCCCACATGCGTTCGCATACTGCCTGCGGTCCCGGGCCGCCGCGGAGGACCGTCAGGGCCGGGGCGGCCTCGGGGTGCCCGGCGCCGCCGGGAGCGTGGGGCGCTGGCTGTGGCTTCAGCGCCAGCCGAGTTCGGGTGCGACGTGGGTCAGGATGTTCTCCAGGACGTGTGCGTTGTAGTCCACGCCGAGCTGGTTGGGGACCGTGAGCAGGAGTGTGTCCGCGGCCTGGATGGCCTCGTCGCCCGCGAGCTGCTTGACCAGCACGTCCGGCTCGGCCGCGTAGGAGCGCCCGAAGATGGCCCTGGTGTTCTCGTCGATCATCCCGATGTGGTCGTCAGAGTCGGCGTCGCGGCCGAAGTAGGCACGGTCGAGATCGCTGGTCAGCGCGAAGATGCTGCGGCTGACCGACACGCGCGGCTCGCGTTGGTGCCCGGCGTCCTTCCACGCCTGCCGGTAGGCCTCGATCTGCTTGCGCTGCTGGACGTGCAGCGGCTCGCCGGTCTCGTCGTCCTTGAGCGTGGAGCTTTGCAGGTTCATGCCCAGCTGGCCCGCCCACACGCTGGTGGCGTTCGAACCCGAACCCCACCAGATGCGGTCGCGCAGTCCCTCGGAGTGCGGTTCGACGCGCAGGAGCCCTGGCGGGTTGGGGAACATCGGCCGCGGGTTCGGCTGGGCGAAGCCTCTGCCCTGCAGCACCGTGAGCAGGACCTCGGTGTGCATGCGCGCCATGTCGGCATCGGTGTCGCCCTCGGACGGCTCGTACCCGAAGTACCGCCACCCGTCGACGACCTGTTCCGGTGATCCCCGGCTGATGCCGAGCTGCAACCGCCCACCGGAGATCAGGTCGGCGGCCCCGGCGTCCTCGGCGAAGTACATCGGGTTCTCGTAACGCATGTCGATCACGCCCGTGCCGATCTCGATGCGCGAGGTCTTCGCGCCGATCGCGGAGAGCAGCGGAAAGGGCGAGGCCAGCTGCCTGGCGAAGTGGTGCACACGGAAGTAGGCGCCGTCGGCGCCCAGTTCCTCCGCGGCCACGGCGAGATCGACCGACTGCAGCAGGGCGTCCGCCGCCGACCGGGTCCGCGACCCCGCGGTGTCACTCCAGTGACCGAACGAGAGAAAACCGATCTTCTTCACACCCACGTCAACCGTCTCAGCGCCCACGAGATTCCAGCACGGCCGACCACACGCCCACCCCGCGCTCGTCGACCGTCGCACATCAGGACCAGCGCGATCACCCGGCATCGGCCGAGAGACCGGCCAGATCCTCGACGATCAGGCCTCATCGGGGGACTCGTCCCTGCGCATCCCGCCTCATTGCGATCGGGGGTCGCTGGGCAGGACGCGGTCGAGTTGGCCGCGGGAGGTGATGCCGAGCTTGGTGAAGACCTTTCGCAGGTGGTACTGGACGGTGTGCGCGCTGATGTAGAGGCGGGTGCCGATCTCGGGGTTGGACAGCCCGTCGCGGGCCAGGCGGGCGATCTGGGCCTCTTGGGCGGTCAGTTCCTGCTGCCTGGTGGGCCGGGCGCGTTGGTGGGCGGTCGCGCCGGTGGCCCGGAGTTCGCGTCGTGCCCGTTCGGCGAATCCCGCCATGCCCATGGTTTCGAGCATGTCGTGGGCGGTGCGCAGTTGCTCGCGTGCGTCGAGGCGGCGGCGTCGGCGGCGGAGCCATTCCCCGTACAGGAGGTGGGCGCGGGCGAGGTCGGGGCGGAGCCGGGTCTTGCCGAGGCGGGTGATCGACTCGCGGTACAGGCGGTCGGCCGTCTCACCCTCGGTCAGCAGCGCGCGCGAGCGGGCCAGAATCCCGAGTCCCCAGTCGGTGTCGGTGGCGCCGGCCATCTCCTCGAGACGGTCGCCGGCCCACGCCGCGGCTTCGGCCATGCCGGTGCGGGCGGCGGCCTCGATGAGTTCGGGTACCGCCCAGACCAGCGAGCCCAGGTCGTCGTCGAAGGCGCAGGCGCGTCGCGCCGCCGCGGCGGCCTTGTCGTAGCGGCCGAGGCCGTTGTTGAGCATCGCGTTCGCCCATTCGGCGAAGGTGATCCCGACTCCCTCCCCGCGCCGGGCCGCGTCTTCCACGGTGGCGTCGATCAGGGCCAGTGCTCTGGCCTCATCGCCGCGGAGCGCGGCCAGGCCGAAGGCGCCGTAGGGCGCGAGCCCGCTTCCGGTCGCCTCTTTGACCGTCTGGATCTCGTCGGTCAGCGTCACCGCGGCCGTCAGATCGCCGGCGAGCAGCAGGGCGTAGGTACGGGAGGTCAGGGCGAGTGGAAGCTCGCTGAGCGCTCCGGTGTCGCGGGCCAGCCGGACATGGCGGACGGAGAGCGCGTCCCAGCGGTCGTAGTCCCAGACTCGCAGCGCCGCCGAGGTGGACGCCAGCCACAGCCAGTGCAGTTCCTCTTCGGCCGACATGCCGTCACCGAAGACGGCCAGGGACTCGCGCAGCAGCGGGAAACCTGCCGCATACCCGTCGTTGAAATGTGCGGTCAGGCCGTCCAGGAGCAGGTCGGGTGCGCGCGGGGCGTGTGCTGCCGGCGGAGCCGTACGGGCCTGGCGGGCCACCTCCAGGATGCCGCTGCCGGGTTCGGCCAGCCGACCGGTGAAGATCGCGGCCGAGATCGCGTCGAGGTACGTCGCGCGGGACAGCTCAGGGTCGACGGGTTCGAGTTTCTCGGCCGCCCGCAGCAGGAGCGGCGGGGCCTGCGCCCCTCGGCTGGTGATGAACGCGAGCTGGGCTCGCATCAGGTCGATACTCGCCCGCTGGTAGCGGCCGAGCGGCCCGGACTCCGCCATGGCCAGCAGATCCCGCGCCGCGTCGAGCGCACCCGCCTGGATCTTGGCTTGGGCGGCGGCCAGCGCCCGCTCGGCTCGTCGCGCCGGATCGAGCGTGAGTGCGGCCGCCTGGTTCAGGAACGCGGCCGCCGCGGCGAGGCCGCCGCGCGCGAGCGCTCGCCCGGCCGAGCGTTCCAGCTCGGTCGCGATGTCCTCGTCCGGGCCGGGGGCCGCTCGCGCCTGGTGCCAGGCGCGCCGGTCGGGATCGAGCTGCTGGTCGGTGACTTCGGCCAGGGCCTGGTGCGCCCGCTGCCTGTCGTGGGTGGACGCCGAATGGTAGGCGGCGGAGCGGGCCAGCGGATGGCAGAACCGCACGCGGGTGCCGAGCTCGGCCAGGCCGGCGTCGGCCGCGGGTGCCGCCGCGCCGGCGCCGATCCCGAGCCTGACGGCCGCTCTCCAGACCAGCGCCGGATCGCCGGTCGGGTCGGCCGCCGCGAGTGACAGTAGCCGCCGGGTCTGGTGCGGAAGCGCGCCGATGCGCCGCCGGAAGCCTTCCTCGATGCTGCCCGCGAGCGGTGCCGGGCCGGGGAGGCCGAATCCGCCGGCCAGTTCCGCCGCGGTCAGGCCCCGCGGCAGCTCCAGGAGTGCCAGCGGGTTGCCGCGCGTCTCGGCGATGATCTGATCCCTGATCCGCCCGTCGATCGGCCCGGTCAGTACCGAATCCAGCAGCGTGCGCGCGCCCTCGTCCCGCAGGCCGGTGACCGCCAGCTCCGGCAGCCCCGCGAGGTCGACGCTCGGCGTCCGGGCCGCGAACACCAGGCCGACCGATTCCGATCCGAGGCGCCGGGCGGCGAACGCCAGGGCCTGCGCCGAGGCCTGGTCGAGCCACTGCTCGTCATCGACCAGGCACACCAGCGGCCGTTCCTCGGCGACCTGGGACAGCAGGCTGAGTACGGCAAGGCCGATCAGGAACCGGTCCGGCGGCGGCCCGGTGTTCAGGCCGAACGCGGTGCGCAGCCCATCGCGCTGCGGCGGCGGCAGGGCCTCCAGCCGGTCCAGCATGGGCGCGCACAACTGGTGCAGGCCGGCGAACGCCAGTTCCATCTCCGACTGGACGCCGGCGGCGCGCGCCACCCGGCAGCCCGGGGCGTGCTCGGCCAGGTAGTCGAGCAGGGCCGTCTTGCCCACACCGGCCTCGCCATGCAGCACCAGCGCCCGGCTTTCACCGACCTGCACGATCGCCGCGACCAGCTGGTCGAGCGCTCCGCATTCGGCGTGACGGCCGGTCAAGTCCGCGTCGCCTCCGGGCAGATGCACGGCTGACACGCTATCCGGTCGGCCGGGGCACTACCCGTCATGGCTACCCGGCCGGGGGATGCCGGACCGTCGCCGCCGACTCAGGCTGAAGGCATGACAACCGTCCATCACCGCTACGCGACCGTCAACGGTCGGCGGCTGTTCTACCGGGAGGCGGGTCCGGCCGCGGCGCCTGCCGTAGTGCTGCTGCACGGCTTCCCGACCAGCTCTTTCATGTTCCGCCATCTGATCCCGCCGCTGGCCGACCGCTATCGCGTGATCGCCCCCGACCATCTCGGGTTCGGCCTGTCCGACGCGCCCGCCGCCGACGAGTTCGACTACACCTTCGACGCCCTGGCCGGGCTGACCGAGGAGCTGCTGGACCAGCTCGGGGCCGACCGGTACGCACTGTACGTCCAGGACTACGGGGCGCCGGTGGGCTGGCGGCTCGCGCTGGGAAATCCGGATGCGGTCACCGCGGTCATCACCCAGAGCGGCAACGGCTACGAAGCGGGTTTCGCGGAGGAGTTCTGGAAGCCGGTGAGGGAGTACTGGCGCGACCAGAACCCGCAGACCGAGGCGGGCGTACGGCAGGCGCTGACTCTTGAGGCGATTCGTTGGCAGTACCTGCACGGCGTGCCCGATGAGACCCTGGTCAGCCCGGATACCTGGAACCACGACTTCGCCCAGGTGTCCCGGCCGGGCAATGATCTGGTGCAGTTGGCGCTGCTCGCCGACTACGCCGGCAATCTGCCGCTGTATCCGAAGTTGCACGCCTGGCTCCGGGCCAGCGGGGTGCCGGTGCTGGCGGTGTGGGGCCGGGGCGACGAGATCTTCCGGCCCGAGGGCGCGCTGGCGTTCGCGAAGGACGCGCCCGGCGCTGAGATCCACCTGCTGGACGCAGGCCACTTCCTGCTGGAAAGCCACCTGGACGTCGCCGCGGCCCACATCCGCGGGTTCCTGGGCAGGACGTTGCCGTGACCGGACTGCTGGACGGTCAGAGCGTGCTGGTGGTGGGACGGGCCGGTGGAATCGCCCGCGCGGTCGCGGTGGCCGCCCGCGACGCGGGCGCACAGGTCATCGCCGCCGGCCGCGACAAGGACACCCTGGCCGCTGCCTACGCCGGGGAGCCCGCCATCAGGACCGAGACCGTCGACGTGACCGATGATTCCTCGATCGCCGCACTGGGCGAACGGCTCGGCGGCATCGACCATGTGGTGTCCACCGCGTCGGCGCGAGCCCGGGGACGGCTGGCCGACCTCGACCGGGAGGCCGTCCGGCTGTCGTTCGACACGAAGGTGATCGGCCCGCTCATGCTGGCCAAGCACCTGGCCCCCCGGATGACCGAGGCGGGATCGTTCGTCGTCTTCTCCGGCGTCGCCGCGGTGAAGATCACGGCCGGCACGCTCGGGGTGGCCGTCACCAACGGCGCCGCCGACGTCCTCGCCCGTTCCCTCGCACTGGAACTGGCCCCCATCAGGGTGAACGCCGTCTCTCCCGGCGTGATCGACACCGGAGCCTGGGACGCCTTGGGCGAACAAGGCAAGGCGGACTACTTCGCCGAGATGAGCGCCCGTAACCCGGCCCGGCGCGTCGGCACCGCCGCCGACGTCGCCGACGCCGTCCTGTACGCCATGACCAGCACCTTCCTCACCGGCCAGACCCTGCACATCGACGGCGGCGAACCACTTTCCTGACATCACCGAACTACCGGAAAGGAGCCTGACGATGGGTCTTTCCTGGCAGCAGGGCCCGCTCGGCCTCGGCGCGATCGGCCACTTCCTGGTCCCCGGCCCGCTCCCGGAGCGACTGCTGTTCGCCGAGCCGCTGCGCCGGCGGATGCGGGTCCGGTACGGCGGTGTCTGGATCGCCGACAGCGAGGACGTCGTGCTGCTGCACGAGCCCGGCCGCTACCCGGTCGCGTACTTCCCGCTCGGCGACATCGCCGACGGCGCGCTGGAGCCCGTCGAGCACGTCACGCACCACCGCGACCTGGGCCCAACCTCCTGGTACACCGTGCGAGCGGGCGCGCACAGCGTGCCGCGCGCGGCCTGGCGGCACACCGACCTGCCCGGCCACGCTGGCGGCCTGAAGGGACGGGTGGCCTTCGCGTGGCGGGCCATGGACGCCTTCTACGAAGAGGACGAGCGGATCGTCGGGCACGCCGCCGACCCCTACCACCGCATCGACATCCGCCAGACCAGCCGCCATCTCGTCGTGCGGCACCAGGAGCGGGTCATCGCCGACACCAGGCGCCCGCTGGTCCTCTACGAGTCGGGGTTCGCGCCCCGCTGGTACGTTCCCCGCGCCGACATCGCCGCCGACGCGCTGACTCCGGCGAAGGGCCAGACCTTCTGCCCCTACAAAGGCCTGTGCAGCTACTACAACATCGCCGACGCCCGCAAGGCGGCGTGGTCATACGAGGACGCCTGGACCGAGGTGCGGCGCATCTCCGGCATGGTCTCCTTCGAACCGGACAAGACCGAGATGGAGCTGGACGGCACCCGGCTGAGGCTCGAGCCCGGCCAGACCGTCCTTCCGCACGGCGTCGACCGCGACCTCACCCTGGACGAGGCGGGTTCCGGCGGGCAGCCATGACGGGCACCGCCAGGCCGGTGCTGCTCTCGGTGAACGTCGGCATGCCGAAGGACGTGTCCTGGCAGGGCAGGACCGTCCACACCGGCGTGTGGAAACACGCGGTGGCCGGGCCGGCGACGGTGCGCCGGCTGAACATCGACGGCGACGGTCAAGGCGACAGGGACGGGCACGGCGGTGAGCAGCGGGCCGTACTCGTCTATCAGATCCAGTCGCAAGAGTACTGGCGGCGCTACTTCGGCCGGGACGACTTCGGCTACGGCCATTTCGGGGAGAACCTCTCCGTCGACGGCCTGCCGGACGACGAGGTCTGCATCGGTGACCGGTACCGGATCGGCACGGCCGAGTTCGAGGTCACCCAGCCACGGGTCACCTGCTACCGGGTGGGCCTTCGGACGGGCGAGCCGGAACTGCCCGCGTTGCTGGTCGCCCACCACCGGCCCGGCTTCTACATGCGGGTCGTCCACGAGGGGCGGATCCAGGCGGGGGACCAGATCATCAAGACCCGGACCGGTCCGTACGGGGTGACCGTGGCCGAGGCCGACGCGCTGCTCTACCTGCCCGGTCGCGACCCCGCCAGGCTGCTCGACGCGTCTCGGATTCCGGCGCTGAGCCCCGGCTGGCAGGGATCGTTCCGGGACCTGCTGGCCGCCGCCGCCCAGGACACCGTCCCGGGATGGACGGGGTTCCGGCCGCTTCGCGTGACCGAAGTGGTCCCCGAGACCGGCGCCGTGTCGTCGATCTACCTGGCCGCGCCGGACGGAAGCCCGCTGCCCGCCGCCCGGGCCGGTCAGTATCTGACGCTGCGGATCCCCGGCGAGGGCCCGCCCGCTCCGGTGCGCAGCTACTCGCTGTCGTCCGCTCCCGATGCCGGCACCTACCGGATCAGCGTCAAACGGGAGCCGCACGGCCTCGTCAGCCGCTATCTGACCGGCGGCGTACGAGCGGGTGCGGTCCTCGATGTGGCGGCGCCTCGGGGCGACTTCGTCCTCGACAGTGGCACCGGCCCGGTCCTGCTCATCTCCGCCGGGATCGGCGTCACGCCGGTGTTGTCCATGCTGCACGCACTCGCCACCGCTCGCAGTGACCGCGACATCTGGTGGCTGCACGGTGCCCGGGGACCCCGCGAGCATGCGCTGGCCGCCGAGGCGCAGGCTCTGCTCGCCTCTCTGCCGCACGTCCACCAGCACGTCTTCTACAGCGCCGCCACACCCGCCGAGCGGAGCCTCGCCCACGCCGCGCCTGGACGCCTTACCGAAGACACGCTGAGGGCGCTGGCCGTACCGGCTGACGCCAGCGCGTACATCTGCGGGCCGGCCCCGTTCATGACCGACATTCGCGAGGCTCTCACCGGCCTCGGCCTCGACGCCGGTCGCATCCGCACCGAACTGTTCGGGGCGCTGCCCTCGACCAATCCCGGGCTCACCGGGCAGCGCCGCAGGCCGCCCCACCCGCCGCCCGGGCCCGCCGGAACCGGCCCGGAGGTCGTCTTCGCCCGCAGCGGTATCTCCGTGCCGTTCGCGACCGGACGAGGCAGCGTGCTCGACCTCGCCGACGCCTGCGATGTCCCCACCCGCTGGAGCTGCCGTACCGGCGTGTGCCACACCTGCGCCACGCCCCTGCTCTCCGGCGACATCGCCTACGCGCCGGACCCGCTGGAACCCCCGCCCGACGGGCAGGTGCTCATCTGCTGCGCCAGGCCCCGCACCGACATCGTCCTGGACATGTAGGCGAGGAACACCATGACGATCGACGAGAAGCCTTTCGCCGTAAGCCCGGGCGACGGCCCGGTCCCCGCCGTCCTCGTCCCCAGGACACCAGGACAGACCAGCATCAACGCCTTGATCCGGCACGCCGTGACCGCCGCGGCACGCCTGGCACTCCGCCGGGCTTCGACGGGAGGAACGATGTCCGACATCCCGGCCGATCTGAAGTACAGCGACGATCATCTCTGGGTCCGGCCCGACCCCGGCACCGGCCTGGTCCGGGTCGGAGTGACCGACTACGCCCAGCAGTCCCTCGGTGACGTGGTCGCCGTGACCCTGCCCGGGCCCGGTGACACGGTCGAGGCGGGTGAGGCCTGCGGCGACATCGAATCGGTCAAGAGCGTCAGCGACCTGATCACGCCCCTCACGGGAACGGTCCGTACCCGCAACGACGACCTTCCCCGCATGCCCGAACTCGTCAACACCGACCCGTACGGCCGGGGCTGGATGTTCGAGGTCGAAACCGATCCGGCGACGCTGGACGGGCGACTCGCCGCCCTGATGGACGCCCGCGCCTACCGCGACCTGGCAGGCGCCTGATGGACTACCGGCTCCAGGTCGTCACCCTGTCCGTCGGCGACGTCGACCGGGCGGCGGCCTTCTACATCCGGCGGGCCGGCTTCACCCTCGACGTCGACTACCACCCCGCCCCCGGCTTCCGCGTCGTCCAGCTCACGCCGCCCGGATCGTCCTGCTCGGTCCAGATCGGTGTCGGCCTCACCGACGCGGCACCCGGATCCGCACGTGCCACCTACCTGGCCGTCACCGACATCGAAGCCGCCCACCGCGAGCTCACCGAACGCGGCGTCGAGATCAGCGCCATCCGGCACAAGTCACCTATCGACGACTGGAAAGGCGATTGGCGGCCGGGGACCGACCCTGAACGCCGCGATTACGCCAGCCTCGCCGACTTCGCCGACCCGGACGGCAACGCCTGGGCGATCCAGGAGATCGGCTTCCGCCCGTCCCAAGCCGCGGGCGGCGCGGAGCCACATCACACCGAGCCGAGAGAAGGGATGACACGATGAACAGGTCACCAGCGGAAGAGACCTACGACGTGATCGTGATCGGCACGGGGCCGATCGGGCAGACCGTCGCCGACCGCGCCCGTGCCGCCGGGCTCAGCGTGGCGGCGGTGGAGCGGGAGCTGGTCGGGGGTGAGTGCTCGTACTGGGCGTGCATCCCCAGCAAGGCGATGCTGCGGCCGGTCGTGGCGGCCGCCGACGCCCGCCGCGTCGCCGGAGCACGCCAGGCCGTGACCGGGCACGTGGACGCCTCCGCCGTGTTCGCCCGCCGGGACGAGTGGGTGAGCGACTGGACCGACGACGGGCAGGCGAACTTTCTCAAGAGCATCGGCGCCGACCTGATCCGCGGGCACGGACGGCTCGACGGAGCCCGCCGGGTCGCGGTGGAGACACCGGACGGAGCGACGGTCACCCTGACCGCCCGACAGGCGGTGGCGATCTGCACCGGGAGCCGCCCGGTCCTGCCAGAGCTGCCCGGCCTGGCCGAGGCGCGTCCCTGGACCAACCGGGAGGCCACCGACGCGCACACCGTCCCCGAACGGCTCGCCGTGGTCGGCGGCGGTGGAGTCGGAGTGGAGATGGCCAGTGCCTGGCAGGGGCTGGGCTCGTCCGTCACGCTGCTCGCCCGGACGGACGGACTGCTGCCCCGGATGGAGCCCTTCGCCGGGGAGATGATCGCCCGCGCGTTCACCCAGGCCGGGATCGACGTGCGGATCGGTACCACCGTCACCGGGACACGCCGCCCGGGCGGCGCCGGGCCGGTCACTCTGAGCCTCGGAGACGGTGCCGACCTGGAGGCCGATGAGGTGCTGTTCGCCACTGGCCGCCGGCCCCTGACCGACGACATCGGCCTGCAGACAGTCGGCCTGGAGCCCGGCTCGTGGCTGGACGTCGACGACACCTGCGCCGTGCGCGCTCTCGGCGATGGCTGGCTGTACGCCCTCGGCGACGTCAACCATCACGCACTGCTCACCCACCAGGGCAAGTACCAGGCTCGCATCGCCGGCGCCGCGATCGCCGCTCGCGCCGCGGGGCAACCCCTCGACACCGCGCCGTGGGGTGCCCACGCGGTCACCGCCGACCACCGCGCGGTCCCGCAGGTGTTCTTCTGCGACCCGCCGGCCGGCTCGGTTGGCCTGACCGCCGACCAGGCCGAACGCGCCGGGCACCGGATCCGCGTGGTCGACGTCGATCCCGGGCGGAAGGTGGCGGGGGCCGGGCTGTACGCCGA
The DNA here is from genome assembly GCF_013409365.1 of Actinomadura luteofluorescens. NCBI lineage: Bacteria > Bacillati > Actinomycetota > Actinomycetes > Streptosporangiales > Thermomonosporaceae > Actinomadura > Actinomadura luteofluorescens. The sequence goes on along the minus strand of NZ_JACCBA010000001.1, from coordinate 664,675 downwards.
CGGCTACACCGGGCGCGCCCGCATGGTCGTCGACGAGGACCACGGCCACCTGCTCGGCGTCACCATGGTCGGGCCCGGCGTCGAGGAACTGATCCACTCGGCCACCGTCGCCGTCGCCGCACAGGTACCCGTCGCCCGGCTCTGGCACGCCGTCCCGTGCTTCCCGTCCATCAGCGAAGTCTGGCTCCGCCTCCTCGAGGCCTACCGCGGCTGACACGTGCGCGGTTCCCCGGAGCGCAGAGGTGGGATCCCTCCGTGCCCCCTCCACGGGCTCCCCCCTCCTGCGCGGTCGGTACGAGGGGCGTGTCCACGAGGTGTTCGGCGAGGAACCACGGCGGCATGCCAGGGACCAACGAGCGTTCATCCGTCCGGGAGGCCGTGCACGGGCGTGCGGCGGAGCAGAAGATCGTTGGCGGCCTGCCGCGGCGTGCCCGGCGAGGGGCCGGCAGGGTGATGCTGGTGGACGGCGAGCAGGGGAGCGGCAAATCCCTGCTTCTCCGCGATTCCGTCGACGAGGCGGCGGAGAAGCGATTCTGCGGTCAGTGGGAGGCTGCTGCGAGCAACGTTCCGAGCGCCATGGACACCGATGACGCGAAGGGCACCCCGGGCGGGAGCCGGTCACGGGCCCAGCCCGGGCCCCCGACCACCACCTGCAGCGCGGGATTCGTGGTGGCCAGGTCGGTGAGCCAGGACGGGTCACCGGTCTCGGACGTCTGCGACCACACGAACGCCGCGCGCGCCCCAGACCGTCTGACCGCGGCTGCCAGGGCCGATGCCGGCACCCGCGCACCCAGCATGAGTCTCGCCGCGCCGGTCTCGGCCAGGGCGGCCGCCAGCACGAGGAGCGGCAGGGTGTGCTCCTCGTCCGGGGCGCATGCCAGCACCACGGGACTGCGAAGCCGGCCTGCTGAAAACTGCGCCTGAGGCGACGTCACTGCAAGGAGACAGCGCGACACCACGGCCGACAGAAGGTGTTCCACCTCTATGTACTCGCCGGTTGTCGAATGCCTGCTTCCGAGGTCGACGAGGACCGGTGCGATCACCTGTTCCCACGTCGCAGTGACGCCCTCTTGCCGCAGGGCTGATTCCAGGATGCCGGTCATCACGAGCTCGTCCAGCGCCATGGTCGCATCCGCGAGGTTCCGGATCCGCGAGGCTAGCGAAGCGGCGTGCTCGATGGCAGAGATGTCCAGAGCACCGTGTGCGGCGGCCGCGTCGTGGCTCCGTGGTTCCTGCTCCTGTCCGTGCGGCGTCCGCAGGACCGCCTCGGCCGCCTCCGCCGGCGGCGCTCCCGCGGAGATCATCTGCTGCATGGTCTCCAGCCGGGCAACGTCGGCCGGGGTGTAGCGGTGCTGCCTTTCAGAGCCGCCGCCCGTCGGGCCTACGCCGTAGTGGTGATCCCAAGTGCGCAGGGTGGAGGGCGCCACGCCCAGACGACGCGCGACCGCCGCCACCCCGAGCCCGCTCATGTCGGGACCCGGCTCCCCACCTGTCAGGTCGTCCATGCTCACTCCCTACCCAGGGTGGCCCGCGAAGAGCGCGCTTGCCCGCCCACGGACGCGGGAGCCTCGCCGGGCTGCTGGACAGAAGACAGGTGAGAAGCCCGAAGTCTTTCGTCCTCTAAGGACGTTGGACACTTCGGCGGCTGGGCTGGGGTTGCGGCGTCTCTGTTGGTCGTCTGCTCAGTCGTCGTCGTCTCGTGCGGCGGCGGCGATCGGCTCGAGTTCCGCGACCAGCTCGTCGAGTTCGTCCGCGCTGAGTACGTCGTACGGCGGTGCCGCCAGCTCGTCGGTGAGGGTCTCGATCCGCTCCTTGGCCTCCCGGCCGACGTCGGTGAACGCGCCGTCGGCGGTCACGAGGCCGCGGCCGCGCAGGCCGTCGACGACGGCGGCCAGTTGCGCCTTGGGCAGGTGGTGGATCCGGCCGAACTCCTCGGCCCTCATGCCGAGGGAGAGAGCCATGAGGACGTGGGCTTCGGTGCCGCCGATACCGTGCGCGAGGAGTGCGGCGTTGTGGCCGTCCCCGCGGTGCTCGCGCAGCAGCGTCGCCGCATGCCAGAGCCTGGCGACCGGTTCCTCGGGGACGTCGAGCGCCCGGAGTCCGGCGTACAGTGCCCGCCCTTCGGTCGGCGCGCTGACCGCTGCTCGGGTGGCGAGATCGGCGGCCCGCGCCAGACCGGGGGAGTCGGCGAGCTGCCCGATCATCTGCCGCAGCGCGGCGGCGCTGCCCCGCTCGCGCACGGCGATCGCCTCCTGCGGGGTGATCTTCCCCCAGACCCACGGGATGTGCCGCGCCACCTCGCCGCCGGCGAAGTTGTAGAAGACCGCGTGCACTACCTCGGCTGATGCCTGCCCCAGCGGCGCGGCCCGGCCGGCGAAGTATCCGTCCCAGTAGTTGCGCATGCCGAGGGCCAGGAACGCCTCGTTCGGGATCTCGGAGTAGGTGACGGTGGCGATCGGCTCGACGAGCTCGGACATCCGGTGGACCTTGGCCTGTGAGTGCTGCATCGGTCGGCGCCTCCTGTGATCGCGACGGCCGCCCCTGTGGACGGCCTCTCAACCTGGCTACGAACAGCGCGGCCCGAATCCGACAACTTCGGCCGAACGAGGGGGTGGGGGCTTCGGTCCGGGTGGTGGGGATCAGTCGGCAGCCACTGGGAGCAGGGAGTAGAGGGTCATGCCCTGGTAGTCCTGTCCGCCGGACACCTCGAAGTTGCCCTGGAAGGTGAACTCGCCGTGCACGAAGTTGAGCCCCTTCCACGGGCGCTCGTCATTGCCGATGTTCACGTGGTAGGCGGTGCAACGCCCGATTTCGGGCTTCTCGTTCTCGGGAAGGCCGCCCTCGCAGGCGGACCAGACCTGGAAGATGACGTTGTCGTGTTCGGCGCCGCTCACGTCGATGGCGGCGCCCTTCCCGTCGGTGATCTTGAGGTCCATGTCGAGGCCGACCTTGAGCCGCACCTTGCGGCCGATGTTGTTCTTCAGGAACGAGCCGAAGCCGGAGCGGCTCTCGCTCAGATCGGCGACCGACCCCTCGAACGAGGGCCGGGAGGGGGCGGTCACCGTCGCGCCGGCGGCGGGACGGCCGGTGGGCGGCCGGTCGCCGTTGTCGCCGTCCCCGCCCCCGAAGTAGCGGAAACCGACCGCCGATCCCAGGACCAGGACGGTGGCCGCGGCACCGGCGAGGATTCCTGCGCGGCGCCGCGCTCCCTTCCTCCCGTGGCCGTCCGGTACCAGTCCCTGGCGCACCGCTGTTGCCACGTCCGCTGGGACTGGCTGCGCTGCCAGCGCGGTGATGTGCTGGTAGGCGGAGTCACTGGCGAATCCGTCCTGCAGGCCGCCTGGAACGGCAGGACGGTCACTGACAGCGGTTGTGGACGTTCGCGCAGGTGCCCTGCATGCCGCGGCCAGCTCTTGTGAGGTCGGCCGATCAGCGGGGTCCTTGGCCATCGCCGCCGCCAGCGGTGCCGCCAGCTCGGCGGGCAGCCCGGCCAGGTCGGGTTCGTCGTTGATGGTGCGCAGCAGCACCGCTTCGACCGGGCCCGCCCCGAACGGCGGACGGCCGGTGGCGGCGTAGGCGATCGTCACCCCGAGGGAGAACACATCGGCGGGCGGGCCGAACGCCTGCTCGCGCAGAACCTCCGGCGCGACGTAGCCGGGGGTGCCGTTCCAGCCCCCGGTGCGGGTGATCTGCGTCTGGTCCTCGCCCCGCGCGATCCCGAAGTCGATCAGTCTGGGGGCGTCGGGGGCGAGCACCACATTGGAGGGTTTGACGTCGCGGTGCTCCACCCCCTGGGCGTGCACCTCGGCCAGGCCCGTGGCCAGCGCGGCCAGCAGCCGCACACAGGTGCCGACGGGAGGCGGGCCGTACCGCTGCACGGCCTGGCGCAGCGTCGGACCGGGCACATACTCGGTGGCCAGCCAGTACGGCTCCTCGACCAGGCCAGAGGCGACCATCGCCGCCGCATACCGGCTGCGCACCCGCGCCACGGTCTGCGCCTCCCGCCGGAACCGCGCCAGCATTTGCGGGTCGTCCAACCCCTCGCGCACGACCTTCAACGCGATGTGCCGGCCCCCACCGGCCAGCGCCAGATAGACCAGCCCCATCCCGCCCTCGCCCAACCGGCCCAGCAGCGGATAGCCGCCGATCGCGGCCGGATCAGCCGGACGCAGCGGCTGCACGGCGCACCCCCGAGAAGACCAAGATCATGGCGCGCATGATCGCAGTCCCGGCGGTCGCATGTCATCTCGGTTCTTCGCCCCGGCGACCGGAAGGCGCGTCGAGGCCCGGAACCCCTGGTGACCCTGGCGCGGGGGCATCTGACGTGGAGGGTTCTGTCTCACGGTTTTGCGACTACGCCGTGAACACCCGGAGGCGCCCCTGTCTCAGCCTGCGCCCGGCACACGCCTCCTAGGCGACCAGTTCGGAGCGCGTCGCCTCGCCCGTGTGAGCGTGTCCCGCGACGGCCGGCGGCGGGCCGTCCGGCGTGGCGCGGGCCGTGCGGGCCCACGCTGGTCCCTCCTTGCGAACTCCCGGGTGTCTCTTGACGTGCATTGGAGCGAAGTATACAAACGTTCATACACCAAACGAGGAGGCCGTCTTGGTCACTTACCGGATGGACGGGATGTCCCGGCGAGGGTTCCTGACGGGCGCCGCGTCGGCCGCCGCGCTCGGCGCGCTGGGCCTGGGCGCCGCGGCGTGCGGGAGCCCGGCGGGCGGCGGCGCGAAGGCGGCCCGGATCGGCTGGGTGGAGCCGAAGACCGGCCGGCTCGCCGCCGCCTACAAGCCGATCTACGTCGGCGCGAGGCTCGCCCTGGAGGACGTCAAGGCCGCGGGCGGGATGCTCGGGGAGGCCGTGGAGGTCTCCGAACACGACGACAAGGGGTCTCCGGCCAGCCAGCCCGCCGTGGCGCAGCGGCTCATCCGGGACGAGCCGACCTTCGTGGTCGGCCCGACGGGGAGCTCACAGGTGCTGGCGTCGGTGACGGCGCTCGCCCGCGCGAAGCTGATCCAGTCGGCGTGGGGCGGCGCGGAGCTGCTCGGGGACGGCGACCGCTTCCCCCACCACTACCAGCTCGTCTACAACACCACGCAACAGGCGAGGGTGGCGGCGCGGTTCCTGCACGAGGTCCGCGGGCTGCGCAGGATCGGCATCATCGTGGAGAACTCGGAGTTCGGTACCTCGATCAGGGACGCCGTCGTCCGGACGCTGCGGGACGCCTACTCCACCAAGCCGGTCGCCGTCGAAGTGTTCGAGGTGGACGCCTCCGACATGACGCCGTTCGTCCGCAACCTGGAGCGCGCCGGAGTGGACGGGCTGGGCCTGTTCACCGGCCAGCCGCAGGCCACCGTCCTGATCCTGCGGGCGATGGCCGCGAGCGACTTCCACCCGGTGATCGTCTCGCATGACCTCAACTACATCGACGCGCTCGGCGAGTTCCCCCGCGCGCTGCTCGACGGTTTCTTCGGCACGACCTACCGGGGGCTCACCTACACCGGCGAGGAGAAGCCCTCGGACGAGGTGCGGAAGCTGGTCGAGCGCATCAACAGGCATCCGGACACGGCGGGCCTCGGGTACTCGGCGGTGACCAGCCCCTACTACGACTACATGATGCTGATGGCCAAGGTGGTCGAGGACACCCGGAGCCTCGATCCGGCGAAGCTCAAGGCCGCGCTGGACAGGGTCAGCGGCCATGCGGGCATCCGGGCCAAGGTCTCGTTCACCGCGAAGAGGCACTCCGGCATCGCCGACGAGGACATCACCATCGGCACCCTCATGTCGGCGAAGGAGCCGGAGAGCCTGGGCGGGGTCCTGCGGCGCCGCGCGGACGGGGTGTGACCGCCCGATGATCGCCGACATCCTGGTCGCCGGGCTGGTCTTCGGCAGCCTGTACGGCCTCGTCGCGATGGGTTTCAACGTCCTGCACCGGCCGACGAACGTAGTGAACTTCGCGCAGGGCGAGCTCATCATGATCGGCGCGATGCTGATGGCCGCCACCCCGATCGGCGGGCTCCCCTGGGCGGTCGCCGCGGCCTGCGTGATGGCCGTCGTCGCGGTGGTGGCGCTGGCCGAGGAGCGGGTGGCCGTCACCCCGGTGCTGCGCAGGTCGTCCCACGCCGCCGGCTGGGTGATCACCACGCTGGCGTTCTCGCTGCTGATCGCGGAGGCCGCCGGGCGGCTGTGGACGGACCAGCCGAGCACCGTCGCGCCCCCGTGGCCGCTGTCCATGGACGTCGAGCACGTGGCGGGGTTCCGGTTCTCCAGCTACCAGGTCGGGGTGGTCGTCGTGGCCGTCGCCGCGGTGCTGCTGCTCGGTCTGCTGGACCGTTCCCGGCTCGGCACCGCGCTGCGGGCGGTGGCCGCCGACCGCGACGGCGCCCGGCTGCGCGGCATCGACCCGACCGCGCTGACCCGGCGGTCGTTCCTGCTCGGCGGCGCCCTGGCGGGGCTCACCGGGGTGCTGGCCGCGCCGCTGCTGCTGGCCTCGGTGACGATGGGCCTCGGCCTGCTGATCAAGGGCTTCGCCGCCCTGGCGGTCGGCGGGATCGGCGACAACCGCGGCGTGCTGGTGGCCGGGTGGGTGCTCGGCACCGTGGAGGCGGCGGGCGCCGCCTACGCCTCGCCCGGCTCGCAGTCGGTCGTCCTGTTCGCGGCGATGCTGCTCATCCTGCTGATCCGCCCGAACGGCCTGCGCGGTCTGGCGGTGCAGCGCCATGTCTGAAGGTCTCCGGACACGGCCGGGCGCGGCCCGGCGCGCGGCCCCCTGGCTCGCCCTCCTGGCGGCGGCCGCCGCGCTGCCGCTGGTGAGCGGCGACCCGACGATCACCTACCTCGCCACCACGGCGGCGATCTATGTGGTGGTGGGCACGGGGCTGAACATCATGTTCGGCTATACCGGGCAGGTCTCGCTCGGGCAGGGCGCGCTGGTCGCCGTCGGCGCCTACACGACCGGCGTCCTCATGGCCGGCCACGGGTGGACGTTCTGGACGGCGGCCCCCGTGGCGGTGGTGGTCACCGCGGGCGCCGGGACGCTCATGGCGCTCCCCGCGTTCCGGCTCTCGTCCTGGTACATCGCCCTGGTGACGCTGGGCGCGGCGATGGCGGTGCGCAGCCTGCTGGTCGAGTTCGAGGGGCTGACGGGGGGCTGGTCCGGGCTGGTCGGCATCCCGCGTCCCGCGTTCGGCTCACGGGAACTGGGGGAGCGGGAGGTCCTCTGGATGGTGCTCGTCCTGAACGTCGTACTGTTCGTCATGGTCCGCAACATCGTCGACTCCCGCCTGGGCAGGGGCATGATGGCCGTGCGGGACGCGCCCGAGATGGCGCGGAGCGTCGGTGTCGGGCCCGCGCGGGCGAAGCTGTTCGCGTTCGCCTGCGGCGGCGCGACCGCCGGGCTGGGCGGGGCGCTGCTGGCCGTCCACCACGGGCTGGTCACCCCGGACGACTTCACCCTCGACTTCTCGATCCTCTTCCTGCTGGTCGTGATCATCGGCGGCGCGGCCCGGCCGGCGGGCCCGGTCATCGGCACGCTGCTGTTCTTCGCGCTCCCGGAGCTGCTGACCGGCCTGGCGGAGTGGCGCGGCCTGATCTACGGGGCGGCGCTGCTCGTGCTGATGGTGTACGCGCCGCACGGCATCGCGGGGGCGTGGGACAAGCTGCGGGCACGCCGGGGAAGGAGCGCCGCTCCGGCGTCCCCGGCCGCCGCCGGCGCGTCCGACGGCACCGCCGAGGTGCGGCCGCCGCGCGGGGGGCCGCTCGGCGTCGAGCTGTCCGGCATCCGCAAGGCCTTCGGCGGCGTCCACGCCCTCGGCGGCGTCGACCTCACCATCGAGCCCGGCGGGGTGCACGCGATCGTCGGGCCGAACGGGTCGGGGAAGACGACCCTGCTCAACGTGATCAGCGGCCTGCTGCGCCAGGACGGGGGACGGGTCCTGCTCGGCGCCGAGGACGTGAGCCGGGCCACCGCGGAGCGACTCGCCCGGCGCGGTGTCGCGCGCGTCTTCCAGACGCCGCGGCTGCTCGGCGCGTCCAGCCTGCGCGACAACGTCCTGCTCGGCGCCTACGCGCGAGAACGGGCGGGCGGGCCGGCGACCGTCCTGCGGTTGCCGCGGGCCCGCCGGGAGCGGGCGGAGCTGGTGGCGGAGGCCGACCGCCTCCTGGCCGGCCACGGCCTGGCCCGGCGGGCGGACGAGGAGGCCGCCGCGCTGCCGCACGGCGAGCAGCGGCTGCTGGAGGTGGCCCGGGCGCTGATGGCGCGGCCGCGCCTGCTGCTGATGGACGAGCCTGCCGCGGGGCTCACCCCCCGCGAACTGGAGGCGCTGGGGCGCCTGATCCGCGCGATCCGCGACGCCGGCACCACGGTCGTCCTCGTGGAGCACCACATCGAGCTCGTCGCGAGCGTCGCCGACGTGGTGACGGTCCTGGACCGGGGCCGGCTGGTGACGTCGGGGCCTCCGGAGGAGGCCCTCGGCGACGCGCGGGTCGTCGAACTCTATCTGGGGGCACCGGCATGACGGCGCGGAGCGAGCGGACGGCACCGGGCGAAGACCTGATCACCGTGTCCGGGCTGAGCTCCGGCTACGGGGCGGTGCCGGTGGTCCGGTCGGTGGACCTCACGGTCCGGACGGGCGAGGTCTTCGCCGTGGTCGGAGGCAACGGGGCGGGGAAGACCACCCTGCTCAGCACCCTCTCGGGGCTGCTCCGCCCCACGTCCGGTTCGGTGCGGTTCGCCGGCGCCGACATCACCGGCCGGAGTCCGGAGCGGATCGTGGCGCAGGGGCTCGTGCACATCCCCGAGGGCCGGCGGCTGTTCACCGGGCTCACGGTGGCCGAGCACCTGCGGCTCGGGCTCTGGAACGCCCCGAACCGGCGCAGGGTCGAGCGGGAGCGGACGGAACGGGTCGTCGACCTGTTCCCGGTGCTGGGCGAGCGGATGGGCGCCTACGCGGAGGTGCTCAGCGGCGGGGAGCAGCAGATGCTCGCCATTGGCCAGGCGCTGATGCGCCGGCCCCGGCTGCTGCTGCTGGACGAGCCGTCCATCGGCCTCGCGCCCGTGATCATCCAGCGGGTGTTCGCGGTGGTGGACCGGCTGCGCGCGGAGAACCTCACGGTGATCCTGGTCGAGCAGCGCGTCGGCCAGGCGCTGGCCCTGGCCGACCGGGGGCTCGTCATGCGGCACGGCCGGGTCGAGGCGGCGGGGGACGCCGCCGAACTGGCGCGGGATCCGGCGCTGCGGGCGGCCTACCTGGGCGCGGCCGGGGCCGGCGGGCAGAGGATCGAGGAGCGGCATGAGCGGTGAGTGGTGGGGCCCGGCGGTGCCCGAGGCCGAGGAGTGCGTGATCGCGGAGCTGCTCGTCCGCCGGGCCGGGGAGCATCCCGGGCGGGTGTACGCGATCTTCGAGGACGGCACGCGGTGGACCTACGCCGAGACCCTCGCCGAGGCCGAGCGGGTCGCCGCCGGGCTGCGCGGCCTCGGGGCGCGTCCGGGCGACACGGTGGTCTCCTGGCTGCCGAACGGGCCGGACGCTCTGCGCGTCTGGTTCGGCGTCAACCTGCTGGGCGGCACGCTCGTCCCGCTCAACACCGCCTACCGCGGCGGGCTGCTCGAACACGCGATCCGGCTGTCCGGGGCGCGGGTGGCGGTCGTGCACGCCGACCTGGCGAGCCGCCTCGACGAGATCGACACCGGCGCGCTGGAACGGGCGGTGGTGCTCGGGAACGACGGCGCCCCGCCGCCGCGCCGGGCCGCGCCGGCGGGACCGGAGCTGCTCGGGCCGGAGGCGCTGGCCGCGCCGGCCCCGGGGTTCCGGCCGGAGTCGACGCCCCGGCCCTGGGACCCGTACGCGGTGATCCTCACCTCCGGTACGACCGGGCCGTCGAAGGGCGTCCTGTGCTCGTACGTGCAGCTCGCGGCGTGCGCGCGGGCCGCGTTCGGCGGCCGCTTCGGGGCGGAGGACCGCTACATGGTGAACCTGCCGCTGTTCCACGCGGGCGGCACCATAGGGAGCTACGCCGCACTGCTGCTCGGCGGCGGCATCAGTCTGGTGAGCGCGTTCGACACCGAGTCGTTCTGGCCGACCGTCCGGGCGACGGGGACCACGCACGTCACGCTGCTCGGCGTGATGGCGACGTTCCTCGGCAAGCGCCCGCCGTCACCGCGGGACCGCGCGCACCCGCTCCGGCACGTCTTCATGATCCCGCTGATCGAGGACAGCGCGGCGTTCGCCGAGCGCTTCGGCGTCGGCGTGGTCGCCATGTTCAACATGACGGAGGTCTCCATCCCGATCATCTCGGGCGCCGATCCCGGCGTGCCGGGCACGTCCGGGCGGCTGCGTCCCGGGGTCGAGGCCCGGATCGTCGACGAGCACGACCGGCCGGTCCCCGACGGGGAGGTCGGCGAGCTCGTGCTGCGCACCGACCAGCCCTGGGCGATGAACTCCGGGTACCTCGGGATGCCCGAGGCGACCGCGCGGGCGTGGCGCAACGGCTGGTTCCACACCGGCGACGCCTTCCGCACGGTGGACGGCGAGTACTTCTTCGTGGATCGGATGGGCGACACGATCAGGCGCCGCGGGGAGAACATCTCCTCGGCCGAGGTGGAGACCGAGCTGCTGGCGCATCCGTCGGTCAGGGAGGCCGCGGTGGTCGCCGTCCCGAGCCCGTACGGCGAGGACGACGTGCTCGCGGTCGTCGCGCCCGTGGAAGGCGGGACGGTCGATCCGGCCGAGCTGCTGCGCTTCCTGGTCCCGCGCATGGCGCACTTCATGGTGCCCCGCTACGTGCGCGTGGTCGGCGCGCTGCCGCACACCCCGACGCACAAGGTCGAGAAGCACCGGCTGCGCGCCGAGGGCGTCACGCACGACACGGCCGACCGCGAACGGCTGGGCGTGGTGGTCAGGCGCGACCGCATCGGCGGGACGTCCTCCGACCGCTGAGCCCACCGGCCGGAGGGCCCGCCGGCACTGGTGCCGGGCGGGGCCTCCGGCCGTTGACGCGCGCCGGAGGCGGGGCCGTCAGGTGTCCTGGGAACCGGCGCCGACGAGTTGCAGGGCGAGGAAGGCGTACTGGTCGGCGAGATCCTGGGCCGACATGGCGCCTTCCGGCCGGAACCACTGCCCGGCGTTGATGCACATGTCGAGGATGGCCTTGGCGACCACGTCGACCTGGACCGGACGCGGCGACCGCGGGTCGCTCAGGCGGAACCGGCCGGCGGCCAGGCCCCGCTCCAGGGTGCGTTCGAAGATCCGGCGGACGCGCCGCTGGGCGTCCAGGACCTCCCTGGCCTGCCCGGGCGGGAGGTGGCGCCATTCGGTCCGGGCGACGAGGCCCTCGATGCGCCGTTCGGTGTGGAAGAGCGTGAGCTCCCGCACGAGTTCGGCCAGCTGCCCGTCGGCCCGGTCGCCGCCGCGCAGGAGCCCCTCCTCCAGCATGCGCTCGGAGTCCTCGTGGGCCCGTCTGAGGATCGCGTAGAGCACCTCCTCCTTGGACCCGTAGTGGTTGTAGAGGGAGCCCGCGGTGACGCCGCACGCGGCGGTGATCTTGCGGACGCTGGTGGCGGGGAACCCGTCCTCGTAGAACAGGCGCGCCGCCTCGTCGAGGATCCGCCGGCTCATCGAGCCCGTGGCCGGTGTGTCGTCGGCGGTCGTCCGGGAGCGTGTCGTAGCCACGCCCCGACGCTATCACCACATGAACGTTCATTGACCTGCGCTCGCCGAATCTGATAAACAAACGTTCATACAGAAGGGGGCCGGGATGAGTGAACCGGTGATCGACGTCTGCGAGGTCGCCTACGACACCGAGTGCTGGACGGCCTATCTGCGCTCGCTGGCCACCGCCGCGCCGCGCTACCTCGTCCTGTTCGCCGGGCGGCTCGCCGCCGCCACCGGAGGGGAACCGGACGTCGTCGCGGCCGAGGCGGCCCGCGACCCCGCCGGAACGGCGGAGCGGCTGGCCGCCGTCCTCGGGCGCGGCTTCGACGTGGACCGCCATGTCGCCGAGCTGGCCGGGACGGGGGTCGTCCACCAGGTCCTGCACGGCGGGCCGTGGCCCGTCGCGGGCGGCACCGTCAACGACCGGGTCGCCGCCTTCGCCGCCCGGCACCCCGACCGGCTCAGCGCCTGGGCGGGCGTCAGCCTCACCGATCCGCGGGCCGCGGTCGCCGAGGCGCGCCGCGCGCTCGACGAGCTCGGCGCGACCGGCCTGTCGGTGATCCCCTTCCTCGACGGCGTGGACCCGGCCGATCCGCGGCACACGGAGCTCTGGCGGCTCGCCGCCGACCGCGGCGTCCCGGTGTGGATGCACTGCGGGCAGCACTTCCGCTCGGACGTGCCGATCGACGTCTCCGCGCCGCGGGTGCTGGACCGGATCGCCGGCGCCCACCCCGGCCTCGTCCTCGTGGCCGGGCACGGAGGGTGGCCCTGGGTCACCGAGATGCTGGCGGTGGCGCAGCGGCACGCCGACGTCCACCTGGAGTTCTCGTCCCACCGCCCGTCCAGGATGGCGATCGGCGGATCGGGCTGGGACGCGTTGCTGTCGCCGGCCGCGCGGCCCGTCCGGGACCGGGTCATGTTCGGCTCGACCAGCTGGACGCAGGCGAGCACGCCCGCCGCGCTGGCCGCCGAGGTGACCCGGCTCGGCCTCCCCGACGCCACCGCCCGCGCCTGGCTGCACGGCAACGCCGAGCGGCTGCTGGCCCGCGCCCGCGCACGGACGGCGGCGTGAACGGCCGCCGGATCCTGGTCACCGGCGCGGCCGGAGGCATCGGCACGTCGCTCGTCGCCGAACTGCTCCTCCAGGGGGCGTCCGTGCTGGCGACCGACGTCGACGAGGCCGGGTGCCGCCGCCTGGAACGGCGCTTCGCCGACCGGCTGGAGGACGACCGCCTCCACACCGTGCCGCTCGACCTGACCGAGACCGGCGCGCCGCGGCGGCTCGTCGCCGGCGCGGTCGACCGGCTCGGCGGCCTGGACGGGCTCGTCAACAACGCCGGCGTCGAGCACCGCGCGGCACTGGGCGAGCACACCACGGCCGACTGGCGGCGCGTGCTGGAGATCAACCTGTCGGCGCCGTTCCGGCTCGCCCGCGCGGCGGCGCCCGCCCTCGCCGGCGTGCCGGGCGCTGCCGTCGTCAACGTCTGCTCGATCGCGGTGACCGGGTTCGCCGGGCAGGCCGCCTACGACGCGAGCAAGGGCGGGCTGCTGAGCCTGACCCGGTCGCTCGCCGTCGAACTGGGGCCGCTCGGCGTCCGCGCGAACGCCGTGTGCCCCGGCTTCATCGACACCCCGATGCTCGACGAGAGCGGGCTTCGCGGGCTGGCGGAGAAGGTCGCCGCACGGCTGCCGATCGGCCGCTGCGGATACCCGGAGGAGGTCGCCGCCGCGGTCGTGTGGCTGCTGGGCATGAGCGCCGGTTACGTCACCGGCCAGGCATTGTTCGTCGACGGAGGGATGGTCAGAGCATGACGCACGGAGAGGGCGCGGCGCCCGGAGGCGCCGGACCCCTGCTGGTCTCCCGCCCGGCGCCCGGGGTCCTGTGGCTGACCATGAACCGCCCGGAGCGGCGCAACGCGCTCGACCGCGCGCTCGGGGAGGAGCTGCTGCGGGCGCTGGAGCGCGCCGAGACCGATCCGGCGGCCCGGGTGGTCGTGCTGACCGGCGCCGGCAGCGCCTTCTGCGGCGGGGACGACCTCGGCGCGGTGGACGAGCACCTCGCCGGGGACCGGCGGCGCTCACCGGTCCTCGGCGACACCGCCGACCCGGTGTACCTGCGGATCGTCGAGGCGATCGTCACGGCGCCGCAGCCGGTCATCGCGGCGGTCAACGGCCCCGCGGCCGGGGCGGGCACCGAGCTGGCGTGCGCCGCCGACCTGCGGATCGCGTCGGGCACGGCCCGGATCGGGAGCTGCCTGGTGAACGTCGCCCAGACCGGCACCGCCGTCATGCTGGCCCGCATCGTCGGGACGGCGAAGGCGACCGAGATCTACCTGTCGGGAGGGCTGCTCGACGCCGCGGAGGCCGAGCGCCTGGGTATCTACACCCGGGTCGTCCCGCCGGAGGACCTGCCGGACGCGGCGCTCGCCGAGGCCCGGCGCCTCGGGGCCGGGCCGACCCGCGCGATCGGCCTCTACAAGCAGCTGCGCGAACGGGTGTACGGCCAGCCGCTGGAGCAGGCGCTCCGGATCCAGAACGCCTTCCACATCCGCAACAACAGGGAAGTCCATGACGCGGTCGAAGGGGCCCGCGCCTTCGTGGAGAAGCGCGACCCCGAGTTCACCGGCCGCTGAGGAGGAACGCATGACCAAGACAGACGGCGACGTCTTCGGCCGCCTCGACGGCCGGGTCGTCCTGGTCACCGGCGCGGCGAGCGGCATCGGCGCCGCCTCGGTGCGGCTGTTCCGGGCCGTGGGCGCCGAGGTCGTCGGGGTGGACCTGGTCGCGGGGGAGGGGATCGTCCAGGCGGACGTCTCCGATCCGGCGCAGGTCGCCGAGGTCGTCGACGCGGTGGCCTCCCGGCACGGACGGCTCGACGTCGTCCACGGCAACGCCGGCGTCAACGTCCCCGGCCGGCCGCACAGCCTCACCGACGCCGACTACCGCAAGGTGATGGGCGTGTGCTGCGACGCGAACTTCTACCTGGTGCGGTCCGCGGTGGGGCACATGCGCGCGCACGGGGGAGTGTTCGTGTTCACCTCCTCGATGTGCGGAGTGGCGGCGACGCCCCGCTCCCCGGTCTACAACATGGCCAAGCACGCCCTCATCGGCCTCGCCCAGTCGGTCGCGGTCGACTACGGGGCGCAGGGGATCCGCGCGGTCGCCCTGGTCACCGGCCCCACGCACACCGGGATGGTGGACGAGTTGTGGCCGCCCGGCCCGCTCCGCGACTCCCTGGCCGCGACCACCTCCGCCGGGCGCCTCGCCGCCCCCGAGGAGCAGGCCCGCGCCGCGGTGTTCGCCGCGCTGCCCGGCAGTTCCTTCCTCACCGGCTGCGCCCTCACCGTGGACGGCGGCGCGACCGCCGGGTGGAACGAGATGGCCCGGACGATGCTCACCCTCAAGGCCGTGTGATGGCGGAGCTGGGACGCATCGAAGGCGGCGTCGAGACCCCGATGCGGGACGGCGTCGTTCTGCGCGGCGACCTGTGGCGGCCGCCGTCCCCGGCCCCTGCCGTGGTGTTCCGGACCCCGTACGGGCGGCGGCAGATCAGCTCCGACACGCTGCACCCCCAGCACTGCCTCGCCGGAGGGTTCGCCGCGCTGGTGCAGGACACGCGGGGCCGCTTCGAGTCCGACGGCGAGTGGCGGCCCGTCATGTGGGAGCAAGAAGCCGAGGACGCCTACGACACCGTGGAGTGGGCGGCGGCGCAGCCCTGGTGCGACGGCAACGTGTTCCTCGCCGGGACGTCCTACCTCGGCATCGTCGCCTGGCTCGGCGCCGCGCTGCGCCCGCCGCACCTGCGCGGCATCGCCCCGGCCATGACGACCGGCGCGGCGGCGGACGTCCGCGACACCGGTGGCGCGCTGAGACTCGACCACCTGGTCGGATGGCTGGCCTACATGGCCGCCGACTGGCTGGGGCGGCTGGGGCCGGACGCCGACCCGGCGCTCGTCGCGAAGGTCGCGGCGCTGATCCACGACCCGGAGCGGGCGATGCGGCGGCTGCCGCTCGCCGCCATGCCGGAACTGGACCTGCCCGGGTTCCCGATCCGCGTCGGCGACCTGCTGGACGGGCGGGTCCGGGCCCTGCCCGACTGGGACCACGCGGCGGTCGAGGTGCCCGTCCTGTCGGTGACGGGCTGGTACGACGTCTACGCCACCGCGACCGTCCGCGGCCACCTGGAGATGCGGCGGCTGCGCCCGGACCTGCGGCACGAACTGATCGTCGGCCCCTGGGCGCACACCGGCGCCCTGACCCACCTGCAGGGCGAGGTGAACTTCGGCGTCGCGGCCTCGGCCGCGGCGGCCCGGCTCCCCGCCCGGCACCTGGAGTTCTTCCGCCGCTGCCTCGACGGACCGGACGGGCCCGCCCCCGTCCGGTACTTCCTGATGGGCGCCGACGAGTGGCGCGGCGCCGAGCGGTGGCCGCCCCCGGGCGCCGCCCGGCACGCCCTCCACCTGGCGGGCCCCGCCGTCGCGGGCGGGCCGCCGGGCCGGCTGTCCGCCGAGCCCGGCTCCGCGGAGCCCGACGGCTACGTCCACGAACCGGCCGCCCCGGTACCGAGCCGCGGCGGGCGCGTCCTGCACCTCGGCCGCCTGGTCCCCGGTCCGCTGGACCTGAGCCGGACGGCCGAGAGGACCGACGTCCTGCTCTACCTCGGCGACGTGCTCGGCGAGGACACCGACGTGATCGGCGCGGTGCGGCTGAAGCTCTCGTTCGCCACCGACGCGGCGGACGCCGACGTGATGGCCCGGCTGGTGGACCGCCTGCCGGACGGGCGGCTGCTGCCGGTCTGCGAGGGAGTGGCCCGGCTGAGCCACCGCGACGGCCCGGACACGCCGGTGCCGAAGGGGGAGCCCGTGGCGCTGGAGATCGACCTCGGGTACACGGCCCAGCGCTTCGCGGCGGGCCACCGCATCGGGCTGCTGCTGTCCAGCAGCAACTTCCCGCACTTCGACCGCAACCAGGGTGACGGGGGACCGGCCGCCGCGGCCGGACCCGGCACACCGTCCGCCCAGAGCGTCCACTACGGGACGTCGGTCCTCCTTCTGGGCGACGGGGCGGGGCCGTGACGCCGCGGCACCGGACCCTCCGGCGCCCCGGCTGCGAGATCCACTACTGGACCGGCGGCTCCGGCGACGGCGCCCCGATCGTCCTCACCCACGGCGCCACCCTCGACCACCGCACGTGGGAACCGCAGATCGAGGCGTTCGCCGCCCGGCACCGGATCGTGCTGTGGGACGTCCGGGGGCACGGCCGCTCCATCCCCAACCGGTCGGCGTGGAGCCTGCGCGCGGCCATGGACGACCTGCTCGCGATCCTCGACGAGGAGGGCGTCGAGCGCGCCGTCCTCGTCGGGCAGTCGATGGGCGGCAACCTCTCCCAGGAGATCGTCCACCACCACCCGGGCAGGGTCTCGGCTCTGGTCGCGCTGGGCTGCGCCGGGAACACCCTGCCGCTGTCGCGCCGGGAGCGGATCCAGGCCGCGGCGGTCGTCCGCATGCTGCCCTGGTACCCGCGCGGGGCGCTGATCCGCCAGGAGGCCAGGGCCTCCGCCCGGAACCCCCGTGTCCGCGAGTACGTGCGCGAGACCGCCGCCCGGATGTCGCGCCCGGACATGGTCGCGGTCATGGCGAGCCTGGTGGGCGCGCTCCACCCCGAGCCCGGTTACCGGATCGAGCTGCCCGAGCTGCTGCTGCGCGGCGAGCACGACCGGCTCGGCAACTTCCGCACGTCCATGCCCGTCTGGGAGCGCCGGGACCCGCTGGCGTGCCACCTCGTCGTCCCCGACGCCGCCCACCTGGCCAACCAGGACAACCCCGACTTCTTCAATGGCGCCGTGCTGCGGTTCCTCGCCGAGCACGGACTCGACTCACCGAAGGGCCGACATGACGATGTGGAGTCGTGAGGACGGCGGCGGCGTCGCCGTCCTCACCTACCGCAACCCCCCGCGCAACTTCCTCACGTTCGCCGCGCTCGAAGAACTCGATGCCCAGCTCGCCCGGGTGGAGACCGACCCGGACGTCAGGGTCGTGATGCTCACCGGCGGCGTCCCCGGCTACTTCATCGCGCACGCCGACCTGGACGAACTCGCCGAACTCTCCCGGGGGCCGGTGCCGCGCGCCCGGATCTGGTACACCGCGATGCGGCGGATCGAGCGGATCCCGCAGCCGGTGATCGCCGCGATCGACGGCCAGGCGTGGGGCGGCGGCCTCGAACTGTCCCTGGCCTGCACGCTGCGCTGGGCCTCGGCGGACGCCCACGTCAGCCTGCTGGAGACCGCGCTCGGCATCATTCCCGGTGCGGGAGGCACCCAGCGCCTGGCCCGCCTGATCGGCCCCGGGCGCGCCGCCGACGTCGTCCTGTCCGGCGACGTGTTCACCGCCGAGCAGGCCTGGACGTGCGGGATCGTCGAGCGGGTGCTCCCCGCCGCGGGATTCCGGGCGGAGGCGGTCCGGCTGGCCCGGCACATGGCGTCCCGCCCCGCCGCCGCCCTCGGCGCCGCCAAGCAGGCGCTGGTCGAGGGCTCCCGCATGCCGCTCACCGACGGCCTCCGCCTGGAGGCCGCCCTCTTCGCCGAGCGGCTGGCCAGTCCCGAGTCCAGGACGCTCCAGGACGACGCGCGCCGCCGCTACGCGGAGGCGGCCGACGGCGACCGCGTCGCTTTCGGGGAGCACCGATGAGGACCGCCGTCATCACCGGCGCCGGCCGCGGCATCGGCCGCGCCGCCGCGCGCACGCTCGCGCGCGACGGTTACGCCGTCGCGGTCGGCTACCACCGGAACGCGGAGTCCGCCGCCGAGGTCGTCGAGGGGATCCGCGGCGACGGCGGCCGCGCCGAAGCCTTCGCGCTGGACGTCGCGGACCGGGACCAGTGCGCCGAGTTCGTGCGCGCGGCCGGCGAACGGCTCGGCCCCGTGCGCGCCGTCATCTCCAACGCCACCGGCTTCGGCTCGACCTCACCGTCCCTGGGCGAGGCCCTCGACACGCCCTGGCACACCTACGAGGAGATGTTCGCCGCCCGCGTCGGCTCCCTCCTCGCCCTGGTGGCGGCGGCACGTCCGCAGTTGACCGGCGGTGGCCGGGTCGTGACCACCGTGAGCACGGGGACGAGCAGGCACGTGCCGGGCTACGCCGCGATCGCCGCCGCGATGGCCGCGACCGAGTGCGTCGTCCGCTACCTGGCGGTGGAACTCGGCCGCGACGGCATCACGGTCAACCTGGTGAGCGGCGGCGTGGTGGCCACGGACGCGCTGCGCGACATCAGCCCCGACCCCGAACGCCTCCTGTCCGCCGCCGCCCGCGCCACCCCACTGGGCCGCGCAGGCACCCCCGAAGACCTCGCCGGGGTCGTCTCGTTCCTCTGCGGCGACAAGGCCGCCTGGATCACGGGCCGCGCCCTCATCGCCGACGGAGGCAACTCCCTCCGCTGACTCCGACGGCATACCCACCCACCGACGGCCCGGGTGCGGATCAGGGCCGTTCCAGCAAGCGGTCGACCAGCCCGGCGATGTAGTCCGGGGTGAGCGGGCCCGCGCCGAACAGGACGCGGATGTACATCGGGGCCATGATGTGGTCGAGCACGCCCAGCACGTCGGGTGGGCTCTCGCCGCGTTCGCCGGCGCGGTCGAGCATGGCCTGGACGAACCGGGTGCGTTCGGCGAGAAAGTCGTCACGCGCCCGCAGACCGCGTTCGCCCCTGTTCGACAGGGCGACGGTCAGGCGCAGCACCGCCAGACCGTCGGGTCCCGTGATCTCGCGTGCCACCTGGGCCGCGTAGGCGTGCAGGTCACCGGACAGACTCCCGGTGTCGGGCATCGGCGACTGCGCGTTCAGGCGCGTGAGAACCACGTCGGTCAGCAGGGACTCAAGGGTGCCCCACCGGCGGTAGATGCTGGTGTCGGCCACGCCCGCGCGGGCCGCGACGTCGCCGACCGTGAATTCCCCGTAGCCGCGCTCGCCGACCAGGTCAGTGACGGCCTGATGCACCGCCGCTCGGACACGGGCGCTGCGCCCGCCGGGCCGCCGGGCCGGCCGTCTCTCCTCCATGGGCCCACCTTAGCGCAGCTCCCAGTTGCGTTTACAGCTCCCACCATCTAGGTTCCTAACGCAGTAGAGAACTGCATTAGGAGGAGCGATGGCGAAGTCCGCACCGCCGGTGGCCGTGCCCAACCGGGCGGCGCTGCTCACGGTGACCTGCCTGGGGCAGTTCATGGTGCTGCTCGACAACACGATCGTCGGTGCGGCGCTGCCCGACATGCAGGAGCGGCTGCACACGCAGTTGACCGGGCTGCAATGGATCGTCGACGCCTACGTGCTGCTGGTCGCCATGCTGCTGCTGTCCGGCGGCGTCTTCGCCGACCGCTTCGGCCGCAAGAGGATGTACCTCACGGGCGTCGTGGTGTTCACCGCCGCGTCCGTCCTGTGCTCCGTCGCGCCCTCGATCGGCTGGCTGATCGCCGGGCGGGTGCTGCAGGGCGTCGGGGCCGCGGCGCTGAGCCCCGCCTCGCTGACCCTGCTCACCGCCGCGTACCCGGTCCCGCAGGAGCGGGTCAGGGCGATCGGGCTGTGGGCCGGATTCAGCGGAATCGGTCTGGCCGCCGGACCACTGGCCGGCGGCGTCCTGGTGGAGGCCTTCGGCTGGCCCGCCATCTTCCTCGTCAACGTGCCCGTCGGCGCGGTCCTGCTGGTCGCCGGCCTGCGCACCCTGGACGAGTCCCGCAACCCGAGCGCGCCGGCGATCGACGTCCCGGGAACGGTCCTGTCCGTCCTGGGCGTGGGGGCGCTCACCTACGGGCTGATCGAGGGCGGCTCCCGTGGCTGGACCTCGCCCGTGATCCTGAGCGGCTTCGCCGCCGCGGCCGTGATCCTCGCCGCCTTCGTGGTCGTCGAAGGACGCGTCGCGGCACCGATGCTGCCCTTGCGCCTCTTCCGGCAGCGGCTGTTCACGGTCTCCAACACGGCGATGATCGTGGTCGGTTTCGCGCTCATGGGCTCGTCGTTCTTCTTCTCCCAGTTCTTCGTCTACGTCCAGGGCAGCTCGATCCTGCGAGCCGGGGTGCAGACGTTGCCCGCCACCCTCGCGATGGTCGTCGTCAGCCCGTTCGCGGGCCGGTTCGCCGCCCGGTACGGCTTCCGGATCATGGTCACCCTCGGCCTGGCGCTGGCCGGGCTGGGACTGCTGGCCCTGGGCTTCGTGCAGGCCGACACCGGCTACGCGAACGTGTGGTGGCGGCTGGCCGTCGTCGGCATCGGGTTCGCCCTGACCATGTCGCCGCTGACCGGCGCCGCCATCCAGTCGGTCAGCCCGCAGGAGGGCGGCCTGGCCTCGGGCGTCAGCAGCACCACGCGGCAGATCGGCGCGGTCCTCGGCGTGGCGGTGCTCGGAGCCGTCGTCCGCACCCGGGAGTCCGGTGGCGCCTCCTTCGAGGAGGGACTCACCAGCGCCTTCGTCGTGGCGGGCGTCGTCACCCTGGCCACAGCCGTGTTCACGGGCCTGTGGCTGACCAGGAGCACTGAGTCGTCACGTCCGGCAAGCCCGGCCCCGCGCGTTCATGAGAACGCCACGAGCCACTGACCGCGGCGAGGGATCCCGGGAACAGCGACCGCGAGGCTTCGGCCTGCACGGGTACTTCGAGGAGCACCGCCGCTCGAAGTACCCGTGCAGGGCCGCGCACAGTCCTAGTGGTTGTCACACCAGGACTGTGTTCGCTTGGGTCTCGCGCTGTGCGACATGGCCGGCCAGCTTGATCAGCAGCATGACCGAAGCCGCCAGGGTCAGCGCGCCGAGCAGCGCACTGAGCACTGAACCGAGCATCATGAACGCGGTGTGCGACACGAGGATCCCGCCGATGAGCCAGATCCGGTGCCGGTCGCTCCAGTTGGCGGCCGTGCGCCAGCGCAGCACCACCAGCCCGAACGGGACGGCGGTCATGGCCCCCACGACCAGGAGGAGAACCGGCGCCATCATGTCGCCGAGCAGCATCGTGGATCCGAGGCCGAGCGGGAGCACCGTCGTCAGGAACGCCATGGTCAGATACATGGACACGAACCCCACCACCCCCGGGCGCGGCGCGCGCCGATCGGCCCGGCCGAGTTCCTCACGGTGCGGGAGGGCGACGCCCATCAGAGCGAGCACGGCGAGCCCGATGATGAGTGCGGTGAACACCACCATCGCGCTCCACGGCATCTGGTATCCGGGATCCACGATCGCCGACACGATGGTGCGCAGCCCGAACACGCCCACGATCGCCAGGGCGCCGACGCCGACGAATCCGCCCCGGCCCAGGTACGGCCGGTTCCGGCGATGCGGGAAGAGCAGGTCGGCGAGGGCGATGGGGACGAGGACGCTGAGGACCACGTGCACCCCGATCTGGGACTCCCAGTAGGTCCAGTTCAGGCCGAGGAAACGCAGGCCCCAGTCGGCGGCGCCGTACATCCGGGGGCTGGTCAGGGCCTGCAGGCCCAGCCCGTCCTCGGCGAGCTCGTAGGCCAGGCCCAGCAGCACGAGACTCGGCCAGCCGCCGCCGACCCGGACGACCGCCTCCCGGATGAACAGGACCCCCGCCCCGTACATCACCAGCAGCAGCGGCAGGAGCAGCCACGTCGCCGGTACGGCGACCGCGGTGAAGGTCAGTTCCGCGCACGCCGTCGTCAGGAGGACGAGCGCCCACGGGGCACTGATCCGGCGCCAGTTCAGTCGTCCGGTCATCAGGCCGCGCCCCCCGTCCCGGTGCGGGCCGTGTGCGCGAGCAGCAGCTCCTCGAGCTTCGCGGTCTGCGCCTCGGCCAGGGCCATGGCCTGCTGCTCGTACGCCGCCCGCAGCGCCGGGTCCTCCGGCATCGGCGGGGCCATGTTCGGCTGGAGCCGGGACGTGTTCAGCCAGTGGCCGATCTCGGCGTTGCCCGCCCAGCGCAGCTGCTCGAGGTTCCCGGAGATGGCGAAGCGGAGCCAGTCGGCGTCGGTGCGCGGATTCTGCGAGACCGGGCAGAGCGCGTTCTTCTCCGCGTCATCGCCGTACGCCGTCTCCACGTGCGCGATGAGCGCGGCGCTGAACACCGGCTGGCAGACGCGCACCGACTGCGTGGTGATCAGCCCGTCCTGGAAGATCGGGACGATGGGGCGCTGCTTGATGGCGTCGGCGGTGCAGTCCACATGCAGCGCGCGGGGGCCGGTCGGCACGCTGCCGCCGTCGAGTTCGATGTCGGTCCGGGTGATCTGCTTCACCCGGCCGAGGCGCACGACGTGCTCGATCCGGCGCAGCTGGTCGAGCTCGGCCCGCGAGACGGTCGCGCAGCGGAACGCCGTCGGCCGGTCGTCCGCGGAGATGCGCAGCACGGTGCCGGCGGCGTTGAGCCGTTCGAACAGGTCGGGGACGGACTCGGCGCCCATGACGGCCTCGTGCCGGGCCATGTGGTCACGCACGATCTCCTCGGGCCGGCGGAGCGGCATCGGCTGCACGGTCCTGCGGTCGATGAGCCACGGCGCGCGGGGCATGATCCAGGTCAGCTTCGCCGGGTCGACCCCCTGCTCGAGCAGCCAGAGGCAGGCGTCGATGCCGGTCTTGCCGGCGCCGACGATGACGTACCGGTCGTAGGGCGCGCGAACGGCGGGCAGGCGGTTGGGCGGCACCAGGTGAATGCCGTCGGCGACCGGGAACTCCGGAGGCTGCATCGCCGGCACGGTCACGCCCTGGTAGGTGGTGTCCACGACCTTCCGGCGCACGGTCACCTCGTACTCATCGCCGGAGGTCGTGAGGTGGAAGCGGCCGGCGCCGTCGTACTCGGCCATGGGGAAGTACGACACCCGGCCGGACGGCAGGAACGTCTGCCGCATGATCTGGTCGTAGTAGCTGCAGATCTCGCCCGCGCCGGCCAGCTCGTACAGCCCGGCGTTCCAGCCGGCGCTGTCGACCGCTCCGTTGCCGAGCGGCCGCGAGTTCACGCCGTACATCACCGAGGGCTGGTGCAGCCGCACGTACGGGTAGGCGACCGTCCAGTGCCCGCCGGGCTGGTGGTAGCGATCGACCATCACCACGGTCGCGTCCGATTCGGTGAGAAGCGTGTCCACGAAGGCCATTGCCGTCGCGCCGGCTCCGACCACGAGGTAGTCGGTCTCGATCCTGGTCACCATCGCATGCTCCATTTCTGTTCCTTGGTCATTTAGGTGTGCGCTCATTTTTTGGACGCTGGACGAAGCGCTGTTCCGGGCCGAACGCCAGGCCCGAAGTCTCCAGACCCGCCGGATTCCCAGCGGGCCTGACGCCACCGCCGTCATTCTCGATATCGCTGATCGAGCCGCCGAATACGCACTCGACGTCATTGCGCGGTGCGGCGTTCAGAATCCGCGGGGAGGTCGTCCGGCGGATCGCCGCCTCGGCGATGGGCCGCCGGAGTCTCAGGACACTTCCGCGCTCGGCGCCGGGGCCCGCTTGCCCGAGTGATCGACGAACGCCATGCCATGCGCGCCGGTGTGGGGCTGCCGTCCATGAGGGTCGATGCCCGTCCGCTCGGCGACTCGCCACGGATGTCGACCGCGTACCGGCCCGCACGCAGGTCGGGCGCGCGTCCACGACGGTCGGCTAGAGACCGAACCTGTGTAACCAGTACGCCGGCGTGGGGCCGGCGATCCCGGCGCCCGAGATCAGGACGCGGCGGCTTCTCATGGGTTTCCCCCTGGACGTGTCGCCGCCTGCGCGAGGTGCTCCGGTCGAGGACGCGCCGGTTCGGAGCAGCCGTCCCGCAGACGGGTGTTCGTACGGCGTATCTTTCACTCGATACACCGTAACCACAGAAAAGCCCCTGTTCTACGCCCAGCAGGGAAGAAGTGAACTAGTCCGGCAGGAAAGTCAACTAGTTCAGTTGCACCGGAGATCGCGGTCGGGACAGAGTGGGCGACTGCCTGGAGGGGGATGATCATGTCGGCGACACGGCGACCGGATCCGCCGTACCTTGTGATCGCGGCCGAGATCCGATCGCGCATCGAGTCCGGCGAGCTCAGGCCCGGCGACCGGGTGCCGTCGATCCGCCAGATCGCCGAGCGGTGGGGGGTCGCGGTCGCGACCGCGACCAGGGCGGCCGCCGTCCTGCGCGAGCAGGGCCTGGTCGAACCGCGCGTCGGCGCGGGAACCGTGGTCAGCGCCGCCGGCCCGAGCGAGGCCCCCCCGGCCGGCCGGGGGACCGGCCAAGCGCACGCGGCTGCTGGAGGCGGCCATCGCGATCGCGGACGCCGAGGGAATCGAAGCGGTGTCGATACGACGGCTCGGCGCGCACCTCGGCGTCCGGCCGATGTCCCTCTACCAGAGCATCACGAGCAAAGAAGAGCTCCTGATGCACATGGCCGACCACGTCTTCGGCGAGGTCATCCTTCCGGCGAAAGGGCCGGCAGAGTGGCGGGCGAAGCTGGAATTCATCGCCCGCGCCGAATGGGAGCTGTGTCGACGCCACCTCTGGCTGCCGAAGACCGTGTCATTCATGCGGCCATTGTTCGCGCCGAACATGATGGCGCACACCGAATGGGTGCTCCGCGCCCTCGACGGTCTCGGCCTCTCGATGGAAATCCGGGTGCGCGAAGCTCTCACCATCCATTCGATCGCCGTCGCCGCTGCAGGCTCCCTGGCCGAGGAGGACTGCACCGGGAACACCACCGGAACGAGTCTCCACAGTTGGAACCCGACCCCGCCGGTGCGCGAGTGGAAGACCGTCAACCGCACCCGGTTTCCCCTTCTCTCCGCTGTTCCCCAAGGAACGGCGGAAGACCTCGAAGGGCTCTTCGAATACGCCCTCGCGCGGCATCTGGACGGACTCGCCGCGATGCTCGCCGACCGCTCGAACACGCCCCGCGCCGAGATGCCGGGTTCGCAGGCCGCTACTGGGCGGGTGCGTCGGCCGCCGGGGCAAGACCGGTGAATGCGAGGTCGACGATGGCGTTGACGTGGGCGGTGTCGGCGATGCGCGGGGTGAGCAGTCGGCGGTAGTAGGCGGCGCCGTAGAGCAGTTCGGTGACGAGGACCGGGTCGGCGTCGGAACGGACCTGGCCTGCGCGCTGCGCCGCGCGGATGCGTTCGGCGGCGGCTCCCGCCAGGTGACCGATGAAGTTGTCCCACAGGGCCCGGTGGAGGTCGGGGTCGTGCTGGGCTTCGCCGATCAGCGCGCGGTAGTGCGGGAAGACGTCCGGGTCGCCGAGGATGCGGGAGGCCGCCGCCATCTGCGCCTTGATATCGGCGATGAAGTCACCCGTGTCGGGGAAGGTCGCGTCCATCTTCCATGTGGACAGCAGGCCGTCCAGCAGCACGGCGGCCTTGGACGGCCACCAGCGGTAGATGGTGTTCTTGCCGACGCCGGCGCGGGCGGCGATGCCCTCGATGCTGAGTTTGCGGTACCCGACCTCCTGGCACAGGTCCATCGCGGCCTTGATGACGGCGTTGGCGGCCTCTTCGCTTCGGCGCTCGGGACGTCTGGGTGACATGCGGCCAGCATACCGCTCAGGCGGCACGGAACGTTCCGTATTGACGTGAGACGCGGGGGGCGTGCATGCTGAGGCGGCACGGAACGATCCGTGCCGCCATTGAGGGACGAGCCCATGGAAGTTGAGTTCACGCACGACATCGCCTGCGTCTGGTCGGCGCTCGCCTACATTCGCTTCCGGCGGGCCGCCGAGGAGCACAGGGCCGGTGGCGGCGAACTGGAGGTCGACTTCAGGCCGTACGAGACCGAGCCTTCGTCAACGGAAACACCGTCGGGTCGCGGCCAGCTCCAGCCCGCCCCCGCCGCGCGGATCGAGCAGATCGCACGGGCAGCGGCGGCCGACGGCCTGGTGGTGAACCTCGACCGGATCGTGCCGGCCCACACCGGCGAGGCCCACCGGCTCATCGCGCTGGCGGCCGCGCAAGGCAACGCCGAGGACATGACCGCCCGCCTCTACCGCGCCTACTTCAGTGACGGTCTGGACATCGGCGACGTGAACGTGCTGCGGGGGCTGGCCTCCGCGATCGGCGTCCGGTGGGACGGCGAGAGGCCCCGCGCGGAACCAGCGCGGCCCCGCTCGCGCGTCCGGCCCGCGAGTGCCGGTCTTCCGTTTCCCGGACGGGACCGTCCTCGTCGGAGCCGTGTCGCTCGCCACGCTGCGAAGTGAATTGATGCGAGTCGACTCACCGCGCCGCCGCCCATCGTCCGATCGCCTGCTGGCTGCGGAATCAGTGTTCTGACCAACACCAGGCGCAGCCAAGCAGAGGAACGACGTCTGCCTAGCTCAGTGCGTGCTCTCGACCTGGCGGCCGGGCGTCAGGTCGCCTGTCACCAGGTGCCCGCTCTGCATTGAAGCCCCCGGCCTCATTGGACCGCTCGGCGATGTTGTTTCGCCGAGCCGCCTAATCGACCTGACGCGGGGAATCGCATCGAACCGCCGCGCAGGCGGCGTCAGCGAGGTTGCTCACTGTGGCGCGCGCTCGGCCGCGCGGGTGTCCGCCGCGACACGGCGCGGACACTCCGCGACGCCGCGATCATGCTCCCCGTAACCCTGAAGGCCGTCCACACCGGAGCCCACCTGCTCACCTCGACCCGCGAGAAGAACCACGCCGAGCTACCGTCCGCCAGGTAACTCGGACCTTCGGGGTCAGTTGAGGCGGCGCCAGAGTTCGGGGGTTCGGTCGGGGGTCCATCCGGCGTCGGAGACGTGGGCGCGCAGGCATTGGTAGGTGTGGCCGCCGTAGGTCACCCGGTCGCCGAGTTCGTAGTCCTGCCCGGCCGCCCACTCGGGCGGCTTGGAGGTTCCGCTGTCCGTCGGGGTCGGGCCGGTGGTCCCGGACGGCGGTGTCGTGCTCGGCTGGCCGGTCGGACCGCCGGGGGAGCCCGACGTGCAGGTGGGCGGCGTGGTGCCGCCGTTGCCGCTCGGGTCGTCGCGAGGGTCCCAGCCGTCCCAGTCCCAGTGCGGGCACATCCTCTTGATCTCTTCGTCCGTCATGGGCCGGACCTGGTAGTTGGTGGTGCCGGTTCCCTTGAGCGGAGCCTCGATGGTGACCTGGGGCGTGTACCAGTAGTAGTGGCCGCGCAGGGGGTGCGGGAAGTTCAGTTTGTAGCGTCCCTTCATGACGCCCCAGTCCTCGGTGCTCTCCAGCCATCCGACGTAGCCGGGCGGGACCGCGAAACTCTGCCCCTTCCAGGTCCAGGTGCCCCACTGGTAGGAGAAGTTGAACTCGACCTTCCACTCGACTTCGGCGAGGCCGAACAGCCCGGCCTTGCCGCCGACGGAGACGCTGGTGCCCACGGTGTACAGCTTGACTTCGGTGTCCTGGTACTGCGTGGTGACGATGGCGTCGGCCGTCTGAGCGCAGTTGCGGGTGAACTGGTTCCGGTCGTTGCGGTACGGCTTGGGGTCCTTGCCGGTCTGGACGATCGGCTCCCCGTCCGGGACGAACTCGCAGCCGTCCGCGTTCACGGGCTGGAACAGCATCCAGTCGCCCAGGAACTTGTCCTTCTGGTGCCAGGTGTACTTGGTCGGTTCGGCCTCCCCGCCCCCCTTCTCGTCGCAGATGTCGTAGAGCAGCCGGTCGAACTCGTCCGTGCCGGTCTTCGGGGCGACGGGGTAGTCGCAGTCGGAGGTGTGGTCCTTGCACCAGTTTGCGAAATCGTCGGAGTTGTCGTCGTCCGCGCGGGCCCACGGGGGTGTCGTCACCAGGCCCGCCGCGGCCATGGTGGCGACCACTCCCGCGGTGAGCGCCCGGTTCCGCAGCCGCCGCGCGCGCGGGCGCTCCTCGTGCCGTGCCGCCGTGCCCGTCGAGTTCATCGCGTTCCGATCCTTCGTTCCGGTCAGGAGGGGCAGCTCTGTGCGTACTGGAGGAGGCTCGGGCCCGGCTTCGGCGGCTTGTCAGGCGTGCAGTCCTGGCCGACGAGGCGGTAGATCCGGCACACCGCGACCGACGAGCGCGCCTCGACCACCCAGGGGAGGTTGACGGTCAGCAGTGCGACGACCAGCCCGCCCACCACGACCAGGAGGGCGCCGTACCCGGCCGTCGTCACCCCGCGGTCGCTCCGATCCGGGTGTAGACCACCGCGGCGGCGTCGGCGTACACCAGCTTCCAGCGGAGGTCGCCGGAGAGGATCTGTGCGAACGCGTGCTCGCGGGGCCAGACCACCACCTCCACCCGATAGCGGTCGAGAGTGCTGCGCCATGAGGGTTCGCCTCCGAGGAGTCGCAGGTAATCGTGGATGAGCTGCCGGGGATACATGTCGTAGCGGTCGTCGATGAAGACGCGCTGCCGCGGCCAGTACTCGTGGATCGTGTAGCCCGCCCACACGTCGGTGGTGAGGAGCCGCCGGCCCAGGAGCCCGTTCCGCTCCACGGCGCGCATCGCCGCTACCGGGTAGTCGGTGACGTCATGGCCGAACGCCGGGCGCGGCAGCCGGTCGGCCGTCCAGAACACCGCGAACGCCAGGACCAGCGCCAGCGGGACCCAGTGGGGGCGGCGCCGGGCGTCCGGGCGCGGCGCGTCGCGGCCGGCGAGGCGCGAGACGATCGGCAGGGCGACGACCGGGGCGGCCGCGATGTTGCGCTGCGCCCACAGCGCCAGCAGGAGGAAGGACACCAGCACCAGGACGTCCCGCCGGGACGGCCGCCGCCGCGCGCGGGCCAGCACCACCAGCACGGTCGCGAGGAACAGGGCGAACATCATGCCCTGCGGCGTCCGCAGATCCGGGGACTTCCACTCGATGATCGCGGCCAGGACGTCGCCGCGCATCAGCAGCGCCACGGGGAACCACAGCAGTGCCGGTCCGTAGGGGTTGACCAGGCAGACCGCCCCCGCCAGCAGCCCCGCCCGGGCCAGCGCCCGCTCGCGGTCCCGCCACGGCGGAGCGCCGTCCAGCCAGCGGCCGGCCAGATGCAGGGCCAGGAAGCCGAATCCCAGCGCGAAGCTGCCGTGCACGTTCACCCACAGCCACATCACCACGGGGATCACCAGGTGAGGGCGGCGCCCGGCCGGGGATTCGGGGACGTCCACGACCCACACCAGCACGAGCAGTGCCAGGACGCCGAGCAGCAGCGGCCGCTCCGACCAGACCAGGCCGGCCGCGATCAGCCCGGACGCGGGCAGCAGCGCGGCGGCGAGCCGGTCGTTGGACAGCCGCAGCGCGAGCCGGAACGAGAGCGCCGCGATCGCCAGCCCGACGGCGGCCCCGAAGAGCCGGAGGGCGACCGGGCCGCCGGCCGTGTCCAGCAGCGCGTAGCAGACCTCCGCGAGCCAGGACTGGGCGACCCAGGACGTCCCCGGCGCGGTGAAGGAGTAGATGTCCGAGCGCGGAATCCCGTGCTCCAGAATCCAGTGCCCCGTCCTCAGATGCCACAGAAAGGAACTGTCGGCGAGCCGCCGCTGGCCGTTGGCCCAGCCGAACACCATCCATACCGCGGCGTAGAGCGTCACCATTCCTGGAGGGCCGAGGCAGGGGAGTGCCCGCCCCGGCCGACCGGGACCCGGGACGGGCGGCGGTGCCGGGGCGCCGGCGCCTCGTCCCGCCCGTTCGTCAGTGTCGGGGCGCATCGCGGTGCCTCAGGAGGTCGCCGAGCCGCTCGACGGCGTGAAGATGGCGCTGATCGCGCTGCTCACCGCGCTGGAGAACTTGCTGAGCAGGCCCGCCGCGTAGAGCGCGGTGACCAGGGCGCCGACGAGGACCAGCAGGGCCGCGTACTCGGTGATGGTCACCCCGCGCTCGCCCTCGCCCCGGTCGGCGTACCACTTCCCGAGCTTGTCGCAGCCATTCTGCATGAGCAGGACCAGACGAACTGAATACATGTCGCCTCCCGGTAGAAACGGTGTTTTGCAATCAATACGCTAGAAACCAATGGCCCTCGATCACAGGGCTGATGGTCCCTATTTCCGTTGGGCCGGGGCCCGGAAATTCAGTCGTCCTGCGGCGGGCGCAGGCGCAGCCAGAGGGCGATGGCCCCGCTGCGGGAGGAGACACCGATCTTCGGGTAGACGCGGTTGAGATGGTTCTTGATGGTCTTCTCCGCGAGGAACAGCCGGCCCGCGATCTCGCGGTTGGACAGTCCGCGCGCGACCAGGTCCACGATCGCGATCTCGCGGGCCGACAGCCCGAACCGTTCGATCGGGTCCCCCGCGTACGCGACCCGGACGGCGTCGACCAGCGCCGCGCTCGCGGCCGGGGAGAGCGGGTTGCCGCCTCCGACGACGTCGTGGACCGCGGTCACGAGATCGTCCTGGTCGTAGGTTCCGTGCACGAGGTATCCGGCGGCGCCGTTCGCCACGGCCTCGCGCACGATCTCGGGGTCGTCGGAGTAAGTCAGCATCAGCACCCGGCTGATCCGGGCGAGGGGGGCGGCGGCGCCGATGCCGTCGAGCAGCGGCATCCGGACGTCCAGCAGGACCAGGTCGGGGCGCAGCCGTTCGGTGAGCGCGACGGCCCGCTCTCCGTCGGCGGCCTCCCCGACGACGGTGATCCCGGCCGCTCCCAGCAGCGACGCCAGCCCGGAGCGGACGACCGGGTTGTCGTCGGCGACCAGGACCCGGATCGGTTCCCGGTCGCGGCCGGCGGCCCGCGTGGTCAGGTCTGCCGAGTCGGCCATGTCAGCCCGCCCTTCGCAACGTGCCCGCGTACCGGACCCGGACGGTCACGGTCGTGCCCGTGCCCGGCCGGGACTCGACCGACAGGGTGCCGCCGATGCTCTCGGCGCGCTCGCGCAGGCCGAGCAGTCCGTAGTGGCCCTCCCGGGCGAGGTCCTCGACGGAGGTCAGGGCGAAGCCCCGGCCGTCGTCGGACACGCACAGCACCACGGCGTCCGGCTCGACGGCGAGCCGGACGGTGACCGACCGGGCGCCCGCGTGCCGGGCGACGTTCGCCAGCGCCTCCCCGTGGATGGCGAGCAGCTCCCGCCTTCCACTGGGGGACAGGTCCGCGGCGGGGTCGATCCGGCATCGCAGGCGGACCTTGTGCCGGTCGCGCCACGCTCCGCTCCTGGCCGCGACGGTCTCGGCGAGCGGCCGGTCGAGCGCCGGGTCGCGCAGCCCGGAGATGAGCTCGCGGGCCTCCACCGCCGCCACCCGGACGTGCTCGGCGATCGTGTGCGCCTCCCGGGCGGCGCGTTCGGGGTCGCGGCGCAGCCATAACGGCAGCGCGGTGGCGGCCAGCGCGATGCCGCCGAGCGTCTTGCCGACGGAGTCGTGCATGTCGCGCGCCAGCCGGAGCCGCTCCTGCGCGGCCGCGGCGATGGCCTCCGCGCGGACGCGCGCCCGGTCGGCGTCGGCGTTCTCCTCCAGCATCCGCCGCACCGTCCGGCCGGCGAACGCGGCCAGCGGATAGCAGGCGGGCTGCCCGACCAGCGCCTGGAAGGACGCGAGCGTGTGCTGCTGGGCCTCCGGGACGAAGGCGATCGTGCCGACGTAGCACAGGACGTGCAGGACCGACAGCGCCGCCACGCCCACCCGGTCGAACAGGAGCCCGGCCACCAGCGCCGTGAGCAGGGTGGACAGGAAGAACGGACCGAGCGGCCCGCCCAGTGCCAGGACGCCGAACGGGACGCCCGCGTCCAGCGCGGCGAGCAGCGGGTGCCGTTCCAGCAGCGCGACGACCCGCCCGGCGTGCCGGGCGGCCAGCCAGGAGACCACCCCGACGCAGGTGACCAGGGCGATGGCGCCGAAGGTCAGCCGGTCGCGGGGCAGCAGCAGCATCGACACCCCGGCCAGCGCCGTCCGCAGATGCATGATCAGCCGGAAGGTCTCGGTGACCCGCCCGGCCGGGACGCGGTCGACCGCGGCGCCCGGTGCGGCGCCCTGTGCGGTGGCCGGTCCCCCGGGGGACCCGCCGGTCTCAGCGAAGTACCGCAACGACGTCCGCCCCCACGGTGAAGAGCATCGAGCCGAGGACCAGGATCATGATGGCGGGCAGCGACAGGGTCGTCGTCACCGCCGTGATCCGCGGGGTGTTGCGCTGCGCCTTGCGCTTGGCCCACTGCGCCGCCTGCCGCCGCATGTCCGCGCTGATCTGCTCCAGCGCCGCCGACAGCGGGGCGCCCAGCTCCTCCGACTGCAGCAGCGCGGTGATGAACTGGTGCAGCGACGCCGAGCGGTTGCGCCTGCGCAGCTCCTCGAAGGCCGCACGGCGAGGCGTGCCGAGCTCCATCTGGCGCAGCGCGATCTGGAACTCGTCCGCCAGCGGCCCCGGCATGCTGCTCGACACCCGGCCCAGCGCCAGCCGGAAGCTCAGCCCGGCGGTGACGGTGACGGCGAGCACGTCGAGGAAGTCGGGCAGGGAACGTTCGATCTGCTCCCGCCGGGCGCGGACCCGGCTGTAGAGCAGCAGTTCGATCTGCCCCACGCCGAGCAGCGGCAGCAGGCTGGGCAGCCCGATGCCCGACAGCAGCAGGATCGCCGTGGTGAAGCCGAACAGGACGGCGAAACCGGCCGTCTGCCGGGCGTACACCTCCAGCGTCATGTCGCCGGGCCGTCCGGCGGCCTCGATCCGCTTGCGGATGCCGATCCGCCAGCGGCCGATCATGGCGAGCGCCAGCGGTGTGAACGGCCGGCCGAGCACGTCGGCCAGACCTCCCAGCGGGACGACCCCGCGCCGCCGGGCCGCCCGCGCCGCCGCCGGTGCCGCGGGGGCGTTCACCCGCTCGGACGAGCGCAGCATCGCGTACCCGGCCGTCGCCGCCAGGAAGCAGCAGGCCGCCGGCACGGCGCTGACCGCGGGGTTCACAGGTCGATCCTGGTGATGCGCCGGATGATGACCAGTCCGGTGACGAAGAGGGTGAGGGAGACGCCCAGCATCGCCTGCCCGACGGTGCTCCCGGCCATCTCCCGCAGGACGCCGGGCTGGATGAGGTTGATGAGCAGCAGCGCGCCGATGCCGAGCACGCCGACGGCCCAGTTGCTGACGACGGCCTCGCCCAGGATGGTGCGGATCTCCCGCCGGGTCTCCTTGCGCTCGTCGAGCGTGGTGGCGATGCCCTGGAGCGCGGTGACCAGCGAGCCGCCCGAGCGGGCCGCCACCAGCAGCGTGCTGACCAGCACCGCCAGCTCGCGGGAGGGGAGGCGCTCGCCGAGCTCGTGCAGCGTCTCGTCGATCGGCTTGCCGATGCGCAGCGCGGCGGAGGTGATGCGCAGCTCGGAGCGGGCGGGGTCCTCCAGCTCCTCGGCGGCCATCTCGATGGCGGTGCGCAGCACCAGCCCGGCCGACGAGGCGTTGGACAGCACCCGGGCCAGCTCGGGGAGCTGGGCGATGAACTCCTCCCGCCGCCGGTCCTCCCGGCGGCGCAGGAAGCCGAAGAACGCGAGGGCGACCCCGACTCCGGCGGCGACGCCGAACAGCGGGGCGAGGTAGGCGCCGATCAGCACGAGCACCGCCACGGTGCTGAGCGTCAGCAGCGTCAGGAACGTCAGCACGCTCATCCGCACCCCGGACGCGGTGAGGCGGCGTTCCACGACCCGGCCCGCTTCGGTGCCGCGCAGCCAGCGCTCGAACGCCTCGCGCGGGCCGCGGCCGAGCAGGCGCTCGCCGGTCACCGAGCGCTCGGCCAGGACCCGGCGCCGCTCCCAGCCGGCCAGGAACTGCATGAGCCCGAGGACGGCCACGGCCAGCGCCCCCGCCGTCAGCCACAGGATCAGTGCGGGCGTCACGCTCATCCCCCCACCTCCCTGACCGGGGCGGGGGCGGCGTCGAACCCGCCGGGGACGCTCTCGCCCCCCAGCAGCAGCCGCTCGACGAGCTGCGCGGGGAGCGCGTGCCGCCGGTGCTCGCCCCGCACCCTCAGGTCGGGCCCGAGCGGCTCGGCCGCGAACCGTGACACGGTCTGCAACCGGACGGCGGCCTGGGCCCCGTCCGTCCGGGACGCCACGGCGACCTCGGCGACCCGGCGGGTCCCGTCCGGGCCCCGGGTGAGGTGGACGACGGCGTCGACGGCGTGGACGATCTGGTCGCGCACGGCCTCGAACGGCAGGCGCAGGTCGCTCATGCTGCCCAGGGTCTGCAACCGGTGGACGGCGTCCTCGGCGGAGTTGGCGTGGACGGTCACCATCGACCCCTCGTGACCGGTGTTCATCGCCTGGAGCATGTCCAGGGTCTCCGCGCCCCTGACCTCGCCGACGATGATGCGGTCGGGCCGCATGCGCAGCGCGTTGCGGACCAGATCGCGGATCGTCACCTGGCCGCGCCCCTCGATGTTGGGCGGGCGGGACTCCAGCCGGATCACGTGCTGCTGCTGGAGCTGGAGCTCCGCGGAGTCCTCGACGGTGACGATGCGCTCCTCGGCCGGGATGAACGCCGACAGGGCGTTCAGCATCGTCGTCTTCCCCGTGCCGGTCCCGCCGGAGATCACCACGTTGACGCGGGCGCGGATCAGCGCGGCCAGCAGCATCGCCGTCGCCGGGTCCACGCTGCCCTGGGCGACCAGCTCGTCCACCATGTAGGCGCGGGGGAACCGGCGGATCGTCAGCACGGGGCCGGTCAGCGACAGCGGCGGGATGATGACGTTGACGCGCTCACCGGTCGGCAGCCGGGCGTCCACCATCGGCGACGACTCGTCCACCCGGCGGTTCACCTGGGCCACGATCCGGTCGATGGTCTGGTAGAGCTGCTCCTCGTCGGTGAACCGGGTGTCGATGCGCTCCAGCCGCCCGCCGCGCTCGACGTAGACGTCGCCGGGGCCGTTCACCATGATCTCGGTGATGGAGCGGTCGGCCAGCAGCGGTTCCAGCACGCCGAGGCCGAGCGCCTCGTCCACGACGCGGCGGATCATCTGGCCGCGCTCGCCGGCCGACAGCACCGGCCCGTCGCGGCTGATGATGTGGCCGGTGACCTTCTCCAGCCGGGCGCGACGCTGGGCCAGGTCGAGGTCGGCCAGCTCGTCGAGGCTGACCTCCTCCAGCAGCCGCTGCCGCCAGCGCGACACCGAGCCCGGATTGATCCGGTGCCCGTTCTGATGGGGTTCGCCCGTCCTGTTGCGCAGCGCCATCGCTCAACCTCCCGGCATGTGGACGGTCCTGGTGAACTCCAGGTCCAGCGGGACACCCGGAACCAGCAGCGGGGTCCGCACCGTGACCTCGCAGCTCACGCCGTCACCGGCGGCGGTGCCCACGGCGCGCGGCTCCCTCGCCCAGCCGGGCAGCGCGCCGCGGGCGGCGGCCGGGCACGCGCCCGGGTCCTGCCGCTGCGCGGCGACCCGCGCGCCAGTGCGGGCGGCGTTCTGCACCCGCTCGACGGACACGACGGCCACCAGCGCTTGCAGGCACAGCAGGATGCCGACCCCCGCGATCGGCAGCACGGCCGCGAACTCGACCGCGGCGGTGCCCGCGTCGCGGGCCCCGCGGACGGGCCGC
This sequence comes from Actinomadura luteofluorescens, assembly GCF_013409365.1. Classification (NCBI taxonomy): domain Bacteria; kingdom Bacillati; phylum Actinomycetota; class Actinomycetes; order Streptosporangiales; family Thermomonosporaceae; genus Actinomadura; species Actinomadura luteofluorescens. The sequence goes on along the minus strand of NZ_JACCBA010000001.1, from coordinate 628,702 downwards.
CCGCCGGCCGCCGTGCGGCTCATTCCTCCGTGCCCTTCTCCTCGTGGACGACCCGGGCCCGGGCGTGCAGGTCGAACAGGCCGCTCGTTCCGGGCAGCACGGCCGGGACCCGCACCGTCGCGGTGAACCAGTCGCCGTCCGCGCTCAGCCGCAGCCGGTCGGGGCGGTCCCACGGCGCGGCGATCCGGGACGCGACCCGTTCGCGGACCACCGGGCCGTCGGCCGCGCCGTTGCCGAGGACCGCGACCGCGCGGGCGCCCTCGCCGGCGGCCAGCGTCGCGTACACGGCGGTCACGCCCACCAGGACGACCTGGTAGGCGACCAGCAGCAGCAGGCCGATGAGCGGGAGCACCGCCGCGAACTCGGTGACGGCGGCGCCCGAGTCACCGCCGCCGCGCCGGGCCCGGTCGCGGGTCCTGCGGCCGTGCCCGGGGCGCCCGCGCCGCCGCGCCGCGCCCCACTCGTGCAGGCCGATCTCACGGGCCAGCGCCTCCACCGCGCTCCGGTAGGAGCTGGACGCGGCGTTGCCGGGGGCCCCGGTGTTCACCGCCTCCTCCACGGCGCGGAAGTCCGCCGGGACGGCCGTCTTCAGCAGCGGCGCGGTCAGCACCCGGCGGGCGAAGTCCGGCTGGACCTCGTCGCGGCGGGAGTGCCGGACCAGCACCACGCCCACGTCCTCCTTCTTGCGCACCGACAGCCGCTCCCACAGCCCGACCAGGCGCCGCACCCCCCGCAGTGCGGGCAGGTCGGGGCTGGCGGTGACCAGGACGCGGTCGGCCGTCTCGATGGCGACGGCGTTGGCGTCGGTGAGCTGGGCGCCGCAGTCGACGATCACGGCGTCGTAGCGGGACCGCAGCGCGACCAGGATCTGCCGGGTCGCCGTCTCGGTCACCTCCTCGGCGCGCTCTCCCTCGGCGGGGGCGAGCAGGACGTGGGGCCCGTCGCGGTGCGCGAAGAGCGCGTCGGCGAGCACGGTGCCGTCCAGGTCGTCGGCCGCAGCGCCGAGGTCCGCGATGCTGCGGCGGTGGGTGATGTCGAGGTAGGACTGCAGGTCGCCCGTCTGCAGGTCCAGGTCCACCAGGCAGACCCGCCGCCCGGCGCCCACGGCGGACAGCGCCAGGTGCACGGCCAGCAGCGTGGTGCCGGTCCCGCCCTTGGCCCCGCACACCGCGACCGTGTAGCCGCGGCGGGAGGCGCCGGGGTCGCCGCCCGAGCCGGGGTCGAGGTGGTGCCGCATCGTCCGCGACCAGTCGGCCGCGGCGCCCGTCCGGTGCTGGAGCTCGGCCAGCGACGGGTGCGCGTCGATCACGCCGCGGGCGCCCGCCTCCATCGCCAGGCCCAGCTGGTCGGTGGTGGGCTCCTCGACGACGACGATGATCGCGAGCGCCGGGTGCCGGCCGGTCAGCTCGCGCACCAGGTCGGTGGTCGGGAACCCATCGAGCGTGTGGTGCAGCAGCAGGACGTCGGGTTCGGCCTCGGCCGCCACCGCCGCCGCGACGTCGGCGGCGGTCGCCGCCTCCGCCGTCAGGACGACGCCGGTCAGCTCGTCCAGCAGGGCGCGCAGCACGGCCGCCGTCGGGAGGTCCCCGACGGCCAGCATGACGCGGATGCTCACGTCGTCACCTCACGGGGGCGGAGCAGAGCGGGGTCAGTTGCAGCTCGCCCGGTTCCCCGGCCTCGCTGATGAGCGCCAGCCGGATGCGGTTGGCGAAGCTTTCGGCGTAGGTGACCTTGAGGGAGTCGCGGCCGTCGAACGCGAACATGATCGCGACATGCTCCCCCTCCCGCCGCCCGACCTGCAGGACCAGGGCGCGCGAGACGATCCGCGACGCGCAGGCCTGCCGCTTCCCCTGCGCCGGGAACGTGGCGTAGACGTCGGTCAGCGCACCGGCCCGCAGCCGGCCGGTGACGTTGGGGTCGACGGTCACCTGGAGGGTGATCGCCCGCTGGCCGGGCCGCAGGTCGGGCTGGGCGGTCAGCAGGTCCGGCACGAGGTAGGTGCCGGGCCGCAGCCGGGTGGCGGCCACCCGGTCGCCGATCTCCTCGGGCCGGTGCAGGATCCCGCTGGGCGGGATCCACTGGCGGGGCATCGTCCGCGTCGCCAGGGCGTCCGGACCGGGACGCTGGTAGGCGCCGACCTCCTTGGTCACGACCAGGACGCTGAGCTTCGGGCCGACCTCCGCGCGCACGGAGGCGACGTAGCGGTAGACCGAGGCGAACACGAAGGCGGAGCCTAGGACCGCGACGCCCAGCAGCACCGCGCCGCGCCGCTGCCGGGGGTTCACGCGGACCTCGCGGGATCGTCGGGGGCGCCGCTGGAGTGGGCGGCGGCCGTGCCCGCCGGGGGCAGGGCGATGGGCGTTCTCACGGTCGTCCTCACTGCGCTGGTCAGGATGGGGGTGGGGGAGTCGCCGAGCGGCACCGCGGCGCCGTCGCGGGCGGCCGGCGCGGCCTCGCGGCCGGGGGCCGGGTCCGGCGGGGCGGGCGGCCAGCTCTGGTTCTGGTGCGGTGGGTCGGTCTGGAACATGCGGCAGGACGGGCAGATCTCGGAGGCCGTCGGGCGGCGGCACCAGGGGCAGTGCCAGAACCGCTCGCCCTGGACCAGCGCGCGGAACGCGGAGGGGGCGGTGCTGAACGCGACGAACTCCGCGTGCCGGCGGGTGCCCCAGTAGCGGGTGCCGAGCGGCTGCGGCGCGACGTCCAGGACCTTGTCCGGCCGGAACGCCTCGACCAGCCTGTCCCGGAGGCCGGGGAACTCCCCGTCCCGCCGCGCGACCAGCAGGTGGACCTGCCCGTCCGGAACCGGTTCGGGCGGGTCGACGGTGCCGGTGCGGCGGTTGACGGCGTCCACCCGGGGCACCGGCGCGGCCCAGGCCACGAAGCCGGAGCCCGGCACGTACGACCGCACGTGCTGGCGCAGCCCGGCCGGCACGTTCGCCAGCCGGGTGACGCTGCCCATCCGGGCACCGGCCGCGACCTCGCGCTCCAGCCGCTCGCTCACCCGCGCCAGCAGCCCCAGCGGCATGTACCGCGCGGAGTGCGCCAGCAGGTCGGCGACGAGGGAGAAGGCCAGCGGCGGCAACCGCAGCCCGAGCTCCGCGACCCGGTCGGTGTCCAGGAGGCCTCGGACGACCGGCAGCAGCCGCCGCGCCGGGGCGGCGTCCCATTCCGGGTAGACGACCAGGATCTCGGCGAAATCGGCCAGGTGGGCGGCGACCCGTTCGTAGGCGTCGGCGGTGCCGGTCAGAGCACTCGGCACGGTCAGCCGCTCGGCCGGCTCGGCCGGGACGTGGCCGGTGCTGGGTAGATCGCCGATGGCCACGACGGCACGGCGGACACGGTGCTCGTTCATCGCTCTCCAGGACCTCGGGTCGGTGGCGAACGGTGCTTGGTTGTCTTTGTTTAGACCCGATTATGTTGAGATGTCAAGCATCGGGGTAGGAAGCCGGAAAAGCTCCGTCGAGCGTTGATTGAGGGACTTTATTGGGCCCATCGGCCCTGCCCGCCGCGCGGCCCCGAGTTTTACCGTCGCGGCGGGACGGTCGATTGGCGGCCGGATTCAGCCGGGAAATGACAGAGAATGCGTAGTGACAGGTGAGGGCCGAACGGGACCGCGGCGGAGCCACCATCGTGCTGGTGGTGGGGATGACGCTGCTCCTGGTCGCCGCCACGATGCTGGTCGGCCGGCTGGCCTTCTCCAGCGACCTGCGCGGCCGCGCTCAGGTCGCGGCGGACGCGGCGGCCCTGGCGGCGGTGCAGCCGCTGCGCGAGTACGCCCTCGAACTGGCGCTCGCCGGGGTCGACCCCCGCGGGGCGGCCTACTGGGACGTCGGCGAGGACGCGGCGAGGGAGCGCGCGGCCCGCTACGCCGGGCTGAACGGGGCCGACCTGGTCGGGCCGGTCCGGTTGAGCGGGCTACGCGGCCGCACCGCGAGCGTGTCGGTCGCGACCCGCGACTGCAAGGTGACCAGTCCGGTGCCGGAGGCCGGGGCGCCCGGCGCCGAGGAGAGCACGAAGCCTCCAGAAACGCCGCCCGCTCCCGGCGCCACGGCGTCCCCACTCCCCACCGAGACCCGCCTTTGCCGGGACAGGTTCGGCGAGCGCGGCCTCGGCCGCTCCGGCACCGCGACGGCCGCCGCCCGGCTCGACCTGCCCTCCTGCGCCCGCGTTCCGGGGAGCGCCGGGACGCCGCGGCTGATCTGCGACGGCGTGCGGGCCTGGCCCGATGGCGACCGGACCGCGGTCGGCCGCCGCTTCCGGGCGAACCTCGTCGACGCCGACGACCCCGAAACCTACGGCGGCGAGCCCGACGGCGCCGTCCCCAACCCCCCGCCCGGCACCCCACCCGCCGCGGCGCGCGTGCTGGCCGAGACCTACCGGCGGATCGGCCCTGGGACCGGGCCCTGCACCCGGCTCGCCGCCCGGCCGCCGGGCGGCGACGACGCATCACGGAAGGAATTCGATGAGCGCTGGAGGCGCGCGGCCTGCGACGGATCCGGATTCGTCCGCGAGGTGCACCGACTGGCAGGGCTGGAGATCCCCGACGGGATCGGCGCCCTGCGCGCCTACGGCGCCCCCGTACGGCCGGGCGAGGAGAAGGCCGCCGACCTGGTGTTTCTCCGGGGCGAGGACGGTCGGCCCGAGCGGGTCGGCATCGTACTGGACCCCGCCGCCCGCACCTACGCCGAGTTCACCGGCGACGGCCGCGCCCGGATCACGGGCTACGGCGCCCCCGGCACCGCCGGCGCCCCGGCGGCCTTCACCCGCCCCGCGCAGCACCGGTAGCGAGCGGTGATCGCGCTCGTCGCGGGAGGCGCGGCGGCCGGCGGAGCCGTCGGCTGGTTCGCCGCGCCGCACGCCTGGCGCTTCCTGCCGGAGCAGGCGCGTGCCCGGCGGGCCGCCCGGCTGGCGCCGAGACTGGCGGTGGCGTCCGCGACGGCCGCCGTCTGGGCCCTGCTGGCCTGGCGCATCGGGCTCGTTCCCGAGCTGCCGGCGTTCCTCTACCTGGGGACCGTCGGCACCCTTCTCGCGGCCGTGGACCTGGCGGTCAGGCGGCTGCCCGACCTGCTCGTCCTGCCGTCCTACCCGATCGGCACGGGGCTGCTGATGGTGGCCACGCTGGTGGCCGCCGAGTTCTGGCCGCTGGTGGGCGCGCTGGCGGGCGCGGTGGCGCTGTGGGCCGCCTACGCCGTCCAGCGGCTGTTCGCGGCGCGGTCGATCGGGCGGGGTGACGTCAAGCTGGCAGGGGTCCTCGGCCTGTACCTGGGCTGGCTGGGCTCGGGCGCCTGGCTGCTCGGATTGGTCGCCGGCTTCTTCTTCGGGGGCCTGTTCGGCATCGCGCTCATAGCGCTCCGCAAGGCGACGAGAAAGACCGAGATACCCTTCGGGCCGTTCATGCTACTGGGTGCGCTGTTCGCCATAGCGATGAGCTGAGCATCGGACAGCGGCTTGGATGGGAGCGCTTCCAGTGCTCTTCCGAGCCCATCCGCGGTGATTATATGGTTGCTTTTAGTTGGGTTCGTGTGGTCGGCTCCGTGTGCTGGTTCCGGCATCCGAGAACCCCGGGTGACCTGCTCAGCGAAGTCACCGAGGCCGCGGCCAGGGGGTCCGGCTCGCTGCTCCCGCTCGCGTCGATAGCGCGTGCCAAGAGCGCCCGGCCGACAACGGCCCGCGCCATGGGGATTCGAGTGGACGGCGTTGTACTCATCGCCGAGATCGTCGATGCCGACGATCGGCCGAGCAGTAACGGTTCGAGAAGAACCTCAACGGCTTAGGCAACCGGATCGTGTTCGAGGGTCCGTTGCGCGTAGCGTCCCCCACCCACCCAAGGCGCGCCCTCTTGCAAGATCCCGATCTACCTGCCCGGGCGGGCTCGTCCGGGGTGAGACCAGACGCTCTTCCGCAGCCTGAGGACTGTGGTGTCGACCTGCCTAGACGACAGAGATCCCACGCGTGCGGGGGTGGACTGCGGGCGGGAAGGAGCGGCTCGCCGGTGCCGAGGGCCGTTCAGTTCCCTGCGTTGTTCCTCCGCCTCAGGCATCGCTCACGTCCGGCATCACCGCAGGCGGCGGGGGATCCGGCCCCACCTTCGGCGCCCGGTCGGCTCAGACCCGCGCCCGCGTCTTAAAGGCAACGGATCATGTGGTGTGCGCATTTCAGGGAACGTCCTGGGCGGTCAGGCGGGGTCGATCCCTCGGGGTGGAGGGGGCCGACAAGAAATCTTGGGCGGACTTGACCGGTCCACAGCCCTTGCGTGCAGGGAGCTTTGGAGAGTCTTTGCAGGTGGGTCGCGTCTTTGGGATGGACTTGACGAAATATGGGGCCGCTTGAACCTGTTGTGGGTGTGTGACCGACGGGAAAGCCCGTCCGGAGCGCCCGACCAGATCATGAAGGGCGCGTCGAGTCCCTGATCATCAGGACGGCCGATCAAGGCACGTCCGCCGCCGAGTCCGCAGAGCGCCGATCATGGCGCAGCGGAGCCGGGGACCCACCGAAACACCGGGGTGAATCCGCACCCCCGCCATGCGCGGGGCCGCGGTAGGGCCACTTCCACGCCCGAACCCGACAGCTAACCCGGTAGGCGGACTGGAAGAACTCAGGAGAACCTTCGCATGACCGTTCGTACCTTCGACCTGACCAAGCGCATGGGCGCCCGCGTCGCCGCCGGAGCCGTCCTGTCCCTGGCGGGCGCGTTCGGCTTCGCCTCCCTGGCCCCGGCAGCCCAGGCGGACGCCAAGCCCGCGAACACCGTGAACGTCGCCCCCGTGTCCAAGGCCGACGCCAGCGGCGCCCAGGCCGGCGCCTCCGCGCAGGACGTCATCAACCTCGCCCGCACGCAGGTCGGCACCCACGAGGACGCCTCGGGCAACAGCAAGTTCAACGACTGGTACGTCGGCTCGCCGCTGGGCGAGCAGAACGCCCACCGGATCGGTGCCGACAGCGCCTCGGTCTACAAGGGCCAGTCGTGGTGCGACATGTTCGTGTCCTGGCTGGGCCAGCACACCGGCACCAAGGGCATGGGCGCCGACGCCTACACCGTCAGCCACGCCAAGTGGTTCAAGAAGACCGGCCGCTTCGGCGAGACCCCGAAGCCCGGGGCCGTGGTCTTCTTCGCCTGGAACGGCGGCGGTATCAAGGGCGTCGAGCACGTCGGCATCGTCGTGAAGGACAACCACGACGGGACCATCAACACCATCGAGGGCAACACCGGCGACGCCGTGAAGAAGAAGGTCCGCGACACCTCCACCGTCGCCGGCTACGGCTACCCCGAGTACCGGTGAGCTGAGGCCGTTCAGCGGCCCCTTGCCCCGCACCGTCCAGTGGTGCGCCCCCTCTCCATCCCCGCGCGATCACACCCACGTCGCGAGCACGCCCACGTGCCGTGCGCCGGGTCCGTCATGCCCCAACGGCGAGCCCCTCACGCCCGAAGGCGTGACCCGGCGCCCGGACCACCGAGCAAAGGATGAACATGCAGCAGCGAGTCATCGACACCGCCCTGATCGGCACCGCCCTCGCGGGCCTGCTGGTGACGGGCGTGGCGGCCGGGGCCACTCATGGGGGCCCGGCGGACGAGCCGACGGCGCAGAAGGTCACCGGACAGCAGGTGACCGCGCACAAGGCCGCCGGGCAGCAGTTGATCGGGCACAACGTCACCGACCAGCTGGTGTCCGGGCACAAGGTCACCGGGCAGCGGGTGTCCGAGCCCAAGGCCGCCGGGCAGCAGGCGACCGGGCAGCAGGTGACCGGGCAGAACGACATGCAGGCCGCCCGCCATGCCACCGCCAAGCCCGTGAAGAAGGGCCCGAAGGCCCTGTTCAGCGGCAAGACGAAGGCGTCCTACTTCTGGGACGACGGGTCCGGCGTGAACGGTGACACCGGCGCCCCCGCCGGCGGCAAGCCGATGCAGAAGGGCCTGTTCGCCAGCCCGAGCTGGCCCATGCACACCAAGGTGAAGGTCACCTACAAGGGCCGCAGCGTCACCGGCTTCGTCGGCGACCGCGGGCCGGGCGAGCCGTCGCACCGCGGCGTCATGCTCGACCTAGACACCTACACCTTCCGCCACCTCGTGGACGGCAAGAAGCCGAGCAGCAAGTACAACACCGGTACCTCGGCGGGCCACCTGAAGGGCGTCAAGTACGAGGTCCTCTCCTGGGGCCACGGCGCCGGCAAGAAGGGCGCCCCGAAGCCCCTCGGCTGACCAGACAGCCCAGGTCTCATGACAGGCCCCGCTCCCGTCCTCGGACGGGAGCGGGGCCTGTCACGTCCGGGCGTCAGCCTGCCGTCCCGGACGGCGCTTCGCAGGGACTCCTCGGCGGCCTGGCGCCGCCCGCTGAGGGCGCGGTTACTCGCTTTGCGCCTGCTTCCACCGTTCTTGCATGCTCGCCATCTCCGACGCGGCGAAGAGGGAGAAGTCGCGTAGCTTGGCCAGGCGCGCCCCGGCATCGCCGCCCTCGCCGCCGACGGCCTCCACGCACTCGCCGGTCGTGTCGGCGAACGAGCGCAGCCATCGGTTGCGGAAGCCGAACATGGTTCGTTGTGCTCTGCGCAGATCTGGGGAGGCGTGGAGTCCGCTAGATGGTGCCGTCCGGGCGTGTTAGGACTGGGGTGGGGCACCATCCGAGCGCTCTTGGGCGAGGGAGTGCGGTAGGGAGTACCAGTGGGGTTCGACGTGGGAGCAATCCGGGTCGTCGCCTGCGACATCTTCGGGACGACCGTGGACTGGCGGACGGGGGTCGCCGGGCAGGTGGCGGCGATCGCCGCGGAGCGCGGTGTCGCGTTGGAGGGTGAGGCCTTCGCCGATGATTGGCGCGAGCGGTACCTGCCGTCTATGCAGCGGGTCAGTAGCGGGGAGCGGGAGTGGGCGTACCTCGACACGCTGCACCGGGAGTCGCTCGACGAGTTGCTGGAGCTGCACGGCGTCGCGGACGCTTTCGACGAGGACGCGCGGCGGCGGCTCGTCCGGGCCTGGCACCGTCTGCCGGCGTGGGACGACTCGGTGGACGGCCTCGCCGGGCTGCGGGAGAGGTACGTGGTTGCGGCGCTGTCCAATGGCGGGTTCGCCCTGCTGACGAACCTGGTCAAGGGGGCGGGGCTGCCGTTCGACTGCATCCTGTCGGCGGAGCTCGCCCGCACGTACAAGCCCGAGCCGGAGGCGTACCTGACGGCGGTGCGGCTGCTGGACGTGGAACCGGCGGAGGTCCTGATGGTCGCCGCGCACAAGTGGGACATCGACGGCGCCAGAGGGGCGGGGCTCGCCACCGCGTTCCTGGAGCGTCCGCTGGAGAAGGGACCCTCTCTTACCGCCGACCGAGCGGACGACGTGGAAAGCGACCTGGTCGTGCGCGGGTTCGGTGAACTCGCCGTCCTGCTGGAGGCCGGCCGGCGGCCCTAGGGCGTGTCCGGTGGATCATGTGTTGATCCAGAGCAGGGCTGTGACCAGGACGACCGCTGCGCGGTAGTTGCGGGCGAGTTTGTCGAACCGGGTGGCGATGCCGCGCCATTGCTTGAGGCGGCCGATGCAGCGTTCGACCACGTTGCGGCCCTTGTAGAGGGCTGGGTCGAACCTTGGCGGCCGCCCGCCTCGTGGGCCGCGGCGTACGCGCCCGGCCCTCTGGTCGACGCGTTCGGGAATGGTGACGGCGATGCCCCGCTTGCGCAGGGTCCGGCGGATCGCCGCCGAACTGTAGGCCTTGTCGGCGATCACCCGGTCCGGCCGGCACCGCGGCCGCCCCCGCGCAGGTCGCGGCACCCAGATCCCGGCGAGGACGTCGGGGAAAGCGGTGCAGTCGTTGACGTTGCCGGCGGTGACCACGATCGACAGCGGCATTCCGCGCCCGTCGACGGCCAGGTGGACCTTGGTGGTCAACCCGCCCCGGGACCGCCCGAGCGCCTGACTGCTCCTCGATGTCGGGTTCGTCCCGCCCGGTTCCCCTTTTTGCGGGCACCGGCAGCGTGCTGATGGGCGCGCACGATGGTGGAATCGACGCTGACGGTCCAGTCGATCCGCCCGACCGAGTCGTCGTGGACCTGCACGTGGGTGAGGACGCGGTCGAAAGTGCCGTCGGCGGCCCACCGCCGGTACCGCTCATAGACGGTCTTCCAGTTGCCGTACCGCTCCGGCAGGTCCCGCCACGGAGCACCGGTGGCCAGCTTCCACAAGATCCCGTTCAACACCGTGCGGTGATCGGCCCACCGCCCGCCCCGAGCGGGCTGCGCGGGCAAAAGCGGCTCGATCCGCCGCCACGCCGCATCGGTCAACTCATGCCGTCGCACCATGACACAGCATCAACCCACACCCAAAGATCGACCTCAGCCAAACACCAAGATCTACCGGACACGGCCTAGGGCGCGGACGCCGCCTCGCCCGGGGCCTCCACCTTCCCGGCGATGTGTTCCAGGGCGGTGAGGTCTTCCGGTGCCAGGCGGTCGATGAAGTGGTGGCGCACCGATTCCAGGTGCGCGGGGGCGGCGTCGACCAGAGTGTCCAGGCCGTGCTCGGTGAGGACGAGGAGGCAGCCCCTTCCGTCGGCCGGGTCGGGGGCGCGCCGGATGAGGCCGCGCGCCTCCATGCGGGTGGCGTGCCGGGAGAGGCGGCTGCGCGACCAGCCCATCTTCGCGGCCTGCTCGTGCAGGGTGCCGGCGTGGTCCGGCCGCTCCGACAGCGTGCTGAGCACCTCGTAGTCGGGCTCGGAGAGGCCGGCCTGGGAGAGGTCGCGCGCGGTGCCGGTCTGGACGGCGATCACCATGCGGCGGAACGCCCGCCACGCTCGTTCCTCGTCCGGGGTCAGCCAGCGCACGGGTTCGTCCGACGGTTTCTTTGACATGTAAACAACCTATCGCCTATGTTCATTTACATGTCAACGAAACAGGTGCGCGTCCTCGTACTGGTGTGCAGCACCCGCCCCGGTGCCCTCGGCCCCGCGGTGGGGGCGTGGCTGACGGAGACGATCACGCCCCGTGCCGCCGAACTCGGCGCCGAACTGGTGCCGCTGGCTCTCGCCGACCTCGGGCTCCCGTTCCTCGACGAGGAGGACCATCCGTCGTCGGGCGTGTACCGCAACGAGCACACGCGCAGGTGGAGCGCGATCGTGGACGCCGTCGACGGCCTCATCGTCGTGACGCCGGAGTACAACTACGGGATGCCCGCGTCCCTGAAGAACGCGCTGGACTACCTCTCCCGCGAGTGGGCGTGGAAGCCGATCGGGTTCGTCAGCTACGGCAACACCTCGGCGGGCACGAGGGCGGTGCAGCACGCCAAGCAGGTGGTGACCACGCTGCGCCTCGTACCGCTGGGGTCCACGGTCGCGCTCCGCATCGCCGACGCCGTGCACGACGGGGAAGTGCGGCCCGCCGCCGCTGCCGGCGAGGCGGCGATCGATGTCCTGGACGAGCTGGTCCGGGTCGCGCACGCGCTCCGGCCCATGCGGGAACAGGCGCGCGCCGGATCGTCGGCCGGACCCGAACCCGGCTCCTACCTGCGGCGACTGACGCCGGACGACGCCCCCGAGGTGACCGTCCTGCAGCGGTGCTGCTGGGTGGACGAGGCCCTCGCCAACGACCCCCTGACCGTCCCCGCGCTGCACGAGTCCGTGGAGCAGGTACGTGACTGGCTCGCGGCCTGGCAGGCGATCGGGCTGTGGCGGGACGGCCGGCTCCTCGGCATGGTGCGGACCCGCCGCGACGACGCCGAATGGCACGTGGGACGGCTCGGCGTCGTCCCCGACCTGCGGGGGCGCGGCCTGGGACGCTGGCTGCTCCAGACGGCCGAGGCCGCCGCCGACCCGGCCTGCCGCCGCATCGTGCTCTCCACCGGTGCGGGCAGCCGGAACAACATCGCGCTCTACCGGAGCGAGGGATACCAGCCCGCCCCCCTCACCGGCGAGGACGGCACCATCCGCCTCACCAAGGAGCCCTCAGCACCCGTCTCGTGATCGAGCGGGCTGCGGCGCGGGAAGCGGGAGAGTAAGGCCGGACTTGACGGTGTCGAAGACGACCAGGGTCTCGTAACGCTGGACATTGTCGTCCGCCTTCAGCAGGCGGTCACCGAGCCGACCGCAGTCGCGCATGCTGCGCGCCGCCAGGACGACCACGTAGTCCCACGGCCCCGCGACGCGGTAGCACTGCTGGACCTGAGGCTCTGAGCGCATCCGTTCGGAGAAGGCCCGGTGGTGCTCGAACGACTCCCGGACCAGGGTCACCAGGACCGTGGCCAGGACGGTGGGACCGAAGCGGTGCGGATCGAGGACGGCGACCTGCCGGGCGATGAGCCCGTGCTCGCGGTAGCGGGCGATCCGCCGCTGGACGGCGCTAGGGGAGAGCCCGACCTGTTCCCCCAGGTCGTGAAGGGTGCGCCCGGCGTCATGCTGGAGGAGGTCCGGCAGCAGGGCGTCGATCTCGTCCAGGCGCGGCGGCGGTGATTCGGGCACGCAAGATTATTGCGCCCTGGCGCAAGAATTCTCAATCGCTTCGATCGGGAGTTCGAATAGCGTCGGCCGGGTCGGAGATCCTTGGCGAAAGGTGGCGCGCATGGACCTGGACGTGGCGCGGATCGAGCAGGCCCTACAGGTGATCGATCCGGTGTTCCTCGACACCCCGCAGTACCTCGACGAGCAGCTGTGCCGGGCGCTGGGCGGCCGCGCGGTGACGGTGAAGCTGGAGACGGCCAACCCGGTGCGCAGCTTCAAGGGCCGGGGCGCCGATCTGATGCTGAGCACGCTCGCCCCCGGCACGCCGGTGGTGTGCGCAAGCTCGGGCAACTTCGGGCAGGCCGTCGCCTACGCCGGACGGGCGCGCGGGATGCCGGTCGAGGTGTTCGTGCCCGAGACCGTCAATCCCGGCAAGCGCGAGCGAATGGAGACGTTCGGCGCCCGCGTCATCGCGGCGGGACCGGACGGCTCGTCGGCGCGAGAGGCCGCGGCCGCCCACGCCGAGCACCATCCTGACCGCGTCCACCTCCAGGACGGCGTCCAGGCGGCGATCGCCGAAGGCGCGGGGACGATCGGAGCCGAGCTGACCCGCGGCGCACCGGCCGGCTTCGACGCGGTCGTGCTCCCGGTCGGCGACGGCGCATTGATCAACGGCGTGGCGCGCTGGATGAAGGAGCAGGCTCCCGGCACCCGGATCGTGGGGGTCAACGCCGAAGGCGCTCCGTCCATGTCGGAGAGCCTGCGCGCCGGCCGCCCGGTCCGCGTCGAACGCGCACGCACCTTCGCCGACGGCATCGCGGTGCGTCACCCGACGGAGGCCTCGGTTCGGCGCGCCCTCGCCCTCGTGGACGAGATGGTCCTGGTGACGGACGAGGCCATCGCCGACGCCATGGAGCTGGCGGCGCGCACGCTCGGCGTCGTCCTGGAACCGGCGGGCGCGGCGGGCCTGGCGGCGATCGCCGAGGGCACGGTCCCCGGCGCCCGCGTGGCGACGGTGCTGACCGGCGCCAACCCCCGTCCCGAACAGTTCCGGGATCTGGCGACCCGGCTCACGTACGGCCGGACCCGCGCCTTCGACACGGACTCGACCGACACCGGCACATCGTCACCGATCCCGAACGACTCGGGCCACGACCACCACGCACCAAGGAGGAAGGCACAGTGAAGCGCATCGGCATCATCGGGGTGGGTGAGATCGGCCGAGCCATTGTGGAGGGCCTGTACTACCGGGGCGACGACGCGCCCGAGGTGTTTCTCTCCCCTCGCGGAGCCCGCACCGCTGCGGAGCTGTCCGAGCGGTACCAAGGCGTGCGGGTGTGTCCCGGCAACCAGGCGGTGGTGGACCACTCCGAGATCGTGATCATCGCCGTCCGCCGCCAGCACCGGCACGAAGCGCTCGCCGGCCTGGCGGTGGCCGACGAGAAGATCGTGATCAACGTGATGGCCGGCGTCGGCAACGACGACCTGCGCAGGACCCTGGCCACGGAAGCCCAACTCGTACGGGCCATCCCCCTGCCCGCCATACGCGAACGCCGCTCCGTCACGGTGACGTGCCCGTCCCACCCGGTGACGGACTCTTTCTTCGAGCGCCTGGGCGGGGCGCTCCCGGTCGCGGACGAGACGGCCTTCGACGTCTTCTCCGCACTGACGGGGACGCTTACCACCCACTACTCCTACCTCGCCGCGCTCACCACCTGGGCCGTGGGCCACGGCATCGCCTCCGACGACGCGGACAACTACGTCCGCGGCCTCTTCCAGGAGGTCGGTCGTGCCCTGAGCGACAAGAACCGGACCCTGCGGCAACTCGCAGCCGATCACGAGACCCCGAAGGGGAGCAACGAGCGTGTTCGCACCACCTGGTTCACCCCTGCCAACTCCGAAGCCCTCACCCAGGCACTGGATGGCCTCCTTGCCGACCTTGCGGGGTGAAAGTGGAGCGGTCGTGCCACCGCCCCGTCCGCGCGGCGGGACCACAGGCGGTCGGCGGCATCGCGGAATAACTGTGATGCGGCTCCTGCTGTAGCCACCGACGAAGGACACGAGGGGGACGAGGAACATGACGACCGAGAGGGCCCTGCTCGCGGGCGGTTGTTTCTGGGGGATGGAAGAGCTGTTCCGGCGGCAGCCTGGAGTGGTCTCCACGCGGGTCGGCTACAGCGGCGGCGACGTGCCCAACGCCACCTATCGCAACCACGGGTCTCACGCCGAGACCATCGAGGTGGTCTACGACCCCGACCAGACCGACTTCCGGGCGCTGCTGGAGTTCTTCTTCCAGATCCACGACCCCACGACCGTGGACCGGCAGGGCAACGACATCGGCGCGAGCTACCGCTCCGCGATCTTCTACACCTCCGACGAGCAGCGGAAGGTCGCCGAGGACACCATCGCCGACGTCGACGCCTCCGGCCTGTGGCCGGGCAAGGTCGTCACCGAGGTGACCGCCGCCGGTGACTTCTGGGAAGCCGAGCCGGAGCACCAGGACTACCTGCAGAAGTACCCGAACGGCTACACGTGCCACTTCCCCCGTCCCGGCTGGAAACTGCCCAAGCGAACCGCCGAAGCCTGACATCCCAGAGCGGCGTGAGGCTGTGGCCTACGAGTTGCGGAGTCGCAGGGGAGCCTCCCAGGTGGCGGTGATGTCGCGTGCGACGTCATGGAGGAGCTCGATGAGCATGCCTGCGAGTGGTGTGAGGCTGGCGTCGGTTCTGGTCACGGCGTAGAGCTGGCGGTACGGCCTGGGGTGGGCCAGTTCGCGATGGGTGGTGCCAGGTGCGTGCGTCAGGGCCAGGCGTGACACCAGGGCCACTGCGATCCCCGTGCCGACGAGAGCCTGTGCGACGTCGTAGGACTCGGTCTCGAACCGCACGGTGGGAGTGAAACCGGCCTCGCGGGCGGCGTCGTGGAACTGTTCGCGGGCGGCATGGCCGGCCAGGATGGACACCCACGATTCGTTCCGCAGTTGTTCGAGGCGGAGTTCGGCGTCCGCGGGCCGGCTGGCCAGTGGATGGTCGTCGGGGAGAACCACGACCATCGGGTCCAACAAGAGAGAGTGGGCCCGCAGGTGCGGGGGCGGCGCGAGCGGCTTGCCCCAGGACGCGACGATGGCCACGTCCAGGTGCCCCGCGCTGATCTCGTCCACTCCACGTCCGGACACCACGTCCATGACGGAGACGTCGGCGGCCGGATGGCGGTGTCGCAGGGCCGTCAGGGCCGGCGGCAGCAGGTGCAGGGCCGCCGCCTGGAACGTCCCGATCCGCAGGCGGAGCGAGAGGTGGCCGAGCAGTGCGGCCAGTTCCGCCTCGGCTCTGTCCGACGCCTCCTCCACAGTTCGTCCGTGGGAGGCGAGCAGCGCACCGGCCGCGGTGAGCGTTGCTCCGCGAGGACCGCGGGTGACCAGGGGCATCTGCCAGTCGCGCTCGGCCTTGGCCACCTGCTGGGTGACCGCCGCGGGCGTGAGCTGGAGTGCGTGAGCCGCCGCCGTCAGGGAGCCGTGCCGCTCGATCAGGGCGAGAAGGCGGAGCTGTCCCGGATCCACCAGCATTCACTAATCCTAACGCTGGGCCCCTTCCTTTTAACTTCTCTTAGGGGCACGAGACGGGAAGCCTGGTGGTGCACCCATCGGCCGCGCTCCCCGGAAGGGGTTCTTCCCCATGCCCACGCATGTGCCCGTCTTCATCGTCACGACCCTGCTGCTGGCGATGCTGCCAGGCGCGAGCCAGGCCCTGATGATCCGGCAGGTTCTGGACGGCGGCCAACGCACGCTCCGAGGCACGCTCGCGGGCAACGCCAGCGGCTTCGTGCTGTGGTCCACGGCCGCCGCGGCCGGGCTTTCCGCCGTCCTGCTGGCCAGTCCCGCCGCGTACACGGTGCTCCGGATCGCAGGCGGCATCGTGCTGATGATCCTCGGGGTGAGGACGCTGCGGACCGCGCTCACCACCGTCTCCGCCCCCACGTCCTACGACGGCGAGCGCAGCACCGGCTTCGCGGGCGGATATCTCACCGGGCTGATCACCAATCTCGGCAACCCCAAGGCCGGCGTGTTCGCCATCTCGGTGCTGCCCCAGTTCGTGACCGAGGAAGGCCCGGTGTTCCTGTCGACCGTCGCGCTGGGAGCCCTGTGGGCGCTCGTCAGCGCCTCCTGGTACATGTTGCTCACCTGGGCCGTCGGCCGGGGGCGCGCCCTGGTATCGCGGCCGACCGTCCTGAGGGGGCTCAGCGTGACCACCGGTGTCGTCCTGCTGGGGCTGGGCGCCGCGGTGGCAGCCGGTGTCTGAGGGGGAGCGAGGAATCCGATGACGTACGCCGTGACACCGGACGGGACCCGCATCGCCTACCAGATCCAGGGCCGGGGGACGCCGCTGGTCCTGCTCGCGGGCCAGGCCAACGATCACCACTGGTGGGACGCGGTTCGTGCCGACTTCCATCCCGCTCGCAGCACGGTCACGCTCGACTACCGCGGCACCGGCGACAGCGACAAGCCCGACGCCCTCTACAGCACCGAACTGTTCGCCCAGGACGTCATCGCCGTGCTCGACGAGCTCGGCATCGACCGGGCCGACGTCTACGGCACGTCCATGGGCGGACGAGTGGCCCAGCACATCGCGGCCCGTCACCCCCGCCGGGTAGGCGCCCTGGTCCTCGGCTGCACCTCACCCGGCGGCACGCACAGCGTCGAACGCGGCAACGACGTCCGCCGAGCCCTGGCGCAACCTCAGCCTGAGGCCGCGCGCCAGGCACTGCTGGAGTTGATGTACACCCCGCGATGGATCGCCTCCCATCCCGGCCCCCACCACACCCTCGGCGACCCTCGCATGCCCGCCCACGCACGGCGCCGCCACCTCGTGGCCAGCAACCAGCACGACGCCTGGGACCTTCTTCCGGGCATCAGCGCCCCCACCCTGGTCGTCCACGGAAGTGACGATCTGCTGAATCCGGCCGCCAACGCACCCCTGATCGCCGACCGCATCCCCGACGCCCGACTGCACCTGATTCCCAACGGCCGGCACGCCTACTTCGAGGAGTTCCGCGCCCACGCCAGCCCCCTTGTCCTGGACTTCCTCACCACCGCGCATAAGCCGTAAGCGCCTGTGGAGCCGAGTTCGCCAAAACGATGGGCTCGGCGGCGACGTTTGGGGCCGCAGACCGAATGCGCCGAATCCGCCGGCGGGTGTCGGTGGGCGTCACTACGCTCCCCACCATGATCAAGTCGAGCGTCGCGCTTCCGGACGAGGACACCCTGGAAATGCCGAGGTCGTGGATGCGGCATCTGCATCCGCGACGCGGCGGGCATCCGGGGCCGAAACTCGCATCGGCCGACGTCCGCGAGGACGACCTGCTCGCTCGCTACGCAGGCCGGATCGAGGAACTTCTCGACCATTCCAAGACCGACCCGGCTCTGGCCGCCGCGGCGCGCGAGCATCTGGAAAGCGAAGGGAGCGCGCTGGGTGCGGCGGCGATCGTGGCCGTCCACGGCGCCGAGAAAGCGCACCTGGACCCGTCGCGGCAGGAGGAGGCGCTCAAGCGCCTGCGCGCATTCATCGCGCAGTCCGACGACGCCGAATACCGGCACATCGTCTCGCTTCTCGCTGGGCTGCGCACAACACCGGCACGGCGGATTCTCGCCGCCTACCTCGTCCCGACCGAACTCGACTGGGTGGCCGAATGTTGCGCGGCACCTGCGAACTCCGTGCCGCGGGAGATGCTGCTCCGGTCACTGGGCCCGGCCGAGCATCTCGAAATCCTCGGCGCCGGGGCCCATATCTCCGTCTCGGACTGCTACTACGTCGAGAACCTCATCACTCTGGCGGACGGCGTGGGCCCTGCGATCGCCCCGTTCATGGCCGAGGCGTTCGATCTCTTTCACGACAGCGCGCCCCGCCGCAAAGGCTTGCTGGACGTCCTGAGCCGGTTGCCCGGCGACGAGACGTTCCGGCAGATGCTGGAGCGCGCGGGAAACCTTCACATGATGGCGGCGCTGCGGGACAGCATGCGGCGATTCCCGGTCCGCGCGATTCGCGTCCTGGCGGCCGCGTCGGCCGGGGACGCCAAGGCACGCGACTTGCTGACCGACCATCTGCGGGCGCATGCGGAACTGACGAAGCAGGTCCTCCCAGACCTGCCCGCCGGGAGCCGCGCGGTCGTGGAGGAACTGTGGGCGGCCGACGACCGGTCTCCGGACGCGGCGGCGGACGAGGTGCCGCGCCCGCTGGCCGTCCCACGATGGGAGCGGCCGGAGCCGAAGGCCAAGCCGGTCGTCGTCAAGGGCCTGCCGGTTCCGCGGGAGCGGGCGATGGCGTGGGCACCGGACGAACGCGACGACTGGCTGAACAGAAAGATCGTCACCCTTGTTACGGGGGGCCACTCGTTCGGGCGGGTTCCGGTCCCCGCCGCGCACACGGAGGGCTGGGCGCGGCGGGTCGCGGAGGCCCGGTCCCCGGCGACCGATCTGGGCCGGATGCTCTACTGGCAGGGCGCGGTCCTGGCGGCGGGGCCCGAAGACCTCGTCCGCCCCGTCCTGGCCGAATGGCAGCCCGACTGGCGCCACGAGCAGGGACTGGGCAGGAAAGGGCACCCCTACGACCCGGATTCGTGGCTCCGCGTCATCATCGCTCGGTACGAGCTCGACGCCCTCCCGGTCGCGCTCGGCTACGCGCGGGCGCGGCCCGCGAACGGCGCCGAACTGCTGCTGCCCTTCCTCGACGGCGATGTCGCGAACGCGATGGCGGACTGGCTGCAGCGGAGCCCGACGGCGCGTGGTGCAGCGACCGCCTGGTTCACCCGGCACGGAAGCGCTGCGCTTCCCTACCTCCTGCCGGCCGCGGTCGGCCGCGCCGGCAAGGCGCGCAGGGCCGCCGAGCACGCCCTGCGCCTCATCGCCGCCCAGGAAGGCCCGGACGCCGTCCTCGACTTCGCGCGTGCGCATGACGAGCGAGCCGTTGAGCCGATCAGGACCGCCCTGGACGCGGAACCGGACGAAGCGTCGCGTCCCCGCAAGAAGCCACCCGCGCACCTGGCGGTGAACGCAGAAGTGCTGCCGCAGGTTCTGCTGCGGAGCGGGGGGCGCGCGCTGCCCGTGTCCGCCGTGCGGAACCTGCTCGCGCTGCTGGCGATGTCCACGCCCACCGAACCCGATCCCGACCTCGGTGGCGTCCTGGACGCGTGCGACGAGCATTCGCTGTCCCGCTTCGGCTGGGCGCTGTTCCGGCACTGGCGTGAGAACGGTGCCGAACCCCGTGAGGTCTGGCAGTTCGCCGCGCTGGCCTGGCTCGGGGACGACACGACCGTGCGCGAGCTCGTCCCGATGGTCCGGACCTGGCCGGGGGAGGGCGGCCACCACCACGCGGTGCGCGGGCTCGACGTGCTCGCCGCGATCGGGTCCGACCTCGCGCTGCGCGAGATCCATGCCATCGCGCAGAAGGCGAAGTTCAAGGCGCTGAAGCAGCGGGCGCAGGAGAAGGTCGAGCAGATCGCCGCCGCACGCGGCCTCACCACCGAGCAGCTCGGTGACCGCCTGGTCCCCGACCTGGGGCTGGACGCCGACGGCACCCTCGTCCTCGACTACGGCCCGCGCCGGTTCACCGCCGGATTCGACGAGGCGCTCAGGCCGTACGTCATCGACCAGGCCGGGAAGCATCGGTCGTCCCTGCCCAAACCCGGGCAGCGCGATGACGCCGCCCTGGCGCCCGCCGCCCACCGGCGCTTCACCGACCTGAAGAAGGACGTCCGTGCCGTCGCCGGGCTCCAGCTCCAGCGCCTCGAACGGTCGATGACGACGGGACGCCGGTGGCCGCTGCCGGAGTTCCGCGAGTTCTTCGCCGGACATCCGCTGGTGTGGCACATCGCGTGGCGCCTGGTGTGGATCGCCGAGCACGGCGACACCGTGACGGCGTTCCGGCTCGCGGAGGACCGCACGTTCGCCGGCGTCGACGATGACGCCGTCGCGGTGCCCGACGACGCCGTCATCGCCATCGCGCACCCGCTGCACCTCGGGAAGGCGCTGCCGGCCTGGGCCCAGTTGTTCGCCGACTACGAGATCCTGCAGCCGTTCCCGCAGCTCGGACGGGAAGTGCACGCGCTCACCGGCGAGGAGAAGGCGGCGGCCCGGCTGACCCGGTTCGAAAAGGTGACGGTGCCGTTCGGCAACGTGCTCCGGCTGGAGCGGCGCGGCTGGTACCGAGGCCCCGTGGATTCCGACGGCGGGATCTCGTGCCTCGTCCGCCCTGTCGGCGAGGGCCGCTACGTCGTCGTCACGCTCGCCACAGGGCTGTATGTGGGCCATGTCAGCGAGTCCGGCGATCAGACCATCGAGGCGGTCTGGGTCGGCGCCGACCCCGCTCCCGAGTACTTCTCCCACAGCTCGTCCGGGGCGGCACTTCACAGCTTCGGCGAACTGGACGCGGTGACCGCCTCCGAAGTGCTCGCCGACCTCACCGCGGTCGTCTCCCCCTGAACCGGCCGCACATCACGGAAGCGCATGAGTGCCGGCGTCGACCGAGCAGGGCGGGCGGGATTCAAGAGTTGAAGAATTCTTCAATTTGGTAGGATTGCAATCCGGTGGTGGGTTCGTGCCCGTGCGGCGGGTCACAGAGCGAGGAGATCGACGTCATGGGACGTGGGCGGGCGAAGGCGAAGCAGGTGAAGGTCGCGCGGCGGCTGAAGTACGGCAGCGTGGGCGGCGATCTTGAGCGACTGCGTCGGGAGCTGGACGTCGGCCCCTCCCCGTCACAGGTCCCGGACGGCGAGGAGGAGACGCAGGGCGGTCCGGACGGCTCCGGCGGAGATCGCTGATGCCGGTTCCGCTGTTCCAGGCCAAGGCCGAGCTGTTCAAGACGCTGGGGCATCCGGTGCGGGTGCGGGTTCTGGAACTGCTGTGCGAGCGGCCGATGCCGGTGCGGGACCTGCTGGCCGCGATCGAGGTGGAGCCGTCCAACCTGTCCCAGCAGTTGGCGGTGCTGCGCAGGGCCGGGATCGTCACCGCGCGCCGCGAAGGGGCGACGGTGATGTACGAGCTGGCCGGCGGGGACGTGTCGGAACTGATGCGCGCGGCGCGGCGCATCCTCACCGAGCTGCTGGCCGATCAGGGGCGGCTGCTGGACGAGCTCATGGCCGAGACGCCGTGACCGCCGCCTCTCCGGCCCGGCGGCTGGGCGGCCTGCTGCCGCGCCGGTCGGACTGGACGCCCGCGCGGCGGTCGGCGGGCCGGGACCTGACGGCCGGGCTGATCGTGGCGGTGGTGGCACTGCCGCTGGCCCTGGCGTTCGGGATCAGCTCCGGCCTCGGTGCCCAGGCCGGGCTGGTCACGGCGATCGTGGCGGGCACCCTGGCGGCGGTGTTCGGAGGCAGCAACCTGCAGGTGTCCGGGCCGACGGGCGCCATGACGGTGGTGCTCGCGCCGATCGTCGCCCGGCACGGGGCCGGCGGCGTGCTCATGGTCGGGCTGATGGCCGGGCTCATCCTGCTGGGGATGGCCGCGCTGCGCGCGGGACGGTTCGCGGCCCTGCTGCCCACCCCGGTCATCGAGGGGTTCACCGCCGGCATCGCCGTGGTCATCGCCCTCCAGCAGGTGCCCGCCGCGCTCGGGGTGACCGGCCCGCACGCGGAGAAGGTGTGGCAGTCGGCGGGGCAGGCCGCCGTCCGGTTCGCCGGCCATCCCACCGCGGCGGCTCCGGCCATGGCGGTGGCGGTCGCCGCGGTGATGCTGGCCGGCGCCCGGACGCGTCCGGCGGTCCCCTTCTCGCTCATCGGCATCGTGGGGGCGACCCTGGTCGCCGAGGCCGCCTCTCTGGACGTCGCCCGGATCGGTGCGCTGCCGTCCGGGCTGCCCGCTCCGTCCCTGGGATTCCTGGACGCCGGTGCGGCGATGGCGCTGCTGCCCTCGGCGCTGGCGGTGGCGGCGCTGGCCGCGCTGGAGAGCCTGCTGTGCGCCAAGGTCGCCGATGGCATGAGCGTCGGCGAGAGGCACGACCCCGACCGCGAGCTGTTCGGTCAGGGCGTCGCCAACCTGGCCGCGCCGGTGCTGGGCGGGGTGCCGGCGACCGCGGCGATCGCGCGCACCGCCGTCAACGTCCGGGCCGGCGCCCGGTCGAGGCTGGCCGCCCTCACCCACGCCGCCGTGCTGGCCTTCATCGTCCTCGCCGCGGGGAACCTGGTCGGCCGCATCCCGCTGGCCGCGCTCGCCGGGGTGCTGCTGGCCACCACCGTCCGCATGGTGGAGGTCGGGTCGCTGCGCGCGATCGCGCGGGCCACCCGCGGCGACGGGGTCGTCCTGGTCCTGACCTTCGCGGTCACCGTGGTGTTCGATCTGATCACCGCGGTGGCCGTCGGTGTCGCGCTGGCCGTCGTGGTGGCGCTGCGCGCCGTGGCCGCCTCGGGCCGGCTCGACGAGGTCCCCCTCAGAAGCGGCGACCGCGACGGCGACCAACCCGCCGAGGAGCAGCGGCTGCTGGACGAGCACATCGTCGCCTACCGCTTCGACGGCCCGCTGTTCTTCGCCGCCGCGCACCGCTTTCTGCTGGAGTTGACGCAGGTCAGCGACGTCCGGATCGTCATCCTGCGGATGTCGCGGATCTCCGCTCTGGACGCGACCGGCGCGGGCGTCCTCGGCGACGCCATCACCCGGCTGGAGGACCGCGGCATCACGGTCCTGGTCTCCGGTGTCAAAGCCGGCCACGACCAGATCCTGGCCGCCCTCGGCGTCGCCGAGCACCTGCGCCGCGACGGCCTGGTCTTCCCCACCACGCCCGACGCGATCGCTTACGCCCGCGCCCACCTGCGAACGAGCGGCGTCCTGCCACTCGCCGGCTCCGCGGAACAGCCCCGTCTCACTCCCAAGCCGTCCACCTGACCTCCTGGCGCGGCGCCCGGGCCTGAGCTACCGCCGAGCGGGCCGGCGCGCTGCCGGGCATCCCGAACCTGGACAGGCTTTCGGACAGGTGTCCAATTCAGGTACGGTCGAGGGCCGGCGCAGGCGGAGGAGGGCCGTGGTGGACGACCTGCCAGAGCTCGGTTGCTATGGACTGGCCGGGCATTCGGGGACCCCGCGCGACCTGCTCGGCGAGGTCGCCGAGGCGGAGGCCATGGGGCTCGGATCGGTGTTCCTGTCGGAGCGCTTCAACACCAAGGACGCGGCGGTGCTGGCGGGAGCCGCGGCGGCGGCCGGCACCCGGATCGGCATCGCCACCGCGGCCACCAACCACAACACCCGCCACCCCCTGGTCACCGCGACGCTCGCCACGACGATGCACCGGATGACCGGCGGACGGTTCGCGCTCGGCCTGGGCCGGGGCTTCGACATGCTCTTCGACGTGATGGGCCTGCGCCGCGTCACCCAGGCCCAGCTCGACGACTTCATCGGCATCATGCGCCGCCTGTGGCGGGGAGAGGCGGTCGTCGGGCACGACGGCCCCGCCGGAAGCTATCCGTACCTCAGCCAGGACTCCGCGTTCCGCGAGGACATCCCGGTCATGCTCATGGCGATGGGCGAGCGCACGCTGGAGTTCGCCGGCCGGGTCGCCGACGGGGTCGTCCTGCACACCTTCTTCACCGACGAGACCCTGGCCCGTGCGGTCTCCTCGATCCGCCGGGGCGCCGCGGCGGCCGGCCGCGACCCCGCCTCGGTACGGGTGTGGTCGGTCCTGGCCACGGTCGGTGACCACCTGGACGAGGAGGCCCGCCTGCGCAAGCTCGCCGGTCGCCTGGCCACCTACCTGCAGGGTTACGGGGACCTGCTGGTGCGGGTCAACGGCTGGGATCCGGCCGGCCTGGCCCGTTTCCGCGCCGATGACCTGGTCGACGGCTACCCCGGCGCCTTCGACGCGCTCGCCACGCCGGGCGAACTCCGCCACCTCGCCGGGCTGCTTCCCCAGGAATGGCTGGAGGCGGCGGCGACCGGCCCTCCCGAACGGTGCGCGCGACGCGTCCTCGCCCAGTTCGACGCCGGCGCCGACAGCGTCATCCTGCACGGCGCCACCCCCGCCGAACTGGCCCCGATCATCGACGCCTACCGGGCGATGCGACCCGCTGACCGGTTCGGCGGCCTGCCCCGCAACCCGGGCCGTGCCCCCGCGGAGGCCTCGTGACCGGCGGCGAACCCACCCGGCTCAACGCCGCCTGGCTGAGCGAAGTGCTCGGCGCGCCGGTGACCGGCGTCCGATGACGGCCGGGCGGGACGGGCAGATGCACGGTGTGACCGGCTACTCCTTGGGCAGTGCTGGGACGACTACGTCTTCGCCTTTCTCCAAGGCCCCCTGATCACGGTGCTCGGCTGCGCTTACGGCACTCCCACCGAACGCGGCGACGAGATGTTCCTCGCCATGGCCGCCCGTTCCTGTGCCGCGATCCGCGATCACGGCTCTCTCGACAAGGTCTCGTGAAGGCAGAACGCCATCCTCGTTCGAGGATGGCGTTCTGATCGGCTTTCCCGGAAGGCCGCAGATCAGTGGGACGTGGGAGCCACGTACTTGTAGCAGGTGAGCCACGTGGTGTCGATGTCCACCGACGCTCCGGCGGCCGCGTAGGCGCCGGCGAGCGCGCTCTCGTTCTGGAGGACCCAGTCGGCCGCCTCGGGGAAGTCGGCGTTGACCGTCTTGACGAGCTCGCCGTCCAGGTAGAACCGCAGCGAGCCCGGCACGATCTCTGTCGAGTAGGTGTGCCACGAGGTCCACGCGGTGCCGGGCGCCACGTCGGCGCCGGACTCGGCGAAGCCGTGCGTGAAGACGCTCACGGGGTCGCTGGAGAAGTTCCCGCCCGCCTCCGGATAATCCACCTCGTTCGGCGTGTAGCGCAGGTGGGCCATCTTGAAGCCGGGGGTGCGGGTGCGGACGATGAACCGTTCGGTGAACTTCCCGTAACGCAGGTTCATGCATTTCCGGGGAACGACGGCGGCCACGGAGTTGACGGAACCGTCGGAGGTCATGTGGACCCGCATCTGGCCGTCACCGTTGGACGCCGTGTAGACGCTCACGGCCTTCTCCGGCCGGTAGTACCCGCCGAACGTCCGGCCGCCGTTCCCGTCGGCGCCGCTCGTGGCGGTGTCCGGCCAGCCCGAGGGGTATGCGCCCAGCGTGTCGTAGTAGTGCGCGTAGTTGGTCTTGAGCCCGGCGCAGCGGAAGTCTCCGTCGCCGGCGCACGTCCTGAACGCGCCCACGGGGACGTCGCCGCCGTTGAAGTTCTCCGCGTAGACCTGGACGAAAGGTCCGCAGTCGCCGGTGGGGGTGTTGTTGTTCGTCACCGCACAGGCGTCCTGCGAGGGGAATGTGTCGGCGGCCGAGGATACTCCGGAAGCGAGCCGCACACATACGAAAGCCGTTGCCAGTACGGCGGCGGCCCTTCGCGCCATCAGAGTGGGGGTCATCCGGCACACTATAGAACCTAGATGATCACGCGTCCCGGTCTACTGAAACAGTTATCTCTTGTTCACGTTATCGGCGCGGGTGGCTCTTTGGCGAAGCGTGGGAAATGGTCGTCCGGTAGCCGGTCGCCCACGGTCAGGGCGAGCGGGTCGGTGACGGGGTGCGCGGGTTCGGCCGCCAAGGTCAGGTCCGCGTCCGCGTAGATGATGACGTGGGCGATCCGGGGGTCGCCGGTGAGGTTGGGCGTGGCGCTGTGGGCGAGACGTGAGTTGTGGAACGTGCAGTCGCCCGCGCGGAGGGGGACCGTGACGCGCCGCTCCCACAGCAGTTCGGGCGCCACGGCGAACATGTCGGCATGGTCGGACAGATCCTGTGGTCGCAGGCCGTCCAGGTGCTGGGAGCCCGGGATGAACGTCATGCAACCGCGGTCGACCGGCACGTCCACCAGCGCCACCCAGGCCGAGAGCGCATGCCGTGAACCGGCGTGCGGCCAGTACGGCTGGTCCTGGTGGAACTCTGTCGCGGCCCCGTTCCGCGGCTCCTTGATCAGCAGCTGGTCGTGCCACAGACGCAGCGGGATCCCCGCCAGCCGGGCCGCGATGGCCGCCAGGCCGGGGTCCAGGGTGAGCTCGCGCAGCGTCTCATCGTGACGCCACAGCTGGAGCAGCTGCGTGAAGACCGACCCTTCGTGGTGGTCCCGGACGGTGCTGCGGGCCGCCAGCGCCGCTTCGGCGAATCTGGCCGCGTCGGCCCGGGAGATCACCCCGGGCAGGTGGACGAAACCGTCACGGCGATACGCTGACACGGCGTCCTGGGAAAGGTTGTCCGGAGTTGTACGGGGTTCGCCGTCGGCTACAGTCATGGCCGTCTTCCCTGCCTTGTGGGGGGTCGCCGTCTCGACAACTGTCGCCGCAGCCTCCACCGTGCGGCTAGCACGAGAGCCCGACAGCTGTAGCACGATCTTGACGAACGTCGGTTGAGGAGGCCCGGTGCATCGGGTGCGGCTCGCGGAGGTGTTTCCGCCGGGGCGGCCGCCCATCGCCGCCGAGCGGTTCGAGCTGCGAAGCGACACGGCCTCCCACAGTCACGACTTCATCGAGCTCGCCGTCGTCACGGGCGGCACCGCCACGCACGTCTCGGCGGCGGGCGAGCAGCCTCTCGCCCGCGGCTCGCTGACGATGCTCCGTCCGGGCGACTGGCACGGCTACCACGACTGCGACCGCCTGACCGTCTACAACCTGTATGTCAGCCCGGAGGCCTTTCGGCGCGAGCTGGCCTGGATGCGCGCCGCCCCGCACCTCGGCCGCTCGGTGCGCATCGCCGGCCGATCCGGGCGCCACACCGGTCACCCGCTGCGGCTCGACCCCACCGCGCTACGCGTGGTCGAGACCGGCCTGGCGGAAACCGCGGGCGAGCCCGGTTCGGATCCGGCCCTTCATCCCGGACCCGTCTACGCCGTGCGGGTCGGGATCCTGCTCTGCCTTCTGGGCGGCGTAGTGCCACATGGCTCCACGGACGCCGACAGCGAACGAACCGACCATGTCCACCCCGCGGTATTGGCCGCGGCGCAGCTCGTGGAGAACGACATCCAGCGGGCCTGGAATCTGGACGACCTCGCCTCCACCGTGAACTTGTCGCCTCCCTACCTGACTCGTATGTTCACCGCGCATCTCGGAGTTCCGCCCATGACCTACCTGGGCAGGCTGCGAGCAGAGCGCGCGGCGGCACTCCTCATCGAGACCGACATGCCCGTGGCAGCGATCGGAAGGCTCGTCGGCTGGCACGATCCCAACTACGCGAGCCGCCGGTTCCGGCACTTCTTCGCTCTCAGCCCGGCCGCCTACCGCACCCGTTTCCGCCCCGACGGTTAGCACACTCATGCCTGTCGGGCCCGCCAAGGCGCAGCAGCAGGCATCGCCGCATTCAGGGGCGCCTCAGAGCGTTTCTTTGAGCGCCCTTTCGATGATTCGGCGACCTGAAGGACGCGCGTCCGCCGTTCGACGTCCGTGCGCCTTCCACACGATCCCCATCCCGCCCCGGCCGATCTCCTCATCGAACCGGTACCGGCCGACGATCACGTCCCCTCTCGCCACGGGCCGACCCTATAGCATGAGAACACAAGTGTTCCTTTGAGACGTGCGGACGCCTGCGCCACCTCCCGCGGGCGCCCGGCCGGTCGGCGGCCACCCTTCGGGAACGGCGTCGCAGGACCCATTTCGGGGTGGTTCGCCGCCATAGGATCGGGGGCATTCGGGGTGGACGGGGAAAGGGTCGATCTTTGGGGCTGGGCGGTGGCGCCGGGGAGGCCGGTGACTTTCCGGTGGCATTGCGGGAGAGATTCCGGCCGATACGGATCGAGGCGGTCGGCGCCGAGTCGGTCGTCCACCTGGCGGAGCCGCTCGACGGCGGGTGCGCGGGCGCCGACCTGGTCGTCGTCAAGGTGCACCGGGACTCGCGGCTGGAGACCGACCAGCTCGTCTTGCTGGGGCGGCTGGAGGCGACCCGGCACGTCCCCCGGATCCACGATTACGGGAACCTCTCCGTGGACGGCGCCGAGGTCGGCTGGATGGCGCAGGAGTACTGCGCGCACGGTTCGCTGGACGCGCTGATCCGGGACGCCCTCCCGCTCGGCGACGCGGAGCTGCGGGCGATCGTCGCCGAACTCGCCGAATGCCTGAACTTCTGGCTGGGCGCCATGGGGTTGACGCACACGGACGTGAAACCGGCCAACATCCTGGTGCGGTCCCGGAGTCCCTACGAACTGCTGATCGGCGACTTCGGGGGCATTGCTCGCAATGTCCGGGTCCATGGGCGGGATCCCGGCGGGCTGCTGACCACCTGGGCCTACGCCGCGCCCGAGACCGCGCGGGGCCGCCGCGGCGCTCCGGCCGCCTGGTGGGCCCTCGGGATCATCGCCTACCAGCTCCTCCTCGGGCGGACGCCGTACGAGGGGGCGCCGTCCGCGCGGGTGCGCGAGCTGCTGCGCGCCGGGCGGAGGCCCGCGCTGGACGCCGTGACCGACCCGGAGTGGCGGCGGCTGATCGAGGGGCTGCTCGTCGTCGACCCGGCGCGGCGCTGGACGTACGAGCAGGTGGTGGCGTGGGTGGCGGACGAGCACCGGCCGCCGCGCTTCAACGGCCGCACCTACCGGGACGTCCGCGGCCTCGCCGACGACCTGGAGCGGAACTGGCGGGACGGCGCCGCCTGGCTGGCCGGCAACGGCGGGCGGCTGGCCGACTGGCTCGTCCGGCAGGGCGCCGACCCCGCCGACGTGCGCTACCTGCGGGGGCTGGGCGGCGACCGGGGGCGGCGGGCGCTGATCAGGCTGACCGCGCAGGTCATCCCGGACGTGACGCCGCGGTACGAGGGCCGTCCGATCGACGCACGGGGGCTGCTCGGGCTCGCCCGGGGCGGCCCCGCCGACCGGGAGCTGCTGCGGGAGGTGGTGGACGGCGGCGTGCTGGCCGACGCGGCCCGGCACCGCTGCGGGCATCCCGGCTGCCGGGGGCGCTGCGCCGTCCTGGACCGGGTGCACGCGGACGTCCCGGAGATCGTCGCGCGGGCGGAGGGGAAGCTGAGCTGGCTGCGCGGCCGGGTGCTGCGGAGCCGTCCGGGACGGCCGCCGGCGGAGCTGCCGTCCGCGCGGGAGTGGCCGATGCTGTGGGCGTGGGCGGCGGAGCTCACGCTGCTCGCCGACGCCGCGGGGCGGGTCCGCGCGCTCGCCGCGGCCGTGCCGCGCGAGGTCCCGTGGTGGCCGGACCGGCTGCGGCTCGCGGAGGCGGCCGACCCCGCCACTCTGGAGGGGCGCGCCGACCTCGTGGTGGCGCAGCTCCTGGCCCCGCACGCCTGGCGAGCCGCGGGCGGGAACGGCCCGCACCGGCGCTGACCGGCCGCTCAGGCGGGCAGGAGGCTCACAGGTACTGGCCGGGCTCCTCGGTGTCGATCCGGGGGACGAGCCCGGTGGCGCTGAACAGCGACAGCAGCGGGCGCAGGACCCGGGTCGGGCGGAAGTTCTGGTGCGGGAACACGCCCTCCTCCGGGATCGGTGCCACTCCCGACGCGGACGCGAAGTGGAGGGTGGTGGGCGAGCCGGAGTGGAACGGCGCGAGCCACAGTTCCGCGCCGTGCCGGTCGAGGAACGCGTAGGCGGCCTCGTTCTCGTCCTCGGCGGTGCGCAGGTCGCCGAGCACCGTCTCGTCGTCCCGCGCGAGCCAGTGCGCGACGGTGCCGTCGAGCCCGGCCAGCATGTCGGACTTGGCGACGACGATCGCGCTGGGCGGCAGGAGGCCGTCGCGGGTCTGGCGGGTGTGCAGCAGCTGGGTGATCGCGTGCGTGAAGCCGGGGTCGGGCACCCACGGGTTCCAGTCGTCGCCGGTGCGGAGCTGCTGGCCGTCCGCGACGTAGAGGATCGCGTCGGCGAGGCTGAGGAACGGGGTGTCCTCGTACTCGTACCGGTGGTAGTGCTCGCCGGGGACGTCGAAGAACCCGACCGCGTGGGTCCGCCCCGTGTACTCGCTGGACACGCGCAGCGCGTAGACGAACTCGGCCCGCGCGGAGCGCCGGGTGGCGGGCAGGACGCGGCGCTGCTCCAGGAACGGCCGGATCCGGTCCTCGTAGAACCGCTGGCGCATGTGCCCGTCGAGCGGCTCGATGCGCAGCTCCGGCGCGAGCATCGCCTTGCGCCGTTCGAGCTGCGCGATCATCGCGGTGAGCAGGTGGGTCTTGCCGGCCGCGCTGGCGCCGACCAGCCCGATGATGAGCGGGTCCAGGTCGCCGTAGTCGGCCGGGAGGAAGTGCGGGTCGCCGTCGCCGTGGCACTGCCGCATCGCGCCGAGCGTCCGGTGCCGCCAGCGGACCTCCGGCTCGTCCGGGGCCCGCGTCAGCACCTCCGGCCCGTCGGGGGTGTTCCTGACGAGCGGGACCTCGCCGTAGTCGGACCAGTCGAGGTGGTTGAGGCAGTACGGGCAGAGCGTGCGGGCGCGCGGCTCCGGACCGGGGTACGCGGCGGAGCCGGACTGCCAGGGCGGGGCGATCATGTCACAACACCACCAGGAGGATGAGGACGACCAGGACGAACACCACGGGCCACACCAGCGCGGGGTGCGGTCGGCGCCTGCCGTCGTCGCCGACGCGGAACGGGAAGTCGCGGGGCAGCGAGGGGACGCCGACCCCCTGCGCGGGGCCCGGCCGTCCGGCACCCGGCTCCGGCCCCGTGCCCGGTCCCGGACGGAACGGCGGCGCGGATCCCCGGGACGGGTGCGCGGGCGCGCCGTGCCTCCGCTGGCCGAGCCACTGCTTCTCCCTCCGGTAGTTCTCGATGGCGCGCGAGGCGTCGCCCGTCGCCGGAGGGGCCGGAGGGGCCGGAGGGGCCGGAGGGGCCGGAGGCGGCGGCTTCGGCTCGGCCCGTTCCGCCGGCTCGGCCCGCGCGGAGCGTGCGGTCCGACCGGCCCGCGCCGCATGGGCGGTGGCGTGGATCTCCACGGTCCGCGTGTCGTCGTCCTCGGGAACGTCCTGCTCGGTGGGGGAGTCCTGTCCGCCGGGCGCCTCCCGCTCCGTCGTGTCGCCGGAGCGGGGCCAGCCCTCCATGCGGGCCAGCACCTCCGCGGCCGTGGGGACCTCCTCGTCGAAGACGGGACGCAGCACCATGCCGAGGTCGGGGTGGTGCCGGACCAGCCAGCGCAGCTCGGCCTCGTCGGCGGGCCCCGCGCCGTCCGGCCCGAACGACGACTCCTCGCCCGACGCGAGCCAGAACAGCAGCCCCGCCGCCGCGCGCACGTCCCGCGCCGCCCGCAGGTCGTCCGGCTGGCCGACCGCGTTGCCGAGGTCGGCGATCTGCAGCCGCCTGCCGTCCCACAGGAGCATCCCGGGGGACAGCTCGCCCAGCGCGTAGGCGTTGTCCGCGAGGACCCGGAGCGCGGTGAGCAGGTCGTGGGCCGGCTGCCGCAGCCGCTCGGCGGTGAGCGGGGACGTCCCGGTGAGCGGACGGCCGCGCCGGGTCTGCACCAGCCGCGCCGGGTCGTCGGGGGAGTCGACGTCGAAGCCGAGCAGCGTCCCGAACTGGTCGGCGCGCACGTCCTCCATGCGGAGGCCGCCCCAGACGGCGACCTCGTTGCTCAGCACGCGCTTGCCCATGGCGCCGGTGGCGACCTTGTACACGCACTCGACCTCGGCGCCCCCGCCGGCGGGCCGGACCGTGCCGTAATGGCTCCTGTAGCGGGCGCCGACCCGGCTGCCCTGGTCGAGGGTCAGCGCGAACTCGACGCGTCCCTCGCCGGACGGCGTCTCGAGCAGTGCGATTTCGGTGGTCACCCCGTCACGTCCCTGTGTCGATCAGCTCTGGGATCAGTTCTGGTAGAAGAAGACGACGAGCTGGACGGAGCCGTCGCCCTCCCCGCCCGTCCACGCGGCCCGGTAGATCGCCTCGCGGAACCGCGGGTTGCCGGACTTGACGGCCTTGGCGGCGTTCCTGCCGAGAGTGACGCCGCTGCCGGTGTCGTTCCGCGCGCCGTAGGCGAGGAAGAAGCCGACCTGGAGCTTCTGCCCGAGCTGCTCCAGGCAGGCGGCGCGGGCGTCCTTGCGCCGCATCTCGTCCCCGTACAGCCAGGACGGGTGCTCGCCGCGAAGCGCCTCGTCGACCTTCTTCAGCAGGTCGGCGCGGGCCCCGCCGGAGCCGGACAGGAGCCCCTCGGCCTGCACCGGGATCAGGAAGTCGCAGAAGTCCTGGCCGAGGACGCGCGGGCCGGACGGCAGCGGCTTCTTCTGCTCCGGCAGGCCGGTGGTGAGCTGCGCGCGGGGCTGCACCGCCATGGCGACGAGGAACAGCACGAGCATCAGGTCGGCGAACAGCCAGCCGGCGAGGTGCGCCGCGGCGAACCGGGAGGTCCGCCGGCCCTGCCGGGACGCGCGCCTCCTCGCGGGCCCGGTCACCGGTGCGCACCGCCGTCGTGCCGCACGTAGGCGACGAACTCGCGGGTGTCGTCGACGAGGTACTCCAGCTGCTCGAGCGCCTTCGACAACCGGTCGGTGCCGGTGGACAGCCGGGTGACGGCGTCGGCGAGCACCTCGTTGCCGGCGTCCTGGTAGTGCTGCGCGGCCTCGGCGTGGTCGGTGGTGGCGAGCGTCGCCCGCTCCACCTGCGTCACCATCGCGGCCAGTTCGGCGCGCAGCTCGCGCTGCCCGGCCATGATGTCGTCCTGCAGCTTCCGGAAGCGCTCCAGCGTCTCGGCGGGCGCCTGCATGCTCGCGATCGCCCGCTCCAGCGACTCGGCCTTGTCGATCCAGGTCTGGACGGCCTCCTCGATGCGCTTGCCGGTGCTGCCCTCCAGCGCCGCGCGGACGTCCTCGGCGGTGCCGGCGAGGCGGCCGATGAGCCCGCCCACGCTGGTCTCCATCCGCTGCACCAGCGCCTGGAGGTCCCGATAGGTGACCTGGCCGTCCCGGGCGCCGGACAGCAGGTGCGACGCGAGCGCGAGGTCCTGCGCGATCTGCACGCGCTCGGCCTCGTAGCGCGGACGGTCGAGCAGGTTCTCGCAGGTGGTCACGAGGGCGGTGAACCCGATGACGACGAGGACGGCGAGGACGACCCACCACGCGGTCTCCGACAGCGGCGCGAAGTCCTGGACGCCGCGCCGGATGTGGTCGGGGTCGAACGAGCCCGCCTGCCAGCCGAGCAGGAACGAGCCCTCGGTGTGGGTCCGGCCGTAGGCGTTCAGGGCGTCGTGCAGCTTCCACCAGGTGATGACGATCGGTGCGAAGACGAGTACGTTCTGGAAGAACCGGCCCCAGAACAGCGCGGTCTCCAGCCAGCGGCGCGGCGGCGGGTCGGGCAGCAGCGCGTCCGCCGGGTAGGCGGTGACGAGGTCGACGCCGGCCGGCGGCGGACCGCCGGCCGGGGCGAGGTCGTCGGCGAGGCGTTTCAGCAGGGCAGGGCCGCTGGCGGCGTCACCGGGGGAGTCGTGCAGCGCCCGGTCGGCGTACCGGTGGAACCGCGCGCTGATGCCGCTCAGGATGTCGTCGGAGGTGAGGGGCTCGGTCGGGCTGGTCGTCGCTCCAGGCGCCATCAGGGGGTCTTTTCTGTCGTCGGTTGCGGGGACCGGTCGCCGCCGGACGGCGTCCCGGTGCCGGTCGTCGAGGAGGGGGGAGTCGGGGAGGCCGACGGCGCGACGGTGACGGTCACGGTCGGGGCGACCGGCCGCCGCGGCGGGGCCTCGTCCGAGCCGCCGAACAGCAGGAGGCAGAGCAGGACGAGAGCCCCGACGCCGATCACCGCGATCGCCCATTCCTGGACGGTGCGGCCGGTGATCCAGACGATGATCGGGTGCCGCTCGTCGTCCGTCCACTCCTGCTCGGAGTCGGACGGGAAGCCGTCCGGGCGTGGGGGCGGCGGGTTGAAGCGCGGCGGCGGACTCGACGGCTCGGGGTACGCGGTCGCGGTGCGGGACGGACCGTCGCCGACCGGCGGCCCCTGGTGTGCGGGCTGCGTGTCCTGCGCGTACCGCGGCTGCGCCGTTCCGGCGTGCGCGGGGCCGGTGGACGTCCTTCCAGCGGCCCGCGCCTCGGCGGCCCGGTGCGGCCCCCGCAACGCGAACTCGGCGATCTCGGACGGGAGGCCGAGGTCGGCCGCGTGCCGGTGAGCCGCGTGCAGGAGCGCGGGCACGACCGCGTCCTGCCCGGCGTGGGCGACCACGGCCAGCAGGAACGGCCCCGTGCCGCCGGCCCGCACCAGCTCGTCCACCTCGTCCCGCGTCAGCCCGCCGCCGTCCGCTCGGTCGCCGGCCTGGTAGACGGCCTGGAGCAGGAACGAGTACGCCCGGAACCGCTTGCCGGGCTCGTCGGGCCACGCCCCCTCCACCAGGCCGGCCAGGAACCGTCCGGCCAGTGCCACGTCGCAGGTCGCGCGCTGTTCGGCGGGCGTGCGGGTGCGCTTGCCCACCACCCGGCACACGGGTTCGAGGAGGCCCGGCTGCCCGGACTGCTCGGCCAGCCCCTGGATCAGGTCGATGGTGGACAGGACACCCAGCATGTCCTCCAGCACCGGCGGCGGGGCCTTCCGGCGGCGCGCCTGCGCGGCGAGCTGGAACACGTGGGCGCGGTCGCCCGCGAGCACGTCGGCGAGCGCCGCCCACGGCCGGAACTGCGTCGCCTCCGCGTCGGCGGGCATCGCGCCGAGCACCGGGGCCAGGTCCGTGACGGGGTGGCCGTACGCCAGGTGCACGACGGTCCGGTACAGCTCGTTCTCGTCATCCGTGCGCAGGCCGCAGCGCGAGACGATGTCGTGGATCGTCTCGTGGAACATCTCGGTCTCGCGCATCAGCGCGCGGACGCCGTCGTCGCCGCTCCGGTCCCCGCGGCCCCACTGCCGGTACGCGGCGCGCATGAAGTGCAGGGCGGCCTTGACGTGGTCGCTCGGCGCCAGCACCCTGCTCCACTCCAGCAGGCTGGCGGCCTTCATGCCGGGGAGGAGCCGGGCGAAGGTGCCGTCGGACGCGGGGTCGATGCCCACGCCGAGCGCGAAGTACACGGCGCTGTACTGGTCCGCCGAGGTGACCTTCGGCAGCCCGGCGTACCAGTTCGCGAGGACGCGCCCCGCCTCCGCCGCCGTGAGG
Source organism: Actinomadura luteofluorescens (assembly GCF_013409365.1). Taxonomy (NCBI): domain Bacteria; kingdom Bacillati; phylum Actinomycetota; class Actinomycetes; order Streptosporangiales; family Thermomonosporaceae; genus Actinomadura; species Actinomadura luteofluorescens. The sequence goes on along the minus strand of NZ_JACCBA010000001.1, from coordinate 593,323 downwards.
TCCATGCGGCGCGCGGCCTGCAGCAGCCGGTCGGCGGTGTCGCGGTCCTCACCCGCGTCCGTCAGGTACCGGTCGGCGGCGACCTGCCGCAGCGTCCGGGCGGCCTCCGACAGCCCGGACGGGTTCGCCTTCGTCCAGCGCAGCAGCCGGTCCGTGAGCTGCGCCATGCCGGCGTTCCGCAGCTCGGCGCGCAGCCGCTCCTGCCCGTCCCGGCCGTTCAGGTAGCGGCGCGTGGGCTCGTCCAGCGTGCCCGCGATCGCCCGGTCGACGAGGTCGAGGACGCCGGTGGCCCGCTGGTGCTCCGCCTCCACCCAGTCCGCGAGCGCCGCGGTGGTCGTCAGCGGCGCGCGCGGCCGGGTCAGCGACGCCGGAGGCAGGTCGGCGAGAAGCCCGGCCACCCGGGCGACGCCGGGGTCGGTGCCGCCCGAGGCCGTCAGCGGCGTCCGGCCGTTCCTGGCGTCCGGCAGGCCGACCGCCAGCAGCCGGGGCCGCAGCTCGGGACGGGTGACCTGGGCGCCCAGCAGCATCGTCAGCGGCGCCGCCCCGGCGACCCCGTCCAGCCGGCGCACGAGCGCGGCGACCAGGCCGACGTCGTCCGGGGAGATCTCGGCCAGGTAGGAGTCGCACGGCGCGGCGAGCACCCCGGCGAGCAGGCCGGCCAGCGCGTCGCGGCGCACGGACGGCTCGTCCAGCCCGGCCCGGGCGCGCGCCCGCAGCGCGGCCGCCTCGAGCGCCTCGAGGTCCGAGGGCGTCGCGGCGAGCCGCTCCGGCGTGCTCCACTCCGGCCAGTCGTGCAGGCCGAGCACCAGCGCCGCGTTCACGACCGACGCCGAGCCGACGAGCGCGTGCACGAGCTGCGAGGGCCGGCCGTTCGGGTCGCGGGCCGGCACGAGCCGCAGCGCGGCGCCGTGCTCGCCCTTCCGGCCGAACCGCAGCGCGCCGAGTGCCGCGCACTCGGGCGCGCCGGACAGCCACTGCCCGACGGCGACGTCGCCGCCGGCCAGCCGCTCGTTCCACACGCGCAGCCCGTCGGCGCCGAGGGACGTCGCGACCGGGCCGAGGCCGCGGCCGCCTGCCAGCAGCCGGTCCGACCAGGCGAAGACGATCTGGTCGACGCGACCGGGCGCGGGAAGGGGACCGGTCGTCACGACGCCGCCACCTCCCGGTCCGCGGGCGCGCCGAGCACCTCGCGCGGCAGCACGCCCTTCATCGCCAGCAGCGCCAGCAGCGGCCGCAGCACCCGCTGGCGCCGGAACGACTGCTCGGGGTACTCGCCGCTCTCCATGTCCACGCCGACGCCGGTCGCCGACGCGAAGTGCAGGGTCGCGTCCTCGCACTTCTGGACCGGGACGAGCCACGACCCCGCGCCGCGCGAGCGCAGCAGCGCGTAGGCGTCCTCGGACTCCTCCTCGACCGTGCCGAGGGCGAGGTCGTCCCGGCGGTCGAGCCACCGGTCGACCTCCTTGAACGCGCGCAGCGTGTCCGACTTGGCGATCACCAGCGCGGCGGGCAGCGGCAGGAACTCCAGGCCCTGCCCGGCGCGGACGTGGTCGATGTGGCTGAGCACCGCGGTGAACCCGGGGTCGCCGGTGTGCCGGCCGTGCCGGACGTCCAGCTCCGTCCCGTCCGCCACGAAGATCAGCCCGTCCGCGATGCTCATGAACGGGGTGTCGTCGCGGGTGTGGCCCTGGCTGAAGATCTCGCCCGGCACATCGAAGATCAGCAGCGCGTACTGCTCGCCGGTGTGCCCGCTGGTGATCCGGTAGGCGCAGGTGAACTCCGGGCTCAGCGCCCGGCGGGTGACCGGCAGCGGCTTGCGGTCGCGCAGCAGGTCGAACCGGTTCCTGGTGAACAGCTCCCGCTGCAGCCGCGGGTCGAGCGGCAGCACGTCCAGCCGGTGCGAGATCTTCAGCGCGGACTGGTCGAGCTCCTCCGTCATCGCCGCGAGCAGGTGCGACTTGCCCGACCCCGACGTGCCGACCATCCCGACGATCAGGACGGTCATGCCGCCGAGCGACGCGGGCACGAAGTGGTCCTTGCCGGTGGCCTCGCAGACCCGCCAGGCGTGCATCGTCCGGGTGCGCCAGCGGACGTCGCTCTCGCCGGGCTCCCGCGTCAGCGCGATCTCCTCGCCCTCCACGGTGCGGTCGACGAGCGGGGCGCTGTTCCAGTCGAACTCGCTCAGGCAGTACGGGCACACCATGGTGCGGTCGGGGCCGTCCGGCGGGCCGGGCTCGCGGGGCCGGTGCGGGGACGCCGGGCCGAGGTCCTCGCCCGTCCCGGTCGCGGGCGGCTCGTACGGGGGGTCGGCGGGAAAGTCGTCGGCCGCCGTCGCGCCGGGGGGCGCGTCACCGGGCGCCTCGCCGTCCGGCCGGGCGCCCAGGGTCGAGACCGCGTCCAGGTCCAGGTCCGGGTCGCCGGCGGGCAGCTGGTAGGGCGGCCCGTCGAGCTTCGGCGGAAGCTTGGGCCTCGGGAGTTCGGGGTCGCTCACGGTCACCTCACGAGCAGGACGGCGCTGACGATCAGGGCCACGGCGAGGACCCCGAGGAGGAGGAAGAGCAGCGGGCCGTGCCCGCCGGGGGGCGCCCCGTCCGTTGCCGGGGGCCGGGCCGTCCAGGACGGCGCGACGGGCCCCGCCTGGGCCTGCTCTCGCGGCGGCTCGGCCGCGATCCGGCGGCCCTGGCGGAACGTCCGCTGCCGGCGGCGCAGCTCGCGGAACTCGGCCCGTCCGTCCTCCTCCGCGGCGAGCCGCCGGTCGCGGACGGCCGAACGCGGCCCGGCCTCGGCCCGCGTCTCCTGTTGAGCCGGGCGAGGGGGCGCCTGGGCCGGGGACGGCTGCCGCGGCGGGGCAGCCGTCTCGTGCCGATCCTCTGGGACGTGTCCGGACGGCGGCGGTTTCGGGCGGCTCCGCCACAGCCGGTCCTTGATCTCACCGGGGGAGACGCCGGGGCCGCCGGCGGCGTGGAAGGCCGGTTCGAGCGCCTGCGCGAGGACGGCGTCGACCTCGGCGAGCTCCGCGACGAGGGCCGCGGGCGTCCCGCCGCCGGGCGACCCGGTGGCGAGCCGGAGCAGCAGGAGGGCGGCGGCCTGGACGTCCGGGACGTCGCTGACCGGCAGCCCCGTCGGCGTGCCGAGCGCGGACCCGGCGAGCGCCTCGGGCGGCCCGAGCGGCTCCACGTGCCCGAAGCCGTGCAGCTCGACGCGCCGGCCGTCCCAGAACACGGTGTCCGCGGAGACGGCCCGGTGCGCGAAGCCGAGGTCGGCGAGGAACGCGAGCGCGCCGAACAGGTCGCGCGCCGCCCGGCCGAGCTGCACGTCGTCGAGCCGCGGCACCGGTTCGCACCGGGAGACGGGCACGCCGCGGCGGGTCACCATGAGGCATACGGGCCGCTGCGCCGCCTGGAAGCCGATCATCCGCCCGGCGGACGCCTGCCGCCCGCCGATCCGGTCGTAGACCTCGGCCTCGCGGCGCAGCAGCTTCGCCCCGGCGGGCGAGAGGGCGGTCTTGAGAAGGGCGTCGCGGTCGTCGGCGCGACCGTAGCGGTGGCTGAGGAGCGCGTCCTCGTGCTCCAGCCCGCCCCGCGCGAAAGTGACCGTGACCCGACCGGATTGCCCGAAAGATGACTTCTGTAGCGTGAATGTCTCTTCCACTGGCGCCCCCGCCCGTTCCGTGTAGATAGCGCCCCCTCGGGTGATATTTCCGGCCTGACGAATAAGTGATGCAGTGATCCGCTAGGTGTGACGCACGGAGTTGGAGGAAGGTTGCCGGTTTTTTCGGTTTGAGGTCGGCGCAGGCCAGAGCGAGACCGCCCTGCCGCAGCGGCCCGCCGGGCCGTCCGCCGGGCCGCTGCGCACCGCTCCTGGCCCCGACCCCCGCTCCGCCGCCCCTGACACCGCGACCGGACATGGACAGATTCACGGGAGTGCGTAAAACGCAATGGACAACGCGCCACAAAAATGCTCTAAAGCGGCGAACAGGCGCTCGCAACGACTTTTCACCCCATAAGAAGCCGTCCCCATACCGACGACCGGCATCGCGTCGATGAACCGCCCCGCCCCGAGGTCTCCGGCCCTGAGCCCCGATGATCGAGGGTGCTCCCGAGGCGGGTCCTCCGGGACGCCGACCGGGGAATGTGTCGTCTGGCCAGGGAGTTCTTCTGGTGATGAGCGACAAGGCGGATGTGGAGGCGGCGCGGACGCGCGAGGTGCTGGAGGGCGAGCGCGAGCGCACGCTCGCCGCCGTCCGCGCGCTCGACCGCGACCGCGAGGGGATCGTGGAGTCGGCCCGGCTGTCGGCCGTGGACGACGAGCACGACCCCGAGGGCGCGACGCTCGGGTTCGAGCGCGCCCACGTGGAGGCGTTGCTCGCGGCGGCCCGGGGCCGTCTCGACGACCTCGACCGCGCCCTCGAACGACTGGCCGCCGGAACCTACGGCATCTGCACCTCGTGCGGCGCCCCCGTAGGCGCCGCCCGCCTGGCAGCCCGCCCCGCCGCCGCCCGCTGCATCACCTGCGCCTGACCCCTCCCACCCCCCGTGGACCTGGCCGGAACGGTCGCACCGACCCGATGCTCCTCACCGAACGCGTCGAAGACCCCCGCTGCGCGCTGGCCCACCCCGTCACCAGGACCGAACGAGCCGTCCGCTGTCTCTCCAGGACCCGCGAGGCCGCCACCTCCCCCGTGGCGAGGAGGCGAGCGCTGGCCGGGTGTGGTCACAGTCGATGTCGTGATGTAAACACACGTAACAGGCTGTTGCGAAAGGGTGCTCTTGATCGGACTTTCCGGAGCGGCACAAGGGAGTGCACTGGATGGACCAGCAGGAGTGGCGGCTGCGGGTACTGGCGGGCGATGACACGCTCCGGCAGGAACGGCTCACCCGCGAACTGCACGGCGAACTGCTGAAGATCGACGGAGTCGGCGCCGGGTACGCCGACCCGCCCACTTCGCCCATCCCCGGCAGCAAGGGCGTCCTCACGGGTGAGTTGGCCCTGTGGGCGACGGTCGCCGCGTCCGGAGCGCAGACGACGAAGGTCCTGGTCGCGCTGATCCGGGAATGGAGTGCCCGGGAGCGTCATCGGAAGATCGAAGTCTCCTGCGGTGATGACTCCATCACCATCACCGGCCGCCCGGATCAAGCGCAGGAACGGATCATCGGCGAGTTCCTCGACAGGATCGACGGCGGGAACCGTCCAGAGTGAGCCGACCGAAGCGACGCAAAGCGCTGCTGATCGGCAATGAGAGGTATGACGACGGGAGGTTCGCTCCGCTCCCGTCCGTTCGTGCGGATCTCTGGCAACTCCAACAGGTCCTCCAGCACCGCGGCATCGGAGCGTTCCCGGCGGTCCGGCCAGTGGCCGATCTCACCGCCGACGACATGCGCCATGAGATCGCCGAGTTCCTCGACGGCTGCGACGAGGACGAGTTCGCGCTGCTGTACGTCTCGGGGCACGGCACCCGTCTCGTCCAGTCCGGCGGCGAGTTCCATTTCATCGCCAAGGACACCGACTTCGACCGCATCGCCGAGACGGCGGTGGGCGCGGGATTCGTCAACGAACTGCTGGAGGTGTGCGTCGCCCCGCAGAAGGTCGTGATGATCGACTGCTGCCGGAGCGGGGGCTTCGCGGTGGGGCTGCGCACCACTGACGGGCAGGGGCCCGGTACGGCCAAATCCGGCGAGGAGCCACTCCTCAGCAGCCGCGGTGTGTATGTGCTGTCCTCGTCCCGGGCAGGCCAGGACTCCTACGCACCGGTGCCGGCCGGCGACGAGGTGACCCCCTCGGTCTTCACCGGACAGATCGTTGAGGCGCTGCGTACGGGACGGGCGGGCAAGGACGGCAGTGGAGAGGTCTCGGTCGTGGACCTCTTCCACTACGTCAACCGGCGGATGAGGGGCGACGGCTCCGACCAGATACCCGTCGCGTCGTCCCTCGGGGTCGACGACCGGATCATCATCGCCAACTGCCCCCAGGGTCCGGCGCCGCAACTGGTGCCCTTGTCTCGTGGGCCCCTTACGGAAACGGCGACATGGTCGCCCGGCACCGGAGCGGGGTACTCCAAAGCCGCGGCACAACCCACCTGGTCCAGCCTGCTGGCCTACTACCGGGACTGCGTCATGGCGGACGGGAACGTCCCTGAAGCCATGTCCGTCAGTGACCATGGAAAGGCGTACGTCTGCCTCTCGGGCTCCGAGCGTCTGCTGGCCGGAGTCCTCGACGATGACCACGGCATCTCCACGCCCCCGGATGCGGAGAAGTTCGTCCAGCAGGCCATCGAGCAGGAGAGCGAACTCTGGGCGGGCTACCCGGCGGTGGTGACGCACGGGACGCGCAATGGTGGAGCCGCCTCCAACTTCGCGCCGTTGCTCGTGCGCGCGGTCGAGCCCGTCCACGTGGACGGGGAGATACGGCTGCGGCCGTTCGGCCCCGTGATTCCGCACCCGGGTCTGGCCGCCGAACGGCTCGGCGAGGACGCCGCCGCCCTCGCCGAGTCCTACCAGCCGACGTGGCACGCAGGGCAGCACGACCGCATGGCCGTCGACATCGTCCACCTGTTGCGCGACGAATACGCGCTGCCCGCCGTCCAGAAGATCGAGCCTGACCGGCTCTGCGATCGGATCGAAGTCGACACCCCGGTGAGCGGGGCACGCAACTCCGCCGTGCTCTACGCCGTCGCCCGGAATCCCGGCGCCACGGCAAAGCTCCTCAAGGACCTCGAGCACATCGAGCGGCACGCCGGGCAGATCAAGGTCACGGCGCTCGCCGCGCTGTCTCCGGAACCGGCGGAGCGCGCGCTGCCCGCCCCCGATCATCGACCACAGGACGTGCGGCTCGTCACCCCTCTGCCGGCCAACGAGTCGCAGGCGGAGATCCTGCGCTCGGCGATGTCCCATCGCCTCACCGTGGCGACCGGTCCGCCCGGCACGGGGAAGAGTCAACTCGTCGCCAACCTGGTCGCCACGGCCGAGGCCGCCGGAGAGAAGGTCCTGGTCGCCTCCACCAACAACCAGGCCGTGGACGAGGTGTGCGGACGATGCGAGCGGCTGGCGCCGGGCAGTGTCGTCCGCACGGGCTCGCGTGGCTACCGGGAAGACGAGGCCGCCGCGCTCGACTACCTGAGGACCGTTGAGCCGCCCGCGTCGAACCCCCGAACCGCCCAGGCCCGGCTGGACGTCGCCGGCGACCGGCTGCGGGCGGCCCGGCTGGAACTCGACCGCGTCGCGTCGGCGGAGCGGGCCCTCCGCGAGGCGGGGGAGGCCCGCGATGTGCACGCCGCCGAACTCGAAGCAACGGTGGCCGAACTCCTCGGACTCCTCCGAGACCATGACGGACCGGAAGCAATCGCTCGCAGGGCCGAACGCGCCGCCGACGCCAAGCTGCTGGGCGAATGGCGGCGCAAGCGACTGCTGCGCCGTCTGGGATTGCGGGTCAACTCCTCCGGGACCGAGGCCACCTGCCGCGCGCTCGCCCGTTTCGAGCATGCCGACGCCGCCTGGCAGAGCGTGCTGCCCCAGGCCGTGGGCGGGCCGGACGACGGAGCCCTCGCCACGCGACTCGCTACCGCCCAACGTGAAGTCGAGGAGACGGCCGCCGCACTTCTGGAAATCACGGTGCGTTCGTCCGCCAGGCACCACCGCCATCTCATCACCGAACTGATACGGGCCCAGAACGGCGATGGCAGCGACTGGCGCGCTGTGAAGAACGCGCTCACGGCCGTGCGCGGCTGGGCGGTGACCAGCCTGTCCGCACGCCGCTTCCCACCGGAGCCGGCGCTGTTCGACCTCGTCATCATCGATGAGGCGAGCCAGTGCGCGATCCCGCACGTCCTGCCGCTGCTTTTCCGCGCCCGCCGGGCGCTGGTCATCGGTGACGTCATGCAGTTGCCCCACGTGTCCCGGCTCAACGCGGAGCGTGAAGCCGTTCTCCGGCGCGAGCACGGCTTGCGACCCGAATGGCTGGAGAAATACCGTCTCGGCTTTCGGCGCTATTCGGCCTTCCACGCCGCCGAAGGATCCCTGGGAAGCGGACTTCTGCTCGACGAGCACTTCCGGTGCCACCCGCAGATCGCCGCCTTCGTCAACGAGCGCTTCTACGACGGGAACCTGAACGTCCTGACCGACATCCGCGGCCGTCCCGCCCTGCCCGCACGTCCTGCCATCCTCTGGTCGGACGTCCAGGGGCAGGCGCGAAAGTCCGGCACCTCATGGATCAATCCGGTAGAGATCGAGAAGGTTCTGGAATCGGTCCGCTACCTCCTGGAGAAGTTGCCCGGCGACGCCACCGTCGGAGTGGTCACGCCGTTCAAGGCGCAGGCCGAGATGGTGCAGCGGCGATGGGGAGCCGTCGACGGCCGGGTGCGCGTCGGCACGGTGCACACCTTCCAGGGAGGTGAGCGTGACGTCATGATCTTCTCGTTGGTGGCCGGTGAGGGCATGCGCCCGGGAACGATCCGCTGGATACAGCGCCAGTTCAACTTGTGGAATGTCGCGATCACGCGGGCCCGTTCGCACCTGATCGTGGTCGGCGACGCGGCACTCTGGGAAGGCCGGCGCGGCCTTGCGGCAGATCTGCGAGCGGCGGCCTCCGGCGAGTTCACCGCCGAGGGCGGGCAGGGCTTGGGCGACCTCCAAGCGCGGCTTTTCAGATTCCTGTCGAATCAGAACCCGGGCTCAGAGGTGGATCTCGGGGCCATCGTCAACGGCCACCCGGCCGACGCGATGGTTCGGACGGCCGACGAGGAGATTCCTGTCATCCTGGACCCGGGCCCACCGGCGGGTGTCGACGCCGCCCGGCATCTGCGCCTCATGCTGCGACGCCGTGATCTCCTCGGTCCCGCCGAGGGCATCACCGCTCGACGTCTTCCCGCATGGAAGCTCTACGAGGTCTGAGCCCCGGCGTCGCCCGCCATCGGACGGGCGCCGTGGAACGGCAAACTCTGGAGTTGTTGATCATTGCGGCGGCGGCGTTCAGCAGGATCACACAAAGATCATCATGTGGTTCGCCGGGGGTTGCGGTGTTCGCGGTACGGGGGGTGATACTTGGCCCAGCCCCGCGCCGGGGAATCAACCGGAGAACAAATGGCACCGGCCGCAGATTTCAGCGCGCGCACGGTCAGGTGGTGATTTGTTCTCTCCGGGTGTTCTCTGGCCATGACGAAAAGGAGATGCGATGAGTCGTCTCATCGACCGTGCGCTTGAGCGCATCGTCCCGAAGGCCACCGGATCGGCGTGCAGCGGCAACTACTTCTGCAACGCCAACGGGCACCCCGGTTACTGGTACCGGTTCTGCTGCGTGGACTCGGGCTGCAGCTGGACCAAGATCCGCAGCAGCTGCTGATCCGACCCGGGCGGCGGTGCGGCCGCGCCGCCGTCCGGCGGGCGAGAGGTCCGGCGGCGATCCCGGTCGTCGTCCGGCGACATGGTCCGATCTTCGCTAGGGATTCCTGATGCCATATCTTGCGGCGGCCGTCGTGCTGCTCGGTGCGCTGTGCCTGCTGAACCTGCTGCTGACGGTCGGCATCCTGCGCCGGATGCGGGCGGACGCGCTGCGGTCCACAGGCCGCGACGACGGGCTTTTCGCCCTGCGGCCCGGCGACCCCGTGGGCGAGCTCGCGGCGGTGACCAGCGACGGTGATCCGGTGACGCGCCATGACGTGACCGGCGTCGTCGGGTTCTTCTCCGCCGACTGCGAGGCATGCCATGATCTCCTGCCGTCCTTCGTCGAACGGGCTCGCGACCTGGGCAGGGAGAACGTCCTCGCGGTGGTCGGCGGTGACGACCCGGCGTCGGTGGCGGCCCTGACGCCCGTCGCCAGGGTGGTGCTCGCCGATCTCGACGGCGGCCCGATGGCCCGCGCGTTCCGGAACGAGTGGACTCCCGCCCTCTACGTGGTCGGGGAGGACGGGCGGATCGCCGCGACCGGCACTCGGATCGACCGGCTCCCGGTGCCGGCCGCCCGGGGCTGAGCGTGTCCGACGCCCCGGCGCCGGACCGGCGCATCGGGCCGCGCGAGCTGCGCGCCTCGGCGGCCGCGGCCATGGCGCTGATCGGACGGGCCGCCCCCGTGCGGGTTCCGCTCTTCCTGGCCCTCACCGTGGCGACGGCCGCGACGCCCGTCGCCACGGCCTGGCTCACCAAACTCGTCATCGACCGCCTGACCGGCGCGCACGGCCCGGTCGCGGGCCTGGCGCTCGGACTGGTCGCGGCGGGGACGGCGGCCGCGTTCCTGCCGCTCGCCGCCCAGTACGCACGGGCCCAGATCGGCCGGGCGGCCGGGGCGGCCGGCACCGACCGGCTGTTCGCCGCCGCCGAACGCCAGGTCGGCCTGCGCGCCTTCGAGGACCCGGCCTTCCAGGACCGGCTCCGGCTCGCGCAGCAGGCCGTCCAGCGCCTGCCCGAGATCGTGGACGGCTTCGGCGGGGGGCTCGGCGGGCTTCTGTCGCTGGCCGGCTTCCTCACCTCCCTCGCGCTTCTGAGCCCGGTGATGACCGGCCTGGTGCTCGCCGCCGCGTTGCCGGCCCTCGTCGCCGAGGTCCTGCTCACCCGTCGGCGCTCCGCCATGGAGTGGAGCATCGAGCGGTACCACCGCCGCGAGTTCTTCTACGGGCAGCTGCTCACCGGCACGGCCGCCGCCACGGAGATCCGGCTGTTCGGGATCGGTGCGTTCCTGCGTCTGCGCATGATGCGCGAGCGGCGGGACGCCGACCGGGCCACCCGCCGCATGGACCTGCGCGAGCTGCGCACCCAGGGCGGCCTGACCACGGTCAGCGCCGCGGTGACCGGCGCCGGTCTCTGGTGGGCGATCGGCGCGGCCCGCGACGGCGCGCTCAGCGCCGGGGACGTCACCATGTTCCTGGCCGCCGCCGCGGGCGTGCAGGCCGCGCTCGCGGGGCTCATCACGGCGGTGTCCGGCGGCCAGGCGCGGCTGCTGTCGTTCGCCCACTACGTCGCGGTCGTCGGCGCCGAATCCGACCTCCCTCGCGCGGAAGGCGCGGACGCGCCGCCGCTGCGCCGCGGGATCGAAGTGCGCGACGTGTGGTTCCGCTACGGCGACGGCCACCCCTGGGTGCTGCGCGGACTCGACCTGACGATCCCTCACGGCGACGCCGTCGCGCTCGTCGGCCTGAACGGCGCCGGCAAGAGCACGCTGGTCAAGCTGCTGTGCCGGATGTACGACCCGACCCGCGGGCAGATCCTCTGGGACGGCGTGGACCTGCGCGACATCCCGCCCGAAGCGCTTCGCACCCGGATAAGCGCGGTGTTCCAGGACCACATGAACTACGAGATGACCGCTCGCGACAACATCGCCCTGGGCGACCTGGCGTCCCTGGGCGAGCCGAGCCGGGTGGAGGCCGCGGCCGCCCTCGCCGGCGTCCACGACCGGCTGGCCGCCCTGCCCCGCGGCTACGACACGGCGCTCACCCGCATGTTCGCGCTCGGCGAGGCGGACGAGGTGACCGGCGTGGTGCTGTCCGGCGGGCAGTGGAAGCGGGTCGCGCTGGCCCGGGCGCTGGTCCGCGAGGGCCGGGACCTGATGATCCTCGACGAGCCCGGCGCGGGCCTGGATCCCGAGGCCGAGCACGAGGTGCACGCGCGGATGCGTGAGCACCGCCGGGACCGCGCCAGCCTGCTCATCTCGCACCGGCTGAGCGCCGTCCGCGACGCCGACCGCATCGTGGTCCTGCGGGAGGGGCGGATCGTCGAGCAGGGCACGCACGCGGCACTGATGGCCGCCGACGGCGGTTACGCCCGCCTCTTCCGGCTCCAGGCGTCCGGCTACCAGGAGGTCACGTGATCCGCCCCGCCCTCGCCGCCGGGGCGCTCACCGCGGCCGGGCTGCTGGTGCTCGCGGCCCGGCGCGGCCTCCTGCTGACCACCGTGGACGGGACGAGCATGGAACCCGCCCTGCGCTCGGGCGACCGCATCCTGGTGCGCCGAACCCGGCGGGTCAGACGCGGCCAGGTGATCCTTCTGCGTCCCGACGACCGGCCCCGGACCACGCTGCTGCTCAAACGAACGGTGGCCGTCCCCGGCGACCATGTGCCCGCGGGCTGGGCGGACCCGGACGTCGCGCGGATCGGCGGCGCCTCTGTCCCGCCGCGCACGCTCGTCGTGCTCGGCGACAACCGTCCGGTGAGCTGGGACTCCCGGCATTACGGATACGTCCCGCGCCACCGGATCGTCGGCGTCATGCTCTACCGCCTGTCCGGCCAGTGAGCACTCACCGGCAGGCGCACCCGCCACTGTCACGATCCGTATTGAGATGAACACTCTGCGGGCAAGAGGAAGGCGACCGTGACGCCACTGGAAACACTCGGGAAAAGGGAGAGCACTTGCGCGTCTTCACCATGGCTTTGGCCGGCGCGGCCGCCGCCTCCAGCCTTGCCTTCACCGCCGTCGAAACCGTCCAGCTCACTTCCCAGGGTTACGGTGCTCTGAGGATCGGTAGTTCCGAGCGGGCCGCTCTTCGCACCGGGATGCTGGTCCGCAAGTTCAGCGGACGGTGGTGCGACGGTTTCGACCTGAAGGGCCACCCCACGGGCCGCGACGACCTGTCGGTCTACATCTCCAAGAAGTACGGGGTCGCGATGATCCAGCCGCCCCGCCGCACCCGCACTCCGCGCGGCGTGCACGTCGGCTCCACGCTCTCCGGGGTCAAGCGCGCCTATCCCGGCGTCCGGCGCGACGTCCACGGCTTCTGGGGCGTCACCGCACCCCGCGACCACCGTGCGTCGTACCAGTTCGAAGTGGAACGCGGCCACGTCACGATGATGGCGCTGAACCTCAAGGACCAGGACTGCTTCAACTGATCGGCTCGGGGAAGACCGCGAGGTCTGGCGGCAGAGCCCAGGTCGCGGTCGTCGTCCCGGGTCGACGCCCAGATCGTTCCTGGCCCCCCACAAGTGCCGCACAAAAGGGTTCGGTGGGGAGGATTGCTCCTCCCCACCGACGGGTATTGGATCAGCCTTCTTGGGGCTTTTCCTCACTCCGGACGTGCGTGACGCACGTCAGTTCATCGGGCGATCCTGGCGGGAAGGCCGTCGAGGAACGCAGCGAACTTCGACGGCTTGTCCCCGTCCGGGATCCGGGCGCGCGTGGCGCCCACTTCCGCGGCGACGACCAGCCCGGCCCCGAACCAGTTGGCCAGGGACGGGAATTGGCCGGCGAGCATGCCGTCGACCATCGCCAGCCCGTTGTCCACGGGCATGACGCCGGCGTGGGTCGTGACCGTCAGGCCGCGCTTCCACGCCGCGTTGATCATCAGCAGGGCCACGACGCCGACGGCGCCGGAGACCGAGCAGACCCACCACGCCTGGCCGCTGACGTGGAGCAGCGCACTGGGCGCCTCCGCGGAGAAGAGCATCCCCGTGAGGAGGAGCACGGTGGGCAGCCGCGCCAGGGTCGCCACCGTGTTCACGTCCTCCCGCTGGAGGCCGGAGGTGGTGGTGGCGTAGACGTGGTAGGCGAGGGCCACCAGCCCGATGAGGCCGAAGCCCACGAGGTCGCCGGACCCGAGTCCGTCGACGAGGAGGAAGACGGACGCCGCGGCCAGGAACGGCGACGCGATCGTCCACTTCCTCTTCAACGTCCTTGCCTTCGCGGCGCGGCCGATCCTGAAGGTCATGGCGAACATCGGACCGAACACGAACGCCAGGCAGGTGATCGTCCCGTAGGGGACGAGCGTCATGGCCTCACGCGCTGCGACGAGGCTGACCACGCTGGATCCCCCGACGGCGAGCGCCCGCCACCACAGCGGCCATCCGGCGTTGAGCTTGGGCCGGACGACGCACCACAGCAGCGCAGTGCCCACAACGGTCTGCAGGAAGGAGGTCATGATGGGCCCCTCCTCCTTGATCACGTTGAAGAACAGCTGGAGGATGACGCCGGTCTCGCCGATCACGAGTGCTGCCACCAGGAAGGCGGCGAGCTTTCCCTGCGGCGGAACCGCTTCGCTGGGTTCACCCAGCTTGGCCGCTCCGTTCTCTTTGGTGAAGCCCATTTGGGGGACTCCCCTTTCGGTGCACGGTGCACCAGGAAGTCCCGGGTGTCCGCCCGGCTCTCCCTGGTTGCACCTAGCTGACAGTGCAACTCGCTGAGAGAGCCGTAACGGGCTCTTCTTTGAGTTTCAATCGGATGCTAACAGGATGATCGCTTCGTCGAAAGTGCTATTCTGTCAAGCGTGTAAGCCCCTCTTCATTGCGGCGGACTAGTCACCCGTCGGCAGGGGCGCACAGGAGCGGCGGATCGGCCTTAGCGGAGGGAACGTTCACTGGACGTCCCGCCCGGTGCACGAGGCCGGTCCGCCGTTTCTTGTCTTCGCAGCTCACGGGCATGACAGAGCATGAAACGGCGGGAATGGACGCCATTTTGGATCGTTCCTATATTGTCGGCCGAGTCGTCCTGAGGCTGGTCGCGTGCCGAAATGCTCGACTGGCGGCCGGGTGGTCCCTTGACGGTCCGGCGAGCAGGGCATGACCGTGCGATGGACCGGTCGCGCCTGTTCAGAAGATATTAGAACGGTCCAAAATACTGTCGCCGCTAAAAATCAGTTGTAGCGGGCCCGAAATGACCGCTTCGCTGCGCGATGGACGTCCCTGGCTTGGCGAAGCCGCGGCATCGGTGCCGGTATCAGCCGGTTCGGGGAACCTCGTCACTAACGGTTTCGCCGGCCTCGCCGGTGATGCGCCAGCCGGCGAGGCTGGACATGTGAACGACGCGCTTGTCGTCACGATGGAGTTCGTACACCCAGAGCGACAGTTCCAATTTGAAGACGGAGGCGACCAGGACGTAACGGTCGCCACTGCGGTCCTCGACGATCAGTGACGGGTGCACGGGGATGCGGATGTCGGCGGCCTCGGGCACGGTAGGAAACGGTGTCATCTCTCTCCGCCCTTCGAGCGTTGGCGAGACGGTCTTCTCTCCGGGCCGGGCGGCCGCGGGCCCACCGTGGTCAGTACCAGGTGAGGACCACGGACCCGGCGGTCATTCCCCCGCCGATGGAGGCGAGCAGCACCCGCTCGCCCCGCCGCAGAGGCCGCCTGGCGTGTTCCGCCGCGAGCGTGATCGGTATGGACGCGGCGGCGGTGTTGCCGTAGCGCGGCGCCGTGAGCGCGAGCTTCTCGCGATCGAGGCCCATCGCCGCGGCCAGCTCCTCGACGAGGCGGACGTTCCCCTGGTGGAACACGACTCTGTCGATTTCACTCAAGGAGACGCGGGCTTCCTCCAGTGTCCGGCGGACCACTTTCGGTACGAACTCCAGCGCCCATTCGCGGACGGCGCGTCCGTCCATCCTGAAGAGGTGCTCCCCGTCCGCCAGCCGATCAGGGGTGAGCGGCCTGTCGGTGCCCCCGCCCCTGATCTGGACGTGCGCGGCTCCCGCCCCGTCCGCCAGCAAGAATGATCCGCCCATGCCGTAGCCGTCCGGCACCCTGCCGACCAGTGCCGCACCGGCGCCGTCACCGAAGAGGCTGACCGTGCGCCGGTCGGTCCTGTCCACCACCGCGGAATACTTGTCGGCGCCGATGACCAGCGCCAGCCGGAGCCCGGGGCGGGCGGCGACGAACGCCTCGGCGATGGTGAGCGCGTAGAGGAAGCCCGAGCAGACGGCGTTGACGTCGAACGCGGGAACGTAGGCCAGCCCGAGTTCCTCCTGCACCAGCACGGCGGTGGACGGTTGCGGCCGATCAGGTGTGGAAGTGGCGACGATGACCAGGCCGATGTCGCTCCTGGTCCGCTCGTCGTCGAGAAGCGGGCGTGCCGCGTTGACCGCCAACCTCGACGTCGGTGTGCCGGCGGATGCGTAACGGCGTTCGAGGATGCCGGTCTTGCGCACGATCCACTCCGGCGCCGCTCCCGACCACGCCGCGATCTCGTCGTTGTTCACGATTCGCTGCGGGACGTAGCCGTTCACCGAAACGATGCCGGCGGCCATCCCGGACCGCGCCGCACTCCCGCCCTCGCTCACGTCTCGGTCACCTCGACCAGGCGCGGGGTCTCGCGGACATCGGCGCGCCGCTGGAGCAGCACACCCGACGGCTGGTCCGGCCGGTGGACGACCCGCACCAGTTCCCATCCCTGCCGCAGGTAGTAGTCCGTCAGGGGCGTGTTGCCGGTCCACGCGTCACCGCGGATCCAGTGCGCTCCCTCCCTGGCGGCCCGGGAGGCGGCCCAGTCCACCAGGTCGGCTCCGAGCCCGGTGCCGGCGTGCTCCCGGGATACAAGCGACAGGTAAATGTATCGATGGGGTTCGGCCTCCTCCTCCGGCAGCCAGAGGCCGGGCTGCGTGTGCGGCTTGATCGTCACCAGGCCGGCCGGTCGCCCGCGTTCGTCGATCGCGCACCAGGTCTGCCGGTGGTGGATGGACGCCAGGATGGCCGCCTTCATCATCTCGGGTTCCAGGCGGGGCTCCTGCCATTGGTCGATGCCGCGCCCGGCCAGCCATCTCAGGGTGCTGTCGTATATGTCCAGCAGCCCGCCGAGATCTGCCGGGGTAGCCATCCGCAACAGCACGTTTTCTCCTTAGTGAAGGCGCTCATCAGTTCTGGAGTACACGCCTACGGCCGCTTCAACAGATGCCTCAGGCGTGGCGGGCGGGCAAGTCCCGCGTTTGCGTGACATGCCTTGGGACGCGGTGACGGACATGCTCTGCATGTGGGTCGCCCGGCGGCACATGCGCGGCATCGTTCGCCATGTGCCGATCGCCGCCCATGCCCTCAGGAGGTACTGCGTGGATTTCGCGATAAGCCCGAGACAGCGAGAGCTGTGCGCAGAAACAGTTCGTTTTGCACGCCAGGAGTTGGGCGGACGCACCGACGAATCCGACAGGTCGGGGAGCCTCGACACCGAAGGCTGGCGGAAGGCCGCCGAGTTCGGGGCACTGGGCTGGCCGGTGCCCCGCGAGCACGGCGGTTCCGGGTTCGATCCGCTCACCTCGGCGCTGGCCTTCGAGGCGCTCGGCTACGGATGCTCGAACAACGGCCTGCTCTTCGCGATCAACAATCATGTCTGGGCCTGCGCGATCTACCTGGTCAAGCACGGCACCGAGCGGCAGAAGGCCCGCTGGCTGCCGGAACTGTGCAGGGGAGCGGTCGTCGGCGCGCACGCCCTGACCGAGCCGCAGGCGGGTTCGGACATGCTGGCGCTGGCCGCCACGGCGCACCGGGACGGCTCGGGCTGGGTGCTGAACGGGACCAAGACCTTCATCAGCAACGGCTCGTGTGCGGACCTCTTCGTCACGTTCGCGAGGACCAGTGAATCGGAGGGCCCCGAGCGCGCGCTGTCGGCGTTCCTGGTGCCCGCCGACGCGCCCGGAGTGCGGGTCACGCGCGAGCTGGAAAAGGCCGGTCTGCGCGGTGCCCCCATGGGGGAGATCCAATTCTCGGACGTCCGGCTCGACGCGGATCAACTGCTGGGCCGGGAGGGCGCCGGGTACCAGATATTCACGTCGACGATCGAGTGGGAACGCGGTTTCCTCTTCGCCAGCGGCGTCGGGACAATGCGGCGGCTGCTGGAGACATGTGTCGAGCACGCCGCGAAACGTGAGCAGTTCGACCGGCCGATCGGGTCATTCCAGGCCGTGTCCCACACGCTGGCCGACATGCGAATACGCCTCGAACTCGCGCAGTTGACGCTGTACAAGTTCGGCTGGCTGAAGCGGGAGGGGCGGCTGGCCATGCTGGAGTCGTCGATCCTCAAGCTCGTCGTCAGCGAGGGCCTGCTCGAAACCGCCCTGGAGGCGGTCCAGCTCCATGGCGCGCGTGGCTACCTCACCGAGGGCGGGATCGAACGGGAGGTGCGCGACGCGCTCGCCGGCACGATCTACGGCGGTACGTCGCAGATCCAGCGGTCGATCATCGCGAGCCTGCTCGGCCTGCCGGGTGCGCCATGAGCGCGCGGCCGAGCACGCACGGGCGGCCCGGAGCGAGCACGACGGAGCACACGATCCGGCTGCCGCGTCCGGTCCCCGCCGGACTCGCCGCCGAGCTGGCCAGACGGATCTTCTTCGTCTCCGAGAGCATCGCGAGCTTCCGGCTGCTGCGCGGTACGGACGACGCCGTGTACGCGGTGGCGCTGCGGACCGGCGCGGCCGAGCCGACCGCCGAGCTCGCCCGCAAGCTCCGGCACATGGTCGGCGCGGACGTCCTCGGCCAGCTGACCCGTCCCCCCAAGGTGATCTGGCGCTCGGCGCGCACGGCGGACACGTGGCCCGGCGTCTTCGAGGCGCTGGCGGACCGGGGCGCGGCCTTCGAGGCGGGCGAGGGCCAGGTCGCGGTCGGCGAGCCCATCCTGACGATCATGGACCGGTTCGACGGCATGCTGCGGGAGATCGCCGTCGCCGAGCTCGGCGCCACCGAGTTCCGCTATCCCACGCTCGTTCCCACCGGGGCCTTGCAGCGCAGCGGGTACTTCTCCGCGTTCCCCCAGCACGTCATGCTCGCCACCCGGCTGCGGGGCGACCTGGACGTCTACCGGAAGTTCACCGAGCGGGACGAAGGCGATGGAGACGTCGGCGAGGCGATGCTCGCCCACTGCCGCAACGCCGACTACTGCCTGCCGCCGACCATGTGCTACCACACCTTCCACCAGTACGCGGGGAAGCGGCTGCCGTCGCCGTCCACGGTGGTCACCGCCCGCGGAAAGTCGTTCCGGTACGAGGGCCGCTACCACGCCTCGCTGGAGCGGCTGTGGGACTTCACGATCCGGGAGATCGTGTTCATGGGGGAGCGTGACCGGGTCCTGGACGGCCGGCAACGCTTCCTGCGACGGGCCGTCGAGCTGGTGGAGCGGTTCGGCCTCTCCGGACGCTGCGAGGTGGCCACGGACCCGTTCTTCTGCGCCGCGGACGGCGCGGAGCGAGTCTCCGCGCAGCGGCTGCTCGAACTGAAGTACGAGCTGCGGCTGGACATCGCCCCGGACGCCACGGTCGCCGTCGGCTCGTTCAACTTCCACGAGCAGCACTTCGGAACGGCGTTCGACATCACCGGCGGCGACCGCGGGCCGATCTGGACCGGGTGCGTGGGGTTCGGGCTGGAGCGGCTGGCCTACGCCTTCGTCTGCCAGCACGGGCTCGACGAGAGCGGCTGGCCGGAAGAGTTCCTCGGCGGCGAACGCGGCCGCCCGCGCGACAGGGGAGTCGATCGATGATCAACGCGGTCGGAGTCGTCGGAGCCGGCACCATCGGCACCGGGGTCGCCCATGCCTTCGCCGAGGCGGGGTACCCCGTCGTCCTGGTCGACACCTCCGAGGAGGCGCTGAAGACCGCGAGGGAGACGATCGCGGGGAACGCCCGGCTGCTGCCCGTGGTGGTAGGCCGCGCCCCGACGCGCACGGCCGACGAGATCCTCGCCCTGATCACGCCGTCCACCGAGCTGGGGGACCTTCGCGACGTCGGCTACGTGGTGGAGAACGTGACCGAGAAGTGGGACGTCAAGAAGGACCTCTACCGCGATCTGGACCGCGTCTGCGCGCCGGAGTGCGTCCTCGCGGTCAACACCTCGGCGATTCCCATCACCAGGCTCGCGGGTCGCACGAGCAGACCGGACAAGGTGATCGGCAACCATTTCATGAACCCGGTGCCGGTCATGCCCCTCGTGGAGATCATCCGGGGCTTCCACACGAGCGACGCGACCCTCGAGTCGTCCCGGCGGCTGCTGGCCGGCATCGGCAAGGACACCATCCTCGTGGGCGACTCCTCGGGTTTCGTGACCAACCGCGTGCTCATGCTCACGATCAACGAGGCGATCTTCCTGCTGCACGAGCAGGTGTCCTCGCCGACGGACATCGACCGGCTCTTCAAGAAATGCTTCGGGCACCGGATGGGGCCCATGGAGACCGCCGACCTCATCGGCCTCGACACCGTCCTCTATTCGCTCGAGGTCTTGCTGGACGAGTTCAAGGACCCGAAGTACCGGCCGTGCCCGCTGCTGCGCAGGTATGTGGACGCCGGTCTGCTCGGGCGGAAGACCGGACGGGGTTTCCACGTCTATGACCACGACTGACGCCGGCTCGTACCAACGTGGAGGAGGACAGGGACACATGGACGGTGAACTCGGCGGGGACCTGCGGGGACCCGACGACGAGCGGGTGCTCGCCACGGTGCGGGAATTCGTGTCCCGGCACACCGGGGGAGCGTCGATCGCCGACGATGTCGACATCTTCGCCACCGGCTACGTCAGCTCTTTGTTCGCGGTGCAGATCCTCACCTGGGTCGAGCGCACCTTCGATATCGCGGTCGCCGGCGACGATCTGGACATCGCGAACTTCCAGAGCGTCGAGGCCATCACCCGGTTCGTGGCGGAGAAGCGGGCCGTCGCGTCGACCGGGACGATCGGAGGGTGACCGATGGCCAGTCACGCCGGACGGGTGCCGTCCACCGGCGCGGACGCGGCGGCCGGCGGGAAGCCGCGCCTGGTGCCGGTGGACGGCGTCGCCGACGCGGCTTCGGCGGCGACCTGGTTGGCGGACAACCGGGCGGAGATCCTGGCCGAGTTGCGCCGCCATGGAAGCCTGATGATCCGCGGGCTGCCGATCGAGTCGCCTGAGGATTTCGCCGCGGCGCGGGATGTGCTCCTCGAAGACCACCTGGAAGTGCCCAGGGAGGAGACGACCCCGCGAACCGGATACGGGAACGGGATCTTCTCGGCGACCGATCTGCCGCCGGTGCAGCGAATCCGGTTGCACTGCGAGGACAGCTACAGCGTCGTGTTCCCGGGAATCGTGCTGTTCTGCTGCCTGGTTCCGCCCGAGCAGGGCGGTGCCACCACTCTGGGCGATACCCGCCGGCTGCTGGCCGCACTGCCCGAAGATCTGGTCGAACGATTCAGGCGTCGCGGCTGGATGATCGTCCGGAATTTTCAGGAGCACGTGGGAATGCCGTGGCAGCAGGCCTTCGGCACCACGGACCGCGCGGCCGTCGAGTCGTACTGCGACCAGAACGAGCTGAGCCATGAGTGGCTGCCGGGCGACCGGCTGCGCACGAGCGGGGTCCGCTCGGCCACGCTCCGCCATCCGGTGACGGGTGAGGAGAGCTGGTTCAACCACGTCGCGGTGTTCAACGAGTGGACCCACGATCCCGAGACCAGGGAGATCCTGGTGGCCGCGTGCGGCGCGGACGGGCTGCCGCAGAACACCTACTACGGCGACGGTTCGCCGATCGACCCCGCGGACGTGGCCGTCATCAACCGGGCCTTCGACGAGGTGATGGTCCGCGAGAGCTGGCGGCGGGGCGATCTGGTGCTGGTGGACAACCTCCTGTGCAGCCACGGGCGTGAACCGTTCACCGGGGACCGCCGGGTCCTGGTCGCCATGGGGGAGCCGCGGCGGATGGCGGACTGCTCGCCGTCGGGGCCGATCGGTCCGGCGGCGTTCGGACCGGGGGAGGACTGATGGACGTGACGGTGAACGACCGGGCCATCGCCGAACTGGGCCTGTCGGTCGGCGAGTCCGGGCCGCCGATCGCGCGGGCGGACGGGACCGCGTCCATGGAGGACGCCCGCGCATGGCTGACCGAGCGACGCGGCGCGTTCCGTGCGGCGCTGGCCCGGTACGGATGCCTGCTGGTCCGGGGCCTGCCCATCGCGAGTGTGCACGACTTCGCCGGGGCGCGCGACGTCCTGCTCGACCAGAGGGTGAGCTACCGGGAGAAGGCGACGCCGCGCAGCGACTACGGGGAGGGGGTGCTGTCGTCCACCGACCTGCCCAGCGCGCAGGTGATCCGGCTGCACAACGAGAACAGCTACACCCTGGACTTCCCCGGGGTCCTGCTCTTCGGCTGCCTGGTGGCACCGGAGGAGGGCGGGGCCACCACCGTGGCCGACACCCGGGAGGTGCTCGCGAGGATCCCGGCGGAGCTGGCCGACCGCTTCCGGCGGCTGGGGTGGGTTCTGGCGCGCAACTACCGCGAGCACGTCTCCCTGCCATGGCCGACCGCCTTCGGAACGTCCGACCGCGCCGCGGTGGAGGACTACTGCCGTCGCAGCTCCATCGGGATCAGATGGCTGCCCGACGACGGTCTGGCGACGACGCAGCGGCGGGCGACGACGATCCACCATCCGGTGACGGGCGAGGAGGTGTGGTTCAACCACATCGCCTTCTGGAGCCGGCACTCGCTCGACCCCGACGTCCGGGACGTGCTCCTGAGCAGCTACGGACCGGACGGGCTTCCCTTCGACACGTTCTACGGGGACGGCAGTCCCATCGACGCCGAGGACGTCGCCGCGCTGAACGCCGCCTACGACGGCGCCCAGCGCCGGGAGCCGTGGCGGGCGGGCGATCTGCTGCTGGTCGACAACATCCTGTCCTGCCATGGCCGTGAGGCCTTCCGCGGCGACCGGAAGATCCTCGTCGCGATGGGCGAGCAGGTCAGCCTGGCCGACTGCCGGCCCACGGTGGAACCCGCGCCCGAACCGGTCGCCGGCTGAGTCCGGCGGCCCGCGGGCCTACGTACCGGTCGATCGCCACTTGGCTTCACAGTCCCTCGAAGGTGGTTACAGATGCGCCCCGACCAAATCGAACGGATCTGCCGGCTGACGCCGTTGCAGGACGGGATGTTCTTCGAGGCGCTGCGCAAGCAGGACTCCGGCGAGACGATCTATCAGCTCTGCCTCCGGCTGGAGGGCGCCCTCAGCCCGTCGCTTCTGCGGGAGTCCTGGCGCGCCGTCCTCCGCAGGCACCCGATCCTGCGCACCTCGTTCCACTACGAGCGGCTGGACCTGCCGGTGCAGGTGGTGAGCCGTGACGCGGATCCCGAGTGGCGGGAGTCGGACTGGCGGGGCACGCCCGCCGAGGAGATCGAGCAGCGGCTGGAGGCCATGCTCGCCGAGGACCGGACCCGCCCGTTCGAACTCGGGCGGGCTCCGCTGATGCGCCTGGCCGTGATCCGGGTCGCCGATGACGCGTGGTGGCTGATCTGGTCCTATCACCATCTCCTGCTCGACGGATGGTCGACCTATCTCGTCCTCGACGACGTGTTCGGCTGGTACCGGGAACTCGCCGCCGGGCGGATGCCCGACCGGCGGATCCCGCGACCGTTCTGGGAGTACGTCGCATGGACCCAGCGGCAGGACCTCGGGAAGGCCGAGCGCTTCTGGCGCGACCGCCTCGCCGGAATCACCTCGCCCACTCCGATCGGCGAAGGGGCCGTCGACCCCCCGGACGGGAACGGGCCGGAGTTCGACGAGGTCCACGCGACCGTGCCCACGGAGGTGTTCGCGGGGCTGGAGGCTCTGGCCCGGACCCGGCGGCTGACGCTGGGCACCGTGGTGCAGGCGGCGTGGGCGTTGACGCTCAGCCGGTACAGCCGGCGGGAGGACGTCGTCTTCGGCTCGGTGGTCTCCGGCCGTCCACCCGAGTTCGCCGGTGTGGACGACATGGTCGGGTTGTTCATCAACGTCCTTCCGGTCCGGGCCCGGGTCGCGGGAGACGTCTCGCTCGCCGACTGGCTGACCGGGCTCCAGGCGCAGCTGGCCGACGGCCGCGAGTACGACTACAGCCCGCTGGCGCACGTCCAGCGGTGGAGCGAGGTACCGCGCGGCAGCGCGCTGTTCGAGAGCCTGGTCGTCTACATCAACTATCCGGTGCGGCCGAGCTGGACCGATGGGGGGACGGTCAAGGTCGCCGACCTGCGGGTCATCCAGCAGCCGCACTACCCCCTGCACCTGACGGCCGTGCCCGACCAGCGGCGGCTGCGGATGGTCCTCGGCTACGATCCGGCGCGCTTCGGGCGGGGAACGGTCGAGCGCGTCCGCGACCTGGTGGTGGAGATCCTCACCATCGCCGCCACCGATCCAGAGCGCCGCGTCGGCGAGCTGCCGGGATGGCCGGAACCCGACGGGCGGCCAGCGGCGGACGACGCGGGCACCGTCGCGGCGTCTGGCTGGTCTCCCGACCGACTGACCGGCCAGTGCCTGCGCACTCCGGATGCGCCGGCGGTCGTCTACGGCGATCTCACGCTGACGTACGGGGAACTGGAGCGCCGAGCCGAACGCGTCGCCGGTGAGCTGCGCCGCTCCGGGGCCGGCACCGTCGCCGTCGCGCTGAGCCCGTCCCCGGCGCTGCCGGTGAGTCTGCTGGCCGTGGTCAAGGCCGGCGGCACGATCCTTCCGCTGGACCCGGGTGACGGCGACGAGCGGATCAGTGCCGCGATGGCCGCGACCGGTGCCGCGGTGGCGCTCTGCGACGGCTCCCTCGCGGACCGGCTGGCCGCGACCGACCGGCTGACGGTGGGCGACGGTCTGCACCTCCTGCGTCTGGGCGCCGAGCCTCGCGCCGGGCAGCCGGGCGCGGAGTCCGATTCCCGTAGCACCCCTGCGGAGGACGGTTCGGACGCCCCCTCCGGGACGCGCTGGGCGGTGTCAGAGCATGACGCGCAGGAGTCGGCGACCACCTCGATCAGGTACGACGCGCTGGCAGAGCTGCTGCACTGGATGGGCGAACACTTCCCGCTGTCCGCCGGCGATCGCGTCGCGCACCTGCGCCCGCCCGGTTCGGCGGAGTCGGTGCGCGACATCTTCTGGGCGATGGCCTCAGGCGCGGCGCTGGTTCTCGCGCCGCCCGCGGCCCGGCCGTCCGCCGGGGCGTCCCCGGCCGTGCTCGAAGAGAGCCTCGTCGAGAACGAGGTCACCGTGGCCGTCGTCCCAGGCTCACCCGCCGTGGCACCAGTTCTCGGACGGTGCCGTTCCCTGCGCCTCGTCTTCGTGCCGGGCCCGCTGCCGACGGCGTCGCGGCTTGAGCTCACCCAAGTGACGGGCGTGGATCTCGTGGAGGAGTACCGGTTCCCCCATCCGGTGCCGCAGAGTTCGTTCTGGCACGCCGGGACGGGGGAACTCGTCGCGGCGCCGGTCGTGGCGCGCCGCCGCGGCCATCCGCGGGTGCTGCCGTCCGCGGCCGACGCCGACACCCCCGTGCCCGCGCCGAAGTCGAGCGCCCGGCATTGGGCGGTGGAGGCGGCGCTGGCCGGGCATCCGGGCGTGCGGGACGCGGCGGTGACCGTTGCGGCAGGGCCCTCCGGCGAACAACGGCTCACCGCGTATGTCGTGCCGGCCGGCGACTCCGCGCACGGCATGCCGGACGCCTCGGAGCTGGCGGCGTTCCTCGCGCTCCGGCTGCCGGCCCGGCTGGTGCCGGCGACGTTCGTACCGCTCACCGCCATGCCGACGGCCCGGGACGGGCAACCGGACCTTGCCGCTCTGCCGGCGCCGGAAGCGGACGCCGCGCCGGAGGCCGTGCCCGTGGCGTCGCCGACCGCCGTGACGGCCGAGGTCCTGACGGGCATCTGGGCACAGGTCTTCGACCGCGCCCCCGCCCTGGACGAGGACTTCTTCGACCTCGGCGGTCACTCGCTCCTCGCGATCAAGCTGGTGTCGCGGATCCGCTCGGCCCTGGGCGTGGACTTCACCCTCAACGACCTGTTCGGCGACCCCACGGTGATCGGCACGGCCCGCGCCGTGATGGCGGCGCTGCGCTCCGGGGACACGCTGGAGCCGGAGCGGGCGATCCCGAAGCGCGAGCGGACGGGACCGGTTCCCGCGTCCTTCGCCCAGGAGCGCCTGTGGATCCTGGACCGGCTCGGCGGGGCGGCGCGCCACGACAACATCCTGCTGCCCTGCCGGCTGCGCGGGCCGGTGGACGTGCCGGCGTTCCGGGCCGCGCTCACCGCCCTCATGGAGCGGCACGAGGTGCTGCGGACGTGTCTCGGCGAGATGGACGGGCGTCCGGTCCAGGTGGTGCACGGGTCGGTGGAGACGCCGCTCGCCGTCAGCGACCTCTCGTCGTTTCCGCTGCCGGAGGCCGAGCGCGGAGCGCGCGCGATGCTGGAGGAGGACAGCGCTCAGCGCTTCGACCTGTCGGCCGCCCCGCTGTTCAAGGTCCGGGTCGTCCGGCTGGCCGAGGACGACCACGTGATCGGTATCTGCCTGCATCACGTGGCGATCGACGGCTGGTCGACCGGCGTGCTCTTCCGCGATCTGGGCGAGCTCTACCAGGCATGCGCCAGCGGGCGTGCGGCCGCGCTCCCGCCGCTGACGGCGCAGTACGCCGACTTCGCCACGTGGCAGCGCGGGCGGCTCACCGGCGAGCCCCTCGACGAACTCCTGGGGTACTGGACCGAGGCGTTGAGGGACGCGCCGGAGATGCTCGAACTCCAGCCCGGCCGGCCGCGTCCGGCGGAACGCTCCTACAAGGGCGGCCGCTTCGATGTCGACCTCACGCCCGACGTCCTCCGGACCGTGCGCGAGCTGGCCCGCCAGGAGGGCGGCACGCTGTTCATGGTCCTGTTCGCGGCGTTCGCCGTCCTGGTCGCCCGCCGCGCGGGCCGGCGCGACTTCGTCATCGGGGTGCCGGTGGCGGGCCGCTCGCATCCGGATCTGGAGAACCTCGTCGGGTTCTTCGTCAACACCCTCCCGGAACGTCTCGACCTTTCCGGAGAACCGACGTTCCGCGGGCTCGTGCACCATGTCCGGCGGGTGCACCTCGGCGCTCTCGCCCATGAGGACCTGCCGTTCGAGCGGCTGGTCGGGGAGCTCGGTCCGGATCGCGCCACGGACCGCCTCCCGCTGGTGCAGGTGGCGTTCAACTTCCAGAACGCGCCGTTCGCGCCGCTGCGGTTCGGGGAGGTGGAGGCCACCCTGTTCGAGACCGATCACGAAGTGGCCCGCTTCGACATGGTCGCCGAACTCTACGAACACCAGGACGGCGTCCACTGCATGTTCCACTACTCGGCCGATCTGTTCGAACCGGCCTACGTGCGCCAGTTCGCCGACGAGTATCTGGACCTGGTGCGGCGCCTGGCGGCAGAGCCGGACGGCCCGGTCTTCGCCGCCGCGGACGGTGCGGTGGACGTGCCCGCACAGGTGCGGCAGGCCTTGGACACCTCGAGCTTGAGCCGGCTGCGAGCCCTGCAGGGCCAGGGCTGAGGGTGCGGCGAGCCGAAGGAGGACCGTGATGATGACGCAGGGGCCGCTGACCGACCGCGACGCGACCGGCGCGGGACCGAACCGGGTCGAGGACGTCTTTCCGCTCACCGCCTGGCAGCAGGCGGCGCTGCTGGCCGATCCCGGCCGGGCCGGCGAAGTGAGCGTCGCGTTCGACGGTCCGTGCGACCTGCCCGCGCTCGTCCGCGCGCTCGCGGGCCTGGTCAGGCGCCATCCCGTGCTGCGCAGCACGGTCGACCTGCCACCGTCCGGAGGACCGGTGCACCTGGTGCGTCCAGCCCCGGCCAGCGCCTCGGACGAGCTCGCCCTCACCGACCTGCTCTGGACGCCCGCCGAAGGCGGCGAGGCCGCCGAAGTGCCGACCGACCCGCTCGGCATGCCCGCTTCCTCGTCCTGCACCGTCCGGCGATCGTCCGGCGGCCGGGTGGCGGTCTCGCTCCGGCTCGCCGGGCCACTGCTCGACAGGCGCAGCGGTGCGCTGCTCACCACCGACCTGCTTCGCGGTTACGGGGAAGAGCTCCACGGCCGGCGATCCGAGGACGCGCCGCCGGTGACCGGGATGCGCGACATGATCGCAGCGGAGTGGGGCGCCGTCACCGGCGAGGCGACCGAGTACTGGCAGCGAACGCTGGAGCAGGCCCCGGACGGCCTGGCCTGGCGAACACTTGACGTGACGGTCGCGCGCGGCGCTCCCGTGGTGGCGGCCCTGCCCTCCGATCTGGTCTCGGGTCTGCGGCACACCGCCCTGATGCTGGGCACCACCCAGGACGCGGTGCTGCTGGCCGCGTACCTGCGCGTGCTCGCCCTGATCTCCGGCACCGGCACGGCCGGGGCATGGCTGCTCGATGACGTGCGCGGGCCCGCGGGCGTCGGCGAAGAGGCTCTGGGGGACTTCCGCTCCCTGCTCCCGATCTCGATGTCCTGCGACGTCCCGACCTGGGCCTCGCTCGTGGAACGGACGGACGCGGCATTGGCGGCCCACCGGCCTTACCGGCTCTTCCCGGTGGCCGAACTCGTCGAGACGGGCTCGGTCCCGGGCGCCCTGTTCGAGTACTGCGAGATGCCGCCCACCGCTCGACCGTCCGCCGGGTCGCTGGGCCCGGTCGAGCGGACCATCACCGACTCTCCCGTCGCGCCCCTGACCCTCACCGTGGAGGACGCCGCCGACGCCGGCGGCGTGACCCTGCGGCTGTTCCGGCACGGCGGCGACCCCGGCGAGAT
Organism: Actinomadura luteofluorescens; assembly: GCF_013409365.1. Lineage (NCBI taxonomy): Bacteria > Bacillati > Actinomycetota > Actinomycetes > Streptosporangiales > Thermomonosporaceae > Actinomadura > Actinomadura luteofluorescens. The sequence goes on along the minus strand of NZ_JACCBA010000001.1, from coordinate 565,179 downwards.
CCTCGGCTACTACCTGCGGGCGCTGACCGAGATCACCGCCGACGCGGAACGCGATCCCCGGTCCAGTGCCCCGCTGCTCGGTTCCGTGCCCGCCGGTCCGGTGTCCATCCGGCCCGCCGAGGCGGCGCCTCCCTCGTCCGCGGCCGCCGAGGACCCGGTCACGCTGCACGGACTCATCGCCCGGCAGGCGGCCCGGACCCCGGACGCGCCCGCGGTCATCGACGGCGACACCGTGATCGGCTACGCCGCGCTGTACGAACGGGCCACCGTGCTGGCCGACCGGATCCGAACGGCCGGCGTCGCGCCGCAGGGCCTGGTCGGAGTGCACGTGCCACCCGGGGCCGACCTGGTCGTCGCGCTGGTCGCGGTGCTGGCCGCGGGCTGCGCGTTCCTCCCCCTGGACGTCCGGTATCCGCGGCGCCGCTGCGAGTTCGCGCTCGGCGACGCCGGCGCCGACCTGCTGCTGACCCGCTCGGACGTGGCGGACCGGCTCGACTTCGCCGGGCCCGCGATGCTCCTTGACCGGTGGGAGCTCCTTGACCGTGGGGACGGCGCCCCCGGGGGGCCGGGGTCCCCGCTGGACCGGTCGCCGGCCGAGTCCCCCGCCTACGTGCTCTACACCTCCGGCTCCACCGGCCGTCCCAAGGGCGTGGTGATGCCGCACCGCGCCGTGGTGGAGCAGGTGCGGTGGGCGGTGGAGGCCTTCGGGCTGCGGCCCGGAGACCGGGTGGCGCAGCGGACGCCGGTCGCCTTCGACGCCGCGCTGTGGGAGCTCTTCGCCCCGCTGACCTGCGGGGCGGCCGTCGTCACTGTCCCCTTGGGGGCCGACCGCGACATCGCGGCCCTGGAAACGGTCCTCGCGGAGCATGCCGTCACCGTCCTACAAGTGGTGCCGAGCCTGCTCGCCGTGCTGGCCGAGGGTGCCGCGCTCACCCGGTGCCCGGACCTGCGGCTGTTGTGCTGCGGCGGTGAGGCGCTGCCGCAGCGCCTGGCCGACGCGGTGCTGGGCCGTACCGAGGCCGCGCTGCTGAACCTCTACGGCCCGACGGAGACCTGCGTCGATGCCACCTGGTGGCGGGCGGAGGCCGGGGCGCCGGGGACGACCGTGCCGATCGGGCGCCCGGTCACGGGCGTGCGGCTGTACCTGCTGGACGAGCTGGGCGAACCGGTCCCCGACGGAACCCCGGGCGAGCTCTTCATCGGCGGCGCCCAGCTGGCGTGGGGCTACCGCGGCCGCGCGGGCGAGACCGCCGAACGGTTCGTGCCGGACCACCTGTCCGGCCGGCCCGGTGATCGGCTGTACCGCACCGGGGACCGCGCCCGGCGACTGCCCGGTGGGGAGCTGGAGTTCCTCCACCGCACCGACGACCAGGTCAAGGTCCGCGGTGTGCGGACCGAGCCGGGCGAGGTGGAGGCGGCGCTGGCCGACCATCCGCGAGTACGGCACGCCGCCGTCGTCCCCCACCGGGACGGGGCCGGGGAGGCGTCGGACGGCATGACGCTGACCGCGTTCGTGTCCTGGGCCGGCGGTCCACCGTCCCAGGACGAGGACGCGGTCGCCGACCTCCGGGACCACCTGCGCGGACGGGTTCCCGAGGCGATGGTGCCCACCACCTTCATCGCGCTGGCGGAACCCCCGCTGCTGCCCAACGGAAAGCTCGACCGGCGGCGGCTCCGGAGCGTCGGCATCGCCGGCGCCGGCGAGAGGTACCGGCCGCCGGCCGGCCCCGTCGAGGAACGGCTCGCGTCCGGCTTCGCCGAGGTGCTCGGCGTGGACGCGGTGGGAAGGTCCGACGACCTGGCCTGGCTGGGAGCCCGCCCCCTGCAGGCCCTGCGGCTCGCCGGGCGGGCCGGCCGGGAGACCGGTGGCGCCGTCTCGGCCGCCGAGGTCCTGGGCCGGCCGACGGTCGCCCGGCTGGCGGAGGCCGCCCGACCCGAGCGACGCCGAGCCCCATCGTGATCAGCCCGGACCACCCCATCAGCCGGTCTCAGGAGGCATCATGACCGTTCAGCAGGACGCCCGGCCGCACACGCTCGCGGGAGGCCGGCTGCGTCCGGCGATCTCCTTCGAGGACGAACGGTTCCTCATGTTCGTCCTCGACGAGATGGCCGGTGACTACGAGCAGCGCTACGACGACGTCGTCCGGCTCACGCTCGGCAAGTCCGAACTGCCGCCGGAGGAGCCCATCATCGCGGCCATGCTGGACGCGGCGGAGGACTACGCGAAGGCGAGCCTGGTCTTCCCGGGCGGCCTGCCGCAGCTGCGCCACCGGCTGTCCGCCGAGTACCGGAGCCGCTACGGCGTCGAGGTGCCGGCCGAACGGTTCGTCGTCAGCGTGGGCACCAGCATGGCCTTCCGGAACCTCACCCAGCTTCTCGCCGGCCCGGGCGACGAGGTGGTCGTGCCCCTGCCCTACTACCCGCTCTATCCGTTCACCGCGCGCCTCGCCGGCGCTCGGGTGCGGCACTACCGCATCGACCTCGACACGCTCCAGGTGGACCTGGACTCGCTGGCCGAAGCGATGAGTGAACGCACCCGTATCGTCGTGGTCAATTCCCCCGGAAACCCGCTGGGGAATGTCATCGATCCCGCCACTTTCCGGCGGATCGACGAGATCGTCGGCGGCCGCGCCGTGGTGATCGCCGACGAAATCTACAATAACGTTCACTTCGACGACGAGCCGTATTCGGCCGTCACCCTGGCCGGCGAGATGACCAGTCCGCTGGTGGTGACGAACGCCTTCTCCAAGGCCCACCGGATGTACGCGCGGCGGGTCGGCTACGCCATCGTCCCGGACGAGCTGGTGCACCCGCTCACCGTCATCCAGCACCACACCCTTCTCACCACCGATCCGGTGCCGCAGTTCGGCGCCATCGCGGCGCTCGACCACCAGGAGGGGGTCCGGGAGCTGACCGGTCGCTACGGCGCCCGGCGCGACTACACGCTCGAACGGTTCGGCGAGGTCTCCGCGGTGCGGGCCGTGCCTGCCCGGGGCAGCTTCTACCTGACGCTCGACTGCGCCGAGTACCTGCGCCGGCACGACATCCCCGGTTCGCTCGCCCTGGCCGAGCGCATCATGCGGGCGACGCGGGTGGCGACCGTGCCCGGCTCGGACTTCGGGTTGCCGGACACGCTGCGGCTCTCCTACACCTCCGCCCGCTACGAGGAGGGCATCGACCGGCTGGCCGGCTTCTTCACCGGTGCCCCTCCGGACGATGCGGACGTCGACGCCGACATCGTGCGACAAGGCTGAGGAATCGGCCGTGGCGCCGCCGGTACCGGTGGCCGACGCCGTCGGCATGGACCACATGCGCTGGCAGTGCTCGCGATGTGCCGCCCTCTCGCCGGTCGGCGAGCTGCGCTACGCCTGCACCCGGTGCCGGTGGTCCGGCAGGCTGACCCTGGCCATCGACTACGAGCGGGTCGGCGCGGGCCGATCGCCCGGCGAGGTGCTGCTCACCGGCGAGCATTCCCTCTGGCGGTACGCCCGCCTGCTGCCCGTCGCCGCGGGCGGGGGCGGGGCCCGCCGGGTCAGGTCCGGGTACGTGGCCGGCTGGACCCCGCTGCACCGGGCCGACCGGCTCGCCCGCCGGCTCGGGCTGGGCCGGCTGTGGATCAAGGATGAGGCCGGCAACCCGTCGGGAGCCCTCAAGGACCGGGCCAGCGTCCTCGCGGTCGCCGACGCGCTCGACCGCGGCCGGGACGTGATCGCCACGGCCTCCTCGGGCAACGCGGGTGCGGCGCTCGCCGGCGCGGCCGCGGCGGTCGGACTGCGGTGCGTGGTCTTCGTCCCCCGCGGCACGCCGCCGGCGAAGCTCACCCAGATCAGCCGGTACGGGGCGCGCGTGCTGGTGGTCGACGGCGACTACGACGCCGCCGTCCGGCTGAGCACGGCGGCGTGCCGGCGATGGGGCTGGTACTGCCGCAACACCGCGTACAACCCGTGCACCGCCGAGGGCAAGAAGACCGTCGCCCTGGAGATCGTCGAGCAGCTCGGCTGGTCCGCGCCGGACGCGGTGGTGGTGCCCGTGGGGGACGGGAACATCCTGGCCGGCGTCCACCGGGGGCTGTGCGACGCCCGGGCGATGGGCTGGATCGATCGCATGCCGCGCCTGATCGGGGTGCAGGCCGCGGCCGCGGCGGCGGTGCACCGCGCCTGGACGGAGGGCGCCGCGGACGCCGGCCCGGCTCCGGCCCGCACGCGCGCCGAGAGCATCAACGTCGGGGAGCCGCAGGACGGGTTCCGGGCGCTGGCGGCGGTGCGGGACACCGCGGGAGTCATGGTCGCGGTGGAGGACGAGGAGATCTTCGCCGCGATCGACTGGCTCGCGGCGGAGAGCGGCGTGTACGCCGAGCCGGCCAGTGCGGCCGGGGCGGCCGCGCTGCCCGCCCTCGTGGCGCGGGGGGAACTCGGGAGCACGGACCGGGTCGTCCTGCTCAACACCGGAAGCGGTCTCAAGACCGCCCCTTCCGCGGCGGGCGGAGGCGCGATCCCCGTGGCGGCCGACCTGCGGGCCGTCGCGGCAGCCGTGATGGCCGGCGGGGCGGGCGCCGATGGTGAAGCCGATCTTGACGAGCCAGAACCACAATGGTAATGCGGTCGCTTCCCGGTATCGCGTGTCACCGGTTTGTGGGACATGAAATACAAACGTGACCCACAGAATATGGAGGCTGTGCAAGCCGCTCGGCGCGTGCACCGGCGCATCCAATGCGCGGAAGCGAGGAGGGCCGTCAAAACATGGATGACCGGGAATTCGAAGCCGGGTTTCCACGCGACCACCGCGCCGCCGCCATTCCGCTGACCGCGTCGCAGCGCCGGCTCTGGCGGCTGCAGGGAGGCCCCCGGGTGGGCCCGTACACGATGTCGTGCACCGTGCACCCGACCGGGGACCTGGACGTCGACCGGCTCGCCGAGGCGGCCGAGGCCGTCGCCGCCCGCCGCACCGAGCCGCGCCTGGTGTTCTCCCTCGACGGTGATTCGGATCCCGTCCAGGCGGTCGCCGGCCGTCCCCGGGTCACGATCCGCCACCGCGACCCGCTGTCCGGTGACCGTGCCGAGCGCGCGGCCGAGCCGGCGGAACGCGCGGCCGCGGAGGGACAGCGGACTCCGCTGACCGAGGGCGTCGAACTCGACGTTCTCGTCGAACGGCTGGCCGACGGCCGCCACACGGTCACCTTCTCGCTTCCCGCCATCTGCGCCGATGCCACGACGCTGCGAAGCCTGGCCCATGAGGTCGTCGAACGCGCGGCGGGCCGCGCCACCCGCGCCGCTTCAAGCGGCCTGCCGTTCGAGGGTGTGGCCGCCTGGTGGAACGAGATGGCCGAACTGCCGGAGGGGGCGACGGCCCGGGAGTTCTGGCGGTCTCGCTGCGCCGGGTGGGATCAGCCGATAGAGCTGCCGGGGCAGCGTAACCACCGGCTCGGTCCGTTCCGTCCCAAGACCCTGACCGGGCGCCTCTCTCCCGCAGAGACCATGAGGCTGCGCCGCCGGTGCCCCACGCCGAAGAAGGCGCGCGGCTGGCTGCTGACCTGCTGGCAGGTGCTGCTACGAAGGACGACCGGAGCCGGCGCCCTGGTCGTCGGCGTGGGGACGGACCTGCGCCGGCACGAGGAGCTGCGGGGCTGCTCCGGGCCGTTGACCGTCAGCCTGCCCGCGCGGCTCGACCGGTCGCTCGACCTCGCCGTCTCGGCGGCCGCCTCCGAGGCGGCCGACCAGATCGAGGCGGGCGACGCCCACGCCGAGTGGTACAGCTGGGAGCGCTGCGTTCCGCCCGCCGCACCGGGCCGGCCGTCATGGTTCCCGATCGGCTTCGACTTCGACGCCGAGCATTGGCCCGCGGGCCAGGCCGGCGCCGCCCCGGCCGAGACGTACGGCCACCACGACAGGTTCGTGGTCCGCCTGTCCTGCCAGGCCACCGGGGACGGGATGCGGTTCACGCTCGGATACGACGGCGACGCGTTGGCGGATCCCGCCGCCGGGCAGCTGATGGAGTCCTTCCTCGCGGTGGTGACCGACTCGCTGGCCCGTCCCGACAGCGCCTGCCGCGACCTGGACCTGCTGGGGGAGAGGGGGCGGCGGCTGCTGCTGCGATCGGGCGGGGACCGGGAGAGCGGCCCGCCCCGCACGTGCCTTGGGGCGCTGGTGGCGGAGCAGGCCGCGCGGCGGCCCGAGGACGTGGCGGTGGTGTGCGGCACGGACCGGCTGACCTACGGCGAGCTGGAAACGCGGGCCAACCGGCTGGCTCATCACCTGCGCGCACTCGGGGCCGGTCCGGAGGTGCGGGTGGGGGTCTGCCTGGATCGTTCGATCGAACTGGTCGTCGCGCTGCTCGCGGTCGTCAAGTCGGGCGGGGCCTATGTCCCGGTGGATCCGGATCACCCCGCCGAGCGGATCTCCTACGTGCTCGGCGACGCCGGCGTGCGGATCCTCGTCACCTCCGGCCGGGCGAGCGAGCGGGCCTCCGCGGGACCGGACCTGCCGACGGTCCGGATGGACGAGGACGCGGCGGCGATCGGCCGGTGGCCCGCCGAGGCGCCGCCGCCGAACACGGTGCCCGCCAATCTGCTCTACGTCATCTACACCTCGGGTTCGACCGGGCGCCCCAAGGGGGTGATGGTCACCCATGCCGATCTCGTCCGGCTGCTGACCACCGCCCAACCCTGGTTCTCCTTCGGTCCCGATGACGTCTGGACCCTTTTCCACACCGTCACGTTCGACTTCGCCGCCTGGGAACTCTGGGGAGCACTGGTGAACGGCGGCCGCCTGGTCGTCGTGCCGACGGCTCTGACGCGCTCGCCGGAGCGGTTCCGCGCCCTGCTGGCGCGGGAGCGGGTGACCGTGCTCAACCAGACGCCAGGGGCCTTCCGCAACCTGCTGGCCGCCGAGGAGGCGGACCCCGCCGGGGAGCGGCCGGCGCTGCGCGTGGTGGTGTTCGGCGGCGAAGCCCTGATGCCCGGCATGCTCGCCGGCTGGTTCGCCCGCCACGGCGACCAGGGGCCGCGGCTGGTCAACATGTACGGGATCACCGAGACCACGGTGCACGCGACCTACCACCCCCTTTCACCGGCCGACGTCCCCCGCGCCGCGACCGACTCCGCGGAGGCGGCGGATTCCCCGTCCTCCGAGCGCTCTCCCATCGGGGTTCCGCTGGCGGACCTGAGCGCCTACGTACTCGACAAGGAACTTCATCCCGTGCCGCCGGGTGTGGTGGGTGAGTTGTTCGTGGGTGGTGCTGGTTTGGCGCGTGGGTATTTGGGGCGGCCGGGTTTGACGGCGGAGCGGTTTGTGCCTGATGTGTTCGGGGGTTCGGGGGGTTGTTTGTATCGGACGGGGGATTTGGTGCGGTGGTCGGTTGATGGTGGTGGTTTGGAGTTTGTGGGGCGGGTTGATTTTCAGGTGAAGGTGCGTGGTTTTCGGGTGGAGTTGGGGGAGGTGGAGTCGGTTTTGGTGGGGCATCGGGGGGTGCGGGATGCGGTGGTGGTGGCGCGTTCTGATGGTGGGGGTGGGGTGGTTCGTCTGGTGGCGTATGTGGTGGCTTCGGGGGTGGGGGGTGAGGTGGGTGTGGAGGAGTTGCGGGGGTTCGTTGGTGGGCGGTTGCCGGAGTACATGGTGCCGGCGGTGTTCGTGTGGCTGGGTTCGTTGCCGTTGACGGTGAACGGGAAGGTGGATCGGGGGGCGTTGCCGGTTCCGGAGGGGGAGCGGCCGCGTTTGGGGGAGCGGTTCGTGGAGCCGCGGTCGTCGGCCGAGCGGGTGCTGGCGGAGGTGTGGGGCGAGGTTCTGGGCGTTTCCCGGATCGGAGTCCACGACAACTTCTTCACCCTCGGCGGAGACTCGATAACGAGCATTGTGGTGATGTCGAGAGCCGCCCGCCGCGGTCTGCGCATCACACCCTGGCAGTTCTTCGAGAACCAGACCGTCGCCGGGCAGGCCGAAGCGGCGGTGCCGGTGGTGGCCGTCCAGGACCGCGCCGACCCGGCGGGGCAGGCCGCCGGTCCCGTGCCGCTGACGCCCATCCAGCGCTGGTTCTTCGACCAGAAGTTCTTCCACCCTGGCCACTACAACCAGGGATGGCTGTTCCACGTCCCCGCGGCGGTCGACGCCGATCGGCTCGCCGCCGCTTTCACGGGCCTGCTGGAGCGGCACGACGCGCTCCGGCTGCGGTTCCCGCGAGACTCCCGGGCGCCCGGAGGCCGCCGGGCGGAGTACACCGGGCAGGGCGCGCCGCCGGAGCTCACCGCCCTCCGCCGCGTGGACCTTTCCAAAGAGGCGCAGTGGGAACCGGCGCTCGCCCGCGTCCTCGCCGACGCGCAGGACTTCGACCTGGAACGGGATCCGCCCCTGCGAGCGCTGCTGATCGACGGTGGCCGGGACGACCGGCACCGCCTCGCGCTGATCGCCCATCACCTCGTCATCGACGCGGTCTCCTGGCGGATCCTCCTCGACGACCTGCGCGGCGCCTACCGGCGGCTCGCCGGAGGCGGCGAACCCGGGACCCCCGACGCCACGACATCGTTCGCGGCCTGGGCCCGTGCCCTCACCGAGCTCCCCGGCGCGGTGGCCGCCGACCTGGACTTCTGGCGCGGCCAGAGCCCCTCGGGACGGTGGGAGGTGCCGCTCGACCACCAGGCGGGCGGCACCGGGACCTACGGCGCCGCCGATCACGTCGACGGGCTGCTCGGCGCCGGGGAGACCACGGCCCTGCTGCGGGACCTGCCCGCGATCCACCACAGCCGCGTCGACGAGGTCCTGCTCACCGCGCTCGCTCTGGCGATGACCGAGACGTTCGGCATCACCCGGCTGTACGTCGACGTGGAAGGGCACGGCCGAGAGCAGCACCTTGTGGAAGGCGCGGACCTGTCCCGCACGGTCGGGTGGTTCACGGCGATCGCCCCGCTGCTGCTGCGCCTGCCGGACGGCGCCGACCCGGGCGACGCGCTCGCCGCCGTGAAGGAGCAGTTGCGCGCCGTCCCGCACGGCGGTGTCGGCCACGGCATCCTGCGCCATCTCGATCCGGTGCGCGGCCGGGCGCTGGCCGAACCGCCGGCTCCCCAGGTGAGCTTCAACTACCTCGGCCAGTTCGATGCGAACGCCGAGAGCCCGGAGACACGGACGCCCGACGACCGGCTGTACCTGGCCGCCGCTCCCGAGCCGATGCCCCCGCCGCAGCATCCGGGCAACCGGCGTACGCACCTGCTGGACGTCACCGCCGCCGTGGTCGGCGGCCGGCTCCGGCTACGCGTCGGCTACAGCCGTGCCCACCACGACCGGGCGACCATCGACCGGCTGACCGGCGCCGTGGTCGCCCGGCTGGGCGAACTGATCGACCACTGCGGGCGCCCGGGCGGGACGCGATTCCACACGTTGCTCGACAAGGCGCTGGCCCTGGCGCCGAAGACCATGGCCGATGTGACGGAGGCGCGACCAGATGAGTGACACGGCGGGACCGGCGCAGCGGCAACGGCCGGCGGCGGCCGAGGTCATCGAGGACATCCATCCGCTGTCCCCGCTCCAGCAGGGACTGCTGTTCCACACGCTGCGCGAGGCGGACTCCGCGGTCTATCTCAGCCAGACCACGGCTCTGCTGTCCGGACTCGATCCGGTCGCCTTCCGGGAGAGCTGGGAGCAGACGGTGGCCTGGCATCCGGCACTGCGGTCGGCCTTCCTGTGGGAAGGCGCGGACGAGCCGGTCCAGGTGGTCTACAGAAGAGTGCCGGTCCGGTTCGACACGCAGGACTGGCGCGGCCTGCCACCTGACGCCATGCGGAAGCGCCTCACCGCCTTCCTCGACCGGGACCGCAACGAGCCGTTCCAGCTGTCCCACGCGCCCCTGGCCCGTTACGCGCTCCTCCGGCTCGGCGAGGACGACTACCAGTTCGTCTGGACGTACCACGCCATCCTGCTCGACGGCTGGAGCACGGCGATGGTGATGCGGGACCTGGTGCGCCACGGTGCGGCGTCCCGCGCCGGAGAGGTGATGCCGCCACCCGACCGCGCCCCGTACCGGGACTTCGTCGAATGGACGCGCCTGCGCGACCAGGACGACGCCCGGCGCCACTGGCGGGAAGCGCTGCGCGGTTTCACGAAGCCGACGCCCTTGCCGGTCGCGGGGCCCGGCGGCTCCGGCGGCCGGACGGGGGTGGCCGAGCACACCGCGGCGCTCTCGCCGGAGGCGACGGAACGCGTCGGTGCGGCCGCCCGGACGTACCGGGTGCCGATCGGCATCATGGTGCAGGCGGCGTGGGCGCTGACGCTGATGCGGTACACCGGGGTCGGCGACGTCGTCTTCGGCCAGGTCGTCTCCGGACGAAGCGGCGACCTTCCCGGAGTGCAGGACATGGTGGGGCTCCTCACCAACACCGTCCCGGTCCGTGTGGCGTCGGGGCCCGGCGACCGGGTGGGGACGTGGCTGCGCGGGCTCCACGCGCGGCAGTCCGCCGCCCTGGAGTACGAGCACACCCCGCTCTCCCAGGTGCAGCGGTGCAGCGAGTTGTCCGCCGGGCAGGAGCTGTTCCAGTCCGTGCTGGTCGTCCAGAACTATCCGAGGCTGGACGAGACCGGGCAGCTCGATCCCGGATACCGGTACAGCGGCCTGAGTGGGTTCGAGACCACCCATTACCCGATCACGATGTTCGCGGTGCCGGGCGAGCGGCTGGAGATACGGGCCGTGCACGACCTGGCGCTGGTCGACGGCGGGACCGCCGCGCTCCTCGCCGAGTCCGTGCTCACGGCACTGACGGGCCTGTCCGCCGGCGCGGACCGGCCCGTCAGCACCGTCCCGGTCTTTCCCACGGAAACGGCTGCCCACCGCCGGCGCGACCAGGTCAACGCCACCGAACGCCGGTTCTCGCCCCCGCACACCGTCGCGGAGCTCATCGAGGAGCAGGTCAGGCGGACGCCCGACGCGACTGCCGTCGTGGACGGCGACGCTCGGGTGAGCTACCGGGAGCTGGACCGGCGGGCCGACCGGCTGGCGCGCACGCTCGTGGAGCAGGGCGCCCGAGGCGAGGAACGGGTGGCGGTCCTGCTGGAGCGGTCCGTGTCCTTCGTGACGGCGGCCCTGGCGGTGCTGAAGTCCGGGGCCGCCTACGTCCCGATCGATCCCGGGTATCCGGCGGCCCGCATCGCCTGGATGATCGGGGACAGCGGCTGCCGCACCGTGCTCACCCGCAGCGATCTCCTCGACCGGCTCCCGGCCGACCGCGGGGAGGCGGTCCGGACCGTCTGCCTGGACTCGCTTCCGGCGGACGGCGGCGCGGGCGGGGGCGGGCCCGAGCGCCCGCTGCCGGCGCGGGCGCTCCCCGGCAACCTCGCCTACGTGATCTACACCTCGGGCTCCACCGGGACGCCGAAGGGCGTCATGGTCAGTCACCGGGCGGTGCTGAACACGATGCGGTGGCTGGAGGAGGAACTCGGCTGCGGTCCCGGCGACGTGGTCGCCTTCAAGACCCCCGTCAGCTTCACCGACTCGGTCTGCGAGGTGGTGTGGCCGCTCTGCAACGGAGCCGCGCTGGCCGTCGTCGGCGACGAGACGGTCCGCGACCCGGACGCGCTGTACGACGCGCTGGACCGGCACGACGTCACCTACTGCCAGTTCGTGCCGCGCCAGCTCGATCTGTTCATGGCCGCCGCGGCGAAGCGCGGCATCGATGATCCGCTGCCGCGGCTGCGGCGGGTCTTCAATGGCGGCGAGCCATTGCCGCATTCCTTCGCCGTCGAGTGGGACCGGCGGTTCCGCAACGGCAGGATCGCGAACATCTACGGGATGACCGAATCGGCGATCTACGCGACCTACCAGGCCCTTCCCCGGGGGTTCGCCGAGCGGCGAGGCACCGTGCCCATCGGCCTTCCGATCGCCAACACGCGGGTGCACGTGCTCAATCGAGAACTGGAGCCATGCCCGCCGGGTGTGGTGGGTGAGTTGTTCGTGGGTGGTGCTGGTTTGGCGCGTGGGTATTTGGGGCGGCCGGGTTTGACGGCGGAGCGGTTTGTGCCTGATGTGTTCGGGGGTTCGGGGGGTTGTTTGTATCGGACGGGGGATTTGGTGCGGTGGTCGGTTGATGGTGGTGGTTTGGAGTTTGTGGGGCGGGTTGATTTTCAGGTGAAGGTGCGTGGTTTTCGGGTGGAGTTGGGGGAGGTGGAGTCGGTTTTGGTGGGGCATCGGGGGGTGCGGGATGCGGTGGTGGTGGCGCGTTCTGATGGTGGGGGTGGGGTGGTTCGTCTGGTGGCGTATGTGGTGGCTTCGGGGGTGGGGGGTGAGGTGGGTGTGGAGGAGTTGCGGGGGTTCGTTGGTGGGCGGTTGCCGGAGTACATGGTGCCGGCGGTGTTCGTGTGGCTGGGTTCGTTGCCGTTGACGGTGAACGGGAAGGTGGATCGGGGGGCGTTGCCGGTTCCGGAGGGGGAGCGGCCGCGTTTGGGGGAGCGGTTCGTGGAGCCGCGGTCGTCGGCCGAGCGGGTGCTGGCGGAGGTGTGGGGCGAGGTTCTGGGCGTTTCCCGGATCGGAGTCCACGACAACTTCTTCACCCTCGGCGGAGACTCCCTCATGGCCGTCCGCGCCGTGGGGCGGATCCGCGAAGCCTTCCCGGCCGACTACACCCTCCCCGAGCTGTTCGCCGCCCCCACCATCGCCGGATGCGCGGCCACGGTCGAGCGCCTGCTCAACGAAGCGGCCGACCTGGACGCGCTGATGGACGAGGTGGCCGGCCTGTCCGACGAAGAGGTCGCCGCCCGGCTCGCGGAAGGCGAGAAGTCACATGAATGAAGCAACCTCCGGTCCGTCCGGCCTCGCCGAGCGCCTGGCCGCCCTCAGCCCGCAGGCACGCGAACTCGTCCTGCGCCGGATGCGCGGCCCGGCGGGGGACGGCACCGCGGGGACGAGCCCTGCGGATCCGCGACCGGCGCCCCGCACCGGTGCCCCGCTGCCCGCGTCCTTCGCCCAGGAGCGGCTGTGGCTGCTGGACCGGCTCCGGCCGGACTCGGCGGCCTATGTCGTCTCGACCGCCGGGCGGCTGCGCGGCGACCTCGACGCCGACCGGTTGCGCGCCGGACTGGCCGACCTGACCGGCAGGCACGAGATCCTCCGGACGTCGCTGGCCTGGACCGGTGACCGGACCGTCCAGATCGTCCACGACTCGGTCGCCGTGCCCTGGGAGGTGACCGACCTGTCGGACGCGCCGGACCCGCGCGCCGCGGCCGAACGGATCCTGGCCGGCGACGTCGAGCGCGGCTTCGATCTCACCGCCGCGCCGCTCTGGCGGGCGCGGCTGGTGCGGATGGGTCCGCGGGACCACCTGTTCGGCGTCGCCATGCACCACACGATCACCGACGCGTGGTCGGTCGGCGTGTTCCTCTCCGAACTGGGGGGGCTCTACACCGCGTCGCGAGACGATCCGGCTCCGCCGGACCCGGTGCTGCCGCCGCTGCCCCTCCAGTACGGCGATTTCGCGGTCTGGCAGCGCGAGCGCCTGACCGACGACCTGGTTTCCGAACTGGCGGCCTTCTGGAAGGAGGAGCTCGCCGGCGCGCCGGACCTGCTGGCTCTGCCCACCGACCGGCCGAGGCCGCGGGCGCGGACGGGCCGCGGCGCCCGTCACGAGTTCGAGGTGCCCGGCGACCTGCTGCGCGCGGCCCGGGACCTGAGCGGTAGCACCGACGTCACGCTGTTCATGGCGTTGCTGGCCGCGTTCGTCGCCGCGCTGTCGCGATGGTCGGGGCAGACCGATCTCGTCGTGGGAACGCCCGTCGCCGGGCGCCGCCACCCCGACCTCGAGGGCCTGGTCGGCTTCTTCGTCAACAGCGTGGTGGTGCGCGCGGACGTGTCCGACCGGCCGTCGTTCCGGCAGCTCCTCCACCGTGTGCGCCAGCGGTCCCTGCGCGCGTTCGAGCACCAGGACCTGCCCTTCGAGAAGCTCGTCGAACATCTGGCGCCGACGCGCGACACCGCCTACAACCCCCTCTTCCAGGTCAATTTCGGGTTCGGGAACGTGCCGCAGGGCCACCTCGACCTCCCGGGGACGTTCGCCGAGCCGGTGACCGTTCCCAGCGACGCCGGCGCGAAGTTCGACCTGTCGCTCTACCTGAACGAACACCGAGGACGGCTGGCCGGGACCTTCGAATACGCCACCGACATCTTCGACGCGGAAACCATCGAGGGCCTCGCCGGATACCTGGTCGAGGTCCTCGCCGCCGTCACCGCCGATCCCGATCTGCCCGTCACCCAGCTGCCGGACCCGCGACCGGGAACCGCACCGGTGTCCGCACCGGAGGCCGGCGACCCGGACGCGGAGTCCGCGCCGTCCGGCTGGTCGACCTCCCCCGGCTTCGTCGAGCCGCGCGACCGCTGGGAGCGTTACGTCGCACAGGTCTGGTCGGAGGTGCTCGGCGTCACGCCGATCGGCGCGCACGACGAGTTCTTCGATCTCGGCGGCAGCTCCATGCCGGGGATGCTGGTGGTCGACCGGCTGAGCAAGCTGACCGGCCGGTCGGTAACCCTGCACGACCTGTACGCGACGCGCACGGTGGAGGCCCTGGCCGACTGGATCCGGTCCAGCGAGACGACCTCGGCCGACCCCCAGTTCGTGGTGGAGTTGCAGCCCGGCGGGCCGCGTCCACCGCTGTTCTTCCTGCACGCGGTGCTCGGAGAGCTGTACCACTACTTCGAGCTGGCCGGGGCGCTGGGCACCGGCCGGGCGCTCTACGGCGTCCAGAACGACGGCTTCTTCCACGGCGGCGCCGACCCGGGCGTGCTGACCATGGAGCAGATGGCGGACCGCTACGCCGAGGAAGTGCGCCGGGTGCACCCGGAGGGGCCGTACCACCTGTGCGGGTTCTCGGGGGCGGGCAGGTTCGCGCTGGCGGTCGCCAACAGCCTGCACGCCGCGGGCGACCGGGTGGGCACGGTGGTCCTGCTGGACACGGCACCGCTCACCGACGCTCCGCCCGACCCCGACCTCGCGTTCATCCTCGCGGGCTGGCTGCTGTTCTCCCCGCCGGAGGACGACCTGCGCGGTCTGGACCGGCAGGCGCAGCTGCACCGGGTGCTGGAGGCCGGAAAACGTGCCGGGGACCTGCCGCCCGAAGTCGAGCCGGCCGAGTTCGCGTCGTTCTGCCGCCGCCTGGAGCTGAACGCGCGGGCCGTCTCCGCCTACCGCCCGTCCTATCCGGGGACGGTGACGCTGCTGACGCAGAAGGACCGCGCCGACCGCGACCTGGCGGTGGAGTGGGCCCGCTTCCCGATCGGCGGCCTGAAGGTCGAGGACGTCGACGCCGGCTCCCATCTGGAGTTCGTCTACGGACCGGCCGTCCCCGAGGTGGCCCGGCGGCTGGAGGCATGCCTGGACGATGCCGCGCCCGGCGACGCGGGAGCGGGCCGGTGATCCACGAATCAGTGCTCGGCTGCATCGGGCGCACGCCGATCGTCGCGCTGCGCCGGCTGTTCGACGAGCCCGGCGTCGAGGTCCTCGCCAAGCTGGAGATGCTCAACCCCGGCGGCAGCGTCAAGGACCGCCCGGCCCGGCACATCATCGAGGAGGGCCTGCGGAGCGGCGCCATCGCCCCCGACTCGCACCTGGTCGAGAGCACCTCGGGCAACTTCGGCATCGCGCTGGCGATGGTGTGCCGGATCCACCGCCTGGCGCTGACGGTGGTCGTCGACCCGCACATCACCGCCACGAACCTCCACCTGCTGCACCGGTACGGCGCGCGCGTCGACATGGTGAGCGAGGGCGACGGCAGCGGCGGCTACCTGGAGCAGCGGCTGCGCAGGGTCCGGGAGATCGTCGGCACCGTGCCGGGGTCCGTGTGGATCAACCAGTACGCGAACCGGCTGAACTGGAAGGCGCACGCGGAGTCCACCGGGCAGGAGATCCTCGCCGACGTCGACGGGCCGCTGGACTGCGTGGTCATGGCGGTGAGCACCACGGGGACGATCCACGGCGTCACCCGGGCGCTGCGCGCCGAGTACCCGCGGCTGCGGGCCGTCGCCGTGGACGCCGTCGGCTCGGTGATCTTCGGTCATCCGCCGGCCCCGCGCCGGGTGCCCGGCATCGGGGCGGGCCGCGTCCCCGAGATCCTGTGCCGGGACGAGATCGACGACGTGGTCCTCGTCGACGACGAGCAGGCCGTCCAGGGCTGCCACGAGCTGCTGCACTCCGAGGGGATCCTCGCCGGGGGCTCGTCCGGGGCCGTCGTGGCCGGGCTGCGGCAGATCCTGCCGCGGCTGCCTCGCCCGGTGCGGGTGCTGACCCTCCTGCCGGACCGCGGCGAGCGGTATCTCGACCTGCTCTCCGCGGACGCCCCCGCCGAACCGAGATTCGACTGGTCGCCCCCGCGGCGCCCGCTGAGCCGCTCGTGAGGCCGGTGCCCGGCCGGCCGCCCGGCCGCCCGCCGGTCCAACGCAGCAAGGAGGTCGAGATGGTCCCGCTCGTCGCTTTCTGGCGCGAGGAGCTCTCCGGCGCGCCCGAGGTCCTGACGCTCCCGGCCGACCGGCCCCGCGACGCGGCGTCCCATCGAACCGGGCGGCTGCCCGTCGAGGTGCCGGGGGAGACCCTGGCCTCCTTGAGGAACCTGGCCACCGCTGAGGAGACGACGCTCCTCGTCCCGCTGCTGGCCGCCTTCTCCGTCGTCATGGCGCGATGGTCCGGACTCGCGGACGTCGTGGTGGGTTCGCCGATGCCGATACGCGCGGACCTCTCGGGCCGCCCGTCGTTCCGCCAGGTGGTGGGGCGGCTGCGGCGGACGTGGGAACGGGCGAACGCGCACGCCGACCTCCCCTTCGACTCCCTGGTGGAGGCATTGGAGCTGCCGCCGGGCTCCGCCCACCATCCGGTGTTCCAGGTGTCGCTGACGCTGGACGACGAGTCGGACACCCCGGCGACGCCGGGCAGGGGCCCCGCGGGGACGGCACTGGATCTGGCTCTGCGATTCGCGGAGCACGAGAACGCGCTCAGCGGCGCACTGGACTACAACGCAGCCGTCTTCGACAGGGACACTGCCCAGCGGCTGGCCGGCAGCCTGAGCACTTTGCTGGCGGGGGCCGCCGCCGAACCGGACCGGCCGGTGACCGTCCTGCCGCTGCTGACCGCGTCCGAGCAGAGGCTGCTGGCCGGCTGGGCCGACGGCGGACCGGGCCCGGTGACCGTCGACCGTCCGGAGGACTGCCTGCCGGCGCTGTTCGAAGCCCAGGCGGCCCGCACCCCGGAGGCCGTCGCCGTCAGCAGCGGCTCCGAACGGCTCAGCTACGCGGAACTCAACGCGCGCGCCAACCGGCTGGCGCATCGGCTGCGCGAGCAATGGTCGCGCGAGCCGGGGACCGGCGCCGAGATGACCGTCGGTCTCATGGCCAGGCGAGGCCCCGACTTCATCACGGGGATGCTCGCCACGCTCAAGGCAGGCGGAGCGTTCGTCCCGCTCAGTCCGGACCAGCCGGCCGACCGGCTGCGCTACATCATCGCCCAGAGCGGCTGCGGCGTGGTGCTGGGCGACGCGGCGGGCCGCGCGGCCCTCACCGGCGCGACGGCCGAGGTGCCGGACGACCGGCGCCCCTTCTGCGTCGACATCGGCCCGGAGGCCCACCTCGACCGGCCCGCCGACGATCCTCCGGCCCGCTGCCTCCCCGACGCCCTGGCCTACGTCATGTTCACCTCCGGCACCACCGGCGCGCCGAAGGGAGCGGGCGTCCTCCACCGCGGCCTGGTCACGCACATGACCGCCAAGATCCGCGACCTGGGCATGGGACCGGGGGACGTGCTCGCCCAGAACGGGCCGGCCACCTTCGACGTGGTGGTGTGGCAGTGCCTCGCGCCCCTGACGATCGGCGGGCGGGTGCACGTGGTGCCCGACGAGGCCCTGGAGGACCCCGAACGGCTCGCCGAAGAGGTGAGCGCCGGCGGGGTGAGCGTGCTCCAGGCCGTGCCCGCGGCGATCAGCATGATGCTCGCCGGTGATGCCGCGTCGCGGCTGGAGGGACTGCGCTGGCTGGTGCCCACGGGTGACGCCCTGCCCGGCGACCTCGTCCACAGGTGGCTCGCCCTGCATCCCGGCGTCCCCCTGCTCAACACCTATGGCCTCACCGAATGCAGCGACGACCAGTGCCACGCCGTGATCGACGCGCCGCCGGACGGCACGGCCGGCCCGATCGCGACCATCGGCCGGCCGGTCCCGGGGATGCGGGCCCACGTCGTCGACGGCGAGATGCAGCCGGTGCCCGCCGGGGTCGTCGGCGAGCTCTACCTCGGCGGCACCGGGGTCGGCCGAGGCTACGCCGGGCGGCCGGGACTGACCGCGGAGCGGTTCGTGCCGGACCCGTTCCAGCGCGGGGGCGGCCGGCTGTACCGGACGGGAGACCTCGTGCGGTGGGCGCGCAACGGCACCCTGGACTTCGTCGGCAGGGCCGACTTCCAGGTGAAGATACGCGGGTTCCGCGTCGAACCCGGCGAGATCGAGGCCGCGCTGACCCGGCATCCCGGCGTGCGCGAAGCGGTCGTGACGGTGCGGGAGGACCACGGTCCCGACTCGCGGCGGCTGGTGGGCTATCTGGTGCCCGCGGCGGCGGAGCGGCCCAGCCCGGCGGAATTGCGGCGGTTCGCGGCCTCCCGGTTGCCCGACTACATGGTGCCGGCGGCGATCGTGCTGCTGGACGCGCTTCCCGTGACGCCCAACGGGAAGATCGACCGGCAGGCGCTACCGGTTCCCGAGACGGTGGACGGGCAGCCGCCGGAGGACTCCGTCCCTCCTCGGGACGACATCGAGCGCGCGGTGGCCGGGCTCTGGGCCGAGGTACTGCGGACCGACCGCTTCGGCGTGTTCGACAACTTCTTCGCGCTGAGCGGCAACTCGATCCTCGCGGTACGGCTGCTCACCCGGATACGGGACGTCTTCGGCGTCGACCTGGGGATCGCCGAACTGTTCGAGGAGGCGACCGTCGCAGGGGCCGCGAGCGCCGTTCGCGCGGCGCTCGGACGCCACGAGGCCACCGCCGCCCTCCCCGAACTGCGCCGGAGGCCGCGCGATGGCGGGCCGCTCCAGACGTCCTTCTCCCAGGAACGTCTCTGGGTCCTTGAGCAGCTGCAACCCGGTCAGGCCACCTACAACGTCCCCGTGGCCGTGCGGCTGCGGGGCGCGCTGGACACGGCCGGGCTGCGCACCGCGCTGACCGAGCTGGCCGAGCGCCACGAAGTCCTGCGCACCTCGATCACGGCGGTGGACGGCAGGCCGTTCCAGACGGTGCACGAGTCCGTCGACGTCGAGCTCAAGGAGATCGAGCTCGACGGAACGGAACCGCAGGCCGCGAGCCCGGAGGATCCGCTCGCCAGGGCGCGCCGCCTGCTGGACGCCGAGTCACGGCGCCTGTTCGACCTGGACACGGCACCGCTGTGGCGGGCCTGCCTGATCCGCCTGTCCGAGACAGATCACGTGCTCGGTCTCACCCTGCACCACCTCATCACCGACGGCTGGTCGGGCGGCGTGCTGCTGCGTGATCTGCTCCGCCTCCTCGCCTCCGAGACCCCGGCGCCGCTGCCGGTGCGGTTCGCCGACTTCGCCGCCTGGCAGCGCGAGTCGCTGACCGGCGAGCGGCAGGCGGAACTGATGGGCTTCTGGACGGGCGAACTCGCCGGGGCGCCGCAACTCCTGGAACTGCCGACCGATCGACCGCGACCGCGGGTCCAGGCCCATCGCGGAGCCCGCCACGACGTGGACGTCCCTCCGGCGGTGCTCGCCGGGTTGCGGAGTCTGGGCGCGGCCGAGGGCGCGACGCTGTTCATGACGCTGCTCGCCGGATTCACCGCCGTCCTGTCCCGCTGGTCCGGCCAGTCGGACGTCGTGGTCGGCGCTCCGGTCGCCGGCCGGCCGTCCCCCGATGTCGAGGAACTGGCGGGGTTCTTCGCCAACACCCTGGTGCTGCGCACCGACGTCGCCGGCCGGCCGTCGTTCCGCCGGCTGCTGGACCGGGTCCGCCGCACCTGCCTGCGCGCCTACGCCCACCAGGAGATGCCGTTCGAACGGCTCGTCGAGGAGCTGGCGCCGCGGCGGAGCATGGCGCACAACCCCCTCTTCCAGGTGATGCTGACCCTCCAGGACGCGGCGCCGCTGGAGGGGGCCGCCGGGCGGGCCGAGGAGCTCTTCCCGCCGGACACCGGAACGTCGAAGTTCGACCTGGCGCTCTACCTGGTCGAGGACGCCGACCGGCTGCGCGGCGTGTTCGAGTACGACGCGGACCTGTTCACGGCGGACACCGTCGAGCGGCTCACCGGCCACCTGCTGACGCTGCTGGCCGCCGCGGTGGCCGAGCCGGACCGCCCGGTGGCGACGCTCCCCATGCTCACCGCCGGGGAGCACGCCCGGATCGCGGAATGGAACCGCACCGGCCGCGCTCACCGGCGCGTCCGCGTGCCGAACCTGGTGGCCGAGCAGGCGGCGCGTTCGCCGGAGGCGCTCGCGGTCGGGTTCGGCGAGCGCCGGATCACCTATCGCGAGTTCGCCTCCGCGGTCGAGCGGCTGGCCGCGCGGTTGCGCCGCACCGGCGTCGGCCCGGAGAGCGTGGTCGGAGTGTGCCTGCACCGCGGCGTGGAACTGGTGATCGCGGTGCACGCCGTCCTCGCGGCCGGCGGTGCGTACCTCCCCGTGGATCCCGATCATCCGGTGTCCCGCCGGCGATTCGTCCTCACGGACTCGGGCGCCGCCGTCGTCCTGACCTCCGACGCCCTCGCCGGCGACCTCGCCGGCACCGGCGCGAGGGTGCTGTGCTGGGACGAGGCGGATCTCGACACGCCCCCGGAGGCCGGCTCGCCGGCGTTCGTGGACGACGGCATCGAGGCCGGGGACGAGCTCGCCTACGTCATCTACACGTCCGGCTCGACGGGCCGTCCGAAAGGCGTCGGTATCAGCCACCGGAGCCTGGTGAACCGGCTGCACTGGATGCAGGAGACCTTCCCGCTCGGCCCGCGGGACCGCGTCCTGCACAAGACGCCGTTCACGTTCGACGTGTCGGTGTGGGAGCTTCTCTGGCCGCTCACGGCCGGGGCGGGCCTGATCGTCGCCGAGCCGGGACGGCATCGCGACCCGGACCGCCTCCTCGAACTCATCACCGGTGCGGGTGTACAGACCGTGCACTTCGTGCCGAGCATGCTCAACCCGTTCCTGGACCGGGTGCGGGATCTCGGCCGCCCCGCCGGCCTGCGGCGGGTGATCTGTTCCGGTGAGGCCCTCCCGGCCGAGCTGGCGCGGCGCTTCGCCGAAGTCCTGCCCGGCACCGACCTGCACAACCTGTACGGGCCGACCGAGGCGACGATCGACGTCACCTGGCATCCCTGCGGCCCCGCCGACCGGACGGTCCCGATCGGCCGGCCGGTCAGCAACACGCGAACCGAGGTGCTCGACGGCGACGGCCAGCGGGTCCCGGTGGGGGTGCCAGGGGAGCTGTGCCTCGGCGGCGTCCAGGTCGGTCGCGGCTACCTGAACCGGCCGGGAACGACCGCCGAACGGTTCGTCCCCGACCCCTTCACCGGCGACGGCGAGCGCCTGTACCGCACCGGTGACCGGGTCCGCCGGCTGCCGGACGGGGAACTGGAGTTCCTCGGCCGGGCCGACTTCCAGGTCAAGGTGCGGGGCCTGCGCATCGAACTCGGCGAGATCGAGGCCGCGCTGGCCGAGCACCCCGCCGTCCGCGACGCGGTCGTCACGACCCGGCGGGACGGCGCCGGCACGACGCGCCTCGTCGCGCATCTGGTACCGGCGGGCGACGGACCCGCGGTCCCCGTCGCGGGCCTGCGGGAGTTCCTGGCCGCCCGGCTGCCGGAGTACATGGTCCCGTCGGCCTTCAAGTGGCTGGCGTCCCTGCCGCTCACGGCGAGCGGAAAAGTGGACCGCGCGGCACTGCCGGAGGCCGGGGTCACGCGGGAGCAGGTGGGCGGCCGTTTCGTGCCACCTCGCGACCGCGCCGAGAAGGTCCTGGCCGAGGCCTGGACCCGCGTCCTGGCGGTGGACCGCGTCGGCGTGTTCGACAACTTCTTCGAGCTGGGCGGCGACTCGATCCTCAGCATCATGGTCGTCTCCCGCGTCGCCCGCGAGGGGCTGCACATCACGCCGCAGCAGTTCTTCGAGAAGCAGACCATCGCCGACCTGGCCCGGCTCGCCCGATGGTCCGGGCCGGACCGTCCGGGCGGCCCCGGCGCCCCCGGCGACGACCGGTTCCCCGTCACCCGGGTCGACGGGGACACCTTCGACTACATCCTCGCCGTCATGCGCGAGCAGGACCGGCTCAGCGAAGGATCATGATGACCGACAACGGTGCAGTGGAAAAGGTCTTCCCGCTCACGGCGATGCAGCAGGGGATGCTGCTGCACAGCGTGGGTGACCCGGACGCCGGGTTCTACGTCAACCAGATCGTGCTCACGCTGCGCGGCCCGCTGGACGCGTCCCGCCTGCGCGACTCCTGGCAGTGGGTGGCCGACCGGTATCCGGCGCTGCGCACGGCCTTCGTCTGGGAGGGGACCGACGAGCCCCTGCAGGCCGTACGGACCTCCGTCGCCGTGCCCTGGACGGAGCTGGACTGGCGCGCGACGCATCCCGAGGAGCGGGAGCGAGGGCTGCGCACGCTGCTGGACGACGACCGCTCGCGGCCGTTCGAACTCGCCCGCGCCCCGTTGATGCGCCTGGTGCTCGTGCGGCTCACGGACGAGGACTGGTGGCTCGTCCTGACCTTCCACCACCTGCTGCTCGACGGCTGGTCGGTCCATCTGGTCGTCGACGACGCGTTCGGCCGGTACCGGCGAGCGGACGGCGAAGACGCGGAGGAGGCCGCGCCGGCCCCGCCGTACTGGGAGTACGTGGCGTGGCTGCACCGGCAGGACCTCGCCGCGGCGGAGCGGCACTGGCGGGATCATCTTGCCGGGTTCCACGAGCCCACGCCGCTGTCCGTCGGCCATCCGGGGGCGCAGGGCGAGCCCGGCTTCGGCGAGATCGACGACGTCATGCCGGACGGGCTGCGGTCACGGCTGGAAGATCTGGCCAGGCGCCGGCACCTCACCCTCGGCACGGTCGTCCACGGCGCGTGGGCGCTGCTGCTCAGCCGGTACAGCGGACAGCGGGACGTGGTGTTCGGCTCGGTGGTGTCCACCCGTCCGCCGCAGGTGGCGGACGTCGAGCGGATGGTGGGCCTGCTCAGCGCCACCTTGCCGATCCGGGTCCGCGTCGACGAGTCGGCACCGCTCCTGGAGTGGCTGGCCACCCTGCAGAAGGACCTCGCCGCCGGGCGGCGGTACGACTACAGCCCGCTCGCCCAGGTGCAGCGCTGGAGCGACGTCCCCGGGGGGACCGCGCTGTTCGACAGCATCGTCGCGTTCGAGAACTACCCGGTGCGCACCGGGTGGCTCGGCGCCGACGACCCCCTCAGCGTCACCGGCGTCCGCGCTCACGAACGGCCCCATTACCCTGTGACGCTCGTCGTGGCGGGGACCGATGACCTGGAAGTGCGCCTCCACCACGACCGGCGGCGCCTGTCCGATCCGGCGGCGGAACGCATGCTCGGGCACCTCCGCACGCTCCTCACCGAGATCGCGGACGGCCTCGCCGCCGACCCGGACCGGCCGGTCGGGGGACTGCGGCTGCTCACCCCTGCGGAAGAAGACCGGCTGCTGGGCGACTGGGCGGACGGAGGCGAGGCCGAACTGCTCAGCGCCACCGTTCCCGAACTCCTCGACGAACAGGCCCGCACGCGGCCCGACGCGCTCGCGGTGATCTGCGGAGAGCAGCGGCTGACTTACCGGCAGTTCGACGCCCGCGTCAACAGGCTCGCGCATCACCTCCGCGCCGCGGGCGTGGGCCCGGACGTGCCGGTCGCCGTATGCCTGGAACGCTCGGTCGAGCTGCTGGTCGCGCTGCTGGCCGTGGTGAAGGCGGGCGGCTGCTACGTGCCCCTGGACCCGGAGTACCCGCAGGCCCGCATCGCCTCCCTGATCGCCGATACCGGCGTGCGGCTCGTCCTGACGGGGGGCGGCGCCGCCGACCGGCTGCCGCCGGACGGCGCGGCGCGGGTGCTGAACCTGGACGCCGAGGCGGAGGAGATCGACCGCGCGCCGTCCACCCCTCCGGCTTCGGCCGTGTCCTCGGACAACCTGCTGTACATCATCTGCACCTCGGGCTCGACCGGCCGTCCGAAGGGCGTGATGGCCACCCACCGCGGCGTCCTCAACCATCTGGGATGGATGCAGCGCACGTTCCCGATCGGACCGGACGACCGGATCGCGCAGCGCACCTCGGTCGGATTCGACGCCTCGGTCTGGGAGGTCTTCTGGCCGTTCCTGACCGGCGCCGCTCTGGTGGTGCCGGACACCGACGCCAAGGACCCCGAGCGCCTCGCCCAGGTGATGGACGAGCACGAGGTGACCGTCGTGTCCTACGTGCCGTCCTTGCTCAACACCGTGCTCGTCGACCCCGCACGCCGGCTCGGCCACCACCTGAGGCTCGTCCTGATCGCCGGCGAGGCGCTGCCGGCCGGCCTGGTCAACGCGTTCCGCGAGGTCTGCCACGCCGAGGCCGCCAACGTCTACGGCCCCACCGAGACGTCGGTGTCGTGCGTGATCTGGCCGGTGCCGGACCGCTCCGACGTCGCCCGGGTGCCCATCGGGCGGCCGCTGACCGGAACCCGGGGCTACGTGCTCGACCGGGAACTGCGCCCCGTGCCCGTGGGCGTCCCGGGCGAGCTGTACGTCGGAGGCTCGGGCGTGGCACGCGGGTACCTGGCGCGACCCGGCATGACCGCGGAACGGTTCGTCCCGGACCCGTTCGGCACCGGCGACCGGCTGTACCGGACGGGAGACCTGGTGCGCTGGCTGCCCGACGGGTCCCTGGAGTTCGTGGCCAGGGCCGACTTCCAGGTCAAGGTCCGCGGGTTCCGCATCGAGCTGGGGGAGATCGAGGCGGTGCTCTCCGGCCATCCCGCGGTGCGCGACGTGGTGGTGACGGCCCAGGAGCAGGAGAACACCTCCTCACGGCGGCTCGTGGCCTACGTGCTCCCGGCACGGGACGCCGAACGGGTCCCCGTCTCAGAGCTGCGCGACCACCTCGCCGCGCGGTTGCCCGACTACATGGTCCCGGCCGTGTTCGTCTGGCTCGACACCCTCCCAGTGACCGCGAACGGCAAGGTGGACCGGGCGCTTCTGCCGGCTCCCGACGGCGTCCGTCCCGAGCTGGCGCAGGAGTTCGTCCCGCCGCGCGACCCGGCCGAGAAGACCCTCAGTGCGATCTGGGCCGACGTGCTCGGCGTGGACCGGGTCGGCGCGCTGGACAACTTCTTCGAACTCGGCGGCGACTCGATCCTCAGCATCATGGTGGTCTCCCGGGCCGCCCAGGAGGGGCTGCGGATCACGCCGCGGCAGTTCTTCGACAAGCAGACCGTCCGCGAACTCGCCGCCGTGGCCGAGTCCATGACCCGCCCCGTCGGCGTGCGGCGCGCCCGGAAGGGATCGGCCGCCGACACCGGCGACCTGCCGCTCACGCCCGTCCAGCACCGCTTCTTCGAGCAGGACCTCGCCCGCCCGGGCCACTGGAACCAGGGATGGCTGTTCGCGCTGGACGCCGACGCCGACTGCGCCCGGACCGCCGAGCACCTGCGGGACGTGGTCGCCGCCCTCGTCGACCGGAACGAGGCGCTTCGCCTGCGCTTCGGGCGAAGCGGCGCGGACGGCCGATGGCGCGCCGAGGTGCGGGCCGTCGACCGCGCCGCGACCGACGCGGCGGTCACCCTGGTCGACGTGGCAGGCCGCGACGACTGGGACGCGGCGCTGGACGAGGCGCTGGCGGCGGCCTCCGAGTTCGACCTGGGCAGCCCGCCCCTGCTGCGCGTGCTGGTGATCGACGGCGGCCGGCCGGACCGGCGCCGGCTGGCGCTGCTGGCCCACCACCTGATCATCGACGGGGTGTCCTGGCGCATCCTGCTGGACGATCTCCACGCGGGGTTCCGGCAGGCCGCCACCGGAGCGCCGGTGCGCCTTGCACCCGCGACCACGCCGATCTCCGCCTGGTCACGGGCCCTGGGCGAGCTGGCGCACAGCCCCGAGACAGAGGCCGACCTGGATTTCTGGCTCTCCCAGACCTCGGTGGACCCCGCCGGTCCGGAGCCCGACCTGCCGCATCCGCCGGAGCACGCCCGCGAGGCGGACACCGAGCAGACGACGGTCGGCCTGGACGCGGAGG
Organism: Actinomadura luteofluorescens; assembly: GCF_013409365.1. NCBI lineage: Bacteria > Bacillati > Actinomycetota > Actinomycetes > Streptosporangiales > Thermomonosporaceae > Actinomadura > Actinomadura luteofluorescens. The sequence continues at coordinate 538,990 of NZ_JACCBA010000001.1, read as the reverse complement.
ACACCCGGCTGCTGCTGCGCGAGGTTCCGCGGGCCTACCGGACCCACATCGACGACGTGCTGCTCACCGCGCTGACGATGGCGCTGACCCGGTCGACCCTGTCGGATCACGCGTCGCTGTGGCTGGAGGGACACGGCAGGGAACAGCACCTGGTCGACGGAGCGGACCTGTCCCGCACGCTGGGCTGGTTCACCTCCATCGCACCGGTGAGGCTCACCCTGCCCCCGGGCGACGATCCCGAAGCGGCGCTCAAAGCGGTCAAGGAGCAGTTGCGCGCGGTTCCGCATCACGGGTTGAGCTACGGTCTGCTGCGCTACCTGCACGCGGTGCACGCATCGACCCTCGCGGCGCGGCCGGCGCCCCGCGTCGGCTTCAACTACCTGGGGCAGTTCGACACCGCCATCGCCGGCGAGAACACGGAACCGGGCGGCCATGACGGACCGGCGCTGCGGCTGCGGCGGGCACCGGAACCGCTGCCGCCCGCCTTCCACCCGGAGAACGCGCGCCCGCACCTGCTCGACGTCGACGCGATCACCATCGACGGGCATCTGGACATCACCTTCTCCTACAGCGCGGCGCATTACGGCGCCCGGACGATCGAGCGGCTCGCCGAGGAGACCCTCGCGAGCCTCCGCGGACTGATCGCGCACTGCACCGGGCCGGGAGCCGGCGGCTACACCCCCTCCGATTTCCCCGAATCGGGACTCGACCAAGGCGGACTGGACACGCTGTTGACGGCATTGACCGAAGAACGTTGACCAAAGAACGTTGAGCGAAGGGCGTTGACCGACATCATGGCCATGGGGTGATCGCCCCGAACGATGGAAAATCCACCGTGAAGGAATGTGGTATGGCGCATGCGAATGTCGAGCCTTCGAGCACCGGGAACGCGGAGGACACCGTGGTACCGAGCGCCGCGAGGACACTTCGCACCTATCTGGGGCCGCACCGCACCGTCGCCGCCGTGCTCGCGGTGACGACACTGGTCTCCACGGCTCTCCAGGTGGCCAACCCGCAGTTGCTGGGCAGGTTCATCGACGGCGTCCGCTCCGGTGCCCCGCTGTCGGCCCTGCTGGGGCTCGGCGCGACCTACCTGGCGGTCGCGGTGGTGGCGCAGGTGATCTGGATCGTCGCCGAGTACCGGGGCGCCCGGGTGGCCTGGAGCGCGACGAACGAGCTGCGCGCCGATCTCACCGCACACTGCCTCCGGCTGGACATGTCGTTCTATGAGCGGCACGCTCCCGGCGAGTTGATCGACCGGATCGACGGAGACGTGAGCAAGCTGGCCAACTATTTCTCGCAGATGTTCCTGCTCGTGTTCTCCAACCTGCTGCTGGTGGTCGGGATCGGCATCGCGCTGTTCGTCCAGGATTGGCGAATCGGCCTGGTGTACGCCCCTTTCGTCACCGTCTCCTTCGTCCTGCTGCGGCGGCTGGTCGGCACCGCCGTGCCCGCGATGGCGGCCCAGCGGGAGGCCAACGCGAAATTGCTCGGATTCTTCGAAGAACGCCTGAACGGCCTTCCCGACCTGCGGGCCAACGGAGCCGAAGAACACACCGTGCACGGCTTCTGGACGCACGCCGCGACGTTGTTCCGGGCCAGCCGCCGCGCGGCGCTGCTGGGCGTGCGCTGGCCGGCGGCCGCGCAGTCGCTGGCGTCGGCGGGGTTCGTCATGGCGCTCGCGGCCGGTGCGTGGCTCTACACGGCCGACCAGATGACGCTCGGCGCGGCCTACACCCTGGTCGTCTACGCGGTCATGGTGCAGACCCCGATGCTGGTGATCACCTCGCAGTTCCATGATCTCGAAGCCGCGCTCGGGGCGCTGCGGCGCATCCACGGCCTGCTCGGCGAGCGCAGCGCGGTCGACACCGGCGGCGCCCCGCTGCCCGCCGGGGCGCCAGCCGTGGAACTCGACCGGGTCTCGTTCAGCTACCAGCCCGAAGAAGCCGCGCTCCGCGACGTCTCCTTCCGCCTTCGGCCGAAGGCCCGGCTGGCCGTCATCGGCCGCACGGGCAGCGGAAAGAGCACCCTGATACGCCTGCTGTTCCGGTTCGCCGACCCCACCGAGGGGGCGGTCCGGCTCGACGGCCGCGACCTGCGGGAGATCTCGGTGTCCTCACTGCGCGGCCAGGTCGGTCTGGTCACGCAGGAGGTCCAGTTGTTCGCCGCCACGGTCCGCGACAACGTCACGCTCTTCGACGCGACGGTCGATGACGCCCGGGTGCGCGAGGCGCTCGCGGAGGTGGGACTGCGCCAGTGGCTGGAGAGCCTGCCCGCGGGCCTGGACACTCTCCTCGGCCCGGGCGACACCGGGCTGTCGGCCGGGCAGGGGCAGTTGCTGACCTTCGCCCGCGTCCTGATCCAGGACCCGGGCCTGGTGCTCCTGGACGAGGCCGCGTCCAGGCTGGACCCGGCGAGCCGGCGGGCCTTCGACACGGCCATGGAGCGCCTGCTCGCCGAACGCACCGCGATCATCGTGGCGCACCGCCTCGAGACCCTCGGCTCCGTCGACGAGGTGCTCCTGCTCCGCGAGGGCCGCGTCGTCGAGCACGGCCCCCGGGACCGGCTGGTCGCCGACCCGTCCTCGGAGTTCTCCCGCCTGCTCGCCGCCAACGAGGCGCTGGCATGAGGGCCCCGCGGACACGCCGGTCGGACCCGCTGGCCGCGGCGCCTCAAGGACGTCCCGTCCGGCGGTCGCGGCTGGTACCGCTGCTGTCCCGATCGGCCCCCACCTACCTCTGCCTGATCGGACTGTGGGTCCTGCTGCGGGGCGCGCTCCTGGCCACCGGACTGCTGCTCCAGCTCGTCTTCGACACCCTCAGCGGCACCGGGCGGGCCGGCATGTCGGCATGGTCGCTCATCGCCCTGGTGGCGGCGGCGGAGGCCGCCAAGGTGGCCGTCTGGTACGGCGTGATCCTCAGCCGGGTCGAACCGCACTTCACCTACCGGATCCGCGCGGCGCTGCAGGTCAACGCGCTGGGCGCGATCCTGCGCAGGCCCGCGGGACGGGCGCTGGACCGCACCGGCGGCGACGCCGTCAGCCGGTTCGGCGAGGACACCGACGAGGTCGGCGTCTTCGCGATCTGGTCGGCGTCCAACCTCGCCCGGTTGATCATCGCCGTGGGCGCGTTGATCATCATGCTCGGCATCGACGCCGTCGTGACCCTCGGGCTCGTCGTCCCCGTGGTGGTCATGGTGCTCGCGAGCCGGGCGCTGGCCAGGCCGCTGCGCGAGTACCAGCACGCCGGCCGCCGGGCGGCCTCGGAGGTGAGCAGCGTCGTCGGGGAGGCGGTCGGCGGCGTTCAGGCGATCAAGGTCGGGCGCGCCGAGGAGCGGTTCGTCGCGCGGCTGCGGGACGCCAACGCCGTCAGGCTGCGGTTCGCGATCCGCGAGGTGCTCCTGACCACCGTGCAGACGTCCCTGTTCAACGGGACGGCCGCGCTCGGCACCGGGTTCGTGCTGCTGCTGGCCGCGGCGAGCATGCGCGGCGGCGACTTCACCGTGGGCGACCTGGCGCTCTTCGTCTTCTACATCCAGTTCATCACCGAGGCGGTGACCGCGCTGGGCATGTTCTTCGCGCGGTACCAGAAGGCCGAACTCTCCATGCGCCGGGTGGCCGAACTCGCCGACGACGAATCAGCGGTGATCGCCCGCACGGAGACCTACCTGCGGAGCGAGCCGCCGCGGCCGGCGCCGCCCGGGGACCGTCCCGCGCCGCTGCGCCTGCTGCAGGCGCACGGCCTCACCGCCCGCTATCCCGGGACCTCGCGTGGCATCCGCGACATCGACCTCCACCTGCCCGCCGGCACGGTCACGGTCGTGACCGGCAGGATCGGCTCCGGCAAGAGCACCCTTCTGCAGGTGCTCCTCGGGCTGCTCCCCGCCGAGCGCGGCACCGTCCTGTGGAACGGCGCGCCCGTCGACGATCCCGGGACGTTCCTGATCCCGCCGCGGTCGAGCTTCGTGCCGCAGGTCCCCCGGCTGTTCAGCGGCACGATCCGGGAGAACATCCTGCTCGGCGCCTCCTCCTCTCCGGCGGAGGTGGCCGAGGCGGTGCGCCTCGCCGTGCTCGAAGACGACATCGCCGGTCTGGACAAGGGCCTCGACACCGTGATCGGGCCGCGGGGCCTGCGCCTGTCCGGCGGCCAGATGCAGCGGATCGCCGCCGCCCGGATGGCGGTGCGCCGCACCGACCTGATGGTCTTCGACGACCTGTCCAACGCGCTGGACGTCACCACCGAGCTCCGGTTGTGGGACCGGCTTCTGGACGATGACGGCGCCACGATCCTGGCCGTTTCGCACCGACGGTCCATCCTCCGGCGAGCCGACCAGATCGTGGTGCTCGTCGAAGGCGAGACGGTCGCCGTCGGCACCTTGGAGGAGCTGCTGGAGGACTGCGCGGAGATGCGGCACCTGTGGGCGGCCGACGAATCCGTTCCGGGGGACGCGCACGCCGGACGGGTGGAGCACGACTGAGCGGCACGGAATCTCTGGAAGAACGCGAGAGGAGAGACATGTTCGAGGACGACGACGAACGGATCTACCGGGTCGTGATCAACCACGAGGAGCAGTACTCGATCTGGCCGGAGGACCGCGAGATCCCGGAGGGATGGCGCGCCGAGGGCACGCGGGGGACCAAGCCGGAGTGCCTGGCCCACATCGACCAGGCGTGGACGGACATGCGGCCACTGAGCCTGCGCAGGCAGATGGACTCCGAGACCGTCGCCGGCGGTTCCTGACCCCGCTCGCAGCACCGTAGGCCCCGGGGGCCGCCCGGAGGGGCGGTCCCCGGGGGCCCTCACACAGAGAGGAACAGTGTGACCAGGCCATACGAGCTCGTCGTTCTGTCCGCCTCCTCCAGCGACGAACTTGCCGCGGCCGCGCGCGGGCTGGCTCGATTCCTGACCGACAGACCGAGCCTCCCGCTGGCCGCGGTCGCCGGCTCTCTGGCCCATGACCGCCCGCAGCTGCCGCACCGCCTGGCGCTGGTGGCGCGCGACGGCGCCGACGCCGCGCGGCGGCTCCAGGCCCCGGCCGCCCGCGAGACGCTCATCGGGCGGGCGACTGCTGCCGAGCGTCCGGTCGCCTTCCTCTTCCCCGGCGTCGGTGACCACTACGCCGGGATGGCGGCCGGCCTCTACCGGAGCGAGCCGCTTTTCCGCCGTGCGCTCGACTACTGCGCCGAGGCCCTCATGGACCGGCTGGGCCGGGACCTGCGCGAGATCCTCTACCCGGAGGACTTCGAGTCCGCGCCACCGTCGGGCGGACCGGACGGCAAGCTCGACCTGGCCCGGCTGCTCGGCCGGCACGAGCGGTCCGCCGATCTGGACCGGACCGCGATAGCCCAGCCGCTGGTCTTCGCGGTGGAGTACGCGCTGGCCGAGTACCTGGCGGATCTGGGGATCCGTCCCACCGCGCTGGCCGGCTACAGCCTGGGGGAGTACGTCGCGGCGTGCGCGGCGGGGGTGCTGGCACCGGAGGACGCGCTGGAACTGGTCGCCCGCCGGGCGAAGCTGATCGAGACCGCGCCCGAGGGCGCGATGGTCGCGGTGCTGCTCGGCGCCGACCAGCTCGCCGAGCACCTCGACGACGAGCTGTCGCTGTCGGCGGCCGACGGGCCGCGGCTCTCGGTGGTCGGCGGCCGCATCGCGGCGGTCGAGCGCCTCGAGCGGCGGCTCGCGGCCGCGGGCGTGGCGAGCCTGCGCCTGCCGACCCGGCACGCCTTCCACTCGGCGATGCTCGAGCCGTTCGAGGAGGCGATGTGTGAACTGGCCGCCGGGCCCTCGCTGTCACCGCCCGCCATTCCGCTGCTGTCGAATGTCACCGGAACGTGGCTGACCGAGGCGCAGGCGACCAGTCCCCATTACTGGGCGCAGCATATGTCGCGGACCGTCCGCTTCGACGACGAGCTGGCCGAGCTGTGGCGCCTGCCGGCGCCGATACTGCTGGAGGTCGGTGCGGGCCGGACGCTCAGCACCCTGGTACGGCAACACCCCGGCCGGCGACCGGACGGCACGGTTCTGAGCACTCTTCCCACCATCGAGGCCCGCGATTCGGATGTGGCCGGCGTGCTCACGGCGGTGGGCCGCCTGTGGGTGGAGGGCATGGACGTGAATTGGCGGGCCCTGCTCCCCGACCGGCCGCGGGAGCGGTTGCCGCAGGCTCCGTAACGCGTCCGCCGCCGCACGGCCGGCCCCGCATCCGTGCTACGGACTGCCGTGATTCGTTCCAGATGTTGATCTACCTGCAGTTATTTGGCGACCAGGAAGAATCGCCTCATTTATTGATCAGGAGCCTTGAATTACCGGCGGACCTCATAGATCATTGAGGGCAGAACAAACTGAAACCCCCGCAGGGAACACCTTCTGCACATGTTCCTTTACGGTAACTTGCCTTTCTCTGGCGTGGTCCGGACGAAGGCCCGTCCGGCATGCGTGAAGTGTATGTAGTCCGCATCTGTTGGGGGTGGAATGATCCGTCTCGGCATCATCGATCCGCGACCTGTCGTCCTGCATGGGCTGCAATACGTGTTCAATAGAACACCAGAGATAACCATTGAGATCTCCCAGGCGAATGCCCAGGGCATACCGTCGAGCGCACTCGACGTCGTCCTTCTGGGGTTCTGCCCGTCCGAGGGCGCCGCATGCGGACGGCAGATCGCGGAACTGTCCCGCAAGACCTCCGTCCTCATCCTGAGCTGGGCCCGCGGGCCCGAGAGGAAGAACGAGGCGGTGAGATGCCTGCGCGCCGGAGCCCGCGGTGTCTTATATCCCGATGCTCCGGTCAACATCCTCCTGGACGCCGTCCGAACGGCGGCGGCGGGACGAATGGTGATTCCGACCGAGGTGTCCTCGTTCCTGGAGGCTCCCGCGGCCACCGATCAGTTGTCGCTCCGCGAACAGCAGGTCCTCGACTGCATCGCCGGCGGATACACGCACAGCCAGATCGCCCGGCATCTGGGAATCAGCCGGCACACCGTGGACACCTATGTGAAACGCATCCGCGGAAAGCTCAAACTCGGAAACAAGGCGGAGTTGACCAGAGCCGCGGTTCAGCTGATCTCTGGCCTCGACGTTCCGCAGACATCACCGCGGTGAGCGAATTCGGCCCGGCCGCGTTCTCGAACGCCGTTCAGGAACGCGGCCGCCAATGAGCGTCAGGGGGCGCGGCGTTCCGCGCGGGACCGCCGCGTGTACTCCTGGCCGAGCGCGAAGAGCAGCCATGTGAGTGCGGTGGCGTCGTCGACGATCCCGAACGGAAGGAAGACGTCGGGGATCAGATCGACCGGAGAGACGATGTAGACGACCGCGATCACCATCGCGACGATCTTGCCGGTGGAGGTCCGGTAGTAGGCCTGCGCGGCCGCGCCGGGCGGCCCGGCGCGGCGGCGCCTGCGCAGCCGGAGGATGCCCGCCACCAGCAGGACCGCGCCGACGGCCATGAGGGCGGCGCCCGCGACGGTGAGGTCGACACCGCACAGGTCACCGTCCATGGTGAGTGCCGGGACGGCACCCGCGACGACGAGGAGAAGTCCGAGCCACACCATGCGCACCTCCGGGGGGACGTGTCCTCCGGTATTGCCGTCCCGGGCGGTTTCACTCGGCTTCAGAGGCGTGAATGCCCTCCCTGGCCGAGTCGCACGCCTCCCTGCTCCTGTGCCTGGAGACGACGACACCACTGGCACAGGGCCCGCCCACCGTGACGGGTTCCGTCACGGTGCGCACGATCTTGTCGCGAACCCGTGCCTTCCAGATCATTGGCTGGACATAGCTCGATAAATGTGTTGCTAGCGATGATCTACTCCTTGGTAAATGTCCGTTTCGGGCGCCATGGGGTGTGGATATAGCGGCTATGCGAATGTCGCCATCTACGCTCAGGTCATCGAACGGACGGCAGCCGGGTGGGAGCCGCCTCGCGGCATGCACCCTGCTGATCGCGGCGTTGGGGCTCGGTGCGCTGTCGGCCTGCGACGGGATCCACCGCCGTTCCGCGACTCTGCAACGGGCAACCAAGGCAGTTCGCCATAAACCGGTCCAATTTACCGTCGCGGCCACCGGGGATTTCCTCCTGCACCGAGTCGTGATGGATCAGGCGGCCTCGGATGCGCGCACCGAAGGGCGGGACGGGTACGACTTCACGCCGATGCTCGCGCGGCTCAATCCCGTGGTCAGCGGGGCGGATCTGGGAATCTGCCACATCGAGACGCCGCTGGCCTCGCGGTCGGGGCCCTTCCTCGGCTACCCGTCCTTCAACTCACCGCCCCAGATCGTGAACGCGATCCGCGGGCTCGGCTACGACACCTGCTCCACCGCCTCCAACCACGCCATCGACCAGGGGGAACCGGGCGTGCGCCGCACGCTCGCCGCCCTGGACGGCGCAGGTATCAGGCATGCCGGCACCGCCCGCAGCGCGGAGGAGGCGAAGAAGATCAACCTTCTGGACGTCAAAGGCCTCAAAATCGCCCATCTTTCGTACACATACGGCACCAACGGCATAGCGAAGCCCGCGGGAAGACCCTGGCTCGTGAACGACGGGCTGGACGCGGGCAGGATCCTCGCGGACGCGGCCGACGCCAAGAAATCGGGTGCCGACGCCGTGATGGTCAGCCTCCACTGGGGCGAGGAATACCAGCACGAGGCCACACCCGAGCAGCGGCACCTGGCCGCGAAGCTGCTGCGTTCCAGCGACGTGGACCTGATCCTCGGCGACCACGTGCACGTCGTCCAGCCTTTCGAGCGGATCAACGGCAAGTGGGTCGTGTACGGGATGGGAAATCAGGTCGCCAATCCGACCGCGAACACCCCGGCCACCCATCGGGGGCTCGTCGCCCTGTTCACCTTCACCTGGGACTCACGTGAACAACGGTGGAGAGAACAGCCCTCCTTCGTCCCGACCCTCGTCTCGCCCGGCCCGCCGATCAGGCTCCGCACCCTGGTCCGGGGCGATGCGACGGATCAGGCGGCCATCGACGACACGACACGAGTCGTACGCAGCCTCGGATTTGACATTCCCGACGCTTCGGACCAGGTCACTTCGATGAGGCTTCAAAGCCCCGAAAGGAATTGAGGCGACCGGGTCAACGGGTGGGCAAGTCCGTTCGCCCGCTGTTCTCCCGGGGTAGGGCGGGCTTGGAAAGGAGGCAGCGGGGTGACGGCTCCTGACACGCTTCGATCGCGGACGATCTCGTCGTTGCGGTGGCGGGCCGCGATCGCGGTGGCGGGCCTGCTGGCCGCGGGCTGCACGTTCGCGACGAACTCGCAGCACCCCGGCCGCCTGCAACTCTCCACGGCCGACCTGCCGAACCTCGGCCGGGTCCTGGTGGACGGCAACGGGCGCACGCTGTACCTGTTCATCGCCGACCCGCCGAACGCCTCCACCTGTTTCGGTGCGTGCGCGAGCATCTGGCCGCCGGTCACCACCCAGGGGCGGCCGACGGTGGCGGACGGGGCCCAGGCGGGCATGGTGACCACGCTCGCCCGTCCCGACGGGCCGAGCCAGATCGTCTACGCGGGTCACCCGCTGTACTACTACCAAGCCGACACCGGACGCGGCGACACTTACGGCCAGGGCATCACCCAGTTCGGGGCCCTGTGGTTCGCCGTCAGCCCCCAGGGGCAGATCCAGACCACGGGGAGTGCCCATGGCGGCTTCCAGTTCTGACCTCGGCGCGAGCGCCGCGGCGCCGCTCACCTCGGTTCTGCTGCGCTACCTGGCCGCTCTTCTGCTGTTCGGGGTCGGCGCCGTGCACCTGTACGAGTTCTCCGCCGACCACTACAGCGTCATACCGATCATCGGCGACCTCTTCGCCGCGAACTTCGCCGGCGCGGTCGTGCTCGGACTGGCGCTGGCGGTGCCGCTCGAGGCCCTGCCCTTCATCCGGTCCCTCCCGCTCGTCGGGCGGGCCCCGCACGCGTTCGTCGCGCTCGGCGGCATCGTGTTCCTCCTCGGCACGATCATCGGCCTGATCATCAGCGAGCAGTGGTCGCTGTTCGGCTTCCACGAGTACGGCTACCGGACCACCGTCTGGCTCGCGCTGGCCCTCGAAGCGGCCGGGGTCGTCGTCCTCGCGGGCTTCTTGGCCGGTGAGGCGGGCCGGGGGCGGGCCCGTCCGGCCGCCAGGTGAGGCGGTAGGCCGCTGCTCACCCGGAACCGAGCGTGGTGAACCCTCCGACTATGGCCCCGAAGCCGACGTGGGCGAGGACGGTGACCAACGGTGTGCTGGGCCCGTAGTTGAGCATCAGGAAGCCTGGCGGTTCCAGGAGGGCCACCCGAGGGGCGCTCGTCAGCGGGCTTCCCATCCGGGGGTGGACCAACGGCAGCAGGACGTTCACCAGCGCGGTGCCGGCGAACAGCCCGTGCACCAGACCGAAGAGCGCCCCGAGCCACCAGCCGGCGTGGCCGATGGCGAGGAAGACGGCGTAGTAGACGAACGCGAACAGCTCTCCGTTGGCGAAGTGCACGAGGTAGCCGAGCGCCTTGGCGCGGGCCCGGTCGGCGGTCACGGCGGTCCCGAGCAGGAACGGCAGGTCCATGCGGGTGAGCCTGAGCTCGCTGGCGGTGCGGAGGGCGGTGGTCAGCGCCAGCGTGCCGACGAAGGCGCCCGCAGCGGTCCCCCACGCGCTCACCCGTCCGCCGCCTCGGCGATCGAGTCGATGGCGCGCGCGGCGCTGATCAGCGCCAGGTGGCTCAGCCCCTGCGGCAGGTTCCCCAGGAAGGCGCCGGTGGCCGGGTCGATCTCCTCGCCGTACAGGCCGACGTCGTTGGCCAGCCCGACCAGGTCGTCCATCAGCGCCGTCGCCTCGTCGAGGCGCCCGGTGCGGGCGAGGCACTCGGCCAGCCAGAAGGAACAGGCCAGGAACGCGCCTTCGCTGCCCCTCAGTCCGTCCTCACCTGAGTACCTGTCGACGAACGGGCCGTGCCGCAGCTCCCGTGCCACCGCGTCGACCGTGGCGCGCATGCGGGGATCGCCGGGACGCGCGTAGCCGTGCAGAAGACCGAGCAGCACGGCGGCGTCCAGTTCCGAACTGTCGGCCGACCGCGTGTAGCACTGGTGAACTGAGGAGAAGCAGCGCGTCTCGACGAAGTCGCGCACCTGCGCGCGGGCCGACCGCCAGCGGGCCGGCCGCCGGCGGGCCGAGCCGCGGCTCGGGATCAGGCCGCGCTCGCAGAGGTCGATGGCCCGGTCGAGCGCGACCCAGCACATCATCTTCGATTGCGTGAAGTGCAGGGGAGCGCTGCGCACCTCCCAGATCCCCGAGTCCGGCTCCCGCCAGGCGGCGCAGACGAAGTCGGCCAGTTCCGCCAGGCGCCGGGCGACGTCCGCGTCCAGCCGCCCGGCGGCGCCCGCGTACAGCCAGCCGGTCTGCACCAGCTCGCCATAGGTGTCCAGCTGGGTCTGCGCGCCCGCCGCGTTGCCGATCCGGACCGGCCTGGAACCGCGGTATCCGTCGAGGGGGAGCGACCGTTCCGGGGCGTGGCCGCCGCCGTTCAGCCGGTACAGCACCCGCAGCCGCGGATGGGTGAGCTGGGAGGCGTGCATGAGCCACCAGAAGTAGGCATCCGCCTCGGCGGGGCATCCGAGCTTCAGGAGCGCGTCGAGAGTGAACGCCGAGTCGCGGACCCAGGAGAAGCGGTAGTCCCAGTTCCGTTCGCCGCCGACATGCTCCGGCAGCGAGGTCGTCACCGCGGCGGCGATGGCCCCCGACGGCGCGTAGATCAGGAGCTTGAGCGCCAGCGCGCTGCGCAGCACGGCGTCCTGCCACCGGCCCTCGCTGGAGCGTTCCCCGGCCCAGCCGCGCCAAGCCGCGATGGTCTGCTCCACGCGGGCATCGCACTCGGAACGGCTCGGTAGGACGAGCGGTTCCTGGTGGGCGAACGGAATCGCCAGCAGTGCCCGCCCTCCTTGCCCCAGCTCGACGCGGCCGTTGACAGCCCAGTCGGTGCATTCCGGTTCCCCCGCGTCCCAGGCGCAGACGGCGAGCGCGTCCGCGCCGGACACCGCGACCGGTATGCCGGCGCGCCTGCCGATACGCGGGCGGTGGGCGCCGTAACCGAACCGCGGCTGAACACTCCAGCGCAGCGGCACCGTCCCGGCCACGCAGTCGAGGCGCCGCTGCAGTTCCCGCATCGGTCCGAGGGCCCCATCGGCCTCCAGGGTCAGTGCATCGGTCACCCGCAGACTTCCGCGGGCGGTGGTGAACGTGGTCTCCAGTACGTTCGTGCCAGGGAGGTACCGGCGCGCGACCGTAAAGGGCTCCTCTGGCTCCAGCAGGAAGCGGCCGCCTCGGACGGGGTCCAGGACGGCGGCGAACACCGAGGGGGAGTCAAGATCCGGTGCCCCCAGCCAGTCGACGGACCCGTCGGCGGCGACCAGCGCGGCACTCCGCCCGTCTCCGATCACCGCGTAGTCGCGCAGCCGGGCGTAGCCGTCGATCCGGAAGGCCGTGGCGCGCCCGGGATCGGACGGGACGTCAACGGGGGGACCGCTGACTCTCATGGGGCCATGGTCTCACCCGGTTTCCGCCTGTTCAGTCCTGTCCGTTCCCATACGTCCCCAAGGATTCCCCCGCTCCGCGCTCCGGCCCGATGGCCTCATGGAAGGGAAAAGGGCAGTTCAGGGCTGCGAAGAGACCGTTCGCATGCCGGCGCGGCGGGGTATCCGGTGCCCGAGGAGGCGGTATCGGACCGACCGGTACGGCGCTTTTCCAGGAAGGAATATCGCGGATGTACCAGGTGATTCCGACTGGCCCGACCCGCCCGTCCCGCACATCGCGGCGGCATCGGCGGGCATGGGCGGCGGTGGCGGTGGCCGGTCTCGCGACCGCGGTGGTCGCAGGATGCGGCGGATCGGGCGGATCGAGCGGCCAGTCGGCGTCGCCGAGCACCTCGCCCCCGACGACCACCCCGCCCCCGACGAGTTCCCCGCCCCCGACGAGTTCCCCGCCCCCGGCGAGCTCCCCGCCGCCCGCCGGCGGCGCCACCACCGGTGCGATGATCAAGACGGCGGGTGTGGGCTCACTGGGGCAGATCCTCGTCGACGGTGCGGGCCGCACGGTCTACAACTTCCAGAAGGACACCGGCGGCAAGTCCTCCTGCTACGGCGCGTGCGCCGCGGTGTGGCCGCCGGTCCCCGCCGGCGCGAAGCCCCAGGCGGGCTCGGGGGCGAACGCGTCGCTGCTGGGCACCTCGAAGAGGACCGACGGCACGACCCAGGTCACCTACGCCGGACATCCGCTGTACTACTACGCGCCCGACGGCACGACCAGCGGCAGTGCCAAGGGGGAGGGCCTCAACCAGTTCGGGGCCGTCTGGTACGTGATGTCGCCGTCCGGCAGCGCGGTCCGCAAGAGCGGCGGCGGCGGCTACTGACGAACGCCGACCGGCCTCGTCAGGAGAGGTCGAGGGTGAAGCGGATGCGGTCGACTGCGGCCCGGCAGCTCGACGCGGAGAGGGCCAGTTCCCGCCGGGCCGCCGCCAGCTCCGTGTAGGGGCCGGGCGAAGCGGATGCCGGGGCGTCCGTGCCGAACGCGTCGAAGCAGGCATCGGCGAACGCGTCGCAGGTGGCCATGCCGAGCGCGGCGAGCGCGGCGAGGTCGTTGAGCGCCGTCCAGATCTCGGACTCGTCGGTGCCGGACGGAGACGGGGGCGCGAGGTCGGCGAGCTCCTTGAGGGCACGGGGCAGCTCGCTGATGTCGGCGTCGGGCCGAAACGACCAGCTGAGCTGGCGCAGCCGGTCCAGCACCGGGGCCCAGTCAGGGCCCGCCTGCGTCTGGGCGAGCCGGCCGCGCGTGGCCTCCAGGGCCTCCAGGGCCTCTTCGCGGACGAGGCGGTCGGTGAGGCCGGGCAGCAGCAGCTCGTACTCGTGCTCGGCGTTGAGCTCGACGAGGCGGCGCGTGACGCGGAGCAGCTCGCGGGGAAGGCCGCCCGACAGCGCGAGGGCGAGCCGGACGAACGGGTCGGTGAAACCGGAGCCGCCGCGTTCCGGATCGAGCGGGACGGGCGGGGCGCCGCCCGTGTGCGCCGCTCGGAGTTCGCCGCCGGGGGCGATGTGTCCGGGGCGGCGGTCCGGATCGCGGTGCCGGCCGGTGAGGAGCCGGCGGCCGCGGAGCTGGTGCGGCGGATCACCGCGACCCGCCCGGACGCGCGCTCCTACGTCCTCGACGGGGAGGACGCCGCCGCGTTGATCGCGGACGTCGTCGCCGCCCTGCCGATCCCGCACGCCTACGGGCTGCTCGTCGCGCGCGCCGATCCGGCGGACGGGCGGGTCAGGCTGTCGTCCGAGCCGCTGTTCCCGGAGGGCGCCCGGCGCGGCGCCTCCGCGGAGCTGAGCGTGCGCAGCGAGGAGGAGAACCGCCTGGTCTTCGCGGTCGTGACGCGGGACGCGGAACCGGGCCTGCTGTCGGCCGCCTCCGCGGCGCTGCCCGCGGGGACGCACCGGGTCCGGGCGGCTGCGCCGAGCGCGTGGCGCTCGCCGCCGACCGGGGCCTCGGCGACCGGCTCCGGGTCGGCCTCATCGGCTACGGTGCGCACCGGCGCGGGGCCGCCGACGGCGTGGTCGTGACCGACTGGCGGTCGGACACCGGGAAGGCGCTGCGCTCGCTCAGCCGGTTCGGCGCCGCCGACCTCCGCTATCCGCGCGCCGCCCAGGTCGAGGACGTGCTGGCGGAGGTGCTGAGGCGGATCGGCGCCGGCCCGGGGCCCGGGCGGACCGTCCTGCTGGTGATCGGGGACCGTCCGCCCCACCCTCCGGCCCCCGACGGGGACGTCGTCCGCTGCCCGCGGCGCCACGACTGGCGCAGCCTGCTCGGCGAACTGGAGGTGCGGCCCGACGTCGCGCTGGCCGCGGTCCGCGACCAGCCCGCCGCGCCCGGCGGCGCGGCGTGGGCGCGCATCGGCGGCACCGCCCTGAAGCCCCTCGACACCGTCGACGCGGACGCGCTGGCCGCGCAGCTCGGGCTGACGGCGCCGCCGAACGGTGGCATCCCGGTGCCGCTGGCCTGCTGAGCGGCCCGGGCGACCGTCGCCGGAGACCTGGACGTCACAGCATGACCGCTCCCGCGACCGCCGCCGACGCGATGACGAGGAGGGCCACGACGTTGACCGGGATGTCCGTTCTCAGGGAGCGGTGTTCGGCCACGCGGTCCAGGCTGAAGACGGCCGGGTCGGCCGGCGTGTAGTGGACCGTGACCTCCCGGCCGCGGGCGCCGGCCGCGTCCGGCACCCCCGGAGGGCAGTAGGCGGTGACGTCCGTTCCCTCCCGCGTCGTGAACGCCACGACCGGTGTGCTGACGGTCAGGGTGCTGCCCTCCCCGTCGGTGGTGACGTCCTCGAGCACCGCGATGACCCGGCCCTGGACGGCGACCATGGAGGCCAGCGTCTCGCGGCGGCGGCGCGTGTCGCGCACGTTCCCGGGCAGGTGGTAGGCGCCGTAGACGGCCCACGGCCCGCAGAAGCCGACCAGCGCCCAGGGCCAGCCCCGGTCGATCGCGGCGACCACCACCACACCGGCATAGACGAGGAAGAGCGCGAAGGCCGGCCAGCCCGGTCCGCGGTCGCCCTCCTGGGAGTCGCCGGTCAGGCGGAAGGCGTCCGGCCTGCCGCGCGGGTAGAGGACCGCGACCTCCCGGCCCGTCCACGCGGCGGTGATCGTTTCATCCCGGTCACCGTCGTTCGCCACGACGACCTCCTGCCCGCCGGACGGGGGACGGTAGGAGACGTCCACCGGGATTCCGCTCTTCCCGGAGCCGCCGTGCCGGGGCTCTCCCAGCCGCTCGATCCGCCCGGTGACCCGGACCGTCCGCTGGGCCCGGGTCATCCCGGCCAGCGACCGCCCGTAGCCGAGCAGCGCCACCGTCCCCCACACCGCGCACCACAGCGCCAGAAATCCGTGCAAGCCCATATGGCTTCCTCCGCGAGCGGCTCTTGACGGCACCGGGCGTCCACGGTGACCGACGGTCGACCGCGCTGCATGATCTACCACATTCGGGACGGCGGGCGTCGAGGTTCGCTTGGCCAGACCTTGACGGGTTCGGCGACCAATCGATAGCGCGAGGCGGCGCGTACTGTGATCGTGGGAATGGAGAATTTCCCTACCGCACGGGCGTTGACCGGGCCGGGTGTCCTGGAGGAACAAGCGCCACGTCCGCCCGGTGACACCGCGACGAGGGGGAATCTGAGATGCCGGACCAGGGCAGCCTTCCTGCGCCGAGTCAGGGACTCGTGCTCACGCACTTCCTGACGGTCCGGGACGTGGCCGTCTCCAGGGACTTCTACGCGAACGTCCTCGGCGGCGAGGTGGTTCTCCCGGAGAACCCGGCCATCGTGCAGGTGGCCAACACCTGGATCATCATGAACCCCGGTGGCGGCCCCACGCCGGACAAGCCCGGCGTCGTCCTCAGGCCGCCCGAGCCCGGCGATCCGGTGTCGACGTTCCTCAACGTCAGGGTGGCCGACATAGAGGCGTTCTACGCGTCGGCGACCGCTCACGGCGCGGAGTTCCTGACCGAGCCTCTGGACCGCAAGGCGGAGATCCGCTGCTACATGCGCGACCCGGACGGCTACCTCATCGAGGTCGGGCAGGCCACGGGCATGCTCCACGGCGTCTTCGCCGATCGCCCCGCGCCCGGCTAGGCCAGGAGCCGGCGGATCCGCTCGTACTCGGCGGCCATCTCCGGTGCGGCGAGGAAGTCGTCGAGATCGGCGGAGACCTCGTGGTCGACGTCCTCGATGGAGCGGATGGCGAGTTCGTAGAGCTCGCCGCGCCGGTTCTGCTCCAGGTAGCTCTGCCAGTGCGACAGCGCCCTGATGGCGGTGAGGACTCCGCCGTCCAGATCGTCGTCGACCAGGATGCCGTCATAGATCGTCGCGAGTTCGTCCCGCAGCCCGTCGGCGCTGATCGTCAGGACGTTGGCGCAGGCGTTGGCGAGCGCCGCCCGGGCGTCCTGGCTGAGTTCGTCCTCGGCCGCGCCGCGCAGCAGCTCCGGTCGCACCAGGCGGGTGACCGTCTCCTCGCCGAAGGCGCGAACGTCGTCCTCGCCGGCTTCGATGATCAGTCGGAGGACGTCCGCCTCAAGCTCGCTGTAGTTCACGCCCGCAGCCTAGGAGGCCTGCTCCGCCGGCGCATGCGGAGTTCGTCGCGCCCATCTGGCACACGATCGGTACCGTGAGCCCTTCCTGGCCCGGGTCGTCCTTTCGTCCCGCTCGCGGGTCGGGTGCTGGAGACCGTGGAGGAATCGTGCCGTCAGAGGCCGAGGCGCAGCGGCACAGGTGGCGGATCGAGGCCCGGGAGTACGCCCGTCATGAGCGCCGCCGGGGGCGCCGCTTCGCGTTCACGCGGCTCGTTCCCGCCCGCACGGCGCTGGTAGTGATCGACATGGTCCCGTTCTTCGTGTCCGGCAATCCCTACTGCCGGGGGATCGTGCCCCACATCGCCCGTCTCGCCGACGCTCTGCGGGGTGCAGGCGGCACGGTCGCCTGGGTCCTGCCCGCGGTGGGCGAACGTACGGCGGTGGCCGACGAGTTCTTCGGGCCCGAAGCGGCCGAGATGTACCGCACCTCCGGCGGCACCGGGCCCTTGGCCGAACGCCTGTGGCATGACTTCGTGGTCCATGCCGACGACCTGCTGGTGGAGAAGTCGGCGGCCAGCGCCTTCTTCCCGGGGCGCTGCCCCCTTCCGGACCTGCTGGAACGGCGCGGGGTCGACACCGTCCTGGTCACCGGCACCGTCACCAACGTGTGCTGCGAGTCCTCCGCGCGCGACGCGAGCACCCTCGGGTTCCGGGTCATCCTGGTCGCCGACGCGAACGCGGCGCGCGGCGACCGGGAGCACAACGCCACCCTGCACACCGTCTACCGGTCCTTCGGCGACGTCCGTCCGACGGCCGAGGTGCTCGGGTTGATCGGAACGCCGTCGGGGCCCTCGGCGCGTTGATGCGGTAGTCCCGCGTTGCCCTGACGGCTCCTCTGCGGACAGTACCCAGTGTCCAGATCGATCTTGATCTTGGGCCGTTTCGCGACCAGGTCGCGGACGAGAAAAAACGGAGGAAAGATGACTGAGAATAATTTCGACCAGGCGTCCCACATAGGTTCGCACATCGACCTGCTGGCAGACATGTCCAATGTCATGAGCAGGGCGAAACCTGGAAAGGTGGACGCCATTGTCGTTCCCACGATCCACCCGCATCGGGTGGGTCCGGCGATCGCCCTGGCGAAGGCACTGGAGTGCAAGATCGTCCTGTTGTGCAGCACGGATTCGCAGCGGCGGGAGATCGAAAAGATCGGCCGTGCCCTGCACGCCGACACGCTCACCCTGGTGGTTCCGCCAGGGTACGGTCACCCGTTGCTCGACTTCGAGCGGCGAGCGATGGAGAAGCACACCGACATCGCGGTGAAGCGGAACATCGGCCTGCTGCTGGCCCGGCTGTGCGGCTGGCGGACGGTCTTCTTCCTCGACGACGACATCCGGGGCATGGAGCCCTCCCTGATCGCGAGGGCCGCCGGTCTGACCGAGCGATATCCGGTGGTCGGATTTCAGATCACCGATTTTCCTGATAATTCAGTCGTATGTCATGCCAACCGGGTTTCCGGGGGAGTGCAGTCGACCTTCATGGGGGGTAACGCGCTCCTCGTCGACACACGTCGCGTGGGCACGTACTTCCCCGCGATCTACAATGAGGACTGGCTGTTCATGTACGACGCGGTCACCGCCGGCTCGGCGTGCATCGCGGGCAGGCTGTGGCAGCTGGCGTACGAACCGTTCGAACGGAGCGCCGCGCCGGAGGAGTTCGGTGAGATCATCGCCGAAGGCCTTTTCCGGGCGCTCCACTACGAAGCAGATGTGTCCACGCTCTACTTCTGGATGGACGCGATCAAGAAGCGCTCGCGTTTCATCGAAGAGGTGGTGGACCGTCTGCACGGATCCGCTCGCGGAAAGGGAGAGCCCGTTCCCGATCGCGACCGGATCCTGAGACTCCTCGACGAGGCGAAGAAACGCCATGGGGAGATCTCTCCGATGAGCTGCCTGTCCTTCTATCGCACATGGCGCGAGAACCTGGGCATCTGGCAGCGGCGGCTTCTGGGCCTGCCCACCTCTCTCACCCCTGAGCAGGCGATCCACTACCTGCGGCTGTCGAGAGAGTAGGGCCGGTCGGCAATGGCCGGGCCCCTGCCCGACCCAACCGGTCCCGGGGCTGATGCCCCGGGACCGCGTCCTTCGACCGCGGAGTTCAGGTGACCAGGCCGTTGCGGTAGGCGTAGACGACGGCCTGCACGCGGTCGCGCAGGCCGAGTTTGGTGAGGATGCGCGACACGTAGGTCTTGACGGTCTCCGGGCTGAGCACCAGCGTCGCGGCGATCTCGTTGTTGGACAGGCCGTTGGCGATGAGGTTCAGCACCTCCAGCTCGCGCGGGGCCAGCGCGACGTCGTCGGCCGTGCCCGGGGCGGGACGGATCCGCGCGGCGTACCGGCCGACGAGCTGCCGGGTCACCTCGGGCGCCAGCAGCGCGGCACCGCCCGCGACGGTGCGGATCCCGTGCAGCAGCTGCGCCGGTGGGGCGTCCTTGAGCAGGAACCCGCTCGCTCCCGCGCGCAGCGCCTCGTACACGTACTCGTCCAGGTTGAACGTCGTCACCACGAGCACCTTGACGGGGTCCCCGACCCCGGGGCCGGCCAGGAGGCGGGTCGCCTCGATGCCGTCGAGCACCGGCATCCGCACGTCCATCACCACCATGTCGGGGCTCAGGCTGCGGGCGAGGCCGACCGCGGTCCGCCCGTCCCCGCACTCGCCCACCACCTCCAGGTCGGGCTGCGCGTCGATGATCGTCGCGAACCCGGTCCGGATCAGCGCCTGGTCGTCGCACACCAGCACCCGGACCGGGGCGCTCACGACGGGCTCCCGGTGGGGATGCGCGCCCGCACGACGAAGCCGCCGCCGGCCTGCGGGCGCGCGCTGAACTCGCCGCCGAGGGCGTCGACCCGTTCGCGCAGCCCGGCCAGGCCTCGCCCGCCGCCGCCCGGCGACGCGGTCCGCCTCTCGGGGCCGTCGGTGCCGACCTGCACGGTGATCTCCTTCTCGCCGTACCGGACCCGGGTGACGGTGCGGTTGCCGTGGGCGTACCTGAGAGCGTTGGTCAGGGCCTCCTGCACGACCCGGTAGGCCACGAACTCGGCGCTTCCGGCGGACTCCGACGGTTCGCCCTCCTCGGTGAACTCCACCGGCTGCCCGGCCTGGCGCGTGTGTTCCACGAGCGTGCCGAGGTCGCCGGCGGACGGCGTCCTGACGCCGTTCCCCGGGGCGCCGTGCTCGGGGTTGAGCAGGTCGAGCAGGTGCCGCAGGTCGGTGATGGCGCGCCGCCCGGTGCCGGTGACCGCGTTCAGGGTCGCGTCGAGGCGGTCGGGGGAGGCGGTCAGGTAGCGCGCCGCCTCGGCCTGCACGACCATCGCCGTCACGTGGTGGGCGACGACGTCGTGGAGCTCGCGGGCGATGCGGGTGCGCTCGGCCGCGCGGGTCGCCTCGGCGACCCGGACGCGGCGCTCGGCCTCGGCGGCGCGACCGGAGCGCAGCCACGACCCGATGCCCCACGCGGCGGCCAGCGCCAGGTAGACCACCACGTATCCGTCCGGCCGCTCGGCCCCGCCGAGCAGGTGGAGCGCGATCGCCAGCGCCGCGTACGCGGCGGACAGGACGATCAACGCGAGGCGCCGGTGGCGTTCCAGATGGGCGCCCGAGCTCACCAGCGCGGCGGGCAGCGCGGTCCCCGCGACCATCTGGTAGCCGCGGAGTTGCGCGACGGCGAAACCGAGTGACACCAGGGCCAGGCACGCGGCCGGCCACCGCCGGCGCACGGCGAGCGGGAGGCAGAGCAGGGCGAGCGCCAGGATGGCCGGCGCGTCGAAGGGACGGGGCGGAAGTTCGCCGACGTACGTCTCGTGGCCGCGCAGGACCGGCAGGAACGACATGACGGCCAGCAGCAGGGCGAACGGGAGATCGCGGACCGTCACGTCCTGACGCCGCCACGCGGCAGGGAGCCGCCGCAGATCGATCACTCGGCGAGGGTAGCGGTCGCGGCGGGGGCGCCGGGTCGACCGTCGCATGACGACTCCTTGGTGCGAGGACGGCCGGCCGGTCACCGCCCGTCGCCTATCCGGCGGCCTGCGAGGTGACGCGCCGGATGGCCTTGATGGCGACCTCGGGCTGTTCGAGGTAGATGTAGTGCCCGCTCCGGGGGGCGGTGGTCAGCGTGCTGCGGCTGGACAGGGCGAGCCACGCGCGCTGCCCGGCGGACCAGGCCTGCTCCAGCCGCGGCCCGTAGGTGGGAATGGCCGCGAGGTACGGCTTCCCATGCTTGATCACCTCCACCGGGATGCTGCCCGCGGAGCCGACCTTCCCGTCGGTGATGACGAGCTTCTCCGGGTTCTGGCCCTGGAAGATCGCGAGGTTCTGCGCGCGCACCTGGCCCGCCGGCCCCTTGGCGGACTCGGGGATCGCCTCGGTGATGTCCTCGATCATCGTCGGCGGTGTGGCGTCCATCAGGACCAGCCCCTTCACCCTGTCCCGGTGGTCCGGCGCGTACCGGGCCGCGATCAGCCCGCCCAGCGAGTGCCCGGCCAGGACGACCGGGCCGTCACCGGCGATCCGGTCGAGCACGCCGGTCAGGACCTTGCCGCTGCTGGAGAAGTCCTGCGGACCGTCCGGCGGGTCGCTCTTGCCCGCACCGAGCCTGTCGTAGGAGCAGACCCGGTCGTCCTTGCTCAGCTGCTTCTGGGTGGCGGCCAACTTGTCGAGCCCGTCACCTCCTCCGTGCATCAGGACGATGACCGGCCTGCCCTTCGCCGCGTCGCCCGCACAGGACACGTTCACCGACGTGCCGCCGACCTCGATCCTCTCGGTTCCCTTGATCGGGTCGGCTTCGGCCTTCGGCGTGCCGGAGGAGGACGGACTCCCGCCCGCCAGTGAGTCGCCCTCGCAGCCGGCGAGCCCCGCACCGACGACGGTGCAGCACGCCGCGGCGACGGCGGCCGTCTTGATCTTGCGAATCATGATTCTTCTCCAGGGAGGGGGGCATCGCCGCGGATCACCCGGCGGTGTGGCGGAACGGGAGGCCGAACGGTGCGGCCGCACCGCAACGCTAGGGAACCGGCACCGCACGAATCGTCACCATCCGGTGGACATTCGCCGGTAGCTCGGATGGGGGACAGCGGACCCCGCTACGGAGCGGACCGTCCGTCGCCGTCCGGGAGGAAGCGGCCGGCCGCCATCGCCGCGGCGACGGCCGCCGCGGCGGTGGCCCAGGCGAGCGGATCGAGGGGGACGCAGCCGAAGAAGCCGCTGACGCCTGGCGTCTGGACGATGACGGCCAGGAGCGCCGCCGAGCCGAGCGTGCTGAGGAGGACGGCGCGGTCGTCGCGGCCCGCCTTGAGCGTCTGGGCGAGCTGGGTGCCGATGAGCGCGACCAGGCCGATGGTGCGGGCGCGGACGGCCGGGCCGGTGAAGCGCCCGGCCAGCCAGCCGGAGAGGGCGCCGAGCGTGGTCACCGCCGCGCGGTGCGCGATGTCGTGGGTGAGGGCGGAGCCGAGCGAGGTCTCCGGGCCTTCCGCCAGCAGCACCTCGGTGGCGTCCCGGGTCGGGACGCGGACGGCGATGGCGAGGGCGGGGGCCAGGTCGGTCAGCATGTTCATCAGCAGCATCTGGCGGGCCGACAGCGGGGCGCGGCCGGTCATCAGCGAGCCGAGCAGGGTGAAGGCGATCTCACCGAGGTTGCCGCCGACCAGGATGGCGAGGGCCTCGCGGACCGACGCCCACATGGCGCGCCCCTCCACGAGCGCGGAGACGATCGTCTCCAGCCGGTCGTCGGCGACGATCAGGTCGGCCGACGCCTGCGCCGCGGCCGTGCCGCGCTCGCCGAGCGCGATGCCCACGTCGGCGAGGCGGATGCCGGCGGCGTCGTTGGCGCCGTCGCCCGTCATGGCGACGACGCGCCCGCGTCCGCGCAGGGCGCGCACGACGCGGACCTTGTGGACGGGAGTGCACCGGGCCACGACGTCCACGCCGATCAGGGCCTGCGACAGGTCGTCGTCGTCGAGCCGGTCGATCTCGTCCGCGGTGATGACGCGGTGCTCGGCGCCGCCGCCGGCGACCTGGTCGGCGATCGCGGCGGCGGTCGCCGGATGGTCGCCGGTGAGCATGATGATCTGGACGCCGGCGGCGCGGAGGTCGGCGACCGCGCGCGCGGCGGTGGCGCGGACGGGGTCGGCGAGGCCCAGCAGCCCGAGAAAGGTCATGCCGGTCACCTCGCCCTCGGTGATCGTGTCGCCGCCGTCCGGCATGCGGTGCTCGGCGACGGCGAGGACGCGGTGGCCGCTGGACGCGAGCCGCTCGACGCGTCCCCGCAGCCGCCGCCGGGTGGTGCGGTCCAGCGCGCCGTCCGGGGTACGGGCGCACAGCGGGAGCACGACCTCCGGGGCGCCCTTGACGAACACCGTGCGCTCGCCGCCGAACGAGCCGAGGGTCGCGTGGAAGGCGCGCGACGGCTCGAACGGCAGGCTGTCGATCTGCTTCCACGGCCCGCCGGAGTCGCGGTCCACGCCCGCCTGCGCGGCGCCTTCCTCCACGGCGGCGTCGGTGACGTGGCTGTGCCGCCCGTTGCTGGGCACCGGGGTGGCGCGCAGGGCGGCGGCCAGGACGCCGCGCAGCGCGGCGTCGAGTCGCGCGGCCTCCGCGTCGCGGCGGTGATCGGCGATGCGGGCGAGCGTGATGCGGCCCTCGGTCAGGGTGCCGGTCTTGTCGAAGCACAGCACGTCGACCCGTCCGAGCGTCTCGATGGTGCGCGGGTCGCGGACGTAGATCCCCCGTTCGGCGAGCCGCCGGATCGCGGCCACCTGGGCGGCGCTGACCAGCAGTGGAAGCCCTTCGGGGACGGACGCGACGGCGAGGTTGACGCCTTCGGACAGCGCGCGGCGCAGCGGCCCGCCCCGCAGCAGGCCCGAGGTGACGACGCCGACGGCCGCGCCGACCGCCATCGGCGTCGTGGCCTCGGTGATCTGCTTGAGGCGGGCCTCGACGCCGCTGGAGGCCGAGCCGGAGGCCACCGCCGCGGCCATGGCCCGGCCGCTCTCGGTGGCGTCGCCGACCGCGACGACCACGGCGGTGCATTCCCCGGCGGCGATCGAGGTGCCCTCGTAGAGCATGCAGGAGCGTTCGGCGACGTGCCGGGCCAGGGTCGGCGCGGTGTCCTTGGCCACCGGGAGGGACTCGCCGGTGAGCGACGACTCGTCGGCCTCCAGGCCGTTCGCGGTGACGATCCGGCAGTCGGCGGGGACCGCGTCCCCCGCGACGAGCACCACGACGTCGCCGCGGACGAGCAGCTCCGCGGGCACCCGGGTCTGCTCGCCGTCCCGCAGAACGGCGACCGGCTCGCCGGACCTGGCCGAGATCCTCGCGATGATCTCGTTGGCGGAGACCCGCTGCCGGCCGCCGGCGAGCCCGGACACGCCGATGGTCGCGGCGACGAGCGCGGCGTCGACCGGCGAGCCGACCGCCGCCGCACCGGCCGCGCCGGCGGCGAGCACCGCCGTCAGGGGGTTGGCCAGTTCCTGGACCACGGCCCGCAGCAGCGGCCGGCGGTCCTCGCCGGGGCGGGCGCGGTCCGCGCCGCGCCCGCCGCGGTCACGCGCCTCGGCATCGGACAGGCCCTCGGCACGGCTGCCGAGCCGCTCCAGCGCCGCCTCCACGGGCATGGCATGCCACGGCGTGGACGGCAGCGGCGGCGCGGGAACGTGCCGCATCACATCGCGGGCCGTCCAGGCGCCGTAGGCCATCCCCAGGGCCGCCGCCCCGTTGACGGCGGACAGGGCGCGGTCCGCGGCCTTCCCCGGAGGCGCGGTGAGCGCGAGCAGCGCGGCCACCCCCGTGCCCGACCATGCGAGCGTGACGCCCCGCTCGCTGACGCGGCGCGCGGCGGCGACGGCCTCGACGACGTGCGCGGCCGCCGCCGGATCCCGCAGGACCAGCAGGTGCGCGCCCCACGGCGGCGCGCCGTCCGCCCAGGCCGCCACGCCGACGTCGGCCGCGGCGAGCGCCGCCGGATCGCGCGAGATCAGCAGGACGCCCGCGCCGTCCTCCTGCAGCGCGCGGACGGAGGCGACCAGGTCCGGGCCGCCGGGGGCGGTGGCGTCCGGGGGGAGCGGCAGATCGACGCCGGATCCGGCCAGCACGATCTTCGCGCCCGCCTCCCGCGCGGCGGTCACCAGGGCGTTCGTCTCCTCCCGCAGCGAGCGGCGCATGCGGATCAGGGCGCGCGGCCGCCCGCCCTCGGCCAGGGCCAGCAGCGGGCCCGAACCGCGCAGGCCCCGGCCCTCGGCCGCGACCCTCCGGCCGGGCAGCACGCGTTCGGCGGGGCCGAGGGACCACCCGCCCCCCTCCCTGACCTCGTCCGGCGCCCCGGGGTCCAGCAGCGCGTGGACGTGCTCGGCCACCTCGGCCTCCGACGTGCCCGCGAGCACGGCGACCTCGTCCACCACCAGGTCACCGGCCTTCAGGGCGTCGGCGTCCAGCAGCACCGTGTCGATCCGGTCCAGGTGGCGCAGCGCCGCCGGGTGCAGGGCCAGCACTCCCCGCCCGGCCAGCCGGGCGGCGAGTTCGGCCGCGAAGACCTCGCGGGCGGCGTGGGGCGCCTTCGGCGCCGCGGCGACCCCGACGTCCAGCGCGCGGCGCGCGCTGCCGGTCAGGAGCCCGCCGAGGACGAGCCCTCCGAGGCCGACGGCGAGCATCCGGCCCGCGTGCCGCTCCGGCGGCCCGTCGCGCAGGTCGTGGGAACGCCCGCCGGACACGCCCGTGCATCCGGCCCGCTCGGGCGCGCCGGTCAGGTCCGCTTCGGCGATCCGCCACAACCGGTGGGTGGCGGCGGCCTCGCGGCGCTGCCAGAGCCGCTGCGCAGTGTCGACGACCAGCCCCGTCCCGCCGGGCGCGAGCGCCTGCACGGCGGCCTGGGTCAGCGGCAGCCACCGCTCCACCGGCGCACCCGGCACCGCGGCGGCCAGAACGCCGCGCAGCACGGGCACCGTGTCCGCGAACGCCACCAGCCCCGCGACCTCGGACGGCAGCGGCGCCCGCCCGAGCACCCACTGCGCCCCGGTGATCGTGAGCCCGACCAGGTCGGCGCCGAGGGCCAGCGCCGTCGGCGGCGCCGCGAAGAGACCCGCTCCGGGCTCCTCGCCCTCCAGGACCGCGTCCAGTGCCTCGACGACTTCCAGGACGTCCTCCGGGGAGACCTCCTCCGGCACGTGGACG
Organism: Actinomadura luteofluorescens; assembly: GCF_013409365.1. Classification (NCBI taxonomy): domain Bacteria; kingdom Bacillati; phylum Actinomycetota; class Actinomycetes; order Streptosporangiales; family Thermomonosporaceae; genus Actinomadura; species Actinomadura luteofluorescens. Next base: position 512,705 of record NZ_JACCBA010000001.1, on the reverse strand, counting down.
ATCAAGCGTCCCAAGGCCGCGTTGACGCGCGCCCAGTGCACGGCGGGAAGCTCTTCGACGGCGTGCTCCAGGGCCTGCGCCTCGGACCACCGGCCCGCCTTGTGCAGATGACGCAGCTCGATGTGCAGCCGGTCCGGGTACCGGTGGACGGTCCGCGACGGCCGGAGAGCCCGCCCAGCGATGCTTCCGACCTCACCGAGAGCACGTCTCGCCTGCCGGATCGGCACGGCCGCCGTCCGGACGCCCAGAGTCCCCGCGTAGTCCGCGGCGCGGACGGCGGTTCCACCACCTGGGAGACCGCCGGCCGCTGACACGCCGCGCCGCAGGAGTTCAAGGACCATGACGCTGCCCTAACCCCTCAAGCGAGGCCTAAGCGCGCATCAAACCCTGTTTGCGGAAGTCGACCGCTCACATGACCTGGTCAGCGGTGCTCGGCGCCGGGTGCCGCCGTGCCTGCCGGTAGTCGCTGGGGGAGGTGCCGTGGGCGGCGCGGAAGGCCCGGGTGAAGGCCGAATGGTGAGTGAAGCCCCAGCGGGCGGCGATCTCGTGGACGGGCACCCCGTGCTGGGCCGGATCGGCCAGATCCCGGCGGGCGCGTTCCAGACGTTCCCGGCGGATCAGGGCTCCGACGGTCACGTTCTCGTCCTGGAAGAGGCGGTACAGATGGCTGGTGGAGATGTTGTGCGCGGCGGCGACGAGCGACGGGGTCAGATCGGGGTCGTGCAGGTTCCGGCCGATGAAGGAGCGGACGCTCAGGATCAGGGTCCGCCGGCGGGCCTCGGGGGAGAGTTCCCGGTCGGAGTCGAGGGCGTGGGCGAACAGCGCCGAGACGAGATCGCTCAGGACGGCGCCGAGCCGGGGGCCGTCGGTGGCGCGGTAGCCGGAGGTGTCGGCGCTGAGCCGGGTGAGGAAACCGGCCAGCAGCGCGCCGACGCCCTCCCGCGCCGACAGCGGCCGGCTGATCGCGCGGTCGGCGCTCCCGCGCGGGAGCGCGACGAGGTCCCTGGGGATCTCGACCCCCACGCACCTGACGATCTGATCATTCCGCCCGACCTGGACCGTGCAGGGTCGCCAGGAATTCTGCCCGTGCAGGTCGTAGGGACGGTATTCGGCTTCCCGATCGTCCCATCTGGCCCTTGCCGTTCCTTCGAGGACGAGCGTGAGGTTGTACGTTCCGGGATCGGAGAATCTGACGAGTTTCGCCGTCCGGCGGGACAGCAGCGGCTGGAGGGTCGACGGCCACACGGTCATCGCGCCGAGCTGCAAGGTGCGCTGGTGAGCGTGATAGTCCGCGGCATATTCGCTGCTCAGATCCACGGGAGCGTGCGTACGCCCCATCCATTCCCGCCAGTGGTCGAATCTCTCCGCCGGGGGGAAGTCCTCGGTTCTGTACACCGTTTCGATCACTGGCTTCCCCAGGTCCACTCGTGACGGCCATGAGGGCACTTGGACGATCAACGCTACACCGTTCCCTCCCCGCGCGGACGGGCCGTCCAGGGGTACCGCCCTGCGACGACGTGCGGCAGGCGCCCGTGTCAGCAGAGGTCGATGGAAAAGGTGTCAAAGGATCGTGGAAGCACGGTCAAAGACACGCGGACGTGATCAGGGCAATCTGAGGAGACCATGAGCGGGCGCTCCGCGGTATTCCCGACTCAAGGACCGCGGACCGACCCTGGGAGTGCGGTGGACGCTCTACGGCCCGGCGACCCTGGCGCGATCGGTCGTTACACCTTGTCGGCCCGACTCGGTGCCGGCGGAATGGGGCAGGTGTTCCTCGGAACGTCCCCCGGCGGCCGGCCGGTCGCCGTGAAGCTGGTCCACCCCGGGTTCGCCGCCGACGCCGAATTCCGCCGCCGTTTCAAACGCGAGGTGGAGGCCGCACGCCAGGTGGGCGGATTCCACACCGCCCCCGTCGTCGACGCGGATCCCGAGGCCGACGTTCCATGGCTGGTCACGGCGTACGTGCCGGGGCCTTCGCTCGCCACCGCGGTCGCCGAGCTCGGACCCTTCCCGCCGGCCTCGGCTCTGGCGCTGGGGGCCGGGCTGGCGGAGGCGCTGGAGGCCGTCCACCGCGCCGGAGTCGTCCACCGTGACCTCAAACCATCGAACGTCCTGCTCGCCGCGGACGGGCCGCGCGTCATCGATTTCGGCATCGCCCGGGCGGTCGACGCCTCCGGGGTCACGTCCCGGGCCGGAACCCCCGGTTTCATGGCGCCAGAGCTGATCTCCGAGGGTTCGATCACGCCGGCGTGCGACGTGTTCGCCCTCGGAGCCGTCCTCGCCTACGCCCTGGGCGTCCGGCCGTTCGGGGAGGGGCCGGTGGAGGCGCTGACCTATCGGGTGGTGCACAAGTCCCCGGTCCTGGACGCGCTGCCCGACGCGTTGAAAGGCGTCGTCGCGGACTGCCTCGCCAAGGATCCCGCCGCACGGCCGAGCCCGGCAGAACTGGTCGAAGTGCTGTCCTCGGGCGGTGACGGCGGTGCGTGGCTTCCCCGTCCCGTGCAGGACATGCTGACGCGGTATCACGTCACCGGTTCCACCACCACCGACGTGTCGGCGCACGATGTGACAGGGTCCTTCGAGAACCGGGATCGGCGGACCCGGCAGCTCGGCCCTCCCCCGTCGGTGCGGTTCGAGGCCAGTGTCGCGCCCGTGGTCCTCGGGCTCATCGGCCACGTTCTCCGACTTCTCACGGGGATCGCTGTCGGCCTGCTGGCGGTGGACTCGGCGATGGGGTCGGCGGACTCGGCCGGGGCGTTCCTCACCCTGATCATCGCGATTCTGGCCGTGACCGCCTTCTGGCTCGTGCGCGTCCCGGTGAAATGGGTGATCCCGCATCTGGACGCGCTCTGGAGACCGTGCGAACTCCGGGTCGGCGCCGATGGGCTCGAACTCCAGTACAGCGGCCGCCGCGTCCACTACGGATGGCACGAGATCGGCCGGGTCGCGGTGCGCCGCGCCAAGCCGGCCGGGTGGGCGGTGTGCGTGTCCCCGATGCCGGGTGCGCCCCTGCCGGCGGTCCGGGGACCGCGGAATCCGCTGTGCTACCTGGACAGGCAGACCGGTTGGATCATGGTGGTGCCCGTCCACCGGCTCAAGGGCTCCCGCAAGGAGATCGAGATGACGCTCGCCCGGTACGCGGGCACCCGATGGGGCGGCAACGCCTGACCCGGCGCGGGCTCACACCGATTCGGTCCCCGGCGTCGGCCCGCCGGACGGGGTGTACGCCGTCTACTCGCTTTGGGACAACGTATCGAGAGTCGTGATATATGGGGGCCGATCAGGCAGGTGGAATCGAGGAAGTGCACTAGTGTCGCGATGAGTGCACTAGTCTGATCGCGCGGGGATCCGGCCCCGCCGGTGGAGTGGGGTGTCCTATGGCGTCATCGGCCCCGCGGCCGGATCCGCCCTACCGGCGGATCGCCGCGGACATCCGGGCCCAGATCCAGGACGGCCGGCTGCGGCCCGGCGACCGGGTGCCCTCCATCCGCCAGATCGCCCAGCGGTGGGACGTCGCCATCGCGACCGCGACCAGAGTGATCGCGACCTTGCGCGAGGAGGGGCTGGTCGAGGCGAAGGTCGGCGCCGGATCGGTGGTGAGGGCGCGCGGTGTGCCACGGCGGCCCGCCGGCCCGGGCGCGGCGGCGGGAGCGCCGCGGCCCCGCCCCGGCAGGCAGGCGCCGAGCCTGGAGCACGTCCTTCGCGCCGCGATCGCCATCGCCGACGTCGAGGGGCTCCACGCCCTGTCCATGCGGAGGCTCGCCTCCGAACTCGACATCGCCCCGATGTCGCTGTACCGGTACGTGGCGAACAAGGACGAGCTGGTGGCGCAGATGGCCGACGCCGCCTTCGGCTCGACCGAGCTGCCCAGCCCGGGGCCGGAGGGGTGGCGCGCCAAGCTCGAACTGATCGCGCGGCTCCAGTGGGACCTGTGCCGGCGGCATCTCTGGCTGCCGAGCGCCATCTCGCTGACCCGCCCGCTGCTCGTCCCCCACATGCTGGAGCACACCGAGTGGACGATGCGCGCGCTCGACGGGCTCGGGCTGTCGATGACGACGCGGACCAGGGAGGCGCTCACCCTGCACGCGCTGGTGATCAACATCGCGCTGCCCCTGGCGAACGAGGCCGAGGCGGAGCAGGAGACCGGTGTGACGCTCACGCGGTGGCGGCTGGACCGGCGCGAGCGGACCGACGAGCTCATGCGGAGCGGCCGCTTTCCCCTGCTCGCGGCCGTTCACGAGGAGACGACGTCGGACCTGGAAGGGCTGTTCGAGTACGGTCTCGCACGCCATCTCGACGGGTTCGCCGTCCTCGTGGAGTCAGGTACCCGAACGCCGTCATGACGCCGCGGTCGCTCGCCGGCCGGTCGGCCGTTCAGCCGACCAGGCCCGCGTTGTGGGCGGCGAGCCCCGCCTGGGTGCGGTTCTCGCAGCCGAGCTTGACCAGCATGCGCGAGACGTAGCTCTTCACCGTGGCCTCGGTGAGCGACAGCCGCCTGCCGATCTGGGCGTTCGACAACCCCTCGCCGAGGCAGGCCAGGACCTCGGCCTCGCGTTCGGTCAGCCCGGCGACCAGGCGGCGGGCGCGCTCCCTGTCGCGCTCTCCGGCCGACGACGCGGCGAGCAGCCGCCTGGTCGCCTCCGGCGACAGCACGGTGTGCCCGTCGCGGGCGACCCGGACGAGGCCGATCAGGTCCTCCGGCGGCGTCGACTTGACCAGGAACCCGGCGGCGCCGGCGCGCAGGGCGCGCAGCACGAACTCGTCGGCGTCGAAGGTGGTCAGCACCACGATCACCGGGTGCGCCGGGCGCGCGGTGAGACGTTCGGTCGCGGTGATCCCGTCCATGCCCGGCATCCGGAGGTCCATCAGGACGACGTGGGGCCGGTGCCGTTCGACGGCCCGCAGGGCGGCCTCCCCGTCATGCGCCGGCTCGACCACCTCGATGTCGCCGGCCGATCCGAGGATGGTGCGCAGATGCGCGCACACCATCGGCTCGTCGTCGACGATCAGGACGCGGATCGGGTCGGGGCTCACGGGCTCGGCTCTCCCGGTTCGTGGCGCGGTCGCGTGCGGCGGGCCGTCACGGCGGCGCCTGGTGCTGTGGGGTCGGGTGCTGTGGGTGCGATGACGTGGGCACGTATGCGGGCAGTATCGCATCGATCACGAATCCGCCGTCCTCGGTGGGCCGCGCCACCAGCGTCCCGTCGACCAGGTCGACCCGCTGCCGAACGCCGAGGAGCCCGGTGCCGGAGCCCCCGGCCGCGAGTTCCCGCTCCCCGCGGTAGGGCCCGGCGGGCGGCCTTCCGTTGCTCACCCTGACCCGCACCTGGTCGGGGAGGTAGCGCACCGCCACGCGCACGTGCGCGCCGTGCGCGTGCTTGCGGACGTTGGTGAGCGCCTCCCCGACGATGCGGTGCGCCGTCCGGATGATCGCCGGGGACGCCGCCGCCGGGTCGCCCTCCTCGACGAGCTCGACCGGGACGCCGACGGACGCGGACTCGGCGGCGAGCCCCGCGAGCCCCGCCGGACCGCCGGGCCCGTCCGCGGTCTCCGCGGCGGCGTCGCCGGACTGGAACGCGCCGACCAGGTGGTGCAGCTCGTCGAGGGCCCGCCGGCCGTTCGCGACCAGATCGGCGTGGGCCCGCGCGATCTCCGCGGAGGGGGAGGCGCCGCCCAGCCGCTCGGCGCAGCCGAGCATGTCGTTCACCCGGCCGGACACGATGGCGTGCATCTCGCGGGCGAGCCTGGCCCGTTCCTCGGCCCGGGCCCGGCCCTCCAGCAGCCACCGCTCGCGCCTCGCCCGTTCGGCGCGTTCGGTCAGGGCCGCGACGAGGCGTCGCCACGCTCCGGCGTACAGCCCCAGCAGCGCGGGCAGCCCGATGAACACCGCCCCGACCGAGACGACGGCCGCGTGGGGCGCCCACGGCCGGACGGCGACGAGCAGCAGTGCCGCCACCATGGCCGCGCCCAGGCCGGGACGCTTGGAGTACGCGGCCACGCAGTAGGCCGCCAGGGGCGCGGTCGCCGGGAGGACCAGCCTGGTGGAGCCGCCCGTCACCGGCAGGTCCATGGCGCCGGTCACGGCGAGGACGAGCAGGACCGCCGTCCCGGCCAGCGTCGGCGCGGCGGCCGCGTGGGGATGGCGGCGGCGCAGGACGAGGGCCGCCGCCAGGGGCAGCTGGAGGGCGATCTCCAGCCAGGGGAGGACGGGTTCGCCGGCTCCGGTCGGAGGCACCGAGGCCACGAGAGTGCTGATCAGCAGCGTCCAGGCGCCCGCGGCGGCCGCGAACCACCGGTCCGACCGGTCGATCCGCGGCGGCGCCTCCGGAGAAAGGGCTCCGGCGGCCACCGGGGCCGGGGGAGGGGGGATGCTCCGCTCGGGGGCGGACGCCTGGGAACCGCGCAGCACGCCGATCAGCTCGCGGAGCTCGACCAGCGCCTCGCATCCCGTCGCGCGGAGTTTCTCGGCCGTCTCCCGCACGGCACGGTCGGCCGCGGTCATCCTCAGCGCCCCGGCGTGCAGCACCATCAGGCTCACCCGGTGCGTGACGACGTCGTGCAGCTCCACGGCCATGCGGGTGCGCTCCCGGACTCTGGCCTGCTCGGCGCACAGGTCCCGTTCGCGCTCGGCGTCGCGGGCGCGGTCGGTCAGGGTCCGCACGAGCATCTGCCTGGCCTCGCGGTAGAACCCGAACAGCATCGGCGCGCACACGTACAGCAGCCCGTCGGCGGCGACCTTCTGCGAGGTCTCCCACGGGTGCACGGCGGCGAGCCCGAGCAGGACCACCATGGTCCAGGCGCGCCGGCGGTCCCGCCCGTAGAGGTGCCCGGCGTAGGTCAGGAAGGCGGGGGCGAGCGACATCAGCAGGTTGGTGGGCTCGCCCGCCGAGGCGAAGCGGCCGGACGTCGACAGCGCCCACACCGTCACACCGGCGGCGGCCGCGGCAGCCGCCGGTGCCTCGGCGCCGGCCCGCCGCCCGGCGACGATCACGGCCCCGACCGCGAGCATGCCCGCGACCCCGGCCCACGGGCCCTCTCCGGCGGGCCCGTCCGGGATCGGCGGCACCCAGGTGAGGGCGGCGACGCACACCAGGATCGCCGGGTCGAGCAGCCGGGCCCGGACGGTCCGCGTCGCACGTGCCGGGACGAATCGCATGCCGCACACGGTAGGGGCCGGCGCGGCCCCGGCGTCCGCCCACGACCGCGCGATCACCGAAGGATGGCAGGCCGGGATCCACTTTCGTAGGCAGCGCGCATCCGCCTTCGCCGCTGGTGCGCCCCCCGCGCCGTCCGCTGGACTGGTGATCGTCCGGGCGATCGACAGCATGGAAGGACATCACTGATGAAGGTCGGGAGGCGGCGCCCGCTACCGGCGCTGGTCGCGCTGATCGGGGCGGTGGGCGCCGCGACGTCGTGTGCCGGCGCCCAGACCGCGAGGCTCAGCGGCGGGGGCGGGAACGACGGTCAGGTCGTGCGCACCGAGTACGGGGCGGTCCGAGGCAGGCTCGACGGGGAGGTCCGGACCTTCCAGGGCATCCCCTATGCAGCGCCGCCGGTGGGCGCGCTGCGCTGGCGGGATCCGCGGCCGCCGGCACGGTGGAAGGGCGCGCGGGACGCCACCCGGCCGGGCTCGCCGTGCCCGCAGGAACCCGGCGAGGTTCCCACCGGGAGCAGGAACGAGGACTGCCTCTACCTGAACGTGACCACGCCGAAAGGCGACCCGGCCAAGCCCAGGCCGGTGATCGTGTGGGTGCACGGCGGCGGCTTCTACATGGGCGCCGGCAGCAACTACGACGCCCACCGCATGGCGGCCCAGGGCGACGCCGTCGTCGTCTCCGTCAACTACCGGGTCGGCGTGTTCGGCTTCTTCGGCCACCCCGGCCTGGAGGGATCCGGAACGTACGGCCTCAAGGACCAGCAGACCGCCCTGTCCTGGGTGAACCGCAACATCGCCAGGTTCGGCGGCGACCCCCGCAACGTCACCTTGGCCGGCCAGTCCGCGGGCGCGGTCAGCGGCTGCGCCCACCTCACCTCGCCGGGCGCGAGGGGCCTGTTCAGCAAGGTCATCCTGCAGACCGGCTCCTGCTCGGTCGGCTGGCCCGACAACTTCGACTACCGCGGGCAGAAGGCCGCGGAGATCCTCCAGCCGCGCACGGCCGTCGAGGCGCGCGGCCGGCGGACCGCCTCCGAGGTCGGCTGCACCGGCGACGACCAGGCGGTCGTCGCCTGCCTGCGCGCGCTTCCCGTGGACAAGCTGATGCCGGTGCTGGGGCAGTACATGTTCCCGGCCTACGGCACCGACGTGCTGCCGACCCGGCCGGCCGACGCGCTGCGTGCCGGACGGTTCCACCACGTGCCGGTGCTGTCGGGGAACACCCACGACGAGGCCACCCAGTCGACGGCGGTCTACGAGGACGCCGGCGGAGGCCAGCGCGGACCCATGACCGAGCAGACCTTCGACACGGTGATGACCGAGACGTTCGGCGAGGACGAGAAGGCGGTCAGGGCCGAGTACCCCCGCTCGTCCTACGACTCGGCGGCGCTGGCCTGGTCGGCGATCGCCACCGACCGCAAGTGGGTGCACGCGCAGTACGCCATGGCGCGTGACCTGGCCCGGCGCGTGCCGGTGTACGAGTACGAGTTCGCCGACCCGAACGCGCCGGCGCTGGCCCCGGGGCCCCCGAAGATGCCGATGGGCGCCCAGCACGCGTCCGAGCTGTGGTACCTGTTCGACCTGGGCGGCATTCCGCCCAAGCTGGACGCCGAACAGCGGACCCTCGCCCGGCAGATGCTCGGTTACTGGACGAGCTTCGCCGCGACGGGACGGCCCGCGACGGCCGGCGGCCCGCGGTGGCCGCTGTTCAGGGCGACCGGGGGCCGCACCCCTCACGTCCAGTCCCTCGCGCCCGGCAGCGGCGGCATCCGCCCCGTCGACCTGGCCGCCGAGCACCACCTCCGATTCTGGACGGACCTCGCCCGCTGACGCGCGCTCCCTCACCGGAAGCCGGGGCGCCCCTCACTGAGGGGCGCCTCGCCCGGCGGTCAGGCGATCAGTCTCAGGCCGGGAGTCGCCAGGGTCACGGGCCCGCGATAAGACGCGCGGGCCTCCCGTAGGGCCGCCATGGGGTCGGCCCAGGGGCGCAGGTGCGTGAGGACGAGGTGGGCGGCGCCGGCTTCCCGGGCCAGGCGCGCCGCCTGCGCCGGGGTGAGGTGGGCGGCGGCCGAGCCAGGGGTCTCGACGGCCGCAGCCGCCTCGCACAGGAGGACGTCCGTTCCGCGCGCAAGCTCCAGCAGCTCGGCGCATTCACCGGAGTCGCCCGAGTAGGTGAGGCTCGCGGATCCGGCGGTGACCCGGACGGCCTGCGCCGGTACGGAATGCCGCACCGGAGCCGTCTCGATCGTCAGCGGTCCGAGCCCGGACGGTCCCGCGGGCGGGGCCTGCCAGTCGAGGATCCGCCCGTAGCCGGGCGGGGCCGCGACGTGCGCCCCGGTCCCCGCCGGGGCGATCACGGGCAGCCGGGCGGTGGCGCCCCTGCGGTCCCGCAGGTAGGCGAGCGGCACCAGGTCCGAGCAGTGGTCGCGGTGCCGGTGGCTGATGACGACGGCGTCGATCGCGCACGGGTCGGCGAAGCGCTGCAGGGGGCCGAGCGCCCCCGTCCCGGCGTCCAGCAGGAGCCGGAAGCCGTCGTGTTCCAGCAGGTAGCAGGAGCACGCGGCCTCCGGCCCCGGGACGGAGCCGGCGCAGCCGACGACGGTCAGGATCACGGCAGGACGCGGGCCACGAGGTCGGCGACGGCGCCCTCGTCGCAGGGGCCCACCACCACGTCGGCGGCGGACCGGACGATCTCGGCGCCGTCCCCGACGGCGGCGCCGAGACCGGCGGCCTGGATCATGTCCAGGTCGTTCGGGTTGTCGCCGATCGCCGCGACGGCGCTCAGGGCCACGCCCCGGGCCGCGGCCAGCTCGCGCAGCGCCGTGCCCTTGGTCGCGCCCGCGGGCAGCACCTCCAGGTAGGTGCTCTCGGACCTGACCAGGGTGACGCCGGACACGACCGCCGCCACCGCCTCCTCCGTGGGATCCATCAGCTCGGGACGGTCGCAGATGAGCATGACCTTGACGATGTCGTCGAGCGGCAGGTCGTCCCACGACGCGATGTGCCCGAGGTCGATCCCGTCGCGGCGGGCGTACTCCCGCAGCGCCGCTGAGGAACCCGTGGTGTGGGCGCGGCCCTGGGCGAACGCGACCGGCCAGACGCCCGAGGGCAGCTCGGCGAACAGCGGCGTGAGCTTCGCCCAGGCGGCGACGTCGAGGCAGCGCCGGTGCAGGACGGCGCCGGTGCCGAGGTCGACCACGCGGGCCCCGTTGTACAGGATGGCGGGGGTGGTCAGGTCGAGCGCTCGGTAGTACGGCAGCGCGGCCTCCTCGCTGCGCCCGGTGGCGATGACGACGGTGCCGCCGGAGGCGACGAAGCGGCGCAGCGCGGCCAGGCTCGACTCGACGATCTTCAGGTCGCGCCCGACGAGCGTTCCGTCCAGGTCGGTGACGATCCAGTCGACCGTCCGCAGCCCGGTGGCGCTCATGCCGGCTCCCCGGCGTTCACGAGTCCCGCGACCTCGGCGATGGCGGAGCCGCCGAGGTCGAAGCCGCCCACGCACGCCAGGTACCCGGGGGCCTCCCAGTCGCTGCCGCCGGGCTCCCCGTCCAGCGGCAGGTAGGTGCCGCCGGCCTGCCTGACCAGCAGCACGGCCGCCGCGACGTCCCACGCGTTGACGGACGTTCCGTAGGCCACGTCCGCCCATCCGGCGGCGACGTGGGCGAGGGTGAGGGCGGCGCTGCCCGGACGTCGCACGGTGGCGAACGCGTTCACCAGCGAGCCGAAACTCCGCAGCGACTCCTCACCGCGGCGATGCATCTCCCGCGCGTTCGGGTAGCCGGTGACGAGCACCGCGTTCTCGTCGCGGGTCGCTCCGCGGCTGTGGATCGGCTCGCCGTTGCAGGTGGCGCCGCCCAGGGACGCGGTGAACATGTCGTCGCGCACCGGGTCGTACACCACGCCCGCCACCAGTTCGCCGCCCATGGCCGCGCCGATGGACACGCAGAAGAACGGCAGGCCGACGGCGAAGTTGGCGGTCCCGTCGATGGGGTCGACGAACCAGCGCAGGTCGCCGTCCCCGCCGTCTCCGCCGCCCACGCCGCCCTCCTCACCGACGACGACGCTGCCGGGGGTGTGCTCGGCCAGCACCTCCCGGATCGTCTCCTCCGCCGCCCGGTCGTGCACGGTGACCGGGTCGTGGATGTCGCGCTTGAGATCGACCTCGGGACGCGACCGGAACGCCGTCCGCAGACGGTCCCCCGTGGCGCGGGCGGCGAGTTCGGCGATCCCGGCGAGCTCCCGCGAGGCGGGGACGTCGACGCTCATTGTTCTCCTTCGATCGTGGCGGTGAGCAGGTCCAGCAGCCCGTGCCCGTCGTCGACGACGGCGTCGGGACGGCACCGGACCTCGTACGGGACGTCATGGGTGCCCTTGGCCACCATCAGCACGTTCCCGCCGATGCCGGCGCGGTGCCCGCACAGGACGTCCCGGTCGAAGTTGTCGCCGACATACCACGCGTCCGAGGGCTCGACGCCGAGGGCGCGGGTCGCGATCCAGATCATCTCCGGGTTGGGTTTGCGGATCCCGACCTCGTCGCTGTAGACCTCCAGAGCCAGCTTGCCCGCCAGCCCGGTCGAGGCGGTGTAGTCCCGGTGCACCGCGCCGGACAGCGCGTTGCTCACGACCGCGCAGGGGATGCCGAACCCGGCGGCGGCGTCGAGCAGTTCGGGGATGCCGGGACGGGTGCGGCGCTCCTGCCGCAGCTCGCCCATCCGCTTGCACAGCGGGGTGGCGTGCGCGACGACGAGCTGCCGCGCGGGCGCGGGCCAGTCGGCCGCCACGTAGTCGCCCCAGAACGCGGCGTGGGTCGTCTCGCGCGGGGCGTACGGGCGGGACATGGCGTCCTTCCAGCACTTGTCCGCGGCCGCGCCCGCCCTGATGTCGGTCTCGATCGCGGCGGCGTCCAGCTCGCGGGAGCCCGCTCCGGCGAGGGTCGCGTGCACCTCCTTGGAAAGGGCCGCCTGCCAGCCGTCCCGCTTGGACGTCTCGACCAGCACGCCGCCGAAGTCCAGCAGCAGCGCCCGCGGCGGGCGCAGGGACGCGGTCACGAGGCCGCCTTCTGAACGGGCGCGGCGGCGTCGTCCCAGGCGCCCATCCGGGATCCGTCCCCGGCGAACACGTGCAGTCGCTCGGGGCGCGCCCAGCAGTGGAGCCGGTCGCCCGGCGCGGCCTCGGGATCCTCGTGCGTGACGGCGAACAGGTCGGTGTCCATCACGCGCAGCTGCACGGTCCAGCTCGACCCGGTCGGCAGGACGGTCTCGACGACGGCCTCGTCCGCCCAGGCCGTGCCGGGCACCTCGTCCCGCGACCGGGCCAGCCTCAGCGCCTCGGGCCGGACGCCCGCGCACGCAGCCCCGCTCAGTCCGGCGCGTTTCTCCACGTAACGCAGCAGCGACCCGGCGAGCCCCTCGGGCTCCTCACCGAAGGGGACGATGTTCATCGGCGGGCTTCCCACGAACTCGGCGACGAACCGGTTGGCCGGGCGCTCGTACATCTCCATCGGCGGCGCCACCTGCTGGAGCTCTCCCTCCGACATGACGGCGATGTGCGTCGCCATCGTCATGGCCTCCATCTGGTCGTGGGTGACGAACACGACCGTCGCGTCCGTCTCCTCGTGGATGCGCTTCAGCTCCGTCCGCATCTCCAGGCGCAGCCGCGCGTCGAGGTTGGACAGCGGCTCGTCCAGCAGCAGGACGTCGGGGTCCACGGCGAGCATCCGCGCCAGCGCGACGCGCTGCTGCTGGCCGCCGGACAGCTGGGACGGGTACCGGTCCATGCAGTCGGCGACGCGCACCTTCTCCAGGGCCTCCTGCGCGCGGGCCCTGCGGCGCTCCGCCGGCACCCTGCGCATCCGGAGCCCGAACTCGGTGTTGCCGCGGACGGTGAGGTGCGGCCAGAGCGCGTAGTTCTGGAACACCAGGCCCATGTCCCGCTTCTCCGGCGGGACGTAGACGCCGCGCTCGACCGAGTCCAGGACCCGGTCGCCCACGGTGATCTCGCCCCGGGTCGGCTGCTCCAGCCCGGCGATCATGCGCAGGGTGGTGGTCTTGCCGCAGCCGGACGGTCCGAGCAGGCAGGTGAAGGACCCGTCCGGGATGACGAGGTCGAGGTCGCGCACCGCGGCGCGGCCGCCGCCGGTGTAGTTCTTGACCACTCCGCTGAGGGTGATGGCCGGCATGGTCAACCTCCGATGCCCGAGGCCAGGCTGCTCTTGGTGAGCCGCTGGGCCAGGTAGGTCATGGTGAACGAGAGCAGGGCGATGACGAGCACGACGCCGTTGGCGAGCTGGGTGTAGCCGTAGTCGACGAGCCCGATGGACAGGGTGGTGAGCAGCTGCGTCCCGGACGTGGTCAGCATGATGACGATGCTGAGCTCCTTCAGCCCGGAGATGAACGGCAGGACCACGCCGGTGACGAGCGCCCCCCGCTGGATCGGGATGATGATGCGGACCATCCGGGTCGGCCAGCGCGCCCCGCTGATCTGCGCGGCCTCCTCCGGCTCCCGGCCGAGCTGCATCATCGCCGAGATCCCCGACCGGGACGAGTACGGCAGGTGCGTCACCACCATCACCAGGACGAGCAGCGTGATCGTCCCGTAGAGGGCGGGCACGGGGCCGCGCCGGACGGCGAACAGCGACAGGCACGCGGCCGCGAACGCGATGCCGGGCACCAGGTACGGCAGGAACGACACCTGCCGCAGGAACGCCGAGACGCGGCTCCCGGCGCCGCGCACCACCACGTACCCGACGAGGAGCCCGACGAAGCCGCAGACCAGCGAGGCCAGCCCGACGATCCGCACGCTGTTCCAGGCCGCCTCCCACAGCTCGCCTCCGCGCAGCACGCCGTGCGGGAAGCCGACCGCACCCTCGATGTCGGAGCCGAACCAGTACTTCAGCGTGAAGTTGCCGGGGCTGAACACGCCGGGCGTCTTGGTGATCGTGGACAGCAGCAGCGTCAGCACCGGGACGACGACGCTCGCGGCGAACACCGCCATCGCCAGCCCGAACGCGGGCCAGCGCCAGCGGCGCAGGTCGCCGCGCCGGTCCATGGCGCCCTTCCCTCCGACCGTGACGAACCGCCGCTGCTCGCGCACCAGCCGGGTGTCGACCACGACGACGAGCACCCCGACCAGCACGATCACGCCGGCCAGCGTCGAGGCGACGCCGGTGCTGCGGTCGCGGATCGCGTGGTACAGGCTCGTGGACAGGACGTTGTAGTCGCTCGGCAGCCCGAGGATGTAGGGGGTGCCGAACGTGCCGAGGACCCGGCCGAGGACGAGCAGCACCGCCGACGACAGCGCGGGCAGCATCAGCGGCAGCGTGATGCGGCGCAGGACCGTCCGGCCGCCGGCGCCGAGGATGCGCGCCGAGTCCTCCAGCTGCGAGTCGATCCGGCGCAGCGCGTTGCCGAACAGCAGCAGCACGAACGGGTAGTAGTGCAGGCCGAGCGTCACGATGATCGGCACGGGCCCGTAGGCGAGCCAGCCGGGGGTGTGGATCCCGGCGCCCTGCAGGTAGCCGACCTGCCCGCCGGACCGCTCGTTCTTGAACAGCGACAGCCACGCCAGCGCGAACGTCCAGGACGGCAGCATGTACGGCACGACCAGCGCGCCGGCCAGGAACGTGCGCCCCGGGACGTTCGTGCGGGTCACGAGCCACGCCATCGACCCGCCCACGACGAGCGCGAACGCGATGACGCCGACCGCGACCGTGAGGGTGTGCAGGAGCGGTTCCCAGAACAGCAGCCGGCTGACCGGGGAGCGGAACACCCGCCACAGGTAGTAGCTCGTCCACGAGCCCGCCCCCTGGCCGGAGCGGGCCTCGTCGCCGTACTGGACGCGGCCCGCGTCCGAGACGACCGAGACGAGCGGGGCGATGACGAGGTAGAGCAGCGCGGCGCTCAGCACGAGGCCGAGCAGCACGGTGGGGTTGCGCAGCAGGACGCGGGACCGGTAGAGCACGCGCCGGCCGCGTGACACGGGCCGTGCGGAGGCGGCGACCGCCATGGGTTCTTCCTCCGGGGTGGAGCCCGGCGGGCCGCTCGTGCGGCCCGCCGGGGGTCGGGCAGTGCTCAGGAGTGGTTGACGCGCCAGAAGTCCTTGATGTCCTGGCGGTTGCGGAAGTCGGCGAGCAGCTGGTCGGAGGCGAACCAGTACAGCTGGGTGTTCCAGTCGGTGAGGCCGGGCGGGTTGTGGGGGCTCACCCCGACCGCGTCGTTGCCGGACACGCCGCCGGAGTGGGCCTCGAGGTCGAAGCCCTCCTTCGACATCGCGAAGTGGACGAACAGCTTGGCGGCGTTGGGGTGCTCGGACTTCGCCGCGATCGTCGCGAACTTGGGGTAGGCGAAGCCCGCCCAGGGGTTCAGGCCCTCGCAGACCTTCATGTCGAAGTTCTTGCCCTCCAGGTCGCGGAACTTGGCGATCGAGAACAGCCCGATCGTCGTCCGGGTCTGGTTGGGCGCGCCGACGGCGGTCGCGACGTCCTCGTCCTCGGTGGTCAGCACCGGGTCGTTCTTCGCGAACCGCTTCACCCACTCGTGGGCGGCGTCGTCCTCGCCGGTCTTGAGCTTGCCCTTGCCCAGCTGCTCGTAGGCCGCCGCGAGCTTGTCGGAGCTCCGCTCCGACAGCTGCGTGAACCACTGGGTGAAGACCTCCTTGCCCAGCGGGTCCTGCAACATGACCTTGCCCTTCCACCGGGGGTCGGTCAGGTCCCAGACGTTCTTCACCGGGCAGCCGCCGGGGTTGAGCCTGGGGTTGTAGGCGAACACGTACGCCTTCGAGATCATCATCAGCGGGTTGCGGTTCTTCTCGGCGATGGTCCCGGCGAGGTCCGGCGGGATCCAGGTGGTGACGATCTTCTGGGGGAGGAGCTGGCCGACGAGCATCGGGCCGTCCTCGAACAGGCTGACGTCGATGGTGACGTTGCCGGCCTGGGCCTCGCGCGTCATCTTCTCCGCGGTCGCGGCGGCCTTGGACTTCTCGCCCTCGGCCTTGATGCCGTACTTCTTCTCGAACGCGGCGGCCATGTCCTTGACGTCGCCGCTGCCGTCGTAGGCGAGGACGCTGCCCTCCTTCTTCGCCGCGGCGATGAGCGCGTTGAGGTCGAAGGACGCGGCGTCCTCGACGGTCACGGTGGGCAGGGGCCGGTCGGCTCCGGCCCGCCCCTCGCTGGACGGCGCGCACGCGCCCAGTGCCGCCGTGGCGAGGGCGGCGGCGACGGCGACGGCGGCTCCGGCCTGTACCCGGCGCCCTCTCCTCATGGTGCGGATCATGGTGGGTCCTCTCCTTGCGGGCCCGCAGCCCCGACCTGCGGCTTCATGGTTCGATCAGTGACTGCGCTTGAGCATCGCGTCCGAGAGCGCGTCGGCCGCCTCGCCGAGCCGCCGCCCCACCGCGTCCAGGCGGTCGAGCAGCTCGCGCCGGCGCAGGACGTCGATGTCCAGCGGGCCGGCGAACAGCCGGGTCAGCGCCGCCTGCCGGGTCTCCCGGACCCGGTTGCCGGCCTTGCGCGCGCCGAGCGCCGCGACGGTGACCGCGGCGGGCTCGGCGAGGACCATCCGGACGGCGGTGTCGAGGGAGGTCAGCCCCTCCAGCACCGCGTCCAGCGGCGGGACGGCGAAGCCGAGTCCGGGCGGCCCGAACAGGTCGGCCTCGCGGACGAAGTCGCGGAGGTTGTCCAGGACGTCGTCGACGGAGCGGGAGAGCCGGTACAGGTCCTCCCGGTCGATGGGGGTGGCGAGGACGCCGCGCAGCATCGCGGCGAGCGCGGCGCGCTCGGCGTCCCCCGCGTGCTCGATCTCGGTCATCCGGGCGCGGGCCTCCCCGGAGGGCACCCGCCCGGCGGCCATCTCCCGGGCCAGCTCGGCGCCGTCGCGGACGGCGCGGATCTGCCGGGCGACCTGCCCGACGACCCGGTCTCCGGAGCGTCCGCGCAGGTCGTCCCAGACCAGGCGGATGCGGCGGACGGGCCGGACGGCGGCGCTCACAGCGCCCTCACCGCGATGCCGCCGAGGGTCCCCCCGGCGAACGCGAGCGGCAGCGTGAACAGCCACGCGGCGCCGATGCCGACGACGTTCTGCCAGCGCACCCGGGAGGCGCCCTCGCTGGCGGCGACGCCGACGACCCCCGCGGTGACCGACTGCGTCATGCTGACCGGGGCTCCCGCGAGCGAGCTGGCCGCGACCGACGCGGCGGCCGCCGCCTCCGTGGACACCACGTGCAGCGGCCTGGCCAGCACGAGCCCGCGCCCCAGCCGCTCGCCCACCCGGTGGACGGCGCTCAGCGCGCCGGCGCAGAAGACGACGGCGATCGCGATGAGCACCACCGGGGTCGGCTGGACGGGGCCGACCCCGCCGAGCCGCCGCGTGGACACCACGTGTCGCGCCACGCTGACGACGGCGAGCATCTTCTGCCCGTCGTTGGCGGCGTAGGCGGCGCACTGGGCGGTGTAGGCCAGGACGTGGGCGGTCCTGACGGCCGCGGGCATCCCGGCGAAGGACGGCACGCGCCGCGACGCGAGCCCGAGCCCGAACCCGACGGACGTGCCGACCAGCGGGGCGGCGGCGCCGATGAGCAGGACCAGGCCCAGCCCGCCCCAGGCCACGTCCAGGCCCATGCCGAGCCCGGCGCCGCCGATGCCGCCGACGATCGCCAGGGTCAGGCTGGTCGGCAGGCCGCGCCCGGTGAGGGCGGCGACGACGGCGAGGGCGACGGTCACGCCGAGCAGGAAGGCGAGCGCGCCGCGCCGGTCGCCGAGGTCGGTGAGGCCCTCGGTGAACGTCCGCGCGACGGCGACCGTCAGCTGCGGGACGAGGACGAGGGGCACGAGCACCAGCGCGGTCAGCAGCGGCCCGGACGAGCGGGGGTAGCGCCCGCTGAGCCCGAGCAGGGCCGCGCCGTCGTTGACGCCGGTCACCCAGACGAAGGCGAGCGCGACCGCGCCGAACGCCACCGCCCAGATCATCGGATCTCCGCGAGCGGGACGCTGCGGCCCTCGCGCAGCGAGAGCGTGGCGGCCTCGGCGACGAGGAGCGCCTGCAGCGCGTCGTCGACCGTGCAGGGGCTGTCCACGCGGCCCCTGGCCATTTCCAGGAACGTTCCAATCTCGTTCGCGTACGCGGGTTCGAAGCGCTCCTGGAAGTCGGTCCACGGGCCGCCGGGCGGCCAGTCGACGCCGGGCTCGGCCGACCGGAGCGGGGCGCGCTCGTCGAGCCCGACCACCCAGGTGCCGGCGGTGCCCGACAGCTCCATGCGCACGTCGTAGCCGGCGCCGTTGTAGCGCGAGCCCTGCAGCGTGGCGAGCGTCCCGTCGTCCAGGGCCAGGACGGCGGCGCTGGTGTCCACGTCCCCGGCGGCCGAGAAGTAGGCGTCGCCGCGGTTGGCGCCGACGGCGGTGACCGAGTCGACCTCCCGCCCGGTGACCCAGCGCAGGATGTCGAAGTCGTGGATGTGGCAGTCGCGGAAGATCCCCCCGGACGAGCGGACGTACTCGGCCGGCGGCGGCGCCGGGTCGGCGGTGACCAGGTGGACGCGGTGGAGCGCTCCCAGCCGTCCGTCGAGCACGGCCTGCCGCGCCGCCGCGTATCCGGCGTCGAAGCGGCGCTGGAAGCCCACGTGCACGGGCACCCCCGTCTTGGCGGCGCGGTCGCGGACCTCCAGCGTCGAGCGCAGGTCGGGCGCGACCGGTTTCTCGCAGAACACGGGGACGCCGGCGTCGCAGGCGCGGACGAGCAGCTCGGCGTGCGTGGACGTCGGCGTGGCGATGACGACCGCGTCGAGCCCGGCGGTGAGCACGGTCTCCGGGTCCCCGGCCCGGGCGCCGATCGGCCCGGCGAGCGCCGCGGCGCGGCGGACGTCGGCGTCTCCGATCAGCAGGCTGTCGACCTGGGGATGGCCGCCCAGGAACCGGGCGTGCGACGCCCCGATCCGCCCCGCGCCCAGCAGTCCGACCCGCATGGTGCCTCCCATGTCCCGTCCGATCGGATGGCGAGTTCATCTGATGGACCGGCGGCGGACACCGGTTGTTCATCTGCTCGTCATCTTGGTGTGGTTCGGGCCACATTTGTAGCCCGGGCCGGAACGGCAGTCAAGACTTTGTTCTTACATCTTGACGTTCTTACTTGGACTGGCGTCTTGCCGTACCGGCCCGTCAACTGGGCGGAGCTGGGGAAACGCCGGCACACGGCTCGGCTCCGACGGCCGCGTGCGGCCAAAACCGGTGCGCGAGCACGCGAATCCGTGTACCGCGGGCATGCGTGAAGGGCGTGCGGCGCACCCGGCCGGAGCCGGGAGGGCACGCCTGCGGGCGTCGCTTCCGGGGCCTGGAGGGCCGCCGCCGACGCCGGGAAGCGGGTTACCGGACGGTGCCGCGCTCGTTCAGGAGCGGCGGGACGGTGACGCGCCGCGCCGTCGACCGCGCCCCCTCGCCGATCCGTTCCAGCAGGAGCGCCGCGGCCTCGCGGCCCAGCTCCGCGGGCGGTGAGGCGATCGTCGTGACTGCCTCGGCCCGCGCTCCCGGCGGGTCGCCGTGGACGATCAGCGAGACGTCTTCTGGCACGCGCTTGCCCGCGCGCAGCAGCGCGATGAGCGCGCCGGTGCCCGTGGTGTCGCCGAGTGCGAGGACGGCCGTCGGCGGCGCGGGCGCCCGCCACAGCTCGTCCGGGCCGGCGGCGACGTCCGGGCACGCGCGGCGCAGCGGCGAGGGGCGCGGGCCGAGGTCGAGGCAGGCGACGCGGTGGTGCCCGAGGTCCGCCAGGTGCCCGAGCGCCCGCGCGACGGCCGCGGCGCCGTCGCCGGTCACGCAGTCGACGCGGTCGGAGCGGACGGAGCGCCCGACCACGGTCACGGCGCATCTGGCCGCGGCGCGCTCGATGTCGGCGGCGGCCAGCTTCGGCCCGGCCAGGACGACACCGTCCGGGCGCAGGTCGAGCAGGTCGTCCAGGGCGGCCCGCTCGCGTGCCGGGCTGCCGCGCCCGGTGGCCAGCAGCAGCCGGACGCCGCGCCGGGCGGCCTCGTCGGCCAGCCCGTCGTGGACCGCGGAGGACCAGGGGTCGTGGAGATCGGAGAGGAGCACGCCGATCATGCCCGTCCGTCCGGCCGCGAGGCTCCGCGCCATCATGTTGGGCCGGTAGCCGAGTTCCCGGGCCGCCCGGAGCACCGCCTCGCGGCGCTCCTTGCCGACCTTGGGGGAGCCGCGCATCACCAGCGACACGAGCGCGCGCGACACTCCGGCGCGCGCCGCCACGTCCTCCAGGGTCGGATGGGCCATGCGGTGTTCTCCCCGGGTACGGCGAGTCGCCGCCATGGGGCATGGCGGCGACTCGCGTCGGTGCGGTTCGTCGCTAGTCGCGCGGATCCCAGTCGCCGGGCGTGACGTCCAGGTCGAGCGGGTCCGCCACATCCTCCCAGTCGACCAGCTTGAAGTTGGTGTTCTCCCTGACCTCGCCGTTCCCGTCGGTGACCACGGGGGTGTTGACACCGTCGTGGACGACGAGGAGGCCCTTGCCGAACCCTCCGACGGGGGCGCTGGTCACCATCGCCCCGTCACAGACCTCCGAGCCGTCGACCGTGGCGCCGGGGGCGACGCGGAAGTGGCCGAGGTACCGGCGCGGGTCCTGGCGGTCGTAGACCACGAAGGTGTCGTCGCCCTGGCTGGAGGCGAGCAGGTAGCCCTCACCGTCGTCCTGCCGGTAGATGGACAGGCCCTCGGCGTCGGCGGTGAGGTGCGTGCCTCCGGCGCCGGGGTCGGGTCCGCTCGGGGCGCACTCCTCGGTCTCGGGGTCGTAGGAGGCGGGGACGCCGTACTCCCTGACCTTGTCGACGAGCTGCGGCGAGCCGCCGCCCAGCGGGATGCGCCAGATGCCGACGTCCTCCTGGGCGGCGAAGAGCACCCCGTTCTCGGGATCGGCGACCATGCCCTCGACCTGCGGTCCCTCGCCGGGGTCCTCGCACGGAGCCCAGGTGCCGCCGCCCGGCAGCGCGAACGAGGTGGGCAGGTCGACGTCGCGGACGTGCCGGTAGGTGATGGTGCCCGCGGCGGTGGCCTCCAGCCGGACGGTGCCGATCCGTGAGGTGTGCCGGCGGCTCAGCGCGACGTAGGAGGTGCCGCGGGAGTCCTTCCAGGACGCCAGCCCGTACGCCGTCGCCTGCTCGTTGATCTCGTCGAGGGAGGACGAGAAGACGGGCGGGGCGGCGGGGTCGGTGACGTCGGTGAGCGGGGCCCGGTGGGCCTCGGCCTTCGCGGGGTCGATCGCGTAGGCGCGGACGGTGTCGCGGCCGCGGTCGGACACGACGGCCAGGTCGACCTTGCGGCGGCCGAGCTGGAAGCCGTAGATCAGGTCGACGTTGTTGAACCGTCCGGGCTCGTCGCCGGGCCGGGGCGGGGTGGGGGCGGCGAGCCGCTGGATCTGCCGGCCGGCGGCGTCGTACACCGCGAGGCCGCCCTGCTTCAGGGTCGCGACGATCAGGTCGCCGTCGCGGTCGTCCGGGTGGCTCCAGATGGCCGGGTCGTCGGCGTTGGCGTTGCCGCCCGCGTCGTCGTCGAGGTTCGCGGGCGTCTCCAGCGCGGCGCGGACCTGGGCGAGCTCGTCGCCGTCGGCGGCCGCGGGGACCGCCGACAGGAAGGCCGCGGCGAGCGCGGCGGTCGTCGCCGCGGCCGCCAGGCGGGCGCCCTGGGGGGTGGGTCGCAACTGCATCGGGTTCCTCCTGATGCGTGGGGGATGCCTGAACGGTAGGCATTAGAGCGCTCTAATTCAATAGAGCGCTCTAATTGATCAAGAGATTTCACCGGGCGTTGGCCGGCCGGGCCCCGGCGGGCCCGCTAGCGCTCGACGAGGGTGAGGGCGAAGGAGTACCGGTCGGCGCGGTAGACGTGGCAGCCGTACTCGATCGCGCCGCCCTTGTCGTCGTAGGCGGTGCGGGTCATGGTCAGCAGCGGGACGCCGCGCCGCTCGTCCAGCAGCCGGGCCTCGGCCGCCGTCGCGCCGCGGGCGCCGATCGTCTGGTTCGCGATGCGCAGGTTGATGCCGGTCGCGCGCAGCAGCTCGTACAGGCCGTGCTCGGCGAGGTCGGCCTCGGTGATCGCGAGCAGGTCGAGCGGCAGGTAGTTGGTGAGCAGGGCGAGGGGCTCGTCGCCGGTGAACCGGAGGCGGCGCATCCGGACGACCTCGGCGCCGGGCGTGACGCCGAGCTCCTTGGCCACCTGGTCCTCGGCGGGGACGGGGCCGAGCTCCAGGACCTCGGTGCGGGGCTCGCGCCCGGCGGCCGCCAGGTCGTCGTGCAGGCTGGTCAGCTCGATCGGGCGGCGGATCTCCGACTGCACCACCTGCGTGCCGACGCCGCGCTTGCGCACCAGCAGCCCCCGGTCCACCAGGTGCTGGATCGCCTGCCGGACGGTCGGGCGCGACAGCCCGCACCGGTCGGCCAGCTCGACCTCGTTCTCCAGGCGGGTGCCGGGGGACAGCTCGCCCTCCCGTATCGCGGCCTCCAGCTGCTGTGCGAGCTGGTAGTACAGCGGGACGGGGCTGCTGCGGTCCACGGTCACGCGCGGTCGGTACACCCGGCGCCTCCTCTCGTCGGGACGATCGTACCCGCCGCCGTCGGTTAGCTTATTACCTCATAATGTCATAACAAACTATTGACATTGCTTCCCGCCCTTCAGCAGACTCGGCGAGGCCGATGCCGAGTACGGAGCCGGGCGCGTCCCAGGGAGATGGTGAGCCGATGATCAACGACCGCGTCGCGGGAGCCCCGATCTCGTGGGGGGTGTGCGAGGTGCCCGGCTGGGGGCACCAGATGGACCCCGGACGGGTGCTGGCGGAGATGCGCGACCTCGGACTGGCCGCCACGGAGTTCGGGCCGGACGGCTTCCTGCCGGCCGGGGCCGCGGAGCGCGCCGCCCTGCTGGCCGAGTACGGGCTGCGCCCGGTGGGCGGCTTCGCGCCCGTCGTGCTGCACGACCCGGACCGCGATCCGCTGCCCGAGATCCGGCGGATCCTGGCCGGCTTCGACATGGAACGCTCCAAGTCGGAGCCGACGCTGGTGCTGGCCGCCGTGCACGGGCTGGAGGGCTACGACCGGCGCCCCACCCTCGACACCGTCGGCTGGACGGCGCTGCTCACCAACCTCGAACGGATCGCCTCGCTGGCCGGGGAGGTGGGCGCGCGGGCCGTGCTCCACCCGCACGTGGGAACCATGGTGGAACGGTCCAACGAGGTGCGGCGCGTCCTCGACGGGTCGGACGTGCCGCTGTGCCTGGACACCGGCCACCTGCTGATCGGCGGCACCGACCCGGTCGAGCTGGCGGCGGGCGCCGCCGGGCGGATCGCGCACGTCCACCTCAAGGACGTCGACGCCGCACTCGCCGAGAGCGTCAGGGACGGCCGGACGCCCTACACCGAGGCCGTCCGCACCGGCCTCTACCGCCCGCTCGGCGCGGGGGACGTCGACATCGCCGCCATCATCGGCTCCCTCGAAGGGGCCGGGTACGACGGCTGGTACGTGCTGGAACAGGACACCGTCCTCGACCGCGAACCCGCCCCCGGCGCCGGCCCGCTGGCCGACGTCCGCGCCTGCGTCGAGTACCTCGCGGGGATCGGCGCATGAGCGGCCCCGCGTCCTTCGACGTCATCACCATGGGCCGCGTCGGCGTCGACCTCTACCCGCTCACCTCCGGTGTCGCGCTGGACGAGGTCGACACGTTCGCGCGGTTCCTCGGCGGCAGCGCCACCAACGTCGCGGTCGCCGCCGCCCGGCACGGCCGCCGCACGGCCGTGATCACCCGGACCGGCGCCGACCCGTTCGGCCGCTTCGTCCGCCGGGCGCTCGCCGAATACGGGGTGGACGACCGGTACGTCGCCGACGTCCCGGGCCTGCCGACCCCGGTCACCTTCTGCGAGCTGTTCCCGCCCGACGACTTCCCGCTGTACTTCTACCGCTTCCCGAAGGCGCCCGACCTGGAGATCCGGGCGGACGAGCTGGACCGGTCGGCGATCGAGGGCGCCGGGGTGCTGTGGGCCACGATGACGGGCCTGTGCGCCGAACCGTCCCGGACGGCCACGCTGGCCGCGCTGGGCGCGCGCCGCCGGGCCGCTCTCACCGTCCTCGACCTCGACCACCGGCCCATGTTCTGGGAGTCGCGGGACGAGGCGCGGCGCTGGGCGGGCGAGGCCCTCGAACACGCCACCGTCGCGGTCGGGAACGTCGCCGAATGCGAGGTGGCCGTGGGGGAGGGCGACCCCCACCGGGCCGCCCGCGCGCTGCTCGACCGGGGCGTCCGGCTCGCCGTCGTCAAGCGCGGACCGGACGGCGTCCTCGCCGTCGACGCCGAGGGCCGGACCGCCGAGGCGCCGCCGGTGCCGGTCGAGGTCGTCAACGGCCTCGGCGCGGGCGACGCGTTCGGCGGAGCCCTCTGCCACGGGCTGCTGTCGGGCTGGGACCTGCCGCGCGTCCTCGGCTTCGCCAACGCGGCGGGCGCGATCGTCGCGTCCCGGCTGGCGTGCTCGGCGGCGATGCCCTCCACCGGCGAGGTGCTGGCACTGGCCGGGCAGGTGGCCGCATGACTCTCGGCATTCCGGTGTCGCCCGCCGACGCGCGGGCGGAGAGGATCGCGGCGCTGACCGAGACGCGGGTGATGCGTCCGGAGGCGGTCGCCGAGGCGGCGGAACGCAGGACCAGGCAGGTCTCGCTGGTCGGGGAGTCAGGGCGGTTGATGCTGCTGGCCGCCGATCATCCGGCGCGTGGCGCCCTGGCGGCCGGTGGCGATCCACTGGCGATGGGCGATCGGGGTGAGCTGCTGGACCGGTTGTGCGTCGCCTTGGAGCGGCCGGGTGTGGACGGCGTGATGGGCACGGCGGACATTATCGAGGATCTGCTGCTGCTGGGCGTGCTGGAGGGCAAGGTCGTGATCGGTTCGATGAACCGGGGTGGCCTGGCGGGTTCGGCGTTCGAGATCGATGACCGTTTCACGGCCTACGGCGCGGATGCGATCGCGGCGTCGGGGTTGGACGGTGGCAAGATGCTGGTGCGGGTGGACGATGACGACCCGGCGACCGTGCGCACGTTGGAGGCGTGTGCTCGGGCGGTGTCGGAGCTGGCCGGGCATGGGCTGATGGCGATGGTGGAGCCGTTCATCTCCCGGCGGGTGGAGGGGCGGGTCCGCAATGACCTGTCGCCGGAGGCGATGACGCGTGCGGTCGCGATCGCTTCGGGGTTGGGGACGACGTCGGCGTACACGTGGTTGAAGGTGCCGGTGGTGGCGGACATGGAGCGGGTGATGGCCGCGTCCACGCTGCCCGCGCTGCTGCTGGGCGGTGAGGTGGCGGCCGATCAGGGTGCGGCGCGTGAGGGGTGGCGGCGTGCGTTGCGGTCGCCGACCGTGCGGGGTCTGGTGGTGGGCCGGTCCCTGCTGTATCCGCCGGACGGCGACGTCGCCGGCGCCGTCGACGCCGCGGTGGAACTGCTGTGAACGTGGTGGCCGGGCCGTCGCCGGAGCGCGCGTGGCGCATCTGCGACGACCCGGAGCACACCTGGACCCGGAAGAGCCGGGGAGGGCGGCCGGTCGGTTCGCGGCCGCCCCTGCCCTGGGCACGCGGTGTGGAGGAGCGGTCATGAGGTTGACGGTGGCGCAGGCGCTGGTGCGTTTCCTGTCGGTGCAGTACAGCGAGCGGGATGGTGTGGAGCGGCGGTTCTTCGCTGGGTGTTTCGGGATTTTCGGGCATGGCAATGTGGCCGGGATGGGGCAGGCGCTGCTGGAGCACGGCGGTGAGTTGCCGTATTTGATGGCGCGTAATGAGCAGGCGATGGTGCATGCGGCTGCTGGGTTCGCGCGGATGAGTGATCGGTTGTCGGCGTTGGCGTGTACGACGTCGATCGGGCCGGGTGCGACGAACATGGTGACGGGTGCGGCGCTGGCGACGGTGAACCGGTTGCCGGTGCTGCTGCTGCCGGGTGACGTCTTCGCGACGCGTGCGGCCAATCCGGTGTTGCAGGAGTTGGAGGACGCCCGCTCGTATGACGTGTCGGTGAACGACTGCTTCAGGCCGGTGTCGAGGTACTGGGATCGGATCAATCGTGCCGAGCAGTTGCCGGGGGCGTTGCTGGCGGCGATGCGGGTGCTGACCGATCCGGCCGAGACGGGTGCGGTGACGTTGGCGTTGCCGCAGGATGTGCAGGCCGAGGCGTTCGATTGGCCGGAGGAGTTGTTCGCGCGGCGGGTGTGGCGGGTCGGGCGTCCGGTGCCCGAGCCGGCGGCGTTGGAGGAGGCGTCGGCGCTGTTGGGCGGGGCGGAGCGTCCGTTGATCGTGGCGGGCGGCGGGGTCATCTATTCGGGGGCCACCGAGGAGTTGCGCGCTCTGGCCGAGCGGACGGGGATCCCGGTCGCTGAGACCCAGGCGGGCAAGGGTGCGCTGGCGTGGGATCACCCATCGTCGGTGGGTGCGGTCGGTGCTACGGGGACCACGGCGGCCAACGCGCTGGCGCGCCAGGCCGATGTGGTGGTGGGGATCGGTACCCGCTACAGCGATTTCACCACCGCCTCCCATAGCTTGTTCGCCGATCCTGGGGTGCGGTTCGTCAACATCAATGTCGCCCGTGCTGACGCGGTCAAGCTCGGGGGAGTGTCGGTGGTGGCCGACGCCCGGGAAGCGATCCGCGCACTGGACGAGGCGCTGGACGGTTGGTCGGTGCCGGACTCCTACCGCGTCGAGGCGCGCGAGCGGACGGAGCAGTGGAACGGTGTCGTCGACGCCGCGTTCGGGGAGCGGCACGGCACGCCGCCGGCGCAGTCGGAGATCATCGGGATCGTCAACGCCGAGGCCGGTCCGCGGGACGTGGTGGTGTGCGCGGCCGGGTCGATGCCCGGGGACCTGCACAAGCTGTGGCGGGCCCGCGACCCCAAGGGCTACCACGTCGAGTACGGCTACTCGTGCATGGGATATGAGATCGCCGGGGGTCTGGGCGTGAAGATGGCCGCGCCCGACCGGGAGGTGTTCGTCCTGGTCGGCGACGGCTCCTATCTGATGATGGCCCAGGAACTCACCACCGCCGTCGCCGAAGGGATCAAACTCGTCGTCGTGCTGGTCCAGAACCACGGCTACGCCTCCATCGGCAACCTGTCCGAATCGGTCGGCGCGCAGCGGTTCGGCACCCGCCACCGCCTGCGCACCCCCACCGGCCTGGACGGCGACCCCATCCCGGTCGACCTGGCCGCCAACGCCGCCAGCCTCGGCGCCGACGTCATCCGCGCGGAAGGCGCCGACGGCTTCAGGAAGGCGCTCCGCCAGGCGATCGCGTCGCCCCGCACGACGGTCGTGCACGTGGAGACCGACCCCCTCGCCGCGGGCCCGGACAGCGAGGCGTGGTGGGACGTCCCGGTCGCCGAGGTCTCCGAACTGGACGACACGCGGCAGGCACGCGCCCACTACGACGACAGCAAGAAGACCCAGCGCCGTTACCTCTGAAAGGAAACCGATGCGTTCTATCCAGCACTGGATCGGTGGTGTCCCGGTGGGTGGGAGCACCTCGGCGGCCGTCCACGACCCGGCGACCGGTCTGCAGTCGGGCGAGGTCGTCCTCGGTCGGCGCGCCGAGGCGGACCTGGCGGTGGGGACCGCGGCCCGGGCGTTCGAGTCGTGGTCCGAGGTGTCGCTGAGCCGGCGGGCGCAGATCATGTTCGCGCTGCGCGACCTGCTGGCACGGCACGAGGACGAGCTGGCCCGCCTCGTCACCGCCGAGCACGGCAAGGTCCTGGACGACGCGCGCGGAGAGGTCGTGCGGGGACGGGAGGTCGTCGAGTTCGCCTGCGGGATCGCGCAGGTGCTCAAGGGCGAGTACTCCGACCAGGTGTCGACCGGGGTGGACGCGTTCTCGTTCCGGCAGCCGCTCGGCGTGTGCGCGGGGATCGTCCCGTTCAACTTCCCGGTGATGGTCCCGCTGTGGATGCACCCGATCGCCATCGCGTGCGGCAACACGTTCGTGCTGAAGCCGAGCGAGCGGGTGCCCTCGGCGTCCAACCTGGTCGCCGAGCTGTACGCGCAGGCCGGGCTGCCGGACGGGGTGTTCAACGTGCTGCACGGCGACCGCGAGACCGCCGACGCCCTGATCACGCATCCCGGAGTGGCGGCGGTGTCGTTCGTCGGGTCCACGCCCGTCGCGCGGCACGTCCACGAGGCGGCGAGCACGGCCGGAAAGCGGGTGCAGGCCCTCGGCGGCGCGAAGAACCACGCCGTGGTCCTGCCCGACGCCGACCTCGACCTGGCCGCGGACCAGATCACGGCGGCGGCGTACGGATCGGCGGGCCAGCGCTGCATGGCCGTCTCGGTCGCGGTCGCGGTGGGGTCCGCCGCCGACCCGCTGGTCGAGCGGCTCGCCGACCGGGCCCGCGCGATCAGGGTCGGGCCGGGCACCGACCCGGCGAGCGAGATGGGGCCGCTGATCAGCGAGGCGGCGCTCGAGCGCGTCACCGGCCATGTCGAGGACGCCGAGCGGGCGGGCGCGAAGCTCGTCGTGGACGGGCGCGGCGCGGCCGGCCCCGGATTCTTCCTCGGCCCCTGCCTGCTGGACGGCGTCGCCACCGGCATGGTGGCCTACCAGGAGGAGATCTTCGGACCGGTCCTGCTGGTGCTGCGCGCCGAGACCCTCGACGAGGCGATCGAGCTGATCAACGCCAACCCCTATGGCAACGGGACGGCGCTCTTCACCTCCTCCGGGGAGGCGGCGCGGCGCTTCCAGCGCGCCGTGCACGTCGGGATGATCGGAGTGAACGTCCCCATCCCGGTTCCGATGGCGTTCTACTCCTTCGGCGGATGGAAGTCGTCCCTGTTCGGTGACACCCACGTCCACGGGGCCGAAGGGGTGCGCTTCTACACGCGCGCCAAGGCCGTCACCTCCCGGTGGCCCGCCCCCGCCGTGGCCGACGGGACGTCGTCCTCGCCACCCTCCTCAATGGCCTTCCCCACGGCCCGGTGAGAACCCGCGCACGGTGCTGAGGGCCTCGTCGAGGGACAGGACGTCGGCGTACTTGGCGCCCAGGTCCAGCAGGTTCGCCTCGTGCAGGCGGCGGTCCCGGTCGCCGCAGGCCTCGTCCACCACCAGCGGCCGGAACCCGTGCTGCAGCGCGTCGGTGGCGGTGGCGCGGATGCAGCCGCTGGTGGTGAGGCCGCAGATCAGCACGGTGTCGATGCCGGACGCGGTCAGGGTGGCCGCCAGCGACGTGCCGTGGAACGCGCTGGCGTACTGCTTGGTGACCACGGTCTCGCCGGGACGGGGGGCGGCCCCCTCGGCGAAGTCGCCGAGGGGGCTCCCTTCCTCGAACACGCGGAGCGCGGGGATCTTGAGGCGGAACAGGCCGCCGTCCGCGCCTCCCGGCCGGTACGCCACGCGGGTGAACAGCACGGGCAGCCCGGCCGTCCGGCCCGCGCCGACCAGCGCCGCGGCGGCGGCCACCGCGTCCTCGACGGGGGCGCGCAGCGGCGACCCGTCCACCAGGTAGGCGCGGACGACGTCCACCGCCAGCACCGCCGGCGACCGGCCGCAGCCGAGGCCGCGGCCGAATCCCGAGGCCCGGTAGCCGGCGGCGAGGTCATCGCTCACCGGCGGTCCCTCAGCGCGGCGGCGGACCGGACGTCGACCGGCGGGCGCGGCGCGGGAAGGCCCGTCTCCTCCTCGCAGCGGGCGAGGATCTCCTCCAGCGGCGGGCCCATGTCGAACACCGGGATCTCCGTGCGGTCCGCGGCCATCCTCTCCCGCAGCAGCCCGGTGGCCTCCTCGTCGACGGCGCCCTCCGCGGTGCAGACGACGCCGTAGCCGTCGCGGGCGCCGTCCGCGGTGACCAGGCCCCGCAGGACCTCCAGCGCGACCAGCCCGGCGGGACGGGCGAGCGGATCGCCCCACCCGCCGCCGCCCCAGGTCACGAAGTGCAGGACGTCCCCGGGCCCGACCGGGACGTCATGGATCTTGCTGGGCAGCACCTCCCGGGTGCCGTCCGCCCGGTCGATCCACTTGCGGCCCCGCTCGCCCGGGCGCCCCCCGTTCACCCCCCACGGGTAGGTGAGCCAGCGGTCGTCGTGGATCGCGATCGTGCCGGGCTCCTCGAAGCGGTACGCGACGTCGACGCCGTTGCCGCCCCGGTGCAGGCCCGCGCCGCCGGAGTCGGCGATCGTCTCCCACCGCTCGACGCGCAGCGGGTAGTACGACTCCAGGTACTCGCAGGGGATGTTCACGAACGACGGCCACAGCGAATGCCCGTCCGGGCCGTCCCCGACGGGGCGTCCCGGCACGCCGCCGAACCCGATCGAGTACAGCTGGAACCACTCGCCCTCGCGCGGCCCCGAGCCGTAGTGGCCCGAGTACATGAAGTGCGGCGAGGACGAGAAGCCGGCCGCGTTGAGGATCTCCGGGTTGGTCTGGCCGAGCAGCCCGCCGAACAGGTCGAACACCCGGCCGATGCCGTGGTTGCGGGCGTTCAGCGCCGCGGGGCGGCGCGGCTTCCAGAACGAGTCCTCGGGGATCGTCACGTCGATCAGCGGGTAGAAGCCGTCGTTCCAGAGGATCTGCGGATCCGCGACGGTGATCACGTAGATCCCGAAGAACATCCGGACGAGGTTCTCGTTGATGAAGTAGTTCACCGGCCCGACGGCCTGCGGCGCCGCGTGCGAGAAGTCCAGATGGATCTTCTCTCCGGTCCGGGTGAGGGAGATCTTCAGTTCGTACGGGCCGTACCCGCAGCCGTCGTCGCAGATGTAGTCGGCGAACTCCAGCGTCCGGCCGTCCTCGAAGAGGGTGGCCAGCAGGACCTTCATGGCCTGGTAGTTGCGGTCGAGCAGGGCGTCCAGCGCGGACAGGTAGGTCTCGACGCCGAACCGGGCGCACAGCTCGGAGACCCGCCGGGCGGCCGTGGTGCACGCGGCGGTCAGGCCGTTCAGGTCGGCCCGGTTCCAGTCGGGCATGCGCACCTGGTTGAGGATGATGCGCAGCGCCGGCTCGTTCAGCACGCCGCCCTCGTACAGCTTGAACGGCGGGACGACCACGCCCTCCTCGTAGATGGTGCGGGCGTCGGCGGGCATCGAGCAGGGCGTCTTGCCGCCCACGTCCGACATGTGCCCGAACATCGAGGACCAGCCGACCAGCCGGCCCTCGTGGAAGATCGGCACCACCAGCAGCCAGTCGTTGGCGTGGCTGATCGCCGCGCCGCACGCGTACGGGTCGGACGTCATCAGGATGTCGCCCTCGCCGATCGTGCCGTCGAAGTTCTCCAGGAAGTCGGGGACCGAGAGCCCGAACTGGCCGACGACCATCTTGCCCGACGGATCGGCGATCAGCGGGAACTCGTCGTGCTGCTCGCGGATGCCCGGGGACAGCGCGGTGCGGAACAGCACCTCGTCCATCTCCTGGCGGGCGTTGCGCAGCGCGTTCTCGATGATGTCCAGGGTCACCGGGTCGACGTCGACGCGGCCGACGGGCGCGGTCTCGGTCTGCAGGATCTCGGCCATCAGCCCTCCTCGTTCATGGGACGGATCAGCAGGCTGCCGCTCGGGTGCACGGTCGCGGCGTGCCCGGCCAGCACGAGCGTGGTGGAGTCCATCTCGACCACCACGGCCGGTCCGGCCACGACGTCACCGGACAGCAGCCGGGAACGGTCGTAGATGCGGGCGGACGTCGTGGCGCCGTCCATCCACACCTCGGTCTCGCGGACGAGCGCGGCGGACGGGTCGCCCGACCCCTCCGGCAGGACGCGCCACGCGACCTCCGGACGCGGCCCGCTCACCGTGACCCGCAGGTTGATGACCTCGCGCTCGTTGTCGAGCAGGAAGGAGAACAGCCGCTCGTGCTCGGCGTCGAACGCGGCGCCCAGCCCGGCCAGCAGGTCGCCGTCGACGGTGGCGCGGTCCACCTCGACCGGGATCTCGAAGCCCTGCCCGTGGTAGCGCAGGTCGATCTGGTAGGTCGCGGTCTGGCTCGCGCGCGGCACGCCCTCCGCCTCCAGCCGCCCGGCGGCGGCGTCGGCCAGTTCGGCGAGCGCGGTGCGCAGCTCGTCGTCGTCGAGGGTGGAGAAGCGGCGCACCATGGTGCGGGCGCTCTCATCGCGCGGGCAGGTGGTCGCGTCCCCGTAGGCGCACAGGACGCCCGGCGACGGCGGCACGATCACCGGCCAGGAGCCGGTCAGCCGGCCGAGCGCGTTGGCGTGCAGCGGCCCCGCGCCGCCGAACGACATCAGCGCGAAGTCGCGGGGGTCGTAGCCCTGCCGGACGCTGATCAGGCGGAGCGCGCCGAGCATGTTCTCGTTGACGATGTCGATCACGCCGGCGGCGGCCGCCTCGACGCTCGGCAGGCCCATCGCGTCGGCGATGGAGCGCATCGCCTTGCGGGCGGCCTCGGCGTCCAGCGAGATCTCCCCGCCCGCGAGCCGCGTCGGCAGGTAGCCGAGCACGACGTTGGCGTCGGTCACGGTCGGCTCGGTGCCGCCCGACCCGTAGGCGGCCGGGCCCGGGTCGGCGCCGGCCGACTGCGGGCCGACTCGCAGCGCCCTGGTCAGCTCCGGGACGTGCGCGATCGAGCCGCCGCCCGCGCCGACCGTGCGGACGTCGACGCTGGTGGCGCGGACGGTGAGGTCGCCGACGGTGGTCTCCCGGCCGATCCGGGGGCGCCCGTCGAGCACCAGCGCAACGTCGGTGGACGTGCCGCCCATGTCGAAGGTGAGGAAGTCGGGGAACCCGGCCTGCTCGGCGAACCAGACCGCCCCCGTCACCCCGCCGGCCGGGCCGGACAGCAGCAGCGACACCGGGTCCTCGGCGGCCTTGGCGGCCTTGGTCAGCCCGCCGTCGCTGCGCAGCACCGACAGCGGCGCGTCGATCCCGCTGCCGCTCAGCGACCGGTCCAGGTTGCCCACGTAGCGGGACACCTCGGGCTGGACGTAGCCGTTCGCGACGGTGGTGACGGTGCGCTCGTACTCCCGCATCTCCGGCAGGACGTGGCTGGACAGCGACACCGGCACGCCGGGCAGCTCCTCGGCGGCGAGCTCCGCCACCCGCCGCTCGTGCGCGTCGTTCGCGTAGGAGTTGATCAGCGAGACCGTCAGCGCCTCGATGCCGGCGCCGCCGAGCCGCCGCAGCTCCGCACGCGCGCGCTCCTCGTCCAGCGGGGCGACGACCGTGCCGTCCGCGGCGATCCGCCCCGGGATCTCCACGGTGTGCTCCAGCCGGGCCAGCGGCTCGGGCTTCGGCCAGATGATCCACCCGGCGAGGCCGCCGGGGACGAACGACCGGCCGATCTGCAGGACCTGCCTGAACCCCTCGGTGGTCACCAGCCCGACGCGCGCCCCGCGGCCCTGGAGGATCGCGTTGGTCGCCACGGTGGTGCCGTGCAGGACGTGCGCCACCTCGTGCATCTCGATCCCGGCGTCCCGGCACACCTTGCGGATGCCGTTGAGCACGCCCTCCGACTGGTCCGCCGGAGTGGACGCCGTCTTGGCGCGGTGGCTGACGCCGGTCCGCTCGTCGACCAGCAGCACGTCGGTGAACGTGCCGCCCACGTCGACGCCCAGTCGATATCCCATCTGCTCTCCCGGTGCTGTGCTCAGATGACGCCGCGCTCCGACAGCGCGGCGATCTCGTCTTCTGGTAGGTCCAGGAGGCCGCCGTAGACCTCCCGGTTGTGCTCGCCGAGCCCCGGGCCGGGCCGGCGGACCGACCCCGGGGTCTCGCTGAGCCTGGGGAACGCGTTGTGCATCGGGAGCTCGCCGAAGTCCGGGTGGACGAGGCGCACGATCGCCTCCCGGGCGGCGAAGTGGGGATCGTCGAACATGTCCTTGGCGGTGTAGATGCGGCCGGCCGGGACGCCGCCGGCGTGCAGCAGCTCCAGCAGGTCCCCGGTCTCGATCCCGGCCGACCAGGCCGAGATGATCCCGTCCAGCTCGGCCATGTTCCGGCCCCGGTCGGCGTGCCCGGCGAACCGGGGGTCGGCGCTCAGCTCGGGCCGCCCCATCGTCCTCGCGAGCCGTCCGAACACCGTGTCCTGGTTGGCGGCGATCAGGATCATCTCGCCGGACGCGGTCGGGTAGACGTTGCTGGGCGAGACGTTCGGGAGCACGGAGCCGGTCCGTTCGCGCTGGTAACCGGCGACCGCCCATTCGGGCAGCAGCGACTCCATCATCGCCAGCACCGCCTCGTAGATCGCCGAGTCGACGATCTGGCCGCGCCCGGTGGCGCCGCGGTGGTGGACGGCGACGAGCGCGCCGATCGTGGCGAACACGGCCGCCAGCGAGTCGCCCAGCGAGATCCCGGCGCGGGCGGGCGCGCCGCCGGGGTCGCCGGTGACGTAGCGGATGCCGCCCATCGCCTCGCCGATCGACCCGTAGCCGGCACGGGGCGAGTAGGGGCCGGTCTGCCCGAACCCGGACACGCGCACCAGGATCAGCCCGGGGTTCGTCTCGCGGAGCCGGTCGAAGTCCATCCCCCAGCGCTCCAGCGTGCCGGGCCGGAAGTTCTCGACCACGATGTCGGCGCGGTCGATGACGCGCCGGGCGAGGTCCTGCCCCTCGGGGGTGCGCAGGTCGCAGGTCACCGACTTCTTGTTGCGGGCGACCACCGGCCACCACAGGGACTTGCCGTGCGGCTTCTCGCGCCCCCACTGGCGCATCGGGTCGCCGGCGCCGGGCGACTCCAGCTTGATCACCTCGGCGCCGAAGTCGCCGAGCAGCTGGCCGCAGAACGGTCCGGCGAGCAGCTGCCCCATCTCCACGACCCGCAGGTCGGCGAGCGGGCCCCTGGCGTCCGGCGCGGCGCCGTCGTGCGTTGACATCTAGCCGGTCCTCGTTTCCGTGTGGTCGTCCTGGTCCTTCGGGTCGCCCGGGGTGCGGGCGGCGCGCAGCAGCACCGCCTTCGCGGCGAGCACGTGCGCCCGCATCACCGACTCGGCCCACGTCCCGTCGCGGGCGCGCAGCGCGGCGGCGAGCTCGCGGTGGTGCGCGGAGCTGCGGGCCAGGTCGGCGGGGGAGTAGCGGTGGAAGGTCCGCATCACGAGCGGGAGCTGCACCACCGCGTTGAGCATGGACACGAGCCGGCCGCTGGCGGCGGCGGAGCGGACGATGTCGTGGAACTCGGCGTTGAGCTCCGCGACCCGGTCCAGGTCCTGCCCGGCCCCCGGCTCGACGGCCTCCTCCATCAGGGCGCACAGCTCGTCCATCCGGTCCGCGTCCGCGTCGGTGACGCGGGCGGCGGCGCGCCGCGCGGCGGCGCCCTCCAGCAGCATCCGCAGGTCGTAGATCTCCTCCAGGTCCTCGGGCGTCCAGTCCGGGACCCGCGCGCCGCGGTGCGGCAGCACCTCCACCAGGCCCTCGACCTCCAGCCGCCGCAGCGCCTCCCGGACGGGCGTCCGGCTGGAGCCGGTGGCCTCGGCCAGCTCGGCCTCGCCGATCCGCGCCCCGGGCGGGTGGACGCCGTCCAGGATGTCGGCGCGCAGCCGTGCGTAGACACGGTCCACGGCACGGACCATCCGAACCTCCTTCGGTCGATTGCATGCAAGATAGGCAGAACGTGAGCCTTGACACAAGAGTCTTGCCAGGACAATCCTGCAGATGGCTCAAGATTGCATACAAAGGATGCCCATGGTCGAACTCATCGAGGTGGCGCCCCGAGACGGGCTGCAGAACGAGTCCGCGATCCTCGCGACCGCCGACAAGGTGCGGCTCATCGAGCGCAGCGTCGCGGCGGGCCTGCGGCGGATCGAGGCCGTCAGCTTCGTGAACCCGAAGCGGGTCCCGCAGATGGCCGACGCCGAGGCGGTGATGGAGCGGCTCCCCAGGCCGGACGGCGTCGGCTACGCGGGGCTCGTCCTCAACCGGCGCGGGCTCGACCGCGCGCTCGCCGCCGGGGTGGACGAGGTCAACGTCGTCGTCGTGGCCACCGACGAGTTCAGCCGCCGCAACCAGGGCTGCACGGTCGAGGAGGGCGTCGCCGCCTGGGCGGCCGTCGCCGCGGACGCCCGCGCCGCCGGGCTCCGCCGGACCGTGACGATCGCCGCCGCCTTCGGCTGCCCCTTCGAGGGGGAGGTCTCCGCGGACCACGTGCTCGACCTGGTGCGGCGGGTCGCCGAAAGCGAACCCGACGAGATCGCCGTGGCCGACACGATCGGCGTCGGCGTGCCCGCCCAGGTCCGCACGCTGCTCACGGGCGCCGCCGAGATCGCCCCCGGCGTCCCGCTGCGCTGCCATTTCCACAACACCCGCAACACCGGCTACGCCAACGCCCTCACCGCCCTCGAATGCGGGGTGAGCGCCCTGGACGCCAGCACCGGCGGCTTCGGCGGCTGCCCGTTCGCGCCCGCCGCCACCGGCAACATCGCGACCGAGGACCTGCTGTACGCCCTGGACCGCTCGGGGGTCGACACCGGTGTCCGGATGTCCGCCGTCGCCGAGACCGCGGCCTGGCTCGGCGAACGCCTCGGCAAGCCCGTCCCCGCCCTGCTCGGCCGCGCGGGTCCCTTCCCCGGCTCCTGATGGGCGGAGCCTTCACGGCCGCCGCGCCCCGGAGCGGCAGGGCCCGCCGGGCACCCGGTTCGGAGGCCCCGCCGCGTTCCGGGGACGTGCCTACCGCGCGGGGGCGAGCAGGCCGTCGTCGCGGATCGACCGGAGGACGTCGCGGGCCGCGTCCAGCGTGCGGTCGATGTCCTCCGCCGTGTGGGCGGCGGAGATGTGGTTGCGCTTGAGCGCGAGAGGGAGCATCAGGAAGCCGCGGTCGGTCATGCGGCGGTGGAAGGCCACGTAGGCGGCGTCGTTGTTGCGCATGAGGTCGCGGTAGCCGCGGACGGGGGCCTCGGTGAAGTAGAGGGCGAACACCCCGCCGAAGCCCGCCGCGGTCCCGGCGACGCCGAGTTCCTCGCAGATGCCGGTGAGCCCGGCGCGCATG
The DNA here is from genome assembly GCF_013409365.1 of Actinomadura luteofluorescens. NCBI lineage: Bacteria > Bacillati > Actinomycetota > Actinomycetes > Streptosporangiales > Thermomonosporaceae > Actinomadura > Actinomadura luteofluorescens. Next base: position 475,658 of record NZ_JACCBA010000001.1, on the reverse strand, counting down.
CGGTCGCCGAGGGCGTGGGTGCGCTCGTAGAAGTCAGGATGGTCGCGCAGGTAGGTGATGGTGGCGATGGCCGCGGCGGACGAGACCGGGTTGCCGTTGAAGGTGCCGGCCAGCAGCACGTCGCCGCCCGCGGAGCTGAAGTGCTCCATCAGCCGCCGGGGGCCGGCGAGGCCGGCGATCGGGTAGCCGTTGCCCATCGCCTTGCCGAAGGTGGTCAGGTCCGGCAGCACGCCGCAGACCTCCTGGTAGCCGCCCGGCGCGTGGCGGAATCCGGTGATCACCTCGTCGAAGATCAGCAGTGAGCCGCGCTCGGCGGTCAGGGCGCGCAGCCCCTCCACGAACTCCCGCTCGGGCACCAGGGCGCCGACGTTGTGCGGGATCGGCTCCACGATCACGGCGGCGATCAGGCCGGGGTGCCGCTCGTAGAGGGCGCGCACGGACTCCAGGTCGTTGAACTCGGCGATGAGCGTGGAGTCCAGCGCCTCGGGCAGGATGCCGCGCGACAGGGGATCGTCGCCGTAGGCGCGCTCCGGCGCGGAGATGACGTTGCGGGCGACGGCGTCGTGCCAGCCGTGGAAGCCGCCCTGGAACTTGACGATCAGCGGGCGGCCGGTGACCGCCCGGGACAGCCGGATCGCCTGCGCGGTGGCCTCGCTGCCCGACATCGCCGAGATCATCTGCTCCGCGGACGGGATCGTCTCGACGACCAGCCGGGCGAGTTCGATCTCGGTCTCGGTGACGCCCCAGCCGACCAGGTCGAGCCCGCCGACGGCGGCGCGCACCGCGTCGTCCACCTCGGGCGCGGCGTGGCCCAGCAGGATCGCGCCGAACGCCGCGTGGTAGTCGAGGTAGCGGCGGCCGTCGGCGTCGGTGACATGGGCCCCGGACGCCGCGGTGAGCGCGTGCGGCGCGCCGACCAGACGGGTCGCGGAGTTGACGCCGCCGGGGATCACGGTCCGCGCGGCGGCGAGCAGTTCCGCGCCGCGCGATCTCTGCCCGGCCAGCTCGGCGGTGGTCATTCTGGGAGCCCCCAAGTGGTTGACGAAGATGGATCGGAGCCGTTCGGTCGAATAGTTCATGGAAAGGTGTTCCATGTCAACGGGTTGGATGGCAGTCATGCTCTGACCAGCGTTGGCTCAAGGTTTTTTCCGGCCGACCCTTGACATGTGAATGGTTTGACGATCAGGATCCGTCGGCATGGAATCCCATTCCGTGCCGGTTCCGGTGCTGCTCGTCGGCACCGGTTTCATCGCCGCGCAGCACGCCGCCGCGATCCATGCCGAGCCCCGGCTGGAGCTCGCCGGCGTGGTCGACGTCGACCCGGAGCGGGCCGCCGCCGCGTCCCGCGCCAACGGGGGCGTCCCGGCCTTCGCCGACCTCGCCGCGGCGCTGGCCGGGACCGGCGCCGGCGGCTGCGTCGTGTGCACCCCGAACGACACCCACGCGGACATCGCCGTCCAGGTCGCCGAGGCGGGCGCCCATCTGCTGATCGAGAAGCCGCTCGCCACCGGGGTGGCGGGGGCCCGGCGCGCCGTGGAGGCGTTCGCGGCGGCCGGGCGGGTGCTGATGCCCGCGCACAGCCACCGCTACTACGACTACGCGCGGACGGTCCGAGACGTCCTGCGCTCCGGCGAGCTCGGCACGGTCGACCTCGTCCGGCTGTCCATCCTCGGCGGCTGGATCTGGCCGGACTGGCGCGGCTGGATGCTCGACCCCGTCCGCTCCGGCGGGCACGCCCTGCACAACGGCGTCCACCTGCTGGATCTCGTCACCTGGTGGACGGGCGACACCCCGGAGAGCGTGTACGCGCGCGGCCGCCGCCAGACCGCCGCCGAACTCGGCGTCCACGACTACCTGGAGATGACGGTCTCGTTCGGCGGCGGTGCGACCGCCGTGTGCGAGATGAGCCGCGGGCACCGCCCGGCCTCGCTCGCCCGCCGAGACGTCATGGTCGCCGGCACCGGCGGGATCCTCACCCTGCCCTGGGACGGCGAGGCGGGGACCGTGACCGACGAGGCGGGCACCGCGCTGCTCCCGCCCGGCGGCGCCGACGGGTTCGCCGCCCAGATCGGCGCCTGGGCCGACGCCGTCACCGGAGGCCCGCCGGCCGTGACGGGCGCCGACGGGCTGCTGGCCGTGGCGATGGGCGTCGCCGCCGAACGATCGATCGCGACCGGCGTGCCCGTCCGGATCGCCGACGTCCTGAAGGAGGCGCCCTGATGCGCGCGCTGAGGGTGCTGCCCTGGGGGTCCGGCGGTTTCGGGACCCAGGACCACCAGCACGACATGTACCTTCCCGCGTTCCGCGAGCACGCCGGGTTCACGGTCGTGGAGAGCGGGCTGCCCGACCTCACGCGCGCCGTCCGGGAGACGGGCGCCGAGGTCGTGAGCGTGTGCGCGCCGCCCGCCGAGCGCGCCGCCCGCGTCATCGAGGCCCTGCGCGCCGGCTGCCACGTCCTCGCCGACAAGCCGCTCGCCCTGGACGTCGCGGAGATCGAGGCGATCGCCGCGGCCGCGGCGGAGGCGGGCCGGGTCTGCATGCCCGCGCACCACCACCGCTTCGGCGCCGCCGTCCAGGCCGCCGCGGGCGCGCTCGCCGCGGGACGCGTCGGGCTGCCCTGGAACGTGCAGGCCGACTTCCTCGTCGACGGCGGCGACCCGTGCCCGGAAGGCGAACTCGCCAACTTCGGCCTCTACCCCGTGGACGTCGTACGGGCCCTCACCGGTCAGGCCGTCCGCCGCGTGCACGCCCTGCGGGCCGGTGGACGCGGCGCGATCACCGTCCTGCTGCTCGGCCACGAGCACGGCCTGACCAGCACGATCACCGTCGGCCGGCTGCGCGGCACCGCCGACGCCCCTGGCATGGCGCTGCACCGCTACCGCGTCAGCGGGTCCGGCGGGGTCATGGACGTCGACGCCGCCCGGCCGGGCGCGTCCGTCCGGACGGTGACGGGGAACCGCGCCGCCTGGCACGGCCCCGGCACTGTCGGCCGGATGCTCACCGCCCTGCACACCGCCGTCGTCACCGGGCGCCCGCCGGAGGCCGGCCCGGCCGACGCCCTCGCCGCGCTGCGCGTCACCGACGCCGCGGCCCGCTCGCTCGCCCTCGGCACGCCCGTGCCGATCGACTCCCCGGAGGTCTGATCCATGAAGTTCGCGACGTACCGCCTGCCGGACGGCGCAGTCCGCCACGGCGAGGTCGTCGACGGCGGTCGCGTCACCGACCTCGGCCCCGGCGACCTCACGCCCGTGGTCGCCGCGCTCGCGGACGGCGGACCCGGTGCGGCGCCGTCCGGTGGACCGGCCCGCGCCCTGGACGAGGTGACCCTGCTCGCGCCGCTGCTGCGCCCGGGCAAGGTCCTCGCGGTCGCCGCCAACTACCAGGAGCACGTGACCGAGACGGGAGGGGATCCGATCGACAAGGAGCGGATCTCGCCGCGGCTGTTCATCAAGCCCGCCACCTCCGTCAGCGGCCCAGGGGAGGAGATCGCGCTGCCGTCGGTCAGCCCCAGCATCGACTGGGAGGCCGAGCTGGTCGCGGTGGTGGGGCGCGGCGGCAAGGACATCCCGGTCGAGGACGCCCTCGCCCACGTCGCCGGCTACACCATCGGCAACGACGTGTCGGCGCGGAAGATGGACTACGGCCACGAGCGCGACACCGGCGATCCCGCGGTCGCGTTCTTCGACTGGCTGAACGGCAAGTGGCTCGACGGGTTCGCCGCGCTGGGCCCCTACCTCGTCTCCGCCGACGAGGTGCCCGACCCGCAGAGGCTCGAGGTGACCCTGGAGGTCAACGGGCGGGTCCGGCAGCACGGCGACACCGGTCAGATGATCTTCAACGTCGCGGAGCTGGTGGCGTTCGCGTCCCGGCTGATGACGCTGGAGCCCGGCGACGTGCTCTACACCGGCACGCCGTCCGGGGTGGGACTGGCATCGGGGGAGTTCCTGTCCGCAGGCGATGAGATGACCGTCCGCGTGAGCGGGCTCGGAAGCCTGGTGAACCGCGTCCGCTGAGCGGACCAGTGGCCGGGCGCGCGCCCGGCCACCGCCGAGAAGAGGCAAGTCAATGACCATTCGTTCCGGCAGACCGGCGGCCGGCGCAGCCCGGCGGGCCGCCGCGGCCGTGCTGGGCGGCGCCCTCGCGGCCGCCGCGCTCGCCGCCTGCAGTTCCGACCCGACGCAGAAGTCCTCCGGCGGCGACGCCGGCGTACTGAACATGTACCTGTACCAGAAGCCGAAGACGTTCAGCCCGCTCGCGCCGAACAACGGCCCCGACCAGCTGGTCATGTCGTTCGTGTTCGACTCGCTGTACGGCGCGGACGCGTCCTACGGGCTGAAGCCGCACCTGGCCGCCGCCGCGCCGGAGGTGTCCGGCGACGCCAGGACCATCACCCTCAAGCTGAGGCCGGGCCTGAAGTGGAGCGACGGCAAGCCGCTCACCTCCAAGGACGTGGTGTTCACCTACACCGCCCTCGCGAACCCGGCGACCGGGAGCGCGCAGGCGGGCAAGTTCGCCGCGGTGACCGGCGCCAAGGCCCTCGCGGACGGCAAGGCCGACTCGCTGGCGGGGCTGACCGCGCCCGACGCCGCCACCGTGAAGATCACCACGACGCGCCCGGCGGCGGGCCTGCCCGGACTGATCGGCAACACCCCGATCCTGCCGGAGCACGTCCTCGGCGGCGTCCCGGCGAAGGGGCTCGGCGACAACGGGTTCTTCACCAAGCCGACCGTGGGCTCGGGGGCGTTCGCCTTCGTCGACTACAAGACCGACCAGTACGTCGAGCTGAAGGCCAACCCCCACTTCCGGGAACCAGTTTCGATCAAGAAGGTGTACCTGAAGCCGGTGACCTCGGACGTGGCCACCGCGCAGCTGCGCACCGGCGAGATGGACCTCACCCAGGTCTCGCCGACCGACCTGCCCACCGTCAAGAAGATGGACGGTGTCAGGGTGGTCTCGGCCAAGAGCCCCGGCTACACCCGGATCGCCCTCAACCAGACCCAGGGCCGGTTCAAGGACGCGCGCGTCCGGCAGGCGCTCCTCACCGCGATCGACCGCAAGGGCCTCGTCGACAAGGTGCTCGGCGGCGCCGGCACGGTCGTGAACTCCAGCTTCTACGGGGACGCCGGCGCGTCGGCGAAGGAGGGCTACGCCTACGACCCCGGGAAGGCGAAGAGCCTGCTCGCCGCCGCCGGCTGGGACGGCTCCAAGCCCGTCACGCTGTCGTGGATCCCCGGGCAGCGCGACCGCGACACCGCCGTGACGGTGATCCAGAGCCAGCTGAAGGCCGTCGGCGTCAACGTGGAGCTCAAGCAGGTGCAGGCCGACGAGCTGCTCTCCTCGTACGAGAAGAAGTCGTTCGACATGGCCCTGTTCGGCGGCGGCAACTACGCGACCGAGCCGTCCACCGTCGCGACCATCGACGCCTGCGACCAGGGCTACCCCGCGGGCGGCAACATCGGCCGCTTCTGCGACCCGAAGCTCGACGGCCTGCTGTCCAGGGCCGACGCGGTCGCCGACCCGGCGCGCCGCAAGGGCCTGTTCCAGCAGGCCGCCGAGGTCGAGAACGCGCAGGTCCCGTACCTGTGGCTCTACAACCCCGACGCGGTCTGGGCCTTCCGGACGCGCCTGTCGGGCTTCGAACCGTCCGGCCTGCCGACCAACGAGGTCGGGACCTGGGACTTCGCGAACTGGAAGCTGAGCTGACCGGTCCGGGGCCGGGGCCGCTCGCCCCGGCCCCGCGCCCGGCCGGCAACGACGAGAGGGGGTGAGGCGTGGCGGCCTACGTCATCCGGCGCCTGCTGGTGAACGCGCTCGTGTTCGTGCTGATCAGCATCGGGATCTTCGTGCTGGTGCGGGTCGCGCCCGGCGACCCGGTCCGCATGATGGTCGACCCCGAGCAGATGCGCGGCGGCGGCGCCGCCTTCATCGAGGCCAAACGGCACGAGCTCGGCCTGGACCGGTCCGTCGTCGTCCAGTACGGCCACTGGCTGTCGGGCGCGCTGCACGGCGACTTCGGCTACTCCTACGTCGGGCACCGTCCGGTCTCGGCGGTGCTCGGCGAGCGGGTCGGACCGACGCTGCAGCTCATGAGCGCCGCCCTGGCGGTCGCGCTCGCGGTGTCGATCGCGCTCGGCGTCGCCGCCGCGGTGCGCCGCAACACCGCGGTCGACTACGGCGCCACCGTGCTCGGCCTGGCCGCGGTGTCGGTGCCGCCGTTCTTCCTCGGCATCGTCGGGATCTACCTGTTCTCCCTGAAGTGGGGCGTGCTGCCGTCGGCCGGGATGACCACGCCGGGCGGCGGCGGCCCCGCCGACCAGCTCCGGCACCTGGTCCTGCCGGGGCTGATCCTGGCGTTCGTCACCGCCGGGCCGTTCACCCGCTACGTGCGCGGCGGCCTGGTGGACGAGCTGGGCGCCGACTACGTCCGCACGGCCGAGGCCAAGGGCGCGTCCCGGGCCCGCGTCGTCCTGCGGCACGCGCTGCGCAACGCGCTGATCCCGCTGATCACCGTGGTGATGTACCAGATCCCGCAGATGCTGGCGGGCGCGGTGGTGATCGAGCAGGTCTTCGCCTGGCCCGGCATGGGGCAGCTCGCGGTCAGCTCGATCGGCCAGCACGACTACCCGGTCATCGTCGGGTTCGCGCTGTACGTGGCGGTGCTCGTGCTGCTGTGCAACCTGATCGCGGACGTGCTGTACGCCGTCGTCGACCCGAGAGTGAGCCTGCGATGACCGTGACGCCCGCCGGCGCGCCGACCGAGAAGCCGGGAACGCCCGGCGGGGGAGGGGACGGCCCGCCGCCGCGCAAGGGCGGCGGGGCCCGGGCCGGGTCCGCGTCACCCCGGGCGCGGGCCGTGCGGCGGTTCCGCCGCAACCGGCTCGCCGTCGCCGGGACCGCCGTGCTCGGCGCGGTGATCCTCGCGTCGCTGCTGGCGCCGCTGATCGCCGGGCATCCGAACGCGGTGGACCTGGACGCGGTCCGCGAGGGCCCGTCCGGCGCGCACTGGTTCGGCACCGACACCTCCGGCCGCGACGTGTTCGCCCGCACCCTGCACGCGGGGCGGGTGTCGCTGCTGGTGGGGCTGGCCGCCGCGCTCGGCGCCGTCGTGGTCGGCACGCTGTTCGGCTCGGTGTCCGGGCTGCTGGGCGGCGTGGTGGACAACGTGATCATGCGGATCGCCGACATCGTCATGTCGTTCCCGACCGTCGTGGTGATCCTGGTGCTCGCCGGGATCGTCGGGCCGAGCGTGACCGTGCTGATCGTCGCCATCGGGCTGACGCAGTGGCCGGTCGCGGGGCGGGTGGTGCGGGGCGTGACGCTGTCGCTGCGCGACCGCGAGTACATCCAGGCGGCCGAGGCGAGCGGGGCGAACGCGTGGTGGCTGATCCGCAAGCACGTCGTCCCCGCGGCGCTGGCCCCGGTCACGGTGACCGGCACCCTGGCCGTCGCGCAGGCGATCATGCTGGAGACCACCGCGTCCTTCCTCGGGCTCGGCGTGCGGCCGCCCCAGGCGAGCTGGGGGAACATGCTGAACGACGCGCAGAACCTGACGCTGATCCAGACGATGCCGTGGTTGTGGATACCGCCGGGCGTCGCGATCGCCGTGACGGTGCTCGCCGTCAACTTCGTCGGGGACGGGCTCCGCGACGCCGTCACGCCGGGAGGACGCACATGAGCGCGCCCGCCGGGAACGCGGACCGCCCGCTGCTGGAGATCGAGGACCTGGTCGTCGAGTTCACCGGCGACGAGGGGGCCGTCCGGGCCGTGGACGGCGCCGGGTACACCGTCGCGCCGGGCGAGACGCTCGGCGTCGTCGGCGAGTCGGGGTCGGGCAAGAGCGTCACGGCGATGTCCGCGCTCGGGCTGATCAGGCCGCCGGGCCGGGTCGTCTCGGGACGCGTCGTGTTCGACGGGGCCGACCTGCGCGCGATGGCCCCTCGCGAGCTGCGCCGGCTGCGCGGCGGCCGGATCGCGATGATCTTCCAGGATCCGATGACCGCGCTGAACCCCGTCCTGTCGGTCGGCGCGCAGATCCGCGAGGCGCTGCGCCTGCACCGGCCGGGCATGTCCCGCTCGCAGGCGCGCGAGCGGGCCGCCGAGCTGCTGACCCTGGTCGGGGTGCCGGGCGCCGAGCGCCGCCTGAAGCAGTACCCGCACGAGTTCTCCGGCGGGATGCGGCAGCGCGCGATGATCGCGATGGCCATCGCCAACGACCCCGACCTGCTGATCGCCGACGAGCCGACGACCGCACTGGACGTGACCGTCCAGGCCCAGGTGCTCGACCTGCTCCGGCTGACCCGGCGGGAGACGGGCGCCGCCACCGTGCTGATCACCCATGACCTCGGCGTGGTCGCCGAGCTCGCCGACCGCGTCGTGGTGATGTACGCCGGGCGGGTCGTCGAGCACGGCCCAGTCGAGGCGATCTTCGACTCGCCCCGGCACCCCTACACGCGGGGGCTGCTGGACAGCCTGCCCTCGCTGGACGGCGACGCCGGCGAGCTGACCCCGATCCCCGGCGCGCCGCCGGTGCCGGGCGAGATCGGGCGGGGGTGCGCGTTCGCGCCGCGCTGCCCGATGGCGCGGGACCGCTGCCGGGCGGAGCGCCCCGAACCGGTCCAGTCCGGCCCGGGGCGCGCGAGCGCCTGCCATTTCCACTCCGAGATGGCCCCGCCCGGCGGGGAGAAGGGAGGCGACCGATGACCGGACCGGACGAGGTTCTCGGCGTCACCGGCCTCACCCGGCACTTCCCGGTGCGGTCGGGGCCGCTGCGCAGGCGGACCGGCAGCGTCCACGCGGTCGACGGCGTCGACTTCTCCCTGCGCGCCGGGCGGACGCTCGGCCTGGTCGGCGAGTCGGGCTGCGGCAAGACGACCACGGGACGGATGGCGGTGCGGCTGCTGGAGCCCACCGCCGGGCGGATCGTCGTGGCGGGGCGGGACGTCACCCGCGCGCGCGGCGCCGAGCTCCGGGCGCTGCGCCGCGACCTGCAACTGGTGTTCCAGGACCCGTACGCGTCGCTGTCGCCGCGGATGACCGTCCACGACATCATCGCCGAACCGCTGCGCGTCCAGGGCCGCTACGAGGACGCGGGCCCCGAGCGGGTCGCCGAGCTGCTCGACATGGTGCGGCTCGCGCCCTCGCACGCCCGCAGGTACGCGCACGAGTTCTCCGGCGGGCAGCGCCAGCGCATCGGGATCGCCCGCGCGCTCGCCCTCGGCCCGAAGGTCCTCGTGCTGGACGAGCCGGTCAGCGCCCTGGACGTCTCGATCCAGGCGCAGGTCGTCAACACGCTGCGGGAACTGCAGCGGGAGCTGGGCGTGGCGTACCTGTTCATCTCGCACGACCTCTCGGTGGTGCGGCACGTCTCGCACGAGATCGCCGTGATGTACCTCGGGACGATCGTGGAGCACGGCACCCGGGACGAGATCTTCGGCAGCCCCCTGCACCCGTACACGCAGGCGCTCCTGTCGGCCGTCCCGCGGCCGCGTCCGGGCGCCCGCGGCGGGACGCGGATCATGCTGACGGGGGACGTGCCGAGCCCGATCGACCCGCCCTCCGGCTGCCGGTTCCGCACCCGGTGCTGGAAGGCCCGGGACATCTGCGCGACCGAGGCGCCGCCGCTCGTCGCCCGCCCCGGCACCGGCCATCCGGCCGCCTGCCACTTCGCCGAGCCGGCCGGCGCGCCGGCCACCGCCTGACCTCGCCATCGAAGGAGTCACCATGCACGACGCCGACCAGCGCCTGGCCGCCGCCTCCCCGGACCCGGGGCCCGCGGGGGAGCGCCCGCCGGTGGCCCCGGCGCGCCGCTCGGGCGCGGTTCTGATCGCCTCCGGCCAGGTCGCCGTCCGCGACGGCCGGCTGCTCGCCGAGGGCCGCGTCGGGGACGAGGTCACGCTCGACACCGCCCGCGCCTGCGCGCGGCAGTGCGCCCGCAACGTCCTCACCGCCGTCCGGGACGAGCTGTCCGGTGCCGGCGGGCTCGGCGCGGTCGAGCACGTCGAGGCGGTGTCGGTGTGGGTCGCCTCCGCGCCGGGGTTCACCGACCAGCACCTGGTGGCCGACGCGGCGACGGCCCTGTTCACCGAGGTGCTCGGCGACGGCGCCGGGCGGCATGCGCGGGTGGCGCTCGGCGTGGCCGCCCTGCCCACGGGCAGCCCGGTCGAGGTGGGGGCCACGTTCCGGTTGCGCCCGGAGGCCGCGGCGCCGTGATCGATCTGCTCATCGCGGGCGGGACGCTCGCCGACGGCACCGGGGCGGCGCCGCGCCGCGCCGACGTCGCCGTCACCGGTGGGCGGGTCGCGCGGATCGGCGACCTGGCCGGGTGCCCCGCGGCCCGGACCATGGACGCGTCCGGGCACGTCGTCGCGCCGGGGTTCGTGGACGTCCACACCCATTCCGACCTGACCCTCCTGTCGGCCCCCGAGGCGCGCAGCGCCGTCCGGCAGGGGATCACGACCGTCGTGGTCGGCAACTGCGGGCTCGGCGTGACGCCCGCCGCCGGCGACGACGGGGAAGCGCTGCGCGCCGCCGCCGGCTACCTCGACCTGGATCCGGCCGTCCGCTGGGACTGGACCGATATGCCTGGCTACCTGGCGGCGCTCGACGCCGCGCGCCCCGCCGTGAACGTGGCCGCGCTCGTCGCGCACACGCCGCTGCGCGCCGCCGCCGTCGGTTTCGGCGACCGCCCGGCCGGCGCCGCCGCGCTCGACCGCATGCGGGGTCTGCTCGGCGACGCGCTCGCGGCGGGCGCCGCCGGCGTCTCCACGGGGCTGGTCTACGCACCGGCCTGCTACGCCCGCGAGGACGAACTGGAGGCGCTCGGCCGCACGGCCGCCGCGCACGGCCGGCTGTTCGCCTGGCACGTCCGCGACTACGCCGACGGGCTGCTCGACTCCGTGCGGCAGGCGCTGCGGGTCGCGGCCGCGACCGGCTGCCGCACCCAGATCTCGCATCTGGTCGCGGTCGGGCGGCGCAACCACGGCTCGGTCGCGCGGGCACTGGAGCTCATCGACGCCGCGCGCGCCGCCGGGCTGGACGTCGGCTTCGACATCTACCCCTATCTCGCGGGGAACGCGCCGCTGTCGCAATTGCTGCCCGCATGGGCACAGGAGGGAGGCGAGAGGGCGATGCGGGCCCGGCTCACCGACCGCGCCGTCCGCGCCCGCGTCCGCGACGGGTGGCGGGACATGCCGAACTCGTGGGACGACATCGTCGTCGGGGGACGCGCCGTCACCGCCCTCGCCGCCGACGCCGGGACCGACCCGCCGGACCTCGCGCTCGACCTCGTCGCCGAGCACGGCAACGCCGTCCAGATGGTGGCGGGAGGCCGCAGCGAACGGGACCTCGCCGACGCGCTGGCCCATCCCGCCGGCGTCATCGGCTCGGACGGCCAGGCCCTCGACCCCGCCGGGCCGACCGGCCGCGGCACGCCGCACCCCCGCTCCTACGGCTGCTTCCCGCGGCTGTTCGCCGAGTACGTCCGGCCGGGCCGGCTCGGGCTCGCCGAGGCGGTCCGCAAGTGCACGTCCGCGCCGGCCGAACGCGCGGGGCTCGCGGGGCGCGGCGTCCTGAAGCCGGGGGCGCACGCGGACATCGTCGTTTTCGACCCCGCGCGCATCGTCGATCGGGCTACGTTCGCAGCACCCCAGCGGTATCCGGACGGGATCCGCGCGGTCATCGTCGGGGGCCGCGCCGTCGTCGAGGACGGCGCGCATGGCGATGCGCGGCCCGGCGAGATCCTGCGCGTCCCCTGAACCGCGCATCCCCAGAACAGAGACGAGGCACCCATGGACAGAGCCCGAGGGACGAGAGCCGCCGGCACGCGGCCCGCGGCCCGCCGCGCCAACGTGGACGACGACCGCCCGGCGGCGGCCAACTACCACGCCAACGCCCTGGCACGGGGCCTGGCGCTGCTCGAACGCCTCGCCGCGCAGGGCGGCACCCTCACCCTGAACGACTTCTCGGCCGGCACCGGCCTGCCGAAGAGCACGCTGGTGCGGCTCCTCGGCGTGCTGGAGGAGATGGGCTACGTGGTCCGCGCCGACGAGCGGCCCGCCTACCGGCTCGGCCACAAGACGCTGACGCTGTCCACCGCGTACCTGACCGGGCTGGACCTGTCCCAGGTGGCGGGCGGCCACCTGGCGAAGGTCGCCGAGGCCACCGGGCAGACCGCGAACCTCGGCGTGCTCGACGGCCGGGAGGTGCTGCACGTGTGCGTCCGCGAGCCGGACCGGCCGATCCGCTTCCACACCGTGCCCGGCACCCGCGACGCCGCCCACTGCACCGGACTCGGCAAGATGCTGCTCGCCCGGCTCGACCCGTCGAAGGTCGCCGCGCATCTGCCGCCCGAGCCCTTCCCGGCCCGCACCGAGCACACCCTCACGACCGCCCGCGCCCTGGCCGAGGACCTGCGGGCCACGGCCGAGCGCGGCCACGCCCTCGACGACAACGAGGGCAGCATCGGCCTGCGCTGCGTCGCCGTGCCCGTCGAGGTGGACGGCGGCTGCGTCGCCGCCCTCAGCGTGTCCGGGCCGTCCGCCGAGTTCGACGGCGACCGCCGCGCCCGCTACCTGGACGGGCTGCGCGCCGCGGCGGCCGGCCTCGCCGCCGACGCCGACGTCGTCGCCGCCCTGGAGTACCTGCGCTCGTCCCTGCGCTCCGGCGCGCCCCGCACCCGGGAGGATGCTTGATCGACTTCCACACCCACTGCCAGCGGCCCGAGCACTGGGGCCACGAGTGGGACCGCCACTGGAAGCCCGTCTACGGACGGGGGGCCCACGAGTTCACTCCCGCCGACTACGACCGCGCGATGGCGGACGTGACCGCGGCGTGCGTGTTCGGCATTCGCGCCACGGCCGCCGGAATCCTCACGCCGAACGAGTACACCGAGCGGTTCTGCGCGCAGACCGCCACCGAGACGATCGGGTTCATGGCGCTCGACCCCGCCGATCCCGACGTGCTCGACCAGCTCGCCGACGGCGTCGCGCGCGGGCTGCGCGGCATCAAGCTGTACCCGGTGCTGGCGCTGTTCGATCCGCGCGACACCGCCCACGACCCGTTCTACCGGGCCGCGGCCGACGCGGGGCTGGCCGTCCTGTGGCACATGGGCGCCACGCCGAGCCCGGCCGGCGACCTGTCGGTCAGCAACCCCCTGGTCGTGGACGACGTCGCGCGCCGCCACCCGGACCTCGTCCAGATCATCGCGCACCTCGGGCATCCCTGGCAGCGCGAGACGATCGTGACGCTCCGCAAGAACCGGCGGGTGTACTCCGACGTGTCGGCGTGCTGGGCCCGTCCCATGGACGGCTACCTGGCGCTGGCCCGCGCCCAGGAGTGGGACGTGGTCGACAGGCTCGTCTTCGGCTCCGACTTCCCGCTCTGGACGCCCGCCGAGGCCGTGGCCGGGCTGCGCGAGATGGCCGGGCAGCGCCCCTCCGGGTTCCCCGAGATCAAGAAGGAGACCGTCGAGTGGCTGCTGGACGGGGACCCGCGGCCCCAGATGGGACTGGCATGAGCGCCGGCTTCCCGCCCGGAGGGCTGCCACTGGACGCCCTGCCGACACCGGCGCTGCTCGTCGACCGGGCCCGCATGGAGGCCAACCTGGCCGCCATGGCGGGTTCGATCGGCGCCGCCGGGGTCGCGCTGCGGCCCCACTTCAAGACCTCCAAGTGCCTCGCGGTCGCGCGGCGCCAGCTCGCCCACGGCGCGATCGGGTTCACCTGCGCCACGCCCGCCGAGGTGCGGCTGCTGCAGGACGCGGGCGTCGAGGACGTCCTGTGGGCGCACCAGCCGGTCGGGCCCGCCAAGGTGGCCTTCGCCGTCCGAGCTCTGGCCCGGGGCGGCCTGACCATCGCGCTGGACTCGCTGGAGGTCGCGGTGCCGCTCTCGGACGCGGCCGCCTCCAGCGGCGTCACCGTCCCCTTCGTCCTTGAGGTGGACACGGGCCTGCACCGGGCGGGCGTCGACCCCGACAGGGCCGTCGAGACCGCAGGCGCGCTCTGCGCGCTGCCCGCGCTGGAGATGCGGGGCGTCCTCACCCATGAAGGGCACCTCGCCGCACACGGTCCCGACCGCCCGGGGCTGGAGGCGGCGGGCGACCTCGCCGGGCGCACTCTGGCGCAGGTCGCCGAGGCGCTGCGCGCCGCCGGGCACGAGTGCTCCCTGGTCTCGGTCGGCTCGACGCCCGGCGCCACGTCCGCGCCGTTCGCCGCGGGGGTCACCGAGGCGCGTCCCGGTACCTACGTCTACTTCGACGCGAACCAGGTCGGCCTGGGCAGTGCCGGGATCGACCAGTGCGCGCAGACCGTCCTGACCCGCGTCACCAGCGCCCAGCGCCCCGGGACCGTCATCATCGACGCGGGGATCAAGGCCATGAGCTCCGACTCCGTCGCGACCGCCGGATCCCTGGGCGTCGTGTGCGACGCGGAGGGCGGCCCGCTGGACGGAGTGGAGTTCGCCGGCGGCAACGAGGAGCACGGCTACCTCACCGGGCCCGGCACCGCCGGCCTGCGCGTGGGCGACCTGCTGCGCGTCGTTCCGAACCACGCCTGCGGCACGACCAACATGTGGAGCGAGCTGTACTTCGCGGACGGCGGCCGCGCCGTGGAACGCCACCCGATCCGGGCCCGCTACTGACCGAATTCGAACATTGACATGGAATGGTATTCCGTGTTGTATCCGGGAACCATGCGAATGCATCGAGGTATTGCCATCGCCGTAGGCGCGCTGCTCACGCTGGGGTTTCCGGGCGCCGTGGCGCACGCGAACCCGCCCACTCCATCGGCCCCGGACCGTCCCGACGTGATCGTGGCGCAGGCCGCCCCGGGCAAGAAACTGCATTTCCCGAACATGGAACGGCTCGATGACGGGTCCCTCGTCGCGGTGGCGCGGGAGGGGGCCGGGCACACCGGCCAGGACGGCCGGCTGGTGATCCTCGACAGCCGGGACGGCGGCCGCACCTGGTCGCCGCCCGAGGCCGTCCACGACTCCCCGTACGACGACCGCGACCCGATGATCACTCAGCTCCGCTCGGGCAGGCTCCTGCTGAGCTGGTTCCAGATCGACTACTCGGTCGCGCCGCCCGAGCCGATGGGCGAGTTCGTCCGGCACAGCGACGACGGCGGGGCCAGCTGGTCCGAGCCCGCGGCGGTGCAGACCTCGATGAGCGGCGAGTCCGACATCGTCGACACCTACGAGCTGGGATGGGCGGCGAGCCACGGCCAGATCAAGGAACTGCCCTCCGGTGAACTGATCATCCCGCTCTACGGCACCGTCCCCGACGACCGCTGGCAGCGCGCCACCGTCGTGCGCAGCCTGGACGGCGGCGCGTCCTGGCACGCGAGCACCGAGTCGCTGATCGCGTCCGCGCAGGGCACCCACTACCAGGAGCCCGTGCTCACCGTCCTGCGCGACGGGACCGTCCACGCCCTGCTGCGCATCGGCACGGGAGCCTCCACGATGGGCGCGGTCCACTCCCAGGAGTCCTGGTCACGCGACGGCGGCCGCACCTGGACGCCCCCGGCGGAGATCGACCTGGTGACCTCCTCGGCCCACACCGAGGTCCTGCGGAACGGCGACGTCTTCCTCGCCTACGGCGACCTGTCGGGGCACTTCACCAACCGCCGCGGAACCGTCGGCGCCGTGCTGCGGCACCCTGACCGGCCGTGGACGGGCGCGCCGCGCGAATTGGTGTACGACTCGGGGACGGGCGACCAGGCCAACCCCGCCGTCGCGGAGGTCTCCCCGGGCCGGGTCCTCGTGCTCGGCTTCGACTCCGCCCGGAGCCAGCTGGTCGGCGACTTCGTCGACGTCGCGAGCATCCGGTCCGAGCCGGCGGACCCGCGCCGCGTGGACCTGGCCGCGCTGAACGCCGCGGGACGGCTCGGCATCGACACCGACCTGCTATACACGACTCCGAGCCAGCCGAACGTGGGGCGCACCGGCCCGATCGACGGCGTGGTCGGCTACTACGACGCCGCCTGGAAGGCCACGGCGGCCCCCGCCCAGTACACGATCACGTTCGACGAGCCGACCCGGGTGGCCGAGGCCGGCATGGCGCTCAAGCCGGGTTACGCCGAAGCGGCGCAGATCAAGGTCCGGACCGCCTCGGACGGCGCGTGGCACGCGGTCGGGGACCTCGACTACACCGTGCGCTGGGGAGACGACCTCGCCTGGTTCCGCGTCGACGCCGGCACCCCGATCGACAAGATCCGGGTCGAGATCACCCGGTCCAACGGTGCGGCCGTCCTGGCCGAGCTGGGCGTCCGCGCCCCCGCCGCTCCCTGACCCGCACGTCCCGACAGGAGAGTTCGGCACGTCACCGCCGGTGGCGTGCCGACCCCCGTCACAGCGATTCGATGAGGCGCAGGGACGCCTTGATCTCCTCGTCGGTGGGAGCGACGTCGACGGTCTCTCCGGAGAGGTGGCTCTCGTAGGCGCCGAGGTCCAGCAGCCCATGCCCGCTGAGACCGACCAGGACGACCCGCTTCCTGTTCTCCTCGCGCGCTCGTACCGCCTCGTCGATCGCGGCGGCGACGGCGTGAGCCGACTCGGGGGCGGGAACGAGGCCCTCGGCCTTGGCGAACGCGGCACCGCTCTCGAAGACGCGGGTCTGGGAGTAGGAGGTCGCCTCCACCAACTCGTTGTCGTACATGGCGCTGACGATCGGAGCGGCACCGTGGTAGCGCAGGCCCCCGGCGTGGATGTGGTAGGCCGTGAACGTGTGCCCCAGGGTGTACATCTTGACCGCGGGGGTCACTCCGGAGTAGTCGGTGTAGTCCAGCATGTAGCTGCCCCTGGTCATCTTGGGGCACGCGTCGGGCTCGACCGCCAGGAACCGGGTGCCGGCGTTCTCCGCCCGCGCGGCCCGGTAGAAGGGGAAGGTCAGGCCGGCGAAGTTGCTGCCCGCTCCCATCGCGCCGATCACGACGTCGGGGAACTCGCCGGCCAGCTCCATCTGCAGCAAGGCCTCCTCGCCGATGACCGTCTGGTGCATGAGGACGTGGTTCTCTCCGCTGCCGATCGAGAACCGCGCCTCCTTCCGGCTGTTGGCGTACTCGATCGCCTCGGCGTTCGCGATCCCTAGGGTGCCCGGCGAATCCGGGTCGGCGCGCAGGGCGGCCCTGCCCACCTCCGTCCTCGTGCTGGGGCTCGGGACGACCTCGGCGCCGTTCAACCGCATCAGCGTGCCCCGGTACGGCTTCTGCTCGTAGCTGGACCGCACCATGAAGACGGTGCACGCCATCCCGTACGGGTGGCAGGCCATCGCGAGCGCGGTGCCCCACTGGCCCGCGCCGGTTCCCGTCACCATCTCCCTGACGCCGGATCTGGCGTAGTAATAGGCCTGTGCCAGCGCGGTGTTTATCTTGTGGCTGCCGGACGGACTGGTGCCTTCGTACTTGAAATAGATGTGCGCCGGGGTGTCGAGGGCGTTCTCCAGCCTGGACGCCCGGAAAAGGGGCGTCGGGCGCCAGCGCTGGTACTCCGATCGAACGGGGCCGGGAATCTCGACGTAGCGCTCACGGCCGATGCTCTGGCGGTACATCGACAGCGGCAGTTGCGGCTGCAGCGGCGCCGAACCGCCGTTCCTCGGCGGCGCCGGCCGTGCCGGGGGGACCTCGATAGGAAGGTCCGCGAGGATGTTGTACCAGTGCGTGGGAACCAGGTCCCGGTCCAGCTCGAAAACATCGCGCATGTTACGCTTTTCCGCCCTCCGCGCCGATGATTCCGCTGATCATGTCGACAAGGCTTCCCACGTTCCGCAGTTCGGCGAGCATCACGTCCTCGTCGTCGATCTCGATGCCGAACTCTTTCTCGATCTCCACGAGGGTGTGCAGCAGGCTCAGGGAGTCCATGCCCACGACCGGCGAGTAGAGCGAGACCGTGTCGTCCAGTCGCTCGGGGGCGATGTCCAGATCGAGAACGCGGATCATGATGCTTTTGATCTGCGCCGACGGATCCACGTTGCTGGCACGATCCATGGCATGCACCTCGTCTGCGGCGTCGGCCCGGGAATGGCGGGAGTGAGTCGGCAGGACGGGAATCGATACCCGCGGATGGAGGGCGCCCGTTGAAGGGAACGGCGCATCGCTTACCGGCGGCCTGGCCGTCCGAGGCCCGGTTCTTGCCGACGAACCGGTGGCGGGCCGTCCATGGCCGGAACGTTTTCCGCTTCGATTGGCTGACGGTCCGTACCGTACGACAGGCGTCCGGGGGGCGCAAGAGGCCGTACGGAGCCCGCCGCCGGCGGCCATTTGGCAGAAGTTGGGCTTCTCAAGATCGCTTCACGGATGCACAATGACAGCGATCGGTGCGGCGCGGCCGGGTTTCCCGCGGCCGCCTGGCGGACCGGAGGGGCGACGCTTGCGATTCCGCGCGGTGGAGGCGACCGTCCCGCCGCCGGCGATTCTCGATATGGCATGACATCCCGCTCGGGGGATTGGAGAGCCATGCGGTTCGAATGGGACGGCGACCAGGACGGGCTGTACCGCGCTTTCCGCGCGTTCGGCGAAGAGGCGCTGAGCAAGGACGTGACCGAGCGGGACAGGGCCGGGGCGTTCAGCCGCGACGATTGGTCGCGCTGCGCCGGGCAGGGTGTGCTCGGCCTGCTCCTGCCGTCCGAATACGGGGGATCCGGATGCGGTCCCGTCGACTATGTCCACGCGATGGAGGGGCTCGGCCACGGGTGCCTCGACAACGGTCTCATGATGGCGATCGGCGCCCACGTCCTGGCCGTCGAGGTGCCGCTCTGGAAGTTCGGCGACGAGGACCAGCGGCGCGGGTACCTGCCCGGACTCGCCGCGGGCCGTCTCATCGGGGCCAACGCGATGACCGAGCCGGGAAGCGGCTCGGACGCGCTGTCGCTTACCACCACCGCCGAGCGGGACGGTGACTCCTATCTCCTGACCGGACGCAAGTGCTACGTCACGAACGCGCCCGTCGCCGATGTCTTCATCGTTTACGCGACCGTCGACCCGGAACTCGGATTCACCGGCGTCACCGCCTTCATCGTGGAGCGGAACGATCCAGGCGTGTCGGTGAAGGAGCACGCGGAGAAGATGGGACTCCGCACCGCCCGCTGGGGTGAGGTCGAGCTGGACGGGTGCCGCATTCCCGCCTCCCGGCGGCTCGGAGCCGAAAGGCAGGGATCCGCCGTGTTCGCGCGGACGATGGCGTGGGAGCGTGCTCTCCTCCTGGCGCCGTGGCTCGGCGTCATGCGGCGGGAGATCGACGAGTGCACGCGCTTCTGCCGCCGCCGGCGCCAGTTCGGCAAGCACATCGGACGGTACCAATCGGTCTCCAACCGGATCGTCGACATGCGGATCCGCTGGGAGATCTCCCGCATGCTGCTGCACCGCGCCGCGGCGGAGCTCGACAGCCCGGAGGCGTCCATCTTTCCCGAGGTCGGCAAGCTGTACGTGAGCGAAGCGGCGGCGGAGACCTTCACCAGCGCGATGCAGGTGTACGGGGCGCTCGGCTATTCCTCCGACGGGCGCGCCGAACGCAACCTCCGGGACGCCCTCGGCATGACGATCTCGTCGGGCACCTCGGACATGCAGCGAGTGATCATCTCCGGGAAGCTCGGCCTCGCCTGGCCGGACACCGAGGGCGACGGGGAGGGAAGGTGAACGGTCTCGGCGACCGCCTGCGCCACTGGGCCGGAGAGCGGCCGGACGCCCCGGCGGTCGAGTTCCGGGGCGAGGCGTTGACCTACGCCGAGCTGGATCGGCGCAGTTCGGCCCTGGCCCGCACGCTGCTCGACGGCGGAGTCGTCCCCGGCGACAGGGTCGCCCTGTGGCTGCACAAGTCGATCGAGTCGGTCGTCGCCGTCCACGGAGTGCTGAAGGCGGGCGCGGCGTACGTGCCCATCGACCCGAGCGCGCCCTACAAGAGGGCCGGCCACATCATCGCCCACTGCGAGGCCGCCTGTGTGATCGCTCAGGACGACCGGGTGGAATGGCTGCGGAAGAACGTCTCCTGCCGGATCGTGTCCGTCGGCCCCTCTGCGGACGCGTCCGTGACCGCCTGGGAGGAGGCGCTCGCCGCCCCGGCGGAGGACGCACCCGAACCGCTTCCCGATCCCGACAGCCCGGCCTTCATCCTCCATACGTCGGGGTCGAAGGGCGTCCCTAAGGGCGTTGTGCTCTCCCACGGAAATGCCCGCGCGTTCGTGGAATGGGCGGTCGACGAATTCGGTCTGGGCCCGGCCGACCGGGTCTCCAGCCACGCGCCCTTCCATTTCGACCTGTCCGTCCTGGACCTGTTCGCGACCTGCATGGCGGGCGGCTGCGTGGTGCTGGTGCCGGAGAGCCACGTCGGGCTCGGAGGCGCCCTCAACAGGTTCGTCGTCGAGCAGCGCATCACCGTCTGGTACTCCGTCCCGGGCGCGCTGACACGGATGCTCGCCGCGAAGAACGGCGGGCTGCTGGCCGAGTCGCGGCTGCGCGTCGTCCTCTTCGCCGGTGAGACGTTCCCGATCGCCCGGCTCCGGGAGTTGCACGCGCTCATTCCTGGAGCGGACTTCTACAACCTCTACGGTCCGACGGAGACCAACGTCTGCGTCTTCCACCGCGTCCGCGAGTCGGACGTCGAGGCCGGCCGCCGGCACCCCGTGCCGATCGGACGGGCCTGCCCGTACGCGGCGACGTTCATCGTCGACGGCGCCGGGCGCCCGGTGGAGCACGAGCCGGGAGCGTCCGGGGAGCTCTGCGTCGCGGGGGACTCGGTGATGCTCGGCTACTGGCGGGACGACGAGTTCACGGCGGAGAGGACGATGCCGATCCCCCGGGACGGCGCGGAGCCGCTGGACGCCTACCGGACCGGGGACCTGGTCCGGCTCGACGACGAGCTGAACTACGTGTTCTGCGGACGCGAGGACGACATGGTGAAGATACGCGGCCACCGCGTCGAGATCGGTGAGATCGAGGCGGTCCTGTCGGCCGCGGAGAACGTCCGGGAGGCCGCGTGCGTCGCCGTCGACGACGGCACCGGGGAACGGGTGATCGAGGCGTTCGTGGTGCCCGAGGCGCACCCGCTCGACGTCTCCGCGCTGCGCCGGCACTGCCTGACCGAGATCCCGCGCTACATGGTCCCGGAGCGGTTCCACGTCAGAGCCTCGCTCCCGGTCACCGGTACCGGGAAGATCGACCGGAGGCGGCTGGGGGAGACCCGGGCGGAACCGCGATGAAGGTCCTGACGGAGACCTGGCGGAGCGCGGCGATCGGCCGGGACAAGTCGGTGAACGTCCTCCTGCCGTCCAGCTACTCGTCGGCCGGGCGGGCCTTTCCCGTGCTGTACCTCCTGCACGGCTTCGGCGGCAACCGGAACACGTGGCTCCAGTGCGGCGACCTCGCGCCCGCGGTGGATTCGGCGGGGCTGGTCGTGGTGCTGCCCGAATCCGGGCGCTCATGGTTCATCAACGACGCACGGGGACGTCGCTACGAGGACTACCTGGTGGGGGAGGTCGTCGGCCATGTCGACGCCACGTTCAACACCGCGGCGTCCCGGGACGGGCGGGGCATCGGCGGATTCTCCATGGGCGGGGCCGCGGCCCTCTACCAGGCGTTGCGGCACGGTGAGGTGTTCTCGGTCGTGTGCAGCAGCGCCGGTGCCTTCGAAGCCCCCTTACGCGAGGGCGATCCCTACGGCCACCTGCGGGAGGGGCGGCGGCTGGCCATGCCGACCGCGAGGGACCACGAGCGCGTCTGGGGGCCGGTCGGCAGCGGGGTCCGGCGCGAGTACGACCCGTACCGCGCGGTCCGGGACCGGGACGCGAGGTACCCGATCGAGGTGCATCTCGACATCGGCCTGGACGACTACCCCCGGATGATCGACATGAACCGCAGGATGCGCGAGGCGCTCGCGGGCGGTTCCATTCCCCACCGGTACCGGGAACGGCCCGGCGGGCACGACTGGGAATTCGTCAACGCGGGCCTGCCCGATCTCTTCGCGTTCGCGCGGAGCCGCCTCCTTTCCGCCTGATCCGCGCCCCACCAAGAAGACGACGGAAGGAGCGCACGTGTGCGGCATAACCGGATGGGCCGACTGGACGCGGGACCTCTCCCGGGAGGGCTCCGTGGTCACCGCCATGACGCGGACGCAGGCCCCGCGGGGCCCGGACGACGAGGGGACGTGGCTCTCGCGCCACGCCGCCCTGGGCCACCGGCGCCTCGCCGTGATCGACATCGAGGGCGGGCGCCAGCCGATGCCGCGGAGCGGGCGCGCCGGCGAGCCGGTCGTCATCACGTTCAGCGGCGAGATCTACAACTTCCGCGAACTGCGTGCGCAGTTGCGCTCGGCCGGCTGGTCGTTCACCACCCGCTCGGACACCGAAGTGCTGCTGACGGCCTATCTCCAGTGGGGCGCGGATCTCGTCACGCGCCTCAACGGAATGTACGCGTTCGCCATCTGGGATGAGCACGCGCGACAACTGCTTCTGGTAAGGGACCGGCTCGGCATAAAGCCGCTCTACTACGCGAGGCTGGGCGACGGAATCATCTTCGGATCGGAGCCCAAGGCGCTGCTGGCCCATCCCGGCATGACGGCCGAGGTGGACCTGGAGGGCCTCGCCGAGCTGATGGCCGTCCCGCGCGCGAGAACGCCCGGCCACGCCGTCTACCGGGGGATGCGGGAACTCAAACCGGGGTGCCTCGTTGTCGCCGACGCCTCCGGTATCCGCGAGCGCCGGTACTGGCGGTTGGAGGCCCGTCCCCACACCGAGGACTTCCGCACGACGACGGAGGAGGTCCGCTCCCTGCTCACCGACATCGTCAACCGCCAGATCGTGGCGGACGTCCCGGTCGGGACGCTGCTGTCGGGGGGAATCGACTCCAGCGCCATCACGGCCCTCGCCGCGCGTGAGTTCGCGGGGGAGCTGACCAGCTACTCGGTGAGCGTCCCGGCGCCCGCCCGGCCGGGGAGCGACCTCTGGCGGCCCAGCCCCGACGAGCCGTACGCGCGACTGGTCGCCGAACGGCTCGGCCTCAAGCACTCCGTCGTCCAGGTCGGCACCGACAGCCTCGTCGAGGGGATCGACCGCGGCCTGCGGGCGCGCGACCTCCCCGGCTGGGGCGACCTCGACATCTCGATGTACCACCTGTTCCGCGGGGTCCGGGCGGACTGCACGGTCGCCCTGTCGGGAGAGTCCGCCGACGAGATGTTCGGCGGCTACACCTGGCAGGTCGACGACCGGTACGTCCGGCATGCGTCGTTCCCCTGGATGTACGCGCGGCGCCAGCCGCAGTTCCTGCTCCGCGAGGAGGTGAGGCGCGCGATCCGGCCGGACGACTACGAGGCCGACCGCTACCGGGAGGCGCTGGCGGAGGTCCCGCACGTGGACGGCGAGGACCGCACCGGACGCCGGCAGCGGGAGGTCTTCCACCTCGGCCTGACCCGCTGGCTGGGCGCGCTGCTGGACCGCAAGGACCGGATGAGCATGGCCGTCGGCCTCGAGGTCCGGGTCCCCTTCGCCGACCACAGGCTCGCCGAGTACCTGTTCAACGTGCCCGCGGACCTGAAGGCCGACGGGGGGACGGAGAAGGCGCTGCTGCGCCGGGCCTGCGCCGACCTGCTCCCGGAGGAGATCGTCAACAGGCCCAAGAGCGCGTACCCGGCCAGCCGGGACCCCGGCTACGTCGAGACGCTGAAGAACCTGGTGATCGAGATGCTCGACGAGCCGGGGGCCCCGCTCTTCGACCTCATGGACCGGGCGAGGGTCCGCCGGGCGGTCACCTCCGAACTGGACGAGCTGCCCGGCCCGATCACCGCCCGGACCTCCGCGATCGGCCTGTCCTACCTCCTCGAACTGAACCGGTGGCTCACCCGGGTCCGCGTCGTGGCGTGACCCGGCGCGGCCGCCGTCACCGCGCCGCCGCCGTCACCGGGGGGCCGGCTCCGCCCGCGCGTAGCGCCGCCGCAGCTCCTCTTTGCGGATCTTCCCGGTCGCGGTCGTGGGCAGGACCTCCAGCACCTCCAGCCGCCGCGGCCAGTACGCCCTGGTCATCCCCGCCTCGTCCAGCGAACTCTGCAATTCCTCGAGGGTGACCGGGGAGGCCGCGGAGACCGGTGCCACCACCGCGCAGATCGTCTCGTCCTCGTGCTCGTCGGGAAGGCCGATGACCGCGACGTCGCGCACGCCGGGGTGCCGGCCGATGATCGACTCCAGATCGGTGACCGGCGCGATGTTCGCGTTGCGCAGGATCATGTCCTTGGCCCGGCCGGTGATCCGGATTCCGCCGCGGCCGTCGTCGCGGGCCAGGTCGCCGGTGTTGAACCACCCGTCCTCGTCGAGGTCGGCCGCGTACAGCTCGTCCCGCCGGTAGTAGCCGAGGCACTGCGTCGGCCCCCGCACCCACAGCACGCCCTCGCCCCCGGTCCGGTCCGAGACGGGGTCGATCCGCAGCTCCATGTCCGAGATGGGACTGCCGTCGCTGTGGGCGGCCCAGTCCTCCGGGTCGTCCGGACGGGTGATCGTCACCGGTCCGTTCTCGGTCATCCCCCACAGCGAGTACAACCGGAGCCCGAAGACGCTCGCGGTCTCGCCGATGAAGTACGGGGGGATCGGCGCCGAACCGCTGACCAGCCACGCCAGCGCGGGCAGCGGGCGCGGCGCGGACCGCTGCTCCTTGATCAGGCTCAGCAGGTAGAAGGGCGCGCAGTAGAAGAACGTGACCCCGTGCTCGGCCATGAGGTCGAGGGCGGCACCCGGTTCCTTGGCGTCCTGGAACGCCATGGTGCCGCCCAGCGACAGCGGCATCAGCATGCCCTGCACGACACCGGTGTAGTGCGTGTAGAGCGCGGTGGTGTACATGACGAGCGTCTCGTCGAGACCGAAGGTCTCCGCCTCGCCGCGAACGGCGGCGTACAGCGTGTTCTGGCTGTGCAGGACCCCTTTGGGATCGCTCGTGGTGCCCGAGGTGAACAGGACGAGGTACGGGTCGTCGGGGCCGAGTTCCCGCTCGTCGAGCAGGTGGCCGTGCCGCTCCTCCCAGGCGGTCCCGAAGAAGAACGACTCGAAGTCCTCGGTGCCGTCCTGTCCTTGGCCGTCCGCGACGAACACGCGCCCCAGGGACGGCAGCTCGGCGGCGAGCTCGGCCCCCAGTTCACCCAGCCGGTCCCCGTTGTCCTCGGCCATGGTGACGAGGACCTTTGCCTCGGTGACGCGCAGCATGACGTCGAGCTCGCGGCGCCGGTAGGTCTTCATCAGCGGGCAGTACACGACCCCGGCCCGGATGCAGCCGAGCGTGATCGCGGCGAGCTCCCACCGGTCGGTGAGCTGCGCCGCGAACACGTCCCCGGGCCGCAGCCCGAGCTCGACCAGGGCGCCGGCGAACCTGTCGGCGGCGGCGGCGAGCCGCACGTAGTCGAGCCGGTGCGTCCGCCCGTCGGACTGGCGCCGGGTGACCACCGCCGTCTTCTCCGGCCTTTCGCGCACATGCCGCCGGAGGTCGTCGAGAAAGGTCTCGTCCCGCCACCAGCCGCGGTCACGGAAGTTCGCAGGGTTCGGGGTCATGCCTGCACCACCTTCACATCTTCGGAAAGGGTGGACCGGTCCGCGCGGAATTGGAGATCAACATAACCCGGATTCGTTCTCCGTCACACCCCTCGGAAGCCGCGTGCGGCGCGGTGGCCCGTTCACCGGACCACCGCGGCCTGCCGCCGGTGCGCCCGGTCAGTCGCGGTCGCGGACCACGGTGTACCGGTGCTCGACGGACCCGTCGGGGAAGGTGCGGGAGCCGGTGAGCTGAAGGGGGGTGGTGCCGCTCTTGTCCATGGTGAGCCTGAGGCCGTCGCCGAGCAGGACGGGCATGACGACCACGCCGAGTTCGTCGAGCGCGTCGATGTCGCGGAAGGCCTGTATCGTCTGCTGGCCGCCGACCAGGTGCACGTCGCCGGCGAAGTCCGCCTCGCGCATGAGCCGGTGCAGTTCGGCGGGGTCCGAGGCGGACACGACGTCGGCCGGGGTCCCTTCCGGGAGCGGGCCGCCGGTCAGCACGAAGACCCGCAGGTTCGGCCACGGCCAGTGCGACGACCCGACCGCCGGGGCGAAGGTGTTGCGGCCCATGACCACCGCGCCGCAGCCGGCGATGAACTCGGGATGGCCGTGCGAGACGCCGGACTCGAAGTCCGGTGCGGTCAGGATCGTCGGCAGCCCCTCCCGTGACGCGATGAAACCGTCGACGCTGACGGCGATGTGCGTGCGGATGCGCATGAGGTGTGCCTTTCGGTTCGGTGTCCGTCCAGCATCTCGGGCGCGGGGACCCGGCACATTGGGCTGATGCCCCAGGCGAACCGGCATCGGCTCTTTAGATTTCGGGCGCGGGCTATTCTGTGGCCATGGCGAGCCGTTTGGTGAGCCCGGTGCTGGTGGGCAGGGGGCCGGAGCGAGCGGCGCTGCTCGCCGCGCACGGCGAGGCCCGGCACGCGGCGACCCTGGTGCTCGTCGGCGGTGAGGCCGGGATGGGCAAGACCAGGCTGGTCCGGGAGTTCACGTCCGGGCTGGGGTCCTCCGCGCGGACGGTGACGGGCGGGTGCACCGAACTGGGCGTCGACGGGCCGCCCTTCGGCGCCTTCGTGACGGCCCTGCGCCGGCTGGTCCGCGCGATGGGAGTCCCCGCGGCGACGAGCCTGCTTCCGGGCGGCGGCCGTCGCGGGCTGGCCCGGCTGCTGCCGGAGCTGGGCGAGGACGACGGCGACCCGGACCGGACCCTCGGCCGTGCCCGGCTCTTCGAGGAGGTCCTCCTGCTGCTGGAGGGCGGCGCGGCCGACCGGCCGCTGGTCGTGGTGCTGGAGGATCTGCACTGGGCCGACCGGTCGACCGGCGAACTCCTGGCCTTCCTCGCGCAGAACGTCAGCGGGCCCGGCCTGCTGCTGGTCGGGACGTACCGGCCCGACGAGATCATCGCCGCGCACCCGCTGCGGCCGCTGGTCACGCGCGGGGAGAACGTCCACCGCGTCGCGCTGGCCGGGCTGGCCAGGGACGCGGTGGAGCGGCAGGTCGCCGCGCTGCTCGGCCACGAGCCCGACGCGCCGAGGGTGGACCGGATCTTCCGCCGCAGCGGAGGGAACCCGCTGTTCGTCGAGGCCCTGGTGGACGCCGGAGACGCCCCGGCCCGGTCGTTGCGCGAACTGCTGCGGACGGACGTCGAGCGCCTGCCCGAGCCGAGCCGGCGGGTCGTGCACGCGGCCGCGGTGGCCGCCGGGCCCGTGGACCACGCCCTGCTGGCCGCGCTCACCGGGATGGGCGACCTGGAGTTCGAGGACGCGCTGCGGCCGCTCGTGCGCCGCAGGCTCCTGGACGTGGTCGAGGGCGGGTACGCCTTCCGCCGCGACCTGATCCGCGAGGCGGTCTACGAGGGGCTGCTGCCGGGCGAGCGCGTCCGGCTCCACCGGCGCTGCGCCGAGGCGATCAGCGCCGACCGGCGGCTGGTCCCCGCGGACCGCGCGCCCGTCGAGATCGCCGTGCACTGGAACGCGGCCGGCGAGGACGCCCGCGCCGCCGAGGCCGCCTGGCAGGCCGCCGAGTCGGCCCGCCGCGCGTACGCGTACGCGGAGCGCCACCGCATGCTGGACCGCGTCCTGCGGCTGTGGGACCGGTTGCCGGATCTGCCGGAGCGGATCGGCGCCGACCGGGCCACGGTCATGGAGATGGCCGCCGAAGCCTGCCTGAACGCGGGCGAACTGGACGCCGGGATCGCGGTCGCGACCGCCGCGCTGGACGAGTCGCCCGGCCCCGAGCGCACCGCGGCGCTGCTGGAGACGCGGGCGGCGATGCGCGACCGCAACGGCGAGGATCCGCTGCCCGACCTGATGAGGGCCGCCCGCTCGCTCCCGTCGGCCCCGCCCTCCGCGGTGCGCGGCCGGGTGCTGGCCGAGCTGGCCACCGCCGAGCGCAACCACCGACGGCTCGCGCCGGCCAGGGCGTCGGCCGAGGAGGCGCTGGAGATCGGGCGGGGGACCCGCGACCTCGTCGTCCAGGCGAAGGCGCTCGTCACGCTCGCCGCCCTGGCCGCGGCGAACGCGGACCTGGCGGCCGCGAGCGAGCTGTTCGGCCAGGCCGGCGCGGCCGCCTCCGACGCCGGGGCGCATGACACCCGGCTCCTCGTGGCGGTCACCGAGTCGGACGCGCTGGAGGCCGCCGGCGAGCACGCCCGGGCGGCGCAGGTCGCGCAGGAGGGCATGGCCCTCGCGGACGGTCTCGGACTGGCCCGTACCCGCGGCACGCTCCTGGCGCCGAACCTGTCGGAGTCGCTGCTCTCACTCGGCCGCTGGGACGAGGCGAGCGAGGTCAACCGGAACGCGCTGAGTCTGGCGCCGCCGCCGCTCTACCAGGCGTACCTGCGGATCATCCAGGCCACCGTCGACCTCAGGCGGGGGGAGTTCGACCGGGCCGAGGCGGCGGCCGGGCAGGCCAGGGCCGTCATGCGCGGCAACAGCCGCGGGGAGGAGTCGTGCCTGGAACCCGACCTGCTGGAGTGCAGGCTGGCCCGGGCCAGGCAGGACGCGGGCGCGGTGGCCGCGATGATCGGCCACGTCCTCGACGACCACGATCTGCTGGTCAGCCCCCGGTACGGCTGGCCCCTGCTGCTCGCCGCCACGCAGGGCCTGAACGACCACCCGCGCGCCGGGGGCCCGAGGGAGCGGCTGATCACCTGGAGCGGCAAGCTGACGGTCACCGGGCGGCTCCAGCGGGCGTACCGGGCGACGTTCGACGCCGAGACGAGGCAGGACGGCCTCGACGCGTGGCACGAGGCGATAGCGGCGTGGCGCGACCTGGAGCAGCCCCATGCCCTGGCCGAGACCCTGGTCCGCGCCACCCGCGCCGCCCTGTCCGCCCAGGACAGGAAGCAGGCCGCCGTCCTCCTGGCCGAAGCGGCGTCGATCGCGGCCGGCCTGGGCGCCGCGCCCCTGCGCGCCGAGGTCGAGAAGCTGGCCAAGCGGTCCCGCCTGCCCTTCGGCGCGACCGCCTCGCCCGCCCGGCAGGAGGCCCCGGCCGGGCTCACAGGCCGGGAGCTCGAAGTGCTGGAGCTCCTGACGGCCGGTCTGAGCAACCGCCAGATCGGCGAGCGGCTGTTCATCTCCGCCAAGACCGCCGGCGTCCATGTGTCGAACATCCTGGCCAAGCTGGGTGTGACGACCCGTCTGGAAGCCGCCGCGTGGGCCCACCGAACCCGCCTTTTCGACCAGGGATGACCTCCTCCACACGCAGATGAGGGGCGTGCTCGGGGTTTCCCGCAACCGAGTGGCGCGGTCCGGCCACCGAAGGTAGTGGTTTCCACGATGTAGCAAGGCGGCTACTCAGCGCACTCTTCGGTGAGCCGCTCGCAGCCGTCCACCAGAACGGCGGCCGGGAAGACCGTGGAGGAACCTCGATGGCGAGTGAAGGCATATTCCGGTTCATGACCGTGCGCCCTGCGCGCAAGCAGGCGACCCACGCGGGGCTGCCGGTCATGGTCGAGTCGTCCGGGCTGTACCGGCGCCTCGCCGAGGCCGCGGCGGCGGGCGCCGGCAGGGAGGGGCTCCGCGAGATCGCCGGCGACCGGCAGCCGCCGGACGAGGCCGCGCGCGCCGCCGAGCTGGACCTCGCCCCGCTGCGGGCCTGGTTCTACGCGAACGAGAAGAGCACGCTGGAGGAGGCCGACCTGGGCGGCTGCGTCTCGCGTGCCTACGGACTGTCCCTGGACGAGCTCGTCGAGGCCCCGGAGTTCGCCGCGGTCCGGGCGGAGCTGAGCGACCGGCTGCTGGTGGCGGCGCTGCGCGGCGACGCCGCGGGGACCGCGGAGCGGGACCTCCTCGACGCCAAGCTGCTCGGGCTGGCCGCCACGGCCGCGGCGTTCGGGCCGGAGCGGTCACTCGGAGACGTCATCGGCGCCCCGGCGACGCTGCCGGCGTTCTTCGCGCGGCTCCCCACGGCTCGGGCGTCCGTACCGGCGCCGCCCGTCCCGCCGGAAAGCGATGACGAGGCGCGGACGTGGCTTGACGACCTGGGACGCGCGCACCGGGAGCTGCTCCGGCTGGTCCATGACGGCAGGCACCTGGTCTTCTCGTCGGTGACCGCGGCGGCGGTTCCGGGCGCCGCCGCCGAAGCCCCGGAGGCGGCGAGTGCCGAGCCGCAGCTCTCCGCCGACGCCGTGGCGGGGCTCGGCGAGCGGACGCGGGGAGTGCTGGACCGGCTGGGCCTCCTCGCCGGCGACCTGCGGCCGTTCCGCGCGATCCCCGCGATCGAGGCCGAGCTGCACCACGCGGCCGGGCAGGTCGCGGCGGACGTCCGGCCGGGCGGGACCCTGGCCTTCGACGGGGGCGAGATCGACCTGCACCGGTTCCACCGGGCCATGGGCGCCGGGGGCGAGGGGCTCGCCGCCGACCCGCCGCCCGCGCCCCAGCACTCCGCCGCCGGCCTGGCCGACCTGCTGGTGGTGCGGCAGAAGATCAAGGCCTACGAGCTGGGGGAGTTCGCCCACGTCGAGAACATCATGGCGGGGGAGACCCGGGAGCGTTCGACCCGCCGGCTCACCCAGGTGGAGGTGACCACGGAGGACGAGACGGAGACCGAGACCGAGAAGGAGCGGGACCTGCAGTCCACCGAGCGGGACGAGCTGCAGAACGAGGCGGAGAAGCACGTCAAGAGCCAGCTCGACATCGAGGCCGGGCTCCAGGTGAGCGGCAGCTACGGCCCGGCCGCGTCGTTCTCCTCCAGCGTCAAGGCCGGCAGCTCCACCTCGACCGAGGAGTCCCAGCGCAAGGCCTCCTCGTTCAGCCAGGAGGTCACGCAGCGCACGGCGGAGAAGGTGCGCGAGCGCGTCCGCAGCCTTGTCCGGCGGCGGACGCTGGAGGAGTTCGAGGAGACCAACCGGCACGCCTTCAGCAACAACTTCACCAAGCACGTCCGCGGCATCTACCGGTGGCTGAACAAGGTCTACGACGCGCAGGTCTTCAACTACGGCCAGCGGTTCATGTTCGACTTCGTCGTGCCCGAGCCGGCGGCCTACTACCTCTACGGGCTGGTGGAGAACCCGCCGCAGGACAGCGAGCTGGTGAAGCCGCAGGCCCCGGCCACCCCCGACGGGCAGCCGCTGCGACCGTCCTACCTGACCCGCTGGAACTACACCGAGTTCGTCGCCCGGTACCGCGTCGTCAACGCGCCCGCTCCGCCGCCGTCGACCCGCACCGTCACGTTCTCCGACAAGCAGGACGGCACCACCACGACCAACTTCGGCCGCTCCGGCAAGATCGAGATCCCGGAGGGGTACGCGGCCAAGAGCGTGACCGTGCAGGCGACCCACCTGTTCGAGGCCGGCAGCGTGCACAACTTCCACATCGTGATCGGCGGCCAGCTGTACGTCTACACCGACATCTTCGGCGCCAAGAGCGGGACCGCCGCCGCGGAGAAGGAGCTGTCGATCTCGATCGCGGTGACGGCGCTGTGCTGGTCGGTCGGCGTGGACGTGGAGTGCGTCGTCACGCCGGAGGCCGAGGCCCGGTGGCAACAGTCGGTCTACGACGCCGTCATCGCCGCCTACCAGCAGCAGCTCGCGGAGTACAACGAGCGGGCCGCGCAGCGCGAGCTCCAGCGCAGCACCAACCAGCAGTTCGGACGCAACCCGCTGGTCAACCGGCGGGTGGAGCGCGACGAGCTGAAGAAGTGGGTCATCATGATGCTGGCCAAGAAGCCCGACCTGAACCTCGACTCCTTCCAGCCGCCGGTGCCCAAGACCCCGCCCGAGCCGATCCTGGACCTCGACAAGGCCAACGCCAACGGCAAGTTCATCCGGTTCCTGGAGAACGCCTTCGAGTGGCAGAACATGCTCTACGTCTGCTACCCCCACATGTGGGGCCGGCGGGCCCGGTGGATCTCCGCGCTCAACGTCACCGACCCGGACGCCGACTTCGCCGCCTTCCTGCGCGCCGGCGCCGCGCGCGTCCAGGTCCCGGTCCGGCCCGGCTTCGAGAGCGCCGTCGCCTACTTCGTCTACACCGGCAACATCTGGGACGGCAACGACGTGCCGCGGATCGACGACGACCTGTACGTGCCGATCATCGACGAGATCACCACCAACCTCGGCAAGCTCGACAACGGCGTCCCGTACCCGGCGGGATCCAAGCCCTGGGAGGTGGTCGTCCCCACCGACCTGGTGCTGGTCCAGGACGTCTCGGACGTGCCCCCGCTGCGGGACGCGCTGAAGCCCGGCGCTCCGGTGGCGCCGGCGGCCGGGCCGGCCGCCGCCGGGACCGAAGTACCCGGGGACGCTTCCCCCGTCTCCGGGCACGAGGCCGCGAGCGGCCGATGACCGCCTACCGGCTGCACGCCGACTTCGACCGCGACGGCAGGCTCACCGCGCGGCCGGGCGAGTGGGCGCGGCGGCAGGCGCCGCCGGGGGCGCTGGTCCGCGCCAACCTGGACAGCGACGCCCGGCGGCTGCCCACGGCGGTCACCCCCGGCGAGCCCGTCCGGCTGGACCGCGAGCTTCCGGTGAAGACGGCCGGGGACGACGAACCGGCCGGCCTCCTCGTCGAGGAGGTCACCGCGGCCCCGGGACCGCTTTTCGTCGTGCTGCGGGGCGCCGACGCCCTGCGGTGCGCGGTGGTCGACGCCACCGGCCGGCGGCTCGCCGGGGCCGGGACGGGCGACCGGGTCCGCTTCCGCCTGCCCGTCGCCCCGTTCCCCCGCAGGCTCGCGCTGGAGGCGGTGGACCTGCCGGCCGCGCCGTCGGCCGCCACGGTGCTCAGCGGACCGGCCCCGGCGCTCCCGGGCGGCCGGGTCACGGTCTGGCTGGAGCGCGACGACCCCGCCGGCACCGTGGTCGAGGACGAGGTGCTGTTCACCCTGTCCCCGCTCGTCCTGATCGGGAACGCGGGCGCGCTGGAACGGCTCTACATGTGCCAGGTCACCGCGGACGATCCGGCCAGGCCGCTGGACGACAACGGTCCCGCCGTCGCCGAGGTGCGGGCCGCGCTCCAGCCGCTCGGCGTGGCGCCGACCCTCATCCCGATGGAGGCGCACGGCGGCGACAGCTGGATCCAGGACCAGTACCAGCTCGCCTTCACCGAGACGCCGGACGGCCCGCTGCGCGTGCTCCTCCACACGCCGCGCACCCGTTCCGACGCCGCCCGGGGAGTCGTCGCGCCCAATCTGGGCTCGGTGGTCACCGGCCATTTCCCGAGCCGGAACCTCGGGGTCTGCCAGTCGTTCTGGGACAGGGAGCTGACCATCACCTCCCCGGACGGCACGACCGGGCGGCTCGGCTTCGCCGGCAGCGACCGCGCCCTGGTGATCATGATCCGGGTGAAGATGCTGCGCCGGCAGCTGATGGAGTCCATCGCGCGGATCGGCACCGACGTCGAGCTGAACACGACCGTGGCGCTGTTCGGGGACGCGACAGTCGAGTTCTTCCGCGCCCGCAACGAGCTGTCCGCGCTGGCCGGCCGGTTGAAGCAGGTCGCCAGGTCGGCGGCCGAACGTCCGGACTCGCCCTGGTTCAAGCAGCACGACAGGCTCGGCCGGCTCGTCCAGAACGCCGAGAAGCAGGTCGAGGACGTCAGGCGGGAGATCCCGGTCCCGCAGGGCGCGCCCCAGCTCCGGCTGCGGCTGCCCGCCGTGGGCAGGTTGCCGCAGCAGGAGTTCCTGATGTCCGAGGCGGAGGTGGGGCGGCTGGAGAAGCGCCTCCAGCAGTGGCACTCCAGCCACAACTTCGGCGGCAACATCGAGGTCGGGCCGCCGCACGCCAAGGCCCCGGCCGGTGTGGTGGTCGTCGGCAACCAGACCACACCGCAGCCGGACGGGTCCACCGCCACCGACATGGACCCCGAGCTGCTGGCCTTCCTGCGCGGGCAGGCGCAGGGCCGCCAGCGGACGCTGGAGGTCGACACCAGCTGGCTCGACGTCGGCCACGTCGACGAGGTGCTCGCGTTCGTCCCCGACCTTCGCGACCCGCAGAGCCAGAAGGGCGCCGTGCTGCGATCCTCGCCGTTCGTCGCGCTCCGCCTGATCGAGGCCGCGCGGCAGGAGTTCATGGCGGGCCTGTCGCCCGGCGAGCTGACGCGGTACAAGAACTGGCTGCCCACGCCCCGCACCCGCCTCACCTACGAGGGCGCGAACCCGGTCACCCATCTGCTCCGCGGCATGCAGTGGCTGCACCAGCACGAGAAGGGGCAGCTCCTGCCGATCGAGCCGCCGGAGATCTACCTGTCGATGGCGGCGCTGTACCGGGTCCTCATCGGCCCGATCCAGAACTCCCCGCTCCCGCTGCCCGACTCGCCCTGGCGGCCCTCCACCCCCTCGCTGCCGGCCGGCATCTCGATCTTCGAGCTGGACCACTTCCGCGACGGCACCAACGAGGACCTGGAGGACCCCGAACCGGCCGGCCCCCGGACGGGCCCGGACGGCGCGTCCATCCCGGCGAAGGGGCAGCTCACCGAGACCGAGGAGAAGCTCACCACCGAGTACGGCGCGATCCCCATCCTCAAGCTCCCGGTCGTCTTCGACGACCGGTCGGCCCTCGCCGAGCAGACCGCCGCCTTCACCCCGAACCTGGCGAACCTCCAGGTCGCCGCCCCCTGGCTGCTGGTCCCGCGGCCGCACGGCCCGCGGATGGACGTCGAGGCGGCCGTCCGGGTGCTGCGCGCGGTGGCCGAGCAGGTCGGGGACGTGAAGGCGGCGCGGTTCACCCCGCAGTGGCTGCGCTCCCGCGGACTCGACCGCACGGTCCACTGGGCGCGTCCCGGCTCGATAGCGGGCGAGCTCGCCGGGGACGACGCCGAGAAGCTGACCTCCGCGTTCCGCGACGGCTGGCCCAAGGACAGCGATCGCGGGGAGATCCGGCAGGAGATCGTCCGGGCCAACCCCGGCGCGTTCGACTCGCGGGGCTTCCTCAGGGGAAGTGCCTGGCGGAAGCTGCAGATCCCCGAGCGCAAGGTCGACCTCTTCGAAGCCTGGACCGAGGCCGTCGCCGACCGGATCGGCTACCGGGTGAGCTGGGTGGAGGCCTGGTACTACCACGTCCGCCTGGGGTCCATCCACTGCGGGACCAACGTGCTGCGCAGCGCCCCCACCGGGCTCCAATGGTGGCGCTGAGGCCGGTGGGAGGCGCGATCAGCGGCCGAGGTCGCGGCGGCCGAACCGCCAGGCCCATCACGGCCGCGTCGGCGAGCCGGAAGCCGTTCAGGGCGTAGGCCAGCACGCCCGCCCCGGCGGTCACGCCGAAGACGAACGCGCGACCTCTCCCGGTGGCCGCGCCGAGAGCGGTGGATAGGGCGCCGAAGACGAGGGCCAGCAGTGCCAGGTTGAGGGTCTGGGCGGCGAAGCCGGAGAAGGCGACGGAGTCCGGTCCGGCGCCGGTGCGGACGGCGAGCATCGCTGGCAGCACCGCGCCGGCGATCGCGACGGCTCCGGCCGCGAGGGCGGCGAAGCGGTGCAGCAGCAGGCGGGTGCGTCCGATCGGATGGGCCAGCAGCAGGTCCAGGTAGCCGGACTCCTCGTCGGCGGAGATCATGCGGGCGCCGGTGGCCGCGCCGTAGAAGGTGGCCAGCAGCGGGACGAGCAGCCCGAACACCGCGCCCTGGAGGTAGCCGGCGGCCGAGGTCGGGTCGTCGAAGCCGAACCCGCTCATGGCCTCGGGCACGTCACCGGCCGCGTCCGTGCTGACCTGCGGGTAGAAGCCGGCGTACGCCATGGCGAGCAGGCCGGTTGTCGAAGAGCGTCCTGGTGAACATCGAACGGCTGAA
Source organism: Actinomadura luteofluorescens (assembly GCF_013409365.1). Taxonomy (NCBI): domain Bacteria; kingdom Bacillati; phylum Actinomycetota; class Actinomycetes; order Streptosporangiales; family Thermomonosporaceae; genus Actinomadura; species Actinomadura luteofluorescens. The sequence continues at coordinate 439,943 of NZ_JACCBA010000001.1, read as the reverse complement.
CGCGCGGGCGGGGCCGGAGGCTCCGGGCAGTGCGGCGAACTCGGCGTCCCGCACCGGGGCGGCGAAGCCGATCCGCACCCGCAGTGAGGAGCGGGCGCGCAGGCCGGCGACGGTCGCCGGTGGCGACGAGCCTGCCCTGGCGGATGATGGCGACCCGGTCGGCGACGGCCTCCACCTCGCTCATGATGTGGCTGGACATGAACATGGTCTGCCCGGCGTCGCGGGCCTCGGCCACCATCTCCAGGAACATCTGCTGCATCAGGGGGTCCAGGCCGGAGGTGGGCTCGTCCAGGATCAGCAGTTCGGGGTCGTGCATGAACGCCTGGACCAGGCCGACCTTCTGCAGTGTCCGGGGCGATCAAGATGCTGTCCACGGTCGGGCTGATCGAACGCGTTCCCGCGCCGGGCAGCCGCCGGGAGCACTACCGGCTCCGCGAGGGCGCCTGGGCCACGCTGATGTCCACGCAGAACGGGCTGATCCAGGCCATGTTCGAGGCCGACGAGCAGGGCATCGCCGCCGCCGGTCACGACAGCCTCGCCGCGCGCCGCCTCGAGGAGATGCGCGACTTCTACGGCTTCATGTTCCGCGAGCTGCCCGCCCTGGTCGACCGCTGGCGGGCCGAGCGGGCTCCCCGGCGGGCGCAGGGCCGGTAAACCCCGGGACGGGGGAACGGGCGCCTTCGACGGACGCGCGAATCCGTTCGGCGTTAAAGAAGCGTTAAGCACCGCGTCGTTGCGCTAAGAACGCGTCAACGACCTGGGGAGATGCCGGGAAAGTGCCGTTAACTGCCTGATGCACCCCCGAAGCGGGTGCGGGTGTGACGAGCACCCGGCGCTCCATGGCGGCCGCGCGCCGCCCTCCAAGGAACCGAGAGATGTCAGATCTGGCGTTCATCCTGCTCACGGTGGCGGTCTTCGCCGTGTTCGCACTGGTCGTGAAGGCGGTCGAGCGACTGTGACCGTAGAGAACGGAATCGGACTGGCGCTGGCCGTCCTGCTGGTCGCCTTCCTGGTCGCGGCCCTTCTTTTCCCGGAGCGTTTCTAGTGAGCCCCACGGTCGCCGGGGTCCTTTTCCTCGGCTCTCTCCTGCTCGCCCTCGCTCTGTCGCACAGGCCATTGGGCGACTACATGTACAGGGTCTATTCCGGGACGCGGCATTCGCGCGTGGAGCGCGTGCTCTACCGGCTGGTCGGGGTCGATCCCGAGGCCGAGCAGAGGTGGAGCGTCTACGCGCGCAGCGTCCTGGCCTTCTCCGCCGTCAGCGTGCTGTTCCTCTACGGCTTCCAGCGCCTGCAGAACCACCTGCTCCTCAGCCTGGGATTCGACCCGGTCAAGCCCGACCAGGCCTGGAACACCGCCGTCAGCTTCGTGACCAACACCAACTGGCAGTCGTACTCGGGCGAGTCGACGATGGGCCACCTAGTGCAGATGGCCGGGCTCGCGGTGCAGAACTTCGTCTCCGCCGCCGTCGGCATGGCCGTGGCCGTCGCTCTGGTGCGCGGATTCGCGCGCCGCAGGAGCGACCATCTCGGCAACTTCTGGGTCGACCTGACCAGGGGATCGCTGCGGGTCCTGCTGCCCATCGCCTTCGTCGGCGCCGTCGTGCTGGTGTCCGGCGGCCTGGTGCAGAACTTCTGGGATCCCGCGCACCACACCGTGGACACGATCGCCGGGGGCGCCCAGACGCTGACGGGCGGCCCGGTGGCGTCCCAGGAGGCGATCAAGGAACTCGGGACGAACGGCGGAGGCTTCTACAACGCCAACTCCTCGCACCCCTTCGAGAACGCCGCGGCGTGGACGAACTGGCTGGAGATCTTTCTGATCCTGGTCATCCCGTTCGCGCTGACCCGGACCTTCGGCCGCATGGTCGGCCAGCCGCGGCAGGGGTATGCGATCGCGGCGGTCATGGCCCTCCTCGCCCTGGTGAGCGTCTCGCTCACGATGATCTTCCAGGGCCTGCACCACGGCACGGTGCCGACCGCGGCCGGCGCGGCGACGGAGGGCACCGAAGCGCGTTTCGGGGTGCTGAACTCGGCGGTGTTCGCCGCGGCGACCACGCTGACCTCGACCGGCGCCGTGGACTCCTTCCACGACTCCTACACCAGCCTCGGCGGCATGATGACGCTGTTCAACATGATGCTCGGCGAGGTGGCGCCCGGCGGCGTGGGCGCGGGCCTGTACGGGATGCTGGTCCTCGCCGTGATCACGGTGTTCGTGGCGGGGCTGATGGTGGGCCGCACGCCCGAGTACCTGGGCAAGCGGATCGGGTCCCGGGAGATCAAGTTCGCCGCGCTGTACTTCCTGGTCACGCCCGCGCTCGTGCTGACCGGGAGCGCCGCGGCGATGGCGACCGGGAGCGGCCGCGCGGGTCTGCTGAACTCCGGGCCGCATGGACTGTCGGAGGTCCTGTACGCGTTCACCTCCGCCTCCAACAACAACGGCTCGGCGTTCGCCGGCCTCACGGTCAGCACGGTCTGGTACGACACGGCGCTCGGCCTGTGCATGGCCTTCGGCCGGTTCCTGCCGATCATCTTCGTGCTCGCCCTGGCCGGCTCGCTGGCCCGCCAGGGGCGCACCCCCGAATCGGACGGCACCCTGCCCACGCACCGGCCCCAGTTCGTCGGGCTGGTCGCGGGCGTCACCGTCGTCCTCGTCGCGCTGACGTTCCTGCCCGCGCTCGCGCTCGGGCCGCTGGCAGAAGGAATCCACTGATGACCACGACGCAGACCGCGCGGGTCCCCGCGCAGTCACCCGCCCCCGAACCCTCGGGCCGCGTCCAGGGCGGCCTGCTCGACCCGCGGCAGATGCTGCGGTCCCTGCCGGACGCGCTCCGGAAACTGGACCCCCGGACGCTGTGGCGGAACCCGGTGATGCTGATCGTCGAGGTCGGCGCCGTGTGGTCCACGGTGCTGGCGGTCACCGCTCCGACGTGGTTCGCCTGGCTCGTCGTCGGCTGGCTGTGGCTCACGGTGGTCTTCGCCAACCTGGCGGAGGCGGTGGCCGAGGGCCGCGGCAAGGCCCAGGCGGACACGCTCCGGCGGGCCAAGCGGGACATGACGGCCCGGCGCCTGGTCGGCTGGCGGCCCGCGGCGGTGGACGTGCGGGAGGAGCCGGTTCCCGCGCCCCGACTCGTGCGGGGCGACATCGTGGTCGTCGAGGCCGGGGAGATCATCCCGGCGGACGGCGACGTCGTGGACGGCATCGCGAGCGTGGACGAGTCGGCGATCACGGGGGAGTCGGCCCCGGTGATCCGGGAGTCGGGCGGGGACCGCTCGGCGGTGACGGGCGGGACGAAGGTGCTGTCGGACCGCATCGTGGTGCGGGTGACCCAGCGGCCCGGCGAGAGCTTCATCGACCGGATGATCGCGCTGGTGGAGGGATCGAGCCGGCAGAAGACGCCGAACGAGATCGCGCTGAACATCCTGCTCGCCGCGCTGACGCTGATCTTCCTGCTCGCCACCGCGACGCTCCAGCCCCTGGCGATCTACTCCAAGGACACCAGTCCCGGAGTGCCGGACTCGCCGGCCCTGGGCGCGGACGGGGTCACCGGGATCGTGCTGGTGTCGCTGCTGGTGTGCCTGATCCCGACGACGATCGGGGCGCTGCTCAGCGCCATCGGCATCGCCGGGATGGACCGTCTCGTGCAGCGCAACGTGCTGGCGATGTCGGGGCGCGCGGTGGAGGCCGCGGGCGATGTCAACACCCTGTTGCTGGACAAGACCGGCACCATCACCCTCGGGAACCGGCAGGCGGCCGAGTTCCTTCCGCTCGCCGGGGTGCCGGAGGCGGAACTGGCCGACGCTGCGCAGCTGTCCAGCCTCGCCGACGAGACGCCCGAGGGCCGTTCGGTGGTCGTCCTGGCCAAGCAGCGGTACGGACTCCGCGAGCGCACGCCCGGGGAGCTCTCCCACGCCGAGTGGGTGCCGTTCACCGCCCAGACCCGCATGTCGGGCGTCGACCTGGACGAGGGGACGAAGCGGTCGCTGCGCAAGGGCGCGGCCGGAGCGGTCACCGACTGGGTCCGCAAGCAGGGCGGCGCCGTGCCGCCCATGCTCGGCCAGATCGTGGACGGCATCTCCGCTTCCGGCGGGACACCGCTCGTGGTCGGCGAGTCCTCTGGCGGAGGGGCGCGCGTCCTGGGCGTGATCCACCTCAAGGACGTGGTCAAGCAGGGCATGCGGGAGCGGTTCGCCGCGATGCGGGCGATGGGCATCCGCACCGTCATGATCACCGGTGACAACCCGCTGACCGCCAAGGCGATCGCCGACGAGGCGGGCGTGGACGACTTCCTCGCCGAGGCCAGGCCCGAGGACAAACTCGCCCTGATCAAGAAGGAGCAGGAGGGCGGGCGCCTCGTCGCCATGACCGGGGACGGCACCAACGATGCCCCTGCGCTGGCCCAGGCCGACGTCGGCGTCGCCATGAACACCGGCACCTCCGCCGCCAAGGAGGCCGGGAACATGGTCGACCTGGACTCCGATCCCACCAAGCTCATCGAGATCGTCCAGATCGGCAAGCAGTTGCTGATCACGCGCGGTGCGCTGACCACGTTCTCCATCGCCAACGACCTCGCCAAGTACTTCGCGATCATCCCGGCGCTGTTCGTGACGCTCTTCCCCGGTCTGGACGCGCTCAACATCATGCGCCTGGCCAGCCCGCAGTCGGCGATCCTGTCGGCCGTGGTGTTCAACGCGCTGGTCATCGTCGCGCTGATCCCGCTGGCGCTGCGCGGTGTCAAGTACCGGCCGAGCAACGCGTCCCGGCTGCTGTCGCGCAACCTCGGCGTCTACGGCCTCGGCGGCATCGTCGCGCCGTTCGCCGGCATCAAGCTCATCGACCTCATCGTCCAGTTCCTTCCGGGGATGTCCTGACATGCGTATGCCCACCTGGATCCGCCAGCACGTGGCCGCGGTCCGAGCCCTGCTGGTTCTCACCGTCGTGCTCGGCGTCGCCTACCCGCTCGCCGTCTTCGGGGTCGCCCAGCTCCCAGGGCTGAAGGGCCGGGCCGACGGGAGCATCGTGAAGACCGCCGACGGCAGGGCGGCGGGCAGCGCCCTCATCGGCCAGTCCTTCACCGGCAAGGACGGGAACCCGCTCAGGCAGTACTTCCAGAGCCGTCCCTCCGAAGCCGGGAACGGCTACGACCCGACCTCGACGGCCGCGAGCAACCTCGGGCCCGAGGACGTCCTCGACACCCTCGCCGACCCGGCGGCCGGAGCCGAGGCCGAGCAGAGCCTCCTCACCCGGGTCTGCTCCCGGAGCAAGGCCGTCGGCGACCTGGAAGGCGTGGACGGCGCGCGGCCCTACTGCACCCCCGACGGGGTGGGAGCGGTGCTCAAGGTGTTCGGGACGCGGGCGCCCGACGGCACCGTCCCGAAGCCCTCCAGGGTGGTCAGCGCCAACCAGGCCTGCCCCGCCGCACCCTTCGTCACCGTCTACGAGGGGGTCCGGGTCGAGTGCGCCAGGCCGGGCGAGGACCTCGCCGCGGGCCTGACCGTCCCGGTCAGGGGGAACGCGCCCGCGAAACCGGAGGTGCCGGCCGACGCCGTCACCGCGAGCGGCAGCGGCCTGGACCCGCACATCACGCCCGCGTACGCGAGGCTCCAGGCGCCGCGGGTCGCGCGGGCGCGCGGCGTCTCCGAGGCGCGCGTGCTGGCGGCCGTCCGGCACAACGAGACCGGCCGCGCGCTCGGGTTCATGGGGGAGCCGGTGGTCAACGTCGTCCGCCTCAACCTCGAACTGGACCGCGACCACCCGTCCGGCGCCGGGAGGGGCCGACCATGACGCGCGGGCGGCTCCGCGTCTACCTGGGGGCCGCCCCGGGCGTGGGCAAGACGTACGCGATGCTCGCCGAGGCGCACCGGCGGCGGGCCCGCGGCACCGACGTCGTCGTGGGGTACGTGGAGACGCACGGCCGGCCGCTGACCGTGGAGCGGCTCGCCGGGCTGGAGTCGCTGCCCCGCAGGACGATGGAGTATCGCGGGACGGCGTTCACCGAGCTCGACACCGGGGCGGTGATCGCCCGCCGCCCGCGGGTCGTGCTGGTCGACGAGCTGGCCCACACCAACGTGCCCGGATCCCGCCACGCCAAGCGCTGGCAGGACGTCGAGGAGATCCTGGAGGCGGGGATCGACGTCATCTCCACCGTCAACGTCCAGCATCTGGAGTCGGTGAACGACGTCGTCGAGCAGATCACCGGCGTGCCTCAGCGCGAGACCGTCCCGGACGAGGTCGTCCGCCGCGCCGACCAGGTCGAACTCGTCGACATGACGCCCGAGGCGCTGCGGCGCAGGATGGCGCACGGCAACGTGTACGCCCCCGAGAAGGTCGACGCCGCGCTCGGCAACTACTTCCGCGTCGGCAACCTGACCGCGCTGCGGGAGCTGGCGCTGCTGTGGCTGGCCGGCAAGGTCGACGACCAGCTCGACCGCTACCGCGCCGACCACGAGATCCACGGCACCTGGGAGGCGCGGGAACGCGTCGTGGTCGCGCTCACCGGCGGCCCCGAAGGCGACACGCTCGTCCGCAGGGCCGCCCGCATCGCCGACCGCACCAAGGGCGCCGACCTGCTGGCCGTCCACGTCCTCCCCGGCGACGGCCTCACCGGCACCGACCCCGCGCACCTCGTGCGGCAGAGGGCCCTCGTGGAGAACCTGGGCGGCACCTACCACCAGGTCGTCGGCGACGACATCCCGACCGGCCTGCTGGACTTCGCCCGGGGAGTCAACGCGACCCAGCTGGTGCTGGGCGCCTCCCGCCGGGGCCGGATCGCGCAGCTGTTCTCCCGGGGCGTCGGCGTGACGACGACCGCCCACTCCGGCCCCATCGACGTCCATCTCGTCACGCACGAGGAGGTCAGCAAGGGGCGCCGGGCCCGGCCGTCGCGCGGCGGCCTCACCCGGCGGCGGCGCACGGCGGGCTTCGTGCTCGCCGCCGTGCTCCTCCCGCTGCTCACCCTGGTGCTCCACCACCTGCGGGGGGAGTTCTCCCTGCCCAGCGACATCCTGCTGTTCCTCGTCGCGGTCATCGGGGTCGCGCTGGTCGGCGGCCTGTACCCCGCGCTCTTCACGGCGGTGTCCGGGTCCCTCCTGCTGAACTACTACTTCACGCCGCCGCTCGACCGGTTCACGATCTCCGAGCAGGAGAACCTGCTGGCCCTGGTGGTGTACGTCGTCGTGGCCGCGGCCGTCAGCGCCGTGGTCGACCTGAACTACCGGCGCAGCAGGGAGGCGTCCCGGACCCGGACCGAGGCCGAGGTCCTGTCCGCGCTCGCGGGCGGGGTGCTGCGCGGCCAGAGCACGCCGCGCGACATCCTGGAGGACCTGCGGCGGACCTTCGGCCTCACGGCGGTGACCCTGCTGGAGCGCGGGCCGGGGGACGCCGGGGCGCTGGGAATGCACAGCGACCCGGACCGCTGGCGCGTCGCGTCGACGGCCGGGGGCCCGCCCTGCACCGCCCCGAAGGCGGGCGAGACCGAGATCCCGATCGACGACGGCCTCGTCCTGGTGCTGCGCGGCCGGACGCTGCGGGCCGAGGACCGCCGGGTGCTGGAGGCCTTCGCCGCGCACGCCGCGGTCGCGCTGCGGCAGCAGAGGCTCGCCGCCGAGGCCGAGCAGGCGCGCCCGCTGGCCGAGGCCGACCGGATCCGCACCGCCCTGCTGAACGCCGTCAGCCACGACCTGCGGACGCCGCTGTCCTCGGCGAAGGCGGCGGTGGACAGCCTGCGCAGCCCCGACGTCACCTGGATCGAGGAGGACCGGGACGAACTGGTCGACACCGCCGCCGAGTCCCTGGCCCGGCTCGACCGGCTGGTGGCCAACCTTCTCGACATGAGCCGCCTGCAGGCCGGCGTGCTCGGCGTCCTCCCGCGCCTCCTGGCGGTCGAGGACGTCGTGCCGCGCGCCGTGTCCTCACTCGAACACCTCGACGCGAGCGGCGTGCGCGTCCGGATCTCCGGGGGGCTGCCCGTCGTGTCGGCGGATCCGGCCCTGCTCGAACGGGTGCTGGCGAACCTCGTCGCCAACGCCGTCCGCCACAACCCGCCCGGGGAGCCCGTCACGGTCACCGCGAGCGCTCATGCGGACCGGGTCGAGCTGCGCGTGATCGACCGCGGGCCCGGCATCCCCGTGTCCGAGAGGGACGCGGTCTTCACGCCCTTCCAGCGGCTGGGCGACCGCGACAACAGCACCGGCGTCGGGCTGGGGCTGGCGCTGTCACGGGGGCTGACCGAGGCGATGGGCGGCACCCTCCTGCCCGAGGAGACCCCGGGCGGCGGGCTGACCATGGTGGTCACCCTGCGGACCGCCCGGTCGCTCGTGCCGGGACCGCATCGCAGCGGCCTCGGAGAATACGAAGAGCCCGGCGGCCGTTAAGAAAACGTCAATTCCTGATCCGCGGACGCGGACCGCACAGGGGCGCTCACCAGGCTTTGCTAGATTTCGCCACGCCCCATAAAGGGACGATTCAGGCGAGGGGGAGGCGGCGCTCGGCATGGGCAGGCGGGGCACATGGCGGATCTATCTGGGCGCGGCGCCCGGGGTCGGCAAGACCTACGCCATGCTGAACGAGGGGCGGCGGCGCGCCGGGCGCGGCACGGACGTGGTCGTCGGGCTCGTGGAGACCCACGGCCGCTCCCGGACGGCCGAGCAGATCGGCGACCTGGAGGTCGTCCCGGCCCGCCGGACGCTCCACCGGGGATCGCGGTTCACCGAGATGGACGTGGACGCCCTGCTGGCCCGCCGTCCCGAGGTCGCGCTGGTCGACGAGCCCGCCCACGCCAACGCCCCGGGAAGCCGCAACGCCCGGCGGTGGCAGGACATCGAGGAACTCCTGCGGGCGGGCATCGACGTGATCTCCACCCTCAACATCCAGCACCTGGAGTCGCTCAGCGACGTGGTGGAGGGCATCACCGGGGTCCGGCAGAGCGAGACCGTCCCGGACGCGGTCGTCCGGCGGGCCGACCAGATCGAGCTGGTCGACATGACCGCCGAGGCGCTGCGGCGGAGGCTCGCGCACGGGAACGTCCACGCGCCGGACGAGACCGGCGCCGCGCCGGCCGGCTACTTCAGGACGGGCACCCTCAGCGCCCTCCGCGAGCTGGCGCTGCTGTGGGTGGCCGACCGCGTCGACGAGGGCCTGGCCCGTTACCGCGGCCGGCACGGCATCACCGAGCCCTGGGAGGCGCGCGAGCGCATCGTGGTGGCGCTCGGCGGCGGCCCGGAGGGCGACGCGCTGATCCGCCGCGCGGCCCGCATGGGCGCCCGGGCCGGGCGCGCGGACCTCCTCGCCGTCCGGGTGGTGCGCAGCGGCGGCCTCGACGAGGGCTCCGCGGCCGCACTCGCGGGCCAGCGCGCCCTGGTGGAGAGCCTGAACGGGACGTTCCACCAGGTGGTGGGCGACGACGTGGCGACGGCCCTGCTGGAGTTCGCCCGCGGCGTCGACGCCACGCAGCTCGTCGTGGGGGCCGGGCGCCGCCCCGGCCGGCGGCGGATGTTCGCGACCGGCATCGGGACCGCCCTGGTCAGGGAGTCCGGTGACTTCGACGTCCACATCGTCGGCCACGAGCGCGCCGGGAGGCGCCCCGGCATCACCCGCGCGGGCGGCCCGGCGCTGAGCCGCCGGCGCAGAGGGACGGGATGGGCGCTCGCCGTCGCCGGGCCCCCGGCACTGACCGGCCTGCTGGCCGGGACGGGCCTGGAGTTCGGCCTGGTCACCGACATCCTGTTCTACCTGGTGCTGACCGTCGGGGTCGCCCTCGCGGGCGGGCTGTGGCCGGCCGTGGCCGCCGCGGTGCTGGGCAGCCTGCTGGCCAACTGGTTCTTCACGCCGCCCTTCCGCACGCTGACCATCGGCGACCGCGACAACGCCCTCGCGCTGGTGATCTTCGTCGGGGTGGCGGTGGCGGTCGCCTCGGTGGTCGACCTGGCCGCGCGCCGCTCCCGGCAGGCGGCGCAGAGCAGCGCGGAGGCCGAGACCCTGAGCATGCTGGCGACCAGCGTGCTGCGCGGCGAGAAGGCGCTGCCCGCCCTGCTGGAACGGATCCGCGAGACCTTCGGCGTGGCCTCGGTCGCGCTGCTGGAGAGGACGGGCGACGGCTGGACGGTGCTGGGGGCGACCGGCTCCGATCCGTGCCTCGACCCCGACCGTGCCGACGCGCAGGCCAGGGTCGGCGCGGGCGAGGGCGCGGACCGGGGCGGCGAGACGGTGCTGGCCCTGCGCGGACGCGTCCTGCCCGCCGCCGACCGCCGGGTGCTGTCGGCGTTCGCGTCCCAGGCCGCCGCCGCGCTGGAGTGGCGGCGGCTGGCCGAGGAGGCGGGGCGGGCGCGGCGGCTCGCCGAGGGCAACAAGATCCGTACCGCCCTGCTCGCCGCGGTGTCCCACGACCTGCGCACCCCGCTCGCCTCGATCAAGGCCGGCGTGAGCAGCCTGCGCCAGACCGACGTCGACTGGGATCCCGAGGACGAGGCCGAACTGCTGGCCACCGTCGAGGAGTCGGCCGACAGGCTCGACGGCCTCATCGGCAACCTGCTCGACATGAGCCGGCTGCAGACGGGCGTCGTCTCCCCGCTGACCCAGCCCGTCTCGCTGGAACAGGTGGTGCCGCCCGTCCTGCGGGGCGTGCCGCGCGACCGCGTCGAGGTGGACGTCCCCGAGACGCTCCCGCCGGTGCTGGCCGACCCCGGGCTGCTGGAACGCGCGCTGGCCAACGTGGTCGAGAACGCCGTCCGGCACAGCACCGGCCCCGTCACCCTGTCGGCCGGCGAGCTGCGCGCGGACCGGCGGCTCGAACGGGTCGAGATCAGGGTCGCGGACCGGGGCCCCGGAGTGCCGGAGGCCGCCAAGGAGCAGATCTTCGCGCCGTTCCAGCGCCTCGGGGACTCTCCCCGCGGCACCGGGGTGGGGCTGGGCCTGGCCGTGGCCCGGGGCTTCACCGAGGCGATGGGCGGCACCCTGCGGGCCGAGGACACCCCGGGGGGCGGCCTCACCATGCTCTTCGCGCTGCCGGCCGCCGGCGCGCGCGGGGACGGGCCCGCATCCGGCGGCGAGAGCGGGGGAGCACGGTGACGCGGATACTTCTCGTCGAGGACGAGCGGCAGCTCGTCCGGGCGCTGCGCATCAACCTGAGGACGCGCGGCTACGAGGTGGACACCGCGCCCGACGGCCGCACCGCCCTGGACCTGGCCGCCCAGCGCAGGCCGGACGTGGTGGTGCTCGACCTCGGGCTGCCGGACATGGACGGCGTCGAGGTGATCCAGGCGCTGCGCGGCCGGCTGAACGTCCCCATCATCGTGCTCTCCGCGAGGCACGCCTCCGAGGAGAAGGTCCGGGCCCTGGACACGGGAGCCGACGACTACGTCACCAAGCCGTTCGGCATGGACGAGCTCCTGGCCCGGTTGCGCGCGGCGGTCCGGCGGGCCGCCCCGGCCGAGCAGGCCGCCGCCGTGGTGGAGACCGAGGCCTTCACGATCGACCTCGGGGCCAAGCGGGTGACCCGGGCGGGCCGGGAGATCCGCCTGACGCCCACCGAGTGGAACATCCTGGAGGTGCTGGTCCGCAGTCCCGGCGCCCTCGTCGGCCAGCGGCGGCTCCTCCACGAGGTGTGGGGCCCCGCCTACGACAAGGAGACGAACTACCTGCGCGTCTACCTCGCCCACCTGCGCCGCAAGCTGGAACCCGACCCGGCCCGCCCCCGCCACCTGATCACCGAGCCGGGCATGGGCTACCGCTTCGAACCCTGACCCGGGACCTCCCCGCGCGGGAGCCTCAACTCCGCGAGACGGCGGTGGGCGGGGGCGGGGTCCAGCGGGCGGTCTTCGAGGGGACTCCGAAGTCGGGCTTGAGTTCCTGGGGGATGGCGTAGTGCATGACGCGGCCCCGCGTCAGCGAGGACAGCTCCAGCATGGTGACCAGGCGGCCGAGCCGGTCGGAGATCTGCTCGGCCCACGGCCCGCGGTCCTCGACCCATTCCAGCGCGCCCAGCAGGGCCGGGGCGATCCTGATGAGCGAGTCGAACCGCGTGCGGGGGACCTCGAGCCAGTCCGCGGACGTGTCGCCGATGAGGTAGCGGATGAGCGCGGGCACGATCGGGTCGAGCAGCGTCCCGGGCACGACCTCCTCGTACAGGTCGATCAGCTGCCGGGTCAGGTGCGCCCCCTCGGGGGAGGGGCCCATGTGGCGCACCATGTACCGGTCGGAGAACTCCCTGGCCGCCTCCAGGTCCGGGGGAATGGTGTCGGGCTCGATGCCGAGGATGGCGCCGACGACGCGCCAGGCGTAGTAGTAGGCGTCCGCGCCCTCGGCGGTGATGTGGATGCCCATGCGGTGCAGGGCGTCCAGGACCTGGATGCTGAACATCATCAGCCCGCCGAGCATGTCCTCCTGGCAGATCGCGACGGGCTCGGGCCAGCGGCCCTCCTCCTTGAGGTGCCGGCGGATGGAGGCGTGCAGCAGGCGGACCTTCTGCGCCGCTGGGAGGAACCGCCCTCCGGCCTGGAACGCGTCGGGCTGCATGAGGTAGACGGTGAACTGCCCGGTCTCTGCCATCCGGCGCGAGGGGTAGGCCAGCGAATGCGTGGCGGACAGCAGCTTCGCCACGTGCGGGACGACGTAGCAGGCCGGCATCGCCGCGAACGACAGGGCGGTGGAGACGTGCACGTCGTTGTCGACGAAGAACCGCCGCGCCTGCTCCATGACGCCCCAGTCGATCCAGTCCGGCGGCGTCGCGGTCGCCCGGAGGTAGTCGCGCGCCGCGTCGGGCAGGCCGTCGGGAAGCGCCTGGCCGGAGGTCGTGAACCAGCGCATGAGGGTGTTGTACCTGCCGACCTGCCCGGTGCTGAAAAGGGCTTCGACGGTCGCGTCGGCCAGCGGGTCGCCCTTCAGCCGCAGAGCGTCCATGTACTGGTCGGTGTAGTCAGTCATCGGAGGTCACCTCGCGGATCAGTCGGGCCAGTGCGTCGGCGGCGTCCGGCCGGGTGCCGGCGAGGGCCGCGTGCGCGGCGTGCGCGCGTTCGTCGATCATCTGCCGGACGCGGTCCGGCGCCCGGGAGCGGATCATGATCTCCCGGATCTCGGCGGCGCCGGCCGGGGTGAGCGGTCCGTCCAGCAGGTCCCGCAGCCGCCGCCGGTCGGGCTCGCCGGCCTCGGTCAGGGTCAGCGCGAGCAGGGCGGTGGGTTTGCGGCCCGCGAGGTCGTCCAGGAGCGACTTGCCGGTGCGTCCCGGGTCGCCGAACACGCCCCACAAGTCGTCCCGCAGCTGGAAGGCCTCCCCGAGCGGACGGGCGTAGGCGGCCAGCGCGTCCAGCGTCGGCGCGGCCGCCCCGCCCAGCACCGCGCCGATCCGCAGCGGCCCCTCGACGGTGTAGGAGCCGGTCTTGAACCGAACGATCGCCAGTGACCGGGCCACGTCCGGCGCCGCCCCGGTGCGCAGGATCTCCAGGCACTCGCCCGCCACCAGCTCGCGGCCCATCGCCGTCCACTGCGGCACCGCCCGGCCCAGGAAGGCCCGCGGCAGGCCCGAGGAGTGGAACAGCTGCGCGGCCCACGCCACCAGCAGGTCGCCGACCATGATGGCGAGGGCGTCGCCGAGCCTCTCGTGCGCGCTCGGCCGCCCGCGCCGCATCGGGCTGCGGTCGATGACGTCGTCGTGGACGATCGCCGCGGCGTGCACCAGTTCCAGCGCCGCCGCCGCGCGGACGGCGGCGTCGGTGTCCGGCTGCCCCGCGGCGCGCCACCCCCAGTAGCAGAACGCCGGGCGGATCCGCTTGCCGCCGTCGACCGAGATCCTCAGCTGGTCGGCCACGGGCGCCAGCTCGCCGTCCAGGGCCAGCAGCTCGGCGATCTCCGCCTCGACGAACTCCTCCAGCGCCCGGTCGACCCGGGCCCGGAGGTCAGCCATCCCCGAGCCGTGCGGCGGCCCGGCGGGCCAGGACCTCCAGATGCGCCTCCGGAGCCGCGCCGTTGCGCCGCAGCGCCAGCTCCCCCCGGGCGCGGAGCTCCTGACGCACCTCGGCCGGGCCGGGCATGCGCCGGGCCATGACCCGCAGTCCCTCCGCCACCAGGTCGGCGACCCCGGCCGCCAGGCAGAGCATGTCGTTGCCCGGACCGGCTCTTCCGTCAGACTGCGCCATCGTCACCTTCCACTCCCTTGTAGTCACAGCAAGTGATATCAGGAAAGCGGTGGGTCACCACCGAAACGGTCTGGCAGGACTGCCTCGCCGCCGCATGACGGAATAGTCACTCGTGCGGTGGGGGGACGCGTCTCAGACGCCGGTCCAGGAGCGGAGCTTCTCGGGGTTGCGCACGGCCCAGATGCGCCTGATCCGCCCGTCTGTGATCTCGAACGCGTACACCGTCACGATGGCGCCGTCCTGCTGGGCGATCAGACCGGGCTGGCCGTTGACGGTGCGCTCCAGCAGCGTCACGCCGGACACCCGGCGGAGGAGGTCGGCGATCGCGTGCGCGATCCGCTCACCGCCCTCGATCGGACGGAGCACGGTCTTGACCACGCCGCCGCCGTCGGCGGTGAGGACGGCGCCCGGATCGAGAAGGCCGATGAGGGCGTCGACGTCACCGGTCTCCAGCGCCCGCCTGAAGTTCCTGACGACATCGGCGCGGCCGGCGGCCGGGGCCGCGGGCGGCGTGCCGGCGCGGATGCGGCGCCTGCCCGAGGAGGCCAGCTCGCGGCAGGCCGCCGGGGTGCGGCCGGTGATCTCGGCGATCTCGGCGAAGGGGTACCGGAAGACGTCGTGCAGGATGAGCGCCACGCGTTCGGCCGGGGTCATCGATTCCAGCACGACGAGGAAGGCCATGCCGACCGACTCGTCCAGGGTGATCCGGTCGGCCGGGTCGGCCGCCGCGGCGCCCGGGCGGCCGCCGATCCACCGCTCGGGTCCGGGCAGCGGCTCGGGGATCCACTCGCCCACGTAGCGCTCCCGCCTCGCGCGCGCCGAGCCGAGCACGTCCAGGCAGATGCGGCCGGCGACCTTCGACAGCCAGGCGCCGGGGGAGGCGACGGCCTCCCGCTGCCGCGGGGACATGGCGTACCAGCGGGCGTAGGTCTCCTGCACGACGTCCTCGGCCTCGGCCAGGGAGCCCAGGAGCCGGTAGGCGAGGCCGATCAGGCGGCGCCGCTCGCTGACGATCGCGCTCAGGCCCGCGTCGGACCGGTCGGCTCCTGGTGGCGATTGGTCGGTCATGTCCTGGTGGCTCCCTGGATCGCATGTGCCCTCATCTCACTACGACGAGACGGCGCACCGGAATGTCAGGCGGGCGGCGACCTGACATTCCGGGGCGCCGCGTCGTCGGACTCCCGACACGGCTTCGTTCGATGCGACAAGGAGACGATCATGTCTGCACGCAGTTCGGCCCCGGTGGCGGGACCGGCGGCGGAGGTGACGACGCGCCCGGATCCGAGACGCTGGCTCGTCCTCGCCGTCATCGCCGCCGCCCAGCTGATGGTCGTCCTCGACCTGACCGTGATGAACCTCGCGCTGCCGTCGGCGCAGCGCGCGCTGGGGTTCTCCGCCGCCGACAGGCAGTGGGTCGTGACCGCGTACGCGCTGTCGTTCGGGAGCCTGCTGCTGTTCTGCGGGCGCCTGGCCGACCTGGCCGGCCGCAAGGCGACCTTCCTGACCGGGCTCGTCGGCTTCGCGGCGGCCTCCGCCGTCGGCGGCGCCTCGGTCGACTTCCCGATGCTGGTGACGGCGCGGGCCTGCCAGGGGGACCTTTGGCGCCCTGCTGGCGCCGTCCGCCCTGTCGCTGCTGACCACGACGTTCCAGGAACCCAGGGAGCGGGCCAGGGCTTTCGGCGTCTACGGCGCGGTCGCGGCCGCGGGCGGCGGCCTCGGGCTGCTGCTCGGCGGTGCGCTGACCTCCTACCTGTCCTGGCGGTGGTGCATGTACGTCAACCTGGTCTTCGCCGCGTTCGCGATCATCGGTGGGGCGCTGCTGGTCGGGCGGCAGCGGCGGACGCCGGGCGGCCGCCTGGACGTTCCGGGCGTGGTGGCGGTGTCCGGGGGGATGCTCTGCCTCGTCTACGGCTTCTCCAACGCCGCGTCCCACAGCTGGGGCACGCCCCTGACCTGGGGCCTCCTCGCGGCCGGGGTCGCGCTGCTGATCGTTTTCGCGGCCTGGCAGGCGCGCACCGCGCACCCCCTGCTGCCGCCCCGCATCGTCCTCGACCGCGTCCGCGCCGGCGCCTACCTCACCATCCTGGTCAGCGGGGCCGGCACGTTCGGCGTCTTCCTGTTCCTCGTCTACTACATGCAGGTGACGCTGGGGTACTCGGCCGTCCGGTCGGGGGTGGCCATGCTGCCGATGGTGGTGTTCAGCGGCGCCATGGCCGTCCTGGGCAACACCAGGCTGATGCCGCGGTTCGGACCCGGGCCGATGGTCATCGCCGGCATGCTGCTCAACGCGGCCGCCATGGTGTGGCTGACGAGGATCGGCGCGCATTCGGGCTACGGGGCGGCGCTGCTCGGCCCGCTCATGGTGATCGGCGCCGGCATGGGCCTCGTCTTCGGCATGGCGGCCGCCACCGGCACCTTCGGCGTGGCGCCGCGGGACGCGGGGGTGGCCTCGGCGAGCATCAACACCGGCCAGCAGCTCGGCGGCTCGATCGGCACCGCTCTGCTCAACACGATCGCGGCCGGCGCCACCTCCGGCTACCTGGCCGGCCACGTGCGCGGACGGCCGACGCCGGAGATGCTCCAGCTCGCGGCCGTCCACGGCTACAGCACGGTGTTCTGGTGGTGCGCCGGCATCTTCGCGGCCGGTGCCGTCGTCTGCGGCGCGCTCCTGCCCTGCGGCCCGCTGACGGCGCGCCAGCATGGACGGGCACCGGCTGGTTATGAATGACCAGGTGACGTCCTTGGGGAATGGACCTCGTGGTCGCGGAGCGGGCCGACGGTCAGGCCGGTGGCGCGACAGGTCGCCACCACGCCGGGGAGGGCGCCGAGGGACGCTCTCCACGCGCCCGGCGCCGAGGTGGCGTCGCTGTCGTGCAGGAGGAGCGTCGCGCCGCCGTCCAGGCCGGGCGCGAGCTCGGCCAGCACGGAACGGGGCGTCGCGGAGGCCGTCCAGTCCTTGCCCCAGGCCGTCCACAGGACGGGCCGGAGGTTGTCGCGGCGGGCCGCGAGGAGGGCCTCGGCGCTGAGGACGCCGTACGGGGGCCGGTACCAGGCCGGGGTGGCGCCGCACACGTCCTCGATGAGCCGGACGGTGCGGCGCATCTCGGCGGCGACACGACCGGGCCGGGTCTTCAGGGCGTTGTCGTGGTGCCATCCGTGGACGGCGATCTCATGGCCGTCGGCGACGATGCGCCGGCCGATGCCCGGGTTGCGCTGGAGCATCGCGCCGAGGACGAAGAAGGTCGCGTGACAGCCGAGACGGGCCAGCTCGTCCAGGAAGAGGGGCGTGGAGCGGGCATCGGGTCCGTCGTCCAGGGTGAGCGCGACATGGCGGGCCCCGCCGCGGCCGGCGAGACGGGGAGTCAGGCGGCGGACGGGCGGAAGCCAGGTCGCGGCGGGCAGGGCGTGCGCCAGGAGCACCCCGGCGAGGCCCCGCGTCAGATGCGACATGGGACCAGTCTCACAGGGGGATCGATCGCATGGGCAAACGGCTCCTCATCCTCACGGCGGCCATGGGGGCCGGTCACGACGCCGTCGCCGGGGAGCTGGCGCGACGGATCGCGCCGCGGGGCGTGGAGGTGAGCGTCGTCGACGTGCTGGACCTGGTGCCGCTGCGCCTCGGGCACGGGCTCAGGCGGATGTACGGGGGGATGCTCCGCGGCGCGCCGTGGCTCTACGAGTGGATCTACCAGGCGTTCTTCGTGTCGGCGAGCCCGCCGCCGCCCTCGCCGCTCACGGCGCTGATCGCCAGGCGGCTGGAGCGGCGGACCCCGGAGCCGCCGCCGGACGCGGTGGTGTCGACCTTCCATCTCGCGGCGCAGGTCGCGGGTCGGATGCGCCTGCGGGGGCGGCTGGGGGCGCCCTCGCTCGTGCTGGTGACCGACTTCGCCGTGCACCGGATGTGGTCGCACCCGGGCAACGACCGCTACCTGTGCCCGGACGAGGCCTCGGCGCGCGCGGTGGCGGAGCGGACGGGACGTCCGGCCGGCCGGGTCGCGCCCGTGGTGCGGCCCGGGTTCCGGCGCGCGGACGACGGCGGCCGGCTGCGGGCGCTCGCCGGGGCGCGCCCCGATGAGCGGATCGTGCTGGTGTCCGCGGGGGCCTGGGGCGTCGGCGGGGTGGTCGAGACTGCCCGCGGGCTCGCCGCGTCCGGCCGGTACCTGCCGGTGGTGCTGTGCGGGCGGAACCGGCGGCTGCTCGCCCGGATCCGGGAGGACGGGATCGGGCACGCCCTCGGCTGGCGGGACGACATGCCCGGGCTGATGGCGGGTGCGTACGCGCTGGTCGACAACGCGGCGGGGCAGACGTGCCGGGAAGCGTTCGCGTGCGGGCTGCCGGTGGTCACCCACCGGCCCATCCCCGGTCATGGACGGGACGGCGCCGAGGCGATGGCGCGGGCGGGCCTGAGCGCGTTCGCGCGGTCGCCCGCCGAGCTCCTCGAGACGCTGGACGGGCTCGCGGACGAGCGGGTGCGCGCGGCCCGGGCCCGGCGGGTGGACCTGCTGTTCGACGCCGTCCGGGCCGAGCAGGTCATCCGCGCCGCGCTGGGGTGACGGCGCGCTCGTCGTGCAGCAGGGGGGACCGGGCGATGACGGCGCTGCCGAGCAGGATGGCCGCGACGCTCACGACCTCCGCGGCGAGCCACGGGCCGGTCCGGATGCTCTCGTCGAAGAGGCCGACGCCCAGCGCGATGCTGGCGACGGGGTCGGCGACCGTCAGGGCGGGCTGCACGGCCACCAGGCTGCCACTCTGCAGCGCGTTCTGGAGCATGAACAGGCTCGCGACCCCCGCCGCGGCCATCGCGTAGAGCTCCCAGGACGTCAGGACGGCGACGATGCCGTCGGAGAAGGCGCGCGTGGCCGTCCTCATGAACGCGGCCGTCAGCGCGAACCCCAGGGACGTCGTCACGCCGAGCAGCACGCCGCGGACCGGTCCGCGGATCCTCCACGCCGCCGCCACCAGGGCGGCCGCGCAGCCCGCCGTGGCGGCCGTCGCGATGATCCACTCGCCGGGCCCCGGCACGCCCAGGCCCTCGCTGGGGGCGGCGGCGATGAGCAGCCCGGCCAGGCCCGCGGTGAGGACGGCGACCCCGGCCCACGGCACCAGGCGCAGCCCGCGCGGCGGCAGCCAGGCGATGAGGATCATGGTGAACGGCAGTTCGGAGGCCATCAACGGCTGGACCAGCGCCAGCCCCGCCATCGACAGCGCGGCGGCCTGCAGGACGAACGCGGCGATGAGCGCGCCCACCCCGCCGAGCCAGAGCGGCTGCCGCAGCAGGTCGAGGATGAGGGACGGTTTGAAGGCGTCGGCCTCGGGCGCGGTCGCGGCGGCCCGGCGCTGGAGCACCGACGCCAGGGCGTTGGCCGCGCCGGCCAGCAGGCCCAGGATGACGGCGGTCACCGGTCCCCGTCCCCGTCCCGCGCTGCCAGCTCGCCCGGCTTGCCGAGGTAGGGCGACCGGCCGAGGACGACGATGCCCGCCACCATGCCCGCCAGCCCCAGCGCCTCCAGGGCCAGGTCACGGGGGGACAGCCGGATCTTCTCGCCGAAGATCGTGACACCCAGCGCGATCCCGGTCAGCGGCTCGGCCGCGGTGCTGGCGGGCAGCGAGATGCGCAGCGGCGCCGCGTCGAAGGCGCTCTGGGCGAACAGCAGCGCGAGCGCCCCGATGAACAACAGGCCGTAGGGCTGCCACGTCCGGAAGGCGGTGGAGACGCCCGCGTCGAACAGCAGCACGACGCTGCGGGTCAGCGTGTCCTGGAGGCCGTAGAGGAGCCCGGCGGCCGTGGCGAGCAGCATCGCGCGGACGCGCAGGTCCCGGTGGCCTCCTCCCACCGCGACCAGCACGGCGAGCCCCAGCACGACCGCTCCGCTCATCCAGCGGGGGGACAGCGCGCCGGGCGGCGCCCCTCCGTGCGGCTGCCCGATGCCGAGGAACAGCGCGACTCCGCCGGTCAGCGTCAGCGACCCCAGCAGGGCCCTGGCGCCGAACGGCTCCCGGTAGATCACATGCGCGGCGGCCAGGGCGAACACGAGGTTGACGGTGAGTACCGGCGTGGCCTGGGCGACGCCGACGAGGTCCAGCGCGAACGCGAACACGAGCTGACCGGCGATCATCAGGGCGATCCCGCTCAGCCACAGCCGGCTGTGCAGCAGGTCCAGCAGCAGCCTCGGATGCAGGATCCGTCCGAGCGGCTCCTGGAAGGCCGCGTGCTGCTGCGCCACGAAGCCCAGACCGATGAGGCAGGCCGCCACCACCGCGACGGCCATCCCGAGAAGGCTCATCCTGATCCACGATTTCCCCCGCCGTGACTCTCGCGTCGATCTCCTACCCGGGTCCGGATATCCGAATCCGTCTCTGAGAACTGTCCGAAACCGATGGGAATGGCTTTTCCCGGCAGGACGGCGACGTGGCCCGCGGCGCCGCCGCACGTCACGGCGCTCGCGGCGGGGCCTGTGGCGATCCCCACAGGATTGAATCCGACTCTCAGATTCCGATTCACCTATGATCAAGCCGTGCACCTGACACAGTCGACCGACCTGGCCCTGCGCGTGCTGATGCTGCTGGGCGCGCGGAACGAGCGGCGGTCCGCCGCCGAGCTGGCCGAGCGCCTGAAGGTCCCGCCGCAGCACATGGCGAAGATCGTCCAGCGGCTCCGCCGGGACGGTTTCGTCAGCACGACCCGCGGTCGCGGGGGCGGCGTCGTCCTCGCCGGCGGGGTGACCGAAACCCCGGTCGGTGAGATCGTCCGTGCGCTGGAAGGGCCCGGCGAGGCGGTCGAGTGCGACAGCCCGCCCTGCCCGCTGCGCGACGGCTGCCACCTGCGCGGAGCGCTGCGGGCGGCGCAGGCGGCCTTCCTGGCGTCGCTGGACCAGGTGCGACTGCGCGACCTCGTGGCCGATCCGACCGGACCGGTCCTGCTGTCCCTGGCGCCGCCGGCGTCCGCCGGCGCGCCGTCCCTCGCGGAGGAAGGTCTCTGATGCTCTCGTCCGACCACGCCGGGATCGTGCGGGCCACGCTGCCCGCCGTCGCCGCCAACGGCACGTCGCCGCCAACGGCACCGCGATCACCGGCGAGTTCTACGCCGCGATGTTCGCCGCGCACCCCGAGCTGCGGAACCTGTTCAACCAGGGCAACCAGGCCAACGGCGAGCAGCGCCGGGCCCTCGCCGGCTCGGTGGCCGCGTTCGCCGAGCACACCCCGGTCGCCGCGATGATCGACCACCTGGCCGGCGCGGAGCCGGGGCGCCGCGTCCTGGCCGTGCACGCCGACCGCGGGCCCCGCACCCACGCGCTGCGGCGGCAGATCGCCGACGCGGGCGCCAGGATGACCGACTTCTGGCAGCTGACCTGGTACGAGGACCCGGACGGGACCGAGGGCGGGGACGTCCTGCCCGGCCGGATCGACGTCACCCGGCTCCCCCTGCCGCGCAAGGCTCGAGTCTTCATGTGCGGCCCGATCCCGTTCATGCGCGAGATCCGGCGCGGGCTGGCCGAGGCCGGAGTCTCGGACGAACGCGTTCACTACGAGGTCTTCGGCCCGGACCTGTGGACCGCGGGCGACCGCCTATCGAACGGCACTGGAATTGTTCGTTAAAGCGAATCGGATGTCTTAATGGGCGTGAACTGACCAGTACGTGGTTCTAGGGGATGAAAGTCTGAAAGATCCCTTGCCTTGCGGGGAATCGAATAGGAAACTTAACTATCAATGTCCCCCCCGCCCCAAGGACTCCCTTATGCCCGTACAGACACCTTTGCGGCCCTCCCCGGCCGTGGCGACCGAGCAGCCGGCCCGTTACGCCCTCGCGGCGGCACGGCTCTTCCTGGGCTGGATCTTTCTCTGGGCCTTCGTCGACAAGCTCTTCGGCCTCGGCAAGCCCACGGAGAAGGGCTGGCTGTCCGGCGTCTCGCCGTCCGAGGGTTTCCTCAGCCACGCCGAGGGCCCGTTCAAAGAGATCTTCCACGCGATGGCGGGAAAGGTCTGGGCCGACGCCCTCTTCATGTTCGGGCTCGGCGGTCTCGGCGTCGCGCTGCTCCTCGGGATCTGCCTGCGCCTCGCCGCGATCGGCGGCACCGTTCTCCTCGTCATGCTGTGGGCGGCGTCCCTGTGGCCGGAGGCCAACCCGTTCATGGACATGCACTGGATCTACGCCGCCACGCTGATCGCCGCCGCGCTCGCCGACGCCGGAAAGACGCTCGGGCTCGGGCGGTTCTGGGAACGGCTCCCGGTGATCCGCCGCCACCCTCTCCTCCGCTGACGGCGAGGACGTGAGAAGCGCCTTCCGAGGGGACGGCCCGTCCCGGCCCCCGGGAGGCGCTCCCTTCTCTGATCCATTGATCCAGTAAATGGCAGGAACGGCCGCCCCACCTGGAACCTGGGCCGCTGAGGCACCGAAAGTCCGTTGAACAAATCCCTTCCCAGTCAAATCACGGGTCACAATTCGATTGACCGCGCCAGCAGTTCCGGCGATGCCGGGAGTGCATTGTGACCTGGAGGAGATGACTGTGGGTAACGGAGCGGGAGCATACTGTTCCTGAATTCCGAAAGGAAGGGAACCTATGGACCTGCAGACCATCCAGTCGAGCGTCGAGACACCCTCCGAGCGCTCCGCCGACCTCGTCTTCACCGGCACCGCCGTCTTCGTCGCGCACGGCCAGGTGATACTCAACGCCACTTCGAACGCGTTCACCCCCGGCACGCGCGTCGTCGCCTCCATCGTCGAGATCGACAACGCCGGCATCCCGCTCATCGGAGCGGCCCGGATGACCATTCACAACGTCCGGCCGTACCAGGGAGGCGTGCAGGTCTGGGCGAACATCGAATGGAACTCCAACCTGCGCGTCCGGGTCAGCTACATCTGGGAGACCTGACCCGCCTCCGCGTCAGGTCTCTGCGGGTCACGGCGCTGACGCGCGTTCACTGGAAGGGGTTTCGGCCGCGGTCGGAACCCCTTCTCCTCGTCTCGGGGGCGACCTCCGGGCGGCGCGGCCCGGACGGTCTCTCACCGTGATCGGCCGATCGCTGTTTGTGCTCCCGCGTGGAGGGGATCCTCACCGGCGTTGAGGGGACCGCCAGTCCAGGGGAGGCACGGTGCCGGCACTCCACGACCTTCTGCAGCGGTTCCGCGCTGCCGGAGCGCCGGGCCCCGCGGCGGCCGTCCCCTCGGAGCGCCGGGCCGTGGAGGACGAACTGGAACCGGTCTTCGCCCGGTTGGAAGGGGCGGAGCAGGAGAGGCTGCGCACCGTGGCGGCGGCGCACGACCAGGCGCGACGCATCACGGGGTCGGCCCGAGAGCAGGCGGCCGGTCTGGTGGAGCGGGCGCGGGCCGAGGCGCCCGCGGAACGGACTGCGGTCGCGGCCGAGATGCTGCGGGCCGCTGAGGACGAGGAACGGGCCATGCGGGTCGCCGCGGAGGACGAAGCGGGACGGATCCGCGAGGCCGCCTCCACCCGGATGGACGGCCTGGTGACCCGCGCCACGGGGATCGTCGCCGGTTTCCTGGACGAGACGAGGGCGTCACCGTGAGCGCGAGCTTCGTCGCCGGCCAGGTCAGGGCCAGGGCGCTCGCCCGGAACGCGCTCGGCCCCGGGCGGGTCAGAGCGATCGCGCAGGCGGGGTCCCTGACCGAGGCGCTCGCGAGCCTGGCCGCGACCCCCTATGGCAAGCGGCTTCCCGCCGTGCCGGACTTGGACGCGGCTCAGCACGCGGTCGCGGAGTCGCTGCTCTGGCACCTGCGCGTGCTGGCCGGCTGGCTGCCGCCCCAAGGCGTGGTCGCCCTGCGGTCTCTGGCGGGAGCCTTCGAGATCGCCAACATCGACGGTCTGCTCCAGCGCCTGGGAGGGCGGCCCGCCGAGGAACCGTACGCGCTAGGCGCGCTCGCGACGGCATGGCGGGCGCTGGAGGACGCCCCGGACACGGGAACGGTGCGCGACCGCCTCGCCGCCTCGCCGTGGGGCGACCCCGGGTCGGCCGACCCGTACGACATCAGGCTGTTCCTCCGGCTGTCGTGGGCGTCGCGCGTCTCCGGGCTCGACGCGCGCACCGGCGGCTGGGCGGCGGGGGCGGCGGCCGTCCTGGTCGCGGGCGAGCGGTTCGGCGACGGCAGGGAACTCCCCGAAGCCGCCCTCGGGCGGGCTCAGAGGCTGATCGGACGGGCGGCGGCGGAGGCGCCCACCGTGCCCGCCATGGCCGGCCGGCTCGCCCGGGGCGTCCGCTGGTCCCTGGAGGGCATCGATGACGCCGCCGGCCTCTGGCAGGCCGAGACCCGCTGCTGGCGGCGGCTGGAGCGGGACGGCGCCGCGCTGCTGCGCGGCTCCGCGTTCGGCCTCGGCCCGGTCGTCGGGGCGGCGGCGGTGATGGCCGCCGACGTCCGGCGGGTCCGCGCCGCGCTGGAGACGGCGGCGCTCGGCGGCGGACCGGCGGAGGCCTACGATGAGGTGGCCTGAGGGCCTGTGGCCGGTGCGGATGGCGCGCGTCGCGGTCGTGGCCCCCGCCGGCGCCCTGCGCGACGCCCTGGTGCGGGTCGCGGACGCCGGGGTGGTCGAGCTCGATCCCGGACGCCGCCCCCGCGCCGGACGGAACGCCGCGGCCGACCTCGAACCCGCGGTCCTCGCGTCGGCCCCCGATCCGGGGCGGCCGGCCGAGTGGAACCGCCCTGACCTGGCCGAAGGCGAAGCGCAGGTGCGAGAGCGCGCCGCCGGCGCGGTCCGGAAGGGCCACGTGGCCGCGGTCGTCGGCTGGATGCCCCGCGCGGCCCATGCCGCGCTCGCCGCCCGGCTCGCCGAGGTCGGCGCCGCCCTGGTGCGGCTGCCGCACCCGCGCGGTGTGGAGGCGCCGTCCCTGCTCCAGGGGGAGGACCGGCGGGAGAGCCTGCGCGGCTCCCTCGTCCCGCTGGTGGCGACCTACGGTCCGGTCCCGTACGCCGACCTCGATCCGACTCCGCTCGCGTGGGCCGCCTACGTCCTGATGTTCGGGATCATGTTCGGCGACGCGGGCCACGGGCTGCTGCTGCTGGCGGCCGCCGCGGCCCTGCTCGCCGGTCGCCCGCGCCGGGCGGCGCCCCTGCGGCGGGCGTGGCCGTTCGTGCTGGGCGCCGGGATCACCAGCACGGCCTTCGGCGTGCTGTACGGGGAGTTCTTCGGCCCGACCCGTGTCGTCCCGCGGTTGTGGCTGTCGCCGCTCGACAGCCCGGTCCGGCTGCTGGTGTTCGCGGTGGGCCTCGGGGCGGTGCTGCTGGCCGGCGCCTACGCGCTGGGCATCGTCAACCGGTGGAGGGAGGGGGGCTGGTCCGCCGCACTGTACGAGCCCTCGGGCATCTCCGGCGCTTCGGTCTTCCTCGGCGCGGGCGCCCTGGCCGCGGGCGCCTACTTCCAGCGGCCCGGCGTCGCGCTCGCCGGTGCGGCCGTCGCCGTCCTCGGACTGGTGGCGGCCTCCATCGGCTTCTTCGCCAGGGCGGGGGGCGGCGGCACGGGTGCGGTCGAGACGGTCGTGGAACTGTTCGACCTGGTCATGCGGCTGGGCGCCAACGTGGTGTCGTTCGCGCGCTTGGCGGCGTTCGGCCTGACGCACGCGGCGCTGGCCGCGGTCGTCTGGACGGGGACCGCGGCCCTGTGGCACCACGGCGGCATCGCGCGCGCCGTCGCCGCGCTGGTCTTCGTCTTCGGGACGGCGCTGACGTTCGCGCTGGAGGCGCTCGTCGCGGGGGTCCAGGCCCTCCGGCTGGAGTACTACGAGCTGTTCTCCCGGCTCTTCACGACGCAGGGCCGGCCGTTCCGGCCCTGGCACATCCGCATGACGGCAGAGGAGGTGGACGCCCCATGTCCCCAGGTGTGACGGCGGCGGGCGTGACGGCGGCCGGACAGGCGGCGGCCGCGAACTGGGCCCCGTTCGTGGGCGCCGGGATCGCGGTCGCCGGGGCCTCGATCGCCGCCGGCGTCGCGGTCGCCTACACCGGCGCCGCGGCGCTCGCCGCGCTGAGCGAGCGCCCCGAGCTGTTCGGCCGGGCGATGGTCATCGTCGGGCTCGCCGAGGGCATCGCCATCTACGGTCTGATCATCGGCATCATCCTGATCGGGAAGGCATGACCGCCGCCGGTCGCGTCGCCGTGCTGGGGGAGCGGGCCCGCGTGGAGGGCTACGGCCTCGCCGGCGCGCTGGTCAGCCCGGCGGACGGCCCCGGCGAGGTCCGCGCCGCCTGGGAGGCGCTCGGCGACCGGGCGGCCGTGGTCGTGCTGACGCCCGCCGCCGCCGCGGTCCTGGCGGACGCGCGCCGCCGGCGCCCCGGGGTCATGACCGTCGTGATGCCGCCGTGAACGGGCGCATCGGGAGCGCGCTCGCCCCGGTGCGCGAGGCGCTGGCGGACGGCGCCCGCTCCGAGGCCGCCCGCCTGGTCGCCGACGCGGAGCGCGACGCCGCCGCGCTCGTGGGCGAGGCCCGCGCCGAAGCGTCCCGCGTCCTGGACGGCGCACGGGCGGAAGGACGCGCCGACGGGGCACTGGCCGCGGCGGCGGCGCGCTCCCGGGCGCGCGCGGCGTCCCGGGCGATCGTCCTCGGCGCGCGCAGGCGGGCCTACGAGGAACTGCGCCGCCGGGTCCGCGGCGAGGTGCGGGCCCTGTTCGACGGCCCGGACGCCCCCGCGAACGAGGAGGCGCTGGCGGCGCGAGCCCGCACGCTGCTCGGAGCCGGAGCGCGGGTCGAGCGCGCGGGCGGCGGCGGTCTGGTGGGGCGCGTCCGCGATGCGGAGGTGGACCTGTCCGCGGACGCGCTCACCGACCGGGCGATGGCGGCCCTCGGGACGGAGGTGGCGGACCTGTGGGCGCCGAGGTGACCCGCGTCAACGGCCCCCTCGTGGAGACGACCGGCATGCGCGGCACCGCGATGAACGACGTCGTCGAGCTCGGCCCGGCCCGCCTCCCCGGGGAGATCGTCGCGCTGGAGGGCGACGCGGCCACCGTCCAGGCCTACGAGTACACCGGCGGACTCGCTCCCGGCGCGGCCGCCGCCACGACCGGCCGCGCCCTGTCCGCGCCGCTGGGCGCGCACCTGCTCGGCGGCGTCTTCGACGGACTGCTGCGCCCGCTGAGCGGCGCGGGGGTCTGGCTCGACCCCTCGGCCCGCGCCCCGCGGGCGGACGCGGACCGGGCCGAGTACTGGCCCGTCCGGCGGCCGCGCCCCTACTCCGAGCGGCTGGACGCCGGCGCCCCCCTGCACACCGGCCAGCGCGTCATCGACCTGCTCTTCCCCGTGCCCCTCGGCGGGACGGTCGCCGTCCCCGGCGGCTTCGGCACGGGCAAGACGATGCTGCTCCAGCAGGTCGCCAAGTGGTGCGACGCCGACGTGATCGTCTACGTCGGTTGCGGCGAGCGCGGGAACGAGATGGCCGACGTCCTCGAAGAACTCGCGGAACTGGACGACCCGCGCACGGGCGGCCGGCTCGCCGACCGCACCGTCGTCATCGCCAACACCTCCAACATGCCGATGATGGCCCGCGAGGCGGGCGTGCACAGCGGCGTCACCGTGGCCGAGTACTTCCGCGACCAGGGCAGGGACGCCGTCGTCATCGCCGACTCCACCTCACGCTGGGCCGAGGCCCTGCGCGAGTTCGCCTCCCGCGCCGGTGAGCTGCCCGGCGAGGAGGGGTATCCGG
This sequence comes from Actinomadura luteofluorescens, assembly GCF_013409365.1. Classification (NCBI taxonomy): domain Bacteria; kingdom Bacillati; phylum Actinomycetota; class Actinomycetes; order Streptosporangiales; family Thermomonosporaceae; genus Actinomadura; species Actinomadura luteofluorescens. The sequence goes on along the minus strand of NZ_JACCBA010000001.1, from coordinate 412,173 downwards.
CCGCGCTGCCGTCCGCGCTCGCCGCCTTCTACGAGCGCGCCGGGCGGGTCCGGACGCGGGACGGCGCCGAGGGGTCGGTCACCGTCATCGGCGCGGTGTCCCCGCCGGGCGGCGACATGACCGAGCCGGTCACCGCCTACACCGAGCGGTTCGTGCGGGCGCGCTGGAGCCTGGACAAGGATCTGGCGTACTCGCGGCACTATCCGGCGGTCTCGTGGTCGGGGTCGTTCGCGCGGGACGTCCCGGCCGTGGCCCGCGCCCACGCCGCCGCCGGGGACCCCGAGTGGGCGCGCCGCCGCGCGCGCACCGCGGGCCTGCTCGCCGAGGCCGACCGCCTCACCGCCCTCTCCGAGCTCGTCGGCGCCGGTACCCTGCCCCCGGCCGAACGGGTGACGCTCCTGGCCGGGCGCCTGCTGCGGGAAGGCGTCCTGCAGCAGAGCGCCCTCAGCTCCAGCGACGCGTCCTGCACCCCCGAGCGCACGGCCGCGCTGACCGATGCCGTCCTCGACGTGGTGGACCGGTGCCGGGACCTGGTCGGCGACGGCGTCGCCGTGTCGGTCATCGAGGACCTCGACTACGCGCCCCTCGTGCGGGCCCGCGAGGACGCCCCCACCCCGGCGGACGTCCATGACCGCCGGGACACGGTCCTGACCAGGCTGGACGGCCTGCGGTGACCGACTGGCCGAGGCCGTCCTACACCGGGATAGCGCGGGTGCGCGGACCGCTCGTGGTCGTGACGGGCGCCGAGGACGTGGGGTGGGACGAGTTCGCCGACATCCGCGTCGGGCCGCAAGGCGCCGCGGCAGGGAACGAGGCGGTCGGGAACGAGGCGGTGGAGGACGACCGCCACGGGCTCGTGCTGGACACCGCGCGCGACCGCGTCCTGGTGCAGGTGCTGGAGGGGACCGGCGGCATGCGCACCGAGGGCATGCGCGTCACCTTCAGCGGCGCGCCGCTGCGCGTCCCGGTCGGGACGGCCTGGCTCGGGCGGGTCTGCGACGGGATGGGGCAGCCGCTCGACGGCGGCCCGCCGGTGCTGGGCGGCGCGGGTGCGCCCGTCGCCGGAGTCCCCCTCAACCCCGTGCACCGCGAACCGCCCGCCGAGCCGGTGCTGACCGGCATCTCCGCCGTCGACGCGCTCACCACGCTCGCCAGGGGCCAGAAGCTGCCGATCTTCTCCCGCGCGGGCCTCCCGCATCTGGAACTGGCCGCCCAGATCGCGGCGCAGGCGTCGGCGGGCGACGAGCCCTTCTGCGTCGTCTTCGCCGCGATGGGCCTCACCCACGCGGACGCCGCCGCCGTCCGGGAGACCCTGGAGGGACGGTCCGCGTCCGGCGAGCTGGTGCTGCTGCTCAACCTCGCCGACGCCCCCGTGATCGAACGGACCGTCACTCCCCGCATCGCGCTGACCGTGGCCGAGCACCTGGCCTTCCAGGAGGGACGGCACGTCCTGGTCGTGATGGGCGACATGACGTCCTACTGCGAGGCGCTGCGCGAGGTGTCGGCCGCCCGCGGGGAGATCCCGGCGCGGCGCGCCTACCCCGGCTACCTCTACAGCGACCTGGCCTCCCTCTACGAGCGCTGCGGGCGCGTCCGCGGGCGCCCCGGATCGGTCACGCTCGTCCCCGTGCTGACCATGCCCGGCGGCGACATCACCCACCCCGTGCCCGACCTCACGGGCTACATCACCGAGGGCCAGATCGTCCTGTCCGCCGACCTGCACGCGCTCGGCGTGTACCCGCCGGTGGACGCGCTGGAGTCGCTGTCGCGGCTCATGCGCAAGGCCGCCGGGCCCGGCCGCACGCGCGCCGACCACCTCGACGTCGCCGCGCAGACGACGGCCGCCCTCGCCGGGGCACGCCGCGCCCGCGAACTCGGCGAGCTCATCGGGGCGGGCGCCCTCAGCGACACCGACCGTCACTACCTCGACTTCGAGGAGGCCTGCCGGCGGACGCTCATCTCCCAGGGCAGGACGGAGTCCCGCCCGCTGGAGCAGACCCTGGACAGGGCCTGGCGGGCGCTCGCGGAACTGCCGCGCCGCGAGCTCACCATGCTGCCCCGCGAGATGATCGACGAGCGTCTCGGGCGGGAGGGGTGAGCGCGCGACCGCAGGGACGCGCGGGACGGCTCTGGCTCCGGCAGCGCGTCACGGCCGCCGAGGCCGCCCTCGACCTGCTGGAACGCAAGCTCGGCATCCTGCGGGACCAGCAGGACGAACTCCACCGGCTCGCCGGCGCCACCGGCGAGGAATGGGAACGCCGCTGCAGGGAGGCCGACAGGCTGCTGACGCGCGCCACGCTGCTGGGCGGACGCCGGGTGCTGCCCCTGTCCTCGACCGGAGAGCGGGCCGGCCTGACCGTGGAGCAGACCACGCTCATGGGCGTTACCTACCCTCGGCGCGTCGTCTTCGACCTCCCGGACCGGCCCGCGCCCTTTCCGTCCGGCATCGCCCTGGCGCCCGCGCGGCGGGCCTGCCGGGCGGCGCTCGAAGCCGCCTGCGCCCACGCCGCCGCGGCCGCCGCGGCGGCCGCCGTCGACGCGGAGGTGACCGCCACGCGGCAGCGCGTCCGCGCCATCGAACGCCGCCGCCTGCCCCGGCTGCGCGCCGCCCTGAACGAGATCGAGGTCGCCCTGGAGGAGCGCGAACGCGAGGACGGCGCCCGCCTGCGCCTGCTCGCAGGCCACGACGACCGCCCCTGACCCCGCCGGAGCCGCCAAGAGGCCGTCAAGTTCCGCCAAGACTCCCCAAGCGGGCGCTTTACTTCATGCGCTCCTGGAAGGAAGACGACCATGGGCGACGTCGTGTTCGTTCTGCTGACGGTGGCGGTCTTCGTCCTGCTCGCCCTCGTGGTGAAGGGGCTGGAGAGGCTGTGACGGTCGAGAACACGATCGGTCTCGTGCTGGCCGCGCTCCTGACCGTCTTCCTGATCATCGCCCTGCTGTTCCCGGAGCGTTTCTAGATGAGTCCGACCGTCGCCGGAACCATCTTCATCGTCTCCCTCGCCCTCGCTCTGGCGGTGGTGTACCGGCCGCTGGGCGAGTACATGTACCGCGTCTACACGGGGACGCGGCACGCACGCGCGGAACGGGTGGTCTACCGGCTGATCGGGGCCGCCCCGGACGCCGAGCAGACCTGGCCCGTCTACGCGCGCAGCGTCCTGGCGTTCTCGGCCGTCAGCGTCCTGTTCCTGTACGGCTTCCAGCGGCTGCAGAACCATCTGGTGCTGAGCCTGGGGTTCCCACCGGTTGAGCCCGACCAGGCCTGGAACACGGCGGTCAGCTTCGTGACCAACACCAACTGGCAGTCGTACGCGGGCGAATCCACGATGGGCGACCTGGTGCAGATGGCCGGGCTCGCGGTGCAGAACTTCGTGTCCGCCGCCGTCGGCATGGCGGTCGCCGTCGCGCTGGTGCGGGGGTTCGCCCGCATGCGGACCGACCATCTCGGCAACTTCTGGGTCGATCTGGTCCGCGGCACCTTCCGGATCCTGCTCCCCATCGCGTTCGCCGCGGCCCTCGTGCTGGTCGCGGGCGGGGTGGTGCAGAACTTCTGGGATCCGGCCCACCACGTGGTGGACACGATCGCGGGCGGCGCCCAGACGCTGACGGGCGGGCCGGTGGCGAGCCAGGAGGCGATCAAGCTGCTCGGGACGAACGGCGGCGGCTTCTACAACGTCAACTCCGCCCACCCGTTCGAGAACGCCACCGCCTGGACGAACTGGCTGGAGATCCTCCTGTTCCTGGCCATCGCGTTCTCACTGCCGCGCACCTTCGGCCGGATGGTCGGCGCCGACGCGCAGGGCTACGCCATCGTCTCGGTGATGGCGACGCTGGCGATCGTCTGCGCCGTGCTCATGCAGGTCTTCCAGCTCACGCACCACGGCACGGTGCCGACCGCGGTCGGCGCGGCGACGGAGGGCGTGGAGACCCGGTTCGGGGTGCCGGACTCCGGGATGTTCGCCACCGGCACGACGCTGACCTCGACGGGCGCGACCGACTCGTCCCACGACTCCTACACCGGCCTCGGCGGCATGATGGCGCTGATCGGGATGATGCTGGGCGAGGTCGCGCCCGGCGGCGCCGGCGCGGGCCTGTACGGCATCCTGGTCCTGGCGGTCGTCACCGTGTTCGTGGCGGGGCTGATGGTGGGCCGCACCCCCGAGTACCTGGGCAAGAAGATCGGGTCCCGGGAGATCAAGTTCGCCGCGCTGTACTTCCTGACGACACCGATCCTGGTGCTGGCCGGCACGGGCCTGGCGATGGCGACCGGGGACGGCAGGGCCGGGATCCTCAACCCCGGCCCGCACGGCCTGTCGGAGGTGCTCTACGCGTTCACCTCGGCGTCCAACAACAACGGGTCGGCGTTCGCCGGCCTGACCTCCGGCACCCTCTGGTACAACGCCGCGCTCGGGCTCTGCATGGCCTTCGGACGGTTCCTGCCCATGGTGTTCGTGCTGGCGCTGGCGGGGTCGCTGGCGCGGCAGGGCCGCGCCCCCGCGTCGGAGGGGACGCTGCCCACGCACCGGCCGCAGTTCGTCGGGCTGGTCGTCGGGGTCACCGTCGTCCTCGTCGCGCTGACGTTCCTGCCCGCGCTGGCGCTGGGACCGCTCGCCGAAGGCCTCCGCACATGACCGCGCGGGGCCCCCTGCTCGATCCGGCGCAGCTGCTGAGGTCCCTCCCGGACGCGCTGGCCAAGCTCGACCCGCGCACGCTGTGGCGCAACCCCGTGATGCTGATCGTCGAGGTCGGCGCGGTGTGGACGACGGTCCTGGCCGCCCTGCGCCCGTCCGCCTTCGCCTGGCTGATCGCGGTGTGGCTCTGGCTGACCGTGCTCTTCGCCAACCTCGCGGAGGCGGTCGCCGAGGGCCGCGGCAAGGCGCAGGCCGACTCGCTGCGCAGGGCGAAGACCGACGCCGTGGCCCGCCGCCTGCTCGACTGGACGGCCGGGCAGGAGCGGGTCCGCGAGGAGGCGGTCGCCGCCTCGCGGCTCCGTGAGGGCGACCACGTCGTCGTCGAGGCCGGGGACGTGATCCCCGGCGACGGGGACGTGGTCGAGGGCATCGCGAGCGTGGACGAGTCGGCGATCACGGGGGAGTCGGCCCCGGTGATCCGGGAGTCGGGCGGGGACCGCTCGGCGGTGACGGGCGGGACGAAGGTGCTGTCGGACCGCGTGGTCGTGAAGATCACCCAGCGGCCGGGGGAGTCGTTCATCGACCGGATGATCGCGCTGGTGGAGGGGTCGAGCCGGCAGAAGACGCCGAACGAGATCGCGCTGCACATCCTGCTGGCCGCACTGACGATCATCTTCCTGCTGGCGGTGGCGAGCCTGCAACCCCTGGCGATCTTCTCCAAGGCCATCAACCCCGGGGTCGGCGACACCCTCGCCCTGGACGCGGACGGGGTCACCGCGATCGTGCTGGTGTCGCTGCTGGTGTGCCTGATCCCGACGACGATCGGGGCACTGCTGTCGGCGATCGGCATCGCCGGGATGGATCGTCTCGTGCAGCGCAACGTGCTGGCGATGTCGGGGCGCGCGGTCGAGGCCGCGGGCGACGTCAACACCCTTCTGCTGGACAAGACCGGCACCATCACCCTCGGGAACCGGGAGGCGGCGGCGTTCCTGCCAGTCCAGGGCGTAGGTGAGGACGAACTGGCCGACGCGGCGCAGCTGTCCAGCCTCGCCGACCAGACCCCCGAGGGCCGTTCGGTGGTCGTCCTCGCCAAGCGGCGCTACGGCCTGCGGGAACGCTCGCCGGGGGAGTTGTCGCAGGCGAGGTGGGTGCCGTTCTCGGCACAGACCCGGATGAGCGGCGTCGACCTGGGCGAGCACGGGAACGGCGGGCCGGATCGGATGCTGCGCAAGGGCGCGGCCGGAGCGGTCGCCGAGTGGGTGCGGCGGCAGGGTGGTGCGGTGCCGCCGGCGCTCGGTCAGATCGTGGACGGCATCTCCGCGTCCGGCGGGACGCCGCTCGTGGTGGGCGAGGTCGCGCACGGCACGGCGAAGGTCTTGGGCGTCATCCACCTCAAGGACGTGGTCAAGCAGGGTATGCGGGAGCGGTTCGAGGAGATGCGCCGGATGGGCATCCGCACCGTGATGATCACCGGTGACAATCCGCTGACCGCCAAGGCGATCGCCGATGAGGCGGGTGTGGACGGGTTCCTGGCCGAGGCCAGGCCCGAGGACAAGCTGGCCCTGATCAAGAAGGAGCAGGAGGGCGGCCGGCTGGTGGCCATGACCGGGGACGGCACCAACGACGCTCCGGCGCTGGCTCAGGCCGATGTCGGGGTGGCGATGAACACCGGTACCTCCGCCGCCAAGGAGGCGGGGAACATGGTCGATCTGGACTCCGACCCCACGAAGCTGATCGAGATAGTGAAGATCGGCAAGCAACTGCTGATCACGCGCGGCGCGCTGACGACCTTCTCCATCGCCAACGACATCGCCAAGTACTTCGCGATCATCCCCGCGATGTTCGCCGGCCTGTACCCGGGGCTGGAGGCGCTCAACGTCATGCGGCTGCCCAGCCCGCAGTCGGCGATCCTGTCGGCCGTGGTGTTCAACGCGCTGGTCATCGTCGCGCTGATCCCGCTGGCGCTGCGCGGAGTCCGGTACCGGCCGAGCAGCGCCTCCCGGCTGCTGTCGCGCAACCTCGGCGTCTACGGCCTCGGCGGCATCGCCGCGCCGTTCGCCGGCATCAAGCTCATCGACCTCGTCATCCGTCTACTTCCAGGGATGTCGTGACATGTCATATCCGACCTGGGTCCGTCAGCACCTGGCCGCGCTGCGCGCCCTCCTCGTGCTGACGGTCGTGTGCGGCGTCGCCTACCCGCTCGCCGTGTTCGCGGTCGCGCAGGTGCCCGGCCTCAGAAGCCGCGCCGACGGCTCGACCGTCTCCCTGCACGGCCGGACGGTCGGCAGCGCACTGATCGGCCAGTCGTTCACCGGCAAGAACGGCGCCCCGCTGAGGCAGTACTTCCAGAGCCGTCCCTCCGAGGCCGGGAACGGCTACGACCCGACCTCGACGGCCGCGAGTAACCTGGGTCCGGAGGACATCGTGGACACCCTGCCCGGCCCGAAGGCGGCCACGGCGGGGGAGAGCGGCGGGCAGAGCCTGCTCACCCGGGTCTGCTCGCGCAGCAAGGCCGTCGGCGACCTCGAAGGCGTCAGCGGGGCGCGCCCGTTCTGCACCCCGGGCGGGGTCGGAGCGGTGCTGGCGGTGTTCGGGCGCCGCGCCGCCGACGGCACGGTCCCGCACCCCACCGGGGTGGTCAGCCTGAACGAGGAGCAGGGCGTGGTGCAGGCACCGTTCATCGCCACCTACAAGGGCGTTCCCGTGCGCCTGGCCCGGCCCGGTGAGGACTACTCCGCCGGCCTGGTGGTCCCCGTCAGGGGCGGCGCTCCCGCCGATCCTGTCGTCCCGGCCGACGCGGTCACCGCCGGCGGCAGCGGCCTGGACCCGCACATCTCGCCCGCCTACGCCGCCCTCCAGACCGGCCGGGTCGCCAGGGCCCGCGGCGTCGCCCCCGGCCAGGTGAGGCGACTGGTCGAGGACGGCACCGACGGCCGCGACCTCGGCTTCATGGGCGAGCCGCGGGTCAACGTCCTGAAGGTGAACATCGCCCTGGACCGGAGGTACCCGGTCCGCGGCTGACCCGGTGACTGGAGGTGCGATGGGGCGTGGCAGGCTGCGCGTCTACCTGGGCTCGGCGCCCGGCGTGGGCAAGACCTACGCGATGCTCGCCGAAGGCGGCCGCCGCGCCGGGCGCGGAACCGACGTGGTGGCCGGCTTCGTGGAGACCCACGGCCGGCCCCGCACCGCCGCGCTGCTGGAGGGGCTGGAGATCGTCCCGCGCGCGACCGTCTCCTACCGCGGCGCCGACTTCACCGAGATGGACACCGACGCCGTCATCGCCCGGCGCCCGCAGGTCGCGCTCATCGACGAGCTGGCCCACACCAACGTGCCCGGATCCCGCCACGCCAAGCGCTGGCAGGACATCGAGCGGATCCTGGACGCCGGCATCGACGTCGTCACCAACGTCAACATCCAGCACCTGGAGTCGGTGAACGACGTCGTCGAGCAGATCACCGGCGTGCCGCAGCGCGAGACCGTCCCGGACGAGGTCGTCCGCCGCGCCGACCAGGTCGAACTCGTCGACATGACGCCCGAGGCGCTGCGCCGCAGGATGGCCCACGGCAACATCTACCCGCCCGAGAGGATCGACGCCGCGCTCGGCAACTACTTCCGGGCCGGCAACCTCATCGCCCTGCGCGAGCTGGCGCTGCTGTGGCTGGCCGACAAGGTCGACGACCAGCTCGACCGCTACCGCGCCGACCACGGCATCGCCGGGACGTGGGAGGCGCGCGAACGCGTCGTCGTCGCGCTCACAGGCGGACCGGAGGGCGACACCCTGGTCCGCCGCGCCGCCCGTATCGCCGACCGCACCAAGGGCGCCGACCTGCTGGCCGTCCACGTCGCCCGCAGCGACGGGCTGGCCGGCGTGAGCCCGGCGAACCTGACCCGGCAGCGCGCCCTGGTGGAGAGCCTCGGCGGCAGCTACCACCAGGTCGTCGGCGCGAACGTGCCGGACGCGCTGCTGGACTTCGCCAGGGGCGTCAACGCCACGCAGCTCGTCCTCGGCGCGTCCCGGCGCGGAAAGATCGCGCAGCTGTTCTCGCCGGGCGTCGGCGTCCTGACGACGGCGCGGTCCGGCACCATCGACGTGCACCTCGTCACGCACGAGGAGATCGGGCAGGGGCGCCGCTGGAGGGCGCTGCGGGCGGCGGGGCTCCCGGCCGTCCGCCGCGGCGCCGGGTTCGCGCTCGCCGCGGCCGGGCTGCCGCTGCTGACCGTCCTGCTGGTGCAGATGCGCCGGCAGGTGCCGCTGGCCAGCGACATCCTGCTCTTCCAGGCCGCGGTGGTCGGGGTGGCGCTGCTGGGCGGGCTGTATCCCGCGCTGTTCGCCGCGATCGGCGGTTCCCTGCTGCTGAACTACTTCTTCACCCCGCCGACCGGGGAGTTCACCGTCGCCCGGCCCGAGGGGCTGCTCCAGCTCGCCGTCTTCGTGGTGGTCGGCGTGACGGTCAGCACGATCGTGGACGTCACCGCCCGCCGCGGCAGAGAGGCGGCCGGGGCCCGCGCCGACGCGGAGGTGCTGTCCACCCTCGCGGGCGACATCCTGCGCGGCGAGCACGGCGCGGTGACCGCGCGAGGGCGTCCCTACGACGCGCTCGGCGGCATCCTCGAACGGCTCCGCGAGACCTACGCGCTCACCACCGTCACGCTGCTGGAGCGCGACCCCGACGCACCGGTGACCCCCGACAGCCTCCGCGACCCGGACTGCTGGGACGTCGTCGCCAGCACCGGCGGCGAGCCCTGCACCAGCCCGGACGCGGGGGAGTCCGGCATCCTCGTCGAGGACGGCGCGCTGTCCCTCGTCCTGCGGGGACGGACCCTGCCCGCCTCGGACCGCCGCGTCCTGGAGGCGTTCGCCGCCCAGGCCGCCGTCGCGCTGCACCACCGGCGGCTCGCCGAGACGGCGCGCCAGGTCCGGCCGCTGGAGGCCGCCGAGGAGATGCGCACCGCGCTTCTCACCACCGTCAGCCGCGACCTGCGCGCCCCGCTCGCCTCCGCCAGGGCCGCCGTCGAGAGCCTGCGCGGCCCCGGCGCGGCCCGGACCGGCGAGCGCCACGACGCGCTGGCCGCCACGGCCGCCGACTCCCTGGCCCGGCTCGACCACCTGGTGGCCGACCTGCTGGACATGAGCCGCCTGCAGTCGGGCTCGCTCGGCATGTCCCCGCGCCGGGTCGCGGCCGAGGACGCCGTCCCCCGCGCCGTCGGCGAGAACGACCGGGAGGCCGTCGAGCTCCGCATCCCCGAGGGCCTGCCCGCGATGGTCGCCGACCCCGCCCTGCTGAGACGCGTCCTGGCCAACGTCATCGCCAACGCCGTCCGCTTCAACCCGCCGGGCGCTCCCGTCCTCGTCACCGCCAGCGCTCTCGGCGACCGCCTGGAGATCCGCGTCATCGACCGCGGGCCCGGCATCCGGCCCGCCGCCCGCGACCGACTCTTCCCGCCGCTCCAGCGCCTCGGCGGCCGGGACGACGAGGCCGGCGTCGACCTGGCCCTCGCCCGCGGCCTGGCCGAGGCCATGGACGGCGATCTCACCGCCGAGGAGACGCCGGGCGGCGGCCTGACCATGGTCCTCACCATGCCGACCCGCCCGCCGCGGCCGTCCGCGGCGGCGCCCGCGGCCGCGGCGGGGGACGTCCCGGAGTCCGACCTCGCCGACCCGCTGATCATCGACCGGGTCGCCGCCTGGCGCGACCGCATCGGCCACGGCAAGGACCGCCCGCCCCCACCGGAGCGCCCCCGGCGGGACTGACCGGCGCCGCCACTACAGGGCGGGGCCCCGCCGAATTGGTGGTCGTACCGGATGGCCAGGCGGCCGCGCAGCGGTCATGGTGGAGGAACAGGTCGCCGTCGAGGTGCCGGCCCGCGTGCCGGCCGGCAGGGGAGGACTCATGGTTGAGGGCCGTGGCCCTGATCTCGGTGTCCGATCCCGCCCGCCACGCGCTGCGGCCGGCGCCGGAGGCGGCGGCGATCAGCGTCCTCGCGGAGGGCCGCCTGCGCCGCCACGTGGCGGAGCGGCACCTGAACGAGCTGGGCGACCTGCTCCCGGGCCGGACGAAAACCCTGGCCGCCGACCTGGACGCCGCCGTCGCCGAGTGGGCCTGAAGGTCACCGCGCTGGAGGTCGTCCGGGCCGACGTCCCCCTCCCGGCCCTGCGGCGCTGGCTGACCGGCGAGGCCGCCCGCTGACCACGGCCACCACCATGACGACCGCGGTGGCTCCGCCCAGCGTCATGATCGTCGATGGGGAGGTGCGGTCCATGACGGCTCCGCCGACCAGGGCGCCGGTCGACAGCGTCGCCTGGAACGAGGCCGTGAACAGCACGGACGCCGCCTCCGGGGCGTGCGGGGCCGCTCTGGCGAACCAGGCCTGCGAACAGACCGGGACGGCGCCGTAGCCGACGCCCCACAGAACGAGCAGTGCGATGGCGCCCACGTCCCATCGCCCCAGAAGAGGGAGCGCCAGGGTGGCGAAGGCGATCAGACCTCCGGCCGCGCCGAAGGTGGCGTGCGGATGGCGGGCCAGAGCCGTGCCTGCCAGGAAGTTCCCCAGGATGCCCGCGGCACCGTAGGTCAGCAGGAACACCGTGATCAGCCCTGGGGGCACATGCGTCACCCGTTCCAGGAAGGGCGTGACGTAGGTGTAGGCGCCGAAGTGCGCGAGGACGACCAGGACGGTCACCAGGAGCGCGTGCCGGGTGCCGCGGCTCCGCATCATGCCGCGCAGCGCTGTGAGGCGGGCGGTCCCCTCCGCGGGCAGCGGGGGGACGAGCACGGCGAGCGCGATGAGCACCGCCACGGACAGCAGGCCCATGACCGCGAAGCTGGTCCGCCAGCCCGCGAGGTCGCCGATCAGCGTCCCCAGCGGCACGCCGAGGACCGATCCCAGCGGGACGGCCGAGAAGACGACCGCCGTCGCCCGGCGCGCCGACCGTGCGGGGACGAGCCGGCCGGCGAGGCCCGCGCCGATCGACCAGAAGCCGCCGATGACCACTCCGACGAGGACGCGTGAGACGAGCACCGCCCAGTACGCCGGGGCGGCCGCGGCGATGAAGTTCGCCGCCGCCAGCAGGAACATGCAGGCGCACAGCATGAGCCGCCGGTCGATCCGCGCCGTCGCGACGGTGACCGCGGGCGCGGCGGCCGCCGCCAGGTAGCCGGGCATGGTCATCATCAGCCCGGCCGTCCCGTCGGAGACGGTGAAGCCGGAGCCGATGGACGTCAGCAGCCCGATCGGGAGGATCTCGGTGGTGACGATCACGAAGATCCCCATCATCACCGAGAGCACCGCCGGCCAGTGGTGCGGGCCCGGCCGGGCCGAGGTGGGAGGGCCGTCGGCCGAAGCGGTCACGGTTGGCATCGGGTTCCGTCCTGTGAGGGGAGTGGTCGCGTCCGCCCACTCAACAGGGGGCGCCGGCCCAGGTCTGGCGGGTTCACGACGTCATGGTCCGCAAGTTTATTGGCGAATCGCCAATAAATGTCCGGGGCCGGCGCCATGAGCATCTACGAGTCGATCGGCGGACCGGCCGTCTACCGGGGCGGCGCGATGAAGGACGTCCACCTCGGCCCCGGGATCGAGCGCTTCCACTTCGATCGGGTCGCCGGGCACCTGACGGCCTCGCTCGCCGCCGCCGGCGTGCCGGAGGCGACCATCGCCGAGATCGCCGCCGTGGTGATGCCGCTGGCCGACGACATCGTCTCCGGCCGATCCACGCGCAAGGCGGTCGGGGCGGACTGAGGGGCCCTCCTGGACGTCGGCGACGCCTGGCCGCCCGCGCGGAACACCGGGTCTGTACCTATTGGTATGTACACTCGTGGCATGAGTGCGCGGGAACGGCTGGTGGAGAGTGCGCGGGAGCTTCTCTGGGAGCGCGGGTACGTGGGGACCAGCCCCAAGACGATCCAGCAGCGGGCCGAGGCCGGCCAGGGCAGCATGTACCACCATTTCGCGGGCAAGGAGGAACTCGCCCGCGCCGCCATCGACCGCACCGCCGAGGAGATGCGCGCCGCCGTCGACGCGCAGTTGTCCGGGCCGGGGGCGGCCGTCGAACGCATCGCCGCCTACCTGCGCAGGGAGCGGGACGTCCTGCGGGGCTGCCCCGTCGGAAGGCTCACGCAGGACCCCGACGTCATCGGCACGCCCGCGCTGCGCGAGCCCGTCGAAGAGACCTTCGCCTGGCTGCGCGCCCGGCTCGCGGCGGTGGTCCAAGAGGGGGTGGAGCGCGGAGAGCTGGAGCCTTCGGTGGACCCCGCCTCCACCGCGGCCGCGATCGTCGCCACGCTTCAGGGCGGTTACGTCCTCGCTCGCGCGGCCGGCGCCCCGGAACCCTTCGACCAGGCGATCGCAGGAATCCTCGCGCTGCTGAACGCGCGCACCGTCAGCTGACCATCGGAGAAACGGCATGCAGATATCCCACGGACCCCTCGGTGGCGCCGCCGCCCCGTCCGCGTGGTTCACCGGTGACGCCTGGATCGCGCCGGTGGCCGAAGCCGGGGGAGGGGCGGGCGCACAGGTCGACAGCGTCCGCTTCGCGCCTGGAAGCCGCACCGTGTGGCACCGGCATCCGCTCGGGCAGGTGCTGGTCGTCACCGAAGGCACCGGGCGCGTCCAGCGTCGCGGCGGGCCGGTCGAGACCATCCGCGCCGGAGACACCGTGCACATCGCGCCCGGTGAATGGCACTGGCACGGCGCCACTCCCGACCGTCCCATGACGCATCTGGCCATCGAGCCGGTGCCGGACGACGGGACTTCCGCCGAGGCCGGGGGGCCGGTCGGCGACGAGGAGTACCACGGGGGCCGACCGGAGGACGTCCCGCCGATCACCCGCACGGTGCTGCTCGACCAGCCGCTGTCGCCACCCCGCGGCACGCACCGGGTCGAGGTCCGCCGCATCGCCATCGCGCCCCGCCAGGCGGCCGGGCTGCACGTGCACAACGGACCGGTCTTCGGCAGCATCGAGACCGGGTCGGCCGTCTACCAGATCGAGGGCGAACCGGCGGTCGTCCTCGGCCCCGGCGACGTGTTCCACGAGCCCGAGGGCGCCCGCGTCGCACGCTTCGACGCCGAGGCGGACGGTGTGACGTTCCTCGGCTACTTCCTGCTCGGCGCCGGTGAGGCCGCCGAGATCGAGTTCCCCGGCCGCTGAGCGCGGTGGCGGGGTCAGGCGTCCAGCCGCCGCAACGCGGCGGCGAGCCGCTCCGCCGCCTCGTCGGCGACGGGTCCGAGGTCGCGGCGGTCGCTGACCGACACCATGACCTGCGGGTCCAGCGCCTCCACGACGGTCTCCTCACCGTCGGCGCGCACGACGACGTTGCAGGGCAGCAGCAGGCCGATCCGCCGGTCGACGCCGAGTGCCCGGTGCGCGAGCCGCGGGTTGCAGGCTCCCAGGATGAGGTAGTCCTCCATCGTCTCGCCGAGCTTCTCGCGCAGGGTGGCCCGCACGTCGATCTCGGTCAGCACGCCGAAGCCCTGGTCCTTCAGGACCGCGCGCACCTGCTCGACGGTCTCGCCGAACGGCCGGTGCAGCCGGACGCTGATCGCGTAACCCATGATGCTCCCCCTCAGAGGTGCCTTCCCCGACGGACCTCAGCTGACGCATCGGGGGCCAAGCCATACCCCTACCCGTATACAACGGAGTGGTATTGACCCTGGAATACGCCTTCTCAGGTGCGGGTTCTCATACCCGTAGGGGTATCCGCCGCAGGATGGGAGGCCGTGATGGCGACGACAGAGCTGACGCGCGAGAACTTCGACGAGGTCCTCGACGGCAACGACATGATCCTCATCGACTTCTGGGCGAGCTGGTGCGGGCCGTGCCGCTTCTTCGGCCCGGTGTACGAGCGGGTGTCCGGGCGCCACGACGGCATCATGTTCGGCAAGGTCGACACCGAGGCCCAGCCGGAGCTGGCGGGCGCGTTCGGCATCACCTCGATCCCCACCCTGATGATCATTCGGGAGAACGTGGTGCTGTACGCCCAGCCGGGCGCGCTCCCCGAGCAGGAGCTGGAGAAGCTGATCGACGGCGCCCGCGCGGTCGACCTGGACGACGTGCGGCGCCAGGCCGCCGAGCGCGAGCGCAGCGCGTGAGGGGGAGCGGGATGGAGCTGGACAGGGACGCGCTCGACGACGTCGCGCTGCGGCTGAGGCGGGCGCAGGGCCAGATCGGCGGCGTCATCAGGATGATCGAGGAGGGACGGGACTGCGCCGAGCTGGTCACCCAGCTGGCCGCCGTCTCCCGGGCCCTGGACCGGGCCGGCTTCAAGATCATCGCGACCGGGCTGGAGCGGTGCGCCGTCCCGGAGAGGGCGGGCACCGCGCAGGCCGCCGCGGACCGCGCGCTGCTGGAGAAGCTGTTCCTCACGCTCGCATGAGACCGGCCCGCCGGTCGGGGCCCTCCCGGCGGCCGGTCAGTCCTCGATGGTGATGCCGAGCTCCGCGGCGAACGCGTCCAGCAGGCTCATCGCGTCGCCGCTCGCGACGATCGCCCCCTGGAAGGAGCTCAGGCCGGCGACGCCGCGCAGGTCGCAGCCGCGGAACCGGACGGATCTCATCTTCGCCCCGGAGAACTGGGCGCCGCCGAGCCGGCAGTTCTCGAACCGGACGTCGGTCATCTCGGCGGACTGGAACGTGGCCTCGGCCAGGTTGCAGTCGCGGAAGACGACGTCCCGCAGGCGTGCGTACCTGAAGCCGGTGAGGTCGGCGCGGCACCCCTCGACCAGCACGTCCCGCAGACCGCTCTCGGCGAGCCGCATCCCCGTCATCCGCGCGTTCATGATCCGCACGTTGAACATCCGCGAGTTGAACGCCCGCAGGTTCGCCAGGTCGGCGTCGCCGAACGCGCAGTCGGCGAACCCGGCCCGATGCAGGACCAGCTCGGAGAAGACGGTCCGGGTGAAGCGGCAGCGCTCGAACTCGACGTCCTCGACGCCGTCCGGGTCGTCCATGGACAGGGTGTCCGCGCCGTAGTCCAGCGAAAGGTACTTGCCGTCGTGCCGGACGTGCCGCTCGACCTTCCCGGCGGGCGTGAGCCCGCAGGGGATCTGGGGAGGCTTGGGCTCTCTCACCGGGGAAGAGGCGGGCATGCGGCCGACCCTACTAGCAGGCGGCCCGCGGCCCGCATCGTCATGAAGCGGGACGGGGGAGGCGCCGGGCGCCGGTATAGGGTGCCCGCGTGCGGATCTCCCAGTACGCGTACTTCACCGTGAAATCGACGCAGATGTCGCCAGCCGAACTGGACGTCGACGAGTACGCCCACGGGTAGTCGCCGCGGCGGCCCATCGGCCGTCGGCGTGAGGGCCGTGGCCGGAAGGGAGTGCCGTGCAGGGAGCGTTGCAGGCCGGAGGATGGGGCCTGCTGGCCGGGTCGGCGCTGGTGATGGGGGCCCTGGCCGGATTCCTCGTGCCCGTCCCGGCCCGGATCGTGGCGAGCGTGATGGCGTTCGGCAGCGGTGTCCTGGTGTCGGCGGTGTCGTTCGACCTGATCGCCGAGGCGAACGAGCGGGGCGGGCTGACCCCGACGGCGATCGGGGCGGTGACCGGCGCGGTGCTCTACGCCGGCGCCAACGCCCTCCTGGCCTGGAGGGGCGCCCGGCACCGCAAGCGCTCGGGCGGGCAGCAGCCGTCGGAGGAGCAGCGGCCCGGATCGGGGAGCGCCATCGCGCTGGGCGCGCTGCTGGACGGCGTGCCCGAGTCCATCGTGATCGGCACGAGCCTGCTGGGCGGCGGCGCGGTCAGCCTCGTCACCGTGGTCGCGGTGTTCATCAGCAACGTCCCCGAGGGACTCTCCAGCGCCTCGGGGATGCGCCGCGCGGGGCGCGGCCGCGGCTACGTCTTCGGGCTGTGGAGCGGGATCGCGCTGATCAGCGCCCTGGCGGCGATCACGGGCCACACGGTGCTCGGCGACGCCCCGGACGACGTCCTGGCCGGCATCACCGCGCTGGCCGGCGGGGCCATCCTCACCATGATCGCCGACACGATGATCCCCGAGGCCTACGAGGACACCCACCTGCTCACCGGTCTGATCATGGTCGTGGGGTTCCTGGCGGCGTTCGCCCTGTCCCACGCCTGACCGGCGGGCGGGCCCCGCCTCGTTGACCGGCGGTGTCGGGAGGCGGGGCCCATGCCGGCGGGCCACGCGACCGGCCCGCCGACACCTCCTTCAGCGCCACGGGCGGTCCTCGCGTCACCCGGCCCGGCGGTCGGCCACCAGGACGCGGCCGGATCCGAGAGACCGCCGGCTGCGGACGGGCAGCGCGAGCGCCCCGGCCAGGGAGAGCAGGTCGGTGTCGCCGACCACCGCGAAGCCCTGCCCGGTCAGCAGCTCGCGCATCGCCGCCGGCGTCCAGGCGGACCTCCAGGGTTCGTGCGCCATCGGGTCGGGCCGCCGGGACAGCCGCCTCATCGCGCGGGCCAGCAGCCGGCCGAGCGAGGCGGCCGGCGACGGTGACTGGTAGTTGACCACGAGGCGGCTCCCCGGCGCGGAGGCCCCCGCGAGGTCCCGCACCGTGGCCGCCACCTCGGCGCGGGTCAGGTAGGGGACCACACCCTCCCAGATCCAGGTGGTCGGCAGGTCGGCCCGATGGCCGGCCGCCTTCAGGGAGTCGTCGAGCCTGTCGGCCGTGAAGTCGACGGGTACGAAGGCGACCTTCCCGGCGGGCGACGAGAGGCCCGCGGCGCGCTGCCGCTTGTCCTCCTGGGAACGGGGGTGGTCGACCTCGAACACGGCGGCCCCGGCCAGCTCGGGCATCCGCCAGGCCCGTCCGTCCAGGCCGGCGCCCAGGATCACGACCTGCGGGCTGGTGCGCTCCCTGACGGCATCGTCGATGGCGACCGTGCGCGGCACCAGGCCTTCGGCCGTCGCCCGCAGGAACTCGTACTCCATCCGGGGCCCCCAGCCTTCGGGGGGCCTTCCCGAGCGGACCCGCTCGACGGCGGCCAGCTCGTCGGGTCGCAGAAGCGCCGACGCGGTGGGATCGGCGAACCGGTCGGGGGCCAGGCGGCCGTGGGCCACGGCCCGGGCCTGGCACACGAGCACGGCGGTGCGGCTGCCCTCCGTCTTGTCCATGCCGGACGTCCCTCCGTTGCTCGGCCGCGCGACCGCGGCGCACCGTACCCTCATGATGGTGCGGCTCGATCTCATCACGATCGTCGTGGACGACTACGACGACGCCATCGCGTTCTTCACCGGCGCCCTCGGGTTCGACCTGGTGGAGGACTCGCCTTCGCTCACCAACGACGGCCGTCCCAAGCGGTGGGTGGTCGTCCGGCCGCCGGGCGCCGAGACGGGCGTCCTGCTCGCCCGCGCGGACGGCCCGCGCCAGGCCGCCGTGGTCGGGAACCAGGCCGCCGGGCGCGTGGGGTTCTTCCTGCGGGTGGAGGACTTCGACGCCGCTCACGCACGCATGACGGCCGCGGGCGTCGAGTTCGTCTCCCCGCCCCGCACCGAACCCTACGGACGCCTCGCCGTCTTCCTCGATCTGGCCGGCAACCGCTGGGACCTGCTCGGCCCCGCCTAGCGCGTCGCCGCCCTAACGGCCGGAATCGCGGGTGCGCAGGGCCGACAGTTCCTCGTTCATCGCGCGCAGGAAGCGCAGGACGAGGCGCAGTTCCTCCTCGGTGAAGCCGGCCCGCGCCGCCTCGGTGCTCTCCGCCAGCGGGCGGAAGTACGCGCGGCCCATGGTCATCGCGGACGGCTCGTAGCGCAGATGGACGACCCGCCGGTCGGCGGGGTCGCGCGTCCGGGTGATGTGGCCGAGCCGTTCGAGGCGGTCGAGGCAGGCGGTGACCGCGCCGGAGGTGACGTTCAGCTCCTCGCGCAGCCGCCCCGGGGTCATCGGCCGGCCGGGGGTGCGCAGCGGCGCGTCCATGATCGTGACCAGGGCCTGGACGTCGGTGGGATGCAGGCCGCTCGCATGGGCGAACTCGTGCGCGATCCGGTTGAACTCGGCGTTCATCCGGCGCAGCTCGACGGCGAACGACCGGAGGCCGGCGGGGCCCTCCGTCTCCTCCGCTCCCTCGGCCATGCCGATCAGATTACATTAACTCAATCATTGAGATAGTTAATGAGTGAGGTATTTGTGGGTATGGCCGCGGCAGGTCGAACTCGCTGGGAGGAACCGATGCCGACACCCTCACGCCCCGTCCGCTGGGCGATACCAGCAGTTCTGCTCCTGATATGGCTGGCGATCGGCGGTGCCTTCGGCCCCTATGCCGGGAAGCTCGGCGAGGTCTCCACCAACGACCAGGCGGCCTTCCTGCCGCGCAGCGCCGAGTCCACCCAGGTCCTGCGGGAGCAGCAGGCCTTCGCCGAGAAGGAGACCGTGCCCGCCATCGTCGTGTGGACGGTGAACGGCCGGGTCTCCGACGCCCAGCGCGACGCGGCGACCCGTGCGCTCGCCGGCCTGCGCGGCGCGCCCGGCACCCTCGGGACGCCGTCCCCGGCCCTCCGCTCGGACGACGGCCGGGCGCTCGAGGGCGTCGTCCCGCTCAGGCCCGACCTCGGAGACGAACTGCCGGCCGTGCTGGACCGGGTCCGTGCGTCCGCCGAGACCGTTCCCGGGACGAAGGCGCAGATCAGCGGGCCGGCCGCCACCCAGGCGGACCTGTCGGACGCCTTCGCCGGCATCGACGGGCTGCTGCTTGGCGTCGCGCTCGTCACCGTCCTGGTCATCCTGCTGCTGGTCTACCGCGGCTTCCTGCTCCCGCTCGTGATCATCCTCGGGGCGGTGTTCGCGCTGGGCCTGGCGTGCGCGGTGGTCTACGCGCTGGCCAAAGCCGACGTCGTCCGGGTCGACGGCCAGGTCCAGGGCATCCTGTCGATCCTGGTCATCGGCGCCGCCACGGACTACGCGCTGCTGCTGGCGGCCCGCTTCCGGGAGGAGACGGCCGCGGGCCGGGACCGCTTCGCCGCCGGGTGGGCGGCGGTGCGCGGATCGTTCGGCGCGATCGTCGCCAGCGGCGCCACCGTCGCGCTCGGCCTGCTCGCGCTGCTGCTCAGCAACCTCACCAACAACCGCGCCCTCGGGCCGGTCGGCGCGATCGGCATCGCCTGCGCCGTCCTCAGCGCGCTGACGTTCCTCCCGGCGGTCCTCGTCGTGCTCGGACGGGCCGCGTTCTGGCCCGCGAGGCCGAGGCCCCCGGCCGAGGGCGCCCACGGGGGAAGGGGCCTGTGGGCCCGCGTCGCCCGCCTGGTCGACCTGCACCCGCGCCGCGTCGTCGCCGCGACGGGCATCGCCCTCATCGCCTGCGCCGCGTTCGCCCCGGGGCTGCGCGCCCACGGCGTCCCGCTGGACGAGACGTTCATCAACGACGCGCCCTCGGTCGCCGCGCAGCGGACGCTCTCCGAGCACTTCCCCGGCGGCTCCGGCCAGCCGGCGGTCATCATCGCCAACGCGGCGCAGGTCAAGGCCGTGACCGATGCCGCGGCACGCACCGACGGCGTCGCGGGCGCCGCGCCCGCCGGCGCGTCCGGCCGCCCGGGCGGCCCGCCGAAGGTCGTGGACGGGCGGGTCCGGATCGACGCGACGCTGAAGGCGGCCGCCGACAGCGACGCCGCGAAGGCCGCCCTCAAGCGCCTGCGCACCGCGGTGCACGGCGTCCCCGGGGCGGACGCGAAGGTCGGGGGCTACACCGCCCAGCAGGTCGACACCCAGGACACCGCCGCCCACGACCGGACCGTCATCATCCCGGTCGTCCTGGCGATCATCCTGGTCATCCTGGTGGTGCTGCTGCGCTCGCTGCCGCTGCCCGTCCTGCTCATCGCGACCGTCGCGCTGAACTACGTCGCCACGCTCGGCGTCGCGGCCCTGGTGTTCCGCCATCTGTTCGGCTTCACCGGCCTGGACGCCTCCGTTCCGCTCTACGGGTTCGTGTTCCTGGTCGCGCTCGGCGTCGACTACAACATCTTCCTCATGTCACGGGTGCGGGAGGAGACGCGGCGCTGGGGCGTGCGGGAGGGCGTGCTCCGCGGCCTGACGGCGACCGGCGGCGTCATCACCTCGGCGGGGGTCGTCCTGGCCGCCACGTTCGCCGCCCTGGTCGTCATCCCGCTGTCGTTCCTGGCGCAGATCGCGTTCATCGTCGCGTTCGGCGTGCTGCTGGACACGCTCGTCGTGCGGTCCCTGCTGGTCCCGGCGCTCGTCCGGATGATCGGCCCCAAGGTATGGTGGCCCGCCCGCTTCTCCCACGACCCGCAGGACGCCGGAAACGCCGAGGCCGTCCCCTCCACCCCGGGGGACAGGTGACGAGGCATGGGCAACACCTTCGAAGCCCTGGGGACGTCCGAGGGTGACCTGTACCTGTCCAATGGCCACCTGGAGCGCTGCCCGGAGCACGGCATCTACCAGGGCATGCTGGGCTGCCGCCTCTGCGACCCGACCCTCCAGCCCCTGCCCGAGTAACGAGTTCGGGGGAGACTCACTCGGTCCCGAGCGCGCGGTCGAGGGCCCGGACGTCGGAGATCACCCAGTACTCCGCGAACCGGCCGCCTTCGGCGCGCAGGACGTCGTGGCCTTCGAAGGAGACGTCCGTGCCCTCCGGGGCGGTCGCTCCCGGCACGCCGCCCTTGTACCGTCCGCCGAACGTCCAACGGGCGGCGACCTGGTCCCCGTCCACGATCGGGCCCACGTCCAGCGTCACCGTGACGCCCTCGAAAGGCGCGTGGCCCTGCCGCAGGACGTCGATCAGCTCGTCGGCGCCGTGCACGTCATGCCCCGGCCAGTGCCCGACGAAGTCCGGCGTGACCAGGTCGCGGGCGAGCCCGAAGTCCCCGGCCCACATCTCCAGCAGCCACCGCTCGTACAACGCGCCGATCACAAGGTCCTCCCGTCGCATCCGTGCCGGTCGCCCGCGCGCCTCAGGACTCGGAGAAGTCGTCGCGCGACAGGCCCTTCTCCGCCATCTTGTCCTCGAGCTCGGCGCCCAGTTCGGTGCGCACGTCCGGTCGCGGCTCCCGGTCCTCGCCGGGCTCCGCCCGGTCGGTGTTCTCGGTCTTCGGAGCGTTCTCCTCCGGCGTGGTCAACTCCGCCCCCTCGGTGTCGGATCAGTCGCCGGATCCTCCGGCCACCGCATACGGCTACCCGGCCACACCCGGCTCTAACGACCACCACGGGCGAGCCCCGAGCCCGGGCCGGGCCCGGCCGGTGGCGTACGTCACAGTGCCCGCGCTGTCACGCGGGACGGGGCACCGGCATCTCCATGGTCGTCAGGACGCCGCGCGGGACGGTCCGCGCGGCGCGCACCCCGGCAGGCTAGGAGCAAGGCATGGAACCCCGTCTGAACCTGATGACCAACGAGTTCGCCGCCAAGGTGGGCAAGCGCTTCGCCGCCGTCAGCGTGGCGATCCAGCAGTCGTCGCTGCCCCGCGACCTCCAGGAGCTGGTGATGCTGCGCGCCAGCCAGATCAACGGCTGCGGCTGGTGCGTGGACCTCCACACCAAGGACGCCGCGGCCGCCGGGGAGACCGCGGTCCGGCTGCACCTGGTCGCCGCCTGGCGCGAGTCGACCGTCTTCACCGAGCCCGAGCGGGCCGCGCTGGCGCTGGCCGAGGAGGGCACCCGGCTCGCCGACGCCCACCAGGGCGTCTCGGACGCCACGTGGGCCCGGGTGCGCGAGCACTTCGACGACGACCAGATCGCCGCGCTGGTCTACCTGGTGGCCATGATCAACGCGGCCAACCGGCTGGGAGTGATCCCGCGCAACCAGGGCGGCTCCTACGAGCCCGGCTTGTTCGCCGCCCTGGAGAACTGAGCGGCGGATCGCGCCGGACGTGCCCGGGAACACTCCGTTCCCGGGCACGTCCGGCGTGGGGCCACGAGCGAGCGGCCGGCGCCGAGGGGTTCCCGGACGAATGTCATGGCCGGACGCCACGATGGGCGGAACCATCGACGAGGAGGCCGGAATGTCATACCCGAAAGAGCTCTTCCACGGGGACACGGGCGAGGTCAGCGGCACGTTGCGGGAGGGCGACGCCGCACCCGACCTGCTGATCGGTACGCGCTCGAAGGGTGCACTACCTGGCCACGGGCGAGTCCACGGGCGGGCAGTACGGGCTGTACCGGTGGGACATGGGAGCCGAACCCGGCCGCGGCGCGGGCGCCCACTTCCACAGGACGATGTCGGAGTCGTTCTTCGTCCTGTCCGGCACCGTCGCCCTCTACGACGGGGACCGCTGGGTCGACGCCTCGCCGGGAGACTTCCTCTTCGTCCCGCCGGGCGGGATCCACGCGTTCGACAACCCGCGAGGGGCGGCTTCGATGCTGGTCCTGTTCGCCCCCGGCGCTCCCCGCGAGGCCTACTTCGAGGAACTGGCCGAGATCGTGGAGAGCGGGCGGCGGCTCAGCGAGCAGGAGTGGACCGACCTCTACCACCGCCACGACCAGTACATGGTGTGAGCGGGCGGCCGTGAGCCTGGGGGAGGCGGGCGAGGGCACGAGGACTCTCCCCGCCACTCTCAACGTATAGCGCACCGGGGGGCTTGCGGCAAGACCCCGGTCGTGCCGCAGAATCGGCGGCCGAACCGGAACCACAGCCATCGACCACGAGCCGGAGCCGATACGTGAATCCTTTGACCGCCAGCGTGTTCGACCTCCCCGGGCGCCTGTCCTCCAAGGCCGACCCGGCGCTGATCGAGCGCGACGAGCGGCATTTCGCGGCCATCGCGGAGAGCCTGGACCAGACGATCGCCGACCTGTCCGAACGCCTCGAGGCCGAGCGCCGGGCGCCGGGGGGGATCGGGCAGGGGGCCATGGACCGGGACATGGAGATCCACCGGCTGGCCGCGCGCCTGCGCACGCTGCGCCGCTTCGGCCTGGACCTCTGCCTCGGGCGCATGGTCGGCGCGGACGGCTCCGAGCCCGTGTACATCGGACGCCTCGGCCTCACCGACGGCACGGGCCGCCGGCTGCTGCTCGACTGGCGCTCGCCCGCCGCCGAACCGTTCTTCGGGGCGACCCACGCCGACCCGATGGGGCTGGCGAGCCGCCGCAGGTACCGCTGGACCCGCGGACGGATCGGCGACTACTGGGACGAGGTGTTCACCGCGGACGGGTTCGCCGGGCACGCGGCGCTGGACGACCAGTCCGCGTTCATCGCGAGCCTGGGGAGCGACCGGTCGGACCGGATGCGCGACGTGCTCGGCACCATCCAGGCCGACCAGGACGCGATCATCCGCGCGGGATCGCGCGGCGCCCTCGTCGTCGACGGCGGCCCGGGGACGGGCAAGACGGTCGTCGCCCTGCACCGCTCCGCTTACCTCCTCTACTCCGACCCCCGCCTGGGCCACCACCGGGGCGGCGTGCTGTTCGTCGGCCCGCACCAGCCCTACCTGGCCTACGTGTCCGACGTGCTCCCCAGCCTCGGGGAGGAGGGCGTGCAGATATGCACCCTGCGCGACCTCGTCGCCGAAGGGGCCGGGGCGGAGGTCGAGACCGACCCGGAGGTGGCCCGGCTGAAGTCGTCCGCCGACATGGTGAAGGCGATCGAGAAGGCCGTCGCCTTCTACGAGAACCCGCCCACCGAGGGTATGGAGGTCACCTCGCACTGGGGCGACGTCTGGCTGAGCCCCGCCGACTGGGCCGAGGCGTTCCAGGTGCCGGAACCCGGCACGCCGCACAACGAGGCGCGCGACCGGATCTGGGAGGAGCTGGTCACGATCCTGGCGGACAAGAACGAGGGCGAGGCGTCGCCCGACCTGCTGCGCCGGTCGCTCCGGCAGGACCGGGAGCTGCGCACCGCCTTCAACCGGGCGTGGCCGCTGATCGAGGCGGCCGACCTCGTCGGGGACCTGTGGTCGGTGCCCGCCTACCTGCGGCTGTGCGCCCCCTGGCTCGGCGCGGACGAGATCCGCCGGCTGCGGCGCGAGGACGCCCAGGCCTGGACGGTGTCGGACCTGCCGCTCCTGGACGCGGCGCGGCAGCGTCTCGGCGACCCGGAGGCGTCGCTGCGCAGGCGGCGCCACGAGGCCGCCGTCGCCGCCGAGCGCGAGCGCATGGGACAGGTCGTGGACGACCTCATCGAGGTGGCCGACGACGAGTACGGGACGGGGCTGGTGACGATGCTGCGCGGCGAGGACTTCCACGACGCCCTCGTCGACGAGAGCGCGCTGAGCGCCGCCGACCCCGACCTGCTCGCCGGCCCGTTCGCGCACGTCGTCGTGGACGAGGCGCAGGAGCTGACCGACGCGGAGTGGCAGATGCTGCTGCTGCGGTGCCCGTCCCGGAGCTTCACGATCGTCGGGGACCGCGCGCAGGCCCGGCACGGCTTCACCGAGTCGTGGCGGGAACGGCTCGAACGGGTCGGGCTCGACCGGATCGACCTGGCCTCGCTCAGCGTCAACTACCGGACGCCGGAGGAGATCATGGCGGAGGCCGAGCCGGTCATCCGGGCCGCGCTCCCGGACGCCAACGTGCCGGCGTCGGTCCGGTCCACCGGCGTCCCCGTCGTCCACGGACCGGTCGCGGACCTGGACCGGATCCTCGCCGCCTGGCTCGCCGCGCACGACGACGGGGTCGCCTGCGTCATCGGCGATCCCGCGTTCCCGGGGCGGCCCCGCGTCCGGTCCCTGACCCCGGAGCTGGCCAAGGGGATGGAGTTCGACCTCGTCGTGCTCATCGACCCGGACCGGTTCGGCGATGGCGTCGAAGGAGCGGTCGACCGCTATGTCGCGATGACCCGGGCGACCCAGGAGCTCGTCGTCCTCACGAGCGCCTGAGCCCGCCGGGCCCGAGGGTCAGTCCCCGACCTGGCCCATCCAGCTCGGGGCGTCGAGGCCGGCGAGCAGTTCGCGCAGGAGGCCGGCGAGCTGCTCGCGGCGGTCGGCGGCGAGGTGGCCGATGAGGCGGTCCTCGGCCGCGAGCAGGTCGGCGACGACGCGGTCGAGCAGGGCGCGGCCCTCCCCGGTGAGGGTGACCGCGCGCGCGTGGTAGCCGGAGCCGACGGTGGTCCGCTCGACCAGCCCGGCCCCGGCGGCCCGCTCCACGCGCTGGGTGATCGCCCCGCGCGTCACCATGCAGGCCTCGGCCAGCTCGCCCGGGCTCATCCGGTACGGCGGGCCGGAGCGGCGCAGCGTGGACAGCAGGTCCAGCGTCGCGACGTCCACCCCCTGCCCCGCCAGGAGGCGGCGGCGCTCGTCGCCGAAGAACTTGGCGGCCCACCAGATCCGGGTGACGACCCCGATCGACTCCACCGGGACGCCCGGCAGCTCGCGCCGCCAGGCGTCCTGGATGGCGTCGGCGCCGTCGCGGGGCGGCTCAGCGGCCACGCTCGGCCCCGCCGTTGACCTGGATGATCTGCGCGGTGACGTGTCGGGCGCCGGGCGAGGCGAGCCAGTGCACGGTCTCGGCGACGTCCCCCGGCGTCCCGGCCCGCCCGGTGTGGGTCTGCGCGATCTGCGCCGCTCGCCGCTCGCCGGTCATCACGTCGCCGAAGAACTCGGTGTCCTCGATGTAGCCCGGGGCGACGACGTTGACGGTGACGCCGCGGGGCCCGAGGGCGGCGGCGAGATCGCAGGCGTAGGGGTGCAGGGCCGCCTTCATCGGGCCGTAGGACGAGCCGCCCGAGCCGCGCAGGGCCGCGATCGACGAGACGAACACGACCGCCCCGGACGGGTTCAGCAGGTCGCGAAGCGCCTCGGTCGGCAGGACCGACGTCAGGACGTTGATGCGGAAGTTGCTCGTCCACCGCTCCGCGACGCCGGCGGGGCGGCCGTGGTTGTCGGCGTTGCCGCCCGCGTTGTTGACCAGCACGTCGACGGAGCCGAAGCGCTCGGCCAGTTCGGTGCGGACGCGCTCGACCTCCGCCGGGTCTCCCAGATCCGCCGGCAGCGCCGTGCCCCCGATCTCCCCGGCCGCCTTCTCCAGCACCTCCGCGCGGCGGCCGATGACGACCACCCGGTCACCATCGGCCGCGAAGCGCGCCGCCACCGCCCTGCCGATGCCGGTGCCGCCGCCGCTCACCACGATCGTGCGCGCCATGTCGGGCCCTCCTTGAGTTTAGGTCTAAATTCAGCCTAGCAGGAGGGCCCGGGGCGCCGCCCGGCGCGCCCTCAGCCCGCGGCCCGCCTCACCAGCTCGGCGATCCGGGCCTCGCCCGCGGCGTCCAGCTCCGGCAGGGCGAAGGAGGTCGGCCACATGGCGCCGTCGTCGAGGGCCGCGACGTCGCTGAACCCGAGGGTCGCGTACCTCGTCTTGAACTTCGCCTTGGCCTGGAAGAA
Source organism: Actinomadura luteofluorescens (assembly GCF_013409365.1). Taxonomy (NCBI): domain Bacteria; kingdom Bacillati; phylum Actinomycetota; class Actinomycetes; order Streptosporangiales; family Thermomonosporaceae; genus Actinomadura; species Actinomadura luteofluorescens. Next base: position 385,336 of record NZ_JACCBA010000001.1, on the reverse strand, counting down.
GCAGAGCACCTTGCCGTCCTTGGAGTAGGCGGGCTGGCCGTACCAGAGCCTCGGCACGAGGTCCGGCGCGGCGGCCCGGACGATCTCGTGCACCCGCTCGGCGATGGCGCGGTCCGCCTCGTCCATCTCGGCGATCTTGGAGCGGACGTCGCTCTCGCCGTCGGCCTTGGCCCTGCCCGGGGCACGGCGCGCGGCCTTCTTCAGCTCCTGGGCGTGGTCCTTCATCGCGGCCCGCTCCTCGGCGGTGAAGCCGTCGAACTTCTCGCCGGCCGCGGCGGTGCTCTTGCCGGTCTTCTTCGTGTCGCTCATGGTGGGATCCTCCTGGTCGGTGAGTGGTCGTTCCCGGACGGGGCGCGCTCAGCCCCACGCGCCGGCGATCTGCCGGGTCGTGGCGTTGAGCCGGTTGAACAGGTTGGTGACGCCGATCATCAGGACGATCGCGGCCAGCTCCTTCTCGTCGAAGTAGGTGGCGGCGGTGTCCCAGACCTCGTCGCTCACGGCGTCGGCGCGGTCGGCCAGCCGCGTCGCGGCCTCGGCCAGCGCCAGCGCCGCCCGCTCCTCCTCGGTGAAGTACGGGGCCTCCCGCCAGGCGGCGACGGTGGCCAGCCGCTCGTCGGTCACCCCGGCCTTGCGGGCCGTCTTGGCGCCGGCGTCCACGCAGGCGCTGCAACCGTTGATCTGGCTGACCCGCAGGTGCACCAGCTCCAGGGTCTCCTCCGAGACGCCGCCGGAGTGCACGGCCTTGAACAGCTCCTGGATGGGCTGCATCGCGCCGGACAGGACCATGGCGGGGTTCTTCATACGGGACTGCATCTGCGTTTCTCCTCTGCGGTCGCGCCCCGTTCCCTCGGGGGCATGACCCAATCACAGCCTCCGCGGCCTACGATGACGACGCCGGTGGGACACCGTGGGACAGTCGCAACGGCCTTGAGCAGCGAAGACGCCCCCCGCAGTTGTGCCGCCGCGGTGGGACGGAAGGCGGGGGAACGGTGGTCGTGCAACAGCATCGGGCGGAGAAGGCCGACCCGCAGGGCGAGCTCGCGGCCCGGCTGCGCATGCTTCAGGAGGTGTCCGGACGCGGCGTCCGGGCCCTCGCGCGGGACGCCGGGCTCAGCTCGTCGTCGCTGTCGCGCTACCTCAGCGGCCAGACGGTGCCGCCCTGGACGGCGGTGATCGCGCTCTGCCGCCTGCTCAAGCGCGACCCCCGCCCGCTGCGCCCCCTCTGGGAGCGGGCCTCCAGCCCGCTGCCCGCGCCGCCGAAGACCAGCCGCCAGGTCCACCCCCCGGCGCCGCCCGCCGGGGCGCCGCGCCCGCCCCGCAACGACCTGCCGCGCGACGTCCCCGACTTCACCGGACGCGAGGCCGAGCTCAGGGCCGTGCTCGCCGCGGTGGACGCCGGCCGTGTGGTCGCCGTGGACGGCATGGCGGGCGTCGGCAAGACGTGCCTTGCGGTGCACGCCGCGCACCGGCTCGCCGCCGACTTCCCCGACGCCCAGCTCTACGTCGATCTGCACGGCTTCACCGCCGGGCGGGAACCGCTCGACCCCGACCCGGCGCTGCGGACCCTCCTCGCCGCCCTCGACGTGCCGTCGGAGAGGATCCCGCAGGAGGGCGGCATCGAGCCGCTGGCCGCCTGCTGGCGGTCGGAGCTGGCGCACCGGCGTGCCGTCGTGGTCCTCGACAACGCCGTGGACGCCGACCAGGTCCGCCCGCTGCTGCCCGGCGCCGGCCCGTCCGTCGCGCTGATCACCAGCCGCAACCGGCTGCTGGGCCTGGAGGAGGTGCCCCCGGTGTCGCTGGACGTGCTGACGCCGCGGGAGGGCGCCGAACTGCTGGCTCGTGCCAGCGGCGACCCGGGCGGGTCCGGCGGCCGGCTGGCCCGCGAGCCGGAGGCCGCCGCGGAGGTGCTGCGGCGCTGCGGCCACCTGCCGCTGGCGCTGCGGCTGGCGGCGGCGCGGCTGCGGCACCGGCCGGGCTGGACCGTGGGGATCCTCGTCGAGCGGATGGCCGAGGGCGCCACGGAGTTCGACACGGCGTTCGCGATGTCCGTGCGGCAGCTGGACCGCGCCCGGCGCCGCTTCTTCCGGCTGCTGGGGCTGGTCCCCGGCTCGACCTTCGACGAGCACGTGGCGGCGGCGCTGGCTGGCGTGCCGGTGCGCGACGCCCGGGCGATGCTGGAGGACCTCCTCGACGCGCACCTCGTCCAGCAGCCGGCGGCCGGCCGCTACCGGCTGCACGACCTGGTGCGCCAGCACGCGCGCCGCGCCGCCGCCGAGCACGACCCGGCCGCCGAGCGGGAGCAGGCGCTCGGCCGGGTCCTCGACTACTACGTGCACGCGGCGGCCGCCGCGGACGCCGCGGTGTCGTATCTGGCCCCCGGCCCGGAGGTCGCGGCGGGCCCGCCGCCGGCCGACCTGCCCGAGTTCGCCGGCAAGCACGCGGCGCTGCTCTGGTTCGCCACCGAGTACACCAACCTGATGGCCGTCTTCGAGGCGGCGGTCGCCGCCGGAGCCGACGCGCACGTGTGCGAGCTGCCCCGCCACATGCGGGCCTTCTTCGCGCGGCGTTGCGGCACGACGCACCTCAACGTCCTCTTCGAGCGCTCGCTGGCAGCAGCACGGAGGCTGGACGACCCGCTGCAGCTGGCCGAGGCGCACAGCGACCTCGGCTTCGCCCGCTACAACGCGGGACGGATGGCCGAGGCGGACGCCGCGTACGAGGCGGCGGGGCCGCTGGTCGCCCGGGCCGGGAACGCCAGGACCGAGGCCGAGCTGACCATGCGCCGGGGCTACCTGAAGTGGGACGAGGGCCGCGTCGAGGAGCCGCTCGACCTCTTCCGGCGGGCGGGCAGGCTCTACGAGGACGCCGGCTGCCCGGCGGGCACGGCCCACGCGACCGCCTACGAGGCGTGGGCGATGCTGCAGCTCGGGCACCGCGAGGAGGCGGCGCGGCTCGCCCGCGCCGTGCTGGAGATCCCGCACGGCGACCCCGCCTGGCCTCCCGCGCTGACGGCCCGGATCACCCTCGGCGTCGCCATCGCCGCCGACGAGCCCGGCGAGGCGACGGGGCACCTGGAGCGGGCGCTCGCGCTGGCCCGCGAGGACGGGCACCGGCACAACGAGGCCTGGTGCCTGAACTGCCTGGGCGTCGCCCTGCGGCAGGCGGGCCGGTACGAGGAGGCGCTGGCCGCGCACCGCCGCGCCTTCGCCCTGCTGGACGAGCTGTTCGAGGAGCACTGGAAGATCCACTTCCTCTACGGCCACGCCGAGACGTGCCGGCTGGCGGGCCTGCCGGAGGAGGCGCTGCGGCTGCACACACAGGCGCTGGAACTGGCTCCGAGGCTGGGGTACCGGTACGCCGAGGCGCTGGCCCGCGAGGGGATCGCCGCCGTCCTCGACGCGACGGACCCGGCCGCGGCCGCCGAGCACCGCGCGGCCGGGCAGGCCATCCGGCGGGACCTCACTGTTGCGGAGGCCGGATCCGGGGCATGACCCGGGTGTTCCGGTTCGAAGGGGGCTCTGGTGGAACGACAGGCATGGCCGCGGCTGCGCGTCGCCGACTGGACGCCGACGCGCGACACGCTGCACATGTGGACGCAGATCGTCGGCAAGGTGCGGCTGGCTCACGCGCCGCTGGTGAACCACTGGTGGAACGTGACGCTGTACGTCAGCCCGCGCGGGCTGACCACGTCCGCGATCCCGTACGACGGGGGCGCGTTCGACATCGAGTTCGACTTCGTCGACCACCGCCTGCGGTTGCGCACCTCGGACGGCAGCCTCCGGGAGTTCGAGCTCGCGCCCATGCCGGTGTCGCGGTTCTACGCCCGGACGATGGAGGCCCTGCACGAACTGGGGATCGAGACGCACATCCAGGCGCGCCCCAACGAGGTCGACCCGGCGATCCCGTTCGAGGAGGATCACCAGCACGCCTCGTACGATCCCGAGGCGGCCCACCTGTTCTGGCACCAGCTGCTCCAGGCCTCGCGCGTGCTGGGGGAGTTCCGGTCCCGCTACATCGGCAAGGTCAGCCCCGTGCACTTCTTCTGGGGCGCCATGGATCTCGCCTGCACGCGCTTCTCCGGGCGGGACGCGCCCGAGCACCCGGGCGGCGCACCTAACTGCGGGGACTGGGTGATGGTCGAGGGCTACTCGCGGGAGCTCAGCAGCTGCGGGTTCTGGCCGGGCGGCGGCGAGGAGGGGGCCTTCTACGCCTACGCCTACCCCGAGCCCGCCGGGTTCGCCGACCGTCCGGTGGGCCCGTCCGGCGCGTTCTACAGCAGGGAGAACGGCCAGTTCCTGCTTCCGTACGAGGTGGTGCGGGAGGCCCCCGACCCCGACCGGGCCCTTCTGGAGTTCCTCCAGGGCACCTACGAGGCGGCGGCCGACCTCGGAGGATGGGACCGCGCCGCGCTGGAGGCCGACCCGGCGCGATGGGACCACAAGTCCCGCGAGAGCACCTGAGCCCGGGGCGCCGCCGGAGCCCGCGCCGGCCGTGGCCGAGCGCCGTCCCCGGTGTCGGACGCCGCCGCTAGTTTGCGGTGCCATGAGCGAGACGGTGGAGATCCCGGTCGAGTGGCACGAGCACATCCATCCGAGGCGCGGCGGCATCCCCGGTCCGCCGGTCTCCCTCGACGAGGGGGCGGCGGAGAGGGCTCGCGCATGGGGCCTCGCGGCCCGCCCGATCGCCGAGGAGATGGGGGAGCACGAGCGCACCGACCCGGAGCTCGGCCGGGCCCTGCGGGCGTGGCTGGACGGGGAGCCCGACCCGGCGGGCGCGGGCCGCCGCGGCCGCCGTCGCCGTGAAGTACCTCGACGGCGTCGACGGCCCGGCCTTCCTGGACGCGTGGGCGCTGGACCACGGGCTCGCCTTCGCCGCCTGCGCGGTGACCGAGGCGTTCTCGATCGAGGCCGGCCCCGTGCCGCCACCCCCGACGCCGATGTCCGGCGGCGTCGTCCGGCTCGTCGCGTACATCGGCGGCGAACGGTCCCGGGGATGGCGCGGCGAGATCCGGCGCTCCACCCACCGCGACCACTTCCCGGTCGGCGAGTGGGTCGCCCAGGACGCGGTGGTGAAGAAGCTCCGCACGCTGCTGGCCGCGGCGCCCGCCGACGAGTACAACGACGCCGTCGCATGCCTCTCACGGCATCGCGGCGACGCTTGGAGGCAGCGCGTGGCGGCCTACCTCGTCCCGACCGAGACGGCCTGGCTGGACGGTTCTCCCGACAGATCCTCCGGATCCACGAACTTCGAGTTCCTGGTCTGCTCCCTGTCCAGCGCGGCGCAGATCGGAGGGCTGAGCTGGATACCGGTCACTCCCGCCGTGATGGGAACGCTGCTCGACGGCCTGGGCACGGACGCGCTGCCACTGCTCGACATCGCGCTCCGGAACGTCCGCGACCGCGATGAGGCGCGCCCGATCGTGTTGCGGGCGCTCGTGAGGATCGCCGACGAGGCGGTCTTCCCGCTCCTGCTCGACCACATGGGCGAGCAGGGGGTGCCCGCAGCCCTGCAGGAGGCGGCCGACCGGCACCCCGAACACGCGCTCCGGGCGCTGGCCCCGCTGGTCGGCGGCGACACGACCCGGGGCCTGCAAGCGGCCGGAACGGTGCGCGGGCTGCTGTACGCCCGGCCCGACCTGGCCGAGGCGGTACCTCAGGAGAGCGTCGAGGCGCTGCTGCCGCGTCCGGCCGTCCCGGACAGCGCCGACCTGCCCGACGTGCTCGCCGGAAAGCCTGCCCGCGGCGCGAAGACCGACTGGGCCGACCCGGCGCTGCTTCCGCGGGTCCTCACGCGCGGCCGCGACCGGGCGCTGCCCGCGAGCGCGACCCGGCGCCTGCTCGGGCTGCTCGCGCGGAAGGCGCCGGAGGCCGCGGAGGTCCGCGCGTTCTGCGACCGGCACTCGCTGGCCGAGTTCTCCTGGGCGGTGTTCGAGCGCTGGCAGGCGCTCGGCGCGCCGACGCGGCACAACTGGGCGCTGGCCCAGCTCGGCCTGATCGGCGACGACACGACGGTGCGGCGGCTCAGCCCGCTGATCAGGCTCTGGCCGGGCCAGGGCCTCACCGCCCGGGCCGCGGCCGCGCTGGACGTCCTGGCCGCGGTCGGCTCCGACGTGGCCCTCACCCACCTGTTCGAACTGACCCGCCGCGGCAGGTACAAGGGGCTCAAGGCCAGGGCCGCCCGCACGATCGACGAGATCGCCGCGGCGCGCGGCATGACGCGCGCCGCCCTCGCCGACCGGGCCGTCCCCGACTTCGGGCTGGACGAGCGGGGCACGCTCGTCCTGGACTACGGCCCGCGGCGGTTCACGGTGACCTTCGACGAGCAACTCGTCCCGCTGGTCGTGGAGGCGAACGGCAAGGTGCGCAAGAGCGCGCCCAAACCCGGCCCGAAGGACGACCCGGCCCTCGCCCCGGCCGCGCACGCCCTGTTCACCGGCCTCAGGAAGGACCTGCGGACGATCGCCGACCAGGAGATCAGGCGCCTGGAGCTGGCCATGACCACCCGCCGGACCTGGACGCGGGACGACTTCCAGACCCTGTTCGTCGACCACCCGCTGCTCGGGCACATCGTCCGCCGGCTGGTGTGGACGACCGATGCGGGCACGGCGTTCCGCGTCGACGAGGGCCGCGACTACGCCGACGTCGCCGACGACCCGTTCACCCCCGCGCCCGGCGCCCGCATCGGCATCGCCCATCCGGTCCTGCTGGGCGACGACCTTCGCGCCTGGGCTGAGATCTTCGCCGACTACGAGATCCTCCAGCCGTTCGAGCAGCTCGGACGGCCCGTCCACCGGCTCACCGAGGACGAGCGCGCCGCGCACCGGCTCGACCGGGTGGAGGGGCTCGTCCTGCCCTACGGCAAGGCCAAGGGCCACTCGCAGGGGCGCTGGGAGTCCGTGGACGCGGACGGCGGGTTCGCGGGCGGGTGGCTCGCCCGCCGCGACCCGGCCGGCCTGTACGTCGTGGCGGAACTGAGCCCCGGCCTGGCCCACTACATGTACGGGGAGGGCGAGGACCAGGAGATCAAAGCGTTGTGGGCGGGCCCGGCCCCGGCCCGCGAGCCGAGGGACACGGTGCCGCTCGGCCGGGTCGACCCGGTCACGATGAGCGAGGCCGTCCACGACCTCGTCAGAAGCGCGACGTGACCGTCCGGTGCGTGACCGCCGTGCCGCAGGTCGCGGGGCCGGGGCCGCCGGATCAGTAGTGCGGGTTGTTGGCCTGCGGGATCTCGATGCTGATCGGCGTCTTGAACCCGGACAGGTAGAGCAGGGCGCCCTGGCGGAGGATCTCGTCGAAGGCCCAGTAGAGCTGCCGCAGTTCCTTCGGCGCCTTCGTGAGGTCGAGGAGGCCCTCGCGGACGGCGACGAAGGGCGGCCAGAGGGTCTGGATGAGCGGGTCCCACAGCGGGTCCCGGGGGATCTTCAGCCATCCGGCGATCTCGTCGCCGAGCATGAAGCGCGTGAGCGAGCCGAGGATGGGCTTGGTGAGGATCCCGCCGTCGATCGTGGAGCCGAGGTTGAGCAGGATGTCGGCCAGCTTGACGCCCTCGGGGGTCGGCGCGAGCACCGGCGTCAGCACCTGGTCGGCCTGGGAGTTCGCCTCGTCCCACGACTTCGGGAGGTACTCGTCCTGGATGCCGAGCATGTGCCCGGCGAGCTGCCAGGACAGCAGGAACGCCTCGGACTCGGCGGCCGGGATGGGGACCTTCCAGCCGACCAGGTTCCGCATGACGGTCGTGGGCAGGCTGTGCCAGGTGACCATCATGTCCGCCTGGCTGATCGGGATCTTCTCGTCGGCCGCCTTGGTCCAGTACGGGGACTTCGGGAGCAGGTGCCGCACCGCGGCGTGCACCAGCCGCGTCTTGACGCAGGTCACGATCATCTCGCCGTCGGGCTCGAACGCCGTCTCGGAGCCGATGTCGTAGCCGAGCTTGGCGGTCTTGGTGATGCGGTCCCTCATGTCCGCGCCGCCCTTGGAGTAGTAGACCGCGCGCGCCTCCTTGGGGATGGCCGTGCTCATCATCCCGCTGGCGAAGCCGTAGGTGACGCCGAGGTAGAGGCCCCGCTTCTCGTTGAACTCGAACGCGGTGGCCAGCTTGCTCCGGTCGGCCCACGCCGGCAGCCGGCGGGCGCGTTCCATGAAGTCGCGCAGATCCGCCGGCAGCCCGTCCGGCAGCGGCTGGCCGTTCTTGGTCCAGGTGCGCAGCAGCTCGTTGACCCTGGGCACGTCGCCCCGGTCGAGCAGCGAGGCGACCAGCGCGTCGACCTCCGGGTCCCACACCCACCGCGGGTCGGCGCCCCTGCCCGCGCCCGCCACCGAGCCCTCCGGCGACCACGTCCACCGCGAGGACGCCTGCGCGGGCGAGGCGACGCCGAGGGCGCCGAGCGCTCCGAGCGCCCCACCGGTCATCAACACGTTGCGTCTGCTGGGTCTGTCCATGCCCTCGCTCCTCCTGGGGGCCGGAGGCGCCCCGCCGATCGCGGTGCCGGACACCCCCGGGTTTCCTGAGCTGACCGGAACACTAGACCCTTATTGGCGTTGTGCCAATAGCCGTCCACGCGCTCGCGACGCCCCGTTAACGGGGAAGAGCGGGCTGGACCGGGCCCGACGGGGAGCGGGCGCCTTTCGGACCGGCACGCGAGGCCGAACCGGGACGTCCGTGAAGCGGCGGCCGGCGCGTTCGCGGCCGCTGCCGGTATGTTCGGCGCCGTTCCGAAGGTCTGGGCCGTAGGGCCCCGAGGAGACCGCCCGGGGCCTCGGGCATGCCCGGCCGGGCGGGGCGGGTCAGCGCAGCGGGAAGCCGAGCTCCCGGCCCTGCTCGCGAAGCTCGTCGCGGGCGGACGGGTGGGCGACGTTGTCGATGATCTGCTGGGCCTGGGAGGCGGCGTCGTTGCCCCAGACGGTGGCGGCGCCCCGCTCGCTGACGATGTAGCTGTGCTGGAACGAGGTGACCGGGCCGGTGAGGCGCGCGATGACGGTCGAGACGTCCGCGCGCGGATGCCAGGACGGCAGGGCGATGACGGCGTGCCCGCCGGGGGAGTGCAGCGCGCCGACGACGAAGTCGGTCTGCCCCCCGAAGCCGGAGTAGATCGCCCCGCGGACGCGGCTGGCGTTGGCCTGGGCGAACAGGTCGACCTGGAGCGCGGAGTTCACCGAGACCATCCGGGGCCGGCGGGCGATGAGGCTCGGGTCGTTGGTCTTCTCGGTGCGCAGCATCCGGATCCGGTCGTTGCGGTCGGCCCAGGCGTACAGCTCCGGGCTCCCGAAGGCGAAGGACGCGGTGATCGGGGTCCCGGTGTCGAGCGCGCCCGCCTTCTCCAGCGCCAGCACCCCGTCGCTGAACATCTCCGACCAGACGCGCAGCCCCCGCCGGTCGAGGAGCGAGGAGAGCACGGCGTCCGGTATGGCGCCGATGCCGAGCTGCAGGGTGGCGTCCCGCGGGACGAGCCGGGCCACCCGCTCGCCGATCTCGTGGGCGACCTCGCCGGGCGGCCGGGGGACCGGCGTGGCGAGCGGTTCGTCGTCCTCGATCGCCAGGTCGACCTCGTCGGTCGCCAGGACGGCGTCGCCGAACGTGTAGGGCATCCGGGGGTTGATCTGGGCGACGACCAGGCCGCCGCGCGCGCGGACCGCCTCGATGGCCGCGGGCAGGATGTTGACCTCGATGCCGAGCGAGACCGTCCCGCCGACCGGCGGGGAGGTCTGCACGATCACCACGTCCGGCGGCAGCGAGTCCTTCAGCAGGTTCGGCACGAGCGACAGCCGTGACGGGAAGTAGCGCAGGTTCGCGCGGCCGCGCATCCCGGCGCCGACGAAGGGCGTCTCCAGGTCGACGCCCTCGCGTTCGGGCATCTCCGTCTGGGCGTTGAGCATGAACAGGCGGTACTCGGCGACCGCGGCGTCCAGGATCCGCAGGGCCCGCCGGGGAGCGGCGAAGTTGCCTCCGGCCACCATCCGGGGCCGTCCCGGCAGCCCGCCCAGCACCCGTGCCAGATCCTCCTGGGAGACGACGCGCATCGAGATCCCTTTCCGAGAGACTTCCGGCCAGGACGCCGGGGCGGTCCGCGTGGCCAGTCTGCCCGACCGGCCCGGACGGCGGATAAGGGGGTCGGAAGGGGGCACCCGCCGGGCACCGATGACTTCGCGGCGCCGCCGCGGTCATCACCGGTGACCCGTCCACGACGCTTGGGGAAACGACATGTCACTCGATCTCTTCGCCGGCATCCCCGTCTCCGACTACGCGGAGGCGCTGCCCTGGTACGAGCGGTTCTTCGGCGCGGAGCCGTCGTTCCTGCCGAACGACATCGAGGCCGTGTGGGAGGTGGCCGAGCACCGGTACGTCTACATCGTGCAGGACCCGGAGCGGGCGGGGAACGCCCTGGTGCTCGCGTTCGTCGACGATCTCGATGACCGGGTCGCGGGGGCCGCCCGGCGGGGGATCCCGCCGGCGGGACGCGAGGACTACGGCAACGGCGTGACCAAGGTGGTCTTCCGCGACCCGGAGGGCAACGAGATCGCCTTCGGCGGCGGCGCCGGCTGACGCGCTAGGCCGCCTGCCGCCCGGCGAGGTGCCGCAGCTCGGCGGCGCACATCATGAGCCTGCGCACCGGAAGGTGCCGCACGTAGTGGTCCAGGTCGGCGCCCAGCGCGAACACGTGCACCGGGGTCCCGGCGGCGCGGCCGGAGCCGACGGCCTGGCGCAGCGCGGCCAGGACCGCCGGATGCCGCGTCTGGTAGACCGAGGAGACCAGGTGGTTGCCGCGGTCGGCCGCGAGGTAGAACTGGATCAGGTCCTTGGTGCCGACGAACAGCTCGCCGGCCCCGGAGGCGCAGAAGTCGGCCGCCGAGTGCACGGCGGCCGGCGTCTCGACGAAGACGGCGAGCGGCGTCTCCCGCCCGAGGCCGAGGAACCGCCGCAGCCGCACGTACTCGTCCCGGTCGTTGATGAACGGAACGGCGAAGCGCACCCGGTCCGCGTCCGCGCCCAGCCGGTCCCGCAGCCGGCTGCGCAGCGCCCGGAAGGCGTGCGGGTAGCGGTGCTCCCGCAGCAGCCACCGGGCGCCGTGCCGGCCGAGTTCGGGGTTCGGCTCGTCGTGCACGTGGTCCCCTGAGGTGATCTTGGCGGCGTCGTCGGAGCGCAGGTCGAGGAGTCTCATGATCAGGCGCTGGCCGGGCAGGAGCTCGCGCACCATCGGGCACAGCTCCGACGCCACGGCGGCGCCGTAGCGCTCGGCCTCGCGGGCTCCCGCCCGGAGCGCGTCGATGGGGCTCAGGCCGGCGGAGAAGCAGACGAACTCCTCGCGGATGAAGAAGGAGTCGGCGTGCTCGACGCGGGGCGCGAGGGCGTTGGTCGCCCGGATGTCGGCGGTGTCGGTGACGACCACGCAGATCGACTCGATGTCGCCGAGCACGGCGGCCGGGCAGCGCGGGGCGGGTTCCGCCGGTGCGGCCTCGCCGAGGACGACCGCCGCGCGGTCGAGCAGGACCGTGGCCTCGCCGGCGAGCGCGTCCAGTTCGGACGGGGCGACCCGCAGCACGGGAATTCCGCGCGAGCGGCAGAGGGACTGCATGTGGCCGGTCCGGCCGCCTTTCGCGCAGATCACGGCGGAACTGGTGATGATGGCGTCGTAGAGTTCGGGGCCGAGTTCGTCGACGACCAGAATGGCGTCGCCGACCGGTCTTCCACTGCGATTGCAGATTCCCCGGACGGATCGCTGGTGTGAGTCGACGAGCACGACCCCTGGTACTTCGCGAGGGCTCACGGACGTCCTCTCTCTCGCCGGTCCCCGGTTGGCGATGAGGGCCCGACCGCACGCGAAGGGCGATTCGCGGTCAGGCCCGTCCCGGGGCGGAGCATGGTTAGAGAGTGGCAGCCGTCGATAAGGGAACGCACCCCTCGAATGCCGATGCGCCTTTTCGGTTAACCCGATTCCGGAGGCCTGTCGAGTTCGAGCAGCGAGCGGAGATCCCGCGGCGTCACCGACAGGTCGTTGAGCCTCGCCGCGGCGGCGGCGTTCACGACGGAGCGCAGCGCGCCGTCCGGCACGGGGGCCTCGCCACCGGCGGTCACGGCGTCGCGCAGGACGTCGAGGCCGTTCGCGAGGCGCGCCGCCAGGTCCTCGCGGTCGCGGCGCCGCCGGGCGGCCATCCGGCGGACGTCGAGCCGGACCGCGCGGGCGAACGCCGCGCGCACCGCGTCGTCCCCGCCGTGGTTCATGGCCTTGGACGCGGTTTCGGTCGGTTCGTCGTAGCGGGATTCGAGGTGGCGCAGCACCGTCGCGGCGACCCCGACCGAGTGGTTCTTGATCGCGGCGAGGTTGAACGTGAACGCGCCCATCCGGCCGTACCGGGTGATCTCGTCGCCCTCCCGGGGGCAGCCGACCACGGTGATCGGGCCGGTCCGCGCGCCGGCCGGTCCGAGGAGGAAGCCGTCGCCGTCCACCTCGACGCCGCGCCCGGTCCGCCGGTGCCGCGCGGCGAGCCCCCCGCGCAGCAGGTTGCGCCAGAGCGCCGAGCCGACCCGCCCGTAGTCGGTCTCCCGCCCGAAGTTGGAGATCACGAGGTCGGCCTCGACCGTCCGTCCCGGCGCCGGCCCGGACACCGCGACCCGCAGGGTTCCGGACTCGGTGGCGGTGATCCCGCCGACCGCGCCAGTGGTGAGGACGACCTGCCCGCCCTCGGCCATCGCCGCGTCGACGAGTTCGGTGATGGCGGGGACGGCGCTCACGCGCAGCGTGGCCAGCAGGCTGCCGTACCTGTCGAGGAGCGCGCGGAGGTCGGCCGAGGGGATCCGGGCGAGGACCTCGGGCAGGTGGGGCTCCCAGGACTTGGCGATGCGCTCGCTCACGACCGCGGGCGCCACGCCGGGATGCCGCCGGGCGACGAGGTCGCGGGCCCGCTCCCACTCGTCCCTGAGGAGCCGGACGAGCTCGTCGCATCCCTCGTACCCGTCCGCGCTCAGCCGCGGAGCCGGCAGGTCGAGGACGTGGTGGCGGTGGTCGGCGGGGTAGGTGCGCAGCGTCAGCCCGGACCGCGAGATCATGTGGATCTTTCCGGTGTGGCCGTGCCGCAGCAGGAGCGAGGCGGAGTCGTACGCGCTCAGCAGGGTGCCGATGATGGCGACCTCGGCGTCCGGGCGCAGGCCGAGGATCCGCTTCATCCCCTGTTCGGAATAGGGGTGCCGGACGAAGCAGGGGTGGTCCGCGACGCCGGCCGCGAACGGCAGCTCGCGTTCCTCCAGGCCCGTGGCGAGGACGACGTGGTCGGCCTCGATCGTCGACGGACCCGGTTCGGCGCCGGAACGCGGCGGCGAGCGCCTCTCCACGGCGACGTCCACGCGCCCGTCGCCGACCGCGATGTCGACCGCCTCGCCGTCGGTCTCGAGTAGCTCGACGCCGTCCGACGCCTCGCGGGCGGCGTCGGCGAGGCGGGTGCGGAGGTAGTCGGCGTAGAGCCGGCGGGGCGCCGGTCCGGACTCGGTGAAGGTGACGCCGCTCCATCGCGGGGGCCAGCCGGTCCGGTCGGCCTCGGTGTTGGCCCAGTCCACGAAATCGTCGACGTCCTCCCGGAACATCGACATGCGGCCGGCCTGGATATTGAAGACATGGTGCCAGTGGTTGCCCGCGCGGTGATAGGCCACGCCCGCAGCGCGGTATTCGGGCCGCCGCTCTATCAGGACCACCTGTAAAGGTTCGCGGGCGAACTGCATGAGACGGATGGCGGTGGCGGTTCCGGCTAAACCCGCTCCGACGATGACGACCCTTCGGGGCCTGGAAAAGCCCACGTCACTACCCCCGCCCGCACCGAACGGCCACAGAGAATTCTCTTCCCATCGAGAGTAGCGCGCATAATCGCCCGGGCTCAACGGTTCACCAGACGAGCGAGCGGCGCATATTCGCATGACGGCCGCCCGGCACCGAGGCCAATCCATCGGCGTTCCCGCCGGAAAGTCGGCCTCCGAGGAAAGGCCCGCCTCGACCGCCATTCGCTATATGAAATATTAGTGAATGGCTCGCGCGGGCGAAGGTGATCCACGCGTGCGGGAGCCGCGTCACGTGGGCGGGGACGCGCCGGAGCGGCGACCGCCCGGCGTCCCGGGCGCTATCGGTTTGCCGGGCGCCGGTCGCCGTGCGGTGGCGCGGGCGTCGTGCCGTAGACCGTGAGCCAGATCGTCCGGGCGAGGGTGCGCGCGATTCCCTCGTCTCCCGCGCCCTCGTCGTGGTGGCAGTGCGCCGAGATCGTCCGCTCCACGGTCCAGATCAGCACCTGGGCCGTCGGCCGCACGTCCATCTCCGGGTCGACGGTGCCCGCCCGCCGCTCCCGCTCCAGCCGGTTCTGCACGACGGCGGCGAACCGCCGTATCCGCTCGCGCCAGAACTCCGCGACCTCCGGGTCGTACCCGGCGACCTCGGCCAGGGCGTGCAGGACGCGGCGGTGCTCGCGGTACGCGGCGATCATCTGCCGCATGGCGCGGGCGACGCCGTCGACCCCGTCGGAGTGGTCGGCCCGCCACCAGATGACCGCCTCGCCGAACAGCGCGTCGACCGCCTCGTCGGCCAGCGCGAGGAGCAGGCGGCTCTTGTCGGGGAAGTGCAGGTAGAGGGTGGAGCGCGCCACCTGCGCGCGCTCGGCGATGCGTTGCACGGGCAGCTCGGTGTAGGGCGTGCCGTCGGCCATCATCTCCGCCGCCGTCCGCAGCACCCGCCGCCGGACGTCGTCGCGCCGCTCCCGGATCTTCCTGCGCGGCTGGGTGGTGGTCGCCATGGGCGCAGCGTACCGCCCCGAGGCCCGGATCGGACAGTGTGTCGACACAATGCTTGACACGATCCGGGGACCGAATCAGTCTCGGTTTCCATCGCACGACCAGCCGGGGGCCGGACGTCACGGGGGCTCAGCCGAGGAGGCGGCGACCAGACGATGTACTGGAGCGCGCCCGTCGCGACGAGCCGGGTCCGCGGCTGGCTCCGCCCGCCCGGCGCGTCCTCGCGCATCAGCGTGGACGGGTGGCGCGATTACCACGACCACAACTGGGGCCGGTTCAGCGTCGTCGACCAGCGCTACTCCGGCTGGGAGTGGGGCGTCTCCCACGAGCCCGACGGGACGGCCACCCTGCTCGGCGGCGTGGTGAAAGGGCGACGGGACCTGGCAGGGCGTGGTCGGCCGCGTCACCGGCTGCGAGACCTACGGGTGCATGACCACGATCAGCCTGTCGCGCCGTGGTGGGAGTTCGTGCGCGCCGAGGGCAGGTCCGGCGACTACCGGGCGATCGTGGCGCGGTTCCTGACGCGCGGGCTCGTGGCGGTGAAGGAGGAGGGGTCGCCAGCACCCGGACGGTCGGCGCGATGGGGGAGGCGTTCCTGCTGGCGGGGCTCGGGCTCGGGCTCGGCGCCGACGGCGGCCTCGCCCGCATGCTCGACGCCCCCACCAACGAGGCGTGGATCGACCCGTGGGTCCGCCACCTGCGTGACCGCGGCGTCCGCTTCGAGGTCGGCCAGGCCGTCGAGGCGCTGGAGACGGGCGGCGGGCGCGTCCGCTCGGTCCGGGTCGTGGACGCGGCGGGCCGCCGCCGCTCCGCCGACTGGTTCGTCTGTGCGGTGCCGGTGGACCGCGCCCGGACGCTGCTGTCCCCTGACGTCCTCGCGCTCGACCCCGGCCTCGCGACGATGCGGAACCTGCGCACCGAGTGGATGAACGGGCTGCAGTTCTTCCTGCGCCGCAGCCCGCGCGGACTCGACCAGGAGGTCAACTTCATGGACTCGCCGTGGCAGATCACGGCGGTCCTGCAGAGCAGGCTCTGGGACCGCGACTTCTCCCGCGACTACGGTGACGGCCAGGTCGCCGACTGCCTGTCCCTCGACGTCTCCGACTGGGACACCCCCGGGATCCTCTACGGCAAGCCCGCCAAGAAGTGCACGCGGGCGCAGATCAGCCGCCCGAGCTGGACGGCCTCAAGAGGCTCGACGCCCAGCGCTACCGCTCCGGCCTGCCCAATCTCTTCGACACGGTTCCCTGATGACCTCCGGCCGTCCTAGACGGTGAGGCGGCGCCAGACCTCGTCGAGGGCCAGGTGCAGGGCGCCGGTGAGGACGGTGTCCTCGGCGAGACCGGAGAACTCCACGGCCGGAGGGGTGAGGGTCAGCTCGGCCAGGTGCCGGGTGATGGCGCCGAGCAGGACGGGCCCGGCGCGGGCGACGCCGCCGCCGATCACGACGGTGCCGGGGTCGAGGACCAGCACGGCGGGGGCGATCGCCTGCGCGAAGGTCGCGGCCACGGCGTCCACGATCCGCCGGGCGACGGCGTCGCCCGCGGCGGCCGCGGCGAAGACGGCGGCGGCGTCGGGCTCGCCGTCCCGCAGGGCGGACTCGGGGTGGCGGCGGGCCGCGCGGCGGGCCCGCGCGGCGATGGCCTCGGCCCCGATGGTGCGCTCCAGCGGGCCCCGCCCGTCGCCGGTCTCCGGGACGCGGCCGGGCGGGCGGATGAAGCCGATCTCCCCGGCGGCGCCCGAGCCCCGGTGGAGCCGGCCGTCGATCACGACGCCCGCGCCCAGGCGCTCGCCCCACTGCACGGCCAGCAGGGTCCCGCGCTCCCCGGCGACGGCCAGGGCGGCGAGGTTGGCGTCGTTCTCGACCTGGACGGGGCAGTGGAAGCGGTCGCGCAGGTGGCCGGAGAGGTCCACCGACGTCCAGCCCGGGACGCTCGGCGCCAGCAGGACGCGCCCTGCGCCGGGGTCGACGATGCCCGGCGTGGCGACCACCACGCCGGCGATCTCGTCCGCGCCGAGATCCGCCTCCTGGAGGGCGCGCGCGACCACCTCGTCGACCGCGCGCAGGAGGTGACCGGCCTCGCTGCGCCCGACCGGGCGCCGCACGGACGCCAGCCGCCGGGCGGCGAGGTCGCCGACCCCCGCGCTGACCGTGTGGGGGCCGACGTCGAGCCCCAGCACGGGCGCGGCGCGGCCCCGCAGCGAGACGCGCACGGCGGGGCGGCCGCCGTGCCGCGAGGCGGTGGCGGGGTCGTGCTGCTGGAGCCAGCCGGCCTCGACCAGGTCGTCGACCGCCTGCCCCACGGTGGGGCGGGTGAGCCCGGTCAGCTCGACGAGTTCGGCCAGGCGCAGCGGATCGGGCGCGCGCTCGCGCACCGCCCGCAGGACGGCGGCGGTGTTGAGGCGGCGCAGCACCGGGGTGCCGACCGCGCGATCCTCTCCCATGCCCCTCCAGAAGATCGCGGACGGCCCCTTGACCGCGGGACCCGGCGCCCTCATGATGAAGGCCGCTCCAGTTTTTCAACGAGCTTAACAAACCTCGCGGTGGAGGTGTCCGCCATGGTCCCGGGCCGACGAACCGAAACCGGTGGCCGCTTGCGGTCGGCCGCCGTCCTGCTGGTCGCGCTGCTGGCGGTCTCGCTGACCGCGGTGGCCCCCGCCGCGGCGCGCGACGCGGAACCGGCGGCCCGCGCCACCGGACCCGCCGCCCGCGCGCTGGAGCGGCTCCTCGGCCGGGGCGGGGCCGGCCAGGTCGAGCTGCGGACGATCCCCAAGGGCACCGGCCCCGACCGCTTCCGGGTCTCCGCCGAGCGCGGGCGCCTGGTCGTCGCCGGCACGTCCCCGGCCGTCCAGCTCACCGGGTTCGGCCGCTACCTGCGGGAGGTCGCGCACGCGAACGTCGCGATCGGCGGGACGCAGCTCGACCTGCCCGCGCGGCTGCCGCTGCCGTCCGCGCCGATCGAGGCGGACTCCTCGGTCGTGCACCGGTTCGCGCTCAACGACACCAACGAGGGATACGCCGGCGCGTATCTGAGCTGGGAGGAATGGGAGCGCCGCATCGACGCGCTCGCGCTGCTCGGCATCAACGAGGTCCTGGTGTACGAGGGGCAGGACGCGGTCTACCAGCGGACGTTCCAGCAGTTCGGCTACAGCGCCGCGGACATGCGCGCCTGGATCCCGCAGCCGGGCCACCAGGCGTGGTGGCTGCTGCAGAACATGTGCTGCACCGACTCGCCGATCTCCCAGCAGCTCCTCGACCGGCGCGCGGCGCTCGCCCGGCGCATGGTCGACCGGCTGCGCGAGCTGGGCATGACGCCTGTGCTTCCCGGCTACTACGGCACGGTCCCGACCGACTTCGAGTCCCGTAACCCGGGGGCGAACACCGTCCCGCAAGGCACCTGGAACGGCCTGGAGCGCCCCGACTGGCTCGACCCGACCGGGCCCGAGTTCGGCAAGGTCGCGGCGGCGTTCTACAAGGCGCAGACCCAGCTGTACGGGGCGAGCACGATGTACAAGATGGACCTGCTCCACGAGGGCGGGCGGGCCGGGTCCGTGCCGGTGCCCGAGGCCTCCCGGGCCGTGCAGGACGCCCTCGAAGCGGCGCATCCCGGTGCGACCTGGGTGATCCTCGGCTGGCAGAACAACCCCCGCAAGGAGACCCTCCAGGCGGTCGACCGCTCGCGCATGTTCATCGTGGACGGCATCACCGAGCAGCCCGACGTCACCGACCGCGACAAGGACTTCCTCGGCACGCAGTACGCGTTCGGCACGATCTGGAACTTCGGCGGCCACCAGAACTTCGGCGCCGGCCTCACCGTGTGGAACGAGAAGTTCCACGCCTGGCGCGCCAGGCAGGGCACGGCCATGAACGGCATCGCGCTGATGCCCGAGGCCATCGACAACAACCCCGCGGCGGTGGCGTTCTTCGCCGACATGCCGTGGCGGGACGGCCCGGTCGACATGGAGGCCTGGTTCGACGAGTACGCCACCGCCCGCTACGGGGCCGCCGACCCGCACGCCCGCGCGGCCTGGCGGATCATCGGCCGGACCGCCTACGCGTGGCCCGCGGGCAAGGACACCCGGCACGTGACCGGCCTGTTCGACGACCAGCCGAGCCTCACCACCACCGGGACGCCGCTGCAGTACGACCCGGGCGAGTTCGAGAAGGCCCTGCGCGAACTGCTCGACGTCGATCCGCGGCTGCGGCGCTCCGGCGCGTACCGCTACGACCTCGTGGACGTCGCCAGGCAGGTCCTGGCGAACCGCGGCAGGCTGCTCCTGCCGAAGATCCGCGCCGCCTACCGGGACGGCGACCGCGCCGCCTTCGCGCGGCTCACCGGCCGGTGGACGAGCGAGATCCGCCTCATGGACGACGTCCTCGGTACCGACCCGCACTTCCTCCTCGGCACCTGGCAGCGCGAGGCGTCCCGGCAGGCGGCGGACTCCAGGGAGGCGGCGACCCTCGACTACAACCTCAAGTCGCTGGTCACGCTGTGGGAGAGCGGCAGCCCCGGCCTCCAGGACTACGCGCGCCGCGAGTTCAACGGGCTGGTCGGCGGCTACTACGCCGAGCGCTGGAAGCTGTTCTTCGACGAGCTCGGCAGCGCCATGAGGACCGGCGCGGAGCCGAAGCGGATCGACTGGCGCGCCTTCGCCGAGCGCTGGGCGCGCGCCGGCACCCGCTACGCGGCCGAGCCGCACGGCGACGCCCACCGGCTGGCGCGGCGGGTGGCCGAGGAGCCGGCGGGCGCACTGGCCCTCGCCACCGGCCGCAAGGGCGTCGAGCCGGGCGGCGCCGTCCGCGTCACCGCGACGTTCACCAACGAGTCGGCGCTCAGCGAGGCCCGGCAGGTGCGCGTCAGGCTGGACGCGCCCGCGGGCTACAAGGTCGCGGCGGAGTCCGGCCCCGCGGGCGACGTCGCCCCCGGCAGGACCGCCACCGCGACCTGGACGGTGACCGCGCCCACCGACGCGGAACCCGGCGCCCTGCCGAGCCTGGACGCCACGGTCTCCTGGCGCACCGCCGGAGGCGACTCCGAGCAGGCGAGCGCGCACTCCCTCCTCATGGTCGGCGGCGGCACGGTGGGGGCGCCCTACAAGAACTTCGCCTCGACCGCCGCCGAGTTCGCGCGGTCAGGCGACACGGTCGGCATCGCCGCAGGCGGCAAGGACATGTGGGGCGACACGAACGAGTTCGCGACCGTCTACAGGGACGACGGGCTGACCCCGGGGCACGCGGTCTCCACGAAGGTGAGCATGCTGGACGGGTCGTCCGACTGGACGCGGGCCGGACTGGTCGCGAGCGACGACCTCTCCCGCACCGGGTCCGCCGGGTACGCCTCCATCGCCGTGACGCCCGCGCACGGGTGCGTCTTCTCTTACGACGCCGACGGCGACGGCCGCCTCGACCACTACACCGAGGTCGGCGGATTCACCGCCGGCGAGGTCCGCGTGCGGCTGAGCAGGGACGGCGACCGGATGACGGGGGCGTGCGGCTCCGACGGCGAGAACTGGGCCGTGGTCGGCTCCGGCACCGTTCCCGGCGCGGCGGGCGCCCAGGACGTCGGCATGTTCGTCAGCGCGGTGAACGCCCACACCGCGCAGGAGGCGATCGCGCGATTCGACGGCGGCATCGCGGCCTCGCCCGGCACGTCCCGGGACGGGTCGGGCGACCCGCTGCAGAGCCTCCGCAAGCCGGTGACGGCGATGTCCTCCGAGCCCGGACGGCCGCCGGAGGCCGCCAACGACGGCAGCCGCGCCAACTCGCCCTACTGGGGCGGCCAGATGACCTACGGCGAGAACTGGTGGCGGGTCGACCTCGGCGCCGTCAACGACGTCTCGCGCGTCAACGTCCGCAACTACGTCGACGGGACCCGCTACTACACCTACCGGCTGGAGGGCAGCCTCGACGGCGAGCACTGGTTCACCCTCGGCGGGCGCAACGGGCCCCGCCCCGCCGCCGACGCGGGCGACACCATGACGACCGAGGCCAGGGCCCGCTACATCCGGGTGGTCGGGTCCGGCAACACCGCCAACCTCACCTTCCACCTCACGGAGGTGAGCGCGTACGGCACTCCGGCCGGGTGAGGGGGCTCTCAGGGCTTGCGCCCGACGCCCCCGACGCTCCAGATCGGCCTGGACGACTCGATGGTCTCGTGCTCGGGACGCCACAGGGGGAGGTAGACGACGCCGGGCTCGATCAGGTCCCAGCCGGAGAAGAGCTTCTCCACCTCGGCCCTGGTCCGGACGTTCGAGCGCGGCGTGCCGCGGATCGCGTGGGTCTCCTGCTGGTAGAGGAAGGCGAGCCTGGCGGTGACCTCCGGGCACAGGTCGCTGACCGGATGCGAGATCGCGATGTGGCTGCCCGGCGCCATCAGCTCGCCCAGCCGCCGGACGCTCCGCGCCGCTTCCTCGTCGTCGGGAATGGTGTAGAGCACGTGGAAGAACAGCAGCGCCGTCGGCTGGTCGAGGTCGATCAGGCGGCGCAGGTTGGGATGGTGCGCGATCCCTTCGGCGTCCCGCATGTCGGCCTCGACGACCGTGGTGCGGGCGTCCCCTCCCAGCAGCGCCTGCGCGTGGACGCGCACCACCGGATCGTTGTCGACGTAGACGACCCGGCAGTCCGGCGCGACTGCCTGAGCGATCTGGTGCACGCTTCCCTGGGTGGGCAGGCCGGTCCCGATGTCGAGGAACTGGCGGATCCCGGCCGCGGCGAGGAACCGGACGACGCGGTCCAGGAACTTGCGCCCCTCGCGCGCCAGGACCGGCAGTTCCGGCGCCAGCTCGATCGCCTGGAGCGCCGCCTGCCGATCCGCGGCGTAGTTGTCCTTGCCCCCGAGCAGGTAGTCGTGCATCCGGCTCTCGTTGGGCGCCGACGGATCGAAGGTCTGCGGCTCGTGCCCCGCGGGGGAGGGCATGGCTTCTCCCTTCAGCTGACATCCGAGCGGTGACGCGCGGCCCCCGCTAGGAATCGCCCAGTATGACACGCTACTTTCCGGTACGCCCGACATACCCGGGGCAGGCGCCCGCCCGGGCGAGCCGATCGTCAGCACCGCGCCGCCGCGCGGAGCGCCTCCAGGCCCCGCGCGATCGGCGGCCGCATCTCGCTGCTCGTCCGGCCCCTCGCCCCCTGGCGGGCGGGGCGCGCCCGCCGGACCGAATCGTGATCGGTCGTTCTCGTGGACCGGTCCTGCCGCGCCGGCGCAGACCGTACAGTGTGATGTGAAGATGATCAGCATGGGCGGCCGGCAGGGAGGCACGGTGGCAGGCGAGCGGCTTCGGCCAGGCGGATTCGACCCGAGCGTGCCGAACATCGCTCGCATGTACGACTACTACCTCGGCGGCAAGGACCACTACGAGGCCGACCGCCTCCGCGCCGAGGAGGCCAAGTCCGCCGACCCCACCCTGATCACCCTGATCAAGGAGAACCGGGCCTTCATGGGCCGCGCCGTCCGGTACATGGCCGAGCAGGGCATCGACCAGTTCCTCGACATCGGCACCGGGCTGCCCACCCAGCAGAACGTCCACCAGATCGCCCAGTCGGTGAACCCCGCCGCCCGCGTCGCCTACGTCGACTACGACGGCCAGGTCGTCGCGCACGGACGGGCGATCCTCGCGGACTCGCCCGGCACCCGGATGGTCCAGGCCGACATCCGCCGCCCCCGCGAGATCCTGGAGCACCCTGAGATCACCCGGCTGCTGGACTTCGCGAAGCCGGTCGCGCTGCTGACGATCGCCACCCTGCACTTCATCCCGGACGCCGACGACCCGCCCGGCATCATGGCCGAGCTGCGCGACGCGCTCGCCCCCGGCAGCCACATGGCGATCACCCACGCCTCCGCCGACGGCGTGCCCGACATCGTGGCGAAGGTCGTGGAGGTCTACAAGAGGACCAACGCGCCCGGCACGCCGCGCAGCCTGGACCAGGTGACGGGCCTGTTCGGCGACTTCGCACTGGTCGACCCGGGCCTGGTGTGGGCGCCGCTGTGGCGGCCCGAGCGCCCGGTCGCCCTCGAGGAGGCCCTGCCGATCTGGTTCTACGCCGGAGTCGGCCGCAAGCTCTGAGGTGTGCGTGCACGACCGCTCCCTGACGAATGCCACCGGGACGAGGGAAGGCGACATGCGGGCAGTGACGGTCGGAGGGGCGCTCAAGGCCGCGGCGACGCGGGACGAGGCGTTCCTGTTCGACGGCGACGACACCATCACGTACAGCGCGTTCGACGAGCTGGCCGACCGGGTCGCGGCGGGCCTGCTGGCCCGCGGCGTCGGGCCGGGCGACCGCATCGGCCTGCTCGGCCCCAACACCTCGCAGTGGCTCGCGGTGTTCTTCGGCGCCGCCCGGATCGGCGCCGTGGTCGTCCCGCTCAACGTCCGCTACCGGGAGCGGGAGCTGTCGTACATGCTGGGGCAGAGCGGCGCCCGGCTCGTGGTCAGCGTCGACGCCGTGCCCGAGTTCGACTTCGCCGCGTACTTCGCGGCGTCCGGCATCCCCGCCGTGCACTTCGGCGCGGGCTTCGACGCCCTCGCCTCCGCTCCGGCGCCGCCGTCCCTCGCCGAGGTCCGCGACGCGGTGGACGCGGACGACCCGCTGATGATCCTCTACACGTCCGGCACCACGGGACGTCCCAAGGGCGCCGTCATCACGCACCGCGGCATCCTGGCCTCGGCCCGGGCCCAGGCCGACCACTTCGGGATGTCCGGCGAGGACGTCCTGCTCGGCCACCTGCCGTTCAACCACGTCGGCGGCATCACCTGCACCATCATGGCCGCCCTGGTCAGCGGCGGCTCGGTCGCGCTGCTGCCCGCGTTCTCCCCGGACGCAGCGCTGCGCGCCGTCGAACGCCACCGGGTGACGTTCCTCGGCGCCGTCCCCACGATGTACGTGCTGATGCTGGGCCGCCCCGACTTCGCCGAGCGCGACGTCTCGTCCGTCCGGCTGTGCATGGCGGGCGGGTCCAACGTGGAACCCGCGCTCGCCGCCGCGATCCGCCGCGGCTTCCCCGAGGCTCCCCTCTACGGCCTCTACGGCCTGTCCGAATCCTCGGGCGCCTGCGTCCTGTCCCCGACGGACGACGACCCCGAGACGGTCTCCCGGACCCTCGGCGCGATCATCGGCGACTTCGAGGCGCGCGTGACCGCGCCCGACGGCGCCGTGCTGCCGCCGGGCGAGACCGGTGAGCTCCAGATCCGCGGCGCCTGCGTCGCCGCCGGCTACTGGGACATGCCGGACGAGACCGCCGAGGTCTTCCTGCCGGACGGCTGGCTCGCCACCGGGGACATGGTCGCCCTGGAACCCGACGGGCACCTGGTCCTGCGCGGGCGGAAGAAGGAGATGTACATCCAGGGCGGCTTCAACGTCTACCCGGTCGAGATCGAGAACGTCCTGACCGCCCATCCGAAGGTCGCGATGGCCGCCGGGATCGGCGTCCCCGACGCGGTTCTCGGCGAGGTCGGCCGCTTCTACGTCGTCCCGCGCCCGGGCGCCGAGCCGCCCACCGCCGGCGAACTGACCGCCTACTGCCGCGACCGCCTGGCCGACTACAAGGTCCCGCGCCAGTTCGTCATCACCCCGGACGTCCCGCTGACCCCCGTCGGCAAGATCCACAAGGCCGTCCTCAGGGACCGCGACGCCGCCGCCCCGAACTGAGCCCGGCGCCGGGGAGGAGCGGCCTCCCCGGCGCCGGGCTAGCTGTGCGCGTGGACGTCGAGGATGGCCTGGGCGAGGGTCTCCGAAGCGGGCGCGTTGACGAGCCTCCACTGCGCGGCGCAGGGGATGAGGGCCCACCATTCCTTGGTGTGGGTGCCCCACCAGCACAGGACACCGAAGCGGGCATGGAGGTAGGCGATCGTCTCGGTGTGGTGCGTGCCGGGGTCGGGCGGCGGGACCGGAAGCGCGACGCCGTCCCCCACCGGACGGCGTGCCCGGGCGGCGAGCGCGGCCGCCACGTAGGGGGTGAGGATCCGGGTGATCCGCCCGGCGGCGCGGGCCGGGTCGGTGTGCGGAGCCAGATCCTCCCCGGTGCTCGACCGGTACCACCAGGTGTCGGACGTCGATCCGGGGGCGAGCGTGACGCTCTCCCCGAACCCCGGGACGACCGGGTCGAAGACGCGCACGAGCGGGAGGGGCCCGTCGTAGCGCGGTTCGGCCTTCCAGCCCTCCCGGACGACTTCCTGTGCAAGCCGGTCAAGATGGCTTGTAATGGAGGAAGTCGAGACTTCGGCGTGCAGATTCTTCGGTTCGATCCACCCCATTACCGGCGCACCCACTTACGGGGGTCGGGTCTCGGACGGCAGGCCGCGCGGCTGAGCTCGTTGGTGAGCGCCTTGCGGAGCTCTTCTGCCGTGCTGCATATAACGGTCGGGTCAATGCCGGCCTTTGGGTCGTGCAGGGTGGCGACCCAGTCGCCGAGCCTTCCGTCGTAGCGCGTGGCGCGCCAGATTCGGTGGCCTTGGAAGTCCTCGCGGAGTCGGGCTAACGCCTGGTCAGCGGGGTTGACGGGCGTGTCCATGATCAGTTCAAGCTTCCGTTGGTGTGGTTGCTCTCCGTTACCGTCCCCAATCTTCCCGTGACCGGGTCGACTTTTGGAAGAGCGGGGAGCCCAACAGATGGAAAGCTCTCGGCGCCGTTAGAAAACACTTCGCTTTCGGGTCGCCCGAGTTTCCCGTCTCCGCCGCCCCGCAACCGCGGGGTTCCGCGTACCTCCGACTGCTTTGGCGGTGAACGCCTGTTTGCCGAACCGATTCCATCTCGTTTCCCTCCGTTCCGTGCAATCCGGTGCAACCGGACAATTCTCCGTCGGGTGGCGGCGCGTTGAGGATCACTGGAGTCGGACCGGGGCTCGGGCAGATCCACAATGGAACGCCTCCTCCGCTCGTGCGACCGGCTTCCGGCAGCGCCAAGAACCAGGGAACGCGAGGCCGTGCGGAATGTAAAGCGATCGGCCACAAGCGGCCATTCTCAGGTTTCGGAATGGCGCATTACGGTCATTCCCATTTCGGTTGTGAAACTTGCGCGGCAAGTATTGGTGCCAGGGTCGATGAGTATTAACCGGCCGCGGGAGGATGGGCATCCCGGTGGAATGAATGCGCGACGAATGAAGCGTCGCGCATTGAGGCATGCGCCCGCGCCGCTTCGCGTACTTGCGTTCGCGACCGCCCGCCTGGTAGGCGGCGAACCGTGAAAGACGAATGATCCGCGGGTGCGAAACCGGTGCGAACTCAGAGGTAGGTGATTGAGCGGAGTCTTCGGGACCGTGGTGATACCGCCGCCCGCACGGGGGCGGGACGACTCGCCGGGTAAGAAACGGGACGGCATCCGGTCAAGTCCAGTCAGTGGATGTGCGGCACGTCTTTCGCCGTGCGGCATCGCGGTCGGCGCGGCGCCGGCCGGCACGCTGATTCCCTTCGTCGTATGGACCGCACGCCGGGCCGGGGGGAGGGCGTCTCCGTCCGGCCGGGCCGGCCGGGGGCACGGACGGTCGCCGCCCCCACGTTGCATGTTCATGCAGGAGTGTGCATACTTGTGCTCATGTCCAAAGTGCTGACCTCCCTGCCCGTCGGTGAGCGCGTCGGGATCGCCTTCTCCGGTGGCCTCGACACTTCGGTGGCGGTCGCGTGGATGCGCGACAAGGGCGCGGTGCCGTGCGCCTACACCGCCGACATCGGGCAGTACGACGAGCCCGACATCGCCTCCGTGCCCGGCCGCGCCGCCAAGTACGGGGCGGAGGTCGCGCGCCTGGTCGACTGCCGGGCCGCCCTCGTGGAGGAGGGGCTCGCCGCCCTGGCCTGTGGCGCGTTCCACATCCGCTCCGGCGGCCGCAGCTACTTCAACACCACCCCGCTCGGACGCGCCGTGACGGGGACCCTCCTGGTCCGCGCCATGCTGGAGGACGACGTCCAGATCTGGGGCGACGGCTCGACGTTCAAGGGCAACGACATCGAGCGGTTCTACCGGTACGGGCTGCTGGCCAACCCGTCCCTGCTGGTCTACAAGCCCTGGCTCGACGCCGACTTCGTGACCGAGCTCGGCGGCCGCACGGAGATGTCGCAGTGGCTGCTCGCCCGCGGCCTGCCCTACCGGGACAGCACGGAGAAGGCCTACTCCACCGACGCCAACATCTGGGGCGCGACCCACGAGGCCAAGGCGCTGGAGCACCTCGACGCCGGGATCGAGACCGTCGACCCGATCATGGGCGTCCGGTTCTGGGACCCCGCCGTGGAGATCCCCGCCGAGGACGTCGTGATCGGCTTCGAGCAGGGCCGCCCGGTGACGATCAACGGCAAGGAGTTCGGGTCGGCCGTCGACCTGGTGCTGGAGGCCAACGCCATCGGCGGGCGGCACGGCCTCGGCATGTCCGACCAGATCGAGAACCGCGTCATCGAGGCCAAGAGCCGCGGCATCTACGAGGCGCCCGGCATGGCGCTGCTGCACGCGGCCTACGAGCGGCTCGTCAACGCGATCCACAACGAGGACACCCTCGCCACCTACCACAGCGAGGGGCGGCGGCTCGGCCGGCTCATGTACGAGGGGCGCTGGCTCGACCCGCAGGCGCTGATGCTGCGCGAGTCGCTGCAGCGCTGGGTGGGGACGGCCGTCACCGGCGAGGTCACCCTGCGGCTGCGGCGCGGCGAGGACTACTCCGTCCTCGACACCACCGGGCCCGCGTTCAGCTACCACCCCGACAAGCTGTCCATGGAGCGCACCGAGGACTCCGCCTTCGGCCCCGTGGACCGGATCGGGCAGCTGACGATGCGCAACCTCGACATCGCCGACTCGCGCGCCAAGCTGGAGCAGTACGCCGGGCTCGGCATGGTCGGCAGCTCGCACCCGGCCCTGATCGGTGCCGCGCAGGCGGCCTCCACCGGGCTGATCGGCGCGATGCCTGCGGGCGGCGCCGAGGCGATCGCCTCCCGCGGCAAGGACTCCCGTGACGCCGAGGTCCTCGACCGCGCCGCCATGGAGTTCGGCACCGACTGACCCGCGCCCCGGCAACCATCGGGAGCCAGGGCCTGGTCTCGGTCGCGCGCGAACGCGTGAACTGCCCGGTGCGGCGGAGCCGGAGGCGATCTGCACCGGGCAGATCGCGAAGCGATGCCGCGTCCGCCCAGGCCCGGTCACGTAGCGAGCCGCCAGTCGAGCGGAGTGGGCTGGGACTCTGAAACACAGCTAGGGGGTCTCGTCGTCCTCTACGGGGGGAAGCGGGGTCTCCTTCTCCGGTGGCCCGACGAAGCTGTGCAGCGCCGCGGCCACCACGGCTCCCACCAGGGGCGCGACGATGAACAGCCACACCTGCGACAGCGCCGTCCCGCCGAGGACGACGGCCGGGCCGAGGCTGCGGGCCGGGTTGACCGAGGTCCCCGTGATCGGGATGCCGATGAGGTGGACGGTCGTGAGGGCGAGGCCGATGCCGACCCCGGCGACCGACGGGATGGCCGCCGTGCTCGTCATGGACAGCACGATGAACACGAACAGGGCGGTCAGGACGACCTCGGTGAGGAACGCCCCGCCCATGTCGACGCGGATGAGGCTGGCGTCGCCCCACCCGTCCGCGCCGAGGCCGGTCACGGAGCGGGAGTAGAGCGGCGAGCCGGAGAAGGTCGCCCAGAGCAGGAGCGCGCCCAGGATGCCGCCGGCGAACTGGGCGAGCCAGTAGCCGACGGCGTCGATCGGCGGGATCCGGCGGGCGAGCAGCACGCCCAGCGTGACGGCCGGGTTGATGTGGCAGCCCGAGATCGGCCCGATCGCGTAGACCAGGACGAGGAGCACCAGGCCGAAGGCCAGCGCCGTCGCGACGACGCCCGCCGAGAGGCTGCGCCCGGCGACCCCGAAGCCGAACGACAGGGTCGCCACTCCCACCGCGAAGTACACCAGGAGCAGCGTGCCCACGAGCTCCGCCGCGATCCTCCTGAACACGTTCTCCCCTTCCCCCGAGGATCCGATGCCGTCGGCCTACCCCCGCGGGCGAGGAAGATCGTCTCAGGGTGATCGCCGTGACCCAGAAATGGGGACGGCTTGGGGAACCGGTCAGGCGTGCTGCGCCAGGCTGGTCCAGCTCTCGTCCCAGAGGGCGTCACGGCGGCGGTTGCAGCGGCGGCGGGCGAGGAGGTAGGCGGCCAGCAGGGGGACCCCCACCGCGAGGGCGGCCGTGGCCGCGGCGACGGCGGTGGTGGCCAGGGTGGCGGTGCGGGTCTGGGGGTGCTGGACCGGATCGCCCGCCGCGTCCACCCAGACGCGCTGCTCCATGCCCGGCCTGACGGACTTGTCGGCGGGGACGACGGTGGTCCGCGTCCGGCCGTCGGGGGACGTCCAGGCCAGCTCGGCGTAGGTGTGCCGCACGCCCGCGCCGCCCTGGGAGTCGGTGTGGACGACCTGCGCCGTGACGCGGTGGACGTTGCGGTGCTCGGCCCGGACGCCGCTGCGATAGGCGTCGACGGCCAGGAGCACGGACGCGGGCGGGGCGAGCACCGTGAACAGCACCGCGGCGGCGACGCCGACCGCCCACTGGCGGCGGTCGACGGCGCGCCGCAGGTCGTTGCGGTCGAAGCCGAAACGGCGGCGGACCCGTCCTAGCCTTCTCATTGCCTCCTCCTCTTCCTCCTTCGTCCGTGACATTAATGGCTCCGGGAAGCGGTCGGGCACGCGCCTCTTCTGGTGCCGCGGCGGAACGCGCAGACTGGCAGGAGGAGGACATGGACATGACGGGCGTGGAGAGCGACGACCAGAAGCACGTCCTGTTCGGCTACGACGGGACGTCGGAGAACGACACGGCGCTGCGCTGGGCGATCGAGGAGGCCCGGCTGCGCGGCCTCGACCTGGTGGTGTGCCACTGCTGGCACTGGCCCTACCCGGAGGGGCACGAGGACCCGCACGGCGAGGCGGTCATGAGGCGGGCGGGGAAGAACCTGCTGGAGCGCGGCACGCGGCGCGCCCGCGAACTGGGGGCGACCGGCGCGGTGCGCGGCCGCCTCGTCCGCGGCCCTGCCCGCGGCGCGCTGCTGCGCGAGTCCCGCGACGCGGAGCTGACGGTGGTCGGGGCCCCCGAGCGGCTGGACGAGGGCGCCGGGGTGCTGGAACTCGCGGCGCGCTCCTCCCGCCCGATGGTCGTGGTCAAGGACGGGGCGGGCCCCCGCCGGGTCGTCGCGGGCGCGGACGGGACGAGCTGGTGCGACCCGGCGCTGGGCTTCGCCGCCGCCGAGGCGGCGCTGCGCCGGTGGGAGCTGCGCGTGCTGTACGCGTGCTGGGAGCCCGCCGCGGTCGACGCGGACGAGCTGGCGCTGTTCCACGACAGGGAGCTGCTGGAGAAGACGCGGGCGGCGGAGCTGGAGGCGGCCGTGGCGCCCTGGCGCGCGCGGTACCCGGAGCTCGACATCCGGGTCTCGCTGCTGCTGGAACGCCCCCTGGAGGCGCTGTTCGGCGCCGCGGACGACGCTGGGCTGCTGGTGCTCGGCGACCGGGGCGCCGGGATCGCCCCGCTGGGCTCGACCAGCACGGCGGTGCTCCGGCGGGCCCGCCGGGCCGTCGCGATCGTCCCCGCGCGCCCGGACTGAGCGCCGGTCAGGGATCGCCGGCCAGGGCCTCGGTCGCGTGCAGGGCGGGGTCGGCCGGCAGGTCGGGGTCGAGGATCAGCTGGAGCATCAGGCCGTCCAGCACCGCGGTGAAGAGCATGGCGGTGCCCTCGCGGCGCTCGGCGGGCCAGCCGGGGCGCAGGTGCTCCAGCCGCGCGGCGATGCGGGCCCGCACGTCCCGCGCCCAGTCCCGCCGCTCGGCGCCCATCCGCGGGTCGCGCAGCGCCCGGACCAGCAGCTCGGCGGCGAGCCTGAGGTTGCGCTCCCCGGCGAGCATGTCGAGGACGCGCTCGCGCAGCGCCCGCAGCGCGGCCTCGGTGTCCGGCGCGGCGACCAGCGCGTCCACCACCGGGTCGACGATCGTCTCGCTGACCCGCTGCGCGACGGCGACGTGCAGCCCGGGCAGCCCGTTGAAGTAGTGGTGCAGCAGCCCCGGCCGGATCCGGGCCCGGTCCGCGACGGCCCGGGCCGTGAGCGCGGCCCAGCCGCCCTCGGCGAGCAGGTCGAGACCGATGCCCACGAGCTGCTCCCGGCGTGCCAGGCCGCGGGGCGTCGACGCGCGGGGCTCCTCGTGGGTCATCACGCCACGCTATCCCAACGCTTGCACCCTGCAACCGTCGAGATCATCGCGCGTCCCCGGTTCCCCGGGGCCGGACGGGGTAGGGCCGCCGCATGATCGATGCGGTGCTCTTCGACGTCGACGGCACGCTGGTCGACACCAACTACCTGCACGCCGCCACCTGGTGGCAGGCGTTCCTCCAGCACGGGCACACCGTCCCCATGGCGGACGTGCACCGGGCGGTCGGCATGGGTTCGGACAAGCTGCTGGACCAGCTGCTCCCCGGCGACCGGGACCGGGACGCCGACGACGGGATCCGCACGGCGCACACGGCCCTGTACGCGCAGTACTGGTCGCGGCTCCAGGCCTTCGACGGCGCCGCCGACCTGCTGCGGGCCTGCTCCGGCCGCGGGAACCGCGTCGTGCTCGCCAGTTCGGCCGCCGCGCCCGAGCTGAAGGCGCTGCGCGCCGCGCTGGACGCCGACGACGCGATCGACGAGGCCACCTCCGGGTCGGAGGTGGAGGCGACCAAGCCGGCGCCCGACCTCGTCCAGCTGGCCCTGGAACGGGCCGCGGTGCCCGCCGACCGGGCCGTGTTCGTGGGCGACACGCGCTGGGACGTCGAGGCGGCCCGGCGGGCGGGGATGCCGTGCGTGTGCGTGCTCACCGGCGGCTGGAGCCGCGCCGAACTGGAGGAGGCGGGCGCGGCGGCCGTCTACGACGACCCCCGCGCCCTCCTGGACGATCTGGACCGCGGCCCGCTCGCGCTATGACGCGCGGTCGCGCTCGGCGGCGAGCTGGAGCGCCACGTCGATGATCATGTCCTCCTGGCCGCCGACGTAGCCGGCCTCGCCGACCTTCTGCAGGATCTCGTGCGCCGGGACGCCGTAGCGCTCGGCGGCCCGCTCGGCGTGCAGCAGGAAGCTGGAGTACACGCCCGCGTACCCCTGCGTGATCGCGCCGCGGTCGGCGAACGGCAGCCGGTGCAGGAACGGCTTCACCACGTCGTCGGCCGCCGCCAGCGCGCCCTGCACGTCCACGCCCGTCGGGACGCCGAGCCGCTCGAACGTCGCGACCAGCACCTCGGTGGGGGAGTTGCCCGCCCCCGCGCCGAGCGCGCACAGCGCGCCGTCGATCTGCCGGGCGCCGTTCTGCTGCGCCAGGACGGAGTTGGCGACGCCGAGGGAGAGGTTCTGGTGGCCGTGGAAGCCGACCTGCGCCTCGTGCCCGATCTCCTTGACCAGCGCGCTGATCCGTTCCTGCGCCTCGCCGAGCACGAGGGCGCCCGCGGAGTCGACGACGTAGACGCACTGCGCGCCGCCGTCCACCATGATCCGGGCCTGCCGCGCCAGCTCCTCCGGGCCCACCCGGTGCGACAGCATGAGGAACCCGACGGTCTCCATGCCGAGGTCGCGGGCGGCGGCGAAGTGCTGCAGCGACACGTCCGCCTCGGTGCAGTGCGTGGCGACGCGGGCGACGGACGCGCCCGCGTCGTGCGCCATCTTCAGGTCGTGGACCGTGCCGAGGCCCGGCAGCAGCAGGACGGCGATCTTGGCCCGGGTCGCCTCGTCCACGGCGGCGGCGACGAGCTTGACGTCGTCCTCCAGCGAGAAGCCGTAGTTGAAGGACGATCCGCCGAGACCGTCGCCGTGGGTGACCTCGATGACCTCGACCCCCGCGGCGTCCAGGGCGTGCACGACGCCGCGGACCTGCTCCTCGGTGAAGCGGTGCGCCATCGCGTGGCTGCCGTCCCGCAGCGTCGAGTCGGTGATCCGGATCTTCTCGGTGACGTCGCTCATGAGGAGGCCTTCCTACGCGCGAGCTGCTCGCCGACCCTGGCGGCGGCCGCGGTCATGATGTCGAGGTTGCCGGCCCACGCGGGCAGGTAGTCGCCGTTGCCGCGCACCTCCAGGAACACCGCGACGCGGGCCATCCCGTTCCAGATGTCGCGGGGCTCGTCGAACTGCGGCTCGACGCGCAGCGTGTAGCCGGGCACGTACGCGGCGACCTCCGCGACCATCTTCTCGATCGACTCGGAGACGGCCCTGGTGTCGGCGTCGGACGGGATCGCGCAGAACACCGTGTCCCGCATGATCATCGGTGGGTCCACCGGGTTGAGGATGATGATCGCCTTGCCCCGGCCCGCGCCGCCGACCTGCTCGATCGCGCGGGCCGTGGTCTCGGTGAACTCGTCGATGTTCGCGCGGGTGCCGGGCCCGGCCGAGCGGGACGCGATCGACGCGACGATCTCGGCGTACGGCACCGGCACCACGGAGGACACCGCGTGCACGATCGGGATCGTCGCCTGCCCGCCGCAGGTGATCATGTTGAGGTTGGGGGCGTCCGAGAGCGAGTCCAGGTTCACCGGCGGGCACACCAGGGGGCCCGCCGCGGCCGGCGTCAGGTCGATCGCCGTGATCCCCGCCTCCTCGTAGCGGGGCGCGTTGGCCAGATGGGCCTTCGCCGACGTCGCCTCGAACACCAGGTCGGGCAGCACGGGCTGCTTCAGCAGCCAGTCCACGCCCTCCGCCGACGCCTCGACGCCCATCCTGCGGGCGCGCTCCAGGCCGTCGGACTCCGGCACCACCCCGACCATCGAGTGGACGTCGATCAGCTCGCTGCGCTGGAGCTTGACCAGCAGGTCGGTGCCGATGTTCCCCGGCCCGACGATCGCCGCCGTCAACTTGCTCATGCCTGTTCCCTCCTTCCGAACCGAGCGGTCACGGAACCGATTCCGGCGAA
Source organism: Actinomadura luteofluorescens (assembly GCF_013409365.1). Taxonomy (NCBI): domain Bacteria; kingdom Bacillati; phylum Actinomycetota; class Actinomycetes; order Streptosporangiales; family Thermomonosporaceae; genus Actinomadura; species Actinomadura luteofluorescens. The sequence goes on along the minus strand of NZ_JACCBA010000001.1, from coordinate 351,711 downwards.
CGTCGCCGTCAGCGTCTGTCCGGGCGCGACCGGCACGGCCGCGGTGATGGAGCCGGGCAGCACCACGTGCCCGGCCTCCAGGCTCACGCCGCGCTCGCCGAGGACGTTGGCCAGCCAGACCAGCGCGTTGATCGGCGATCCGAGGACCGCGCCGCCCGCGCCGGTGTCGATCAGGTCGCCGTCGCGGCGCAGCAGGCAGCCCATCAGCGACAGGTCCTGGTCGTCCAGGCGGACCGGGCGGGTGCCGAGCACGACGCCGCCGCTGGAGGCGTTGTCCGCGATCGTGTCCGGCAGGGTGATCTTCCAGTCCGCGATGCGGGAGTCGATCACCTCCAGCGCGGGCAGCACGTAGTCGACGGCCGCGACGGCGTCCGCCGCCGTGGCGCCGGGCCCGGCCAGCGGGCGACCCAGCACGAACGCGATCTCCGGTTCGATCCGGGGCTGCAGGAACCGGCCGGTGTCGATCGGGGCGCTCTCCGGCAGGAACATCGTGTCCAGCAGCACGCCGAAGTCCGGCTGGTCCACGCCCATCTGGCGCTGCATCGCCGCCGAGGTCAGGCCGACCTTGTGGCCCTTGACGCGCGCTCCGGCGCCGGTCCACGCCGTGACCTGGGCGAGCTGGACCGCGTAGGCGTCGGCCACCGACATGTCCGGATGGTCCTTCGTCAGCGGCGCGATGGGAGTGCCGGTGGCGTACGCGTCGAGCAGCGCGGCCGCGGCCTTCTCCACTGAACCCGGGTCCATGGGGCCGTCCTTTCGTTCGTATGGGCAGGCCGAGCCTCTCCCGCCCGGGGCCCCGCGGGCAACGCGGACGTCCCGCGTGGTGGGACACTGGTTTCATGCCGCCCGTCCCGTCCGAGGAGAGCTTCCTGCGCCGCGTCGTCGCGGTGCTGTCGGCGTTCCGCCCGGAGGACGACGGCCTGGGCGCCGCCGAGCTGGCCCGCCGCAGCGGCCTGCCGAAGTCGACCGCGCACCGCATCGCCCTCGACCTGGTGGACGCCGGGCTGCTGGAGCGCCGGGGCCCGCGGGTGCGGCTCGGCCTGCGGCTGTTCGAGATCGGGCAGCGGGTGCCGCGCCAGCGGGTGCTGCGCGACGCCGCCGTCCCCTACATGTCGGACCTGCGGGAGGCGACCCGGCAGACCGTCCATCTCGCGGTGCTGGAGGGCGGCGAGGTCGTCTACGTGGAGATCCTCGGCTCCTCCGGCGGCCCGCGGCTGCCGTCGCAGGTGGGCGGGCGGCTGCCCGCGCACGTGACGGGGGTGGGCAAGGCGATCCTCGCGTTCTCCCCGCCGGAGGTGGTCAAGGGCGTGCTGGAGTCGGGGCTGGTCAAGGTCGGCGAGCGCAGCGTGACCGCGCCGGGGCTGCTCGCCCGGGAACTGGAGACGATCAGGCGGGAGGGCGTCGCCTACGACCGGGAGGAGTCCGGCAGCGGCATCGTCTGCGCCGCCAGCCCCGTCCTCGGCCCGGACGGCCTGGTCCTCGGCGCGCTGTCGGTGTCGGGCTGGGCGACGCGGATGCGGCTCGCCGCGGTCGCGCCGGCCGTCCACACCGCCGCGCTCACCCTGTCGCGCACGCTGGGCGGCTAGGCGCGCCCGACGGTCAGCCCTCCGGCAGGCGGCGGGCCAGGAGCTCGGCGAGGTGCTCGCCGTCGCGCCGCGCCAGCTCGCGCAGCTGCGTGCGGCAGCTGAACCCGTCGGCCAGGACCACCGCGTCCTCCCCGGCCGCGCGGACGGCCGGGAGCAGCCGCTGCTCGGCGACGGCGACCGACACCTCGTGGTGGCCCTTCTCGACGCCGAAGTTGCCGGCCAGCCCGCAGCAGTCGCCGAGCCGCTCGACGTCCGCGCCCGCCTTGCGCAGCAGGTCGGCGTCCTTCGCCCAGCCCATGACGGCGTGGTGGTGGCAGTGCGGCTGCGCGATCCCGGTGACGCCGGACAGGTCGGGCGGCGTCCAGTCCGGCGTCTCGGCGAGCAGCTCGGCCAGGGTGCGGGTCGCGGCGGCGACCTCGCGGGCGGCCGCCGCGTCCACGCCCCTCAGCAGCTCCTCGGCGTCGGACCGCAGCACCCCGGTGCAGGACGGCTCCATGCCGACGACCCTGGCGCCGCGCCGCACGTGGGGGAGCAGCGCGCGGACGGTGCGGCGCGCCTGCGCCCGCGCGCCGTCCAGCTGACCGGTGGAGATCCACGTGATCCCGCAGCACACGGGGCGCTCGGTCACCGTGACGCGGTAGCCGGCGTGCTCCAGCACCCGCACGGTCGCCCGGCCCACCTCCGGGGAGAACGCGTCGGTGAAGCTGTCCACGAACAGCACGACGTCGCCGTTGCGGCCCCGCGGGCTGCGGTGCGAGGCGAACCAGCGCCGGAACGTCACGGGCGCGAGCGCGGGGAGCGTGCGCCGCCCGTCGATGCCCGCGCCCCACGCGAGCAGCGGCTTCAGCGCGCGCGACCGCATCGCCGCGTTCACCGCCTTGATCGCCGCGGGCGCCCGGGCGGCGAGCCGGGTCCAGCGCGGGAGCCGGCCGAGCGCGTAGTGGGAGCGCGGCCGGATCCGCCCCCGGTACCGCCGGTGCAGCGCCTCCGCCTTGTAGGAGGCCATGTCGACGCCGGTCGGGCAGTCGGACGCGCAGCCCTTGCACGCGAGGCACAGATCGAGGACGTCGTGCAGGGCGTCGGACTTCCAGCCGTCCGGGCCGAGCTTCCCGCTGACGACCTCCTGGAGCACCCGGGCCCGTCCGCGCGTGGAGTCCTTCTCCTCCCGGGTCGCCAGGTAGGACGGGCACATCACGCCGCCCGACCCCGTGTTGTCGGCGCGGCACTTGCCCACGCCGGTGCAGCGGTGCACGGCACGGGACAGGTCGCCCCGGTCGTCCCGGTAGGCGAGACCGAGGCCCCGGTCCAGCGGGATCGTCTGCACGGCGCGCAGGTCGGCGTCCACGGCCGCCGGGCGGACGATGATGCCGGGGTTGAGCACGTCGTCCGGGTCGAAGACGTCCTTGACGGCCGAGCACAGCGCCAGCGCCTCGGGCGAGTACATGTGCGGCAGCAGCTCGCTGCGGGCCCGCCCGTCGCCGTGCTCGCCGGACATGGTGCCGCCGTGCCGCGCCGCCAGCGCCGCCGCCTCGTTCAGGAAGTCCCGGAAGACGCGCGTCCCGCCGGTCCGCCCGAACGGGAAGTCGATCCGGACGTGGATGCACCCGTCGCCGAAATGGCCGTACGGGACGCCGAACAGGTCGTATCCGGCCAGCAGCGCCTCGAACTCCCGCAGGTAGGCGCCGAGCCGCTCGGGCGGGACCGCCGCGTCCTCCCACCCGGCGTGCGCCTGCTCGCCGGAGGGCGTGCGCGCGACGAGCCCGGAGCCGTCCTCGCGGATCCGCCACAGCGCGTCGGCGAGCGCCATGTCCTCCACGAGCGCCGAGTCGGCGCAACCGGAATCGCCGACGATCTCGCGCGCCGCGGAACGCAGCGCCCCGGCCTCGGGGCCGGCCAGCTCCACCAGCAGCCACCCGGACCCGGACGGCAGCGGCGGCACCGCGGCGGCGCCCCGCCGCTCCCGCACGACGTCGACGATCCGCGAGTCCAGTCCCTCGCACGCGACCGGGCCGTGCGGCAGGATCGCCGGGACGGCGTCGGCGGCCTCGGCCATCGACCCGTACCCGAGCACCACCAGCGCCCGGTGCGCGGGCTCCCGGACCATCCGCACCCGTGCCGCGAGCGTCAGCGCGAGCGTCCCCTCGCTGCCCACCAGCGTGCGGGCGACGTCGAAGCCCTGCTCCGGCAGCAGGTGCTCCAGCGAGTATCCGGAGACCTGCCGGCCGAACCGCCCGAACTCGGTCCGCACGAGGGCCAGGTTCTCGCCGACCAGCCCCCGCAGCCGCTCCAGCAGGACGCTGCCGGGCCGCGCCCCCGGCACGTCGCCGAGCCGCAGCCGCTCCCCGGAGCCGGTGACGACGTCGAGGCCGAGCACGTTGTCGCTCGTGCGCCCGTAGCCGAGCGCCCGCGAGCCGCACGCGTTGTTGCCGATCATCCCGCCGAGCGTGGCGCGCGTCCGGGTGGACGGATCGGGCCCGAAACGCAGCCCGTGCCCCGCCGCCGCCCGGTGCAGGTCCGCCTGCACGATGCCGGGCTCCACCAGCGCCGTCCCCGCCTCCGGGTCGATCTCCAGCACGCGGTTCAGGTGCCGGCTCACGTCGGCGACGACCCCGGGCCCGACCGCGTTCCCCGCGATGGACGTCCCGGCGCCCCGCATCGTGAGCGGCACCCCGGCGTCCCGGCACACCGCGAGGACGGCCGGCAGCTCGCCCGCCTCGCGGGGCGTCACCACGACCCGCGGCGGCACCCGGTACAGGGAGGCGTCCGACGAGTACAGGGACCGCGCGAGCGCCGAGTCGTCCACCCCGCTGACCCCGGCCGCCCGCAGCGCCTCCACCAGCTCGCCGTGCTCACGATGGTCGGTCACGGTGACCACGGTAGGTCATCGCGGCCCCGCGCCCTCGCGGGGCCTTCGCCGGGACCAAGGTCCCTACCGCGCGTCACCGCGCTCCACGAGGGTGGTGCGGCGGAACTGATCATGGTTATCCGCTCGGCGCACAGGGAAGGCCCACCGAAATCGGGCTGACGGAGGCAGGTCACGGTGACTGGGACACGTCGGACGGCGGAAGCGGGGCCCGCGGAAACCGGGGTGGGCGGCGGCCGCCGGTCGATGGTCATGCTGGCGGTGGCCACGATCGGGTTCGCGGTGAACTTCTGGGCGTGGGCGCTGCTGAGCCCGCTGGGGCCGCGGTTCAAGGACTCGCTGGATCTCTCGTCGTTCGAGCAGTCCCTGCTCGTGGCCGTGCCCGTGGTCGTGGGCTCGCTGGGGCGCATCCCGGTCGGCGCCCTGACCGACCGGTTCGGCGGCCGGGTGATGTTCCCCGCGGTCTCGCTGTTCACCATCGTGCCCGTCCTCTACCTGGGCCTGGCCGGGCACTCCTCGCTGGCGTCGCTGCTCGCCGGCGGGTTCTTCCTCGGCATCGCCGGCACGACGTTCGCGGTCGGGGTCCCCTTCGTCAACGCCTGGTTCCCGCCCCAGCGGCGCGGGCTGGCGGTCGGGATCTTCGGCGCCGGAATGGGCGGCACCGCGATCAGCGCGCTGACGACCGTCAAGGAGGTCGACAGGTACGGGACGGAGTTCCCGTTCGTGGTCATGGCCGTGCTGCTCGCCGTGTACGCGGCGGTCGCGTGGCTCGTCCTGCGGGAGGCCCCCGGGCGCACCGCGCCGACCGAGCCGCTCGCGAAACGGCTGGTCGCGACGGCCCGGATGGGCGTGACCTGGCAGATGTCGGCCCTGTACGCCGTGGCGTTCGGCGGCTACGTCGCGTTCTCGGTGTACCTGCCCACGTATCTGAAGACGCAGTACGGGCTGTCGCAGTCGGACGCCGCCAACCGGATGGCGGGGTTCGTCCTGCTGGCGGTGGTGATGCGCCCGATCGGCGGGTGGCTGTCGGACCGGGTCGGCGCCGCCCGGGTGATGGCGGCGGCCCTGGCGGTGACGGTGGCGGGCGCGGCGGCGCAGTCGTTCGCGCCGCCGCTGATGCCGCTCGGGACGATCGCGTTCCTCGCCATGGCCGCCGCGCTCGGCGCCGGCAGCGGCGCGACGTTCGCGCTGGTCGCGCAGCTCACCCCGGTGAGCAAGGTCGGCGCGGTCACCGGCGTCGTCGGCGCCGCGGGCGGCCTCGGCGGGTTCGTCCCGCCGCTGGTCATGGGGTTCGTCTACGGCGCCTACGGCTCCTACGCCGCCGGACTCGTGCTGCTCGCGCTCGTGGCCGCGGCCGCCGCGCTGTTCACCGCCACGGTCGTCCGGCGCGCCGTGCCGGCCCGCCGGGACGCATAGGGAAGGGAAGCGGAGTTGAGCTCGACCGAGGGCAGGCCCGGACTGGACGGCCCGCTGGAAGACGCACTGGTGAGCACGCGGAGGTACTTCACCCGCGCGCAGGTCTCGCCCGATCTGCGGACCATGACCAAGAAGGGCGGGCGGCAGGCGGACGCGTTCTATCGGGACCGCTGGTCGCACGACAAGGTCGTGCGCTCCACGCACGGGGTGAACTGCACCGGGTCGTGCTCGTGGAAGGTGTACGTCAAGGACGGCATCATCACCTGGGAGGCGCAGCAGACCGACTACCCGTCGGTGGGCCCGGACCGTCCCGAGTACGAGCCGCGCGGCTGCCCCCGGGGCGCGTCGTTCTCCTGGTACACCTACTCGCCGACCCGCGTGCGGTACCCGTACGTGCGGGGCGTCCTGCTGGAGATGTACCGGGAGGCCAAGGCCCGCACCGGCGACCCGGTGGCCGCGTGGCGCGACATCGTCTCCGACCCGGAGAGGGCCCGCGCCTACAAGGGCGCGCGGGGGCGCGGCGGGCTGGTGCGGGCGTCGTGGGACGAGGCGACCGAGATGATCGCAGCCGCGCACGTCCACACGATCGCCGAGCACGGCCCGGACCGGGTCGCCGGGTTCTCCCCGATCCCGGCGATGTCGATGGTCTCGCACGCGTCCGGCGCCCGGTTCGTGTCGCTGATCGGCGGGACGATGCTGTCGTTCTACGACTGGTACGCCGACCTGCCGGTGGCGTCCCCGCAGGTGTTCGGCGACCAGACCGACGTCCCCGAGTCGGGCGACTGGTGGGACGCCGGCTACCTGATCATGTGGGGGTCGAACGTGCCGGTGACGCGGACGCCGGACGCGCACTGGATGACCGAGGCCCGCTACCGGGGCCAGAAGGTCGTGGCGGTCTCCCCGGACTACGCCGACAACGTCAAGTTCGCCGACGAGTGGCTGGCCGCCCAGCCCGGCACCGACGGCGCCCTGGCCATGGCCATGGGGCACGTCATCCTCAGGGAGTTCTTCGTCGACCGGCGGGTGCCGTACTTCACCGACTACGTCAAGCGCTACAGCGACCTGCCGTTCCTCGTGCGGCTGGAGGAGCGCGACGGCACCTGCGTCCCGGGCAAGTTCCTCACCGCGGCCGATCTGCCGGGCGCCGAGGCCGAGTCCGAGCACGCGGCGTTCAAGACCGTGATCCTGGACGCGGCCACCGGGCATCCGCTGGTGCCGAACGGGTCGCTCGGATTCCGGTACGGCGACGCCGGCATGGGCAGGTGGAACCTGGACCTGGGCGACGCCGACCCGCTGCTGTCGGTCGAGGGCGGCGAGACGGCCGAGATCGAGCTGGCCCGGTTCGACGGCGTCGACGGCGCGCCGGGAACGCTCCGCAGGGGCGTGCCGGTCCGGAACGTCGGCGGCCACCTGGTCACGACCGTGTTCGACCTGCTGCTCGCCCAGTACGGGGTGGGACGGGACGGGCTGCCCGGTTCGTGGCCGTCCGGGTACGACGACGCGTCGGAGCCGGGCACGCCTGCCTGGCAGGAGACCATCACCGGCGTCCCCGCGCAGGCCGCCGAGCGGATCGGGCGCGAGTTCGCGGCGAACGCCGAGGAGTCCCGCGGCCGGTCGATGATCATCATGGGCGCGGGCACCAACCACTGGTTCCACTCCGACACCATCTACCGGACGTTCCTCGCCCTGACCACGCTGACCGGCGGGCAGGGCGTGAACGGCGGCGGCTGGGCCCACTACGTCGGGCAGGAGAAGTGCCGCCCGGTGACCGGGTGGGCGCAGCTGGCGTTCGGGCTGGACTGGTCCCGCCCGCCCCGCCAGATGATCGGCACCGCCTTCTGGTACCTGCACTCCGACCAGTTCCGCTACGACCGGTTCGACGCGGGCACCCTGTCGGCGGCGACGGGCGGCGGGCGGCTCGCCGGGCGGACCACCGCCGACGTGATCGCGCAGGCGGCCCGGCTGGGCTGGATGCCGTCCTACCCGACCTTCGACCGCAACCCGCTCACCCTCGCCGACGAGGCCGAGGCCGCCGGGAGGCCGGCCGGCGAGCACATCGTGGACGAGCTGAAGGCCGGCCGGCTGAAGTTCGCCTGCCAGGACCCCGACGCCCCGGAGAACTTCCCCCGCGTCCTGACGGTGTGGCGGTCCAACCTGCTGGGCTCGTCCGCCAAGGGCAACGAGTACTTCCTCAAGCACCTGCTGGGCGCCGAAGACGCCGTGCGGGCGGAGGAGTCACCGCCCGGCGAACGCCCCAGGGAGGTCGTCTGGCGGGACGAGGCCCCGGCCGGGAAGCTGGACCTGCTGCTGTCGCTGGACTTCCGCATGACCAGCACCACGGTCTACTCCGACATCGTGCTGCCGGCCGCGACCTGGTACGAGAAGCACGACCTCAACACCACCGACATGCACCCGTACGTGCACTCGTTCAACCCGGCGATAGCGCCGCCGTGGCAGACCCGGAGCGACTGGCGCGCCTTCCAGGACATCGCCGCCCAGTTCAGCCGGCTGGCCGAGCGGCATCTGGGCGTCCGCAAGGACGTCGTCGCCGTGCCGCTGCTGCACGACACCCCCGACGAGATGGCGACCCCCCATGGACGCGTCGCCGACTGGGCCGAGGGCGAATGCGAGCCCGTCCCCGGCGTGACGATGCCGAAGCTGGTGACGGTGGAGCGCGACTATCCGGCCGTCGCCGCGAAGATGGCCGCGCTCGGCCCGCTCGCCGAGCGCCTCGGCGCGACCACCAAGGGCGTCACGTTCGACCTCGAAGGCCCGGTCGAGTACCTGGGGCACAAGAACGGCGTGGTGCGGGGCGGCCCTGCGGACGGGCGCCCGTCGCTGCGGCGGGACGTGCACGCCTGCGAGGCGATCCTGGCGATGTCCGGGACCACGAACGGTCATCTGGCCACCCAGGGGTTCCGGGCGGTGGAGCGGCGCACCGGCCGGCGCCTCGCCGATCTGGCCGCCGAGCACGAGGGCGAGCAGATCACGTTCGCCGACACCCAGGCGCGTCCCGTCCCCGTCATCACCTCCCCGGAGTGGTCGGGGTCGGAGGCCGGCGGGCGCCGGTACTCGCCGTTCACGATCAATGTGGAGCGGCTCAAGCCGTGGCACACCCTGACCGGCCGGCAGCACTTCTACCTCGACCACGACTGGATGGCCGAGCTGGGCGAGCAGCTGCCGACGTTCCGGCCGCCGCTCGACATGTCCGCCCTGTTCGGCGAGCCCGAGCTCGGCGAGACGGGCGAGCTGGGGCTGACCGTCCGGTACCTCACCCCGCACAACAAGTGGTCGATCCACTCGGAGTACCAGGACAACCTGTTCATGCTGTCGCTGTCGCGCGGCGGGCCGGTGATCTGGATGAGCGGGGTGGACGCCGCGAAGATCGGCGTGCGCGACAACGACTGGATCGAGGCGGTGAACCGCAACGGCGTCGTCGTCGCCCGGGCGATCGTGTCGCACCGGATGCCGGAGGGCACCGTGTACATGTACCACGCGCAGGACAAGCTGATCGACGTCCCGCGCTCGGAGATCTCCGGCCGCCGCGGCGGCATCCACAACTCGCTGACCCGGCTGCTGATCAAGCCGAGCCACCTCATCGGCGGGTACGCGCAGCTGTCGTTCGCGTTCAACTACCTCGGCCCCACCGGAAACCAGCGCGACGAGGTCACCGTCATCCGCCGCCGCTCACAGGAGGTGCAGTACTAGTGCGCGTCATGGCGCAGATGTCGATGGTGATGAACCTCGACAAGTGCATCGGCTGCCACACCTGCTCGGTCACCTGCAAGCAGGCGTGGACGAACCGCAGCGGCGTCGAGTACGTGTGGTTCAACAACGTCGAGACCCGTCCCGGGCAGGGCTACCCCCGGCGGTACGAGGACCAGGAGCGCTGGCGCGGCGGCTGGGCGCTGAACCGGCGCGGCCGGCTCGCGCTCAGGGGCGGCGGGCGGCTCCGCAAGCTCCTGACGATCTTCTCCAACCCCAAGCTGCCCGGGATCGACGACTACTACGAGCCCTGGACCTACGACTACGAGACCCTCACCAACGCGCCGCTGCAGGAGCACACGCCGGTCGCGCGGCCGAAGTCGCTGCTGTCGGGCAAGGACATGAAGGTCTCCTGGTCGGCGAACTGGGACGACGACCTCGGCGGCTCGATCGAGCACGGCGACAAGGACGTCCTGCTCAAGGACATCTCCGACAGGGTGAAGATGGAGTTCGACAAGACCTTCATGTTCTACCTGCCGCGGATCTGCGAGCACTGCCTCAACCCCAGCTGCGCGGCGTCCTGCCCGTCCGGTGCGATCTACAAGCGCTCCGAGGACGGCATCGTCCTGGTCGACCAGGACCGCTGCCGCGGCTGGCGGATGTGCGTGTCGGGCTGCCCGTACAAGAAGGTGTACTTCAACCACCGCACCGGCAAGGCCGAGAAGTGCACGTTCTGCTTCCCGCGCATCGAGGTCGGCATCCCCACCGTCTGCTCGGAGACCTGCGTGGGACGGCTCCGCTACATCGGGCTGGTCCTCTACGACGCCGACCGGGTGCTGGAGGCCGCGTCGACCCCCGACGACACCGGCCTCTACGAGGCGCAGCGGCGGGTGTTCCTGGACCCGGCCGACCCCGAGGTCGTGGCGGCGGCCGAGCGCGACGGCATCCCGGCCGACTGGATCGAGGCCGCGCAGCGCTCCCCGATCCACGCCCTGATCAACACCTACAAGGTGGCGCTGCCGCTGCACCCGGAGTACCGGACGATGCCGATGGTCTGGTACATCCCGCCGCTGTCGCCGGTCGTGGACGTCGTCCGCGACACCGGCCACGACGCCGAGAACAAGGGGAACCTGTTCGCCGCGATCGACGCGCTGCGCATTCCGGTCGAGTACCTTGCCGAACTGTTCACCGCGGGGGACACCGCCCCGGTGGAAGCGGTCCTGCGGCGGCTGGCCGCGATGCGGTCCTACATGCGCGACATCAACCTCGGCCGCGAACCCGACGACACGATCCCCCAGGGGGTCGGGATGTCGGGGGAGGCGATGTACGACATGTACCGGCTGCTGGCGCTGGCCAAGTATGACGAGCGGTACGTGATCCCGCCCGCGCACGCCGAGCAGGCCCACGGCCTGGAGGAACTGGCGACCGAGTGCGCGCTCGACTACGAGGGCGGGCCGGGGATGGGCGGAGCCGGGCCGGGCGGCGGCTCGGGGCCGTTCGGAGAGGCCTCCGGCGGTGCCAGCCCCATCGCGGTGGAGAACTTCCACATGCTCAGGGAGCGGCAGACCTCCGACAACCCGGTCGATCCGGCCGACAAGCACAGGCGCGTCAACCTGCTCAACTGGGACGGCAAGGGCGCCCCCGCCGGACTGTTCCCCGCCCGCGAGGACGAGGGCGCGGGACCGCACGGCACCGACCCGCTCGCGGAGTCGGGCGACGCGGAAACGGAGCCCAGGCCGTGAAGATCAGACCCACGCGCAAGGCCGGGCTCACCGACAGGGAGCTGGCCACCGCCTGGCAGGTCGCCTCGCTGCTGCTCGGCTACCCCGACGAGGAGCTGCTCGGGCGGCGGCCGCTGCTGCGCCGGGCCGTGGCGAGCCTGCCCCCGCCCGTGGCGGAGCCGCTGAGTCGCGTCCTCGACCACCTGGACGCGACCCCGCCGCGCGAACTGGCGGCCGACTACGTCGCCACGTTCGACCACCGCAGACGCTGCTGCCTGTACCTCACGTACTACGCCTACGGGGACACCCGCAAACGCGGCATGGCCCTGGTGCGGTTCAAGCAGGCGTACCAGGCGGCCGGGCTCGACCTGGACGAAGGTGAGCTGCCCGACCACCTGGCCGTCGTGCTGGAGTTCGCCGCCGCCGGCGACCTCGCGCAGGGACGCCGGCTGCTCCTGGAGCACCGTGCCGGCCTGGAACTCCTGCGCCTGTCCCTCACCGAGTCCGGATCGCCGTGGACGGCCGTCCTGGACGCCGTCACGGCCACGCTGCCGCCGCTGACCGGGCGGACCGAGGAGGCCATCGCCCGCCTCATCGCCGAAGGCCCGCCCGAAGAGGAGGTCGGCCTGGCCCCCTACGGCGCCGACGCGACCGCCATGGGGCCGGTCTTCCTGCCCGATCCCGTCGTTGGAGCCCGCTCATGACCAGTGACCTGCCCGTTCTCGCCGCTGAGAACGGCGGCGATCCCGGCGTCTCCGGCATCCTCCTCTGGGTGGCCCTGCCCTACGTCGCCGTGGTGGTGTTCGTCCTCGGGCACATCTGGCGCTACCGCTACGACAAGTTCGGCTGGACTACCCGCTCGTCCCAGCTCTACGAACGGCGCCTGCTGCGCATCGGCAGCCCGCTGTTCCACTTCGGCATCATCCTCGTGGCGCTCGGTCACGTCGGCGGGCTGCTCATCCCCGACACCTGGACGGAGGCCGTCGGCGTGTCCGAGGGCGTGTACCACGTCCTCGCCGTGGTGCTCGGGACCGTCGCCGGCTTCTGCACCCTGGCCGGACTGGCGATCCTGATCTACCGGCGCCGCACGGTCGGGCCGGTGTTCTCCGCCACCACCCGCAACGACAAGCTCATGTACGCCGTCCTGGCGCTGACCATCGTCCTCGGCCTTTCCGCGACCGTCGTCGCGAACATCATCGGGGGCGGCTACGACTACCGGGAGACGGTGTCCCCGTGGTTCCGGTCGATCTTCTACCTGCGGCCCGACCCCGGCCTGATGACCGGGGTGCCGATCCTGTTCCAGCTGCACGCGATCAGCGCGCTCGTCCTGTTCGGCATCTGGCCGTTCACGCGGCTGGTGCACATGCTCACCGCGCCGATCGGATACCTGACCCGCCCCTACATCGTCTACCGCAGTCGCGACGAGCGGCTGGGCACGCACCCGCCGCGGCGGGGCTGGGAGCGTCCCACCTGAGGCCCCGGGCGGTGCCGGGCACCGCCCGGACGGGCGGTAACGTCCGGGGGCGATCCCTTCCGCCACCGTCCCACCACCCGCCCGGTACGCTCTCGGAGGCCCCTCGTGCTCGCCGTCACCACCGCCGACGTGCGGATCTTCCTGCACGTGCTCGCCGCGACGATCTGGGTCGGCGGGCAGATCACCCTCGGCGCGCTCGTGCCCGCCCTGCGCGGCCACGAGGGCGTCACCAGGGCCGCCGCCCGCCGCTTCAACACGATCGCCTGGCCCGCGTTCGCCGTCCTCGTCCTCACCGGCGTCTGGAACATCGTCGCGGGCGACCTGGAAGGCGCAGCCCAGCGCACCCTGGAGGTGAAGCTGGTGTTCGTCCTGCTCTCCGGGGCGGCGGCGTTCCTGCACACCCGCGCCACGTCCAAGGCCGGGCTCGCCGTCTGGGGCGCGCTCGGGGCCCTGGGCGCGCTCCTCGCGCTGTTCTTCGGCGTCCAGCTCGGCTGACGACCGCCCCCGCCCGCACCCTGCGCCGGGAAGTTGGTAGATCGTCTAGGTTTGTCCCATGAGTGATTCCGTGGCGGTGGGGCTGGTCGGGGCCGGTCCCTGGGCGGGAATGGTGCACGCGCCGGCGCTGGCGGCGGGCCCGTCCACCCGGCTCGCGGGAGTGTGGGCGCGGCGCCCCGAGGCGTCCGCCGCGCTGGCCGGCGAGCACGGCGCGCCCTCGTTCGAGCGGATCGAGGAGCTGTTCGACGCCTGCGAGGCCGTGGCGTTCTCCGTCCCGCCGGACGTGCAGGCCGACCTCGCCGCCCGGGCCGCCCGCGCGGGCAAGGCCGTCCTGCTGGAGAAGCCCCTCGCCATGGACCTGGACGGGGCCCGCCGCCTCGCGGGCGCCGTCGCCGAGGCGGGCGTCGTCTCGCAGATGGTCCTCACCCTGCGCTACTCGCGCGCCGCCCGCGACTTCCTCGACCTGGCGCGGGGGCTGGAGCCGTTCGGCGGCTACGGCTCGTTCGTCTCGTCCGTGCTGAGCGGGGGCCCCTTCGCCACCCCGTGGCGGCTGGAGAAGGGGGCGCTGCTCGACCTCGGCCCCCACATCGTCGACCTGCTGGACGCCGCGCTCGGCCGGGTCGCCGCCGTGTGCGCGCACGGCGACCCCCTCGGCTGGCTGGGGCTGACGCTGGAGCACGAGGGCGGCGCGATCAGCCAGGCGTCGGTGTCGATGGCGGGCATGGGGGAGCTCCCGCCCGCCCACGTCGAGGTGTACGGGCGGGGCGGCCACGCGCGGCTCGACTGGTCGCAGCTCGGCGACGACGCGTTCGCCACGATGGTGGCCGAGTTCGCCGCCGCCGTCCGGAACGGGACGAGCCCCGCTCTGGACGCCGCCCACGGCCTGCGGATCCAGGAGGTGCTGGCCTCGGCCGAGGCGCAGCTGGCCTGAACCGCCTGCCATGCTTGGTCCATGGCACGCACCATCGATGAGATCCTCGCCGCCGCGCGCGACCGGCTCGCGCGCGTCCACCCCGACCAGGCCCACGCCGAGCTGAGCGACGGGGCGGTGCTGGTCGACATCCGCCCCGCCGCCCAGCGCGCGGCGGAGGGCGAGATCCCGGAGGCGCTGATCGTGGAGCGCAACGTCCTGGAGTGGCGCTTCGATCCGTCCTCGGGCGCCCGGCTGCCCCAGGCCACCGGGCACGACCTCCGCGTGATCGTGTTCTGCTCGGAGGGCTACACCTCCAGCCTCGCCGCCGCGTCCCTGCACGACCTCGGCCTGACCCGCGCGACCGACGTCGTGGGCGGCTTCAAGGCGTGGCGCGCGGCGGGCCTGCCGACGACCGGGGGCGGCGCCCGGTGACCCGGTGAGTTGAGCTCTTAACATTCCTGGTGTTAACTTCTGGCCTGGCGTCCGGACGGAGGAGCGGGGCATGAGCGACCGGCAGCGGCGGGGGCCCGCGCAGCGACAGGACGCGATCGCCGAGGCGGTGCTCGCCGCGGGATCGGGGACGGCCGCCGAGCTCGCCGAGCGGTTCGGGGTCAGCCTCATGACGATCCACCGCGACCTGGACGAGCTGGAGCGCCAGGGGATCGTGCGCAAGTACCGCGGCGGGGTCACCGCGCAGCGGTCCGGGGTCTTCGAGAGCAGCGTCGCCTATCGCGCCAAGACGATGCGCGAGGAGAAGGAGGCGGTCGCCGCCCGGGCGGTGGAGCTGGTCGAGCCCGGCATGGCGATCATGCTCGACGACTCGACCACGGCGCTCGCCCTCGCCCGGCGGCTCCCGGGCCTCGGCCCGCTGACGATCGTCACCAACTTCCTGGACGGTCTGAACCTGCTGGCCCCGGTCCAGGGCATCCGGCTCATCGCCCTCGGCGGCGACTACGATCCGCTGCACAACTCGTTCATGGGCGTCTCGTGCGTCGAGATGATCGAGTCCCTGCAGGTCGACCTGTGCTTCGTGTCGACCTCGGCGGTGTCGGCGGGCAACGCCGGCCACCAGGAGCAGCGGGTCGTGGTCGTCAAGCGGGCCATGCTGCGCAGCGCCGTCCGCAACGTCCTGCTGGTGGATCACACGAAGCTGGGCCGCACCGCGCTGCACCGGGTCGCGCCGCTCAGCGACTTCGAGCGCGTCGTCGTGGACGACGGGGCGGCGCCAGAGGCGCTCGCCGAGCTGGCGAAGCACAAGGTCGAGTACGACGTCGCCGTGTGCCGGCGCCGCTGACCCCTGTGAGAGCGGACGTTATAACTAACATCGCCTGACCCGTGCGCGCCTAGAGTGCTCACGGGATCGATGCTGAGCTGTGACCAGGCCTTTCCGGCTCCCCGAACGATCATCGTCACGATCGTGGGTGTTAGTTAACGCCGATGTATTGACACTTCTAACGTTCTTGATGTTACGTTCTCCCCGCGGTGGCCGCCGACCCCCGGTCGCGCGGACGCCGCACCGGCTCCATCGCCCCCTTCACGGGCGTACCCCGAGGAGAACTCTGTGAAGAAGCCCTCTCTCAGGACGGTCGCAGCGGCCGCCGCGGCCCTCGCCGCGCTCGCCCCCGCCGCGGCGTGCTCCTCCAAGAGCGCGGGGTCCGGCGGCGGCGACGCGAAGAACGCCAAGATCGCGTTCCTCATGCCCGACATCGCCTCGACCCGCTACGAGCTGTACGACGCCCCGCTGTTCAAGGCCAAGATGAAGCAGCTGTGCGGTGGCTGCACGGTGCTCTACCAGAACGCCGGCGCCGACGCCTCCAAGCAGCAGCAGCAGGCCAGCTCGGTGCTCGCCCAGGGCGTCAAGGCCATCGTGATCGACCCGGTCGACTCGGCCGCCGCGGCCTCGATCGTCCGGATGGCGCAGTCCCGGCAGGTGAAGGTGATCGCCTACGACCGCCCCATCCCGGCGGCCAAGGCCGACTACTACGTCTCCTTCGACAACGAGAAGATCGGCGCGATGATCGGCCAGTCGCTGGTCGACCACCTCAAGCAGGAGAAGGCGAAGGGCGGCATCCTGGAGGTCAACGGCTCGCCGACCGACGCCGCCGCGAACCTGATCAAGAAGGGCATCCACAGCTCCGTCGACCCGAGCGGCTTCAAGCTGCTCGCCGAGTACGACACGCCCGGCTGGGAGCCCGCGAAGGCCCAGCAGTGGGTCAGCGGCCAGATCAGCAAGTACCGCGGCCAGATCGCGGGCGTCGTCGCCGCGAACGACGGCACCGGCGGCGCCGCCGTCGCCGCCTTCAAGGCCGCCGGCACCGACGTCCCGCCGGTGACCGGCAACGACGCCGAGCTCGCCGCCGCGCAGCGGATCATCGCCGGCGACCAGTACAACACGATCTCCAAGCCGATCAAGATCGTCGCGGAGGCCGCCGCCATCGCGGCCCACAAGTTCGTCCAGGGCGAGACCCCGAGGGGCAACACGACGCTGTTCAACACGCCGTCGGAGCTGTTCACCCCGACCGTCGTCACCCAGGACAACATCGGCAAGGTCCTGCTCGGCCCGGACGGCGCCCTCAAGGCCGACAAGGTCTGCACCGGGGAGTACGCCGCCGCCTGCGCCAAGCTCGGCCTCAAGTAGCGATCTCCCGAGGTTCGTCATGTCACCAACGCCCACCCCGGCCGCCGGCGCGGCGGGCTCGCTGCTGTCGCTGCGCGGCGTCAGCAAGTCCTTCGGCGCGGTCGCCGCGCTCACCGGCGTCGACCTGGACGTCGCCGCCGGCGAGGTCGTCGCCCTCGTCGGCGACAACGGCGCCGGCAAGTCCACCCTGGTGAAGGTCCTGTCCGGCGTGCACGCCCCGGACGCGGGGACCATCACCTTCGAGTCGCGGGAGGTGAGCATCCCCACCCCGGCCGCGGCGCAGCAGCTCGGCATCGCGACCGTCTTCCAGGACCTCGCCCTCTGCGAGAACCTCAACGTGATCGAGAACCTGTTCCTCGGCCGCGAGATGCGGGCGCTGCGCCTGGACGACGTCGCGATGGAGGTCCGCTCCCGCGAGCTGCTCACCCAGCTCTCGGCGAAGATCCCCTCGGTGGGGGTCCCGGTCGCGGCGCTGTCGGGCGGCCAGCGGCAGACCGTGGCGATCGCCCGGTCGCTGCTCGGCGACCCGAAGGTCATCATCCTGGACGAGCCGACCGCCGCGCTCGGCGTGGCGCAGACCGCCGAGGTGCTCAACCTGATCGAGCGGCTCCGCGAGCGCGGCCACGGCGTCCTGATGATCAGCCACAACATGGCCGACGTGCAGGCCGTCGCCGACACCGTCGCGGTGCTGCGCCTCGGCCGCAACAACGGCGTGTTCGACGCGCGGACGACCTCCGCCGAGGAACTGGTCGCCGCCATCACCGGCGCGACCGACAACGTGGTGAGCCGCCGCGCCGGCAAGCTCCGTCCCGAAGCGGAGGACGCCCCCGCGGAGGGGGACGAGACGAGCGGGACCGCGCAGGCGGAGGACGCACCCGGCGGCGCGGACGAGCCGGACGGTGACCGGCCCGAGCGGGTCGCACCGGGCGGGATGAGGAAGGGAGCGGGCGATGAGTGACCTCATGGCGCCCCCGGAGACCACGACCGGTCTGCCGGGCGAGCCCGGGGACCGGGGCGTGCGCGCCGCGCTGGCGGCGGCCGCCGACCGGGTCCGCGGCGGCGACCTCGGCGTCGCGCCGGTGGTCGGCGGGCTGATCGTGATCTGGACCGTGATGCAGATCCTCAACCCGGTCTTCCTGTCCAGCGCGAACCTGGTCAACCTGGCCCTGGAGTGCGTGCCGGTCGGCGTGATCGCGCTCGGCGTGGTGTTCATGCTGCTGGTCGGGCAGATCGACCTGTCGGTGGGATCGGTCAGCGGGCTCAGCGCCGCCGTGGTCGCGGTGCTGTTCGTCGACCACGGCTGGCCGTCCTGGCTGGCCATCGTCGCGGCGGTGGCGCTGGCCGTCGCGCTCGGCTGGTTCTACTCCAAGGTGTTCAACCGGCTTGGCGTGCCCAGCTTCGTGATCACCCTGGCCGGGCTGCTCGGCTGGCTCGGCGTGCAGCTGTGGGTCCTCGGGCCCAAGGGCTCGATCAACCTGCCGTTCGACTCGCGGCTGGTGACGTTCGCCCAGCTCGACTTCCTCCCGCCCTGGCTGGCGTACGCGCTGGCCGTCGCGGGCGCCGCCGGGCTGTACCTGACGGGCCACAACCGGGCGGTCCAGCGCCGCAGGGCGGGCCTGCCCGCGACGACGGAGCGCACGCTCGTCCTGCGCAGCGCCGCCCTGCTGGCCGGCCTCGTCGTGGCGGTCTGGTACCTGAACCGGGACCGCGGCGTCGGCTGGATGTTCGTCCTGTTCCTGGCGCTCGTGCTGATGACGCACTACGTCCTGTCCCGGACGAAGTACGGCAAGTCCGTGTACGCGGTCGGCGGCAACGTCGAGGCGGCACGGCGGGCGGGCATCAACGTCAAGACCGTCTACGCCTCGGCTTTCGTCATGTGCACCACGCTCGCCGCGATCGGCGGCATCCTCGCCGCGGCGCGCCTCGCGGCGTCCAACCAGAGCAGCGGCGGCGGCGACGTCAACCTGAACGCGATCGCGGCCGCCGTCATCGGCGGGACGAGCCTGTTCGGCGGGCGCGGCAACGCGTTCGCGGCGCTGCTCGGCATCCTGGTCATCCAGTCGATCTCCAGCGGGCTGACGCTGCTGAACCTCGACTCGTCCTACCGCTTCATGGTCACCGGCGCCGTGCTGCTGCTCGCCGTGGCGCTGGACTCGGTCGCCCGCCGCTCGCGCGCCTCGCACGGCCGCGCCTGACCGGCGCGGGTTGGATGGGACCACTACGCAACGGACGGGGGAGCCGATGACGGTCGTCTGCGTCGACGCGGGCACCACGATGATCAAAGCGGTGGGCTACGCCGGGGACGGCGCCGAACTGGCCGTCGCCCGGCGGCCCACCGAGGTCACCAGGCCCGCGCCGGGGCACGCCGAGCAGGACATGGGCGCGGTGTGGCGGGCCGTCGCCGACGCCGTCCGGGAGGTGCTCGCCCAGGTCGGCGGCGACGTCGACTTCCTCGCGCTCACCGCGCAGGGCGACGGCTGCTGGCTGGTGGACGGCGACGGCGCCCCCACCGGCCCGGCGATCCTGTGGAACGACGGCCGCGCCGCCCCGGCCGTCGAGCGCTGGGCGGCCTCCGGCGTGCTGGAGCGGGCGTTCCGCGTCAACGGGTCGCTGCACTTCGCGGGCCTGCCGAACGCGATCCTCACCTGGCTGCGCGAGCACGACCCCGACCGGCTCGCCCGGTCGGCGGCGTCCCTCACCTGCGGCGGCTGGATCTTCTCCCGCCTCACCGGGCAGCTCGCGGTGGACGGCTCGGACGCGTCCGCGCCGTTCCTGGACATCGCCGCGCTCCGCTTCTCGGACGACCTGCTGCGCGCCTACGACATGGAGTGGGCGCGGCGGCTCCTGCCCGACCTGCGCGGCGACGACCGGCGCGCCGCCCCCCTGACCCGGGACGCGGCGGCCGAGCTGGGGCTGCCGGAGGGCCTGCCCGTCGTCCTCGCCCCCTACGACATCGCGTCCACCGCGATCGGCGTCGGCGCGGTCGACACCGGCCAGGCCTGCACGATCCTCGGCACGACGCTGTGCACGGAGACGGTCGTGGACGGCCCCCGCCTGGACGGCGACCCGTCCGGCCTCACGGTCGCGATGGGTCTGCCGGGCCGCTACCTGCGGGCCTTCCCGACGCTCGCGGGCGGCCAGGTCGTCGACTGGGCGTGCCGCGTCCTCGGCCTCGCCGCGCCCGCGGCGCTCGCCGAGCTGGCGGCGCGAGCGGCGCCGGGCGCCGACGGTCTGGTGTTCCTGCCGTACCTGTCTCCCGCCGGGGAACGCGCGCCGTTCCTGGACCCGCAGGCGCGCGGCGCGTTCCACGGCCTCACCGTCCACCACGAGCGCGAGCACCTCGCCCGCGCCGTCCTGGAAGGGCTGAGCCTGGTCGTCCGCGACTGCCTGGCGGCGGCCGAGACCCGTCCGACCGAACTGCGCGTCAGCGGCGGCGGCTCGGCCAGCCCCGTCTGGCTGGGCATGCTGGCCGACGTCACGGGCGTCCCGGTCGTCCGGTCCGCCGACAGCGAGGCCGGGGCGCGCGGCGCGTTCCTCGTCGGCCTCCTGGCCACCGGGCGGGCCGCCGGCGCACGCGCGGCCGCCGACGCCCATGTCCGTCCTGGCGACACCTACGCGCCCGACCCGGACCGGGCCGCCCGCTACTCCGAGACCTATGAGGACTTCTTGACGATCCGCTCCGCCACGGCGCCCGCCTGGCCGACCCTCGCCGCGGCCCGCGCCCGCACCGGGCTGGACGGCGGCGCCCGGTGACCGAGCAGAACGAGGCGGTGTGGGTCGGAGTCGACCTGGGGACGCAGAGCGTGCGCGCGCTCGCCGTCACCGCGTCGGGGGACGTCGCCGGGGCCGGCAGCCGGGCGCTGACCGGCCGGCGGGACGGCCCCCGCCACGAGCAGGACCCCGAGGACTGGTGGACGGCGGTGGGGGCCGCCTGCCGGGAGGCGCTGCGCGACGTCCCGGCGCAGGCCGTGCAGGCCGTCGCCGTCGACGCCACGTCCGGGACGATCCTGCTCACCGACGACGGCGGGCGGCCGCTGACCCCGGCGCTCATGTACGACGACACCCGCGCGGCCGGCCACGTCCAGCGGGTCAACGAGGCCGGCGGCGAGGTGTGGCGCACCCTCGGCTACCAGCGCATGCAGCCCGCCTGGGCCCTGCCGAAACTGCTGTGGCTCCTGGAGCACCACCCGCACGGGGGCGCCCGCCTCGCCCACCAGTCCGACTTCGTCAACCGGCGGCTGACCGGGCACCCGGTTGCCGCGGACCTCAGCAACGCGCTCAAGACCGGGGCGGACCTCATCGCCGAGGCCTGGCCCGCGGACGTCCTCGACGCGCTGGGCGTCCCCGCCGATCTGCTCCCGCCCCTGGAACGGTCCGGCACACCGCTCGGCGCGGTCTGCGCGGCGGCCGCCGAAGCGACCGGCCTCCCCGAGGGGACCCCGGTCGTCGCGGGCGCCACCGACGGCTGCGCCGCCCAGCTCGGGACGGGACGCCTCACCGTCGGGTCGTGGAACTCCGTCCTCGGGACGACCCTCGTCCTCAAGGGCGTCAGCGACGACCTCGTCCAGGACCCGTTCGGCGTCGTCTACTCCCACAAGGCCCCGGACGGGCGGTGGCTGCCCGGCGGCGCGTCCAGCACCGGCGCCGGCGCGATCTCCCGCGACTTCCCCGGCCGCGACCTCGCCGACCTGGACCGCCGCGCCGCCCGGCACGAACCGGCGGCGGCGCTGGCCTACCCGCTCGTCCCGGCGGGGGAGCGGTTCCCATTCCTCGCGCCCGACGCCCGCGGGTTCCGGCTGGACGGGACGAGCGACGAGGCCGACGACTTCGCCGCCGTCCTGCAGGGCGTCGGCTACCTGGAGCGGCTCTGCTTCGACCACCTCGACCTGCTCGGCGCGCCCACCGGCGGTGACCTCACGCTGACCGGCGGGGCCGCGCGCAGCCGGTACTGGTGCCAGCTGCGCGCCGACATCCTCGGCCGCCCCGTCGTGCTGCCCCGGCAGGCCGAGCCCGCGCTCGGCGCCGCCGTCCTCGCCGCCGCGCCGGGCCGCGACGTCGCCGAGACCGCCGGGCGGATGGTCGCCGTCAAGGCGGTGATCGACCCGCGGCCGGAGAAGACCGCCGTGTTCGACGCGCCCTACCTGCGCCTCGTCGGCGAGCTGGAACGGCGCGGGTGGCTGCCCGCCGAGACCGCCGCGCACGCACGCGAGAGGACATCCCGATGACGCGCCTCATCCTCGTCCGCCACGGGGAGACCGAATGGCACGCCGAGAACCGCTACGCGGGGATCAGCGACGTCGCGCTCACCCCGCGCGGCCTGGACCAGGCCCGCGCGCTGGCCGCGTGGGCGGGCACGGCCCGGCCCGACGCGGTGTGGTGCTCGGACCTGTCGCGGTCCCGGCTGACCGCGGCGCCGTCCGCCGCGGCGATCGGCGCGCGGCTGCACGTCGACGAGCGGCTCCGGGAGCTGGACTTCGGGCACGGTGAGGGCCTCACCCGCGCGGAGATGGAACGCAAGTTCCCCGCGGAGCTGCGCGCGTTCCTGGCCGACCCTGCCGCCTCCCACCTGCCCGGCGGCGAGGACCCGGCCGCCGCCGCCCGGCGCTTCACCGCGTGCCTGGACGACATCGCCCGCCTGCACGAGGGCGGCCGCGTCCTGGTCGTCGCGCACTCCACGGCGATCCGGCTCGCGCTGTGCCGGCTGCTGGGGATTCCGCTCAAGGACTACCGGCGGCGGTTCCCGTCGCTGGGCAACTGCGCACTGACCGAGATCCGGCTCCGGGACGGCGATGCCGCTCTCCTGGAGTTCAACACCCCACTGGAGCGTTGAATGACTACCCGCGTGCTCGCGGCCGGTGACCTTTTCGTCCGCAACGAGCTGCTCATCGGCGCCCTGCGCGCCGAGGCGCCCGGCGACCTGGCGTTCTCGGAGGTCACCCTGCCGTGGCCGGTGGAGCCGTTCGGGCGCGTCGCCGAGGTGGACGAGGCGTCCGGGACCGAGGAGCAGCTCATCGAGGCGCTGCGCGGCGCCGAGGTCTGCGTCACCCAGATGGCCCCGCTGACCCGGCGGATCCTGGAGGCCTCGCCGGACCTGCGGCTGTTCGGGATCAGCCGCGGCGGGCCCGTCAACGCCAACCTGGAGGCGGCGACCGAGCACGGCGTGGCCGTCTGCTTCGCGCCCGGACGCAACGCCGGCGCCACCGCCGAGCACACCCTCGGGCTGATCCTGGCGGCGGTACGGCGCATCCCGCAGACGCACGTCGACCTGATGGCGGGGCAGTGGCGCGGCGACTACTACCGCTACGACGACGTCGGCATCGAGATCAACGGCAGCACCGCCGGGCTGGTCGGCTGCGGCGCAGTCGGCCGCCGCGTCGCCAAGATGCTCGCCGCGCTCGGCGCCCGCGTGCTCGTCCACGACCCGTACCTGGACGACCTCGGCGACCTGGCCGGCATCGCCGAACTCGTCCCGCTCGACGAGCTGCTGGCGCAGGCGCAGATCGTCTCCCTGCACGCCCGCGCGACGCCGCAGACCACCGGGATGATCGACGCCGGGCGGATCGCCGCGATGCCGCCCGGCTCCATCATCGTCAACTGCGCGCGCGGGTCGCTACTGGACTACGAGGCCGTCTGCGACGCCGCCGAGTCCGGCCACCTGTTCGCCGCCGCGTTCGACGTCTTCCCCGAGGAGCCGATCCCGGCCGGGTCGCGACTGCTGACCACCCCGAACATCATCGTCACGCCCCACCTGGCCGGCGCCAGCAAGCAGACCGCCGCCAACGCGGCCCGCATCCTCGCCGCCGACGTCGGCCGCCACCTGCGCGGCGAGGCCCTCCTGCACTGCGCCAACCCCGAGGTGTTGGAGGCCCGCCGCCCGGCCCGCCCCTGACCTTCCTCCCCGTCACCCCCGTCACAAGGAGGCACGATGCACGGACCCGGACCCGGCGAGGTCGCTCTCACCCGCCGCAGAGTCCTCGGCTTCGCGGGCGCCGCCACGCTCGCCGGAGCCGCAGCCCTCGCCGGAGCCCGCCCCGCCGCGGCCGCCGAACGCTCCTACACCTTCGACCTGCTGTTCGACGTCCCCCACTCCGACAACATGCAGGGCCTCGCCTACCGCCGCGGCAGCTTCTACGTCGGCTTCGACGTGGGCGGCGGCCACGGCGTCATCCGCGAGTACGACCGCGAGGGCGCCACCCTCAAGGAGAGCGCGCCGCTCGCCGTGGGGCACGCCGCCGAGATCAGCGTCCGCGACCGTGACGGGCTCCTCTACGTCGCCACCGGCGGCGGCACCAACCCGACCAAGGTCAACGTCGTGGACTGGAGCGGCGAGCCGGAGGTCGTGCGCACCATCGACTTCGGCTCCCTCGGCAACTCCGGCCTCGTCGCGGTCGACAACCGGCGCGACGGGCTGCTCGTGCACGCCGGACCGGGCGACCAGGGCCCCTTCGTGTTCGCGTTCACCGACCTCGACGGCACCGTCCGCTCGACCTTCGACCTCGGCTACCAGGGCGTCCCGCAGGGCCTGGAGATGGCCGGCGACAAGGTCCTCTACTACACCAACGACACCATCACCGTGCTGGACCGGGCCGGGACGATCCTCGAAGCGATCGACATCCCGCTGACCGGGGAGAGCGAGGGGCTGGCGGTCGCGCCCGCCGGCCGCGGCACCCGCGTCTTCTTCGGCTACAACAAGCCGAACCGCGTGTACGCGATGAAGCCCGTGTTCCACTGACAGGCCAGGCGCGCGGCCGGGTTCCGTCCGAACCTCCCGTCCCGGCCGCGCGCCATCCCCTGTTTCCGCGCACAAAGTGATTGACTCCGCCGTCTATTTCACGGTCAGCTTAGTGTTCGGCCGCTCTGGTTTAGCAAAATTCTCTAGACTATGAATAAGCGTTTGAAAGGGCCTTGCTTTCCACGGCCACTCGGGTAGAAAAAATCAAATCCCTCTCCCCGAGGAGGAAACCCCGTGAAGGCTCCCATCAGACTGGCCGCGCCCCTGGCGGCCGCAACCGCCGCGCTCGCCCTGACGGCGCCCGCGGCGTCCGCCGCCACCACCACGATCCGCCAGGAGACCGCCACCGGAGCGCCCTACTCCGGCAACTGGCAGGTCGCCACCGTCGGGGCGCTCACGTTCTCCGTCGACTACCTGGGTGCGAAGGTGACCGGCTCCTGCGACGGCGCCGAACTGCAGGGCACCGTGCAGTCCACCGGCGCGGGCGAGCTGACCGCCGCGTCGATCGGCGCGTGCCGGACCTCCAACGGCCTCAGCTCCCCGCCCACCGACCTCGACCTCGGC
The DNA here is from genome assembly GCF_013409365.1 of Actinomadura luteofluorescens. Classification (NCBI taxonomy): domain Bacteria; kingdom Bacillati; phylum Actinomycetota; class Actinomycetes; order Streptosporangiales; family Thermomonosporaceae; genus Actinomadura; species Actinomadura luteofluorescens. The sequence goes on along the minus strand of NZ_JACCBA010000001.1, from coordinate 326,604 downwards.
CAGATGCCCGACCGGAGCGGGAGCGTCGCCTACGCCCCGGTCCCCGGCGGCCGGGACGGCGTCCTGTCCATCAGCGGCGGCCTGCGCTTCAAGATGGAGGGCAAGATCCTCGGCTTCACCGTCACCTGCTACTACGGCTTCCGGACGGGAGGCACCGACGGACTGCGCTTCGACGTCTACAACCGCGACAACCCGAACCGCCCGCTGCCGGGGCAGGACGACGCGCAGGGCAGGTCCGACGACATCACGCTGGTCCGGCAGTCGGGAAGCAGCGGCCTGTGCCCGTCCAACGGCACCGGCAGCGGCTCCGCCACCGCCCGCGGTGAGAGCACGCCGGGCTCCGGGGTGTTCGACCGCAAGCTCTACCTGACCTCGTAGCCCCCGCGCGGCGTGCGGAGAGGCGGCCGGGCCCGGGGCCGGTGCAAGGGAGTGTCATCCTCCTCGGGCCCGGCCGCCCTCACTGTGCCCTCGCGGTGCTGGGTCGCCGTGTCGGGAAGAACGACCGGGGGCGTACGGCCGAATCCTTCTGGACGATCGCGAGGAATTCGAGCGTAACTCCGCAGTTCAGCCCTGGGTAATGACTGCGTGTTTACAGTTGTTTCCCACACGTGTCCGGAACCCGCCGTGGCAAAATCACTCACCTTTCCCCGCGGCCGTCCGCGCGACGAACTCGCGGAGCAGGGCGACCGCGCGTTCGGGATCCTCCCTGAACACGCCGTGGCCCGCACCGGGGAGCACGTGCAACTCGGACGCGCCCTCCGGCAGCGCCTCGACGAGGCCCCGCGCGGCCGAGACCGTCGCGACGGGGTCGTCCTCGCCGTTGAGGACCAGAACGGGCCGGACGATCCGATCCAGATGCGGCCACGGGTCGAACGCGGCGGCGAGCGAACGCCGGAAATGCTCGATGACGTCGCGGTTCCAGCGGATGCGCGCGAGCCTGTCCCTCGCCTCCGGGTCGCCGCCCGGGCGCCGCGAGTACAGGGGCAGGCAGACGCGCTCCCACTCGTCCTGGACGTCCTCGCCGTCCCAGTAGCGGCGCGCGATGTCGCGGGCCTCGGCCCCGCCGAGCCGCTCGAAGACCTCAAGCCGCTCCCCGGCGGGACCGGGCATCACGCTGTCGAGCACGACCGCGGCGACGCGCTCCGGGTGGCGATGGGCGATCGTCAGCGCGACCCACCCGCCGCTCGACGTCCCGAGGACGACCGGGGCGTCGATCTCCAGCGCGTCGCAGAAGTCGACCACGTCGTCGGCCCAGCGCTCCCACGTCCACAGCGCGGGACCGCTCACGTCCGACCGGCCGCTGCCGCGCTGGTCCAGGTAGACGACCTGCGCGAACTCGGTGGCGCGTCCCAGCACCGGCTTGAACATGGAGTGGTCGGCGCCCGGCCCGCCGTGCAGCGCCACGATCACGGGACGCTCGGCCATCGCCGTCCCGTCCGGCACCAGGCCGGCGCCCTCGACGTCGAAGTAGAGGCGCACACCGCCGATGTCGATCCGCACCCGATCCATTCTGCTCCCTGGGGGAGGATGGGAGGCATGAGAGCGGTGGCCATCTCCGACACCCACGCGCCCCGGCGCTGGAAGTCGTGCCCGCCGCGGGTGGCCGAGCACCTGCGGGGCGCCGACGTGATCCTGCACGCCGGCGACGTGTGCGTCGCTTCCGTTCTGGACGAGATGGCCGCGTACGCGCCCGTCCACGCGGTCCTCGGCAACAACGACGGGCCGGACGTCGCCGAATGGGGCGCGCCCGAACGCCTCGAACTCGACCTGGACGGCCTCGCCGTGGCGATGGTCCACGACAGCGGCCAGGCCAAGGGCCGCACCGCCCGGATGCGGCGATGGTTCCCCGGCGCCGACCTCGTCGTGTTCGGCCACTCGCACATCCCGCTCGACGAGACGGGCGACGGCGTCCGCATCTTCAACCCGGGGTCGCCGACCGACCGGCGCCGCCAGCCCCACGGCACCCTCGGCCTCCTGGACATCCACGACGGCCGGCTCACCGGGGCGCTGATCGTCCCCGTGACCTGACCCTCGCCCTCGCCGCGGACGCGTCCGTGCGGGCCGTGGTCCTGTCGGGGGAAGGCCGCGCGTTCTGCGCCGGCCTGGACTTCGCGAACTTCGCCGCCATGGCCGGCGACGGCGCCGGGCGGCGCGCAGGCGACATCACCGCGCGCGAGCCGGGCCGCATCACCAACCTCGGGCAGCAGGCCGTGCACGTGTGGCGGGAGCTGCCGCAGCCCGTCGTCGCCGCCGTCCACGGCCACACCCTCGGTGGCGGCCTGCAGATCGCGCTCGGCGCCGACATCCGGATCGTCGCCCCGGACGCCCGCCTGTCGGACCTGGAGATCCGCTGGGGCCTGGCGCCCGACATGACCGGCACCGCCGCGCTGATCCGCCTCGTCGGCGAGGACGTCGCGAAGGAGCTCACCTTCACCGGCCGCACGCTCTCCGGCGCGGACGCCGTCCGCCTCGGCCTGGCCACCCGCACCGCCGACGACCCGCACGCCGCCGCGACGGAACTCGCCCGCGAGATCGCCGGCAACAGCCCCGGCGCGGTCCGCGGAGCCAAGCGCCTCCTCAACCGCGCCGCCGACACCGACCTGGCCGGCCAGTTCCTGGAGGAGTCCCGGACGCTCGATGCCCTGCGCGGAAGCCCGAACCAGGTCGAGGCCGTCCGCGCCTATTTCGACAAGCGCCCGCCCGCCTTCACCGACCCGGCCTGACGCACGCCGCCGGCCCGGTGGCCCTCTAGGACGGTGCCCCTGCCAGGGGCAGGGGCCATCTCACGCACCGCGAACGCCACCGGGAGAGTTCGGCGATCAATGCGTCCGCGTGGGCGTCGCCGCGGCGACGGCCCGTGTGCACGCCTCCGTCGCGGTCGCCGCCGGCAGCCCGGTCAGCGCCATCACGAACTGGCACACCGCCTTGGCGAGCGCGGGCGGGACCGACTTGGCCAGCGTCTCGGTCACCTGGCAGACCTGGGTCCGCGCGGCGGAGGACTGGTTCTGTGCCGCGAGATAGGCCGTGCAGGCCGCCGCGTCGGCCTGCGCCGGCGCCGAGACGCCGACCAGAGCGGTGACGGCCAGGGTGCCGGCCGCCGCGACGGCGGCGATCCGGGAGGAGAACGCTTTCATGGTGATCACTCCTTTTCACTGGGGTGGCACCACTCTGCGCGCGGATCACTTCTTGCGTACATGGCGCTACATGGAGTCACTCGTCACCGAGCGTCGTTTGGGCCGCACCCTTCGGCTATGCCCTGCGGGAAAGCCCTGGTCATAACCGCCTGACCGCTGTCTGGGCATTAGTCCCGCGTCCCACCACGCACTGAGAGCCAGAGAACTCCTCCAGGCCCGCCGACTGCTCAAGTGCCATGGAAGACCACGCCATTCGGTCGCCGTGCCACAAGCCCCGTGCGCCGTGAGGACGCGCGCCTGCCGGGCCGTCAGGTTCGTGTGCCGCCCCGGCGATGGCATCGTGAAGCACCGGACACCGCCATGATGGATCACCTCCCGCGGGGAGGAGCCCGCCGAGCGGCGCGACGCCGGCGCTCAGCGTGCGGTGGCGACCGCGACGTGGGCAGTGGAGGACGCGCGGCGATCCGGGAGAGCTGCGGCGGGCACGCCGGTTGACGTGCCCGCCCAGAGGAGACTTCGTGCAGCACCGGACGCCGCCCAGAGGAGACTTCGTGCAGCACCGGACGCCGCCCAGAGGCAGCGACGCTCCTTGACGACTCGGGGCCTCAGCTCAGCGGAAGCTCCACGGTCACCTCGTCCCCCTCGACGATGAGCGTGGCGCCCGCGCCCTCCAGCAACCCGCGGGCGCCGCGGTTGCCCGCCGTCGTCGAGGCGAGGAGCCTCGCCGCTCCGCTCGACCGGGCCTCGGCCAGCAGCAGAGCCGTCACCCTCGCGCCGATCCCACGGCCCCGGGAAGAGCGGCTCAACCAGATCCCCGCCTCCACCGCGTCCCCATCAGGCTGCAAGCGTGCCGCCCCGGCCGCTTCGCCGTCGACGTCGACCACCCACGTACGCTCCACCGCCGTCGCCGAATTCAGGCACCTCGCGCGGTGGAACTCCAGGAACGCCGCCCGGCGCTCAGGGGTCCAGCCGGGCGGGCCGCCGACCGGCGGCATCACTTCCAGAGGGTCCGCGCCGGCCACGGCCGCATCGAGCAGCCGCGCCAGTGCGGGCTCGTCCAAAGGAGTCAAGGCTATTTCGCTCACATACGGAGTCTGGTAGGAGGGAGTGGACCTGCGCGAACGAATTTCGCCGAGCTCGTCCGGCGCCCGGCATGGGCGAGGAGGCGACTCAGGTCGTGCGGGGCGGTCCCGGTCGCGGATCGCCCGGCCGTTGGCCGTTCGTGGTCAGGCGGCCAGAGCCGATCCGACCGGCAGGTTCCTGATCAGCCAGAAGAGAAGGATGGCGCCGAACAGGACCCAGATCAGCGCGGGGTGCGCCACCTTCGTCCTCACCGGACGATCCAGGGCGCGGGCTCTGGCCCAGCGGAGCCAGAAGAACGCCAGGACGGGGAGCATCGCGACGGTCAGCACGTTCAGGCTGAAAGCCTCGTGGAGATGACCGTGGGCGAGCGCGTGGACGGTGCGCATCGATCCGCAGCCCGGGCACTGGAACCCGGTGAGCGCGAGGAACGGGCAGGTCGGGTAGTGCCCCGCCTCATTGGGATCGACGGCTGCGACGTACAGGACGGCCGTGACGCTGAGGATCAGCACCCCGCCCGGCCGCAGCAACCGGACGGCGAGCGGCTGTCCGGCACCGTCCGGTACCTCGGGGACCAGCCCGCCCCGCGAGAGCGGGGCGGGCCGGGACTCGTTCGTCATCGTCAGCTGCTGTTCCCCAGCAGGGCGATGACGAAGTAGATGGCGCCGACGACCACGCCGAGGACCGCGGACACGATCGCCCAGGTCTTGGCGTTGTTGGACGACTTCAGCGCACCGGCCTGGTCGCCGGCCTGCCACTTGGAGTTGACCTGGGCGGCGTACACGATGGACACGACGCCCGCGGGCAGGCAGCAGAGGATCGTGGTCGCGATCGCCCACGGGAGGTGGTTCGGGGGCGGGGAGCCGGCCCCGGAGGTGGGGGGCGGCGGGGGTGCGGGTGGGTAGGCCATGTCGGTACCTCTCCTGCTTGGGCTGGGTGATCTACTTACGTAGATGGTGACAGGCCACGCCGGGTTCCCCCAATACGCCGCAACCTGGCAGGGGACCGTCCTGCCGGGGCGCCGATTTGACGAGGGGGCTCAGGCCGCGTAAGTTAACCCCTCGTCCCCTCACGGATGCAGGACGCCCGCATGGCGGCCGGCCGAAGCACGGGGAAATCACCTGCGTACCAGCCGACACGGTTTCGCCGTGCCTGCCGTGCCGTGGTGGGTCGGAAAAGCTCGATTTTGACAATCGGGCCGGATCTGATGAAATAGCACCATCGCCGGAAAGGGACCGCGCAAGCGGAACCGGAATGGCGTATCGGAAAAGCCCGGAATTGACAGTCCGGGCGGATCTGATAAAGTAAGTCGAGTCGCCCCGGAGCGGGAAACGCGAAAGCGGATCCGGCGCGGTGGGTGTCCGTTTCTTGAGAACTCAACAGCGTGTTAAAAGCCAGTGCCTTTATCGGCTCGGTCATTGTTTGGCCGGGTCGCCCCGTGCCGCCCTGCTTTGTGGGGTGGTGGGGATTTCTTTGAGGCAATGCCGTCCCCTTTGTGGGGATGGTGATGCTGGGATTGTTTCCTGAGGTTTGGCTGGTCGGGGTTCGCCCCCTGGCTGGTCGTTGGACCTTGATGGAGAGTTTGATCCTGGCTCAGGACGAACGCTGGCGGCGTGCTTAACACATGCAAGTCGAGCGGAAAGGCCCCTTCGGGGGTACTCGAGCGGCGAACGGGTGAGTAACACGTGAGCAACCTGCCCCTGACTCTGGGATAAGCCCGGGAAACTGGGTCTAATACCGGATATAACCACTGGTCTCATGATCGGGTGGTGGAAAGTTTTTCGGTTGGGGATGGGCTCGCGGCCTATCAGCTTGTTGGTGGGGTGATGGCCTACCAAGGCGACGACGGGTAACCGGCCTGAGAGGGCGACCGGTCACACTGGGACTGAGACACGGCCCAGACTCCTACGGGAGGCAGCAGTGGGGAATATTGCGCAATGGGCGGAAGCCTGACGCAGCGACGCCGCGTGAGGGATGACGGCCTTCGGGTTGTAAACCTCTTTCAGCAGGGACGAAGCTAACGTGACGGTACCTGCAGAAGAAGCGCCGGCTAACTACGTGCCAGCAGCCGCGGTAATACGTAGGGCGCAAGCGTTGTCCGGAATTATTGGGCGTAAAGAGCTCGTAGGCGGTTTGTCGCGTCTGTCGTGAAAGCCCACGGCTTAACCGTGGGTCTGCGGTGGATACGGGCAGACTAGAGGCAGGTAGGGGAGAATGGAATTCCCGGTGTAGCGGTGAAATGCGCAGATATCGGGAGGAACACCGGTGGCGAAGGCGGTTCTCTGGGCCTGTACTGACGCTGAGGAGCGAAAGCGTGGGGAGCGAACAGGATTAGATACCCTGGTAGTCCACGCCGTAAACGTTGGGCGCTAGGTGTGGGGTCCTTCCACGGATTCCGCGCCGCAGCTAACGCATTAAGCGCCCCGCCTGGGGAGTACGGCCGCAAGGCTAAAACTCAAAGGAATTGACGGGGGCCCGCACAAGCGGCGGAGCATGTTGCTTAATTCGACGCAACGCGAAGAACCTTACCAAGGCTTGACATCGCCGGAAAACCATCAGAGATGGTGGGTCCTTTTGGGCCGGTGACAGGTGGTGCATGGCTGTCGTCAGCTCGTGTCGTGAGATGTTGGGTTAAGTCCCGCAACGAGCGCAACCCTCGTTCCATGTTGCCAGCACTTCGGGTGGGGACTCATGGGAGACCGCCGGGGTCAACTCGGAGGAAGGTGGGGATGACGTCAAGTCATCATGCCCCTTATGTCTTGGGCTGCAAACATGCTACAATGGCCGGTACAGAGGGCTGCGATACCGTGAGGTGGAGCGAATCCCTTAAAGCCGGTCTCAGTTCGGATCGAAGTCTGCAACTCGACTTCGTGAAGTCGGAGTCGCTAGTAATCGCAGATCAGCAACGCTGCGGTGAATACGTTCCCGGGCCTTGTACACACCGCCCGTCACGTCACGAAAGTCGGCAACACCCGAAGCCCGTGGCCCAACCACCTTGTGTGGGGGGAGCGGTCGAAGGTGGGGCCGGCGATTGGGACGAAGTCGTAACAAGGTAGCCGTACCGGAAGGTGCGGCTGGATCACCTCCTTTCTAAGGAGCACCAACTGGCCAGGTCGCCTCGTCAGAGGGATCTTGGTCGGTGGCCGCCGTTGACAGCGAATGTCTGTCAGGTGGCTGCTCATAGATGTGGAGCACTGGCTACTCAGCTCACCGCGTGTGTGAGCCGGCAAGTACCGTCCTTCGGTTTCGGCTGGGGGAAGGGGAACGGCGGTTTCAGGCGGGTGGTGGGTTGGACACGCTGTTGGGTCCTGAGGGAACGGGCGCGAGCTCGACCTCGGACTACGGGACCAGGACCACATTCCTTGATTGGGGTGTGGTTTTGGTGGGCCCGGTTGTTTTTTGAGAACTGCACAGTGGACGCGAGCATCTCTGGTAGATGATGAGAGCACGTTCGAAGAGATTCCTCCTTTTGGGGAGGGTGTTTTCGGGTTTGTTTTTGTTGTTTATCTGCGATTTGTTCTGATCGTTTTGTGTGTTCAAGTTTTTAAGGGCATACGGTGGATGCCTTGGCATCAGGAGCCGATGAAGGACGTGGGAGCCTGCGATATGCCTCGGGGAGTCGGCAACCAGACTTTGATCCGGGGATTTCCGAATGGGGAAACCTGGCACCCGTCATGGGGTGTCGCCGCCTGCTGAATGTATAGGCAGGTTGGTGGGAACGCGGGGAAGTGAAACATCTCAGTACCCGCAGGAAGAGAAAACAATAGTGATTCCGTGAGTAGTGGTGAGCGAAAGCGGAGGAGCCTAAACCGTGCGCGTGTGATAGCCGGCAGGCGTTGCGTGTGCGGGGTTGTGGGACCACCCTGGTTCAGCTGCCGCTGAATCGAGGAGTTATAAACCGCTGGGATAGTCGAATGGCTTGGGATGGCCGACCGTAGACGGTGAGAGTCCGGTAGACGAAATTCGAGTGGCTTCTGGGTGTGTTCCCGAGTAGCACGGGGCCCGTGAAATCCCGTGTGAATCTGCCACGACCACGTGGTAAGGCTGAATACTTCCTGATGACCGATAGCGGACCAGTACCGTGAGGGAAAGGTGAAAAGTGCCCCGGTGAGGGGTCGTGAAATAGTACCTGAAACCGTGTGCCTACAAGCCGTCAGAGCCTCCTCAGCAGGGACTTGTTCCTTGTTGTTGGTGATGGCGTGCCTTTTGAAGAATGAGCCTGCGAGTTATGGTGTGTGGCGAGGTTAACCGGTGGCGGGTAGCCGTAGCGAAAGCGAGTCTGAATAGGGCGTTTTTAGTCGCATGCTGTAGACCCGAAGCGGAGTGATCTAGCCATGGGCAGGGTGAAGCGCCGGTAAGACGGTGTGGAGGCCCGAACCCACCAGGGTTGAAAACCTGGGGGATGACCTGTGGTTAGGGGTGAAAGGCCAATCAAACTCCGTGATAGCTGGTTCTCCCCGAAATGCATTTAGGTGCAGCGTCGCGTGTTTCTTGCCGGAGGTAGAGCTACTGGATGGCTGATGGGCCCTACCAGGTTACTGACGTCAGCCAAACTCCGAATGCCGGTAAGTGAGAGCGCGGCAGTGAGACTGCGGGGGATAAGCTTCGTAGTCGAGAGGGAAACAGCCCAGATCATCGGCTAAGGCCCCTAAGCGTGTGCTAAGTGGGAAAGGATGTGGAGTTGCTGTGACAACCAGGAGGTTGGCTTAGAAGCAGCCACCCTTGAAAGAGTGCGTAATAGCTCACTGGTCAAGTGATTCCGCGCCGACAATGTAGCGGGGCTCAAGCACACCGCCGAAGCCGTGGCATTGACACGTAAGTGTTGATGGGTAGGGGAGCGTCCTGTATCCGGTGAAGCCTCGGGGTGACCCAGGGGTGGAGGGTGCGGGAGTGAGAATGCAGGCATGAGTAGCGAATCACACGTGAGAAACGTGTGCGCCGGATGACCAAGGGTTCCTGGGGCAGGCTAATCCGCCCAGGGTAAGTCGGGACCTAAGGCGAGGCCGACAGGCGTAGTCGATGGACAACGGGTTGATATTCCCGTACCCGCTGGTATGCGCCAACGCTGAATCCTCTGATGCTAACCACCCGAACCATGCTTCGGGCCTTCGGGCTTGTTGTGTGGGGAGCGTGGGGCCCGAGGGGGTAGTAGGTGAGTGATGGGGTGACGCAGGAGGGTAGCTCAGCCCGGGCGATGGTTGTCCCGGGGTAAGGCTGTAGGGAGAGAGATAGGTAAATCCGTCTCTCACGTATCCTGAGAGCTGATGCCGAGCCGTTTTAGGTGAAGTGAGTGATCCCATGCTGCCGAGAAAAGCCTCTAGCGAGTGTACCGGCGGCCCGTACCCCAAACCGACTCAGGTGGTCAGGTAGAGAATACCAAGGCGATCGGGTGAACTGTGGTTAAGGAACTCGGCAAATTGCCCCCGTAACTTTGGGAGAAGGGGGACCTCGCCCGGTGATGGCATTTGCTGTCTGAGCTGGGTGGGGTCGCAGAGGCCAGGGGGAAGCGACTGTTTACTAAAAACACAGGTCCGTGCGAAGTCGTAAGACGCTGTATACGGACTGACGCCTGCCCGGTGCCGGAACGTTAAGAGGACCGGTTAGGGGGACTTGTTCCTTCGAAGCTGAGAATCTAAGCGCCGGTAAACGGCGGTGGTAACTATAACCATCCTAAGGTAGCGAAATTCCTTGTCGGGTAAGTTCCGACCTGCACGAATGGCGTAACGACTTCCCCGCTGTCTCAACCACAGGCCCGGCGAAATTGCAGTACGAGTAAAGATGCTCGTTTCGCGCAGCAGGACGGAAAGACCCCGGGACCTTCACTATAGCTTGGCATTGGCGCTTGGAGCGTCTTGTGTAGGATAGGTGGGAGACTGCGAAGCCCAGACGCCAGTTTGGGTGGAGTCATTGGTGAAATACCACTCTGGTCGTTTTGAGCGTCTAACCCGCACCCGTGTATCCGGGTGGGGGACAGTGCCTGGTGGGTAGTTTAACTGGGGCGGTTGCCTCCCAAAATGTAACGGAGGCGCCCAAAGGTTCCCTCAGCCTGGTTGGCAATCAGGTGGCGAGTGCAAGGGCACAAGGGAGCTTGACTGTGAGACGGACGTGTCGAGCAGGTGCGAAAGCAGGGCCTAGTGATCCGGCACCTACGTGTGGAAGTGGTGTCGCTCAACGGCTAAAAGGTACCCCGGGGATAACAGGCTGATCTTCCCCAAGAGTCCATATCGACGGGATGGTTTGGCACCTCGATGTCGGCTCGTCGCATCCTGGGGCTGGAGTAGGTCCCAAGGGTTGGGCTGTTCGCCCATTAAAGCGGCACGCGAGCTGGGTTTAGAACGTCGCGAGACAGTTCGGTCCCTATCCGCTGTGCGCGTAGGAGAATTGTGAGGGTCTGTCCCTAGTACGAGAGGACCGGGACGGACGAACCTCTGGTGTGCCAGTTGTCCCGCCAGGGGCACGGCTGGTTGGCTACGTTCGGTCGGGATAACCGCTGAAAGCATCTAAGCGGGAAGCCTTCCTCGAGATGAGTTCTCCCACCCCGTCAGGGGTGTAAGGCCCCCGGTAGACGACCGGGTTGATAGGCCGGAGATGGAAGCGCGGTAACGTGTGGAGTCGACCGGTACTAATAGGCCGAGTGGCTTGAACACACTGAACGTTCAGAGTGAATTGCTGCGAGAAATTGTTCGCGTCCCTGTGTGGTTCCCAGGAAACAACTGGGTTCCCGTGTGTTGTTGATAACTGAATTTTTTCGAGCCGAATGGTTCGGACGTGGATTTGCCCACCTGCGGGTGGTGCGTTGAGACGTTCGGTGGTTTTGGCGAGGGGGAAACACCCGGTCCCATCCCGAACCCGGAAGTTAAGCCCTTCAGCGCCGATGGTACTGCATGGGAGACCGTGTGGGAGAGTAGGACACCGCCGGACTTGAATTGGTCGAGGGTCGCCCCGGAATTCGCGGGGCGGCCCTCGACGCATGTCGTGGCCCTGCCGAAGTAGGCTGAAGAGTCCACCGAACCAGCATCAAGAACAGTGACGGACGTGATGAGCGCGGAAGAGGACGGCCGCGGCGACGACAGCCGCGAGCGGCGGGGCGGCAACGGACGGCGGGACACGCCGGCGCGTCGTGGGGGCGATGCCCGCGGCGGCCAGGGAGGGCCCGGGGCCCGCAAGAGCGGCGGCCCCCGCGGCGGAGGGTTCCGTGCCGGCGGCCCGCAGAGCGGGCGCGGCCGTCCTGGCGGCGGGCAGGAGCGGGACGCGCGCGGCAAGCGCGACGACCGCAAGCCCGGCCGCCCGTTCAAGCGCTCCGACGAGCGACGTGATGATCGGCGTCCTGAATCCCGTGAGGGCCGCCCGGAAGGCCGGCCTGGCACCGAGCGCAAGGACAGCCGGTTTTCCGGCCAGCGCGACGAGCGTCGGGACTCCCGGTTCTCGGGCCAGCGCGGCGAGCGTAAAGAGGGCCGATCCTTCGGACCTGGCGCTGAGCGTCGGGACTCCCGGTTCTCCGGCCAGCGCGGCGAGCGTAAGGAAGGCCGATCCTTCGGACCTGGCGGTGAGCGTAAAGAGGGGCGCTTCTCCGGGCAGGGCGGCGAACGCAAGGAAGGCCGGTTCTCTGGTCCGCGCGGTGAGCGTAAAGAGGGCAGGTTCTCCGGGCAGGGCGGCGAGCGTCGGGACAGCCGGTTCTCTGGTCCGCGTGGTGAGCGCAAGGAAGGCCGATCCTTCGGTCCCGGCGGTGAGCGTAAAGAAGGACGCTACTCCGGCCAGGGCGGTGAACGTAGGGACGGGCGCTTCTCTGGCCAGGGCGGTGAACGTAGAGACGGGCGCTTCTCCGGGCAGGGGGGCGAGCGTCGGGAGGGGCGTCCCTCCGACAACCGTGCGCCTCGTGCCGGCCAGGGCGGCGGCGGGCCGCGCAGGGAAGGGCGCCCGGGCGGGTTCCAGGGCTGTGGCGGTCAGGGTGAGCGAAGCTCCCAGGGGCGCCCGCAGGAGCGCCCGTTCAAGGGCCGTCGTGATGAGCGCGACGAGCGCCGTCCAGGTGGGCGGAAGTTCGAAGGCAAGCGTGAAGGACGTCCGGGAGAGCGCGACAAGCCGTTCAAGGGCCGCGGTGGACCGAGGCGCCCCCAGGACGGCGAACGCTCCTACGGACCGCCCCGCGATCGCCGCGAGCGGCCGGCGCGGTACGAGGAGCGTGAGCGTCCGGCGCCGAAGCACGACGATCCGCTGCTGCCCGAGGACGTCACCGGCGACGAGCTGGACGTGGAGGCCCGCGAGGAGCTCCGCACGCTGCCGAAGGACCTGGCGGTGAAGGTCGCCCGGCACCTGGTGATGGCGGGCCGTCTCGCCGAGGACGAGCCCGAGCAGTCCTTCCGGCACGCAAAGGCGGCACGGCGGCTCGCGTCCCGCGTCGGGATCGTGCGGGAGGCCGCGGGGATCGCGGCCTACCACGCGGGCGAGTGGGCGGAGGCGCTCGCCGAGCTGCGGGCCGCGCGGCGGCTCGGCGCCGGCGACTACTCCTACCTGCCCGTCATGGCCGACTGCGAGCGCGGTCTCGGGCGGCCCGAGCGCGCCCTCGACCTGGTCAAGTCGCCGGAGGCGGAGAAGCTGGACCCGGCGGGGCGCGTGGAGCTGCGCATCGTGGAGTCGGGTGTGCGGCGCGACATGGGCCAGACCGACGCGGCCGTGGTGACGCTGCAGATCCCGGAGCTGCGCGACCGGCGGCTCCGGCCGTGGTCGGTGCGGCTGTTCTACGCCTACGCGGACGCGCTCGCCGAGGCGGGGCGCGAGAGCGAGGCGTCCGACTGGTTCGCGCGGGCCTCCGCGGCGGACCGCGACGGGGAGACCGACGCGGCCGAGCGGTACGCCGAACTCGAAGGCCTCGAGATCCTCGACACCGAAGAGGACGAGGAAGAGGCCTCCGGCGAGGTCCGCGCGGAGGAAGCCGCCGACGTCCACGTGGAGGAACCCGCCGAAGCCCCGGCGGAGGAGTCCGCCGAGGAGCGGGAGCCGGATCCCGTCGAGGCGTCGGCGACCGACATCGCGTTCCGGCCCGCCGAGCCCGAGGTGCTGGACGCGCCCGACGAGGGCGCGCCGGAGGCCCCGGCGGTCTTCCTGGAGCCGAAGCAGAGCGACGAGGAGCGGCCTCCGGCGGACTGACCTCCGGTACTTGACTGGCGGGTAGCTTTCCCGGATATTCACGGGACCGCGCCGTTCGGGGGGCCGCCGGATGCGTCCGGCGGAGACCGACTCTTTGGAGTTGCCATGCCCTTGGACCGACGCACGTTCCTGCGCGCCGCCGCCGTGGCCGGCGGGACGACCGCCTTCTCGGGCGCCCTGTGGCAGCGGGCCTTCGCCTCGGGGCCCGCGCAGCCCGGCCCGGGCCCGTACGGGCCGCTGCTGGCCGCTGACGGCAACGGGGTGCAGTTGCCGCAGGGGTTCACCAGCCGGGTCGTGGCACGCTCGCTGCAGCGCGTCGAGGGAACGAGGTACACGTGGCATCCCGCACCCGACGGGGGTGCGTGCTTCCGCGACGGGGACGGCTGGATCTACGTCAGCAACTCGGAGGTGCCCGCGGTCGGCGGGGTGTCGGCCATGCGGTTCGACGCGTCCGGGAAGGTCACGTCGGCGTACCGGATCCTGAACGGCACCTCGCTGAACTGCTCCGGAGGGGCGACGCCGTGGGGGACGTGGCTGTCGTGCGAGGAGCACGACCTCGGCCTCGTCCACGAGACGGACCCGCGCGGGCAGAAGGGCGCCGTGTCCCGCCCGGCGCTGGGCCGGTTCAAGCACGAGGCGGCGGCCTCCGACCCTGAGCGCAAGGTCGTCTACCTCACCGAGGACCAGTCGGACGGCTGCTTCTACAGGTTCCGGCCGCAGACCTGGGGCGACCTGTCGTCCGGGACGCTCGAAGTGCTGGTCGGCTCCGGAACGGGCCCCGTCCAGTGGGCGAAGGTGCCGAACCCCCAGGTGTGGCTCACGCCGACCAGAAACCAGGTGGACGGCGCCATGCGCTTCCACGGCGGTGAGGGCTGCTACTACTCGCGGGGCGTCTGCTACTTCACCACCAAGGGCGACAACCGCGTGTGGGCGTACGACGCGGCCGCCGCGCGGCTGGACATCGCCTACGACGACGACCTCGTCACAGGCGGGGAGGCGCCCCTGCACGGGGTCGACGCGGTGACCGCCACGGCGTCCGGCGACCTCTACGTCGCCGAGGACGGCGACAACATGGAGGTCAACCTCATCACCGCCGAGGGGGTCGTGACGCCGTTCCTGCGCGTGCTCGGCCACGACGAGTCGGAGGTGACCGGGACGGCGTTCAGCCCGGACGGGTCGCGCCTGTACTTCTCGTCCCAGCGCGGCAAGAGCGGATTCATCGCGGGAACGGACGGCTACACCTTCGAGGTGACCGGCCCGTTCCGCCGCTGACGCGTCGCTAGGCCTGCCGGCCGAGGGAGTGCATGATGCCGGCGACGTTGCTCTCGGCGCTGCTGAGGATCTCGTACTTGGCGGCCAGTTCCGGATCGATGTCGTCGCCGACGGCCGAGTAGCGGCCCCTGGTGCGGTCGACGACCATCGCGACGGCGTGGTCGAGGTCCAGGCCCTGGTCGCGGGCGTCCTTGACGGCGTCCACCCAGATCCGCAGTTCCTCCGCCGAGCGCTCCAGGGTGTCCTCGACCTCCTGCACGGGCCCGTAGTGCGCGAACAGCAGCCGCTGCGGGCCCAGCGACCGGAACTTGCCGAGCGACTCCAGCGCCGTGCCGAGGTCGAAGTCCGGGGGCGGCGTGGCGGGCAGCACGTCCGCCGTCTCCGGGACGTAGATGCCGGCGGCGTCGCCCACGTAGAGATCGCCGGTCTGCGAGTCGACCAGCCCGACGTGGTGCTTGGCGTGGCCGGGGGAATAGTGCGACTCCAGCCGCCGCCCGCCGCCGAGGTCGATCACGCCGGTGTCCTCGACGGCGCGGATCCGCGCCGCGTCCGTGGGCTTCAACTCGCCGAACAGGGTGTCGAGGGCGTCCCCGTAGATCATGCGGGCGCTGCGCATGAGGCGGGACGGGTCGGCCAGGTGCCGGGCGCCCTTCTCGTGGACGACGATCTCCGCACGCGGGTACATGCCGGCGATGTCGCCGACGCCGCCCGCGTGGTCGAGGTGGATGTGCGTCACGACCACGCTCGCCAGGTCGTCCGGCCCCACGCCCATCTCGCGCAGCGCGGCCTGGACGACGGGCGCCGAGCCGGACGTGCCGGGCTCCACCAGGCACGGCCGGTCCGAGAGGATCAGGTATCCGGCGGTGATGCCGGTGTAGCCGGCCATCCGCGTGTCGATCTCGTAGACGTCCCCGCCGAGCGGCGTGATCGTGGTCGTGGTCTCCATGCCCCGATCATGCCCCGGTCACGGCGGCCGCGGGGCGTCCGGGTCGAGGAGGCGCAGGACGAGGCCGGTGCGGGGCTTGGGACCGAACGAGGTGGACTTGCGCGGCACGCGCTCGCCCCCGCCGGCGACCGCCAGCACGTCCTCGACCTTGAGCGGGTTGAGGATCACGGCGGTCCCGCCGCTGCGGCGGGCGCGGGCGACGGCCGCCGACGGATCGTCGTGCACCACCTCGATGGCGTTCTCGTTCTCGGGGACGCCCCAGACGCCGCCGATCAGCAGATGGTCGAGGACGGCGGTGTCGAGGGCGCGCCAGCGCGGGGAATGCTCGGGCGGCATGGCCTCGCGCAGGGCGTCCGCGTCGGGACCGGTGAGCAGGTGCAGGGAGTCGCCGCCGCCGAGGAGGAACGCGGGCCCTTCGGCGCGGGCGAGCGCGTCCAGGGCCTCGTCCTCGTCCTGGAAGCCGGTCACGGTGAAGACCTGGCCGGCCTTGTCCAGCGCGATGTCGGGCCTGAGCCCCGGGAGCACGCGGTGGATGGCGCCCAGGTGCGGCGGGTAGCGCGTCGAGTCGACCAGCAGGGCCAGCCCGGCGTCCCAGGGACCGGGGCCGTCGCCGGCCGCGTGGCGGCGCGCCTGGAGGGCGCGGTAGGTGGCGTAGCGGTGGTGGCCGTCCGCGATGAGGGCCTGCTTGCCGCGCAGGTCGGCGGCCACCCGCGCGTGCAGGGCGGGATCGGTGACGCGCCACAGCCGGTGCGTCAGCCCGTCGTCGGCGTCGAACTCCATCAGCGGCGTCCCGGCCGCGGCGCCGTCGACGACGCCGGCCGCGTCCCCGCCGCCCTCGTACACCAGGAAGATCGGTTCCAGGTTGGCGTTCGCCGCCGCCATCAGCGCGAGCCGGTCGCGGACGGGGCCGGGGAAGACGTTCTCGTGCGGCAGCACGACGCCGTCGGACTCCGCGCGCAGGCCGAGGCCGCCGATCAGGCCGCGCTGCAGGACGGTCGCGCCGCGGGCCGCCTCGTAGACGTACAGGGCCGGTTCGGGGTCGACGGTGAGCGCGCCGCGGTCCAGCCAGCGGCGCAGCCGGCGTCCGGCGGCGTCGTAGGTCTCCCCGGCGGCGCGCGGCAGGTTGAGCCGGATGATGTTGTGGCCGCCCTCGGCGAGCAGCCGCAGCGCCGCCGCCTCGTCGATCAGGTCGTACGGCGGCATGGTCACCGACGCCGGGTCGCCGGCGACCTCGGGGACGAAGCGGACGCCGCGGAACGGGGCCAGCTCCAGGCCGCCGCCCGTGCGCGGGGCCGCCGTCCCGAAGACGCGTGCGCTGAACTCCTCCGGGTCGAGACCGGAGGAGAGGTCGTCGTCCACGCTGGGCATGCTATTCACCGGAGGGCGTCCGGTGCCGCGGCGGGTACGGTCGTGGTGATCGATGTCCGAGGGGAGGTCCACATGAGTACTCAAGGACCCGGACGGCCGGAGGATTCCCCAGGCGCGGACCCGGGCGGGCATGCGGACCCGCCGCGGGGCGGGGTCTACGAGTGGTACACGCGGGGCCTCGAACTGCTGCGGGCGGGCAGCGCGGCGGCGGCCCTGCAGCTGCTGGCCAGGGCGGCCGAGGCCGAGCCGCAGTCGCACAGCATCCGCGAGGCGCTCGCCCGCGCCCAGTTCGGGGCGCGGCAGTTCGGCGCGGCGGCCGAGAGCTTCCGCGGGATCGTGGAGCAGGAGCCCGCCGAGGACTACGCCCGGTTCGGGCTCGGGCTGGCGCTCAGCCGGATGGGCGACTTCGAGGCCGCCGTCGAGCATCTCGCGCTCGCCGCGGCCATGCGCCCCGACAACAAGGACTACGCGCGGGCGTTGCGGCACGCCAGGGCCACCCTCGCCGCCCGGCGCTGACCCACCCCTTACCCGCTGGTAACCACCCCCGTACGATCGCAGGCATGAGGAGCGCGATGAAAGGCAGCGACCGTCCCCTGAGCGAGGCGTACGACGTCGCCCTGCTCGACCTGGACGGGGTCGTCTACGTCGGCCGCAGGCCCGTCCCCGCGGCGGCGGACTCGCTCGCCAAGGCGCGCGCGGCGGGGCAGCGGCTGGCGTTCGTGACCAACAACGCGTCGCGGACGCCGTCGGCGGTCGCGGCGCTGCTCACCGAGGTCGGCGTCCCCGCCGGGGCGTCGGACGTGGTGACCTCCGCGCAGGCCGCCGCCCGCCTGCTGGCCGAACGCCTGCCCGCCGGGTCGGAGGTGCTCGTGGTGGGCGGCATGGGGCTGCGCCACGCCCTCTACCAGCGGGGCCTGCGGCCGGTGTCGACGGCGTCCGGGCGTCCCCCCGCCGTCGTGCAGGGCTACCATCCCGACCTCGGGTACGGGCTGCTGTCCGAGGGTGCCCAGGCGGTCGCCATGGGCGCCCTGTTCGTCGGCTCCAACGGCGATCTGACCATCCCCGGCGGCGAGGGGCCTCCCCATCCCGGCAACGGCGCCCTGCTCCGCGTGATCAGCGGTGCCACCGGCGTGGAGCCGATCGTCACCGGCAAGCCCGAGCGGCCGCTGCACCAGGAGTCGATCCTGCGCACCGGCGCCGAGCGCCCGCTGGTGGTCGGCGACCGCCTCGACACCGACATCGAGGGCGCCGGCAACGGCGGCGCCGACAGCCTCCTCGTCTTCACCGGGGTCACCGGCCACCTCCAGGCGCTCACCGCCCCGCCCCACCGGCGCCCCACCTATCTCGCGCCCGACCTGTCCGGCCTTCTCGTCCCGCACCCGGAGACCGTCCGGGAGGGCGGCGCCCACCGGTGCGGCGGCTGGACGGCGAGCCGTGACGGGGACGCGTTCGCGCTCAGCGGATCGGGCGACCCCTACGACGGCCTCCGCGCCCTCGCGTCCGCCGCCTGGGAGACCGAGCGGCCGCCGCCCCCGGAGGCGCTCACCGAGGCCCTGGAGACCCTCTCGCTCTGAGCGCCGGGTCAGAGGAGCTTGCGCAGCCGGAGGAGGTCGAAGATGCTCGCCTCGATCTTCAGGCGGCCGGCGGTCCACGCCTTGGCCGGGTTCAGCTCGTCGAAGGCCATCGCGACGAGGTCGTCGCTGTCCACGGTGAGGCGCACCTGGGCGGCCCCCGGGTCCTCGTCGCGCTCGAACGGGTCGAGGCCGGCCCCGTGGAGCCGGCTGCGGAAGGCCAGCCCGAGGTCGGCGACCCGGCAGCTGATCGTCCGCTCGACGACGTGCTCGGCGAGCCGGTCGGCGTCCACCTCCGCCAGGCGCGCCGCGACGCGCTCCAGCGCCGCACGGCACTCCTCCTCGTTCGCCATGGTCAGGCCGTTCCCCGTTCGTCCGGCATCGATGTCGTTCAGGGACGGTAGCGTTCATGGTGAGCCGGAGGCGACTCGTCGCGTGCGCTCCGGGAGCACTGGGAGGTAAACGTGATGTCCGACGAGGCCGCCGAGGGGCCGGAGTTCCCGGCGGCGCCGCCGCCCGACCCGACCGGCCACCCGCGCGTGGACGCCGCCCTCGCCCTCCTCGGCGAGCTCGGCGGGCGGCCCGTCGCCGCGCACGTGGAGGTCTTCGAGGACGTCCACCAGCGGCTCCAGGAGCTCCTCGCGGCCGCCGGCCAGGACGAGCGTCCCGCGCCGCCCCGGCCCGCCTTCCCCGACGCCCTGCGCCCCCGTGAGTAGCCGGCGCCGCCTGGACGCCGAACTGGTGCGCCGCGGGCTGGCCCGCTCGCGGGAGCAGGCCGGGCAGCTGATCGGCGACGGCCGGGTCCGTGTCGGCGGGCAGACCGCGGCGAAGGCGGCCACGCAGGTCGAGGCCGGGGCCGCGATCGTCGTGGCCGACGCCGGCGGCGGCCCCGAGTACGTCTCGCGCGGCGGCCACAAGCTCGCCGGCGCGCTGGAGGCGTTCGCGGGCCTGGAGACCGGGGGCCGGGTCTGCCTGGACGCGGGCGCCTCGACCGGCGGGTTCACCGACGTCCTGCTGCGCGCGGGCGCGGCGCACGTGTACGCGGTCGACGTCGGGTACGGGCAGATCGCCTGGTCGCTGCGGACCGACGACCGGGTCACCGTCCTGGAGCGGGTCAACATCCGCGACCTGGAGCCGGGGATGCTCGACGGCCCGCCGCCGAGCCTCGTCGTCGGCGACCTGTCGTTCATCTCGCTCAAGCTCGTCCTCGGTCCGGTCCAGCGGTGCGCGGCCCCCGAAGCCGACTACGCGGTGATGGTGAAACCGCAGTTCGAGGTCGGCAAGGACCGGGTCGGCGCGGGCGGCGTCGTCCGCGACCCGCAACTGCGCGCCGACGCGGTGCGCGGGGTGGCCGGGCACGCGGCGACGCTCGGCCTCGGCGTCCTCGGGGTGGCGGCGAGCCCGCTGCCGGGGCCGTCCGGCAACGTGGAGTACTTCCTGTGGCTGCGCGCGGGGGCCCCGCCGCTGGACGAGGAGGCCCTGGCGAAGGCCATCGCGGAGGGCCCGCAGTGAGCGGCGGCGGCGCACCGCGCGTACAGAGGGCGTCGAAACCGGGAACGCCCCGCGCGGGGGCGTTCGTCCAGACGTCTGTACGGCGGAGCGCGTCGGGGAGTGGGGCGGGAGCATGAGCACAAGGTCGGTGCTGGTCGTGGCGCACACCGGGCGGCCCGAGGCGGTCCGCAGCGCGCAGCTGGTCATCGAACGCCTCAGCGAGGCCGGGATCTGCGTGCGGGTCCTGGACGGCGAGGCCGACGACATCGGCTGCACGGGCGTGGAGGTCATGCCCAGCACCGCGGCGGCCGCCGACGAGGCCGAGGTCGTCATGGTCCTCGGCGGCGACGGGACGCTGCTGCGCGCCGCCGACCTCACCCGCAGCTCCGGGACGCCGCTGCTCGGCGTCAACCTCGGCCACGTCGGGTTCCTCGCCGAGGCCGAGCGCGAGGACCTCGCCGCCACCGTCGACCGGGTCGTGACCCGCCGCTACGACGTCGAGGAGCGCATGACCATCGACGTCACCGCCCGCCGCAACGGCACCGTCCTCGGCACGACGTGGGCGCTGAACGAGGCCAGCATCGAGAAGGCCGAGCGGGAGCGGATGCTGGAGGTCGTCGCCGAGATCGACGGCCGGCCGCTGTCCAACTGGGGCTGCGACGGTGTGGTGTGCGCCACCCCGACCGGCTCCACCGCGTACGCGTTCTCCGCCGGCGGCCCGGTCGTGTGGCCGGAGGTGGAGGCGATGCTCGTCGTGCCGCTCAGCGCGCACTCGCTGTTCGCGCGCCCGCTGGTGGTCTCGCCGCGCTCGTCGGTCGCGGTGGAGGTGCTGCCCGACACGCCCCGCGCGGTGCTGTGGTGCGACGGGCGCCGCACGCTCGACCTGCCGCCGGGCGCGCGGGTGGAGGTCCGCCGCGGCGCCGAGCCGGTGCGGCTCGCGCGGCTGCACCTCACCCCGTTCACCGACCGGCTGGTCACCAAGTTCGGGCTGCCCGTGACGGGCTGGCGCGGGCGGGTCCGGCAGCCGTCCCGGCCGTCCCCGCCGCTCGGAGACTCCCAGGTCGGGGACGCCCCGGCGGCCGGCGGCATCGCCGGCTACCCGGGCCCCGGCTTTCCGCCGCAGGGCGCGCCCCCGGGGCAGGACGGGGAGGCGGCGGGCGGTCAGAGGGGATAATCTCCACAGGCGCTGATCGGGGATCTGGTTGCGGAGGGTTGTGACGCTGGTGCGTCCGATGGTCGATGAGGTGCGGATCCAGGGCCTCGGCGTGATCGACGAGGCCGTGCTCGATCTGTCGCCGGGCTTCAACGTGGTGACGGGGGAGACCGGGGCGGGCAAGACCATGGTGGTCACCAGCCTCGGGCTGATGTTCGGCGGCCGCGCCGACCCGCAGCGGGTCAGGCCGGGCGCGGGGCGCGCCACGGTGGAGGGCCGGATCGTCGTCGATCCGGGCGGCCGCGTGGTCGAGCGGGTCGAGGACGCCGGCGGCGAGCTCGACGACGGCGCTCTGATCGTCACGCGCTCGGTGTCGGCGGAGGGCCGCTCCCGCGCGTTCCTCGGCGGCCGGTCCGTCCCCGTCAGCGTGCTGATCACCCTGGCGGACGAGCTGGTCGCCGTGCACGGGCAGTCCGACCAGCAGCGGCTGCTGCAGTCGGCGCGGCAGCGCGGCGCGCTCGACCGGTACGCGGGCGGCGCGCTGACCAAGCCGATGCGCGCCTACACCAAGGACTACCAGCGGCACCGCCAGGTGAGCGCGCTGCTGGAGGAGCTGACCACGCGGGCGCGCGAGCGGGCCCAGGAGGCCGAGCTGCTGCGCTTCGGCCTGGAGGAGATCGAGAAGGTCGACCCCAAGGACGGCGAGGACACCGACCTCGCCGCCGAGGAGGAGCGCCTCGGGCACGCCGACGCGCTGCGCGGCGCCGCCGACACCGCCCACGAGGCCCTGCTCGGCGACCCCGCCGCCGCGTTCGAGGCCGCGAACGTGACCGGCCTGCTCGGCCAGGCCCGCAACGCCCTGGACGCCGTCCGCGACCACGACCCCGAGCTCGCGGGGCTGGCCGACCGGCTCGCCGAGGCCGGCTACCTGGTCTCCGACGTCGGCACCGACCTGGCGTCCTACGCCGAGTCCGTGGACGCCGACCCGGCGCGGCTCGCGGCCGTCCAGGAGCGCCGCGCCGAGCTGACCGGCCTGACCCGCAAGTACGGCGGGACGGACGGGACGGTCACCGAGGTCCTGGAGTGGGCGCGCCGGTCCGCGGCCCGCCTCGCGGAGCTGGAGGGCGACGACGACCGCATCGACGAGCTGCGCTCCGAGCACGCCGAGCTGACCGAGCGGCTTGCCGCCGAGGCCGCGGAGCTGACCGCGGTCCGCACCCGGGCCGCCGAGCGGTTCTCCGAGGCCGTCACCGAGGAGCTGACCGCGCTGGCGATGCCGCACGCCCGCGTCGCCGTCACCGTCACCCAGGCCGGCGACTACGGCCCGCACGGCGTCGACGAGGTCGAGGTGCGGCTCGCCCCGCACCCCGGGTCACCGCCGCTGCCGCTGCACAAGGGCGCCTCGGGCGGCGAGCTGTCGCGCGTGATGCTGGCGATCGAGGTCGTGTTCGCGGGCGCCGACCCCGTCCCGACGTTCGTGTTCGACGAGGTCGACGCCGGCGTCGGCGGCAAGGCCGCGGTGGAGATCGGGCGGCGCCTGGCGCGGCTGGCCCGCAACGCCCAGGTGATCGTCGTCACGCACCTGCCGCAGGTCGCCGCGTTCGCCGACCAGCACCTGCTGGTGGAGAAGTCCGACGACGGGACCGTCACCAGCAGCGGCGTCACCGCCCTGGACCGGGAGGGCCGCGTCCGGGAGCTGTCACGGATGCTGGCCGGCCTGGAGGACTCCGAGCTCGGCCGCGCCCACGCCGAGGAGCTGCTCGCCATGGCCGCCGAGGAGCGGTAGCGGCGGACGAGGACCCCCATGTCAGCGCCGGAACGGGCCGCCGCCCGCTCCGGCAAAGATTACAGAGAGTGCGCGAACGGACACGCCTGGACAGTCGGCCTTTCCGGCGTTCGCTCCCGTGCTCTGGCAGGATGGCAGTTGATGAACGAGTCGTCACCCACCGCAGAGCGACGCGTCCGGCTGGCCCAGAGGCTGCCCCGGCGCGTCCTCACGCTGGGCCGGAGCCGCGACGACGGGCGGCCCGGGGTCAGCGCCACGGTCCGGCTCGACCGCCGCACCAAGGACCTGACCAAGCGGCTGCAGCCCGGCGAGGTCGCGGTCATCGACCACGTCGACCTCGACCGCGTCAGCGCCGAGGCGCTGGTGTCGCGCGAGGTCGGCGCCGTCGTCAACGTCGCGCCCAGCATCTCGGGCCGCTACCCGAACCTCGGGCCGCAGATCCTGATCGAGGCCGGCATCCCGCTGGTCGACGACGTCGGCCCGGAGATCTTCAGCAAGCTGCAGGAGGGCGACCAGGTCCGCGTCGAGGGGCCCGCCGTGCACCGGGGCGAGGAGGTCGTCGCCAAGGGCACCGAGCAGACCGCCGCGTCCATCGAGGAGGCGCTGACCGAGGCCAAGGCCGGGCTCGCCTCCCAGCTGGAGGCGTTCGTCGCCAACACGATGGAGTACGTCAAGCGCGAGCGCGACCTGCTCATCGACGGCGTCGGCGTCCCCGAGGTGGCCACGAGGATCTCCGGGCGGCACGCCCTGATCGTCGTACGCGGCTACCACTACCGCGAGGACATCGCGACCCTGCGCCCCTACATCCGCGAGTACCGCCCCGTGCTGATCGGGGTGGACGGCGGCGCCGACGCGCTGCTGGAGGCCGGCTACCGCCCCGACATGATCGTCGGGGACATGGACTCGGTCTCCGACGACGCGCTCACCTGCGGCGCCGAACTCGTCGTGCACGCCTACCGGGACGGCCGCGCGCCGGGCCTCAAGCGCGTGCACGAGCTCGGCAAGGACGCCGTGGTGTTCCCCGCCGCCGCCACCAGCGAGGACATCGCGATGCTCCTCGCCGACGACAAGGGCGCCACCCTGATCGTCGCGGTCGGCACGCACGCGAACATGGAGGAGTTCTTCGACAAGGGGCGCGCCGGCATGGCCAGCACGTTCCTCACCCGCCTGCGCGTCGGCAGCAAGCTCGTCGACGCCAAGGGCGTCAGCCGGCTCTACCGCAGCCGGATCTCCACCTGGTCGCTGCTGTTCCTCGTCCTCGGCGCGTTCATCGCCATCGTCACCGCCGTCGCCATGTCACCGGCGGGGGACGTCATCAGTCCCCTGCTCGCCGACCGCTGGCACGCCTTCCTCTTCTGGCTGACCGGACTCTTCACGTGATCGATTTCCGCTATCACCTCGTCTCCATCGTCGCGATCTTCCTCGCGCTGGCGCTCGGCATCGTGCTGGGCTCCACCACGCTGTCCAACTCGGTGAGCGACACCCTGCGCCAGCAGGCCAACTCGGCCGCCAAGACGGCCCAGCAGGCCCGGCTGGCGCAGCGCGACCTGCGCCACCAGCTGGACGGCGAGGAGCAGTTCACCAAGGTGCTCTCGCCGCAGATCGTCGCCGAGCGGCTCAAGGGCCAGTCCGTCGTGCTGATCGAGACGCCCGGCGCCGGCAACGACAGCATCGAGCAGATCAGCCAGCTGGCGAAGGACTCCGGCGCCGCCGTCACCGGGCGCGTCACGATCCAGAAGAAGCTCCTGGACGACGACCAGCAGACCACGGTCGACGAGCTCGCCACGCAGCTCAAGGCCGAGGACGTGAAGTTCCCGGAGAACGCGGGCGCCTACGGCAAGGCCGGCGCCGTCCTCGCGGGCGCGCTCGTCACCAAGGACCCCGCCAAGTCCGGCCGCGAGGACGCCGCCGGAGGCGCCGTCCTCAACGGCTTCAAGCAGGCCGGATACGTCACCACCAGCGGCAAGCCGGGCCAGCACGCCACCCTCGCCGTCATGGTCGCTCCCGCCGCCGCCTACGCCTACGCGGGCGGGGGCGACGACAACAAGGCACTGATCTCGCTGGCCTCCGCACTCGACGGCGCCGGGCGCGGTACCGTCGTCGGTGGCCCGCCGACCTCCGCGCAGGAGGGCGGGCTGATCGCGGCGCTGCGCGACTCCGACGCCGCCGACTCGGTCTCCACCGTCGACGTGGTGGACACCGCGGCCGGCCAGGTCGTCGCGATCCTGGCGCTGCAGAACGAGATCGGCGGCAAGTCCGGCCAGTACGGCACGGGCGCCGGCGCGAGCGGCTACCTGCCCTCGCCCGCGCCCACGGCGAAGAACGGGTGACCTGATGAGACGAGGCATCGCCAGGAGCACGCGGCTGGCGGCCGGCGTCGGGCTCGGCGCGGTGGCGGCGCGCGCCGCCTACACCGCGCTGACGCGGCGCCCGCCCGGCCTGAACGGGCTGCCCGGCGAGCAGGTCTGGGGCCGCACCAACCACCGCGGCGAGCCGGTCACGCTGCTGGAGGGCCCCGCGTTCGTCGCGGGCGCCGCCGCGGCCGGGCTGCTGGCCCCCGGCGCCACCGCCCGGATGCGCGCCGCCGCGCTGCTGGCCGGCGCGGGGTGCGGCGCCCTCGGGGGCTACGACGACCTCGCCGGCTCGGCGTCCTCCCGCGGCTTCAAGGGCCACCTGACCGCGCTCGCGCGCGGCGAGGTGACCAGCGGCGCGGTGAAGATCCTCGGCATCGGCGCGACCGGGCTGGCCGCCGCCGCCGTCGCCGGCTCGCCCGCCCCGACCCGGACGGGCCGCGCGTTCGACACCCTCGTCAACGGCGCCGTCGTCGCCGGGGCGGCGAACCTGATGAACCTGTTCGACCTGCGCCCCGGGCGGGCCGTGAAGGTCGGCCTGGTCGCGGGGACGCCGCTGGCGCTGACCCGCTCCGGCTCCGCCGTGGTCGCCGCTCCGCTCGGCGCCGCCGCCGCGCTGCTGCCCGAGGACCTCGGCGAGCGCGCGATGCTCGGCGACACCGGCGCCAACGCGCTCGGCGCGCTGCTCGGCCTCGCCGCGACCCGCCTCGGCCGGGGGCCGCGGCTCGCCGTCCTCGCCGGGATCGCCGGGCTGAACGCCGCCAGCGAGTTCGTCAGCTTCACCAAGGTCATCGCGGGCAATCCGGTGCTGAACCGCGTCGACATGCTCGGCCGCCGCCCGGCCGCCGCCCCCGCCCCGTCCGCCGCCGAGGCGGCGCCGCAGGAGACCGGCAAGCCCGACACCGAGGACGCGTACCGCCCGGCCGTCCCGCCGCAGGCCGACCCGGCGGGCGACGGCGTCGCCGACCCCGCCTAGCCCGCCGGACGCCCCCCGCAGACCTCGACGAGCGTGCCTTCGCCTACCGTGCCCCCATCCGAACTGCCACCGCCGCCCCGGCGGCGGTCCGGCGCGCGCCGGCTGACCGGCGGGCTCGCCGGCGCCGCCGTCGTCATCGCGGTCATCACCGTGCTGGCGCGGCTCGCCGGGTTCGGGCGCACCTACGCCTTCTCCCAGACCGTCACCACCTCGTGCCTGAGCCAGGCGTACTTCAGCGCCACGCAGCTCCCCAGCAGCGTCTACGAGATCGTCGCGGGCGGGGCGCTCGCCAGCATGGTGGTGCCGGTGCTGGCGGGGCCCGCCGAGCGCGGCGACCGGGAGGAGGTCCGCCGGATCGGGTCGGCGCTGCTCACCTGGATCGTCGTGCTGATGGTGCCGCTGTCGGTGCTGATGGCGCTGCTCTCCCACCCCCTCATGGAGCTGGCGGTGGCAGAGGACCCGCAGGGCTGCTCGCGCGGGGAGGTCGTGCGGGTCGGCGGTGACATGCTGGCGATCCAGTCGGTGCAGATGGTGATGTACGGGATCGCGGTCGTGCTGTACGGGCTGCTCCAGTCGCACCGCCGGTTCGTCGCGCCCGCCCTCGCGCCGCTGGTGTCGAGCCTCGTGGTGATCGGCGCCTATCTCGTCTACGCGCCGCTCGGCAGGGGCTTCGAGAACGACCTGGCCGGCCTCCCGCTGGGGGCCGAGCTGACGCTGGCGATCGGGACGGCGCTCGGCGGCGTCGCGATGGCCGCCACGGCCGCGCTCGCCGCGTGGCGGCTGCGCCTGCGGCTGCGGCCCACGCTGCGCTTCCCCGACGGGGTGGCGCGGCGGGTGCGGCGGCTCGCGGCGGCAGGCATCGCGACGGTCGCGGCCCAGCAGCTGGCGACGCTGCTCGTCGTCCGGCTCAGCTCGCAGGGCACCCGCGGCGCGCTCGCCAACTACCAGTACGCGTGGGCGATCTACCTGCTGCCGTGGGCGATCCTCGCGGTGCCGATCGCGACCAGCGCGTTCCCGCTGCTGTCGGCGCGGATGAGCGCGGCCGACCACGAACGGTTCGACCGGGTCACCGCGTCCACGACCCGCGCGGTGATCCTGGTGTCGTGCGCGGGGGCCGCAGCGCTGGCCGCGGTCGCCGTCCCCGTCGCGGCGGTGTTCAACCCCGGCCACCCCGACCAGCAGGAGGTGCTGTCGCGCGCGGTGCTGGCGTTCGCGCCCGGCCTGCTCGGCTACGGGCTCGTCGCGCATCTCGGCCGCGTCCTGTACGCGTGCCACCGGGGGCGGATGGGCGCGGCCGCCGTGGTCACGGGCTGGGTCGTCGTCATGGTCGCCGAGGTCGCGCTGGTGCTGTCGGTCGACCGGCAGTGGGTCGTCGCGGCGCTCGGCGTCGGCAACGCCGTCGGGATGACGGTCGCCGGGGCGCTGCTGCTCGTGACGCTGGTGCGCGCGAGGGGGGCCGCGGCCGTGCGCGGCGTCCCGCGGGCCCTGGCCGCCGGGCTGCTCGGCGGCGCGGCCGGAGGCGCCGCCGGGTACGCGACGGCCGCGCTGCTCGGCCTCGGCGGGACGGGCCCGGCCGGGGAACTGCGCAACGTCGGGACCGGGGCGCTCGCCGCGCTGGCCGCCGGCGCCGTCTTCCTGATCATCGCATTCGTGATCGACGGCCGGGACCTGCGGGCCGTCCTCAGCCGGAAGGTCACCCGCAATGTCTGACAGGCAGGATCTGGACGGGCTGCGCGTCGCGCTCGTCCTCGGCACCGCCGCCGGCGGCGTCGGCCGGCACGTCCGGTCCGTCGCCGACGGCCTGGTCGAGCGCGGTGCCCGCGTCGTGGTGTGCGGGCCCGCCGCCACCGAGGAGCTGTTCGGATTCGCCGCGGGCGGCGCCCGGTTCGCCGAGGTCGACCTCGCCGACCGGCCCCGCCCGGCGAGCGATGCCAGGGCCGTGGCCCGGCTGCGGCGGCTGCTGCGCGGCGCCGACGTGGTCCACGCCCACGGCCTGCGCGCCGGGGCGCTCGCCGCGGCGGCGTGCGCGCGCGTCGTGCCGGGCCCGCTGCGGTTCGCGCGCGGAGGCCCGCCGCTGCTCGTCACGCTCCACAACGCCGTCATCACCGGCGGCCGGACGGCCGCGGTCTACGGGGTGCTGGAACGCGTCGTGGCGCGCGGCGCCACCCGGGTCCTCGGCGTCTCGCCCGACCTGGAGGAGCGGATGCGGGCCCTCGGCGCCCGGTCGGTCGGGCACGCGATCGTCCCGGCGCCCGCGCCGCAGGCGCCGCCCGGGCCCGCCGTCCGCGCGGACCTGCGGGCCGAGCTCGGCGTGGGGGAGCGGCCGCTGGTCGTCACCGTCGCCCGGCTCGCCGCGCAGAAGGGCCTGCCGACGCTGCTGGACGCCGCCGCGGCGTGGGCGGGACGCACCCCGCCGCCGCTCGTGGCGATCGCCGGCGACGGGCCGCTGGAGGACGAGCTGCGCGCCCGGATCGAGGCCGAGGACCTGCCGGTCCGGCTGCTCGGCCGCCGCTCCGACGTCGCCGGGCTGCTGGCCGCCTGCGACGTGGCGGTCGTGCCGAGCGTGTGGGAGGGGCAGCCGCTGGTCGTCCAGGAGATCCTGCGGGCGGGACGGCCGCTGGTCGCGACCCGCGTGGGCGGGATCCCCGGCATGGTGGGCGCCGGGGTGCGCGCCGAGGGGGCCTCGCTGCTGCAGGGGCCCGAGTCCGACGCGGCGCTGCTGGTGCCGCCGAACGACGCCGAGGCGCTCGGCCGCGCGGTGAGCCGCGTCCTGGACGACCCGGCGCTGGCGGCGCGGCTGGGTTCGGCCGCCGCCCAGCGGGCGGCGCGGCTTCCCGGCGAGGACGACGCCGTCGAGCAGCTGGCGGAGCTGTACCTGGAGCTTTCCGGGCCTTAGACGCGGCCTTGCGCGCTCCGGTTCGCGGACGGGACCGGAAAAGTCGCGGGGGAGGGGAACCGGCCCGGTTCGGCCCGCGTTGAAGCAGGTAACGGAGGGGAGTATCCCCGCGCGCGGTTCTCGTCAGTACGGTCGGCCCATGCCGGCCCGGGTTCCGCGGCCCGTACCCGATCACAGGGCGGGAGAGACCTCCGGCGCTCGTCTCATGTCCGCCGGAGGTGTTCACGTTGTCGGTCTCCCCCCTCGTCTGGGGCCTCACCATCGCGGCGATCCTTGCGATCATCGCCGCCGACCTGTTCCTGATCCATCGCAACGACACGCGGGAGTTCACCACCCGCCGCGCCGCGTTCTGGTCGGTGGTCTACATCGGCCTGGCGGCGCTGTTCGGGCTCGGCGTCTGGGCGTTCTCCGGCGGCGAGTACGCCGCGCAGTACTTCGGCGGCTTCGTCATGGAGAAGAGCCTCAGCGTCGACAACCTCTTCGTGTTCATGGTGATCCTCGCCCGCTTCGCCGTGCCGAAGCACGCGCAGCACACGGTGCTGATGGCGGGCATCGTGATCGCGCTGGTGCTGCGCGGCGCCTTCATCGCGGTCGGCGCGGCCGCCATCGCGACCTTCACCTGGGTGTTCTTCCTCTTCGGCGCGTTCCTCATCTGGACGGCGATCGGCCTGGTCCGCGGCGGCGACGAGGACGAGTTCAAGGAGAACGCGCTCCTGCGCTGGGCCAAGCGCGTCATCCCGACGTCGGACGAGTACGACGGCAGCCGGTTCCTCACCCGGCGGGGCGGGCGCCGGCTGGTCACCCCGATGGCCATCGTCATGATCGCGATCGGTTCCACCGACGTGCTGTTCGCGCTGGACTCCATCCCCGCGATCTTCGGTCTGACGACCGAGCCGTACCTGGTCTTCACGGCCAACGCGTTCGCGCTGATGGGCCTCGTCCAGCTGTACTTCTTGCTCGGCGGGCTCGCCGACCGCCTCGTCTACCTCGGGCACGGGCTGGCGTTCATCCTCGGGTTCATCGGCGTCAAGCTGATCCTGCACGCGCTGCACGAGTACGGCGCCGGGTGGGCGCCCGACATCCCGATCTGGCTGTCCCTCGCCGTGATCGCCGGGACGCTCACCGCCACCGCGGTCGCGAGCCTCACCGCCGGCCGCAGGCCGTCCAAGGAGCCGCTCCCGAAGGCCGAGCCCGCCGCCGAGGCGGAGAGTCCGGCGACACGCGAGGGCTGAGTCGGGGTCCGCGTCCCCACACCATCCGAATGCTGTTCTAGAATCTCGGTCAAAAGGGTCGAGAGAGGGTTGACGCATGGCCATCGGGCTGACCGAGGAGCATGAGGCGCTCGCCGAATCGGTGCGCGGCTTCGCCGAGCGCAACATTCCGGCGACGGCCGTCCGGGCCGCGCTGGACGCGGAAGAGGAGACCAGGCCCGGGTTCTGGCCGGCCCTCGCCGAACAGGGCCTGCTGGGCCTGCACCTGGACGAGGAGCACGGCGGGCAGGGCTTCGGCCTGCTGGAACTGTCGGTCGTGCTGGAGGAACTGGGCCGCGCCGCCGCGCCCGGACCGTTCCTGCCGACCGTGCTCGCCAGCACGGTCATCGACGCCTCCAGCAACGCCAAGCTGCGCGCCGAGCTGCTCCCGGGCCTCGCCGACGGGTCCCGCACGGCCGCCGTCGCGCTGGAGGGTGAGCTGACCGGCCGCCGCGAGGGCGACTCGCTCGTGGTGTCGGGCACGTCGGGCACGGTGCTCGGCGCCGCCCCCGCCGACGTGCTCGTCCTCCCGGTCGCCGTCGACGACGGCGAGCAGTGGGTCGCGGTGGACGCGGCCGATCTCGCGGTCACCGCGGTGGCGAGCCTGGACCGGGTCCGGCGCGTCGCCTCCGTCGAGGTCTCCGGCACCGCCGTCGCCCCGGACCGCGTCCTGGACGGCCTCACCACCGGCCGGGTCCGGGACCTGGCCGCCGCGCTGTTCGGCGCCGAGGCCGCGGGCCTGGCGGGCTGGCTGGTGGAGACGGCCGCCGAGTACGCCAAGGTCCGTGAGCAGTTCGGCCGCCCGATCGGGCAGTTCCAGGGCGTCAAGCACAAGGCCGCCCGCAGCCTGATCGCCCTGGAGCAGGCCCGCGCCGCTGCCTGGGACGCGGCCCGCGCCCTGGACGAGGGCACCGAGGAAGCGGGGTTCGCCGCCGCCGTCGCGGCCGTCATCGCGGTGGACGCCGGCGTGCAGACCGCCCGCGACGCCATCCAGATCCTCGGCGGCATCGGCTTCACCTGGGAGCACGACGCCCACGTCTACCTGCGCCGCGCCCTGACGCTGCGGGCGCTGCTCGGCCCGTCCAAGGGCTGGGCCGCCAAGGTCGCCGCGCTCGCGCTGGACGGCGGGCGCCGCGAGGTCGTGCTGGAGCTGGACGAGGACGCCCAGCCGCTGCGCGAGCGGATCCGCGCCGAGATCGCCGAACTGTCGGCGGTCGAGGACAAGGACGCGCTGGCCGAGCGCCTCGGCGACGGGGGCTGGACCGTCCCGCACTTCCCGCGCCCCTGGGGGCGCGAGGCCGGGCCGGTCGAGCAGATCCTCATCCAGCAGGAGCTGAGGGCCGCCAAGGTCAGGACGCCCAACCTCGGGATCGGCGCCTGGCTGGTGCCCTCGCTCGTCCGCTACGGGACCGACGAGCAGAAGGAGCGGTTCCTGCGGCCGACGCTGCGCGGAAAGATCGTCTGGTGCCAGCTGTTCTCCGAGCCGGGCGCCGGCTCGGACCTGGCGTCCCTGTCGATGAAGGCCGAGCGGGTCGAGGGCGGCTGGAAGCTCACCGGGCAGAAGATCTGGACGTCGCTCGCCCAGCACGCCCAGTGGGGGTTCTGCATCGCCCGCACCGACCCCGCGGCCG
Source organism: Actinomadura luteofluorescens (assembly GCF_013409365.1). Taxonomy (NCBI): domain Bacteria; kingdom Bacillati; phylum Actinomycetota; class Actinomycetes; order Streptosporangiales; family Thermomonosporaceae; genus Actinomadura; species Actinomadura luteofluorescens. The sequence goes on along the minus strand of NZ_JACCBA010000001.1, from coordinate 294,555 downwards.
CCAAGCACGACGGCATCACGTACTTCCTCGTGGACATGGCGTCCGAGGGCGTGGACGTCCGGCCGCTGCGGGAGCTGACCGGCGACGCCCTGTTCAACGAGGTCTTCCTGGACGGCGTGTTCGTCCCCGACGACCGCGTGGTGGGCGAGGTGAACCAGGGCTGGCAGGTCGCGCGCAACACCCTGTCCAACGAGCGGGTGTCGCTGTCGACCGGCGGCGGCCTCGGCATGGGCGTCCCCGAGCTGCTGCGGTTCTTCGCCGACCGGGACCTGGACGCGGTCGCGGCCGCCGAGGCCGGCAGGCTCGTCGCCCAGGGCCAGTCGATCGACCTGCTCGGCCTGCGCACCACGCTCAAGCAGCTGAACGGCGTGGAGCCGGGCGCGGAGGCCAGCGTCCGCAAGCTGCTCGGCGTCCAGTTCAACCAGGACGTCGCCGACCACTGCTGGGCGGCGCAGGGTGCGGCCGCGGCCACCGAGGTCCCGATGGCCGAGAGCGGCATCGTGGGCCGCGCCATGCTGTTCAGCCGCGCGATGACCATCTACGGCGGCACCACCGAGGTGCAGCTCAACATCATCGGCGAACGCATCCTCGGCCTCCCCCGAGACCCCGAACCCGGCAAGTAACCCCACCGACCACGACCCCCAACCCCGGCCGGACAGGAACTCCAACTCCGGCCGGGGCACGAACCTCAGTCCCGGCCGGAGTTGGAGCCCCAGCCCCGACCGGGTACGAACCTCAGCCGCCGGCCACGGACAGGAACCCCAGCCCCGGCCACGGGCAGGCGCGTGGAGCGAGCGCAGCGAGCGCAACGCGCCTGCCCGTCGAGCCGGGCGACCGCAGCGACACGACGAGAACCCGCACGGGCACGGAAACCCGCTCCGTGGCGTGAGGATCGCCCGGCTCGTAACGGGGGGTTCCAGGGGGGTCGCTACCCCTGGGAACTACCTCCGGAAGGTGTAGGTGAAGTTGACGAGGACGACGCCGGTCAGGGCGATGAGGAGGCCGGGAAGGCCGGCGTTGACGACGCCGATCGCGCTCAGCGGGATCGCGGCGAGCAGCGACAGCAGCGCCATGGCCAGGCTGTGGTCGCGCTCGCCGTGCCGGGGTTCGGGCGCCGGGGGGCGGCGCCGGGTGCGCGGTGCGGCGGCGCGGGCGTCGAGGGTCTCCTCGATGCGGTCGACGACCGTCTCGATGAAGGCGTCGTCATAGTCGGGCCCCAGCTCGCGCCGGGCCGCCATGGCCGCCGTGAGGTCGTCGCGAGGCAGTCGTGGGGTCGTCATGACACCGTTATAGGCGGGCGGGACGGGCGCCCGCGTCACCCCCCGGTGCCATGTGGCGGCTACCCCTCAGGTGTGAGCGAACGCGCGGGTAGGATTCCGCTCTTGTCCCAGGAAATCCGGAGGTCCCCGTGACAGTGCGGGCCCGTTCGACCGCCCTCGCGGCCTGCGCCATCGCGGCCGGGCTGGCCCTCGCGGGCTGCGGCGGCGGCGACAAGCAGGCAGCGGACGCGGCGCCGTCCGCACCGCCGACCACGCTGGCGCCGCTGCCGGCGGTGAAGCCCGCCGACGTCAAGCCGCTGGTGGGACGCTGGGTCGGCACCGCCAAGGACTACTTCCAGTTCACGGCCGACGGAAGCGGCGTCTGGGTGCGGGGGCGGCAGAAGCTGTGGAGCGGTTCGGCCATCCCCGAGGGCGGCGGCAAGTACCGCTTCTCGTGGAACGGCGGCGACCCCAGGTCGGCGTCGTACTGGGGCGTCGCGCTCAGCGAGGACAAGGCGTCGCTGGTCTTCGCCGGCACCAACCAGACCTACAAGAAGGCCGCCGCGCGAAAGGGCAAGGGATGACCGACGCGATCTTCGCCTCACCGGCCGACGCCGGGCGCAGGCTCGCCGGCGTCCGCTACCTCGCGGACGACGCCATCGCCACGACGGTGTTCCTGGCCCAGGCGCTCGGCAAGCCGCTGCTGGTGGAGGGCCCGGCGGGTGTCGGGAAGACGGAGCTGGCGAAGGCCGTGGCGGCGGCGACCGGCGCGGAGCTGATCCGGCTGCAGTGCTACGAGGGGCTGGACGAGGCCCGCGCGCTCTACGAGTTCAACTACAAGAAGCAGCTCCTCGCGATCCAGGCCGCGCCCGCCGACCGCGCCTGGCAGGAGACCCACGACGACATCTTCTCCGAGGAGTTCCTGCTGGAGCGGCCGCTGCTGGCGGCGATCCGCCGCAGCGACCCGACCGTCCTGCTCATCGACGAGGCGGACAAGGCCGACGTGGAGGTCGAGGGCATGCTGCTGGAGGTCCTGTCGGACTTCCAGGTGACGATCCCCGAGCTCGGGACGGTCGCGGCGGTCCGCCGCCCCTTCGTGCTGATCACCTCGAACGCGGCGCGGGAGCTGTCGGAGGCGCTCAAGCGCCGCTGCCTCTACCTGCACCTGGGCTACCCGGCGCCCGACAGGGAGCGCGACATCGTCCTCGCGCAGGTGCCGGGCATCGAGGCGGCGCTGGCCGAGCAGCTCGTCCGCACCGTCGGCACGCTGCGCGACCTGGAGATCAAGAAGGCGCCGTCGATCGCGGAGACCGTCGACTGGGCGCGCACGCTGCTGGCCCTCGGCCTGGACGACCTGGACGAGGCCGCCGTGGGGCGCACGCTCGGCGTCGTCCTCAAGCACGTCTCCGACCAGGAGCGGGCCGCCAAGGAACTCGGGCTGAGCGGCTGACATGGCCTCACTCGTCGACCGGCACACCGGGTTCGTCGCGGAGCTGCGGCGCGCCGGGCTGCCGGTGTCGGTGGCCGAGGGGCTGGACGCGGTGCGCGCCGTGCGGGCCGTCGACCTGCTCGACCGCGAGTCGCTGCGGGCCGCCTACGCCGCGACGGTCGTCAAGCGGCCCCAGCACCGCGCGACGTTCGACACGCTCTTCGACCTGTGGTTCCCGGCGGCCGTCGGGGACGGCGCGGGCGCGGCGCGCGACCCCGAGCGCCCGGCGAGGACGGTGGACGACGACGGGCGCCCCGTCCCGGCGGCGCTCGACCCGCGGGTGCAGCGGCGCCGCGAGGAGCTCGCCGACCTGCTCCTGTCCGGCGACGACGCCGGGCTGCGGCGGTTCGCCCGGCTGGCCGTGGCCGAGTACGGCCGGACGCCGGGCCAGGAGTCCTGGTTCTCCTCCGGCGTGCTGAGCGCGCTGTCGCCGGAGACCCTGATGGCGCGGCTGCTGGAGGCGGTCCTGACCGGGCGGGAGCGGGGCGGCATGGCCGAGCGCGTCGCGCGCCGCACGTTCCGCGACCGCATCGCCCGGTTCTCCGGCCTCGTCGCGGGCGAGGTGCGGCGCCGCATCGCCGAGGACACCGGCGTCGAGCGGACCGCCCGCATCGCCGTGCGCCCCCCGCTGGAACGGCTCGACTTCGCCGGCGCGACCCGCGCCGAGATGGAGGCGCTGCGCCGCGAGGTGTATCCGCTGGCGCGCAAGCTGGCGTCCCGGCTCGTGCAGAGGCAGCGGCACGGGCGGCGGGGCCGGCTCGACTTCCGCCGGACGGTGCGCGCGTCCCTGGCCAGCGGGGGAGTGCCGCTCACCACCCACCACCGGCCGCGGCGCCCGCACCGGCCCGAGCTGGTGGTGCTGTGCGACGCCAGCGACTCGGTGTCGGCGTTCGCGCACTTCACGCTGCTGCTGACGTTCGCGCTGCGGGAGCAGTTCAGCAAGGTCCGCGCGTTCGCGTTCATCGACGCCACCGACGAGATCACCAAGTACTTCGCGCCGGGCGCGGACGTCACCGGCGCGATGACCCGCCTCGCGGCCGAGGCCGACCTCGTGTGGATCACGGGGCGGTCCAACTACGGCCACGCCTTCAAGGTGTTCGACGACCGGTACCGCGACGCCGTCACCCCGAGGACGTCCCTGCTGATCCTCGGCGACGCCCGGTCCAACTACGGGGAGCTGTCCCTGCCGATCGTGCGGTCGATGGTGGACCGCGCCCGGCACGCCTACTGGCTCAATCCCGAGCCCCGCGCCCAGTGGGACACCGGCGACTCCGCCGCGTCCCGCTACGGCGAGCTGCTCCCCATGTACGAGTGCCGGAACCTGACCCAGCTGACCGCCTTCATCGAGGAGCTCGCCTAGCGGGGTTCAGGAGGCCCGGGCCCGATCCCGGATCACCAGGGCGAGGACGGCGTAGCCGAGGGCGGTCACGGCCGAGACGACCATCGCGACGTTCGTGCCGTGCGCCAGCGAGGCCGCGTCGTGCCCGGAGCCCGTGGCGATGGCCCCGACGATCGCCACGCCGAGCGACGCGCCGATGTAGCGGGCGGTGTTGTTGGCCCCCGCCCCCATGCTCGCGCGGTCGGCGGGGACGCTCTCCACGGCCAGCCGGGCGAGCATGGCGTTGGTCAGGCCGCTCGCGACGCCGGCGGCGGCGAGCCCCGGGACGAGCCGCCACCAGTGCGCGTCCGGGGCCAGGCCCGCCAGCGCGAGCTCGCTGACGCCGGCGAGCGCGAACCCGGCGGCGAGCAGGCGGCGGACGGGCAGCCGCGCCGGGAGGCGGTGGGCCTGAAGGGCGACGAGGAACGACAGCCCGGACCAGATCGCCAGCACCAGCGCCGCCGCGATCGGTGACAGGCCCATCACCAGGCTCATCATCGTCGCGAGGTAGGTCATGACGCCGATCACGGCGAGCCCGGTGACGAGCGCCCCGGTCACCGACAGCAGGAACGCGGGCCGCCGGAACAGCGCCAGGTCGACCATCGGCTCGCGCCGCCGCGACTCGACGAGGACGAACCCGGACAGCAGGACCGCCGCGGCGGCGAACAGCGCGAGGACGCCCGGCGCGGTCCAGCCGGCGCGGCCCCAGGTGATCGCGGCCACCAGCGCCGCCACGCCGAGGCTCATGGTGGCCAGGCCCGGCACGTCCACGCCGCGCGGGCGCTCGGCCCGCGACTCGGTGAGCGCGCGGGACGCCGCCGCGGCGAGCACCGCGGACGCGGCGACCGTGGCCCAATACCAGAGCCGACAACCCCCGGCGGCGGTCAGCCCGGCCGCCGCGACGGGGCCGAGCGCGATGCCGAGCCCGACCATCGCGCCCCACATGCCGGTGGCCCGCGCCCGCCGCGGCCCCGCCGCGAACGAGGCGCCGATGATGCCGAGCCCGGTCACCAGCAGTGCCGCGCTGGCCGCGCCCTGCGCGACGCGGCCCGCGATGAACACCGCCGCGTTGGGCGCGAGCGCGCATGCGACGCTGGAGACGGCGAGCGCCACCGCGCCGACCACGAAGACGCGCCTGCGCCCGTGGTCGTCGGCGAGGCTGCCGGCGGCCAGCAGCGCCGCCGCCAGACCGAGGCTGATCGAGCTCATCAGCCAGATCTGGGCGCTGGCCCCGGCGTGCAGCCCGCGCGCGGTGTCGGCGAGCGTCGCCGCGGGGGCGCAGTAGTTCATCAGGGCCAGCAGAGTGGCGGCGGCCGGCAGCGTCAGCGCGGCGGTGGTTCCCGGCGAGCTGCGCGCGGTGCGGGGGGTCGCCAGAGTCGTCATGCGGTCTCCAAGTTCATTGAACGAACTGATCGGAGTGACCGTAGCACGCTTGGGTTCAATCAATGAACCCCCCGGCGGGTACTGTGGTGCCATGGCACTCGGCAAGGACTACGCGGCGCAGGACTGCTCGCTGGCCCGCGCGCTGGAGGTCGTGGGGGAGCGCTGGACGCTGCTGATCGTCCGGGACGCCTTCTACGGCGTCCGCCGGTTCAGCGACTTCCACGTCCACCTGGACATCCCCCGCGCGGTGCTGTCGGCGCGGCTCCAGTCGCTGGTCGACGCCGGGGTCCTCGTCAAGGACGGCCACGACTACGTGCTGACCGAGATGGGCAAGGAGCTGTGGCCCGTCGTCCACACCCTCGCCCGCTGGGCGGAGGACCACCTGTCCGCCGAGCCGTGCCGCGTCTTCGTCCACCTCGCCTGCGGGACCGAGATCGGCCCGGACGGGCGGTGCGCGGCGTGCGGGCGGCACGTCGCCCCGGAAGAGCTGGAGATCCACGCCGGGCCCGGCGTCCGCCGCCGCACCGACCCCGTCAGCATGGTCCTGCGCCACCCGCACAGGCTGCTGGACCCGATCCGCACCTGAGTGAGCAATCCCTCGGTGAGGTCGCGCGCCCGCGGAGAGGTCCGGGGGGACCTGACCGGATAATCTCCTCGCTCATGAAGACCGAAAGGGCCGAGACCGCCCCCCGCGCCCGGCGCCGGCCGGGCAGCGTTCTCGGCCCCCTCTGGCGGCTGATCGACGGCGGCCCCGACGACACCCGGGCCGAGATCGCCCGCCGCGCCAGGGTCCTGGTGCGGATCTCCACCGCGCTGGCGAACCTCGGCGGCGCCCTGGTCGTGCTCGCGTTCGCCGTCATCGTCCCCGACCCCGTCGGCGAGGTGTCCGAGCGGCTCCGGCTCATCAACCTGATCGTCTTCACCCTCTACGTCACCGCCGCGGTTCCGGTCGGCCTCGTCCTCGGCGAGCGGTTCTTCCGCCGCGTCCGGCGCATGGTCGAGCGGCACGACGAGCCCGACCGGCACGAACGTTCCCTGCTGCTGTACGGCCCGCTGCGGCTGATGGCCCTGCACCTGACGCTGTGGGGGATCGGGACGGTCGGCTGGGTCGTCATCAACGCCCCCTTCTCCGGACTCCTCGCCGTCAAGCTGGGCCTGACGAGCCTGCTCGGCGGACTCACCACCTGCACCGTCGTCTACCTGCTGACCGAGCGGCTGCTGCGGCGCGCGGTGACCACCGCGCTGCGCAGCGAGATGCCGCGCCGCACCGGGCTGCCCGGCGTCGTCGCCCGCTCCGTGCTGGCCTGGGGGCTCGGCACCGCCGTCCCGATCCTCGGGCTCATCACCCTCGCGGTCGGCTCGTTCGTCATCGCCAGGATCACCGTGCGGGAGTTCGCCGTCGCCGTCCTCGCGCTCGGCGGCATCGCGCTGGTCGTCGGGCTCGGCGTCACCTACGGCGCCGCCCGCGCCATCGCCGACCCCGTCGAGTCGGTGCGGCTCGGCCTCGCCCGGATCGAGCGCGGCGACCTGGACGTCGAGGTCCCCGTCTACGACGCCAGCGAGGTCGGGCTGCTGCAGGCCGGGTTCAACCACATGGCCGCCGGGCTGCGCGAGCACGAGCGGCTGCGCGACCTGTTCGGCCGCCAGGTCGGCGCGGACGCCGCCCGCGTCGCGGTCGAGCGCGGCATCGACCTCGGCGGCGAGCTGCGCGAGGTCGCGGTGATCTTCGTGGACATCATCGGCTCCACCCGGCTCGCGGCCGACCGGCCGCCCGCCGAGGTCGTCCGGCTGCTGAACGACTTCTTCGCCGTGGTCGTCGAGGTGATCGGCGCGCACGGCGGCTGGATCAACAAGTTCGAGGGCGACGCCGCGCTGGCGATCTTCGGGGCGCCGCTGGCGCTGGACGGCGCGCCCGCCCGCGCGCTCGCCGCGTCCCGCGAGCTGGCCCGCCGGCTGCGCGAGGACGTCCCGGCGCTGAGCGCCGCCGTCGGCGTCTCGGCGGGCGAGGCCGTCGCCGGGCACATCGGCGCCGAGGAGCGGTTCGAGTACACCGTGATCGGCGACCCGGTGAACGAGGCGGCCCGCCTCACCGACATGGCCAAGACCACCTCCGAGCGCGTGCTGGCGGCGGGCTCCCTCCTCGCCGAGGCGGGGCCGGACGAGGCGGCGCACTGGTCGCTCGGCGACGAGGTCACCCTGCGGGGCCGGACACAGCCGACCCGCCTCGCCTCCCCGTTCCCGGCCGAGCGCGTCCCGACCTGAGCCGTGTTCCACAGTCCCGGCCCACTTCGCTCGCCTGGCGGCTGTGTTTCAACAGGCCCGGCCCACTTCGCTCGCCTGGCGGCTCGCTACGTGACCTGGCCTGGGCGAACGCGGCATCGCTTCGCGATCTGGCCGGCTCCGCTCGCCTCCGGCTTCGCTCCACCGGGCAGGTCACGCGTTCGCGCGCGTGGCGCAGGCGGCTTCGAGACAGGGCGTCTCAGGACGGGCCGAGGGTGGCGCCGGTCAGCGTCGTGTAGAAGGGCGACCCGGCCAGCCGCGAGCCCTTCTCCTCGCCGATGTAGACGTCGGCGTGGTTCTCGCCGCCATATCCGGGGCGGAACAGGTCGGTGACCGTCCAGCGGGCCTTCCGGAACGCCGCGCACACCTCGTCATCGACGGCGCGGCCGCCCTCCCTGCCGCAGTCGACGACCGCGAACCGCTGGCCCCGCGCCAGGACGGACCTGTCGGCCGCCGCCGACGCCCACGCCCGCAGCGGGCGTCCCCGCGAGTCGCGGGTGGTGTCGTCCAGCCAGAAGCCGACGCTGTGCGACCAGTTCAGGTACCGGCCCCGCTCGGGCCCCTCGGTGATGCGCCCGCTGCCCTCGGTCTGGACGACCTTGAGGAAGTCCTTCGGGTAGGAGCCGAGCCGTGCCTTCCCGTGCGAGCAGTGGAAGCGGGCGCAGCCGCGCACCGCCTTGCGCTCGCCTCGGTAGAGGCTCTCCAGCGCCGTGTAGTACGTGGTGATGCGCCACCCCGCGACCCGTCCGAGCAGCGCGGGCCCGCTGGTCGCGGGCGCGGGTACGCCGGTGGCGTGAGGCGGGCTCGCGGCTGGCGCGGTGGCCGAGGCGGGCGGCGCGGTCGGCGGTGGCACGCCCGGCACGTCCGCGCCGCGCGCGCTCTGGCCGCAGCCCGCGACGGCCCCGCACAGCAGGAGGGCCAGCGGTGCCCTGCGCCGCATCGCACCCTCCCGGCCCTGGACGCCTGTCCGCCACCGGGGACACTATCCCGGTCAGTGGCCGCGGGCTATCCATTCCTCGAGATGCGGGGCCTCCGCGCCGACGGTGGTCGACTCCCCGTGCCCGGTGCGGACGGTCGTCTCCGGCGGGAGCGTCAGCAGGCGCTCCCGGATCGAGGCGATGATCGTCGGGAAGTCGGAGAACGACCGGCCGGTCGCGCCCGGCCCGCCGCTGAACAGGGTGTCGCCGGAGAAGACCGTCGCCAGGGCGGGCGCGTGGAGGCACACCGCGCCGGGGCTGTGGCCGGGCGTGTGCAGGACGGTGAGGTCGGTGCCCGCGACCGTGATGACCTGCCCGTCGGACAGTTCGCCGTCGGGCGAGGTGTCCGGGTGGCGCCGCTTCCACAGCATCAGGTCGTCCGGGTGCAGCAGGACGGGCGCGCCCGTGCGGGCCCTCAGGGCGGGCGCCGCGTCGATGTGGTCGTCGTGCCCGTGCGTGGACACGATCGCCACCAGCCGGCGGTCGCCGAGCGCCGCCGCGATCGCCTCGGCGTCGTGCGCGGCGTCGATGACGATCGCCTCGCGGTCGTCTCCGACGATCCAGACGTTGTTGTCGACGTCCCAGGTCCCGCCGTCCAGCGAGAACGTCCCGGACGTGACGACGTGGTCGACGCGCGCGGCCATCAGAGCATCACCACCGAGCGCAGCACGTCGCCGCGGTGCATCTTCTCGAACGCGGCCTCGACTCCGTCCAGCTGGATGGTCTCGGAGACGAACGCGTCCAGGTCCAGGCGTCCCTGGAGGTAGAGGTCGATGAGCATGGGGAAGTCGCGGGACGGCAGGCAGTCGCCGTACCAGGAGGACTTCAGCGATCCGCCGCGCCCGAACACGTCCAGCAGCGGCAGCTCCAGCCTCATCTCCGGTGTCGGCACCCCGACCAGCACCACCGTCCCGGCGAGGTCGCGGGCGTAGAAGGCCTGCTCGTAGGTCTCGGGGCGGCCGACCGCGTCGATGACGACGTCCGCGCCGAACCCGCCGGTCAGCTCCCGCACCGTCGCGACGACGTCCTTCTCGGCGCCGTTCACGGTGTGCGTGGCGCCGAGGGAGGACGCGGTGGCGAGCTTGCGCTCGTCCAGGTCCACGGCGATGATCCGGGCGGCCCCGGCCAGTCGGGCGCCGAGCACGGCGGCGGCGCCGACGCCGCCGCAGCCGATGACCGCGACCGAGTCGCCGCGCCCGACCCCGCCGGTGTTGATCGCCGCGCCGAGCCCCGCCATCACCCCGCATCCGAGCAGCCCGGCGACCTCGGGCCGCGCCGCGGGGTCGACCCTGGTGCACTGCCCGGCCGCGACGAGGGTCTTGTCGGCGAACGCGCCGATGCCGAGCGCGGGCGACAGCTCCGTCCCGTCCTCGAGGGTCATCTTCTGGGAGGCGTTGTGGGTGTTGAAGCAGTACCAGGGCCGCCCGCGCAGGCAGGCGCGGCATTGCCCGCACACCGCGCGCCAGTTGAGGACCACGAAGTCGCCGGGCGCCACCTCGGTGACACCCTCGCCCACCGACTCGACGACCCCGGCGGCCTCGTGCCCGAGCAGGAACGGGAACTCGTCGTTGATCCCGCCCTCGCGGTAGTGCAGGTCGGTGTGGCACACCCCGCACGCCTGGACGTCGACGACCGCCTCGCCGGGCCCCGGGTCCGGGACGACGATCGTCTCGATCCGCACCGGCCGTCCTTTGCCGGGTGCGACGACCCCGCGTACCTGCTGCGCCATGCTGCCGCCTCTCGTCGTCTCGATCTCCCCCCGACCCTACCCACGCCCCGCCCGCCCTCCTGTGCACTTCCGGCCGCGGGACCCTCTCAGGTAGCGGACGCGAGATCACCTGCGGGCGTGACGCGGGTCCGGCCCGCCGGACACGAGGCTTTGCCCATGACACGCATCGTGACCCGTTTCACCGCAGGGGTGCTGGCCGCAGCCGCGATCACGGCCGCCGGCGTCGCCCCCGCGTCCGCCGGTCCCTTCGAACGCCCGACCGCCGGGCCGCAGGACGGGGCCGCCGCCGGCCAGAACGCCGCACGCGGACACCTGGTCTCGGTCAGCCACCTCGCCACCATGTCCGCCGAGCAGGTGCGCGCCTGGCTGGCGTCGGAGGACTTCGACACGGCGTCCGTCCGCTACGGCGTGGACACCTACCGGCTCGTCTACCGGACGGTCGACGCCCGCGGCCGCGCGACGACCGCCAGCGGTCTGGTCGTCCTGCCCCGCAACCGGGACCGCCGGCTCGCCACCGTCTCCTACACGCACGGCACGACCAGCTACAAGCCGGACGCGCCCTCGACGGCGGACGACGTCTGGGGCCCCGGCCCCGCCGTCACCTATGCCGCGGCGGGGTTCGCGGCGGTCGCGCCCGACTACCTCGGCCTGGGCCTTGGGCCAGGGATCCATCCGTGGAAGGACGTGCCGTCCGAGACGAGCGCGTCTCTCGACATGCTCCGCGCCGCGCGCCACTTCGCACCGCGCACGGGCCGCGTCCTGGACGGCCGGGTCTTCGTCACCGGCTTCTCGCAGGGCGCCTCGTCCGCTCTCGGCCTGGCGCGGACGCTTCAGGGCGGCGCCGATCCGCACTTCCGGGTCCGCGCGCTGGCCCCGATCAGCGGCGCCTACGACTTCCGGGGCGCGGAACTGCCCGCCCTGCTGGCCGGGGACATCGCTCCGAAGATGGCGGTCGCCTACACGTCGTACCTGCTCACCTCATGGAACCGCGTTCACGGAGGCATCTACGGGTCTCCTTCAGAACTGTTCCGCGAGCCCTACGCCGAGCGCGTCGAAAAGTACTTCGACGGCACGACGCCGGGGCACGTCATGCTCGACGGACTGCCTGACACCCTCGACGCGCTCCTCACTCCACGCGGCTTCGCGCTGCTGGAGCATCCGTCCGGCACGTTCGCCGAAGCCCTGCGCGTGGACGCGGAGGTCTGCACGGCCTGGACGCCGCGCATCCCGGTCCGCCTCTACAAGATGGCCGGTGACGAGCAGGCCGGCACCGCCAACACCGACCACTGCGCCGCGGGGTTCCGGGAGCGCGGCGTGACCGTGCCCGTCGTCGAGGTGGGCGACCGGCTCTACGGCGGCTCCCGCCACCTCGGCTCCAACCTCGAGGGCACCGCCCGGATCGTCCGCTGGTTCGGCGAGCTCAGGTGAAGTGGATGGCCCGCAGCTTGTCGGCGGCGTCGCGGTCGAGGACGGTGACGCCGGCCGCGGGCGGCAGCGGGCCGCCGCTGCGGGCCCGTGCGATCAGGGGGCGCCAGCGGCGGCAGTGACGGGCGAAGGCGATGGAGGTGACGACGCGGCCGCGCGCGTACTGGCCGGCGCGGGCGGTCTCCGGCGCGACGTCGATGAGGATCAGGTGCAGCCGCCCGCCGCGGCGGCGCGCCAGCCAGGCGAAGCAGTGCAGGATGTGCGGCCAGGTGCCGCGGGTGTGGGCGACGACGCCGTGCCCGGCGACGACCGCGCGGCCGATGCGCCAGACATGGGTGGCCTGGACGACCGGGGTCCGCAGCCGGACGGGCAGCGGGCCGAGGAAGCGCGCCCACCAGTTGCGGGACTGGCGGGAGTCGATCACCCGGACGTCCCCGGCGCGCACCGGCGCCGTCTCGTCGCCGCGCAACCCGTACAGGCGGTTGAGCAGGGTGCTCTTGCCGGCGCCGGGCAGGCCGGCCACCAGCACCAGCGAACCCGCCGGGTAGCGCAGGGCGGGTCCTGGATCCGCATCGTGGGGGTGGGGGATGGTCGACTCCTGGTCTCGGGCCGGAAGTGTGTTGGGGCCAACGAACGTCCCGCACCACTTGTTCCGGGCCGGCCCGGAGGTCACCAGCCGCGGGCGCGCCACTCCGGGAGCGAGGGGCGCTCGCGGCCGAGCGTCGAGTCCTTTCCGTGGCCCGGGTAGAACCAGGTGGCGTCGGGGAGGCGGTCGAAGACGCGTTCCTCCACGTCCGCGAGCAGCTGCCGGAAGCGCGTCGGGTCGCCCCAGGTGTTGCCGACGCCGCCGGGGAACAGGCTGTCGCCGGTGAACAGGTGCGGGCGGTCGGCCAGTTCGCCGCCGGCGTCGTAGAGCAGCGCGATCGAGCCGGGCGTGTGCCCGCGCAGGTGGATGACGTCGAGGGACGCCTGCCCGACCGTGACGGTGTCGCCGTGCTCCACGGGTGCGGCGACCGGCTCGGGGAGCGGGACGGCGTCGCGCGGGTGGGCGACGACCGGCGCGCCCGTGGCCCGCGCCACCTCGCTCAGCGCCATCCAGTGGTCCTCGTGGCGGTGCGTGGTGACGATCCGCGCGAGGGGGCCGTCGCCGATCAGCTCCAGCAGCCGGGGCGCCTCGTTCGCCGCGTCGATCAGCAACTGCTCGCCGGTCGCGGTGCACCGCAGCAGGTAGGCGTTGTTGTCGTAGGGGCCGACCGCCACCTTCGTCACCCGCAGCCCGGGCAGCTCGCGGACGTCCGGACGCCCCCCGGCCTCGACGTTACCGGTGTAGGTCATGCGTCCTCCCCGTCGATCGTTCGAAGACCATCTTCCATCATCGGCGCACACGATCACCCGCGCCCCGGGGCACGCGCGGGGAATGCGTCACCAGACGCAGCCGAACCGTGCGCTGCCGGACGGACTTTTCCCTCTTTCCACCGCACCATGGGAACTGGAAGATCAGGTTCGACGGACGCCGGCGGCGGCGATGGCGGGAGGGTGACCGGATGATCGGCGACGGCCCGGGCCTCCGGCCGGGAAGCTTCTGGGAGCGGCTGGCCCCCACCGACCGGCAGGCCCTGCGCGCCATGGGCCGGCGCACCGACATCCCGCCCGGCGGCATGCTCTGCCACCAGGGGACGGTCGCGCCGGCCGTCTACGTCGTGTTCAAGGCGTCGCCGCGGGCCGCGAGCAACGCGGTGGCCAAGGAGTTCGTGGACTCCAGCGACGGCGACGAGTCGATCATCGACCTGTTCGGGGCGGGGGACCTGGTCGGGGCGCTCGGCCCGTGGGGGCATCCGCAGCGCGCCACGGTCGCCGCCCTGGACCACGTCACGGCGCTGCGCGTGGACCGCCGCAAGTTCCGCAGCCTGCTGGCGGCGAGCCCGCAGGTCGCCGAGGCGATGATGCACGCCGTCTCCGAGAGCGTCACCTACGGCGGTCGGCGGCACGCGGTGCGGGCCGCCGACCACCCCCAGCGGCTCGCCTACCACCTGCTGGAGCTGGTGTACCGGTTCGGCGAGCCCGCCTCCGGGCAGGGCACGCGGATCCCGCTGCGGCTCAGCCAGGCGGAGCTGGCGAACTGGGCGGGGATCTCCCGCGAGACGCTGGTGCGCTGGTTCCGGGCGTGGCGGGCCAAGGGCATCCTCGACCGGCGGGCCCGCCCGCTGACCGTCCTCGACGTCGAACGGCTCCGCCGCGCCGCGAGCCCCTGGGGCGACGACTGGCCGGCGGCCGAGCCCGAGCGGCCGCCAGAGGACGTGCGGGACGGGGCCGGCGGCGCCGGGATCGCCGCGCGCGAACCGGTGCGGCTCGGGGCGCCCGCCGGGCCGCCCGCCGTGCGCCTGCCCGCCGACAACCCCTACTTCGCCGGGCGCGTGGTCAGCCTCGGCAAGCTCGATCTGCTGGTCGGCCAGTCGGTGTGGCCGCGCGCCGTCGTGGTCCAGGGGATGGCGGGCGTCGGCAAGACCACGCTGGCGCTGCACTGGGCGCACCGGGTCGTCGACCGCTTCCCCGACGGCGTCCTGTTCGCCGACCTGCGCGGCACCTCCCGCAGCCCCGTCACCCCGGCGGAGGCGATGGGGCAGGTGCTGCGCGCGGCGGGCGTGCCCGGTGACCAGGTCCCGCGGACGCAGGCGGAGCTGGCGGCGCAGTGCCGGTCCCTGCTCGGCGACCGGCGGATGCTGCTGATCCTCGACAACGCCGCCCGGCCCGAGCAGATCAGGCCGCTGCTGGCGGCGATGGCCTCCGGGCTGGTGGTCGTGACGAGCCGGCGGCGGCTGCCGGCCCTGCTCGAAGGCGCCGACGTCCGGACCCTGGAACTGCGGGAGATGGCGACGCAGGAGGCCGTGGACCTCATCTCCAGCGTCCTCGGGGCGGGCGACCCCCGCCTCCGGGACGAGGACAAGGCGGTCGAGCGGCTCGCCCGCGAATGCGGCCACCTGCCGCTCGCGCTCGGCGTCATGGCCGGACGGCTGGCCGAGAACCCCGGCGAGTCGATCGCCGGGACCGTCCGGGAACTGGCGGCCCGGGACGTCCGGGACGCCGCGCCGTACGGGCCGGGCCTCGCGGGGGCGGGCCTGGGCGACGGCGCGGCTCCCGGCACGTCCGGGACGGCGCTGCTGGCCGTCCTCAGCCCGACGTTCGACGTCGCCTACCGGAGCCTGCGCCGCGGCCAGCGGGAGGCGTTCCGCAGGCTCGGCCTGGTCGCGGGACCCGACTTCACGCCGACCGCCCTCGCCGCCTTGCAGGACTGCACGGTCGGCGAGGCGCGCGGATGCCTGGAGGGTCTGCGCCAGGCGTACCTGGTGCAGGACGTGGGACCGGACCGCTACCGGATGCACGACCTGCTGCGCGACTTCGCCCGCGAACGGGGCCTGCGCGAGGATTCCGACGGCGAGCTCCAGGCGGCGCAACGGCGGCTGCTGGCCGGCTACCTCGCCGAAGCGCGCCACGCGGGGGACGCGATGGCCGCGCGGTCCCGCCCCAGGGCGCACCCGGGGGAGGCGCGGGGGCGTCCGTCCGCCGCCGAGCGCGCCGCCGGGCTCGCCTGGTTCGAGGCCGAGCGGCGCAACCTGGTAGCCGCGGTGCACCAGGCCGCCCGGCTCGGCCTGCACCGGACGTGCTGGGAGCTCGCCGACGCGCTGTTCGACTTCCAGGAGTTCCGCCGCTACGGCGAGGACAGCATCGCCGTCCACCAGGTGGGCCTGCACGCCGCCCGCACCGAGGAGGACTGGGCGGCCGCGGCCGTCATGCTCCACAACCTGGCGATGGCGCACTTCGAGCTGGGCGACTCCGTCCAGGCCATCGGGTACGGGGAGGACGCGCGGCGCGGGTTCCGGGCCGTCGACCCGCCCGACCGCTACGGGGAGGCCGCCACGCTGGCCACCCTGGCCGACGTCCACGTGGCGCTGGGGCGCTACCTGACGGCGATCGACCACGCGCGGCGCTCCCTCGCCATCCACGGCGAGCTGCGGGACGACGCTGGAACGGCCGAGGGCCACGACATCCTGGCCCGGGCCTACCTGGGCCTCGGCCACTACGAGGCGGCTCTGGACAACGCCGCGAAGGCGCTCGATATCCGCCGCCGGACGCACGACCAACCGGGCGTGGCCGAGACCCTGCTCACCGTCGCCCAGGTGCACCGCCGCCAGGGGAACGTCCACGGCGCGGTCTCGCATGCTCTGGAAGCGCTCGCCATCCGGCAGGAACTCGCCGACATGCACGGCGCCGCCCAGGCGCTGACCGAGCTCGCGCGGATGAACGCCGCGCTCGGCCTGCGCGACCTGGCGCAGCAGGACGCCGAGCAGGCGCTGCGCACCTACCGCGCCCTGGGCGCCCGCCACGGGGAGGCGCGCGCGCTGACCACGCTCGGCATGCTCATGTGCGAGGCGACGCGGTTCGCCGAGGCGTTCACCTACTGCGGGCAGTCGCTGCGGCTGCACCGCGAGACCAGCGACCGGCACGGCGAGGCCGAGGCGCTCGCGCAGATCGGGATCGTCCACTGGCGCCTCGGGCGGTACCGCGAGGCGCGCGAGCACCTCCTGCGCGCCCTGGAGATCCGCCGCGAGATCGGGGACCAGCACGGCGAGGCCCACGACCTGGAGCACCTGTCGGTGGTGATGCGGCGCCTCGACCGCCACCAGGAGGCGTTCATCCTCGGGCTGGAGGCCCTGGACCTGTGGCACCGGCTCGGCGCGCGCAGCGGGATGGCCGGCACGCTCGGCAGCCTGGCCCGCACGTACTCGCGGCTCGGCCTGCCCGAGGAGGCCGAGCGCGCCGCCCGGCAGGCGCTGGGCATCCGCGAGTCCGGCGGCGACTGGTACGGCCTCGGCGTCGGCATGGACACCCTCGCCGCCGTGCTGCGCCGCGCCGGCCGTCCCGAGGAGGCGCTGGAGCGGGAGCTGGAGGCGCTGCGCATCCTCGGCGAGGTCGGCGACCGGCACAGCGAGGCCGTCGGCCTGGTCCACCTCGCCGCGATCCACCTCGACCTCGGCCGCGCCGGCGAGGCCCTCGCGACCGGGGGGCGCGCCCTCGACCTCGCCGCCGAGCTCGGCGCCACCCGCGAGCAGGCCCACGCCCTGCACAGCATGGCCCGCGCGTCCCAACTGACCGGCGAGCACGCCCGCGCGGTGGAGCACGTCACCGCCGAGATCGCCATCCGCCGCGAGACCGACGACCAGCGGGGGCTGCGGCGGGCGCTGGAGCTGCTGCGCGACTCCCACCTGGCGCTCGGCGACCAGGCCGCCGCCGCGGACTGCGTCCGCCGCGTCCGCGCCCTGGACGGCCTGCTCGCCCCGGAACGACCGCTCGACGTGTGACCGATGACCTGGTCGGCGGGTCCCGGGGGGCGTTCACTGGACCGCGACGCACGCGATCATGAAGCCGGGCCCGGCCGGATCCGGGTCCGGGTCCGGTGAGGAGGCGACATGCAGACCACCCGGTTCTGGGACGCGCTGACCCCCCGCGCCCAGGAGGCCCTGCGGCGGGCGGGCGCCCCGGTGGTGATCAGGCCCGGCGCGTTCCTGACGCGCGAGCACACCCGCGCGGCCCAGGTCTTCGTCCTGCGGTCCGGGGCGGTGAAGGTCTGGGTGGACCGGGACGGCGAGACCGCCATCCTCGACGTCCTCGGCCCCGGCGACCTGGTGGGGGAGCTGGAGGCGGTGGACGGCGGGACCCGGCACGCCAACGCCGAGGCGCTGACGCGGGTCGAGGCCCTGGTGCTGCCCGCCGCGCGCTTCCGCGGCGTCCTGGACGACCAGCCCGGTTCGGTGTGGGCCGTCGCCGCCGTCCTCGCCGAGCGGCTCCGCGACGCCAACGGACTGCGCGTCGCCCACTTCCCCGACGACCCCGAGCGCCGCCTCGCCGGCCGCCTGCTGCGCCTGGCGGCGCGGTTCGGCGCACCGGTCAAGCGGGAGCGCCCGGACGGCGTGACGGAGGAGGGCGTCCTCGTCCAGGTCCCGGTCACCCAGCAGGATCTCGGCCGCTGGGCCGGCATGGGCCGCCGCAAGGTCGCGCAGATCCTCGCGGCCGAGCCCGTGCGCGGCCGCGTGACCGTCGCCCGGAGCGCGATCGCCGTCCACTCCGCGGACGCCCTGCACCGGCTGGCCGGCGACGACCCTCCCTAGGCTGTGTTTCCACGTCCCGGCCCAGTGCGCTCGCCTGGCGGCTGTGTTTCTCAGTCCCGGCCCACTTCGCTCGCCTGGCGGCTCGCTGCGTGACCGGTACTGGGCGAACGCGGCATCGCTTCGCGATCTGCCCGGTGCCGCTCGCCTCCGGCTTTGCGGCACCGGGCAGGTCACGCGTTCGCGCGCTTGACCGGAGCCACTTCGAGACAGGCCCTAGGCCTGCGGCCTATCCCGGCGCCCGGGCCTTTCAGGGGCGCGGCTCCTGGAAGCGCGAAGGCTCGTGCGGCCAGGGCGGCGGGGCGGGCAGCGGGCCGTCCGGGCGCAGGTGCACGCCCGCGCCGTCCGATCGTCCGCTCAGCCAGCCCAGCAGCGCCCGCGCGGAGCCGGACGCCTCCGGGCCGCCCGGGGCCCGGCCGAGCTCGGCGGTCTCGCCGGAGTCGGTCGCGGTGATCCGCAGCCCGGCCAGCTCCCCGAGGAGCCGGTCGGGCAGCACCGCCATGTCCGCCAGCGTGGCCGCCGCGGACCACCGGACGTAGGCCTCCGGCCAGTCGGCGGGGCCGTACCCGGCGGCGAGGTCCACGTGGTGGGCCTCCACCTCGTTCCAGCGGCGGAACACCGTGTACCAGGCCGGATGGGGCCAGCCCGCCATCGCCCGCACCGGAGCGCTCCAGGCGCTCTCGGGCAGCGACCGGGCCTGCTCGGAGAACCGCGCCTGCGTCGCCCGGACGTCCGCGACCAGCTCGCCGACGGCGCGGTCCGCGCCCGCGGCGATGTCGGCGTCGCGCCGCTCCAGGCTCGGGTACTGCGGGATCTCCGTCCCCGTGCGCGCCCCTTCGAGCAGGTTCCACAGGGAGTCGGCGTTGCGCGCGATGTGCGTCGCCACGTGCCCGCGGCTCCACCCCGGCAGCGCCGACGCGCCCTGCAGGGCGTCGCCGGTCAGCCCCTCCAGCGTCGCGGCGATCCGCTCCACGCCCGCGTCCAGCTCGTCGATCACGTCGCGCCAGTCCATGACCCTCCTCGGCGGAAAGGACGCTCCATCCTGTCGCACCGGACCGGCCGGCGCCAGGCCGCCGCGACGCAGGTGTTCATGGAGCTCCGACGACGAGTGAGGCGGGCCGGGCGCGTCCCCGGCCCGAGCGCGTTCCGGGTGGTCGGAAGGGGTGCCGCGCTTGCGGCCGTGTTCCGGTGGCGGGCATCGTTCGAACACGTGTACGGTGCGATGGTGCCGTCCCGACCGCTCGGATCGGCCGGGTAGCGTCATGAAATGCAGCGGCGAGCGCCGCTGTTGAGAAGTCCGGGGGATCCTGTCGCACCCCGTGGCTAGCCTTGATACCGAGCCGCCGTATCCGCAGATCGCCGCGCCCAGAAGAGGAACCGGAAGAACGTGCATGACCGACTCATCGTGCGTGGAGCACGCGAGCACAACCTGAAGGACGTCTCGCTCGACCTCCCGCGGGACTCCATGATCGTGTTCACCGGTCTGTCGGGCTCCGGGAAGTCCAGCCTGGCCTTCGACACGATCTTCGCCGAGGGGCAGCGCCGGTACGTGGAGTCGCTGTCGGCCTACGCCCGGCAGTTCCTCGGGCAGATGGACAAGCCCGACGTCGACTTCATCGAGGGGCTGTCCCCGGCGGTCTCGATCGACCAGAAGTCGACCAGCAAGAACCCCCGGTCCACGGTCGGGACGATCACCGAGGTGTACGACTACCTGCGGCTGCTCTACGCCCGGATCGGGCACCCGCACTGCCCCGAGTGCGGCCGGCCGATCAGCCGGCAGGCGCCGCAGCAGATCGTCGACCGGGTGCTGGAGCTGGAGCAGGGCGCCCGCTTCCAGGTGCTGGCGCCGGTGATCCGCGGGCGCAAGGGCGAGTACCTGGAGCTGTTCCGCGAGCTCCAGTCCAAGGGGTACTCGCGGGCGCTGGTCGACGGGCAGATGATCCGCCTGGACGAGCCGCCCCGGCTGAAGAAGCAGGAGAAGCACGACATCTCCGTCGTGGTCGACCGGCTCTCGGTGAAGGACTCCGCCCGGCAGCGGCTCGCCGACTCGGTCGAGACGGCGCTCGGCCTCGCGGGCGGCACGATCGTCCTCGACTTCGTCGACCTTCCCGAAGACGACGAGCACCGCACCCGGATGTACTCCGAGCACCTCTACTGCCCCTACGACGACCTGTCGTTCGAGGAGCTGGAGCCGCGCTCGTTCTCGTTCAACTCGCCGTACGGCGCCTGCCCCGACTGCACCGGCCTCGGGACGCGCATGGAGGTCGACGCCGAGCTCGTCGTCCCCGACGGCGAGCTCTCGCTCGGCGAGGGCGCGATCCAGCCGTGGTCGGGCGGGCACGTCAGCGACTACTTCCTGCGGCTGCTGTCGGCGCTGGGCGACGCGATGGGCTTCGACCTGAACACGCCCTGGGACAGGCTGCCCGCCAAGGCCCGCAAGGCGATCCTGAACGGGCACGAGACGCAGGTCCACGTCCGCTACAAGAACCGCTACGGCCGGACGCGTTCGTACTACACGGCCTACGAGGGCGTCGTCCCCTACATCCAGCGGCGCCACGCGGAGTCCGAGAGCGACTCCAGCCGGGAGCGGTTCGAGGGCTACATGCGGGAGATCCCGTGCCCGACGTGCGAGGGCGCCCGGCTCAAGCCGGTCGTGCTCGCCGTCACCATGGGCGGGATGTCGATCGCCGAGGTCGCCGCGAAGCCGATCGGCGAGGCCGCGAAGTTCCTGCTGGCGCTCGAGCTGAACGAGCGCGAGACGCACATCGCCGAACGCGTCCTCAAGGAGATCAACGCCCGGCTCGGCTTCCTGCTGGACGTCGGTCTCGACTACCTCACCCTCGACCGGGCGTCCGCCACGCTCGCCGGCGGGGAGGCGCAGCGCATCCGGCTGGCCACGCAGATCGGCTCCGGCCTGGTCGGCGTCCTGTACGTGCTGGACGAGCCGTCCATCGGCCTGCACCAGCGCGACAACCACCGGCTGCTGGAGACGCTGCTCCGGCTGCGCGACATGGGCAACACCCTGATCGTCGTCGAGCACGACGAGGACACCATCGCCGCCGCCGACTGGATCGTCGACATCGGCCCGCGCGCGGGCGAGCACGGCGGTGAGATCGTCGTCTCCGGCACGGTCGAGGACCTGAAGAAGTCCGAGCGCTCCCTGACCGGCGCCTACCTCGACGGCCGCCGCGAGATCGCGGTCCCGCAGATCCGGCGGCCCCGCACCAGGGGCCGCGAGGTCACCGTCAAGGGCGCGCAGCAGAACAACCTGCGCGACGTCGACGTGGCGTTCCCGCTCGGCGTCCTCACCGCCGTCACCGGCGTGTCGGGGTCCGGCAAGTCGACGCTGGTCAACGACATCCTCTACAACGCGCTGGCGAAGAAGCTGAACGGGGCGAAGACCGTCCCCGGCAAGCACAAGCGCGTCAACGGCGTCGACCAGCTCGACAAGGTCGTGCACGTCGACCAGTCGCCGATCGGCCGCACCCCGCGGTCCAACCCGGCGACCTACACCGGCGTGTTCGACCACATCCGCAAGCTGTTCGCGCAGACCACCGAGGCGAAGGTGCGCGGCTACCAGCCCGGCCGGTTCTCCTTCAACGTCAAGGGCGGCCGCTGCGAGAACTGCTCCGGCGACGGCACCATCAAGATCGAGATGAACTTCCTGCCGGACGTCTACGTCCCGTGCGAGGTCTGCCACGGCGCCCGCTACAACCGGGAGACCCTGGAGGTCCACTACAAGGGCAAGACGATCTCCGAGGTGCTCGACATGCCGATCGAGCAGGCCACCGAGTTCTTCGAGCCGATCACGGCGATCCACCGGCACCTGAAGACGCTGAACGACGTCGGCCTCGGCTACGTCCGGCTCGGCCAGCCCGCCCCGACCCTGTCCGGCGGCGAGGCGCAGCGCGTCAAGCTGGCGTCCGAGCTGCAGAAGCGCTCCACCGGCCGCACCATCTACGTGCTGGACGAACCGACCACCGGCCTGCACTTCGAGGACATCCGCAAGCTCCTCGGCGTGCTGAACGGCCTGGTCGACAAGGGCAACACGGTCCTGGTCATCGAGCACAACCTCGACGTCATCAAGACCGCCGACTGGATCATCGACATGGGCCCCGAGGGCGGCTCGCGCGGCGGCACGGTCGTCGCCACCGGCACCCCCGAGGAGGTCGCCGAGGTCGAGGCCAGCCACACCGGCCAGTTCCTCAAGAAGGTCCTCGCCTAGCGGAGGGCGGGCCGGTGCGCGGCGGGTGAGGCCGTCCACCAGGATGGAGCCATGGGAGACGAAGTGACGCCCGGGGCCGCCGAGGCCGCGGGGTGCGGGGGAGTCGGCCGGCGCGCGGTGCTGTGCGGGGCGGGGGCGCTCGGCGCCGCCGCGCTGGCGGGGTGCGCGTCCGGGGGCGGAGCGAAGCCCGCCGAGGACCTCAAGGGCAAGCAGATCGCGAAGACCGCCGACATCCCGGTCGGCGGCGGCAAGGTGTACGGCGACGCGAAGGTCGTGGTGACCCAGCCCAGCCAGGGCGCCTACAAGGCGTTCACGGCGGTGTGCACCCACCAGGGTTGCACGGTCGGCGGGGTCGCGAACGGGCTGATCAAGTGCCACTGCCACGGCAGCGAGTTCAAGATCACTGACGGGTCGGTGCAGCACGGCCCCGCGAAGGCGCCGCTCAAGGAGTACCCGGTGCGGGTCGAGGGCGGCGGCATCGTCGTCACCTGATCATCGTCCGGCCGCGCGTTGAACCGGCCCGCTCGCGCATCCGTGCTTCCCGGTGACGGACAGGAACCGAGACAGGTCACCGGAGGGGCGAGAATGCCACACAGGTCCGAGACGCAGGCGGACGGAACGGAGCGCACGCCGGGGGAGGGACCCGCCGGCGGCAGCCGCAGGGCCCTCCTCCTCGGCGCGGGGCTCGCGGGCGCGGCCGGGCTGGCGGCGGCGTGCGGCGAGTCGGGCGACGGCGGGGGCGGTTCGGGCGGCTCCGGCGGCTCCGGGGACGGGAGCGGTGACGGCGGCGCTGGGGCGGCCCTGGCCTCGGTGAGCGAGATCCCCGTCGGCGGCGGCAAGGTGTTCGAGGACGCCAAGGTCGTCGTCTGCCAGCCCCGCCAGGGCGAGTTCACCGCGTTCTCCGCGACCTGCACCCATCGGGGATGCAGCGTCGGATCGGTGTCCGGAGGCACGATCAACTGCCCCTGCCACGGCAGCAAGTTCAAGATCACCGATGGGTCGGTGGCGAGTCCGCCGGCCGACGAGCCCCTGGCGGGCAGGGAGGTCACCGTCCAGGGCGGGAAGATCATGCTCGCCTGAGCGACTTCGCGCGCGCCGGGCCGTCCTCGCGCGGGACGGCCCGCGCGCCGTCGGCGTGCCGTCCCTCCGCCACCTCGCCCTCGGTGGCCGGCGCCGGGCCGCCCGCCTCGGCCCCGGCGCCGTCCACGACCGGTTCGGGGCCGACGCGGAGCCGGGGGAGGGCCTCGGGGTGGCGGTCGCGGATGTAGGAGACCAGGTGCTCGCGCACGTCGCAGCGCAGGTCCCAGGTGCTCGCCGAGTCGGCGGCGCTCATCAGCGCGCGCACCGTCACGAGGCCGGTCTGCTGGACGTCCACCACCTGCAGCATCCACTCCCGCCGGTCCCACAGCGGGTTCTCCTTCAGCGCCGAGTACAGCTCGGCGCGCAGGTCCTCGACCGGGACCGCCCAGTCCACGTGCAGCTCGACCGAGCCGAGCAGGCGGCTGGAGTGCCGGGTCCAGTTCTCGAACGGCTGCTCGGTGAAGTGCGACACCGGGAAGATCATGCGCCGGTCGTCCCAGAGCTGCAGGACGACATACGACAGCGTCAGCTCCTCGACCCGGCCCCAGATGCCCTGCGTGACGATGACGTCGTCCAGGCGCAGCGCGTCGCTGAACGCCAGCTGCAGCCCGGCCAGCAGGTTGCCGAGGGTCGGCCGCGCCGCGATGCCGACCACCAGGCCGGCGACGCCCGCCGAGGCCAGCACCCCGGCCCCGACCGCCCGCACGGCGGGGAAGGTGAACAGCGCCGCGCCGACGGCGAGCACCACGATGATGACGGCGGCGATGCGGCGCAGCAGCAGCATCTGCGTGCGGGCCCGCCTGGCCCGCCGGTTGCGCTCGCCCTCGATCCGCATCAGCCGCGCCAGCGGCGGGTCGCTCAGCGCGTACCCGATCCGCATCACCAGCCAGGTGGAGGCGCCGATCGCCGCGATCCGCATGGCGTGCCGGACCACGCCCTCGGCGTGCCCGCCGATGAACTGGTACGGCATCGCGGTGCTGGAGCTGACCACCACCGCGAACGCGAACGCGGGCGCCGTGCAGCGCCGGGCGACCCGGCCCGCGCCGGGCCAGCGGTGCGACAGCCGGCCCGCGACGAGCCGGCGGCCCCCCTCCACGGCGATCACGGACGTGCCGACGACGGCGCCCAGGATGATCCATGCCCAGAGCGCGGACATGTCTGCGACGACCCCCTTCCGGATCCGCCAACCGTTTGACCCTCCCTTTCCGGAGGATTTGCGAACATCCGAGCGAGAGGGAGAGATCTACGTCACTCCGCGGGGAGCCGCCCTGCGGCGCGGGCCGCGGGACCCGGCGTGTCGGTGCCGCCCATTAGGCTTTCGAGCGTGGCAGATCCGGCGACCTACCGACCCGCACCCGGCTCCATCCCGGAATCCCCGGGGGTGTACCGGTTCCGCGACGAGCACGGCCGGGTCATCTACGTGGGCAAGGCGAAGAACCTGCGCTCGCGGCTCGGGTCCTACTTCGCCGACTTCTCCGCCCTGCACCCCCGCACCCAGACGATGGTGCGGACCGCCGCGCGCGTCGACTGGACGGTCGTCGGCACCGAGGTCGAGGCCCTCCAGCTGGAGTACTCCTGGATCAAGGAGTTCGACCCCAGGTTCAACGTCCGTTACCGCGACGACAAGTCCTATCCCTACCTCGCCGTCACCCTGAACGAGGACTTCCCGAGGGTGATGGTGATGCGGGGCGCCAAACGCAAGGGCGTGCGCTACTTCGGGCCGTACTCCCACGCGTGGGCGATCCGGGAGACGGTCGACCAGCTGCTGCGCGTCTTCCCCGTCCGGACGTGCAGCGCCGGGGTGTTCAAGCGGCAGCACCAGCTCGACCGGCCCTGCCTGCTCGGCTACATCGGCAAGTGCTCGGCCCCGTGCGTCGGCCGCGTCTCGCCCGACGAGCACCGCCTGCTCGCCGAGGACTTCTGCGACTTCATGGCCGGCAACACCAGCCGGTTCATCAAGCGCCTCGAACGCGACATGCGCGAGGCGGCCGCGTCCCAGGAGTATGAGCGCGCGGCCCGGCTCCGCGACGACATCCGCGCCCTGGAGCGCGCCCTGGAGAAGCAGGCGGTCGTGCTGCCCGACCGCACCGACTGCGACATGATCGCCTTCGCCGAGGACGAGCTGGAGGCCGCCGTCCAGGTGTTCTACGTGCGCGGCGGCCGCATCCGCGGGCAGCGCGGCTGGGTCGTCGACAAGGTCGAGGACGTCACCACCGCCGACCTGGTCGAGCACTTCCTCATCCAGATCTACGGCGAGAGCGAGTCGGTGCCCCGCGAGGTCTTCGTCCCGGCCCTGCCGCCGGAGGAGGAGGCCATGACCGAGCTGCTGTCGGAGCAGCGCGGCGGGCCCGTCCGGCTGCGCGTCCCGCAGCGCGGCGACAAGCGGACCCTGCTGGAGACGGTCGCGCGCAACGCCCACGAGGCGCTCAAGCAGCACAAGACGCGCCGCGCGTCCGACCTCACCACCCGCAGCCGCGCGCTGCAGGAGCTCCAGGAGGCCCTGGAGCTCGACGACGCGCCCCTGCGGATCGAGTGCTACGACGTGTCCAACCTCCAGGGCACCGACGTGGTCGCGTCCATGGTCGTGTTCGAGGACGGCCTGGCCCGCAAGAGCGAGTACCGCCGGTTCACGATCAAGGCCGTGGAGGGGCAGGACGACGTCCGCTCCATCCACGAGGTCATCACCCGCCGGTTCAGGCGCTACCTGGCCGAGAGCGAGAAGACCGGCGAGCTCGACGCCCTCGGCGACCCGGAGGAGGGCGCGCACCAGCCGATCGACCCGGAGACCGGGAGGCCGCGCAAGTTCGCCTACCCGCCCAACCTGGTCCTCGTCGACGGCGGCCCCCCGCAGGTCGCGGCCGCGCAGCGGGCCCTCGACGAGCTCGGCGTCGACGACATCGCGGTGTGCGGGATCGCCAAGCGGCTGGAGGAGCTCTGGCTGCCCGGCGAGGGCGACCCGGTCATCCTGCCGCGCAACAGCGAGGGCATGTTCCTCGTCCAGCGGGTCCGCGACGAGGCGCACCGGTTCGCCATCACCTTCCACCGGCAGCGGCGTTCCAGGTCCATGACGGTCAGCGAACTCGATAACGTTCCGGGTCTGGGCCCGGCGCGCCGCGCGGCGCTGCTGAAACACTTCGGGTCGCTGAAGCGGCTGAAGGACGCGACGCCCGCGCAGGTCGCCGAGGTTCCGGGAATCGGCATGCGCAGCGCCGAGAGCATCGTCGCGGCGCTGCACGGCGGCGCCGCGGCGGCGGGCGGCGGGGGCGAGAATCCCGGCGGGGACGACGGGGAGCACAGGGGGAGAAGCGCATGACCAGCGATACCAAGATTCCGGACATCGTGATCGTCACCGGCATGTCCGGGGCGGGCCGCAGCACGGCGGCCAAGTCGCTGGAGGACCTCGACTGGTTCGTGGTCGACAACCTGCCGCCGGGGCTGCTGGCCACGATGGCCGACCTCGGCGGCCGGGTGAAGGACGCGGTGCCGCGCATCGCCGTCGTCGTGGACGTCCGCAGCCGCGCGTTCACCGACGACCTGCACTCCTCGATCGCCGAGCTGGAGGCCCGCGGCGTTCACCCGCGCGTGGTGTTCCTGGAGGCCGGCGACGCCGACCTCGTGCGCCGGTTCGAGAGCGTCCGCCGCCCCCACCCGCTGCAGGGCGACGGGCGCCTGGTGGACGGCATCGCCCGCGAGCGCGAGCTGGTCCGGGAGGTCCGCGCCGAGGCCGACCTGGTGATCGACACCAGCGGCCTCAACGTGCACGAGCTGCGCAACAAGATCATCGGTTTCTTCGGCAACGACAGCGGCGAGTCCAGCCTGCGCGCCACCGTCGTGTCGTTCGGCTACAAGTACGGCCTGCCGGTCGACGCCGACCTCGTCGTCGACTGCCGGTTCCTGCCGAACCCGCACTGGGTGCCGGAGCTGCGCCCGATGACGGGCCGCGACGCCGCCGTCCGCGACTACGTCCTCGGGCAGCACGGCGCCAAGGAGTTCCTGGACGCCTACTCCGAGGTGCTGCGGCTCCTCGCCGGCGGGTATGAGCGTGAGGGCAAGCACTACGTGACCCTCGCCGTGGGATGCACCGGTGGAAAACACCGTAGTGTTGCCATGGCGGAACAGATCGCCGCCCGGCTGCGGGACGAGGGCATCGAGGTGCAGGTCGCCCATCGTGACCTCGGCCGCGAATGACGGCCCGCGCCGGGACCCGGCGGGGGTCCCGGACGAGGAGAGAAACGGCACGGTGAAGCCCCTCGGCCCGAAGGTCGTCGCGCTCGGCGGGGGCCACGGCCTCTACGCGTCGCTGTCGGCGCTGCGCCGCGTCACCGACCGGCTGACCGCGATCGTCACCGTCGCCGACGACGGCGGCTCCAGCGGCCGGCTGCGCCGCGAGCTCGGCGTGCTGCCGCCCGGCGACCTGCGGATGGCGCTCGCCGCCCTCTGCGGCGACGACGAATGGGGGCAGACCTGGCGCGACGTCGTCCAGCACCGCTTCCGCAGCGAGGGCGACCTGCGCGGCCACGCCGTCGGCAACCTGCTCATCGTCGCGCTGTGGGAGCTGCTCGGCGGCGACGGCGCCTCGCCCGGCTCCACCGTCGCCGGCCTCGACTGGGTCGGCCGGCTGCTCGGGGCGCACGGCCGCGTGCTGCCGATGGCCGCCGTCCCGATGGACATCGTCGCCGAGGTGCGCGGCGCCGATCCCGCCAGGCCCGACGAGATCGCCCATGTCAAGGGGCAGGTGGCGTGCGCGAGGACGCCCGGCAGCGTGCTCGGCGTCTCGCTGGTGCCGGCCGATCCGCCCGCCTGCCCGGAGGCCCTCGCCGCCGTCGACGACGCCGACTGGATCGTGTTCGGGCCCGGCTCGTGGTTCACCAGCGTCCTGCCGCACCTGAAGGTGCCCGCGCTGGCCCGTGCCCTCACCACCTCCCGCGCCCGCCGCGTCGTCGCGCTGAACCTCGCGCAGCAGCCCGGCGAGACCGACGACTTCTCGCCGCAGACCCACCTGGAGGTGCTCCAGGCGCACGCGCCCGACCTTCGCGTGGACGTCGTCCTCGCCGACCGCGCGGTGGTGGACGACCCGGACGCCCTCGACAAGGCCGTGCAGGACCTCGGCGGACGCCTCGTGCTCGCCGACGTCGCCGCCGACGACGGATCGCCGCGTCATGAACCCGCCCGTCTGGCCCAAGCCTTCGTACAGATATTCACCGAGTGACGACCGGCGCGGCCGGGATCGGCCAGACTGCTGGAAGTCCGATAGGGGGAGGGTTCATCAGATGGCGATGACCGGTGTGGTCAAGGACGAGCTGAGCAGGCTCACGGTGCTGAAGCCGTGCTGCCGCAAGGCCGAGGTCTCGACGCTGCTGCGGTTCGCCGGCGGCCTGCACCTGGTCAGCGGCCGCATCGTGATCGAGGCCGAGATCGACACCGGGGTGGCGGCGCGGCGGCTGATCAAGGACATCTCGGAGGTGTTCGGGCACACCTCCGAGGTCGTCGTGCTCGCGCCGAGCGGCCTGCGCAAGGGCAACCGCTACGTCGTGCGCGTCTTCCGGGACGGCGAGTCGCTCGCCCGGCAGACCGGCCTCATCGACAACAACGGCCGGCCCGTCCGCGGCCTGCCCCGGCACGTCGTCGCGGGCGCCGCCTGCGACGCCGAGTCGGCCTGGCGCGGCGCGTTCCTGGCGCACGGCTCCCTCACCGAACCCGGCCGCTCCATGTCGCTGGAGGTGACCTGCCCCGGCCCCGAGGCAGCGCTCGCCCTCGTCGGCGCCGCCCGCCGCCTGAAGATCCACGCAAAGGCCCGCGAGGTCCGCGGCGTCGACCGCGTCGTCGTCCGCGACGGCGACGCGATCGGCGCCCTGCTCACCCGGCTCGGCGCCCACGACAGCTACCTGGCCTGGGAGGAGCGGCGGATGCGCCGCGAGGTCCGCGCCACCGCCAACCGCCTCGCCAACTTCGACGACGCCAACCTGCGCCGCTCCGCCCGCGCCGCCGTCGCCGCCGGGGCCCGCGTCGCCCGCGCGCTGGAGATCCTCGGCGACGACGCCCCCGAGCACCTCGTCAACGCCGGCCGCCTCCGCCTGGAGCACAAGCAGGCGTCCCTGGAGGAGCTCGGCCAGCTCGCCGACCCGCCCCTCACCAAGGACGCCATCGCCGGCCGCATCCGCCGCCTCCTGGCCATGGCCGACAAGCGCGCCGGCGACCAGGGCATCCCCGGCACCGAGGCCAACCTCACCGCCGACATGCTCGCGCAGTAGTTTTCTGGGGGGCGACCCCCAATCCCCCGTTGCGAGCCGGGCGATCCTCACGCCACGGTGCTGGCGTGTTGTGCCCGTGCGGGTTCGTGACGTGTCGCTGCGGTCGCCCGGCTCGGCGGGTCGGGCGACCTCCAGGCGCTTGGAGCGCCTTCCGGCCGCCCGGCCCGCGCTGTGTTCGCCCAGGGGGGCGACCCCCTGGAACCCCCGTTGCGAGCCGGGCGATCCTCACGCCACGGTGCTGGCGTGTTGTGCCCGTGCGGGCTCTTGTCGTGTCGCTGCGGTCGCCCGGCTCGGCGGGCCGGGCGACCTCCAGGCGCTTGGAGCGCCTTCCGGCCGCCCGGCCCGCGGCCTCGCTCAGGTCGACTCCAAGAGCGTCCGGGCGTGGCGCGTCCGAGAGCGCTGAATGTGGATGCCGGTCAGGGGAGGCGGTGGAGGGTGCCGTCGGGGGCGGCCTCGAAGGTCAGGTGGTGACCGGAGAAGGCCGCCTCCACGCGGAGTGTTCCGTCATCGAGCACGCGGGTTCGGACGCTTGGACGCGCTTCGCCGCGGACGGGCGCGATCAGGGTCAGCATGCGGGCCGGTGGGGTTCCGCCCCGTGCGGTGAAGGAGACCACCGGGGCGGGGAGCCTCGTGCGGGCGGAGGGGGCGATCCAGCCCTGCCTCGGGGTGAGGGAGCCCCGGACGATCCTGGTGGGGCCGCTCGTCGTGCCGGGGAGCGGTAACCGGAGGAAGTAGACGCGGACGGGGCCCGCGGTGGCGATGGCGCCGGATTCGTCCGGGACGGCGGTGAACGCCGCGGGCAGGTGCCAGAGCTGCTCGACGGGGCGGGGGGCGGCGGAGCGCACCTCGTCCAGCACGGCGACGGCGTCGGGATCGGACGCGGCGAGCACCGAGCGGGAGCGGGTCGTGCCCGCGAAGGCGGTGTCGGAGAACCGGAACGTGTCGGCGCCACGCCGTAACTCGTGCGCGACCAGGGCCGTCGCCGCGTTCTCGCGGAACGGGACGCCGCGCACGACGAGCGTGTTGTGCGCCTCCGGCGAGGCCAGCCACCTCCGCCAGGTCGTGTCGCTGTAGCCGATGTTGCCGCTCGGGACGAGGATGTCGCGGCCGAGCGCATGGAAGGTGAGCGCCATGTGGTCGTTCTGCCCGTGCGCGTACCGGGCCGGGCCGAAGCGCGCCGTGTAGGACATCTCGTCGGCGAACGGGCGGCCCTCCCGTCCCCAGCCGGACCTGCCCATCACGTACCCGGCGCCGTAGACGCGCGCTCGCTCCTTGGGCGGGACGCCTTGCGCGCCCTGCGTCGCGACGTACCTGAGCGGTCCCGTTCCAGGGCTGTCGATGGCGGAGGCTCTGCCCGCGTACGACTCACCGATCTGGAGCAGGTCCCCGGCGGGCGTGGTCTGGAAGGCGATGAACTCGTCCAGCAGGCCGAGCCGGCGGACGAGCTCGGCGGGGACGGGACGGCCGCACTCGCGCATCACGTGGAAGGCGAGCCGCCACCTGCTCCGGTTGTAGACGGCGTAGTGCGCGGACTGCTCGTTGCCGGCGCCCTCGTCGTCGACGGCCGGCCGCGCGCCGCCGGGCGGGGCGAGGATCGCGTCGAGCAGGCGCCGGTGGCCGAGGTCGGCGAGGTCCTGCCGGCCGATGCCGCAGCCCGCCGTCATGAGCGTCATCGCCTCGTCGGTGCCGTGGTTCCAGGGCCCCGAGTAGTGCTCGGGGCGGGCCAGCCACCGCGCGTGGGAGGCGATGGCCTCGTCCAGCCACCGTCCGGTCAGGTGCCGCCTGAGGCAGACGAGGGTGGCGAGGCGGAACTTGGCGGCCTCCCTGATCGCCTCGCGCCGGTGTTCGGGGAGCCGTCCGGGGCGGGCGTTGTCGGCGAGCCAGTCCCGGGCGATGCCCGCGGCCGTCCGCAGCGCGGCGCGGTCGCCCGCCCGCTCGTACTCCCTGATGAGGCCGCCGAGCCATTCGAGGGAGTGCAACCAGAGCTGCCACGACCGGTCGCCGTACGGGTCGCGGCTCCAGTCCACGTCCGTCCCGTCGGCGACGCGGACGGGGGCGGCGCTCGGTGTGGCGAACCGGCCCGCGCGGACCCGCGCCGCCGGGTTCACCCTGTCCAGGCCGTTGTAGCCGAGGCAGACGGCCCGCGCCGTGCCGCGCGCCGTCACCGGGACGGCGTGCGGGGCGGCGCCGTGGCAGCCGCACGACAGCGCGAGCAGGAGCGCGGCGCACCCCGCGCCGCGGGCGCCTCGCCAAGATCGATGGGCCACGTTCCCACCACACACCCGGCGCGCCCTGCCGTCGGACCGCCGCCGGTGAAGGGACGGTAAACATTCGGGGGCGTGCGGTCAGCGGGGGGTGTTGTCACCGCGCAGCACGCGCTCGATGAGGTCGTCGCGGAGCTGGCCGTAGCCGGTCTCGGCCCACACGCTGCGGGACGGGTCGGCCTCGTAGTAGGGGACCTCGCGGCCGTCGCGGCGGTCGGTGAGGACCTCGGGGGCGCGCTTGTCGCGGGCGGCGCGGGCGCACGGGCGGCAGGTGCGGACGCTCAGCCGCCTGCGGGAGCCGAGGGGCCGCCAGTCGAGCTCGGCGGCCGCGTCGCCGTGGAGCGGGTTGAAGAAGCACAGCGGGACGGGCGGGATCTCGGGCCGGCCCTTCGCGACGGCCTGCGCGGAGGCGAGGGCGTCGCGGCCCTGGTCGAGCAGGACCAGGACGCCCGCCAGGTCGGGGACGCCCTGCGCCGCGTCCAGGGTCTTCCCCGCGGCCTGGTAGGCGTCCAGGGCGCGGGCCACCAGGGTGCGGGCGCGCTCCTCGGAGGTCGGGACGGCGCTGTCGTCCAGCAGCTCGCCGAACGCGATGACCTCGCGGGACGCCTGCGCGCGGAGCTGGTCCTCGGTGGCGCGGTTCGCCGTGGCGAACACCGTGCGGGGCATCAGCAGCCCCTCGCCCTCGCGGCGGACCGAGGCCATCCGGCGCCGCCGCCACAGCAGGAACCCGGCGCCGGCCGCGACGGCGACCGCCGCGCCCGCGCCGAGGGGCACCGCGAGCCCGCCCCCGCCGTCCCCGTCCCCGCGGCCGGGCGGCGAGGTGCCGTGCCGGGCCTTGTAGCGCTTGTCGATCTCGGCGGAGACCCGGTCGTACTCCTGCTGGCCGGTGCCGGAGACGATCAGGTCGGCGACGCGGGACAGCCGGGCGGCGAGCGGCGCGTCGTCCATGGCGCGGTCCAGGGTGACCGCCCAGGCGGCGCGGTCGGCGCGGTGGTCGCCGCCCCACTCGCGCGCCCTCAGGTCCTGGGAGTCGTCGTCGAAGGTGATGAAGATCCCATCGCGGCCCAGGCGGTCGTGGACGACGGTCGCGAGCTGCTCGGCGTCCGTCCACGTGCCGCCCTTGACGATGGGGACCAGCACGACGAAGACCGGCGCGGGCGCCTTGCGCAGCTTGGCGATGAGCGTGCGGCGGGCCGCTGCGGGGAGCGCGGACGCCAGGGACGGATCGACGTGGACGGGGGAGCGGCGCAGGGCGGCGGCCAGCCGTTCGCCGGGGGACGGTTCAGTCAACACCGAGGTACCTCATCACACGCGGGAGGAAGGTCTTGCCGTGGGCGCCCCATGCCGTCTCGCGCCACACGCCCGGGACGAGGGTGTGCGGTCGGTGGCCGCCGGGCCCCGGGATCCGCAGGAGGCGCCGCTCGTCCAGCGCCTGCCTCTTGTCGAGATCACGGCAGTTCGCGCAGAGCGGGCACTGCCTCGGCAGCGCTCCGCCGTGGTCCTTCTCCAGCTTCCGGACGCGCTTGCGCACGACCGACCTGCCGTGCAGCGGGTTCACCAGGCACGGTGACGGCGGGGCCTCGATGTCGCGGGCCAGGGCGACGCATCCCTGGCGGGCCAGCACGATCGCGCCGACGAGGTCGATCGCCTTGCTCTCGTCGTCCTTGGCGTCGTCATAGAGGATCTGCGCGGCGTCGTAGGCGGACACGGCGTAGGCGCGTCCCCGCCGGGTGTCGGCCGTGGCGAGCAGGCGGCGGAGCCTCTCCAGATCCTTGGCGCCGTTCCGGCGCAGCCAGCGCATGCTCGGCTTGGTGCGCGCCCGGGCGTGCCGTCCGGCCTTCGGCCGGTCCGGGGAGGACCGCGGCCCTCCCCGGCGCAGCGCAAGGACGCCGATGCCCAGCCCGTACAGGACCGCGGCCCCTGCCGGCCCGGCGAGCAGGAGGCCGGTAAGCAGCGGCGCCGTGATCTCCGGTTCGTCGGGCCGCAGCGTGTTCTCCTGCCCGAACGGGTCGGGGCTGGAGTACAGCCGCGGCAGGGTGGGGGACGCCGAGGGCGCCGCCGCGTAGCCGTCCAGCCGCCGGGCGATCCGGTCGGCGAGCCCGGCGAACGGGTGCTCGGAGTCGGCGGGGGTCGCGGCGCCCGGCTCGTCCTCCTCGTCCAGATCGTCCAGGGGGGACCGGCCCCGGCGCGGCACGTTGAACGCCTCGGACTCCAGATCGCCGTGCGCGTCGGCCATCACGTAGAGGCCGTCGCGGCGCGTGCGGTCGTGCAGCATGAACAGGAACGCGTCGTCGCGGCCCTGCGACTCCGACTGGCCCGGGTTCGGGATCACCACGACGTACGCCGGCGTGCCGAGCCGCCTCGCCGTCCCGGCGATGGCCGCGCGCAGGCGGGCGCGGTCGGACGCGCCGAGCGCCTGCGCGACGTCCGGGTCGACGAACAGCGGATCCTTGGCCAGCGCGGCGCCCACCCGGTCGAGCCGGTGGTAGGCGTGCGGGGGCTCGCCGGCCGCGGCGGCGCCGGGGATCGCCGCGAGCGCGGCGAGGACGAGGGCGGCGAGCACCACCGGGAACCGCAGCACCACCGGGAACCGCCTCATCTGCGCGCCTTCCTGGTGTTCTTCTTCGCTGGTGGTCTCCTCGGCCGGCGCGCCCGCCTCGCCAGCAGGACGCGGCGCCCGACCAGCAGGCCGAGGATCGAGCCCCCGCTGAGCGTGGTGCCGAGGGCGAACAGGCCCCATTCGATGCGGGACGCCCTCCGGTCGGCCGCGTCGTCGGCGTCCAGGGCCTCGCGGACCTTCGACTTCGGCCTCGGGCGGGGATGGTCGCGGCGCTCCCGGGCGTGCCCCGACAGGGCGATGTCCACGAACAGCGCGATCACCTCCGGTGCGCCCGCGTCGTAGGGGGTCTCGGACTCCGCGGCCGACCAGGCGTCGTCCAGCGGGAGGCCGCGGACGTCGCCGAACTGGCGGATCTCGCCGCCGCCTCCGGACGGGGGGACCACGATGTAGACGCCGTCCTCGCGCAGCCGGTCGCGCAGCAGCGAAGCGAAGGACTCGGAGGGGTTCTGCGGCCCGAGGCCCGAAGTCGGCGTCACCGCCACGTACACGGGGACCCTTAGGCGGGCGACGGAGGCGCGGATCCGCGCGGCGGCGTCAGGCGGCAGGGCCCGGGGCGCGTGGTCGGTGACGTACACGGGGTCGCGGCGGAGCGCGGCGGCGATGGCGTCCGCGCGGCTCGCCGGTTTGGCGCGCTCCAAAACGGGTGCGGCCGCGGCCGGACCGCCGAGCAGCACGGCTCCCACCAGCCCCGCCAACAGAACAGACCACCCGCGCCACATGGCCCGGCAGTGTAGTGATGATCGTGCTATGTCGTGAAAGGGGGCGGGCGAGGCGGCTCCCCCAGGTGGGGGAAGGCGGCCTCACCCGTGAATCCCACGAAACCGGTGTCCGGCTACTCGTGGGTCATTGGATAGGGTCTGAGGTGGGGGAGAACCCCGGATCGACCGTAGGTAAGAGCCCGGCTGGCACCGGGCGATACGACGTACGAGGAGAGCGGTTCCGTGACCATCCGAGTAGGCATCAACGGGTTCGGCCGGATCGGCCGCAACTTCTACCGCGCGGTGAAGGCGTCCGGGGCCGACATCGAGGTCGTGGCCGTCAACGACCTGACGGACAACGCGACGCTCGCCCAGTTGCTCAAGTACGACAGCATCCTCGGCCGCTTCCCCGAGGACGTCCACGCCACCGCCGACGAGATCGTCGTGGGCGGCACGTCCATCAAGGCCTTCGAGGAGCGCGACCCCGCGAACCTCAAGTGGAGCGAGGTCGGCGCCGACGTCGTCGTGGAGTCGACCGGCTTCTTCACCGACGCCACCAAGGCCCGGGTGCACGCCGACAACGGAGCCAAGAAGGTCATCATCTCCGCGCCGGCCAAGAACGAGGACCTCACGGTCGTCCTCGGGGTCAACGAGGACAAGTACGACCCGGCGAACCACACGGTGATCTCCAACGCGTCCTGCACCACCAACTGCCTGGCCCCGCTGGCCAAGGTGCTGCACGACAACTTCGTCATCGAGAAGGGCCTGATGACGACGATCCACGCCTACACGCAGGACCAGAACCTCCAGGACGCGCCGCACAAGGACCTGCGCCGCGCCCGCGCCGCCGCGCTGAACGTGGTCCCCACCTCCACCGGCGCCGCCAAGGCGATCGGCCTGGTGCTGCCCGAGCTGAAGGGCAAGCTGGACGGCTACGCCCTGCGCGTCCCGGTGCCGACCGGGTCGGCCACCGACCTCACCGTCGAACTGTCCCGCGACGTGACGGTCGAGGAGGTCAACGAGGCGTTCCGGGCCGCCGCCGACGGCCCGCTGAAGGGCTACCTCACCTACACCGAGGACCCGATCGTCTCCAGCGACATCGTCACCGACCCGTCGTCCTGCATCTTCGACTCCGGGCTGACCAAGGTCATCGGCGACCAGGTGAAGGTCGTCGGCTGGTACGACAACGAGTGGGGCTACTCCAACCGCCTCGTCGACCTCGTCAAGCTCGTCGGCTCGCAGCTGTAACCGAAGCCCGTCACCGCCGTGGCCGCGCGACGCGCGGCCACGGCGGGGCCGTGTACGGAAGGACACCGCATCCCGATGCGCACCATTGACGATCTCGACGTCGCCGGACGGCGCGTCCTGCTGCGCGCCGACCTCAACGTCCCGCTGCAGGAGGGGCGGATCACCGACGACGGGCGGATCCGGGCCAGCCTGCCGACCATCGAGGCGCTGCGGGCCCGCGGCGCCAAGGTCATCGTCTGCGCCCACCTCGGCCGTCCCAAGGGGCAGGTCAAGCCCGAGCTCTCCCTCGCGCCGGTCGCCGCCCGCCTGGGCGAGCTGCTGGGCGCGCCGGTGGCGTTCGCGACCGACGTCGTGGACGACTCCGCCCGCGCCGCGGCCGGCGGCCTCGCCGACGGCGGCGTCGCGCTGCTGGAGAACCTGCGCTTCGAGCCGGGCGAGACCAGCAAGGACGACGCCGAGCGCGGCGCCTTCGCCGACCGGCTGGCCGCCCTCGCCGAGGTCTACGTCGGCGACGGGTTCGGCGCCGTGCACCGCAGGCACGCGTCGGTCTACGACGTGCCGAAGCGGCTGCCGCACGCCGCGGGCGGGCTGATCGCCGCCGAGGTCGAGGTGCTCAGGAAGCTCACCGAGGACGTCGAGCGCCCCTACGCGGTCGCGCTCGGCGGGTCCAAGGTGTCCGACAAGCTCGGGGTCATCGACAACCTGCTCGGCAAGGCCGACCGCATCCTCATCGGCGGCGGCATGGTGTTCACCTTCCTCAAGGCGCAGGGGCACGAGGTCGGTAAGAGCCTGCTGGAGGAGGACCAGCTCGGCACCGTCCGCGAGTACCTGCGACGCGCCGAGGAGACCGGCGTCGAGTTCGTGCTGCCGGTCGACATCGTCGCGGCCACCGCCTTCGCCGCGGACGCCGACCACGACGTGGTCGCCGCCGACGCGATTCCGGCCGACCGCCTGGGCCTGGACATCGGGCCCGAGTCCGGCAAGCTGTTCGCCTCGCGCCTCGCCGACGCCAGAACGGTCTTCTGGAACGGCCCCATGGGCGTGTTCGAGATGGAGCCCTACTCGCACGGCACCCGTGCCGTCGCCCAGGGCCTCATCGACTCCGGCGCGTTCACCGTGGTCGGCGGCGGCGACTCGGCCGCGGCCGTCCGGCTGCTCGGCTTCGACGAGGCGGCCTTCTCCCACATCTCGACCGGCGGCGGCGCGAGCCTCGAATACCTCGAGGGCAAGACGCTGCCCGGCCTGCAAGCACTGGAGGACTGACCGATGGCCCGCGCGACCTCTTCCGGCGCCCCGAGCGGCCGCAAGCCGCTCATGGCCGGCAACTGGAAGATGAACAACAACCACCTCGAGGCGATCGCGCTCGTCCAGAAGATGGCGTTCGCCCTCAAGGACGCCGACTACGCGGCCGTCGACGTCGCGGTGATCCCGCCGTTCACCGCGCTCCGCTCGGTGCAGACCCTGATCGAGGCCGACAAGTACGGCCTCCAGTACGGCGCGCAGGACGTGTCCCAGCACGCGTCCGGCGCCTACACGGGCGAGATCTCCGCCGCGATGCTGGCCAAGCTCGGGTGCACCTACGCCGTCGTCGGGCACTCCGAGCGGCGCCAGTACCACGCTGAGGACGACGCGGTCGTCAACGCCAAGGCCAAGGCCGCGCTCGCCGCCGACCTCACCCCGATCCTGTGCGTCGGCGAGGGGCTGGAGGTCCGCAAGGCCGGCGGGCACGTCCCGCACGTGCTCGCGCAGGTCGACGGCGGGCTGGAGAAGATCTCCGCCGAACAGGTGCGGCGCACCGTGATCGCCTACGAGCCGGTCTGGGCGATCGGCACCGGCGAGGTCGCCACCCCGGAGGACGCGCAGGAGGTCTGCTCGGCCATCCGCACGCGGCTCGCCGAGCTGTACGACGGCGGAACGGCCGACGAGACGCGTATCCTGTACGGCGGTTCGGTGAAGGGCGGCAACGTCGCCGGGATCATGGCGAAGGCCGACGTGGACGGCGCCTTGGTCGGAGGTGCCAGCCTGGACCCGGGCGAGTTCGTCAAAATCTGCCGGTACCGGGATCTGCCGGTCTGATCACATCTGATCAATTCCGCGTGAACCGGGGGTTCTTGCCGAACCAGCGAAGACTTCGTCGTACCCTTCGTAGCTGACGGGTAAACGCCCGGTCCGGCTCGACCTCCGTCCTGAACTACAGACAAGGCGCTGAAGAAACGTGATCATCGCAACGTCCATCGTGCTCATCGTCACGAGCCTGCTGATGGTGGTCCTCGTCCTGATGCACAAGGGCAAGGGCGGCGGCCTGTCCGACATGTTCGGCGGCGGCGTCTCTTCGTCCCTCGGAGGGTCGTCGGTGGTCGAGCGCAACCTCGACCGGCTGACCATCGGCGTCGGGGTGGTCTGGTTCGCCTCGATCGTCGTGCTCGGGCTGCTGTTCAAGCACAAGGGCGTCGGCTGAGCCGTCCCGTCCAACACATGCGAGCGCCGCGCCGTCCTCGAAGGTCACGGGCGGCGGCGGCACACCAAGCGAGGAGTATTCCGTGGGTAGTGGCAACGCGATCCGGGGCAGCCGTGTCGGGGCCGGTCCGATGGGAGAGGCGGAGCGCGGCGACGCCGCCCCCCGCGTCTGGGTGACCTTCTACTGCGCCAACCGGCACGAGACCCGCCCCAGCTTCGCGACGGACGTCGCGGTCCCCGAGACGTGGGACTGCCCGCGCTGCGGGTTCCCCGCCGGCCAGGACTCCGAGAACCCCCCGGCCCCGCCGAAGACGGAGCCCTACAAGACCCACCTCGCGTACGTGAAGGAGCGGCGCAGCGACGAGGACGGCGAGGCCATCCTGGAGGAGGCGCTCGCCAAGCTCCGGCAGAAGCGCGCCGCCGTCAAGCAGGCCATGGAGGCCGCGGCCCGCTGACGCCCGCCGAAGCCTCACCGTGTGGCCCGTCCCCGACCAGGGGGCGGGCCACACGCATTTCTCGGAGCCGCCGGCCGCCGCAGATGCCTCGGCGGCCCGTCTGAACTGCTCCGATATGCACATGGGTATGGCGGCGCGCACGATATCCATATTGGACGTCACGAGTGCGGCTCTGGTCTGCTGGGCGGGGTCCGTCCCTCCGCCCCGGGAAAGCAGGTTCTTCGCGCATGCCGTCTGAGCAGTCCGGCTCCTCCCGGCGGGCACTGCTGGCCGCCGCGGCCCTCCTGCCGCTGGCGGGATGCGGCGATAAGGAGCGCCCGTCCCCCGCGGCGTCGCCGTCCGCCCGGCCCTCGGCCGCGTCGCCGGACGTGTCGCGGTTCGCGGCGCTCGAACGCAGGCACGGGGCCCGGCTCGGCGTGTACGCGCTGGCGACCCGGACCGGAGCCGAGGTTGCCTACCGCGCCGACGAGCGCTTCGCTTTCTGCTCCACCTTCAAGGCGCTCGCCGCGGCCGCGGTGCTGCACGGCGGTCCGCTCGGCCACCTCGACGACCGCGTCACCTTCACCCGGGCCGACGTGAACTCCATCTCCCCGATCACCAAGGACAGGATCGCCACCGGGATGACCATCCGGGAGCTGTGCGACGCCGCCATCCGCCACAGCGACGGCACGGCGGGCAACCTGCTGGTGCGCGACGTCGGCGGCCCGGCGCGGCTGACCGCCTACCTGCGGGGGCTCGGCGACACCGTCAGCCGCCTGGACGACTACGAGCCCGAGCTGAACCGGGTCCGCCCGGGCGACCCGCGGGACACCACCACCCCCCGGGCGATCGCCGCCGACTACCGCGCGATCGTTCTCGGCGACGCGCTGGAGCCCGGCAAGCGCGCCCTGGTCCGCGGCTGGCTCGAACGCGGCGCCACCGCCGTCGGAGCCGAACGCATCAGGGCGGGGCTTCCCCGGGGGTGGAGGACGGCGAGCAAGACGGGGACCGGCGACTACGGCAGGGCCAACGACATCGCCGTCGTGTGGCCTCCCCGCGGGGCTCCGCTCATGGTCGCCGTCATGACCGACCGCCCGGGATACGACACCCCGCCCAAGAACGTCCTGATCGCGGAGGCCACGGCGCTGGTCGTCTCCGGCCTGTCCCGGGCAGGGCTGTGACCGTCTCCGTTCGCGCGCCCGCCGTCTCGCCGCCCGCGCCTCCCGCGGACCCGTCCGGCCGCCGGGTGATCGTGCCGGTGGTGGCGATCCAGCTCGCCGCCAGCCTCGGCTTCTTCGCGGTGATGGCGCACCTCGTCGCCCACCTCCGGCACGACCTCGGGCTGCTGGCCGGCACGGTCGGGCTGGTCCTCGGCGTGCGGGTGGGCCTGCAGTTCGCGCTGCTCCTGCCGGTGGGGGCGGTCACCGACCTGCTCGGCGCGCGGCGGACCGGCGTGATCTCCTGCGCCGTCCGCGCGGTGGGGTTCGTCATGCTCGGGTCCGCCGGGAGCGTGGGGGCGCTGCTCGGCGCCGCCGTCGCCCTCGCGGTCGGCGGCGCGCTCTACAATCCCGCGGGCCACAGCCTGCTGGCGTCCGTCGGCCCCGCCGCCAGGTCCGGGGGATTCGCCGCCTACGTCGCCGCCCAGCACCTGGCGACGGTCGCGGGCCCGCCGATGGGGCTTCTCCTACTGGGCACGGGGTCCGGGTTCGCGCTCCTGACGGGGACGGCCGCGGCTCTGTGGGTGGTCGCCGGCTTCCTGTTCCTGTTCGTGCCCCGGTCCGGCGAGAAGAAGGCGCCCGCGCGCCCGCGCGACGTCCTCGCGGGCGTGCGCGCGGTCCTCGGCGACCGGGTGTTCCTGTACTTCGCGCTGCTGACCGCGCCCACGACGCTCCTCGCCACCCACATCATGACGGCGGTGCCCCTCCTCGGCTTCAGGCCCGCGGTGGCGACGCTGTGCTTCTCGCTGCTGGCCATGGTCGCGGCGGCGGTCCAGCCGTTCGTCGCCGTCCGGTGCCGCGGCGAGCGGCCGTGGGTGCTGCGGGCGGGGCTGCTGTGCGCCGCGGCGGGGTTCTTCGTCCTGGCGGCGCTGGACGGAACGCAGCAGGGCCCGCTGATGGTCGCGGCCGTCCTCAACGGGGCCGCCAACGGCCTCGTGCAGCCGTCGGTCTTCCAGCGCACCGCGCGGCGCGCCCCGCCGGAGCGCTTCGGGTCGTACTACGGCGTCCTGGCGTTCTGCGCCGGCATGTTCTCCTTCGCGGGCGACCTGGTGATCGGCCGCCTCTTCGACCTCGGCCCGGCGGGCGCGGCGTGGGCCCTCACCGGGGTCGGCGCCTGCGCGCTCCTGGCCGCCGCGGGCACGGCCGGCAGGGGTCCGGGCATGATGGCGGGCTCGGTGGCGGGCACGGCCCGGGGCGAATAATCTTCGGGGAACGGGACGTCCGGGCGCGCTTCCCGCGCGGGAGTTCGGCGTCCGCCGGGCAGTTCGGGAGGAACCACATGGACGCGGTCGACCAGGCGATCCTGCGGCGCCTGCAGCGGGACGGGCGGCAGACCAACCGCGAACTGGCGGAGGCGGTCGGGATCGCGCCGTCCACGGCCCTGGAGCGGACGCGGGCGCTGCGCTCGCGGGGCGTCATCACCGGGTTCCACGCGGCGGCCGACCTGGAGCGGCTGGGCCGCGGCGTGCAGGCGCTGATCTCGATCAGGATCCGGCCGCAGTCGCGCGAGGCGATCGAGTCCGCCCGCGACAGCATGGCCTCGATGCCCGAGACGATCGGGGTCTTCGTGGTGACCGGGAACGAGGACCTCCTCGTCCACGTGGCCGTGCCGAGCACCGCCTACCTCCGCGACTTCGTGCTCGACCGGCTGGCGCGCCGCAAGGAGTACGTGGACGTCCGCACCATCGTCGTGTACGACTACGTGCAGCCGGTGGAGCAGTCCGAACTTCCGTCGGCTCACCGGTCCGGAGGCCGAACGCCCTACAGCTGACGGGCTGGAGTTCCCTGCCTGTTTCGAAGGAATGACGGCACTGACTGACCAGGGCGAACAAATGACGGCCCAGGCCGTCATGAGCCGTATGTTCGCCTAGCTTCGGCGGCATGGACCGATGGAACAACTCGTCCGGTGCGCTGCTGGTGCTCGC
Organism: Actinomadura luteofluorescens; assembly: GCF_013409365.1. Lineage (NCBI taxonomy): Bacteria > Bacillati > Actinomycetota > Actinomycetes > Streptosporangiales > Thermomonosporaceae > Actinomadura > Actinomadura luteofluorescens. The sequence continues at coordinate 252,055 of NZ_JACCBA010000001.1, read as the reverse complement.
CGCCGGTGTGCTCTGGGGGACGGTCGGGCCGGCGCAGGTGCTGGCCGGGCCGTCCGCGAGCCCGGTCGCGGTCGGCGGCGCCCGGATCCTCTCGGGCGGGCTCGTCCTCGCCGTCGTCGTGCTCATGGCGGACCGCCGCGCGTTCCTGGCGCTGACCCGGCGGACCTGGCCGCCGCTCGTGGCGGCGTCGGCCGCGACCGGCACCTTCCAGGCTTCGTTCTTCAGCGCGGTCGACCGGACGGGCGCGGCCGTCGCGACCGCCGTCGTGTTCGGCCTCGCGCCCGTCTCGACCGGCCTCTGCGAGCGGCTCGTCCTGGGCGCCCGGCTCGGCCGCCGCTGGTGGGCCGGGACGGCCTGCGCGGTCGGCGGCGTGGCGCTGCTGATGGTGCCGGGCGAGGCCGTCCAGGCCGATCCGGCCGGGATCGCGCTGAGCCTGGTCGGCGGCACGTGTTTCGGCGTCTACACGGTGTCGGCCAAGGTCCTGACGGGCCTCGGCTCCGGGACGAGCGGGGCCGGGATGGCCGGGGCGGTGGCGGTGACGCTGCTGGCCGGGGGAGCGGCCCTGCTGCCCTGGACGCTGCCAGAACTGCCGGCCCTGGCCGCGCCGCGCTCGGCGGCCCTGGTCGCCTGGCTGGGGATCGCCGCGACCGCCGCCGCCTACATGTTCTTCGTCACCGGCCTCGGCCGGGTGGCGGCCGCGACCGCCGGGACGCTCAGCCTCGCCGAGCCGCTCGTCGCCACCGGCCTGGCCGTGGCCGTCCTCGGCGAGCGGATGTCGGCGCCGGTCGCGGCGGGGTCGCTGCTGCTGATGGGCGGGCTCTTCCTGGTCTCGGTCCCGGCGCCCGCGCCGCGACGGCGCGGTGCGGCCCGGTATGATGGCGCCCACGCGACTGGCGCAGTCAAGGTGGAGACGACCACCGGGGAGCGAAAGTAGTCCGCACACCGCGCGCCTGGGTGTACGGGTCCCCTTCGCCGGGGCGCCCGAAGCCCTGGCGCGAGCAGCGCGGAGGCTCATGATGCACGAACCGGCCGTACCCCATCTGCGGGGCCGGGACCCCGAGATCGCCGCGCTGGTGGAGGCCGAGGCCCGCCGCCAGTACGAGAAGATCCGGTTGATCGCCTCGGAGAACTACGTCTCGGAGGCGGTGCTGGAGGCCGCCGGCACGGTCCTGACCAACAAGTACTCCGAGGGCTACGCGGGCAGGCGCTACTACGAGGGCCAGCAGAACGTCGACCCCATCGAGCTGCTCGCGATCGAGCGGGCGAAGGGCGTGTTCGGCGCCGAGCACGCCAACGTCCAGCCCTACTCCGGCTCGCCCGCCAACCTCGCCGTCTACATGGCCTTCCTGGAGCCCGGCGACCCGGTCATGGGCCTGTCGCTGCCGATGGGCGGCCACCTGACGCACGGCTGGTCGGTGTCGGCCACCGGCAAGTGGTTCCGGCCCGTCCGCTACGACGTGCGCGCCGACACCGGCCGGGTCGACATGGACCAGGTCCGCGACCTCGCCCTCAAGGAGCGGCCGAAGCTGATCTGGTGCGGCGGCACCGCGGTCCCCCGGACGATCGACTTCCCGGCCTTCGCCGAGATCGCGCGGGAGACCGGCGCCGTCCTGGCCGCCGACATCGCGCACATCGCGGGCCTGGTCGCCGGCGGCGCGCACCCGTCCCCGGTGGGGCACGCCGACGTCGTCACCACCACCACGCACAAGACGCTGCGCGGCCCCCGCGGCGCGATGATCCTGTCGACGGCCGAGCACGCGAAGGCGGTCGACAAGGCCGTCTTCCCCGGCCTCCAGGGCGGGCCGCACAACCACACGACGGCCGCGATCGCCGTCGCGCTGAAGGAGGCGGCGGGGCCGGACTTCGCCGGGTACGCGCGGCAGGTCGTCGCGAACGCCAAGGTGCTGGCCGCCGCGCTGCTGGACCGCGGCTACGACCTGATCTCCGGCGGCACCGACAACCACCTCATCCTCATCGACCTGACCGCCAAGGGGGTCGCGGGCAAGCCCGCCGCGCAGGCCCTCGACCGCGCCGGCATCGAGCTGAACTACAACGCCGTCCCGTTCGACCCGCGCAAGCCGTTCGACCCGTCCGGGCTGCGGCTCGGCACCGCCGCGATCACCACCCGGGGGATCGGCGAGGAGCACATGCCGCGGCTCGCGGCGTGGATCGACGAGGTGGTGCAGGCCGCCGCCAAGCAGGACGAGGCGGTCCTGGACCGGGTCGCCGGGGAGGTCCGCGACCTGCTCGCCTCCTACCCGATGCCCGGCTGGCGTTCCGAGCCCTGAGGCCCGTCCCGGATGCTCGGCGGCCGGGCGCTCAGCACGGGCGCAGCAGCGTGATCATGCGCCAGGCCCCGGGGTCGGCGAGGGACACCGCGTCCTCGCCGGCCCCGAAGTCGCCGTACTGCGCGACCGCCTCCAGCCCGCCCGCGAGGCGGACCGCGGCGTCCAGTTCGGTGGCCGTCCAGAACCGGTAGGGCACGACGTCGCGGACGACGCGCGGCTCCCCGCCCTCACCGGTGATGGTCATCGTGACGCGGTCGTCGGCGATCTGGGTGACCGGGTCGAGCCGGTCGGACGGCTCGCCCCAGCGCACGCTCGCGCGGACGCCGTCCCGCTCGACCGTCCAGCCGGTGCTGACGCTCGGATCGTCGCCCAGCCGGTCCCGCGGATGCGACATCTCGATGACGTAGAGGCCGCCGGGGGACAGGTGCGCGGCGGCGCACCGCAGGTGCGCGACGAACGCGTCCAGCGTCATGAGGTGGGACGTGGAGTCCAGCATGGTCGCGACGAGGTCGAACCGGCGGCCCAGCGCGAACCGCGTCATGTCGCCCTCGACGACCTCCAGGGCGACGCCGGCGCGTCCGGCCTCGCGGGCCGCGTAGGCGCACATGCGCGGGTTCAGGTCGAGGGCCGTCGCCGCTCGCCCGCGGCGGGCGAACTCGCGGGCGTGCTCGGCGGGCCCGGCGGCCAGCTCCAGCACCGTGCCGGGGGCGAGGCCCTGCTCGGCGCACCACGCGAGCAGCACGTCCACCTCGGCCGGCACGTCGCGGAACGAGCACGCCAGCTCGTAGGCCCAGGGGTCGTCATATACGCCGCTCACCCGCCCATCCTGCCAGCGCCCCCGGCTCGGCGGGACGGCCGTCCAGCCGCAGCCTGATCTCCACGATCGCGGTGTCGTCGGTGCGCCGCGTCCGGCCGCCGAGCGAGGTCAGCAGCCGCCGCATCCGGGCGTTCTCGCTCAGGGCGGTCGCGCGCACCTCCACCAGGCCGCGGTCCCGGGCCAGCGCGAGCAGCAGCTCGGCGAGGCCGCGGCCGAGCCCTCGGCCCTGCCAGGCGTCCTCGACCAGGAACGCGACCTCCGCGGCGCCCGGATCGCGGACGAGGACCAGGTGCGCCAGGGCCAGCAGCGACCCGTCCGGGCCCTCGGCGACCAGCGTCAGGCCCCGCGAGGGATCGCAGAACCCCTCGAACGACCGGCGCGGCGGGTACGGCTTGGGGCTGAAGTAGCGCATCCGGCGGCTGTCCAGCGAGCAGCGCTCGTGCAGCGCCCGCACGGCGTCCCCGTCGCCCGGCTCGACCGGCCGGACGACCACCTGCGTGCCGTCGCGCAGCGCGATCCGCCGGGACGCCGACGGGCGCGGCACCGCCGGGAGCGCGGCCCGCACCAGCGCGTCCGCCCGCGCCGCCTCCGTCGCCGTGAAGGGCAGCCCGGCGCGCCGGAGCCGGACCGGGCGCCCGCGCACCGGGACGAGGAGGTCGCGGGGGTCGGGCTCCTCGCCGCCGGGGGCGTCCCACCGGGCATCGTCGGCGCGCAGCAGCTCCCCGAGGATCTCGGGCACCGCGTCCGGCTCGGCCCGGAGCCTGGCGGCCAGGGCGAGGGCGCGGGTCGGCTCGTCCACCAGGTCGCGGGGGCGGGCGGGGAGCACGGCGGTCCGGGTGCCGCCCGCCGCGCCCAGCGCCTCGGCGAGGGCGCGGGCGTCCGGGCCGCCGCGCGGGACGTCGACGATGAACTCGTCCACCACCCCGTCGGCGTCGAGCTGGACCGACAGTCCGAGGATGTTGGCGCCGCGCCGGGCCAGCGCGGCCGTGAGGGAGGCGAGGCGGCCGGGCCGGTCTTCGATCTCGGTGCGGATGCGCAGCAGCGGCATGGGACGTTCCCTCCGGGGGCGGGGTGCCCCGTTCGTGTCCGGTGCGGTCGCCGACAAGGTTCGCCGACGCGTGTTACGCGGCCGCTACGTCATCGTGTGCCAGGGGTTTCACATTCCGGACGGGGGTTGAGCCGCCCGCTTCGAGCGCCTAGCGTGCGGTGAGTGATCGACCCCGTGACCGGTGAGCGCGTCAACGACCGACCGCGGCGCGGCCCGTCCCCGACGAGGCTCCCGCTGCTCCTCCCCGGTTCGCTCAGCGAAGAGCAGCGAGCCGTCTACGAGGCGGTGACGGGCGGGCCCCGCGCCGGCGACCGCAACCCTCCCTTCGCCCTGGCCGATGACATCGGGCGCCTCCAGGGCCCGTTCAACGCGATGCTCTACAGCCCTCCCGTCGGGCTCGCGCTGCAGGACCTCGGCGCCGCGCTGCGCTTCCGCACCGGGTTCACCAAGCGCGAGCGGGAGATCGCGACGCTCGTCGTGGCCGCGCACCTGCGCTCCGACTTCGAGTGGTACGCCCACGAGCGGATCGGGCGCCGGCAGGGGCTCGCCGACGAGGAGACGGAGGCGCTGCGCGAGGGCCGCGCGCCGATGCTCGCCGACGTCCGCGAGCGCGTGGTGTACGAGGCGGCGCGCCAGCTCGTGGCCGAGGGCGACCTCGCCGACGCCGTGTACACCGAGGCGGTGGCCACGCTCGGCCGCACCGCCCTCGTCGAGCTGGTCGCGCTGGTCGGCTACTACCGGGCGCTCGCGCTGCAGTTGCGCGTGTTCCGCGTCGGCGTCCCCGACGGGGAGGCCGCGCCCGAGTGGCCCGCCGCGGGGGACGGGTATGAGTGAGGTGCTGCGCACGGTGCGGCTCGTGCTGCACCCGGTGTCGATGCGCGACCACGGCGCCCTGCTGACGCACTGGACGGGGCCCCTCGTCCGGCGCCACCTGTTCGACGACCGGGTGGTCACGCCCGTGCAGGTCAGCGAGATCATCGAGGCCAGCGAGCGGGACTTCGCCACCGAGGGCTACGGACTGTGGGCGCTGCGCCCCGTCTCCCCGTCCCCGGGCGGCGGCGCGGCGGCGCCCGGCGGCCCGCTGGCCGGTGTGGCCGGGCTCAGCCACCACGAGGGGCCGCTCGGCCACGGCGTGGACGTCGAGATCCTCTACAGCCTGGAGCCCGACCACTGGGGGCGGGGGCTGGCCGCCGAGGCGTCCCGCGCCGTCCTCGACTACGCGTTCGGGGTGGTCGGCGTGCACCGGATCACCGCCGAGATCGACATGGCGAACCCCGCGTCGTCGGAGATCGCGCTGCAGCTCGGGATGCGCCGCTGGCGGGAGGGGCCCGCCGGGCCCGACGGCGCCGCGTACTACGCCGCCGAACGCTCCCGCTGGATCGGATCCCGTCGAATAGTCGACGTCGTGCCCTAGAATCCGTTGCCGCCTGTTGATTTTGCTGCGGAATGCAGCAGGATGAGCGCATGAGCTCCTCCCCGGGCCGCGCGCCTCTGGCGCCCGGCTTCGCCAACGGCGGTGTCTCCCACTGGTACCGGGCGGCCGGGCGCCCCGCCCCCGGCCCCCGCCTGCCGGGCCCCTGCGCCGCCGACGTGTGCGTCGTCGGCGCCGGCTACACCGGGCTCTGGACCGCCTACTACCTCAAGCGCGCCCGCCCCGACCTGCGGATCGTCGTGCTGGAGCGCGAGTTCGCGGGGTTCGGCGCGTCCGGCCGCAACGGCGGCTGGGTGCTGGGGGAGATCGCGGGGTCCCGGGAGCGCTACGCCGCCCGGCACGGCCGCCCCGCCGCGATCGCGCTGCAGCACGCCATGTTCCGGGCGGTGGACGAGGTCGTCCGGGTCGCGGCCGCCGAGGGCATCGACGCGGGCCTGGTCAAGGGCGGCGTCCTGCACGTGGCCCGGAACGCCGCCCAGCGCGCCCGCCTCGCCGCCATGGTCGACGAGGCCCGCGCGTGGGGCTGGAGCGACGACGACCTGGTCCCGCTGCCCGCCGTCGAACGCGACGAGCGGCTGCGCATCGAGGGCGCGACCGGCGCCGCCTGGAGCCCGCACGCTGCGCGGGCGCAGCCCGCCGCGCTGGTCCGGGGCCTCGCCGCGGCGGTCCGGCGGCTCGGCGTGCGGATCCACGAGCGTACGCCGGTCGTGCGGATCGACCCGCGCGGGCCGGACGGGGCGGCCGCCGCCGTCACCCCGTTCGGGACCGTCACCGCCGAGTACGTGCTGCGGGCCACCGAGGGCTTCACCGCCGCGCTGCCCGGCCACCGCCGCGACTGGCTCCCGATGAACAGCTCCATGATCGTCACGACGCCGCTGCCCACCCGCACCTGGAAGGCGATCGGGTGGGAGCGCCGCGAGCTGCTCGGCGACATGGCGCACTACTACATGTACGCGCAGCGCACCGCCGACGACCGCATCGCCTTCGGCGGCCGGGGCCGCCCCTACCGGTACGGCTCGCGCGTCGACGACGGCGGGCGGACGGAGCCGGCCACGATCGACGCGCTCTGGACGATGCTCACCGGGATGCTGCCCGCCGTCGCCGACGAAGGCGCGGTGGAGCACGCCTGGTCGGGCGTCCTCGGCGTCCCCCGCGACTGGTGCGCGACGGTCGTCCTCGACCGCGCGACCGGGCTCGGCCACGCCGGCGGCTACACCGGCCACGGCGTCGCCACCGCGAACCTCGCCGGGCGCACCCTCCGCGACCTCGTCCTGGGCGACGAGACCGACCTGACCGCGCTGCCGTGGGTGGACCGCCGGGTCCGCCGATGGGAGCCCGAACCCCTGCGCTGGCTCGGCGTCCACGCGATGTACGCCCTCTACCGCGCGGCCGACGCCCGCGAGTCGTCCGCGCCGTCGGGGCGCACGTCGGGCCTGGCCCGTCTCGCCGACCGGATCACCGGTCACTGACGAGCCGCTGGACGTCCGCGTACGACGGCACGGAAGGGGCGTCGCCCTCTCCGGTCACGTCGAGGGCCGCGGCGACCGTCGCGCGCAGCGCCGTGCGGAACAGCAGCGACCCGGTGCTCACCCGGTGCACGCCGAGCCGGGCGAGCCGCGGGTACCCGGTCGTGCCCGGCAGATGGAGCACGTTCAGCGGCAGGTCGACGGCCTCCAGGAGCGCCCGGATGTCGGCGTCGGCGGCGATCCCGGGGACGAAGATCCCGTCCGCTCCCGCCTCCGCGTACGCGCGCGCCCGCCGCAGCGTCTCGTCCAGGTCCGGCGCGCCCAGCCAGAACGTGTCGGTGCGCGCGTTGAGGAACATGAGCGGCGCGGCCTGCTTGACGGCCGCGATGACGGCCGCCTGGTCGCCGGCGGGCGTGAGGGTCCCGTCGGCGCGGCCGTCCTCCAGGTTGATCCCGGCGATCCCGGACGAGGCGAGTCCGGCGGCGAGCGCGGCCACGTCGCCGGGCCGGCCGGAGAACCCGCCCTCGACGTCGACGGTCACCGGGACGGGCAGCCGCGCCAGCGCCCGGGCGAGCGCGACCGTCTCGGCGCGCGTTCCGCCGGCCGCGTCGGCCTTCCCGGCCGCCGCGGCGACGCCGAGGCTCGTCGTGCCGACCGCCGGGAACCCCGCCTCGGCCAGCGCCGCCGCGCTCGCGAAGTCCCACGCGTTCGGCAGCACCAGCGGACGGTCGCCGTGGTGGAGCCGCCTGAACAGGCTCGCCTTCTCCGCGCCCCCGAAGTCCATGCCCGCCAATCTAGGGGCGGATCGTTTCACCGCCCGTCGAAGCGTCCGCCGCGCCAGGCGGGGAGGGGGCTGCGGTCCGCGGCCACGTCGAAGGCGGCACGGGCCAGCAGGCGGGTGGAGTCGAGCGTGGGAAGCGGCGAGGCCTCGGGCGTGATCAGGAGCGGGATCTCGGTGCACACCAGCGCGACCGCGTCGCACCCGCGCGCGGCGAGGCGCTCGATGATCCGGACGTACTCGCGGCGCGCGTCCTCGGTGAAGACCCCGTTGACCAGCTCGCCGAAGATGATCCGGTCGACGGTCTCCCGGTCGGCCGGGTCCGGGACCTCGGCCGCGATGCCGCGCGCGGCCAGCTCGCGCGGGTAGAGCGGTCCGTCCATGGTGAAGCGGGTGCCGAGCACGCCGACCCGCGTCCGGCCGTCGCGGGCGGCCTGGTCGGCGACGACCTGGACGATGTGCAGGCCGGGCAGCGCCAGCTCGTCTCCGGGGTGCTCCAGGGCCAGGTGCGCGGTGTTGTCGGGGCAGGCGAAGAAGTCCGCGCCCGCGGCGGCGAGCCGCCGGACGCTGTCGGCCAGGATCTCCCTGACGGCGGCGTGGTCCCCGGCGTCCCACGCGGGCATGCTGCGCGCGAGCGCGATGAGGTCGAGGGTCACGTCCGGGTGGTCGTCGGGGCCCAGCTCGCGGAAGCCCTCCTGGCAGAAGGTCCGGAAGCACAGCGCGGCGCCTTCCGCGCTGTGGGCGAGGATGCCGAGGTGCCTCATGCTCAGTCCCTGTTCGTTGTGGCGAACGATCGTCCAGTACAGTGAACACTACCCTCGGAGGGCGGGAGCGGGCGAATGGATGTGATCGCGGTGGTCGCGGCGTCGATCCGGCGGGAGCGCGAGCGCGCCGGCCTGTCCCAGACGGAGCTGGCCAGGCGCGCGGGCCTGGCCAAGTCGACGCTCTCCCAGCTGGAGTCGGGCGCCGGGAACCCGAGCGTGGAGACGCTGTGGGCGCTGGGGACGGCCCTGGGCGTCCCCTTCAGCCGCCTGGTCGACCCGCCGCGCCCGGCCGTCCGGGTGATCCGGGCGGGGGAGGGGCCGGCCGCGCACTCCGACCGGGCCGACTACACGGCGACGCTGCTGGCGTCGTCACCGCCGCACGCGCGCCGCGACCTCTACCGCGTCGCGGCGGAGCCCGGCGAGCCGAAGGTCTCCGACCCCCACCCGCCGGGCACCACCGAGCACGTCGTCCTCGGCGCCGGCCGCGCCCTGGCCGGGCCCGCGTCCGCACCGGTGGAGCTGGGCCCGGGCGACTACATCGGCTATCCCGGGGACGCCCCGCACGTCTTCGAGGCCCTGGTGCCCGGCACGGCCGCGGTCTTCCTGATGGAGCACCTCTAGCGTCAGGCGAGCAGCGAGGTGAGCCGGCCGAGGTCCGCCAGGCCGGCGAGGCCGTAGGCGAGCTCGGTGATCTGGTCGGCCCGGGTCTCCGGGACGCGGCGGGCGGCGTTGAGGCGGAACTTCGCCGCCAGCTCCTCGGCCGAGAGGGGGTTGCCCGGACCGCCCCGGTTGGCGTCCACGCGCTCCTCCAGGAGCGCACCGTCGCGGGTGCGGACGCGCAGGACCGCCGGGAACTGGTAGGGGAAGATCTCGTCGCAGCGGGCGTCCGGGACGCAGCGGACCCGGGCGGCCAGCGCCAGCCGGGCGGGGTCGGCGGCCGCCTCGTCGGTGAAGTCCTCGTGGAAGACGCCGAGGCCGCCGCCGCCGAGCAGGGCCGCCGCGACGGTGTAGGGGCCGGAGAACGCGGCGTGGTACCCCGACCGAGGACGGATCTTGTCCTCGCGCGGCTCGGCGATCGTCCGCAGGACGGGGGACGGCGCGCCCAGCTCGACCGACTCGATCGCGGCGGGGTCCAGCCCGCGGGAGCGCAGCCGGAGGGCGGCGTCGATGCCGGCGTGCGTGAAGTGGTTGCACGGGTACGGCTTGAAGAAGATGCCGGGCAGCTCCCAGTGCTCGCCGAGGCCCGAGGTGAGGGCGTCGAGGTCGACCTGGTCGCCGCAGAACGCCTGGAGCATCCCGAAGCGGCCTTCGAGGACGGTCGGCGGGCCGGTGATTCCGGTGCGGGCGAGCCCGGCGGCGGTGACGGCGGCGTGCGCGGCCCAGCCGCAGTGGATCCGCTTGACGGTGCCGCCGGTGCGGTTGGCCTCCAGGATCCCCGAGCCCATGCTCGCGGCGATGCCCATGGCGTCGGCGATTCCGGCGGCGTCCAGGCCGGACAGCATCGCGGCGGACGCCGCGGCGCCGACGGCGCCGCAGATGGCGGTGGCGTGCTGGCCGCGCTCGAAGAACACCGAGTTGCCGAGCTCGCGGTCGTACCCGGCCATGCCGAGCCGGACGGTGATCTCGATGCCGACGCCCACCGCGTCCAGCAGCCGGGCGCCGCTCGCGCCGCGCGCCTCGGCCACGGCCAGCGCGGCGGGCACGACCGACGCCGACGGGTGCAGGACGGACGGCAGGTGCGTGTCGTCGAAGTCCAGGGAGTGGGCGAGCGTCCCGTTGAGCAGGGCGGCGCTCGGCTCGGGCAGGCGCGTGCCGGTGCCGATCGCGGTGGCCCGGCCCTGCCCGCCCCATTCGGCGACGAGGTCTCCGACGGCCCGCGCGGGACGTTCCCCGGTCGCCGCCAGGCTGTTGCCGAGGGCGTCCAGGACGCGGCGCGCCGCGTCCGCGCGCAGTTCCGGGGGCAGCCCGCGGGAGGCGACGGTGGCCGCCAGGTGGGCGAGCCGCTGGACGGGGGTCACGCCGCCACCGCCGCGAGGGGGCGGACGGGGGACCCGGTGCCGCCGGTGATCCGCAGCGGCGCCAGCACGAACACGAACTCGTGCAGCCCGGCCTCGGCGAGCGCCTCCAGGGCGAGGTGCTCCAGGATGAAGATCCCCGACTCGACCAGCAGGATGCGGTGCACGGGCAGGACGGCGTGCCCCGCGCCCGCCGGGATCTGCTCGTAGGCGGTCGTGTCGGCGCCCGTCGCGGCGACGCCGCGGTCCGCCAGCCAGCGGGCGGCGGAGGGCGCCGCGCCCGGGACGCCGGTCTCCCGGCCGAGGTAGGCGGTCGCGTCGGCGAAGTTGCGCGACCACCCGGTGCGGATCAGTGCCACGTCGCCCGCGCCCGGCTCGGTCCCGGCGCGCGCGGCGGCCAGGTCCAGGTCCTCGGCGGTCACGCCGTAGCCGGGCGGCAGCGTCGCCACGCCGTGCAAGGCGGCCACGTCCAGCAGCACGCCCCGGCGCAGCAGGCCCGGCAGGTTCTCGGCGCCGTGGCTGGTGAAGGCGCCCCCGCGCTGGGCGTCGGCGGCGCGGATCCCGCCGTGCAGTTCCCCGTCGTGGCTGACGTGGGAGAGCGCGTCGACATGGGTGCCGACGTGGCCGCCCGTCACGATGATCTCGTTGGCGGCCGAGCCGCCGTCGGGGCGCTCCATGTCGCCGTGCCGGCGGATCAGCGTCATGCGGAACCCGGGATGGTTGGGCGAGCAGGGCATCCCGGTGAAGAAGGGGTGCCCCAGCTCGATCAGCCGGACCCCTCCGGCGACGGCCGCGAGCAGCGGATCCTGCGAGTTCATCGGTGGCCTTCCTTGACGGGCCGGGCGGCGGACGCGGCGGCGTCGAGCAGCCAGGCGGCGCGCTCGACGACCGCCTGGTCCACGAACCGGCCGGCGGAGTCGATCCATGCGGCCTCGCGGTGTTCGGCGAGCCGGCTCATCAGGTCCCGCGCCCACGCGACCTCGTCCGGGTCGGGCGCGGACGCCTCGTGCACGACGGGGATCTGCGCGGGGTGGATCACCGAGCGCCCGAAGAACCCGGCCCGGCGTCCCGCGAGCGTGTCGGCGCGCAGGCCGTCCAGGTCGCGGACGGCCGTCCAGACGCTCTGCGGCGGGGACGGGAGCCCGGCCGCGCGGGCGGCCACGACGACGCGGGAGCGCGGCCACGCCAGCGCGTCGCCGCCCGCCACCCGCAGGTCGGCGGACAGGTCGGCCTCGCCCAGCGAGATCCCGGCGACGAGCGGGTGCGCGGTGGCGAGCGCGAAGGCGTTCTCCACGCCGAGGGCCGACTCCAGGACGGGGAACACCGGGACGCCGAGGGCGTCGGCGGCCCGGCGCAGTTCGGCGGGGTCCTCGCACTTGGGGATCCGTACCCCGGCGAGGCCGCCGGGATCGGCCGCCAGGAGCGCGATGTCCTCCGCGCCGTCCGGGGTGGCGGGCGCGTTGATCCGCACGTGGGCGGTGCGGCCGTCCGCCAGGGAGCCCAGGACGTCCAGGACGCCGCGCCGGGCGGCCCGCTTGGCCGGGGGTGCGACCGCGTCCTCCAGGTCGAGGATCACCGTGTCGGCGCCGGAGGCGAGTGCCTTGGCGATCCGGTCCGGGCGGTCGCCCGGGACGTAGAGCCAGGTCCGCGGCGTCACCTGATCACGCCCTTGGCCCGCAGGTCCTCCAGCCCGGCCCCGTCCACGCCGTAGCGGGCGAGGATCTCGGCGGTGTGGGCGCCGAGCGGCGGTCCGGCCGAAGTGATCCGGCCCGGCGTCCCCGACAGCCGGAACAGCACGTTCTGCATCCGCACCGGGCCGAGCTCGTCGTCGGGGACGGAGGCGATGGTGCCGAGCGCCTCGAACTGCGGGTCGCTCATCACGTCGGCGGCGGTGTAGACGGGGGCGACGGCGGCCTGCGCCTCCTCGAAGGCCCTGACGACCTCGTCGCGGTCGCGCCCGGCGATCCACGACCCGACCGCCTCGTCCAGCACGTCGGCGTGCCGGGCGCGCTGCGCCCCCGTCGCGAACCACGGCTCGTCGATCAGCTCGGGGCGGCCGACCAGCCGCATCACCCGCTCGGCGATCGACTGGGCGCTGGTGGAGATCGCGACCCAGCCGCCGTCGCGGGTCCGGTAGGTGTTGCGCGGCGCGTTGTTGTGCGAGCGGTTCCCGGTGCGGGCCTGCAGCTCGCCCAGCTGGTCGTAGGTGATGATCTGCGGGCCGAGCAGGGTGAGGATCGGCTCGATGATGGCGAGGTCGACCACCTGGCCCTCGCCGCTCGCCTCCCGTGCCCGCAGCGCCGTCATCACCGCGAACGCGGTGGTCAGCGCGGCGATCCCGTCGGCGAGGCCGAAGGGCGGCAGGGTCGGCGGGCCGTCCGGCTCGCCGGTGATGGCGGCGAACCCGCTCATGGCCTCGGCGAGCGTGCCGAACCCGGGCCGCCGGGCGTAGGGGCCGGTCTGCCCGAATCCGGTGACCCGGGCCAGCACGAGCCGCGGGTTGATCGCGCGCAGCTCGTCCGGGCCGAGGCCCCAGCGCTCCAGGGTCCCGGGGCGGAAGTTCTCGATCACCACGTCGGCGTCGGCGGCCAGCCGCCGGAACAGCTCCTGGCCCTCGGGCGAGCCGAGGTAGAGCGTCATCGCCTTCTTGTTGCGGCCGAGCATCTTCCACCACAGGCCGACGCCGTCGCGCTGCGCGCCGTGGCTGCGCACCGGGTCGCCCGCCGGATGCTCGATCTTGATGACCTCGGCCCCGAAGTCGCCCAGCAGCGTCGCGGCGAGCGGGCCGGCGAACAGCGTGGCCGCGTCGAGGACCCGGACTCCGGACAGGGCGTCGGTCATGGACGGCACCGCCTTCGCTGGATGTTTCTCTTAGAGAAACGCTTGTGGATGTCATGCCCGGTTCGCGCGGCGACCCGGAGCGTTCACGTTGGCACTGCTCGTCGAGTTTCGTCAAGTTTCACCTAGATATTGACCCGATGGCGTGACGGATGCCACCATGACGCAACAGTGACCTGCTGTTCCTCTAGGCGGAACGCTCATCGGGGGGCAGGGCAGACGGGCAGGAGAGATGAATGTCGGCTCGCAAGCTCGCCGCCGGGCTCGGCGCGTGCGCGGTCCTGCTGGCCGCGGCCGGCTGCGGCGGCTCGGCGCCGTCCGGCGCGGCCGGGGTGGCGGCCGGACGCGACGAGGGCCCGGTCAAGATCGGCGCGCTGCACCCGGTCAGCGGCGCCAACGCCGTCGACGGCCAGCAGATGCGGCGCGGCGCGCGGATGGCGGTGGAGGCGATCAACGCCGCCGGCGGCATCCGGTCCCTCGGCGGACGCAAGGTCGAACTGGAGACGGGCGACACGCAGGGCAAGGCGGAGGTCGGACAGAGCGAGGCCCAGCGCCTCATCTCCGCGGGCGCCGTCGGGCTCGTCGGCACCTACCAGAGCGCCGTCAGCACCAACGTCGCGGTCGTCGCCGAGCGCAACCGGGTCCCCTTCGTCATGGACGTCACCGCCTCGGACGCGATCTTCTCCCACGGCTACCGGTACGCGTTCCGCGTCCAGCCGGGCAGCGCCGCCATCGCGGGCGCCGCCGCCCGCTACCTCAAGGAGGTCTCCGAGCGGGCGGGCAAGCCCGTGCGCAAGGTCGCGTTCCTGCACGAGCAGACCGACTTCGGCAGCGGCGCCGCGGAGGCGTTCACCGCGGCGGCCGAGCGGCTCGGCATCGAGGTCGGCCCGGACATCAGCTACGACGCGCTCACCGTGTCGGACCTCACCGCGCAGATCACCCAGGTCAAGGCGTCGGGCGCGGACGTCCTCGCCGTCGCCGGCTACTACCGCGACAGCCTGCTGGCCGCCAAGGCCGTGGCCGCGGTCAAACCCGCCCTGAACGCGATCTGGGGCGTGTCCAACGGCGCCTACGACCAGCCCAAGTTCGTCACCGACGGCGGCGCCGCCGCCGAGCGGATCTTCAGCACCAACTACCACTTCGACGCCCAGAGCCCGCAGACGCGCGCGCTGCGGGCCGACTACCAGCGGCGCTACGGCGCCCCCATGCGCACGGGCGCGGTCCTCGCCTACGACGCGGTCCAGGTGATCGCGCGGGGCGTGGAACGCGCGGGCACCACCGACGCGGAGAAGGTGCGCGACGCGATCGCGTCCTCGAAGGTCGAGCCCCTCACGGTCGGCACCGGCCCGATCTCCTTCGCCCCGAACGGGGACAACCGCGACGCACTGCCCGTCCTCATGCAGGTGCAGGGCGGCGGGGTCAAGCAGGTCTACCCGCCGGAGAAGGCCGAATCCCAGCCCAACTACTCGGTGACGTGGCGGTCATGAGCGACATCGGAACCAAGGCCCAGTCCCCTCCCACCCCCGCCGTCCGGCGCCGCCTCCCCGGCGGCGCGACGGCCTCCGTCCTCAAGCGCGCCGCCGTCACCGGCGGCCTGGTGGCGGCCGCGATCGCGGTCGCCCTGATCAAGTCCGGCAGCGGTCTCGTCGTCTGGCAGTCGGTGGTCACCGGCCTGCTGATGGGCGGGCTGTACGGGCTCATCGCGATGGGCCTCACGCTCATCTTCGGCGTGCTCGACATCGTGAACTTCGCGCACGGCGCGCTGCTGGCCATCGCGATGTTCATCGCGTTCGGCGTCGTGCAGGGCACCGGCCTGCACCCCTACCTGACGCTGCTGGTCGCCGTCCCCGCCCTGTTCCTGATCGGCGCGGCCGTGCACCGCGGCCTGCTCGGCGGGACGGGCGGCGCGTCGCTGGAGAACCAGCTGCTCATCACGCTCGGCCTGTCGCTGCTGCTGGAGAACGGGCTGCTGATGTTCTTCGGCGCCGAGCCGAAGAACGTCGCGCTTCCCGGCGACTTCCAGTTCTCGCTGTTCGGCGCGGTCGTGCCGGGCGCGCGGCTGTACGCCTTCCTCGGCGCCGTCCTGATCGGCGCGGCCCTGTACTGGATGCTGCGCCGCACCCGGTTCGGCACGGCGATCCGCGCGGTCGCCGCGAACCGGCCCGGCGCGGAACTGGTCGGCGTGAACGTCCGCCGCGTCCACACGCTGACGTTCGCGATCGGCACCGCCTGCGCCGGCGCGGCGGCGGTGCTGGCCGCGCCGCTGGTCACGGTGACGCCCACCCTCGGCGAGCAGTTCAACATCACCGCCTTCGTCGTGGTGGTGCTGGGCGGGATGGGCAACGTCGCGGGAGCGCTCGCGGGCGGGCTGCTCATCGGGCTGGTCGAGCAGCTCACCACGATCTACATGGGCGGCCAGAGCTCGCTGCTCGGCGTGTTCGCGGTCTTCCTCGTCGTGCTCTTCCTCCGCCCGCAGGGACTGTTCGGGAGGCGGGCATGACCGGCATCACCCTCACCGGCCGCCCCGGCCCCGGCGCCGGCGCGGCCCGCCCGGCGAAGGCGCCGCCGCTGCGGCCGCAGAACCGGCAGCTCGCCGTCCTGGCGGTGCTGCTGCTCCTGGCCGTCCCGCTGCCGCTGGTGCTGCCGCCCGCGCAGGGCGCCGTCGCCGTCCGCATCCTGATCTTCGCGCTCATGGCGATCGGCTGGAACGTGATGAGCGGGTTCGGCGGCATGTTCAGCTTCGGGCACGCCGCGTTCTTCGGCCTCGGCGCCTACACCAGCGCCTACCTGCTGGTCGAGCACGGGGTGTCGCCCTGGATCGGGATGCTCGCCGGGATGGCGGTGGCGGCCGCCGTCGCCGTGGTCGTCGGGTTCTTCGCGTTCCGCTACCGGCTCAAGGGCGCCTACTTCGCGCTGGCGACGTTCGCGTTCGCCGAGATGCTCCGGCTGGTGGTCACCACGACGGAGTTCACCGGCAAGGCGGTCGGGTTCACCGTCCCGCTGATCCAGGGCTCCTCGCTCTGGAAGATCCAGTTCGCGGCGGACTCGCCCGCCTACTTCTGGATCGCGCTCGCCCTCGCGGGGCTCGCCGCCCTGGTCAGCATCCTGTTCCTGTACTCGCGGACCGGACGCTACGTCACCGCGATCCGCGACGACGAGCTCGCGGCGGCCTCCCTCGGCACCCCGGTCCTGCGGTACAAGCTGGTCACGGTCGCGCTGTCGGCCGCGATCACCGCCGTCGCGGGCACCCTCTACACGCAGTACTACCTGTTCGTGAACCCGGACCTGGCGTTCGGGTCGTCGGTGTCGATCCAGGCGATCGCCGCCGTGGTCATCGGCGGCATCGGCACGGTCTGGGGCCCGGTCGCCGGCGCGGTCATCCTGGGCTCGCTGTCGGACGTCACCGCGACGCTGCTGCGGACCCCGCCCGGCTTCCTGGACTTCCTGCAGGGGCGCAGCGGCCTGGACGTCGCGGTCTACGCGGTCCTGCTGATCCTGATCGTCCGGCTGCTCCCCAAGGGCATCGTCGGCACGCTCGCGCAGAGGAGGCGCCGATGAGCCCGTCGGGCGAGACCGTGCTGACCGTGTCCGGCGTCGGCAAGCACTTCCGGGGCCTGCGGGCGCTGGACGGCGTCGACCTGCGGGTCGCCGAGGGCGAGATCCTCGGCGTCATCGGCCCGAACGGCGCGGGCAAGACGACGCTGTTCAACGTCGTCTGCGGCGCCCTCGCCCCCGACGAGGGCCGCGTCGAGTTCGGCGGCCGGGACGTCACCGGCGCCTCGCCCGACCGCATCGCCCGCGCCGGGATGGTCCGGACGTTCCAGCTGATGCGGCCGTTCGGGAGCATGACCGTCCTGGAGAACGTCGCCCTGGCCGCCCAGCACCGCCGCCAGCCGCCGCACCGGCTGCGGGCGCGGTCGATGGACGTCGTGGAGCGGGTCGGGCTCGGGGAGTGGGCGCACCGGGGCGCGACCGAACTGCCGACCGCCGGGCTCAAGCGGCTCGAACTCGCCCGCGCGCTCGCGATGCGGCCCAGGGTGCTGCTGCTGGACGAGGTCCTCGCCGGGCTGGTCCCGGCCGAGCGCGAACCCGTCCTGGACCTGCTCGCCGCGCTGCGCGAGGAGGACGGCACGACGCTGCTGTTCATCGAGCACATCATGGCGGCCGTGATGCGGCTGTCGGACCGCGTCCTCGTCCTGGACCAGGGCCGGGTGCTGGCCGCCGGGACGGCCGCGGAGGTCACCTCCGACCCCCGCGTGATCGAGGCGTACCTCGGAGAGGAGCCGGACGATGCTGGCGATTGACGGGCTCTGCGCCGGCTACGGCCGCATGCGGATCCTGCACGAGGTCGACCTGCGGCTCGGCGAGGGCGAGATCGTCGCGCTCGTCGGCGCGAACGGCGCGGGCAAGACGACCACGCTGCGGGCGGTGTGCGGGCAGCTGCGCCCGATGTCCGGGACGGTCACCTTCGCGGGCGCGTCCACGGCCGGGCGGCGCCCGGACCAGCTCGTCCGGGACGGCCTCGTGCACGTCCCCGAGGACCGGGCGCTGTTCGGCACGCTCACGGTCGAGGAGAACCTGCGGATGGGCGCCTGGACCCGCCCGCCCGCCGAGGCCGGCGCCCGGATGCGCGAGGTGTTCGAGCTGTTCCCCGTCCTCGCCGAGCGCCGCGCGCAGGTCGCGCAGACGTTCAGCGGCGGGCAGCAGCAGATGCTCGCGATCGGCCGCGCGCTGATGGCGCGGCCGAAGCTGCTCATGCTGGACGAGCCGTCCACGGGCCTGTCGCCCAAGCTCACCTGGGCGATGCTCGACGCGGTCAAGCGGATCCGCGACACCGGCGTGGCCGTCCTGCTGGTCGAGCAGAACGCCAAGCAGGCCCTCGGCATCGCCGACCGCGCCTACGTCATGGAGAGCGGGTCGACCGTCCTGCACGGGACGGGTCGCGAGCTGGCCGGATCCGCCGAGGTCAGGAAGGCGTACCTGGGACTGTGACGGATGCGGTGGAGGCCACGGCGCGGCTGGGGGAGTGGGTCGCGCGGCTGGACGCGGCGCGGGCGCCGGGACCGGTGCTCGACCGGTTGTCGCTCGTCCTGCTCGACGTCATCGGCGTGACGGCGCTCGGCGCCGGGCTGGAGGACGCGCGCGCGATGCGCTCGGCCTGGAACGCTCCGGACGGGCCCGCGCCGCTGATCGGAGCCGGGCGCCGCGTCTCGGTCGACGCCGCCGCCTGGCTGAACGCGACGGCCCTCGTCTCCCTCGAACTGGACGAGGGCAACAAGTACGCCAAGGGGCACCCGGCGGCGCACGGGTTCCCGGCCGTGCTGGCGCTGGCGGCGGAGGTGGACGCCTCCGGCGCGGACACGGCCGCCGCGCTGCTCGCCGCCTACGAGGTCGCGTCCCGGTTCGGGCGGGCGTCGCGGCTGCGGCCGGGCGCGCACCCGCACGGCAGCTGGGGCGTCGCGGGCGCCGCCGCCGGATGCGCCCGGCTGCTCGGCCTCGGCCCGGAGGCCGTCGCCGCCGCGATCGACACCGGGGCGGGGCTGCCGGTCGCGGGGCACTTCGCGTCCGCGACCGACGGCAACCCGGTGCGCGACGCCTGGATGGGCGCCTCCAACATCTCCGGCCTGGTGGCGGCCCGGATGGCCTCGGCCGGGTCCGCCCGCAACACCGGGACGGCCGCGCTCTCGCTCGGGACCCTGCTGGGCGAGTTCGACCCGTCCGAGCTGACCGAGGGGCTCGGCGACCGCTGGGACATCGCGCGCGGCTACTTCAAGCGGCACGCGTCCTGCTCGTTCACCCATCCGGCCGCCGACGCCGTCCTGGACCTGCGGCCCGGGCTCGACCCGTCCCGGATCACCGCGGTCCTGGTCGAGACGCACGCGCTCGCCGCCGGGCTGGCCTCGCCGCGCTGGGACAACCGGCTGTCGGCGATGTTCTCCACGCCGTTCGCCGTGGCCGCGGCCCTCCTGCACGGAGAGGTCGGCCCGCGCACGAGCCTGGAGGACCCGCGCCTGCGGGCCCTCGCCCGGCGAGTCCGGCTGGTCGAGGCGGACGACCTGACGGCCCGGCTCCCGGACGAGCGCGCCGCGCGCGTCACCGTCGCGCTGGCCGACGGGACGACCCGGATCCGCGAGGTGCCGAACCCGGTGGGCGACGCCGACCACCACCCCCTGGACGAGTGGGAGCTCCTGGCCCTGCTGAGGCGATGGCTGCCCGGACGCGGGGACCTGATCGGCAGGGCCGCGGCCTTCGCCCGCGAGCTGCCCGCCCTGGACCACGCCGGTGATCGCCTGCGCGAACTCGCCGGCGGAGACGAGACGAAGGAGCCGAAGTGATGCGCGCCCTGGCGGTGACGCCGATCCATCTGCTGCCGGAGGAGATCCGGCGGAGGCAGGCCCGCTACGACCGGCTCGCCCCGCCGGGGCTGTCGGTCGAGCTGCGCGACGTCGGGCCCGCGGCGCCCGGTGCGCTGGACGACGAGGCGTCGATCCGCGCGTCCGAGCACGAGGTCGCCGCCGCGCTGGCGAGGGCCGGGGACGGCTGGGACCTCGCCTTCCCCGACTGCGTGCTGGACCCGGCCGTGCCCACCCTCCCCGCCCCTGACCAGGGGGTTCCGGTGAACGGCCTGCTCAGGCTGAGTAGTCTGTATCTCTCTGCGATGAATGTACGTTTCGGTGCGGTGGTGCGGAACGAGGCGATCGGCGCCGAGCTGCGCCGCCGCCTCACGGCCTACGGCCTGGACGCCCGCACCGCCGGGATCGAGGTGCTGGACCTGCCCTTCGACGCCGTCGCCGACGCGGGCGCCTGGAACGCCGCCCTCGGCGCGGCCGCCGGGGCCCTCGCCGCCGCCGGCGCCACCGCCGTGATCAACGGCTGCTCGGCCGTCGACGTCGCGGAGCACCGCTTCGCGGCCCGCATCGTCGACCCGACGGCCCTGGCCCTGCGGCTCATGGCGATCGGGAGGAGCGCGTGACCGGCGGACCCGACCTCGTCGTCGCGGGCGCCGGCGGCGGCCTCGCCGGGGCGCTGCGCGCCGCCGAACTCGGCCTCAGCGTGCTCGTCGTCGAGGCCAGCGAGCACTTCCGGCGCGGCAACAACACCTCGATGTCGACCGCGATGTTCCCCGGCGCGGGCTCGCGCTGGCAGCGGGACGCGGGCGTCGAGGACTCCCCGGACCGCTTCGTCGCCGACATCGAGGCCAAGACCGGCGGGCGCGCCGACGCCCGCCTGGCCCGCACGCTCGCCGAGGTCAGCGGCCCCCTCGTGGAATGGCTCGCCGACTCGGCCGGGCTGCCGCTGTCCCTGGTCACCGACTTCAACTACCCCGGGCACTCGGTGCACCGCTGCCACTCCGTCCCCGGCCGGCACGGCTCCGGCGTGATCGACCATCTCGCCCGCCGCGTCCGCGAGCATCCCGGCATCGACCTGCTCGTCCCGGCCGAGCTCGTGGACGTGACGACCGGGCCGGACGGCACCGGGGCCGCTGCCGTGCGCGGCGCCGTCGTCCGCTACCCGGACGGGACCGAGGAGGAGATCCCCACCGGGGCCGTGCTCCTCGCCACCAACGGCTTCGGTGCCGACCGCGACCTGGTGGGGCGGCACCTGCCCGAGATCGCCGGCGCCCTCTACCAGGGCGGCGAGCGCTCCCGCGGGGACGCGCTGCGCATCGGCGGCGCGCTCGGCGCCGCCACCGGCTACCTGGACGCCTACCAGGGGCACGGCGCCGTCGCCGCCGGCGCGGGCACCCTCGTCGGCTGGGCCACGATCATCCACGGCGGGATCATGGTGGACCTCACCGGGCGCCGGTTCGGCGACGAGACCCGCGGCTACTCCGAGTACGCCGCCGAACTGGCCGCCCGCCCCGGCTCCACCGGCTGGATCGTCCTGGACGAGACGATCTTCGAGCAGTGCCGCCCGTTCCAGGACTTCCGCGACACCGTCGAGTCGGGCGTCCTGGTCTGGGCCGACGACGCCGAGGGCCTCGCCGAGGCCACCGGCCTGCCCGCCGAGGCCCTCGCCCGTGAACTGGAGGCCGGTGGCGCCGCGGCGCGCGGGGAGCGCCCCGACGAGCACGGCCGCACCCACTGGGAGCGCCCGCTCGCCGCCCCCTACGCCGCCGTCCGCGTCGTCCCCGCCCTCTTCCACACCCAGGGCGGGCTGCTCGTCGACGGGGACGCCGCCGTCGTCGATCCCGGCGACCGCCCGATCCCCGGCCTGTACGCGGCGGGCGGCGCCGCCGCCGGGATCTCCGGCCACGGAGCCGGCGGCTACCTGCCCGGCAACGGCCTGCTGCCCGCCTTCGGGCTGGCCTACCTGGCGGCGGGCGCCATCGCCCGCCGCACGACCACCCGCGAGAACTGAGGAGACCGCCATGGCGACGACCGAGCTGCTGCTGAAGAACGTGCGGGTGGTCCGTCCCGACGCCCCCGAGGGCACCGAGCCCGAGCCCCTGGACATCGCCGTCGACGACGGCGTCATCGCCCGGGTCGCGCCCGGACTGCCCGACGACGACGCCGCCACCGTGGTCGACGGCCGCGGGCGGCTCGCCTTCCCCGGGGTCGTGGACGCCCACCAGCACTGGGGCATCTACAACGAGCTGGCGACCGACACGCGCACCGAGAGCCGCGCCGCCGCGCAGGGCGGCGTCACCACGGCCCTGACCTACATGCGCACCGGCCAGTACTACCTGAACAAGGGCGGCCCGTACCGCGAGTTCTTCCCCGAGGTGCTCGCCGCCGCGCAGGGCAACGCCTACGTCGACTACGCCTTCCACCTCGCGCCGATGATGGCCCGGCACATCGAGGAGATCCCGTACCTGGTCGAGGAGCACGGCGTCACCTCGTTCAAGGTCTTCATGTTCTACGGCAGCCACGGCCTGCACGGGCGCTCCTCCAGCCAGAGCGACTTCCTCATGACGCCGCCGGAGGAGCGCTACGACGTGGCGCACTTCGAGTTCGTCATGCGCGGCGTCCAGAAGGCCCGCGAGCGACTCGCCGAGTACGCGCCGCACATCTCCCTCTCGCTGCACTGCGAGACCGCCGAGATCATGACCGCGTACACCAGGATGGTGGAGCGCGACGGGTCGCTGACCGGCCTGCGCGCCTACAGCGCGTCCCGCCCCCCGCACTCGGAGGGCCTCGCCGTCACCATCGCGTCCTACCTCGCGCACGAGACGGGCCTGCCCAACATCAACCTGCTGCACCTGTCGTCGGAGAAGGCGCTGTCGGCCGCGCTGACCATGGCGGGCGCCTTCCCGCACATCGACTTCCGCCGCGAGGTCACCATCGGGCACCTGCTCGCCGACGTCGACACCGCGCACGGCCTGGGCGGCAAGGTCAACCCGCCGCTGCGCGAGCGCTCCGACGTCGAGGCGCTGTGGCGGCACGTCCTGGCCGGCGAGGTCGACTGGGTCGTCAGCGACCACGCCTGCTGCCGGGACGAGATGAAGTTCGGCGCCGACCGCGACGACGTCTTCCTCGCCAAGTCCGGCTTCGGCGGCGCCGAGTACCTGCTGCCCGGCCTCGTCGGCGAGGGCCTCAAGCGCGGCCTGTCCCTCCAGCGCGTCGCCCGGCTGACGTCCTGGAACCCGGCCCGGCGCTACGGGCTGCTCAACAAGGGCGCCATCGCCGAGGGGTACGACGCCGACATCGCCCTGGTCGACCCGGACGTCTCCTGGACGGTCCGCGCCGCCGACTCCGCGTCGGCGCAGGAGTACACGCCCTTCGAGGGCTTCGCCATGACCGCCCGGGTCACCGACACCTTCGTGCGGGGCCGCCGCGTCTACGCCGACGGCGAGATCACCGGCGCACCCGCCGGGCGCTACCTGCACCGCGGCCGGTGACCGCGTTCCCTAGGATCGTCCAGTGACCAACCAGACCGCCGCTCCGGCCCCGGGGGGAACCGAGGTCGCCGGGCGCGTCGCCGACGTGCTGCTGCTGTTCGCCGGCGGGCCCGAGTACCTCGGCGTCACCGCCATCGGCCGCGAGCTCGGCATCTCCAAGGCCGTCGTGTACCGCATCCTGCAGTCGCTCGTGTCGCGCGAGATGCTGGAGGCGGGCACGTCCGGCTACCGGCTCGGGCCCGCCGCCGTCGCCCTCGGCGTGAGCGCGCTGCGGCGCTTCAACGTCCGCAACGCCGCCGCGCCGGTGCTGCGCCGGCTGCGGGACGAGACCGGCGAGACGACCACGCTGTCGGGGCTCGTCGGCGACGAGCGTGTCTACCTCGACCAGTTCGAGAGCCCCCGCGAGGTCAAGATGACCGTCGAGGTCGGGCGGCGGTTCCCGCTGCACGCGGGCTCCTCGGGCCGGGTGATCCTCGCGTTCCTGCCCGAGGAGCGGCGCGAGGCCGTGCTGGCCCGCCCGCTGGCGGCGCTGACCGACCGGACCGTCACCGGCGGGGCGGCGCTGCGCGCCGGGCTCGCCGAGACGGCCCGGGAGGGCGTCGGCGTCTCCTTCGGCGAGCGGCAGGCCGACGCCGGGTCGGTCGCCGCGCCGCTGTTCGGCCCGGACGGCGAGGTCCACGGCTCCATCAGCGTGTGCGGGCCCCGGCACCGCTTCACCCCCGAGGCCGTCGAGCGGTACCGCACGCTGGTCCGCGACGCCGCCGAGGAGATCACCCGGAACTGGACCGCGCACCGCTAGAAGGTGCGGTAGTGCGTGCTCAAGCGTCCCTCGTCGTCCAGGACGTGGAAGGCGACGCCTGGAGGAGCGCCCATGTCGGCGATGCCGCCCTCCTGCCACGGCAGCCGGAGCGTGGACACGACGCCGGGCGCGACGAGCAGGGGCCGTCCGGCGAAGGTCGTGGCCGCCGCCGTGTGGGCGTGCCCGCACAGCACCGCCACGACCTGCGGGTGGCGCAGGACCACCTCGGCCAGGCGCCGCTCGCCGAACTGCCGGATCCCGTCCACGTACGGGATCTGGAGCCTCACGGGCGGGTGGTGGAAGCAGACGAACGCTGGCGCGTCCGGGGCCGCGGCCAGACGCCGGTCGAGCCAGCCGATCGTCTCGTCGTCGAGCCGCCCGTGGTCCTCGCCGGGGACGGTCGAGTCGCACATCAGGAACGTGGCCCCGGCGATCTCGTGGGCGCGGTTGACCGGGCCGCCGCCCGGCGGCTCCTCCAGCAGGACCTCCCGGTACGGGCCGCGCCTGTCGTGGTTGCCGGGGCAGGCCAGCACCGGATGCGGCGACGCGAGGACCTTGCGGGCCTGCTCGTACTCGGCGGGCTCGCCGTGGTCGGCGATGTCGCCGGTGACGAGGACGGCGTCGACCGGCACGCCGTTCAGATGGTCCATGACGCGGGCCGCGCGTTCGGCCCGGTCCTCGCCGCCGTCCAGATGGGTGTCGCTGAGCTGCGCGAAAACAATCATGCGGTGAATCTAGGCGCCCACCGGACCAGTATTAAGATCCAGTTCCATGCGCAGAGAGTGGTCCGGTTCCGTCGACCTGCATCTGGACGTCGACCCTTCCCGCGGCCGCCGCGCCGGACTCGAACGCGCCCTTCGCGAGGCCGTCAGGTCCCGGCGGCTGGCCCCCGGCGACGCCGTCCCCTCGACCCGCGCGCTCGCCGCCGAGCTCGGCCTGGCCCGCGGGACGGTCAGCGCCGCCTACGACCAGCTGGCGGCGGAGGGCTACCTCACGGCCGTCCCCGGCGGGCGGACGCGGGTCGCGGCCGCCCCCGCGCCGGAGCCCGCGCCCGCGGAACCGGCGGCCGCCGAGGCGCCCGCGCACGACCTGCTGCCCGGGCGGCCCGACCTGAGCACGTTCCCCTCCACGGCGTGGCTGCGCTCGACGCGCCGCGTGCTCGCGTCCGCCCCGCCCGACGTGCACGCGCTCGGCGACCCGCGCGGGCGCCGGGAGCTGCGCGAGGCGCTGGCCGGATACCTCGGCCGGGCCCGGGGCGTGCACGCAGACCCCGCCAGGATCGTGGTCACGTCCGGCTACGCGCAGTCCCTCGGCCTCCTGGCCGCCGTCCTGCGGGACCTCGGGACGGAGTCGATCGCGATGGAGGAGCCGGGGCACCCCTTCCACCGCGCGATCGTCCGGCGCGCCGGGCTCGCCGTCGTCCCGCTGCCGGTGGACGAGCGGGGCGCCCGCCCGGACCGGCTCGGGCGGGCGGGCGCGGCCGTGCTCACCCCGGCGCACCAGTACCCGACCGGCGCGACCCTCCGCCCGGACCGCCGCCGGGCCTTCGCCGCCTGGGCCCGCGACACCGGCGCGACGATCGTCGAGGACGACTACGACGGCGAGTTCCGCTACGACCGCCAGCCGGTCGGGGCCCTGCAGGGGACGGCGCCCGACCACGTCGTCTACGGCGGCACCACGTCCAAGACCCTGGCCCCGGCGCTGCGCCTGGCCTGGCTGGTCCTGCCCGCCCACCTGGTCGAGCCCTTCGCCGAGGCCAAGCGCCTCGCCGACGCCCACACCCCGTCGCTCGCCCAGCTCGTCCTCGCCGACCTCATCGGCACGCACGCCTTCGACCGGCACGTCCGCGCCGCCCGCCTGCGCTACCGGCGCCGCCGCGACCTGCTGGTCGAGACGCTGCGCGACCGCGCTCCGCGGGTCCGGGTCCTGGGCGTCGCCGCCGGGCTGCACGCCCTGGCCCTGCTCCCGGACGGCGGGCAGGGTGAGGGCGAGGCCATGCGCCGCGCCGCGTTCCATGACCTCGCCCTCATGCCTCTGCACGACCACTGGCAGGACCCCGGCGAACGCCCGCAGGGCCTCGTCGTCGGTTACAGCACCCCGGTGGGCGCCGCCTACCCGGCCGCCCTGGACGCTCTCTGCGCGGTGCTCGCCCAGGCCTGACCCGGGCCGCTCACATGTTCGTGCGCGGCTCGGGTGTCGCTCCCTCGTCCTCACCGACGAGCCACGCGTCCTCCTCGTCGAGGTCCCCTGCCGGGATGGTGGTGGGGACGGCCGACCACGCGTGGAAGAGCGTCGGAGGCCCGCCCCAGGTCGGGGTCGGCACCACCCACTGGTCGTCGGCGACGTGGTTGTTGTAGAGGCCGAGGGCGTAGCCGGGGTACTGGTCCGGCACGATCCCCCAGTAGTTGGCGCCCGTGCCCGGCACCGGGACGAACCTCCAGTGCTGGAGCGGGCTGCCCGTCCGCCCCTCCCGGGTGGTCAGGATCGGCGACAGGCCCGGGACGCTCCCGGGGCCGGAACCCGGCCGGAACGTCAGGACGTGCTCGTTGACCTGGTGCTCCATCAGGTACACCGAGCGGCCCCCGCGCAACCTGATCTCGTACAGCCGCCACTGCACGGTCTTGTCGGACGGCAGCGGCCAGTGGTTCTCGTTCTGCACCTCGTCGTTGAGCGTCGTCGTCGACTGGTTCTCGCTCTGCAGGAACGTTCCCGACACTTGGTGCACGAGCAGGATCGGCTCGCGAGTCGGGGGCTGCCCTTGGACCAGGCGCTGAGCCGGCATATGCGGTTCCTCTCGGGGGATGGACATCACGATCACCATTCCCGGGCGCGACGGTTCGACCACTCACCGTGAGGGTTCGCCTCCCTGGCGTCCCCGCGACCCACTTCTGTCCCGGCGCCGTCACCCTCCGTGCCCCGGCGGTCCGCCACTAGGCTGATCATGTGCCCAGCAGCGTCCTCGTCCTGACCGGCCCTCCCGGAGCGGGGAAGTCGACGGTCGCGGCCCGGCTCGCCCGCCGCCATGAGAAGGCCGTCCACCTGCACACCGACGACTTCTGGCACTGCATCGTGGCCGGAGCGATCCCGCCGTACGAGCCGGCATCGCGGTCCCAGAACGAGACGGTGATGGACGTCATCGCCGGTGCGGCGTTCACCTACGCGAGCGGGGGCTTCGTCACGGTCGTCGACGGGATCGTCGGCCCGTGGATGCTCGGCCACTTCCGCCGGCAGGCGAGTCTGCACCCCTCGGTGCCCTTCCACTACGCGGCTCTTCGTCCGCTTCGTGACGTCACGCTCGCGCGTGCGCAGGCCCGGACGGCGCCCGGCGCGCTGGTGGACGGCCGTCCGGTCCTGGCGATGTGGGACCAGTTCGCCGACCTCGGCGAGTTGGAGCGCCACGTGCTCGACACCTCCGACGAGGACGTCGCGGAGACCGAGGCCCGGGTCGCCGAGGCCTTCGCCTCCGGCCGCCTGCGGCTGCGCTTCTAGGGCGGCCTCCGAAATCGTTCCGGCCGGCGTCGGCATTCTCTCTCGACGCCCGGCACGGGTCTCTGAGAGCGTGGGACCCGATACCGATCCTTCTTGGTTGGGGGGCCGACCGTGGCGTGCCGGATCACCGAGCTGGTGCTCGACTGCCGCGACCCGGACAGACTCGCGGAGTTCTGGTGCGAGGTGCTCGGGTTCGTGGTGCTGGACAAGGAGGGCGACGACATCGAGATCGGCCCTCCGGAGGGGTTCGGCGGGCTCCAGCCGACGATGATCCTCAGCCGCAGCGACGACCCGAAGAACGGCAAGCTGCGCCTGCACTTCGACGTGAACGCCACGGACCGGGACCAGGACGCCGAACTGGAGCGGCTCCTTGCCGCGGGGGCGCGTCCTGTGGACGTCGGGCAGACGGGCGAGGAGAGCTGGGTCCCGCTGGCGGACCCGGAGGGCAACGAGTTCTGCCTGCTCAGGGCCCGCGTGACCTGACCGCCGGGGCCGGGCTCACCGGCCGGCTCGAAAGCGCGAGCCGGCGGCGGCGCCGACGAGGGCGGACAGGACCGGCACGAGGATGAAGGCGGCCAGCAGGACGGGGGTGCCGTCGACGTCGAGCGCGCGGTCCAGGACGAAGGTGAAGAACGCGCCCACGGTCTCGGTCAGCAGGAAGCCCGCGGCCCCGCCGACCACGAACCCGATCATTGCTCCGGTGTGGTTCATGGTCCCCAGGATCGGGACGCGGCCGCCCCCGCCGCGTCGGCCCGCGGCGGGCATCCGCGCTACCCCGCCGGTTGCGGCCCGGGGGCGCGGCTACGACCCGGGTCGCATCCAGCGCGGGCTGACCATGCCGGACTCGTAGGCCAGGATGACCAGCTGCGAGCGGTCCCGCACGTCCAGCTTCGACATGATGCGGCTGACATGGGTCTTGGCGGTGGCGGGGCTGAGCACGAGGCGGGCGGCGACCTCGTCGTTGCTGAGCCCGGCCGCGACGAGCAGCATCACCTCCCGCTCCCGGACGGTGAGGGAGCCGAGCCGCGGGCCCGGGGCCGGCGCCTGCGCCCTTCCGGCGAACTCGCCGATGAGGCGGCGGGTGACGGACGGGGTGATCAGCGCGTCCCCGCGCGCCGCGACCCGCACCGCGTGGATCAGCTCCGCCGGCTCGGTGTCCTTGAGCAGGAAGCCGGTGGCCCCGGCGCGCAGCGCCCCGTACACGTACTCGTCCAGGTCGAAGGTCGTCAGGATCACCACCCGCACGCGGTCGAGCCGCGGGTCGGCGGTGATCCGGCGGGCGGCCTCCAGGCCGTCCATGCCGGGCATCCGCACGTCCAGCAGCGCCACGTCCGGGCGCAGTTCCCGGCACGCGCTGACTGCCCGCGCGCCGTCCGCGGCCTCGCCCACGACCGTGATGTCGGCCTCGTCGTCGAGGATGGATCGGAACCCGGCCCGGACCAGGCCCTGGTCGTCGGCCAGCAGAACCTCGATCATCGCGTGCCCGTCCCGTTCTCGTAGGGCAGGCGGGCGCGGACGAGGAACCCGCCGCCCTGCCGCGGCCCCGCCGTCAGCTCCCCGCCGAGGGCGCGGGCCCGCTCGCGCATCCCGTCGACGCCGCTGCCCGGGCCCGCCGGGTGCGCGGCGGCGCCCCGGCCGTCGTCGGCGACCTCGACGAGCAGCGCGCCCGGCCCGCGCTCGACGCTGACGGTGACCCGCGCGGCGGCGGCGTGCCGCGAGACGTTGGTGAGGGACTCCTGCACGATGCGGTAGGCGGCCAGCCCGACCTCGGTGGGCGGTTCCGCGTCGCCGGTGACGCGGCCGTGCACGGTGAGCCCCGCCGACCGGGCCGATCCGATCAGGGCGCCGATCCCGTCCAGTGTGGGCGCGGGCGCGGTCGGCGCCTCCTCGTCGGCCTGCCGCAGCACCCCGAGGGTCGCGCGCAGGTCGCGCAGCGCCTCGCGGCTCGACGACTTGATGGCGGCGAGGGCCGCCTCGCCCTGCGCCGGGTCCCGGTGGAAGCGGTGCAGGGAGGTCCCGGCCTGGACGTTGATCAGCGAGAGGTGGTGCCCCACGACGTCGTGCAGCTCGCGGGCGATGCGCAGCCGCTCCTCGCCGGCGGCGCGCTGCTCGGCCTCGCGCAGGTAGGCGAGCCGGCTGTGCCGCACCCATCCGAGCGCGACCACGGCCACCAGCCATCCGGTCAGCATGAACAGCGCGACGCCGTTGACGTCGCGGTTGCCGAGCAGGGTGCCCGTGCCGGTGGCGATCACGGTCAGCGCCGCGAGGACGACCGCGGCCTGGAGCCGGCCCCCGGCCGCGACCGCGTACAGCGCCGCGATGACCGCGATCATCAGCCCGCCGTCGTGCAGGCTGGCGACGTAGTAGACGCCGGTGGTCACCAGGACGAGGGCGGCGACGGCCACCGGACGCCGGCGGGCGAACAGCAGCGAACCGCAGGCCAGGACGATCAGCGCCCAGTCGAACGCGGTCGCGGCCCACGGCTCCTCGCGCGGGCCGACGAGCGACTCCAGACTGCTGACGGCCACCACGGCGAGCACTCCGCCCGCCAGGGCCGCGTCCCGCGCGCGCCCCGCCGGCGGCAGCGGGATCAGGCGAGCACCCATCCCGCCAGCCTAGGCGGCGGCCCGGCCCGGCGCCGTCCTCCGCTGGGCCGAGCCTTCCGCGCAGGACCCGCAACCGGGGGTGTAGGCGGCCGCCGTCCGGCCGCGACCGGGGGAGGACGCGAGGCGCCCGCGACGGCCGCCCGGGCGTCAGTCCTCGTAGGTGTGGACGAAGCGCGACAGGAGGCGGGCGAAGGCGGAGCGCTCCTCGTCCGTCCAGCCGCTCATGGCCTTGGCGAAGTGCTCCTGCCGGGTGCGGCGGGTGGCCTCGACGACGGCGCCGCCCGCGTCGGTGAGCTCCAGATGGATGCGGCGGCCGTCCTCCTGCGAGGCGACCCGCCGGACGTACCCCGACTTGACCGCCTCGGCGACGATGCGGCTGCCGCGCGAGGCGTCGACGCCGAGGCGGGCGGCCACCAGGCCGACGCTCATCTCCTCGCCGGGCCGGTCGGGACCCTCGTCCACGATGTCCACGACGTGCAGGACCTGCACGTCCACGGGGAGGTTGTGGTCCCGGATCGCCGCCCTGCCCAGCCGCTGCCGCGACATGCCCCGGCGCAGCCTGACCATGCTCCGTTCGACGGCGTCCAGCGCCTCGTCGCTCATGGCGCCCAGTCTAGATGGATTGCGCGAAACATCTATCTGTGTTTAGCATTCATATGTCTTAAGCACAGAATAGGAGATGCGTGTGATCGATACGACCGCGCCGATGACCGGCCGGCACCGGCTCCTGGTGTTCGGCGGGCTCATGCTCGCCGGGCTCATGTCCTCGCTGGACGCGACGGTGCTCGGCACCGCGCTGCCGACGATCGTGGGGGACCTCGGCGGGCTCGACCGGCTCGCCTGGGTGTCGACGGCGTACGTGCTGGCCACCAGCGTCACCGTCCCCCTGTCGGGGCGGCTCGGGGACCTGTTCGGGCGCCGCCGCGTCCTGCTGACCGGCCTGCTCGGGTTCCTCGCCGGATCGGCGGCGTGCGGGGCGGCGCCCACCATGACCTGGCTGATCGTGTTCCGCGCCGTCCAGGGCGCCGCGGCCGGGTGCCTCATGAGCTCGATGTTCGCGGTCACCGGCGAGCTGTTCGAGCCGCGCGAGCGCGCCCGGTACCAGGGCTACTCGGCGCTGGTCTTCGCCGTCTCCACCATCGCGGGGCCGCTGGCCGGGGGCGTCCTCACCGACCACGCGTCCTGGCGGTGGGTGTTCTACCTCAACCTGCCGCTCGGCGTCGCCGCCACCGCCGCGGTCGTGCTGTTCCTGCGGCTGCCGAAGCCGCAGGGCAGGCCGCGGGTCGACTACGCCGGGATCGTCCTGCTCGGTGCGGCGGTCACCTGCTTCACCCTGTTCACCAGCTGGGCCGGAACGCGGTACGCGTGGGGCTCGCCCGTCGTCCTGGCGCTGGCGGCGGCCGCGGCCGTGCTGTTCACCGCGTGGGTGCTCGCCGAGCGGACGGCCGCCGAGCCGATCATCCCGCCGCGGCTGTTCCGCGACCGGTCGTTCGGCGTGGCCTGCGCCGTCGCGGCCGCCGGCGGCGCGACCGGGTTCGGGCTCGCCACCTACCTTCCCATGTTCTTCCAGGTCGTCGGGGGAGTGGGCGCGACCAGGTCGGGTCTGCTCCTGCTGCCGATGATGCTCGCCCTCCCGGCCTCCTCCATGGCGGCCGGGAGGTACATCCACCGCACCGGCCGCTACCACCGGCTGCCGGCGGCGAGCATGGCGCTCAGCGCGGCCGGGATCGCGCTGCTGGCGACCATGGACACCGGCACCGGCCTGGTCGCCGCGGGCTGCTACATGGCGGTGCTCGGCTTCGGAGCCGGGCTGTCCCAGCAGGTCGTCATGCTGATCGCTCAGCAGGCCGCGCCGCGCCGCGATCTCGGCGCGGCGAGCTCGGGCGTCTTCGCGAGCCGGATGCTCGGCACCGCCGCCGGGATGGCGGTCTTCGGCGCCGTCGTGTCGAACCGGTTCGCCGAGGAGATCGCCTCGCGGGTCCCGGACGGGCGGGTCCCGGAGTTCGGCGACGCCGTCCGCCCGGAGGTGCTGGAGACCCTCCCGGTGCCGGTGCGCGACGGCGTCGCCGAGGCCTTCGCGGACGCGTTCTCCACCCTGTTCGTCGCCGCGCTGCCCGTCGCCGTGCTGGGCCTGGCCGCGGCACTGCTGCTCCGCCACGTCCCCCTGGCGCAGCGCGGCCCGGAGAACTAGGGCCTGTCTCGAAGTCGCCGCGATCAAGCGCGCGAACGCGTGACCTGGCCGGTGGAGCGAGGCCGGAGGCGAGCGGAGCCGGGCGGATCGCGAAGCGATGCCGCGTTCGTCCAGGCCCGGTCACGTAGCGAGCCGCCAGGCGAGCGCAGTGGGCCGGGACTGTGAAAACACAGGTTAGTCGTCGAGAGCGGCGTCGTGGACGAGGAGCGCGATCTGCACGCGGTTGTTCAGCTCCAGCTTGGTCAGCAGCCGCGACACGTACGCCTTCACGGTGGCGACGCTGAGCGACAGCTCCTTGCCGATCTCGCTGTTGGTCCGGCCGCGCCCGACGAGCGCTGCCACGGCCCGCTCGCCGTCGCTCAGCCGGGCCAGCAGGTCGCGGGCGCGGGCCCGGCGCGGGTCGGCGCCGCTCTCGGCCACGTACGCCATCATCCTGCGCAGCACCGCGGGCGACATCATCGGCTCGCCGGACGCGACCTGGCGGATCGCCCGGACGATCTCCGGCGGCGGCGTGTGCTTCAGCAGGAAGCCGCTCGCGCCCGCGCGCATCGCCCGCAGGATGTGGTCGTCGCTGTCGAACGTGGTCAGGATGATGATCTCGGGCGGCTCGCGGCGGCCGCGCAGCAGCGCGGTCGCCGCGAGCCCGTCCAGCCGCGGCATCCGGATGTCCATCAGCACCACGTCGGGCCGGTGCTGGTTCACGGCGGCGACGACCTCGGCGCCGTCGGCGACGTCCGCGACCACCTCCAGGTCGTCGGCGCTCGCCAGCATCATCGACAGGCCGGCCCGGACGAGCGCGTCGTCGTCCACGATCAGGACGCGGACGGGAGGGGAGTCCATCCCGCCACCCTACGGGCGGTTCAGGGGCGGCGCAGTCGGCGTCCGGTGACGCTGGAGGCCGCCAGCCGGAACCACGCCTCCCGGTCGCCGCCCGGCCACGGCCGGACCTGCGCGACCTCGGCCTTCTCGGCCTCGGACAGGGGGTGCGCGCCGCCGCGCAGCAGCACGCTCCAGCCCTCGTGGCGGGCCTCCTCGAACCGGTCGACCTCGAAGGCCGCCCGGACCTCCCCGCCGGTCACCGCCGACAGCAGGTTGCGGTTCAGCCGGCCCGACGCCGACGTGCGGAAGATCACCGAGTCCCCCTCGACGGCGTAGTTCACCGGGACGACCGTCGGTCCCTCGCCGTCGTCGAACGCCACCCGGCCGATGCTGCCGCCGGAGAGGAGCTTCATGCACTCGGCGCGGTCGAGTTCTTCGAGGACGGGCTCGTCAGAGGAGTTCGCTGCCATGCGTATCACCTTTCCCACCGGTCCCGGCGCCATGCGCGGCCCGCAACGGAAGGCGGGCGCGCAACCGGAACCGGCCGTCGCCGGTGCGTCCGTGCTCCAGGGTCCCGCCGAGCAGCGCCACCCGCTCGGCGAGGCCGACGAGCCCCGTGCCGGAACCGGGGAAGGGCAGGGCGGGCGGGCCGGGGGGCAGCGCGTTGACGATCTCCACGTCCAGCTCGGCCCCGGCGTCCAGGGACACCCGGACCTCCGCGCCCGGCGCGTGCTTGCGGGCGTTCGTCAGCCCCTCCTGGACGATCCGGTAGGCGTGCCGCCCGACGCGGGACGGGACGAGCCCGGGATCGGGGACGTTCTGCTCCAGGGCGACGCGGCCCCCGGCCCGCCGGGACTCCTCCACGAGCCCGGGGACGTCCGCGAGCGTCGGCTGCGGGCGTTCGGGGTCGGCGCCGGGGGCGTCGTCCCGCAGCACGCCGATCACCTCGCGCAGGTCCTCCATCGCCTCGTGGGCGCTGCGCCGGATGATCCCGGCGGCCTCGCGCTGCCCGTCCGGCGTGCCCGGGCCGAACTCCAGCGCCCCCGCGTGCACGGCCAGCAGCGAGATGCGGTGCGCGAGGACGTCGTGCATCTCGCGGGCGAGGCGCTCGCGCTCCAGCAGCCGGGCCTCCTCGACCCGCAGCCGCTGCTCGGTCTCGGCGGCGCGGGCCCGCTCCTCCAGCGAGGCGATGAGCTGCCGCCGGGACCGCACCAGCATGCCCGTCGTGACGAGGACCGCGTAGATCAGCGCGAAGATGACGCTGCCCTGGAGGAAATCCTCCTGGGGGGCCGTGAGCCGGAACAGGCCGATGATCAGCGCCAGGCTGGCGCCGGCGACCGGCAGCGCGGTCCGCCACGGGCGCAGCATCGCCAGCGAGTACATCGCGATCGCCGCCGTGCCGAGCGTCGTCGTCGCCGTCCACTGCGCGAACACCATCACGACCGCGAGGGCCACCGGGTGGCGGCGCCGGAAGAGCATGAGGAACACGCAGGCGACGGCGCCGATCAGCACGTCCCGCCCGACCGCGATCGACTCCCCGGGGGGCAGGTCGTCCACCGTGGCCTGGAGCAGCACCCAGCCGAGCACCATCGCGGCGCCGGCGGCGCCGACGTCGCCGAGCCAGTCGCGCCACGGGCGCCGCAGGAGGTCCACCCGCCCAACGGTAGCCATGCCGCCCGCCCCGGACAGCGGCCGCAGGTCGGCGGGGCCATCGACTTTGGTCGCCGGGCGCCACTGGGGCTGTCCCCACCCCGCGGTCGCCCGCTGCCCGCAGTGCGCCCGCGTGCGCGGCTGCCTAGCGTCGGAGACCATGACGACCACACAACCGAGGCGGCGCGAGGC
The DNA here is from genome assembly GCF_013409365.1 of Actinomadura luteofluorescens. NCBI lineage: Bacteria > Bacillati > Actinomycetota > Actinomycetes > Streptosporangiales > Thermomonosporaceae > Actinomadura > Actinomadura luteofluorescens. Next base: position 217,022 of record NZ_JACCBA010000001.1, on the reverse strand, counting down.
CGCCAGGCGGGCGGTCGCGGTGCTGGCGGCGGGGGCCGCGATCGCCGCGGCCGCCGCCGTCCCGGCCCCCGCGCGAGCCGAGCCGGCGCCGGCCGGCTGCGCCGACCGCGCGGCGACCCTGCGGGCACTGGAGCGGATGACCGGAACGCACGGGCTCACCGGCGCCGCCGTGCGCGTCGACGATCCCGCGTGCGGGACGTGGAAGGCCGCCAGCGGGGTGGCCGACCGCCGCACGGGGAGGCCGATGAGCGCGGACCTGCGGGTACGGATCGCCAGCGTCACCAAGACGTTCACCGCCGTCACCGTGCTCCAGCTGGCGCGGGAGGGCCGGATCTCGCTGGACGCCCCCGTCGAGCGCTACCTGCCCGGCCTGCTCGACCGGGGCGGCTACGACGGCCGGAAGATCACCGTCCGCAGCCTGCTCCGGCACACCAGCGGCCTGCCCGACTACATGGACACCTTCCCGAACTCGGACGGGTACCGCTTCCGGCACTTCGAGCCCGGAGAACTGATCGATCGGGCGCTGGCGCTCCCGCACCCCGATCCCGGCTGGCACTACGCGACCACCAACTACATCATCGCGGGGCTCATCGCGGAGAAGGCGAGCGGGCACAGCCTGGAGGACGAGGTCCGGCGCAGGATCATCCGGCCGCTGCGGCTCCGCGACACCTACTGGCCGGGCGACCGGACGCGGATCAGGGGACCGCACGCGCGCGGCTACCTGCGCGAGGAGCGCGACGGGACCGTCCGGTGGGACGACTTCACCGAGATGAACACGACGGTGGCGTGGGCCGGGGGCGCACTGGTCTCCAGCCCGCGTGACCTGAACGCCTTCTTCGGCGCGCTGATGGGCGGCCGGCTCCTGCCCCCGGCGATGCTCGCGCAGATGAAGCAGACGGTCCCCGCCGACCCCGACCGCGTCTGGGACGGCGCCGCCTACGGCCTCGGCCTGATCGGGACCCCGCTGCGCTGCGGCGGGACCTGGTGGGGGCACGCCGGCGGCCTCGAAAGCTACATCACCGTCTCGGGCGTCGGGCCGTCCGGGCGCCGCGTGACGATCGACTTCAACGAGAACCCGTCCGCCGAGGAGGCGTTCAACGACCAGATGAAGCTCGTCGAGACGGCGTTCTGCGACGGGGCCGCCGCACCGGGCACGGCGCCGACCGCCGCGCTCGCCGCCGCGCCGGCGTCCGCCACCTTCGGCACGGGCGGTCTCGCCCGCTTCTACGACCAGCGGCTGAAGTGGAAGGAGTGCACGCTCAACGACGGCGACGAGGTCGGAAGGGAACTCGACGAGGCGGGCGCCGCGTGCGCGGACGTCACCGTCCCGCTCGACTACCGCCGCCCGGAAGGCCGCACGATCACCGTCGCGATCTCCCGCCTGAAGGCGTCCGACCGCGCCCACCGCATCGGAACGATGATCCTGAACGGCGGCGGCCCGGGACCGGCCCTCGACATGCCGCCCTACATGCGCTCCGTCATGGGCAAGGCGGGCCCGCGCTACGACCTGGTGGGCATGGACCCGCGGTCGCTCGGCCGCAGCGCCGCGGTCGACTGCCGGGGGCCCTCCGGGACCTGGATCAAGTCGGCGGGGGAGAGCCGCCGGTCCTTCGACCGGTCCGCCGCGTTCGCCAAGGACCTCGCCGACCGGTGCGCGCGGACGAACGCCGGCGTCCTCCCGCACATCAGCACGCGCAACATCGCCCGCGACATGGACATCGTCCGGGGCGCCCTCGGCGAGCGGAAGGTCTCCTACAACGGCGCGTCCTACGGCACCTACCTCGGGTCGGTGTACGCGACGATGTTCCCCGGCCGGCTCGACCGCGTCGTGCTCGACAGCTCGGTCGACCCGACCCGCTTCGGCCCGCGCCTGCTGGCCGGCACCGAAGGAGCCAACGACCGCGCGCTCGGAGCGTGGGCTGAGTGGGCGGCCGAGCGCGACGCGACCTACGGTCTCGGCGGCACACGCGCCGAGGTCCTCGGCACCGTCCGCGGCCTCGTCGCGGCGGCCGCGAGGACGCCGCTCGCCGTCGGCCGGTGGCGGGTGGACGACACGACGCTGCCCCTCGTGCTGTTCGACCACCTCGACACCGACGAGGACCAGGCCAGGGCCGTGCTGGCGGAGTCGGTGCGCGTCTTCGCCAAGGCCGCGGCGGGGGAGGGCGTCCAGCCGACCAAGGAACTGGACGAGGAGCTGACGTTCCTGCTCACCGGCGCGGAGTCGGTGTACGGGAGCGGGCAGACCGCCATCATCTGCGGGGACGCGGACACCCCGCGCGACCCGGAGTCCTACTGGAGCGACATCGAGCGGAACCGGGCCGCCAGCCCGCTGTTCGCACCGCTGACCCGCAACGTCAACCCGTGCGCGTTCTGGCCGGTGCGACCCGCCGAGCGGCCGACCGAGGTCGGCGGGCGGCTGCCCGCGCTGATGGTGGCCGCGACCGGCGACACCCGCACGACCTACCCGGCCAACCAGGCACTGCACGGGCTGCTGCGCGGATCGCGGATGGTCACGCTGGACGCCGACGTCCACGCGCCCTACCAGCGCGGCTACCCGAACACCTGTGTCAGCGAGACGGTCAACGGCTACCTGCTGACCGGCCGCCTCCCCAAGCGGGACTTCACCTGCGCCTGAGGCGCCGGCGCCCGCAGGGCCGGGCCGACCCGACATCGGGCGGCCCGGCCCGGCGCTTCCCCGCACCGTCAGCCGGACTTGGCCACGGTGAGCAGCACCGCGGCGTCCTCCAGCGCCTCCAGGCTGTGCCGCGCGTCCGGAATGATCAGCAGGTCGCCGGCGATGCCGTCCCAGGAGTCCTGGCCCGCCACCAGCCGGACGCGGCCCCGCATGACCAGGACCGTCGCCTCGCCGGGGCTCTCGTGCTCCGCCAGCGCCGTGCCCGCCGTCATGGCGATCAGCGTCTGGCGCAGGACGTGCTCGTGCCCGCCGTACACGGTGTCGGCGCCGCGCCCGGTCGAGGCCGCGGCGGCGCGCTTCATCAGGTCCCGTACCTGTGCGTCCAACGAGAGCTTCTGCATGGCACCAAGTGTGCCAGTGGGGCCACGGGCGGCGCCGGTGACCTCAGGTGAGGGGCGTGCCCATGACCGGCTTGCCGACGGCGCCGCCCTCCAGCCAGGCGTCCCACGACTTGGCCCACGGCGTCGGCCCGTTCCCGAACCGGAGCCGCCGCGACGTGCCCGTCACCTTCACCACGTCGCCCCGGTTGGTGAAGTCGAAGAACCACTTGGCGTCGCCCGGGGAGGCGTTCACGCACCCGTGGCTGACGTTGTCGTTGCCCTGCGCGTCGGTCGACCACGGCGCCGAGTGGACGAACGTCCCGCTGTAGGTGAGGCGGACGTTCCACTTCGTCGGGATCCGGTACTCGCCGGGGTCGCCGGTGGTGGCCGAGTCCATCACGATGTGCGCCGCCTTCTCCTGCGCGATCATCGTGCCGCTGTAGCTGTCGTGGCCCGGCTTGCCGAGGCTCACCTTCATGGTCCGCACCGTCCTGCCGCCGTCGGTCACCGTCGCGCGGTGTTTCTTGGCGTCGACGGTGGTGATGTGCCGCGGCCCGACGGTGAAGCCGACGCTGCGGTCCTTCGTCCCGTACATGCCCTCGCCGGCCTTCAGCCCCGCCAGGTGCGCGACGACCTCCACCTTCTGCCCGGACGGCCAGTAGTCGCGGGGCCGGAAGTCGACCTCCTTGTCGCCGATCCAGGACCAGGCGCCCTCGACCGGCTTGGACATGCGGACCTCAAGGGCCTTCTCCACCGCCACCTTGCCGGCCTTGGTGCTCACCGGCCTGGACAGCAGCAGCTGGACGGGCATGCCGACGCCGACGGTCTCGCCGTCCAGCGGCGACATGCCGCTCTCCAGCTTCTTGCGCGGCGTCAGCGTCGTGAACGTGGACGTCGCGGTGGCCTGCTTGCCGCCGTCCCCGGTCGCCTTGGCCGTGACCGTGTACGTCGTGGACGGCCGCAGCGTCCACGACGACGTCCACGACCTTCCGTCGGAGGCGAGCTTCCCGCCGGCCTTCGCGCCCTTCTTGCCGTAGGTGAGGGTCACGCTCGTGAGCCTGCCGTTGTCGGCCTTGACGGTGACCGGCCTGTCCGGGGCGGCCTGCCGCGTCCCGGTGGCGGGCGTGACGGCGAGCTTCACCGCGTCCTCGGACCTGCCGCCGTCGCCGCCCCCACCTCCGCCGTCACCCCCGGAGGAGCAGCCCGCCGCGGCGATCACCACCGCCCCGGCGACCGCCGCGCCCACCGTCCCGGTCCGACCCCTGAGCACCTGAGAACTCCTCACGCTCGACGCGGGTTTTCCCTCGGTCAGGGTATGCACGCTTTCGAGCGAGGCATGCGGAACCGCCGCTACTGTTCAGTCTTCTCCCAGGTGTACGGACCTTTCTTCATGCGCGGTTCAAGAGGGCGTGACGCGCCCCGTGCCCGGCGGGAGCTCGGATGCCGCGGCGCGGTCGAGCAGGAACAGGGTCCGGCTCCGCCCGCGGGCCCCGGCGCACGGGACGTGGAACGGGTCCGCGTCCGGCGCCAGCCCGAGCCCGATGGCCTTCGCCTTGGACTCGCCCGCCGCCAGCAGCCACACCTCGTCCGCGGCGCGCAGGGAGGGGAACGTCAGCGAGATCCGGGTCGGGGGCGGCTTCGGGGCGCCCCGCACCGCCGCCACCGCGCCCTCGTCGCGCAGCGCCGGCAGCTCCGGGAACAGCGACGCCACGTGCGCGTCGGGGCCGACGCCCAGCATCAGCACGTCGAAGGCCGGAACCGGGCCGTCGCCGGGCCCGGCGGCGGCCCGCAGCTCCGCCGCGTACCGCTCGGCCGCGGCCTCCGGATCGTCGCCGTCCGGGCCGTCCGCCGCCGGCATCGCGTGCACCCGCGCCGGGTCGAGCGGGACGTGGTCGAGCAGCGCCTGCCGCGCCCCGGTCTCGTTGCGCTCGGGGTCGCCGGAGGGCAGGAAGCGCTCGTCGCCCCACCACATGTCCAGCCGGCCCCAGTCGACCGCGTCGCGGACGCCCGTGGCGGCCAGCGCGGCGAGCACCGCCGTGCCGACGCCGCCGCCGGTCAGCACGACCGACGCCGTGCCGCGCGCCGCCTGGGCGTCGGCGATCCGCGTCACCAGCCGGGCCGCGGCGGCCTCGGCGAGCAGGGCCTGGTCGTCGTGGACCAGGACGGTCGGGGAGCTCATGCGTCCCCCGACCTGCCGCGCCCCTTGCGGGACGGCTGCTTCGACTCCGCCCGCCCGGACGCGGGCTGCCTGGAGCCGGCCTGCTTCTTGGCGGGGCCCGTCTGGGCCGCGTCGGACGTCGCCGACACCGGCTCGCTCGCCACGCCGGGCTTCTGCGACCCGCCCGCCAGGTCCTTGGCGAACCGGGCGGCGGCGTCGCGGTAGACCTCGTCGGGGTCGAGGCGCCGCAGCTCCTCGGCCAGCAGCTCCGCCATCGGCCGCCGCATCAGCGACACCTGCCGGTCGGGCTGGCCGGGTCGGCTCAGTGTCGCGACCCGCCCGTCCGGGCGGTCGATCACGAGGTCGCCGCTCGTCGTCGCCAGCCGGACGCCGGTGATGCCCGGGCCCTCGGAGACCGTCCGGTCCACCGGGACGCCGAGCCGGACCGACAGCCACGCGGCCAGCAGCTCCGCGCTCGGGGAGTCCGGCTCGGCCATCACCTCGCCGGCCGTGATCTCGTCGTGCTCCTGGTCGAGCGCCGCGGCCAGCAGCGAGCGCCAGGAGGTCAGCCGGGTCCAGGTGAAGTCGGTGTCGCCCGGCCGGTAGCCCTCGGCGAGCTGGGCGAGGGTGCCGAGCCGGTCGCGCGCCGCGTACGCGTCGGTCACCCGGCGCTGCGCCAGCCGGCCGAGCGGATCCTTGGCGGGCACCTTCGGCACCTTGCCGCCGGGCCACCACGTCACCACCGGGGTGTCGGGCATCAGCAGCGGCACGACGACGGAGTCGGCGTGCTCGGCGAGCGGCCCGTACATGCGCAGCAGCACCGTCTCACCGGGTCCCGTCTCGCCCATCCGGATCTCGGCGTCGAGCCGCGAGGAGCTGCCCCGCGGGTCGCGCGAGATGACGGTCAGCACCCGGCAGGGGTGCTCGCGCGCCGCCTCGGTCGCGGCGCGCACCGCGTCGTACTGCGCCGACTCGTCCGTCACGATGATCAGTGTGAGCACCATGCCGACGGCCGGGCCGCCCATCAGATGCCGGGACTGCGTCAGCGCGTCCTGGATCTTGCGGGTCGTCGTACCGGTCAGATCGATGTTCATCTAGAGCCGCCTCCAGGTTCGGCCGTCCCGCGCCATCAGCTCGTCGGCGCTGTCGGGCCCGTAGCCGCCGGACTTGTACTGGTCGAGGCCGCCGCGGCTCGCCCAGTACTCCTCGATCGGGTCGAGGATCTTCCAGGACAGCTCGACCTCCTCCTGCCGGGGGAACAGCGGGGGGTCGCCGATCAGCACGTCCAGCAGCAGCCGCTCGTACGCCTCGGGCGAGGCCTCGGTGAACGACTCGCCGTAGGCGAAGTCCATGTTGACGTCGCGGATCTCCATCGAGGTGCCGGGCACCTTCGAGCCGAACCGGACCGTGATGCCCTCGTCCGGCTGCACCCGCATCACCAGGGCGTTCTGCCCGAGCTCCTCGGTGTCGGTGTGCGAGAACGGCAGGTGCGGCGCCTGCTGGAACACCATCGCCACCTCCGTCACCCGGCGGCTCAGCCGCTTGCCGGTGCGCAGGTAGAACGGGACACCCGCCCAGCGGCGGTTGTCGATCTCCAGCTTGACCGCCGCGTAGGTCTCGGTGCGCGAGTCGGCGGGGATGCCCTCCTCCTCCAGGTACCCCTGGACGCTCACGCCGCCCTGCCAGCCCGCCGCGTACTGCCCGCGGGCGGTCGACTGGGCCAGGTCGCCCCGCACCCGCACCGCGGAAAGGATCTTGGCCTTCTCGGCGCGGACGGCGTCGGCGCTGAACGACGTCGGCTCCTCCATCGCCGTGAGCGCCAGCAGCTGCAGCAGGTGGTTCTGGATGACGTCGCGGGCGGCGCCGATGCCGTCGTAGTATCCGGCCCGGCCGCCGATCCCGATGTCCTCGGCCATCGTGATCTGCACGTGGTCGACGAACGAGCGGTTCCAGATCGGCTCGAACATCGTGTTGGCGAACCGCAGCGCCAGGATGTTCTGCACCGTCTCCTTGCCGAGGTAGTGGTCGATCCGGAAGATCGCCTCCTCGGGGAACACGCGGTGCACGGTGTCGTTCAGCTCCACCGCGGTCTTCAGGTCGCGGCCGAAGGGCTTCTCGATGACGACCCGGCGCCACGAGCCCTCCTCGCGGTCGGCCAGGCCGCTGCGCTGCAGCTGCTCGACCACCTGCGGGAAGAACTTCGGGGGGATCGACAGGTAGAAGGCGTAGTTGCCGCCCGTGCCGCGGCTCTCGTCCAGCTCCTTGACCGCCATCGCCAGCGCGTCGAACGCGCCCGGGTCGCTGAACTCGCCGGGGACGAAGTGCATGCCCTCCATCAGGTGCGTCCACACGTCCTCGCGGAACGGGGTCCGCGCGTGGGCCTTCACCGACTCGTACGCGATCTGGCGGAAGTCCTCGTTCTCCCAGTCGCGCCGCGCGAATCCCACCAGGGAGAAGCCCGGCGGCAGCAGCCCTCGGTTCGCCAGGTCGTAGATCGCCGGGAGGAGCTTCTTGCGCGACAGGTCCCCGGTGACCCCGAACAGCACGAGCACGCACGGCCCGGCCACCCGCGGCAGGCGCTTGTCCCGCGGGTCGCGGAGCGGATTGGCTGTGTTGGTCACGTGGCCCCCTCTGATCGCACTGCGCCTTCTTCGACTACTGCTGCAAGCATCCTGCCCCAACTCGTATCGCGGGCCCCAACTCGGAATCGCCCCCTGACCGGCCAGAGTCTCCGGCGGTCCCCGGTGTGTGAGCGCTCATATGTCCCCTCTGGCGGCGTCGAGCAGCCGGGTCAGCCCCGCCCAGCGGTTCTGCAAATGGAGCCGGACCACCGGGCGCCCCGCCGCGCGCGCGTCGCGGGCGTCTCCGAGCGCCCGCGCGAGCTGCAGCATGCCGAGCCTGTGGTGCCGGCCGGGGACCGGGACGTCGCGGACGACGTTCCCGGTCACCAGAAGGTAAACGCATCCGTCCGGGTGATCATTTCCGCTCGCGGGCGGCCGCGCGCCCCAGTCCACCCGCACCGGCCGCCCGCAGCGGGCGGCGAGCAGCGCGGCGAGCCGCCGCACCTGCGCGCCCTGCCCGCGGGCCTCGTCCGGGTCGAGGTAGGCGACGAGCGCGAGGTGCTCGCCCGGCCCGACCCGGCCGGCCAGCGCGTCCAGCAGCGCGGCGAGCCCGGACGCTCCGGCCAGCGCGGGGACGGTCGTGTGGGCCTCGACCGCGCGCCCGGGGTCGCCGTCGGCGAACAGCGGCTCGCCGGTCCCGTCGTCCAGCGTCATCGGGCCGGGCCGCTCCGCCGCCGCCAGGGGATCGGCCTCCAGCAGGTAGGACGCCACGGCGGCGGCGTACTCCCACACGACGAGCTGCGCGGCGAGCGGCCCGGCGATCGTGGCGTCGTCCTGGTGCGGGCGGCCGTCGAACGTCAGCAGGAACAGGTCGTCGTCGGGCTGCAGCGGCATGCCCCCGTCCTGGACGACCGGCGCCAGCCGGCCGCGGGCCGCCTCCCGCAGGAGCCGCGCCGCCCATCCGGCGACGCCCGGCAGCGCCGCCGGGTAGCCGCCGAGCACGGCCGTCCGCCGCCCGGCCCGGGCCGCGCCGCCGAGGATGGCGCCGAGCACGAGCCCCGGGTTGTTCTCCGGCCGCGTCAGCGACGGCAGGACGGCGGTGGCCTCTTCCAGCAGCGTGGCGATGTCGGCGCCCGCGAGCGCGGCGGGAACCAGCGCGTAGGGGGACAGCGCGCCGAACGCGGTGGGCGCCGGAGCCTCCACCAGCGGGAGGCCGGTCTCCGCCGCGTGCTTGGCCGCGGCCGCGCCCGGTTCGGCGACCGTGACGAACCGACGCGCGATACCGTCGGGGGACAGGCCCTCCTCCCGCAGCGCCTCCGCGAACACCTCGCGCAGCGCCTCGGTCGCCGGGTCGTCGCCGGTCACCACGAACGCGGTCCGGTTCAGCCGCTCCGGGTCCTGCCGGATGCGCAGGGGCGCCCCCGGGTCCGGGCCGTCCAGCACCGTCAGCGAACCGCGGCCGCCGTCCGCGGCGGCGCCGGCGCGGACGATCAGCTCGGCGGCGCGGGCGGGGGCGCCGGCGCCGAGCAGCACCACGTCGGTCAGCCCGTCCTCGCGGGCCCGCGCGCGCAGCCGTTCGGCACGGTCCAAAACCGCGCGGCCGGGACCGGGCTGCCCCGGCCAGCACAGCGGGCGGCCCTCCACCACGGCGGTGGCGGCCGACGGCCACAGCGACGCGTCCTCCGAGGCGAGCCGGACCGGCACCTGGTCGATCCACAACCGGCCCATGACCCGCTCGGCGGCCTCCTTCAGCGGGCCGCGCGCGGTGATGGCCGTCTCCCCCGAGACGACGGCGGTGAAGCTCACGGTCTGCGCGCCCCCGCCACCGCGCGGACCGCCTCGATCAGCCGTCCCGCGCCGTCCACCGGGTTGCGCAGGTGCAGCCGGATGACCGGCAGCCGCCGGGCGCGCAGCGCCCGCAGCTCGCCGAGGGCGCGCGCGGTCTGCAGCTGCGCCAGGCTGTAGGGGCGCCCGGGGACGGGGTGCGCGGCCAGCGCGTCCCCCGGCGCGGGGTCGCCGGTGATGATCAGGAACGCGCCGTTGCCCGGACCGTCCTTGTGCACCGGACCTGTCGCGTGCGGGTAGCCGGGCCCCGGCCCGTAGGCGACCGGGCGGCCGGACGCGCGGGCCAGCGACGGAGCGAGGTAGCGCCCGGAGAAGTCGCCCGACAGGTACGTCATGACCGCCAGGTAGCCGTCGGACGGCACCGAGGCGACCAGCCCGCCGAGGACGGTCTGCAGCTCGGCGCCGGGCGGCCACGGGAAGTCGGCGTGCACCTCGATGTCGTCCTCGACGTACACGGGCCGCTCCGCCGTGAGCGACCCGCCCGCGACCGTGCGCAGCAGCGTGGCGGCGTCGTCCTCGGCCTCCTGGACGACCGTGCTGCCCGCCTCGAAGGGGTTGACGCCGAGCAGCCACCCGGCGACCGCCGTCGCGTACTCCCACAGCAGGAACTGCGCGCCGAGCGGCGCCCACACCGAGGTGTCGGACTCGTCCTGCGCCGCGGAGCGCGGATTGATCGACACGCCGTGCACGTCGGGGAAGTCGCCCCGCCCGCCCGGCGGCTCGAAGGCCAGCACGCCGCGCCCCCGCTTGCCGGTGCCGACCGCGAGCAGCTGGGAGATCCACGCGCTCAGCGCGCCCGGCCCGCCCGGCTCGCGCAGCAGCACCTTGTCGCGGGCGAGGCCGCCCGGCCCCTGCTGGGCGCAGCCGCCGATGACGGCGCCGAGCAGCAGGCCCGGGTTGTCCTCGTCCTTGGACAGCGACGGCACCAGCGACGCCGCCTCCTCCAGCAGCCGGTCGGCGTCCGCGCCCGCGAGCACGGCGGGGACCAGCCCGTAGGCGGACAGGGCGCCGTAGTGCCCGGGGAGGTAGGGGTCGGTCAGCCCGATCCGGTAGCCGCACTGGCGGGCGAAGTCGTGCAGCGGGCTGCCGTGGTCGGTGATGACGAGGAACCGGCCGGCGATCTCCCGCTCCGACAGGCCCCGCTCCCGGAACGCGGCCGCGAAGATCCGGCGGTAGGCGTCGCCCTCCAGGGACACGCCCGCCTTGCTGGCGAGCACGACCAGCGTGCGGTCGAGCCGCTCCATCGCGAACGCGAGCGCGGCGGTGTCGCCGCCGTCCAGGACGGTCAGCTTCCCGGACGGCCGGTCGGCGGCGCCGCCGGCGCCCGCCAGCGCGGGCGCGTGCGCCTCCATCACGGCCTGCGCGGCGAGGCTCTCCGCGCCGACGCCGATCAGCACGATGTGGTCGAGGCCCGAGTACCGCGCCTCCGACACCAGGCCGCCCACCTGGTTCAGCAGGCCGCGGGAGGCGAACGGCAGGTCGAGCCAGCCCAGCCGGCTGTGGTCGACCGCCCGCCGCCCCCACAGCTGGGGGTCCTTGGCGGCCAGCGCGCCGGGGACGCCGCAGCTCACGAGGTAGTCCCGCGCCTGCAGCGCCGAGTCCAGCACGTCGCCGCGCGTGAGTACGTCGAATCCTGACACCGTTTTCCTCCCGGCCCCCATCGTTTCAGGAGAGAAAGGGCATCCGCGACCATCTCCATTGATCTTCTTGGCCGCTTCCCGGATCCGGCCGGTCGCCTCGCGTCGACGCGGCCGGACCCGGTGGGTCAGCCGAGGGCCGCGGCGAGGCCGCCGAGGCCCTCCGCGCGGTCGCGCAGGTGGATCCGGAAGGCGGGGCGGCCGAGCGAGCGCAGCACCCGCAGGTCGCCGAACGCCTGCGCGAGCTGCAGCTCGCCCAGGCTGTAGGGCTTGCCCGGCACCGCGACGTCATCGGTGACCGCGCCGGTGACCTGCAGGAACGCGCCGTTCGCCGGACCGCCCTTGTGGTACTGCCCGGCCGTGTGCAGGCAGCGGGGTCCCCACCCGAACGTGACGGGGGCCGGATTCCTGCGGACCTTGGCGGCCCGCGCGGCCAGCAGGGGCCGCAGCTCCGCCGCCGCGGCGTCCCCGGACCGGTCCAGGTAGGCCAGGAGCGCCAGGTAGCCGCCCTCCGGGACGTCCTCCAGGAGGACGTCCAGCGCCTCGCTGAGGGTCTGCGCGCCACGCAGCGCGTCCTCGGGGGCGTGCACCTCGACGGCGCCCTCGACCAGCTCGGGGGGCCGGTGCACCACCGTCGGCGCGGCGCCCTCCTCCGAGCGCAGCAGCGCCGCCGTGCTCTCCCGCGACTCGGCGACGTCGGGCTCGGCGAACGGGTCGACCCCGGTCACCCGGCACGCCACCGCGACCGCGTACTCCCACAGCAGGAACTGCGCGCCGAGCGGCCCGGCGACGCTGACGCCCGCCTCGCGCCCGGGGCCCGGCTCGTCCGGGCGGCGGCCGAGGATGACGCGCCGCAGCTCCCCGGTCAGCTCGAAGCCGGGCGCGTCAACGCCCTCCACCACGACCGGGAGCAGGCCCTTGCCGTCCTTGCCCATCGCTCCGGCGACCAGCTGCTCCGCCCACGCGGCGAAGCCCTCCAGGCCGGAGCCGAGGTCGGCGATCACCAGCTTGTCGCGGGCGCCGAGCGCCGAGGAGCCGAGCGCCGCGCCGAGCGCCAGCGCCGGATTGTCGTAGGGCTGCCGCAGCACCGCCGCGAGCCGGGCCGCCTCGTCCAGCAGGGTTTCGACGTCCGCGCCCGCGAGCGCCGCGGGGACCAGTGCCCTCGCGCCGAGCGCGCCGAAGCGGCCGTCGACATCGGGCTCGGTCAGGACGAGATGGTGCCCGACGTCGCCCGCCGCCCGCTGGAGGCCGGAGCCCTCCTCGGCCACGACGACGAACCGGCGCGCCAGCTCGGCGCCCTTCAGCCCGGCCTCGGAGAAGGCGCGCCCGAAGACGCGCCGGAGCGACTCGGCCTCGACGCTCTCGTCCGCCACGACGACGAGCGTCCGGTCCAGGCCGCCGGCCAGGACCGCGGACACCTCGTGCGGATCGGTGGTGTCGAGGACCGTCAGGTCGGCGCCCGCCGTCCGGCAGATCGCGTCCGCGGCCAGCGCCGCGCCCCCGGACGCGGCCAGCACGACCCGGTCGAGCCCGGCGGAGCGGACCTCGCCCACCAGGCCCGACAGCCGGTCGCTCAGGTACCGCGAGGTCTCCGGCAGGCCCAGCCAGCCGAGCCGGCGGGCGGCGAGCGGAGCCGCGTCCGGCCCCCACAGCTTGGCGTTGCGGGACACCAGCGAGCCCGGCACGCCGTCGGAGACGAGACGATCCAGGACCGTCTCGCTCTCGTCGACGACGGCGCCGCGGATGGTGACCGAGATCCCCCCGGCGGTCACCACCGAGGTCACGCGCCGGCCTTCTTGGACTCCAGCTCGCCGGTGATGGTGTCGAGGAGCTCCTTCCAGGACGCCTCGAACTTCTCGACGCCCTCCTCCTCCAGCACGCGCACGACGTCGTCGTAGTCGACGCCGGCGTCCTTCAGCGCGGCCATGTGCGCGCGGGCGTCGTCGTAGGCGCCCCGGACGGTGTCGCCGCGGACCTGGCCGTGGTCGGCCTCCGCCTCCAGCGTCGCCTCCGGCATCGTGTTGACCGTGCCCGGCGCGACCAGCTCGTCCACGTACAGCGTGTCGCTGAGGTCGGGGTCCTTCACGCCGGTCGAGGCCCACAGCGGCCGCTGGGGACGGGCCCCGGCGTCCTTGAGCGCCTTCCACCGGTCGGTGCCCGACTTCTCCTCGTACAGGGCGTAGGCGAGCCGGGCGTTGGCGAGGCCCGCCTTCGAGCGCAGCGCCTTCGCCTCGTCCGAGCCGATCTTGTCGAGGCGCTTGTCGATCTCGGTGTCCACCCGGCTGACGAAGAACGAGGCCACCGAGGCGATCTTCGACAGGTCGTGGCCGTTCTCCCGGGCCTTCTCCAGGCCGGCGTAGAACGCGTCGATGACCTTGCCGTAGCGCTCCAGCGAGAAGATCAGCGTCACGTTCACGCTGATGCCCTCGGCCAGCGCCGCGGTGATCGCCGGCAGGCCCTGCTCCGTCGCCGGGATCTTGATGAGCAGGTTGGGCCGGTCCACCATCCACCACAGCGCCCGCGCCTCGGCGATCGTGCGGCGGGTGTCGCGGGCCACCCGCGGGTCGACCTCGATCGACACGCGGCCGTCCAGGCCCTCCGTCCGGTCGTAGACCGGGCGCAGCACGTCGCAGCCCCACCGGATGTCGTAGGTGGTGATCGCGCGGGACGCCTCCTCGACGTCCACGCCGCGCACCGCGAGGTCGCGGACCTGCTCGTCGTAGGCGTCGCCCTTGCTCAGCGCCTTCGCGAAGATCGTCGGGTTGGACGTGACGCCGACGACGTGCCTGTCCTTGACCAGCTCCGCCAGGTTGCCCGAACGCAGCCGCTCCCGGCTGATGTCGTCCAGCCAGATCGACACGCCCTCGCCGGAGAGCTCTTTCAGATTGTCGCTCATCGTTTTCTCCTCGTCGTCTTCGTCGTCCGCCGGGGGAGGGCGGCGGCGCCCGGGGTGCGCGGGCGCCGCCCGCCTCGCGGGCTCCCGCTCAGTTGCCGGTCGTCTCGCCCTGCCCGGCGTTCCGCACGCCGGCCTTGATGAGACTGGCCTTGGCCGCAGCCACCACGCGCTCGGGCGTGATGCCGAACTGGAGGAACAGGGTCTTGTAGTCGGCCGAGGCGCCGAAGTGCTCCAGGCTCACCGACTCGCCGGCGTCGCCGACGTAGCCGCGCCAGCCGAGCGCCACGCCGGCCTCGACCGAGACCCGGGCGCGCACGCCCGGCGGCAGGACCTCCTGCCGGTAGGCGTCGGTCTGCTCCTCGAACCACTCCACGCACGGCATCGACACCACGCGGGTCGGGGTGCCCTCGGACTGCAGCGTCGCGCGCGCCTGCAGCGCCAGCTCCACCTCGCTGCCGGTCGCGATGATGATCACCTCGGGCCGCCCGCCCTCGGCGTCGGCCAGCACGTAGCCGCCCTTGGCGGCGCCCTCAGCGGACGCGATCTCGCCGCCGCGCTCCAGCGTCGCCAGCTTCTGCCGGGTCAGCGCCAGCCCCGCCGGGCGGTCGGTGTGCCGCAGGACGGTCCGCCACGCCACCGCCGTCTCGTTGGCGTCGGCAGGTCGGACGACGTCCAGGCCGGGGATCGCCCGCAGCGCCCACAGGTGCTCGACGGGCTGGTGGGTCGGCCCGTCCTCGCCGAGGCCGATCGAGTCGTGCGTCCACACGAAGGTGACCGGCAGCTTCATCAGCGCCGCCAGCCGGACCGCCGGGCGCATGTAGTCACTGAAGATCAGGAACGTGCCGCCGTAGGGGCGGGTGCCGCCGTGCAGCGCGATGCCGTTGCAGATCGCGGCCATCGCGTGCTCGCGGACGCCGAAGTGCAGCGTGCGGCCGTAGCGGTGCCCGGGGAACTCCTTGGTCTGGAACTCCTCCGGGATGAAGGACGGCTCGCCCTTCATCGTCGTGTTGTTGCTCTCCGCGAGGTCGGCCGAGCCGCCCCACAGCTCCGGCAGCGCCGGCGCCAGCGACGCCAGCACCTCCCCGGACGCCGCGCGGGTCGCGATGGACTTGCCCGCCTCGAACCGCGGGAGCGCGTCCTCCCAGCCGGCCGGAAGCGTCCGGGACGAGATCCGCTCGAACTCCGCGGCCCGCTCGGGGTTCGCGGAGCGCCACGTCTCGAACGCCTTGGTCCACTCGGCGTGGTCGGCGCGGCCCCGGTCGGACACGGCGCGGGCGTGGGCCAGCACGTCCTCGGGGACGTGGAAGCTCTCGGCCGGGTCCATGCCGAGGACCTGCTTGGTCGCGGCGACCTCGTCGGCGCCGAGCGCCGAACCGTGGATCTTGCCGGTGTTCTTCTTGTTCGGCGCCGGCCAGCCGATGATCGTGCGCAGCGCGATGAAGGACGGGCGGGACGTGTCGGCCTTGGCCGCCGCGAACGCCTTGGCCAGCGCCGCGACGTTCTCCGCGTAGTCGCCGTCCTGCGTCCAGTCGACGTGGTGGACGTCCCAGCCGTAGGCCGCGTACCGGGCGCGCACGTCCTCCGACAGCGCGATCGCCGTGTCGTCCTCGATCGAGATGTGGTTGTCGTCGTAGAGCAGGACCAGGTTGCCCAGCCGCTGGTGCGCCGCCAGGGCGCTCGCCTCGTGGCTGATGCCCTCCTCGATGTCGCCGTCGGACGCGAACGCCCAGATGGTGTGGTCGAAGGGGGACTCGCCCTCTGGCGCGTCCGGGTCGAACAGGCCGCGCTCGCGGCGGGCCGCCATCGCCATGCCCACGGCGTTGGCGACGCCCTGCCCGAGGGGCCCGGTGGTGGTCTCCACGCCCGCGGTGTGCCCGTACTCGGGGTGGCCGGGGGTGAGGCTGCCCCACTTGCGCAGCGACTTCAGGTCGTCCAGCGTCATCGGGTAGCCCGACAGGTACAGCTGGATGTAGAGGGTCAGGCTGGAGTGTCCGCAGGACAACACGAACCTGTCCCGCCCGGCCCAGTCCGGGTCCGTCGGGTCGTGCCGCAGGAACCTCTGGAAGAGAAGGTAGGCGGCCGGCGCGAGGCTCATCGCCGTCCCTGGGTGACCGGAGCCCGCCTCCTCGACCGCGTCCATGGCGAGGGCGCGGATCACGTCCACCGCGCGCCGGTCCTGGTCGGACCACTCAAACGTGCTGTTGTCCCTGCTCACGGAAACGCCAGGCTCCTCTCGAACCGGTGTCAAAATAACCACTCTGTAATGTTGTACGCGGGAGCCGCCGTGCGCGGGCTGTGCCCCGCGGACGACCCCCACACAGGACAACGCCCGGCGGTGCGGCGCCTCTTCCCCCCGCCCCGCACGGCCGCACGGGCGCGGCCACGAAGATCATGCCCGCGCCCAGCCGCGAGCCTATCGCGCGGGAGGGCCGCCACAGGCGGGTCGGGGGACCGCTGCGCCGCGCGCCGGGCATCGGGCCGCGACGCTCATGCACCCTTGCCCGAACGCCTCGCGGACTAACCCCCCGCACGGGTGATCCGGCGGGTGATCCGTGGTCCGGGCGGGCCGGCCGGCGTCGCGCCCGGCGCGTCCGGCGACCCGGTGCGCGCCCCCCGGAGGGGGCGGACTACAGTGATTGCGCGGCTGACGCCAGCGGCCGCGGTAAGACGACCAAGCCGAAGTCGCACCCAGCCGAGGCCGGCCCGATCGCGGGGCACCGCCAGGGTGGTATCGATTTCCCATCCCTAGTCAGACGTGGACCCGATTGTGACGGTGCTCAGTAACAAGCGCGGGATCGACCTGGACGAGCAGGTGCCGGAGGCGCCCGCGTCCAGGCTCGCGCCGCCCCCCGCCGAGCGGGCCGCCCGGCGCGCGCCCCTCGCGAGCGTGCGCGCCTACGTGGCGCTGACCAAGCCGCGCGTGATCGAGCTGCTCTTGATCACGACCATCCCGGTGATGTTCCTGGCGGACCGGGGCGTGCCGCCGCTGTCCACCGTGCTGCTGACACTGGCGTTCGGCACCATGTCCGCCGGCGCCGCCAACGCGGTCAACTGCTACATCGACCGCGACATCGACGCCAAGATGCGCCGCACCCGGCGCCGCCCGCTGGCCCGCCACCAGGTCACCCCGGCCCGCGCCCTGATCTTCGGGGTGACGCTGGCCGTGCTGTCCACCGCCGGGTTCCTGCTCGCGGTCAACCCGGTCGCCGCCGCCGGGTCGCTGTTCGCGATCCTGTTCTACGTCTTCGTCTACTCGCTGCTGCTCAAGCGGCGCACCTCGCAGAACGTCGTCTGGGGCGGCATCGCCGGGTGCATGCCCGTCCTCATCGGCTGGGCCGCCGTCACCGGGAGCGTCGCCTGGACGCCGCTCGTCCTGTTCGGCGTGGTGTTCTTCTGGACGCCGCCGCACACCTGGACGCTCGCGATGCGCTACCGCGAGGACTACGCCGTCGCCAAGGTCCCGATGCTGCCGGTCGTCGCGTCCGAGCGGCGCGTCGTGGTCGAGAGCCTCGTCTACACCTACGCGACCGTCGCGTGCTCGCTGCTGCTGTGGCCCGTCGCCGGGATGGGCCCGGTCTACGGGGCCGTCGCCGTCGTGCTCGGCCTGGTCTTCCTGGCCGAGGGCCACCGGCTGCTGAAGGCCGTGCGCGCCGGGGTCACCGGCGTCCACCTGCGGCCGATGCGCTTCTTCCACCTGTCGAACGTCTACCTGGCGCTGCTGTTCACCGCCGTGGCGGTCGACCCGCTCCTGCACTGACCGGCGCGCTCCCGCGCCCCGGGCCGGCGCGGGAGGCGGCCGCCGGCGCTTGCGCGATCGGTGCGACCTGCCGTTACGCTTCGACGTTATGGCGAGCATGGATCCCAAGGCGGTGCTCGAAGGCCGTGTCCCCGGGCGGCCTCCGGTCGGCCTGATCCTCGGCATGACCGTGTCCGGGCTGTGCGCCGTCGTCGCGCTCGGCACGGAGGCCGCGCTCGGCGGGGCCGGCTTCTGGGTCGGGGTGCTCCTCGCCATCCTGCCGATCCCGGTGCTGATCGCCCTCGCCCTCACCCTCGACCGGCTGGAGCCCGAGCCGCCGCGCGCCCTGGCCTTCGCCTTCATGTGGGGGGCGGGCGTCGCCGTGCTGGGCGCCCTCGTGCTCAACACCGCCGGGATGCTGTACGTGACCGTGCCCATCTTCGGCGAGACGGAGGGCCACTTCGTCAGCGCCGCGATCGGCGCGCCCATCATCGAGGAGACGCTGAAGGGCGCCGTCCTGTTCGGCATGCTGTGGTTCCGCCGCAACGAGATCGACGGGTTCGCCGACGGGATCATCTACGCCGCCATGGTCGGGCTCGGCTTCGCCATGCTGGAGAACGTCACCTACTACATGCGGGCGTTCGAGGACGGCGGCGCGCAGCAGCTCCAGGCGGTGTTCGTCCTGCGCGGCCTGATCGCGCCGCTCAGCCACCCGCTGTTCACCTCGATGACGGGCCTCGGCGTCGCCTACGCCGCCACGCACCGGCGCGGCCAGATCCTCGCGCCGCTCGCCGGGCTGCTCGGCGCGATGGTGCTGCACGGGCTGTGGAACGGTGCGGCCGCGTTCGGGCTCGGCGGCCTCGGCATCGTCTACGTGCTGGACTTCTGCGTCCTGGTCGCGCTGATCGTCATCGTGTTCGTCGAGCGGCGCGGCACCGTGCGCCGGATCGAGGCCTACCTGCCGATGTACGCGGGGACGGGCCTGGTGACGCCGCAGGACGTGCGGATGCTGGGCTCCATCCCCTCCCGCCGCGCCGCCCGCCGCTGGGCCCGCTCGGTCGGCGGCGCGCCCGCCGGGCGCGCCATGGTCGACTACCAGCTCGCCGCGACGGAGCTGGCGCTGCTGCACAAGCGCGCCGACCGCGGCGTCGCGGACCAGCGCTGGTTCGTGGCCCGCCGCGACTCGCTGCTCGCACTGATGTCGATGGCCAGGCAGGCGTTCCTGCGCACCCCGCCGCGCCCGGGAGCGGGCCATCAGGCCGGGCCGCCGTGGGCGCGGCAGGGGCCGTCGGGGTTCCTGCCGCCGCGGCCGCCCGGCCCGTACGGCGCCTGACATGACGCCGCGCGCGGAGCGGCGCGGGGGAGGGCGGGGGCCGGGTCACGGTCACGGGGACCCGGCCATACGATTGGTGCCGTGGCAGAGCGAGAGTCGTCCAACCTCCTGATCCGGACCTGGAACGCCGTGTGGCGCCCGACGCCCGGGTCCCTGCGGCTGCTCGCGCTGATCGGCGTCATCGGCAACGTGGTGATCGTCGTCAGCGGCGGCGCCGTCCGCGTCACCAAGTCCGGCCTCGGCTGCCCCGACTGGCCGCGCTGCTCCGGCGACAGCCTGGTGCCGACCCACAATCCCGAGCACCACGTGCTCAACATGTCGATCGAGTTCGGCAACCGCCTGATCACCTTCGTGGTGCTGGGCGTCGGCGTGCTGGTGTTCGTCGCCGCGCTGCGGCTGCGCCCGCGCCGCCGGAGCCTGGTGCGGTGGGCGCTGGCCCAGCCGATGAGCGTGGTCGCCCAGGCGGTGATCGGCGGCATCGTCGTGCTGACCAAGCTGCACCCGGCGGCCGTCTCGCTGCACTTCCTGGTCTCACCGGCCCTGCTGGTGTTCTGCGTCGCGCTGTGGATCCGCGCGGGGGAGGGCGACGAGCCGCCCCGGCCGCTCGCCGGGCCCTGGACGCGCCGCCTCGCCGCCGCACTGCTGGTCTCCTGCGCGGCGGTGCTCGTCGCGGGCACCGTCGTCACCGGCACCGGCCCGCACGCGGGCGACGCAGAGTCGCGCCGGTACGGCTTCGACATCACCGACGTCGCCCGCATCCACGGCGAACTGGCGTGGCTCGCCATCGCGCTGACGGTGCTCGCCATCGTCGTCCTGCACCGCACGGGAGCGCCCGCCGCCGCGCGCCGCCGCGCCCACGAGCTGGCCGGGCTGATCGTCGCGCAGGGCGCCGTCGGCTACGTCCAGTACTTCCTCGGCGTCCCCGCCGGCCTGGTGCTGCTGCACATGCTCGGCGCGGTGCTGATGTGGATCGCGGCGTTCCGCCTGTTCTTCGCCCTGCGCGACCGGGGCCCCGTCCCCGCCGCCGCGGGCCCCGCCCCGGTGGCCCCGAGGCCCGCCGAGGCCCCCCAGCCCGCCTGAGCCGCGCTCAGGCCTTGCGCAGGAACGCGCGCAGGCGCTCCAGCGGCCAGGTGTTGATGACGTCGTCGGGGGTCAGCCAGCCCCGCTGGGCGGTGCCGACGCCGTAGCGGATGTTGCGGTGGTGGCCGACCGAGTGGGCGTCGGTGTCGATGGAGAACTTCACGCCGAACCGCTTCGCGCGGCGGACCAGGTCGGCGGGCAGGTCGAGGCGGTCGGGGAAGGAGTCGACCTCCATCGCGGTGCCGGTGCGGGCCGCGGCGCGGAACACCTCGTCCCAGTCGGCGTTCACCGGCGCCCGGCGGCCGATGCTGCGGGCGGTCGGGTGGCCGATCACGTGGACGTGGGGGTTCTCGCACGCGCGGACGAGCCGCCGGGTCATGCTCGCCTCGTCCTGCGTGAAGTGGGAGTGGACGGAGGCGACGCACACGTCGAAGCCGGACAGGAAGTCGGCGTCCCAGTCGACGCCGCCGTCGGGGTCGATGTTGAGCTCGGTGCCGTGCAGGAGCGTGAGGCCGGGGAACCGGTCCCGCAGTTCGGCGATCCGCGCGCGCTGGGCGAGCATCTTCTCGTCGGTCATGCGCTGCATGACCAGGTTCGGCGCGTGGTCGGTGATCGCGTAGTACTCCAGGCCGCGGTCCAGCGCGGCGGCGGCCATGTCCTCCAGGGAGGCGACGCCGTCGGTCAGGTCGGTGTGGCTGTGCAGGTCGCCGCGCAGGTCGTCGACGGTCACCAGGCGGGGCAGCTCGTCCTCGAGCGCCGCCTCGATCTCCCCGGCGTCCTCGCGGAGGGTGGGGTGGATCCAGGGCAGGCCGAGGCGCTCGTAGACCTCCTCCTCGGTCCTGGACACGATCAGCTCGTCGGTCCCGGCGTGGAACAGCCCGTACTCCGACAGCCTGAGCCCCGCCTTCACGGCGATCTCGCGGGTGCGGATGTTGTGGGCCTGCGAGCCGGTGAAGTACTGGAGCGCGGCGCCCCACGACTCGGGCGGGACGACCCTGAGGTCGACCTGCAGGCCCCGGGAGGTGCGGATCGAGGTCTTCTTGTCGCCGCCCGCGATCACCTCCGCGACGAACGGGAGCGCGGTGAACGCCTCCATGACCGGGCGCGGGTCGAGCGAGGCGGCCAGCACGTCCACGTCGCCGATCGTCTCGCGCATCCGGCGCAGCGAGCCGGCGTGCGCGCAGCGCTCCACCTGGGGCAGCGCGGAGAGGACGGCGACGATCTCGTCGGCGACGCCCGCCGCGGCGTCGACCAGGACGCGCTCGCCGGAGCCGCGCATCAGCTCGATGCCGTGGAGGATGTTCTCCTCGGTCTTGGCGCCGAAGCCCTTGAGCCCGCGGAGCCGGCCCTCCTCGACGGCGGCGGCCAGCTCGTCCACCGAGGAGACGCCCAGCGCCTCGTAGACGGCGAGGGCCTTCTTCGGGCCGAGCGTGGGGATGGCGGTGAGGGTGCGGACCCCGGCGGGGATCTGCGCGCGCAGCTCCTCCACCTGCCGGATCGTGCCGGTGGTGTTGTAGTCGAGGAGCTTCTTGGCGATCGCGTCGCCCACCCCCGAGATCTCGCGCAGCCCGGCCAGGTCGAGGCCGGCGATGTCGCCCGGGTGCCCCGCGACCGCCCGCGCCGCCTTCTCGTACGCCCTGATCTTGAACGCGTCGCCGCCCGTGATGGACAGCAGATCGGCCAGTTCCTGGATGAGGGCCGCAGCCTCGTCGTTCGCCCGTGCCATGGGCCGAGTCTAGAAGCCGGGTACGACGGTTCCGGCGCTCAGCGCAGGGGCGCGACGGGGCCGCCGGGCCGCTCGGTCCGGCCGCGCACGACGTCCTCGCTGATCGCCGCCACCTGCTCGCCGGGCAGCCGCCGGTAGCCGTCGGCGGTGACGACCGCGATCGTCGGGTAGATGCGCCGGGCCGGGTCGGGGCCGCCGGTGGCGGTGTCGTCGTCGGCCGCGTCGTAGAGGGCCTGGACGCACACGGTGGCGGCGTCCTCCAGGGACAGGTCGTCGCGGTAGAGCTTCTTCAGCGCACCGGTCGCGTACGGGGAGCCGGAGCCGTCCGCGTGGAAGCCGCGCGCCTCCTGCGGGGCGCCGGTGATGTCGTAGGTGTAGATCCGCGCGTCGCCGGAGCCGGGGTCGAGGCCGGCGAACAGCGGGACGACCGCGAGCCCCTGCAGGGCCTGCGCGAGGTTGGCCTGGATCACGGCGCCGAGGCGGCGGGCCTTGCCCGGCAGCGACAGCGGGACGGTCTCCATCTTCTCGTAGTGCTCCAGCTCCACCTGGAACAGCCGGACCATCTCCAGCGCAAGCCCGACGGTCCCCGCGAAGGCGACGGCGGAGTACTCGTCGGCGCGCTGCACCTTGTCGAGCTCGCGGTAGGCGATGCGGTGGCCCTGCGTGGCGCGCCTGTCGCCGGCCATCATGACGCCGCCCGGGAACGTCAGCGCCAGGACCGTCGTCCCGTGCGGCAGCTCGGGCGCGTCCCCCTCGGGCACCCGGTTGACGGGCAGCAGCTCAGGGGAGTGCAGGCGCAGGAAGTCGACGAACGACGCCGACCCCGCCTCGAAGAACTCGGGCGGAATTCCCTGGTCCTCGCTCCGGCCGATCACGGCGGCTCCTCTCCGGCTTGATGATCGCGACGTCTCGATCCTTCCACGCTGCCACACGGGGCCGCCACCGCTCAGGCCTCGGGCGCCCCGGGAGGCTCCTTCTGGCTCCGGGTCGCGCCAGCGCAGGCGACGATGACGCAGCAGATCGCGACCCACTGGCGGCCCGTGAGGATCTCGCCGAGCAGCGCCACGCCGACGAGCGCCGCCACGGCGGGCTCCAGGCTCATGAGGATCCCGAAGACGCGGGCGGGCATCCGCCGCAGCGCCTCCAGTTCGAGCGAGTACGGGATCACCGACGACAGCAGACCGACGCCGAGGCCGATCAGCACCAGCCGCGGGTCCAGCAGGGCGGAGCCCGCGGACGCCACCCCGAGCGGGAGGATGGCGACGGTCCCGACGACGCTGGCGAGCGCCAGGCCGGTGGAGCCGGGGAAGCGCCGGCCGGTCGCGGCGGTGAGCACGATGTAGCCCGCCCAGCACGCCCCCGCCAGCAGCGCGAACGCGATGCCGACCGGGTCGAGCGCGCCGGCGCCGCCCCGGGCCAGCAGGACGACGCCGGCCCCCGCCAGCACGACCCACAGCGCGTCGCGGGGGCGCCGGGAGGCGACGATCGAGACCAGGAGCGGCCCGAGGA
The DNA here is from genome assembly GCF_013409365.1 of Actinomadura luteofluorescens. Taxonomy (NCBI): domain Bacteria; kingdom Bacillati; phylum Actinomycetota; class Actinomycetes; order Streptosporangiales; family Thermomonosporaceae; genus Actinomadura; species Actinomadura luteofluorescens. The sequence goes on along the minus strand of NZ_JACCBA010000001.1, from coordinate 193,526 downwards.
ACTCGATCGTGACCGCGACGCCCAGCGGGATCCGCGAGAACGACTGGTAGATCGAGAAGTTCATCAGCGCCAGCGCCAGGCCGAAGACGGCGGCGATCGCGAGGCTGGAGCGCGAGTGGTCGCGCAGGACGGTCCGCAGCGCCTTGCGGGTGAGGAACCCCAGCACGATCGCCGAGGTCAGCAGCCGCATCGTCACGACGGCGCTCGGCGGCAGCCGGTCGAACAGGTGCTTGGCGAGGCCCGCCCCGACCTGGAGGGAGATGATGCCCATCAGGATCAGCGCGGGCGGCGGAACCGACCCGAGCGACAGCTGCCGCGACGGCAGCGCCCGCGCCCGGGAGGCGCGTGAAGCGCCGCCGAACGAGCCGGGTGCCTCAGACAGGGCCATGTGCTACTCCCACCTGAAGAAGCGGGCGGCCAGGACGAGGCCCGCGACGGCCCACACGGCGAGGACCGCCAGCGGCTTGCCCGGGAAGGCGGAGCCGTGCTGGAGGACCTGGCGCAGCCCGTCGGAGAGCGCCGAGATCGGCAGCAGCTCCAGGGCGGACCGCACCCCGCCGGGGAACCGGTCCAGAGGGAAGACGACGCCGCCGAGGGCGAGCAGCAGGACGTAGACGAGGTTGGCGGCGGCGAGGGTGGCCTCGGCGCGCAGCGTCCCGGCCATGAGCAGCCCGAACCCGCTGAACGCGGCGGTGCCGAGCAGCAGCAGGACGACCACCGAGGCGGGGTCGCCGTGCGGGTGCCAGCCGAGCGCCAGCGCCACCGCGCAGACCACGGCGGCCTGCACGGCCTCGACCGCGACCACGCTGAGCGTCTTGGCGGCGATGAGCCCGCCGCGCGGCAGCGGGGTCGCGCCGAGCCGCTTGAGGACGCCGTAGCGCCGCTCGAAACCCGTGCCGATGGCCTGGCCGGTGAAGGCGGTGGACATCACCGCGAGGGCGAGGATGCCGGGCGCGAGGAAGTCGACGCGGCGGCCCGCGCCGAGGTCGACCAGGGACGTGGCGCTGAACAGCGCGAGCAGCACCACCGGGATGATCAGCGTGAGCAGCAGCTGCTCGCCGTTGCGCAGCACGGCGCGGAACTCGTAGCCGGCCTGGGAGAGGATCATCCGCGGCAGCGGCGCGGCGCCCGGCGCGGGGGCGAGGTCCAGCGGGGTCGTCACGAGCGCAGCTCCCGTCCGGTGAGTTCCAGGAAGACGTCCTCCAGCGTGCGCCGCTCGATCCGCAGGTCCTCGGTCATGACGCCGTGCGAGGCGCACCAGGCGGTGACCGTGGCCAGCAGCTCGGGCCGGACGTCGGCCTCGATCAGGTAGTGCCCGGCGGGCGACTCCTTGGCGGCGCTCCCGGCGGGCAGCGCCGCGAGCAGCTCCTCCAGGCCGAGGCCGGGGCGGGCGCGGAACCGCAGCTGCCGCTCGGCGCCGGTCAGCTCCTCGGGGGTGCCCTGGGCGACGACCCCGCCGCCGTCGACGATCACGACGTGGTCGGAGAGGCGCTCGGCCTCCTCCATGTTGTGCGTGGTGAGCACGACCGACACCCCCGCGGCGCGCAGCTCGCCGATCAGCTCCCAGGTGGCGTGCCTGGCCTGGGGGTCGAGCCCGGTGGTGGGCTCGTCGAGGAAGACCAGCTCGGGCCGCCCGACCACGGCGACGGCGAGGGAGAGCCGCTGCTGCTGCCCGCCCGACATCCGCCGGAACGGGGTGCGGGCGTGCCCGCTGAGGCCGAGCCGCTCCAGCAGGGCGGAGGCGTCGAGCGGCGCGCTGTGGAACGAGGCGACGAGCCGCAGGAACTCGCCGGCCCGGGCGGTGCCCGGCACGCCGCCGGACTGCGGCATGACCCCGACCCGCGGGCGCAGGGCGCGCCCGTCGGCGGCGGGGTCGAGGCCGAGGACGCGGACGGTGCCCGCGTCGGCCCGCCGGAACCCCTCGCAGATCTCGATCGTGGTGGTCTTGCCGGCGCCGTTCGGGCCGAGCAGCGCGGTGACCTCGCCCCGGGCGGCACTGAGCGACAGGCCGTCCACGGCCGTCACCGCGCCGTAGCGCTTGGCGAGCGAGTGCAGTTCGACCGCGCCGTCTCCGGGGGGTGTCATGGTGTCGAGTTTAGGTCCGGGGCAGGACAGCTCCGCGCCCGGTCCCGGCGGTCTCCGCGCGAGGCCCGCGGTCGAGCCCTCCCGGTGGAAGTCGATCTAGTTTCGCCGCCGCGCCCGGGGGAATCCGCGATCTGGGGGAGCCGCGGCGCCGTGGCCGGGCTCCGGGGAGGTGGGGATGGCTTTCCGCGTCGATTCGGAGGTCGGCCGGCTCCGGGAGGTGCTGCTGCACCGGCCCGAGCTGTCGCTGAAGCGGCTCACCCCCTCCAACGCCGCGGGGCTGCTGTTCGACGACGTGCTGTGGGTCAGGCGGGCGGTGGAGGAGCACGAGGAGTTCGAGGACGTACTGCGCGCCCAGGGCGTGCGGACGCACCTGCTGATCGACCTGCTGGGCGAGACCGTGAGCATCCCCGAGGCGCGGCGGCACATCCTCGACAGGGTGGTCGACCCGCACTGGTTCGGCCCGCTGGCCACCGACGCGATCCGCAACTGCTTCGACGCCATGGACGTGGCGGAGCTGGCCGCGTTCCTGATCGGCGGCATCACCAAGCGGGAGATGCTGGAGCGGATGCCCGAGCCGGCGTCCATCGCGTTCCACTCCATCGGCATGGACGGGTTCGTCCTGCCGCCGCTGCCCAACCACCTGTTCACCCGCGACACGTCCTGCTGGATCTACGGCGGCGTGTCGATCAACACGATGCGCATGAAGGCCCGGATGCGCGAGACGGTGAACATGGAGGCGGTGTACCGCTGGCACCCGCTGTTCGCGACCGGCTACGACCGGCCCGCCGAGGGCGGGTACCACGTGTGGAACCGCGGCACCGCGATGGCGCCGGCGACGCTGGAGGGCGGCGACGTGCTGGTCCTCGGGAACGGCGCCGTGCTGGTCGGGATGAGCGAGCGCACGCAGCCGCAGGCCGTGGAGATGCTGGCGCAGTCGCTGTTCGCCGCGGGCTCCTGCGACCGGATCGTCGCCCTGCGGATGCCGCGCAAGCGGGCGTTCATGCACCTGGACACGGTCATGACGATGGTCGACCACGGGGTGTTCACCAAGTACGCGGGGATGGGCATGCTGCCGTCCCACACCGTGGAGCCCGGCGACACCGAGAAGGAACTCAAGATCACCGACCATCCGGCGGAGGACATGCACCGGGCGGTCGCCGCGGCGCTCGGGCTGGACGACATCAGGGTCCTCACCCCCACCCAGGACGTGTTCGCCGCGGAGCGCGAGCAGTGGGACGACGGCGCGAACGTGCTGGCCGTCTCGCCCGGCGTGGTCATCGCCTACGAGCGCAACGCCACGAGCAACCACCACCTGGACCGCGCCGGCGTCGAGGTGATCACGATCCGCGGCAGCGAGCTCGGCCGGGGCCGCGGCGGCCCGCGCTGCATGAGCTGCCCGCTCGTCCGGGACGCCTGATGGCGGCCGGCCTGCGCGGGCGCAGCCTGCTGAAGGAGCTCGACCTCACGCCCGGCGAGTTCGGGCACCTCCTCGACCTGGCGGCCGACCTGAAGGCCGCCAAGCGCGGCGGGACGGAGACGCAGGCGCTGACGGGCAAGAACATCGCGCTCATCTTCGAGAAGACCTCCACCCGCACCCGCTGCGCGTTCGAGGTCGCCGCGCACGATCAGGGCGCCCACGTCACCTACCTCGACCCCACCGGGACGCAGATCGGCCACAAGGAGTCGATGAAGGACACGGCGCGCGTCCTCGGGCGGATGTACGACGGCATCGAGTACCGGGGGTCCAGCCAGAGGCGCATCGAGGAACTGGCCGAGCACGCGGGCGTCCCCGTGTGGAACGGCCTGACCGACGAGTGGCACCCGACGCAGATGCTCGCCGACATGCTCACCATGCGCGAGCACGGCGGCAGGCCGCTGCGTGAGGTCACGTACGCCTACCTGGGCGACGCGCGCAACAACATGGGGCATTCCTACGTGGCGGCCGGGGCGCTGCTCGGGATGGACGTCCGCATCGTCGCCCCGCGCGGCCTCTGGCCCGACGAGGAGACGGTCCTCGGGCCGTCCCGCGCGGTCGCGGCCGGGACGGGCGCGAGCGTCACCGTCACCGAGGACGTCGCGGACGGCGTGCGCGGAGCCGACTTCGTCATCACCGACGTGTGGGTGTCGATGGGCGAGCCGGCCGAGGTGTGGGACGAGCGGATCGCGCTGCTCAGGCCCTACCAGGTCAACGCCGAGGTCATGCGGGCGACGGGCAACCCGGCCGCCAGGTTCATGCACTGCCTGCCGGCGTTCCACGACCGGGGGACGGCCGTGGGGGAGGAGATCTACCGCAGGACCGGCCTGGACGCCCTGGAGGTCACCGACGAGGTGTTCGAGTCCGAGGCGTCGATCGTCTTCGACGAGGCCGAGAACCGGATGCACACGATCAAGGCGGTCATGGTGGCGACGCTCGGCTGAGCGGGGGCCGCCGGGGAGGGGGAGAACGCATGCGCGTGGTCGTCGCGCTCGGAGGGAACGCGCTGGTCAAGCGGGGGCAGACGCCCGACGCCGAGCTCCAGCGCGCGAACGTCGACCGGGCCGTGCGGTCGCTGGCGCCGCTCGCCGAGCGGCACGAGCTGATCATCACGCACGGGAACGGCCCGCAGGTCGGGGTGCTGGCGCTGGAGAGCGTCAACGACCCGAACCTGACCCGGCCCTACCCGCTGGACACGATCGGCGCCGAGACCCAGGGCATGATCGGCTACTGGATGCTCCAGGCGCTGCAGAACGCGCTGCCCGGCCGCCAGGTGATGGCGATGATCAACCAGACGCTGGTGTCGGCGGTGGACCCGGCGTTCCAGAACCCCACCAAGTTCGTCGGCCAGGTCTACGAGCGGGAGGAGGCGGAGAAGCTCGCCGCCGAGTACGGCTGGACGGTCCGGCCCGACGGCGACCGCTGGCGCCGCGTGGTGCCGTCCCCGCGGCCGCAGCGGGTGATCGAGACGCGGCTGATCAGGGAGCTGGTCCGGCTCGGCACGGTGGTGGTGTGCGCGGGCGGCGGAGGCGTCCCGGTCTTCCGCAACGACGTGGGGCGGCTGGAGGGCGTCGAGGCGGTGGTCGACAAGGACCTCACCGCGGCCGTCCTCGCCGAGAGCATGGACGCCGACGCACTGCTCATCCTCACCGACGTGCCCCGCGTGATGCGCGGCTTCGGCACGCCGCGGCAGGAGGAGATCACCCACACGACGCCGTACGAGCTGCGCGGCGAGGACTTCCCCGCCGGGTCGATGGGCCCGAAGGTCGAGGCGGCGGTGGGCTTCGTCGAGCGGACGGGCGACATGGCCGCGATCGGGATGCTCGACCAGTGCGAGCGCATCCTGGAGGGGACCGCGGGGACGATCGTCACCCCGAACGCCACCTGGCCGCTGGCGAGCACCCTGTGACCGCGGGGAGCGCGCCGGAGGGCTTCGCGCGCAGCCTGCTGCGGACCAAGCCCGTCGACCTCATCGTCGCCGAGGGCGGGCACGGCGAGGGCGGTGAGCTGAGGCGCACGATGAGCCTGCTCCAGCTCACCCTGTTCAGCGTCGGCGCGACCCTCGGCACCGGCATCTTCGTCGTCCTCGGCGAGGCGGTCCCGCTGGCCGGGCCCGCCGTGGTGCTGTCGTTCGTCCTCGCCGCCGTCACCGCCCTGTTCTCGGCGCTGTCGTACGCCGAGCTGGCCGGCACCATCCCCGTGTCCGGCTCGTCCTACTCCTATGCCTACGCGACGCTGGGCGAGCTGGTCGCGTGGGTCTGCGGCTGGTGCCTGCTGCTGGAGTACGCCGTGTCGGTGTCGGCCGTCGCGGTCGGCTGGGGCTCCTACCTCAACGCCTTCCTCGACGGCGCGGCGGGCTTCACGATCCCGGCGCAGATCAGCAACCCGCCGGGGGAGGGCGGCCTGGTCAACGTTCCCGCGGTGATCGTGGTGCTGTTCGCCACGGTGCTGCTGCTGCGCGGCACGTCCGAGAGCGCCGCCGCGAACACGGTCATGGTGTTCCTCAAGATCGGCGTGCTGCTGTTCTTCTGCGCGATCGCCTTCACGGCCTTCCGGGCGGGGAACATGGCCCCGTTCGCGCCGATGGGGTGGGCGGGCATCAGCGCGGCGGGCTCCAAGGTGTTCTTCTCCTACATCGGCTTCGACGCCGCCTCCACCGCCGGCGAGGAGGCCCGGAACCCGCGCCGGGACCTGCCCCTGGCGATCATCTTCTCGCTGGCCATCGTGACCGCCCTCTACGTCCTGGTCGGGCTCGCCGCGGTCGGCGCCATGCACTGGACGCGGTTCTCGCTCAGCGGCTCCGAGGCCTCCCTGGCGCAGGTGCTGGACTCGGTGAGCGGGCGGGCGTGGCCGTCGGTGGTCCTGTCGCTGGGCGCCGTGATCGCCATCGCCAGCGTCGTGCTCACCGTCATGTACGGGCAGACGCGCATCCTGTTCGCGATGTCGCGGGACGGGCTCGTCCCGCACGTCTTCCAGAAGGTGAGCCCGCGGCGCCGCGTGCCGGTCGCCAACACCGTCATCGTGGCGGCGTTCATCGCGCTCCTCGCCGCGGTGATCCCGCTCGGCCGGCTGGTCGACGCCACCAGCATCGGGACGCTGTTCGCGTTCGCCCTGGTCAGCGTCGGCGTGATCATCCTGCGCCGCACCCGGCCGGAGCTTCCGCGCAGCTTCCGGGCGCCGCTGTACCCGGTGACGCCGCTGCTCGGCATCGCACTGTGCGTGTACCTGATGGTCGGGCTCGGCGGTGTCACCTGGACCGTCTTCGCGATCTGGACCGCGGTCGGCCTGGCCGCCTACTTCCTTTACGGCCGCCGCCATTCGCGCCTGGCCGTCCGCAACGCAGGGCCCATCGGAGGGAGCCCGCATGAGTGAACCGAACGGCACCGAACCGCGCGGCGGCGAGCCGGGGGGCGGGGGACCGAACGGGCTGCGCGTGGTCGTCGGGTACTCGCCCGACGATCGCGGCGACGACGCCCTGGCCCTGGCCGCGCTGATCCGGTCGGCGGACCGGTCGAGCCGGCTCGCGCCGCTGACGGTCGTCAACGTCCATCCGCCCCCCTGGCCCGCGCGCAGCCCCGCCTCGGTCGACGCCGAATGGGTCGCCTACCTCAGGGGGCAGGCGGAGGAGGCACTGGCCGGGGCCGCCGCGCGGCTCGGCGAGCTCCAGGTGCCGCGCTCGGAGCTGGACCTGCGGGTGCGCGCCCACCGGGGCAGCGGGCGCGGCCTCATCGAGGCCGCGCGGGAGGTGGGCGCCGACCTCGTCGTCATCGGCTCGGCGCCGGGAGGCCGCCGCGGCCGGATCGCCATCGGCAGCACCGCCGACCAGCTCCTGCACGACTCGCCCGTCCCGGTCATGCTGGCGCCGCGCGGGTACGCCGAGGAGTCGCTGCACCACCACCGGATGCTGGGGCCCGACCGCTCGGCGCGGCGGCTGGAGCGGATGACGGTGGCGTTCTGGCCGCGCCGCGACGTCGAGGGTCCGCTGCTGGCCGCCGCCGCGCTCGCGCAGACGCTGGGGCTTCCGATGCGGCTGCTGACGCTGGTGGTGCGCCCGGCGGCCCTCGCGGCCAGGCTCGGCGGGGTCGCCGGCGCGCTGGAACGCCAGGTCGCCCAGGCCGACGAGGACCTGCGGGAAGCCGCGGGCCTGCTCGGGGCGCGCCTGGGGGACGGGATGCCGGTGGAGCGGCTCGCGGAGGTCGGGACCGGGGTCGCGGGGACCCTGGACGCCGTCGATATGCTGCCGGGCGAGATCGTCGCCTGCCTGCCCGGCCGTCACGGGCCGCTGCGCAAGGTGTTCCTCGGGGAGGGGTCCGGCAAGATCGTCCGGGCCGCGCCGTGCCCGGTGCTGGTGCTGCCGCGCGGGACCGGTGCGGGGCAGGGCGAGTCCCCCGCCGGCGAGGACGCCCAGCTTAGGTAAGGCTTACCTGCGTGAGCTACGACATCGGCGAACCGGTGTTTCGCGGGAAGTAATTACGGCACACTGATGTTGTGAAAAACGTGGGCGAGGATCAGACGAGCACCGGGGGCGCCGCCGTGCGCTCCGCCGGCGTGCCGTCCGGCCAGCCCGAGCGCGACACCCGCGCCCGGGTGGCCAGGCTGATCCTCGAGCACGGCCCCGTCACCGCGTCCACGCTCGGGGAGCGCGTCGGCCTCACGCCGGCGGCGATCCGGCGGCACCTGGACGCGCTGCTGGCCGAGGGCATGATCGAGGTCCGCAAGGCGCGGGTGCCGCAGTCCCGGCGCGGCCGGGGCCGTCCCGCCAAGTGGTTCGCCATCACCGACGCCGGGCGCAGCGCCTTCGTGCACGCCTACGACGATCTGGCGACCAGCGCCCTGCGGTTCCTCGCCGAGACGGCCGGCGACCACGCGGTCGCCGAGTTCGCCCGGCGGCAGATCGCCGACCTGGAGCGCCGGTACCGGCCCGTCGTGCAGGACGCACCGCCCCACCAGCGGGTCCGCACGCTCGCCGAGGCCCTGTCGGGGGACGGCTACGCGGCCGCCGCCGCCAAGGCGCCCCAGCCGGGCGGCGGCGAGCAGCTGTGCCAGCACCACTGCCCTGTCGCGCACGTCGCGGCGGAGTTCCCCCAGCTGTGCGAGGCCGAGACCGAGGCGTTCAGCCGCCTGCTGGGCACTCCCGTTCAGCGGCTCGCCACGATCGCGCACGGCGACGGCATCTGCACCACCCACGTCAGCTCCCGCTCGCTGTGCGGGGCCGGCGACACCGGCGAGGGCGGCGCCCGCGCCGCGCACGCCGCCCCTGGCGGGGACACGGCGGACGCGGGGGCGTCCGCCGGAACGCATCTGACCAGTGACGAGGAGTCCGGAGGGACCTCCCTATGACTACGGCAGCCCACCCGGAGCTCGAAGGGCTCGACAGGTACAAGTTCGGCTGGGCCGACTCGGACGCGGCCGGCGCCTCGGCGCGCCGAGGCCTGAACGAGGACGTCGTCCGCGACATCTCGGGCAAGAAGAACGAGCCCGAGTGGATGCTCGACCTGCGCCTCAAGGGGCTGCGGCTGTTCAGCAAGAAGCCGATGCCCACCTGGGGCTCGGACCTGACGGGCATCGACTTCGAGAACATCAAGTACTTCGTGCGCTCCACGGAGCAGCAGGCCACGTCCTGGGAGGAGCTCCCCGAGGACATCAAGAACACCTACGACAAGCTCGGCATCCCCGAGGCGGAGAAGCAGCGCCTCATCGCCGGCGTCGCCGCCCAGTACGAGTCGGAGGTCGTCTACCACAAGATCCGCGAGGACCTTGAGGAGAAGGGCGTCATCTTCGTCGACACCGACACCGGCCTGCGCGAGCACCCGGAGATCTTCCAGGAGTACTTCGGCTCGGTGATCCCGGTCGGCGACAACAAGTTCGCCGCGCTCAACACCGCCGTGTGGTCGGGCGGCTCGTTCATCTACGTCCCGCCGGGCGTGCACGTGGAGATCCCGCTCCAGGCCTACTTCCGGATCAACACCGAGAACATGGGCCAGTTCGAGCGGACGCTGATCATCGCCGACGAGGGCTCCTACGTCCACTACGTCGAGGGCTGCACCGCCCCGATCTACAAGTCCGACTCGCTGCACTCGGCCGTCGTGGAGATCGTCGTGAAGAAGGACGCCCGCGTCCGCTACACGACGATCCAGAACTGGTCCAACAACGTCTACAACCTGGTGACCAAGCGCGCCGTCGCCTACGAGGGCGCCACCATGGAGTGGGTCGACGGCAACATCGGCTCCAAGGTCACCATGAAGTACCCGGCGATCTACCTGCTCGGCGAGCACGCCAAGGGCGAGACCCTGTCGATCGCGTTCGCGGGCGAGGACCAGCACCAGGACGCCGGCGCGAAGATGGTGCACGCCGCGCCGAACACCTCCAGCAGCATCATCTCCAAGTCGGTGGCGCGCGGCGGAGGCCGCACGTCCTACCGCGGCCTGGTGCAGATCCAGGAGGGGGCCGAGCACAGCAAGTCCACGGTCAAGTGCGACGCGCTGCTGGTCGACCAGATCAGCCGTTCCGACACCTACCCCTACGTCGACGTCCGCGAGGACGACGTGGAGATGGGCCACGAGGCCACCGTCTCCAAGGTGTCCGAGCAGCAGCTGTTCTACCTGATGAGCCGCGGCCTCACCGAGGACGAGGCGATGGCGATGATCGTGCGCGGGTTCGTCGAGCCGATCGCGCGCGAGCTGCCGATGGAGTACGCCCTGGAGCTGAACCGGCTCATCGAGCTGCAGATGGAAGGAGCCGTCGGCTGATGGGGCTGGAGCAGAAGCCTCTCTCGACGCTGCACGAGAAGGCGTCCTACGAGGTCGCCGACTTCGACGTGCCCACGGGCCGCGAGGAGGAGTGGCGGTTCACCCCGCTGCGGCGCCTGCGCGGCCTGCACAACGGCACGGCGGAGGACGGCGGCAAGGTCCTGCTGGAGGTCGAGGCGGCGCCCGAGGTGACCGTCGAGACCGTCGGCCGCGACGACGAGCGCCTCGGCAGGGCCTACGTCCCCGCCGACCGGGTCAGCGCCCAGGCGTGGACCTCCTTCACCCAGGCCACGGTCGTGACCGTCCCGAAGGAGACCGCCGCCTCGGCGCCGACGGTGCTGCGGCTGCGCGGCGAGGACGCCTCGGCCGCCGCCTACGGGCACACCACCGTCGTCCTGGAGCCCTTCGCCGAGGCCACCGTCGTGCTGGCGCACCACGGGTCGGCGACCTACGCCGACAACGTCGAGTTCGTCGTCGGCGACGGCGCCCGCCTCTCGGTGATCAGCCTGCAGGACTGGGCGGACGACGGCGTCCACGTCTCCCACCAGCACGCCCGGCTCGGCCGCGACGCCCGGTTCGTCTCGCACAACGTCTCGCTCGGCGGCGACGTCGTGCGGATCTCCCCGTCCGTCGCCTACGAGGGGCCCGGCGGCGACGCCGAGCTGTACGGGGTGTACTTCGTCGACGGCGGCCAGCACCTGGAGCACCGCCTCCTGGTCGACCACGCCGTCCCGCACTGCCGCAGCCGCGTCGACTACCGCGGCGCCCTGCAGGACCGGGACGCGCACGCCGTCTGGATCGGCGACGTGATCATCCGCGCGGAGGCCGAGGGCACCGACACCTACGAGCTGAACCGCAACCTCGTGCTCACCGACGGGACGCGGGTCGACTCGGTGCCGAACCTGGAGATCCTCACCGGCGAGGTCGCCGGCGCCGGGCACGCCTCGGCGTCCGGGCGGCTCGACGACGAGCACCTGTTCTACCTCCAGGCGCGCGGCATCACCTTCGACCAGGCGCGCCGCATGGTGGTCCGGGGCTTCCTCGGCCAGCTCATCGAGCGCATCGAGGTCGCCGAGGTGCGCGAGAAGGTGCGCGAGGCGATCGAGGCGGAACTGGACCAGGGAGCGGCCAAGTGACCTACGTGAAGGTCTGCGCCCTGGACGAGGTCCCCGCCGACGGGGCGCTCGGCGTCGAGGTCGACGACACGCCCGTCGTCATCGCGCGGAGCGGCGGCGACGTGTTCGCGCTGAACGACATCTGCTCGCACGCCGAGGTCTCGCTCTCCGAGGGCGAGGTCTACAACGGCACCATCGAGTGCTGGCTGCACGGGTCCTGCTTCGACCTGCGCAGCGGCAAGCCCACCAACCCGCCGGCCACGCAGCCGGTCGCCACCTACAAGGTCAGGGTCGAGGACGGCGAGGTCTACGTCTCGCTCGCCGGCGACGACTGACCGCACGACGAAGGACTACACGCAATGGCCACGCTTGAGATCCGCGACCTCCACGTCTCCGTCGGCGACGGCTCCGACGGAGCGAAGGAGATCCTGCGCGGGGTCGACCTGACCGTGAAGGCCGGCGAGACCCACGCGATCATGGGGCCGAACGGCTCCGGCAAGTCCACCCTCGCCTACGCGGTCGCCGGCCACCCGAAGTACGCGGTGACGTCCGGCTCCGTCACGCTGGACGGCGAGGACGTCCTGGCCATGTCGGTCGACGAGCGCGCCCGCGCCGGGCTGTTCCTGGCGATGCAGTACCCGGTCGAGGTGCCCGGCGTCTCGGTGTCCAACTTCCTGCGCTCGGCCGTGACCGCCGTGCGCGGCGAGGCCCCGAAGCTGCGCGAGTTCTCCAAGGAGATGAAGGCCGCGATGGACGCCCTGTCCATCGACCCGGCGTTCGCGCAGCGCAGCCTGAACGAGGGCTTCTCCGGCGGTGAGAAGAAGCGGCACGAGATCCTGCAGCTGGAGATGCTGAAGCCGAAGGTCGCCGTGCTGGACGAGACCGACTCCGGCCTCGACGTCGACGCGCTCAAGGTCGTCTCCGAGGGCGTCAACCGGTTCGCCTCCGGCGACACCGGCGTCCTGCTCATCACCCACTACACGCGCATCCTGCGCTACGTGAAGCCCGACTTCGTGCACGTGTTCGCCGGCGGCCGCGTCGTGGCCGAGGGCGGGCCCGAGCTGGCCGACGAGCTGGAGAACGAGGGCTACGAGAAGTACGTGAAGGCGGGCGCTTCCCTATGAGCGGATCAGGGAGCCTTCTGCCCGAGGAGCTGAAGAAGGACTTCCCGCTGCTGCGGCGCACGGTCCGCGGCGGGCGACCGCTGGTGTACCTCGACTCGGGGGCGACCTCGCAGAAGCCCGTCCGGGTGCTGGACGCCGAGCGGGAGTTCTACGAGCGGCACAACGCGGCGCCGCACCGCGGGGCGCACCTGCTCGCCGAGGAGGCGACGGAGGCCTACGAGAACGCCCGCGCCTCCATCGCCCGGTTCGTGGGCGCGACGCCCGGCGAGATCGTGTTCACCAAGAACGCCACCGAGGGCATCAACCTGGTCGCCTACGCGATGAGCAACGCGGCCACCGCCGGCCCCGAGGCCGAGCGGTTCGCCGTCGGGCCAGGCGACGAGATCGTGGTGTCGGAGATGGAGCACCACGCCAACCTCGTCCCGTGGCAGCAGCTCTGCCGGCGGACGGGCGCCACCCTGCGCTGGTTCGGCATCACCGACGAGGGCCGCCTCGACCTGGACGACCTCGACGGCATCGTCAACGAGCGCACGAAGATCGTCGCGCTGACGCACCAGTCGAACGTGCTCGGCACCGTCCCGCCCGTCGAACGGATCGTGGAGCGTGCCCACGCCGTCGGAGCGCTCGTCCTGCTGGACGCCGCGCAGTCGGTGCCGCACCAGCCCGTGGACGTGGCCCGGCTCGGCGCCGACTTCCTGGTGTTCTCCGGCCACAAGATGCTCGGCCCGACCGGCATCGGCGTGCTGTGGGGACGCGGTGAGCTGCTGGAGGCCATGCCGCCGTTCATCACCGGCGGCTCCATGATCGAGGTCGTCCGCATGGAGGAGACCACGTTCATGCCGCCGCCGCAGCGGTTCGAGGCGGGCGTCCCGATGACCGCGCAGGCGGTCGGGCTGGGCGTGGCCTGCGACTACCTCGCCGAGATCGGCATGGACCGCGTGCAGGCCCACGAGGAGGCCCTGGTCGGCTACTCGCTGGAGCGGCTCGGCGAGATCCCCGGCGTCCGCGTCATCGGCCCCGGCACCACCGAGGCCCGCGGCGGCGCCGTGTCGTTCACCGTCGACGGCATCCACCCGCACGACGTCGGGCAGGTCCTGGACGAGCTGGGCGTCGAGGTCCGCGTCGGCCACCACTGCGCGTGGCCGATCTGCCGCCGCTTCGGCATCCCGGCGACCACCCGCGCGACGTTCTACCTCTACAACACCCTCGGCGACGTGGACGCGCTCGCCGACGGGGTGAGGCAGGCGCAGAAGTTCTTCGGCACCGCCTGAGGAACACGACGTGCCGCGCCCAGGTTGTAGCGAGAAAGGTTTGGAAGGGACGCCATGCAGCTGGAGGCGATGTACCAGGAGGTCATCCTGGACCACTACCGCAACCCCCTGCACAAGGGGCTGCGGGAGCCGTACGAGGGTGAGGCGCACCACGTCAACCCCACGTGCGGCGACGAGGTGACGCTGCGCGTCCACCTGGAGGGCGAGGGCCAGGACGCCACGGTCGCCGACGTGTCCTATGACGCCATGGGCTGCTCGATCAGCCAGGCCAGCGCCTCGGTGATGTCCGACCTGCTGATCGGCAAGTCCGTCAAGGAGGGGATGGCGGTCGGCGAGGAGTTCCTGGCGCTGATGCAGTCCCGCGGCCAGGACGTCGCGCCCGACGAGGACGTCCTGGAGGACGCCGTCGCCTTCGCCGGGGTCTCGAAGTACCCCGCCCGGATCAAATGCGCCCTGCTCGCCTGGATGGCGTGGAAGGACGCGACCGCCCGCGCACTCGGAGAGGCACCATGACCGACACGCCCGCGACCGACACGCCCGCCCAGGAGACGCCCGACGCCGAGGCGCCCGCGGCCGCCGCCCCCTCCGAGGAGGAGGCGGAGATCCTGGAGGCCCTCAAGGACGTCGTCGACCCCGAGCTCGGCATCAACGTCGTCGATCTCGGCCTGGTGTACGGCGTCGACCTGACGGACGAGGTCGCCACCCTGGACATGACGCTCACCAGCGCGGCCTGCCCGCTCACCGACGTGATCGAGGACCAGGCCCACAGCGCGCTGGAGGGCCTCGCCAAGGACGTCAAGATCAACTGGGTCTGGCTGCCGCCGTGGGGCCCCGACAAGATCACCGACGAGGGCCGCGACCAGCTCCGCGCCCTCGGCTTCAACGTCTGACCCGCACCACGCCGTGAGGCCGCGCCCCGCCCGGGCGCGGCCTCACGCGTGCGTGGACGGCGCGGCCACCGGTCAGGACCGGTTGTGCAGGTCGCGGCCCGCCTGGTAGATCCGGCCGTTCCCGGACGCGGTCGCGTTCTGGGTGATCGTCCGGGCCCGGTCGCGCTCCTCCTCGGGCAGCAGGGGGCCGAGCTCCTCGTCCACGAGCCGCCGCAGTTCGGCGCCGATCCGCGGGTCGGCGGCCAGCAGCCTGCGCAGCCGGCGCTCCCAGTCGGCCACCAGGCCGTCCTCGGCCGCCCGGTCGCCGGACTCCCGCGCCGCGAGGACCTCCTCGCGCACGGCCTCCAGCTCGCCCTCGACGGCCGGCGCGTCGGCGGGCCTGGCCCGGCGCCACAGCGCGACCACCGCGGCCCGGCCCTGCTGCCACCCGTCCGTCGCCATCGCCCCGACCACGGCGGTCGCCGCGGCCAGCACCAGTGGGTCCATCCCGGCCCCTTTCCGCTCGATCACCGCCCATGGGACACCGCGCCCGTGCGCTCGGGCAAGCGAGGCCGCGAACGTGGCCGCCGTCGGCCGCTTCCAGGGCGGGCGGGTCGTCACTCTGGCCGTGCCCGCCCGGCGGAGTCGCGGGCGGCCCCGTCCCGCGGCCTGGGCGGCCAGAGGGTGGTCGTGACCGGCCACAGGAACCAGATCGCCAGGACGAATCCGAGGCGCCCCAGCCAGGCGTCGAGGGCCCGCGTGCGGTCGGCGTCGCCGACCAGGGCGATCATCGCCAGGAGCAGGGCGCAGGCGATGGCCGTGGCGAGGGCGGCCTTGCCGAACTCGCGCCACTCGTGGCGGACGCGCGCCGCTCCGTACTTCGGAGCGCGGGTGGGCGGCGGGCCGCCGGCGAAGCGGTGGGCGAAGCGCTCGTCCGCCCAGCGCGTCATGCTGTGGCCGAAGGCGACCGAGTAGCCGAGGTAGGCCGCCGCCAGCCCGTGGGCCGTGCCGGCGGTCGCGCCGCCGCGCAGGTCGATCGCCGTCGCGGCCAGCAGGACCAGGTCGACCAGCGGGACGCACAGCAGGAGCGCCGCGCCGGTGCGGCGCAGGCGCAGCGGGTAGCGGGCGAGGAGGCCCGCGGCCAGCAGGACCCAGAAGCCGATCTCGCATCCGGCGATCACCGCAAGCAGCACGTGGCATCCCCTTTCGACGGCCGGGATCCCATCGTCGGCCCCGGAACGGGGCGGATCGTCGTCTGCGGTGAGGTTCCGCGGGTCGTCCGAAGGATGTACGCGGGCTCCTCACCGGGGCGGACGAGGCATCGCGGGCGGGATGCTGAGATGGACCCGTGCACAGGCTCCGACGTCTCACCACACGCCAGGACGCGCTGATCGCCGCCGCCGCGCTCGCGGGCGGCCTGGTGGTGCTCGCGGCGCACGGGCACACGGTGTGGTCCCACGGCTGGAATCCCTCGTTCTGGCTGCGCCTGATCCCCCTGCTCGGGCTGTGCGCGGCGATACCGCTGCGGCGGACGGCCCCGCTAGCCGGGCTGCTGCTGGCGACGCCGTTCAACTTCGCCGACGTCGCGTTCGGGCCGAGCCTCGCCACCGCGATGATCTACGGGGACGTGCTGTACGCGGCGAGCCTGTACGGGCGGCGACGGACGGCGGAGTGGCTGCTCGGGGCGACGCTCGCGGCGAGCGCGGCGGTGGCGCTCGCGACGGCGGCGGCGCTGCGCGGTGTGGCGGTCGGCGTGCTCGCCGCCTCGGTCGCCGGGGTGGTGTGGGTGACGCCGGTGCTGACCGCGATGGCGGTCCGGGAGCACCGGTCCCGCGCCGAGGCCGAGCGGGCACGAGCCGAGGCCGAGCGGGAGCGCGCCGAGCAGGTGGCGCGGCTGGCCGAGATGGACCGGCGGGCCGCCGTGACCGCCGAGCGCGCCCGGATGGCCCGCGAGCTGCACGACGTGATCGCCAACCACCTGAGCGCGGTCGCGCTGCACTCCTCGGCCGTGCTGAAGGTGCGGAGCCTGGACCGCGAGGCGGTGGACCGGGCGATGGAGGTCATCCGGGAGAACAGCGTGCAGGGGCTCGCCGAGATGCGGCGGATGATCGGGCTGCTGCGCGAGGGCGACGGCGCGGACCCGGCGGCGCGGCCGCGGCTGGCCGAGCTGGACCGGCTCGTCCGGCACACCGCGCGGTCCGACCTGTCGGCGCGGCTGGAGGTCGCCGGGGAGCAGCCGGAGCTGCCGGCGGCGGTCGAGCTGGCCGCCTACCGGATCGTCCAGGAGTCGCTGACGAACGCGCTGAAGCACGCCGGGCCGGGGCGCGCCGACGTGCGGGTGGAGTACGCGGGCGGGAACGTGGTGATCGACGTGCTGAGCCCGCTCGGCCGGGACGGCTCCCGGCTGCCCGGCACCGGCAGCGGCCTGGTCGGGATGCGCGAGCGGGCCGCGATGCTCGCCGGGAGGTTCGCCGCCGGGCCGGACGGCGGCCGGTGGCGGGTGCACGCCGAGCTGCCCGTCGACTCGCTGGGCGGGGCGGCGTGAGCGCGGCGGGGGACGGCGTGATCGACGTGCTGGTCGCCGACGACCAGGCGGCGGTGCGGGCGGGGCTGGTGCTGATCCTCGGCGCCGCGGCGGGCGTGCGGGTGGTCGGCGAGGCCGCCGACGGGGCGCGGGCGGTGGAGCTGGCCGGCGAGCTGCGGCCCGACGTGGTGCTCATGGACGTCCGCATGCCCCGCCTGGACGGCATCGCCGCCACCCGGCTGATCTCCGCGTTCACCGACGTCCTGGTGCTGACGACGTTCGACATGGACGAGTACGTGTTCGGGGCGCTGCGGGCGGGGGCCGCCGGGTTCCTGCTCAAGGACGTCGACGCCGACAGGCTGGTGGAGGCCGTGCGGACGGTCGCCGCGGGCGAGGGGATCATCGCCCCCCGGGTCACCCGCCGGCTGATCGGCGCCTTCGCGGCGCGTCCGGCGGCCGCGGCGGAGGTGCCGGGGCTGGCGGAGCTGACGCCGCGCGAGCGCGAGGTGTTCGCCTGCCTCGGGGAGGGGCTGTCGAACGGGCAGATCGCGGCCCGGCTCGCCATGGCCGAGACGACCACCAAGACGCACGTGAGCAGGATCCTCGCCAAACTGGGGCTCGGCAGCCGCGTCCAGGCGGCCATCCTCGCCCAGGAGACGGCCGTGACGGAACTTTCCGGCCTTGATCCACATAACGGATCACCCGGGACGGGCTAGGTCCCCAGCGGCGATCTCAGCGCGACATGGCCCGGATGAGGTCGGCCACCCGGACGATGCCGAGGCAGCGGCCGACCTCGTCCACCACCACCAGGTCGTCGTAGACGCGCTCGTCCTCGGCGCCCGCCGCCCGCAGCGCGGCGATCGCCGGGACGGTGCGCGGCACCGGCCGCGGCGGGTCGGCGAGCCGCGCGGCGGGGCGGCGCGCGTGCAGGGCGTGCCCGTACGCGCCCGACAGCTGGAGCAGGAAGCGCGTCCGGTCCACGGTGAAGCTCGGGCGCTGCCGCTCGTCCACCAGGACGACGCTGGTGGCGCCGGTTTCGGCGTTGAGCACGGTGAGCACCTCGCCGGCCGTCGCCGTCCGCGGCAGCGTCACCGCGGGGAGGGTGAACTCCGACACCCGCGGCCCGAGCCCGGCGCCGGGACGGGCGGGCGGCTCGCGCTCGCCCGTGACCGGGATGTGCACCGGCATGCCGGGCCGCCAGTCCGGCGGCGCGAGGGCCGGGCCCTGGACGAGCCGGACGCCGGCCTCGCGCAGGTGCAGCACCTGGTCGCGCGTCGTCATGCCCGGAGCGAGGACGTGCGTCTCCAGCCGGTGCGCCAGCTCGACCAGGCTCGCGACGAGCGCCGCGCGGCGCGGGTCGGCGGCCGCCGACCGGGCGAGCCCGGGATCGAGCTTGAGCAGGTAGGAGGCGCCGTCGACCAGCAGGTCGAGCGGGGTGTGCGCGGAGCCGAGGCCGGAGAGCCCGACGAGGTACCCGGCGCGGCGCAGCGCCGACAGCGCGGCGGCGAGGGCCGGGCGCCGCGCGGGCGGGAAGCCCCCGCCGACGCAAATGATGATCTCTTGGGGGCGCCGTCCGGTCTCGCCGAGGCCGCGGTGCAGGCCGTCCAGCAGGTGCCCGCCGCTCGCGAGGGTCTCGGCGCGCAGCCCGATCTGCAGCGGCAGCGGCGTTCGCAGCTCGGCAGCCGCGCGTGCCGCCTCGACCGCGCGCCGCACGTCCCCGGACGCCGGGTCGGGCCGCGCAGGGCCGCCGGACGGGCCGGGCCCCTCGGCCGGGCCGGCGTGCGCCTCGACGGCGACGACGGCGCCCGTGCCGAGGTCGACCACGGGGTGGAACACGGCCCGGGCCGGGACGAGCGCGTCGAGGGTGTCGGTGGCGGACACAGGCGCATCATGCCGCGTCCGAACCCGCGAAACCGCATTTGTCAGGAGAAGTTAACCGACTGTTCCCGCAGCTCACACGGCCGGTCGGTGCCCGGTCACAGGCCGCGGCCCCCGGCGACCGCCGACAGCAGGTACGTCACGCCGGCGACGGCCGCCAGCCACACGTAGGCGGTGATGTCGGCACCGCGCAGCGCCTGCACCACGAGGCCGCCGACGACCGCGACGGTCAGCACGTCGCCCGTCATGGCGGCGGCCCGCAGGTGCGCGCGGGCCCGGGTGCCCGACCCGAACCCCTCACTGAGCGGCAGCGCGGGCTCGTTGCGGCGGTAGGCGAGGTAGGCCGCGTATCCGGCCAGCGCGGCCAGCGTGATGAGGGCCGTCCCGGACCGCCCGTCGGCGGCCAGCACGGCCCCGACCACCACACCGGCGCCCAGGACGAGCCCTGGGACGGCCCACCGGCTGAGACTGCGGCGTTCGGGAGCGATCCACATGTGCTCATCCTTGCCGATCGGCGCACCGGGCGGACCGGCAACGCGCCGGGCTGTATCTTCTCGCTTCGTGGCGCAATTTCGAATGAACGGCTCGAAGATGCTCGCCGTCGACCTGGGCGGCGAGACGATCCGGGCGCTGAACGGCTCGATGGTGGCCTACGAGGGCCAGATGGCGTTCAAGCGGCAGGGCATGACGGGCGGCGAGGGCCTGCGCGGTGCCCTCAAGCGCAGGATCGCCGGCGAGGGCATGACCCTCATGGAGATCACGGGACAGGGGACGGTCTACCTGGCGAGCGAGGCGACGGAGGTGACGCTCGTCCAGCTCACGGGCGACACCCTGTTCGTGGAGTCGGAGAGCCTCCTCGCGCTCGACGGGAACCTGCAGACGGGCGTGCAGTTCGTCGGCCTGCGGGGGATGGGCACCGGCCAGGGCCTCGCCACCACCAAGGTCGAGGGCCACGGGACGGTGGCGGTCCTGTCGCAGGGCCCGGCCATCGCCCTGGAGGTGACGCCGCAGACGCCGCTGTGCGTCGACCCGCACGCCTACGTCTGCCACCACGGGCGGCTTCAGCAGGACGTGGTCACCGACGTCAACTGGCGGACGGTGATCGGCCAGGGATCGGGGGAGAGCGTGCAGTTCCGGTACCAGGGGCACGGGCTGGTCTACGTCCAGCCGGCCGAGCGCGGCGGGATTCTGGAGATCTGATGCCCGGCTACCAGTCGATCAATTCCAAGATGCTCCAGGTGGCGATCGGGCCGGGGCAGGAGGTCTACAGCAAGCGCGGCGCGATGCTGGCCTACACCGGCCCGGTGTCGTTCGCCCCGAGCACCACGGCGGGTCAGGGCGTCGGCGGCGCCCTCGGACGGGCCGTCGCCGGCGAGCACAGCGCGATGATGCACGTCACCGGCCAGGGCAGCGTCATGTTCGGCCACGGCGGGCTGCATGTGTCCGTCGTCGAGCTGAACGGCGCCGACACCCTGTACGCCGAGGCCGACCGGCTGCTGGTGCACGACGCGACCCTGCAGGTCGGGACCATGTTCATGGGCGAGCAGGGCGGCGTGCGCGGCATCGTGCGCGGCGCGGTCACCGGGCAGGGCCTGTTCACCACGACGCTCACCGGGCACGGCGCGTGCGCGCTGCTGTCGCACGGCGGCGTGATGGAGCTGCCGATCACCCCGCAGCGCCCCGTCCACGTCGACCCGCAGGCGTACGTGGCCCACCGCGGCCAGGTGCAGAACAAGCTCACCACGGCGGTGGGGCTGCGCGACCTCATCGGGCGCGGCTCCGGCGAGGGCTTCCAGCTGGAGCTGAGCGGCTCCGGCGTCGTCTACGTCCAGGCCAGCGAGAGGAAGATCTGACCGTGAGCACGTTCGGGACGCAGACCTGGAACCCCACGACGCTGCCGTCCAACGACAACGTCAACCCCTACGCCTTCAGCGTCGACCTCAACGGGCAGTGGTTCGCGCAGAAGGGCAAGATGATCGCCTACTACGGGCAGATCAGGTTCGAGGCGCTGTCGGCCGGCCCGCTGGACTCCCTCGTCGCGCACACCTTCAACTCCCCGCTGTACGCGCAGGACTGGATCGTCGCGCAGGGGCAGGGCAAGCTCGTCCTCGCCGACCGCGGGTTCGACGTCAACTCCTTCGATCTGGAGGAGGGCAACCTCACCGTCCGGGCGGGGAACCTGCTCGCCTTCGAGCCGGGCCTGGAGCTGAAGCAGTCGATCATCCCCGGGTTCCTGACCCTGATCGGCACGGGGCGGTTCGTCGCCGCCTCCAACGGGCCCGTGCACTTCGTCGAACCGCCGATCCGCGTCGACCCGCAGGCGCTGCTCGGCTGGGCCGACTGCCCGTCGCCGTGCCACCACTACGACCACTCCTACATGCGCGGCGCGTTCGGCGCCGCCCGGATGATCTTCGGGATCGGCGGCTCGTCCGGCGAGGAGCACCAGTTCGACTTCACCGGCCAGGGCACCGTGATGATGCAGTCGTCGGAGGTCGTGATGAACGAGGACGTCCTGCTGCGCGACCTCGAGGGCCAGATCGGGCTGGTCGGCACGTCCGGCCTCCAGCGCCTCCAGCACACGATCACACAGCGGCTCGCTGCCGAACGCCAGAGCTGACCCCCGGGGCCGGACGGAGCGCGTCCGGCCCCGGGCGGCGCCGGCTCAGGACTGCGGCTCCTGCGCGGGCCTCATCACGTTGAACGGGACCCCGAAGGGATCGCGGACGGCGGCCGTCCGCCCGTACGGGGTGTTCTCCGGCTCGGAGTCGGCGGCGCCGCCGCCCGCGCGGACCTTGCGGACCGCCTCGTCGGCGTCGTCGACCGCGAAGTACGTCGCCCAGGACGAGGCGGGGTGCTCGCCGCCGCCGAGGCGGATCTCGGATCCGCCGAAGATGCCGCCGATGTAGCGGCCGTCGCCCGGCCGCTTCAGGAGGGTGTAGTCCATGTCGCCCGGCATCGGCTCCAGCTCGTAGCCGAACACCGCCCTGTAGAACTCCCCGGCCGCCGCCGAGTCGCGCGTGACGAGCTCGTTCCACACGAACGAGCCGGGCTCGTTGACGATCCGCGAGCCCGGGTGGGCGCGGCCCTCCCACAGCCCGAACTGCGCCCCCTGCGGGTCGCGGACGATCGCCATGCGCCCGCGGTCCATGACGTCCATGGCCGGGACGACGATCTCACCGCCGGCGTCGACGGCGCGCTTCACGAACCCGTCGCAGTCGCCGGCGGCGAAGTAGACCGCCCACCAGTAGACCTCCGCCTCGCCCTCCGGGTTGCGCATCATCCCGGCGACGGGCTCGCCGCGCAGGGTGCACAGGTTGTAGTGCCCCGCCTCCGGCCCCGCGTCCTCGAACTGCCAGCCCAAGAGGGTCCCGTAGAACGTCTTGGCGCGGTCGAGGTCGGGGACGCCGATGTCCAGCCAGGCGGGCGTTCCGTCCGGCGCGTTGCTCGTGACGTGCGTCATCTGCCTCACACTCCTCCGTGCCGGGGACCGTGGCCCCGGTGTCGTCCCGCCGCACGCGCCGCCACTTCCCATCCTGGCCCCGCCCCCGGCGTCTACACATCGGAACCGGGCGGGCTCCGCGATGGCCGGGACCGGCCCGGCTTCACGTACACTGGGCGAATGGTTCCGCTCCCGAACTGACAGGCCGCACAGCGCGCCCCGGTCACAGGACCGCGCGGCGCGCTTCTTCGTGCCTGTCCTCCGAGCCGTCCGTCAGGGGAGCCCTGTCACTGTGATCATCGCGAAAGACATCGAGCTGCGCGCCGGACCCCGGCTGCTGATCGAGGCCGCCAGCTTCCGGGTCAACCCCGGCGACCGGGTCGGCTTCGTCGGCCGCAACGGCGCCGGCAAGACCACCCTCACCAAGGTCCTGGCGGGCGAGGCGCCGCCCGCGCAGGGCGCCGTGACGTCCTCCGGGACCATCGGCTACCTCCCGCAGGACCCCCGCGGCGTCGACCTGGACGAGCTGGCGCGCGACCGGATCCTGTCGGCCCGCGGGCTGGACGAGGTGATCCGCGAGCTGCGCGCCGCCGAGGAGGCGATGGCGACCGCGACCGGCGCCGGGCGCGACAAGGCCGTCCGCCGGTACGGGCGGCTGGAGGAGCGGCTGCACGTCCTCGGCGGCTACAGCGCGGAGGCCGAGGCCGCCTCGATCGCCTCCAGCCTCGGCCTGCCGGACCGCGTCCTGACCCAGCCGCTCGGCACGCTGTCGGGCGGCCAGCGGCGGCGCGTCGAGCTGGCGCGCATCCTGTTCTCCGGCGCCGACACCCTGCTGCTGGACGAGCCCACCAACCACCTGGACGCCGACTCGATCGTCTGGCTGCGCGACTTCCTCAAGGGCCACCAGGGCGGCCTCGTCGTGATCAGCCACGACGTGGAGCTGCTGGACGCGGTGGTCAACCGGGTGTTCCACCTGGACGCCAACCGCAGCGTGATCGACATCTACAACGTCGGCTGGAAGAAGTACCTCGACCAGCGGGAGACCGACGAGCGGCGCCGCAAGCGCGAGTCGGCGAACGCGCAGCGGCAGGCGTCGGCGCTGCTGTCGCAGGCCGACAAGATGCGCGCCAAGGCCACCAAGGCCAAGGCGGCCCAGCAGATGGACCGGCGGGCCCGGCAGCTGCTGGCGGGCGTCGAGGGCGAGCGGCAGGCCGACAAGGTGGCCAAAATTCGTTTCCCGGACCCGGCTCCGTGTGGCAAAACTCCCCTCACCGCGGAGGGTTTGTCGAAATCGTACGGATCTTTGGAGATATTCACCGACGTCGACCTGGCCATCGACCGCGGCAGCCGGGTCGTCATTCTGGGCCTGAACGGCGCCGGGAAAACGACGCTTCTGCGGCTGCTGGCGGGGGTCGACAAGGCCGACACCGGAACGGTCGTGGCCGGGCACGGGCTGCGTCTCGGCTACTACGCCCAGGAGCACGAGTTGCTGGAGGTCGAGCGGTCCGTCCTGGAGAACATGCAGTCCGCCGCCCCCGGCATGGCGCCGGTCGAGGTCCGCAAGATCCTCGGCTCGTTCCTGTTCTCCGGCGACGACGTCGACAAGCCCGCCGGGGTGCTGTCCGGCGGCGAGAAGACCAGGCTGGCACTGGCGATGCTCGTGGTCTCCAGCGCCAACGTGCTGCTGCTGGACGAGCCCACGAACAACCTCGACCCGGCGAGCCGCGAGGAGATCCTCGCGGCGCTGCGGACGTTCGCCGGAGCGATCGTCATGGTGACCCACGACGAGGGCGCGGTGGAGGCGCTCGCACCGGAAAGAGTGATTTTGCTCCCCGATGGTGTGGAAGACATCTGGAGTGACGAGTTTGCCGATCTGGTGGCCCTCGCGTGACCTGCGGAGTGACTTCCGCAGATCTTTTCTGGCCGAGTGGGTAGCCGAACCGGCGGGAATGACTGATCATGGCGGGGGATAACGCAGCGGTCACCACATCACTACGGGAGGTACTCGTGGCCGAGACCCTGAAGAAGGGCACCCGCGTGACCGGTGCCGAGCGCGACAAGCTGGCGGCGGACCTGAAGAAGAGGTACGACTCCGGCGAGAGCATCCGCGCCCTGGCAGCCGCCACCGGCCGCTCGTACGGTTTCATCCACCGGATTCTGACCGAGTCCGGCGTCAACCTGCGCGGTCGCGGTGGCGCGACCCGGGGCAAGAAGTCCTGACCGGACACCGGCCCCCGGATGAGCGCACCGCCTGACCCGGCGCCGCGACCGACCGAGTAAGGTTCGGTCGCGGCGGCGGACAGGATTGCGGGTCCCGTCCCGTGGACGGCGGGACGGGACCCGAACGCTCATCGGAAGGAAGACCCATGGGGGACGCGACCACGGCCGGCAGGCCGGAAACGGCCACGGCGCCGGAAAGCACGGAGCCGGTCCCGCCCGGTCTCGACGAGGCGGGCCTGCGGCTGGACGTGGACGGCGCGGTGGCGACCGTCACCCTGAACCGGCCCGAGCGGCGCAACGCCATGACGTTCGCGACGTGGCGCGGACTCGCCGCGATCGGGCGCTCCCTGCCCGCGGGCGTGCGCGTCGTCGTCCTGCGGGGCGAGGGCCCCTCGTTCTCGGCCGGCATCGACCTCGGCATGTTCTCCGGCGGCGGAGGCGGCGAGGGGTTCACCGACGGCTCCGACGCCGAGGGCACCGACCGCTTCATCGCCGGGCTGCAGGAGGGCTACACCTGGCTGCGGCGCCCCGACATCGTCTCGGTCGCGGCGGTGCACGGCCACGCCATCGGCGCCGGCTTCCAGCTCGCGCTGGCCTGCGACATCCGCGTGATCGCCGAGGACGCCAAGTTCTGCATGAAGGAGCCCGCGCTCGGGCTCGTCCCGGACCTGACCGGCACCAAGCCGCTGGTCGAGCTCGTGGGGGTCGGGCGCGCCCTGGAGCTGTGCCTGACCGCCCGGACGGTGCTCGCCGACGAGGCGGCCCGGATCGGGCTCGCCGAGACCGTCGTCCCGCGCGACGGCCTGGACGGCGCTGTCCGCGACCTCGCGGAGGCCCTGCTGGCGGTCAACCCGGGCGCGGCCGCCGCCACCAAGCGGCTGCTGTGGCAGGCCGCGGAGAACACCCTCGACGAGCAGTGCGCCGCCGAGCGCCGCGAGCAGATCGGCCGCCTCCGCGAGGTGTTCGGCTCGTGAGCGGGCGGGCCGGGGGAGGGAAGCCCCTCGCCCCCGGCCCGCCGCGCCGCGTTATCCGAGCGACTCCCGTCCGCCCCGCGCCAGCGGCAGCAGCACCCTGCTGACGCCCGGCCGCACGGCGACCTTCGTCCCCGCCGGGTAGCGGAGCGTGTAGTCGTGGTCGGTGGACAGCAGGATCACGCCGAGCCGGTGGCCGGCCTTCACCGTGTAGTCGGTGGGTTCGAGGTCCCACCGGAAGGTGTAGGCCCGCCCCGCCTCGATCGGCTCGGTCCGGGCGATGTCGTGCCGGTTCCGCGCGTCCAGCCACCCCCGCGTGATGATCTTGTAGGGAGCGGTCTCGGTGTGCAGCGCCTGCCGGATCGTGCAGCCGGAGTCGCCCGGCACGCTCTGGCCGTAGCAGAACTCCTCACCGGTGGTGATCCGCGCGCCCGTCGGACGGGTGTCGGTGCCGTAGTCGACCAGCAGCGCCGTCAGGTACGGCGACCGGCCGTCGAGGGACGCCCGCAGGGACACCGACGGGATGCCGTCCACCCGGACGGGCCCGGCCAGCGGCCCGGTCAGGTAGGCGAGCCGGTTCGGGTCGGCCTGGTCCTCGTCCGCGAGGAGCTGCTCGGCCGTGCGGGTCTTGCCCGCGTCCGTGAACGACTGCTCCCCGCCGGGCCGGGGCCGGAGGCCGAGGATGCCCGGCTGCCCGGACGCGCCGGCGTTGAGGCTGACCGGGACGGTGCGGGTGCCGGGGACGGGCCAGTCCTTCGCCGTCTCCCACGTTCCATCCGCGTGCTGGACGTCCACTCGCGGCTCGCGCTCGATCCCGTTGCGGATGCCGTACAGGTAGCGGTCGAACCAGTGCAGCGTCTGGCGCAGCCACTCCTCGGCCCGCCAGCGGAACGGGGTGGAGTGGTTGCCCTGGTGGAGCCACAGCTTGCGCGGCACGCCCGCCTCCTTCAGCGCGTTCCACCACTGCACGGAGTTCTTGATCTTGACGTTCCAGTCGTTGAGCCCGTGCACCACCATGACGGCGGCGCGCACCTTCCGCGCCTGCCCGACGTAGTCGCGCTCGGCCCACACCTCGGAGTAGTCGCCGGTCTCGCGGTCCTGCGCCGCCTCGATGCCGTCGATGACCTTCGCGCAGACCTCGGGGTGCTCGCGGGTCAGCACGGCCTTGGCCAGCACGTCCAGGTCCTCGCCCTGGTACCCGCCGGGCGCGACCACGCCGCCGCCCGCGCGGTAGTAGTCGTACCAGCTGGAGATCCCCGCGATCGGGACGATGGCCTTCAGGCCCTCGACGCCGGTGGCGGCGGCCATGTTCGGCAGCGTCCCGTCGTAGGACTGGCCGATCATGCCGACGTTCCCGGTGGACCAGGTCGCCTTCACCGGCGCGCCGTCCGGCGTCCAGCCCCGGGCCCGCCCGTTCAGCCAGTCCACGGCGGCCTTCGCGCCCGCCTGCTCGCTGCGGTCGCCGGAGGTCGGGCAGCCGGTCGAGCCGCCCGTCCCGATGCTGTCCAGGTCGGCGACCGCGTAGCCGCGGGGCAGGAAGTAGTTGTCGTAGTAGCCGGGGAAGATCTCGGCGAGGTCGCGGCGCGTGCCGGTGAGCGCGCGGGCCCCGGCGTCGCCGATGTCGACCGGGTGGTTCGGGACGTCCTTGATCCCGGCCCAGTACGGGCTCGGCTCCAGGATCGTCGGGACCCTGAGCCCGGCGGTGTCGGTCTCCCGGGGGCGCATGATCCGCAGCTGCACGCGGTCCCGCACGCCGTCGCGGTCGCTGTCGGCCGTGGTCTCGATGTTCACGGTCTGGGTGACGGCGTCGGCGCGGGAGAACACCGGCTGCGTCTCCCCGTTCCGCACCGTGATCTGGTGGCCGCCCGGCGGCCGCGGCGCGGACCTCGTGGGTCCGGCCGCCGCCGCGGGCGGCACGAGGGCGACGGCGAGCGCGGCGGTGAGGGTGATCACGCCGGCGCCGCCGGTGAGGCGTCGTCTCATGGGGGCTCCTGGGGGGTGTGAGCCTGGAAGTGGTGATCACGGTTACACCCCGGGAGCGGCTTGTCCAGAGGCGTGTTACGCCGTGAGCGGAGCCGGGAAGAGGGGCGGGCGCGGGCGCGTTGTCCACGCCGGATACTGAGATGCTTACTTGATTACGTACTTGATGACGTCGAGGCTCTACCGGAGGCGCTCGTGGGAATGCCTGGAATGCCGGGCAGTGGCTGGCAGGTGATGGCGTCCTTCCGCAAGGACAGCTCCGTCACCCGGCAGAAGCTGGCGCCCGGCACCGTGGGGCGGATCGCGGGCTACGCCCGGCCCTACGTCCGCGAGCTGACGATCTTCCTGACGCTGAACTCGCTGGCCGCGCTGATCGTCGTCGCCAACCCGCTGCTGCTCAAGGGGATCATCGACCGCGGCATCGTGCCGGGCCGGTCGAGCGTCGTGCTCTGGCTCGCCGGCGCGGTCGCCGGGCTCGCCCTGGTGGAGGCCGTGCTCGGCCTCGCGCAGCGCTGGTACTCGGCGCGCATCGGCGAGGGGCTCATCTACGACCTGCGCAGCCAGGTGTTCGCGCACGTCCAGCGGCAGCCCGTCGCGTTCTTCATGCGGGCGCAGACCGGCTCGCTCGTCAGCCGCCTCAACAACGACGTGATCGGCGCGCAGCGCGCCCTCACCACCACCCTGTCGTCGGTGGTGTCCAACGTGATCAGCCTGGTCCTGGTGCTGGTGACGATGCTCATCCTGTCCTGGCAGGTCACGGTGATCGCGCTGCTGCTGCTCCCGATCTTCATCCTGCCGGCCAAGTGGGTCGGCAAGCGGCTGCAGCGGGTCAGCCGGGAGCAGATGGTCCTGGACGCCGAGATGGGCTCGCTGATGACCGAGCGGTTCAACGTCGCCGGGGCCATGCTCGCCAAGCTCTACGGGCGTCCCGCCGAGGAGGAGGGCAACTTCTCCGGCCGCGCCGCCCGTGTCCGCGACGTCGGCGTCGTCGCCGCCATGTACGGGCGGGTCTTCTTCACCGCGCTGACCCTGGTCGCCGCGCTGGCCACCGCCATGGTCTACGGCGTCGGCGGCTACCTGGTGGTGGACGGCACCTTCGAGCTCGGCACGCTCGTCGCGCTCGCCACCCTGCTGACCCGGATGTACGGGCCGCTGACCGCGCTGTCCAACGTGCACGTGGACGTGATGACCGCGCTCGTCAGCTTCGACCGCGTGTTCGAGGTGCTCGACCTGAAGCCGCTGGTCCGCGACCGCGAGGACGCCCGGGAGCTGGACGAGGCCCGCGCCCCGGACGGCGACGGCGCGGGTCCGGCGCTCTCGAAGGCGCCGTCGGTCGAGTTCGACCACGTCCGGTTCGCCTACCCGTCGGCGGACGAGGTGTCGCTCGCCTCGCTGGAGTCGATCGCGCGCACCGACACCGCGCCCGGCCGGGAGGTGCTGCACGACGTCGACTTCACCGCCGCGCCGGGGCAGCTCGTCGCGCTGGTCGGGCCGTCCGGTGCGGGCAAGTCGACGATCACGCACCTGGTGTCGCGGCTGTACGACGTGTCGTCCGGTGCGGTCCGGATCGGCGGCGTCGACGTCCGCGACGTCACGCTCGAATCGCTGCGCGCCGAGATCGGCGTCGTCAGCCAGGACGCGCACCTGTTCCACGACTCGATCCGCGAGAACATGCGCTACGCCCGCCCGGACGCCTCCGACGAGGAGATCCTCGCCGCGCTGGAGGCGGCGCACATCGGCGGCCTCGTCGAGGAGATGGCCGAGGGCCTGGACACCGTCGTCGGCGACCGCGGCTACCGGCTGTCGGGCGGGGAGAAGCAGCGGCTCGCGATCGCCCGGCTGCTGCTCAAGGCCCCGTCGGTGGTCGTGCTGGACGAGGCGACCGCGCACCTGGACTCCGAGTCCGAGGCGGCCGTCCAGCGGGCCCTGCGCACCGCCCTCGCGGGCCGGACGTCGCTGGTGATCGCGCACCGGCTGTCCACGATTCGGGAGGCCGACCAGATCCTGGTGATCGACGGCGGCCGGGTCGCCGAGCGCGGCCGGCACGAGGAGCTGCTGCTGGAGGGCGGCCTGTACGCCGAGCTCTACCGCACGCAGTTCTCGCACCAGCGCGACCAGGGCCCCGAGCGGCGCCGGGCCGAGCCGCTGGACGCCGAGCCGCTGGGCGCCGAGTAGCGGCCGCTCAGTCCGCGGAGCCGAGCGGGTAGCCGAGGCGCCTCAGCTCGGTGCCCGCGACCTTCTCGACCTGGGCGGCCTGCCGCGGGGTGAGGCGCTCGCGCCACACCCCGACGCCCGGTTCGGCGGCGTCCCGCGTCCCGGCCCGCACCAGTCCCGACAGCGCCGACTTCGACAGCGGCGCGTCCAGGTACTCCGACAGCTCGGCGCCGACGCGGCGTGGCCGGTCCACCAGCTCCTCGTACCGGACGGTGGCCAACTGCTCCTCGGGGACCTGGAGGCGCAGCTTCGCGCTCAGCCGCACCGACCCCCGCCACCGCAGGGCGCACTTGACGGCGGCGGCCGCGCGCGGCCACCGGCTCCGGTCGGTGTGGTCCTCGACGCCGAAGAACGGGTTGGGGAACACCGTGTCGAGGTTGGCCAGGCCCGGCTTGAACCAGGCCAGGCAGCGCTCGTCGGCCAGCATGTCGGCGACCACGTCCCGCCCGTCCCGGATCACCTGGACGAGCTGGGCGTCGGGGAAGGCGTCCAGCAGCACGTCGGCGCTGTAGATCAGGTCGGGGGAGGCGTCGGCGTACCGCGCGAGCCCTTGCGCCCGCACGCACGGGCCGGGCAGCTCGGCGGCGGAGGCGGGCCCCTCCGGCCGGCCGGGCGGGCGCGGCGGCAGCCCGCCCATCTCGCGGCACTCGTCCGGACACTCCCCGCAGGCCCGCGCCGACACCTGCCACGCCTGCGCGTAGGCGTCCCGCAGCACGCGGGCGGCGCCCTCCCCGCGCTCGGCGATCGAGGGCTGCCGGGCGAAGGCGTAGGTGACGCGCAGCACGTCGGGCCGGCCGGCGGTCAGGTGGAAGCCGGGGGAGCGCTTGACCGCGCGCGCCAGCAGCTCCGCACCCGAGTGCGGCGCGCCCAGGAAGAACACCGGGCGGCGGACCTTGGTACCGTTGATCACCAGGATGTGCGGCGTCGACCTCATAACCGGGCCAAGTTTGTCACCTTTTGAGGGCCGGTCGGTCCGTGACCCTCCGTAAGGGCCCGCCCGATACCCATCCGTTAACTCGGCGCGGACCGTCCCGTCACCGGGACGCGCCGCGCGGCGCTGGACCTACCATGGTGCGGTGGACGCTCCCATCACGCTGGCCCGCCTCCTGCCGGAGGCCGAGGCGATCACGGTGCTCACCGGCGCCGGCATCTCCACCGACAGCGGGATCCCCGACTTCCGCGGCCCGAACGGCGTCTGGACGCGCGACCCGTCGGCGGAGGCGATGTCCACGATCGGCGCCTACCTCGCCGACCCCGAGGTGCGGCGCCGCGCCTGGCGGGCCCGGCGCGACGCCCCCGTCTGGGAGGCCGAGCCCAACCCCGCGCACGCCGCGCTGGTCGAGCTGGAGCGGGCGGGGCGGCTGCGCGCCCTGATCACCCAGAACATCGACGGCCTGCACCAGCGCGCCGGATCCTCCGACGGCGTCGTCATCGAGATCCACGGGACCGCGCGCGAGGCCGCGTGCCTGTCCTGCGGGCTGCGCACCCCGATGCCGGAGATCATCGCCCGGGTGGAGGCGGGGGAGGCGGACCCGCTGTGCGCCGAGTGCGGCGGCATCCAGAAGTCCGCGACGATCTCCTTCGGCCAGGCCCTCGACCAGGACGTCCTGGACGCGGCGATCGCCGCCGCGCGGTCCTGCGACCTGTTCCTGGCCGTCGGCACCTCGCTCACCGTGCAGCCCGCCGCCGGGCTGTGCCTGGAGGCGGTCGACCACGGCGCCCGCCTAGTGATCATCAACGCGGAGGAGACACCGTACGATGGGCTGGCCGACGCGGTGCTGCGCCGGCCGATCGGCGAGACGCTGCCGCGCCTCGCCGGCCTCGCGCTCGGCACGGGGCGATGATCTGTTGGCGGGTCGTGACCGGTCGCCCCTTCCACTGGCGTCCGGATCCTGACAAGCTCTATCCGTCGCGGTGCGAGGAGGGATCGGGTTGAACAGCGGGGGCGCCCGCGCGGTGGCGGCCGGCGGGTCGCCGGACGCGCCCTCCGCCGGCACGCCCGGCGGTGCGGAGCGCGCGCGGAAGGCCCGCAGGTACGCGCGGCTGCGGCCCGGCGACCGTGTCGCGGTGGTCGCGCCCAGCGGCCCCGCCGAGCCCTCCCGGCTGGAGGCGGGCTGCGCCGTGCTGCGCGACCTCGGCCTTGACGTCGTGGTCGGCAAGCACGCCCTCGACCGTGTCAACCTGGGCCCCGCGGGGCCGGTGCGCGGCGACTGGCACCGGCTGGCCGGAACCGACGCCGACCGCGCCGCCGACCTCCAGGCCGCCTGGTGCGACCCGCGGGTCCGCGCGGTGGTCTGCGCGCGGGGCGGCTACGGCGCCACCCGCGTCCTGGACCACCTCGACTGGGACGCCCTGCGCGCCGCGACGGAGGCGTCCCTCGCCTCCGGCGGCGGGCCGAAGATCCTGCACGGCTCCAGCGACATCACCGCGCTGCACGGCGCTTTTGGAACGCGCCTGCGGATCACGACGTCCTTCGGTCCCATGCCCGCGGGAGTGGTCGCCGACCTCGACCCGGCGGCGCCGGACGCCTCTCTCGACGCCCTGCGCGCCGCCCTTCTCGGCGGCCCCGCCGTCGCGCCCGCCGTCCTGCCAGGCACGCGCACGCTGCGGCCCGGGCGCGCGGAGGGCCCGCTGACCGGCGGCACCCTCTCGCTCCTGACGGCCGTGCTCGGCACCCCGTACGCCCCGCCGCCCGCCGCGGGCCGCATCGTCTTCCTGGAGGACGTGACCGAGGCGCCCTACCGGATCGACCGGATGCTCGTCCAGCTGCTCCAGGCCGGCTGGTTCGACGGCGCCGCCGGGTTCGCGCTCGGCTCCTGGAAGGACTGCGGCGACCCCGCCGAGCTCGACGCGGTGTTCGCCGCGCGGCTCGGCCCGCTCGGCGTCCCGGTCCTCGCCGGCCTCCCCGCCGGGCACGGGCCGCGCCAGCACACCCTGGAACTCGGCGCCCCCGCCGCGCTGCACGCCCCGGCCCCGCCGGGCCACGACCCCGCACATCCGCACCCCGCCGTGCCGGACACCGGCGCGCTCACCCTCGAAGCGCCCCCGGGAGGTGCGCGATGAGCGGCCGCCACGCCCGTCCCGATCCATGGGACGACGGGACCCTCGACTCCCTGCTCGTCCTCGTGGCCGAGAGCCTCGGCTACCGTTGCAGCCGGGTGCCCGGCGAGGTCATGCTGCTGGAGGGCGCCAACAGGCTGCACGTCAGCCTGCGCGACCTGCGGCAGCTCGCGCGGCTCGTGCCGCGCGACGACTGGCCCGCGCTGGTCTCCGACCACGTCACCACGATCGTCACGGCGATCGAGGAGCCGCTGGACCTCAGCGACTTCGACCTCGCCCAGCACCTGCTGCGCACCCGCATCTACCCGGCGGAGGCCGACAACGGGGTGCTCGCGGCCCGGCCGTTCGCGCCCGGCCTGATCGAGGTGGTGGTGGTCGACACGCCCACCACCGTCCGGACGGTCACCACCGAGGAGATGGGCGGCTGGCCGGTGTCGGGCGACGCGCTGTTCATGCTCGGCCGCGCCAACGTCCGCGCAGACGGCCCGCTCCAGATGGACGAGCAGGACCTCGGCGGCGTCCGGGTCTCCGTCCTGCACGGGTGGACGTTCTACGCCGTCACGCACCTGGCGTGGCTTGAGGAGTACCTGCCGATCGGCCCGTACGGCGCGCTGGTCATCGCGCCCAAC
The DNA here is from genome assembly GCF_013409365.1 of Actinomadura luteofluorescens. NCBI lineage: Bacteria > Bacillati > Actinomycetota > Actinomycetes > Streptosporangiales > Thermomonosporaceae > Actinomadura > Actinomadura luteofluorescens. The sequence goes on along the minus strand of NZ_JACCBA010000001.1, from coordinate 159,924 downwards.
CGCAGCCTCATCGTCGCCCACCCGCTCCGGATCGCCGACCGCCATCCGAGGGCGCGCTACCGCGAGGCCGTGGCGGCGGCGACCGAGCTGCAGGCGCAGGCGCACCGCGCCTACGAGGAGGGCCCCGGCTCGCTCAGCCCGCACCTGTACTGGTGGCGCGCCGGCGAGCTGACCTGCCTGGAGACCCGCTACGAGGGCGACACGCTGGTCCTGCCGGAGGAGTTCGCCTCCGTGCTCGCGACGCTGGCGGCGGAGCGCTGATGAGGGTCGTCGTCGCACCCGACTCGTTCAAGGGGAGCCTGTCGGCCGCGCAGGTGTGCGCCGCCGTCGCGGAGGGCGTCCGGCGTGCCGCGCCCGGCGCGGACGTGGCCGCCGTGCCGATGGCCGACGGCGGCGAGGGCACCCTCGACTGCTTCCTCAGCGCCCGCGGCGGCGACGCGGTCGAGGTGGCCGCGACCGACCCGGTGGGACGCCCGGTCAAGGCGCGCTACGCGCTGTCCGGTGACGGCCGCTCGGCGGTGGTGGAGCTGGCCGCGGCCTCCGGGCTGCCGCTCGTCGAGGACGTCCCGCCCGACCCGATGAACGCCGCCACCACCGGCACCGGCGAGCTGATCGCCGACGCGGTGCGGCGCGGCGCCCGCGACGTGCTGGTCTGCATCGGCGGCAGCGCCAGCACCGACGGCGGCGCGGGGCTGCTGCGCGCCCTCGGCGTGCGCTTCCTGGACGCCGCCGGTGTGGAGTTGCCGCCGGGCGGCGCCGCGCTCGCCCGCCTGGCGTCGATCGACGACTCCGGGGTGCCGGCGGAGGTCCGCGCGACCCGGTTCCGGGTGGCCTGCGACGTGACCAACCCGCTCGTCGGGCCGGACGGCGCCGCCGCCGTGTTCGGCCCGCAGAAGGGCGCGTCCTCCGGCCAGGTGGCCGAGCTGGACGCCGCCCTCGCCGTCTTCGCCGACGCGGTCGCCGCGCGCGGCGGCCCCCGCGTGCACGACCTGCCCGGGGCGGGCGCGGCGGGCGGCACCTGCGGCGGGCTCGTCGGCCTGCTCGGCGCCGAGCCGTCCGGCGGAGCCCTCCTGGTCGCCGAGGCCGTCGGCCTGCCCGCCGCGCTCGACGGCGCCGACCTCGTCGTCACGGGGGAGGGCCGGGTCGACGGGCAGAGCGCCGGCGGCAAGGTGGTGTCCGCGGTCGCGGCGCTCGCCCGTGACCGCGGCGTCCCGTGCGTCGCCCTGGCGGGCGGCGTCGCCGGTCCGCTGGAGGAGCTGCACGCGCTCGGCCTGACCGCCGCGTTCAGCCTCGCCGACGGCCCCCGCACCCTGGCGGAGCTGAAGGCCGGCGCCGCGCCCCTGCTCGCGGCCGTCGCCGAGCAGGCGGTCCGCCTGTTCCGCCGCTAGCGGGCGCCGGCGGGCTCGGGTTCCGGAGCGGGCGCGGGCGTGGGGGTCCGGACGGTCAGCCGGGGCAGCAGGACGTGGGTCAGCGGCCCGATCGCCACGGCGTACAGGACCGTTCCAATCCCGACGGTGCCGCCGAGCAGCCATCCGACGGCCAGCACCGACAGCTCGATCGCCGTCCGGACCACACGGATCGAGTGCCCGCGCGCCGCGAGCCCGGTCATCAGCCCGTCCCGGGGACCCGGGCCGAGGCCGGCGCCGATGTAGCAGCCGGTGGCGAAGCCGCCCACCAGGACGGCGGCGATCAGGAACGCCCACCGTCCGGCGAGCGCGTCCGGGGCGGGCAGCAGCCACAGGAACAGGTCGGCGAAGACGCCGACGAGGACGACGTTGCTGACGGTCCCGATGCCGGGCCGCTGCCGCATCGGGATCCAGGCGAGCATCACGACCGCGCCCGTGATGATGATCCAGGCGCCCATCGACAGGCCGAAGCGCCGCGAGAGCCCCTGGTGGAAGACGTCCCAGGGGTCGTTGCCGAGGCCGGACGACACCTGGAGGGCGATGCCGAGCCCGTACAAGGCCAATCCAACGTAGAGCTGCACCAGGCGGCGCACCATCAAGGCCATTTCGAGCTTTCCTTCCACTGCCGGCCAGTGTCTCGAACCACTCTGTCGTTAGTGGACTGGTACTGATAGGGCCAATGTGCGAAAGTGGCTCGTATGAGTACGCGCTACGTGAGCGGTCCGAACCTGGCCCGGCTTCTCGGGGACGTGTCGGGGGAGCGCCCGGTCTACGCGGCGGTGGCCCGGTCGCTGCGCGCCCTGGTCCTGGACGGCCGGCTCGCGCTGCGCACGCGGCTGCCCGCCGAACGCGACCTGGCCGCCGCCCTCGGCGTCAGCCGCACCACCGTGACGACCGCCTACGACCGGCTCCGCGACGAGGGCTACGTCCAGAGCAGGCAGGGCGCGGGGAGCTGGACGGCGCTGCCCCCGGTCCGCATGTCGTCGGCCGAGCCGCCCGGCGCGCTCCACGGCCCGCGGGGCGACGCCGTCCCCGCCGGCCACCGGTACGGCATGGCCCACCCCGCGCCGGACGACCCGACGTTCGTCGACCTCGGCTGCGCCGCCCCCGGCGCCCCCGCGATCTTCGAGGAGGCCGTCGCCGCGGCCGTCGACGAGCTGCCCCGCCACAGCTCGGGCCCCGGCTACGAGCCCGCGGGGCTGGCGAGCCTGCGGCAGGTCATCGCGGACGGCTACACCGCGCGCGGCGTCGCGACCCGCGCCGACCAGATCGTCGTCACCACCGGCGCGCAGCACGCGTTCACGCTGCTCACCCAGCTGCTGGTGGAGCCGGGCGACGCCGTGATGGTCGAGCGCCCCACCTACCCGCACGCGCTCGGCGCGCTGCGCCGCCGCGGCGCCCGGCTCGTCCCCGTCGGCGTCAACGAGGGCTGGGACATCGAGCTCGCCGCGGGCGCCATGCGGCAGGCCGCCGTCCGGACGGCCTACCTGATCCCCGACTTCCAGAACCCGACCGGGTACCTCATGGACGCGGGCGACCGGGCCGGGATCGTCGACGCCGGACGGCGCGCGGACGCGTTTTTCGTCGCCGACGAGACCTTCGCCGAGCTCGCCCACGACCCCGAGGCTCCGCGCGAGCCGCCGCTGGCCTCCTTCGACACCGGCGGCCGGGTCGTCACGATCGGGTCGGCCTCCAAGCTGCTGTGGGGCGGGCTGCGGATCGGGTGGATCCGCGCCACCGCCCCGCTGGCCCGCCGCCTCGTGCTGGCCCGCGAGCCGTTCGACATGGCGAGCCCGGTGCTGGACCAGCTGATCGTCCGGGAGCTGCTGCTGCGGGTCGAGGAGGTCCGCGCCGAACGCGCCGCGAGTCTGCTGCGCGGCCGCGACGCGCTCGCCGCGGCGCTGCGCGAGGAGCTGCCGGGCTGGGAGTTCCGGCTCCCGGCCGGGGGGATGTCGCTGTGGGCGAGGATCGGCGCGCCGATCGCCTCCCGGCTGGCCGAGGCGTCCGAGCGGCTCGGCGTCCGCGTGGTCGCCGGCCCGGTGTTCGGGGCGGACGGCGTGCTGGAGGACTACGTGCGGCTCCCGTACGTGCTGCCGCCGGACACGCTGCGCCTGGCCGTGCGGCGGCTGGCCGTCGCCCAGCGTGAGGCCGAGGCGGCGCCTGCCGCCCGGCCTCTGCCCGCCTACGTCTGACGTGGACCTCTGACGTGGACCTCTGACGGTCCGCCTCACCCGCGGGCGCCGGGTCCGGCGGGCGTCAGGGCGCGCGCTGGATGTAGTCGACCAGGTGCTCGCGCTCGCTCTCCAGCTCGTCGATGGCGCTCTTGACCACGTCGCCGATGCTGACGATCCCGGCGAGCCGGCCGTCCTCGACGACGGGCACGTGCCGGAACCGGTGCTCGGTCATGGCGCGGCGGAGATCCTCGACCTGGTCGCCCGGCCCGCAGGTGCGGACCTCGGCGGTCATGATCTCCGAGACGGGGCGGTCGAGCAGCGCCGCGCCGTGCTCGTGCAGCCGCCGCACCACGTCCCGCTCGGACACGATGCCGGCGATCGAGGCGCCGTCGGGCGAGACCACCGTCGCCCCGATGTTGTGCTCCGCCAGGACGGAGAGGAGCTGCCGGACGGTGGCGTCGGGCCGCACCGTGGCCACCGCGTCTCCCTTCCTCCGCAGGATGTCGCGTATCCGCATGCCTCACGCTCCGGTGCCGGATTCGGACCCGGGGGACGGCGGCCGTCCGGGGGCGGGGGCCGCTGGCCGGGCTCTTGTTCCTGCCAAAATCGCATGTTCCGGCCTCCAGCGAAACCCCCGGTCCGTGAACCCTCCCGGTCAGGCGACGGCATAAAGGCGGCATAAATGCCGTAGATCGGGAACCAAGGGACGCATGGCGATGACGGCGGAGCGCACCATCGAAACGGATGTCCCGGCACGGCTCGACCGGTTGCCGTGGTCACGCTGGCACTGGACGGTCCTGATCGGCCTCGGCGCGGTCTGGATCCTGGACGGCCTGGAGGTGACCGTCGTCGGCGTCATCGGCCCGCGGCTCACCGACGCCTCCGGGGGGCTCGGGCTGACCGACGGGCAGGTCGGGCTGGCCGCGTCCATCTACGTGGTCGGCGCCTGCCTGGGCGCCCTGTTCTTCGGGCATCTGACCGACCGGTTCGGGCGCAAGAAGCTCTTCATCGCCACGCTCGCGCTGTACCTGGCGGCGACCGTGGCGACCGCGTTCTCGTTCAACCCCCTGTGGTTCTACGCGTGCCGGTTCTTCACCGGGGCCGGCATCGGCGGCGAGTACGCCGCGATCAACTCGGCGATCGACGAGCTGATCCCGGCGCGGGTGCGGGGCCGGGTCGACGTGGTGGTGAACGGCTCGTTCTGGATCGGCACGTCCATCGCGGCTGCGCTGTCGATCCCGGTGCTGAACGGCGACCTCGTTCCCGAGGACCTCGGCTGGCGGGCCCTGTTCGCGCTCGGCGCCCTTCTCGGCCTCGGCGTGCTGTTCGTCCGCCGGATGGTGCCCGAGAGCCCGCGCTGGCTGTTCATCCACGGGCACGAGGACCAGGCCGAGCGCGTGGTGGGCGGCATCGAGCGGGAGATCACCGAGGAGACCGGCGAGCCCCTGGAGGAGCCCCGCGAGAGCATCCGGGTCCGGCAGCGCCGCGTCTTGTCGTTCGGGGAGATCGCTTCGACGGCGGTGCGCCGCTACCCGCGCCGGACGGTCCTCGGCCTCTCGCTGTTCATCGGGCAGGCGTTCCTCTACAACGCCGTCTACTTCACCTACGCGCTCGTGCTCAGCACGTTCTTCGACGTCCCCGACGCCAAGGTCGGCTACTACCTGATCCCGATCGGCATCGGGAACTTCCTCGGCGCGCTCTTGCTCGGCGGACTGTTCGACACGGTCGGCCGGAGGACGATGGTCACGGCGTCCTACGTGGTCTCCGGCGTGCTGCTGATCGGGACCGGGCTGCTGTTCCGCGCGGACCTGCTCGACGCCTGGACGCTGACGGCCTGCTGGTGCGCGGTGTTCTTCTTCGCCTCCGCCGGCGCGTCGTCGGCCTACCTCACGGTCAGCGAGATCTTCCCTATGGAGACCCGGGCGATGGCGATCGCCGCGTTCTACGCCGTCGGGACGGGCCTCGGCGGCGTGATCGGGCCCGCGCTGTTCGGCCGCCTGGTGGAGACCGAGAAGGTGGCGAACGTCGTGAACGGCTACTACCTGGGCGCCGGGCTGATGATCGCCGCCGGGCTGGTGGAGCTGGCCATCGGCGTCGAGGCCGCGCAGCGGTCCCTGGAGGACGTGGCGAAGCCGCTGTCGGCGGAGCAGGCCACGGCGGCCCTGACCCGTCTCCCGCCCCGTCGCGCTTTCCGCCCCGGTCAGGGGGCGAGGTAGCGGGACACCGCGCCGATCGCCGGGGTGAGCAGGCGTCCCGCCGGGCCGGCGTGGGCGAGTGCGGCGCGGGCGGCGTTGGCGCCGCACGCGCCGTGCACGCCGCCGCCCGGGTGCGCGGAGGCCGACGCCAGGTACAGGCCCGCGACCGGTGTCTCGGCGCGCCCGAGGCCGGGGGCGGGACGGAAGACGAGCTGCTGGTGGAGCATCGCCGTGCCGCCGTTGAGCGCGCCGTTGCGCAGGTTGGCGTCGTGCTCCTGGAAGGCGGGCGGCGCGGTGACGCGGCGATCGAGGACGCGGGAGCGGAAGCCGGGGGCGTAGCGCTCCACGACGTCCTCGATCCGCCTCGCCATGGCGTCGCGCTCGCGCCCGTCCCAGACGCCGGTGATCCCGTCCGGTCCCGCGTCGGCCTTCACCCGGTGCGGGACGTGGGTGTAGGCCCAGACCGACTCGGTGCCGGCGGGAGAGCGGGTGGGGTCGGCGGTCGTCATCTGGCCGAGGAGCGCGAACGGCTCGGACGGGACGCGCCCGGTGGCGAGCTGCGCGCTGTAGTCGGTCATCGCGTCCAGGCCGGGGGACAGGTGGACGGTCCCGGCGCGCCCGGCGCCGCCCGCCGCCCAGGGGATCGGCCCGGACAGCGCCCAGTCGACCTTGAAGGTGGCGTGGTCCCAGACGAAGCGGCGCATGTCGGCGCGCAGCGAGGCGGGCAGGTCCGCCCAGGCGACGAGCCCTCCGTAGAGGGCGGGGGCCGACACGTCGGCGAGGACGGCCTTCGCGGCGCGCACCGGTTCGCCGGACGCGGTGCGGACGCCGAGCGCGCGCCCGTTCCGGACGACGACGGAGGCGACCGGGGTGTCGCAGCGCAGGCGCCCGCCGCGCGACTCCAGCCGCCGCACGAGCGCCGCCGTCAGCTCGCCCGCGCCGCCCTCGGGGACCGGCCACCCGTACCGCTGCCCGGTCATGGCGAGCAGCCAGCCGAACAGCGACCCGGTGCTCGACTCGGGGAACAGGTCGGTGTGCAGCGCCGATCCGGCGAGCAGCAGCGGACCGCCGGGCCCGGCGAACTCCTGCTCCCCGAGCGTGCGGACGGGGGCCAGCAGGGTGCGCAGGACGCGGAGCCCGCCCGCCCGGCGCGCCGACGCCAGCAGCGGGAGTGCGGCCCGCACCGGCGGGAACGGGCTGAACAGGGCGCGCAGGACGTCCTCTCCCATCTCGTCCCACAGCCGGCAGAGCCGCAGCCACGCCTCGCCGTCGCCCGCGCCGAGCGCGTCGAGGCCCGCGGCGGTCACGTCGCGGTCGCGGTCGAGGACGGCGCAGCGCCCGTCCGGGAGCGGGTGGGCGAGGACGGCGGGCGCGTGCCGCCAGCGCAGCCCGTGCCGCTCGAGCTCCAGCGCCCTCATCGCGGGCGACGCGACGCCGAGCGGGTAGAACGCGCTGCACAGGTCGCTCACGTGATCGGGGTGGACGCCCCGGTCGCTGCGCACCGCGCCGCCCGGTTCGGGCTGCGCTTCGAGCACCTCGACGTCCCACCCGGCGTCGGCCAGCATGTTGGCGGCGACGAGCCCGTTGTGGCCCGCGCCGACGACGACGGCGTCGGCCATGCGGCATCCCTCCCCTCGATCACCCTACGGGCGCGCCCGGGAGGGGCGCGGTCAGCCCACGTCGAGACGGGCCAGCAGCCGCATGACGCCCGGCGCCACGCGCGACCCGAGGTAGCCCAGGCGCGCCTCCGGCGTCACCGGGACGACCGCGCGGTCGTCGCGGACGGCCGCGACGATCTGCTCCGCCACGCGGTCCGGCCCGTAACCGCGGCGCGCGTAGGCGCGCGCGACGCGTTCCCGGCTGCGCGCCTCCTCCCGCTTGCCCTGGCCGACGAACCGGGACGTGCGGGTGATGTTGGTGTTGACGATCCCCGGGCAGACGGCGCTGACCCCGATGCCCTGGCCCTTGAGCTCGGCGCGCAGGCACTCCGACAGCATCAGCACGGCCGCCTTGCTCGTCGCGTAGGCGGGCAGCGCGCGCGTCGGCGTGAACGCGGCGGCCGAGGCGGTGTTGACGATGTGGCCGCCCTGCCCCCGCTCCACCATCTGCTGGGCGAAGAGCCGTGAGCCGTGCAGGACGCCCCACAGGTTGACGTCCAGGACCTTGCGCCAGTCGTCGGCGTCGTGCTCCAGGAAGGGGCCGGCCATGCCGATCCCGGCGTTGTTGACCACGACGTCCGGTACGCCGTGCTCGTGCATGACCGCCTTGGCGAAGTCCTCCATCGCGCCGCGGTCGGACACGTCCACCTGGAAGGCGTGTCCCGCGGGGCCGAGGAGGCCGGCGAGGTCGGCGGTGCGCTCGGCGGCGGCCGCGTCGAGGTCGGCGGCGACCACCTCGGCGCCGCGTTCGGCGAAGGCCAGCGCGGTCGCGCGGCCGATCCCGCTTCCCGCGCCCGTGACGACGACGAGGGAGCCGTCGAAGGGGCGCCGGCTCCGGGTCACCCGGGCCCGCTTGAGCGCGCGCGCCTCGGCGGCGGCGAGCGGGCCGCCCTGGACGCCGGCGATGTGCTCGGTGATCCAGCGGGCGACGACGTCCGGGTGGCTGCGCGGCACCCAGTGCCCGGCCTTGAGCGTGCGCAGCGACAGGTTCGGGACGCGCTTGGCCAGCCCGCCGACGAGGTGGGGCGAGACGAACAGGTCCTTGGTCGGGACGATGACCTGCGTCGGGACGTCCGTGTGCCGGTCGCGCGGGCGGCGCAGCCGCTGGAGCATGTTCGCCCGGTACAGCCCGACCCCGGCCGCGGCGTCGCGCGCCATCGTCCTGGCCGGGTGGCCCGGCCGGGGCGGGACGCCCTCGCCGAGCTCCAGGGCCTTGGCGAACGGCTTCGCCATGCCGGCCCGCCAGAGCAGCTCCGGCAGCCCCGGAGTCTGGAAGAAGTAGATGTACCAGGAGCGGACGGCCTGGCCCGCCGCCCGCCGCAGGTTGGCCGGGGTGGGGCGCGCCAGGTTCCGCCGCGTCCAGTGGGCGACGTGGTCCAGGCACGGACCCGAGATCGAGGTGAAGGAGGCGAAGCGGCCCGGCATGGTGCAGACCGCTTCCCACGACTGGATCGAGCCCCAGTCGTGCCCCACCAGGTGCACCTTGCGCTCGGGCGCGGTCGCGTCCAGGACGGCCTCCATGTCGGCCATCAGGTACTCGAACGTGTAGCGCCGGCGTCCGAACGGGCGGGACGAGGCGCCCGCGCCGCGCACGTCGTAGCGGACGACGTGGAACCGCCGGGCGAGCCGCGCGGCCACCTCGTCCCAGACGGCGTGGGTGTCGGGGTAGCCGTGCACCAGCAGGACGGTGGGGCGCGACCGGTCGCCCTGCTCGTAGACGGCGAGGTCGACGCCGTCGCCGCGGACGCGCCGCCGGGCCGCGGGTGGGGCGGGGTGTGTCATGCGGTCGTCTCCCGTCGGGCCCACCGGTGCACGTGGGGAAGGTCGTCGTCGAGCCAGTACGCGTCGTCCTCGGTGACCACGAGGATCTCCTCGAACTTCACGCCGACGCCGCGGAACCCGATGTGGGGCTCGACCGCCCACAGCCCGGGCGTCGGGGGGTGCTGGGACTGCGCGGCCCCGTTCCAGAGCGGGGATCGCCCTTCCAGGCGCTCCTTGACCAGTTCGCGGCCGATGGTCTGGAGGAACCGTACACCGAATGGGAATCCCACGCGCTTCGGGAGGATCCCGCCTATGACGCCGATCTGATGGCCGATGACGCGCCCCGGATACGCGCGGTGGCGGCTGTCGTAGCCCTGGCGCTCGATGAGCGCGTCGACCTCGGCGTAGATGTCGGCGAACGTGCGCCGCTCGCGGACGAGGCCGAGGATCAACGTCCGGTAGCCGGCGAGGTCGGCGTCGAGCCGCTCCCAGATCCTGTTCTCGCCGAGGACGCCGCCGTACCCGATGTCGGCGGAGTGGCCGTCCCGCACCGGGGCCATGTCGAGGATGTAGGGCATGCCCTCCTCCAGGCGCGTCCCGCCGGGCAGGAACTGCGTCGGCAGCCGGAAGCCGCGGAACGCCGACCGGTCGCCGAACCAGGCGAACGGGGTGTGCAGCCAGTCGTCGACCCCGCGCTCGCGCAGCCACCGGCGCATGCGGCGGCACGCCTCGCGCTCGGTCACGCCCGGTTCGAGCGTGCCGGCGACCTCTTCGGCGCACCGGTAGGACAGCCGCTGGACGGCACGGAACCGCTCCAGCTCCGCCGCGTCGTGGACGCGGGCGAGCGACACGTTATTGGACACGCCGTTAATAAATCGCCGATCCGCGCCCGGGTCAAGGCCTCGCGGCGTGACGCCCGCCACCGTGCGGGTCCAGTGGGCGTGCGGGTCCAGTAGGGCGTGCGGGTCTAGTAGGGGTCGTAACCCGCGGCCTTCGCGGCGGGCGAATGCGTGAGGTAGTCGAGCGCCCGGGGAGTGGAGCACACCTTGGACGGGTGGTGGTCCGGCCTCAGGTAGACGGGCGCCTCACCGAGCAGGAGCCGGAAGATGCCGGGCACGTGGCCGAGCCGGACGGACCGCCGGTAGGAGCGGTAGACGCGCAGCGGGGTCACCCGCCGCTTGATCGTCGGGTCCTGCTTGAGCAGGTAGAGCGAGCCGCCGATCAGCGCCCAGTACAGGAAGAACAGCGACACGACCCACGCGGCGACGCGGGTCGGGTACCGGCCGCCCATGGCCTTGTAGACGTCGAACACCACCGAGCGGTGCTCGACCTCCTCGGCGCCGTGCCAGCGCAGCAGGTCCAGCATCGTCGGGTCCACGCCGGCCTTGTCGAGCCGGTCGTTGTCCATGATCCACTGTCCGAGCACGGCGGTGTAGTGCTCGATCGAGGCGACCGCCGCCAGCTCGAAGCGCAACCGGCGCCGCCATGCCCGCGGGTTGCGCTCCTTCAGCGCCGCCATCTGCGAGGGGCGCTCGGCGTTGCCCCGGCCTGCCGCGTCGGTGATCTTGGAGACGTCGATGCCGGCGCGTCCCAGGATCTGGTCCAGGACGCCCTGGTGGGACCGGGCGTGCACCATCTCCTGCCCGATGAAGCCCTTGATCTCCTCCAGCAGCCGCTCGTCCCGGATGTGCGGGCGGGCGTCCTTGACGCACTGGATGAACCACTTCTCGCCCTCGGGCAGGACGATGTGGAAGGAGTTGATGATGTGGGTGGCGACCGGGTCGCCCGGGACCCAGTGCAGCGGGGTCCGCGACCAGTCGAAGGAGACGCGCCGCGGCTTGATCGGCGGATGGCGCTCGTCGACGGGCGCCGTACCGCCGCTCGCCTGGGGCCTCGTCATGCGGTCCTCGCCTTCCACGCGTCCGGGCCGGCCGCGGCGTGCCCCCGCGCCGCGCTTTGCCATTGGCAGTGCAGTCAACTCCTGCCGGGGCCGCGGTTTCTTGAGGGGAACCCAACAAGTTACCGCTCGGTTTTCGACCCGGCGTGACAAGTGGCGCCGCTCACAGGGCGATACGCTCCGCCCCGGCGTAGACGTTCATGGTCTCGCCGCGCAGGAAGCCGACGAGCGTCATCCCCGCGTCCTCGGCGAGGTCCACCGCCAGGGAGGACGGCGCCGACACCGCCGCCAGGACCGGGACGCCGGCCGTCATCGCCTTCTGCGTCAGCTCGAACGACGCGCGCCCGCTCACCATGAGGACCGTTCCGGCCAGCGGCAGCCGCTCTTCCCGCAGGGCCCACCCGATCACCTTGTCGACGGCGTTGTGGCGGCCGACGTCCTCGCGCACGGCCAGGAGTTCGCCTTCGGCGTCGAACAGCCCGGCGGCGTGCAGGCCGCCCGTCCGGTCGAACACGCGCTGCGCCTCGCGCAGCCGCTCCGGCATGGCCGCCAGCACGGCCGGGGTGAGCCGCACCGGGTCGGCCGCCACCTCGTAGGGCCGGTCGGCGCGCAGCGCCTCGATGCTCGATTTGCCGCACACCCCGCAGGCGCTGGTGGTGGTGAACGCCCGCGTCATGGAGTCGTCCGGCGGCGGCACGCCGGGGGACAGGAGCACGTCGAGGGTGTTCTGCTCCTCGGTGTCGGCGCAGTACCGCATCGCCGCGATCTCGCCGGCCCCGCCGACCACGCCCTCGGCCGCCAGGAACCCGGCGACCAGGTCGAAGTCGTGCCCGGGCGTGCGCATCGTGATCGTGAGCGGTTTGCCGGCGACGCGGATCTCCAGCGGCTCCTCGGCCGCGAGCGTGTCGGGCCGGCGCACCGGCGGCCCGGACGCGCTCAGCCGCAGCACGGGCCTGCGCACGGTGATCCGCCCCATGACCGTTGACGGTACCCCGGAAACCCGCCCCAAACGAAGCCCAGGCCCCGGCCACCGAGGGGCCAGGGCCCGTCCCGAAGTGGCCCCGGCCACGCGCGCGAACGCGTGACCTGGCCGGTGCCGCGAAGCCGGAGGCGAGCGGCACCGGCCAGATCGCGAAGCGATGCCGCGTTCGCCCAGGCCAGGTCACGCAGCGAGCCGCCAGGCGAGCGAAGTGGGCCGGGACTGTGAAAACACAGCCGCCAGGCGAGCGAAGTGGGCCGGGACTGTTGAAACACAGCCGCAAGGCGAGCGAAGTGGGCCGGGACTTCGAAACACAGCTAGTCGGGCACGCCGCGGGGGCGGGGCGCCCGCCACCCCTGCCGCATCGCGAGGACGCGCAGCCCGAACGCCAGCGCGGCGGCGCCCGCGGTGACGGCGCCGCCGTGCAGGCCCGCGCTCTCGGCGCCGGCCGTCACGGCCGCGCCGAGCAGCGCGGGCACCGCGTACAGCTGCCGGTCGTACAGCACCGCCGGGATCCGGCCCGCCAGCACGTCGCGCAGGATGCCGCCGCCCACCGCCGTCACGATGCCGAGCAGCACCGCGTGCACCGGCGAGAGCCCGTACTCGAGCGCCTTGACCGTCCCGGTCGCGCAGAACAGCCCGAGCCCGGCCGCGTCGAACAGCAGCACCGCCGGCAGCAGCCGCGTCACCTGCGGATGCCAGAAGAACACCAGCGCCGACGCCGCCATCGGCACCAGCACGTACCCGAGGTCGGTGAACGCCGCCGGGGGCACGGCCCCGATGATCAGGTCGCGCAGGATCCCGCCGCCGAGCGCGGTGATCTCCGCCAGCACCACCATCCCGACGACGTCCAGCCGCTGCCGGACGGCCGCGAGCGCCCCCGACACGGCGAACACGAAGATCCCGGCGAGGTCCAGCACCCACGCGACCCCGTGGCCGCTCACCTACGGCGGTCCGTCCGGTCGATGTTCCAGTTCGCCACCACCGCCGCGAACGGCGGGATGACCAGCGCGACCACCGTCATCGCGATCGCCGCGGGGTGCGAGTAGAACCGGACGACCGCCCAGGCCAGCACGAACAGGGTGAGGCACGTCCCCATCATGATCCCGTAGGCCAGCTTGCGACGCCTCATGCCCTCACGTTACGTCGCGCCCGGCCCCCATCCCGCGGGGGGCGAGATGGCGGAGGCGTACGGGAATCGAACCCGCCGTCCCGAGATCCTCGGGACCGTCGGCTTTGAAGGCCGGGGAGGCCACCAGGCGCTCACACGCCTCCGGCGGTGATCTTAGCCGGTGTAGAGGGCGTCGATGTCGGCGGCGTACTTGGTGTGCACGACGCGGCGCTTCAGCTTGAGGGTCGGGGTGAGCTCCTCGCTCTCGGCGGTCCACTCGGCGGTGAGCAGGCGCCACCGCTTGACCTGCTGGACGCGCGCGAGCCGGGCGTTGGCGTCCTCGACGGCCCGGGCGACCTCCTCCAGGACGAGCGGGTGGTCGGCGAGGGCGGCGAGGTCGGTGGTGTCGACCCCGTGGGCGGCCGCCCAGACGGGCGCGACCTCGCCGTCGAGGGTGATGAGCGCGACGACGTAGGGGCGGCGGTCGCCGAAGGCCAGGGCCTGGCCGATGAGCGGGTGCTCCTTGAGCCGGTTCTCGACCAGGGAGGGGGCGATGTTCTCGCCGCCCGCGGTGATGATCAGTTCCTTCTTGCGGTCGACGACGGTGAGGAAGCCGTCCCCGTCCAGGCGGCCGACGTCGCCGGTGTGCACCCAGCCGTCGGCGTCGATGAGGTCGGCGGTGGCGTCGGGGCGGTCCAGGTAGCCGGGGGTGCAGGTGGCGCCGCGGACGAGGATCTCGCCGTCGTCGGCGAGCTTCAGCTCGACGCCGGGGAAGGGGCGGCCGACGGTGCCGAGCTTGAAGGAGTCGGCGAGGTTGGCGGTGATGGCGCCGGTCGTCTCCGTCATCCCGTAGGCGTCGAAGATCTTCAGGCCGAGCCCGGCGAAGAACCGGGCCACCTCGACGGGCAGCGGCGCGGCGGCGCTGGAGGCCTGGCGGACGCGGTCCAGGCCGAGCAGGGCGCGCATGGGGGTGAGGACCGCCTGGTCGGCCCGCTCGAAGGCCTCGGTGATCTGCGGGGTGAGGGTGCCGCCGTGCTCCTGCGCCGCCACGTAGGCGCGGCCGGCGTCCAGGGCGGCGGAGACCGCCCGCTTCTTCGCCTCGTCCTGCTCGGCGGACAGCACCGCCTGGATGCCGGCCATGATCTTCTCCCAGACGCGCGGGACGCCGAAGAAGGAGTGCGGCCGCACCTCGCCGAGGATCGTCGTCAGCTGGGCCGGGTCGGGGCAGAAGTGGACGTGGGAGGCGAGCCGGACCGGCAGGTAGTAGCTGAGCACGCGGTCGGCGATGTGCGCGAACGGCAGGTAGGAGACGCCGGCCGGGTGCTCGGGCAGGACGGAGCTGCGCTCGACCATCTCCGCCTCGTGCAGCACCATCGAATGCGTGATCAGGACGCCCTTGGGGTCGCCGGTGGTGCCGGAGGTGTACAGGAGGGTGACGGTGTCCCCGGGCCCGACCGCCTGCCAGCGCCGGTCGATCGCGAGCGGGTCGGCGGCCAGCTCCCGGCGGCCGAGCTCGGTGAAGGCGTCCCAGGTGAGGAAGCGGTCGCCGGGCGGGCAGGCGCCGGCGTCCACCACGATGATCTTGCGGAGGCCGGGGAGGCGGTCCAGGACGGGCAGCCAGCGGCCGAGCTGGTCCGCGCCGTCCAGCACGGCGTACCTGGCCGAGCAGTGGCCGGCGACGAACGCGACCTGATCGGGCGCGAGCGTCGCGTACACGGTGGTGGGGACGCCGCCGGCGTGCACCGCGCCGAGGTCGGCCAGCACGTGCTCGGAGCGGTTCGGCATCATCAGCGCGACGACGTCGCCGGGCTCCAGGCCGAGGGCGGCGAACCCGGCGGCCGTCTCCAGCGCGCGGGTCCGGGTGTCCGCCCAGGTGAGGGTGCTCCACTCGCCGCCGGTCCGGTCGGAGTAGGCGGGCCTGGCGCCGTGCCGCGCGGCGGTCGCGGCGAGGGCGGTGCAGATCGTCCGCCCCGCCACGGCCCGGTCGAGGTCGGCCCGCTGTTCCTGGATCCCCATGTCGCCCCTCATGGTCGGTGGTGAGTAAGTGATGACTTGCAGGGGGGAAATCGCATCACGCCGAACCGGGTTCGGACAAGGGGTTCGCTGGTTTTCCGGGCCGGTCGCGGGGACCGGTCGGCGATCGGTGACCGGGTGGGTACCGTCCGTTTGTTGATCATTTGAGGTAGTTGTGCGTTAAATTCAGCGGTGACCCGACTCGCCCCCGTGGCCCGCCTGACGCAGTACGCGCGCGGCGGCGGCTCGAGCAAGATTCCGCCAGGGGAGCTGGAGCGGGTCGTGGCCGGCCTCACCGGCGGAGACGACGCGCTCCTCGTCGGCGGCCCCGACGGAGACGACGCCGCCGTGCTGCGCCTCGAGGGCGGCCGGGCCGTCGTCTCGACCGCCGACTTCTTCACCCCCGTCGTCGACGACGCCTACGACTGGGGCCGCATCGCCGCCGCCGACGCGCTGTCGGACGTCTACGCGGTCGGGGGCGTGCCGCTGATGGCCCTGAACCTGCTCGGCTGGCCCGCCGACGCGCTGCCCGCCGAGCTGGCCCGCGAGGTGCTGCGCGGCGGGCGGGACACGGCGGCCCTGGCCGGCGTCGCGATCGCCGGCGGGCACAGCATCGAGGACCCCGAGCCGAAGTACGGCCTCGCGGTCACCGGCACCGCCGACCCGGACCGGCTGCTGCGGCTGGACGCGGGCCGTGCCGGCGTGCCGCTCACGCTGACCAAGCCGCTCGGCGTCGGCGCGCTCAACGCCCGGCACAGGGCGACCGGGGAGGTGTTCCCGCACGCGGTCGCGGCCATGACGGAGCTGAACGCGGCGGCGGGCCTGGCCGCGCTCGAACACGGCGCCGCGTGCGCCACCGACGTCTCCGGCTTCGGGCTGCTCGGCCACCTGTACAAGCTCGCGCGGGCGAGCGGCGTCACCGCCGTCGTGGACGCCTCCGCCGTCCCCTACCTCGACGGCGCGCGCGCCGCGGTGCGGGACGGGTTCGTGCCGGGCGGCACCCGCCGCAACCTGGCGTGGGTGTCGCCGCACGCCGACTTCCGCCGGATCGCCGAGGAGGAGCGGCTGCTGCTCGCCGACGCGCAGATCTCCGGCGGGCTGCTGGTCGCCGGGGAGATCCCGGGCGCGCCCGTCGTCGGCGAGCTCGTCGGCCGAGGGCGGCGCACCCTCGTCGTCCGCTAGCCGCCCGGCCCCCGTGTCGCCGATCGGGGACGGGGGTAGGTTCCCGGCACGGCCCCATCGGGACGGGGGAGGCGAGGCATGACCATCGGCGGGCTCGTGGCCGCCGTGATCCTGGGCGCCGTCATCGGCGTCCTGGGCAGGTTCGTCGTGCCGGGCCGCGAGAACATTCCGGCGTGGCTGCTGGTGGCGGTCGGCGTCGTCGCGGCGTTCGGCGGAACCGGGCTGGTCCACCTGTGCGGCCTCGGCGAGGGCGGCTGGAACCTGTGGGAGGCGCTCTTCCAGGTCCTCCTCGCGGTGGCCGCGGTCCTCCTGGTGGAGGCGTTCTGGCCCAAACGGACCGGCCGCCACCTGTGACGCGGGGCCCGCCCCCTCCGGAACGGCCCTCATTCCCGGCGCAGGACGGGGCGCAGGCCGTCCAGCACGTCCGGGTCCTCGATCGTGGACGGGACGGACACCTCCTGCCCGTCGGCGATGCCCCGCATCACGCCCCGCAGGATCTTGCCCGACCGCGTCTTCGGCAGCGCGGGCACGACGGAGATCTCCTTGAGCGCGGCGACGGGCCCGATCTGCTCGCGCACCATCGCGACCAGCTCGGCGCACACCTCGCCGGGCTCGGCCAGGATCCCGCTCTTGAGCACGACCAGCCCCCGCGGCACCTGCCCCTTGAGCGGGTCGTGGACGCCGATCACGGCGCATTCGGCCACGGCCGGATGGGACGAGACGACCTCCTCCATCGTCCCCGTGGACAGCCGGTGCCCGGCCACGTTGATCACGTCGTCGGTGCGGCCCATCACCCAGACGTAGCCGTCCTCGTCGACGTGCCCGCCGTCGCCGGTCAGGTAGTGGCCGGGGAACCTCGTCAGGTACGACTCGACGAAGCGCTCGTCGTCCTGCCAGAGCGTGGGCAGCGTGCCCGGCGGCAGCGGCAGCCGGATCGCGATGTCGCCGTCGGCGCCCGGCGGGACGGGGGAGCCGTCCGGGCCGAGGACCCGCACGTCGTACCCCGGCACCGGCACCGACGGCGACCCCGCCTTGACCGGCATCGGCTCCAGCCCGCGCAGGTTCGCCACGATCGGCCAGCCGGTCTCGGTCTGCCACCAGTGGTCGATCACCGGGCGGTCCAGGACGCGCGAGGCCCACCGGTAGGTGTCGGGGTCGAGGCGCTCCCCGGCGAGGAACAGCGTGTCCAGGGCGGACAGGTCGTGCCCGGCGAGCAGCGCGCCCTCGGGGTCCTCCTTCTTGATCGCCCGGATCGCGGTCGGCGCGGTGAACAGCGCCTTCACCCGGTGCTGCGCGGCGACGCGCCAGAACGCGCCCGCGTCCGGCGTCCCGACCGGCTTGCCCTCGTACAGCACGGTGGTGCAGCCGGTGAGCAGCGGCGCGTACACGATGTAGGAGTGGCCGACGACCCAGCCGACGTCGGAGGCCGCCCAGAAGACGTCGCCCTGCCCCACGCCGAACACGTTCTCCATCGACCAGCGCAGCGCCACCGCGTGCCCGCCGTTGTCGCGCACGACGCCCTTCGGCCGCCCGGTCGTGCCGGAGGTGTAGAGGATGTAGAGCGGGTCGGTGGCGGCGACGGGCACGCACCCGGCGGGCTCGGCGGCCGCGACCGCCTCGTCCCACTCCACGTCCCGCGGCCGAACGAGGTCGGCGTGCAGCTGCTCGCGCTGCCGGATCACGCACCGCTCGACCTTGTGCCGGGCCAGTTCCAGCGCCCGGTCCAGCAGCGGCTTGTAGGGGACGACCCGGCCCGCCTCGATGCCGCAGGACGCCGACACGACCGCCTTCGGGCGGGCGTCGTCGATGCGCACGGCCAGCTCCCGCGCCGCGAACCCGCCGAAGACCACCGAGTGCACGGCGCCGAGCCGCGCGCACGCCAGCATCGCGATGACCGCCTCGGGCACCATCGGCAGGTAGATGACCACGCGGTCGCCGCGGTCGACGCCCTGCGCGCGCAGCGCCCCGGCGAACCGCGCGACGAGGCCGGTCAGCTCCCGGAAGGTGTAGGTCCGCACGGTCCCGGTGACGGGGCTGTCGTAGATCAGCGCGGCCTGCTCGCCGCGGCCCTCCTCGACGTGCCGGTCCAGCGCGTTGTCGCAGGTGTTGAGCTCGCCGCCGGTGAACCACCGGTAGAAGGGCGGCGCCCCGTCGTCCAGCACCCGGTCCGGCGGTACGAGCCACCGCACGTCCCGTGCCGCCAGCCCCCAGAAGCGGGTCGGATCGGCGATGCTGCGTTCGTACGCGGCCGCGTAGGCGCCCATGTCGTCCTCCCGGTGACGGGTCCTGGCCCGGATCTGCGCGGAGGCCCGGACCGGCGTCGCCGCGATTCGGGCCGCACACCTATAGGGCATGGCGCGGGGCCGGTTCGTCAAGGGCCCGCGCCGCCGGACGGGGTCTACCCGGGGTGGCGCAGGGCGTGCGCGACGGCGATGAGGGCGGCCAGCGCCGCCCCCGCGGAGACGACCCAGAAGCACAGCTCGTAGGCGCCGAGGGAGGGGACGCCGGCGCCCGCGGCCCGTCCGGCCAGGATCGACGCCGTGACGGCGCCCGCGACGCTGCCGCCCGTGGTGCGGACGAGCGAGTTGATGCCGCTGGCGATCCCGCTCTGGTCCATCGGGACGTGCCGGACGGCGAGGGTGCCGAGCGCGGCGTAGGCTATCCCGAACCCGATCCCCTGGATGGCGCTGAACGCGAGCATGTCGTACACGTGCGAGTTCGACACCGCGAGCCACGCGTAGCACAGCCCGGCGAACGCCGACCCGATCGCGAGCGTGTAGGCCGGGCCGAGCCGGGCCGCGAGGCGCCCGGCCATCGCCGAGAACAGCAGCATCGTCACGGTGCTCGGCAGCATGTAGAGGCCGACGTCCAGCACCGAGCCGCCGAGTCCGTAGCCGACCTCCTCCGGCCGCGCCTGGACGAAGCCGGCGATGAGCGTGAACGCGGCGAACATCGAGAAGCCGAGCAGCGCCGAGACGACGTTGGCCGACAGCGACCGGGGGCCGACCAGCAGGCCCAGCCGCACCAGCGGCGCGCGGACCCGCAGCTCGACCGCCACCCAGACCGCGCACAGCGCGGCCGCGGCGCCGAACAGGGCGAGGACCCCGCCGGACGTCCAGCCCCACGCGTTGCCCTGGCTGATGCCGAGCAGCAGGCAGACCAGCCAGCCGGCGAGCAGGGCGGCGCCCGGCAGGTCCGGCCGCCCGCCGGCGCGGACGCCGACGTCGCGCGCCGTCGCGGCGACCAGCACCAGCCCGGCCGCCGCCAGCGCGGCGGCGATCCAGAACACCGGGTGGTGGCTGCCGGTGCGGGCGGCGATCAGCCCGGTCACGATCATGCCGGCGCTGCCGCCGACGCCCATGGTCGCGCTGACGATGCCGATCGCCGTGGTGACCCGTTCGGCCGGGAACGTGTCGCGGATCATGCCGATGGCGAGCGGGATCATCGCCGCGGACACGCCCTGCAGGGCGCGCCCGGCGATGAGCACCGGCAGCGTGCCGGACACCGCGCACACCACCGAGCCGGCCAGCAGCAGCGCGAGGGCGAGCAGGATCATCCGCTTCTTGCCGTACATGTCGCCGAACCGCGTCAGCAGCGGGGTGGCGACGGCGCCGGCCAGCAGGGACGCGGTGAACACCCACGTCACGTCCGTGATGGGGGCGTCGAACCGGACCATGAGCTGCGGCAGCAGCGGCAGCACGAGCGTCTGCTGCACCGACACGACCATCCCGGCGACGGCGAGCGCGAGCAGGGTGGGGCCGGTGGGCCGGCCGGCCGGGGCGCCGGCTCCGGGCGCCGCCGGGGCACCGGCCCCGCCCGCCGCCGGGGCGCCTGTCCTGCGAGCCGCCGGGGCGCCGGTCATGCGAACCTCCCGCATCGGCCGGTCGCCGGATCTCCGGCGCGCGGCATGTAGTTACTTAACCTAAATAAGTGTAGAGCGGAGGATTTACCCCTCGATGCCCGAGGGTGCGGCGCGACGCGCCAGCGCGTCGGCGTTTTGCGCGGGGCCCGCACGTCCCTAGGGTTACCTTTCGTGGACCTTCGTCTGCGCAACCCCCGCATCACCTCCCGCACCGCCCCTCCCCGCACGGCCCGCCCTCGCGCGGCCATCGGCGTTCAGGCCCGGAAAGGACGCTGATGCACGTCGTCACCACCGCCGGTCACGGTGGGCACGGCAAGTCGGCGCTCGTGCGCGCCCTCACGGGCAGGCGGCCCGGTGAGACGGGCGCCTGGACGGAGCTGCCCTCGGGCCGGCGCGTCGCGTTCGTCGACGCCCCGGGGAACGAGCGGTCCGTCCCGGACATGCTCGCCGTCGCGGCGCCCGCGTCCGCGGTCCTGCTCGCCGTCGCCGCCGACGAGGGCTGGATGCCGCAGACGCGCGAGCATCTGGACGCCCTTGGTGCGCTCGGCGTCCGCTTCGGCGTCCTCGCCGTCACCAAGGCCGACGCCGCCGATCCCAAGCCCGCGCTCCGCCAGATCCGCGAGCGGCTGGCCGGGACCGCGCTGCGCGGCGCGGAGGCCGTCGCGGTGAGCGCCGAGACCGGCGCCGGGACGGCCGAGCTGGCCGCCGCGCTCGACCGCCTCGCCGGCCGGCTGCCCGTGCCCGACCCGGCAGCGCCGGTGCGGCTGTGGGCCGACCGGGCGTTCACCGCCGGGCGGCAGACCGTCATCGCCGGCACCCTCGCCGCCGGGACGGTCGCCGTCGGGGACGAGCTGCTCCTCATGCCAGCGGGCGAGCGGGTCCGCGTCCGGACGATCGGCTGCGCCGACGAGCCCCGCGACTCGGTCGGCGGGGTCTCCCGCGTCGTGCTGACGCTGCGCGACGCGGGCCGCGTGGAGGCCGGCATGGCCCTGGTCACCCCGGGCGCCTGGACGCACACCACCTCCGTCGACGTCCGGACCCGCTTCGGCGAAGCGTCCGGCAGGCTCGCGCGGCGGATGACGCTGCACATCGGGTCGGCCGCCGTCGCGGTCGGGCTGCGGCCCCTCGGCCCCGACACGGCCCGCCTGACCCTCAACACCCGGCTCGCCCTCCACCTCGGCGACATCGGGCTCCTGCGCGACCCCGAGCGCCGCTCGATCGCCGGGGTGAGCGTCCTGGACGTCCGGCCGCCGACCCTCGTGCGACGTGGCGCGGGTGCCGCCCGAGCCCGGGAGCTGGCGACCTGGCCGGACCGCCCGGACGGCGCCGTGGTGCTCCGGCGGCATGGCGTGCTCCGCCGTTCTGAGCTGTCGCTCATGGGCTGCGCGCCCCCGGCCGGCGCCGTCGCCCTGAACGGCGAGTGGGTCGCCGACCCGGCGCACTGGCGGTCGCTGTTCGAGCGGCTCGCCGAGGAGACGTCCCGGCACGCCGCCGCGAGCCCGAGCGCCCCCGGGATCCCTTTGGAGGCGGTCCGGCTCCGCCTCGGCCTGCCGTCCCGGGAGCTCGTCGCCGCGCTCGTCCGGCCGCCGCTGCGCCTGGACGCGGGACGCGTCTACGGCCCGGCCGCCGGCCCCGCCCCGGCACCGGCCGCCGAGCCCGCGCCGACGGCGGTCGCCGCGACGCCGCCTCCGCCCTGGGCCGCGGCCGTGGAGCGGCTCCGCGCCGACCTCGCCGACGCCCCGTTCGTGCCGCCCAGCGCCGGGCGCCTCGAAGAGCTGGGCCTCACCGGCGACACCCTCGCCGGCGCCGAACGCGCGGGCGCCGTCCTGCGGATCGACGACGGTCTCGTGCTGCTCCCGGGCGCCGACCGGGAGGCGCTGCGCGTCCTGTCGGGGCTGCCGCAGCCGTTCACGCCCGCGCAGGCCGGCGACGCCCTCGGGACCGGCCGCGACGTCGCCGTCGCCCTGCTGCGCCACCTCGACAGGCTCGGCCTCACCGAGCGCCGGCAGGGCGAAAACCGGTTGAACCGGGAGGGGTGACTCTGGCGTCATAGATCGCGGTCCGGTTCCGTCGATCAAGGAGTGGGAATGCCGTACCAGACCCTGAAGGGCGGACGCGTCCCGATCCGGATGTGGACCGACCCGCAGAGCGTCGAGGACCTCGCCCTCGACCAGCTGCGCAACGTCTCCGCCCTGCCGTGGGTGGAGGGCCTCGCGGTGATGCCCGACGTCCACTACGGCAAGGGCGCCACCGTCGGCTCGGTGATCGCGATGAGGGACGCGGTGTCCCCGGCGGCCGTGGGCGTCGACATCGGCTGCGGCATGACCGCCGTCAAGTCGTCCCTCACCGTCGAGGACATGCCGGACGACCTGGCCGGGCTGCGCAGCCGCCTGGAGAAGGCGATCCCGGTGGGCCGCGGCTCGCACAAGAACGCCGTCGACCCGTCCGCGCTCCCGGGCCTCAAGGAACGCGGCTGGTACGACTTCTGGCAGGGCTTCGACGACCTGCACCCGGCGGTCCGGTCCCGCCACGGCCGCGCCCGCTCGCAGATGGGCACGCTCGGCGGCGGCAATCACTTCCTGGAGCTGTGCGCCGACGACGACGGCGCGATCTGGCTCGTCCTGCACTCGGGGTCGCGCAACATCGGCAACGAGCTGGCCGAGCACCACATCGAGGCCGCCCGCAAGCTGCCCCACAACCAGGACCTGCCGGACGGCGACCTCGCGGTGTTCCTCAAGGGCACCGCGAAGATGGACGCCTACCGCCACGACCTGTTCTGGGCGCAGGAGTACGCGCGCCGCAACCGCGCCGTCATGACCGCGCTCGCGCAGAACGTCGTCACCAAGCGGTTCGGCGAGAAGCGCTGCAGGTGGGGCGAGGTCATCTCCTGCCACCACAACTACGTGGCGGAGGAGGAGTACGGCGGCGTCGAGCTGCTCGTCACCCGCAAGGGCGCGATCCGCGCCGGGCGCGGCGACCTCGGGATCATCCCGGGCTCCATGGCGACCGGCACCTACATCGTCCGCGGCCTCGGCAACGAGACCGCCTACAACTCCGCCTCCCACGGGGCGGGCCGCAGGATGAGCCGCAACAAGGCCCGCAAGCACTTCACCGTCGAGGACCTGGTCGAGCAGACCAGGGGCGTCGAGTGCCGCAAGGACAGCGGTGTCGTGGACGAGATCCCCGGCGCCTACAAGGACCTGGACGCGGTGATCGAGGCCCAGTCCGACCTCGTCGAGGTCGTGGCGCACCTCCGCCAGCTCATCTGCGTGAAGGGCTGACCCCCGCCGGGGCGCCGCCGCCTCACGAGCCGGGCTTCGGCGCCTCCGGCAGCACGCGGTCGATGAACGCGGTGACGTCGGCGAGGACCTCGTCGCGGTTGGTCTCGTTGAAGACCTCGTGCCGGGCGCCCGGGTAGAGGCGCTCGGTGAGGTCGTCCCCGCGGATCGCCTCGATGCCGACGCGGGTGTCGCGCGGGCGGACGAGCTCGTCGGCCTCGCCGTGGACGTAGAAGGTCGGCAGCGCGCCCAGGGACCCGTGCTCGCCGACGCGGCGCAGGGCGTCGTCCAGCGCCCGGACGGTGGGCTTCTTGAACGGGCCGTGCCAGATCAGGGGGTCCTCGGTGTAGGCCCTGCCGACGGCCGGGTCGCGCGAGAGCGTGGAGGTGTCGATCGGCTCGTCCGGCATCGCGTCGAGGGGCAGCAGCTCCTCGACGACGTGCCAGCGGCCGAGGACCGGGCCGGACAGCACGAGGGCGGCGAGGCCGGCGCCGTGGAGCTGGGCGTACCGGGCGGCGATCAGACCGCCCATGGAATGGCCGATCATGACGACGGGCAGGTCCGGGTGGTCGCCGCGGGCCGCCTCCACGACCGTGTGCAGGTCGGCGACGACGTCCGCGAAGTCCTCGACCAGCACGCGGTCGCCGGCCGAGCGGCCGTGGCCCGCGTGGTCCGGACCGCAGACGACGGCGCCGTGCCGGACCAGGACGTCCGCGACGTGGTCGTAGCGGCCGAGGTGCTCGCCGTAGCCGTGCACGAGCACCGCGACGTAGCGCGGCTCGCCGTCCGCCCAGATCCGGGCGTTGACGGCTCCCCGCGTGCCCGCGAACTCCCACTCCCGCGACGTCGCCACTCCGGCCTCCCTGCTCCTCGGCTGAAGATCACCGTCTCCCGCGGGGGATCGGATCGTCAACCGCCGCAATAGGCTGGAGATCCAGACCGCGACAGGAAGGGGTGCCCGTGCTGGTCGACACCTTCGGCCGTACCGCGACGGACCTGCGGGTCTCCCTCACCGACCGGTGCAACCTGCGCTGCTCGTACTGCATGCCGCCCGAGGGGCTGGACTGGCTGCCGAAGCCGGAACTGCTCACCGACGACGAGGTCGTCCGGCTGGTCGGACTCGCCGTGCGCGACCTCGGCGTCACCGAGGTCCGCTACACCGGCGGCGAGCCGCTGCTGCGGCGCGGGCTCGCCGGCATCGTGCGGCGGACGGCGGAGCAGGCGCCGCGTCCCCAGATCTCGCTGACCACCAACGGGATCGGGCTCGACCGGCTGGCCGCGCCGCTGGCCGAGGCCGGGCTCGACCGGGTGAACGTCTCCCTCGACACCCTCGACCGCGAGACCTTCCGGCGCCTCGCGCACCGCGACCGGCTCGCCGACGTACTGGAGGGGCTGGCGGCGGCGCGGCGGGCCGGGCTGGCCCCGGTCAAGATCAACACGGTGCTGATGCGCGGGGTCAACGACCACGAGGCCGTCCCGCTGCTGCGCTACTGCCTGGAGCACGGCTACCGGCTGCGGTTCATCGAGCAGATGCCGCTGGACGCCCAGCACGGCTGGACCCGCGAGAACATGATCACCGCGGACGAGATCCTGGACCGGCTGTCCGCCGAGTTCGACCTCGTGCCCGATCACGGGCACGAGCGGGGCAGCGCTCCCGCCGAGTCGTTCCTGGTCGACGGCGGCCCCGAGACGGTCGGCGTGATCGGCTCGGTGACCCGGCCGTTCTGCGGCGCCTGCGACCGGGTGCGGCTCACCGCCGACGGGCAGGTCCGCAACTGCCTGTTCGCCACCGAGGAGTCCAACCTGCGGGACGCGATGCGCGCCGGCGCCGCCGACGCCGAACTGGCCGACCGCTGGCGCGCGGCCGTACGGACCAAGCGCGCCGGGCACGGCATCGACGACCCGTCGTTCCTCCAGCCCGCCCGGCCCATGTCGGCGATCGGCGGCTGAGCCGCGTGGACGCCGGCGCGCCCTTCGACGCCGTGCTGCTCGCGGGCGGGCGCGCCCGGCGGTTCGGCGCCGACAAGCCCGCGGCCTCCGTGGGGGGACGCCGGCTGATCGAATGGTCGGCGGCGGCCGCGTCCGGCGCGTCCCGGCTGATCGTGGTGGGGCCGCGCCGCGACGTCCTGCCGGGCGCCGTCGTCGTCCGCGAGGACCCGCCGGGCGGCGGGCCGGTGCCCGCGCTGCGCGCCGGGCTCGCCGAGGTCCGCGCGGCCAGGCTGGTGCTGCTGGCGGCGGACCTGCCGTTCCTGCGGCCCGCCCACGTCGCCGCGCTGCTGGAGGCGGCGGGGGAGCGGGACGGGGCCGTCCTGGTGGACGGGGACGGCCGCGAGCAGTGGCTCGCGGGCTGCTGGCGCGCGGCCGCCCTGCGGGAGTCGCTGGCCGCCTACGACGGCGCGTCCCTGCGCGGCCTGCTCGGCCCGCTGGCCCCCGTCCCGGTCGCGCCGCCGCCCGGCGGCCGCCCCGCGTGGTTCGACTGCGACACTCCCGAACAGCTGGCCGCCGCCGAGCGCCTGCTTTGATCGTGGGAGAGTGGGCACACCACCAGGACCATGCTCGAAGGGGGAACCCATGGCTGTCCTTGAGGACTGGATCAACGCGGCGTGCCTCGAACTGGGCCTGGAGCGCGGGGACGTCGACCAGGGCCTGGTCCTGGACCTCGCCCGCGACGTCGCCCACAACGTCGCACGGCCCGGCGCGCCGCTGACGGCCTACCTGCTCGGCCTCGCGGTCGGCCGCGGCGTGCCCGCGCGGGACGGCGCCGCGCGGCTGACCGAGATGGCCGAGGGCTGGCGGGCCGAGGTGCCCGAGCAGGCCGGCGAGCCGGTCCTCGACGACGCATAGGCTGCTTCTCAGTCCCGGCCCACTTCGCTCGCCTTGCGGCTGTGTTTCTCAGTCCCGGCCCACTTCGCTCGCCTGGCGGCTCGCTGCGTGACCTGGCCTGGGCGACCGCGGCATCGCTTCGCGATCTGCCCGGCTCCGCTCGCCTCCGGCCTCGCTCCACCGGCCAGGTCACGCGTTCGCGCGCGTGGCCGGGCACTTCGAGACAGGCCCTAGCCGTCGGCCGGCTCGTCGCGTTCGGCGACCGGCACCACGTCCTTCAGGAAGTCGCGGCGATCAAGGAACGCCGACAGGCTCTGGCGGTGCTCGTCGCAGGCGAGCCAGATCTTCCGCCGCTCCGGCGTGTGGATCTTCGGGTTGTTCCATCGCAGCGCCCACACGGCGTCCGCGCGGCACCCCTTGGCGGAGCACTGCAACTCCTCGGCCCCGTCCTCCGGTTCAATGTCGGTCATGAGCCGACCTTAGCCATCACAGCGCCCTCAGCCACCACCGCGACCACGCAACAACCGCAACAGCCGCGATCGCGTCCGAAGGCAGATTCGAGCGAAGCAAGAATCTGATCGCGAAGCGAGCCGCAAGGCGAGCCGGAGCGATGCCAGCGATCGCCGCGGTGCCCGACGATGGAGGGCCGCCAGGCCCGAAGGAGGAGAGCACTGCAATAAACACGGCCCGAAGGAGGAGAAAAGGCAATGAACAAGCGCTGGCAGGCGCTCTCTGTGTGCCTTGTGGCGGCGTTCATGACGCTGCTGGACGTCAGCATCGTCAACGTGGCGCTGCCGTCGATCCGGGCGGGGCTGCACGCGTCCGACGCGCAGCTCCAGTGGATCCTGTCGGGGTACGCCCTG
This sequence comes from Actinomadura luteofluorescens, assembly GCF_013409365.1. Taxonomy (NCBI): domain Bacteria; kingdom Bacillati; phylum Actinomycetota; class Actinomycetes; order Streptosporangiales; family Thermomonosporaceae; genus Actinomadura; species Actinomadura luteofluorescens. Next base: position 132,722 of record NZ_JACCBA010000001.1, on the reverse strand, counting down.
ACCTTCGGGCTCGTGCTGGTCCCGGCCGGGCGGCTCGGCGACGCCCGCAGTCGCCGGGCGGTGTTCATGTCCGGGCTGGCCCTGTTCACGGTGGCGAGCGCGGCGGCGGGCCTCGCCCCGACGATTCTGCTGCTCGTCCTCGCCCGGCTCGTGCAGGGCGTCGCGGGCGGCATCCTCAACCCGCAGGTCGCGGGGCTCATCCAGCAGCTGTTCCGGGGGGCCGAGCGGGGGCGGGCGTTCGGGGCGCTCGGGGCCGTCATCGGGATCGCGACCGCCGTCGGCCCGCTGCTCGGCGGCGGGCTGATCGCGATCGCCGGGTCGGCGGAGGGCTGGCGGTGGGTGTTCTACGTCAACATCCCGGTCGGGATCGCGGCGCTGTTCCTGGCGTGGCGGCTGCTGCCCGCCCCCGTCTACGGGCAGCGGCAGGGCCTGGACCCGCTCGGGGTGCTGCTGCTGGGCGCGGGGGTCCTGTGCGTGCTCCTGCCGCTCGTCCAGGAGCAGCAGTGGCGGGGCGCCCTGAAGTGGCTGCTGATCCCCGCGGGCGCCGCGCTGCTGGTGGCCTTCGCGGCCTGGGAGCGCCGGGCGCGGACGCCGATGGTCGTCCTCGCGCTGTTTCGCCTCCGCTCCTACACGCTGGGCACGGCGATCGCGCTGCTGTACTTCGCCGGGTTCACCGCGGTGTTCTTCATCTTCACCCTCTACCTGCAGAACGGCCTCGGCTACAGCGCGCTCGGCGCTGGCCTCGCCATCACCCCCTTCGCGGTCGGCTCCGGTGTGGCGTCCGCGCTCGGCGGCCGGGTCGTCTCCCGGTTCGGCCGCCACCTCGTCGCCGCCGGCCTGTGCCTGGTGCTCGTGGGGCTCGGCGCGGCGTGGCTCGCCGTCGAGCTGAGGCCCGGCGCCGGCGTGGCCTGGGCGACCGCGGCGCCGCTGCTGCTGGCCGGGCTTGGCACCGGCCTGGTCATCTCGCCGAACCAGACGATCACGCTGTCGGAGGTGGACTACACCGAGGGCGGCAGCGCGGCGGGCGTCCTGCAGACCGGCCAGCGGGTCGGCACCGCGATGGGGATCGCCGCCGTCGGGGCGGTGTTCTTCGCCACGCTGGCCGGCACCGGGGGGGAGTGGGCGGCCGCGTTCCGGCGCGGGCTGATCGTCGTGCTGGGGTTCGTGCTGGCGGCGCTGGTGGCGGCGGTCGCCGACCTGGCCGCCGGCCGCCGCCCGGTGTCAGCGGCGCCGGACGAGGGCGCGCAGTCCGAGGCCGAGGGCCGCCGCGGAACCGAGGGCGGCCGCGGCTAGCACCCGGTTCTGCCGTCTGATCCGCGCCGGGATCCGCGCGTAGGGGATCGTCGAGAACGACACCAGTTCGTAGCGGGAGACGTACCGTCCGGCCAGGCGGCGCTCCAGCGCGTGCGTCGCGGCCTGCTTCGCCCGGTACACCGGGGAGGACACCCGGTCGCGCATCTCGACGAAGTTGTCCAGCGCCATCTCGGCGATCGCGTCGGTGTTGGCCTTGCGCCGCTCCTGGTAGAGCGACAGCGCGCGGGGCCAGTCGCCGCCCGTCTCGGTCAGGCACCGGTCGATCTCGATGCAGTCCTCGAAGGCGCAGTTCGCGCCCTGCCCGAAGAAGGGCACGATCGCGTGCGCGGCGTCGCCCAGCAGCGCCACCAGGGCGCCGCGGCCGTACCGCGTCCACGGCCAGCACCGGACGGTCACCAGCGACCCGACCGGGTTGCGCTCGTAGTCGCCGGTGAGGTCCGGCATGAGGCCCGCCACGTCGGGATAGTGCCGCTCGAAGTAGGCGGTGACCTTCTCCGGGGTGTCGAGGGCGGCGAAGTCCTGCTTCGGCCAGAACAGCGTGCAGGTGAACGAGCGGTCCAGGTTCGGCAGCGCGATCATCATCGAGGTGCCGCGCGGCCAGATGTGCAGCGCGTCCGGGTCGAGCGCGAAACCGCCGTCCCTCGGCGGGACGGTCAGCTCCTTGTAGCCGTGCTCCAGGAAGTCGGCGTCCTCGTCCAGGCGCAGCGACCGGCGGACCGCGCTGTAGGCGCCGTCCCCGGCCAGGACGACGTCGGCGGGTTCGGGGTCCGCGTCCTCCAGCAGGAGGGCGCCGGCCTCGACGTCCACGCCGGTGACGCGCTGGGAGAACCGCAGCGTGACCCCCGGCGTGCTCTCGGCGGTGTCGAGCAGCGACCGGTTCAGCTCGGCGCGGCTGATGGAGTTGATGGCGCGCTCGCCGCCGGCGCTGTAGGGCTGGAAGTTCTGCGCGCCCGCCAGGGGATGCACCATCCGCCCGTGCATGGGCAGCGCCTGCTTGAGCGACTGGTCGCGCAGGCCGACCTGCTCCAGCGCGGCCAGGCCGCGAGCCGAGACCGCCAGGTTGATCGAGCGGCCCCGCTCGGCGCCCGCGACGCGCGGGTCGGGCCGCCGCTCGTACACCGTCACCGCGATGCCGCGGCGTCCGAGCAGCACCGCGAGCAGGCAGCCCGCCAGGCCCGCGCCGACGATCGCGACCCGCTCGCCGCCCTCAGCCGCCATGGACGGGGACCTCCTCGGTCTGGGAGCGGACCTCCCACAGGTCGGGGAAGGCGGGGGCGAACAGGGTGCTGCGCAGGTAGTCGGCGCCGGCCGAGCCGCCCGTGCCGATCTTCGCGCCGATCGTGCGCTCGACCATCTTCAGATGCCGGTAGCGCCACTCCTGGATGCCCTCGTCCACGTCGACGAGCGCCTCGCAGACCTCGGCGGCGGGCCCGGACTCGTCCGCGTAGACGGCGAGCAGGACCTTCTGCACCCCGGGGTCGGGCTCCCACGGCAGGGAGAAGTCACGCTCCAGCGCCTCGCGCGGGACGGGGTGGCCGCGCCCGGCGAGGTAGCGCAGCAGCGAGTCGAACACCGACGGGCGGGACACGGCCGCCCGGAGGCGCTCGTCGCCGCGCAGGTCGGAGGCGGGGAAGGAGCGCCGCCCGAGGACGGCCTCGATCTCGCGGAACTGCTCGCTCTGGAAGCCGCTGGAGTTGCCGAGCGCGTCGCGGAACGAGGCGAACTGCCGGGGCGTCATCGTCTCCAGCACGTCCAGCTGCCCGACGACGGTCTTGAGGATCTTGGCGATGCGGCGGGCGGTGTGCAGCGACCCGCCGCTGTTGCCCTCCTCCATCCGGCTCTGCAGCAGCGCGGCCTCGTGCAGGATCTGCTTGAACCACAGCTCGTAGACCTGATGGATGATCACGAAGAGCAGCTCGTCGTGCGCACGCGTCTTCGGCTCCTGGCACGACAGCAGGTCGTCGAGCCTCAGATAGCCGCCGTACGTCATCGTCGGCGAATCCGCCATCACGCCTCCTTGCGACACAACGGATGTGATCCGCAGCATATGGGATGGACGGGCACGTCCAGGCGGTGGGTGGCCGTGCCGCGTCCATATCCCCCTACGATCAGAACTCGATTCGGTATCGAGCCGGGAGGCGCCGGATGGGCGAGATCGTCAGGGAGTTCGTGGGGCTGCCGTCGCCCCTGGCCGGCCGGGCCGGCGCGGGCGGCCACCCGTGCCAGGGGATCTACCACCGCCCGGCCGGGGCCGCCCCGAGGACCGCGTTCATCGCGACCCACTACAACGTCGACTTCTCCGAGCACTACCTCGCCGAGCACCTAGCGGCCCGCGGGTACGGCTTCCTCGGCTGGAACACCCGCTTCCGCGGCAACGAGGCGTACTTCCTGCTCGACCACGCCCTCGCCGAGATCGGCGTGGGCGTGCGCTGGCTCCGCGAGCGGGCGGGCGCCGAGCGGATCGTCCTGCTCGGCAACTCCGGCGGCGGCTCGCTGATGGCCGCCTACCAGTCGCAGGCCGTCGACCCCAATGTCACGCCGGTCGCCGGGATGCGCCCGGTCGCCGCCATCGAGGACCTGCCCGCCGGGGACCTGTTCGTCGCGCTCGCCGCCCACTCCGGCCGCCCCGAGGTCCTCACCGCCTGGATGGACCCCTCGGTCGCCGACGAGACCGACCCGCTCTCGGCCGACCCGTCCCTCGACCCCTTCGACCCCGGCAACGGGCCCCCGTTCAGCGCGGAGTTCCAGTCCCGCTACCGCGCCGCCCAGCGCGCCCGCAACGAGCGAATCACCGACCGGGTCCTCGCCCGCCTGGACGCCCTGAAGGGAACGCGCGCCCGCGACGCCCTGTTCACCGTGCACCGGACCTGGGCCGACCTGCGCATGATCGACCCCGCCATCGAACCGTCCGACCGGGAGCCCAACCGCTGTTACCTCGGCGACCCCGCCAGGGCCAACTACGGCGTGTTCGGCATCGGCTCGCTGTGCACGCTGCGGTCCTGGCTGTCGATGTGGAGCCTGCGCACCTCGCAGTGCACCGCCGCCCCGCACCTGGCGCGCGTCACCGTCCCGTCCCTGGTGGTGCACGCCACGGCGGACGAGTGCGTCTACGACGGCGACGCCCGCGCGATCCTCGGTGCCCTCGCCGCGTCCGACCGGACCCTCCACCGCATCAGGGACACCCACTACCTGCCGCGCTCCCGGCCCGAGGTCGCCGACCTGGTCGACGCCTGGGTCCGCGACCGCTGAGCCGCCGCGGCGACCATGTGCGGATCGGCCGGGGGCCCGGCCGATCCGTCACCGCTCCAGATCGCCGGTGGCGAGGCGGACGCGCCGCAGGGCCGTGGTGACGTCGGCGGCCTCGGCGGCAGGGAGGCCGGCGATGCCGAAGCCGGACTCGTTGAGGGCGAGCGTGGCCTCCTCGGCGAGGTCGCGGCCCGCGGGGGTGATGGTGGCGAGGACGACGCGGCGGTCGTCGGGGGAGGGGCGGCGGCCGACCAGGCCCCGCCGCTCCAGGCGGCCGATCACGTTGGTCACGGACGCGGGGTGCACCATGAGGCGGTTGCCCATCTTGCCCATGGGAAGGGTCCCGGTGCGGGCGAAGGCGAGCAGGCGCAGGGCCTCGTAGGCGGCGAACGTCAGCCCGTGGGGCTTGAGGACGGCCTCGATCCGGCTCAGCAGGAGCTGCTGGGCCCGCATCACGGAGGTGACGGCCGCCATGCGGTCGGCGTGCTCGGGCCAGCGGCCGCTCCACTGGCGGTGGGCCTCGGCGATGGGATCGGGCATGTCGGGCACCGGCCCACCGTATGCGGTCTTGACTGCGTCGCGCACGGAAACTACTTTAACTTCCAAATATTGGATGTCCAAGGTTTGGGGTGGGGACGGTGACGGGGGAGCTGCACTCGCCGGTGCACCCGGTGCGCTTCGTGACGGCCGCGGCGCTGTTCGACGGCCACGACGCGGCCATCAACATCATGCGGCGCATCCTGCAGTCCCAGGGCGCCGAGGTGGTGCACCTCGGCCACGACCGCTCCGTCCGCGAGGTCGTCGACGCCGTCCTGGAGGAGGACGCTCAGGGCGTGGCGATCAGCTCCTACCAGGGCGGCCATGTCGAGTACTTCGAGTACCTGTCGCGCAGCCTGAAGGAGGCCGGCGCCGAGCACGTGAAGGTGTTCGGCGGGGGCGGCGGCGTCATCGTGCACGAGGAGATCGCGCGGCTGTCGGGGGCGGGGGTGCGGATCTTCTCCCCGGAGGACGGGCAGCGCCTCGGCCTGCCCGGGATGATCAACGAGCTGGTCCGCGACTGCGACGTCGACCTGGCCGCCGAGCCCGTGCCGGCCGGCGACGTGCTGGCCGGCGACCGGCGCGCGCTCGCCCGGACGATCACCTGCCTCCAGGCCGGCGCCCTGCCCGCGGACGCCCGCGCGCGGCTCGCCGAGGCCGCGGCCGGGCGGCGGGTCCCGGTGCTGGGCATCACCGGGACGGGCGGGTCCGGGAAGTCCTCCCTCACCGACGAGCTGGTGCGGCGCCTGCGCGTCGATCAGGGCGACCGGCTGCGCGTCGCGGTGCTCGCGGTGGACCCGACGCGGCGGCGCGGCGGCGGCGCGCTGCTCGGCGACCGGATCAGGATGAACTCCCTCGACGGCGACCGGGTGTTCTTCCGCTCGCTGGCCACCCGGGGCGCGCGGGAGCTGCCGGAGAACGCCGAGGACATCGTCACCGCCTGCAAGGCCGCCGGCTACGACCTGGTGATCCTGGAGACGCCCGGCATCGGGCAGGGCGACGCCGCGATCGTGCCGCTGGTGGACGTGTCGCTCTACGTGATGACGCCGGAGTTCGGCGCCGCGTCCCAGCTGGAGAAGATCGACATGCTCGACTTCGCGGACGTGGTCGCGATCAACAAGTTCGAGCGGCGCGGCGCGGTCGACGCGCTGCGGGACGTCGGCCGCCAGCTCGTGCGCAACCGGGAGGCGTTCGGACAGCGGCCGGAGGACATGCCGGTGTTCGGCACGAGCGCCGCCACGTTCGACGACGACGGCGTCACGGCGCTCTACCAGCACCTGGGCGGGCTGCTGGGCGAGCACGGCCTGCGCCTGGAGGACGGTGCCCTGCCCGAGGTCGCGACCAAGGTGTCGACCGGCGCCGCGAACGTCATCCCGCCGAACCGCGTGCGGTACCTGTCCGACATCGCCGAGACCGTCCGCGGCTACCACGCCGACACGTTGCGGCAGATGGAGGCGGTGCGGCGCGTCCAGCGGCTGGACGAGGTGCGCGCCGAGCTGACGGACGCCTCCGAGGTGGAGAGCCTGCTGGAGGGCGCGCGCCGGGACGTGGAGCCCGGGAACGCCGAACTCGTCGAGGGCTGGCCCGCCGTCGTGGAGTCCTACTCCGGCGACGAGCAGGTCGTGAAGATCCGCGACAGGGAGCTGCGCACCACGCTCACGCGCGAGTCCCTGTCGGGCAGCAGGATCCCCCGCGTCGCGCTGCCGCGCTACACCGACCACGGCGAGCTGCTGCGCTTCCTGCGCAACGAGAACCTGCCCGGCCGGTTCCCGTTCACCGCCGGGGTGTTCCCCTTCAAGCGCGACAACGAGGACCCCGCCCGCATGTTCGCGGGGGAGGGCGACCCCTTCCGCACCAACCGCCGGTTCAAGCTGCTGTCGGAGGGCCAGCCCGCGACGCGCCTGTCCACCGCTTTCGACTCGGTCACCCTGTACGGGCGCGACCCCGACGAGCGCCCCGACGTGTACGGCAAGGTCGGCACGTCCGGTGTCTCGATCGCCACGCTGGACGACATGAAGGCGCTCTACGACGGGTTCGACCTGTCGTCCCCGACCACGTCGGTGTCGATGACCATCAACGGTCCCGCGCCGACGATCCTGGCGTTCTTCCTCAACACGGCCATCGACCAGGGGCTGGACGCCTTCTACGAGGAGAACGGCCGCGAGCCGTCCGAGGAGGAGGCCGCGCAGATCCGCGCGCGCGTGCTGTCCACCGTGCGCGGCACCGTGCAGGCCGACATCCTCAAGGAGGACCAGGGGCAGAACACCTGCATCTTCTCCACCGAGTTCTCCCTGCGGATGATGGGCGACATCCAGGAGTGGTTCATCGCCAACAAGGTCCGCAACTTCTACTCGGTGTCGATCTCCGGCTACCACATCGCCGAGGCCGGGGCGAACCCCATCAGCCAGCTCGCGTTCACCCTCGCCAACGGCTTCACCTACGTCGAGTCCTACCTGGCGCGGGGCATGGACATCGACGACTTCGCGCCCAACCTGTCGTTCTTCTTCTCCAACGGCATGGACCCCGAGTACAACGTGCTCGGACGGGTGGCCCGCCGCATCTGGGCCGTGGCCATGCGCGACCGGTACGGCGCGAACGAGCGCAGCCAGAAGCTCAAGTACCACGTGCAGACGTCCGGGCGCTCCCTGCACGCGCAGGAGATGCACTTCAACGACATCCGCACGACGCTGCAGGCGCTCATCGCGATCTACGACAACTGCAACAGCCTGCACACCAACGCCTACGACGAGGCGGTCACCACGCCGACGGCCGAGTCGGTGCGGCGGGCCCTGGCGATCCAGCTCATCATCAACCGCGAGTGGGGGCTGGCGATGAACGAGAACCCGCTGCAGGGGTCGTTCGTCATCGACGAGCTGACCGATCTGGTCGAGGAGGCGGTGCTGGCCGAGTTCGACCGCATCAGCGAGCGCGGCGGCGTCCTCGGCGCGATGGAGACCGGCTACCAGCGCGGCCGCATCCAGGACGAGTCGATGCTGTACGAGCAGCGCAAGCACGACGGCTCGCTGCCGATCATCGGCGTCAACACGTTCCGCGGCCCCGAGGCCGGCGACGGGACCCCGAAGACGATCGAGCTCGCCCGCGCCACCGAGGGCGAGAAGCGCTCCCAGCTCGACCGCGTCCACGGCTACCAGGAGGCGCACCGGGACGGGGCGCGGGCCGCCCTCGCCGCGCTCAAGGACGCGGCCCGGTCCGGCGAGAACGTGTTCGCGGTGCTGATGGACGCGGCGCGCGTGTGCAGCCTCCAGCAGATCACCGACGCGTTCTTCGAGGTCGGCGGCCAGTACCGCCGCAACGTCTGAGGCGCCCCGCCGATGGCCGTCCACGACGACACCGGCGCCCCGGCCGGTGTCCCGGACCGGGTGCGCCGAGTCGTGTCGATCGTCCCGTCCCTGACCGAGACGGTCGCGGCGACCGCGCCGGGGCTGCTCGCCGGCGCCACCGACTGGTGCACCCACCCCGAGGGCCTGGACGTGCCGCGCGTGCGGGGCACCAAGAACCCCGACCTGGAGCGGATCATCGGGCTGCGGCCCGACGTCGTCGTCGGCAACACCGAGGAGAACCGGCCCGCCGACGTCGAGGCGCTGCGCGCGGCCGGCGTGCCGGTGTGGATGACGCGGATCCGCACGGTCGAGGAGGCGCTGGCGTCGCTGCGGCGCATGCTCACCGAGGCGTGCCGGGTGCCGGCGCCCGGCTGGCTGGAGGAGGCGTCCCGCGTCTGGGCCGGCGTCGCGCCCGGCGAGCCCCGGGCGGCGGTGATCCCGATCTGGCGGCGGCCGTGGATGGTCGTCGGGCGCGACACCTTCACCGGCGACGTCCTGGCCCGCCTCGGCGTGTCCAACGTCTACGCCGGGCATCCCGAGCGCTACCCGAAGATCCCGCTGGACGAGCTGAACGCGGCCGGCGCGGACCTGGTGGTCCTGCCGGACGAGCCGTACCGCTTCACCGAGGACGACGGCCCGGAGTCCTTCCCCGGGCTCGACGCCGCGCTCGTCAGCGGCCGGCTCCTCACCTGGTACGGCCCGTCCCTGGTCGAGGCCCCGGCCGTCCTCGCGGAACGGCTCGCCGAGGCCCGCCCCCGCTAGCCGGGGCGGCGCACGAACATGGCCTCCACGCAGCGGGCCATGCGCTCGTCGAGTTCCTCGGCGGGCACGCCGATCTCCCGTGCCAGGTGCTCGCGCAGCAGCGTGTACCCGTAGACGGTGGAGGCGATGGCGGCCTGCACGGCGGCCACGTCCTCGACCGGCAGGTCGCCGCGCTCCGCCTCCGCCGCGAGGTCCTCCCGGCCCGCGCCCCGGTTGAGCAGGACCCGGGGCCGGTCGTCGCCGTCCAGCACCAGCAGCGTCGCCAGCCGGACCGGCTCGGGGTCGCGCAGGCTCGTCCAGAACAGCCGCGCCAGCCGCTCGCGCAGCGGCAGCCCGGCCGCGTCCACGGCGTCCTCGGCGTTCGGGCGCGACCGGTGGAACAGCGCCGAGCGCAGCAGCGCCCGCCGCGACCCGAAGTACTGGTAGACCAGCCCGCGGTTGACCCCCGCCTCGTCGGCGACCTGGCGCAGGTTCAGCCCGGCGAGGACGCCGCCGCGCCGCAGCAGCGCGACCGCCGCCGCGCGCAGCGACTCCTCCGTCCCGTCCCGGTCGCGCACCCGGGCCGCCCCGTCACGCGCGGGGACCACCGGCCACATAGATGACCTGCCCGGACACGAACGACGCGTCGTCGCCGACCAGGAACGCGACGGTCCCGGCGATGTCCTCGGGGACGCCGACGCGCCGGACCGGGATCTCCTTGGCGGCGGCGGCCTTGAAGTCCTCGAAGTCGACGCCGACGCGGGCGGCGGTCGCGGCGGTCATCTCGGTGGCGATGAACCCCGGCGCGATCGCGTTGGCCGTCACCCCGAACCTGCCCAGCTCGATCGCCAGCGTCTTGGTGAACCCCTGCAGGCCCGCCTTGGCCGCCGAGTAGTTGACCTGGCCGCGGTTGCCGAGGGCCGACACCGACGACAGGTTCACGATCCGGCCCCATCCGGCCTTCGTCATGTGCTCCTGCGCCGCGCGGGTCATCACGAACGAGCCGCGCAGGTGCACCGACAGGACCGAGTCCCAGTCGTCGTCGGACATCTTGAACAGGAGGTTGTCGCGGGTGATGCCGGCGTTGTTCACCAGGACGACGGGCGGGCCGAGCTCGGCGGCGACGCGCGCGACGGCGGCGTTCGCCCGCGCGGTGTCGGCGACGTCCACGCCGACGGCGAGCGCGGTGCCGCCGTCCTTGGTGATCGTCTCGACCGTGCCGGCGCAGGCGGCCTCGTCGAGGTCGCAGACCGCGACGGCGAAGCCCTCCCTGGCGAGGCGGACGGCGGTGGCGGCGCCGATGCCGCGCGCGGCGCCGGTGACGATGGCCACCCGGGTGTCGGTCATGTGCGCAGCCCTTCCGTCAGACCTGGATGTCCTTGGCGATGATGGTCTTGAGCACCTCGCTGGTGCCGCCGTAGATCCGGGCGACCCGGGCGTCGGCGTACAGGCGCGCGATCGGGTACTCCAGGATGTAGCCGTAGCCGCCGTGCAGCTGGAGGCACTTGTCGACGACGCGGGCCTGCACCTCGGTGCAGAACAGCTTGCAGACGGCGGCGTCGGCGGGGGTGAGCTCTCCGGCGTCCAGCGCCTCGATGCAGCGGTCGACGAGCGAGCGGGCCGCCTCGACCTCGGTGGCGCACTCGGCCAGCACGAACTTGGTGTTCTGGAACGACGACACGGTCTTGCCGAAGACGGTGCGCTCCTGGACGTACCTGCGGGCGAACTCCACGGCGGCGGCCGCCGACGCGTAGGAACTGGTCGCGATGCCGAGGCGCTCCTCGGCGAGGTTGTGCGTCAGGTACTCGAACCCGCGGCCCTCCTCGCCGAGCAGGTCCTCCACGGGCACCCGGACGTCGGTGAACGACAGTTCGGCGGTGTCGGAGCTGCGCAGCCCGATCTTCTCCAGCTTGCGGCCGACCGCGTAGCCCTCGCTCCGGGTGTCCACGGCGAGGATCGACAGGCCCGCCCGGCGGTTCTCCGGCGTCGCCGGGGACGTCCGCGCGACGACGAGCACCCGGTCGGCGAGGACGCCGCCGGTGATGAACGTCTTGGCGCCGTTCAGGACGTAGTGGTCGCCGTCCAGCTTCGCCGTGGTCTGCATGCCCGCGAGGTCGGAGCCGGTGCCGGGCTCGGTCATCGCGATCGCCGTCATCATCTCGCCGGACACGAACGGCGGCAGCCAGCGCTTCTTCTGCTCCTGCGACCCGTACTTCAGCAGGTACGGCAGGACGAGGTTGACGTGCACGCCGTAGCCGCCGAAGCTCACCCCGGCGCGGGCGCACTCCTCGGACACCACGGCCTGGTACTTGAAGCTCGTCTCGCCCGCGCCGCCGTACTCCTCGGGCACCTGGATGCCGAACACGCCCAGCTCGCCGAGCTTGGTGTAGAAGTCGCGCGGCGGGTGGCCGGCGTTCTCCCACTCCTCGTAGACCGGGACCACCTCGGCCTCGATGAACGCCCGGATCGTGTCCCGGAAGGCCTCGTGGTCCTCGTTGAAAACGGTGCGGCGCACGCCGTGCCCCTCTCGCCAGCGTTACTAACAGAACGCTAAGTTATCTCGAATCCAGTTCTAGAATCAAATACGAGAGGGGTCGGCCGCCGGGGCGGGTCAGCAGCCGGGTTCGCAGACCCGGCGCGAGACGGCCTCGAGGAAGATCGCCTGGATCTGCCCGGGCGTCTCGGCCACGTAGGCGTCGCCGTGCGTCACCTGCGCGATCCGCCGCAGCTCGTTGACGTCCACGTCCGACCCGTAGCCCAGCATGTTGACCTGGACGGGGCGCTCCGGGTCGTACTCGCGCCGCATGTGGTCGAGGGTCTCCTCCAGGGACGGGCCGTGCGGGTCCTCGTTCCTCCCGTCCGTCCACAGCAGGACCGAGTTCACGTACTCCGGCTTGTAGGTCCGCTTCATGTAGTCGAACGCCGCCATGACCGTGTCGTACAGGCCGGTGTCGCCGTGCGGCTTCACCCGGATCCGCGCGAACGCGCTCAGCACGAGCTGCCGCCGGGTCGCCGACCCCAGCCGCTCGTTGAGCGGTCCCACGCCGACCAGCTCCCGCCAGTCCCGGTCGCCCCGCAGGTCCGTGGAGAAGATCCACTGGCCGAGCTCGCTGTCGTCCGGCAGCAGCGCGAGTCCGCCCTGGGCCGTGCGCACCGTGGACTGCAGCCGCGTCACGCCCGGCGCGACCCGCTCGTCCATGGACCCCGACACGTCGATGATGCTGAGCATCCGGATGCTCAGCGACAGCTGCGCCCACGACTGCATGGTGCGCCGCACGTCCGCGGCGGGCGTCTCGGGGAGCGCCCGCGGGGGGCGCGGGTCCAGGCCGGTCCGCGGCGAGAACGACGCGGGCGCGGCTCCGCCGGGCGCCCGGAAGCCCAGCCGCCGGAGGTCGTCCCGGGTCGCCCTGTCCGCGAGCGCCGTCCGCAGTAACCGCGCCGCGCCCGCCCTGGCCCGGTCCTCCGCCAGGACGGTGACCGGGTAGTCGAGGTAGATCGTCCCCTCCGCCGGATACAGCGCGACCGCCGGCTCGGCCGGACGCCGCGCGTTGTAGGCGAACACCGCCTGCTCGGGCGCCATCGCGACCGGGTAACGGTCGGCCTCGCCCTGGCCGGACGAGGCGGACGAGGCGAACGCGGCGAACTCGGCGTCCACGGAGACGGCGACGCCCTCCCGGATCGTGCGGACCACACCGGTGAACGACGCCTCGCCGCCGGGGGCGTCCCCCAGCAGCGCACCGGCCAGGATCAGCGAGCCCATGCCGGTCGCGCTCCGGGACGGATCGGGGACCTGGAGTCGGAACAGCCGCGGCGGTAGCACCCCGGTGCGGCCCCCGGCGGGGTCAGGCTCGGCGCCGGAGGCCGTCCCGGCCGCGGCGAGCAGGTCCTTCCAGGACGGCCGCTCCGGGGCGCCGAGGTTGCGCAGCTGCGTCGCAAGCCCGCGCGGGACCGCGGGGACGATCGGGGTCGAGGCGATCCCGTCGGGCCGCCCCGAGGCGTCCGCGGCCGGGGCCGCCCCGGAGCCGCCGGCGAGCTTGGTCCACAGCGAGGAGTCGGGGATCCAGACGTCCGGCCTGCGGGCGACGCCGGCCACGCCCTTGCCGGACAGCAGCGTCGCCACCGCGGCGGGGTCGGCGGCGCGCACCCGCGCGCGGGCGCACCGCCCGTCCACCTCGTGCCCCGCGTCGTTGAAGCGCCCCGCCGCCCGCGCGACCGCGGGCGCGACGTCCGGCGCCGCGGCCACGTCGAGCGTCACCGCGCCGCCGCCGGCGCAGCCCTCGCCCGCCGAGGCGATCGCGTACGCGCCGAACCCGGTGAGCAGCACCAGGCCGACCGCGCCCGCCAGCGGCCCGAGCAGGACGCCGCCGACCCGCCGCGGCGGGCGGCCTCCGCCGAGGGCCCACGGCCCCCGCGGCTGCTTGGCGGCGGCGTGCGCCGGGCCCGGGGGACGGGGCGTGCGGCCGGGTCTGCTGAAGGCGTCGAAGGGCTCGCTCTCGGGCCCGCCCGCCGCGCCGCGGGGCGGGAGCCCGGCCGGGTGCGAGGCGCCGAGGAAGGTGTAGGGGGACTCGGGGCCGCCCGGCTCCGGCGGGTTCCGGGGCGCCCACTCGGGCACGTCGTCGAATGCGCTCATGGCCGATCTCCGTTTCCCGGGCGGGGCCGCGGGCCGCGTCGCGCCGTGGGTGGACGGCCCGCGTTCTGAGACACATGGTCGATATGTCTCAGGTGAAGCAGCTGTGATGTTCGTCTCATCGGCCGTCGCCGTCAAGGGGGGCGGGAGGCCCGGGACGGGGGCGCGCCGGTCAGGACGGCTGGCCGGGCGCCTCGCCCTGCGGAGCGCGGCCTTCCGCGCCGCGGCGGTCGTCCGGCCGGAGTCCGGGTCCACGGGACCTCCCCTGGGGCGCGGGGACGGTGGTGCCGCTCAGCAGTACGCGGCGGGCGCCGGGAAGGATCGGTCCGCCGCCGGCCCCTCCTGACGGAGGGTGCCCGCGCGGGAACGCCCCGCTCCCTGCGGATACCGGTGCGCGGGGTTCGCGAGGACGGGGTTCCGGTTCATGGCCGGAGCAGGACAGCGCGGAAGGCTTGCGTAATCGCGCAAATGTGCGTCGGCCCGAGCGGGCGGTCAAGTGAAGGTGCGAAGAAGGTCATCTGCGCGCCCGCGAAGTTTCAGCGGGAACCCCGGAGAGAGAAAAGCGGCGCCGGGTGGATACGGGGGCAATCCACCCGGCGCCGCATCATCGGTGTTCCGACGGGGGCCCGGAACACCGGCACGGGCGCCCCGACGGGGGACCAGAGCGCCGGTACAAATCGTACACCGAAACCCCCCGCGGTTAGTCAAGAGAATGTCACGACCGGATTTCCGGACGCTGTCCGGAAACCGGCTTCTGTTCCTTGCGGAGGCGGTCGTCGAAGGCCGCCGGGGCGGTCGGTTCGCGCCCCCCGTTGGCGAAGATCACCGCGACGTAGGGGAGCAGCGCGGCGCCGACCACCATGAGCAGCGCGAGCCACCACGGCGCGCCCGCCACGGCGGCCACCACCGCCCCCACGAAGCAGATCGTGCGGACGCCCATGGAGATCAGGTAACGCCGCTGGCGGTGCCCGATGTCCTCCGACATGGGGCGGGGAGCGTCGGTGACCGTGTAGACCGCCGGCTCGCGGTGGTGGCGGGGATTGACCTTCACCATTCCACGGTAAGCCCATGGAGTCCGACCTGCACCGGCGGCACTGGGCAAAACATCTGGAGGAGTCGATGACCGATCGCACGTACCGCGTGACCGAGATCGTGGGGACGTCGCCGGAGTCCGTCGACGCCGCGATACGCAACGGCGTCCGGCGGGCCTCGCAGACCCTGCGGCACCTGGACTGGTTCGAGGTGACCGAGGTCCGCGGCCACATCGAGGACGGCGAGGTGGGCCACTTCCAGGTCACCATGAAGGTCGGCTTCCGCCTGGAGGACGCCTGACCGCGCGGGGCCGGGGACGGCGGGTCCGCGCGGGCGGGCCCGGTCCCGGGCCCCCGGCGCCCTCCCGCCGTCCCCGGCCCGTGACGGCTCAGGTGGCCTGGCTCACCGTCGACATGTGGAAGTCGGGCACCCGGACCGCCGGCATGGCGGTGCGGGTGAAGTAGTCCGACCACTCGCGCGGCAGTGTCGGCCCGGTCTCGCCGACCTCGGAGATCCGCGACAGCAGGTCGACGGGGCTCTCGTTGAACCGGAAGTTGTTCACCGCCCCGACGACCTCGCCGTCCTCGACGAGGTAGACGCCGTCGCGGGTGAGGCCGGTCAGCAGCAGGCTCTGCGGGTCGACCTCCCGGATGTACCACAGGCACGTCAGCAGCAGACCGCGCTCGGTGCGGGCGACCATCTCCTCCAGGGTCGCGCCGCCGTCCGGCCCCCGCATCGCCAGGTTGTCGACGGCGGGGGTGAGCGGCAGCCCGGTGCGCTCGGCGGAGTGCCGGGTCTGGGCCAGGGACGTGAGGGTCCCGTCGCTGATCCAGTCGGTGGCGCCGAGCGCGAGGCCGTTGTCGAACACCGACGCCTCGCGGCTGGAGGCGTGCGCGACGACGAACGGGGCGCACTGCATGCCCGGGGCGGCCGGGTCGCTGGACAGGGTGATCGGCAGGTCCGCGAGCCGCTCCCCGACGCGGGTGCCGCCGCCGGGGGCGCTGAACACCGTACGGCCGTCCTGCGCGTCCTGGGCGCCCGCCGACCAGTACAGGTAGATCATCAGGTCGGCGACGGCGGACGGCGGCAGGATCGTCTCGTACCGGCCGGCCGGCAGGTCCACGCGCCGCTCGCCCCACTCCAGCCGCCGGGCGAGGTCGCCGGTGAGGGCGGGGACGTCGACGTCGGTGAAGTCGCGGGTGCCGACGCCCGCCCACGCCGAGCCGCCCGCGCCCTTGGCGTTCAGCTCCAGCAGCCCGGTGGGCTGGTCGTGCCGCAGCCGCAGCCCCGCCGAGGAGCCGAGGAACGTCGAGGTGAGGACGTGGTTGGCGAACCCGTACAGGCGCCGGTCGCCGGCCTGCGCGGCGGCGAACGCCTCGCCCAGCGCGGGAGCGAAGCCCTCGAACACCCCGATCCCGGTCTCGGCGGGTTCGTCGTCCCAACCGGCGGCACCGGCGGGCGGCCCCTCGGCGACCAGCGGCCGGGCGTCCTCGGCGGCCTCGTTGCCCGCGGCGTCGGCCTCGGCGGCGCGCACCAGCTCCTCGATGCCGTCGGCGTCGACGGCCGACCGCGACACCACGCCCGCCGCCACGCCGTCCGCCGTGTCGCGCAGCGCGATGACGGTGAGGCGGCTGGAGCGGGTCACGCCGTTGGTGGTGAGGGTGTTGCCCGCCCACCGCAGGTTGGCGGTGCTCGCCTCGTCGGCGATGACGACGCAGTCGTCGGCGCGCGACAGCGACAGGGCCCGCTCGACGGCCTCCTGCGGCCTGATCGTGCTCACTGGCCGGCCTCCTTCAGCGCGTTGAGGATGTTGACGCCGCGGAACAGCGCCGAGGGGCAGCCGTGGCTGACCGGCGCGACCTGCCCCGGCTGGCCCTTGCCGCAGTTGAACGCGCCGCCGAGCACGTAGGTCTGCGGCCCGCCGACGGCCTCCATCGAGTTCCAGAAGTCGGTGGTGGTCGCCTGGTAGGCGACGTCGCGGAGCTGCCCGGCCAGGCGCCCGTTCTCGATGCGGAAGAACCGCTGCCCGGTGAACTGGAAGTTGTGGCGCTGCATGTCGATCGACCAGCTCTTGTCGCCGACGATGTAGATGCCGCGCTCGACCCCCGAGATCAGCTCGTCGGTGGACGGGCCGCCCTCGGCGGGCTTGAGCGAGACGTTCGCCATCCGCTGGATCGGCATGCTGGACGCGGCGTCGGCGAACGCGCAGCCGTTGGAGCGCCCGGCGCCGGTGAGGCGGGCGATGCGCCGGTCGGTCTGGTACCCGGTGAACAGGCCCTCGGTGACGATGTCGAACGCCTGGGCCTGCACGCCCTCGTCGTCGTAGCCGATGGTGGCGAGGCCGTGCTCGGCCGTCCGGTCCCCGGTGATGTTCATGACCTTGGAGCCGTACTGCAGCGTCCCGAGCTTGTCGGGCGTGGCGAACGAGGTGCCCGCGTAGGCGGCCTCGTAGCCGAGCGCCCGGTCCAGCTCGGTGGCGTGCCCGATCGACTCGTGGATCGTCAGCCACAGGTTGGACGGGTCGACGACGACGTCGTACACGCCCGGCTCCACCGACGGCGCGGCGAGCTTCTCGGCGAGCAGTTCGGGGACGCGGGCCAGCTCGGCGTCCCAGTCCCAGTGCTCGCCCGACAGCCACTCCCACCCGTACCCGGCGGGCGGCGCCAGGGTGCGCATGGTGTCGAACAGGCCGCCGGCGATGCCCACGGCGTTGACGACGGGGTGCAGCCGGACGCGCTGCTGGGTGGTGACCGTGCCGGCGAGGTCGGCGAAGAACTTGTTCTCCTTGACCTGCAGCAGGGTCGCGTCGACGTGGTCGACGCGGTCGTCGCCGAGCAGCCGGCGGCTCCAGCCCGCCAGCAGCGCGACCTTGTCGGCGGTCGGCACCTCGAACGGGTCGGTCTCGTAGGCCGAGACCCAGGTGCGCTCCCCGTGGACGGGCTCGGGCGCCAGCTCGATGGGCTCGCGGTTGACGGCCCTGGCGACGGCGGCGACCTCGACCGCCTGCGCGGCGACGCGGGCGGCGCCCTCGGGGGTCAGGTCGATGCCGGCGGCGAAGCCCCAGGTGCCGTCCTTGACGACCCGGACGGACAGCCCGACGTCGTCGGCGTCCAGGGCGGTCTCCAGGGCGGCGTCGTGGAGGCGGAGCGTCTGGCTGCGGATGCGTTCCAGGCGGAAGTCGGCGTGCTCCGCGCCCAGCTCCCTGGCGCGGGACAGGGCCGCGTCGGCCAGCGCGCGGAGCGGCAGCGCGGTGAAGGCGGGATCGATGTCATGCACCCTCCGCAACCTACCGTCCGCGCCCGTCCCGCCGGGGGCCCGCGCGCCGCCCGAACAAAGGGAGGTGAGCGGATCTTGTCGGTTCGGCACATCCGCAGCGGGCGCGCGGGCCGCTAGTGTCGGGCACCAGCCAACGAGCAGCACAACGAGAGGGTCCTGATGAGTCGCTCTGTCCTCGTGACCGGCGGTAACCGGGGCATCGGCCTCGCCATCGCCCGCGAGCTGGCCGCGGCGGGCGACGCGGTCGCGGTCACCTACCGGTCCGGAGAGCCGCCCGAGGGGCTGTTCGGCGTCCGGTGCGACGTGACGAGCGCCGAGGACGTCGACGCGGCCTTCGGCAAGGTGGAGGCGGAGCAGGGGCCCGTCGAGGTGGTCGTCGCCAACGCGGGGATCACCAAGGACACGCTCCTGGCGATCATGAGCGAGGAGTCGTTCACCTCGGTCCTGGACACCAACCTGACCGGGTCGTTCCGGGTGGCCAAGCGCGCGGTGAAGGGCATGATGCGCAAGCGCGCGGGACGGATCGTGCTGGTCTCCTCGGTCGTGGGGCTGCTGGGCTCGCCGGGGCAGTCCAACTACGCCGCGTCCAAGGCCGGCATGGTCGGGTTCGCGCGCTCGCTCGCCCGCGAGCTCGGGTCCCGGGGCATCACCGTCAACGTCGTGGCGCCCGGGTTCGTCGACACCGACATGACGTCGGTCCTGACCGAGGACCAGCAGAAGGCCATCACCGCCGCGGTGCCGCTCGGGCGCATCGCGAAGCCGGAGGAGGTCGCCAAGGCCGTGCGGTTCGTGGCCAGTGAGGACGCCGCCTACATCACCGGGGCCGTGATCCCGGTCGACGGCGGCCTGGGAATGGGGCACTGACGGACATGGGAATCCTCGAAGGCAAGCGCATCCTGGTCACCGGCGTCCTCACCGACGCCTCCATCGGCTTCCACGTCGCGCGGATCGCGCAGGAGCAGGGCGCCGAGGTGGTGCTGACCGCCTACCCGCGGCCGACCCTCACGCAGCGGACCGCCAAGCGGCTGCCGTCCGGCCCCGACAACCCGCCGCCGGTGCTGGAACTCGACGTGACCGACGCCGACCAGCTCGGCGCCCTCGCCGGGAACCTGCGCGACAGCGGCTTCGACCGCCTCGACGGCGTGATGCACGCGATCGCGTTCGCGCCGCAGACGGCGCTCGGCGGGAACTTCCTGGAGACGCCCTGGGAGGACGTCGCCACCGCCGTGCACGCCTCCGCGTACTCGCTGAAGTCGCTGACGATGGCGTGCCTGCCGCTGATGAAGGACGGCGGCTCGGTCGTCGGCCTCGACTTCGACGCCACCAAGTCGTGGCCGGTGTACGACTGGATGGGCGTGGCGAAGGCCGGCCTGGAGTCGTGCGCCCGCTACCTGGCCAAGTACCTGGGCCCGCAGGGCATCCGGGTGAACCTCGTCGCCGCGGGCCCGCTCGCGACGATGGCGGCCAAGAGCATCCCCGGCTTCGAGGGCATGACGGAGCTGTGGCCGCAGGCGGCCCCGCTCGGCTGGGACATCAAGGACAGCGAGCCCACCGCCCGCGCGTGCGCGGCCCTGCTGTCGGACTGGTTCCCCGCGACGACGGGCGAGATCGTCCACGTCGACGGCGGGCTGCACTCGGTCGGCGCGCCGTCCATGTGACCCCGGCGGCCGCGCCGGGTTCCGGCGCGGCCGCGGGAGCCGTCCTCAGCGGGCCTCGCGCCGGCGGCGGAGGGCGCGGCCCGCGACGCTGACGTTGAGCGCGCCCACGGCCCCGGCGGCCCCGGCCGCGGCGGCGACCAGGACCATCTGGCCGTCGTCCTGGCCGGTGGCGGCCACGGGGGAGATGAGGCGGGTCTGCGGCATGGCGGCCGTCCCGGCCGAAGCGTTGCGGTAGGCGTTCGGGTCGGCCGCGATCTCCGGGGTGGGCAGGACGCCCGGCAGCCCGGCGGCCGTGGCCGGCGCCTGCCCGGAGTACGGCTTGAGGCCGCCCGGCCCTGTCATCGGGGCGGGGCCGGGCGCCGCCCGCCCGCCGCTCCGCGCCGAGGCGGGCCTGCGCGGGGCCTTGGCGGGCGCCTTGGCCGGCGTCCTCGTCTTCTTCGAGGTCCTCTCGGGGACGGGCTTCACGGTCTTGGACGGCGCCGGAGCCGGGGTGGGGCTCTTCGGGGTGATCGCCTCGCGCAGGTTGCCGAGGTTGCACTTCCAGTTCTCCACCGTGCTCTCGGGGTCGACGCCCTTCTTGCACGTCTCCGCCGCCGCCTCGGCCGCCGGGGCGGCGAGGACCAGGACGAGCGCCCCCGCCGAGACCGCCGCCGACGCCGTTCCGAGCCGCCTGAGCCGCTGGGGCATGTCGCTCCTCCACCCGATGCCGTGCCTGACCCTTGTTGACATCGTGTCCCATACGGGGTCGTCCGTAAACCGCGACACGGGGGTTTCTTTACCCATCAGTACCTCACTGGGCCACCAGCCGCGCGAGCCTGGTGCGCCGGGCCGGGGCCCCGTCCTCGCGGACGGCCCTGGCCAGTGCGGGTCCGGCCGCCTGCACGACCGACAGGTGGCGGCGCGCGAGCCCGAACGCGGTGGCCACCAGCGGCCGTGACAGGCCGTCCGCGCCCAGCACCGCCACCACGGCGGGACGCCGCGTCCCGCGCGCGAGCGCCACGGGGACCGCCCAGCCGTGCCGCAGCCGGGACGCCTCCGCCGGGGCGACGACCGCGGCGCCGCCCGGGAAGCCGACCTCCAGCCCGTGCGGTCCGCCGCCGGTCACCACGCCGGTCTCGCCGAGCGGGGCCTGCGGGAGCGGCGCGGCGACGACCACGCGGTCGCCGGGGTCCATGCCGCCGAACGCGCCGGGGCCCGGGTTCAGGCGCGCCTTGAGCGCGGCGTTCAGGGCGCCTGCGCCCGCCTCACCGCCCGCGGCCGGGGCGACGACCTGGACGTCCTCGACCGGGATGCCGAGAGCGCGGGGGATCGAGTCGGCGACGAGCTGGACGGCCCGGTGCACCGCCTCGCCGGCGTCCTCGGCCGGCACGATGACGACCTCGTGTCCGGGGGCGTCCACGGCCGCGAGCTCGCCGCCGCGCACCGCGTCGGTGATCGCGCCGAGCGGGCCGGACGGCGGCTCGGGGTCCAGCGCCACGACGGGCACGGTCTCCGACGCCTCCAGATCGTCCAGCGGCCGGCCGGGGCCGGCGGGCGGCGGGGCGCCCGGCTCGCGGCACAGCACGAGATGGGCGCCGTCGGGGCACGCCTCGGTCAGCACCGCGCACAGCTCGACGTCGAGCGCCGCGCCGTCCGTCACGATGACCAGGTCGAGGTCGAAGGGCCGCTGCTCGCCGCGCTCGTAGAGCACCGCCCCGGGCGCGGCCGACGGGTCCTCGCGCGGCTCCAGCAGCCGGTGCAGGCTGGTGACCGCGAACCCCTGCGCCGCCCCGCCGGGGACGGCGGCCGCGAGGTCGGCGGCGGCGCGGTCGGTGGGCGCCGCCACGGCCGTGCGGACGCCCTGCGACGCCGCGGCAGCGGCGATCTCGGTGACCGTGCGCGCGAGGCCCTCCGGCGCGCCGCAAAGGATGCTCACGCCGGTGCGCAGCGCGGCGGTGAGGGCCAGGGAGCGGTCTTCGGGGAGCCCGTCGCGCAGGCCCTTGAGGGCCGCCTCGTCGAGCAGCGGCACGGCGGTGAGCGTCAGGCGCTGGAACCCCTCGGCCGCCGCCTCCTCCGCGAGCGCCCACCGCGCCGGGCCGAGCGTCTCCTCCGGCTCCGGCGGCTCGGCGCCGTCCTCGAACGCCTCCTCGTCGAACTCGGGCTCCTCGGTGAGCGACAGGACCTCCGCCTCGTCCAGCGCCGCCTCGACGGCGCGCGGCGGGTCGGGGAAGCGCAGCCGCTCCAGCGCGGACAGGACGTCGGCGGCGGGCGTGACCGTGTGGCCCTGGCGTGCCGCCTCCGTCAGCAGGTGCAGGACGAGGGCCCCGCCGCGGCGGGGGTCGCCGGGGCGGGCGTCCTCGCCGAGCAGGGCGCGGGCGAAGTGGTCGGCCTGACCGGGCTGGACGCCGGGGACGCTCAGCAGGCGCCACGGGTCCTCGCGCAGCCGCCCGGCGGCTCCCGGCCCGAGGCGCGCCATGGCGCGGGAGGCGAGCGCGGCGGGCACGCCCGTCTCCGCGAACAGACCGCCGAGGGCCCGCAGGCCCTCCTCCGGGCCGCCGGCGGGCTCGGGCGGCGGCTGCGGCGACGAACGCGGCGCGGGCTCGGGGGCGTCCCGCCCGTCGAGCGCGCCTGCGGCGGCCTCTGCCGCGCGCATGGCGGCCTCGGCGCGCGCCTTGCGCTCCTCGGGGGTGGGGGTGTGGTCAGGGGTGTCGGTCACGGGCTTCCCGTCACGGCTGATCTCGGTTGGCGGTGGACCGTCCAGAGCGTGCCACGGACGGCCCCGGGGTTCACGGACGAATCACGGGTGGGAGGTCGTGTCGGAGAGATCGGAGACGTCGTCCAGCGCCCCGCGGATCTCGTGCGGCAGCGTGACCTCCTCGCTCGCCAGGATCGCGCCGAGCTGCGCCGCGGTCCGCGCGCCGACGATCGGCGCGGCGACGCCCTCCCGGTCGCGGACCCACGCGAGCGCCACGGCGAGCGGGGAGCAGCCGAGGCCCTCGGCGGCGGTCACCACCGACTCCACGATGCGGGCGCACTCCTCGTCCAGGTACGGCTGGACGAACTCGGCGAAGTGGGGCGCGGCGGCGCGCGACCCGGCGGGGATGCCGGTGCGGTACTTGCCGGTGAGGACGCCGCGGCCGAGCGGCGACCACGGCAGCAGGCCCGCCCCCGCGTCCAGCGCGGCGGGCACGACCTCCCGCTCGATGTCGCGGCTCAGCAGCGAGTACTCCAGCTGCGCGGACACGACCGGCGCGCGGCCCGGCCAGGCCCGCTGCCAGGCGGCGGCCTTGGCGACCTGCCAGCCCGCGTAGTTGGAGACCCCGACGTACCGGGCCCGTCCCGAGGAGACCGCCTCGTCCAGTGCCGAGAGGGTCTCCTCGAGCGGGGTGTGCGGGTCGTAGACGTGCAGCTGCCACAGGTCGACGAAGTCGAGGTCCATCCGGTCGAGCGAGGCGTCGAGGGCGCGCAGCAGGTGCCTGCGGGAGCCGTCGTAGCGTCCGTTCGGCCTGATCGCCGCCTTGGTCGCGACGACGAGGTCGTCGCGGTCGACCAGCTCGCGCAGCAGGTGGCCGAGGATGCGCTCGCTGTGGCCGTCGTTGTAGACGTCGGCGGTGTCGACCAGGGTGCCCCCGGCCTCCACGAAGGCGATGAGCTGCGCGGCCGCCTCGTCCGGGGAGGTGTCCTGGCCCCAGGTCATGGTGCCGAGTCCCAGCCGGGACACCAGCAGCCCGCTCCGCCCGAGGTGACGCTCCTTCATAGGCGGCCAATCTAGCGGTCCGGGCGAGTCGCGCGGAAAGTGAGCGGCCGCCCCGGCCGGACCCGCGCGCGGCGCAAAGATCCTGGTGAGGATCTATTGCGACCGGGCGCCGCCGGGCTAGAGTGCGCAGCCATGGCGCCACCCCCGTTCTCGATGTACTCGCCGAAGACGCCGGAGGGCGACGGCGGGCCGCAGACGGCGCCGGTGTTCGGCGCCGGTCCGGGCGACGACCCCGGCTACCTCGCCTCGCTGCGCGGCGGCACCGAGCTCGGCCGGATGCGCCTGATGATGCTGGCGCTGCTGGCCGCCCCCCTGCTGATCCTGGCGATCATGCCGCTGATCGTCGAGGACGGCCGCGGGGACGCTTCGCCGTGGATCTACCTGCCGCTCGCGGCCGTCGCGCTGGCGGCCCTGCTCGCCGGACCCCGCGCGCCGCGCCCGATGGCGCCGGGCGCCGACCCGGGCGCGGCGGCGCGGACCGCGCTGATGATGTTCCGGCAGGCGGTCCTGCTGCGGTTCGCGCTGGCCGAGGGCGTGATCCTGCTGGGGCTCCCGCTGGCGATGGTCGCCCACAGCGAGCTGGTCTTCGTCGCCGGGTTCGTCCTCGGCTACCCGCTGCTCGTCTGGCTGGCGCTGCCCACGCGCTCCGGCATCGAGCGGATGCGCCGCCGCCTCGAGGCGCGCGACGCGGAGTCCCACCTGTGGGCGGTGCTCCTCGCCGCGCCCGCGTCCCCTCTCGACTCCGCCGGCACCGGCCCCTAGAGCCAGCCGCTCTTGCGCAGACGGCGGAACAGGAGCACGCACACGACCGCCATCACCGCGATGACCAGCGGGTACCCGATGGTCCAGTGCAGCTCGGGCATGTGGTCGAAGTTCATGCCGTAGATCCCGGCGATCGCGGTGGGCACCGCGATGATCGCGGCCCACGCGGAGATCTTGCGCATGTCCTCGTTCTGCCGCTTGCCGAGCAGCGCCAGGTGCGCGGTCAGCACGCTGTTGAGCAGCTCGTTGTGGGAGTCGACCTGCCCGTCGACGCGCAGCAGGTGGTCCAGGACGTCGCGGAAGTACTCGCGGGTGGAGCCGCACTCGGCGACGCGGCCCTTCACGATCTCCTGCAGCACGGGGACGAGCGGGTCCTCGGCGCTGCGGAACTCCAGCACCTCCCGCTTGAGCGAGTAGATGTCGGCGGTGACGTCCCGGGCGTTCGGGTCGAACACGGCCCGCTCCAGCCCGATGATGTCGACCTCCACCTCGTGCGCGACGACGCCGTACCGGTCGACGACCTCGTCGCACACCGCGTACAGGACCGCGGTGGCGCCGTGCGCGAGCAGGTCCGGCGAGTCCTCCAGCCGCTCGCGGACCGGCCCGAGCGGGTTCCCCGCGCCGTGCCGGACGGTCACCACGAAGTCCCGGCCGAGGAAGACCATGATCTCGCCGACCTCGATGTCGGAGGTCTTGTCGATGTAGGCGAGCGTCTTCAGCACCACGAACAGCGTGTCGTCGTAGCGTTCCATCTTGGGCCGCTGGTGCGCCGAGACCGCGTCCTCGGCCGCCAGGGGATGCAGGTTCAGCTCGTCCTTGACCAGCTCGAACTCGTCCTCGTCGGGCTCGAAGAGGCCGATCCACAGGAAGCACTCGCCGTCCTCGCGGGCGAGGTCGAAGGCGTCGCTGATATCGCCCTCGATGTCGCGGCGCTTCCCGCCGGCGTAGATGGCCTTGTCGACGATCACACCACGCATTGTCGCGCATCCGGGGCGTCGAAAGGTCCGGATGATCTCCTAGAGTGGCCGGTGTGACGACGCTTCTGCTGGTTCGGCATGGCCTGACCGCTATGACCGGCCCCGTGCTGGCCGGATGGACGCCCGGGGTGCGCCTGGACGAGCGGGGCCGCGCCCAGGTGGCGGCGCTCGGCGCCCGCCTGGCCCCCCTGCCGCTCGCCGCCGTCGTGTCCAGCCCCCTCGAACGCTGCGTCGAGACCGCCGAGGCCGTCGCCGCGGGGCGCGGCGAGCCCGCCGAGAAGATCGAGACCGACGACCGGTTCGGCGAGGTCCGCTACGGCGACTGGACGGGCCGCCCTCTCAAGGAGCTGGCGGAGGAGCCGCTCTGGCGCGTCGTGCAGGCCCATCCGAGCGCCGCCCGGTTCCCCGGCGATGCGGGGGAGGCGCTGGCGGACGCGCAGCACCGCGCCGTCACCGCCGTCCGCGACTGGAACGGGCGCATCGCCGCAGCCCACGGCCCGGACGCGCTCTACGCGGTGTGCAGTCACGGCGACATCATCAAGTCGATCGTCGCCGACGCCCTCGGCCTGCACCTGGACCAGTTCCAGCGCATCCAGGCCGACCCGGCGTCGCTCACCGTGATCCGCTACACCGAGACGCGACCGTTCGTCGTCCGGCTCAACGACACCGGCGGCGACGTCGCCGGGTTGGTCCCGGAACCGCCGGAGGAACGTTCCGGGAAAGACGGACTCGGGTCGAGTGACGCGGCCGTGGGCGGCGGCGCGTAGGGTCTTTGTCATGCCCGTCATCTCCTACGACCTGCCGGAGCGCTTCGTCGCCGGCGCCGTCGGGCGCCCCGGCGACCGCGCGTTCTACCTGCAGGCGCGCTCCGGACGCCGCGTCACCAGCGTGGGCCTGGAGAAGTTCCAGGTGACGCTGCTGGCCGAGCGGCTCGAGGAGTTGCTGGACGAGGTCCTGCGGCGCAGCGGCGGGGACCCCGCCGTGCCCACGGCCGCCCCGTCCGAGCTCAAGGACGACGGCCCCCTCGACCAGCCCGTCGAGGAGGAGTTCAAGGTCGGCACGATGGCGCTGGCCTGGGACCCCGACGACGAGCAGGTGGTCATCGAGGCGCAGGAGGTCACCGAGTCCGACGAGGAGCCCGAGGTAGGCGAGGACGACCCCGCCGTCGCGGTGCTGCGGGTGCGGATCAGCGCGGCGCAGGCCCGGGCCTTCACCGAGCGGGCCCTGAAGGTGGTCGCGGCGGGGCGGCCGCCGTGCCCGCTGTGCGGCCTGCCGCTCGACAGCGAGGGGCACGTGTGCCCCCGCCAGAACGGATACCTCGGCTGAGATGACACCCCGCTGTGCTGGATCATGGACGACGTGGCCGGGAGAATGAACGCATGACGCAGTCCTCCCGGGGCCGGGCGCCCGCCGGCGACGCAGGCGGGCGGGACGAGGCCGGGCACGGGGTGTCCCCGCGCGACGCGGCCGCCGCCGAGCGGCTGCTGACCGCCGGGCGCATCGCCGTGGAGGGCCGGCTCGTCCAGGCGTCCAACGCCACCCTCTACTGCGCGATCGAGCACGACGGGGTCGCGGCCAACTGCGTCTACAAGCCGGTCGCGGGGGAGCGTCCCCTGTGGGACTTCCCCGACGGGACGCTCGCCGAGCGGGAGGTCGCCGCCTACGAGGTCTCCAAGGCGATGGGCTGGGACACCGTCCCGCCGACCGTCCACCGCGACGGCCCCTACGGGCCCGGCATGGTCCAGCTGTGGGTGGAGCCCGACCCCGACGTCGACCTGGTCGGCCTGTCGCGCTCCGACGAGGAGGCCGTCCGCCGGATGGCGGTCTTCGACGCCGTGGTCAACAACGCCGACCGCAAGATCGGCCATCTGCTGCCGCCCGGCGACGGCCACGTGTACGGCTGCGACCACGGCGTCTGCTTCTCCGTCGAGTACAAGCTGCGCACCGTCCTGTGGCAGTGGCGCGGCAAACCCCTCACCTCCGAGGCCGTCGAGGCGCTCGGCCGGGTCGACGCGGGCCTGCGCGGCGGCGCCCTGGGCGCGCGGCTCGCCGAGCTGCTCACCGCCGAGGAGGTCGACGCCACCCGGCGCCGCGTCGAGCTGATGCTCAAGCACCGCATCCACCCCTACCCGCCCGAGGACTGGCCCGCCATCCCCTGGCCGCCGCTCTAGGCTGTGTTGATTCAGCCCCGGCCCACTTCGCTCGCCTTGCGGCTGTGTTTCAAAGGCCCGGCCCTCTTCGCTCGCCTTGCGGCTCGCTGGGTGACCTGGCCTGGGCGAACGCGGCATCGCTTCGCGATCTGCCCGGCTCCGCTCACCTTCGGCTTTGCTCCACCGGGCAGGTCACGCGTTCGCGTGCGTGGCCGGGCACTTCGAGACAGGTCCTACTAGGCCCGCCCCGCCGGGTCCGGCATTTCGGTGGAGTGCTCCAATTGGGGCATGTGCACGGCGATCATCAGTGTCGACCCGTCCTCCCCGGTCCCGGTGCTCCTCGTGGGCGTGCGCGACGAGTTCGTCGCCCGCGCGTGGGAGCCCCCCGGCCCGCACTGGCCCGACCGCCCCGGCCTCGTCGGCGGCCGCGACCTGCGCGCGGGCGGCACCTGGCTCGCGGTCGACCCCGGCGCGCCGCGCGCCGCCGTCGTGCTGAACGGCCGCGGCGTGATGGCGCCCGAGGCCGGCCGGGCCTCGCGCGGGGAACTGCCGCTGCGGGTCGCCGCCGACGGCAAGCTCGGGCGGCCCGACCTCGCCGCGTTCGACCCCTTCCACCTCGTCGGCGCCGAACCGGACCGGGTGCGGCTGTGGAGCTGGGACGGCACGGCCCTCACCGAGCGCGCGCTCGGCCCCGGCCTGCACATGATCGTCAACAGCGGGCTGGAGGGGGAGGGCCAGCTGGAGGGCGAGACCGAGGACGCCTACATGGCGGCGCGGCTCGCGCACTTCCGGCCGCTTCTGGCCGCCGCGCCGCGGCCCGAACCGCGCCTGGAGGACCCGCTGGAGCGGGCCTGGGGCGCGTGGCTGCCGCTGGTGGACGGCGACGGGCTGCCCCGCGCCGACCACCGCGCCCTGCTTCCCCTGCTCGACCTGGGCGACGGCCGCGTGTGGGGCACCACCTCCGTCAGCCTCGTCGCCCTCGGCCGGACCGGCCTCCGGTACGACTTCTCCGCCGTCCCCGGGGACCCGCGCGCCTGGACCCGCGTGCGCTGAGGGACGGTGTCCCGCCCACTTGCCGGCTCCGGCTGCGGAACATGACGCTCGGTGCTAGTTTGACTACCTAATGCGATCTTCGTCGGGGCTGGGCCGCCCGCGGAGGGTCATCGGCAGACGGGGAGTGCGGATGGCAGCGGTGGCACGCGCGGCGGCGCGATGAGCAGCTACGCCGAGGTCGAGACCCGCAGGCCGAGCACGGCGCCGGACGAGGCCCTGCCGGTGGACGGCCGCACCCCCTGCCAGCTCGCCTGGACCCGGTTCCGCCGCGACCGGCTCGCCGTCGCGGCGCTCGCCGTCCTCGCGCTGATCCTCGCGTTCGCGGCGCTGGCGCCGCTGTGGGCGCACCTGACCGGCCACCCCTACGACGCGACGTTCCCCGGCACCGGCCTGGACGCCGGAGGGCGGCCGCGCGGGCCGGGCGCGCGGTTCCCTCTCGGCGCCGACCAGCTCGGCCGCGACGTCCTGGTCCGCGCCGCCTACGGCGCGCGGATCTCCCTGGCCGTCGGGGTCCTCGCGGCCCTGACCGCCTCCGCCGCCGGAACCGCGGTCGGGACGCTCGCCGGGTTTGCGGGCGGCGCCCTGGACACCGTGCTCGCCCGGCTCATGGACATGCTGCTCGCCCTGCCGTACCTGCTGGTGGCCATCGTGCTGGCCACCACCTTCCAGATCAGCTCGGTCGCCGCCGGCCTGACCATGACGATCCTCATCGTCGCGTTCTTCTCGTTCGCCGCGGTCGCCCGCGTCATCCGCGGGCAGGTGATCATGCTGAGGCGGCGGGAGTTCATCGAGGCGGCCCGCGCGCTCGGCGCCTCCGACCTGCGGATCATGTTCGGCGAGGTCCTGCCGAACCTGTCCGCGCACGTCACCGTGCTGACCTCGCTGCTGGTCCCGGCCTCGATCGTGTTCGAGGCGACGCTGTCGTTCCTCGGCGTCGGGGTGCGCCCGCCGATGCCGAGCTGGGGGTCGATGCTCGGCGAGGGCGGCGACGTGTTCCAGACCGCCTGGTGGCTGCTGGCCGTCCCGGGCGTCCTGCTGCTGGCGACCACGCTGGCGTTCAACCTGCTCGGCGAGGGCATCCGCGACGCCTTCGACCCGCGCGGCGACCGCGCGCCCGGGGGGCGGTGAGGCGCGTGGCGCGGTTCGTCCTCCGCCGCCTGCTGTACGCGGTCGTGGTGCTGTGGCTGACGGCCACGCTGGTCTTCGTGTTCCTGCACGTCTCGCCCGTCCCCGTGGAGCGCGTCATCGGCGGCCCGCGCGCCACCGCCGACACCCTCGACCAGATCCGCGGCAACCTCGGGCTGGACCGCCCCGTCCTCGTCCAGTACTGGCGGTTCGCCGGACGGCTGCTGCGCGGCGACCTCGGCGACTCCTACATCAACGGCATGCCGGTCACCGTCCTGATCGGCCAGCGACTCCCCACGACGCTGTGCCTGGTGGCGGGCGCCGCCGTCCTGTGGTTCACCGGCGGCGTGCTCCTCGGCGTCCTCTGCGCGACGCGGGCACGCGGCCTGGGGGACAGGGCCGCGACCGTGTTCGTGCTGATCGGCCTGTCCACCCCGCCCTTCGTGATGGCCCTCGCGCTGCTGCACGTGTTCTCCGCGGGGTTCGGCGGGGGCGCCGTCCACCTGTTCGAGGCGGGGCCCCCGCTGCAGGAGCACTTCCTGCGCCGGATCGTCCTGCCGTGGATCGCGCTGGCGTTCCTCATGATCGCCACCTACACGCGCCTCACCCGCGGGGCGATGCTGGACGCGCTCGGCGAGGACTACGTGCGGACGGCGCGGGCCAAGGGGCTGCCGGAGCGCCGCGTCGTCACCCGGCACGGGCTGCGGACGGCGCTGGCCCCCGTCGTCACCCAGCTCGGCATCGACCTCGGCGCGCTGGTCGGCTCCACCATCGTCACCGAGAAGGTGTTCGGGCTGCAGGGCGTGGGGCAGCTCGTCTACCAGTCCATCGCGCTCGGCGACACCCCGGTCATCATCGGGGTGACGCTGCTGGTGACGTCGTTCGTCGTCGTCGCGAACCTGCTGGTCGACATCGGCTACTCGGTGCTGGACCCGCGCGTCCGGCTCCGCTGAGGCGGCGGGGCCGGCCCGTCGGGCGGAAGCCGCGATCTCGGATTCATGCCGCGAAGTACGCATGGATAAGCTTTCCGTATGCGATCGTGGCCCGCCTCCGAAGTCCCCAGCCTGTCCGACGCGGGGCTCCCCGCCGCGACCCGGCCCCTCAGCCTGCACGACACCGGCACCGGGACGACGCGCCCCACGTCCCCGGGCGACACCGCCAGGATGTACGTGTGCGGGATCACCCCCTACGACGCGACGCACCTCGGCCACGCCAACACCTACCTGGCCTTCGACCTCGTCAACCGCGTGTGGCGCGACCTCGGCCACCGGGTCCACTACGTCCAGAACACCACCGACGTCGACGACCCGCTCCTGGAACGTGCCCGGCAGACCGGTGAGGACTGGCGCGCGCTCGCCGACCGGGAGATCCAGCTCTTCCGCGACGACATGACCGCGCTGCGCGTGCTGCCGCCCGACCGCTACGTCGGCGCGGTCGAGTCGATCCCGCTGATCATCGAGATGATCGAGAAGCTGCGCGGCCGGGACGCCGCCTACGAGGTGGACGGCGACGTCTACTTCCCCATCGCCTCCGACCCGGCGTTCGGCCAGGTCAGCCGGCTTACGCGGGAGGAGATGGCGCCGCTGTTCGCCGAGCGCGGGGGCGACCCGGACCGGGCCGGCAAGCGCGACCCCCTCGACGCGCTGCTGTGGATGGCGCGGCGGCCCGGCGAGCCCGGCTGGGACTCGCCGTTCGGCGAGGGGCGCCCCGGCTGGCACGTGGAGTGCTCGGCGATCTCCATCGAGTACCTGGGCATGGCGTTCGACGTCGAGGGCGGCGGCTCGGACCTGGCGTTCCCGCACCACGAGATGGGCGCCTCGCACGCGCAGGTCGCCACGGGGGAGCGGCCGCACGCCCGCGCCTACGTGCACACCGGCATGGTCGGCCTGGACGGCGAGAAGATGTCGAAGTCGCGCGGCAACCTCGTGTTCGTGTCGAAGCTGCGGGAGTCGGGCGCCGACCCGATGGCGATCCGGACGGCGCTGCTGGCCCACCACTACCGCTCCGACTGGGAGTGGACCCCGGACGCCCTCGACGAGGCGGCCGCGCGGCTCGGCCGCTGGCGCGCCGCCGCGGCCCGCCCGTCCGGCCCGCCCGCCGCCCCGCTGGCCGCCGCGGTCCGCGAGGCGCTGGCCGACGATCTGGGCACCCCGGCCGCGCTGGCGGCCGTGGACTCCTGGGCCTCCGCCGATGGCGCCGACGAGGCCGCGCCGGCGCAGGCCGCCGCCATCGTCGACGCCCTCCTCGGCGTCGCGCTCCGGCCCTAGCTCAGCCTGAAAAAGCGCCGGCGGGCCCGTCTCGGCGGGCCCGCCGGCGCTCGCATGTTCAGCGGAGGGTGGAGGCCGTCCCAGCGGGGGCGGCGCGGCGCTCAGCCCGGGTCGCGGCGGCGCAGGTAGCGCTCGAACTCGCGGGCGATGGCGTCGCCGCTCGCCTCGGGCAGCTCCGTGGCGTCCTTCTGCTCCTCCAGGGTGCGGACGTACTCGGCGACCTCCGAGTCCTCCTCGGCGAGCTCATTGACGCCGTGCTCCCAGGCGCGGGCCTCCTCGGGCAGCTCGCCGAGCGGGACGGTGACGTCGAGGAGGTCCTCGACGCGGCGCAGCAGCGCGAGGGTTGCCTTGGGGGAGGGGGGCTGGGCGACGTAGTGCGGGACGGCCGCCCACAGCGACACGGTGTCGAGGTCGGCCTTGGCGCAGGCGTCCTGGAGCACCCCGAGGATGCCGGTCGGCCCCTCGTAGCGGGCCGGCTCCAGGTTCAGGGTGTTGACCAGGCCCGCCTCGGACGCGGCGCCGGTGACCGGGACCGGCCGGGTGTGGGGGGCGTCGGCGAGCAGCGCGCCGAGCAGCACGACGTTGCGGATCTCGAGCTCCAGCATCAGCCCGACCAGCTCGCGGCAGAACGACCGCCACCGCATGTTGGGCTCGATCCCGTGCAGGAGCACGACGTCCTTGCCGTTCGGGAGCCGCGCCCACGACACGCGGGTCGTCGGCCAGGTGATACCGCGGGTCTCGCCGTCGCTCATCTCCACGATGGGGCGGGTGACCTGGAAGTCGTAGTAGTCGTCCGGATCGAGCTCGGCGATGGGCACCGCCTCCCAGGTCGACTCCAGATGCGCGATCACCCCGCTGGCGGCCTCCCCGGCGTCGTTCCACCCCTCAAAGGCGGCCACGAGCACCGGATCGACGAGTTCCGGCACGCTTTCGAGCTCGACCACGCGCTGCCTCCTTTCGACGCCCAGGTACAGCGTCACCGACGGGGGCCGTCATTCCCGGGGGTCGGGGGCCCCGCTCATGATCGGTGGCTGTCAGCCTACGTCCTGACGATGACGTACCCCACCCCTCCGGAAGCCAGACCCCGCCCTGTACGCCCGCGGCGGAACCCGGGTCACGATCGGGTCACCGGCCCCGGGAGAGCGGCGTCACTTGCCGCGCGGAGTGGTGTGCACGATGAGCACGTCGCAGGAGGCGCGGTGCGACAGGTTCGCCGGGACGGAGCCGAGGATGCGGCCCGCGAGGCTGTTGAGCCCCCGGTTGCCGATCACCATGAGGTCGACGGGGCGCTCCTTCGCCAGCTTCGACAGCACGTCCACGGCGTCGCCCTCGACGGCCTCCTGCTCGATGTCGGTGGCGCCGGCGGCGACCGCCCGCTCCCGCGCGGCCCGCAGCGCGTCGTCGGCGGGGGTGGACCCCTGCACCTTGTAGGCCAGGTCGCCGAGCCGGTCGGAGGCGCTGGCGCGCTCGCGCTCGGGCATGGGGCTGTAGGCGGAGGCGAGCAGGAGGGTGGCGCCCGTGGCGGCGGCCAGCTGCGCGGCCTTGTCGACCGCGCGGAACGAGGAGTCGGAGCCGTCGGTGCCGACGAGGATGGTGCGGTACGCGCTCATGCCGTTCCTTACCCGTTGGTAGTCACTGCCGGAACGCTATCGGTCCGGTGTCCCATCCGTCACCGTCTCTTGCACACCCCGTCCAAGAGGCGCCGCCCGTCCGGCGGGGCACCGGCCGGAGTGTCCCTTGATCGCATGGATAGGGTGGTTTCCCTGCTCGTGCGACCTGTGAGGGAAGTTGTGACTGGTGCCGGCCCCCACGCCGTGCTGTTCGACATGGACGGCCTTCTCATCGACTCCGAGCGCGTCTGGCTGGAGGTGGAGTCGGAGGTCATGGCGTGGCTCGGCGGCGAGTGGAGCCCCGCCCACCAGGAGCGGCTGGTCGGCGGCTCCCTCTACCTCGCCGTCGACTACATGCTGGAGCTGACCGGGGCGGACGCCCCCCGCGAGGAGGTCGGCCGGCGGATGCTGGACGGCATGGTCGAGCGGCTCGGCGCCTGCGTCCCGATGATGCCGGGCGCCAAGGAGCTGCTCGCCGAGGTCCGCGCCGCCGGGGTGACGGCGGCCCTGGTGTCCTCCAGCCACCGGCGGCTGATCGAGCCGGTGCTGGACGCCGTCGGCCGCGAGCACTTCGCGCTCAGCGTCGCCGGGGACGAGGTGGCCCGGACCAAGCCCCACCCCGAGCCGTACCTGACCGCCGCCGCCCGGCTCGGCGCCGACCCCGCCCGCTGCGTGGTCCTGGAGGACTCCCCGAACGGGGTCGCGGCCGCGGAGGCGGCGGGGTGCGTCACCGTCGCCGTCCCCGGCCTCCTGCCGATCCCTCCCGCGCCGGGACGGACGGTGGTCGCCTCGCTGCGCGAGGTCGACCTGGAGCGGCTGCGTTCGCTGGTCGCCTGATCGGGAGCGCCCGTCCCGCCCCCGACCCGCCGCCTGCTCGTTGCCCGGCCGTGACCTGATACCTGGGAGCCGGTACCCGCGGGGGCGGCCCCTAGGGGGCGGATCCCGCCGCAGGAGGAGATCGTCCCGGACGGGAACCGTCCGCCAGAAGGAGCAGGTCCGGCGGTTCGCGTGTGACGATGGAGAGAGCACCGCCGCACGGAATGAGGGGCCGGCATGAGCGACGCAGCCATATTCGCGATCAGTCTCGGGGTGACCCTGGTCGGTCTGGTGATCAGCTGGGGCGCCTACCGCCGCCGGGGGGCGGGCACCGGCCTGCGCGGCGCGGCCCTGTCGCTGGTGCCGCTGGCGGCGGCGATGACGGGCGTGACCGAGTTCTTCGTCGACCTGGCGTTCAGCCCGGTGAAGTGGGCGGGCGTCGCGGTGGCGGGCCTGGCCGTGATGCTCTACCTGGCGTCGGGAGCGATGCTGAGCCGCCGCGCCGGCGCCGGCGGCGGCGGCAAGGCCGCCGAGGGCGGCGAGGGACGCCGTTCCACGGGCCGCGCCGCCAAGCCGAAGCGGGGTGTCGAGGGGCCCGCGCCCGGGGGCGGCGACCCGGAGATGGCGGAGATCGAGAAGATCCTCCGCGACCGCGGCATCTCCTGACGCCGCGCGGCCGCCGCACGCGCCACACGGCGGGCCGGGACGTCCCGAAGCGGACGTCCCGGCCCGCCGTTTCTGCGCGTCCCGGCCCTGACCTGCGGACGATCAGTCTCAGATCGGACTCAGTACGGTAAAGCTTGCTGTTCCGGACCCCCGCGGAGGTGCCGGGCAGGTCTCCACCGAACGTACTATTCGGGCGATTTGTCCGAAGTGGTGCGCGGACGCGTGTTGCCCAGATGACGACGAGATCACAAGTCAGATACGGGTACTTCCGAAGGACGCTTCACGGATGGACAGTCGTGCCCGAAGGACTACGTTTCCCTTCAGCAAACGCGGCGTAACGGGCGCGGGGGCAGCGGATGATCTCCGCGACCGCCGGTCACTCGCCGGCGGCATGGCCGAACCAGTGGCCGGACGGTAGGAGGTATCGAGCGTGGCCGCACCCATAGAGGTGACCGGGTCCGACAGCGAGGCGCAGCCGGAGGCTGTTCTCGTCGGCGTCGACCGGAAGAAGATCCAGGGACGCTCACTCGGGCAGATCGCCTGGATGCGGCTGAAGCGGGACAAGGTCGCTCTGACCGGCGCGGTCATCGTGTTCGTGCTCATCCTGATCGCGATCTTCGGTCCGTACTTCGTGCAGAACCCGCTGACGTACCACCAGAACCTGATCGACCCGACCTACAACCGGCCGAAGTCCGGGATCTGGCACACGGGCATCAGCGGCGAGCACCTGCTGGGCGTGGAGCCCGGCACCGGCCGCGACCTGCTGGCCCGCATCGTGCACGGAGCCCGGATCTCGCTCCTGGTGTCGTTCCTGGCCACCCTGCTCTCGGTGGTCATCGGGACGGTCATGGGCATCGTGGCCGGCTACTTCGGCGGCTGGGTCGACTACCTGATCAGCCGGGCCATGGACGCCTTCCTGGCCTTCCCGCTGCTGCTGTTCGCGATCGCGCTGGTCGGCGTCGTCTCCGACGGCGCGTTCGGCATGAACGGCAACGGCCTGCGGATCTCGGTGCTGGTCGTGGTCATCGGCTTCTTCAACTGGCCCTACATCGGCCGCATCATCCGCGGCCAGACGCTCTCGCTGCGCGAACGCGAGTTCGTCGACGCCGCGCGCAGCCTGGGCGCCCGCAACTCCTACGTGCTCTTCAAGGAGATCCTGCCGAACCTGGTCGCCCCGATCCTGGTCTACTCGACCCTGCTGATCCCGACCAACATCCTGTTCGAGGCGGCGCTGTCGTTCCTCGGCGTCGGAGTGATCCCGCCGACGCCCTCGTGGGGCGCCATGCTGACGCTCGCGGTTCCGATCTACTCCTCGGACCCCGCGTACATGATCATCCCCGGTATGGCCATCTTCATCACCGTCCTCGCCTTCAACCTCTTCGGTGACGGGCTGCGGGACGCTCTCGACCCTCGGGCCAAGTGACTCGGGTTCAACCGACCCGTCTAATTGAAGGGGTGCGCCTGCACATGAACAAGATGAGACCAATTGCGGTCTTCGCGGCCGGTGTGGTCGCGGCCGCAGGGCTCGCCGCCTGCGGCGGCGGTGAATCCGGAGGCTCGGGGAGCGGCCCCGGGTACAACGCCGGCGTGAACGAGGTCGTCAACAAGTCGGACAAGAAGGGCGGCACGCTCAAGCTGGCCGACTCCGACGACTGGGACTCGCCGGACCCGGGCAACACCTACTACGCGTTCTCCCAGAACTTCGCCCGTCTCTACGGCCGCGGTCTGACCACGGCCAAGGCGGCCGCGGGCAAGGAGAGCCTCGAGATCGTCCCTGACCTGGCCACCGACATGGGCCAGTCCACCGACGGCGGCAAGACCTGGACGTACAAGCTGCGGACCGGCGTCAAGTACGACGACGGCACCACGGTCACGTCCAAGGACGTCAAGTACGCGATCGAGCGCAGCAACTACACCAAGGAACTGCAGCTCGGGCCGAAGTACTTCAAGCAGTACCTCGTCGACAACAAGCCCGCCTACAAGGGCCCGTACGACGACAAGAGCGACGAGGGTCTGAAGTCCATCGAGACCCCCGACGACCAGACGATCGTCTTCCACCTGAACGAGGCGTTCCAGGAATTCGACTACCTGGTCTCGATGTCGCAGTCCATCCCTGTGCCCAAGGCCAAGGACACCGGCACGAAGTACGAGTCCGCGATCGTCTCCAGCGGCCCGTACAAGATCGACAACTACACGCGCGGCAAGTCGATGTCGCTGTCGCGCAACCCGAACTGGAACCAGAGCACCGACCCGCTCCGCAAGGCGCTGCCGGACAAGATCGAGGTCCAGGTCAAGCAGAACGCGGACGACATCGACCAGCGGCAGCTGGCCGGCGCGCTGGACATGGACATCACCGGCGTCGGCGTCCAGGCCGGGACCCAGCCGAAGGTGCTGACCCCCGAGCAGAAGCCGTACGTCGACAACCCCGTCCAGGGCTTCCTGCGGTTCATGTCGCTGAACGTGAACGTCAAGCCGCTGGACAACATCCACTGCCGGACGGCCGTGCAGTACGCGACCGACAAGGTCGCCGCGCAGACCGCCTACGGAGGCCCGCTGGCCGGTGGCGACATCGCCACCACCGTGCTGCCGCCGTCGGTGGACGGGTACACCAAGTTCGACCTGTTCCCCCAGAAGCAGGCCGAGGGCGGTGGCCTCGACCAGGCGACGCTCGCCAAGGCCAAGTCGGAGCTGCAGGCCTGCGGCCAGCCGAACGGCTTCAGCACCAAGATCTCGGCGCGGTCCGACCGGCCGAAGGAAGTCGCGATGGCCGAGGCGATCCAGCAGAGCCTCGCCAAGGTCGGCATCAAGGTCAGCATCGTGCAGTTCCCGGCCGGCGACTACTTCAACAAGTACGTCGGCGTGCCGAAGTACGTCCACGACCACGGCGTCGGCATGATGATCATGGCGTGGGCGGCCGACTGGCCCACCGGCTACGGCTTCCTCTCGCAGATCGTGCACGGTGCGGCGATCAAGCCGTCCGGCGGCAACAACCTCGCCGAGCTCAACGACCCGAAGGTCAACAAGGGTCTCGACGACGCGATCTCCAACGGTGACAAGGCCGCTCGCCTGAAGGCCTACGGTGAGGTCGACAAGGCGGTCATGGCGACCGCCGCCGAGGTCCCGCTGATCTACGCCAAGGCCCTGATGTACCGGCCGAAGCGCGTGACCAACGCGGGCATCACTTACTACTACGGCGGAATGTACGACTACCTCAACATGGGCGTGGAGTGACACTCCGCTTCGTCCGTGCGTCCAGCTGAAGGCAGGTGAAGGCGACGCCCGCCGGCCGGTCCGGGACCCACAGGTCCCGCCGGCCGGCGGGTCGGGCCGAGCATTGTGTTCGCATACATCATCCGGCGCCTCATCGGTGCCGTCGTCATGTTGCTGCTGGTCAGCATGGTGACCTTCGGCATCTTCTTCTGGCTGCCCAAGATCGCCGGACAGACGACCGACCAGATCGCGGCGTCCTACGTGGGCAAGGCGCCGACCGCCGAGGCCATCCAGGACACCAAGGAGCGGCTCGGCCTCGACAAGCCCGTCGTGGTCCAGTACGGCAACTACGTCAAGGCCATCGTCGTCGGCAAGGACTACAAGGCCGGTCCCGTGACCGACCACTGCCCGGCGCCGTGCCTCGGCTACTCGTTCCGTAGCAGCCAGCCCGTGCTGGAGACGCTGGTCGACCGCGCCCCGGCGACCCTGTCGCTGGCCCTCGGCGCCGCCCTGGTCTGGCTCGTGGGCGGCATCGCCACCGGAGTGCTGTCGGCGCTGCGCAGAGGCTCGGTCTGGGACCGGGCGGCGATGATCATCGCGCTGAGCGGCGTGTCGCTGCCCATCTACTTCACCGGCCTGGTCTCGCTCGCGCTGTTCTCCTACACACTCAAGATCTTCCCGGGCGGCGGCAGCTACACCCCGTTCACCTCCAATCCGGTGAGCTGGTTCCAGGCGCTGGTCCTGCCCTGGGTGACGCTCGCGTTCCTGTACGCCGCGATGTACGCGCGGCTCACCAGAGCGGGCATGCTGGAGACGATGAACGAGGACTACATCCGCACCGCCCGCGCCAAGGGCCTGTCGGAGAAGACCGTCGTCACCAAGCACGCGCTGCGCGCCTCGCTGACGCCGATCCTCACCATCTTCGGCCTGGACCTCGGCCTGCTGCTCGGCGGCGCCGTCCTGACGGAGAACACCTTCGGCATCCCGGGGCTGGGCCAGCTGGCGATCAGCTCGATCCGGGGCGGCGACCTGCCCATGGTGCTCGGCGTGACGCTGCTCACGGCGACCTCCATCATCGTGATCAACCTGATCGTCGACATGCTGTACGCGATCGTCGACCCGAGAGTGAGGCTTGGCTGATGACCGGCACCGCGCCCGCCGCGGACACCGCGGGCACCGGCGAGGCCCCGAGCGCGTTCCTCGAGGTCCGCGACCTGAAGATCCACTTCCCGACGGACGACGGCCTGGTCAAGTCCGTCGACGGGCTGTCGTTTCAGCTGGAGCGCGGCCGCACGCTCGGGATCGTGGGCGAGTCGGGCTCCGGCAAGAGCGTGACCAGCCTCGGCATCCTCGGCCTGCACAACCGGCGCAACGCCGACGTGTCCGGGGAGATCTGGCTGGACGGCAAGGAGATCGTCGGCGCCTCGCAGTCCGAGGTGCGCCGGCTCCGCGGCCGCGACATGGCGATGATCTTCCAGGACCCGCTGTCGTCGATGCACCCCTTCTACACGGTCGGCCAGCAGATCGTCGAGGCCTACCGGGTGCACAACGACGTGTCCAAGTCGGTGGCCCGCAAGCACGCCGTTGACATGCTCGGCAAGGTCGGCATCCCCAAGCCGGACAAGCGGGTGGACGACTACCCGCACCAGTTCTCCGGCGGCATGCGGCAGCGCGCGATGATCGCGATGGCGCTGTCCTGCGACCCCGAGCTGCTGATCGCCGACGAGCCGACCACGGCACTGGACGTGACCGTCCAGGCGCAGATCCTGGACCTGATCCGGGACCTGCAGCAGGAGTTCAACTCCGCGGTCATCATGATCACCCACGACCTCGGGGTGGTCGCCGAGCTGTCCGACGACATCCTGGTGATGTACGCGGGGCGCGCGGTGGAGTACGCGTCGGTCGACGACGCCTTCCACCAGCCGCTGCACCCCTACACCTGGGGCCTGCTCGGCTCGATGCCGAGGCTGGACCGGGAGCGCTCGGAGCGGCTGATGCCGATCGAGGGTTCGCCGCCGAGCCTGATCAACGTGCCGTCGGGCTGCGCGTTCCATCCGCGCTGCCCCTACAGTGACCTCAACGGGGACAAGAGCACGACCGAGCGGCCCGAGCTGGTCGAGGCCGAGCCGGGCCACAAGGCGGCGTGCCATCTCCCACTGGAGAAGAAGCGGCAGATCTGGAACGACGAGATCCGGGCGAAGCTGTGACGAGCACGGGTGGGAACGAGACTGTGAACACTACGAAGACCCCGGCCGACGAGACCCGTCCGGCCGCGGAGACCCGCCCCGCGCGGGACGGCGAGCCGCTGCTGGAGGTGGAGAACCTCGGCAAGCACTTCCCCGTCACCGCGGGGCTGCTGCGCCGGCAGGTCGCGGCGGTCAAGGCCGTCGACGGCGTGTCGTTCTCCGTCCGCAAGGGCGAGACGCTCGGGCTGGTGGGCGAGTCGGGCTGCGGCAAGTCCACCACCGGCCGGATGATCATGCGGCTGCTGGACCCGAGCTTCGGCAAGATCACTTTTGAGGGCCAGGACATCACCACGATGTCGCAGGGGCGGCTCCGGCCGCTCCGCCGGGACCTTCAGATGATCTTCCAGGACCCGTACTCGTCGCTGAACCCGCGCAAGACGGTCGGCGCGATCGTCGGGGCGCCCTTCCGGCTGCAGAACCTCGAGGCCAAGCAGGGCGTCAAGAAGGCCGTCCAGGAGATCCTGGAGCTGGTCGGGCTGAACCCCGAGCACTACAACCGCTACCCGCACGAGTTCTCCGGCGGTCAGCGGCAGCGCATCGGCATCGCCCGCACCCTGGCCCTCAAGCCGAAGCTGATCGTCGCGGACGAGCCGGTGTCGGCGCTGGACGTGTCGGTGCAGGCGCAGGTCGTCAACCTGCTGGAGGACCTGCAGAACGAGCTCGACCTCACCTACGTGGTGATCGCGCACGACCTGTCGGTCGTCCGGCACATCTCCGACCGCGTCGCCGTCATGTACCTCGGCAAGATCGTCGAGGTGGCGGACCGGGCGGACCTGTACGAGCGGCCGATGCACCCCTACACCAACGCGCTGCTGTCGGCGGTGCCGATCCCCGACCCGAGCGAGCGCGGGGACCGCAAGCGCATCCGGCTGGAGGGCGACGTGCCGAGCCCGCTCGACCCGCCGCCCGCCTGCCGCTTCCACACCCGCTGCTGGAAGGCGCAGGACATCTGCAAGCAGGTCGAGCCGCCGCTGGTCGAGCTCAGCCCGGGTCACCAGGCGGCCTGCCACTTCCCGGAGAACACCACGGTCAGCGCGACCGACGCGGTCGCCAAGGCCGCGGTGACGCCCGCCGCGCCGACCGCCGACCCGGTCCCGGCCGACGACGCGGAGCCCGTGGAGTAGCGCTGCCAGGCGCGCCTCGCGCGTCTCGCGCATGAGGAAAGGCCCGGCCCCCGCGAGGGGGACCGGGCCTTTCCTCATGGCCGCGAGGTCTGGGCTACTCGGTGGAGATGGCCTTGAGGACGTCCATCCGGCCCGCGCGCCACGCCGGCCAGAGGGCCGCCAGCACACCGATGACCGCGGCGACCACCAGGTAGATCCCCAGGGTCGCGTACGGGACGGCGAGGACCCCGAGGCCCTTGTCGGCGAGGGCGTTCTGCAGGGCCGCGCCGAACGCCACCCCGATGCCCATGCCGAGCACGGCGCCGAAGACCGCGATCATGATGGACTCCAGCCGGATCATGCGGCGCAGCTGCCGCCGGGAGATCCCGATCGCGCGCAGCAGCCCGATCTCCCGGGTCCGCTCGATCACCGAAAGCGCCAGGGTGTTGATCACCCCGACGGCCGCGATGATGACGGACATCACCAGCAGGATCGTCAGGAACGTCACGAGCCCGTCGACCTGCTTGCGGGCGTCGGCCTTCAGCGACGCCTGGTCGGACACCTTGAGGTTCGGGTAGTCCTTCAGCGCCGACTCCAGCGCGCCCTTCGTCGCCGCCGACGGCGCGGAGGCGTCCACCACGACCGAGGTCACGGCCGGCTTCAGCGTGTGCCGCAGGTGCGCCTGCTGGGAGATGAGGCGGGGACCGATCAGATCGCTCTTGGCGTACACGCCCGCCAGCGTCAGCCGCTCGGTCCGCCCGTCGGTGAACTGCACCGGGACCACGGCCCCGACCTTCCATCCGCGGGCCTTGGCGGT
Organism: Actinomadura luteofluorescens; assembly: GCF_013409365.1. NCBI lineage: Bacteria > Bacillati > Actinomycetota > Actinomycetes > Streptosporangiales > Thermomonosporaceae > Actinomadura > Actinomadura luteofluorescens. The sequence continues at coordinate 90,412 of NZ_JACCBA010000001.1, read as the reverse complement.
GCCCTCGTCCACCATGATCCCGGCGTCGCCGATGTCGCTGCCACCGGAGGTGATCTTCAGCTTGGCGGCCTTGGCGATCACCGCCGCGTCGCCGGACATGTACCAGGCCTTCTTGCCGGCGATCCTGGCGTCGCCCTCGTAGGTGGGGGACGCGGCGGCGACCCCGGGGGTCGCCCGGACCTTCTGCGCGGCGTCGGCGCTGACGGCGCCCGCGCCCTGCACCTCGACGAGGTAGTCGGCGCCGAACTGCGCGTCGACCTGCTCGTCGATCGAGGCCCGCATGGTCGCGCCCAGCACGTTGACCGTGGTGATCAGCGCCAGCCCGATCATCAGCGCGGCGGCCGTCGCGGCGGTGCGGCGCGGGTTGCGCAGCGCGTTCTGCCGCGCGAGGCGCCCGGGGGAGCCCATCAGCCGCGCGAACGGGGCCCCGAGCACCTTCATCACCGGGACGCTGATCACCGGGGCGAGCATGGCGACGCCGATGAAGACCGCGAACGCGCCCACGCCCACCGGGACCGCCGGGTTGCCGCCGGCCCCGGCGAGGCCGGCGCCGATGAGGCCCGCGCCCACGAGGGTGAGCAGGGAGCCGAGCGCGATCCGGATCCGCAGCGACCGCTGCGGCAGCGCGACGTCGTCGCGCATCGCCGCCACCGGCGGGATCTTCGCGGCGCGGCGGGCCGGGAAGTAGGCCGACACGACCGTCACCACGATGCCCACCGCGTACGACCAGATCACCGGGGTCGCGGTGAAGGTCAGCCCGCCCTGCCCGGCGTCGCCCATCTGGCTCTGCAGCAGGGACGCCAGGCCCGCGCCGGCCGCGAGGCCGAGGGTGGAGCCGACCACACCGACCGCGACGGCCTCGCCGATCACCGCCCGCGTCACCTGGCCGCGGGCGGCGCCGATGGCGCGCAGCAGCGCCAGCTCGCGGGTCCGCTGCGCGACCAGCATCGAGAACGTGTTGAAGATGATGAACGACCCGACGAAGATCGAGATGAGCGCGAACACGAGGAGGAACGTGCGGAAGAAGCTCATCATCGTGGCGATGTCGCTCTTGGACTCCTCGCGGAGCTTCTCGCCGGTGACGGCCTCCAGGTTCTGCGGCAGCGCCTTGGCGACCCGGTCGCGCAGCTCGGCCTGGGACGGGCCGGTGGAGCCCATCTCGATGTCGCTGAAGTAGCCGGGCTTCAGCATCAGCCGCTGCGCGGTCGGGGTGTCGAACCCGGTGAGGGTCGCGCCCATCAGGTTCCCCGCGTCGACCAGCCCGACGATCCGCATGCGGACGGGCGGGCCGGCGGTGATGACCCGGGTGGTGTCGCCGACCGCGAGCTTGCCCTTCTCCGCGGTCTTGGCGTCGATGACGACCTCGTCCGGCCCCCGCGGGGCGCGGCCCGACGCCAGGTCGTAGGTCCCGCCCGTCGACCAGTTCGTTCCGAACTGCGGCGGGCCGTCCTGGGCCGTCCCGACGATCTTCCCGTCCTTGCCGACGACGGCGGCGTACCCGTTGACGTTGCCCTTGGGGTCCTTGACGCCGTCGATGCCCTGCAGGGTCTTCAGCACGGTCGCCGGCACCGGCTGCGCCGCCATCCCGTCGTCGTCGCCCTCGACGACCTTCTTGGCCCGCACGTCGACGGCCACGTTCGTGCCGATCCGGCTGAACAGCTCGTCGAACTGCTTGTTCATGCTGTCGGTGAAGATCAGCGTGCCGGCCACGAACGCGACGCCGAGGATCACCGCGACGGCCGTCAGCACCAGCCTGATCTTGTGCGCCGCGAGGTTGCGGAGCGTGACCTTGCCCATCATCGCGCCGACACCCCGGATCCGGCCGCGTCCGCGGGACGGGTGTCGTGGCCGCCGGCGTCGAAGCCCTTCATGCGCTCCAGCACCCGCTCGGCGGTCGGCTCGGTCATGGTGTCGACGATCTGCCCGTCGGACAGGAACAGCACCTGGTCGGCGTACGCGGCCGCGGACGGGTCGTGGGTGACCATCACGATGGTCTGCCCCATCCGCCGCACCGAGTCGCGCAGGAAGCCGAGGACCTCGGCGCCCGAGCGCGAGTCCAGGTTCCCGGTCGGCTCGTCCGCGAAGATGATCTCCGGTCGGGACGCCAGGGCGCGGGCGCACGCCACCCGCTGCTGCTGCCCGCCCGACAGCTCGGTGGGACGGTGCTTGAGCCGCGGCCGCAGCCCCACCGTGTCGATCACCGAGTCCAGCCACTCCCGGTCGGGCCTGCGGCCCGCGATGTCCATCGGCAGCGTGATGTTCTCCAGCGCGGTCAGGGTCGGCACCAGGTTGAACGCCTGGAAGATGAAGCCGATCTTGTCGCGGCGCAGCCGGGTGAGCTGCTTGTCCTTGAGCCGGGTCAGATCGGTGTCCCCGATGAAGACCGCCCCGGAGTCCACCGAGTCCAGCCCCGCCATGCAGTGCATCAGGGTGGACTTGCCGGATCCGGAGGGGCCCATGATCGCGGTGAACCGGCCGCGGGGAATGCCGACGGTGACCGTGTCGAGCGCGACGACCTGGGCGTCGCCGCGCCCGTACACCTTCGCGATCTGCTGGGTTCGAGCGGCGAAGTCGCCCGCCCCGGGCGCGGGCGCGCCGGCGGTCGATGGGGCGGTGTTCGTCACGTGTACTCCCGTGGGTGAGTGAGCAGGAATGCGTCCGGACCGCGTCGTGCCCCCGGCGATCCGACTCCCAAAACCCTAGAAGTCGAACAAACCGGTTTCCTGGACCCCAGGAACGGACTTGCCCGTCCACCCACGGCAGGAGAAGCCCGCCCTCCGTCGTCCTACCGGAGTAGGCCTCCGATGCCGAAAGCCAGGGGGGCCTCAGGGACCGACCCTGAGGCCGGCCCCCCGGCCCCGCGCGTCAGCTCTGGCCGGGCCTGCTCAGCCCCGTCTCGTACGCGTACACCACGGCCTGCACGCGGTCCCGCAGGCCGAGCTTGGCCAGGACGTTGCCCACGTGCGTCTTCACCGTCGTCTCGCTCACCACGAGCTCCGCCGCGATCTCGGCGTTGGACTGGCCGCGGGCCACGTGCGACAGCACCTCGCGCTCCCGCTGGGTCAGGGTGTCCAGCCCCGGCGGGGGCGCCGCGTCCCGCACGGCGGGCAGCCGGTTGGCGAACTTGTCCAGCAGGCGCCGCGTCACCGACGGCGCCACGATCGCGTCGCCCTCCGCCACGATCCGGATCGCCTGCACCAGGTCCTCGGGCGGGGAGTCCTTGAGCAGGAACCCGCTGGCGCCCGCCCGGACCGCCTCGATGACGTACTCGTCCAGGTCGAACGTCGTCAGGATCAGCACCCTGGGGTCGTGCGAGGCCGCGCCCTCCCGGATGATCCGGCGGGTCGCCTCGATGCCGTCCACCCCCGGCATCCGGATGTCCATCAGCACCACGTCCGGCAGCAGCGACCGGGTCAGCTCCACCGCCGCCGCGCCGTCCCCGGCCTCCCCGACGACGGCGAGGTCGGCCTCCGCCTCCAGGATGAGCCGGAACCCCGTCCGCAGCAGCGGCTGGTCGTCGACGAGCAGCACCCGCACCGTGGTCATCGGGCCGCCACCGCCGGCCGCCGTCCCGGACCGTTCATCGTCGCGCTCCTCGCCTCACCGTGACCGCCGCGTCCGCGGCGCTCCTGCCCAACCTACGGCCTCGCGCGGCTCACGGCTCCAGCGGGAACCGGGCCCGCACGCCGAACCCGCCGCCGACCCTCGGCCCGATCTTCAACTCGCCACCGTACAGCGCGACCCGCTCGTACATGCCGACCAGACCGTGCCCGGGATTGTCCCCGTTGTCGGCCATGAACGTCGCCGTCCCGCGCCCGTCGTCCTCGATCTCCACCGTCAGGTCGCTGTCGCCGTAGTAGAGCCGCACCCAGGCCCGCGCCTGCGGCCCCGCGTGCTTCAGCGTGTTCGTCAGCGCCTCCTGGATCAGCCGGAACGCCGCCACGTCCACGCCCGGGGACGGCGGCCGCGCCTCGCCCTCCATCCACAGCTGCACCGACAGGCCCGTCTCCCGGACGTGCTCCAGCAGCTCGCCGAGGTCGCCGAGGCCCGGCTGCGGCGCCAGCTCCCGGCCCGCCCGCTCGGGATCGCGGTCCGTGCGCAGCACGCCGACGATCCGCCGCATCTCGCTCAGCGCGGTCCGCCCGACCTCCTCGATCGTCGACATCGCCTCGCGTGCGCTGCCGGGGTCCCGGTCGATGATCCGCCGCGCGGCGCCCGCCTGCACGGTCATGACGCTCACGTGGTGCGCCACGACGTCGTGCAGCTCCCGCGCGATCCTGGACCGCTCCTCGACCCGCGCGGCCCGCGCGTCGGTGCCGCGGGCACGCTCCAGCCGCGCCGCCCGGTCCTCCAGCTCGGCGAAGTACGCCCGGCGCAGCCGCAGGTTGCGGCCCAGCACCCACACGCCGATCACCAGCGCGCAGTCGGTGATCAGCACCTCCGGCGCCACCGACAGCGGCAGCACCAGCAGGTAGGCGAGGAAGTAGACGAACGCCGTCACGCCGCCGAGCGCGCTCTGCGCCAGCCCCCGGTGCGCCGCCACGCTGTAGACGGCCACCAGGAACGCCACGACGTCCGGCAGCGACGGCGGATAGTGCGCCACCGCCATCACGACCTCGCCGCCGATGATGAACAGCAGCACCGGCATCGGGTGGCGGCGGCGCCAGGCCAGCGCCATCGTCACGGCGGTGACCAGCAGCCCGTCCCAGACGTCCGGCGTCCGGAAATGGTCGTAGCCGTCGCCGGTGGGCAGCTCCTCCAGGAAGAGCTGCGGCAGCCCCACCGCCAGCACGCCGAGCGCGAGCAACGCGTCGGCCGCCATCGGGCGCGCGTGCAGCCAGGCGCGGACGGCGTGGAGACCACGGATGCGGGGTGACACGACAATCACCCTAGGAGGCCGCGGCAGGTCCTGAGCCCTCCTGAACGCGGATCCGCGGTCCTCCCCAAGGATGACCCGGCCGCTCCGGGGGCACTACTAGAGATCGTCGTGCTCCCGGGCAGCGACCCCCGCGCGCGCGTCCGCGCGCCGTGCCTCCTCCAGATCGGCGGGGGAGGGGCGGTTCACCGGCGCCGCGGGCAGCGGCGGGGGAGTGCCGCCGAACTCCGGGCAGCGCTCCTTGTGGTCGCACCAGTCGCACAGCCGCCCCGCGCGCGCCCGCCACTCGCCGGTCTCCATCGCCCGCCGGATCGCCTGCCACAGCGCCTCCACCTTGCGCTGCGTGGCGCGCAGGTCGGCCTCGTCCGGCTCGTAGCGCAGGATCTCGCCGTTGCCCAGGTACATCAGCTGTAGCAGCCGCGGCACCCGGCCGCGCAGCCGCCACAGCACCAGCGCGTAGAACTTCATCTGGAACAGGGCCCGCGCCTCGAAGTCGGCCCGCGGGGCCGTCCCGGTCTTGTAGTCCACGATCCGCACGTCGCCGCTGGGCGCCACGTCGACGCGGTCGATGTACCCGCGCAGCTTCAGTCCGGAGTCGAGCACCGTCTCCACGAACAGCTCGCGCTCGGCCGGCTCCAGCCGGCGCGGGTCCTCGAGGGTGAAGTAGCGCTCGACCATCCGCCGCGCCTGCGCCAGCCACTCGGCGTGCTCGGCCTCGCCGTCGGCGCCGTCCTCGAAGAGCTCGGCCAGCTCCGGCTCCTCCTCCAGCAGCCGGTCCCACTCCGGCGCCAGCATCTCCAGCGCCGCCGCCGGCGTGCGCGCCCCGGTCGGCAGGTCGAACAGCCGCTCCAGCACCGCGTGCACCAGCGTTCCCCGCACGGCCGCGGCGCTCGGCCGCTCCGGGATCCGGTCGATCACCCGGAACCGGTACAGCAGCGGGCACGTCATGAAATCGCCCGCCCGCGACGGCGACAACGACCCGACCACCACCGCCGCGTCCCCCGCCTCCGGCATGCGCGCGGGCGGCACGGACGCCCCGCCCGCCGCGTCGGTGCCGCCCGCCTCGATACCACCGGCCTCGGTGCTGCCCGCCTCGGTCGTCGTCATGGCACAGCAGCGTAGGTGACACCCCCGACGGAAATCCCGCACCGCCGCCGCGCGCCCGGCGGAGGACCGGCACCCCCGCCGGGGCCGTAGCATCAGGGGCGTGACACACAGCGCGCCCCCGACCGAGGACAGGACCCCGGCCGGCGGCCGCGGTCCCGACGACGACCGCCCCGCACGCCCCGGCCTGCTCATGGGCCGCCTGTTCGGCGTGCCCGTCTACGTCTCGCCCAGCTGGTTCCTGGTCGCGGTCCTCGTCACCGTCATGTTCGAGGGCCAGGTCGACGGCGTCGTCAGCCGGCCGCTGAGCTACCTCGTCGCCTTCACCTACGCCGTCCTGCTCTACGGCTCGGTGTTCGTCCACGAGCTGAGCCACGCCGTCACCGCGCGCGTCTTCGGCCTTCCCGTGCGCTCGGTCACCCTGCACATCCTCGGCGGGGAGACCTCCATCGAGCGCGAGGCCCCCACCCCCGGCCGCGAGTTCCTCATCGCGTTCGCCGGGCCGCTGGTGAACCTCGTCCTCGCCGGGATCGGCCTGTTCGTCCACGCCTTCCTCCCCCTGCCGGACGTCGCGCTGCTGCTCGTCGAGGCCCTGACCTTCGCCAACCTCCTGGTCGGGCTGTTCAACCTGCTGCCCGGCCTCCCGCTGGACGGCGGCCGCCTCGTGCGCGCCGTCGTCTGGAAGGTCACCGGACGCAGCCGCAGCGGCGGCGTCTTCGCCGGCTGGGTGGGCCGCGGCGTCGCCATCGCCTGCCTCGTCGCCGGCGCCTACCTGGCCACCTACAACACCGGCGAGGGCGGCGGCATCGGCTGGCTCGCCCTGCTCTGGTCGGCCCTGGTCGCCTCCTTCATCTGGGTCGGCGCCACCCAGTCCATCCGCGCCGAGCGCGTCCGCGACCGCATCCCGCTGCTGTCCGCGCGCCGCCTCGCCCGCCGCGCCACCCTCGTCACCGCGGACATCCCGCTCGCCGAGGCCGTCCGCCGCGCCCGCGAGGACCACGCGGGCGCCATCGTCATCGCCGACCACGACGGCAGGCCCCTCGGCCTCGTCAGCGAGAAGGCCGTCACCGCGACCCCCGAGCACCGGCGCCCCTGGGTCAGCGCGGGCGACCTGTCGCGGGGCATCGGCGACGGCCTCACCCTGCCCGCCGACCTGTCCGGCGAGGAGCTCGTCGAGGCGCTGCGGCGCGCCCCCGCCTCGGAGTACCTGCTCGTGGAGCCCGACGGAGGCGTCTACGGCGTCCTCGCGGTCGCCGACGTCGACCGCGCCTTCGCCGGCATCTGACCGCGCCCGCGGGCCGTCGCGGCGGCCCGACCTGCCCGCGCGCGCCGCTAGCCTTGAGTTCCATGAGCGAACCCCGACCCGACGGCCCCGCCCCCTCGCCCGGCCGCATCCCGCACGGCCCGTTCCGCCCCGGCGACCAGGTTCAGCTCACCGACCCCAAGGGCCGGATCAACACCATCACCCTCCAGCCCGGCAAGGTCTACCACTCGCACAAGGGCTCGGTGCCCCACGACGAGATGATCGGCAGCCCCGAGGGCAGCGTCTTCCGCTCCAGCGGCGGCACCGAGTACCTGGCCTTCCGCCCGCTGCTCGCCGACTTCACCCTGCGCATGCCGCGCGGCGCCGCCGTCGTCTACCCCAAGGACGCCGCCCAGATCATCGCGATGGCCGACATCTTCCCGGGCGCCCGCGTGGTCGAGGCCGGCGCCGGGTCCGGGGCCCTCAGCTGCTTCCTGCTGCGCGCCGTCGGCGAGCACGGCCTCGTCTCCTCCTACGAGCGCCGGCCCGACTTCGCCGACATCGCCCGCGCCAACGTCGAGAAGTTCTTCGGCGGGCCCCACCCCGCCTGGCGCCTCACCGTCGGCTCCCTGGAGGACGCCCTCGCCGAGACCGACGTCGACCGCGTCGTCCTCGACATGCTCGCGCCCTGGGAGACCCTCGACGCCGTCGCCAAGGCCCTCGTGCCCGGCGGCATGGTCTGCGCCTACATCGCCACCACCACCCAGATGTCGCGGGTCGTCGAGGACCTGCGCTCGCACGGCCGGTTCGCCGAGCCCTACGCCTTCGAGACGATGCTGCGCTCCTGGCACGTCGACGGGCTCGCCGTCCGACCCGACCACCGCATGGTCGGCCACACCGGCTTCCTCGTCACCGCGCGCCGCCTCGCCGACGGGGTGACCCCGCCCGCCCGGCGCCGCCGTCCCGCGAAGGGCGCCCACCCCGCGCCCGGCGACGCCGCGCCCCCGCCCAGCGGTGCCGAGTCCTGACCTCTCTCGAGGCCGGGACGCTGAAACGCAACCTAGATCACATTCTGTCCGAGCCCCTTCACCGGACTCGGCAAACGCCGTGCCACGACACGCCCGGGACCTCGAACCCGCAGGTCCGGGCGTCGTAAGCCCACACCCCGCGTCGCCTCCACGGCGCCCCTGCCAACCCTCCCGGAAGACCCCCGCACGACACGAACACCGAATGGGCAGGTTACGGAAGCCCTCCAGATAGGTAGGGTCTCAGTAGGTCGTCGGCTCTCTTCGTGAGGAGGTGGCGGGGCGTGGCCGCTCGTGACGATGCTGGGGCGCGCAGGGCGCAGCACGAAAAGGAGGTCAGGGACCTTCAGACGCAGATCTCCTTCCTGGAGGAAGAGATCTCCGTGCTGCGCCGGAAGCTCGCGGAATCCCCGCGCCAAGTACGTGTGCTGGAAGAACGCCTCCATGAGGCGCAGGCCAACCTGGCCGCCGTAACCGGTCAGAACGAGCGTCTCGTAGCGACCCTCAAAGAGGCTCGCGAACAGATCGTGGCGCTCAAGGAGGAGGTCGACAGGCTCGCACAACCACCGTCCGGCTTCGGCGTCTTCCTGGACGCGCGAGACGACGGAACGGTCGACATCTTCACCGGCGGGCGCAAGCTGCGCGTGAACGTCAGCCCGGCCGTCGACGTCGACGAACTGCAGCGCGGCCAGGAGGTCATGCTCAACGAGGCCCTCAACGTCGTCGAGGCGCTGAGGTTCGAGGAGCAGGGCGAGGTCGTCATGCTCAAGGAGCTCTTCGACGACGGCGAGCGCGCCCTGGTCATCGCGCACGCCGACGAGGAGCGCGTCGTCAAGCTCGCCGAGCCGCTGCGCGGCGTCCCGCTGCGGGCGGGCGACTCCCTGATGCTCGAGCCGAGGTCCGGCTACGCCTACGAGAAGATCCACAAGGCGGAGGTCGAGGAGCTCGTCCTCGAAGAGGTCCCCGACATCTCCTACAACGAGATCGGCGGCCTCGGATCGCAGATCGAGATGATCCGCGACGCGGTGGAGCTGCCCTACCTGCATGCCGACCTGTTCCGCGAGCACCAGCTGCGGCCGCCCAAGGGCGTGCTGCTCTACGGTCCGCCCGGCTGCGGCAAGACGCTCATCGCCAAGGCCGTCGCGAACTCGCTCGCCAAGCAGGTCGCAGAGAAGACCGGCCAGGAGGGCAAGAGCTTCTTCCTCAACATCAAGGGCCCCGAGCTGCTGAACAAGTACGTCGGCGAGACCGAGCGGCACATCCGCCTGGTCTTCCAGCGGGCCCGCGAGAAGGCGTCCGCCGGGACGCCGGTCATCGTGTTCTTCGACGAGATGGACTCCATCTTCCGCACCCGCGGGTCGGGGGTCTCCTCCGACGTCGAGAACACCATCGTCCCTCAGCTGCTCAGCGAGATCGACGGCGTCGAGGGCCTGGAGAACGTCATCGTGATCGGCGCGTCCAACCGCGAGGACATGATCGACCCCGCGATCCTGCGGCCCGGCCGGCTGGACGTCAAGATCAAGATCGAGCGGCCGGACGCCGAGGCCGCCAAGGACATCTTCTCCAAGTACATCCTGGACGGACTGCCGCTGCACCCCGACGACGTCAAGGAGCACGGCGGCTCCACCGAGGCGACCGTCGAGGCGATGATCCAGCGCACCGTCGAGCGCATGTACACCGAGAGCGAGGAGAACCGCTTCCTGGAGGTCACCTACGCCAACGGGGACAAGGAAGTCCTGTTCTTCAAGGACTTCAACTCCGGCGCGATGATCCAGAACATCGTCGACCGCGCCAAGAAGATGGCCATCAAGCAGTTCCTCGACACCGGCCAGAAGGGCATGCGGGTCAACCACCTGCTGGCCGCCTGCGTCGACGAGTTCAGCGAGAACGAGGACCTGCCCAACACCACCAACCCCGACGACTGGGCCCGCATCTCCGGCAAGAAGGGCGAGCGGATCGTCTACATCCGCACGCTGGTCTCCGGGACCAAGGGCTCCGAGGCCGGACGCTCCATCGACACCGTCGCCAACACCGGCCAGTACCTGTAGCCCCCGACCCTGACGCACACGCGCGGCGGCCCCTGCACACAGGGGCCGCCGCGCGGCGCGCCACGCCACGGGCGCCGCGAACAGCGGGCCCCGTGGCTCCACCCTCCCGGCCCCGATAGGCTCGACGATATGAGTGTTCGGCGGGTGATGGGCATCGAGACCGAGTACGGCATCTCCGTACCCGGACAGCCAGGGGCCAACGCGATGGTGACCTCCTCCCAGGTCGTCAACGCCTACCTGGCGGCGTCGGCGGCACGGGCCCGCAGGGCCCGCTGGGACTTCGAGGAGGAGAATCCGCTCCGCGACGCCCGCGGTTTCGACCTCGCCCGCGAGGTCGCCGACCCCACGCAGCTCACCGACGAGGACCTCGGCCTCGCCAACGTCATCCTCACCAACGGGGCCCGGCTGTACGTCGACCACGCGCACCCGGAGTACTCGGCGCCCGAGTGCACCAACCCGCTCGACGCCGTCATCTGGGACAAGGCGGGCGAGCGCGTGATGGCCGACGCGGCGCGGCGCGCCGCGCTCGTCCCCGGCACCCACCCCATCCAGCTCTACAAGAACAACACCGACAACAAGGGCGCCTCCTACGGCTGCCATGAGAACTACCTCATGCGCCGCGAGACGCCCTTCGCCGACATCGTCCGGCACCTGACCCCGTTCTTCGTCTCCCGCCAGGTCGTCTGCGGCGCCGGCCGCGTCGGCATCGGCGTGGACGGCCGCGGCGACGGCTTCCAGATCAGCCAGCGCGCCGACTTCTTCGAGGTCGAGGTGGGGCTGGAGACCACGCTCAAGCGGCCGATCATCAACACCCGCGACGAGCCGCACGCCGACCCCGAGAAGTACCGGCGGCTGCACGTCATCATCGGCGACGCCAACATGGCCGAGCTGTCCACGTACCTCAAGCTGGGCACCACCTCGCTCGTCCTCGCCATGATCGAGGACGGCTTCCTCACCGTCGACCTCTCGGTCGACATGCCGGTCGCCGCGCTCCGGGCGGTCTCCCACGACCCGTCCTGCAAGCACCTGCTCACGCTGCGCGACGGCCGCAAGATGACCGCGGTCCAGCTCCAGATGGAGTACCTGGAGCAGTCGCGCAAGTACGTCGAGGACCGGTTCGGCGCGGACGTGGACGAGATGACCAGGGACGTCCTGGACCGCTGGGAGTCCGTCCTGCACCGCCTCGGCGACGACCCGATGCAGCTGTCCCGCGAGCTCGACTGGGTCGCCAAGCTGTCCCTGCTGGAGGGCTACCGCAGCCGCGACGGCCTGGACTGGTCCCATTCGCGCCTGCAGCTCGTCGACCTGCAGTACACCGACATCCGGCCCGACAAGGGCCTGTACAACCGCCTGGTGGACCGCGGGCGCATCGACCGGGTCGTCACCGAGGAGCAGGTCCAGGCCGCCGTAGAGGACCCGCCGGAGGACACGCGGGCCTACTTCCGGGGCCGCTGCCTGCGCCAGTACGCCGAATCAGTCGCCGCGGCCTCCTGGGACTCGGTCATCTTCGACGTCCCGGGGCGGGAGTCGCTGCAGCGCGTGCCCACTCTGGAGCCCCTGCGGGGCACCAAGCAGCACGTGGGCGCCCTCCTGGACCGCTGCCGCACCGCCGCGGAGCTCGTGGCCACCCTGACCGGCCAGAGCTGAGCCCGCGGGCCGTGCCGGGTAACGGGCCGGTTTCGTGGACGGTTTGCCCGTTTCGCTGGGCGGCGGACCGGCGATAACCCGAGCATGCCCCCGGCCCCCGGGCGGAGACGGGAAACGGACCCGAGAGTTCCGCGCACCGTCGAAGATCGGAGATAGGGTCGGAGGCACCGGCAGAGCGGAGGTACGGAATGGCCACGAAGGACACCGGCGGTCAGAAGCAGACCACCCGGCGCACGGAAGAGGTCGAGGAGACCGAGGCCACGACCACCGAGGACGTGCAGGAGCGCCAGGAGAAGCTCACCGACGACGTGGACTCGATCCTGGACGAAATAGACGAGGTGCTGGAAGAGAACGCCGAGGACTTCGTCCGCGCCTATATCCAAAAGGGCGGACAGTGAACCCCAAAGCGGGCGGATCGGCCGCATAGCGAATCGCCGTTTCTCCGGGGCGGAACTCCAACTTGACACGGTAGTGAGGACATGGGTGGGCCGCGGCGGCCCGCCCATGTTCGTGTGTCCGTGCCCGCGCGCCCGGGGCGCGTGCGGGCCGGGTTCGCCGTGGGCTGACCGGACCGGTGATCGGGCGGCATGCGCGCGGGCGACCTTGAACAGTAGGGTCGTAGAGTCCGCGCCGGTGAGATCACCGAGGCCGGCGCAATGGTGGAGGGGAAGGGAGTCGCGTGGCGTCCCACGATTCGCACACCGGACGTCTGCCGGGGTTGTTCGCGAGCCCGGATACGTCGTCGTTCACGGAGTTCCTCGGGGCGTACTCCCCGGAGCTGCTGCCCGGCAGGCGGACGCCGCCGTCCTCGCGGGCGGGCGAGGACATCCCGCACGGGACGACGATCGTCGCGGTCGGCTTCCCCGGCGGGGTGGTGATGGCGGGCGACCGGCGGGCGACGGCGGGCAACGTCATCGCGCAGCGCGACATCGAGAAGGTCTTCCGGGCCGACGAGTTCTCCGCGATCGCGATCGCCGGCACGGCCGGGATCGGGATCGAGATGGTCCGGCTGTTCCAGGTGGAGCTGGAGCACTACGAGAAGCGCGAGGGCCGGACGCTGTCGGTCGAGGGCAAGGCGAACCGCCTGGCGACGATGGTGCGGCAGAACCTCGCGATGGCCATGCAGGGCCTGGCGGTGGTGCCGCTGTTCGCGGGCTACGACGAGGAGCGGAACGAGGGGCGGATCTTCTCCTACGACCCGGCGGGCGGCCGCTACGAGGAGCGCGACTTCCACTCGATCGGCTCGGGTTCGGTCTTCGCGCGCGGCGCCCTGAAGAAGCTCTACCGGCCGGACCTGTCGGCGGAGGACGCGGCGCTCGCGTGCGTCCAGTCGCTCTACGACGCGGCCGACGACGACTCGGCGACGGGCGGCCCCGACCTGACCCGCCGGATCTTCCCCGTGGTGGCGTCGGTGACGGCGGACGGGTACCGCCGGCTCGGCGAGGACGAGGTGGGCGCGCTGGCGCAGGCCGTCGTCGACGCACGTTACGACTCGCCGGGCGGCCCGACCGCCCCGCTGCGATAGAAGGGATCCAGACCGGTGTCCATGCCGTTCTACGTGTCGCCCGAACAGCAGATGAAGGACAAGGCGGACTACGCGCGCAAGGGCATCGCGCGCGGCCGCAGTGTCGTGGTGCTGCAGTACGACGACGGCATCCTGTTCGTGGCGGACAACCCGTCGCGGGCGCTGCACAAGATCAGTGAGATCTACGACCGGATCGCGTTCGCGGCGGTGGGGAAGTACAACGAGTTCGAGAACCTGCGACTCGGTGGCGTCCGCTACGCCGACATCAACGGCTACCAGTACGACCGCCGCGACGTGACGGCGCGGGGCCTGGCGAACGTGTACGCGCAGTCGCTCGGGACGATCTTCACCGAGACCAACAAGCCCTACGAGGTCGAGCTGGTCGTCGCGGAGGTGGGCGACGACGCCGAGACCGACCAGATCTACCGGCTGACGTTCGACGGCTCGGTCGCCGACGAGCACGGCTACGTCGCCATGGGCGGGCAGGCCGAGGCGGTGGCGCAGTCGCTGAAGGACGGCTACCGGGAGGGCTCCGCGCTGGAGGACGCGCTGCGCACGGCGGTGCGGGCGCTGGAGGCCCAGGACTCCGACCGGCATCTGGAGGCGACCTCGCTCGAGGTCGCGGTGCTGGACCGCAACCGTGAGCACCGCCTGTTCAAGCGGCTGTCGGCGGCGCGGATCGGGGACCTGCTCTCGGCGGAGGACTCCGGGTCCGCCACCTCCGGCGGCGAGGACGCCGGAGATTCCGCCGGCGGGGGCACGGCCTCCTCGTCCGGCGCCGACGAGGACTGACGCGCGGGCGGGCGGGGCGCCGGCCGGCCTCCCGCCTGCCGAGACGGGCCCGCGGCGGCGGGGACGGCGACACCGTCCCCGCCGCCGCGGGCCCGCGGTGTTCGGGGCGCCTTGCGGCGCGGCGCCCGCGTTCGCCGGAAACGGTGGGTCGAGAGACTGCCAAGTGACGGCCGCGCCGCATAGGGTCTTGGTGTGGACAGGCGCATCTTCGGGCTTGAGAACGAGTACGGCGTCACCTGCACCTTCCGCGGGCAGCGGCGGTTGTCACCGGACGAGGTGGCGCGCTATCTGTTCCGCAGGGTCGTGTCGTGGGGCCGCAGCAGCAACGTGTTCCTTCGCAACGGGGCCCGGCTCTACCTGGACGTGGGGAGCCATCCTGAGTACGCGACGCCGGAGTGCGACAGCGTCGTCGACCTGGTGACGCATGACAAGGCGGGCGAGCGGATCCTGGAGGGCCTCCTGGTCGACGCCGAGCGGCGGCTCCGCGAGGAGGGCATCGCCGGCGACATCTACCTGTTCAAGAACAACACCGACTCGGCCGGCAACTCCTACGGCTGCCACGAGAACTACCTGGTGGGGCGGCACGGCGAGTTCGGACGGCTCGCGGACGTGCTGATCCCGTACCTGGTGACGCGGCAGATCATCTGCGGCGCCGGCAAGGTCCTGCAGACGCCCCGCGGCGCGGTGTACTGCGTGTCGCAGCGGGCCGAGCACATCTGGGAGGGCGTGTCGTCGGCGACGACGCGGTCCCGCCCGATCATCAACACCCGCGACGAGCCGCACGCGGACGCCGAGCGGTTCCGCCGCCTGCACGTGATCGTCGGCGACTCGAACATGAGCGAGACGACGATGCTGCTCAAGGTCGGGGCGACCGACCTGGTGCTGCGGATGATCGAGGCGGGGGTGGTGATGCGCGACCTCACCCTGGAGAACCCGATCCGGGCGATCCGCGAGGTCAGCCACGACATGACGGGCCGCCGCAAGGTGCGGCTGGCCAACGGCCGCGAGGCCAGCTCGTTGGAGATCCAGAAGGAGTACTACGGCAAGGCGCGCGACTTCGTGGACGCGCGGGGCGGCGACGCGACGGCCAAGCGGGTGCTGGAGCTGTGGGAGCGGACGCTGCGCGCGGTGGAGACCGGCGACCTGGACCTGGTCTCGCGCGAGATCGACTGGGTGATCAAGTACAAGCTGATCGAGCGGTACCGGCGCAAGTACGACCTGCCGCTGTCGTCGCCGCGCGTGGCCCAGCTCGACCTCACCTACCACGACGTGCACCGCGACCGCGGGCTGTACTACCTGCTGGAGAAGCGGGGGTCGGTCGACCGGGTGTCGCGCGACCTCGACATCTTCGAGGCGAAGTCGGTGCCGCCGCAGACGACGCGGGCGCGGCTGCGGGGCGAGTTCATCCGCAAGGCGCAGGAGAAGCGGCGCGACTTCACGGTGGACTGGGTCCATCTGAAGCTGAACGACCAGGCGCAGCGGACGGTGCTGTGCAAGGACCCGTTCCGTTCCGTGGACGAGCGCGTGGACAAGCTCATCGCCGGCATGTAGGCGTGGGGCGCGGCGGCCCGGCGCGCGTCCCGGGCCGCCGCGGGCAACGCGCACGGCAGGTTACCGGCAGGTCACCCGGGCGGTAGGGTGAGCGCGCAGTAGCGCTCACCACCCCCGAAGGACCCCCGTATGCGTCGTCGTGTTCGGTTCCTCCCCGCGGCCGTCGTGCTCGCCCTGCCGCTCGCGCTGTCCGCCGCCTGCTCGGGCGGCGGCGTGGACGTCGAGGTGAGCGGCGACTTCGGGAAGTTGCCGCAGGTGAAGTTCCCCAAGGGGGCACCCGGTGACTCCTTCGCGGTGAAGACCGTGAAGAAGGGCGAGGGAACCGCGGCGCGCAAGGGCGACCTCGTCGTGGCCGACTACGTGGGCTACCGGTGGAACAAGGGCGGGCGCAAGCTGCTGGCCAGCAGCTACTCCAAGGGCGAGCCGGGCGCCTTCCCCACCGGGCGTCTGGTGCCCGGCCTGACGAAGGCGTTCGAGGGGGTGCGGCCGGGGTCGCGGGTGGTGACCCGGATCCCGCCGAAGGACGGCTTCGGCGGCGAGGGCGACCCGAAGCACCAGGTGAGCGGCGACGACACGCTGGTGTACGTCCTGGACGTCCGGGCGGTGTACCCGCGGACGGCGGGCCCGCACGGGGCGCGTCAGGCGCCGCTGGACGAGCCGGGGCTGCCGAAGGTGGCGGACGCGGCGGCCGGGCGGGCGCCGGCGGTGACGATGCCGCGCTCGGCCCCGCCGAAGGGCCTCCAGGTCCGGACGCTGGTCAAGGGGGACGGCCCGGCGGTGCGCAAGGGCCAGCTGGTGGCGCTGCAGTACGGCGGGTACTTCTGGCGCGACGGGAAGGCCTTCAACTCCTCCTGGTCGGAGGGCCACCCGTTCGGGGCGATGATCGGGACCGGCCAGGTGATGAAGGGCTGGGACCAGGGCCTGGTGGGCCAGCGGGTGGGCAGCCGCGTGCTGCTGGTGGTGCCGCCGGCGCTCGGGTACGGGGCCAAGGGCCTGCCGCAGTTCGGCATCAAGGGGAACGACACGCTGGTGTTCGTCGTGGACCTGCTGGGCGCGCACTGAGCCGAGCGCTCTAAGTCGAGTTCCCGTCGTTCTTAGAATGGCGGGATGGAGGACATCGACGCGATCGCGCTGCTGCAGGATCCGGTGCGGCGGCGGCTGTACGAGTTCGTCGCGGGCCAGGGCCGCGAGGTGGGACGGGGGGAGGCCGCCGAGGCGGCCGGCGTCGCGCGGACCCTGGCGGCCTTCCACCTGGACAAGCTGGTCGACGCCGGGCTCCTGGAGGCCGGCAGCAGGCGGCTGACGGGGCGCTCCGGGCCCGGGGCGGGCCGCCCGGCGAAGGTCTACCGGCGCTCGTCGGCGGAGCGGGACGTCTCGGTGCCCGCCCGCGACTACCGGACGGCGGCGGGGCTGCTGGCCGAGGCGGCCGAGTCGGCCGGCCTCGACATGGAGCTCCAGGACGCGGCCCGCCGCAAGGGGAGGGCGCTGCGCGGCCGGGGCGGCTCCTTCGGCACTCTGGACGACCTGGCGGAGGTGCTGGCCGGCCGCGGCTACGAGCCGGTCATGGACGAGGACGGCGCCGTCCTGCGCATGCGCAACTGCCCTTTCCACGTGGTCGCCGAGCAGTTCCCGCCGCTGGTCTGCGGGATGAACCTGGCGCTGCTCGAAGGGCTGGTGGAGGGCTCGCGGGTCCGGGTCCGGATGGATCCGCGGCCCGGCTGGTGCTGCGTCGCGGCCGCGCATTCTAAAAACAACGAGCATTGACATAGAAGTGGGGAGCGTGGTGGGGTGAGCCCATGAGCACACGGACCCGGTACCACCTCGCGCAGTTCAACCTCGCCACGCTCCGCTTCCCCCTCGCCGACCCGCGCATGGCCGACTTCGTCGCGCTGGTGGAGCCGGTCAACGCGCTCGCCGACGGCACGCCGGGATTCGTCTGGCGCCTGGTGGAGGAGGGGGAGGCCGACGCCACCGGGATGCGCCCCGCCGGCGACGACGTCATCGTCAACTTCTCGGTGTGGGAGTCGGCGGAGGCGCTGTGGGACTTCGTCTACCGCAGCGCGCACCTGGAGACGATGCGGCGCCGCCGCGAGTGGTTCCAGCGGCACGTGGACGCGCATCTCGTCCTGTGGTGGGTGCCGGCGGGCCACGTCCCGAGCGTCGGCGAGGCCCTGGAGCGCCTCGCGCTGCTCCGCGCGGACGGCCCCACGCCGCGGGCGTTCACGTTCAGCTCGTCCTTCACCGCCGAGGAGGCTGCGGGCGCTGGGCCCGGTGCCGGGGCCGGTGCCGGCGGTGAGCCCGCGGGCGGTGAGCCCGCGGGCGCCGAGCCCGCGGCGCTCTGAGGTCAGCCGAGCAGGGCGGCCGTGTGGCGGCCCGCGGCGGCCGCCGTGAGGAAGTAGGGAAGGTCCTCGTCCAGGCGGCGGCCCATGGTCGACAGCCGGACGCCCCAGTCCTTCTCGGCGGCCCTGAGGGTCTCGTGGAGGCCGTCGACGGGGACGGGGACGAGCCGGTGCCGGTCGCCCAGCGGCGCGGCCCCGGCGGCGACGCGGGCGCCGAAGTGGCCGCCGAGTTCGGGGACGGGGATGTCGGCGCGGGCCAGCGCCACGCGCCCGTAGGCGGTCAGGGAGTGGTGCGAGACACCGAGGTGGCGCTCGCGGCCGTCGCCCTCACTGACCCGCAGCGACCCCACCGGCCGCCCGCCCAGCACGGACGCGGCGTTGACGGCCTCGCCCGCCGAAACGCCCGAGAAGCCCCATTTGGTGCCCGTGCCCAGGTTGCCGGGCCCCTGGGCGAGGACCACCACGTCGGCCTCCAGCACGAGCCGCGCGGCCAGCAGGCCGGTGTGGACGGTGACGGCCTCCAGGTCGCCGCCGAACGCCTGCCCCACGGTGACGGTCGCGGCGAGGGCCCCGGCGTCCTTCAGCCGGGCGATCGACATCGAGAACCACGCCGGCAGCGCCCCGCCGTCCGGCATCACGTAGACGACCCGCGCGCCCGGGCGCGCGGCCAGCAGGGCGGCCAGGATCGGGGGCAGCGCGGAGTGCAGGTCGGCGACGATGACGGGCATCGCGTCCAGCGAGTCGGCGTCGCGCAGGACCGCGTGGTGGGGCGAGTCCTGCTCGTCGGCGCCGAGGACGGTGGCCTGCAGCGGGGTGTAGCGGGCCTTGACCAGGTGGCCCGGCCCCTCCGGGTCGGGCGGGAGCCGGTCCGGGACCGCGACGACCATGGCGTACCCGCCGGTGCCGAGCCCCATCGCCAAGGCCGTAGTGTTGAGCAGGACGGTGTCGCCCGGTTCGGGCCTTCCCACCAGGGCGGGATAGGCCAGGGCCCGGTGCGTCCCCTCGCCCCCGATCGAGACGTCCAGCTCGACCGCCCCCGGCCATTCGCGGCGGATGTCCTCGACTGTGCCTTTGCGCCATCGGATCACACCGGGAAACGGTAGCGTCCTGCAGGACGGCACGTGGGGACGATCGGCACGCCGGCCGGGGTTCGGGGCTCACGGAGGGAACGAGGTGGTGGCGGAGTGTCGCGGCGCAAGACCGAGCGGCTGCTGAACCTGGTGGTCTGCCTGCTCGCCACCCGGCGCTATCTGACGGCCGAGCAGATCCGCCGGGCGGTGCCCGGCTATCCCGACTCCGACGAGGCGTTCAAGCGCATGTTCGAGCGGGACAAGGAGGAGTTGCGCGAGCTCGGCGTCCCGCTGGAGGTCGGCAGCGACCAGCAGGGCGGCGGCGGCGAGGAGATCGGCTACCGGATCCCCCCGCAGGCCTACGAGCTGCCCGAGATCCACCTGAGCCCGGACGAGGCGGCGGTGCTGGGCCTGGCGGCGCGGGTGTGGCAGCGCGCCAGCATGGCCGAGGCGGCGTCGGGGGCGCTGCTGAAGCTGCGCGCGGCCGGGGTGGAGACCGACGTGGCCGCCGCGACGGGCATCGAGCCGCGGGTGAACACCCAGGACCCGTCCTTCCCGGCCCTGTGGGAGGCGGTGCGCGACGGCCGCCCGGTCGCGTTCGACTACCAGGGCATCGGGCGCACGTCGGTGGCGCGCCGGCACCTGGACCCGTGGGGCGTGGTGAGCCGGCGCGGCCGCTGGTACGTGGTCGGGTTCGACCGCGACCGCGACGAGCAGCGGGTGTTCCGGCTGAGCCGCATCGTCGGGGACGTCGCGCCGGACGGCCCGCCCGGGTCGGTGACGGTCCCGGACGGTGTCGACGTGCGGCGCATCGCGTTCGACTGGAGCGAGCCGCTCGGCGAGCCCCGCCCGGCGACGGTCCGGCTGCGCCGCGGCGCGGCGCAGGGCCCGCGGCGGTGGGCCCGCGACGTCCGGCCGGTCGAGGAGCCGGCCTGGGACGGCGAGTGGGACGAGGCGGTCCTGACCTTCGGAGACGTCGACCGGTTCGCGCCCTACCTCGCGCGGTTCGCCGACGACGTGGTGGTCCTCGATCCGCCGGACCTGCGCGAGGCGGTGGTGCAGCACCTGAAGTCGGTGCTGGCCGCGGCCGGCGCGCACCCGGAGGGGCACGGCGAGCAGGGGGAGATGAACGGCCGATGACGGCGAAAACGGCGGCGAAGACGGCGGCGAAGTCGGCGACGACGTCCACCGACCGGCTCGCGCGCCTGCTGGCGCTCGTCCCGTACGTGGTGAACCGCGACTCCGTGCTGCTCGGCGAGGCGGCCGCCGCGTTCGGGGTGACCGAGAAGCAGCTGATCGACGACCTGAACCTGCTGTGGTGCGTGGAGCTGCGCGCGCCCGACCCCTACTGCCCGATCGACCTGTCCTACGAGGGCGGGGAGATCACGGTGGCGGAGGCGGAGTCGATCGCCCGGCCGCTGCGGCTGAAGGTGGACGAGGCGAGCGCGCTGCTGGTGGCGCTGCGGATGCTGGCCGAGATCCCCGAGCTGCACGACCGGGACGCGCTCAGCCGCGTCATCGCCAAGCTGGAGAGCGCGGCGGGCGCGGCCGCGGCGGTGTCCAGCAAGGTCGCCGTGGAGGTGGACGCCCGGGGCGGTTCGGCCGACCCGGCCCGCACCGCGGTCGGCGTGCTGCGCGAGGCGATCGCGGCGGGCCGCCGCGTCCACCTGACCTACTACGTCCCGGCGCGGGACGAGAACACCGAGCGCGACGTCGACCCGATGCGGCTGCTGGTCGTGGAGGGCACCACCTACCTGGAGGGCTGGTGCCGCCGGGCCGAGGGGGTGCGGCTGTTCAAGCTGGACCGGATCGCCGACCTGTCGATGCTGGACGTGCCCGCCGAGGTGCCGGACGACGCGGAGCCGATCGACGTGGACGCCGGCCTGTTCCGCCCCTCGCCGCAGGACGAGGCGGTCACCCTGGAGCTGTCCCCGCGCGGCCGGTGGGTCGCCGACTACTACCCGTGCGAGAGCGTGGAGGAACTGGGGGAGGGGCGGCTGCGGGTCGTCCTGCGCACCCCGGACGCCCGCTGGGTGCGGGGCCTGGCGCTGCGGCTCGGCGACCAGGGCCGCGTCGTGGCCCCGGAGGCGATCGCGGCCGGCGTGCGCGGCGACGCGGCGCGGGCGCTGGCCCGGTACGGTCTGGCGTGAGCCGATCGGATAGCGTGGCGGATGTGGCGTGGGTCTCGGTGTCGGTGGCGCTCGGTTTCGCCGGGCTGGCCGTGCTCGCCTGGTGCGCGTTCAAGGTGTGGCTCGGCGTGCGGCGTTTCGGACGTGAACTGGAACGCACCAGGCGCCGGCTCGAGCCGGAACGGTCGGCGCTGCGCGATGAACTCTCCCGGCTGGAAGACGATCGATCGCCACAACCGCCCGGGGACGGCGTACGATCGTCCTGAGTGTCACCTGTTGAAGAGGACTGCACATGCCGAACATCGGGACCCCCGAACTGCTCATCATCCTGCTGGTCGTCGTCCTGATCTTCGGGTCGGCGAAGCTGCCCCAGCTCGCCCGTTCGCTGGGCAAGTCGGCGCGCATCCTGAAGGCCGAGACCAAGGGCCTGCGCGAGGACGATGACGACGCGCCCGCCGACCGGCCCGCCAAGACCATGCCGTCCTCGCAGCCGTCCTCGCAGGGCGACGACGCGCGCGACAGGGCGGCGCGGCTGCGCGAGGAGGCGGCCCGGCTGGAGCGCGAGGCGGCGGCCTCCGAGAGCGGGCAGCGTTCCCGCGGTGCGCTGGGCTCGGGCGAGCCGATCCAGGGTGTCCCGGTGTCGGACCCCGGTCAGGCGCGCAAGGGCTGACCCGGCCCCGCGCCACGACCCGCCCGCCACCCCCGAGCCGAATGCCGACGATGAAGCTGAACAGGCGCGAAGCCGCCGCCGCCCCCGACGGTCGCATGCCCCTCATGGACCACCTCCGTGAGCTGCGGAACAGGCTGATCAAGGCCGTGCTGGCCTTCGCGGTGGGCGCGGTCCTCGGCTGGCTGCTGTTCGACCCCGTCTGGGACTTCCTCAAGCAGCCGTACTGCTCGCTGCCCCAGTCCCACGTGGTCGACAAGGACCAGTGCTCCCTGTTCGTCAACGGGATCTTCTCCTCGTTCTTCCTGAAGCTGAAGATCTCCTGCATCATCGGCGGGGTCGTCTCCTCGCCGTTCTGGCTGTACCAGCTCTGGGCGTTCGTGGCGCCCGGCCTGTACCAGCGGGAGCGGCGCTGGACGTACGTGTTCCTCGGCGCCGCCGTCCCGCTGTTCTTCGTCGGCACCGCCCTGGCGTACCTCACCGTCGACAAGGGCCTGGCGATCTTCCTGGGCTTCGTCGCCGACGACGTCAAGCCCCTGATCACGGTCGACAGCTACCTCAGCTACGTGCTGACGATGCTGCTGGTGTTCGGGCTGACGTTCGAGCTCCCGCTGTTCGTGGTCGTGCTGAACATGGCGGGCGTGCTGAGCTCGTCGCGGATCCGCCGGTCCCAGCGCCTGATCCTGTTCGGCATCTTCGTGTTCGCGGCGGTCGCCACGCCGAGCGCCGACCCGTTCACGATGCTCGCGCTCGCGCTGCCGACCGTCCTGCTGTTCGAGATCGCCGCGCTGCTGGCCTTCCTCAACGACCGCAGGCGGGCCCGCCGCCCCGACCCGTACGCGGGCCTGGCCGACGACGAGGTCTCGCCCCTCGACCTCGAGTCGATCGACGCGGAGCTGGAGAAGGGCGACCGGGCCCGCTGATTGGGTATCGGGCCGGTCGAAACCGTAGGCTCGATGGTATGACCACCCCCGACACCACGTCGGCCGGACAGACCCCGGCCCAGCGCTACGCCGCCTACCGCCGGCGCACCGCCGGGCACGGCCCGGCCCTGCTGGATTTCCGGACGCTGTACGACTTCGAGCTCGACGCGTTCCAGCTGGAGGCGTGCCAGGCCCTGGAGGACGGCAGCGGCGTGCTGGTCGCCGCACCCACCGGTTCCGGGAAGACGGTGGTGGGGGAGTTCGCGGTCCACCTCGCCCTGACCGGCGGCACCAAGTGCTTCTACACCACGCCGATCAAGGCGCTGTCGAACCAGAAGTACGCCGACCTCGTCCGCCGGTACGGCCCGGAGAAGGTGGGCCTGCTGACCGGCGACAACAGCGTCAACGGGGAGGCCCCGATCGTCGTCATGACGACCGAGGTCCTGCGCAACATGCTGTACGCGGGCTCGCAGACCCTCGCCGGGCTGGCGTTCGTCGTGATGGACGAGGTGCACTACCTCGCCGACCGGTTCCGCGGCGCCGTCTGGGAAGAGGTGATCATCCACGTTCCGGACTCGGTGCGGATCGTGGCGCTGTCGGCGACCGTCAGCAACGCCGAGGAGTTCGGCGAGTGGCTGCACGAGGTCCGCGGCGACACCGCGGTGATCGTGGACGAGCACCGCCCCGTCCCGCTCTTCCAGCACATGCTGGTGGGGACGCGGCTGTACGACCTGTTCGTCGACACCGGCAAGGGCGGGGACCGGGCCCGGCTGAACCCGCAGCTGACCCGGATGGCGGTGGAGGAGGTCCGGCGCGCCAAGGTCAACCAGGGGCGCCGCACCGGCCGCCGCCGGGCCCCGCGCCCGCAGCGGTTCCGGCCGCCGCCCCGGCCGGAGGTGATCGAGCGGCTGGACCGCGCCGGGCTGCTCCCGGCGATCACGTTCATCTTCAGCCGCGCCGGCTGCGACGCCGCCGTCCTGCAGTGCCTGCACGCCGGGATCCGGCTGACCTCCAAGGAGGAGGCCGAGGAGATCCGCGCGCACGCCGAGCTGCGCACCGCCGACATCGCGCCGGAGGACCTGCGGATCCTCGGCTACGGCGACTTCCGGGAGGCCCTGGAGCGCGGCGTCGCCGCCCACCACGCCGGGATGCTCCCGACGTTCAAGGAGATCGTCGAGGAGCTGTTCACCCGCGGGATGATCAAGGCGGTGTTCGCCACCGAGACGCTCGCGCTCGGCATCAACATGCCCGCCCGCACCGTGGTGATCGAGAAGCTGGACAAGTGGAACGGCGAGGCCCACGTCGACCTCACCCCGGGCGAGTACACCCAGCTGACCGGGCGCGCCGGGCGGCGCGGCATCGACGTCGAGGGCCACGCCGTCGTGGTGTGGGGCCCGAGCGTCGAGCCCGCGTCGGTGGCCGGGCTGGCCGGCACCCGCACCTACCCGCTGAACTCCAGCTTCCGGCCGTCCTACAACATGGCCGTCAACCTCGTCGGGGCCGTCGGCCTCGAACGGGCCCGCACGCTCCTGGAGGAGTCGTTCGCGCAGTTCCAGGCCGACCGCGCCGTCGTCGGCCTGGCCCGGCAGGTGCACAAGAACGAGGAGGCCCTCCAGGGCTACGCCAAGGCCGCCGAGTGCCATCTCGGCGACTTCATGGAGTACGCCGCGATGCGGCGGAGCCTGTCGGACCGCGAGTCCGAGCTGTCGCGCGAGCGCGCCGGAGCGCGCCGCGCGGAGGCGGCCCGGTCCCTGGAGCGGCTGCGTCCGGGCGACGTCATCCTCGTCCCGTCCGGGCGGCGCTCGGGCCTGGCGGTCGTCCTGGACCCGGGCGTCGGCCGCCGCTCCGACGGGCCCGCGCCGCTCGTGCTGACCGTGAACCGGTCCGTGCAGCGGCTGTCGATCCAGGACTTCCCGCGCGCCGTCGAGCCCGTCGAGCGGATCCGCGTCCCGAAGTCCTTCAGCCCCCGCAACCCGCAGGACCGCCGCGACCTGGCGTCCACGCTGCGCAACAAGGTGCCCGACGACGCGCGCGAGCGCAAACGCTCGCGCGGCGACTCGCCCGCCGCCGACGACGCCGAGATCACCCGGCTGCGCGCCGAGCTGCGCGCGCATCCGGTGCACGGCTGCGACAAGCGCGAGGACCACGCCCGCTGGGCCGAGCGCTACCACCGCCTGGACCGCGAGACCGAGCAGCTGCGGCGCCGCGTGGAGGGCCGCTCGCAGGTCATCGCCCGCACGTTCGACCGCGTCTGCGCCGTCCTGCAGCAGCTCGGCTACCTCGACGGCGACTCCGTCACCGCCGAGGGCCGCCGCCTCGGCCGCATCTACAACGAGCTGGACCTGCTCACCGCCGAGAGCCTGCGCGAGGGCCTGTGGGAGAAGCTCGGCCCGGCCGAGCTGGCCGCGTGCGTGTCCGCCCTCGTCTACGAGTCGCGGCAGCCCGACGACGCCACGCCGCCCCGCACGCCCCCGGGCCCGGCGCAGGAGGCGCTGGCCGCCATGGTGCGGCTCTGGGGCCAGCTGGAGGGCGTCGAGCGCGACAACCGCGTCTCGTTCCTGCGCGAGCCCGACCTCGGCTTCGCGTGGACCGCCTACCGGTGGGCCAAGGGCGACGAGCTCGACGAGGTGCTGATGGAGAGCGACCTCACCGCGGGCGACTTCGTCCGGGCCGTCAAGCAGCTCCTCGACCTTCTCGGCCAGGTCACCGACGCCGCGCCCGCCAACAGCCACCTCCGCAGGACCGCCCGCCGCGCCATGGACGCCATGCGCCGCGGCGTGGTCGCCTACTCGTCCGTCGCCTAGGCGGCCCGGCGCCGCGCCCGGCGGGCCGAGAGCGTCCGGTTCACGCGGTAGGCGGCCAGCCGGACCAGCAGGGGCTCCGGCGGGCGCCTCAGCGGGGCGGGGGTCAGGCGGCGGCCGAGGCGGGCCGTCCGCAGGAGCGCGCCGGCCGTCCGGCGGCGTGCCGGGGTCCACGGCAGGCCGAACTGGTCCCGCAGCTCGTCCGGCAGGAGCGCGGCCGTGAGGAGCCGGAAGACGGCGAGTGCGGGCGCCAGGGTGCGCAGGCGGCGGGGCCACAGGACGGCGGCGGCGACCTCGCGGGCGGTGCCGGTGACCTTCAGGGCGGCGAGCGTGGCGGCCATGTACGCGCGGAACGCGGCGAGGTCGGGAGGCTGCGACTCCAAGGGGCAGCCGAGGACCTCGGCGACGACCCGCGCCTGCCGGTAGTAGGCCTCGGCCAGGGCGGGGTCGCCGCCCCGTATGACGTGCTCGTAGACGTGCAGGGCCGAGTCGATGAGGGTCGCGTTGACCCAGAGCTGGAGGTCCGGGTCGTTGCCGGAGTAGTCCTCGCCGCGCACGGTGGTGTGGATGCCGCGGACCTTCGCCGCGATGCGCGCCACCTGCTCCGGCGTGCCGAAGGTGACGATCAGCAGGAAGTCGAGGGTGCCGAACAGCCGGGCCAGGGGGCGCTCGGCGAAGTCGCTGTGCTCGGCGACGCCGCGCGCCACGGCCGGGTGGGCGAGCTGCATGAGCAGGGCCCGGCCGGCCGCGAGGCCGACCAGCGGCTCGGCGGCGAGGGTCCGCAGCACGTCGCGGTCGGCGAGGCTTTCGGGCGTGATCTGGGACGGGGCGGTCACGGCGCCTCCCGGCGGTCGGATCGTGCCCGGCCATCCTCGCGCACCTATTGGCAGACGGTCAATAAGGGTGCCGCGGTGCCGCGCCCCGCCGCCGGGCGCCAAATGATCCGCACTGCGGAGGATCCGGTCGGTGCCCCGGGGCACTAGTGTGATTCCGGTCACCGAACCACTACCGAGAGACGCCGGGAGAGGCATGATCGAGGCGGAGAACCTCACCAAGCGCTACGGCGACAGGACGGCCGTGGACGACCTGTCGTTCACGGTGGTCCCCGGGCGGGTCACCGGGTTCCTCGGCCCCAACGGCGCCGGGAAGTCGACCACCATGCGGCTGCTGCTCGGCCTGGACCGCCCCGACCGCGGGGACGCCCGGATCCACGGCCGCCACTACCGCGACCTGAACGCGCCGATGCGCGTCGTCGGGGCGCTGCTGGAGGCGCGGGCCGTCCACACCGGCCGCAGCGCCTACAACCACCTGCTGTGCCTCGCCCAGACGCAGGGCATCGGCAAGAAGCGCGTCGACGAGGTGGTCGAGCTCGTCGGCCTCGGCGGCGTCGCCCGCAAACGCGCCGGCGGCTTCTCGCTGGGTATGGGGCAGCGGCTCGGCATCGCCGCCGCGCTGCTCGGCGACCCGTCCGTGCTCGTCTTGGACGAGCCCGTCAACGGCCTCGATCCGGAGGGCATCGTCTGGATCCGCACGCTCATGCAGAGGCTCGCCGCCGAGGGGCGCACGGTGTTCGTCTCCAGCCACCTGATGAACGAGATGGCCGTCACCGCCGAGCACCTCATCGTCGTCGGCCGCGGCCGGCTGATCGCGGACTGCTCCACCGAGGAGTTCATCGAGCGCAGCACCGAGAAGGCGGTGATCGTCCGCAGCCCGGACGCGGCCCGCCTCGCCGACCTCGTCACCGCCGAGGGGGGCAAGGCGTCCGTGCAGGAGGAGGGGCTGCTCAACGTCTCCCACATGGAGGCGCCCCGCGTCGGGGAGCTCGCCGCGGCCGAGGGCATCGTGCTGCACGAGCTCACCCCGACCCGCGGCTCGCTGGAGTCGGCGTTCATGGAACTGACCCGCGACAGCGTCGAGTACGGCGGAGCCGGCGAGCCCGCGCCGGCGGCCGTCCCCGCGCCGAGTGCCGTCCTCGCCGAGGAGGGGGAGAACCGATGACCACGGCCACCGCCACGCCCGCCGCGGATCCCGCGGCCCACCCCCGTCCCGGCTTCGGGCGCCTCCTGCTCTCGGAGTGGACGAAGATCCGCACCGTGCGGTCCACGCTGTGGACGCTGATCCTGCTCGTCGTCGTGGACCTCGGATTCACCGCGCTGCTGGTCGGCGTCACCGTCGCGCAGTGGGACAACACCAACCCCGCCGACCGCGCCTCCGTCGTCGCCGACCCGACCGGCTTCATCCTCGGCAGCGGCTTCTTCCTCGGCCAGCTGACCATCTGCGTGCTCGGCGTGCTGGTGATCGCGTCGGAGTACTCGACCGGCATGATCCGCGCGAGCCTGCTCGCGGTGCCGAAGCGGCTGCCCGTTCTGTGGGCGAAGGCCCTGGTGTTCGGTGCGGTCGTCTTCGTCCTCGGCGTCGTGGTGTCGTTCGTCTCGTTCTTCATCGGCTCGGCGCTCATCGGGGACAAGGCACAGGTGTCGCTGAGCGACGAGGGCGTGCTGCGCGCCGTCATCGGCGGCGGCCTGTACCTGGCGATGCTCGGGCTCTTCGCCCTGGCGATCGGCGCCATCGTGCGGCACACCGCCGGAGGCATCACCGGCGTCATCGGGTTCGTGCTGGTGCTGACGCCGCTCGCCACGCTGCTGCCCGGCAGCATCGGCGACCACGTCAGCGCCTACCTGCCGTCCCAGGCGGGTCAGCTGATCGCCAAGTCCACCCAGGGGGAGAACGACCTGCTGACCCCCTGGCAGGGGTACGGCGTCTTCGCCCTCTGGACCGGAGTGCTGCTCGCCATCGCCGCCGTCCTGCTCAAGCGCCGGGACGCCTAGGCGTGTTGGTTCAGTCCCGGCCCACTTCGCTCGCCTGGCGGCTCGCTGCGTGACCGGGGCCGGGCGAACGCGGCATCGCTTCGCGATCTGGCCGGTGCCGCTCGCCTCCGGCTTCGCGGCACCGGCCAGGTCACGCGTTCGCGCGCATGGCCGGAGCCACTTCGAGACAGGCCCTGGCCGGTCGTCGGGCAGTCTGGGCCGTCTGCGAGGCGGTCCGGACGGCCCGGGGCCGGTGGGGCGGTCGGAAGGAGCGTCCCTCTGCCCGGCTCCGAGTAACGGCGGTCTCCCGGGTAGTGGGAGGGCATGCAGGACGACTTCGGAGCAAAGGACTCCGGCCCGAAGGCCCTCCGCGACTACGCCCTCATCGCCGACGGCGAACGCGGCGCGCTCGTGGGCCCGCACGGGGAGTACGCGTGGATGTGCTTCCCGGTCTGGGACTCGCCGCCCGCCTTCGCGGGCCTGCTCGGCGGCCCCGGCGCCTACGTGGTCCAGCCCGGTCCCGGGCGGTGGGTCTGGGGCGGCTACTACGAGGACCGCGGGCTCATCTGGCACAGCCGGTGGGTGACCGGCGACGGCGCGATCCTGGAGTGCCGCGAGGCCCTCGCGCGGCCGGCGGCGCCCGGCCGCGCGGTCATCCTGCGCAGGTGCCGTGCCGTCCGCGGCCGCTCCCGCGTCCGGGCCCTGCTGGACGTCCGCACCGGTCACGGCGCTCCCCGGATGCGGGACGTGCGCCGCGACGGCCCGGAGTGGACGGCCCGCGGCGGCGGCGCGTCGCTGCGCTGGCGCGGCGCGGACGAGGCCGTCGTGCGCGACGGCGACGGCGGCGGGCCCGTCCTTGACCTCGCCTTCGACCTGGACGAGGGGGAGACCCGCGACCTGGTCCTGGAGATCGCCGAGGGCGGGGGCCGCGGCCCGCTGGACGCCGCGGAGCTGTGGGAGGCCACCGAGCGGGACTGGCGCGAGGCCGTGCCGGACTGCCGCGACACCCTCGCCCCGCGCGACGCCCGCCTCGCCTACTCCGTCCTGACGGGCCTCACCGCCTCCGGCGGTGGGATGGTCGCCGCCGCCACGACGGCGCTTCCGGAACGCGCGGACGAGGGCCGCAACTTCGACTACCGCTACGCCTGGATCCGCGACCAGTGCTTCGCCGGGCGCGCCGTCGCCCTCCACGGCGGGCCGCCCCGCCTGCTGCGCGCCGCCGTGGAGTTCGTGTCCGCCCGCGTCCTCGCCGACGGGGAGCGGCTGAGGCCCGCCTACACCGTCACCGGCGGGCAGGTGCCGGCCGAGAGCTCCAGCGGCCTGCCCGGCTACCCGGGCGCCCGGGCGGTCGTCGGGAACAGGGCCGGCGACCAGTTCCAGCTGGACGCGCTGGGGGAGGCGCTGCTGCTGCTGTCGGCCGCCGCCGAGCACGACCGCCGGCTCCCGGAGGCGGTGGAGGCCGCCCGCGTCGCGGTCGGCGCGGTCGCGCGCAGCTGGACCCGGCCCGAGGCGGGGATCTGGGAGATCCACGACGACCTGTGGACGCATTCGCGCCTGACCTGCGTCGCCGGCCTGCGCCAGGCGGCCCGGACGCTGGCGGGCCCCGCCGAGGCGGCCCGGTGGACCTCGCTCGCCGACGCCATCCTCGCCGAGACGTCCCGGACCTCGCTCACCCCCGAGGGCCGGTGGAGGCGCGCGCCCGGCGACGACCGCGTGGACGCGGCGCTGCTCATCCCGCCGCTGCGGGGCGCGCTCCCGAGCGAGGACCCCCGCACCGCCGCGACGCTGCGGGCCGTGCGCGAGGACCTCGTCGAGGAGGGGTTCGTCTACCGCTACCGGGCGGGGGACGAGCCCCTCGGCGTGGCCGAGGGCGCCTTCATCCTCTGCGGCTTCTTCCTCGCCCTCGCCGAGGACCGCCAGGGCGACACCGCCCGGGCCCTCGCCGCCTTCGAGCGGACCCGGTCGGGCTGCGCGACCAGCGGCCTGTTCTCCGAGGAGTACGACGTCGGGCAGCGGCAGCTGCGCGGCAACATGCCCCAGGCGTTCGTGCACGCCCTCCTGCTGGAGACCGCCTGGCGCCTCGCCGGATGACCGCGGGATGACCGCGGGACGGCGCTCGGGCCGGACGGACGGCAGGCCGGGCGATTGAAGCGGGCCCTGGCGGTTAGTCGTCTTGACATGGCTGTTTCGGCGAAGGGGACACGGCAGGACCAGAGGCGAGCGGGCGCGGCGTCCCGCGGGCGGGACGCGCTGCGGCGCGCGCTCGGCGAGAGGGTGGACGGCGAGGTCCGGTTCGATCCCGGCTCCCGGGCCGCCTACTCCCACGACTCGTCCAACTACCAGCAGCCGCCCATCGGGGTGGTGGTGCCGCGGACGGTCGAGGCCGGCGCGGAGGCCGTCCGGGTCTGCGCCGAGCACGACGTCCCGATCCTGTCCCGCGGCGGCGGGACGAGCCTGGCCGGGCAGTGCGTCAACGACGCGGTGGTCGTCGACTGGTCCAAGTACTGCCGCGCGCTGGTGTCGGTCGACCCGCGGGCGCGCCGCGCCGTGGTCGAGCCCGGCGCGTGCCTGGACGACCTGAACGAGCGGCTGTCGCGGCACCGGCTGATGGTGGGGCCCAAGCCGTCCACCCACGACACCTGCACGATCGGCGGGATGATCGGCAACAACTCGTGCGGCGCGTCGGCGCAGGCGTACGGGAAGATGGTCGACTCCGTCCTGCGGCTGGAGGTGCTGACCTACGACGGGCTGCGGATGTGGGTCGGGGAGACCTCCGAGGAGGAGTACGAGCGGATCCAGGACGAGGGCGGCCGGCGCGCCGAGATCTACCGCGCGCTGCGCGACCTGCGCGACGACGGCATGGAGCTGATCCGCACCCGCTACCCCGGCATCCCGCGCCGCGTGTCCGGCTACAACCTGGACTCGCTGCTGCCCGAGAAGGGCTTCGACGTGGCACGCGCCCTCGTCGGGTCGGAGGGCACGCTCGTCGCCGTGCTGCGCGCGGAGATACGCCTGGTGCCAATCCCGGCCTTCGAGTCGCTCGCCGTCCTCGGCTACGACGGCATCGCGGAGGCCGGCGACGCCGTGCCGCGCGTCCTGCCCTCGCGCCCGCTCGCGCTGGAGGGCATGGACGAGCGGCTCCTCGACCTGGCCCGCCGCGACCATCTCGCCGGGCCCCGCGCGGTGGAGGACATGCCGGAGGGAGGGGGCTGGCTCATGGTCCGCTTCGGCGGCGACACCAAGGACGAGGCCGACGGCAGGGCCCGCTCGCTCATCGAGGACCTGGAGAACGGGCCGAACCCGCCGCGCTGCACCTTCGTGCGCGACCCGCACGAGGAGGAGCTGCTCTGGAAGGTGCGCGAGGCCGGGCTCGGCGCGACCGCCTACCCGCCGGGACGGCCCGACACCCACGAGGGCTGGGAGGACGCCGCCGTCCCGCCCGACCGGCTCGGCGGCTACCTGCGCGACTTCCGCGCCCTCGTCGACGAGTTCGGCTATGGCCCCGTCTCGCTCTACGGGCACTTCGGGCAGGGCTGCGTGCACACCCGTATCCCGTTCGACCTGGAGGACGAGCGCGGCACCGGCGGGTACCGGCGCTTCATCGAGCGCGCCGCCCGCCTCGTCGCGGACCACGGCGGGTCGCTGTCGGGCGAGCACGGCGACGGCCAGGCCCGCGGCGAGCTGCTGCCGATCATGTTCGGGGACGAGGTGGTCCGGCTGTTCGAGCGGTTCAAGGCGGTCTTCGACCCGGGGAACCGGATGAACCCCGGCAAGATCGTCCACCCGTCCCGGCTGGACGAGAACCTCGACCACCTCGGCTACGACCCGGCCGAGCCGCGGACCCGGTTCTCCTTCCCCGACGACGACCACCGCTTCACCCACGCCGCGGCCCGCTGCGTAGGGATCGGCAAGTGCCGGGCGTCCTCGGGCGGCGTCATGTGCCCGAGCTACCGGGTGACGGGGGAGGAGGAGCACTCCACCCGGGGCCGGGCCCGGCTGCTGATGGAGATGATGCGCGGGATGCCGCGCGGCGGCACGCCGAACCCGGCGGTGCCGGGGCCGGGCGGCGCCGTCGTCATCACCGACGGATGGCGGTCGCGGGACGTCCGCGACGCCCTCGACCTGTGCCTGGCCTGCAAGGGATGCCGCAGCGACTGCCCCGTCAACGTGGACATGGCCACCTACAAGGCCGAGTTCCTCTCCCACCACTACCGGGGCCGCATCCGTCCGCCCGCGCACTACACCATGGGCTGGCTGCCGCTGTGGGCGCGGATCGCCGCGCTGGCGCCCGGCGCCGCCAACGCCGCACTGCATGCCCCCGTCCTGGACCGGGTCGCCAAGCGGATCGGCGGCATCGACCCGCGCCGCGACATGCCCCGCTTCGCCGGCGAGCGGTTCACCGACTGGTTCAGGCGCCGGCCCCCGCGCGGCGGCGGGCGGCGGGTCGTGCTGTGGCCCGACACGTTCACCGACAACTTCCACCCGCACATCGGCAAGGC
The DNA here is from genome assembly GCF_013409365.1 of Actinomadura luteofluorescens. Classification (NCBI taxonomy): domain Bacteria; kingdom Bacillati; phylum Actinomycetota; class Actinomycetes; order Streptosporangiales; family Thermomonosporaceae; genus Actinomadura; species Actinomadura luteofluorescens. The sequence goes on along the minus strand of NZ_JACCBA010000001.1, from coordinate 57,366 downwards.
CGCGGTCCGCGTCCTGGAGGCGACCGGCCACCGGGTCGAGGTCCCGCCGGTGCCGCTGTGCTGCGGCCTGACCTGGATCTCCACGGGGCAGCTCGGCACGGCCGCCCGCGTGCTGCGCCGCACCGTCCGGGCCCTCGCGCCGCGGCTGCGCGACGGCGTCCCCGTGGTCGGGCTGGAGCCGAGCTGCACCGCGGTGTTCCGCGCCGACGCCCCCGAGCTGATGGAGGGCGACGCGCTGGAGGACGACGTCAAGCGGCTCCGCGACCAGACCCGGACCCTCGCCGAGCTCCTCGACGAGCACCAGGAGGAGTCCGGTGGCGCCTCGCCGGGCGCGTCCCACGACGTCGTCGCCGGGCTCGACCGGCCGAAGGTCCGCGCGATCGCCCAGCCGCACTGCCACCAGCACGCCGTCATGGGGTTCGACGCCGACCGGCGCGTGCTGGCGCGCGCCGGGGTCGACGTGCGGACGCTCGACGTCGGGTGCTGCGGCCTCGCCGGGAACTTCGGCTTCGAGGCGGGCCACCACGAGGTGTCGGCCGCCATCGCCGAGCAGGGCGTGTGGCCCGCGGTGCGGGACGCCGGGCCGGGGACGGTCGTCCTCGCCGACGGGTTCTCCTGCCGGACGCAGATCGAGTCGGGGACCGCCGCCCGGCCACGCCATCTCGCCGAACTCCTCGCCGGCCTCCTCCCGGACGGGGACGGCCGGTGACCGGTGGCGGCCCGGTCCGCGGCGGCGCTCGCGGACGCGGGACGGGTCCCTGTAGAAAGTCGTCATGAACGAGCGGTACGACGACGGCGTCGACGCGGTGACCTCGGCGCTGCTGACCGCGTCCCGCCTGCTGGTGGCGGTCTCGGCGCGCTCGCTGGCCGCGGTGGAGGGCGCCGTCACGCTGCCGCAGTTCCGGCTCCTGGTGGTGCTGTCCTCGCAGGGGCCCGCCAAGCTCGTGACGCTCGCCGGGCTCCTGGAGGTCAATCCCTCGACCGCGATGCGGATGGTGGACCGGCTGGCCGCCGCCGGGCTGGTGGACCGCCAGGCCAGCCCCGACAGCGGCCGGGAGGTCCGCATCCAGCTCACCCCGGCCGGGCGCGGCATCGTCGACGACGTGACCGCCCGCCGCCGCGCCGACATCGCCGCGGTGGTGGCCCGGATGCCGGCCGGGCAGCGGCGCGCCCTCGTCGACGCCCTGCGCGCCTTCACCGACGCGGGCGGCGAACCGCCGGTCACCTCCCTGGCCCAGCTCGGCTGGACCTGAGCCCGGCCCGAACCGGTCCGAGCCCGGCCGAACCTTCCCGCCCGGACGCGCGTACTGCGCATCGACGCCCCTTCCCCCTCGACCGAAAGGCGGCGGCGGATGCGAGAACCCCGACCGGTCGCCGCCGCGGCGTGCGGCCTCGCCGCGGCCCTGCTGCTCGGCGCCTGCGCGCCGATCGGCCGCCAGGCGGCCGACGGCGGCGCCGTGGCGCCGCAGGCGAACGCCCAGGCCGCGGCCCAGTCCACCGTCGACACCCCGTGGGGGCCGCTCGGCCCCGCCGACCGCGACCTCGTCGTGAAGGTCCGTCAGGCGGGGCTGTGGGAGATCCCCGTCGGCCGGGAGGCCGAGCGCCGCGCCGCGCGGGCCGCGACCCGCCGCAACCTCGGCGAGATCGCGCGCCAGCACGTCCGGCTGGACGCGCTGGACCGCGCGGTCGCCGCGAAGCTGAACGTCGCGCTGCCGAGCCGGCCCACCCCGGACCAGCAGAGCTGGATGTCGGAGATCACCGGCAAGTCGGGGAACGACTACGACCGGACGGCCGTCGCCCGGCTGCGGATGGCGCACGGGCAGATCTACCCGGCGATCGCCGCCGTCCGCGGCAGCACGCGCAACACGCTCGTGCGGAACTTCTCCGAGCAGTGCGAGACGTTCGTCCGCACCCACATGAGGCTGCTGGAGGGCACCGGCTTCGTCACCGGCGACATGCTGCCCGACCCGCCCCAGGCCACCGGCGCGCCCCCGCCCGGGGACCCCGGGCACTCGCACGCCCCGGCGCCGGCCGCGACCTCCCTGCTGGGCGGGGGGTAGGGCGGGGCGGGCCCGCTCAGGCGGGCAGCTCGGCGACCAGCGCGTCCAGGGTCGCGCCGAGCGGGGCGTCCAGCGTGACGAGCGCGTGCGGATCGCCCCGGGTCGCGCCGCGGTTGACGATCGCCACCGGGACGCCGTGCCGCGCCGCGTGCCGGACGAACCGGTACCCCGACAGCACGGTCAGCGACGACCCCAGCACCAGCAGCGCCCCCGCCCGCTCCGTCAGCGCGTAGCAGTCCCCGACGCGGCCCGGCGGCACGTTCTCCCCGAAGAAGATCACATCGGGCTTGAGCGCGCCGCCGCACCGCTCGCAGTCCACGATCCGGAACGTCTCGACGGCCTCGTCGCGCAGCACGGCGTCGCCGTCGGGGTTGATCGTCTCGGCCCGGGCCGTCCAGCCGGGGTTGGCCTCGCGCAGCCGCTCGTCCAGCCGCTCGCGCGCGGACCGCTCGCCGCAGGACAGGCAGACGACCCGGTCCAGCGCGCCGTGCAGCTCGATCACCTCGCGCGCGCCCGCGGCCTGCTGGAGGCCGTCGACGTTCTGGGTGATGATCCCGGCCAGCAGGCCGCGCCGCTGCAGCTCGGCGACCGCGCGGTGCCCGGCGTTCGGGCGGGCCCGCGCGATGTGCCGCCAGCCGAGGTGGCTGCGCGCCCAGTAGCGGCGCCGCGCCGCCTCGCTCCCGGTGAACGCCTGGTAGGTCATCGGCTCCGCGCGCCGCCGCCGCCCCGTCTCCCCGCGGTAGTCGGGAATGCCCGACTCCGTCGACAGCCCCGCGCCGCTCAGCACCACCACGTCGCCGTCCGAGACGAGGTCGGCCAGCATCGGCAGGCCGGTCCGCGCCGCGTTCTCCACAGCCTCCGTCACCCTTCCATGGTGCACGACCGGGGCGGGTGCGGCGTGGGCGGCCCGCCCAACCTCGCGGGCGGGCCGCCTGTGAGGTCCACTTAACGCCGGGGTGACGGCGGGGATCCCTGCGGGTAATGCGGGCCGCCGAGGATCGGGCCCATGGGAGCCGACAGCAGACCGGACAGGCGCCTGGTCGTCGCCGGCCACGGGCCGGCCGCGCACCGCCTGGTGGAGGCGGTGCGCGAGCGCGACGCCGCCGGAACGTGGACGATCACGGTGATCGGCGAGGAGCCCCGCACCGCCTACGACCGGGTGGCGCTGACGACGCACCTGGAGGGCGCCGACCTCGCCTACCCGGCGCACGACGGCACCGTCACCGTGCGGACCGGGGAACGGGTCACCGGGATCGACCGCGCCGCCCGGACGGTCGCCACCTCGGCGGGGCGCGCCGTCCCCTACGACGCGCTCGTCCTGGCCACGGGGTCCTCGCCGTTCGTCCCGCCGGTCGAGGGCGCGGACCTGCCGGGCGTCTTCGTCTACCGCACGATCGACGACCTGGACGCGATCCGCGCGTACGCGCGGGGCAGGGCCACCGGCGCCGTCGTCGGCGGCGGCCTGCTCGGCCTGGAGGCGGCCCGCGCGATCCAGGGCCTCGGCCTGCGCAGCGGCGTCGTGGAGGTGGCGCCGTGGCTGATGCCGCGCCAGCTCGACGAGGGCGGCGGCGCGATGCTGCGCCGCCACATCGAGGCGCTCGGCATGGCCGTGCACGCCGGCACCCCGATGCGCGCCCTGGAGGCGGGGGAGGACGGCTCCGTCCGCCGCGTCGTGCTGGCGGACGGCGCGGTCCTCGACGCCGAGGTCGTGGTGTTCTCCGCCGGGATCCGCCCGCGCGACGAGCTGGCCCGCGGCTGCGGCCTGCCGGTGGGGGAGCGCGGCGGGATCGTGGTGGACGCCTCCTGCCGCACCGAGGACCCCGCCGTCTTCGCGATCGGCGAGTGCGCCCTGGTCGGCGGCGCGGTCTACGGGCTGGTCGGGCCGTGCTTCTCGATGGCCGAGGTGGTCGCCGACCGGCTGCTGTCCCCGGCGAGCACGGCGGTGTTCGAGGGCGCGGACATGTCGACCAAGCTCAAGCTGATGGGCGTCGACGTCGCCAGCTTCGGCGACCCGTTCGCCGGGCCCGGGCAGGGCGCGCTCGGCGTCACCTACACCGACCCCGTCGCCGGCGTCTACAAGCGGCTCGTCGTCAGCGACGACGCGCGGACCCTGCTCGGCGGCGTCCTCGTCGGCGACGCCGAGTCCTACGGCACGCTCCGCGCCCACGTCGGCGGCGGCCTGCCTGCCGCGCCCGAGCAGATGCTGTTCGGCGGGACGGAGGCGGCGGGCGGCGACCTCCCCGGGGCGACGGTCATCTGCTCCTGCAACAACGTCACCGCCGAGGGGATCCGCTGCGCGGTCGCCGAATGCTCCCTGACCGACGTGGCCGGTGTGAAGGACCGCACCCGGGCCGGGACGAGCTGCGGCAGCTGCGTCCCGCTGGTGAAGCGGATCCTGGACGCCGAGCTGACCGCCGCCGGGATCGAGGTCAGCACGGCGATCTGCGAGCACTTCGACTACAGCCGCGCCGAGCTGTTCGACATCGTCCGGGCCGGGCGGGTCGCGAGCTTCACCCAGCTCGTCCAGGAGCACGGGACGGGCCGCGGCTGCGACATCTGCAAGCCCGCGGTCGCCTCCATCCTCGCCAGCCTTGGCAACGGCCACATCCTGGAGGGCGAGCAGGCGGCGCTGCAGGACACCAACGACCACTTCCTGGCCAACCTGCAGAAGAACGGCACCTACTCGGTGGTCCCGCGCGTCCCCGGCGGGGAGATCACCCCCGAGCGGCTCATCGTGATCGGGGAGGTGGCGCGCGACTTCGGCCTCTACACCAAGATCACCGGCGGTCAGCGCATCGACCTGTTCGGCGCCCGCGTGGAGCAGCTGCCGGAGATCTGGCGGCGGCTCGTCGAGGCCGGGTTCGAGTCCGGCCACGCCTACGGCAAGGCGCTGCGCACGGTGAAGTCGTGCGTCGGGTCCACCTGGTGCCGCTACGGCGTCCAGGACTCGGCCGCGATGGCGATCCGGCTGGAGATGCGCTACCGGGGGCTGCGCGCCCCGCACAAGCTGAAGTCGGCCGTGTCCGGCTGCGCCCGCGAGTGCGCCGAGGCGCAGAGCAAGGACTTCGGCGTCATCGCCACCGAGAACGGCTGGAACCTCTACCTCGCCGGGAACGGCGGCATGCGGCCCCGGCACGCCGACCTGTTCGCCACCGACCTCACCGACGACGAACTGATCACCTGCATCGACCGGTTCCTGATGTTCTACATCCGCACCGCCGACCGGCTGCAGCGCACCGCGAGCTGGCTGGAGTCCCTCGACGGCGGCCTGGACTACCTGCGCGAGGTCATCGTGGACGACCGGCTCGGCATCTGCGCCGACCTCGACGACGCCATGGCCCGCCACGTCGCGTCCTACTCCGACGAGTGGCGCGACACCCTGGACGACCCCGAGCGGCTCCGCCGGTTCGTCTCGTTCGTCAACGCGCCGCAGACCCCCGACCCGAGCATCGCCTTCGAGGTCGAGCGCGACCAGATCAAGCCCCTCCCCCTGGAGGTGAAGCGATGAGCGCGGCGGACGCGGCGGGCGTGGTCGTCGTCGGCAACGGCATGGCCGGCGCGCGGTTCGTGGACGAGCTGCGCTCCCGGGACGCCGCGACGCCGGTGACGGTGTTCGGCGCGGAGGCGCAGCGCCCCTACAACCGGATCCTGCTGTCGAACGTCCTCGCCGGGAAGACGCGGGCCGACCACATCAGCCTGGTCGACGCCGCCTGGTACGCCTCCCACGGCGTGGACGCCCGGCTCGGCGTCCAGGTCACCCGCATCGACCGCGCGGCGCGGGCCGTGCACGCCTCCGACGGCACGGTCACCCCCTACGGCACGCTCGTCCTCGCGACCGGCAGCACCGCGTTCGTCCCGCCGATGCCGGGCCTGGAGGACGGCCTGCCGGACGGCGCGGAGGTGTTCCGCACGCTGGAGGACTGCGGCCGCATCTCCGCCCTCGCCGACTCGGCGCGCCGCGCGGTGGTCGTGGGCGGCGGCCTGCTCGGCATCGAGGCCGCGCGCGGGCTCATGGGCCGCGGCCTGGAGGTGACCGTCCTGCACCTGGCCGGGCACCTGATGGAGCGCCAGCTCGACCCCGCCGCGGGGAAGGTCCTGGCCCGCACGCTGGCGGCCCTCGGCATCGGCACCCGGCTGCAGGCCGCCGTCACGGGGCTGCGCACCGCGGGCGGCGCGGTGACCGGCGTCGAGCTGGCCCTGCCCGGCGGGGGGACCGAGGTCGTCGGCGCCGACCTGGTCGTCCTGTCCTGCGGGGTCCGGCCGGAGGTGGGCCTCGCCCGGGACGCGGGCCTGGCCGTCGGCCGGGCCGTGATCGTCGACGACGAGCTGCGGTCGGTCACCGACCCGTCCGTCCGCGCCATCGGCGAGTGCTCCGAGCACCGCGACGAGGTGTACGGGCTGGTGGCGCCCGCGTGGGAGCAGGCGGCCGTGCTGGCGGGGCTGCTCGCCGGCACCGATCCCGCGGCGCGGTTCACCGGCGCCCGCCAGATCACCCGGCTCAAGGCCGCCGGGATCGAGCTGGCGTCGATGGGCGAGACGCACTTCGGCGACGACGACGAGGACGTGGAGGTCGTCCGGTTCACCGACGCCGCGCGCGGCACCTACAAGAAGGCCGTGATCCGGGACGGGCGGCTGATCGGCGCGATCCTGCTCGGCGAGACCTCCACCGCCGGGACGCTCACCCAGCTCTACGACCGGGCCTCGCCGCTGCCCGCCGAGCGGCTCGGCCTGCTGTTCCCCGGCGTCGGCGCGGCGCCCGAGGCCGAGTCGCCGGTGCGGATGCCGGACGCGGCGACCGTCTGCCAGTGCAACGACGTCAGCAAGGGCCAGATCCGCGCCTGCTGGCAGGGCGGCGCCCGGACGGCCGACGCCGTCGCGCGCGACACCCGGGCGAGCACCGGCTGCGGCGGCTGCCGCTCCGCCGTCGAGGGCATCGTCGCCTGGCTGGAGGAGCAGGACACCGCCGACGTCGCTTGACGGGGCGGCGGGTAGGCTCCGCCGCATGCTCGACGGACGCCCGCTGATCGACGCGCACGTGCACGCCGCCCGGCTGCCCACGCTCCGCCCGGCCTGGCGGCGCTGGGCGGAGGAGTTCGGCTCCTCCCACCCCTGGCAGGACCTCTACGACGAGGACGGCGCGCTCGTGCCCGAGCGGGTGGACGCCTACTTCGAGGGCGAGGGCGTCGACGTCGCCCTGCTGCTGTGCGAGTACAGCCCGCGGACCACCGGCACGCAGCCCATCGAGGACCTGCGTCCGCTCCTGGAGCACAACCCCCGGCGCTTCAAGCCGATCGCCAACGTCAACCCGCATCTGCACTACCCGGTCGGCGCCGAGGTCGAGCGGCAGCTCGGTCTCGGCGCCGTCGCGCTCAAGCTGCACCCGGTGCACGGCGGGTTCAGCGTCGCCGACCCCGAGCTCTACCCCGCCTACCAGGTGTGCCGCGACGCGGGCGTCCCGGTCGTCGTGCACTGCGGGACCAGCTCGTTCCCCGGCTCGGTCAACCGGTACGCCGACCCGGCCGCGGTCGACGACGTGCTGCGGCTGTTCCCCGGGCTGACGTTCGTCCTCGCCCACGGCGGGCGCGGATGGTGGTACGACGCCGCCGCGTTCCTCGCGCTGTCCCGCGAGGAGGTGTGGATCGAGCTGTCCGGGCTGCCGCCCCGCCGGCTCCCCGAGTACTACGCCCGGCACGATCTGAAGCGCCTGGCCCGCAAGTTCGTCTTCGGCACCGACTGGCCCGGAGTGCCCGGCATCGCCCGCAACGCCCGCGCCATCGCCGCCCTCGGCCTGGACGAGGAGACCCTCGCGCTCGTCCTCGCCGGCAACGCCCTCCAGGTCTACAAGGGCCTGACCGTCCCGACGCAGATTCGAGAGGACCGTCGCATGACCGACGCGGGCCCCTTCACCGACGACGTCGTGCGGCAGATCGCACGGCACATGAACGAGGACCACGCCGCCGACTGCCTGACGATCTGCCGCGCGCTCGGCGGGCGCCCCGGCGCGACCGCTGCCAGGATGACGGGCCTGGACGCGGTGGGCATCGAGTTCGCCGTCGCCGACGGCGGCGTCGAGCACCCGGTCCGGATCCCGTTCGGCGAGCGGCTCACCGAGCGCCCGCAGGTGCGGCGCGAGGTCGTCCGCATGACCGAGCGCGCCCGCGCCGCGCTGGGCGGCGGGCCGGACGTTCCCGACGGGCCGTAGGCAGGGGGAGCCCGAAACGGTGCCGGAAGCACGGCCGTTCCCCGCACGGCTGCACGTCGCGACGCCGCGTGACCGTCCGCTGACCGGCGCGAACGTCCTTATGGTCGGAAATCCGATTATCGGCCGGCCGGAAAGAGGGCGCGGTTTCGGGGGCGGGCTGGAGGAGATCCGGTAGGCAGCCGAGGGGCCCGCGGTGGGCCCCCGACCCCCACGGAGGCCGACATGCTCGCGATCGTCGCCGCGATCGTCTTCGCACTTGCCCTGCTGTTCGACCTGGCCGACATCTCCTCGGACGCCATCAACAACAGCACCCTGACCGTCCTCGGCCTGCTGCTGATCGCCCTGCACCTCGGCGGCGTCGGCACCGGGGGCGGCGCGAACTGGCGGCCGCGCCGCCGCGGCCGCCGGTGACCGCCCGCCCCGGCCGCCGCCCGCGGCGGGCGGGGCTCACGACGCACGGGAGAAGCGGACCCGGCGGCGCGCCGGGTCCGCCTCCTCCAGCCGCACCCTGACCTGCTCGCCGAGCGGCAGCCCCTCCCCGTCGCAGCGGCCGAACACCGGTGGCGCCACCAGTTGGACGCGCCCGCCGGTCCGGTCGCCGTTCACGTCCACGACCACCGCGTCGAAGACGTCCCCGACGTGGTCGCGCAGGAGCAGCGCCTCGACGAGGTCCACGCACGCGTGGTCGATGTCCGCGCCGCGGCGCAGGGCCCGCTGCATCGCCTCGGGCAGGAGCGGCAGCGCCTCCCGCGCCCATCCCGGGACGGGGCGGTCCGCCGCCAGCGCCAGGCACACCTCCGTGGCGTACCGGTCGGCCAGCCGCCGGATCGGCGCGGTGACGTGCGCGTACGGGGCGGCGACGGCGGCGTGCGCGGCCTGCCCGGGCGGCGCCCCGTCGAAGGCGGTGTAGCCGGCGCCGCGCATCAGCCCCGCCGCGTCGTGCAGGAACGCCGCGTGCCGGGGCAGCGCCGGGTCGAGGGCGCGGACGATGTCCCCGTAGGAGGCGTTCCCCGGCCAGGAGACCTCGAGCGCCCGGGCGGCCAGCCGCAGCCGCTCGACCGCCTCGGCGGGCGCGGGCGGCATGGTGCGCAGCAGCCCGACGCCGCCGTCCAGCATCAGCCGGGCCGCGGCGCGCCCTGTCAGCAGCGAGATCTGCGCGTTCCACGCCTCGGTCGCCAGATCGCCGCGCAGCTTCAGCGCCCAGCCGCCGCCCGCGTGCACGACCTCCTGCTCGGGCAGCGGCAGGCTCACGCCGCCGCGCGCGGCCTCCGCCGCGATGAGCCGCTCGCCGATCTCGCCGAGCAGCGCGATCCGCGGGTCGCCGTCGGCGCGGCGCGCGGTGGCGTAGTCGAGCCGGTCGCGGCTGCGCACGAGGGCGCGCCGCACGTCCACACCGGTGATCCGTCCGGCGTCGTCGATATCGATGGTCCACGCCACGGCGGGACGCTCCCGGCCGGGCAGCAGGCTCGCGCTCCCCTCCGACAGGGGGCGCGGATGAAGCGGCGCGCTGGCGTCCGGCAGGTAGAGCGTCACGCCGCGAGCGCGCGCCTCGGTGTCGAGCGCGCCGCCCGGGCGCACGAACCCGGCCACGTCGGCGATCGCGTACCGCACGCGGTGTCCGGACCCGCGCCGCTCCAGGTGCATCGCCTGGTCGAGGTCGAGCGAGCCGGGCGGGTCCAGGGTGAAGAACGGGACGTCGCGCAGGTCGACGCGGCCGTTGGAGGGCGGCGCGGACGCGGCGGCCTCGGCGAGGGCGGCGGGCGGGAACGCGCCGGGCACCGAGAACTCGGCGCGGATCCGGTCGAGCCCGGCCCGGACCTCGGCGTCGGCCTCGGCGGTACGCAGTCGCAGCGGTCGGCGCGGCACACAACCGAGCGTACGGGACGAATCCGTCGATCTCTCTAGGAATCTACAATGTAAAGGCGCCGGGTCCGGCGGCCGCAGCGGGCCCGCCGGCCGGGGGCGGACTCACTCGTCCGGGGAGCCGGCGAACGCGCGCAGCCCCGGCGGGTCCTCCACGGTGATCTTGCGCCAGCCGGTGCTGACCAGTCCCTCGCGCCGCAGCGTGGACAGCGCCCGCGCGACGGTCTCCCGGGAGGCGTCCATCCAGCTGCCGAGCTCCTCCTGGGACAGCGGCGGCCCGATCGCGATCGCCCCGCCGGCGGCGGGCGGGGCGTGCCGGGCCGACAGGTCGGCGAGGCCCGCCAGCAGGATCGCCAGCCGCCGGGCGCCCTGCGCCGACACGTGCGCTCGCAGCCTGCGGTCGGCGTCGTCGAGCCGCCGCACGAACGTGCCGCTGACCAGCCGCCACACCCGCGGGTGGGCGTCCAGGAAGGCGGTGAACCGGGCCGCCGGGACGATCAGCGCCCGGACGTGGTCGAGCGCCTGCACGGTCGCCGACCGCTCCCGGCCGCCGAGCACCGCGCTCTCGCAGACCAGGTCGCCGGGGCCCCGCACGGCGAGCACGACCGCCCGCCCGTCCTCGCCGGTGGAGGTGACCTTCGCCCAGCCCGACTCGATGACGATGATGTGGTCGGAGTCGTCGCCCTGGTAGCACAGGGGAGTCCTCGGCTGGTAGGTCCGCGCCCGCCCGGCGGCCCGCAGCGCCGCGCGCTCCGGTCCGTCCAGCGCGGCCCAGAAACCGCCGCCGGGGCTCGCGGCGAGGGCGCCGCGGGATCTGGTCCGCTCGCTCACGGCACGTCCGCCTCGGGTCCGGGGCGCGGGTGAACCGGTACCCACGGCAATCGGGGGGAGTGGGGCGTTGAGGCCCGAGTGCCGCGGATACCGGTCGCCTTCATGTGCCAATGAGAACCTCTCACCGCTCCGCATGCTGCTCGCCGGAGACCGCGCTGTCTGTGTCATCTGACACTCTCGGCGCAAATTGCAGCGAGAACGGCGGTCAGCGGGAGAGCGCGTTCAGGAGGCGGTTGACCGGACCGGAAAGGTTCCAGGTGTCGGCGAGCCGGACGAGGGCCCCGGCGTCGCGCGCCCCAGCGGGCAGCCGGTCGTCGAGGTCCGCCAGTTCGGGGGCGTCGATGTCGGTGACGACCCGCACCACCGTCTCGGCGGCGGCCAGGTACTCCCGGGCCCCCTCCATCCGGCGGCGCGCGCCCGCCGGGAAGCCCTCGTCGGTGCCGGCGTCCAGCGCCGCGAGGATCGCCTCGACCGACCCGAACCGGGTGACGAGGGCGGCGGCGGTCTTGTCGCCGACCCCGGGCACGCCGGGCAGCCCGTCGCTCGGGTCGCCGCGCAGCGTGGCGTAGTCGCCGTAGCCGCGGCCCGGGATGCCGTACTTGGCCGCGACCTCCTTCTCTCCCATCACCTGCAGGTTCCTGATCCCCCGCGCGGTGTACAGGACGCAGACGGGGGCGCGGTCGTCGACGAGCTGGAACAGGTCGCGGTCGCCGGTCACGATGTCGACCGGCCCGTCCGCCGCGCCCCGCACCGCGAGCGTCCCGATGACGTCGTCGGCCTCGTAGCCCGGGACGCCGGCGCGCGCCAGCCCGAAGGCGTCCAGGACCTGCTCGATGACCGGAAGCTGGGCCTCCAGCGCGTCGGGCGTCTGGTCGCCGCCGTCCTCGGCCACCCGGTGCGCCTTGTAGGAGGGCAGCGCCTCCACCCGGAACGCCGGCCGCCAGTCGGCGTCCATGCAGCACACGAGCCGCTCCGGCCGCCGGTCCTGGACGAGGCGGGCGATCATGTCGACGAGCCCGCGCACCGCGTTCACCGGTGTCCCGTCGGGGGCCGTCACCGACTCGGGGACCCCGAAGAAGGCGCGGAAGTACAACGACGGCGTGTCCAGCAGCATCAGCCCGCTCATGGGGCACATGCTGCCACGCGGGCCGGGTCGGCGGCGTCCGGACGCTCCTGGGATCCTGGTACATGCCATGGAGAGGATCGGAGAAATGGAGACGGATGTGACAACGGAGTTGTATCCGCGTGAGCGCGTCGGCCTGGTACGCGAGGCGACGGCGAAGGCGGGCCTCGGGGCGGTGCTGCTGACGCCCGGTCCCGATCTGCGGTACGTCACCGGGTACGACGCCAAGCAGCTGGAGCGGCTCACCTGCCTGGTGGTTCCGGCCGGCGGCGAGCCGTTCCTGGTCGTCCCCAGGCTGGAGCTGCCCGCCGCGCAGGAGTCGCCGGCGGGGTCCCTCGGCGTCGAGCTGGTGCCGTGGGACGAGACCGACGACCCGTACGCGCTGGTGGCCCGCCGCCTGCCGCGGGACGTGGGAACCGTCGGCGTGGCCGACCGGATGTGGGCGGTGATGGCGCTGCGGTTCCGCGGCGCGATGCCCGGAGCCGAGCAGGTCGCGGCCGGGGGCGTGCTGCGCGAGCTGCGGATGCGCAAGAGCGCCGCGGAGGTGGCGGCGCTGCGCGAGGCGGGGGAGGCGATCGACCGGGTGCACCGCCGGGTCCCGGGCCTGCTGAAGGCCGGGCGCACCGAGCGCGAGGTCGGCCGCGACATCGCCGACGCGATCATCGCCGAGGGGCACGCGCAGGTCGACTTCGTCATCGTCGGCTCGGGCCCGAACGGCGCCAACCCGCACGCCGAGCTGTCGGACCGGGTCATCCGCCCCGGCGAGCCCGTAGTGGTCGACATCGGCGGGACGATGCCGAGCGGCTACTGCTCGGACTCGACGCGCAACTACTGCGTGGGCGAGCCGCCCGCCGACTACCGCGCGTACTTCGCGGTGCTGGAGGAGGCGCAGCGGGCGTCCTGCGAGGCCGTGCGGCCGGGGGTCACACCGGAGGCGGTGGACGCGGCGGGCCGCGACATCATCGCCGCCGCCGGGCACGGCGAGCACTTCTTCCACCGCACCGGCCACGGCATCGGGCTGGAGTCGCACGAGGAGCCCTACATCGTCGCCGGCAACCGCGAGCCGCTGGAGCCCGGGATGGCGTTCTCGATCGAGCCCGGCATCTACCCCGGCCCGCACGGCGCGCGCATCGAGGACATCGTCGTGTGCACCGAGGACGGCCACACCCCCATGAACGTCACCGAGCGCGGGCTGGTGATCGTGGACTGACGCCGGTCCGGGGCGCCGCCGCGCCCGGACGACCGTGGGCATGAACGGATTTGCGTTCATGCCCACGTGCCGTTTTCGGGCAGCGCAAATTGAGACGGAAACGGCTCGGTAACGATCTCTGTATCAAATGCGCCGGACCGTGCCCCCGCCGGTTGCGATCCGGGTGTCCGGCCCTGTACCTCCTTGTTGCACTGTTACGCGGGAGTAAGTCGAGTTCTTCCGTATCGACGGGCCGTGACGAAGAGGAGACGCCGTGGCAGAGGTCGACCTGACCAGCGTCGGGAAGGTCTATCCCGACGGCACGCGGGCCGTGACCGACCTGAACCTCCACATCGCCGACGGGGAGTTCCTCGTCCTGGTGGGCCCGTCGGGCTGCGGCAAGACCACCGCGCTGCGAATGGTCGCCGGGCTGGAGGACATCTCCGAGGGCGAGGTCACGATCGGCGGGCGGGTCGTCAACCGGGTGCCGTCCCGGGACCGCGACGTCGCGATGGTGTTCCAGAGCTACGCCCTCTACCCGCACCTGTCGGTGCGCGACAACATCGGTTTCGGGCTGTCGCTGCGCAAGCTGCCCAAGGCCGAGATCCGCGAGAAGGTCGACCGGGCCGCGCAGACCCTGGGCCTGACCGACTACCTGGACAAGAAGCCCCGCAACCTGTCGGGCGGGCAGCGTCAGCGCGTCGCGATGGGCCGCGCGATCGTCCGGGAGCCGCAGGCGTTCCTGATGGACGAGCCGCTGTCCAACCTCGACGCCAAACTGCGCGTCCAGATGCGCGCCGAGATCGCCCGCATCCAGCGCGACCTCGGCGTCACCACCGTCTACGTCACCCATGACCAGACCGAGGCGATGACGCTCGGCGACCGGGTCGCGGTGATGAAGAAGGGGCGCCTGCAGCAGGTCGCGGCGCCGCAGGAGCTCTACGACCGGCCGGCGAACCTGTTCGTCGCCGGATTCATCGGCTCACCGGCCATGAACCTGATCCAGGGCACGCTGTCCGGCGACGCGGAGAACCCGCGGCTGGAGATCGGCGGCCAGACCCTGACGCTCCCGGCCGAGGTGCTGACCGAGCGCCCCGCCCTGGCGTCCCGCCTCGGGGGCGAGGTCGTCGTCGGCATCCGCCCCGAGGACATGGAGGACTCCGAGCTCGTGGAGACGCCCGAGGGGTCCGGGCTGGCCTCCACCGCCGACCTCGTGGAGGCGATGGGCTCGGACGTGCTGGTGCACTTCGCGATCGAGGCGTCCCAGGTCGTCACCGAGGACACCAGGGAGCTCGCGCGCGACGCGGGGACCGACGTGCTGGGGAACCTGGAGAGCCCCCGCACGGACCTGGTCGCGCGGTTCAGCCCGCGCACCCGCGTGAAGGTGGGGGACCCGGTGACGATCCGCGTCGACACCGGCCGCCTGCACTTCTTCGATATCGAGTCCGGCGCGTCGATCTGGGGACCAGGCGACGCCGCTCCGGCCAGGGAGGATGAGGAATGACGGTCAGCTTTGCCGGCGGGGGGACCTCCCCCCGCACCCCCCGACACCGCACCGCGGGCTTCGGCAGGCGCGTGACGGGAGCCGCCGTCGCGGCGGGACTGCTCCTGTCCGCGGCCGCCGCGTGCGGCGGCGACGACAAGGACGGCGACGGGTCGTCGCCCTCCGGCGGGGGTGAGCTGAAGGGCACCACCATCGAGGTCGCGGCCAAGTGGACCGGTCCTGAGGAGGCGAACTTCCGCAAGGTCCTGCAGGCGTTCGAGAAGAAGACCGGGGCGAAGGTCAACTACGCCTCCACCGGTGAGAACACCGACGCCTACCTCGGCCCGCGCATCGAGGCCAAGAACCCGCCGGACGTGGCGATCCTGCCGCAGCCGGGCCTGATGCAGCAGTACGCCGGCAAGGGGGCGCTCAAGCCCCTGGGCGACGACGTGGTCTCGCAGGTCGGCCAGAACTTCGCGCCGTACTGGAAGGAGCTCGGCTCCTCCGACGGCAAGACCTACGGCGTGATCGTCAAGGCCGCCTACAAGTCGATCCTGTGGTACAGGCCGCAGGCGCTCGACGAGGCCGGCGTCCAGCCGCCGGCGGCGTGGGCCGACCTGACCAAGGCGGCGGGCACGCTGCAGGACGCGGGCACCACCCCGTTCACGCTCGCCGCGGGGCCGCAGGACTCCTGGACGCTGACCGACTGGTTCGAGAACGTCTACCTGTCGCAGGCCGGCCCGGACAACTACGACAAGCTCGCCAAGCACGAGATCAAGTGGACGGACCCGAGCGTGGGCAAGGCGCTGCAGACGCTCGCCGAGGTCTGGGGCAAGCCCGACTACCTGAACGGCGGCGTCGCGACCGCGACCAAGACCAAGTTCGACGAGTCGGTCACCCAGGTGTTCGGCCAGCAGAAGGCCGCCATGGTCTACGGCGGTGACTTCGCCGCCGCCAACATCGGCACCACCAAGGCCAAGGTCGGCACGGACGCCAAGGTGTTCGCGTTCCCGAAGGCCGGCGACACCGCCCCGGCGATCCTCGGCGGCGACGTCGCGGTCGCGCTGAAGGACGGCAAGGGCGCGCAGGAGCTGATGAAGTACCTCGCCTCGCCCGAGGCGGGCACGGTGTGGGCCGGGCTCGGCGGCTACCTGACGCCGAACAAGAACGTCAAGCCGGACGCCTACTCCGACCCGATCGCCAAGCAGCTGATCACCCAGCTCCAGCAGGCCGGCGACGCAGCCCGCTACGACATGTCCGACCTGGCGCCCGCCGCGTTCGGCGCGACGCCCGGCAAGGGCGAGTGGGAGGCGCTGCGCCAGTTCGTGCAGAACCCGACCGACGTCAAGGGCACGCAGGCCAAGCTGGAGGCCGAGGCGGCCAAGGCGTACAAGTAGGGCCTACAAGTAGGGAAACCCTGAATGAAGGCTCCGAATGAGGAGGTGCCGCCGGCCGCGACGGCCGGCGGCGCCGCCGCCATCGACGCGCCGCCCGCCCGCCCGGGCCCGCGCGGCGCGCGCGAGCGGCTGACCCCGCCGTCGTGGCTGGCCCTGACGTTCCTGCTGCCGGCGCTGCTGCTGCTCGGCTTCCTCGTCGTGTACCCGATCGTCTACTCGGTGATCCGCAGTTTCTTCGACGCCTCGGGCGACTCGTTCGTCGGCGTCGACAACTACACCGGGGTCTTCCAGGGGCACGACAACCTCGTGGCGGTGCGCAACACCGCCATCTGGGTCGTCGTGGCGCCGACCGTGGTGACCATCATCGGCCTGGTGTTCGCCGTGCTCACCGAGCGGATCCGGTGGGCGACGGTGTTCAAGCTCGTGGTGTTCATGCCCATGGCGATCTCGTTCCTCGCCTCCGGCGTGATCTTCCGGCTGGTGTACCAGCAGGACCCGGACAAGGGCGTGGCGAACGCGGCGATGGTCGCGGTCCACGACATGTTCCGGCAGGACACCACCTACCCGGGCGCCGGGCCGCGCAACGGCGGGAACGCGCCGGTCCGGCAGGACGGCGGCGCCGTGGTCTCGGTGCGGCAGTACTCGGCGGGGCAGAGCGCGCTCGTCCCGCTGCTGAAGATCAAGCCCGAGTACCTGCCGAAGGACGCCAGGCCGGCCGCTCAGCCCCCGGCCGCCGAGCAGGGGGAGCTGACCGGCACGGTCTGGTTCGACTTCACGCGGGGCGGCGGCGGGCAGCAGAACGCCCCGAACTCCGGCGAGTCGGGCCTGCCGGGCATCCGGGTGGAGGCGGTCCAGGGCGGCAAGGTCGTCGCCAAGGCGACCACGGAGGCCGACGGGACCTTCACCCTGCGGAAGGTGCCCGCCGGGACGTACGCGATCCGGCTGCCCAAGGACAACTTCACCACGGCCTACCAGGGCGCCGAGTGGCTCGGCGACACCCTGATCACCCCGGCGATCATCGGGTCGTACCTGTGGGTGTGGTCGGGCTTCGCGATGGTGCTGATCGCCGCCGGGCTCGCCGCCATCCCGCGCGACGCCCTGGAGGCGGCGCGCGTGGACGGCGCCACCGAGTGGCAGGTGTTCCGGCGGGTGACGATCCCGCTGCTCGCGCCCGTCCTGATGGTGGTGCTGGTGACGCTGGTCATCAACGTCCTGAAGGTCTTCGACCTCGTCTACATCATCGGCGGCGGCGATCCGAACGCCAGCGTGCTGGCGCTGCAGATGTGGACCGAGTCGTTCGGCGGCGGCAACGACCAGGGCTCCGGCAGCGCCATCGCCGTGCTGCTGTTCGTGCTCGTGCTGCCCGCCATGCTGTTCAACATCCGGCGAATGCGGCAGGAGCGCAAATGAGCACCGCGGAGAAGGCCGCGCAGGCGCCCTCCGGGGCGGAGGGCGGCGGCGCGGCGGGGGCGCCGCGCCGCGGGCTGGCCGCGCGGGTCGTCGGCCGGGCGGGCGGCGGCGCCGCGCAGGCGCTGCTGGTCCTGATCGCGCTGTTCTGGCTGGTGCCGACCCTCGGCCTGCTGGTCGCCTCGCTGCGCTCGAACGAGGACAACAACGCCGACGGCTGGTGGAACGTGTTCGCCAAGCCGGCGCAGCTGACCGGGGAGTCCTACAGCGCGCTTCTGGACAAGGGCGACTTCGTCGACTCGTTCTGGAACACGGTGCTGATCACCGTCCCGGCGACGCTGCTGGTGGTCGCGATCGCCTCGCTGGCGGCCTACGCGTTCGCCTGGATGGAGTTCCCCGGCCGGGACTGGCTGTTCCTCGGCGTGGTGGCGCTGCTGGTGGTGCCGGTCCAGGTGGCGCTGATCCCGGTCGCCAAGCTCTACGGCTACATCGAGTTCGGAAGCTTCCACATGTTCGGCTCGGTCACCGGCGTGGTGCTGTTCCACGTCGCGTTCGGGCTGCCGTTCGCCATCTTCCTGCTCCGCAACTTCTTCGCGGCGATCCCCCGGGACCTGCTGGAGGCGGCGCGGATGGACGGCGGCTCGGAGTGGACGATCTTCCGCCGGGTGATCTTCCCGCTGGGCGGCCCGGCGATCGCCTCGCTCGGCATCTTCCAGTTCCTGTGGGTGTGGAACGACCTGCTGGTCGCGCTGGTGTTCGCCGACACCGGGTCGCAGCCGATGACCAAGTGGCTGCAGTCGCAGATGCGGCAGTTCACCGGCAACATCGACATCCTCGCGCCCGGCGCGTTCCTGTCCCTGGTCGTCCCGCTGGTCGTGTTCTTCGCCTTCCAGCGCTACTTCGTCCAGGGGGTCCTCGCCGGCTCGGTGAAGTGACGGACCTGGAAAAGGGAGGTGCCCACGGCCGCACGGGCCGTGGGCACCTCCCTTTTCCTCGGTGCTCAGCCGGACTTGCGCAGGTCCGCGGCGCCGTGCCGCTCGGCGGCGTCGGGGTGGCCGATGGCCAGGCCGCTGGAGGGGTCGAAGAAGTGCAGGCGGCGCGTGTCGACGGCGAGGTCCACGTCCTGCCCCGGGCGCACGTGCGAGCGGGAGTTGACGCGGGCCGTCCACAGCGCCTTGTTGTCGATCAGCGGGATCGCCTCGGTCTCGCCCTCGGCGGCGTCCTCGGCGAGGTCGGCGGTGTCCTTGTGCTCGACCGGCGGCGCGTCGATCGTGAAGATCACGTTGATCTCGCTGCCGAGCTCCTCGGTGACGCTGCTGCGCACCGCCATCGGCGCCCAGCCGGTCTGGGCGTGCGCGGCGTCCTCGAAGTCCGACGGGCGGATGCCGAGGATGACCTTCTGGCCGAAGTAGCCGCTCAGGCCCGGCTTGCCGTCCACGACCGAGGCCGGGACCGGCAGCGTGTAGCCGGCGAAGGAGACCCGCGCCCCGCCGTCGCCGGTCTCGAGGTCGGCGAGCACGAAGTTCATCGCCGGCGAGCCGATGAACCCGGCCACGAACAGGTTGACGGGGTTGTCGAACAGCCGCTGCGGGGTGTCGACCTGCTGCAGCTTGCCCTCGCGCAGCACGCACACCCGCGACCCGAGCGTCATCGCCTCGACCTGGTCGTGGGTGACGTACACGGTGGTGACGCCGAGCCGCTCGTGCAGCTGGCTGAGGGAGGCGCGCATGGACACGCGGAGCTTGGCGTCGAGGTTGGACAGCGGCTCGTCCATCAGGAACGCCTGCGGCTGGCGGACGATCGCGCGGCCCATCGCGACGCGCTGCCGCTGGCCGCCTGACAGCGCGGCCGGCTTGCGGGACAGGTACTGCTCCAGCCCGAGCATCTTGGCGGCGTCGCGGACCTTCTGCTTGATCTCCGCCTTGGGGGTGCCGCGCAGCTTGAGGCCGAACGCGAGGTTCTGCTCGACGGTCATGTGCGGGTAGAGGGCGTAGTTCTGGAAGACCATCGCGATGTCGCGGTCCTTCGGCGCGAGGTCGTTGACGACCTGCTCGCCGATGGAGATCTTCCCGCCGGAGATCTCCTCCAGCCCGGCGATCATCCGCAGCGCGGTGGACTTGCCGCAGCCGGACGGCCCGACCAGCACCATGAACTCGCCGTCGCGGATCTCCAGGTCGAGCCCGTCGACGGCCTTGACCCCGCCGCCGTACACCTTGTCGACCCCGTCCAGCACGATCTTGGCCATCCGAACCCCTTATGGAAACGTTTCCGCCGTCCCCTGCCGAACAGGGGATATGTCGTATTGGCTGGAGTAAACATCATGGAATCGTTTCCAGGGGAGACGTGACCGTGAGAAGATGATCGAAACGGGCGGAAAGGGGCGGCGGTCGGATGGCGGAGCGGCGATCGGCGACGATCAAGGACGTGGCCGCGGCGGCGGGCGTCGGCATCGCCACGGTGTCGCGCGTGTTCTCCGGGACGGGCTCGGCGAGCGCCGCGACCCGCGAGCGGGTGCTGGCCGCGGCCCGCGAGCTTGACTACCGGCCGTCCGCCCTCGGCCGGGGCCTGAAGCTTCGCCGCAGCGGGGGCATCGGCCTGGTCGTCCCCGACGTCACCGACCCGTTCTGCGCTGAGGTGGTCGCGGGCGTGCTGGCCTGCGCCCGCACCCTCGGCGGGCACGTCATCGTGGACGCCGCGCACGGTGACCCGTCCCGCGAGGCCGAGATCGTCGACCGGCTCGTCGAGCAGCGGGTCGACGGGATCATCGCGCTGCCCGCCGGGGAGGAGGCCGACTGGCGCGCCGCGGCCCGGGTGTGCTCCAGCGTCGTGTTCGCCGACCGCGTCCTGCCCGGGCTGGCCGACGTCCCGTCCGTCCTGGCCGACGACGCGGGCGGCGTGCGGTCCCTCACCGAGTACCTCGCCGGGCTCGGGCACCGCCGCATCGGGTTCCTCGGCGGCGCGCCGGGCCGCCCCCGGGGCGTGCGCGAGCGCGCGTTCCGCGACACCCTGGCGCAGCTGGGCGTGCCCGTGGAGGAGGACCTGGTCGTGGCCGCCCGCCCCGCCCGCGACGCCGCCTACGCGGCGGCCGCCGGGCTGCTGCAGCGCCGGGCGGACGTCACCGCCGTGCTGGCCGCCGGCCATCTGCTCGGGGAGGCCGCAGTCCTGGTCGCCCGCGAGCTCGACCTGCGGGTGCCGGCCGACGTGTCCATCGCGATGATGGACGACGTCGCGTGGGCGGAGCTGTGCGACCCGCCGCTGACCGCCGTGGCCAGGCCCGGCCACGACATCGGCTACCGCGCCTGCGAACTGCTGCTGCGCGAGCCCGCGCGGCGCGGCAGGGGAGGCCCCGTTCTGCTGCCGACGGAGCTGGTGGTGCGCGGCAGCTGCGGGCCGCTGCGCTCCGCGCGCCGGTAGTGCTGGCGCTCCGCGCGCCGGTGCGGCCGACGCCGAGCCCGCGGGAAAGCCGATCCGTGATGGAACGGGGGCCCATGCACGGGCCATAGCGCGCTAGATTTCCCGCGTGGAGGAGATCGATCGTCAGATCATGGCCCTGCTGGCCGACGACGGCCGGATGAGTTTCACCGATCTGGCCAAGGAGACGGGGCTGTCGGTGTCGGCGGTGCACCAGCGCGTCCGGCGGCTGCAGAAGCGCGGCGTCATCAAGGGCTTCACCGCCCAGCTCGACAACCGGCAGATCGGCCTGCCGCTGACCGCCTTCGTGTCGATCAAGCCGATCGACCCGGCCGCCCCCGACGACGCCCCCGACCGGCTGGCGCACCTGCAGGCGATCGAGGCGTGCCACTCGGTGGCGGGGGAGGAGAGCTACATCCTCAAGGTGCGGGTCGCCTCGCCGAACGAGCTGGAGGACCTGCTGCAGAAGATCCGCGCCGCCGCGAACGTCGCGACGCGCACCACGGTCGTGCTCAGCACCCCCTGGGAGGCGCGGCGGCCGCCGCTGTAGTCAGGCCCCGGGCGCGAACGCCTCCAGCGCCTCCAGGGCGCGGTCGAGCGACGCGTCCGGATCGGCGTCCGGCCCGGTGATCGCGGGGTCGAAGTTCAGGTCGAGGAACAGCTCGGTGACGCCCTGCCCGGCCAGCGCCCCGAAGTCGCCGCGGATCTCCTCGAAGGAGCCGGTGAGCGGGCGCCGCTCCTCCCGCCCCGCCGGGCGGACGCGGACCGCGCCCCGGCACACGAACCGCAGCGCGGACGCGTCCCGCCCGGCCTCCCGCGCCGCCTCCCGCACGATCGCGACGGACCGGCCGATCGCGGCGAGGTCGGCGCGGCTGGAGCTGACCCAGCCCTCCGCCAGCCGTCCGGCGCGCCGCAGCGCTGGCTCGGCCCCGCCGCCCAGCAGGATCGGCGGCCCCGACGGCTGGAGCGGACGCGGATCCATGACCACGGGCGGGATGTCGTAGAACTCGCCGTGGAACCGCGCGGCGTCCCCGGGCCCGCCGGCCCACAGGGCGCGCAGGGCGGCGATGAACTCCTCGGCGCGGGCCCCGCGCCGGGCCATCGGGGCGCCGACCGCGGCGAACTCCTCGCGCATCCAGCCGATCCCGAGCCCGAGGTCCAGCCGCCCGCCGCTGACGTGGTCGAGGGTGGCGGCCTGCTTGGCGAGGATCGGCGGCGCGTAGAACGGCAGGTTCACGACCGCGACGCCGAGCCGCGCCCGGGTGGTGTGGGCGGCGAGGTAGGCCAGGGTGATCAGAGGGTCGGGGACGCCGCGGTAGGTGAGGTCCGTCGACCCGGCGGGGTTGAGGACGCGCTGGAGCGTCCACAGCGAGCGGTAGCCGAGCTCCTCGGCCCGCCGCGCCACCGTCACCTGGTTGCGCGGGGTCGCCCACGCTCCCGAACCCGGCACCGCGAACCCGATCTCCACGGCGTCCCCCTCCCGCACCGGCCGAACCTTACAACGTCAAGGGCGGTGCCCGGGGCCGTGGTTCCCGTCCTCCCGGGGCCGCCCGTCCATCGCCATGGTAGGTACCCGCGCGCCGGCGGCCCGACCGCGGGTCAGCGGCGGCGGAACGCGGTGCGCAGGGCCGCGTGGGCGGACGGTGGGGCGGCGACGTGGTCGAGGGCGAGGAGCGCGGCTCCGAGGAGCGGCGGCTCCTCGGGGACGAGGAGGCGGGCGCGCGGGGCGAGGGCGGCGTAGCGGTCGGCGACCGCGTCCATGAGCAGCGGCCGGCGGGCCGCCAGGACTCCGCCGCCGAGGACCACGTCGGCGGCGGTGCCGAGCAGGTCCAGGCGGCGCAGTGCGACCGAGCCGAGGATCGCCACCTCCTCGGCGAGCCGGAGCACCACGCCGCGCGCCACCTCGTCGCCGGCCTCGGCGGTGTCGAGCAGGACGGGCGCGAGGCCGGTGAGGCGGCCCCGGCCGATCTCGCCGAAGTGGACGGCGAGGCCCACCTCGATGGCGCGGGCCACGCCGAAGTGGGCGGCGACCGCGGCGGTGAGCGCCGTCTCCGGGCCGCGGCCGTCCTCGCCCCGGATGGCGTGCCACAGCGCCGAGCGGCCCAGCTCCCCGCCGCCGCCCCAGTCGCCGGTGTGGGAGCCGAGGGAGGGGAACCGGGCGGTGCGCCCGTCGGGGGCGACGCCCGCGCAGTTGATGCCGGCCCCGCAGACCACCGCGACGCCCCAGCCCTCGGTGACGGCGCTGCGCAGTAGCGCGAACGTGTCGTTGCCGACCGTCACGCTCGGCGCGGCGCCGCGGGCGAGCAGGAGCTTCTCCAGCCGTTCCTCCTCGCCCGGCAGGTCGACGTTGGCCATGTAGGCGGACAGGTGGACGACGTCGCCGGGCCGGACGCCGGCCTCCCGCAGCGCCCTGGCGATGACCGCGGTGAGCGCGTCGAGCGCGCCGTCGAACCCGGCGGCCTGCGGGCGGAACCCGTCGCCGCGCACGGTGGCGAGCAGCTCGCCGGCGGTGGTGGCGACGGCCGCGTCGGTCTTGCTGTTGCCGCCGTCGACGGCGACCAGGGCGCCCGCGGCCATCAGGCGGCCCACGGCAGGTGGGCGCGGTTGGCGGCGACGAGGTCGCGGGCGAGGCGCTCGGCCACGTCCAGCTGGCCCACGAGCGGATGCGCGAGCAGCGCGGCGGCGACCCGGTCCACGCCGCCGCGCAGCGCCGCGTCCAGGGCGAGCTCCTCGTAGGCCGCCACGTGCGCGACCAGCCCGGCGATCAGCGGTTCCAGGGGCGGGACGGGCAGCGGCACCGCCCCGGAAGCGGTGATCCGCGCCGGCACCTCGATGACCGCGCGGTCGTCCAGGAACGGCAGCGTGCGGTGGTTGCGCACGTTGACGACCTGCACGTCTCCGCGGCCGCCGAGCAGGGAGGCGGCCAGCTGCACGGCGGCCTCGGAGTAGAACGCGCCGCCGCGCTCGGCGAGCCGGGCGGGCTTGGTGTCCAGGGCGGGGTCGGCGTAGGCCTCCAGCAGATCGCGTTCGAGCGCCGCGACCTCATCGGCCCGCGACGGCGCGCCGCGCTGCTCCTCGACGACGCGGTCGTGCGCGTAGAAGTAGCGCAGGTAGTAGGACGGGACGGCGCCGAGCGCCCGCAGGAACGGGGCGGGAAGGCCGCAGATCGCGGCGAGGTCGCCGGGGTGCCGCTCCAGCAGGTCCGGCAGGACGTCGTGCCCGTCGAGCAGGACCGACCGCACCCAGGTGAGGTGGTTGAGCCCGGCGTGGCCGAGGCCGACCCGGTCGGGCGGGACGTCCAGCAGCGCCGCGGCGCGCCGCTGGAACCCGATCGCGACGTTGCACAGGCCGACCGCGCGGTGCCCGGCGTCCAGCAGGGCGCGGGTGACGATGCCGACCGGGTTGGTGAAGTCGATGATCCAGGCGTGCGGGGCGCGGGCGGCGACGCGCCCGGCGATGTGGAGCACCACCGGGACGGTGCGCAGCGCCTTGGCGAGGCCGCCGGCGCCGGTCGTCTCCTGCCCGACGCAGCCGCAGGCCGCCGGCAGCGTCTCGTCGACGTGCCGGGCCGCCTGCCCGCCGACGCGCAGCTGGATCAGGACGATCGCCGCGTCCGCGACCGCCGCGTCCAGGTCGCCGGTGGTGACGACGCGGGCGGGGTGGCCCGCGCGGGCGAGCATCCGCGCGGCGAGCCCGCCGACGAGCTCGAGCCGCCGGGCGTCGGGGTCGGCGAGCACCAGCTCCGACACCGGCAGCGCCGCGTGCGCCCGCGCGAGCCCGTCGACCAGTTCCGGGGTGTAGGTGGACCCGCCCCCGATGACCGTCAGCTTCAACCTTTCACTCCCGTCAAGGTCACACCCTGGATGAAGACGCGCTGGGCGAGGAAGAACACCACCAGCACCGGCAGGATCGTCAGCAGCGTCGCGGCCATGGTGAGGTTCCACTCGACGTGGTGGGCGGCGCGGAACGTCGCGACGCCGATGGCCAGCGTCCAGTGGTCGGGGTCGGCGTACACCAGCGGCCGGAAGTAGTCGTTCCAGCAGTAGAAGAACTGGAACAGCGCCACCGCCGCCAGGGCGGGCCTCGCCATCGGCAGGACGACCCGCAGCATCGTGCGCAGTTCCCCGCAGCCGTCCACGCGGGCGGCGTCGGCGTACTCGCGGGGGATCGTCACCAGGAACTGGCGCAGCAGGAAGATGGAGAACGCGTCCCCGAACAGCTGCGGGATGATCAGCGGCCACAGCGTGCCGGTCAGCTCGAACCGGGCCCACACGATGTACAGCGGCACCATGGTGACCTGCGGCGGCAGCATCATCGCCGAGATCACCGCGACGAGCGCCAGGTTGCGGCCCCGGAACCGGAACCGGGCCAGCGCGTACGCCACCGGGACGCTGGAGACCAGCATGAACAGCGTGGACAGGCCCGCGTACAGGGTGCTGTTGACGGTCCAGCGGACCATGTCGCCGCTGAACACCTCGGTGAAGTTGGCGAAGTGCCAGCCGCGCGGCCACAGGTCGCCGCTGAGCGCCTGCCGGTCGGTCATCACGGCGGTCAGCAGCATGAACGCCAGGGGCGCCAGGAACATCAGACCGACAGCGACGGCGGTGGCGTGCACGGCGAGCCACAGCAGCGCCCGGCGGGCGCGCCCTCCGGGGATCACTGCGCCTCCTCTCCGGCGAACGCGCGGAACCGGCGGAGCAGGAACACGGTGAACGCCATCGCGGTGGCGAACATGACGAGCGCCAGCACGCACGCGTAGCCCATGTTGAACTGGCGGAACCCCTGGTCGTACAGCCACTGCGGGAAGGTCAGCGTGGAGCCGTCGGGGTAGCCGGGGGAGTACTGGACGCCGGGCAGGTCCGCGCGCCCGGAGGCGACCTTGCCCGCCACCATCGGCTGCGTGAAGTACTGCAGCGTCTCGATGACGCCGGTGACGGCGGAGAACGCCAGGACGGGCGATACGGTCGGCAGCGTGATGTGCCGGAACCGGGCGCAGGCGCCGGCGCCGTCGATCGCGGCCGCCTCGTACAGCGAGGCGGGCACGTTCAGCAGCGCCGCCAGCATGATGATCATGACGTCGCCGACCGCCCACAGGCCGAGCAGGGTCAGGCCGGGCTTGGCCCAGGCGGCGTCGTTGAAGAAGTCGGGCAGCGGGATCCCGAGCCGGGCGGCGACGGTCTGGAAGGGGCCGGTGCCGGGGTTCAGCAGGAACACGAACGCGACAGTGGCCGAGACGGGCGGGACCAGGTACGGCAGGTAGAGGATCGAGCGCAGCACGCCCGCGCCCCGCTTGATCCGGGTGAGCAGCTGGGCGACGCCGAGTCCGAACAGGACCCGCAGCGGGACGAGCACGGCGACCAGCCACAGCGTGTTGCGCATGGCCGTCCAGGCGTCGCGGTCGTGCAGCAGGTAGGTGTAGTTGTCGAGGCCGACGTACTCCAGCGTGAACAGGTTGTAGCGGGTGAAGGAGAAGTAGACGGTGGCGGCGAGGGGGTAGACGAAGAACAGGCCGAATCCGGCGAGCCAGGGCGACAGGAACGCCAGGGTCCGGAGCCGGCGGCGCCGGCGGGCCCGCGCCGCCGCCGTCCCGCCCCGCGTCCCGGGGAGCGGGAGGCGCAGTGAGCCGGATGCCACGGTCAGCCTCCGGCGAGCTTGAGGGAGTCGTCGACCTCGCCGTCGAGCTTCTTCAGCGCCCGGCCGAGGTCGCCCACCTTGCCGGGCTCCCACTCCTCCTGGGTGAACTTCTCGAACCGGACGACGTAGTCGTTGCCGTTCGGCGTCGGCGGCGTGGAGGAGCTGTTGGGGTTCTTGAAGACGTCGAGGAAAGTCCGGAACTGGGGCGGCAGCGTCAGCTTCGGCGACGACAGCGCCGGGATCGTGGAGGGCACGTTGCCGAGCGCGTTGGCGAAGGTGACCAGCGCGCCGGTGTCGGTGGTGAGGTACCGGACGAACTCCCAGGCCGCCGGGGCGTGCCTGGCGCCGCGCGGGATCCCGATGACGGTGCCGGTGATGAACCCGCCGCCGTACGCGCTCGCCCGGTCGTCGGAGACGGGGACGGGCGCGGTGCCGTAGTCGAGCCCGGGCGCCTCCTCCTGGATGAACTTGGTGCGCCACTCGCCGTCCACGGCCATCGCCGTCCTGCCCTTCTGGAAGGGGTTGGACGACTCGAACTCCTGGCCCATCGAGCGCAGGAACTTCTTGACGTTGTCGTAGCCGTACCAGTCGATGAGGCTCTTGTTCCACTTCAGGTAGGCCTGGAAGGCGGGGTCGCCGGAGAAGTTGGCCCTGCCGCCGGCGGTCAGCCACGTGACGCCGAACTGCGGGGCCAGGTGCTGGACCTGGTGCTCGTAGTACTGGACGGAGGGCATGAACCCGGCGACCTTGATGGTCCCGTCAGAGGCGCGGACGGTGAGCTTCTTGGCCAGCGCGGTCAGCTCGCCCATCGTCTTCGGCGGCCGCTCGCCCTTCATCAGCTTCTTGTTGTAGTAGAGGCCGTAGGCGTCGGCCAGCAGCGGCATCGCGCAGCGGATGCCCTTGTACTCGGTGTAGCTCCGCACCGCCCGCGGGAACTGGTTCAGGTCCAGCCCGGACTTGGCGATGAAGGGCGAGAGGTTCTGCCAGGCGCCGCTCTGGCACCACTGCCCGACGCTGTCGGTGGTGAAGGACGACACCACGTCCGGCGGGCTCCCGCCGCGGATGGCGTTGGTGATGCGGTCGTCGGTCTGGCCGTTGACGAGCTTGACGGTGATGTTGGGGTGGGCCTTGTTGAATCCGGCGACGGCGTCCTGGAAGGCCTTCACCTCGTGGGGGGCGCTCCAGCCGTGCCAGACCTCGATGGTCTGCTTCTCGCCGGACGCCGGGCCCTGGCCGGACCGGTCGCCGCCGGCCGTGCACCCGGCCGCGAGGGCGAGCCCGGCGGCGGCCGTGACCGCCGCGAGCCGGCGCGTTGTGGTGGTGGGCACTCCGGTTCTCCTTAGGGGGTGGGGAACGGCGTGGTGAGGGGCCGGCGTCCTGGCGGACGGCGGGTCAGGGGACGGTGGTGGTGAAGACCTCGTCGCGGGTCTCCCGGAGCGCCTGCTGGAGGGCCCCGGCCAGGACGGGGTTGCCCTGGACGGTGCTGAGCCGCACGGCGGGGCGCGGGATCGTGAGGCTGTGCAGGTGCTGTTCGACGCGTGCGCGGAGCGGTTCGCCCCCGGCGCGCAGGACGTCGCCGGTGAGGACGACGAGCGCGGGGTCGATGACGGCCACGACCGTGGCGAGGGTGGCGCCGAGCCTGGTGGCGAGCTCGGTGAGGGCGCGTTCCGCGCGGGCGCCCGCGTCCGTGGCGGTGCGCCGGCCGGCGGTCTGCACGTCGGCGGCGGCGCGGGCGAGCGCGGTGGCGGCGTCCCGGCCGCGGAAGCCGTGCTCGCGCATCAGCTTCAGCACGGCCGCGCCGCCGGTGACGCTGTGCACGCCGCCGGTGTGGGTGCGGCGCACGTCCCGCATGAGCGGGGCGCCCACCGCGGGCATGTAGCCGATCTCCCCGGCGCCGCCGGTCGCGCCCCGGTGCGGCGTGCCGTTCAGCACGACGGCCATGCCGACGCCGTCGGCGACCCACAGCAGGACGAAGTCCGCGGCGCCCTCGGCCCGCCCGCCGGCCCGCTCGGCGAGCGCGGCGAGGTTGACGTCGTTCTCGATCGCGACGCGCACGCCGAGCCCGTCGCTCAGGGTGTCGACCAGGTCGGGGATGTGCCAGCCGGGGATGTGCGGGGCGTACCCGAGGCGGCCGGTGGCGGGGTCGACGGCGCCCTGGATGCCGACGACGGCCCGGTCGAGGCGGTCCCGGGTGAGGCCGGCCGCGGCGGCGGCCCCGTCGAGCGCGGCGGCCATCCGCGCCACGACGTCCACGCCGGTGCGGCCGGGGGTCGGCAGCGTGTGCTCGGCGACCACCGTCCCGGCGAGGTCGGCGACGCTGACGCGGATCCGCGCGGGGGTGACGTCGGCGCCCGCGACGTGGGCGGCGGCGCCGTTGATCCGGTACAGCTCGGCGGTGCGGCCGGGCAGGCCCTCGCGGACGCCGTCGCGGACGACGAGCCCGGCCTGCTCCAGCCGCGCCAGCAGCTGGGAGGCGGTCGGCTTGGACAGTCCGGTGAGGTCGGAGATCTGCGGCCGGGTCAGCGGCCCCCGCGCCAGCAGCGCCTCCAGCGCGGCGCGGTCGTTGATCGCCCGCAGCAGGCTGGGGGTTCCGGGGACGGGCACGGGCACGGCGGCTCCTCCGAGTTAAGAAGGTTTCCTAACTTGGAGGTGAAGGTAAAGACTGCTTCCGGTTCCGTCAAGACCCCGGGACGGGTCAGGGAGCGGTGACGATGAAGGCGGAGTTGCCGAAGCCGACCTCGTCGCCGGGCCGGACGCGGGCCGGGCCGGTCAGCCGGTACCCGTTCACCCGGGTGCCGTTCATCGAACCGAGATCGGAGATCATCCAGCCCTCGTCCGCGCGGTGGATCTCGGCGTGGAACCGGGAGACGGTGAGGTCGGTGAGGATGAACTGGCAGGCGGGGGCGCGGCCGACGACGATGCGGCCGAGCTCGCGCGGCGGAAGCATGAACCGGGGCAGCCGCGGCGCCCGCCAGGCCGCCTCGATCCGCGCGGTGGCCTGCGAGACCGAGGAGATGATGCCGGTCAGCCGGTTCACGACGCGGTTGGAGGCCGGCAGGTCGTGCACGATGTCGGCCAGCTCGGCCTTGCTGCGCGCCTGCAGCACCTGGTCGACACGGCGCTCGAACGTCTCGTTCGACATCCGGCCCTCGGCCACGCGGTCGCTGAGGACGCGCAGCACCCGGTCCCGTTCCGTGTCGGACGCTCTCACCGGGAATGAGGGCTGACCGTCCATAGCTGTGAGTATCCAGTCCCCGTCGTCGGCTGTCCAGAAAGGCCCGTCGGGCCGAGGGCGGGCGATCGCCCTCACCCGCCCTCCACCTTTTCGACGCCGCCCCGTCCCCGGAAGTTCGCGGACGGGGCGGCGGCCGCGGACGCCGCCGGGGCGCTCAGCGCGACAGCAGGTCGCGGGCGATGTGGGTGATCTGGATCTCGTCGGTGCCGGCGTAGATCTGGAAGGACTTGGCGTCGCGGGCGAGCTGCTCCACGCGGTACTCGCTCATGTAGCCGTTGCCGCCGAACAGCTGCACGGCCTCCTGCGCGACCTCGCTGGCGGCCTGCGCGGCGTACAGCTTCATCGCCGACGCCTCGGCCAGGGTCGGGGAGCGCCCGGCGCGCTGCATCTCGATGTGCCGGAACACCAGGTTCTGCACGTTGAGGCGCGCGACCTCCATCTTCGCCAGCTTGAGCTGGATGAGCTGGAAGTCGCCGATGCGCTGCCCCCACAGCTCGCGGGTCTTGGCGTACTCGACCGACAGCTTCAGGCACTCCTCGATGACGCCGAGGGCCATCGCGGCGACGCCGGCGCGCTCGGTGACGAAGTTCTGGCGGGCCGACTCCTTGCCGCCCTGGGAGCCGGAGGCCAGGAGCCGGTCGGCGCCGGCGCGCACGTCGTTCAGGAACAGCTCGCCGGTGGGGGAGGAGTGCAGGCCCATCTTGCGCAGCGGCCGGCCCTGCTCCAGGCCGGGCATGCCCCGGTCGAGGACGAAGGTGAGGATCTCCCGGTCCCGCGGAGCGTCCCCGTTGTCGAGCTTGCAGTAGAAGACGATCGTGTCGGCGTAGGGGCCGTTGGTGATGAAGGTCTTGCCGCCGTTGAGGACGTACTCGTCGCCGTCCTTGCGGGCGGTGGCCTGCATCCCGCCGAACGCGTCCGACCCGGAGTTCGGCTCGGTGATCGCCCAGGCGCCGACCTTCTCCATGGTGAGCAGCGGGAGCGCCCAGCGCTCCTTCTGCTCGGGCGTGCCGCGCTTCATGATCGTCCCGGCGGCGAGGCCGAGCCCGACGCCCATCGCCGAGACCAGGCCGGGCGCGACCTTGCACAGTTCGATGACCGGCAGCATCGACATCGCCGCGTTGCCGCCGCCGGGCCGGTCGTCGCCGGAGCCGTCGCCGCCGGCCGCGCCCGCCCCGCCCTCGCGTTGCCGGGCCGGCCGGGACCGGAAGGACGAGCGGGCCATCTCGTCCATCCCGAACGTCTTGTAGAGGTTGCGGAGCAGGTCGTAGGGCGGCAGCTCGCCCGACTCCAGCGCGTCCAGGTTCGGGCGGACCTCCGCGTCGATCCAGCCGCGCACCGCGTCCCGGATCATCAGGTCTTCCTCGGACCATTCGATCATGCTCTGCTCCCGCCCTCTCGACTCCCGCCGGGTACCGGGGCCATCCAAGCAGAGCTCGAAAGCGAGCGCTTATTCGGGGCCCGTCAGCCGAGGTGCAGCACGTCGGCGAGGACGCCGCCGTTCGCCGTGAGCCGGTCGGGGGCGGGGCTGTCGTAGACGACCAGCAGGCGGGTGCCGGGCTCGTCCAGGACGGCGATGCCCTCGGCGTGGTCGTCGCCGTCGCCGTGGGGGAGCTCGCCCAGCACCTCCAGCTCGTCGGCCGGGACGATCTCGCCGGCGTCGGCGCGGGCCGCGCCCGGCCACCGCACGAGCCGCACCGGGCCGTCCAGGTCCATGCTCGGGCCGGTGAGCACGAGCAGGTCGTCGCCGTGCGGGCACAGGTCGCGGACGCCGAGGCCGCCGAGGTCCAGGAAGTGGGTGCGATAGAGCTCGCCGTCGTCGCCGACGGGCAGCGCCCGCAGGCGCCGCGGGTCCCTCGGGTGCGGGGCGGGGCGGATCTCCACCAGCACCGCCCAGCCGCGCAGCACCGGCCCGCGCAGCCCGATGTAGAGGCGGTCGCCGTGCACGGCGACGCCCTCGATGTCCAGGCCGTTGTCCTTGCTCGGGATGGCCAGGAACGGCGCGAGGTGCGGGTCGTCGGCGAGCAGGTCGGCGATGGAGTCCTTGTCGAGGCCGAGGACGGCCGCGGTGCGGTCGCCGTCCTCCGCCACGGCGGTGGGCAGGCCGTCCTCACCGGTGACCAGGGGGATGCGGGCGAGGATGTAGCGGTTGTCCTCCCGCACGATGGTGGCGAGGCGCTTGCGCGCCTTGGCGTCGCCGTTCCCGGGCTTGATCTTCTTGCGCTTGAGGCTGTGCGAGCCGATCGCCCACAGCCACCCGTCGGCGCGGGCCAGGCCCTCGATGTCGGCCTCCTCGTCGGCCCCGGCCGGCAGCGGGACGAGGTCGGCGAGCGCGATCGTGGCCTGCCCGTCGTAGCCGGTGACGCGCCCGTCCTCGCCGGTGACGGCGGTCAGGCGCTCGATGGTGGCCGTCTCGTCGCCCGCCACCCACAGGCAGCGCCCGTCCTGGCGCACGGCGGACAGGTTGACGTGCGTCTGAGCCTCGCGGCTCTCCGGGCAAAAGCGCAGCTCGACACGGCGTTCCACGATCATTGGGGAATGCTCCCACAGCGGCGCCGTCCGGGGCGACGCGGGGAACGGTCCAGAACCGGTCCTCAGAGGTCCCAGAGGACGTCCAGCCGCTCGGGCTTGCGGAACACCAGCCCGCGGGGCCGGGCGGGCCGGGAGGGGTCGAGCCTCAGCCCGGGCAGGCGGTCCAGCAGCGCGGTGAGCGCGGTGCGGGCCTCCAGCCGGGCCAGGTGCGCGCCGAAGCAGAAGTGGGGCCCGTGCGCGAACGCCAGGTGCTCGGCGGCGTTGCGGCGCCGCACGTCGAAGCGGTCGGGCGCGGGGAACACCGAGGGGTCCCGGTTGGCGCCGGCGATCGACACCCGCACGAGGTCGCCCGCCCGGACCGGCGCCCCGCCGAGCTCGGTGTCGCGGGCGGCGTACCGGTCGACGACCGAGGCCGCGGGCTCCAGCCGCAGCGACTCCTCGATCGCGGCGGGCAGCAGCTCCGGGGCGTCCAGGACGAGGCGGAGCTGGTCCGGGTGCCCGAGCAGGTGCAGCGCGGCGTTGGCGATCATCCCCTCGGTGGTGTCGATGCCGCCGAACATCAGGATCGCGGCGTTGGCGACGACCTCGTCGGTGCGCAGGTCGCCGCGGGCGGCCTCGGCCAGCAGCGACCCGGGGCGCGCCGCGCGGATCGCCTCCTCCACCGCCGCGCTCAGCAGCCGGTACGCCTCGTCCGTTCGCGCGGGCGCGGCGCCGCCGGCGGTGATGGCCGACACGGCCTCGACGAACGCGCCGTACCAGGAGCGGACGGTCGCGGCGTCCACCCCGTGCAGCCCGAGGGCCTCGGTGACGACCGCGACGGCGAGCGGCCCGGCCAGCCGGCCGCGCAGCTCGGCGCGGCCCGCGGGCGCGAGGGCGCCGACGAGCCGGTCGGTCTCGGCCTCGACGAACGCGGTGAACCGCTCCCGCGTCCGCGCCGGGCGGAACGGCCGGGCGAACGGGTCGCGGTGCCGGGTGTGGACGGGGCCGTCCAGCGACAGCATGCTCGGCCCGACGACCTGCGCGGTGGAGAAGCGCGGGTCGTCCACCGTGTAGGCGGCCGCGTCGCGCATGACCTCCAGCGCCGGGCCGCGGGCGGTCACCAGCCAGCCGCCCAGCGCGGGCAGCCAGGAGACGGGCTCGCGCTCGCGGAGCCGGGCCAGGTGCGGGTGCGGGTCGTCCTCCAGGGCGGCGGCCGTCACCGACGCGCCGAGCGGGAAACGGGAGGTCAGGTCGAAGGTCACCCGACCCAGCCTATTCCGCCCTATTTCAGATCTACAACGTAAAGGCGTCGGCCGTGGCGACTCAGGCCGTCCCCGACCGCTCCCGCCACCACTCCTGGCCCTTGTCCGGCAGGGTGTAGATCGGGTCGTGGTATTCGTAGCGCCGGGTCAGCGCGTCGGGGTCGGACAGCTCCAGGCCGGTGCGGTAGTTCTTCGTCCAGTAGGAGATGCCGCGCTCGCGGTCGTAGTCGGCGAGCTGGTGCACCCACCGCTTGCCGACGTAGGGGACGTCGCAGACGATCCGCGGGGTGGCGAAGCCGGGCAGGTAGCCCATGATCGCGTGCTGCAGCTCCTGCGCCTCCCAGACCGCGAGCCGCCAGTGCTCGCTGCTCGGGATCATGTCGCACATGTACAGGTAGTACGGCAGGATCCCGGCCTCGTCGAGGAGCGCGAACGACAGGTCGAGCAGCGCCTCGGGCGTGTCGTTCACGCCGCGCAGCAGCACGCCCTGGTTGCGCACGTCGCGGATGCCGGTGTCGAGCATCGCGCGGGCCGCCTTGGCGACCAGCGGCGTCACCGACTGGGCGGCGTTGACGTGGGTGTGGATCGCGATCTGCACGCCGCGCGCGTTCGCCTTGGTCGCCAGGCGCTCCATCCCGGCGCGGACGTCGTCCTGCAGCCAGTGCTGCGGCAGCCCCATGAGCGCCTTGCTGGCCAGCCGGACGTCGCGGATGTTGTCGATGTCCAGCAGCGAGTCGACGAACGACTCCAGCCGCGCCCACGGCATGTTGGCGACGTCGCCGCCGGAGACGACCACGTCGCGGACGCCGGGGGAGCGGCGCAGGTAGTCCAGCATGGCGCCGAGCCGGTCCGGCGGCTTGATGGTGAACTTGTGCTTGTCGACGTTCGGCGTGGAGTTGCCGACCAGGTCCATGCGGGTGCAGTGCCCGCAGTACTGCGGGCAGGTCGGCAGGAGCTCGGCCAGGACCTTGGTGGGGTAGCGGTGGGTGAGGCCCTCGACGGCCCACATCTCGGCCTCGTGCAGCGAGTCGCGGGAGGCGTGCGGGTGGGACGGCCAGTCGGTGCGCCGGTCGCTGAACACCGGGAGCATGTAGCGGCGCACGGGGTCGGCGTAGAAGGCCTCGGTGGAGGAGGCGTCCATCGTGTTCAGCATCTGCGGGGGCAGCAGCATCGACATGGTGGCGCGCTCGGCCTGGTCACGTTCCAAATCGGCGTAGAAGCGCTCGTCGAGCAGGTCGCCCATGACGCGGCGCAGCTGGCGGACGTTCTTCACGCAGTGGGCGCGCTGCCACTGCGCCGAATCCCACTCGGCCTCCGTGACGTCCCGCCATCCTGGAAGACGCCGCCAGTCGGGCTCCACCAGGGGCCGGCGCCGGTAGGCGTACGGCTGGCGCGCGGCCTCCTCGGACTGCAGGGCGTCCGGGTGCAGAGCAGTGGTCATCGTCGACCGCCTCCTAGCCTCACATTGATCGCATAAAAGTCTTGTGTACCGCCGACGTTACGGGAAGACTTTCGATGAAACCAGTGGTGCCCTGGATATCTTGCGTAACACCACCCGATGTTAGGAGAAGGACGGCATGGCGACGACCGGAGGCGGGACGGGGACGGCGGTCGGGCTGCACCGGGTGCTGGAGCCCGCGGGCGTCCTGCCGCAGGCCGCGCTGCGGCTGGACCCCGATCCGCGGATCCGGCCGGACGAGGTGCGGATCGCGGTCGAGCGCCTCAACCTGGACGCCGCCTCCTACCGCCAGCTGCACACCGCGCACGGCGGCGACCCGGACGCGATCCGCGCCGAGGTGCTGCGGATCATCGAGGAGCGCGGCAAGATGCACAACCCGGTGACCGGGTCGGGCGGCATGCTCGTCGGCGTGGTCGAGGAGGCCGGGCCCGACTCGCCGCTCGGCCTGAAGCCCGGGGACCGCGTCGCCACCCTGGTGTCCCTCACCCTCACCCCGCTCGCGGTCACCGACGGCCTCGCGGACTGGGACGGGCGGTCCGAGCAGGTGCCGGCGCGGGGCCACGCGATCCTGTTCGCCCGCTCCATCGCCGCGGTCCTGCCTGACGACATGCCGGTGCCGCTGGCGCTCGCCGTCATGGACGTGTGCGGCGCGCCTGCCCTCACCCACCGCGTCGTGTCGGCGCGCGAGGGCGGTCCCGTGGTGCTGGTGCTGGGCGCGGCAGGCAAGAGCGGCAGCCTGTCGCTGGCCGCCGCCCGGCGCGCCGGCGCGTCCCGGGTGATCGGGCTGGTCCCCACCGCCGCGGAGGAGGAGCGGCTGGCGGCCTCGGGCCTGGCCGACGCCGTCGTCCGCGCCGACGCCCGCGACCCGGTGGCGGTCGCGGCGGCCGTCGGCGAGCCGGCCGACGTCACCGTCGTGTGCGTGGACGTGCCGGGCTGCGAGCACGGCGCGATCCTCGCCACCGCGCCCGGCGGCACCGTCGTGTTCTTCTCGATGGCGACCTCGTTCCCGGCCGCCGCGCTCGGCGCGGAGGGCCTGGCCGCCGACGTCACGATGCTCATCGGGAACGGCTACGTCCCCGGGCACGCGGAGACCGCCCTGGAACTGGTGCGGTCGGAACCCGCCGTGCGTGCGCTGTTCACCTCCCGGACCGGTCCGGATTCGGCACAATGACCGGGAACATCCCGGCCGTGGCGGGGACCGTCCGATCATCGAGGGAGAGAGCATGGCGAGCATCACCGAGGAACTGCGCGGGCGGGACCCGAAGGAGCGCCAGGCGCAGATCGTCGACGTCCTGGTCGACGCGTTCTCGGACCTGATGGAGCGCAGCCCCGCCGAGTTCCGCCGCCGCTTCCGCAAGATGGCGTCCGACCCGTTCGCGTTCTACCGGGGCAGCGCCTGCCTGTTCTACGCCGACATCGCGGACGACGACGACCCGTGGGCCGACGAGCGCACGTCCCGCGTGTGGATCCAGGGCGACCTGCACGCGCAGAACTTCGGCACCTACATGAACGACGACGGCGTCTTCGTCTTCGACGTCAACGACTACGACGAGGCCTACGTCGGCCACTTCACCTGGGACGTCAAGCGCCTGGTGGCCAGCCTGGCGCTGCTGGCGTGGCAGAAGGCGATCTCCGACGCCGACATCCGCCGGCTCATCGAGACCTACGTGCGCGCCTACGTCGACCAGGTCCGCAAGTTCGCCGCGCACGAGGGCGACGAGAAGTTCGCGCTGACGCTCGACACCACCGACGGCTACGTCCGCGACGTGCTGGTCGCCGCGATGGGCGGCACCCGGACCGGGCTGCTGGAGGGCATGACCGTGGTGTCGGGGGCCGAGCGCCGGTTCCGCGACCGCCCCGGCGTCCGCCGCCTGGACGACGCCGAGCGCGCCCAGGTCGAGGCCGCCTACGCGGAGTACCTGACGACCATCCCGAACGAGAAGCGCTTCGGCAGCCTCACCTACGAGATCAAGGACATCGTCGGCGCGTCCGGGTTCGGCATCGGCTCGGCCGGGCTGTCGGCCTACAACATCCTCGTGGAGGGCAACACCCAGGCGCTGGAGAACGACGTCGTCCTGTCGATGAAGCAGGGCAACGTCGCGGCGGCCAGCCGGGTGGTCGACGACCCCCGCATCCGCGAGTACTTCCAGCACCACGGGCACCGCACCGCCGTGTCGCGGCGCGCGCTGCAGGCCAACAGCGACCCGTGGCTCGGCCACACCCGGATCGACGGCGTCGGCTACGTCGTGCAGGAGCTGTCGCCCTACGAGGAGGACCTGGACTGGGGCGGCCTCACCGAGCCCGAGGACATGCTGTCGGTGCTGGACGACCTGGGCCGCGCCACCGCCAAGGTGCACTGCGTGTCCGACACCGACTCCGACCACACCCTGGTCGGGTTCCAGGTCGAGGACGCCATCGACGCGGTGATCGGCCCGGACGAGTCGGCGTTCGTGGAGGCCATGGTCGCGTTCGGCACCGAGTACGCCGAGATCGTCCGGGAGGACCACACCTACTTCGTGGACGCGTTCCGCAACCACGAGATCCCCGGCCTTTAGGGCGGGTCAGGGTCCGTCGGGGCGGATCAGGAGCAGCGCGATGTCGTCGTGGCCCCGCTGGTCGGACAGCAGGGCCACGACGCCGTCGGCGGTCTCCTCCAGCGTCCCGTCCTGGGAGGCGACCAGGGCCGAGGCGAGCCGGGCGATGCCGTCGTCGAGGGTGCGCATCCGGCTCTCCACCAGGCCGTCGGTGTAGAAGGCGAGGGTCGCGCCCGGCGGGATCGTCGCCGACGCCTGCGGGTACTCGGCCGGGTGCTCGTGGTCGGACACCCCGAGCGGCAGCCCCTGGGGGACGGCGAAGTGCCGCACGGTGCCGCCGGGCAGGGCCAGCAGCGGCGGGGGATGCCCGGCGCCGGCCATCTCGCACCGCAGCGTCGCCGGGTCGCAGACCAGGCACAGGCAGGTCGCGAACTGCGCGGCGTCCAGCTCCCGGGCGATGGCGTCGAGCCGGGCGAGCACCTCGCCGGGCGGGAATCCGCACCTGACCAGCGTGTGCGCGGCGACCCGCAGCTGGCCCATCGCGGCGGCGGCGGTGACGCCGTGCCCGAGCGAGTCGCCGATCACCACCGCGATCCGGTCGCCGGGCAGCGGCACCACCTCGTACCAGTCGCCGCCGACGCCGCTGCCGGCGGGCAGGTAGCGGTGCGCGATCCGCAGGCCGGACGGGGCGGTGACGGCGGCGGGCAGCAGCGCCGCCCTCAGGGCCGTCGCGGTGCGGTGCTCGCGCCGGTACGCGCAGGCGTTGTCGACGCAGGTCGCGGCGCGCCTCGCGAGCTCGGAGGCCAGGGCGCGGTCGTCCGGGCCGAAGGGCGGCCGGCCGCGCTTGCGGCTGAACACCGCGAACCCGAGCGTGCGGCCCCGCGCGACGAGCGGCACCGCCAGCAGTGACACGTGGTCGGCGATGCCGTCCAGGACGCGGCCCGTGCGGCCGACCACGGTGTCGCGGGCGGCGTCGCCGCCGAACTCGACCGTGCCGCCGGTGGCGAGGCACCGGGCCAAGGGGGTGTCCGGCGGGTAGACGATGACCTCGTCGACGGGGAACTCGCGGGACCACTCCTTCGGGTCGTCGTCGGCGAGCGCGACGGCCAGGCGCCGCACGACCGCGGATCCGCCGGTCTCGGCGCCGGGCTGGTCGTCGTCGGCGAGCAGCCGTTCCAGCACGTAGATGGCGCCGGCGTCGGCGAACCGCGGGACGGTGACGGCGACGATCTCGCGGGCGGTCCGGTGCGGGTCGAGGGTGGAGCCGACGCGGCGGGCGGCCTCGTCCAGCAGTTCCAGGCCGCCGGTGCACGGCGCGGACACCGCCAGCAGCACCTGGACGCGGCCGTCCGCGCCCGTCATCGGGTCGCAGGTCACCGCCAGGCCCTCGTCCGACAGTGGCAGCACACCGCTCCAGGGGCGGCCCGCCCCTGCCTCCCTCAACGCGACCAGCAGCTGCTCGGCCGCGCCGGGCCGGCCGAGCAGGTCGGTGAGCGCGGCTCCGGCCGCGGCGGCCGCGCCGGGGCCGAACAGGCGCGCGGCGCCGTCGCTCCAGCCGGTGACCACCCCGTCAGGGGTGAGCAGGACGGTCGCCCGGGCCGGCCGTGCGGGGTCTTCGGCCATGGTCCTCACAGTCCGTGTGCGGGGGCCTTCCGCCGCGGCCGGCGTTACGCTGAGGTGCCCGCGGACGGCACCCCCTTCGGGTCAAAGGGAGGCGTTGCATGGACTCCGAGTGGATCCCACCCGAGGTCGACAGCCGCAGACCCAGCGTCGCACGGGTGTACGACTATCTGCTCGGGGGAGCCCACAATTTCGCGTCGGATCGTGATCTGGCGACGGGGCTGCTGCGGGTGGAGCCGCGGGCGCGGGAACTGGCGCGCGCGAACCGGGCGTTCCTGCGCCGGGCCGTGCGCGCGCTCGCCGAGGACGGCGTCGCCCAGTTCGTCGACATCGGCTCGGGCATTCCGACGCAGGGCAACGTGCACGAGGTCGTACGGGAAGTCGATCCTCACGCGCGCGTGGTGTACGTCGACAACGACGACGTCGCGGTGGCGCACAGCCGCGCCCTGCTGGCGGGCGACGACCGCGTCGCGGTGGT
Source organism: Actinomadura luteofluorescens (assembly GCF_013409365.1). NCBI lineage: Bacteria > Bacillati > Actinomycetota > Actinomycetes > Streptosporangiales > Thermomonosporaceae > Actinomadura > Actinomadura luteofluorescens. The sequence continues at coordinate 17,670 of NZ_JACCBA010000001.1, read as the reverse complement.
CCAGGCCGACATGCGCGATCCGGCGGGCGTCCTCGCGGCGCCGGAATTGAAGGGGCTGGTCGACCTCTCCGAGCCGGTGGCGTTCCTGCTCGTGGCGGCACTGCACCTGATCAAGCCCGCGGAGGACCCGGCGGGCATCGTGGCGGCGCTGCGGGAGGCGGCCGCGCCGGGCAGCTTCCTGGTGGTCTCGCATCTCACGCACGAGGCGCGGCCGACCAAGACCGCGGCGATCGGCAAGCTCTACGACCGGGCCACGTCTCCGGCGGTGTCCCGGTCCCACGCCGAGATCCTGCGGTTCTTCGACGGCTGGGACCTGCTCGACCCCGGCCTGGTGTACGTGCCGCTGTGGCGCCCGGACGAGGGCGAGGCCGTGACCGACCCGGAGCGCTTCCTCGTCTTCGGCGGAGTCGGCCGCCGCGCCTGACCGCGCCGCCCACGCCCGCCTCCGCGGCGGGCGTGGGCGGTGGGCGCCGGTCCGGTCGCGCGCCGGGCTCAGTGCGCGAAGGCGATGGCGGTGCCGGCGCTGATGACGACGGCGATGACGACCAGCACGAGCGAGGAGCGCAGCGGGTCGCGGCGCCGCGGCGGCTCCTTCTTCGGGCGGGGCGCCGTGTGCGCCCGCACCGGTGGGGGCTTCTTGGCCTTCGTGGGCTTCCTTGGCGGCGCGGGCGCCGCCGGTTCGGGCCGCGTCCGCGGGGGCGGGCCCGGCGCGAGGGCCGCGGGCCGGGGCCGCGGCGCGGCCGCCGGCGGGGGCGGCGCCGGGGCGGGCGGCTCGGGCTCCGGGGGAGGTGGGGGTGGCGGAGGCGGCGGTTCGGGCGGCGGCTCCGGCGGAGTCTGGGGAGGCGGCGGGGGTTCGGGGGTGTCGGGGGGCGGCTCCTGCGGCGGCGGGGGCGGGGTCGGGGAGGTGGCCGGCGGTTCGCAGTCGTCGGCGGGGCCGCCGCCGATCTCGATGTCGATGCACACGCTGATCCTGGGCGTCGGCACCGGGCCGGCCTGCGCGGCGGCGGGGAATCCGAGCATGACGGCGGGCAGGGTCAGGGCGGGCAGGGTCAGAGCCGGCAGAGCCCGCACCGGCAGAGCGCGCACCGGCAGGGTGCGGGTCGGCCGCGCCCTGCCCGTGGCGGCGGCGCGCGGGACGGGGCGCGGGCGCATCAGCCGCCCCCCGCGATGCGCTGCAGGTCGGCGTGCAGCCCGGTGAACGCCTCGGGTCCGACGGCGAGGGCGCCGGTGAACACGTGGGAGATGTCGACGGTGAGGTAGGCCCCGGCGGCGAGCAGGGCCGCCATCAGCGACAGCGGCACCAGCGCCATGCCGCGCGGGCGGGCGCCCGCGAGGAACGGCAGCAGCAGGACCACGATGCCGGTGACGAGGGTGACGGCGAGCAGTCCGGCGGGCGGCGTCGTGCGGGCGTCCATGGCGCGCTGGCGCCGCGCCGCGGAGATCTCGCCGAGGTGGTCCAGGACGGCGCTGCGCGCGTCCTTGGCCTCGTCGGTTCCGGCCTGGACGGCGATGGCCTCGCGTCGCAGCCCGTCGAGGTCGGCCCAGCCGCGGTCGGTGAGGCGGCCCTTCTTCATCAGCCGCCACTCGGGCCCGCGGACGAGTTCGACGTAGGCGATGAGCCCGTCCTGGACGCGCCGGGCGTCGGCCGCGGGGAGGCGCTGGGCGGCCCAGTACGCCTCGGCGATCGCCTGGCTCTCGGTGTAGGTGTTGGAGCGGGCGGAGTCGGCCGTCGTCCACGGCACGACGATGGCGATGGCGAACGCCAGCAGGAACAGCGCGGAGAGCATCGCCCCGGTGTGGGAGGACGTGGGGCCGTCAGGGGCGGCGTCGTCCACGCTTCCGCGCGCTCGCCGTACCAACTGGCCCGCCACGATGACCACGCCGACGGCGCAGGCCGCGGCCGCGAAGTAAAGGATCATGCCCCTCCCGGTATCGGTCCGTCCATGACCAGGGGTGAGCATAGCTTTACCCAGAGTCGTCACGACATGGGTTGTCGCGGACCGTCACCTGGGGGTGAGATGACCGCTCGCAGGGGGAAGATGGGGCTGCCCGCCTGCGGAAGGTAGCGGGAGATCTGGTGCTAGTTCTTGTGGAATACGGTGTTCGTACCGGAAGATCTCCCGTAGAGAACTCGGTATGACGGATGATTGTTCGGACCGGCCTGAGAGGGGCGGCTGCGTGAGGGGAGACGGCAATGGCGCCGCAGGGAAAGCTGGACCTCGACCCGGAGGCGGTGCGCACCGCCCGGCGCCTGGCCGCCCGGGCCGCCGAACCCATCATCGACATGGCCCGCTCCCACACCACCGTCTCGGTCGAGCGGGCACTGCTGCGGCTGGCGGGCCTGACCGGCGCCGACGATGAGGGGCGCCCCTGGGCCAACCACCTCGCCGACGCCGTCCGCGGCCAGGTGGGCCTGGAGCACGGGCTCGCCCTGCCGGTCTGGGACGCGCTGCTGACCGGCTCGCACGGCTCCCTGGACGACCTGGCCCGGGCCGCCGCCCGGGGGAGGGTGTCGTTCCGGCTCCCGTCCGGCACCGACGCCGAGCACGCCCGCAAGGCCGCGGGCGAGGCGGCCCGCGGCGGCATGGCGCGCATCGACCGGCGCCGTGCCGAGCGCGACCGGCTGCTGGCCGAGCTGCCCACCCCCGACCGGGCCGACCCGGCCAGGCCGCTGGTCTACCTGATCGTGGCGACCGGCGACATCTACGAGGACATCCCGCAGGCGCAGGCCGCCGCGCGCGAGGGCGCCGACGTCGTCGCGGTGATCCGCTCCACCGGGCAGTCGCTGCTGGACTTCGTGCCCGAGGGTGCCACCCGGGAGGGCTACGCCGGCACCTACGCCACCCGGGAGAACTTCCGGCTGATGCGCGCGGCCCTGGACGAGGTGTCCCGCGAGCTCGGCCGGTACGTGCGCCTGACGAACTACGCCTCCGGGCTGTGCATGCCGGAGATCGCGACGCTCGCCGGGCTGGAGCGCCTGGACATGATGCTGAACGACTGCATGTACGGCATCATCTTCCGCGACATCAACCCGCGCCGCACGTTCATCGACCAGCGGTTCTCCCGGCAGATCCACGCCCGCGCCGGCATCGTCATCAACACCGGCGAGGACAACTACCTCACCACCGCCGACGCGGTCGACGCCGCGCACACCGTGGTCGTCAGCCAGCTGCTGAACGAGCGGTTCGGGCACGAGGCCGGCCTCGCCGACGACCAGCTCGGCCTCGGCCACGCCTTCGAGATCAACCCGGCGATCCCCGAGTCGTTCCGGATGGAGCTGGCGCACGCCCAGCTCGTCCGGGAGCTGTTCCCCGGCGCGCCGCTGAAGTACATGCCGCCGACCAAGCACATGACCGGCAACATCTTCGCCGGCTACCTGCTGGACGCGTTCTTCAACCTCGCCGGCGTGATGACCGGGCAGTCGATCATCCTGATCGGGATGATGACCGAGGGCATCCACACCCCCTGGCTGTCGGACCGCGACCTGGCGCTGGAGAACGTCCGCTACGTCCGCGACGCCTGCGGGAACCTCGCCGAGGACTTCATGCCCCGCCCGGACGGGATGCTCGTCCAGCGCGCCAAGCAGGTGCTGTCGGAGTCGGTGGAGCTGCTGGAGCGCATCGCCGACGACGGGCTGCTCGAGGCCATCGCCGAGGGCACGTTCGGCATCACCCGCCGCCCGCCCGACGGGGGCAAGGGCCTGGACGGCGTCGTCGCGCGCGCCGACGGGTACTTCAACCCCGCCATCGAGATCCTCGACACCGAGGACCCCCACGCCGCCCGTTCCACCGCCGACCAGGAGGTGCCCGCATGACGGTCGAGAGCCCCGGAACCGGTACCGGGACCCAGGCCCCCGCCGAGCCCGCCGACACCCGGCAGGTGATCCGACCCTACGGCGACACCACCGGCGACGGCATGGTGCAGATGTCGTTCACCCTGCCCGTCCCCGCCGGGAAGCGCGCCGAGGCGGCCGCCCTGCAACTGGCCGGGAAGATGGGCCTCGACCCGGCCAGCGTCGTCCACGCCAAGCCGATGGGCCCCCACTTCACCTTCTTCATCGTGTACGGCAAGGTGCGGCACCTCATCGACTACGCCTCGATCCCCGTCCCGGAAGAGCGCGCCTACCCGCTGCTGACCTCCCAGGAGGTGAACCTGGCGATCCGCGAGACGCTGAACCGGCGGCTGGTGGTCGTCGGGGCCTGCATCGGCACCGACGCGCACACCGTCGGGATCGACGCGATCCTCAACGTCAAGGGGTACGCGGGGGAGAAGGGCCTGGAGTACTACCGGGAGATCCAGGTCGTCAACATGGGCGCCCAGGTCACGGTCGAGGAGCTGGTGGAGCGCGCCAAGGCCGAGAACGCCGACGCGGTCCTGGTGTCCCAGGTCGTCACCCAGCGCAACGCCCACCTGCACAACACCAAGCAGATGGCCGCGGCGTTCCACGCCGAGTACCCGACCGCGGTGGCCGGCGGCATGGGACGGCCCCTGCTGGTCGTCGGCGGCCCCCGCTTCGACACCGTCACCGAGGGCGACCTCGGCGTCGACCGCATCTTCGGCAAGGGCACCACCCCCGCCGAGGTCGCCAGCTACCTCGTGCACGCCCTGCTGCCCGGCGAGCACCGGCCCACGACGATGGAGGAAGAGTGAGCGACCCCCGCGAGGGACTGACCGTCACCCACCGCCGCTACATCCCCTACTCGCACGCCCACTACGCCGGCGACCTGGTCGACGGCGCCTACGTGCTGGGCCTGTTCGGGGACGTGGCCACGGAACTGTGCATCCGCACCGACGGCGACGAGGGCCTGTTCGCCTCCTACTCCGACGTGCAGTTCCGCGCGCCCGTCCGGGCGGGCGACGTCCTGGAGACCACCGCCGTGCTGGCCCGCGCCGGCACGCGCAGCCGCGTGATGGACTTCCAGGCCCGCGTGGTGTGCCGGGGTCGCCCCGACAAGGGCGAGTCGGCGGCCGAGGCGCTGCCCGAGCCGATCGTCGCGGTCACCGCGACCGGGACCGTCGTGGTCTCGGCCCCGGGAGGCTGACCGCACCCCGCGATCGAGGCCGCGATCGAAATCGTGATCGCAAAGGGCGTCCGGCGAAATCGCCGAACGCCCTGATCATGGTGTTGAGCTGGGCTAACATGGAGTAGCCGCAGAACATGCGGCGGTTGACAAGGTGGCGGAAGCCGGTAGTTTTGCTGCAGTCCAGCACGGGACTCACCGATCGGCCGCCCGAGGGGCCGCCGGGCGCCGCGCCGAGACGGGGACGGGGATCACGCGAGTGGTCGCCATCGTGCCCGCCCGAGCCAGCGCGGTGTTCGGGGCCGTGTCCGGGCGGAGCCGTCCGATCGCGCGGGGGGTTGGACCCGGGAAGGGCCCGGACATCCAGTAGAAAACGGAGCCTCGTTCTCACCGCCTGTGGGACGTCTCCGGCCCGACGGATGTCGCGGGCCCTCCTCCGTGCCCGGCCAGGCGCTCGACTCCCAGGCCCGGCCTCCTCGTCCGGACCTCGCCCGCCACCCCGGTGAACCGTCCGCTTCCGCCGCGACCTGGGCCCATGGTCGCCGCGGGCGCCCGGGGCCGGTAGCGTTCCGGCTAGACCCGAGTGAACGAGGTGGGACGTGGCCCAGGAGACCCTCCCGGACCGGTCGCCGGCGACGGAACCGGGCGCCGCGCCCGGTGCCGGGGCGCCGCGCGGGCGGTTCGGCCGGCTGCGCCGCGGCCTGCGCTCCGGCGGCCGCGCGGGCTGGCCCCGCACGCTGCTGGCCGTGGCGGCCGGGCTGCTGATGTGGCCGGCGTTCCCGCCGATCGACCTCACGCCCCTCGCGCCGGTGGGCGTCGCGCTGCTGACCCTCGCGGTGCTCGGCCGGTCCGCCCGCACCGGAGCCTGGCTCGCCTTCCTCGCAGGCGCCGCGTTCTTCGTCCCGGTGCTGGAGGGCATCTCCCGCATCGGCCCGGACGGCTGGATCATCCTCAGCCTCGTCCAGGCCGCCTACTTCCTGCCGCTCGGCGCCGGGATCGCGATGGTCGCCCGGCTGCCCGGCTGGCCGGTGTGGACGGCCGCGCTGTGGGTCGGCGAGGAGCTGATCCGCGGCCGCGTCCCCTTCGGGGGCTTCCCCTGGGCCCGGCTGGCGTTCAGCCAGACCGCCACACCCCTCACCCCGTACGCGTCGCTCGGCGGCGCGCCCCTGGTCACGTTCCTGACGGCCCTGATCGGCGGGCTCCTCGCCTGTGCCGCCGTGGCCGTCCACCGCGCCCGGTCCCGCCGCGCCAGGCCCCCGGAGGAGGACGCGGCGGAGACGCCCGGGACGCGCCGGGCCCTGATCCCCGCAGCGGTCTGCCTGGCCGCGGTCGGCGCCGTCGTCGGCGGCGGGCTCCTGATCCCCACCCCCACCGAAGGCCGCCCGGTCACCGTCGCGGTCGTCCAGGGCAACGTTCCGCGCCTCGGCCTGGACTTCCTCGGCCAGCGCAAGGCCGTGCTTGACAATCACGTCAAGGCCACCCACGAGCTGGCCGAGCGGGTGCGCGCCGGGCGGCTCGCCAAGCCGGAGCTGGTCGTGTGGCCGGAGAACGCCAGCGACCTGGACCCCTACACCGAGCCCGACGCCTACACCGCCATCGACGGCGCGGTGAAGGACATCGGCGTCCCCGTCCTCGTCGGCGCCCTCACCGACACCCCCGACGGGGAGAAGGTCGAGAACCGCGGCATCGTCTGGGACCCCTCGACCGGCCCGGGCGACTACTACGTCAAGCGGCACCCCGTCCCGTTCGGCGAGTACCTGCCGTTCCGCGACATCCTGACCAAGCTGATCACCCGGTTCGAGCGGATCCCCCGCGACTTCGCCAAGGGCGACCGCTCCGGCGTGATGGGGCTCGGGCCGGTGGACATCGGCGACGTGATCTGCTTCGAGGTCGCCTACGACAAGGAGGTCCGCGACGTCGCGCGCGGGAACCTGCTGGTCGTGCAGACCAACAACGCCACCTACGGCAGGACCAGCCTGCCGCCCCAGCAGATCGCCATGTCGCGGCTGCGCGCGGTCGAACATGGCCGTACGATCTTGGTAGCCGCGACGAGCGGGATCAGCGCCATCGTCGCGCCCGACGGCCGGATGGTCGACCGGTCCCGGGAGTTCGTGCCCGCCGTCCGGGTCGCGGCCGTCCCGGCGCGCACGGCCCGGACGGCGTCGGACCGGCTGGGGGAGGCGCCGGAGTGGGCGCTGGCGCTGCTCGGGCTCGGCGCGGTCTGCGCGGCGGCATGGACAGCCAGGAAGAACGAGGGGAATTGACGCCGATGGAGATCCCAGCCGGGCTCGGCCGGGTGCTCGTGATCATCCCGACGTACAACGAGCGGGACAACATCGAGCGCATCGCCGGGCGGGTGCGCGAGGCCGTCCCGTCGGTGGACGTCCTGGTCGTGGACGACGCGAGCCCCGACGGCACCGGTGAGGCCGCCGACGCGATGGCGGCCGCCGACGAGCAGATCAGGGTGCTGCACCGGCAGGGCAAGGAGGGCCTCGGCCCCGCCTACATCGCCGGGTTCCGGTGGGCCGCCGAGCACGGCTACGACGTCATGGTCGAGATGGACGCCGACGGCTCCCACCAGCCCGAGGAGCTGCCGCGGCTGCTGTCGGCGCTGGAGGACGCCGACCTGGTCATCGGTGCCCGCTGGGTGCCCGGCGGCAGGGTCCGCAACTGGCCGAAGCGGCGCGAGGCGCTGTCGCGCGGCGCCAACACCTACGCCCGGGTGATGCTCGGCATCCCGCTGCACGACTCCACCGGCGGCTACCGCGCCTTCCGCGCCGCGACCCTGGAGAAGATCGGGCTGGAGGGGGTCGACTCGCGCGGCTACTGCTTCCAGATCGACCTGGCGCTGCGGGCCCTGCGGCAGGGGTTGCGCGTGGTCGAGGTGCCGATCACGTTCGTCGAGCGCGTCCACGGGACCAGCAAGATGAGCCGGGACGTGATGGCCGAGGCGGCGCTGCGCATCACCCAGTGGGGGATGAGCGACCGCATCGGCAAGCTCCGCGACCCGAACTGAAGGCGCGCCCCGGGGGCGCTCTTGGACGCTCGGGGAAACGAACGGGGCCGTCCTGGCGTTACACCAGGGAGAGGCTTTCGACGACCCGAAGATGGAGCCATGCTGCCGCTGCTGATCGTCCTGGCGTTCCTGCTGGTGCCGGTCCTGGAGATCTTCGTGCTGATCCAGGTCGGCGAGGTGATCGGCGCCTGGCCCACGGTCGGCCTGCTGATCGCCGAGACCGCCCTCGGCGCGTGGATCGTCCGCCGGGAGGGCCGCCGCGCGTGGCGGGCCCTGCAGGAGACGGCGCGGCGCGGGGTCCTGCCCGACCGGGAGGTCGCGGACGCGGCGCTGGTCATGGCCGGCGGCGTGCTGCTGCTGGTCCCCGGCTTCGTCACCGACGTCGTGGGGCTCGCGCTCGTGCTGCCGTTCACCCGCCCGCTCGTCCGCCGCGCCCTGTCGGCGTTCGCGGCGCGGCGGATGCGGGCCGCCGAGGAACGCGCCGCGACCGTGTTCCCGCCCGGCGCCGCCGGTTTCGACCCGTTCGCCCGGGGCCGCGGGCCCGAACGCGTCGAGACCCCGCCCGGACCGGTGGTCCGAGGCGAGGTCATCCACGACGACAGGGCCTCCGAGGAGAGCGGCGACAAGACGTCGCGCGCCTGAGTCTCAGGCGTCGCGGGCGGCGAGCACGGCGCCGCCCGCGAGCAGCGCCGCGGCCGTGTAGGCGGCCAGTACGCCCAGACCCTCCCACGGCCCGATCGGCAGCCGGTCCACGCCCCGCGTCGCCTGGACGGCCAGCCCCGCCGTCATCGGCGCGGCCTTCTCCAGCCGCTCCCGCCACGCCTCGTCCCCGACGAGGCGGGTGACGACCGGCACGATCCACAGCAGCGCCAGCACCGCGCTGATCGCCGCCGCCGGCTCGCGCAGGACCGTCCCCACGCCCAGGGCCAGCAGCGCCACCAGCACCAGGTAGAGGACGGTCCCGGCGGCCGCGCGGGCGGTGGGGCCGTCGGCGAGGGACAGCGGTGGGTAGCCGTTCGCGGGCGTGAAGCCGTTGCCGGGCAGGACGCCCCGCCCCGCCGCCAGCGACGCCAGCACCCCGGCCGTCCCGGCCGCGGCGACGAGCCCCGCCACCACGGCGGCCTTGGCGGCCAGCACGGTGGTCCGTCCCGGCACCGCCGCCAGGGTCGCGGCGATCGTCCCCGTGACGTACTCGCCCCCGACCGCCAGCACCCCGAGGACCACCGCGGCCACCTGCCCCACCTGCACGCCCGACAGCGCCAGCTTCGGGGTGTCCTCCACGCATCCGGCAGGCGTCGTGCAGTGCGAGGTGTCCACCGTCCCGGTCACCGCCGCGCCGACCGCGGCGACCAGCACCGCCAGCGCCGGCGCGAGCCACGCCGTGCTCGGCACGGTGCGCAGCTTCGTCCACTCCGCGTGCAGCGCGTGCAGGCCCGTCCACGCCCGGCCGGTCACGCGTCGCGCCTCGCGACCAGCCGCGCGGCCGCCGCCAGGGCGACCGCCGCGTACAGGCACAGCACCCCGAGGCCCGCCCACGGACCGATCGACTGGTCGTAGCGGTCGACGGTCCGCTGGATCGCGAACCCGGCCGCGGGGGTGAGGCGCTCCAGCCACCGCGCCGCCGACAGCGGCAGCCCGGTCGCCACGATCTGCGGGACGAGCAGGAGCAGCAGCACGATGGTGATCGCGGGCGCGCCGCGCCGCACGATCACCGCGACCGCCAGCGAGAGCACGGCGATCGCGGCGAACAGCACCCCCGTGCCGGCGGCGGCGCGCAGCACCGCGCCGTCGCTCAGGGGCGGCACCGCCAGCCCGTGCGCACGCTCCACCGGCCCGGCGAGCAGCACCGACCCGAACGCCGCCGCCAGCCCCGCCACCAGGGACGCCAGGCCCGCCACGACCGCCTTGGCCGCCAGGACCCGGCCGCGCCGGGGTGCGGCCGCGAACGTCGTGCGCAGCATCCCGCGCCGGTACTCGGCCGTCACGAACAGCACCGCCAGCGTCACGATCGCCACCTGCCCGATCAGCGTGCCGGACAGGGTGGTCCTGGTGACGTCGTCGGCGAACGCGTTCGGCCCGATGTCCCCCACGCCCTTCAGCGCGATCGTCCCTCCGGACCCGCTGCGGCCGTCCAGGGACGGGTCGGCCGCCGGACCGCTCAGGGCGCCCCGGTCCCGCCAGGCGGCGCCCGGCTGCGCCGGCGCCACCGCCACCTCGTCGAACGTCGCCCGCGTGGCGGAGGGCTGACCTGAGACGCTCTCCCCGCCGAACATGCGCCGCACCTCGACCTCGTCCGGGGCGGCCACGAACACGCCCGCCAGAGCCGTGCGCGGCAGTCCCTTCAGCCGGACGGACCCGACGCGGCGCCAGTCGCGGCCGTCGGCCGAGGCGTAGCCGGTGACGGTCGTCCCGGCGCGGGCCAGCTTGAGCCAGTGCGGCACCGCGCCCGTCCCGCCGCCGGCGCCGCCCTCCTCGTAGCCGCTCAGAAGGCGGACGCCGTGCGCCGGCGTCACCGCCAGCGCCGCGTACGGGGCCCCCGCCCGCGTGCTCCCCCTGACCATGAGGCCGGCCTTGGCCCACCCGCCGCCGCCCTCCTGGGAGGTGACGCGGGCGACGACCGAGCCGTCGCCCGCCAGCGGCCGGTAGGTGTAGTGGCCCATATCGGTGATCTTCAGCAGTGCCGGGTCGGGCCGACCGCGGCCCGACCCGGTGGACTGGCTTCCGGCCGCCGCCAGCAGCGCGACCAGGACGGTCAGCAGCACCGACGCCAGCAGGGCCAGCATCCAGCGGCGGACGGTGCGCAGCTTGGTCCACTCGGCGGCCAGCAGCCACCCGAACCCGTCGCGGGCCTCGTCCTGGACGGTGCTGCGGTAGGGCGCCGCGGCGGCCTTCTGCGGGGCGCTCACCGGGCCTCCCGCCCCTGCGCGGCCTGGAACTCCACCGCGTCCCGGGTGAGCTCCATGTAGGCCTCCTCCAGCGACGCGCGGTGCTCGCCGACGCCGCTGAACCCCACCCCGGCCTCGGTGAGGACCGCGACGACCCGCTCGGCGGCCAGGCCCGTGGCGGTGACGGCGTCCGGGCCGGACGCCGCCACCGTGGCGCCCGCGCGGGCCAGGGCGGTCATGGCCTCGCGGCGCTCGGCGGTGCGGACCTCGACCCGGCCGCCGGACGCGGCCTCCAGCAGGTCCGCGACCCCGGTGTCGGCGATCAGCCGGCCCCGCCCGATCACCACCAGGTGGTCGGCGCCGCCCTCCAGCTCGCCCATCAGGTGGCTGGAGACCAGCACGGCCCGCCCCTCGGCGGCCAGCGACCGCAGCAGCCCCCGGATCCAGGCGACGCCCTCGGGGTCCAGGCCGTTGACCGGCTCGTCGAACATCAGCACCGGCGGGTCCCCGAGCAGCGCTGCGGCGATCCCGAGCCGCTGCCGCATGCCGAGGGAGAACCCGCCCGCCCGGCGGCGGGCCGCGCTCGCCAGCCCGGTCAGCCCGATCACCTCGTCCACCCGCCGGGCCGGCAGCCCGTTGGCGTGCGCGAGCCACAGCAGGTGGTCGCGGGCGCGGCGGGCCGGGTGGAGCGCCGACGCGTCCAGCATCGCCCCGAGCCGGCACAGCGGCGCCCGCAGCGACCGGTACGGCCGGCCGCAGACCAGCGCCGTCCCGCCGTCCGGCCGGTCCAGACCCATGATCATCCGCATGGTGGTGGACTTGCCGGCGCCGTTCGGGCCGACGAACCCGGTGACCTGACCCGGGCCGACCGTGAACGACAGGTCGTCCACGGCGAGGGTGGGGCCGTACCGCTTGCGCAGGCCCCGCACTTCGATGGTTGCCTCCATGGACCGGGAGGTTACGGAGCGCGGCGGCCCCGGGTCATCACGCCGGGGAGCAGTCTCGGCGGCCGCGGGCCGGGGGACCGGGCGTCCCCCGCGGGAGGGACGCCGCCGCGGCGCGGGCCACGACACAATGGCGTCCGTGGGCGACAGCGACGGGACCGCCGGGCGGGCGCGGTGGCCGGCGGCCGGCGGCTGCCTCGCCGCGGCCGCCGCCGCCGAGGCCTTCTACCGCACCCACGGCTCGGGGGTCGTCCTGGCGCTGGCCCTGGTGGTGGACGTGTGCGCGACGCTCCCGCTGGCGGTCGTCCGGGACCGGGCCGCGCCCGCCGCGGTCGTGATCACGGCGGCGGCGGCCGCGGCGTGCGTACTGCACGGCGGCGCCGCCGTCGCGGCCCTCGCCGCCCTCGTCACCGTCTGGACGGTCCTGGCGCGCCGCCGGTTCCTGCGCCGCCGCGCCGAGGCCGCCGCCCGCGACGCCTCCCGGCGGGCGTTCGAGACCACCCTGCTGGAGCACACCGCGCGCGGCGAGCGGGCACGCATCGCCCGCGAGCTGCACGACGTCGTCGCCCACCACATCTCCATGATCTCCGTGCAGGCCGAGACGGCCCGGCTCGCCGTCCCCGGCATGCCGGAGGACGGTGCCCGCCGGCTGCTGGCCATCGGCGACACCGCCCGCACCGCGCTCACCGAGATGCGGCGGCTGCTCGGCGTGCTGCGCGAGGACGCCGGAGCCGAGCCGACCCGCCGCCCCCAGCCGGGCCTGCAGCAGCTCCTCGACCTGGTCGACCAGACCCGCGAGTCGGGCGCCGCGGGCGTCCGCCTGATCGTCGGCGGGCACGTCGCGGCCCTGGACCCCGGGCTGGAGCTGACCGCCTACCGGATCGTCCAGGAGGCGCTGACCAACGCCCGCAGGCACGCCCCCGGCGCGGCCGTCGACGTGGAGCTCGACTACGCCCCGGGCGCGCTGCGCGTCAGCGTCCGCGACAACGGACCGGGTCCTGGCCACGGTTCCGGAGCCGGCCCGGCCGGGCACGGGCTGCTCGGCATGCGCGAGCGTGCCGCCGCCGTCGGCGGCGACCTGCGCACCGGCCCGGGGCCCGCCGGCGGGTTCCTGGTGGAGGCGACGCTGCCGCTGGAGGAGGGGCCGTGAGCGTCCGCGTCGCGGTGGCCGACGACCAGGAGGTCGTCCGCGCCGGGTTCGGGGCCCTGCTGGGCACCCAGCCGGACCTGGAGGTCGTGGCGACGGCGGCCGACGGCGCGGCCGCGGTCCGGGTGTGCCGCGACCACCGTCCCGACGTCGTGCTGATGGACGTGCGGATGCCGGTCATGGACGGCATCGAGGCCACCCGCCGCGTCACCGCCGAACCCGACCCGCCCCGGGTCCTGATGCTGACCACGTTCGACCTGGACGAGCACGTCTACGACGCTCTGGTCGCGGGCGCCAGCGGCTTCCTGCTCAAGGACGTCACGGCGGAGCGGCTGTTCGACGCCGTCCGGGTCGTCGCCGCGGGGGAGGCGCTGCTGGCCCCGGCCGTCACCCGCCGCCTCATCGGGGAGTTCGCGCGGCTGCGGCCGCGCCCGCCGTCGCAGGGGCCGGCCCTGGACGCGCTGACCCCGCGCGAGACCGACGTGCTGCGCCTGGTCGCCGCGGGCCTGTCCAACGCCGAGATCGCCGACCGGCTGGTCGTCGGGGAGGAGACGGTCAAGACCCACGTCAGCCGGATCCTGCGCAAGCTCGGGCTGCGCGACCGCGTCCAGGCGGTCGTCGCCGCCTACGAGAGCGGCCTGGTGCTGCCGCGCTCGGGCCGGTGACCTCCGGTCCGAACGCGGCACGGCCGGGACCGCGGGCATGGCGAAGGCCCGCACCCCCGCCGGTACGGGCCTTCGCGTCGAGAACTGTCAGCCGTTCACGCGGACTTCTTGCGCCCCGCGCGCAAGATCTCCAGGCGTTCGGCCAGGACCTCCTCCAGGTCCTCCACGGTCCTGCGCTCCATGAGCATGTCCCAGTGGGTACGCGGCGGCTTCCCCTTCTTGGCTTGGGGCGGCTCGCCGTCGACCCGCAGCGCCGTGGCGCCGCAGCTGCGGCATTCCCAGGTGATCGGCACCTCGGCCTCGGCTGCGAGCGTCACGGTGAACCGGTGGCCCTTGGTGCAGGTGTAGTCCACCTCTTGGCGAGGGGCCAGATCGGTGTTGCGATCGTTCTCGTAGCTCGTCGCTCCGAGTCGGGTGCCGCGAAGTGCGCGCTCGGCCATCGTCACGTGCCTCCCAGACGGCTTGCGGTCTTGCTCAGACCAACGCTGAACACCGTGACAAGATTCCCCCGCCCGGGGTGATCCAACCCTGCTGTTTGCGGCCGTCCCCAGCCGCCGCCGGGGAACAGGCGGCTGGCGCGCTAGTCACGGGACGTGAGCACCGCGTCGATAAGCCCGTACTCCTTGGCCTCAGCGGCGGTGAAGTAGCGGTCGCGGTCCAGGTCCCGGCGGATGTCCGCGGGGTCGCGCCCGGTGGCCTCGGCCAGGATCGCCTCGGTCTGCCCGCGCAGCCGCAGCACCTCCTGCGCCTGGATCGCCAGGTCGGTCGCGGGGCCGCTGGCCGTCTCGATCTCCGGCTCGTGCAGCAGGATCCGGGCGCCCGGCAGCGCCTGCCTGCGTCCGGGCGAGCCCGCCGCCAGCAGGACGGCCGCGGCCGACCCGGCCTGCCCGACGCAGGTCGTCTCGATCTCGGGCCGCACGTAGCGCATGGTGTCGCAGATCGCCAGCATCGCGGTGATCGACCCGCCCGGCGAGTTGATGTACAGGGCGATGGGCCGGTCGGCGTCCATGCCCTCCAGCGCGAGCATCTGCGCCGTGACGTCGCCCGCGCTGATGTCGTCCACCGGCGCGCCGAGGAACACGATGCGCTCCTCGAACAGCTTGCTGTAGGGGTCGGTCTCCTTGCGGCCCTGGCCGGTGCGCTCCTCGAACTGCGGGACGAGGGAGCGCCGTTCCGCGCGTGTCATGTGCCCACCCGCTCGGTGCTGTCGATGACGTGGTCGACGAAACCGTAGTCGCGGGCCGCCTCCGCCGTGAACCACGCGTCGCGGTCGCCGTCGGCCTCGATCCGCTCCAGCGGCTGCCCGGTGTGGAACGCCGTCCGCTCCGCCAGGGTCCGCTTGAGGTACAGCGACTGCTCCGCCTGGATCCTGATGTCGGACGCGGTGCCGCCGATGCCGCCGTGCGGCTGGTGCATCATCACGCGCGCGTGCCGCAGGGCGTACCTCTTGCCCCGGGTCCCCGCGCACAGCAGCGTCTGTCCCATGGAGGCGGCCATGCCCATCGCGACCGTGGATATGTCGTTCGGGACGAACTGCATCATGTCGTAGATCGCCATGCCGGCGTCCACGACGCCGCCGGGGGAGTTGATGTAGATCGTGATGTCGCGCCGGGCGTCCTGCGCCGCGAGCAGCAGCAACTGCGCGCCGATCCGGTTGGCGACCCCGTCGTCGATCTCGCTGCCGAGGAACACGATCCGCCGCGCCAGCAGCCGCTCGAAGAGCTGCGCGTCCGCCGGCCGCGTCATCTCGTCGACTTGCGCCCGCGACCTGCCGGTGAACGTCTCCGCCAGCCGCCGGCCGTCCTGTCGCCACGGTCCGCCGTTCATCAGGCCTCCTTGATCATCTGTACGTTTCGTACACTACGTACGGACACTATTCCAGTCCCCGTGGGAGGGCCAGGGTGAACGGAGAGTTTCGCTATACGATGAATCACGTGGATGTTCCGGTGACCGAAGCACGCGCCCAGTTCGCGGATCTGGTGAACCGGGTCGCCTACACCGGCGAGCCCG
Organism: Actinomadura luteofluorescens; assembly: GCF_013409365.1. Lineage (NCBI taxonomy): Bacteria > Bacillati > Actinomycetota > Actinomycetes > Streptosporangiales > Thermomonosporaceae > Actinomadura > Actinomadura luteofluorescens. Next base: position 1,982 of record NZ_JACCBA010000001.1, on the reverse strand, counting down.
TCAAGCTCACGCGGCGGGGCAGGGTGATGGCCGCCCTGGTCTCTCCAGAAGATCTGGAACTCCTGGAGGCGGTCCGCGCCCAGCGCGCCGACCTGCAGGTCGGCGGGACCGTCCCCCCGGGGCAGCCGTCGCGACCCGCCGAACGGCCCCAGCAGCAGCCGCCGATGCGCATCGCGGCCGAGTACCGCCCGCCCGGCTTCAGCCGCTGACCCGCGCCCGGTGCGCGGGCCGCGCCGGGGTCAGGACGGAGTGGGCGGCGGGGCGCCGTGCTGCCACAGGCCGCGCGAGGCCATCACGTCGCGGAGGGTGACCAGCTCGTCGGTCATGATGCCGTCGATGCCGAGGTCCAGGAGGCGCTTCATGGTGGCGGCGTCGTTGACCGTCCAGGCGTGGACCTGCAGCCCGAGCCGGTGGGCGTGGTCGACGAACGCCTCGGTGACGAAGGGGACGGGGCCGAGGCCGTAGGGCACCTGGGCGCAGGCGACGCCGGTGGCGGCGAGGCGGACGAGCTTGGCGGTGGGGCCTCCGATGGACTTGGCGCGCAGCGCCATCAGGCCGCGCGGGCCGAGCGCCATGCACACCTCGTGGTCGGTGACCATGGGGAGCCGGGCGCGCATCTGCGCCAGCCGGCGGGTGGAGAACGACGTGATGCACACGCGGTTCCAGGCGCGGGTGCGGCGCAGCGTCTCGGCGAGCGGGCCGATGACGGGGGCGTCCTTCAGGTCGATGTTGACGCGCGCCTCGGGGAAGGAGCCGAGGACGTCCTCGAGCCGGGGGATGGGCTCGGTGCCGCCGATGCGGGCCCTGGCGACCTCGGCCCAGGGGAGCCGGGCGATGGCGCCGGTGCGGTCGGTGACCCGGTCGAGGGTGCGGTCGTGGAAGGCGACGACGACGCCGTCGGCGGTGGCGTGGGCGTCGGTCTCCAGGTAGCGGTAGCCGAGGTCGGTGGCGCGCTGGAACGCGGCCATCGAGTTCTCCGGGCGTCCGGACGCGCCGCCGCGATGGGCGAAGGGGATCGGGCCGGGATGGTCGAGGAATTCGTACGAGCGCCGCACGCGTCCGATTATGGCCGACCGCGCCGCCCGATTTGACCTTACCGCGTAAAGGGCGGGGGCTGGGACACCACTGCTAACGTCGGCGCCGCAAACGATCGGCAAGGGAGCGCGAGCATGGCGGACGTGAACGACTACAGGGCGACCTTCGAGCTGGTGGACGTGGACGGCGACGGCTACATCTCGACCGCGGAGCTGAAGAACCTGATGACCCGGCTCGGGCAGGACATCACCGAGACCCGCGCCGTGGAGGTGGTCGTGGCCGCCGACGCCAACCACGACGGCAAGATCTCCCTGGAGGAGTTCGCCGCGCTGATGGAGCGGACCTCCCGCTGACGGCGGCCGCTCGGGTCACCGCGCCCGGCGCCGCAGCTTGAGCGCGTTGTCGGTACGGGTCATGGTGCGCCCGTCGGGTGCGGTCTGGACGCGTTCGTGCTCGCCGCTGCGCAGGACCTCCCACTCGTCCTCCGGCAGGGAGAGGGACGCGAGGACCTCGCCGGGCGTGGGCAGGTGCACTCCCGGATGGGCGCCGGGATCCCACGGCGGCGGCCCGGCGTGCCCGACGACGAGCAGGATCCCGCCGGGCGCGACGGCGGCGGCAGCGGCCCGCAGGACCTCGTCGCGGGGCATGTCGGCGGGGGAGTGCAGGAACTGCGCCGAGACCAGGTCGTAGGAACCCTCGGGGAACGAGGCGGCCAGGTCGCGGCGCTGCCAGTCGACGCGGTCGGCGACGCCGGCCTCCTCGGCGTGGCCGGCGGCGCGCTCGAGCGCCACGCCGGAGATGTCCACGGCGGTGACGCGCCAGCCGCGGCGCGCGAGCCAGACGGCGTCGGCGCCCTCGCCGCATCCGAGGTCCAGGGCGGTGCCGGGCGCCAGGTCGGCGGCCTCCTGCACGAGGACGGCGTTGGGTTCGCCGCTCCACATGTGGTG